>NZ_JACHMB010000001.1:0-5277500 GCF_014204795.1 Nonomuraea jabiensis | reverse complement strand
CGCGCTGGTCGCGCAGCTCCTGGAGGGGGACGCCGAAGAAGCCGCCCACCGCCCCCGGCCTGAAGCGGATCCCGACGAAGGTGTCACCCGAGGCCATGGGGGTCGGCATGGGCCCGGTGTCCGGACCGGCCACGAACACCCCCTCCGGCCCCCAGATCAGGTCGACGCAGGCGTCAGGCACCACGAGCTGCGTGGCGTCGGCCTCGCTGACCTGATGCCACACGCAGGCGACACGGCCCGCGAGGTCGGCGGTCGGAGGCCGTTCCACATACATGCCTCCAACGTACTCGGCCTCACTGACAGAACCCCGGCAGCCTCCCGTACGCCCGCAGCGTCCCGAGCCGGTGCACGGTGAGGTAGCCGCCCCACTCGTGCTCCACCACCGGCGTCCACATCAGCCAGTTCCCGCTCCAGCCCCCGTCGTCGGACTGCGCGCGGAGCAGGGCGTCGAGGTGGGCGTCCAGGACGTCCTCCGTGAACATCGGGAGCCGCAGCGGCGACGGCGCGAAGTCCAGGGGGAAGTGCGCGTCCCCGGGCGCGTCCGGATCGAAGGAGACGGTCGCGAGCAGCGCGTCACGCAACCGCGCGAACTCCGCCTCCGCACGCGGACGGTCCGGCACCAGGTCCAGGAACGTCACGACGGCGCGGGCCTCGTACGGGCTGGTCTCGGTGAGGGCGGCGATCCGCGACCAGCAGAAGCCGGTGGCGGCGGCGAGCCAGGGATGCGTGCTGCCGTGCTTGTGCAGCAGCCCCGCGATCGACGCGGTGGGGATGAGGTTGCCCGGCGGGTCGTCGGGGGTCTCCCACCACGGGGCGCGCGGCGTGTCGCGGACGGACGGCAGCACGAACGGCACGCCGCCGTCCGGTGCGCTGATCCCGGCCAGGTAGTCGCAGGCGGCGGCCACCATCGGCGAGTCGAACGCGTCCAGCTCGTCCAGGACCCAGAACGCCACCTCGACCGGCTCCGGCTGGCTGCCCGCGCCGCGCAGGTCGGGCTCGAGCGCGTTGCCGAAGCCGCCGTCGGTGTTCTGGTAGCAGCGCAGCACGTCGAGCACCCGTTCACGGGGCCCGTCCCGGAACAGCGCCGCGAACCGCAACCTGTCGATCAGGCGGCCATGGAGCTGCAGATATGTCTCCGCACGGTCGATCACGTCCATGACGGCGAAGCTACTCCTCCCCCTGGGCCGTTCTCTTGTCGAAATCGGACAGGCTCACGGAGTGGCCAGCGCCTCCGTCGGCGACATCCGAGCGGCCCGTACGGCCGGGTAGAAGCCCGCGACGCCGCCGATGACCAGCGTGGCGAGGACCCCGCCGAGCATGGCCCAGACCGGCACGATCGCGGGCCAGCCCTGCAGGCTCGCGTACGCCGCCGTGACGCCGATGCCGAGCAGCACGCCGCCCACGCCGCCGATGGCCGACAGCAGCAGCGACTCGGCGAGGAACTGCACCCGGACCTGACCGCGCGTGGCCCCGAGCGAGCGGCGCAGGCCGATCTCGGCGCGCCGCTCCAGCACCGAGATGACCATCGTGTTGGCCACGCCCACGCCGCCGACCAGCAGGGCGACGCCGCCGAGGCCGAGCAGGAGCGCGTTCAGCGTGGCGTCGGTGGCCTGTTTGGCGGCCAGCACGTCGGACGGCCTCGACACCTCGACCTCGTTGGGCTTCTCCGGGTTCGCGGTGGCGGCCAGGACGTCGCGGACGGCGGCGACGTACTGCTCCTGCGCCCTGGTGTAGATGGTGGTCGCGTACCCGTCGAAGCCGAGCCGCTCCTCCGCGACCGGCCAGCCGACCAGCGCGGCCGTGTCGAGTTCGGGGGCCAGGGGCGCGGGCGCGAGGACGCCCACGACGGTGAACCACTGCCCGCCCAGCCACACCCGCTGGTCGGGACCGGCCTGGACGACGCCGAGCCGGTCGGCCGCCTTGGCGCCGAGCACGGTGGCCGGGTAGCGGTGGGTGGCCCCGTTCAGCCAGGCGCCGCTGACGACGGTGGCGCCGACGTCCTCGACGAGGTCGAGCCGGGCGGCGGTGACGGAGACGCTGCCGGTCTGGGCCTCGGGGATGTGGTCGTTGCGGTAGACCTTGGCCGGTGTCGTGCCGGTGGCGGTGACCGCGGTGACGGGACCGATCTGGCCGATCATGCCCTCCGACTCGGCGGGCAGGTGGGACGCCTCGCCGAAGAGGGTCTGGCCGGGCGAGACGGTGAGCAGGTTGGTGCCGAGCGCTTCGAGCTGCCGGTTGAGGTTCTCCTGGCTGGAGGCGGAGATGCCGACGACGCCGAGCATGGCCGCGATGCCGATGGCGATGCCGAGCGCCGACAGGAACACCCGCAGCGGCCTGGCCCGCAGGCCCGCCCCGCCGACCCTGATGACGTCGCGCGGCCGCATCCGGGCCGCGACCAGAAGAGTGGTCATGTCCGTACCCCGTCCACGCGTCCAACGCGCGCCTCCGGCACGACCAGGCCGTCCAGCATCTCGACCTGCCGGGGCAGCGAGGCGGCGATGTCGCGGTCGTGGGTGATGACGACCACGGTGGTGCCGCCCGCGTTCAGCTCGCGCAGCAGCTCCATCACGCCCGCTCCCGAGCGGGAGTCGAGGTTGCCGGTGGGCTCGTCGGCCAGCAGCAGCCGCGGCTCGCCGACCACGGCGCGGGCGATGGCCACGCGCTGGCGCTCGCCGCCGGACAGCTCGTGCGGGCGGTGGCCGAGCCGGTGCCCGAGGCCGACACGTTCGAGCGCGTCGTACGCGCGCAGCCGCCGCTCCCGCAGCGACGGACCCGCGTACAGGAGGCCGTCGGCCACGTTGTCCAGCGCGCTGACCCCGGCGGCCAGGTGGAACTGCTGGAAGACGAAGCCGATGACGTTCGCGCGCAGCGCGGAGAGCTGCTTGTCGGTGAGCGCGCCCACGTCGTGCCCCGCGATGCGGACCACGCCGCGGGACGGGCGGTCGAGGGTGCCGATCATGTTGAGCATGGTCGACTTGCCCGAGCCGGAGGGGCCGACGATGCCGACGAGCTCGCCGTGCTCGATGCTCAGGGAGACTCCGCGCAGCGCGGCCACGTCGCCGTAGTCCTTGCTCACGTCGTGCAGTTCGACGATCACTTGGGCACCGCCACGGTCGTACCCTCCTGGACGCCGGTGACCTCGACCCGGCCGTCGGCGAACATGCCGGTCTCGACCGCGGCGTAGCGGGTGGCCGAGCCCTCGACGACCTGTACGCCGTAGCCGCCCTCGGCCAGGGCGAACAGCGCGCCGACGGGCACGGCCAGGACGTCCTTGCGCTGCTCGGAGACGATCGTGACGTCCACGGGGGCGGCGTCGTACGACTTCTTCAGCCCGCTCACCGACACCTTGACCTCCACGGTGGCGGACGTGTCGTTGCCGGTCCCGGTCTCGGTGGCGACCTTGCCCACGCCGGTGATCCTGCCGTTCACCTCGGTGCCGTCGGGCAGCTCGACGGTGGCCTTCATGCCCTTCCTGACCAGGTGCTCGTCGGCCACGTCGAGGTTGACGAGCACCTGGCGGGTGGTGCCGGTGGCGGTCAGCACGGCGCCGTTGGCGCTGTCGCCGAGCGCCTTCTTCAGGTCGGCGACCCGGATGGGGCCGTCGGCGACCACGACGTCGCCCGGCTGGACCTTGCCGGTGACGTCGAGCCCGAGGTCGTCCTGCCAGTCCTCGACCGCCTCCCTGGTGGCCCAGGTGAACTCGCCGTCCACGTCGAAGCCGGTGTAGCCGAGCTTGTCGAGGTTGCGTTCGAGCAGCTCCACGTCCTTGCCCTCGACGCCGTCCTCCAGGGTGCGGTAGAGGGGCATGGTCCCGTACAGGAGGGGGCGGCGGTCGGCGTCCACGCTGTAGACGCCGTGTCCCCGGGTGATCGTGGTGCCCTCGCCGGGGAGCCAGGTGATCGTGCCCTGGGACTTGCCGGTGACGGTCAGGGTGTCGCCGTAGCCGAGGGTGCCGTCCACGGTCCTGGTCTCGGTGAGGGTCGTGCGGGTGACCTTGGCGGTGGCGGGGGGCGTACGGGTGGCGGCGGCCGTACCGGTGCCGTTCCCCCCGAAGCCCACGGCGGCGGCCGCGACGGCGGCGGCGAGCAGCGCGGCGCCGCCCGTCCAGGCCAGCGCCCGCGCCGGGCTGCGGCGGCGGGGCGGCAGGCCCCGCGCGGTCAGCGAGGGGACCTGCGTCACTTCCGCTCCCCCATCTTCGGGAACTTCTTGCCGCAGAGGTCGAAGGCCTTCCTGAACGTGGGGTCGTTCCGGTCCAGCTTCAGCGGGGTGTCGCTGGTGAAGGTGCCGTCGGGGTTGGGGTCGGGCCAGTCGACGCCGTTCTCGCGCATGCATGCGGCCAGCTCGCGGAGCTTGTCGACCTGCTCCGGGTCGAGGTTCTTGCGGTCCTTGAACGGGGCGTAGGCCTGGCAGGCCTGGATGGCGTCCGTGACCTTCTTCTTGTCGGCGTTCCCGCCGATGGCCTGGAGGCCGCCGCCGCCGTTCGGGTCCGGGTCCTGCATGGGGATCCCGTGGTCGCGCATGCACTGCGCGAACTTCCTGCCCTGCTCCTGCGGGTCCGCCGTCCCGGTGGGGCTCGCGCTCGGGGCGGGCTTGGCGGAGGAGGCCGCGGAGGAGGCCACGGCCACGGAGGCGACTCCGGTGCCGCCCTGCGGGCCGCCGCAGCCGACGGCGAACACGGCCAGCAGCGCGAGCAGCAGCGGGGGCGCGATGAGTGTTTTCGTCATGCCTCCGAATGTGCCGAGCGCCGTTCAAAGCGGGCTGGGAGCCGCCTCGGAGCCAGGTAGGAGGACGCGGAACGTCGCGCCCTCGCCGGGCGCGGTGTCCACCTCGACGCGGCCGCCGTGGGCGCGGACGATGGCGGAGACGATGGCCAGGCCGAGCCCGGCGCCGCCGTCGGCCCTGGATCTGCCCTGGCCGACGCGGTAGAGGCGGTCGAACAGGTGCGGCACGTGCTCGGGCGGCACGCCCGGCCCGGTGTCCGACACCTCCAGCACGGCCAGGCCGTCCGATCTGCCGACCCTGACGGTGACGGACGCGTCGGGGGGCGTGTGGGCGAGGGCGTTGCCGACGAGGTTCGCGGCCACCTGGCGCAGGCGGGCGTCGTCGCCCGTGATCGTCACGGGTGCGAGCGGGCCGTCCAGAGCGGCGAGCCTGACCTGCCGGTCCGGCACGCGTACGCGGGCGTCGCGGATCGTGTCGGCGGCCACCTCCAGCAGGTCCACGGGCCGCCGCTCGATCGGGCGCTCCTCGTCGAGCTGGGCCAGCGCGAGCAGGTCGTTGACCAGCACGCCCATCCTGGCGGCCTCGTCCTCGATCCTGCGCATCGCCTCGCCGGCGTCGCCGCCCCTGCGGTGCAGTTCGGCGAAGCCGCGCACGGAGGTGAGCGGGGTGCGCAGCTCGTGGGAGGCGTCGGCGAGGAAGCGGCGCATGCGGGCCTCGGAGTCGGTCCTGGCGGCGATCTCGGACTGGAGGCGGTCGAGCATGACGTTCATGGCGCGGGCCAGGCGGCCGGGCTCGGTGTGCGGGTCGTGGGCGGGCACCCGGCGGTCGAAGTCGCCGCGGGCGATGTGTCCGGCCGTGGCCTCCATCCTGGTCAGCGGGCGCAGGCCGAGGCGTACGAGGGCGTCGGCGGCCAGGCCGAGCAGGAGCAGCACGAACACGCCCACCGCGACGAAGATGGCGACGGCCGAGGTCTGGGTCTGCTCGACCTCGGCGAGCGACTGGGCGAAGACCACGGTGTTGCCGTTGGACGCCTTCGTGGCGCGGACGCGCCAGGAAGGCCCCGAGGTGCCCGGCGCGGTGTAGTTCTCGCCGATCCTGCCCTCGTCGATGACGGGGCCGGGCTGGTTCGGGTCGCCGAACCTGAACCGCAGCGCGCCGCCGGTGTCGTACACCATGACCTGCTGGATGGCGGCGACCCGCTTGGTGAGCACCTCGGAGACGACGTCGTCCACCGGGGTCGGAGTGACCGTCCGCGCCCGCGAGAAGAGGTCGCCCCCCTTGATCGTGACGATGCGGTTGAGCTGTTCGAGCTGCTCGTCCACCCGGCCCATCAGGTTGCCGCGCAGCAGCGCGACGCCCGCCACGGTGGAGAGCACCAGGCCGAGCGTGGCGACCCCGAGCACGGCCATGACCAGGCGGGTGCGCAGGGTCCAGGCGGCGGGCCTCACCGCGGGGTCCTCAGCGTGTAGCCGACGCCGCGCACGGTGTGGATGAGCTGCGGCTCCCATTTGTCGATCTTCTTGCGCAGGTAGTAGACGTACGACTCGACGATGCTGGAGTCGCCGTCGAAGTCGTAGTGCCAGACGCTGTCGAGGATCTGCGCCTTGCTCACCACCCTGCCGGCGTTGGTGAGGAGGTATTCGAGGAGGTTGAACTCGGTGGGCGACAGCTCCACCGGCACTCCGGCGCGGGAGACCTGGTGGGCCGCGGGGTCGAGCTCCAGGTCGGCGTAGCGGAGCACGTCGTTGCGGGGCGTCGAGCGGCTGCGGCGCAGGATGGCGCGGATGCGCAGCACCACCTCCTCCAGGCTGAACGGCTTGGCCACGTAGTCGTCGGCGCCCAGCGTGAGGCCCTGGACGCGGTCCTCGACCCGGTCGCGGGCGGTCAGGAAGAGCACGGGGACGCGCTCGCCCAGCCGCCTGGCGACCTCGAACCCGTCGAAGTCCTCCAGCATCACGTCGAGCACCACGATGTCGGGGTCGAACTCCCTGGCGGCCGTCAACGCCTCCGCGCCCGTCTCCGCGGTCCTGACCTCGAACGACACCAGCCGTAACGTCTGGGAGAGCAGGGCGCGGATGTTCGGCTCGTCGTCCACGACGAGCACCCTGGCCGGTCGGTCCATGGGTAAAGGTCTACCCGAGCCACTTCAAAGCGGGCTCAAAGCGCTCGCGACGCCGCCGATTTAATTCCGTTGCCCGGACGGCGGAACGCTGCCTACTGTGACCGGCATGACATGCATGTTCTCCTGCCAGGTTTTCATTCGCATCCGCCGCGGCCGGGCTCTGGCCCGCTAGCGGACGCGACAACCTGAGGCTGTAGCGTCCGCACGCGTGCCCAGGGCCCTTCGAGACCTGTCAATCTCGAGGACCCGAAAGGGCAAGTGCTGTGGCGCAGAATTTCGCGCACGGAAACTATTCGCACACTCAGCGTAAAGTCAGGAATGGCGGCGGCGGCCGCACGCCCAAGGATCGGGCGCGGCGCACGCTCTCGCAGAATTTCCTGGCCGACCGGCATGCCGTCGATCTGATGGTGAAGGCCGCCGCTCCCGAAGGGCTCGTGCTGGAGCCCGGCGCCGGGGAGGGCGTGCTCACCCTGGCGCTCGCCGAGGCGGGCGCGCGGGTCGTCGGCTACGAGATCGACCCGCTGCTCGCCGGGCGGCTGGCCGCCCGTACGCGCAGCGATCCCAGGATCGACGTGGTCAGGGGCGACTTCACGGCCGCGCGGGCGCCGCACGAGCCGTTCGCGGTCGTGGGCAACATTCCGTACTCGATCACGTCGAAGATCGTGGACTGGTGCCTGCGGGCACCGGCCCTGACCTCGGCGACGCTGCTCACCCAGCGGGAGTACGCCCGCAAGCGGTCGGGCGACTACGGCCGCTGGAGCCTGGTCACGGTGGAGTCGTGGCCGTGGTTCCACTGGCGGCTCGGCGACACGATCGGCAGGGAGAGCTTCCGCCCCGTCCCGTCCGTCGACTCGGCGATCCTGCGCCTCCAGCGCAGGCCCGAGCCGCTCGTCTCTGACCGCGGCTCCTACCAGGAGCTGGTCGAGCTGGGTTTCGGCGGCGTCGGCGGCTCGGTGCGCGCCTCGCTGAAGACCCGTTACGAGGGGGTGGACGCCGCGCTGAAGGCGGCGGGCGTCGCCCGCGACACCGTCGTGGCCCACGTCCACCCCGACCAGTGGATCATCCTGTGGGGGCGCCTATGCGGGTGAGCTGACCTTGGCCTGCTGAGACGGGCCGCCGACGGGAGCCAGTCCTGGGGCCGTGGCCGCGACGCGGCGGCCCCAGGGCATGGCCAGCGCCAGGATGGGCAGCAGCACGATCGACGCCCGCGACCAGTCCTGGTGCAGGTACCACCAGCTGTTGACGTCGAACTGCGTCATGTAGAGGTAGCCGTATCCGGACCAGAGCGACACGCCCACGATGGCCGGCCAGGCGAACCTGGTGGGCCTGGCGACCAGGAACGGCATGAACCACATCAGGTACTGGGCCCCGAGCCGGGGCGTCACGACCATGAAGACGAGCAGAATGGCCGTCGTCATGTCGATCGGGTCGGCGCGCCGCCAGTAGAGGACGGCCGCGACGACGCACAGGTAGATCAGGTTCGTGCCGAACGAGGCCAGGTCGGGCCGCAGCGCCCAGTCGCCGCCGGTGTACCAGGGGGTCCAGCCCCACTCGCCGACGATGGGGCGGATGTCCCGGATGGTGTTGATGACGGCGGGGATCTGGCTGAGGGACGTGCCCGCGAAGACCGGCAGCGTGACCAGGAAGAACAGCGGCACGATCCCGGTGGTGAACAGCGCGGCGACCCGGGAGCGCAGGTTGGGCAGGAGCAGCAGCATGCCGGGGATCAGCCAGATCGGCCAGCTCTTGGCGCACAGCGCCAGGCCCATCAGCACGCCGGCCAGCGCGCCCCGCTTGAGGTCGGCCCTGTCGTCGGGGCCGGGCAGCAGGGCGCGGTGCAGCATGCCGCCCCTGCCGACCACGCGCGGGATCGAGGAGCGCACGCCGTAGGCGGCCACGCCGGCGCGTACCCGGGCGACCACGTCCGTGGCGATGCCGGGACGCTCCAGCGCGCCGGAGCCGCGGGCGACCACGAACGCCGCCACGCCGAACACGAGCGCGACCGGCTCGACCTGGCCATGGATGGCGGCGATCATCAGGGCGAGGGGGTTGAGCGCGTACTGGAGGGCCCGCAGCGACGCCTTGGGGCCGCCGGCCAGCTTGGCCACCAGCGGGATGAGCGCGATGTCGGCGACCACGGTGACCAGGCGCCCGGCGTACTCCCACGGGATGCCGAGCCACAGCAGGATGCCGTACACGTACGGGATGGTCGGCAGGAAGTGCCAGCCGCCCTCGCTGGCCAGCACCGGGTCCTGGCCGCGCAGCACGGCCTCGCCCGCGGGCTTGAAGCTCTCCATGAAGTCGACGGGTTGCCACGAATCGATGGCCGACGTGTACATGATCAGCAGGCGCACGGCCACGCCGACGACGATGGCGACGACGAGCGGTGGACGCCAATCCCGCCATTGGGCGACTAGAGCGAGCACGACACCGGCGACGAGGACTATCCCCGTGAGAACTGCGTAATCCATGGCGGCCTCTAGCCTGCCGCAACAGCGGCAGTGGTTGCCACCAGGGCTTCCAATTCTTATCCCCGACATGCCGATACGTATGGCGATAGAGCGTCACTGTCTGTGTTGAACTTTTTCCATGGGGGGATCGCAGGTCAACCAGGCACTGGTCAGGCTCTATTTCGAAGTGCGGGACGGGGTTCGTGACCCGGTTGCCGCCTGGGCGAAACTCACAGCGAATTCTCAGCAATATCGGCCGTTCCGGGGAGAGCGGCGGGTGCCGCTCGATGACGCCTCGGCGGCGGAGCTGGCGGCGGCGGCGATGGTGCACACCGCCGCGTGCCACGGGGCCGACCGGGTGGCGGTGCTGTCCACCTCGCCGCTGGCGGGGCTGATCGCCGCTCTCGGCGGCGCGGTGCTGACCGAGCATCCGTGCGCGCCGGAGCAGGTGCTGGGGCCGCGGTTCGCGGGCCCGGCGCCCGACGACTGGGCGCAAGCGGCGTACGTGCTGCTGTGGGGGGAGAACAACCGGGTGGTACGCACGCCGGACACCCCCTGGGTGATCGCCGGCCGGTACAAGGGCCAGAAGGTGGTGGCGATCGGCACGCATCCGACGCGGTTGTCCGACGAGACGCTGGTCGTGCGCCCCGGCACGGACGGGGCGCTCGCGATGGCCATGGGGCACGTGCTGCTCAAGGAGTTCTTCCTGGACAGGACGCCGTTCGCCGCGCACGCCATGGAGCGCACGGACCTGCCGTCGCTGGTGCGGCTGCGGGCGCGCGAGGACGCCTACGTGCCGGGCGGGCTGCTGGGGCGCGGGAGTGACCGGCTGAGCGTGTACGGCGGCGAGGCGGTGGAGGTGCTGCTGCCGCGCTTCGACGACGGGCCGGGCGTGCTGCGCCGGGGCGTGCCGGTGCTGCGGGACGGCGACGAGCTGGTGACGACGGTGTTCGACCTGCTGCTGGCCGTCTACGGGGTGGCCCGGCCCGGGTTGCCCGGCGTGTGGCCGTCCGGGTACGCCGACCCGGGCGAGCCGTACACGCCTGCCTGGCAGGAGGCGTGCACGGGCGTGGCCGCGTCGCGGACGCTGAAGATCGCGCGCGAGCTGGGCGTGACGGCGGAGAAGACCGGCGGGCGCTGCCTGCTCGTGCCCGGGCGGCTCGAGACGCCGCACGCCGACACCGCCTACCGGGCGATGCTGGCGCTGCTGGTGCTGACCGGCTGCGGCAGGGGGTGGGCGCAGGCGAGCGGGACCGGGATCCCGCTGGTGCCGTACCTGTGCCTGCATGCCTGCGGCGAGGACCGCGCGGACGTGGGCGCGCTGAGCTGGGCGCTGGCCGAGGGGCTGTTCGCGCGCCGGACCGCGCGCTCGGTGCTGCTGGAGGCGGTGGCCGGCGGCTGGCCGATGGCGCCGCCGCCGCGCGTCCTGGCCCTGCCGCGGCCGATCTACCCGCTGCCGCCCGACGTGGACCTGATCATCGGGCCGGACGACCACTGCGACCTGTCACCGCCCGACGCCGGGCTGGTCGCGGAGGCGGTCGCGCGCCTGGCCGGGCGGGCCGCCCCGGTGCAGGAGGGCGGCCCGCCCGGCGGCGGGCGGATGCGGCTGCTGGTGGACCACGCCTGGATGCATGAGTACGGCGAGGCGCTGCCCACCTACCGGCCGCCCGGCCTCGGCATCCCGCTCAAGCCCACGCAGCTCGTCAGGTGAGACCGTTCAGGTACGCCCGGTGGCTCCGGGAGAACTCGAAACCGTTGTACCTGTCCCAGTTGATCGACCAGGTCATGAGGCCGCGCAGGTTCGGGTAGACGCCGCGCGGCCGGTAGGTGCCGCAGTTCGCGCCTTTGGCGAGGCAGTCGAACGCCTTCTGCACCTCCGCCACCGTGGTGAACCCGTTGCCGGCGTTCGGCGAGGCGGGCAGCCCGATGGCCACCTGGTCCTGGCGCAGCGGCGGGAACACGTTGCCCGCGTTGCCCATGATCGGGAAGCCGGCCAGCAGCATGTCCGTCATGGCCACGTGGAAGTCGTGCCCGCCCATCGTGTGGTACTGGCCGTCGAGACCCATGATCGGGCCCGAGTTGTAGTCCTGCACGTGGAGCAGGGTCAGGTCGTTCCGCAGGGCGTGGATGACGGGCAGGTAGGAGGCGCTCCTGCTGTCGGCCGCGCCGTTCGGCCCCGGGCCGTAGAACTGGTGGCCGAGCTGGACGAAGAACGTCTCCGGCGCCATGGTCAGCACGAACGTGGCCCCGTACCGGCTCTTGAGCGACCTCAGCGCCGAGATCAGGTTGACGACGACCGGGGTGGTCGGGTTCGCGAGGTTCGTGTCGCCGGGGTTGAGGTAGAGCGAGTGGCCCTCGAAGTCGATGTCCAGGCCGTCCAGGCCGTACCTGTCGATGATCGCGGACACCGACTCCACGAACTTGTCGCGGGCCGCCGCGGTCGTGAGCTGGACCTGGCCGTTCTGGCCGCCGATCGAGATCAGCACCTTCTTGCCCTGTGCCTGCCTGGCCCTGATGGCGGCGACGAAGTCGGCCTCGGGCTCGACGTTGGGGCACTCGGCCGCCGGGCACTGCCGGAACCTGATGTCGCCCGAGGTGACCGAGGTGGGCTCGCCGAAGGCGAGGTTGATGATGTCCCACTCGTTCGGCACCTCACTCATCCGGATATATCCGGATCCGTTGGCGAATGAGGCGTGCAGGTAGCCCACCATCACCCGCTTCGGCAGCCCGCCGCCGCCCCCGCCACCGCTCGTCGTGGTGCCGCTCGCCTCAGGGGTGTAGGCCGAGCAGTTGCCCGCGGCGTCGCAGGCGCGGACCTTGAAGCGGTACGTGGTGGCCGCGGCGAGCCCGGTGGCCTGGTGGCTCGTCCCGGTGACGGCGACCGGCGCCCCGCCGTCGCGGGAGACCTCGTAGCGGGCCACCCCGACGTTGTCCGTGGACGCCCCCCAGCTCACGGTGAGGCTGGAGCTCGTGGCGCCGCCGACGGACACGGTTCCGGGGACCGTCGGCGCCTGGGTGTCCGGGGTGCCGCCGGGGCCGTCGAGCACCACGTCGTCGGCCAGATAGGCGCCCTGGCCGTACCAGCCGTTGACGTAGACGGTCACCGACGTGGTCGAGGGGCCGGTGGTGAAGGAGGTCTTGAGCTGGCTCCACGCCGCGCCCGGCGCGCCCCACGTCTGGGGGTCGGTGCCGCCGGTGCCGGTGGCGCCGAGGAAGACGTAGTTGCCCTGGACCCAGGCCGAGAGCTGGTAGGCGGTGTTCGGCTTGACGGTGACGCTCTGCTGGCAGCGGGCGTAGTCGCTGCCCTGCGGGGTGGCCTGGAGCGCGCGGGCGCCGCCGTGCACGGGTGACGACACGGCCTGCGCGCCGGACGTGGTGCCGCACGTCCAGCCGCTCAGCCCGGACTCGAAGCCGGGGTTGGCCAGGATGTTCGCGGCGTGGGCGGGGGTGGCGTGCAGCGCGACGAGAGCCAGGGCGAGCGCGACCGGTCCTCGGAGATTCATGCGGTACCTCCACGCGCGGCCCGCCCCGGCGCGGGGGGCGGGCCGCTCGGCGGGTCAGAATCCGGCGGTGATGCGGGTGAACTCCCAGTTGGACTGGGAGATGCCGCTGCAGTTGGAGACCACGCCGCCGCCCGGGCAGGGGCGGTCACGGTTGACGGCCCAGTAGGCGAGCCTGGTCAGGCCGTGCGACTTGGCCCAGTCGCGGATCTGCGTCCACGTGGACGGGGAGGTCGTCTCCTGCTGGTCGGACAGACCGTTCATGCCCGAAATGCCCATGTGCGCGTACGCCTGGGCGTCGCTCCACCCGAACGCGCTCTTCAACGCGTTCTTCAGGCCCTCGGAGGCGTTGACCGTGTCCTGGTACATGTTCGAGCCGCCGAAGTCGAACGGCATGATCGTGTAGTTGTCGATCGGCACGCCGAGCGCCTTGGCCTGGTTGATGAGCCGCACGCCGGGCGCGGTGGGGCCGGTCTTGGAGGTGCCGAAGGTGACCACGGCCTTGACGTTCGGGTTGTTCTGCTTGATGATCTTGATCCCGTTCAGGATGCGGTCCTGGACGGTGTAGTTCTCGAACTCGTCGGTGTTCTCGATGTCGAAGTCCACGACGGCGGGGCCGACGGCGTTGATGACCTGCTGCACCGCGTTCGCGAACGCCTGCGGCGTGGAGCAGTTGGGGCCGAGCTTGTTGCCCTGCCAGCCGCCGAAGGAGATCTGGACGCTGCCGCCCTTCGACTTGATCGTGTTGATGGCCTGCTGGTCGGCGCCGCCGGTGAGCGGGCGGTTGCCGTCCCACGCCGGGCTGCAGCCGCCGCCGGACAGGATGAACGCCATCGTGAACGACTTGACGCCGGTCGCGTCCATCACGGTGCCGGGGTTCGGCGGGTCGCCCCAGCCCATGTAGAGGTAGGGGGCGCCGGGCATCTTGGTCCCGCCGCCGCCGGTGCAGCCGCTGGTGGTGGCGGTCGCGTCACGGCCGGCCGACTCGCCCGCCGAGTTGTACGCCTTCACCGTGTAGGTGTGCGTCGTGCACGTGCCGAGCCCGGAGACGGTCGCGCTGGTGCCGGTGACCTGGGCCTTCTGCGTCGAGCCCTCGTACACGCGGTAGCCGGTCACGGTGCCGGACGAGGCGCCCCAGCTCAGCGAGATGCTGGAGTTCGTCACGGACGTGCTGACCGAGCCGGGCTGGCCGGGCGCGCCGGGGTTGCCGCCGCCCGAGCCGACCTTCCAGAGGGCCGGCACGTTGGGCGGCTCCCAGCCGGGCTGCGAGGTGTGGGCCTGGATGCACACGTAGTCGACGCCGTTGTAGGTGACGACCGCGCCGATGGCGTACGAGGTCCACGGGGCCCAGGCGGCAGCCAGCTGCTGCACGGCCCCGTACGCGGCGGGGGCGGCGGTCGTGAATCCGGCGCCGGTCAGCGCGAGGGCGATCCCGGCGAGTAATGCGAGGAGTCTGCTGCGAAATTTCATGGCATTCCCTGGAGGTGGGGCTTGACGGTCTTGGAGAAGGACCAGTTGTTGCTGGCGTCCCAGTTGATGGACCAGGTCATCGCGCCCCTGATGTCGGGGTAGGCGCGCGGTGGCACGAAGGTCCCGCAGCTGGTGCGCTTGGCCAGGCAGTCGAGCGCCTGGTTGACGAGGGAGGGAGAGACGACGCCGCCGCCCGCCGCGCCCGGCCCGGCCGGCAGGCCCAGCGCCACCTGGTCGGGGCGCAGGCCGTTCTCGAGCTGGATGCAGGCGAGGGCGGTCATGAAGTTCACCGAGCCCTGCCCGTACGCCTGCGCCTGGTCGCAGCCGAGCATGGACCCGGAGTTGTAGTACTGCGTGTGGACGACCGTGAGGATGTCCTTGATGCTCAGGGCGAGCTTGAAGTACTCCGCCCCGGTCGACTGCATGTCGATGGTCTGCGGGGCCATCGTGATGATCAGCCCGGAGCCGGCCTTCGCACGCAGCGCCCGCAGCGCCTGGGCCATGTAGGTGGCGTTGAGGCCGTTCTCCAGGTCGATGTCCACGCCGTCGAAGCCGTAGGACTGCATCAGCGCGTACACCGAGTCGGCGAACCTGGTCGCGGCGGCGGCACTGGCCACCTGCACGCGCCCGGCCTCGCCACCCACGGACAGGATGACCTTCTTGCCCCGCTGGTGCAGGGCCTGCACGTCGGCCTTGAACTGGGCGTCGGTGTAGCCGCCGACCGCCGAGGCCAGCCCGGGGTCGATCCCGAAGGCGACCTCGCCCGCGGTGGCGGTGGCCTCGCCGAACGCGATGGCGATCAGGTCGTACTCGTTGGGCACGGCCGACAGCTTGAGCTCGGCCGCGGCGTTGGCGAAATTGTGCCAGTAGCCGGTGAGGAAGTGCTTGGGCAGCGTCCCGCCGCCCCCGGTGCAGCCGGTGGTGGTGGCGGTGACCGGGTCGCCGGCGTCCGACTCCCCGACCGAGTTGTACGCCTTGACGGTGTAGGTGTGGGTCTCGCAGGAGCCGAGCCCGCCGATCGTGGCCGAGGTGCCCGTGACCGTGGCCTTGACAGCGCTGCCCTCGTAGACGCGGTAGCCGGTCACCGCGCCCGAGGACGCCCCCCATGTGAGGGAGATGGCGCTGCCGGTCGCGGTGGCCGAGGCGGCGCCCGGCCGGCCCGGGGCCCCGGCCGTCGAGCCGCCGCACGAGGCCCCGTTCAGCGTGCAGCCGGTGATGCCGGGGAAGTTGCCGGGGCTGCCGTTGAAGCCGAAGCTCGCGCTGGCCCCGGGTGCGAGGGGGGAGGCCCAGCTCGGGTTGGTGAACGTGTAGTGCTGCCCGCTGCGGGACATGACCGCGTCCCACGCGGAGGGGATCGAGTAGCCGGCCGGGACGTCGAACTGGACGTTCCAGCCGTTCATGGCCGTGGTCGTGCCGTTGGTGACGGTGACCTTGCCCTCGAATCCGGAGCCCCAGTCGGAGACCTTGACGAAGGTCGCGGTGGCCGCGGAGGCGAGAGGGGCGGCCTGGGCCGGGAGGGCGTACAGGGTCAGTGCGAGGGTGGAGAGTGCCAGGAGGATCGCGCGAGGTCTCACGAGTTCTTCCTTCAGGGGTGGCGTGCCGTACGGCTTGCACCGGGGGGTGAGAGCGCAAGCCGTACGGCACGGGCAAGGAGGTGCTGACTCGGATCCGGTTACTTATAGGAAACTTTCCTAAGTATTTGGCGCGATCGTAGCCTTGACACCGGATGCTTACAAGACCCAAACAAGACTCCGCCGTACAAGACAGGAGATCTTGTACGGCGGAGCGGTGAGGCGGTCTACGGCTGCTGGGTGATCCTGACGTCGTCCACGCCCGCCTCCACCAGGGAGGCGCCCGACGCGTCGGCGGCGTCGATGAGGATGCGGACCGTCTGGCCCGCGAACGCGTTCAGGCTGGCCGTCGCGGTGGCCCAGGCGCCGTTGCGGTTGGCGGCGGCGCCCGCCTGGTTCAGGACCGTGGTGGTCGTGTTGCCGACCACGCGCACCCGGAAGTAGTCGGCGCTGGAGGCGTTCGAGCCGTGCGCCAGATACCACGAGAACGACAGGTTCAGCGCGCCCGTGGCCGGCAGCGTGATGGGCGGCGACTGGATCGAGGTGACGCCGCCGTCGATGTCCTGGTCACCGGCGGACGCGCCTGCCAGGCGGCCCGTGACCAGGTCGTTCGTGCCGCTGACCGTGGTGCCGAGCTGCTTGGCGCCGCTGGAGGTGGTCGCCTCGGGGTCGCCGCGCTCCCACTGGCCGCTGGTGGCGGTGTCGGTGCTCGACGGGTTGGCCGTCCAGCCCGTGGCGCTCTCGAAGGTGTCGGAGTAGACGGTCAGCGGCGGGTTGCCGGTGCCGCAGTACTGGGACTCCTTGCCGATGATCCGGTAGACGCAGTCGGAGTATTCGAGGAAGCGGAGCACGGCCTCCCTGTTGCGGGTGGTCTGCGGGACGATCTGCTCGTCCGGCGGGTAGAAGCCGGGGTTCGAGCCGGTCGGGTACATCTCGAACGTGAAGCTGAAGATCTTGTAGGCGCCCCACATCCAGTCGTCGATGGTCCCGTCCGTGATGTAGAGGTCGCTGGCCTGCTCGGGGGTGTAGCCGTTGGTGGAGGCCAGGTTCTGGCCGAGCGTGGCGTGCGCGTCCCGGTCGTCCTGGGTCAGGCCGGGCGCGGTGTCGCTGAGGGTGTAGCCGTAGGGCCACAGGACCAGCTCGCTGTAGGTGTGCCAGTCGAGGTTGGTCTTGATCTGCTGCACGCCGCCGACGACCCGGCTGCGCACCCAGTTGGCCGCCGCCTTGACCTCGGGGGCCGATTCGGCGCTCGCGCCCCGGTACGTCTCGCTGGACGTCGAGCCCGACGAGCCGCCGCAGCAGCCCCACTGGTAGGCCCAGTTGCGGTTCAGGTCGGTGCCGACGGCCGACGAGCCGGAGTTCGGCTGCCGGTTCTTGCGCCAGGAGCGGTAGGAGCCGGTGGCGATGTCGTACTCGCCGCCGTCCGGGTTGAGGTCCGGCATGATCCAGATCTCTCTGGTGTTGACCAGGTTGGTGATCCGGGCGTCCGTGCCGTAGTTGTCGGCCAGCAGGTGCATGATGTACAGCGCCATCTCGACCGTCAGGTGCTCGCGGGCGTGCTGGTGGGCGGTGAAGAGCACCTCGGGCTCGCTCTCGTCCGTGCCCACGTTGTCGCTGATCTTGATCAGGCGCAGGGCCCGGCCCTCGTACGAGGTGCCGAACGTGGTCTGGCTGACGATGTTCGGATGCGCCGCCACCAGGGCGTTGATGTCGGCGGTCATCTCCGCGAAGTTGTGGTAGCCGGAGTCCGCCGGCGGGAAGTCAAGCGTCCCGACGCCGGACGGGGGTGTCGGGCGGGGCACCTCCGCCACCCGGTAGCCGAGCCGCCTGATGGCGGAGACCTCGGCTTCCGTGGCCGTGACCAGGACCGAGTCCTTGGCCACCTCCTCGATGGCCGCGCCGGTGGCCGCGACGGCGCTGCGCTGCCGCGCGTCCACCGGGCCCTGCACGCGGTACTGCTTGTTGGGCGGGGGCTCCGCGGCGGCGCCCGCCCCTGTCATGCCGGTCAGGCTGATCAGGCTGAGGGCTGCCAGCAGGATGACTAATCGGTGTCGCACCTGTCCTCCTCGGGCGCTCGGGATCGGATGTGTCCGGCGCCTGACCCGAGATTGAAGACGTTGTCCCACGGAGGAAAGGCCCAAAGTTACGGACATGCACCATCCCCCTGACAGGTCGGTGCCAGGGGGATGCCAGCGGGCCCGGACACCCTCGGAGACATGAAGTACGCGATCGAAGCCGAGGGGCTCGTCAAGAGATACGGCGACAAGAGCGCGCTCGACGGCGTCGACCTGGCGGCGCGGACCGGCTCCGTGCTCGGCGTCCTGGGCCCGAACGGCGCGGGCAAGACCACGGCGGTCCGCGTCCTGGCCACCCTGGCCCGCCCCGACGCGGGCCGGGCCCTGGTCGGCGGGTACGACGTCACCCGCCAGGCCGCGAAGGTCCGCGAGCTGATCGGCCTGACCGGCCAGTACGCCTCGGTGGACGAGAAGCTGACCGGCACCCAGAACCTGCTGCTGGTGGGCCGCCTGCTCGGCCTGTCACGGCCGGCGGCCAGAGCCAGGGCCAAGGAGCTGCTGGCCCGCTTCGGCCTGGAGGAGGCGGCCGACCGCGCGGCGAGCGGCTACTCGGGCGGCATGCGCCGCCGCCTGGACCTGGCCGTCAGCCTGGTGAGCCGCCCGCGGATCCTGTTCCTCGACGAGCCGACCACCGGCCTGGACCCCCATGCCCGCGGCGAGCTGTGGGACGTGGTCAGGGAGCTGACCGCCGACGGCGTGACCGTGCTGCTGACCACCCAGTACCTGGAGGAGGCCGACCAGCTCGCCGACGACCTGCTGGTCATCGACCGGGGCCGGGTCGCGGCGTCCGGCACGCCCGCGGAGCTCAAGGCGCTGGCGGGCGGGCACCGGCTCGACGTACGGCCGCTGCGCGCCGCCGACCTGGAGAAGGCCGAGACCATCCTCGGCGCGAAGGCCGCCGACGGCGTGCTCAGCGTCCCGGTGCACGACCTCTCGGTGCCGCCCGCCCTGCTGCGGGACCTGGACGACGCGGGCATCGTGCTCGCCGAGCACGCCCTGCGCCTGCCCTCCCTCGACGACGTCTTCCTCACCCTGACCGGAGACCACCGATGACCACCGCGCTTTCCCAGGGCCTCACGCTGGCCTGGCGCAGCCTGATCCCCCTGAAGAACCATCCCGGCCAGCTCTTCGGACTGCTCTTCCAGCCCGTTTTCATGATCGTCATCTTCGTGTACCTGTTCGGCGGGGCGGCGGGCGGCGACCGGGCGGGCGCGGTGGCGTACATGCTGCCCGGCGTGCTCGTCCAGGTGGCGCTGATGTCGACGATCACCACCGGCATGAACCTGGCCACCGACATCGGCAACGGCGTGTTCGACCGGTTCAGGACCATGCCGATCGCCAGGTCCGCGCCGCTGGCGGGCCGCATCCTGGCGGACCTGCTCACGCTGCTGATCACCATCGTGATGTCCATGGTCGTCGGGTACGCCGTCGGCTTCCGCGTCACGACCGGCCCGCTGAGCGCGCTGGCCGGGCTCGGGCTGGTGCTGCTGCTGGCCATGGCGCTGAGCTGGGGCTCGGCCTGGATCGGGCTGGTGGCCAAGTCCGTCACGTCCATGCAGGGGATGGCGACGGCCGTGCTGCTGCCGCTCACGTTCGGCAGCAGTGCCTTCGTCCCCGCCACCGACATGCCCGGCTGGCTGAGCTGGTGGATGGGCGTCAACCCCGTCTCCCACCTGGCCGGGGCCCTGCGCGGGCTGCTGACCGGCGGCCCGCACGCCTCCGACGTGTGGATCACGCTCGGCTGGACCGCCGCCCTGCTCGCCCTCTTCGCCCCCCTTGCCCTCCGTGCTTACAACAGGAGAGTCCGATGATCGAGACCACTGAGACCATGACCACCCGGGACGGCGCCGAGCTGGTGGCGACGCTGTGGCGGCCGGCCGAGGGCGGGCGCTTCCCCGTGCTGCTGTCGCGCACCCCGTACGGCCGGGGCGCCCCGGGCCCCGGGTACCACCTCGACGTGCCCCGCCTGGTGGCGGCCGGGTACGCGGTGGCCATCCAGGACGTCCGCGGCACCGGCGCCTCGCAGGGCGAGTTCCGGTTCGTCAGCGGCGAGGCGGCCGACGGCTACGACGCGGTCCGGTGGGCGGCGACCGCACCCTGGTCCGACGGAAATGTCGGGATGTATGGGGACTCGTACCTGGCGATCACGCAGCTCCTCGCGGCCCAGGAGCGCCCCGAGGGCCTGAAGGCCATCGCGCCGCACGTCTCCCCCGCCGGCCTGTACGAGTGCGTCTACCAGCCCGGCGGCGTCCCCAACCTCAACATCATCCTCACCGTCAGCGCGATGGCGCTGGCCGTGGACGAGCTGGATCGCCGCATCGCGCTCGGCACGGCCACGGAGGAGGACAAGGGCCGGTACCTGGCGGCCATCGGCCTGCCTCACGGGATCGACGAGCGCCTGCGGGAGCTGGCGGAGCGGCTGCCGCTCAGCGACCAGCCGCTGCTGGCCGACCTGGTGCCCTTCTACTCGGCGTGGATGGAAACCCCCGACCCCCTCGACCCGCTCTGGCGGGGCGGGGCCGTCCGGCACGCCGACATCGAGGTGCCCGCGCTGGTCAGCACCGGCTGGTACGACTACTTCCGCGACGGCTCCATCGAGCACTACGAGCGGCTGGGCGGCCAGTCCCGGCTGATCGTGGGCCCGTGGACGCACTTCACGCACGAGCGCGACATCTGCGGGCGCGACTACGGCGACCAGGCGAGCCAGGAGGCCATCGACTGGACCGGGGTGCACCTCGACTGGTTCGGCCACTGGCTGCGCGGGGCGCCCCTGCGCGACCGGGCGAAGGTGAAGATCTTCGTGATGGGCGACGACGCGTGGCGAGAGGAGGACGGCTGGCCCATCCGGCGGGCCAGGCCCGTGCCGTACCACCTGGGCTTCGACGGCGGGCTCAGCACGACACCCGGTGAGGGCGGGACGGCGGAGTTCGTCAGCGACCCCGGCGACCCGGTGCCGACGCTCGGCGGGGCGGTCATGACGTTCGAGGCGTTCGGCCCGCTCGACCAGCGGCCGCTCGACGGGCGCGGCGACGTCCTGCGCCACCACACGGCGCCCCTCACCGAGCGGGTGGAGGTGAGCGGCCCGGTCGAACTCGTCGCGCGGGTCTCCTCGACCGCCGCGAGCGCCGACGTGACGGCCAAGCTCATCGACGTCCACCCCGACGGGCGGGCCGAGCTGCTGACCGACGGCGTCGCCAGGCTGACGGGCCTGGCGCCCGGAGAGGTGCGCGAGGTGACGGTACGGCTGGGCGCGATCTCGAACGCCTTCCTGCCCGGGCACCGGATCAGGATCGACGTGGCGGGCTCGAACTTCCCCCGGTTCGGGCGCAATCTCGACAAGGGCACCACCACGCTGCACGGCCCCTCCTACGTCGTGCTGCCGACCATCCCGTAGACCTCCTGCCTGGACATGGCCGCGCCCTTGGCGAAGCACTCGTCGTAGTGCTCGTCACCGAGCGCGGCCCTGGCCGTCCGCGCGCCCTCCATGGTGTCGGGCGAGAGGTCGCGCGGCTCGATCGCCGCCGACGCCCCGAACAGCACGGCCGCCCGCTCCTGGTCGCCCTCGACCTGCGCGGCCAGCGCGAACCCGGCCAGCACCTGCGACAGCAGCGGCCGGTCCGGGCTGGTCGTGCCGAGCACCTCGAGGGCCAGGCGGTGCTGTTCGAGCCCGGCGTCCAGGTCTCCGCTGCGCGCCAGCGCCCGGCCGTACGCGGTCCTGAGCCAGGCGGCCAGCTGCGCCATCGGCGGGACCTCGGCGAGCACGGGGAACAGCCCACGGTAGATCTCCAGTCCCCGGTCCAGGTCGCCGAGATGGCAGGCGTGCGCGGCCTCGGCCAGGCCGAGCAGCAGCCGCGTGTACGCCGTCGTCTCCCCGTCGATGCTGGCCCTGGCCCTGTCCAGGTCCTCGCGGGCGCCGTCCAGGTCGCCGGTCCGCAGCCGCAGCTCGGCCAGCCTGAGCAGCGTCGAGATCGCCTCGTCCGACCCGACCCAACGGCTGGTCAGCGACCAGGTCTCGGCGATCAGGTCGTCCGCCGGCGCGCCCCTGGCGGCCCGCACCTCGGCCAGCCCCAGCAGCGCCTCGCTCAGCCCCCACCGGTCCCCGAGCCGCCTGAACCCGGCCACCGACCGCTCCAGCCGCTCCTCGCTGCGCATCCGGCCGCCGACCATGAGGGCGGAGCTGGACAACCAGAGATCGTCGCTTTCGATGTACTCCTCGATCAGCTCGGCGGCGCGGTCGTCGTCCCCCGCGGCGGCGGCCATGACGGCCCGGCTGAGCCTGATCATCGGATGCAGCGACCCCTCCTGCTCGGCCCGCTCGATCAGCCGGTCCATCAGCTGCGACAGCGCCATCATGGCGGGCCGGTCGTTGACGATCGTGCCGAACTTGTCCACGCCGTACGCGAACATGCACGCCGTGTACGCCTCGGCCAGCCCGGGGGGCGGATCGTCACCCACCAGCTCCATCACCTGCGTGGCCCAGGTCGCGCTCTCCTTCCGGTAGCCGGTCATCCACCAGTACCAGTTCAGCGCCGCGCACAGCCGCAGCGCCGACCCGGCGTCCCGCTCGTCGATGACGTACCGCAGCGCCGCGGCGAAGTCGTCGCGCTCGCGGGACAGCCGCTCGATCCAGGCGATCTGCCCGGCCGTCCGCAGCTCGGGCACCGCCCGTTCGGCCAGCTCCAGCAGGTACGCCGCGTGCCGCCGCCGGTACTCGCCGACCTCGCCCGCCTCCGCCAGCCGTTCGAGCGCGTAGGCGCGGATGGTCTCCAGCATCGAGTAGCGGCCCTCGGCCGAGACCTGCACCAGCGACTTGTCGGCCAGCGCGCCCAGCACGTCCGCCGCTCCCCCGCAGACCGCCTCGACGGCCTCCAGCGTCGCGCCGCCCGCGAACACGCCCAGCCGCCTGGCCAGCACCCGCTCCTGCTCGCCCAGCAGCTCCCAGCTCCACTCCACGACCGCTCTGAGCGTCTGCTGGCGCGGCAGCGCGGTCCTGCTGCCGCCGGTGAGCAGCTTGAACCGGTCGTCGATGCGGTCGGCGAGCTGCCTCGGCGTCATGGTGCGCAGCCGGGCCGCGGCCAGCTCGATGGCCAGCGGCATGCCGTCCAGCCTGCGGCAGAGCGCCACCACCGAGGCCACGTTCGCCCCGTCGACGGCGAACCCCGGCCGCGCGGCCCCGGCCCGGTCGAGCAGCAGCCGGACCGACGGGTACGCCCCCGCCTGCTCGGCGCTCGCCCCGACGGGCGGCGGCTCCAGCGGCGGGACGGGGGCCAGGTGCTCGCCCGGCACGTTGAGCGGCTCCCTGCTGGTGGCCAGCACCCTCAGCTCCTGGCACTCCGTCAGCAGCCGCTCGGCCAGCGCGGCGGCGGCGTCGACGAGGTGCTCGCAGTTGTCCAGGACGAGCAGCGCGGGGCGGCCCGCGAGGGCCTCGGCCAGCTGCTCCACCGGGCCGCTCCCGCCGGTGGGCAGGCGGTACGGCGGGCGGTCGTCACGCAGGCCGAGCGCGTCGAGCACGGCGCCGGGGACGTCGGCCGGGTCGCTGACCGGGGCCAGCTCGACCATCCAGACCGCCTCGGCCGCCCGGAGCGCCACCTCCGTGGCCAGCCTGGTCTTGCCCGCGCCGCCGGGGCCGACGAGCGTGACGATCCTGGCCCGGCCGAGGAGGGTGGCCAGCTGGTCCAGCTCGGCCTCACGGCCGATGAAGCTGGTCCGCGGGGTCCGTACGTTGCCCCGCTGCCTGGCCTGGACCATCGGGGGCGCGGGGCGTACCGGGACGTCTCCCGACAGGACGGCCAGATGGGCGGCGCGCAGCTCGGGCCCGGGATCGACGCCGAGCTCGTCGGCGAGCGTGCGGCGGGTGCGCTCGAACAGCTCCAGCGCCTCCGCCTGCCGCCCCTGCGCGGCCAGGGCCCGCATGGCCAGCGCGCCCAGCCGCTCGCGCAGCGGGTGGGCGGCGACCTCCGAGGTCAGATCGACCGGCGCGCCCGCCGCCAGCCGGGCCTCGGCACGGGCCTCCACGGCGGAGAGCCGGTCCTGCTCCAGGGCGGCGGCCGCGTTCGCCAGGAGCGGCACGGCGGTCAGGTCGGCCAGCGCCGGTCCCCGCCAGAGCTCCAGGCCCTCTCCTTTCGCGGCTGTCCGCCTGAACCGCAGGGCGTCCACGTCGTCCGGGGCCACGGCCAGCGCGTAACCGCCCGGCCTGCTCTCCAGCACCTCGTACGGGCGCAGCGCCGCCCGTAGCCGCCTGACCAGCGTCTGGAGGGCGTTGGCGGCGTTGGCGGGCGGGTCGTCCGGCCAGAGGGCGTCGATCAGCCGCTCGGCCGTGACGGTACGGCCGGCTTCGAGCGCCAGCACGGCCAGGAGCGCCCGCAGCCGGAAGCCACTGACCGCGATCGGTCCCCCGTCGCCCTCGACCTCCAGCGGCCCGAGAATGCAAATCCGCACATGTCACATCCTGCCCTGCCCCCCACTGCCCCGCGCCCGCCCACCGCCCAGCCGTCGGCGGTGGGCGGGCGCGGCACCTCATGGGCCCGGAAACGGGTGCGGGGTCAGAAGTCGTCAGGGGTGCGGATGCGGTCGCGGACCCAGACGCCGGCCGGCTTGAGGCGGGAGGTGCCGGCGAAGGGACCGTTCGGGCAGGTGCCCTCGGTGAAGACGGCGCCCGAGCGGAAGTCGTCCGAGTAGTTCCAGTTCACCCAGCTGATCTTCTTCTGGGCCAGCAGGTCGAGGTACTGCTGCGACCGCGTGAAGTTGTTCGATCCGTCCCCGGAGGCCGTCTGGGTGCCGAACTCCGTGACGAAGATCGGGATCCGGTCGGCGGCCCTGGACAGGGTGTTGAGGTAGTCGCTGCCATGAGAGGCCGCGTAGAAGTGGAACGTGTACATGATGTTGGTGGCGTTGACCGGGTTGTTGACGATCTCGGACTCGGTCGCCCCGTCGGAGACGCCCAGTGACGACCAGGCGCGGGTGCCCACCAGGATCGGGGTCTCCGGGTCGTACTGCCTGATCACCGGGATGAGCTGGTTGGCGTAGTTCCTGATGGTGGACCAGGAGACGCCGTTGGGCTCGTTGGCGATCTCGTACAGCAGGTTGTTCTTGCCGTTGTGCCGCTGGGCGATCTCGGTGAAGAACGTCTTGGCCCGCGACAGGTTGTAGTTGGGGTCGCCCGGGTCGAGCATGTGCCAGTCGACGATGGCGTACATACCGCGGGCGGTGGCCTGCTCGATCAGGTTGTGCACCCGGTCGGTGAACAGCCGGGGGTTGGTCTCGTACCCGTCCTCCTGGATGTACATGGAGATGCGCAGGACGTCGGCCTTCCAGTCGTTGGCCAGCGCGTCCAGGGAGGCGGTGTTGAGGCACTGGGAGTACCACTGCAGGCCGTGGCTGCTCATGCCGCGCAGCTGGATCTGCTTGCCGTTCTGGTTGCAGAGCCTGACCCCGCACACCTGCAGTTGCCCGTTGGCCTGGACCGGCGTGCCGGTGCTGGAGGGCGTGCCGAGGACCAGACGGTCGAGGTTCGGGCCGCCGTTGGCGGTGGTGGCGGTGGCGCGGACGGTGTTGGTCCCGGCGTTGAGGGTGGTGGTGATCGTGGACTCCTGCCAGGTGGTCCAGGCGCCGGTGCCGGGGAAGTCCCTGGTGGTGGCGGTGCCGTTCACGGCGAGGGCCATCGGGCGGTTCGTGGTGGTGCCGTTGGCGTACCTCAGGGTGAGGGTGGCGGGGCCGGCGGTGGCGGCGTCGACGGCGAACTCGACGTACGAGCCGGTGGTGTTGTCGTAGTTGACGAACCCGGTGCCGCTGTAGCCGGCGTGGTTCGACTCGACGACGCCCTGGGAGACGGTGGCGTTCTCGGCCTCGTACGTGGTCGCGGCCTGGGCTGGGGCTGCTTGCAAGGAGGCGGCGACGATCGCGCCGATGGCGGCGAGCCGCACGGATCGATGCATGGGGGTGAGCTCCTCACTCGTTCATTAGGAAACCTTACTAACGAGTATGGGGAGCGTAGATCGGACCTCCACCGGAGGACAAGACCCAAATTGACGCGGGCAGTCAAAGGGCGCGGTCCACGCGGCCACCCCTAGCCGCGCGAACCGCGCCCATCTCGAACGGCGAACCCACCGGACAGCAGCGCCGCCAGCCCCAGCGCGTCGGGGAGCCCACCTGCATTCCATAGTAAACAAATAGGTATTGGCGGTAAAGCCCGGCCGCCCGCCGACCAGGAGGGCGCGCTCGGCCACGTGGGCATGGGCGGCTCGCAGGCATACGGCGGGATTTGGTAGGCACCAGGCGAGATATCGTGATGTGCGGTTGGTCCTCCCCCTGGAGTGAGACGCATGTTCTTCGGCATCACTGATTTCTGGGCCTACGTCGTCGGCGCCTTCCTGATCATTCTGCTGCCCGGCCCGAACTCCCTCTACGTCCTCAGCTTCGCCGCCCAGAACGGCGTCCGCCAGGGCTACCGGGCCGCGGCGGGCGTCTTCATCGGCGACACCGTGCTGATGTTCCTGGCCGCCGCCGGCGCCGCCTCCCTGCTCCGCTCCAACCCGCTGCTCTTCACGATCGTCAAGTACGCGGGCGCCGGCTACCTGGCGTGGATGGGCTTCCAGATGATCAGGGGCGCCTGGCGATCGAGGAAGGGGACCAAGGAGGAGAAGCCGCAGGCCAGGATGGAGCGCCAGCCGCGCCCGTTCCGCCGGGCCCTGCTGATCAGCCTGCTGAACCCGAAGGCCATCCTCTTCTTCATCTCGTTCTTCATCACGTTCGTCGACCCGGGCTACGCGACCCCCGCGCTGTCGTTCCTCATCCTGGGCGCGATCATCCAGGTCTTCAGCTTCCTCTACCTGACGGCCCTGATCTTCGGCGGAACCTTCCTGGCCAACCAGTTCCGCCGGCACAGGAAGCTCAGCGCCGGTCTGACCTCCGGAGTCGGCGTCCTGTTCCTCGGATTCGGCGCGAAGCTCGCCACCTCGTCACTCAGTTGAAAGCCTGCCGTAAGACCTCGCTGTTTCCGTGGAATCAGATGGAACGCGTCAAAAGAGGCAGTCGCATCACCTCTCCTCGGGTACGGTAAGCCACCGGCGTGCTTCCCGGGACGCGGGTGATGCCGTGCTGGTAACGGCGAGCGGTCCATCTGGCAAGCCTTGGCCCCCGAAGCCCGGGTAGACGCTGATCGTCGGCCTATCTGCGGAGCAGCCTTGAACCATCCCCCGGTCCACCTTCCACGCCTGACCGCACTCGCCCGGCAGGCGGCCCCCCGCCTGCTCGAAGGCGTCGTGGCGCCGCTGGCGGTGTTCTACCTGGCCATGATGGTCCTCGGGTTCAAGGGGGCGCTCATCGCCACCGTCGCCTGGGTCTACATCGGGGTGGCGTGGCGGCTCATCAGGCGGGTCAAGGTGCCCGCCACCATGTTCCTGGCCGCGTTCGCGATCACGGTCCGCGCCCTCGTGGCGTTCTGGACCGGCACGTGGATGTGGTTCTTCATCCAGCCGGAGATGGGCACGATCTGCATCAGCATCGCGTTCCTCGCCTCCGTCCGGCTCAACAGGCCGCTCGTGCAGAAGCTCACGCTCGACTACATCCATCTGCCGTCGGCGGTGCTCAGGCACGAGCGGGTCCGCAGGTTCTTCGCCAGGATCACGCTGCTGTGGGCGTTCGTGCTGCTCATGAACTCGACGCTCAGCATCGCCCTGGCCGTCCACGAGTACGTGGCCGGCTCGCTCGGCGGGTTCATGGTGCTGCGGACGTCAGCGGTGGCCGTGATCAGCGGGCTGGCGATCGCGTTCTCCATCTTCGCCTTCAAGCGGGTGCTCCACCGGCTGAACGTCGCCCACACCTGACCGTTCGGCCAGCAGGAACGCCCCGCACATCCCCATGACCAGCCCCGCCAGCATGCCGAACAGCTCGGCCAGCTCCGCCCCCGGCGCGCCGAGCGGCGCCCGTACGGACGCGATGATCATCGCGTAGAGCCCGCCGCTGAACAGCGAGCCGGAGCCGAGCCAGGCCGCCACCAGCGGCGCCCAGAACGGGCCGCGCCCGCGCCGCCGGACCACCAGCACGAGCGCGACGGCACCGGCGACGGCCAGCAGACCCTCGACGCGGTCCTGCAGGCCCCCGGCGAGCTTGACCGCGCCGATCGGCCCGGCCACCAGCAGGGCGCCCCAGGCCACGACCGTCTGGAACGACCGGGTCGGGGAGGCGAAGGCGTGATCGATCCGGGTGGTGAAGACGCCCGGCCACCGGTCGCGCGAGTAGAGCACGAAGGCCGTCATCAGGCCTGCGCCCTGCACGACGAACCCGCCGTAGACCATCATGTAGATCCACGGCGCGATGGGCCCGCCGGTCTCGAAGACCGCCGGCCCCCCGGTCAGCACCATGATCGGCGCCGTGACGACCACCACCGCCAGCAGGCCGGTGCCCACCCAGAGCGGCAGGAGCACGAGCCAGGCCGGCAGCCGCCGTCCCCACCGCATGGTGAACGCCAGCGCCAGCACCAGCCCGACGGCTTCCATGCCGAACGTCATCGTGTTGAGCCCGATCATCGCCGGGTCGGTCATGAAGGCCGGATCGGCGACCCCGACCGGGTGTCCCGTCAGCCAGAGCGTCTTCAGCGTGAGGTACGGCAGCATCGCGGCGATCGCCACGATCGCGGCGGTGACGCGGCCCATCCCCGGTCTGCGTTCAGTCATGCTCCGAGCGTCGCCCGGCGGGCCGTCGATTCCCTCCCGAGCCGCGGGGATCCCGCTCCCCCGCGCGGGGGATACTCACGTCCAGCTCGAAGCCGTCGCCGACCGGGCCGGCGGTCAAGGTGCCCCCGGCCAGCCGGACGCGCTCGCGCAGGCCCGCCAGGCCCAGCCCGCCGGGCAGCGCGAGGGGCCGGGCGCGCGGCCGGCCGCTGCGCACGGTGACCCGCTCCGGCGAGACCCGTACCCCGACCGGGGCGCCGGGGGCGTGCTTGGCGGCGTTCGTGAGCCCTTCCTGGACCACCGCGTGCGCCAGGTCGGGCACCGGCCCCGGCGCCACGTCCAGGGTGATCGGCATGCCGGAGTCCCTGGCCCGCCGCACCAGCTCGGTCACGTCCTCGTTCACGGGTGACAGCGGCGCCGCGTCGGAGTCCTCGCGCAGCAGCCCGATGATCTGGCGCAGCCGGTCCGTGGCGTCGGCCGCCGCCAGCCGCAGCTCCCCCGCCGCCCTGACCTGCGGCTCGTCCAGCCCTGGGGCCATCTCCAGCCCGGCCGCCCGCACCGCGATCAGGGCCAGGTCGTGGCCGAGTGAGTCGTGCATCTGCCGCGCGATCCTGGCCCGCTCGCGCAGCCGCGCCTGCGCCTCGGCCGCCAGCCGCGCCTGCGTGCGCCCCTGCAGCAGCCTGCGCCTGAGCAACCCCAGCAGGTACGGCACCACGTACGTGCCCAGCAGCGCGGTCACCATGGACACCCACAGGGCGAGATCGCCGCCCTTGGCCAGCACCACGCCCACGCCGACGGCCGAGATCAGGCAGAACGCCAGCGGCGCGGGCCAGAGCAGGGCCAGGCGCCGCCCGGTGAGGTAGGCGTACCACATGATGAACGGCGAGCTGGCCAGCAGCGGCAGGATCTTCACGTTGCGCCTGGGCAGCAGCCAGCTCAGGTCCACGGTCGCGAACCCCTCGCTGAACTGCCACGGCCCCAGCGGCAGCAGCAGCACCAGCGCGGCCAGCGGCCAGCGGCGGCCCACCAGCACCGCGACCGTGGCCAGCCCGATCCTGGGCAGGCTCACCATGGCGAAGGCGGCCGGATCCACGAGCGGGTCGGGGCCCATGGCCGTCACGAAGATGCCGAGCACGGCCCAGAGCAGCAGGTCGTAGACCACCTGGCGGCGGCTCTCCCGGCGAAGAAGTCTCACCGCACCGACGGTAGCCGCCTCCCGCGCCCGCGGCTGCCGCCGGAAGTCAGCCGGCGACCCTGACGAAAGTCAGGGTAGGGCGGCGCCCCCTGTCGCGGTAGAGCTAGCCCCACCCCGAAAGCACATACCTCCACTCCTGTTTCAGCCTGCGGAAACCGGTTTGATCGATGGTGTCACCCGGAGGTCGGAACCGGGCCCCCGACGAAAGTAGGGGGCTGTGCGTGCCGATCGTCCGATGTGCCGTGACCTGCGGAGTTTCTACCTTCATGGGGTACCGGCCCTGATCCGCATAAGGGATGGGTCCGCGTCCGACCCGGGGCATCCCCGATGTCCCCGGCCGTGCCACGCAGCCACGCTGTGTGGGTGCCCTAACGATCGGAGTGAACACTCATGTCGCACGCCATTCTCGACCTGGTCCAGCAGGTGATGACCTCACCTTGGTTATACGCGGCGCTGTTCGGGCTCGCGCTGCTCGACGGGTTCTTCCCGATCGTGCCGGCCGAGACGTCAGTGATCACCGCCGCGGTGTTCGCCGCCTCCGGCGAGACGAACCTGGCCCTGGTCATCGTGGCGGCCGCCCTGGGCGCCTTCGCCGGTGACCACATCTCCTACCTGATCGGCAACAGGTCGGCAGGCAGGCTGCGGGAGAAGAAGGCGTTCGTCTGGGCGCGCGACACGCTGGCCGAGCGGGGCGGCCTCGTCCTCGTGGTGGCCAGGTACATCCCCGGCGGGCGCACCGCGACCACGCTGACCATGGGCGCCGTACGGCATCCGCTGCGCTCGTTCACGTTCTTCGACGCGATCGCGGCGAGCTCGTGGGCGGTGTACTCGGGGCTGATCGGCTTCTTCGGCGGCATGGCCTTCGAGAACGACCCGATCAAGGGCCTGCTCCTCGGCCTGGGCATCGCGGTGTCCATCACCGGGCTCGTCGAGCTCGTGAGATGGCTCAGGAAGCGACGCGCCATCCAGGCTTCCCCCGAACGACTTCCCGCGGACACGTCCGTTTGACCCTGTCTGGCAACCATCCGTCTGAAAGGAGTGCGAAATGACTGTGCTGGCCGCGGTGATCGCCCTGGTCGGTTCGCTGTTCTTCGCGCTCGGAGCCGCTCTCCAGCAGTTCGAGGCAGCCGGGTCGGCCAAGCCCGGGCTGCTCGCCCTGCTGCGGAAGCCGCGCTGGCTACTCGGCGGCGCGTCCATTCTGACAGGTGGTGGCCTGCACATCGTCGCACTCGGACTCGGGCCGCTGACCATCGTCCAGCCGATGGGCGTGGCCAGCCTGCTGTTCGCCCTGCCCATCACCGCCACGCTGCACGGCCGCAAGCCCTCCCCCAAGGAGCTGGCGGCCGCGGGCGTGGTGGCGGGCGGACTGGTCGGGCTCGTCCTGCTGGTCCCCGATTCCGAAGGTCCCACCTACCTCAGCCCGAACGGGGTGCTCACGCTGCTCGGCGTGGCCGGAGTCGCGGCGGTCCTGCTGTGGGCCGCCTCGCGGGTGGCCTCGCCGGCGGGCCGGGCCGCCCTGCTCGCCACCAGCTCGGGCGTGCTCTACGGCGCGACGGCCACGCTCATGCGCGTGCTGCTGGACGGCACCTGGAACTGGTGGTACGTGCTGGCGCTGCCGGTGCCCCTGCTGCTGGCGCTGGTGATGCTCCAGCGGGCGTACGCGGTCGGGCACTTCGGCGTCTCGTTCGCCTCGCTCCAGATCGCCGACCCGCTGACCGCGGTGGCGTTCGGCGCGCTGCTGCTCGGCGAGCCGGTGCCGACCGGCGTCCTGCCGGTCGCGGCGGCGCTCCTGACCGCGGCCGGGACCGTCGCGCTGGCCCGCACCAGCCCGCTGGAGTCCCGCAACAATCCCCCGACTCATTCCCCTTTGTGAAACCGGAGTCATTTCCATGGCCATGCCCCTGCGTTCTCTCCCCCAGATCGCCGAGACCGCCCCCACCCCCGCCCCCGAACGGCCCCGCCGGATCCTGATCTCGACCGACACCTACCCGCCTGACGTCAACGGCGCCGCCTACTTCACCCACCGCCTGGCCACCGGCCTGGCCGCGCGCGGCAACGAGGTGCACGTGGTCTGCCAGTCGGAGGTGGGCCCGCCCACCGCCGACGTCGTGGACGACGTGATCGTGCACCGCCTGCGCTCCGCACCGATCCCGGTCCACCCCACGATGCGGTTCACGGTGCCGACCAGGCTCGACCGGCTGATCGCCGGCATCCGTCCCGACGTGCTGCACGCCCAGGGCCACTTCGTGGTCGGCAGGGCCGCCATCGCCGCCGCCCGGCGCGCGAACGTGCCCATCGTGGCCACCAACCACTTCATGCCCGACAACCTCTTCCAGTTCTGCCACATCCCCGAGCGGCTGCGGGCCAAGGCCGGCCGGCTCGCGTGGCGCGACTTCAGCCGGATCTTCAACCGCGCCGACCGCGTCACCACCCCGACCCCGCTGGCCGCCAAGCTGCTGGCCGACCAGGGCTTCGGCCGCGAGGTCGAGGCGGTCTCCTGCGGGATCGACCTGACCAGGTTCCACCCGCGCGCCGAGCCCAAGGCGTGGGCGCGCAAGCTGTTCGACCTGCCCGACCGGCCCACCATCCTGTTCGTCGGCCGCCTGGACGAGGAGAAGCGTCTGGACGAGATCGTCCGCGCGCTGCCGCTCGTGCTGAACCAGACCGACGCCCAGGCGGTGTTCGTCGGCCGCGGCAACCAGCGGGCGGAGCTGGAGCGCCTGGCCGCCCGCATCGGCGTCGGCGAGCGGGTCTTCTTCCTCGGCTTCGTGCCCGACGAGCTCATGCCCCAGACGTTCGCCGCCGCCGACGTGTTCGCCATGCCGGGCATCGCCGAGCTGCAGAGCATCGCCACGCTGGAGGCCATGGCCATGGGGCTGCCCGTGGTGGCCGCCGACGCGATGGCGCTGCCGCACCTGGTGGACGAGAACGGCTACCTGTTCCAGCCGGGCGACGTGATCTCCCTGGCCAGGCACCTGACGAGCATCCTCACCGACGAGGACCTGCGGGCCCGGTTCGGCAAGAGCAGCAGGGAGCTGGCGCTCACCCACGACGACCGGTCGTCGCTGGCCCGGTTCGAGCAGATCTACGATGAGGTGGCCCGATGACCCCACTCCAAAGCGCCTGGGGCGCTGTCTGCGGCACGGTGGTGTCCGCGTGCGCGCTGGCGTACGCGCAGGTCGCCCTGCCGACGCAGCCGCTGCTCAGCGACTACGCGCTGGTCTCCGGCGGGCTCGTGCCCGTCCTCGTGGGGATGCTGGCACTGGCCGGGGCGTGCCTGTGTCTGGCGTACGGGCTGGCGGCGAGCGACCCGGCGCGCACCGCGGCCACCAGGGTGCTGCTGGTGGCGGGGGCGGCGGGGCTGATGATGAGCGCCATCTTCCCCACGGACCCCGGCGACTCGCAGATCGGCTCCCTGACCGGCGAGATCCACCGGTGGGCGGCGGCCGTCGTGTTCACCTCGCTGCCGGTCGCCGGCTGGACCCTGGCCAGGGGCCGGGCGGCGGCGCCCCGGTGGAACGCGGTCCGGGCCCTGAGCGTGACCTCCGCGGCCATGCTGGCCTTCTACCTGGCGGCCCACCCGGCCTCGATCACCTCGCCGCTGATCGGCGGCGCCGGCTACTACGGCCCGCTGGAGCGGGGCGTGGTGCTGGCCGAGATGGCGCTGCTCGTCGCCATGGCGCTGGCGGCGGTCGCGAAGCGGCCCGCCGTGCGCACCCAGCCCGTTCCGGCCCGGCCCGAACGCCCCGAGCGGTCCGACCGCCTGGCGGCCTGATGCCCCCACCCTTCGACCCGCGACGAAATGACGCCGTTCTAGCGTGGAACCATGCTCATCACACGCCACGCGGCCGCTGAGGCGGTGCTCGCCGACCCGAGGTACGTGCCGCCTCCCGTACGACAGGACGCCGAGGAGGGCACGCTGGCCTGGCTGCGCGCCCAGGTGTCGAGGTTCAGCACCGGAGAGACGCACGCCGGGCGGCGCCGCCTGCTGGAGGAGCGGCTGGCCGCCCTCGACCCCGCCGAGCTGAGAACGGCGGCCAGGGCCATGACGCTGGAGCGGGGCAGCGACTGGCGGGGCGTCCCCACGGCCGTGCTCGGCGCCGCGCTGGGCGTGAAGGACACGAGCGCGGTGGCCGCCGCCGCGACCGGCTACCTGTCCGGCGAGGAGAGCCCGAAGGCCGACGCCGCCGTCGCCGAACTGCTCGGACAGGCCACGATCCCGGAGATCACCCTGCTGCTGCAGGGGCACTCCGCCACGGAGGCGCTCATCGAGAACACCCTCCGGCACGCCGTACCCGGAGACGACCCCGAGGCGCTGCTGCACGAGACGCTCAGGCAGGACCCGCCGCTCAAGGCCACCCGCAGGCTCGACACGCGGACCGGCGACGAGGTGACCATCGACCTGGTGTCGGCCAACCGCGACCCTGACGTGTTCGCCGATCCCGACCGGTTCGACCTCTCGCGCGGCCGTACCCCCCATCTGACCTTCGGCCACGGCGTGCGCCCCTGCCCCGGGCCCGCCCACGCGCTCGCGCTGGCCGCGGGCGTGCTCGAAGCCCTTCTCGACGCGAGCCGCTCATGAACTTCCACGACCTGCACCGCCCCGGCGACCCCCTGCTGCTGCCGAACGCCTGGGACTACGGCTCGGCCGCCCTCCTGGCCCGGGAGGGCTTCCCGGCGATCGGCACGACCAGCCTCGGCGTGGCCGCCGCGTACGGCAGACCGGACGCGGCCGGCGCCACCAGGGCGGAGACCATCGAGCTGGCCGAATCGATCAAGGATCTGGGCGTCATGGTCACCGTCGACATCGAGGGCGGCTTCAGCGACGACCCCGCCGAGGTGTCCGACCTGGTCGCGGGCCTCGCGGCGCTCGGAGTGGCAGGGGTGAACCTGGAGGACGGCCGCCCCGACGGCACGCTGCGCCCGATCGGGCTGCACCAGCGGATCATCGAGGCGGCCAAGGGCCACGGCGTGTTCGTCAACGCCCGTACGGACACGTACTGGCTGAAGACCGGCGACACGCGCGAACGGGTGGCCGCCTACGGCCACGCCGACGGGATCTTCGTGCCCGGCATGAGCGATCCGCGCGAGATCGCCGAGGTGGCCGCCAGCACGCCGCTCCCCCTCAACGTCCTCTACCAACCGGACGGCCCCACGCTCGCCGAGCTCGCCGAGGCCGGCGTGGCCAGGGTGAGCACCGGGTCGCTGCTGTACCGGGCCGCGCTCCACGGGGCGGTCGCGGCGCTGTCCGCCGCCCGGGGCAGGCAGGCCCCCGCGCTGCCGACCTACGCGGAGATCACCGCGCTGCTGCCGCAACCGCGATAATCGACGCATGCGCTTCCAGATCCTCGGGCCCACCACCGTGCTGGGCGAGGACGGCGAGCCGGTCGCGCTCGGCGGTCCCCGGGTGCGCGCGCTGCTGACGCTGCTCGCCCTGCACGCCGGCCGCATCGTCGGCGGCGAGCAGCTCGTGGCCGGCATGTACGGCCCGAGGCCGCCCGAGGGCGTGGCCAACGCGCTGCAGTCGCAGGTCTCAAGGCTGCGCCGGGCGCTGGGCAGGGACCTGGTGGAGTTCCATCCGGCGGGATACCGGCTGGTGGCCGACCCTCAGGACGTGGACGCGCGCAGGTTCGAGCTGCTGGCGCAGCAGGGCAGGCAGGCCCTGGCCTCCGGCGACCCCGGCCGGGCGGCCGCGCTCCTGCGCGAGGCGCTGGAGATGTGGCGGGGCGCGCCGCTCTCCGACGCCCCGCACGCCGAGGCCGCCGCGGCGGCGCTGGCCGAGCTGCGGCTGGCCGCCACCGAGGACCGCGTGCAGGCCGACCTCGACCTGGGCCGACATCGCGAGCTGGTCGCCGAGCTGAGCCAGCTCACCGCCGCCCACCCGCTGCGCGAGCGGCTGCGCGCCCAGCTCATGCGCGCCCTCTACGGCAGCGGCCGCCAGGCCGAGGCGCTGACCGTCTACGACGAGGCCAGGAAGACCCTGGACGAGGAGCTGGGCGTCGAGCCGGGGGCCGAGCTGGCCGCCGCCCACCTGGCCGTGCTCAGGGCCGACCCGGCGCTCGGCGCCGCCGCCCCCGACGCCGCCCCCGCGGCCCGGCGGCGGCAGGGCCTGCGCGCCCAGCTCACCAGCTTCGTCGGCAGGGCCGAGGAGATCGAGGAGGTGGCCGCCAGGCTACGGGCCAACCGGCTCGTCACGCTGATCGGGCCCGGCGGCGCGGGCAAGACGCGGCTGGCGACCGAGGCGGCCGCGCAGGAGCCCGGCGACGTCTGCTTCGTGGGGCTCGCGCCGGTCTCCGAGGACGCCGGCGTGCCGGGGGCCGTCCTGTCCGCCCTGGACATCCGCGACGCCCCGCCCACCCCCGACCGGCTCACCGTGGACCCGGCCACCAGGCTCGTCACCGCGCTGGCCGGCCGGCGGCTGCTCCTGGTCCTGGACAACTGCGAACACGTCGTCGCGGCCACCGCCGACCTGGCCGACCTGCTGCTGGCCTCCTGCCCCGAGCTGCGCGTGCTGGTGACCGGGCGCGAGGCGCTCGGCATCACCGGCGAGTCGATCCTGCCCGTGGCGCCGCTGCGGCTGCCGCCGCCCGAGGCCGGCCAGCCCCTGGACTATCCGGCGGTCCGGCTGTTCGCCGACCGCGCCGCCGCCGTCCGGCCGGGTTTCGCCGTCGACGCGGGCAACGCCGCCGCGGTCGTACGCATCTGCCGGGCGCTCGACGGGCTGCCGCTGGCCATCGAGCTGGCCGCGGCGCGGCTGCGCACCCTGCCGGTGGCCGACGTGGCGGCCCGGCTCGACGACCGGTTCGGGCTGCTGACCAGGGGCAGCCGTACGGCGCTGCCCCGGCACCAGACGCTGCACGCCGTCGTCGCGTGGAGCTGGGACCTGCTGGACGAGAGCGAACAGCGGCTGGCCAGGCGGCTGAGCGTGTTCGTCGGCGGGGCCCGGCCGGAGGCGGCCGAGCAGGTGTGCGGGCTGCCCGAGGACGTGCTCTTCTCGCTGGCGGAAAAGTCGCTGGTGGAGTTCGCAGGCGGCCGTTTCCGGATGCTGGAGACGATCAGGGCGTTCTGCGCGGAACGGCTGGCGGAGTCGGGCGAGGCCGAGTCGATCTCCGAGGCGCACGCCCGCTACTGCCTCGACCTGGTCATGACGGCCGACCCGCGGCTGCGCACCCGCGAGCAGCTGGAGTGGCTGGTCCGGCTCGACGAGGAGAGCGACGAGCTCGACGCCGCGATCCGCTGGGCGACCGCCTCCGGCCGGCCGGAGCTGGGGCTGCGGCTGCTCGCCCACTGCGCCTGCTACTGGTGGATGCGCGGCAACCGCGTCACCAGCACCCACCTGGCCGCCGACCTCCTGGCCGCGCTCGGCTTCCGGCATCCGCCGGGCATGGAGGAGGAGTACGTCATGTGCGTACTCATCAGGGCGTGGACCGGCGGCATCGACGAGGAGCTGCGCGCGCTGCTCGAGGAGGCGCGGCAGCTGCTGCCGCCGTACAGCCTGCCGAGGCGGCTGGAGTTCCTGCCGATGCTGCTCTCGGCCTACACGGGGCCGCCCGGCGAGTACGACGAGGTCCACACCGCGCTCATCGAGCGCGGCGACGACCTCCAACCGTGGCAGGAGGCGCTGTCCTACGGCGGTGTCGGCTTCCTGCTGCAGTCGGTCGGCCGGGACGCCGAGGCGGTGGTCAACTTCGAGCGGAGCCTGGCCGCGTTCAGGGCCATCGGGGAGCGGTGGGGCATGGTGATGACGCTGTCCGGCCTGGGCTCCCTGTACCAGGCGCAGGGCGACTTCACGACCGCGTCCGCCCTCGCCGACGAGGCGCTGGCGGTGGCCACCGAGCTGGGCGCCGAGACGGAGATCGCTGAAACCCTGTGCCGGCGGGGCGACGCCCGGCTCCACCTGGCCGACGCGACGGGCGCGCGCGCCGACTACCTGCGCGCCGCCGAGATGTCGCGCAGCAACGGCTCGGCGGAGACGATGGCGTGGGCGCACCTCGGGCTGGGCCAGGTCGCGCTGTTCCAGGGCGACCTGGACGAGGCCCGCGCGCTGCTCGTCCAGGCGCGGGACGAGGTCCCGGCAGACTGGTACTTCACGGAGGACACCCGCGCCCGCATCGCCGCCGCCCTCGACGAGGTGAACGCCCGCTCAGCCGGCCCCCCACCGCCCGGACCGGCCCCCGACCCACCACCCAGCGCCGCCGACGACCCGCCGCCCGAGGCCGCCGACGACCCGCCGCCCGAGGCCGCCGACGATCCGCCACCCGGGGCCGCCGACGATCCGTCTGCCGGGGCTCCGCGCGGGGCGGCCAACCAGCCGTCGGCCGGGCCTTCATGCGAGGCGGCCGGCCAGCCGTCGGCCGGTCCTCCGCGCGAGGCGGCCGGCCAGCCGCCAGCCGGGCCCGCCAGTGGGGCGGTCAGCGAGCGGTAGGCAGGCCGTCAGCCGCCCTCCCGACAGTGGACGGCATGAAGAACAAATGGTCCTGCCTGGCCATCGCCTGCCTGGCCACCCTCCTCCTCTCGCTCGACCTCACGGTCCTGCACCTGGCCCTGCCCAGGCTGGTGACCGACCTCGGCGCGAACTCCACCCAGCTGCTCTGGATCGGCGACATGTACGGCTTCGCGCTGGCCGGCCTCCTCGTCACCATGGGCAACCTCGGCGACCGCATCGGCCGCAAGCGCCTGCTGCTGATCGGCGCGGCCGCGTTCGGCGCCGCCTCGGTGGTGACGGCGTACGCGCCCAACCCCGAGCTGCTGATCGCGGCCAGGGCCCTGCTCGGCGTGGCCGGGGCGACGATCATGCCGTCCACCCTGTCGATCGTCCGGAACGTGTTCACCGAGCCGGGCGAGCGCACCGCAGCCATCGGCATCTGGAGCGGGATGAGCGCCGCCGGGTTCGCCATCGGCCCGGTCGTGGGCGGTCTCCTGCTCGACCACTTCTGGTGGGGCTCGGTCTTCCTGATCAACGTACCGATCATGCTGCTGGTGCTGGTCGGCGGGATCCTGGTGCTGCCCGAGTCCCGCAACCCGCAGGCGGGCCGGCCCGACCTGGTCAGCGTCGTCCTCTCGTTCGCCGGCGTGGTGACCGCCGTCTACGCGGTCAAGGAGGCGGCACACAAGGGCCTGGAGCACGCCGACGTGCCGGCGGCGGGCGCGGCCGGGGTTCTGCTGCTGGGCCTGTTCGTGTGGCGCCAGACGCGGCTGCCCGAGCCGCTGATCGACGTCCGGCTCTTCCGGCGGCGGGCGTTCAGCGCGTCCATCGTCACCAACCTGCTGGCGATCTTCACGATGTCGGCCATGATGCTGCTGTTCGGCTGGTACCTGCAGCTCGTCCTGGGCTGGTCGCCGCTCCAGGCGGGCCTCGCACAGCTGCCGGGCGGCCTCAGCGGCGCGGTGGGCGGCATCCTCGCCGCCAAACTGATCCACCTCATCGGCAGGAACGGCGTGGTCGCGCTGGGCCTGGCCATGAACGCCGGCGCGTTCCTCTACTACAGCACCCTCGGCCCCTCCCTCAACTACCTCGCACTCCTCCCCATCATGATCATCGGCGGCGTCGGAATCGGCTTCACCTTCACCGTCAACAACGACAACGTCCTCGCCACGGCCCCCAGGGAACGCGCCGGAGCGGCCGCCGCCGTCTCGGAAACGGCCTTCGAACTGGGCGGCGCACTGGGCATCGCCATCCTGGGCACGGTCCTGAACTCCGCCTACCAGACCAACCTGCGCCTCCCCGCCAACCTCCCCTCCGCCGACTCCGCACGAGAGTCGATCGCAGGCGCGGTGAGCACGGCCGCGACCTTGCCGCCGGATCAGGCGGACCAGCTCATGCGAGCAGCACAGACGGCCTTCATCGAGGGCCTGCACACAACCGCCCTGGTCACCGCGGCCCTCCTGGCCCTAGTGGCCCTGCTGGCCCTGATCGGGTTGCGCGGCGTCCCGAAGGTCATCCCGGAAGAAGTCCTGACCCACGCCTGACCCCGGAAAACAGCATGGTCCTCGCAATGGGGGGCGCTACGCGCCAAACAACGGCTCGGGCAGCGCCTCCCAGGGGGGCAGAAGCCCCCCTTCGACCCCCCAACGGCTCGGTCCTCGCAATGGGGGCGCGCTACGCGCGATGGAGCGCTCGGGCAGCGCCCTGTGGGGGCGAGCCCCCACACCCCCAGGCGGGGCCCTGCCGGTCCCCGCACCCCTCGGACGCGACCCCGATTACCGCCCGCTCATCGGCGTTGACCTGCTGGCACCTGCCAGAAACGATCAACCATGGCAAGACATCGGTGGTTATCAAGGGCGGGTTCCCACTTGCTGAGAGATCCGTAGCAGGTAGCCATCTGGGTCCTGCACCGCGAACTGGCGCACGCCCACGGCGTCGACGCTGCGCTCGTACCAACGTTCTTCCAACGGCAGCCACACCTCATAGCCGGCGGAAAGCAGCGTGGCGTGAATCTGATCTACGTCATCCACGTCGACAGTGAGGTTGATCCCGCGCCCGTAGGGGTGGTCCAGCTCGGCGCGCGGGTAGAGACGGTCCCGGCTCAACGGCTGCTCCAACATCAGGTCCGCCCCGTCACGTTCCAGGTAGGCGAATCGCTCCTGGGGCCGCTCGTAGCGAATCTCGAAGCCCAGCAGGCGATAGAAGGCCAAGCTGGCCTGGATGTCGGAGCAGATCAATTCAGGAACAAGTCGAGACATCTCGTCACTCTGGCAGTTCCCGGCCACTCCAGCCAACCTGCGCCCGTTCGATGGCCAGCCCGCCACGAGCCTGGCCCATCCTCTGACGGCGCAAGCCATCTTGACTCCTAAGGGCGTGCCAGAAGGAGGAGAGGTCCAAGGCTCCGCTCCATCGAACAGGGGCCTTCTGCATCAGGCCGGTAGGTACCAGCTCGGCCCATCGGGATCGCCGAGCCATACACGCTGACTCTCCCGAGTCACCGTGAGGCCGAACCCCGATTGGTGCGGGCTCCCCGCGGCCTGCCAGGTCCCGATGGCTTCCTCCACCGCGTCCCACAGGCGAACCGGCCCGTGCTGAAGAACCGTCCATCCGCCTGCGGTGTCCGGCCGAATCTCAGCCCGCGAGCCCGTGCCGGCGTCAACCAGAAACGTGACGTTCTCGCCCCAGGCGATCTGCGCTTGTGGAGCGGCGAGTTGGGCAACCCACAGGGCCGTCCCGCTCTCAAGTATCGCCGGATCGACTTTAGTCTTGCGCGCGTCTCCGATTCCCTTCACCAACGGAGGCCGTGGAGGGGGCACATGGGCCCGAGCGGTCATGAAATAGAGATCATCGGTTAGGAGACGACCGGTCGCGCTGCCGTCCTCCATCAGAGTCTCCCGAGGGAACCGTCGTCTTCAGGCGACGGGGGAATCGGGAGCGGGAGGGGCGCCAGGGCCCGAGCGTGCCTTGACCTGTCAGGTCCGCGGGTCACAGATGTTCTCCCGGGTTTGTCGGTGCCGGGCGATATCGTGGTGGCCTCGTTACTGAGCGTGGGGGGTGGGTGTGCGCAGGTCATTCAAGTTCCTGCTGCGTCCCACCGGCAAGCAGGCCGCCGCGCTCGCACATTGCCTGGAAGATCACCGGCAGCTGTACAACGCGGCTCTCGAACACCGCCGTACGGCCTACCGCAAAGCCGGGGTGAGGGTGCGCTACGGCGAGCAGTCGGCGGAGCTGAAACACATCCGCGCCGACGACCCCGACGGTCAGGGCCGGTGGTCGTTCTCCTCCCAGCAGGCCACCCTGCGCAGGCTGGACAAGGCGTTCCGCGCGTTCTTCGGCCGCGTCAAGGCCGGGCGCGCCCCAGGCTTCCCGCGTTTCAAGGGCCGGGGCCGGTTCGACACCGTCGAGTGGCCCAAGGACGGCGACGGCTGCCGGTGGCACTCCCAACCCGAGCACCCGACAGCGAGTTTCGTCCGCCTGCAGGGCATCGGGCATGTCCGGGTCCACCAGCACCGCCGGGTGCTGGGCACCGTCAAGACAATCAGCGTCAAACGGGAAGGCGGCCGCTGGTTCCTCGTGCTGTCGTGCGATGACGTGCCCGCACACACCCTTCCCGCCACGGGCGCGGTCGCGGGTGTTGACATGGGCGTCGCCTGGCTGGCCACGACCAGCGACGGCGACCACCTCGACAACCAGCGCCACCTCGCCACGTGCGCGAGCCGTCTGGCAGCAGCCCAGCGGGAACTGGCCGGTAAGAGGCGAGGATCCCGGCGGCGCGGTAAGGCCGTCGCGCGGGTGGCGGCCCTGCATGCCAAGGTGCGGCGGCAACGTCTCGACTCGGCGCACAAGGCCGCGCTCGCGCTGGTCCGCGGCTACGACGTGATCGTGCACGAAGCGCTGAACGTCGCGGGCATGACCCGGCGTGCCGCGCCGAAACCGGACGGCGAAGGCGGCTACCTGCCTAACGGCCAGTCGGCTAAATCGGGGCTGAACAAGAGCATTCTCGACGCGGGTTGGTCCGTGTTCTTGACGATCCTGTCGTACAAGGCTGAAAGCGCCGGTCGACAGCTGATCGCGGTGAATCCGGCCAACACCTCTCGTACGTGCTCGCGCTGCGGGCACTGCGCGAAGGACAACCGTGTCACCCAGGCCGTTTTCCGATGTACGGGGTGCGGGTTTTGCGTGCACGCCGACGTGAACGCGGCGATCAACATCTTGAGGGCAGGGCTTGCCCTTCGTGAGGCTGCGCAAGCGGCTTAGCGAGAAGCCGCTCCCTTCAGGGAGCGGAGGAGTCACGCCTGGGGGATGGTGCGCACAGCGCAGGTCGAGATGAGGCGATCGTATGGCGCCTCCTCCGCGTACCCCAGCAGGCCATCACCCTCCACCAAGGTGGGTGTGTATCCCGCAGAAGTGATCGCGTCGCGTGCGCGGCCGGCGACCACAGGGTCATATTCGATGGAGCAGACCGCCTTGTTCCCGAGCCGCTGACACATCAGCGCCGTCGAATAGCCGGTGCCCGTACCGATTTCCAGGACCTGGTCACCTTCTTGGATCTCGGCGGCCTCCAGCATCCGCACGACGAGACTCGGCCGCGTAGACGAGGACGTAGGCGAACCAGCTACGGCTCCGGTTGCATCGCCGGCCATGACGCCATCGACCTGGGTCACCAATGTCACGTCAGCGTAGACCAGTGCGAGCCATTCGCTCTGGGGCATGTCAGCACGCCGCGCAGGCGCCCACAGGTCGCCTCGCGCCTCATCGAGCTGGAATATCACATCCCCCAGGAATCGCTCGCGCGGCACCATATCGAGCGCCTCGCGCCAGCCGTCGGACCCTGTCTTGCCCGCCAGATCGAGGCGGAGCACCGCGGCAATGTCGGTCATCACCACCATCCCTATCATTCCCGCTGGTCGGCTCACGTGCCCCTGCACGAATTCACAGTCGGTCTCCGAGAGCGGATACCGGCCTCTCATTAGGATCACCAGCATGGAACCCCACGAGGGCACACGCGGTGTCCTCTACGTGATCGCCTGTGCCGCACCCGCCGCCGCCGATCTCCATCACCTGGTCCCCATGGCTCAGGCGGCCGGATGGCAGGCGCACGTGGTCACCACACCGATGGGCGAACGCTTTGTCGACGTCCCCGAGTTGGAACGCCTGACCGGTGACCTGGTCCGCAGCACGTACCGCATGCCGCAGGACCCCAAGGGCCTCCCTCCCGCCGACGCCGTGATCGTCGCTCCGGCGACGTTCAACACGATCAACAAGTGGGCGAACGGCATCGCCGACACCTTCGCGGTCGGGTTGCTGTGCGAGGTGATGGGGTTCGGCGTCCCGATCCTGGCCGTGCCACTGCTGAAAGACGCGCTCGCCCGGCACCTCGCGTTCCAGCGGAGTCTCGACGCACTTCGAGAGATGGGCGTGCGGATCCTGTTCGATCCCGCCGCCCCGCCGCAGTCCCGCATGCCATCCTGGGAACGCATCATGCAGGAACTACACACCGTTGTCGGGGAACGACTGACACAGGGGTGATGGCATGGACGCCCGCAGGGAGATCGGCGAGCGGATCGCTCGGGCACGCCGTCGCCGTGGACTGTCCCAGGCGGTCCTGTCCGGTCTCGCCGGTCGTTCCGAGAGCTGGCTGAGCCAGGTCGAGCGCGGGCAGCGCACCGTGGACAACCACACCGTGATCAACGCCCTCGCTGACATCCTCGGCCTGCCCGTGGACGAACTCACCGTGAAGAAGACGAACGCGATGACGCGCTACCAGGCAGCATCGGCCATCCGGCAGGCGATGATGGGCTACGACGGCCTTTCCTCGCTGATCGATCCCCGGCATGCTCAGGGCTCCCCTGAGAGCCTGGTGTGGCTGCGGCACGAGGTCCGCCGGGTGAACCGGCTCTACCAGGCCACGCACTATGACGAGGTGGGCAGGCGGTTGCCTCGACTGATCGTGGCCACCGAACTGGGGAGCCGCCATGCCCCTGCGGCTCAGCGCCGGGCGTACCAGACCCTTCGCTCGCTGACCTACCACTCCGCGACAACGACGCTGCGCCGCGTGGGAGAGGCGGAACTCGCCTGGGTGGCCGCCGACCGTTCGCTGGCCGCCGCGCAAGAAGCGGACAAGCCCCTTCTCGCGGCCGTGAGTGCCTACCGGCTCGGCTACGTCCTGATACGGCTTCGCGAGACGGATCGCGCCTTGCACCTGGTTCTCCAGGCGGCCGACGCGTTGCAGCGCGCCACCAAGCGCCCCACGCCGCGCGCTCTGCCCATCGTGGGCGCCCTCTACCTGGTCGCCGTCACCGCCGCCGCCGCTGCGTACGACCAAGCCGCGGTGCGCGCCTTCCTCGCGCAGGCCCGGCAGATCGCCGAAACTCTCGGCGAAGACCGCAACGACTTCTGGACCGCCTTCGGCACGACCAACGTGACCATTCACGAGATCTCGGCGGCCGTCGAGTTCGGCGCCACCCGCCAGGCGATCGGCAGCGGCGAAACCGTCAACCTGGCACACCTGTCCGACGGCCTGATCGGACGCCGCGCCCAGGTGCACCTGGACCTCGCCCGTGCCTACGCCATGCAACGCAAGGACGCCGCGTCGGTCAACATGCTCCTCGAAGCCGAACGGCTCTCACCCGAGCTTGTCCGCTACGGTGGCCGTCCCCGCGAGCTGCTGACTCAGTTGCTCAAGCGGGAGCATCGTGCCAGCACTCCGCATCTTCGCGGGCTGGCTCACCGGGCGGGCATCGTCTGACCCGCACTTTTGTGCGGTTCCTTGACCTTCACCACCGTGCGGGTTCCGCCGTTGACCCGCACCTACGGTTCCTCCTGCGTGGCGTGATCAGAGGCCACGTCCCCCAACAGGAGGGAACGTCAGATGCGGCACGATCAGTCGAACGAGTGGAACCGGTGCGCTTGCTGCCCCGAGCCGCGTCAACCGGTCGGTCTCGATCCCGTACGACGGCTGTCGGCGCTGGAAACCGCTGACGAACTCCGTGCGGCCTTGGCGTGCATGGGGATCGCCGGCGACGTTCACGAAGGGCGCGGCCTCGCGCTGGTGTCGGTGTGGACCGGGCTCGTGGTGTGGACGGACGGCTTCTGGTACCGATGGTGGACAGGACGCCGCTCCCAGACCGGCCGCTGGCTGTACGCACATCATTCCGCGTTCGAGCCGGAGCGGGCCGCACGCAGGCTCGCTGCTCGATACGCCGAACTCCGCGAAGCGCCGAGCGACATGGCTGCAGGTGCGTCATGAGGGCCGACGAAGGTTGCCTGAGTCCGCACGTGCCCATGGCCCGGCGTGGTCACGTCCGGCTCACGTGGCTGGAACCACATGGTGCCTTGGATCGCGTCCGCGTCGTGGCGTGGACCTGCACCTGCCGAGCCGTGTTCTACGAGCTGTGCGAGGGCGGCGGTCAGACTCTTATCCGCCGGACCCTGCAGACCGAAGCCGGGGACGTGGTTCACGAGACCTACCAGGGCTCCATCATTGAAGCTCGCGCGGTCTGGACGGCACTGCTGTCAGGCCAAGCCCGATAGACGGGCACGACGGCTCGGGCCGCTCCGTCCCGACCGAGGTGTCAGGTCCGCCTTCGGATGCCGTGCCCGTCGACGTTCCACGCGGCCCACCTCCCATGCCGCACAGACCGGGTTGACGCTGACCGAAGGCCACGAACAACGCGGTATCGGGGCGGGAGTACGGCCCGCGGTGCCGCGAAGCGGGTGCGATGGGCCCGATCCAGCAGGCCGACCCGGTGATTGGGCGCGAGTTCGCGTTTGCCTCATCGGTCAACGACAGCCCTGCGGCACGCCGGTCCGGGGTGGGCGTCAGTCGGCCCACCACTTCGCCGGTCAACGGGTGGGCATCTGGCGAGCGGAGCGAGCGGGGGGTGCGCCGCCAGGCGCCCAAATGAGAAACGCCTGAGCCCCTCGGCGCGAAGCGCCTCCCCGAGAAGACCTTTTGCTCGGGGAGGGTGACGGCGGTAGGGCGCGGATGATCAGGCGATGGGGTTGCCGATGCAGGGGCGGGTGATGGTCGGGGAGAGGGAGTCGAGGCGGTTGCGGATGAGGCGGGCGACGCCCTCGATGGTCTCGATGCCCGGGTCCGGGCCCGGCTGGTGGTCGGTCTGGACTGACAGCAGCAGGTCGCGGCCCGGGCCGACGATGCGGCCGTAGCTCGTCATGGCCCACGTGCCGGAGATGAACGGGCGGGGTGTCCAGCCGTTCTTCAGGGCCACCCGGTCTCCCGGGCGGGCGGCGGCGCTGACGCCCCACGACTGGTCCTTCTGGACGCGGGACATCAGGCCGAGCACCAGCCGGCGGTCGGCCTCGGTCAGGTGGCCCTCCCCGCCCTTCCGGCCCTTGACCAGGAGTTTCAGGAGGCGGATGCGGTCGGTGGGGCTGGTGAGGGTGCCGCCCCAGAAGATGGCGGGGCCCGGGGTGGTCTCCGTCAGGCCCACGCTCTGGTAGAAGGCGCTCATCGCGGAGGAGGCGCCGACGCGGGACCACAGGGCGTCGGCGGCGAGGTTGTCGCTTTCCGTGATCATGAGGGTGGCCAGGTCGCGTTCCTCCTCGTTCAGGTCGCCGGTGCGCTGGTGGAGGAGGGCGGTCAGGATGTCGACCTTGGAGCCGCTGGCGGTGATGAGGTCGTGGTCGTGCTCTCCCTGCCCGAAATGGATCCCGGTCACCAGGTCCAGGGCGCCGTAGACGATGCGGCCCGGGCGGGTGCCGAGGTAGGCGGAGATGTCGCGTACGAGCTGGATGCGGGCCGCGACCCCGGCGCGCGGGGCCGCGATCCTCAGCATGCAGCGGGCCACCTTGGGCGGGGGCTTGGCCGCCACGGGGATGAGGGCCGCCTGGTCGGCGCCGCATGCCGCCGTCAGCAGCAGCAGCACCGGCCAGGCAATCAGCCAGCTCGTACGCATGCGCCCACCTCCGAAAGGTCGTCGGGGGGCGCATGCGAGGATGGCATGCCGAGCGGGTCAGGCCATCGCGCTCGGTGCCGTTCTGGTCAAGTCTTCACACGACCTTGCCCGTCACAGGTGGTCGGCGAGGAAGGTGGCGGTGGCGTCCACGGCCTGCGTGACGTACGGTTCGCGGTCGTACAGGTCGATGTGCTGCTTGGCGTCCACCCAGACGAGCTGTTTCGGCTGGTCGAGGCGGCGGAACGCCTCCTCGGCCCCCTCCGGCGAGCAGAACCGGTCGACGACCCCGTGCACGATCAGCGCCGGCTTGGGCGACAGGAAGTCCGCTCCCATCATGTTGTCCATCGTGACCAGTTCCCGCACGCTCGCCCTGGTCACCGAGTTGGACCAGTGCGGCGAGGCGCCCCGTGAGGTGCCGTAGTACGCGTACGGCTCGTCGCCCGGCATGGCGGCCTCCCCCTCCTCAAGAGAGGAGGAGACCACCGGGATGTACTCCACGGCGCCGCCCTGGTCCTGGCGTTCGAGGACGTCCGTGAGGCCCGCCAGCGCCGCCTGGTAGTCCATGCCGGAGCGCATGCTGTACGGGTTGTTGTACGCGCCCGCGATACCGACAAATATCCGGACTCGGGGGTCGAAGGCGGCGAACTTGAGCGCGTAACCACCCCCAAGACACACCCCCACCGCCCCGATCCGGTCCCGGTCCACCTCGGCCCGCGACCGCAGGAACGACACCGCCCCCCGCAGGTCGCGCAGCTTGCCCTGCGGATCCTCGTCCCGGCGCGGAAGCCCTTCGGACTCCCCCCAGTTCCGGTGGTCGAAGGCCAGCGTCACGTACCCCCGCTCGGCCAGCCGGTCCGCGTACAGCCCCGTGACCTGGGAGCGCACCCCGGTGAACGGCCCCGTGAACACCAGCGCGGGCCGCGGCCCCGCGCCGCCGGGGACGCGCAGGTCCCCGGCGAGCGTGAGGCCGTCGACCACGAACTCGACTCGCGTGGTCAGGATCACGAGTCGAACCCCAGCCCCATCCGGTCGAGCGCGCGCAGCCACAGGTTGCGCTTGCCCTGGTGCTGGTCGGCCTGCGCGATCGACCACCGGGTGACCTGGATGACCCCGGACCGCACCGGCTCCGGCGGGAACGGCATCGGCTTCTCCTTGACCATCCGCAGCCGGGTCCGCTCGGTGGACTCGCCCGACAGCAGGTCGAGCATGACGTTCGCGCCGAAGCGGGTGGCGCCCACGCCCATCCCGGTGTAGCCGGTGGCGTAGGCCAGCCGCCCGCCGTGCGCCTGCCCGTAGAAGGCGCTGAACCGGCTGCAGGTGTCGATCACCCCGCCCCACCGGTGGGTGAACCGCACCCCGTCGAGCTGGGGGAAGGTCTCGTAGAAGTGCTCGGCGAGCTTGACGAACGTCTCGTCGCGCTGCTCGTACTCGGGTTTGACCAGACCCCCGTTGTAGTAGACGGCGTCGTAGCCGCCCCACAGGATCCGGTTGTCGTCGGTCAGCCGGTAGTAGTGGAACTGGTTGCCCGAGTCGCCCACGCCCTGCCGGTTGCGCCAGCCGACCTCGGCGAGCTGGAGGTCGGTCAGGGGCTCGGTCATCAGGGCGTAGTCGTACACGGGGACCACGAAGTGCTTGAGCCGCCGCAGCAGCGGCGGGAACACCCCGGTCCCCAGCGCCACCTGCCGGGCCGCGACCGCGCCGTGCGGCGTGCGCAGCGTGATCGTCGTGCCGTCGTCGCGCAGCGAGCGGACCGGGGTGCGTTCGTGAACGCGCACCCCCAGCCGCAGGCACGCCTCCCGCAGCCCCCAGGCCAGCCGCGCCGGGTCGAGCATGGCGCATCCGCTGCGCTCCCAGAGCCCGCCCAGGTAGGTCGGCGAGTTCACCTCGGCCCGCACCTGCTCCTGGTCGAGCGGCACGTAGTCGAGCCCCAGCTCGGAGATCAGCTCCAGGTGCTCGCGCAGCCCGTCGAGCTGCCACGGCTCGGTGGCCACGTGCAGCTCGCCGGTGCGCTCGAAGGAGCAGTCGACGCCGTAGCGCTCCAGGGTCTGCTCGATCTCGTCGAGGTTGGCCACGCCCATGCGCTCCAGGCGCCCGATCTCGTCCGGCCACCGTTCCAGGCCGTTGGCCAGGCCGTGGGTGAGGGTCGCCATGCAGAACCCGCCGTTGCGGCCGGTGGCGGCCCAGCCGATCCTGCGTCCTTCGAGCAGGACCACGTCCAGGGACGGATCGCGTTCCTTGGCCATCAGGGCCGTCCACAGCCCTGAGAAGCCTCCGCCGACGACGACCAGGTCGGCGCTCGTTGTCTGGTCGAGCCGCGGTCGCGGCTCGGGTCTGGCCGGGCTGTCCAGCCAGTACGGCTTGCGCTCCGCATCAGCAAGCGCCTTCAGCGGATCCACAAATCCCACTTCCCTACGAAGTTCGTGGAGGTTATTTAGGTACGGCGCCGTGCCGCCACCGCGTTTCCGATCGCGATCAGCACCCCGATGCCGAAGATCAGCGTACCCATGACGTTGACCTGGGGTGGGATACCGGTCTTGACCGCACCGACGATCCACAGGGGGAAGGTGACGGTCGAGCCGTTGACGAAGCTGGTGACCACGTAGTCGTCGATGGACAGAGCGAACGACAGCATCGCGCCCGCCATCACGCCCGGCATGATCGACGGCAGCGTCACCTGCCTGAATGTCCCCCAGGCCGTCGCCCCCAGATCCCTGGCCGCCTCCTCCAGCGACGGGTCCAGCGTGACGATGCGCGCACGTACCGTCACCACCACGAAGGACAGCGAGAACAGCACGTGGGAGACGATGATCGTGTTCGCGTCGCGCGGCACGTTCCCCGAGACGAACAGCGACAGCAGCGACGCGCCCATGACCAGCTCGGGCGTGGAGATGGCGGCGAAGACCAGGAAGTTCGTGACCCCCTTGCCGCGGAAGCGGTGCCGCCCGATCGCCAGCCCGAGCATGGTGCCGATCACGACCGTGATGATCGTGCTGACCGCGGCGATCACCAGCGAGTTTCGCAGCGCCACGGTCAGGTCGGAGATGTCGAACAGTTCGGCGTACCAGCGGAGCGTGAAGCCCTGCCAGGAGGTGTTCGACTTGCTCTTCTTGTCGTTGAAGCCGAAGAGGATCATCACGGCGATCGGCGAGGACAGCCAGAGGATGATGATCCAGGTGTAGATGTGGAGAAGCCGGTCTCCGAGCCGGGTGCCCCTCATCGGGCCGCCGCCTCGAGCACGTTCTCCGTCCCGAGTGCCCTGGCGTAGATGAAGATGCCCACCAGCAGCACCGCCATCAGCGTGAACGACAGGGCCGAGGCGGTCGGGTAGTTGAGGTTCGTCAGGTACTCGGTCTGGATGATGTTGCCGATCATCGTGTTGGCCGTGCCGCCGAGGATCTGCGCGTTGATCGGGTCGGCCGTGGCGGGCACGAACGTCATCAGCACCCCCGCGAACACCCCCGGCAGCGACAGCGGCAGCACCACCCGCCGGAAGGCCGACGTCCGCGTGGCGTACAGGTCCTGGGCCGCCTCGATCACCCGCGGGTCCACCCGCTCCAGCGACACGTAGATCGGCAGGATCATGAACGGCAGGAAGTTGTACGTCAGCCCGCCGACCACGGCGACCGTCGTGGCCAGCACGTGGAAGTCCTCGGGCAGCAGCCCCCAGCCCTTCAGCGTGCCGAACAGGATGCCGTTGTCCGACAGCAGGAAGTTCCACGAGATCGTGCGCAGCACGAACGACACGAAGAACGGCAGCAGCAGCAGGAACAGGTACACGGACTTGCGCGTGCCGCCCTTGAACGCGATCCAGTACGCCACCGGGTAGCCGATCACCAGCATGGCCAGGGTGGCCAGGCCGCCGTAGAGCAGCGAGCGCACCAGCTGGGTGCTGTAGCGGCCGAGCGCGTCGGTGTAGTTGGAGAAGCTGAACGTCATGGCGAAGCCGTCGATGGCGTTGCCGGTCTGCAGGGAGACCGAGGCCATCGCGGCCATGGGGACGACCAGGAAGATCGCCAGCCACATCCAGCTCGGCAGCGCCAGCAGGTAGGGGGTGAGCCGCCTCATGCGCTATGCCTGGGTGATGGACTGGAAGATCGGGTTGAAGACCTGCTCCTGCTGGGTGGTCAGCGGGGTGTAGTTGTGCAGCTTGGCGTAGTCGGCCTCGGTGGGGAACATGAGCGGGCTGTCGATCATGTCCTCGAGGGCCTTCTTGTCCTTGCCCTTGGCCGTCTTGGCCTTCTCCCGCAGCAGGTCCTGCACGGCCGGGACCGGGGTGACGTACTGGATGAACTCGTCCAGCTCGGCGGCCACGGCCGGCTGGTAGAGGTAGTCCATGAGCATGAGCGCGTCCACCGGGTTGGCCGCGTTCTTGGGGATGAGCATGTTGTCGGTCCAGATCGTGCCGCCCTCCTCGGGCACCACGAACTTGACGGGCTCGCCGGCGAGCTGGCGCTGGAAGACGTCGCCCGACCAGGCCATGGTGAGCCAGACGTCACCCTTGGACACAGCGTCGATGTAGTTTTGATCGTAATATTTCCGGACAATTCCGGCGTCACGCTGCGCCTTGAGCTTCTCCCCGGCCTTCTTCCAGTCCGCCTCGGTCGACTTCTCCGGGGCGATGCCGAGCGCGAACATGCCGAAGTTCGCGATCTCCTGGGCGTCGGCCATCATGCCGACATGGCCCTTGTACTTGGGGTCGAACAGCGACTCGATGCTGGTGATGTCCTCGTCGACGTACTTGGTGTTGTACGCGATCCCGGTCACCCCCGACGTGTACGGCACCGTGTACTTGTTGCCGGGGTCGTAGGCCCGCTCCTTGTACTTCTGGCCGGCGTTGGCCTCGAAGTTCGGCAGCTGGGAGTGGTCGAGCGGCGTCACGTAGCCCAGCTCGATCATGTGCTGGAGCTGAACGCCGTTGGTCATGACGACGATGTCGTAGCCCAGCGACTGCCCCGCCCGCAGGACGGGGTCGGCCTTGCCGAAGAACTCGGCGTTCTCCTGGATGACCTCTTTGTACTCGTACGAGATGCCGGTGGCCTGCTTGAACTTCTCCAGCGGGGCCTTGTCCTCGGGCATGTACTCGGGCCAGTTGGCGAAGACGACCTTGCCGTGCTTGGTCTGCTTGGCCCAGAAATCCTTGACCGCGTCGGCCTTCGGGGGCGCGGCCTTCTGTCCTTGAACGCCGCAGGCGGCCAGCGCGAGCCCGGTGGCGGAGAACCCGGCGACGCGGAAGAAATCGCGACGGGAGCGGAGCATGGGGTGGTTCATGAGGTGCTATCGACTTCCAATCACATATGAGTGCTGCGCCTGCCACGACAGCCAGACGGAGTCCCCCCGCTCCGCGGTGGCCGAAGCGTCAAGAGCGTTCTGCTGGAACACCGTGATCTCGGCCCCGTCAGCGAGACTCACCGCGTAACTGTTGTAGGTCCCCAGGTAGACCACCTCGGCGACGGTGCCGCGCACGGCGCTCAGGCCCTGGCCGGGCTCCACCGTGTCGATGGTGATCTTCTCGGGCCGCACGGTCACCGTCACGTCGCCGTCGTGCCCCGGCACCAGCACGCGGCCGCCGCCGATCTTCAGCTCGCCGCCGCTCGCGGTGCCCGTGAGCAGGTTGGAGGTGCCGATGAAGCCGGCCACGAACGCGGTCGCGGGCCGCTCGTAGATCTCCCGCGGCCCGGCGAGCTGCTCGACCAGGCCGTCGTTCATGACAGCGATCCGGTCGCTCATGGTCAGCGCCTCGTTCTGGTCGTGGGTCACGTACACGAACGTGATGCCGACCTCGCGCTGGATGCGCTTGAGCTCGATCTGCATGGCCTGGCGCAGCTTGAGGTCGAGCGCGCCGAGCGGTTCGTCGAGCAGGAGCGCCCGCGGCCGGTTGACCAGCGCGCGGGCCAGCGCCACGCGCTGCTGCTGGCCGCCGGACATCTCGCGCGGGCGGCGCTTCTCCCTGCCGGCGAGGTCGACGATCTCCAGCATCTCGCCGACCCGCCGCTTGATCTCCTCCTGCGGCGTCTTGCGCTGTTTCAGCCCGAAGGCCACGTTGTCCCAGACGCTCATGTGCGGGAAGAGGGCGTAGGACTGGAAGACCATGTTGACGTCGCGCTTGTTGGGCGGGACGTCCGTGACGTCCTTGCCGTGCAGCCGCACCAGCCCCTTCGAGGGCGGTTCGAACCCCGCGATCATCCTCATGGTCGTGGTCTTGCCGCACCCGGACGGGCCGAGGAGGGAGAAGAACTCCCCCTCGGCGATGCCCAGCGTGACGCCCTTGACCGCCTGGACGACCTCGCCATGCGAGAGGTACTCCTTGACGACGTCCTCAAGCTCTATCGCATTCAGCTCAGTCATCCCAGCCGTCGTCCTATTCGCCGATGTAGTGCATGACGTGCTTGACCCGGGTGTAGTCGTGCAGGCCGAACACCGACAGGTCCTTGCCGTACCCGGAGTGCTTGAAGCCGCCGTGCGGCATCTCCGAGACGAACGGGATGTGCGTGTTGACCCAGACCACGCCGAAGTCGAGCCGGTTGGACATGCGCATGGCCCGGCCGTGGTCGGAGGTCCAGACCGAGCCGCTCAGGCCGTACTTGACGTCGTTGGCCTTGGCCAGCGCGTCGGCCTCGTCGGTGAACGTCTGGACGGTGATCACGGGGCCGAAGACCTCGTTCTGCACCATCTCGTCGTCCTGCTTGAGGCCGTCGACGATCGTCGGCGCGAAGAAGTAGCCCTTCTCGCCGACCCGGTGGCCGCCGGTGAGGACCTTGGCGTGCGCCGGGACCCGGTCGATGAAGCCCTGAACCCTGGCGAGCTGGTTCTCGTTGTTGAGCGGCCCGTAGAGCGCGTCCTCGTTGCCCAGGTCGCCGGTCACGGTGCCGGCGGCGGCCTCGGCGAGCGCGGCCACGAACTCGTCGTGCACGCTCTCGTGCACCAGCACGCGGCAGGCGGCGGTGCAGTCCTGGCCGGCGTTGTAGAGGCCGGCGGTGGCGATGTCGGAGGCGGCCTTGCGCAGGTCCTTGACGTCCTCGAACACCACGACCGGGGCCTTGCCGCCGAGCTCCAGGTGGACGCGCTTGAGATCGTCGGCGGCGCTCTTGGCGACCGACATGCCCGCGCCGACCGAGCCGGTGATGGCGACCATGGAGGCGGTGAGGTGGCTCACCACGAGGGCGCCGGTCTCGCGGTCGCCGGTGACGACGTTGAAGACGCCCGCGGGCAGCACCTCGCCGAGGATCTCGGCCAGCTTGAGCGTGGAGGCCGGGGTGGTGTCGGACGGCTTGAGCACGACCGTGTTGCCGGCCGCCAGGGCCGGGGCGATCTTCCAGACCGCCATCATCATCGGGTAGTTCCACGGCGTGACCTGGCCGATCACGCCGATCGGCTCGTGCCGGATGACGCTGGTGTGCTCGGCGAGGAACTCGCCGGCCGTGGGACCCTCCAGGGTGCGCGCCGCGCCCGCGAAGAAGCGGAAGTGGTCGGCGGCCACCGGGGTCTCGTCCTCGGCCATCCGGGCCCGCGGCTTGCCGGTGTTGAGGCACTCCGCCTCGTTGATCTCGTCGGCCCGCGCGTCGATGGCGTCGGCGACCTTGAGCAGGAGGTTGGCCCGCTCACCCGGCGTGGTCCTGCCCCACGACTCGAACGCGGCGGCAGCGGCGGCGAAGGCGGCATCGACGTCCTCCGGCCCGGAGACGGGGGCCTGTAGGTAGGCCTCGCCCGTGCACGGGTCGATGATGTCGGAGAACTTGCCGCTCTTGGCGTCCACGAACTCACCATTGATGAAGTTCTGCAGACGGATCATGCGCCCTCCAAATGGGTGGCTGAGATGCCGCGACTCTTACAGAGCAGGTGCATCTCGACAAGGGATTTCGTGGTGAAGATACCAAATTGCTACGAATTCGCTTGACAGGCCGCCAGGAACTGACAACATGTCGCACCAGGACGGCAACTCAGCGGGAACGCACCCGTAACGCCGGACCAGTAGGAGGATTCCGTCGATGACGACGCCGCCCCGCGTACGCCGCAACAACGCCAATGCCGGGCCGGTGGTGCTCGACGATCTGTCCAAGCAGATCATCGAGCAGCTCCAGACCGACGGGCGCATGCCGTACGCGGCGATCGGGAAAGCGGTGGGCCTGTCGGAGGCCGCCGTGCGCCAGCGCGTCCAGCGGCTGCAGGACGCGGGCGTCATGCAGATCGTCGCGGTCACCGACCCGCTGACGCTCGGATTCCCGCGGCAGGCCATGATCGGCATCAACTGCGAGGGCGACCTGGAGGCGGTGGCCGACGAGCTGGCGGCCATCGACGAGATCGACTACGTGGTCCTCACGGCCGGCTCCTTCGACGTGATCGTCGAGGTGGTCTGCGAGGGCGACGGGCACCTGCTGGAGATCCTCAGCAAGATCCGCGCCATCCCCGCCGTGCGGGCCACGGAGTCGTTCGTCTATCTCAAGCTGCGTAAGCAGACCTACTCCTGGGGCACTCGCTAGCCCACCGTCTCCACGATGGGCAGGATCGGCGTGTCGGCCGTGCGCACCAGGCGCGGGCCCTCGGGGCCGTAGACCTCGCGGGGCTCCGGGAACGCCGTCAGCAGCGCCAGATAGAGCACGCCCGCGACGGCCAGCCCCACCGGCAGCGAGATGTCCACTCCCCCGGCCAGGTTACCCAGGGGGCCGACGAACTGGCCCGGCAGGTTCACGAACAGCAGCGCGAGGCCCGCGGAGACGAGCCAGGCCGACAGCCCGCGCCAGTTCCAGCCGTGCGCGAACCAGTAGCGGCCGCCGCGCTGGCGCCGGTTGAAGACCTGCAGCGCCTCGGGGTCGTACCAGCCCCTGCGGGTCACGTAGCCGAGCATCATGATCACCATCCACGGCGCCGTGCACGTGATGATCAGCGTGGCGAACGTGGAGATGCTCTGGGTGAGGTTCGCGGCGAAGCGGCCGATGAAGATGAACACGATCGACAGCGTGCCGATGAACACCGTCGCCTGCACCCGGGAGAAGCGGGTGAAGACGCTGGAGAAGTCGAGCCCGGTGCCGTAGAGGGAGGTCGTTCCGGTGGACATGCCGCCGATCAGGGCGATCAGGCAGACCGGTACGAAGTACCAGCCGGGCGAGACGGCCAGCAGCCCGCCGACGTAGTTGGGGGCGGCCGGGTCCAGGTAGTCGGCGGCCTTGGTCGCGATGATCGAGGCCGTGGTCAGGCCGAACAGGAACGGCAGGATGGTGGCGAGCTGCGCCAGGAAGGCCGCGGCCATCACCCGGGACTTCGGCGTCGTGGCCGGGATGTACCTGGACCAGTCGCCCAGGAAGGCGCCGAACGACACCGGGTTCGACAGCACGATCAGCGCCGCGCCGATGAACGACGGCCAGAACAGCGGGTCGCCGGCCGGGAGCGTGCCCGGGTAGGACGGGTCGAAGTCCCCGGCGAAGGCGAAGGCCCCCAGGACGAACAGCAGCGACGCCGCCGCCACCGCGATCTTGTTGACGAACAGCATGAAGCGGAAGCCGTACACGCAGACGATGAGCACGAGGACGGCGAAGAGCGCGTACGCGACGCCGTACGACAGGTCGGTGTCGGGCAGCCCGGCCAGCCGGTGGGCGCCGCCGACCAGCGCGTCCCCCGACGACCACACCGAGATCGAGAAGAACGCGATCGCGGTCAGCAGCGACAGGAACGAGCCCACGATCCGGCCGTGCACGCCCAGGTGGGCGGAGGAGGAGACGGCGTTGTTGGTGCCGTTGAGCGGCCCGAACAGCGACAGCGGCGCCAGGATCAGCGCGCCGACCACCAGCCCGAGCACGGTGGCGGCCAGCCCCTGCCAGAACGACAGGCCGAACAGGATGGGGAAGGCGCCGAGCACGCAGGTGGCGAACGTGTTCGCGCCCCCGAACGCCAGCCGGAACAGGTCGATCGGGCGCGCGTTGCGGTCCGCGTCGGGGATGCGCTCGACCCCGTACGTCTCGATCTCGGTGAGGCTCATGCTTTCTCCTGCAACGCCAGCAGGCTGACGAGGTCGTAGGCCACGTGGGAGGCGGCGACCGAGGTGATCTCCGCATGGTCGTACGCCGGGGCCACCTCGACGACGTCGGCCCCGACCAGGTCGCACCCGGCCAGGCCGCGCAGGATCTCCAGCAGCTCACGGCTGGTGAGCCCGCCCGCCTCCGGCGTCCCCGTGCCCGGGGCGTGGGCCGGGTCCAGCACGTCGATGTCGACGGACACGTACAGGGGCCGGTCGCCGATGCGCTGCCGCAGCACGTCGATCACCTCGTCGAGGCCGCGCCGCAGCACGTCGGCCGCCGTCAGGATGCCGAACCCGAGCCGCCGGTCGTCCTCGAGGTCCTTCTTGCCGTACAGCGGGCCCCTGATCCCGACGTGGCTGACGGCCTCGGTGTCCAGCAGGCCCTCCTCCACCGCCCGGCGGAACGGGGTGCCGTGCGTGTACTCGGCGCCGAAGTAGGTGTCCCAGGTGTCCAGGTGCGCGTCGAAGTGCAGCAGCGCCACCGGGCCGTGCTTCCTGGCCACGGACCGCAGCAGCGGCAGCGCGATCGTGTGGTCGCCGCCGATCGCGACGAGCTTGGCGTCGATCGAGTCCGCCGCGCCCTCGATGCTCTCGATGGCCGCCCCGATGTCGAACGGATTGGCCGCGATGTCACCGGCGTCGACCACCTGCACCCGCTCGAACGGCGAGACGTCCAGCCCCGGATGGTACGGCCGCAGCAGCCGGGAGGCCTCCCTGACCGCGGCCGGGCCGAACCTGGCGCCGGGCCGGTAGGACACGCCGGTGTCGAACGGCACGCCCACGACGGCCACGTCCGCCCGCTCGACCTGGTCGAGCCTGGGCAGGCGGGCGAAGGTGGCGAGCCCGGCGAAGCGCGGGACCTGGGAGGAGTCGACAGGGCCAAGGTTCATGCGGCCCAGTGTTCGTCATGCCTCTGACCTGCGGCAATTGTAGGGCCAACGAAGTCACGCGGTGTGTGTTGTGGCTGTCCACAAGCAGGCCGTCACCCGGGTTTGGCGCTGGCCGAAACCCGAGCCGTATTCACCGGCATTTCATTCGGGCAAAGCGCCGTCGTATGATCTCGGCAGCAGCCTAGGAGGGACTCTCTATGGGGGAACCGGCTCACGCGGTTGGCACCGGGCTTGCGGAGCTGACTGACATGACGCTGCTCCAACTGACCGAACTCGACGACGCCACCCTCGACGGGCTGGTGAGCAGGATCCTCGGGCGAAGAGGGCCGTGGGATCGACTGTGGCAGGAGGATGCCAACAACGGTGCCGTCCCGTGCGATGGCTGACGGAGTGTTCGGCCGCTGAGACGTACGAGATCTGCCACCGCCTGGTCGACGACGACCTCACCTCCGAGTTGCTGACCCGGCTCCGGGAGATCCAGCTCCACAGGAACCAGCTGCTCCTGGAGGCCGTGCGGCGGCAGGTGCGCGGGACGGACGCCGATGCCGCCTTCCGCGCGCTGGCCGAGCTGCAGGAGAGCGATCCGCGCCTCATGGCGGAGCTGCTGGTGCTCCCCCAGGTGGGCTGCTGGGCGGTCGACTGCCTGCGGCGACTGCGCGACGGCGAGGATCCGGACCTCGGCTATCTCGTCTCCTTCAGCGCCGGCGCGGCGCTGCGGGCCGGGCGGCGGCCGCCGCTGCGCCCCGGCGCGTTCGTCCCGGGGCTCGGCACGTTCGCGGAGTCCGGTCTCGTCCCGATCCCGTCCCTGCACGCACGGGCGAACGGGCTGGGGCTGGCGGTCCAGCTCGACGCGGTCGACCCGTACCTGGCGGGCTTCGGCAGGCGGGGCGAGGCGGACCCGGTGTGGTGGCAGCGCGAGCTCGGCCACGCCTGGCAGGTGCTGTGCGAGCGGCATCACCACGCCGCCGGGACGATCGCGGCGGTCTTCACCACGCTGGTGCCGCTGGAGGGCCGTGGCCGGGTGCGGCCCGCCAGCGCGACGTCCGGCTGGGCGTACGGGGCGATCGCGCTCTCGCCGCCGCCCGACCCGGTCGCGTTCGCGGAGAGCCTGGTCCACGAGGTGTGGCACCTGGTGCTCGGCGCGGTCGAGGACGTGGTCGAGCTGACCGGCCCCGACGACGGGCGTCGCTGGTACGCGCCCTGGCGCTCCGACCCGCGACCGCTCGGCCCGCTGCTGCAGGGCTGCTTCGCGAACTTCGCGATCACCGCGTTCTGGCGCGCCGAACGGCACGCGAGCCCGGGCGACGAACGGCACGCGAGCCCGGCCGTCGAGCGGGCGGAGGCGGAGTTCGCCTACCGCCGGGCCATCACGTTCGAGGCGCTGACCCGCGCGAGCGGCTCGGGGAGCCTGACCGGGCCGGGCGAGGTGCTCGTGAACGGGCTGCTGGACCGGCTCCGCGAGTGGCTGCGCGAGCCGGTGCCCGCCCCGGCCGAGCGGCGGGCGGCCGACCTCCGGGCCCGGCACCGTGCGCGCTGGCTGAGCGCCAATCCCGGGTTTTCGATCTAGGCCGTCAGTCGTTCATGGGCTCGATGCCCAGGTTGACCCGGCCGTACTGGGCGGCCAGCCGGGCGTGCGGGTGGTCGGGCATGATCGAGCGCTGGTAGCCGTCGAGCATCCGCTCCCGCAGGCTCTGGGCGCCGTCCTTGTCTCCGTCGGCATTGCGGTCGAGGGACAGGTTGGCCATGGCGGCCAGGGTGTTGGGGTGGTCGGCGCCGCGCGTCGTGAGGCTGCGCTCCAGCACCGTCTCGCCCAGCCTCCGGGCCTGCCCCACCTCGCCCAGTGCGGCCAGATCGCTGGCGAGATTGTGCATGGCGATCAGGGTGTTGGGGTGGGTGTCGCCCAGGAGGGCCTTCATCCCTTCGACCGCCCGCTCGCTCAGCCGGCGGGCGCCGCCCGGATTGTTCCTGACCCGCAGCACGATGGCCAGGTTGTTGTAGGCCGCCAGCGTGTTGGGGTGGTCGGGGCCGGCCACCTTCTCCAGGCTCAGCACCGTCTCCTCGCCCAGCCGCTGGGCGCCGGCCAGGTCTTCGGTGAGCCGGTAGTCGTTGATGAGGTTGGTGGCCGACTGCAGCGTCTGGCGGTGCTCCGCGCCGAGGGTCGACTTGTGCCGCTCCCAGGCCTTCACGCCCTGGACGAAGGCGTCCTCGTAGAGGCCGACCCGGTTGAGTGCCACGCTGAAGTCGATGGCGACCAGGAGGCGGAACTGGTTCCACGGCTGGTTCTTGCGGTCGATGGCGTTGCTGATCCGCCGGATCAGGTCGAGGGACTCCTCGTAGCGCCCCAGCCCGCGCAGGTCGCGGGAGCGGCCGAACTGCGAGCTCAGCGTCGCGTGCTCGACCGGGCCGAAGATGCGCTGCCGCTCGGCCAGCGTCTCGTCGTCGTAGCGCAGGGCCTCCTCGAAGCGGCCCAGGCAGCGCAGGCTCACCGCCACGTTGCTGCGGATCCGCAGCGTGTCGGGGTGGTCGGGCCGCAGCTGCTGCTCGAAGAGCGGCAGCAGCCGCAGGTCGTTGTCCAGCGCGTCGGCGTAGCGGCCGAGCAGCCGCAGCCCGACGTCGTGCACGCGGGCGCAGCTCAGGTAGACGGCGTCCAGCTCGCCGAAGTTGTCGCGCAGCCGCTGGAGGGTGTCGGCGTGCAGGCGCAGGCTCTCCTCCCACTGGCCGGCCGTGCGCAGCGCGTTGCCGACCTGGACCGCCAGGGCCAGGGTCTGCTTGTCGTCCTGCCCGAACCGCTGCCGCCACAGCTCCAGCGTCGGCAGGCCGATCCGCAGGCTCTCCTGGTGGCCGCCGCGGCGGTAGAGCTGCTCGACCTGGTTGATGATCAGCTTGCGGACCAGGCGATCGCCGGACTCGACCGCCCGCGAGGGCACCAGGTGCTGCAGGGAGCGCTGGTAGATCTGCTCGCTGTCCTCGCGGTCGACCGCCCCGGGATCGGAGGCGGCCAGCAGGAGGTGGGCGGCCTCCTGGAAGCGGGCCGCGGCCTCCGGGTCCTCGCGCACCATGCGGTCCCTGGTGACGGCCTGTACGACGCGGTGCAGCTGCACGACGTTGCGCACGCCGTCGAGCTTGAGCATGGAGTAGCGGCCCAGCTCCCTGGCCGCCCTGCGGAACTCGGTCACGCCGCTCAGCACCCGGTCCAGCGGCGGCGGCAGCTTGGAGGCCACGGCCGGCTGCACCAGCAGCTCCTCGGCGATCGGCTCGGCGGAGAGGCTGGCCAGCAGCTTGAACAGCGCGTCGGCCTCCGGCGAGATCTTGCTGCGCGAGACGCTCCAGGTCGTGGCCACGGTCTGCGGGTATTTGATGTCGACCGAGCTGGCCAGCAGCGCGTGCGCGTTGTCGCGGAACAGCTCCAGGTATTCGGAGATGCTGGTGCCGGTCTCGTTGAGGTACGCGGCGGCGTGCTCGGCGGCCAGCGGGAGGTTTCCGAGCTGGTTGGCCAGCTCCTTCGCGTCGGCCTCGGCTTCCACGGAGCCGGACCTACCCGGGTCGGCCAGGGCGGTCACCCGCCTATGAAAGAACTTGACCGTTTCGTCGGGAAGGAACTCCCCTACCTCGATCCCGTCGAGGTCCATCGCCCGCCGCCAGTGGCGGTCGCGCGTGGTGATGATGACGTGGCCGCCGCCGCTGGGCAGGTAGTGCTGGACCGCGTTGGCGCTCTCGACGTTGTCGTAGATCAGCAGCCATCGCTCGTAGAGCTCGCGATTGGCGAGGGCGGACAGGACCAGCTTGGCGGAGTAGTCGCGATCGTCGGGGCGGAAGCCGTCGAGGGACATCTTGCGGCCCAGCCCGATCAGCGAGTTGACGATGGTCTCCTCCTGCTCGGCCCTGATCCACCAGACGAGGTCGTATTCCTCCGCGTGGCGATGCGCGTACTCGGCGGCGATCTCGGTCTTGCCGATGCCGCCCATGCCGTAGACCGGCTGGGGCGGCTGGCCGACCAGCGCGGTCGAGTGCTGCGCCAGCCGGCTGTGGAGCTCGGCGAGCTCGCGCTCGCGACCGGTGAAACAGCGGTTGCGGAACGGGATCTCCCGCCCCCAGAGGGTGGGGCGGCGCTCCTGCCGCGCGACGTCCTCCATCACGATCACCGCCACTGGTCGTTATTCGACTATCGCCACCGATCCTAATGCGATATCTGCCCGTCGCAGGTCGTGTCCGCACCCAGCGGAAAGAGCGCTTTCCCCCTGAAGCGGACAGCCCTTAATGGCTATTTGCCCCGTCACATATAGCGCCCTTTGCCGGGATTACTAACATATATTGGGTTATGTCGGGAGATGGCACGGCGCCACTATGCGGCCATTCTCGGCTATTGACTGCGGCGGCCCTTTCATGGACCCTCTGAAGGGTTCCGCACCTCGCCGCCATGACCCGGAAGGCGGTGACGCGTGCACGCCGGTGGCATCGACCGCGACAACGAGGCCGCCTGGGATCTGCTGATCGGGGATCTCAACAATGGTGACTGCATCCCCTTTCTCGGCGCGGGAGCCAGCGCGGAGCGGCTCCCGCTCGGTGGTCAGCTCGCCACGAAATGGGCCAACAAGATCAACTATCCGTACGCGGATTCCGACAACCTGGCACGCGTGATGCAATACGCGACCACGATGGTCTATCGTGACGCAACCAGGACGAAACGCGAATTCCTGAGGGCCGAGTTCGCCAACGCGACCCCGCCCGACAGGACAGATCAATTCCCGGTGCACGCCGTGCTGGCCCGCTACCCTCTCCCCCTGTACATCACCACGAACTACGACGACTTCATGTTCCTGGCGCTGCAGCAGGCGAGAAAACAGCCCATTTGGGACTTGTGTCCGTGGTATGCGATGTCCTCCGACGACTGGACCGGGAGCCCTTTTCGTGAACCAGCCTTCACCCCGTGCGTGGAGCGGCCACTCGTGTTCCATCTGCACGGCCACCACCAGGAGCCGCACTCGATCGTGCTCATCGAGGACGACTACCTCGACTTCCTGGTCAGGCTGGCCCAGGACGGGAGGCACACCAGCGCGTCGTCCGCTGCCCCGCGCGGCGGGCACCCGATGACGCTGCTGCCCTTCCCGGTCCGCACCGCGCTGCGGACGAAGGCGCTGCTGTTCATCGGCTACGGCCTGCGCGACTGGACGTTCCACGTCATGTTCCGGACCCTGCTGCACGGCCTGCCGGGCACCATGCGCAGGGAGCACACGAGCATCCAGCTCAACCCGGACGACCACTCCGCCGAGGAGCGCCAATACCTCGAGCGCTACTTCCAGGCCCAGAGCATCCGCATCCTGTGGGAGACCCCGCGCTCGCTCAACGACAAGCTTGCCGCCGGACTCCGGGGGACGCCATGACCAGCAATCCCACCGAGCCGTACGTCGGCCCGCGCCCCTTCCGCCGCACCGAGTCGGCCCTGTTCCACGGCAGGTCGCAGGAGGCCCGCCACCTGCGGGACGCCTGGCTGGCCGAGCGGGTGGTGGTGCTCCACGGCCCCGCCGCCGTCGGCAAGACGTCCCTCCTGCACGCCGGGGTCCTCCCGCTGCTCGACGACGAGCCGCGCACGCTGACGCTGCCCGTCGGGCGGCTGATCCACCAGCCCACCTGGCCGCTCGCGCACGCGTCCGGGCCGGGCGGCTACCGCTTCACCCTGATCAGCAGCTGGACGCCCGCCCGCCAGACCCCCGACCCCGAGCAGTCGGTCAGCTCGGCGCTGGAGAGCATCCTCGCCGGCGCCGCCCCGCACCGGGTGCTGGCCGCGATCGACCACATGGAGGAGCTGTTCACGGCCTTCCCCGCCCGGCTGCCCGAGCGCGACCGCCTCATCGGCGAGCTGGCCCAGGCCCTGCGGGACCTGCCGCTCAACCTGCTGCTCCTGGTGCGCGACGACCAGCTCGCCACGCTGAGCGGCTACGAGGGACTGCTGAGCCCGCAGCCGTTCGCCTATGTGCGCCTCGACGGTCTGGGGCAGGCGTCGGCGGTGGCCGCGGTGACCGGGCCGGCCTCCCACAGCGGCCGCCGCTACGCGCCCGGCGTGGCCGAGCAGCTGGTCGAGCGGCTGCGCAAGACGACCTACACCGACCGGCTGGGCGAGAGCGTCGAGATCGTCAGCGAGCAAGTCTCGCCCTTCGAGCTGCAGATCGCGTGCGCGGCGCTCTGGTCGGGCCTGGGCGGCTCCACCGACACGATCACCGCGGAGCTGCTCGCCCAGCTCGGCGACCTCACCGGGATCCTCGCCGCCTACTTCGACCGCGCGGTACGCGACGTCAGCCTGGAGACCGGCGTGCCCGAGCCGGAGCTGCGCGCCTGGATCGAGACGACCTTCATCACCGAGCGGGGCACGCGCGGCACCGCCTACCGCGGCCTGACGCAGACCGCCGACATGCCCAACGCCGTGGTGGACGCCCTGGTGGCCAGGCACATCCTCACCGAGGAGCAGCGCGCCAGGAGCCTGTGGTACCAGCTCGGCCAGGAACGCCTGGTCGAGGCCATCCGCACCGCCCACCACGCCGCGCCCGCCCGCGACCGGCCGCAGGAGCACACGCCCGCCGACTTCCGCGCGGCCGCCGAGGCCGCGCTCGGTGAGGGCAACTTCATCTCGGCCCGGCGCTTCGCCGACGTGGCGGCCAGCCGCTCCTTGGAGCAGGGCGACGAGCGGCAGTTCGCCAACCTGCTGGCGTTCAAGGCGGAGGTCGCCAGGGTCGAGGGCGACCTGGAGGCCGCCAGGGAGACGCTGACCGCGGCGCGCTCGCAGTTCGAGAGCCAGCAGGACGCCCTGGCCACCGTGCGGGTCCTGACGGCGCTCGCCGAGGTCTGCCTGTCGATGGGCAGCCCGGACGAGGCGGTGGACCTGGGCCGGCAGGCGGTGGCCAGGATGCCGGGAGACGTGGCGGCCCGCACGCTGCTGGCCCACGCGCTGTGGCGGGCCGGCTCGCCCGCGGACGCGGAAGCCGCCTACAACGACGCGCTCGACCTGGACCGCAACGCCGCCCGGGCGCTCTACGGCCGGGGCCAGGTCCGGATCGCGCTGCGCGACTTCCGCGGCGCGCTGGCGGACCTGGACCGGGCGCTGGCGCTCGGCCTGCCCCGCTCGGAGGAGGACCTGGCCAGGCAGGCACGCGAGCAGGCGCTGGAGCGGCTCGGCGGCTGACCGGAGAGCCGAGCACGCGACGGAGCGACCGGGCGGCTATCCGGAGAGCTGGACCGTCGCGATCTCCCACGGCTTCAGCGCCAGGCGGAGCACGCCGTCGGCGACCGGGAGCCGATCGCCGGGGCGGCCGCGCAGGTCGGCGTGGCGGGCCTGGGTGAAGGCGCCCTCGATGACGGCCTCCGTGGCGACCGGCGTGAGGGCCACGACCCTGAGCTCTCGCCGGTCGTCACGCATCCGCAGCGAGGTCATCACCACGCCGTCGCCCGTCACCGACAGCCCGGGCGCGGGATCGGGCAGCGCCGAAGCGCGCTCGCCCTGCCCCGGGACCACGAGCAGGTCGTGGCGGAAGGTCTCGGCCTGCGGCACGACCTCCTGCCAGGACCGCGCGTACGGCATCAGCGCCAGGCTCACCGAGCGGATCCCGCGCGACTGGGCGGCCGGGGTCGGCAGCTGCGGCCCGGCCGGCTCGGGGCGCAGGGCGTTGCGGTTGCGGGACAGGTAGGCGACCGAGCGCAGGAGCGTCAGGGCCAGCTCGCCGTCCGCCACCTCGTACTCCGTCACGTGCTCCAGCAGCGCCGCCACGCCTCCGGCCGCCACCCACGAGGAGGCGGGGAAGGTGGGCAGCGGGGTCTCGCCGCAGCCGCCCTCCGAGGTGAGCCCGCGGGTGACCACCGCGAACTGGCCCTCGGCGTGCGACTCCGTCGCCGGGGCGGGCAGCGGCACGTGCAGGCGAACCCGGTGATCATCACACCGGTTGTCGAACTCGACGCGCAGGCGTACGTACGGCTCGCCGGCCCGCAGCTCGACGCGGGTGGTGACGACGATCTCCTCGGTCCGCGGGGCGCGCGAGGGCGCGGGCAGCTCGGGCGCGCCGTCGATCCCGTCGCCCGATGCCGGCCACCGGTACGTACGGCGCACGTCCACCGCCGCCACCAGCGGACCCGAGCAGGCCAGCTCCGTCTCGACGGCCGACGGCTCCGACACGAGCAGGTCGCCGGCCGGGGGCGCGTGGTTGTAGGTGTCGCCGACGTCGCCGCCGTCCACGATGCGCCCGGCTCCCGTGACCGTCGTGCCGTCGGCGCCCACCAGGGTCAGCGTGCCGTCGCCGGCGATCGTGACCCGCAGCAGGCCGTTGTCCAGCACCTCCTCGTCGCCGCGCACCGGAGCCGGCCGGCCCGCCCCGGCGGATGCCCCCCGCACCTGCTCGTGGGGCACCGGCCGGATGCTCGTGTGGCCCAGCGGCGGGACCTCCACCAGGGCGGCGACCGTGCGCCTGGGCTCGGCGAGTATGCGCACCCGCCGCACGCCGCCGGTCGCCGCGCGCAGGTCGTCCAGGTCGAACACGGCCGACGTCTCCCGCGCCACCGTGAACGTCAGCGTCTCGCCCTCCACCGACCACGCCGTGATGTGCTGCCCGTACAGCTCGGTGCCGTGGACGAAGGTCAGCGCCGTGGCGGCGTCCATCTCCTCGTCCAGCAGCAGCGTGGGCGCGTACTCCAGCGGCTGCACCGGCACCGGCGCGCCCGAGGGGTCCACCAGCGGGTCGGTGCCGGCCACGTCCACGACCACGACGCCCCTGCGCGCGGCGGGCGTCGGGTTGACGAGGAGCACCCCGTCGGACGGCACCGACCCGGCCAGCCGGGCGGTCACCATGTCGCGTACGGCCTGACCGAGATGCTCGGCCTCGGCGATGCGCGCGGCCACCTGCTGGGCGGTGTCGTCCACGCCGCAGCCGGTCACCGAGTCGTGGCCGCTGGCGTCGACCAGCCGCCACCACGCCATGTCGAGGAAGCGGCCCGGCCACTCGGCGCCCCAGAGGGCGGCCAGCGGCTCGGCGTAGCGCTCGACCATCCGCTCGGCGCGGCCCATGGCCTGCTTGACGTGGGCCCGGACCGAGATGACGCCGGGCAGGATGTTGGCGCGGGCGTGGGAGCGCAGCTCGCCTTCGACGCGCGGCAGCCCGTCCACCTCACCGGAATACTTCCCGATATATCCGGACAAGGTGTCCATCCGGCCGCCGATCGCCGCCACCATCTCCGGCAGCCCGCGCACCGGCGCCGAGTGGTCCGTGCCGTACATGGCCAGCAGCGCGCCCTCGGGCCCGTGCCACTCCCGCATGGTCGTGACGAACGCCGCCGCCCGCTCGGTCAGCCCCGCGGAGTCCGAGAACAGGTGCGCCCCGTTCCCGTAGCCGCCCGCGGGCAGGTACTGGGTGCGCAGCGCCGTACCGTCCGGCGCGACCCAGGCGAAGGCGTCCGTGGTCACCGAGGACGGCACGCCGCGGTAGACGCAGGCGTGCAGCAGCCCGGCCTTGCGCAGGATCTGCGGCATCTGCGCCGTGTGCCCGAACATGTCGGGCAGGTACCCCACCGGCATCGCCCCGCCGAGCTTGTCGGCCCGGCTCATGCCCAGTTCGAGGTTGCGCACGATGTTCTCGCCCGAGCACAGGAACTCGTCGAGCAGGATCTGCCACGGCCCCACCGCCAGCCGCCCCGACTCGACGAGCGCGGCGATGCGGTCGCGGTTCTCCGGCCGCACCTCCAGATAGTCGTCCACGCAGGCCAGCTGGCCGTCGAGGGTGAAGTGGTAGGCGGGCTCGCGTTCCATGGTGTCGAGCACCTCGTCGAGCAGCGCGACCAGCCGCAGCCGGAAACGCTGGAACGGCTCGTACCACTCCCGGTCCCAGTGCGTGTGCGGTACGACGACGATCTCTTCACTCACGCGGCCTCCCCTCCGATGGGCAGTTCATGCTGTACGGCGTAACGAGCGGCGATCCGCTGGGCGGTCACGATGTCCTCCAGCCCGCCGCCCGCGTCGGTGAGGGGCGGCTTGCCATCGTTCACGAAAGCATGAAAGGCGGCCAGCTGTACTTCGAACGCCTCGGTCACGTCGCGGTACTCGGTGCGGCTCTCGGCGCCGGAGACCACGGTGAGCGTGGTGGGCGCGTTCATCAGGTAGGGCGAGGGGAAGACCAGCTCCAGCGAGCCCTTGTCGTGGTGGATGGCCACGGTCTCGCGGTAGGCCGGGTAGTCCTCCAGGTAGTGCCAGCGGATGGAGAACCGGCCCCGGGCGGGCAGGGGCCCGGTGATCTCGATGGACCCCGGCGCGGGCCCCCACGCCTCAACGTACGAAATTTCAGCAGGTGACCCAGTAAAGCGCCTCAAGAGCGACAAATCGTGGCATATCGAGCCCAAGGCCACCCCGTACAGCGCCCGTACCTGCTCCGGCGCCGACTCCCCCAGCGCCCGCGAGACCAGGTCGCGCTCGGCGGCCCGCAGCGAGTCGAGCAGCCCCGGGTCCACGTCCCGCGCCTGCGTCAGGTTCGCGAACGCCAGCTGCGACTCCCCGCTCGGGTGCAGCACGGTCACCTCGACCGACCTGATCGCCTCCGGGCCGCCCAGCTCGGCCAGCAGCTCCTCGGCCCGGCGCACGGCCGGGTCGTACTGCTTCATGTAGCCCACCATCAGCCGCCCCTCGGGGAGGGTGGCCGCCTCGGCCCTGGTCAGCGCCAGCGGCTTCTCGCACAGCACGGCGTACCCGCCGGCCAGCGCCCGGCCGACCGTCTCCCCGTGGGAGCCCGAGGCGAGGACGAGCACGGCCTCGAAGCCCCCGGCCGAGAGCAGCTCGGCCACCGTCGTGAAGCGCCCGGCGGCGCCCAGCCGGTCACCCACCGCGTCGGCGAGCGTCCGCGACAGGTCGCAGACCGCGACCACCTCGAACAGGTCGCGCCGCCTCGACAGCAGCGGCACGTAGACCGCCTGCGTGACGGCGCCGCATCCCACCAGCGCGATCCTCACAGTCCCAAGTCCTCCAGCCTGCGGCGGTTGGCCGCCTGGTCGGCGATGTTCTGGGCGACGGTGCGGCGGCCGGGCAGGGTGTCCTGCTCGATGACGACCCAGCCCGCGTAGTCGATCTCGCCGAGGACGCGCACCACGGCGGGCAGGTCCAGCTCGCCCTCCCCGAGCGGGGCGAACCCGCCGCGTCCCATGAGCTCGCGCAGGTCCACGCCGTCGGCCAGGGCCTGGGCGAGGATCTTGGTGTCGCCGTCCTTGATGTGCACGTGACCGACCCGGTCCGACCAGTCGCGCAGCGCGCTCACCGGCTCGCCCCCGGCCAGCAGCAGGTGGCCGGTGTCGAGGCAGAGCTGCACGTCGGTCAGCTCCAGCAGCCGCTCGACGTCGTCGGGGGTCTCGACGTAGGTGCCGAGGTGGTGGTGGAACGCGGGCTCCAGCCCGCGCTCGCGGCACCGGTCGGTCGCGTCCTGCACCCGGGCCGCGTACCCCGCCCACTCGGAGGCCGCCAGTCCTGGAACGCTCCCACCCGGGCGCGCGAACCGCTCCGGCGATCCCGAGCAGGCCAGCGTGGGCCGCGGCCCGAACCCCTCGGGCGCCGGGGGCGCGGCGGCGAACACGTCGAGCGCGGCCTCCAGCGCGGGCAGCCCGGACTCGTAGGCCGCCGCTTCGCTGTAGGGCAGGTCCACCCAGCCACCCGCGAGCAGCAGCCCGTTCCCGGCCAGCCGGTCGGCGAGCCCGGATCCGGTGCCCAGGTAGCCGATCGGCCCGGAGTCGATGCCCTCGTACCCGGCCTCGGACAGCGCCCGGACCATCTCGTCGGCACTGAGCGGCGGCGGCTCCGTGGCCAGCTCGAACACGCCGAAGCTCACGGGCGCGTTGGCGACTTTCACTCGCATAGTGCGATCACCTCGTTCTCGTAAGTTTCCAGGCGGTGGCGTCCGTCGATGGCCCGCAGCAGCGCGCGCTCCCCGCGTACGACCTGGCGGGTGCCGTCGGGGCGGACCAGGACCAGGCCGTCGGCGTCCAGGGCGAGCAGCTCGTCGCCCATCCTGAGCAGCAGCGGCCCGTCGGGGCCGGTCGAGACGGCGGTGCGCCCGGCGCGTACGCCGTCCAGCACCGTGCTCGTGTCCTCGGCCAGCACCCACGTCGTCGGCGCGCCGGGCAGGCCGTCGGAGCCATCGCGGTGGAAGTCGCTGCCGCCGATCGCGATCACGTCGTCGCGCCAGGCGTCGGCCCAGGCCAGCGGCGCGCCCCAGCGGCGGTCCCACCAGCCGGAGCTCCAGACCTCGGCGACCCGGGGGCGCCGCGTGATGGGCAGCAGCCAGGCGCAGTCGCCGCCGAGCGGGTGGTTGATCGAGATCAGCCCGCCCGCGCGTTCGGCGTGCTCGGCCCAGGAGTCGGCCGGCTGCCGGAAGTCCACCCAGCCGACCTCGCCGAACACGTTCGCGTGGCCCCGGTCCGTGGTGACCTCCTGGCCCGGGATGAGCGTGATCCCCCGGTCGATCTCGCCCAGCCGGGGGTGGTGGCTGACGGTGTTGTGGTCGGTGACGGCCAGGAAGTCGAGCCCGCGCCCGTGGGCCAGCTCGGCCAGCTCGGCGATGGTCAGGCCGCCGTCGCTGTGCAGGGTGTGGGCGTGGAAGTCGCCCGCGAACCACCGCAGGCCGTCGACGGAGGGCACGTCCCGCCGGGGCGGGCGCTCCCCGTGCGGCGGCTCCTCGGCCACCGGCTCGGCGGGGGCGACGGCCGAGGTGGTGATCTCCAGCGAGTAGTCCAGGCCCTGCGGCGGGATGCGGTGCAGCCGCAGCCACACGTGCCACGTGCCCGCCTCCGGCTCGCCCGGCAGGTAGCCGGGCGTCGCCCAGTCCGGGGCGATCGTGTACTCGTCGCGCGCGCCGCCGGACCAGCCGCGGAAGCCGCCGGGCGCGCCGCAGCCGAGGTCGATCACGCCCTGCGACCGGTCGTACGCCAGCCGCACGGTCACGGCCGCGGTCCCCGGGGGCACCTCGAAGGGCACCTCGCGCAGGATCCGCTCCAGCCGGTCGTCCAGACTCCAGTGGCCTCTCAAACGAGCTCCCCGTCCCGGTAGACGAGGGCACGGTCGCGCCGGGGCGCCGCGTAGCCGTCGTCGCCGATCCCGGGCTCGCTCCCCTCGGGCACGACGGCCTGCACGGTCACGTCGTTGACGTCGAGGGTCACCAGGTGGGACGCGCCGAGGTTCTCCACGATGGCCACCTTGCCGCCCAGCGCGCCCTCGCCGGGCTCGGGCGAGTAGGCCAGGTATTCGGGTCGCACGCCGTACACGATCTTCTCCCCGTCGGACAGCCGCCCCTCGGCCGAGGCCGGGACCGCCACCTTGCACCCTGCCACCTCCAGCGTGTCACCTCGTACGACGCCGTCCAGCAGGTTCATGGGTGTCGAGCCGATGAATCCGGCCACGAACGTGTTCGCGGGCCGTTGGAAGACCTCGGCCGGCGTGCCGATCTGCCGGATGTGCCCGGCTTCCATGACCGCCATCCGGTCGGCCATGGCCAGCGCCTCCGCCTGGTCGTGGGTGACGAAGACGGTGGTGACGCCCAGCTCGCGCTGGAGCTTCTTCAGGAACGTACGCGCCTCCAGCCGCAGCCGGGCGTCCAGGTTGGACAGCGGCTCGTCGAACAGGAACGCCTGCGCCTGCGTGGCCATCACCCTGGCCAGCGCCACCCGCTGCTGCTGCCCGCCCGAGAGCTGGCCCGGCCGCCGGTCCATGAGCTGTTCGAGCCCGAGCCGCGCCCCCACCTCGGCGGCCTTGTCGCGGCGGGCGCCCTTGGCGACCTTCTTGATGCGCAGCGGGTAGGCGATGTTGTCCGTGACGTCCATGTGCGGGAAGAGCGCGTAGTCCTGGAAGACCATGGCGACGTCCCGGGCGCCGGGCTGCACGCCCGTCACGTCCCGCTCGCCGATGACCACGGCCCCGCCGGTGGCGGTCTCCAGGCCGGCGATCGTGCGCAGCAGCGTGGTCTTGCCGCAGCCGGAGGGGCCGAGCAGGGCGAAGAACTCGCCGTCGGGGATGACCAGATCGAGCGAGTCGAGCGCCTTCACCCCGCCGGGATAGACCTTGGTCAGCCCGCGTAGTTCGATTCCGGCCATTAACGCTTGATCCCTCCGTGGAAGCGGAAGCCGTACTTCTTGCTGACGAACAGGTACATGAGCACCACGGGGACCGAGTACAGCAGGCCGAAGGTGGACAACATGCTGAGGTTGGCCTGGCCGCCCTCGGTGTAGAGGGTGTACGTGATCACCGCCGCCGGCTGCTTCTCGACGTCGCTCAGCAGCAGGTACGGCATGAGGAAGTTCCCCCACACGTTGGCCACCGCCCAGACCCCGACCGTCGCCAGGCCGGGCCGCACCAGGGGCACGACCACGTGCCGCACGATCTGCAGCGGCGTGGCCCCGAAGACCCGCGCCGACTCCTCGTACGACTTCGGCGTGGAGTCCATGAAGTCCTTGAGCATGAAGATCGCCGCCGGCAGCAGCCCGCCGGTCAGGATGAGGATCAGCCCGAGCTGCGAGTCGATGAGGTTGAGTTCCACCGCGAGCTGGAACAGCGGCACCATGGCCGCCGTCCCCGTGATGATCGACGACAGCAGCAGCAACGCGTAGAGCAGCGCGTCCCGGCCGGGCAGCCGCACCCGGCTCAGCGCGTACGCGGCCAGCGACGCCAGGACCACCACCAGCACGGCCGTGCCCACGGACAGCACCAGGGAGTTGTAGAGGGACGGCAGCGCGTACGGATGCTCGGCCACCGCCCTGAAGTTGTCCAGGGTGAAGTCGGGGACCTTGACCTCGTAGGTCGGGTCGGAGGTGAAGGGCGCCGTCACCAGCCACAGCAGCGGGATCGTGAAGAAGGCCAGCAGCACCGCGATCAGCGTGTAGAAGCCGATCCGGCCCAGCACGAAACGGGTCATTTCCTACTCCGGAGCAGCCGCAGGTAGAACACGGCCACGACCAGGTTGATCAGCAGAATGATCGCGGAGACCGCGGCGCCGTAACCCAGCTCGCCGCTCTGCAGCGCGACCTTGTACACGTGCACGGCCAGCACCTCGGACTTGCCGTCGGGGCCGCCCGCGGTCAGCAGGAACGGGGTGAAGTCGTTGAACGTCCACAGGCTGATCAGCAGCAGGTTGGTGAGGATGTGTCCTCTGATGTGTGGGAACACCACGTCTCTGAGCTGCTGCCAGCCGGAGGCCCCGGCCAGGCGGGCGCTCTCCAGGTGCGAGGGCGGCACGTTCCCGAGCGCGGCGCCGTACAGCATCATCGAGAACGCGGTGCCGCGCCAGATGTTGAACACGATGATCGAGAGCATGGGGTGGTCGAGCAGCCAGGCGAAGCCCTCGATGCCGAGCAGCGCGTTGAGCGTGCCGCTGTCGCGGTCGAGCAGCGCCACCCACAGGAACGACACGATCGCGCCGGGCAGGATCCAGGCCAGGATGACCAGGCCCTCGACCAGCCGCTTCAGCGGCCCGCGCCGGTCGCGCAGCAGCCAGGCGATGGTGAAGCCGAGCCCGACCTGCCCGATGACCGCCGAGCCCAGCACGAACTCGACGGTCAGCCAGGTGGAGCTCCAGAACGTGGGGTTGGCGGCCGCGTCAAGGAGGTTGGCGAGCCCCACGAACTGGGGCTCCGCGGCGGCGGCGCCGGTCAGGCGGTAGTTCGTGAGGGCGAGGTAGAGCACCCAGAGCGCGGGGAAGACCAGGAACGCGGCGATGAGCAGCAGGGCGGGGGCCGCGAAGACCCCGGCCCGCAGCCGGCCCAGGCCCGCCGCGTCCGAGCTGTAGCGGCCCGGCGCGGCGGCCTCGGTGGTTTCGCCGGCCTCAGGAGGCGATGTTGCCAGGGCCACCGACGATTCCTTCGAGCTTCTTCTGGTAGTCGGCCGCCGCCTGGTCGGGAGCCGTGCCGCCGACCACCGCGGCCGTGGCCTCCTGCAGCGCCACCGACACCTGCGGGTAGACGGCCACCGGCGGCCGGTAGGCCGTCAGCGGCAGCACCTTCTCCGAGATGTAGGTCAGCAGCGGCTCACCGGCGAGGATCTCCTTGTTGACGTCGGTGCGGGGCGTGATGCGGACGTTGCCGCCCTTGGTCTCCTCCTTGAGCCCCTCCGGCGAGAGCGTGAAGGCCGCCAGCTCGAAGGCCTCCTTGGGGTGCTTGCTGTTGGGGTTGACCGTACGCAGCGCGCCGCCCGACATGCTGACGAAGTCCTGGCCGCGGATGCCCTTGCCGGGCTCCATCGCGGGGATCATGGCGTAGCCGACGACCTGGTCGCGGTCGGCCATCTTGGCCACGCCGGTCGCGGGGTTGACGACGCCGCGCCAGAAGTAGTCGCCCTCCATGAGGATGCCGATCTTGCCCGCGGCGAACTGCTGGAACGACTTGTCGCGGCCCTTGGCCTCCTGCTGGAGCTTGGGGTCGCCGAGGCCGCCGCCGTAGATCTTCTGGTAGAGGCCGAGCGCGTCCTTCAGCGGCTGTGTGGCGCCCGCCCACTTGCCGTCCTTCTGCACCTCGCCGCCCGCGCCCGCGAGCAGCGGCAGCACGCCCTGCATGGAGGTGGCCTCGCCCATCGCCGTGCCTGCGTTGATCTGGATCGGCACGGGCACGCCGGAGGACTTCAGCTTCGTCCCGGCGTCGAGGATCTCCTGCCAGCTCTTCGGCTGCCAGTCGGCCGGCAGCCCGGCCTTCTGGAAGAGCGTCTTGTTGAAGTAGAGCACCCGGCCGTCGGTGCCGACGGGCAGCGCGTACTTCTTGCCGTTGAACGTGGCCAGGCCCTGCACGGCCTCGGGGATCTGCGACCAGCCGTCCCAGTTGTCGGCGTCGGTGCCGACCAGGTCCGCCAGCGGCTTGATGTAGCCGGCCTCGGCGAACTCGCCGGCCCAGATGCCGTCGATGTCGATCACGTCGGCGCCCTTGCCTGATTTGAGGTCGAGGGAGAGCTTGGTCTTGTACTGCTCGTCGTCGACGCCGCTGGGGACGAACTTGACCTTGACGTTCTTGCCCTTCGCCTTCTGCGCCGCCTCGAACTTGGGGATCACCCAGTTGGCGATGAAGTTCGCGCCGGCCGCGTTCTTGCCGCCCGCGATGGCGTTCTGGGTGATCGTCAGCTCGATGGCGTCGCCGCCTCCGCCGCCGGACGACTGGCCGCAGGCCGCGAGCCCCAGCCCGGCCGCGGCGATGACCGCGACCACACCCATCGACCGTTTCCGCAATGCCATGCAAACCCTCCGACAGGTCCGTAAGGAGGTAACGCCATGGGCCAATATGTCATGACATCCATATGACGTAAAGGCTTGGCCAAATTTACGGAGAGTGCTCACACGCTGTGTTTTTGCTCAACGGGCCGGGAGCTAACCGTCCGGCGCGGCGTGTTGTGAGTCACGGAGGGGTTTGAGTAGAGGGACATTAGGTTACATAGCGGACATCCGTATGTCATGACAATATGCCATAGTGTCGCAGGTAAGCTCCATTCCTGGAGGTGCTTTGTACGACCTGATCACGTTCGGGCGCTCCGGCGTCGACGTCTACCCGCTGCAGACGGGCGTCGGCCTGGCCGACGTCGAGTCCTTCGGCAAGTTCCTCGGCGGCAGCCCCACCAACGTCGCCGTCGCCGCGGCGCGGCACGGGCTGCGCTCCGCCGTGATCACCGGCGTGGGAGCGGACCCCTTCGGAGAGTTCGTCCGCAGGGCGATCCGCGGGTTCGGCGTGGACGACGCCTTCGTGAGCACCATCGAGGGCCCGCCCACCCCTGTGACGTTCTGCGAGATCTTCCCGCCCGACCACTTCCCGCTCTACTTCTACCGGGGCGAGCACCCGCCGGACCTGTGGATCTCCCCTTCCCATCTCGACCTCGGCGCCATCGCGGAGACGAGCCTGTTCTGGTTCTCGCTGACCGGGCTGAGCCAGGAGCCGAGCGCCGCCGCCCACGCCGCCGCGCTGTCGGCACGTACGTCCGGCTGGACCGTGTTCGACCTCGACTGGCGGCCGTCGCTCTGGAAGTCGCCGGAGGCGGCCCCCGAGGCCGTGCGGCGGATGCTCCCGTACGCGAACGTCGCGGTCGGCAACCTCGACGAGGTGGAGAACGCGGTCGGCGTGCGCGACCCGGAGGCGGCCGCGCAGGCGCTCCTGGACGCCGGGGTGAAGGTCGCGATCGTGAAAATGGGCCCCGAAGGGGTTCTCGCGCGTACCTCCGAGGAGAGCGTGGTGGCGGAACCGGTGGAGGTGAAGGTGGTCAACGGCATCGGAGCGGGCGACGCGTTCGGCGGGGCGATCTGCCTCGGGCTGCTGCGCGGCTGGCCGCTGGAGCGGACGGTGCGCTTCGCCAACGCGGCCGGCGCGTTCGTGGCCGCCCGGCTGGCCTGCGCCGACGCCATGCCGTCCACCGCCGAGGTGGAGGACCTGCTGAACGGAGCGGGCTCTTGAGCGACCTCACCCTGCCCAGGACCTCCGGCTACGAGCGGCTCACCCAGATCCGGGCCACCCGGCCGGAGGAGATCGCCGAGGCCGCGGCCCGGCGGCAGCGGCGCGGCCTGCCCGGCGAGGGCGAGCGGCTGCTGATCATCGCCGCCGACCACACGGCCCGCGGCGCCCTGGGCGTACGCGACCGGCCGCTGGCCATGGCCAGCCGCGCCGACCTGCTCGACCGCCTCCAGGTGGCGCTCTCCCGCCCCGGCGTGGACGGCATCCTCGCCTCCCCCGACGTCATGGAGGACCTGCTCCTGCTCGGCGCCCTGGAGGGCAAGCTGGCCTTCGGCTCCATGAACCGGGGCGGCCTGCTGGGCTCGGTCTTCGAGGTGGACGACCGCTTCACCGGCTTCGACGCGGCCTCGATCGACGAGATGCGCCTGGACGGCGGCAAGATGCTGGTCCGCATCGACCCGGCCGACCCCGCCACGGTGGCCACCCTGGAGTCCTGCGCCCGGGCCGTCACCGACCTGGCCCGCCGCCGCCTGCCGGCCATGGTGGAGCCCTTCTGGGCGCGGCGCTCCGAGTCGGGGGCGCTGCGCAACGACCTGTCCCCCGAGGCCGTGATCCGCGCGATCAGCGTCGCCCAGGCGCTCGGCACCACCTCCGCCTACACCTGGCTCAAGATCCCGGCGGTGGCGGAGATGGAGCGCGTGATGGCCGCCACCACGCTGCCGGCGCTGCTGCTCGGAGGCGACCCGCCGGACATCGACGCGGCCTACGCCGACTGGGACCGCGCCCTGAGCCTTCCCGGCGTACGCGGCCTCGTCGTGGGCCGCGCCCTGCTCTACCCTCCGGATGACGACGTAGCGAAAGCGGTGGACAACGCCGCGGCACTGGTACGGGAGACCCGCGCATGACATACGTTCCGTTCGGCAAGGCCGCGAACGGCCCCTGGTCCGTCGAGATCACCCCGTCGCTGGCGGGCTGGACGTACTCGGGCCTGCGCATCGTGGACCTGGCGGACACGCCCGTCTCGTTCGACACCGGCGAGGAGGAGACGCTGGTCCTCCCGCTGTCGGGATCCTGCACGGTCACCACCTCCGCCGCGACGTTCGAGCTGGCGGGACGGCCTTCGGTCTTCAGCGGGCCGAGCGACTTCGCCTACGTCCCGATCGGCTCCCGCGTCACCCTCCGGGGCACCGGGCGCGTCGCCCTGCCCTCCGCCCTCGCCACCCGCGCCCTCGAACCCCGCTACGTGCCCGCCGGCCAGGTCTCGGTCGAGATCCGCGGCGCGGGCCAGGCCACCCGCCAGGTGAACAACTTCTGCTCTCCCGACGCCTTCGACTGCGACAAGCTCATGGCCGTGGAGGTGATCACCCCGGGCGGCAACTGGTCGTCGTACCCGCCGCACAAACACGACACCGACAACCCCGGCGAGGCGGTGCTGGAGGAGATCTACTACTTCGAGGTGGCCGGCCAGGGCAACGCCTACCAGCGCGTCTACTCCTCCGAACGCGGCCACATCGACACCCTGGCCGAGGTCTCCTCGGGCGACGTCGTCCTCGTCCCGTACGGCTACCACGGCCCCGCCATGGCCGCTCCCGGCTACGACCTCTACTACCTGAACGTCCTGGCCGGCCCGGCGGAGGAACGCTCGATGGCCTTCTGCGACGACCCCCGCCACGCGTGGATCCGCTCATCCTGGGAAAGCCAGCCCACAGATCCGAGACTGCCGTTCGGGAGGACCTCATGACTCGCTTGACCGTCGCCCAGGCCGTCGTGCGCTTCCTGGCCCGGCAGTGGAGCGAGCGCGACGGCGTGGAGCGCAGGTTCTTCGGCGGCTGCTCCGGCATCTTCGGCCACGGCAACGTGGCCGGGCTCGGCCAGGCTCTGGCCACCTCCACCGAGGACCTCCCCTACCACCTGAGCCGCAACGAGCAGGCCATGGTCCACACGGCCGCCGCCTACGCCCGGGCCAGCAACCGCCTGGCCACGCTGGCCTGCACCACCTCCATCGGCCCCGGCGCGACCAACATGATCACGGGTGCGGCGGGCGCGACGATCAACCGGCTGCCGGTGCTGCTGCTGCCCGGCGACATCTTCTCCACCCGCGTGGCCGGCCCGGTGCTGCAGGAGCTGGAGGACCAGCGCTCGTACGACATCTCGGTCAACGACTGCTTCAAGCCGGTCTCCCGCTACTGGGACCGGATCAACCGCCCCGAGCAGCTCCCGTCGGCGCTGCTGGCCGCCATGCGCGTGCTCACCGACCCGGCCGAGACCGGCGCGGTGACGCTGGCGCTGCCGCAGGACGTGCAGGCGGAGGCCCACGACTGGCCGGAGGAGCTGTTCGCGCGCCGCGTCTGGCACGTCCCCAGGCCGCTGCCCGAGCGGGCCGCCGTGTTCCGGGCGGCCCAGCTGGTCAAGTCGGCCGTGCGCCCGCTGATCGTCGCCGGCGGCGGGACGATCTACAGCGAGGCCACCGAGCAGCTGCGGATCTTCGCCGAGACGTACGGCATCCCGGTCGCCGAGACGCAGGCCGGCAAGGGCGCGCTCCCGTACGGGCACCCGCTCGCCATGGGCGCGATCGGCGCCACCGGCACCACGGCCGCCAACGCGCTGGCCCGCGAGGCCGACCTGATCATCGGCGTGGGCACCCGCTACAGCGACTTCACCACCGCCTCCCGATCGATCTTCGCCCCCGACGCCCGCTTCCTCAACCTCAACATCACCGCCTTCGACGCCGCCAAGCTGTCGGGCCTGCAACTGGTCGGCGACGCCCGCGAAGGGCTGGCGGACCTGGTCGAGGCGTTCGCGGGCTGGAGGGGCACGCCGGCGGACTACCGTGCGCGGGCCGCCGAGCTGACCAGGGAGTGGGACGCGGCGGTGGACCGCGCCTACGCGCTGGAGGGCTCGCCGCTGCCGCAGTCCGCGGTGATCGGCGCGGTCAACGCGGCGGCGGCCGAGGACGGCGTGGTGGTGTGCGCGGCCGGCTCGATGCCCGGCGACCTGCACAAGCTCTGGCGGCCGAGCGGGCCCGGCAACTACCACGTCGAGTACGGCTACTCCTGCATGGGCTACGAGATCGCCGGCGGGCTGGGCGTCAAGCTGGCGGCGCCGGAGCGCGAGGTGTTCGTCCTGGTGGGCGATGGCTCGTACCTGATGATGGCCCAGGAGCTGATCACCGCGATCTCCGAGGGCATCAAGCTGGTGGTCGTCCTGGTGGACAACTCCGGCTTCGCCTCCATCGGCCGCCTGTCGGAGAGCGTGGGCGCGCAGCGGCTCGGCACCTCCTACCGGCATCGCGACGGCGGGCCGCTGCCCGTCGACCTGGCCGCCAACGCGGCCAGCCTCGGCGCCTCGGTGCTGCGCCCCGAGTCGGTCGCCGACCTGCGCAAGGCGCTGGAGGAAGCCCGCTCGGGGACCGGGACCACGGTCATCTACGTACGCACCGACCCGATGGCGGACGACGCCCCGTCCTCCGAGGCGTGGTGGGACGTGCCGGTCGCGGAGGTCGGCGGCACGACCGGCGCGGCGCGGGAGGCGTACGAGGAGAACAAGCGCTCCCAGCTCCTCCACCTGACGCCGCCCGACTGACCAGGGTTGCCCTCCACCGCCTCGGGGAAGGCCTCTGACCAGGCACGATAGGGGGCAGGGGATGGGGCCGTGGCGGCTGCTCGGATGGGTCGCGCTGATCGCGGTGGCCGGCTTCTGCCTCAACCAGATCGGCACGGTGGTCATCTCGGTCATCGTCGGCGTGTTCATCACGGCGCTGCTGCTGCCCCCGGCCCGCTGGCTCAGGTCACGCGGGGTGAACCGCGCCCTGGCCACCGCGATCGTCTTCGTCGGCGGGATCGTGCTGGCCGGAGGGCTGATCGCGCTCCTGGTGCCGCCCACCATCGACAGCGTCTCGCAGCTGCGGGTCAGCGTCACCAGGGTGCTCGACAACCTGTACGACCTGACCTCCAGGTTCGGGATCGACCCGCGTAAGCTTGCCGCGCAGGCCAAGGAGTACCTGACCGCCCAGGGCCGCCAGATCGCCACGGGCGCGCTGGCCGGGGTCAGGACCGCGGGTGAGATCGTGGTGGGGGCGGCGGTGGCGTTCGTCCTGTCGGTGTACTTCGTGCACGGCGGCGACCGGCTCTTCCACTGGCTCGTGGACCTCGCGCCCGCTTCTGCCAGGGCACGCATCACCGAGACCGGCGTCCTGATCTTCTCCGTGATCGGCCGCTACATCCGCGGGATCGCGATCGTGGGCGCGGTGGACGGGTTCTTCATCGGCCTGGCGCTGTGGATCCTGGGCGTGCCCATCGCGCTGCCGCTGGCGGTGCTGACGTTCGTGGGGGCGTTCCTGCCGGTCGTGGGGGCGTTCACGGCGGGGCTGCTGGCCGCGGTGGTGGCGCTCGTGGCCAAGGGCTGGCTGGTGGCGCTGATCGTGGTCGGGGTGACCGTCGCGGTGCAGCAGATCGAGGGGCACGTGCTGGCGCCGCAGATCTACGGCAAGGCCCTCGACCTGCCCGGGGTGGTCATCCTGGTGGCGATCGCGGTGGGCGGCCTGCTCTGGGGGATCGTCGGCGCGTTCCTGGCCGCCCCGGTGACCGCGGTGATCGTGGCCCTGCTGCACAGGCCGCGGGCCGAGCCCGCCCCGGTCACTCTCGCTCCGCCGCGGCCTCCTCCAACGACTCCCGCGACCACGTGAGCCGCCCGGCCCGCAGGTCGTCGATGACCCCGCGCAGCCACCGGATCTCCGCGGCCGTCACCTCGCGCAGGTATTCGATCTCCAGCATGGTGATGCGCGGCAGGCCGGCATCGTCGGCCAGGCCCGCCTCCAGCCAGGCCAGCGTCTCGGCGACCGCCCGCTCGCGCCGCTCCAGCGCCGCCGCCAGGTCTTCCGGGGCGAGCATGAGCGCGTTCGCCAGCGCGGCCGGGAACTGCGGGAACTCCTGCTTGGGCGTGCTCAGCATCTCGTCCAGCCACTTGAGCAGCGCCGTCTCGCCGTCGGCGGTCAGCTCGTAGACCGTGCGCTCGGGGTACTGCTGGTCGCGCCCCGTCTCCCGGACGCTGATCAGGCCGGCCTCCAGCAGCCGGTCGATGGTCCGGTAGAGGCCGGCCCGCTGGCCCACGTTGACCACCAGGTCCTTGCCCCACTGCTTGAGCAGGCGCTGGATCCCGTACGGGTGCAGCGGCTGGTGCCGCAGCAGGGCCAGCACGGTGAGGGCGAGCGGCGAGCCGCGGTCGAGAGCCATGGGCCAATACTAGCTTCGCCATTACTAGTTGACGAGAGACTAGTTTCACTGCAACTATCACTCCATGAGCGACACCGAACGCATCCACACCGATCACGCCGTCACCCGGCGTCTGGGCAACTGGACCACCGCGGGCCGCTTCGAGGTCCGCACCCGCTACGGCCAGACCACCCTCGACCTGCGCTCCCCCGGCCTGCCCGCCGAGATCGAGGTGCGGCTCGACCTCGACCGCGGCGTGGTCAAGCTGCTGGTCCCCGAGGACGCCACCATCGAGCACCAGGACCTGCGCTGGAGCGGCAGGGGCCAGGTCAAGGACCACCAGGCGCCCGCCGAGGCATCCGCGCGGCGCATCCGCCTGGTGGGCAGGGCCGCCGGGAGCGAGGTCCGCGTCCGCCGCGGCGGCGTCGCGATCATCACCGCGATGCTGTCCCCCGAGTACGTACGCGACGTCCGCCAGGCCCACCGGAACGGCACCTACCCGACCGTCGACGACCCCGCGCGCACCCTGGAGAAGGCGTCATGAAGCAGACCCCCGTCCTGATCGTCGGCGGCGGCTACGCCGGCCTCGCCTCGGCTCTCTTCCTCTCCCACCAGGGCGTGCCCTGCCTGCTGGTCGACCGCCACCCCGGCGTGTCGCTCCTGGGCCGGGCCCGGGGGATCAACCCGCGCACCCTGGAGATCTACCGGCCGCTCGGCCTGGACGAACGCGTGAAGGAGGCGGGCCGGCCCTTCGACGAGGAGGCCGGCGTGGCCCGCTGCGCGACGCTGGCGGGCGAGTGGCAGTGGCTGTTCGGGGACGAGTCCCCGCGCGGGCTGCCCGACCTGACCGCGGGCGAGTACTGCATGGCCGACCAGAGCACGGTCGAGCCCATCCTGATCGAGGCCGCCCGCGCCAAGGGCGCGGAACTGTGGTTCGACACGCAGTGCCGGTCGATCGAGCCCGACGCCGACGGTGTGACGGCCGTGGTGGAGGACCGCGCCACCGGCGAGCGGCACACGATCAGGGCCCGGTACGTGATCGGCGCCGACGGCTACGGCGGCGCCACCAGGGAGCGGCTCGGCATCGCCCGCACCGGCCTCGGCCCGATGCGGCACTTCGTGACCTTCGTCATCAGGGCGGACCTGTCGGAGATCATCACCAAGCGGGCCCTGTTCTGGATCGTCGGCGAACCCGGCGGCGCCGCCTCGGCGGCGTTCGTCTCCCACGCGCTGCGCGACCACTGGGGCCTGTCCCTGATGTACGACCCGGACAAGGAGTCGCCTGACGACTTCACCGACGAACGCTGCGTCGCCGCGGCCAAGGCGGTCATCGGGCGTGACGTACCGGTCGAGGTCGTCAGCAAGGCATCCTGGACCGAGGCGGTCGGCGTGGCCGACAGCTACCGCTCCGGCCGGGTCTTCCTCGTCGGGGACGCCGCGCACGTGTGGCCGCCGGCCCAGGGGCTGGGCGCCAACTCGGCCGTCCAGGACGCGCACAACCTGGCCTGGAAGCTCGCCGCCGTGCTCGCGGGGCGGGCCTCGGACGCGCTGCTCGACACGTACGAGGCCGAGCGCCGCCCGGTGGCGCTGGCGCTGGCCGACCTGACCGTGCGCAGCCAGGCCGCCAGGTTCGGTTCCAGCCCGGAGGACGACCCGGTGGATCCGGTCACGTGCGTCCTCGGGCAGCGGTACGCGTCCACGGCGATGGCCGGGACCCCGCCGGAGTCGGTGTTCGGCGACGGGGTGTCACGACACGCCCGTCCCGGCACCCGGGCCCCGCACCTCTGGCTCTCCCTGGACGGGCGGCGGATCGGCGTGCACGACCTGTTCCACGACTCGTTCGTGCTGCTGTGCGGGCCCGGCGGGGCCTCCGAGGAGTGGGCGCGGGCGGCCGTCGAGGGCGTGCGGGTCCACCGGGTGGGGCCGGAGCTGGTCGACGTCGAGGGGCACTGGGAGGCGCGGTACGGCTGTGACGCCGTCCTGGTGCGCCCGGACGGCTACGTGGCCTGGCGTTCGGACGACCCGGCGGGCGAGGGCGCCCCGGCGACCCGCCTGGCGACCGCCCTCCACCAGATCCTCCACTGACGGGGAGCGGAAGGGTCAGAGAAGGAGCTCCAGCTCCAGCTCGTGCCGGATCGGGATGCCGTCCGCCTCGGCGGGAATGCCCGGCTTGAGGTCCCGCGCCCGGTCCACGCCGTTGCGGTGCAGGGCGATCAGGTCGAAACCGTACCGCTGGTAGAACCGCAGGGCGTGCGTGTTGTCGTTGGTGGTGATCAGCCAGAGCCTGGCCGCCCCGCCCTCGACGGCGGCGGCGCGCACCGCGTCCAGCAGCGCCGCCCCCACCCCCTGGCCAGGCAGCACCGCGTCGATCGTGATGATCTCCACGGAGTCGCCACGCCGGGCGTACGTGATGATCCCGGCCAGCTCACCGCCGATCTCGGCGATGAAGCCCGGCTGCGCGGCGGCGTCGACCAGCTCCCCACGGCCCAGGGCCACCACGGTCGAGCCGCCCCAGCTCTCGGTCAGCACCCGGGTCACGTTCGCGAGATCTTGCGGCTCGATGGGACGCACGGATATCGCCATGTCCCTCATTATGAGATCTATGCGATGGGTAACGTTCGACTGCTTCGGGACACTTGTTGACTGGCGGCACGGCATCCGCACCAGCGCCGAGCTGGTCGCGCCGGGTCAGGGGGCACGGCTGCTGGAGGCGTACAACCGGCACGAGCACGTCGTGCAGGCCGAGTCCCCGACGCTCCGCTACCGCCACGTGCTGGCCGAGGCGCTCCGCCGGGCCTGCGCCGACGAGAACGTGGAGCTGAACGGGGACGACGCCGCGGTGCTGGGCACGACGCTCCCGTACTGGCCGGTGTTCCCGGAGGTGGGCGCCGAGCTGTCGGCGCTGCGCGCCGCGGGCTGGCGTCTGGCGCTGCTCACCAACTGCGACCGCGACCTCATCGCCGAGACGCGGCGGCGGCTGCCCGTGGCGTTCGACGCGGTGCTGACGTCGGAGGACGTGGGCGCGTACAAGCCGGCCGACGCACACTTCGAGACGTTCAGGCGCTCGTACGAGCCGGCGCGATGGGTTCATGTGGCGCAGAGCTACTTCCACGACATGGGCCCCGCGCACCGCCTCGGCATCCCGCGCGTGTGGATCAACCGCCAGGGCGGGCGGCCCGCCGACGAGAAGGTCATCCAGCAGGAGCTGCCCGACCTCGGCGGGCTGCTGTCCGTGGTCGAGAACGCCTAACGGCGCTGCTCCAGCACGTCCGCGATGCCGGCCAGGAACGAGTCCACGTCCGCGATGAGGTAGCCGGAGCGGAACAGCACGGTCGAGAATTTCGCCGCCCGCACCTCCTTGGCCGTCACCGGGAAGTCGGTCGTCCCGCGCAGGGTGGCCACGATGCGGTCGAGGAAGGCGTCGATCTCGTCCTCGTTGTAGCCGGTGCCCATGCGACCCGGGCGGAAGGCCACCCGTTCGACGCGGGCCGCCTGGGTCTCGAACCACTCCTCGCGCAGCATCTCGCCGGTCGGCTCGGCCATGGCCAGGCGTACCGGCCGCTTGGCCTGGGTCTCCAGCGCCACCACGAACGCCTCCAGGGCGAAGTCGACCGCGGTCTCGACATAGCCGCCGCGCTTGGCGCGGAACGTGGCCCGTCGCACGTCGTCGGCGGTGACGGGCTCCACAGTGGGCATGCCCCTGCCCAGGGTCGACTCGATCCGCCCGATCAGGGCGTCGACTTCGGCGGGGTCATAGCCTGAACGCATACCCATGACGCGCGGAAAGCGATTCAAGCCCACTCCTCTTGAGAACGTGCCGGGGGTGCCTCCAGCAATTTTGACGCGGAGGGGACCGCCCGTTCTAGCCGACGGGAGGAATTCGCGCTTCCTCCTGGGTTATTGTCGCTGCTGATCGATGTGCTGTGATCAAACAGGCTGATGTCAGGGAGGTGGGTGTGCGCAGGTCGTTCACGTTCCTGTTGCGTCCCACTCGACACCAGGAGATCGCGCTCGCCGCGTGCCTTGAAGATCATAGAGAGTTGTACAACGCAGCGTTGGAGCATCGTCGCACCGCCTACCGCAGGGTGAGCGTCACGATCCGGTACGGAGACCAGTCCAGGGATCTGAGCATATCCGTGCCGAGGACCCGAGCGGGCAGGGCCGGTGGTCGTTCTCCTCCCAGCAGGCCACGTTGCGCCGCCTGGACAAGGCATTCGTGGCGTTCTTCAAGCGAGTTCGCGAGGGCCGTGCGCCCGGGTTTCCGCGTTTCAAGGGACGCGGCTGGTTCGACACGGTGGAGTGGCCCAAGGACGGGGACGGCTGCCGATGGGACTCCCAATCCGAGCACCCGACCGCCACGTTCGTTCGTCTGCAGGGCATCGGCCATGTCCGTGTGCATCAGCACCGCCCCGTCAAGGGCCAGGTGAAGACGATCAGCGTGAAGCGGAAGGGTCAGCGCTGGTACGTCGTACTGTTGTGTACTGACGTGCCCACCGAGCATCTGGCCGGCACTGGCGCGGTCGTCGGGATCGATCTGGGCGTGGCGTCGCTCATCACCACCAGTGATGGCAGGCAGGTAGCCAACCCCCGCCGCCTCTCCGCGATGGCCGACCGGCTTGCGACCGCTCAGCGAGATCTCGCCAGAAAGACACAAGGAAGCATGCGGCGGCGTAGGGCCGTCGCCAGGATTTCCCACCTGCACGCCAAAATCCGCCGTCAGCGCGTCGACGATGCGCACAAGACCGCGCTTGCCCTGGTCCGCGGCTATGACGTGATCGTGCACGAGGCTCTGAAGATCGCCAACATGACCCGCTCGGCATCCGGCACTATGGAGACGCCCGGCACCGGCGTGGCCCAGAAGTCCGGACTTAACCGAAGCATCCTGGACGCGGGCTGGGGGGTGTTGCTGACGATTCTCGCGCACAAGGCTGAAAGCGCCGGTCGAGAGCTGATCGCAGTGAATCCCACCAACACCTCCCGCACCTGCTCGCGTTGCGGGCACTGTGCCAAGGAGAACCGCATCAGCCAAGCCGAGTTCCGATGCGCGGCGTGCGGGCATGAGGCACACGCCGACGTGAACGCGGCGATCAACATATTGAGGGCAGGGCTTGCCCTTCGCAACGCTGCGAAGGCGGCCTAGCGAGAAACCGCTCCCTTCGGGGATCGGGGGAGTCACTGTGAGGCTCTTTATGCCGGCGATGCGACCCGACATATAGCGTGACAGGACCATGCGGCTGTCCAAGGTCTCTTTCCGCTACCGAAGACGTGAACCTTTCGTCATCGAAGACGTCGACGCCCAGCTCGCCCCCGGCGACGTGATCGAGCTGACCGGCGTGAACGGGGCAGGCAAGTCGACTCTGCTCCGCCTCCTCGCGGGCCTCACCCGGCCCACGACCGGCACGATCGCCGAGCGTCCCGAGGTGGTCGGCTTCGCTCCCGACCGCTTCCCGACCGCCCAGCCGTTCACGGTCACGGCCTACCTGCGCCACATGTCCCGGGTACGCGGGGGCGCCCGCTGGGAGCCGTGGGCCGAGCGCCTGAACATGGGCCACCTCCTCACCGTCTCCCTGGGCGAGCTGTCGAAGGGCAGCGCGCACAAGGTCGGGCTCGTCCAGGCGCTGATGGCGGAGCCGGGGCTGCTGATCCTGGACGAGCCGTTCGCCGGGCTCGACGTGGACACCCGTGAAGCGCTCCCGTCGATCACCGGCGAGGTGGCGGGGCGCGGCGGCATCGTCATCGTCAGCGACCACCAGGGCGGCCTGCGCTCCCTGCCCGCGATGCGCCATTGGTCGCTGGTGGACGGCCGCCTCAAGGAGAGCACGACGGCCCCCGGCCTCGAACCGGTCGAGGACAGGGGGACGGTCGTGGCCGTCACGGTGCCCGCGTCCGAGGTTCACGACTTCCTCGCCAGGATGCGCGGCGAGGGTTATCTGGCCCGCGAGATCGAGGAGTCCGGTTGATCGCCCTGGCCACGTTCCGCCTGGCCGCCTACATCCGTTCGCACCGCATGTTCCAGGCGCTCCTCCTGGCCCTCGCCATGCTGGCGATCCTCTACGGCAGCCGGGCGCCGCGCGGTGGCGAGGCCGCGGCCCTCACGGACGGCGCCGTGCTGATCATTCCCATCCTGGCCTGGGCCACCAGGAGCCTCCTCGACACCGAGCCCGACCAGCAGCGCGAGCTGTCGGCGATCCAGGTGGGCGGCCGGGGCAAGGAGGTGGCGGCGGGGCTGATGGCGGCTTTCGTGACCTGCGTGGCGTTCGCGGCGCTCGGCATGGGGGCGGCGCTCCTGCTCGGCGTGAGCCAGACTCCGTCGCGCGGCGTGCTGGCCGGCGCCCTCGTCCTGAACGCGCTGGCCGCGCTCACCGGCACCGCGCTGGGCGCCCTCACCAGCCGCGCGGTCATCCGCTCCCCCGCACTTTCGATCATGGGGCTGCTGCTCGGGTTCCTGGCGATGCTGCTGCTCAGCTCCTCGCCCCTGCACTGGCTCACCGTCCCACTCATCGCCTGGATGAAGGCGGCGAACGGGGGTCACCTCCTCGACCAGCTCCCCGAACTCGGCGCCATCTCCCTGGCCTGGTGCCTGATCGGCCTGGGGGCGAACGTGTGGCTCCGGCGTAGGGTAGGTTAGTGAGCACTCACTCACCCTAGAGGAGACGACGGTGAAAATGATCTGCCTGGGTGACAGCATCACCCGCGCACAGGTGAGCGCCGACTACGTGGCCCTGCTCCGCTCCCGGCTGCCCGAGGCGACCGTGATCAACGCCGGGGTCAACTACGAGCCGTCGTCGGAGACGGTCAAGCGGCTCGACGACGTCGTGGGCCAGGACCCCGACGTGGTGACCGTACTGATCGGCACGAACGACGCGAACTCCACGCTCAGCGGGACGCTCGCCAAGGCCCTGCGCAAGCGCTGGAAGCTCTCCGCGGACCCCACCCCGGAGGCCTACGCGGCCAACCTCACCACCATCGCCCGCCGCCTCCAGGACGAGACGATGGCCCGCGTGGCGATGCTCTCCCTGCCCGTCATCGGCGAGGAGCTCGGCTCCGTCCCGGTGCGGCGGGCCGCCGAGTACAGCGAGATCGTCCGGCGGGTCGCGGCGGCCGAGGGGGTCACGTACCTGCCGCTCAACGAGCGGATGACGGCTTACCTGGAGGAGCAGGGCCGGGCTCCCGGCACCCGCTACCGGGCGGAGGGGCGGCTGGCGCAGACCGCCGCGATGCAGCACTTCCTGCTCGGCCGCAGCCTGGACGCCATCTCCAGGGGGCGCGGCCTCCAGCTCACCACGGACAACATCCACTTGAACAGCCGGGGCGCCGCCATGATCGCCGACCTGATCGAGGGCTTCACCGCCCGCTCGATCGCACCCCACTAGCCCGCCGCCCGCACGCCCCAGGCGCGATCCCACGCCCCAGGCGCCATCCCGCCAGCCCAGGCGCCGTCCCACACCCCAGGCCGGCCCGCCGCAGCGTCCACCGGCCGTTGCGGTTCTCCGCCCCGGGGCCGGCCCGCGCCATTGCGCGCCCCAGGCCGGCCGCGTCCCTTCGAACGCCGCCGCCCGGGAACTCTCGGCGGGTGGGTTATTCGGCGGCCGCGAGCTGGCCGCAGGCGCCGTCGATCTCGCGGCCGCGCGTGTCACGGACCGTCACCGGCACGCCGTGGAACTCCAGCCGCCGCACGAACGCCCGCTCGTCCTCCGGCCGGGAAGCCGTCCACTTCGAGCCCGGGGTCGGGTTGAGCGGGATCAGGTTGACGTGTACGAGCTTGCCCCGGACCAGCTTGCCCAGCAGGTCGGCCCGCCACTCCTGGTCGTTGACGTCCTTGATCAGCGCGTACTCGATGGAGACCCGCCGCTTGGTCTTCGCCGCGTACGCCCACGCCGCGTCGAGGACCTCGGCCACCTTCCACCGCGTGTTGATCGGCACCAGCGTGTCACGCAGCTCGTCGTCGGGCGCGTGCAGCGACAGCGCCAGCGTGACGGGCAGCCCCTCGTCGGCGAGCTTGCCGATCGCGGGCACCAGCCCGACGGTGGAGACGGTGATGCCCCGGGCCGAGATGCCCAGCCCGTGCGGCGCGGGCTCCACCAGCCGCCGCACCGCCCCGATGACCTGCTTGTAGTTGGCCAGCGGCTCTCCCATGCCCATGAACACGACGTTGTTCACCCGGCCGGGCCCGCCGGGCACCTCGCCGGCCGCCAGCGCCCGAGCTCCGGCGACCACCTGCTCGACGATCTCGGCGGTGGACATGTTGCGCGTGAGCCCGGCCTGGCCGGTGGCGCAGAAGGGGCAGTTCATGCCGCAGCCGGCCTGCGAGGACACGCACATCGTGACCCGGTCGGGATAGCGCATGAGCACCGACTCGACCAGCGCCCCGTCGAACAGCCGCCACAGCGTCTTACGCGTGGTGCCTCCGTCGGTGGTCAGCTCCCTGACCGAGGTCAGCAGGTCGGGCAGGAGCGCGGCCAGCTTCTCGCGGGAGGCCGCCGGCAGGTCGGTCATCGCGCCGACGTCGGTGGTGAGCCGCTCGAAGTAGTGGCGGGAGAGCTGGTCGGCGCGGAACGCCTTCTCGCCCAGCTCGGTGACCGCGGCCCGCCGGTCGGCCATCGACAGGTCGGCCAGGTGCCGTGCGGGCTTGGCCCGCCGGGGCGCGACGAAGGTGAGCTGGCCTGGGGGCTGGGACACGTTCCTGCCTTTGCTTTGAGTGACTTTCAATCAGGGTAATGAACGTTCGGATCGGAGGTGGCATTCCTGGTTACGGTACGGCTCGCATCGTGGCTGCCACCCGATCTACAGTCATCTCGTATGGCGATTTTTCGGTCGGCATCTGGCGAGGGTGGCGCCGAGGTCGTTCTCGCCGCCGGTAACCCGTACGGCAGCCGGACGCTCGTGGTCGAGCGTGACGAGGACTCCTCGGTAGCTTACCTGTGCTCGCCCGAGGGCACCGTGCACGGCGCCGTCTGGCTGGCCAACCATCGCCCCGCCCCGGCGGTGGTCGACCTGGCCCGCATCAACGCCGGCCTGCCGCCGCTGATGCCCAGGGCCAACACCCTCCACCCGGACGGCCGCAGGCCGCTCGGGCAGCTGACCGCGCTGTGGTTCGAGGAGGGGGACGGAGTCGCCCTGTACGAGGACGAGGAGCTGCTGGCGGTCATCCCGGGCTGGGCCGACATGAGCAGGGGCATGCCCGGCTACGCCCGCGACGCGGTGGGCGAGTCGCCGTTCGCGTGGGCGCTGTCGGAGGCGCTCGAAGGGCTGCAGCCCCGCATCTCCAACGCCAGGTCCTACTGGGGCTGGCGGCACAGCGAGGGGTCGTGGCCGTCGTTCCAGCAGTTCGTGATGGGCCACCTGGACGGGGCGCTCGGTCCGGCGGGGCGCTATTGGGACGCCAGCGGCGATCGGCTGCCGACCGTCGGCATCACCGAACGGCCGCCGCATCAGGGCCGCGCCTACACCGTGCTGTCCACGGTGGGGATGAGCTGCCAGCGCATGCCCACGGTCGAGCAGTGGATCGACAAGCCGGGCGCGTACGCCAGGATCGAGCTGGCCGTGGCCACCCGCGAGGACCCGCGCGACGCGGCGCTGCTGCTGGTGTGGCTGTCGCAGTATCCGTGGCACTCGGTCACGTGGCTCGGCCACGGGCACACGGCGAAGTGGTATCACGAGCCTTCGACGTTCCCGTTGGGGCCGCAGTATTCGGGGGTCCTGATGCTGGCCAACGCACCCCACATGCCAGACATGTCGGGATTCGCGTTCGGGGGTGAGGCCGTACGGTGGCTCTGGCTCTCACCGGTCACCAGCGAGACGCTGGAGGCGCAGCAGCGGTAGCTAGAAGAACAGCGTCATCAGCAGCCAGACCGGCACCAGCGTCGTCACCAGCGAGTCGAGCCGGTCCATCAGGCCGCCATGGCCGGGCAGGATCGTGCCGAGGTCCTTGATGCCGAGATCCCGCTTGATCATCGACTCGATCAGGTCGCCCACGGTGGCCAGCAGCGCCGCCAGCGCGCCGATCAGCGCGCCCTGCCAGATGGCGCCGTGCATCAGCCAGACCACCAGCCACGCCCCGACCACGGTGCAGGCGATCACCGACCCGGCGAGCCCCTCCCAGGTCTTCTTCGGGCTGATCGCCGTCATCTTGTGCCGGCCGAACAGCACGCCCGCGACGTAGCCGCCGATGTCGCTGGCCACGGTCACCGCGATGAAGATCAGCACCCGGTGGTCGCCGTCGTGGAGACGCAGCAGCATGGGCACGAACGCCGCGAGCATGGCGGGATAGAACAGGATGAACACCGAGGCCGACGCGTCCCGTACGTAACCGTCGGTCCCGTCGCTGAACATGCGCCAGATCAGGAGCGCCAGCGCGAACACCGCGAACGTGGCCAGCAGCCACACCGGCCCGCCCCAGTACGCGCCCGCCTGCATCGCCACGATGCCCGCGAGCACCGGCACGGCGGGCACCTTGATCTCGCGGGTGGCGAAGGCCTTGATCAGCTCCATCGCGCCGACGCCCACGGCACCGGCGACCACCAGGAGGAACAGCTCCTTGATCGTGTAGATCGTGCCGATGACCAGCGCGCCCAGCACCACACCGACCGCGATCGCGGCGGGCAGGTTCCTTCCGGTACGGCCGCCGCCGCTCGAGCTGGTGTCAGCCGTACGTTCTTCCACAGAGTTTCTCCAAGAGCCACGGCCCCCGCCACTCGGGGCGAGGGCCGTTCAAGACCCGCTGCCTGCGGCGGCCCGCCGAACACGACCACCGTAGACCCAAGCCGCTACCCACGACGACCCACCGTAGGCACGAACCGCTACCTGCGACGACCTGCCGCAGGCACGAACCACCACCTACGACGACCTGCCAAAGGCGCCAACCGCCACCTGGGACAACCCGCCGAAGGCACGAACCACCACCCGCGACGACCCGCCGAAGGTGCGGACCATTGCCTGCGGCGACCCATCAACGGCAACCACCGTAGGCTCGACCCGCTGCCTGCGGTGTCGCGTCGAACGCAGTCCGCCGTGCGGCGTGCGGCGTGCCGCTCAGACTTCGAGCAGCTCGGCTTCCTTGTGCTTGAGCAGCTCGTCGATCTTCGCGACGTGCTTCTGGGTGAGGTCGTCGAGCTCCTTCTCGGCCCGCCTGACCTCGTCCTCCCCCGCCTCGCCATCCTTGATCATCTTGTCGAGGACTTCCTTGGCGGAGCGGCGGATGTTGCGCACCGACACCTTGGCGTGCTCGCCCTTGTTCCTGGCGACCTTGATGTACTCCTTGCGCCGTTCCTCGGAGAGCTCCGGGAACGTCACGCGGATCACCTGGCCGTCGTCGGTGGGGTTGACGCCGAGGTCGGAGTCGCGGATGGCCTTCTCGATGGCGCCCATCGAACTCTTGTCGAAAGGCTGGATGAGAACCATGCGTGCCTCCGGCACATGGAACGACGCCAGCTGCTGGATCGGCGTCGGCGTGCCGTAGTACTCGGCGTTGATCTTGTTGAACATCGAGGGGGTGACGCGGCCCGTACGGATGGTCGCGAAGTCCTCCTTCGCGACCGTGACGGCCTTGTCCATTTTTTCCTCGGCTTCGAGGAGGGTTTCGTCGATCACAGCGGCTCCCTGTCTTCTAGCTGGCGGTGTCGGGCTCGCTCCCTCATTTGCCTGCGGGACTCACCAGCGTGCCGATTTTCTCACCGCGTACCGCTCGCAGGATGTTGCCCTCGCCCATGAGGTCGAAGACCACGATCGGCAGGTCGTTGTCCTTGCACAGGCTGATCGCGGTGGCGTCCATGACCGCGAGGTCGCGGAGCAGCACCTCGCCGTAGTCAAGGTGGTCGAACCTGACCGCATCCGGATTTTTGCGTGGATCGGAGTCGTAGATCCCGTCCACCTGCGTTCCCTTGAGCAGCGCCTCCGCGCCGATCTCCAGGGCCCGCTGGGACGCCGCGGTGTCGGTGGAGAAGTACGGCGAGCCGAGTCCCGCGCCGAAGATGACCACGCGCCCCTTCTCGAGGTGCCTGATCGCGCGGCGCGGCAGGAACGGCTCGGCCACCTGCTGCATGGTGATGGCGGTCTGGACGCGCGTCTCGACGCCCCGCCGCTCGAGGAAGTCCTGTAGGGCCAGGCAGTTGATGACCGTGCCGAGCATGCCCATGTAGTCGGCTCTGGCGCGGTCGATGCCTCCTTGCGACAGGGCGGCGCCGCGGAACATGTTGCCGCCGCCTACTACGACCGCGACCTGTACGCCTTCCTTGACGGCCTCGGCGATCGAATCGGCCAGATGATCGACGACCACCGGGTCGATGCCCAGCGGCTCGCCACCGGCGAACGCCTCTCCTGACAACTTCAGCATCACCCGCTTCCATCGGAGCGGGTTGTGCGGATTTTGAGATGAGGAAGCCGCCGTCCGTGTGGATTCGTGGGCTGGCTCCCGGTGGTCCTGCACGGCGGCGGCCTCCTTCGTTCGGTGAATCAAGTTCAGGCTGTCGGCTTGTTTCTCGCCTTGGCCGGGCGGCCCGCCCTGATCGGCGGGCCTGCCTGGCCTGTCGCTTGCCTAAGCCTAAGCCTGACCGACCTTGAAGCGGACAAAGGCCTGGACCTCGACGCCGTTCTCCTCGGCGTACTTGCCCACGCTCTTCTTGTTGTCCTTGACGAAGGCCTGCTGGAGGAGGGTGAAGTCCTTGTACCAGCCGTTCACGCGGCCCTCGACGATCTTGGCGATGGCAGCCTCGGGCTTGCCCTCCTCGCGGGTCATCTCCTCGAAGAGCTTGCGCTCCTTCTCGACCACGTCGGCCGGGACGGAGGCGGCCTTGAGGTACTGCGGGGCCATCGCGGCGGCGTGCTGCGCGATGTCCTTGGCGACCTCGGCGTTCGGCTTGTCGAGCTGGATCAGCACGCCGACGGCCGGCGGCAGCGCCGGGTCGGTCTTGTGCATGTAAGCACCGATGTAGCCGCCCTCGAGCACCGCGAACCGGCGGATCTCGATCTTCTCACCGAGCGCGGCGTTGGCGGTGTCCAGGTGCTCCTTGACGGTCTGGCCGCCGAAGGACGACTCGAGCAGCGCCGCCACGTCGGCGGGCTTGGTCGCGAGGATGTGCTCGACAACCTGGTTGGCCAGCTCCTGGAAGCGCTCGCCCTTGGCCACGAAGTCGGTCTCGCAGTTGAGCTCGAGCAGCGCGGCGGCGGAGTCGCCGTCCTGCTTGAGCGCGACCAGGCCGTTGGAGGCGGTGCGGGCCTCGCGCTTGCCCACGTCCTTGGCGCCCTTGAGGCGCAGGAGCTCGATAGCGCGGTCGAAGTCGCCCTCGGACTCCTCGAGCGCCTTCTTGCAGTCCATCATGCCGGCGGCGGTGATTTCGCGAAGCCGCTTGACATCGGCCATGTTCACGGAAGCCATTGCTTTTCCTTGTGGGATTTCGTCGTCGTCGTGGATCAGGTGGGCAACGGCACGCCTGCTCACCCTTGGTTCGTACGGCGGGCGCTTGCCGTACGGAAGCCTTTGTCTTGCGTCAGCATCTGTCTTGCGTTCGGGGCCCGGCTCGCCTGGCATACTGCCCAGCCTCGCCCTGGCTTACCATCCTGGACCATCACCGGCCAGCACCAACGCCACCCGGCCAGCCTGCCGCGCCCGGCTCGGACACCCGCCCTCCCCGGCCCGGCCGACCATCCCGGCCAGCTGAACTACCCGGTCCAACCCGGCCCGGTCACCCGGAACGGCCCGGCTCACCACCGGCCCGGCCCGCGACCCAACCCTGGATCGCAACCCAGACCTCAGCTCCCAGCCCAGCCCTCAACCCAGACCTCAGGCCCCAGCCTCAGCTCACAACCTCAGCCCTCAACCCAGACCTCAGGCCCCGGCCCGCGACCCGAACCTCGCCTCAGCCCCGGAATCAGACCTCAGCCCGAGAACCAGACCCCAGCCCAGACCTCAGCCCCGAGCCTGAGCCCGGCTCTTGGTCCTTGCCTGACTGACTGGGAAGCGTCCTCGCCTGGCGATCACTCACCCGGCGAGGCCGCGACCCCTCGCTTTAACTGTTCACTTGTCTGTCTTCGTGGCCCGTTCCCTGCCCGATCACGGCAGGACCAAGGACCAGGAACATCCCTCGTCCTGCCGTTCCGTTCGCCGGAACAAGGCGCGCACCCTGCCTGGTGGACTTTCACCCACCCGACCGGGACGGGCCCGTACCCGGGAAACCCCGGGTACGTGAGCCCTGAGGTCAGGCCTGCGGCTCGGCCTCAGCCTCGGCGGCGGGCGCCTCAGGCGCGGCCTCGGCGGCGGCCTCAGGCGCGACCTCAGGAGCAGCCTCAGCCGCGGGGGCGGGCGCCTCAGCCTCGGCCTGCGGCTCGGCCCCTGCCTCGCCGGTGCCCTGCTCGATGAGCTCGCGCTCCCACTCGGCCAGCGGCTCGGCGGCGGCGGGCTTCTCGTCACCGCGGGCGGCGCCGGAGCGAGCCATCAGACCGGCCGCGACACCGTCGGCCACGACCCTGGTCAGCAGACCGACGGCGCGAATGGCGTCGTCGTTGCCCGGGATCGGGTAGTCGACCTCGTCGGGGTCGCAGTTGGTGTCGAGGATCGCGACCACAGGGATGCCAAGCTTCTTGGCCTCGCTGATCGCGATGTGCTCCTTCTTGGTGTCGACGACCCACACCGCGCTGGGCACGCGGCCCATGTCACGGATACCGCCGAGCGTGCGCTCGAGCTTGTCCTTCTCGCGACGGCGCATGAGGAGCTCCTTCTTGGTGAGCCCCGAGCCCGCGACGTTGTCGAAGTCGAGCTCCTCGAGCTCCTTCAGCCGCTGAAGCCTCTTGTGCACGGTGGAGAAGTTGGTGAGCATGCCACCCAGCCAGCGCTGGTTGACGTACGGCATCCCGACCCGGGCAGCCTGCTCGGAGATGGCCTCCTGAGCCTGCTTCTTGGTGCCGATGAACAGGATGGTGCCGCCGTGGGCGACGGTCTCCTTGACGAAGTCGTACGCACGGTCGATGTACGAGAGCGACTTCTGCAGGTCGATGATGTAGATGCCGTTGCGCTCGGTGAAGATGAACCGCTTCATCTTCGGGTTCCAGCGCCGGGTCTGGTGACCGAAGTGAACGCCGCTCTCAAGCAGCTGTCGCATGGTGACGACGGGGGCCATGTGCTGGTCCTCCAGGTCTTGGCGCCCTGCGAAGGGCGCGGTTCTCGGTTGTGCCGCAGCAGCGCGTCGTCTGCCGCCCTGATGCCCCGAAACCCCGCCAGCCGGGCACATGGCCCGGACCGATGGCGCGGTCCGCAGTGGGGCATGCGAAGTCGGCCTGTGGTCACAGGCCCCGAAAAGTCTACCTCCCACACCAGCCCAGCCTGACCGTCAACCGTCAATCAGACATCCAGCTCTCTACCCCCACACCCACCCCCAACGTGATCACTCAGTCATCTAGGCACCAAGCACCATCAACACCTGACATGTCCCCCGCCAACGCCAGTCGCTTCCTCTAACACGGCCAACGCAACCCACTTCACACCACGAACCGCCTGGCCGAACCCGCACCTCATCCGAGGACCACAGCACGACGACCCCGCACGTCAACCCCCACCTCAGCCAGCCTCTCCGTCTGCCCGCGCCGGAGACCCCACCCGCAGTTCCACCTCACCCGGCCGCATCGTGATCCTCGGTAGGCAGCCCCGGCGTCGGCCTCTTCGCGACTGGGAAGAGGTTCAGCTGCACTTCGGCGACCCTCGCCCCAACCGGCGCGGCCTTGTCGTCGCGATTGGCAATGAGGTACGGCTCGACCAGCTTCTCGATCGACTCGTTCAGCTGAGCCATCTCCTCCGGATCGACCCTGACCCGCATTCGGTTGAACCGGGTGACATCCCGCCATTCGTCAGGCTCAGCTTCTATGGCAGCCAGCGCGCGATCCGCCTCTTCGTGCGCCTCCCGGCGGAACGCCAGCATCAGCGTCACTTTGGCATCCCGTACGTCCGGCTGATCGCCAGGCTTGACTCCGACGCTGATCGGCTTGTTCACGCTCTTCCACAGCCGCTCCCTGCCATCGCCACGCGGGGGCGCGTCCTCCACGAACCCGTACTTGGCCAGCATGCGCAGGTGATAGCTCGCGGCACTGGGCGTGATCCCCGCGATCTCTGCCACTTCAGTGGCAGTGGCACTGCCCTCGAGACCCAGCCGATTGAGGATCATCAGGCGCGCCGGGTGGGCCAGCGCCCGCATCGCCCTGGGATCACTGAGCCCCTCACTCATGCCGCCAAGATTACCCGTCCCAAGCTATGAAGCATTGCCTTCATAACTGTGAAGGATTATCTTCACAGTTATGAAGGCTTCCCTTCACAACTCGTCCCCCGCCCCGCACCACCCAGAACGCTTGTCAACCAGTCCAAGCCACAGCCACCCCACACCCGCTCACGGCCACCACTGCGTCCATCAGCCCGCCCCCACCCCACAACACCCGCCCCAAGCCAGTCCCACCCCCGGCGATCGACCTCCGGCCCCAACAAACCACCCACCCAGCCGTTGCCTCCGCCCAAGCCGTTGCCACCGCGCCTCCCAGCACCAGCCACGAGGCCAGCAGCCCAGCCTGACTCCAATCAGCTCAGTCCCCCTCCAGCCGGCCATGTCCGAGGCCGCATGACCAATGACCGAGACCGCAGCGCCATTGACCGAGGATCGAATGCCTGACCGCAACCTCACTGACGAAAACCGCGTCCCCGACCACGGCCACGCCTCCACTGCGGGCCACATCCCCCAACGCCACACCCCCAGCCCCAAGCATCCGGCTCAGGACGGCCCCTCCAACGACCCCAGCGCTGGTTCGAGCGACCCCAACCACGCGACTCCTGACGCCCCCTCCAACGACCCCAACTCCAGCCCGGACCACCGCAACCACGCAGCCCCTGACGACCCCGACCCCAGCCCGGGCCACCCCAACCACGCAGCTCCTGACGCCACCCCCAACGACCCCCACCCCCGCCCAGACCACCCCAGCCACGATGACGCCAGCTCAGCCACACCCATCCCCCTCAGAAAACAGCGCGACTACCGCTTCCTCTGGGCCGCCCGGACGATCTCCATCACCGGCTCGGAGGTGTCCAAGCTGGCCATCCCCCTGACCGCGGTAACCCTGCTGGCCGCCTCCCCCTCCCAGATGGGATTGCTGACGGCCGCCGCCTCGGTGCCCGCCCTCGTGTTCGGCCTCCAGTCAGGCGCCATCGCGGACCGGCTCACCCGGCACCGCCCCCTCATGATCGCCTGCGAACTCGTCTCGTGCGCAGCCGCCGCCACAGTCCCCATGGCCTGGCTCCTCGGCCTCCTCAACGTCGCATGGCTGATCACCGTGGCCCTGGTGATCGGCACAGCCGGCGTACTCTTCAGAGCAGCGAACTTCCCCTACGTGGCAGCAGTCGCCGCCCCCTCCCAGCGAACCGAGGCGATGGCCGGCCTGAACGCCTCCTACTCGGTGGCGTCGGTCAGCGGCCCCAGCCTGGCCGGTCTCCTGGTTCAACTCTTCACAGCCCCGCTGGCCGTTCTGGCGGAGGCACTGTCGTTCCTGACCTCAGCCCTCTTGCTCCGCGCCATCCGCACCCCGGAGAAGAACGAGCCGGCAACGTCCCGAGGCATGTGGAACGACGTCATGGAGGGCCTGCGAACCAGCGTCACCCATCCCGCACTCCGCGCTCTCCTGGGCGCAGGCGTCACGATCAACTTCTTCGCCATGGCGTACACGGCCATCTACATGCTCTACATGGTCAACACGCTCAATATCCCCAAACCCCTGATAGGCGCCCTCATCGCCCTGAGCGGCATCGGCGGCATACTGGGCGCCTGGGTCACGGCCCGCCTGTCCAAGCGTTACGGCGAGAACCGCATCCTGCTCGTCTCGGTGCTCTTCTTCCCCATCGAAATCCTCGCCGTAGGCCTGCTGACCGGCCCCCTTTGGTGGAAACTCTCGCTGCTCGCCCTAACCGGAACGATCACCGGCGGCATCGTCGTAGCGTTCGCCACCTGCATGGGCGCCATCACCCTGCGCGAAACCTCCCCAGAGCTCCGCGGCAGGGTGAACGCCACCATGACTTTCGCCGTGCAAGGTGTCCTGGCCCTCGGCGGCATAACCGGCGGCATCCTCGCCGAATTCATCGGCCTACGCCCGGTCATCCTCATTTGCGCAGCAGGCATAGCCCTGAGCGCCGTCTGGATCTGGACATCCCCTCTACGCCCTCACCGCAACCGACACCCCACCCACCCAGCGAAACCCAGCAGCGCCTCATCCCCGCCACCCTCCCACGCCATGAATTCCTTGACCGCTCTCAAACGCCACACTCCTCGCTAAACCACCTCCCCCTCACCGCGAGCCCAATACATAGCGGGCGAACCAGAGCCGTTCGATCACTTCAACCCCCCGAAGAAAACCCGCAAATCCGCCGCCAGCATCTCCGGTGCCTCCATGGCCGGGAAGTGTCCGCCCCGCCCATACTCGGTCCAGTGGACCTCTGCCGGCGGATTGATGAGCTTGCGGACGGTGGCATCAGCACTGAACACCGCGAAACCCTGCGGCACGGCCGGCGGCGCTCCCCACTCGGAGGAGTGAGCCTGCTCGTACAGGAAACGAGCAGCGGAGATACCGGAACCGGTGAACCAGTAGAGGCTGGCGATCGTGAGAAGCTGCTCCCGGTCGTAGGGCAGATCCGTCCACCGCTCGAAGCTCTCTGCGATCCAACCGAGCTGCCCGGCGGGCGAGTCATTGAGCAGATAGCCGATGGTTTGGGGCCGCGTGTTCTGGATCGCCAGGTAACCGGAGCCGTCGGCGCGGAACTGGGCCATCCGTTCCAGGGCCAGCTGGTCGACCGGATCCGCCGGGTCGAGCCTGTCGGCCATGCCGGGCAGGAACGTGGCCGTGGCCGCCGCCGTGTTCGGATCGGTCACCGCATGAACGCCCACGACATGCTCACCATCAAGACCGGCCACCGCACCGGAGACGCCGGCGCCGATGTCGCCGCCGTGGACGCCGTATCGGGCGTAGCCGAGCCGCCGCATCAGCTCTATCCAGGCCCGAGCGGTACGGCCCATCGCCCAGCCAGCCTCGCCCACCGGCGTCGAGAAGGCAAAGCCGGGCAGCGACGGGACCACCACATGAAAGTCCTGCCGCAGGTGCTCGATCAGCGTGGTGAACTCGGCGAACGCACTGGGATAACCGTGGGTGAGCACCAGCGGCAAAGCATCGGGATTGCCGGATCGAACGTGCAAGAAGTGGATCCGCTGCCCATCGATCTCAGTGGTGAACTGCGGGTACTCGTTGAGCCGCGCCTCCGCAGCGCGCCAGTCATAACTCCCGGCCCAATACGCAACCAGCTCCTTCAGAAACTCCAGCGACACCCCGCGACTCCACCCGATCCCGGGTAGCTCGTCCGGCCACCGAGTCCGGGCCAACCGAACTTTCAGGTCGTCGACGTCGGGCTGAGGGACAGCGATGGTGAACGGCCGAATCTCCATTTGACGCTCCTTGTCGGCTTGAGTGTTAGCCACGCTAGGAGCCAATGCGGCACATTTCCTTCCGCAATCCAGCAACGATTCCCCACATGCGATCCCCCCAACAACCGCCACCCCGGCACAAGCCCCGCCGTTTTCCCATGCACGCGCCCCGACCAAAACCACCCCGCACGTGCCCACTCCCGCCGGACCTGCACCCTCATCTCAGCGAGCGTCGCGCTCCTTGCGCTGGCGGATCACCACACCAAGTCCGATGTCGCAGTCGCGGGCGGTCGCAGTTCGCCGGCTGTCGCGGGCACGGGCGCGGGCGCCAGCTGTCGCGGGCACGGGCACGGGCACGGGCACGGGCGCCGGCTGTCACGGGCACGGGCACGGGCACGGGCGCCGGCTGTCGCGGTCGCAGGCCAGACCCGGCAGCCTCATCATCGCAACTCTTCGTCCCGCCCCAAGCCGCCATCCCACCAGTTATCCACAGCCCACAAACTCCTCACCCACTCCATCCCCAGAATCCCGTTCGCCTCCCAATCACCCACCCCCGCTCAACCAAACTCGCCGCATGCCCCCTCTCCCTCCCACCCCAGCAACCCAGCCACCAGCACCAACACTCCGCCTCACAGTCCAAGGGCCGCCCGCCCCCTCCACAGATCCCGACACCCGCCACCCCATCGGCGCCCACCCCCTGGGCAGCTTCCACAAAACCCCCCGCCCCAAAACAACGCCTAACCCCCGCAGCGCAAGACAGGGCACCCCCTCACCGCCCGCCCACCAGTTCCCCAAAGCGGCCCAAAATTCCGCATCTCCTCCAGCCCCTGATCTCCTCAATCCGCCCCGAGAAGACCCACCACTTCACCCTCACCAACCCCCCGCACCCACCCAAAAACCCACGTCACCCAGCACTGCTCAAGCCCTCACCCCCGGGCAAGAAATCACACCGCCCCGCACACTCCAAACCCCCACGCCCAGCCAAGGACCCGCAGCACCCCCCACTGCCCAAGCCCCCACACCCGGGCAAGAAGCCGTACCACCCCGCCCTCGCCATGCCCTCAAGGCAGCCCAAAGCGCGCTGACAACACTCCTCTTCGCTGCCGCCGCGATCCTGCTTCTCCCCACTCCCCTGGCAAAAGCATCCCCGCCCACATGGCGCTGGCCACTGGACGGACATCCCCGCGTACTCCGCCGCTTCACTCCACCGCCCGAGCCCTGGCTTGCCGGACACCGCGGCATCGACCTGGCCGCTCCTCCATCGACCCCAGTTCTGGCGGCGGGCTCCGGCACAGTCCGCTTCGCCGGCCCCGTAGGCGGAAAAGGTGTGGTCACCGTCGAGCACGAGGGCGGCCTCCGTACGACGTACCTCCCTGTCAAAGCGTCCGTACGGCGAGGCCAACCCGTCGCCCCGGGATCCAGGCTCGGCGTCGTAGAAACCTCAGAAGACCACTGTCGGGAATCGTGCCTGCACTGGGGCCTGCGACGCGGCACCCATTACCTCGATCCCCTCCTGCTCCTGGGCCAGGCGACTATCCGCCTCCTCCCCTTCTGGCACGAAGGCGAGAACCTGCTTCCGCCCGCGAATGAGCACTCTCTACGGGATGACGACGATCACGAGCACCCCCTCCAACCACCAGTCGGAGAGATCACCAGACCGCCCACCACACAGCCACGAAGATCCCCAGCCGCCCTCAGCCCCGCACCACCGGCAACCCCAAAGGCCCTGATCGCCACCCACCCACCCTCACCCCGGCACCACCGGCAACCCCACAGGCCCTTAACGCCGCCGTACCCGCCCTCAGCCGCGCACCACAGGCAACGCCACAAGCCCTTAACGCCACCCCACCCGCCCTCACCTTGATCACACACGCCACCCACAGCCTGCCCCCGAACACCTCATCGCCAGGCCGTCACAACAACACGCCAAACCAGCGCCACCGCCTAGCAGCCGCCAACTCCCTCACTCCCGCCGCCTCACGCGGGAGGCACCAAGCACACTCCCCCACCACAACTCTCGACTTCCTGACCCGCTCGGCCTCGACCACCACGACATCCGCGCTCGGCCTCGGCACGCTGCTAGGGATAGGCCTCCTGGTCACAGCCCTGCGCAGCCACAGACGTACTCGAACAGACCACCGCCCCCGAAGGAGGGGCCAGCACCGCACCACCACGGGAGAAGAGCGAGGGAACGAGGCCACCAACACCCGGCACCGTGGCGAGAAGCACCCAACGCCCAACCGCCCCACAACCACCAACGCAAAGCCCGGCCGGCACCGCAAAGCCGCGAACCACAGAAATTAGAAGATCATCCAGCGCCACACCCAGCCACCGGCATCGCCCAGCCAACCATCGACGTACTCGCGCACATGCTTACCGCTATCGCGCATCAGGCCCTCGGATGCGCCTGACGGTAAGCCGCCCGCAGTCGCTCGATCGAGACATGCGTATAGATCTGCGTCGTGTTCAGCGACGCATGCCCAAGCAGTTCCTGAACACTCCGTAGATCCGCACCGCCCTCAAGCAAGTGAGTCGCCGCACTGTGCCGCAACCCGTGCGGCCCCATGTCCGGAGCCCCGTCCACCTGAGCCAGCCGCGCATGTACGACCCGCCGAACGGTCCCCGCATCGATGCGACCACCCCGTACCCCAAGGAAGAGCGCAGCCCCCGACCGCGCCCGAACCCACAACGGCCGCCCGTGAATGCACCACCTGTCCACCGCCCGAAGAGCAGGCAGCCCAAACGGCACAGACCGTTCCTTACGCCCTTTGCCCAGGACCCGGATGACGTGCCGCTCCCGATCCACATCGTCGACGTCGAGCGCACACAACTCACTCACCCGCACACCGGTGGCGTACAGCAACTCAAGAAGGGCTTGATCTCGAAGTTCCTTGGGCTCCCCAGCCGAGGGCACCTCCAGGACGGCCTGCGCCTGCTCCTGAGCGAGAACAGCGGGCAACGGCCGAGCCGCCTTCGCGCTGCCCAGCAACAACCCCGGATCGGCCGCAAGCCAGCCGCGCCGGAAGCAGTAGGCGGTAAAGGTACGAACGCAAGCGGTCCGCCGCGCCAGCGTGGCCCGAGCCTTGCCGGCCCGATACTGCCCAGCCAGCCACTCACGAAGCACCCCGATATCAAGGCCTTCCAGCCGCCCATCCACATGATCAAGCAAGGAGTTCACGTCAGCCAGATAGGCCCGCACCGTGTGCTGCGAAAGATCCCGCTCAATCCGCAGATGCCGCCCGAACTCCCCCACCACCTCTTCACGACCGACAACTTCACTCATCCCAGAATCCCCATCTCCGGATCCCTCCCACTGACTGTCATGTCACAGCAAGCAGTAAAAAACTTCACTGCCACCACTCAAGCCCAACCCCATCCCAGAACAAACCCCATAACCACCAAAGCCAGAACATCACCCCACCTCTCAGTCCAGAACCAGGCCTTGACCCATTCGCCTTGAGACGTGCAGCACACCGAACCCCACCGGATCCGAGGCCAGCACGACCTCCCACCGTCTTGGGACCCCTGCATGCCAGTCCATCAGACCCTGGCTTGACTACGCCTTGGACACCATCTCGGAGGACCACGCCCTGGGCCCATCTGCCCTCAAACTGGCGCCCTGAGTTCTCCCCGCCACGGAATCGAACTGCGCCAGTCCCCGCCCCAAGTCAGCCAGTACCCGGTTTGCCCCGCCTCAGGCGAATTCGCGTCAGCTGCGCCAGCCCGGAGGTATCCAGGGCCCGATTTCCGGTTCAGGCCAAGCCCGCGACTGGGCGCCGCAGATTGTCGGCCCGCCCGGCTAACGGCCCTTCGGGGACCCGTTCGAAGTCGGCCCACTTACAGGTTCTCGTTGGTGCCGTGTTGAGGAGCGGTCCCGAGCCTCCCCGCTTCAGCATGGATACCCTCGGCCGTTGGCTTCCCCGTTGAGCCGGTCACCACTATGAAGGAGAGTCACATCGCCTGGCCGCTCATTCCCATCTTGGGCCCTTTCGGCCATGACAACAGCAGGCGCAGTGCCACCCCAACATGATCATGGAATTGCGTCATAAGACCGAGCGAACTCGGACAACCGCTGACGAGTGTGGGTGGAAAGTTCAAGATCGAGAAGCTGGGAAATGGTGACGGCCATCGCTTGATCCTTCGAGGGCCTAAGTCGAGACCGAAGGAGAGCAGAGCGATGGCCGCAGACATCAGTCTGCCCCGGGAGCGGTGGTTCGCGAAGGGGATCTGCAATCGGTGACTCCGACTTTGTGGCAGCCCATGATCAATGCTCTGACCAGCACAGACAAAGCCCCTCACATCAGAGCAATTGTCAAATCCTGTGTATCGATGAGTGTGGTCGGACTTCCCAAGTTGGCCGTTGGAGCTGATCGTTGTACACGATGATGTCGGCGTGATCCGTTGGGCGGGCTGTGGCGAAGTAGAGCTGTTGGGAGGGGATATAGCGGTTGCGCCAGGACCGTTCGATTTCAGCGGTGTCCGCGGTGGATCCGGCCAGCGCTGTGCCTCGGTCCCGGGCGCGATCTACCGTCTGCTCGAATGGGACGGACACGAAGATGCGCAGGTCCCACCGATCGATAAGTTCTGGGCGTAGGAGGAAGACGCCGTCGAAGAGCAGTACGGCGTCTGCGGGGGCGGTCGTGGTCGGCGGGGACGATGGGGTGTCGGTGTCTCTGTCGTAGACCGTGTGCTGGAACCTTCGGTCTCCGCCGGGGCCCAGCGGATCGAGCAGGACCCGGCACAGCGAGGCGTGGTCGTGGGCGTCGAAGTAGCAGCCTTCGGCCGAGTACTGGCCGCGTCGGTAGCGCTGTGCACGGGGGAAGAGGAAGTCGTCGATGGTCGCGCGGATGACGTCGCGTTCCTGCGCGCGCAGGACGACGGCGAGCTCGTCGGCCAGCGTGGTCTTGCCGGCGGCGGGCGGCCCGTCGATGGCGACCCGCAGCGGGTGCGCGGCCGTGACGGATCTGATCGCCTCGGCCAGCCGACTGATGAGCTCGCCGCGGGTGCCATGGTCCATTGCTGCCCCTCTCACAGTGTCTCTGTTTAGCACCGCACGTCAGGCCGACCAACGGGCCCCACGGTCTTGGGGTTGTGGTTGCGCCCTTGACAGCACGCTGCGGTGGGTGGCGCCAAAGGCTGAGAGCGGTGCATAAACACGGGCTCTGGAGCGCCCGCACGCTTCTCGAACAGACGGCGCGCGGGGCGCAAGGCGCGGCGGCGGCCCAGGGGCGCGGGGTTCCGTCCCTGCGGAGGCACGCTTACGGGAGCATGTTCGCCTGCCTCCACATCTCAGGAGCGGTGACCTATGGCATCGCCCGAGCCGACGCCCTCGCCTCGTCCCAAACAGTCCTGGCAGGTCAGACAACTGTCCCCGCACGCCCGCCGACCGCCGCTCACCGAACGTCTCCGCTGACCACCGATCGTCGCCCACCGACCGTCGCCCGCTCATCACCGCCCGCCACCCCAGCCTGCCGCCTATCGCCCACCGACCGTCGCCCACCGCCCATCGGGCGTCGACCGCCGTCCGCCGACCGCCGCTCACCGAGCATCTGCCGCTGACCACCGACCGCCGCCCACCGCCACCGCTCACCCACCACCGCCCCACCGACGCCCGCCCGCCGACCCGCCTGCCCACCGTGCCCACCGTGCCCACCGCGCCACCGTGCCCACCGCGCCACCGTGCCCACCGCGCCACCGTGCCCACCGCGCCACCGTGCCCACCGCGCCACCGTGCCCACCGCGCCACCGTGCCCACCGCGCCACCGTGCCCACCGCGCCACCGTGCCCACCGCGCCACCGTGCCCACCGCGCCACCGTGCCCACCGCGCCACCGTGCCCACCGCGCCACCGTGCCCACCGCGCCACCGTGCCCACCGCGCCACCGTGCCCACCGCGCCACCGTGCCCACCGCGCCACCGTGCCCACCGCGCCACCGTGCCCACCGCGCCACCGTGCCCACCGCGCCACCGTGCCCACCGCGCCACCGTGCCCACCGCGCCACCGTGCCCACCGCGCCACCGTGCCCACCGCGCCACCGTGCCCACCGCGCCACCGTGCCCACCGCGCCACCGTGCCCACCGCGCCACCGTGCCCACCGCGCCACCGTGCCCACCGCGCCACCGTGCCCACCGCGCCACCGTGCCCACCGCGCCACCGTGCCCACCGCGCCACCGTGCCCACCGCGCCACCGTGCCCACCGCGCCACCGTGCCCACCGCGCCACCGTGCCCACCGCGCCACCGTGCCCACCGCGCCACCGTGCCCACCGCGCCACCGTGCCCACCGCGCCACCGTGCCCACCGTGCCCACCGACCGTCGACCGCCAACCACCGTCCGCCAATCCCCGCATGCCGCCCACCGACCGCCGACCATGACGGACCGCTACCCACGTGATAACCGTTGCCCGGTTCCCAAGGCTTTGTCGCGTCGGACGTCATCCCCGTATCTAACGACTGGCTGTCTGTACGTGGCTGTGCGGCCTGGCGGGCTGTTCCCAGCCTGAGGGCCGTGCATTGAGCGGGCAGGGATTTTCGGGCGTAGCAGCCATCACATCGGGTCGTTCGGTCCGGTCGCCTTCAGAAGTGGATTGTTTGTGCCTCAGTGCCAACCGTGCTGTTCGGGCCCGTGGGGGAAGTCGTCGTCTGGGAACGGGGGGTCGTCGGATGCGTCGGACTCGGGGGAGGGTGGGGGTTCTAGGGCGGCGGAGTCGGGGGCTTTGGGGTAGGAGGCAAGTTGTTTGCGGAGACGCCAGCCGTTTGTGGTTCGTTCTATGTAGCCTGCGGCCGCTAGGCCGCCCAAGGCGCTCAAGGTGGCGTCCAGGCTTAGTCCCGCGGCGACCGCTATGGACGCAGGACCTGCGCCGCCTCGGGTGGGGATCGCGTCGAGGACCTTTCGGGTGGGTTCGTTGAGTTTGTCCCTGGGGACTGCAGGAGCTCGGGATTGAGAGGCCAGGTCGTCGCCTATTACGCCGACCAGGTCGATCATCTCCTCCGGTGAGGTTACGCATACGGCTTTGCGGTCGCGGAGGAGTTTGTGGCAGCCGGCCGACATGCCTGAGGTAACTGGGCCGGGGACTGCCGCCAGGTGTCTGTTGAGGGACAGGGCGTGGGCGGCTGTGTTGAGGGCGCCGCTGCGTAGGGCTGCCTCTACCACTACCGTCCCCCTCGACAGGGCGGCTATCAGGCGGTTTCTGATGAGGAAGCGGGCTCGGGTGGGGTGGACGCCGGGAGGGCATTCGCTGACCACGACGCCCCGATCTCTAACAGCGGCAAACAGGACTTCGTGGCTCGCCGGGTAGCAGATGTCCACACCGCAGGCCAGGACTACCACCGTTGGTGCGTCGGCGGCCAAGGCGCCTCGGTGAGCCGCGCCGTCCACACCATGGGCGCCGCCTGACACGACGGTCCAGCCCGACTCACCGAGACCGACGCCGAACTCGGCAGCGATGTGGGTGCCGTACGACGTGGCGGCTCGTGCCCCTACGACCGCCACTGATTTGAGGCAGGAAAAGCGCAAGTCGGCTGTGCCATGGAGCCACAGACCGAGAGGGCGGCCAGCGCCTAGCTGGTCCAGTTGGGTGGGCCATTCCGGGCTGCCCGGGATGACCAATCGGGCTCCGGATCCTTGTCCGTTTTCGAGGTCTGCCGCTGGGTTGGCCGCTGCCAGGCGGGCGTGCCAGGCGTTGACACGGGCGGTGAGGTCGGGGGGACGATTCTGGTGGGCTTCCTGAGCTCGCTTGATCTCCTGGGCTACGAACTCTGGCGGCAGGGTGCGGGCGCGGATCGCCTCCACTGCACGTATGGCCCCGTACTGCATCACCAGACGGCCCATGATGGGGTCGCCCACGTCGGCCGCTCTCATGAGCGCGGCTCTGGCCTCAGTTTCGCTCTGAGCCGAGGTCGAGGCCGAGGTCGAGGGCGTGATCGAGGGCGTGATCGAGGTTGATGTAGTGGCAGGGGCACTGGCCGTGGCCGAGGTGGCGACCATGGGGGAGGCGGTCGTGGAGGCGGTGGCCGTCGTGGGCGAGGTGGCCATTGTGAGCGAGGTGGCCATTGTGAGCGAGGTGGCCATTGTGGGCGAGGTGGCAGCCGTGGCCAAGGAAGTGGTCGTGGGTGACGGCGTGGTCGAAGGTCGGGGCGAGGTTGTGAACGTGGTCTGGGTGGTGGCCCCAGTCTGAGGCCTGGGCTGATGCGTGGTTTCACTTTCGGGCTTGGGTGCGGGCTCACGCTGCGTAGTGCTGGTCATTGGGGTGGTGTCGGTTGGCTCGGGCGTTTCCCGCAGTTGATCGATGGGGGTGATGCTGGCGCCGACGGCGACGCTCTGGCTCATGCTGGTGGCGGTGTCTGTGGTGGTGCCAGCGCTGGCGTGGCTTGTGCAGGCGGGTGTGGCGGTGCCGTTGCCTGGGCTGATGGCGGGAGCGGCACCCGTTTCGGCAGAGGTGGGGATGCTCGTGCAGGCGACAGCGGTGGTGCGCACGTCGCCGACCGTATCGGGGCTTGTGCCGGTGATAGTGGCAGTGGAGGTGCCCGTGTTGGGGGCCGGAGCGGTCGCGGCGGCCGCTGGAAGGGTGCTGGTCGTGGCCGTTTTGGCCGGCGTGTGGGACATGCCGTAGTCCGGATGGGGGCTTGGTCGAACGTCTGCCCGCGGTAGGCCTGGGTCAGCGGCTGGTGGCGGTGTAAGGGGTGTGTCAGCTTCCGTGATTGAGCTGGACATGAGGGCTCCTGAAGGGATGGGGGCGGACGGTGGTGAGAGCTGAACGGATGAGGACCGGCCGTAGTGCAGGAGCAGGTCAAGGTGCGGGAGCACGTCGCGGTGCCTGAGCAGGTCGGGGCATGCCTGAGCGGTCGCGGCGTACCTGAGCAGGTCCCAGTCCTGGGTGGGTCGCGGTGCTGCTCGGGTGCTGCATGGGTCCCGGGGCTGCGCAGTTCACAGACCTGCGTAGGACCCGGTCCTGCATAGGTCCGGGGGTACATAGATCCTGGGCTACATAGCTCCCAGTCCTGCATAGATCCCCGGACCTACACAGATCCCGGGCTACATAGATCCCGGGCCTTCCTAAATCGCGGTGCTGGGTGGGTTCCGGTGCTGCATGAGTCCTGGACCTGCGTGAGTCCCAGTGCTGCGTGAGGCGCGGTGACCCGTGAGGCGGGGTGACGCGTGGGGTGCATCGGAGTGGGTGTTAGGACTTCACTCCTAGCCAGAAGCTGAGGGCGGCGTTTGTTTCGTCTTCCTCCGGGGTGTCCTTGTCGGCGAGGTCGGCGAGGGTCCATGCGACGCGTACGACGCGGTCCAGGCCACGGGCGGTGAGGGTGCCGGAGTCGAGGCAGGACGTCATGGGTTTCATGGCCTCGTTGGATGGGCGGTAGTCGGAGTGGAGCAGGGATGAGGGGATTTCGGCGTTCGTGCGCCAGGGCGTGCCGGTCAGGCGTTTTGCGGCGCGTTCGCGGGCTAGGAGGACGCGTTCGGCCACTGTCTTGCTCGTTTCTACGAACTGGCGGTCGGCCAGGAGTTCGCGTCTGGATGAGCGGACCACGGTGACCTTCATGTCTATGCGGTCGAGGAGCGGGCCGGAGAGCCTGCCCAGGTAACGGCGCTTGATCGTGGGGGTGCACTTGCAGGTCTCGCTCTGGTCCTCGGCCTGGGCGCAGGGGCAGGGGTTGGCGGCCAGGACGAGCATGAACCTGGCTGGGAACGTGACCGAGCCCGCGGACCTCGACACCGTCACGCGGCCGGATTCCAGAGGCTGCCGGAGGGCGTCGAGCACGTGGCGGGGGAACTCGGGGGCCTCGTCCAGGAAGAGGACGCCTCTGTGGGCGAGGGAGACGGCTCCGGGGCGTACGATCGCGCTGCCTCCGCCGATGATCGCAGCGGACGTCGCCGTGTGGTGTGGGCTGACGAACGGGGGTCTGCTCATCATGGGAGCGTTCGGCGGCAGGGCGCCCGCGACGGAGTGGATGGCCGTGACCTCCAGGGCGTGGTCGAGCTCCAGGTCCGGCAGGAGGGTGGGGAGGCGTTCGGCCAGCATGGTCTTGCCGGTGCCCGGCGGGCCGAGCATCCAGAGGTTGTGGCCGCCTGCCGCGCACACCTCCAGAGCCCGTCGGGCGACCGGCTGGCCCACGACGTCCGCAAGATCTACCGCCGGGCCGTCGGTGGACTTGGGCAACTCGGCGCACTCCTCGACCCGAGGCTCGGGCTCGTCGTCTCCCCTGCGCAGCCACTCCACGAGCTGGCGGAGGTGCGAAACCGGGATCACTTTGACGTTGGGGACCAGGGCGGCCTCGGCTGAGTTCGCGGCGGGGACGACGACTGTGACGTCACCGTGTTTGGCCGCGCCGATGATGGAGGGCAGCACGCCGCGTACAGGTCTGATGCGGCCGTCGAGGCCGAGCTCGCCCAGGAAGAACGGCTCCGCGATGCGCTCGGCCGGGATCACGCCTGCGGCGCTCAGGATGGCCATGGCTATGGCAAGGTCGAACTGGGAGCCGCGCTTGGGGAGGCTGGCCGGGAAGAGGCTGACGATGATGCGGGCGTCGGGCCAGGGATAGGTGCTGTTGACCATCGCGGACCTGACCCGGTCTCGGGCCTCGCTGAGCGCCGTGTCGGGGAGGCCGATGAGGTGGATGCCGGCCAGGCCGTTGCCCACGTCGGCCTCGACCTCGACGGTGCGGCCCGTGACTCCGATCACGGCCACGCTGCGCGTGCGGGCCACGGCCATCTAGATCGCCCCCCGTACGTGGCTCAGGGCGAAGTCACCGGCGAAACGCTCAAGGGCGATCACGTCCACCCGTACGGTGCGGAACGTGCGCGGCTGTGCGGCCAGCCACTTGGCCGCGAGCATCCTGAGCCTGGCCAGCTTGGCCGGGCTTACGGACTCCAGGGCTGTGCCGTGGGATCTGCCCGATCGGGTTTTGACCTCGACGACGACCAGGGTGGGACCCTCTTCGGCGATGATGTCGATCTCGCCGTGGCGGCAGCGCCAGTTGCGGGCGATTATCTTCATGCCCTCGGCTTCGAGGTAGGTCACGGCTACCTGTTCGCCTTGTTTGCCGAGGTCTTGGTCGTGTTTTGCGGCCATATGCCACCTCCGTCGTCGGTCCGGTGCTGGTCCGGGCACCGACTTTCGTGGATGAGGGGTGGTGGGGGTGGGGCCGAACGGGGTTCTGGGGATGGTGGGGGCGGGTCAGGGGTCGGTTGTGGATAGCGCGAGCGCAGGTCTGGGACAGGGCTCGGGTCAGCAGGGGCCGGCGGTCTGGGACGGAGCTCTGGTCAGGCGGGAGCCAGTGGCCTGGGGACTGGCGGACTGGGGCCGTGGGTCCCGGGTTCGCGGGTGAGGGTTTGTAGTGCCGAGGACTATGGTGTGTGGCGTTCCGGCCGGTTGGTCGCATCTGGGCGTGGGTTGCGCGGCTGTGGGCACGATGCCGCGGCTCGGCGCGGTGCCATGGGGCGGTGTGGGCAGGCCTGCGGGCATGAGGGGTTGCCGCGGCTGTGTGCCACGCTGAGCCATCCGGGCGCCACAGCACCGGTTAGGCGCGGTGGGAGCTCAGGAGAGTGGGTAAGCGATCCTGGCCGCCCTGCACAGCGCATGGTGGCGGCTGGCCGGATGCGGTCCATGGTGACGGCCGACCGGACGCGATCCACGGTGACGGCCGACCGGACGCGATCCACGGTGACGGCTGACCGGGAGTGGTCCACGGCCATCCGGCGCGGCCCACGATGGCGGCCCGGTGCGGTCCTGGCCGGATGTGGTCCACGGTGACGGCTGACCGGGAGTGGTCCACGGCCACCCGGCGCGGCCCACGATGGCGGCCCGGTGCGGTCCTGGCCGGATGCGGTCCACGGTGACGGCTGACCGGGAGTGGTCCACGGCCACCCGGCGCGGCCCACGATGGCGGCCCGGTGCGGTCCTGGCCGGATGCGGTCCACGGTGACGGCCGACCGGATGCGGTGCTGGGGCGCCACTTCGTACACGCCGACGTCCGGGCCCCGCCGTCCGCCTCCTGCGCGGCCGCTGCCGGTGGGGGCTGTCGGGCGGTGTACGGGGGCGAGTCGCCGTGGCGGTGCATGGTGGCGGTTTCGCCGGTGGGAAGCGCGTGTGGCGCCTGCCAGAGGGTGTCTGTAGTGGTGTTGGGGGGCGCGTGCCGGCTGAGCCTGCCGGAGGTGTGCTGCCGGCGGCTGGTCAAAGCTGAGGGAGCGTACGGAGCCCCAGCCCCGTTACCCCGAGAACCCCTCCTTGGGCATCTCGAGGTCCGCCTTGGCCAGTTCTTCCACGTTCACATCTTTGAACGTGACCACCCGTACGTTCTTCACGAACCGCGCCGGCCGGTACATGTCCCACACCCAGGCGTCCTGCATCTTCACATCGAAGAAGACGTCGCCGTTCTCCGCGGTACGGACGTCGAGGTCGACCGAGTTGGTCAGATAGAACCGACGCTCAGTCTCGACCACGTACGTGAACAAACCGACGACATCCCGGTATTCGCGGTAAAGCTGCAGCTCCATCTCGGTTTCGTACTTTTCGAGATCTTCTGCGCTCATCGCGGTCCTCCTGTCGTACCGGTCCCCCGGTTCGCCTGGTCAGGCAACCCCGGCCCCCATTTCATTTTCACCCATCCCCCTCGCCACCGTGACGAAGGAGTATCGGTGATCAGGACACGGCCCGTGCGTTTCCAGCGCCAGCCGGTGTCCTGGTGTGACATACCCCTTGTGCTCGGCGAAACCGTACTGCGGGTAGCGCTCGTCGAGCGTGACCATGAGACGGTCTCGCGTCACCTTGGCCACGATCGACGCCGCCGCCACGCATGCGGCCACCTGATCCCCCTTCCACACGGCCAGCGACGGCGCCGGGAGGCCCGGCACCGGGAAGCCGTCCGTCAGGATGTACTCCGGGTCACAAGGCAACTGTGCGACAGCCCGCCGCATTCCTGAAACGTTGCACTTGTGAAGACCTTTAGCGTCGATCTCCCCCGGCGGGATGATCACCATGCCGATGTGGGCGACGCGGACGATCTGGTCGTACAGACGTTCGCGCACCGCCGGGGACAGCAGCTTCGAGTCGCCGAGGCCGTCGATCTGCCTGCGCAGGATCACGGCCGCGACGACGAGGGGCCCCGCGCAGGCGCCGCGGCCGGCCTCGTCGACGCCCGCGATGGGGGTGAGGCCGCGGCGGGCGAGCGCCCGCTCGTAGGCGTAGAGTCCGGAATCGCGCCGGACGACGCTTGGCCGAGGGCGGAACGCAACTGTCATGACACAGGCAGCGTACGCCCCAAACGCCGCGAACCGCGACCGAAAGCGACCGCTATTTGACCTTGTCGAAAGTGTCAGGACGGGAGAAGAGATACCCCCGGGACAGCGGCCAGTAGCGCACCACGGCCTTGCCGATCACGTCGTTCTCCGAGATGAACCCGCCTCCGGCCTCGTCCATGTGGGCCCGCGAGTCGGCCGAGGCGCTGCGGTGGTCGCCCATCAGCCAGAGCTTTCCGGACGGCACGGTGACGTTGAACTCATCGCTGGAAGCGTAATCACCGGGGTAGAGGTAGGAGGTCTCCTCCAGCGGCGTGCCGTTGACCGTGATGCGCTTCTTGGCGTCGCAGCACACCACCTTGTCGCCGCCGACGCCGATGACCCGCTTGATGGTGTCCTCGCCGTTGCTCCAGCCCTTGAAGACCACGATGTCGCCGCGTTCGGGCTTGCCCGCCAGCTTGTTGACGAACACCCGGTCGTTGACCAGCAGGGTGTTCTCCATCGAGATGGACGGGATGTAGAACGAGCCGACCACGAACGCCTGCAGCAGCAGCGCGATGCCCACGCCCAGGACCAGCAGCAGCACCGTCTCGCGGAAGCCGCCCTTCTTCTTCTCTTTCCCCACACCCTCCGCCTTCTTGGTGACGGCCATCAGCGCCTCTTCCCCCTCCAGCGGCGACGGACCAGGACCAAGGGTACGGCCAGCCCGAACCCGGCGACCAGCGGTACGGAGCCACCGAGCGCCTGAAGTGCGGGTTGCGAGAATGTGTCCGGAATGTCGATCGAGGACGCCCGGTTGAACGGCCAGACGATCACGAAGGCCCGGCCGATGACCTGGCTCACGGGAATGGAGCCGCCGCCCGGGTCACCGGTGTGGGATCGGGAGTCGAGCGAGACCGACCGGTGGTCGCCCATCACCCACAGCCGCCCCTCCGGCACCGTGATGTCGAAGAACTTGTCGGACGGCACGTTGCCCGGATAGAGGTAGCTCTCCTCGTCGATGGGCGTGCCGTTGACCGTGATGCGGTTCTTGGAGTCGCAGCACTTCACGTGGTCGCCGCCGACGCCGATGACCCGCTTGATGTAGTCCCTCTCGCCGGGCACGATGCCGAACGCCGTGCCGACCCAGCGGAAGAAGGCCGCGACCGGGTTGGACGGCTCCTCCATCTCGAACTCACCGTCCCAGGAGTCGACTCCCGAGAAGACCACCACGTCGCCGCGCTCGATGTCGCGCGTGTGGTAGACGAGCTTGTTGACCAGCACCCTGTCGTTTTTCAACAGGGTGTTCTCCATCGACTCCGACGGAATGTAGAAGGCCTGGACCACAAACGTCTTGATGATCAGGGCCAGCACCAAGGCTACGACGACAAGAACGGGCAGCTCTTTCCAGAACGACCCCTTCTTCTCCTTTTTCTCGCCTTTTGCTGGCTTCTGAGTCTCTTCGGCGACCACGTCCACCTCGTCCTCGACAGGGCGGCGCGCCGCGCCGTGCTCCTGGCTCTCGCTAGTCATCGCTGACGAGCCTAGATGATGCTTCGGCTCGACAAGCCTCGACCGACGTTACACCCATGCACGAGTCGCTCCACATAAAGGAAACGGCCCTGTAAAGCCGAATGGCCCGCGCGAGTGCGCGGGCCACGGAAAAGACCGGGCTACTTGGCGGCCGTCGTCTCGCGCTTCTCGCGGATACGGGCGGCCTTGCCGCGCAGGTCGCGCATGTAGTAGAGCTTGGCCCGGCGCACGTCGCCGCGGGTCACGAGCACGATCTTCTCGATGACCGGGCTGTGCACGGGGAAGGTGCGCTCGACGCCGACGCCGTAGCTGACCTTGCGGACCGTGAAGGTCTCGCGGGCGCCGCTGCCCTGCCTGCGCAGCACGAAGCCCTTGAAGACCTGGATACGGGAGCGGTTTCCTTCGACGACTCGTACGTGTACCTCGAGCGTGTCACCGGGACGGAAGCTCGGCACGTCGCTGCGCAGCGTCGCCTTCTCGAGCTCCTGGATCTTCGTGTGCATGAGAGCTGTCCTCAAGTTCTCGTGAGCACGCGGAGGTCCACCCGGCCGAAGCTCGTGGCGGACGCGCTTGCTGTCTCCTGGCCCGGGGTCACTACGCCCGGGCATGACGAACCAACCAAATGGTGGTTGGCATCGACTCAGTTTGCCATATCTTCGCGCTCGACGCGAAACGACAGCTCCTCGAGGAGCTTCCTGTCGTGCTTGTCCAGCGTGTCGGGGTCGAGCGCCGCCGCCAGATCCGGCCTGTTCCGTACGGTACGGCGCAGCGCCTGGTCACGCCGCCATCTGGCGATCTTTCCGTGATGCCCGGACAGCAGCACCTCAGGCACTTCATGCCCCCGCCAGACAGGCGGCTTGGTGTAGACGGGGCCCTCGACCAGGTTCTGCATGGATCCGGGCGCGAAGGAGTCGTCCACGGCCGACTGGGCATTGCCCAGGACACCGGGCAGCAGCCGCCCGATGGCCTCCACCATGACCAGCACCGCCACCTCGCCCCCGGCCAGCACATAGTCGCCGATGCCGACCTCGTCGACCCGCAGCCGGGAGCCGTACTCCTCCATGACCCGCGAGTCGATGCCCTCGTATCGCCCGCACGCGAACAGCAGCCACGGCTCCCCCGCCAGCTCCTGCGCCAGCTCCTGGGTGAACGGCCGCCCGCTCGGCGTCGGCACGATCAGCCGCGGCGCGCCGTCCCCGACCACGGCGTCGATGGCCTCGCCCCACACCTCGGGCTTCATGACCATGCCCGGCCCCCCGCCGTAGGGGGTGTCGTCCACGGTCTTGTGGACGTCGTGGGTCCAGTCACGGAGCTGGTGCACGCGTACGTCCAGCGTGCCGCGCTCGCGGGCCTTGCCGATCAGCGAGACGTCGAGCGGCGCGAAGTACTCGGGGAAGATCGAGATGATGTCGAGCCGCATCACAGCAGGCCCTCTGGCGGGTCGACGACCAGCCGACCGCCTTCCAGGTCGATCTCGGGCACCAGCGCCTTGACGAACGGGATGAGCGCCTCGTCCGCCCCGGCCCTGCGTACCACCAGGAGGTCCTGGCCGTGGTGGAGGACGTCGGTGATCTCGCCCACGGGCTCCCCCGCGGCGGTCTCCACCGTCAGGCCGATGAGCTGGGAATCGTGGAACTCGTCGGGGTCGTCGGACGGCGCCACCTCGGCCGAGTCGATGACCAGCATGGTGCCCCGCAGCTCGTCCGCCACGTCGCGGTCGGTGATCCCCTCGAAGGTCAGCAGCAGGAAGCCCTTGTGCCAGCGGCGGCCCGCGACGACGAGCGGCCCCCTGCCGGCGGGGTCCGTGGCGATGGACGTGCCCACGGCGAAACGCAGCTCGGGATCGTCGGTGCGTACCTCCACGGTCACTTCACCGCGCACCCCGTGCGGACGGCCGATCCGGCCGACGACCAGCTGCAACATGAACTCCTAACGCAAGCGCCCCCATCGGCCGGCAAAGCCGATGAGGGCGCGCAAACCTGACGCTAACGGACTGCTTCGTGCAGGTCGAGCAGGTCGACCCGTACGTACTTCCCGTCGGCCAGGGCGTTCACAACGGTGCGCAGCGCCTTGGCGGTGCGCCCGCCGCGTCCGATGACCTTGCCCAGGTCCTCGGGGTGCACCCGGACCTCCAGGACGCGCCCGCTGCGAATGCGGCGTGCGCGGACCCGGACATCGTCTGGATGTTCGACGATGCCCTTCACGAGGTGCTCGAGAGCCTCCTCGAGCACGTCAGGCCTCGCCCTCGGTCTGGGTCTCGACGGGGGCCTCGGCCTCTTCCTTCTTCTTGGCCTTCTTCGGCGTGGTGGCGGCCGTGCCGGTGTCGCCACCGGACAGCGCCTCCTTGGCCGCGGCCTCGTAGAGCGCGTGACGGTCAGGCGCGGGCTCGGCGACCTTCAGCGGCGCAGGGGCGGCCTCGCCCTTGAACTTCTGCCAGTCGCCGGTGAGCTTGAGCAGCTTGAGGACGGGCTCGGTCGGCTGCGCGCCGACCCCCAGCCAGTAGGCCGCACGCTCGGCGTTGACCTCGATGCGCGAAGGGTTGTCCTTCGGGTGGTACAGGCCGATCTCCTCGATCGCCCGGCCGTCACGCTTGGTGCGGCTGTCGGCGACGACGATGCGGTATTGAGCGTTGCGGATCATGCCGAGCCGCTTGAGCTTGATCTTGACTGCCACGGGTGTGGTCTCTCCTGCATTCGAGCGTGGGTGAACGGCATCTCGCCGAGTGGGGCACGACGGGACGACGCTCCAGGGACAGGCGCGTCCGGCGGGAGGTGAGAGGGCACCCGCCTGGTCACGATGTTCCAACATGCCATTGTGCCAGATCGACGGCACTGCCAACGACGTTCCGTCACGGCGCGCCGCCTCGCGGCCGCTCGCGAACGGCTCCCGAAGGTGCGGCACCGGCTGCGACCTGGCTGCATGTACGGTGAGCGACCCGCTCATGGTATCCCGCCGGCGCATGATCTCCGGCCGCGCGACTGGGGAGCGACCGGTTTTCGAGTGGCGCCTCCGCAGGGCGGTGCGGCCGGTGCGGGCAGCCGTTCGAGGGCGCAGGCGCTCAAGGCGGCGGGCCGAGCAAGCGGGAAGGCCGGAGTCCACCAGCGGGAAGGCGGAGGCCGCGGCCGTGGTGACGCCCGGCGCGGCCCCCTGACGGCAGAGGCGAAGGCCGCCGAGAGCCGGGCAGGCGCCACTGCCAGAACCCGGCGCGGCACCGCCCGAAGGCCGGAGCGCGGGCCGACCGGAAAAGCCCGGCCCGATCGCAAGCCCGGGCCAGTCGGAAAACCCGGGCCGCCGGGAACGCGAGGTCCCGGCGGGGGCTACTTCTGGCCGGGCAGGCGGAACTTGGAGGGGTCGAAGCCCGGCGGCAGCTCCACGCCCGGAGGCAGCTTGCCCCCGAGGTTGCCCAGCAACCCGCCGCCCTTGGGCTCGGCCGCCTCCGGAGCCTCGGCGGCGGAGGCCTTGCCGAGGGCCGCCTTGCGCGGGTCGCCGCTGACGCGCCGCCCCTTCTTGGCCTTCTTCTGCGCCTTGGCCGCCTTGCCGCGACCACCCGGCATGCCGGGGATGCCCATGCCGCCCGCCATCCGCTTCATCATCTTCTGCGCCTCGAAGAAGCGGGTGACGAGGTTGCTGACGGCGGTGACCGAGACGCCGGAGCCGGCCGCGATGCGGGCCCGCCGCGACCCGTTGATGATCTTGGGGTCCTGGCGCTCCCCGGGCGTCATCGAGCGGATGATCGCGGCGATGCGGTCGAGGTCGCGGTCGTCGATGGAGTTGAGCTGGTCGCGCATCTGCCCCATGCCGGGCATCATGCCCAGCAGGTTTTTGATGGGCCCCATCTTCTGGACCATCATCATCTGCTCGAGGAAGTCCTCGAGCGTGAAGTTTTCGCCCGAGGTGAGCTTGCCCGCCATCTTGGCGGCCTGCTCCTCGTCGAACGTCTTCTGGGCCTGCTCGATCAGGGTGAGGATGTCACCCATGTCGAGGATGCGGGAGGCCATCCGGTCGGGGTGGAAGGCGTCGAAGTCCTCGAGCTTCTCGCCCGTGGAGGCGAACATGATCGGCCGGCCCGTGATGTGCCGCACCGACAGGGCGGCGCCACCGCGGGCGTCGCCGTCGAGCTTGGTCAGCACGACCCCGTCGAAGCCGACGCCCTCCATGAACGCCTGCGCCGTCGTGACGGCGTCCTGGCCGATCATGGCGTCGACCACGAACAGGACCTCGTCGGGCGAGACCGCGTCGCGGATGTCGGCGGCCTGCTTCATCATCTCCTGGTCGATGCCCAGGCGGCCGGCGGTGTCGATGATGACGATGTCGTGCAGCAGGCGCTTGGCCTCGTCGATCGACGTGCGGGCGACCGCGATCGGGTCGCCGGTGCCGTTGCCCGGCTCGGGGGCGTAGACCGCGACCCCGGCGCGCTCGCCCACGACCTGGAGCTGCTGGACGGCGTTGGGGCGCTGCAGGTCGGCGGCCACCAGCAGGGGCGTGTGGCCCTGCTCGCGCAGCCACCTGGCCAGCTTGCCGGCCAGGGTGGTCTTACCGGCGCCCTGCAGACCCGCCAGCATGACCACGGTCGGCGGCGTCTTGGCGAAGCGGAGCCTGCGCGTCTCGCCGCCGAGGATCGCGATCAGCTCGTCATTGACGATCTTGACGACCTGCTGCGCCGGGTTGAGCGCCTGGGAGACCTCGGCCCCGCGGGCGCGCTCCTTGACCTGGGCGACGAACGCCTTGACCACCGGGAGCGCGACATCGGCCTCCAGCAGGGCGATGCGGATCTCGCGGGTGGTGGCGTCGATGTCGGCATCGGACAGCCGGCCTTTGGACCGGAGGGAGGAGAAGACCGATGTCAACCGGTCGGATAGCGTCTCGAACACGTGGTTGGCCAGTCCTCGAAGCGAATGAACGTCTAAGACTCCAGCCTATCCGCTCCGCTAGCCGCTCCAGCCTGGCACGGCCATGCGGACTGAGAGCGCGTGCTCGACCAGGTTGATCAGCGCGGCCTTGACCGAGTCCTTGGAGCGGGCGTCGAGGCGCACCATCGGGATGTGCGGCGCCAGGGTCAGGGCGTCACGCACTTCGGCGTCGCTGTGGGCGTACTGGCCGTCCCAGCCGTTCACCCCCACGATGAACGGCAGCTGCGCCTCTTCGAAGTAGTCGATCGCGGGGAAGCTGTCCGCCAGGCGGCGCGTGTCCACGAGCACCACCGCGCCGATGGCGCCGCGGACGAGGTCGTCCCACATGAACCAGAACCGGTGCTGTCCGGGCGTGCCGAACAGGTACAGGATCAGGTCGCGATCGAGCGAGACGCGACCGAAGTCCATGGCGACGGTGGTGGTCGACTTCAGCGGCGTCATGCCCAGATCGTCGATGCCCTTGGAGGCGTCGGTCATGACGGCCTCCGTGGTCAACGGCATGATCTCCGACACCGCGCCGACGAAGGTCGTCTTGCCCACCCCGAACCCACCGGCGACCACGATCTTCGTCGAGGTCAAACCGGGGCTAGAGCCTGCGAAGTCCACTGAGCACCCTTTCCAGCAGGTTGACGTCCGGCCTACCCGCTTCCAGCTGCGGCTGATGCACCCGAACCAGGCCCTCTGCCGCCATATCCGCGATCAGAACACGCACCACACCGAGCGGGATCCGCAGCAGCGCCGAGACCTCAGCCACCGACCTGACCTGCAGGCACAGCTGGCTGATCGCCTTGTATTCGGGGGTGATGTGCGAGAACTCCCGGTGCTCGGCGGTCGCCGAGGACACCAGGGCCTCCATGGCCAGCTTGACCTTGGGCGCGGTACGCCCGCCGGTCACGGCATAGGGCCGCACCGGCGAGGCGGGGTCGTTGCTGGGCGGCGGAGGAGGGGGAGGCTGCCAGCTCCCACTGTTCTGGGAATCCCACGCACCGCTGTTATGGGAGTCCCAGCCGCCGCTGTTCCATCTCGGGTCTGTCACCTACATCACCTGGTCTGGCTGGCGCGCAGCTCGGCGCGCACAGCCGGGGTCAGCACCTGACCGGCGCGATCAACCATCAGCGTCATCTGGTACGCCACCAGACCCATGTCGCAGTCCGGAGCCGCCAGCACCGCCAAGCACGAGCCGTCGCTGATCGACATGATCAGCATCAGGCCGCGCTGCATCTCCACGATCGTCTGGTTGACCGGCCCGCCTTCGAACACCCTGGCCGCGCCCTGCGTCAGGCTCACCAGGCCCGACGCGATGGCGGCCAGCTGGTCGGCCCGGTCAGCCGGGAATCCCGCGGAGGCCGCGAGCGGCAGCCCGTCAGAGGAGACGACCACCGCGTGCGCGACGCCAGGAACGGTGCTGACGAAATCGGTGATTAACCAGTCCACCCCACGTGCCGACTGGCTCAAGTCATTCATGCGCGCTCATCCCTGCTTTCAACACTTCTCGGACCGGAGGGGTACGTCCTGCCCTCGCTGATGTCGTCACGTGCCGCCCTGAACCCCTGCTGGAAGCTCGAAAGGCGGCTGCGCACCCGCTCCGGCGAGACCGCCGGCATGGGAGCGACGCCCTTGGGCGCCGAGACGGTGTCGGCCGAGCCGGGCACCAGGTTGGCCTTGGGCACCCGCTTGGGCAGCCCCGCGGCGGTCGCGCCGTCGCGTACCGGCTCGACGACCGCCTCCGCGGCGCTCCAGCCCGCGTCGGCCTTGGCGGAGCCCCAGGTGGCGGCGCCCTCGTTGCCGTGCTCGAACCACGCCGACTCGACCGAGGCGAAGATCGGCAGGTATTCGTCGCCCGAGGAGGCGGGCTTCACGGCCGGGATGGGACCGGTGGCCGCCGCCTCCGTCTCGGGGAAGTCGTACTTCGGCTGGCCCATGTCCATCTGGTCGCCGCCGAAGGGCCGTCTCGGCAGGGAGTTGTTGTCCTGGCCCCATTCGCCCGGCCGGCTGTTGGAGTTGCGCGCCGGCACCCAGACGTCAGAGGTGTCGTAGCCGCCGCTGCTGCTGCGCGGGTCGGACGGCCAGCCCACGTCCACGCTCGGCTGGGCCGAGAAGGACGGCTGTGAGGGGAAGGACGGGTGGCCCGGCCCCGGCTGGTAGCCTCCCGGACCCCACTGCGGGGCGGGCGGCGGCGGCACGGGAGGCATCGGGGGCTGCATGGGAGGCATGGCAGGCATGGCCGTACGGGCGCCGAAGCCCTCGTCGAACGAGTCCAGCGTCCCCATGCTGTTGCCGCCGGGGGTCGCGTAGGCGGGGGACTGCGAGCCGAGCAGCGCCTCCGGCATCAGGACCATGGCGGTCAGACCGCCGGTGCCGTGGGGGCGCAGCTGCACCCGGATGCCGTGCCGGTGCGCCAGACGCGCGACCACGAACAGGCCCATGCGGCGCGACACGGACACGTCCACGGTGGGGGCGTCCATGAGGCGGTCGTTGGCGATGGTGAGCTCGTCCGGGGTCATGCCGATGCCGGAGTCGCTGATCGACAGCATGACGCCGCCGCCGTCGATCCGGCTGCCGGAGACGGTCACCCTGGTCTCGCGGGGCGAGAACGACAGGGCGTTCTCGATCAGCTCGGCGAGCAGGTGGATGACGTCGTTGACGGCCTGGCCGGCCACGGCGACGCCGTCGGGCACCTGGAGGACGACCCGCTCGTAGTTCTCGACCTCCGACAGCGAGGCGCGGGCGACATCGACCAGCTTGACGGGCTTGCTCCAGCGGCGGGGCGGTTCCTGGCCGGCGAGGACCAGGAGGTTCTCGCTGTTACGCCGCATGCGGGTGGCCAGGTGGTCCAGCTTGAACAGGTTGCCGAGCCGCTGCTCGTCCTGCTCGCCCTGCTCCAGGCCGTCGATCAGGGTGATCTGCCGTTCCACCAGCGTCTGGCTGCGGCGCGACAGGTTCACGAACATCGCGTTGACGTTGCTCCGCAGGCGGGCCTCCTCGCCCGCCAGCCGGACCGCTTCGCGGTGGATCTCGTCGAACGCCCGCGCGACTTCACCGATCTCGTCCTGAGAGGCGACGCCGATGGGCTGGACCTCGACGTTCTCCACCGAATCGGACTCACGGAGCTGGCGGACGGTGTCCGGCAGGCGGCGACCGGCGATGAACAGCGCCTCCCTGCGCAGCCTGCGCAGGGGGCCGCTCAGCGAGCGCGCCATGAAGACGGTGACCAGCAGCACGAGGATGAGCAGGATCAGGATGCCGACCGCCACGATGACGGCGCTCTGCTGCTCGGACCCTTCCAGGGTGCGGCTGCGGAGCACGATCGAGTCGGCCACGCGCTGCTCGACCTTGCGCATCCCGTCGATGGTCTCGCTGATGGCGGCGAACCAGTCCTTGCCGTCACGGGTGAGCCCGAGCTTCGGGTCCGACACGTTCCGTGGTTGCCCCAGGCTCTGCAGGAACAGGGCTCGGGAGGCCAGGATCTCCGCGCGGTCGTTGGCCTTGCCGCTGACGGTGTCGTCGTACGCCTGGCGCAGCTCAAGGGGGACCTGCGCCCGGAAGGTGGCCAGCTCGCTGTTCTTCTGGGCGCGGGCGGCGATGAAGGCGTCGAGTTCGACCCGGCCGAATTCCCTGGTGGCCAGCGCCGCCACGAGCAGCGCGCGCTGCGTGGAGACGTACTGCTTGGCCCGGGCGAGGGCGGCGAAGCCGGAGACGCTCGCCGAGAGCTCCTTGTCGACCGCGCCTTGGTCGATGGTGTCGTTCAGGGAGAGGAGGTCTGTGATGAACCGGTCGTAGAGCTCGATGACGGAGTTGACGTCGAGCTGGGAGTCCATCGCGTTCTTACGCGCGGTGTCGAGCTCGTTGAGACGGTTCTTGATGCGCAGGGCCTCGGGGGCCTGAGGGCTGTCGGAGGTCGCCAGCGCGTCGACGCTGCCCTTGACCTCGGTGACGAGCTTGTTGACCGGCTCGTACTGATCGGTCACTTCGTCCCGGCCGGCCTTGCGTCCGAGGGCGACGAAGCGCGCGGTGTAGTCGCGCTCCACCTCGACCTCGTGCGCGAGGGCGGTCAGCCGGCTCGCCAGCACGGCGACCTCGTTGACCTGTGCGTAGTCGCCGGCGCTCGCGATCGACGTGGTGACGCGCAGGCCACCGAGAATGAGCGCGGCGAGGGTCGGGATGACGACCAGGACGAGCAGCTTGGAGCGCACACGCCAGTTACGCAGGGAGAAACGCGATCCTGTCCGAGCCTTCACGGCTTCACCCGCAACGCCCGGCGCGGCCGGCTGCGGTCCGCCAGACGCGTGTCGGGGGGCTTCCTCTATTAAGCCCGGATCCCCGCCCACAGAGGGGACAACACTCTTCACTTGCCTCCGCAACCTCTCCTCTGACGGTCTGGTGCACGAAGATCACGTTATGCAGGTGTTTGCGGTGTGACGCCGACGCACCCTTGGGGCGAGAGCTTATTGGAGCACATCAACACGAGATCGGCCAATAGCGCAAAGATCACGGTCGACACACAGCTGCACATTTTACGCAAATCACAACACCTGCCACAGGCCCTCCAAGTCAAGCGGGGTCCCAGATAATAAACGGACAAAAGGGATATATCGCTACATATGGTGATATATCTTGTTAATTTTAGGAGTTCCCGGTGCATCCGGAACTACGGCCTGCGCTAGGGTTCGACCGTCGCTGACACCCTCAGTTACCAACACCCCCACCCCCATGGGTTCCAAAGGAGACGCGTAATGCGGTTCGGTGCATTAGGGCGTAGTGCCCTGATTGGGCTTGTGAGCACCCTCGTCATCACCGGGTGTTCAAGTTCTGGCGACAAACCAGAAAGCTCGAGTTCTGCGGCCGGCGGCATGAAAACCGACCTGTTGGTCGGACAGTATCCGGGTGCGGACTCTGCGCCACTGTTCATCGCCATGGAGCGCGGCTTCTTCAAGGAAGAGGGCCTGAACGTCAAGCAGGAGCCCATTCAGGCTCCGCAGGCGGTGCTTCCCAAGCTTTCCAACGGCCAGATGGACGTCGTGCTGGGCAGCTACGCGACCATCCTGACCATCCAGCAGTCGGGCTCCGAGAAGTTCAAGTACATCGCGGACTCCTACCAGGGCGCGCCCGGGGCCTTCGGCATCATGGTCAAGAAGGACTCCCCGATCAAGCAGGTCGCCGACCTGAAGGGCAAGAAGATCGGCGTCAACATCGTCGGTGGTCTGGGCACGCTCACGATGAGCCCGCACTTCAAGATCGCCGGTCTCGACGCCACCAAGGACATCACCTACGTCGTGATCCCGACGACGGAATGGATCTCCTCGCTGGACAAGGGCAGCGTCGACGCCGTATGGATGACGGACCCGTACGTCAGCCAGGCGAAGAAGGAGATCGGCGCCACCATGCTGCTGGACACCATGTCCGGCCCGACCGACGGTCTGCCCATCACCGGCTGGGCGGCCACGGAGAAGTGGACGCAGAACAACCCCAAGACCCTGGCCGCCTTCCAGCGGGCCATGGCCAAGGCGCAGCAGATCGCCGCCACCGACCGCAGCGCGGTCACCAAGGTCCTGCCGACCTTCACCAAGATCCCGGCTGAGACCGCCGCGACGATCAACCTCGGCGCCTACCCGACCTCGCTGAACGCCCAGCGCATCCAGCGGGTGGCGGACCTCATGTTCGACGCCCAGATGCTCAAGCAGAAGATGGACGTCAGCTCGATGATCTACACAGCACCTCAGGGATGATGACCACGATCAACCCGGCGCGGCGCGGGCAGCACCCGCTCGCCCGCGCCAAGCTGGCCAAATACACCCGCCACGCCATCGGCGTGGCGGGTTTTCTGCTTGCCTGGCAGCTTCTCGGCATGTCGGGCCTGTTCAAGTGGATGCCTCCGGCCGCGGACACCCTGGCCAGGACGTTCTCCCTGGCCGTGGACCCGGAATTCCTCGGGGACATCGCGGGCACCCTCACGGCGGCGGTCATCGGGCTGCCGCTGGCCGTCCTGATCGCCGTCCCCATCGGGCTGCTGCTGGGAACGGTCCCGGTGGTCGAGGAGATGACCCGGGTGTTCGTGGAGTTCCTGCGGCCCATCCCCTCGGTGGCGCTGATCCCGCTGGCGCTGTTCTTCTTCCAGCCGGAGATCAACGCCAAGGTGGCGCTCATCGTGTTCGCCGCCTCCTGGCCGATCCTGATCAACACCATGTACGGCGTGCGTGACGTGGACCCGCTGAGCAAGGAGACGCTGCGCTCCTTCGGGTTCGGCCCCGGCGCGGTGATCTGGCGGGTCGCCCTGCCGAGCGCGGCGCCCTTCATCGCGACGGGCGTCCGGCTGGCCGCCTCCATCACGCTCATCCTGGCCATCAGCGTGGAGTACATCGTGGGCGGTTCGGTCGGCGTCGGAGGCTTCCTCATCGAGGCGAGCACCGGCATCGGCGTGGACGCGCTGATCGACGTCGTCGCGGTCCTGATCTGGGCCGGCGTGATCGGGCTCGTCGTCAACATCCTGCTCGCGCGTGCCGAGCGACGGCTGTTCAGGTGGCGGAACACATGATTCTCACTCTGGTCAAACGCCTGTGGCTGATCCCCGTCATGTTCGTCGGCTGGGAACTGCTCGCGGGGGCGCTCGCCACTCCGTTCCTTCCCGGACCGACCCTGATCCTGTCCAGGATGTACGAGATGTGGTTCTCCGGGCCTTTCATCTTCACCGAAGAGGCGGTCCACCACTTCCTGCCCAGCCTGATCAGGGTGGTCGGGTCGTGGGCCATCGCCGTGGTCGTGGGCGTGGGCCTCGGCGTGGCGATCGGCAGGACCCCCTGGCTGGCCGACATCGTCGAGCCGCTGATCGAGTTCGGCCGGGCCGTGCCGCCTCCCGTGATGCTGCCGATCTTCCTCGTGCTCTTCCAGATCGGCCCGCAGGTGCAGATCGCGACCATCGTGTTCGGCATCGTCTGGCCGATCCTGCTCAACTCCATCGACGGCGCGCGCAACCTCGACATGCTGAAGGTCGAGACCGCGGCCGTCTTCGGCGTGCCCGCCCACCTGCGGTTCCTGCGCATCATCCTGCCCGCCGCGGCACCGAAGATCTTCGCGGGCCTGCGCCTGAGCGTCTCCCTGGCGCTGATCCTCATGGTCATCTCCGAGCTGAAGGCCAGCACCGAGGGATTCGGCTATCTCCTCAACATGGCCGTCAGCGCCGCCGACATGCCCGCCATCTGGGCCAACGTGGTGCTGCTCGGCGTGCTGGGCTTCGCATTCAACTCACTGTTCCTCACGGTGGAGCGGCGCGTGCTCTCCTGGCACCGCCACGCCTACCGCCTCGCTTAGGAAAGACCACTGCTGTGACCGACCTGTTGTTGAAGAACGTGAAGGTTGTCACCCACGAGCACGACGACCCCGTGGAGGCGGACATCGCCATCGCGGACGGCCGCATCGTACGGGTGGAGCCCGGCCAGTCCGCCGCCGGTGAGGTGATCGACGGCGGCGGCAAGCTGGCCTTCCCCGGCGTCGTCGACGCCCACCAGCACTGGGGCATCTACAACCCGCTGCCCGAGGACACCGAGTCGGAGAGCCGGGCCAGCGCCCAGGGCGGCGTGACGACGGCGCTCACCTACATGCGGACCGGCCAGTACTACCTCAACAGGGGCGGCCCCTACGCCGAGTTCTTCCCCGAGGTGCTCAAGCAGGCCGAGGGCCGGGCCTACGTCGACTACGGCTTCCACCTGGCGCCCATGTCGAGCGGGCACATCGGCGAGCTGCCCGACCTGGTCGAGCGGTTCGGGGTGCCGTCGTTCAAGATCTTCATGTTCTACGGCGGGCACGGGCTGCACGGTCGTTCCGACGACCAGCGGGCGTTCCTCATGCTGCCGGAGGGCGAGCGCTACGACTACGCGCACTTCGAGTTCGTGATGCGCGGCGTGCAGGCGGCCAGGGAGCGGCTGCCCGAGCTGGCGGGCGAGATCTCGCTGTCGCTGCACTGCGAGACGGCCGAGATCATGACCGCGTACACGAAGCTCGTGGAGGAGGCCGGGGACCTGAGCGGCCTGGCCGCCTACAGCGCCTCGCGCCCGCCGCACTCCGAGGGGCTGGCCGTCTTCATCGCCTCCTACCTCGCCCACGAGACGGGCCTGGCCAACATCAACCTGCTGCACCTGTCCTCCGCCAAGGCCCTGGACGCCGCCGTCCGCATGGCGGCGACGTTCCCCCACATCGACTTCCGCCGCGAGGTCACGATCGGTCACCTGCTCGCCGACATCGACACGGCCAGCGGCATCGGGGCCAAGGTCAACCCGCCGATCAGGCCCCGCGAGGACGTCGAGGCGCTGTGGGGACACGTGCTCGAAGGCACCGTGGACTGGGTGGTCAGCGACCACGCCTGCTGCCGCGAGGAGCTCAAGTTCGGCGAACCGAGCGACAACGTCTTCGTGGCCAAGGCCGGGTTCGGCGGCGCCGAGTACCTGCTGCCGGGCCTGATCACCGAGGGCCGCCGCAGGGGGCTGCCGTACGGCAGGATCGCCGCGCTGACCTCGTGGAACCCCGCCAAGCGCTACGGCCTGCGCACCAAGGGCACCATCGCCCCCGGTTTCGACGCCGACATCTGCCTGGTCGATCCCGGGCAGACCTGGACGGTTCGCGCCCAGGACTCGGAGTCGACGCAGGAGTACACGCCGTTCGAGGGGTTCGAGCTGACCGCCAAGGTCACCGACACGTTCGTCCGCGGCAACCACGTGCTCGACGCCGGCAAGATCGTGGGCCGGCCGGTGGGCCGTTACGTGTCCCGCCCCGCCTGAAAGCGCGTGCGCCTGCAAAGTCGATCATTCCTCGGGTACGCTCACGCAAAGTAACGTGTCTCGCTCTCCCAACATCCACGTAGGAGACCCCCCATGGCACGCACTCTGCGCTGTCACGTACTCGCGCTCGGCTCCGTCGCCGTCCTCGCACTCACCGCCTGCGGCGGGGGCGGCGCGTCCCCGGCCTCGACGGGACCCAACGGCCTGGAGAAGGCCACCATCAAGGTCGGGGCGCTGCCGATCCCCGACCCGGTCGCGCTCTACATCGCCCAGGCCAAGGGCTTCTTCAAGGAAGAGGGCCTGACGGTCGAGCCGGTCACGATCACCGGCGGCGCCGCCGCGCTGCCGCAGATCGAGAGCGGCGCCCTGGACATCACGCAGACCAACTACGTGTCCTCGATCCTGGCCGCCAGCCAGGGCAAGAAGATCAAGCTGGTGGCCGACATGTACCGGGCGGCCCCCAACACCTTCGAGATCATGGTTCCGAAGGACTCGCCGATCCAGCAGGTCGCGGACCTGAAGGGCAAGACGGTCCTGGTCAACAACCTCAGGAACATCGCCACGCTGGCGGTCACGACCCAGCTCAAGGCGGCCGGGCTCAGCGAGACGGACGTCAAGTTCGCCGAGAAGCCGTTCCCGGAGATGGGCAACGCGATCACCGCGGGGCAGGGCGACGCGGGCTGGATCACCGAGCCGTTCATCACGGCCAACAAGAACGCGCTCGGCTTCCGCACGATCGCCGACACCATGACGGGCCGGACCGCCGACCTGCCCATCGCGGGCTGGATGGCCACCGACGCATGGGTGCGGCAGAACCCGAAGACGCTGGCCGCCTTCCAGCGGGCGATCTCCAAGGCGCAGCAGCTCGCCTCCGGTGACCGCAAGGAGATCGAGGCGGCGCTGCCGACGTACACGAAGATCGACGCCAAGACCGCCGCGGCGATCACCCTGGGCGCCTACCCGAGCACCCTGGAGGCGGACCGGCTGCAGAAGGTGGCCGACCTCATGCTCGAGTACAAGTACATCAGCGGCCCGATCGACGTGAAGTCGCTCATCGCGGCGAGCCCGGGCGGATGACGGGTGCCCGCCTGCTCCGCGGCGCCGCCGGCGCCGCGGCGTTCCTCCTGGCCGGAGAGCTGGTCATCCGCTTCGGCCTGGGGAAGGACCTCCTCTTTCCGCCGCCCTCGACAGTCCTGTACGAAGCCGCGCGCCTCCCGGCCGACGCCAAGTTCCTGGCCGGGGTGGGCGCCACTCTCGCGAACTGGGCGCTCGGCCTGCTGACCGCCGTCGCGGTGGCCGTGCCCGCGGGCGTGCTGCTCGGCGCGCTGGCGCCGGTGGAGCGGGCGATCAGGCCCGTGCTCGAGTTCATGCGCCCGATCCCCTCGGTGGCCATCATCCCGCTCGCGATCCTGCTGGTCCCGGTGGACGAGCTGATGAAGGTCTCCGTCATCGTGTACGCGTCCGTCTGGCCGATCCTCATCAACACGTTGTACGGCATGCGCGAGGTGGACCCGCTGGCCAAGGAGTCCCTGCGCAGCTTCGGCTTCGGCCCGCCGGCCGTGCTCGTCAGGGTGAGCCTGCCCAGCGCGGCCCCGTTCGTCGCGACCGGCGTCCGGATCGCCGCCGGGATCGCGCTGGTCCTGGCCGTCAGCGCCGAGCTGGTCGCCGGCGGCGTGAACGGGATCGGCGTCTACGTGACCGTGGCCGGCAACGGCAACCGGACCGACCTCATGATGGCGGCGACGTTCTGGGCCGGTCTCTTCGGCGTGCTCGCGAACATGGTGCTGCTCGCCGGCGAGCGCCGCCTGTTCCGCTGGCACCACGCGCGGACCGGGGCGGTTTCGTGAAGGCGCTCGCCCGGCTCTGGGTGGTCCCCGTGGTGCTGGCCGTCTGGGAGCTCGCCGGACGCGCGGTCGGCGACACCGACTTCCCGCCGCCCACGACGATCGCGGCGCGCATGCGCGAGCTGTGGTTCTCCGGCCCGCCCGCTTGTGCGTTCCTGACAGACGACGCGATCGCGAACATCCTGCCCAGCCTCGGCCGCATGTTCGGCGGCTGGGTGCTGGCCGCGCTGATCGGGATCGTGGCGGGCCTGCTGCTCGGGCGTTCGCGCTCGGCGACCGACTACGTGGACCCGCTGATCGAGTTCGGCCGGGCCATCCCGCCTCCCCTGCTGCTGCCGGTGTTCCTGGTGTTGTTCAAGGCGGGACTGACCACTCAGCTGGCCACTATCGTGTTCGGAGTGATCTGGCCGGTGCTGCTCAACACGATCGACGGTGTCAGGTCCGTCGATCCCACCTACACCGACACGGCCACGGTCTTCAACCTGTCGAGGCCGCAGCGCCTGGCCCTGGTCGTCCTCCCGGCCGCCGCACCCAAGATCTTCGCCGGGCTGCGGCTGAGCCTGTCGCTGGCGTTGATCCTCATGGTGATCTCCGAGCTCGTCGGCGGCACGGACGGCATCGGCTACCAGTTGCTGACAGCCATGCGCAGCTTCGACGGCGCCGGGGTGTGGGCGGCGATCGCCCTGCTGGGCGTCCTCGGCTACGGCGTCAACTCCCTGTTCGTGCTGGCCGAGCGCCGGATGCTCGTCTGGCACAGGCAGGCCACCGGTAATTCGTGAACTCTCAGGACCGAGAAAGGCATTGGCGATGAAGCTGGCCAGGTTCGTAGTCGCGGGTATGGCGATGGCGCTGACGATCAGCGCGTGCGGCGGCGGAGGAGGGAGCCAGACGGGCACGAGCAGCACCTCGTCCGCGGGTGGGCTGGAGAAGACCCAGCTGCTGGTCGGCGTGGTGCCGGTCCCGTCGTCGGCGCCGCTGTTCATCGCGGAGAAGCGCGGCTTCTTCAAGGAGGAGGGCCTGACCGTCAAGACGGAGATCATCCAGGCGCCGCAGGCGGTCATGCCGAAGATCCTCAACGGCAGCATGGACGCGTTCCTCACGAGCTACGTGTCGCTGATGGCCATCAACGACTCGGGCGCCGCCAAGCTCAAGCTCTTCCAGCACAGCCAGGAGGCCGCCCCCAACGTCGCCGGCGTCGTCGTGGCCAAGGGCTCCCCCATCAAGGCGCCCGCCGACCTCAAGGGCAAGACCATCGCGGTCAACGTGCTCAAGGCGCTCGGCCAGACGCTGACCAACGCCCACCTGCAGGAGGCCGGGCTCAAGCCCGAGGACGTCAAGTACGTCCCGGTGCAGTTCGCCGACCAGATCTCCGCGCTGGGCTCGGGCCAGGTGGACGCGGCCTGGCTGGTCGAGCCGTTCCTGACGGCGGCGAAGAAGGGCGGCGCCACGCAGATCATCGACACCACCGACGGCGTGACGGCCGGCGTGCCGATCGACGGGTGGGGCGTCACGGAGGACTGGCTGGCCAAGAACCCGAAGACGGCCGCCGCCTTCCACCGCGCCCTGGCCAAGGCCCAGCAGATCGCGGGCTCCGACCGGAAGGCGATCGACGAGGTGGTGCCGACGTACACGCAGATCCCGGCGGACGCGGCGGCGGCGATGACGCTCGGCAAGTTCTCGATGGAGGCCGACAAGGCCAGCGTCCAGAAGCTGGCCGACCTGCTGCACGGCTATGGCTACCTCAAGGCCAAGGTGGACGTGGCGCAGCTGTTCGCGCCTGTGAGCGGATGATCGAACACCGGATCGGGCGGGCGGTGCTCGGGGCGCTCGGGATCGCCGCGTTCATCGCCCTCGTCGAGCTGGCCGGGCGGCTCGGGCTGGCTCCGGCCGGATGGCCGTACGTGTCGTCCGTGCTCGCCACGGCGGCGGAGCTGCCGCTGGAGCCGCAGTTCAGGGCCGACGTGCTGGCCACGCTGGGCGCGTGCGCGAGCGGGCTGGTGATCGCGGTCGCGGTCGCCGTGCCCGCGGGGCTGCTGCTGGGCACGGTCCCGTTCGTGGAGCGGTCGGTGCGGCCGCTGGTGGAGTTCCTGCGGCCGATCCCGTCGGTGTCGCTGATCCCGATCGCGATGTTCCTGTGGACCGAGAGCCAGGACGCCAAGACGGCGCTGGTCGTCTACACCTGCACGTGGCCGGTGCTGATCAACACGCTGTACGGCCTGACCGACGTCGACCCGCTGGCCAAGGACACGCTGCGGAGCTTCGGCTTCGGGCCGGTCGCCGTGGCGCTGCGGGTGAGCCTGCCGAGCGCGGCGCCCTTCATCGCGACCGGCGTGCGGATCGCGGTGTCGGTCACCCTGATCGTGGCCGTCAGCGCGGAGCTGCTGGCGCCGGGCGGGGGCGGGATCGGCGCGTTCCTGTCGCTGGCGGGCAGCGCGAACCGGCTCGACCGCATGCTGGCGGCGCCGCTGTGGGCGGGGCTGATCGGGCTGGCCGCCAACCTGCTGTTCACGGCCGCCGAACGGCGCGTGTTCCGCTGGCACCGCGAACGGACGGGGGACGCCTCGTGAAAAGGATCGTGTGGTACTGGCTGCTGCCCGTCGCCGTGCTCTGCTGGGAGCTGGCCACGCGGTCCGCGCAGGCCGCGTACTTCCCGCCGCCGTCACGGATCGTGGCCAGGCTGCACGAGCTGTGGTTCTCGGGGCCGTGGACGCGGGCGTTCCTGACCGACGAGGCCGTCGCCGACCTGCTGCCCAGCCTGGCCAGGCTGTTCGCGGGCTGGGCGGTGGCCTGCGTGGCCGGGATGGCGATCGGGGTCGCGCTCGGCCGGTCGCGCTGGCTGGCGGCCCTGGTGGAGCCGCTGCTGCACCTCGGCCGCTCGGTGCCGCCCACCACGCTGGTGCCGGTCTTCCTGGCGCTGTTCAAGATCGGCACGCCGATGCAGCTGGCCGCGATCGTGTACGGCGTCGTCTGGCCCGTACTGATCAACTCCATGGACGGCGCCCGCCACGTGGACCGGCAGTACATCGAAACCGGGGTCGTCTACCGGCTCGGCCCCTGGCAGCGGCTGACCCGGATCATCCTGCCCGGCGCCTCGCCCAAGATCTTCGCCGGGCTGCGGCTGAGCGTGTCGCTGGCCCTGATCATGATGATCATCTCCGAGCTGGTGGGCAGCACCGAGGGCGTCGGGCACCGGATGCTGGAGGCACAGAGCCAGTTCGACATCCCGGCCATGTGGGCGGGGATCGTCCTGCTCGGGCTGCTGGGCATCGTGCTCAACGCCGCGTTCGTGGGGTTCGAGCGCGTGGTGCTGTCGTGGCACCGAGGGGCGCGAGGCTGAGTCAGCCCACGCGGCGCTCGTTGATCAGGGTGCGCTTCACGCACACGCCGTCCTTGATCCACTGCCAGACGCGGCTGCGGGACTTGCCGTCCTCGCTGAGCACGATCATCTCGTAGAGGCGCAGGTCCTCGCCCTCGGCCTTGTACTGCCAGCTGAGGTAGATGGTGCTGCCGTCCAGCTCCCGGAACTCTCCCTTGATCCGCTCGGTGTCGAATCCGCAGCGCCCGCCGCCGAGGTACGTGCCCGGGAACTCGTGCACCTCGGTGCGCCCGTCGTCCCAGACGTAGCGGTTGGTCTGGTGGTAGACGCTGTCGTCCAGGATCGCGCAGGTCATCTGGACGCGGTGCCGGTCGATCGGGTTTCCCTCCCGGTCGAGGTGGAGGTACTCGCCCTCCCACTCGCCCTCGTGGCGGGCCAGCAACGGCATGTCCGCGCGAAGTCCCATCGGCGGCTACTCCTTCGTCGTGTGCCACCAGGGGTCGGCGGCGTCGGAACGGTTGACCAGGAAGGCGCGGCGGCGTACGAACCGGCGGATGGAGGCGGCGCCCATCCGCGAGCCGCCGAGCCCCGACAGGCGGAAGGAGTGCTTCTCGCCCTCGTGCACGAGCGCGGTCAGCGAGGCGTCGTTGACGCTGATCGCGCCGGCCCTCAGCCGCGCCGCCACGGCCATGGCCTGCTCCTCCGTGGCGGCGAAGACCGCGGCCGACAGCCCGTAGACCGAGTCGTTGGCCATCGCGACCGCCTCGTCGGGCCCCTCCACCGCCATGACCGGCAGGACCGGGCCGAACGTCTCCTCCGTCATCACCAGCATGCCGTGGTCGACGCCGGACAGCACGGTCGGGCGGCACCAGTGGCCGCCGCCGTGCCGCTCGATCTCGCCGCCCGTGTGCACGGTCGCGCCCTTGAAGACGGCGTCGGCCAGGTGCGCGGCGATGACGTCCTCCTGGCCCGGGCCGATGATCGGGCCGATCGGGCCGCCCTCGCAGGTCAGCCCCACCTTGGCGGCCCGGTCCACCAGCAGCGCCAGGAACTCGTCGTGGACCTCGCGGGCCACGTAGACCCGCTCGATCGACTGGCACGACTGCCCCGCGTTGGCGGTGCCGCCCCACAGGACGGCCGACGCGGCCCGCTCCAGGTCGGCTCCGGCCAGCACGATCGCCGGGTCCTTGCCGCCCAGCTCCAGGAACGCGGGCACGAACGCGCGGGCGGCCGCCTCGGCGACCAGCTGTCCCGTCTCCACGCTGCCGGTGAAGACCACGGCGTCCACCAGGTCGACCAGGGCCGCGCCGGTCTCGCCGTCGCCCTCGACGACCTCCAGCGGCAGCCCGTCCGGGACCAGCCGCATCAGCGGCTCGATGAACCTGGGCGTCACCTCGCTCGGCTTGACCAGCACCGCGCATCCCGCGGCCAGCGCGGGCACGGCGTCGATGAGGCCCAGCAGCAGCGGGAAGTTCCACGGGCTGATCACCCCGACCAGCTCGTACGGCACCACGTCGCCGCCGACGAAGACGCCGGGCAGGGAGGCGGGGGTCTCGGGCGGGGGTGCTAGGAGGGCGGGCGCCTGGCGTACCCACCGGTCGATGAGACCGGCGACGATCTGCCGCTCCAGGACCGACTCCCCCACCCTGCCGGTGTCGGCCACCAGCGCGGCGAGCAGGTCCTCGTCAGCGGCCAGCGCGGCGGCGAACCCGGAGAGGACCTCGCCGCGGTCGGCGGCCTGCCAGCTCCGCTGCCTTTCGCGCAGACCGGCCGCCAGGGCGGCGAGCCGGTCGGGCGGGACAGGGGCGAGTGGCCTGTCGGCCTGCCCGGTGATCGGGTTCCTCACGTTCATGTGGTGCGGCCACGGGACATGATGCTCCTGCGATGCTCGGCGGGAGCCATTGTGATCAGGAGAGTGCCGCGGCTGTCAACGCGCCCACGCGGGCGCAAGCGGCTCGAAAGTGGAGCTAACCACCCCAGCCCGGTACGGCCATGCGGACCGAGAGCGCGTGTTCGACCAGGTTGATCAGCGCGGCCTTGACCGAGTCCTTGGACCTGGCGTCGAGCCGCACCAACGGGATGTGCGGCGCCAGCGTCAGCGCGTCACGCACCTCGGCGTCACTGTGCGGATACTGACCGTCCCACCCGTTGACGCCCACCACGAACGGCAGTTGCGCCTCCTCGAAGTAGTCGATCGCCGGGAAGCTGTCGGAGAGTCGGCGCGTGTCCACGAGCACGACTGCGCCGATGGCGCCGCGTACCAGGTCGTCCCACATGAACCAGAACCGGTGCTGCCCGGGCGTGCCGAACAGGTAGAGGATCAGGTCACGGTCCAGGGAGACCCGGCCGAAGTCCATGGCGACGGTGGTGGTCGACTTCAGCGGCGTCATGCCCAGATCGTCGATCCCCACGGAGGCGTCGGTCATGACGGCCTCCGTGGTCAACGGCATGATCTCCGACACCGCGCCGACGAAGGTCGTCTTCCCCACCCCGAAACCTCCAGCCACCACGATCTTCGTCGAGGTGAGACCGGGGCTAGAGCCTGCGAAGTCCACTGAGCACCCTTTCGAGCAGATTGACGTCCGGCCTGCCCTCGTCCAGCTGTGGCTGATGCACGCGGACGAGACCTTCGGCAGCCATGTCAGCGATCAGCACGCGCACCACGCCGAGGGGGATCCGCAGCAGGGCCGACACCTCTGCCACGGACCGCACCTGCCGGCACAGTTGGCTGATCGCCTGGTACTCCGGCGTGATATGCGAGAACTCCCGGTGCTCGGCGGTCGCCGAGGACACCAGGGCCTCCATCGCCAGCTTGACCCGCGGCGCCGTCCGTCCACCTGTCACGGCGTAAGGACGGACGGGCGACGCGGGGTCGGGGTTCAGCTGCGACTGGGACTGGGGCACAGGCGGGGGCGCCCAACCGCCGCTGTTCCATCTCGGGTCTGACACCTACATCACCTGGTCTGGCTGGCGCGCAGCTCGGCGCGCACAGCCGGGGTCAGCACCTGACCGGCGCGATCAACCATCAGCGTCATCTGGTACGCCACCAGACCCATGTCACAGTCCGGAGCCGCCAGCACCGCCAGACACGAACCGTCACTGATCGACATGATCAGCATCAACCCGCGCTGCATCTCCACGATCGTCTGGTTGACCGCACCGCCCTCGAACACCCTGGCCGCACCCTGCGTCAGGCTCACCAGGCCCGACGCGATGGCGGCCAGCTGGTCGGCCCGGTCAGCCGGAAACCCCGACGAGGCCGCCAACGGCAGCCCGTCGGAAGAGACGACCACCGCGTGCGCGACGCCCGGGACCGTGCTGACGAAGTCAGTGATCAGCCAGTCGACACCACGTGCCGCATGACTCAGATCCCTCATGCTCCCTCCTCCCTGTCATCGTTCCTGGGGCCAGAGGGGAACGCCCTGCCCTCGGTGATGTCGTCACGCGCCGCCCGGAAGCCCTGCTGGAAGCTCGAGAGCCGGTTGCGTATGCGGTCCGGTGACACCGACGGCATCGGTGTCACGCCCTTCGGGGTCGAGGTGTCGGCCGAGCCGGGCACCAGGTTGGCCTTGGGCACCCGCTTCGGCAGCCCCGCCGCCGTCTGGCCGTCACGTACCGGTTCCACCACTGCCTCCGCCGCGCTCCATCCCTCGTCCGCCTTGCTCGAACCCCAGCTCGCCCCGTTGTTGCGGCCGAACCAGGCCGACTCCACCGCGGCGAAGATGGGTAAGTAGTCGTCTCCCGCCGAGGCGGGCGGGGCGGCCGGGATGGAGCCCGGGTTGGCCGACTCGGTCTCGGGGAAGTCGAACCCCGGCCGCTGCGGCGGCATGGTGTCGCGGCCCCAGCCGCCCGGCGGGGGCTCGGGCACGGGCCTTCTGGGCAGTGCGCGGTCGCCGTTCCAGGACGGGCTGCGGGGCGGGGTCCACACGTCGGAGCTGTCGTAGCCGCTGCCGATGCGCGGCTCCGACGGCCACGCGTTCGCGTCCGGCTGCCACTGCTGCGTCGGCGGCCAGTTGCCGCTCATCTCCGGGTGCGACGGGAAGGACGGGTGGCCGGGCCCCATCTGGCCGGGGCCCATCTGGTACGTGGGCTGCGGCCAGTCCGTGGCCGGCGGGGCGGGATGCGGCCCCGAGTACGGCTGGTCGCCGGGGCCGCCGCCGCTCGCCGCGCCCGCGAGGGCGGGCGGCTGGTTGCCCGAGAAGGACGGCATGCCGGAGAAGTTGGGGGCCTGGGAGCCGAGCATGTTCTCCGGGATGAGCACCATCGCGGTCAGGCCGCCCGAGGCGTGCGGGCGCAGCTGCACCCGGATGCCGTGCCGGTGCGCCAGACGCGCGACCACGAACAGGCCCATGCGGCGCGACACCGACACGTCCACGCTGGGCGCGTCCGTGAGGCGGTCGTTGGCCTGGACCAGCTCCTCCTGGGTCATGCCGATGCCGGCGTCGGTGATCGACAGCATGACGCCGCCGCCGTCGATCCGGCTGCCGGAGACGGTCACCCTGGTCTCGCGCGGGGAGAACGACAGGGCGTTCTCGACGAGTTCGGCCAGCAGGTGAATGACGTCGTTGACGGCCTGGCCGGCCACCGAGACACCGTCCGGGACCTGGAGCACGACCCGCTCGTAGTTCTCCACCTCCGACAGGGAGGCACGGGCCACGTCCACCAGCTTGACGGGCTGGCTCCAGCGGCGCGGCGGGTCCTGGCCGGCCAGCACCAGCAGGTTCTCGCTGTTGCGCCGCATGCGGGTGGCCAGGTGGTCCAGCTTGAACAGGTTCCCGAGCCGCTGCTCGTCCTGCTCGCCCTGCTCCAGGCCGTCGATCAGGGTGATCTGCCGCTCCACCAGCGTCTGGCTGCGGCGCGACAGGTTCACGAACATCGCGTTGACGTTGCTCCGCAGGCGCGCCTCCTCACCCGCCAGCCGGACCGCCTCGCGGTGCACCTCGTCGAACGCCCGCGCGACCTCGCCGATCTCGTCGTGGGTGTCCACGCCGATGGGGATGACGGGGCCGGCCGCGCCCTCGCCGCTCTCGCGCAGCTGCTGCACGGTCTCCGGCAGGCGGTGCCCGGCGATGTCGAGGGCCTCGCCGCGCAGCTTGCGCAGCGGCCTGATGAGCGAGCGCGCGATGAGCGAGATGATCGCGGTGACCACGACCAGCAGGAGCAGGATGAGGCCGCCGGAGATCAGGGCCGAGCGGTTGGCGGCTTCCTCCAGGGCGCGGGCGCGCAGGATGACGGAGGAGGACAGGTCCTTCTCCACGCTGCGCAGCGCGTCGATCTTGCCGGTGCTGACCTCGAACCAGGTGGCGACGTCCTTGTCCGGCCGTACGCCGATGCTCAGCTCCTTGCCCTCGGCGGACTGCGCCATGGCTCGCAGCCTGAACAGGTCGGTCTGGTCGACGTCCCTGCCCACGACCGTGTTGCGGTAGAGCTCCAGCTGATCGAGAGTGGCCAGGGTCGCGAACAGCGTCTCCTCGCTCTCCTCACGCGACTTGGCGTCGGTGAGGGCGTCGAGCTCGCCGCTGTCGAAACCCTTCTTGTCCAGCGCGCTGGCCAGGACGCCGCGCTGCTTGGAGGCCTGCTCCTTGCCGCGGGCGATGGCGGCCATCGCGCTGGCGCTGTGCGAGACCTCGTCGTCCACCGCCACCTGGCCGACCTGGTCGTGGAACTGCAGCAGGGCCGCGATGATCTGCGAGTACTTCTGGATCATCGGGAGGGGCTGGATCTTCCCCTTGACGGCCGTCTCCCGCAGCGTCGGGATCTCGTCCAGGCGCCGGAGCACGGGCCGTACGGCGTCGGAATGGGTGTCCGAGAGCGCCTGCGCCCGCCGCTTGGCCTCGTCGATGAGGTTGTTCACCCCGCTGTAGGTCGTACGGAGCTGGGCCTCGCGGTTGCCCGGGCGGCCCTGGGCGATGTAGAGGGCGGTCTGGTCGCGTTCGAAGGACAGCTCATGGGTGACGGCGCCGAGCTGCTCGCTCAGCTCGGCCACCTCTCTGAGGGTCTGATAGGTGTTGGCGTCCCTGAGCGAGGTGAACACGTTCAGCCCGCCCAGACCCACGGCCACCGCCGTGGGGACGACGATCAGCGCGATAAGGCGCGATCGCACGTGCCAGTTGCCCAGCCCGAACCTGCGTGAAGGAGGGTTGGGCAACCGTCGCTTCTGATGCCCGTGCGGCTCGCGGTCGGCGGAAGCTTCAGCGCTCTGCGTTCTCACTTGCCTTCGCAACCTCTCGCCCCTGGAGGGGAATTCTCGGTGACCATGCAGGTAAATGCACGTGGGGCAATATCTACGTCTAGATAGGCGTCATTTGAGCACAGCAGTTGGCGCGGGCCAACCACCACTAGTGCCCTATTGAGGCGTTTATCCCCGATTGTCCAAATATTTCGGCAGAATCGGTAAGGCTGCCCTCTAACTGGTGAAACAGGCAACAGAAGGGTGCCCAGCGAGCCTCCTTCGGACTCGTGGAGTATTCGACTGACCGGCCCCATCAGTAACAGTCGTCCCGCCAATCCCCTCCTTTCACAAACCGGACAAACACCGATCTCTTACCGCTCATCAAATTTTCACGATAGAACGCCAACCCGACATTGCAACCACAGGCGTCGTTTTCGCGATAATGACTACAGATTTGGTGTTACGGTCTATCCCTGTTGTTGTGCGTCAGGCACACAGCCGCCGGGAGCAGAAGCCACCCGGTCCCCCCGCCTGGCTCCATCTGAAGGGAGTCCCTGACATGAGGCTTGGCCGTCCCGCCAGGGCCGCCATCATCGGGTTAGCTTTGACACTCGGCGCCGTTGCGTGCAGCACGGGCGGCTCCACGACACCCAGCGCGGCACCGTCCGCATCTGCCGGCGGCCTGGAGAAGACGAAGATCAAGGTCGCCACCCTGCCCGCCATCGACAGTGCCGCCATCTACGTCGCCATCGACCAGAAGCTCTTCGAGAAGGAAGGGCTGGAGGTCACCCCGCAAGTGGTCCAGGCCGCGCCGGAGGCCATCCCCATGCTGGTCAAGGGCGAGATCGACGCCATGTTCGGCAACTACGTGTCAATGTTCCAGGCGCACGACAAGCAGGCACTGAAGCTGCGCATCCTGGCCGAGGGCTCTCGCGCGGCCCCCGACTCGCTCAGCATCATGGCCCTGCCGAACTCCCCCATCAAGACCGCCAAGGACCTCGAAGGCAAGACGATCAACGTGAACGTCCTGCACAACTTCCAGGAACTGGCGCTGACGCAGGTGCTCAAGGCCAACAACGTCGACCCGGCCAAGATCAAGTACGTCCAGGTGACGTTCCAGAACATCATGCCCTCATGGAAGGGCGGCCAGATCGACGCCGCGTACCTGGGCGAGCCCATGGTCACGGCGGCCACGTCCTCGATGGGCGCCCGCAAGATCCTCGACCCGGCGTCGGGTCCCGCCGCCGAGTTCCCGATCTCCGGTTACGTCAGCACGCAGGACTGGTACGACAAGAACCCGAAGACGGCGGCCGCCTTCCAGCGGGCCATCCACAACGCGGCCAAGCTCATGGAGAACAACCGCGAAGTGGTGGCCAAGGTGCTGCCGAACTTCACCCAGATCGACGCGGCCACCGCGGCCACCGTCACGTTCCCGTACTTCTCCAGCAACGACAACCCGGTCCGCCTCCAGCGGGTGGCCGACTGGATGCTGGAGGCCAAGTGGCTCACGAAGGCGATCGACGTCAAGTCGCTGATGTCGCCGACCACGTCCGGGTGAGCGTTCAGACCCTGGCACCCGCCCGCCCGGCGTCCGCCGCGACACGCTGGTCACGCCGGGCGGGCGGAGCCCTCGCCTTCGCCGCCCTGATCGAACTGCTCAGCCGGACCGGGCTGGTGGACCCGGAGACCCTGCCGCCCGCGACGGCGATACTCGGGCGGGCGCTGACGCTGATGGCCGACCCCGCCTTCCGCGACCACGCCCTGACGAGCCTGCTCGCCTGGGCCGTCGGCCTCGGCCTCGCGGCGGTGATCGCGGTGCCGCTCGGGCTGCTGCTCGGCAGCGTCCCGATCGTCGACGCCGCCACGCGCTCGGTCGTGGAGTTCCTGCGGCCGATCCCGTCGGTGGCGCTGATCCCCCTGGTGTCCCTCCTGATCGGCACGGGCCTGCAGGTACGCGTCACGCTCGCGGTCTACGCCTCGTTGTGGCCGATCCTCTACAACACGATGTACGGCCTGCGCGGCGTCGACCCGCTCGCCAAGGAGTCGCTGCGGTCGTACGGCTTCGGGCCCCTGGCGGTGCTGCTGCGCGTGTCGCTGCCGTCCTCGGCGCCCTTCATCACCACCGGATTCCGGCTGGCCGCCGGGGTGGCGCTCATCCTGATCGTCAGCACCGAGATCGTGGCCGGGCGGGGCGAGGGCATCGGCGTGTTCATCTTCTTCGCCGGCATCGCCGTACCCGCACGGATGACCGACATCCTGGCCGCGGTGTTCTGGGTCGGGCTGTTCGGGGTGCTGGTGAACGCGGTGCTGGTGGCCGCCGAACGGCGGGCGTTCCGCTGGCACCACGCGCGCCTGGGAGAGACGGCATGAGGACCAGGGGCATGCGCGGGGCGGCGTTCCGGTCGCTGGTGCTGGCCGGGCTGATCCTCGCCTGGGAGGTCGCCACGCGGCTGGCGGGCAGCACGTTCTTCCCGCCGCCCAGCACGATCGTGGTCAGGATGCACGCGATGTGGTTCTCGGGCCCGCCGGGCACGCTGTTCCTGACCGAGGACGCCATCGGCAACATCCTGCCGAGCCTGGGCCGGATGGCCGCCGGCTTCGCGGGGGGCGCGCTGGCCGGGCTCGTGCTCGGGCTCGCGCTGGGGCTGTCCGCGCAGGCGTACGACTATCTCGACGGGGTGCTGCAGTTCCTGCGGGCCATCCCGCCGCCCGCGCTGGTCACGGTCTTCGTGGTGGTGTTCGGGTTCGGGCTGCGGATGCAGCTGACGTTCATCGTCTTCAGCATCGTCTGGCCGGTGCTGCTCAACACCGCCGACGGCGCCCGCTCGGTCGAACCGCTGCACCTGCAGACCGCCCGGGCGTTCCGGCTGTCCAGGGCCGAGCGGCTGTTCCGGGTGATCCTGCCGTCGGCGCTGCCCAAGATGTTCGCGGGGCTGCGGCTCGCGCTGTCGCTCTCCTTGATCGTCATGGTCTTCTCCGAGCTGCTGCCGGGCACCGTGAACGGCATCGGGTTCCAGCTCACGGCCGCGTACCAGACCTTCGACCTGCCCGCCATGTGGGGCGGGATCGTCCTGCTCGGAGTGCTGGGCTACGCCCTCAACGAGCTCTTCCTGGTGGTCGAGCGCCGGGTGCTGGCCTGGCACCACGCCGCCCAGCAACTTTCCAGCACGTAAGAGTAAGATCGCACCGTTTACAAGTATGCCGATTCCTGCTCGGATAGAGTATTTCCGGCTCCGTGTTGTCCATGGTCTCGCCCCCTGAGGAATTCCATTGCTCGAGATAGACAACCTCTCCCACGTCTACGGCGGCGGTACCCCCAATGCGCACCACGCGATCGAGGGCCTCAACCTGAGCGTCGCCGAGGGTGAGCTGCTGTGCATCGTCGGCCCCTCCGGAGCGGGCAAGTCGACCCTGCTGCGGTCGATCGCCGGGCTGATCACGCCGACGGGCGGGCAGATCAAGATCGAGGGCAACCTCGTACGCCAGACGCCGGACAACCTGGCCGTGGTCTTCCAGGACTACAGCCGCTCCCTGTTCCCGTGGATGTCGGTGGTCGACAACGTGGCGCTGCCGCTGCGCCGCAAGAACATGGACAAGCGCCAGCGCCGCGAGGCCGCCCACGAGGCCCTGGAGTCGGTCGGCCTGGCGGGCGCGGAACGCAAATACCCGTTCCAGCTGTCGGGCGGCATGCAGCAGCGGGTGGCGATCGCGCGGGCCCTGGCCTACCGTCCGTCGCTGATGCTCATGGACGAGCCCTTCGGCTCGGTCGACGCGCAGACCCGCGAGGACCTGGAGGACCTCGTCCTCAAGGTACGCGGCCACCACCAGATGACGATCGTGCTCATCACGCACGACATCGACGAGAGCGTCTACGTGGGCGACCGCGTGGTCGTCCTGTCCAAGGCCCCGGCCCACGTGGTCGGCGACCTCAAGGTGGAGCTGCCCGCGCCGCGCGACCAGATCACGACCCGCGAACACCCGGACTTCGTCCACCTCCGCGCCGAGGTCGGCCGCCTGGTCCGCGGCAGCCACGCCACGGTGTAGGTCGGCCCGGCTCCCCCACCCGTTGCCCATCTGGGTGGTGGGCCTGCTGACACCCACCCCGAGCCAAAGGACCTCGCTCCGCTCGGGCTGTCTTCACCGGGGCGCCTCCGGCGCAACCCCACGCGCCTTCGGCGCCATCGCGCCCACCCCTTGCCCGTCTAGGTGGTGGGCCTGCTGAAGCCCACCCTGCCGCCTGGATCAGCACTGCTTGTTGACCGTTCAGCCAATCCAACACCGACGCCAACGCCGCCAGCCGCAACGCGACAGCGCCGGGCCAACAGGGGCTCGTAGCGGCCGGCTCACCATGTGTGGGCCGGTTGACCCGAATGCAGTCGTCGTAGCGGAACAATCAGGACTCACAGCTTGATGGAGTACAGCCGCGCCTCACATCGGCCGGGGGGCTGTGTCCGAAAATACGTTAACGCTGATCGTCAATTCTGCCTCTTGCGGGGCGTCTATCCTGCTCGAAGCGCGGCAACCGACTCGACGAGGCCAGCAGTCTCCAATGCGTCGAGCACGTCGTCGACCGTTTCTGGCGGACTGACGCGCGAGTCCGCGATCTGCTGCACACAGGCCCATACGACCCTTCCATCGAGGTCGATTTGGTCCAGCACGAAGTCATCGGGAGATTTGACCTCAATATCCCATGCAGCCAAGTCCTCTGCAGAAAGTCCTTGAGGTTCGACGTCACGATGATCTGCGCCCCGGCCTTGATCGCCGCAGCGAGTACATGTCGATCGTCCGTGTCGGGAAGCTTCAGCCCTTTATCAAGGGCTCATATCCTTCGACCAGGCAGTCCCGTACGGCCGAGTTCATGAGGTGGCGAAGCTTGCTCAGCCTCTCTTCCGGGATGTCGGGACGGTTGGCAGCAAGATTACGCTGCATCTCGTCGAGGATCCCATTGGTCCATTTGGCCTGCATACGCCCCGTCATGGCGAGACGAATGAGCAGGTCGCGAAGTGTATTGCCGTAGAGCACGTTCGCGTCGTAGACAACTACGAAGGCCATGCTTCAGATACCCAACTCTTGGCCGAGTGCGGCGAGTTGATCGGCAGCCGTACGGCGCTTGACATCATCACGACGTTTGTACTCCTGAAGATCCTCATACGTGATGCGCCGGTGCTTGCCGATCAATCGGAAGGGAATTTCCCCCGTCTCAAGAAGCTTGATCAGATAAGGGCGTGAGACGTTCAGCATGTCTGCGGCTTGCTGCGTCGTCAGTTCGGCATGAGACGGGATGACCGTTACTCCCCGCCCTTCGGCCGCCTGAGCGAGGATGAAGGCGAGCAGGCTCACAGCCTCACGAGGCAGGATCAGTGGACCCTCGTCACCATGCTCACCTGCGACGCGAATGGTCGTCTGGTCGGGATACCTCATGAGGTAGTCCTTGATCCTCCGCACCGCGCGACCAGCCACCTCAGCGTCGATGATCCCAGGTTGAACACGCTTGGCTTGGACATCGGCCATCACGACACCTCCTAATCGCAGTATCCGAAATAATCGAAGCAAACGCAAGGCTTAGTTAGCCGAGCATCCCTCAGCGACGTACATGACCGGAGCTCCTCGACCGGGCGTACCCCGTGTTCAATGGCGCCAAGGTGGCCTGTACCGGGCTGTCGATCGAGCGAATCCAGCAGGAGGCCAGTAAGCGCTGACCCCCGGTGCGCGCGGCATCGGGCCCACCCGTTGACCGGCGAGGAGGTGGGCCGGCTGATGCCCACGCCTGCCGTCTGGATCAGGGCGGCTTGTCAGCCAATCCAGGACGCGCGACTTCCCTTTACCTAAAGGTTCTGGCCCGTGAATGGTGAAGCGTCCGACGCTGTACTCGGTGGCCAGGACGGCCAAGGACACCTCGTCCTCGGCGCATCTGCGGCACATAAAGCGCCGGGCAGTTTGGGGTGCAGTTCGCGGAACACCCCGACCTGGGGCGGCTGCTGGCCCGGTTGGGGATCGCCTTGCGGAACACCGCCGGATCTCCCGTGCGGGATGCGTCCGTGGGTGCTACCGCAGTTGGTCGCGGCGGCGGGTCAGGGAGGCGGTCTCGGCGGTGTTGCCCGCCAGGTCGATGGCCTTGTCGTAGGCCGCGCGCGATTCCCGGCCGCAGCCCAGGCGGCGCAGCAGGTCGGCGCGGGTGGCGTGGTAGGCGTGATAGCCGGCCAACCTGGGCTCAAGGCGGTCGACGGCCGCCAGTGCCACCTCCGGGCCGTCGAGCTCGGCGACCGCGATGGCCCGGTTGAGGGCGATGATGGGCGAGGGGTCGAGGCGGACGAGCTGGTCGTAGAGGGCGAGGACCTGTGACCAGTCGGTGTCGCGCATGTCGCGGGCGGAGGTGTGCACGGCGTTGATCGCCGCGAGAATCTGGTAGCGACCCGGAGCCACCCCGGCGGCGGCAGCGGCGAGGCGCTCGCGCACCAGCCGGTGGCCCTCGGCGATCAGCGCCGCGTCCCAGGCCCCACGGTCCTGCTCGTCGAGAGCGACCAGTTCGCCGCCAGCCGAGACCCGGGCGGGGCGGCGGGCCTCGGTCAGGAGCATCAGCGCCAGCAGGCCGGCCACCTCACCGTCGTCCGGCAGGAGGACCCGGATCAGGCGGGTGAGCCGGATCGCCTCGGCGGTCAGCTCGTGCCGTACGGGATCGGTGTCGGGGCCGGTGGCCAGGTAGCCCTCGTTGAAGACGAGGTAGAGGACGGCGAGGACACCGGAGACGCGCCCCGGGAGATCCTCGGCGGACGGCACCCGATAGGGGATGCGCGCCGCCTTGATCTTGGCCTTCGCGCGGGTGATCCGCTGCCCCATGGCGCTCTCGGCCACCAGGAAGGCGCGGGCGATCTCGGGCATCGTCAGGCCGGCGACCATGCGCAGCGTCAGCGCCACGCGGGTCTCCATCGCCAGCGCCGGGTGGCAGCAGGTGAAGATCAGCCGGAGCCGATCGTCCTCGATGACGCCAACCGGCTCGGGCGGGTCATCGTCGTAGACCATCTGAGCCTCCTTCTGCTTGTCGTCCCGCTTGTTCTCGCGCCGGATCCGGTCGATGGCCTTGCGGTTGGCGGTGGTGGTCAGCCAGGCGCCCGGGTTGGGGGGCACGCCGTCGGCCGGCCACCGCTGGACGGCGGTCGCGAACGCCTCGGCGGCCGCCTCCTCGGCGATGTCGAGGTCACCGAAGCGCCTGGTCAGGGAGGCGACCACCCGGGCCCATTCCTCATGGTGCGCCTGGGTGATCGCCTCGCGAACGTCGATCCTGTTCACAGGAACGGCCGCACCTCGACCTTCCGATTGCAGGCCTTCGACCCCTCGGCTGCCAGCTTGAGCGCCACGTCGAGGTCGGGGGCCTCGATGATCCAGAAGCCGGCGAGGTACTCCTTGGACTCCACAAAGGGCCCGTCGGTGATCATCGACGCCCCACCCCGGTTGTCGATGACGGTGGCGGTGTCGGGGAAGGCGAGGCCACCGGCGAAGACCCAGTTGCCCTCGGCCTGGAGCCGGTCATTGAACACGTCGATCGCAGCGTCCTCTTCCGGGGTGGAGAGGGTGGCCTGGTCGTGGATCACGGAAAGCAGGTACTGCATCTGAGGATCATCTCCTGTGGTGTCAAGACGGTGTGTGGTGTGCCGGTCAGGTGCTTCGGCCGGCGCGTGCTGCGGGCACCCGGCCGGCCGGTGGACCTGGATCGTCACGCCCTTCGCGTCGACTCGCGGGTCTGGTTGATGAACGTCATGGTCTCGTTGTCGCCCCTCCCCCGGGCCCATCCGTCGCGCTCGGATCCGTTTCGGCGGTCCTCGTCCGACGTGCCGCCGTTTCCCCGCATCACTCCATCGATCGTGACCTGAGTCAGGGTCGTCAGCTCCATGATCGCGGTTCCTTCACCCCGGTGCCGCCCCCTTGTGGACGTCTCACCCCTGCTACGAACACCACCGGCCCGATCCGACACCGCCTCCGGGATTTCTTTGAAGAATTTTCCGGGACGCCGGTCGCGAGGATACTGCGCCGCCAGCCGACGACCACGGCGACGTGCACGCCGCGACCGCCACCCCCGGGCCGCTCAACTTGTCCAGCGCCGCCACCTGGCTGTCCACCGTGCGGACCGGACCGGAAGAGCCGGTCGGCGATCTCGGCATTGGTCAGGACCTGGGCGAGGAGGCGGACGACCTGCCTCTGGCGTCCGTCCGGTCAGCACGGCGGGGGCGGCGCGGGTCGCGGCCGCCGGGCCGCTGGGTATCCAGGGTTACGCCGAGCGCTTGGGGCGGGTCCGTACCAGCCGGGTCGGCGGCTCGGTGAGTCGTAGCCGTCGTCAGATGTCCCGACTTCCGAGTGTCATGGGCAGACGCGCTCATAAGGGTCCGTCCGGCGGGTACCGCGCGCGCTCCGTCTCGCTCATGGGGCTCTGCGACCAGCGTGCCGGTGGCGATCCGGATCGGCCGGGACAGAACGCCCCGAAGCCTCGTCGTGCGGAATCGTCGTACCCGTGTGGAAGACTCACCGGCGTGTTGGAAGGGTTCGGAGATTTCGACGAGTTCGACATCGCCACGTCCGATACGACCATTCACGGTCGCCGCGGTGGGGCGGGGCCACCCGTCCTCCTGCTGCACGGCATCCCCGAGACGCACCTCATGTGGCACCGGGTGGCGCCGCGGCTGGCCGAGCGCTTCACCGTGATCGCCACCGACCTGCGTGGCTTCGGCGCCAGCGGCACGCCGCCGAGCGCGCCCGACCACGCCCCCTACAGCATGCGCGCGATCGCCCGCGACCAGGTCGAGGTCATGCGCGCACTGGGGTACGAACAGTTCGCCGTGGCGGGGCACGATCGTGGCGCGCGCTGCGCGTACCGGATGGCGCTCGACCACCCCGAGGCCGTCACCCGGCTGGCCGTGCTCGACATCGTGCCCACCGGGGAAGTCTTCGACCGCGCGGACATGAACTTCGCCCTCGGCTACTGGGTGTGGTCCTTCCTGGCGGCGCCGGAGCCGCTGCCCGAGCGGCTGATCGCGGCAGCGCCCTCCCTCCTCGTGGACCACATGCTCGACTCCTGGTCGCACACGCCGGATGCCTTTCCGCCCGAGGTGCGGGCCGCCTACACCGCGCAGTTCGCCGATCCCGCCACCGTGCATGCCATCTGCGAGGAGTACCGCGCCGCCGCAACGCTCGACTACGAGCATGACCAGGCCGACCGCGGCAAGCAGCGCATCACCTGCCCGACCCTCGCGCTGTGGAGCGCGGCCGGACCGGTCGCCGAGTGGTACGAACCGCTCAAGGTCTGGCAGACGTGGGCCCGCGACGTGCGCGGCGGCCCGATCAGGTCCGGGCACTTCCTCCCCGAGGAGGCACCCGACGAGACAGCGCGGTATCTGCTCGACTTCCTCGCCTGAACCGCGTTACCACAAGGCGCTCCAGGGGCGCTCGCCCTCGTTGACGCGCCGCCGGACCACCTGCCCCGACCAATGGTGGTCAGCGCGTCGGTCTAGAGATCGACTGAATCGCCCACCGGGATGCGGGCGTAGTCGGTCTCCTCCTCAAGCCACTCGTCGAAGTACTGGAGGCCGACCTTGCTGAGCTGGATGTCGTGGATCGGGAACGCGCGGGCCGGCCGGACGTCTCGGACGAAGGCGATGGCCTCGCCGATCTTCACCCAGGGGCCGGCTGCCGGAACCAGCAGGGTGTCGACCTCGTCCGTGGGGACGAACAGGGAGTCTCCCGGGTGGTAGAGGCCGTTCACGATGAACCCGAGATTCGGGCAGCCGGGCAGTCCGTCGATGACCTCGGCGTGCACGCCGCCCACGGCCTTCACGGTGAAGCCGGCGGCGGTGAAGGTCTCGCCTGCGGCGACCGCGACCGCTCCCTCGCCGAGCTCGGCGGCCGGCGCCGCATGGGTGTGGACGGTCAGCGCGGGGTTGCTTGCCCGGGCGGCCTTGAGAGCCTCAACGTCGACGTGGTCGGGGTGCTCGTGGGACAGGAGCACGGCCGTGGCTCCGGACAGCGCCGTCTCCGCGTCGGAGAAGGTGCCCGGATCGATCACCAGCACCCGATCGCCGTCCTGGACGCGCACACAGGCGTGCCCGAAATGCGTCAGTCTCACCGGATCACCCTATCGGCCGGCCTGGGCGTCGATGCCAACATGATCATCGCCCGGCGGCCCCGGATCGCCTCGTGCCCGCCCCTGAGCGAACGGCGGGTCGCCGGTGGCGGTATCTCCGCGAGGGTCCGCAGCGGATCATGATCCACGCCGGCAAGGCACTCGTCAGGCACCTCTGACAGCTGACCGACATCCCACCACCACGGACCCAGCCAGGGTCCCGCTGCCGCCTGCCTGGCCAAGGCAGGATTTTCGGGCCACACCCACCCGGATCACCAGCTTCCTACCACTCTTTGCGCAGGCCGCCGTCGATGACGAGGTCGGAGCCGTTGATGTTGGGCGCCTTCCCGGAGGCCAGGAAAACGACCAGGGCGGCGATCTCCTCCGGTTCGGTGATACGCCCGGTGGACATCCCGAGGGTGGCGGGCAGGGAGTCGAGCAGCTCTTCGCGCGAGATGCCGGCTCTTGTCGCGAGCGCGTCCCCGGTGCTGCCCGGTTCGGTCCACACCGCGGTACGCACTGGTCCGGGCGAGATGGTGTTGACCCTCACGCCTTGGGGGCCGAACTCCTCGGCGAGGGCCTTGCCCAGGCTGCTCAGGGCCGCTTTGGCGGCGGCGATGTCCACCAGATGGGGCGCGGGGCGTCGCGCGTTGACGGAGCCGATGTTGATGATGTGGCCGTTGCGTTCGACGATGCTGGGCAGTGCGGCCCGGCTGGTTCGTACGGCGCTGAGCAGGGTCAGGTCGAGAGCGTGCCGCCAGTCCTCGTCGGTGACGGACAGGAACCCGCCCACGTGGGGGCCGGTGGTGCCGGCGACGTTGTTGACCAGCAGGTCGATGCCGCCGAGGTCGGCCATGGCCGTGTCGATGAGGCGACGGGGGCCGTCAGGGGTGGCGAGGTTCACGGGGACGGCGTACGGGGTGAGCCGCGCGAGCTCGGAGCTGATCGTCCGCGCTCCTGCCACGACCTGGTACCCCTCCTGGCGTAACGCGGTGACGATGGCCAGTCCGATGCCCTTGCCGGCACCCGTGACGACGGCGTTCCTGACCACGATCCGCCCTCCCCACACCGATACATCACTAATCGCTGATATGTCAGGGAAGGTATCATCGACCACTGATGGATAGCAACGACCGGCTCTCCGCGATCGGGCGTGCGTTGGGCTGCACGGTCCGGCTCGCCGTGTTGCAGGCGCTCGCCGAGGCGGAGGCGTCCGTGGGCGAGCTGACCGACCGCATGGGCGTCACCCAGCCGAACATGTCCAATCATCTGGCCGTACTGCGTTCGGCCGGGCTGGTGAGCGCCCACCGTTTCGGACGCATCATCCGCTACCGGCTTGCCTCCGCCGAGGTCGCCGACCTGGTCTCCAGCCTGACCCTGCTCGCCAACACCGATCTCCAGAAGGGGCAGTGAGCCCCTGACCCGATCGTGGTCAGACGCATCTTCACGGTCGCACGCCACCCCTGGCCATGTCCGACTGCCATCGATCAGCACCAAAGATATTCCTTGACACGAATATTCTCTATAGCGAATACTTCTCGGCATGGACGCAATCCTCGCCGCACTGGCCGATCCGGCCCGCTGGCGGCTCGTGGGTCTGCTGGCCGAGCGGCCGCGGCCGGTCGGTGTTCTCGCTCAGCTCGCCGAGGCACGCCAGCCGCAGACGACCAAGCACCTGCAGGCCCTTGAGCGGGCCGGCGTCGTCACCTCCCAGCGCTCCGGCCAGCGCCGCATTTACGCGCTCCGGGCCGCGCCCCTGCGGGAACTGGCGGCTGCGCTCGCTCGGCTGGCCGACACTGCGGAGCAGGCCGGTGGCTCGCGCGAGACCTACGACCGCTACGAGCGCAGCCTCCACGCCGAGCGGCTCGCCGCCAAGGAGCCGGGGTGGGCCGACGGCCGCTCGTTCAGGTTCCACCGGTCGCTGGCGGCGGGCCCGGAGGAGGTCTGGCGCCACCTGACCGAGGCTTCCCTGCTCGCCCGCTGGTGGACGCCGGATGACCTGCGCGTCTCCGAGCTGGTCTTCGAGGCGAGACCGGGCGGGCGGATCGTCCATGAGTACCGCGATGCCGAAGATGCCGACGGCTCCGACCTGGTCGCCGGGCGCGCGCTGGGCGTCGTCGAGGACGTACGCCCCGGCGAGCGCCTGGCCTACCGGCTCTCCCCGCTGCTCGCCGACGGCAGCCTCGCCTTCACCGCCCACCTCGGCCTGGACCTCCGGCCCACCGGCACGGGCACAGAACTCGACGTCCACTTCCAGGTCACCGACAGCACGGTCGACTCCGCGGACTTCATCGCGGGCATCGAGATCGGCTTCGGCCAGAGCCTCGACAAGCTCGCGGCGACCCTCGCCGCGAGCACGCACAACACCGAGCACGACACCAATGCGAGGAGCACGAAATGACGAACTCGACCGGCCGCAGGGTGACCGCGAACCTGAGCCTCACCCTCGACGGGCGTTACAACGGCCCCGGCGGACCCGGCGATTTCGCCGCGTTCGCCCCCTACGTGACCAGCGAGGTCGCGCGAAACCACATGAACCGCATCTGGGAGAGCGCGACGACGGCGCTGCTCGGCCGGCTCAACGCCGAGGGTTTCATGGGCTACTGGCCCTCGGTCGCCGAGGACGACAACGCCGACCCACGTGATCGCGGATACGCCAAGTGGCTGGTCAACACGGAAAAGGTGGTCCTGTCCACCACCTTGACCGAGGCCCCGTGGGAACGCACCCGCGTGGTGAACGCCCCCGCCGCCGACGTCGTCACCGAACTCAAGGCCACCGGTGAGGGCGACATTCTCGTCAACAGCAGCGCGAGCATCATCAAACCGCTCCTGGCGGCGGACCTGCTCGACCGGCTGTATCTCATGATCTTCCCCGAGATCGCCGGGGGCGGGCAGCGGCTGTTCGACGATGGCCTGCCGGCTTCGAAGTGGAGGCTCACCCACCAGCAAACCGGCGAACTGGGCGAGATCGCCATGGTCTACGACCGAGCCCGCTGAGAAGGCGTCTTCGAGGCCCGGGAAGGGGCCACGATGACCACATTTCTGGATGGATCGCCTAGCCTGGCTTCGTGGATGATGTCCTGGCGGGCCAGGGTTGCGCTTGGGTGTTCGAGGCGGATGCGCTGCGGATAAGGCCCGAAGGCGCCAAGGTCCCCAAACTCGTCTCCGAGCTCGGTGAACGCGTCATCCCCCATGCGGCGATCGCCGAGGTGACGGTGGCGGCCGGTAGGAGGGGCACCGTGGTGCTGCGCGTGGTGCCCAGGCGGGGTGCCGATCCGGTCATGAGCGCGGCGGCCGGGCAGCTCAGGGAGGCGGCCGATCCCTACCGGCTCGTGCTGCCGGCCGGGCGGGAGACGCTCGCGGACTATTACGCGGATGAGTTGCGGGCGGCCATCGGCGAGTCCGGGCCCGTGACGAGGTTCATGGTCGAGGCGCCTTCGGTGCCCCGTTCCTTCAAGGGGTGGGACGGGGCGGCGACGTTCGACGGCGAGGCCATCACGTTCACGTGGTTCTGGTCGGGGGCGTCGACCGCCAAATACTCCGCGGGTGACCAGCGGTTCTCGGTCGCGGATCTGGAGAACGTCGAGTGGCACGCGCCGGAGGGGGCGAGCGGCTGTCTCCGGTTGAGGGTTCGCGGGGGCCGGCCGGATCCCGATCCGAACAAGGATCCGGCCTCTGTCGTCTTCGGGCTCGGTTGGGGGGCGACGCACAAGTCCCTGCCCTTCGCGGCCGCCGTCCTCGCGTCGATCCCGGCCCCGGCGGCCCCGGAGGTGCGCCGGGCCCCGTCGGGTGCCGAGGTGGCCGAGCTGATCGCCAAGCTGGGCGACCTGCGGGACGCCGGGCTGCTCTCCGAGGAGGAGTTCCAGGCGAAGAAGACCGAGCTGCTGTCCCGCATGTGAGCCCGGCCGAGGACGGGCGACAGGTCAGAGGGTGGTCAGGCGGATGTTCGAGCCGCCGTGGCCGAGCCTCACCGACACCCGGCCCGCCGGCGCGTCCGAGTCGATCTCCGGGTAGTCGTCGCTGGACACCGTCACGGCGATGCTGTGCCCGGCGGCGACGCGGTAGTGCGTGGGCCAGGTGCGGATGTCCAGGTCGTACGTCTTGCCGGGGCGTACCGGGACGGCGCGCTCGTGGCCGGAGCGGTGGCTCGCCTTCAGCCAGCCCTGGGTGATGCGGGTGGCCGTGCCGTCGGGCGCGAGGTCCTGCACCACGACCGCGATGTTGCCGTCGGCCGCCGTGAACGAGGCCCGTACCCTGGCCTGGATTTCCCCCGCGAGGACGAGGTCGCGCTGGAGCGGCCCGGTCGCGAACGACAGCCGCTGTCCCGGCCCGCCCGCGGCCGGCTCGGTGTTGACCTCGAAGGTGCGGGTGGCGGGCCTGCCGGGGTCGGCGGCCAGGGTGCCGCCGGCTCCGAGGCCGAGCCGCACCGGCCGCGTCCCCGCCGGCGGCCAGCTGTCGAACTGCTGCCAGCCCGTGCCGGGCACCTCGTACGAGGTCACCCTGGCGGCGGGCAGCGGGGTGCCGGGGCGGCGGGCCAGCCAGCGGTCCCACCAGGCGAGGTAGGCGCCGTTGCCGATGTCGGCGGGCTGCCCGGCCGGCCAGCCGTGCACCCAGGGGCCGGACACCAGCCAGACGTTGCGCCCGCGCGCCTGGAGGTTCTCCACCATGCCCTGGCGGTAGCGGTCGTACCAGCCGGCGATCTCCAGGACGGGGACGTCGAGGTTCTTCCAGCGGGACTTGACGCTGCGCTCGCGCCAGAAGTCGTCGTAGAGGGGGTGCTGGGCGTACGTGACGAGGGTGTCGGGGGCGACGGAGCGCTGCCAGTCGCGGATCCTGGCCGAGTAGATGCCGCCCCGGTAGATGGTGTTCTCGTACCAGTCGCTGATGCCGTCCACGGGGATGATGGCGGCCAGGTGGGGTGGCTTGTTGACGGCGACGAGGAGGGACGAGTGCCCGCCGTAGCTGACGCCCGTCTGCCCGATCTTGCCGGTGGACCAGGGCTGGGCGGCCAGCCACTCGATGAGGTCGTAATTGTCGCGCTGCTCCTGGCCGCTGAAGGGGTCGAGGTAGCCGGGCGAGTCGCCGGAGCCGCGGACGTTGCACACGGCCGCGACGTAGCCACGGGTGACGAAGTACGCGGCGGCCTGGCCCTGGGGGCCGAGCTGGTCGTAGGCGTTGTAGTCGTAGACGATGCCGGGGAAGCGGCCGGGGGCGGGGGTGCCGTCGGGGGCGGCGGGACGGTGCAGGTCGCAGGCCAGGTGGCTGCCGTCGCGCAGGGGTACGGTGACGCGTTCCCGGTGGACGCCGTACTCGGCGGGGCGGTCGTAGGCGAAGAACGGGTCGGCAGGGAGGGACCTGGCGGCGGTCGCGGCCTCCGGGGCCGGTTCGGCGGCCGCGGGGAGAGCGGAGCCGCAGGTCAGGCCCAGGGCAGTGGACAGTGCGGCCATGATCTTGAGGGGGTTCATCTTCCGGTCCTCTGAAGTGGAGGGTTAGAGGGGGCGGGAGGACGGAGGGGGGCCGAGGGGGGTGCCGCCGGGGCCCGTGGTGAAGGTCAGCCAGGGCTGCGGCGGGCGGAGGCGGCCCGTGGCCGGGTCCGTCTGGCCGACGCCGGGGCGGGAGTAGTCGCACACGCCCGTGGGGAAGGCCGAGCGCAGCCGCGCCCACTGCTCCCCCGTGAACGCGACGCCGCCGTAGTCCCCCCGCCGCAGCGGCTTGAGGCGGCATTTCAGCAGGTCGCTGGTCGGCCCTTCGCCGGCCGCGACCCGGGTGTCGGCCTTGTGCGGGTACGCCTGGTCGCAGGCGGCCTGGTCGGTGACCTTGGCGCCGGAGATCCAGCAGGCGTCCACGGCCTCGGCCGGCCGGTGGCGTACGACCTTGGCGGGCAGCGGGATCGGCCGGTGGTCGGCCTCGACGGCGGCGAGCCAGCGGTCCATGACGTCCAGGGGCGAGCCGTCGCTGCCGTTCGTCCAGAGCACCTGGTTGCGGTGGTGGCCGTTGGCCCGGTCGAGCCGGTTGCGGAGCACGAGGCTGCGCCACGGGTAGTGGTAGTCGTTGTTGTCGGTGCCGCGGGCGACGAGGATCGGCACCTGGGCCAGCCCCCGGCCGAAGACGACGCGTCCGGTGCGGTGCGCGATCCTGACGGCTTCGGCGTCGGCCTCGCTCCGCGAGGGGGTCCAGGTCATGTCGATGTCGAAGCCGCCGACCCGCTGGTTGAGGTCGACGAACTGTTCGGCGCTGATGCGGCCGTCGCGCAGCGCGTTCAGGCCGTACTGGACGCCGACGTTGTCCCACGGCCGCCGGGCGCACGGCACGCCGGCGCACCCCTGCGGGCGGGCGCCGTAAATGGAGACCATGAAGTCCTGGAGGGTGCAGCGGACGCCGCCGGGGTTGCGTACCGGGTCGTAGCTCGCCGCGCCCGCGCAGGACGTGCCGTCGTCGGGCTTCATGTAGTCGGGGGCGCGGCCCGCGGAGGTGGCGCAGACGCCGGTGCCGCCGTGCCCGAAGACGGCGGTCCGGTCGCCGGGGTCGGCCCACAGCGGGGAGGCGTCCATGGCGCGGACCAGCGCGGCGCAGTCGCCGAACTCGCGGTAGGCCCCGACGATCTGGTCCGGCCAGTCCTGGGTCGGCAGGAGGCCGTCCAGCAGGCCCGGGTAGGCGTCGGCGACGAGGTACTGCTGGAGCGCCCCGCCCGAGCCGCCGCGGCCGATGGTGTAGCGGATCTCGCCGTACGTCTCGACGACGTGCTCCTTGACCATCATGACGGTCTCGGCGGAGGTGACGTCGTTGCTGTGCAGGGAGTTGTCGGTCATCGTGGACGACGCCACCGCGAACCCCTTGGCGGCCGCCTCCTGCGCCTCCGGCATGGCCAGCCCGCGGGAGACGCCCTGCCGGTACTGCTGGCCCGTGCCCGCCCCGAACACCCACACCAGCTTGTGGTTCCAGTTCGCCGGCACGAGCACGTCGTAGATCCCGCGGTTGACGGTGCCGCGTTCAAGGGTGGCCTTGACGCCGTTGCCGAGGGTGATCTCGCTGCGGACCGGCGCGGCGTCGCACCGGTCGTTCAGGGCGGGGCCGAGGCCGTTCTCGGCCGTCTGGCACTGCCACGGCCGCACCTGCGGCCCCGAGAACACCGGTCCGCCGGACGGGTGGTCGGTGATGGTCAGCCGCTCGGCCCGTCCTCGCGGCGGGCGGGCGGTCAGGACGTTCTCGCCGGGCGAGAGGCCGTCGACCAGCCCGGTCAGGGCGCCGTCCGGTCCGGGTGCGAAGCGGGAGGTGACGTCGGCGCCGTTGAGCTCGATCCGTACCCGGGCGGGGCCGGTGACCCTGACCAGCGCGTCACCTCCCGAGACCAGGTCGGCGCGGTTCGAGAGCACGTGGATGTCGAGATCCGGCTGCGGCGGGGACAGCGGCAGCGCCACAAGCGCCGGTATGAGGGCAAGCTCGCGCCAGCTCATGTCACTCTCCGGGGGGTCAGAGGGAGAACGCGCCCGTGAGCAGCGCGACCACGGTCATCACGAGGGTGGTGGCGAAGGCCCACTTGAAGATGAAGCGCTGGTGCTCGCCCAGTTGCACGCCGCTCATCCCGACCAGGATGAACGTCGAGGCGGTGAGCGGGCTCAGCGGGAAACCGGTGGTCATCTGGCCGAGGATGGCCGCCCTGGCCACCTCGGCCGGAGCGCCGCCGAAGCCGCTGACGGTCTCGGCGAGCACGGGCAGAACGCCGAAGTAGTAGGCGTCGGGGGTGAAGACCAGGCTGAGCGGCATGCCGGTGACGGCCACGAGCACGGGCAGGTGCCCGCCGAGGGAGTCGGGGATGACGCTCACGAACGCCGACGCCATGCTGCTGATCATCTTGGTGCCGGTGAGGACGCCGGTGAACACGCCGGCCGCGAAGATCATCGTGGTGACCAGGACGACGCTCTTGCCGTGCTTCTCCAGGAGCTCCTGCTGGCGTTCCCAGGTCGGGTGGTTGACCAGCAGCGCGATCGCGAACCCGACCACGAACAGCACCGGCAGCGGCATCACCTGCAGCACGAGCCCGACCAGCAGGGCGACCGTGAGGACCAGGTTGAAGACGGTCAGAGCGGGGTGGACGGGCGCCCGCTGGGTGCCGGGCCCCTCGCCGGCCAGCCGCTGCTCCTCGGCCACCTCAGGGGCGGAGATCGTGCCGAGGCGGCGGCGCTCCCTGAGCCCGATCAGGTACGACGCCACCAGCACCCACGCGATGCCCGCCGCCATCGCGGGCAGGACCGGCGTGAACACCTGTGAGCTGTCCAGCTTGAGCGCCGCCATCGCGCGGGCGGTGGGCCCGCCCCAGGGGATGAGGTTCATGACGCCGGCGCCCAGGCAGACGACGCCCGACAGGACGAGCGGGCTCATGCCGAGCCGCCGGTAGACCGGCAGCAGCGCCGAGACCGTGATGAGGAACGTCGAGGCGCCGTCGCCGTCGAGGGCCACGCACATGGTCAGTACGGCGGTGCCGACGGCGATGCGCAGCGGATCGCCCTTGGCCAGGCGCAGGATGCCGCGGATGAGCGGATCGAAGAGACCGGCGTCGATCATCAGGCTGAAGTACAGGACCGCGAACGCGATCATGATGCCGGTCGGCGCGACCTTGGTCAGCCCGTCGAGGATCATCTTCCCCAGCTCGCCGCCGAAGCCCCCGGCCAGCGCCGCCAGGACCGGGATCAGCACCAGCGCGATCAGGACCGATACGCGCTTGGTCATGGTGAGCAGCAGGAACAGAACGATCGTGGTGAATCCCAGGGCTGCCAGCATCGGTGTTCGCCTTCTTCCTCGCCCGGCTCGCGGGGGGTGACGTGCCGGAGTGTTACGGAAGAGTTTCCGAGCGAGGAAATCGCAGGTCCAGCATCAAAGCAACATTTATCCATGCATTCTGCGCAAAAGTTCGGTCTATGCTCACGCCATGGAGGCGAATCTGCGGCTGCTGGCCGCGTACGCCGCCGTGGCCAGAGCGGCGAGCTTCACGGCGGCGGCGGCCGAGATGCACGTGTCGCAGTCGTCGCTCAGCCGCGCGGTGGCCGAGCTGGAACGGCTGCTCGGCGCCCAGTTGCTGGAGCGCGACACCCGCAACGTGCAGCTGACGGCGGCCGGGGTGGAGACGCTGCGGGTCGCCGAGCAGATCGTGTCCGCGCACCGGTCGGGCATGAAGGAGCTGGAGCGCTACCTGCTCGGCGAGTCGGGGGTGGTGGCCGTGGCCACGCTGCCGTCGGTGGCCGCGGTGCTGCTGCCCCGGGTGATCTCCGAGTTCCGGCTGCGGCGGCCGATGGCCGGGTTGCGGATCATGGACGGCCTGGAGCAGGTGGTGCTCGGCCGGGTGCTCTCGGGGGACGCCGACTTCGCGATCTCCACCGTCGGCGCCGCCCCCGAGCAGCTCGAACACCGCCCGCTCATCAAGGACCGCTTCCACGCCGTGCTGCCCGAGGACCACCCGCTCACCGAGCTCCCGGAGATCACCTGGGAGGAGCTGGCCCGGGAGCCGTTCCTCGCGATCGGGCCGGAGTCGAGCGTGCGGCGGCTCACGGACGCGGCGTTCGCGCAGGCCGGGGCGGTCCCGACGCTGGCGGCCGAGGCGGGCAGCGTGGCGACGGTGGGCGGGCTGGTGACGGCCGGGCTGGGGGTCTCGGCGATGCCCGCCCTGGTGCTGCCGCTGATGGGGGCGGGACGGCTGGTCTACCGGCCGCTCGCCGAGCCCGTCGTGGACCGCCGGCTGGACGTCGTGGTCCGGGCCCGCCGCACGCTGCCGCTGGCGACGGGCGCGTTCCTGGACCTGCTGGACGGGTTCCGCCGCGAGCTGCGGGACCTGCCCGCGGGCGTCTCCTGGAACCGCGACTGAGGCCACCCCGCAATTCATGCGCAAAGCGCATTGAATGATGGCTTTCTTGTGCTGGACACGCATTTCACCGCCTCGGCAGGATGAAACGACCGCAGTCGCGATCGGGAGGCGAAGGAGCGCGGGTGACAGGCACGGGTCAGGACACGGGCGGGAGCGGCCAGGGGCAGTTGCGCGGGCTGAAGGTGGTGGAGTTCGCGCACGTGGTGGCCGGGCCGATGGCCGGCTCCATGCTCGCCGACCAGGGCGCGGACGTGGTGCATGTCGAGGCCCCCGGCGCCGGCGACGCCGCCCGCGCGATGGGCCCGGTACGGGACGGCGTGCCCCTGTGGTTCAAGGTCGCCGGCCGCAACAAGCGCTCGGTCACCCTCGACCTGCACCACGCCGCCGGACGCGAGATCGCCCACCGGCTGGTCGCCTGGGCGGACGTCGTGATCGTCACTCTGCGGGCCGGGCGGCTGCGCGACTGGGAGCTGGACTGGGAGGCCGTGCACCGGATCAACCCGAAGGCGATCCTGCTGCAGATCTCCGGGTTCGGGGCGACGTCCTCGCGGGCGAACGAGCCCGGCTTCGGCAAGATGGGCGAGGCCAGGAGCGGGGTGGTGCACCTGACCGGGTTCCCCGACGGGCCGCCCGTGCACACGGGGTTCTCGCACGGGGACGCGGTCACGGGGCTGATGGGCGCCTACGCCGTGCTCGCCGCCCTCCACCGCCGCGCGAACGACCCCGGCTTCGACGGCGAGTGGATCGACCTGGCCCTCTTCGAGCCTCTCTACCGGCTGATCGAGTGGCAGATCATCACGTACGACCAGCTCGGCACCGTACCCGAACGGGCGGGCAACCAGCTCGCCGTCGCGCCCGCCGCGGTGATCAACACCTACCGCTCCGGCGACGGCGAGTGGATCACCGTGACGTCCGCGACCCTCCGCTCGGTACGCAACGTGGCCCGCCTGCTCGGCCTGCCCGAGGAGGACTACGCCACGTCGGCGCAGCAGCACGAGGGCCGGGAGACCCTGGACAAGGGCCTGCGGGAATGGGTGGCCGCGCGGACCACGGACGAGTGCCTGGCGGAGTTCGCCCGCGCCGAGGTGGTGGCCTCCCGCGTGTTCACCGCCGCCGACATCGTCGCCGACCCGGTCTACGCCGAGCGCGGCGACATCATCACCGTCGACGACGCCGACCTCGGCCCCGTGCGCATGCAGGGCGTGATCCCCCACTTCCACCGGCGGCCCGGGAAGGTCTGGCGCACCGGCCCCGCGCTCGGGCAGGACAACCACCTCGTCTACCACGAGTGGCTGGGGCTCGCCGAGGAGGAGCTGGCGGAGCTGGAGCAGCACGGTGTCATCTGAGCGCCCCCTGCTCCGTTCCCTGCTCTTCGTCCCCGGCACCAGGACGGAATGGCTCGCCAAGGCTGAGGCGGCGGGGGCCGACGCGGTCATCCTCGACCTCGAGGACGCGGTCCCCGCCGGCGGCAAGTCGCAGGCCCGCCGCGACGTGGCCGCGGCGGTGGCCGGCTACGCGGGCCACCTGGCCCTGCTCGTCCGCGTCAACCCGCTGAACGGCTGGGCGGGGGCCGAGGAGCTGCGGGCCGTCGCCCACGACCGGCTCACCGGGGTCGTGCTGCCCAAGGTGAGCGGCCCGGAGGACGTGCGCCTCGCCGACCGGCTGCTCTCCTGGTGCGAACGCGAGCGCGGCCTGCCCGAGGGCCACATCGCCCTGGTGCCGCTGCTGGAGACGGCCTCCGGGCTGCGCGCGGCGTACGACGTCGCCATGGCGGCCCCCTCCCGGATCGCCTACCTCGGCGCCGTCACCGCGCCGGGCGGCGACGTCGCCCGCGCCGTCGGCTACCGCTGGACCCCGGAGAGCACCCTCGGCCTGCGCTCCCGCGTGCTCCTCGACGTGCGCGCCGCCGGCATCCCCAACCCGGTCGCGGGCCTGTGGACGAGCGTCGGCGACCTGGACGGGCTGCGCTCCTTCGCCGAGCAGAACCGCTCGCTCGGCTACGAGGGCATGATGGCCATCCACCCCTCCCACGTCCCCGTCATCAACGCGGCCTTCTCCCCCTCCCCCGACGAGCTGGCCCGCTACGGCCGGCTGATCGCGGCGGTGGAGGCGGCCCAGGCCGGCGGGTCGGGCGCGGTGACGTTCGAGGGCGAGATGGTGGACGAGGCCATGGCCGCCACGGCACGCGCCGTCCTGGACCGGTACGGCCCATAAACCGGTTGCGGGCGCCGCGAGACTGAACGGCATGGAACGAGAACTGATCAGCGCCATCGCCCACCGTGACCACCCGATCGCCACGCCCATCACGCCGGGCAACCTCGACCGGTTGCTGCGCCGGGCGGCCTTGCCGGAGGGCGCCCGCATCCTCGACCTGGGATGCGGCCATGGCGAATGGTCGCTCCGCGCGCTCGAACTCCTCCCCTCGGCGACGGCCGACGGCGTGGACCTCTCCCACGAGGCCGTGGTCTCGGCGGAGCGGGCGGCGGCCGCCCGTGGCCTGTCCGACCGGCTGGCGCTGCACGAGATGCCCGCGGGCGAGTTCTCCTCGCAGGAGCCGTACGACCTGGTGCTCTGCGTGGGCTCGACCCACGCGTTCCAGGGGTTGAAGGGCACCATGGAGGCGGTCGCCAGGTTCGTCCGGCCGGGCGGGCTGGCGCTGGTCGGAGAGGCCTTCTGGGAGAAGCCTCCGGCTCCCGAGGTCGTGGCGGTCCTCGGCGCGTACCCCGACCTGGCGGGCACGGTGGCCGCCGCCGAGTCCGAGGGCTGGCTGGCCATCTACGGCCACGTGAGCACCCTCGCCGAGTGGGACGAGTACGAATGGTCGTGGACCGGCACCCTGGCCCGCTGGGCCGCCGCCAACCCTGGCCCCGACGGCGACCAGGCCCTCGCCGTCGCCCGGGAGCACCGCGAGCTGTGGCTCAACGGCTACCGGGAGGCGCTCGGCTTCGTCACGCTCCTGCTCCAGCGGGTCTGAGAGAGCGGCCGGGCCCCTCGCCGAGAGGCCCGGCCACCGGCATCAGCCGTTGATCAGGGAAACCGCCAGATCGGGGTCGAACTGCCCGGCCGGCTTGGTGGAGGCGTTGCACACGCCGTCGGAGTCACCGGGCACCTTGACCCAGAAGAGGTACTCGGCGCCGCTCGACTGCTTGACCGGCGGCGTGCCGAGCTTGCGCCCGGGCGGGTTGCACCAGTTGTCCTCGGGCGTGCTGTCCGTGTAGGGGCCCTTGCCGTTACGGCTGGTGTCGATCACGTACTTCTTGGCGCCCACGGTGCCCGACAGCTGACCGTTGACCGCGACGGCGTACGCCTCGGAGTCGGCGGTGTAGAAGTAGTTCGACACGTTCACGGAGAAGCCGCGGGTGTTGGCGATGCCCGACTTGACCAGCAGCGGCGCGATGACGTCGGGCTTGAGCCAGGTGGCGTTGGCCGCGTCCAGGTAGACCCACGCGTTGGGCGCCTGGGCCTTGAGCACCTGCGTGGCGTCCAGCAGCATCTTGTACTGGTCTTCGGGGTTCTTGCCGATCTTGGTCACGCATCCGGCGGCGGCGACCGCGTCGGGCTCCAGCACGACGATCGCGTGCCTGGTGCCGATGGCCTTGGCGAACTCGGTGATCCAGGTGTGGTAACCGGCCGCGTCACCCGCGCCGCCGCCCGACTGGTCGGCGCACGCGTCCCGGTTCGGGATGTTGTACGCGACCAGCATCGGCAGCTTGTCCTGGGCCTGTGCCGCGCCGACGTAGGTGTCCACGGCCTGGGTGATGTCGTTGAACCAGCCGCCGAACCACTCGAAGATCGGCTTGTTGGCGATGTTCGCGGAGATCGCCGGAGTCTGGCTCGCGTTCGGATTGGCCGTGACGAACTTGGCCGGGTTGGACTGGTTCCACACGAACAGGGCGGTCGGCCGCGTCGTCTGCGTCTCCATCAGCGACACGTTGTCGAACCGCACCACGGGCGTCCCGCCGGACCCGCCGAGCTGGAACGTCACCTCGGCCGCCGTGTCCGTGGCGGTCGCGGCCGTGAAGGGGATGCTGTAGCGCTTGCTCGTCGTGGTGAGCTGCACGCCCGTCGCCAGCGACTGGTTGCTGCTGGGCGTGGCCTTGTACTGCACCGTCGCGGTGGCCTTGAAGGCGATGGTGGAGTAGGCGTCGAAGGAGAGGGTGTAGCTCTTGCCCGGGTTCAGGGCGGCGGTGGTGGGGGCGGCCACCATGGCGTCCCAGGGGTTGGCGACGACGGCCTTCACGTCCACCCGCAGCCGCTGGGCGTCGAGCGCGACGGTCGTCTGGCCGATCGCGGACCAGGGGGTGGTGGAGCTGTCGAAGGTGCCGTTCCCGATGAGCTGGGCGGCGGCTGAGGCGGGCTGGGGGACGACGAGGACTGCTGTCAGAACGGCGGCTAAAGCCGCGGTCTTGCCTGCGATGAATCGCACGTGTGCACCTTTCGGCGGGAGTCGCGGTTGATCATTACCGACCCCCTCTGACAAGGTCAAGAGGTTGAGTACGAACGTACGCACCGGCACCGGCGGTGACGGAGCGTACCTCCGCTCCGCTATGATCGGCCGCATGGTTACGGGCACCTTGTTTCTCTGATCCGCGTCCGTGAGCGGACGCAGCAGCGCTTCCGGCGACCCGTCGGCACGGGTCCGGCCGAGCGCTCTGATCCGCGTGCTTCGACGCGTTGACCGCCGGCTCCCGGCATCCACCGAGAAACGAGTGCATTTTCATGACTTCCCGTCCCCTGTCAGGGCACACGACTGTCCTCAACACGCTCGATCCGGCCGACCCCGTCCTCGACGACCTCGAACCGCTGCGCGGCGTGGTCGGCGACGCCCAGGTCGTGGCCGTCGGCGAGGGCGCCCATTTCGTCCGCGAGTTCAACCTCGCCCGCGCACGGCTGCTGCGCTTCCTCCTCGAACGCTGCGGGTTCACCGACGTGGCGTTCGAGCTCGGATCCGCGGACGCCTCCGCAGTCAACGCCTGGCTCGCCGGCGAGGGCGACGAGGCCGATCTCTCCCGCCTGGCCGGGCCCCTCACCCGCGGCGTGTTCGGAGAACTGCTGGGCTGGTTGCGCCACTACAACCGGAGCAGGCCGCGCCCCGTCAGGATCGTGGGGATCGACCTGCCCAACACGCTCACCCTGCGACCGGACCTCGACCCGGTCGCCGAGTACCTACGGCAGGTCGACCCTGACCTCGACGACTTCGTGGCCGGCATCCTGCGCGCGGCCGGCGAGATCACCGGCGGCTCGGCCGCCGTGTCGGCACCCGCGTGGGGCGCTCTCGACCCGGCGTTCCGGGACTCCCTCACGGCCGACCTGTCCCGGCTGTCGCTGCGGCTGCGGGCGCTCGAACCGCTCTACGTATCGCGCGGCGACCAGCACCGCTACGACACGGCCCGCCGCCACCTGGAGGCCGCCTGCCACACCGACTACATGCTCCGGGCGATGAACGACCTGTTCTCCGGCGCGGGCTCGCCGGGCGACACGTCGGCTCGCGACCACTACATGGCCGCGGCCGTACGGTGGCACCTGGCGCGGGCCGGCGACGGCGCGCGCGTCGTGCTGGTGGCCCACAACAACCACATACAGAAGACCCCCGTCACCTTCGGCGGCCACCTGGCCGCCCTGCCGATGGGCCACTACCTCGCACGTGACCTCGGTCCGCGCTACCGCGCCGTGGCGCTGACCCACACCGCCGGCCAGGTGCCGGAGATGATCGTCCCCGCCGAGGGCTCTCCGGTCGGATTCGCGCTCGACGTCGTCGGCGTCGACGCCCCGGCTCCCGGGAGCGTGGAAGCGGCCCTCGTCGACGCCGGGCTCGGCGGCGCCGTCACCCTGACCGACCTGCGTTCGGGACCGCCGCTGGACCGCATCCGGTCGCAGAGCGCCTCCGTGGACACGCCGCTGCACCAGGCCTTCGACGCGGTCGTGTGCAGTCCCACCGCCACGGCGGACGCATCGACCATGTTCGGAGCGGCTTCATGAACATCACCAACGCCGTCGTCACCGGCGCCGCCGGCGGGATCGGCAGGGCGCTGGCCGCCCGGCTCCGCTCCGACGGGGCGCGGGTCGTGCTCGCCGACGTCAACGAGGCGGCGCTCGCCGAGGCCGCGGCCGAGCTGGGCGCCGAGGCCGTCCGGACCGACGTCTCCGACGCCGGACAGATGGACGCGCTGGCCGCCGCCGCCCCGGACGTCGATCTGGTCTGCCTGAACGCGGGCATCGTCGGCCGGGACCTGGGCGCGCCGTGGGAGGTGAGCCCGCAGGACTGGGACCGGGTGTTCGCGGTGAACGTCGGCGGCGTGGTCAACGGGCTGCGCGCGTTCGTCCCGCGGCTGCTCTCGTCCGGCCGGCCGGCGCACATCCTGATCACGGCCTCGCTGGCGGGACTCGTCACGTTCCCCACCGGTGGCGCGTATGCGGCCTCCAAGCACGCCGTCGTCGCCGTCGCGGAGCAGGCGGCGCTGTCGCTGGCCGGCACGCCGATCGGCGTGACGATGCTGTGCCCGGCCCTGGTCCGCACCGGCATGTCGCCCGACGGCGAGGACCCCGCGGACCTCGCGGAGCAGGCCCTCGCGGCGGTGCGGGCGGGTGCCTTCACCGTGGTGCCGGACGGCTGGCCGGCCGCGATCACGCGGCGCGCTCACTGGCTGGCGACCGGCGCGCCCCCGGAGATGCCATTTTGACCTCCAGGTCCAGAATCCGCTAGCGTCGTGGCCATGGGGAGGCCGAAGCAGTTCGATCCGGACGTGGCCGTCGAGCAGGCCATGCAGGTGTTCTGGCGCAAGGGCTACGCGTCCACGACGCCGCAGGACCTGGTGGACGCGCTCGGCATCGGCAAGGGCAGCCTCTACAACACCTTCGGCAGCAAGCACGCGCTGTTCGAGGCGGCGCTGAGCCGCTACCGCGACAGCCAGGCGGCGGCGCTGATCGAGATGCTGGAGGAGCCGGGCCCCGTCAAGGACAGGCTGCGCAGGGCACTGCGCAGCCTGTCCGAGATGGACCTGGCCGACCCCGACCGGCGCGGCTGCATGGCCGTGAACACCGCGGCCGAGCTCGGCCAGTCGGACGAGAGCGCGGCACAGCTCGTCCGGCGGATGCTCGACCGCACCGAGGACGCCTTCCACGCGCTGGTCGAAGAGGGCCGGCGCACGGGCGAGATCGCCGCCGACCGGGACGCCCGGGCGATCGGGAGCCTGCTGCTGAACACCGTCGTCGGCATGCGCCTGCTGGCGCGCGTCGCCGACGGCCCGGACCGCCTCACCAGGGTGATCGACGCGGTCATCGACTCCCTCTGACCCTACCCGCCCGTTGTCGGGGTTTACCGCACCCTAATTTTGTACCTTGAGTTCAAGAAAGATGGAGAGATCATGAAGCTCGGACTCGACTCCAAGACCGCCGTCGTCACCGGTGCCAGCCGGGGCACCGGCCTGGCCACCGTGCAGACCCTGATCGACGAGGGCGTACGGGTGGTCGGCGCCGCCCGTACCATCACCCCCGACCTGGAGAAGTCGGGCGCCATCGCGGTCGCGGCCGACCTGAGCACCTCCGGCGGGGTCTCCACCCTCATGGACACCGCCCTCGCCGAGCTGGGCGGCATCGACCTGCTGGTCAACAACGTGGGCGCCGGAGACGCCGTGGAGCCGGTCGGCTTCCTCGACACCGGCGACGCGGAGTGGGCCGCCATCTTCGACCTCAACCTGCTCAGCGCCGTCCGCGTCACCAGGGCCGCCCTGCCCAGCCTGATCGAGCGGCGCGGCTCGGTGGTGAACGTCTCGTCCATCAACTCCCGGCTCCCCGCCGCCGGCCCCGTCGCCTACAGCGCCGCCAAGGCCGCCCTGGCCGCGCTCGGCAAGTCCCTCGCCGAGGAGTTCGGGCCCCGGGGCGTCCGGGTCAACACCGTCTCGCCCGGCGTCGTCCGTACCGCGATCTGGGACGACCCGGACGGCTTCGGCGGCAAGGTGGCCGCCCTGGCGGGCGCGGACCACGCCGCGTTCCTGGAGGGGATCCCGGCGGCGTTCGGCATCACCACGGGCCGCATCACCGAGCCGCGGGAGGTGGCGGCGCTGATCGCGTTTTTGCTGTCGGAGGTGGCGGGCAACATCACGGGCGCGGACCACGTCATCGACGGCGGCACCGTGAAGACCCTCTGACGGCCATGACCGCCTGCCTGTAGCACCCGGGGCTACGCCGGGCTACGATAGACGCATCATGAAGACCATCACCCAACGGGAGTTCCGCAACAACTCCGCCGCTGTCATGGACCAGGTCGAGGCAGGCGAGGTCTTTCACATCACCCGCAACGGAGTCGAGATCGCGGAGTTGCGACCGATTCCACGCCGACGGCGCATGAGCGCCGAAGAGCTCGTCGCCAGGCATCGCAGATTTCCGGCCGTGGACTACGCGGCGATGCGTCGAGAGGCCGACGAGTTCTTCGGCTCCGAAGACCGCATCGAGGACGACCCGTGGCAGGGCCGCGAATGACCGAGCGGCACAGCGCCGGAGTGATAGACACGTGCGTTTACATCGATCTCGCCAAGATCTCTCCCGCTGATCTCCCGGCTTATCCCGAGCTCACAGCCATCACGATCGCCGAACTTCACCAAGGCGTGGCCATGGCCAAGGATCAGGCCACCCGAGCCGCGCGCATGGAGAAGCTGGGCGCTGCGGTGGCCGACTTCGAGCCTCTGCCCTTCGATGCCGACGCGGCGGCCCGCTACGGCAGCCTTGTCGCGCTGACGCTCGCGGCGAAGCGTGACCCGCGACCTCGCCGAATGGACCTCATGATCGCCGCAGTCGCCTCCAGCCGAGGGTTGCCGCTCTTCACGCGCAACACCGACGACTTCGTCGGGCTGGAAAGCTTGATCACCGTCGTTCCCGTGTGAACATCGATCACTGGACGGCCCTCCATGATGAGATCGGGGAGACGCCGCCTCAGCGCACACCGACACCACCCCCTTGCCCGCTTCGAATCGTAGCCGTACGATCACGATGAGCAACTCGTCTAGACGTAGGAGGCCGGCATGGGAAAGCACAAGGGCGAGGAGCCCAGCCTGAAGCCGTTCACTCCCCCGAAGGAGAAGAAGAACCAGAACGACGGAGACGGAAGCCAGGGCAAGCGTGGCAGCGGTGACGGGGACAAGAAGGACGGCAAGTGACCCTCGGCCTGGACCCCCGCATTGATGGCCTGATCGACGCCATCAGCGAGCGCCGCCCGGTCAGCGGCGCCATCGGCAAGGCGCTGCGGGCCGTGCCCCGGCATCGGTTCGTGCCCCCCACCGGGGTCGTTCTCACCGGAGGCGGCCCCCGCCTCATCGACCGGCACGACGACCCGGACACCTGGTGGGCCACCGTGTACGGACCTGAGGCCATCGTGACGCAGCTCGATGGCGGCGCAACCGACATCCGCGAGTTGAACGGGCGCTACACCTCCTCCAACTCCGCCCCGGGGACCGTCGTCGATCTGCTCACCCTGCTCGATCCGGAGCCGGGTGATCGGGTGCTGGAGATCGGCACGGGCACGGGCTGGACCGCCGCGCTGCTGTCCCACCTGGTCGGCGAGCACGGCATCGTGACCTCGATCGAGGTCGACCAGGCCGTCGCCGAGCAAGCGGGGAAGAGGCTGGCCGCGGCCGGCGTGCATCCGCGCCTGATCGTCGGTGACGGGGCGGACGGGTGGGCCGAGGGAGCACCGTACGACCGGGTCCACGTCACCTGTGCCGTCCACACGGTGCCGTATGCGTGGGTCGAGCAGACCCGGCCGGGCGGCGTGATCGTGGCGCCGTTCTCGCCTGGCTTCGACGTCGACCTCTCCGTGCGGCTCGTGGTCATGCCCGGCGGGGTCGCCGCCGGCCGGTTCCCCGGGTGCACGTCGTACATGATGATGCGCTCGCAGGACGGATCCCCTGTCGCCGACGACGACGGCAGCGGCCGTCGGTCCACGACCCAGGTAGACCCGCGCACGATCGCGCACGCGCCGGCGGGGGCGGGGCTGGCCATGTCGGCTCTCACCGGGCTGCACATCCGCGAGGTCGACGAGGGGGACCGTTTCGTGCTGTACGTGGTCGACCCTGCCGACCCTGCCCACTGGGCGGCGGCGGTTCACGACCCGGACGGCGATCACCTCGCGTACCAGCTCGGCGATCGGTCCCTGTGGGATGAGATCACCGACGCTTACGCACAGTGGGTGTCCTGGGGCGAGCCAGGCCGGGAGCGGTTCGGCATGACCATCACGCAGGAGGGGCAGCGGATCTGGCTGGATTCTCCGGAGCGGATGCTGGGCCGCGCCAGGGCCTGAGCACGCCAACCGGGTTCCGTAGGGTTTTCAACCGCGACCGCTCAACGGAGCTTGCCGGATCCAGTTGGCGGGGTGGGCAGAAGGCGGCCCACCGCCTCGTAGGTCAAGGGGTGGGCCACCAGTCGCCGAAGGCGTGGGGTGCGCCGAAGGCGCCCAGAACAAGAACGTCTGAGCCCTTCGGCGCGAAGCGCCCCATTGCGAAGGCCTTTGTGCGGGGCGGGCGTCAGGCGGCCCACCACCCAGATGGTGGAGCCGGTCCGCCTACACCGGGGTGTGCATGTGGCGGGTCAGGGCGTGTTCCACCAGGGTGATCAAGGTGGCTTTCACCGACTCCCGCTGCCTGGCGTCCAGGCGCACGATCGGGATGTGGCCGCCGATCGACAGGGCCTCGCGGAGTTCGTCCTCCGCGTGCGCGAACTGCCCGTCCCAGCCGTTGATGCCGATCACGAACGGCAGCTTCGCCTCTTCGAAATAGTCGATCGCGGGGAAGCTGTCCGCCAGGCGGCGCGTGTCCACGAGGACGACCGCGCCGATCGCGCCGCGTACCAGGTCGTCCCACATGAACCAGAAGCGGTGCTGTCCGGGCGTGCCGAACAGGTAAAGGATCAGGTCGCGATCGAGCGAGACCCGGCCGAAGTCCATGGCCACGGTCGTGGTGGTCTTGTTCGGCGTGAGGGAGACGTCGTCCACGTGCGCGGAGGCGTCCGTCATGACCGCTTCGGTGGTGAGCGGCAGGATCTCCGAGACCGCACCCACGAACGTCGTCTTCCCCACGCCGAAGCCCCCGGCCACGACGATCTTCGTCGAGGTCAGCCCGGGGCTAGAGCCTGCGAAGTCCACTGAGCACCCTTTCGAGCAAGTTGAGGTCCGGCTTTCCGGCGTCCAGCGCAGGCTGGTGCACGCGGATCAGGCCCTCGGACGCCATGTCGGCGATCAGCACCCGGACCACGCCAAGGGGCTGGCGTAAAAGGGCGGAGATCTCGGCAACCGACCGGACGTTCCGGGTCAGTTGAATAATCGCCTGATACTCCGGACTAAGTAGGGAAATGTCTTGGTATTCCGACGTCACGGAGGACACCAATGCCTCCATGGCGAACTTCATCCGTGGAGCGGTGCGCCCCCCGGTCACGGCATAGGGCCGTACCAGGGAGCTCTGCTTCTGCGGACGGGGAGCCGCCGGATGCGGCGGAGTGCTATCACCAGCCCAACCCTGACCTGACACCATGATCTCCTGTCACCGCCCCACTAGCGGGGGCGGGCCGCTTGCAGCTCGGCGCGTACGGCCGGCGTCAGCACCTGGCCCGCCCGCTCGACCAGCAGGGTCATCTGGTAAGCCACCAGGCCCATGTCACAGTCGGGAGCAGCCAGGACCGCCAAACAGGACCCATCACTGATGGACATGATCATCAAGAGCCCACGCTGCATCTCGATAACGGTCTGGGTCACCATACCGCCCTCGAAGACCCGCGCCGCACCCTGGGTGAGGCTGATGACGCCGGACGCCACCGCGGCGAGCTGGTCGGCCCGGTCCTTGGGAAAACCCTCGGAGAAGGCCAGCGGCAAACCGTCGGACGACACCACGACCGTGTGGGCGACGCCCGGCACGTTGTTCACGAAGTCCGTGATCAACCAGCTGATGCCGCGCGCTCCCTGGCTCATTTCTCTCATTTGTCCTCCTCATTCTCTTCGCCCCGGGTGAACGCTCGGCCCTGGCGGACGCCCTGCTGGAAGCTGGAGAGCCGGCTGCGCAGCCGCTCGGGTGAGATCTGCGGTGCCGGTGACGAAGCCTGGGGCTCGGCGAGGCTGGCCGTACCGGGCACCAGATTGGCCTTGGGCACGCGACGTGGCAGGCCCGAGGACGTCGTGCCGCCCTGCGCGGGCTGCGCGGCGGCCTGCGCGGCCTGGAAGCCGGAGTCCGCGGGCGAGGACCACGTCGCGCCCGCCCCCGACGCGCCCGGCGTGCGCCGCGGCAGCCCCGACGGGGACTGCGCGGGAGCGACCGGGGCCGGGTCGGCGGGCACCGCCGGGTGCACGGCGGTGGTCTCCTGCTCCTCCTCGTGGCGAGCGGGCTCGTGCGGCTGCAGCACCTCGGGGTCCGGCCGGCGGAACCAGTCGGACCCGACCGACGAGAAGATCGGCAGGAACTCGTCGCCCTGCTCCTCCATGGGCGAGTTGCGCACCACGGGGAGCGGGCCGGTCATGTCCTGCGAGGAGTAGTCGCCGGGCCCGAACCTGTCGTAGTTGGAGTGCCCGTTCTGCTGGAACGGGTCGGCGGGCTTGGGGTCGTCCGCGAACGGCGAGCGGTACGACTCCCCGAACTGCGGCTGCGGACGGTCCTCCGACTCGAACAGCGACCTGCGCGGCACCGGGTCGGCGAACGACGACCAGCGCGGCTCCTCCTGCGGCTGCTTCGGCGGCTCGGTGGCGAAGGACGGCCAGCGCGGCTCCTCCTCCTGCAGGGGCGGCGGCTGCTCCGCGAAGGACGGCCACCGGTTCTCCGCGAACGACGTGGGCTGCGGCGCGGGAGGCGGCGTCTCCTCGGCGAACGACGGCCAGCGCTGCTCCCCGAACGGCTGCTGCGCGGGCGGAGGGGGCTCCTCGGAGAAGGACGGCCAGCGCGGCTGGTCGCCGTTCTGCGAGCTCTGCGGCTGCTCGGCGTAGGGCGCCTGCCGCTCCCCGAAAGGCTGCTCGCCGAAGGGCTGCGGCTCACCGAAAGGCTGGTCCCCGAAGGGCTGCTCGCCGAACGGGCGGTCCCCGGCGGGCCGGTCGTTGTACGCGGCGGGCTGCTCGTTGTACGCGGCGGGCTGCTCGTTGAACGGCGCCGGCTGGTCGCCGCCGAAGGGAGCCCAGTTGCCGCTCCCCGGCACCGGCAGCGATCCCGGCCACTGCGTGTCCACCACGTGCTCGGGACCGTCGCCGGAGGGCGCCCCGCCGTAGGAGGCGGCCCCGTTCCGCGAGGGCTCCACGAACATGCTCGGGTCGAAGTCCGTGAACGCCTCGTACTGCCCGCCCTGCTGCGGCCCGCCCAGGCCGTTGCTGATCAGCATGTCCGGCATGAAGACCAGCGCGCTCAGGCCGCCCGTCTCCCGGGGGCTGAGCTGGACGCGGATGCCGTGGCGCAGGGCCAGGCGGCCGACCACGAACAGGCCCATGCGCCGCGACACCGACACGTCCACGACGGGCGGGTTCGCCAGGCGCCAGTTGGCCTCGGAGAGCTCCTCCTGGTTCATGCCGATGCCCAGGTCGTTGATCGACACGAGCACGCCGCCCTCGGCGGGGGTACTGGTGACCTGGACCTTGCTCTCGCGGGGGGAGAACGAGATCGCGTTCTCGATGAGCTCGGCGAGCAGGTGGACGGCGTCGGTGACGGCCGGGCCGACGATCAGCGTGCCGGACGGGATCTGGATCTGGACCCGCTCGTAGTTCTCGACCTCGGACAGCGAGGCGCGGGCGATGTCGACCAGCGGCACCGGCTCGCTCCACTTGCGCGCGGCCTCCTGGCCGGCGAGGACCAGGAGGTTCTCGCTGTTGCGGCGCATGCGGGTGGCCAGGTGGTCGAGGCGGAACAGGTTCGCGAGCCGCTGCTCGTCCTCCTCGCCCTGCTCCAGGCCCTCGATGAGCTGCAGCTGCCGCTCGACCAGCGTCTGGCTGCGGCGGGAGAGGTTGACGAACATGGCGTTGACGTTCGCCCGCAGCTTGGCCTCGTCGCCGGCCAGCCGGATCGCCTCGCGGTGGACCTCGTCGAACGCCTGCGCGACCTCACCGATCTCGTCGCGGGTGTTGATGCCGACCGAGGGCGTCTCGGGCACCTGCGCGCCCTCGCCGGACTCGCGCAGCACGCGGACGGTCTCGGGCAGCCGGGTCGTGGCGACCTGGAGCGCCTCGGCGCGCAGCCGGCGCAGCGGGCGGACCAGCGAACCGGCCACGCGGGTGGTGAAGACCAGGACGAGGAGCAGCAGGACCAGGATCACCGCACCGGAGATGATCGCGTTGCGCTGCTCGGTGTCGCTCAGCTCCCGGGTCCTGGCCACGATCCTGGTGGCCAGGCCGTCCTCGACCTTGCGCATGGCGTTGCCGGACAGCGTGGTCGACTCGTACCAGTTGCCGAGGTCGCGGCGGGTGGTGACGTCGAGGTCGCGGATCTCGTTGTACTCGCGCATCTGGGCGAGCGCGCGCTGGCGCATGGCGTCGGCGAGGTCGATCTGCAGGCCCTTGACGCCCTTCCGGTACGCGTCCAGGTCCTTGGGGTCGGCCTCCTGCTCGAAGGAGGTCAGCTCGGCCTGCTGCCTGTTCCAGGAGCCCAGGAAGTCCGACAGGTCGTCGTTGTCCAGCTTCCGCTGGACGAGCGCCACGATCAGGATGATCTGCTGGCGCGAGATCTCCTCCTTGACCCGCTGCAGCGAGCCGAGCGCGGCCACGTCACCCTGGAGGGTGTCGTCGTTGACGCCGTCGCCCAGGTCGGCCTCGATCGCGGAGAAGATGCCGATCATGGTGGTGTACGTGCTGATGGCGGCACGCGGCGGCACGTTCGAGACCATCGACTCGCGGAGGCTGTCGAGACCGTCGAGCCACCGGCGCATGTTGTCGACGCCCTCGATGACACGCAGGGAGTGCGCGGCGTCGATGGCCTTGGCGGCGCTCAGCACCTGCTTCTTGGCCGTGTCCGTGGCCTGCCGCTGCGTCTTGAGCTGGACGAGGCGCTGGCCTCTGCTGCGGTCGGAGACGTACCACGCGGTGAGCGTGCGTTCCTTGCCGAGCTCGTGGTTGAGCGCGCCGATGCGCTGCACCAGCTCGGCCACCTGGGTGAGCCGGCGGTACTCGGCGCTGGTGCCGATGGCGTTGGCCAGCTGCACGCCGGCGAGCAGCACACCCACGACCGTGGGGATGAGGATCAGCGCGACCAGCCTCGAGCGCACACGCCAGTTCCCCAGCCGGAAACGTCCGCCTGTGTACGCCCCTGACCTCGTGTGCCTGGGGTCTTTCGTCCTCACTGACTCTCGCAACCTCTCGCCGGTACGTGCTCGAAAGAAATCAGACACGCGTGTGGCGCATGGGATTCGTTCCGGCTGGGTAATTGGAACACAACCCGTACCAGATCGGCCAACCGAACATATCCCATCACACGTGCCCAAAGGGTCACTTTGGGCAACATATCGCCGTACGCGTCTCTAGGCGGGCCGGAACGAATCCCGCTCGACCGGTGCCGCGTGCTTCACCATCAGGTGCCGCGTCACCGAGTACTCCTGCACCGCCTCCTGGCTCATGTCCTTGCCGAAGCCGCTGCCCTTCACCCCGCCGTGCGGCGCCTCGCTGGCGATGGGCAGGTGGTCGTTCACCCAGGTCACGCCCACATCGAGCCGGTGTGACACGCGCATGGCCCTGGAGACGTCACGCGACCACACCGACGAGGCCAGACCGTACCGCGTGTCGTTGGCCAGTCTGACCGCCTCGTCCTCGCCGTCGAACGGTAGCGCCACGAGCACGGGTCCGAAAAGTTCACCTTGGACGATCTCGCTGTCCTGGGCGACATCGGTCACGAGCGTCGGCGGGTAGAAGAATCCGGGGCCCTCGACCGGGGCGCCGCCGTGGAGCACGCGCCCGCCGGCCCTGGAGACGAACCCGTGCACCCGGTCACGGTGCGCGGCCGAGATCAGCGGGCCGATGTCCGTGGCCGGGTCCCAGGGGTCGCCGACGGTTATTTTGGCAAGAGTTGCCCGCAGTGCCTCGATCGCGTCCGCGTACACCTCGCGGGCGACGTAGACCCGGGTGGCGGCCGTGCAGTCCTGCCCTGTGTTGTACGTCGCCCCCATCGCCACCCCGCGGGCCATCTCCGCGAGGTCGGCGTCCTCGAAGACCAGCGCGGGCGCCTTGCCGCCGAGCTCGAGGTGCACTCGCTTGAGCGTGGCCGCGGCCCCGGTCATGACCGCCCGGCCCGTCTCCGTGGAGCCGGTGACGCTGACCATGTCCACGCCCGGGTGGGTGACCAGCGCCTGACCGGTCTCGGCGGCCCCGGTGACCACCTGGACGAGCCCGTCGGGCGCGCCCGCCTTGGCGAACAGCTCGGCCAGCCGCAGCGTCGTACGCGGCGTCTGGGGGGCCGGCTTGATCACCACGGCGTTGCCCGCGGCCACCGCCGGGCCGACCTTCCAGACGGCCATGACGAACGGGAAGTTCCACGGCGCGATCGACCCCACCACCCCGACGGGACGGCGCAGCAGGACCGAGGTGTAGCCGGGGCTGAAGACACCGGCGCCCGAGCCTTCGAGGGAACGGGCGGCCCCGGCGAAGAAGCGCAGGTTGTCGGCGGCGAACGGCAGCTCGCCGTCCCTGAACACCGCCGCGGGCTTGCCCGTCTCCTCCACCTCGAGCCTGGTCAGCTCCTCGGCGTCGGCCTCCACCAGGTCGGCCACCCGCAGCAGCAGCCGTGCCCGGTCGGCCGGGGTGGTCTGCGACCACTCCTCGAAGGCCGCGCGGGCCCGGTCGACGGCCGCCGCGACGCCCTCCACGGGTGTGTCGGGAATCTCGGCGCACGGCAGCCCGGTGGCGGGGTTGATCAGTTCACGCATGGAAAATCATGTCCTTACTGGCCGAGCTGCTCGATCAGGTCGGCGGCCTTGCGCAGGCCGTCGCGGCGCCTGATCTCCTCGCCCGCGGCGGCGAGCCGGGCGCGCAGCTCGGTGTCCCCGAGCAGCCGCTCGACCGCCCCCTTCAGTTCGTCGTCGGTGAAGGTGTAGGTGGAGAGCCTGACACCATAGCCCAGCTCGTCCACCCGCTGGGCGTTGTCGTACTGGTCCCAGAAGAGCGGCAGCAGGATCATCGGCTTGCCGAAGTGCAGCGCCTCCGTGGTCGTGTTGTTGCCGCCGTGCGTGATGACCAGGTCACACAGCGGGATGATCTTGGTCTGCGGGAGGAACTCCGCGCCCCACATGTTGTCGGCGAGCTTGATCTCCTCGTGCAGCGGGCCCTTGGAGACGATGTACTGGTGCGGCGTGGTGGCCAGCACGTCGATGACGCGCTGCATCAGCTCCACGTCGGAGGAGCCCAGCGAGCCGAGCGAGAAGTAGACCAGCGAGCCCCCCTCGCGGCGCTCGAAGGGCAGCGTGAACGCCTCGTCCGTCTCCCTGACCGAGGAGTCGAGGCGGTGCCAGGAGTCGCCGAGCGGGCGGGCGTCGGTGTAGTCGAGGATCTCGGGGTAGACGTAGAGGTTCAGGTCGCCCTCGTGGATGAAGTCGAGGTCGGGCAGCGGCTCGGTGCCCTGCTCGACGCACCACTCGTTGAAGGCGCTCCACAGCTCGCGGTGGGTGCGGTCGTACTCGGCGCGGAAGGCCTCCCACTCCGAGCGGTCGTCGGCCGGCAGGCCGGAGAAGACCGGCGCGACGTTCTCGCCGCGCACCTCCAGCGGGTTGCAGGAGACGATGCGGACGAACTTCTTGCCCGCGGTGAGCAGCGCCGGGAACGTGATCACGTTGTCCTCGACGATCACGTCGGGGTTCACGCGCTCGATGATCGCCTTGAGCTGCGGCTCGCAGTACTTCACGCCGTCGATCAGCGACTCCCAGATCGGCTTGGTGACGGTGTCGAGCTGCTCCAGGGTGCTCTTGCGGTACTCGGGGGCGGTCTCGCGGATGAAGTCCTTCCAGAACTGCCCCGGGTCCTGCTCCTCCTCGGTGTCCTCGGGCGGCGGGGCGAGGTCGACGAGGTCCTCCTCGAAGCCGAGCGCTTCGAGCTTGCCCTTCCACGACGCCTCCGCGGCGAAGACGACGCGGTGGCCGCGGCGGCGGAGGATGTCGCCGATGCCGATCGAGTTGTTGGTGGGTCCGTAGGCGCTTTCAGGCATGAACAGGATGGTGAGAGACATCGAGGCTCCGGGGAAACTCATCAATTTGAAGAGGAATTCAAGAACTCATCTAGCGTGAAGGTCAAGTAACGGGCACTATGGTCACGGCTAACTGAACAGCAGCCAAACGAGTGAAGGCGGTGGGGGTGGCTCAGCGTAAGAGCCGTAGTGACCGGCGCATCGACTTGATCGAGGCCGCGCGCAGGGCCATCATCCGTCACGGCATCGACGGCGTGCAGCTCTCGCACGTCGCCGAGGAGGCCGGTCTGACCTCCGGCGCGGTGCTCTACCACTACCCCGACCTCAGCGAGCTGCTGGTCGAGGCGCAGCACGCGGGCATGGAGCGGTTCTACGAGCAGCGCGTGCGGCAGCTCGCCACCCTCACCAACCCGGTCGAGAAGCTGGTGCTCACGATCAAGTCCGGGCTGCCGACCGGGCCGCTCGACCCCGATGTCCGTCTGCTCAACGAGCTGGGCGGCGCCGCGGGCCGCAACCGGGTCTACGGCGTGCTGCTCACCTCCCTCTACGACCGCCAGGTCTCGATGTACCAGGCGGTCCTCGACACCGGCGCCGCGCTTGGGGTGTTCAGGCTGAGCGCCGACTCGCTGACGATCGCCCGCAACCTGGTGGCGCTGGAGGACGCCTACGGCTACCGCATCACGGCCAGGCACCCGGTGATCGGCCCGGCCGAGGCGGCCGAGCTGATCCTGTCGTACGCCCGCGCTGCCACGGGCAACGACCTGGCCCACTGAGCTCACCGGTCGGCCGCCATGATGACCGCGTCCTCGGCCTTCCAGCGCACCTTGACCTTCTCGCCCGCCTTGACCGTGCTCGCGCCCTGCACGGCGACCAGCACCGGCTTGACGTGGCCCGGCACGTCCACGGAGATGTGCGAGACGCCCCCGTAGAAGCTGACGTCCAGGACGCTGCCCCTGAGGCCGCGGGTGGCGCTCTCGCCGGCCAGCTCGACGTTCTCCGGCCGGACCGCCAGCAGCGCCTTGGCGCCCGCCTCGAGCTCTTCGAGTGGGACGCCGGCCAGCATGCCGAAGTCGTCGGTCTTGATGCCGTCGAGGCCGCTGGCCGTGCCGTGGAAGAGGTTGTTGGCGCCGACGAAGTCGGCCACGAACGGCGTGCGGGGCCGCTCGTAGAGCGCGATCGGCTCGTCCACCTGCCGCACCTTGCCGCTGTCGAAGACCGCGATGCGGTCGGCCAGCGACATGGCCTCCTCCTGGTCGTGCGTGACCACCACGAACGTGATGCCCACCTCGTGCTGCAGCCGCTTGAGCTCCAGCTGCATGTCGGCGCGGACCTTCTTGTCCAGGGCCGACAGCGGCTCGTCGAGCAGCAGCAGGCGGGGCCGCTTGACGATGGAACGCGCCAGCGCGACCCGCTGCCGCTGGCCGCCGGAGAGCTGGGCGGGCTTGCGGTCCGCGTGCGCCGACAGCCCGACGGTCTCCAGCACCTCGCCGACGCGCTGCTTGACCTCCTGGCGGGGCAGCCGCTCGCGCTCCAGGCCGTAGGCCACGTTCTTGGCCACGGTCATGTGGGGGAACAGCGCGTACGACTGGAACATGAGGCTGATCGGCCGCCGGTTCGGCTGCTTGGCCAGCAGGTCCTCGCCGTCCAGCGTCACCGTGCCCCGGTCGGGCGTCTCGAACCCGGCGATGATGCGCAGCAGCGTGGTCTTGCCGCAGCCCGAGGGGCCGAGCAGGGCGAAGAACTCGCCCTGGCCGATCTCCAGCGACACGTCGTCGAGCGCCGTGACCTCCCCGAAGCTGCGGGTGATCCCGTCAATCCTGAGCACGTCTCTCCCCCTGATTGGTCGAGTCCGCCTCACCTTGCACCCTGAGGTCCGTGCGTGGTTCCCCAGGTGTCCGGTTCGGCTCCCTCTCCCCGATCTTCGTCATGCGCTGCCCGGCGATCACCGCCGTGAAGCTCACGAGGAGCAGGATCGCGGCCAGCGCGTTGATCTTCGGGGTGACCCCGAAACGGATCATCGAATAGATCACGATCGGCAGCGTCTGGTCGCTGTTGCCGATCGTGAAGAACGCGATCACGAACTCGTCCAGCGACAGCGTGAACGCCAGCAGCGCGCCGGCCACGATGCCCGGCGTCAGCTGCGGAAGCGTGATCTTCATGAACGTGGTGAACGGCCCCGCGCCCAGATCCCGCGAGGCCTCCTCCAGCGAGGTGTCGGAGTTGGTCAGCCTGGTGCGCACCACCGCGGCCACGAACGCCATCGCGAACAGGCCGTGGGCGAGGATCACCGAGTAGAGGCCGAGCGTGAGCTGGATCAGGCCGTAGAACAGCAGCAGGCCGATCGCGAGCACCAGGTCGGGCAGCACCGCCGGCATGAGCGCGACGGCGTCCAGCGTCTTGGACCTGGTGTGCCGGGCCAGCCCGACGGCCAGCAGCGTCCCGAGCACGGTGGCGATCACGGTGGAGCCGGTGGCCACGATCAGCGTGTTGACCAGGCCGTCCCTGACCCGCTCGTCGTGGGCCAGCTCGCCGTACCACTTGAAGCTGAAGCCCTCGTACGTGTACGCCGACTTGCCGGAGTTGAACGACATGACGACGAGCACGACGATAGGCAGGTAGAGGAAGACGTACGTGGCCCAGAACGGGACGTACAGGAGCTTTGACCTACGCACGGCGCGCCACCCTGGCCTGCACGAGGAGCAGCACGATCAGCACCGCGATGAGCGCCAGCGCGAGCGTGGAGCCGAACGGCCAGTCGCGGGCCTTGAGGAACTGGTCGCGGATCAGGTTGCCCACCATGATCGACTTGCTGCCGCCGAGGATCTCGGGGATGACGAAGTTGCCGAAGCTCGGCACGAACACGAACAGGCACCCGGTCATCACGCCCGGGACCGTCAGCGGCAGCGTGACCTTCCTGAAGGTGGTGAACGCCGAGGCCCCCAGGTTGGCCGAGGCCTCCCGGAGCTGCGGGTCGAGCCGCTCGATGGCGGAGTAGAGCGGCAGCACCATCAGCGGCAGGTACGAGTAGAGCAGCCCGGTGACGATCGTGCCCTGCTTGTAGAGCAGCTCCAGGTCCGTGCCCAGCAGCGAGTTGATCACGCCGGGGCCGCTCAGCAGGATGATCCAGGCGTACACGCGGATGATGAAGTTCGTCCAGAACGGCAGCACGACGGCGACCAGCGCGACCGTCTTCCACTTCGGCGGCAGCTGGGCGATCAGGTAGGCCGTCGGGTAGCCGAGGAGCAGCGCGATCAGCGTCGTCAGGGTCGCGATCTTCAGCGAGGTGCCCACCACGCCGAGGTAGAGCGGGTCGACCAGGCGCTGGAAGTTCTCGGTGGTGAACTCGTAGACGACGCCGCCGAAGCGGCCGCGCTGGAACACCGTGTTGCTGAGCACCAGCGCGAGCGGCACCAGCAGCAGCACGATCAGATAGGTGACGCCGGGTGACAGGAAAACGAACGCGCCCAGCCGGCGTCCCCTGGACGCCGGCCGGGCCTTGACCTCAGACTTCACTTTTACTGCTGTGCCGTGATTTCGGTCGACAGACGCGTGTACTTGGTCGACGCCTGGCCCAGGTCGATGATCGACTCACCGTTGAGCAGCTCGGCGGGCTTGATGTCGAGCAGCGAGCCCTTGGGGACCCGCACCCGCTCCATGGCGGCCTTGTTCGGGACCTTGTAGTTGATGTTCTCGGCGGCCCAGCTGTGGATCTCGGGGTCGAGGATGTAGTTGATCAGGGCGTGCGCGGCCTCCTTGTTCTTGGAGGACTTCATGATCACCATGGTGTCCACCCAGAGGTCGCTGCCCTCCTTCGGCACCACGAACTTGATGTTGTTCTTCGCGTCCGTGGTCGGGCACCAGCCGTCCCAGGCCTCGACCATGACGGCCTCGCCGGACTTCAGCTTGTCGCCGAACGTGGTGTCGTCGTAGGTGAGCAGGTGGGGCTTCTGCGCGAGGAGGAGCTCCTTGACCTTGGCGATCTCGTCGTCCTTGTCGGTGTTGACCGAGTAGCCGAGCGCCTTGAGCGCGGGCAGCGCGAGCCAGCGCTCGGTGGTCATCATGGTGACCTTCTTGTCGGCCCACGCCGGGGGCTTGAGCAGATCGTTCCAACTCGTCGGCTCGGACTTCACCAGGTCGGAGCGGTAGCAGATGCCGGTCGTGCCCCAGGTGTAGGGCACCGAGTACTTGTTGCCCTTGTCGTAGGAGAGCTGGGTGGCCTCCGGGTAGAGGTTGGCCAGGTTGGGGATCAGCTCGGGGTGGATCGGCTCCAGCAGGCCCGCCGCGTTGAGCGCCTGGGCGTACTGGCCCGACACGAACGCCACGTCGATGCCGCTGTCACCGGGGGCGGTGAGCTTGGTCATCGCGACCTCGTTGGTGTCGTGCAGGGCGACCTTCATGTCCTTGACCTTGAGCTTCGCCTTGACCTTCTCCGGCAGCTCCTTGGGCGTGTAACCGTCCCAGACTGTGATCTGGAGCGACTGCTGCGACAGGTCCGCGTTCGGCTTGAGCTGGTCGGCCGCGGCCGGGGCCGTGCCTTCTGAGCTGGTCGACGACTCACCGCCGCACGCCGCGACGGCGAGCGCGAGGCCGGCCGCCGTGATGGCAGCCGGGAGACGACGGGTGAACCGGGTACGGGGCACGGCCGCTACTCCTTCTGAAATTTGTGCAGTTTGAGGGGTCGCGCGACCTTACCGGACACAGCAGACCAGAGCAGGAGTGTTGCAGGGTAAATCAACATGAGCAAGACTTTTGATGACATTGCTACCTGGAAGTTTGGTCTACGAGTTGAATTGGGATTCAATAGCCGATCGGCTGCTCTCTCTCGGTGAGAGGCCCCTCACGGCCCGAGACCGGGGCGTCAGCGCCGCACTCCTGCCGCTGCTGGAGGGTGAGGTGCCGCCGCCGTTCGCGGTGCGGCGCTTCCTCCCGCTGCCCACCCTCTCGTACAGCCTTGGAGATCTCCACACTGGGGCCCCAGGTGAGCGGGAGTTCGGCCCGCACGTGGACCAGACGAACTACTCGGTGGTCGTGGACGAGAAGGTCGTCGTCAAGTGGCTCACCCCACCGGTCCCCCTGCCCCACCCCGCCCCAGAGGTCTTCGCCCACCTCGTTGAGGCGGGGTTCAACGACACAGCGCCCCCTTACGCGGCCCTGACGCGCGAAGTGGAGGGGAACGAGCAGCTCCTGGCCCTGGTCACGGGCTACCTTCCGCAGGCGCGCGACGGCTGGGAGTGGTGCGTCGACGAGGCCGAGGCCGGCGCCACGGACTTCGCCCCCGTGCTCGGCCGCCTCGCCGCCGACCTGCACCTCGCGCTCGCCACGCTGCCCACCCCCGCGCCGGAGCCCGGGGCCGCGGGTCCGGCGGCCAGGGCGCAGGCCGCGCTCGCGGAGGCGCTCGCGCTCACGGGCGGCGAGGACGGCGCGTGGCTGGCCACGCGGGCCCCGGCGATCCGGCGCGAGCTGGCCGCCCTCCAGGCGCCGATCACCGGCCCCCGCATCAGGATCCACGGCGACCTGCACGTGGGCCAGGTCCTCAAATGGCGGGACGGCTACGCGGTGATCGACTTCGACGGCAACCCCACCGTCACCGACGCCGACCCGTGCCAGCCGGCCGCCAGGGACGTGGCCCAGCTCACCACGAGCATCGAGCACGTGGCCCAGGTGGCGATCAAGCGGAGGGGCACCGACCCCGGCGCGGCGGCGGCCTGGGCGGCGCAGGCCCGCGCCGGGCTGCTGGCCGCCTACAAGGACCGCCTGGCCGGCAAGGACCGGCCGGACCTGCTCGACGAGAGGCTGGTCCGTCCGTTCGAGGTGGAGCAGGAGTGCCGCGAGCTCATCTACGCCGCCCGCCACCTGCCCCGCTGGCGCTACGCCCCCATGGGCGTCCTGCGCACCTGGTACCAAGAGGAGAACATCACGTGAATTCCGAGCTCTACCTGTCCGACCTGGAGGCCAAGCCGGCGGCGCTCAGGGGCCTGGCCGCCGCCCTGAGGGAGGAGAACCCGTTCGCGGCGCTCCCCCCGGGCCTGACCAGGGTGCTCTTCCTCGGCATGGGCAGCTCCAGGTACGCCGCGGGCGTGGCGGCGCTGCGCCTGCGCCGGGCGGGCGTGGACGCCTACGCCGACTACGCCTCCGCGCAGGCCACCTACCCGGCCGCCGCGGACACCCTGGTCGTGCCGATCTCGGCCACCGGTTCGAGCCGGGAGACCCTCGACGCCGTGGAACGGTACACGGGCGGCCCGTCCTACCTGGCGGCGCTCACCAACACCCAGGGCTCGCCCCTCGCCGAGCGGGCCGACCTGGTGGTCGACATGCGCGCGGGCGAGGAGCGCGGCGGCGTCGCCTGCCGTACGTTCCAGCACACCCTGGCCCTGCTCCTGGCCCTGGAGGCCCACCTCACCGGGACGGGCCGCGACCTGCCGAAGCTGCTGGAGCGGGCCGCCGAGGCCACGGCGGACCTCCTGGACAGGAGGGACGCATGGCTCCCCATGACCATGGAGCTGCTGGACGGCGACCGCGGCGTCTACACCATCGCCCCCGCCGAGCGGCTGTCGTCGGCCGAGCAGTCGGCGCTGATGTTCCGCGAGGGCCCGCGCCGCCCCGCCGACGCGTGCGAGACGGGCGACTGGTCACACGTGGACGTCTACCTCACCAAGACCCTCGACTACCGGGCGCTGCTCTACCCCGGCTCCCGCTACACCGAGCAGGCCATGGACTGGGTGCGCGAGCGCGGCTCCACGGTGGTCACGGTGGGCGCCGAGGTCAAGGACGCCAGGGCCGCCGTCCGGTACGCGCACGACGACGACCCGGACGTCGCCCTGCTCACCGAGACGCTGGTGGCCGAACTGGTCGCCGGGAATTGGTGGGCGGCCCCGTAATCAGTCACAGTAGGGGTCAATGAGCCCGCGCGGCGAGCGCGTGCTCGACGAGCGTGATGAGGGTGTTCTTGACCGCCGGCCGCGCCCGCGCGTCGGTGCGGACGATCGGGATGTGCGGGGAGAGCGTGAGCGCCTCCCGCACCTCGCTCTCGCTGTGCGGGAACACCCCGTCCCAGCCGTTCACCCCGATGACGAACGGCATGCCGGACTCCTCGAAGTAGTCGATGGCGGGGAAGCTGTCGGCCAGCCGCCGCGAGTCCACCAGCACCACGGCCCCGATGGCGCCGCGCACGAGGTCGTCCCACATGAACCAGAACCGGTGCTGCCCCGGCGTGCCGAACAGATAGAGGATCAGGTCGTGCTCCAGCGAGAGCCGCCCGAAGTCCATGGCCACGGTGGTGGTGTTCTTGCCGGGCGTGAGCCCGAGGTCGTCGATGCCCTCGGACGCGTCCGTCATCACCGCCTCCGTGGTCAGCGGCATGATCTCGGACACGGAGCCCACGAACGTGGTCTTCCCTACGCCGAACCCGCCCGCCACGACGATCTTCGTGGAGGTGAGCCGGCTAGAGCCTGCGAAGTCCACTCAATACCCTTTCGAGCAGGCCCCTGTCGGGGAGGCCCGCGTCCAGCTGGGGCTGGTACACCCTGACCAGCCCGTCCGCCTCCATGTCGGCCACCAGCACCCTCGCCACCCCGAGAGGAACGCTCAGCAGCGCGGAGATCTCCGCCACGGAGCGCACCTGCCGGCACAGCTCGCTGATCGCGCGGTATTCACGGGTGTACGTCATGCCGAGCCGGGCCGAGGTGGCCGACGATACCAGGGCCTCCATGGCGAGCTCCGTACGAGGAGTCGTCCTGCCACCGGTGACGGCGTACATCCGGACGAGCGAGCTGCGCTCCGGCTCCGGTTCATCGTTGTGCCACGATGCCAACGTCCACTCCCATCACCCTGTCTGTCCGGCCGTGCTCCGGGACGCCGGCGGGGTCCATCACGGACGCGCCGCCGACAGTTCCGCCCGCACGGCAGGCGTGAGCACCTGCCCGGCGCGCTCGACCAGGATCGTCATCTGGTAGGCCACCAGGCCCATGTCGCAGTCCGGCGCGGCCAGCACCGCCAGGCAGGAACCGTCGCTGATCGACATGACCAGCAGCAGGCCGCGGTCCATCTCGACGAGCGTCTGGGTGACCCCTCCGCCCTCGAACACGCGCGCCGATCCCTGCGTGAGGCTGACGAGCCCGGCCGCGATCGCGGCCAGCTGGTCGGCGCGGTCTTTGGGAAAGCCCCTGGAGTACGCCATCGGCAGCCCGTCGGCGGACACGACCACGGCGTGCGCCACGCCGGGGACCTCGTCGACGAAGCTGCTGACCAGCCAGTTCATGTCCCTGGCCGCCTGGCTGAGCTCCTTCATGAGTCCTCCTCGAGCTCGGCGCGGCCCTTGCGCACGCCCTGCTGGTAGCTGGCCAGCCTGTTGCGCAGCCGGTCGGGCGACACCGGAGGAGCGGCGGCGGGCTGGGGCTTCGGACTCGCGGTGCCCGGCACCAGATTCGCTCTCGGCGTCCGCTTCGGCAGGCCGGAGTTGGTCATGCCGTTCTGCGCCGGTTCCGCGGCCGCGCCGGCCGCCTGCCAGCCCTGGTCGGCGGGTGAGGTCCAGGCCGGGTCCCGGTGGTCGGCCGTGGGCGCGGTCTTGGTGAACCAGCTGCTCTCCTCGACGGCGGAGTAGATGGGCAGGAACTCCTCGTCCTTGGACGGCGCCGACGGGGTGGCGAACGACGGGTAGGAGTCCGCCGGCCCGGCCAGGTCCGGCGGTGGTTGCTCGGCCGAGTGCGCCTGCGACGAGCTGAACCACGACGACGGCTCGGGCGCCGGGGGCACCATGTCCAGCGACGGATGCCCGGCCACGTGCTCGGCGGGCGGCAGGGTCCCGAAGGAGGGATGCCCCGGGAAGGGCGCGGCCGGTGTCGGCGGGTGGGCCTGCCTGGGCACCGGGATGCGCGCCGGCACGGGCACCGCGCCCGGCACCGCGCCCGCCACCGCCGTGAGCAGCGCGGGCGGGATCAGCACCATGGCGGTCAGCCCGCCGATGTCCTGCATGCGCAGCTGGACGCGGATGCTGTGCCGCAGCGCCAGCCGGCCGACCACGAACAGGCCCATGCGCCGCGACACCGACACGTCCACGACGGGCGGGTTCGCCAGCCGCCAGTTGGCCTCGGCCAGCTCCTCGGCGCTCATGCCGATGCCGTGGTCGGTGACCGACAGCATCAGCGAGCCGGTGTCGATGCGGCTGCTGGAGATGATGACCTTGGTGTCCCGCGAGGAGAACGAGACCGCGTTCTCGACCAGCTCGGCCAGCAGGTGGACCACGTCGGTGACGGCCTGGCCGGCGATGGCGACGTCCGACTGGACCTGGATGCTGACCCGGTCGTAGCTCTCGACCTCGCCGAGCGCGGCCCGCACGATGTCCATCAGCTCGACCGGCTCGCTCCACTTGCGCGCCGCCTCCTGGCCGGCCAGGACCAGGAGGTTCTCGCTGTTGCGGCGCATGCGGGTGGCCAGGTGGTCGAGCTTGAACAGGTCGCCGAGCCGGCTGTCGTCGCGCTCGCCGCGCTCCAGCCGCTCGATCAGCGTGAGCTGCCGCTCGACCAGCGTCTGGCTGCGCCTGGACAGGTTGACGAACATGGCGTTGACGTTCGCCCGCAGCTTGGCCTCGTCGCCCGCCAGCCGTACGGCCTCGCGGTGCACCTCGTCGAACGCGCGGGCGACCTCACCGACCTCGTCCCTGGAGAAGATCCCGATGGGCGGGACCTCGGCCTGGACGGCACCGTCGCGGGACTCGCGCAGGTGCTGGACGAAGTCCGGCAGCCGCCGGCCCGCGATCTCCAGCGCCTCGCCGCGCAGGCGGCGCAGCGGGCGCACGAGCGACCTGGCCACCCCGGTGGTGATCAGCAGGACCGCCACGAGCAGGGCGAGCACGGCGCCCGCGGTCACGAACGCCTGCTGCCGCTCGTCCGCGCTGAGCGCCTCGCTGCGCGCCACGATGCCCTGGGCCTGGCGCTCCTCCACCTCGCGCATGGAGTCGACGACCACGTTGGCCGCGTCGAACCACTCCTTGGCGTCGTCGCGCTTGCTCAGGTCGAGGCCGCGCAGCGGCAGCCCCTTCGTGCTCCTGATCAGCACCAGCTCGCGCAGGAACAGCATGCGGTCGGCGGACCTGCCGTTGACGGTCTCGTCGAAGAAGCGGCGCTCCTCGGCGGTGGCCTCGGTCGAGTACGCCTTGCGCTCGTTCAGCTCCTTGGACTGCTCGCCGAGGAAGCGCTTGAGCTGGTCCTCGTCGAACGCGCCCTCGACGAGCACCGCGGTGACCAGCGCCTGCTGGTAGGAGACGCTCTCCTTCGCCCTGGCCAGGGCGTTCAGCATGCGGGTCTGGCGGAACAGCTCGTCGTCCACGCTGTCCTTGATCAGCTCGTTGTGGACGGAGAGCAGGTCGCCGATCACGGTCGTGTAGAGCTCGACGGCGGGGCCCGGCAGCAGGTTGGCCTCCAGCGCCTGCTTGCGCAGGGCGGTCAGGTCGTCCAGGCGGCTGAGCAGGTTCTCGAGCTGGTCGGCGCTACGGCCGCTGACCTCGGTCAGCAGTTGCCCGGCGGTGCCGCGGACCTGCCTGACGGCCAGGTCGGACTGGTCCATCTGGGCCTGCACCGTGGAGAGCATGCCCGCCGGCCGGTTGCGCGCGATGTACCAGGCGGTCGTGGCCCGCTCGGCCGCGACCTGGTGGGTGAGCCCGCCCAGCTCGGCGGAGAGCCGGGCGAACTGGTTGGTACGCGCGTAGTCACCGGCGGCGGACGTCCTGGCGAGCACCTGGATGCCGCCGAGCAGGACGGCGGCGGCCGTCGGGATCAGGATGAGGGCGACAAGGCGCGCGCGGACGCGCCAATTGCTCAGCCGCCAGTTGCCGTTACTGGCCTGCCTCTCACCCAACGCTGTAGTCACCGAACGCACCTCGCCCGAATCGGCGTATTTGAGGGGGCTGTGTCCCGTGGGGAAATCAGCTAAGTGCCGGCCAATTAGAACACATCCCACAGCAGTCTGGCCCACCCGAACATAACGCTACAAAAAGCGACTCGTGTGACTCAAGTGCCAAAACCTGGAGCTCCATGATTCATGATCGGAAAGTGGGAAATAAGCCTTTAAAGAGTTGAATGTCCCGGTGTGGGGCTTTCGAACGTTCCAACCTCATAACACCCCAGGAGCATGCAGGTCTCTGGAGTGTCACGGCGTTGTGATTTCCGTTAATCGCCCCATATGTTGTGGCGGTCAAAGAAGGAGGCGAGGGTGGGGGATTCTCCCGACAGCGCGGCCATCACTGTTGAGGGCCTTTGGAAGATCTTCGGATCCAGGGCGCAGAAAGTCCTGGACAGCGAGGACAGGCATCTCGACCAGGCCGCGCTGAGAGAGAAGACCGGCTGCACCGCCGCCGTCAGGGACGTGAGCTTCGAGGTGCGTCCGGGCGAGGTCTTCGTGGTCATGGGCCTGTCCGGCAGCGGCAAGTCCACCCTCGTACGCTGCCTCACCCGGCTGATCGAGCCCAGCGCCGGCGAGATCAGGATCGGCGGCGAGGACATCGGCCGTGCCTCCCCCGCCCGGCTCCGCGAGATCCGCCGCCACCGGGTCAGCATGGTCTTCCAGCACTTCGGCCTGCTGCCGCACCGCAAGGTGATCGACAACGTGGCGTACGGGCTGGAGATCCAGGGCACCGCCAAGGCGGCCAGGCACGCGCGGGCCGCGGAGATCCTCTCCCTCGTCGGCCTCGACGGGTACGCCGACGCCTACCCCGACCAGCTCTCCGGCGGCATGCAGCAGCGCGTCGGGCTGGCCCGCGCGCTGGCCGTGGACCCGCAGGTGATGCTGTTCGACGAGCCGTTCAGCGCGCTCGACCCGCTGATCAGGCGCGACATGCAGGCCGAGGTGATCCGCCTGCACCGGGAAGTCGGCAAGACGATGGTGTTCATCACGCACGACCTGTCCGAGGCGCTGAAGCTGGGCGAGCGGATCGCGATCATGCGGGCGGGCTCGATCGTGCAGCTCGGCACCGCGGAGGAGCTGGTGGGCGCGCCCGCCGACGACTACGTGGCCGACTTCGTACGCGACGTGCCCAGGAGCCACGTGCTGACGCTGCGCTGGATCTGCCGCGAGCCCGAGCCCGGCGAGCCGCTGGACGGGCCCGTCCTGCCGGCCACCACGCTGATCATGGACGCCATCGGCGCCTCGTCCGCCTCCTCCCGCCCCATCAGGGTCGTGGACGGCGACGACCTCGTGGGCGTCGTGGACCGCGTGGACCTGCTGACCTTCCTGTCCGACGCGGACGTCACGGTGCAGGCATGAGCACCACGGCGGTCAGCACGCCCTCGCGGCTGAGGTTGCCGAAGTGGGCGGCCCCCGCCGGGGTGGCGGTGCTGTTCGTGGTGGCGTACCTGGTCTTCCGCGGCACGGCGACGCTGCCGCACGACAAGGAGGCGCCGCAGTTCCTGGCCGTCACCGACCTGCGCGAGTGGATCGACGACCACCGCAACGACAACCCGCTCTTCCTGTACTTCCTCAACTACATCCGGCTCTTCGTGGGCTGGCTGTACGGCCTGTTCCAGTCCGTCCTGTACGCGCTCGGCTGGCCCGGCATCACCGGCGTCATGGGCGCGCTGGCCTGGCTGGCGGGCGGCTGGCGGATCGGGCTGGCCGCGGTGGCGGGCGTGAGCGCGTTCGGCCTCCTGGGGCTGTGGCAGTCGAGCGTCGACACGCTGGCCCTGGTCGCGGTCTCGGTGCTGCTGTCGCTGGCGATCGGGATCCCGCTGGGCGTCTGGGCCGGGCTCTCGGCCCGCGTCCGGCGGGTGATCACGCCGGTGCTGGACGTCATGCAGATCATGCCCACGTTCGCGTACCTGGCGCCGCTCGCGCTGTTCTTCCACATCGGCGCCCCGGCCGGGGCGATCGCGACGATGATCTACTCGATCCCGCCGGCCATCCGCATCACCGCGCTGGCCATCTCCGAGGTCTCCCCCACGGCCGTCGAGGCGTCCAGCTCGCTGGGCGCCACGCGCCGGCAGACGCTGTTCAAGGTCTACCTGCCGCTGGCCAGGTCGACGATGGCGCTGGCGGTCAACCAGACGATCATGATGGCCCTGTCCATGGTCGTCATCGCGAACCTGATCTCCGCCCCCGGCCTGGGCGGCGACATCATCCGCGGCCTGTCGCGGGCGCAGGTCGGCATCATGCTCCCGGCGGGCGTGGCCATCGTCATCACGGCGGTGCTGCTCGACCGGACCATGATGGCGATCGCCCACCGCGAGCCGCACACGAGGACGAGCCGGGTCGATCTCGCCGCCGCCGGCGTGCTGGCGGTGGCCGGGATCGCGCTCATCCCCGCGCTGCCCAGGACCTGGCCGGACGGCCTCACCGTCAACTTCGTGGCCGAGGTGAACGACGCCGTCCGCTGGGCCGAGACCAGCTGGTACGGGGTGACCACGGCCATCAAGGACCTCACGACCGGCGTCCTGCTCAACCCGCTGGAGGCGCTGTTCACCTCGGCCCCGTGGTGGCTGGTCGCCCTGGCGGTGCTGGCCGTGGCCTGGCGGGTGAGCGGGGTACGCCCGGCGCTGACGGCCCTGGCCTGCCTGCTGGCCATCGCGCTGCTCGGCGTCTGGGAGCACACCATGCAGACGCTGACCACGGTCGTCGTCGCGGTGTTCGTCACGCTGGTCGCCGGCCTGGTGCTCGGCGTGGCCGCGGCCCGCTCGCCGCGGTATTCGGCCGTGCAGCGGCCCATACTCGACGCCGCGCAGACCATGCCGGCGTTCGTCTACCTGCTTCCGGCGCTGGCGCTGTTCGAGACCACCCGGTTCACGGCGATCTTCGCCTCCGTCATCTACGCGGTGCCGCCCGTGGTGCGGCTGGTCGAGGACGGCATCAAGGGCGTGCCCGCCACGGTCGTCGAGGCGGCCGCCTCGGCGGGCTCGACCCCGGGCCAGCTCCTGTGGAAGGTGCAGCTGCCCATGGCCAGGCGGGCGATCCTGCTCGCGGCCAACCAGGGCATCGTGATGACGCTGGCCATGGTGGTTGTCGGCGGTCTGGTCGGGGCGGGGGCCCTCGGCTACGACGTGGTCGTCGGATTCTCCCAGCGACCGGACTTCGGCATGGGCTTCGTGGCCGGCATCGCGACCGTGCTGCTCGGCGTCATGCTCGACCGCATCACGCAGGGCGCCGACAGGCGCCCCTCCCCCCGAAGAAGGAAATCCACATGAAGATTCGCCTGCTCGCAGGCCTCCTCGCCCTCGGGCTCGCCGCTGTCGGTTGCGGCGGGGCCAAGGTCGAGACCTCTCCCAGCTCCTCCGCCGCCCCGGCGGCCTCCGGATCGAGCGCCGCCACCGGGACCGTGAAGATCGCGATCAACCCGTGGGTGGGCTACGAGGCCAGCGCGAACGTCGTCGCGTACCTGCTGAAGAACGAGCTCCACTACAACGTCGAGATGCCCGAGATCAAGGAGCAGCTCGCGTGGGAGGGCTTCGAGACCGGCGACGTCGACGTCATCATCGAGAACTGGGGCCACCCGGACCTGAAGAAGAAGTTCATCGAGGAGAAGAAGGTCGCGGTCGAGGCCGGCTCCACCGGCAACAAGGGCATCATCGGCTGGTACGTGCCGAAGTGGATGGCCGACAAGTACCCGGACATCACCGACTACAAGAACCTCAACAAGTACGCCTCCCTGTTCAAGACCTCGGAGTCCGGCGGCAAGGGCCAGCTCCTCGACGGTGACCCCAGCTACGTCACCAACGACGAGGCCCTGGTCAAGAACCTGAAGCTGAACTACAAGGTCGTCACCGGCGGCAGCGAGGCGGCCCTGCTCAAGTCCGCCACGCAGGCGCAGGAGCAGCAGAAGGCACTGCTGTTCTACTTCTGGACGCCGCACTGGCTCTTCGACAAGGTGGACCTGGTCCGCGTCAACCTGCCGGCCTGGACCGAGGGCTGCGACGCCGACCCCAAGAAGGTCGCGTGCGACTACCCGGAGATGGACCTCGACAAGATCGTCAGCAAGAAGTTCGCGGACACCGGCGGCAAGGCGTACGAGCTGGTCAAGAACTTCAGCTGGACCAACGAGGACCAGAACGCGGTCGCCAACGACATGACCAACAACGGCCTGACCGGCGAGCAGGCCGCCAAGAAGTGGATCGAGGCCAACACCGCCAAGTGGCAGGCCTGGATCCCCAAGTGACGCCCTCTTGACCGCGGCCCCGAGCGGGGCCGCGGTCACCGGGAGACCTCATGTTGCGAACGAACAAGCTCGTCGGGCCGCTGGTCGCGGCCCTGCTGCTGACGACCGCCTGCTCCGGCGAGGAGCCTGGCTCCGCCACGGGGTCGAAGGGCGTCGTCAACATCGACATCCACGGCTGGGTCGGGTACGAGGCCCAGGCCGCCGTGCTGGCGTACCTGCTCGAGCACGAGCTGGGTTACTCGGTGCGCAAGCGCACCATGAAGGAGGGCGATTCCTGGGAGGATTTCGAGGAGGGCAAGGTCGATGTGATCGTCGAGAACTGGGGCCACAACGACCTGAAAAAGAAGTTCATCGAGCAGAAGAAGGTCGCGCTGTCGGCCGGGCTGACGGGGAACCAGGGCATCATCGGGTGGTACGTCCCCGAGTGGATGGTCAAGAAATATCCCGACATTACGGACTACCGAAACCTCAATAAGTACGCGCACCTTTTCCGGACCGAAAAAACCGGAAATGCCGGACAGGTTCTGGACGGAGATCCGACATTCGTGACGAATGACGAGGCTCTCGTCAAGAACCTCGGACTCAATTACAAGGTCGTCTACTCGGGCAGCGAGGAGGCGCTGATCAAAGCGGCCGAGTTCGCCACCAAGAATCGGACACCGCTGCTGATGTATTTCTACGAGCCGCAATGGCTGTTCACCAAGGTCAAACTGGTCAAGGTGGCGCTGCCGCCCTACGCCCTGGGCTGCGACGACGACGCCAAGCGGGTCGCCTGCGACTACCCGCCGTACCTGCTCGACAAGATCGTCAGCAAGAAGTTCGCGCAGACCGGCGGCAAGGCGTACGAGCTGGTCCGCAACTTCACCTGGACCAACGACGACCAGAACTCCGTGGCCAGCGACATGATCAACGAGAAGATGAGCGCCGAGCAGGCCGCCGAGCGGTGGGTGCGGGACAACAAGATCGTGTGGAAGGACTGGATCCCGCGCTGAGGCCCGGTGATCGAGGGGCGGCATGGGTGACAGTCGTTTCAGCCTAAGCTGAACCCATGGCTCCTTCCGACGACCGCGAGCGGACGCTCGAGTGGGTCGAGCGCGTGGCGACCTTCTGCGGCGACGCCTGGGGCCTGGCGCCCATCACCGGCCGCGTGCTGGGCTGGCTGCTGATCTGCACCCCCGCCGAGCAGTCCGCCGGCGAGATCGCCGACGCGATCGGGGCCAGCCGGGCGTCCATGACGTCCAACCTGCGCCTGCTGACCTCCATCGGCCTCGTCCGGCGCCACACCCGGCCGGGCGAGCGCACCACGTACTACCGCATCGAGGACGACGCGTTCGAGAAGGTCGTGCGGCAGCGGCTGGCCTCCTTCGCCGCGTTCGGGGAGATCGCGGAGGAGGGGCTGGAGCTGGGCGGGGAGGACGAGGAGCGGACCCGGCGCATCCGCTCGGCCCAGCACTCCATCGCCCTCCTCACCCACCAGGTCAGGTGACGCCTACCGGTCGAGCCGCTGGTAGAGGCGTACCGACAGGACGAAGAAGACGGCGGTGATCGCCACCGGCCAGAGCACCGCCATGAGGACGGCGTGCTGGGCCACCCAGGAGTCGCCGCCCCAGCCGGGGTTCCCGAAGAGCTGCCTGGCCGCCGCCACCGTGGACGACAGCGGGTTCCACTCCGAGATCGCGCCCAGCCAGCCCGGCATCGTGTCGGGGGCGACGAAGGCGTTCGACAGGAAGCCGACCGGGAACTCCAGCACCTGGATCGCCACCACGCCGCCCGGGTCCCTGAGCAGCAGCCCCAGGTACATGCCGGCCCAGAGCAGCGAGAAGCGCAGCAGGAGCAGCAGGCCCACGGCGCCCAGCGCGCCCGGGAAGGAGGACGGCCGCCAGCCCACCGCCAGGCCGCAGACCAGCAGCCCGGCCAGGATCAGGACCGAGTTGAGCAGGTCGGCGACGGCCCGGCCGATCAGCACGGCCGAAGGCGCCATGGGCATCGAGCGGAAGCGGTCGGTGACGCCCTTGGAGACGTCGGTGGCGACGGCGATCATCGTGGCGCTGAGACCGAAGAGCATCGTCATGCCGTACATGCCGGGCATGAGGAAGGCGAAGTAGTCGGCCCCCGCGGGCACCTTGACCGCGCCGCCGAACAGGTAGCCGAAGGCCAACGTGATCACCACCGGGAAGAGGATCCCGAACACCACCGTCATCGGCTGGTTCGCCCAGTGGATCAGGTCGCGGCGGGCGACGGTCCAGCCGTCTGCCAGAGCCCATCTCATACGGCGCCCCCTCGGCGGTCGGTGAGGTTCAGGAAGACTTCGTCGAGCGTGGGGCGGCGCACCGCCACGTCCTCGGCCTCGATCCCGGCGGCCGCCAGGGCCGCGAGCGCCTCCGTGAGCGCCCGCACCCGGTCGCTCACCGGCGCGCTCACGTGCCGGGTGTCCCGGTCGACCTCGGCCGGTCCCGAGGCCGCCCCGCCGACGATCCCGGCGGCCTCGTCGAGCCGCGCCGGGTCGTGGATCACCACGTCGAGCCGGTCGCCGCCGAGCTTGGACTTGAGCTCGTCCGGCGTGCCCTCGGCCACCACCCGCCCGGCGTCGATCACCGCGATCCGGTCCGCGAGCTGGTCGGCCTCCTCCAGGTACTGCGTGGTCAGCAGCACGGTGGTGCCGCCGGCGACGAGGTCGCGCACCGCGCGCCAGATCTCCGTGCGGCTGCGCGGGTCCAGCCCCGTCGTCGGCTCGTCGAGGAACAGCACGGGCGGCGCCAGGATCAGGCTGGCCGCCAGGTCGAGCCTGCGCCGCATGCCGCCCGAATACTCCTTGGCCGGCCCCTTGTGGTCCAGCCCGAACCGCTCCAGCAGCTCGTCCGCCCTGGCCCGGGCCTGCGCCGGGCCGAGGTGGTAGAGGCGGCCGAACAGCTCCAGGTTCTGCCGCCCGGTCAGGATCTCGTCCACGGCGGCGTGCTGGCCGACCAGGCCGATGCTGCGGCGTACCTGCCGGGGCTGGGTCGCCACGTCGAACCCCGCCACCTCCGCGCGGCCGCCCGAGGCGCGCAGGAGCGTGGTGAGGATGCGGACGGTCGTGGTCTTGCCCGCGCCGTTGGGGCCGAGCAGGCCGCAGACCGTGCCCCGGCCCACGTCGAGGTCGATCCCGTCGAGCGCGGCCTTGTCGCCGTACTTCTTGCGCAGGTCCTGCGCGAGCACCGCCGGCATGCGTGTCCCCTCCCTCGATTTCGTACGCCGTACCGTACAGCATACGGTTCAAGGCGGCAACCGTACGGTGTACCGTACGCATGTGACCGTTGAGTACTCGGGAAAGGGCGACCCCGCGCGCAGCCTGGCGCTGCTCTGGCGCACCAGCGAGCGCGCCAGCCGCAAGGGCAAGCCCGAGCTGAGCGTCGGCCGCATCGTGCGCGCGGCCATCGAGGTGGCCGATGCCGAGGGGCTGCAGGCGCTGTCCATGCGCCGCGTGGCCGAGCGGCTGGGCGTCGGGACGATGTCGCTCTACACGTACGTGCCGGGCAAGCCCGAGCTGTTCGACGTCATGCTCGACACCGTCTACGGCGAGACGGCCAGGCCGGAGGACGTGCCCGGCGGGTGGCGGGGCCGGCTGGAGCAGATCGCCAGGGAGAACTGGGCCCTCTACCTGCGCCATCCGTGGATGCTGCAGGTGGCGGCCAGCCGCCCGGTGCTCGGGCCCAACGTCACGGCCAAGTACGACTACGAGCTGCGCGCCGTGGACGGCATCGGGCTGACGGACCTGGAGATGGACTCGGTGATCACGCTGGTCACCGGGTTCGTGCACGGGGCGGCGCGCGGCGCGGTCGAGGCGGCGCAGGCCGAGAGCCTGACGGGCATGACCGACGAGCAGTGGTGGGCCGCGCACGCGCCCTTCCTCAGCCGGATCACCGACGTCGCCCGCTACCCCACGGCCGCGCGCGTCGGCCAGGCGGCGGGCGAGGCCCTCAACGCCGCCTACAGCCCGGAGCACGCCTTCGAGTTCGGCCTGCAGCGCGTCCTCGACGGCATCGAGGCCCTGATAAGCCGCCGCTCAGCCTGACAGCTCAGCCCGAGAGGGCCTTTTCGTAGGCCATCAGCGTGTCCACGAACATCCGCCGCTGCTCCGGCGTGAGCGGCTCCAGGGCCTCGCGCCAGGCCTTGGCGCCGTAGCCGAGCCACTCGTTGATCGACTCCTGGTGGCGGTCCGCGATGCTCACGATCGTACGGCGCCGGTCCGCGTCGTCCTCGCGCCGCTCCAGGACGCCCTTCCTGCTCAGGTCCCCCACCATCAGGCTGACCGTCGCGGGCGCCACCTCCAGCCGGGCCGCCAGCTCGTTCACCGTCATCGGCCCGTCGAACAGCAGGTAGGCCAGCAGCGACAGGTGCCGGGGCGCCAGGGACAACGACTGCAGCTCGGGGGGCACTCCCAGCCGCTTGGCCCGCCCGACCATCCGCGGCATCAGCAGCAGCAGCGTCCTGATCCCGTCGTCCACGCTCAAGCCGTCTGTTGACATGTCCAACACCTTGATGTCTAAATTAGCTTTGCTTGCAAAGCAAATACGAAGCCTCGTCCAAGGATATGACGTGACCGATTTCAATCAGCAGGTGATCGAGGAGTTCCGGGCGAACGGCGGCAAGGTGGGCGGCATGTTCGAGGGCGCGCCCCTCGTGCTGCTCACCACCACGGGCGCCAGGACGGGCCGGCGGCGCACCAACCCGGCCGTCTACCTGAGGGACGGCGAGCGGGTCCTGGTGTTCGCCTCCAACGCGGGCGGCGCCGCCAACCCGGCCTGGTACCACAACGTGCTCGCCAACCCGAGGGTCATCGTCGAGCTGGGAGCCGACCGGTTCGCGGCCCGCGCGGTGCCGCTCGAAGGCGAGGAGCGCGACCGCCTGTACGCCCGCCAGGCCGCGATCAATCCGGCCTTCGCCACGTACCAGCAGAACACCGAGCGCGTCATCCCGGTCATCGCGCTCTACCCGGAGCGCGAGCGGCTGGAGGCGTTCGGGGACGAGCTGGCCAGGATCCACGAGCACCTCAGGGGCGAGCTGGCCAAGGTCCGCCAGGGGGCGCCCGCCGGCGATCTCCGGGCGCACTGCCTGGCCTTCTGCGACGCGATGACCTTCCACCACAACGGCGAGGACCGGGTGGCGTTCCCGCACCTGGAGAAGCTCTTCCCCGAGCTGAAGGAGCCGCTCGACCGGCTGCGCGCCGAGCACGCGGTGATCGCCGGGCTGGTCGCCGAGCTGCGGCAGGCCCCCGAGCCGGCGACGCTGGAGCGCATCGCCGGCGAGATGGAGGCCCACTTCGCCTACGAGGAGCAGCAGCTGGTGCCGGTGCTCAACGCGCTGGAGAGCGTTCCCTGGAGCTAGCGCACGGGTGCGGCACGCAGCCGTACGACGTGCTCCACCAGCGAGATCAGCGTCGCCTTGACCGACTCGCGGTTGCGGGCGTCGGTACGCACGATCGGCACGTGCGGCGACAGGGCGAGCGCCTCCCTGACCTCCTGCTCGGCGTGCGGGAACTGCCCGTCCCAGCCGTTGACGCCGATCACGAACGGCAGCTTCGCCTCTTCGAAGTAGTCGATGGCGGGGAAGCTGTCGGCGAGCCGGCGGGTGTCGAGCAGCACGACCGCGCCGATGGCGCCGCGTACGAGGTCGTCCCACATGAACCAGAACCGGTGCTGCCCGGGCGTACCGAACAGGTAGAGGATCAGGTCGCGGTCGAGCGAGAGGCGGCCGAAGTCCATGGCCACCGTGGTGGTCTGCTTGTTGGGGGTGAGACCGAGGTCGTCGATGCCCGCGGACGCGTCCGTCATCACCGCTTCTGTGGTGAGCGGCAGGATCTCGGACACCGCCCCCACGAACGTCGTCTTACCGACGCCGAACCCACCGGCGACGACGATCTTCGTCGACGTCAGCCCGGGGCTAGAGCCTGCGTAGTCCACTGAGCACCCTTTCGAGCATGTTGAGGTCTGGCTGTCCCTGGCTGAGGCGTGGCTGGTGCAGGCGGACGAGCCCTTCATCGGACATGTCCGCCACGAGCACCCTGGCCACGCCCAGCGGGACGCGGAGCAGGGCCGAGATCTCGGCAACCGACCGGAACGACCTGCACAACTGCATGATGGCCTCCTGCTCGGGGGTGAGCATGGCCATCTCGTCGTCCGGGATCGACATGGACGAGATCAACGTCTCCATCGCGAGGTGATAGCGCGGCTCGGACCGGCCGCCCGTCACCGCGTAAGGACGGAACAGGGGCTCTTCGTCCCCGGCTCCGTCAACGCCGTACACGGCCCTCTCCCATCAGTTCCATCACATCACCGGGTCCTGGCGGCCTGGAGCTCAGCCCGCAGGGCCGGCGTGAGCGCCTGCCCGGCCCGGTCCACCAGCAGCGTCATCTGGTACGCCACCAGGCCCATGTCACAGTCGGGGCCCGCCAGCACGGTCAGGACGGAGCCGTCGCTGATCGCCATGACGATGAGCAGGCCGCGCTGCATCTCGACGACGGTCTGCGTCACAGAGCCGCCCTCGAACACCCTGGACGCTCCCACGGTCAGGCTCAGCAGGCCCGCGGAGACCGCGGCGAGCTGGTCGGCCCGGTCCGGCGGGAAGCCTTCGGAGGCGGCCAGGCACAGGCCGTCGGCCGATACGACGACGGCATGCGCGACTCCGGGCGTGTTACGCACGAAGTCGGTGATCAGCCAGTCGAATCTGTTCGCCTCGTGGCTAAGGGTTGTCACGCATCCTCCCCGGCGGGACGCTCACTCACTCTGTTCCTCCTGTCCACGTACTTCCTGGCGGCCCCGTCGCACACCCTGCTGGTAGCTGGCCATCCGGCTGCGCATCCGATCCGCCGACACGGGCGGCATCGGAGCCGGCCGCTGCGGCTGCTGCGGCTGCGCCTGCTGGTTCGCCGTACCGGGAACCAGGTTGGCCTTGGGGGTGCGCTTCGGTAGCCCGGCGGCGGTGATGCCGCCGAGGCTGGGCTCGACGGCAGCGGCCGCCGCGCGCCAACCGGCGTCGGCCGCCGTTCGCCACGCTTCCTCCCCAGAGGGTACGGCTTGCGAGGGCTTGTCCTCACCATCTCTGGTCACCTGCGGCGCCGCCTCCTCCGGCGGCCGGCGGAACCAGGCGGACTCCACCGCCGCGAAGATCGGCAGGAACTCCTCCTGCTCCGGCTCCATCGGCGACACCTCGACCGAGGGCGTCGGGTCGGGCCTGCGCACGTCGTTCGTGGGGTACGACGGGGGCGGCGGAGGCGTCTGGAACGCGCCATTTCCGGATGGGTAGGAGCCCGCGCTGGGGAGCGAGGGAAAGACGCCGGAGTCGAGGGAGGGCGTCTGCCTGCGGTAGGAGCCGCCGTCGGTGTCGGCGGTGAATCCGTTCACGCCGGCCCTGCCGGGGTCCGAGTGGTACGGCCCGCTGTCGAACGAGCTGTCGAACGAGCGCGGTCCCGGCGTGCTCTCCGGAGTCGGGAAACCGTGCCTGGGGGCGGGCCCGGCGGGGCGCCGGCCGCCGTCGAAGGAGTCGAAGCTGCCGAACGACCGGAACGTCCCGTTCTGCACGGGCGGGCTCGCCGGGGTGGGCACGGTGCCGCCGCCGAACGCGGGTCGCTGCGGCAGCGGCTGCTGCTGCGTGCCGTCGACGATCAGCGTGGGCGGGAGCAGCACCATCGCGATCAGACCGGCGCCCTCGCCCTTCCTGAGCTGGACCCGGATGCCGTGGCGCAGCGCCAGGCGGCCGACCACGAACAGGCCCATGCGCCGGGAGACCGACACGTCCACAACGGGCGGCTCGGCCAGGCGGCGGTTGGCCTCGGCCAGCTCCTCCTCGGTCATGCTGATGCCGGTGTCGCTCACCGACAGCAGCGCGCCGCCGCCCTCGATGAGGCTGCTGGTGACGACGACCTGGGAGTTGCTCGGGGAGAACTGGATGGCGTTCTCGACCAGCTCGGCGACCAGGTGGACCAGGTCGTTCGCGGCGCTGCCGAGCACGGAGGTGGCCCGGTGCACCTTGACCTGGACGCGCTCGTAGCCCTCGACCTCCGACAGCGCGGCGCGTACGACGTCGACCAGCTTGGCCGGCTGGCTGCGCCGGCGGGTGGCCTCGTGGCCGGCCAGGACCAGGAGGTTCTCGGAGTTGCGGCGCATGCGGGTGGCCAGGTGGTCGAGCTTGAACAGGTCGGCCAGCCGGGCGCCGTCCTGCTCGCCCTTCTCCAGGCCGTCGATCAGCGAGATCTGCCGCTCGACCAGCGTCTGGGTGCGGCGCGAGAGGTTGACGAACATCGAGCTGATGTTGCTGCGCAGCTCGGCCTCCTCGCCCGCCAGCCGCACCGCCTGCTGGTGCACCTGGTCGAAGGCCCTGGCGACCTCGCCGATCTCGTCGTTGCCGTCGACCTCGATCGGCCGTACCTCGCCGACGGACGCGTCGCCGCTGGCCCGCAGCCGGTGCACCACGTCGGGGAGCCGGAAGCCGGCCACCTCCAGCGCCTCAGTACGCAGCCGGCGCAGCGGGGTGACCATGGAGCGGGCGATGGCCACGGTGAGCAGCAGGACCAGCAGCAGCAGCGCCAGGATCAGGATCCCCGCGACGATCGCGTTGCGGATCTCCGACTCGCGCAGCTCCTTGCTGCGCAGGCTCACCTGCCCGGCCAGCTCCTTCTCGATGCCGTGCAGCACGTCGATGGAGACGGAGTTCTCGTTGAACCACTGCTCGCGGCTGCCGTTGGCGGAGATCAGGTTGTCGCTGATCCGCGCGCCCGGCGCCCGGCCGCTGGCCAGCGTGACCGCGCGCGACTTGGTGAGCTGGACGTTGACGTACTCGGGCTGGGAGGTGAGTGCCTTGGACAGCTGGAGCCCGACCTCGACGCCGGCCTCCGCGCCGACTTCGGAGATGTCGCTCTGCTCGCGGGCGTTGGAGGCGATGAACTGCTCGACCTCCTTGGCGTCCACGCGCTGGGTGTCGTAGGAGGCCTGGAGCAGCTGGACGCGCTGCCGGGAGATCTCCTCCTTGGCCGCGGCGAGCGCGCTCAGGGCGCGGAACTGGCCGATGATCTGCGGGTCGTCGGACAGCAGGCTCAGCTCGTCGTGCAGCTTGAGCAGGGTGTCGGTGAGGAAGTCGTACCGGATGGTCGCGGTCTGGCCCTCGGCGCGGATCCTCGGCAGCCGGCCCAGGTCGTACCTCACCTGCTGGGCGGCCTTGACGATGCGGGGACCGTACGAGTCGTCGATCGTGTCGAGGTCGGCGCTGACGGTCTTGACCAGCGCGTCCACCGCGGCCTTGCGCTGCGCGAGCGGCTGGGCGAGCTTCTTGCGCATGGCGCGGTTGGCGCCGATCCAGCCGCCCGTGTCACGCTCCAGCCCGATCGCCTGCAGGAGGTCGCGGATATGGCCCGCCTGCTCCGCCCCGGTCGCCGTGCGGTCGTAGGCGCCGATGCTCTGGACCGATCCGACGACTCGCGCTCCCCCGAGCACGACGCCGGCGATGGTGGGCACCAGGATCAGGGCGGTGAGCCGCCACCGTACGCGCCAGTTTCTCAGGCCCAGGCGTGGCAGCGGCCGCTTTGCGCGGTCCCGCTTCACGGCTGGGCCGCTGTCGGAGTTCCCCGTCACTGCTTCCGCTACCCCTCAATCGTCCCGTCCCCGACGGGCCTTCAAGCCGTCCACAAGGTATCCGCAGCTTCTGACTTACCGGGCATTTCGGACACAATCGTTACACATGTGACCGGTAGTCGTGTGCTGTTGGTTATCGCAGTGCGGCCAGGACCTGATCGCGGACTTGCGCCCTCTGCACGGCGTCGCTGAGGGGGCGACCGGCGCGATCCACGACATAGAAGACGTCCACCGCCTCCGCGCCGAGAGTCTCCACGCGAGCGGCCCTCACGTCAAGACCGCACTCGCCGAACGCCCGTCCGATACGCCACAGAAGTCCCGGCCTGTCATGGGCCCTGACTTCCACCACGGTGGCGGTCGCGGAAGCGTCGTCGACCAGTGTCACCCGAGGTGGGGCCACAGGTACGCGGGGCGGCCGCATGGCCCGCGCCCGGCGGGCCAGCCGCTGCTCGATGTCAAGACGGCCGGCAAGGACGAGACGGAGATCGGACTCCAGCGTCGCGGGGTCCGGCGGGGAGCCGTACTCGGGGATGACGGAGAACTCGATCACCGCGGTGGAGCCCGCGGAGGCGGACGAGGCGGAGCGCACGATGAGCCGGTGCGCGGACAGCACGCCGGCGGCGCTCCAGAGCAGCCCCACCCGGTCGGGGGCGACGACCGTGACGGCTCCCCCGTTGACGCGGACGGCCCCGCCGCCGTGCCGGGCGAGCGCGGTCTGATCGGCCGACAGGGTCGGCGGCTTGGGCGGCGGCGAGCCGGCCAGCACGGACCTGACCCGGCGCACGAGGTCGGCCACGAGCCCGGCCTTCCAGCTGTTCCAGGCGGCCGGCCCGGTCGCGTTGCCGTCGGCGACCGCGAGCGCGGCCAGCAGGTCGAGGACCTCCCGGGTGCCCACGGTCGCGGCGACCTTCTCGATCGTGACGGGGTCGTCGAGGTCCCTGCGGGTGGCCGTCTCGGGCAGCAGCAGGTGGTGGCGTACGACGGTGGCGAGGGTGTCGACGTCCTGCGCGGGCAGGCCGATGCGGGTGGCGATGTCGCGGACCACGACCTCGCCGGTGGCCGAGTGGTCCCCGGGCCAGCCCTTGCCGACGTCGTGCAGGAGCGCGCCGATCAGCAGGAGGTCCGGACGGGAGACCTCGCGCGTGTGGCTGGCGGCGTTCGCGGCGGCCTCGATCAGGTGCCGGTCCACCGTGAAGCGGTGGATCGGGTTGCGCTGGGGACGGTGGCGTACGCGTTCCCAGTCAGGAAGCAACTTGACAAGGATGCCCGCCTGGTCGAGCTCCTCCCACACGGGCACGGCGGCGCGGCCCGCGCCGAGGATCGACACCAGCGAGTCGCGGGCCTCCTCCGGCCACGGCACCGGCATGGGAGGCGACTGAGCTGCGAGCACGGACACCGTCGCGGGGGCGAGCGGCAGCCCGGAGTCGGCCGCCGCGGCGGCGGCGCGCAGCACCAGCACGGGATCCTTGCGCGGGTCGACCCCTCTGGCGAGCACCACCTCGCCGGCGTGCTCGACCACGCCGTCCGCCAGCGGGCGGCGGCCTCGGGGAGCGGGGCCTGACAGGAGCCTGTCAACGGTGCGCCAGGTGCCGTCGAAGGCGTGGGAGATGGTACGGCCCGCCTCGGCGAGCCTGCGCATGAGCGCCTCCGCGTCGAGCAGGCCGAGCACCCCCGCCACGGCGTCCTGCTCCTGCAGCACCAGCCGGTCGGTGCCGCGGGCGGTGACGACGTGCAGCGCGTGCCGCACGTCGAGGATGAACTCGTACGCCTCGCGCGCCCTTGGCCCGGGCGCCGAGGCGACCCAGGCGGCGGCCACCGCCTGCATGGCCTGGACGTCACGGAGCCCGCCGCGCCCGTCCTTGAGATCGGGTTCCAGCAGGAAGGCGAGCTCACCGCTGACCTGGGCCCGCTTGTCGGCCGCGTCACGCAGCTCGCCGAGCCGGCGCCGGGAGTCGGCCCGCCACTCGGCCAGCACCGCCTCCCTGGCCTTCCTGGTCAGCTCGGCGTCGCCGGCCACGTGCCGGGCCTGGATGAGGCCGAGCACGGCCTTCAGGTCCTGCCTGGCGACGCTCACCGCTTCCTCGACCGTCCGCACGGAGTGGTCGAGGTTGACCGCGGAGTCCCAGACCGGATACCAGATCCGGTCCGCGATCCTGGCCACGTCGGGCCGGCCGTTGTGCAGCAGGACCAGGTCGAGGTCGCTGCCTGGTGCCAGTTCGCCCCTCCCGAGGCTCCCGACGGCGACCAGTGAGACGTGGTCGCCGTCGCTCGCCGTGCGGAAGAGATCCTTGAGCCAGCGGTCGGTGTCCGCGGTCCGCTCCTTGCGGGCCGCGGCGTACGAACGGGCCTCTCCCCTCAATGCTCTGCCCCCTTGCCGAGCCGCTTGCTGGGCTCCGCCCGGACGCCGTCGTCCGGGCGTCGCCGTGGATCCGTCGTTTCGGCCGAGCCCCGCCGGGTCACAGGGCCTCAGGACCCCGCTCTCCCGTGCGAACACGGACGACGGTGTCCACCGGGACCGACCAGACCTTGCCGTCGCCGATCTTGCCGGTGTGCGCCGCCTTGACGATGACGTCGATCACGTCCTCGGTGTCATCCTCTTCGGCGAGGACCTCCAGGCGGACCTTCGGCACCAGGTCGACCTGGTACTCGGCGCCGCGGTAGACCTCGGTGTGGCCGCGCTGGCGGCCGTAGCCGCTCGCCTCGCTGACCGTCATGCCCTTGATGCCGAACTGTTCGAGTGCGGCCTTCACGTCATCGAGCTTGAAAGGCTTGATGATCGCCGTGATGAGCCTCATGCGTCCACCTTCTTAGCTGCCGGGGCGGTGGGCCCGTTGGGGGAGGTCACGCCGGAGGCGTAGACCGTGCCGAGGTCGTACCCCGTCTCGGCGTGCGCGGTGACGTCGATACCGGTGCGCTCGTCCTCGGTGGAGATCCGGAAGCCCATCGTCTTGTCGATGATCTTCCCGAGAACCCAGGTGATGACGAAGGAGTAGCCGCCGACCGCGACCGGGCCGAGCACCTGCAGGCCCAGCTGGCCGAAGCCGCCGCCGTAGAACAGACCCTTGCTCTGCTGGTCGAGGAAGGGGTACGCGGCCAGGAAGCCGAGCGAGACGGCGCCGATGACGCCACCCACCAGGTGCACGCCGACCACGTCGAGGGAGTCGTCGAAGCCGAGCTTGTACTTCAGGCCGACGGCGTACGCGCACAGGACACCGGCGAGCAGGCCGATGAGCATCGCGGCCCACGGGTCCACGAAACCACAGGCGGGGGTGATGGCGACCAGACCGGCGACCGCGCCGGAGGCGACGCCGAGGCTGGTGGCGTGCCCGTCGCGCAGCTTCTCCACGACGAGCCAGGCGCCCGCGGCGACCGCGGTGGCGATCTGGGTGTTCATGAACGCCAGGCCGGCCGTGCCGTCGACGGCCAGCTCGGAGCCGGCGTTGAAGCCGAACCAGCCGAACCACAGCAGGCCCGCGCCGAGCAGGACGAACGGCAGGTTGTGCGGCCGCATCGGCTCCTTGCGCCAGCCGGCGCGCTTGCCGAGCACGAGACACAGGGCCAGGCCCGCGGCGCCGGCGTTGATGTGGACGACCGTGCCGCCCGCGAAGTCCTCGATGCCCATCGTGTTGAGCCAGCCGGTGCCCCACACCCAGTGGGCGATCGGGAAGTAGACGATCGTCGCCCAGAGGATGGAGAAGAGGATCCACGCCCCGAACTTCGCCCGGTCCGCGATCGCGCCACTGATCAGCGCGACGGTGATGATGGCGAAGGTCAGCTGGAAGGCGGAGAAGACCAGGCTCGGCATGCCGGTGCCGTCGTCCTTGGTGGCCGTGTCCACCAGACTCTGCAGGCCGAGTGCGTCGAAGCCGCCGACCACGTTGTTGATCGCCGAGCTGGGGTTGTCGGTGAACGCCAGCGAGTGCCCGAACAGCACCCAGGCGATGGTCACCGTGATGATGGCGCCGAACGACATCATCATCATGTTCAGGACACTCTTGGCCCTGGTCATGCCCCCGTAGAAGAAAGCGAGACCCGGAGTCATCAGCAACACCAGCGCGGTGGCCGCGAGCATCCAGGCTGTGGTGCCGCTATCGATCTTCACGACGCGACCCTCCTTACATGTGACGTGTGGCCACAGCGTGTTCGTCCGGGGTTTCATGACTCGACCAGGCGTGTTTCACATTCGTGAATCTCGCCACACTGGTGTTTCGGCCGCGTTTCGGTGTTCTCACACCTCCCATTTCGGCTCAGCAATATCAGCCATGAGATACTTAGGTTTGCCTAACCTTCGATCAAGGAATGCCGATGCGTCTTCGCCTGGCCGTCGCCGCCATGCTCCCCGTCCTCGCCCTCGCCGCCTGCGGCACCTCGACGTCCTCGCAGGAGGCAGGACCGACCCGGACCGTCAAGCACGCGATGGGAGAGACGAAGGTGCCGATGACCCCCAAGCGGGTGGTGGTGCTCGACACGGACAAGCTCGACACGATGGTCTCGCTCGGCCTCGCCCCGGTCGGCGCCGCGCAGGCGTCCCAGAACCAGAACTGGCCCGCCTACCTCGGCTCGGCCCTGTCGGCCACCAAGGCGGTCGGCACCACCCAGGCCCCCAGCATCGAGGCCATCATGGCGCTCAAGCCGGACCTCATCCTGGGCAGCAAGTTCCGGCAGGCGGCCTTCTACGACAAGCTCAGCAAGATCGCGCCGACCGTGTTCACCGAGAAGGTCGGCATCACCTGGAAGGACAACTTCCTGCTCGACGCCGAGGCGCTGGGCAAGAAGGACCAGGCCCAGAAGCTGCTGTCGGATTTCGAGACGCGGGCCAAGGAGGTGGGCGCGAAGTTCTCGAAGCTGAAGGTGAGCATCGTGCGGTTCATGCCCACCGAGATCCGCATGTACGGGCCCGAGTCCTTCAGCGGCATCGTGGTGGGTGACGCGGGCATCCAGCGGCCGGAGGTGCAGAAGCTGGCCGGCCAGGCCGACAAGCGCTTCGGCAAGCTGAGCCAGGAGAACATCGCCCAGGCGGACGGCGACGCGATCTTCTACACCGCGTACGGGGAGGCGGCGGCCAAGTCGCAGGCCACGGTCACCGGCGGGCCGCTGTGGAAGAACCTCGGCGCGGTCAAGTCGAACAACGCGCACAACGTGGACGACGAGATCTGGATGACCGGCATCGGAGTCACGGCGGCCGGCAAGATCCTGGACGACCTGGACAAGTACCTCACGCCGCTGGCGTCGTAGGTCACGGGGTCACACGGGGTCGGCGGCGCTACGCGTCCAGGCGTACCCGGTCGCCTTTCCTGACCCTCCCGGGCCGCACCACTCGCGCGTACACCCCCGCGCAGGGCTGCGGCCCCATGTCGAACACCGGTACCCGGTTGTGCCTGGCCACCGTGCGCAGCGCGTCGGCATCGCGCCCGAGGCTCCCGTGTTCGAGCGTCGGCACCGCGCAGCGCGGGCTGGCCACGATCACCGCCAGCACCACCTCGTCACCGATGCGCAGCTCACGCCCCACCCAGTGGTTCTCCACGAATCCCTCCGCCTCCGTGCCGATCACCAGGTTGGGCCGGTAGCGGAGGGCCTCGACGGTGCCGCGCGGGCCGAGCGCGCCGATCCGCGCGATCGCCGAGGTCGTGACGAGGTGGATGGGGGCGAAGTCGAAGAACGTCCCGGCGGGTGAGGCGCCGCCGAGCGTGCCGGCGGTGTGGGGGACCTCCGCCTCGATGCCCTCGGCCAGCACCCGTTCCGGCACCGAGCGCTCGAACTCGGCGCCCTCCGGAGGCACGTCGATCAGCCGCACCTCCCGCCCGAGCAGCCTCGACAGTTCCTCGTCACCGGGGGCTCCGGCGCCCTCGACCGTGAGCAGGCCGCGCCAGAGGCGGGGGTTCTTGGCGCTGGCGATCTTGCCGGTCGCGACGTCGAGCACCGCCCGGACCCGGTCCCCGGCCAGCCCGCGCTCGGTCACCTCGCTCTCGGTCAGCTCCTCCCCCAGCATCGACTTGACGGGGTAGCGACGCAGCGCCTCCAGGTACATGAGGCGATCTTACGGCTGCGACCCGAGCCTACGGCTGTGCCCAGAACCGCCTCAGATGCGGCACCAGCTCGTCCGCCCGATCGTCGGGGAAGAACAGCCGCCCGCCCTCGATCTCGACGATCTCCTTGACGCCGGGGATCGTGTCCCGCAGCCACCGGGCCCAGCTCACGTCGAAGAACACATCTCCCGTGCCCCAGACCAGGAGCGTCGGCACGGTCAGCACGGTGAGCTGCGGCTCGATGGCGATCAGGTCCTTGGCGTCGATGGAGGTCAGCAGGCGCTCGAAGGCCCGGCCGCCGCCGGGCTTGGCGAAGACCGGCCGCAGGTACGCCTCCACCAGCGCCGCCGGGTCGTCGATCCGCTCGTAGCCCTCGCCGTACGCGGTCTGGGCCAGGAGCTCCGGCCGGTCCAGGACGAGCGCGGTGAGCGCGGCCAGCTCGCCCCTGGCGGCCAGGTCGACCGTGGGCTTGAACGCCTCGGGCGGGGTGTTGGTGTGCACGTCGCAGTTGGTGAGGGTGAGCGTACGCAGGCGCTCGCGGTGGCGTACGGCGAAGACCTGGGCCACGGCGCCGCCGGTGTCGTTGGCGACGAGATCCACGTCGGCGAGCCCGAGCCCCTCGCACAGCTCCTCGACGGCCTCGGCCAGCGCGGGGATCGAAAGGTCGTCGCGCGGGGCGCTGCCGCCGTGCAGCGGCAGGTCGATGGCCACGCAGCGACGCTCGTCGCGGAACGCGGCGATGACGTTGCGCCACAGGTACGAGCTGGTGCCGACACCGTGCACGAACAGGCTGACCGGCCCTTCCCCCACGTCGACGTAGCTGATGCCCTCCATGGGACCCTCCTCGGGCGGATTACAAACCGACTGTCGGTCTGCTGTTGGTTCATGAAATTACCGACTGATAGTCGGTTTGTCTATGGTGGATCCATGAACCTCAAGGCGGAACGCGGCGCGGCCACCCGCGACAGGGTCCTGTCGATCGCCACGCGGCTGTTCGCCGACCGGGGCTACGACGACACCTCCATCGAGGTGGTGCTGCAGGAGTCGGGGCTGAGCCGGGGGGCGCTGTACCACCACTACGCCGGCAAGGACGCCCTCTTCGAGGCGGTGCTGGAGGCCACGGAGTCGGCCATCGGCGGCAAGATCCGGCAGGCCGTCCGCGGCATCACCGACCCGGCGGCCGCCCTCCGCGCCGGCGTGCTGGCCTGGATCTCACTCGCCGGGGACCCGGTCATCCAGCGCATCGTCCTCATCGACGCGCCCGCCGTCATGGGTTGGGAGCGGTGGCGGGCCATGGAGGAGCGCTACTCGTTCGGGATGCTGAAGGCGGCGCTGGGGGCGACGGGGGCGGTGCCGGCCGCGTTCCTGGACCTGCACGCGCACATGCTGCTGGCGGCCGTCAACGAGAGCGCCCTGATGGTGGCCCGCGGCGGCGACCCCACCACCGCGATGGCCGCCGTCGAAGAATTCCTCCGCCGCCTCCTCCAACCCTAGGACGCCGCACCGCCGCGCCCCCGCACCGCCGCGACACCCGAGCGTCCTACGACCCGCCACACCACTCGCGCCCGTCACCCCGCAGCGCCGCGTCGGCGGGACGTGGTGCGGCGGAGACCCGCGCCCATCACAGCGCCCAACCCCGACAACGCCCGAACCCCAGGCAGTGCCTAGGGTCGGACGTAAGTGGGCGCGGTCAGGCGGCCGCGGTGGCCATTTTGCGGAGGCGGGCCAGGGCGTCGCGTTCGATGCGGCGGGCGCGGTCGCGGCCGATGCCGTAGCGCTCCCCGACCTCGGTGAGCGTGTGCTCGCGCCCGTCCACCAGCCCGTACCGCCACCGCAGCATCTCGCTGGTGTCGCCCTCGAGCCCCGTCAGCCACTGGTCCAGCCGCTCGCGCTCCAGGATGTCGATGGCCTGCTGCTCGGGATCGGCCCACGTCTCGTCGGCGATCATGTCGCCGAGTTCCGTCTCGTCCTCGTCGCCCACTCCGAGCTGGAGCGAGACCGGGTCGGAGGCCCAGCGCCGCAGCTCGCGTACGCGCTCGATCGGCAGGTCGAGGATCTCGGCGAGATCGTCGTCCGTGGGCTCGGCGTCGAACTCCGCCAGCATGTCGCGGCGCACCCGCATGAGCCGCGTCATCTGCTCCCCCGCGTGCGTGGGCAGGCGCACCGGGCGGGCCTGCTCGTGGATGGCGCGCCCCACCGACTGCCGGATCCACCACGTCGCGTACGTGGAGAACTTGTACCCCCGCCGGTAGTCGAACTTCTCCACCGCCCTGACCAGCCCCAGGTTCCCTTCCTGCACCAGGTCGATCAGCGGCATCCCCCGCCCCGAGTATTTCCTGGCCACCGCCACCACCAGGCGCAGGTTGGCCTGGATGAACTCGTCCTTCGCCCGCTGGCCGGAGACGGCCAGGCGCTCCAGCTCCTCGTCGGCCGCGTCCCCGATCCGCGGCTCCGAGCCCCCGCTGTCGAGCAGCTGCTCGGCGAAGAGACCCGCCTCGATCCGCTTGGCGAGCTCCACCTCTTCCTCCGCCGTGAGCAGCGGGACCCGGCCGATCTCAGCCAGGTATGTCCCCAGCAGATCGCGCTCGGCGACGTGCTGCTCCTGCGTGCGACTCCCCGTAGGCCTTGCCATCCCCAGGCACCTCGTTCCGCAGCTGCGTTCTATACCCGGCCAACGTCCGGCCAAATGCAAAGATTCCCAAAACCAGTACGTCGCAGGGATGGTTCTGGATGTCCTCCTAAAGGAGGAGACCGCCGCGAAACACCTGGTGAACGAGGGGGACGCCGGGCCGGTAAGCAAGGTGTACGTAGGAGGGGGCATCGAGCACGACGAGGTCGGCGCGGGCTCCGGGCCGCAGCCAGCCTACGTCCGTACGGCGCAGCGCGCGCGCCCCGCCGTACGTCGCCGCCCTGATGGCCTCCAGCGGCGTCATCCGCATCTCACGCACGGCCAGCGCCACGCAGAACGCCATCGACGACGTGAACGACGACCCCGGGTTGCAGTCGGTCGCCAGCGCCACGGTCGCCCCCGCGTCGATCAGCCTCCGGGCGTCCGGGTACGGCGACCGCGTCGAGAACTCCGCCCCCGGCAGCAGCGTCGCCACCGTGTCCGACGAGGCCAGCGCGTCCACGTCGGCCGGCGTCAGATGGGTGCAGTGGTCGGCCGAGGCGGCGCCCAGCTCGCAGGCGATGCGCACGCCCGGCCCCTCCCCGAGCTGGTTGGCGTGCACCCGCACCCCCAGCCCCGCCTTGAGCCCGGCGCCCAGGATCTCGCGCGTCTGGTCGCCGTCGAAGGCCCCCCGCTCGCAGAACACGTCGACCCACCTGGCGTACGGGGCGCACGCGTCGAGCATCTCCCCGGCGACCAGCCGCACGTAGGAGTCGGCGTCCATGCCGGCGGGCACGACGTGCGCCCCCAGGAACGTGGTCTCAGCAGTCAGTCCGGCGGCGATCTCCAGCGAGCGCCGCTCGTCCTCGACGGTCAGGCCGTAACCGCTCTTGATCTCGACGGTCGTGGTGCCCTGGGCGAGCATCTCGCCCACCAGGGCACGCGCGTGGGCGGCCAGCTCGGCGTCCCCGGCCTGCCGGGTGGCGGCGACCGTGGTCCGGATGCCGCCTCCGGTGTACGGCTCGCCGGACATGCGGGCCTGGAACTCAGCCGTCCGGTCACCGGCGAAGATCAGGTGAGCGTGGCTGTCCACGAAGCCGGGGATGACGGCGCGGCCCTCGACGTCCACCCGCTCGTCGGCGTCGGGGGCCTGGGCGGCGGGCCCGGCCCAGGCGACCAGGCCGTCGGCCACGACCAGCGCCGCATCGGGGATCTCCTCGCGCTCGGGGTCGCCGGTGTACAGCGAGCCGATCCCGTCGATCAGCGTCGTGCTCATCGCACCCTCCGTATCGCCTCTGCCAGCAGGGATCCGGCGTCGCCGAGCCGGTGCCGCCCGTCCTTGACGACGCGGCGGCCGCCGGAGACCACCGAGTGCACGTCCGCCGCCGTGGCCGCGAACACCACGGCCTCCGGCCCGCTCGCGCCCGCCGTCCGTACGGAGTCGAGCCGTACCGACACCAGGTCGGCCCACGCGCCGGGCGACAGCAGCCCCGCGTCGGGGAACCCGAGGGAGGCGTGGCCCGCGACGGTCGCGGCGGCGAGCAGGTCGGCGGCGCTCCAGTTGCCGCGCTTGCCGCTGCGCAGCCGCTCGTCCAGCTCGACCCCGCGCGCCTCCTCGAACAGGTCGATCACGGCGTGGCTGTCGGAGCCGAGCGTGATCCGCGCGCCCCGGTCGGCCGCCGCCCTGGCCGGGCCGATGCCGTCGGCGAGGTCGCGTTCGGTGGTGGGGCACATGCAGATGTGCGTGCGGGACTGGGCGATCAGCTCGATGTCCACGTCGGTCAGGTGGGTGGCGTGCACGGCGGTCGAACGCGGCCCCAGGGCGCCCCGCTCGTGCAGCACCTGGACCGGCGTGGCCGCGTACATCTCCACGCAGGCGGCGTTCTCGGCCGGCTGCTCGGACACGTGCATGTGGAGGGGGCCCGCGTGCCGGTGGGAGAACTCGGCCACGACCGGCATCTGCTCCGGCGGCACCGCGCGCACCGAGTGGATGGCCGCGCCGATCTCCACGTCGGGCTGCCCCTCGTAGGCCGCCGCCAGGTCGTCGGCCCTGACCGCCCAGCGCTCGGCGTCGCCGTCGGTGAAGCGCAGCTGCGCCCCGGTGAGCGGGGCGCCGATGCCGCCGGTCAGGTAGCAGGTGTCGAGCAGCGCGATGCGCAGGCCCGCCTCGCGGGCCGCGCGGACGAGGGCGTGGCCCATCTCGTTGGCGTCGTCGTACGGGCGGCCGTCCGGCCCGTGGTGCAGGTAGTGGAACTCGCCCACGCAGGTCACCCCGGCCAGCGCCATCTCCGCGTAGACGGCCCTGGCCAGCTGCAGGTAGGAGTCGGGTTCCAGCGCCGCCGCCACCTCGTACATCCGCTCGCGCCAGGTCCAGAAGTCGCCCTTGCCCTCCTGGGCGGTGCCGCGCAGCGCGCGGTGGAAGGCGTGGGAGTGGGCGTTGGCCAGGCCGGGAACGGTGATCCCCGGCAGGCGCTCGGCCGTGCCCGGCGGGCCCTGCCCGACGCTCGCGATCCTCTCGCCCTCGACCTCGATGAGCACGCCGTCGGCGACCCCGCCGGGCAGCCAGGCCTGCTCGCACCAGTAGGTCAGCGGCACAGGTCCTCCAGCACGTCCGCGAGTGCGACGACTCCCGCCTCGCAGTCTGCCCGCTCGGCGTGCTCGTCGGGGGAATGGGACACGCCGGTGGGGTTCCTGACGAACAACATCGCGCTCGGAACGCCCGCCGTGGCCAGGATCCCCGCGTCGTGGCCCGCCCCCGTGGGCAGGACGGGCGCGGGCGTGTCGCCTCCCGCGACCCTGGCCAGGCGTTCCCTGAGCGGCACGGCGAAATCGACGACCGGCGTCCACGACTCCTCCCGGACCGTGGCCGGCGCCTCCTCGGCCAGCTCGGCGACGAGGGCGCGCACGGCGGCCTCGTCCGCCCCGCGGGCGTCGAGCCAGGCCGAGACCAGGCCGGGGATGGCGTTGGCGTTGCCCGGCGCGACGCGTACCTTGCCGACCGTGGCCACCACGTCGCGGCGCGCCGCGCCCGCGCGGGCGGCCAGCACCATGCGGGCGAACGGCAGCATCGGGTCGTCCCGGTCGGCCAGCCGGGTGGTGCCCGCGTGGTCGGCCCGGCCGTGGAAATCGAAGCGCCAGCGTCCGTGCGGCCAGATCGCCGCGGCCACGCCCACCGGCCGTCCCTCGTGGACCAGCGCCTGCCCCTGCTCGACGTGGAGCTCCACGAACGTGCCGACCGTGGCGAGCGTCTCGTCGTCCCGCCCCAGCTCGTACGGCGCCCGCCCGGCCTTCGTCAGGACGTCGGCCAGCGTGTCGCCGGAGTCGTCCGTGAGCGCGAGGGCCCGCTCCGGCGCCAGCACGCCCGTGAGCAGCCTCGACCCCATGCACGGCACCCCGAACCTGGCGCCCTCCTCGTCGGTGAAGCAGACCACGCCGACCGGCCTGGCGGGCGTGATCCCGCGCTCCTTCAGCAGGTCCAGGGCGGCGAAGGCCGACACGACCCCGAGCGGACCGTCGTACGCGCCGCCCTGCCGTACGGAGTCGAGGTGGCTCCCGGTCACCACGCCGGGGCGGCCGGAAGGGTCGCCCCACCACGCCCAGAGGTTGCCGTTGCGGTCTTCGCGCAGGTCGAGCCCCCGTCGCCCGGCCTCGCCCGCGAACCACTCGCGTAGCTCCATGTCAGCGGCCGACCAGGCGTCCCTGACGTAGCCTCCGGTCGCCGGATCCCGTCCTATGTGCGCGAGTGGTTCAAGCATGGCCCCACTGTAGTGAATGGATCCATTCAGTTGACAGGCCCTCCCCTGGGCCGGAGGGTCAGCTCGGTGAGGTGGGCGTCGGGGCCCGCGGTGACGGCGGCCAGCACCGCCCGCGCCACACTCTGCGGCGTGAGGTACTTCTCGGGCTCGAACTCGCCGCCCTCGTAGCGGCGCAGCTCGCGCTGCATGTCGGTGGCGGTCCGGCCCGGGTAGACGGTCGTCACCCGCAGCCGCGGCTCCTCCAGCCGCAGCGCATCAGCGAACGCCTTCAGCGCGAACTTGCTGGCCGCGTAGGCGCCCCACTCGGGGTTGGCCCGCTGCCCCGAACCCGAGTTGACGCAGACCACGTGTCCCTCGGCCGTGCGCAGCGCGGGCAGCAGCAGCCGGGTCAGCTCGGCGACCGCGACGACGTTCACCTCCAGCGTCTCGCGCCACGCGGCCACGGGCAGGTCGGCGATCCGGCCCATCCGGTTGATCCCGGCGGAGTGGACGAGCACGTCGAGCCGGTCGATCCCGGCGACGTCCGCCTCCGTGAGCGCCGTCAGCTCCGCCGGCCAGACCCGCGCGTCGGGCAGCCCGGCCGCCACGGCGGCCAGCGACTCCTCGTCGCGGCCGTTGAGAATCACCTGGTGCGTGGGGCCCAGCGCCTCGGCCACAGCCGCGCCGATCCCGCGCGAAGCACCTGTGACCAGCGCAGTCGGTCGTTCGTTCATGGAGGTCAGCTTATTGATGTTGACAGCTACTCAAATTTGGTGGCGCTGACGTTCGTGGACCGGCTGGAAAAACAGGAGATTCCGCAGGCGCTGTATGGCAGGATGCAGCAGCTCAGACTGAGCGTCGAGATCCGTGGACACGCCCTCGGCACCAAGCATCGAACGGGTTGAGGCCGACGAATTGCCCTAAGGAGCTGACCCCCCAATGATCATCCAGGCGCAGGGCCTGCGGAAGACGTTCACCACCAGGAGCAGGAAGGGCACGCAGACCGTGGAGGCCGTCCGCGGGGTGGACCTCGAAGTCGCGCAGGGCGAGATCTTCGGCGTGCTCGGCCCCAACGGGGCCGGCAAGACCACCACGATCAGGATGCTCTCCACGCTGATCGCCCCCGACGCGGGCCGGGCCACCATCGCGGGCCACGACCTGCTCAAGGAGCCCGCCGCCGTCCGGCGCAAGCTCGGGTACGTGAGCCAGGCCGGCGGTGTGGAGGACACCACGAGCGCCAGGGCCCAGATCATGATGGCCGCCAAGATCCACTCCGTGGCCGACCCGAAGCAGGCCACCGCGGAGGTGCTGGAGCGCTTCGACCTGACCGAGATGGCCGACCGCCCCGGCCGTACCCTGTCGGGCGGGCAGAAGCGGCGCGTGGCCATCGCGATCGGGCTGGTGCACAACCCGCCGCTGCTCTTCCTCGACGAGCCCACCACCGGCCTCGACCCGCAGAACCGCGCCAACCTCTGGGACCGCATCAGGCAGCTGCGCGAGGCCGGCACGAGCGTGCTGCTCAGCACCCACTACCTCGACGAGGCCGACGCGCTGTGCGACCGCCTCATGATCGTCGACCACGGAGAGGTCGTGGCCGAGGGCACGCCCGGGGAGCTCAAGCGGGAGGTCTCCGGCGACGTGATCACGCTCAGGGTGGACGACCCTGAGCGGGCCGCGGACACGCTCAAGCCGTACGCCCGCGAGACCCGCGTCGACGAGGACCTGCTACGCGTCTACGTCGACGACGGCGAGCACACGCTGCCCGCGCTGCTGCGGGTCCTTGAGGAGCAGGGGCTGGGGCTGAGCTCGATCGCGCTCGACCGTTCCACGCTCGACGACGTCTTCCTGGCCAAGACCGGCCGTTCCCTCCGCGACACCGGAGCCGCCTCATGATCCGCCACACCGCCCTGTTCACCGGCTACGAGCTGAAGAAGGCGTTCAGCAACCCGATCTGGCCGCTGTTCGGCATCATGCAGCCGGTCCTGTACCTGCTCATGTTCGCGCCGCTGCTGAAGTCGCTGACGCCGGGCGGCTCGACGGTGGACGCGCTGCGGATGTTCACGCCGGCGTCGATGATGATGATCGCGGTCTTCGGGGCGCTGTTCTCGGGGTTCGGGCTGATCGCCGACCTGCGTAACGGCTCGCTCGAACGGTACGCCGTCAGCCCCGCCTGGCGGCCGGCCATCGTGCTCGGGCGGGTGGCCAAGGACATGATCGTGCTGGTGTGCCAGGCGATCCTCGTGCTCGTCGTGGCCATCGCGATGGGCGTGCGCATCGGGGCCGTCGAGCTGGTGCTGGTGCTGCTGCTCATGGCCGCCACCGGGCTGTTCGCCTCGGGGCTGTCCCAGGGGCTGGCGCTGACCGTACGCGACGAGAACGGCATGTCGCAGACGCTCAACCTGTTCATGCTGCCGGTCATGCTGCTGGCCGGGCTGTTCATCCCGATCTCGTTCGCGCCCGGCTGGATGCAGACGCTCGCCCCGATCAACCCGCTCTACCACGCGGTCGAAGCGGGGCGGGCGCTGTTCGCCGGGCGGTTGTCGGACTCGTCGATCCCGATCGCGTTCGCGGTGTTCATCGTGCTGGCGGCGCTCACCACGGTCTGGTCGATGCGCTCGCTACGCAGGATCGCCGGGTAGGAACGTACCGGTCTCGTCGGTCATCCGCTCGTACTCCTCCAGCCGGGCCTGGGTGCGCAGCGGCGCCGCGTCGGCCATGGCCTCCACCAGGGCCATGGCCAGGGCGAGCGGCGCGGCGTGCGAGTCGAACACGAGCCGGTCGCCGACGGGGGCGTCCAGCACGACCTCCGCCGGGAAATCCGACTTATCCGTTATCGCCGCCACGCGCAGCCCCAGCTTCTCCGCGTACTCCAGCGCCTGCACGGCCTCCGCCGGATACCTCGGCAGGACCACGGCCACCACCCACTCCGCGCCCGCCCTGCGGGCCGCGTGCAGCCCGTCGACCAGCTCCGACCCGCCGTGCGTGAGCAGCCGCACGTCGGGGTGGATGCGGCGGGCGTAGTAGGCGAAGGTGGTGGCCAGCCCGCAGGAGACCCGCAGCCCCACCACGGGCAGCGGCTCGGTGGCGGCCAGCTGCTCGCCGAGTTCCTTGAGCGGGAAGGCCGGCAGCCGCTCCCTGACGATCGCGAGGTTGCGGATCTCGCAGTCGATGGCGCCGCGCAGCAGGCTCTCCTGCGGCCGCGCCACCTCCGCGCCGCCCAGCACGAGCGGCCGCAACGCCTGCCGCAGCTCGGGGTAGCCGGCGAACCCCAGCACCATGGCGAACCGGGTCACGGACGGCTGGCTCACCCCGGCCCGCTCGGCCAGCTCCACGCTGGACAGGAAGATCGCCTCATCGAGATGCTCGGTGAGGTAGTGCGCGATCCTCCGCTGCACGGGCGACAGCCTCCGGCCATCCAGCAGCACGCTCAGCCCACCGTGATATCCGTCCGCCACGCCACCTCCAACGCTTCCCGCCCCGCATTCTCATCCCACAGTCCCCACAACCCCCACCCCACGCTGCACCAACGCCCCCCGGCCGCGCGGGGCCGGCGAGGCGTCGAACAGCACCCCACGCACTGCACCCCGCGCACGACGCCACGCCCACGGCGGCCGACCGACGACGTCCCGCGCACGGCACCACGTGCACGGCACCCTTCGCACAGCGCCACCCAGCGCCACACGCACGGCGGCCAGCACGTGCGCGCGCACTGGGGACCGGCATCGCCTGTGCGGGCCACCGACCGAGCGCCGCATCGGCGAGACGGCGTACGGTGCAGCTCGGCGCAACGCGCACGGCGGCCAGCCGGCGACTCCCGCGCACCCCCGGAACCAAGCGCCGGGTCGGCGAGACGGCGTGCGGCGGAGCTCGGCGCAACGCGCACAGCGGCCGGCCGGGGGGCGCGGTGGGCGGGGGTGGCGGGCCGGCGCGCGGGCGGTGGGTCAGGAGTCGCGCATCGGGATGCGGACGCCGCGGGCCGCGGCCACGTCGGCGGCCTCCTCGTACCCCGCGTCCACATGCCGCATGACCCCCGTCCCAGGGTCGTTGGTCAGCACGCGGTTCAGCTTCTCCCCCGCCAGCGCGGTCCCGTCGGCCACCGTCACCTGGCCGGCGTGGATGGACCGCCCGATCCCGACCCCGCCCCCGTGGTGGATGGACACCCAGGCGGCCCCCGAGGCCGTGTTGAGCATGGCGTTCAGCAGCGGCCAGTCCGCGATCGCGTCCGACCCGTCCGCCATGGCCTCCGTCTCGCGGTACGGCGAGGCCACGGAGCCGCTGTCGAGATGGTCCCGCCCGATCACGATGGGCGCCTGCAGCTCGCCCGAGGCCACCATGTCGTTGAAGCGCTCCCCCGCGACGTTCCGCTCGCCGTACCCGAGCCAGCAGATCCGCGCGGGCAGCCCCTGGAAGTGGACCTTCTCCCCGGCCTTCCTGATCCACCGGGCGAGTGGCTCGTTCTCGGGGAAGAGCTCCAGGATGGCCCGGTCGGTCGCGGCGATGTCGGCGGGGTCCCCGCTCAGGGCCGCCCACCGGAACGGGCCCTTGCCCTCGCAGAACAGCGGCCTGATGTACGCGGGCACGAACCCAGGGAAGTCGAAGGCCCGCCCGTACCCGGCGAGCTGCGCCTCGCCCCGGATGGAGTTGCCGTAGTCGAACACCTCCGCCCCGGCGTCCTTGAACCCGACCATCGCCTCCACGTGCCGTGCCATCGAGGTCCGGGCCCGCTCGGTGAAGCCGGCGGGGTCCTTGTCCCGCTCCGAGGCCATGTCCTCGAAGGCGACCCCCAGCGGCAGGTACATCAGGGGGTCGTGCGCCGAGGTCTGGTCGGTGACGATGTCGATCTCGGCCCCGCGGGCGAGCAGGTCGGGCACGGCCTCCGCGGCGTTCGCGACGACCCCGATGGAAAGGGGGCGGCGCTCGTCGCGCGCCGCGTACGCCAGCCGCAGCGCCTCGTCCAGCGACGACGCCTCCACGTCGAGGTAGCGGTGCTCGATCCGCCGCGTGACCGAGCGCGGGTCGCAGTCGACGCAGATCGCCACGCCGCCGTTCATGGTGACGGCCAGGGGCTGGGCGCCGCCCATCCCGCCTAGGCCGGCCGTCAGCGTGATCGTCCCGGCCAGCGACCCACCGAAGCGCTTGGCGGCCACGGCCGCGAACGTCTCGTACGTCCCCTGCAGGATGCCCTGCGTGCCGATGTAGATCCACGACCCGGCGGTCATCTGCCCGTACATGGTGAGCCCGGCCGCCTCCAGCCGCCGGAACTCCTCCCAGTTGGCCCAGTCGGGCACGAGGTTGGAGTTGGCGATGAGCACCCGGGGCGCCCACTCATGGGTGCGGAACACGCCCACCGGGCGCCCCGACTGGACCAGGAGGGTCTCGTCGCCCTCGAGCGTCGTCAGCGTCCTGACCAGCGCGTCGAACGACGCCCAGTCACGCGCGGCCTTGCCCGAGCCGCCGTAGACGACCAGCTGCTCGGGGTGCTCGGCGACCTCCGGGTCCAGGTTGTTCTGGAGCATGCGGAGCGCCGCCTCCTGCGGCCACCCCTTGGCGGTGATCGTCGTGCCTCGCGGCGCGCGCACGCTGCGGCTCATCGTGACCCTCCTGAATGAAAACATTCACATATGTCACCCGCAGAGTACAACGGGACCGCGTCGCAGCGGGCCGTTGCAGGCAGCGGAGCTCGCGCCTGCATGGATCAGCCGACGAGGAACTGGGTGGCGGCCAGCTCCCGGTAGAGCTCGTCCTCCCCGACCAGCGACTCGTGCGTCCCGACCGCCCGTACGCCGCCCCCTTCCATGACCACGATCCGGTCCGCGTTCGTGACGGTGGACAGCCGGTGGGCGATCACCAGCACGGTCGTCTCCGCGGCCACCTCGGCGATGACCTCGCGCAGCCGCAGCTCGTTGACCGCGTCGAGCTGGGAGGTGGCCTCGTCGAGCAGCAGCAGCCTCGGCTTGCGCAGCAGCGCCCTGGCGATGGCGACCCGCTGGCGCTCGCCGCCCGACAGCAGCACGCCGCGGTGCCCGACCGGCGTCTCCAGCCCTTCGGGCAGCCTGTCCACCAGGTCGTCGAGCCTGGTACGGGCGACGGCCCGGAGCAGCTCGTCCTCGGTGGCGTCCCGGGCGGCGAAGAGCAGGTTCTCCCGGAGGGTGCCGGCCAGCACGGGGGCGTCCTGCTCGACGTACCCGAGGGCGGCCCGCAGCTCGCCCAGCGGCCAGTCGCGGATGTCGCGCCCGCCGACGGTGATGAGCCCCTTCTGGTGGTCGTAGAAGCGCTCGATCAGCGCGAACACCGTCGACTTGCCCGCCCCCGACGGCCCCACCAGCGCGGTCAGCCCGCCGGGCGGCACCTCGAAGGTGACCCCGTCGTGCACGGTCGGCCGGTCGTCGCCGTACTTGAAGACCACGTCCTGGAACGTCACCCCGACCGGCTCGCCGGTCCCCGCGACGGCGGCGCTGACCGGCTCGGCGGGCAGGTCCTCGATCTCCTTGATCCGCTTCATCGCGGCCAGCCCCTGCTGGAGCTGGACGCCGCCCTGGACGAGCTGCCCGATCGGCGGCACCAGGTAGAACAGGTACAGCAGGAACGCGATCAGCGACGACACCTCCAGCGTGCCCGACGCGACCCTGGCCCCGCCGACGGCCAGCACGGCGAGGAACGCGATCTGCACCGCCATCCACGTCGCCACTCCCGCGAGCGACGTCCACCCGGCGACCTGCAGCCCCCGGTCGCGGGCGCGCACCGCCGCGTCGCCCACCACCGCGATCTCCCGCTCCTCCGCGCCGCTGGCCTTCACGGTCCGGTACGCCTGCAGCGCCCGGTCCAGCACGGCCCCCATCTCGCCCACGGCCTCCTGGGCATGGGTCTGCGCCCGCTGGATCCTCGGCATGATCAGCGCGACGAGCCCGCCGATCACCACCACCACGAGCAGCGTGACCAGCAGCAGCACGCCGTCCATGGTCGCCATCATGATGATCGCCCCGACCAGCATGAACGTGGCGCTGACGGACTCGACGATCCCGTTGGTCAGCACGGCCCGCAGCAAGGTCGTGTCACCCGTCACCCGCGACAGCAGGTCGCCCGGCTTGAGCCGGTCCACGTCGGCGACCTTGAGCCGCAGCATCCGGTCCACGAGCTTGCGCCGGGCGCCGAGCACGATGCCCTCGCCCGTACGTTCCATCAGATAGCTGCCGGCGGCCGACACGACCGCGCCGATCAGCACCGCCGCGGTCAACCCCAGCAGCGGCCCGGCCATCGAGCCGGCCTTGCCGAACGCGTCCACGACGTATTTGGCCAGCAACGGCATGGCGAGACCCGCCGCCGAGCCGATCAAGCCCAGTAACCCGCCCAGGACCAGGGTCTTCCGGTGCGGGCGGACATGGGAGAGCAACTCCTTGACCACCACATCTCCTTCCACGACATGTCTCGACTTGCTCCAACGAACGGGACCGCGCGATCCGCACCGCTTCGACAGGGTCAACCTAAATTGACGACCTAAGTATGTCAACTTTCGTTGACCCTCATTCTTGAGGAGGAGACGACATCCGGAAGCGTCCGGCGGACGAATAGGGCGTCGAGGAACCCGGCCGGAACCTCGCAGCAAAACGATCAGCCCTTCGAAAGGACCGAAAATGGAGCTCCGGATCAACCGGCGCGCTCTGGTCGGACTTGGCCTCGCCGCAGCTGTCGCCGCGTCGTCGTTGGCCGTGCTCCGCACCGACTCCGGCATCGCTTCCTCGCACCGCGAGGCTCCCATGATCGCGGGCGACCCCCAGCACGACAACACGGACGTGTACGCGTTCGTGAGCCCCGACAAGGCCGACACGGTGACCCTCCTGGCCAACTGGATCCCGTTCGAGGAGCCCCACGGCGGCCCGAACTTCTACCCGTTCGCCACGAAGTCCCGCTACAACATAAAGATCGACAACGACGGCGACGCCAGGCCCGACATCACGTACGAGTGGACGTTCCGCAACGAGGACAAGCGCGGCAACACCACGTTCCTCTACAACAACGGCCCCGTCACCTCGCTCGACGACCCGAACCTGTTCTTCCGCCAGCGCTACACGCTCAGGAAGATCACTCCGCACGGCACCCGGACGCTGGTCCACGACGGCATCGTCGCCCCGAGCAACGTCGGCCCGGCCTCGATGCCCGACTACGGCACCCTGCGCGCCCAGTCCATCAAGAGCCTGCCCGGCGGCGGCAAGACGTTCGCCGGCCAGGCGGACGAGGCGTTCTTCCTGGACCTGCGCGTGTTCGACCTGCTCTACGGCGGCAACCTGTCCGAGGTCGGCCAGGACACCACCAGGGGCTACAACGTGAACAGCGTGGCCCTCCAGGTGCCCTCCTCCGAGCTGGCGCTCAGGGGCGACGTCAGGCGCAACCCGGTGATCGGCGTCTGCTCGACCACCGACAAGTTCAACGGCAGCAGGTACGTGCAGGTCTCGCGCCTGTGCAACCCGCTGGTGAACGAGGTCGTCTCGCCCGCCGGGCTCAAGGACGCCTTCAACGCCCTGCCCCCGGAGCGGGACGCCGACGTGGCGCCGCTGGTCAAGCGGGTCACCGACCCCGAGGTGGCCAGGCTGCTGGAGGCCATCTACGGCATCAAGGCCCCCGCGACCCCGCGCGACGACCTGGTCGAGATCTTCCTGACCGGCATCGCCAAGCAGAACGGCCCGATCAAGGCGGACCTGAACTCGCAGGTGCTCAACAAGGACGCCGGCAAGCTGCGCCCCGCCGAGATGCTGCGGCTGAACATGGCGATCCCGCCCGCCAAGGACCCGAACCGCCTCGGCGTGCTGGCCGGTGACCTGCAGGGGTTCCCGAACGGCCGCCGGCTCACCGACGATGTCGTGGACATCGCGCTGCAGGCCGTGGCCGGCGCCGCGGTGACCGGCAAGCTCGTGCCCGGGCTGACGGACAAGGTGGACAGGAACGACAAGCCGATCCTCCAGTCGTTCCCGTACATCCCGCTGCCGAGCAACGTCGCGGTGAACCAGCGCTGACTCCCCGACCGGCCCGCTCCCTCTCCAAGCGGGCCGGTCAGCCCCCCCGGCGGCAGACCCCGTCTCCCACCGTCTGCCGCCGACACGAGGCCGGCCGGCCGTGCTCCCCGTCACGGCCGGCCGGCCGACTCCCCAGCACCCTGGAGCCTTGGACATGCGTGCCTTCGTGATCTTCGCCGGGCTTGCCCTCATCGGGGCCATGACCTTCACGATCCTGTCGTTCCCGGCGGCGCCCGCGCCGGGGCCGGTGGCGGACCAGCCGTCCACCGAGACGCTGCAGGATCGGCTCAAGCGCCTGCCGGGCGACTACCGCGGCTGGGCCCAGCTCGCCTCCCAGTACGTCGACCAGGCCAGGATCACCGGCGACCCGTCGTACTACACGAAGGCGGAGGGCGCGATCGCCACCGCCGCCAGGCTGAGGGCCGGGGACGACGCGGTGCTCACCGGCCAGGCGGCGCTGGCCGCCGGGCGCCACGAGTTCGCCGAGGCGGTACGGCTGGCCGAGCGCGCGATCGACATCAACCCGTACGGCGCCCCGGCCTACGGCGTGCTGGCCGACGCGCGGACGCAGCTCGGGGACCTGCGCGGGGCGCAGCGGGCCGTGGACGAGATGCTGGGCCTGCGCCCGGGAGTGGCGGCCTTCGCCCGCGCCTCGTACGCGGCCGAGCTGCGCGGCGACACGGCCAAGGCCCGCGAGTACCTCGAAATGGCGCAGAACGACGCCTGGCAGCCGGCCGACCTCGCCTACGCCCGCTACTACCTGGGCGAGCTGGCCCTCCACTCCGGCGACCTGGCCGCGGCGGCCGGCTGGTACGCCCAGGCCCTGCAGGCCCACCCCGGCTACACCCCGGCGCTCGCGGGCCAGGCCAGGACCGCCGCGCTGAGCGGCCGCCTGAGCGAGGCGCTCGACCTCTACCGGAGCGTCGTCGAACGCCTCCCGCTCCCCCAATACCTGATCGAGCAGGGCGAGACCCAGATCAAGGCGGGCCGGCCCGCCGACTGGACCCTGCTGAAGGCGCAGCGCAGGCTGTTCCAGGCGGCGGGCGTGCGTGACGACCTGACCTGGGCCGAGTTCGAGGCCGACCACGGGGACCCGGCGCTGGCGGTCGAGCACGCCAGGGCCGAGTACGCCCGCAACCCGAACCTCGTCGCCACCGACGCCCTCGCCTGGGCCCTGTTCAAGGCGGGCAAGCCGGCCGAGGCGCTGCCGTACGCCAAGAAGGCCACGGCGACCGGCTGGCGGAACCCGCTGCTGAAGTATCACCGCGCCAGGATCGAGCAGGCGCTGGGCCGGTCCGTCAAGGTGGACGCCGGCTTCGACCCGACACTGTCCGCACTGGCGAGGTTCTCATGAGAGTCATCCGGCTCGGCCTGCTGTCCGTCGCGACGGGCCTGGTGCTGTCGCTGTGCCTGAGCGTCGTCCTGGTCACCGCGGCCAAGGCGGCGCCCGTGGCGATGCACCCGCTGGGCAACTTCACCGTCAACCACTACAACGGGCTGCGGATCTCGCCCACCGACGTGCGCAACCTCGCCGTCGTGGACGCCGCCGAGCTGCCCACGCTGCAGGCCAAGCCGCAGGTGGACGCCTCGTACGCGGCCCGCCGCTGCGGCGCGCTGGCCGCCGCCCAGCGGCTCACGGTGGCGGGCAGGACGGTGCCGTGGCGGGTGGCCGGCTCCGCCTTCGCCTACGCCCCCGGCCAAGGGGGCCTCCAGACCAGCCGCCTGACCTGCCGGCTCGTGGCCGGAGTGCGCGCCTCGGGGGCCGTGGAGTTCGCCGACGGGTTCGAGCAGGACAGGATCGGCTGGCGGGAGATCACGGCGGTGGGCGACGGGGTGCGCCTGGTCCGCTCGTCGGTGCCGTCGGTGAGCGCGAGCGAGGAGCTGCACGCCTACCCGGAGGACCTGCTGGCCGATCCGCTCGACCAGCGCACCGCGACGATGACCGTCGCGCCCGGCGCGGGCCTGCCCGGCCAGGGCGGCTCCGGCGCGCCCGGCGGCCCCGGGTCCGGCGGGATCGGGTCCGGCGGGATCGGCGTCGGCGGGCCGGTCGGGGACGCGCTGGCCGCCCTGGACCGGACGTTCGCCGGGCTGGTCGGCGCCGACTCGCTGACGCTCCCGCTCGGGCTGCTGGCGGTCGGGCTGGCGGTGGTGCTGGGCGCCGGGCACGCGCTGATCCCCGGGCACGGCAAGACCATCATGGCCGCGTACCTGGCGGGGCGGCGCGGGCGCCCGCGCGACGCGCTCGTGGTGGGCGCGACGGTGACGGCCACGCACACGGTCGGGGTGCTGGTGGTGGGGCTGCTGCTGAGCGCGTTCACGGCGCTGGCGGGCGAGTCCGTGCTGGCGTGGCTGGGGGTGGCCAGCGGCGCGCTGATCGCCGTCATCGGCTTCCGCCTCCTCCTGAACGCCCGCCGCGGCACCTCCCTGCACGGCCACGGGCATGGTCACGGGCACGGCCACGGGCACGGACATGGCCACGGGCACGGGCATGGCCACGGACATGGCGGCGAGGAGGCGACAAAGCGGGCAGGGCTGGTGGGTCTCGGCATCGCGGGCGGGCTCGTCCCCAGCCCGTCGGCCCTCGTGGTGCTCCTCGGCGCCATCGCGCTCGGCCGCACCTGGTTCGGCGTGGCGCTGGTGACCGCGTACGGCATCGGCATGGCCGCCACCCTCACCGCCACCGGCCTCCTGCTGGTCAAGCTGGTGGACCGCCTGGAACAGCGCGCCACGGCGGGCCGCCGCCTGGCCGCCCGGCTCTCGGGCCTGGCCCCGGTGGGCACGGCCGCGATGGTGGTGCTGCTCGGCGCGGGCCTGGCCCTCCGCTCGGTGGCCACCCTCTAGCGTCCGTACGCCCGCGCCTCTATAGTCATGTCCATGACTACTCATGGACATGACTATCCATGGCTCTGAGGCACGCCGTGCTGGCGGCCCTGCTCGGCGGCGAGTACAGCGGCTACCAACTCACCAAGATCTTCGACGTCGGCGTCTCCAACTTCTGGTACGCCGCCCCCCAGCAGCTCTACGCGGAGCTGACCAAGCTGGAGGCCCACGGGCTGATCGCGGGCCGGGAGGTCGTCCAGACGGGCCGGCCCAACAAGCGGGTGTTCACGGTCACCGAGGCCGGCGCCGCCGAGCTGGCGGCCTTCGCCGCGACCCCGCCCAAGCCCCTGCTCCTCCGCGACGACCTCGCCGTCAAGGTGCACGCCGTGGACCACGTCGACCCGGGGCCCGTGATCGAGCAGCTCCGGGAGCGGGCCGAGGAGGCCGCGGTCAAGCTCGCCTTCTTCGAGCAGACCCTCCTGCGCCTGCGCGGCGACCAGGACGAGGAGACGTTCCTGCGCCGGGGCGAGCACGTCGGCCCCTACCTGTCCTGCCTGGCCGGCTGCCGCCTGGAGCGCGAGATGCGCGACTGGTGCCTGGAGACCGCCCGGACCCTGACCGAACGCGCGGCCCGCGCGGAGAGGACGAAGCCATGACCTACGCGCGTTACGTCGCCATCGGCGACAGCCAGACCGAGGGCCTCGGGGACGGCGACGACGTCACCGGCCACCGCGGCTGGGCCGACCGCCTCGCCGAGCACCTGGCCGCCGCCAACCCGGAGCTGCTCTACGCCAACCTCGCGGTCCGCGGCCGCCAGGCGGCCGAGATCCGGGCCGAGCAACTGCCCGCCGCCCTGGCGCTCCGGCCCGACCTGGTCACGGTCATGGCGGGCATGAACGACATCATCCGCCCCGGCTTCGACGCCGCCAGGGTGGCGGGCATCGTGGAGGACATGATCGTCCGCCTGACCGCCGCGGGCGTGCACGTGGTGACCATGACCTTCCCCGACATCGCCAGGATCGCGCCGATGGCCCGCCCGCTCCGGCCCAGGCTGATCGAGTTCAACGCCCGCGTCCGCGTGGCCGCCGCCCGCCCGGGGGTCACGCTGGTGGACACGTTCCCGCTCGACTTCACCGATGCCCGGATGTGGAGCGCCGACCGGCTGCACGCGAGCCCGGCCGGGCACGCCCGCTTCGCCGCCGCCGTCGCCCACGCCCTGGACCTGCCCGGCAGCGACGACACCTGGGCGACACCCCTGACGCCGCTGCCCGCCCTGCGCGCCTGGCGCGCGGCGTCGGCGGAGGTGCGCTGGCTGGCCACCTTCGCCGGCCCGTGGATCGGCCGCCGCCTCCTCGGCCAGTCCTCCGGCGCCGGCCGCACCGCCAAGCGCCCGCTGCTCACCCCGGTGATCACCGGGAATCAGTCGATGTCCGGCAAATCCGGGTCGTCGTAGTCGATGTCCCCGTCATCCGCCCGCCGCAGCTTGATGTCCTCCAGCCAGTCCAGCGCGAAGCAGCGGATCTCCTTGATCCGCGCCTCGCCGATGCCGTAGCGCTCGAACTCCTCGTCGTCTATGAAATCGACGGCCTCCAGCCGCGAAGCCAGCTCATAAAGCGAGAACTCGTCGTGGTGCACCTTGGCGAGGCGTTCGAGTGCGCGGAAGGTGTACAGGTGGCCCACCGAGGCGATGTCGATGATGTCGCGCGCATAGCTGCGCTCGTGCAGCGCTCGCATCTTGAGTCCGATCGCGTCTTCCAAGCCAAGCACCTTCAACATGCCGCAGATGATCGGCCGTTCCTGTAACGCCTCGCGTAGAAGGTCGAATTCACAGGTCTCACCGGTGATCGTGTCCTCGATCATCAAGCGGCCCATCCGAGGCGTGACTTCGATGATCCACGCGTTGAGTCCAGCTCTCTGGAACGCTCCAAGAACACCGTCGGCCACGTCAGGCAGCGGCGTTTCCTCTGCTGTGGCGAAGTCGAGGTCCTTGCTCGGCCGGTCCGTGAAGCCGTGTGCCTTGATCGCATAGCCACCCGCGAGCACCAGGCCGTAGCGATCGCAGACGGGCATGACGGCATGGAGCAGCCGCTCCTGAAAGGGCGGGAAGTACATCAGGCGAGAATCTCGCGCGGCAACGCGAGCTTCTGCTCCAAAGCGCGCCGGTAACCGCGCCCGAGCCCCTTCCGCAGCAACGGCCAGTCGGCGACGAGATGATCGGCGTTGAGGTACGTCTCGTAATCGGCTCGCTGACCGGCGGTGATCACGATTTTGTACATCGACAGGCGCAGCCTGAAATTGGACAGGTCGAATTTCGTCAGCCCCGACCACGCCAGATGGGGCGGCAGGGCGACCACGCCGTCGGCCGGGCCGTGAAGGTCACCCAAAGAGTCAGGGACCTTCTCTTCGAGCCCTTCGTAGATCGAAGGAAGTGCCATGGCTCAAGTATGCCAACGGTCGCGCCGCGTGGAAGGGAGATCGTGATGCCCTGAGAGGAACTCCTGGAAGGCGATCTTGGCCCTGATCGCCGGCCGCCGCCACCGCTCCTCCCGGTGGATGGCCTTGGCCATCTTGCGCGGCGAGCGCTGGGCGAAGAACCAGCGGGCCCACGGGGAGCCGGGGCGGGCCAGCCGTATCGCGCCCACCACCAGCATCGGCGGCACGAACAGGCCGGCCATCCCCGTCCAGATCTTGCCCTTGAGCAGGGTGACGACGGCGAGCGCCAGGTTGGCCACGATGAGCGCGCCGGGGTTGACCAGGGTGCCGTAGTCCCAGGTCAGGGGGCGCAGGCCGATGAGGAGCAGGCCCGTGACGGCGATCGCGATGAAGACCGCGTCCACCGAGGTGCGCCCCTCCTCCTCCCAGTACACGTCGTGCAGGTGCAGGATCAGCGCGAACTCGTCCAGCACGAGCGCCGACCCGATGCCGAAGATGGAGGCCGCGACGGCGTAGCCGACCTGCGAGGCGGAGGACACGATGAGCCCGCTGACCCCGCCGACCAGCATCAGCACCACGCCGAACACGATGTGGTGGATGTGCATCTCGCCCACGTTCACGTTGCGGAACCAACCGACCTTCGCCCTGATCAGGCGGACGTTGATGCGCGTGGCGATGAACGCCACGATGAGCGTGACGAAGTAACAGAACAGCGGCAGCCGTCCCGTAGCGACGATGTTGTGCGCGAACCAGTTCTCCATGACTCTAGAAAGAGATGGTACGAGGGCCCCTGCACCTTCTAGACCTTCAAGCGAGGAAGGCCCGCAAAAGGGCTGCTGTGCCCTCCAGGTGCTCGGTGACCGCCCGGCGGGCCCCGTCCGGGTCGCCGGCCAGGATGGCGTCCACGATGGCCCGGTGCTGGACGGCGGCGTGATCCAGGTTGACCTGGAGCATGGGGATCGCGTTCAGCAGGTCGCTCACCCGCGAGCGGGCGTCCGCGCACGCCGTGGCGAGCAGGGTCGAGCCGGTCAGCTCGGCGATCGACAGGTGGAAGGCCGTGTCGAGGCGGCGGTAGTCCTCGATCGGGGCCTCGTTCAGCTCCGACAGCCGCTGCAGGAGCACCTGCCGCCTGTCCTCCGCGAGGCGGGAGGCGGCCAGCACCTGGGCCGCCCCGCACTCCACCGCCAGGCGGAACGTGAGCGCGTCCGACAGGTCGTCGCTGCCCATCTCCGCCACGACCTGCCGCAGGTCGCCCGCGTCCGGCTGGGGAGGAACGTACGTGACGAAGGCGCCCCCGTACCGGCCCCTGCGCACGTCGAGGTAGCCCGCCTCCGACAGCGCGCGGATCGCCTCGCGCAGGGTGACCCGGCTGATGCCGAGCCGCACGGCCAGCTCGCGCTCCGGCGGGAGCTTGTCGCCGGGCGGGACCACGCCGAGCTTGATGGCCTGGAGCAGCCGTTCCACCGTCTCCTCGAAGGCGTTGCCGGCCCGCACCGGGCGCAACACCGTCATCAACCGCGCCGACTCGTCCAACGTGTCCTCAGGTCTTGACAACGGATCCCGCCATACACATCAATGGTCTAAGACTAGCCCAATCAACGGGAAAGCGCCTCTGGCCAGATCGGAGCGGGGACAGCGTGAGCGAGAGATCGAGCGCCGGATTCCTTTCCGTCAGCGAGCTGCGCGACGAGGTGGCGCTCGGCCGCATCGACACCGTGCTCCTCGCGATCGCCGACATGCAGGGCAGGCTGCAGGGCAAGCGACTGTCCGCCCGCTATTTCCTCGAAGAGGTGCTGCACCACGGCTCCGAGGGGTGCAACTACCTGCTCGCCGTCGACGTGGACATGAACACCGTCGGCGGCTACGCGATGTCGTCCTGGGAGCGGGGCTACGGCGACTTCGTGATGAAGCCGGACCTCGCGACCCTGCGCAGGGTGCCGTGGCACGAGGGGACGGCCATGCTGATGGCCGACCTCGCCTGGGAGGGCGGCGGCGACGTGACCGCCTCGCCCCGCCAGATCCTGCGCAGGCAGCTCGCCCGCCTCGCCGAGCGGGGGCTGACCGCGTACGTGGGCACCGAGCTGGAGTTCTGCGTCTACGAGGACAGCTACGAGGACGCCTGGAAGCGCGGCTACCGGGACATGACACCGTCCAACCTCTACAACGTGGACTATTCGCTGCTCGGCACCGCCCGCATCGAGCCGCTGCTGCGCCGGATCCGCCGGAACATGGAAGGCGCCGGCCTGTACGTCGAGTCCGCCAAGGGCGAGTGCAACCTGGGCCAGCACGAGATCGCCTTCCGCTACGACGAGGCGCTCACGACCTGCGACCACCACGTCATCTACAAGAACGGCGCGAAGGAGATCGCCGCCCAGGAGGGCAAGTCGATCACCTTCATGGCCAAGCCCAACCAGCGCGAGGGCAACTCCTGCCACATCCACATCTCGCTGCGCGGCGGCGACGGGGATCCGGTGATGGCGGGCGACGGGCCCCACGGGCTCTCCCCGCTCGGCGCCCACTTCATCGCCGGGCAGCTCGCCTGCCTGCGCGAGCTCACCCTCCTGTACGCCCCCAACATCAACTCCTACAAGCGCTACGTCCCCGGCAGCTTCGCGCCCACGGCCGTCAAGTGGGGCGTGGACAACCGCACCTGCTCGCTCCGGCTCGTCGGCCACGGGCCGTCGCTGCGCGTGGAGAACCGGGTGCCGGGCGGCGACGTCAACCCCTACCTCGCGGTGGCCGCGCTGGTCGCGGCCGGGCTGCACGGCATCGACAACGAGCTGCCGCTGGAGAGCGCGTTCGAGGGCAACGCCTACGACTCCGGCGCCGAGAGCGTGCCCCACACGCTGCGGGACGCGCTGGCGCTGTTCGAGGGGTCGAAGCTGGCCCGCGAGACGTTCGGCGAGGACGTGGTCGAGCACTATGCGAACAACGCGCGCGTGGAGCTGGCCGCGTTCGACGCGGCGGTGACGGATTGGGAGCTGTTCCGTGGTTTCGAGCGGATGTGAAAGAAGCACATGAAGATCGTTAATCCGGCGACGGAGGACGTCCTCGCCGACGTCGAACTGGCCGACGCCGCCGAGGTGGACCGGGCGGTGGAGCGTGCCAGGCACGCGTACGCGACCTGGCGCGAGGTGTCGCCCGGGGACCGGGCGCGGCTGCTGCGCAGGTTCGCCGACCTGGTGGACGAGCACGGCGAGGAGCTGGCGCGGCTGGAGCTGGCCAACGCCGGGCACCCGATCGGCAACGCCCGGTGGGAGGCCGGCAACGTACGCGACGTGCTGCACTTCTACGCCGGTGCCCCCGAGCGCAACCACGGCAAGCAGATCCCGGTGCCGGGCGGCGTGGACCTCACGTTCCAGGAGCCGCTGGGCGTCGTCGGCGTCATCGTGCCGTGGAACTTCCCCATGGTGATCATGACCTGGGGCGTCGCCCCGGCGCTCGCCGCCGGCAACACGGTGATCGTCAAGCCGGCCGAATGGACCCCGCTGACCGCGCTGAGGCTGGCTGAGCTGGCCCTCGCCGCGGGCCTCCCCGAGGGGGTGCTCCAGGTGCTGCCTGGGGCAGGGGAGGTCGCGGGGGCCCGGCTCGTCGAGCATCCCGGCGTGGCGAAGATCGTGTTCACCGGCTCGACCGAGGTGGGCAAGGAGATCGCCGCCAAGGCGGCACGGCAGGTCAAGCGGGTCACGCTGGAGCTGGGCGGCAAGTCCGCCAACATCGTCTTCGCCGACGCGGATCTCGACAAGGCGGCGAGGACGGCGCCGTACGCGGTCTTCGACAACTCGGGCCAGGACTGCTGCGCCCGCTCCCGCCTGCTCGTCCAGGCCGAGGTGTACGACGAGTTCATGGAGCGCCTGGCGGCGGCCGTGCGCGGCGTCAAGGTCGGCGACCCGCTCGACGAGGGCACCGAGATGGGCCCGCTGATCAGCGCCGAACACCTCGACCGGGTGCGCGGCTTCGTCCAGGGCACCCCCTACCTGCAGGGATCCTGCCCCGAAGGCAGGGGCTACTGGTTCCCGCCGACCGTGCTGACGCCGGAGCCCACCGACCCGGCCTTCACCGAGGAGATCTTCGGGCCCGTCGTGTCCGTGGTGCGCTTCGAGGACGAGGCGGAGGCCGTACGCGTCGCGAACGACACCCCGTACGGCCTGAGCGGCTCCATCTGGACCCGCGACGTCGGGCGGGCGCTCCGCGTGGCCAGGGCCGTCGAGTCGGGCGCGCTCTCGGTCAACTCGCACTCGTCGGTCCGCTACTGGACCCCGTTCGGCGGCTTCAAGCAGTCCGGTCTCGGCAGGGAGCTCGGCCCTGACGCCCTGGCGGCGTTCACCGAGACCAAGAACGTCTTCATCTCGTGGGAGTGAAAGTGCAGCGTTTGCAGGATCGGGTGGCCGTCATCACCGGCGCGGGCAGCGGCATCGGGCTGGCCACGGCCCGCAGGTTCGCCGAGGAGGGCGCCAGGGTCGTCTGCGCGGACGTCGACGAGGAGGCGGGCGTCAAGGCCGCGAACGAGGTCGGCGGCCTCTTCGTCAAGGCGGACGTCACCGACGAGGACGACGTCGCCAGGATGTTCCGGACCGCCTTCGACACCTACGGCAGCGTGGACATCGCCTTCAACAACGCGGGCATCTCGCCGCCCGACGACGACTCGATCCTGGAGACCGGCATCGACGCCTGGCGCCGGGTGCAGGAGGTGAACCTGACCAGCGTCTACCTCTGCTGCAAGCACGCCATCCCGTACATGCAGCGGCAGGGCAAGGGCTCGATCATCAACACCGCGTCGTTCGTGGCCGTCATGGGGTCGGCGACCTCGCAGATCTCGTACACGGCCTCCAAGGGCGGCGTGCTGGCGATGTCGCGCGAGCTGGGCGTGCAGTTCGCCCGGGAGGGCATCAGGGTGAACGCGCTGTGCCCCGGGCCGGTGAACACGCCGTTGCTGCAGGAGCTGTTCGCCAAGGACCCGGAGCGGGCGCAGCGGCGGCTGGTGCACATCCCCGTCGGGCGCTTCGCCGAGGCGTCGGAGATCGCCGCGGCGGTGGCGTTCCTGGCCAGCGACGACGCGTCGTTCATCACGGGTAGCGAGTTCCTGGTGGACGGGGGCATCTCCGGCGCCTACGTCACGCCGCTCTAGCTCTGGTCCGGTCTCTCGGGGGTCATCGTGCAGCGTCCCGTCATCGGCATCACGTCGTACGTGGAGCCGGCGAAGTTCACGGTCTGGGACATGACCGTGGCGCTCCTGCCGTACATGTACGTGGAGCAGGTCGTACGCGCCGGCGGGCAGCCGATCGTGCTGCCGCCGGCCGGCGAGCCCGCGCAGGTCGTCGGCCGGCTGGACGGCCTGATCCTGGCCGGTGGCGGGGACGTCGATCCGGCCCGGTACGGGCAGGAACCGGGGGATCAAATCGGCTACGTCCGGAAATTTCGGGATGAGGCGGAGTTTGGGCTGATGGCGGCGGCCCTCGACGCCGGCCTGCCGTACCTCGGCATCTGCCGCGGCCTCCAGGTGCTCAACGTCGCCCTCGGCGGCAGCCTCCACCAGCACCTCCCCGACGTCGTGGGGCACACCGGCCACTCCCCCGCCCCCGGCCGGTTCGGCCCGCTGCCCGTCACGCCCGTCCCCGGCAGCCGCCTGGCCAAGGCGCTGGGCACCGAGCCCGTGACCGTCCCCCACTACCACCACCAGGCCATCGACCGGCTCGCGCCCGGTCTCAAGGTCACCGCCACCGCCGATGACGGCACGATCGAGGCGGTCGAGCTGGACTCGGCCCCCTTCGCCGTGGCCGTGCAGTGGCACCCCGAGGCGGCCGAGGACGGCGCCCTCTTCGAGGCGCTCGTGTCAGCCTGCTGACCGCTCTCATCCCACTGGTCTGAGCACGCCGTCCAGCACCACGGCTCCGGCACCGTGCCTGGCGTCGAGGTCGCGACGCTGCTCGTCGGTGGCCACCCAGACCTGCGCGGTCACCTGGTTGCCCCGCACGCTGGAGGAGGCCGAGACGAGACGGTCGCCCAGCTCGGCCTCGACCTCCCGCTGGATCGTCTCCAGCTCGCGCTGGCTGCGCGCCGCGCCGCTGACGCACAGCGCGCCGCCCCACACCTCACGGATCCACGCCTCGCGGCCGGACAGGTCGCCGGTGAACTTCAGGTTGAGCACCAGCCGCCGCGGGTCGTTGGCCTCCGGCGACTCGGCGGGGAGCCCCTTCATGTAGCTCTGGTCCAGCCAGGCGCCCGCGAACTCCTCGGCCGTGCCGGCCCGCGCCATCGCCTCCTCCAGCGCCCGCTGCGTGGCCTTGGCGGGATCGACCGGCCGCCAGCCACCCTCCGGCGCCGGGCACGGGCTGGTGAAGTCCTCCTCGTGGGCGGGGGCCGCCGCCTTGGCGCCCGGCGGCTCGGTGAGCGTCAGCCTGGTGCCGTCCCAGGTGCCCACGACGCGGTACTCGCCCCACTTCACGCCGCCCTGCGACTCGTGGTCCACCTTGTTCCAGTCCCAGCCGGCGACGTCCGGACCGCCGCACTGGGGTGGCGACGACTCCATGACCATCATGCACAGCTGCGGCCCGTGCCCGCCGCCTTCGAGCACCGTCCCGTTCGCCTCGTAACGGGTCGGGGACACCGTGCCCGCCGCCTCCGATGCGCCGCAGCCCGCCAGGGCCAGGGTGGTCAGCAGGCCGAAAGCCGCCGTTCGCCGATTCATATCCTTACGACGTCACCACCCCCCGGAGTGGTTCATGAGCGAGCAGAACGCGACAACGACCCCATCGCGGCACTAGGCTGGCGGGCATCACCGGCGAAACCGTGCGGGAGAGCACCCTGACAGCCGGTCAGGGTCCCTGAAGGAGCAAGCCCTCCCCGCAAACCTCTCAAGGCAAAGGACCGCGCGGCCTATGGTGACCTCTGGAAAGCAGGCCCGCGGGGCCTCGCCGAAGGTGAAAGTCCGGCAAAACTCGGGCGAAGCTCTCAGGCATCGATGACAGAGGGGGAGGATGCTGGCATCCAACCCTGTCCAGAGGTGCGACAAATGTCCCGACCAACACCGCTACGAGACGTTCACGAGAGCCTCGGCGCCACGCTCACCGACTTCGCCGGGTGGCTCATGCCGCTCCGATACGGGAGCGAGTCCGCGGAACACAACGCCGTTCGCCAGGCGGCCGGGCTGTTCGACCTCTCCCACATGGGCGAGATCTTCCTGACCGGACCGCAGGCCGGGCAGGCGCTCGACTACGCGCTGGTCGGCCATCTGTCGGCGCTGGCGACCGGGCGGGCCAGGTACACCATGATCGTCAACGAGCGGGGCGGGGTACTCGACGACCTCATCGTCTACCGACTCGACGACGACGAGTTCATGGTCGTGGCAAACGCCTCGAACTACGAAAAAGTGGCAAAAGAGCTGATTGAGCGGTCGAAGGCGTATGACGTGCTCGTCGAGGACCGGTCGGACCAGTATGCGCTGATCGCCGTTCAGGGACCCCGATCCCAGGAGATCCTCGCCACCCTCACCGACGCCGACCTCGACGGGCTCAAGTACTACGCGGGCCTGCCCGACCTGGTCGACGGGCGGCAGGCCCTGATCGCCCGCACCGGCTACACCGGCGAGGACGGGTTCGAGCTGTTCGTCGCCAACCAGGACGCGGTGCCGCTCTGGCACGCGCTCATGGCGGCGGGCGAGCCGCACGGCCTCAAGCCCGCCGGCCTGTCCAGCCGCGACACCCTCAGGCTCGAGGCCGGCATGCCCCTCTACGGCAACGAGCTGAGCGTCGAGCTGACCCCGTTCGACGCGGGGCTGGGCAGAGTGGTGAAATTCGACAAGCCGGGCGACTTCGTCGGCCGGTCGGCGCTCGAGGCGGTCAAGGACGACCCGCCCCGGCGCCGGCTCGTCGGCCTGGTCGCGCGGGGACGCCGGGTGCCGCGCCACGGCTACCCGGTCACCAAAGACGGCGCCGTCGTCGGCGAGGTCACCAGCGGTGCGCCCTCCCAGAGCCTGGGCAGGCCCATCGCGATGGCCTACGTGGACACCGGCGCCGAGTCAGGCCTGGCCGTGGACATCCGGGGCAGCCATGAACCTATGGACCTGGTTGAGCTGCCCTTCTACAGGAGGAACAAGTGAGCAACATCCCTGACGAGCTGAGCTACACCAAGGAGCACGAGTGGGTGGCCGGCCTCGACGACGGCCTGACCGTGACCATCGGCGTCACGGCCTTCGCCGCCGAATCTCTTGGTGACGTCGTCTTCGTGCAGCTCCCGGACGTCGGCTCGACCGTCGAGCCGGGCGAATCCGTCGGCGAGGTGGAGTCGACCAAGTCGGTGAGCGACATCTACACCCCCGTCGGGGGCGAGATCGTCGAGGTGAACCAGGCCGTGGTCGACGACCCGAGCCTGGTCAACAGTGACCCGTACGGCGACGGTTGGATGTTCCGGGTGCGCGTCGAGGGCGACGCCGAGGACGTGCTCACCGCCGAGGAGTACAAGGCGCTCACCTCAGGCGATTCCTGACCTTTTTGCCGGGGCCCCGCGCGGGCCCCGGCCCCAGCATGAAGGGCGCCACATCAATGGCGATCAGCGTCTTCGACCTTTTCAAGATCGGCATCGGCCCGTCGAGCTCCCACACGGGAGGCCCGATGGCGGCCGCGCACAAGTTCGCCCGCGGGCTGCACGACGACGGCCTGCTCTCCCGGGTCGCGCGGGTCGAGGCCATCCTGTACGGCTCGCTCGGCCTGACCGGCAAGGGCCACGGCAGCGACAAGGCGGTCCTGCTCGGCCTGTCCGGCGAGAAGCCCGAGCTGGTCGACGTCGACTCCATTGACGGCCGCCTGGCCGAGATGCGCGAGTCGGGCACGGTCAAGCTCTACGGGACGCACGAGATCCGCTTCGTCGTGGGCGAGCACCTCGTCTTCGAACGCAAGATCTCGCTGCCCGAGCACCCGAACGGCATGCGCTTCACCGCGTACGACGCCGACGGCGAGCGGCTGAGGGAGAAGGTCTACTTCTCGGTGGGCGGCGGCTTCGTCGTGGACGAGAAGGCCACGGGCGCCGACCGCATCAAGCCGGACGACACCGTCCTGCCCTTCCCCTTCACCACGGGTGAGGAGCTGCTCAAGCACTGCTCCAACACGGGCCTGTCGATCTCGGCGCTGATGCTGGAGAACGAGAAGGCGTTCGGCCGCACCGAGGAGGAGATCCGCTCGGGCCTGCTGCGGCTCTGGGCGGTCATGTCGGAGTGCGTGCGCCGGGGCATCTCCAAGGAGGGCGTCCTGCCCGGCGGCCTCAAGGTCAAGCGCCGCGCCAACCAGCTCCACCGGCGCCTGCAGTCGGAGCCGGCGGAGAAGGACCCGCTGCAGGCCATGGACTGGGTCGCGCTGTTCGCGCTGGCGGTCAACGAGGAGAACGCCGCCGGGGGCCGCATCGTCACCGCGCCCACGAACGGCGCCGCCGGCATCATCCCGGCCGTCCTGACGTATTACACCCGCTTCGTCCCGCACGCGGACGAGGAGGGCGTGGTCCGCTTCCTGCTGACGGCGGGCGCGATCGGCGTGCTGTTCAAGGAGAACGCCTCGATCTCGGGCGCCGAGGTGGGCTGCCAGGGCGAGGTCGGCTCCGCCTGCTCGATGGCCTCGGCCGGGCTCACGGAGGCCCTGGGGGGCACGCCCGAGCAGGTCGAGAACGCGGCCGAGATCGGCATCGAACACAATCTGGGCCTGACCTGCGACCCGATCGGCGGCCTGGTCCAGATCCCGTGCATCGAGCGCAACGCGGTGGCCTCCAACAAGGCCATCACGGCCGCCCGGATCGCCCTGCGCGGCGACGGTCGCCACTTCGTGCCGCTGGATCGTGCCATCAAGACGATGCGGGACACCGGGCGGGACATGCTGGACAAGTACAAGGAGACCTCGCGCGGCGGCCTGGCCGTCAACGTGATCGAGTGCTGACCTGGCTAGGACGGCCTGGCGCAGGTAACGAACGGAACAACCTGGAATTGCGTGCTGCCAGTGGTCAGGAACTGCAGTTGCCAGCCGTCATTCGCGGGGGTGGGAGCATCTATGACCTCGTCGATGTTGGTGTTCGGCGGGAAGTTGCCGGTGATGGCATAACCGCCGCCCAGTGCCACTTTGCCGGCGGGGCACATGACGACGATGACGGCCGACAGACCCATGGGGAGCGTCTGAGAGGGCCCCATGACTTTCTCGTAATCTCTGAGCGCATTCGCCGGCGACGACGTCTGCTGCGCGGTCTGCGTGCAGTTGATGGTCTGGTTGTTGTCCAGCCGATTGCGGTCGCCGTGGGCGCTGTTGCTGTTCTGCGCCGTGGGGATGCACAGCACCGAGGGTGACACGCTCACGTTCGGGAGTATGTCCGAGAGCACGCTCGCGTTCGGTACGACATCGTCGATGACGTCTATGAGTGGAGGGTTGTCGGCCAGGGCCGGTGAGGTGGCGCCGGCAACGGCGGTACCGGCCGAAATGGCGAGAGCCGCGACGAGCTTTCCCATTATGTTCATGCGAATCTCCTGTTTTTTGTGCGTCCGCACCAACAGAATGAAAGGTAGTCTCCGCCGATTACCGGCCGCCCGGTCTGACACGCGGCCGGAGATCATTGGCGAATGCTTTATGCGCCACCGATAATTCCCGCCCGAATTTCCGGATAATTCGAATGTGCCTGGTCAGCGGCGGACGTGCAGGCGGACGACGGCGCCGGCGTCGTCGTCGCTGACCTCGCGGCGGATCCTGCCGACGATGTCGTGGTCCAGTTTGCTCACCACCGCGCCCACGTCCGCGGTGGAGGGGCACGTCAGGGTGACGCGCAGGCCGTTCTCGGTGACCCGTACGGCCGACCGGCCCAGCCCTTCCACGCCCTTCAGCCCGACGAAGAGCATCGCGGTGCCCGTGCCGTTGCGGGCGCCGCGGCGGCCCCAGCCGAGGCTGAGCAGGAGCCAGCGGAGCGAGACCAGCGACAGGAGCAGGAAGCTCAGGGCCAGCACCCACAGGGGCCAGGGCTCGTCGGCGAGCACCCGGCGGGTCTGGGCCGGGAGGACCTTGGCGGTGGCGGGCAGGTCGAAGAAGCGGCCGTGGCCGCGGAGCCAGGCGTACATGCCCAGGCCCAGCAGCGTGCCGCCGACGATGGCCAGGCCGACGCGGTTGCCCGCGTACTGCCGCATTGCGGGGCCCTTGCCCCGAGGGGCCGCCCGTTGCGCGTCCGTACGTTCGGGCATCACGCCGCCCTTCTGGGCGGCCGGACCGTATCGGTGCGTCCGGGCATCATGCCCCCTTTCTGCGCAGCCGGACCACGACCTCGCCCGTGCCCAGCGTGCCCACGCCCGCCAGGCGGTCCCCCACCGCCGTGCCGACCTGCCTGAGCATCGCGCCGGAGCTCTCCGTCCCCGTCATGACCGTGACCTCGATGGTGCTCTTGCGCAGCCGTACCCGGGCCCGGTCCACCCCCGGCACCTGCTGGGCGGCCGCGCGGAGCGTGCGGCGCAGGCCCGAGCGGGTGATGCCGATGACGATCCGCGGGTCGGACGTCTCCACCGGCACCAGCATCGACTGGCCGGGCACGATCGCCAGCAGCAGCATCAGCGTGCCCGTGCCCACCATGGCCACGGCGGCGGTGGCCAGCTCGGGCCAGGTGGTCCTGCCCGCGAGCTCGACCAGCCTGTTCACGGGGACCCAGCCGAGCCGGTGGCCGAGCAGCCCTGACACGATCTCGGCCGCCGTCGCCCCCAGCCCGGCGGCCAGCGTGAGCGCGACGAGGGCTCCAGGGAGGGTTCGCGCCGGCCTGAGCGCCCTGCTCGCCCGGCGCAGCCCGGTGTGCCGCGCGGGGACGGCGGCGCCGGGGACTGTCTGCTGAAGCGTGGTCATCACAACGACACACGTACACGGCTCCCGCGCGGCCGGAACCGCGCCCCCGCCGCCCGTTTGCCCGAACATTACGGGGCGGCCAACAAGGTGAACAACACTCATATTCATTTGCCCGATATGCCGTTACGCTGCCCATATGGACGACCGCCAGCGCTACGACCGCGCCACAGCGGTCCTCGAGCCGCCGTTCGCGATCCTCGACCTGGCGGCCATGCGGGCCAACGCGGCGGACCTCGTACGGCGGGCGGCGGGCAAGCCGATCCGGGTGGCCAGCAAGTCGGTCCGCAGCCGTCCCGTGCTCGAACGCATCCTGGCCATGGACGGCTTCCGGGGCATCATGGCCTTCACGCTCCCCGAGGCCCTGTGGCTGGCTTCCCACGGGTTCACGGACATCCTGGTGGCCTATCCGACGGCCGACCGGCACGCGCTGGCCGAGCTGGCCGGGGACGAGAACGCGGCCAGGCACATCACCGTGACCATCGACTCGACCGCCCACCTGGACTTCACCGAGGCGGCCGTGGCCGGGGTGAGCCCCCGCGCCGAGATCCGGACCTGCATCGACATCGACGCCGGATATATCGCCTTGGGCGGGAAATTTCGGGCTGGGGTGCTCCGCTCGCCGATCCGCGAGCCGGAAGAGGCCGCCGACCTGGCCGCCGCCGTCGCCAAGCGCCCCGGGTTCCGGGTCGCCGGGCTGATGGCGTACGAGGCCCAGATCGCCGGGCTCGGCGACGCCCCGCCCGCGAACGCCGCCTACACCCGCGCCCTCCGCCTCATGCAGGCCCGCTCCGCCAGGGACCTCATCGTCAGGCGCGGCCGCATCGTGAACGCCGTCCGCCAGATCACCGACCTGGAGTTCGTCAACGGCGGCGGCACCGGGTCCGTCGAGCGCACCGTACGCGAGAAGGCCATCACGGAGGTGGCGGCCGGATCCGGCTTCTTCCACCCGAGGCTGTTCGACTTCTACCGCCGCTTCACCGGGCGTCCGGCCGCGCTCTTCGCCCTGCCGGTGGTGCGCCGCCCGGGCGTGGACACCGTGACCGTGCTCGGCGGCGGCTATCTGGCCTCGGGCACGGCGGACCCGAGCCGCCTGCCGCAGCCGTACCTGCCGGCCGGGCTGCGCTACGCCCGGGACGAGGGGGCGGGCGAGGTGCAGACCCCGCTGCTCGGCCAGGCGGCCGGGGACCTGCGGATCGGGGACCGGGTGTGGTTCAGGCACGCCAAGGCGGGCGAGATGTGCGAGCGCTTCGACGCGCTCCACCTCGTCGACGGCGACACGCTGGTGGAGTCGGTGCCCACGTACCGGGGCGAGGGCCGGACCTTCCTCTGACCGGCCCCGGCGAGCCCTCGCAGGGTCAGCGGCGCCTGCGGCGGCGCCAGAGCACGATGGCCGCCCCCACGACCAGCACCGCGCCGATCCCGATCAGCACCGGCGCCAGCTCGGGCCGCTCCTCCTCCCACATCTCATCGGGATGCTCGCCGGCTTCGACCGGCCGCGGCGTCACCCCCAGCGCGTCGCCCACGGACGCCACGAAGTGGGTGGCCCTGCTCTTGACGTCGGACACCGTGCGCTCGGCGACCCGCTTGGGGCTCACCCGGTCGGCTATGGCGTCGACCGTCTGCGCCAACTCCGCGCGCGTCCGCGCGATCCGCCGCTCCAGCTCGTCCGGATCGGTGTCAGCCATGGCTCTCCTCTCGGTCTCACGCGTGGCCGCGCCCGCTCCGCGTGCCGTGCGAGCTCCGTCGTTCTTGGTGCTGATCAGTCTGTCAGGTCGGCACGCCGTACGGCACGGCGGCCGGGCCGGTAGGTTGGCGGGAAGGAACTCAGGAGGGCCCATTGACCGAAACCAAGCTCGCGCCCGGCGACGCCGCGCCCGAGTTCACGCTACCCGCCGCCGACGGCGAGGCCGTCTCACTTGACGCCTACCGCGGCAAGCGGGTGATCCTCTATTTCTACCCTGCCGCGATGACGCCCGGCTGCACCAAGCAGGCCTGCGACTTCCGCGACAACCTCGGCCAGTTGACGGCCGAGGGTTTCGTCGTTCTCGGCGTGTCTAAGGACAAACCGGAAAAACTTGCCAAATTCGCCGAACGTGACGCCCTGACCTTCCCCTTGTTGTCCGACCCCGACCTGACCGTGCACCAGGCCTACGGCGCGTACGGCCCGAAGAAGCTGTACGGCAAGGAGATCGTGGGGGTCATCCGCTCGACGTTCGTCATCGACGCGGACGGAAAGGTGGAGCAGGCGCTCTACAACGTGAAGGCCACGGGCCACGTGGCCGGGCTCAAGAAGAAGCTCGGCCTGAGCTGACCACCCCGGCGGGCCCTCCAGGAGGGCCCGTACCCGTCTACACATGCGCTCCTCTTCCCCACTGAGAGCGCTAAACTGTGTCAGGCCCGCATTGGCGGGGGCTGCGCGGGCGTGGCGAAATGGCATACGCGGCAGGTTTAGGTCCTGTTGGTGGAGACACCGTGGGGGTTCGAGTCCCCCCGCCCGCACACCTGTGCATTTGATCGGCCTCTGTTTCGCCCGGCAAAAGTCGCCGTCTGCGAGTGGCAGTTCGGGCACAACAGCCTCAGGTTCTCTCGCCGATTGTCCAGCGGATTGCCATTGATGTGGTCCACTTCAAGGATCAGTGGTTTCCCTTGCCAGGTATCTCCGGTCCCGCACATGACGCAACGTGCGGGCACGCCGATCTCGCCCAGAGCACGTCGCAGCACCGCACCCGGAGTGCGGCTCGTCCGAGAAGGGCGCTCCGCGAGAACGGCGGCAGGGTCTCTGCGTGGCTTGCTCATCACCGAACTGGTGATCTTGCGTTCGAAGTGGGCCGTGTCGATGCCATAGCGTGCGATGTGCCGAAGGAGTCGCCGCCGATTCGTTTCGCTGACGGGCAGGCCAAGTCGGCGCATCATCGACGCCACCGATCGGGACTCTTTCGCCGCAGATCTGACATCGTTCTCGTTCAGCCGGAGACGCTGGAAGCCGGCGGGTTCGGCGATGCCGAAAGACCGGAGCTGACGACGAACCTCCTCCCGGGATCTCCCGCTCTCAGCCACGCCAAGGCGCCGCAGAATTTCCCGCATGCTCTTCGCACCCTTGGCCGCCTCTTCGAGAGCGTCGCGCTCGAACGCCTCGGGCCGCGCGCTCTCCCGATGCCCGGGAAAGCGATTGAAATGTGACACATCAATGCGCATGGCTCTGATCCGACGGCTGATATGCGAATGCGCCCCACCACTACGTGGAATTTGGAGGCGATCGAGCACTTCGTAAACACTCGTCGACGCCGCAACGGCCTCGGTCAAGACCTGGAGAGTGTATTTACTTCGCGACCTGCGCCGGAAATGGCTGGTGTCGATGCCGAGTTCGGCTATTTTCCGGCTCAAGCTCGCCCGTCGGCCGCCGGAGTCTCTCAGCCCCAGCAAGGACAGGACCTCGGTGATCGACCGAGCCCGGCGCACGAATCCGGCCAGCTCTTCGGGGGTCGGATCGGCATTCGACATGGAGGCAGACTACGGCTGGGGACCGACACTTCCGAGAAAACGATGTCGTCCCTGCTCACCGATCACCATTTGCCGATCGGACACCTAGCCGCTGCTGGTGGGAACGGGAATCGGGGCGGGTGGGACGTCGGAGCGTGGGGCCTTCGGCACCACCCAGCTGCACCAGACGCCGCCGTCCTTGCCCTCCTCGCAGCCGGAGTCGAGGCGTTCACGCATCTGGAAGTGCCTGGGCATCGGGTCCGGCTCCTGCCAGTACATCCCGCGGTGCACCTCGTCCCCGTGCGAGAACCCGCTGACCACGGCCACGGCGGTGCCGCCCAGCAGGGCGCCGATCAGGAGGCCGACGATGCCGGCGCCGAGGACCTGGGCCTGCTTCTGCCGGAAGAACTCGCGGTAGGAGTCAGGGGACCGAGGCGGCGCGAGAGGCATCGTGAAGCCGGGGTCCGGAAGGGCCTCGCCGTACTTCAGCCTGCTCCGCTCTCCAGGCTCGTCCCCAGGGGTCGGGTCGCGCGGTGCTTCCTCTTCACCGCGCGACCCGGCGTCGCGATCATGATCCGCCATCACGATCTCCCTTTACTCGCCCACTAGAGGGGCGCTCCCAGAGACAAGAATGCCCAAGTCACCGTAAGCCCGGCGTAAGACCCCGGCCTGTTCCCCGCCACGTAAGACTTGGGTCGTAGACGGACTTCCACCTACAGGCGGAACAACGGTCACACGGCGGTACATATCGTGAGGGTGTGTTCGGCAAGGTGCGGGCGTGGTCGAGACGCCACGAGAAGCTGGCGGGCGTCCTGCGGGTCGCCCCGCTCGCCACGCTCTGCGCGATCCTGGTGGTCCCGTACGCGAACGTCTCCCCGACCGCGACCACCGTCGGCCCGTACCTCGGCGTGGCCGGATATGTGGCCCTGTCGGCCGCGCTGCTGTGGCCGCTGCTCTGGCGCGACCGCGCGGTCGCCTCGTTCGCCGTGATCGCGCTGATCAGCTTCGGGCAGTGGTTGGCGGGCGTCAACCCGCTGCCCGCCAACCTCGCCGTGCTGGTCGCACTCTGGGCGGTGGCGTACCGGTGCTCGTTCCGCTGGAGTCTGGCCGCGGGCCTGGTGACGGAGCTGGGGGTGTTCCTGGCCCTGTCCAGGTGGGAAACGCCCACCTTGGGGATGTTCTTCAGCGCCTCGATCTTCACGGTGACGGTCTGGCTGACCGGCCTGTACGCCAGCACCCGCCGGCGATACCTGGAAGGGCTCGAAGAGCGCGCGGAACGGGCCGAACGCGAGCGTGACCAGCAGGCCAGGATGGCCGCCGCGGCCGAGCGCGCCAGGATCGCCAGGGAGCTGCACGACGTCGTGGCCCACAACGTCAGCGTGATGGTGGTGCAGGCCGACGGCGCGGGCTACGCTCTCGACACCGATCCCGAGCAGGCCCGCGAGGCCGTCAGGGCCATCTCCAAGACCGGCCGCGCCGCGCTCGCCGAGATGCGCAGGCTGGTCGGCGTCCTGCGCGAGGACGAGCAGGCGGACACCGACTACACGCCGCAGCCGGGGCTCGGCCAGCTGGAGGACCTGGTACGCGGCTCGGCCGTGCCCGCGCGGCTCCAGGTCGGCGGCGCGCCCGTCGAGCTGCCCGAGGGCCAGCAGCTCGCGGTCTACCGCATCGTCCAGGAGGCCCTCACGAACGCTCTCAAGCACGGCGGTCCCGGCGTCCGGGCGCTCGTGGAGATCGACTACAGCGGCCCCGAGCTGGTCGTACGCGTGACCGACGACGGCCGGGGAGCGGCGGCCCCCAGGAGCGCCGACGGTCACGGCCTGATCGGCATGCGCGAACGGGTCGGCATGTACGGCGGCGCCGTGTCGGCGGAGCCCCTGCGGGGCGGCGGGTTCGAGGTGCTGGCCAGGTTGCCCATGGTCAAGGCGGCGTAGAGGAGGTGGCCGGGTGATCCGCGTGATGCTGGTCGACGATCAGGAGTTGCTGCGCGCCGGGTTCAGGATGGTGCTCGCGGCCCAGCCGGACATCGAGGTGGTGGCCGAGGCCGGCGACGGCGCCGCGGCGCTGGAGCTGCTGGAGACCACCGAGGTGGACGTCGTGCTCATGGACGTGCGCATGCCGGTCATGGACGGTGTCGAGGCCACCAGCCGCATCCAGGGCCCGAAGGTGCTGATCCTGACCACGTTCGACCTCGACGAGTACGCGTTCGCCGCGGTCAAGGCGGGCGCGGCCGGTTTCCTGCTGAAGGACGTGCCGCCGGCCGACCTGGTCGAGGCGATCAAGATCGTGCACGCGGGCGACTCGGTGGTGTCGCCGAGCACGTTACGGCGGATGCTGGACAGGTTCGCCGCGCAGCTCCCGACGGACGAGCCGGTGGCGGCGGCCGACCTGACGCCGCGCGAGCGGGAGGTGCTGCTCATGGTGGCCCGCGGCCTGTCCAACATGGAGATCGCCGGCGGCCTGCAGGTGGCGGAGGCGACGGTGAAGACCCACCTGGGGCGGGTGCTGGCCAAGCTGGGGCTGCGGGACCGGGCCCAGGTCGTGGTGTACGCGTACGAGGCCGGGCTGATCGTGCCGTCGCATCGGCCGAAAGTCTGACGGGAGTCATCTGAGGTCCGACACGAAGTCCATCCGCAGGTCCCATCAATCCCGAAATTTCCACTCCTAGCGTGGTTCACGTTGAAAAACCGCGACAAGGAGTGAAAGTGACGCTCACCGATACCCGGCGCCAGGCACCGCCCGCGGTGGTGGCCAGAGATCTGACCAAGGTGTACGGCGAAGGCGACGCCCAGGTGCACGCCCTCCGCGCGGTGAACGTGTCCTTCGCCACCGGGGCCTTCACCGCCATCATGGGCCCGTCGGGCTCCGGCAAGTCCACCCTGATGCACTGCCTGGCCGGGCTCGACGCCGCCACCTCGGGCACCGTGCACATCGGCGACGTGGAGCTGACCGGGCTGAACGACCGGCAGCTCACGCTGCTGCGCCGCGAGCGGATCGGCTTCGTCTTCCAGGCCTTCAACCTGCTGCCCACGCTCACCGCCGAGCAGAACATCCGCCTGCCACTGGACATCGCCGCCCGCCAGGCGGACCAGCAGCTGTTCGACCGGGTGATCGAGACCGTCGGGCTCAAGGACCGGCTCGGGCACCGGCCGAGCGAGCTGTCCGGCGGCCAGCAGCAGCGCGTGGCCGTGGCCAGGGCACTGATCAGCAAGCCTCAGGTGATCTTCGCCGACGAGCCCACGGGCAACCTGGACTCCCGCAGCGGCGCCGAGGTCCTGTCCTTCCTGCGCACCTCCGTACGCGAGCTGGGCCAGACCATCGTCATGGTCACGCACGACCCGGTCGCCGCCTCGTACGCCGACCGCGTGGTGTTCCTGCGCGACGGCGAGCTGGTCACCGAGATCGGCGCGCCGACGCCGCAGTCCGTCCTGGACACGCTCGTGCGGCTGGAAAGGGCGTGAGGAGGTGCTGAAGACGGCACTGGCCGGGCTGCGCGCGCACAAGCTCAGGCTGCTGCTCACCTCGCTGGCGATCACGCTGGGCGTGGGGTTCATCGCAGGCACGTTCGTGCTGAACGACACCGTGCAGGCCGGGTTCGCGCAGCGCGTCACGGCCGACGCGGGCAAGGTGGACGTGGCCGTGCTGCCCAAGGGCCCCGGCGCCGTGCTGCCGGAGCGCGTCCTGGAACAGGTGCGCGCCCTGGACGGCGTCACCGAGGCCCAGGGCCTGATCCGCGCCGCCGCGCCCGTGCTCGGCAAGGACGGCAAGACCGTCGGGAACGCCCCCACCACGGCCCTGTCCATCGTCCAGGGGCCGCTCGACCGCACCGACATCGTCTCGGGCACCGGCCCCGGCACCGACGACCAGGTCGCCGTGCTCGACGAGAACACCGCCGAGGCCCAGGGCTTCAAGCTCGGCGACACGATCACGGTCCTCGACGCCAAAGAGCGCGAGCACCAGTTCAGGCTCGTCGGACTGCTCGACCCCGGCGTGGACCAGGAGCTCTCCTACACCGGCGCGGTCGGCTTCACCACCGCCACCGCGCAGTGGATGACGGGCGCGGAGGGCTACCGCGAGATCGACGTGGCGGGCCGGGCGCCCGGGCTGAAGCAGGCCGTCGCGGCGGCCGTGGGCGGCGCGTACGTGGTCAAGACCGGCGCCGAGCTGGCCGACGACCTGGCCAGGGCGGCCGGGGTGGAGACCCGCACGTTCACGCTGGGGCTGCTGATGTTCGGCGTCGTGGCGATGATGGTGGCCGCGCTGGTCATCTACAACACCTTCAACATCCTCGTCGCGCAGCGCACCAGGGAGATGGCGCTGCTGCGGTGCATCGGGGCCACGCGCGGGCAGGTGTTCGGCTCGATCGTGCTGGAGTCCACGGTGGTGGGGCTGATCGCCTCCGCGCTCGGCCTGGTCATCGGGTACGGCCTGGCCTCGCTCACGCTGATGGTCCTGGCCGCGTTCGACGCCCCGCTGCCCACCGACACGGCCGTCACCCTCAGCCCCGCCACGATCGGCATCGGCCTGGCCGTCGGCCTGGCGGTCACGGTGTGCGCGGCCCTGCTGCCCGCCAGGTCGGCCACCCGGGTCGCGCCGATCGCGGCGCTGCGGAGCCAGACCGAGGAGCAGACGTTCCGCGCGGGCCTCGTACGTGGCCTCTTCGCCGCGCTCTTCCTGGTGGCGGGCCTCGGCACGACGGCCGTCGGCGTCTTCGCGATCACGCCCGGCCAGCAGGTCTCGCTCTTCGTCGTCATGGCCGGGGGCGCGCTGACGTTCCTGGCCGTGCTGATCCTGGGCCCGGTGCTGATCAAGCCGCTGAGCACGCTGGTCGGCTGGATCCCCGGCAGGCTCTTCGGGGTGCCGGGGCGGCTCGCGGTGGACAACTCGGGCCGCAACCCCAAGCGGGCCGCGACCACCACGGTCGCGCTGACCATCGGCGTGACGCTCATGACGCTGATCTCGGTCGTCACCGCGTCCACCAGGCTGACGCTGACGGCCAAGCTGGACGACCAGTTCCCGATCGACTACATGCTGGCCGGCCAGCAGCGCGAGGCGGTCATCCCCAGGTCCGTGGCCACGGAGCTGCGCGGCAGGCCGGAGCTGGCCTCGGTGGCGCAGGTACGCACCACCGAGGCCGAGTTCGCGGACCGGCGGCTCGAGGTCGGCACGTTCAGCGGGGCGATCGACCCGTCCGTGACCGCCGGATCCATGAAGGGCCTCGGCCCCGGGCAGGCGGCGGTGGCCGACAACGTGGCCACGGAGCGGGGCGTGCGGCTCGGCGACTCGGTTCCGCTGAAGACCAAGAAGGCCGGGGTCGTCTCGCTGAAGGTGGTGGCGCTGACCGACGGGGCCCAGTCGACGCTGCCGTCGGTCATGGTCGCGGAGGCGACGTTCGACACGTACTTCGGCGCCCTGCCCGACTCCCGCGTCCTGGTCAACATCAAGGACGGCGTGCCGCCCGAGCGGGCCCGCAAGGTGGTGGACACCGCCGTCGCGGCCTACCCGACCGTGCGGGTGTCGAGCTCGACGGAGGTACGCGGCCAGTTCGACGAGACGCTGGACATGCTGCTCATGATCATCACCGGGCTGCTGGGGCTGGCGATCCTGATCTCGCTCCTGGGCATCGCCAACACGCTCTCCCTGTCGGTCCACGAGCGCACCCGGGAGTCGGCGCTGCTGCGCGCCCTCGGCCTGACCCGGCCACAGCTGCGCCGGATGCTGTCCGTCGAGGCGCTGGTGCTGGGGCTGATCGGAGCGCTGGTGGGGGTGGTGCTCGGCGGGATCTTCGGCTGGGCCGCGATGATGGCGATGCTGGACGGGGCCGTCCTGTCGGTGCCGACCGGGCAGATCGCGCTGTTCGTGCTGCTGTCCGGGGCGGCCGGCGTGCTGGCCGCCGTCCTCCCGGCCCGCCGCGCGGCACGCGCCTCGATCGTCGGCTCACTCGCCGCCGGCTGACCTCGGCGAAGGCGGTCGGGCGCCCCACGCGGAGGCGGCGCCCGGCCCTCATGGCCCAGCCCTGTCGCGCGGGGCCGGTGGCGGGCTCAGCGCGGCGTGCGGCCGGGCCAGAGGTCGGCGACGGACTCGGGGTCGAGGAGTGGCCGGGCCACCACCTCGCCCGTGGCGCGGTCGATCACGATGCACCCGCCCCCGATCGTCTCCGGCAGCGTGGCCGGGTCGTCGGGTTCGAGCTCGCGTACCCACGCCACATATCCGTCGCGGAACCCGTGCACCCCCACCGGCACCGCCTCGCCGGGCGCCAGCACGCCGTTGAAGTACTCCTCGGCCAGCGCCCTGGCCTGGTCGAGGTTCACCGGGGCCATCCCCGCCGGTCGAGTATCACGCAGAACACCCCGGTCACCGTCATGTAGGCAGGTTCGACGGACATGTGCCCCCTCTGAGCGTCGATCCAGATCACCTCGCCGTCGTAGTTGACCGCGTTCCAGGCGTGGGAGCCGCCTCCGGGCCAGCGCACCACGATGACGGCGGCGGCCCCGTGCCCGGCGTCGCGCAGCCGCCGCGCGATCGCCGGATAGGCGTGCCGGCCCTGCCCCGCGTACTGGAAGCGCTGGCCGACCCACCGCTCGATCCTGGCCAGGCTTCCCTCCTCGCCGGTCAGCAGGGGCCGGCCGATCCGGTCGTACTCGGGGAATCGGGGCGCGGCCGTGGCGGGCTCGCCGTGCCAGGTGGACAGCACGGCCAGCGCGCAGTCGGCGGCGTTGGAGGCCCGGAACGGGTCGTCGGCGGGCCCGCCGCCGTTGATCAGCCGCACCCAGGTGCCGCGCGGGTCGGGGAAGCGGTCGCCGGGCCGCAGCGCCTCGGCGAGGTCCTGCTCCACCTGCGGGTCCGGCTGGGCGAGCCCGCCCGGCACGCCGTACGGCCTGGAGTCGGCGAGCCTGGACGGCCGGCGCGTCCGCTCGAACCAGTCGCCCTCCTCGGCGTCGAGGAGGTCACCCGGCATGTCGGCCAGGTCGGCCAGGTCGGGACGCTCGGACTGGAGATCATGGTCGGTCCATTGATCGTGTCCCGACTGGCGATCACGCGCGGTCCGCCGATCGTGCCCCGCCTGGTGATCATGGTCGGTCCGCCCATCGGGACCGGACTGCTGATCGCGGCCGGAGCGAGGCTCGCGATCCCCCGTCCGGTGATCGTGGTCGGACCGGGGGTCCTGCCCGGCGGCGCGCTCGTAGTCGAGCCACCGCACCCCCTCCGCCACCACAGGGTTGTACTGTCCGTCTGGAAGGACCCACCGGACGCCCGGCTTGCGCTCGCGGAACACGTCCTGCCTCCTGTCATGCTCGACGACCGATCGTAGAGGGGTCGCCGTGGCAGGGAGGGGAAGTCGGCAAGATTCTCCGCCAGAACCACCGGCCGTACCTGCGGAAACAGGGACAAGCGGGACTCAGGTCACGTTCACCGTGATGGTGTGCCAGCCGGTGGCGCCGTCGGGCGCGGGCGGGGCCTCCTGCTCGGTCTGGGTACGCCCGGCGGCGTCGGTCGCCCGCACCTGGATCGTGTGCTGTCCCGCCGTGGCGTCCCAGTCGATCGACCACTGCCGCCAGGTGTCGGGCCCCGGCACCTCGGCCAGCCTCGCCTGCCGCCACTGCCCCTGATCGACCCTGACCTCCACGGCGTCCACCCCGGTGTGCTGCGCCCAGGCCACACCGGCGATCGTGGCCCGTCCGGCCTTCACCGAATCTCCCGACTTGGGCACGTCGATCCGCGACTGGGTCTTGATGGGGCCCTTGGCCGCCCAGCCGCGCGGCGTCCAGTACGCCTCGTCCTGGTCGAACCTGGTCACCTTGATGTCCACGACCCACTTGGTGGCCGACACGTACCCGTACAGACCGGGCACCACCTGGCGCACCGGGAACCCGTGGGCCACGGGGAGGGCCTCGCCGTTCATCGCGATCGCGAACAGCGCGTCGCGGCCGTCCATGATCACGTCGACCGGGGTGCCGCAGGTGAAGCCGTCGGCCGAGGTGGACAGGAGCATGTCGGCGCCGGACCGCAGCCCGGCCCGGCGCAGCACCTCGGCCATGCGGACGCCGAGCCAGCGGGCGTTGCCGACGTACTCGCCGCCGACCTCGTTGGAGACGCAGGTGAGCGTGACGTCGGCCTCGGTGAGCGGCATGCCCAGAAGCTCCTGGTACGTGAGCTCGACCGGCCGGTCGACCAGGCCGTGGATGCGCAGCTTCCAGGCGTCGGGATCCACCTGGGGGACGACCAGCGCCGTGTCGACCCTATAGAAGTCCCTGTTATTCGTAATAAATGGAGACAAGCCTCTGATGTGGAAGTCCGCGCCTGCCGGAATGGGTTTGGCGGGGGTCGCGGGCCTGGGCAGCGCCACCCTCACCCGCGCGGCGTCCACGGCCCGCCGCCCGCCGAGCGCCTGCCCGAGCACGGCGCCGCCGATCGCGACCACCGCCCCGCCGGCGGCTCCGGTCAGCAGCCGCCGCCGGTCGAACGTCCACAGGTCCGCCCCGGCCAGCATGACCGCGGGCCGCTCCACCCCGTCGCGCCCCCCACCGTTGCCGTCCTCACCGGCACCGCCGGACTCGGTGGCGCTGCGGGGTTGGGTGGCGCTGGGGGGTTCCGTGGCGCTGCCGGGCCCCGTGCCGCTGCCGGGCTGCCTGGCGCTGGCGGGTTGCGTGGCGCTGGCGGGTTGAATGGCTGTTGCCCGCCGTACCAGCCATCCCAGCGTCCAGGCGCCGGCCGCCACCCCCACCACGGTCGGCAGCACGTCCGGGATCCCGGCATCCGGCCGCGTCAGCACCGCCGCCAGCCCGATCGCCGCGAAAACGGCCAGCCCGGCGTAGCCGTAGGCGAGCCTGCGGACGGCCAGCGTCCCGATGAGGGGCGCGATCCCCCCGAGCACCACGATCAGCACACCCGCGATGAGGACCGTCTTGTCGTTCTCGCCGAACGCCCTGATCGCGAAATCCTTGACCGGAGCGGGCGTCAGATCGATCGCCGCGTCGCCCACCGCCACCACGGGCGACGACTTGGCCCCCGCGAACGCGGCCACGAGCTGCGCGATCCCGAGGGCCACGCCCCCGGCCACCAGCCCCATCAGGGCCCTCGCCCAGGCGGGCACCACCGAATTACTCTGCACGGTTCGACGTTACGCCGCCCGGCCCCGGGCGGTTCTTACACGGTGGTTACGAGCTGAGCAGCTCGCGCACGAGGGGCGCCAGCGCCCGGAAGGCCCGGCCCCGGTGGCTGATCGCGTCCTTCTCCTCCGGCGACAGCTCGGCCGTCGTGCGCTCCTCGCCGTCGGGCACGAAGATCGGGTCGTAGCCGAACCCGTTGGACCCTCGGCGGGCGGAGATCAGGTGGCCCTGGAGCGCGCCCTCCACCACCCGGGACTCCCCCGAAGGCAGCGCCAGCGCCGCGGCGCAGGCGAAGTGGGCGGTCAGCTTGCCGGCGGGCACGTCGGAGACCTGCGCGAGCAGCAGGTCGAGGTTGGCCTGGTCGTCGCCGTGCCGCCCCGACCAGCGGGCGGAGAAGACACCCGGCATGCCGCCCAGCACGTCGACGCAGAGCCCCGAGTCGTCGGCCACCGCGGGCAGCCCCGACCCCTGAGCGACGGCGTGCGCCTTGAGCAGCGCGTTCTCCTCGAACGTGACGCCGGTCTCGGCGATCTCGCCGATCGAGGGGAACTCTTCGAGCCCGACGATGTCGAACCCGGACAGGATCCGGCGCAGCTCGGCGATCTTGCCCGCGTTGCGGGTGGCCAGCACGATCCTCATGAGCCCAGGGCCTCCTGCTGGATCAGCGTGAGCTCCTCGCAGCCGCCCACCGCCAGGTCGAGGAGCTGGTCGAGCGCCGCGCGGTCGAAGGGCGCGCCCTCGGCGGTGCCCTGCACCTCGACGAAGCTGCCCTCGCCGGTCATCACGACGTTCATGTCGGTCTCGGCGGCCACGTCCTCGGTGTAGCAGAGGTCGAGCATCGGCACCGAGCCGACCACCCCGACGGACACGGCCGCGACCGAGCCGATCAGCGGCTCGCCCGGGCACATCCGGCGCTCGCGCATCCAGGCGATCGCGTCGGCGAGCGCGACATAGGCACCGGTGATCGCGGCGGTCCTGGTGCCGCCGTCGGCGTCGAGCACGTCGCAGTCGAGCAGGATGGAGTTTTCCCCCAACGCCTTGTAATCGACGCAAGCGCGCAGGGAACGCCCGATCAGCCGGGAAATCTCGTGGGTCCGGCCGCCGATTTTGCCGCGGACCGATTCGCGATCGTTGCGAGTATTGGTCGCCCGGGGCAGCATGGCGTATTCGGCCGTAACCCACCCCTGGCCACTGCCCCTTCGCCACCGGGGCACGCTGTCCTGGACCGAGGCCGCGCACAGCACCCGCGTGTTGCCGAATTCGACCAGCACCGACCCCTCGGCGTGGGCGAGCCAACGCCTGGTGATGGATATGGGACGGAGCTGGTCAGGGTTGCGGCCATCCTGTCGGGACATGCAGATCACCCTATCTCCGCGCCACGACACTCTTGACCAAATGTGTCCGCCACATGGATCCTTACGCAATGACAACGGGGGTGTTGCGTAACCCTGACTTCCTCCGGTTCCTCAGTTCGCACGTTGCCAGTGAACTAGGCGCGAATATCTCCCGTGTTGCGCTCCCGCTGGCGGCCGTGCTGGCGCTGAATGCCGGTCCCGTGGAGGTCGGGGTCCTGTCAGCACTGCAGATGGCGGCGTTCCTGCTGATCGGCCTGCCCGCGGGGGTGTGGGTCGACCGGATGCGCCGGCGGCGCGTGATGCTGGTCTCCGACCTGGCCAGGTTCCTGCTGCTCGCCTGCATCCCGCTGGCCGCGGAGGTGGGGCTGCTGTCGATCGGCCTGATGTTCGCCATCGCGCTGCTGGCCGGCGTGGCCCAGGTCTTCAACGACGTGGCCGACCAGACGTACCTGCCGGAGCTGGTCGGCACCGGGCAGCTCACCGACGGCAACTCCAAGCTGGAGATCGTGCGGTCGGGCTCGTTCCTGTCCGGCCCGGCCGTGGGGGGCGCGCTGGTGCAGCTGCTGGGGGCGCCGCGCACGCTGTTCGCCACCGCGCTCGGCGCGCTCGCCTCGGTGTTCTTCCTGGGCACGATCAAGGCCCCCGACAAGTCGCCCGCCGTCACCGAGCGCACCCCGCTGCTGCGCGGCATCGGCGAGGGCCTGGCGTACCTGTGGCGCGACCGGCTGCTGCGCATGTTAGCCATCTCGACGGTGGCCGGAAACCTGTGCACCAGCGCCGTGCTCGGCCTGTCGGTGCTGTTCCTGGCCCAGGTGGTCAAGCTGCCCCCCGGCACCATCGGCCTGCTGCTCATGTCGGGCGGCATCGGCGGCCTGATCGGCGGCTTCACCGGCTCCTGGCTGTCCAGGCGGTACGGCACCGCCCGGATGACCTGGCTGGCGGTCGCCCTGGGCTCGCCCTTCGGCCTGCTGCTGCCGATGACGCAGGCCGACTGGCGGGTGGTGTGCTTCGCGGTCACTTCGATCGCGCTCACTTGGAGCGCGACATTGTTGAACGTGGGCCAGATCACCTACCGCCAGACCGTGACCCCCGAGCACCTGCTCGGCCGGGTCAACGCGTCGGTGAGGTTCATGACCTGGGGCATCATGCCGCTGGGCGCGGTGCTCGGCGGAATCCTCGCCCAGCAGATGGGGGTGCGCGAGGCCCTGTGGGTGATCATGGGGGCACGGCTGCTGACGTTCGTGCCGCTGCTGTTCTCCCCGTTGCCCCGCATGCGGGACTTCACCCAGGCTCAGGCCAGGTCGTAGACCGCGCCGCTGCGGGCCAGCTCGATCGGGCCGTCGAAACCGCCTCCCATCGCCTCTTCGAGCACGGTGGCCTGGTCGTTCCACGGGACGAGGTGGGTGAGCACGAGCCGGCCGACGCCGGCCTCGGCCGCGTGCCGGGCCGCCTGGCGGCCGGTCAGGTGCAGGTCGGCGGGCAGATCGGGGCCCTCCACGAACGACGCCTCGCACAGCAGCAGGTCGGCGCCCGTGGCGAGCTTCACCAGCTCGCTCGACTCGCCGGTGTCGCCGGAGTAGGCCACGCACCGGCCGCCGCCGGTCACGCGGAAGCCGTACGCCTCGACCGGGTGGTTGACCAGCCCGGCGGTCAGCGTGAACGGCCCGATCTCGAACGAGCCCGGCGCCAGCGGCACGAACTCGAACGCGGTCTCCAGGCCCGGTTCGTCCGGCATCCCGTACGCGGCCGACAGCCGGGCGGGCGCGTCGGCCGGCGCGTAGACGGGCAGGGTGGGGTACGGCGCGCCGGGCCCGTACGTGCGGACCACGTGGTAGGAGCACAGGTCGAGACAGTGGTCGGCATGCAGGTGCGACAGGCAGATCGCGTCCACGTCGTACGGGCTGATGTGGCGTTGGAGCGCGCCGAGCGACCCGTTGCCGAGGTCGAGCAGCAGCTTGAACCCGTCCGCCTCGACGAGGTAGCAGGACGCGGGGCTGTCGGGTCCGGGGAAGCTGCCCGAACACCCGACGATGGTCACCTTCATGTGGGCTCCTTCCCGATGCGACGCTCCGCGTCGCGACCCGGCCGCTGGAACCCGGTGTCGTCGCTCGTCAGCCCCGACACCGGCGCGGCCGAGTGGCCGTTAGAGGTAGTACCCCCCACTGGTGCGACTTCGACCGCGTCGATCTCCGGCCCCAGGAAACGTCGCCCGAGCCGGGCGAAGAGCAGGGAGTCGCCGGTGGCGCGGAAGCGGTGCCGGGGGGTGGCCTCGCCTCCTGCCGCCAGATCGCGGTCGTGCAGGATCCGATAGACGTCCTTGGCCGTCTCCTCGGCGCTGGAGACCAGCGTGACACCGTCGCCGACGACATAGGAGATGGCGCCGGTGAGCAGCGGGTAGTGGGTGCAGCCCAGGATGAGGGTGTCGCACCCGGCGGCCCTGATGGGCTCCAGGTACTCGCCCAGGACCTCGATGAGCTCGTCGCTCATCGTCTCGCCGCGCTCGACGTACTCCACCAGGCGTGGGGCGGCCACGCCGGTGAGCTGCACGTCGGGCGCCGCGGTGAAGGCGTCGTGGTAGGCCATGGACTCGATCGTGGCCCTGGTGGCGATCACGCCGACCCTGCCCGTACGGGTGGCGCGCACCGCCCGCCTGGTGGCGGGCTGGATCACCTCGACGACCGGCACGTCGTAACGCTCGCGGGCGTCGCGCAGCACGGCGGCGCTGGCGCTGTTGCAGGCGATCACGAGCATCTTCACGCCGTGCTCGACGAGGTGGTCCATCACCTCCAGGGCGTAGGCGCGGACCTCCGCGATGCGTTTGGGCCCGTACGGCTGGCGGGCCGTGTCGGCCACGTACGTAATGGACTCATGGGGCAACTGGTCGATGATCGCGCGGGCGACCGTCAGGCCGCCGACCCCGCTGTCGAAGATCCCAATACTCGCGTCCGGCACGTTCTAGAGGGTAGGCGACCTGCACGATCAACTCTGCGTAAGAATGCTCACAGGTACGACACGTGGGCGTGCGGCGGTGTCGTCTTGGTCACATCCGCGCCGATCATCTGGGCCGATCATCTGGGCCGATCATCTGGGCCGATCATCTGGGCCGGTCAGCCGCGTCCGACCCGGGCGAGCTGGCGCGACTGGGCCACGAGGCGGCCCGTGGAGTCGCGTACCTCGACCTCCTCGTCGAACCAGCCGTCCGAGACCAGCCGGCCGCTGCCGAGCAGCGTGAGCCAGCCGGGGGCGGGCAGCGCCCGCAGGTGCCAGGTGAGGTCCACGGTCGGCGCCCAGCCCCGCGCGCCCGCCGAGAACACCACCGGCGGCAGCGCGTCCACGGCCAGCGCCAGCACGTACGGGTCCGGGTCCTGCGGCTCGGCCATCCTGAAGTACGCCCGCGACTCCGGCCTGCCGGAGGGCTCGCCCTTCAGCCAGCCGATCGTGGGCGGGTCGAAGAGCAGCTCCATCCGGGCGTTGAGGTTCATGCCCGACTCGGGCTTGGGGTCGGGGAGCTTGGCGCAGTCCTCGATGCGGGGCATGTCGTATGCCGGTTTTTCGGCATAAATCGGCTCGACCTCGTTCAACGTGGCCGTCGTGATCAGCCCCTCGATGTGCGCCACGTCGTCCTGCACGAGCGTGGCCCTGGCGAACGCGGCCGTCCTGCCCGCCTTGAGCGGCTCGATCCTGACCTGCGCGGGACCGGCGACCGGCGCCTTCAGGAACTGCGCCGTCGTGCTCACCGGATGCTCGAACGGCGAGGCGTCCACCGCCGCGCGCAGGATCACGGCCATGAGGTAGCCGCCGTTGAGGGGGCCGCCGATCGCGTATCCGGGGTCGAGGCACACGTCGTACGTGCCCTCGTCGATCCTGATCGCCTGGGTCGCCTCGTCGAACTTGGTCATCCGCGCCTGCCTCAACTCCGGAATTATGTTCTAGCGCCCGCACAGTCTATGACATCCCCCCGTCAGCGTGCCTACCTGCGAAAACGTGATCCGGTTGAGAAAGTTCGATCATGGCAAGTGTCACCGAACTCCTCGGTCAGTCCGTTTGGGACTCCGACGGGATATGGGTCGGCCACGTGGTCGACATCCGCGTGATCAAGCACAGGGGCGAACTCCAGAAGAGCCACACCGTCTACGGGCTGGTCGTCTCCAGCCGCCGCGCGCCGCTGCTGCTCGGCCTCACCCGGGAGAACCAGGGCCGGGCGTCCTGGTTCTCCCGCTCGCTGTCCCGCCTCGTCTATGTGGGCTGCACGTTCGTGCCGTGGTCGTGCGTCGCCGACTACGGAAGCGGCGAGGTCCACATCAATGCGCTCAGAAAGGAGCTCACCAGGGTCTGAATCTCACTTCAGCACATTGCAAGCGCCCGTCTAGCAACATCAGCTAACTTCTCTGTGGTCAAAAGTCCACATTGTGAGTTGAGTGATGTCTGCGAATAATCCCCCCTACGGCCAGGATCCTGACCGGACCACGGCGTACAACTGGAACCAGGGGCAGCAGCCGGAGAACCCGCCGACGATGCCTCAGTCATCGGGACAGCCTTACCCGCCGCAGCAGCCCTACCAGCAGGGGGGTTACGGCCAGCAGGCGTCCTACGGGCAGCAGCAGCCGTACAACCCCCAGCAGGGGTACGGGCAGCAGCAGCCCGCCTATGACGCCGGCTACGGCCAGCAGGGCTCCTACGGCCAGCAGCAGAACTGGCAGCAGGGCCAGCAGCAGGCCCAGGGCGGCTGGCAGCAGCAGCAGCAACCACAGCAGGGCTGGCAGCAGGAGCAGCAGGGCTGGCAGCAGCAGGGCCAGGGCTGGCAGCAGGAACAGCAGCAGCAGGGTTGGCAGAACGACCAGTACGCCCAGGGCGGCTGGCAGCAGCAGGGACCCGAGGGGTTCGGCCCGGCGCAGCCGGCCAAGAAGGGCCGCAAGACCTGGATCGTCGCCGCGGCCGCCGCGCTCGCGGTGATCCTGCTCGGCGGCGGCGCCGTGTGGGCCATGAACGCCATCGGCGGCGGCGGCACGCAGCCGAACGAGGTCCTGCCCGCCAACTCGATCGCCTACGCCCGGCTCGACCTGGACCCGGCCGCGAACCAGAAGCTGGCGCTGTTCCAGATCGCCAGGAAGTTCACGGTCACCAAGGACTCCTTCACCGGCGAGGACCCGCGCAAGGCGCTCTTCGACACGATCAACGACTCCGACTCCAAGGTCGACTTCGCCAAGGACGTCGACCCCTGGCTGGGCAGCCGGGTCGGCTTCGCCGCCGTGCCGTCGGGCAAGGAGGAGCCCGACTTCGCGGTGGCCGTCCAGATCAAGGACGAGGCGCAGGCCAAGGCCGGCATTGCCAAGCTGATGAAGGGCGAGAAGTACGGCATCGCCTTCCGCGAGGACTACGCGCTGCTGAGCTCGACCCAGGCGCTGGCCGACAAGTTCGCGAAGTCCGAGGGCAGCCTGGCCGACAACGCCGAGTTCAACGACGACATGAGCGCGGTCGGCGAGCAGGGCGTGCTGTCGTTCTGGGCCGACATGGGCGGGCTCATGGAGGTGGCCAAGAAGGAGGTCCCGGCCGAGCAGGCCGCCCTCGTCGACCAGGTCAAGGACGCCAGGTTCGCCGGCGCGCTGCGCTTCGACAGCGCGTACGTCGAGCTCGCCGGCCTCGTGCGCGGCGCCAAGGGCATGACCCCCGAGGGCGACCTGCCCAAGGCCAACCTGGGCACGCTGCCCGCCACCACGGCGGCCGCCGTGTCCATCTCCGGCCTCGACCAGATGGTCACCAAGCAGTGGGACCAGATCCAGAAGCAGGCCGCGGCGAGCGGCGGCGCCGAGGTCAAGCAGATGCTGGAGCAGGCGCAGAGCCAGCTCGGGCTGCAGCTGCCCGGCGACCTGGCCACGATCTTCGGCAAGAACTTCACGCTCGCCGTGGACAGCCAGGGCCTGGGCGGCGACCAGATCAAGGGCGGCGTGCGCATCACCACCGACCCGGCCAAGGCGCAGGCCATCGTCGACAAGGTGCAGCAGGCGCTGACCTCGCAGGGTCAGGGCGCGCCGCAGATCGCCAAGGTCGCCGGCGACGGCGTCTTCACCGTGGCGACGACGGACGAGTACGCCAAGCAACTGGCCGGTGAGGGCACGCTGGGCGACTCGGAGACGTTCCAGACGGCGATCCCCAACGCGGACGACGCCAACTACGCCGTCTTCGTGGACCTGGACAAGGTGGAGAGCCTGTACCTCAAGTCCATGGAGGGCGACGACAAGGCCAACCTCCAGGTACTGCGGGCCGTCGGGATGAGCGGCACGCAGACCGACACCGAGGCGACGTTCTCGCTGCGGGTGCTGTTCAACTGAGCCGGAAACGGAACAGGCGGCCGGTCCGTTGTGGACCGGCCGCCTGTTTCAGGCTGTCTCAGGCCCAGAGCTGGCCTTCGAGGCGGTCTTCCGCCTCCTCCAGGGTGCCCTCGTAGGCGCCCGTGGACAGGTATTTCCAGCCGCCGTCGGCCACCACGAACACGACGTCGGCGCGCTCGCCCGCCTTGACCGCCTTCGTGGCCACGCCCAGCGCCGCGTGCAGCGCCGCGCCGGTCGAGACGCCGGCGAAGATGCCCTCGGAGGCCAGCAGCTCGCGCGTGCGCCGCAGCGCGTCGGCCGAGCCCACGGAGAAGCGGGTGGTCAGCACGGACTCGTCGTAGAGCTCGGGGATGAAGCCCTCGTCCACGTTGCGCAGCCCGTAGACCAGCTCGCCGTACCGCGGCTCGGCGGCGACGATCTGCACGCCCGGCACCCGCTCGCGCAGGAACCGCCCGACGCCCATCAGCGTGCCCGTGGTGCCGAGGCCGGCCACGAAGTGGGTGACGGTGGGCAGGTCCTCGAGGATCTCCGGGCCGGTGGTCTCGTAGTGCGAGCGCCAGTTGGCCGGGTTTCCGTACTGGTAGAGCATCACCCAGGTGGGATTCTGGGCCGCCAGCTCCTTGGCCACGCGCACGGCCTCGTTGGAGCCGCCCGCCGCGGGCGAGGAGATGATCTCCGCGCCCCACATGCGCAGGAGCTGACGGCGCTCCTCCGAGGTATTCTCGGGCATCACGCAGATCAGCTTGTAGCCCTTGAGCTTGGCCGACATGGCGAGCGAGATGCCCGTGTTGCCGCTGGTGGGCTCCAGGATCGTGCAGCCGGGCGTGAGCCGGCCGTCCTTCTCGGCCTCCTGGATCATCCACAGGGCGGGCCTGTCCTTGATCGACCCGGTCGGGTTGCGGTCTTCGAGCTTGGCCCAGATCCGCACGTCGGCGGAGGGCGACAACCTCGGCAGCCCCACGAGGGGCGTGCGGCCGACCGAGTCGATCAGCGAGTCGAACCGCATGTCACCCGCCGGCGACGGCAGGCAGCACGGTCACCGTGTCGCCGTCGGACAGCGGCGTGCCCAGGCCGCCCAGGAAGCGCACGTCCTCGTCGTTCAGGTAGACGTTGACGAAGCGGCGCAGGCTGCCGGCGTCGACCAGGCGCTCCTTGATGCCGGGGTGGCGCGACTCCAGATTGCTGATCAGCTCTTCGAGGGTGGCGCCCTCGGCGTCGACGGCCTTGGCGCCGCCGGTGTAATTACGCAGGATGGTCGGAATGCGAACCTCGATGGCCATCGCGCTCAGTCTCCTCAGATCAGGTCGTCGTCCCATCGGCAGCAACACCGATGGCTGTACGCGGATTCCGCGGGCCGCCCTGCTGTCACGCTCAGTGGCAGTGGAGCGGCAGATTCCTCGCGGGACAGTCGTAGACAACGACAGCCGGCGTATGCGCGAAGAGGAAGCTCTGCACCGGCCTGGCCATCATGGGAGAAACCTTACCTCTTCCTCCGTAATCACTCCGTCGAGGATCCGGTACGAGCGAAACTCCACCTCGTCCTCGTCCCGCGTGGAGACCAGGACGTAGTGGGCGTTCGGCTCGGAGGCGTAGGAGACGTCGGTGCGCGACGGGTACGCCTCGGTGGCCGTGTGGGAGTGGTAGATCACGACGGGCTCCTCGTCGCGGTCGTCCATCTCACGCCAGACGCGCAGCTGCTCCATGGAGTCGAAGCGGTAGAAAGTGGGCGAGCGTTCGGCGTTCTCCATCGGGACGAACCGCTCGGGGACACCGTTCCTGCCCGCGATCACTCCGCACGCCTCGTCGGGGTGGTCGGCACGGGCATGGGCGACGATCTTGTCCACCAGTTCCTGCGAGATCGACAGCATGCCCGGAAGCTACCAGAGCGCCCGGACCAGGCTGTCCTGGAGGTAGGTCAGCCAGTCGTAGGTGAGGTAGGCCGGGTAGCGAGGGTCGTCCTCGGACATCACGGCGATCTCGTCGTGGACCTCCTCGGTCACGTCGAGCTTGGTGCCGAGCGTCAGGCGCACGTCGTTGAGCGAGCGCAGCCAGGCCTGGGCCTGCTCGGGCGTCAGCTCCGCGCGGCCCGACCTGGCGGTGTCGAAGACGGTCTGCGCGTCGGCCCGCTTGCCGTCGCGCAGGGTGGCCTCGGTGTAGCGGCGGAACTCCGCCGAATCCTTCTCGTCCTCGTACGCCGACGGGAACAGCCTGGCCAGCACCGGGTCGGTCGGCGCCTCTCCCCCGCCGATGCCCAGCGCCCGCTCCAGCGGGTCGTCGCTGGTCCGCCCCGGCTCCACGATGCCCAGCATCATCGACACCAGCGACCGCAGGAGCGAGACCTCCGCGGCCTCGAACTCCGCGACGACGACGCCGCCCTTGCCCGACGAAAACCCCGATGTCACTCGTCCCGCCTTACTGACCTCATGTCGCTCACTTGACCGAGTCCGGCTGGACCGTCGCCCACAGGCCGTAGGAGTGGAGAATCTGCACATCGCGTTCCATCTCTTCCCGCGTGCCACTGGACACGACGGCCTTGCCCTTGTGGTGTACGTCCAGCATGAGTTTTTCGGCCTTCTCCCTCGTGTAGCCGAAGACCGATTGGAAGACATAGGTCACGTAGGACATGAGGTTGACCGGGTCGTTCCAGACGATGGTCACCCATGGCAGATCGGGCCGGACGTCCGATGACGGACGCTCAACGGCGATTGGAGCGGTGCTACCCACATCCCCGAGTCTGCCCTATCTGGGCCGTAGTCTTCGAGTCGTGACATTGACCATGAGCACTGCGTTGCTCACAGATCACTATGAGCTGACGATGCTGCAGGCGGCGCTCCGGAGCGGGGCGGCGCACAGGCGCGCCGTTTTCGAGGTGTTCGCCAGACATCTGCCGGGTGGCAGGCGCTACGGCGTCGTCGCCGGTACGGGACGTGTCCTGGACGAGCTAGAACGCTTCCGTTTCAGTGAGGAAGAACTCACCTATTTGCGGGAGAGGCACGTCGTCGACGACGACACTCTGGCGTTTCTCGCCGATTACCGGTTTTCCGGGAACGTCTACGGTTACCGCGAGGGCGACCTCTACTTCCCCGCCTCCCCCATCATGATCGTCGAGGGCACCTTCGCGGAGGCCGTGCTGCTCGAGACCCTCACCCTGTCGATCCTGAACCACGACTGCGCCATCGCCTCGGCAGCCTCCCGCATGACCAACGCCGCGGGCAAGCGGCCGATCATCGAGATGGGCTCGCGCCGCACCCACGAGGGCGCCGCCGTGGCCGCCGCCCGGGCCGCGTACATCGCCGGTTTCGCCTCCACCTCCAACCTCATGGCCGGGTACGCCTACGGCGTGCCCACGGCTGGCACGGCGGCGCACGCGTTCACGTTGCTGCACGACTCGGAGAAGGACGCGTTCGAGGCCCAGATCGCCTCGCTCGGCCGCAAGACGACGCTGCTGGTGGACACGTACGACGTGGCCGAGGCGGTGCGCACGGCCGTGGAGCTGGCGGGGCCGGAGCTGGGCGCGGTCCGCATCGACTCCGGCGACCTGGCCGCCGCCGCGCAGGAGGTGCGCGAGCAGCTCGACGCGCTCGGGGCCTTCGACACCCGCATCCTGGTCACCTCCGACCTGGACGAGTACGCCATCGCCGCGCTCGCCGCCGCCCCCGTCGACGGTTACGGCGTGGGCACGTCCCTGGTGACCGGGTCCGGCGTGCCCACGGCGGCCCTGGTGTACAAGCTGGTGGCGCGGGAGACGGCCACGGGCAAGCTGGAGGCCGTGGCCAAGCGCTCGGTGGGCAAGCCGTCGCGCGGGGGCCGCAAGCAGGCGTACCGGATCCTGGACGACGCGGGCAACGTGGAGACCGAGCTGATCACCACCGGCGGCCTGGCCCCGGAAGGCGGCATCCCCTTGCTGCACGAGCTGGTGCGCGACGGGCAGGTCGTGGGCCGGGAGCCCCTGTCCGCCGCCCGCGAGCGCCACGCCGCCGCCGTCGCCAGCCTCCCCCAGGAGGCCCTGCACCTCGGCAGGGGGTACGCGGCCGTCCCCACGGAGTTCGCCTGACGCATCCCGCGGCAGTGGGGCGACGGGTCGAAGGGCGGGTCCTGTTATTAGAGTGCTGAATATGGGGACCGCACTGATCATCGTCGATGTGCAGAACGACTTCTGCGAGGGCGGCAGCCTGCCCGTGGCCGGCGGCTCGGAGGTGGCGGCGGCGATCACTCGCCACATGGCCGAACACGGCTATGACCACGTGGTGGCGACCCGCGACTACCACATCTCCCCCGGCGACCACTTCGCCGAATCGCCCGACTACGTCTCCAGGTGGCCGGCGCACTGCGTGGCCGGGACCCCGGGAGCCGACTTCCACCCGTCGTTCGACGTGTCGGAGGTGGAGGAGGTGTTCAGCAAGGGCGCCTACGCCGCCGCGTACAGCGGTTTCGAGGGCCTGTCGAGCGACGGGGTCCCGCTGGCCGAGTGGCTCGGGCAGCGCGGGGTGCACGAGGTGGACGTGGTCGGCATCGCCACGGACCACTGCGTGCGCGCGACGGCGCTCGACGCGGTCAAGCACGGCCTGGCGGTGCGGGTGCTGCTGGACCTGACGGCCGGCGTCGCCCCGACGACCACGGAGGTGGCGCTGGCGGAGCTGAAGGACGCGGGCGCCACCCTCCGGGGAGCGCCTGTCCTGGGGTGACCGGCATCACCATTGATCGCGAAGCGTATGCGATAGGCAACGCTTCGTTGATGTGATATCCAAGAGGACGAACCCCCTCCGGAGCCGTAGTAATACGGAGAGTCACAAACTCCTTTTCGCGGGAGGTAGATACATGCTGGCCATCTCCCTGGGTGCGGCCTGGCTCGTCCTCGGCCCTCTCTGCCTGTGGCTGCTCGTCCGGGGGAGCACCGGCGAGCGGGTCGCCGCGGTCGTGACGCTGATGCTGCTCGAAGGCGGGACGATCGCGATGGGCGCCGAAGAGCGGCCCGCCCCCGCCGCTCCGGCGATCGTGGCCAACGTCGTGGCCTCCTGCCAGGAGCGCGCCCCGGTCCCCCGTTCGGCGAAGGTGGCCCACGAGATCGTGCTGACCTGGGCGGCGGCGCCGCAGGAGTGCGGCGCGGCCGAGGTCGTGGTCCGGGCCGAGGGGCGCAGGCTGCGCCTGTGGCTGTACGAGGGGCCCGGCGTCGCCACCCGCCCGGCCACGCTCACGAGCCACCACCAGCGCGTGTTCACGCTGCCGGTACGGGTCGAGAGCGGCCGGGCCGCGCTGAAGCTTCCCATGCGGGAGAAGCCGGATTACGTGCTGACCGATGGCCGCACCGGGCGGCGCATCCCCCAGACGTAGTCAGGGCTTGGCCACGGCGAGCCGCAGGGCGTCGTCGAGCCGGGCGAAGACCTCGAACGCGTGCCGCAGCCCGGTGATCGACAGCACTCTGGCCATGACCCCCTGAACCCCTCCGAGCAGCAGCCGGGTCCCTCTCGACTCGCACCGCTGCATGACGCCGACGAGCTCGTTCATCCCCATGGAGTCGCAGAACGAGAGCTCGCCCAGGTCCAGGATCAGGAAGGGTTTGGGGGGCAGGGCCCAGACGGGCTCGAGGTGCTCGCGCAGCACCTGCAGGACGTTGACGTCGAGTTCGCCCTCGAGCTTGAGGATGACGGCGTTTCGCGAGAGGCCGGAAGTCACGGTCAGCAGCGGCTTTCTGGTGACCTCAGACGACATGGGCAAAGTCCTTCTGCGTATCCCGAGACAAGCCAAGAGTGGTTGTTGCCTCTTTGCCGAGTTTCTAACAGATGGGCACCGCTCTGTGGCCAAACGCACAGAGTCACCCATCGTCACAGGCGACCGGCACGCGCGCAGCGCCGGGGGGCGGAGCGCCGCGCGCGACGGCTCGCTCAGGCTGTCCCGAAGGTGATCACATAGGCGGCGAGCAGCAGGGACAGGACGATCACCAGGACCCCCGTGCCGCTGATCACCAGGACGACGTTCGTCCGCCGCACCATCCAGCGGATGGCCGCCGCTGCCAGTGTGATCAAGGTCGTCAGGAGGAAGAGGGTCAAGGCTCTGGTATCGGTTGATGTTGGTATTGCCACCGAGAGGTGGAGGACTAGTGTGGTCATGAAGGTTTTCCCTGGTGCGGAGACGCGCTCTGACAGAAACCTCGCTCGCGGGCACCTCCGCCGATGATTGGGCTCGTCGCGGGGGTGTTCCGCGGTCTTTCTGCGTGGGGATGCCGCTCCTGCCGGGTGTGGCTCATCGGACCCTCGCCACGAACCACCTCCACCCATATTCAGCTAACTTCAGTGAATCTTCTCCAATTAGAGGTTTACCCCGACTGAACCGCCCTATTCGTACACGGCGGTGACAGCTGAATGGTTAGACTGGTGGCTCTTGTGCTCACTCGTTTGCGCACGTTGGCTGTTCTGTTAGGCCTTAGCTGCGGATTCTTCATCGATTCCGCCGCCAGGTTGATGTTCACTAGAGATTACTGAAGTTCACACCAATGGGGCTGGCATGAGCGGCGTCAATTCCGCGCTGGCGCGCCGATTGCGCGAGCTGCGCGAGAGCCACTGGCCTGACCGGCGCGTCACCCAGGCACAGCTGCGCGAGGCGTTCCAGGTCAGCGTCGCGCTGATCTCGTCGTGGGAGTCGGCTCATGCGAGCAAGATCCCGCCCTTACACCGGCTGGAGAAGTACGCCGCGTTCTTCGCGACCAAGCGATCGATCTCCAACGGGACGGCACGCGTGCTCCCCGTGTCCGACCTGACACCGGGCGAGCTGGAGGCCCATCGCCACCTGCTCGCCGAGCTGGAACGGCTGCGCCAGGCCGCGCTGAAGTCCCAGGCGTCGGGCGAGAACGCCGAGCCGGCGGCGCGGGACGCGCTCCAGGCCGGCCCCTGGCACTTCCGCGACGGGGAGCCGATCACGGTCATCTGCTCGCAGGTGCCGGAGGAGGACCGGGCCAGGATCCCGTACGCGGATCCGTCGAGCCCCGACTACATCGAGCTGTACAAGTACTCCGACCTCGACTCGCTCTTCGAATTGTGGGGCCATCTGCGGGCCGCGAATCCGCGCAGCCCGGTGAAGCTGGTCTCCACCGAGGATCTGCGTTCCGACGACCTGACGACGCACGTGGTGCTCCTGGGCGGCGTCGACTACAACGCGGTGACCGGAGCGGTGCTCGCGCAGGCCGAACTCCCGGTACGGCAGGTGCCCGACTGGGAAGGGGAAAAGGGGCCGTATTTCGAGGTCATCGAGGGGGGCGACACGCGCCGGCACTACACCGTCACCGCCGGGTCCGGCGATAATCTGCAACTCCTTGAGGACGTCGGGTTCTTCTACCGCGGCGTCAATCCCGACAATGTCGAGCGCACGTTGACCATTTGCAATGGGATGTACGGCAGAGGCGTCTACGGTGCGGTGCGGGCCCTGACCGACGAGCGATTCCGCGACCGCAACGCCGTCTATCTGCGGGCCCGTTTCGGCACCGCCGCGGCCTACAGCATTCTCACGCGGGTAAGGATCAGGGACCGCGTGGTCGTCACGCCTGATTGGACCTTGGAGACGTTCCGGCTGCATGAGTGGTCGGAGCCCTCTCGTGGGGACTGAGGCCGGATCGGAGCACCACCACGGCTCCCACCGGGATCTCATCGAGGTCTACCCGCGGGTCGCGAAGTCCGGCCGCGTCGACGCCATCATCGTGCCGACCATCAGGCATCCGGTCTGGCTGAGCCACGCGATCCGGCTGGCGATCGCCCTCGACTGCCCCCTCGTGACCCTGCACAGCAAGTGGAGCAAGCCGGACCTGCTCCTGATGCCGGCCGGCCTGCAGTTCATCTCCGTCGACATCGGCAACGTGGCCCGCCTCAACCTGCCGGACTTCGCGACGACGGCCCTGCTGAGGGGCACGCCGTTCGCCCGCGCGACCGATCTCAGCGCCAAGCGCAACACGGGGCTGCTCCTGGCCCGCCTGATGGGCTGGCGGCGCATCGTCTTCCTGGACGACGACATCGAGGTCGGCGGGCACGAGGAGGTCGCGCACGCGGCCGCCCTGCTCGACTCCTACGACGCCGTCGGGATGCACATCGGCGGCTATCCGGACAACTCGGTGGTGTGCCACGCCCACCGGCTGACCGGCGGGCATCAGGAGTCGTTCGTGGGCGGCGGCGCCCTGGCCGTCGAGACGACCCGCAGCCCCTCGTTCTTCCCGAACATCTACAACGAGGACTGGTTCTACCTGCTGGGCGAGAAGTCGGTGCGCCCGCTCGCGGTCACGGGAATGGTCAAGCAGCGCCCGTACGACCCCTTCGACCGTCCCGTGCGCGCGCGGGACCAGGAGCTCGGCGACGTGCTGGCCGAGGGCGTCTACTGGCTGCTGGACGGGGGCGAGGGCACGGGCTGGCAGGCCGCCGCCGACCCGGCGTACTGGGTGGGCGCCCTCGCCAGGCGCGGCGACTTCGTCAAGGACGTGCTGCGCCGCGTCAGGGAGCTCCCGCCGGGCGCGGCGGACCGCCGGGCCATGGAGGAGTCCCTGCTGGCCGCGCTGGGCCGCCTCAACCGCATCACGCCGCAGTTCTGCGTCAGGTACCTGGAGGCGTGGGCGGCGGACCGCGACCAGTGGGCCGACCACTTCGCCAAGATCCCGCACCTCGGGCCGAGCGTGGCCGATGCCATGAAATGGCTGGTCAGACCTGGTGCACAACAATTGCGCCAGTGGACCTCATTTGATTCATAAGAGGGCGAACCGGGAATCTGTCGTCCGTGGGGCCACGTGATATCCGCCAGGCCGTCCATACGGACCTCCCTGCCATGGTCGGCACGCTCGGGCAGGAGGGCTACTTCACCGACCGGCTCGACCGGCAGGACTCCGGTCACGGGATCCTGCTCGTCGCCTGGGAGAGCGGGGTGGCGGTCGGCGACGTCTACGTGTGGCTGGCGCCCGCGGAGGAGCCCGAGCTGCGCACCCACTTACCGGGCGTGGCGCTGCTCACGCACCTGGAGGTCGTGCCCTGGATGCGCAACCGGGGCATCGGCACCGCGCTGCTCTGGGCCGCCGAGGAGCGGCTCCTGGCCGACGGCCACGACCAGGTCGCCCTCGGCGTGGGCCTGGACAACCCCGACGCCCTGAGGTTGTACCAGCGCCGCGGCTACGCCGAATGGCCGCACGGCGAGGTGGCCACCACCGACGTCGTCTACCACCCGAACGGCGGGCTGGAGCTCCGGCCCGAGCTGTGCCGCATCCTCGTCAGGAAGCTCGGCTGAGCGCGCCGGCTAGCGGCGCTGGGTGGCCCAGCGGCGGATGGTGGCGATCCGCTCCTGGATCTGCTCCGCCGTCGCCTGCGCGATCGGGGGCCCGCCGCACGAGCGGCGCAGCTCCGAGTGGATGACCCCGTGCGGCTGGCCCGTGCGGTGGTTCCAGGCGCCCACCAGGCCGTTGAGCTCGCGCCGCAGCTCCGCGATCTGCTCGTGCGGCGCCAGCGTCTCGCGCGGCTGCTCCTCCGCCTGCTTACGCCTGGCCGCCTGCTGGTCGGACTGCCGCTTGCGCAGCAGCGTCGCCACCTGGTCGGGCTCCAGCAGCCCCGGCAGGCCGAGGAAGTCCTCTTCCTCCGCCGAGCCGACCTCCGCGCCCGTGCCGAACTCGCCGCCGTCGAACAGCACCCGGTCGAACGTGGCCGACGTCTCCATCGTCTCGAACGGGAGCTCGTCGCCCAAGACGTCGGGATTGTCCTTCTGGCGGTTGGCCTGCTCCAGGAGGCTGTCGTCGAGCCCGTCCTCGGGAGGCCGCTTGTTGAGCACGTGGTCGCGCTCGACCTCCATCTCGTTGGCCAGCCCCATGAGCGTGGGCACCGAGGGGAGGAAGACCGAGGCGGTCTCGCCGCGCTTGCGGGCACGCACGAAGCGGCCCACGGCCTGGGCGAAGAAGAGCGGGGTCGAGGTGGAGGTGGCGTAGACGCCCACGCACAGGCGGGGGATGTCGACGCCTTCCGACACCATGCGCACGGCCACCAGCCAGCGGTCCGGTGAGGCCGCGAACTCCTTGATCTTCTTCGACGCGCCGGGGTCGTCGGAGAGGACCACGGTGGCCCCCTCGCCGGTGATGTTGCGCAGGTGGCGGGCGTAGGCCCGGGCCGTCTCGTGGTCGGTGGCGATGACCAGGCCGCCCGCGTCGGGCACGCCCCTGCGCACCTCGGTGAGCCGCCGGTCGGCGGCCTGCATGACCTGGCGGATCCAGTCGCCCTTCGGGTCGAGCGCGGCCCGCCACGCCTGCGAGAGCTGGTCCTTGGTGAGCGGCGTGCCGAGCGTCGCGGCGATCTCGTCGCCCGCCCGGGTGCGCCACTTCATCTCGCCGGAGTAGGCCAGGAAGATGACCGGCCGCACGACGCCGTCGTCGAGCGCGGGGCCGTAGCCGTAGGAGTAGTCGGCGACGCTGCGCTTGAGGCCCTCGCCGTCCTCCTCGTAGGCGACGAACGGGATCGGGTTGTCGTCGGACCTGAACGGCGTGCCGGTGAGCTGGAGGCGGCGCGTGGCGGGCTCGAACGCCTCGCGCACGCCGTCGCCCCAGGACTTGGCGTCGCCCGCGTGGTGGATCTCGTCGAAGATCACCAGCGTCTTGCGCGCCTCCGTGCGCGCCCGGTGCAGCGCGGGGTGCATGGCGACCTGCGCGTACGTCACCGCCACCCCGGTGTAGTCGCGCGAGGTCGTGCCCTGGCTGTTCTTGAACTCGGGGTCGATGCCGATGCCGACCCGCGCGGCGGCGTCGGCCCACTGCCGCTTGAGGTGCTCGGTGGGCGTGACGATCGTGATCGACCTGATCACGCCGTTGGCGATCAGCTCGCTGGCGATGCGCAGGGCGTAGGTCGTCTTGCCCGCCCCCGGGGTCGCCACGGTGAGGAAGTCACGCGGCTCGCGCCTGAAGTAGAGGTCGAACGCCTCCTGCTGCCACGCACGGAGCTTGGGGGCGGTGCCCCATGCGGCTCGGTCGGGATAGGAAGGCGAAAGGTGGGACGCGGCGAAGGTGCTCACCGCATCACCTCTGGGGTTGGTGTGCTTCGCTCTCTCACAGTGACCCGATAGTAATCGGGCCGACCGACAAGACGTGCCGTGAGCCGAGGATTCTGGCCAAGGTCTTCCTCACGTGCTATGTGGCTTATTGGATCTTCGTCATGACCGTGTCCAGGGCCTGTCTGCGTGCGGTTTCCTCGGGTTGGAGCAGCCCGAGGAGCATGACGCCGGAGCCTCCGCGAGTGAGCAGCGTCACTCTCAGGAACGCCGGCCGGTTGGCCACATCCTGATATTCCGCCCGCAGCGCCCGGGTGTGGCCTCCAGGGAGCTCCTTGTCCTCGACGACGGTCACCCGGTCTCCTTTGAGCAGCAGCCGGGAGTAGAGCTCCGCCGCCTCCGCCGTGGCCTTCTTGGCGTCCGCCACGGCCCCGGGGACCGGCCGGGCCATGACGAGCCCGCCCCCGCCGTCCCTGGCCACGGAGGTGAAGCCCGTCACGGGCGGCACCGCCTGCTGGCTCCACCCCTGCGGCAGCGCCACCGACACCTTGGCCAGGGAGTCGCTCAGCCGCCCGCTGTCCGCCGAAGGCGCGGTGACCCGCAGCACCACGACGGTCGCCCCCGCCACCAGGCCCACGCCCGCCAGCAGGGCCACCGACCCTATCGCCCACCGCCGCAGCGCCCGCCCGGACACGCCCGTGCGCCGCCCGGGGTCCGCCGGGGAGCCGTAGAGGCGCGCGGAGGGGGGAAGCGACTCCCAGGGCTCGAACTCGCGATCCACGCCGTAGGCGGCGGTCCTGCGGATCTGCGGGTTCCACGGCTCCTCGGGCTCGAGGTCCAGCGGGTCGGGCTCGCCGCGGACCGGTTCGAGGCCGCTGGAGCGGGCATGCCGCCGTACCGGCTCCGGGTCGGCGTCCGGCACGGCCTCCAGAGGGCTCGTGCGCCCCCGCCGCGGCTCCTCCGCGTAGGGCGCGCCCCACGCGTACCGCGGAGGAGTACGGCGATGCCTGGGAGCGGGCTGAGGCGGCCAGACCCGGCGGTCATCCTCGGTGTCATCCTCCATGGCACCTCCCTGACCGCTGTCCTATCACCCCGCGCGGCGAAGGTCAGGAGAACCGTGATCGGTGTGACAGGAGGGGCGGAAATCAGCGGGTGCGTCCGGCGAGCAGCGTGGCGGCGAGGGCGATGGCGGCCATGAGGAACGAGATCACGACGAACCCGGTGGCGATCTCGTCCGGGGCGTGCCCGATCAGGTTGACCAGCGCGCCGCCGACCCCGATCGCCAGGGCGGACCCGAGCATGTCCGTGACCGACAGGGCGGCGGAGTTCGCCCCCTGCTCGTTGACCGGGGACTGCCGCAGCGCGGTGACGCTGACCGTGGTCATGCCGAACCCCATCCCGAACCCGGCCACGATCCATGCGGGCACCGCGACCCACCCCGTCACGCCGGGTACGACGCAGAGCACGCAGATCAGGATCGAGACGGTGACGCACCCGGCCCCCAGCCGGATCCGCTTGTACGCCTCCCCCTCCCGCCTGCTCTGCAGGAACGACCCCGCCGACCACCCCAGCGCCCCCGTCGTCAGCGCGATCCCCGCGAGCTTGAGGTCGAAGGACTTCACCTCCTGCAGCGCCAGCGGGATGAAGGAGTTCACCCCGAAGAAGGCGGCCGAGAACAGGCCCCGCATCAGCACGGTCGTGGGCAGCCCGCGCGCGAACCGCAGCGCCTTGGGAGGCAGCAGCCGGTACAGCCCGTAGACCAGGAACGCCAGGCCCGCGACGGTCTCCAGGGCCCCGGTCACGGGGCGTTCGTGCAGGAGGTCCACGCCCTGCAGCAGCGCCCCGGCCCCGCCCGCCGTGGCGGTGGCGGCCAGCGTCATCGCGACCGGCCTGGAGCGCGGGCCGGTCGACGGCTCGTGGGGCGAGGTCGGCATGCGCAGCGCGGGCACGAGCATCACCAGCGCGGGCACGACCAGCGGGATGATCCCGTAGAAGACGTACCGCCAGCCCCACTGCACGGCCACGAACCCGGCCACGGCCGGCCCCACCATGGCGGGCACCACCCAGGCCGCGGAGACGGCCGCGAAGACCTTGGGCCGCAGCGCCTCGGGATAGACCCGCGCGATCATCACGAGCAGCGCCACGATCGAAGCGCCCGCCCCCAGCCCCTGGACGGCCCGCGCCACGAGGAACAGCCCCGCCGAGTGCGCCGCCCCGGCCAGCGCCATCCCCGCCACGAACAGCACCACCCCCGACAGGAACGGCAGCTGGTAGCCCCGGCGGTCCGACCACAGGCCCGCCACCACGTTCGCGAAGAGGCTGGCGATGAGGAAGGCCGAGAAGCTGATCCCGTACAGGTCGAGGGCGTTCAGCTCGTGGGCCACCGCCGGCATGACGACGCCGACCGACATGCCCTCGAAGGCGACCAAGGTGATCGTCAGCACGATGCCGACTGTCGCGGTGCGGTATTCGGGGCTGAGGATGCGGGTGGATGGGTAGGGAGTGTCGAGCGCCTTTGGACCTGTCACCTACACATCGTAATTGCCGGAAATCTAGGCTGATGGGGTGGTGTTCCGGTACACCGCCCACATCTGGTGCATGCGCTCCGCCTGGCCCGGGGTGAACTCCGACATGCACTTGTCGTGCGCGTAGTCCATGAAGTTGTGCGCCGGGTCGATGCCGGGGTGCTGCGCGCAGCTGTCCTTGTCCGCCGGGCAGGCCTCGGTCGGCCGGGCCTCCATCGGGGTGTCGGCGATGCCGTCGCCGGGCAGCTCGCAGCCGTTCTCGAAGGTGTGGAAGAGGCCGAGCCAGTGCCCGATCTCGTGCACGCCGGTGAAGCCGCGATTGTAGTTGGTCATCGCGCCACCGGGCAGGCTGCGCCAGTCGATCACGACGCCGTCCAGCCTGGGCGCCTCGTGATACCAGTACGGATAGCTGGCGAAGCCCAGCATCTGCTCGCTGAGCTGGGCGATGTAGAGGTTGAGCGTGTCGGCGCCGCCCTGGTGCAGCGCCACCTTCATCAACCGCTCGTTGCCGACGGGGTCGTTGAACCACAAGGCGTTGTCGGTGACCGAGATGCCGTCCAGGCGGAAGCGCACGCCGGTGTCGACGCCGCCGTAGGTGCCGCCGTACGCGGAGTTGAGCACGTCGATCTGGGCCTTGACGTCCTCGTCGGTCACCTTGCGTTCACCCCGCGTGATGACGTGCACGCGCGTGGGCACGGTGACCTGGGTGGGCGTCGTGACGCCGGACAGCCGCTTGCCCAGCTCGACCAGGACCTTGGCCACGTCTTCCGGCTTGGGGGAGCGTGGCCCCGTCCTGCGGGGGACGTGGCCCGCGCAGCGCGACACCTGCGCCGCCTCCGTGCGCAGCGGCGGCGTGAACCCGACCGCGAGCAGACATGCCAACGAGACGGCGGTCACGCGCCGGACCATGCAATCCCCCATTACGTATCGAGCCGGTCTGGCTACCGACCGTAGCTCGACCTGGGGAGATTACCGGTCAGCAACACTCACTGCTTGTTGTCTCCGCCGTCGCCGCCACCCGGGGGCAGGCCGTCGTAGATCTCCTTGCACTCCGGGCAGACCGGATATTTCTTCGGGTCGCGGCTGGGCACCCAGACCTTGCCGCACAGGGCCCGGATGGGCGTGCCCGTGACCATGCTCTCCGTGATCTTGTGCTTGTCCGCGTAGTGGGCGAACCGCTCGTGATCGCCGTCGCCGTGCGACGTCCGGGGCGTGGTCTCCTGCTCTGGGAGGATCTTCGTGGTGCTCACCCCACAGAGTTTATGCCCGAGCGCGACCAGGTCCCCCATATAGCGATACGACCCCCACCGCGTGGCGGGGGCCGTATCCGAAATCAGGCTCAGCCCATGTGGACGGGCGCGCCCTCGGTCTTCCTGCCGGCCTTGACGAACAGCGTCAGCACGGCCGTCAGCACCGCGATGCCGGTGCTGACCAGGAAGGCCACGTGCATGCCGTCCATGAAGGCGCTGTGCACGGCGGCGCCGATCTCCTGCGGCACGCCGGGCGGGACGGTGCCGAACGCGGCGGCCTTCTCCAGCCCCGTCAGCTGGGCGGGCGGGATGGCCTGGGCCGCCGCGCCGAGGTAGCCGGGCAGCTTGTCGGAGATCTCACCGGCCATCACGGCGCCCAGGATCGCGGTGCCGAGCGCGCCCCCGACCTGCATGGCCGACTGCTGCACGCCACCCGCGACGCCGGTCAGGTTGACCGGGGCGTTGCCCACGATGATCTCCGTGGCGCCCACGAACACCGGCGACATGCCGAAGGCCAGCAGCAGGAACGGGATGCCGCTCTCGATGAACGACGCGTCGATGCTGAGCTGCGACATGAGGAACATGGAGAAGGCGGTGATCAGCAGGCCGGCGGCCATCGTGATCTTCGGCCCCAGCCGGCCGATCGCCATGCCCGCCAGCGGCGAGGCGACGATCATGCCGGCGCTCATCGGCAGCATGCGCAGGCCGGCCTCCAGCGGGGACAGGCCGTGCACGCCCTGGAAGAAGAAGCCGAGGAAGAACATCGCGCCGAACATGGCGAACGCGACCATCATCATCAGCACGGTGCCGATGGAGATCGAGGCGTTCTTGAACAGCGACAGCGGCACCAGCGGCTGGCTCGCCCTGCTCTGCCAGAAGATGAACGCGCCGATCAGCACCGCGAACAGGCCCGCGAAGGTCAGCGTCGTGCTGTCGCCCCAGCCCCACTCGGGAGCCTTGATGATCGTCCAGACGAGCGAGAACATCGCGCCGGACAGCAGCAGCACGCCGAGCCAGTCGATCCGCGCCATCGTCTGCGCGCGGTTGTCCTTGATCAGGATGGTGCCGAGGACGAGGGCGGCGAGGCCGACGGGGGCGTTGATGAAGAAGACCGTCTCCCAGCTCGCGTTCTCGACCAGCAGGCCGCCCACGATCGGGCCGGCGGCGCTGGACAGGCCGATGATCGCACCCCAGGCGCCCATGGCCTGGTTGAGCTTCTCACCCGGGAACGCTCCACGCAGCAGCGCCAGGGCGGCCGGCTGGAGCAACGCGCCGAACAGGCCCTGCAGCACCCGCAGGGCGATCAGCGCGCCCACGGGGGAAAGACCGGGAATGATGTCGGCCAGCTCGGCGCTGAGTCCGATGCCCACCGAGGAGATGGCGAACCCGGCCACGCCGATCAGGAAGACCCGCTTGTGCCCGAACAGGTCGCCGAGCTTGCCGGCGGTGATCAGGAACACCGCCAGCGCCAGCAGGTAACCGCTGGTCACCCACTGCAGGTCGGACAGCGAGGCCTTGAGGTCGGCCTGGATCGACGGGTTGGCGATGCCGACGACCGTGCCGTCGAGCATGACCATGATGACGCCCAAGCTGACCGCCAGCAGCACGAGCCAAGGATTGCCGCCGGTCCCCGTTTTCACCGGGCCGTGCGATGACGGCGCATCCACCGCCTTCGCGTGAGCCATGAAGTCCCCCTAAGTACACGAACCGCCCCACACCGGGGCATAGATCTCGTAAGCCTCAGGTAATCTATGACAGTCGCTGACTAATGACAAACGAGTTTTATTCGTCGTCCTATGACTTATGGCACACTGTGACAGAAAGGTTTCGAGGGAGTGACGGCTGTGGGTCTACGGGAACGCAAGAAGGAGAAGACGCGCCTGGCGATCCTCGACGCCGCGCTCGACCTTTTCCTCGAACAAGGATACGAGTCGACCACGGTCGAGCAGATCGCGGGGGCGGTCGAAATCTCCCCGCGCACCTTCTTCCGCTACTTCAACAGCAAGGACCACCTGGCGCTGTGGCACCACGACCACGGCGAGGAGATCATGCTCGAGACGCTGGCGTCCCGCCCGGCGGATGAGTCGCCCTTCACGGCGCTCATGCAGGCCATGCGCGCGGTCGTGGGCGACCTGGAGGGTTCAACGCCCGAGGAAAGGACGAGGTTCCTCAAGCTGCGGCGGCTCATGGAGGACCACCCGAGACTGGTGGGCATGTCGGTGGCCAGGGGCGCGGCGACCGAGCGCCGCCTCATCGAGGTGATCGCCACGCGCAGGGGCGTGGACCCCGACGAGGACCTGCTCACACCCTTGATCGTGGCGTTCGCCGCCTGCACCCTGCGCGTCGGCTTCGAGTGCCCGCGGCGCGACAGCGGCCTGCCGGAGATCACGCAGCGGATGGCGGAGACCATCGAGCTGGCCGAGCGCTCGCTGCGGCCCGGCTGGGACCGCTAGTCAGTTCATCGTCGGGTCGTCCGGGCAGGTCGCCACGAAGGCCAGCTCGCCGGGCTGCCGCCGCAGCACGTGCCGCCAGAGCGCGCGGGGATCGGCGTGGAAGGTGTCGCCGGCCTCCGAGTCGACCACGTACCAGGCGCCTTCGGCGATCTCGCTCTCCAGCTGGCCCGACGACCAGCCCGCGTACCCCGCGAAGATCCGCATCTGCGCGATCTCCCCCTGCAGGATCTCGGGCGGCGCGTCCAGATCCACCGTCCCCAGCCTGGAGACGGCCGGGGTGCCCGCATGCAGCCTGCGCCAGCCGAGCGGCTCCTCGCCGCTGGGGACCGCCGCCAGCGCGAGCGCGCTGTCCGTCTGCACGGGCCCGCCCTCGAAGAGCACGGAGGGGCCGGTCACCAGGGGATCCCACACGGGCAGCACCTGGGTCACGGAGATGTCGCTCGGCCGGTTGAGCACCACTCCCAGGGTGCCGCCGTCGTGGTCGTGTTCGAGGATCAGCACGACGCTACGCCGGAAGTTGGGGTCGTCGAGAAGTGGCGTCGCCACCAACAACCCGCCGACGTAGATCGCTTCCGCCATACCTCCATCATGAAGGGTTCAGAAGGCTCGCGCTCCCCCAGTGTGCCGATGTTACTTTTCGTGGTCACTTGGGCACCTTCTGTAGCAAAGATCACTCGTTGGGGGGAGCTCATGCATATCAGGACACGTCTCATGCTGGCCGCACTCCCGGTGTGCGCGGTCCTGTTCCTCCCCCAGAGCGCGCAGGCGTGGCCCTGGCACGAGGATCACGGCGACCCGTTCACGATGACGGTGGACGACGTGCACTGCCGCTCGGGGCGCGCGAACGTCAGCCTGCACAACCTGACCCAGCAGCCCGCACGCTTCGACGTCCAGGCCGACGGGGTGAGCGTGGCGAACGGCTCCATCCCGGCCCACAAGACGATCGTCAGGCAGGTGCCGGTGGCCAAGGGCAGCACCGCGGACGTGGAGGCGTACTCGCTGGGCGACCCGCAGCGGACCACGCTCGTCGACTCCACCCGCGTCAAGAACGACTGCCCGTGGGGCCACCACCTGGACAACCTGCCCTTCACGGGCCCACCCGCCGACCTCATGGGCAAGCTGGCGACGGCGGGCGGCCTGATCGTGGTGGGCGGCATCCTGTGGTGGTACGGCTCCATCTGGCCGCGTTCGACCCCGTGAGCTAGAGCTCTTCCACGACGAACGCGCCGGCCCTGGCGGCGGCCAGCGTGCGCGCCACGGACCGCTCCGCGTCCTTCTCGGTCACCGGCTCCCTGGTGACCACCAGCCGGTAGTAGAGCGGGGCGGAGATGGCGCGGATCACCTCCGCGCCGTCGGTGCCCGCGGGCAGCTCGCCCCGCTTGACGGCCAGGTCCACGACGTTGGCCCACTCCGCGATCCTGCGCAGGTAGAAGGCGCGCAGCGCGCCGGCGGCCTGCTCGTCGCTCGTGGCGGCGGCGATCACCGCCTGGAACGTGGCACCGAGCCGCCCGTCGTTGATCGCCCCCAGGACGGACAGCGCGTTGGCCCGCAGGTCGGCCTCGACGCCACCCGTGTCGGCATGGGGAGTGGACTGGTTGGCCAGCTCGGTCATGAGATCGGTGACCAGGCCCGCCCTGCTCCCCCAGCGCCGGTAGACCGTGGTCTTGCCGACGCCCGCCCTGGCCGCCACCTGGTCCATGGTCAGGCCGTGGAAGCCGTGCTCGACCAGCTCGTCCTGGGTGGCCTCCATGACGGCCGCGCGCACCCGCGCCGTGCGGCCCCCTGGCCGCACGGTTCCCGCCGAACGGGAAGGTTGGTCCATCTAGTCTCCTTGTCGCAACGTTCCATTTTAACGGAACTGTCATCCCATTAAGGATTGACGGCGCATTTCCCCCACCTCCTGGACGCAACCATGCGAAGATCGGTTCCATCTCTTCGGCCGTTCGGCAATACCGAACAAATCTGCGCTAGTGTGCGAGCCGTGGGAGAGACGATTCAGTCGGTCGAGCGGGCGGCCGCGATCCTGAGGCTGCTCGCCTCGGGGCCGCGCCATCTCGGGGTGGCCGAGCTGGCCAGGGCGCTGGGCCTGCCCAAGGGCACGCTGCACGGCATCCTGCGCACGCTGGTCCACGTCGGGTTCGTCGAGCAGGACCCGGCGAGCGGGAAATACCGGCTCGGCGCCACGCTGCTCCATCTGGGCAGCAGCTATCTCGACGTCAACGAGCTGCGCACCCGCGCCATCAACTGGGCCGACGCCCTCGCGGGGCGCAGCAGGGAGAGCGCCTGGATCGGCACCCTCCACGAGGGCCACGTGCTGGTGATCCACCACGTGTTCCGGCCCGACGACAGCCTGCAGACCCTCCAGGTGGGCACCTACCTGCCGACCCACGCCAGCGCGCTCGGCAAGGTCCTGCTCGCCCACGACCCGTACGGCGAGCCGCCCGCGCCGCCGCTGCAGCCGTACACGAAGAACACGATCGTCGACCCCGCGGCGCTGGAGAAGGAGCTCGACCTGGTCAGGACGCGCGGCTGGGCCGCCGAGACGGAGGAGCTCACCGAGGGCGAGGTGGCCATCGCCGCGCCCATCAAGGACCCGCGCGGCCTGGCGGTGGGCGCCATCGGCATCCGCGGCGCCGTCGAGCGGCTGGCCCCCGACGGCGCCCTGCACATGGAGTTCGTCTCGTACGTACGGGACGCCGCCCGCGCGATCACCCGCTCACTTGAACATCCCTAAGGCCACGAAATAGCATTCGTTCGGCATTGCCGAACCAGAACCAAGCGAGGAACCCCGTGCCTCGACCTCAATACGTCGCAGCCATCGATCAGGGCACCACCTCCAGCCGCTGCATCGTCTTCGACGAGGCCGGCAACATCATCTCCGTCGCCCAGCGCGAGCACCGCCAGATCTTCCCCAAGCCCGGCTGGGTCGAGCACGACGCGGCCGAGATCTGGCAGGCCGTGCAGGGCGTGCTGGCCGAGGCCGTCAGCGGCGCCGGCATCGAGGACGGCCAGATCGCCGCGCTGGGCATCACCAACCAGCGCGAGACCACCGTGCTGTGGGAGCGGGCGACCGGTCGCCCCGTCTGCCCCGCGATCGTCTGGCAGGACACCCGCACCGACCAGCTGACCCGGGCGCTGGCCGAGCACGAGGGGCTGTTCAAGGAGAAGGCGGGGCTGCCGCTGACGACGTACTTCTCCGGGCCGAAGATCCGCTGGCTGCTGGACGCCCATGGGCTGCGGGAGCGGGCCGAGCGCGGCGAGGTGCTGTTCGGCACGATGGACAGCTGGCTGCTGTGGAACCTCACCGGCCGCCACGTCACCGACGTGACCAACGCCAGCCGTACGATGCTGATGAACATCCACACGCTGGCCTGGGACGACGAGCTGCTCGACGCGCTGGGCGTGCCCCGCGCGATGCTGCCGGAGATCCGCCCGTCCGCCGAGGTCTACGGCCGCACCGTGGCGGGCGTCCCCGTCGCCTCGGCGCTCGGCGACCAGCAGGCGGCGCTGTTCGGCCAGACGTGCTTCGCGCCCGGCGAGACCAAGAGCACCTACGGCTCCGGCAGCTTCCTGCTGATGAACACCGGCCACGAGCCCGTCGTCTCCAAGCACGGCCTGCTGACCACGGTCGGCTACCAGATCGGCGCGGGCCCGGCCACCTACGCGCTGGAGGGCGCGATCGCGGTCACCGGGTCGCTGGTGCAGTGGCTGCGCGACAACCTGGGCCTGATCTCCAGCGCGGCCGAGATCGAGACGCTGGCCAAGACGGTCGACGACAACGGCGGCTGCTACTTCGTACCGGCCTTCTCGGGGCTGTTCGCGCCGCACTGGCGCTCGGACGCGCGGGGCGTGATCGCGGGGCTGACCGGGTTCGTCACCAAGGGGCACATCGCGCGGGCCGTGCTGGAGGCCACGGCGTGGCAGACCCGGGAGGTGGTCGACGCGATGAACGCCGACTCCGGCCTCGACCTGACCACGCTGCGCGCCGACGGCGGCATGACCGCGAACAACCTGCTCATGCAGACCCTCGCCGACGTCCTCGCGGTGCCCGTGATCCGGCCCATGGTGGCCGAGACGACCGCCCTGGGCGCCGCCTACGCCGCCGGGCTGGCGACCGGCTACTGGCCCGACCTCGACAGCCTGCGCGCCAACTGGCACAAGGCCGCCGAGTGGCGCCCGGCCATCGACGAGGCCGCGCGCGAGCACGAATACCGCAACTGGAAGAAGGCCGTGGCCCGGACCCTTGACTGGGTCGAGCAGTAACCGGGTCGAGCAGTAGCTGGTCGAGCAGTAGGTCGATAGTAGGGAGTATGGCAATGACGACGACGACCGCCGCCGACCGCGCGCAGACCCGGGAGGAGCTCTCGCGCGCCGCCTACGATCTGCTCGTGATCGGCGGCGGCATCCTCGGCACCTCCGTGACCTGGATGGCCGCGCAGGCCGGGCTGCGGGTGGCGATGGTCGACGCCGGCGACTTCGCCGGCGCGACCTCCAGCGCCTCCTCCAAGCTGGTCCACGGGGGGCTGCGTTACCTGCAGACCGGCAACGTCCGGCTGGTCGCCGAGAACCACCGCGAGCGCCGCGCCCTGGCCGCCGACATCGCGCCGCATCTGGTCAAGCCGCTGACGTTCCTGGTGCCGATCTACAAGGGCGGGCCGCACGGGGCGGCCAAGCTGGGCGCCGGGGTGTTCCTGTACTCGGCGCTGTCGGTGTTCGGCGACGGCATGGGCAAGGTGATCACGCCCCACCAGGCGCTGGCCAAGGTGCCCGCCCTGCGTACCGAGGGGCTGCGGGCCGCCGCCGTCTACGGCGACCACCAGATGAACGACAGCCGCGTCGCCGTCATGACCGTACGGGCCGCCGTGGATGCCGGCGCGGTCGTGCTCAACCACGCCGAGGTCGTCGGGCTGCGCAAGACGGGCGGCACGGTCACGGGGGCCGACCTGCGCGACCGGCTCGACGGGGCCGAGTTCGGGGTCTCCGCCCGGCTCGTCCTGAACGCCACCGGGCCCTGGGTGGACCACCTGCGGCGCATGGAGGACCCGGACGCCGCGCCGAGCATCCGGCTGTCCAAGGGCGCCCACCTGGTGCTGCGCCGCCACGAACCGTGGAAGGCGGCGCTGACCACGCCGATCGACAAGTACCGGGTGTCGTTCGCCATCCCGTGGGAGGACCACCTGCTGCTCGGCACCACGGACGAGGCGTACGAGGGCGATCCGGGCGAGGTGCGCGCCACCGAGGCCGACATCGCGCAGATCCTCGACGAGGCCGGCCACGCCGTACACGACGCCCAGCTCAGTCGCGAGGACATCACCTACGCCTTCGCCGGGCTGCGCGTCCTGCCCGGCGGCCCCGGCCAGGTGACGGCCGCCAAGCGGGAGACCGTGGTGACCCGGGGCTCGGGCGGCATGCTCTCGGTGGCGGGCGGCAAGTGGACCACCTACCGCCACATCGGCAGGCACGTCCTCGACACGCTCGCCCACCTGCCCGGCCGGCCCCTGGGCGACGACCTGGCCGACATCCTGCCCGCCGTGCCCCTGCCGGGCCTGGCCAGCCCCGACGCGGTGGCCCTGCGACTGTGGACCGACCGCGACCCGGGCGCGCGCATGGATCCGCTGGTGGCCAGGCACCTGGCCACGCACTACGGCTCGATCGCGTTCGACCTGGCCCGGCTCATCCGCGAGGACCCGGCCCTCGGCGAGCGCATCCACCCGGACGGCCCCGACATCTGGGCCCAGGCGGTCTACGCGCGCGACCGCGAGTGGGCGGCCACGGTGGACGACGTCGTACGCCGCCGCACGACCCTGACGGTGCGCGGGCTGGACACGCCTGACGTACGCGACCGCATCGCCGCCCTGCTCACCTGACCAGGATCTGGGCAGGGGGTAGTCATGTGCACTCCGATGAACGAAGCCCTGCTCAGGCACTTCCGCGACCTGCGTGACGGCGACCACGGAGGGGCCGTCACGCGGGAGGACAAGGAACACGTTTTCGCCACGGCGGCCGAGCTGCTCGACCCGGTGGCACGCAGAGCCCTCGACGAGCTCAACGCCGACCTGCTGCTCGGCACCGGCGAGGTGGTGGCCAGCGGGGTCACCCGGTCGCGCGAGGGCGGGCTCAACGCGATGTGGTCGCTGACCTGGCCGGAACAGCGCGCCACCCACAACCAGCCGATCGCGATCGTCGCCCACTACGGCTGCGACTTCCACCACCCGCACCTGCGGGGCAACACGGTCGGGGACTGGCCACTGAATGTCTTCGCCCCGGCGGACGCCGAGGCCCAACTCGACACGCTCCGCACGATCGCCGCCGCCGACGCCCACAACCTCGTCTTCCAGGAGAGCTACCACCTCATCCCAGCCATAACCACCCAACCCGCCTAACCCCACCCCTCCAAACGAACACCCCCTCGGACGAGCGCGACCACCGCACGGGCACACGGGCTGCGGAAGGGGCGCACGGCAGGACGGGCGGGTAGGACCCGGCCGTAAGCCGTGCAGCGGAGGCCAGGCGACGCGGACGGCGGTGGAGCGGGTGGCGGCACGAACGGCAGCGGATCCGGGGGCCCGCACGGACGGCGGGACGGGCGGGTGCCACGGAGCCGGTCAAAGGATCGCCGTAGCGGCGGCCGGCCACGTGCGGGTCAGCGGGCGTCTCCCTGGAGGCCCTCAACCACGGCGGCGGGTGGCGTCGCCCGTGCTCCGCCGTAAAAACCGATGGTTTTTATGCTTCGGTGAAGCCTCGCGCACGGCCGCCCGCCGACTCGCGCACCGCCGCCGCAACGGCCCCCGCCACGTCGGGGTGGAAGACGCTGGGGATGATGTAGTTGGGCCCCAGCTCCTCCGGCGTGACGACCGCCGCGAGGGCGCCGGCCGCGGCCAGCAGCATCTCCTGCGTCACCCCGTTGGCCTGCGCGTCCAGCAGCCCCCGGAAGACGCCCGGGAAGGCCAGCACGTTGTTGATCTGGTTGGGGTAGTCGGAGCGCCCCGTGGCCACCACGGCCGCGTGCTCGCGGGCGTCGTCCGGCGACACCTCGGGCTCCGGGTTGGCCAGCGCGAACACCACCGCGTCCTTGGCCATCGTCGCGATGTCGTCACCCGTCAGGATGCCCGGCGCCGAGACGCCGACGAAGACGTCGGCGTCCTTGACCGCCCCTCGCAGGTCGCCCGCGTAGCCCTCGGCGTTGGTGTGGTCGGCGATCCACTGCAGCGACTCGTCGAGGTCGTCGCGGCCGCGGTGGACGGCGCCCAGGTAGTCGCAGACGATCACGTTGCGCGCCCCGGCGGCCAGCAGCAGGCGCAGCACCGCGTTGCCGGCCGCGCCCGCGCCCGCCATGGTGATCTTGACGGACTCGATGTCCTTGTCGACGACCCGCAGCGCGTTGGTGAGCGCCGCGAGCACGCAGATCGCCGTGCCGTGCTGGTCGTCGTGGAAGACGGGGATGTCGAGCAGCTCGCGCAGCCGCCGCTCCACCTCGAAGCAGCGCGGCGCGCCGATGTCCTCCAGGTTGATCCCGCCGAACCCGGGCGCGATCACCTGCACCGTGCGGACGATCTCGTCGACGTCCTGCGTGTCGAGGCAGATCGGCCAGGCGTCGATGCCCGCGAAGCGTTTGAACAGCGCCGCCTTGCCCTCCATGACCGGCAGCGCGGCCTCGGGGCCGATGTTGCCCAGGCCCAGCACGGCCGAGCCGTCGGTGACGACGGCCACGGTGTTGCGCTTGATGGTCAGGCGCCGGGCGTCCTCCTTGTTGCGCGCTATGGCCATCGACACGCGCGCCACACCCGGGGTGTAGGCCATGGACAGCTCGTCGCGGTTGCGCAGCGGCACCTTGGACTTCATCTCGATCTTGCCGCCGAGATGCATGAGGAACGTGCGGTCGGACACCTTGTGGATGACGACGCCGTCGACCGCCTCGAGCTGGTCGACGATGGCCTGGGCGTGGTCGGTGTCCCTGGCCGCGCAGGTCACGTCGATGCGGAGCTTCTCATGGCCCGCGTTGGTGACGTCGAGGGCCGTGACCACGCCCCCGGCCGACTCTACGGCGTGGGTGAGCTGGCTGACGGCCTTGCCGCCGGCCGGCACCTCGAGACGCACGGTGATGGAGTACGACACACTCGGGACGGTCGCCACGTCAATCGCTCCTTCGGGACTGACCAAGAATTCCCCCATGATAGGGGGCGCCAGGTCAATCCAGTGCCTCGGCCGCTGTGACGATGAGCTCGACGCAGGTCGGAACGGGGATTGTGGTGCTGTCGACGACCAGATGATATTGACAGGAATCCGTCGGATCGGCCCGATAGAAGTGCCGTACGTAGGCCATCCGCGCGCGGTCGTTGTCCTCGATGAGCCGGCGGGCCTCGCGCTCGCTCATCCCCGACAGCGTGGCCGTCTGCCGGACCCTGCGCTGGAGCGGGGCGTCGAGCCGGACGTGGAGCGCCCCCGGATGGTCGGCCAGCACCACGGCCCCCGCCCGGCCGAGGAACACCCCGCCCTGGTCGCGGGCCATGTCCTTGAGCATGCGCTCGGTACGGCGGACGAACTCCTCCGGCGCGTGCGGCATCGCGCCGGGCACGTACATGTCGACCCCGCCGAACGTGACGGTCGGCAGCCGCATCGCCCCCGACAGCAGCCGCCCGAGGCCGTGCTCGGCCCGGTCGTCGTGGGCGAGCGCCTCCTCCAGCGTGCAGCCCAGCTCCTGGGCGACCGCGCTGGGAATGGCGCGGTCGACGAAGGGCACGCCGAGGCGCTCGGCGACGGCCGGGCCGATCTGGCTACCGGCCGTGCCGTATGTCGCGGATATCGTGACGACCCGCATACACCCAGGTTAGAACAGTGCGCTCGCCAAAGCTCTACGTGCTTTCGCCAAAGACGGATCGTCGGCCGGCAACGCGTCGAACAGGCCGAGCAGGTGGCGCCTGGCCTTGTCGCGCTCGTCTCCCGAGGTGCGCTTGACCACGGCGATGACGCGGCTGAACGCCTCGTCGACCGAGCCGGACAGCATCTCCAGGTCGGCCGCGAGCAGCTGCGCCTCGATGTCGGCGGGGTCCTGCAGGCGCCGCTGGACGTCGGCGGGGTCGGCGCTCTCGGTGCGCTTGATGAGGTTGACGCCGGCCAGGCCCATCTTGGCGTCCTCGTTGCCCGGCGCGCGGGCCAGCAGCCGCTCGTACGCCGCCGCGGCCGCGTCGAGGTCACCGCTGTCGATGGCCTGCTCGGCGGCCACCAGGTCGGGGTCGGCGGGCGGCCCCGCGGGCGCCTCCTGCTCGCCGGGCGCCGCCTGGGGCCGGGCGTCGGGGTTGGCCTGGTAGAACTGCTCGACCGCGCCCATCAGCTCGTCGAGCCAGCGGCGCACCTCCTGCTCGGGCAGCACCTGCTGGAAGCCGGTGACGGCCTGCCCCTGGAAGATGGCCAGCACGGTCGGCACGGCCTGCACGCGCAGCGCCTGGGCGATCTGCGGGCTGGCGTCCACGTTGACCTTGGCCAGCACGGCCCGGCCGCCGAGATCGCCGACGACCTTCTCCAGCACCGGGCTGAGCTGGGCGCTGCCCGGCGCCCGCGGCGACCACAGGTCGAGGACCACGGGCATGGTCATCGAGCGGTCGATCACCTCGGTCGTGAACGTCTCCTCGGTCACGTCCACGATCGAGGCCGACGCGGCCGCCTGGGGACCCGCCGCCTCACGCCGGGCCTGCGCCTCGAGGGCCTGCTTGCGCGCGCCCAGGTCAATCGCTCCGTAGAGCGACCCGGGCCTAGAGAAGTCCGCCATGCTCCTCATCTTGCCGCATCACCGGGGCGGCGCAGTCACCCGCCGCCCTGTTGGAAGTCGCCCGCCGCCACCCGGAGGGTGCGCAACTGGGTGAACATCCGGTCGAGTTCGTCCTCGGCGTACATGGTCAGGCCGAACTCGGCGCCCATCAGGTCGCGGGTGGCCCGCTCCACGACGTCCCGGCCGGCCTTGGTGATCTCGGCGAGCACGCCGCGCCCGTCCCGCGGGTTGGGCAGCCGGCGGACGAACCCGGACTTCTCCAGCCTGTCCACCGTGTTCGTGACGCTGGTGGGGTGGACCATGAGCCGTTCGCCGATCTTCGACAGCGGGAGCGCGCCTGTCTTGCTGAACGTCAGCAGGACCAGCGCCTCGTACCGGGCGAAGGTCAGGTCGTAGGGCTTCAGGAGCGAGTCGAGCTGCGACAGCAGGATCTGGTGGGCTCTCATGATCGAGGTCACGGCGGCCATGGCGGAGGAGGGCCCGAAGTGGGCACGCCAGCTCTCCGCGGCCCGGTCGATGGGGTCGAACGGCAGGTTGAGCGGCTTCGGGTGCGACACAGCGCATACGGTAGCGCGCCCCTCGTCCCGGTTCGTCTGGTGACCTGGAGCGACAGGCTTCCCCGCTTGACCAAGAATCCGGACGTCAATCATCACGCTCAGTTATGGTTCTCCTACGTATGGTGACGCAGAAGCCAAGTCCATCGGCCTGTGGGGACAGGCCGGACTCATTCGCTTCGGCCTTGCCGAGGGGCACGGGGGGTGCTTGATGAAGGTCAACGGGGAAAAGGGTGCGTGAGCACGCGGGCGTTTCACGAGAGGAGCTGAAGCAGAGCGCGGCCGTCACGGTGGCCGTGCTCCTGGCACTCGGGCTGCTGGCGGCGTGGAACGTCCTGATACCTGGCGTGGACGCGTGGGAGAACATCGTGGCCGCGGTCATCGGCTCGTTGCGGATGACCGGGCCGGTGGCCGCCGCGTTCGCGGCGTGGGTGGCGCTGCGCAAGCGCAGGGCGCTGCGCGGGCGCTCGCTGACGACGTGGCGGGCGCTCAAGGCGCCGCTGGCGATCGTGGTGGTGGTGCTCGGGTCGTTCGGTGCGACGGTGCTGGTGTTGGCGGTCAAGACGGTGCTCACCGACCAGTCGGGGCGGCTGAGCCTGTCCGGCCTGGGCATGGGCATGGCGGGGCTGGCGCTCTACTCGGTGATCGGCTGGGTGGCCGGCTGGGTGGTGCCCAAGGCGTTCACGCCGCCGCTGGCGGGGCTGGCCTGCTATGGATTGTTCTCGTGGCTGGCCGACGACCGGGGCTGGGCGGACAAGCTGGCGCCCGGCACCGGCGAGCCGTACGACCTGTTCCAGGGGTTGAGCGGGGCGCCGTTCTTCGACCAGACGATCTGGCTGCTCGGCATCACGGCGGCGCTGCTGCTCGGCTGGGCGGCGCTGGTGACCAGGCAGGCGCTGGTGCTGGCGTGCGCGCTGCTGTCCGTGCTGGCGGCCGGGATGGGCGTGTCGCGGGTGCTGGCCCAGCCGAAGCCGGCCGCGGCCGTGGACATCGCCTACAGCTGCCAGGACTGGCCGATCACGGTGTGCGTGCACCCGGGGATGCGGGCGGGGCTGACCGAGCTGGGGGCGGCGTTCACGCAGATCGCCTCCCGGCTGGCGGGGACGCCCGCCGCGTTCACGCGGGTGGAGCAGCGGCCGCTGGAGGAGGAGCTCAAGCCCTCGAACGGCCTGGCGCCCATCCACGTGCCCGACCTGTCCGCGGGGTTCGCGGAGGAGGCGGCGTACGAGTACATCGAGTCCCTGGCCGCCCGCTGCCCCGGCACGGTCGCCGACGGTTACCGGGAGATCGTGATGGCGTGGCTGCGCGGGGAGCCCCTGCCCGGCGGGCCGCTGCCCGAGCACCAGTACGCGGCGTCGTGGTTCTCGTGGCTGAGCGAGCACCAGCGCAGGGAGTGGCTGCGGATGTTCTACAGCGACTTCCAGAACTGCGGGCTGTCGAGCATGTACTTCGGCGGCGGGGGCGCGGCGCGGGTGCAGGTGGCGCCGTCGGCCCGCCCGACGCCGGAGTCGAGCCACGTCTACCCGGTGTACCCGGAGGGCGAGGGCACGCCGAACGCGGCCCCGAGCACGTCCATGGCCGGGCTGAGCTAGGCGGCCGGCGGGGGCGGGATCGGAAGATGTCACCAAACGGCTGGCAATGATGATCGCTCGAAGGGTAGTCATGCACGCATGACGACTTCCCGTACGACGCCGCGCGAGGTGACGTCCGCGCGGCGCCGCAGGTGGCGATACGCGGCGGGGTTCCTGGTCCTGGCGGTCCTGCTCGTGGTGGGCGGCCGCCTGGCCTGGACCTGGCTCAACCCGCTCGGCGAGCAGGTCATCGACCGCAGCCAGCCGGTGCTCCTGCAGTCCATCAAGGACCTGAGCCGCTTCGAGGCCGCCACCGGGAACTTCCAGGTGGTCGTGGACCTGGAGAAGGACGCCAACTTCCTGCCCGACGCGATCAAGGGCACCCGCACGCTGTTCGTGGGGGCGGGCGGGGTGGACGCGTACGTGGACTTCTCCGGCCTGGCCGGGGACGCCGTGACGGTCTCGCAGGACCGCACCCAGGCGACCGTGCGCCTGCCCCGCGCCCAGCTGGAAAAGCCCAACCTGGACAACAGCCGCTCGTACGTGTTCGCGCAGCAGCGCGGGCTGTTCGACCGGGTGCAGGACTTCCTGTCCGGGTCGCCGGGGGACCAGCGGGAGCTCTACCTGCTGGCGGAGAAGAAGATCACCGAGGCGGCGGTGGCCAGCGACCTGCGGGCCAGGGCGGACGCCAACACCAAGGCCATGATGACCGGCCTGCTGAAGTCGCTCGGCTTCACGAAGGTCACGGTGAAGTTCACGGACGAACCCTAGGGATGGCTCACGGGCGCCTTAGTCGCCCGGTGCGCCTGCCTAAGTACCTCCCTATCTGGCCTTACGTCCGGAGATAAGGCATCCGCCCGATGTGTCCGGGAGGGCCTTAGGAGGAGTCTTAAGAGTGCAGGAAGAAGCACGAGCCACAAAGGGGCTTCCATGAACGCCGAACTCGAGTACACCGTGATGCAGCACCACGCCTCCGAGCTCCGCCGCGCCGCGGCCGAGCAGCGGCGGGTGCGCGAGGCGCAGAAGGGCCTGCGGTCGGAGCGCCGCAACCGCTCGCTCTTCGCCAAGTTCCTCGCCTCATGACCGTCCACAAGCAGCCCGGCCGCACCCTCCCTCGCGGCCGGGCTGAACAGCCCCCGTAGGGGGCGACGTCAGGGACCCGAATCCTGGTGGGTCCCCGCATCGCGGAGCCCCGGTCCATTCCTGGTCGGACCGGGGCATCGCGCTGTCCGGGCCGGGGGGCTCAGACGGTGATGACGGCCTTGCCGCGCACCTGGCCCCGTTCCAGGCTGCGGACGGCCTCGGGGACCTCGCTGAGCGGGTACGTCCGGTCGACGACCGGCGTGACCTGGCCGGAGCCGACGAGCTCGGCCACCGCTCGCAGGTCGGCCTCCCGGAACGACATGAAGACCACGCGGAGCCGCTGGCGGGCGAACGGGTCCAGCAGCACGGTCCGCACCTGGCGGTCGGTGCCGGCCAGCCACCGCCCGCCGCGCTCGCCCCCGACGATGACCACCGTTCCGCGGGGTGTGAGGGCCCGGCGCAGGTGGCGCAGCGGGCGGTTGCCCGCCGTGTCGATGATGACGTCGTAACGGCTCCCCTGGTCAGCGAAGTCCTCCCGCGCGTAGTCGACGACCTCGGCCGCGCCGATCGACCGTACGAGGTCCGCCTTGGCGGCGCTGCACACGCCCGTGACCTCCGCCCCGGACGCCCTGGCGAGCTGCACCGCGTACGTCCCCACTCCCCCGCCCGCGCCGATGACCAGCACCCGCTGCCCCGCCCGCACCCGCGCCTGGTCGCGCAGCGCCTGGAGGGCGGTCATGGCCGAGGTCGGGACGGCCGCCGCCGGCTCGAACGCGAGGTCGCCGGGGATCGGCTGGAGCCGGTCCTCGCGGGCGCACGCGTACTCGGCGAAGGCCCCGCCGCCGCACGTGCCGAACACCCGGTCGCCGGGCCGGAACCGGGTCACGCCCGCGCCGACCTCCTCGACCACCCCGGCGACGTCGGTGCCGGGCCTGCTCTTGGGCGCGCGCAGCCCGATCGCCGGGCGCATCAGGTAGGGGATGCCGGTCATCATGTGCCAGACGCCCATGTCGAGCCCGGCCGCGCGCACGCGTAACAGCACGTCGGCCTCACCGGGCGAGGGCTTCTCAATGTCCCGAAATTTCAAGACATCGGCGGGCCCGTACTCGTCCTGAACGATCGCCTTCATGGTCACTCTCCCTCTGGATACTGGAACACGTCATCGAGCGGGACCCCGAACACCCGCGCGATCTGGAACGCCATCTCCAAGGAGGGCGAGTAGCGGCCCTGCTCGATGGCGATGATGGTCTGCCTGGTCACGCCGACCCGTTCGGCCAGCTCCGCCTGCGTCATCTCCCCGCGGGCGAAGCGCAGGGCCCGGATCGAGTTCGTGACCTTGGTGGACTTCACCATGCCGGCAGGCCCCGGCGGTAGGCGACGATCTTCAGCGCGGACCCCAGCACCGACGACAGCACGAACGCCAGGTAGATCACGTTCGCGATCCAGAAGTAGTCGGCCTCGGCCAGGGCCATCCACAACGCCGCCAGCCCGCCCAGGACGAGGCACCACTGGCCGGTGAAGTGGCCGTAGCGCCAGATCTCGCGGTCACGCTGGTCCTTCATCCCGGCGCCCCGGCGGAAGACCGCCGAGAGCGCTATGTCGAGGACGATCGTCGCCGCGATCGCACCCCCGATGCTCCACAGCAGCGCCGCCGCGTAGGGCACCTCCGTGATGGAGGTGCCGCCCGCCCGGCCGAGGATGATCGCGACGTACGTGCCGTACGCGCAGACCGAGACCACGGCCATGATCCATGCGCGTCTCTCTTCGGATGCCATGCCTCGAATGTAAAACATCCCGGACTTGATGTCTAGAATTCTTTACATGACCGAGCACAAGAAGGGCCCCGGGGCTCTCCCCGGGGCCCGCGAGAGGCTTCTACCGCTTGGGGACCGAAATGATCAGGGCGTCACCCTGGCCGCCGCCGCCGCAGAGCCCGGCGGCGCCCAGGCCGCCGCCCCGGCGCTTCAGCTCGTACGCCAGCGTCAGCACGATCCGCGCGCCCGAGGCCCCGATCGGGTGGCCCAGGGCGATGCCGCCCCCGTTGACGTTGACCTTGTCCAGCGGCACGCCCAGCTCCTTGGCCGACTGCAGGACCACGCTGGCGAAAGCCTCGTTGATCTCCACCAGGTCCAGGTCGCCGGCCGTCGCGCCCTGCTTCGACAGCGCGTGCTTGATGGCGTTGGCCGGCTGGGACTGCAGGGACGCGTCCGGGCCGGCGACGTTGCCGTGCCGGCCGATCTCCGCCAGCCACTCCAGGCCCAGCTCCTCGGCCTTCGACTTCGACATGACCACGACGGCGCAGGCCCCGTCCGAGATCTGCGAGGCCGAGCCGGCCGTGATCGTGCCGTCGGCGGCGAAGGCCGGGCGGAGCTTGGCCAGGGTCTCCGGGGTGGTGTCGCCGCGCACGCCCTCGTCGTCCTTGACGATCAGCGGCTCGCCGCGGCGCTGCGGGATCTGCACCGGGACGATCTCCTCGTCGAAGAGGCCGTTCTTGATGGCGGCGGCGGCCAGCTGGTGGGAGCGGGCCGACAGCGCGTCCTGCTCCTCGCGGCCGATGCCGAGCCGGGCGTTGTAGTGCTCCGTCGACTCGCCCATCGCGCGCTGGTCGAACGCGCAGAACAGGCCGTCGTGCGCCATCGAGTCGACGACCTGCGAACCGCCGTACTTGACGCCCTTGCGCAGCCCCGGCAGGAGGTGGGGGGCGTTGGTCATGGACTCCATGCCGCCGGCCACCACGATGTCGAACTCGCCCGCGCGGATGAGCTGGTCGGCCAGCGCGATGGCGTCGAGACCCGACAGGCAGACCTTGTTGATGGTGATGGAGGGGACGGTCATCGGGATGCCGGCCTTGACGGCGGCCTGGCGGGAGGGGATCTGGCCCGCGCCGGCCTGCAGGACCTGGCCCATGATGACGTACTCGACGGCCTCCGGCGCGACCCTGGCACGCTCCAGCGCGGCCTTGATGGCGATGCCCCCGAGCTCCACGGCGGCCAGCCCGGACAGGGATCCCAGGAGCTTGCCGATGGGCGTGCGAGCTCCGGCCACGATGACGGAACTGGACATGACAGGGGCCTCCTACGCTCACGTCGGGTTCTTTGACACCATACCCACGAGTAGCCGGACGCTCGCTATGGAGGTGGGCCACATATGTTCATGCGGATCGACCACATCGGAATCGCCTGCAAGGACATCGAGGAGAAGATCGCGTTCTTCTCCGAGACGTTCGAGCTGACGGTGGTCGCCAGGGAGGTCAACGAGGAGCAGGGCGTGAAGGAGGCCATGCTGCACATCGCCGACGGCGAAGGTGGGGGCTCCTACATTCAGCTCCTGGAGCCTCTCTCTGAGGACTCCCCTGTGGGAAAATTCCTCGCTAAGCGGGGCGAGGGAGTCCACCATGTGGCATTCGGGGTTCCCGATGTCGCCCAGGCGATGGCTAAGATCAACGAGAAGGGCGTGAGGCTCCTGGACGAGCGTCCCAGGCACGGGTCGATGGGCTCCGAGATCGCGTTCCTGCACCCCAAGGACGTGGGAGGAATGCTGACGGAGTTGGTGCAGGCGGCCAGGCCCTAAACACGACCCTGACAAATGTTAAAAAACGTTCATATGTAACTAGTCACGCAGAAAGTTGGACGGGGCTTCGCAGGTGGCACCAGCGGAGTACGCTTGACCTTCCACCGGACATGGAGCCTGCCCTTAGGCACAGGCTCCTGGATCGGATGCCCCGAACCCCCCGTCCGGCCCGTGTAGCCGTCTCGACAACCCAGGATTGAGCCTCCATGCAGTCCGACATCGACGCCCAGCTCAACAATTTCTTCGAGGACGCCCCCGCACGCGAGTTCGACGTGGTGCTCCGCGGTTACGACCGGCATCAGGTCCACGATCATCTGAAGCAGCTCGACCAAGAGCTACGGCAGTCCCGCGAGCAGCTGGCGAGCCTGCAGCGCGATCTGTCCGACTCCCAGCGCCAGCTGCAGGAGCAGGAGCGTCCCACCTACTCCGGTCTCGGCGCCCGCATCGAGCAGCTGCTGCGCCTGGCCGAGGAGCAGGCCACCGAGCTCGTCCAGGCCGCCAGGTCCGAGGCCAACGAGATCAAGGCCGCGGCCAAGGTCGAGGCCGCCGACCTGCGGGCCGCCGCCGAGGCCGAGGCCGCCGAGAAGCGCGCCGTGGCCACGCGGGAGAGCGACGAGATGCGCTCGGCCGCCGACCGCGACGCCGAGGAGACCCGCTCGACCGCCCGCCGCGAGGCCGACGAGCTGACCAACACCACCGAGCGCGAGGTCGCCAAGCTGCGGGCCACCGCAGACCACGAGGTGGCGGAGAAGCGGGCCGACGCCGAGCGGGAGATCGCCAAGCTGCGCACCACCGCCGAGCGCGAGGTCGCCCAGCTGCGGGCCTCGACCAAGCGCGAGCGCGACGAGGTGCTGACCACCGCCAAGCGGCAGGCCGACGAGATGCGCGCGCAGGCTCAGCGGGTGCTGGAGGAGTCGGAGGCCAAGCGGGCGCAGGACGAGGCGGAGTTCGAGATCCAGCTCGCCTCCCGCCGCGAGGAGGCCGAGCGCCAGGAGGCCGAGCGCCACGCCACCGCGCAGGCCAACACCCAGCGCATGGTCGCCGAGGCCGAGCAGCGCGCGGCCACGGCCGAGTCGCGGGCCACGAAGGCCACCCAGCAGGCCGAGCAGACCCGCCGCGAGGCCGACCTGCACGCCAAGCAGCTGGTCGCCAACGCCCGCAAGAGCGCCGAGACGATCGTCGCCGAGGCCAAGTCGAGCGCCGACACGATCGTCACCGAGGCGAAGAACGAGGCCGAGCGCACCCGCACGACGATGCAGCGCCAGGTCGACGAGCTCACCCGCCAGCGCGACAGCATCACCAGCCACCTCGCCCAGCTGCGCCAGCTGCTCGGCGGCGCGGCCCTGCCCGGCATGGAGCCGGAGCCCGCGGTCACCGCGGCCCCGGCCAAGCCCGCGCTCGCCGCTCCCGCGGCCGAGGCCCCGGCCACGACGCCCGCGGCGAAGGTCGAGAAGTCCGAGGACGACGCCGAATGGTGGCAGGAGTAACCACCGGCCCACAGGTCGGGACTGCACACGGGGGCTGAAGAGCAGGCTGGAGAGAGCCTGGCGATCCAATGGTCGCTAGGCTCTCTCTTTGCTATTTGCCGACAATCTCGGGAGTGCCACCTTGTCCGCGAATGTCGAACCCGCCGCCCCGGAGCCCACGCAGGCCGCAGAGTCCACGGAGTCCGCAGAGCCCACGGGGTCCGCAGAGCCCACGACCGGGGGAAGAGCCGCCCGGGCCCAGGAGGGCGACGGCGGCCCGCAGCCGTACGGGCTGCCCGGCAAGCCGCTCGCCCGCGGCCCCTTCCTGTTCGGGCTGGTCGGCGGGCTGGGGGTGCTGACGGCGATCGCGATCGCCCAGATGGTCGTCGCCTCGTTGAGCACGATCATCCTGGTCGTCGTGGCGATGTTCCTGGCCGTCGGCCTCAACCCGGCCGTCGAGGCCCTGCAGCGCCGCGGCCTGGCCCGGCGGGGGGCGATCTCGATCGTGTTCGCCGGGGTCATCGTGGCGTTCGCGCTGTTCGGGCTGGCCGTGGTGCCGCCGGTGAGCCAGCAGCTGTCGGAGTTCGTGGCGGCGGTGCCCACGTACGTCACCGAGCTCGGCAAGAATCCGACGCTGCACCAGCTCGACTCCGAATACCAGATCCTGGCGCAGCTCAAGACGTTCGTGACGAGCACGCTGGGGCCGTCGCTGGCCAGCGGCATCATGGGCGCGGGGCTGGTGGTGCTGAACGGCGTCTACACCACGGTGACGCTGCTGGTGCTCATGCTCTACTTCCTCGGCTCGCTGCAGACGATCAAGGACTACCTGCTCAAGCTCGTACCGGCCTCCCGCAGGACCCGTACGAGGGCGATCAGCGAGCAGATCCTCTCCGGCATCGGCGGGTACGTGGCGGGCAACGTGCTCATCTCGGTCATCGCGGGCTTCCTGACGTGGATCTTCCTGTCGGTCGCCGGGGTGCAGTACGCGCTCGCGCTCGCCCTGGTCGTGGCGCTGACGGACCTGATCCCGCTGGTGGGCGCCACGATCGGCGCGGTGCTCGTGACCGGGGTCGCGCTGCTGCAGTCGGTGCCGGCGGGGATCGCGTGCGCGGTCTTCTTCGTGGTGTACCAGCAGGTGGAGAACTACTTCATCTATCCGAGGGTGATGAAGCGGTCGGTGGACGTGGCGCCGGCGGTGACGGTGATCGCCGCGCTGTTCGGCGGGGCGCTGCTGGGGATCGTCGGGGCGCTGCTGGCCATTCCGGTGGCGGCGGCCATCGCGTTGATCGTGCGCGAGGTGGTGCTGCCGCGCCAGGACCACGCCTGAGGGCCTCTCGTAGGAGGGTCGAGCCCCGGTTGCCCACCGCGCCCCCGTCGCCCGCCTCACTCCGGCTGAGGTCCTTCGGGAGAGGGAGAGGGAGGGCTGAGGTCCCCCGAGGAGAGGGACGGCTGAGGTCCCTTGGGGAGGCCCTTCGGGGAAGGGAGCGCTGAGGTTCCCTTGGGAGAGGGAGGGTTGAGGTCTCCTCGGGAGGAAGGGCGCGGTCCTTGGGCGGGGAAGGGCGGCGGCGGGCAACCCGGCCGCCGGGTGAGGGGGTCAGGGGTGGGGGGTGGCCAGGTCGGTGCGGAGGAATTCGGTGACGGCCGCGTTGAAGGCCTCGGGCTGCTCCACCGCGCTCAGATGGCCGGCCTTCGGGATGATCTCCAGTCGCCCGTCGGGCACGGCGCGCGCCATCGCCTCTGCCTCGGCGGGTGGCGACAGCTCGTCCTCCTCCCCCACCACGACCAGCACCGGCACCTTCAGCGCGCTCAGCGTGTCGAAGGAGTCGGGCCGCGCGGCCATCGCCCGTTGCGCCCAGGCGACCGCGCCCGGCGGCGCCGACTGCACGAGCCCCTTGACCCGCCCGAACACCATGGCCCGCCGCTCCTTGGTGGTCGGCCCGATGAGCGCCGGGAGCACCTCGCTGACCAGCACCTCGCTGCCGTCGGAGAGCACGGCCCGCGCGATGCGCTCCCTGTTCTCCCGCGCCGGGGGCGGGTCGGCGCCGGCCTTGGTGTCGGCCAGGATCACGCCGAGCACCCGGTCAGGGTGCCGACGGCAGAACGCCATGGTCACGTAGCCACCCATCGACAGCCCGCCGACCACCGCCCGCTCGATGCCCTCGTCATCGAGCAGCCTGGCGACGTCGTCGGCCATCAGGTCGAGCGAGGGCTCCTCGTCGCCCAGCCGGGACCCGCCGAAGCCGCGCAGGTCGGGGGTGACGACCCTGCAGGCCTTGGCCAGTCCTTCGCGCTGGGCCAGCCACATGGCCGACGAGAGCGGGAACGCGTGAAGCAGCACAACCGGGAGCCCGGTTCCGGCCGATCTCGTGTAGAGCTGCACGGACCACACGGTAGCCCGGTTCACGGCCGCAAGCACTCAATGTCGTATGCCTATATGTGCTGAAAACCGAGAGTGCTTCGCTAAAAGTCCACCATAAAGGCGGCATTTCGCCAATGTCGGCTATAAAGCTGGCATTGGCCCGGCGAATAATCGCGTACACAATTAGATGGCGGTGGCGCCGCCGTCCACGAACAGCACCTGGCCCGTCATGTACGCGGAAGCCGAGCTGGCCAGGAACACGGCCGGCTGGGCCATCTCCGCCACCGTCCCCCAGCGTCGCATGGGCACGGTGGCGACCGTGGCGGCGCCGGAGGTCTCGTCCTCCCAGAGGTTCCGGTTGAGGTCGGTGGCCGTCCAGCCGGGGCACAGCGCGTTGACCCGCACCCCCGCCTGCGCCCACTCCACGGCCAGCGTCTTGGTCAGCGCCACCAGCCCGGCCTTGGCGGCGGCGTACGGGGCGAGGAAGGGCGCGCCGAGCGCCGCCACCGACGCCACGTTGATGACCGTGCCGCCACCCCGCTCCAGCAGGTGGGGCGCGACGGTGTGGCAGACGGTCATGGCCGAGTCGAGGTTGAGCCGCATCAGCTTGTCCCACCCCGACAGCCGCAGGTCCTTGAACTCGACGAGGAAGTTCGACCCGCCCGCGTTGTTGACCACGATGTCGAGGTGCCCGAGCCCGTCGATGGCCGCCGTGACGGCCCCCGCGGCGGCGTCGCGGTCGGTGAGGTCGGCGGGGAGGACGACCGCGCGCCTGCCCAGCGCCTCGACCTCCTTGGCCACCTCGGCCAGGCTCTCGGCCGACCGGGACACGAGCGCCACGTCGGCCCCCGCCTCGGCGTAGGCGAGCGCGATGCCCCGCCCGATCCCCTTCGACGCCCCCGTGACCAGAGCCTGCTTCCCACTGAGATCGAACGCGCCCACGCTGCCTCCTAGAGTCATTACCGAACAAGATTCTAGTGATATCTCGCCCGAAAACGCCACCGGCGCGGAACCCCGTGAGGGTCCCGCGCCGGTGTCCGATCAGTTGGGGCTAACCTCCCAAGCCCCAGATGATGATGTCGAGCGCGTCGGCCAGTCCGCTCTTGTCGAGATACTGGGTGACCTTGAAGCCGGTTTCGGCGATCGTGCCCGTCCTCGTGTTCTCGGGCTCGATCTTCTCCGGCCTGAAGATCTGACGTTCACCCTGGCCGGAGCCACCGGGCCGGGCCGCGGGCGGCGGTCCGTCCGGATACATCCGGCCGTCTCGGTAGACGGTGTAGGACTGCGTCGGCTGAGTCGAGCCGTCGTTGCGGTAGATCTGACTCGGCCGTGGCTGCATCGGCTGCCGGCTGTCTCTGGGCGGCGCCTGCCGCTGCTGCGCCCTGTGGCTGGTCGGCCGCTGCGCCGGACGCTGCCGTGCCCGCTGGATCCCGCTGGGGACCCGGCCGGCCCGCCTGTTGCGCGTCCTGGCCGCCGCCGCGGCCCGGCGCTTCGCCGCCGCCTCGGCGGCCTTTCTCCTCGCCTCTCTTCTCGCCGCCGCCGCGGCCCGCCGCTGCGCCCGTGCCGTCGCCGCCTTCCTGGCCCGCTCGGCCGCCCTCTTCTTGGCCTGTTCCTGGAGTTTCTTCCTGGCCGCGGCCGCGGCCTTCTTCCGCGCCGCCTCCAGGGCCCGCTTCTTGGCCTCGGCCGCGGCTCTCCGCCTGGCCTCCGCCAGTGCCCGGCGCCGCGCCGCCGCGAGGGCGGCCCGCCTGGCCGCCGCACGCGCCGCCGCGATGGCGGCCCGCCTGGCGGCGGCCATCGCCAGCCTCCTGGCGATGATCTGCGCCGAGACCCGCACCACGACCGCCGCGACGAACCAGAACAGCTGGCCGTCGGGGTCGCTCATGGTGACGGGGCTGTTGTTGGCGTAGGCGTAGGCGTTGAGCTGCTGCGGGTTCTGCTCCTCCATGACGGGGTCGACCGACAGGAAGCGCCCGTTCTTGGGGTCGTACTCGCGGGCGCCGAGGTGGACGAGCCCGGTCGTGGAGTCCTGCGTGCCTCCCACGAACCCGCGCTGCCCCGGCCAGAACGCCGGTGGCGATCCCCGGTTCTCGCCGAACGGAGTCGTCCTCCGTACGGCCAGCTCCCCGGTGCCGGCGTTCACCGCCGCCTGAGCGGTGCCCTGGTGGTCGTTGATCAGGAAGTAGACCTGGTTGTCCGGCGTGCGCACCGCGATGGGCTCGCCGCCGATGGTGTAGTAGCGGGTCTGCTCGACGGCGTCCTTGGCGAAGTCGAACCGCAACTCGATGTCGTCGATGTAGAGCGTGGAGTCGGTCGGCGTCTTGCGGATCAGCCGGTCGCCCTCCGCGTTGTACACGAAGGACGTCGTCTTGCCCGCCTCCGTCACCGACTCCAGGTTGCCCTCGGCGTCCCAGACCAGGCTCTGGTCGGAGTTGCCGACCTTGCGCCTGGTGGTGTTGCCCGCAGCGTCGTACTCGAACAGGTCCGACCCGACGGTCTGCAGCGCGTGCGGCTGCTTGCCGCCCGCCGCCGGGTAGGTGGAGGTACGGGTGGTCTCACCCGCGCCGCCCCAGGCGTGCTTGATCTCCTTGAGCCGGTTGCCGGTGGCGTCGTACTCGTAGCTGACCGCGTACGGGGCCACGCCGCCGATCTTGTCGGACTGCGGGCTGCCGCTGGCGCAGTCGTCGGTGGCCGTCCACGCCGAGGTCATCCGGCGCAGATGGTCGTACTTGAAGCACTGCGTGTCCTGGCCGCTCGCGCCCTTGTCGGCGATCTTGGTGATGTTGCCGACCGCGTCGTAGGTGTAGTTGAGGTCCAGGTCGGTCGCCGGGGCGCCCTCCCTGTCCACCTGCAGCCTGGACATCCTGCGGGTGGCCTCGTCATGGGTGTAGGTGAGCCAGGTCTTCTTGCCCCCGGTGCTCAGCTCCGTCTGCAGGGTCTCGCCCAGCTTGGAGTAGCGGGTCGCGGTCACGTACGTCGACAGGCCGCTGACCTTGGTCGGCTGGCTGAGCTCGTCGTAGGTGTAGACGACCTGCTCCTCCGCCAGGCCGCCCGCGGCCGGGAAGCTGACGGACTGGACCTGGTCGTCGGCCGTGTAGCGGGTGTTGAGCTGGTAGGAGCCCGCCAGCTTGCCCTCCCGCTCGGGGATGGTGACGGTCTCGCGCAGCGTGCGGTAGTCCGAGTCGATGGCGTTGATCTCGGCCTTGTACGCCTGCCCGCCCGTGTAGCGGATGCTGGCGTTCATGTGGCCCTTGGCCAGCGCGTCGTACTGCCACTCGGCGAGGAGCGGACCGGTCGCGGAGCCGTCGCGCAGCTCCTTCTTGCGGCCCAGCGCGTCGTAGACGTAGTACAACGTCTTGCCGCGCGAGTCGGTCGTGGTGACCAGCTCGTCGGCGTCGTTGTACGTCATCGTGGTGACGCCCTTGTCGGGGTCCTCCATCTTGATCTCGCGGCCGCGCATGTCGTAGTGGTGGCGCCACACGTTGCCCGCCGCGTCGGTCACCGTGGACAGGCGTCCGGCGTGGTCGTAGGTGTACTTGGTGGACTCGTACTCGCCGGTCGGGGTCGCGCCCTTGTACTGGCGCAACTCGATGAGCCGGTCATCGGCGTCGCCGATGCGGGTCGTGGCGGTGCCTCCGGGCGGCGGCGTGATGTGGACCCGGTCGCCCTGCTGCGTGGTGCTGACCCGGTACTTCTCCTGGCCCTTCGCCTTGAGGATCTGCGCGTTGGCGTCACCGCTGCCGTCGAAGGTCACCACGACCTGGTTGGGCACGTCCGCGTCGGCCACGCCGAACAGGTCGGTGGAGGGCGTCCCGGTGGCGAAGTAGCCGGTGTTCGACTTGGCCGCCTCGCCGAGCGAGTTGTAGATGGTGTCGGTGATCGTGCGCCCGTCACGCAGCGCCGGGTCCTGCGTCTGCTCGTCGCGGGGCGCGGGCTCCTGGGTCTGGCGCTTGCGCATCAGGCCGTCGTACAGCTCGTGGCTCGCGCTGTAGGTGCCGTCCGCGTTCAGCGTCTTCGTGGTGACGAAGCTGGGACCGTCGGTGCGCATCGTGTAGGAGTACTCGGTGCTGGGCGACTGGTTGGCCGCCTTGCTCCGGTCGGGCTGCCAGACCTTGATCAGGCGGCCGAGCGCGTCGTACTCCATGTCGATGCGGCGGTTGTTCGCGTCGATCTCGGCGATGGGCTCGCCCCAGGCCGGGTCGAGCAGGGTGCGCTCGACGTGGCCGAGCTGGTTGGTCTCCTTGATCTCGGTCGGGGGCGCGCCCGCCGTCGGGGTGTAGGTGGTGGTGGACTTGGTGCCCAGCGCGTCGGTCTCGCTGGTCTCGCGGCCGTAGGCGTCGTAGGTGTGGGTGCTCTCGACGATCGTCGCGCCGTCCCCGGAGACGGTGTTCTCGACGGTGGTCACGTCACCCTTGGTCGGCGCCTGGCCGTACGCCTTGTTGTCGTACTGGACCTTCTGGTCGGAGATGATCTCACCGGCGGCCAGCTTGGACACGGCGGTGCCGCAGCCGGCGGCGACCTTCTGGATCCGGCTCGTGTAGTCGAGCATCCAGCTGGTGTCGTTGCGGGCGTAGGTGTAGCGGGTGCACTGGTCGTCGTCGGTCGTGGCCAGGTCGCCCTTCTCCTCCACCTGGAGGAGCAGGCCCTTGGTGTCGTACTCGCGCTCCTCGCCGGTACGACGCCACTTGCCTCCCTCCAGCGCGGTGCGGGTGACCATGGACTTGGGCTCGACCACGTACGCGGCCTTGGTGACGCCGCTCTGCGTGGACTCGGCGGTCTTGACGGACCAGGGCTCCTCGAGCGTCGCGCTCAGGATGGCCCCGCCGTCGCCGTCGTAGACGATCTCCTCGCGCTCGAAGCCCGCGAACTGGTCGAGGTCGTCCAGCTTGACGCCCTCGGAGTCCGTGACCTGCGCGCTGCGCTTGGAGCCGTCGGCCTGCTTGTCACCGTGCATGCCGCGGAAGTAGCGGAACTCCGTCAGCGTGCGCTTGGTGTCCTGGCCGTCGCCCTGGCGCACCCGGACCCGGCCGTAGCCCCGGAACTCGGACCACGTACGGTGCTCGGGCTTGACCAGGACGTTCTCGGCGTAGTGCCAGGCCGTCCCGTCGAGGTACTCGTAGTCGGTGACGACGTTGGGCGCGCCGCCGACGCGGTCCACCTCCATCGTCTGGGTGACCACGTACTTGTGGAACCAGTCGGTCACCTCGGCCTCGTTCGGCGGTGACCAGCGCTGCGGGAAGCAGCGCCTGGCGTTCTTGTCCGCCGTGGGCACGTCGCCGGGCTTGCAGTCGGCCGCGGAGTAGTTGACGCGCAGCTCACCGCCGGACTCGTTGTTCACGGCCTGAACGCGCCACTTGACCAGCGGGGCGCGGCCCTCGTTGGCGTCCACCCGGTTGGGCAGCTGGACGCCGGTGAACGTGACCTTGGGCAGCGTGATCGTGCCGCCCACGTGACCGGACTGCTGGATCGAGGCCAGCCACAGCGCCGGGCTCATGCCGTCGCCCGAGGCGGGGAACTGGTGAGCCAGCGTCCAGGAGTCCACCGGGGTGTACTGGCCCGAGGTGTTGACGATCTGCGTGGTGACCTTGACCAGGCGCTTACGGGTGAAGAACGTCGGCGCCAGGCGGTCGGTGCACTTCACGCCGGAGTCGCAGATCTGGTCGAACGGGACGTCCGGCCAGCTGCTGGCGGTCTCCTTCTTGAGCTGGTCGGCGGCGCAGGTAATGGTGCCGCTGGGCAGGCAGCGCTCGGCCACGTCGAAGACGACGCGGGCGGCGGGAGCCTTGGTGAACAGCTCGTTCTGCAGGTAGCCGTAGTCGATGCGGGTGAGGTAGCCCGCGCGGTCGTACACGGTGCCCAGCTCGGGCTTCATGTTGCGGCCGTAGTAGTTCTTCTCCTGCGCGTACCAGTAGGTGGTGGCGTTGCCGTGGGTGTCCACCGCGTAGTCGAGGTTCCACCGGTACGCCTGCTGGCACCAGGCGTTGGCCGGGGTGCTGTTGTAGCAGGGCTCGCCGCTGTTGTTGCCGAACACCGGCACCGTCTGGACCGACTTCGTCTCCGGCTTGCCGGTGACCCAGCCGGGCAGCCGGTTCAGGCCGAAGGTGTACTGGGTGCCGTCGGCGCCGGTGACCCGCCAGTACTCGCCGTTGTTGTCGCCGTTGGTGGCCCCGGTCAGGTACTCGATCCGGGTGCCGTCGTCGCGCTTGGGCCGCCACTGCTTGGACGTGGCGTCCTTGACCAGCTCGACGGCCGAGTTGCCGAGCGACAGGGTGACGTTCTCCCCGTCCCAGCACAGGTCGCCGGTCTTCTTGCCGTCGACCATGCAGGACTTGTAGCGGCGCTCGATGTAGCCGCTGGGGTTCAGCTCGAAGCCCTCACCGACCCAGGAGGCCTGGTTGTTGGTGGAGGCGGTGCGGCCGTCCACGCTCTGGGAGGAGTAGTCGATCGACAGCTCCGGCTCGTCGCCGCCCAGCGCGGGAGGGGTGCGCAGGTCGTAGTCCCAGTTGAAGTCACCGGTCTGGGGGCCGACGCCCCAGCTCGCCGACGGCGCGAGCGAGGTGGCGGAGTGGTCGCCGGACTGGCCCGAGGCGGCGGCCGTGACCGCGTACAGGCCGGCCGGCTCGAACTCGGCGGTCAGCGTGCCCGCCTTCGGGTCGTTCTCGCTCTTGACCGGCTGGGGGGCGGCGCAGCCGTCCGCCTCGGTCAGGGCGCACTCCTCCAGCTTGACCACGCGGAGCCGGGCGCCGTAGTCGCCGCCGTAGGCGTAGCGGAAGCCCGAGTAGTCGATCTGCAGGCGGGTCTTCTTGCCGGACGCGGCCTTGAGGCTCGCTCCCTGGCCGGGCGATACGCGCATCGCGAGGCCGAGCAGCTTGGAGTCGACGAGCTCGACGCGTACGGGGTCGGCGGTCTCGGCCTTGGCGGCGGCGGCGCCCTTCTGCGGGGCCAGCTTCACGGGGAAGCCGGTCGCCGCCAGGGTGCTCGCCCCGGTGCCGCCCAGCTCCGCCGCCTGGGGTTTGGGCCAGGTCACGCCTGGTGGCGCCTTCCACGCCTGTTTCTCGACGGGATCGGCCAGCGGGGGCAGGACCGGGACGCTCTTGCCCTTGACCGGCTTCTCGTTCTGCACCGAGGGGGCCGGCCGGGGCGCGGCCTGCGCGGGCATGGCGTACGTGAGGGGGACGACGAGGGCGATGGTGAGCACACCCGCGAGTCTGCGAGGCCAGGGAGACTCGGGCTTGGGCTTGACGAAACGGTTCCAGTAAGGGTCGTGATAGTCGGGTTCGTCGGGTTCGTTAGGTCGATTCCAGCGGGATTCGGGCAGGTCTAACTCACTCGGCAGGTCCATGAACCTCTCCCAGTCGGGGTGCAGATCGGACTTACTGGGGTGGGTGGATTTACTGGGCGGCCAGCTGAGCGATCTGCTCGGCGCTCAGCACGCCGTCATACGTGCGGACGTCGTCCACGGCTCCTGGCCAGTAGCCGGTGAAGGCGCCCGCGGTCTTGGTGCGGCCCAGCTGCAGCGGGCCGGTGGCGTTCCACGCGCTCGCGTGGGAGGTGATGGTGGTGGTCGAGAGCTGGCCGTTGACGTAGATGCGCAGCTCGCCGGCCAGCGCGTCGTAGACGCCGGCGACGTGCGTCCACTCCAGCGGGTTGGGGATGGCGTCGGAGCGGGTGCGTACGAGAGCGGCGGTGTCGGTGTCGGCGGCCCTCATGCCGAGGGTCCACCGCTGCTGTTCCTTGTCGAAGCCGAGCTGGAACCCGGCCGCCCGGCTGCCCGGCTGGGCCACGGCGGCGGTGTCGACGGTGGGCAGGTAGTCGAGCTGGACCCAGGCGGCCACGGTGAAGCTCGACCTGGTGCCGACGGCGGGGCCGGCGGTCTGGGCGTAGCCGTTGACGCCGTCGAGCGCGAGCGCGCCGTCCAGCCAGCCGGCCGTCCACGAGGCGCCCCCGCCCAGCGTGGCGGCCGTGGAGCGGCCGGAGGACTCCGCGGCGGACGTGCCCGACTCCTCGTCCAGCTGCCAGTGGCCGACCAGCGCGGCGGCGCTGTTGACCAGGTCGGCGACCTCGTCGGCGAACATGGCCCGGCCGTAGACGCGGACCTCGTCCACGTCGCCCGGCCAGGACTCCGCCGCGGCGCCGTTGACCTTGCCGCGGCCGATGGTGAGCGGCCCGGTGGCGTTCCACGGCGAGGTGGCGGCGACCGTGGACTCCAGCTTGCCGTTGACGTAGAGGGAGATCTGGCCCGCGGCCGAGTCGTAGACGCCGGCCAGGTGGGTCCACTCGTTCAGCCTGGGGGCGGCGGCCGACAGGGCCTTGACCGTCGCGGCGCCGTCGGCGTCGGAGCCCGGGCGGATCAGGGCCCAGCGGTCGTCGGGCTTGGAGTACTGGAGCGCGAAGCCGCCGGTCCTGGTGCCTTCCTGGGTGACGACGGTGGCGGTGGCCGCGTTGCCGGTCAGGCGGGCCCAGGCGGTGACGGTGAAGTTGCGGCTGGTGTCGGCGATGGGGCCGGAGGTCTGCGCGTACGTGTTGGCCAGGCGCAGCCCCATGCCGGTCTTCCCGGTCGTCCACGTGGCCCCGTACAGCGTCGCCGGGTGGGCGTTCGCGGCGTCGGCGGTCACGGTGCCCTGGCCCTCGTTCATGGCCCAGTGGCCGTCCGGGCCCTTGCCGCCGTTGACGTTGAAGACGTACGTGCGGATCGGGCCGAGCTGGCCGGCGCGGTCCTTGCTGCGTACCGACAGGACGTTCGGGCCGTCGTGGCGCGGGGTGAGCGCGATCGTGGCCGTGCCGTCAGCGGCGGGCGCCACCTCCGACTTGGGCGTGGTGTCCAGCCCGTAGACGTAGGCGGCCACGTCCGTGACGCCGTTGGGCTCGAATCTGAAGGTGCCCGCCAGGCCGACGCCGTCGTTCCAGCCCTCCTCGGCGTACTGGGGAGAGGTCACGACCGGCTCCCTGCCGGGCGCGGTGGCGTCCACCGTGGCCTCGCACCAGGGGCTCCACGCGCTGGTGGCCTTGCCGTCCTCGGCCCGCACCCGCCAGCGGATCAGCGCGCCGTCCGCGTACAGGCTGACCGGAACCGTCGCGTAGTAGGCGGAGCCGGACGAACCCGTCGCGGTGACGTACTCGCCGGTCTTCGTCCCGGCGGCGTTGTACCACTCGAAACGGCCCTTGACCGAGTTGTCGGCGTCCTTGAGCTTGGCCCACAGCTTGGGACTGGCCGTGCTGATGACCGGCCGCCCGTCACCGGAGACGCAGGGACCGCCCGGGTCCGACCAGGCGTCGGCGGCCACCGGGTCGGACGGGATCGAGTTGTACTCGATGACGGCGACCGGGTTGTTCTTGAACTTCTTCCAGGCGTACAGGTCGGTCTCGCTGGTGGCATAGAGACCGATGGTCATGCTGTTCCACTTCTTGGCGGCGGCGTCGGCGGCCCACGACGTGACGTCGAACTCGACGCCGCCGGGCGCGCAGGACCCCGTGCCATAGCCCTTGGCCACGTTCACCGTGGAGAGCAACCTGGTCTTCGCCGGCTGGTTGCTCCAGGTGGTGCTCTTGCTGATCGCGCCGGTCCCCCACGCCTCGACCTTGCGGGCGCTGCAGGAGTACGACCACGTCTCGTAGGTGCGCAGCGTCGCCTTGATGATCTGCTTGCCGTGGATGGTGGCGCCGGTGGCCATCTGGAAGAACGAGCGGTTCGTCTGGGTGGAGCTGATCTTGCCGACGCGGGCGACGTCGCTGGAGTTGAGGTAGTTGGAGCTGGGCCAGTTCTTCCAGACCGCCGTCCACGAGCCGCGGGCGGCCGAGAAGTACGGGTCCAGGTAGACGGGGAACCGGGTCTTCTCGTCCTCCAGCATCTTCCGGTCCGGCCGCAGCAGCAGCTTCCTGCCCGACAGCGCCACGCCCATCGTCGCCTCGCGCGCCTCCGGCGAGCGGCCCTCCTTGAGCGCCTGCGGGCTCGTGATCCCCTGGGAGTCCCACATCTTCGGGGTGGGCGCGATGAAGATCGTGCCGCCGCCCTCGTCCACGGCCTCCAGGTTGCCCGCCTTGTCCGACTTCAACGACAGGCCGTTGACCGAGAGAGGATAGGAGAGCTCGGTGAGGCCCGCCGCGGCGGCCCGCGACTTGACCACCAGCACGTGGGAGAAGCCGTCCACGTCCGCGGTGACCTGCAGGTCCACGCCCGGCATGACCTCGGGGTAGGTGGCGGTGTCGCCGTTCAGCGTGGGCTTGGGGAGCGTGCCCTGCCAGCCCAGCTCCAGGGTCTTGGCCCCGCGCGCCAGGCGGGCCAGCGGCCCGGTGCCGCCGCCGGAGAACGTCAGGTCGGCCGCCGTGGCGACCGTCTCGACCGCGCCGTCCGGGCGCAGGCGGAGCGTGGTGTCCACGGGGACCCAGCCGTCGGCCTTGCGCACGCGCACGGGGCGGACGTACTGCTCCAGGGTGAACGTGCCGTCGGGCTTGGCCCAGACCTGGCGGGTCTCGCTGCGCTGCGACTCCACCTCGACCGGCTTGCCCGCGCTGCGGGCGAGGGCGAGCGCGGAGTCCTCGGACGGTTGGACGGTCTGCGGTGGTGGTGCCACCGTCTTCGCCGCTGCGGCGGGCAGGGGATCAGGCACCGCCAAGATCGTGATAGCTAACGCCGCCGTAACCAACCCACGAACTGCCCGCATACGTCCTCACCCAGGGTGAGCAGGGGTTACGCGCGGGAAGGCACGCCCGCCCGGCGTCTCCACGATCTTCGGTTGACGATCGGATTTTCACTCTGACCACACGAGAGGTCTAGAGTTTTGCTCATTCTGCTCAAATTTCCTTCATAAACCTGATTTGTCCGGAAATTTCCGTCATGTCTCTCAGACGTCCGTGGGCAGCGGCCAGGCGGCCGGGTTGACCCGCTTGACGATCTCGTCCAGCACGATGCGGACGTACGGTTCCCCCACCCACAGGTGCTTGGCCCCCTCCACCCCGATCACCTCGGCCTGCGGCACCCGCGCGAACCTCTCGCGGGCCTCGTCGGGCCGCAGGTAGTCGTCGAACTCGGGCACCAGCACCACCAGCGGCCGGCCGAACCGCGCCCAGGCGTCCAGATCGTGGTCGGTGGCCCGGTGCAGCGGGGGCGAGAGCAGGATCGCGCCCTCCACCAGCGGGTCGTGCGCCCACTTCAGCGTCAGCTCCGTGCCGAACGACCAGCCGACCACCCACACCTTGGGCAGGTCGTGGAACTCGGCGTACTCCAGCGCCGCCGCCACGTCGAACCGCTCGCCCTCTCCCCCGTCGAACGTCCCCTCCGAGGTGCCGCGCTCGGAGGACGTGCCCCGGGTGTTGAAGCGCAGCACGGCCAGGTCGGCGAGGGCGGGCAGCCGGTTGGCGGCCTTCTTGTAGACGTGGCTGTCCATGAACCCGCCGTGGGTGGGCAGCGGGTGCAGCGTCACCAGCGTCGCGACGGGGGGACGGTCGAGGGGCAGGGCCAGCTCCCCGACCAGGGTCAGGCCGTCGCCCGTCTCCAGCTCGATCGGCTCGCGCCGGGCGGGCAGCACGGTGGCCGCGCGAATCTCCACTTCGGGGGTTCCCTTCAATAGCGGCTGCGGCCGGGGCCGCGGTCGAGTCTCTTGCGCCAGCAGGCGGTGTGCCAGTGGCGGCGCTCCTCGTCGCCTCCCGGCCAGTTGGGCCAGGCGACGAGGTGCGACTGGCCGCTGCGGATCTCCTGGTCGCAGCCCGGACATCGGTAGTCCTTGGTCGAGGAGGCGCCGGTGAGCATGCGTACCTTCCACTCGCCGTCGGGCCATTCCTCCACCTTGTCCAGCCCGGTCGGGAAGCCGAAGGGACGGGAGGACTCCCTGCGGCGGGCGCGGCGGGGGCTCATGGACGCGGGAATCGGGTGACGCCGGCGGTGACGAGCTGGTCGAGCAGGGGGGCGGGCGCGAAGGCCGGCTCGCGGTATTCGGCGTAGAGGGCTCTCAGCCCGTCGCGGACCTTCGCCAGGCCCAGCGACTCCAGCATCTCGAACGGCCCGGCGGGATAGCCGCAGCCCAGGCGCATGGCCGCGTCGATGTCGTCGATCGAGGCGTAGCCGGAGTCGTGCATCCGCACGGCGTCGTTGAGGTAGGGGAAGAGCAGGGCGTCGACCACGAACCCCGCCCGGTCCTTGCACGGCACCGGCGTCAGCCCGGCGATCTTCACCAGGTCCCTGGCGGCGCTCGCGGCCTCCTCGGAGGTCAGCACCGTGGAGGCGAGCTCGGCCACCTGGTCGCCGACGAGGTGCACGCCGACCATCCTGGCGGGGTCGGGCAGGCGTACGGCGTGCTCGATCACGGGACGGTCGGCCAGGCGCAGCACGACGTCGGGGTCCTCGGACTCCTTGAACCCGGCCGCCCGCAGCCGCTCCGCCAGCCCGTCGCCGCCGGCCCCGGCCACGCCGAACGTGCCCAGCCTCGACTTCGCCGGCTCCTCCCGCGGCGAGTCGCCGTAGAAGCCCCGGCCGGACTTGCGGCCCAGCAGCCCGGCCGTGACCAGCTCGCGCAGCAGCGGCGCGGGCGCGTGCCGCCGGTCGCGCGTCTCGTCGAACAGCACCCCCATCACCTCGTACGCGGTGTCGAGGCCGATCAGGTCGAGCAGCGTGAACGGCCCCATCGGCAGCCCCACGCCCAGCTTCATCGCGGCGTCGATGTCGTCGCGCCCGGCCACGCCCAGCTCCATGAGCCCGGCCGCCTGGTTGAGGTAGGGCAGGAGCAGCCGGTTGACCACGAACCCGGCCCGGTCGCCCACCGCCACGGCCGTCTTGCCCAGCCTGCCCGCCAGCGCCGCGATGTCCGCCACCACGCCGGGCGCGGTCACCACCGTCCCCACGACCTCGACCAGCTTCATCACCGGCGCCGGGTTGAAGAAGTGCATCCCCACGACCTGCCCGGGGCGGCCGGTGGCGGCGGCGATGGCGGTGACCGACAGCGAGGAGGAGTTGGTGGCCAGGACGGTCCCGGGCTCGCAGATCCGGTCGAGGTCCTTGAACAGCGCGATCTTGTAGTCGAGGATCTCGGGGATCGCCTCCACGACCAGATCGACGTCCCGCAGGTCCTCGCGCGAGGTGGTCAGCGTGATGCGGCCGAGGATCTCGTCGCGCTGCCCGGGGGCCAGCCTGCCCTTGTCGACGGCCCTGCCGGTGGAGCGCTCGAGATGCCCGCGCCCCCTGGCCAGCGCCTCGGCGTCGGCCTCGACGCCGATCACGCGCAGGCCGGCCCGCGCGAACACCTCGGCGATCCCGGCTCCCATCGTGCCGAGCCCGACCACTCCCACCCGTTCGAACGCCATGCGTCCAGTTTTCCAGAGCCGCTAAGGTGGGGCGTCATGCGGCTGGTCATCGCGCGATGCAGCGTGGATTACATCGGACGGCTCACGGCGCACCTCCCCATGGCGCCCAGGCTCTTGTTGATCAAGGCGGACGGGAGCGTGAGCATCCACGCCGACGACCGCGCCTTCAAGCCGCTCAACTGGATGAACCCGCCGTGCAAGCTCAAGGAGGACGGCGGCACCTGGACCGTCACCCACGGCAAGACCGGCGAGAAGCTGGTGCTGACGATGGAGGAGATCCTCCACGACTCCAGCCACGAGCTGGGCGTCGATCCCGGGCTCATCAAGGACGGCGTGGAGGCCCACCTGCAGGAGCTGCTCGCCGAGCACATCACGACGCTGGGGGACGGCTACTCGCTGATCCGGCGCGAGTACATGACGGCGATCGGGCCGGTGGACATCCTGTGCCGGGACGCCCTGGGGGCGACCGTGGCGGTGGAGATCAAGCGGCGCGGAGAGATCGACGGGGTCGAGCAGCTCACGCGCTATCTGGAGCTGCTCAACCGCGACCCGCTGCTGGCGCCCGTGCGGGGCATCTTCGCGGCGCAGGAGATCAAGCCGCAGGCCCGCGTGCTCGCCACCGACCGCGGCATCGACTGCGTCACCCTCGACTACGACGCGCTGCGCGGCATCGAGCCGGAGAATCCGACCCTCTTCTAGCGCCGCGAGCCCGGGGCACCGTTCCCTAGTAAGCGATGGCTTACCGGACTATCGTGACGTCATGACGACGCTCACGTTCGACTCGCTCAACCCGGCGACCGGCGAGGTCGTCGGCACCCATCCCCGGCAGGGCCCCGACGCCGTGCGCGAGGCCGTGGGCCGCGCGGCGGAGGCGGCGGCCTGGTGGGGCGGGCTCGGCCACCCCGCGCGCAGGCAGCGGCTGCTCGACTACAAGGCCGTCCTCACCCGGCACCTGAGAGAGCTGAGCCGGCTCGTGCACGAGGAGACGGGCAAGCCGGTGGGCGACGCGACGCTGGAGATCGTGCTGGCGATCACCCACCTCGACTGGGCCGCCCGCCACGCCCGCAAGGTGCTGGGCCGCCGCCGGGTCGGCACCGGCATGGTCGGCCTCAACCTGGCCGCCACGCTCGAATACCTCCCTCTCGGCGTGGTCGGGGTGATCGGCCCGTGGAACTACCCGGTCTTCACCCCCATGGGCTCCATCGCCTACGCCCTCGCCGCCGGCAACGCCGTGGTGTTCAAGCCCAGCGAGCTCACCCCGGGCATCGGGGTGCGGCTGGCCGAGCTGTTCGCCGAGTCGGTGCCCGAACAGCCCGTGTTCCAGGCCGTGACCGGGCTGGGCGAGACCGGGGCGGCGCTGGCCGCCGATCCGCGCATCGGGAAGGTGGCGTTCACCGGCTCGACCGCCACCGCCAAGCGGGTCATGGCCGCCTGCGCCGAGAACCTGACGCCCATCGTGGCCGAGTGCGGCGGCAAGGACGCGTTCATCGTGGACGCCGACGCCGACCTCGCCAGGGCCGCCGACGCCTGCCTGTGGGGCGCGATGTCCAACGCCGGCCAGACCTGCGTGGGCGTCGAACGCGTCTACGTCGTCGACGCCGTCTATGAAAGTTTCATGCGCGAGCTGTCCGGCCGGGTGACAAAGGTGAGGGCCGGCGAGGACTACGGCCCGATCACGATGCCGGGCCAGGTGGACATCATCAAGCGCCACATCGACGACGCCACCAAGTCCGGAAAAATCGTGACTGGTGGCCCCGGCTCCGTGCGCGCCCCCTACGTGGAGCCCGTGATCGTCGAGGACGTGCCGGAGGACTCCCCCGCGGTGCGCGAGGAGACGTTCGGCCCGACGATCACCGTCCGCCGCACCCGCGACGCCCAGGAGGCCCTGGAGCTGGCCAACGCCTCCGCGTACGGCCTGGGTGGGACGGTTTTCTCCCGGAACACGCGCAGGGCGATGGAGCTGGCCCGCAGGATGCGTACCGGGATGACCGCCATCAACTCGGTCATCTCGTTCGCCGGAGTGCCTGCGCTGCCCTTCGGCGGAGTGGGAGACTCGGGGTTCGGACGGATCCACGGGGCCGACGGTCTCCGCGAGTTCGCCAGGCCCAAAGCGATCTCCCGCCAGCGCTTCCCGATGCCGGGGATGAACCTGACGTCGTTCACCCGAGGGCCCTCCGAGCTTGAGCGGCTGATCAGGCTCGTGACCTTCTTGCATGGGCGACGTAAAAGATAATCTTCTTACCCTTTCCCAAAACGGATCATCCGTCCATAATTGTGTGCTCTGGGGGCCACGATCATGTTGGACGGGTGGAATGTGAACCGGTCTTACCGGGGAATGTCGGCTGAGCAAAGGCTGGCAGACAGACGGGAGCGGCTGATGACGGCCGCCTACACGCTATACGCGAAGCCGGGGTTCACGGCGACGACCATCGAAAGGCTGTGCTCGGAGGCGCGGATCTCCAACCGCGCCTTCTACGAATGTTTCGGTGGGCGCGAGGAACTCCTCCAGGCGCTGCACGAGCGCTGCGTGGAAGAAAGCCTCGCCGTGGTGGCCAAAGCGGTCCAGGAGGCGCCGAAGACACTTGACGATCGAGTCAAGGCGGGGATTCGCGCCTATATCGACTTCACCACGGCGGACTGGCGGCGGGCCCGCATCATGCATGTTGAGGTTCGCCGATCAGGAGATGTCCTGACACTGTCCCGTCAACGCGCGGTGGACGCGTTCGCGCGGCTGGTCGAGGAGGCATCGGCCGATTTCCCCCAGGCCGCGGGGCTGAATCGGCGGCTGGTGGCACTGGGAGTAATTGGAGCGCTACAAGAGTTACTCATCGAGTGGCTGCACTCGGACGAGCAACCGCCGATCGACGAACTCGCCGACGTGGCCGTGCACATCTTCATCCGCAGCCTCGGCACCCCGTGACCATTCACCGGCCATTCATAATGGACGGCCCGGAATCGTCATTTCGTCACACTCAATAAAAGGGCGGGCAACGGCTGATCGTTGCCCGCTCTCGATATGTCACATCAGGCCACCGCGGCCGCGGGAACCTCCATGTGCAGCACCCGATTCAGCCGGGTCACCGCCAGAATCCGCATGATCCGCGGGGGCACCCCCCGAAGAACGAGGCGGCGCTGCACGCTGAGCGCGCGCCGATGCGAGCCCACCAGCACTCCGAGGCCGGTCGCGTCGATCATCTCCAGCTGGGAGAGATCCAGGATCAGGTCACCTTCACCAGAATCGAGAGCCTCATGCAGGCGCTCCCGTACGCCGGCCGACGTGCCGGCGTCGAGCCTGGCGCCGATCCGCACCACCTGGGCACTCGGATTGCCCCGGACGCGCATGCCACCTCCTCAATCACTCACGGTCACCTCCGCCACGCGGAGCGTTCAGCGAGAGTAGACCCGTGCCTCTCCCCTACCCACCCAGCGGAAGTGACACGACCGCGTTGAGGATGAACTCTCCGTCTTCCGTCGGATGGGCGCTCAGCTTCCCGCCCACGGCGGCCAGGCGCTCCCCCATGCCCGCCAGCCCGCTCCCGAGGTCGGCGGCCCGCCGCCGCTGCACCCCGTCGTTGCGGACGCTCAGCTCCGCCTCCTGCGCGGTGAAGCGGATCGAGATGTCGCAGAACGTCGCGGTGCTGTGCTTGAGCACGTTGGTCACCGCCTCGCGGACCGCGTAGGCGAACACCGGCGCCACTCCCTCGGGCAGCTCCCGGTAGGGCAGGCGCACCTCGCAGCGGACCCCGGCCGCCTCGAGCACGCCTTTCACGCTGTTGAGCTCGGCGGCCAGGTCGAGCTCGCGGTAGCCGCGCACCGCCTGCCGCAGCTCCCTGAGCGCCTTCCTGGTCAGCGCGTTGACCTCGGCCATCTCGGCCTTGGCGGCGCCGTCGTCCACGTCCGACAGCCGTACGGCCAGCTCGGTCTTGACGGCGATGGCGGACAGCTGGTGGCCGACCAGGTCGTGCAGGTCCCTGGCGAAGCGCAGCCGCTCCTCGGCCAGCGCCAGCCGCGTGTGCGCCTCGCGGCCCTCGTGCGCCTGTACGGCGAGCGACCAGATCCACATCCACATCCGGTTGGACGGCGGCATGATCGCGCACCAGACAGCGTAGGTGATCATGTAGAAGATCAGCGCCTGACCGACGGTCAGGTCCGAGCCCAAGATGGCCGCCCCGAGCGCCACGGCCGGCACGCCGATCCCGACGCCCACCGCCCACGTACCGACGGCCAGCAGGTAGACCGTGCGCCTGGGGACCTGGAGCGTGGCCAGGCCCAGCCAGCAGACGAGCACGAAGCCCCAGCCGAACGGCTCGCCCCCGCCCAGCACCGCCGCGACCACCGCGAAGACCCCCGCCAGCACCACCTCCCGGGTGGGGTAGCGGCGGTCCAGCGCCGCGCTGATGATGCGCGGGCAGAGCCAGGTGAAACAGATCAGGGCGATCAGAGCGGGCGCGGCCCGCCACCACTGGAGCCTCCCCTCCCCGAAGGCGACCACCGAGGCCATGATGACCAGCAGCCACACCGCGACGAAGTTCGAGAGGAGCACTTTCCAGGTGAGGCGCCGCGCCCGCGTGATCGCGTCCATCTAGCCGGCGCGCAGCACGTCGGCGAGTTTGAGCCGGGCGCCCGTCCGGAGCACGGCGCGCTCGTAGATCTTGGCGCCGAAGCTCAGGACCGCGAGCACGGCCAGCGCCATGGCCCCCATCGACAGCCCGACCTGCCACATCGGCACCTCGGTCGCCGCCATCCGCACCGGCATGATCATGGCGGAGAACGGCGGCACGTACGACAGGACCGTGGAAAGCGTGCCCGTCGGGTCATTGGTGGCGTAGAAGGCCACGAAGTACGTGACCATGATGACCATGGTGAGCGGCGTCATCACGCTGCCCACCTCCTCCTGGCGCGAGACCAGCGAGGCGAGGGCGGCCGCCAGCGTGGCGAAGAAGGCGTACCCGAGCACGAACCACACCAGCACGCCCGTCACCAGCCCCGGGAGCCCGGGCGGGAAGTCGGAGGCGATCCCGGAGGCCGCGGACGCGGCCAGGCCGACGGCCAGGATCGTGACCAGGTTGATCAGGCCGAGCACGCCCAGCCCGATGATCTTGCCGCCGAGCAGCTGCCACGGCCGGATCGCGGAGAGCAGGATCTCCACGATCCTGCTGCCCTTCTCCTCCACCACGCCCATGGCCACCATCATGACCTGACCCATGAGCAGCATGAAGAGCACGAGGACGAGGACCACGGCGATCCCGGCGCGGGCGGCCTCGTAGCGGGTGTCGGCGCCCACCGACTCCATCTTCAGCGGCGGGATCGACAGGGCCGCGGCGCCCAGCTTCACCTCGCGGTTGACGCTCTGCAGGAGCACGCCGAGCTGGCTGTCGATCTCGCCGTCCGTGAGCACCCGGGTCCCGTCGACCAGCACCGCGTCCACGTCCCCGTCGAGCACGGCCTGCTTGGCGGTGGCCTCGTCGGGGAAGCTGCGCCACTCGATCTCCGCGTCCGGCGCGGCGGCCTTCAGCGGCAGCTGCTGGGAGTTGACGGTGCCGAGCGTGTACTCGTCCGGTCCGCCGAGGATCTTGGGTGCGAAGGTCACCGCGGCCACCAGCACGGCGGTGATGACCAGGCCGATCGCGAACGCCTTGGTCCGCACCTGCGTGGTGATCTCCCGCCGGGCGACCAGCATCAGTTCGTTCACGCCACGGCCTCCTTGAAGATCTCGGTGAGGGTCGGCTGCTGGACCCCGAAGTGCTCGACGTGTCCCGCCTTCATCGCGCGGCGCAGGATCTCCTGGTCGTCGCCGTCCGCGATGTGCAGGACGTGCCTGTCGCCGTTCACGGTGACCGTGCCCGGCAGGCCGTCCGCCCAGCCGGGGGCCGGGTCGCGTACGACCACGCGCAGCGTGTCGCTTTCGGCCGCCCGCAGGTCGGAGACCGTGCCGGTGGCCACCATGCGGCCGCCCGAGACGATGCCCACCGAGTCGCACAGCCGCTCGACCAGCTCCAGCTGGTGGCTGGAGAAGATCACCGGCACGCCGCCCCTGGAGCGCTCCTGCAGCGCCATGGCCAGCGCGTCCACCGCGATCGGGTCGAGGCCCGAGAACGGCTCGTCCAGCACCAGCACCTCGGGGTCGTGCACCAGCGCCACCGCGAGCTGCACGCGCTGCTGGTTGCCCAGCGAGAGCGCCTGCACCGCGTCGCCCCTGCGCTCGGTGAGCCCGAGCCGCTCCAGCAGGTCGTCGGTGGCCCGCTTCGCGGCCGCCGCGCTCAGACCGTGCAGCCGGCCGAAATACTCGATCTGCTCGGCGACCCGCATCTTCTGGTAGAGCCCCCGCTCCTCCGGCATGTAGCCGAAGCGCCGCCGGTCGTCGGAGCCGAGCGGCCTGCCCTGCCAGCTGACCGAGCCCGAGTCGGCCTGGAGCACGCCCATCACGATCCGCATGGTCGTGGTCTTGCCGGCGCCGTTCGCGCCCACGAACCCGAACATCTCGCCCGGCCGTACGGCGAAGCTGATGCCGTCCAGGGCGACCTTCCCGCCGGGGGCCTCGGAGCCGCCCGCGAAGCGCTTGCGCAGCTCGCTGATCTCGAGCATCAGGTCATCTCCTTCGTCATGGGTAAATCGTGGCTTTGGAGGCGTTCGCCCTGCTAGTCGCTGAAATCACGGGCCCGACATGGATCCTGCGTCCCTCGCCGATGACATTTGTCATTAACCGGGGTGCCAGTACCCTCGAAGCCATGACGCGCGCCGACAAGGACAAGCCGGTCGTTCTCTCCCGCATCTACACCCGGGCCGGCGACGACGGCACCACCGCGCTGAGCGACATGAGCCGGGCGTCCAAGACCGATCCGCGGCTGGCCGCCTACGCCGACGTGGAGGAGGCCAACGCCCACCTGGGGCTCGCGCTCTCGTTCCGCACGCTGCCCGCGGACCTCGTCGAGGTGCTCGCCCGCGTCCAGAACGAGCTGTTCGACGTGGGGGCGGACCTGGCCACGCCGGTGGTGGAGGAGCCGGAGTTCCCGCCGCTGCGGGTGGAGCAGTCGTACGTCGACTGGCTGGAAGAGCAGTGTGACCGCTTCAACGCCGACCTCAAGCCCCTGCGCAGCTTCGTGCTGCCCGGCGGCGACCCCGCGACGGCCGCGCTGCACGTGGCCAGGGTCACCGTCCGCAGGGCGGAGCGGTCGACCTGGGCGGCGCTGCAGGCGCACGACGACATGAACGCGCTGACCGCGAAATACCTCAACCGCCTGTCGGACCTGCTCTTCATCGCCTGCCGGGTCGCCCACGCGGGCGAGGAGATCCTCTGGAAGCCCGGCGGCACCCGCTGATCCCTTCCGGTGGAAGGGGCTAGGCGACGTCCAGATAGGCGCTGGGCGGAGCGGACTCCAGCCACGCGAGGAAGCCCGTCATCGCGTCGGCGCTCATCGCGAGCGAGATCCCGCGCGTGGTGCCGCCGCAGTCGACCGCGTAAAGCCCGCCGTCGATCTCACGACGGGCGGAAACGACGAGGCCGCGCCTCGCGATCGCGTGGCGCGGCCTCAGTCGCACACCCAGGAGCGGGATCCAGTGGAGCTCCCCGTCGGCGTAGCGGGCTACCCCGCTCTGCCAGCCCCGGTCGCCCACCCGCAGCCGACAGGGCACACTTCCCCTGGAACGGGCCAGCGTGACCCCGCGCAGGACGATGAGGGCGGCAAACAATACGAGAATCAGAACCGTCGTAACCATGCCGCCCCCAAAGCCTGGATCTGTTAAACCTCTTCGCCCGCCGCGCGGAGCCGGGCCCTGGCACGCTTGGCCTCGATCGCCGCGTCGGCGTCTTCCTGGTTGGCCTCGATCGAGGCCTGGGCCCGGTCGAGAGCGTCACGGGCAGCCGCGACGTCGACCTCGGAACCGAGCTCGGCCACCTCGGCGAGCACCGACACCTCGTCGTCGGCCACGGAGATGAAACCGCCGTGCACGGCCGCCACGAGGTCGCCTTCGCCCTCCCGCTTGACGCGAAGCACGCCGCCCTCGACGAGGACGCCGAGCACAGGTGCGTGTTGCGGCATAATACCGATCTCGCCGTCCACGGTCTTGGCAATCACCATGTCGGCCTCGCCCGACCAGATCTCACGCTCGGGTGAGACAACCCCTACGCGTAGCTTCGCCACTTATGTAGGCTCCTTTCCGACCTGGTGGTGGTGCCCCGTTCATACCCCAAAGCACCACCGTAGGTGCAGCGGGCCGCCGGAGACGACCCGCTGCAGGGCGATTAACTACGCTCGAGTTCCTTGGCCTTGGCCACGGCCTGCTCGATGCCGCCGACCATGAAGAACGCCTGCTCGGGCAGGTGGTCGTACTCACCCGCGCACAGGCCCTTGAAGGAGGCGATGGTCTCGTCCAGCGGGACGGTCTCGCCCGGCTGGCCGGTGAAGGCCTCGGCCGCGTACATCGGGTGCGACAGGAAGCGCTCGATGCGGCGGGCCCGCTGGACGGTGACCTTGTCCTCCTCGGACAGCTCGTCGATACCGAGAATCGCGATGATGTCCTGGAGCTCGCGGTACTTCTGCAGGATCCGCTTGGTCTCCTGGGCCACCCGGTAGTGCTCCTCGCCCACGATCTGCGGGTCGAGGATCCGGGAGGTGGAGTCGAGCGGGTCCACCGCGGGGTAGATGCCCTTCTCCGAGATCGGCCGCGACAGAACGGTCTGCGCGTCGAGGTGCGCGAACGCGTTGTGCGGGGCCGGGTCGGTGATGTCGTCCGCGGGCACGTAGATCGCCTGCATGGAGGTGATCGAGTGACCGCGCGTCGAGGTGATGCGCTCCTGGAGCACACCCATCTCGTCGGCCAGCGTGGGCTGGTAACCCACGGCGGACGGCATACGGCCGAGCAGCGTGGAGACCTCGGAACCGGCCTGCGTGAAGCGGAAGATGTTGTCGATGAAGAGCAGCACGTCCTGCTTCTGCACGTCGCGGAAGTACTCCGCCATGGTCAGCGCCGACAGGGCGACCCGCAGACGGGTGCCCGGCGGCTCGTCCATCTGACCGAAGACGAGCGCGGTGTCCTTGAGGACGTCCGCCTCCTCCATCTCCAGCCAGAGGTCGTTGCCCTCACGGGTGCGCTCGCCGACACCGGCGAAGCACGAGGTGCCGCCGAAGTTACGGGCGACGCGGCGGATCATCTCCTGGATCAGAACGGTCTTGCCCACGCCGGCGCCGCCGAACAGACCGATCTTCCCACCCTGCACGTACGGGGTGAGCAGGTCGATGACCTTGATGCCGGTGACGAGCAGCTCGGTACGGGACTCGAGCTGGTCGAACGCCGGCGACGGGCGGTGGATGCCCCACCGCTCCTCGATCTTGAGCGACGCGGTCGGCACGTCGAGCGTCTCGCCCAGCGCGTTCCACACGTGGCCCTTGACGACGTCGCCGACCGGCACCGAGATCGGGGCGCCGGTGTCCTGGACCGCCTGGCCGCGGACCAGGCCGTCGGTGGGCTGCATCGAGATGGTCCGGACCAGGTTGTCACCCAGGTGCTGGGCGACCTCCAGGGTCAGGGTCTTGGTCTCCCCGCCGAGGGTCACCTCGACCTTGAGAGCGTTATAGATCTCGGGCATCGCCTCGACGGGGAACTCCACGTCGACGACGGCGCCGGTGACACGTGCCACGCGGCCTGTGCCGGCCGCCGCGGCCTCTACAGTTTCAACAGCCTCTGCAGTCATTTCACTCTTTCCCCGCTGCGGCGTCAGCGAGCGCGTTGGCGCCACCGACGATCTCGCTGATTTCCTGGGTGATCTCGGCCTGGCGAGCCTGGTTCATCTGCTGGGTGAGCACCCGCATCAGCTCGTTGGCGTTGTCTGTCGCGGACTTCATCGCGCGCCGCCGCGCGGCCTCCTCGGAGGCCGCGGACTGCAGCAGCGCCGTGAAGATGCGCGACTCCACGTAACGCGGCAGGAGCGACTCCAGCACGTCGGCAGCGGTCGGCTCGAATTCGAAGTACGGCGGGATCGCGGTCGACTCCGTCGCCTCGGTCTCCTCGACCTCCAGCGGCAGAATGCGCTTGACCACGACGTTCTGGGTCAGCATCGAGACGAACTCGGTCGAGACGATGTGGATCTCGTCGATCCCGTTCTCGTCCTTGAACGAGTCGATCAGCGTCTGCGCGATCTCCTTGGCGTCGGCGTAGGCCGGGTTCCTGGAGAAGCCGACCCACTCGCCGCCCATGTCACGGCCGCGGAAGGAGTGCCAGGTGACACCCTTGCGCCCGGTGACGAACGGGACCACGGTCAGACCGCGCGTCTCCAGGAGCCCGCGCAGGGCCTCGGCCTCGCGCAGCACGTTGGCGTTGAAGCCGCCGCAGAACCCGCTGTCGCTGGTGACGATGAGGACGCCCGCCTTGGTGGGGTTCTCCTTCGCCACGGTCAGCGGATGGTCGACGCTGGCCGCGTTGCTGACGACGCCGGTGACGGCGCGAGTGATCTCGCGCTCGTACGGCAGCGCCGCCTGCATCCGCAACTGCGCCTTCACGATCCGCGAGGAGGCGATGAGCTCCTGGGCACGCGTGATCTTCGCGGTCGACTTGACCGAGCTGATCCGCCGCCGCAGCAGCCTTAGCTGGGCACCCATGTCCTACTTCTTCTCCGCCGGACGGACGACCTTCTTGATCTTCTCCTGGCCGACCTCTTCGGCGCCCAGCGGCGCCACCGGCTCGTCCTTGACCAGCAGCTCGCCCGACGAGGTGGTGAAGCCCTTCTTGAAGTCCGTGACAGCGTCCTTCAGAGCGGTCACCGTGTCGTCGGACAGGTCCCTGGTCTCGCGGATGGTGTCGAAGATGCCCTTGTGCGAGGACTGGATGTAGTCCAGGAACTCCTGCTCGAAGCGGCGGACGTCCTCGATCGGCACGTCGTCCAGCTCGCCCGTGGTGCCCGCCCAGATCGAGGCCACCTCGCGCTCCAGCGAGAACGGGCTGTACTGGGGCTGCTTGAGCAGCTCGACCAGCCGCTGACCGCGCTCCAGCTGAGCCTTGGACGCGGCGTCCAGGTCGGAGGCGAAGGCCGCGAAGGCCTCCAGGTCACGGTACTGCGACAGCGACAGACGCAGCGTGCCCGCGACCTTGCGCATGGCCTTGGCCTGCGCGGAGCCACCGACTCGGGACACCGAGACGCCGACGTTGATGGCGGGCCGCACACCGGCGTTGAACAGGTCGGTCTCGAGGAAGACCTGGCCGTCGGTGATGGAGATGACGTTGGTCGGGATGAACGCCGAGACGTCGTTGCCCTTGGTCTCGATGACCGGCAGACCGGTCATCGAGCCGCCGCCCATGTCGTCGGAGAGCTTGGCGCAGCGCTCCAGCAGACGGGAGTGGAGGTAGAAGACGTCGCCGGGGAAGGCCTCACGGCCCGGCGGGCGGCGCAGCAGCAGGGAGACGGCGCGGTACGCGTCCGCCTGCTTGGTCAGGTCGTCGAAGACGATCAGGACGTGCTTGCCCTGGTACATCCAGTGCTGACCGATCGCCGAGCCGGCGTAGGGCGCGATGTACTTGTAACCGGCCGGGTCGGAGGCCGGAGCGGCGACGATGGTGGTGTACTCCATCGCGCCGGCCTCCTCCAGCCGGGCGCGCACCTGCGCGATGGTCGAGCCCTTCTGGCCGACCGCGACGTAGACGCAGCGGACCTGCTTGGCGGGGTCGCCGGAGGCCCAGTTCTCGCGCTGGTTGAGGATGGTGTCGACGGCGATCGCGGTCTTGCCGGTGCCACGGTCACCGATGATCAGCTGGCGCTGACCACGGCCGATCGCGGTCATGGCGTCGATCGCCTTGATGCCGGTCGCCAGCGACTCCTTGACGGGCTGCCGCTGGACGACGGTGGGGGCCTGAAGCTCGAGGGCGCGAACGGCCTCGGCCTCGATGGCGCCCTTGCCGTCGAGCGGGTTGCCCAGGGGGTCGACCACGCGGCCGAGGAAGTTGTCGCCGACGGGCACGGACAGGACCTCGCCCGTCCGGCGGACCGTCTGGCCTTCCTCGATCTTGCTGAAGTCGCCCAGGATAACGACACCGATCTCGCGGGTGTCGAGGTTAAGCGCCAGGCCGCGCGTGCCGTCCTCGAACTCGAGCAGTTCGTTCGCCATCGCCGAGGGAAGGCCGGAGACATGGGCAATGCCGTCGCCGGCGTCGACGACGGTCCCGATCTCCTCGCGCGCGGCGCCTTCCGGTTCGTACGCCTGGACGAAGCGCTCAAGCGCGTCCCGGATCTCGTCCGGCCGGATCGTAAGCTCCGCCATCTCTACTCTGTCTCCCTATTCGCCTAGCCGGCCAACCGGCGGCGGACTTCTTCGATTCGTCCCACAATGGTGGTGTCGATGATCTCGTCGCCGATGCGGACCGAGAACCCACCGAGCACTCGCTTGTCCACCTCGACGTTCAGGTGCACGTCACGGCCGTAGGAGGCGCTCAACCACGCCGTGAGGCGCTGCTTCTGCGTCTCGGTCAGCTCGACCGCGCTACGTACCACCGCCACGAGGCGCTGGCGCTGCTGGGCCACGAGCTGGATGAACTCCTCCAGGCCCGACTCCAGGCTACGCCCACGCGGGTGCACTGCGACCTGCTTGAGCAGGCGCAGGCTGGTCGGCGCGACCTTCCTGCCGAGCAGGTCGCCGAGCAGCTGCTCCTTGCCCGCCTCCGGCGCGGCCTGGTCGGCGAGCGCGCGGCGCAGGTCGGGGTTGGCGGCGACGATGCGGCCGAAGCGGAAGAGCTCGTCCTCCACGTCGTCGAGCCTGGACTGGCTCTCCGCCTCAGCGGCCGCGGCGACGACGCCGAGCCGCTCGATCGCGTCGGCCAGGTCACCGCCCCGCGACCACCGGACCGAGGCAGCGGCCTCGGTCGTGGCGATCGCGGCCTCGCTGACCTTGCCCGCGAGCAGCGCGCGCACGGTGGCCGCCTTCTGCTCGCCGGGCCTGGCCGGGTCGGACAGCGCCCGGCGCAGGCCGTGTTCGCGGTCGAGCAGATCGGCGATCGCGAACAGCTCGTCGGAGAGCGCACCGAGGTCGGCACTACCGGCGACCGCGTTGAACCGCTCCTCGACCTCTGCCAGCGACGTCCTGCTCAGACCTCTCATTAGCGCACCGCCTGCGGCGTCGACTCGAGCTCGTCGAGGAACCGGTCGACGATGCGGCTCTGGCGGACCTCGTCCTCCAGGGACTCGCCGACGATGCGGCCGGCCAGCTCGGTCGACAGGCGACCGATCTCGGTGCGGAGCTGGGAGAAGGCCGCCTGGCGGTCGGCCTCGATCTGCGCGTGCGCCGCCTCGACGAGACGGCGGGCCTCGGCCTGAGCCTCCTCACGGAGCTCGGCCTTGATCTGTGCGGCCTGCTCGCGAGCCTCCTCGCGCAGCCGGGCCGCCTCGTGCCTGGCCTCGGCCAGCTGGTCGCGGTACTGCTGCTGCAGGGCCTGCGCCTCGGCCTGGGCCTCCTCGGCCCTCTTGATGCCACCCTCGATGGCGTCGGTCCGCTCGGCCAGCGTCTTCTGGATGCGCGGGACGAGGATCTTGCCGACGACGACGAGGACGACGAGGAACGAGAAGATACCGACGACGAGCTCGAAAGTGTGCGGAAGGAGCGGGTTAGCGCCTTCCTCCGCCGCGAGGAGCGTAGCTGCCTTAGTCATGGTTGCAGCCTTTCGTCAGGGAATTCTTCTGGTCTTAGAGGGCCTGGAAGATGAACGGCGCGACCAGACCGAGCAGGGCGAGGGCCTCGGTGAGAACGAAGCCGAGGAGCATGTTCTGGCGGATCAGGCCGTAAGCCTCGGGCTGGCGCGCGATGGCCTGCACGCCCTGACCGAAGATGATGCCGACGCCGATGCCGGGGCCGATGGCGGCGAGACCGTAACCGATGGCGGTGACGTTGCCGGAGACCTCAGCGAGAACGCTCATTGCTGTATTCCTTTACTGGACGGCCGGTGAAGCGGAGTCTCACCGGTCATGGATATTCCGGTACGTGGATCTCAGTGCTCTGCGTGCAGGGAGCCGCCGATGTACATCGAGGCCAGCATCGCGAAGAGGAACGCCTGCAGGAACTGGATGAACATCTCGAAGGCCGTGAAGATGATGGTCATGACCACGCCGATCACGCCCACCCCGGCGCCGAGCGGCGTCAGCTTCTCGAACAGGAACCAGAAGCCGACCATGCTGAAGAACGCCAGCAGCATGTGACCGGCGAACATGTTCGCGAAGAGTCGGACCGCGTGCGTGAACGGCGCGATGATCAGGTTCGACAGGAACTCGATCGGCGACAGCAGCAGGTAGATCGGCTTGGGCAGTCCCGGCGGGAACATCATGTTCTTGAAGTAGCCGATCGGGCCCTGGTGCTTCATGCCGAGGTAGACCTTGAGCACGTAGATCGAGCCCGCCAGGACGGCCGGGAAGGCGATGTGCGAGGCCACCGGGAACTGCAGCACCGGGATGACGCCCATGATGTTCCAGATGAAGACCAGGAAGAACAGCGTCAGCAGCAGGCCCATCCACCGGTCGGCGTCCTTGCCCAGGAAGGGCCGGGCGACCTGGTCGCGGACGAACATGTAGCCGTACTCGGCGACGTTCTGCACACCCTTGGGGACGACCTTGGGATTGGCGAAGCCCGCCCAGCAGAAGCCGATCACCAGGATCGCGCTGAGGATGGCGAGGAGAACCGGCTTGGTGAACCAGTCGACCCCGGGAATGATCGGGGTAAAGGAGTTGAACAGCTCGTCAGGCGATGGGGCCCGGAACTGGTCTTCAGGAGGAGCGAGGACCGTCAGCGCAATCACGCGGCGTTCCCTTCAACGTCGTAGTGTGGATCACAAGGGTTTTCCTCAGCGAAGCGATCTACTGCCGTACGGGCTAGCGACCGAACTTCCGGTATGCCAGGTAGCCACCGAGCACCAGCCCCAGGACGATGCCTATGGGGAAGAACGCGGACATGTCCAACCACCGGTCCAGCAACCAGCCGGCGCCTCCATAGAAAGCCATCCCGGCGATCAAGTAGCTCGGGACTGACCACATGGCGTCGGCGAAGTCGCGACCGTCCTCTTCGGGTCGGCGTTCCTGTGCGCTCATCGCGGCCTTGACGATAGCAGGCAAGTAGAGGACTAGTCATATCGGACCCCGCCCGTTTTACCTGCCGTCATGAATCGCCCTTCCCGGGGACCCCGGCTTCGGGGTCGACATAGAGGAGCTTGGTCTTCATGAAGGCACGTACTTCGAAGCCGGTCCAGACGAGGGTGCAGACCACGACGGTCCAGGCGAACGCCTGGGTGTTCCAGGCCGTGGTGTCGCGGAACGAGGCCAGCACGACCATGATGGCGACGACTTTGACGAGGTAGCTGACCATCGCCGCGATCGCCATCATCTGGGGGGAGACCCGAGCGGCATAGGACACCGCTACCACGCTGATGCTGAAGAAAACCCCGACGAGCAAAGTGCCGATCGCGGCGCCCAGCGCTCCCTTGCCGCCAACCGCCAGGAGCGACACAGCCACGGCGACCACCCCAACCGCGAAGGTCGGAATCGCGGCGCTCTTGAGTACGCGCACGTCGTTGGCCTGCATCGGTGCTCCATCAACAAGTTATCAAGCGAGCGTTTGCTACCTCCAGAACCGGTAGGTCTGGAGTCCCTGCTCGTGAAAGATATCACAAGCTCACGGAAGACCGCTTTTACCTGCCGTTTCTAGTTCGCGATCAAGAACGGCTCGGAAAGGCGGGAATGACCGGTTTGCCCTCGGCGCTCGCGCGGGCGCCGTCCGACGGCGGCGCCTGTCTCCTGACCTGGGGATCTTCGGGCAGGATCGGCGGCATCGGCCCGGTGGGCGGCCCGTCGTCGTCGGGGCTGTCGTCGCGTGACGCCGCGTGCGCCCCGCCCCTGCCCCGCCAGCGCGGCAGGGCCATCAGCACCAGCACGGCCAGGGCGAGCACGATGACCGCTGGGAAGAGCAGGACGGGCACGCCGACCCGGGACATGCCGACGATGCCGAACGAGAACAGGAACGTCCAGGCGTACATGATGAGCACCGAACGCCGGTGCGAGTGGCCGATGTCCATCAGCCGGTGGTGCAGGTGACCGCGGTCGGGCGCGAACGGCGACAGGCCCTGCGACGTGCGCCGCACGACGGCGGTGATCAGGTCGATGAGCGGCAGCACCAGCACCGCCGCGGGGACGAGCAGCGGCAGCAGCACGGGGAACTTGTTCATCTCCACGATGGCCGAGGTGTCCACCGGCGTAACCGTGACGATGGAGGATGCGAGCACGAGCCCGATCAGCATGGCGCCCGTGTCGCCCATGAAGATCTTCGCCGGGTGGAAGTTGTGCGGCAGGAAGCCCAGGCAGGCGCCGATGAGGACGGCGGCGATGGCGGCCGTCGCGGTGATGTTGCTGCCGGTGATGTCCTGGCTGATGATGATCGAGTAGGCCCAGGTGGCCATGCCCGCGATGCACACGATCCCGGCGGCGAGGCCGTCGAGCCCGTCGACGAAGTTGACCGCGTTGATGGTCACGACCACGACCAGGATGGTGATGATCGTGCTGAGCGTGTAGTCGAGGCTGGTCGAGCCGCCCCAGCTCTCCGGCAGCGGGATCGAGGTCAGCCGCATGTCGAAGAAGACCAGCACCCCGGCCGCCGCGATCTGGCCGGCGAGCTTGATGAGGGCGTCCATGCCCCACCAGTCGTCGAGGAAGCCGGTGAACGTGATGAGCCCGCCCGCGATGATCAGCGCGGGCACCGGATTGGCGCCCGTACCGGCCAGGGCGTCGCCGGAGTGGGTCATCTGGCCGGCCAGCAGCAGCCCCACCACCAGGCCGCCGTACATCGCCAGGCCGCCCAGCCTGGGCGTCGGCGTGGTGTGCACGTCGCGCTCGCGAATCTCCGGCATGGCGCCGATGCGGATGGCGAAGCGGCGCACCAGCGGGACCAGCAGATAGGTCACCGCCGCGGCGATGAGCGCCATGAACAGGTATTCGCGCACGGACCTAGTTTCCCGGATCCTCCGGCCCACTGGGACCGGAAAACGACACAGACCAGCTTAATATTCGCTGAGATATGGCTGATGGATGGCCAGAAGGGCCGAAACTCTCTCCCGGACCTCCCCAGCGCCGGCCGGATGTCGCACCGCCCGGGTCACCAACGTCCCGACCTCCTTCAATTCCTGGGGCCCCATGCCCTGGGTCGTCACGCACGGCGTGCCGACGCGGATCCCCGACGTGATCGACGGGGGCTCGGGATCGTACGGGATGACGTTGCGGTTGAGCGTGATGCCGGCCGCCGCGCACCTGCGCTCGGCCTCGGCGCCCGACACGCTGAGATCCCGCAGGTCGATCAGCGCCAGATGGGTGTCCGTACCGCCGGACACGGGCCGCATCCCCTGCCCGGCCAGCGCCTCCGTCAGCGCCCGCGCGTTCGCGACCACCTGCCTGGTGTAATCGGCGAACTCCGGGCGCATCGCCTCCGCGAACGCCACCGCCTTGGCCGCCACCACGTGCATCAACGGCCCGCCCTGGATGAACGGGAACACCGCCCGGTCGATCTTCCCCGCCAGCTCCTCCGTGCACAGGATGGCCCCGCCGCGCGGCCCGCGCAGCGCCTTGTGAGTGGTGAATGTCACGACGTCCGCGTACGGCACCGCCGACGGGATCGCGCCGCCGGCCATCAACCCGATCGGGTGCGCCACGTCGGCCATCAGCCACGCGCCCACCTCGTCCGCGATGCCGCGGAAGACCGAGAAGTCGATGAGCCTGGGGTACGCCGTGGCGCCGCACACGATGAGCTTCGGCTGATGCCGCAGGGCCAGATCCCGGACCTCGTCGTAGTCGATGAGTTCGGTGTCGCGCCGCACGCCGTATGACACGACGTCGAACCATCTTCCCGAGAAATTCACCTTGGAGCCGTGGGTGAGATGGCCGCCGTGCGGCAGCGCCATGGCCAGCATGGTGTCGCCGGGCTGCAGGAGGGCGGCGTAGGCGGCCAGGTTCGCGGAGGCGCCGGAGTGGGGCTGCACGTTGGCGTGCTCCGCCCCGAACAGCTGGCGCGCCCGCTCGATCGCCAGCCGCTCGGCCCGGTCCACCACCTCGCAACCGCCGTAGTAGCGGCGTCCGGGGTAGCCCTCGGCGTACTTGTTGGTGAGGGTGGAACCGAGGGCGGCCAGGACGGCGGGCGAGGTGAAGTTCTCACTCGCGATCAGCTGGATCCCGCCGCGCACCCGCTCGAGTTCGTCGAGCAGCACCTGTGCGAGCTCCGGGTCCTGCCTCTGCAGCAACCCGAAGTCGGGACCGTAGTAGGGTTCCCCACCCATTTCCCCACTGTACGACCTAATGTCCGTTTCTCCCAGCCACGCCCCCACCCCGCCCCAACCAGCTCCTTACGCGCCTCCCCACCGCCAACCCAACAAACCACCCTCAACGCCGCCCGCTCAAACCGCCCCCTCAGGCCCGCCCGCTCTAACCGCCCCCCCAGGCCCGCCCGCTCAGCCCGCCCGCTCAAGCCGCCCCCTCAGGTCGCCCGCTCGAGCCGCCCGCTCAAGCCGTTCCCTCACCCCGTACCCGGAGCCCGCGCCCTCACCAGCACCCCCGCCGCCGCCCGATGTCCCAGGCTTCCGCGGGCCTCTGTCCCCAGCCCTACCTCAGCCGCGCCTTCAGCACCCGTCCCAAAGCTCCCCATCAGCCCGCGACACCAGCCATGCTGCGTTAGCTCGCTGACCAGCCCCCTTGGCCCACTGCCCTCGGGCCGCCCTGCTTTGAAAGGGTCCCCGCAACTTCCCTCAAGAGACCTCAGCCGGGCTACTGGAACGCATGCGGCGCGTTGGCCGTCGTGGGGATCCACCTGGGCGTGTCCGCCGCCTCGTCGCTGATGGCGGTCAGCACGGAGTGGCGGTAGACGGCCAGCCTGGTGCGCCATTCGCGGATGTCCTCGACATAGCGCTCCCCCACCGGCGCGTCCCACGTCTGAGGGCTCTTGGCCAGGCCGTACGCCTTGTCCAGTGCCGTCCTGAGCGTCTCCAGCTGGGGCAGGACGGTGTTCCAGGCCAGCACGAGGCGCTGGTAGTCGGGGTTGAACTCCCAGGCCCTCTGAGGGCTGTCCAGGGGCCCTGAGGGGGCGGCGGGCGGGGTCTCGTCGCGCTCTCTGGGCCTGGGCGCCGGCGGGTCGACGTACATCACGCGCTCCTTTCCGGCGTACCGGGGTCGATGTCGCCGGCCGGGCCATCGGGCCGGATGTCCCTGGGCGCCCACTCGCCCTTGCCGTACTCGCCGGGCGGAACCTCTACGGAGGGCATGTCGAGGGGCTGGATCTCGCGGTGGTGCTCCACGACTGTCCGGAGGGCGTCCAGGTTGGGTGGGGAGGCGTCCACGGAGACGACGTCACTGCCGTCGTTCGCCCAGGCATTGATGTCCGATCCGGCGGGGTAGGCGGCTTCTGTCCCGTACGCGATCTGCACCTGGACCGAGGGGTTGGTCGGCGGAATCGCAACGGGCGCCCCTTGGCCACCCTGACCACGGGAGCCCTGATCGCCCTGGCCCCCCTGGCCATAGGTTCCCTGGTCGCCCGTTCCTCGGCCCTGGTCGCCGGTCCCTCGCTCCCCCGTTCCTCGGCCCTGGTCGCCGGTCCCTCGGTCACCCGTCGGCTGGTCCCCGCCCGTGCGTTGGCCTGCGTCGCCGCCGGAGGGCTGGTCCGGAGTCGTTTCCTTGGCGCCCGGCGTGGTGTCCGTGCCTCCAGGCGTGGTGTGCGAACCGCCGTGCCGGTTGTCCGTGCCTCCAGGCGTCGTATCCGTGCCGCCGTGCCTGGTGTCCGTACCGCCGGGTGTGGTGTCCGTGCCCCGTGGGGTGCCGCCGGGTGTGGTGTCCGTGCAGGCGTCGTTCGCGCCTGCGGTGGGAGCATTGCCGTCCGTGGGGGCGCTGCCGTCCGTGGGAGCGGTGCCGTCCGTGGGGGTGGTGTCGTAGCCGGAAGTGTCCGCTAATCCCGGCATGTCCAGCGGCGGGATCTCCCGATGATGGCCCACCACCGTCTTCAGCGCGTCCGGGCTGGGCGGGTTGGTGTCGACGGAGACCACGTCGCTGCCGTCGTTCGCCCAGGCGTTGACGTTCGCGGCGGTGGTGCTGTCGGCGGGGACCTTCGGCATTTCCGCCGGTTGCACCTTGTCGGTGTTCTCGAGGAGGTCTTCCAGTTGTTCGGCCGTGGGCGGGTCGATGGGGATCTGGAGGACCTTTACGCCGTCTACTTCGACGATGTGCGGCTTGGTCGGGTCCTGTTGGTCGTTGGCCGGGGTGTTGACCGCGCCGCCGTCCGCCTCGGCACCGCGATCGCGCCTGCTGCCCACATCGTCGTCCTTGGGCTGGTCGACGGGCTGATCGCCGGTCTTGCCATCGCCTCCGGTGTCCTGGCCGGTCCCAGTGTCCTTGTCACCGTCGCAGGTCTTCCCGTCGGCATCGGAGCCCGATTTCCCGTCCGAGTCCGACTTACCGTCCGAGCCCGTCTTCCCGTCGGAATCCGTCTTCCCGTCGCCACCCGTCTTGCCGTCCGAGTCCGACTTACCGTCCGAGTCGGTCTTGCCGTCAGCGCCCGTCTTGCCGTCCGAGTCCGACTTACCGTCCGAGCCCGACTTACCGTCCGAATCCGTCTTCCCGTCGCCACCCGTCTTGCCGTCCGAGTCCGACTTACCGTCGGAATCCGACTTCCCGTCAGCGCCCGTCTTGCCGTCGGAATCCGACTTCCCATCAGCCCCGGTCTTCCCGTCCGAGTCCGGCTTCGTGTCGTCGTCCTTCGACGGTGGCTCGGCGGCCCGTGGGTTGTCGTACTTGTCCCGATCCCCCCGCACCTGCTTGGGATCATCATCCTCAGTAGCCCCCGCCCCCATCCGAGGCGGTTCCTCCCGCTTCTCCAGCACCCCGAGCCGCACGTTGACGTCCTTGACCATCGCGTCGACGGCCTCCGCGACCTGCGCCGGGCGGTGGGTGGTCTGGGTGGACAGCCCGGCGCGGCGCATGGCGGCCCTGACCTGGTCCTCGACCGTACGCATCTGCGTGGCCGCGTGTTTCACCTCGGTCAGCAGGTCACGGACCAGCTTGGGATCCATGCCGTCGAACTTGCCCATGGGCCACTCCCGGACGTAATCGCCGCTCCGGGCCTCACCGTAATGTCGGCCGGAGCGCGATCGCAGCCGGGATAAGCAGACGGTATACGTCAGTCCTCGGTGGCGACGTAACCGATGATGCCCCGCAGCTTCTCCACCGGGATGGCCCCGCGCCGCAGCAGCCGGGGCACGGCGGTAGTGAGGTCGAGGATGGTGGAGGGCGTGTTGTCGGTGGTCTTGCCGCCGTCGAGGTAGACCTCGACCGAGTCGCCGAGCTGCTCCTGGGCCTCCTCCGCCGTGGTGGCGGCGGGGGCGCCGGAGCGGTTGGCGCTGGAGACGGCCATGGGGCCGGTCTCCTTGAGCAGGTCGAGCGCGACCGGGTGGAGCGGCATGCGCACGGCCACCGTGCCCTTGGTCTCCCCCAGGTCCCAGGAAAGGGCCCTGTTGGCCTTGCAGACGAGCGTGAGCGGCCCGGGCCAGAAGGCGTCTATCAGGTCCTGCCCGTACGGTCCGAGGTCGTCTATGAGCGCTGTGGCGGCTCTGACGGTGCCCACGAGCACGGGCGGCGGCATCTCGCGGCCCCGGCCCTTGGCGTCGAGCAGTGCCGTGACCGCCGCCGGCGTGAACGCGTCGGCGCCGATGCCGTAGACGGTGTCGGTCGGCAGCACCACGAGCTCGCCCCGCCGCACCGCGGCGGCGGCCTCCATCACGCCCACGGTCCGCTGCTCCAGGTCGGAGCAGTCAAAGCGTCTGGCCATCGGTCCTGTCACCTCGCTCGAATGGATCCTAGTCCTGGCCCAGCCGGGCCGTGACGAAGCGGTCCCTCCTGGTGAGGTCCTGGCGAAGGCGCACGTCGCGCCAGCCGTTGTCCTCGGGGAACGTCAGATAGACCGCCCTGCCCTGCTGGTCGGCGTGCTCGACGACCACCCAGCCGCCGGGCCGCAGCAGGCGGCGGGCCGTGCGCTCGACCGCCCGCACCTCGCCCAGCCCGTCCTCGCCGGAGCCGTACAGCGCCCTGGTGGGATCGTAGTCGCGCACCTCGGGGTCGCGTGGGATCGCGCCGGGCGGGATGTAGGGCGGGTTGGAGATGACCAGGTCGACCTTGCCGTTGAGCTCGGGCAGCGCCTCGGCCAGGTCTTCGGGGTGCAGGTGGGTGCGGCCCTGGCCGAGCTCGGAGATGTTGCGCTTGGCCCACGTGTACGCCCCGGGGTCGACCTCCACGGCGTGGACCTCGGCCAGGGCCACCTCCTGGGCGATCGACAGCGCGATCGCGCCCGAGCCGGTGCCGAGATCGACGACGAGCGGGGCGGTCACGTCCATGGCGCGCAGCGTCTCGATGGCCCAGCCCGCCACCACCTCGGTCTCGGGCCGGGGCACGAAGACGCCGGGCCCGACCGACAGTTCGAGGTAGCGGAAGTAGGCGTGGCCGGTGATGTGCTGCAGCGGCTCGCGGGCCTCGCGCCTGGCCACGCCCTCCCAGAAAAGCGCGTCGAAGTCGGAGTCCTTGACCGTGTGGAGCTCGCTCCTGCGCACGCCGTGGACGAACGCCGCGATCTCCTCAGCGTCGGTGCGCGGTGAGGGAACACCTGCCTCGGCCAGCCGGGCGGTGGCGAGGGCGATCTCGTCCAGCAGAAATGTCATGAGTGTTGTGCGAGCTTCTCCGCCATCTCGGCGTCGATGAGGGCCTGGGTGACGGCGTTGAGCTCACCGTCGAGAACCTGGTCGAGGTTATACGCCTTGAAGCCGACCCGGTGGTCGGAGATGCGGTTTTCCGGGAAGTTGTAGGTGCGTACGCGCTCGGAGCGGTCGACCGTGCGGACCTGCGACTTGCGCTCGGCCTGCGCGGCGGCCTCGGCCTCCTCCTGCGCGATGGCCAGCAGCCGGGCACGCAGGATGCGCAGGGCCGACTCCTTGTTCTGGAGCTGGCTCTTCTCGTTCTGGCACGAGACGACCACGCCGGTGGGCAGGTGGGTGATGCGGACCGCCGAGTCGGTGGTGTTGACGCTCTGGCCGCCGGGGCCGCTGGAGCGGTAGACGTCGATGCGCAGGTCGTTGGGGTCGATCTGGACGTCGACGTCCTCGGCCTCGGGGTAGACGAGCACGCCCGCGGCGCTGGTGTGGATGCGGCCCTGCGACTCGGTGACGGGCACCCGCTGCACGCGGTGGACGCCGCCTTCGTACTTGAGCCTGGACCACACGCCCTCGTCGCCCTTGGCCTTGATGCCGACGGTGACATCTTTGTAGCCGCCCAGGTCGGAGGGCTGGCTGTCGATGACCTCGGTCTTCCAGCCGAGCCGCTCGGCGTATCTCAGGTACATCCGCAGCAGGTCGCCCGCGAACAGCGCGGACTCCTCGCCGCCCTCGCCCGCCTTGATCTCCATGATGATGTCCTTGTCATCGTTGGGATCGCGCGGGATGAGCAGGTGCCTGAGCTTCTCCTCGAGCTGGGGGATGCGCTCCTCCAGCTCGGCCGCCTCGGCCGCGAACGCCTCGTCCTCACCGGCCAGCTCCTTGGCGGCGGTCAGGTCGTCGCGCGCCGCGTCGAGCTCGCGGTACGTCGTGACGATCGGCGTGAGCTGCGAGTAACGCCTGCCGAGGGTGCGGGCCTTGTTCTGGTCGGCGTGCACGGCGGGATCGGCGAGCTGCAGCTCCAGCTCGGAATACTCCTTGAGCAACTCGTCGAGGTTCACCGTGTGTCCTTAGTCGTGGGGCTTACACCAGCAACGCCGGCCCAGCGCACGGGCGTGCGTCGGGCCGGCGTCGGTGAAGCTACTTGCCCGTGGCCTTCTTGCCGAAGCGCTTCTCGAAGCGGGCCACCCGGCCGCCGGTGTCGAGGATCTTCTGCTTGCCGGTGTAGAACGGGTGGCAGGCAGAGCAGACGTCGGCGTGGATGACGCCGTTCTTGGCGGTGCTACGGGTGGTGAACGTGTTGCCGCAGGAGCAGCTCACCTGCGTCACGTTGTAGTCAGGGTGGATGTCGCGCTTCATCGCTGTCCTTTCGGGGTGCGGCCGCCGGGTCGCCTTCACGCACGGCGTGAACCGGAACCGCTAAATGGTCAGCTACCAGTGTGCCAGATCGTCCAACCATCCCAGGCCATCGCGCATTCCCGTCAGCGGCCCAGATAGGTGAGTACGGCCAGCACACGACGATGATCCTCGGGCGCCGGCCCCAGGGCCAGCTTGGCGAAGATGCCGGAAATATGCTTCTCCACCGCGCCTTCCGTGACGACCAGCCGGGCGGCGATGGCGGTGTTGGAGCGGCCCTCGGCCATCAGGGCCAGCACCTCGCGCTCGCGGGGGGACAGCGAGTCGAGCGGGGCGCCCCGGCGCTGGCGGCTCAGCAGCTGCACGACGACCTCGGGATCGATGACCGTGCCGCCCGCCGCCACCTGCCGCACCGTCTCCAGGAACTCGGCCACGTCCGCCACCCGCTCCTTCAGCAGGTAGCCGACGGCCCTGCCGATGAGGTCGCCGGCATAGCGCTCCTCGACGTACTGCGACAGGACCAGGATCGGGAAGTCCGGCCTGGCCACGCGCACCTGCAGCGCCGCCCGCAGGCCCTCGTCGGTGTGGGTCGGCGGCATGCGTACGTCGACGATGGCCAGGTCGGGCTCGTGCTCCAGGACGGCCGACACCAGCGCGGGCCCGTCGGAGACGGCCGCGACGGTCTCGATGCCGCCGTCGGCGAGCAGGCGCGCGAGCCCCTCGCGCAGGAGTACGGAGTCCTCGGCGATGACCACGCGCATGGCCACATGACTACAGGGGTCGGCGTCCGGCTGTCCACCGCGGGCCGCGGCGCGCGCCTACCACTCGCAAGGCAGCTCCGCCCGCACGAGAGTGGGCCCGCCCACGGGGCTGTGCAGGACGAGCACGCCGTCGATGGTGGCCGCCCGGTCGGCCAGCCCCGACAGGCCGCCGCCCGGGCAGACGACGGCCCCGCCGATGCCGTTGTCCCACACGTCCACGACCACGCCTCGATGGTCCCTGAGCACTGTCACCGACGCCTCGGTGGCGCCGGAGTGCTTGGCCATGTTGGTCAGGCTCTCGGCCACGATGAAGTACGCGATGCTCTCGACGGCGGCGGGCGGCCGCTCGCGCAGTTCGACGGAGACGTCCACGCGGACGGGCGCCCGCGCGGCCAGCCCCGACAGCGCCGCGTCCAGGCCACGGTCGCTCAGGATGGCCGGGTGGATGCCCCTGGCCAGGTTGCGCAACTCGGCGATGGCGGCCTTGGTGCCCGCATGGGCCTGCGCGATGAGCATCCTGGCCTCCTCGGGCTCGCTGTCGAACTTCGACTGCGCCCGCCCCAGGTCCACCGCCACCGACAGCAGCCGCTGCTGCGCGCCGTCGTGCAGGTCGCGCTCGATCCGGCGCCGCTCCGCCTCGGCCGCGTCGATCCCCCTGGCCCTGCTGGCCCTCAGCCGCTCCTCCTGGCTGCCGCCGAGCAGCACCGTCGCCAGCGTCCCGTGCAGCCAGGCCATCCCGCGTACGAGGTACGCCGCGAGCACGAACACCAGCGTCCCGAAGACCATGGCGACGAGGGCGCCCGGCCAGCTGTCGATGGTCAGCTCCGTGTAGACGCCCGCCGCCACCCACAGCGACATCAGGAGGGGCTGGATGATCAGCGTCACCGCCGTGAACCACAGCACGACCGACACGGCGGTCTCGACCAGGCCGAGCGGCAGCAGCATCAGCAGGTAACCGAGGTCCTGCCAGGTGGCCGCGTCCCCCAGCAGCCAGCGCAGGTGCGCGCCCACCCCGCGTTCCGGCCTGCTCTGGTACGGGTCGGCGATCTTCACCCCGAACGCCGCGTGCATCAGCCGTCTCTCCAGCATCGCCCCGCCGCGCCACATCAGCACCGTGGCCATCATCAGCGGCACGCCGACCCAGACGACGGTCAGCGTGAGCGACGCGGGCAGGGCGAGGGACAGCACGACGAACCAGCCGATCCCGGTCGCCCCCGTGATCAGCAGGTACGGCGCCGCCCGCCACGTCATCGGGTCGACCACGATCCCCAGCGGACCCCTGGCCCCGAACGGCACGCGGTCCTTCAACGCGACTGATGGCATGCCCCAAGAGTGCACTCGGAACGCGCCGGCGTGAATCCGGGAGGCGGCCGTCGCCGGGGTGGGGCTATCCCCCGTCCCGCGCTCGCACGGGCCCCCGTACAGACGGAAAGAGGCGGCACGGGGGAAACCCCATGCCGCCTCTCCCAGGAGCCGCTAGTCGCGGTCGTTGCTCACCGTGGTCTTCTGGACCTGCAGGAGGAACTCCGCGTTGGACTTGGTCTCCTTCATCTTCTCCAGGAGCAGCTCGAGCGCCTGCTGCATGTCGAGCGCGTGCAGCACCCGGCGCAGCTTCCAGACGATCTGGAGCTCTTCCTTGGCCATGAGGATCTCTTCCTTACGCGTGCCGGACGCGTCCACGTCCACCGCGGGGAAGATGCGCTTGTCGGCCAGGGAGCGGTTGAGCTTGAGCTCCATGTTGCCGGTGCCCTTGAACTCCTCGAAGATGACCTCGTCCATCTTGGACCCGGTCTCGACCAGGGCCGTGGCGAGGATCGTCAGCGAGCCGCCGTTCTCGATGTTGCGGGCGGCGCCGAAGAAGCGCTTGGGCGGGTAGAGCGCCGTGGAGTCGACACCACCCGACAGGATGCGCCCGGACGCCGGGGCCGCCAGGTTGTAGGCGCGGCCGAGGCGGGTGATCGAGTCGAGCAGGACGACCACGTCGTGGCCCAGCTCCACCAGGCGCTTGGCCCGCTCGATGGCGAGCTCGGCGACCGTGGTGTGGTCTTCGGCCGGACGGTCGAAGGTCGAGTGGATGACCTCGCCCTTGACCGACCGCTGCATGTCGGTGACCTCTTCGGGCCGCTCGTCCACGAGCACGACCATCAGGTGGCACTCGGGGTTGTTGCGGGTGATCGCGTTGGCGATGGACTGCAGCACCATCGTCTTACCGGCCTTGGGCGGCGAGACGATGAGGCCGCGCTGGCCCTTGCCGATCGGCGAGACGAGGTCGATGATCCGCGTGGTGAGGATGTTCGGCTCGGTCTCCAGGCGCAGGCGCTCCTGCGGGTAGAGCGGCGTCAGCTTGTTGAAGTCAGGCCGGTTGCGGGCCTGGTCCGGGTCCATGCCGTTGACGGTGTCGAGGCGGACCAGGGCGTTGAACTTCTCGCGCCGCTCGCCGTCGCGGGGCTGCCTGACGGCGCCGGTGATGACGTCGCCCTTGCGCAGGCCGTTGCGGCGGATCTGGGCGAGCGAGACGTAGACGTCGTTGCTGCCCGGCAGGTAGCCGCTGGTCCTGACGAACGCGTAGTTGTCGAGGATGTCGAGGATGCCGGCGATCGGGATGAGCACGTCGTCGTCGCCGATGACGGGCTCGCCGCTCTCGAAGCGGTCACGGCCGCGGCCGCGGTTGCGCTCCCTGAAGCGGCCCCGGCGCCCGCGCCCGCCGCGGTCGTCGTCGTCGCCGGCGCCGCCGCGCTGGTCGCCGCGCTGGTCGCTCCGGCCCGCGTCGGCGGCGCGCTCGCGCTGCTCGCCGCGGCCCCCGTCACGACCCCCGTCACGGCCACCGTCACGACCGAGGTCACGGCCGCTGTCGCGGCTGTCACGGCTGTCACGGCTGTCACGGCTGTCACGGCCACTGTCGCGGCCGCCGTCACGACCGAGGTCGCGCCCGCTGTCACGGCTGCTGTCGCGCCCGCCGTCACGGCTGCTCTCCGCGCGGCCGCCCTCACCGCGGTCGCCGCCGGAGCGGTCGCCCCGCTCGCGGCGCTCACCGCGGCTGCGGCGCTCGCGACGGCTCTCGCCGCGCTCGGCGCGCGTCTCGCTCTGGCCGCTCTCCACGGCCTGGGCCTGCGGCTCCGCGACCGGCTCGACCGGCGCGGCGGCCGCGACGGGCTCGGGGGCCGCGGCGACGGGCTCCGCCGGCTGCGCGACGGGCTGGGCCGCGGGCTCCTCGGCGGTCTTGGCGCGGGAACGTTCCCTGCGCGTACGGGTGGGCCGCTCGGCGGCCGCGACCGCGTCGGCCGTGGCGACGGCGGGCGCCTCGGCCACCGGGGCGGGAGCAGGTGCGCCCTCGCCGGAGCCGCCACCCTGCTTCTCCTGGATGGCCGCGATGAGCTGGCTCTTCCGCATGCGCCCGGTCCCGCTGATGCCCAGCTCAGCTGCCATCTTCTGCAGCTCGGGCAGCACCTTGGCGGACAGGCCGGTGCCGGAGCGACGCGCACGGGTGGTCTTCGCCGGTGCGCGGGTGGGGGTGTCGCCGGACGCCGGCTCAGCGCCTGATGCGTCGGAGAGGAGTTCGGTGGTGTCGCTCAACTAAAAGGTCCTTCCCAGGGGTCGGGCGCCGGTTTCGTTCTGCCGGGCGTCCCGGAGGTGCTTGCGATCCGGCGGGACAGACCGGGTCGGGGTGCACTCTGCGATCTTCGGCTGTCGCTGTGGACGGCCGCCACTCTTGGGGAGGGGCTCGTCCAAGCGGCCACAGGGCCGTGGCGCGTGGCAGACACCCCCCAGGTTGCTGTCGCCAACCAGATGTCGATGTGATTCGAACGCGCAGATCCCCGTCGTCGCCGCCTCGTTTCGAGCCAACCGGGTGTGGGCCAACCGGAGGCAACGGAGTCCGGGGAGACAGCCGCGCTGCTCACGCCTCGCGACGTGAAGCATGATGCAGCGATGTGTGGCTGACAAGCACGCACCCACCAAGGGGGCATCTGGTGCGGCTATCAGCCTAACATCACCAGCGCACACGGCTATTCCCTGAAGGTCTAAAGAGGCATCAGCGTGTCTCGGGGAACTGAACGTTCGCACCAACCGGGTCGACGTCCATTTGCTGGATGTGCCAGTCATTACCCACTTCTGGCGCGATCAAATCCTGCGTATCCGATGTCGAAAACGCAAGAACCGTGGGACCCGCTCCCGAAACGACCGCGGGCACGCCCACTGCACGGAGACGTTCTACCAGATTCGCGGTGGCCCGCATCGCAGGCGCGCGGTAATGCTGATGGAGTCGATCTTCTGTGGCGGCGAGCAGGAGCGCGGGCTCCGGTCGCTGGGTCAGCGCCGCGATCAGCAGCGCAGCCCTGCCTGCGTTGAACGATGCGTCCTTGTGGGGCACGTCCTTCGGCAGCAGCCCCCGCGCGGTCTCCGTGGCCAGCCGGGTGGCAGGAACGACCACGACCGGGCGGATGCGCTCATCAGGAGCTACTTTCACCATATGCGGCGCCCCGGAGTGGTCGTACCAGGCCACGGTCAGCCCGCCGGCCAGGCAGGGGGCGACGTTGTCGGGATGCCCCTCCATCTCCGTGGCCAGCGCGAAAACGTCGTCGTCGGAAAATCGCCCGCGCTCGGAAAGTTGTTCGCCCTCAGCCAAAGCGCGGGCCGCCAGGATGCCCGCGCAAAGGGCGGCCGAGGAGGATCCCAGCCCGCGCGCGTGCGGAATCCTGTTACGGCAGTGCAGGCGGATCCCGCTGGGCTGCGTGATCCCCATGCGGTCGAACGTGACCCGCATCGCCCTGACGATCAGGTGACCCTCTCCGAGATCCAGCTCACCCGCGCCCTCGCCCTCGACGGTGACGCGAACCCCGGCCTCGTCGGTGAGCGCGGCCTCGACGTCGTCGTACAGGCTCAGCGCCAGCCCGAGCGCGTCGAACCCGGGACCCAGGTTCGCCGAGGTGGCGGGCACGCGAATCTCAACGGTCCGCACATGAACTCCCTGTCAGGCGAGGTTGAGCGCCGCCGCGGCGGCGTGGACGTCGATCGGGATGACGACGGGCGCGGGCGCGCCCGAGATCGCCCAGTCGGGGTCCTTCAGCCCGTTGCCGGTGACCGTGCAGACGATGCGCTGACCCGGGTCGACGAGCCCCTGCGAGTGGGCCTGCAGGAGCCCCGCGACGCTGGCGGCCGAGGCCAGCTCCACGAACACGCCCTCCTCCTGCGCCAGCAGCTTGTACGCCGCCGCGATCTGCCGGTCGGTCACCGCCTGGATGACGCCGCCCGACTCGTCGCGCGCCGCGGTGGCCAGCGACCAGGAGGCCGGGTTGCCGATGCGGATGGCGGTGGCGATCGTGTGCGGATGCGACACGGGCGCGCCCTGGACGATCGGCGCCGCCCCGCTGGCCTGGAAGCCGAACATGCGCGGCCGCTTGGCCGACACGCCGTCGGCCGCGTACTCCTGGTAGCCCATCCAGTACGCCGAGATGTTGCCCGCGTTGCCCACCGGGATGCAGTGGATGTCCGGGGCGTCACCCAGCGTGTCGACGATCTCGAACGCCGCCGTCTTCTGGCCCTGCAGCCGGAACGGGTTGACCGAGTTGACCAGCGCGATCGGGTAGCTGGACGACAGCTTGCGGGTCATCTCGAGACAGTCGTCGAACGACCCCTCGACCTGCAGCAGCGTGGCGCCGTGCACGAGCGCCTGGGCCAGCTTGCCCATGGCGATCTTCCCCCGTGGCACCAGCACGGCGCAGGTCAGCCCGGCGCGCACGGCGTAGGCCGCCGCCGACGCCGAGGTGTTGCCGGTGGAGGCGCAGATGACCGCCTTGGCCCCCTCCTCGACCGCCTTGCTGATGGCCATGGTCATGCCGCGGTCCTTGAAGCTGCCCGTCGGGTTGGCTCCCTCGACCTTCAGGTAGACGTCGCACCCGGTCAGCGCGGACAGGCGGTTCGCGGGGACCAGCGGCGTGCCGCCTTCGAGCAGCGTGATGACAGGCGTCTTCGGAGTGACAGGAAGACGCTCGCGGTATTCCTCGATGAGGCCACGCCACGACCTGCTCATGATGACTCCCTACCTGCGGTGTTGGGCACAGAGTGTACGGGGTGCGGCAGCCCGGCGCGGATCCGCGTCCATCCCCCGGACACATCCATTGGACAGGGGCGCTATTCAGGAAATTCTCAGCATCTCCCGATAAGGTCTCGGGCCAGGGGGTCACCACCATGGACGCGCGTCCTGCTTTGACGCAGAACGACTATTCACCGCTCGCCGTGCCGGAGCTCGGCACCTGGTCACCCGCCCTTTCCGTGAGCGTGGTGATACCCGCTCACGGCGGGCAGGACCGGCTCGACCTGACACTCGCGGCGCTGGCGGCGCAGACGTACCCGGACCATCTCATGGAGGTCGTCGTCGTCGACGACGGCAGCGAGCCTCCCATCCGGCTGCCCGAGATCCGCCCCGCCAACACCCGCGTCGTACGGGTGCGCGACGGCTGGGGCATCTCCAACGCCGTCAACACCGGCGCGAAGGCCGCCGACGGCGAGATCATCCAGCGTCTCGACGCCGACATGGTGGCCTGCCGCGAGCACATCGAGGCCCTGGCCCGCTGGCACCACGTGACGGACTATCTCGTCACGATCGGGATGAAGAAGTTCGTGGACACGCCGCCGGTCACGCCGTCCCAGGTCTTCCGGGCGGGGCACCTGGGAGAGGTGTTCGACCTGGCCGGGGCCGTGTCCAGCTCCACCGAGGTGACGATCGCCAAGACCGACGGGCTGCGCAAGAGCCGCAACCCGTACCACGTGTGCACGGGGCCGACCTTCGCCCTGCCCCGGGAGATCTTCCACGCCGTGGGCGGGCTCGACCCGAACGTGGCGCGGGGCGAGGACACCGAGTTCTCCTACCGGCTGGCCATGCACGGCGTGGTGTTCGTCCCCGACATGGACGCGCAGGCCGTGCACCTGGGGCTGCCCGCGCAGCACCGCGACAGGGAACGCGCCGTGCGGGCCGTGGAGCCGTACCTGGCGCACCGGATCCCGCTGCGCAGGGACCTGCGCAAGGACCGGGGGCGGCGGTGGCTGGTGCCGTACGTGGAGATCGTGCTCGACGTCACGGACACCTCCGAGTCGGTGGTGCGGCAGGCGGTGGCGGCGGCGCTGGACGGCAAGCTGCAGGACGTGGTGGTGACGCTGGTGGGGCCGTGGTCGCGGCTGGCCTCCGGGCGCCGTTCCGTCCTGTCGGACCCGTGTTTCGAGCTGCGGCTGATGCGTGACCTGTTCGCGCACGACGAACGCGTCCGCCTGATCGACGAGGCCGCCCCCACGCCCGCGCCCACGCCGTTCCGCTACCGGGGCCCGGTCGACGTGCCGCTGCACCGGGCGACGCTGGAGCGCATGATCGAGTCGGTGCAGAAGGATCTCGCCGGCGTGCTGATCGTCGACCTGCCCGACGGGCGCACGGCCCGGCTGGAGCGCACCTCCGCCCTCGGCCGCGCCGTCCTGCTCGCCGAGCCGGGGACCGCCGACGTGGACGACCTCATCGCCGTCACCCACGGGGTACGCCACGAGCCGCCGGACCGCTACTGGCCCGCGCCCGCTCCCGCGCGACCCGAGCCGGTCGCCATCTCCGCCCCGGCCCCGGCCGCCGCCGCCGCTCCGGTGACCGTCCCCGTGCCGGACAACACGGCGCCGCCGGAGAACAAGCTGCTGCGCCGTCTCAAGTCCGCCCTGCGCCCCAACTGACCCCCTTCGCCGGGAGGGGCGGGTGGGGTCAGCCGCGCAGGCGTTTGCGCAGGGCGCGTTTCATGGTCGTCGAGACCAGGACCCGCAGGCTCTGCTGGGCGCGGCCGGCGGCGGCAAGCTGGCGGCGCAGCGTGCCGACCTCGCGCCGCAGCTCCACGGTCGACTTGCGCCAGCGTCCCGCCTCGTCCCGCCACTTGGCCACCTGCGCCCGCAGCCGCTCCGCCTCCTTGGCCAGCCGGGCCGCCTCGGCCTGCGCCTCCAGGCGGGCCCGGTACGCTCCCCGCCGCCCGAGGATCGCCGCCGCCTCGGTCGTGAAGCCGTACGTCTCCGCCTCCACCCAGGTGACGCCCGACACCGAGTCCACCGCGTCGTCCAGGTCCTCCCCCGCCGCCATCACGATGCGGGCCCGGGCGAAGGCGGACGCGCGTTCCAGGCGGGCCGCGACGACGCCCTGGGCCGACTCGTGGAGCAGCACGTTCACCAGGCCGAGCCCCTCGTCGCGGGCCAGGTCGAGCAGGCGGGCGAGCGAGTCCTCGCCGGGGACCCAGCCGGGCGGCAGGCGCAGCACGAAGGGCACGGCCGGGTCGACGGACTCCGTGGCGGACAGGCGTACCCGGCCTTCATGGCGATAGTGGCCCTGGACCAGCACCAGGTCGAGGTGGGGGTCCTTGAGGGGGGAGCGGCGGTCGCGGTCGAGGGTGTCCCAGGGTCCGAGGACGAGCACGGACAGGTCGGGTAACGTGCCCGCGAGCAGCGCGTCCACCGTCGCCCGCACCGAGTCGTAGCCCGCCGTGCCGTCCACCACCACGGTGACGTACGGCACCTTCCACTGCCGCCCGGGATGCCCCCGCAGCCACCGGTAGGCCGGGATGCGGTCGGCCACGAACGCGTGGCTCACCCGGTCGATCGGCTGTTTGCCGCGCATCCGCATGGTGGGGCCGAGGTGGTAGGCGCGGGCCGACGGCTCCGGCACGAAGACGGCGCCCGCCTGGCCGAGCCGGTAGCCCATCTCGGTGTCCTGGCCCAGGATCAGCTCGTCGTCCATCGGCCCGGCGGCCTCGATCAGCCGGGCGTTGACCGAGGTCGCGCCGCCGACGTGCAGGCTGAACGGGCGCTGCGGGTTGTCGGTGAGGCCGTCGGTGCGCTCGACGAGATCGACGATCCAGGCGTGCGGCTCGGCGGGTTCGAAGTGCCTCTCCAGGTCGTCGGGGAGCTCGCGGGGCACCTCGGCCTCGGTGAAGCGGATGTAGCCGGTGACGACCAGGTAGGGGGCGGCGTGGTGCCAGCGCATGTGGGCCTCGATCGCGCCCGGGGTGAGCACCACGTCGGAGTCGAGCCAGTGGATCACGTCGCCGGTCGCCTCGGCCAGCCCGGCGTTGCGGGCGCTGGCCCGGCCCGGCTGCGCGCAGACGATCAGACGGGTCCGCTCGGGGCGGACGGCGGGCAGGCGCAGCGGGGGCGCGCTGCCGTTGTCGACGACGATGACCTCGGTCAGCTCCGCCGGGTACGTCTGCCTGGCCAGCCCGGCGAGCACCAGGTCGAGCTTGTCCTGCCCGCCGTAGGCCGGGATGACCACGCTGACCGTGAGCTCCGGGGTGAGGTCCTCCGGGAGGGGCTGGAGGATCCGGTAGTCGTTGCCGCGCACCCTGGGCGCGCCGGCGACATCCGTGGTCATGCGGCTTCCATCAGCAGGCTCGGGCGGAAGCCGCGCCACTGGTTGGCGGCCACCTTGAGGAAGTGGGCCAGGGGCAGCTGCCAGGTGTGCTCGTCGCTGAGCCCCCGTCGCAGGACGTAGCCCAGCCCGTGGGTACGGTAGACGCGCGCACCGGCCTTTTGTGCTGCTTTGAGAAACTCGCGATCAACTGCCCGAGACAGCCTAGGAAATCCCCCAATTTCTTGAAATTTCGCCCGGGAAATCAAGATCGTCCCTCCGGCCACATGATCCGCCCACACCTCGCTCGGATACCCGGCCCCGCTCGCGAAAGTCGTCCGCCGCACCGTGGCCCGCAGCGGCTCCAGATAGAAGAACTCGGCCGTCGTCCCCACCACGTCGGCCCCCGAGTACGCCAGCGCCATGAGCAGATCTCCCAGGTGACGCGGCCCGTACCAGTCGTCGTCGTCCCATTTCACCAGGTAGTCGCCGCGCGCCAGGGCCGCCAGCCGGTTGAGCACCTCTCCGAACGGCACGTCGCGCGGGACCTCGATCCATTTCACGGGCAGCGAACACGACTCGACCGCCTCCCGCACCTCCCCGAGGCTCACCCCGTGCAGCCCGAGCAGCACCTCGGCCTCGACGTCCCGCTGCCGCCCCATCTGGGCCAGCGCCGACCCCACCATCGCGGGCCGCTTGCTGGACATCACAATGCTGACCGTGGACCTGGAGACCCGGTGCGCCAGGCGGCGCAGCCGTACGCTGTGCTCCTCCCGCCGCAGGTCGGCCAGCGAGCGCGCGGTCCCGTCGGCCGCGTGGCCGAGCCAGTCGCGGTCGGTGAGCAGCGCGGCGAGGTCGCCGGGCACCCAGGGCACGGCGCGGCCGGCGGTCAGCGGTACCCCGGCGGCGGCCAGCCGCAGCAACCCCTCCAAGGGCACCTCGGCGGCGGGCCACTCGATCTCCAGCCCGCGCAGCGGGCGCAGCGCGGGCACGTCGGGTCGCCCGCCCTCCACCGCCCAGCCGTCGTGCGCCCAGTGCAGGCGGGCCAGCCCCTTCTCCGGCGTACGCGCGAAGCCACAAGGGGTGATGGACATGGGCCTCCTTGGGACTTGGTCGGCGCCTACCTTACGCCCGTTTTACTGACGGGTAGACGCGTCCGCCACATTCGGCAGGCCCTACGCCGCAGGTGGAGTGGAGGCGATTCTCAGTTTTCCTCCAGGAAGCTATGGCACGGTAGGTGCCGGTGTTTATTAAGGTGTCAATAATCCAGTGATGTCCTCGACGCCTCTGATGTTCCAAACGAAAGGTATGCGCGGATGCTCTCGCCCCGCCGACTGGCAGCGACCGCCGCACTCCTCGCAGCTCTCACCGCCGGTGTGCTCGCCCTGCTCGTCACCGCCGGCCTGATCACTTTCGGCGCGGCAGCGGTCACGGTGGCCTTCCTGGTCACCCTGGCGGCCCTCGCCTTCCTCGTGCTCATCGTGCGCCGCCTCGACGGCAAGGCGCACCGCATCGATCTGCGGATCAAGAAGTACGAGGCCGAGCTGGCGAGGACCACCACAGCGCTCAAGAACATCGAGACCAGGCTGGACCTGCTGGTGCAGGCCGTCGAGGACTCCGCCGCGCGGCGCGCCGACGACCTCGGCGCCATCCTGGCCTCGCTCGGAGAGGACCGGGTCAACGCCATGGCGCGGGCGCGAGAGGTGGAGGAGCTGCGCGCGGAGGTTCGCGCGCTGGCCAGGGACTCCGTATGACGCGGGTCCGGCACAACGACTACGGGACGCTGCGGCCGCCGGCGCTGGGGGCGTGGGAGCCCTCGCTGCGGGTCTCCGTGGTCATCCCGGCCTACGACTGCGCGGAGGCGCTGGAGCGCACGGTCCCGGCGCTGGCGCGGCAGACGTACCCGGCCGAGCTGGTCGAGATCGTGGTCGCGGACGACGGCAGCCGGCCGCCGCTGGAGGTGGCGGGCGCGCGGGTCGTACGCGTGGCCGACGGGTGGGGACGCGGCGCGGCCCGGCAGGCCGGCCAGCTCGCGGCCACCGGCGACGTGATCCACTGGCTCGACTCCGACATGCTCCTCGCGGACGACCACATCGAGGCGCACATGCGCTGGCACCACCTGATCGACCACGCGGTGGTGATCGGGGACGTCCGGTTCGTCGAGGAGCCGGGCGAGGAGGGCGTCCAGTCCGCGTACACGAGGAAGACCCTGGAGTCGACCAGGTGGCTCAAGGACGCGGGCGCGAGCGCGTACCTGCTGCACACGGGCGCCTCCACGTCCGTACGGGCCGATCTGCTGCGCGCGGCGGGCGGCGTGGACACCTCCCTGAACATGGCCGAGGACACCGAGCTCGGATACCGGCTGGCGCAGGCGGGGGCGGTGTTCGTCCCCGACGCGCAGGCCAGGGCATGGCACGTCGGGGCCTCCACCGTGATGCTGCGGGAGAAGGAGGTGCACCGGCACAACTGGTCCTACCTGGGCGATCTCATCCCCGACCTGCGCTGGCTGCGCAGCCACCCCCGGCGTCACTGGCGGGTGCCGTACGTGCGGGTCGTCGTGACGGCGACCACCTACGAGCAGACGCGGGCGAGCGTCGACTCGGCCCTGGCGGGCACCCTCGCCGACGCGGCCGTCACCATCGTCGGCCCCTGGGGCAAGCTGACCGGCGAGCGCCGCTCCAGCCTCGACGACCCCCTCCTCGACCTGCGCCTGCTGCACAATCTCTACGCGTACGAGCCCCGGGTCGTGTTCGCGGAGAGCGTACCCGCCTCCGCCGCGCCCGCCCCCTTCCTGCTCCGCCTTCCCACCGGGTGGACGCTGGGCGCCGACACGCTTTCCAGGCTGGTACGCCACGCGGACGGCGACCTGCTCGGCCTGGTCAGCGTCGCGCTGTCGGAGGACGCCTCCGGGGTCGTGGCCGCCCGCCTGGAGCGCACGGCCGCCTTCTCCCGCGCCGCGCTCCACGAGGGCCGGGCCGACGACCTGGTGGACGAGATGTTCGGGTCGGAGTGGGTCAGCGGGCGCGAGTTCGGGTTCATGCCGGAGGAGGAGGCCGAGCCCCTGGCCGGCGAGCCCGCGAAATGGCGAGGGCTGGCCGGGGAGCGGCTGCGCGAGATCAAGGAGCTGCGGGCGGAGGTGGAGCGGCTCGCGGCCGAGGTCGAACGGCTGTCCGCCACGCCGCCCGACGACGAGTCCGCCGCGCGTGGCGGGCTGAGCTCGCTGATCAGGCACCTGCGGAGCGCCGGATGATCCGTCAGCTGCTGGCGGAGCTGCCCGATGCGCGGGTCTTCTTCGCCGGAATCGACGACGTCGCCCCCCTCTACACCGCTCCCGCGACTGCCGGGGTCTCCGCGGCGACCCGCCACCAGTCCGCGGCGCAGGAGGCCCGGCAGGCCGTGGACCTCGATCGGGACCTGCTGGAGCCGCCCACCGAGGCCGAGCAGGTGGGCGAGGTCCTCGTGCTCGCCAGGACACCGGCCGACCTGCGCAGGATCGCGACGCTGCACAAGCTGCTGCCGCAGGCCGAGCGGGTGGTCGTGGCCGTGCTCGACACGCCCGCCGCACACCCCGCGCCGGTCCCCACCCCCACCCCCGCGCACCGGTGGCGGTCCTTGACGGATCTGCGGGTCTACCAGCCCAGGAACCGGGTCTGGGTGGTCGACGCCCGCTTCTCCGCCGCCACGCCCGCGGGCCGTACCGTGACCGCGACGGCGCGGGCGTTCGCGGGCCACCGCCTCGACGTGATCGCGGCCCCGGCGGCGGCGATCGCGGGCGTCGGAGCGGCCGACTGGCGCCCCGGCGACCCCAACGCGACCCCCGCCGAGGTGACGGGGCCGGTGCCGGAGCGGGTCGGCGCGCCGGGCAGCGACGTGGTCCTGCGCACCCTGGGCCACCCGTCGATGGAGGGCGCCTCCCCCGTCCCGGATGCCGCACCGGCCGACGACGAGGCGGAGAACGTGGAGTGGGCCGGGGACGAGACGCCCATCGAGCGGCCGACGCTGCGGGCGGTGTCCTGGGAGCACCTGGGAAGGCCGGGCATGGCCGACTCCCCGCTGGCCGATCCGGACGTGCTCGGCGAGCCCTCCATGGTCCCGCCCGTGGACGAACGCCTCGTGAACCCCCAGGGTTTCGTCACCACCCCCTCCCGCGGCATGGCCTGCCTGGCGGAACGGGACGGCCGCTGGTCGGTGGTGCTGGACGGCAAGGTCGTGACGTCGTTCGCCGAGTCCGGCGGGGTCACCGACGCCGACGTGGCCAGGCTCCGCCAGATCCGCGGCGTCGAGGTGGACTGGCGGCACGCGCACAGCGGTCCCCTGGCCGCCGTACGCGTGCTGACCGGCCTGGCCGCCGCCGGGGTGCCGCTGCGCGCGCAGGCCGTGCCGCGCTGGGCGGGCGCGCTCGGCACCGAGATCATCGAGCTCGTCGAGCACTGCCCGGACCTCTCCGACGACCTGCGGCGCGAGGAGCACAGCATCCGCCTGCGCCGCGCCGCGCTCCGCACGCACGGCGTCGCCGCGAGGTGGGAGCAGCTCGGCGCGCCCGCCCCCGCGCCGCCGCTCACCTCGGTCCTGCTGGCCACGCGCCGCACCGACATGGTGTCGTTCGCCCTCGACCAGGTGGCCCGCCAGCGCGGCGCCGAGCTGGAGGTGATCCTCGCCCTGCACGGCGTCCCCAAGGGCCACCCGGACGTGGCCAGGGCGATCGAGGCGTTCCAGGGCCCGCTGACGGTGTTCGAGGCCGATCGCCAGGACGTGTTCGGTGAGGTGCTGAACCACGCCGCCGCCAGGGCCTCGGGCTCGTTCCTGCTGAAGATGGACGACGACGACTGGTACGGTCCCGACTTCCTGTCCGACCTGCTGCTGGCGCATTCGTACTCGGGCGCCCAGGTGGTGGGCACGGTGCCGGAGTTCGTGTACCTGACGTCCATCGACGTCACCGTGCACCGCAGGCAGGTGACCGAGCAGATCACCAGCTTCGTCGCCGGTGGGACGATCCTGGTGGAGCGCTCGGCGTTCCAGGCGGTGGGCGGGTTCCGGCCGTTGCGGCGCTCGGTGGACACCCAGTTCCAGGAGGCCCTGCAGGCGGCGGGCGGCCAGATCTACCGTACGCACGGGCTCGGCTACATCCTGCGCAGGGGCCCGGCGGCCAACCACACCTGGCAGGAGCCGATCGGGACGTTCCTGCAGCGCAACAGGCAGCAGTGGCGCGGCTTCCGCCCGAACGCCCTCATGGCCCTGGACGGGAGCCCCCTGCCATGACCGGCATCCCCCGCATCCGCCGCAACGACTTCGGCGTGCTCGCGCCGCCCGCCCTGGGCGCCTGGGAGCCCACGCTCACCGTCACCGTCGTCATCCCGGCCCACGACCGCCAGGAGACCCTGGACCTCACCCTGGCGGCCCTGTCCGCCCAGAGCTACCCCGATCACCTGCTCGACGTCATCGTGGTGGACGACGGCAGCGCCACCCCGATCCGCCTCCCGGAGCTCGTCCCGGCCAGGACCAAGCTGATCCCCAGCCCGCCGGGCGGCTGGGGCCGGGCCTGGGCCGTCCAGGCGGGCCTGGACGCCGCGACCGGCGAGGTCGTCCTCGTGCTGGACGCCGACATGGTCCCGCACCGGCGCCACGTGGAGGCCCAGCTGCGCTGGCACCACCTGGCCCCGTACGTGGTGGTCCTGGGCTGGATCGACTTCACCGCCGCGACCGAACTCCCGACGCAGGAGCGGGTACGCCAGGCGCTGGAGTCGGAGGAGGAGGGCGAGCTCTTCCCCCTGTCACCGCACCGCCACGACTGGGCCGAGCAGATCATCCGCGACCACGACGGCCTGCGTAGCGCCCCCAGCTCCCTGGCCACCCGCATCCACGTGGGCGCCACGGCGTCGTACCCGGCCGAGCTCCTGCGCTCGATCGGCGGCCTGGACACGTCCCTGGTGCTGGCAGAGGACACCGAGCTGGGCTACCGGCTCACCCAGGCGGGCGTGGTGTTCGTCCCGGACCCGGAGTCGCGGGCCTGGCACGTCGGGCTGCCGACGGCGATGCGCGACTTCCAGGCGCTCAAGCGCTACAACGACCCTTTCGTCGCCGACCGGGTCCCCTACCGCCGCTACCTCCGCACGGACCCGGGGCGGCAGTGGCTGGTGCCGTACGTGGACGCGACCGTGCCGGCGGGCCCGTACGAGGACGTCCGGGCGACGGTGGACGGCCTGCTGGCCGGCACGATCCCGGACGTCAGGGTCACCGTCCCCGGCCCCTGGGAATCCCTGACCGCCGAACGCCGCTCCCCGCTCGCCGACCCGCACCTCGACCTGCGCCTCATCCAGGCCAACTTCGCCGGCGACCCCCGCGTCCACCTGACCGGCCCTCTGGAGGGGACGGCCCCGTTCCGGCTCTCGGTGCCGCCCGGCTGGGTCCCGTCGAAGGACACGCTGGAACGCCTGCTGGACCACATGGAGCAGCACGACCTGGGCGCCCTCTGCCTGGCCCTGGAGGAGACGGCGCAGGGCGTCACGATGGCCAGGCTGGACCGCACGGCCGCCCAGTCCAGAGCCGCCCTGGTGGCCGCCCCGGACGACGAGTGGGACGACCTGATCGACGCCCTCTTCGGCTTGGAGTGGCTGGACGGGCAGAGCTGGGGCTTCAAGCGCCGCCCGGCAGTCTATCCGCCGCGCAAGAGGCCCGTCCCGGAGCTCGTCCGGCTCGCCGCCGAGCACGAGAAGAAGATCGCCCTCTACCGCAAGCGCACCGCCGCCCTCCGCGCGGAGCTCGCGCAGCTGCGGCGGGAGGCGGGCAAGAACGCCAGGGACGCGGCGCGCTGGCGCGAGAAGGCCGAGACCTGGCGCAGGGAGGCGGTCCGCCTCGCCCGCGCCCAGAACCGCACGGTCCTCAAGCGAGCCGTCCGCAAGGTCCGCGCCCTGGCCTTCCCCGACGACTCCCCCACGCGCGAAGGCTAGTCGTCGCCCTCCACGCGCATCACGCTCGCCACGGCGCGGACGATGTCCAGCTCGCGCAGCCCCTCCATGGTCGCCGACAGCGCGGCGTCCGTGGCGCGGTGGGTGACGATGACGAGCTGGGCGTCGTCGCCGTGCCCCTCCTGGCGTACGGTCTGGATCGACACGTCGTGCTTGGCGAACAGCTCCGCCACCCGCGCCAGCACGCCCGGCTTGTCGGCCACGTCGAGCGCCACGTGGCAGCGCGTGACCGTGTCGCCCATGGGATGGGCCGCCAGGTCCGCGTACGTCGACTCCTCCGGCCCGTGCGTGCCCGCCAGGCGGTTGCGGGCGACGGCCACCAGGTCGCCGAGGACCGCGGAGGCCGTCGGCGCCCCGCCGGCCCCCTTGCCGTAGAACATCAGCTGCCCCGCCGACTCCGCCTCCACGAACACCGCGTTGTACGCCTCCCGCACCCCGGCCAGCGGATGCGACCGCGGGATCATCGCGGGGTGCACCCGCACCCCGAACGAGCGGCCGTCCTCGGAGCGGGCGCAGATGGCCAGCAGCTTGATGACGTAGCCCATGGCCTTGGCCGAGGCCACGTCGGTGGCGGTGATCTCGGTGATGCCCTCGCGGTGCACGTCGGCGGCCGTGACGCGGCTGTGGAAGGCGAGCCCGGCCAGGATGGCGGCCTTGGCGGCGGCGTCGAAGCCCTCGACGTCGGCCGTCGGGTCGGCCTCCGCGTAGCCGAGCGTCTGGGCCTCCTCCAGGGCGTCGGTGAAGGACGCGCCCGTGGTGTCCATCTTGTCGAGGATGTAGTTGGTGGTGCCGTTGACGATGCCGAGCACGCGCTTGACGCGGTCGCCCGCCAGCGACTCGCGCAGCGGGCGCAGCAGCGGGATGGCGCCGGCCACGCTGGCCTCGAAGTAGAGGTCGCCGTTGCCCTGCCTGGCGGCCTCGTGCAGGGTGGCGCCGTCCTCGGCCAGCAGCGCCTTGTTGGCGGTGACCACGGACTTGCCCTTGGACAGGGCCGCGACGATCAGCGAGCGGGCGGGCTCGATGCCGCCGATGACCTCGATGACGATGTCGACGTCGTCGCGCGTGACCAGCGCCTCGGCGTCGGTGGTGAGCAGCGCGGGATCCACCTCGACGTCACGCTTGCGGCCGAGCCGGCGTACGGCGACCCCGGCCAGCTCCAGCGGGGCGCCGATGCGCGCGGCCAGGTCGGCGGCCTGCTCGTGCATGAGCCTGATGACCTGCGAGCCGACGACGCCGCAGCCCAGCAGCGCCACTTTCAGCGGTTTCACAGCTGCCCCCTCAACAGGTCGTCCTCGGTCTCGCCCTGCACGATCACGCGCGACCTGCCGCCGGAGACGGCGACCACGGCGGGCCTGGGCAGGTAGTTGTAGTTGCTGGCCAGCGACCGGCAGTAGGCGCCGGTGGCCGCCACCGCGATCAGGTCGCCGGGGACGAGGTCGGCGGGCAGGTGGAAGTCGCGCACGATGATGTCGCCGCTCTCGCAGTGCTTGCCGACCAGGCGGCTGAGCATGGGCTCGGCGGTGCTCTCGCGGCTGACCAGCGCCGCGGTGTATTCGGCGCCGTAGAGCGCGGTGCGCACGTTGTCGCTCATGCCGCCGTCGATGCTCACGTACGTGCGCAGGCCCTCGACGTCCTTGACGGTGCCGACCGAGTAGAGGGTGATGCCGCCGGGCCCGACGATGGTGCGCCCCGGCTCCACGGTCAGCCTGGGCACGGGCAGGCCGGCGTCCGTGCACACCTTGGTGACGATCTCGCGCAGCCCGTCGGCCAGCTCCTTGATGTCGGGCGCCTCGTCGCCCTCGACGTAGGCGATGCCGTAGCCGCCGCCCAGGTCGAGCTCGGGCAGCACGACGCCGTGCTCTTCCTTGATCTGCACGAGCAGCGCGGTCAGGCGCCTGGCGGCCACCTCGAACCCGGCCGTGTCGACGATCTGGGAGCCGATGTGGGAGTGGAGCCCGACGAGCTCGAGCTGCGGCAGGGCGAGGATCCGGCGTACGGCCTCCGCGGCCGCCCCGGTGTTGAGCGACAGCCCGAACTTCTGGTCGTCGTGCGCCGTCGCGATGAACTCGTGCGTGTGCGCCTCGACCCCGGTGGTCACCCGGATCATCACGTTGGGCCGCTTGCCCAGCTCCTGGGCGAGGTGGCCGAGCCTGGCGATCTCCTCGTAGGAGTCGACCACGACGTGGCCGACCCCGACCTCCAGCGCCCTGGTCAGCTCGGCGACGGACTTGTTGTTGCCGTGCATCGTGATGCGCTCGGGCGGGAACCCGACGCTGAGGGCCACCGCCAGCTCGCCGCCGCTGGCCACGTCGAGCCCGAGGCCCTCGTCGTGGAGCCAGCGCACGATCTCCTTGCACAGGAACGCCTTGCCCGCGTAGTGGACCTCGGAGCCGGCGAAGGCCGTGGCGTAGTCGCGCATGCGCGAGCGCACGTCGTCCTCGTCGAGGACGTAGAGCGGCGTGCCGTGCTCGCGCGCCAGCTCGCGCACGTCGACGCCGCCGACAGTGAGCGTGCCATCGGTCCGGGTCGACGTTCGCGGCCAGATCGCCGGGTTGATCCGGTTGAGGTCGGCGGGCGCCAGTGGAGGGCGCTCGTGGGGCAGCATCTCGGCGTGCCGGTCCCCGGCGGGATGGACGAATCGACTCACCTGATCGAGGCTATCGGAACCGCAACCAAGCCATGACCTTCTGCCCACGTATCGAGACGCGATCAAGCCCAGCAAGGGATATTTTTACGATTTTTCGCCGTTTGGCCGGATATTTTGCGACTCGTTACATCCGTTCCGGCCCAGGAAGCACACCCGTCACGGCCTCGGCCAGCCGCACCCGCGCCGTGTGCACCGGCGTCGGCGCCTCGTCGCCGACCGGGACGGCGGGCGCGTGCTCGTGCGCGTCGTGATAGGCCAGGGCCAGCCGTACGAGGTACGTCTCCCACCCGGGCTGCCTGCTCACCGTCCGCCCGGGCAGCTCGGCCAGCACCCGCAGCACCCGCCGGTCGTACGGGCCGTCGAGCAGCTCCGCCCGGAACCCCTCCGACGGCACCCCCAGCTCCCGCGCCCACCGGAGCACCGCGCGGGCCCGCACGTGGCCGTACCGCACCACGAACCCGGGGTTGTCCCAGGTCCGCGGGAAGTCCGGCCACGGGGGCTCCGGGAGGTCGAGCGGCGCGACGCGCGTCACCAGCTCCCCCGGCTCGCTGACCACGATCCGCAGGAACCCGTCCCGCCGGACCTCCACCGAGGACACCCCGTCCAGCTCCCGCACCCGCCCGGCGAGCGACTCGGCGGGGACCTTCCCGCGCAGCGCCGCGGCGGAGACGTAGACGGCCTCGTCCTCCCACGTCCCCTCGGGCGCCGGCGGCTCCCCCAGCACGTCGGCCAGTTCCGCGGGTGTCATGGCCGAACCCTAGCCCCGGGGCTCAGATGAGCGCGTGCGGCTCGGCGGAGCCGTACTCGACCAGGTGGGCCGCCCCGAGCAGCCAGCGGTCCTCGTCGCGCACCCGCACGTAGCCGAACCGGTCGGCCGAGAACACCTTGATCCCGTCCGTCCGGCACTGCCGCATGAGCACCTCGTCCCATCCGTCCGTGAGGTCCGCGAAGCCGATCTCGCGCAGGGTGTTGCGGCGGGCCAGGAGGGTCGCCCCGGCGATCTCGGGGAGGTAGGTGTACTCGGCCTCGGGCTGCTTGAGCAGCGTGGCCTGCGGCTTGCGGAGGTGGGCGTAGAAGGCCGCCTTGCCGACGATGTCGGCGGTGCTGAACAGGAACGCCCGCCGCAGGTCCGACAGGTAGTGCGGGCCGTAGACGTCGCGCGGGTCCATGACCGCGACCAGGTCGGCCTCGCACAGGTCGATGCCGGCGTCGAGCATCGCGCCCTCGGTCATCGCCGGGTGCGGGCGGCGGTAGACGATCTCCACGTCCGGCAGCACGTCGCGGGCCCGCAGCTCCGACTCCGGCGGCCCGATGACGATGAGCTGGTCGACCCCCGACTGCTTGGCGACCTGCGCCAGCGCGTGCTCCATCAGGTACGGGTCCATGATCGGCAGCAGCACCGAGGTGTTGAGCGTGGCGCGGGCGCTGGGCAGGCCGATCGCGTCGAGGAGCTCGTCGATCCGCTCGGTCATCGTGCCCATCTGGTACGCCCGCCGCAGCGCCACGTGCGCCCGCCGCGTGTCGGCCTCGGTGCCGATGGGCGTGCCGCAGGCGGCGAGCTCGGCCAGCCGCCACTGGGGCGTGCCCGGCGGGCAGTCCACCGCGGCCGGCCAGCGGTAGGAGGTCAGCACGTCGGGGTACGTCAGGTGCCCGGGCAGGAGCTGGTCCAGCGTGAGGACCCGGTCGATGCGCCCGCCGGAGAGCGGCAGCGGGTTGTGCACCCTCGGCTGCACCCCGAACTGCAGCCGCGGCCAGGCCACCGTGAGATCGGTCGTGAACCGGTGCTCGAACAGCTCGGCCGCCGCCGCGTACGCGGCCACGTCGCCCCGCGTGTGCCAGAAGACCGTGCGGATGCCGCGCTCGGCGCACCAGGCCAGCAGCGCCTTGAGCCCCTCGCCCGGCTCGCCGGTGATCTCCTCGGCCCACGGCCCGTGCTCGACCGACTCGACCACCAGCAGGTGGGGCACCTCCAGCGGGAGCACCCTGGCGAAGTCGCGCGGCGTGAAGCCGGTCGTCTGCCGCCACTCGTACCGCAGCAGCGCCTCGGCGTGCGGGTCGGCGATGACCGCGGCCGTCAGGTGCGGCCTGGTGTTGGGTCCCGTCGGCACCCGGAAGGGCTTGAGCTTGAAGGAGGCGCCGCCGAGCGTCCTGGTCGTGCTGGTGGCCTGGAACGCCGCCCCGGGGCGCTCGTCCTTGGCCTTGGCGGCCGTGGGGGGCTTGCGCTTGGGCGCGACGGGCCGCTTGACGGGCTTGGCCGCGCCCCTGAGCCCCTTGGCCAGCCGGACCGGGTTGCTCTTGCCGCTCTTGATCGCGTCGCCGAGGCGGTTCCAGCGGGCGACCTTGATCGAGGACAGCTTCCAGTTGGCCACCTCGGCCTGGAAGCGCTGCTCGGCCAGCTCCCTGCGCAGTTTGTCGGCGGCCGCCTGCTCGGCCTCCAGCCGCTCCTCGGCCTCGCTCAGCCGCTCGGCCAGCGATCTGGCCTCCGCGGCGCTCTGCTCGGCGGCGGCCAGTTTGGCCTCGGCGGCGTCCAGCAGCCTGGCCAGCTCGGCGGCGCGCTCGGCCTGCGCGACAGCATCCCGCAACGCCCGGCGAGTGCTCTCAAGCTCCGTCGACAATTGACCCTCCGCTCCCTCAGCCCGGCAAAGGATACTCTTTTTGCCTGAAGCGTCTCGAAGGGATGAGATCCGGTGCAGTTCAACGTGCGGCCCTACGTCTGCGGCGCTCTCGGCCGGATCGATCCCGCCGTACTCGGCAAGCTGACGGCGGCGGGGCCGAGGCTCCTGCCCGCGCTCCAGTCGGCCGACGCGGCGCTGTTCAGCTCGGCGCCGCTGCCGCCCTACCACCGCTGGGGGCCCGCGTACGCGTTCTCCTGGGGCGAGCGCAAGCCGTCGGGCGACGACGACTGGATGACGGTCGCGGAGACGTACGAGACCCCCGGGCTGATCGGCGACGGCGACAGTGTCACGCTCCACACGGGCGCCCTGGGCCTCGTGGACGTCTACTACGTCCGCCTCGGCGAGGCGGTCTACTTCTCGTCGCAGATCAAGCCGCTGCTCAGCCTGGTGCCCGTCCAGATCGACTGGTCGGCGTGGGCGTCGATCCTGCAGGTGACGTTCCCGCTGGGCGAGGCGACGCCGTACGCGGACGTCAAGCGGCTGCCCGGCTCCAGCGCCCTGGTGTGGCGGCACGGCCGGCTCGCGACCGAGCGCAGGCTGCCGCGCTGGCTGCGTTCGGAGCCGTACGAGCGGTGGATCAGCCCGCGCGAGATCGTCGAGCTGCTGGACGAGGTCTACCAGGACTACGCGGGCCGCAAGCTGCTCGTGCCGGTCAGCGGCGGCTACGACTCGCGGCTGCTGGCCAGCGTGGCCAAGGCCCGCGGGATGGACGTCGAGTCGTGGACGACCAGCCCTGACGACGGCACCGACACCGACATCGCGTTCGCCAGGTCGATCACCAGGGAGCTGGGCATCCCCCACCGGGTGATCACCCAGGACGCCGCCGACTACCCCGACGACGCCGTCGAGGTGGCCCGCCGGCTCGAATACCTGACGCCGCACCACGCCTGGTACGCGCCCTTCGCCAAGGAGGTGCACAAGGCGGGCCGGATCCTGGTCGACGGCCTGGCCGGCGGGCCGCTGCTGAAGAACTTCATGGTCAGCGGGGCCGCGCTGGAGGCCACGACGCAGGCCGAACGCTCGGCGGCCGTGCTCGGCTCGCTGTCGCTGGGGGCGCCCTCGCAGCCGTTCCTGTCCAAGGCCGCCGCGCAGTGGATGGAGGAGACCGTGCGCGAGCAGTTCCTGGCCGCCACCTCCATGCTCCACGGGCACCGCGCCGAGCTGCCGCTGTCGGTGCTGCACACCAGGACCGTGCGCGGCATCGCGCGCTCCGCGGTCAACCTGGTGGGGCCCGAGGCGTCGTTCGCGGCGCCGTTCATCGACCCGCGCTTCTTCGACGCCGCGCTGTCGGTCGGCGTGGCCCGCAAGGACAAGGGCCGTTTCTACCGCGAAGTGCTCCACGCGGCCAATCCACGGGTGGCCGCACTCCCCTCGACGAATGTGGTCAAGCAGCCACTCCAAAGGGTGCCGCTGCGTTCCACGGCCGCCCCCGCCCGAAATTATTCGCACCGCATGCTGGAGACTGTGGTGAGGAGAGTGCCGGGACTGCTGTCGGACGAGCTGCACGAGGTGGTCTCAGGCGGTCCCGACGCTTTGACCAGGTTCAACGGCTGGAACGATCGTTTCTGGGTGCGGGGGTTGGTGCTCTTCGGGCTGTGGCTGAGCGACTTCGAGAACGACCTCTCGGACCTTGCGCCACCTTTTTAGTGAACTCTCGGTAACAGGGCGATTACGTACGGATCTCACGGGTATTAACCCCTGCACAGCAGAAGCGGGTTCCGGAAAGCCAACGGGCTGGTAGTGTTCGGCCCGTAAGCGCCGCACAAACGGGCACCAGATCACAAATCCGGTCTCGTTCTAGGGCAGTGGAGTTCGCAGGGATGACGACTCCACGCGGCGCGGTCACCAGATAACAACGCCGGGGCAACCGGTGACTTCGTCCTGCCCACATCTCTTCCTGTGAGCGACATATGATCAACGCATCCCCATTGCCGGAGCCGATCTCCGAGGCGTTCGTCTCTGAGGATCCAGCCTGGTACAAGCGGGCGGTGTTCTACGAGATCCTCGTCCGGGGGTTCAAGGACTCCAACGGCGACGGCACCGGCGACCTTCGCGGTCTCATCGAGAAGCTGGGCTACCTCGAGTGGCTCGGCGTGGACTGCCTGTGGTTGCTGCCGCTGTACGAGTCGCCCCTGCGCGACGGCGGATATGACATCTCGGACTACATGAAGATCCTCCCGGACTTTGGGGACCTGGGAGACTTCGTGCAGCTGATCGAGAAGGCTCACGAACGTGGCCTGCGGATCATCACCGACCTCGTGATGAACCACACCAGCGATCGCCACCCCTGGTTCCAGGCGTCCCGGCACGACCCCGAGGGTCCGTACGGCGACTTCTACGTGTGGTCGGACCACCCGGGCGGCTATCCCGACGCCCCGATCATCTTCATCGGCGCCGAGGAGTCCAACTGGACCTACGACCCGGTGCGCAAGCAGTACTACTGGCACCGCTTCTTCCACCACCAGCCGGACCTCAACTATGACAACCCGGCGGTGCAGGAGGCCATGCTGGAGGTGCTGCGGTTCTGGCTGGACCTCGGCATCGACGGGTTCCGGCTGGACGCGGTGCCGTACCTGTTCGAGCGTGAGGGCACCGCGTGCTCGGGACTGCCGGAGACGCACGCGTACCTGAAGAAGATCAGGGCCGAGGTGGACCGCCTCTACCCCGACCGGGTGCTGCTGGCCGAGGCCAACGGCTGGCCCGAGGACGTGGTCGAATACTTCGGCGACCCCACCACCGGGGGCGACGAGTGCCACATGGCCTTCCACTTCCCGCTCATGCCGCGCATCTACATGGCGGTCAAGAAGGAGACCCGCGAGCCGATCTCCGAGATCATGTCGCGCACGCCCAAGCTGCCCGACAACGCGCAGTGGGGCATCTTCCTCCGCAACCACGACGAGCTCACGCTCGAGACGGTGAGCGAGGAAGAGCGCGACTACATGCACAAGGAGTACGCCAAGGACCCGCGCATGCGGGCCTACCTCGGCATCCGCCGGCGCCTGGCCCCGCTGCTCGACAACGACAGGGACCGGATCGAGCTGTTCACGGCCCTGCTGCTGAGCCTGCCGGGTTCGCCGGTCATGTACTACGGCGACGAGATCGGCATGGGCGACAACATCTGGCTGGAGGACCGCGACTCGGTCCGCACGCCGATGCAGTGGAGCCCCGACCGCAACGCCGGGTTCTCCTCGGCCGACCCCGGGCGGCTCTACCTGCCCGCGGTCATGGACCCGATCTACGGCTACCAGGCGGTCAACGTGGAGGCCCAGCAGCGCCATGAGGGCTCGCTGCTCCACTTCACCCGCAAGATGCTGGAGATCCGGCGCAACCACCCGGTGTTCGGCGTGGGGGCGTACACGGAAATGTGGTCCTCGAACCCCTGCGTGCTGACCTTCGTCCGCGAGGACCGCGACGACATCATGCTCTGCGTGAACAACCTGTCGAAGTTCCCGCAGCCGGTCGAGCTGGACCTGCGCAGGTTCGAGGGGATGGTCCCGGTCGAGGCGCGGGGCGGGGTGGAGTTCCCGCCGATCGGCGAGCTGCCGTACCTGCTGACGCTGCCGGGGCACGGCTTCTACTGGTTCGCGCTGAAGAAGAAGGAGAAGGCCGCTCTCAGCGCGACGTGACCGGCACCTGGGCACGGGCCGCGCGGCGGGCGGGAATGAGCGCCACCGCGAGGGCCGTGCCCACGGCGCCCACGACGGCGACGGCCAGCGTCAGGGCAGAGGGCGCGCGCCCGATGCCCGCGCCGACGCCGCTCGTGTGGCCCTGCAGGTCGATCAGCCCCGTCACCACGGACATGCCCGCCGCGGCGCCCGCGCCGACGCCGAGCACGACCAGCAGCCCGGTGCCCGTCACCAGCGTGGCCATGACCTGGCGCGGCGTCAGCCCCATGGCCTTGAGCACGGCCAGGTCGAACGCGTGGTCGCGCAGCCCCAGCGCGCTGGCGGTGAGCAGGTTGGCCAGGCCGATCAGCATCAGCACGGCGATCAGGGCCACGATCACCACCCGGATGATCGACAACCGGTCCGCCGGGTTGACCGCCGCCTGCACGTCGAGGCTCTCGGCCGACTCCGCCAGCAGCCGCCCGCGCACCTCGGCGGGGTCCGCGCCCTTCTTGAGGGCCAGCGCGTAGAACTCCGGCGGCACCGAGTCCTTGGCCGCCAGGCTGTCGAGCCCCACGGAGATCACCTCGCCGTCGAGGTCGGGCTCGACGGTCCTGCCGACGATCCTGACGATCAGCGGCGTGCCGCCCACGGTCAGCCGCACCCGGTCGCCGATCTTGATGCCCAGCAGGTCGAGCAGGCCCTGCCCGGCCACCGCCTCCCCCTGCCGGCCGTACATGCGCCCCTCGACCACCGGGAACGGGTACGGCTCCGTCGAGCTGCCGATGGCCCGCACGCGGACCGAACGGGCCATGCCGGGCGCCAGGGCGTCCACGTCGGTGCCCGGATAGACCGTCTCGACGTCCTCGTCCAGCTTGGCGACGCGCTCGGCCTCGGCCGGCTCGGCCTTGCCCGGCCGGACGTACAGGCTCGCGTGCTGGCCGACCTGCTCGGGGTGGTCGGCGAAGTTGTCGAGCGTGGCCCAGACGCCGAGCCCGATCGTGACCATCATCATCGGCACGGCCAGGCCGAACGCCGTCAGGAACGCCGGCACGCGCCTGGTGAAGGCGTCCCTGGTGCCGAGGACGAGGGCGGGCGGGAGGCGTACGAGGAGGGCCAGCCGGGCCAGCCTGGACAGGCGGCCGCGCGGCGGCAGGGCGGGCGCTGCGGGGATCGGCGGCGTGCGGCCGCCGCGCCACGCGGGCAGCCCCACGGCGGCCAGCACCACCAGGGCCGTGCCCGCGACGATGGCCAGCACGGGGATCGGCGCCACGGAGGTCGCGCCGAGCATCGCCGCCATCACGCCCCAGCCCACCACGGCGCCGATCGCGACGCCGAGCAGGCCCAGCGCGCCGTGCTCGACCAGGAGCAGCAGCGCGATCTGGCCCCTGGTGAAGCCCATCGACTTGAGCGTGGCCAGGTCGCGGAGCTGGGCCAGCACCCGGCCGCCGGCCGCGTTGGCCAGGGCGAGCGCGGCGGCCACCAGCCCGACCACCCCGAACAGCGCCAGCAGCGTGCCCAGCAGCCGGTTGTCCAGCTCCATGGCGGCCCTGACCTCGCGCCAGGTGTAGACCCGCTGGAGCTTGTCCTCCAGCATGACGACCACGCGCTGCGAGACGACCTGCGTGGCGTCGGGGTCGGCCACGCGCAGCCCGGTCACCCACTCGCTGCGGCCCAGCATGGGCTCGATGCGGTCGAGCATGACGGGCAGCACGTAGGCCAGGCCGGGCGTCCACTGCGGGTAGAAGCCCTGCTCGGCGGAGTCGGCGATGCCGCGTACGTACAGGGTGTGGCGCTTGCCGCTGAGCGCGATGATCGTGAAGGGGGCGCCGATCCTGAGCCGCAGCGAGGTCGCGAACGAGCGCTCGACCACCACGCCGTCCGGCTGGGACGGATCCAGCCACCTGCCCTCGGCCACCACCGGGTGCGCCACCAGCGGCGGTGTGGCGGGCATCGCGCGCAGCGCCGCGGGCTCCTTCTTGCCCTCCTGCGCCACGGTCACGGGCGCCGAGCGGTACGGGCCCGCGATCTGCGTCACGCCGTCGATGCCGCTCAGGTCGGCCTGGGGGCTGTCGTCGGTGTAGAGCCAGACGTGGGCGCCGTCGGTCTGGGCGAACAGGCTGCGCCACGGGTTGGTGCCCTCTTCCAGCAGGGTCGCCGCGGTGATCAGCGCGGCCACGATCCCGGCCACGGTCAGCACCGTCAGCACCGCCTGGCCCTTCCGGGCCCGCAGGTCCGCCTTGATCCACCGGCTCCCCGCCAGCGTGGCACTCACAGGTCCTCCTTCGTCGGACCTGTGAGTGCAGCACTGCTGTGTCCGATTGTTCGCTCGCTCACCTGAGGTCGATCACCTCGCCGGCCGTGCGGGTGCGGCGGCGCGCGATGCGGCCGTCGTCCACGATCTCCCCGTCGAACAGCGACACCAGCCGGTCTGCCAGGCTCGCCACACGCGCGTCGTGGGTGACCATCACGATCGTCTGGCCCTTCTTGTGGACGTCGCCGAGCAGGCGGAGCACGTCGCGGGTGTTGCGGCTGTCGAGGTTGCCGGTGGGCTCGTCGGCCAGCAGCACGCTGGGCTGGTTGGCCAGCGCCCTGGCCAGCGCCACCCGCTGCTGCTCGCCCCCGGAGAGCTGGGCGGGCGAGGCGTCGGCGCGGTCGGTGAGGTTGAGCGCGCCGAGCAGGCTCTCCCTGCGCTCGCGGGCCACCTTGGGCGAGGCCCCGGCCAGCAGCGCGGGCAGCTCGACGTTGTCGCCCACGGTCATGTTGGCGACGAGGTTGAAGAACTGGAAGACGAACCCGACCTTCTTGCGCCGCAGCAGCGCCCAGGCGCTCTCCGAGAGCGTGTCGACGCGCTTGCCGTCGAGCCAGATCTCGCCGCTCGTCCTGGTGTCGAGCCCGCCCAGCATGTGGACGAGCGTGGACTTCCCGGAGCCGGACGGACCCATGATCGCGACGAACTCACCCGGCTCGACCTGCAGGTCCACGCCGCGTACGGCAGGCACGGGCACCGCGCCATCCTGGTAGATTTTGACCAGATTGACCGTTTTCACAACCGCGCTCATGCCAGATCCTCCTGGCAACGCTCAAGCCAGTCAAGGTCCGCCTGCAGGTGGAGCATGGCGCCCTCGATGAGGAGTATGGCCACCCGATCGGTCGGCGCGGTGCGGGCCAGGAGGTCGTTGAGATCACCCATGAGCGACAGGTAGTGGCGGCGCTGACGATTGATCAGCGCCATCCGGTCGGCGATGCCGGTGAGCGGGGCCAGCACGAGCTTCATGAAGAACTCGTCGCGCACCCTGGGGCCCTCGGTGGGCTCATCCACCCAGAGGGTGAGCACGTCCCGGCCCTTGGCGGTGAGGTAGTAGACCTTCTTGTTGGGCCGGTTGGACTGCTCCACGTCCACCGCCCGGATGAGGCCGTCCTTCTCCAGCCTGCCGAGCGTGACGTAGATCTGGCCGATGTTGGGGGACGGATAGGCACTGCCGAACGTCTGCTCCAGCGCCTGTTTGAGCTCGTACCCATGGGCCGGCTCTTTAGCCAGGAGCGCCAGCAGGTGAAGCCGCACCGCCCCACCTCCCCGCCGTGTTACGAACGCGTTACTCAGCTAGCCGTTGACCTACAGATTACAGGTGTGCATAACATGAATGCATCTACCTAACACGTATGTAATTCACTCTGAACGTGGAGGAAACGGAGTGCGCTCGCTCACGCTCCCCCTGGTCGTCCTCCTGGCGGCGGCCGGTTGCGCGTCAGCGAGCAATGAGGGCGGCGGCGAGACGGGGACGGGCGGCACAGGCCCCATCACCTTCGCCACCGGTCGCGACACCACGGCGTACCTGCAACCCTTGCTGGACCGCTGGAACCAGGCCCACCCGGCCGAGAAGGTGACGCTGCTGGAGCTGCCCGAGGCCGCCGACGAGCAGCGCGCTCAGATGGTGGCCAACCTTCAGGCCAAGAGCAGCCGGTACGACGTACTGGGGCTCGACGTGGTGTGGACCGCCGAGTTCGCGGAGAACGGCTGGATCATCCCCCTGGAGCGCGGGTTGTTCCCGCTCGACAGGTTCCTGCCGCCTGTCGTGGAGACGGCGGTCTACAAGAACAAGCTCTGGGCCGTCCCGTACACGAGCAACGCAGGGTTGCTCTACTACCGGACCGACCTGGTCAAGAAGCCGCCGCGGACGTGGGCCGAGCTTCGCGATCAATCACGACAGATCACGAAAAAGCACGATATTGGAGGCTATGCCGGGCAGTTCCTGGCGTATGAAGGGCTCACCGTCAACTTCTCCGAGGCGCTGCAGTCCGCCGGCGGGCAGATCGTCAGCAAGGACGGCACCGAGGTGACCCTCGATCCGGCCAAGACGCGCATCGCGCTCGACTTCCTGCTCCAGGGCCTGCGCGAAGGCTGGATCCCCAAGGAGTCGCTGAGCTACAAGGAGGAGGAGACCCGCCTGGCCTTCCAGGAGGGCCGGCTCGCTTTCGCCCGCAACTGGCCGCACGGCTACGGCCCGGCCAGGGCGAAGCTGGGCGACAAGCTGGGGGTGACCCGGCTGCCGGGGCTCAACGGCCCCGGGTCCAGCGCGCTGGGCGGCGCCAACCTCGCCATCAGCGCGTACTCCAAGCATCAGCACACGGCGCAGGAGTTCATCCGCTACTTCACGAGTCTGGAGAACGAGCGCCGCGTCCTCACCGAGGGCTCCTTCCCGCCCGTGTGGACCGAGCTCTACGACGATCCCGCTCTGATCAAGCGCTTCCCCTACCTGCCCGTGCTCAAGGAGAGCATCCTCGCCGCCAAGACACGGCCGGTGAGCGCCAACTACAACCAGCTGAGCCTGGTGATCGCCAGTTCGGTCGCCAAGGCGCTCGGCAACCCCTCCACCGAGTCCGCGGACGACGTCGCGGTCTCCATGAAGTCCGAAATCGAAGAGATCATCAGAACCCAGTGAGGCAGCCATGCGAAACGCCAGAGCAGCAGCAATCCTGGCCGGGCTCGCGGTAGCCGTCGCCGCCTGCGGCAACGCCCCGACAACCACCTCGCCGTCCACCGACGCCTCCGGCTCCGCGTCGGCCCCCGCCGCCGGCGCCAAGCCGCTGGAGGGCGTGAAGCTCGAGGTCGCCGCCAAGTGGACCGGCGACGAGCAGAAGAACTTCGAGCAGGTGCTCAAGGCCTTCACCGAGAAGACCGGGGCGAAGGTCACGTACGCCTCCACCGGTGAGGACACCGGCGCCTACCTCGGCCCGCGCATCCAGGGCAAGAACCCGCCGGACGTCGCGATCCTGCCGCAGCCGGGCCTGGTGCAGCAGTACGCCGACCAGAACGCGCTCATCCCGCTGACCGACGACGTCGTCAAGGAGGTGGACACCAACTACACCCCGTACTGGAAGGAGCTCGGCTCCGCCAGCGGCAAGGTGTACGGCGTGCTCATCAAGGCGGCGCACAAGTCGCTGGTCTGGTACCGGGCGCAGGCGTACGACGACGCGGGCGTGCAGCCGGCCACCACCTGGGACGAACTGGTCAAGAACGCGCAGACCATCGCCGACTCCGGCACCGCGCCGTTCTCGTTCTGCGGCGCGTCCGGCTGGACGCTGACCGACCTCTTCGAGAACGTCTACCTGTCCACCGCCGGGCCGGAGAACTACGACAAGCTCTCCAAGCACGAGATCCCGTGGACGGACCCGACCGTGGCCACCGCGCTGGAGAAGATCGCGCAGATCACGGGCAAGAAGGAGTTCGTGGCCGACGGCAACGCCGGCGCCCTGCAGACCGACTTCCCCGGCTGCGTGACCAAGGTCTACGGCGACAAGAAGGCCGCCATGGTGATCGAGGCCGACTTCGTGGCCGTCTCCGCGGTGCAGTCGAAGGCCAAGGTGGGCGAGGAGGCCAAGTACTTCCCGTTCCCCAAGGTCGGTGACACGGCTCCCGTCGTCCTGGGCGGCGACGTCGCGGTCGCGATGAAGGACTCCCCCGGCGCGATGGCGCTGCTGCAGTTCCTGGCCTCCAAGGAGGGCGGCGAGATCTGGGCCAAGCTGCCCGGCTACCTGTCGCCCAACAAGAACGTCTCCCCCGACAACTACCCCGACGAGCTGACCAAGCAGCTCGGCCAGACGATCGTCTCGGCCGGCGACGCCGTCCGCTACGACATGTCCGACCTGGCGCCGAGCGCGTTCGGCGGCACCGACGGCAAGGGTGAGTGGAAGGCGCTGCAGGACTTCCTGCGCAACCCGAGCGACATCAAGGGCACTCAGACCACACTCGAAGCCGAGGCCAAGAAGGCCTGGAAGAAGTAAAGAGGTAAGGCCGTGACCGAACGGTTGGACGGCCCGCAGGTCTCGTCCGCGGACACCGCGGACGAGACCTCCACCGGACCGGCTGAAACCCCCCGTACGCAAAGACGCCTCGGCCCCTCGCCGGCGGTCGCCATCGCCTTCCTCCTCCCAGCGGCGCTGCTGCTGGGGATCTGGGTGATCTACCCGATCGTCTACTCCATCTTCCGGAGCCTGTTCGACTCGGCGGGCACCGGATTCGTGGGACTGGGCAACTACGCCTCGATCTTCACCGACTCCGGCATGCTCACCACGATCCGCAACAACCTCATCTGGGTTGTCGTCGCGCCGATCGTGGTGACCACGCTGGGCCTGATCTTCGCGGTCCTGACCGAGCGGATCAGGTGGTCGACGGCGTTCAAGCTGATCGTGTTCATGCCCATGGCGGTCTCCCTGATGGCGGCGGGCGTGATCTTCCGCCTCGTCTACGAGCAGGACCCCGCCAAGGGCGTGGCCAACGCCGTGCTCACCACCGTGCACGACACGTTCTCCTCCTCGCAGGGCTACCCGGAGGCGCGCCCGCGCGAGGGCGACCAGTCGCCGGTCACCGCCGACGGCGGCGCGGTCGTCACCAAGCAGCCCGCCCAGGCGGGCCAGCCGGTGCTGATCCCGATCGTGGGCGTCAAGCCGAACGCCCTGCCGAGCAACGCCCAGGCCGCCAAGGCCCCCGCGGCCGGCGACGGCCTGTCGGGGACCGTGTGGTTCGACTTCACGCCGGGCGGCGGCGGCAAGAACGGCGAGGTGGACGCCTCGGAGAAGGGCCTGCCGGGCATGACCGTCGAGGCGGTGCAGAACGGCAAGGTCGCCGCGACCGCCACGACGGCCGACGACGGCTCGTTCCGCTTCGAGGGCCTGCCCGCCGGCTCCTATGTCGTACGGCTCCCGCAGTCGAACTTCCAGGCCGCCTATGGAGGCCTGAGCTGGCTCGGCCCGACACTCATCACCCCGGCGATCATCGGCGCGTTCGTCTGGGTGTGGGCCGGGTTCGCCATGGTGCTGATCGCGGCGGGGCTCGCGGCGATCCCGCGGGACGCGCTGGAGGCGGCCCGCATCGACGGCGCCACGGAGTGGCAGGTGTTCCGCAAGATCACCGTGCCGCTGCTGTCGCCGGTGCTGCTCGTCGTCTTCGTGACGATGATCATCAATACGCTGAAGGTGTTCGACCTGGTCTTCATCATCGCGCCGGCCTCGGTCCAGCCCCAGGCGAACGTGGTCGCGCTGGAGATGTGGCGCGTGTCGTTCGGCGGCGGGAACAACCAGGGTCTGGGCAGCGCGCTGGCCGTCTTCCTGCTCATTCTGGTTCTTCCCTTCATGATCATGAACATCCGCCGGTTCAGGAGGGACGAATCATGACGACAGCCACGGCTACCGCCTCTCCGGGGCTGGAGACGGGCGCGCCGCGCAGGGGCGTAGTGAGCAAGATCGTGGACCGGATCGGCGGCGGCGCCGTCCAGGTGGTCATGATCGTGCTGGGCCTGTTCTGGCTGGTGCCGACGCTGGGCCTGCTGGTCGTCTCGATGCGCACGACGGACGTCAACAACTCCGAGGGCTGGTGGACGATCTTCACCAAGCCTGCCGAGCTGACCCTCGCGAACTACCGGGACCTGCTGGCCAGCGGCTTCACCGCGTCCTTCTGGAACACCGTGCTGATCACGGTGCCGACCACGGTCCTGGTGATCGGCATCGCGGCCATGGCCGCCTACGCGTTCGCGTGGATGGAGTTCCCGGGGCGTGACGGGGCGTTCCTCGTCGTGGTGGGGCTGCTGATCGTGCCCATCCAGATCGCGCTGATCCCCGTCGCGTCCTTCTACGGAGGCATCGGGATCTTCGGCTCGATCCCGGGCGTGGTGCTGTTCCACACGGCGTTCGGCCTGCCGTTCGCCATCTTCCTGCTGCGTAACTTCTTCGTCGGCATCCCCTCCTCGCTGCTGGAGGCGGCGCGGATGGACGGTGCGCCGGAGTGGAAGATCTTCGTGTCGGTGGTGTTCCCGCTGGGCAAGCCCGCCATCGCCTCGCTGGGCATCTTCCAGTTCCTGTGGGTGTGGAACGACATGCTCATCGCGCTGGTCTTCGCCGACACCGACAACCAGCCGATGACCAAGGCCCTGCAGTCTCAGATGCGGCAGTTCGGATCGAACGTGGACATCCTCTCGTCCGGCGCGTTCCTGTCACTGATCATCCCGCTGGTCCTGTTCTTCGCCTTCCAGCGGTACTTCGTCCAGGGCATGATGGCCGGCTCCGTGAAGTGATCAAGGTGCCCGCGCGGTCCGCGCGGGCACCTTGTGATCATTCTGGTACGGCTGGACCCGACGTTTCGGCGGCAAGCCGAACCAGAGCTGGATAGGCTCATCGGCCATGGCCGGTCGTCCACTGAACGAAGTCGTCGAAGCCGGATGGGCTCGCGCGCTCGAGCCCGTCTCCGAGCAGATCTCCCTGATGGGCGAGTTCCTGCGCAAGGAAATCGCCGAGGGCAGGCAGTACCTGCCCGCGGGCCCGCACGTGCTGCGTGCCTTCAACCAGCCCTTCGACGACGTCAAGGTGCTGATCGTGGGCCAGGACCCCTACCCCACGCCCGGCCACCCGGTCGGGCTGTCGTTCTCGGTGGCGCCCGACGTGCGGCCGCTGCCCGGCAGCCTGGTCAACATCTACAAGGAGATGGAGACCGACCTCGGCCTCCCCCGCCCTTCCAACGGCGACCTGACGCCGTGGGCCGAGCAGGGCGTCCTGCTCCTCAACAGGGTCCTCACCGTGATGCCCGGCAAGCCCGCCTCCCACCGGGGCAAGGGCTGGGAGCAGGTCACCGAGCAGGCCATCCACGCCCTCGTGGCGCGCAACAAGCCGATGGTCGCCATCCTCTGGGGCCGCGACGCCCGCAACCTGGCCCCGATGCTCGGCGACGTGCCCCGCATCGAGTCCGCCCATCCCTCCCCCCTCTCCGCGCGCAGCGGCTTCTTCGGCTCGCGCCCCTTCAGCCGGGCCAATGAGCTGCTGGAACAGCAAGGCGCGGCACCTGTGGAGTGGAAGCTGCCCTAGAGTCGTCGCCATGAGTGATGAACCGAAGTTCCTGCGCCTCACGGTCGAGCTGACCGTCGAGGTGCTCGACGTGGACGCTTTGCAGGCGGCGGCGCTGGCCGAGATCAGGCACCCGGACGCCGACCTCACCGCCGAGGAGCGCACCGAGCAGGCCGAGCTGGTCAGCTCCGACGAGACGGGCGCCTCGGCACTGCAGTGGCTCATCGAGCCCGACCACGTGCTGCAGCTCGTCGACCACATCAACGAGATCGAGCCGCGCGAGGCCGTCCTCGGGGTGGAGCCCTCCGAGGGGCCCAGCGAGGACGAGGACGAAGAGGAGCACGACCACGCGTGACGCGTGAGTGAAGTACGGCGGTGGCCACGGCGTTCTGGGAGGCGTCGTGGCTTTTCGCTTCGTTAAGATCGAAAGCCTCCGGCCCGCCGCAAGGAGGCACGCAGTGATCGTCGCATTCTCCATCACCCCGCTGGGCGTCGGCGAAGGAGTCGCCGAGCCCGTCGCCCGCGCCGTCAAGGTGGTCCGCGACAGCGGCCTGCCCAACCGGACGGACGCCATGTTCACCACGATCGAGGGCGAGTGGGACGAGGTCATGGACGTGGTGAAGCGCGCGGTGGACGCGGTGGCGGAGGTCGCGCCCCGGGTCAGCCTGGTGCTCAAGGCCGACCTCCGGCAGGGGGTCACCGACGGGATGACCAGCAAGCTCGAATCCCTGGAGCGACACCTCTCCGCATAGCCGCCGCCGCAGAACCTTGAGTCCGTACGAACCCGCCGGCGATCGCCGATGCGGACGGCGTACCCGGTCACCGGTGCCCTGGTAGATCGTCTCCGCACGCCGCACACGTTGTGCTGCTCCGTACCCACGATCCACGCCTGACCGACATCGACCGCATCGGGCCCCTTTCCGCAGCGCTGCGGAATGCGGACCACTCGAACGAGACCCGGCACCGCAGACTGTCTGCGCCGAAGAGTTGCACCGCTACCGCGAACGGTCCCGTGTCGTGGACAACGATCCGTTCGAGGGGGTGGACTTGCCCGCCTGGACGCCCGTGAGGCCGAGGGTGCCGGAGATCAGGCGCTCCCTGAGCGGTGCGGGCAGGCGGGAGAGGAGGCCCAACAGGCGCGCGTCGCCGGGAACCACATACACGCGCTTGGGCTTGCGGGCCTCCAGTGCGGTGGTCACCGTGCGGACCACGGGCTCGGTGGAAGCGTGGCGTCGCCGGGCCGTCGCCTTGGCGACGGCGGCCAAGTGCTCGGCGTAGAGCGCGGCCCTCCCGGGGTCGGCCAGGGCGAGCGCGGCCTCGGCCGCCGTGGCGGCCTTGTCGAAGATCGCGGTCGCGGTGCTGCCCGGCTCGATGAGTACGACCGGGATGTCCCACGCCGCCAGCTCCATGCGCAGGGCGGTGGACATCGAGGCCAGGGCCGCCTTGCTGCCCGCCAGAGGTGCCAGGAACGGCACGGGCTGCCTGGCCGTCGCCGCGCTGATGTTGATCACTCGGCCGCCGCCCGTCCTGAGGAGCGGCAGGAACGCCTGCGTGACGAAGACCGGCCCGTACGTGTTGACCTCGAACTGGCGGCGCAGCTCGGCGGGCGGCACGATTTCGAGCGGCCCCTGGACGATCACTCCTGCGTTGTTGATCACGGCGCGTAACCCCTGGTCGCGTAGGTCGCGCCCGACTTGCTCGGCAGCCGCGGCGACGCTGTCGGAATCGGTCACGTCGAGCGTCACCGTACGCACGCCCGGCATCCCCGCCAGCACCTCCGCCTCGCCCCGCACCCCGGCGTAAACGGTGTAGCCCTTGCCTGCGATGGCCTTGACCAGTGCCTGGCCGATGCCTCCCGAAGCGCCGGTAATGAGAACCGCCTGGGACATTTCAGAGCCTTCCATAGATACCTTGGAACATGTACTTAGGTACATGTGCAGACTGCACCGGTCCCCGAGGTTCTGCCGAGATGGACGCGGAACGGAGGACAGTACGAATGTCGTTGCGCTATGGCCTGCTCGGCCTGCTCTCTGAGGGGCCGGCCAGCGGCTACGACCTGGCGCGCCGGTTCGAGCAGATGCTCGGCTCGGTGTGGCCCACTCAGCCACCGAAGATCTACGGCGAGCTCAACCGACTGGCCGACGAGGGGCTCATCGAGATCGAGAGCGAGGGGCCGCGGCGGCGCAAGGCGTACCGGATCAACGACAAGGGGCTAGAAGCGGTCCGGGAGTGGCTGACATCCGGCGAGGTCGATCACACGCTGCGGATCCAGTCGCTGCTGCGCTCGGCGTTCTTCTGGCTGATGGAGCCCGCGGAGCTACGCAGGCACCTGGACGAGGAGGCGGCGTTCTTCGCCAGGGAGGCCGCTCGATACCGCGCATACGCGGAGGCGAAGGACCGCGGCGAGTTCGGCGACGGGCCGCAGACGCGGTCGCTGCGGATCGCAGCCGAAGCAGGTGTCCGCCTCCACCAGGCGCTCGCCGACTGGGCCGAATGGGCGAAGAACTCGCCCCTGACCGCCAAGGACGACGAGAACACCTGAAAGACGGATGAGGACAAGTGGGCCCATCATCGTGAGGGGTTCACCCGCCAGCGGAGGCGGCTCCCTGCCGGCAACCAGCCCGCCACCCACCACCCGAGCCTCAGCGCCCTCCAAGACCCGGCCTTAGGGCACTGATCTTTGCCGCTGCTTGGATGTAGATCATTAACGCAGTCGAGAAACATCCGAAACGTCACGATCCGACCAATGAGGAACGGAGACGGCCAGAGCCACCGCGGTCGGCGAGCACGGACTGAGGCATGCGACCGCGGTCGGCGAGCACGGACTGAGGCATGCGACGAACAGCCACCGGACGCTGATCAATTCCACCTGCCCGCGGCCCGCCGCCGCAAACGCGATATGTCTTGACCGCCTCCTTGGACGCGACATATCGTGTCCTCGACCCTAGACGCGATACTACGCGTTCCCGGAGGTGGACAAGCATGGAACAAGAGCGGGTGCCCGTCCTGGTGGTGGGCGGTGGGTACGCAGGCCTGAGCACGGCGACACTCCTGGCCTGGCGCGACGTACCCGTCATGCTGGTGGAGAAGCATCCGAGCACCTCGATCCAGCCCAAGGCGTTCGGTGTCGGCCCGCGAGCCATCGAGCTGCTGCGTCCCGTACCCGGCATCGAGCAGGAGCTCCGCGAGACCTGGGCAGGCATCGGGGACAGCATGCGCATGGCGATCGCCAAGAGCCTGGCCGACCCGAACCCTCACATGATCATCAACGATGAGCAGGAGGAGATGGCCTTCCTGGCCGACATCACCCCGGCGGCGCAGGTGGGGGCGCCCCAGGCCGCGGTCGAGCGGCTGCTGCGGTTCACGGCCGAGGAGCTGGGCGCCGACCTGCGCTTCTCCACCGAGCTGGTCTCGCTGGAACAGGACGAGGACGGCGTGACCGCGCTGATCCGCGACGCCGACGGCGACCGCCTCGTACGAGCCGACTACGTGGTGGCCGCGGACGGCTACCGGAGCCCGCTCCGCCGCCTCCTGAACGTCCCCACCTCGGGCAAGGGCGAGCTGGGCCGGATGTGCTCGATCATGTTCGACGCGGACCTGAGCGGGCTGGTCCGCGAACGCGAGGTCACGCTCTGGTACCTGCAGAATGACGCCTTCACCGGCGTGATCGTGACAGGCACCGGCGTCGGGGCGCACGTGCTGGGCGTCAACTACGCCGATGGCCAGAGCGAAGCCGACTTCACCGAGGAGCGCTGCCGGGAGCTGGTACGCATCGCGGCCGACCAACCCGACCTGGAGGTTCAGTTACTGGACAAAACGTCGTTCGCCCTGGCGCACGTGGTGGCCGACACCTACCGCGCCGGCCGGGTGTTCTTCGCCGGGGACGCGGCCCACACCATGCCGCCCACCGGCGGGCAGGGCGGCAGCACCGCGCTCCAGGACGGCTGCGACCTCGCCTGGCGGCTCTGGCTCGTCGTCACAGGCCAGGCCGGGCCCGACTTCCTCGACACGTACGACGCCGAACGTCGCCCGATCGGCACTCTGACGGCCGACGCCCAGCTCGCCAACCTCGGCGTACGCATGCCTCCAACGGACCGCGTCGGCTACCCGGAGCCCCTCGAGGACTTCATGAGCGTCCTCATCGGATACCGCTACCACTCCACAGCCATCCTGGACGAACCCGGCGACGACGGCTCCATCCTGGAGAACCCACGCGTACCCACCGGCCGTCCCGGCAGCCGCGCCCCACACGTGGTGCTCGACTGGGAAGGCCAGCGCATCTCGACCATCGACCTCTTCGGCTCCGGCTTCGTACTGCTGGCCGACAGACAGGGCGGCCAGGCCTGGATGGACGCCGGACGTCTGGTCAAGGAACGCCTCGGCGTCCAGCTCACGCGGTTGGTGGTGGACGAGGAGCTGAAGGACGTGGAGGGGCACTTCCGGGAGCGGTACGGCGTCAGCGGGGGCGGCGCCGTCCTGGTCCGACCGGACGGCTACGTAGCCTGGCGCTCCCCCGGCCCAGTCCCGAACCCGTCAGCCACCCTCGATCAGATCATGACCCAGCTTCTCAGCCGCTAACAAACCCACCGACCATCCGGAGCCGGTCCCGAACCACCCCGGTCCTGAACCACCCCGGTCCCGAACCACCCCGGTCCGAACCACCCCGGTCCCGAACCGCCCCGGTCCCGAACCATCCCCCCACCGCCGCCCACCGGCACCGGACCGCCGCCCACCGGCACCGGACCGCCGCCGGGCCACAGCCCACCGCCGCCCCGCCCCCCACCTACAGCCGCACCACAGCCCACCGGCCGCCCCCACCACAGCCCAACCGCGGCTCGACCGCCGCCCGGCCACAGCCCGCCGCCGCCCCCCGCCACCGTCCGCAGGCAGCCGTTCACCAGAACCAGTACCTCCAGGAATCTGCCGCCATGAGTACCGGGCTCAGCCGAGCAGTCGCGCAGGGATCGCGCCAGGGGCCGCACCGAGGTCGCTGAGGCTCAGGGTCGGACTCAGGCTCGGGCTCAGCGTCGGACTCAGGCTCGGGCTCAGCGCCGGGCTCAGCGCCGGACTCAGGCTCGGGCTCAGCGCCGGGCTCAGGGTCGGACTCAGGCTCGGGCTCAGGCTCGGGCTCAGCGTCGGGCTCAGGCTGCTGCACGTTCGGCTTCCACTCGCGGGGGCTGGGTGGGTGCCACGGTCAGGGCGGTAGTTGGGGTCGGGTCAGTGGAGGGAGTCGGTTGCGTGGCTCTGGTTGGCGCCAGGGGGTAGGGCGGGGGCAGGGGTGTTTGGGGGAAAGGGGCTGGTGGGGAGGTAGCGGTGGGTGGGGTCGTGGTGTGGCAGTTGATCAAGGCGAGTGGGGGGTGGGCGGGCTTCTGGGTGGCGCATAGCCAGTCGTTCAGGGAGCCGGGGAAGCCTGATGGCGGGCCGACCTTCAGGCAGGTGATCTGGCCGGCGCCTGGTGGTGGGCCGATCTTGAGGCGGCGAATGGTGCCTGTGCGGCCCAGGTCGCCCTGGTCCGCGTCGTAGGGCGTTAGCTGGACGCCGAAAGGGAGGCCGCCGTCTGGCTGGTCCGCGGGGCTTATCTGGAGGAAGTCGTCGATTTTGCGGTCGGTGGCCTCCGGGTGAGTGGTTACGTAGGCCAGGTGGTCTGTGACCAGGCGGTGGGCCACTGTGCGCAGGAGGTTGGTCGCGCACAGGTTGTGGGCGCAGGCGGCGCCGTCGAGAGTGATCTCGGGGAGGGCGAAGCGGCGCAGGCCTCGGGATGTGACGCGTAGGCAGTCACACCCGCCCATGTCGGACGGGTCCCAGGGCGGGCAGGTCGCGGCGTCGTGAACCTGGACGTCCCAGGACAGCCAGTCGTCGGTGAGGCGGAAGTCCGTGGGTTCGCCCGCGCATCTTCCGCAGGTGAGGATGGAAGTGCCGGTCAGTGGGTCGATCAGGAGGCCGTCGCACTCCCTCGCGAGGGCGCGGGCCGTCGCTCTCGCCGTCTGGATGCTGGTCGGCAGCTTGTGCGGGGGTGCGGTCGTGGACACCACCAGGTGTTGGCCGGTGCGGCGTAGGCGGCGTCTTTCCTCGTCTGTGAGGTTGGTCGCGGTTGGCTTCCAGGGGGTCTGGTGGTGGGTCACCGTCAGGGAGCCGCTGCCTGATGCGGTGATCGCGGCTCTTCTGTACGGGCCGGCTATGCGCCAGGGCACGAACGAGTCGACGTCGAACGGCAGGTGATCCGTGGCCACGATGAAGAGGGTGGTCAACGTGGCGGGCAAAGGAAGGATGATCTTCATGGTGAATGCGCTCCGGGTTGTCTTTAGGGCCCGCGCAAACCAGGGGGTGGAGGCGGGATGTTGCAGTGCTGAGGTGCTGCGGTGGTGAGGTGCTGGAGTGCTGCGGTGCTGGAGTGCTGCGGTGCTGGAGTGCTGCGGTGCTGGAGTGCTGCGGTGCTGGAGTGCTGCGGTGCTGGACTGCTGCTGCGGTGGACTGCTGTGGCGGTGGACTGCTGTGGCGGTGGACTGCTGCGGCGGTGGCGGTGCTTTAGGTGTTGAAGTGCTGTCGGTGGAGGCGTTGGGTTGAGGTGCTCCGGGGGTCGGGCTGTCGGGATGCTTTAAGGCGTCTGTCTGTTGGGGTGCTGAGGGTTCAGGTGTCCCGTTGTTGGGGTTGGTGAGGCACTCAGGATCATCGGCGATCGCAGGGGGCTTGGGCGGAGTGGAGCGGGGTTCTGGGGATACGCCTGGGGTTGTGCTCGACCCTGTGGATAACGCTGCGGTCTGAGGTCCGTTCAATCGGCTCCGGTCCACGGTGATCCCTGCCATCTGCGGGGAGAGGGCGGCGTGGGATCGGCTGCGTGGCGTCGCCAGGTGGGTCTGCCTGCCGTTTCAGTGCCGTTTCAGCGCCCGACGCTAGAGTCCCTGCTTTCGGCGGCGGCTTCGACAAGGCGTAGGTTTCATGGTTCTGTTATGGCTGATCATCATCGTCCTGGTGGTCGCCCTTATCATGTCCGCGATCAACCCCGAGCTGGGCCAGAGGGTGTTCGTCTGGAGGCGGCTTCCCCTTGACTCCGCGCGCTGGTGGTCGATCACGGCGCTGGTCGTCCTGGCCGCCGGGATGTTCCTGTACAGGGACGCGGTCACGTACGACCCCTTGCAGAGCCTGATCGAGGAGCGGCGGCAGAAGAATGCCGCGGAGCTGGCGAAGATCGAGCAGGAGACCGCGAAGCTGATCAAGAGCGGTGACGCGCGGGACCTCGGCGTCGCACCGGGCTCGGACGAGCACACCGGCCAGATCATCGGCTACAGCGAAGGCAGCGAAACCGAGTCCGTGCGCATCATCTACAAGGTCTCGATGTGCCCGCATCTCGAGCGGAACATGTTCGACGAGAAAGAGACCCAGATCAGGGTGCGCATCGTCGAGGACCTCCGGTGCGTGGACGACCTGCCCGACGCATCCGTGCCCAGGATCAGCACTCTCGCGCTCAACGCACCGCTCGACGGCCGGCGGGTCATCGCCTGGGACGGCGCCGAGATCCCCAGCTGCGAGGCCGACCCGGAGCGCGTGAAAGCCTGCGACGTGCTGGCACTGGAGCGCGCTTCGAGGGTCAAGAGGGGCCAGGTTCGCGAGCTCGGGCTGAAGCCCAAGTCGGATCGGCTCTCTGGGCACATCATCGGCTACAGGGATTACGTCGACCGTTACGGCAACGTCGACGACAGCAAGGTGACGGTCATCTACACGGTGTCGCCGTGCGCTCGCCGCAGTGACCACGCGGTCGAGGAGAACGCCCGTGAGGTGGTGGTCGGCGTCTTCGAGGAGTCGGAGCGTGACGCCGGTGGACGCCTCGACGGGAAGTGCGCGGATCGCGACAGCTACCGGGCCCTTCCCCAAGACCAGGTCGTCCATCTCGACAAACCGCTCGGCGACCGGCGGCTGGTCGTCCGCGGCGGAGACAGGATCCCCGCATGCGACGCCGATCCGCGGCGGAAGCGGCAGTGCGACGCCGCCAAATGAGGTGGGAGCTTCATGACGCATCCCGACACTGATCGCGACGAGACCCCTTCGGGGCAACTCCCGGAGCGCCGCGCGGCGGGCATGCGCTGGGGTTGGTTCGGCGCGGGGCTCGTGATCGCCGGCGTGGCGGCGGCCGGGTGGGGTCACACCCTGCGCTGGTCGTTGGTCGAGAAGCCGTCGATGGGGACCAACGCCGGGCTCCTCCTGGCGGCAGGGCTGCTGCTGATGCTGATGATCGCGCTGGTCAGGCTCGCTCGCAGAGCCGCCCGTCCCGAGGAGAGCCTGAGTCCCGTCTCGGACGCGGTGGACAGCGTACGGGCGCGGGTCGCCATGGCGATGCTGGTCGTGAGCCCGTTCGCCCTGTACGGCCTGGTCCGCCTGCAACGCGGCTTCATGGGCGGGCTGCCCGAGCCCGGTGACGTCCTGTTCGGCCTCGGCATGACGTTCACCGCGGCCGGGCTCGCCCTGCTGGGCAGGGTCCCGCCCGGCCTGACCAACCGGTCGCTGACGAGCCTGTGCGCGGGGCTGCTCACCGTGGCGGCCGCGGCGCAGGCCGGCCTGCTGGCCGCCGAGACACTGCCGGTCGAGGCCACCATCGCGGCGCCCGCCGCGGCGCCCGTCGCGGCGCCCGTCGCGGCGCCCCCGGGCCCCTCCGGAGCGACCCCCCGCCCCTCCGGGGTGGGTCCACGCCCCTCCGGGGTGGGTCCAGGGTCTGCCATGCCGGACCCCGGTCCCGTCTCGGTGAGCAAGGTCGCCTGGCAGTGGAGCCCGCCGAGCGGCGAGCCCGTCCGGCAGGTGGTGGCCGCGGGCGGGCACGTGGTCGTGCGCGTGTCGGACGGTGTGGTGGCGGTGGACTCCGTCACGGGCCGCGAACGCTGGCACTACCGCCGTCCTGGAGCGGTCACCGTGGAGGTCCTGGCCACCCCGGACGGCGGCATGGTGGCGGTGGAGTTCAGCAGGGTGAGGAACGCGCAGGAGGTCAGGGCCCGGACGGTGCTGCTGGACGCCTACACCGGCGAGGTCCTCTCCGAGCAGGCCCGCGGCTTCCGCCCGGCCGCCGCCTTGACCTCGTACGGCTTCGTCACGGCCTCAGCCCACGACGGAACGGTGGTCGGATGGGGCCTGCCGGACGCCGAGGAGCCCGCCTGGTCGTATCGCCTGCCCAGGGGATGCCATACCGACTTCTGGCGGGCCACCCGGTCAGAGCCCTGGCACGTGAACCTCCGTGACGTGATCGCCCTGCCGGCGTTCTGCGGCCAGAACATCGCGGTGATCGCCCTGGACCCGCGGAACGGGGACGAGGTGTGGCGCTATGAGCGGCCGTGGCCCTACAGCACACCCGACATCTATGCCGAACGCGCGCAGGACGGCAGCGCCCTGTGGCTGACCGTCAGGGACGGCGACAGGATGGTGAACAAGGAGGTGGTCCTGGCTCAGGAGCACGGGGAGGACGTGGGGCCCGCCGACTCGTCCGCGAACGTGTTCCAGGTGTTCACCGCCAACGGATACCTGACCAAGTCGTACGAGAGCGAGCGGGAGAAGTACCGCTGGTACGGCGGCGGCGAGCCGAAGACGGCCGAGCTGCCGGCGCTGGGAGGCGACCCCTGGCGGGTACGGCACCTCCCGCTCAAGGACGGCCTGCTCGTGGCGCAGGCGAAGGTCGAGGTGGACACCGTGACCATCGAGACCCGCGTGGCCGGCTGGGGCACGACCCAGCCGAGGAGCATCTCCTTCGACATGGGCTACCGCCGGATCAGCTACTACCAGGCTCAGGCGCCGAACCTGCTGCCGGTCTCGGGCGCGGTCGTGGTCGCCTACAACGGCGGCACCACCGTCGTCGGCCTCACTTAGAGGCCGACCACGGCTGCCGGCGGGCGCGGCGCGTACGCCATCACCCCGGGGCCGGAGCACCTGAGCTCCGCACGCCGCGACGGCCGCTGCCCGTCTGTCCGTAGATCAAGTAGTTCAGGATATTTCGCGCCGCCGGCTCGCTCGCTGGCTAGAGTGGCGCGGTGAACCTCTCAAGATCCAGAAATCGACGTCGAGGTCTCGCCGGGCTCGCCACCGCAGCCGTACTGCTGGGCGGTTTGGTAGCGCCGCCTCCGGCCGCCGCGGCGGAGGACGGCTCCGCGAGCGTGCTGGCGCATCAGTTGCGCCGGGCTCTTGACCAGTTACAGTTCGAGCAGGTCCTGGACACCAATCCGCCGACCGGCGCCGCTGAGTTGAACGCGCTGCGGCAGGAGAGCGTCGACAAGGAGGCGCGGAAGCCGCCGAAGAAGGCCGACCTGCTCGCGGCCGTCGCGGCGGCCGAGCCGATCTCGCAGCAGCCGCAGATCGACCTGACCGTCATCGAGCTGAACCGGTTGGGCCGCCCCGTCTCCTCGGGCACCGTGCTGATGAGCCCGCAGTATCCGGACGGGAAGGTCGTGCCGGTCGACCGCAACCTGCACACCACCGACGTCCGCTGGCGGCAGTGGGACGACGCCGGCTGGTACGCCAACCACGGCCAGGGCAGCATCGACATCGTGCCGGGCCGCGAGAACGCCTCCATCGACTTCATGAGCCCGTACCCCGCGTCGGTGCTGAAGCTGATGGTGGCCTTCGGGGTGCTGCGCCTGGTGGACCAGGGCCAGATCTCGCTCGACGACACCTACAACTACGAGCCTGTGGCGCCGATCAGCTCGCTGTGCGGGCCGGGCAGCAGCAACACGATCCGCGGCTACCTGGACGCCGCGCTCACCTGGTCGTCCAACAACGCCGCCTGTGCCATGGTCAAACTGCTGCACGACCGCGGCGCGGTCGACGGCCTCAACCAGACCTTCCAGGACCTGGGCCTGGAGACCCTGCAACTGAAGAACACCAACCCGAACACCGGCGGACGCTGGGGCAACCCCGTCACCATGAGCTCGCTCGACACGGCCAAGCTGCTGATGCTGGTCAACGGCGGGCTGGGCACCCTGTGGACGGCTCCCAACGGCACCGGCGTCACCGCCGCGGTCCTCAGCGACGCCTCCCGCGCGTTCTTCAAGGGCAAGCTCGGCGACCAGGGCATGAACGTCACCCTGTCGACCACCAACTGGTGTGGCGCCGCCTACCCCGCTCCGGGCATCCCGCAGCTCACGCCCTCGCGTTGGATCGGCGCCGACGGCACCGTGACCATCCCCGGCCAGGGCATCGCGTACGGCCACGACGTACGGCCGTGCAACGACGCGGCCGAGGTGACGTACGCCCACAAGAACGGCTGGGTGAACAACTCCGGCGCTGACGCGGGCATCGTGAAGGCCCTGCCCGGCAAGGGCGGCCGCACCTACATCGTCACCATGTTCTCCAACCTCGGCTACCAGTACGTGGACTCCAACCGGCCGCCGACGGGCGCCGAGAACGTCTGGTTCACCGAGAAGCTCGCCAAGCTGGGCAAGGTCATCGACGACTACGAGAAGCGTCGTCATCCCTGACCTGTTGGTCCGTGTCGGGCCGAGTCGGGTGGGCGCGCGCCATACCCGACTCGGCCGACCCGACAGGGGGACCGCCCGTCTATGGGTGGGGCTTGCAGATGGCCATGGATTGGGCCGGGAGGCGCAGGGACTCGCCGTCCGCCATGACCGGGTCGTCCGAGGCCAGCAGCACCGTCCCCGAGGGCACCGGCACCGTGGCCGACTCCTGGGCGAAGTTCACCGCCACCGCCAGCGACCCCCGCCACATCACCAGCCACTTCCCCAGCGGATCCACCTCCACCCTGACCCGCTCCATACGCGGGTCCGACAGCTCGGGCAACGCCTTGCGCAGGGCGATCAGGTCGCGGTACCAGCACAGCAGCGACCAGTTCTCCTCCTCCTTCACCTCGCTCCAGTCCAGTTTCGAGCGCAGGAACGTGTCCTCGTCCGACGGGTCGGGCGCGTCCCAGGCGTACCCGAACCCCTCGAACTCCCGCTCCCGGCGCGCCGCCTCGCTCTCCCGCAGCTCGGGCTCCACGTGGTCGGAGAAGAACAGGAACGGCGAGCGCGCCCCCCACTCCTCCCCCATGAACAGCATGGGCGTGAACGGCGAGGTCAGCAGGAGGCCCGCGCCCAGCTTGAGTGCGGGGAGGGGCAGGCGGTCGCCGCCGGGGCGGTTGCCGATCTGGTCGTGGTTCTGGAGGCAGGCGACCAGCCGGTGGCCGGGTACGCCCGTGAAGGGACGGCCGTGGGCGCGGTCGCGGAAGGAGGAGTAGGTGCCGTCGTGGAGCACGCCCGAGGTCAGCACCTTGGCCAGCGCCGGCAGGGCGGCGAAGTCGGCGTAGTAGCCGTGGGACTCCCCGCTCACCGCGCAGTGCAGGGCGTGGTGGATGTCGTCGCACCACTGGGCGGTCATGCCCAGGCCGCCGGCGTCGAGCGAGCGCACCATGCGCGGGTCGTTCAGGTCGGACTCGGCGATCAGGGACAGCGGGCGGCCGAGGGAGCAGGCCAGCGCGTCCACCTCCGCCGACAGCTCCGCCAGCAGGTGCTCGGCGCGGCGGTCGTGCAGCGCGTGCACGGCGTCCAGCCGCAGCCCGTCGATGTGGTAGTCGCGCAGCCACTGCACCGCGTTGCCGATGAAGTACCGCCGCACCTCGTCGGAGCCCGGCCCGTCCAGATTGACCGCATCGCCCCAATAACTGCCCTTAAATCCGGAAAAATAGGGGGCGAAGGGGTGCAGGAAGTTCCCCGACGGGCCGAGATGGTTGTAGACGACGTCCAGGATGACCCCGATCCCGGCCCGATGGCACGCGTCCACGAACGACTTGAGCCCGTCAGGCCCCCCGTACGTCTCGTTGACGGCGTACAGATCCACCCCGTCATAACCCCAGTTCCGCCCCCCGGGCACCGGCGCGACCGGCATGACCTCGACGAAGTCGACCGACAGCTCCACCAGGTGCGGCAGCTTCTCGATGGCCGCCGAGAACGTCCCCTCCGGCGTGAACGTCCCCACGTGCAGCTCGTAGATCACCGCCCCGCGCAGGTCGCGGCCCTTCCACTCGTGGTCGGACCAGGTGAAGCGAGCGTGCTCGTACACGGCGCTCGGCCCGAAGATCCCCTCCGGCTGCCGCCGCGACCGCGGGTCCGGGTACGGCCCGCCGCCGTCCACCTGGTACGCGTACCGCGTGCCGTGCGAGGCCCCCGCCACCTCGACCGACCACCAGCCCCCCTCCCCGCGCGACATCGCGTGGAGCCCGCCCGCGGCGAGCAGTTCGACAGCCGTGGCCCTCGGTGCCCAGACCTCAAAGATCATGTCGCTCCAGCAGTGAGACCGGATACTGACCGAGCAGGTGCGCGAGCGGGATCCGCCCCGTGTACAGGCCGCCGGTGAGCAGGTCCCGCCAGGTCCCGCCGGGGAGCGTCAGGGACGTGGAGCCCCATCCGCACCGGGCCAGGCGCACGGGAAGCCGGGTGGCGACCGCGACGGCCTGCGGCCGTTCCCCGCGGGCGAAGGCGATCACGTGCGACGCCGCCGGCCCCTCCGCCCACAGCGGCCGGTACGGCGCCGCTCCCCCGAGACGGCGGCGCAGCCGCAGCGCCTGCGTCGTCACCAGCAGCTTGGCCGCGTCCCACGCGGTCTCGGGTTTGCGGGGGTACGTCACCGGCCGCCGGTTGTCCGGATCGACCAGCGAGAAGTCGGTCGTCTCGTTGCCCTGGTACACATCGGGCACTCCCGGCATCATGAGCTGCACGAGCTTGGCCCCGAGCGAGTTGGACATGGCATAGGGCTCGATCCGCGCGGTGAACTCGCCGACCGGCTGCCGCACCGCCGCCGCCGCGAACTCCCGCAATCCACGCTCATAGGACGGATCCGGATTTATCCAGGAAATGGCGGTCTTGGCCTCCCGAGCCGCCTTGAGCAGGTACTCCGTGAACCGCTCGACCGAGATCGGCCAGGCCGCCATGAGGTTCTGCCAGCCCAGATAGTCCAGATGGGGATCGAAGCGCACCGAGGCCGACCACGACGCCACCGCGGCGGCCCACTCCTCGGGCAGCTCCGACAGCACCGACAGCCGCGCCCGCACGTCCTCCGACCGCTTCGTGTCGTGCGTGGACAGCGTGGTCATCGTGTACGGCCGCAGCTCGGCGCAGAAGTCGTGGAAGTCCTCCACCGTCACCCCGAACGCGTCCGGCTCCCCGCCCACCTCGTTGAGACACGCCAGCGGATACCACCGGTAGAGCGCCGTGTCCTCCACGCCCTTGGCCATGACGGGCCCGCACGCCTGCTGGAACCGTACGATCGCCTCGTCCGAGCCGTACAGGACCTCGCGGGCCAGCGGCAGCACGGCGGGCGAGCACGCCTCGGCGGCCAGCTCGACGATCTCGACGGACTCGGGCGGCGGCGGCTCGCCGGGCACCACGTAGGCGCGGTAGACCGGCATCGCGGCGAGCAGCTCGCGCACGGCGGCGGGGTCCTGCGCGGCGGCCCTGGCCAGGCGGGCGACCTCGGCGCCGAAGAACAGGTCGATCACCTCGCGCTTGGACTGCGCCATCACGGGCCGGTACTCGGAAGGTTGCCCGGTCATGTCGGCAAAAAGCTGGACGAGTGGAGCCTTGCCGTCGGGATCGACGAAGAGCCCGTTCACCCGGTTGAGCACGTCGTAGCCACTGGTGCCGTCGCAGGGCCAGTCGCTCGGCAGCCGCTCGGGCCCGATGAGGATCTTCTCGACCACGGTCCAGGTCTCGCCCGCCCTGGCGCGCAGCCGTTCCAGGTAGCCCCGCGGGTCGGCCAGCCCGTCGGGGTGGTCGACCCGCAGCCCGTCCACCAGCCCCTCGTCGAGCAGCCAGAAGATCACCTCGTGCGTGGCGAAAAACACCGACGGATCCTCCACCCGCAGGCCGATTAAGGAGGACACGTCGAAGAAGCGCCGGTAGCCGGGCCCCTCGCGCCAGTCGACCAGCCGGTAGTGGCCGGGATAGGGGTAGGTGTGCCCGTGGTAGCGCACCACGTCGCCGTGCACGTACGGCTCGGTGTCGTCGCCGAGCACGGGCAGCGCGACCTTCCCGTCCTGCCAGTCGATGTCGAACCAGCTCGCGTACGGCGAGGCGGGCCCGTCCTTGAGCACGGACCAGAACTGCGCGTTGACCGTGTTCATGTGGTTGGGCACGATGTCCACCACGATGCCCAGGTCATGGGCGGCGAGCTGCTGCGCCATCTCCCTGAACCCCGACGCCCCGCCGAACTCCTCCCTGATCCTGGAGTGGTCGGTGACGTCGTAGCCGTGCCGCGACTCCGGCGTGGCCTGCAGGATCGGCGACAGGTAGACGTGGCTCACGCCGAGGTCGCGCAGGTAGCCGGCGATCTCGGCCACCTGGGCGAAGCCGAAGTCGGGGGTCAGCTGCACCCGGTAGGTGGAGGCCGGCCTAGACACGGCGCAACACCCGCACACTCCGTCCTGGCACCTCGATGGCCTCTCCGCCGCGGCACATCGGCGCGTCGATCATGATCGGCATGGCGGTGTCGATCTCCGTGTGCCACATCTCGCCGTAGTCCTTGGGGATCGTGAACTTGATGGTGTCGTGGTGCGCGTTGAACAGCAGCAGGAACGAGTCATCCCTGATCGGGCGGCCCCGCCGGTCGGGCTCGGTGATGGCGTCGCCGTTGAGGAACACGGCCAGCGACTTGGCGTATCCGACGTTCCAGTCGCCGTCCGTCATCTCCTCCCCGGACGGCGTGAGCCAGGCGATGTCGTTGAGCCCGCGCACCGGCTTGCCGTAGAAGAAGCGCCTGCGGCGGAAGACCGGATGCCGCTTCCGCAGCGCGGCCAGGCGCTGGGTGAACTCCAGCAGCAGCCAGTTCTCCCGCACGTCGGACCAGTCGACCCAGGTCAGCTCGTTGTCCTGGCAGTAGCCGTTGTTGTTGCCCTTCTGCGTGCGGCCGAGCTCGTCGCCGTGGGAGAGCATCGGCACGCCCTGCGACAGGAAGAGCGTGGTGAGGAAGTTGCGTTTCTGCTGCTCGCGCAGCGCCTCGACGGCGTCGCCCGCCGGCCCCTCCTCGCCGCAGTTCCAGGACCGGTTGTCGTCGGTGCCGTCGCGGTTGCCCTCCTTGTTGGCCTCGTTGTGCTTGACGTTGTACGAGACGAGGTCCTGCAGGGTGAAGCCGTCGTGGCAGGTGACGAAGTTGATCGAGGCCGCGGGGCGGCGGCTGTCGTCCTGGTAGAGGTCGCTCGACCCGGTGAACCTGGACCCGAACTCGGGCAGCGTGGCCGGCTGCCCGCGCCACAGGTCGCGGATCGTGTCGCGGTAGCGGCCGTTCCACTCCGTCCACCGCGACGGGAAGTTGCCGACCTGGTAGCCGCCCGGGCCCACGTCCCACGGCTCGGCGATCAGCTTGACCTGCGACAGCACCGGGTCCTGCTGCACCAGGTCGAAGAACGAGCTCAGCCGGTCGACCTCGTGCAGCTCCCGGGCCAGCGTCGAGGCGAGGTCGAAGCGGAACCCGTCGACGTGCATCTCGATGACCCAGTAGCGCAGCGAGTCCATGATCATCTGCAGGACATGCGGCGAGCGCATGAGCAGGCTGTTGCCCGTGCCCGTGGTGTCCACGTAGTAGCGCGGGTCGTTGTCGGCCAGGCGGTAGTAGTTGAAATTGTCGATCCCCTTGAGCCCCAGCGTGGGCCCGAGGTGGTTGCCCTCGGCGGTGTGGTTGTAGACGACGTCGAGGATGACCTCGATGCCCGCCTCGTGCAGCGCCCTGACCATGGCCTTGAACTCCAGCACCTGCCCGCCGCGCTGCCCCTGGCTGGAGTAGCGGTTGTGCGGCGCGAAGAACCCGATCGAGTTGTAGCCCCAGTAGTTGGACAGGCCGCGCTGCTCCAGGATGTGGTCGGTGACGAACTGGTGCACCGGCATGAGCTCCAGCGCCGTGACGCCGAGCTTGGTGAGGTGGTCGAGGATCTCGGGGTGGCCGAGCGCCGCGTACGTGCCGCGCAGGTGCCTGGGGATCTTGGGGTGGCTGACCGTCAGCCCCCGCACGTGGGCCTCGTAGATCACGGTGTCGTGGTACGGCGTCGCGGGCGGCCGGTCGTGCCCCCATCCGAAGAACGGGTTGATCACGATGGACCGCGGCACGTACGGGGCCGAGTCGGCGTCGTTGCGCGTGTCGGGCTGGCCGAACCGGTAGCCGTAGACCGCCTCGTTCCAGGTCACGCCGCCCTCGATGGCCATGGCGTACGGGTCGAGCAGCAGCTTGGCCGGGTTGCAGCGCAGCCCGCGCGCCGGCTCGTACGGACCGTGGACGCGGTAGCCGTAGCGCTGGCCCGGCCCGATCCCCGGCAGGTAGCCGTGCCAGATGAACCCGTCGACCTCGGTCAGCGGCACCCTCGACTCGACGTTGTCCTCGTCGAACAGGCACAGCTCGACGGCGTCCGCGACCTCCGTGTAGAGCGAGAAGTTCGTGCCCGCGCCGTCGTAGGTCGCCCCGAGCGGATAGGGGTCTCCCGGCCAGATCTCGATCATCGAGGCTCCCTTGCGGTCTCTCCCCATGTTCCGTTCCCCCGCTCACCCGGACAAGCCGCTTTGTTCCTTCCCACCCTCACCAGGTCGTTATTCCAGTTGAACGGTGCCAGGGCTCGAAGCATGGTTTGCCGGGGCCGATCCTGGCTACGTGGTGGTGCCATGGGTGGCTTCAAGAAGTTCTTACTCCGCGGCAACATCGTCGAACTCGCCGTTGCGGTGATCGTCGGCGCCACCTTCAGCGGCCTGGTGCAGGCGCTCGTCGCCGACCTGATCACCCCGCTGATCGGCGCCGTCACCGGCGGCAGGCAGCCGAACTTCGCCGAATACTCCTTCACCATCAATGGCAGCCGGTTCAAGTACGGCGACTTCCTCAACCACCTCGTCACCTTCCTGATGGTCTCCGCTGTCGTGTACTGGCTGGTCGTGGCCCCGATGACGCGGCTGGTCGGTCTGCTCGACCGGCACAAGGAGGCCACGACCAAGCAGTGCCCCGAATGCCTCACCGATATCCCCGCCGAGGCCCGGCGATGCGCCGCCTGCACGGTCGAGCTGGTGCCGGATTCGGAGAAGCCCGCGTAACTTTGTCCCGCACGGCTTTCCGGCACATGGGTGCCATGTCGCGCGAGTACGGTGCCCGTCCGTCAAGATGGACCGATGAGCGTTGAGTTGATGGTGTGGGACGAGCCGGTGCCCATCAGCAGGGACCAGGCCCGCGCCACCTATCTGGCGGTCAAGCGGGACTCCCCTGTGACGGGGGAGGCGCCCGACGTCGCCAAGGAGCTGCCCGGGGAGGTCACGACCTACCCGGGCCACGTGCTGGTGACGATGGACCTGGACACGATGGACGAGACGTCCGCACAGGTGTTCACGATCGCGCGGGCGCACGGGCTGGTCTGCTACGACCCTCAGCGCGACCTGGTGCACAACGTGGCGCCCCTGGGGGTCTACGAGGGCATGCAGCTCCACACGGGCGACGGCATGGTCGTCCACGACCCGGACCTCGGCCTGGTCCACGACGTCCTCGCCACGCTGTCGGCGCAGAACCCGTTCGTGGCCCTGGTCAACTTCGGGCGGCACTTCCTGCAGGTGTCACCCGGCTACGAGCTGGAGTACAAGGAGGGCACGCTGATCCGGACCATGGTGCCCGAGCTGGCGGAGGTGCAGGCCGCCTTCAACGAGTACGCCACGGGCGACCGCTCGTTCCTGGCGCGCCACGAGTGGGCCTAGATCACCTGCCTGAACAGCTCGGGGTCCACGTTCCCCCCGGACAGCACGACCACCGTGCGCCCGGCCGCGACCCGGCCGGACAGCAGCGCCGCCGTGGTGACCGCCCCGCTCGGCTCGGCCACCAGCCGGGCCGAGCGCGCCAGGTGCCCCATGGCGGCCCTGATCTCGTCGTCCGACACGGTGACGATCTCGTCGAGCCGGCGGCTGATGTGCGCGAAGGTCAGGTCGGACAGCGCCGTACGCAGCCCGTCGGCGATGGTCCGGAACGTCCGGGCCGTCCCCCACTCCACGGGGTGGCCGGCGGCCAGGCTCTCGGCGGCGTCGGCGGCCAGCTCCGGCTCCACCCCGATCACCCGGACGTCGGGCCGCAGCGCCTTGACGGCCGTGCCGACCCCGGACGCGAGCCCTCCGCCGCCCACCGGCACCAGCACCACCTCGACGTCGGGCAGGTCCTCGACGATCTCCAGCCCGACGGTGCCCTGCCCCGCGATCACCGCCCGGTGGTCGTAGGGCGGCACCAGCGTCAGCCCTCGCTCCGCCGCCAGCTTCCCGGCCACGATCTCCCGCTGCTCGGGCGGCACGACGACGACCTGGGCGCCCCATCCCTCGATGGCCGCCGTCTTCACCCGGGGCGTCCCCTCGGGCACGACGACCACGCACGGCACCCCGAACTCCCTGGCCGCGAAGGCTAGGGCCTGTCCGTGGTTGCCGGACGAGTGCGTGACCACCCCGCCCGGCCGCAGCGAGGCCACGGCGTTGTACGCGCCCCGGAGCTTGAACGCCCCGACGGGCTGCAGGCTCTCGGGCTTCACCCACGCCTCGCCCATCCGCACGAGCGGCGTCCGCACCGCCACGCCCTTGATCCGCCCGGCCGCCGCCCGGATGTCGTCGATCGTCACCAGCTCCATGCGATCACCCTACGGGTCGCCGGATGAGGCAGGATCGGAGACCATGAGAACGCTGTACCCGCCCATCGAACCCTACGACTCTGGCCTGCTGGACGTGGGAGACGGCAACCAGATCCACTGGGAGGTCTGCGGCAATCCCGAGGGAAAACCCGCCGTCATGCTGCACGGCGGCCCCGGCGCCGGGTGCTCGGCCAAGCACCGGCGCCAATGGGACCCGGAGCGCTACCGGATCGTCCTGTTCGACCAGCGCAACTGCGGCCGCAGCCTGCCCCACGCCAGCGACCCCGCCACCGACCTGGCCACCAACACCACCTGGCACCTCGTCGCCGACATGGAGAAGCTGCGCGAGCACCTCGGCATCGACAGGTGGCAGGTCTTCGGCGGCTCGTGGGGCAGCGCGCTGGCCCTGGCGTACGCGCAGCGCCACCCCGACCGCACGACCGAGCTGATCCTGCGGGGGATCTTCACGCTGCGGCCCCAGGAGCTGCACTGGTTCTACCAGGACGGCGCCTGCTACCTGTTCCCCGACCGGTGGGAGTCGTTCCTGGCGCCCATCCCCGCCGAGGAGCGCGGGGATCTCATGGCCGCCTACCGCAGGCGGCTCGAAGGGCAGGACGGGGAGGCCAGGCTGGCGGCGGCCAAGGCGTGGGCGCAGTGGGAGGCGGGCGCGATCACGCTGCTGCCCGACCCGGAGCTCGTCGCGTCGTTCGGCGAGGACAAGCTGGCCGTCTCCTTCGCCCGCATCGAGAACCACTACTTCCACCACGGCGGCTGGTTCGAGCCGGAGCAGCTCATCAGGGACGTCGACAAGATCAGGCACATCCCCGCCGTGATCGTGCAGGGCCGCTACGACGCCTGCACGCCCGCGGCCACCGCCTGGGACCTGCACAGGGCCTGGCCCGAGGCCGACTTCCACATGATCCACGACGCCGGGCACGCCTTCACCGAGCCGGGCATCCTCGACCGGCTCATTGAGGCGACAGACGGGTTCTCGCAAGCCGTACCGCGGGGGTGACCGCCCCCACCACGAGCAGCGCGAACAGCGGCGCCAGCGCCAGGCCGAGCAGGAACCCCGCGGCCACGTCGTGCGGATAGTGCACGCCCACGAAGACGCGGGAGAATGCCATGACCGCGGCCAGCGGCAGCACCACCCACGCGAGCGCCCGCCAGGCGAGCACGAGGGTGGCGGCGGCCCCGGCCGCGATCACGGAGTGGTTGCTGGGGAAGGACCAGTCGCCCGAGGGCGGGCAGGCGGAGATCGTCGTGATCCCGCCCCGGCACGGCCGGTCCTCCCTGATCATGATCTTGGCGACCTCGCTGACGACGTACGCGAACACCACCCCGGCCGGACCCGCGATCACCAGTGCCAGGTCGCGCGCCGGAGCCCGCCACGCCCGCAGCGCGGCCGCCGCGTACAGCGCCACGAACAGGAATAACCCGGCATCCGTCCCGACTTCGGCGAGGGTGTGCAGCCACCCGGGCGTGGTCAGGGCGAAGTCGACGATGTCGCGGTACACGTGTGTCCAATCCGTGAATGGGCAATGGACATGACCTTACGAACTCCCGCCGTCAAATGCCTCGACCATTAGGTCGAATGTCAGGAAATGTCCTAAGAAAGAAGTGGGCGCCGCAGCTCCAAACCGGCCCTGGCGATGCTCCACGGTGTCCACTTCTTTGCGCCTCCGATGGTTTACAACGTTCGGATCAAGGCCGCGTATTCGCAGCTCAGAGCGGGTAGGAGGGCATTCGTGATCGGAGAGCACGTGATCGTCGGCTACACGAACGCCCCCGGCGGGCGCGACGCCCTGGCCCTGGCCGCCGCGATCACCCGGGTCACCGGCGGCGAGCTCACGGTCGCCACGATCTACCCGCCGGGCAGCCCCGGGCTGGCGGTCGAGGCGCAGGCCAACCTGGCGCACGCGGCGGAGGAGCTGGGCTCGATCCCCGCCGGCTACCTCACGTACGAGAGCCGGGGCACGGGACGCGGGCTGTCGGTGCTGGCCAGCCGCATCAGGGCCGACCTGATCGTGGTCGGCTCGGCCGAGGGCGGCCGGCACGGCCGCATCACCATCGGCGCCACCTCCAACCACCTGCTCCACCTGTCGTCCGAGGCGGTCATGCTGGTGCCCGCCCAGTACGTCCCGGTCGACGGGCCCGGCCGCCTGACGCTGGCGTACGTGCACCGGCCGCAGTGCGACGAGGCGGTCGAACGGATGGCGCAGGCGGCGCTGGCGCTGGGCATCCCGCTCCGGCTGATCACCCTCGACCTGCGCACGGACGATCCGGGCAAGCTCAGGGACGATCTCGCCCTGGCCGTGCGGCTGGCCTGGGAGACCACCGGGATCGAGGCGGAGTCGGAGGTGGCCGAGGGCCACGACGTGGCCGCCGCGCTGGCGGATGTGGAGTGGCTGCCGGGCGAGCTGCTGGTCTGCGCGGCCAGCGAGGACGCGCAGCCGCACCGGGTGTTCCTGGGCGAGCTGGCCATGAAGGCGCTGCGGGCCTCGCCCTGCCCGGTCATCGTGCTCCCCCGCGGCTTCGCCTGACACCGCGACCGACACGTGGCGCGCCGAGACGCCCGAGCCGGCACCCCATCCGGCTCGGGCGCCCCTTCAGGGCGGCACGAGGTCAGCGGGCCGTGGCGGCCTCGTACAGCTCCAGGTAGCGCTCCGCCATGACGGACGGCGAGAACCGGCGGCGGGCCTCTCTGCGGCACTCCTCCGGGTCGATCTCGTCCACCCGCAGCACCCACTCCGCCAGCTCCTCCTCGGAGTCGGCCAGGAAGCCGGTGCGGCCGTGGTCGATGATCTCGGGCAGGCAGCCGCGGCGCAGCCCGACCGGCGGCACCCCGAGCGCGAGCGCCTCGACGACGGCCGTGCCGCCGGGCTCGTCCCACTGGATGGGGAAGAGCGCGGCCTTGGCCTTGGCGTAGAGCTGGTCCCTGGCCTCGCCGCCCACGGCGCCGACCCACCTGACCAGGTCCCCGTCGAGGTAACGGGACACCTGGTCGAGGTGGTAGCGGACGTCCGGATGGCTGTGCAGCGGGTGGTACGGGTTCTGGACCACTTCGTCCAGCTCGGCGGGGGTGTTCCGGCCGCTGACCGGCCCCGCCAGGATCAGCGGGAGCCCCAGCTTCTGGCAGATCCTGGCCGCCACGTGCTGGCCCTTGAGCCCGCAGATCCGGCCCATGACCATCAGGTACTCGCCGCGATCGACCCGCAGGTCGCGGTCGGCGAGCGGGCTGGCCAGGTAGACGGCCCCGAGCGAGGCCGCCCGCAGGGCGTCGGGGGCGCGGGCGAGCTGCGACTCCGAGACGCCGTTGACCGCGATCGACGGCGGGAAGGCGCCGTAGAACGCGGGATGCTTGCGCAGGTCCCAGTGCAGGGTGTGCAGGACGGGCGGCCCGCCGAACGCCGACAGGACCGCCGGCCCGACCACCTCGACGTGGTCGTGGACGAGGTCGATGTCGTCGCGGGCGCGCAGCTCGGCCGCCACCCTGGCCTGGTGGGCGTGCGCGATGCCCATGACCTGGTTGTACGGCTTCTGCAACTCGGTGAACTGGCCGTCGTCGTACACGCTGATCAGCTCGTCCACCTCCAGCGCGCTGGACCCGACGGAGGCCAGGACGACCTCCACGCCGCGCTCGCGCAGCGCGGGCACCAGCGTGGCCACGACGTTCTCGATCCCGCCGTAGCCGGGGGGCGGGACCGCGAGCCACGGCCCCGCGTTGACCAGGACTTTCATGCCACATCCTCCTCTTGTACGAGGGAGGCGAGCGGAGGTCGCTCCGCCACGGCCACGTCCACCAGGTCCGCCCCGTCGATGCCGAACTGCAGCATCGTGTGCGCGGGCCGCTGAGCCGCCAGTACGCGCCCCTGGCGCTCCAGGCGGGACCAGGCGGTGAGCATGATCTGCCCGGCCATCCGGCCGAGCGCGCTCATCGACTGGTGCGTGTGCGTACGGCTGCCCAGGTCCACCTGGGCCATCGCGTCCAGGCCGACGAGCTGGAGCAGGTCGACGAGGAGGCCGAACTCCACGCCGTACTCGGTGACGAACGGCACCTGCTCCAGGACCTCGCGCCTGGCCGCGTACTCGCCGCCGAGCGGCTGGGCGAACCCGGCCAGCTCGGGCCAGAACATGTTGATCAAGGGTCGGGCGACCAGCTCGGTCACCCGGCCACCCGCGGCGCGGCGAACCACGCCGTCCTCGCCCGTGAACGGACGTTCGTAGGTCGCCTTGACGAAGCTGATGTCACTGTCCACCAGCAGCGGCCCCACCAGGCCGGACACGAAATGGGCGCCGAAGTCGAGCAGGTCGGCGTCCACGAACACGACGATGTCGCCCCTTGAGGCGGCCAGCCCCTTCCACAGCGCCTCCCCCTTGCCCGTCAAGGGCGGCAGGTGGGAGAGCACCTGGTTCTGCGCCACCACGCGGGCGCCCGCCTCGCGGGCGCGTTCGGCGGTGGCGTCGGTCGAGTTGGAGTCGACGACGAGGATCTCGTCTACGAGTGGAACCCGTTCGACGAGGTCACGGCGGATCACACGGACGATGTCACCCACTGTGCTTTCTTCGTTACGAGCAGGTAGGATGACACTTACCGTGGTGGATCCCTTGGCCAGCATCAGGGCGTCGACCGGCCACTCGGCTGCCGTGCTCGAGTGCGGACCGTACCATTCCTGGATTCTGGCCAAGGCGCGCAGGTTTCTCTCCATGCAGTAAGCCCCGATCTCACGAGGTCACGACTTCTGCCCGATCTATGCGCCTCTGAACCTCTTTGTTTGATGGCGATCAGATGTGGCATATGCCGGAATGTGTCCCCAATGACCCGCGTCGGCATCATCGGTGCCGGAAATGTCGCCGCTCGCCACGCAGATGTACTGTCCGGCTTCCCAGATGTCACGATCGCGGGAATCGCCGACATTGATCTCCACAGGGCCGAGGCTCTGGCCTCCCGGCACGGCGCCCCCGCCTATGGTGACCATGCCGACCTACTCAGCGCCGGCGGTCTCGATGCTGTTTACGTCTGTGTGCCTCCTTTCGCGCACGGCACCCCCGAACATGATGTTCTGTCGTGTAATCTACCGTTTTTTGTGGAAAAACCCCTTTCGCTCGACCTCCAAACCGCAGAAATCATCGCGTCCGAAATCGAGCGAAGATCGCTGCCGACCGCGGTCGGCCATCACTGGCGTTATCTCGACATCCTCGGACACGCCCGTGACCTGCTCGCGGAGCGCCCCGTACGGCTCGCCCTGGGCCACTGGCTGGACAAGGTGCCGCCGGTCGCCTGGTGGCTGAACCCGAGCATGTCGGGCGGCCAGATCGTCGAGCAGGCGGTCCACGTGCTGGACCTCGCCCGCGTCCTGGTGGGCGAGGTGTCGATGGTGCACGCCGTCCCCGCCGCCAACCACAGCGACGGCGAGGTGGATCGGGCCACGGCGGCGGTCCTGCGCTTCGCCGACGGCGCGGCCGGGCTGCTGGCCACCTCCTGCCTGCTGGCCCAGAAGCACCGGGTGGGCCTGGAGGTGTGCGCCGACGGCCTGGCGCTGGAGCTCAGCGAGACGCGGCTGCTGGTGGACGGCCAGCGCGTGATCGAGGACGACGGCCGGGCGAAGACGCGCGTCGACCGGGAGTTCATCAACGCGGTGCAGGGTAAGGACGCCGACGTACGCGTACCGTACGGGGAGGCGCTACGCACTCATCGCCTGGCGCTGGCCCTCGCACAGTCCGCGGCGGAACGGAGGCCGGTGGTGCTTGATGAGAGCGAGAGAGCGCCGTCGCCTGGACTGAGGAGCGACGGGAGCGCAGCGACCAGAGCGACGAGGGAAGGCGACGGACCCCAGCGACCGAGCCGCCGAACGGAGTGAGGCCATGGGCACTGTGCTCAGTATCGAGGCACCGGGTGAGGTTCGCCTGGTGGAGGAGAAGTTGCCGGGCATCCCCGAGGGTGGGTTCATGCTGGCCACCACCCACAGCGGGGTCTCGGCCGGGACCGAGCTGACCTACGTCAAGGGCACCAACCCGTACCTGTCCTCGACCTGGGACCCGGCGCTCGGGCTGTTCTCCGAGGGCACGCCGTCGATCGCCTACCCGGTGCGCGGCATCGGCTACATGCAGGTCGGCCTGGTGGTCGAGACGCGGACACGGGCCGTGAGCGAGGGTGCGCTGGTGGCGATGTGTTACGGACATCGCACGGCGTACGTGGCGGACCCGATGGCCGACCGGTTCGTCGAGCTGCCGGACGACCTCGACCCCATGCTCGGCGTCTACGTCGCCCACATGGGCCCGATCTGCGCCAACGGCCTCCTGCACGCCGCGCACGACCTGTACGGCCCGGCCGTGCAGCGGCTCGGTGACGGCGTGCGCGGGCGGCGGGTCGCGGTCGTGGGAGCGGGCGTGGTGGGGCTGCTGACGGCGTGCTTCGCCATGGCCTGCGACGCGGCCGAGGTCGTGGTCGTGGACGAGACCCCGGCCAGGCTGGCGATCGCCGCGGCGCTCGGCGCGAACGTCCTGGCCGCCGACGAGGATCCCGCCGTGGACCTGAAGCGCCGCTGGCGGCACGGCCGCGACGACCGGGGCGCCGACGTGGTGTTCCAGTGCCGCGGCCAGACCAGGGCGCTGGCCCTCGGGCTCAGGATGCTGCGCCCCCAGGGCACGCTGGTGGACCTCGCCTTCTACACCCAGGGCGCGCAGGAGGTGCGGCTGGGCGAGGAGTTCCACCACAACGGGCTGACGCTGCGCTGCGCCCAGATCGGCCGGGTGCCGCGCGGCCTGGCGCATTCCTGGGACCGGGAGCGGCTCTCGCACGAGACGATCGCCCTGCTCAGGCGGTACGGACGGCGGCTACGCCAGCACGTGATCACCGACGTCGTCGGCTTCGCCGAGGCCCCCGAGTTCCTGTCCGACCTCGCGGCCAGACGCCGGCAGACCGTCCAGGCCGTGCTCAGCGACCACGTCGAGGAGGAGGGCGGCTGACCAGCTGAAGTCGTGGCTGCCGTGGCCGTGCAGGGTGAAGGGGTCGAAGTACTCGCGGAAGCCCGATCGCGCGACCGAGTTGACCATCCCTTCGGCGACCAGGGCGGCCAGGTCGGGGCGGCGGTCCTTGAGCCCCTGCCAGACGAGCCAGGTGAGGTTGATCCAGCTCGGGCCGCGCCAGTAGCGGGCCGGGTCGAAGTCGAGCGCCGCGGGAGAGTAGCTGGGCAGCGCCCCGTCCTTGAAAGCGAACCGGTCGAGCGCGGTGCCGATCACCGCCTCGGCGACCTCGTCCGGCAGGTGCGGGAGCATGAGCGGGGTCAGCCCGGCAGTGCTGCTGGAGCAGAGCAGCCGGCCCGTGCGCACGTCGCGGGCCTGGAAGAGGCCGCCGTCGAAGAGGTGCTCGACCATGGCGCCGGTGATCGCGGCCGCCTCCCGCTCGTGCGGCTCGGGGTCGAGGCCGCACACCTGCGCGATCCGGGCCAGCGTCGACTCGGCCACGCCGTACGCGGCGTTGAACAGGGGGCACTCGACCTGGAACTCCCCCGGACTGCGGTAGGCGGAGTCGCGGTAGGCACGGGCGAGGGAGACGTAACGCTCGTAGTCGCGGTCGGTGGGCCGCTCGTCGGCGCTGACCGTGGCGAGGTCGCGGCGGACGAAGCCCACGGTGTCGGGCCGCACGGCCCGCAGCGGCAGGTCCCAGGCCGGGCTGTTGTCCATGCCCGACTCCCAGGGGTGCACGATCGAGATCAGCCCCTCAGGGGAGCGCCTGGCCGCGCGCAGGAACTCCTGCTGCGCCACGAGCCGGGGGTAGATCCGGCGCAGGAACGCCGGGTCGGGCTCGGCCAGGTGCGTCTTCCACGCGGCCAGCGCGTGGACCGGCGGCTGGACGATCCCGGAGGTCGCGGAGCCTCCCGGCGCGTACGCCTGCCAGAACTCGGGCCCGGGGAAGTAGGCCCCTTCGGGCACCGCGGGGTTGAAGACGATGTGCGGCACCCTGCCGTCGCGCCACTGCGCGCCGAACAGGGAGAGCAGCTCGATCCTGGCCCGTCGCGGCGACCACCGGGCGTTGCCGATCGCGATGAAGGCGGAGTCCCAGCTCCATTGGTGCGGGTACAGGCGCCGGGAGGGGACCGTGTAGCTGCCGTCCCAGTTGGCCACCAGGACGCGCACAGCGTCGCGAAGGATCATAGGTATTTCCTGACGAAGGCCGCGGTCTGGGGGAGGACGATCTCGGGTTCGCCCCGAAGGCGGCATTCCAGGGCGAGGTAGCCGTCGTAGCCGACGGCGTCGAGCGTGGCCAGCTGCGCGCCCCAGTCGATGTGACCGGTGCCCGGCTGGTTGCGGTTGGACTCGCTGATCTGCATGTGCGCGAGGTAGGGGGCGGCCTCGGCCAGCGAGCGGCAGGGGTCGTCCTCCTCGATGTTCATGTGGTACGTGTCGCCGACGATCCTGATCGAGTCCATCGAGCAGTAGGAGACGGCGTCGGCCAGGGTGTTGACCATGTGGTTCTCGTACCGGTTGAGGGGTTCGAGCATGATCAGCACGCCGTTGCGCTGCGCGTGCTCGCCCAGGATGCCCAGCGCCTCGGTCAGCACCTCGCGGTCCTGCTCCGCGCTGCGCGGCGGCTCGAACGGCGGCAGCCGCAGCGAGAACTGCCCCCAGGAGGCGGGCGTCATGACGCCGATGCCGCCCAGCTCGGCGATCACCGTGAGCTGCGACCTGAGCTGCTGGATGGCGTCCTTGCGCTTGGCCGGGTCGAAGTCGCCGATGAAGTGCGGCATGTCCACGCACACCGTCGGCATGACCACGCCGTCGGCCCGCGCCCGCTTGAGCTCCGTCAGGCGGCCCGCGAAGTGGAAATCGCCCTTGCCGCGCAGCTCGATGGCGTCGAACCCGGCATCGAGCGCGAACGCGAACTTCTCCTGCAACGTGCGGCCGGGCAGAAGCTGCTCCTGTACGGCGAGCTTCACTGTCACTCCTCGAAGGTGAAGACGAGCTGGAGCACCTCGGACTGGTGCTTGTCGATCAGGTCGAAGGCCTCCGCGGCCCTCTCGACGGGGACCACGTGGCTGATCAGGTCGCCGACCTCGATCTGGCCCTCGTGGACGAGCGCCATGAACGTGCGCTGCAGCCGCTCGACGTCCCACCGGTGCGCCAGCCACGAGGCCACGCCGCCGATCTGGGAGGAGACGAGCTGGACCTGGTTGTGGTGGAACTCCTCGCCCAGCCGCAGCCCCACGCCGTCACCCTGGTAGAAGCCGGCCGCCACGACCCTGCCGCCCTTGCGCACGGTCCTGATGGCCTCGTGCAGGCCCTGGTGGGTGCCGCTCAGCTCGATGACGGTGTCGGCGCCCTCGATGCGCTTGCGCATGAACTCGGCCACCGACCCGGAGCGCACGTCGAACACCTCGGCCGCGCCGAACCTCCTGGCCAGCTCCAGCCGGTCGGGGATGGCGTCGGCCGCGACCACCCGGGCGCCGCTCAGCACGGCCAGGCGGGTGGCGAGCAGCCCGATGACGCCCTGGCCGAAGATCGCGATCTGGTCGCCGAGGTGCACGTCGGAGGCGTGCACCGCGTTGAGCGCGATGGCCCCGACCCGGGCGAACACTCCGGTCAGCGGGTCGGCGCCGGGCGGCATCACGTGCCCCACCAGCTTCTCGGCCGGCACGACCGCCTCGGCGCGGTGGCCCCAGATGCCCCACACGATGCTGCCCACCGGCGGGTCGGCGACGTCGGGCGCGGCCTCGACGACCTCGCCGACCTCCTGGTAGCCCCAGCCGCTCAGCGGGTACGCGTGCGTCTGGCCATCGACGAAGAGCCGGCGCTCGGTGTCCCAATGGCGGTTGAGATATGGATTTGTGCCGCGATAGGCGGTGAGCTCCGTGCCTGCCGAAACGCCGGAGTAGATCGTACGGACTCGTACGGATCCCGGCGCGAGGTCGGCTGGCGATTCCAGGCTGACGCGGACACGGCCTGGCTGCTCGAACGTGATGACGCGCATTCCCCACACTTAGGCTTAATGATCAAACAAAAGTCAAAGCTTTAGTACTTGTTTGCATACGATAGTTGCGCTGGTAACACTCTTAAGTCTACGACTTCCGCCGGGGGCGGCTGGTGAAATTGGGGTTTCTCACAGCGTGTCTTCCGGAAAGTGACCTTACCGACATCGCCGACCAGGTCGCACACCTGGGCTTTCTAGCTAGTGCGGTGACCTCCGGATGACCGAAATACCCCAAAGTAGATCTTTCCGGCAAAGATCCACTTGTGGCGGGGGAGGCACGGAGTGGGTACAGACCGGTCTCGTTATCGGCTACCGAACGTTGCCGAGGTCATGACGAGGGTAAGGGCGGCATATCCCCGAACCGGAGGAGCGTGCCATGCCGAAGAAGGTAACCGCCGTCCTCTCCGTCGCCCTGCTGGCCGCCGCCTCACTGGCGGCGTGCGGCGACGGTGGCGAGTCGTCCGCCGGCAACCAGATCACCGTCTGGACCGAAGAGAACCTCAACGACCGGATGGCCGTACAGAACCAGATCGCCGCCGACTTCACCAAGAAGACCGGGATCCAGGTCAAGCTGGTCGCCATGGCCGAGGACCAGTTCAGCCAGGCCGTGACGGCCGCCGCCGCGGCCGGCGACCTGCCGGACGTGATCGGCGCGCTGCCGCTGGCGGCGGTGCGCGAACTGGAGGCCAACGACCTGCTCGACACCGAGACCCCCGGCAAGGTCGTCGACCAGCTCGGCCGGGACTCCTTCTCGCCGCGGGCCCTGGAGCTCGACAGCTCGGGCGGGAAGCTGCTCGCGGTGCCGAGCGACGGGTGGGCGCAGCTGATCCTCTACCGCAAGGATCTGTTCGACAAGGCCGGGCTGCAGCCGCCCGACACGTACGAGCGGCTGGAGGCGGCGGCCGCCAAGCTGAACACGGGCGGGGTCGCGGGCATCACGCTGGCGATCGCGCCGAAGGACTCGTTCACCGCGCAGAGCTTCGAGCACGTCGCGCTGGCGAACGGGTGCCAGCTCGTCGACAATTCCGGAAATGTCGCCCTTGACTCGCCGCAGTGCGTAAAGGCGTTCGAGTTCTACGGCAAGCTCGCCAAGGACTACTCGGTCAAGGGCAAGCAGGACGTCGACTCCACCCGGGCCACCTACTTCTCCGGCAAGGCGGCCATGACGATCTGGTCGTCGTTCATCCTCGACGAGCTGGCCGGGCTCCGTAAGGACGCGCTGCCGAGCTGCCAGGAGTGCCGCGCCGAACCCGAGTGGCTGGCCAAGAACACCGGCGTGGTCACGGCGCTGAAGGGGCCCGACGGGAGCGCGCCCGCGCAGTACGGCGAGATCGTCTCCTGGGCGATCACCCGTGACGCCGCCAAGGACCCCGCCGCGAAGTTCGTCGCCTACATGATGAACGAGGGCTACGAGCGCTGGATCGGCATGGCGCCCGAGGGCAAGTTCCCGACCCGCAAGGGCTTCGAGGACAAGTGGAACAAGCTGCCCGCCGGGGTCGACTCCAAGAAGCCGCTGGCCGACATCTACCCGGCCGACGTGCTGGACGCCCTGCGCAAGAGCCCGGACACCTTCGCCCGCTGGGGGATCCCGCAGGGGCAGGGCAAGCTGGTCGGCGCCACCATGGGCGAGCTGCCGGTGCCCAAGGCGCTCAGCTCGGTCGTGGACGGCTCCCTGACCCCGCAGGCCGCCGCCGCCCAGGCCAAGGCCGACGTGGAGACCATCAAGCGCGGGATCCGCCAGTGACCCCCACTCTGCGGCAGCGGGAAGGGCGGGCGGGGCTGGCGCTCATCTCGCCGACGCTCGTCATCACGCTGGTCGTGGTGGTGCTGCCACTGCTGTGGGCGATCATGCTGGCGTTCCAGGACGCCCGGCTGATCAACATCCGCCGGGTCGGCATCTTCGGCCACTACACGCTGGAGAACTTCTCCTACGTGGTCTCCGAGCCCGGCTTCTGGTCGTCCCTGGTCAACACGCTCGTCTACACCGTCGCGGGGACCGTGCTGTCGATCGCGATCGGGCTGGTGGCGGCGCTGGCGCTGCGTGACAGGTTCAGGGGGCGGACCCTGGTCAGGGCCTCGATCCTGATCCCGTACGTGGCGCCGGTCGTGGCCGTGGCGTTCCTGTGGGAGACGATGCTCAACCCCCAGTACGGCATCGTCAACACCTGGCTCCAGGAGCCGATCGCGTTCCTCACCCAGGCCAGGGGCGAGTTCCTGGGCGTGCGGGTGCCGGTGGCGCTGTTCACGGTGATCGCGTTCGAGGCGTGGCGGTATTTCCCGTTCGCGTTCCTGTTCATCCTGGCCAGGCTCCAGGCGCTGCCCGCGGAGCTGGACGAGGCCGCGGTCGTGGACGGGGCCACGCCTACCCAGCGGTTCCGATACGTGATCATGCCGCAGCTCTGGCGGATCATCGCGCTGCTGTCGGTGCTGCGGTTCGTGTTCACGTTCACCAAGTTCGACGACGTCTACCTGCTGACCGGCGGCGGGGCCGGGACCGAGGTGGTCAGCGTGCGGGTCTACAACTTCCTGACCGCCCGCGACGACATCGGCGCCTCGGCCGCGCAGGCGATCGTGCTGGCGGTCTTCCTGGTCGTGTTCCTGGCCATCTACCTGCGGTTCTTCGGCGGGGGTGAAGGTGAGCAGAGATAGGTTCGAGCGGGCCCTCCTCCGGGTGCTGAAGCCGCTGGTCATCGGGGTGCTCTTCCTGATGACCGCGTTCCCGTTCCTCTACATGGTGCTGCTGTCCGTGCGCGACATCCAGGAGCTGATCCTGGAGCCGGGCTCGCTCTGGCCGCGCGCCTTCACCCTGGACACGTACGTGGACGTGCTGACCAGGCAGGGCTTCCTGAGCTTCCTGAGGAACAGCGCGATCGTGGCGCTCGCCTCGGTGGCGGTCACGCTGCTGATCTCGATCCCGGGCGCGTACGCGGTCGCGCGGCTGCGCTTCTTCGGCCGGCGGCAGGTCCACTTCCTCTTCCTGGCGGTGTACCTGTTTCCGGCGATCGTGCTGGCCATCCCCCTCTTCGTGCTCTTCACGATGCTGGGGCTACGCGGATCCCTTTTCGGACTGATCCTCGTGTATATCGCGCAAACCGTGCCCGTCACGGTATACATGCTCCGCAACTACTTCGAGACCGTGCCGCAAAGCGTGGAGGAAGCGGCCGCGATCGACGGGTGCACGAGGCTTTCGACCATCTGGCGCGTGGTGCTGCCCCTCTCCAAGCCCGCGCTGATGGCGACCGGCCTCTACGCGTTCATGATCGCGTGGAACGAGTTCCTGTTCGCCCTGCTCTTCCTCGTGGAGAAGCGGGAGAGCTGGACGGTGTCCCTGGGCCTCTCGCAGCTGGCGGGGAGCATAGAGATTCCCACGACGGTCCTGATGGCAGGTTCGGTGGTGCTGACACTGCCCATCGTGATCGTGTTCTTCGCCAGTGAGCGACTGCTGACGGAGGGCCTCACGGCAGGGGCGGAGAAGGGATAGACCATGCTGACGGCAGGGCAGATCCTCCAGCTCATCCGCCATGGCACCTGCCGTACGCGCAAGGAACTGATCGAGTACACCGGCCTGTCCCGGTCGACGATCACCGACCGGGTCGACCGGCTCATCGACGCCGGATACATCCACGAGTCCGGCGTCGCGGCCTCCGGGGGCGGGCGACCGCCCTCGGTGCTCGACGTGGACGCCGGCCGGCGCCTGATGCTGGTGGCCGACCTGGGCGCCAGCCACGCCCGCGTGGCGCTCACCGACCTGGCCGCCCGCACCCTGGCCGAGGAGCGCGCCGAGATGCGCATCGAGCTCGGCCCCGAGGCGGTCCTGTCGTGGGTGCGGGAGGCGTTCCAGCGGCTGCTCGACCGGGCCGGGCGGCCGGCGAGCGACGTGTACGGCATCGGGCTCGACCTGCCCGGCTCCGTGGACCACACCACCGGGCGGATGATCAGGTCGTTCCTGATGCCCGGGTGGGACGGCTATCCGGTGGGCGAGGCGATCGCGGAGACCTACGACGTGCCCGTGCTGGTCGAGAACGACGCCAACGCGATGGCGCTGGGCGAGTGGTGGTCGTCGTGGCGCGACACGGACTCCCTCATCCTCATCAAGGTGTCGACCGGGATCGGCACCGGGATCATCATCGACGGGCAGATCTACCGGGGCGTCGAGGAGGCCGCCGGGAACATCGGGCACGTGCGGCTGAACGAGCACGACGACCGGGTCTGCACGTGCGGCTCGCGCGGCTGCGTGGCCTCGCTGGCCAGCGGCCACGCCCTGGCCACCGACCTGGGCCAGGAGTCCAGCCGCGACGTCGTACGCCTGGTGCAGGCGGGCGATCCGGCGGCCATCGCCCGCACCCAGGAGGCGGGGCGCACGCTGGGCCTCGTGCTGGCCACCGCGGTCAGCCTGCTCAATCCGGGCGTGCTGGTGCTGGCCGGGGACATGGCGGAGACCAGGGAGCACTATCTGACGGGGATCAGGGAGATCGTCTATCGGCACAGCCTGCCGTACACGACCAGGCACCTGGAGATCGTGCCCACCTCGCTCGAGGACCGGGCCGGGATCGTGGGGATGGCGGTGATCGTCATGGAGCACGTGCTCTCCGCCGCCTCCGTGGACGCCGCCCTGGCCGCCGGACGCGTACGGGCGCGCTGAGCCCGGTCAGCCCAGGGCGCTCCGCAGCAGGGCGGGCGCCTCCACGAGCGAGGGGCCGTACCAGGTGAGCAGCCGCCCGCTGACCAGCGCGCAGGCGAGCCCCGGGAAGCACTCGGGGCCGTCCGTCTCCGAGAACGCGTACGGCTCGTCCGGCAGCACCACCAGGTCGGGCCGCCGCTCGACCAGCTCGGCCAGGGGGATCTTGGGATAGCGCTCCTCGTGGCCGGCGTAGAGGTTGACCACGCCGAGGCGCCTGAGCACGTCCCCGGTGAACGTGTCGCGCCCCACCACCATCCAGGGCCGCCGCCAGATCGGGACGACGGCCGTGCGCCGCGCCCCTTCCGCGGGCGCGCGCCACGCCTCCTCCGCCGCGTCCAGCCACCCGGGACGTCCGGTACGGCACGCCTCCCGGAACATGCGCTCCAGCGACCGGAAAGCCTGGTCCAGCGTCTCGATCTTCGTCACCCAGACCGCGATGCCCGATTCGCGCAGGGCCTCGATGTCGGGCGCGCGGTTCTCCTCGGCGTTGGCGAGGACCACGTCAGGCCGGAGCCGCCTGATCGCGTCGAGGTCGGGGTTCTTGGTGCCCCTGACCCTGGCCACGTCCAGGTCGGCCGGGTGCGAGCACCAGTCGGTCGCCCCCACCAGCGCCTCCGGCACGGTCGCCGCCACCGACTCGGTCAGCGACGGCACCAGGGACACGATCCGCCGCACGGTCTCGGGGATCTTCACGGGCACGCCGGTGTCATCCACAACATCAGCCTAGATCGACGGGTATTCGGCGGTGAATGTCGGTATAGATCCGTAGAATCCAGGTCGAAGATCGTTAACTCTTGATCGGGGGAATGACGGTTGGAACGAGAGTCGCCAGCCTTCGATCCGCACACTCCCAACATCGCCCGGCTCTACGACTACTTCCTGGGTGGCAAGGACCACTTCCCTGCCGACCGGGCGGCGGCGGAGAAGCTGCTCGAGGCGGCTCCGGAGTTACGGGCGGCGGTCCGGGCGAATCGCGCGTTCCTGGGGCGTGCCGTTCGGTACCTCGCCGAGTCCGGCATCACGCAGTTCCTCGACATCGGGACGGGGCTGCCCGGCCCGGACAACGTGCACGAGGTGGCCAGGAAGATCACCCCGGGGGCCCGGGTGGTCTACGTGGACCGGGATCCCGTGGTGCTGGTGCACGCCAGGGCGCTGCTGGCCGGTCAGGGCGACACGACGGCGGTGGAGGGCGATCTGCGCAAGCCCGAGGGCATCCTGCGCAATCCCGAGGTGATGGCGGCGATCGACTTCAGCCGCCCGGTCGGCGTGCTGCTGACGGCGATCATGCACTACGTCGCCGACTCCGACCGCCCTCGGGAGATCGTGGCGGGCCTGCGCGACGCCATGGCCCCCGGCAGTTGCCTGGTCATGTCCCACGGCACCACCGACGCCCGCGCCGCGGCCGTGGAGGCGATCACCGAGGTCTACCGGGGCACCAACGCCCCGATCAGGTTCCGGAGCCGGGAACGGATCGCGGCGCTGTTCGAGGGGTTCGAGCTGGTCGACCCGGGCCTCGTGTGGCTGCCGGAGTGGCGGCCCGACCAGGCCGACATGATCGACTTCGTCGACGGGCCCGAGTCGTCGCTGATCCTGTGCGGCGTGGCCAGGAGGGGCTGAGGCCGGGGGTCCACGGTGTGGACCCCCGGACCGCTACTTGAGCGCCGCCAGCGCGGCGTCGTAGTCGGGCTCCTGGGTGATCTCCGGCACCAGCTGGGAGTAGACCACCCGGTTGTCACCGTCGAGCACGACCACCGCGCGCGCGGCCAGCCCGGCCAGCGGACCCGACTCCTGCGCCACGCCGTAGTCGGTCAGGAACTCGCGGCCCCGCATGAGCGAGAGCGTGATCACGTTGTCGAGCCCCTCGGCGCCGCAGAACCGCTTCTGGGCGAAGGGCAGGTCGGCGGAGACGCAGAGCACGGCCACCTCGGGGTGCTCGGCGGCCACCTCGTTGAAGCGCCGCACCGAGGCCGCGCAGACGCCGGTGTCGAGGCTCGGGAAGATGTTGAGCACCTTGGTCTTCTGCCCGTACTCCTCCAGCGAGTGCTCGGCCAGGTCGCCGCCCACCAGCTTGAACGCGGGCGCGCTGTCGCCGGGCTGCGGGAAGGTGCCGCCCACGGTGACGGGCGTGCCCTTGAAAGTGACGTCGGACATGAAAGCCTCCTGGATAGCGATGTTCCCCGATCCGTGATCCTATCCGCGCGGCTCCCGAGCCCCCTCATCACCCACGCGCGTGGTCAGACGTTGCGGCGGTACTGGCCGCCCGCCTCGAACAGCGCCTCCGTGATCTGGCCGAGCGAGCAGACGCGGGCCGCGTCCATCAGCACCTCGAACGCGTTCCCGTCCGACATCGCCACCTCGCGCAGCCGGGCGAGCTGCGCCGGGGCCTCCGAGCGGTTGCGCTCGTGGAAGGCGCGCAGCCGGTCGAGCTGCGAGCGCTTCTCCTCCTCGGTGCCCCTGGCCAGCTCCAGCTTGTGCGCCGGCGGCTCCTCCGTGCCGTTGCGGAACGTGTTCACCCCGACGATCGGCAGCGAGCCGTCGTGCTTGCGCATCTCGTACAGCATGGACTCGTCCTGGATCTTGCCGCGCTGGTAGCCGGTCTCCATCGCGCCCAGCACGCCGCCCCGGTCGGACAGCCGCTCGAACTCGGCGAGCACGGCCTCCTCCACCAGGTCCGTCAGCTCCTCGACGATGAACGAGCCCTGCAGCGGGTTCTCGTTCCTGGCCAGGCCCCACTCGCGGTTGATGATGAGCTGGATGGCCATGGCCCTGCGCACCGAGTCGGCCGACGGGGTCGTCACCGCCTCGTCGAAGGCGTTGGTGTGCAGGCTGTTGCAGTTGTCGTAGACGGCGATCAGGGCCTGGAGGGTGGTACGGATGTCGTTGAAGTTCATCTCCTGGGCGTGCAGCGACCGGCCCGAGGTCTGGATGTGGTACTTCAGCTTCTGCGACCGCTCCCCGGCGCCGTAGCGCTCCCTCATGGCCACCGCCCAGATGCGGCGGGCCACCCGCCCGAGCACGCTGTACTCGGGGTCCATGCCGTTGGAGAAGAAGAACGACAGGTTCGGGGCGAAGTCGTCGATCTTCATGCCCCTGGCCAGGTACGCCTCCACGTACGTGAAGCCGTTGGCCAGCGTGAAGGCGAGCTGGCTGATGGGGTTGGCCCCGGCCTCGGCGATGTGGTAGCCGGAGATCGAGACCGAGTAGAAGTTGCGCACGCCGTTCTTGATGAACCACTCCTGGATGTCGGCCATCATCCGGAGCGAGAACTCGGTGGAGAAGATGCAGGTGTTCTGGCCCTGGTCCTCCTTGAGGATGTCGGCCTGCACGGTGCCCCTGACCGTGGCCAGCGTACGGGCGCGCAGGGCGGCGGCCTCCTCGGCCGACGGCGGGCGCCCCTGCTCGGCCTGGAAGCGGTCGAGGGCCTGGTCGATGGCGGTGTTGAGGTAGAAGGCCAGGATCGTGGGCGCCGGGCCGTTGATCGTCATGGACACGGACGTGTTCGGCGCCGCCAGGTCGAACCCGTCGTAGAGCACCTTCATGTCGTCGAGCGTCGCGATCGACACGCCCGAGGTGCCCACCTTGCCGTAGATGTCGGGCCTCAGGTCCGGGTCGTGGCCGTAGAGGGTCACCGAGTCGAACGCCGTGGACAGCCTGGTCGCGGGCTGGCCCTCGGACAGCAGCTTGAAGCGCCTGTTGGTGCGGAACGGGTCGCCCTCACCGGCGAACATCCTGGTCGGGTCCTCGTCGTCGCGCTTGAACGGGAACACCCCGGCGGTGAAGGGGAACGACCCGGGCAGGTTCTCCCCGCGCAGGAACCTCAGCAGGTCGCCGTGGTCGCTGTAGCGGGGCAGCGCCACGCGCGGGATCCGGTTGCCGGACAGGGTCTCGCGCCAGAGCGGGGTGTGGATCTCGCGGTCGCGCACCTTCACCACCAGCTCGTCGGCGGTGTAGCGCTCCCTGACGGCGGGCCAGGCATCCAGCAGGGCCCGGCTCTCCTCGCTCAGCTCCCGCTCCGCCTGCGCCTCCAGCTCCTCCAGGCGGGGGTCCTCCAGGAGGGAGCGCACGGCGGCCAGCTGCTGGCGGCGGCGGGCGACCTCGGCCTGGGCGAGCGTCTCGGCGTGGTACGCGCGCACGGTCTCGGCGATGTCGGCCAGGTAGCGGACCCGGGCCGGCGGCACGATGGCGGCCGACGCCCGCGAGGTGCGCCCGGACACCTTCGGCAGCAGCCCCGGCCCCGGCTCGCCCAGCAGGAGGGGCTTGAGGTGCTGGTAGAGGGCCGTGACCCCGGCGTCGTTGTAGCGGGCCGCGATGGTGCCGAAGACCGGCATGTCCTCCGGCCTGGCGCCGAACGCCTCGCGGTTGCGTACGAGCTGGCGGCGCACGTCGCGCAGGGCGTCCTCCGCGCCGCGCCGCTCGTACTTGTTGATCACCACGGCCTCGGCGAAGTCCAGCATGTCGATCTTCTCGAGCTGCGAGGCCGCCCCGAACTCGGGCGTCATCACGTAGATCGGCACGTCCACGTGGGGGACGATCCCGGCGTCGCCCTGGCCGATGCCGGGCGTCTCCACGATCACCAGGTCGTGGCCCGCGGCCCGGCAGGCGGTGATCACCTCGTCGAGGCAGGCGGGCACCTCGTTGGCGGCGCCCCTGGTGGCCAGGGAGCGGAAGTAGGTCTGGGGGCTCAGGCTGTTCATCCTGATGCGGTCGCCGAGCAGGGCGCCGCCGCCGCGCCGGCGGGTGGGGTCGATGGCGATGACCGCGATGCGTAGCTTGTCGTCGTTGTCCACGCGGAACCTGCGGACCAGCTCGTCGGTGAGCGAGGACTTGCCGGAGCCGCCCGTACCGGTGATGCCGAGCACGGGGGCGCTCCTCCCCGTCGCGGCGGCCTTCAGGCCCTCGACCAGCCCCTCCGGGGCGCGCCCCGACTCGATGAGCGTGATCGCGCGGGCCAGCGCCGCCTGGTCGCCCGAGACCACGGCCTCGACCGGCGGGCAGCCGTCCAGCTCGACGTCGCAGTCCTCGATGAGCCGGTTGATCATCCCGGGCAGCCCGTACCGCTGGCCGTCCTCGGGCGAGAAGATGCGGGTGACGCCGCGCGAGTGCAGCAGCTCGATCTCCTCGGGGACGATCACGCCCCCGCCCCCGCCGTACACCTTGACGTGCCCGGCCCCGCGCTCGCGCAGCAGCTCCACGAGGTAGGTGAAGAACTCCACGTGGCCGCCCTGGTACGAGCTGATCGCCACGCCCTGGACGTCCTCCTGGACGGCGGCCGTGACGATCTCGTCCACCGAGCGGTTGTGCCCGAGATGGATGACCTCGGCCCCCTGCGACTGGAGGATGCGCCGCATGATGTTGATCGCCGCGTCGTGGCCGTCGAACAAGGCCGCGGCGGTCACGAAACGGACTGGGTGTACCGGGACGTGCACGCCTGTTCACTCCTTCGTGAGGGCTCTCCCTTCCGAAGATACTAGGACGTCCTATTAATTGGTACTTGGACGTCCTACTATTTCTCCCCGGCATCCGGGTAGGGGGCCCGAGGGGGTGAACCGCATGCGCGCACTGACGTTCACACCGGGCAAGCAAGGGACGCTGGCCGTCGAAGAGGTCCCTGATCCCGCCCCGGGCACGGGCGAACTGCTGGTCCAGGGGCTGGCGCTGGGGGTCTGCGGGACCGACAGGGAGTTGATCACCGCCGAGTACGGCTGGCCGCCGCCCGGCAAGGAGCGCATGGTGCTCGGGCACGAGTCGCTGGGCCGGGTGCTGGAGGTGCCCGAAGGGTCCGCGTACTCCCCCGGCGACCTGGTGGTCGGAGTGGTCCGGCGGCCCGACCCGGTGCCCTGCGGAGCCTGCAGGCGGGGCGAGTTCGACATGTGCCGCAACGGCCAGTACACCGAGCGGGGCATCAAGGAGATCGACGGGTACGCCTCCGAACGCTGGACGGTCGAGGGCGCCTACGCCGTGCGCCTGGATCCGTCGCTGGAGAGCGTCGGCATGCTGGTCGAGCCCGCGTCGGTGGTCGCCAAGGCGTGGGAGCAGATCGAGCGGATCGGGTCGCGGGCCTGGTTCGAGCCCCACACGCTGCTGGTCACGGGGGCCGGGCCCATCGGGCTGCTGGCGGCGCTGATGGGGCGGCAGCGGGGGCTGGAGGTGCACGTGCTCGACCGCTCGCCCGCCGGGCTCAAGTCGCGGCTCGTGGAGAACCTGGACGGGACCTACCATTCCGGCACGTCGCTGAAGGAGCTCACCACGGTCAGGCCCGACGTCATCATCGAGTGCACGGGGGCCGGGACGCTCGTCATCGACGCCATGGTCGGCACGGCCGCCGCGGGGATCGTCTGCCTGGCCGGGCTCTCACCCGGAGGCCGCGCGCACCGGGTGGACGCCGGGCTCATCAACCGGGACATCGTCCTGGAGAACGACGTGGTCTTCGGCTCCGTGAACGCGAACCTGCGGCACTACAGGGACGCCGCCGACGCGCTGGTCAAGGCCGACATCGGGTGGCTCGAACGGCTGATCACGCGCCGGGTCCCGCTGTCGCGCGCCCTGGACGCCTTCGAACGCGGCCACGACGTCAAGGTGGTCATCGACCTCACGGCCTAGCCCCTCGCGGGCCGGAACGCGGGCTAGCCGGGCTCGTAGGGCTTGCGTCTCGTCGAGGTCGGGGGCCTGGTGCCCGCGGCAGCCGGGACGCGCGTCCTTTCGGGGCGGGCGGGCGGCGCGGGACGGGGATGTGAGGTCTTCTCCGGGGCCTTGGCGCGGATCGTCACCCGTTCGGGTGCAGGAGTGGCTTCCTGCTCGGTGGTTGGTGCGTTCCAGGGCCAGGCGAGGCGGCGGTGGGTGCCGCGGCGGCGGCCGGTGACGCGGAGGGAGAGGACGACGGTCATCAGCACCATCGCGGTCAGCAGCGCGGGCGGCGTGCCCAGGACGTCCAGAGGCGACCCCTGCCCGCTGTCCACGCGCGGCAAGGGCACGAAGGGCCGCTCGGTCGAGCGGATCTCCCCGAGCTTGTCGGCGCTGGCCTTGACCAGGCGCGGAATGCCATAGCCGACGACCTTGTCCGTCTCCCGCGTCTTGCGCTTGAGCCAGATCCGGTCCACGTTCGCCTCGATCGTGTGGATCTTCTTGCCGCTGACCTTCTCCACGATCCCCACGTGGTCGATGCCCTTGTAGCTCTTGCCGCCCTTCCAGTCGAAGAAGACGAGCGCACCCGGCTCGGGCTTCTGCGTCCATGCCCCCTGTTTCATGAACCAGGCGGCATGGGAGGGCGTCCAGGCGAACTCGCCCACGTATTGGCTGAGGTCGGCTCTGTCCGCGGCCCAGGCGATGAACATGTCACACCACGGCCCGTTGCGGTACTGGGTGTCTTGGACGCGATCCGCATACCACTGGCCGAACTTCGTGAACTGGCCGTTTTTCTCCTTGTAGCCGAGTTCCTGCCGCACCGTCTTCAGCAGCTCGTCCGCGATCGGGTCCAGGGTGACTCCTCCCAGAAAACCGATAAATCACGATGGACTGTAGTAGCGCCATCGGGAAATTGCGCGAATCACTCGGAAAGTGTCGTGCTATTAGCCAATATTTCGGTTTTGTGACTGGTGAGGCAGCTGAGACTGGTGACCACTCCTGTTAAGCGCCGGCCCCCACGCGATAGACGGCCGCCTCGCCCGCGCCCGGCGCGACCACGTCGGCCACGATCACGGTCACGTTGTCCGGCGAGCCGCCCTCGTTGGCCAGATCGATGAGCCGCTGGACGGCCGAGCCCGGGTCTGCCACCGTGGTCAGGACCTCGTGCAGAACCTCGGGACCGAGTACGGTCGTGAGGCCGTCGGAGCAGAGGAGGTAGCGGTCATCAGGCTCGGCCTCGCGCAGCGCCATGTCGGGCTCCGCCCTGCCCTCGCTGCCCAGCACCCGCAGCACCATCGAACGCCGGGGGTGCACGGCGGCCTGGTCCTCGGTTATCCGCCCTTCGTCCACCATCGACTGCACAAGTGTGTGATCCTTGGTCATCTGGTAGAGAGCACCGTCGCGAAGCAAATATCCGCGGGAGTCACCGAGATGAGCCAGGGCGAACCGGTAGCCGTCCCACAGCATGGCGGTCACCGTGGTCCCCATCCCCCTGCGCGCGGGGTCGATGTCGGCCAGCTCGACCAGCCTGCGTGCCGCCTCGTGCACGGCGCCCTCCAGGGCCGCCTCGAGGTCCGAGCCCGTCTCGGGAAGCGTGGCATCCAGCTCGCGCATGACGGCGATCGCCGCCGAGCTCGCCAGCTCGCCGGCCGCGTGCCCACCCATCCCGTCGGCCACAACGAGCAGCCGGCCACTCGCATAGCCGGAGTCCTCGTTCTGCTCCCTGCGGCGGCCCACGTCTGATCCGGCGGCATAGCGGATGTTGTGCTTCATACCCAGCAGTAAATCATTGGTTGAAAGACTTCACAAGCAGATGCGCTGAAGACTCTTGTGAACTACTGTGGGCACCATGAGCCACGACCCGACCGTCAACGCCGGGGACATCGCCCGGCTCGCCGGTGTCGGGCGTGCCGCGGTGAGCAACTGGCGCCGCCGCCACGACGACTTCCCCGATCCCATCGGCGGCACGGCCAACCAGCCGCTCTTCTCGCTCCGGCAGGTCGAGTCCTGGCTACGTCGCTATGGGAAGTCCTACCAGGTCTCCCTGGGAGATCGGGTGTGGCAACGCCTGAAAGCAGCGGGAGATTTGCGTCTGGGCGAGCTGGTGGCCCAGGCCGGCGCCCTGCTGACCCGCCCCGCCCCGGATCCCGGATCGCCCGTCGAGGGCGGGCTGGAGCCGGAGCTGGCGGAGCTCGTACTGGAGCTGGCCGAGCAGCTCGGCGCGCTGACGGCGTACGAGTTCCTCTGCGAGCGCTACCTGGAGGCGCACTCGCGGCAGCTCTCGGTGACCCGCGAGGACGTGGCCGGGCTCATGGTCAGGCTGGTACGGCCGACCGGCTCGACGATCCTCGACCCGGCCTGCGGCGTCGGCACGCTGCTCCTCGCCCCCACCCACGACCGGCACGCCCAGGCGGAGCCGGGGGCGGTCAGGATGCTCGGGCAGGAGCTCAGCGAGACCTCGGCGGCCATCACCGCCGCCAGGCTCCGGCTGCGCGGCATCGACGCCGAGGTCGTGTCCGGTGACTCGATGCGCCACGACGGGTTCGCCGGCGAGCGGGCCGACGCCGTGGTGTGCGATCCGCCGTTCAACGAGCGGGCCTGGGGCTACGAGGAGCTGACCGGCGACCCGCGCTGGGAGTACGGCCTGCCGCCGCGCGGCGAGCCGGAGCTGGCCTGGGTGCAGCACTGCCTCACCCACGTCAAGTCGCGCGGCCTGGTCGCCATCCTCATGCCGCCGGCCGCCGCCAGCCGCAAGGCGGGCCGCCGCATCCGGGCCAACCTGCTGCGCGCGGGCGCCCTGCGGGCCGTGATCGCGCTGCCGGGATCGGACCTCTGGCTGCTGCGCAGGCCCGCGCCGGGCGAGCGGCCGCCGTCCGAGGTGCTGATCCTCGACGCCACGGCCGACCTGGCGATCGTCGAGCCGGCCTGGGAGGCGTACCTGGAGGACCGTTCCGACCAGACCGTGCGCATCATCGACCTGCTGGCCGACGAGGTCGACATGACCCCGGCCCGCCACCAGCGGCGCGACGACGTCGGCAAGGCGTACGCCGAGGCCCGCGACCGCTTCATGGCCGCCACCTCGGCGCCGCCCGACCTGAAGGTCCTGGAGCAGCCGCTCGACCAGCCCGCGACCACGCTGGGCGACCTGATCAAGGAAGGTCTGGTGGCCACGTCGCAGGCCCCGCCCAAGATGGCCGCGGACGGCGGCGAGGTGCCCGTGCTGACCTCCGACGACGTGCTCAACGGCACGCCGCCGTCCGGTGGCACCACCATGCAGCAGGGGCTGATCGCGATCCGCCCGGGCGACGTGGTGGCCTCCTACTCCAGCGTGCGCGTGATGGCCGACGGTGGGGCGGTGCTGGGGCCCCATCTGACGCTCTACCGGGTGGACGCGCGCCGGCTCGACCCCGACTTCCTGGCGGGCTTCCTGCGGGCCGCCGGCGGCCGGGCGACCACCGGCTCCAGCAGATTCGACGTGCGCCGCACCCGGCTGCCGCGCCTGTCGCTGAAGGAGCAGAAGGCGTACGGCGACGCCTTCCGGCAGCTCGCCGTGCTCGAGGACGCCATCCGCGAGACCTCGACGCTGGGACAGGCGCTGATCAGGCTCGGCCTCGACGGCCTGGCGGACGGCCACCTCCACCCCGGCGCCCATGGCCTCACCCCTTGACCAGACGGCACTCCCTCGCCTGACGGTGTAGTTTTTTCCCGGAAGGCTGCGGGGAGGGGCGAATGGTCATCGGTGACCGCTATGTGCTCGACGACCTCCCTCTCGGGCAAGGTGGCATGGGCGCCGTGTACGCGGGCCACGACCGCCACCTGGACCGCCGGGTGGCGGTGAAGCTGCTCAGGCTGCCCAGCGGGCACGATCACGAGCTGGAGCGCAGGTTCATCCGCGAGGCCCGCATCCTGGCCCGGCTCGAACATCCCGGCGCGCCGGTGCTCTACGACTTCGGCACCCACGAGCAGCGGCTCTACCAGGTGATGCAGTTCATCGAGGGCGTCACGGTGGCCGACGTGGTCAGCGAGCACGGCCCGCTGCCCGTCGCCTGGGCCGCCGCGATCGCGGCCCAGGCGTGTGCCGTGTTGTCGGCGGCCCACGCCCTGGCGATCTGCCACCGCGACCTCAAGCCCACGAACCTCATGCTCTGCCCCGACGGCAGCGTGAAGGTGCTCGACTTCGGGCTGGCCATGCTGCGGGACACCGACGTCACCACGTTCACGAGGATCGGGCAGATCCTGGGCACGCCGGCGTACATGGCTCCCGAGCAGATCCAGCACGGCGTCGCCGAGCCGCGCAGCGACCTCTACTCGCTCGGCTGCGTGCTGCACGAGATGCTGACCGGGCGCCAGCTGTTCACCGGGCCCACCGACTACATGGTCTTCGAGAAGCAGGTCAAGGAGCGCCCGCCGGCCATCCCCGGCCTGCCCCGCGAGCTCGGCGCGCTGCTGTCGCAGCTGCTGGAGAAGCTGCCGGACGACCGGCCCGCCGACGCCAACGAGCTGTACGAGCGGCTCGACCCGTTCGCCGTCGAGTTGCCCGTGCTGCCCGGCTTCCTCACCGAGGCCCCCAGCCCCGGCCGCATGTACGCCCGCATGGCCGGCCGCGCGCTCAACGCGTGAACGCGCTCTCTCGCTAGGCCGGATCGTTATTTAACCCCCGTTGACAGCCTGGTGTGAGCGCCGCGAATCTCTTGAGAGAGCGCTCTCTCACTTACCTCGCAAGCACCGACCATGGAGGGTTCCATGACCCCTCGCGTCCGGCGATTCGCCATGCCCTTGATCACCGCGTCCCTGCTCGCCCTGGCGACGGCCTGCGGTGGGGGAGGCGGCGGGAGCACCACCGCCGCGGAGAGCGCCAAGCCGGGAGAGAAGATCAAGCTCACCGTCGGCCTCTTCGGCGACTTCGGCTTCAAACCGCTCTACGAGGAGTACAAGAAGACCCACCCCGACATCGAGATCGTCGAGAACGTCACGCAGTTCAACGACCACCACAGCAACCTCGTCAAGCGGCTGGCCACCAACGCCGGCGCGGGCGACATCGAGGCGGTCGAGGTCGGCTACATCAGCACGTTCACCGCCCAGCCGGGCAAGTTCGTCGATCTCAAGCAGTACGGGCTGGACAAACGGCAGCCCGACTACCTCGACTGGAAGTGGCAGCAGGGCCTCAGCAAGGACGGCACGCAGGTGCTCGGCCTCGGCACCGACGTGGGCGGGCTGGCCATGTGCTACCGCAAGGACCTGTTCAAAAAGGCCGGGCTGCCGACAGACCGGAGCGAGGTGGCGGCGCTCTGGCCGACGTGGGAGCAGTACATCGCGACCGGCAAGAAGTTCGCCGGGGCGAACGTGGCGGGGGCCAAGTTCGTCGACTCCCCCGGCGAGATCTTCCGCGCCATGGTCAACCAGGCGCCCACCGGCCTGTACGACGCCCAGGACAACATCATCGTGGCCTCGAACCCGGACGTGAAGAAGGCCTGGGACCTGTCCAACCAGCTCACCCAGGAGGGCCTGACCGCCAAGCTGGCGGCCTTCACGCCGCCGTGGAACACCGGCTTCGCCAAGGGCTCGTTCGCCACGATCATCTGCCCGGCCTGGATGACCGGCTTCATCCAGGAGCAGGCCAAGGACTCGGCCGGCAAGTGGGACATCGCGACCGTCCCGGGCGGCTCCGGCAACAGCGGCGGCTCCCACCTCATGGTGCCCAGGCAGAGCAAGCACCCGAAGGAGGCGGCCGAGCTGATCGACTTCCTGACCTCGAAGGACAACCAGGCCAAGGTGTTCAAGGAGGAGGGGACATTCCCGTCGATCCCGGCCCTGTACGACGACCCGTCGATCCAGAACTTCACCAAGCCGTTCTTCGGCGACGCCCCCATCGGCAAGATCTACTCCGACGCCGCCAAGGCGCTCAAGCCGCAGCACCTCGGCCCCAAGGAGGCCGACGTGCGCACGGCCATCGGCAACGGCCTCGGCCGCGTGGAGCAGGGCAAGCAGACGCCTGACGAGGCGTGGACCCAGGTGCTCGAGGACGTCAAGAAGATCAAATGAGCACTCTTCCCCTCGCGGTCTCGCGACGGCGTAGGCGCGGCATGCGGCACACCCTCGACCTGAGGGTGTCGCCGTACGCCTACGTGGCGCCGTTCTTCCTGCTCTTCTGCGCCTTCGGGCTGTTCCCGCTGGTCTACACGGCCTGGGTGAGCCTGCACGAGTGGTCGCTGCTGTCGGAGACGCAGACGTTCATCGGGCTGGACAACTACTCGACGCTGCTGGGCGACGGGTACTTCTGGAACGCCACGTTCAACACCCTGTCCATCGGCGTGCTCTCGACCGTGCCGCAGCTCCTGCTGGCCATCTGGCTGGCGCACCTGCTCAACCGGCGGCTGCGGTTCCAGACGCTGTTCCGGGTCGCGCTTCTGCTGCCGAACGTCACGAGCGTGGTGGCGGTCGTGGTCATCTTCAGCCAGCTCTTCGGCCGGGACTTCGGGCTGATCAACTGGGTGCTCTCGTGGTTCGGCGTCGGCAGCATCGACTGGGCGGCCGGCACCGCGACCTCGCACCTCGCCCTCTCCGTGATGATCATGTGGCGCTGGACCGGCTACAACGCGCTGATCTTCCTGGCCGCCATGCAGGCCGTGCCGCGCGAGCTGTACGAGGCCGCCACCCTCGACGGCGCGAGCGGCTTCACGCAGCTGCGCAGGATCACGATCCCGATGATCCGGCCGACGATCGTCTTCGTGGTCATCGTCTCGACGATCGGCGCCATGCAGATCATCGCCGAGCCCCTGCTGTTCGGGCAGAGCAGCGGCGGCGGGGGCGGCATCGCCACCGGCGGGCCGGACCGGCAGTTCCAGACCCTGGCGCTGTTCGTCTACGAGCAGGGCTTCGCGAACTCGACGTTCGACTTCGGCTACGCCTCGGCCGCCTCCTGGCTGATGTTCCTGGCCGTGGTGATCGTCGCGCTGGTCAACTTCCTGATCACCCGCAGAGTGAGAGGGGGCCTGATATGAGGCTGCGTTACCTGACCCTGACCGCCGTGGCCTTCTTCTCGGCCTTCCCGCTCTACTACAGCGTCGTGGTGGCCTCCCGGCACAACTCGGCGCTGGCCCAGGTGCCGCCGCCGCTGATCCCCGGCGGCAACTTCTTCGCCAACGTCTCCCGGGTCTTCGACACCGTCCCCTTCGGGCTCGCGCTGGTCAACTCCGTCATCGTGGCGGGGTCGATCTCGATCGCGGTGATGTTCTTCTCGACGCTGGCCGGGTTCGCCTTCGCCAAGCTGAAGTTCAGGGGCAGGAACATCATGCTCGTGATCACCGTGGCCACCATGATGGTCCCGGCGCAGCTCGGCATCATCCCGCTCTACATGCTCATGGTGAAGCTGGAGTGGACCGGCACCAACTACGCGCTGATCGTCCCGGCGCTGGTCAACGCGTTCGGCGTGTTCTTCATGACCCAGTACCTGTCGCGGGCCCTGCCCACCGAGCTGCTGGAGGCCGGCCGGGTGGACGGGTGCTCGACGTGGGGGCTGTTCTGGCACGTCGTGCTGCCCGCCGCCCGTCCGGCGGCGGCGGTGCTCGGCATGCTGACGTTCATGTCGGCCTGGAACGACTACTTCTGGCCGCTGGTCGTGCTGAACCCGGACAACCCGACCGTCCAGGTGGCGCTGTCCACGCTGGCCAGCGGCTACGTCAACGATTACGTGCTCGGGCTGGCCGGGACGGCGATCGGCACGCTCCCGCTCGTGGCCGTCTTCGCCCTGTTCGGCAGGCAAATCATCGGTGGAATCATGCAAGGAGCTGTTAAGGGATGATCTTTCCCGAGGAGTTCGTCTGGGGTGCCGCGACGGCCTCGTACCAGATCGAGGGGGCGGTCAAGGAGGACGGGCGGGGCCAGTCGATCTGGGACACCTTCTCCCACACCCCCGGGAACGTGGTGGACGGCGACACCGGCGACGTGGCCTGCGACCACTACCACCGCTACCGCGAGGACGTCAGGCTGATGCGGGAGCTGCGGCTGGCGGCCTACCGGTTCTCGGTCGCGTGGCCGCGGGTCCAGCCGGACGGCGCGGGCCCGGTCAACCCGCGCGGGCTGGCGTTCTACGACCGGCTCGTGGACGAACTACTCGCCGCCGAAATTTCGCCTTATGTCACCCTTTATCACTGGGATCTTCCCCAAGCACTCGAAGACCGTGGTGGGTGGACAAATCGCGATACGGCGTACCGGTTTGCCGACTACGCCCAGGCCGTCCACGACCGGCTCGGCGACCGGGTGGGCGACTGGACCACGCTCAACGAGCCGTGGGTGTCGGCCTTCCTCGGCTACGGCAACGGCGTGCACGCGCCGGGCCGCCGCGACCCGGCCGGCGCCCTGCGCTCGGCGCACCACCTGCTGCTCGGCCACGGGCTGGCCGCGCGCCGGCTGCGCGCGTCCGGCGCCCGCAGCCTCATGCTGGTGGTCAACTCCTCCCCCGTGCTCACCCCCGCCCAGGTCAACGACCCTTCGGCGGTGGCCGGCGAGGCGGACGCGGCCGTCGTGGACCGCGTCCACGCGCTGCTGACCAGGCAGTTCCTCGACCCGGCGGTGCACGGCACGTACCCGGCGGAGGTCCTGGAGGCGGCGGCGCGCAACGGCGGGACGGACCATGTCCTCGACGGCGACCTCGCGCTGATCAACGCGCCGATCGACCTGGTCGGCGTCAACTACTACAACCCGTGCGTGGTCGAGTCGGGCCCGGGGCTGCCGGCCGACGCGGCGTGGCCGGGCTCGGAGGGCGTCCGGTTCGCGGCGGCGGATGCGCCGACGACCGCGATGGGCTGGCCGATCGTGCCGGACGGCCTGTCACGGCTCCTCGTACGGCTCTCGCAGGACTATCCGCAGGTCGGCCTCATGGTCACGGAGAACGGCGCGGCCTTCGACGACGTCGTGGAGGGCGGCCGCGTGCACGACGACGAGCGGGTGGCCTACCTGGAGGGCCACCTGCGCGAGGTGCACCGGGCCATCGGGGCGGGCGCGGACCTGCGCGGATATCTGGTCTGGTCGCTGCTCGACAACTTCGAGTGGGCCGAGGGCTACCGGCGCCGGTTCGGCATCGTGCACGTCGACTACGCGACACAGGCCAGGGTCCTCAAGGACAGCGCTCTCTGGTACAGAGACGTCATCGCCAGGAACGGCCTGTAGATTTTCTTCGTGCTCTCCCACTTGGTGCATCCATGAGGCGCCCGACGCTCGAGGCGGTCGCCGCCCGGGCGGGGGTCTCGCGCGCCACCGCCTCCCGGGTCGTCAACGGCCAGACGACGGTGGCGCCCCACATCCGCGACGCCGTGCAGCGCGCGATCGACGAGCTGGGCTACGTGCCCAACTCGGCCGCGCGCAGCCTGGTCACCCAGCGCACCGACTCGATCGCGCTGGTCGTCAGCGAGCCGGGCACCCGGGTCTTCTCCGAGGACCCGATGTTCTCCACGGCGATCAGGTCGGCGTCCGTGGCGCTCGAAGCGGTGAACAAACAGGTCGTGCTCATGCTGGCCTCCTCCGCCAAGAGCCACGCCCGGGTGGAGCGTTACATCGCGGGCGGGCACGTCGACGGGGTCATGCTGATCTCCATGCACGGCGCCGACCCGCTGCCGGCCGCGCTGTCGCGCCTGCGCGTCCCCGTGGTCTCCTACGGGCGGCCCGCCGTCCCCGTGGACATCCCGTACGTCGACAACGACAACGTCGGCGGAGCGGAGATGGGGGTGCGGCACCTGGTGGAGACGGGACGGCGCAGGATCGCCACGATCGCGGGCCCGCAGGACATGATCGGCGGCCAGGACCGGCTGGCCGGCTACCGCAACGTGCTGCGCGACTCCGACCTCAGGTCGATCGTGGCGATCGGCGACTTCACCCGGGAGTCGGGCGCGGTCGCGATGCGGCAGCTCCTGCGCGACGACCCCGGCCTGGACGCCGTCTTCGTGGCCAACGACCTGATGGCCGTCGGCGCCCTGCAGTCGCTCCGGCAGTCCGGGCGCCGGGTGCCGGACGACGTGGCCGTGGTGGGCTTCGACGACATCGAGGCGGCCAAATACACCGAGCCGCCGCTGACGACGCTCAGGCACCCGGTGGCCGACCAGGCGACGGCCATGGTCCAGCTCCTCCTCGGGCTGTTCGAGGGCGGGCCGGCCGAGCCGCTGATCATGCCCACGGAGCTGGTGATCAGGGAGTCCGCCTGAATGACCCCCGCCGTGGCCGCCGTCTGCCTGGCCGGGGAGCACGGCATCCGGGTCGTGGATCCGGTGGTCCTCAACGACTCGTTCAACCTCCGGGTCCACCTGTGCCCGGCGCTCATGACCGCCGGGCGGGCGCTCGCCGAGCTGCACGAGGCGATGCGGGGGTTCCCCGGCGAGCTGCCCTATCTCGGGCCGGTGCTCGACGAGCCGCTGCGGCTGCTGGAGCTGCTCGACGGAGAGGTCCCGCCCGGCGTGCTGGCGCGGCTGCGGGACGCGCACGCGGACCTGGCCGAACGGCTGGCCGGCCGCACGGCGCAGGCCGTCCACGGGGACGCGCATCCCGGCAACCTGCTCGCCGCCCCCGCCGGGCTGCTCTGGAACGCCCCAGCGGCGCCACCCGCTAGACCGCCCCGCTAGACCGCCCCGCTAGACCGCCCCGCTAGACCGCCCCGCTAGACCGCCTCTGCCGGGACCTGCCCCACGCCGCCGCGCGGGCCGAGGAAGTAGCCGCCGGTGACGTCCAGGACGTGCCCGGTGATCCACCGGGCCTCCTCGCTGGCGAGCAGCGCCACGGCGTCCGCGATGTCCTGCGGGCGGCCGATGCGGCCCAGCGCGGTCACCTCGGTGACCGCGCGCTCGGCGGTGCCGTCGTCCGCGCGGAGCCAGGCGTTCATGTCCGTCTCCGTGACGCCCGGGGAGACGGTGTTCACGGTGATGTTCCGGTCGCCGAGCAGGGGCGCCAGGCTGAAGCCCAGCGTGTCCAGGGCGCCCTTGGTCATCGAGTAGACGAGGTCCGGGAGGGCGATGCGGACGACGGCCGAGGAGATGTTGATGATCCGGCCGCCGTCGTTCAGGAGCGGGAGGGCGCGTTCGATGATGAAGTACGGCGCCCGCACGTTCACGGCGAAGACCCGGTCGAACTGCTCCTCGCTCACCGTGCCCAGCACCCCGGCGAGGATGGCGGCGTTGTTGACCAGGATGTCCAGCCGCTCCCCCTGGATGCCCTCGAACAGCGCGTCCACGCCGTCCTCGAAGGCCGCCTTCACCGCGTACGCCTGCCCGCCCGCGCCCTCGATTGCGGCCACCGTCTCCTTGGCCAGGTCGTCGTTGCTGGCGTAGTGGACGATCACCCGGGCCCCGTCGGCGGCCAGGCGCTCGGCGATGGCCCGCCCGATTCCCCGCGAAGCTCCGGTAACCAATGCCGTCTTTCCTGACAAATCTCTCATGCACTCCATCGTGGAGGCCGGTTTCCCTGCCCGTCCAAGACCGGCTGTTATAGCTTTTTGCTATGGATACCCACATTCGGGATCTCAGGTATTTCGTGGCGGTCGCCGAAGAGCTGAGCTTCACGCGGGCGGCGGCCGAGCGGCTCTTCATCTCGCAGCCCTCGCTGAGCAGGCAGATCAGGCAGCTGGAGCTGTCGCTGCGGGCCAAGCTGTTCGAGCGCGACCGCCGTACCGTGGCGTTGACGGCGGCGGGGGCGGCGCTGCTGCCCGAGGCCCGGCGGATCATCGAGCAGTGGGAGGGAGCGCAGCGGGCGGTGGCCGCCGCGCGTGCGGAGCGGACGCTGGTCGTCGGGTTCCAGACGCGGATCGGGCGCGGGCTCGTGCCGTCCATCTCGGGCGCGCTGCCCTGCTGGCGCCTGCGCTTCCGGCAGGTGCCGTGGAGCGACCCCACCGTGGGACTGGGCGACGGCCAGGTCGACGTGGCCGTCGCGTGGCTGCCCATGCCCGGCCACGACTACGACTGGACGGTGGTCAGCACGGAGGAGCGCTGGGTCGCGCTGCCCGCCGCCCATCCGCTGGCCGCCCGCTCCGAGGTCACGCTCGCCGACCTGGCCGGGGAGACGTTCGTGGCGATGCCGGTCTCCGCCGGTCCCATGCGGGACTTCTGGCTGGCCAACGACCAGCGTCCGGCGCCCGCCGTGGTGGGGGCGGAGGCGGAGACGGCCGAGGAGGCGTTGGAGCTGGTCGCGTCCGGGCGGGCCGTGGTGCTGGTCTCGGCCGGGAACGCCGAGCTCTACCGGCGCGACGACGTGGTCAGCCGGCCCGTGGCGGGGCTGCCGCCGAGCAGGCTGGCCGTCGTCTGGCGGCGCGACGACCGGCGGGAGGCCGTGCGGACGCTGGTGAACATGTTCGTCACGTGCATGTGCCCCACCTGATCGGCTTATGTTGACGCCGTATACCTTCCTGTTTACGGTGTAAACATGCTGCTCAGGATCGCCGCGCCGCTCTTATCCGCTGTGCTTTTCTATTTCGGTACGGGTTTCGCGCCGATCCCGGCGCTGACCTGGCTCGCACCGCTGCCGATGCTGCTCCTGGCGCCGCGGGCGAGCGGCCGGGCGACGTTCCTCGCCGCGTTCCTGGCGTTCCTGCTGGGAATGACGAACCAGCTCGAATTCTTCCTGCGCACCCCGTCGGTGCCGCGGCCCATCGGGATCGGCATCATCGTCGGCTGCTCGCTGCTGTTCGGGCTGGCGGTCTGCCTCTTCAGGGCGCTCGCCCGGCGCGGGCTGCTGCTGCTCGCCGCCTGCGCGCCGCCTGCCCTGTGGGTGGGGTCCATGTACCTGACCGTGCTGGCCAACCCGACGGGCATCATCTGGCCCCTCGCCACCTCGGTGGCCGACGTGCCCGCCGTGATCCAGATCGCCTCGGTGACCGGCGCCTGGGGCGTGGAGTACGTGGTGATGCTGGCGCCGGCCACCCTGGCGGCGATGCTGTGGCCGGGGGCGGCCGCGGCGGCGTGGCTGCGTACCGGCGTGGTGGGGGCGGCGGCGTGCCTGCTCGTGCTCGTCTTCGGGGCCGTGCGGCTGGCCGGCGCGGACTCGACCGCCTGGCGGCAGGTGGCGGTGCTGTCGGCCACCCGCTACCAGTGGGCGCCCGACGCGGCGAGCCCCGGCGGAAAGGCACTGGTCCAGGAGTATGTGAAGGAGATCGCCGGGCTGCCCCCGGGCACCGGCACGGTGGTGCTGCCCGAGGGCACGCTGGGCACCGACGAGGCGAGCCTGGGCCCGGCGCTCGCGCCGCTTCGCGAGGTCGCCCGCGATCGGAACGTGGACGTGGTGATCGGGGTCGTCCACACGACCCCGCGGACCAAGTACAACTACTCGGTGGACCTCCCGGCCGACGGATCCGCGCCGGTCTACTACGCGAAGTGGCACTTCGCGCCCGGGGAGCCGTTCCGGCACGGCGACGAGCTCGTCTTCGCGGGCGACCACGTCGGCCTGGCCAACTGCATGGACCTCAACTTCCCCGCGCCGATCCGCGACTACGCCCGCGCCGGGGCGCGCCTGATGGCGGTGCCGGCCGCCGACGAGTTCGGCAACGGGCGGCAGCACAGCCGGATGGGGCTGCTGCGCGGGGTGGAGACCGGGCTCTCGGTGGCCTGGGCGGCGCAGTGGGGCACCCCGACGATCTCGGACCCGTGGGGCCGGGTGCTGGCCGAGCGGGACACCGAGGGCACGCGGAAGCCGTTCGTCATGGCCTTCGCCGACGTGCCCTCGGGCCCCGGGCCCACCGTGTACGCCCGGTTCGGCGACTGGTTCGCGTGGCTGTGCCTCGCGCTGGCCGCCGCCGGGCTGGTCGCGCTCCGGTCAGTCCCTCGCCAGCCAGGCCGTGGTGTCGGAGGGCAGGGCGCCGTCCTCCAGGGCGCCGCTGGCCAGGAGGAGCCGGCCCGCGGGTAGCGGCACCGGGCCGGGGCCCAGGTTGGTGACGCTCGTCAGGCCCGAGTCCCTGGTGAAGGCCAGGACGTCGCCCTCCGCCGGGAGCCAGGTCAGCGTGCCGTCCCCCAGCAGGTCGCGGCGCAGGCCCAGGGCCGTCCGGTAGAGGTTGAGCATCGAGCCCAGGTCCGTACGCTGGGCCTCGGCGGTCAGCTTGCGCCAGCCCTCCGGCTGCGGCAACCACGGCGTGCCCGCGCCGAAGCCGAACGGGGGCTCCTCCCCCGACCACGGCAGCGGCACGCGGCAGCCGTCCCGGCCCGGGTTCGTGCCGCCGGACCTGGCGTACATCGGGTCCTGGCGGAGCTCGTCGGCGAGATCCTCGACCTCGGGCAGGCCCAGCTCCTCGCCCTGGTAGACGTACACGGAGCCGGGGAGCGCCATGGCCAGCAGGGCCGCCGCCCTGGCCCGCCGGTAGCCCAGCTCCAGGTCGGACGGGGTGCCGTGGAGGCGGCCCCCGTGCGCGAACGTGGTGTCGGCCCGGCCGTACCGGGTGACCGGGCGCGTCACGTCGTGGTTCGACAGCACCCACGTCGGCGGGGCGCCGATGGGCGTGTGGGTGGTGAGGGTCAGGTCGATGACCCTGCGCAGCTCGGCCGGGTCCCACGGGCAGGACAGGAAGTCGAAGTTGAAGGCCGTGTGGAGCTCGTCGGGCCGCAGGTAGCGCGCGAAACGCTCCTGGTCGGGGAGCCAGACCTCCCCGATCAGGATGCGCTCGCCGTACTCGTCGGCCACCTCGCGCCACCGGCGGTAGACGTCGTGGACCTCGTCGAGGTCTTCGTACTTCGTGTCCGACTTGATCAGCAGGGCGGCGGAGTCGATGCGCACGCCGTCCACACCGCGGTCGAACCAGAACCGCAGCACGTCCTCGAACTCCTGGTGGACCTCGGGATTGGTCCAGTTGAAGTCCGGCTGCTCCGGGGCGAACAGGTGCAGGTACCACTGGCCGTCGGGGACCTGGGTCCAGGCCGAGCCGCCGAAGATGGACTGCCAGTCGTTCAGCGGCTCGTCGGCGAACCAGAAGCGGTCCCGCGCCGCGGGGTTCTCCAGAGCCTCCTTGAACCAGGCGCTCTGCGTGGAGCTGTGGTTCGGCACCACGTCGATGATGACCTTGATGTCGAGCTCGTGCGCCTCCTCGATGAACCGCTCGGCCTCGGACAGCGTGCCGAAGACCGGCTCGATGTCGCGGTAGTCGGCCACGTCGTAGCCCCCGTCGGCCATCGGCGACGGGTACCACGGGTTCAGCCAGACGGCGTCGATCCCGAGATCCTTCAGGTACGGCAGGCGGGAGCGCAGGCCGGCCAGATCGCCGATCCCGTCACCGTTCCCGTCGGCGAAGCTACGCAGGTAGACCTGGTAGATCGCGGCCCCCCGCCACCACGTTTGCGACATGCGCTTATCCCTTGATGCTTCCGGCGGTGAGCCCCGCCATGATGTGTCGTTGGAAGACGAAGAAGACGATGATCATGGGAATGCTCGCGATGACCAGACCGCCCATGATCTGGTTCTGGGTCACCGCGCCCGCCGTCTGCGACAGGCCCACGCTGATCGTCATCTTCTCGCTGTCGGTCATGACCAGCAGCGGCAGGACGAAGTCCTTGAACGCGGTGACGATCGTGAAGATGGAGACCACGCCCAGGATCGGCCTGGAGACCGGCAGCACGACCGACCAGAGCACCCGCAGCGGGCCCGCGCCGTCGATCTGCGCCGCCTCGATCAGCTCCCGCGGGATCGAGTCGAAGAACCGCTTGAGCAGGAAGATGTTGAAGCCGTTCGCCGCCGCCGGGAACCACAGGCCCCAGGCGTTGTTGAGCAGCCCCAGGTCCACGATCGTGACGTAGAGCGGGATGAGGATGACCATGGGCGGGATCATCAGCGTGGCCAGCATCGCCCCGAGGATCACGTTGCCGAACATCGGCCGCAGCTTCGACAGCGCGTACGCCGCCGTGACGTCCACCGCCATGGAGAACAGCCACGCGCCCAGCGCGTAGTACGCGGTGTTGGCCAGCAGCGTGCCGATGTCGAACAGGTCCCACGCCTCGAAGAACGCCTCCAGCGTCGGGTCGGCCGGGACGAGCGACGGCGGCATCTGGGCGATCTCCTCCGGCGTCTTCATGGCGCCGGTGATCATCCAGTAGAGCGGGAAGACGAAGGCCAGCGTGAAGACCACGACGACGGCGATCAGGACCAGCCAGTAGATCCGCCGGCCCCACCTGCTGTTGAGCTGGTGCGGCGAGACGATCGTGCGGAACTGCACCTGGATCGGCTTGGGTGCTCTCTTCGTACCGCGTCGCCGTCCGGTAGTGGTACGCGCGCTCTGCTTGTCGCCTCCACTCCGTGGAGGCGGCTCGGTCGCCGTGGAGCCGTCGCCTTCCCTCGTCACTCTGGTCGCTTCGCTCCCGCCGCTCCTCAGTCCAGGCGACGGCGCTCCCTCACGGGCGATCATGCTTTGTCCTCACGGGTCGTCCTGAGCTGGAAGGCCGCGAAGACGAGGAGCACGAGCATGAGCAGCATGCCCAGCGCGCCCGCCTGGCCGTAGTTCATCTGCGAGAACGCGAACTGGTACATCAGGTACGCGACGCTCACGGTCGCGTTCTCCGGGCCGCCGCCGGTCAGCATGTACGGCTCGATGAACACCTGCATGGTCGCCACGATCTGCAGCATCAGCATGAGCAGCAGGATCAGCCGGGTCTGCGGGATCGTGACGTGCCTGATCCGCTTGAAGATCCCGGCCCCGTCGAGCTCGGCGGCCTCGTACAGCTCGGGCGGGATGTTCTGCAGCGCCGCCAGGTAGATCAGCGTCGCGCTGCCCATGTTCATCCAGGTCGAGACGAGGACCAGGGAGATCAGGGCGGTCGACGACGAGTCCAGCCAGGCCAGCGGCGGCAGGTGGAAGAAGTCCAGGACCTGGTTGAACAGCCCGGGCCCCGGATCGTAGAACCACCGGAACAGCAGCACCGCCACGATCGGCGGCAGCATGACCGGCAGGTAGACGACGAACCGCAGGTAGGCCCGGGCGTGGCGCAGCTCGTTGAGGACGAGCGCGACGACGAACGGCACGGCGTAGCCGCACAGCAGCGCGAGCAGCGTGAACTCCACGGTGTTCAGCCAGGCCTCGCCGAAGGCCGGGTCCTGGACCGCCGCCTTGAAGTTGTCCAGCCCCACCCAGGTGGGCGGGTTGATCAGGTCGGTCTTCTGGAAGCTCAGAATGAACTCCCTGACCATCGGATACCAGGCGAACACCGCGAAACAGAACAGGGCCGCGCAGAGGAACCCGTAGGCCGTCAGGTTGCGCCTCAAGATTCCCATCGAGGTCAGCCCTTGGCCGCCAGCATGGAGTTCGCCTTGGTCTCGGCGTCCGCCAGGAGCTGGTCGACACTGGCGTCCTTACGGCTCAGCACGCCCGACATGACCACGTCGAGGATGGCGTACAGCTCCTGCGCGTGCACCGGCTCGGCCTTCGGCGGGATCGTCGCGGCGGCCTGCACGTACGGCGCGTAGTTCGTGACCGGCAGCGAGGCGTTCTTCTCGCGGTCGGCCTGGATGGCCTTGCCCGTCGCCGAGTCGCCGTAGACGGCGTTGTCGGGCACGCCGACCGGGTTGCCGATGGCCTTGCCGCGGGCGAAGTCGAAGCGGCCCTTGCCGACGGTGTTGTAGCGGAAGTCGATCCACTCCAGGCCCGCCTTGGCCTCCTCGGGGGTGGCCTTCGGGTTGATCATGAACGCTTCGCCGCCGCTCAGCGACGCCTTGGCCTCGGGGAAGCCGGTGATGCCGTAGTCGGCGACGTTGCCCTTGAACTTGTTGACCACGTCGGTGACCACGTCGGGCGCGCCCAGCATCATGCCGACCTTGCCGCTGCCCATGGCCATCATGAGCGACTCCCAGCCGACCAGGAGCTTGTTGCCCATGCTGTTGTCGACCCAGCGCATGTCGTGCAGGTTCTGCAGCACGGCCTTGCCCTCGGGCGAGTTGAACGCGGCCTTCTTGTTGTCGGGGGTCAGGATGCTGCCGCCGCGGCCGTAGATGGCCTGGGTGAAGTGCCAGCCGCCGGTGTTGCCGCCGGAGTACTCGCCGTAGCCGACGTAGCCGGGGCCGAGCGCGGCGATCTTCTTGGCCGCCTCGCGCACCTCGGCCCACGTCTTGGGCGGGGTGTCAGGGTCGAGGCCGGCCTTGGTGAACAGGGCGCGGTTGTAGACCAGGCCGACGCCGTAGTGGACGTTCGGCACGCCGTACACCTTGCCGTCCTTGGTGACCAGCTCGCGCACGTCGGGGCGCAGGTCGTTCCAGTTCTTGATGGTGCCGGTGTACTGCGTGATGTCGAGCGCCTGGCCCTGGCTGATGACGTCGTCGTAGTTCGTCACCGGGACCACGAAGACGGTCTCCATCTGGCCGCCGGCCAGCTTGGGGCCGAACGTCTTGGGGTCGAAGCAGGGCTGCTGGTCCGTGCTCTTGACCGTCACGCCCGGGTGCGCCTTCATGAACGTGGCCACGTCGTCGTCCCAGGCCTGGCGCTCCTTCGGCGCGGACTTGGCGGGCTGGCAGGCCACCGTGATCGTCACGGCCTTGGCGCCGCCCGCGCCGGCTGACGGGGTGGCGGGGTTGCCGGAGCCGCAGGCTGTGGCTGAGAGGCCGAGCACGGATACGAGCAAGAGCCCAGTGGATCTCCGCATGGTCTGACCCTTCTGATGCGAGGTGCCCACACCATAGGATCGGGGACGGATGTTCGCAATATTTCGACTGGATATTGCAAGATAACGACTGGGTTAAGCCGATGTCGCGACGGCCCTGACCCACCGCCCGGGCTGAGGTCCCTTGGAGAGGAGAGGGAAGGGGCTGGTCTCAGCCCTGGCCCAGCGCACGGGTCGAGGCCCCTTTAAGGGGAGACGGAAGAGGCTGGTCTCAGTCCTGGGCCGCCGCGCGGGCGCGGGCGGTGGAGGCGCGGACCACGAGCTCGGGCTCGAACAGCAGCTCGTCCGCCGGCACCACCGCCTTGTCGATCTGCGCGACCAGCAGGTCCACGGCGGCCCGGCCCATGGCGTCGATCGGCTGGCGGACCGTGGTCAGCGGGGGGTCGGTGCAGTTCATCAGGGCGGAGTCATCGAAGCCGATGACCGAGATGTCCCCCGGCACGGCCAGCCCCGCCCGGCGGGCCGCCCGGACCGTGCCCAGCGCGAGCAGGTCGCTGGCGCAGATCACGCCGGTCACCCCGCGCCTGACCAGCCGGGCGGCGGCCGCGTGCCCGCCCTCCAGCGAGAACATCGTGTGCTCGACCAGCCCGGGATCCCCGCCCTGAGCCTGGAAGGTCTCCAGCTTGCGCCGCGACGGCATGTGGTCCTTCGGCCCGAGCACCATGCCGACCCGCTCGTGGCCGAGCGCGCGCAGGTGGGCCAGGGCCATCTCGGCGGCCACCGCGTCGTCGCACGACACCTGCGGGAAGTCGAGGTGCTGGACGGCCGCGTTCACCAGCACGGTCGGCAGCTTGCGCTCGTGCAGCAGCTCGTAGTGCCCGTGCGCGGCGTCGGCCTGGGCGTAGAACCCGCCGGCGAAGACGACCCCGCTGACCTGCTGCTGGAGCAGCAGGTCCACGTAGTCGGCCTCGGAGACGCCGCCGACCGTGCGGGTGCACAGCACGGAGGTGAACCCCTGCTGGGCCAGCGCGCCGCCGACCACCTCCGCGAAGGCCGGGAAGATCGGGTTCTGCAGCTCGGGGAGCACGAGGCCGACCAGCCGGGCGCGGTCGCCGCGCAGCTGGGTGGGGCGCTCGTAGCCGAGCACGTCGAGAGCGGTCAGCACGGCCTCGCGGGTCGCGTCGGAGACCCCGGGCTTGCCGTTGAGCACGCGGCTCACCGTCGCCTCGCTGACTCCGACTTTCTTGGCCACCTCTGCGAGTCGTCGCGTCATGCGCAAACTATACGGCCTTCAGCGCAAGCGCTTGCAACGGCTTACGTCAGGCTTTGCACCGCCGCGACCGCCGTCTCCCCAGTCCCGCGACGTTCCTGACCAGGGAGGGAAGGCCGCACGCCATGATTCTTGTCAGTCAATGCTTTGCGAAATCTCGTCGAAATATTGCGGTCATCTGTTCGGCATCCTATGGTTCGGCCATCCGTCTTACCCGGAAGGGCCACCCCCATGAGAGCAGTCTTAGCCGCCCTTACGTTAGCCCTCGGATTCCTGGCCGCACCCGCCCACGCGGCGGCCGACACCAACCTCGCGGCGGGCAGGACCGCCACCGCGAGCAGCTCCACCGACGTCTACGCCGCCCCCAACGTGACCGACGGCAACCAGGCCACCTACTGGGAGTCGGCCAACAACGCCTTCCCGCAATGGGTCCAGGTCGACCTCGGCGTCAGCGCGAGCGTCAACAGGCTCGTGCTGAGGCTGCCGTCCGGCTGGCCCAGCCGTACCCAGACGCTGACCGTCCAGGGCAGCACGAACGGCTCCGCCTTCAGCACGATCGCCGCCTCGGCGACGTACACCTTCAACCCGGCCGCGACGATCACCTTCGCCGCCACGACCGCCCGCTACGTCCGGCTGCAGATCACCGCGAACACCGGCTGGCCGGCGGGCCAGCTCTCCGAGTTCGAGGTGTGGGGCAGCGCGCCGGACAACCCGCCGGGCGGCGCCAACCTGGCCCTCGGCAAGGCGATCACCGAGTCCTCGCACACCCACACGTACGTGGCCGCCAACGCCAACGACGACAACCTCCAGACGTACTGGGAGGGCGCGGCCTACCCCAACACGCTGACCGTGCAGCTCGGCGCCAACGCCGACCTGACCTCGATCACGCTCAAGCTCAACCCCGACCCCGCCTGGGCCAGGCGGACCCAGACCATCCAGGTGCTGGGCCGGGAGCAGAGCGCAAGCGCCTTCAGCACCCTGGTCGCGCAGGCCGTCTACACCTTCGACCCGGCCACCGGCAACTCCGTCACCATCCCCGTAACCGGTAAGGCCGCCGACGTCCGGCTGCAGATCACCGCCAACTCGGGCGCGCCGGGCGGGCAGGTGGCCGAGTTCCAGATCTTCGGCACCCCGTCGGCCAATCCGGACCTGACCGTGAGCGGCCTGTCCTCGTCCCCGGCCGCGCCGGTCGAGACCGACGCGGTCACGCTGTCGGCCACGGTCAGGAACGCGGGCACCGCGGCCGCCGCCGCGACATCCGTGAACTTCTACGCGGGCGCCACCAAGGTCGGCAGCGCGAACGTGGGCGCGCTGGCCGCGGGGGCGTCGACCACCGTGTCCGCGAACATCGGCGCCAGGGACGCCGGGACCTACCAGCTGTCCGCCAAGGTGGACGAGGACGGCAAGGTCGTCGAGCTGAACGAGGCCAACAACACCGCCACCGGCACCCTGACCGTGAAGCCGGTCGACACGGCCGACCTGGTCGCCTCCCCCGTCGCCTGGACGCCGGGCAACCCGGCCGCCGGCAACACGGTGACGTTCTCGGTGGCGATCAAGAACCAGGGCACGGTGGCCTCCAGCGGCGGCTCCCACGGCATCACGCTCACCGTCACGAACGCCTCCGGCACCGTCGTCAAGACCCTGACCGGCTCGACCGGCGGCGCCATCGCGGCGGGCGCGACGACGAGCCCGGTGAGCCTGGGCACGTGGACCGCGGCCAACGGCAGGTACACGGTCAGGACGGTGCTCGCCGACGACCCCAACGAGCTGCCCGTCAAGCGCGCCAACAACACCAGCGAGCTGCCGCTGTTCGTGGGCCGCGGCGCGAACATGCCGTACGACACGTACGAGGCCGAGGACGCCGTGATCGGCGGCGGGGCCACGCGCGTGGGCCCGAGCAGGGAGATCGGCACGATCGCCGGCGAGGCGTCCGGGCGGCGCGCGGTGACGCTCAACCAGACCGGCGCGTACGTCGAGTTCACCACCAGGGCGGACACGAACACCCTGGTCACCCGCTTCTCCATGCCCGACGCGGCGGGCGGCGGCGGCCTGAACTCGACCCTGAACGTCTACGTCAACGGCTCGTTCCTCAAGGCCATCAGCCTGACCTCCCGCTACGCCTGGCTCTACGGCGCCGAGGCCAGCCCGAACAACTCCCCCGGCTCGGGACCGCCCAGGCACATTTACGACGAGGCGAACGTGCTCCTCGGCGCCACCGTGCCCAAGGGCAGCACGATCAGGCTGCAGAAGGACGCGGCCAACACCCAGACGTACGCGATCGACTTCGTGGACTTCGAGCAGGCGACCCCGGTCGCGAACCCGGACCCGGCGAAGTACGCCGTACCGACCGGTTTCACCCACCAGGACGTGCAGAACGCGCTCGACAAGGCCCGCATGGACGCCGGCCTGACCGGCGTCTACCTGCCGCAGGGCGACTACCAGACCTCGGGCAAGTTCCAGGTGTACGGCAAGCCGGTCAAGATCGTCGGCGCGGGCCCCTGGTTCACCAGGTTCTACTCCCCCGCCGGGCAGGACAACACCGACGTGGGCTTCCGCACCGAAGCCTCGGCCAACGGCTCGACGTTCGCGAACTTCGCCTACTTCGGCAACTACACCTCGCGCATCGACGGCCCCGGCAAGGTCTTCGACTTCTCGAACGTGGCGAACATGACGATCGACAACGTCTGGGCCGAGCACCAGATCTGCCTCTACTGGGGCACGAACACCGACAACATCACGATCAAGAACTCGCGGATCCGCGACCTGTTCGCCGACGGCCTGAACATGACCAACGGCAGCACCGGCAACCACGTCACCAACGTCGAGGCCAGGGCCACGGGCGACGACAGCTTCGCGCTGTTCTCGGCCACCGACAACAACCCCGGCGAGCAGACCGGCAACGTCTTCGAGAACCTGACCTCGCTGCTCACCTGGCGGGCCGCGGGCGTGGCCGTGTACGGCGGCTACGACAACACGTTCAGGAACATCTACGTCGCGGACACGCTGACCTACCCGGGCGTCACGATCAGCTCGCTGGACTTCGGGATCCCGATGAACGGGTTCGGCGCCAGCCCGCCCACGACGTTCGACAACATCTCGCTGGTCCGGGCCGGCGGGCACTTCTGGGGGCAGCAGACGTTCCCGGCGCTGTGGCTGTTCTCCTCCTCCAAGGTGTTCCAGGGCATCCGCGTCAACAACCTGGACATCGTGGACCCGACGTACAGCGGGATCATGTTCCAGACCGGCTACTCCGGCAGCGCGCCCCTGAACCCGGTCAAGGACACGATCCTCACGAACGTGTCGATCAGCGGCGCGCAGAAGAGCGGCGACGCCTTCGACGCCAAGTCCGGGTTCGGCATCTGGGTGAACGAGATGCCCGAGCCCGGCCAGGGCCCGGCCGTCGGGTCGGCCACGATCAACAACCTGAGGTTCGCGAACAACTACCAGAACATCAGGAACACGACCTCGACCTTCACCCTGACCACCAATTAGAGGTCTGACCTGGTGGGCAGCCCCTGCCAGTCGCTGACGCTGGTCACCGCGGCGGCGCTCAACAGCGCCCCGCGGTGCAGGCGTTCCTGGGGGGTGAGGCCGTCGAGCGCGGCGCTGATGTAACCGGCGGCGAACGCCTCCCCCGCGCCCGCCGTGTCCACGATGGGCACCTGCCAGCCCGGCACGTCGTAGCGCATCCGGTCGGCGCGCACGCTCGCGCCCTTGGCGCCGCGGTCCACCACGACCTCGCGCTCCGGCGTGAGCGCGGGCTTGACCAGGTCGAGCTCGTCCTGGCGGAGGAAGAGCAGGTGGGAGTCGCAGGCCAGCTCGCCCAGCACCTCCTCGGCCTCGCGTACCGACGGCCACAGCTCGGGCACGTAGTCGACGGAGAAGGAGATCATCACCTCGGCGTTCTTCGCGGCGCTCACGGCGGTGCGCACCGCCTCGAGCGCGTCCCGGCCGAGGCCCGCCGTCAGACCGGTCACGTGGAGCATCTTCGACGCCCCGATCCGGTCGATCGGCACGTTGCCCGGAGTGAGCCGCGAGCCCGCCGAGCCCGCGCGGTACTGCGTCACTCTCTGTGCGCGGCCGACGCGGGTCTCCCTGAGGATCAGCCCCGTGCGCAACCCCTCGGACACGCGCATGTCCGAGACGTCCACGCCCTCACCCCTGAGCGCGGTGAGCGCCCTCGCGCCCAGCTCGTCATCGCCCACCTTGCCCAGGTACGCGCTGCGGTGCCCGAGCCTGGCCAGCGCGATCGCCAGGGTGAACTCGGGCCCGCACACGTCCAGCCGGGCTTCGCTCTCGTGGCGAACCCGGCCGCTGGAGACGACCCCCAAGGGCTCGCCGAGCGTGTAGACGTCGGTCATGCGCCAGACTGTAGCCGGTCAAGTACTTTTCCCGCATAAGCCCTGGTTGCCGATGTGATCAAATATTTTCTGTAACTTTAGCCAACCTTTTCCCCTTCTCATGGCTCAAAGTAGTAAAGGGGTCGGCCACCCCGAGCCGGCTCCAAGTCAATACGGGGAGAGGAATCAGCACCCTCATGAGAAAGATCGCACTTGGTATCGTTTCCGCCCTTGTGGGCGGGGCCATGCTGATGTCGGGCGCGAGCACTGCTTCGGCGGCCACCAAGGTGGACACCCAGCTCAAGATCCGCGACATCGACCCTAACCCGGTCGTGGTGGAGCCCGGCTCCGAGACGACCGCGTACTTCGACATCGGGGCCAGCTCCGACGTCAAGAAGGTCGAGCTCAGCGTGGCGCCCGAGGGCGCTCGCACGCTCCGCGCCAAGGACGTCAAGGACCTCGAGGGCTGGCGCTTCGCCGTCGGCTTCACCGAGGGCGACCCGCAGGGCAAGTGGCAGGCCACCGCTGTAGCCTTCGACTCTGCCGGCAAGCAGATCGCGACGGACACGGCGTTCTTCTCGGTCGAGCTCGAGAAGAGCAAGTCCGAGACTCGTATCTCGCGCTTCTCCGCCGACCCGTACAAGGTCCGCAAGGGTCGCACGATCGAGTTCTCCGGCCGTCTCCAGGTGGATGACGACGGCTGGGAGGGCGTCCGCGGCGAGAAGGTGAACGTCTACTTCCGCGCCAACGGCTCCAGCGGCTGGAAGTGGGTCGCCTCCGCCAAGACCAAGTGGGGCGGCAAGTTCTACGCCGAGACCCGCGCCTACAAGAGCGGCACCTTCCGCGCCGTGTTCGACGGCAACGACGAGCTCGACGGCTCCAAGAGCCGCACGGACTCCGTGCGGGTCTACGGCAGCTGGTGGCGTCGTTAATCCATAAGACGGAGGCCCGGTCCCTTCCCAGGGGCCGGGCCTTCCGGCTTTTCGGGGGTCCTCAGGTTTAGGGATCACGCTTTGCGTGCATGGACAGTCGCATTGCGTGGATCTACCGACCCCCGAAGGAGCCTCGTATGCCGCATCCCCTCATCGCCCTCGTCCTGAGCATGACGAGCACGCTGGGGACGGCGCCTTCATCGGACCTGTCCGTACGCTACGAGCAGCCGGGCTCGCCCCGCGCCGAGCAGGCCAGGAAGCTCCTCAAGGACGGCGACGCGCTCAGGACCCGGATCCGGCTGCCCGCGCCGGTCAAGGTCGTCGTCCGTGACTGCGACGCGGCGGAGGCCGCCTGGGACCACGAGGAGCGCCGGATCACCATCTGCTACCAGCTCGTGGACAAGGTGCGCCGCGCGATGGACGGCATCTCCGAGACCGAGGAGACCGACGCCCGTACCGGCTCCGCGCGCATGGACGGCGCGCTGTCCGTGCTCTTCCACCACCAGCTCGGCCACGCCCTGACCACGCTGAACGGCCTGGCCGACAGCGAGGAGCAGGCCGATCAGTTCGCGGCGCTGACGCTCGCGTCCGACGCGCCCAAGCGCGTGGTGGCCGCCGCCGAGGCCCGCCACCTGCTCGCGGACCACTCCGGCATCGACCACCTGTCGGGGCCGCCGGAGTCGGCCACGTTCTCCTGTCTCCTGTACGGCTCGGACCCCGGCAAATACGACCGGATCGCCCAGGGCGGCTGGGTCCCGCCCGAGCGGGTGCCTTCCTGCGCCGGCGAGTACGAACGCGTCAGGTCCGCCCTCGGCTCGATGGCCGTGAAAGCGGGCACGTAGCGGGTAGCGTCGGGAGTATGGCCGACGAGCTGCTCAAAGACTTCAACCCGTTCGACATCTTCGACGCGGAGGCCGCCCGGCTCGACCGGTTCTTCAGCGGGCTCGACGAGGCCGGCTGGCAGCGGCCGTCGCGGTGCGAGGGATGGTCGGTGCGCGACGTGCTGGGCCACCTGGCGGGCGAGGAGCTGTACAACCACGCCTGCCTCGACGGGACCGTGCAGGACCTGCTGACCCGGCTGTCCAAGGCCGGCGTGTCCGGCTACAACGACTTCAACGAGTGGTCGGTGCGGCAGCGGCGCAACCTGCCCGTGGCGGAAGTGCTGGAGGAGTGGCGGGTCCAGAACGGCGAGACGCGCCGCCGCATGCGCGAGCTCGGCCCCGGCGGGCTGATCGACACCATGGCCGGGCCCTACCCGTGCGGCCGGCAGGCCTTCCACTACGACTCCGAGTACGCCACCCACGCCGACGACGTCGGCGCGCCCGTCTCCGACGCCGAGGCCGACGACCGGACGCTGTGGCGGGTGGCGGTGGGGCGGTTCGTGCTGGCCGAGCAGGAGGCCAAGGTGCAGGTGGAGCAGACGGCCGACGAGATCTGGGCCGCCGTGGGAGGGGTCACGGCCTCGCTGTCGTACCCCGAGTTCGTGGAGGCCACGGTGGGGCGGCTGCCCGCCTCGCACGGGATCGACCCGCGCGTGGTCGCGGCCCTGAGGTGCCTCGCCTGACCGTTCGGAGAGGGGATGGACCATGTGGCTGCGTAACCGGGCGGGCACGGAGCCACTGACCGCACGCAGCCCGCTGCGCGCCCGGCGGATCCTGTCCCTGGTCGCGCTGGTGCTGGGGATGGCGGCGGCGGTGGTCTTCGCGGTGCTTGCCGCGAGCACGGGGGCTGAGGTGTGGCGCTGGGAGGCGGCGATCGCCGCCGCGGTGGCCGTCGTGGCGGCCACCGACCTGGCACTACTGCGCCGGCGGCGCTGACTGTCAGGTGGTCAGTACGGCGAGCAGTAGCAGGACGATCACCAGTGCGCCGGCCGTGAAGATCATCCAGACGTGTGCCAGCACCCATCTGCGCAGGCGATCACCGTACGCCCGGGGGAAGTCCCCGTCCGATTCGATCTTGTTGATCGCCGCGACGCGCCTGGCCAGCTCGGGGTCCTCTCGCTCAAGGGCCTGCTCGATCTCAGCGAGAATGCGGCGTTCCTTTCCAGAGAGACTCATCGCCATCACCACTGCTCCGATGCCGGTGACCACCTTTTACCCAGCAGTAGCGCAGGCATGCCCCCTCCGGCGGACCAGCGTGGCTCACCCCGCGGGCACACTCGTGCCCGCGGGGGCCGGCCGTCACTTGCGGCGGTTCGCGTAGCGCTGATTGAAGCGCTCGACGCGGCCGGCGGTGTCGAGGATGCGGCCGCGGCCGGTGTAGAAGGGGTGGCTGGCGGACGAGACGTCCACGTCGACGACCGGGTAGGTCCTGCCGTCCTCCCACTCGACCGTCCTGTCGCTGGTGAGGGTCGAGCGGGTGAGGAAGGCGAACCCGACGCTCGGGTCACGGAAGACGACGGGGCCGTACGCGGGGTGCAGGTTCTTCTTCATGGCCTGCACAACCAAGTGGCAACGGTTTTCATTCCCGCGCTTCCGGATCGAGTCCCAGCACCGTACGGCCCCCGTCCACGGGGATGGTGGCGCCGTTGACGAACGCCGCCTCGTCCGACAGGAGGTGCGCCACGACGGAGGCCACCTCGGCGGGGGTCGCGACCCGGCCGAGGGGATGCAGCCTGGCCAGTTGCTCTTCGACGGCCTGCCGCGCCTGCGGGGTCTGCGACTCCAGGAACGCCTCGTACCGTTCGGTGGCCACCGAGCCCGGGGCCACGGCGTTGACCCTGATCCCGTGCCTGCCGTACTCCACGGCCAGGGCCCTGGTCAGGCCCTCGGTGGCGGCCTTGGCGGTCGAGTAGGGGAGGCTGCCGGGCACCGCCCTGGTGGCCTGGTGGGAGGTGACGTTGACGATGGCGCCGGGCGTACCGGCTGCGAGGAAGTGGCGTACGGCGGTGGCGCAGCCCACCACGGCGAGGTCCAGATTGGCCGCGATCAGCGCTCTGACCTCGGCGATCGGGGACGTGTGGACGGAGGCGTCGCGGAACACCGCGGCGTTGTTGACCCAGCCGCGCAGAATGCCCGCCTCCTGGGCCAGGTCGGCGGCCCAGGCGGCGACCTCCTCGTCGGCCGCGTCGCCGATCAGCGGGATGACTCGGGGGCCGGCCCAGGCGAGGGCGTCGGGGTCGCGTTCGACGGCCACCACGGTGTCCTTCTCGCCGAGGAGCCGTTCGACCACGGCCTTTCCGATGCCACGCCCGCCGCCGGTCACCACATAGGAAAAGGTCATGACTCGACGCTATTCCGTTTTCACGCTGCGCTATTCCTGACTGGGCGAAGTGACATTTATCACCGTATTTCTGACCGGTGAACGGGAACGATCCTGGAGTGATCGACGCCACCGTGCCGAAGTCCCCCATGTGGATGATCGGCGCTCTCTCGATCACGCAAACCGCCGGATATGGCGTGCTTTATTACGCTTTCTCGGTGTTCATCCCGCCAATGTCCCGTGACCTCCACGCCGGGATCGCGCAGCTCACCGGAGCGATCACCCTGGCCGTACTGGTGTCCGGGGTCGCGGCCCCGCTCATCGGCCGCTGGCTCGACCGGCACGGCGGGCGCGGGCTCATGACCCTCGGCTCGGTGCTGGGCGGGCTTGCGGTGCTGGCGTGGTCGCAGGTGCGCTCTGTGGCGCAGTTGTACCTGGTCTGCGGGGTGCTGGGCGTGGCGTCGGCGATGGTGCTGTACGAGGCGGCCTTCGCCGTGATCGTGGCCTGGTTCGACGCGACCCGGCGGGCGCGGGCGTTACTCGCGGTGACCGTCGTGGCAGGCTTCGCGTCCAGCATCTTCCTGCCGCTGACGGGCTTCCTCGTGGACCTGTACGGGTGGCGCCAGGCCCTGGTCATCCTGGCCGCCGGATACGCCCTGACCTCCGTGCCGTTGCACGCCCTGGCCGTACGGAGCCGGTCCGCGCCCCCGCACGTGAACCGGCGCGAGGTCGTCGGGGCGGCCCTGCGCGAACGTCCCTTCTGGCTGCTGGCGGCGGCCTTCCTGACCCAGACCGGCGCGGTGTCGGTCATGGGCGTCCTGCTGGTCACGTACCTGATCGCCCTCGGCCACGCCCCCGTCTTCGCCGCCAGCGTCGCGGGCCTGCTCGGGGTGCTGTCGGTCACCGGCCGGCTCGTCACCACCGGCCTGCAGGGCCGCTGGTCGGTGGCGTTGATCACGGCGGTGATGTTCGGGGTGCAGGGGCTGGCGGCCGTACTGCTGCCGCTGGTCGGGAGGAGCACGGCGGGGGCGGTGGCGGGGGTGGTGCTGTTCGGGCTGGGGTTCGGCGTGGGCACGATCGCCCGCCCGGCGCTGCTGGCCGACCGGTACGGCACGGGAGCGTACGCGTCCCTGAGCGGAGCACTCGCGCTCCCCATCACAGCCGCCAAGGCCGTCGCACCGCTGCTGGCGGCGGGGATCGCGCAGGTCGCGGGGTATCCGGCGGTGATGGGAGCAGTGGCGGCCGCCTGCGCCCTCGGCGCCCTCTCCCTGATCGCCTACCACCGCAACGCCCACCCCACCCCCGCCGCCGCCTAACCCACCACGCGTCCTTCACCCCAGCGCTCTCCCCCGGCCCCTCTCACAGCCTCACCACGCCCAAGCCACACGCACCTCCGCGCCCCACACCAACCCTCACCACGGCCAGATGTGTCCCGCCGTCAAGCCCGGCCATGCCCACCCGCCAACTCAGCGGCCACGCCGCGCCCCATCACCTACCGCGCCACGCCAACCCGCGCCCGCCATCAAGCCCGGCCACGCCCAGCGCGCAGCCATGCCCAACTGGCGACCTCACCCCACGCCACCTCACCACGCCCAGGCCACAGCCAGCGGCCACCCCGTGAACTTCACCAACCCCTCACCATGCCCAAGGCACACCCAGCGGCCATCCCGCGACCCGCCACCAACCCCCTTGAAGGACCCCTCAAGGCCCCTTGAAGGACCGCCGCCTCCTCCCTCGATGAGACCCTTGAGGGCCCCAGCCCTCACCATGGGCCGGATCACGAACGGCGCAGAGCGGAGAGCATAGAACAAGGGCGGCTTACGGACCGATCACCGTCGGGCAAACTGAGGATGCGAAGCCGAGCGCGTTGGAGCCCCCGATCGCCGTCGGCGGAACTCACGAAACGCTCACCCGCGAACACGTAAGGTAGCCACATGGATACCCCCACCGACGTTCTGCACCGCGTATTCGGCTACGACTCGTTCAGGGCGGGGCAGCAGGAGATCATCGAACACGTCGTGGCCGGCGGCGACGCGCTCGTGCTCATGCCCACCGGCGGCGGCAAATCACTCTGCTACCAGATCCCCGCCCTGGTCCGCCGAGGCGTGGGGGTCGTCATCTCACCCCTGATCGCGTTGATGCAGGACCAGGTCGACGCGCTGCGGGCGCTCGGCGTACGCGCGGGGTTCCTCAACTCGACGCAGGACTTCGACGAGCGGCAGCTGGTCGAGTCGGAGTTCCTGGCCGGCGAGCTCGACCTCCTCTACCTCGCCCCCGAGCGCCTGCGCCTGGACGCCACGCTGCGCCTGCTGGCCAAGGGCGAGATCTCGGTGTTCGCCATCGACGAGGCCCACTGTGTGGCGCAGTGGGGTCACGACTTCCGGCCCGACTACCTCGAGCTGTCCACGCTGCACGAGCGCTGGCCCGACGTGCCGCGCATCGCGCTGACCGCCACGGCCACCCCGGCCACGCACGCCGAGATCTCCTCCAGGCTCGGCCTGAGCGAGGCCCGCCACTTCGTCGCCAGCTTCGACCGGCCCAACATCCACTACCGCATCACGCCCAAGAGCGAGCCCAAACGGCAGCTCCTGGAGTTCCTGCGCACCGAGCACCCCGGCGATTCCGGCATCGTCTACTGCCTGTCGCGCTCCTCGGTCGAGAAGATCGCCGAGTTCCTGGTCGACAACGGCATCGCCGCCGTGCCGTACCACGCGGGTCTCGACGCCCGCACCCGCGCCGCCCACCAGTCCCGCTTCCTGCGCGAAGACGGGCTGATCGTGGTGGCCACGATCGCGTTCGGCATGGGCATCGACAAGCCCGACGTACGCTTCGTCGCCCATCTCGACCTGCCCAAGTCGGTCGAGGGCTACTACCAGGAGACCGGGCGCGCGGGCCGTGACGGCCTCCCGGCCACGGTGTGGATGGCGTACGGCCTCCAGGACGTCGTCCAGCACCGGCGGATGGCCATGGAAGGCGACGAGGCCCACCGCCGCCGCCAGGCGGTCCACCTCGACTCCATGCTGGCGCTGTGCGAGACCGTGGGGTGCCGCCGGGTGATGCTGCTCGACTACTTCGGCCAGAAGGGCGCCGAACCATGCGGCAACTGCGACACCTGCCAGAGTCCGCCCGAGTCCTGGGACGGCACCGTCCCCGCCCAGAAGATGCTGTCGACGGTGCTGCGGCTGGCGCGGGAGCGGCGGCAGAAGTTCGGGGTGGGGCAGGTGGTCGACATCCTGCTCGGCAAGAAGACCGCCAAGGTGCTGCAACACGGCCACGAGACCCTCACCGTGTTCGGAGTGGGCGCCGACCTGGGCAACGCGGAGTGGCACGGGGTGGCACGGCAACTGCTGGCGCAGGGCCTGCTGGCCGTCGAGTCCGACTACGGAGCGCTGGTGCTGACGGACGACAGCGCTTCGGTGCTACGAGGACAGCGGGAGGTGCTGCTGCGCCGCGACACCCTACGCCCCACCCGCGCCAAGGTGGCCGCCTCATCGAAAGCCCAGGCGGCGGCCGAGCTCCCCGCCGAAGCAGCCCCACTCTTCGAGCGGCTCCGATCGTGGCGGGGCGCCACCGCGAAGGAGCAGGGCGTGCCCGCGTACGTCATCTTCCACGACGCGACCCTCAGAGAGATCGCCACCACCCGACCGTCCTCACTGTCGGAGCTGAGCAGGATCAACGGGGTCGGAGAAAACAAGCTGGCAAAGTACGGCGAGTCACTCCTGGAAGTCCTCCAGAACGACACCTGAAGCCCCACCCCACCCCTGCCGCCTGATCCCCCCGGCTTCTGCCCCGGCTTCCTGCCCCTGACGCCCGACGCCCGGCCCCGGATGCAACCTCAGGCGTGCGTTCACGTTGGGCAGGAATCGCGAGGCGTGGTGGTGGCGACGGCCGCACGAAGAACGGTCGTCGCCACCACGTTGGTCGGCCGGGTCACGGCGACCAGGTGTCGCCGCCCCGCTGACGACCGGCCGGACGTGTGCTGGGCTCCGTGGTCGGTATCCCCGACGTAGTTCCGGTACAGGGTGATCGTACGGCGTGTGAGCGGGAAATGCTGGATGGGGTGGATTGTTCTGTCTTTGAGGTGGGGATTGTTGAGCTGGTCAGAAGGCTGTTGGCCAATTCGGGTCACGGCCGAGATAGGCCAGCAGGTAGTCCTGGGCTGAGCTGCGCAAGGGCACGGTCCTCGGCTGGGCGAACCTGTGCGGCCGGTCAACGTCCGTGACGAAAAGATGGGCCAGGTCCAGCAGTTCCTCGGCCATGAGGGCCGGGATCGGGTGCTGCTCACCGCACGCTCTGGCCACGTCCCAGCCGTGCACGGCGATCTCGATCGCTCCCGCGGCGGCCACCATGGGGGCGGTCAGGTGACGATCGGCTATGGAGACCATCCCGGGATGGTTCACCGCGCCCACCCACACACCCAGCACCTCTGTGGCACGGTCCCTGAGAAGGAGCGCCGATACGGCTGACCGGTGGATATCGGAGCACGAAGACAGGCCACCCACACCACCGGACGCGAGTGCCGCCGACCTGCAAAGACCTGAGCCGCCGTCCCCTCCATCCGACGCCGATGCGGCCGAACTGCGCGTGCTGGAGCAGGGTGGGGAGCTGGCTGTAGCGCCGGATAAGGGGGCGACTGGCCCGAGGAGGGTGCGGCGGGGAGGGGCGCCGCTGCCGTCGGTCGGTGTGGGGATGGTCTGGCTCTGGGCGATCGGTGTGGGTGGGTTGCGTGGTGATGGGGGTCTTGGGGTGGGGATGGGGATGAAGGGGGTTTGCCTCGGTGGCGGGGGGATGTGGCCGGAGGCGGCGTCGTTCAGGGTTTGGAGTGAGTCGGCCATGTGGTCGAGCAGGTGCTGGAGGTTCCAGCCCGTGCAGGGAGTGGGACGGCACAGGGCGGCCGGGGTGATGACTCGGAGGCTGCCCAGCGCGTAGTCGATCGCCCGTTCCAGCAGCGCAACCCCCGCCGCCAGTGCCTTGTCTTGATCGCACATATCGCCTCCTCTCTCTCATGCAGACCCGCGTACCGGGGAAAAATCATCGGCCCCGCGTACGCTTGAGGGCCGGAGCCGAAGGGGAGATCTGCCATGGGCCTGCTCAGCGGACTGCTCGACCGTGTCCTGGGATTGCCCGAGGCGACGACGCCCGACATCGAGGTCACCCACGACCTGCGCGTTCCGATGCCCGATGGTGTGGTGCTGCTCGCCGACCGCTACCGGCCGCGCGGTGCGGGACCGCTGCCCGTGGTGCTCGTACGGACTCCGTACGGCAAGCACAAGCTCGACGTCAAGGGCACCGGCCGCCTGCTGGCCAGGCGCGGCATGCAGGTCGTGGTGCAGAACGTGCGCGGCACGTTCGGGTCCGGTGGGCGGTTCGCGGCCTTCCACCAGGAGAGGGAGGACGGGCTGGCCACGGCCGCCTGGTTGCGCGAGCAGGCGTGGTGCGACGGACGGCTGGCGACGGCGGGGTCCAGCTACCTGGGATACACGCAGTGGGCGGTCGGGCCGTACCTCGATCCGCCGCTGGAGGCGATGTGCCTGGGGGTTACGGCTAGCGAGTTCACCACGACGTTCTATCCAGGCGGGGTGCTGTCCCTGCACAACCTGCTGACCTGGTCCGCGCTGATCGGCACCCAGGAGGAGGCCTGGTTGGGCGGCTTGCTGCCCAACCCGCGCCGGGCCCGCCGGTTGCGGCGAGCCATGGCGCACGTGCCGATCGGTACGTCCGACCTGGCCGCGATCGGGAAGGCGGTTCCGTTCCTGCGTGAGGTGGCCTCGCATGCCGGGCCGGGAGACGGGTTCTGGAGCGACACCGAGAACGGTGCGGCGGTGGCCAAGATGACCGCTCCGATCAGCATGGTCACCGGCTGGTGGGATCTGTTCCTGCCCGCGCAACTGCGTGACTTCGTGGCGTTGCAAGGGGCCGACGTCGATTTGGGGAGGTTCACCGGGGCGAGGGGGGAGGTTGGTGGTGGCGACGTGGCCCCGGGAGCGACCGACGAGAGCGGTGGCCGGGACGTGGTCACGGTACGTTCACGTACGATCCCGCTCGTCCCACGCGGTCGGTCGGTGGGCCGCTGCTCGACATGAAGGAGGCGAGGCAGCGCGACAACCGGGACATCGAGGCCCGGCCCGACGTGCTCGTCTACACCGGGGCGCCGCTCTCCCGCCATCTCGACCTGGTCGGCCCCGTCTCCGCGACCGTGCGCGTCCGTACCGACACCGGCCATGCCGATCTCTTCGTACGGCTCTGCGACGTCGACGCGGCCGGTGTCTCCCGCAATGTCACGGACGGGATCCTGCGGCTGCCCCCGGGAAGCGAGGGGGTGGTCGCGGCCGAGATCGAGCTGCATCCGACGGGGTACCGGTTCATGCGGGGGCACCGGCTGCGGGTGCAGGTGGCGGGCGGGGCGTTCCCTCGGTTCGCACGTAACCACGGCACTGGTGAGCCGGTGGGGCAGGCCGTGCGGACCCGGCCCACGCGGTTCGAGATCTTCCTGGATGGTTCGTGGCTCATGCTGCCGGTGCTCGGTGCTTCCTAGCCGGAACCTCCTGGTATCGCCGGGAGTACAGGTTGTATGAAGTGGTTGATGATGGTGACGCTGGTGGTGGTCACCGGGTGTTCGGCCGAGGTTCCTGGTGGTGTGGCGGGGTCGGCCGTCCCGAGTTCCCAAGGTGCCGGCTCCGCGAGTCCCGGCCCGGTAAGCCCGAGCGCCGTAAGCCCGAGTCCGACGGCTACCAGGGCTGCGTGTGGCGGGACTTCGGTGTTCTTCACCGGAGGGTTTCCCGAGGTGCGCGGGGTGGGGCAGGGGGCGGAGTTGTGGGGGCTGCTGTTCGCGGCGGGTCCGCCGCTGGCGCGGGGCGAAGAGGTCAAGATCGTGTGGCGGATGACGGGTGAGGGGCCGCTGCGGGTGAAGGCGACGCTTCCTGACGGTACGCCTGCCAAGCTCGCCTGGGGTCCCGAGGAGCACGGTGGGTCGAACTGGCATAAACCCGGCGAGGAGTGGGGCACGGGGTTCGTGTTCCCGAAGCGGGGGTGCTGGAAGATCGAGCTCACCCGTACGCGGGGCTCGGGGTACGTATGGCTGCCAGTCAAATAGCCCGGTCGATGAACGCCGTCACGTCGTCCAGCACTTCGTCCTTGTTGATCTCGTTGAAGACCTCGTGCCTGGCGCCCTCGTAGATCCGTTCGGTCAGGTTCGTACCCTTGATCGCCTCGACCCCCGGACGGCTCCCGTTCAGCGGGACGAGTTCGTCGTCGGCCCCGTGGACCCACAGCGTGGGCAGGGGGCCGAGCCGGCCGCCCTTGGCGATCGTGGCCAGCGTCGTGGCGAACGCCTCCAGCGTGGCGCGCTTGAACGGGCCGTGCCACACCAGCGGGTCGGCGGCGTACGCGGCGCCCACCGAGAGGTCGCGGGAGAGGGTCGCCGGGTCGATCGGGACGTCCGGGGGCTCCTCGTGGGCCAGGAGGATCGGGACGATCGCCCATTCGCCGATCACCGGGCCTGACAGCACGAGCGCCGCCAGGCCGTCGCCGTAGCGCTGGGCGTAGCGGGCCGCGATCATGCCGCCCATCGAGTGGCCGATCACCACGACCGGGACGCCGGGGTGGTCGTCCCTGGCCTGCTCCTCGACGGAGTAGACGTCGGTGACCACGTCCTCGAAGTCCGCGATGTGCACGCGGTCGCCCGCCGACTTGCCGTGGCCCATGTGGTCGAGGCCGTAGACGGCGGCGCCGTGGCGGACGAGCCGGTCCGCCACGTACTCGTAGCGGCCGATGTGCTCGCCGTACCCGTGGATCAGGATGGCCACGTAGCGCGGCCGGCTGTGGGGCCACACGCGGATTGTGTTGAGGCCCGTGGTGCCGGTGAAGGTGTGTTCGCGCGACTCGGCCATGGTCACCGAGCGTACGCCCGTGATCGATTGATCGTCCACCGGGCGCAGGCCGCGCTCCTTCGGCGGAGGGGGCACTCGGGGCGAGGACTGCCGCGACCGGGAGCGGGGGCGCACAGGACGGGGGCTGCTGCGGCCGGAGGCGCGGGCGCTGGGGACCTGGGGGGTGGAGGCGCTGGGGACCTGGGGGTGAGGGCGCTGGGGGCTGAGGGCGCTGGGGGCTGAGGGCGCTGGGGGCTGAGGACGGGGACTGCTGTGATCGGAGGCCGGGGGCGGCGGAGGAGGTCGGGGTGCGGGTTGGGGAGGGTGCGGAGTTGGGGAGGGGGCTGCGATGTCCGAAAATCGCTGACTTTTGAAGGCCCGGCGGTGTTGAAGAAGGTATGGACATCCACAGCATCATCGAAAGCCCGTTGGGCAAGATCCTGCTCGTCGGTGACGGCTCCGCGCTGACGCGCGTGTCGTTCGACGTGCGTGGAGGGGCTGGGCTGCGGTGGGAGCCGGCCGCGTTCGAAGAGGTCGAGCGGCAGTTCGCCGAGTACTTCGCGGGCGAGCGGATCTCGTTCGACCTGCCACTCGCCACCCGCGGCACCCCGTTCCAGGAGCGGGTGTGGGCGGCCTTGGCGGAGCTGCCGTACGGGACCACGACGACCTATGGCGCGCTCGCCGCGCGGGTGGGCGCGCCACGTGACCGGATCCGTGCCGTCGGCGCGGCCGTCGGCGCGAACCCGCTGCTCGTCGTCCGTCCCTGCCACCGCGTCGTCGGGGCCGACGGCACGCTGACCGGGTACGCGGGCGGCATCGAGCGCAAGCACGAGCTGCTCACGCTCGAAGGCGCCCTGCAGCCGCAGCTCTGGAGCGCCGTCGGATGAACGCGGCGAAGCTGACGGAGGAGGTCAAGATGGACTGGGCGAAACTGACGGAAGAGGTCAACTCGTACGGGTGCGCGCTGACGCCGCCGGTGCTCACCCCCGCGGAGTGCGAGGAGATCGCCGGCCTGTACGACGAGGTCGGGCTGTTCCGGTCCACGATCGACATGGAGCGGCACCGGTTCGGCGCCGGGCAGTACCGCTACTTCAGCCGGCCGTTCCCGCCCCTGGTGGAGAAGTTGCGGGCGGAGTTCTACCCGCGGCTGCTGCCGATCGCCCGCGACTGGGCGGCCAAGCTGGGCCAGCCGGCGCCCTGGCCGGACGACCTCGACGAGTGGCTGGACATGTGCCACAGAGCGGGGCAGACCAGGCCGACGCCCATCCTGCTGCGCTACAAGCAGGACGACTGGAACGCGCTGCACCGCGACCTCTACGGCGACCTGGTGTTCCCGTTGCAGGTCGTGATCGGGCTGGACCGGCCGGGCGAGGACTACACCGGCGGCGAGTTCCTGCTGGTGGAGCAGCGGCCGCGGGCCCAGTCGCGGGGGACGGTGACGCTGTTGCCGCAGGGGCACGGGCTGATCTTCACCACGCGCGACCGGCCCGTGCGCTCCTCGCGGGGCTGGTCGGCCTCCCCCGTGCGGCACGGAGTGAGCACCGTACGGTCGGGGCTGCGGCATACGCTGGGGCTCGTCTTCCACGACGCGAAATGACGTACACGCTGGTGGGGGCCGACGGCCGCGCGTATTCGAGTCCGGTGCCCGGCACGCTGGGCGGGCATCGGGGGGCTCGGCTGTACGGGCGGCTGGACTGCCCCTCGGCACGGCGCGCCATCGCTCGCGGGGGATATATCCGGCATCGTGTCTTCTTCGCGGACGCCGGTGACGCGGTGGCGGCCGGGTACCGGCCGTGTTCGAGGTGCTTGCCGGAGGCGTACCAGGCATGGAAGGGCCGGGAGACAGCGTGAAGCGGGAGATCGCGCCGGGCGCGGTACACGTGCCCGGCTGGCTGACGCTGGACGAGCAGCGCCACCTGGTCGAGGCGTGCCGCGCATGGGCCATGGGGCCCGTGCCGATCCGGCACACCGTGCTGCCCCGGGGCGGCGTGATGTCGGTCCGGACGGTGTGCGTGGGCTGGCACTGGCAGCCGTACCGGTACACGCGCATCGCCCACGACGTGAACGGCCGGCAGGTGGCCGAGTTCCCCGCGTGGCTCGGCGAGCTGGGGCGGCGCGCTCTGGCCGACGCGTACGGTCGCCCCAGCGACACCTACGAACCCGACACCGCTCTGATCAACTTCTACGACGGCCAGGCCAAAATGGGCATGCACCAGGACAAGGACGAGAAGTCCGACGCCCCGGTGGTGTCGCTGAGCATCGGCGACCGGTGCCTGTTCCGCTTCGGCAACACCGAGACGCGCGGCCGCCCGTACACGGATGTCGAGCTCGCCTCAGGCGACCTGTTCGTGTTCGGCGGGCCGTCGCGCTTCGCCTACCACGGCGTGCCGAAGGTCCATCCGGGCACCGGCGATCCCGCCACCGGCCTGGCCTCCGGCCGCCTCAACATCACGATGCGCGTCACCGGCCTGCGGTGACGTAGTCGAAGTCCTCGTCGGAGAGCGTGCGCCGCAGCGTCCGCAGCACCTTCGCCGGGTCGTCGCCCGGCCCCTGCGCGTAGAAGGGCCTGCCGTCACGGCCGAACGTGATCGCCGCCTCCCCCTCCCACTTGCCCAGCAGGTCGGCCGCCGGAGCGAAGTCGTCGTGCGGCTCGAACCCGAGCGTGCGCGCGTAGTCGACCGACCCGAACACCAGGTGCCGGGCCAGCTCGATCGGCGCCTCCTGGAAACCCGCGTACTCGCCGAAGAAGTACTGGCGGAAGCGGCTCAGCTCGAGGTCGTCGAGCACGTCGGGGCCGATCGCGTTCTTCGCCCCGAGGCAGTAGACGTCAGCGAGGTAGCCGGCCACCGCCATCCTGTCCCAGGTGTGCCGCCGCGCGACCAGCACGGACACCAGGCCGCCCACGCCCGCGCCGGGGGCCTCGTCCACCCATCCGCGGGCCGGGTCGACGGTGAGCCCCTCGCTCCAGCCGGTGTTGATCCAGCACCCGACCACCTCGGGCTCGGCGGCGGTGGCCTCCGCGGCGATGGCCCGCACCAGCGGCGCCACGACGGACGGCGACACTTTCAGCGCCTTGGCGATCTCCTTCGGGGAGCGGCCCTCGGCGCGCAGCTCGCGTACCCGATCCTTCAAGTCCATTCGGGCAGCCTAGCCGTCCCGAACAGCCGTCAGGCACCTCGGTGGAAGTGGGACCGGCGCGGCTCCTGACCGGTCAGGCTGCCGATGCAGCGCAGGAAGCGCGTGCCGTTCTCGAACTGCGCCTGCGACGGCGGCATCACGTCCGCCATCCAGCCGGCCGCGCCGATGTTCCTGGCCGTGCCGACCCTGCTGGCCAGGAGCACCGCCCGGCTGCAGATCCGCTTGATCGTGGGGTGCTTGGCGAGGTCCTGCTGCACGTACGTCTCGGCGTCCGACGGGATCGGGACGACCGCGAACGTCTCCCACGAGTGCCGTTCCTCGCACCCGACCCGCCTGGCCCTCGTGTCGCCCGAGATGATGACCAGGCCGCCCCAGCACTCCGACTCCTGCACGCACGCCGCCTCACCACCGCGTATCTTGCTCGCCGGGCAGTTGTCCGTGTACGTCTTCAGCCCCTTGAACACGGTCTTCTCCGGCTCTTCAGCCGTGGACGCGGAGGCCGAGGCGCTGGGGGACAACGCCTGCGTGCCGCCCGGATCCCTGGTGACGTACGTGTAGACGACCACGCCGACGCCTATCGAGATCACCAGGGCCAGCGCGGCGGCGATCGAGACCAGCGCCCGCGACGTGCCGCGCCGGGCGGGTGGCACGGTGTCCGCGTGGCCGCCCGGCGGCGGGCCGGTGACCGGCGAGCCCATCATCGGCGGCGGCCCCGGCCGGCTCAGCTGCTGCATCATCGGCTGGGAGGGGGTCAGCGGCGCGGCGTGCCGTCCGCCGGTGGGGGCGGGAGCGGGCCCGAGCGGGACGGCGGCGAGGGCGTCGCGGAACGCCTGCGCGGTGGGCGTGCGCTCGCGCGGGTCGCTGGCCAGCGCCTGGCGCAGCACGGCGGTCAACTGGGGCGGCACGCCGGGAATGTCCGGAACGGGCAGGCGGTGCAGGGCCAGGATCATCGCCAGGTTCGGCACGCCGCTCTCCGGGAAGCGCGGCGGTCGGCCGTTCAGCAGCGCGTAGACGGTGGCGGCCAGCGCGTACACGTCACCGGCCGGGGTCGGCTCGGCCAGCTCGAACGCCTCGGGCGGGGCGTACGACGGCGTCAGGGACTCGCGCGTCACCGACGCCTCGGGGCCCGACGCGGGCATGGTGGCCAGCCCGAAGTCGGACAGCGCCACCTGGCCGTACCGGTCGACCAGGATGTTGCCCGGCTTCACGTCCCGGTGCAGCACGCCCTGCGCGTGCGCGGCGGCCAGCGCGTCGGCGATCCGTACGCCCACGTCACGCGCCTCGACCGGCGAGAGCCTGCGTCCGGACAGCGACCCGCCCGGGCACAGCTCGAGCACCATGTACGGCCGCCCGTCGGGCAGCAGCCCCGCGTCGTAGACGGCCACGACGTGCGGGTGGCCGGACAGGGCCCCGGCGGCCGTGACCTCGCGCAGGAACCGGCGCCGGTCACGGTCGGACAGCAGCACCCGGTTGTCGACCTTGAGCGCGACCTCGCGGCCCACGGCCGACTGCAGGGCGAGGTAGACGACACCGAAGCCGCCCTGGCCGAGAACGCCCTTGATCTCATAGCCAGGAACCGATAATTCGGACACGCGCGGAAGCGTACAGGTTCGGGGTGACACCCACTGGTTCAGCCGACGCTGTGGAGGACCTCGCGGAGCCGGGCCGCGTACGCCCGGGGGTGGCTGGTGTTGCCGTTGTGCCCGCCCGGGAACTCCACCAGCTCGGTGCCCAGCAGCCCCGCCAGCTCGACCGCGCACCGGCGGTCGAAGACGTGGTGCGGCGTGGTGTGCCCGGCCGCGGGCAGGATGCGGGTACGGCACCCGCTCAGGTCGAGCTCGTCCTCGACGACGGCGGTGAAGTCGTGGCGGATGAAGAAGTCGAAGTTCGCCTGCCGTTGCGGCGTCATGGGCTGCGGGGTCAGGTCGGTCTCGGCGTCCTCGGTGATGCCGAGCACCCGCTTCACCTGGCCGATCGCGGCGGGCAGGCCGCCTTCGCGGTAGAGCGACTGGAGCTCGGCCAGCTCCTTGCGATGCTCGGCCCGTTCGGCCTCGGGCAGCAGCCACGGCGAGACGGGCTCGTGCGCGATGAGCAGGCCGAGCTGTTCGGGGTGCTCGACGGCCAGGTGCAGCCCGATGGAGGCGCCCAGGCTCTGCCCCAGCATGATCACGGGCTGGTCGGTGAGGTGGGCCAGCAGCCGGTGCACGTCGTCGGCGTGCTCGCGCACGCTCACGCCGGTGCCGGGGACCGTGCTGCGGCTGAGCCCGCGCCGGTCGTACGTGATCACCGTGTACGCGTCCACCAGCCGATCGACCAGGTCAACGGTGCGGCCGGCGTCACCCTCGCCGCTCTGCGAGATCAGCAGGAGCGGACCGCTGCCGCGCACCTCGTAGTAGAGGTCGACGCCCGGCATGCGCAAGATGTCTGCGTTCATGCCCCCAAGGCTAATTCATCAAATTTGATACATCAAGTTTGATGGATTACTCCCGGGATCAGTGCGGCGGCCAGCTCCTCCAGGAGCGCCACGGTCTCCGCCACGCGCCGCGGGTCGTCCGTGCCCAGCGCCACCCCCAGCGCGGCGTCGATCGGGGTGTCCCTGACCTGCGTCACCCGCTCGGACACCTCGGGCGCCTCCCGGATGATCGTGCGCCGCCGGTCCGCGGGATCCGTCTCGGCGATCACCGCGCCCACGGAGCGCAGCCGCGCGATGGCCGCCGACACGGCACTCTGCGGCAGCCCGGTACGCGCGGCGATCTCACCCACGGTGGTGTCGGGATGTCCGCGCAGGTCGCTCACCACGATCAGAACCGTGCGCACGCTCGTGGAGTGCTCACCGATGCCCTCGGTCGGCATGGCCTCCTCGCCGATCTTCATCAGCGTCCGGCCCAACAGGAACAGCTCGACCCCATTCACGAGCAGCAACATACCGCCGGGGATGGGTAGGGTCGTGCGACGTGACGACGGACTTGGAACGCCTCGCCGAACGCCTGCGCGAGTTCGCCAGGGTCAGGGACTGGGAGCAGTTTCACACGCCCAAGAACCTGACGATGGCGCTGGCCGGTGAGGTCGGGGAGCTGGTGGCGGAGTTCCAGTGGCTCACGGCCGAGGAGTCCGCGAAGCCGGATCCCGAGGCGCTCGCCCGGATACGTACCGAGCTGGGGGACGTCACCCTCTACCTCATCCGGCTGGCCGACGTGCTGGGGGTGGACCTGGTGGAGGTGGCCCAGGCCAAACTGGACGACAACGACCGCCGCTACGACGCCGACCGCTACCGCGGCTCGGCCAGGAAAGCCCCGCCTTCCAGCTGAGGCCCTGAAAGGCATGATGGGGTACCGCGGGCGGCAGGCCCGTCCGGCTGCGAGCCAGAGCCGCCTCAGCGGGCTCCGGCTGAGCCGAGGATCACCTTGGGCTGCCGTCGGGCGAACGGTCTCGTCCCTCGGGTGCAGGGCCCAGGGGCGACTCGGAGACATGCACCTTGCCCGAGAGGCGCCCGGATTCGAAGCAGACCGAGATCAAGAGACCACCCGCCACTAGGGAGCCTCCTGCCCCCGGTCAAATGCACCTGCATGGTTCATGATCGACGTAACCAGTGTGGCCGTGGCGATGAACGTACCGCCGCCCCATACAAGAGCACCGGCCATCGGGACGCTGTTCTCTCTCGCCACGATGAGCGCGATGAGCGCGATCACCAGCGAGAAGAGCAGGTCGATGGCTAAGCAGAGCGCGATGCGCAGCGTGCTGGTCAACTTCTTCTCACTTCGGTCCGACGGATCAAGATCGAGAGGTTGGTCTGAGGTCATACGCGACGCTCGTGCATCGCTGCCCGAGATTATGGCGGTTCATCTGCAGTGGCGCAGGTGCAAATGCATGTGCATGTATGGATTTTCCTTCCGAGGATGAAAAATCCCCTCCCGAGAGGGACCAAAAGGAAGCAGCTCGCACATACGCGCTAATTCACGGCTCCCCAAGTACCGAGTGCGACTGATGACTACTTGGCGTATCTGCACGTGCAAGGCGGAGGGACGTCGGTCGCCACGATGTTAGAGGTGGGCGTTTCCCAGGGGCAACGAATGTGCACGAGTTTGCACGGCGCAGGACGTGCCCAGAAACGCGGAGATGGCGGTGCGGTCCTCCGGGGGACGGACCGCCTGAGGTGGATGCGGCCCCATAGGCGCGGCGGGCGTCAGGTGGTGTCGCCGGTCAGGAGGCGGGCCACGTCGGCGGCCAGGGTGTCCGCCAGGGCGTCCAGCCGGCAGGGGTCTTCCAGCAGGAGGAAGAGCCAGGCGAAGATCGGCCCCAGGAGCATGGCGTGGACCCTCGCGGGATCCGGCCGGGACGGCAGCTCGCGGCGCGCCACAGCCCGGTCCAGCACCTCGGTCACGCACTCGCGCTCGGCCCTGACGAACGTGCCCGCGAACGCGGCGGCCATCGCCTCGTCCGCGTGCACGTCCGCCAGCAGCCCCGGCACGACTCCGGGCGGCGGCGCGCTCAGGGTGGTGGCGATGAGGTGGGTGAGGGCGGCCAGGTCGGCGGTGAGGGAGCCGGTGTCGGGGGGTGTCTCCAGCTCCAGGTCGTGCATGACGGCCGCGAAGATCATGGCCTGCTTGGTGGCGTGGCGGGCGAGCGGGCGGGATGCTGGTGTTCCTGGCCTGCGTGCACCTGGTCGCCACCGCCGCACTGAGTGCGGCGCACATTCCGAGCTGGTTCGGCGGGGGCATGTGGTTCTTCCCGCCGGGGCCGGAGGACCTGTCGCGGCTCGCGCCGGACGTGGGGGCGTTCTGGCTGGTCTGGGGGAGCTTCGCGGTGCCGCTGGGGCTGATCGGGGCGCTGGTGGTGGGGTTCGGGCGACGGGGGCAGGTGCCGCCGGCCTATCTCGGGATCGGGGTAGGGGTGTGGGCGCTGGGTGGTGCCGCGCTGTTCGAGCCGTCGCCGTTCGTGCTCGCGGTGGTGCCGGCCGTGCTGCTGCTGGTCGCCCATCGCCGGGAGGTCGTGGAACGCGATGACGCCGGACAGGCCTCGGGGGCCGGTCCGGCGTGAGTCGCGGCGCGCGAGGGTCATGCCGCGTGGCGCCGGAGGACCACGAGGGTGAGGGCGGCCAGGCCGACGAAGGTGATCGCGCTGACCACCGCCACCGTGTTGAGCCCCGTGGTGAACGCCGCCCGCGCCAGGTCCAGCAGGTCGGGCCGGTCCTTGGCGGCGATCACCGCGGCGGTGATGCTCTCCCGGACCGCCTCCACCGGCAGGTGCTCGGGGAGCTGCCCGCGGTAGACGGCGCTGCCGAGGCTGCCCAGCGCGGCCACGCCCACCGCGACGCCGAACTCGCCGCCCGTCTCCGACAGCGAGGCCGCGGAGCCGGCCTTCTCCGCGGGCGCGGCCGTCATGATGACGCCGTTGCCCACGCCCATCGGCAGCGCGATGCCCGCGGAGGCCAGGACGAGCCCGGCCACGACCAGCCCGGTGCCGCCGGCGCTCGGCACCTGCGTGTGCAGGAACAGCCCGACCGCGCCCACGGCGAACCCGCCGGCCATCACGTACGCGGTGCCGACGCGGCGGGCGAGGGCGGGGGCCAGCCCCAGGGCGACGATCATGGCGAGGTTCTGTGGCACGAGCCAGAGACCCGCCTCCAGCGGGGACATGGCCTCGACGGTCTGCAGGTACTGGGTGGTCATCAGCGTCGTGCCGGCCATCACGACGCCGCCGAGGAGCATGGTCCCGAGCGTGGTCGCGAAGGCCCGGTTGCCGAACAGGCGCAGGTCGAGCAGGGGGTCGGCGAGCCGGCGCTGCCGCCGTACGAACACCACGGCGAACGCCGCCCCGGCCACGACCGCCGCCACGGGCACCGGGTGCCAGCCGCCCCTGGCGATCTCCTTGAGCCCGTACACGACCGGCAGGATGGTCGCGAGCGACAGCGCGACGCTGGCGAGGTCGAGCCGGCCCGCGTTCGGGTCGCGGTACTCGGGCAGCAGCGTCCGCCCGGCCACCAGCAGCGCCACCATGAACGGCACCCCCATCAGGAAGGCCGCGCCCCACCAGAAGTGCTCGAGCAGCAGCCCGCCCACGATCGGCCCGGCCGCCATGCCCAGCATGAAGCAGCCGAACCAGAGCCCGATCGCGGTCCCCATCTGCTTGGCGTCCTGGAACATGTTCCTGATCAGCGCCATCGACGACGGCATCAGCGTCGCCCCGGCGATGCCGAGCAGCGCCCGGGCCACGATCAGCATCTCGGCGCTCACCGAGTACGCGGCCACCACCGAGGCCGCGCCGAACGCCGTCGCCCCGATCATCAGCAGCCGGCGCCGCCCGATCCGGTCCCCCAGCGTCCCCATCGTGACCAGGAACCCGGCCAGCATGAAGCTGTAGATGTCCATGATCCAGAGCTGCTGCGGCGCGCCGGCCCCGAGGTCGGCGCTGAGGTGCGGAAGCGCCAGGTAGAGCACGCTGACGTCGACCGAGAGCAGCAGGGCCACGGAGGCCAGGACGGCCAGCCCGGTCCATTCCCGGCGACCCGCGCGGGCGCCCTCAGTGGTGGTGGTGTTCATCTCGTTCCCCTTTCAGTTGTCTTCACCGTGCTGCAAGGGGCTTCCGATGTTCTTTTCGTGGGCTTAAGGCCGCGCATAAGGTGACGTGCATGCGTTTTGGGGTGCTGGGTCCGCTGGCCGTGTGGACGGACTCCGGCGAGAGCGTCACGGTTCCCGGGCTCAAGGTACGGGCGCTGCTCGTGGACCTGCTCGTCCACGAGGGCCATCCCGTGTCCGTGGACCGGCTGGTCGACGACCTGTGGGGCGCCGAGCCGCCGGGCAATCCGGCCGGGGCGCTGCAGGTGCGCGTCTCGCAGCTGCGCAAGGCGTTCGAGGACGCCGAGCCCGGCGGCAAGAACCTCGTCGTCTCCCGCGCCCCCGGCTACCTGCTGCGCCACGAGGACGGCGCCCTGGACGCGGCGCGCTTCGCCGGCCTGCTGGCCCAGGCGGAGGCCAGCGACAGCCCGCGGACCAGGGCGGGGCTGCTGGCCGACGCGCTGGCGCTGTGGCGGGGGCCCGCGTACGCCGACTTCGCCGACGAGGAGTACACCAGGTCGGCCATCCTGCGCCTGGAGGAGCAGCGGCTGTCCGCGCTGGAGCAGCACGCCGAGGCGCGGCTGGAGCTGGGCGAGCACGGCCTGCTGGTGGGCGAGCTGGGCGACCTGGTGGCCAGGCATCCGCTCAGGGAGCGCCTGCGCGCCGTCCACATGCGGGCCCTGTACCGCGCGGGACGCCAGAGCGAGGCGCTGGCCTCGTACGGCGAGCTGCGGGACCGGCTGGCCGACGAGCTCGGCCTGGACCCGGGACCCGAGCTGGTCGCCCTGCACCAGGCGATACTCGGGCAGGACCCGGCCCTGAGCGTGCCCGCCGACCGCCCCGTCACGAACCTGCCCGCCTCCGTCAGCAAGCTCATCGGCCGGGACGAGGCGCTGGCCGAGGTGTGCGCGCTGGTGGGCGACGAACGGCTGGTGACGCTCACCGGCAGCGGCGGGGTGGGCAAGACCCGGCTGGCGCTGGAGGCCGCGAACCGGCTGGTGGACGGGTTCGCCGACGGGGCCTGGCTGGTCGCGCTCGACCAGGCGTCCCGCTCCCCCGTCGAGGCCGTCACGGCGGCGCTGGACATCAGGGAGGACGCGGCCGCCGCCGACCCGCTGGGGCCGCTGGCCGCCGCGCTCAGGACCAGGCGGATGCTGCTGGTCCTGGACAACTGCGAGCACGTGGTCGAGCAGGTCGCCGAGCTGGCCGAGGCGCTCCTGCGGGCCTGCCCCGACCTGCGGATCCTGGCCACGAGCAGGGAGCCGCTGGCCGTGGCCGGCGAGGTGCTGTGGAGCGTGCCGCCGCTCGACGTGCCGGACAGCGCCGATCCGGCGGTCATGGCGCGTTCGGACGCGGTCAGGCTGTTCGTGACCAGGGCCGCGGCCTCCGCCCGCGGCTTCGCGCTCGACGCGCGCAACGCGGCGGCCGTGGCGCAGCTCTGCCGGCGGCTCGACGGCATCCCGCTGGCGCTGGAGCTGGCCGCGACCCGGGTGCGGGCGCTGGGCGTCCAGGGCGTGGTGTCCAGGCTGGACGACCGGTTCAAGCTGCTGGCCTCGGGGCAGCGGGGCGCGCCGGCCCGCCAGCAGACGCTCACCGCGGTGATCGACTGGAGCTGGGATCTGCTGTCCGACGACGAGCGCCGCGTCCTGCGCCGCCTCGCGGTGCACGCCGACGGCTGCACGCTGGAGGCCGCCGAATCCGTCTGCGACGCCCCGGAACTCGATGTGCTCGACCTGCTGGCCCGCCTGGTCGACCGCTCGCTCGTGGTCGTGGTCGAGACCCCCGCGGGCGTCCGGTACCGGCTGCTGGAGTCGGTGTCGGAGTACTGCCGGGCCAAGCTGTCCGACGCGGGCGAGCTCGACCGGGTACGCCTCGCCCACCTGCGCCACTACCTGGCGCTGGCCGTACAGGCCGAGCCGGAGCTGTACGGGCACGACCAGCGGGACTGGCTGCTGCGCCTGGACGCGGAGGCCGCCAACATGCGGGCGGCGCTCGACACGGCGGTCGCCAGGAAGGACGCCGACAGCGCGGCCCGGCTGGTGAACGCGCTGGCCTGGTACTGGTTCCTGCGCGGCCGGCTGGCCGAGGGCCGGCGGTCGCTCGCGACGGCCCTTTCCGCGAGCGGGGCCGCTTCCCCTGTCCGGGCGAGGGCGGCGGCCTGGGAGGCCGGGTTCGCGCTCATGCTGGGCGAGGAGGTCGACTGGAAGCCCGTGCTGGCGGCGGTGGAGGACCCGGGCGAACGGGCCAGGGCCGAGCTGTTCGTGAGCATGCACGTCAAGGACATGCCAACGGGGCAGGAGCTGGTGGGCCGGGCGCTGCCCACGTTCAGGGAGACCGGCGACCGGTGGGGCGTCGCGGCGGCGCTGGCCAGGCAGGCCAGGGACGCGTTCACGACGCGGGACATCGAGGCGCTCGAACGGACCGGCGAGGAGAGCGCCCGGCTGTTCACCGAGCTGGGCGACCGGTGGGGGCTGCTGCAGGCCACCGCCTGGCTGGCGTCGCTGGCCGAGATGGCGACCGACGCGGAGCGGGCCACCCAGCTGTTCGGCGAAGGGCTGCGGATGGCCGAGGACCTGGGGCTGTGGCCGGAGGTCTCCACGCGCATCGCCTGGCTGGGCTGGATCGCGATGCAGACCGGCGACTACGAGCGCTCCATGGAGTTCTGCGAGCGGGCCATGAAGCTGGCGCAGAGCCAGGGCTACCTGGAGGGCGTGACCATGGGCGAGATGGGCCTCGCCTTCGCCGCCCGCCGGGCCGGGCACCTCGACCTGGCCGAGACGCACCTGCGCCGGCTGCTCGAAGGGGTGCCGCGCGGCCCGGACGTCGAGCCCCCCTTGTACGTGCCGGACACGCTGATCGAGCTGGGCTACCTCACGGAGCTGCGCGGGGACCCGGCCGCGGCCATGGAGCTGCACGTGGAGGCGCTGGCCGCGGCCCGCAGGATGGGCGACGTCAGGACGATGGCGTTCGCCGTGGAGGGCGCGGCCTCGGCCGCGGGGCCGACCGAGAAGGCGGCCGTGCTGCTGGGGCTGGCGGCCGCGGCCAGGGAGCGGAACCAGACCCCGGCGGGGGCGGCCGAACGGTCCGACGTCGAGCGGGCGGCGACCAGGGTACGCCAGGCGCTCGGCGAGGAGGCCTTCGCGGCCGCGTACCGGGAGGGCGCCACCCGCAAGCTCGAGGAGGCGGCCGACCTGCTGTGAGGGCTAGGCAAGGTGCTCGGCCAGCCGGTCGAAGAACTCGATCCAGCCCGCCTTGGCCTGCTCGGCGTGCGCGGAGTCGGTGTTGACGCCGTACTGGTGGAAGCGCATCCCCGTCTTGCCGTCCACCTCGGTGAAGTCGATCGTGACCACCGACGCCGGCCCGTCGCCCGGGTTGTCCGGGTCGCCCGTGGTGAACACCAGCCGCTCCGGCTCCGTCACCTCGCGGTAGGTGCCGTCCAGCGTCGCCTCGAACCCCTCCTCGCCCACCAGCGTGGCCCGCCAGACGCCGCCGGGGCGGGTGTCCAGGGTGATCCGGCCGACCGGCGTGCTGAGCATCCGCGGCCCGAACCACCGCGCGAAGCGCTCCGGCTCGGTCCAGGCGGCCCACACCTGCTCGCGGGGGGCGTCGAAGAGGCAGTTGATCTCGTACTCGGCGGTCTGGGTCATCGTCGTGTCCTTTCTCGTTCGTTCGATGGCTCCAAGGTCGCAGGGCGCGCTTCAGATCTCCTTCTCGTCGCCTTAAGGCGCGTGGCAGGCTGGCCGTATGAGGATCATTCGCGCCGCCAGAGTGCTCACCGGCCGGCCCGGAGAGGTGATCGCCGACGGCGAGGTCCTCCTCGACGGCGGCCGGATCGTCTCCGTGGGGCCGCGCGGCAGTGGGGGCGCGGCCGCCGAGGTCCTCGACCTGCCGGGCCACACGGTGCTGCCCGGGCTGATCGACGCGCACGTGCACCTGGGGTTCGACGCGAAGGTCGACCCGGTGACGCGGCGCAGCTCCGAGAGCGACCACCACCTGCTGTTACGCATGGCCGAGAACGCGCGCAAGCTCGTCTCCGCCGGCGTCACCACCGCCCGCGACCTGGGCGCGCGCGGCTTCCTCGACCTGGCCCTGCGCGACGCGATCGAGGAGGGCCTGGCCGTCGGCCCGCACATCGTGGCCGCCACCAGGCCCATCACGATCACCGGCGGCCACTGCTGGTACATGGGCGGCGAGGCCGACGACGAGCCCGCCATCCGCCGCGTCGCCAGGGAGAACCTCCGGGCGGGCGCCGACTGCCTGAAGGTGATGGCCTCCGGCGGCCTGATGACGCCGGGCGCGCCGCCGAGCTGGGTCCCGCAGTACGGCACCGAGCAGCTCAGGGTCGTCGTGGAGGAGGCCGCCTCGCGCGGCAAGGGCGTCGCCGCCCACGCCCATGCGCACGCCTCGATCCGCAGCTCCATCGAGGCGGGCGTCACGACCGTCGAGCACTGCACGTTCTTCGGCCCGTCGGGGCACGAGTACGACGCCGAGCTGGCCGACCTCGTGGCGGCGAGCGGCACGTACGTGTGCCCGACGGTGCATGGGGTGTTCTGGCGGATGCGGGAGGCGTACGGGCCCGAGATGATCGACGCCTGGCTGAGCGGCGTGGCCGCCATGCGGGAGGCCGGGATCCGGCTCATCGCGGGCACCGACGCCGGGTTCACCAACGGCGGCATCCCCAACGAGACGGACGGGTACGTCGGCGGCCTGGAGGTGTTCGCGGAGGCCGGGTTCGGCCACGCGGAGATCATCGAGATGGCCACCGTGCGCGCCGCCGACGCCTGCGGGGTGGGCGGGGTGACCGGCAGCCTGGAGGCGGGCAAGCGGGCCGACCTGATCGCGGTCAAGGGCGATCCGCTCGTACGCCTGGCCGACCTGCGCAATCTCACACTCGTCCTGGTCTCCGGTCGATCCGTCACGCAGACGGGCATCGACACGGTGACCTCGTCCGTCGGCTGAGAGGATTGTTCATGCTGCCCTGGTCCGCCGAGCTGGCCGGCCGTCTCGACCACGACGTCATCGACAGCGCCCTGCTGCGCGGCAACCCGCTGGGCGACCCGCACGAGCGCCCGATCATGGTGTACGTCCCGCCCGGGTACGACGACGATCCCGCCCGTCGCTACCCCTCGATCTACGTGCTGCTCGGCTACACCGGTCACGTCGCCATGTGGCTGAACCGGGCTCCGTTCCGCCAGCCGTACCCGGAGCTCGCGGACGCCGTCTTCGCCTCCGGGGAGGCCCTGCCCGCCATCGTCGTGTACGTGGACGCGTGGACCGCGCTCGGCGGCAGCCAGTTCCTCGACTCCCCCGGCACCGGGCGCTACCACTCCTACCTGCGGGACGAGGTCGTACCGTGGGTGGACGCCCGCTACCGCACGATCGCCGACCGCGACCACCGGGCGGTCACCGGCAAGTCGAGCGGCGGCTACGGGGCCATGGTCACCGCGATGCTGGCGCCGGACGTGTTCGGCGCGCTGGCCACGCACGCCGGTGACGCGCTGTTCGAGGTGTGCTCGCGCAGGTCGTTCCCCGAGCTGGCGCGCAGGCTGCGGGACATGTACGACGGCTCGTACGACACCTTCCTCGCCGACTTCCGCGGCCGCCTGGCCGGGACCCGGGAGGGGGACCTGGAGCTGCTGGAGATGTACGCGTACTCGGCCGCCTACTCCGCGGACCCCGACGGGACCGTACGCGTGCCCTTCGACGACACGGGCGCCGTCGTGCCGGAGGTGTGGGAGCGCTGGCTGTCCTGGGATCCCGTGCTGATGGCCCCGCGGCACGCCGAGGCCCTGCAGTCGATGCGGGCGATCTGGGTGGACGCCGGGAACAAGGACGAGTTCTTCCTGGACTTCGGGGCGGTGGCGTTCCGGCGGGCGCTGGAGGCGGCGGGCGTCAAGGACGAGAACGTCTATTTCGAGCTCTTCGACGCCGGCCACGGCGGCATCGAGTACCGCTACCCGCTCGCCCTCGCCTGGTTGACCCGCCGCCTGACCCCGTGAAGCGGAATCTCAATCATCTGAGTGACACTTGTCAACCAAATGATTGATGCTCTACCTTCTCTCCTATGGCGGCACGGAGGGCGCCGCGCCCTGAGGAGCGCGGCAAGGCGGCGGAGCTGACGCGGGAGCGGATCCTGCGGGCCGCCGTGAGCGAGTTCGGCGAGAAGGGATATTCCGGCGCGCGCACCGCCGGGATCGCCGCCCGCGCCGGCGTCAACCAGCAGCTGATCTCCTACTACTTCGGCGGCAAGCAGGGGCTGCTGGAGGAGCTGCGGCGGCGCCGGCAGGCGGAGGAGGCCTCGTTCGACGCCGCGTCCGCCTCGTTCGCGGAGTCGGTCGCGGCCCAGCTGGAGCGCACGCTCGACGACCCGGAATGGGCGCGGCTGGTGGTGTGGCAGGCGCTGGGCGACTGCCCGTTCGCCGACGCCGAGGAGGGACAGCGGTACGCGCAGGCGCAACGCGCCCGGATGGCCGAGTCGCTGGAGCGGATGCGCGGGCGGCAGGAGGCCGGGGAGGTCACCGGGCGGGTCGATCCGGCGTTCGCGCTGCTGGTCGCCTATGCGGTGGTGTTCGCGCCGATCACGATGCCGCAGTTCGTCCGGGACATCTTCGGCGACGATCCGCTCTCGCCCGAGGTGCGCCGCCGCCTGCACGGTGAGCTGATCAGGCTTCTCGGCGAGGCCGAGAATTAAGGAGGTTCCGCGGCAATGGTGATGGTGGTTTTCGGGGCTCGGGGCAGTGTGGGGCGCCATGTCGCCGCCGGTCTGCTGGCGGCCGGCGAACGGGTGCGGGTGACGAGCAGGGACCCGGAAAAGGGCGGCTTGCCCGCTTCCGCGGAGGTCGTGGCGGCCGATCTGGAGCTTCCCGAGACGTTGCCCGCCGCGCTGGAGGGCGCCACGAAGGTGTTCGTGTACGCCGTACCGGACGGTGTCGAGGGCTTCGTCGAGGCGGCCCGGTCGGCCGAGGTGCGGCAGGTGGTGCTGCTGTCGTCGGCGGCCATCGTGATGGAGGGCTCCGAACGCAACCCGATCGCCGTGCAGCACCGGATCGTCGAGACTGCCGTCGAGGGCTCGGGACTGGACTGGACGTTCATCCGGCCGGGGATGTTCGCGACGAACACGCGGTGGTGGTGGCAGGCGACGATCCGGAGCGGGGGCGTGGTGCGCCTGCCGTACCCGGAGTCCGAGACCGCTCCCGTCCACGAGAAGGACCTGGCGGCGCTCGCGGTGACGGCGTTGACGGAGCCCGGGCACGAGCGGCAGGCCTACACCGTGTACGGGGTGGAGTCGCTCACGTTGCGGCGGCAGGTCGAGCACATCGGGGAGGCGATCGGGCGTCCGATCGACATCGAGGTGGTGTCGGAGGCGCAGGCCCGGGAGGAGATGGGCCGGACGGTGCCGGCGGTCGGCGTCGAGGTGATCATGAAGCAGTGGGCGGCCCGCGACGGCATACCCGCGCCGACCTCGAACGTGGTGGAGAAGGTGACCGGCCGCCCGGCGCACACGTTCGCCGAATGGGCCGCCGACCACGCGGACGACTTCCGCTGAACTGTCACCTGTTCCGCGGGGGTGCCTTCTTCCTGCGGCCGGCGTCGAGCCGGAGCAGCCCGGCGGCGGTCACCCCGTGATCGACACGGCCACCCCCCGACCCGCACCTGCGCCTTCTCGTCGAAGGCTGCCGACGCCGCCCGGCGGGTGAGCAGGAAGCGGGCCGACACCAGGACGAGCCCCAGCCCGTAGCCGGCCGGGGCCCGCCTGCGCGTCGAGGACTGCGGACGGGTGTCAGCCCGTCAGCCCAGGTGCCGGGCGAAGAACCGCAGCGAGCTGTCGATCTCGAACCGTGGCAGATCCCCGTGCTTGCCGGGGTTGGCGTGCAGCGTCTTCTCGGCCGAGGCGAAGGCGTCGAACAACGCCAGCCCCTCGGCCCGCGGCACCAACTCGTCGTCCCACTGGAGCAGGAACTGCACCGGCACGGTGATCCGCGCCGCGGTCTCGGCCAGCGTGGTCGCCCCGAGCAGGCCCAGCACCGCGGCGCCGACCCGGGGTTCCGCGGCGACGAACGGGACACCGAGCCCGCAGCCCATCGACATGCCCCAATAACCCACCGGACCCGCGCCGACGTGGTCGAGTTGCTGGAGCACGGTCAGGACCGCCTGCCACTCCGCGACGGCCTGCCCGGCCAAGAGGCTGTGCATGGCGAGGACCAGCGCGGTCGCGTCCTCACCGGCGGCCGCGCGGCCCCGCATCTCGGTCACGATCCGGGCGAACTCCTCGCCCTTCGGCCGCTCGCCGTGGTTGGGCGCGTCGATCGCGGCGACCGCGAACCCGCTCTCGGCGACGAAGTGGTGCGCGCGGGCCACGATGCCGGGCGCCTTCTTGTGCTGCCCGCCGCCGTGTCCCATCAGGATCAGGGGACGAGGGCCTGCGGCGTCTTCCGGCGTCCACAGCACGCCGGGGATCTCGTCGAGGGTGAAGAGCTGTTCGGTGACGCCGTCCGACGACGTCCGGGGGTTGAAGCGCATGGCGTTTCAGCCTTTCGGGAGGCCTTGTGCGGGCGCTCCCTAGACCATGCACGGGAGGGAGCCCCGACCTGTCACAGCGTTGATCGGTCTCACCTCCTCGAGTTCGCAGCGATGCACGGCGCCGCCGAAGCTATCACAAAAGGCATCACTCGTTCGCGCGCGCACCTCCGGTCGGCGGCGTTGCACATGGCGGCGCGGGCGGGCGACCCGCCGATGGTGCGAGCGCTGGTGGAGTTCCACTCGCTCCCGGCGCTTGCCGCGGGGTCGCTACGTGCGTCACCGACCAGCGCTTGCCGCGCGACCGCCACGTGCGTCACCGACCGGCCGCCTGCCGCGGAACCGCCACGTGCGTCACCGAGTCGCGGCGATCTGTCCGAGCAGGTCCGTCGTCACGCGGTCGAGGCGGGCCGCGGCGGCCGGGTCGAAGTCCTTGCCGGTCAGCGGCAACGGCTTGCCGCGCAGGTAGGCGGTGACGGCGGGTCCGGGCGCGGCGTCCAGCAGTGCGGCGATCGGCTCGATCGCCTTGCCGACCGGCATCGCGAAGAACCGGGCGAGCGCCTTGGCGACGGCACGCTTGGGTTGCGGCAGCGGATCGGCCATGCTCGTGTTCACGAAGCCGGGGTTGTAGAGGACATAACGCGTACGGGCGGCCGGGTAGCGGGCCGGGAAACCGGCTCCCAGCAGGTCGTTGCAGCGAGAGGACTGCATCGCCGCGCGCATCCCCGTGTAACCCTCGCGCCATTGGAGGTCGTCCCAGTTGATCCGGCCCGGCAGTCCACCGGGTCCGGCGATGTTCATCACGACGGGCGCCTGCGCGCGTTCCAGGTGCTCCATCAGGCCGTGGCCGATGACGAACCGGCTCAGGTAGGCGAGCGCGAACGTGAATTCCAGCCCGTCCGCCGTCTCTTCGCGCTTGGGGCGGAACCGCTGGGCCGCGAACACCAACCCGTCCACGGCCTCGCCGGTCGCCGCCACCTCCTCGACCACCTGCCGCATCCCCGCGACGGTGCTCAGGTCGGCCCGGAGGAACACGGCCCTGCCCTCGGCGCCGAGCCCGCGCGCCTCGGCGAGTAAGGCACGCCCCTTGTCCTCCCCGCTGGCCACGGCGATCACGCGGTCCCCGCGCCGCAGGAAACGCAGCGCCAAGCCCTTGCCCATGCCGTCGGTGCCGCCGGTGATCACGTAGGTACGCATTCCGAACCCCCTCAAGTCATCGATCGGTGACAAGAATGCTAGGGCCGGCGACCTGCTAAGTCAACGATCGATGACTTATGATGACCTGCATGAACCAGCCGAAACGCCGCGACAAAGCCGCCACCCGCGCCAAGTTGCTCGACGCCGCACGCCTGCGCTTCGCCCGCCAGGGCTACGACGGCACGGGCGTACGTGAAATCGCGGCCGACGTGGGTGTCGACCCGGCGCTCGTCTTCCGCTACTTCGGCTCGAAGGAGCGACTCCACGAGGAGGCCGTACGCGTGGAGATCCCGGCCGGCCTCACGGACGATCCGGCGCGTCCGCTCCCCCACATCACCGACACGCTGCTGCGCGAAGTCGTCTTCGCCGAGCGGTTCGCCGGCGAGCACCCGCTTCTGGGGATGCTGCGCTCCGCGGGCCACCCGGCCGTCCGCGACCAGTTGCGTACGCAGCTCTGCGAGGGCTACCTGCCCGGCTTCGCCGAGCGGATGGGCGGCGAGAACCCCGCCCTGCGGGCCGAAATGGTGGGCGCGCTCCTGCTCGGCATGGGGGTGATGCGCTCGATCCTCGGCAGCCCCGCCCTGAGCGAGGCCTCCTTCGAGGAGACGCGCGTGCTGGTCGCCCGGCTGGTCACGGCCTTGAGCGATCAGCCCCCTCGATAACTCCATGGTTATGGTGCCATGCGCTTTTTGTCGTTGTTCGACAGATTCCCTGCGCCCAATCCTTAGTGCCTATGGCGGTGATCACCCCCTTTCGCGACCAGCCCGTGCCGGACACTACGGTGCTCATCGGAGGCGACGAGATCATTTCGGTCGGAGAGCCGGTGCCGACATGGACACGGTCGAGGAGGTGACCGGTAGCCCCGCGCGCCGACAGGCGACGGGCGCGGAACCATGCGGCCGAGTTCGCCCGCTGAGCCGGTCAGGCAGTGCCGTGGGGGTTGTCGATGACGTAGCGCCACTGGCCGTCGGGGCCGCGGCGGACAACGTCGGTGGCGGTGCCGCTCATGTCGAGCTCGGAGCCGTCGCGTGCCGTGCCGCGCATCGACCGGTCCACGATGAGCAGGGCGATGTTACCGGCCACGTACACGTGTCTCGGACGCGCCTCGATCGGCAGCCCGAAGCTCTGCAGGTGCTGGTTGGCGGCGAGACCCGGGGGGCGGCGACGGGGGCCGGACACCGGGACGAGGACCGGCGTCGTCCTCGTAGACGTGGTCGATCGCCTGGGGGTCACCGTTGTTCATGGCCGCGACAAAGCGGGCGCCAGCGCTGCCCTGCGGTGCCCGGCCTCGAACTGGATGGCGAGGGACCGATGCCTGTACGGCCTTCCCAAGGTCCTGCACCTGGAGGTGGGGGAATAGCGGCCGTGGGATGGGAAGGCCGCAGGGTACGGCACGGCGACGGGACGATATCTGGAGCGATCCCGACCATGCCCGCTACCGAGCCCGACCTGACAGCAGTGCCGTCCAGATCGCGCGAGCTTCAACGACGGAGCACTGGTGGGTCTCGTGAACCACGTCTGCGGCTTCGGCCTGCACGGTACGGCGGATAAGAGTCTGACCGCCGCCCTCGCGTAGCTCGTAGAACACGGCTCGGCATGTGCAGGTCCACGCCACGACGCGGACGCGATCCAAGGCACCAAATGGTTCCAGCCACGTGAGCCGGACGTGACCACGTTGGGCCATGGGTACGTGCGGACTCAGGCAGCCTGTGCCGACCGTCACGACACACCTGCGACCACGCTGCTCGGCGCTTCACGGAGCTCGGTGTATCGAGCAGCGATCCTGCGTGCGGCCCGCTCTGGCTCGAACGCGGGATGATGTGCGTAGAGCCAGCGGCCCGTCTGGGAGCGGCGCCCCGTCCACCATCGGTACCAGAGGCCGTCCGTCCACACCACGAGCCCGGTCCACACCGACACCAGCGCGAGGCCGCGCCCTTCGTGGACATCGGCGGAGATCCCCATGCGCGCCAAAGCCGCACGGAGTTCGTCAGCGGTTCCCGGCGCCGACAAGGGTCGGACGGGGTCGGGACCGACCGGTTGACGGGGCTCGGGGCAGCAGGCGCACCGATTCCACGCGTTTCTCTGTCCGTGCCGCATGTGACGTTCCTCCTATTGGGGGACGTGGCCTCAGACACCCTGGTGCGAGAGGCTGCCCACGGGTCGTAGGGGCTTGTTGACTGCGCCGCAATCGATGCAGGTCAGGCCATGCAGGCAAGCCGTTCTGATCGTGTCGGGCGCAATGATCGGCGCAGCGACCAGCGGTAGCGCTGGCTTCGTCATGATGCGACCCCGTCTGTGACCGTCGTCTTGACAGTCAGATATTGGGATCCCTGCCCGTGCGTAAGTGACCCAGCTTGGGTCACCTTGCTATCAGGTTGCGCGACACCACTCTGCGAAGCTGGTGAGGCTCTCGGCGTCGGCGCGCTTCAGCCTGCGCAGAGTGGCGGCGTCCTCGCGTACCCATCTGTGGTCGCGCGTGTGCTGGGGAGCGATCTTCCGCGCGTCCTTCAGCGACTCGAACGCGTCATCGGGCAGGCCCGACCATAGTTGTGCGCGGGCGAGCTCGATGTAGAACCCGGACCGTCGCTCGGCGGGGAGGTCTGCCGGTGGCGCCCACTTCCTGGCCACGTTCAGGGCTCGGTGAACGTGCTCACTGCCGAGGCTCACGGCCACGGACACCTCATGGATCCGCACCGAGGACGGCCCGAACGCCGTCCCAGCATAGATCGCCTCCGGCACTTGGTCACCCAGCCGCCGAGCCTCGGCAAGGTGAGTGTCTGCTGCGTCGACGTTGCCAGCGCGGCCCGCGACGACCGCCGCCCGCATGTGAAGGGCGCCGCGGGCTGCGATGCTGGGCACGGTATCTGGGTGCGTAGCAGCATCGAGGGCCCGTTCCAACGCGCGCAGGCCCTGATGGTGAGCGTCGGCGGCAAAGAACGTCTCTGTGCGGACGTAGGCGATCGCCGCGGTGAGTATAGGGTCGCCCGCCTGTGGCGCGGCCCAGCGCGTGAGCTCGATGAGCCGTGCGGACAGGTCGTAGGCGCCGAACTTGTAGGCGACGGCGTCGGCTGACCGGCAGGCGGACGCGACCAATGCTGCGATGTCGGCCCGCTCGTCAGCCGGCGCGGACTGGAGGGCACGAAAGAGCTCGGCCAGCAGATCCGGCAGGCTGCGAGTGATCTGCACGTACTGGGCGGCGAGCCTCCATGCCGCCGCCTCGCCAACAGCATCGCGCAGCTGAGGGAGCGGCCGGACGGGCCCGTCGTCGGGCAGATCGTAAGCCGCGATGGCGGCCGACAGGGCAGGGATCGCCGCCCGGATGCGGGAGCTGGCCTGCGCCCGGTCGGCCAGGATCAGGGACGGGGCGATGCCCAGCGCGGCCGCGATCGCTTCCACGATCCCATCGCCGACGCCGCGCGCCCCACGCTCAATCTTCCGCAGGGTGCCTATATGGATCGTCGCCGCGTCGGCCAGTTGCTGCTGGGTAAGGCGGGCAACGCTTCGGTGATAGGCGATGCGCTTGCCGATCCCGCCGTGGGGGGCTGAAGGCATTGGGAGCTCCAGTGCGAGGCTTCATTCCGGACTGTAGCGGCCTCGTGACAGGACTACCCACGGTTAAGTGACAATGGCCGCCAGCTCTGTCAGCGTGGAGATCTGCCAGTCAGCCGCCGCGGCGTCCGGCGTGCCCGCCCAGAGGTGGCCCCATGGCCCGCGGCGGATGTGGGCGGTGCGCAAGCCTGCCGCCTTGGCCGGGCCGACGTCGTTGGCCGGGTGGTCGCCCACGTACACGATGTGGTCCGGTGGGGCCTGGGTGAACTCGATCAGGCGGGCGAAGAAACCAGGGTCGGGCTTGGCGACGCCCCACTCGCCGGACGTGGCGACCGCATCCACCGGGAGACGCAGCGCCCGCAGCAGCTCGGCGGCCCGCTCCGTCTGGTTCCCGGCGATCACGAGGCGGTGGCCCGCTGCGCGTAGCGCGATGAGGGCTGGGCGAACGTCGGGATAGAGGTCGTCCTCCTCTATCCGCTCGCCACGGCCAGCGGCCTCTCGGGCGGCGTACTCGGCGTCAAGGTCGATGTCGGGCTGGAGCAGACGGAGGGCGTCGGCGTTGTCTCGGCCCTGGGCGACAACGGCGCCGACCAGCGCAGAGAGGGTGTGGCGAGGGACGTCGAGCCAGTCGGCCCACGAGGCCCAATAACGGTCGTCTCGGACTATCGTTTCTCCGACGTCGAAGGCGATGGTGAGCACAGGCAGAGCCTATGGGGTGCTCCGTGGGCCTGTACCACGCACCTCGAAGATCGCTGCCCGGGCGATGGCGCCAGGTAAATGCCGTCAGAACAGGCTCCGACTTGATCGCTTCCGGCGAGTCATGGATCTTCGCGGATCGCCACCGTAAGTGCGGCTACCGTCGAAACACTTCAGCTGACAGCTACGGATCAGCAAGCATCCCGGCCATAGGTCGTCATGCCGCTGTGAAGGGGGTGAGCGCTCATGACACGCCTTTCACGCTACGCAGAGTACGGCGAGGCAGGTTACTCGCGGGGCTCCCGTTGCACCGATGGCATGCTTACCGCATCCGGATGCTGCCAGCGGATGGGGCGTCACCTCTCCGCAGCGTCCAAATCATCAACCAGGGCCACCCGAATACTGCATGGGGCTGGCGCCCAGCGGTACGACCGCTTCTTGCTCCGGGATACTGCGACGGTCTGCGGCAGCGCCAGGCGCTGAGCAAGTCGCGCCCCCTGAGGCCGAGCGAAGCGAGGCCCGCTCGGGGCGGGCTCCAGCAGGCCAGACCGGTAACCAGGTCAGGGGTGGGCGATGGCGCCGCAGGCGCGGGGGGTGCGCCGTAAGGCGCCTTAATAGAAGCGCCTGAGCCCTTCGGCGCGAAGCGCCCCCTGCGAAGACCTTTGGCCTCGGGGTGGGGTCCAGCAGGCCCGGCACCCAGATGGGCAAGGGGTGGGTGAGCCTGGCCCACCTACCCGGAGGCCTACTCGTATCGGGCTGTGCTGTCTCGGACGATGAGTTCTGTTGCCAGTTCGACCCGCTTGGTCTCCGGCACCTCGCCGCGGCCCATGGCCAGCACCGTGCGGGTGGCCAGGGCGGCCATCTCCTGCAGCGGCTGGCGTACCGTGGTCAACGGTGGCCAGGCCGACTTGGACAGGGGCAGGTCGTCGAAGCCCACCACGCTCAGGTCCTCGGGGACGCGGAGCCCGCGCTGGCGGGCCGCCTCGAACACGCCGAAGGCCATCAGGTCGCTCCCGGCGAAGATCGCCGTCGGGGGCGCGTCCAGGGAGAGCAGCGCGTGGCCCTCGTCGTGGCCGGACTCCACCAGGAACGTGCCGCGGCGGATCAGCTCGGGCTCGATCGGCACCCCGGCCGTCTCCAGGGCCGCACGGTAGCCGTCCACGCGGGCCTGGCTGCACAGCATGTCCGTGGGGCCGCTGATCATGGCGATGCGCCGGTGGCCGAGTTCGAGCAGGTGGCGGGTGGCGGCCAGGCCGCCGTTCCAGTTGGTGGCCCCGACCGAGACGACGCCGGGGGCGGGCTCGCCCTCCGGGTCGACCACCGCGAACGGCAGCGAGCGCGCGCTGAGCTGGGCCTGGATGCCGGTGGACAGGCGCGAGGCGACGATGACCACGCCGTCGGTACGGCGGGCGGCCAGGCGTTCGAGCCAGTCGCGGCCCGGTCCTGCATGGGTGTGCAGGACGGAGATGACCACGCTGGCCCCGGCCTCGTGGGCCGCCCCCTCCGCACCGCGCACGATCTCCATGGCCCACGGCGACTCGATCTCGGCGAAGACCAGGTCGACCAGGCCGGCCGGGGTGTCGTCCTGGCTGATGCGCCGCTGGTAGCCGTGTTCCTGCAGGAGTCGTTCGACTCGATGGCGGGTCGCCGGAGCGACCTCTGGACGTCCGTTGATGACCTTGGACACCGTCGGAATGGAGACCCCGGCCTCTTCCGCGATCAGTGCGATCGTCACCCGCCGCTTCGCTGACACGTTCGGGAGTGTATCCGAAAGTTTCGGTTTGGGATCGCTCCCACTCAAGGTGTTGACGCTTTACGCAGCGTTTACCTACGATCCAGAAGGCGAAACTATCGGGGAGATAACGAAACTTTCGCACGGTGTGTCGTACCGTGCCCCATGAGTCACGCTGAGTCCCGCAAATCACGTGCAGGGGTCCGTACGGCAGGCCGAGCCCAGTCTGAGGAAAGGGACCCCTGATGAAACGCTGTCTGGTGTTGATCGCGACCGCAGTGCTCATAACCGGCTGCGGCGGTGGGGGCGGTGGGGGCGGCAGCACGGCCCCTCAGCAGAGCGGCTCGGCCGCCAAGGTCACTCTTGAATGGTGGCACCTGTCGACCACGGAGCCGCTCAAGTCCCTCTGGGCGCAGCGGGCCAAGGAGTTCGAGGCCAAGAATCCCAACGTCACCATCAAGGCGACGGTTCTGGAGAACGACGCGTACAAGGCCAAGCTGACCACGATCACGCAGTCGGGCAAGGCCCCCGACCTGTTCGCCACGTGGGGCGGCGGCGTGCTCAAGCAGCAGGTCGACGCCGGGCTGGTCAAGGACATCTCCTCCGACGTCGCCGACGTCCTGCCCAACTTCACGCCGGCCGCGCTGAGCGCGTACCAGATCGACGGCAAGACGTACGGGCTCCCGACCGACATCGGCCTGGTCGGCTTCTGGTACAACAAGAAACTCTTCGCCAAGGCCGGCATCACCCAGCCGCCCGCCACGTGGTCGGCGTTCCTCGAGGACGTCAAGAAGCTCAAGGCGGCGGGCGTCACCCCGATCGCCCTGGCCGGCAAGGAGAAGTGGCCGGGCCACTACTACTGGGCCTACCTCGCCATGCGCATCGCCGGCCTCGACGCGCTCAAGCAGGCGGCCGTCGACCACGACTTCACCAAGCCCGACTTCGTCGCCGCCGGACAGCAGGTCAAGGCGCTGGCGGACCTGCAGCCGTTCCAGAAGGGCTTCCTCGGCGCGGGGTACGGCACCCCGGACGGCCAGGCGGCCACGGTGGCGAACGGCAAGGCCGCCATGGAGCTGATGGGCCAGTGGGCGCCTTCCGTGCAGAAGGACGCCGGCAAGGGCCTCGGCGACGACCTGGGCTTCTTCCCCTTCCCCGCGGTCGAGGGCGGCAAGGGCTCGATCTCCGACGCGTTCGGCGGTGGCGGCGGCCTGGCCGTGGGCGCGGACGCCCCCGCGGAGGCCGTGCAGTTCGTGAAGTTCATGACCGAGATGGACAACCACTCCAAGGCCGTGGCGGCCGGCGGCGTGCTGCCGGTGCTCAAGGGCGAGGAGAACGCGGTCAAGGACCCCAACCTCAAGCAGGTGGCGACCGCGCTGGCCGCGGCCGGCGGCTACCAGCTCTACCTCGACCAGGCCTACCCGCCCGCCGTCGGCCAGCAGGTCAACGACAGCGTGGCCGAGCTCATCGCCGGTACGAAGACACCGGAGGAAGTCGGCAAGGCCATCACCGAAGTGGCCAAGAGCGAAGGATGACGACCCTCGTCAAGGGGCCGGAGGCGGTCACGCGTCCGGCCCCCGCCCCTGCCGCCAGGCGGCGTGGCCGCTGGGTGACCATCGCCCTGTTCCTGCTGCCCGCCCTGGTCCTCTTCCTGCTGCTGGTCGTCGCACCCATCCTCGTGGCGTTCTACGCCAGCGTGTTCAGATGGAACGGCTTCGGCGGCCTGCCGACCAACTTCATCGGGCTCGACAACTTCACCCGGCTTTTCGGCACCGAAATTTTCGGCCAGGACCTGTGGCACCTGCTGGTCCTCGTGGTGCTGTCGGTGTGCGTCCAGCTCCCGTTCTCGCTGGCCATCGCGATGCTGCTGAACCAGCGCATCCGCGGGCGGGCGCTGTACCGGGTGGTGTTCTTCGCGCCGTACGTGCTCTCCGAGGTCATCACCGGCGTGCTGTTCTCGCTGATCCTCTCGCCCGAGTCGGGCCTGGCGAACCAGGTCCTGTCGGTGTTCGGGCTCGACTCGGAGTGGCTGGCCGATCCCGACACCGTGATGCCGTCGCTCTTCCTGGTGATGATGTGGAAATATTTCGGCTTCCACATGATGATCTATCTCGCGGGGCGGCAGAGCATCCCGAACGAGCTCATCGAGGCCGCCCAGATCGACGGCGCCACGAGCTGGAAGACGTTCCGGCACATCACGCTGCCGCTGCTCGGGCCGACGATCCGGATCAGCGTCTTCCTGTCCGTCATCTACACGATCCAGCTCTTCGACCTGGTGTGGATCCTCACCCAGGGCGGGCCGTCGCACTCGTCCGAGACGATGGCCGTCACGATGATGGACTGGGGCTTCAAGCGCTCCCAGGTCGGCTACGCCAGCGCGATCAGCGTCGTGATGTTCGCGCTCAGCCTCGTCTTCGCCCTCGCCTACCAGCGGTTCGTGATGCGCCGCGACCTGGAGGGCGCGACCACCTCGATGGGAGAGCGCCGATGATCCACCGGAAGAAGTCCTCGCCGCGGCGCAACACCCTGCCGCTGCATCTGATCGCGTGGATCGTCGGCCTGTTCATCATCATCCCGGTGGTGTACGCGCTGATCGGCGGCTTCAAGTCCACCAGCGAGCTGTCCACCAACCCGCTCGGGCTGCCCGACACCTGGGCCACGGAGAACTACACGGACGTGATCGGCTCCGGCTCGTTCTGGCTGCAGCTGTGGAACAGCACGTTCATCGCGGTCGTGACGACCGTGCTGACCGTCGGGGTGTCGGCGCTGGCGGGGTTCGTCTTCGCCAGGTTCGCCTTCCGCGGCAGGGAGCTGTTCTTCACGCTGTTCACGGCCGGGCTGATGTTCCCGTTCGCGGTGGCCATCCTGCCGATCTTCGTGCTGCTGCGCACGTTCGGGCTGCTGGGCAACCCGCTCGGCGTGATCCTGACGCAGGCGGCCTTCGGCCTGCCGCTGACGATCATCATCCTGCGCGGCTTCTTCCGCGGCATCCCGGGCGAGATCGAGGAGGCGGCGATCATCGACGGCTGCAGCCCGTTCGGGTTCTTCTGGCGGATCCTGCTGCCGATGGCCAGGCCCGCCATCGCCACCGTCTCGGTGCTGGCCATCGTGGGGAGCTGGAACAACTTCATGCTGCCGCTCGTGGTCTTCAACGAGGAGTCGAGCTGGACGCTGCCGCTGGGCATCCAGCAGTTCCAGGGCCAGTACGCCTCCGACACCGCCCGCATCCTGGCCTATCTCGTCCTGGCCATGGTGCCCGCGCTCGGGTTCTACGCCGTCGCGGAACGTCACCTGGTCGGCGGTCTCACCGCGGGCGCGACGAAGGGGTGATCACCTTCCACCTGCGAACGTGACTCGCCGCACACTGTCGCTTCCGGCTCTTGCGCTAGGTATGCTTCGCCTGCCCTAATTTAGGTAAGCCTTTCCTCAGGGAAAGCCAAGCAAAACCTCAGCAAACGGGAGTAACGGTGCTCGCCAGTTACCTCATCGGACTGCGCGAAGGTCTCGAGGCGGCACTCGTCGTCTCAGTCCTGGTCGCTTTCCTGGTCAAAAGTGACCGCAAGGACAAGCTCCCGCACGTGTGGACGGGAGTCGGCGCGGCCGTCGCGCTGTCCGTGGGGTTCGGGGCACTCCTGACGTTCACCGCCGCCCACCTGGGGCACACGGGGCAGGAGCTGTTCGACGCGATCACCTCGCTGCTCGCCGTCGTGTTCGTCACCTGGATGATCTTCTGGATGCGGCGGGCGGCCCGCGCGCTCTCCGGCGAGCTGCGGGGCAAGCTCTCCGATGCCCTGGAGCTGGGCTCGATCGCGGTGGTCGTGATGGCGTTCCTCGCCGTCGCCCGCGAGGGGCTGGAGACGGCGATCCTGTTCTTCGCCTCCGTGCAGGGGGCCGTCACCACGCCGGAGCCGCTCATCGGCATCAGCCTGGGGCTGCTCACGTCCGTACTCATCGGCTGGGGCCTCTACCGCAGCGCCGTGAAGATCAACCTCACCAAGTTCTTCACCTGGACGGGGCTGCTGCTGATCCTCGTGGCCGCGGGCATCTTCAAGTACGGCGTGCACGACCTGCAGGAGGCCAACCTCCTGCCCGGCCTGAGCGCGTACGCCTTCGACATCAGCGGCGTCATCCCCGCCGACTCCTGGTACGGCACCCTGCTGTCGGGCATGTTGAACATCACGCCCCAGCCCAGCGTCGCCGAGGTCATCGCCTGGGCCTGCTACCTGGTCCCCACCCTCTTCTTCTTCCTGCGCAACACGCGGGTGAAGTCCACGCCGTCGCCCGCTTCCTCCGCGGCCTGAACAGGAGCATCATGCGCACCCCCATCCGCCTGTCCTTCGGGGCGATCGCCCTGGCGACGCTGGCCGCCTGCGGCTCGGGGAACACCCCCGCCGCCTCCTCCGGCTCCGCCCCGGCCCAGCCGGGCAAGATCACCGTGGCGGCGTCCGACACCGAGTGCAAGGTCGGCGCCGCCGAGGTCGCGGCCGGTACCACGACGTTCACGATCACGAACGGCGGCACCAAGGTGACCGAGTTCTACGTGTACGCCCCCGGTGACCGGGTCATGGCCGAGGTGGAGAACATCGTTCCCGGACTGACCAGAGAGCTCATCGCCGAGCTGCCGGCGGGCGCGTACGAGACCGTGTGCAAGCCCGGCATGGTCGGCAAGGGCATCCGCAACGCGTTCAAGGTGACCGGCGAGCACAAGGCGCTCACCGAGGACGCCAAGCTCGCCGACGCGGTCGCCAGCTACAAGCGCTACATCAAGTCGCAGAGCGACACGCTGCTGGTCAAGACGCAGGAGTTCGTGGACGCGGTCAAGGCCGGGAAGATCGACAAGGCCAAGGAGCTGTACCCGGTCTCGCGTACGTACTGGGAGCGCATCGAACCGGTGGCCGAGATCTTCGGCGACCTCGACCCGGCCATCGACGCCCGCGAGGCGGACCTGGCCGACGGCGAGGAGTGGACCGGCTTCCACAGGATCGAGAAGGACCTGTGGATCAAGAAGGACATCAGCAAGGACGGCCCCGTCGCGGACAAGCTGATCGCCGACGTCAAGACGATCGTGAGCAAGTCGAACGCCGCCCAGCTGACCCCCCTGAACCTGGCCAACGGCGCCAAGGAACTGCTCGACGAGGTGGCCACCGGCAAGATCACCGGCGAGGAGGACATCTGGTCGCACACCGACCTGTGGGACTTCGACGCGAACCTCGAAGGCTCCAAGGCGGCCGTGCAGTCGCTCAGGCCGGTGCTGGAGGATCGGGCTCCCGACCTGGTCAAGACGCTGGACGAGAAGTTCGCCGCGGCCGAGGCGGCGCTCGACGCGCACCAGAAGGGCGACGGCTGGAAGCTGCACAACGAGCTGTCCAAGGCTGAGCTGAAGACCTTGTCGGACGCGATCAACGCGCTGGCCGAGCCGATCAGCAAGATCGCGCCGGCCATCACCAAGTAGCGGGAGGATCCGGCAATGAGCCAGCGGGTGAGCCGCAGGGGGCTGTTCGGGCTGGGGGCCGCGGGCGCCGCCGTGGTCGGGGCCGGTGTCGTGGCCTCGAACACGCTCTTCGAGGAGCCGCCCGTCGCGCACGCCTCCTCGACCTCCGACCCGTTCCCCTTCTACGGGGAGCACCAGTCGGGCATCGTCACGCCGGCGCAGGACCGGCTGCACTTCGTGGCATTCGACGTCATCACGAAGAACCGGGCCGAGCTGGTCGAGCTGCTGCAGGAGTGGACGGCGGCGGCCGCGCGGCTCACGCAGGGCAAGGAGGCGGGGTCGTACGGGGCGGTGGGCGGCGCGCCGGAGGCCCCGCCCGACGACACGGGCGAGGCGCTGGGGCTGCCCGCGTCGGGGCTGACGCTGACGATCGGGTTCGGGGCGTCGCTGTTCGACGAACGTTTCGGGCTTGCGGACAAGCGGCCCGCGGCTCTCGCCGACTTGCCGAAATTCCCGGGAGAGCAGCTCATTCCGGAAATTTCCGGTGGGGACATCTGCGTGCAGGCGTGCGCCCACGACCCCCAGGTCGCCGTGCACGCCATCCGCAACCTGGCCAGGATCGGCTTCGGCAAGGTCTCCGTACGCTGGTCGCAACTCGGTTTCGGCCGTACGTCGTCCACGTCCCGCTCCCAGGCGACCCCCCGCAACCTGATGGGCTTCAAGGACGGAACCAACAACCTCAAGCTGGAGGACGCCGACCTGCTCCGCGACCAGCTGTGGGCCTCCGCGCAGGACGGCAGCGACTGGATGGCGGGCGGCTCCTACATGGTGACCAGGAAGATCCGGATGGCGATCGAGACCTGGGACCGCACGTCGCTCGTGGAGCAGGAGCAGATCTTCGGCCGGGACAAGGGCGAGGGGGCGCCGCTGGGCAAGAAGGCCGAGTTCGACCCGGTGGACTTCGCGGCCAAGGGGGCGGACGGGCAGCCGTACATCAAGGCCGACGCCCACGTACGGCTCGCCCACCCGACCGCCAACGGCAACGCGCACCTGCTGCGCCGCGGCTACAACTTCGTGGACGGCTCCGACGGCCTCGGCCGCCTGGACGCGGGCCTGTTCTTCATCGCCTACCAGCGCGATCCGCGCAAGCAGTTCGTCCCGGTCCAGATGAACCTGGCCAAGAAGGACGCCCTGAACGAGTACATCAAACACGTCTCCAGCGGCCTGTTCGCCTGCCCACCGGGGGTCCGCGACGCCGGCGACTACTGGGGCCGCACCCTCTTCGGCTAGCAGTAGGTTACGCGGCAGCACCCACCCCTTGCCCTGTTACCTGGTGGGCCTGCTGGAGCCCGCCCCGAGCGGTCCTCGCTATCGCTCGGGTGGCTCTATCAAGGCGCAGGCTCCGCCTGCGCGTGTGGTTGGCCATTTCCGATTCGGACCTTCGGCCAAACGGACGTGAACAGGACGTCCGGCTCCTTGGCCCGGGCACCGTGGACCCGCCCTGCTCGCAAAGGTACACCGCGTTCGCCAAACCCACTGCCAGGAGAAGCACGCCCTCACAGCTTGAACGCAGTGACTCAGTGCGAGTTGCCCACCCTTTGGAGGTGGTCGACGTCCGCCCATGAAATGTGATGATTGTGTGGCGCCGCCCGATCTAGGGTGCGGGCATGTCCTACGTGCTCCACAGTGTTGCCGGTGTCACCGGCGTTCGCCGAGAAACTCAAAGGCTGGTCACGCAACGATCGAGCGCTGAATGGCTCAACGACACCGCGTCGCCGGTCAACTGTGCCGGGTCGGCCGATAGGTCAGTACCTGCGTGTGGCCGTCGAAGGTCCGGGCCTCGAGTAGTTCGAGGTCGAAGTCGTCCGCACCGTCGAAGATCCGGTCCACGCCGGTCGTTCCAGAGATCACTGGGAAGATCGTCACCTCGATGGTGTCGATCAGGCCGGCGTTCAGCAGCGCCCGGTTGAGCGTCAGGCTGCCGTGGGAGCGCAGCGGCACCTCGGATTCCGCCTTGAGGCGCGTGACCACCTCGATGGGATCGCCGGACTCTATGGTCGTGTCCGGCCACTCGAGCGGCTCGGTCAGCCGGCTGGAGAGCACCGTGACCGGGGAGTCGAACATCCGCGTGATCCACCCATCGAACAGGCTGCGGTCGAAGTCCGCGTTGAGGAAGGGCGCGTTCGACGAGTAGGTCTTGGCGCCGAGCACCATGCGCAGCGGGTCGCGGTAGGCAGCGGCGCGATAGGCGAGGAATTCGGGGCCCTGCTTGCCCCAGTAGCCGCCCCAGTCGCCGTTGTGGTTGGCGAAGCCGTCGAGCGTGGAGAAGATGTCGAAGGTGTACGTGGCGGTCATGGTGTCTCCTTGCGGGACGTTGGTCGCGCCGCGCCGTGTGGCGGCCTCACCCCTGCTACGAACACCACCGCCCCGATCCGACACGACTCCCGGATTTCTTCTAGAAACTTTCCGGGCTCATCCGATGTCAGCTTCTCGGCCGTAAACGACCGAGAAGCTGACAGATCGTGGCTGACACGCTTGCTGACCCGTCGATCTCAGCGGAGGTGTTCTCGACGGTGGCAGCGCTCACAGTCGCGATCTGTGAGGACCCATGGCTGACTGGAGCGTGCGGCTGGATCAGAATCTGATTCCATGAAGGTGATGGCGGCCACCGAAGCGTCTCGAAGCTTCGCGACTGTGCCGCCGAGCGAGGCAAGGCGACAGTGGACAGGATGATAGGAGACGCCGATGATGTGGCGATCGCGTCGATCACTGTCGCCGAGTTGCTGGTCAATGTGTCGGGGCATGGAACGTCGTCTTCTCGGCCTGCCGCGACTCACCAGGACAAGGCCGCCCTCATGGACGCGCAAGCAAGCTTCTGCACTGCGCGCCGCCTGAGGGAACGCTAGCCCGGCCGCCGTCCGCCAAGCACTGCTGGCGAACGGCTGAGGTCCGGAGGTGTGCGGAACGCGATCTAGCTTGGGCGGGCCGCGCCGCCTGCTGAGCCGGACCCGACGACGGTCGACGGCTTCCGGCGGCCGAGGCCGAGGACGAATCTGGTGAGGCCCCACCGCCGCACGATCTCGTAGGTGATCAGGCTCAGCGCGAACGACACGGTCATGATCAGCACGTACGGCAGGGGCCCGGCGTCGTCGCGCCGTAGAACGTAGAAGCCCGCGGCGACCAGGAAAGTCTGATGCAGGACGTACAGGGGGAAGGCCGCCTCATTGCAGTACGCCACCGCCTTCGACCCGCCATTGAGGTACCGCCTGCCGTACCCAAGCATGGCCAGCAACGCCGTCCAGCAGGCAAGGTCGCGCACGGCCGTGGCAGGCAAGCTCTCCTGGCCGCCGAGCAGAAGAACCCCCGCGGCCCCGCATACCGCCAGCGCCAGGAACAGCGGCCGCCACCGCTCGACCATGTCCATGATCGAGTCGTCGGTGGCAATAAGGAAGCCCAGCATGAAGTAGGCCGCGAAGACGAAGATGTTCTTCCCGCCCACCTCAGGCAGGTACGACAGCGCGGTCAGCAGCGCGACGGGCAGCAAGGCGGGCAGGGGCCGCCGCAACCACCTCGGTGTGTATCCCCGCCTGGCCAGAAACAGCATCGGCTGGACGAGCGCGGCCGAGATGAGGAAGAGGAACAGGATGAACCACAGGTGCGCCGGCGAGATTCCGCCTGCGTATTCCGACCAGTCAGAGAAGTCGGTGAAGTACCTCCACAGAAAGTCGGCGTAGGAGCCCTCGTAGCCGCGGTGGAACCGCAGGGCGTAGTACGCCTGCGGCGGCACCACCACCAGCATGCCGAACAGCAGCGGTACCAGCAGCCTGGACACCCGCTCGCTGACGTAGCGACCCGCCGACCTGCGTTTGAGCGCGTGGAAGCTGGCCGAGCCGGCCAGGAGGAACAGCAGCGGCATGAACCAGTAGGACAGCTGCACCAGCACGGTGGAGAAGGTGTTCACCTCGCCCTTGACGTAGAACGAGGCATCATCGTTGAACACCCGCGCCGTGTGGTACGGGAACAGGAACAGGATGCCCAGGTTGCGCAACCAGTCGATGTAGTTCTGGCGCCCACCGCCTCGTCTGGACATCGTCGTCGTTGTCGCTGTCGTCAAAGGGTCCTCCGCTACCGAAAGGTGATCAAGTTACGCCACACGATACCGAAAGTATTGAGTACTTTCGGTATGCTGAGTGTCGTGAACGGCGATCAGCAGAGGAGCCCCAGCCGCCGCCTGCCGCGCGAGGAGGTGCGCCGCCGGCTGCTGGCCGAGGCGGCGCGGGTGTTCGCCGAACGCGGCTACGCCGACGCCCGCATCGAGGACATCGCGGCAGGCGCCGGCTTCACCAAGGGGGCCGTCTACTCGAACTTCGGCGGCAAGCAGGAACTGTTCGGCGCCATCCTCGGCGACGGCGCCGCGGCCGAACTGGCCGCCGTACGGGAGGAGATCCGCGATCTCGACGACCTGCCCGCAGTGATCGGCCGAGTGGCGTCGCTGGTCACCCGGCACATCGTGCAAGACAGCGGCCACGGGCACCTCGGCCTGGAGTTCGCGGCCCGCGCGGCCCGCGACGAGCAGACCAGGGAGGTTCTCACCCCGATGCGCCGGGCCCAGCGCGAAGGAGCCGCCCGCTCGATCGCCGAAGTCGCTGAGCGTACCGGCGTCCGCCCCACCATCGATCTGGACCAGGCCGCGCTCATCTTGCACTGTCTGACCAACGGCCTGGTCAACGAGCACATCGCCGATCCCGAGGCGGTCGACGCCGAGACTGTCGAACGAGCGTTGACCACCATACTGACCTGCCTGCTGCCACTTCCCCCGAGCGACGAGCCTCCATGCTCCTGATCGCGCGACGAGCATCCGCCTGACCTCGGCGACGTGGACAAGATCAATGCGCACCTGCGAGCGGCGATGAGTCATCTGCGGCTGACCGTCGACCTGGCATGGGGCTGGGATGATCAGAGCTCTCCTGACCTGGTGCTGTGGACGATCGCCCGGCAGGGCGCCGAACTGCTCGCCTCGCCCGATTTGCGGTCGGTGTCCATCTGCCAGGCCGACAACTGTGGCTGGCTCTTCCTTGACCGCCGTCATCTGCGCCGCTGGTGCACAAAGGAAGGCTGCGGCAACCGGGCCAAGGCGGCCAGACACTACCAGCGGGTCAAGGCCCGGAGAATGTCACCGTCACAGAGGTGATGGGTGTCCCAGGCTGACCCAGCCCCCGAGTGCTGTCGGAACCGACCAGCAAACGCTGCTGCTAGTCACCAGCAAAGCCATCCATGTGTGATGTGCGCCACGTCGTGTCACTCCGCATGGACGCGCGGTGTCTTGAGGGCATGACTGAACACGGCACCCTTCACAAGATCGTGGTCATTGGCGGCGGCTACGCGGGAACGGTCGCGGCCAACCACCTCCGTTTGCGCACCGACGTCGACATCACCCTGGTCAACTCCCGCCCGAAGTTCGTCGAACGGATCCGGCTGCACCAGTTCGTGGCCGGCGGCTACGACGCCTCGGTCGACTACGGCACGCTGCTCGGCGACGGCATCCGGCTGGTGGTCGACGACGCCACCCGCATCGACACCGCCTCCCGCACGGTGGAGCTGGCCTCGGGCCGGGCGCTGGACTACGACTACGTCATCTACGCGGTCGGCAGCACCGGCGCCACCCCCTCCTCGGTGCCGGGCGCGGGCGAGTTCACCTACTCCCTCGCCGAGTTCGAGGCCGCCCAGCGGCTGCGCGCCAGGCTGGCGGAGCTGCCGGCCGATGCCGAAGTCACCGTGGTCGGCGGCGGGCTGACCGGCATCGAGACCGCGGCGGAACTCGCCGAGCAAGGACGTACGGTCACCCTGGTCTGCGGCGCGGCCCTGGCTCCGTCACTCAGCACGGCCGGCCGCCGATCCGTCATGACGTGGCTGTCCGAGCACGGCGTCACCGTGCTGGAGGGCACCGCGGTGGCCGAGGTCCGGCAGGACGCGGTCGTCCTCACCGACGCAACGGTACGGCGGAGCGGCCTCACCATCTGGACGGCCGGCTTCGGCGTGCCCGGCCTGGCGGCGGCCAGCGGGCTGCGCGTCGACGCGCTCGGCCGGCTCCTCACCGACGAGACGCTCCTCAGCGTCGACGACGACCGCATCGTCGCGGCGGGTGACGCCGCCTCGCCGTCGGGCCGGCCGCTGCGGATGAGTTGCCAGGCCGCCGTACCACTCGGGGTGCAGGCCGCCGACACCGTGCTGAGCCGCATCGCGGGAACCGCGCCGGCGGCGATCGACCAGGCCTTCAAGGGATCTATCATCAGCCTGGGCCGGCACGCCGCCACGATGCAGCCCGCCCGCGCGGACGACACCCCCCTGGACACCTGCATCGACGGGCAGCAGGCCGCCGAGATCAAGGAGGAGTTCTGCAAGAAGGCGGTGACGGGGATCGGCTTGGAGGCCCGGAGCCCGGGTACCGTCGTCTGGCAGAAGAGCGGGCCGCGGGCCGCGCGGATGGCGGCGTCCGTATGAGCACCGACGAGCATGCCGAACGGTTCACCCTGCTGCGGCCGCTGCTGTTCGCGATCGTCTACGAGATCCTCGGGTCGGCGACGGAATCCGACGACGTGCTCCAGGACAGCTATCTGCGGTGGGCGGAGGTGGACTTGGCGACGGTCCGTGACACCAAGTCGTACCTGGCGCGGCTGGTGACCCGTCAGGCGCTCAACGCGTTGCGGGCCGGCGCACGCCGCCGCGAGGACTACGTCGGCGTGTGGCTGCCGGAGCCGCTGCTGCTCGACGAGCACGACGCGTCGGCGGACCTGGTGCTCGCCGAGTCGGTGTCGATGGCGATGCTGGTGGTGCTCGAAACGCTCACTCCCGATGAGCGCGCGGTGTTCGTCCTGCGCGAGGTGTTCGGCTTCGACTACGACGAGATCGCGCCGGCGGTGGGCAAGTCGGTCGTGACGGTGCGCCAGGTGGCGCACCGCGCCCGTGAGCACGTGCGGGCGCGGCGCAGGCGCTTCCAACCCGCGGGCTCCGCCAGGACCGCGCGGGTCACCGAGCGGTTCATGGCCGCGGTGACCACCGGCGACATGGAGGGGCTGCTGTCGCTGCTCGCGCCGGACGTCACCTGGACCGCCGACGGTGGCGGCAAGGTGATCGCGGTACGCCGGCCTGTGGTGGGCGCGGAGAAGGTGGCCGCGCTCGTGCTGGGCATCTTCCAGCCGGACCTGCGGATCGAGCTCGTGAACTGCAACCACACGCCCGCGCTCGCCGCCTACAGCGGCGAGCACCTGGAGGGGGTGTTCCTGGCCGACGTCGTCGACGGGAAGATCACCCACTTCTACGCCATCCGCAACCCGGACAAGCTCCTCGCGCTGGCGGCCCCACGCCGGATCAGCCGCTAGCCGCCACGCCGACCCCGGCCGGCGATCCGTGGCTCCCACGCCTCGTACCACGGTGCGGCTGGCGTGCCACGGGACCAGCCGGCCGCCGGGCCCTGCGGCGTACGCTCGTCCTGGCAGTGCGCGTCTTCCGAACCCTGGGAAAGGGATGCGCATGGGCGTGCCGGGGTGCCGTCAACCAACGTGACACCAGCCGCCGAACAGAGCCTGAACTGCGAAATCAGCTTCCGCTTCCAGTTCGGCTCGCGCCGTCGGCGGTTCGACGGCGGCGCGGCCTGTCGCGAGATCAGGAACGTACTTGTAGATCGTGGAACGGCTGACGCCGAGTAGCCGGGCGATCGAGGAGACGGTGTTCTCCGGCCGGGTGAGCAGGTCGCGGGCGTGCCGGATCTGCTCGGCAGTCATCGCCGGCGGCCGTCCCAGGCGCTGGCCGCGGGCGCGGGCGGCGGCCAGGCCCTCGTGCGTGCCTTCCACGATGAGTTCGCGAATGAACTCCGCCAGCACGGCGAAGACATGGAAGACGCTGACCTGGTGTTATTCGGGCTGGGCGACGCCTGTCGATCTTTGCTACTACGGTTCGTACTGGTTTCGGTGCGGTCGTGGAGGTTGGTATCTGCGCGGGATGGACACCACCAGCTGGATCTGTCGATGCTGCCGACCGAGCGGTGCCGGTTTCTGCGATCTGCACCACGCCCAGCAGGGCACCATCGTCCGGCAAGGCGATCGGTGAGCTTAGCACCCAGGGTCGCGACGTCCTCGACGAACCGCTGTCATGAGGGGGATGCGTCGCCGCCGCCGGTCGCGGTGGCCCTTCGGACGCAGTCGCGGAGCAGAGCGCGGCGCTGGTCATGTATGTCCTTGGGCTCTTGACTGCTCGCCGCATATACGTTGCTGACCGGGGACCAGGCCATGGACATGGCGATGACCATGGCCATGATGTCGAACGGGTCACCGGCGCGGACCCGCCCGGCGGCCTGGGCCTTAGCGATGGCCGTGAGCTTGCGGTCGTCGTAGTGCTGATGGGTCTCGACGAGGTGCCCGGCAGGCCGGCGCTCCAGCCGGGTCCAGGTCGCCAGCCGGATGAGGTCGGGGCGACGCAGGTATTCGTCGTAGAGGCGCACGGCCCAGTCCGCGAGGTCGTCGGCGTCGATGGGTACGACGTCGGTGATGCGCTCCAGCGAGCTGAGAAAGATCGCGTCGAAGAGTCGTTCCTTGTCGCCGAAGTAGGCGTAGAGCTGCGCCTTGTTGGTGCGCGCTGCCGTCACGATGCGTTCGATGCGCGCCCCGGCGATGCCGTGCCGAGCGAACTCCTCGGTGGCGGCGTCCAGGATGCGCTGGTAGGTCGCGGCACCTCGCGAGGTCTGGGGATGTTCCGGCATGTGTCCATCCTACTAAACAGAACAGTCGGTTTGCTTTGGTGCGCGGGCGCCCTTAGTCTGCAATAGACCGAACAGTCTGTTTAAGGAGCTCAGCTGTGCGAACGACCGCCGGATGGCAGGCGACCGGCCCGATGGCGTTGCGGCGCACGTCGCTGGAGCGCCGTGACCTGCGCCCAGATGACATCGCGGTACAGGTCGACTACTGCGGCGTGTGCCACACCGATCTGCACGCCCTGCAAAACTACGGCCAGCACGCGAAAGCGCCCCTGGTGCCCGGTCACGAACTCACCGGCGTCGTGACCGAGACCGGCCCCGAGGTGACCGCCTTCTCGGTCGGCGACCGCGTCGCGGTGGGCAACATCATCGACTCCTGCGGCGTGTGCGCCATGTGCCGAGCCGGACAGGAGAATTTCTGCCACTCCTTCCCGACCCTGACCTACGGCGGCATCGACCGGAAGGACGGGTCGACCACCCTGGGCGGCTACTCCCGCGAGTACGTCGTACGCGATGCATTTGCCTACCCGCTCCCCTCCGGTCTCGACCCTGCCGCAGCCGCCCCGCTGCTGTGCGCCGGCGTCACCGTCTGGGAACCCCTGCGCTCCCTCGGCGTGGGCCCCGGCAGCCGCGTCGCCGTGGCCGGGCTCGGCGGCCTGGGTCACCTGGCCGTCAAGACGGCCGTGGCGCTCGGCGCCGCCACGACCGTCATCAGCCGCACGCGGGACAAGCACGAGGACGCCCGCCGGCTCGGCGCTCACGACCTCATCGCCTCCACCGACACCCAGCAGATGGCCGCGGCACGCGACACCTTCGACGTCGTCATCGACACCATCTCCGCACCCCACGACCTCGCCCCGTACCTGCGGTTGGTGGCGATGGACGGCACCCTCAGCCTCCTCGGACACCTGGGCCCGGTCACCGTCGAGGCCATGGACCTGCTCGTGGGCCGCAAGAAGCTCGGCTCCGCGGGCAGCGGAGGCCGCCCCGCGACAGCCGAGATGCTCCGGTTCTGCGCCGACAACGGCATCGCCGCCGACGTCGAAGTGCTCCCCTCCTCACAGGTGCACACGGCACTCGACCGCCTCCGGCGCAACGACGTCCGCTACCGCTTCGTGCTCGACATGTCCGACCTGGGCTGAGGGGCCTGGCTGCAGTCCCCGGGGAATTTCCAATGGATGACGATCTGGCCGAGCGGCTGAGCGTGGACCCTGACGTTCTTGCCGAGTACGGTCGGCGGGAGCAGGCCCGCAGCGATCATCTGCGGTTGGTGGCCGGATATCTACCGTGCTGCGGCGCCGCGCGGCCGGCCAACCCATCAAGAAGATCCGATGGATCTGATCATCCCCACCGGCAAGCGCAAGGGCCACAGCCCCTCCCTCGCCGGCGTCTACCGCGCCCTCGCAGAACACGAGAAGGCCCGGCGCTACTCCGACGCCGCCGAACAGGCCCGCGCCGAGTACGCCACCCTCCACCAAGGGCCCTGACCTCACTGACCCACAGATCACCCTCAGCGCCCGACAACCAGCGTACGATCTTCTGATCGCAGCGACGGCCGCGGCCACCGCGAGAACGGTGATCACGATGGACTCATCGGCAGTGTTCGATGATCTCCGGTGTGCGCGCCGAGGTGATTCCTCACTGAGTGTGGCATCGGCGACGTAACGGTAGGCGAGCAGCGACTGGCGGCCGGCACGAGTCGCGGCATCCAGCCCTGCAACGCCTCACCGTGGTGAGTGGGCTCATACCGGCAGCCAATATGCGCAGGCGCGAATAGAACACGCCAGGGGTTGGGACGCGGAACGTCGTCTCCCTGCCCATGACGGCGGTAGGTCGGCTCCCTCGGCGGGTGAAGAGCGGCTATGAGCGGCAGGACCCGCCGGTCCCGGCGATGTGGGCCTGGTTCACCCAGAAGCGATAGTCGCCCACCACCGTCGTCGTCTTCACGACCACGATGCTGCCGTGCTTTCGGGTCTCGCCCTGGTAGATGTTGAGCAGGCTGCCCTGCCGGAAGTAATTGTGGAAGGCGAAAGTGCCGTTGGCCTGCAGGTACCAGCGCTGGGTGGTCTTGAGGACCTTTACCGGGCAGATCGCCAGTGCGCTCTCCTGGGCCGTTTTCGCTGCCGCCGTTCCGGACGACGCGCTCGCCTCGGCCGTGGGAGCCGTCAAGGCCAGTGAACCGACGAATGCGAGCGCGACCGCGCCCAGGGTGGCCGTGCGGGCTTGCCATACCGACTGCTGCATGAACCGCTCCTCGGAAGTATCGGTGACATGGGCGATTCTTCACGAGTGCTCATCGCGGCGTCGTTGGCAGGCAGTCCACGCTTCTTGGCCATGGGTCCACAGGTGATCCGAAGGCAGGCTCATCTCGAAATCGGGGAGATTTCGTGCCACGCTGTTGCGCTGTTCGACACGACCCGGCGTCGAGTAGACATCCAGCAGTTTGACGTCGTCTCCTAAATCCTCGTTTCCGGCTTTATCTATCGCGCCATGGTGGAACATGCCACAGGGCGTACCCCTTCACGCTACTCATCCCCGTCGAGGTCGAAGGCGACGTCGGCGAGCCGGACCGTCTGCACCTCCGGGTCGTCCAGGAGCTTGCGTAGGTCGGCAGGCACCTCCTGGACTCATCCGGAACCGGCGACAGCGCCCCGACCTCGCCTTTTCTGAGGGCCGCAGTGGGCGGGTGACCCGAACACTTCGCTGGGACACTCTTCGGCAAAGCGCCCACACATCCTTCGGCAGAACGCCCACGTAATGCTCGGCAGAACGCCCACGCCGACTGCGGCAAACTGCCCACACGAGCGGTTGAGCTGCTGTAATCTGCGTCAGTGTGACACAGCCAGTTTTGTTCTCTCGCCGCGCCCAAGCCATGACGCTGGAAGCACTGGCGGACACGCGGGTGGTCGTCGTCAATGGCGCTCGGCAAGTGGGAAAGAGCACGCTGGCGAGTTTGATCGCCGGCCGGGTGGACGACGCCCGCCAGCTCTACCTGGATGACCCCGCGATCCTGGCCGCAGCCGAAGAGGATCCCGTCGCCTTTGTCCGGCACGACGCGCTTCTGCTGATCGATGAGATCCAGCGTGCCCCGCAACTACTCCTGCCGATCAAGCACGAGGTCGATCGGGATCCGCGTGCAGGCCGTTATCTCCTCACCGGTTCCGCACGCCTACTGGACCTACGCGATCTGCCGGACGCCCTGCCCGGCAGGACGGAGACCATCGAGTTGTGGCCACTGTCCCAGGGTGAGATCGACAGCGCTCCGGACGGATTCGTGGATTACGTCTTCACACATGGCGTCGACGTTTCCATGCGTCCCTGCTCGCTCCGTAAGCCTGACTACGTGGACAGGGCGCTGCGCGGCGGCTACCCGGAGGCGGTCCGGAGAGACCCGGGACGCAGGCGCAACAGGTTCTTCGACTCCTACATAACCGATCTGATCACCAGAGACGTCCGGCAGATCTCGGACATCGAGCGTCCAGCAGAAATGCGCAGGCTTCTCAGCGTCATAGCGGCCCGGATGGGAGGACTGGCGGTGGTCCAGTCGATCGCCGGCGACGTGGGGCTCCCTCGGGTGACGCTCTCCCGCTATTTGGACCTCCTGGAACTGGTCTTCGTGATCAAACGCATACCGGCCTGGTCATCGAATCTCACTCGCCGCGCCATCTCCACACCCAAGCTGCTCGTCACAGACAGCGGACTCGGCGGCCGGCTCATCGGCATGTCACCCGAACGCGCCAGAGACGTCACCGCCCCCATCGGCCCACTGCTTGAGAATTTCGCGATCGGCGAGGTGGCGCGTCAGCTCACCTGGGCCAACGAACCCGTTCAGCTGTTCCACTACCGAGACCGCGACAAGGTGGAGGTGGACGTCGTCCTGGAGCACGCGTCCGGCGAAGTGATCGGCATTGAGATCAAGGCCGCCGAAACCGTCCGAGGCGACGACTTCCGTGGACTGCGCCACCTGGCCGACAGGCTCGGAGCAAGATTTCGCGCTGGGTTCGTCCTCTATACCGGCGAACAGGTCCTGCCTTTCGGCGAGAGGCTCCGCGCACTACCCATGGCGTCCTTGTGGACGTTCGGCAACACGACCGAGGGGGAATAGCCGGGCTGGTCAGCGCGCCGAAGCACGTACGGCTTCACGCTACTCGTCCCCGTCGAGGTCGAAGGCGACGTCAGCGAGCCGGACCGTCCGCACCTCCGGGTCGTCCAGGAGCTTGCGTAGGTCGGCGAGTTTCCAGCGGTCTACGACGAGCCCGTACACGAGGCCCTCCTTGGCCGCCCTGTCGAGCCATTCGTAGTCCAGCATGAAGGCGCTGAGGTCGTCCCCCTCATCAAGCTGCCCCACCCACCTGCGTAACCCCGCCAACGCCGCCTCCGGCTCGGTCTCGCACTGATAGGCGAAGTCTGCCCGAATGTAGTCCTCGGTCATGTCGCGGTTCCAGACGACCGCGACGGCGTCGAGCGTCTGGGGAAGATCGTCGATGGCCTGCCGAACATCTCCCGAGTCGATGACGGTGTCCGCCTGCACGGAAGAGATTGCGTCGCCCAGGCTGCCGGACGGCCCGTCGAGGGAGGGGGCCCGGACGGTGCCGAACAGGCTCGGCACGATCTCGTACTCCTTCCAGCCCTCGCTGGGACCGGCCCGGCGCGGCTCGCCCTGCAGGGTGTAGGTGGTGTTCAGCAGCCATCCGGCGTCGCCGTGACCGTCCACCAGGCGCTTGTCCGGGTTCGCGACACGGGCGGCCGTGCCGTACACCAAGGCCGTCCGCTCGTCGCCGGAACCGACGATCAACCACAGAACCCGGTCAGTCACGATGAAGGCCAGGTACAGCGCCGCGGTGACGACCAGGACCTTGACCAGAGACCGGGCCACGTACGCCCAGTCGGGCTCCCTGCCGTTCATCGACGCACGCTCCTCGATCAAATCGGGTCACGGCGCACCATAGCTCGGGCGGAAGTGTCGGCAGGTTCTGGTAGGACAGGACGCGTCAGGCCCCCCCGACACGAGGATCATCCGTGACCGACGACGACTATCCGAGCCCCTGGAACCGCTACAACGGGACCTACGCCGGCCTGCCCGTGGCCGAGGTGCCCATGGACGGGGACGGGCCGTGGCCCGATGCCGGTTCCGTGGCGTGGCGGCTCAGCGCGCGCAGCTGGGACGGCGGCCGCATCGCCGAGTGCTTCGACCGGTTCTTCGAGCACGTCGACACCGCGAAGGTCACGGCCATCGTGATCGGCGCATGGGAAGACTGCTACACCGACAGCAGCGCCCCCATCGTCCGCCGCCTGGCCGACGAGGCCGGCCGGCTGCCCGAGCTGCGCTCGCTCTTCCTGGGCGCGATCTCGTCGGAGGAGTCCGAGATCTCCTGGATCCAGCAGTCCGACATCACGCCGCTGCTGGAGGCGTACCCGAAGCTGGAGCGGTTGGAGGTGCGCGGTGGCTCCGGTCTGCGGCTGCGGCCGGTGCGGCACGAGGCGCTGAAAGTGCTGCGGTTCGAGACCGGAGGGCTGCCGGGAGAAGCCGTTCGCGCCGTGGCCGCCAGCGAGTTGCCCGTGCTGGAGCACCTGGAGCTCTGGCTGGGCGTGCCGGAGTACGGCGGCGACAGCAACGTCTCCGACGTCGAGCCCATCCTCAGGGGCGAGCGGCTGCCGGCGCTGCGTCATCTGGGCCTGCAGGACAGCGAGATCCAGGACGAGCTCGCCGCCGCAGTGGCGTCCGCGCCGGTCGTGGCCAGGCTCGAGACGCTGAGCCTGTCGATGGGCGTGCTCACCGACGCCGGGGCGGAGGCGCTGCTCAGCGGCCAGCCGCTGACCCATCTGCGCGTGCTCGACCTGCACCACCACTACATGTCCGACGAGATGATGCGGCGGGTGACCGAGGCCCTGCCCGGGGTGGAGGTCGACGTGTCCGAGAACGAGGAGCCGGACGTGGACGAAGAGGACGGCGAGACGTGGCGTTACGTGGCGGTGGACGAGTGATGCGGGAGTTCGACGAGCAGCCCAGCCACTACGAGACCTACGACCAGAGCTACGTCGGCCTGCCGGTGGCCGAGGTCCCCTGGCAGGGCGACGACGAGAAGCCGCCCGAGGCCGGGTCCGCGGCCTGGCGGCTCAGCGCCCACACCTACGACGATAACCTCCCCGACCTCATCGCCGAGTCCTTTGACTGGTTCTTCGAGCACGTCGACACCTCGCAGGTCACCGCCGTCGTGATCGGCAGTTGGGAGGAGCCCTACGACGGCGACAGCGGTCACATCGTCCGCCGCCTGGCCGACGAGGCCGGCCGGCTGCCCGAGCTGCGCTCGCTCTTCCTGGGCGCGATGTCTCCGGAGGAGTGCGAGATCTCCTGGATCACGCAGTCGGACGTCGCGCCGCTGCTGGAGGCGTACCCGAAGCTGGAGCGGCTGGAGGTGCGCGGCGGCACCTCCCTGCGGTTCTCGCCGGTGCGGCACGAGTCGCTGAAGGTGCTGCGGTTCGAGACGGGAGGGCTGCCGGGAGAGGCGGTTCGCGGGGTCGGCGGGTGCGACCTGCCCGCGCTGGAGCACCTCGACATGTGGTTCGGGGTCGACACGTACGGCGGTGACGCCACGGTCGGCGACGTCGCCGGGATCCTGGGCGGGGAGCGGTTGCCCCGGCTGCGCCACCTGGGGCTGCAGAACAGCCAGATCCAGGACGAGCTCGCCGCCGCCGTGGCGTCCGCGCCGATCGTGGCCAGGCTCGAGACGCTGAGCCTGGCGATGGGCACGCTCACCGACGCCGGGGCGGAGGCGCTGCTCAGCGGCCAGCCGCTCACCCACCTGCGCCGGCTGGACCTCTCTCACCACGCCATCGGCCCCGAGATGAGGGCCCGCCTGACCGCGGCGCTGCCGGGCGTCGACGTCGATCTGTCCAGCCCGGACACGGGCTACGTGGCCGTGACGGAGTGAGTGACGTGCGGTTCGCCGTGGTCGGTACGCCCGGGGACCGGCGGGTGACGATGTTCCGGGACGCCGCGGTGGCCGCCGGGCTGGTGGAGCCGTACGTGATCCCGTGGCGGGACGTGCTGGCCGGGCGGGAGATCGGCGCGCCCGAGGGTTCGTCGGTGCGCGTGGACTCGCCGGGCGAGGACTCCGGGGCCGACGAGCTGCTGCGCGGGCCCGGGGATCCCGCGCGGGTCGGCGGCGGGGCGGCCTGGTTCAAGGCGTTCACGGCGGGGCTGTCGCGGGTGGCCGCCATCCCGGGTGTGCGGCTGCTCGGCGACGTCGGGGAGATCTCGGTGATGTTCGACAAGCGGCGCTGCCACGCCGTGCTGGCCGGGGCGGGGGTGCCGGTGCCGCCCGCGTTCGAGGCCCGTTCGTACGACGGGCTGCGGGCGGAGATGGAGCGCCGGGGCTGGTCCCGGGTGTTCGTCAAGCCCGCGCACGGCTCGTCGGCGTCCGGGGTGATCGCGTTCCAGGCGCACGGCGACCGGGTGCGGGCCGTCACGTCGGCGGCCTGGATCGAGGGGGTGCTGTGCAACTCGCTGCGGGTGCGCACCTACACCTCCGACGGTGACGTGCGGCGGATCGTCGACTTCCTCGCCGGCGACGGGCTGCACGTCGAGCGGTGGTTTCCGAAGGCGTCCACCGGCGGGAGGGTGTTCGACCTGCGGGTGGTGACCGTGGCCGGGGTCCCGACGCACGCGGTGCTGCGGGCCGGCCGCAGCCCGATGACGAACCTGCACCTCGGCGGGTCGCGGGGCGATCTGGACGCCGTACGGTCGCGGCCGGACCTGTGGGAGCGGGTGCTGGAGGTGTGCTCGCGGGCCGCGGCCTGCTTTCCGCGGAGCCTCACCACGGGGGTGGACGTCATGGTGGGGGCGGATTGGCGGTCGGTGGCGGTGGCCGAGGTGAACGCGTTCGGGGATCTGCTGCCGGGGCTGGGGGATCTCGCGGGGCACGGGCGGGACACCTATGCCGAGCAGGTACGCGCGGTCCTGGCGGGGGCGTGGTGAGCGCAGGCAAGCCGCCGTTCGACATGAACGGGATCGTGGGGAGCCACGACATCCTCCTCGTCACGCTCGACACCCTCCGCTACGACGTCGCGGTCGCGCTCGAAGCCGCCGGGTCGCTGCCGAACCTCCTGCCGCCCGGCGCGTCCTGGGAGCGGCGGCACAGCCCGGGCAGCTTCACGTACGCCGCCCACGCCGCCATGTTCGCCGGGTTCCTGCCCACTCCGGTGACCCCGGGGCCGCATCCCCGGCTGTTCGCGGCCACGTTCCCGGGCAGCGAGACCACCGGAAGCCGCACGTGGGTGTTCGACGCGCCCGACCTGCCCGCCGGGCTCGCACGGGCCGGATACCACACGGTGTGCGTCGGCGGCGTCGGCTTCTTCAACAAGCTGACCCCCCTCGGGTCCGCACTGCCGAGCCTGTTCGCCGAGAGCCACTGGGAGCCGGCGTTCGGCGTGACGAACCCGTCGTCGCTGGAGCGCCAGATCGACCGCGCCGAGGAGGTGCTGGCCGACCGGCGCGAACCGGTCTTCCTGTTCGTCAACGTGTCGGCCCTGCACCAGCCGAACCACTTCTACCTGCCGGGAGCCGCCGGCGACTCGCTGGAGAGCCACGCGGCGGCGCTGCGGTACGTCGACCGGCACATCGCACGCCTCTACGCGCTGATGCGCCGCCGCCGTCCCTGCCTGGTGATCGTCTGTTCCGACCACGGCACGGCGTACGGCGAGGACGGCCACGTCGGCCACCGGATCGGCCACGAGGTGGTCTGGACGGTCCCCTACACCGAGTTCGTTCTGGAGAGTAATGCGGCCTTATGAGGGTTACGTCTACGCCTATCCGCACAAGACCGCCTACCGGCCGCTCCATCCGCGACCGCGGCTCAAGGACGTGTGGGCCGGGGAACGGCCGGGCGCGTTGTACGTACACATCCCGTTCTGCGAGATGCGCTGCGGCTTCTGCAACCTCTTCACCCGCACCGGCGCCCCGGAGGAGCTGGTCGCGGCCTACCTCGACGCCCTGGAGCGGCAGGCCGTCCAGGTGCGGGACGCGCTGGAGGAGACCGCGTTCACCACGGCCGCGTTCGGCGGCGGGACGCCGACGTACCTCAGCGCGCGCGAGCTGGCCCGGCTGTTCGACCTGACCGAACGCACGATGGGGGTGGATCTCGCCCGGATCCCGCTGTCGGTGGAGACCTCCCCCGCCACCGCCACGCCCGACCGCCTGTCCGTCCTGGCCGAGCGCGGCACGTCCCGCGTCTCGATCGGCGTGCAGAGCTTCGTCGACGCCGAGGCCCGCTCCGCCGTACGCCCGCAGAAGCGGGCCGAGGTGGACGCGGCCCTCAACGCGATCAGGGCCTCGGGCGTGCCGGTGCTCAACATCGACCTGATCTACGGCATCGACGGGCAGACGCCGGAGTCGTGGCTGTACTCGCTGGACACCGCGCTCGGGTGGCGGCCCGAGGAGCTGTACCTGTACCCGCTCTACGTCCGGCCGCTGACGGGGCTCGGCAAGCAGGGCCGGGCGTGGGACGACCAGCGGCTCGAACTCTACTGGGCCGGCCGCGACCACCTGCTGGCCGCCGGGTACGAGCAGGTTTCGATGCGGATGTTCCGGCTGCCCGGCACGGGTTCGACCACCGGATACTGCTGCCAGACCGACGGGATGGTGGGGCTGGGGTGCGGGGCGCGCTCGTACACGAGCGAGCTCCACTACTCCTTCGAGTACGCCGTGGGGGCGCGGCACGTGCGCTCGATCATCGACGACTACGTGCGGCAGGACGAGTTCGACGTGGCCAACGTGGGCTTCTCGCTGTCGCTCGAGGAACGCAAGCGGCGCCACCTCATCCAGTCACTGCTGCAGGGCGACGGGCTCTCGCGGCGGCTGTACGCGGAGCGGTTCGGCGGCGACGTGCTGGCCGACTTCGCCCTGGACGAGTTCGGCGAGTGGCTGCTGGCGGACCCGGCGACGGTCCGGCTGACGGCGGAGGGGCTGGCGTACTCCGACGCGATCGGGCCCGCCCTCTTCTCGCCCCAGGTCAGGCGGCTCATGGAGGAGTACGCGGCATGCTGACCATCCTCTACCGCGGGCCCCTCGCGAGCTGCGACTACGACTGCGCCTACTGCCCGTTCGCCAAGCGGCGCGACAGCCCCGAGCAGTTGCGGGCCGACCGGGAGGCGCTGGAGCGGTTCGCGGGCTGGGTGGGCGAGCAGCCGTTCGAGGTGTCGGTGCTGTTCACGCCGTGGGGTGAGGGCCTGGTCAGGTCGTGGTACCGCCGGGCCCTCGTGGAGCTCTCCTGGCTGCCGAACGTCGCCAAGGTCGCGATCCAGACGAACCTGAGCTGCCGTACCGACTGGCTCTCCGAGGCGTCGGACCGGGCCGCGCTGTGGGTGACCTACCACCCGACGCAGGTCGCGTACGACCGTTTCCTGGGCAAGGTCCGCTCGCTGCCCGTGCGCCACAGCGTCGGCATCGTCGGCGACCCCGCGCACCTGCCGGACGCGCGGCGGCTGCGGTCAGACCTGCCCGCGCGGACGTACCTGTGGGTGAACGCCGAGGAGGGCCGCCTCTACACCGACGAGGAGGCGGCCGAGTGGTCGGCGATCGACCCGCTCTTCCACGTCAGCCGCTTCCCGCACCGGAGCGCCGGGCTGCCGTGCCGGACGGGAGACAGCGTGATCTCGGTGAACGGCGACGGCACCGTGCGCCGCTGCCACTTCATCCCGGAGGTGCTGGGCAACCTGTACGACGGCTCCTACCGCGCGGCGCTGCGACCCCGGCCCTGCCCCGCCGCGGCCTGCGACTGCCACATCGGCTACGTGCATCTGGAGCCGCTCGGCCTCTACGACGTCTTCACCGGCGGCATCCTCGAACGCATCCCCGCGGTCTGGCCCTGACCTCAGGTCTCGCGCTCGGGCCGGTAGTCCTCCTCCGCGACCCCGAACGTCCACGCGACCCCCTCCCGGGCCCGCTCCACCCACGGCGGCACCCGCAGGAAGTAGGTGCGGCTGGTGCCGTCGGGCTCGGGCGTGGAGTTGACGACCTCCACCATGACCAGCGGTTCGTCGTCGGAGAGGTCCACCCGCCACAGGACACCCGTCTCGTCGGAGTGCACCGGCTTGGCCCCCGACTCGGCCAGGTAGCGGTCGAGGCCGAAGTGCTCCAGCATGGCCCGGCGCAGCTCGGCGTTCTCCTCTTCGCGGATCCGCTCGACGGTCAGCTCGCGCATCGCGGCGCCGAAGCCGGCGGGGACGGGCATGCCGTGCCAGGCGTGCAGCGCGAACCCGTCGGAGTAGGCCAGAGCCGGACCGACCGCCCGATGCAACCGCCCCACCTCGTCGAGGTGCAGCTCGGCGGGCCGCTCCGTGACGATCGCCAAGCGCTCGAACGGCCACCACCAGCCGGTGCGCTCGGCCGTCCGCTTGAGCCCGTCGAGCCCGTCGAACGCCGACAGCCAGGGGGCGTCGTGCTGGCCCAGCACGGCATCGAGCGTCGCGCGCCGCAGCACCTCGCCGACCTCACCGACCTCGCTGGCCTCGCTGGCCTCGCTGGCCTCGGCCACCTTGCCGGCCTCACCCACCTTGCCGACCTCGCCGACCTTGACCGCCTCACCGGCATCGCCGCCGAGGTCGGCGATGCCCCGGCGGATGTCGTTGACCAGCCGGTTGACCTGCGGCCAGAGCCGCCCGCCGGTCTCGTCCCACAACGCCGCCCAGCCGACGGGACCCAGCTCGGCGTAGGCCGCCGTCCTGGCCCGCTCCCAGGGCACCGTACGGACCGCGTCCCGCACCGACCGGCCGGGATCCCCGTACGACTCCCATGACCTGAGCGCCTCACCCACCGCCCGACGCAGCTCTGGCACGCCCCGGTCACCGGGCTCCTGAGCTTCGGAACCGCTGCCGCTCGCCGAGCCGGTCGGTGAGCCGTCCCCGCTCGGTGACCCGGTCGGTGAGTCGCCATGGCGCGGTGACCCGGTCGGTGAGCCGCCGTGGCTCGGTGAACGGTCCGGCAGTGCGCCCAGCCCGGCCTGCTCCAGGGCGCGGCGCACCGCGTCGCCGCCCGTCAGCCAGGCCGCCGCGACGGCCCCGGCCGCGGGCGAGGGCAGCACGAGCACGTGTTCGGGCTCGGCCAGCCCGGCCTCGCGGTACGCCTGCCGCACGGCCGTCTCCGGATCCTCGCCCGGCCCGGTGGCCATGGCCACCCGCTCCCACGTCAAGGTCGTCATCAGTCGGCCACCACCCGGTGGGAGCCGGGCACGTATTCACGCTGCCTGATCACCCTGTACCAGCCCTTGGGCAACGAGATCGCGGCGTGCTCCTCGTGCACGAGCCGCCCGCCTTCGGGCAGGTGCAGGAAGCCGCCGGAGAGGGTGCCGGGGCCGGGGATCGCATGGCAGTGTCCGGTGGCCTCGCCATGGGCCAGAACCAGCCGCCCGCGAGCGTCCCGCGGCTCCGGCCGCAGCGTGCGCGGGGCGGACTCCTCCGGCACGGGCATGATCAGGATGTCGCCCTGTCGATACATCGACCAACCTCCATCGTCGGGGGGATGATCGAAAGTTATCGACCCCGACCGACAATTCCCTCCGCCCGGATGCCACGGGAAGCGGCGGGGAGCGCGGGCGACCGCGGGCACGTCGGTGCAGAAGCGGCGGACATCGGGCAGCGGGCAGCCGCGGTGGCGGGGAGGGCGTCGGGCGGGGCAGTCGCGGTGGCAGGGAGCGGCGTCGGGCGGGGCAGCCGCGGTGGCGGGGAGTGTCAGCGGCGGCGGGCGCGGGAGGCGGCGGCGTGGGCGCGGTTGGCGCAGCGGGTCGAGCAGAACTGGCGCTTGCCCGGGCGGCTGTGGTCCACGAAGGCGTCCTGGCAGGGGTCGGCCGCGCAGAGACGCAGGCGTTCCCAGTCGCCCGAGGCGGCGAGGTCGAGCAGTTCGGCGACGGATCGGACGGCGAGCCGTTCGGCGAGGTCGGCTCCCTCCGGGGCGGTGAGGCGCTGTCGTGGTGCGCCGTCCGAGTCCTCCACCACCACCCGGAGGGGCAGCTCGTCCGCCCACTGTGCCAGGGCGCGTGTCCGAGAGGGAGGGTCGCAGGACAGAACGGCGCGCAGCCGCTCCCGGACCGCCCGCACCGCTCGCAGGTCCTCCGCGTCCGGCCCGCCCGTTTCCGTCGGGCCCTCTCCCGGCCCGCCCGTTCCCGCCAGGCCCTCGCTCGGCGCGCCTCCGAACGGCTCCCCCGCTGGCCCCGCCTCTGGCCCCGCAGGATGCTCGCTCGGCGCGCCTCGGAACGGCTCCCCCGCTGGTCCCGCCGGGCCCTGGCTCGGCGCGCCTCCGAACGGCTCTCCCACTGGTTGCGACTCCGGTCCCGCCGCCCGCCCCGCATCCGGTGACGCCGCCAGCTGGGCCTCCCCTGACCGCTCCGGCCGCGCCCCCGTCGGCGGTCCTGGCTGCGTGGGTGGGGGTGGAGCGTCGGTGGGGGCGGGGGCCGGCGGGAGGTCCAGTTCGTGGCAGAAGCGGTGCAGGGCCGCCGCGTCGGGCAGGCGCTCCGGGTCGTCCAGGTACTCGTCCCACGTGTTGGCCAGATCCAGCGCCACCAGACCCGTTTCAGCGAACTGGCGCATCCATCCCCCCTCTGTTACCGTCACGACTATGAACAGAATAACCCCTGACAGGCATCTGACGGTCCTCGACGCCCCGTCCAATCTCGGCCTGCGCCCGCTTGCCCCCGACACCATCCCCGGCTGCTACAAGGCCCCCTGGGCGCTGCGGAACGCGGGCCTCGTGCAGCGGCTCGGCGCCGCCGACGCGGGGACGCTGGTCCCGCCCCGTTACGTCGCCACGTGGGAGCCCGGGAGCGGCGTGCGCAACGGCCCCGCCATCGCCGCCTACGCCCGCAGGCTCGCCGACAAGGTGAGTGGCATCCGGGCGGCGGGAGGGTTCCCGGTGCTGCTCGGCGGGGACTGCTCGATCATGCTCGGCCCCGCCCTCGCCCTGCGCAGGAGCGGGCGGTACGGGGTGGCGTACCTGGACGCGCACGCCGATTTCCGGCACCTGGGCAACAGCCCGCACGTCGGGGCGGCGGCCGGGGAGGACCTGGCGCTGATCACCGGGCGCGGCGACGACTACCTGACGGACATCGACGGGCTGCGGCCGTACGTCAGGGACGAGGACGTGATCGTGATCGGGGTCCGGGACGAGGAGGACCTGCGGGACATCGCGGACACCGGCATCGCGCACCTCCCGGGCACCGACATCTCCCTCGACGACGCGAGCAAGGTGCTGGTGCGGGACGAGCTCGACGGGTTCTGGATCCACGTGGACGCCGACGTCCTCGACCCGTCCGTGCTGTCCGCCGTGGACTCCCCCACCCCGGGCGGGCTCGACGCCGCGCAGCTCACCGAGCTGATCCGCGGCCTGGTGCGGCTGCCGGGAGCCGCCGGCCTGGAGGTGACGATCCTCGATCCCGACCTGGACGAGGACGGCAGCCAGGCCGCCCTGCTGGCGGACATCCTTGTGGCGGCACTGACCTGACGGTCGCACCGCCCGACGGATGTCCCGCCTGACGGATGTCCGGCTTAACGGATCGCGTAGCCGGTCGTGCTGGTGTGGCCGGTCTCGTTCGTGGCGGTGATCGAGGTCCAGGGGCCCGTGGGTACGTACGGGGCCCACGCCGACTCCAGCCGCCCCCGCCCGTACCACTCCTGCCTGACCACCACCCCCTCCGGGTCGAAGCGGAGCGTGCCGCCGCGCAGGTTGTAGCCCTCGACGAGGATGCCGGGCCGCCCGTTCATCTCCTTGCGGGTGGCGCCGACGATGATCGGCTGGCGCCAGCCGTTCACGATGTCGTCGGCCAGCGAGGGCGTGTCGTAGCGGGCCTGGCAGGTGAAGAACGGGTCCCACCCGTAAGAGATGATTTTTCCGACATGGGTCCCCGCCGCCATCACCTGCGCGTCGATCCGGCTCTTCGTGGTACGCCCGCGCAACGGCAGCGGATCGACCCGCCCGCACTCCCCCTCCACCGGCGTCGGCTCGAACCCCTCCACGTTCACCCACAGCTCCACCCCGGACGGCACCCGCCGCGCCGCGGCCTCGATGTAGTCGCGCGTGGACCCGTAGTACGCCCGCACATTGCTCACCTCCCCGACCACCGGCACCAATCGCGGTGCGACGAGCGCCTCCCCCTCATGAACCCCGTACACCGGCACCTTCCCCGTCCCCCGCCCGTCCTGCACGGCGACGGCCATGGGCGCCCCGGCCCGGGTGGCGGCGATGTCCGCCAGCCCCTTCTCCACCTGACCGGGCGGGAACCCGCGCCCCCTCCGGGCGTCGATGTACGGGCTGACCACGATCTTCTTCCCGGGCAGGGCCGCGGCGACGACCGCGTGCTGGGCCGCGTACAGCTCGATGATCGGATCCTTCGGCCCCCGCCCCCGCATGGCCAGCTCGAACGACTGGTAGACCCCGCCGAACGCCGCCGACCTCCCGAACCGCTCCCGGTAGTCGGCCAGCACCCGCGCGGTGAAGGCGTTCAGCGCGGGGATGTGCGCGCTGTCGGGCTCCCATGGCTTGCCCTCCTGCTGGGGCGCGGCGGGCAGCCCGGGGAACACCGTCATCCCGTACGCGGCCGCCTCGGTCATCAGGTTGCCGAGCCCGTCGCCGTCCGTGGAGATGAGCACGAGATCCCGGACGGGGTCCGCGCAGGACCCGGCCAGCGAGACCCGGTAGAAGATCCGGCCCCGGCTCTCGATCCGCCGGTCCAGCCCCGGGCAGCGCAGCAGCGCCTTCCCGAACTCCTCGCTGGTCACGTACGTGTAGACGTGGCGGACCCCGGGCACCTCGGCGCACGGCCGCCCGTCCACGAGGCAGTCGGCGAAGGCGGGATCCTCACGCGCGCTGAACCTCGGCCCGAACGTGATGAGCGTGTCGCCGCCGATCGCGTGGGTGGCCTCGACCATGCGCCGCGTCACGCACGGATCGGCGCGCGGGATGACCCAGTAGCCGGTGACGGCGTACGGGGCGACGACCCGGGTGTCGCGGGACTGGCACTCCTCCTGCCTGGAGGAGTCGCCGGGCACGACCAGACTCACCGCGAAGGCGACCGCCACGACCAGCCACAGGATGATCCGGTGCACCCACGCCCCTTCCACGCCACTCCCAGCCTACGCATCCGGCGCGCCGTGCACGTGTCCCGGCGTGACCTCCGGCACCTGATCACGGACAATGACATCGTGCGCATCGATCTCAGCGGCAGGACCGCGCTGGTCACCGGCTCGACCCAGGGCATCGGGGCGGCCATCGCCGAAGGGCTGGTGATGGCGGGGGCCCGCGTCGGGATCAACGGCCGCACCGCCAACTCCGTCGCGATGGCGATGGAGCAGATCGGCGTCGGCGACCTGATCGAGGCGCCCGGCGACGTGACCACGGACGAGGGCTGCGCGGCGGTGCTGGACGCGCTGCCGCGGGTGGACATCCTGGTCAACAACCTGGGGATCTTCGGGGCCAGGCCCGCGCTCGAGATCGACGACGCCGAGTGGCGGCGCTATTTCGAGGTCAACGTGCTGGCCGCGGTCCGGCTCACCCGTACGTACCTGCCGGGCATGATCGAGCGTGGCTGGGGCCGGGTCCAGTACATCGCCAGCGACTCCGCCGTGGCCGTCCCCGTCGAGATGATCCACTACGGCATGACGAAGACCGCGCTGCTGGCCGTCTCCCGGGGCTTCGCCAAGGCGGCGGCGGGCACGGGGGTGACGGTCAACTCGGTGCTCGCCGGGCCGACGCACACCGGGGGCGTGGAGGACTTCGTCTACCAGCTCGTGGACAAGGACCTGCCGTGGGAGGAGGCGCAGCGGGCGTTCATGCGGGAGCACCGGCCGCAGTCGCTGCTGCAGCGCCTGATCGAGCCCGAGGAGATCGCGAACATGGTCGTCTACCTCAGCTCGTCCTTCGCCTCCGCGACCACGGGCGGCGCGGTGCGGGTGGACGGCGGCTACGTGGACTCGATCCTCCCCTGAAAGCCCTGCGTCAGTACGACTGGAGCTCGATGAGGTTGCCCTCCGGGTCGCGCAGGTGCGCGGTCCGCAGGGTGGGCGCCCAGTCGGGGCGGTCCTGGGGCGGGGCGGCGACCGTGGCGCCGTGGCGGGCCAGGACGTCGGCGGCCGCGTCGACGTCGTCCACCTTCATGACCAACATAGCCGTGTCCTGAGCCGTGTCCTGAGCGGCCTGGGGCAGGTCCGCGGTGCCGACGGCGGCCGCGAGCCGGTCCCGGCTGAACAGGACCAGCCCAGCCTGCCCCTCGATGTCCCAGTTGGCGTATCCGGGCAGCACCTTCACCGGCTCGACGCCGAGCAGCTCGCGCAGCACGGCCTGGTAGAAGGCGGCGCTGACCGGGAAGTCACGCACCAGCAGGCGGGGGTAGAGCGCGTCCATCGGGGGCCTCCAGCGAGAAATAGTGGGTAACTACCAATTATTGGTGACAACCTACACTAAGGGGCATGGACCTGCCGCCCACCCTGCTCGCGATCACGACCTTCGTCCTGCACAAGGTCGGGGCGGGAAGCCGCCGCGCCGTGGCGGCCCGGCTGGCGGACGAGGCCGGGCTGAGCCTGTGGCAGTTCGCCGTGCTGGCCGCGCTGTCGGACTCCGGGCCCGCCGCCCAGCGCGAGATCGGCGCCCGGCTGGGGCTCGATCCGAGCGACATGGTGCGCCTGATGGACGAGCTGATCGGCGCGGGGCTGGCCGAACGCGACCGCGACCCGGCCGACCGGCGGCGCTACCGGGTCTCGCTGACGCCCGCGGGCCGCGACGCGCTGGAGCGAGGGCAGGCCCTGGTGGAGCTCGTGGAACGGGAGACGCTGGCACCGCTGACGGCCGACGAGCGGGAGCGGCTCCACGAACTCGTCACGAAAATCTTCAAATAACGGCCGATGAGCAGGGGAAAAGCCGCCGGGGTGATAGGCCCGGCCGTTCACTGCTGCCCCGACATCGAATCGTGATTACTCAGCCGTCACATTCTGCACAGCCACACCACATGCCCTCTTTGCACACAGTTACAGATCATGTTAGATGGAGGCGAGCAGAGAGGACCGGCACAGTGACGCTGATTCTCGATGGCGTCTTCGTAAGGCAGCGCGGGGAGACCTGGCTTGACGACGTGCGCCTGGAATTATCCAACGGAATGACCACCCTCGTCGGCCCGATGACCGCGGGAAAAACGACATTGATGCGCGTCGCCGCCGGACTGTTACCGCCGGATTCGGGCCGCGTCGTGGTCGACGGAAAAGACGTCACCGCGATTTCGGTGCGGAAACGCTCGGTCGCCTTCGTCTATCAGCAATTCATCAATTACCCGTCCCTGACCGTCCGCGAGAACATCGCCTCCCCCCTCCGCCTCGACCCGAGGTTCCGGGGCGCGGGGATCGACCGCCGGGTGCGCGAGGTCGCCGAGCTCATGGGCATCGCGGGGCTGCTCGACCGCCGTCCCGCCGAGCTGTCGGGCGGCCAGCAGCAGCGCACCGCCATCGCCCGCGCGCTGGCCCGCCCCGTGGACCTGCTGCTGCTCGACGAGCCCCTGGCCAACCTGGACTTCAAGCTCCGCGAGCAGTTACGCGCCGACCTGAAGACCATGTTCGCCGACTCCCCCGGCGTGGTCCTCTACTCCACGGCCGACCCGAACGAGGCGCTGACGTTCGCCGCCCCGACCGTGGTCCTGGGCGAGGGCAGGATCCAGCACGTCGGCGACGTGGCCGAGATGTACGCGCACCCGCCGACGCTGGCCGTGGCCGCCACGCTCAGCGACCCCCCGCTCAACCTGCTGCCCGGCGTCGTACGCGACGGCCGGATCGAGGTCCTGGGCACCTCGTTCCCCGCGCCCCGCGCGCACGCCTCGGGCCGGGAGGTCATGCTCGGCATCCGCCCCCACCAGGTGAGCATCGAGCGCGCCGGCCCAGGGGCGCTGGAGCTGCCCGCCGAGATCAGGCTGGCCGAGGTGACCGGCAGCGCCACGTTCGTACACCTGCTCCTGCGGGACAACGTCCACCTGGTCGCGCACCTGCCGGGCACCCGGCTGTTCACGCCCGGCGAGCCCGCGGTCGCGTACGTGGACCCGGCCCACGTCTTCGTCTTCGACGAGGACGGCGGCCGCCTGCTCGCCACCAGCGCCGCGGAGGTCGACCTGCATGGCTGACATCCGCCTGGAAGGCGTGGGCCACAGCTACGACGGCGGCCAGACGTGGGCGCTCAAGCCGATGACCTGGACCTGGCAGAGCGCCAGGGCGTACGCGCTGCTCGGCCCGAGCGGCTGCGGCAAGACCACACTCCTGAACATCATCTCCGGCCTGCTCACCCCCACGGTGGGCCGCATCTTCTTCGACGACCGCGACGTCACCGACGTGCCCACCTCGGGCCGCAACATCGCGCAGGTCTTCCAGTTCCCGGTCCTGTACGAGGAGATGTCGGTCTACGACAACCTCGCCTTCCCCCTCCGGAACCGGAAATATCCGAAGAAGGAGATCGACGAGCGGGTCCGCCAGGTCTCCCGGCTCCTCGGCCTCGACCAGCTGCTCGGCCGCAGGTCGCGCCGCCTGGACGCGGGCCGCCAGCAGATCGTCAGCCTGGGCCGCGGCCTGGTGCGCTCCCAGGTGGCGGCGGTGCTGCTGGACGAACCGCTCACCGTGGTCGACCCGGCGCTGAAGTGGACGCTGCGCAGCAAGCTCAAGGAGATCCACCGCGACACCGGCCACACGCTCGTCTACGTGACGCACGACCAGACGGAGGCGCTGACGTTCGCCGACGAGGTCGTGGTGCTCAACGACGGGGCGATCGTGCAGGCGGGCGAGCCGGCCGAGCTGTTCCTGTCGCCGGCGCACGAGTTCGTGGGGCACTTCATCGGCTCGCCCGGCATGAACATGCTCCCGGCCGAGATCGTCGGCGACGTCGTACGCGTCGGCCAGGCGGACGTCGGCCTGGTCGCCGGCCTGGTCGCCGGCGAGCTGCCGCCGGGGCCGGTCAGGATCGGGGTGCGCCCCGAGTTCGTCGAGATCACCGGCGCGGGCCGGTCGCCGGGCGTGGCGGCCACGGTGACCGGGATCGACCGGATGGGCGCGTACGACCTGGTCCACGCCCGGGTCGGCGAGCACCCGGTGATCGCCAGGACCGGGGCGGGCTCGCCCTGCCGGCCCGGCGCGGTCGAGTTCCTCCACTTCCCCGCGGACCGGACGTTCCTGTTCCGGGACGAGGTCAGGTGCGGCTCCCTCGCGCCCTTGAACGGAAGGGGTACGGCGTGAGCGAGGTCCAGGAGGAGCCGCGGGCCGCGGACCTGAAGCGGAAGGACAACCGGGCCTGGTGGCTGGTGCTGCCGGTGGTCGTGTCGGTGGCGTTCACCGCCGTGATCCCGCTGATGACCGTGGTCAACTTCTCCGTGCAGGACGTCTTCAACCCCAATGACCGGATCTTCGTGGGCCTGGACTGGTTCCGCGAGATCTCGCGCGACCCGGAGGTGCGCTCGGCGTTCGTGCGGACCCTGCTGTTCTCGGCGCAGGTGCTGCTGCTGGAGATCCCGCTCGGGGTCGCGCTCGCGGTGGTGATGCCGCGCCGCGGCGTCTGGGTGTCGGTGGCGCTGGTGCTGGTCGCGCTGCCGCTGCTCATCCCGTGGAACGTGGTGGGCACGATCTGGCAGATCTTCGCCCGCGGCGACATCGGGCTGGGCGGCTGGACGATCAACAACGTCCTCGGGATCAACTTCAACTACACGCTGGACTCCACGGACGCCTGGATCACGGTCCTGGTCATGGACATCTGGCACTGGACGCCGCTGGTGGCGCTGCTGGCCTACGCGGGCCTGCGCTCGATCCCGGAGCCGTACTTCCAGGCCGCGCAGATCGACGCCGCGTCGGCGTGGGCCACGTTCCGGCACATCCAGCTGCCCAGGCTGCGCGGGGTGCTGACGATCGCGATCCTGCTCAGGTTCATGGACAGCTTCATGATCTACACCGAGCCGTTCGTGGTGACGGGCGGCGGCCCGGGGAACGCCACCTCGTTCCTCAGCATCCTGCTGTCGAAGATCGCGGTCGGGCAGTTCGACCTGGGCCCGGCGGGCGCGTTCTCGCTGCTCTACTTCCTGATCGTGCAGATCCTCTGCTACGTCTTCTTCACCGTGCTGACCAGGTCGGGGAGGTGACCCGATGGCCAGGCGCACCGAACGGCGACTGCCCTGGGCACGGACGGTCTTCTGGCTGTACGTGGCCACGCTGATGCTGCCGCTGCTGTGGATGTTCGGCATGTCGATCCGGCCGAACGAGGACATCCTCGGCAGTTTCTCGCTCGTCCCGCAGCGCGTGACGTTCGACAACTACGCCACTTTCTTCGCCGACTCCTCCTGGTATTCGAGCTATCTGAACTCCATCATCTACACCTCGCTGAACGCGGTGATGTCGCTCGTCGTGGCGCTGCCGGCGGCGTACGCGTTCTCGCGGTTCCGTTTCGCCGGGGACAAGCACCTGTTCTTCTGGCTCCTGACGAACCGCATGGCGCCGCCGGCGGTGTTCCTGCTGCCGTTCTTCCAGATTTACCAGAGCGTCGGGCTCTTCGACACGCACCTCGGCGTCGCCATCGCGCACATGCTCTTCAACGTGCCGCTCGCCGTGTGGATACTCGAGGGCTTCATGTCGGGAATTCCCCGGGAAATAGACGAGACCGCGGCGATCGACGGCTATTCGCTGCCGCGTTTCTTCGTCCGGATATTCCTGCCGATGATCCGGTCCGCGATCGGCGTGACGCTGTTCTTCTGCTTCATGTTCAGCTGGGTCGAGCTGCTGATCGCCAGGACGATCACCTCGGTGAACGCCAAACCGATCGCCGCCACGATGACGCGGACGGTGAGCGCGGCAGGCGTGGACTGGGGCCTGCTGGCGGCGGCGGGCGTGCTCACCATCGTCCCCGGCGCGATCGTCATCTGGTTCGTCCGCAACTACATAGCCAAGGGATTCACCATGGGGAGGGTCTAGGGATGCTGGAGTGGATGGTCTGGACCGTCCCCACGGCCCTGGTGTTCGCCGGGCTCGCCCTGCTGCTGGTCGTCATGGCGGTCTGGGCCCGCATCTCCCCTCCCGTGGCCAGGCGCGGCTTCCTGCGCATCGAGACCGACCGTAGCGACCGGCTCTACATCGGCCTGATCAGCGCGGCCGTCGTGCTGGCCGGCTGGATGGCTGTCACCGACCTGTCCATGTGGCTCGCACTCGGTTGCGCGCTGCTGGTGGCGGTCGTGATCGGGATATGGGGCTAACAGAGGAGGAGCCGAGCGATGAGGCATCGGGCAGGCAGGTCCGCGGCGGTAGGTCTGGCCGCGCTCGTCCTGGTAGTGGCCGGCTGCACGCAGGGCGCGAACAAGCCCACGAGCGATTTCAAGGAGTCCGACGGCAAGGCCGCGGCGCAGCGGTGGGTGACGGAGGAGTTCACGCCGAGCACCCTGTCCAAGGACCAGCAGCTGGCGGAGATGGACTGGTTCATCAAGGCCGCGGCGCCGTACCGGGGCATGCAGATCAACGTGGTCTCCGAGACGATCACCACCCACGAGTACGAGTCGCAGACGCTGGCCAAGGCGTTCACCGAGATCACCGGGATCAAGATCAAGCACGATCTGATCCAGGAGGGTGACGTCATCGAGAAGCTGCAAACCCAGATCCAGGGCAACCAGAACATCTACGACGCGTACGTCAACGACTCCGACCTCATCGGCACCCACTCGCGCGGCGACTACGTCTTCCCGCTGTCCGACTACATGGCGGGCGAGGGCAAGAACGTCACCTCGCCCACGCTCGACCTGGACGACTTCATCGGCATCAGCTTCACCACCGGCCCGGACAAGAAGATCTACCAGCTCCCCGACCAGCAGTTCGCGAACCTGTACTGGTTCCGCTACGACTGGTTCACCGACCCGGAGATCAAGAAGCAGTTCAAGGCCGCGTACGGCTACGACCTGGGCGTCCCGGTCAACTGGGCGGCCTACGAGGACATCGCCGACTTCTTCACCAACAAGGTCAACGGCAACGGGACCATCGACGGCAAGAAGGTCTACGGCCACATGGACTACGGCCGGAAGGACCCGTCGCTGGGCTGGCGCTTCACCGACGCCTGGCTGTCCATGGCGGGCAACGGCGACCCCGGCATCCCCAACGGCCTGCCGGTGGACGAATGGGGCATCAGAGTCGAGAACTGCCGCCCGGTCGGCTCGTCGGTCACCCGTGGCGGCGACGTCAACGGCCCCGCGGCGGTCTACGCGCTCACCAAGTACGTGGACTGGCTGAAGAAGTACGCGCCCCGGGAGGCCGCGGGCATGAACTTCAGCGAGGCGGGCCCGGTCCCGGCGCAGGGCAACATCGCCCAGCAGATCTTCTGGTACACCTCGTTCACCGCCGACATGACCAAGCCGGGCCTGCCGGTCGTCAACAGCGACGGCACGCCCAAGTGGCGCATCGCGCCGAGCCCGCACGGCGCCTACTGGAAGCAGGGCAACAAGCTCGGCTACCAGGACGCCGGCTCGTGGACGCTGCTCAGGAACACCCCGCAGGACCGCCGGGCCGCGGCCTGGCTGTACGCGCAGTTCGTCACCTCGAAGTCGGTGTCGCTGAAGAAGTCGATCAAGGGCCTGACGTTCATCCGCGACTCCGACATCCGCAGCGACTTCTTCTCCGACAACTCCAAGAAGTACGGCGGGCTCATCGAGTTCTACGCCTCGCCGGCCCGCAAGCAGTGGACCCCGACCGGGACGAACGTCCCCGACTATCCCAAGCTCGCCCAGCTCTGGTGGCAGAACGTGGCCACCGCGGTGACCGGTGAGACGACCGCCCAGCAGTCGATGGACAACCTGGCCAAGCAGCAGGACGAGATCCTGGCCCGGCTGGAGCGGCGCGGCTACGGCGGCAACTGCGCGCCGAAGCTGAACCCGGAGCGGCCCGCCCAGTACTGGCTCGACCAGCCGGGCGCGCCCGCGCCGAAACTGGCCGACGAGCGGGGCAAGCCGGAGACGCTCGACTACGACAAGCTCATCGCCACCTGGAAGTCGGGCAACTAGCTTCCGTTCAGGAGCGCCGCCGCCCGGGGGCAGGTCCCGGGCGGCGGCAGTCTCCTAGGCCTTCAACCGCTGAGCCAGCCAGTCGAAGGCCTGCTCCTGCCTGGTCACGTCGAAGCTGTGGGGCACGTCTGCCCACACCGCCTCGTAGGCGTCAGGAGCTTCGCGGTAACGTTCCTCGATCATGGTGTGCGCCCGGCGCATACCCGGCTCGGGGAACAGCCGGTCGCGCAGGGCGTACTGGACCATGAGTGGCTCGGGCGCGCGGGCGGCCACCAGGTCGGGCCAGTCGCCCAGGCGCGGCAGCCCCGGCGGCCAGAGCAGCCACGTGTGCTTCTCGACGTACCCGTCGATCATGTCGCGGTAGGACGAGACCATCGCGGCGACCACGACGGCCCGCATGCCGGGGTCGAACGCGCCGAGCAGCGCGGCCCGCAGGCCGCCTCCGGAGAGCCCGACGCAGCCGACGGCGCTCACGTCGGGCCTCGACCGCAGATACGCCGCCGCGGCCAGGTCCTCGCCCGCCACCACGCCCGCGAAGGACGTGCCGAGCGCGGCACAGTACTTGGCCACCACGTGCTCGTGATCCCTGGCCGCCGCGTCGTAAGGGCCGGGCTCGTCGACGCCGAGCGGGAAACGGCGGCTGCCCCAGGTGAGCACGTCGGGCGCCAGCACCACGAACCCGCGCCGGGCCAGCTCGTTCGCGTACGCGCGACCGCCGTACAGGAGCTCCCTGACCTGCCGCACCTCGGGGGAAGGCGCGGCGGGACCGTCGGCGATCTTCTCCTTGCCCACCCACTTCATCCCGCCGTGGCAGTGCAGCGCCACCACCCCGGGCAGCGGCCCGGCCGCGTCCCGGGGGCGCAGGAGGAACGCGCGGGTGCGCGGCCCGAACCCCACCGACCAGGAGAGCTCCTCCCCGGCGAGGTCGCCGTCCGTCCACGAGCGCTCGACCCGCACGTCACCGGCGGTCAGGTCGAGCACCCCCATCGCGGCCCGCGCAGCCTGCCGCAGCTCGGGCCCCGGCAGAGACGGGTACGGCCCGAGCTGCGCGGCGGCGACCCCGGCCAGCTCAGCGAACACGCGTGCCGTCGTCCACCAGGTGCACCGGCTCGCCGGTAGCGGCCGACACGTTGGCCGCGTGGCCGGTCAGCACGCTGCGGATGCCGTCGCGGTAGCCGGCCTGCCGGGCCAGCGGGTCGTCGCCGGGGCCGCGGAAGACGTCGTTCAGCAGCAGCCGGTCGCCGCCGCCGTGCCCGCCGGCGCCGCTCTCGATCGGCACCTCCTCCGCCTCGCTCCAGTGGCGGTGCAGGGTGAGCCTCTCCCAGGAGTCGGCCTTGTGCTTCTTGGAGGCGGCGCTCGGGTCGATGGCCGCGTGCGGCGGCGTCCACGCCCGCTCGACGACCTCCAGCTCCAGCCGCCCGCCGGTGCCGTTGAACGCCACCCGGTAGCCCTCGGCGGGCGCGTAGGCGTTCAGGGCGTAGGTGAGCACGGCGCCGTTGGTGTAGCGGACCATCACCGACATGGTGTCGTCGATGGTGATCCCGTCGCCGAAGACGTCCTGGTCGCGGAGGTAGCCGTCCTCGTGCTCGGCGTCCAGGTAGAGCCGCTTGAGCCGGGGGTCCTTGGAGATGTCCAGGATGAACGGGTCCGTACCGAGACCCGGGGCGCCCTGGCCCCGCACCGGACGGTCGGTCACGCCGCGCTCGCGGGCGTTGTCCGAGCCGTAGAAGCGCAGGTCGGCCTGGGCGAAGACGCTCTGCGGGGCGGCCGCCAGCCACCAGTTGACCAGGTCGAAGTGGTGGGTGGACTTGTGGACGAGCAGCCCGCCCGAGTTGGCCCGCTCGCGGTGCCAGCGGCGGAAGTAGTCGGCGCCGTGGATGGTGTCGAGCGTCCACTCGAAGTGCACGGACGTCACCCGGCCGATCGCGCCCTCCTGCAGGAGGCGGCGCACGGCCGAGTTGCGCGGCGAGTAGCGGTAGTTGAAGGTGACGATCAGCTTGCCGCTGCTGCGCTCGGCCGCCTCGGCGATGGCCGCGCAGCCCTCGGCGTCGATGGTCAGCGGCTTCTCCACGATGACGTCGCGCCCGGCGTCGAGCGCCGCGCACACGTACGTGGCGTGGGTGGCGTCGACGGTGGTGACGATGACCGCGTCGGCGAGCTCGAGCACCTTGTCGAACTCATCGGGCGCGAAACGCGGCACCTCGTGACCGATCCGCTCGGCGTAGTAGTCCATGCGGGTCCGGTTCGTGTCGCACAGGGCGACGATGGTGCCGGCGTCGCGCCACTCCCCGAGCAGCGCGTCGACGTACATCTGCGCGCGGTGCCCGAGCCCGACGAACGCGTACTTCATGTCTCTCCTTAGCCTGCGATCGAGGCGTTGGCCTCGGTGATGAACTTCTGCGCGGCGTCGTCGGGGGTCATCTTGCCGAAAAGGACCTCCTCGGAGTAGCGCGTGAGGATGTCTTCCATGGCGCTGGCGCCCTTCGGCGGAGCGGCCGGCGGGTCCGCCAGCTCACCCTTGACCTTGTCGAGGAAGTCCAGCACCTTCTTGTCCGTGGGGGGCAGCTTGTCCTTGACCGCCGCCAGCACCTTGGAGCTGGCCGGCAGGCCGCGGTCGCTGAGGATGATCCCGCCCACCTCCGGGTCGTTGATCATGAAGTCGATGAACTTGGCGGCCTCGGCCGCGTGCTCGGACTTCGACGAGGCGGTGTAGAACATCGCCGGCTGCAGGAACATGCCGCCGGTCGTGGCGCCCGGCAGCTTCGGCATCCGGAGCAGGTCCACGTCCTTGCCGGACTTCTTGGCGATGCCGCCGAGCTGGTTGCTCCACCACATGCCCATCGCGCCGGTGCCGGTGGCCAGCAGCGACTGGTCCACGCTCTGGGCGCCGATCTCGGCGGTCTTGGCGGCGTCGGGCGAGCCCTTGGTCTTGATCAGGTTCTGGTGGGTGGTCCACCATTCCTTGATCGTCTCGGGCGAGACGCCAATCTTGTTGCCGTTGTAGAAGGGCTCGCCCTTCTGCGCGGCGAAGATCTGGAGGTAGGCCGGGTTGAAGCTCTGCTGCGTGCCGTAGATCTTCCCGCCGCTCTTCTCGCTGATCTTCGACGCCAGGTTGACGTAGTCGTCCCACGTCCACTTGGTGTCGTCGGGGAGCTTCTGCCCCGCGGCCTCCAGCTCGGTCGGGCTGACGACCAGGGAGAAGGCGTTGACGCCGGTGGGGATGGCGAACTGCTTGCCGTCGATGGCGCCGGTGGCCAGCACCTTGGGGTCGATGTCGCCGGTGTTGACCGAGCTGGCCAGGTCGGCCAGCGTGCCGCGGTCGGCGTACTCGCGCAGGCCGCGGATCTCGAGGGTGATGACGTCGGGCGCGTCGCTGGCCGCCACCTTCGTGGACAGCGACTCGTAGTACGCCGCGAAGTCGGAGAACTCGCCCTCGACGTCGATGTTCGGGTTCTTGGCCTCGAACTTCTTGATCGCCTCTTCGGTCATCTGCTGCCGCGCGGCGCTACCCCAGTAGGAGAAGCGCAGCTTGATCTTGCCATCGGCGCTTTCGCCGCCGCTGCCGCTGCCGCAGGCCGCGGTGACCGCCAGCATCGCGGTGGCGAGCAATGCCGCCGACCACACCTTTTTGCCAGAGCTCACGGCTCTACCTCCTAGGGGGTTTCTTCTTGTTGGGGGGTGGATGGGACTACTTCAGTCCCGTCGTGGCCACGCCACGGATCAGGTACTTCTGTCCGGCCAGGAAGAAGCCGAAGATGGGACCGAGCGCGATGATCGACATGGCGAACATGGGTCCCCATTGCGAGTCGCTGCTGGCGTCCAGGAACGTGCGCAGCGCGACCGGGACAGTGAAGTTGTCCGGGTTGTTGAGGTAAAGGAGCTGGCTGAGGAAGTCGTTCCACGTCCAGATGAACGTGAAGATCGCGGTCGTGGCCAGCGCGGGCAGGCAGAGCGGCATGACCACCCTGATGAAGATGCGCCAATAGCCCGCTCCGTCGATCTCGGCCGCCTCGTCCAGCTCCCTCGGCAGCGTACGGATGAACTGCACCATGAGGAAGATGAAGAACGCGTCCGTCGCCAGCACCTTGGGCATCACCAGCGGCCAGATCGTGTTGATCAGGTCGAGCTTCGAGAACATGATGTACTGCGGCACGATCACGACGTGGTGCGGCAGCATGATCGTGCCCAGCATGATGGCGAACCAGAGCTTCTTCAGCGGGAAGTTCAGCCGGGCGAAGGCGTAGGCCGCCAGCGAGCAGGCCACCAGGTTGGCCACCACCGACAGCGCGGTGACGACCGCGGAGTTCCACAGGTAGTAGCCGAAGGGGTGCTTCAGCGCCGTCCAGCCCGCGGTGTAGTTCTCGAACGTGACCTGGCTGGGCCACAGCCCCGGCTCGCGGAAGATCAGCTCCTCCGGCTTGAGCGAGCTGGAGATCATCCAGAGCAGCGGATAGAGCATGACCAGGCCGAAGCCGATCAGCAGGATGTGCTTGACCACCGGCCCGCCCCTGAAGGGGCGGAACAGCACCGGGACCGGCCTACTTGGTGTCGCCATAGAAGACCCAATACTTAGACGCGAGGAAGTTCACTCCGGTCAGGGCGGCGATGATGACCAGCAGGACCCACGCCATCGCCGCGGCGTAGCCCATGTCGTAGCTCTTGAACCCCTTCAGGTAGAGGTAGAGCGTGTAGAAGAGGGTGGAGTCGGCCGGGCCGCCCTTGCCGTTGCTGACGATGAACGCCTGCGTGAACGACTGGAACGACTTGATCACCTCGAGCACGAGGTTGAAGAAGATGATCGGCGTCAGCAGCGGCAGCGTGATCGAGCGGAACTGGCGCAGGGTCCCGGCCCCGTCCACCGCCGCCGCCTCGTAGTAGCTGCCGGGGATCTGGCGCAACCCGGCGAGGAAGATGATCATCGGGGCGCCGAACGTCCACACGTGCAGGAGGATCAGCGTGCCCAGCGCCGTGTCGGGGTCGCCGACCCAGCCGGGCCCCTGGATGCCGAAGATCGCCAGCACCGCGTTGACCAGGCCGTCGGCGCCGAAGACCTTGCGCCACAGGATCGCGATGGCGACGCTGCCGCCCAGCAGCGAGGGCAGGTAGAAGATCGAGCGGTAGAACGACAGCCCGCGCAGTCCCCGGTCGAGCACCAGGGCCAGCGCCAGTGCGAAGGCCAGCTGCAGCGGGACCGAGACGACCACGTAGATCGTGGTCACCTTCAGCGAGGCGAGGAACCTCTCGTCCTCAGTGAACATCTTGATGTAGTTGTCCAGCCCGACCCACTTGGCCTCCTTGAGGAGGCTGTAGTCGGTGAAGGACAGGTAGAGCGAGGCGACGATCGGGCCGACCGTGATGACAACCAGGCCGACGAACCAGGGCGCCAGGAACAGGTAGGCGGCCCTGGCCTCGCGACGGGCACGCAGGGAGCGGGGCCCGCCTCCGCCGGCCTGCGTGGCCGGTTCGCGCGGGGCTCGGGTCTTCACCGCCACCGCGTCAGCCATGACGGAACTCATTCGTCATTCACGGACCTTCCGGCGAGATGTGAATGGATAGCGCTTTCCTATAGCTGGCGGGAAAGTTACGTCAACCCTTTGCAGACGTTACATAGCCGTTACCGATATATCGTTACCGTGTTTCCCCAGCTAGATGGCCTGCCTGCCGGAGAAGTCAGATGAATTGGCTGCTCAGTTAGTACAACCGTTTGCAGCAGGCTCGCTATCGTGGCGGCGCGGTGGAGTCCCTGATGACCAGGCGCGTCTCCAGCGACGTGGTGGCCGTGACCTCCTGGATGAGCAGATCCACGGCGAGCCGGCCGGCCGCGGCGGTGGGCATGGCGACAGTGGTGAGCCTGGGGCGGTTCAGCCGTCCGGAGACGATGTCGTCGATCCCGATCACGCTGACGTCCCGCGGCACGCCCAGCCCCAGGTCACCGAGCCCTTCGATGAGCCCGATCGCCACCAGGTCGTTGTAGGCGAGCACGCCGGTCGCGCCGGAGTCCCGCACCCGCCGCGCGGCGGCGAGCCCGCCCCGCTCGGTGGGCGCGTTGGGGCCGATGACGACCAGTTCGACGCCCTCCACCTGCTCGGCGGCCGTACGGATCTCCGCGCTGGTCCACGAGCCGGCCGGGCCCGCCACCAGCGCCACGCGGCGGTGGCCGAGCCCGGTCAGGTGCTCGACCGCCAGCCTGGCCCCGTGGCCGACGTCCATCAGCACCGTGGCGGCGCCGCGCAGCCGCCGGTTGATCACCACGAACGGCACCCGCGCGGCCAGCCGCTCCAGCGCCTTGTTGGACGAGCGCGGGCTGCACAGCACCAGGCCGTCCACCTGCTTGGAGAACGCCTGCACCAGCTCCTCCTCGGTGGCCGCCTCCTCGTCGGTGTCGGCCACGAACAGGTGGTAGTCGCGCTGCCTGGCCGCCGAGTGGGCCGCCTTGATCAGCGGAGGGAAGAACGGATTGGCGATGTCGGCCACGATCAGGCCGAGGTTGTGGGTGCGGCCGGTCGTGAGCGCCCTGGCCGCCCGGTTGGGGCGGTATCCCAGCTCCTCGGCCACCGTGAGCACCCTGGTACGGGTGGCCGCGTTCACCATGTGCGGCGCGGAGAACGTCCGCGACACGGTCGATACATGCACACCGGAAGCCCGGGCCACATCACGAATCGTCACTGTCACAGTCGCCCACCCTAACGCAACCGCTTGCAGAAACCCTGAGTACCATGAAAGCGCTTGCCGCCCCGCTGCCTCAGGAAACCCCTGCTCCAGTGCGGGGGTCGAAATCGCCTCTTGACGACCTCGCCCCGAGGACACAAAGGTTTAGTGCAACTGTTTGCAGTCTTGAAGGAGCCCCCACGGTGAGCAGAGTCCTCGTCACCGGAAGCGCAGGACGCCTCGGCCGGAGCGTGGTCACCACGCTCGCGGCGGCCGGGCACGAGGTCATCGGCGTCGACAGAACGCCCGGCACGCCGTCCGAGGCCGCGGTCGCCTTACCGGCCGACCTCACGGACACGGGCGAGACCTTCGAGGTCATCGCCAGGTTCCGGCCCGAGACCGTGATCCATTTGGCCGCGATCGCGACCCCGTTCAGCCTCCCGGAATCGGTGATCTTCAAGGTCAACACCCAGCTCGCGTTCAACGTCTGCGAGGCGTCCGTCGCGCTCGGCGTGCGCGGCGTCGTGGTGGCCAGCAGCCCCACCGTGATCGGGTACGGCGCCCCCGGCGGCTGGGCGCCCGCGTACCTGCCGATCGACGAGGACCACCCGGTGCGCCCGTGGAACGCGTACAACCTGTCCAAGGTCGTGGCCGAGCAGACCATGAAGGCATTCGCGCTGGCCGGGACGGCCAGGATGGCCGCGATCAGGCCGTGTTTCGTCATCCCGCCCGAGGAGTGGGCCGGCGCGCCCACCCAGTCGGGCCACACGGTGCGCGAACGCCTCGACCGGCCGGAGATCGGCGGGGTCTCGCTGTTCAACTACATCGACGCCCGCGACTGCGCCGACATGATCGCGGTGCTGGCCGAGGCGCTGCCCGAGCTGCCCAACGGCGAGGTGTTCTTCGCCGGGGCCGCGGACGCGCTGGCCCGCAAGCCGCTCGCCGACCTGCTGCCCCAGGTCGTCCCCGGCACCGAGCCGTTCGCCGCCGGTCTCACCGGCACCACCCCCGCCTTCTCGATCACCAAGGCAGAGCGCCTGCTCGGCTGGCAGCCCAAGCGGAGCTGGCGCACCGAACTGAAGGAAGCTGTATGAACCTGAGCGGTGTGCTGTTCTTCCCCGTGACCCCCTTCGACGCCGACGGCCGGCTCGCCGAGGAGGTGCTGGCCGAGCACATCCGGCAGGGCATGGAGCACGGTCCCGGCGGCGTGTTCGTGGCGTGCGGCACCGGCGAGTTCTCCGCGCTGTCGGAGTCCGAGCACGCGCGGGCGGTGCGGGTGGCGGCCGAGGTCGTGGGCGGGCGGGTGCCGGTGTTCGCGGGCGCGGGCGGCCCGCTCGGCACGGCGCTGAACCAGGCGCGGGCCGCCCGCGAGGCGGGCGCCGACGGGCTGCTGCTCATGCCGCCGTACCTGGCTCAGGGGCCCGGGCACGGCTTCGCCGCCTACGTGGCGGCGGTGGCCGCGGAGCTGCCGGTGATCGTCTACCAGCGGGGCTCCGTGGTGCTGGAGCCGGAGGCCGTGGTGGAGCTGGCCGGGATCCCCGGGGTGATCGGGCTCAAGGACGGCGTCGGCGACATCGACCGGATGCAGCGGACCGTGCTGGCGGTGCGGGAGGCGTACCCGGACTTCCTGTTCTTCAACGGGCTGCCGACGGCCGAGCTGACCATGCCCGCCTACCGGGGCATCGGCGTGGAGCTGTACTCCAGCGCGGTGTTCGCGTTCGCGCCGGAGATCGCGCTGGCCTATCTGAACGGTGACGAGCGGCTGCTCACCGGGTTCTACGCCCCGCTCGTACGGCTGCGCGGCAAGGTGCCCGGCTACCCGGTCGCCCTGGTCAAGGCCGGGGTACGGCTGCGCGGCCTGGACGTGGGCGCCGTCCGCCCGCCGCTGGTGGACGTGACCGACGATCACCTGGAGGAGCTGGAGGCGCTGATCAAGACGGGGCTGGAGCTGGCCGCGTCATGACGATCGCCGACCTGCGTACCTCGCTGCGGACGGCGCCGCTGCCGCGGCCCTGGGGCGCGGACGTGCCGGCCAACCACGTGGTCGTGTGCGAGATCACGCTGAAGGACGGGCGGACCGGCACCGGGTTCTCGTGGACGCCGCAGATCGGGGCGCACGCCGTACAGGCGCTGCTCGACCACGACCTGCGCGAGGCGCTGATCGGGCTGCCCGCGCACCCCGAGGTGGTGTGGGACCGGCTGTGGCGGCACCTGCGCGAGGCGGGTCCGGGCGGGATCACCACGATCGCGCTGGCCGGGATCGACCTGGCGCTGTGGGACCTGCGCTGCGGCGACAGCGGCCTGGCCGACGTGCTGGGCCGGCGGCGCGAGGAGGTCCCGGTCTACGGCAGCGGCGTCAACCTGCACTACCCGCTGGAGGAGCTGGTGGAGCAGGCGCGGCGCTGGGTGGCCGCCGGGTACCGGGGCGTCAAGATCAAGGTGGGGCGGCCCGACCTGGCGGAGGACGTGGCCAGGGTGGCCGCCGTCCGCGACGTGATCGGGCCCGACCGGCTGCTGATGATCGACGCCAACCAGCGGTGGGACCTGCACCGGGCCAGGCGGGCTATATCCGCGTTGCGGGAGTTCGGGCTGCACTGGATCGAGGAGCCGCTGCCCGCCGACGACGTGGCCGCGCACGTGGAGCTGCGGCGCTCCATCGACGTGCCGGTGGCGGTCGGGGAGAACGTCTACACCACCTACGGCTTCCGTGACCTGCTCGCGGCCGGGGCGTGCGACGTCGTCCAGCCGAACGTGGTGCGGGTCGGCGGGATCACGCCGTTCCTGCGGATCGCGGAGCTGGCCAGGACGTACGACGTGCCGGTCTATCCGCACCTGCTGAGCGAGGTGTCCGGGCAGCTCGCGCTGGCCCTGCCGCTGCCGGTCATGGCGGAGGACGTGGAGGACGCCTCTTTCGCGGCCCTCGGGCTGCTGGCGGAGCCGTACCCGGTGCAGATTTCCGACGGGGTCCTGCGGGCGGGCGCGCACGCGGGGCTCGGACTGAGGTGGTCGCGATGAAGGTGGTACTCGCCGGTGCGCACGGTCATGGGCGCCACCATCTGGGCAATCTGCGCAGGCTGGCCGGCCAGGGGCTGATCGAGCTGGCCGGGATCTGCGACGTGGTGCCCGTCGAGGTGGACTTCGGCTCGCCGCTGCAGTCGCCCGACCTGGGCGAGCTCCTCGCCAAGACCGGCGCGGAGATCACGGTCGTCTGCACGCCGATCCACACGCACGCCGACCTCGCGGTGACGGCCCTGCACGCGGGATCCCACGTGCTGCTGGAGAAGCCGCCCGCGGCGAGCCCGGCCGCGCACGCCCGGATCGCCGCGGCGGTGGCGGAGACGGGGCTGGCCTGCCAGGTCGGCTTCCAGTCGCTGGGCTCGGCGGCGGTCCCCGCGCTGCGCTCGCTGATCGCCGACGGCACCATCGGGCGCGTGCGCGGCATCGGCGGCGCGGGCGCCTGGGAGCGGCCCTCGACCTACTTCACCCGGTCGGCCTGGTCGGGCAGGCGCCGGCTCAACGGCGTGGACGTGGTGGACGGCGCGCTGACCAACCCGTTCGCGCACGCCGTCGCGACCGCCCTCGCCCTGGTGGACGGCCCCGTCGCGGGCATCGAGACCGAGCTCTACCACGCCCATCCGATCGAGTCGGACGACACGTCCTGCCTGCGGATCCGCTTCGACGACGGCTTCGTCATCACGATCGCGGTGACGCTCTGCGCGACCGGCCGGAGCGAGCCGTACCTGGTCGTGCACGGCGACGCGGGCCGCGCCACGCTGGTCTACACGCAGGACCAGCTCAAGGTCGAGCTGCCGGACGGCACGGTCACGACGACCGTGTACGAGCGCACCGACCTGCTGGAGAACCTCATCGACCATGTCCGCACGGGCGCCGAGCTGATGGTGCCGCTGTCGGCCACGGAGGCGTTCACGCAGGTGCTGGACGCGGTGCGGCTGGCTCCCGAGCCGCTGCCGATCCCGGAGCGCTACCAGGACGTCGAGCGGGACGCCGCCTCGGGCGAGGTCACGCACCGGTTCCTGCCAGGTGTCGCCGACCTGACGGCCCGCAGCGCCGAGACGCTGTCGCTCTACTCGGAGCTGGACGTCCCCTGGACCCGGGTGGAGCTGCTGGCCGCCGGGCAGGCGGTGGCCTCGTACGAGCTGCGGCCCGACCTGCCGGCCACCGACTCCCCGCGCCCCTACCTCCACGGGGTGCGGACGCTGGGCGGCGTCGAGGTCACCGAGGTGCGTCCCGAGGACCACGTGCACCACCTCGGGGTCGGGGTGGCCATCTCCGACCTGGGCGGGGCGAACTTCTGGGGCGGCCGCACGTACGTCAAGGACCAGGGGCCCGCCTGGCTGGACGATCACGGCATGCAGCGGCACCTGTCGTTCTCCCGGCTGGACGACTCCGGCTTCGTCGAGCACCTGGAGTGGGTGGGGCCCGGCGGGCGGCTGGTGGCGCGCGAGGAGCGGACCGTGACGGCCCGGCCGTTCGGGGACTTCTGGGCGCTGGACTTCGCGTTCACGCTCACCAACCTCACCGGCGCGCCGCTGGAGGTCCGCAGCTCGGCCACCAAGGGGCGGGTGGGCGCGGGGTACGGCGGCTTCTTCTGGCGCGCCCCCGGCACCTCCACCGGCCGGATCGCGCTCCCCGGGGACGAGGAGGCCGTGCACGGCAGCCGCGACCCCTGGGTCGCCCTGGCCGGCACCACGCCGGAGGGGCGGGACTGGACGCTCGTCTTCGTGCAGTCGGACGGCGACCCGTGGTTCGTGCGCGTCGAGCACTATCCGGGGGTCGGGCAGGCGCTGGCCTGGGACCGGCCGCTCGTCGTCGAGGACACGCTGACCAGGCGGGTCGTGACGGCGGTGGTGGACGGCAGGCTCGACGCCGCCGCCGCGTCCGCGCTGGCGGACACGGTACGCGAAGCGACACCGGCCCTTCGGTAAGCCCTCACTCGGCGTTTCCTGGCGGTTACGCGTTCGGTGGCTAGGGTGCGGGGTCTGTGAGTGAGCGCAGCGAACGAACCCATGAACACAGCACTGCTGCAGTCACAGGTCCGACGGAGGAGGGCCTGTGACTGTTCCCGCCACCGTTGACAGCCGGTCCGTGACCGCCAGGGACCCGTTCTTCGACAACGCCAAATACCTGGCGATCCTGCTCGTGGTGTGCGGTCACCTCATCGAGGACCAGCGGGACCACCCCATCGCCCACGCGCTCTACTTCTACGTCTACGTCTTCCACATGCCGCTGTTCATCGTGTTGAGCGGCTATCTGTCGCGCCGGTTCACGTTCTCGGCGGGGAAGGCGCGCAAGCTCATCTCCACGCTGGCGGTGCCGTACCTGATCTTCGAGGTGGCGTACTCGTTGCCGCGTCTGATCCTGTACGGGAAGTTCGAGCTGAGCCTGCTGGATCCGTACTACCTGACCTGGTTCCTGCTGTCGTTGTTCCTGTGGCGGCTGTCGACGCCGGTGTGGCAGCAGCTCAGGTGGCCGCTGGCGATCGCGGTCGTGCTGTCGTTGCTGACCGGGATGAGCGCGCTGCCCGGCGAGCTGGCCATGAACCGGACGTTCGCGCTGCTGCCGTTCTACGTGCTCGGGCTGATGCTCAAGCCGGAGCACTTCGCGTGGCTGCGCAGGCCGTACATGCGGCTGGCCGGCTTCCTGACGCTGGGGCTGGGGCTGGCGGCGGCGCTGCTCGTGCACGAGCAGGTGCCGACGGAGTGGATCCGATGGCGGCTGCCCAACTCGGCGCTGCACGTGGACGACCTCACCGGCACGGCCGTGCGGCTGGGGCTGCTGCTGGCCGGGGCGGTGCTGGTGGCGGCGTTTCTCGCGGTGACCCCGGCGCGGCACACGTGGTTCAGCGGACTGGGCTCGGCCACCATGTACGCGTACCTGCTCCACGGATTCGTGGTCAAGGTCGCCGAGCGGTTCGAGCTGGGCGTGCCGCTGTCGATCCTGCTCGGCGTGGCCGCCGCCACCCTGCTCTGCACGCCGCCGGTGCGCAGGCTCTTCCACTGGGCCGTGGAGCCGCGCATGTCCTGGGCCTTCACGCCGCTCCGCCGGCCGTGACACGGTGGCGGGTATGGCCATCGACTTCACCCTCGCTCCCGAGCACGAGGAGATCCGCAAGCGGGTCCGCGCCTTCATCCAGGGGACCGTCATTCCCGCCGTGGAGGAGGTGAAGGAGTCCGACCGGGACGCCTACCTCCGTACGATCTTCCGGCTCCGCTCCCAGGCCAAGGCCGAGGGGCTGTGGCTGCCCCACATGCCGAAGGAGTGGGGCGGCATGGGGCTGGGCCACGTCGAGCTGGCCATGGTGCAGTCGGAGGCGGCCAAGACCCGCGTCGGGCCGTGGGTGCTCAACTGCATGGCCCCGGACGAGGGCAACATGCACACCCTCCTGCACTGGGCGACGGACGAGCAGAAGGAGAAGTACCTGCGGCCGCTGCTGGCGGGCACGCAGATGTCCTGCTTCGCCATGACGGAGCCGGAGGTGGCGGGCTCCGACCCGACCCTGATCCGCACCACGGCCGTCCGGGACGGGGACGAGTGGCTGATCAACGGCCACAAATGGTTCATCTCCAACGCGCGCCGGGCCAACTTCGCGATCCTCATCGCGCGGACGGAGCCGGACGTGCCGGAGGGCTCGCGCGGCGCCAACACCGCCTTCCTCGTCGACCTTCCCGACCCGGGCTGGAACGACGTACGCGAGGTCGAGACGATGCACGGCTCCACGGGTCACAGCGAGATCGTCATCACCGATCTCCGCGTGCCCGACAGCCAGATCCTGGGAGGTCGCGGCAACGGCCACCGCCTCGGCCAGTACCGCCTGGGCCCGGCCCGGCTCGCCCACTGCATGCGCTGGATCTCGCAGGCGGAGACGGCCCTGGACATGATGGTCGACCGCGCGCTCAACCGTTACAGCCACGGCTCGCTGCTGGCCGAGAAGCAGGGCATCCAGTGGATGATCGCCGACTCGGTCATGGAGCTGTACCAGTGCAAGCTGATGGTCCTGCACGCCGCATCCAAGATCGACAAGGGTGAGGACTTCCGTACGGAGGTCTCCATGGCCAAGCACTTCGTGGCGGGCAGCCTCAACCGAATCGTGGACCGGGCGATCCAGGTGCACGGGGCGCTCGGCTACTCGACGGACACGCCGCTGGCCGGCATGTTCCAGCACGCCCGCTGGGCCCGCTTCGCCGACGGCGCCGACGAGATCCACCAGATGCGCATCGCCGAACGCACCATCGCCGCCTACCGGGCCACCGGCTCCACCAGCTCCGCCACCGGCGGCCTCCCCCTGTGACACCGCCGCCGGTGTTACGGCTTCAGACGGTCGTCACCCGGGGAGCCGGCATCGGCACGATCTCCCGCTCGTAATAGGCCCGGAAGTCCTCCCCGGCCGCGAACAGCTTGTCGAGCTCGCCCCGGCACGCCGCGATCACATCAGGGTCGTCGATCCGCCGCGCGCCGCTGTGGGTCCCGCAGGCGTCGTACGTCACCTCGTACATGACGGACGAGCCCAGCACGACGAGCTCCGGCAGGCGGCGGTCGATCTCGAGGTCGGACACCTCCCCCGCGTCGAGCACCCGCACCTGCTCGGCCACCTCCACCCGCAGCGCCAGCACGTGCATCTCCCATTGCAGGTACGGCGTGACGGGTTGCTCGACGATCCGGATCCGCCGGCAGGGGTAGGCCCTGCTCCGGCCCTCGTCACCCGTGTCGTCGACCAGCTTGAGCGAGCGTTCCCAGTCGCCGTCCATCATCGCCAGCCAGCTCGGCTCCCCGGCCTCGAAACGCTGAATGCGCTGGAGTTTCCAGAACACGTCATCAATGTTCCGGAAATTCGGCCAGAAATCGTCAAGATATCCGTCCGCACTTAGCAAGACTCCCGATATCTCGTGAATGCGCTCAAGCATATGACGACCGTACCCAGCAGATTCGCGGCACGAACCCGCGAGCAGCGGCTACGCTGGCCGCGATGCTCACCCAACTGATCGTCCTGCGCGGCAACTCCGGCTCGGGAAAGACGAGCGTCGCCCGAGCCCTCCGCAAGGCGTACGGCAAGCGCGGCCTCGCGGTGGTGGGCCAGGACGTGCTGCGCCGCGACATCCTGCGCGAACTCGACGTGCCGGACGGCGTCAACATCGGCCTCATCGACACCGTCACCCGCTACGCGCTCGACCACGGCCACCACGTCATCCTGGAGGGCATCCTCACGGCCTGCAGGTACGCCCCCATGCTCCAGGCGCTGCGCGAGGACTTCCCCGGCCGCAGCCGCTTCTTCTACCTCGACGTCCCCTTCGAGGAAACGCTCCGCCGCCACGCCACCCGCCCGCAGAGCGCCGAGTTCGGCCCGGACATGATGCGCGAGTGGTACATCGAGCGGGACCTGCTGCCCGGCGGCTACGAAACCATCATCGATCAGCACAGCTCGCTCGAGGAAACGGTACGGCGGCTGCTATCCGAAACGCTCGAACGCACAGAAACCCGCAATTACCAGAAATCCACTCGAACCCCGGCAAATCATCTCATCGACTAATGGCTTCTATCCTCTGAGGCGGGCGTAGGCCGCGGGTGGCATTCCGACCGCGGCGGTGAAGTCGCGGGTCAAGTGCGCCTGGTCCGTATAGCCGAGTTCGACGGCCAGCGTCGCGAGGTCGAGCCCCTCGTAGACCCGCTCCGCCGCCTCGTGCAGCCGGAAGCGGCGGATCACCCACTTGGGGCCGATGCCGACATAGTCCCGGAACAGCCGCTGCAGCGAGCGCACCGACCTGCCCGATCTGGCGGCCAGCTCATCGACCCTGGTCACGGAGACCTCGTTCTCGGCCATCGCCACCAGCGCCGCGACCTCTTCGGCCAGCGGATCCCGCTCCGGCCCCAGACTCGCCAGGAACCTCTCGACGAGCCCGATGGCGGCCCGGGCATCGGGCTCGGCCAGCACCTGCTCGACCAGGGAGGCGCCCGCCGCGCCGTACATCTCGCCGATCTCCACGAAACGGTCGGTCAACTGCGACACCGGACCGCCGAGGAACGGCCGGAAGCCGCCCGGGCGGAAGCGCGTGCCGAGCACGCGGCCGCTGCCCCGCATCGTGTACGAGAACCCGCCCCTGATCACCCCGGCGAACCGGTGGAAGTCCTCGGTGATCGTCATGTTCACGGTGGGGTGCGAGACGATGCGCTGCTCGTACGGCTCGGCGAGGCCGGTCCACGTGACAACCCAGAAATGCTCCACGAACGCCGCGATTTCCGCAGATGGCGCCTGTCTGAAGAAATCGAAGGCGTCGAGGCCCGCGTACGGGTTGACCCAGCCGCGCTGTCGCGTTTCTACAAGCCTTGCCTGGGGCGGGCGAGGCATCATTGCTGCCATGGACGACATGATGCCGCTGATGACGCATGCCACCGAACGGACCGCGGGACTGGTCCGCGCGGTGCGGCCGGAGCAGCTCGGGTGCTCGACGCCCTGCGAAAAGTTCGACGTCAAGGACCTGATCAACCACCTCGAGTGGGTGGCGGACCTGTTCGAGTCGCTGGGCCGCCAGGGGGAGCGGATCGAGCAGGGACCGTACGCGGGCGACTTCCCCGAGCGGGCGAAGCGCACGCTGGCCGTCTGGGCGCGCCCCGAGGCGTGGGAGGGCACCAGCCCCGCCATGGGCCTCCCGATGACGACGCTGGCCCACATGTACCTCGTCGACATGGTCGTACACGGCTGGGACCTGGCCAGAGCCACCGGCCAGGACTACGAGCCGGACGCTGAGGCGGTCTCGCGGGCGCTCCACTTCACCGACCAGATGGTGGAGATGGGCCGGCAGCGCGGCGCCTTCGGCCCACCGGTAGAAGTGCCGGACAGCGCCCCGCAGTTCGACCGGCTCCTCGGCATCATCGGCCGAGACCCGGCCTGGACCCCGTAACGCGCGCCACTCTCGATGAGCCGCTGTCACAACGGCGGGAGCCACAACGATCACCCGTGCTCCCGCCAGCGCGACCCGAACAGCAAACCGGCTCCCGACCAGCGCCTCCCCCCTCCACCAAAGCGAACCCGAACACCGCACCACCAAGGACGCCACCCCGAACACCGCACCACCGAGGGCGCTACCCCCGACGCGGCACCGCCGAGCACGCCGCACCCCGACCCCGCACCACCGAGGACGCCGCACCCGACGCCCCACCACCGAGGGCGTCAATTCACCGATGGCGCCGCCCGGACGCCGAATCATCCCAGAATGCCGATACCAAGGCCGCCGTTCCTCCCCCCGGCATGCGCCCCCCGAGGCGTCGTCCACCGGCCTCCCCGCGCGCCCGCCTGGCCCCAGCACCCTGCCGAGCCCCTCGACACCAGGCGTTGGGCGCCCGATTCGGGACGGTGGAGGAGATAGCGCCGCAGCACCGGATGCCAGCGGTTGGCGGGCAGGTGCCGGAGCGCCGCGACCGCCAGGCAGTACTTGCTCACGGTGACCGGCCGCACCCCCAGCCCACGCAGGACCTTGTCCACCAGCGCCTTCCCCCCGTCGGACTTCGACTCCAGCAGCACCAGGTCGCGGCGCGCCGATGCGCTGGAGCGCCCGTCGTGGCAGAGCAGGCCCGTGTCGCAGGTGAGCCTGGCCGCGCCCGAGGGGTCGATGAAGGTCACCCGCCTGTAGTCGGTGGACAGCACCGGCCCCAGCGTCTCCGGGGCGACGAGGTGCAGCTCGGTGAGAAGGGTGTCGCGCACGAAGTCGAACGCCTCCCGGGTGAGCGTCCGGCTCGGCGCGTCGTCGTACGGGATGCGGTGCTTGTCGGTGCTGCCCCGGGCGCCGTTGAGCTTGAGCTCCAGCCACCGGCCGCCCCCGTCCAGGTAGGTGCGGGTGCGAAGCTTGAACCTGCGCCGCCGGTCCTGCCGGTGCTGGTGGAAGGTGAGCAGGTCAGGCGTGTCGAAGTAGGTCGACGTGTAGCGGAACTGGCGTCTTGCCCCGATGCGCAGCACGGCCAGCCGGTCCCCCAGCTCGGCCGCGAGTGCCGCCATGGTGGCGGCCGTCACGATGTATTTGCGATCGACCCGGCTCATCAGCTCCGGCACGTCCTCGAGCCCGATCGGCGCCACCCCGGCCGCGACCCCGGCCAGCAGCACGTCCGCGTCCAGCTCACCCATCACCGCACCTCCACCACCTTCTGCATGACTCCGGCTCACGGGGCTCAGCGGACGCCGGCCCGTTGGGGAGGGGCCACGTAGCGGACGTCGACCACCGTGGTGTCGCGGACGTAGTCGATCTGGGTGACCACGCAGTGGAGGACGTGTGCCCGCAGGCGGCTCTCCAGGTCGACCCGGAGCAGATCCGGGTCGGAGTGGACGACGTCCAGGGTGATGACCTGGTGGCGGGTGCGGCCGAGCAGGGCCGGGTGGTCGGCGGCGTACATCACCGCCAGCAGGACGCCGTCCAGCAGGAGGGCGGTCAGCGGCCCCGCGATGCCGTTGACCAGGCCCAGCACGATGGCGATGAAGTAGTAGGCGATCTCCTGCTGGGTGATCTCGCTGGACCGGAGGCGGATGATCGACAGCACGCCGAACAGGCCGAAGCCGACGGCGACGTCGACGCGCTGGACGAGCAGGAGCGAGACCACCGCGAAGATGCCCACGTTGAGTGCCACATAGGCGAAGAGCAGGTCGCGCCGGTGATGTCGCCGGTAGTAGAGGCCGTAGGCCAGGGCGATGATCGACGCGAGATCCATTACCAGTCCGGCTGTCACGGCGCTCCCTCCGTCGGTGCTGCTGAGAACAGCTTGCCGGGGCGGGGTGAGGCGAGGGTGAGGTGATGATTAGGCGGCTCTCATGCGGTAGCCGGTGCCGCGGACGGTCTCGATGCGGTCGGCGCCGATCTTGCGGCGCAGGTAGCGTACGTAGACGTCCACCACGTTGGAGCCGGGGTCGAAGTCGAAGCCCCACACGTGGCTGAGGAGCTGCTCGCGCGTCAGGACCTGGTCGGGGTGCCGGCAGAAGATCTCCGCCAGCGCGAACTCCCTGGTCGACAGGTCCACCGCCCGAGCCCCGACGTATGCCCGTCGCGTACGCAGGTCCAGCGACAGATCCGACACCCGCAGCACGGTCACCTCCGGCGCGCGGTCGGCGCGCAGGCGCAGCCGCAGCCGCACCCTGGCCAGGAGCTCCTCGAAGGCGAAGGGCTTGGCGATGTAGTCGTCCGCGCCGCCCTCGAGCCCCGCCACGGTGTCGCTCACGCTGTCGCGGGCGGTCAGGATGATCACCGGCAGGGTCACCCTGGACTGCCGCAACCTCCGCAACACCGTGAACCCGTCGCTCAACGGCAGCCCGATGTCCAGAATGAGCAGGTCGAACCCGCCCGCGCCGGCCAGGTCGTACGCCGCCACCCCGTCCGCCACCACGGCGGTCACGAAGCCGTTGGCCCGCAGCCCCTTCTCCACGAACGACGCGATCCTGGCCTCGTCCTCGGCGATCAGTATCCGGTTCATCCGAGTCTCCAGAGCTCCCACAGCGGGATGGACATGACGAAACGGGCTCCGCCGCCCTGGGCCTCCGTCACCTTGACGTTGCCGCCGTGGGCCTCGGCGATCGATCTGACGATGGCCAGGCCCAGACCGGCGCCTTCGTAGTTCACGGCGCGGCCCGCGCCGCGCACGAACCGTCCGAAGATCCGCTCGCGCTCCGCGGGCGCCACCCCGGGGCCGCTGTCGCGTACCCAGAGCTCGACCCACCCGTCGCGGACGGCGGAGCCGACGGCGATCAGGTCGTCGTCGGTGGTGTGGCGGACGGCGTTGGCCACGAGCTGCATGAGCGCCTGCGTGAGCCGCTGGCGGTCGGCGGGCACGCGGGCCTCGGCCACCTCGTCGACCCGCCAGCGCCGGGTGCCGAGCGCGCGGGCCTTGGCGACGACGCTGACCGTGAGGTCGGCCACCTCGACGTCGTGTATGTCGAGAAAGCCCGGCTGCTCCGCCCGGGCGAGGGTGAGGAGGTCTTCGACGATGCGGTTCATCCGGTCGAGCTCGTCGGTGACCAGGGCGAGCGTCTCCGCGCGCTCGCGCGGATCGTCGCCCATGAGCTCCAGGTGGCCGCGGATGACGGTGATCGGCGTGCGCAGCTCGTGGCCGGCGTCGTCCATGAAGTGCCGCTGCACGACGAAGGCGTTCTCCAGCCGGTCGAGCATGTGGTTGAACGTCGCGGCCAGCGCGGCCACGTCGTCGTCGCCCGGCACGTCGAGCCTGCGCGTGAGGTCGGTGGAGTCGCTGATCTGCTCGGCCGTCTGGCCGATCAGCCGGACCGGCGCCAGCACCCGCCCCGCCACGAACCACCCGGCCGCCCCCGCTAACCCCAGCGCCGCCAGCGCGGACAGCCCGAGGACCCGCATCGCGTCCACGATCTCGTCGCGGTGGCGATCGTAGAGGATCGCCACGACGAAGTGGCCCGGGCGGGGGTCGGCCTTCACCGTCACCGGGATCACCGCATAATGGACCGTTCCTTTCGGGCTCTCGATCTCGCCGCCGCCGGGCGTGGTGGCCGTGGCCAGCCGCGCGACCAGCGTGTCGTCGATGTCGAGGCGTACGGGTGGCGGGATCGCGGTGATCTTGTGCGCCTTGCCGTCGACGATGCTGAAGAACGTCTCCCATCTGTCGGGCGCGTTGAGCGCCAGGTATCCCGTGAGCAGCTCGCCCACGTCGCTGACCGTGCGGCCGGTCCGCGGGTCGCGCGCGGTCGCGGCGTACCGGCGCAGCTTCTCCGCCTCGTTGCTGAGCTCCAGGTTCGTACGGTCGTCGAGACGGGCCAGCAGGATGGTCCAGGTCGCGAAGATCGAGACCGCGAGGGCGAGGCCGACGACGGCGAGCATCCAGCCCACGATCCGGGCACGGGCGCTCACCCGCATTCGATCACCCGGTCAGTCGTCGGCGTCATCGTCGTCCCCACCGCCACCGCCACCGCCACCGTCGTCATCGTCACCGCCACCCGGTCTCGGCGCCGGCGGCCTGACCGGCTCGGCCCTGGTCTGGGGCGGGGCGGGCCGCACGACGGTCCCGCGCGCCGCGGACTCGTCGCCGTCGCGCGACCCGGCGCCGCCGGCGGGGCGCGGGCCGGTGCTCGTGCCGGCCTTCGGCTTGGCGCTCGCGGTGGGCCTCGGTTTCACGCCTGCGGTGGGCTGGGGCCTCGCACCGGCAGCGGGCCGGGATCCGGCATTCACGGCAGGCCGGGATCCGACATCAGGGGCAGGCCGGGAGCCGGCATCGGCGGCCGGCCAGGACCCGGCATCGGCGGCAGGCCGGGATCCGGTGTCGGCGGCGGGCCGGGCCCTGGGATCAGGGGCAGGCCGGGACCCGGCGTCAGCGGCGGGCTGTGCCGCCGCGTCCGTGCCGGGCGGTGGCGCCGTGCCCGGGGTGGACTGTTTCACGCCGGGGGTGAGCTCCGGATTCGCACCAGGGGTGGGGCCCGGGGTCGGCGGGCTCAAGCCCGGCCCTGGGGCGCCGCTCCCCGCGGGTGCCGACGTGCCGGCCTCGCCCGGCGCGGGCGTGTGTGACACCACGACGGCCTCGCCCAGATCGGGCTCGCTGCCGGCCGCGCGCACCAGCCCCACCGACATGAACCCCGCCATCGCCGCGGCCAAGGCGAACAGGACCAACGTTCCCCGATGCTTCATGACCTTGACCTTGACGCCCTTCGAGGAGACCACGCTGAAGCCCAGATGAGAAACCTCTCATCTGATCACGCTGGGCCGCAGTAGAATCTCGTTCTACTTAATGAGGTTCGCCGCCCATACCGCCCCTTCTCGGGCGGGGGTTCCCGACGGGAGGCGTTCAGGGTGGGTTCACCGCTTCTGCCTGCGGGGACCTGCGAGGGCTTCAGCAGGGATCGGCCAGGCGGGCGAGAAGTCGCCCCCCAGATGGTGCCGGCCCGGGGCGGGCGGACGCGCTCGGGATCGGAAGGAGTGCAGATGCGGGTACGGGACAAGGTCGTCGTCGTCACTGGTGCGGCCGCCGGGATCGGGAGGGCGATGGCACTCAGGTTCGCCGCCGAAGGGGCGGCCGGAGTCGTCGTCGCGGACCTCGACGAGGCCGGGGCGGTCGCGGTGGCCAAGGAGATCGGTGAGCGCGCCACCGCGGTACGCGTCGACGTGTCCTCGGAGCCGGAGGTGGCCGCCCTGGCCGAGACCCCGTTCGGGCCGGTCGACCTGTTCTGCTCCAACGCCGGCATCATCGGCGGCCACGGCCTGGACGCCCCCGACCAGGAGTGGAGCCGGCTGTACGCGGTGAACGTGCTGGCCCACGTGTACGCCGCCCGGGCCGTCATACCCTCCATGGTCGCCCGAGGCGGCGGCTACCTGCTGAACACCTGCTCCGCCGCGGGCCTGATCAGCTGCCCCGGCGACGCCCCGTACGCGGTGACGAAGGCGGCCGCGATCGCGTTCGCCGAGTGGGTGGCCATCCACTACGCCTCGCGGGGCATCAAGGTCAGCGTCCTGTGCCCGCAGGGCGTGCGTACCGGCATGCTGGAGCAGGGCCTGGAGGAGGAACATCTGACTGCGAGGGCCGTGGCCGCCTCGGGCACCATCCTCGATCCGCCGGACGTGGCCGCCGCGGTCGTCGAGGGCCTCGAAGCCGAGCGCTTCCACATCTTCCCGCACCCGGAGGTGGCCGACTTCGTCCACCGCAAGGCCGAGGACCCCGACCGGTGGCTGGCCGGAATGTCACGCTTCGTGGACTCCCTGACCTCGACTCCCTGAGGGAGCGCCGGTCGCGCGGAGGCTCACCTGCTGACCGGGATGCTCGGTGCTCGCACGTTCGGCGAGGCCACGCCGTCCGTCCGCCGTCCGTCCGCCGTCCGTCCGCCGTCCGTCCGCCGTCCGTCCGCCGTCCGCCCGCCGGCCGCCCGATGGCCGCGCCGGTCGTCCGCCGTCCGCCCGATGGCCGCCTGGTGGCCGTTCGGTAGCCGCCCGGTGGCCGTGCTAGGCGACGTCGAGCAGGATCTCCAGCAGGTCCCGCGGCGCGTCGCGCATGAGGTTGTGCGCACTGGCCACCGCGTGCGTCGTCCACGAGGGGTCGCGGCGCAGCCGCTCGTAGACGGGCGTGAACGGCGACTCCCCCTCCCACGCCGCCGCGTACACGTACTCCCTGCGGCGCACGTGCGCGAGGTCTCCGGTGAGCCGGAGCGGCTGGAGCAGCGAGGCGATCGGATGGGCCGTGGCGCGCGGGTCGAAGAACGGCATGGGCCGGGTCGCGTAACCGCTGTCCACCACGTCCACGTACCAGCGCCGCTCCTGCTCGGTGACGAGGCTCCAGCAGGAGTCCCCGTGGCCGGGCACGACGGCGTCGAGGTAGACCAGGTCGCGCACCCGCCCGGGCGCGCGGTCGGCGGCCCCGGTGATCACCATCCCGCCGTAGCTGTGGCCGACGAGGATCGCTTCGGTGATGTTCTCGGCATCCAGGACGCCGGTCACGTCCTGGATGTGCGTGTCGAGGTTCACCCCGCCGGTCAGCAGGTGGGCGCGCTCGGCGATGCCGGTCAGGGTCAGCGCGTACGCGCGATGCCCCCGGCTCCGCAACTGCGCGGCGAGCTCGTCGAAGCACCAGCCGCCATGACACATACCGGGGATCAAGACAAATGTCGCCACAAGTCCGGATCCTAACAGAGATCGAACCGATCGGTTCTATCTTGCCGGGCCGAGGACGAGCTTGCTGACGGTCCGGCGGCCACGCAGGTCGGCGTGCGCGCGCCGTACGTCCGACATCGGATAGTCGCCGCCGCGGACCACGCGCAGCTCACCCGCCGCGACCTGCCCGGCCATCTCCGCGTACGCCTTGCCGAGAACCTCCGGATAGGCCAGGGCGTTCATCAGCCAGAAGCCGCTGACCGTGGCCGAACGACGCCTCGTCGAGCTGGCCGGCGAGCTCCTGCGGCAGCAGGGCGCCCCGGCGGAGACCGCCGCGCTGGCCTCGCAGGTGGCGCTGGCCTGCTTCCAGGCTGGGCACGAGGTCGCGGCGGGCGACCCGGCGGCGCTGTGGCCGAGCGTCGGCGCGGCCTTCGACCAACTCGGCGTCACCTCAGACCCCGGGCCGCACCATGCTTGAGGCACTCGGCCGCGCCAGGCACTGGGCCCGACCAGGCTTGAGGCACTCGGCCGCGCCAGGCCCCCGGCACCGGGCCGCGCCAGGCACTGGGCCCGACCAGGCTTGAGGCGCTCAGCCGCGCCAGGCTCCAGGCACCCGGCCGGACCACGCTCCAGGCACTCGGCCGCGCCAGGACTGAGATCTCCGTGACCGGCGTGCTGGCGGTCTACCCCTCGGGGATGCCGGACTCGGCGCGGTCGGCGTCGATCAGGTCGCTGAGCAGGGCCACCACGGCCGCGGCAACGTCCCGCAACGTGGCCTCGGGGACCGCCGACTCGGTCTCGAACGCCCGCCGCACGGTACGCGCGAGCAGGTCCGCCCGCTGCTCCCGCCCGTCCGAGGCACCCCCGGCCCGCAGGAACCCCTCGAACGTCGCCTGGTAGGCGTACCCGAGCTCGTCGACGCTCATGTCGTCGCGGAGCAGCCCGTGCTCGGCGAGCAGCCCCAGATAGTCGCGGGCCATGGTGCCGTGCCGCTCGTCGCGGGCAGGGTCAGGGGAGCTGGTCAGCTTGCCGACCAGGTCGGGGTCGGCCAGGAGGAAGCTGAGCAGCAGCGGCCGGTCAGCGATGGCCAGGAAGTAGGCACGCGCGAACCGGTGCAGCAGGCATGCCCCCGGATCCTCCCGGAGCGCCTGGCGCAGCTCGTCCATCGCCCGGAGCACCTCACGCGCGAAAACCGCGCCGAACAGCTGCTCCCGGGTCTTCCAGTGCAGGTAGACGGTCCCCTTGCCGATGCCGGCCCCGGCGGCCACGTCGTCGATGGTCACCCGCCGGTAGCCGTGGCGCAGCAGCAGGTCCGCCGCCACGTCGAGGATGCGCGCGGCCCGTTCGGCGCGCTGCCGCGGGTCCCGGAGTCGTTCGGCGCTCACCCGCAGACCATATGACCAAATACGAAATCTGGTCAACTCACTAACTATCGATTGACTAACTTTCGAATTTCGTCATATGGTCACGTCGAAACCACGGCAACCCGAGGAGTGAGTCATGAAGGCCAACCCGACAGTCCTGATCTCCGGAGCCGGCATCGGCGGCACCACGCTGGCGTACTGGCTGGCGCGGCACGGCTTCCGGCCCACCGTCGTCGAACGCGCCGCGGGCCTGCGCTCCAGCGGCAACCCCGTGGACGTACGCGGCCCCGCCGTGACCGTGGCCGACCGCATGGGCGTGATGCCGCGGCTGCGCGAGGCGGCCACCCAGGTGACGGCGATGAGCTTCGTCAACGCCTCCGGCCGCCAGGTCGGGCGGGTCAACATGCGGGCGCTGCAGCAGGCGTCCGGCAGCCGGGAGGTGGAGGTGACGCGTACCGACCTGGCGGCGATCCTGTACGAGGCGAGCCGCGACTCGGCCGAGGTCCTGTTCGGCGACACGATGACCGCGCTGAGCCAGGACGGCGACGGCGTGGACGTCACCTTCGACAAGGCCGCGCCGCGCCGGTTCGACCTCGTCATCGGGGCCGACGGGCTCCACTCGACGACCCGGCGGCTGGCCTTCGGCCCCGAGTCCGAGTTCGTCCGCCACATGGGCCTCTACGTCGCGACGATGCAGCTCGACGGCCCGGCCGACAACCAGCAGGACGTCGTCCTGCACAACGCCCCCGGCCGGCTGGCCTCCGTCCACCCCGTCCACGGCCGCGCGCTGGCGGCCTTCATCTTCCGCCACCCGGAGGTGCGAGGCTTCAACCACCGCGACCTCGCGCAGCACAAGCGGATCCTGACCGACGCCTACGCCGGCGACGGATGGCGCGTGCCCGAGCTGCTGGACCAGGTCCGCGCCGCCGACGACCTCTGGTTCGACTCCGTCAGCCAGGTGCGCCTCGGCTCCTGGGCCAAGGGGCGCGTCGCGCTGCTGGGCGACGCCGCCTCGTCGGTGTCGCTGTTCGGCGACGGCTCCACCCTGGCCATGGCCGGCGCCTACACCCTCGCCGAGGAACTGGCCGCCACCCCCGCCGACCCGCAGTCGGCCTTCGCCCGGTACGAGGCCGGGCACCGCACCCTGGTGGACCCGCGCCAGGGGAACGTCGCGACGGCCGCGGCCATGATGGTCCCCGCCACCCGCGCCGGGATCGCCGCGCGCAACCTGGCGAGCCGGTTCTGGCCGGCCGCGGCCGCCGCCTCATGGGTCCGCAACCGGCTCACCCCGTCGCGCAGGCTCGCCCCCGCAACCGTCTGACCGCGACCAAGACCCCATGATGAGCACGCGATGGCTGCGTTTCCTCCTCATCGGGCTGGGTGTGGTGAAGGCCGCGCTCCTCCTGGTCACCGGCGTGGACCTCGGCCCGGTGGCGCTGCTCGGCGCGGCCCTGCTCACGGCCGGCTCCGCCGGGACAGCGGCCGGCCTGTGGCGGACCCCTCAGGACGGCGAGGCCGCGGTCAGGGGCGTACGAGCCTGACGGCGAGGAAGGACGGCCGCTCGTTCAGCTTGTCGTAGGCGGCCTCGTCGATCTCCCGCAGGGCGGACACCGGGCGCGGCTCGACGACCCGCTCCAGGACGAACCCGGCGGCCAGCAGCTCCCCCAGGAAGACCTCCAGCGACATCCGCTGGAAGCGGATGGAGAACGGGCCGTCGCCCACGGGCAGCTCGACCCAGTCATCGGCATGGTACGAGCCCCCGAAGTGCTGCCAGTCGGCGGTCGGATGGCCGGTCGAGACCACGAGCCACCCCCCGGGCCGCAGCACCCGGCGCAGCTCGCCCAGCAACTGCGCGCGACGGGTGACGTGGGGAAACACCAGCGCGCACACGGCCCCGTCGAACGACCCGTCATCGGCGAAGCCCAGCGGCTCCTCCAGGTCGTGCAGCAGGAGCTCGGCCCGCTCGCCCACCCGCGCCCGCGCGTGGCCCAGCAGCGTGGCGCTGCCGTCGACGCCGACCACCTCGGCCCCGCGGGCCAGCAGCTCGGCCGCGTAGTGCCCGGCTCCGCACCCGACGTCGAGCACCCTCGCTCCGGCGACGTCACCGGCGAGCTCCAGCATCGCCGGCCGGTCGACGTAGGCGTTGTACGGGCTCGTGGTGGCGTGCTCGGCGAACTGGTCTCCGAGCGCGCCGTGGTAAGCAGTCCGTGGGGGCATCGGCCCATCATGGCAGAGCGCCTCCACCCCGCTCTCCACCCTTCGGAGGTGCCGCTCCACCCCGCCCCGTCCCTACCGTCCCGGGTATGGACAAGCACTCTGGACGGCCGGGCAGCCTCTGGCTCGAACTGCTGCACCGGCTCCTGGACGCCAACGGGGGAAAGATGAACGGCAAGTTCCTGCTCGCGATCGTGGTCGTGGCGCTGCTGGTGGTCGTCGGATTCGTGGCCTTCCGGCTTATCTTGGTGGACATGATTCTGACCTTGAAGGACTCGCGCTAGGCGATGCGGGAGGTGTGGGGGCGGGCCGTACGGCTCCTGGCGGCCGACGACCCCGAGACCGGCCGCCTGGTCAGGCTGCTGCTGAGCCTGGTCCTCGCCTGGTCGCTGGTGGCCGCCGAGCCCGATCGCGTCCCCGCGCTGCTGTGGTCCGCGCTCGGCGTCTCGATGGCGTGCTGGCTGGCCTTCGTCCTGCTCGACGGCCGGTTCCCGCGCGTGGCCGTGGCCGCGCTGGCCGCGGGTTCCGCGGTCGCGGCGGCGGTGTCGGGGTCGGCCGAGCCGGCGCCCACGGTGTTCGTGTTCGCGATGTTGCTGCTGTTCGCGGCGCACATGACGCCGAGCATGGCGGCGATCGCCGCGGTCACCGTGACCGACCTGGTGCTCATGATCGGCAGCCTGCTGTGGTGGGAGCAGCCGCGATCGGCGATGGTGGTCCGCGGGACGGTCGTGATGCTCACCGTGCTCTTCGCGCTGCAGCGGCGCCAGTACCGGCAGGCCCAGCACGACCGGGCCAGGGCCATGGCGCTCGACGAGCGGACCCGCATCGCCAGGGAGCTCCACGACGTGCTCGCGCACTCCCTCGGCGCCCTGGGGGTGCAGCTGGAGGTCGCCGAGGTCATGCTCACCGAGCGGGGCGACGTGGAGGGGGCGGTGGCACGCGTCCGCAGAGCGCGGGCGCTGGCCAGGGAAGGGCTGGTCGAGGCCCGCTCGGCGGTGGCGGCGCTGCGCGAGGACGTGCCGCCGCTGCCCGACGCGCTGAGCCTGCTGGTCACCGAGCACCGCAGGGACCACGAGGTGCCGGCCGAGCTGCGTACGACCGGCACGCGGCGGCCGATCACCCCGGCGGCGGAGGTCTGCCTGCTGCGCACGGCACGCGAGGCGCTGACCAACGCCGCCAAGCACGCGCCGGGCGAGCCGGTCACGGTCGAGATCGGCTACGGTGAGGGCGCCGTCCGGCTGGTGGTGCGCAATCCGTACGCGGGCGCGGGCGCGTCGTCCGGCCACGGGCTGCAGGGCATGCGCGAGCGGCTGGCGCTCGCGGGCGGGACCCTGAGCGCGGGACCGTCGGGCGGCCTGTGGGAGGTACGCGCGGAGGTGCCGGAATGAAGGTCCTGGTCGTGGACGACCAGCAGCTCATGCGCGAGGGCCTGGTGGCGCTGCTGGACCTGGTCGACGACGTGGAGGTGGTGGGCGACGCCGGGGACGGCGAACAGGCCCTGCGCCTGGTGGCCGAGCTGCGCCCCGACGTCGTGCTCATGGACCTGCGCATGCCCGTGATGGACGGCGTCGAGGCCACGCGGCGGATCTCCCGCGCGCATCCGGAGGTGGCCGTCGTGGTGCTGACGACGTACGACGACGACCGGTCCGTGGACTCCGCCCTGCTGGCCGGGGCCTGCGGCTACCTCACCAAGGACGCCGGGCGCGCGGAGATCGCCGCCGCCCTGCGCTCGGCCGCCGCCGGGCAGTCGACGTTCTCGGCCGCGGTGTCCCGCCGGCTGGTGGACGCGCTGTCCCGCGCCGCGCCGCCGCCGGTCTCGGCGTGTCCCGACGGGCTGACCGTACGGGAGGTCGAGGTGCTGAGGCTCGTCGCCGGAGGTCTGAGCAACGCGGAGATCGGCTCGGCGCTCTTCATCGCGGAGACGACGGTCAAGACGCACATCAACAACGCGTTCGCCAAGATCGGCGTCCGCAACCGCACGGAGGCCGCCGCCTACGCCCGCGACAACCTCCTGTAGCGCCTGCGCCGGGGCCAGCGGGCCGGTGGAGAATGGCATAGGCTCATTCGTGATCCGGACAGCTGACCACGGGGAGATGGGTTCATGCCGTCAGGAGCAGGCGACGGGCGTCCGGTGGGCGCGGGCCTGGGCGAGTTGTTACGGAGCTGGCGTGAGCGGGCGCTGCTGACTCAGGAGCAGGTGGCGGCGCGGGCGGGGCTCAACGTCCGTACCGTCCGCCGGTTGGAGGCCGACGAGCTGCGGCGGCCGCGCAGCGCGTCGGTGCGGTCGCTGGCCGAGGCGCTGGGCCTGAACGCCGCGGAGGTGTCCGTGCTGACCCGCGCCGCGAACGGCCTGCAGGAGAGCGCGCGGCCGACACCGCGGCAGCTGCCCGCCGACGCGGCGGCGTTCGTCGGCCGGGCACGGGAGCTGGCCGCTCTCGACCACGTCGGTGACGCGGCCACGGTGGTGGTCACCGCCATCGACGGCATGGCGGGGGTGGGCAAGACCGCGCTGGCCGTGCACGCCGCCCACCGGCTCGCTCCTCGCTTTCCCGACGGTGATCTGTTCGTCGACCTGCACGGCTACACGCGGGGCATGGCCGCGGCGGACCCGGCCGACGCGCTCGCCCGCGTGCTGGGGGTGCTGGGCGTGCCCGGGGAGTCGATTCCGCAGCACCTCGACGACCGGGCCGCGCTCTATCGCAGCGTGCTGGCCGACCGGAAGATGCTGATCGTCCTGGACAACGCCGCCGACGAGGCCCAGGTGCGGCCGCTGCTGCCGGGGGCGGGCGGCTGCCTGGTGCTGGTGACGAGCCGGCGGCGGCTGGTGGGGCTGGACGACGCGCGTACGGTGTCGGTCGACGTGCTGCCGCTCGCGGACGCGATCGCCCTGTTCACCCGCACCGCCGGCGAGGAGCGGGTCGCGGACGTGCCGCGGGAGGTGCTGGCCGCGGTCGTACGGCGGTGCGGGCTGTTGCCGCTGGCCATCCGCCTGGCCGCGGCCCGGCTGAAGGCCCATCCGGCCTGGAGCGTGCGGCATCTGCTGCAGCGGCTGGAGGAGCACCAGCACCTGCTGAGCGAGCTGCGGGCCGGGCAGCACAGCGTCACCGCCGCGCTCGACCTGTCCTACCAGGAGCTCACCGCCGCCGAGCGGCGGGCGTACCGGCTGCTGGGGCTGCACCCCGGCGTGGACCTCGCGCCCGACGCGGCCGCCGCGCTGCTGGCCACCACCGCCAAGCGGGCCTCGACGCTGCTGGACCGGCTGCTGGAGGTTCACCTGCTGCAGGAGCCGGTCCCCGGCCGCTACCGGTTCCACGACCTGATCAGGTCACACGCCGCCGAACGGGCCGCCGACGAGGAGCCCGAGCCCGACCGGCGCGCCGCGTCGGCGCGGCTGCTGAACCACTACAGCCGCGCGGCCTCGGCGGCGATGGACCTGCTCTATCCCTACGAGGCGGACATGCGGCCGCGTCTGGCGCCGGGCGAGGTGGCGCCGCCCGCGGTGGCCGACGCCGCCGCGTGGCTCGAGGCCGAGCTGTCCAACCTGCTCAGCCTCGCGCAGCTGGCCGCCGAGCACGGCTTCTCCGAACACGTCCGGCACCTGTCGGCCACCCTGCACCGGTGCCTGCGCACCCGCGGCCGCTATGCCGAGGCCGAGACGCTCCTGGAGCGGGCGCTGTCGGCGGCCAGGGCCGCCGAATACCGTACGGGCGAGCTGGAGGCCCTTCTCGGGCTCGGCGAGATCCGTCAGATGCAGTGCCGGTACGAAGCGGCTCTGGAGGACTCCTCCCGCGCGCTGGCCATCGCCTGCGCCATCGGCCATCGGGCGGGCGAGTTACGGGCGCTGAACGGCATCGGCATGGTCCGCGGCTTCCAGGGAGAGTACGCGCGGGCCGCCGAGCACTTCGCGCAGGCGCTGGACATCGCCCGCGCGATCGGTCACCGTACGGGTGAGCTGGACGCGTTGATCGCCGCCGGCAACGTCCACCGGATCATGGGGTGGTACGAGCGCAGCGCCGACGAGCTGGCGCGGGCGCTCGTCCTCGCCCGCTCGATCGGCCACCGCACCGGCGAGTTACGGGCGCTGCTCGGCATCGGCTTCATCCACCTCGGGCAGGACGCGCACGGCCCGGCCACCGACTACTTCACGCGGGCCCTGGGCCTGGCCCGCGGCACCGGGCACCGGCTCGGCGAGCTCGACAGCCTCAACGGCCTGGGCCACCTGCACCGCTTCCAGGGGCGGTACGCGGAGGCGTACGACTGCTACGAGCAGGCCCTCCGCCTGGCCTGCGAGATCGGCAACAGCAACTGGCAGTTCGAGGCCCTGCACGGCATGGGCCGGCTGCAGCACGCCCTCGGCGAGGCCGACCAGGCGCTCGACTGCCACCGCCAGGCGCTGCTCCTGGCCTCGGACCTGCGCCAGCCGAGCGACCAGGCCCGCGCCCACGACGGCCTCGCCCACGCCCACGCCGCGCTCGGCCGGCCCGACCGCGCCCGGCGCCACTGGGCCGAGGCCCTGACCATCCTGTCGGCCCTCGGCATCGACCGGACCGAGGAGACCGGGGTGGACATCGAGAGCATCAGCGCCCACCTGGCATCAGCCGATTCGCATCAGCTGCCCGCGGCCGGCCCGTAGGCGCACGGCGGGGCCGTGCCCGGCTGGATCCGGACGCGAAGCACCTGGCGGAGCTCGGGCGGCAGGCTTCCGCGCCCTACGCAGAGCACCTGGCTCGCCCCCGTACGGCTGGTGAGCACGACCTGGCAGCCGGGAGCCGGCTGGTTGTCGAACGTGTCGGCCAGGTACAGCTCTACCGGGTGATCCCGGGGCGGCTGGCAGGTCTCGTAGATGAAGCTGACGCCGGCGGTCCCGCTGAACAACGTCAGCCGTCCGGTGGCCGCGTACGCCGTGCCCGTCGTGCCCGTCGTGCCCGCCACCGTCAGGCAGGCCAGCGCCGATCCGGCGAGCAGTGCTTTCGTCATCGATTTCATGACGCGAGTGTCGATTGGCGCTGCCCCAACATCCAGGGCAATAACCGGCTATTTCCCGGACATATCACGGAAGATCTGCCGCTTTACCGTACTGAGATATACCGATTTCGCTACTGTCGCATCCATCACATATGAGAGGAACACCTGAATGCGACCCTTACCGGCCGTTCTCGCCGCCGCGCTCGCCGCGACCTCGCTCCTGCCTGCCTCCGCCCTGGCCGAACCCGACCGGAGCGGGAAGAGCACCGCGGCGACCAGCGGTAAGGCGACCTTCTACGAACTCCGGTCCGGGGGCGGCAACTGCTCCTATCCGTCGCCTCCCGCCGGCGGCCTCTACGTCGCGCTCTCCCGCCGCGAGTACCGCGCCGCGGGCGCCTGCGGCGGCTACCTGACCGTCACCGGGCCAAGGGGCTCCGTGCAGGTCAAGGTCGTCGACCAGTGCCCGGAGTGCCCCGCCGGGCACATCGACCTCAGCCGCAAGGCCTTCGCCCGCGTCGCGGCCCCCGGCAGGGGCATGGTCGGGGTCACCTACAGACCGGCCGCCAACCCGAAGCTCAGCAGACCGCTCTCCTTCCGCGTCAAGGAGGGGTCGTCGCAGTGGTGGCTGGCCCTGCTGGTCATCGACCACGGCAACCCGCTCGCCTCGGTCGAGGTGAAGACCGCCGGCGGCGCGTGGCGCAAGCTGGCCAGGGCCGACTACAACTACTGGGTCGCCGAGTCCGGCGCGGGCCAGGGCCCCTTCTCCGTACGGGTCACCGACACCCGCGGCCACCGGGTCACCGCCAACCACGTCCGCCTGACCCCCGGCGCCGTCCAGCGCACCACCACGAAGATGTACTGAACGCCGGTGCCGCCTGGATAGTCTGTGGGCGCACGACGGATGTCCACGAGGACGCCTGTTCCACGGATCCGGACCTCGGGCGGCCGAACCTCACCCCCCACCGCTTTCGAGGCTGATCGCATGACTCCCGCTTCCGCCGCCCGGCGGCTGCCCATGGTCCTGGCCGCCGTGGTGCTCCTGGCTCTGGTCGTGTCGGGTCTGCGCCCCTATGACCGGCTCACCTGGCTCCTGGAGACCTTCTGGGTGATCGGCGGTCTGCCGCTCCTGGTGGTGCTCTGGCGGCGCTTCCCGCTCACCACGCTGCTGTGCTGCCTGCTGGCCGTACACGCGCTGGTTCTGATCGTCGGGGGTCACTACACCTATGCGCGGGTTCCGTTCGGGCACTGGCTGCAGGACGTGCTGGCGCTGTCGCGCAACCCTTATGACCGCGTCGGCCATCTGGTGCAGGGGTTCGTGCCTGCGATCCTGGTCCGTGAGGTGCTGGTGCGGACCTCTCCCCTGCGCGGCAGCGCGTGGCTGGCCCCGCTGACCGTCTGCGTCTGCCTGGCCTTCAGCGCCTTCTTCGAGCTGCTGGAGTGGTGGGCGGCGCTCGCGGCCGGGGAGGCGGCCGACGCCTTCCTCGCCGTCCAGGGCGACCAGTGGGACACCCAGTGGGACATGGCCTGCGCCCTCATCGGCGCCGTCACGTCCCTCCTGCTCCTGACCCGCCTGCACGACCGGCAGCTCGCGCGCCTGTCCCCGCCCCAGGGTTGAGGCTGGCCATGCAGTCACCGACCTACCTGCACGACCTTCTGGTCTCGACCATCTTCACCGAGGGGCTCGATGGCGACATGAGCCTGTGGGCGCTCGGATTCAGCGCCATGTGGATCAAGGGCGCGGACCTCGACTCCCTCGCCCGCACCTTCCACCTGGACCTCGCCACCCGAACCCCGTGCCATCTGAGCGAGATCCTCGACCACGCCATCGACGACCAGTCCCGCTGGGTGGCCGAGGTCAACGGCTGGATCGGCATCGTGCCGGCGCACTGCCCCGGCGAGTTCCCCCGCTCCGTCTCCGAAGGCGGCCGTCAGGCCCTCGGCCTCTCCATGGACATCAACTACAACGCCTACTTCGATTACGCCCGCGACGGGCGCACGGTCGTCTCCTTCGACCCGCTCTCGCCCGAGAACTAAAAACGGTCCGGCGACGATCCGCACGCGCTCGATCACCTGATGGACGGGCTGCGCTTCCAGATCAGCGATGACGACGTCCTCGACGATCCCGTGGAGGATCCGGAGAGCATCAGCTCGGCCCTGGCGCTGATCGGACGCATCACGGAAACCGACATCGCCACTGACTGGGTCCTGGCGCAGCACTCACGCTTCAGACCCACCCCCTGACGGCTCAAACGCGACTCCCCGCCCGATATTCAGAAGGCGACTGCCCAGTGCCGGCCTTGAAGACCCGGCTGAGGTAGAACGCGCTGCGATATCCGCACTGTTCGGCGATGGTCTGCAGGGTGAAGTCCGTCCCGGTCAACAGCTCCCGCGCCTTCCGCAACCTGACGCCACGAAGGTATTGGACCGGCGTGACACCTCGAACATCCCGGAAGCGCCGCGAGAGCAGCGAAGAACTGACGCCCAGCGTTCTCGCGAGCTCGCCGAGTGAAAGATCCGGCGAGGTGAAGGACTCCAGGATGGCGGCGACTGCCCTGCGCACCAGGACGTCCTCACGCACGTCTTCCCGCGTCCGCTCCCACAGCATGGTGATGAGTACGTCGTCGACCACATGGGCCGCGACCATCTCCGCATCCAGCCTTTGACGACCTTCATCGGAAGCGGACTGCGCGGATTCGAGAAGGGCGAGATCAGCGCCCAGGCGGTCGACGTCGCGCAATCGGCTGCAGCCGATCGGCGGCTCCAGGGCGGTCAGGAACCGCGCGAAGAAGAACGACGTCGGCGTTTTCATCTGCCGCCGCAGCGTGCCGCCCGGCGGGCTGATGACGACATCGCCGAAACACGCCTCGCCACGGAGTCCGGCCGCACCCACCGCTCTGGTTCCCCGCGCCGCCACATCCTCGACTTCGTAGGAGAACGTCCCGCTCCTCGGCAGCAGCATGCACCACCCCTCGTACGTGTCGGAGCGGAGGCTGAACTGCGGGCGCCGGGGCGCCAGAAGGTACCCATCCAAAAAGTGCATGATCTCCACCAAAATCGCCATTCCGCGGTCCTGCCCAGCCCGAAAAAATATGAGGAACAAATCCCGGACAGGACGGAATCGATGACATCGAGGGCCGATATCTGTGTGTACGGAGGAACGCCCGCAGGCTGTGTCGCCGCCATCACGGCACACCAGGAAGGCAACTCCGTAATACTCGTCGAGCCAGGCCGCCGGCTCGGCGGAATGCTGGGCGCGGGAATCAAACCGCTGCAGGACTGCCCCCTTCCCGAGGCGGTGGGCGGACTGACGAACGACGTCGTCTTCCACTTCGGGAACCACCCCCCGGACATCGTGCGCAGGTTCCACGAGTGGCTGGCCGAGGCCGGCATCAAGGTGATCTTCGAGCACCGCGTCCGCTCGGTGACGCGAAACGGCGACCGTATCGACACCATCCAGCTTGAGCCTTCACCGCCGGACAAATGGGGAGTGCCCCCACCGGAATCCGAATCCGGAGAGCCTTTGAGCATATCGGCGTCGATTTTCATCGACGCTTCTTACGAAGGCGACCTGATGGCTCTCGCGGAGGTTCCTTATCGAACCGGACGCGAATCACGCCAGGAATTCGGCGAGGCACCGGCCGGCGTCGGTCACATCACGAACTGGACGCCGATCGACCCCTATGTCATCCCGGGCGACACGACCAGCGGGCTCATCCCGTTCATCGACGAGGACCACGGACTGCCGATCGGCTCGGCGGACGGCTACACCCAGGCATACAATTTCCGTTTCTATCTGACGGCGGACACGCGTCACAAAGCTGAGATCACCGCGCCGGACGACTACTCACCTGACACCTTCGAGCTGGTCCGCCGCTACGTCGAGCACATCAAGTCCGTGAGCACGAGCACCGCCGACCAACTGGACAGGCTCCGAGCCGTGTTTCCCGGATGGCTCAACTCCGGTGAGTACAACTACCAGCGCGCCTCCCTTGTCACGAATGCGCCCGTCGGCGTGAGCCGCGACTACCAGGACGGCGACTGGAACGTCCGGTCGCGGATCTGGCGCCACCACATCGACTATCTCCGCGGCCTGCACCACTTCCTCTCGACCCACCCGGACGTGCCCGAGGAGTTCCGGCGGGAGACGGCCGCGTACGGCCTGGACGCCGGCGTCTTCCCGGAGACCGGCGGCTGGCCGCACCAGCTCTATGTACGCGTGTCCCGGCGGCTCAAGGGCCGGTACACCCTCACCCACGCGGATGTACTGAACCAGACCGATCCCGCCGATGCCATCGGGCTCGCCCTCTTCGGCGTGGACGTGTACCCCGCCCGGCGCATCGCTCGCCGCGATCCCGGAACAGGGCGGCTCGGGGTGGCGACCGAGGGGGACATGTTCATCGGCGGGCACATGGGCACGGGCCGGCCGTACCCCGTTCCCTATCGGGTCATCACGCCGCACAAGAGCGACTGCGCGAACCTGCTCGTGCCCGTCTGCCTGTCGGCGACGCACATCGCGTACGCGGCCACCCGCATGGAACCGGTCTTCTGCGTTCTCGCGGAGTCGGCCGCCGTCGCGGCGACGTTGTCGATCCGGAACCAGGTCGCCGTTCAGGACATCGACCCCGAACAGCTGCGCAAACGCATCACCGAGAGAGGCCAGATCATCGCCTGGAGCCCACCGGAATCCGGGTGAGAAACGGCCGGCGCTCATGGGAAACCCATCGCCGGGTCGCTCAGTTCGCGGATCGGCCGGTGCGGATGTCATCGGGCCACTCGAGCGTGACGCCGAGCTCATCACGAAGCCGTCGCTGCAGGCGGCGCAGGCTCGCCGGATCGGCCCGGAGTTGCGCCGGGGTCTGTGCCGTCTCGGCGACCTGGGCCGCCAGAGCGCCGACCGCCTCGCCGATGGACCATTCGACCGGATGCAGCCTGTACGCGCCGTTGGCGACATGGGTGGTGCCGATGTTCTTGTTGGCGGCGACGAGGTTGTCGGCGTCGACCGGGATGAGAGCTCCGAGCGGAATCTGGAACGGGAAGCAGTCGATGTCGACATAGCCCCTGCCGGAGGTGCTGGGATGCAGGTCGATGCGGTAGTGGCCGATGCCGACGCTGTCGTGGAAAAGGGCGCTTCCCTCGCCGACCCCCCGCATCTCCACCCCGATGTGCGCCTCGGTCACCCGGAACAGGGGACGGATCCGGCGTGACTCGCGAATGTACACTTCCTTCGCCAAACCCTCCGAGGTGCCCATGACGTCGCCCCTGGGACGCAGCTCGGGATAGCCGGTGCCGCCGTCGTGGCGAGGGGCCTCGGTCTGCATCCAGTAGACGAAGCTGCGGGTGAGGGATCGCGCCTCCGCCAGCGCCCGCTCGCGCTCCTCCGGACTCACGCCGAGCAGCGGGCGCTCCCAGTAGTCGATCTGCGGCCAGTTCACCAGCGTGATCTCGCCCCCGGGAAAGCCCGGGTCGAGGTTCTGCCGCGACAGGATCCGACGGTAGTGCCACAGGTCGTCGGCGCCGGTGTGGACGGCCTGCTCGGGCGAGTGGGCGAACAGCGGCCGCCACCGCACCTGACCCGTATCGGGCACGATGTCCTTCCAGGACAGCTGCGGGCCGGGCCATCGGGGATCGACCGTGTCGCGCCAGTGCTCGTAGTCGCCGGGCCTGTCGATGGTGTGGTCTTCGCCCTGGCGATATTCAAGCGCCACGCACCAGGTGACCGCCTGCTGATCCCGTGGATCCGGCTCCGGTGGCGCGTGGAGTTCGCCGGTGTCGTCGCGCGACTCCGCCCCGATCGTGAAGAGCATTCCGGCCTGCTCGAGGAGGTCGCCTTCCTCGGTGGCGTCGGCCACGAGGCGGGCGGTCACCTCGACGAGGTCGCCTTCCCGGCTGCGCAGCCGTACCCCGGCGATCTGCCGGTCGCGGCGGTCCACGTTCACCACGTGGTGTTCCCGCAGCACCGTGATCGCCCCCGAGGCGAGGTGCGGAGACAGCAGTTCCTCGATCGCCAGCGCGCCCACTCGCGGTTCGTGGCACAACCGCGAGACGTTGCCTCGGCCCGGATTCAGCCGCGGGTCCGCGGCCGCGTCCGGCGTCAGCGGATAGAGGCGGCGATAATGGGCGCGGATGAGCTCGCGGAGCTCGCGATAGGAGGACGATCCGAGCTCGGTCTCGATCCACCGGTGCTCGTCCGGCGGAACCGCCTGCGTGGTCAGCTGGCCGCCGAGCCAGTCCGACCGCTCGGCGAGCACCACCCGGATGCCGAGGCGTGCCGCCGTCAACGCGGCGGCGACGCCCCCGAGCCCGCCTCCGACGACCAGCAGGTCCGTGTGGAGCGTACGCGCGCTCATCGCATACCCCTTTCATGAACGATCGCGGGCCCGGTGGTCGTCTCCATGCGCGCGAACCAGTCTTCGGCGAAGTCGAGGTCCGGTGCCCGTCCGGCGGGCAGGACGATCGTCGACTCGGCTGCCGCCTGCCCGCTCGGCCGGTCACGCAGCTCCGCGACCACCTCGGCCACCCGCGATCCGATCGGTTTCACCCGCCCCTCGGCGTCTATGAGACCCAGGCCGTACTCGAGCTCGTCGAAGCCGGTGAAGCGGCGGCTGATGTCGTGGGACGCCCACCAGGTGACGGCGCCCAGTCCGGGGACCGCGGCGGCACGCCGCAGCATCCGCTCGGCGAAGTCCTCCACGGCCGCGTCCGTGAGCCAGAGCGGTGAGACCCCGAGCTCCTGGATCCACACCGGCTTGCCCGCGGCGCCAGGAGTCGCGCGGGCGACCTGCGCGAGATAGTCGGGGATGGCCCAGGCCCGCTCCTCCCCGACCCGGGCGAGGGCGCCGGTGAAGTACGGCCACGCGTGCACCGGGACGAGGTCGCACGCGCCGGCCACGAACGCCCGCCCGATCGGAGCGTCATCGCTCATCCACGGCACATGGTCGACTCCCACGGTGACCGGCACGCGGGCCGCACGCGCGGCGCGGAGCATCCTCTCGGCCCACGCCTCGCCTTCACCCGGCTTGAGGTGACGCATGAGGACGTTGGGCTCGTTCGCGACGTCGACGCACCAGAGCGCCGGGTGACCTTCGACCGCTCGCGAGACGGCGCCGACGAGCAGTTCGGCGGCGCTGACGGCCGCGGCGTCGGTGAAGGGATCGGCGTCCTTCAACCAGGACGGCCGGAAGTCGAAGCCGCTCAGCCAGCCGTCCAGCACGGTCACGCAGACGTCGAGCCCGCTCTCCGCGGCACGATCGAGCAGGCGGACGAGGCGGCGGAGCGCGCGTGGCGACACCCAGGACGGGTTGGGCTGGAAGAGCGGCCACAGGCACTGCACGCGCACGTGGTCGAACCCGAGCGAGGCGATCTGGTGGAGATCCTCCGCGAACGCGTCGTCGTCGTCTTCCGCCCAGGCGTACCACCAGTTCTCCCGCGGCAGGTAGTTGACCCCGAAACGTACGCTCATGCCCGTGCCGCCCCTGCGAGGAGGGCGACCTGCCGCGGCCATTGGGCGGCGGCTCCGCCTTCGTGGCCGTTGAACGCGTACACAGTGATCTCCTTGGGGCCCGCGTAGGCGTTGAACGCGGCGAAGACGGTGGACGGCGGGCAGGTCTGATCCATGAGCGCGACCGAGAACAGGGCGGGAGCGGTGGCCAGAGCCGCCAGGTTCACGCCGTCGAAATACGAGAGCGTGTCGAACACCCGCTCGGCGCTCTCGCGGTGCACGGAGAGATAGCGCGTGATCTCCGCGTACGGCTCGCGATCGGTCAGGCCGACGGCACGCTCGAAATGGCACAGGAACGGCACGTCGACGAAGACGGCCATGAGGTCCTCCGACAACCCCGCGGCGGCGAGCGCGATGCCGCCTCCCTGGCTCCCGCCGGACACCGCCACGCGGGCGGCGTCGACGGACGGGTGCCGGCGCACCGCGTCGACCGCGCGGACGGCGTCGGTGAACAGCCGCCGGTAGTAGTACGTCTCGGGATCCTCGATGCCGCGGGTCATGACACCGTTCGCCGCCGGTCCGGACCCGTGCGGGTCCGGGGTGGCCCCGCCGACCCCCCACGTGGAGCCCTGGCCGCGCGAGTCCATCACGAAGCACGCGTATCCGGCGGCCACCCACGGAAGGTACTCGTGCGGCAGCCCGCGGCCCGCCCCGTAACCCAGGAACTGCACGACGGCGGGGTGGGGGCCATCGCCGGGTGGCAGGAGCAGCCAGCCGGCGATCGGGTCGCCGGCGAAGCCCGGGAAACGCACGTCGAGGACGTGGCACCCGACGAGCGGCGTCTCGGCCGGGGTGAAGCGGGGATCTCCGCCCGCCTTCCGGGCGTCGGCGAGCGTCTGCCGCCAGAAGGTGTCGAAGCCGGCGGGGACCCGGACCTCTGGCCGGTAGGCGCGGAGCTGGTCGATGGGCAGGTCGAAGTGGGGCATCGGGGTCCTTGGAACGGGTGCGGACGACGGCGCCGGCTCAGCCCTTGAGCGCGCCGGCGTTGCCTGCCGCCTGCAGGAACTGGCGCTGGAGCACGAGGAAGAGACCGACGGGGATGATGACCGAGATGAAGAGCGCGGCCATGAACTGCGAGAAGTCGATCGAGCTCTGCAACCGCGGCAGCGCGACCGAGATCGGCTGGTCCTGCGGGTTCGGCAGGACGAGCAGCGGCCAGAGGAACTCCTTGTAGGAGCCGACGAGCGTGAGGAGGCTGACGACGCCGAGAATCGGGCGGGACATCGGCAGGACGATGGAGAAGAACATCCGGAAAGGTCCTGCGCCGTCGATGCGGGCCGCGTTGAAGAGCTCCCTGGGGATGTTGGCGAAGAATCGCTGCATGAGCAGCACGTTGACGGCGTTGGCCGAGGACGGGAGCCACACCGCCCACATCGAGCCCAGCAGGCTGACATGGACGAGCGGGAGGTCGATGACCGTCAGGTAGAGCGCGACAAGGGAGATCACGCCGGGGATGAACAGGGTGGCGAGGAGCGCCGCGAACACGGCCTTGGCGTACTTCGGCCTCAGAACCGCCAGGCCGTAGCCGCCGGTCGTCGCGACGAGGAGCCCCAGGAACAGCGACCCGGCCATGAGCGCGAGCGTGTTCCAGAAATATCTGCCGAAGTCGACGCGGGTCCACACCTGGACGAACGAGTCCCAGTGGATGCCGCTGGGCCACAGGGAGAACGGCGCCGACAGCGTCTCGGTGGTGGTCGACGTGGCGGCCTTGAAGAGCCAGAAGAGCGGGCCGGCGCAGAGGATCACGAGGCCGCCGATGACGAGCGTGCCGATCGCCGCGACCGAGACGCGCACGACGGGTCTGCGACGGTCGAGGAACGAGAGGATGCCACGTTCGGACGTGCCGGTTTCGGTGGTCATGAGGCACTCCAGCGTCTGGTCGCCCAGAGGTACACGGCGGACAGGGCCGACAGGACGATCGCCAGCAGAACGCTCAACGCGGTGGCTCGGCCGTAGTCGCCGGAGATGAAGGCGTAACGGTAGATGAGCATCAGGATCGTGACGGTCCGGTTCTCCGGCCCGCCGTTCGTCATGATGTACGGCTCGGTGAAGACCTGGAACGTGCCGATGACCTGGAGAAGGAACATCACCAGCAGGACGCCGCGCATCTGGGGCAGCGTGATGTGCCAGAACCGGCGCGCCACTCCTGATCCGTCGGCCTCGGCGGCGTCGTACAACTCGGTCTGGATGCTCATCAGCGTCGCCAGATAGATGATCGTGGCGGTGCCGAACGACGCCCATGTCGCCTGCAGCACGATCGACGGCATGGCCATGTCACCGTTGTTCAGCCACGGGACAGGGCCGAGCCCGAACCAGCCCAGGACGGTGTTGAACACCCCCTGCGGGCTGGGGTCGAAGAACGCCTTCCACAGCAGCACGGCGACGACCGGCGGGAAGATCACCGGCAGGTAGACGAGGGCGGACGCGATTCTCCGCGCGCGCCGCAACTCGCCGATGAACACCGCCAGGATCACCGGGACCGGGAACCCGATCACGAAGGCCAGGATCGAGAACCACAGGGTGTTCCAGGTCGCCGTCAGCAGGAGAGGGTCCTGCAGAACGCGGGCGAAGTTGTCGAGCCCGACCCACTCGGAGGTGAGGAAGTTCGTGCGCTGCAGGCTGAGCAGCAGGGAGCGGAGCACCGGCCACCAGGAGAACAGCCCGAATGACGCGAGAAGGGGGAGAAAGAAGATCAATGTCGAGAGTCCGCCGCGGCGGACCCAGCGCACGACACCGCGCGAACGCTCGGTCGTTGGAGGGATGGTTGCGTCCGTCATCGTTCCGGAGGCGCCTTTCTGCACTGTCGGCCCCGTCGCACCGGCCGGAGAGCGGCCGGCGCGACGGAAGGCGACGGTTCAGCCCGCGTCGATCGCGGACTGGACCTTCTTCTGAGCGTCGTCGAGCAGGGCGGTGATGTCGGCGTCCCGTCGGGTCAACACCGCTTGCACGACGTTGTCGAGGATTCCGTACGTCTCCTGCGCCTTCGCCGCCGGCTCGGGCACGAGCGGCAGGGTCTTGGCCGAGTCGAAGTACGCCGCGAAGTGCTCGCGCGGCACGTTGACGTAATCCTTCACCCAGGTCAGATACCGGTCGGTGGTGGCCTGGTCGAAGAGCGGGAGCACCGGCGCGCCCACCGGCAGCTTGTCGGCGGCGGCGGCCTTGGCGCCCGTGACGGCCGCCTGCTCGTTGTTGTACTTGTTGAACTCGGCGAAGTCGATCCACTTGAGCGCGGCCTTGATCTCCTCCGCGGTGGCCCGCGGATTGATGATGGCCACGGAGCCGCCGCCCAGAGTGCCGAGGCCCCCGGGCGCCTGCGGCAGCGGGGCGAGGCCGAAGTCGTCCGGCTTCATCCCGAGGGACTGGACGACCGGGGTGTACGTGTCCGCGCCCTGCACGATCATGCCGACCTTGCCGCTGGCCAGGGCGTTCGTGATGTCCTTGTACCCGATGAGGAAGTCCGACCCGAAGGTGTCGTCCTCCCAGCGCAGGGCGCGGTAGAACTCGAGCGCGCTGCGAGTGGCGGCGTTGTTGACGTTGGCCTGCTTGCCGTCATCCGACTGGATCTTGCTCCCGAAGGCGTAGCTCATGGTCGTGAGCACCCAGCCTCCGGTGTTGTCCTTCGTCATGGCGCCGAAGCCCTGCACGCCGGTCTTGGCATGGATGGCCTTGGCGGCGGCCCGCACCTCGTCCCATGTCTTCGGCGGCGCGTCGGGGTCGAGCCCGGCCTTGGTGAACAGGGCGCGGTTGTACAGCAGCCCCATGCTGTAGGCCTGGACGGGAACGCCGTAGATACGGCTGTCCGGGCTCGTGGCGACCTTCAGGATCGACGGGTTGACCCGCCTGACGGTGGCGTCCGCGCCGACGTAGCCGGTGAGGTCCGCGGCCTGTTGCCGGGCGATGACCCCCTGCATCTCCGTGAAGGGCACGTAGGACACCGTGGGCAGTTTTCCGCCCGCGACCAGCGCCTGGAAGGTGTTCACGTCGAACACGGACTCGTCCCCGGTGACCGTGATGCCGGGGTTGGCCTTGGTGAAGTCGGCGATCTTGCGCTTGAACGCCTTGAGCTGATCGGGGTTTTCCTGGGTGGGCTGGCCGGCGACGGTGATGGAAACGGAGCCGGGCTTCGACGGGCTCTCGGCGGCACAGCCCGTAGTGAGAGCGAACGCTGCAGCACTGGCACTGAGGGCGGCAGCAAACTTCCGGACATGGGTGGGGGGCATGGGTCTCCTCAGTACTTTGTGCTGGTGTTGTCGCGGTGCTGCGGGTCAGGGGGCGATGAGTCCTCCGTCCAGGCCTCGGACGCGGGCGGCCCAGGCATCGTGTCCCGCCAGCCCTGCGGGGTGGCGGGCGGCGGCGGACTCGTCGAGATCGATGCCCCAGCCGGGAGCTTCGTTCGGACGTAACCAGCCGTTCTCGATGCGCAATGTACCCGGGAACACGTCGTGCACGGGTTCGCCGTACACGTGCCCTTCCTGAATGCCGAAGGCCGGGCTCGTCACGTCGAGCGCGACGTTGGCGGCGGCGCCGATCGGCGAGGTGTCGCCTGGAGCGTGCCAGGCCGTGCGGACGCCGACGAGCTCCGCGGCCGCGGCGATCTTGCGCGCGGCCGTCAGCCCGCCGAGGTCCGACACATGTGAGCGGATGAAGTCCACGCCGCCCCCGAGGACCAGGCGTGCGGCATCCGTCACCGAGGTGGTCAGCTCGCCGACCGCGATCGGTACGGGCGAGGCGGCGCGCACCTCCGGCAGCCGATCCCAATGCTCGGGGGCTATGACGTCCTCGAGGAAGAAGAGCCGGTAGGGCTCGAGCGCGCGGGCGAGCACGATCGCCTGCTTCGGGCTCAGCCGGGAGTGCACGTCGTGGAGCAGCTCGATCTCCTCGCCGAGGCGCTCACGGGCGGCGGCGAACAGCTCCGGCGTGCGCTTGAGGTACTCCGACACGCGCCATCCGCCCGGGTACGGCGCGGACGCCTCGGTGATCTCGGCCGTCGGAGGAGCACCGTAGGTGCCACGACCCGGCTGGCCGACCTGGAGCCGGATGTGCCGCAGCCCGGCTTCGCGCAGGCGCTCGGCCTGGTCGAGGGTCTCCTCGATCGACGCCCCGCCCGCGTGCAGGTACGTGTCGGCGGCGGCGCGTACCTTGCCTCCCAGCAGCTCGTGAACGGGTCTTCCGGCTCGCTTGCCGGCGATGTCCCACAGGGCCTGGTCGAGCCCGGAGATCGCGTTGTTGCCCACCGGCCCCTCACGCCAATAGCCGGAGAAGCGGGCCAGCCGCACCAGGTCTTCGATGTCACCGGGGTACCGCCCGATGACGAGCCTGGCGAGGTGATCCTCGACGTACGAGGCGACCGCCCGCCACCGCTGCGTGTACGTGGCGCAGCCGAGCCCGTAAAGACCGTCGTCGCTGGTGGTCACCTTCACCACCAGCAGCGGGATGCCTTCAGGGGCGGTGGCGATCGCGCGGACGCCGGTGATGCGCACGTCGTCGGGCGCGTCCCACGGCTGCGCGAATGCCGTCGTGTCGTCGTTCATGCCGGCGTCTCCTGGAAGGTCGTGCTGATCGGGCCGCTGGGGTCGCCGAGCCGGTGCCGCGGCACCCATCCCAGGACGCGGCGGGCGGCGGAGGTGTCGATCGGGGCGGTACGGCCCGGGAAGTCGCGGCGGCGCTCGCTCGTGGGGGCGAAGCGGTCGAGCAGGAGGTCTGTCGGCTCCTCCACGAGGGTGTCCTCCGCGGCCAGGAGCAAGGTGTGCATCCCGGAGATCGGGCGCGTCAGCCCACGCAGCACCGCGTCCACCGCGTCCGCCATGGCCAGGTACGCCCATCCTTCCCGGGCCAGACGCGCCTGCTCGCCCGGGTTCCGGCCCAATCGCGCGGCGAACTCCCGCAGCTCGGGCAGATCTCTCACCAGAGGGAAGCGCAGCGCCACCACCGTGATCCCCCAGCGGCTGTACGCCCAGGCGCCGGTCTGCTCATCGACCCACTTGGACAGCGAGTACGCGTCGTCATGCGCGACCGGCGACAGCTCGTCGAGCGGGTAGTAGGCGGGAGTGAGATCGTGCCGGTTGAAGGGCACGCCGAACGCGTTGATCGAGCTCGCGATGACGGCGCGGCGCACGCCGACCTCGCCGGCGACGTTCAGCACGGTGAAGGTGGCCGAGGTGTTGCCCACGAACACCTCGCGTGCGGTTCCCAGGCCGGGGTGCGGTATGGCGGCGAGGTGCACGACGGCGTCGGCGTCCTCGAGCGCCTGCCGGACCAGAGTCTCATCAGCGGCGTCACCGGTGAACACCCGGTCCGCCGGCGACGGCCCTGACCAGGCGGCCGAGAGTGCCGTCACGGAGCTGCCCGCACTCAGCAGTGCCTGCACAACCGGCCGGCCGATGGTGCCATCCGCACCTGTGACCAGCACGCGAGCGGGCTTCACGGGCGGGGCGGAATCAGTCAAGAGCAGTCCTAAAGATCTCAGCGAAATCAGTTTGCGAAACCGCTTTCGTAGCAGACCATAAGATCGCGGAACGTGTCAATCACCGCGTTATTACGCATCGGCCACTGGATTCGCGGTTTTCCGGGCGCGCGCCGGTCCGGGTTCGCCTTTCTGGGGCGAACCCGGACCGGCTGTCCGGTCAGGCCTTCACCTGCGGCACGTGACCCGCCTGTAGTCGAGCTCGCGGTCCTGATAGGCGAAGTTCCCGCCGGCGCCCAGGTACGACGCGGAAACCACCGCGGTTCCTGCGGCGAGCTCCTTGCCCGTGCCGGAGAACGTGTGCAGGACCGCGCGGCCCGGAGCGACCCCCGTGAACGCCTTCTCGCCGATCGGGGTCACGAGGCGGAGGTCGACCGGCACCTTCTCCTGGTTCACCGCGGCGACGGTGAGGCGCGGCGGGGACGACAAGCAGGACGACAGCGCCGTGGCCGTCACCCTGACGTTGCCCGCGGGGGCTGCCAGCAGGCGCAACGGCCGGAACTTCGCGGGGTCCTTCGACTCCGCCACGCCCTTGCCCCACGTGCTCCATCCGCGCCGGCCGGTGCCGTCGTTCTCGTTGACGGCGACGGTCGCCGAGAAGATCCCGTCGGCGGGGTCCACTCCGATCGCGCCGAACGGGACGGACAGCTCGTACGTGGTCGTCTTCGCGGCTTCGTCACGCGTCACCGCCGACGCGAGCCCGTCGGTCGTGGCGTTCGCGGGCAACCAGCGCGCGAGATCCACCGGGCCGGCGCCGGTGAGCGCCGTGCCGATCTCGCTGACGGGTACGGCGCCTTCGCCGGGCCATCCCGGCGTCGTACCGAGCTGCACGCTGTCGCCCTGCCAGATGCTCGTGGCCCGCGCGGGCTGGGCGTGCGCGTTGTCGGTGATCACGGCGGTCAGGTACAGGCGCCCGGTGTCGTGGGTGAGCCAGAGGCGGCCGCTGTGGTCCTCATCGCCGGCCCAGCCGCTGATCACCTGCTCGGCCGCGCCGAGCGTCCGCGCCGGAAGGACCGTTACGGCATCGTCGGCCTTGCCGTCCACCTGCACCGGGCGGAACGGCACGTCGACCGGATCCGCGTCGACGAGGGTCCCGCGCGCGGTGGCGGTCGCGTCACCGGTGGCGGTGGCCGACCAGGCGCCGAGCTCGGACAGCGGCACGTCGGCGGAGACGCTGCCCTTGCCCGCGACAGTGGTGCCGGGCAGAACCCGGCCGCTCGACGAGCCCACGGTCCAGTCGATCCCGTCGAGTTCGACAGGTTCCGCGCCACGGTTCACGAGGGTGAGCCGCAGCAGGTCGGCCCCGGTGGCGTTGAGCGCGTGCGTACCGGTGAGCCCGAGACGAGCCACCACCTCGGCGGTCGCCGCGAGCAGGCCGATCGTGCGATCGCCTTCGCGGACCTCGGCGGTCCAGGTGCGCGTACCCACGCCCGCCGACGGCAGCGTGACGGTGACCGACCGGGTCGCACCCGCCGGCACCTGTGCCGACGTCGTGCCGGAGCCGGTCCGCAGGGACACCTCCAGCGCCCGGTCCCCCGCGGTGACCGTCCACTTCGCCGCGGGCGCGAGACCCTCGATGGCCTGATCGACCGTGAGGGAGTACGGCGACTGCGCGGACACCTCTCCCACTTCTCCGGTGAGATACACCGGGTCCTTGCCGACGGCGACGTGGACCCGGCCGTCGGCGTCCGGCCGCAGGGTCACCTCGGCGCCGTAGAGGTCGGTGACCTTGACCTCGCCGGCCGCCTTGATGCTCCAGGTCTCCGGCTTCAGCGCCCACAGGGCCTGCATGCGCGTGGCGGCGGGCTCGCCGGGGCGGGCGCCGAACTCCACGCCGTAGCGGCCGCTGCCGAGGGCCAGCACCTGCCGGACCTGGCGGTCGTCGGTCTGGCGCGTCAGGATGCCCTGCGCGACGAAGGCCGGCTTCGGGGTGTACGCGCCTCGGGGGTCGTTCTCGTTGCGGATGATGCCGAAGCGGTGCTCGGGATTCTTCGGGTCGGTGCCGTCGTCCTTGAAGTCGTAGACGGTGTACTTGCCGATCCCCTTGCCGAGGGCCAGCAGCTGCGCACGGGACAGATTGCGGGCCTGCGCCTTCTCGTCGGCCCCGAGCGGCGTGTCGGAGGTGTGCCATCCGTGCTCGCTGAGCCAGATCGGCATGTCGCGGTGCCCCGCGGCGTCGAGTTTCGCGCGGATCACCGCCACGTGGTCCATGAACTTCTCCGGCTCGGCGCCGAAGTCGTAAGGGTGCGTGGTGAACGCGTCGAGGTCGTCGAGGCCGCCGGCGGCGATGAAGTCGTCCACCCATTTGGACCATTCGTCCATCGGGGCCAGTGCCGGGCCGGCCAGCTTCGCGCCGGGATGGGCCGCGCGGACCCGGTCGGCGGTCGTTGCCAGCAGCGCCGCGTAGTTCGCCGCGGTCGCGCCGGCGGGCCCGGTCCGGTCGCGCAGATTCCACTCGTTCCACACCTCGTAGAAGGTGTCGTCCGTCCCGAACGTGGCGACCGAGACGTCGGCGTAGTTCGCGAACGCGTCACGCCCGGCCTGCGTGGCCGGCGCCTCGCCTTCGTGGTAGAGCCTGTTGCCGTACGCGAGGATGTCGAAGAATTCGAGGTTGTTCCTCGACAGCGCGGCGGTGTACGCGTCCACCTTCGCGGGGAAGTCGATCGTGCCCTTGACCTTCTCCGCCTCGGCCCAGTACGCCTCGTCCCGGGCGAAGCCGGCTCCCGCGGCGGCGATGAGCGGGATCGTGTCAGCGGACCAGGCCTGCCCGTAGTGCGTCGCGACGCCGATGCGCTCCTCGCGGGCGTCGGACGCGGGGAGCACCGACACGTCGGTGCCGCCCGCGACGCGGCGGCCGTCAGGCTGCACCGCCACGAGGTCGACCGCGTACCAGCCGGTCGGCAGCTTGCCGAGCGTCAGCGTGCCCCCCAGCTCCGAGGCCTCCTTCGCGCCGGAGGTCACCACGGCGTTGTCGATGTCGCGTACGGTCCACTCCACGGACTTCGCCGCGGTGCGGATGCCGAACGACACCTCCTGCCCGGTGGTGAACGCGTTGCCGGTCGCCGTCGGAGCGATCGCGAGATCGGGCGCGGGGCCCTGCACGGTCACGTCGTCCACGTCGATCGTCGCGGTCGGGCCGTTGACGACGCGGAACGCGTCGACCAGGAGCGACATTTGCTTGAGCGGCCCGTGCCAGACACCGTCGTTCGCGCCGCCCCAGTGGATGTACTCCGCCTGACCGGCCGGGGCGAAATCACTCACGGTGACGGTCTGCCACTGCGATCCGGGAGTGAGCGGGCGGGTCTGCTGGTGCGCCTGCCCGGTGCCGTCGACCATCCGGACGACGATGCCCTTCAGCTGGGTGCTGCGCAGGGCGAACGTCAGCGAGCGAGCGTCGATCGAGGGGACGCCGCGCACCAGCTCCGCGGTCCCGGCGGGCGCGTTCACCTGGAGACGGGCGGCGCCGCTGCCGCTCGCCGGCGCGTCCGAGGTCACGGTCAGCGACACGCTCGCGCCGCCGCCGGTCGCCGTGAACCAGGGGGTGACGCCGTTCTCGAAGTCTCCGAGTACGACGTCACCCGGTGCGGCCTGGGCCGGTGTGGCCGGTGAGACCAGCGCCGTAACCGCGACGGCGAGCGCGACGATCGCTCGGCGTAATGGACTCCTTGTCAATCGGCGGGCGGGGGTGGGGCCCATCGACATGCTCGCTCTCCTCGCTGGACGACGACATGGCCAGGGTTGCGAAACCGATTTCGCACTGGCCGCAGTGTGAGCGGCGGCCAAGGTCACTGTCAAGGCGCAATTTCCGGACGACGCGCACGTTCGGGCGCCGGCGGGACGCCGCCCGGCCTCGCCCCGCCGCCAGCCGGAGCGGGTCATTGACGCGCCTTCGGTACAATCGGCCGGTGCCGTCCAACCGCAAGGGCAGTGTTCGGCTGAGTGATGTCGCTGCGATTGCAGGAGTTTCACTCTCGACTGCCTCGAAAGTGCTCAACGGAACGGACCGGATTTCCGAGGCGACGCGGGCCCGGGTGCTCGCCGTCGCCGAACGCCTCGACTTCAGGCCAAATGCGCTCGCGCGCTCCTTCGCGCTGGGCCGCAGCCGCACGGTCGGCGTACTCACCCACCGCGCCGCGAGTACGTTTTCCGGACCTGTGGTGATAGGCGCGGTCCTGCAACTCGGGAGGCTCCAGCAAGCCGCCCTCGTCTTCGACGAAGACGTTCTCGTTCATCGCGAGATAACCGAAAGCATCCGCCAGTTCCAGGCCCGCCAAATTGATGGACTCATCGTCATCGGGGACGGGCACGAGCGCCGTTCACCGTCGGTCACGCACCATTTCACGGTGCCGGTGACGTACGCCTTCGCGGCCTCCGACCACCCCGAAGACGTCGTCTACCTGCCGGACAACGAGGGTGCGGGAGCTCTCGCCACCCGCCATTTGATCGAACGCGGCCGCACCCGTATTGCCCATCTCACCGGCGATCCGTCGAGTATCGCCGTACGCCTGCGGGAGCGCGGCATGCTCACGGCGCTGAAGGAGGCCGGGCTCCGCCCTGCCGCTCCGACGCGCCATGGCTCCTGGACCGAGGGGTCGGGGGTCAAAGCCATGCAGGAATTGCTCGAATCCGGCGCGGAGGTCGACGCGGTGTTCTGCGGTAATGACCACATCGCCCGTGGCGTACTCGATGTCTGCGAGGCCAAAGGGCTACGCGTACCTCAAGATCTGGCAGTTGTCGGAGTGGACAACTGGGAGGGAATCATCGTCGACCAAGGGGTCCGGCGGCTGACGACAATTGACCTCGAACTCCGGTCCCTGGGACAACTCGCCGCCGCGAACGTTCTCGCCGACGACCGCACTCCAGGGGAACATTACGTCTCCCCCACACTCGTGCTCGGCCCGTCGTCCTGATCACCGTCTCGCGCTTTGAGGTCAGGCGTCGAAGCCGCGGCGGGCCGCCTCGATGTGGCCGAAGTACTGGTGGGTCCAGCCGCAGATCAAGTCGACCGTCGCCCGCAGGGCCTGGCCCGGCTCGGTGAGGGTGTACTCCACCCGTGGCGGCACGGTGGGGTGCACCTTCCGCTCGGCCAGGCCGTTGCGCTCCAGCATGCGCAGGTTCTGGGTGAGCATCTTGTGGCTGATGCCCTCGACCTCGTCCCGCAGCTCGCTGAAACGCAGGGTGCGCTCACCGAGCGCCTCGATGATCAGCAACGCCCACTTGTTGGCGACATCCGAGAAGATCTCCCGCGCCAGGGAGTCCGCGCGCCTCAGGTCCGCTTCGTCGGAGGAGCCCATGAACTGCTTGGTCACCATCTGGTTCCCCAGTCACTGAAAAGTTCGTTCTTCCACGTCAGCGAACACTCTCCTATGGTTTCCCAGTAACCGCAAGAGACTACGGGCTTGCCCGACGTATTCGATGGGAAATCTCATGGCTGTCTCGCTCATCAACCCTGACAAGCATGTCCGAGTCCCGATCTACCACCACGTCGCGGTGGCGACGGGCAGCAGGCAGGTCCACATCGCGGGACAGGTCGCCTGGGACGAGAACGGCGAGCTCGTGGCACCGGGCGACCTCACCGGACAGGTCGCCCAGGTCTACCGCAACGTCGCCAAGGCGCTCGACGCGGCGGGAGCGACGTTCCACGACGTCGTCCGCTTCACGTGGTACGCCGCCGGCTGGAAGCGAGAGATGTACGACGCCTTCAACGCGGGAATCGAACAGGCGGCCCGCGAGTTCGACCTCGCCACGCCGCCGCTCGCGCTGATCGGGGTCGACGTCCTCTTCGAACCCGGCATTCTCATCGAGGCCGAGGTCACCGCGATCATCGAGTGAGGAGGCCCGCCTCGGCCATCGTGTCGCGCCGCCACCGACCCGCGCACCGGCCGGACCGTCCCGTTCGCGGGCCCGTTCTGGCCATCGTGTCGCGCCGCACGTACGTCAGAGGAGGCCGGCGTCGCGGACCTTCATGGCGACGTGGACCCGGTTGTCGGTGCCCAGTTTGGCGAAGATGCGGGTGATGTTGGCCTTCACGGTCGCCACGCTGACCGACAGGCTCGCGGCGATCTCGGCGTTCGAGCCGCCCCTGGCCACCTCGATCGCGACCTCCCGCTCGCGCTCGGTGAGCACGGCCAGCTCCGCCAGCGCCCCCGGCCGGCGCGGCTCGCGGCCGCCGGTGGCGGCCGCGATGACCTGGCGCGCCACGCTCGGCGACAGCACCGGCTCGCCGCGCGCCACGGCCCGCACGGCCTCGATCATCTTCGGCGGCGGCGCGTCCTTCAGCAGGAAGCCGTGCGCGCCGAGCCGCAGGGCGCGCAGCACGAGGTCGTCGGCGTCGAACGTCGTCAGTACCAGGATCCGGGGCGGCGCCGGCCGGCTGAGGAGCAGTTCGGTGGTGACAAGGCCGTCCTGCTCCGGCATGCGGATGTCCATCAGCACGACGTCGGGCCGCAGGTCGCGGATCACGTCCATGGCCTGCTTGCCGTCCCCGGCCTCGCCGACCAGGTCGAGATCGGGCTCGCCGCCCAGGATGAGGCGCAGCCCCGTGCGCACCATCGGGTCGTCGTCCACCATCACCACTCTGATCACGGGTTCAAGCCTCCCACGGCAACCGGGCGTCCAGGACAAAACGCCCATCTCGTAAGGCGTGTGTGAGCGTGCCGCCGGCCATCCGCGTCCGTTCCGCCAGCCCCACCAACCCCAGCCGCCCCCCCGGGCCCCGTGCGACCGCCGGGCGGCCATCGTGATCTGCCTGGCCGGCACGGCGCTGTGGAGCTTCGTCGCACAACTCGGTGGGGCAGGCGAGACCCTGGCCGCGTGGCTAGACCTCAACACGACGACCGGCCCGCTCATGGCCGGAGCGTGGACATGGGAAGCCGCCGCCCACCTGGCCACATCGGTGCTGGCCTGGATCGTCATCCCCGGCGGGCTCGGGATTCTGCGCGTCGTCAGGAAGGATGTGAGCTGACGGCTCTACCGTCGTCAGAGCAACGCGGCGAGATCCGCCGGTCGCGAGAACATCGGCCAGTGGCCGGTCGGCAGCTCGACAAAGGTCCATTCGGGGGTGCCGAGCGCGGCGAAAGCCGGGTTCCCCGAAGCGATCAGCTCGCGGATCAGCGCCACCGGCATCGTCGAGGCGACCATGGTCTTCGGCGTCGCCGGGATCTGCTGCGGCCGCTGAACCGACTGGGTGACCGCCCCCCACGGGTGCGGCGTCGTCTTCGCGCGGATCTGCGCGCAATGCTCCTCGGTCAGGCCCGCGAACTGCCCCTCCCCCGGCTCGAAGGCGGGCACGTCGAGCGCATGACCGTCCCCGACCTGAGCGCGCCAGGCCTTCTGGGTGTCCTCGTCATTGAAGTCGATCACCGCCACACCCGACGGCAGCGGCGCGGTGTCCACGTAGACGACCCGGCTGAGCCGCTCGGGATGCCGGTCGGCGACCGCGGTCACCGGGACGTTCGCCCCGCTGTGCCCGACCAGGACAACCTCCTCCCATCCGTCCATCGCCGCGAGGATGTCGGCGACATGGGTCTCCACGCCGACCTCCGGCGACAGCTCCCCCGCCCGCTCCGCCAGCCCCGTCAGAGTGACCGCCCGCACCTGGTGTCCGGCGGCACGCAGCCTCTCCACCACCTGGTCCCAAGCCCAGGCACCGAGCCAGAAACCAGGAACCAGCACGTAGTTCGCCATCTCATCGTCCTTCCAGTGAGCCGATGTCACTACGCTAAAGCCGATATCGGACAGAATCCGCCCGGATTAAGGAGGTGACCTGTGTCATATCCGGCGACCCGGATGCTGGCGATGCTCGAACTTCTCCAGGCGCACCACAGGCTGGGCGGCCGCGACCTGGCGCAGCGGCTCGGTGTGGACGAGCGGACCGTCCGGCGCTACGCCGCCCGGCTCGCCGAACTGGGCATCCCGGTCGCCGCCGAACGCGGCCGCTACGGCGGCTACCAGCTGATGCCCGGCTACAAGCTGCCACCGCTGATGCTCACCGACGACGAGGCCACCGCCGTGGTTCTCGGCCTGCTCGCCGGACGCCGCCTGGGCCTCGCCGCCGAAGCCACCGAAGCCGCCCTGGCCAAGATCCGCCGGGTACTGCCGGCCACGCTGCGAGAACAGGTCGGCGCACTGGAGGAGACCCTGGACTTCACTCTCGCCGAACGCGCGGCGCCGACGCCCGCGAGCCGGGCCGTGCTGACCCTGGCCGCCGCGATCCGCGACCGCCGCCGGGTCACACTGCACTACAACTCCTGGAAAGGCTCCCAGACCGAACGCGAACTGGACGGCCACGGCCTGGTCTTCCACTCCGGCCGCTGGTACGTGACCGGCCACGACCACCACTCCGGCGAGATCCGCACCTTCCGCGTCGACCGGATCTCCTCCGTCGCCCCAGGGACGGCCACCTATGAGATCCCCGAGGAGTCCGACCCTGTACGGCAGGTCACCGCATCGCTGGCCCAGGTACCGTATGCACACATCGTCGAGGTCACCCTGCACGTTCCCCTGGCCGAGGCGGCCCGCCGCATCCCGCCCTCGGTGGCCACACTCACCGAAACACAAGACGGAGTCCTCCTGCGGACGCGCGCCGAGTCCCTCGACGGCATGGCCACCATGCTCGCCGGACTCGGCTTCCCCTTCACGATCCTGTCGCCACTGGACCTGCGAACCGCCGTCCGACGCCTGGCCCAGCGCCTGCTGGACCAGACGCCGGTGAGGGAGTGAGCGTCCGCATGTACGAGGCCACGGCCTCGAACGCACCTTCCTCGATCTGACCTCCAACGCCGGCAGGAGCTCGACCTGACCCCCGACCTGGACCCCGACGCCAGCACGAACTCGACCTGACCTCCGACACCAGCAGGAGCTTGACATGACCCCCGACCTGGAGCCCGGCACGGCCGTACGGTGCTGACGACGTTCGCGCTGGAACCGCGCCGGGCGCGGGTGCTGGCCGCCAAGTGCCTCCCAGCACTGGCCACCGCCGTGGTGGCGTGCCTGTTCGCACTGGCGGCGGCGGTACCGGCGACAGCCGTCGCAGCGGCCGTACGGGGCGTGGAGGCATCCTGGAACGTCGCTCTGCAAACCGTCCTCGGATGGATCACGGTGATGGTGCTGATGACCGCGCAGGGCCTGGCAATGGGCCTGCTGCTCCTGAACGCTCCCGCGGCCATCGTGATCTGCCTGGCCGGTACGGCGCTGTGGAGCTTCGTCGCACAACTCGGCGAGACGGGCGAGACCCTAGACGAGTAAGTCCTAAGTCGGGTCAGTGGTCGTAGGCGATCAGGGATCGGGTGATGGGCTGGCCGGTGGCTCGGTTGTGCCAGATGGCGGCGGTCAGGGCCAGGATGCGCTGGGCGATGCGGGCGCCGACCCCGGTGACGGTGCGTCCGCCGTGCAGTTCCAGGTCGAGCTGGCCCTTGAGCGTGTCGTTGACGGACTCAATCAGCTGGCGGATCGGCTTGAGCAGCTCTTCGCCGGGGCGAGGGGTGCGGTTGCGGTAGGACGGGCGCAGCAGCCGCACGCCGCGCTCGGCCAGGAAGGTGTCCAGTTCGGCGGAGATGTAGCCCTTGTCAGCGACGATGAGCAGGCCGGGCCGGTCGGCGAGCAGGTGCGGGTCGTGCTCGCAGATGGCCATCAACACCTGGCGTTCGTCGATGTTGGGGGTGGCCAGGGCCCAGGTGATGGGTAGTCCGGCGGGGGTGCAGATGAGGTGCAGGCGCAGGCCCCAGAAGTAGCGGGAGTGGGAGCGGCAGTAGCCGTAGCCGGCCCAGCCGGCCAGGTTCGAGCGTTGGGTGGTGGGGCGGGAGCGGCCGCATTCGATCGGAGTGGAGTCGGCCACCCACACCGCATCGCTCCACAGGTCGGTGTCGGATGCCAGCGCCCGGATGGCCCGTTTGAGCAGCGGCAGGGCCTTGTGCAGGCGTTTGTTGTAGCCGGACTGGCCGGGCAGGTAGGGGAAGGCGCCGGGCAGGTGCTTGGGGACGTAGCGCAGCCAGCGCGCCTCGGAGTGGATGCCGAGCAGGACCTGGGCGACGGCCAGGGTGAGCAGTTCGGCGTCGGTGAGTTTCGGCTTGCGTCCCAGTCGTGGCTGATGTCCGAGCCAGTCGTCGATGCTGACGTACAGTGCGGTGAGAAGGGTGTTGAGGTCTGTTGTCACAAACCGATCGTCAACACCCTTCGTTATGTACGCACTCCGTACCGCAGCTACTTAGGACTTACTCGTCTAGCCGCATGGCTGGACCTCAACGCGACGACCAACCCGCTCATGGGCGGAACTTGGACGTGGGAAGCCGCGGCCCGCCTGGCCACATCGGTGGTGCTGGCCTGGATCGTCATCCCGGGCGGGCTCGGCGTTCTGCGCGTCGTCAGAAAGGACGTGAGCTGACGGCTCCACCTGCCGCCGAAGACGAGCTATCTCACTGCGTCGGCGGCGGCCGAGCCCGCCTCGGCTACGACGGGTTTTCACCGCGGCAGCTGGTCCGTCCACTCGGTGGTCACCGAGATATACGAGTTGCTTATCATCGAGCCCCCTTCGGCGGTCAGCAAGACGTTGGCGCGCGCCACCCGGGCGGCCTCGGGATCGACGACCATCCTGATCTCCATGCTCCCTGAGAGCGGGATCAGCAGCTCCTGCCCGCCCTCGACCGGCCCGGTGTTCTTGACCCCCGGCGTCGCGGCGAGGGCCTCGAATGCCGCCGAACGGACCTGCGCGGGCGTAGGCAGCTCCGTGATCAAGGTGATCAGCGGGGAGACGAGCTCGCCTTGCCGGTCGGCAAGGGGCATGGCGCTGTCACGCCGGGGAAGCCCTGCGATGCGCTCCTTCAGCTGCTCCGGATCCGCCGGAAGCCCTTCGAGCTCCTCGAAACCGATCTCGGCGCCCATGAGCCTGAACGGGGCCGGGTCCTCGACGACGGAGCCGGCAGTGGCGTACGGCTCGTTCCTGGACCAGCGGTGGCCGTCGCGGGTGGTCCAGCTCTCCTGCACTTGGAGCCCGTCCGGGCCCTGCCACGTACGCGTGATGTGCCAATAGGTCCCCGTGCCCTGGGGGATGTGTTCGGCGCTGGCCGCTGCCATGAGCAGGACGTCCCTGCCCGAGACCGGCGCGGCGGCGGGCGAAAACACGCTGGTGACGATCACGGCGACGGCCACTGCGGAGGCGACCGCCATGCCCAGCACCGGTAGGAGCCGACCGCCGCGCCGGCGGGCACGGCCCCGCGTCATCCTGTCCTGGAGACGTCCCCTGCTGCGGGTGATCGCCTCGGCGGACGGTTCGGGCTTGGCCAGCAGGCTCGCGACGGCGTTCACGTCATCCACGGGCGTTCTCCTTGTCAACGAGGGCGAGGATCTTGCTGCGGGCCCGGCTGAGCCGGGAGCCCACGGTGCCGACGGCGATGCCGAGCGCCTGAGCCACTTCGTCATAGCTGAGCTGGCCCAGGGCCACGAGCAGCAGCACGTCGCGCTCGCCACCGGACAGGGCGGCGAGCGCCCTGGCCAGGTACGGCTGCATGCGCTCGGCGGCGACAGTAGTGACGACCCGATCCTCGTGGCCTTCCACGACGGGCTCGGGCCCCAGCTTGGCCAGCGCCTTGTAGTGGCGGGTCTCCTTGCGGCGGTGCCTGGCGATCAGATTAGTGGCGATGCCGAACAGCCAGGGCCGAAGGTCTCCGCGTTCCGGGTCGTACCGGTCGCGCCGGTCGAAGGCCAGCAAGAACGTCTCGGCGGCGAGGTCCTCGGCGATCTGCGTGTCCAGGCGGCCGGCGACGTACAGGTAGATGTCGCGGTAGTAGCGGTCGTGGACGGCGGTGAACAGGTGGGGGTCGCGCCGGTACCGGGCGACGAGCTCGGCGTCGGTCACTTGTTCGCTCACTTCGGCGCTCACGCTCTTGTCTCCGGCATAAGGTCGGCCTTCCGGTCGGCGGTCACGATCACCCATCCTTCGCCGCAGGCCGGAATCGTCTTCCCCCGCGCATCCGAAAGGAAAGGCTGGGCTAGCTGACCAGGAGAGACCCCGCTGACACCGGATTCCGTTCCAAATCTCCCTGAGTGCCGAGTTCGCGCACCCGCCGAGCGGCTCAGCGCCAGCGAGACGATCCAGTGCTCCCGCGAAACCCACGGCCAGATGGGCGCACGCCCGGCCTGTCCATTAACGGCGACGCTGAGGCATGCTTCCCACTGGCACTGCTCACCCTGCGGCGCGGCTGGGGCCACGATGGCAGAGAGTGGAGGCGCCGATACCCCCTCAGGCGGCCTACACCTTGGCGCGCAAACAAGGCTACGATCCATGATCGGTACGTGATCATGGGCACATGCCTGCCATCAGCGGCCGCGGGTGACACAACCGGAATACAGAAGGACCTGCGTTTCCGCAGGTCCTTGCCATCTTTCAATGGAGATCTCGAGTGCCCCCTGCAGGATTCGAACCCGCGCGCCCGGCTCCGGAGAGGGTTGCGGGTTTACTCGTAGACATGCTTTGACCAGGCACTATGCATTGACATCGCTCAATCAAGGCAATGGACGGTCCACACATGGTCCACGACCATGCTCTGGCCTCATCGAAGGGTGCACTCCGTTCACCCGTCCGGCCTTCCCCTTGCCTGCTTGTTCCACCGGACGGAACAGGGCCTTTGGGCGTCTTCCCTGAGCTTGGCAACCTCTGCAGGCGGGACCTGCGAGCACACCTCCGGGGGCGGGACTGATCTCGAACGCTTACAGGAACTACGCATCCCGCATGACTGGCCTCCTTCTGCAAGTTCACTCGCAACACGCAACCTCGTGCTGCACCCCCTCTATCGCAGCTGCGCCCTGGTTCAGGTGTCTGGCGCTTACGGAGCTCACCCTTCCCGTCACCCAAAAGGATCTTTACATTTATTTACGGCATATGTGATGATCACTCCGTTTTGCCACATATGTTCGAAAGGATCGGGTGAACACATCGCCAACAGCGTCCGGCTTATCCGCCCGGACGCGCCGCCGTGCTGCCCTGATCGCGGCTCTGACACTGCCGCTCTCACTGTTGAGCGCACCCGCGACCGCTCAGGGCCCCACGCCACCCTCCACCACCACCCCCACGACGCCGCCAAGTGCCCCCACCACACCGACCGCCAAGGCGCTGGCTCAGGCCAAGAAGGACAACCGGCGCGTCGAGATAGAGTCGATGCGCTCGGAAAGCGCCACCTTCTACGCCAACCCGGACGGCAAGACGGTCCGGATGGAGCTCAGCACCCAGCCGAACCGGGTCAAGAATGCAGACGGCAAGGGCTTCACGCCGATCGACACCACCCTCGTCGAGGCGGACGGCGCCATCAAGCCCAAGGCCGCGCACGGCGACCTGGTGTTGTCCGCTGGCGGGGACAACACTCTGCTCAAGAGCCGGGCGACCGACGCCACCGCGAAGATCAGCACGCCGTCGGCACTGCCCGAGCCCCGGCTGAAGGGCAACACCGCCACCTACCCGAATGCCTACGGCAAGGGCCGCGACCTGGTGGTGACCGCGAGCCCGACCGGCTTCCGGCAGCAGATCACCATCGCCGAACGGCCCACCGGCCCGGTCTCCTTCCGGGTACCGGTGGACCTGCCCGCTGGTCTGTCGTTCAAGACGAACGCCGCCGGCCGACCCACCATCGTGGGCAAGGACGGCAAGACGCTTACCGAGGTGCGGCCGACCCTGCTGCAGGACGCCAAGGCCGCTGACGCGGGTGCCCCGCTCGACGCGGGCAAGATCGGCAAGGCCGCCGTCACACTCGCGGAGGACGGCAAAACCCTCGTGTTCACGCCAGACACCGCGTTCCTGGCCGACCCAGCAACGACATACCCAGTAATCATGACCGCTGCGGCGTCAGACTGGTACGAAGGCCACACCGGCCAGTGGGGCAAAGGGGGTATGGACACCTGGATCAACGACGTTGACTACCAGGAAAGCTGGGATACCTTCACCCAGACCCAGATCGTGGTCGGCAAGTCCTACGCTAGCAGCGTCGCCAAGCGCTGGCGCGGCTACCTCAAGTTCCCCACCATTCCCGCCGAGTTCGCGGGCAGCAAGGTGGAAAACGCCGACCTGCACCTGTGGAACTACCAGTCCAACGAGTGCGGGACCTCGGTCGGCTCCGGCATCACGGCGCGGCGGATCACCTCCGCCTGGGACGAGACGACGCTGCGCTGGAGCAGTCAGCCGTCCGTCACCAGCGTGGGCGCGGACACCGAGTACGGCGCCTACGGCGAAGACTGCACCGGCTCCATGAACTATGCCTGGAACCTGACCCACACCCTCAACACGATCGTCCAAGAGTGGGTCAACGGCGCCACCAACTACGGCATCCAGCTCACCGCGGGCAACGAATCCGAGTTGCGCAACTGGCGGCGCTACACCTCCGAGGACGCCGGCGGCTGCACGACCACGCCGCTGGAAGACTGCAAGTTCCAGCTCCACCCGCCCATCCTCACCGTGGACTTCGAACCCCCGCGGCCGCCCCTGACGCGGAAAACCGTCTACGACGGCATGCCTGAATTCCCCGAGGGTGACGTCGCGTCAGAACTGTTGGAGCAATACAGGGGCAATAACGTCACTGACGAGCCCCTCGCACCCACAGCTGTTACCCGGTACAAGGCTCTCGCTGACGCTCGTGCCATGGAGGACATCACCGAGTCTGATCCGGCCACGATGCCGCCCCCACCTGAGGGCCTCACGGACGATCAGATCGCAAGGGATCTGAATCCTGATCGATTGCCCGTCGAAGTCCCCACCGAGGAAACGGTGAGGGGACATTGGAGTCTCGATGAAGGCACAGGTAGCGTAGCGGCCGACTCCTCAGGGGGAGGCAACAACGCGACGCTAGGCAGCACTGCCTCATGGACTCCCGGGAACAACGGGATGGCTCTGTCCAACACCGAGAACCCGGGCTCGGCCAGCCCCTCGACAGCACAAGCTCGTGCAGCCGCAGCCACAGAAGCCGAGAAATTGGGCAAGCCGGTGGAGGTGGTGGACGAAACCTCCGAGACCAGCATCACCTATGCTCAGCCGGACGGAAAAACGTTCAAGACAGAGACTGCCTCCGGACCCGTGCAGACCCGCCAGGATAATGTGTGGGTTCCGATCGACACCGCCCTGGCCGACGTGGATGGGGTGTTAAAGCCTAAGGCGATCGCATCGGGCATCACAGTGGAGATATCCAACGGTGGTGAGGGTGCGTTTGTTCGTATGACCGCCCCCCGGGGACGGACATATGTGTTGCAGTGGCCGACTGCGTTGCCTAAGCCGACGCTTAAGGGGAACGTGGCCACCTACACTGATGCGGCCGGCAAGGGCGCGGATCTCGTGGTGACAGTACTGCCGACTGGGTTCCGGCATCAAGTAGTGCTGCGACAGCGGCCGTCCACGCCGCTGGAGCTGCGTATCGGTGTGGACAACGACGGGCTGATCTTGTCCAAAGGCAAGGCCGGACGGCTTTTGCTCAAGAGCAAGGACAACAAGGTCGTTGCCTCAGCACCGCACCCGGTCATGTGGGACGGCAGCGCCAAGGGGCGTCGCCCTCTGGCCAAGAGCGTCAAGGTTGCCACCGACGTGGTCACCAAGGGTGGCCGTACCGAGCTGGTGCTCAAGCCCGACCATCAGTTCCTGACCGACCCGGGCATCACCTACCCGGTTCGGATGCAGCCTCTGGCGGCGTCGACGAGTAGCGAGGACGTCCAGCTCGCCAGCACCGACACGGTGGACTCGCCAGCGTACCCCGACGGCTCGACCATGGTCACGGGTGTGCAAACGGGGCAGAAGATGCGCGCATACCTGCGCTTCCCCACTGGAAGTCTGCAAGGTCAGACGGTAACCGACGCAAAGCTGTCGCTGTACAACATCGTCAGCTCAGCCTGCGGGGCGTCGGTCAGTGACGGCCTCCAGGTCCGCCGGGTAACCGGCGCCTGGGACGTCAACAACCTCTACTGGTCGAACAAGCCGACCGCGACCACCGAGGACGCGCCAATCAACAAGGCCGGCTACGACATGTCCTGCGCCGGCGGAGCCCAACCTCTGGAGTGGAACGTCACTGGCATCGCCCAGGACTGGGCTGCCGGAGCTGCCGACCACGGTCTGGTGGTGCAGTCGCCGACCGAGAGCACAGCGATCAACTGGCGCTACCTCACAGCCTCGGAAGACACCGATTTTAACCAGCCGCCCACACTAACCATCACAACCAGCGGACCCGCATCCGCGCCAGCGATCGCTGCGCCGATGATCACACCAGCACAAGACGTGTCCGGCACGATCGTGACCACCTCACTCACACCACAGTTGGCCGCCACCGTCTCCGACACCGCAGACGGCGACTTGACTGGCCAGTTCGAAATTGAGCACGACCCCGCGGCGACTGGACAGGGCACCGGTCAGATATGGACCGCGACCTCTGCGGCTGTGGCCTCAGGCGGACAAGCTGTGGTCTCTGTTCCCGCAGGCAAGCTTGCCAACGGATGGAAGATCCGCTGGCGGGCCCGTGCCGCCAACGCCGTCGCCGGAACCACCTCGGCTTGGTCCGCATGGCAATTCGCTACCGTGAACGTGCCATCGCCGGAACCTGAGCCGCAGGTCCATGCCCTGCAAGTTATCCCGTCTCAGCTGATCGACGGCACGATCGTGACGTCCACCCTCACGCCCGCATTTCTCGCTCAGGTTACCGACACCGCTGGTGGCAACCTCCGCGCTGAATACGAGGTCGAGCACGACCCTACCGCTACAGAGCAGGGAAGCGGGCAGATCTGGACCGCAGCTGTGGATGGGCTCGTCTCCGGAGCTCAAGCCAGTGTGACGATCCCGGCAGGCAAACTCTCCGATGGGTGGAAGGTACGCTGGCGCGCCCGCGCAGTTGCCGGGAGCACGAGTTCTCAATGGTCGGACTGGCAATCCGTCACCATCAAGATCGCACAGTCCGGCGAGGAGCCGCTAGCTCGAACCGCCGGGGCAGTTATTCGTACGGATAGCAGCTTTACCATCGCAGCCTGGCTGCGATGGGCCGACAAGAACGGTACTTATAGGGTGGTCGAACAGAAGGGCGCCCACCAGGCCCCCTTCCTCTTGGGCAATACGCCGGACCGAGGCCTGATCTTCGCTTTCACAAGCGCGGATGCCCAGGACGCAACGACCGAAACGTTGTTCTCCGATGTAGAACCCCCTGCCGACGAGTGGTTCCACCTGGCCGGCGTATACGACGCCACAAGCAGGACCGCAACGCTGTACCTGAACGGAACTGCGATCAAAACTGCGTCGATCGGTTTCCCCACGTGGAATACCGACAGCGCCATGACACTGGGCACCAGCATGCGCGGCGCCCTCGACGATGTCTGGGTCTATGCCAAGGCCCTGAATGCAAGCGACATCGCAGCCCTTTATGGTGCAACGGGTACACAAGAAGCGGCCTCGCCGACAAAAAATACCAAGTTGTCTGCGGTGCCAAATAACAACTTCGTGTACGATCGTATTGATTACAATGACTGTGTTAATACCGTCCGCAGCGCCTATGTGGCCGCGAGTGGCACCAAGCCGGCGATCAACCCGCGAGGGTACACCAAAAACAACTTCTCTTGGTGCACTCGGCAGATCCCGATGCTCGCTGTTGAGGTATACGACTACGCCAAGAAGAAATGGGAGACAACAGACCTCGCCGCAGCGGAGCTGGTGACCATCGGTCGAACGTTCCAAGGTAGCCGCGAAATAGAATTCGATGTCTATATGCCACGCGTAAATGACGCTGTCGAAGGGACTGCATTCAAGGATAAGAACTTCACGGTTGGCCTGAAGATAACACCCGACCCGTCACCCGCGGCCTGCAAGCAGGTTGTGAATGAGCAGTATCCCGCCGTGTTCTCGGGGCCGGTGGAATACTGGGCGGGCCGAAAAGTGACCTTCAAGGTCGAATCTCCCGACACAGGCTGGATCCCAGGCCCTAACAACAGGGAGGTTATCGCCACCTGTGTGACACAGTTGACTCTCACAGCGCCGCATGTTGCTGGCGTCCAATACAATAATAAAACGGCTCAGCAGGTGATCCGATGCGACTCTGCCGAATACATCACATGGTATAGATCGGGATGCATATTCGCTCATCTCGTGCCATCTATTAAGCTTCGCCAGACTCAGTTCCCGAACGCTTATGCTCATGTCTCGAAGGCGTTCCTCGCTCCGAACACCACAATCCCGGAGACAACCACGACGGATGTGAGAATGTGGCCGCCGCAGACACGCGTACCGCTAGGAACACCAAAGCAGTTCCCAGGCTTCAGTAAAAACAACGGAATCCATCGCCTCTACTGGGACGAGAACCGTATAGACAGAAACAGATGGCGATCGCAGCGGATATGCGGCTATAAGAATTACCCTTCATGGGGTGGGGCCGACCCCGTGCCATGGAATCCCGCAGTTGTACAGTGCGACGAGTTCCCCTTCGCTAGCACGTACGAAGGCTCCTGGGAGGTATGGCAGAAAACACCGCCCGACGACCAATGCTGTACGTATCCGAACATGGCAAACGTAACGGTGGACCTGATCCCCGCTCAGGAAAACCTGGCGTGGGGAGCCAATTGGGATACCGGAGGGCTCGGGCGCTTCTACATGGTGGACCGAATCTTGGACGAGGACGACTTCTTCATCCGTCTCTACAACTCCGACGACAAGCTAGTGAACATTAACTAGCAACCAACTAGGAGTAGAGCCCGCCTGCCGGAAGTTCGATCTACCCGGCAGGCAGGCTCCCTTCAGGGCTCCCCAGCGGCTCTGCTAGAGTGAGGGCCAAAACTGCAGCCGATAGGATTCCAGCCCTTGCGGTGGGCCATCTTCGATATAACGCTCACCTTTCCCTGGTCCCAGACTGCATCGAACCGACCACGTTCTATCCGCCGCACGCAGATTCAAAGATTTTCGGGACGGGCGACCAAGAGTCTGGACAAGTAGCATGCGACCTGAACTGCAGTACATTTGAGTAGTGACGCTTTTAATCCAGCCCTTGTCATCGGCAGGCGGATGCCCGTCCCATAGCTCGAGCGCCACATCAGCAACATGCCAGTCTGCGACATTGCTCTTGACTATGGCTATGTTGGCGGTCGCGACGAACCAGACATCTGGATTCTTCAGCTGCGCTCCGAGATCTTCTATGGCCAGCGCGCTCGCGGGCCTGTTTGCCGAACCATCGTTATCCATGAGCATGAATTGATAAGCATCGACTTTGATCGTATCCTCGATACGCTCTATGAGGTCAGTCATTCCATTTCCACTAAACTAATGCTCGGCCGTCAATAATGACAAAAATAAAGCGGCGGCGAGAAGACCGGATTGGCAGCTGGCGTCCGCGACCCGTGCGAAGCTCTGGACCTGCCCATCGCGTCGAAGAACATCGAGTACATCCATTCCACGGTCAAACGCCTGGTCAGTCGCGGCGTCCTCGTTGAGACCGAGCCGGGATTGTTCACTCAGCCGCGCCCGTAGCCCGAAAGCGAGTCTCGGACCAGCTCCACTTACCCAACCCCAACGACGAAAGGACGTCAACTCGCCAACCGCCCTCTGGGAGCGCCAGTGCGAGGCCTCCATTCGGCGAGGCGCGATCGTTACGGTAGCTCGAACTGTCCGAGGAGGGCCAGAGGGACACTATTCCGACTATTCGGCGGCGCCGCATCGAGCGGCCGGCACGCCCTCAGCCTGGACCGGCAGACCCATGTGGGTGGCGTCTCTATTGTCGGCAAGGGTGAACCCGTAGGGCGCCTTCTGCGTACATCCCGCTGTCTGGGCGTTTCCAGGAGCCGGGGATGAGCATGCTGTTACGTTATGCGCCCTTCGCCAGGGGTCTTGGGTTGTGGGAGGATCCGACTGTTGTCGAGCATGCCGGAGACCCGCCATGACGACGCCTTCGCCGGTTCCCCAGCAGTCTCCCGAACAGCCGCGGGTACATCCTCCGGGAGATCCTCCGGCCCGCGCCGACACAACCCCGGCGCCTCCCTCTTTGACTCCGCCGGTGGTCGCGCAGCCGCCCGACTGGGGATATTCGGGGATCGACCCGAAGCTGATGGGCGAGTTCGAACGCGACCTGGGGCGGGCGGAGGCCACGCTCGGCAGGAACGAACCGCTGATCCGCCGCACGTTACAGGACCTCAACTTGGACACCTCGCGGTTGACCGCAATGCGGGAACTGGGCAACTGGATCGGTGCCACCCGTCCGGAATTACGCCGCCGCAACGACACGATCCAGGCCGTGAGCACAGAATGGGGCCCAGCGGCACCTGGCGGAATGAGCCCCTTCGACGAGGTCCTGTACAACGGCGCCTCTGGCGATGCCGACGTGTACGCGGCCGCGGCCAAGTTGAGCGAGCTTGACCCATCCAGCGAGGTGGACGAGAAAACCGTCGCCCAGTTGGAGAAGCGGCGGGTGACGCAGATTTCGCCACGTCGCTGATGTATGCGCTAGGGACCGAGCGGTTTCGTCATCTCATGGCGGCGCTCGTGTACCAGAAGGACGCCAGGAAGCAGCGTGTGCAGGCGGCACTGGGTAAAGCGCTCGGCGCGGCCAGCTCGCGACTGAGCACGTCATGGCGGAAAGAGCTGCTCACGAACCTCAGGGTGCCGGTGGATCAGCACGCGCTCGCAACGCTGCTCCCGTACGGCACGTTCAACCGGGACTTCCTGGTGGCAACGGCCAAGACGCTGGAGGCTCTGGACCGGAAGGCGGCGCAGGACAACCTCTCGGGAGGAATCCCGCAGGATCCGATGATCGGCGTGATGAAGGCGCTGGCCACCCACCCGAAAGCGGCCCAGGATTTCTTCGCCGGCGACCCCAGCGTGCTGAAGCGCTATGTGACCGAACGCCCCATGTACGACGACGGGGCGGCATTCGGGAAGGCGCTGGAGGCGGCGACGCTGACCTACCGAGACCGCGACGGCTCACCACAGGAACCATCGCCGGGCTTCACCTCGGCCGCGATCGCCTGGGACTTCATCCACTGGGAGGCTCAGCGAGTCCTGGCAGGCACCGAAGGACCTTCCTTCGCGACCACCGGCACCACGGCCCGCATCCTCGCCGCCTACATCAACGACGTCAACCGCGCCGCCAAGATGGCCGATGTCAGTGATTCGAAAATCTACGGACCCGACCGCGTCTATCAGCCGAAAGAGGGTCAGATCTGGGGCGCGCAGTTCAGCAGAGAGGATCTGCGCAAGGTCATGGAAGACGCGTTCAAGCAGGATCCAAAAGCCCTGGCCACGGTTCTGGCGGCCGAGACCACCTGGTCGAGAAAACTGCTGGACTACGGCGCCGCACAGGCCGCAGACGGCACGGGCGGCAAAGCGCTGAAAGCCAACGCGCAAGAAGCCGGAGCAGGCTTCGGGCTGATCACCGACGCAAGCGGGCTCGCCGCCATCCAGAAAGGCAAGGAATTGGACGAGGCGCAGGAGCGGAACATGCAGATATTCATGGCGGTGGTCAGCACTGGGCTCGCGATTCCGCAGGCAGCCCCTTGGGCGATAACAGCCGGAGTGGTGGGCTCGTGGAACAGCATGATCGAAGGCTCCGTCACGACCGAAAAGAATATGAACAAGGCGACGTACGACGCCAACACGGCGAAGGAGAAGGCGAAGTTCCTGCTCGATCAAATGGCCGTCGACGCCATGCTCAAGCACGAGCTGTTCGGCAAGGCAGGGTCTGCCAGCGCCACACATCCGTGGAGTTCCTTGGAAGGGCTGGGCAAGGGAGAAGACCCTCGGAAGTCATCCAACAACTTCTTGAAAGACGACGGGAACTCGTTGATGACGCTGCATGAGATGGCTCCGTACCAGGGTGACATCCACCCGCGGCTCCAGGCCTATCAAAGATGGCTCTACGACGGCCTCGCCGGGGATCCGTGGGAGAAGATCGCCGGCGATTTGGACGCGGGGTTCGAAAGAGGGTTCTCGGAGTACAAGCCGTCATGAGATCACGTCTCGCATGGTGTGCCGCAGCGCTGAGCGCACTTGCCCTGCTAACCGCATGCCAACCGGAAGAAGCCCCGGTAAATAAAGCGTTGCTCCCGTCGGTTGCAGCTCCACCGTACATCTGTGATTATGTTCCGCTTGACGCCGTGCGGTTGATGACCGGCGTGCATGATCCCATCGTCAAGGGACGTTTCAACATGTCGGCGAACGATGGCTTGGGTTCCGGAGGGTGTTTCGTCTACCAACCGAACGGCAACAAGCTGAAGGTTCTGGACATAACCTTGTCCCCCGGCGGGTCTCAGAAAGAGGCCGAGTTCCAGATCAGCCAGGGGGCTCGGCGTCTACCGGAGATCGTTCCCGGCGCCATCGGTTATTACGGTCAGGACGGCAGCGCCGGCAACACCCAGGCCGCGGCGACACTCGTGCGCGGGGACGACCTCCTGATCGTCGAGCTGGTGCGGGGCGTCAAAGGACGGGATAACACAGCCGACGTGGTGGCCCTGATGAAGCTGGTCGCGCCAAAGCTGATCCTCAACGTGACTTCATCCCCGAAGAAGACGAAGGGCTGAGCCGAATGGCCGCGATGGTCCGCAATCCGCTGCACGAGGCACTCCAGCAGGCCATTCGCACAATCGGCCCGATGATCGAGCAGGTCGGCGCCGACGTCGACCGGCCCTGCCGGATGTTTCACACCGGCAAGGTCTGGACCGGGCCGACCGCCAAGCAGTTCGACGCCCAGCTCACCCAGTACAGCACCCGAGCCCGCACCTCCGGGCAAGCAATCATGGACGAGCTGCGTCAGACGTTGAGCCGCACGCCGAGCGAGGTATCCGAGGACGAGGCCGCTGCGATCAGGCGGAAGTACGGCATCGCCTGAGCCCCGCCGAGGCGCCCAGCTACCGGACGACACGAATGACATGCCGTGCGCCGCTTCCAGACAGGGATGTTGGGCGAGTCGAGGTTACGCATGTTCCTCGACCGATGGCTGTCCGGGCCGGAGGCGCGTCCCATCTTGCCGCTGTAGACCAGCGGGAACCGATCGGCCGGCACCACGATGTCGGCCCTGAGCAGTAAGTACGTTGGACCGTCACCATGATCGAGCCTGACGCGCGTCCTAGCCGAACGAACGTACCGGCGCCGGATCATGCGAGGGCGAGATCTTCGGAGATAAGCGCCTTCAGCGCCTCAGCGGCGGTAGCCGCTCTGGGAATCGCTCAAGATCGGCACGCCTCCGATACGTGATCTTGGGCACATGCTCGCCACCGGTGGCAGCGGGCGGCACGCCCCGGAACGCAGAAGGACCTGCGTTTCCGCAGGTCCTTGCCATCTTTCGATGGAGATCTCGAGTGCCCCCTGCAGGATTCGAACCTGCGCACCCGGCTCCGGAGGCCGGTGCTCTATCCCCTGAGCTAAGGGGGCTCGACGAGTGATAAGGCTATCAGCATCCCGGCACCACTCGGCACACGATAAAGGTCCTTGAACACATCCAGCGAAAACCACCCGTGACGACCCCGCTACAGGTTACCTTGGCGCCCGTGGGCGAGGTTCTTGGGAAAGTACTGGTCGTGGACGATGACGAGGTCATCCGGCAGCTCATCGCGGTCAACCTGAACCTGGAGGGGTTCGAGGTCGCGACCGCCACCGATGGGCAGGACTGCCTTGATCGCGTGCTCGACGTCATGCCGGACGTCATCACGCTGGACGTGATGATGCCGTGCCTGGACGGGTGGACGACGGCGCAGAGGTTGCGGACCGAGGAGGCCACCAGTCATATCAAGGTGGTGTTGATCACGGCGCGGGCGCAGGACGATGATAAGCGGCGGGGGTTGGGGATCGGGGTCGACGCTTATCTGACCAAGCCGTTCGATCCGGCCGAGTTGATCCAGGTCGTACGGGATCTGGCGACGGCGGCCGGCAAGGGTTAGGGGCGGCCCGAGGCCCTCGCTCCCCCGGATCCGATGATGGGAGTGGTGGGCGTGGACGGGCGGCTTGAGCGGGCCGGGGAGCTCTATGACCGGGCCGTTTTCGGCGGGGATGTGGCCGTGCTGGAGGTCGCCGATCGCGAGCTGGACGGCGTGGAGGCTGATCTGGCGTTGGCGCGGGGGCGGGTCTTGCATGCCCGATTTCTCGATGGGCAGAGCGACGGGCAGGGCGACGAAGAGCTGGGGCTGTTCGAGAGGGCGGCGGAGCTTTATCGGGCGGTCGGGGATGTCCGGGGTGAGGGTGAGGCGCTGCTCTGGGTGGGGATCTTCCATCAGGTCGTCCGCGGGGACGAGGCGCCCGCGGCGGCGGCTTTCGAGCGGGCCCATGAGCTGGCGACGCGGACCGGTGACAAGCTGACGCTCTCGTACGTCCTGCGTCATCTGGGCATCGCCGAGCACATGGCCGGACGGCTGCCGGCGGCGCGCGAGCGGCTGGAGGAGTCGGTACGGCTGCGTAGGGAGATCGGCTTCATGACCGGCGTGGCGGCCAATCTGGTGGGGCTGGCCTATATCGCTGCTGCGGAAGGGCGGCGTGAGGACGCGGTGGCGGTGCTGGAGGAGGCCGCGGAGATCGCCGAGGCCGAGGGAGCGGCAACCGTGCTGGGGTGGGTCGAGGAGGCCCGGGGGCAGTTCTAGACCGTCGCTTCTTTTGTGAAAAGTTTGCGTACGGTGGGCCGTAGCGTCCCCTCTTGAACCTAGGAAGGTCCAACCGTGCGTAGCTCCATTTTCGGCAATCTCGAGTCCCAGCAGCTGCCCCCCGGCTTCGCGCTCCAGAACGGCAAGATGCTGCGCGTGCAGTTACCGCACGAGGTTCTGGCCAAGCAGGGCTCCATGGTCGCCTTCCAGGGGAAGATGGACTTCGACTACGAGGGTGGCGGGCTCGGCAAGCTGTTCAAGAAGGCCGTGACGGGCGAGGGCGCCTCCCTCATGCGCGTACGCGGCGAAGGGCTGCTCTACCTCGCCGACAACGCCGACGACATCCACCTGTTCTACCTGGAGAACGAGGGGATCACCGTGAACGGGCGCAACCTGCTGGCGTTCCAGCCGCAGCTCACCTGGGACATCCAGCGCGTGCAGGGGGCCGGGATCGCGGCGGGCGGGCTGTTCAACACGACGGTCACCGGGACCGGGTGGGTGGCGGTGACCACGCACGGCACGCCGGTGCTGCTCGATGCCGCCCGCATGCCCACGTACGCCGACGGCCAGTCCGCCGTGTGCTGGAGCACGGGGCTGCACGTCGGCGTCAACCGGACGGTGAAGGTGGGGGCGCTGATCGGGCGGGGCAGCGGGGAGGCCATGCAGCTGGCGTTCAGTGGGCAGGGGTTCGTGCTGGTGCAGGCGAGCGAAGGGGCGCCCGTCGTCACCCAGTCCTGACTGCCGGAGCGGAGGCGGCATGGCCAGTCGGCCGACTAGACAGGTAATTAGCTAATTGCCATAATTCCTTTGTGCTGGACGTCGATCTGGTCAAGGCGCTGGCCAATGACAAGCGGCTGCTGATCCTCGATTGGCTGCGCGATCCCGAGCGCCACTTCCCGCCGCAGCGCGACGGCGACCTCGTACGGGACGGAGTCTGCTCGCTCTTCATCGCCGAGAAGCTCGGCGTGAGCCAGCCCACCTGCGGCGAGCACCTCAAGGTGCTCGCCAAGGCGGGCCTGATCCGCGGCAAGAAGATCAAGCAGTGGGTGTTCTATCAGCGCGACGAGGACCGGATCGCCGCGGCGAAGGAGTTGTTGAGCAGTGGCTGGTGAGCTGTACGAGCGGCTGATCGCCGACATGGACGCCGCCGGCGCCCGCTACCGGGTGATCGAGCACGCGCCGGAGGGGCGCACCGACCAGGTCAGCGCCCTGCGCGGGCACGATGTCGCGCAGGCCGCCAAGTGCCTGGTCGTGATGGTCAAGATCGGCAAGAAGCAGACCCGGCACGTGCTGGCCGTCGTGCCCGGTAACGCCCGGCTCGACCTGCAGGCGGTCAAGTCGCTGCTGGACGGCACGTACGTGGCCTTCGCCGCCAAGGACAAGGCCGAGGAGCTGGCCGGCAGCATGAGCGGGACCGTGCTGCCGTTCAGCTACGACCCCCGGCTGGAGCTGGTCGCGGACCCGACGCTGCTCGACCAGCCCGAGCTGTATTTCAACGCCGCCAGGCTCGACCGGTCCGTCGCGCTGGCCACCGGCGACTACGTGCGGCTGGCCGAGCCCAGAGTGGCCTCCATCATCCTCAACTAGTACTCCAGTGACACTTCGGGATCTTGAGGGGTCGAGGTCACATGGCGACGGCCACCGCGTGATCATTCGTGGTTGGTGAAGACAACAAAAGATCGTGCGGTGGCCGCGAGCCACAGCGTAGATCCTCATGGCTGGATGGTCGCCTGCAACGAGCTGATGACCCGGATCGGCGGCCGGTTCGGCCGCGTCGAGCCCCGCCGGGCCGCGACCGCGTACGTGCGCGGTCCGCTGGCCGACCTCGACCGTAAGAACTGCTGGACCCTGGCCGAGCATGCAGGGGCTGGCCGGACAGTAGCCGGGTGGGACGCCGACGCCGTGCGCGAGGACGTGCGGCCGGGTCGAGAACTGCCAGCTCAGGGTATTCCTGGCGGCCCTGGCCCAGCAGAGACGGGTCGAAGAACTCCGGCAGCCCTTCCTCGGCGAGCTCCCCCGTCGCCAGGTCGACGCGGTGCCCCTGCGGCTCCCAGTCGTTGTGCCGGTGTGCCACCAGAAGTCCCGGCCGTCGTGGAACCTGTGGCCGTCCGGGCCGACCCGCCGCTCGCCGGGCCGAGGGCCTGGTGCCCCCTGAACCGCCGACCGTCCGCCGTCCTGACGCTCACCAGCCCGTCCTCGGACACCTCCTCCAGCAGCCCGGCCCGCCCCTCCACGCGGAACCACCAGGTGCCGCAGGCAGGCCCGCCACCAGGGGTCGGGCCACACCCCGGCGAGGAGCCCGGCAGGCACCGGCAGGCCGTTCAGCATCCATGACTCCACGGTGGCGCGGCACTCCTTTTCGTGCCCGTCCAGATGCTCAAGCAGCGCCGCGAACTGCTCACCGACCGGGCTGGACCGCACGGCCCTGGGCACGGACGCCAGCAGCTGGCCGCCGGTCTTCCTGCAGCGCAGGGTCATCCCGTCCAGCGCCGGCTCGTGGCCGCGGACGGCGCGGACTCACGTGAGGGGAATCGCCATGGCGACGACCATGTCGGCGGGCACCGACAATCGTCCCGGTCTCGAACCCCGGAGAGTGCTTGATCACGGTTTGGCGTCGCGCGATCGAATGATCTTGACGTGGGAGCACCCATGAGACGTTACTAGAACACATGTTCCCATCCCGGCAGGAGGCTCTCGTGCCCCCATCCCTGGTTCGCCGATTAGCCGCTTACTGCGGCGCCGCCGGCCTGATCACCGGCCTGCTCACCGTCACGGCCCCCGCCGCCTCGGCGGCCGGCACCACCACCGACCTCGGGGTCACCGACTCCTACACCGCCGACCTGGCCGTCGGCGGCGGCCGGGTGTTCGTTCCCGCCGGCGACCGCATCATCGTGGCCGGCACTGACGGAAACCTCACCGGCGGTGTCGTCACCGGCCTCCCCGGCGTCCGAGAGCTGGCCGTGAACGCGGACGGCACCCGCCTGTACGCGGCTCTCACCGGCTCGAACGAGGTCGCCGAGATCGACACCGCGAGCCTGGCCGTCACCCGCCGGATCGATCTGTCGGCCCACCCCTGCCCGTCCACCCTGGCGTTGCTGGGCGAGCGGTTGTGGGTGGGGCACGGATGCGACAACGGCCCCGGCGGCGTCGTCGGCCTGGATCTCAGCGCGAGCGCCCCGGCGCCCGTGGCGGTCGGGGGCGAGCACCTGCGGCCTCCCGTGCTCGCGGCCGCCGGCGACACGCTCGTGATCGGCCAGACCGCCCTGCACCACGCCGACATACTGGTCTACGATCTCGGCGACGGCGCCCCCGCGCTGCGCGGCACGATCGACGGCGAGAAGTGGCGCATCGACTCCCTGCGCGACCTCACCCTGAGCTCCGACGGCGGCACCCTGTTCAGCGCGGCCGACACCCCCGGTCACTTCACCAGGTACGACACCAGGACCCTGGCGGCGACCGGCACCTACGGCGACGGCTGGGACGGGTACCCGTCCGCCGTGGCGCTCGGCTCGGACGGCGCGTACGTCGCGGCCGGACGCCAGTGGGGCAGCACCGACCTCACCCTCTACGACGCGGCGACGGGCGCGGAGCTGTTCGCGGCCGACCAGCCGGACGCCGAACTGCTCCCGGACGGCGTCGCGTTCTCCGGCACGGACGTCTTCGCACTGCTGCGCAGCTCCACGGACCGGCTGCTGCTGTGGCGGGTGACGGGCGTCGCGCTACCGGCCACCAAGCTCGCGGTGACGGCCCCCGCGGACGCGTACGCCGGCTCGCCGATCACTGTCGAGGGGCGGCTCACCCGCGCCGACGGCGAGGCGCTCGGGCTCAAGCCGCTCACGGTGATCCAGTACCTGCCCGGCTGGACGAAACTGCCGATCACCGGCGTGACGACGCGGCAGGACGGCACGTTCACCTTCCAGGACACGCCCGTCTTCGAGCTGCCGCCGTACATCGGCGAGGTGATCTACTGGGTGTTCTGGGACGGCGACGACGGCCACCGCCGCAGCAGCGCCTCCGTCACCGTGACGGTCAAGCGTGAAGCCACGCTCACCCTGACAGGGCCGCAGTCCGGCGTCGCCGGCACGGCCGTGGAGCTGAGCGGCGTCCTGACGGCGGGCGACAGGCCGCCCTCTCCGGGGTCCACGCTCACCGTGCAGCGCACCCTGTACGTCAAGGGCACCAGCGGTAAGACCGTCAAGCTCCCGCCGGTGAGGGTGAACGCCGACGGCACGTACACGTTCACCGACACGCCCGCCAACGCCGGCAGGTACAGCTACCTCGCGAGCTATGCGGGGGACGGCGGGACCGGACCGGCCCAGGCCACCCATCAGATCATCGTCAAGTGACCCGACGACCGGTGCCCGGCCGCCGGGCCGGGCACCTCGGCCGGGATCCGGTGGTGACTCACCAGGCCCCGCCGACGTGTTCCAGGAGCCATCAGGGTCTACGCTGTGGCCGTCGCCATGTGACCCCGACCCCTCAAGATCCCGAAGTGTCACTGGAGTACTAGGTGCAGGTGGGCGTGGGGGCGGTGTTCGTGCCGCTCCACGAGGCGGTGAAGCCGAACGTGGTCGAGGCCCCCGGCGCGAGCGAGCCGTTCCAGGCCACGTTGCGCACGGTCATCGCGGAGCCGTTCGCGCTCAGCGTGCCGTTCCAGAGCTGGGTGATCCGCTGCCCGTTCGCGAACGTCCACTGCACCGTCCACGCGCTCATGGCCGAAGCGCCGGTGTTCTTGACGGTGACCTCGCCCTGGAAGCCGTCCTGCCACTGGTTGGTGTTCTTGTACGTCGCCGTGCAGCCGCCGCCCGTGGTGGGAGTGACAGTGGGAGTGACGGTGGGAGTGACAGTGGGAGTGACGGTGGGAGTGACGGTGGGAGTGACGGTGGGCGTCGCGGTGGGGGTGATCCCCGACAGGGCAGTCACCAGGGGCGGGTACCACTTGTCGGACATCTTCTGGTCGCCGGCCGAGTTCGGGTGCACGCCGTCGTAGGTGTCCGTGCTCGTGCTGAACCCCGTCCACTGGTCCACCACCGTGATCGGCGACTGCTGCGTGGTGGTCGCGGCCGCCCAGGCGGGGATGGCGTTGTTGAAGTTCACGGCGCGCTGGCCGCAGTCGGCGCAGGTGGACGGGTTCATGGGGATGATCTTCGCGACGAGGATCTTCATGTTGGGGTTGCTGGCCCGCATCTGGTTCACGAGCGTGGTGAACGCGCTGAGGATCGTCGCCGGCGCGATGTTGCTCCACACGTCGTTCGTGCCGAGGTGCATGAGCACGATGTCGGGTTTGGTCGCGGAGAGCCAGCCGGGCAGCTGGTTCTGGCTGGCGATGTTGGTGGCCAGGTAGCCGCCGTGGCCCTCGTTGTCGCCGTCGTACGAGACGCCGCAGCCCTGCGGCGGGAGGGTGCCGACGAAGTCGATGTTGGTGTGGCCGGTGCTCTGGAGCCGGTTCCAGAGCAGGGCCCGCCAGCAGCCTGGGGAGCCGGTGATCGAGTCGCCCAGGGGCATGATCCGGGTGGCGGCGGCACCGCTGGCCTGCGTGGTCGTCGCGAATAACACCGCCGCGGCGAACGCCAGCATCGCCGCCAGCAAGGTGCTGGTCCTGCGCATCGTCTGCTCTCCCGTCGTAGCCTGCGCAGATCGTAAGGACGGCGCCGGTACGGCGGGAAGGCGGCGAGCCGCGCGCGAGGCCGCGACCTGCGCGAACGCCGGGGTCGGCGTGTAACTTTCAGGCCCGCTCCCGGCGGATCACGACTCAGGCCCGGCCCCGCGGATCACGACTTCAGGCCCGGTCCCGGCGGACCACGACTTCAGGCTCGGTCCCGGCGGATCACGGCGAGCGGGCAGGGGGCGTGGTGGAGCATGGCCTGGCTGATGGAGCCCATGAGCATCCCGGCGAGCTGGCTGCGCCCGTGCGTGCCCAGCACCAGCAGGTCCGCCTCGGCCGCCGCCTCCCGCAGCACCTCGACGGGGTGGCCGTGCACGATCTCCGGCACCACCTCCACCCCCGGATGCCGCTCCCGGTGCCCCGCCAGGAGCTCGTTCAGCTCGCGCGACCGGTCCAGCTCGCTGTCGCGGTCGGCTGGCTCGAACCCGCTCGGATGCGGCCAGGCCCACGCGTGTACGGCGCGCAGCTTCGTACCGCGCAATTCGGCCTCGGCGAACGCGAAGCCGAGCGCCCGCACGCCCCCGGGGGAGCCGTCGACCCCCACCACGATCTCGCCGCGCGGGGTCGGGGGACGGGCGCGTACCAGGACGACGTCCGTGACGGCGTGCGCGGCGACGCCGTACGCGACGGATCCCACCAGCAGCCCGCGCACGCCGCCGACGCCCCGGCTGCCGGCGACCAGCAGCTCGGCGTTCTCCGAGATCTTGACCAGGGCGGAGCGGGGGTCGCCCGGCAGCAGGACGGTCTCCACCGTGAGCTCCGGCCGCTCCCGCAGGGCGCGGTCCCGCGCGGAGATCAGCACCGATTTCGCGCTCTCGCGCAGCCACCGGCCGACCTCGGCGTAGTGGCCGTCGGCCTCCTCGCACACCCACTTCGGAACGGCGTGCGCCACGGTAAGCGGCACCTGTCTCAGCGCCGCCTCCGTGGCGGCCCAGCCGGCGGCGTCCAGCCCGGTCCTCGAACCGTCAACGCCGACGATGATCATGGGATTGGCTCCTCAGGTGAAGGCGTAACACTCCACCTCGGCGCGGCGGTACGTCAGCCCCGCGGAGACGGACTCGCGAACGCACTGGCGTTCGGCCTTACTGAGCTTGAGCGTGCCGCATACGGTCACGCCGGAATACGTGCGACAGTCGAGCGTCTTGTCGTATTTGCCGATGCGGTACATCTCCTTGACCGCCTCACGGCACTTCGCCTTGCCCTGGTCGGCATAGCGGCATTGGGAGATGAGGGTGTCGTACTGCTGCTGACTCACTTCGTGCTGGGCGGTACCGTCTCCGAAGGCGGCGGTAACGCCGGACGTGGCCATGACCACGAGTCCTGCGACAGCGGCGATCTTTTTCATATGTCCCCTGATGGGAGCATACCGCCCAGGGCCTTCGCCAAACCTCGTGCGATCTCCCGCAGGCGGGGTAGGGCTCACAGTGAAGATTCCTTCGACCCCTCTCGGAGGAGGTAGAAATGGGCACATCGGGAGTCGGAAAGACAGTCCAGGACGTGATGCACCGCGGAGCGCAGTGCGTCGGCGAACACGACAGCCTCCGCACGGCCGCGCAGATGATGCGTGATCTGTCAGTCGGCGCGTTGCCGATCTGCGGGGACGACGACCGGCTCAAAGGGATCATCACTGACCGCGACATCGTGATCAAGTGCTGCGCCGAGGGCAAGGACATCGACCAGACCACGGCGAGCGAGCTCGCCCACGGGCTGGTCTGGGTGGAGGCCCGCAGCAGCGTCGAAGAGGCGCTGCAGAAGATGGAGCAGCACCAGATCAAGCGGCTGCCCGTGATCGAGAACCACCGGATCGTGGGCATGGTCTCCGAGGCCGATCTGGCGAAGGAGCTGCCGGACAACAAGCTCGCCGAGTTCGTCCACCGCGTCTACGCACCCGCGTAAACGCGTTTGTCAGATACGAGGGGGCCCCAGAGCGGGGCCCCCTCACCATGTGAAAGCAGAGACGGATGTGCAACCTTTCGTCCCCTGGCCGCATTGGTTAGAGGCGAGAGGAGAGCACATTGGATCATCACGACGGCTTCCGCGAGTTCGTGCTTGCCCGCCAGCAAGCACTGATGCGGACCGCGTACCTGCTCGTGGGGGACGCCCACCTCGCCGAGGACCTGTTGCAGAGCGTCTTGACCAAGATCGTGAAGCACTGGCCCAAGCTGGCCAAGGAGGGCAATCCCGAGGCATACACGCGTAAGGCCCTGGTCAACCAGTACCTGGCCTGGCGGCGCCGTCCCCGGCCCGAGGTGCTGAGCGCCGCGCCACCTGAGCGGGCCGCCTCCTATGACAACGCCACGCTCGACCGGATCATCCTGCGCCAGGCGCTGGCCAAGCTGACCCGCAAGCAGCGGGCAGTGATCGTGCTGCGCTACTGGGAGGACCTCACCGAGGCGCAGACGGCCGAAGCGCTCGGCTGCTCGATCGGCAACGTCAAGAGCCAGACCCATCATGCCCTGGCCCGCCTGCGCGCGCTCGCGCCCGAGCTGGCGGACCCGTACCTGCAGGAGGTAGTTCGATGACCAGGCTGCGCGAGGCGCTGAGCGGTCTCGCGGAGGAGGCACCGCTGGTGAGCCTGGCCGACGCGGCCATCGCCGGTCACCGGCGCAGGCGGCGCGCCACGATGGCGGCGACCACCGTCGCGACGGTCGCGGCGCTGGTGGCGTCGGCGGCGGTCGCGACGGTGGTCTGGCCCCGCAGGGCCTACCCGGCCGCCCCGCAAAGTACGGACACGGTGGCCGACCTGCCCGACGGCAAGGTGGGGGCGGTCCAGTACGGGTACAAGACGCCCTGCGACGTGTCCGCGGACCAGCAGGTCATCAACTGCCGCGTCCAGGAGTGGCGGGTGGTCACCCGCGCCGGCACGACGTACCGGGTGCCGCAGGCGCTGGTCAACACCCGCAAGGGCGAGCGCGTCCCCATCGCGATCAGCCGGGACGGGCGCATGCTCGCCTACTACAGCCGCGAGGCCCAGGCCCACGTGGTCCGCGACCTGGTGACCGGCGCCGTGACGACCTCCCCCTTCAAGGTGAAGGAGGAGCAGATCCAGATCGGCAGCCAGCTCGTCGTCTCGGACGACGGCCGGTACGTGGGCTTCGATCCACGCGTGGGGAGCAAGAAGGACACCGGGCTGCTGATCGACGTGCGCACCGGCAAGACGGTGCCGATCCCCGACAAGTTCGAGGTCATCAGCATCAAGGGCGGCGTCGCCGAGCTGGTCCGCTACGCCAGGACCGACATGTGGCTGATGCCCGTCACCGGCGGAGGCAAGCGGGTGCACTTCGACGGCGCGTTCATCGGCTTCAGCGAGATCGCTCCGGACGGCCGCACGCTGGTCGCGACCGACCACAAGGACTACAGGAACAGCAGGCAGCTGCTCACCGTCCTCGACGCCAAGACCGGGCGGATCGTACGGAAGGTGCCGATCCGCGGCCTGCCGAAGGACGGCGGCTTCCATGACGCCTCCGTCTGGCAGAGCCCGTCCGAGGTCCTGATCCTCAGCGAGGGCAAGAAGGCCGGCACCTACGCGGTCGACATCGAAACCGGGAAGGCCCGGCACGTGGCCGACTATGCCTCCGGGCGCATGGACACGCTGATCCTTCCCGGAGCCGACGGGAAGTAGCCGCGAGGGGCCCGAGCCGGGAGCTCATCGGATCCTGGCGAGGTCGATGAGCACGTACTGGTCATTGAGCGCATAGGACACCAGGCCGCCATCAAGGATCCCCGGCTCGACCCCGATCATGCGGCCCTCGTCGCTCGATGGCAGGCCCAGCTCGCCCTGCTTGCCGGTGGCCAGATCGAGCAGCGCCGGACCGCCGGCGGAACCGGGCGGGTCAACGGCCATGAACCGGTCGTCGCCCAGCCCGAGCACCGGGGAGACGGGCAGATCGCGTTCGCGCGAGCCGTCGCGCAGCCGGTAGAAGCGCGTGTCGTCGGGCCTCAGGCCGACGCACGTCGTCACGCCGCACCGGACGTACCTCTCCCCCGGCCGGACGACCGCCGTGCTCGCCCGGCCGGTCTCGGCGTCGAGCAGCTCCCGGAAGCTGGGCTCGCGGTCCTGCGTGTACTCGCCCGGGGCCGCCACCCACGGCCAGCGCAGGATGTGGTGCCGTTCCGCACCCGCGACGGGGGTCACGCGCCCGCCCCTCAAAGGGAACGTGAAGACTCCGCCTTCGACGAGTGAGAACGCCACCCGGTCGCCGGCCACGGTCAGCTTCTCGCCGCGTCCCTTGACCGTGCCGACGGTGTGGATGGCGGCGGGCTTCCCGCCGGAGATCGGCACCGACCAGAACCGCGTCCGCTCGTTCCTGTCGACCGTCTGCCAGACGATCCGGCCCGCGCCGACCGTGAAGGCGTACGCGGAGGGGACGTCCGCGATCTTCCGGGTCCGGCCGGTGCCGAGATCGTAGGCGTGGATGGCGTCGGTCCTTTCCGTCCACAGGAGCACCGTGCGGTCGTCGATGAAGCTCACCGGACGGAACTCCGGGAGGTCAGGGAGCTGCCGCGGGATCTTCCAGACCGCGTCGGGCCAGACCGTCTCGACGGGTTCGGGCAGCTTGGCCGGCGCCGGCTCCGCCCCGACGGTGCCGCGTACCGTCACACCGGCGACCACCATGGCGAGCGCCGCCACCAGCGCCCGCGCCCGCGTCCCGCGGCGGCGGGAGCGGGCCGCGATCCGGCCGGGGAAGCCGGGCGGGGCCTGCGGCGCCCCCTCGGCGGCGCGAGCGAGCACCCGGCTCAGGTCGTCTTCCAGATCCGTGCTCATGGGGCGCTCCTCCTCGCGGGCGTACGGTGGGCGATCGCGGAACGGAGCTTGGCCAGGCCGAGCGACGCGTGGCTGCGCACGGTCCCCTGGGAGATGCCGAGGACGCCGGCGATCTCCGAGTCGTGGAGCTGCTCGTAGAAGCGCAGGACGAGGACGGCGCGCTGCTTGCGTGGCAGCCCTTCGAGCGCCTGCCAGAGCTCCTGGTCGGCGTCGGAGGGCAGCACGTCCTCGATCGGCGTCTCCGGGAGGGCCCAGGTGAGCTGCTCGCGGCGACGGCGTCGCCAGGCGCTGATGTGCAGCCTGGCCATGATCGCCTTGGTGTAGCGCTCCGGGTCCTCCTTCCTGCGCACGCGCGCCCACGCCCGGTGCAGCCTGACCAGCGCCTCCTGCGTCAGGTCCGCCGCGTCGTGCGGATTGCCGCTCAGGGCGTAGCCGTAGCGCAGCAGCGCGTTGGCGCGTTCGGCGACGAACTCCGCGAACCGGGGGTCGTCTTCCACTTACCATCGCCTTTCCGTGATCCGTCTCCCCTCAGACGGACCAGGCGCTGGATTTGTTGAACGGAACCGTCAGATGCGGTCGGCGGCGATGAGCAGGTACTGGAAGCTGCCGTCCTTGTACGCCTCGAGGAACGCCTGCTCGATCCCCGTCGCGAGGTGGGTCTTGGCGCGCAGCTCCCAATAGGGGATGGTCGCGGCGGTCAGGTCGATGACGTCGATGGGGACGAGGCGGTTGGCCGCCATCTCCTTGAAGTAGGTGCTGCGGGGGTGGATGTCGCAGATGTAGTGGGCGTTGATCTGGCTGACGGCACGCGAGGGCAGGCCGTAGGCGTCGTTGTAGCAGCCGGTGATGCACACGTACCGGCCGCCGCGGGCCAGGAGGCGGGCGTGCGCGGCGAACAGCAGCGACAGCTCGACGTACATCGTGCTCTCGTTGTTCCAGATCGCCTGGAACGATCCAGGCTCGAAGCCGGTGTCGAGCATGTTGCGGAAATGGAAGCGCACCTTGTCGGACACACCGCGCTTGGCCGCCTGCTCGTTGGCGAAGGCCACCTGGGACTCGGAAATGGACACGCCGTCGACCTGGCAGCCGTACCTGAGGTTGACCAGGAGGCTGGAGCCGCCGCGGCCGCAGCCGGCGTCCATGACCCGGTGCTCGGGCCGCAGGGCGCCGAGCTGGCCGATGAGGAGGTCGGCCTGCGCGTGCTCGAGCCGGTGGAGCTCCTCGATGATGCGTTTCTCGCGGGTGTCCTCCGGGCCTTCAAGGACCGACCAGTCCACCTCGCCGATGCCATAGTGGTGGTGGTAGATCCCGTCGACCTCACCCAGGCGGAGGTTGACCGGGTTCTTCTCGGTGTTCCAGTAGTCGGCGACGGAGTGCTGGTAGTAGGTGCTGAGTACGGGACTGGCCGTCATCGGCAATGCTCCTTTCTCTAGGACTTGTAGCGGCTGGTGGTGTCGTGCCATTCGACGCAGCCGGCCATCCAGCCCTGCGCCCCGCGCAGGAACCGCTTCAGCTCGACGGACGGTACGGCGTCGAGCGCGCGCCGGCTGTCCTCGAAACCTCTGACGAAGTCGTTGTGCATGGACACGGCGCGCTCGGTCGCCTCGCGGATGGGGCAGCCCTCCTCGGCGGCGATCAGCAGGATCACGTTGGAGTCGGGGAGCTCGTCGGCCGCCTCCTTGGCGACGGAGTGCAGGTCGTTGACGAGGACGCTGGCGGTGCCCGCCTGCATGAGCGCGGTGTGGAACCTCCTGTCGGCGAAGAGATTGGCGGGCAGTTCGTAGCCGCCCACGATGTCGATGAGCGTCATGGAGGTGTAGAAGCTGTCGTGCTGCCGGGCCGCGAGGTAGCGCCACACGGGCGGCGGCGTCTCCAGGTAGCGCCAGGCGGCGTAGGCGGCCCAGCTCACGTACATCTGGGAGGTGATGTTGCAGATCCGCATGACCTGCGACGGGGTGGCGTGGCGGGTGATGTGGCTGACGGACGACCTCAGGGAGACCAGGACGGGGTCGGCCTCGATTGCCTCCTCGAGCTGGCGCGTGTAGTCGCCGGCGGGCGGCGGCGGGTCCATGGCCGAGGTCACGAGGGCGAGCCGCGGCGGCAGCTCCGTCGGGGTGGCGCCCAGCTCGGTCTCGTCGGCGTAGTAGTCGTCGGCCGCCCACCAGGCGGCGTTCGTCTGCGCCGCGATCAGCAGCAGGTCGGGGTCGTCGGCGTCGGGGTGGGTGAGCATGGCCAGCCGCCCGTAGCCGGTCGCGCCGAACTCCTCCATGCGCCCCTCGTGCAGGCCGATCCGCTCCGCCCACGCCATGAGCCGCCGGTCCACCTCGTCGCCCAGCTCCTGGTCGTTCCTGACGAGCTCGGGGCAGTAGAGCGGCGGGTAGGACCCGTCGCCCCACTGCCGTTCCCGGTAGGGCAGCGGGGCGAGACTGTGGCGGTAGGCGGCGCCGCGCGCCGCCTGCGCGGGATCCATCGGAGCGGGCCTGGGCGGCTCGTGCCCGTCCCTCTCGTCGGGTCGTGGCACGGGATGGCGGTCGAAGAGCGGGAAGCGCAGCGCGGAGGTGCCCAGACCAGTGGGACCTGCTGCGATCTCGGGCATGACGCGCCCCTTCCTGGAGTCGAGCCGGAGTGGAGCGGTCAGGAACGCGGCGCCGAGACGTCGACGTTCTCGAGGATGCCGATGGCGTCGGGCACCAGGATCGCCGCCGAGTAGTAGGCGCTGACCAGGTACGACATCACGGCCTGGGAGTTGATGCCCATGAAGCGGGCGTTGAGCCCCGGCTCGTGCTCCTCCGGGAGGCCGGTCTGGTAGAGGCCGACGACCCCCTGGTCCTCCTCCCCCGTGCGCAGGGCCAGGATGGAGGTGGTCTGGTGCCCGGAGATCGGGATCTTGCCGCAGGGGAAGATCGGGATGCCGCGCCAGGCCGGGATCTCGTGGCCGTCCACGTCGGCGCTGCCCGGCACCAGCCCCCGCTTGTTGCACTCCCTGAAGAACGCGGCGATCGCCTTGGGGTGGGCGAGCAGCATCTTGGTCTTGCGGCGCATGCTGATCAGGTCGTCCATGTCGTCGGGGGTCGGCGGGCCCGACCAGGTGCTGATCCGCTGGTCGTAGTCGGTGTTGTGCAGCAGGCCGAACTCGCGGTTGTTGACCAGCTCCCACTCCTGGCGCTCGCGGATCTCGTGGACGGTCAGGCGCAGCTGCTGTTCGAGCTGGCTCATGGGGTCGTTGAAGAGGTCGGCCACGCGGGTGTGGACCCGCAGGATGGTCTGCGTGACGCTCAGCTCGTACTCGCGGGGCCGGATGTCGTAGTCGACGAACGTGCCGTCGATGACCGGCTCGCCCACGTGTCCCGAGGCGAGCGCGACGGCCGCCTCGCCGCGGCGGTTGACCGGCTTGCGGGTCTCCTCCAGGTAGCGGACGACGTGCTCGCGCAGGGCGGGGGTGTCGCCGAGCAGCTGCTGGATCTCGTGGCGCGGCGCCACCAGGATCGTGCCGGAGGTGGCCGCCCGGACCGTGAACGGCCACCGCGGGCTCTCCTGCACGAGCGCGTCGTCGCCCAGGTGCGCGCCGTCGGTGATGACGCCGAGGAGCTGCGCGTCGCCGTACGCGCCGGTGGCCAGCCGTTCGAGCCGGCCGTGGGCGATCACGTACGTGTCGGTGACCGGGGTGCCGGCCTCGGCGATGACCTCCCCCGCCTGGAACTCGCGCGGCGCGAACGTCGAGGCGATCGCCGCCAGCGCGTCGAGGTCGTCGAACCCGCGCAGCAGGGGCAGCTCCTGGAGCGTCTGCGGGACGATGAGCACGTCGTCGGCCCCGTTGAGCACCACGCTCACCCGCCCGCGCCCGATGTGGTGCGTCAGCCGGCGGTTGACCCGATAGGTGCCGCCGCGCACGTCCACCCACGGCAGCCTGCGCAGGAGCCAGCGGGAGGTGATGGCCTGCATCTGCGGGCGCGTCTTGGTGGTGGTGGCCAGGTTGCGCGCGGCCCGGGTGTCCAGGCTCAACCGAGGCTCCGTCGACATTTTCCCTCGCAATCGCTCGCCTGTGACAGCAGATGTCCGTGAGGCATTCACCACTGAACGTAGTCAGGCTGACACAATCCGTAGAGTGTCTTGATGGTCACGTACTGCTAACCCCGGTGCGGTAGCGATCTATCGGCGCAGGCGCGTCCCGGTCAGCGGCGCAGGAACTCCCGCAGGTGAGCGAGCAGGACCTCCGGACGCTCCTCGGCGATGAAGTGCCCGCACTCGGGGATCTCGGCGGCGGTGACGTCGTCGGCGTACTCCCGCCAGATCTCTTCCGACGGCAACCGCGCGGGCAGCCCCACCGACCCCCACAGGGCCAGCACGGGCATGGTCAGGCGACGCCCCGCGGCGGCGTCCTCGTCGTCGAGCGCGAGGTCGCGCTCGTGCGCCCGGTAGTCGTCGAACCCGGCGCGCAGGGCCCCCGGGCGGCCGAACGCCTGGACGTAGAAGTCGACCGCCTCCGCGGGCAGTCCGTGCCGGTTGTACGTCCAGCGCTCGAAGAAGTACTCCAGATAGCCCCGGACGTCGTGCCCCACCAGGCGTTCGGGCAGGTCGGGCTGGAGATGGAAGAGCCAGTGCCAGTAGCCCGCGGCCACGGACGCGTCCAGGCGGCGGAACATCTCGCGCGTGGGGACGATGTCCAGCACCGCGACCTTGCCGACCTGGTCGGGACGGTCGAGCCCCCAGCGGTGGGCGACCCGCGCGCCGCGATCGTGCCCGACGACCGCGGCCCGCTCGAACCCGAGCGCGTCCACCAGTTCGGCCATGTCCGCGGCCATCCGCCGCTTGTCGTAGCCGCCGGCCGGCTTGTCGCTCAGCCCGTATCCCCGCAGGTCGGGGGCCACCACTGTGAACTCGGCCGCCAGCGGCCCGACGATGTGCCGCCAGCAGTGGCTGGTCTGCGGCCAGCCGTGCAGCAGCACCACCAAGGGCCCGTCGCCGGCCCGCGTGTAGTGCAACCGGATTCCGTCCACCTGAGCCACGCCTGTCGTCGTCATGCCCTCAGTAGATCATGGGACGATCCCATGACCCGATAAAGGCCGAAAAATAGGGGCATTGACGAAAAATCCTTACATGGTACTCATAGATCGAGTCGGAAAGTTTCAGGACCCCCCACCGAGACCATCCAGAGCTCACCCGAGGAGGACGCGCATGGCGCGCACCCAGCCCCCCGAGACCCCCATCGACTTATACGCCGCCGTCCAAGGAGAGGTCTCCTGGTTCTGCTGCGGCACAGCCTGGGGCCCGTGCAGCACCACAGGCAAGGGCGCCTGTGGCACCTGCAACTCCGGCAGCCTCCAGCACGCCTGGCCCAACACCTCCGACGCCTGCTGGGCCATCACCCACCCCGACACCTGCGGCTTCAACCTCTCCCGCCGGACCTGCGGTTTCCAGCACCGCACCACCAACCTGTGCAGCGGCGTCAGCGTCGTCACCTCCATCGCCGACTGCGGCCCGCAGACCGACCTGTTCTGCGGCGAGCGCAGCTGCTGCGGCTCGACCTGCGCCACCGACCGGATCATCGACCTCACGCCGGCGGCGTACAGCAGGATCGCCAGCCTCTCCACCGGCCTGCGGCCCTGCTCGATCGACGCGGCGTGAGGGGGCGACGATGACCAGCAGAAGAGACATGCTCAAGTCCGCCCTGCTCGGCGGCGGCGCCACGGTCGTGGCCGCGAGCGCGATGGGCTCGCTCGGCCCGGAGGCGGCCTTCGCCAACACCGCGCTCGACGTCGATCCGGGCGCTCCCGACCCCAACTTCGCCGAGGGCCGGATCCGTTCGATCAAGGACAACACGCTGCTCGTCCTCGGCTCGAACATGGTCATCCACAACATCAAGGTCGTGGACGGCACGAGCCTGTGGAAGCTCGGCCCCGTGGCGTTCGACGCGGCCAAGCCCGGCGACGGCCTGTACGCCCGCGGCGTGCGGATGCCGGACGGCACCCTCGCCGCCGAGTCGGTCTGGCTCAACATCGTCAACATCAAGGGCCACATCAAGAACATCACCGACAAGACCATCCACCTCGACCACAACGGCAAAGAGGTGCTGTGCCACGTCGTGGCCGGCAAGTCGGTCGCGATCCACTCCGAGTCGCCGGCCACCTCGGACCTGTCGATGCTGAGGGTCGCCCAGCACGTGCAGGTCCTCGGCGCCTGGCGGCCTGACACCAACGAGGTCGACATCGCCACCGTCTTCTCCCCGCACTAGCCAAGGAGCCTGAGCATGAACGGGATCGCCGCGACGCAGCCGTACGTGATCGCCCTGTTCCTCGCCTGGGCAGGCCTGATGAAGCTGTTCAGCCGGCGGATGCGGGTACAGGCGGGGCAGACCGCCCTGGCCCGGCTGGTCGGCGCGGCGCGCGCGGTCCCGGCGCTCCGAATCGTCGGAGTGGCCGAGCTCGCGGTGGCCGCCGTCCTGCTGCTGCCGCCCGTCTCGCCATGGGAGGGTGCGGTCGCCGCGCTGCTCTCCGCCGGGTTCCTGGCGTACCTCACCTATTCGTACGTGGCCGCGCCCACCGCGTCGTGCGGCTGCCTCGGCGCCCACTCCAAGCCGGTGGACGTGCGGGCCTTCGCCCGCGCCGGGCTCCTGCTGGCCGCGAGCCTGCTGGCCGTCCTGGCGGAGGCGGGCCCGCCGCTGGTGGCGCTCGGCCTGGCCGAGGCCGTGGCCCTGATGGCCCTTTCGGCGGAGCTGGACCGCTACTGGCTGACCCCCTTGCGGCAGCTACGCGTACGGCTGCGCGGCCCGCTCGCCGTGCCGCCGTCGGAGCACGTCCCGCTGGGCGCCTCGCTGCACCTGCTCTACCGCAGCCCCGCGTACTGCTCGGCGTCCGCGCAGATCACCTCCGACGTCCAGGACACCTGGGACGAGGACGGCCTGCGGTTCGTCGTCTTCGGGGCCCGCGAGCGGACGGCGGTCTTCGCCGTCCCCCTCACCGGGAACGACCCCTCGCGCGTCCTGGTCACCCTCGTGGGCGCGTGACCCGGCTCAACGATCATCCATCACCCGAAAGGTCGACGCCATGCGATTACGTGCTCGGCTCGCGTCAGGGGCGGTGCTCGCCGCCGGCCTGCTGACGGCTCAACCCGCGCTCGCGGCCCAGGCCGCGGTCCCCTTCCACGCCGACTCCGGGGACCGGTGCCTGCGCGGGGTCACGGAGGGGACCCTGGAATGGGCCGACGAGCCCGTCGTCAGGGTGGACGGCTTCCTGGCCGACGACGCGCCGATCTCGTCGTGCGCCCCGGACAAGATGTATTCGCAGGCCACCTTCTCCGCCTACAAGGGCACCACCCTGGTCGACTCCGAGGCGGTCAAGGCGGACGACAGCCAGTTCGCGATCGCCCTCGCGCTGTCCGACCCGGCGGGGGCCGCGGCCATCGACCGCGTGGTCGTGCAGGTGTGCCGGTTCAGCATCACCCCGGTCGGGATCAGCTACTGCGGCAAGGCCGCCGAGTACAAGGCGCCCTGAGCCGCGGGACGCCCGTGCCCGGCCGCCCGTGCCCGTCCGCGCGGGGACGGGCACGGGCGGTCGTCAGCTCAGGGCCACCGAGCCGCGGGGGGTGTCCAGCACCGCCCGCAACGCCGCTTCCGGCCCCTTCGAGACCTCCAGCTCCGCGTCGATCGCGGCCAGCCGGCGGCGCAACGCGTCGGGGTCGGGGTGGGTGGCGGTGAAGGAGGCCAGGCGGAGCTGCGGCAGCCCGGAGGTGGCCGGGTGCGCCGTCCGGCCCCAGTCGATGAGGAACGGCACCGGGTTGATCGCCGCCGGGTCGGCCCACCTCGTCAGGCGCCACTCCAGCAGCGTGCCCGCGGGCGTGCGGCGCGAGAGCGGCTGGACCTCGCCGGGGTCGACGCCCAGCGCGCGGGCCCGCCGTACCGTCTCGTCGATGTCGTCGGGCCGCACCGCCCACCCGGCGAGCCGGGGCGCGGCGAGGGTCTGCAGGCCGAACGCTCGCGGACGCGCGCCCGGCACCGCCGGGTCCGGGCCGATGATCTCCAGGTACGCGGCCGACCCCAGGCCGACCAGGTAGTTGGCGGTTCCGCCGGGGTGGCTGCCGCCCGCCACCGGGGTCACCCCGGTCGTCTCGGCGAACGCGATGACACCCGCGGCCAGGTCGGGCACCGCGTAGACGAGGTGGTCGAGCTCGGCCGTCATGACGCCGGCTCCTCGACGGGCTCGCCGAGCGAGAGCATGAGGCGGTTGGCCCAGTTGAAGAACGCGGCCGCGTGGATGACGTCGCTGATCGCCAGGTCGTCGAGCCCGGCGGCGCGCAGCGCCTCGACGTGGTTCGCGCCGAACTCGGCCGGGGTGGCGGCCAGCGCCACCGAGGCGTCGATGATGGCCTGCCACTCCCCGTCCTGGGGCGCGCCGACCCCCTCGTCGAGCAGCCGCTGCACGTCGTCGGCCCGCTTGGAGTAGTGGGCGGCGAAGCGGGCGTGCACCGAGGCGCAGAACACGCACCCGTTGCGGCGCGAGGTCGCCGTCGCGGCCAGCTCCCGCTCGGCCCGCGGCAGCCCGCCGTCGGCGTTGTAGAAGATGTCGTTGTCGGTCCTCGTCCTGGCCTGCAGGATCGCCGGGTCCCTGGCCAGGAGCAGGAAGTACGGCGACTTCGCGCGGGCCTTGTCGACCAGCGCCTCGTAGTGCTCGTCGGTCAGCTCGTCCGTCTCCAGGGGCGCCAGCCAGGGCTCCCACCCGAGCTGGTCCCGCGTGAACGCCAGCCGGGTCATGAGGTGGCTCCGTTCTGCAGGTGACGCAGCCCGGCCACCACGCGGATCTGGAAAGTGAGGAAGGCGACGAGCTGCGACAGCGTCACGACGCCCGTGGTGCTCCAGCCGGCCCTGGCCAGCGCGTCCAGGGACTCCCGGCCGGCCTCCCTGGGGCGGAACACGAGCAGGTGGGCGTGCTCGAACGCGGCGGCGAGCCGTACGCCGAGGTCGCCCGGGCGCCGTACCCGGTAGCGCAGCCCCTCGTCGCTCTCCACCGACAGCGGGCCCTCGCCCGGGTAGACCCCGTACGGCCCGGTCGTGGCCCCGGCCGCCACCTCCGACTCGACCGCCGCGAGCAGCCCGGGCGCGAGCTCGGCCAGCCGGTCGGCGTAGAAGCGGGCGATGCCGGGGTCGTCGTGCAGCCCGGCCACGAAGGCGGCGACCGCGTCCCGCTCGACGAGCGTGATCTCCTCCTCCGTCTCGGGGGTGAACAGCGCGTCGTAGCTGCGCTGGGCGTGCTCGCGGGCGGCGGGCCGGCGGGCGCGCAGCCGGTCGAGCGGCGAGCCGGGCTGGATGCCCGCCAGGTGGTCGATGACGTCAGCGATCATGTGGAGCTCAATTCTGTGGAAGGAACCCAGCCGAGCGCGGGCGCGACCTCGGTCGCCAGCAGCTCGATCGAGCGGAGGATGAGCGGGTGCGGTGGATCCACCGAGTGCACCTGGAGGACCAGGTCGGTGACGCGTTCGAGGGTCGGGTCGGCCTTGAGGCTCTCGATGACGTCCTGCGGCGTGCCCACGTGCACGTCGAACGCGGCGATGCGCCGGTCGAGGTCGCTGTCCGGCAGCTCGAACGGCAGCCGCCCCCGCCCGAGCCCGAGCTCGGCGTAGCGCAGCGCCTCGGCCCGGCTGTCGGCCACGAACGCGGTCCTGGAGGCCATGATCCTCGGGGCCGCGCCGGCCGGCAGGTGTTCGAGGTAGGCGTCCACGATGGGCCGCTGGATCTGGGCCAGCGTGGCCTGCGGGTCGTCGGCCGGGCGGGGCTGCGTGCGCGAGAGCATGAGCCCGTGGCCGGCCTGCCCGGCGCGTACGCCGCCGCCGACCGAGAACGTCGCCTGCCAGACCGCCTCCAGCAGCCTCGGCGCGGGCGGGTAGAGCCGGTTGCCGCCGCCGAGGTCGCCCCCGGACCAGGCGTTGAGCAGCACCGCCAGGTGCTCGGCGTAGACGGCCGAGCGCTGCGCGCTGTCATGCCCGAACGGCTTGAAAGACGCGGGCGTCCCGCCGCTGCCCACGCCGACCTCCAGCCGCCCGCCGGTGAGCAGGTCGAGCACGGCGGTGTCCTCGGCCACCCGCACCGGCTGCTCCAGCGGGAGCGTGATGATCCCGGTGCCGAGCCTGATGCGGCTGGTCCGGGCGGCCACGTGGGCGAGGAACACCAGCGGCGCGGGCAGGCCGCCCTCCGCGCCGTCGAAGTGGTGCTGGGCGACCCAGGCCGTGTCGAACCCGTACGCCTCCGCGTGGGCGATCTGCTGGGCGGCCAGCCGGTAGCGCTCGCCCGCGGGCACGTCGTCCAGCAGCCGGGTGAAGAAGCCGAGCCTCATATCGCGGGCTCCGGGATGGCGGCCAGGAGCTCGCGGGTGTATTCGTGCCGGGGGTCGGTGAAGACCCGCCGGGTCGTTCCTGATTCCACGATTGTTCCCTTGTTCATGACGGAGACGGTGTGCGAGATCTGCCGCACCACCGCCAGGTCGTGCGAGATGAAGAGGTAGGTCAGCCCCAGGTCGCGCTGGAGCTGTTCGAGCAGGTCGAGGATCTGCGCCTGCACGGTGACGTCGAGGGCGGAGACGGCCTCGTCGAGCACGACGACCTCGGGCCCGGCCGCCAGCGCGCGGGCGATGGCCACCCGCTGCCGCTGCCCGCCGGACAGCTCGCGCGGCCTGCGGGTGAGCACGTCCCGCGGCAGCGCGACCCGGTCCAGCAGGTCGAGCACGCGGGCGCGCCGCTCGGCCCGGTCCCCCAGCCGGAAGTTGCGCAACGGCTCCTCCACGATGTCACCGATCGGCTGGCGGGGATCCAGCGAACCGTACGGGTTCTGATGGACGAGCTGCACGTGCCGGCGGAACCCCCGGCCCTCCCCTGCCCCGGCGATGGTCACCGTTCCCGAGGTGGGCTCGGCGAACCGCACCACCATCCGGGCCGTGGTCGTCTTGCCCGAGCCGGACTCGCCCACGAGCGCGTGCGTGGTGCCGCGGGCCACCTCGAACGAGACCCCGTCCACCGCCCTGAACCCCTTGAACTCCTTGACCAGGTCGCGCACCACGATCGCGGGCTCGCTCCCGGGAGGGGGGTCGCGGAACGGGGAGGCCGACAGCGACGGGGCGTCGTTCAGCAGGCGCTTGGTGTAGTCGGCCGCCGGGGACGCCAGCACCTCCGCCGTCCGGCCCTGCTCCTCGATCCGGCCGCCCTTCATGACCACCAGCCGGTCGGAGCGGGCGGCGGCCACGCCCAGGTCGTGGGTCACCAGCAGCAGCGCGGTGCCGGACTCCGCGCGCAGGTCGTCGATGAGGTCCAGGATGCGCCGCTGCACGGTGACGTCCAGGGCGCTGGTGGGCTCGTCGGCGATGATCAGGCGGGGTTCGAGCGCGATCGCGATGGCGATGAGCACGCGCTGGCGCATGCCGCCGGACAGCTCGTGCGGGTACTGGCGGGCCCGCGCCTCGGGGTCCGGCAGGCCGACGCGGGCCAGCAGGTCGACGACCCGGCTGCGGATCGCCCGCCGGTCGCCGCGCTTGTGGATGCGCAGCACCTCGGCGATCTGCGCTCCGACGGTCTTGACCGGGTCCAGCGAGCTGGACGGGTCCTGGGGGATCAGGCCGATCTGCGCGCCGCGTACCGACTCCATGCGCTTGGACGACCAGGACGCCAGGTCGGCGTCGCCCAGCAGGATCCGGCCCGCGTCCACGGCGCCGTTCGAGGGGAGCAGGCCGATGACGGCGTGCGCGGTGGTGGACTTGCCCGACCCCGACTCGCCCACGACGGCGACGACCTCGCCGGGCTCCACGGTGAAGGAGACGCCCTCGACCGCGCGCCTGCCGTCGTAGGAGACGGCCAGGTCGCGGACCTCCAGCAGGCTCACTCGTGCCTCCCGATCGAACGGCTGATGCGGCCGGCGGCGAGCACCACAGCGACCACGACGGCGCCCGGGAGCGTGGTCAGCCACCATGACGTCGCCAGGTAGTTGCGCCCCTCGGAGATGAGCAGGCCCCACTCGGGCGTGGGCGGCTCGGCGCCGTACCCGAGGAAGCCGAGCGTCGAGATGGCCAGGATGGCCATCCCGAACTGCAGCGCCGCGAGCGCGATGACCGGGCCGAGCGAGTTGGGCAGTATGTGCCGCCACAGCACGGCCGGGAACCGGCCGCCGCTGCCGAACGCGGCCTCCACGTAGTCGGTGCGCCGCACCCGGACCACCTCCGAGCGCGACAGCCTGGCGAAGGCCGCGACCGAGCCCACGCCGACCGCGATGGCCACGTTCACGGTGCCGGGCCCGAGCAGGATGATCACGGTCAGGGCGAGGAGCAGGCCGGGCACCGACAGCAGCACGTCCACGATCCGCATGACGGCCTCGTCCGGCACCCCGCCGACGGATCCGGCCAGCAGCCCGAGCAGCGTGCCCAGCACCAGGCCCACCGCCACGGCCACGAACGCGCCCGACAGCGAGTGCACGGACCCGTGCACCACCCGCGCGAACAGGTCGCGCCCGACCGCGTCGGTGCCGAACAGGTGGTACGCGCTCGGCGCCTGCAGCTTCTCCGCCGGGACGCCCGCGATCGGGTCGTACCCGGTGAACAGGCCCGGCACCACGGCCCAGAACAGGGCCAGGCCGATCACCGCCCACGCGAGCACCAGCCCGCCCCGGCGCCTCACGAGGCCGCCTTCAGCCGCGGGTCGAGCACCGGGAACAGCACGTCCACCACCAGGTTGACCAGCACGAACACGGTCGCCGCGAGCACCACGACGGCCAGCATCACCGGCGTGTCCTGCGCGTTGACGGCCTGCTCGGTCAGCCGCCCGATGCCGCCGCGCCCGAAGACGGTCTCGGTCACGACCGACCCGGCGATCAGCTCGCCCAGCGTCAGTCCCGCCACGGTCAGGGTCGGCAGCACGGCGTTGCGGGCCACGTGCCGCCACAGGATCCACCACCGCGAGGCGCCCTTGGCCGCCACCACGGGCACGAACGCCTGCGTGGAGACCTGGTCCATGCTGCGCGCCAGCACCTGGGCGATCGGCGCGGAGATGGGCACGGCCAGCGTGAGCACCGGCAGGACGAGCTGCTGCACCGGCCCGCCGCCGATGACGGGCACCAGCTTGAGCCGGAACGAGAACACCTGGATGAGCAGGATGCCCAGCCAGAACGCCGGGACCGACACGAACACCGACGGCACCGACAGCAGCGCGTTCCTGATCCAGGAGGTCCTGCTGTAGCCGGCCGCGAACGCGATCAGCACGGCGATCAGCACCGCCAGCACGAACGCGGCCGAGGCCAGCTTCGCCGTCTCCGGCAGCGCCTCGCCCAGCCGCTCGACGACCGGCGTGCCGGTGTCGATCGAGTAGCCGAACGAGCCGCGCAGGAAGCCGAGCAGGGTGTTCAGGTAGTCGAGGAGCGGCGGGTCGCCGGCGCCGTAGTAGGCCCGGATCTCGGCGATCTGCTGCGGCGACAGGCCCAGCTCGGGGTTCTGGAACTTGATCAGGATCGAGTCGCCGGGCAGCAGCTGCAGCAGCACGTAGCTCGCCGTGAAGGCGATCCAGAGCACGAGCGCCGCCTGCCCGACCCGGCCGAGCAGGTACCTGGTCACTGCTGCGACTTCCACACCGAGTAGAACCACGGCCTGGCGACCGCCTCGAAGGCCACCCCCTGGACGTAGGGCGCCCCGCCGTAGACCTGCGGCTCCTCGAAGAGCGGGATCGCGTAGCCCTGGTCGAGCACGTACCGCTGGATCTCGGCGACCTTGGCGTTGCGCTTGGCGACGTCGGGCTCGGCCGACTCCTCCTCCAGCAGCTTGTCCAGCTCGGTGTCGTCGGACAGGATGACGTCGCGGTTCTTGCTGTGGAAGTGGCTCTTGATCACGTCCTGGTCGGCGCGGCCGACCATGCCGTGCTGGATGGCGGTCTTCTCGGCGTTCTTGATGTCCACGGCCTGGGTGCCCGCGTCGGCGGGGCGGATCTCCAGCTTCACGCCGAGCTTGGCCCACTGCTGGCCGACGAGTTCGAGCGTCTGCTTCGACAGCGGCTGCGGGCCGGAGACGAACACGCCGAGTTGCAGCGGCACGCCGCCCTTGGCCCGGACGCCGTCGGCGCCCCTGGCCCAGCCCGCCTCGTCGAGGAGCCGGTTGGCCTTGTCGGGGTCGTAGGCGAGGTCTTTCGACAGGTCCACATAGCCCTGCGCCAGGTGGCTGAGCACCGAGGTGGCCAGCGGGTAGCTGCCGGTGAAGAGGGTGTCGACGACCTCCTTGGCGTTCGTGCCGGCCTGCAGGGCCTTGCGGACCTTGACGTCCTTCAGGATGCTGTTGCGCGGCCGCAGGTAGAGGCCGTTGTTGACGCCTCGCGTGGGCTCGGCGTAGATCTGGAAGCCCGCGTCCTTGACGGTCTTCTCGTCGTACGCCTGGACGTACCTGACGAAGTCGGCCTGGCCGGAGGTGAGGGCGCCGACGCGCACGTTGTCCTCGGGCGTCACGATGATCTTGATCTCGTCCAGGTACGCGCGGCCCTGGTGCTTCGACGACGGCGGCGCCCAGTTGTAGTCCTTGCGCGCGACCAGGTCCACCTCCTTGTCGACGACCTGGTTCTTCAGCGTGAAGGGGCCGGAGCCGACGATGTTCTTGAGCTGGCACTGCTGCTCGTACGGCAGCGAGATCGTCTTCTTGGACACCAGCCCGGCGCCGATGACCGAGGTGCCCTGGAGGAAGCCGGGCGACGGCTTGTCGAAGTGGAAGCGCACGGTCAGCGGGTCGACGACCTCGCTGCGCTCGTAGTTGTTGACGAACTCGGCGACGGGCAGCTTGAGCTTCTCGTCGCCGAGGCCGTACACGTCGAAGTTGGCCGCGACGGCGGAGGCGTCCAGCGGGCTGCCGTCGCTGAACGTCACGCCGTCGCGCAGGTGGAAGGTGTACTCGGTGGCGTCCTGGTTGACCTCCCACTTGGTGGCGATCCACGGCTCGATCTGGAGCGTCTTCGGGTTCTGCCAGGTGAGCTTGTCGGTGATCTGGTTGAGGATGCCGCCGTTGGGATAGAACCCGGCCGCCGGCAGGTAGAGGCAGGTCGGGGGCTGGTGTTCGAGGTAGGTGAGCGTGCCGCCGTAGACCGGCTGCCCGCCGCTGCTGGCCGACTGGGCAGCTCCGCCACCGCCACAGGCGCCGAGAAGCCCCACGACGGCGAGCATCGCGGTGCCCGCCACGGCTGTGGTGCGCAGTCTGGAGGATGACATGGATCTGCCCTTCATGAACGGAGGCGAGTGGCTCTAAAGCCACTATAACCTACCTACAAAGACGGGAATAGCCAGGGTCACGCCCTTGCCAAGAGAACCTGCCCGCTCTAACATCCATATATCGACTTGTTAAGTAGGGAATGAGGAGAATCGGTGAACGTGCGCAGGCTTCTGGCGACGACTACGGTCATGGCGTCGATCGCCACTCTCGCCGCGTGCGGGGGCGGCGGGGCCGACGGCGGGTCGGGCGGTCAGGTACAGCTGTCGCTGGTGGCGTACTCGACGCCACAGGCGGCCTACGAGAAGATCATCAAGGCCTTCCAGGCCACGCCGGAGGGCAAGAACGTCACCTTCACCAAGTCCTTCGGGGCGTCGGGCGACCAGAGCCGGGCCGTGGAGGCCGGCCTGAAGGCCGACATCGTCGCGTTCTCCCTCGAGCCGGACATGACCCGCCTGGTCAAGAAGGGCCTGGTCGCCGAGGACTGGAGCGCCGGCGAGAACAAGGGCATGATCACCGACTCGGTCGTGGTCATCGCCACCCGCAAGGGCAACCCGAAGAACCTCAAGACCTGGGACGACCTGACCAAGCCGGGCGTCGAGGTCATCACCCCCAACCCGTTCACCTCGGGCGGCGCCCGCTGGAACGTCATGGCCGGCTACGGCGCCAAGTCGAACAAGGGCGCCGACAAGCAGGCCGGCGTGGACTACCTCAACGCCCTGTTCGCGAACGTCCCGGTGCAGGACGACAGCGCCCGCAAGTCGCTGCAGACCTTCTCCAGCGGCAAGGGCGACGCCATCCTCGCCTACGAGAACGAGGCGATCTTCGCCCAGCAGAACAACCAGCCGCTGGACTACACGGTCCCGGACTCCACGATCCTGATCGAGAACCCGGTCGCGGTGACCAAGAACTCGGCCCACCCGAACGAGGCCAAGGCGTTCCTGAAGTTCCTCTACACCACGGACGCGCAGAAGATCTTCGCTGACAACGGCTACCGGCCGGTGGTCAAGGGCGTACAAGGCGTCTCCTTCCCGGCTCCGCCCGCGCTGTTCACCATCGCCGACCTCGGTGGCTGGCCGAAGGTGACCACCGAGTTCTTCGACCCCAAGGGCAGCGTCATGGCAGACGTCGAGCGCAAGCTCGGGGTCTCGATCGAGAAGTAGGGACCACGTGTCCACACAGACTGTCGTCTCCAGGGCGGCGCTCAGCCAGAAGCGGGGCACTGCGCTCGGGCTGGGCGCGGCCGTCCTGTACCTGAGCCTGATCGTGCTGATCCCCCTGGCCGCCGTGGTGCTGCGCTCTCAGGAGCGGGGGATCGCCTACTTCTGGGACGCGGTCACCACGCCGGACGCCTGGGCGGCACTCTCGCTGACGATCGGCGCCTCGGCGATCGTGGCCGTGATCAACCTGGTCATGGGCACGGTCATCGCCTGGGTGCTGGTGCGGGACCGCTTCCCCGGCAAGGCCGTGGTCGACACGCTCATCGACCTGCCGTTCGCGCTGCCCACCATCGTGGCCGGGCTGGTGCTGCTGGCGCTGTACGGCCCGCAGAGCCCGCTCGGCGTCGACCTGGCCTACAGCCGCGCCGGCGTGGTGCTGGCGCTGCTGTTCGTCACCCTCCCGTTCGTGGTGCGCACGGTCCAGCCGGTCCTGCTGGAGCTCGACAGGGACATGGAGCAGGCCGCGGCCTCGCTCGGCGCGAGCACGGCGCAGATCTTCCGGCGCGTCATCCTGCCCAACCTGGTGCCGGCCATGCTGTCGGGCACCGCGCTGGCGTTCTCCCGATCGATGGCCGAGATCGGCTCCGTCGTGCTGATCTCGGGAAACCTCCCGTTCAAGACCCAGGTGGCCTCGGTGCAAATCTTCGGTCAGATCGAAACCGACAACCCGATCGGCGCGGCGGCGGTCTCCACGGTCCTGCTCGTCGTCGCCCTGGTGACGCTGGTCCTGCTGGACCTGCTGCAGCGATGGGGCAGCCGCCGTGGCTAAATACGGACTCCGCGCGCTCGCTCTCGTCTACCTGCTGTTCCTGCTCGTGCTGCCGGTCGTGCTCATCGGCTGGCGCACCTTCGAGAACGGTCTCGGCCCGGTGCTGGAGGCGCTCACCACGCCCCAGGCCCAGTCGGCGTTCCGCGTCACCCTGATCGTCGCGTTCTGGGCCGTGCTGGCCAACACCGTCTTCGGGGTCGGCACGGCGATTCTCCTGGTACGGCACGACTTCCCCGGCAAGCGCCTGCTGAACGCCCTCATCGACCTGCCCATGGCCGTCTCCCCGGTCGTGGTGGGCCTGGCGCTGATCCTGGTCTACGGCCGCTTCGCCCCGGTGGGCGGATGGCTGGAGAACCTCGGCGTCCAGGTCATCTTCTCCATCCCCGGCATGGTCATGGCGGCCGTCTTCATCTCCCTGCCCCTGGTCATCCGGGAGGTGATCCCCGTCCTGGAGGAGCTCGGAGACGAGCAGGAGCAGGCGGCCCGCACGCTCGGCGCCGGCCCTTGGCAGACCTTCCGCCGCATCACCATCCCCGGGATCCGCTGGGCCCTCGCCTACGGGGTCGTGCTCTGCCTGGCCCGGGCGCTGGGCGAGTACGGCGCGGTCGCCGTCGTCTCCGGCCGCCTGGTCGAGAAGACCCAGACGCTGACCCTGTTCGTGGAGGAACGCTTCCAGAACTTCGACGAAGCCTCCGCCTTCGCCGCCGCGACCGCGCTCGCGCTGGTGGCGGTCGTCACCCTCCTGCTCACCAAGATCCTGCGCCCGAAGGGCTGAACCTCATGGCCATCCAAGTAAGCGGCGTCAACAAGGCGTTCGGGGGAACGCCGGTGCTGAGCGACGTCTCCATCGACGTGGCCGCCGGATCCCTGACCGCGCTGCTCGGCCCCAGCGGCGGCGGCAAGTCGACGCTGCTGCGCGTCATCGCCGGGCTGGAGACCCCTGACACGGGCACCGTGCTCATCTCCGGCGTGGACGCCACCAGGCTGTCGCCCCAGCGGCGCAATGTCGGCTTCGTCTTCCAGCACTACGCGGCGTTCAAGCACATGAGCGTGTTCAAGAACGTCGCCTTCGGCCTGGAGATCCGCAAACGACCCAAGGACGAGATCCGCAAGCGCGTGATGGAGCTGCTGGAGCTGGTCCACCTGGAGAACTTCGCCGACCGCTACCCCGCCCAGCTCTCCGGCGGCCAGCGCCAGCGCATGGCGCTGGCTCGCGCGCTGGCGGTCGAGCCGCAGGTCCTGCTGCTCGACGAGCCCTTCGGCGCCCTGGACGCCCAGGTACGCAAGGAGCTGCGGACGTGGCTGCGCCGCCTGCACGACGAGGTGCACGTCACCACCGTGTTCGTCACCCACGACCAGGAGGAGGCGATCGAGGTCGCCGACACCATCGTCGTGCTGGCCGACGGGCAGGTGAAGCAGATCGGCAGCCCCACGGAGGTCTACGACAACCCGGCCGACCCGTTCGTGATGCGCTTCCTCGGCCCGGTCACCGAGCTGGACGGCCACCTGGTGCGCCCGCACGACATCGAGATCGGCACCACCCCGGAGGACGGCAGCATCCCTGCCACGGTCACCCGTATCGTCCGGCTCGGCTTCGAGGTGCGCGTGGAGCTGCTCATCGACGGCCAGGAGGCCTGGGCCCAGGTCACCCGGAGCACCGCCGAGCGCCTGAACCTGCGTCCGGACCAGGTCATCCACGTGTGGCCCAGCCCGGCCGCCCGCTCCCTCGCCCTGAGCACGACCACGGCCTGATGAGGATCTCTGCCCGCACCCACTATGCCCTGCGCGCCGCCGTCGCCCTCGCGGCGGCGCCACCTGGCCCGCTGCCCGCCGAGAAGATCGCCGCCAGCCAGGACATCCCGCGCCGGTTCTGTGACAACATCCTGCTGCAGTTGCGCCGGGCCGGGCTCGTGCGCAGCCAGCGGGGACCTGACGGAGGCTACTGGCTGGCCCGGCCGGCCGAGGAGATCACCCTCGCCGACGTCATCCGCGTGACGGAGGGGATCGAGGACGAGATCGAGCGCTTTCCCGGCGTGGCCGGCCCGCTCACCGACATCTGGACGGCGATGCGCGAGCACGAGCACGCCCTGCTGACCGAGGTCACGCTCGCTGACGTCGTCACCACGGCGGCCAAGGACCCCGCCTCCGGCTAGCCCCGTTTCCGCATGTGAGCGATCTTCAGCGGAGGTCTCGTGGATCGATGTCGAGGAGGTCCAGGAGATGGAGTTGAAGATCGGTGGGTTGCGGGATGGTCGGGGGTGACTGCCCGATGCCCGGGATCAGCCGGATGCCAGTCAGCGCGTCCAGGACGAGCTTGCCGGTGGGAACGGCGGGCCTGCCGGCGTACAACCCGTCGACCTTGGTCGCTCCGCGGGCGGCCAGTGCGAGGCGGACTTGGCGTTCGATCAGGCAGAAGATGAGCAGGGCCAGGCAGATGACGGTGATCAGCGCGTTGATGCGGCGGTTGTTCTTGAGGTACAGGTTGGTGACGGCCAGCGGGCCTTTGAACGCCTGGTAGCGGCGCTCGACGGCTTCCTGGCCTTTGTAGTGGCGCAGCACTTGTTCGGTATCGGCCTGACGTGGGTCGAGGTTGGTCAGCAAGGCGTACCAGCCGTCGGTGGCGGCTTCAGCGTCCAGGGCGTGGGCGTCGAAGTGCCAGGCGAGGGTGGGCTTGCCGGTGAGCCGGTCGGTGCCGGTCTCAGCGGTCAGGTAGGCGCTCACCCGGCGGGCGCGGCCGATCGCGGTGATCCGGTCGGTGACCGCCTGCTCGTCGGGATAGTGGCGGCTGCCCAGGCCGCGTTCCAGCCGGACCAGATCTTCGCGAGCCCGATCCAGCTTCTTGGCCCGGGCGCTGGCGGCCGCCTGGGCGCGGGCCGAGGAATGCACGAAGATGCGCCGCAGCCTCAGCACCGGGTCGTTCTTGCGCGGCCCGGCCAGCGTCATGGTGTCTTCGTGCACGTGCCAGACGCCGCGCCGGTCGGCGCTCTTGCCGGCGTCGCGGGCGGCGATGTAATCCACCGGCCGGGCCGTGGCCAGATCGAGGCCGGCCAGCGTCTGGGCGCTGATGAACATCTTGGAGGCGGGGGCGATGAAACCCACCTCATCGGCGATCATCGCGGCCAGGTTGGCGTAAGAGATCAGCTTGGAATCGCCGACCATGAGGACCTGCTGCGGGCCGGCCAGCCGTTGCAGGGCCTGCATAGCGCCGATGACCTGGGCCACTTCCCCTGCGGCGCCGTCGTAGGCACGGTGAAAGACCGGGATCGCGCCGTCGGAGCTGACGGCGATCCCGCTTTGGATCTGCTTCAGATCCGGCCGCCGGTCCTTGGGATGACCGAACCTGGGTCGTGCGAAGCCGGACTCGGCATCGTCGTAGTCGCCGTGCAGCGAGATCGAGGTCATGTCCCAGTGCAAGCGGGTCACGTCGATACCGAACGCCTCGATCGCGGCCAGCCCGACCGATCCGACGAGCTGATCCAGATGCGGGGCGATGGCATCCAGAGCACGCCCGATCCGGTCATCGTTCAGCAACTCGGGCTCGACGCCGAACGCCTCACCCACCGCCCACTGCCTGGCCCATGCCTGGACGTGCACCAGCGGAGCGGGCGAGGTCAGCCGGTTGGCCACCAGCACCTCGATCACCTGGCCATGAGTCAGCTCTGCGGTATCGCGTACGGGGCAGGCCGCATCCACCAGCTCCCGGATCCGCAGCCGGGAGCAGAACCCTGCCACCACCGGTAACGCTCCCAGTATCTTCTCGACACTGGCCCGACCCCACTCCGCGCGCTGTCTCACCAGCCAGGTCATACCGCGACAACGATCACCACAGCAACCCAGCGATCTTCAAACAACCTCACATGCGGAAAACGGGGCTAGCTCTTCTCGATCGCCCGGCGGGCGTAGGCCCGTACGTCGGCATCCGGATCGTCGATGACGGTGCGCAGCCCGGCGGCCACCTCGGAGGCGGTCGCCCAGGGGGCGAGGGCGAGCACGGCGGCCTTGCGCACGTCCTGGTTGGCGTCCGAGAGGGCCGCGACCAGCGGTTCGATCGCCGTGGCCGGGTCGGCGGCGGCCAGGCAGCGGGCCGCGCCCACGCGTACCTGCCAGTCGGGGTCCGCCAGCCCCTTGACGGCCCGCGACTCCAGCGGGACGCCCGCGGCGCCGGACGCCTCCAGCGCGGCGGCCCTGACCAGCGGGTCGGCGTCGTCCGCGAGCGCCGCCAGCGACTCTGTCGATCTGCCGATGAGGCCGAGACCCTTCGCCACCCATACGCGCACCTCGCGGGACGGGTCGGCGGCGGCCGTGGCCACCAGGCCGGCCTCGTCGAGCGAGACCAGCCCGCGGATCGCCTCGATGCGCACCCGGCGGTCGGGGTCGCCGATCCCCGCCGCGAACGCCTCCCGGTCGCCGAGCCGCAGCGCGCGCAGCACGTCGAGCGCGGTGGCCCGGACGACCGCGTCCGCGCCGGTCAGGCACCCCGCCAGGGCCGCGCCCAGCGAAGGGGTGGCCGGCAGCACTTCGACCAGCTCCCTCAGCCCGGTCGCCGCGGCCCGCCGCACGGTGCCGTGGCCGTCCCCGAGCGCGGCGACCAGCGCCTCCCCCGCCCCCTCGGGGACGGTCTCGGTGAGCGTGGCGATGGCGGCCCGCCGCACCTTGGGGTCGGGGTCGGCGAGGTAGGGGGCGAGCCGCCGCACGTCGGGCTGCTCCTCGGCCAGCCGGTGCAGCTCCAGGATCCGGGGCGAGCGCCCCACGGCCGCCCGCTCCTTCCGCGCGCCGTCCGCGCGCCGCACGGTGGCCGCCGACTGCGCGCCCAGCAGCACCGGCTCGCCCGCGACCGGCTCGAACTCCGGCACGGGCACCAGGTACGGCTCCACCGGCCGCTTGACGAACTCCATCGCGCCGTCGGCCCGCTTGCGGAGGTTCAGGTGGTACAGCCACGTGCCGTCGTCGCGGCCGGGCAGGTCGGCGCGCTCGTGGTAGAGGCCCCACCGGCTCTCGGTACGGGTGAGCGAGGACCGGGCGGCCATCTCGGCGCAGTCGCGGATGAACGTGACCTCCACGCAGCGCATCAGCTCGTGCGGGGTGCGCGCGCCCATCGCCGCGATCTCCTCGCGCATCCGCTCGAACGACTCCAGCGCGATGTCCAGCTTGGCGGCCGTCTTCGGCGGGGCCACGTAGTCGTTGACGAAGCGGCGCAGCTTGTACTCCACCTGCTGCTGCGGCGGCCCGTCGGGGTTGGCCAGCGGGCGGTAGACCAGCGCGTGCGCCTCCGCGATCTGGTCCTCGGGCAGGGCCTCCGGCCGGACGTGGTGCTCGGCCGCGTGCGCCCCGGCCAGGTCGCCGAAGACGAACGCGCCGATCATGTAGTTGTGCGGCACGCAGGCCAGGTCGCCGGCCGCGTACAGGCCCGGCACGGTGGTGGCGCCGTGCTCGTCCACCCAGACCCCCGAGGCGGAGTGGCCGCCGCACAGGCCGATCTCGGAGATGTGCATCTCCACGTCGTGGGTGCGGTAGTCGTGGCCGCGCCCGGCGTGGAAGGTGCCGCGGGTGGGGCGCTCGGTGGTGTGCAGGATGCCCTCCACCGCGGAGATCGTCTCCTCGGGCAGGTGGGTGAGCTTGAGGTAGATCGGCCCGCGGGCCGAGGCGATCTCGGCGGCGACCTCGGACATCATCTGGCCCGACCAGTAGTCGGAGTCGACGAACCGCTCCCCCCGGTTGTTGACCTGGTAGCCGCCGAACGGGTTGGCCACGTACGCGCAGGCCGGGCCGTTGTAGTCCTTGATGAGCGGGTTGATCTGGAAACACTCGATGCCGCTGAGCTCGGCGCCCGCGTGATAGGCCATGGCGTGGCCGTCGCCGGCGTTGGTGGGGTTCTCGTAGGTGCCGTAGAGGTAGCCGCTGGCCGGCAGCCCGAGCCGCCCGCTGGCGCCGGTGGCCAGGATCACGGCGCCGGCCCGCACCGTGACGAACCGCCCCGACCTGGTGTCGAACCCGGCGACCCCGACCGCCCGGCCGTTCGAGGTGAGAACCCTGACCGGCATGACGCGGTTCTCGATGCGGACCCGTTCCCTGATGTCGCGGCGGCGCAGCACCCGGTAGAGGACCTTCTTGACGTCCTTGCCCTCGGGCATCGGCAGGACGTAGCTGCCCGAGCGGTGCACCCTGCGCACCGCGTACTCGCCGTACTCGTCCTTCTCGAACTTCACGCCGTACCGCTCCAGGCGCCGGACCATCGCGTGGCCCCTCGTGGCGGTCTGGTAGATCGTCTTCTGGTTGACGACGCCGTCATTGGCCCTGGTGATCTCGGCGACGTAGTCCTCGGGGGTGGCCTTGCCGGGGATGACGGCGTTGTTGACGCCGTCCATGCCCATGGCCAGCGCGCCGCTGTGCCGTACGTGCGCCTTCTCCAGCAGCAGGACGTCGGCGCCGCGCTCGGCGGCGGTGATCGCGGCCATCGTGCCCGCGGTGCCGCCGCCGACGACGAGCACCTCGCACTCCAGGCTCAGGCGGTCCTCGATCGGGGGGATCTCCATCTACAACTCCTTCAGGATCCTGGCGCGCAGTTCGTCGCGGTCGCCGCCGGCCACGCCGAGCACCGAGCGGACGTCCTGGCCGCCCAGCACCACCACGCGGTCGGCCAGCAGCAGCGCCTCGTCCACGTCGTGGGTCACGAAGATCACGGTGGCCCGGGTGCCGCGCAGCACGTCGAGCAGCAAGCGCTGCATCTGCGCCCGGGTCTGGGCGTCCAGCGCGCCGAACGGCTCGTCCATCAGCACGGCCCTGGGCGCCCCCGCGAGCGCGCGGGCGAGCTGGACGCGCTGCCGCATGCCGCCGGACAGCTCGCGGGGCAGCTTGTCCTGCGCCCCCGCGAGGCCCACGCGCTCGATCCACTCGCGCGCCTGCGCCGCGCGCTCGCGCCGCGCCACTCCCCGGATCTTCAACGGGAGCTCGACGTTGCGCCGGACCGTCCGCCACGGCAGCAGGCCGTCGTCCTGGAAGACCATCGCGCGCTCTCCCGAGGTGCCCGCGACCTCGGCGCCGTCCGCGAGGATCCGCCCCTGGTACGGCGGCAGCAGCCCGGCCAGCGCCCGCAGCAGCGTGGACTTGCCGGAGCCCGAGGCCCCGACGACGACCAGCACCTCGCCCGGCACGATCTCCAGATCGACCTCGCGCAGCACCAGGCCGCCGCCGTAGCCGAGGGACAGCCCGTCGAGGGCGAACCCCAGCCCCGCCGTCATCGCCCGCTCCCTTCCGCCCGGGGCAGCCAGCGGGTGATCCGGCGGCCGACCAGCTCGACCACGGCCGAGGTGAGCCAGCCGAGCAGGCCGATGGTGATCATCCCGACGATCACCGCGGGGTAGTCCACGAGCGTGTACGACTGCCAGGTCCGGTAGCCGATCCCGAACTCGCCGGAGATCATCTCGGCCGAGATCACGCAGATCCACGACACGCCCATGCCGACCGACAGCCCGCCGAACACGCCCGGCAGGATCCCGGGCAGCACGACGTACCGGAGCACGTGGCAGCGCCCGCCCCCGAGCGTCCTGACCGCGTCCTCCCAGAGCGTCGGCAGCGCCCGCACGGCGTGGCGCGTGCTCACCATGATCGGGAAGAACGCCGCCACGAACGTGATGAACACGATGCCCTGCTCGTCCGTCGGGAACAGCAGGATCGCCACCGGCACCAGCGCGATGGCCGGGATCGGGCGGACGGCTTCCAGCAGCGGCAGCAGCACGTCACGCGTGCGGCCCGACCTGCCCACGAGCACGCCCACCCCGATGCCCGCCACCGTGGCCAGGCCGAAGCCGGTGAGGATCCGGATCAGGCTCTGGAGCAGGTCGAGCAGGTAGACCTGGGTGGCGAGCTGCCTGGCCGCCTCGCGGGCGATCTCGTCGAGCGTCGGCAACCGGTCGAACCTGAGCCACAGCCGGGCGTCGGTCACGGTGAGCAGCTGCCACAGCCCGGCCGCCGCCGCCACGGACGCCGCCCTGACGGCCCACCGCCCCTTGCCGGCTCGGGGCGGCGCGGCGACCTTCCGCGCTCTCCCGGAGCCGGTCGTCTCGCGCGGGAGTACCTCGGCGCTCGTCATGCGTCGCCGCCCCGCCCGGCCGCCTTCAGCGCGGCCTCGTAGGAGACGGGCTCGGTCCCGGGGTGCGCCTTCCGGTAGGCGTCGGCGCCGTCCTGCGTGGTGAACGGCAGGAACCGCGACCGTTCGGGAGCCGCCGGGTCCCGGAGCCAGACCGAGCCGTCGGCGAACCACCGGGTGCCCGTGGTCGTGTCGGGCACGTACGCGGCGCGCACCGCCGTACCGGCCTTGGCGATCTGGCGCAGCAGGCAGGTGGGCGTGGCCGCGGGCCGCGTCGTCGCCGCCCCGGCCGCCCACAGCTCGGACGCCGTCCCCGGGTCGGTGACCTGGCCGCCGCAGACGGGGTCGGTGCCGGTGATCCTGGCGGGGTTCGCGGTGGAGGCCAGGTCCTTGTCGTACGCGGGCCCGTACGCCTTGCGCAGGTAGGCGTCGTTGACGAAGGAGGAGACGTCCACCCCGGCGAAGTCGGTGCCGATGCGCTTGAGGAACGGCACGTCGTGCTCGTGCGCCGCCTTGAGCTGCGGCTTCAACGTGACGTCGAACGTCGAGATGCCGCCGGGGCCGTTGTAGAGGTAGACCACCTCGGCCGGCAGGCCCGTGGTCCCGGCCACCGACTCGGCGGCCTCCAGCGGGTGCTCGTGCAGATAGCGGGTGGCGTCGATCTGCGCCTTGAGGAAGGCGTCCACGACCTCGGGGTGCTCCTTCGCGTACGCCTGACGCACCACCACACCGTGGAACGTGGGCACGTCCAGCGCGGAGCCGTCGTAGACCAGCCGCCCCTTGTGCTGGAAGACCAGCAGCCCCGGCCAGGCCACGAACTGCGCGTACGCCTGCACCCCGCCCGACTCGAGCTGGGAGGCGCCCACCGCGGGCTGGTGGTTGACCACCTCGACACCCGTGACCCCGGCCTTCTCCAGGGCCTGGACCAGCGTGCCGTGCCCGGCCGAGCCCAGGCTGGCGGAGATCTTCGCGCCCTTCAGGTCCGCGAGGGTCTTCGCCGCGGAGCCGGGCGGGACGACGACCATGTTGAGCCCGCCGCGCAGGTTGTAGCCGGTGATCGAGACCAGCTCCGTACGGGCGGCCGGGATCCCCTGGGTGCGGGAGGCGTTGATCAGCAGCGGGTAGTCGCCCATCGAGCCGATGTCGATCTTCCCGGCCACCATCTTCGCGGTGATGGGGGCGCCGGTGTCGTAGTCCTGCCACTCGACGGAGTACTTGCCGCCGAGCCGCTTCTCCAGGTAGCCGAGCGAGCGCAGCAGCGTGCCCGCCGTCACCGTGTTGATGGTCTTCGACTGGTAGCCGATGACGATCTTCGTCTTGCCTTCGCCGCCCGCCGCGCCGGTGACCGAGCACCCGGCCGCCGCCAGCAGCGCGACGGCCGCCAGGGCCTTGCGCATCGTGCTCTCCCTCATCGCAGCAGGTAGGGGATGTTGATGGTGACCGCGTCCACGGGGCACCGCGCGGCGCAGGGGCCGCAGTACCAGCACTCGTCCACGTGCATGTACGCCTTGCCGGTCTCGTCGCTGATCGCGAGCGAGTCCAGCGGGCACGCCTCGACGCAGAGCGTGCAGCCGTCGATGCAGAGCGCCTCGTCGATGGTCACGGGGACCTCGACCCGCTGGTTGATCAGGGCCATCGTCACTCCTTGCCCGCGGCGCGGTTCAGGTGCCCGCGCATGGTCAGCCGGTCGCCCCTGAAGCGGATGAACTCCAGGTCGACCGGTCGGCTGTCGGCCAGGTGGGTGAGCCGTTCGACCATGAGCAGCGCGGCGCCGGGCGGCGCGTCGAGCACGGCCGCGGTGTGCGCGTCGGCGTTGACCGCCTCCAGGGTGAGGTCGGCCGTGCCGAGCGGCTGGCCCGTGATGCTCTCCAGCAGCACGAAGATGTCGTTGTGCTCCAGGTCGGCGTCGAACAGCGGCTCTCCGACGTCCCGCACCAGGTACGTCAGGTCCAGCGAGAGCGGCAGGCCGTTGAGGCGGCGCAGCCGTTCGAGGTAGACGACCTGCTCGCCGGCGGGCAGGTTGAGCCGGTGGCTGACCGCCCTGGGCGGCTCCATCAGGGTCATGGTCCTGACCTGGTTGGTGACCTCGCCGTGCTCGTGCAGGGTCTCGGCCAGGCCGAGCAGCCGGTGCAGGCCGTGCGGGTACTTCTCCCTGGCCACCGTGGTGCCCACGCCCGGACACCGCTCGACCAGGCCCTCCTCGCGCAGCAGCCCGAGCGCCTCGCGCACGGTGTTGCGCGAGGCGCCGAACTCGCGCGCCAGCGCCGCCTCCAGCGGCAACTGGCCGCGCGGGAAATGCCCGTGGACGATCTGCCTGCGCAGCAGGTCGGCCACCTGCCGGGCATGGTCGGCCCGGCGCCGTGTGGGTCCCACTTGTGCCTCCCGGCGGTCCTCAATCGGCCTCCGACAAGCACAACCTAGCAATCCGATAGGGAAATAGGGATAACGGTCGGATTGCGCCACCCGACCGTCCCGCCATTCCACCCCCGATCAGCCGTTCCCCCGGCACGCCCCCAAGATCTGCCACCCCTCCACCGCCAGGTGGCCGCGTTCCCCCGCCGCCTCACTACGGCACCAACCGGACGCGTCCTCGCCCGCTCCCCCACGGACGGCCGCTCCCGCCATCCCGCGACACCAACCGGGTGCGCTTGAACCGCGTGTGCCAGGGTGCCCGCCCCGGCCCCGCGCTCGGCCCGTCGGTGGTCGGTGAGGTCGCCGGGCCGCAGCCGTACCACCGCACCGACGGGCCGAGCGCCGACGGCAGCCGGCCGGCTCGCGTGTTCGCAGTCAGGCCGCGCGCAGCGGGCGGAGGGCGCCTCCCCAGGCGAGGACCTGGTCGAGCAGGACGCCGAGCTTGTCCTCGTGAACGGCGGCGGGCTTGAACGTGGTCATGTTCTCGAAGTCCGTGAAGACCGAGAGCGCGACCTGCTGCTGCACCGTGGCCACGCCGACATTGGACAGGACGTCGCGCAGGTGCCCGACGGCCTGGACCGCGCCGCCCACGCCGTAACCCACGAAACCGGCCGCCTTGTTGGTCCACTCCGCGTACAGGAAGTCGACGGCGTTCTTCAGCGAGCCCGGGATCGAGTGGTTGTACTCGGGCGTCACGAAGACGAACGCGTCGAAGGATGCGATCTTCGCCCCCCACTGCTTGGTGTGCTCGTGCGTGTAGTTCCCCGCGGCGGGGTGCTGCGGCTCGTCCAGGTTGCCCAGGGTGTAGTCCTTCAGGTCCACCAGCTCGTACTCGGCGTCGCCGCGCTTGACCGCCAGGTCGTGGACCCACTGCGCGACCGCCTCGCCGTTGCGGCCGGGACGGACGCTGCCCACGATGATGCCAACCTTGATCATGTCAATCGGTCCTCTCAGGGAGTCAAGAATTGCCTGACCCACACTAGGAGCCGATCTTGAGATATCCAATGCTTCAAAAGCTACTTTTTATACGTCAGAGTCTCTGGGCTTAGACTGGTGACATGGATGTGCTGAGCGACGTCGTCGCCCTCATGCGTACCGGCCGCCCGACCTCCGTGCGCATCTCCTGGCGGGCCCCCTGGGGCAGGGAGTTCCCGAAGGCGCCGGGGTCCGCCGGTTTCCAGATGGTGCTGCGCGGGTCCTGCTGGCTCATCCCGCCCGGCGGCGACCCCATGCCGCTGAGCGTAGGCGACGTGGTCTTCTTCCCGCACGGCGACGGGTACGGCCTGGCCGACAGTCCCGGTACGCCGCTCGCCGCACCGGTCTGCAATCCGTACCTGGACTCCGAGCTGTTCGCCTCGACCGTCGAGGGCGGCGACGGGGCCGAGACGGTCACCCTCTGCTGCGGCTACCACCTCGACCCCACCAGGACCCACCCGATCCTGAACGCGCTGCCCGACGTGATCCACCTGCCGACGACGCTCGGCCACCACCCCGAGCTCCGGGCCGCCGTCGAGCTGCTCGCCGGCGAGATCGACAACCCCCGGCCGGGCGCCGACACCGTGGTCACGTCCCTGCTCGACGTTCTCCAGCTCTACATCCTGCGGGCCTGGTTCGACCTGGAGTCCGAGGCGTGCAGGGAGTCGGGCTGGGCCGCCGCGCTGGCCGACCCGGCCATCGGCCGCGCGCTGGACGCCATCCACCGCGCCCCCGCCCACCGCTGGACGGTCGAGTCGCTCGGCGCCCACGCCGGGCTCTCGCGCGCCGGCTTCGCCCGCCGCTTCACCTCCCTCGTCGGGCAGCCGCCGCTGGCGTACCTCACGTGGTGGCGCCTGGCCACGGCGGCCCGCATCCTGCGCGAGTCCGACGTCTCGGTGGGGGAGGTGGCGCAGCGGGTCGGGTACGGGTCGGAGTTCGCGTTCGGGAACGCGTTCAAGCGACAGTACGGGCTGGCGCCCGGGAAGTACCGCCGCCAGGTGTGCGAAGAGGCGCGTACAGCCTCGTGAGATTTGGGGGGTGACTGGGGTAGATGGGGATCGGCTACCCCACAATGGACCAATGGCATACCCTCCGCAGCCTCCCCCGCCCCAGCCCCAGCCGGAAGGCCCGTGGGGCGCGCAAGGAGCGCCGCAGGGGTACGGCCCGCAGCACTACGGCCCGCCACCCGGCCAAGCCGGCCCTCCGCAGCCCGGCTACGGTCAGGGCCAACCGGGATACGGCCAACCCGGACACCCCGCTCCACCCGGATACGGCCCACCCCCTGGGCAGAGTCCTCCCGCGTCCGGATACGGCCCGGCCTCCGGGCAAGGAGCCCCGCAGCCCGGATACGGGCCACCTCCTGCGCAGGGAGCCCCTCCACCCGGATACGGGCCACCCGCTGGGCAGGGAGTCCCTTCACCCGGATACGGCCCGGCCTCCGGGCAAGGAGCCCCGCAGCCCGGATACGGCCCGGCCTCCGGGCAAGGTGGCTACGGGGCCGGGCAGGGGCAGCCGCCGGGATCGGGCGCGCCGCCGTACGGCAACCAGACCGGCCCCCAAGGGACGCTGCTGCTCCCGGCCCCAGGCCCCCTCCCAGGGCCGCCGCCGGCCCCGGCTGCACCGCGGAAGAGCGCCAACGCCCTGGTCATCGGCCTGGTCGTGGGCCTGTTCTCGGTCCTCCTGATCGGCGGCGGGGTCGTCGCGTTCCTCTACATGCGCGACTCCGCCCAGAACTCGCCCGTCGCCCTGCCGACCGCCGACCCGGTCCCCACGACCACGACGGCACCGCAGTCCGACCCGCCATCGACCACCCCGTCGGACCCGCCCGCCTCCGAGCCCGCCCAGCCCACCCCGGCCCCCAGCGACACCAAGTCCGCCACCTCGAAGCGGGTGGATCCCGGCTCGCCGCTCACCGACGACGAGTTCGAGGACTGGGACTTCAAGCTGGGAGACGTGAAGCTCCAGGCCAAGAAGGTGGCCGGGTGGACGTACGACAGCTGCGACCCGGTGGACGGCCAGGGCGTGCTGGCCAAGAACCACTGCCTGCGGGCCGTCCAGCTCGCGTACTCGGCGTACGGCGGGCACATCAAGGCGGTCCAGCTCGTGCTCTCCTTCCCCAGCGAAGGCGCCGCGAAGACGGCGGCCACGCGCCTGGCGTCGCTCACCTCGGACGCGGTCAAGTGGCACACGGACAGGACGCACAAGAGTTACGTCTACGGCAAGATGCGCTCGGGCGCGTCCAAGAAGTACGTGGTCATCACGGTCCTCACCGCGGACAAGGCCGCCAAGCCCATGGCCACCTACTACCACCAGTACCTGCAGAGCGACATCGCGAGCTACTTCCTCTTCCGCGACCTGACCATCACCAGCTGACGGATCAACGCTAGAACTGCTAGTCATGCTAGCGTGGACGTATGTCGATAGCCGCCCGCCGAGCACGCGAACGCGCGCAGCGCCACCAGCTGATCATCACCGCCGCCCGCGAGCTGGCCGAGTCCGAGGGCTGGGAGGCCGTGACGACCCGGCGCCTGTCGGAGCGGGTCGAATACAGCCAGCCGGTGCTCTACAGCCACTTCAAGGGCAAGGACGCCATCGTCCGGGAGGTGGCGATCGAGGGGTTCGTGGAGCTGGCGGACGAGCTCCGGGCAGCGCGGACGGCGGGCGGCGACCCCCAGGCGGTGCTGCGCCGGGTGGCGACGGCCTACCTCGACTTCGCCCGCACCCGCCGCGCCCTGTACGAGGCCATGTTCGTCATGCCTGTGGCCATCCCCTTCGCCACCGACGAGACGCCGCAGGAGCTGCGGGCGGCGTTCGGCGAGTTCGTGCTCGCGCTGGAGCCGGTGGCCGGCGAGCACCATCCCGGCGTCTTCGCCGAGGTGGTGTGGGCCGCCCTGCACGGCCTGGCCACCCTGGCCCACGACCGGCGGATCCCGGCCGAGCACCAGGAGCTCAGGATCGACCTCCTCATCGACCACCTCACCCGCCCTGGCTGAGACGGCCGGCGAGGCGCACACTGGCGGCATGGCATTCGACGTCGACGGTCTCCTCCGCCTGTGGACCAGCCCGCTGCCTCCGGCAGGCGAGGTGGAGGCGGCGTTCCGGGTGTATTACACCGACCCCGTACGGGTCAACGGCGCCCTGCTCACGGCCTCCGACCTGGTCGCCAGGGCCCGGGCCATGCAGGCCACCTTCGAGGATCCCGAGCGCGAGGTGCTCGACCTCGTCGAGACGGGCGACAAGGTGGCGGTGGCGTTCAGGATGCGCGGCAAGCAGGTCGGCCCGCTGGCGACCTCGGCCGGGCTGCTCCCGCCCACGGGCCGCCTGCTGGACCTGCGCGTCATGGACATCCTCACCATCACGGACGGCCGCATCAGCAACGTCTGGATGACCGCCGACGAGCTCGGCGCGCTGCACGCCCTCGACGCCGTCACCCTCACCCGGCCCCACCTGACCGCGCTGCACACCTTCGACGCCGTCACCCTCGCCCCGCCCACCTGACCGCGCGCTACGCCAGCAGCCCCAGCCGCCGTCCGGCCGCGGCCGCCTGCGTGCGGGTGGAGACCTCCAACTTCCCCAGGATGTTGGACACGTGCACGCTGACCGTCTTCTGCGCGATGAACAGCCGTTCCGCGATCTCCCGGTTGGTCAGGCCCTCGGCGACCAGCCGCAGCACCTCCGCCTCGCGGGCCGTCAGCCCGCCGTCGCCCTGGCCGCCGCCGTGTCCGCCACCGTGTCCGCCACCGTGTCCGCCACCGTTCCTGCCACCGTGCCTGCCACTGGGCCCGCCGCCGTGCCTGCCACCGGGCCCGCCGGCAGGCCCGAACCGGGCCCGCCGCCCGAACTCCAGCAGCGCGTTGGCCAGCGGCCTGGCCCGCAGCCGCTCCGCCGTCTCCAGCGCCAGGGCCCACTCCGCCTGCGCCTCCTCCCGCTCGCCGGCCGCCAGCAGCGCCTCGGCCAGCCGCCAGCGGGCCCGCGCCACCTCGTAGACGAACCCGAAGTCGAACGCCTCCACGACCCGGCGCCACAGCTCCACATCGAGCCGCCCGTGCACGCGATGCCACTCGGCCTCCACCCGCGCCGCCCAGGCCAGCCCCTCGGGCCCCAGGTGACCGGGCTCGCCGGTGGGACCGGAGTCGACGGACAGGCGGGCGCGGGCGTACAGCTCGTCGGCCCCCTCGGTGGTGCCGAGCTCGGCCAGCGCCCACAGCCCGATGGCGACCACCCGCAGCACCCAGGCGTAGCCGTCGGCCATCGGCGCCAGGAGCGCCCGGACGTGGTCGAGGGCCGTCGCGGGGTCGCCGTGCCAGAGCGCGTGCTCGGCGGCCAGTCCGCGCGACATGTACGCGGGCAGCTCGTCGTACCAGAACGGCCGCACCCAGCTCAGCCGCGCCTCGACCCCGGGCAGATCCCGCGCCACCTCGATGAACAGCGCGAACGACGACAGCGTCGCCTCCGGCAGCGTGCCCACCCGGGCCCCGAAGCCGGACGCGACCGCCTCGGCCTCGTCCCACTCGCCGGCCACGTAGTGGATCATGAACCGCAGGAAGCGCAGGTCGGTGCCGTACGTGCTCCACTTGAGCCCGGTCTCGGACGCCATGCGGACGCCGGCGTCGGCCACCTCGGCGGCCTTGGCCAGCAGGCCCTGCTCGTAGTGGATGCGGGCGTGCTGGAAGTGGGCGCGCAGGTCCATCGCCAGGTCGCCGGACCCCTCGGCGGAGGCCGTCTCGACCAGCTCGTGGGCCCTGGCCACGTCGCCCTGGTGCTCCACGTAGACGGCCAGCGTGAGCAGGGCGCCCACCTCGGCGTCCCTGGCGCCGGACGCGCGCGCGGTCTCCAGCGCCCGCGCGGTCAGGGCCTCGATGTCGCGGTGGCGGGGGCTCCACAGCAGGGTGCGGGCATGCGTGGCCAGGGCGCGGGCGAGCGCGGCCTGATCCTCGGCGCTCTCCACCGCGCGTTCCGCCGCCGCGATGGCGGCCGGCTGGTCGTCGGCTTCGTAGAGGTAGTAGGCCAGGCGTTCGCTGACCTCCGACGTCGGCGGCAGGGCCTTGAGCTGGGTGACCGCGCGATGGTTGTCGCCGCTGTCGGCCGCCGACACGGCGCTGCGGAGCGCCAGCGCGAACCGGCTCTCCCCGGCCAGCTCCGCCGCGCCCTCGACCCGGTCCCACAGGCCGAGCACCTGGTCGTAGTGGCTGTGCGCCTCGGCGGGCGCCCCGAGCCGCTCGGCCAGGCGCCCCGCCTCGGCGGAGGCCGCCAGCGCCCCGGCCAGGTCGTGACTGGCGAGGTGGTGGTGGGCCAGCTCGGCGGGCGAGGTCAGCAGCTTGGCGAAGGCGGCGTGCAGCCGTGTGCGCTCTCCGGGCAGCAGATCGGTGTAGACCGCCTCCTGCAGCAGGGCGTGGCGGAAGGTGTAGCCGTAGCCGTCGACCCTGAGCAGCCCGCGCGAGACGATCTCCCTGACCGCCTCCTCGAACTCCGCCAGCGGCAGCCCCGACACCTCCCGCAGCAGCTCGTCCTCCACCCGCCGGCCCGCCACGGCGGCGGCCCGCAGCACCCGCTGCCCGGCCTCCGACAGCAGCTCGACCCTGGACATCAGCAGGCTGGCCAGCCCGTCGGGCAGGCTGTCGCCCTCGGCCATCGCCGCGAACAGCTCCTCGGCGTAGAACGGGTTGCCGTCGGCGCGGGTCACGATGAGGCCGAGCTCCTGAGCGCCCACCTCCCCCAAAGTGGCGACATAGTCGGACATGTCGCCGGAGCCCAGCGGCCCCAGCTCGACGCCCATGACCGTGGGCAGCCGCCGCAGCTCGGCCAGCACGGACCGGAGCGGGTGGCGGCGGTGAAGGTCGTCGGTGCGGTAGGTGCCGACCACGCAGACCCGCTCGGTCTGCACCATGCGGCTGAGGAAGACCAGCAGGTCGCGGGTGGACCGGTCGGCCCAGTGCAGGTCCTCGATCACGAACAGCACCGGCTGCACGTCGGCCAGCAGCCCCAGCAGCGAGCCGAACAGCCGCTGCTGCGTGAGCCCCGCCGACGGGGCGCTCTCCATGCCCGGCAGCAGCTGGCCCAGCATGGGATGGGCGGCGGCGGCCTCGCGCACGGCCGGCTCCGCGCCGCGCAGCGCGTCGGCCAGCGGCAGGTAGGGCAGGGCGTCGCCCAGCTCGGCGCACTGGCCGACCAGCACGTGGAAACCGCGCTCGCGGGCCTCGGACACCAGCTCGGAGATCAGCCGGGTCTTGCCGATGCCCGCGTCTCCGCCGACGAGCGCCACCCCGGCCGTGCCCTCGGCTGCCGACTGCAGCACTTGCACAAGTCCGGACAACTCTGCAGAGCGCCCGACGAGAAGACCGTTCACGCCAGAAACTATGCCACGCTGCGCCGACAACTTATTGGTCCAGGAAACTCAAGCAAGATTGGCCCTCTTCTTCATACCAAAGGCATTTTACGCTGCTGTTTCGTGATTCAGCCATCGACTTTCGCCCTCTTCGTCACGGCCTCGCTCGCCCTGGTGCTCATCCCCGGCCCGAACCACCTCTACATCACCGCCAGGGGACTGGCCCAGGGCAGGGCGGCGGGCCTGGCCAGCGCGTTCGGCGTGGAGGCCGGCACGTGCGTGCACATCACGGCCGCCGCCGCGGGCCTGTCGTACGTGATCTCGCAGTCGGCGACGCTGTTCGCGGTCGTCAAGTGGGCCGGCGTCGCGTACCTCGTCTATCTCGGCATCCGCGCGTTCACCGGCAAGGAGACGGAGGGCGTGGCGCCGCCGCCCCAGCCGCTGCGCAAGGTCTTCCTCGAAGGCGTGCTGGTCAACGTGCTGAACCCCAAGGTGGCGCTGTTCTTCCTGGCGTTCCTGCCGCAGTTCGTGCGCCCGGAGGCGGGCTCGCCCGCGCTCCAGGTGGTGCTGTTCGGCCTGACGCTGCTGCTCCTGGGGCTGATCTCCGACGTCGTGTACGCGTGCACCGCCGGCGCCCTCGGCACCCGGCTCGCCGCCCGGGCCAGGACCCTGCGGTACGTCAGCGGCTTCGTCTACCTGGGACTGGGAGTGGTCACGGCGTTCGCCGGGAGAAAATGACCCCATGGCCCCGAGGAAACAGCAGGAGATCTTCGATGCGACGTTGCGGCTGGTGGCGGAGAAGGGCTACGACGGGCTGACCGTCGAGGGGGTCGCCGAGCACTCCGGCGTCAACAAGACGACGATCTACCGCTGGTGGCCGTCCAAGGCCGCGCTGCTGGGGGCGGCGCTGGTGGAGGCCGACGCGCTGGGGTTCGAGGCGCCGGACACGGGAAGCCTGCGCGGTGACCTGGTCGCGCTGGTCGAGGGGGTACGGCGGCTGCTCACCGAGCCGCCGTCCAGCGACATCGCCGTCGCCGCGCTGGCCGCCGCAGTCCGCCATCCCGAGCTGGACGCCCGCCGCTTCTTCGCCGACCGCTTCGCGCGGGAGCGGGAGATCTTCGAGCGTGCGGTACGGCGGGGCGAGCTCAAGGAGTCGGTGGACCCTATGCTGATCGTCGATCTGCTGGCCGGGGCCGTGTGGATGCGGGCGGTCTTCCGGGGCCTGCCCGTCGCCGACGACTTCCCTGCCGCGGCGGTCTCGGCTCTGCTCGACGGGCTACAACGCTTCTGACAGGGCGGCTGGGATGCGGTCCAGCACCGGGTGGGGCACCAGCCCGTACGCGTAGAAGTCCACCGCGAGCGCGCCCGCCGCCTTCGCGCCGCGAGCCTTGGCCACCAGGCGGTCCGTCGAGTCGCTGTCCGGGTAGCCGGGCCGCAGCACCGCCCGCACCTCCCGGTCCTTGCCCACGGACCGCAGGTAGGCGCCCACGTCGTCGGCCACGCGGGCCGCGTCCCGCGCGTACGCGAGCACCCCGAAGGCCGGGACGAGGTCACCCAGCGCCACCAGGTCCACCCCGAGCTGCCAGGCGTCGTGGGCCGCGAGCCCGGGCGTGGGCAGCCCGTCCGTGTAGCCCTTGACCGCGCCGGTCGAGTCGATGAACACCAGCTTGGAGTCCTCGTCGGCCACCGCCGAGGCCACCTCGGACACCAGCGTGGTGACCGTCTCGGACCGCGCCCGCGCGTAGGCCACGACCTCGGGCCCCGCGTACGCGGTGAGCGCGGCCCGGGTCACCTCCCCCTGCGCGGGCGGGTCCCCGTCGAACACGCCGCCCACGATCCTGGCGCACTCGTCACGCGCCACCTCGGCGTTCACGCCCAGGTCGGTGGCGCGGCGCATGCAGTAGTCGCAGAAGCAGAGCCCGAACAGGTACGCGTCCATCGGCCCCAGCGGCACGAACGAGCGCTGCGGCTTGAGCGGCCTGAAGTGCAGCGACTCCGCCACCACGCTGTCGACCCCCTGCCTGGCCACCGCCCTGGCCAGCGCGACGGCGTATTCGCGCACGTCGGGGTGGGCGGGGCACAGGTCGGTGAGCGAGCCGCGGTCGCCGAAGCAGTCGCGTACGGTCACGTCCGGATGTTTCGTGCCGAGCGTGGCGTTGCGCAGGAAGACCGTCCATCCGTGGAGCTTCATGGACCGCTTCGCACAGGCCTCGCGAAGCCCGTCGAGGGCGTTCAGATAGCCGGGCACGGGAGAAAGGCGGAGCCCGGCGAACAGATCGGACGGCGGGGGGAAGTGCGCCCCGTCGTGGCGGATGGTCAGCCGGGACAGCCCGTGCGGGGTCACGTCGCGGGAGGCGTGGTGGACGGCGCCGACGGTGATGCCGCCCACGCCGTACGCGCTGATCCTGTCGAGCACCCGCTCGACGCCCTCGCCGCGCAGGTCCTCGACGAAGACGTACACCGAACTGTCCACAAGCAGACCTTAAGCGCTCTTGTGAGCGACGAAGTCGATCTCCACCAGGATGCCCAGCAGCTGCGATCCTACGGTGGTGCGCACGGGGAACGGCTGGCTGAAATAGGACTTGTAGACCTCGTTGTAGGCGGCGAAGTCGCGTTCGAGGTGCTGCAGGTGGACCGTGGACTTGATCACGTCGTCGAAGCCGAGGCCGTGGGCGGCCAGGATGGCGCCGAGGTTGCGCATGACCTGGTGCGTCTGGGTGGCCACGTCGTCGCCGACGATCTCACCGGTCTGCGGGTCGAGCGGCCCCATGCCGGAGGTGTAGACGAAGTCACCGACCACGAGACCCTGAGAGTAGGCGCCGATCGGGGCGGCGCCTTCGGTGGTCCTGAGCTCCTTTTTCACCGCGTCTCCCTAGAAATTGGTGGTTATCTGGCCAACGACACGGTAGTCCTGGTCCACCAGGGGCAGCACGCGCCACTTGTCGAACGCGGTGCAGGGATGGGAGATGCCGAAGGCCAGCAGGTCACCGGGCTTGAGCCCGTCGGCGTGCACGACCGTCTGCTGGTCCTGCATCTTCACGATCGTGACGCCGTCGCGCCGCGGGACGGGCAGCCCCTCGTCGTAGGGCGCGTCGCGCTTGCCCATGCCCACGACCGCCACCCCGGGCTCGGGCGTGGACAGCACGTGCGCCCAGACCTCCAGCGCCGGGCGCAGCTCCCCGTCGATGCGGTTGAACGGGGTGCGCTCGCGGTAGTAGCCGTCGTCGTGGGTGACGTACGCGCCGCTGCGCAGCAGGATCCTGGCCTGGGTGGTGACGAGCTCGCGTCCGATCACGTCGAACCACTGGCTGCCGCCCACGGTCAGGATCGGGTTCTTGAGGCGGACGTACTCGACGGCCTCCTGCAGCAAGTCCAGATATTTCCGGACATCGTCGGCGGTCTTCAACGCGCCCTCGTAGCCGGCGACCCCGGCCAGCTCGACGTGGGGCACCTCCTGCACGTACGACACCAGGCTCAGCAGCTGGTCCAGGGACCGGCACCCGGCTCGTCCGCCTTCGTGCCCCAGCTCCACCAGCACCCGGAACGGCCGGGACGCGGCATGCCGAGCGAGAATGTCCACCCCGGCCTCGGAGTCCACGAAGCTCAGCAGCTCGAACGCGGGATCCCGCTCCAGCTCGCCCGCGGCCCAGTCGAGCCCCGCCGGGTCCACGACCTGGTTGGCCACCAGGATCCGGCCCACCCCGAACCCGCGGACCACCCGCGCCTGGCGCGGCGTCGCGACGCTGAGCCCCCAGGCGCCCGCTTCGAGCTGAAGCGCGGCGATCTCAGCGGACATGTGCGTCTTGGCGTGCGGCGCCAGCTCCATGCCGTGATCGCGGACGAAGGCCGCCATCGTCTCGATGTTGTGCTCCAGCGCGTCCCGGTGCACGACCATGAGGGGGAGTTCGAGTCCACCCGCGAAGACCTGCTGCCCGAGCACAACGCCCCTTTCATCCGCGTCCGACCCTATCTCAGACCTTTGCCGCAATCATGGACGGAGCGCGCGCCCCGGAGTGGCGCCGGTCAGCTCTCCCCCGGCCAGCACGCGTACCCCCGACACGAGCACGTCGTCGACCCCGGCCGCGAGCGTGCGCGGATTCTCGTAGGTCGCCCGGTCGCCCACCGCCGCCGGGTCGAACACCACCACGTCGGCCGCGAACCCGCTCCGCACCAGCCCCCGGTCCGTCAGCCCGAAGCGCCTGGCCGGGTGGGAGGCCAGGTGCACGACGGCCTGCTCCCAGGTCCAGTCGGCCAGCTCCCGCACGTGCCGGCCGAGGAACCTGGCGAACGCCCCGAACCCCCGCGGATGCGGATGGCCGCCCACATAGATCCCGTCGGAGCCACCGGTGTGCGAGGGGTGGCGGAGCATCCTGCGTACCGACTCCTCCCCTTCCGGGCCCTCGTCGGGGCGGGCGGACACGACGCCCGCCTCCAGCCGCGTCTCCGTCAGGAGACGGCGGCAGAACTCGGCGGGCGCCGAGCCGTCCCGTTCGGCCGCCGCCACGATGGTCAGGCCCTCGGCCCACTCCATCCCCGGGGCGTGGGAGACGGTCAGCCGCGGCCAGACGGCGTCGAGCGTCGGCCACCAGCCGTCCAGCTCGTCGGACGCGATCATCTCCAGCGCCCGGTCGGTCTCGGCGCCCGGCACGGAGCCGGGCAGCACGACCATGGCCAGGATCGTGTTGCCGCGCAGGTAGGGGTAGGTGTCGAAGGTGAGGTCCACGCCCTTGCCGAGCGCCTCTTCCACCAGCGGGAGCAGCACGTCGGCGGGGCCGTGCAGGTGGGAGACGTGCACGGCGGCGCCGGAGCGCTCGGCGATCTCCATGACCTCGGTCATGCCCACGCCGGCCTGAGTGCCGTACGCGCGCATGTGGGTGACGTACGGGAGGCCGCCGAGCGGGGCGCACAGGGCGGCCAGCTCCTCGGCGGTGGCGTAGCGGCCGGGGAGGTATTCGAGGCCGGTCGACAGGCCCACCGCCCCCTCCGACAGGCCCCGCTCGACGTGCCGCAGCATGGCGGCCAGGTGGTCGCGGGAGGGCGGCTCGGGCGAGGGCCCCATGACGTCGTAGCGGATGGTGCCGTGCGGGAGGAGGTACGCGGTGTTCAGCGCCACGGCGCGGTCGTAGCCGCCGAGCAGCTCCCCGACGGTCAGCGGCAGCGGCCCATCGGCGAGCGGGCCGTTGACGGCGAGCTGCCCGTCGGCGGTGGGCCGGCCGTTGACGGCGAGCGGGCCGTTGACGGCGGCGAAGTAGCGGGAGGCGTAGGCGACGGTGGCGGCCGAGCCGGGGGCGAAGGACAGGCCGTCCTGCCCCAGCACGAACGTGGTCACCCCCTGCCGGAGCGCCGCCCGCTGGACCGCCGGGTCGAACACGGCCGCGTCGCCGTGAGCGTGACAGTCGACGAACCCGGGCGCGACGAACCGCCCCGTCGCGTCGATCACGGCCTCCGCCTCGGCGCCGCCCAGCCTCCCGATCGCCGCGATCCTGCCGCCCGAGACCGCGACGTCCGCCCGGTACGGCGGGGCGCCCGTCCCGTCGAGCACCCGGCCGCCGCTGATGACTACGTCGAACCTCACCCCAAGATTCAATCAGAGCCGCGCGAATACGCCGGAGGGCATTGCACGGACTTGTCGATCGGCCGGGCGGCCAGCACGGCGCGGGCCCGGGCCCGGTCGAGGTTCCAGCCGTTCCAGGGGTCGGGGCGGGACAGGCCGTTGGCCGCGACCACGTCGGCCAGCACGCAGCTGCGCTGCGGCTCCGGCAGCTTGTCCAGGGCCGGTACGGCTTCCGCGCCGAGATCGCCCAGGTAGTCGGAGTCCAGCTTGCTCACGCCGCGCACCTCGACCTGCGTGTGGGCGACCTGGAGATCGGGGTTCACGATGGCGAACGCGCCCAGGCCCAGCCCGGTGACCAGCACGACCGTACGCGGCAGCCAGCCGGAGCCGCGGCCCAGGAACCGAGCCGCCCCCGCCAGCAGCACCAGCGCGAACAGCGTGCCCAGCCACCACACCGTGGCCTGCACGGACAGGCGCAGCCGGGACAGGCCGTACGCCTCGGTGTAGAGGTTCATGCGGTGCAGGGCGGAGGCCAGCACCACCATGGTCAGCCCGCACAGCACGCCGAGCAGCACGGCCAGCAGCCAGCGTTCGCGCCGCTCGACCTTGAGCAGCCCGCTGGCCACCGCCACGATGCCCAGCACGAACACGCTGACCACCACGAGCTGGAAGAACCCCTGCCTGGCGTACTCGGCGTAGGTGAGCCCGGCCGTCTTCAGCACCCAGGTGTTGCCGCCGAACAGCGCCGTGATCTGCACCGCCACGAACGAGGCGAACAGCAGGTTCACCGCTGTCAGCGGCACGATCCAGACACTCCTGCTCACACTGAACTTCGTCTCCGGCCCCACGGGGTCGACCACCGGCCTGAGCGCGACCAGCACCACGGCGGCCAGCAGCACGGCGAACAGCGCGAACAGGAAGATCCGCTGCGGCGCCGACTCCGCCCAGTCCGGCGCGGTCGTCAGCCGTTCCAGGAAGGAGGCGAACACCGCGTCCGCCGAGGCGAACAGCAGCCCGAACACCAGCAGCAGCACCGCCGTGATGCCCAGCGCGGCCAGCATCGGCATGACGCGCCGCCTGGCGGACAGCTTCTTCAGCGGCTGGGCCAGGAACCACGGCACCGGGCCGAGCGCCAGCAGCACGGACACGCCGCCCCTGACCACGCCGAGCCACCCGGCCCCGGCTCCCGACACGGCCAGCGCGCCCAGACCGGCCCCCGCCACGAGCAGGATCCCGACCAGCCAGTCGGCGTCGCGCACCGCCGCCATCGAGATCAGGAAGTACGCCGTCAGCCCGAACGCCACCGTCCACGGCGTCATCCGCCGCACCACGGCGGGCAGCGCGGCCGCGCCCAGGACCACGGCGACCAGCACGATCCCCAGCCCGACCTGCGCCTCGGGCAACGCCACCGCCGCGAACACCCCGGCCCCGGCGGCCGCGGGCAGCAGCCAGCGGGGCGAGTCGGGCAGCTCGGGCCTGGGGAAGAGGGGCGGTGGCACGTAGGGTGGCGGCCCTCCCTGATTCCGGTACGGCGCCGTCCCCTGCGGACTCCCCACCGCCGTGTTCCCCGCGGTCGTGATCCCCGCCGCCTGCCCCGCCGCCGTGTTTCCGCCCGCGTGCCCCGCGGCTGTGGTCCCCGCCGCCTGGGCCGCGGCCGTGTTCCCCGCCGTCTGCCCCGCGGACGTGATCCCCGCCGTCTGCCCCGTGGCCGTGAGCCCCGCCGCCTGGGCCGCCGACTCGTACGCCGCGACCTGCGCCGACTGGTAGGCCGCCACGGCCGCCCGGCGTCCGGACCCGGCCCCCATCCCCGCGCCCACCGCGCCCATGAGGGCGGTGCACATGACGAGCGTGACGAGGGCCATCCCGTCGCTGACGGTCAGGCTGACGAGCACGGCGGCGAACAGGCCGGCCAGGAACCCGACCAGCACCCCGACGACCGCGCCCCCGATCACCCTGACGAACGCGCTACCCGGCGACGGACCCGCCGGCACCCCAGCACCCCGCCCACCGCCCCCCGCGACAACGCCACCACCGGACGCACCCACGCCAGCGGTGAGGGGCCATCCCACGCCTGCCGCGACTCCAGGGGCGACGACGGCGCCCGCCTTCTCGTTCTCGGCGGCGTCGCGGCCGGGCGTGCCGACCGTGGCCAGGGCTGCGAGCGCGGCGAGTCCGGCGGCGTCACGGGAAACTTCGCCGGAAGCCGCACCGCCCCCGGCCGCGTCGGCCGCCGTCCCCGCCACCACGATGGCGTCACGCGACGTTCCCCCCGCCACCACGGCCCCAGCGTCGGCGGCGCCGTCATCGGCAGCGACACGTCCCCCCGCGGCACCGGCAGGCGCACCGCCCATCACTGGGACCCCCGGACCGGCAGCGGGTCCAGCCATCGCCGGGACCGCCGAGACCGCCGGACCGGCAGCGGGGCCGGCCGTCTCGGGGCCGTCACCGGCCGAGGCCGTAGCCACCAGCTCCCCCTCTGCGACGCGATCGCGGGTCTCGGAACCAGCCGTCGTCGAGGCCGCGACCTCCATGGCCTCCGGCAGCTGCTCGCTCCCCGTCCCCCGCTCGCCGCCCTCCAGCGGCACATCCCCCATCGTCGTCCTCCCTGGTAAATCGACCACCATGCGACATCCCGCACAGTCGTCGATGCGAATGGAGCCCCCGTGCAGCTCGACGATCTCCTTCACGATGGCCAGCCCCAGCCCGGCACCCCCGGAGTCGGCCGCCCGCCCGGCGTCGAGCCGGGAGAAGCGCTCGAACACGCGCCCCCTGGCCGCCACCGGGATCCCCGGCCCCTGGTCGGCGACGGCCAGCCGCACCCCGGCCCGCTCCGCCCCGACGGTCACGGTCACGACCCCGTCCGAGGGGCTGTGCCGTACCGCGTTGTCCAGGAGGTTCGCCAGGACCTGCGCCAGCAGGTCGGGGTCGGCGCGCACCACCAGGCCGGCGGGGACCGACGCCCGGATCACGACGTCGTCGCGGGCCAGCGCCCCCTCGCGCACCGCCTGTTCGACCAGCGGCGCCAGTTCGATGGCCTCGGGCTCGATCAGGCGTACGCCCGAGTCCAGCCGCGACAGGTCCAGGAGCTGGGCCACGAGGCGGCCGAGGCGCTCGGTCTGGGCGAGGGCGGTCCGCATGGTGACGGGGTCGGGGGCGGAGACGCCGTCCACGACGTTCTCCAGGACCGCGCGCAGGCCGGTGATGGGAGTGCGGAGCTCGTGGCTGACGTTCGCGATGAGCTCGCGCCGCTGCCGGTCCACCTCGCCGAGGTCGGCGGCCATCGCGTTGAACGCCCTGGCCAGCTCCCCGACCTCGTCACGCGACGTGGCGGTCACGCGCAGTCCGTACAGGCCCTTGGCGATCGTCTGGGCGGCGCTGGCCATCTGGCGCAGCGGCTTGGTCATCCCCATGGCGAGCAGCTGCACCATGATCAACGCCAGGACCACGGCGACCGCGATGCGTAATTCGCGGGACAGGCCGGAGTTGATCCCGACCTCGTTCACCACGAACGCGGTCCCCACGGCCAGCACGATCACGATGCCGAGCTTGACCTTGATGCGGCCGAGGAAGTCGAGCGGCCTCATCGTCGCACCAGGGCGTAGCCGACGCCGTGCACCGTGCGCACCACGTCGGAGCCCAGTTTGCGGCGCAGCGCCCGGACGTGGCTGTCGACGGTCCTGGTCGCCGCCGCCTCCGAGAAGCCCCACACGTCCGACAGCAGCCGGTCGCGCTCGAACACCTGCCCCGGGCGCTCCGCCAACCGGCGCAGCAGGTCGAACTCCGTCCTGGTGAGCTGCGCCTCCGCGCCCCCGACGAACACCCGGCGGGCCGCGGTGTCGATCTCCACCTCGCCGACCCTGATCACGGTGTCCTCGGCCGCGAGCTGGGCCGCCCGCTCGACCCTGCGCAGCAGCGCGTGGATCCTGGCCACGAGCTCGCGCATGCTGAACGGCTTGGCCAGGTAGTCGTCCGCCCCCACGCCGAGCCCGACCAGGACGTCGGTCTCCTCGCCGAGCGCGGTCAGCATGAGCACGGGCACCGGCCTGGCCGCCTGCATGCGGCGGCACACCTCCAACCCGTCGAGCCCCGGCAGCAGCCGGTCGAGGATCACCAGGTCCGGTTCCGCCTTGCCGTACTGGATCAGGGCGTCCTGCCCGTCGCCGGCCACCCTGACGTCGAAGCCCTCGGCGGCCAGCCGGTTCCGTACGGCCAGCGCGATCGTCTGATCGTCCTCGACCACGAGGATGCGTCGCTGCTCTGCCACGTACGAAAGCCTAGGAGCGCGCTGTGCAGACGACACTCCTAAATTTGTGCACATACAGTGCAGACTTGGCTGGTGAACACAGCCGGATACCTCCGCCGCATCGGCCTGCCCAGCCTCCTCAACGCCCCCACCAGCGCAGAGAACCTGCGGGCGCTCCACGCCGCGCACCTCGAGAAGGTCACGTACGAGGCGCTGGAGATCTGGCTCGATCGCCCCACCACCGTCGATCCCGTCGAGTCCGCCGAGCGCATCATCGGGGGGCGCGGCGGCTACTGCTACCACCTCAACGGCGCGTTCTCCGAGCTGATCAGGTCGCTGGGGTACGACGTGACCAGGCACGTCGGCGGGGTCCAGAACCGCGGCGACGAGCCCGGGATCACCGCCAACCACCTGGTGCTCACCGTGCGCGGCCTGCCGTCGCACGACAATCCGGGCGGTGGGTGGCTGGTCGACCTCGGTCTCGGGGACGGCTTCCACGAGCCGCTGCCGCTGGTCGAGGGCACCTACGAGCAGGGGCCCTTCACGTACGTCCTGCGCCCGTCGGAGGTCGCGCCGGGCGGCTGGCGGTTCGAGCACGATCCGAGCGGCTCGTTCGAGGGCATGGACTTCGGCCCGGCCCCGACGGACATGTCGGCGTTCGTCGATATGCACCGGCATTTGACGACGTCGCCGACGTCCGGGTTCGTGCGCATCGCCACCGTCCAGCGGCGGGACGCGTACGGCGTGGACAGCCTGCGCGGGCTCCTGCTGAAGCGCATCGGCGGCCGGACGCTCTCGGTCACCCTGGACAACGCCCGCGACTACTACGCGGCGCTGGCCGACATCTTCCTGCTCCCGCTCACCGACGTGAGCGGCCCGGAGAAGGAGAAGCTCTGGCGCAGACTGTACGAGGCACATGAGGCCTGGCTGGCCAGTGACGCGACGTGACACCCTTGCGCTATCGTGCACCTCGACATGGGTGAGAGCCGGAAGCTGGCCGGTCGCTACCGGCTGCTGAATCCCCTGGCCGCGGGCTCCGTCCGGCTGGCCTTCGACGAGTCGGAGCACCGCGATGTCACGGTCAGGGAGCTGCGGGTCCCGGCCGAGCTGCGCGACGCCGCCCTGCAGGAGGCCCACCGCGCCGCCGGGCTCCGGCACGCCTCGATCGTGCGGGTGCTCGACGTGGTGATCGAGGACCAGACGCCGTGGCTGGTCATGGAGTTCGTGTCGGGAGCGTCGCTGGAGCAGACCGTACGCGCCCGCGGCCCGCTGCCGGTCGCGCAGGCGGCCAGGGTCGGCGTCTGCGTCCTGTCCGCCCTGACGACGGCGCACGAGGCCGGGATCGTGCACGGGCGCGTGGAGCCCGGCAACGTCCTGCTCACCCCGACAGGCCGGGCGGTGCTCACCGGTTTCGGCTTCCCGAGCCTCAGCATGCTTCCTTCAGCGGACCTGTGGGCCCTGGCCGCCACGCTGCACTTCGCGGTGGAGGGCCGCCCGCCCGGCCAGGTGCCCGCGCAGGGCGCGGACCCGCTCAGGACGCTGATCAGGGCCATGCTCCACCCGGCCGGGCCCCCGGCGACGGACGTGATCCGCGAGACCCTGGAGCTCCTGGCCGTGAGCCGCCCGCTGGACGTGATCATCGGGCTGTTCGGGCCGCTGCCGATCCCCGTGGTGGCCGCGATGGGGCTCGCCCTGATCGAGCAGCTCCAGGCCCGGGAGGCGTTCCACGGCGGGATCCAGCCCGGCAACGTCCTCATCGACGACCGGGGCCGGGCCCACCTGACCCCGCTGCTGAGGTCGGGAACGCTCCCGGCCTACACGGCCCCGGAGGCCTCCGCCACCCTGGCCGCCGACCTGTGGTCCCTGGGCGCCACGCTCTTCACCGCCGTCGAGGGCGTGCCGCCCTCGCCCGGCGCGCCGCTGACCAGAGCGGGGGCGCTGGCCCCCGTACTGTTTCGGCTTTTGTCAGGTAATCCGTTGGAACGTCCCACTCCGGACGAGCTCCGCCGCGACCTCCAGTCGGTACGGAGCACCCATTGAGATACATCGCGATTGGAACCAAAGCGATGACTCACTCGTTGGACGGGCGACGCAGAATGTAGGAGAGGCGGGGCACGCGCTCCGTGTTCGGAAGCGGAGGAAGTTGAGTATGTCGCCAATCCAGAAGTACGCCATTGGCGCCGGCGCCGCGGTTCTGCTCTCGCTGATCGTTTTCGGGACCGGATGGGTCACCCTGCTGGTCGTACTCGGCGTGATCGCCGCCCCTGTGGTCGGCTACCTGATGCTCGACCCGTCGCAGCGCGAGCGGCTCAAGAGGGCCCGCAGGCGCGGCATCGGCCGCTGAACCCCCGCGCGGCGGGGGCCGGGAGGCGGCCTCCGCCGCGGGCTCTGGGACCCGGGCGTCCCCGCGGGCTCAGGCGTCCGCCGTCGCCGCCGCCTGCTCCGTCTGCACGCGCTGAGTCACCCGGCGCTCGATGTAGAACGACAGGAACGGCACCGTGCCCCCGACCATGACGCCGAGCATGTACTGCCACGTCCAGCGCGCCTTCATGCCCAGGTTCATGACCGCGACCAGGTAGAGCATGTAGAGCCCGCCGTGGATGGGCGCGATGACCTTCGACAGCGTCGGGTCACCGAAGCCGTAACGCACCACCATGGCCACGCAGAGCACGAGCAGCATGCAGCCGACCACGTACGCGAGCACCCGGAAGGGCTTCAGAGCCGATTCCACGATTAACCTTCCAGAGCCATCTCAGGGGACTTGGCACGATCCCGATCGGTTCGTACGGCATCGCGTACGAAGTGGAACCACATGAATACGGCGAATCCCGCGAAGATCCACCAGTTGGCGGCATATGCCAGGTTACGCCAGGTCAGCGTGCCACCGACCACCGGCGGCTCGACCTTGACCTGCGCCAGCGAGCCGGACGGCGGCTGCGCCACGACGAAACCGGTGCGTACCTGCTGGCCGCTCCACAGGTTGACCAGCTCGCCCGTGGACACCGTCTGCACCTGACCGGCGGGCAGACCCTCCGCACGCCGCTGCACGCTGTCGGTGCCCTGCTGCGGCCGCAGCCGCCCGGCCACCGTGACCTTGCCCTGCGGCACCGCCGAGACCGCCGGGTCGTCCGCCTTGGCCGTCCAGCCCCGCACCACGGGCATCAACGTGCCGTCGTCGAGCCGGAGCGGCGTGAGCACCCAGTAGCCCCGGTCGCGCGAGACGTTGCCGCCGGGGGCGTCGACGTCGGCCTGCCGGTCGGCGACCAGGAGCTGGCGGCCGGCCTCGTAGACGCCCTCCGCCGTGACCCTGCGGCCCACGGCCTCACCGCTCAGCTGCGGGCCCACCTGGGCGAGCGTGCCGACCGCGACGGGGCCGGGATCGGTGGCGGAGTGCGGCTTGCCCGAATCCTGGAAAACGCCGAGCTGCCAGCGCCCGAGCAGGATGAACGCGACGAGGACCCCGATCGTGAGCAGGTGCAACCCCATGAGACGGGGCGAGAGCAGGGTCCTCAACATGCTTCAAAGCTATCCGCCGGGTGGGGTGGTCCCCTAATCAGCCCATGCCTATGGATACCAACAAACAGTGCAAACGACACAGGCGCTCGCGCTAGGCTGCTGGCCATGTCTGACCAGCATATCGACCCTTCGGGCAGCACCCAGCAGTTCAAGGCTTTCGCGCAGCGTCGCGAGCAGGAAGCCGCCGCCGCCCCCAAGAAGTCCCCCCTCGTGCCGATCATCGCGGTCGTCGTCGCGATCGTGATCGTCGGCGTCGCCGCCTTCCTCCTGCTGAAGTAGCCCCAGATCTGATCGACCCGCCGCGGGGGCCGTGGCGGGTTCTCGCCGTTCACGCAATCATCCCTTGGGCCGGCCCAACGACGTGCCAGCCTTCGGCAGTGAATTTCTCCTACCTGCCGCACAGGTCACCCCAGGTCTAGGTCCGCCCGCCTCGCCGCCCGCCCTGGCCGCCTTCCCCGGCGCGCCCGGCCCCGCGAGGCCATCCGCCGGCCAGGCCACTGCGACCGGCGCCGTCGAACGCTTCCTCGACTCTCTCCACGCGGTCACCACACGCACCGGCCAATGCTGTCGCGTGCGATACGAGGCATCAATTCATGAGGCCGGCGCCGGCCAGGGAGAATTTATTGCGCGCCATTACGCACATCAATCGCCTTGAGCCTTTTTTCGCGGTCGGCGACATGAGCCCGGCTGATGTCGCAGGACATTAGAGCGCCACTCTTCCGTTTTTCTTCCACACGCCTTCCGCCGCAGGTGAGCGATGGGATCATCGCCTGGAAAGCCACTTTCCCCAGCCGGACTGAAAGGCGGGGATTGCCATCGTGGGCGGCTCCGGAATTACGTCATCGCCCGCACAGTCCGGGCGAATCTGCTATACCTCTCAGGGCCGCGAGAAAGGCACGCGGCATTGACGATCGCGGCGTCGGCGAATCACCGCGTCGTCGATACGCACAACGTTCAGAAAAGAGATCCGCATGTCCATGTACGAACCCCAGGCACGCGCCCACTTCGAAGACCCGCGCACCGCCGGCGCCCCCCAGAGGCCGGCGAACTTAACCCGGGCGGTGTACGCGGCCATCGCCACCGCGACGCTCAACGTGATCAGCGCCATCGGAATCATCGTCTCCGGCACGGACGCGATCAAAGAGCAGATCGCCGCGAACTCGAACATGGGCTCCGCCCCCATAAGCCCCGACGAGGTCGACGTCCAGAGCGACCGGTTCGAGAGCCTCCAGATGATCTACTCCGGGCTCGCCTACAGCACGATCTTCTGGTCGCTCGTGCTCGTCCTGCTCGCCTGGCTGGCGCTGCGCGGCGGCGGCGCCGTCCGGATCTTCGCCACCATCATCGTCATCGTCTCGGTCCTGTTCAAGGCGGTGAGCCCGTTCATCACCCTGCCCACCCTCACGCTGGTCGCCGACGCGCTCGTCGCCGTGCTGGGTCTGGCCGCGGCCATCTTCTTCTTCGGCGCCGGTGGCAAGGCCGCCCGCCAGGGTAGGTGACCTGCTCCGTCCGGCGACAGGAGCGGCGCCGTCCCGGCGGGGACGGCGCTGGACCTCGGTGCGACAAAGTCATTACATTGGATTCAGCGTCCAATAAGCGCCGCCCGGGGAGGTCACATGCCAGGGTTAGCGATCATCGGGTCCGGGTTCGCCGGGATCGGCATGGCCATCAAGCTCAAAGAGGCGGGGTACCACGACTTCGTCATCCTGGAGAAGGCCGCCGACCTGGGCGGCACCTGGCGGGACAACACCTACCCCGGGTGCGCGTGCGACGTCCCCTCGCACATGTACTCCTACTCGTACGAGCTGAACCCGGGCTGGTCCCGCCTGTTCTCCCCGCAGGAGGAGATCTGGGACTACATGCGCTCGTGCGCCGACAAGTACGGCGTGACCCCGCACATCCGGTACGGCAAGCGCGTCGTCGCCCTTGAGTACGACGACGAAAGGCGCGGCTGGTCGGTCACCACGGACGACGGGGCGACGTTGCGGGTGAACGCCGTCGTGTCGGCCATCGGCGCCCTACATATCCCGAAATTTCCCGAAATTTCGGGGCGCGAGTCCTTCACCGGCCCCGCCTTCCACTCCGCCGAATGGGACCACTCGATCGACCTGACCGGCAAGCGCGTCGCCGTCATTGGCACCGGCGCCTCCGCCATCCAGTTCGTCCCGCAGATCGCCCCCGCCGCGAGCCACCTGACGATCTTCCAGCGCACTCCCCCGTGGATCCACCCCAAACCGGACTTCGCCATCACCCCCACCGCCCGCCGGATCCTCGGCCTGCCCGGCCTGGCCAGGACCATGCGCAACGCCATCTACTGGACCCTGGAGACGCGGGCGCTCGGCTTCACCGTCGACCCGCGCCTGATGAAGGCCCACGAGAAGCTGGCACTCAGGCATCTCCGAGCCCAGGTCCCCGACCCGGACCTGCGCCGCAGGCTCACGCCCGATTACCTGATCGGCTGCAAGCGCATCCTCATCTCCAGCGACTACTATCCCGCCCTCACCAGGGACAACGTCGAGCTGGTGACCGACGGCATCACCGAGATCAGGCCGCGCTCGATCGTGGACTCCTCCGGCGCCGAGCACGAGGTCGACGCGATCGTCTACGGCACCGGCTTCAAGGTCGTGGACGCGCTGCAGGAGCAGCACATCGTGGGCAAGGGCGGACGCAAGCTCCAGGACGCCTGGCAGGACGGCATCGAGACCTACTACGGCATCGCCACCTCCGGCTTCCCGAACCTGTTCTTCCTGCTCGGCCCCAACACGGGCCTCGGGCACAACTCGGTCGTGTTCATGATCGAGTCGCAGGTCCGCTACGTCATCGACTGCCTGCGCCTGCTGTCGAGGACGCAGGCCAGGGCGGTGGACGTCAAGCCGGGCGCGCAGCGGGAGTTCGCCCGCCGCCTGCGCGAACGGCTCGACCCCCTCGTCTGGAACGCGGGCGGCTGCGACTCGTGGTATCTGGACGAGCACGGCGTGAACCGGACGATCTGGCCGGGCTTCACCTTCGAGTACTGGGCGCGCACCAGAAGGGTCAAACCCAGCGCGTACGAGCTCATCTACTGAGGGAACAGGCAGAATTCGTTGCCCTCGGGGTCGGCGAGCGTCACCCAGTCGTCGTACGTGTTCAGCACCGTGGCGCCCAGCGCCACCAGCCGGCCGATCTCGGCGTCGAGGTCGTCGGCGCACAGGTCGAGGTGGAGCCGGTTCTTGACGAGCTTGCGCTCGGGCACGTGCTGGAACCACAGCCGCGGCGGCCCGCCCTCGACCAGCACCGTGGGGTCGTCCTCGGGGTCCTCGACGCCCTCGCCGCGCAGCCGCGTCAGCTCGGCCTCGTCGTACGGCGCCACGGCGTAGCCGTCGAGCGCCGCCGCCCAGAACCTGGCCAGGGACGCCGGGTGGCGGCAGTCCACCACCACGTCACGCAGCCGGGCCACCGGGTTTCCTCGCCTCGATGAGGAACCTGGAGGAATGCGCCACGAACGGACCCTCCGCCTCGATCCGGTCGTGCAGCTCGCGCAGCCGGTCCGCGTACCGCTCGACCGAGAAGCCCGGCACGATCCAGATCACCTTCCGCAGGAAGTAGATCACCGCCCCCACGTCGCGGAACTCCATCCGCAGCCGCTCGAACCGCAGGTCCACGACCTCCAGCCCGGCCGACTCGGCCGCCGCCCTGGCCCGGTCCGGGTCGCGGGACGAGCCGTCGTGCGGGCCCAGGAAGTAGTGCGTCAGCTCCGCGACGCTCCACGGCCCGACCTGCTGCGAGAAGTAGGCGCCGCCGGGGCGCAGCACGCGGGCGATCTCCTCCCACCAGGTCTCCACCGGATGGCGGCTGGTGACCAGGTCGAAGGCGCCGTCCCGGAACGGCAGGCGCGGCTCGTCGTCGTCGGCCACGACCCACGCACCGCGCGGGCGCAGCCGGGAGGCCGCCAGCTTGAGGTTCGGCGGCCACGACTCGGTGGCCACGGTCACCGGCGGCAGCTCGGGCACGCCGGCCAGGATCTCGCCCCCGCCGGTCTGGAGGTCGAGCGCGGCCCCGGCCCCGGCCATCCGCTCGCCGAGCAGCCTGGCGTACCCCCAGGAGGGCCGCTCCTCGCTGGCCCGGCCGTCGAGCCAGGAGAAGTCCCAGCCGTCCACGGAGGCCGTGGCGGCCTCCCGGACGAGGTCGTCGTACGTTCGGCTCATTCTTCGACCTTGTCAGCGGCCCGGCCGGACGTTCAACCAAATTTCGTCATGCGCTCGGCATCACGCGCAGCGGCCGCGTACCGCCACGCGGTCGATGCCGAGGTGGTCGATCAGCCCCGCGACCGGATCGGGCCGCCCCTGCGCCAGCAGGGCGAGCACCAGCTGCCGGGGCGCCTCGGCCGACCTGGTCTTCATCGTCGTGGCCTTGATGGCCTGGTTGATGGTGGCGCGGGCGCTCGACGTGAGCGCGGTGCCGGGCACCGGCGGGTGCTTGCGCGGCGTCCGCGGCAGGTCGCCGACCTCCAGGCCGAGCATGCGCAGCGCCGCCCGGTCGAGCTCGTCGAGCGCCGCCCGCGCGCCCGCCACGTCCAAACCTACGGCGTCGGCGAGGTCCGCGTCGTGCAGGACCCCGAGCAGCAGGTGCTCGGTGCCCACCCGCCGGTCGCCCCGCTGCCTGGCCTCGTCGAACGCGGCCTTGACGATCACGCCGAAGCGGCTCTTCTCAAAACCGAACATCGCCAACCCCTCACTTCCCGTATTTGGCGTGCACCGACTGCCGTGACATGCCGAGCGCGTCGCCGATCTGCTCCCAGGTCCAGCCCTGCTCCCTGGCCAGCGCCACCGACACCGCCTCGACCTGCTCGGCCAGCCGGTGCAGCGCGCCCACCGCCCGCAGGCCCAAGGCCGGGTCGTTCGACCTGATCCGTTCGGAGAGCTCTGTTACGTCCACCCTGTCAGGCTAGATTGACAGCCCTCCGTTTGTCAATCTAGCCTGACAGGCATGGATGACGTGTTGATCGTGGGAGCGGGACCCGTGGGGCTCATGCTCGCGTGCGAGCTGGCCCTGGCGGGAGTCCGCCCGATCGTGCTGGACAAGAGACCGGAGCCGAGCGAGCTGCCCAGGGCCAACGGCCTGGGCGGGCAGATCGTCGACCTGCTCGACCACCGCGGCCTGCTGGAGCGCTTCAGCGCCGGCAGCCCGTTCGCCGGGCGGCCGCCCGGGTTCCCGTTCGGCTCGGTGCCGCTGCGCTTCGCGGGGCTGGCCGACCTGCCGTTACGGCTGCTGATGATCCAGCAGCCCCGGATGGAGCGACTGCTCGCCGAGCGCGCCGAGGAGCTCGGAGCCGAGATCAGGCGGGGCTGCGAGGTGCTCTCGCTGGCCCAGGACGAGGAGGGGGTGACGCTGGAGCTCGGCGACCGCAGGCGGATGCGGGCCCGCTACGTGGTGGGCTGCGACGGCGGCCGCAGCGGCGTGCGCCGGGAGGCCGGGATCGGCTTCCCCGGCACGACCGACGACGAGGTGCTGCGGCTCGGGCACTTCGCGACCGGCGCGGACACGGGCATCTTCGAGGCGCTGGAGACCGACGGCCTGGCGCCGGGCTGGAACCGCACCCCGAACGGCCGCCTGCTGCTCACCTCGCTCCAGCACGGCGTGCTGATCGCCGGCGTGCGCGAGAAGGGGGCTCCCGGCGACGGTCCCGTGACACCGGAGGACTTCCGGGCGGCCGTGCGCCGCGTGCTGGGCCGGGACCTGCCCTTGGGGGAGCCCCTCTGGCTTTCCAGCACGGTGGCGCAGGCGCGGCTGGCCGAGCGGTACCGGGCGGGGAGGGTGTTCCTGGCCGGGGACGCCGCGCACCTGTTCCCCGCGGGCGGCTCGGCGCTCAACGTCGGCATGACGGACGCGGCCAACCTCGGCTGGAAGCTGGCCGCCGCGCTCCGGGGGCGGGCCTCCGAGGGGCTCCTGGACACGTACGAGTCCGAACGGCGGCCGGTCGCCGAGCGCGCCCTCATGCAGACGCGGGCACAGGCGGTGCTCGACCGGCTGGAGGGCGAGGACGGTGCGGCGCTGCGGGAGCTGCTCACCGAGGTGTTCGCCTTCGAGGAGCCGCTGCGGCACGTGGCCGGGCTGCTGCACGACTCCGGCGTCCGGTACGGCCCGGCGCACCCGCTGGCGGGACGGTACGGCCCGGAGGCGCACCCGCTGGTGGGCCGGTTCGTCCCCGACCTGGCGCTGGCCGGCGGGCGGCGGGTGGCCGAGCTCATGCGCGAGGGCCGGCCCGTGCTGCTCGACCTGGGCGGCGGCGCGACGCTCGACGACGACTGGATCGACGTGGTCAGGACCCGCGCCGACGACCCGCCCGCCGACGCGCTGCTGATCCGCCCCGACGGCTACGTCGCCTGGGCGGGCACCGACGGGCTCGCGGAGGCGGCCAGGGAGTGGTTCAACCTCACAGCCAGCCCGGCTTGACCAGGCCCGACTCGTAGGCGATCACGACGAGCTGGGCGCGGTCGCGGGCGTGCAGCTTCATCATGGCCCGGCTCACGTGCGTCTTGGCCGTCGCCGGTGACATGAACAGCTTGGCCGCGATCTCGTCGTTCGTCATGCCGGTCCCGACCAGGGCGAGCACCTCGCGTTCGCGCTCGGTGAGCTGGTCGAGCCCGTCGGCGGCGACCGGCTCCTTGGCCCGGGAGGCGTACTCGGCGATCAGGCGGCGCGTCACGCTCGGCGACAGCAGCGCCTCCCCCGCCGCCACCACCCGGACCGCCTGGATCAGCTCGGCCGGCTCGGTGTCCTTGACCAGGAAGCCGCTGGCCCCGCCGCGCAGCGCCTCGAAGACGTACTCGTCCAGCTCGAACGTGGTCAGGATGATGATGTGCGGCCCCGGCGGCATCTGCCGGGTGGCGGTCAGGCCGTCGGTGCCGGGCATGCGGATGTCCATCAGCACCACGTCCGGCTGGTGCTTGCCCGCCAGCCGGACCGCCTCGGCGCCGTCGGCGGCCTCGGCCACCACGGTCATGTCCGGCTGGGCGTCGAGCAGCGCCTTGAAGCCCGCCCGGACCAGCGCCTGGTCGTCGGCCAGCAGCACCTTGATCATGAGGTCTCCTCGGGTAGTGGCAGCCGGGCCTCGACCTGGAACCCCGTGCCGGACGGCCCGGCGACCAGCGTGCCGCCCAGCGCGGAGGCCCGCTCGCGCATGCCGGGGATGCCGTTGCCGCTGCCCGCCTCGGACAGCACGGGGGCGGCCGTCGCGCCGGTGTCCGAGACGTGGATGGCCAGCTCGCGCTCGCCGTACTCCAGGCGCACGCTCACCGACGAGCCGGGCGCGTACCTGGCCGCGTTGGTCAGCGACTCCTGCACGATCCGGTACGCGGCCCGCTCCACCTGCGGCGGCAGCGGCCGCGAGCCGGCGCGCTTGAGCGTCACGTCCATGCCCGAACGCTCGATCAGGTCGTCGAGGCGGTCGAGCCCGGCCGTGGGGGAACGGGGCGCCCCTTCGCGAAGGACGTTCAGGACCGAGCGCATCTCGCCCAGAACCTCCTTGGACGCCGTCTTGATGGTGGCCAGAGCGGTCTTGGCATGGTCGGGGTTGTCGTCGATGAGGTGCAGCGCGGTGGACGCCTGCACGTGGATGAGCGAGATGTTGTGCGCGAGCACGTCGTGCAGCTCCTGCGCCATGGTCAGCCGCTCCTCGCTGGCCTGCCGCCGGGCCTCCTCCTCGGCGACGCGCTCACGCTCGGCCCGCCGCTCCCTGACGATCCTGACCAGCTCGGCCACGACCATGAGCAGCATGATGAACGTGAGGATCCACACGCTGTGGAAGAGGTCGCGGTTGCCGATCAGCCAGGCGTAGCTGAGGAACGACAGCACCGTCATCCCCGCCATGAACCAGGCCATCGCCCTCCTGCCCCGCGTGACCAGCAGGAACAGCAGGATCGCGGGGCTGATGAAGCTGGGGCCGTAGGCGTACCCGCCCGCCAGGTAGAGGTCGCAGGCGCCGAGCGCGGCGGCGGTCGTGAGCAGCGGGAACCGGCGGTGCAGCAGGATCGCCAGCGGCCCGACCAGCAGCAGCCCGTAGGCGTACGGGTCGAGCGGCTCCCTGAAGAACCGCTGCCCCCAGGACGCCCCCTTCGCGACGACGAACTGGGCGGCCGCCACGATGAGGGCGAGATAAGGATCGAATCCGAACTTCCCTCGCACGACCCCTACGCTAGGTCAGTGCTCTGACCTGCGCATCATCCCAGCGTGTGAGGGGGCCCTACCGCCACGGGCGTACGTGGGCCATCGTAAGGACCATGCGTCGAGTGATCGTCCCCGCAGCAGCAGCAGTCCTCATCACGCTCGTGTCGGCCCCGCCCGCGCTGGCCGGGCCCCAGCAGAACCAGCAGAAGGTCCCGGTCGCGGAGGGGTACGGCGGCGCCGTCGCCACCGTCGACCTCGACGCCAGCAAGGCCGCCATCGCCGTGCTCAGGAGGGGAGGCAACGCCGTCGACGCCGCCGTCGCGGCGGGCGCGGTGCTGGGCGTCACGGAGCCGTACTCCGCGGGCCTGGCCGGCGGCGGCTTCATGGTGTACTACGACGCCAGGCAGCGCAAGGTGTTCACGATCGACGGCCGTGAGACCGCCCCGCAGGCCATGACCTCGACCACGTTAGAGGGCATCCCGTTCGAGGAGGGCGTCACCAGCGGCCTGTCGGCGGGCATCCCCGGCACGGTCGCGAACTGGGACCTGGCCCTGCGCAAGTTCGGCACGATCTCCCTCAAGGAGGCCCTCCAGCCCGCCATCGACGTGGCCTCCAAGGGCTTCGTCGTCGACCAGACCTTCCACCAGCAGACCGCCGACAACGCGGCCCGGTTCAAGGACATCACCTCCACGGCCAAGCTCTACCTCCCCAACGGCGCCCCGCCGCCCGTCGGCTCGGTGTTCAGGAACCCCGAGCTGGCGGCCACGTACCGCGAGCTCGGCAGGCGCGGCCCCGGCTGGCTGTACGGCGGCCGGCTCGGCCAGGAGATCGTGGCCACCGTCAAGCAGCCACCGGTCACCCCCGGCAGCACCCGCAACGTCCGGCCGGGCCTGATGGAGCTGTCCGACCTGCGCGCCTACCGCGCGCTCCTGCGCGAGCCCACCAAGATCTCCTACAAGGGCAAGGACGTGTACGGCATGGCGCCCCCGTCCTCCGGCGGCTCCACCGTCGGCGAGGCCCTCAACGTCCTTGAGGCCCTTCCCCAGGTCGGCCTGCACGAATACCTGGAGGCGTCCCGGCTGGCCTTCGCCGACCGCGGCAAGTACGTCGGCGACATCCCCGGCGTGCCCCTCAAGGAGCTGCTGTCCGACGGCTTCGCCAAGGAGCGGGCCTGCCTGATCGGCGACCGGGCGACGGCCCACCCGGCGGCCCCGGGCAGCCCGGACGGCTCGTACGAGCCCTGCGCCCAGCCCACCGGCACCGCCACCCCCGTCGCGGACGAAGGCCCCGAGACCACCCATCTCGTCGTCGCCGACCGCTGGGGCAACGTGATCGCCTACAACCTGACCATCGAGTCCACCGGCGGCAACGGCATCGTGGTGCCCGGACGCGGCGTGCTGCTCAACAACGAGCTGACCGACTTCACGTTCGGCCCGGCGCCCGGCGACCCGAACCTGCCCGGCCCCGGCAAGCGTCCCCGCTCGTCGATGTCGCCGACGCTGGTGTTCGAGCACGGCAGGCCGGTGCTGGCGGTCGGCTCGCCGGGCGGCTCGACCATCATCACGACCGTGCTGCAGATCCTGGTCAACCGGTACGAGTTCGGGATGAGCCTGCCGGACGCGCTCGCCGCGCCGCGCGCCACCCAGCGCAACACCGCGCAGACCCAGGCCGAGCAGGCGTTCCTGGACAAGTACCGGGCCGAGCTGGAGGCCAAGGGGCACAGCTTCGCGCTCAACCCGGAGATCGGGGCGGCGACGGCGCTGGAGTTCGTCGGCCGGGGCCGGGTCCAGGCCGTCGCCGAGCCCGCCCGCCGCGGCGGCGGCAGCGCGCTGGTGGTGGCGCCCTAGAAGTCGCTCACGTGGTCCTTCGCCCATTCGGCGAAGGACCGCGCGGGCCGGCCCGTCACCTCCTCGACCGTGTTCGTCAGGGCAGGCGGCGGGCCGTCGAGCATCTTGGCGTACCCGTCGAGCAGCAGGTCCACGAACGAGTCGGGGAAGGAGTCGTCGGCCAGCAGCCGCCGCCGCTCCTCCTCCCGGCTGAGCTCCTGCCAGCGCAGCGGGCGCCCGAGCGCGTCGCCGAGGATCCGCACCTGCTCGACCTGGGTCAGCACCTGCGGCCCCGTCAGCGCGTAACGGGCCCCGTCGTGGCCGTCCGTGGTCAGCGCCCGTACGGCCACGGCGGCGATGTCGCGCTCGTGCAGCATCGCCATCGGCACCGCGCCGAACGCGCCGCGCACCACGTCTCCCGCGCGGATCTGGTCGCGCCACCAGAACGCGTTCGCGGCGAACGTGCTGGGCCAGAGCATCGTCCAGGCCAGGCCCGACTGCTCGACGCGCTGTTCGAGCTCGCCATGCGAAAGGCCGACGGACGAGTCGGGCTGGTCGCGTACCGCTCCCGAGGAGAGCAGGACGACGCGGCGGGCGTGCCGCCTGATCGCGCCGACCACGGCGGGGGCGAGGTCCGCGGTGTGGAAGGGCCAGATGAGGAAGACGGACTCGACGCCGTCCAGGCACTGCTCGATGGTCTCGTGGTCGCCCTTGACCACCTCGACGGCCTCCGGCAGGGCCGCCCGGGAGGGGTCACGGGTCATGGCGCGTACGGGGTGGCCCGCCTCGACGAGCTGGTGGACGACCTGGCGGCCGACGTTTCCGGTGGCTCCTGTTACGAGAATCATGGGTCCAAGGTTGGCTCCCGGGCCGCAGCTACCCCAATTTTTCGCGATATTCCGTGGTTTTCCTCCAGAGCACTAGCCTGATCGGATGGAATCCGCCGAACTCGACGATGTGGACCGCGGTCTGGTGCACGCGCTCCAGCTCGACGGCCGCGCCCCCTTCGCCAGGATCGCCGACGTGCTCGGCGTCTCCGAGCAGACCGTCGCCCGCCGCTACCGCAGGCTCACGGCGGCAGGCGTGATCAGGGTGGTGGGCGGCCTCGACGGCGCGCTCCTCGGCTACACGCCGTGGACCATCCGCGTACGCTGCACGCCCGACGCGGGCACCGCCATCGCCGAGGCCCTGGCCAGAAGGTCCGACACGTACTGGGTGCACCTGCTGTCCGGCGGCACCGAGATCTCCTGCTTCGCCCAGTCGCCCGACACGGTCCTGCTGGAGAAGCTGCCCCGGACCGGCCGCGTCCTGGCCATGACCGCGCATTCGCTCCTGCACGGCATCTCCCTGCCCGACGGCTGGCAGGGGCTGGCCTGGCTCACCGAGGAGCAGGCCGACCGGCTGCGCCCCGAGCCGCGTACCGGATCGGACGGCGTCGTCCTGCAGGAGAAGGACCACCGCCTCGTGGACGTGCTGGCCAGGGACGGCCGGGCCGGGTACGCGGAACTGGCCCGGGCCACCGGCTGGTCGGAGGCCACGGCCAAGCGCCGGCTGCACCGGTTGCGCGAGTCCGGCGCGCTCACCATCCAGCTCGACTACTCCCCCAGGCTGCTCGGCTACCGCGCCGAGGCCCGGCTGTGGATGACCGTGCGCCCCTCCGAGCTGCTCCACGTGGCCGGGACCCTGGCGGGCCACCCCGAGATCTCCTTCGCCAGCGTCACCACCGGTCCGACGAACCTCCTCGCCACCGCCATCTGCCGCGACAACGCCGACCTGTACCGCTACCTCACCGAACGGGTGAGCGCCCTGGACGCCGTCCAGACGTTGGAGACCGCCCCCGTCCTGCGGACGGTCAAACGCACCGGCGCGCTACCCCCACAGGCGTACGGGCGACCCGCGTGAACACTCCCCCGGGCTGACTCCGAACAGGGCCTGACGTGCGATTCGCCGCGCCCCTCCGACCGGCACGCTGAAAGCACCACGTCAAGGAGGAGACATGCACAGCTTCTGGCCGATCATCCCGTTCTTCTGGAGCCTGTTCTGGGTCGCCATCGTCGCGCTGGTCATCACGGCCCGGCGCAAGGGCTGGTGGGGGCCGCGCCACGCGCACGCCGCGGCTCCCGCGTCACCCACCGCCGAGGCGGAGCGGATCCTCGCCGATCGGTACGCCCGCGGCGAGATGAGCGAGGACGAGTACTTCGAAAAGGTGTCTGTTCTCAAGGGCTGGTCATCCTAAACATCACTAAGGGTGCAATTACTGTCACTGGCCGCATTCAGGGGCCGGCGTTACGGTTCGTGTACCGGATACATAGAGAGCGGGGACAGGTATGCGATCCGTCGCCAAGTTCTGCGGCCAGTGCAACTGTGGGTGCCCCGAGCTGTTCGTGGACGAAACGGCGCCCGTCGAGCGCCAGGTGGTCATCACCGACGACTTCGGGCAGCGCGTGGAGATGAGCCTCGACCAGTTCGGCTCGATCGTCGAGGCCGCCAAGAGCGGGTCTCTGGACAGTCTGGCGCTCGTCCACTGAGCGCCGTCACCCTGCTGGCCGGCGGAGTCGCCGCCGGGCTGGTGGCGGGGACGGCCTCGTGCACCGCGGCCCAGGGCGGCCTGCTCATGGGCCTGGTCGATCACTGCCACGGGCGCGATCCCGCGCTGGTCGGCTGGTTCCTGGCGGGGCGGCTGGCCTCGTACACCACGGCCGGAGCGCTGCTCGGGCTGCTCGGCTCGGCCGTCAGCCTCCCGCCCGCGGCCCGCGCGGTGCTGCTCGTCGCGGCCGGCCTCACGGTGATCGTCTTCGCCGTCCGGCTGATGCGGCGCGGTCACTGCGCGGCGGCGCCCGAGGCCGGCGCCCCTTCCCGCTACAAGGCGCCGCTGCTGGGCGCGGCCACCATCCTGGTGCCCTGCGGCGTGACCCTCGGCATGGAGATGATCGCGATCTCCAGCGGCTCCCCGGTGGCGGGGGCGGCGGCCATGGCGGGGTTCGTGCTCGGCACCGCTCCGGCGTTCGCGCTCCTCGGGTACGTGCTGCGGCGCGTCTCCCGCACCCGGCTGGCCCGGCTCGCCGGGGTCGTGGCCATCGCCGCCGGGCTCTGGACCGCCGGCGCCGGGCTCACCCTGGGCGGCTGGATCGGCGGCACCCCGCCGGCCGCGTCCAGGCCCTCGCCCGCCGCGCCGGGCTCCGGCGAGCAGATCGTGACGGTCTGGGCGACCCGCGAGGGCTACCGGCCGGCCGTCGTGGCGGCCCGCGCCGGAGCGCCGGTCGAGGTGGTGTTCAAGCTGGTCGACCGGGGGTGCACCGGCACGGTCACGATCGGCGGGCGCGACGTCGCGCTGCCGGCCACCGTACGCCTGCCGCCGCAGCCGAAGGGCTCGCTGCGGTACGTGTGCGGGATGGGCATGTACGCGGGCTTCATCGACTTCTCGTGACGCCAGGTCGGCGATTACGGTCCGCAATCACGCGATCACGTGCCACCCTGGTCGCCATGGCCTGGCAAGGAGAGGTCGCGGCGCCGGCCGTACCGGCGCCGCGCGTGGGAGACGAGCCCGAGCTGCTGGCCGCCGCGGGGGCCGGCGACGCGCAGGCCGCGCACCGGCTCGGCAAGCTCTACGCCCAGCACGGCGACCGCGCGGCCGCCAAGCACTGGTGGGAGCGGGCGGCCGAAGCCGGCAACCTGGACAGCGCGTACAACCTGGGCGTCTGGCACGAGATGCACGGCAGCCTGGTGGATGCCGTCAGCTGGTACGAGCTCGCGGCCGGCGCCGGCGACGCCGAGGCCGCCAGCAACCTGGCGACGCTCCTGCTGGAGCAGCGCGGAGACCCCGACAGGGCCCGGCGCTGGTACGAGGTCGCGGCCCACGGCGGCTCCAGCACCGCGGCCCGCAGGCTGGCGCTGATGTGCGAGGACGCGGGCGAGCTGGCGGCGGCCCGCGAGTGGCACCGCACGGCGGCCGCGGAAGGCGACCTGGCCTCGGCCCACGACCTGGGCTTCCTGGCCTACGCGACGGGTGACGACGAGGAGACCGTGCGCTGGTGGGAGTGCGCGGCCAGGGGCGGCCACCCGGACTCGGCGTACTGCATGGGCCTCTACCTGCACGCCAGCCGCGACCCCGAGGGCGCGGAGGCCTACTACCGGCTGGCCGCCAGGAGCGAGCACCCGGGCGCCGCCTCCCAGCTCGGCGAGATCGCGCTGTCCATGGGCGACCTGCGTACCGCCCGCGCCTGGTTCGAGCAGGCCGCCGGTGCCGGGCGCGGCTACGACCAGCGGATGGCCGGGTTCGTCTGCGTCGAGCTGAGGGACTGCGCGGCGGCCGGCCACTGGTTCGGCCGGGCGGCGGCCGGCGGGGACGCCGAGGCGGCCTTCAACTACGGCCTGCTGCTGATCGCCGAGTTCGGCGACCTGGCGGGCGGGCAGCACTGGTTCAGGCAGGCGGCGCTGGCCGGGCACCGCGGGGCCGCCGTCGAGCTGGGCGGGCTGCTGTCGGTGGCCGGGGAGCTGGGCGAGGCGCAGGAGTGGCTGTCCGATCCGCCGCCGCCCGCGTGGGGACGGCACGCCGAGCCGGAGCTGGCCGCCAGGGCCGAGCTGGCCGCGGCGGCCACCGGCCGCAGGGGCGGCGCCGGGCTGGACGTGGGCGACCTGACCGAGGTGCTCGGCACGTGGGATCTGGTGACCCGGCCGCTGCACGATCACTCCGACGTGATCGGGTGGCTGGTGGCGCGCAGCGGCCTGCATCCGAGCGCGATCGAGCACCTGGCGTCGGTGCGCGGCACGCTGCTGCGCCCCGGGAGCGCTCCGTGGCCGAGCCGCGGCGAGATCGAGCACGTGCTGGCCACGGCCCGCGACCTGCGCAAGCGCCTGGGCGTGCGCTGATCGCGCACGCCCGGGCGCTCCTCGTCACACCAGTTCGGACACCGGGGTGAACGGCAGGCCGAGCGCCTCGGCCACCGGCCCGTTGGTGAGCCGGCCGTCGTGCGTGTTGAGCCCGCCCGCGAGGCCGGCGTCGGTCCTGAGCGCCTCGCGCCAGCCCAGGTTGGCCAGCTTGACCGCGTACGGGAGGGTCGCGTTCGTCAGGGCGTACGTGGAGGTGTTGGCCACGGAGCCCGGCATGTTGGCCACGCAGTAGAAGACCGACTCGTGCACCTTGTACGTCGGCTCGGCGTGCGTGGTCGGGCGCGAGTCCTCGAAGCAGCCGCCCTGGTCGATGGCGATGTCGACGAGCACGGAGCCCGGCTTCATGCGCGAGACCAGGTCGTTGGAGACCAGCGTCGGGGCCTTGGCGCCGGGGATCAGCACCGCGCCGATGACCAGGTCGGCCTGCAGGACCTCCTGCTCGATCGCGTACGACGTCGAGACCAGCGTCTTGAGCCGGCCCTGGTAGATGGCGTCGATGAAGCGCAGGCGGTCGATGTTGGTGTCGAGCACGGTGACGTCGGCGCCCATGCCGACGGCGATCTGCGCGGCGTTGAGGCCGGAGACGCCGCCGCCGATCACGACCACCTTGGCCGGGGCCACGCCCGGCACGCCGCCCGGCAGGATGCCGCGGCCACCGTTGAAGCGCATCAGGTTGTAGGCGCCCACCTGCGGCGCGAGGCGGCCGGCGACCTCGGACATCGGGGCGAGCAGCGGCAGCGCGTTGCCCACCTGGACGGTCTCGTACGCGATGCCGGTCGTCCTGGCGCTCAGCAGCGCGTCCGTGCAGGGCCGCGAGGCGGCCAGGTGCAGGTACGTGAAGAGCACGAGCCCCTCACGCAGCCGGTGGTACTCCTCGGCGATGGGCTCCTTGACCTTGAGCACCATGTCCGCCTCGCCCCATACGGCGTCGGCACTGTCGAGGATCTTCGCCCCCGCCGAGAGGTATTCCTCGTCCGTGATGTGCGAGCCCAGGCCCGCACCCCGCTGGACCAGGACGTCGTGACCGTTGCGCACCAGCTCGTGAACTCCGGCGGGCGTGGCGGCAACGCGATATTCGTGGTTCTTGACCTCGGCAGGAACGCCGATCTTCATGGTTGATCCTTTCGCGAACCGGCACGCCGTCGTACCGGACTGAGGGGTGTTACAGGCGCGACCACGCCTCGGTGAGCACGCCGCGGAGAATAGACCCGATCTCGGCGAACTCCTCGGGTCCCGCGATCAGCGGCGGCGCAAGCTGGATGACAGGGTCGCCGCGGTCGTCGGCGCGGCAGTAGAGGCCCGCGTCGAACAGCGCCTTGGACAGGAAGCCGCGCAGCAGCCGCTCCGACTCGTCGGCGGTGAACGTCTCCTTGGTGGCCTTGTCCTTGACCAGCTCGATGCCCCAGAAGTAGCCCGAGCCGCGCACGTCGCCGACGATCGGCAGGTCGCGCAGGCCGTCGAGGGTCTCCTTGAACAGCGGCTCGTTCCTGGTGACGTGGCCGAGCAGGTCCTCGCGCTCGAAGATGTCGAGGTTGGCCAGCGCGACGGCCGAGGAGACCGGGTGGCCGCCGAAGGTGTAACCGTGGGCGAACATGGCGTCGCCGCCCTTGAACGGCTCGAACAGCCGCTCGTGCGCGATCATGGCGCCGATGGGCGAGTAGCCGCTGGTCATGCCCTTGGCGCAGGTGATGATGTCGGGCACGTAGTCGAACTTCTGGCCGCCGAACATCGTGCCGAGCCGGCCGAAGGCGCAGATGACCTCGTCGGAGACGAGCAGCACGTCGTACTCGTCGCAGATCTCGCGCAGGCGCTGGAAGTAGCCGGGAGGGGGCGGGAAGCAGCCGCCGGCGTTCTGCACGGGCTCGGCGAAGACGGCGGCGACGGTGTCGGGGCCCTCCATCTCGATGGCGCGGGCCACGCGCTCGGCCGCCCAGAAGCCGTACTCCTCGGGCGTCATGCCCTTGACGCCGGTGATCTCGTCGGCGCGGTAGTGGTTGGTGTTGGGGACCCGGACCGAGCCGGGCACCAGCGGCTCGAACATCTGCTTGAACGCGGGGATGCCGGTGATCGACAGCGCGCCCTGCGGGGTGCCGTGGTAGGCGATCTGGCGGCTGATGACCTTGTGCTTGAGCGGCTTGCCGATGAGCTTGTAGTACTGCTTGGCCAGCTTCCAGGCGGTCTCGACCGCCTCGCCGCCGCCGGTGGTGAAGAAGACGCGGTTGAGCTCGCCGGGCGTGTACGCGGCCAGCCGCTGGGCCAGCTCGGCGGCCTTCGGGTGGGCGTAGGACCACAGCGGGAAGAACGCCAGCTCCTGAGCCTGCTTGGCGGCGGCCTCGGCCAGTTCCTGGCGGCCGTGGCCGACCTGGACCACGAAGAGCCCGGCCAGACCGTCGAGGTAGCGCTTGCCGTGGATGTCGTAGACGTAGGATCCCTCACCGCGCACGATGGTCGGGATCTCGGACTGCTGATAGGCGCTGTGCCTGGTGAAGTGCAACCACAGGTTGTCCTGCGCGGCCTTCAGGACGTCGTTTTCCGGCTGCGTCATGGTTATCTTCCCTCGTGTCTCAACTCCCCACAGTCTGCATGCTCACCTGCGGATTTGCCAAGCGAATCGGTCGTAGCAATATGCAAGAAAATCGGTATCCGCAGAACGCCTATGTAACGGCGACGAAATCCGCATGTAGATTGGCGCGCGGGTCATGCCTGTCCCCACGGCGTTCTCGCACGTGGAACGTTGTGTGATCCAATGAGACCAACATGTCGAGACCAGCCAGAACCTTCTGATAACGACCCCCGGGGGACCCTTCCGTGACTCCTGAACAGATTGAGAGCGCCGTCGCCGCCGCGATGCCCCAGGCCGTCGAGGAGCTGCGACGGCTGGCCGCCATACCGTCCGTGGCCTTCCCCGGGCACCCGGAGGAGCCGGTCTTCGCCGCCGCCGCGATGACGGAGGAGCTGCTGCGCTCCGTGGGCCTGCCGCGTGTCCAGCAGGTGCCGGTCGAGGGCAGCTTCCCGGCGATCTTCGGCGAGGCCCCCGCGCCGCCCGGCATGCCCACGGTCCTGCTGTACGCGCACTACGACGTGCAGCCCGCGGGCGACCCGGCCGCCTGGCGCACCCCGCCGTTCGAGCCGACCCTGATCGACGGCAAGCTGTACGGGCGGGGCTGCGCGGACGACAAGTCCGGCATCCTCTCCCACATCACCGCCCTGCGCGCCTTCCAGGGCCGCTTCCCCGTGGGCATCAAGGTCATCATCGAGGGCCAGGAGGAGTACGCGGGCGAGCGCCTGGAGGCGTTCGTCGAGCGCAACCCCGGCCTGCTGCGGGCCGACGCCATCGTGGTGGCCGACACCGGCAACCCGCGGATCGGCGACCCGGCGGTCACGACCTCCCTGCGCGGCATGGCGGCGTTCACCATCGAGGCGCGCACGCTGCGGGAGCCGCTGCACAGCGGCTCGTTCGGCGGCGCGGCCCCCGACGCGCTGGCGGCCCTCATGCGCATGCTGACCTCGCTGCACGACGACAACGGCGACATCCGCGTGCCCGGCCTGCCCCGCGGCACCTTCCTCGGGCAGGGGCCGTCGGAGGAGGAGTTCAGGAAGACCGCCGGCGTCCTCGACGGCGTCTCGCTGGTGGGCTCGGGCTCGCTGGCCGACCGGCTCTGGGCGTCGTACGCGATCACGGTGACGGGCCTGGACGTGCCGACGGTCTCGGGCGCGGTGAACGCGGTCCAGCCCGCCGCGCGGGCCCGCGTGACCGTCCGCGTCCCCCCGGCGGGCGACCCGAAGGCGACGGTGAACGCCGTGGTCGAGTTCCTGCGCAAGGTGGCGCCGTGGGGCGTCGAGCTGTCGTTCACGGACCTGACGGTGGGCTCGGGCTTCCAGGCGGACTCGGGCGGCAAGGCCCGCGCCGCCCTCAACCGGGCCATGGAGCGCGCCTTCGGCCGCCCGCCCAGGGACGTCGGCGCCGGAGGCTCCATCCCGCTGGTCAACACGCTGCTGAAGCAGTTCCCGGCGGCGGAGATCCTGCTGTTCGGGGCGGAGGACGAGGACGCGGCCATCCACGCGCCCAACGAGCGGGTGGACCTGGAGGAGCTGCGGCGGGTGGCGACGACGGAGGCCCTGTTCCTCCACGAGCTCAGCCTGCCCTCCGCGCTCGGCGTGTAAGGACGGGTCGCGCGGGCTCGCCCCGTGCGACCCCTAAGATCCGTTCCATGCGTTCCGCGATCTTAGGCGGCCTCGCCGCCTCCTTCCTGCTGGCCGCCACGGCTCCCGCCGTGGCCGCCGCCCCCGCCAAGCCGCTGACCCCGGACCAGCTGAGCGAAGCCCTGCTCACGCCCAGTGACCTGGGCGAGGAGTACACCGAGAACGAGAAGCGCTACCGGGAGGCGCTGGACTCCGAGGCCGCGCACACGCCGAAGTGCCGCAGCGCCATCAAGGCGCTGAAGCCCCTCGTCAGGAGCAAGGCGGCGGCCTTCATCGACGAGGAGGGCAAGCCGTCCGGCGTCAAGCAGTTCCTGATCAGCGGGACTCCCGCGCAGCTGACCCGCTGGGAGTCCGCGGGCAAGGTCATGGTCCGGGACTGCGCCGGGGTCAAGGCGAACTCCGGCTCCTCCAAGGCCGGCACCACCAAGCTCTCCATCGGCAAGTTCGGCTCCTGGACCTACGGCATCAGGCACCGCAAGACGATCCCCGCCCTCAACTCCAAGCCGAGTTTCGCGGCGGACGTCGTGCTCATCGGTGCCGGGAACAGCGTCATGCTGCTGGTGAGCGACGGCTTCTTCGGGACGTTCGACCCGGGTCTGAGCAAGCGCGCGGCGAAGGTGGCCATGCGGAAGCTGAAGGACGCCCAGGCGGCCGCCGCCGAGTAAAAGGATCGTTCCGGCGTATCGGGGGCGCCGGGTTCAGCGGTCGATCAGCCTCAGGAGGCGGTCGGCCTGAGTGCGGTCGGCGGCGGTCAGGGCGATGCCTCTGACCAGGGTCAGCAGGTCGCGTACGTCGAGATCCGCCCGTACGGCGCCCGCCCGCTTGGCCTCGTCCAGCAGGCCCGAGGCCGTGGCGAGCATGGACGCGTGCCACTGCGCCACCAGAGCGGTGGCGCCGCTGTCGCCGGTGACCGCCAGGGCCAGGTCTCGCTTGGAGGCGATGTGGTCCATGAAGAGCCGCAGCCATTCGTGCAGCGCCTGCGCCGGCGACCCGGCGGCCGACAGGGTCTGGCCGCGGGCGCACAGCTGGGCGACCTCGTCCGCGTAGACGGCGACCAGCAGATCCGTACGGGTGGGGAAATGCCGGTACATGGTGGCGTTGCCGACCCCGGCCCGGCGGGCCACGTCGTCGAGCGGCGCGTCGGTGCCGCGTTCGGCGAAGACCTGCGCGGCCGCGGCCAGCAGCCGGTCGTAGTTGCGCTGCGCATCCGCCCGGCGAGGACGCGATCCCATCCGTCTCCTTGCTAAGTGGGGAACTCCCCATCTAGTCTAGTCACGCCAACTAAACGGGGAGTTCCCCATTTAACCGGGAGGCAGGCATGGCAGCGACGGCTGGCGAAGTGCATCGGCGCATCATCGAGCTCTACGGGGCCGGGCGGATCGACGAGGGGCTGGCGCTCGTCGACCCCGGCGTGATCGACCACCGGGGCGGCTCGGACGGCGACCACCACGGCCTGGCGGCATGGAGGGAGAAGTGGAAGCGGGCCCTGTCCGGCGGGACGGGCTTTCATGACATGTCCGTCACAGTGGAGCAGAACATCTCCACCGATGACCTGTCGACCAACGTCTACCTCAGCCGCGGCACGCACACCGCCTCGGGGCGCCGGTACGAGGTGCGGGGAATGGACATGATCCGCGTCAGGGACGGCAGGATCGTCGAGCACTGGGCCATCAGGGACTCGGTGGCCATGCGCCACCAGCTCGGCCTGGATCAGTGATACCGGTGCACCAGCCGCAGCCCCGCCTCCACCAGCACCCACCCCAGCCGCACCTCCAGCGCCCGGACCACCGAACCGCCCGCGTGGCGGCGCTCCAGTCCGGCCCCCGGCTCGCCCACCTGGGCTCGCCGCCGCGTCTCGGCCCGCACCTGGCCTGCGCGGGCGTGCCGCCGCGCGTCGGCTCTCAGCTCGCGGGCTCGCGCCTGCTCCACGTATAGATATAAATCCGGATACATCGCACTCTCCTCACTCAGGTCCGGAACGGGAAGCCGTACGTGTGCACGGCCACGTTCTCGCGGCCTTCGACGTCGCCCGCCTCGCGAGCGGCCTTCCCGTGCACCCGCCACTTCGTGACGACCTCGTTGATCTCGTCGCCCAACCGGCGCAGCTCCTCGGCGGTCAGCGAGAGCAGGAACTCGGAGCTGTAGGCCGCGTTGCGCCAGTCGCCGGGCCAGGCCGACTGGGTGTCGAGGAAGCTCTCGTACATCTCGTTCTGCTGGCGGACGTGCATGCGCGACACCGCGGAGTGGACGGCGGCGCGCTCCGGCGCGTCACGGAAGTCCTCGTCCCGGGTGCTGATGCTCTCGTCGGCCGGCTGCCACCAGCGCTCGCGCGCGTCGCCGCGCGCCGGCGCCTCCTCGATGAGGCCGTGCGTGGCCAGCTTGCGCAGGTGGTAGCTGACCAGGGAGACGGCCTCGTCGACCTGGTCGGCGAGCTGGGAGGCGGTCGCCGCGTCCGCCACCTTGAGCGCGCGGTAGAGCTTCATGCGCAGCGGATGCGCCAACGCCTTGAGCGTGTCGAGGTCCTTGATGCGACGGTTCTCCTCGGTGGCCATGGAACCACCATAGAAGCGAAAGAAAATTTGCGCAAATAAATTTTCGTATCGACGGGTATGGTGAGGGGCATGGCGACGTTCGCACTGATCCACGGCGGCGGCGGGTCCGCGTGGGACTGGCATCTGCTGGAGCCCGAGCTGCGCGACCGCGGGCACGACGCCGTGGCGGTGAGCCTGCCGGTCGAGGACGAGTCCGCCGGCCTGCTCGACTACGCCGACGCGGTGGTGGCGGCGGTCGGGGGCCGGCGTGACCTGGTCGTCGTGGCGCACTCGTGGGGCGGCTTCGTCGGGCCGCTCGTCTGCGCCCGCACGCCGGCCGACCTCCTGGTGCTGGTCACGGCCATGATCCCAGCCCCCGGCGAGCCGCCGTCCGGCTGGTGGGGCAACACGGGGTTCGGCTCGAAGGACATGTCCGACCCGATCGGCCTGTTCCTGCACGACGTGCCCAAGGACGTGGCCGAGGAACTGCTGACCAGGTCACGGAACCACGCGGGCAAGGCCATGGGAGAGCCGTGGCCGCTGGAGGCGTGGCCCGACGTGCCGACGCGGTTCCTGCTGTGCCGCGACGACCGGTTCTTCACGCCCGATTTCATGCGCGGGGTCGTCCGCGACCGGCTCGGCATCACGCCCGACGAGATCGACGGCGGTCACGCCCCCATGCTGGCCCGGCCGAAGGAGCTGGCCGACCGCCTGGAGGGTTACCTCACCGGCAGGTCGTAGAGGCGGCGCACGCTGCTGCCGAGCCGGGCCACGTTGGCGCCGTACACGTGGATCGACAGCCCCACCTCGCCGCTGGTGTTGCGGACCTTGTGGATGTCGCCGGGCGGCGCGAACCCGCTCACCTCGCCGGGCCGGTTGTCGGCCCGCCCGATCTCGACCAGATGATCGCCCATGTCGCGGTAGAGGGTCTCGTGCTCGATCCCGCTGATGATGCCGAACGCGCACCACGACACGTGGTCGTGGATCTGCGTCTCCTGGCCGGGACGCCACACGACGCTCACGATGGAGAAGTCCTCCTCGCAGTGGAGCGGGCGGGACACGTAGCCGTCGGGCGAGCCCTCGCGCTCGCGGGGCGTGAGGATGTCGAGCCCGGGAAGTCGGCTGCGCAGCACGTCCGCGACGGCGAACGCGGTCCTGGCGAGCCCGAGCCGCCGGGCCACGATCGCGGAGACGCCAGTCACGAGCGCGTCCAGCCCGGGCCTCGCGGCGGTGGTGGCGGCCATATTCATGGTGTCCCCCTAGGGAAAGCAGGCAGTCATCCTTCCCCTTCTACGGTGCTACACCTCGACCGATAGGTCCAACAGAAGTTCTCTGGCCTATTCATAGATACGATCGATGAATGCTGGATGTCGTGCGCCTTCGCGTTCTCGTCGCGGTCGCCCGCAAGGGCTCGCTGACCGCGGCCGCCAAGGAGCTCCACTACTCACAGCCCTCGGTCAGCCACCACCTGGCCCGGCTGGAGGCGGAGACCGGGGCCCGGCTCGTCCAGCGCGTCGGGCGCGGCGTCAGGCTCACGGAGGCGGGCCGGCTGCTCGCCGAGCGGGCCGCCGAGATCATCGGCCGCCTCGACGCCACCGCCGAGGAGCTCGCCGCGCACGTGGGGCTGCGTTCGGGGCGCGTACGGCTGGCCGCGTTCCCCTCGGCGCTGGGCACGTTCATCCCGAAGGCGGCGGGGCTGCTGTCGGCCGCCCACCCCGGGCTGCGCCTGCAGCTCACCGAGATCGAGCCGCCGGAGGCGCTCAGGCTGCTGCGGTCCGGGCGGGTGGACGTGGCCGTGATCTTCCGGTACGACGACACCGCGCCCGAGGACAACGACATCCGCATGGTCCACCTCCTCGACGACCCCAGTTACCTGGTGGCCAGGGGGCCGGCGGGCGAGCTGGCCGACCACGCGGGCTCGGCCTGGATCGCGGGATGCGACCGGTGCAGGAGCCATTTGCTGGACATCTGCGACAAGGCAGGGTTCACCCCGCAGATCTCGTTCACCAGCGACGACATCGTGGCCGTGCAGGCCCTGGTGGCGGCCGGGCTGGGCCTGACCATGCTGCCGGGGCTGGCGCTGCGGGCCCACCGCAACCCGGACGTACAGGTGGCCGAGGTGCCCGGCTCGACCCGGCACGTGTACGCCGCCGTCTACGGCGAGCCGCCCCACCCGCCGGCCACGGAGGCGTTGCTGGCGGCGCTGCGGGAAAGTCTTTTGACGCCGCCTCTACGATGACCCCATGCCGGAAATTTCGACTCTCGCGGCCTTCTGCGCGGCGACTCTCGTCCTGCTCGTGGTCCCCGGACCGGCGGTCCTCTACATCGTCACCCGGAGCGTCTCCCAGGGCCGGGCCGCGGGCGTGGTCTCGGTGCTCGGCGTGCACACGGGCTCGCTCGTCCACATCGCGGCGGCGGCGCTGGGCCTCAGCGCGCTGCTGGCGGCCTCCGCCACGGCGTTCACCATCGTGAAGTATGTGGGCGTGGCCTACCTGCTCTGGCTCGGCGTACGCAAGCTGATGCAGCGCGAAGAGGGCGAGCAGGCGCTGGAGCTGCGGGTGCAGTCGAAGCGGCGGCTGTTCTGGGAGGGCTTCGTGGTGAACGTGCTCAACCCCAAGACGGCCCTGTTCTTCCTGACGTTCCTGCCGCTGTTCACCGACCCGGACGCGGGGCCCGTCGGCCCGCAGATCCTGCTGTTCGGGATGCTGTGGCTGCTGCTGGGGATGGCGTCCGACGGCGCGTACGCGATGCTCTCGTCGGCGCTGGCGGGCCGGCTGCGCACGTCCGCCCGTGCGCGCCGCCGCATGAACGTGGGCAGCGGGCTCGTCTATCTTGGGCTGGCGGCCTGGCTCACAACCGAGAAGGCCTGACAAGCCAGGAAATTTCTGGCTCAGAGTGCGATAGTGAGATCAGATCAAGGGGACGGCACGTCGGGACGTAGCTAAGAGGCGGACCTCATGGACACGCCACCGCATCGCCTCGGGCTCGAACGGGTCGTCGAGGTCTACTCGGGTCACGACGACCTCGTCGGCGTGACCGGCTCCGGCTATGCGATCGGTGCCGATCTGGTGCTGACCTCCGGCCTGGTGGTGGCCCCCGGCCTGCCGTGCCAGGTACGCGCGGCCGATTCGGGCCACTGGGCCGAGGCCGAGCAGGTGTGGCGCGGACGCGGCGGGGCGGGCGCGGTGCTCCTGCGGGTCGCCGGAGCGCCCTGGGCCGGCGTCCCCGGCATCGAACACGTCCGCTGGGCCAGGGTGGCCGCCTCCTCCGGCGCGGCATCGGGCTTCAGGGTGCGCTGCGTGGCCAGAGGGTTCCCGTGGCTGGGGCGGCGGGCCGGGGTCCGGGATGCGGAGACCGTGACGGGCCTGGTCGACGCTCCCACCGGCGCGGTGTCGAAGGTCCTGGCGGTCAGCATGCTGAGCCCGGAGCCCGAGTCGCCGCCCGGCTTGCTCACGCGCGGCCTGGCGGGCGCCGTCCTGCTCGCCGAACCGGCCGGGCAGATCATCGGCGTGGTCACCGCCGCCTCGCCCGACACCGCGCCACCCGGGATCGGGCCGCATCACCTGGACGCGGTGCCCGCGACCGCCCTGCTGAGCGACGAACGGTTCTGCGAGCTGGCGGGCGTGGTGCCCGGCCGGCTGGAGACCGTGGCGGAGGACGACCCCTCGGTGATCCTCGCCGACCTCCTGACCCCCGCCCGCGAGAGGCTGCCCCAGGACTGCTCGGACTGGACGCTGCTGATGGCGCGGCACGCGGTGGTGCCGTTCCTGGGAAGGGACGAGCAGCTGGCGGACCTGCGGGCCTGGGCCGCCGAACCGGCCGCCCTGTCGATCGCGGTGCTGACCGGCCGGAGCGGCACGGGCAAGACGAGGCTGGCGGGCGAGCTCTGCGTGGAGCTGGCCGAGGCCGGATGGGACACCGGATTCCTGCCGCTGGACTCCGCCGCCGGCCCGCTGACCAGCCGCACCCTGGAGGCGTTACGCCCGACCCTGCTCGTGGTGGACCATCCTGACCCGTCCCCTCCCCTCGTGGGCGAGCTGGTACGGCGCCTGGCCAAGCACGGGCGCAACCCTCGCGTACGGCTCCTGCTGCTGGCCCGCGAGCTCGGCGAGGCGGACTGGTGGCGGCGGCTCGACACGGCGTCCGGCGGCTGGCTGAGACGGCTCACCTCCACGACGGTCCAGCTCAACGCCCACCCGCTCACCCTGGCGGAGCGCACGGACCACGCGCTCGCCGCCATGAAGGCGTTCGCCCCCAGCCGGGCCGCGCTGCCCGCCCCGCCGCGCCTCGACGAGCCGGAGTACGGCCTCCCGCTCCACGTCCACCTGGCGGCCCTGCTCCGGCTGTGCGACGACGAGCGCCCCGCACCCTCCCGCGACGGCGAACCGCCCGCGCACGCCCGCGACACCGACGTACGCCCGCAGCCGATGCGGCCGCACGGCGGCGGCCTGCTCCACCGGTTCCTGGCGCGGGAGAGCGACCAGTGGGCGCGGGTCTGGCCCGCCGAGCACGAACGCGTGGACGACGTGACGGCGCGCCAGGCCGTGGCGGTGCTCACGCTCACGGCGCCGACGCCGGCCGAGCTGCCGGGCCTGCTGACCGCCGTACCCGGGCTGCGGGGCGGGACCGGCCTCCACGGGCACACCACGAACGCGGCCCGCTGGCTGGGCGCCGTCTTCCCGAGCGGCGAGCTGGGCCCGGATCTGGTGGCCGAGGAGCTCCTGGCCGAGACGGAGGGCCTGGACGAGCTCGTACTCGCCCTCCACGATCACGAGGGCCGCACGGTCCACCACCTCGTCCACCTGCTGCACGTCCTGCGCCTGTCCGCCGACCGGGCACGGGTCGGGTCGGCGCTGCGCTCCCTGGTCGAGGCCAGGATCGGCGCGATGGTCACCGAGGCCGCCGCGAACCCCGCCACCCGGCTCGGGGACCTGCTCAACACCGCGCTCACGCTGTTCCCCGCCGACCGTGACCTCGCCGAGGCCGCGTCCGGCCTGCTGGAGAGCGGGCGGGGCGCGGCGCTGGGACTGCGGGCGTTGCACGTCACCCTCGGCGAGCTGGCCGTACGGCACCGCCGGGCGAGCGGCGACCGGATCGCGCTGGCCGAGGGGTTGTCCTGGCTGTCCGGGCGGCTCGTGGCCGTCGGGCGGGCCGGCGAGGCGGTCGTGGCGGCGGCGGAGGCCGTCGAGATCTACGCGGCCGCTCCCCCGTACGAGGCGGCGGCCGGGCGGGCGGAGGCGCTGTTCAGCCTGGGGGCGTGCCTGCTGCTGGCAGGCGAGGCCGGTTCGGCGCTCAAGCCCGCGCAGGAGGCGGCGGCCAGGTTCCGCATCCTGGCCGAGGAGGACCCGGGGTACGCGGCGGAGGCGGCGCGGGCACACCACAATGTCGCGTGCGCGCTGCTGGAGCTCGGGCGGCTGGACGAGGCCGTGGCGGCGTTCGAGGCGGCGGGCGGCGACCCCGGCGCTGCGGCCCACCTGGCGGCCCTCGCCTCCGCAACCCCGCGCCCACCCGCCATCCCCCAACCGGCGCCGCCCGTCACCTCATGGCCCGGCCCCGCCCCGACCACACAGCCAGGCCTGCGCCCCGAACCGCCCCAACCGGGTGTGCGCCACCAGCCACCCCTTCCGCCGCAACCGGGAGGCGGCTTCCAACCGGGCGACACGCCACCGCTGAGGTTGCAGGCCGCCCCGTCTGTCACATCACCTCACGGCGCACTCCCCGCCCCGACCACCGCGCCACCCCACGGCGCCCTCCCCCTCCCGCCCGTCGCACCACCTCACGGCGCCCTCCCCCTCCCGCCCGTCGCACCACCTCACGGCGCCCTCCCCCTCCCGCCCGTCGCACCACCTCACGGCGCGTTCGCCGCCCCAACCGTCGCACCGCCTCACGGCGTGCTCTCCGTCCCCACCGTGGCGCCCCCGCCCGGTACTGCGGTGCCGGTGCCCGGTACGGCGGTGCCGGTGCCTGGGCCGCTGGTGCCGTTCGAGGAGGCGGATGGCGGCGCGTTGCCCGAGCTGGCCGCCTGCCTCACCGCCGCCGCCACCGCGGCCGTCAAGGGCGTGGCCCCCACGAACAGCGACCTGGCCCACCACCTCCACCTCCTGGCCGCCTGGCTCGAAGGGCAGGGCAGGCCGGCCGACGCGGTCGTCCCCGCCTCGGAGGCCGTTGTACGGCTGCGCGGCCTCGCCGCCCAGGAGCCCGGCCTGCGGTCCATGCTCGCCGACGCCGCCGGGCTGCTGGCCGGGCTCCATGCCCGGCTGGACGACCTGGACGCCGCCGCGCGGTCCGCCGCCGAAGCCGTACGCAACCTGCGCGCCCTGGTCGCCCTGGAGCCCGACGAGTACTGTCACGCCCTGACCGGGCAGCTGCTGGAGCTGGGCGAGCTGCTGCTGGTCGACGACCGGCCCGAGGCGGCGCTGGGGCCGTTGCAGGAGGCCATGAGCGTGGCGGCCGGCCGCCGCCCGGCCACGGAGGCGCGGGCCAGGCGGCTGCTCGGCCTCTGCCTGGACGAGCTCGGGCGGCGCGCCGACGGCCCGGCGCAGCTGGAGCTCGCCGCCGAGCTGTACGACCGGCTGAGCCCCGAGGACCTGACGACCGAGGACGGCTCCCCCGCGCAGCACGCGTCCGAGGCGCGAGCACGGGCGCGGCGGCCGGCGCCGGAGACGGGCCGCATAGGTCTCCGGCCATGGCTGCCGGAGGCGACGGCCGAACGTGCGGGCGCGCTGCCGGAGCCGGCGGCTGGCCGCGCGGGCAGGCTGCCGTGGTTGTTGGAGCTGGTTACCTCGCGGCCGGAGGAGGCCGTGGTCAGCGCGGAGCGGCGGCTGGTGGAGTGCCGGCAGGCCGCCGAGGCGGGCGGCACGCCGGAGATCCATGCCTACATCTCCGCGCAGGCCGTGCTCGCCCGGGCCTGGACGGACGCGGGGCGGGCCAGGGATGGGCTCGTGCTCGCGACGCAGGCCGCCGAGCTGCTGCGCCGCCACCCCGTACCGGACGCACCGCAGCGCGAGCCCGGGCCGGAGCGGCCGCACGCGATCGCCGTGGGGATGGTGGCGGCGGCGCTCGGCAGGGCGCTCGTGGGGCTGGGGCGGGTCGAGGAGGCCAGGCCGCACCTGCGCACCGCCATCGAGTCCTACGAGCCGATGGCCGAGACGAGCGTCGTGTTCCGTACGGAGCTGGCCGAGCTGCTGATCCTGGAGACGGCCGCGCTGTCCCGGGCCGGCGCGGAGGCGGCTGCGCTGTCCCGGGCCGGTGCGGAGGCGGCTGCGCTGTCCCGGGCCGGTGCGGAGGCGGCTGTCGATCGGCTGGTTGAGCTGTACGACGGGCTCGTGTCGGAAGGGCTCGCGGCCGCGTCCGCCCTCGCCGGGGCGCTGTGCATGCAGGGCGGCGTCCGGTTCGCCGGGCAGGACGTCGAAGGCGCGCTCCGATCGACCACCCGGGCTCTCGACCTCCTGCCGTCGGCGGACGCGGCGGGCGACCGGCTGATCACCGCCGCCTGCCTGGAGCTCGCCGGCCTGTGCCTGGCCGAGCTGCACGAAACCGGTGCGGCCGGGCCGAAGCTGGCTCAGGGCATCGAGCTGATGGCCGACCCACCGCCGGAGCTGGGCGGCGTGCACCTGCGGGCCCTCGCGCGGCTGGCCAGGATGCGGGTCGAGGAGGAAGGACCGGCCGCGGGCATCCCTCTCTACCGCCGGATGCTCGACACGCGGCCGCTTCCCGGGACGGATGTGCTCCGAACGCTCATCGAGGAGATCTCCGGCTTCCCGGGCGACCCGTCCGAGCTGCTTGCGTCGCTCGCGTCGTTCACGGACGCGCTGGAGCGGGAGGTGCCGCTGAGCAGCCGTGACGGTGCCGAGGTGCACGACCGGTACGGGCGCTGCCTGACGCGGCTCGGCGCAGCGGGGAGGGAAGGCACAGCGAAGGAGGACACGGCGCGGGAAGTCGCGGGGTGGGAAGGCGCCGCGCAGGAAGGCACTGCGCCGGAAGACGCCGGGCAGGAAGTCGCAGCGCGGGAAGACGCGGCGGTGCTGGGTGCGGAGCTGGGTGCGGAGCTGGTTGTTCGGGTCTACCGAGGGCTGGCTGCCCTTTCCGGCGAGCACCGCGGACGGCTCGGCCTGGCGCTGGCCGGGCTCGCCCGGCATGGCCAGGCCGAGCCCGCCGTTCTGGAGCAGGCCGTCTATCTCCTGGCCGGGGAGCCGGGCGGCGTGCTGGCGGACGTCCTCAACCGCTACGCCGTCGTCCTGCTCGAACAGGGCCGCCCCGTGGAGGCGCTGGCGCACTGCGAGCGGGCCGCCGACCTCTGCGACGAGCTGGACGACCCGGCCGTGGCCGCCGTCACGTACACCCGGCTCGGCGCCGCCCTGGCCATGCTCGAACGTCCCCAGGCCGCCCTGGAGGCGGTCACCTGGTCCCTGGCCGAGCTGGACCGGGCCCCGGAAGCCGGGCCGGAGCTGCGTCGCGTGCGGGCTCAGGCGATCCAGGTGCGCGGGCAGGCGCTGCGGGCGTCCGGCAGGCAGCAGGAGGCGCTGGCCGACCTCATGGAGGCGTTGCGGCTCTACACGGACCTGTCGGTGCAGCGGGAGGCGGCCGAGACTGCTGCGGTGATCGCCGACGATCTGCTGGCCGCCGGGCGGCCGGAGGAGGCCGCCGAGTACGCCGGGATCGCCGCCGCCGGACAGCCACCGGGCACGCTCAAGCACGCCCTGGCCACCCAGCGGCTCGTCCGCTGCCACATGATGCGCGGCGAGCTCGCCGAGGCGAACGCGCTCGTCGAGGAGCTGATCCCGTGGGCCAGGCGGTCGCCGGACGAACTCACGTACCGGGCCGTGCTCGCCGACTCCCTGGCGCAGAGCTCCGAGCTGCTGCCCCTGCTCGGGCTGGACGAGGGGACCGAGGCCGAGGCCAGGGCCAGGGAGGCCATCGGCATCTACGACGAGCTGCTGACCACCGGCATGAACGCGCAGGCGCTGCACACCAGCCGGGCGGGCGCCTGCCTCACGCTGGCCTCCGCGCTCAGGATGCGGGACCTGGCCGCCGAGGCGATCCAGCCGCTGCGGGAGGCGGTGGCGGCGCTGGAGCGGTTCGGGTCGGGGAGCGCCGTGGAGCAGCGCGTCGGCCAGGGGAATCCGGCGCAGCGCGAGCTGCTGTCCAGGGCGATGCTCATGCTGGGCGACGCACTCATGGAGGCGGGCCGGGCGCTGGAGGCGGGGCTCGTCTTCCACCGCGCCACGCAGGTGACCCGGGACGAGCTGTCCCGGGCCGTGGCGCACGCCCGGCTCGGCCTGTGCCAGCAGGAGCTGGGCAGGGACGACGCCGCCGACGCGGCGCTGCGGGTCTCCGCGGGGCTGCTGCGGGACCTTACGGCCCACGACGGCGTCGCCGACCTGCTCCGCGACGTGCTGCGGGGCAGGCTGAAGCTGCTGGAGAAGGCGGGCAGGCGCGACGAGACGGCGGCGATCGAAGCGGAGCTGCAGCAGCTCTAAGACGATCGAGGCGATCGAGGCGAAGCTGCGGCAGCTCTAGGGCGATCGAAGTGGAGCTGCGGCGGCTCTAGGAGGAGCTGCGGGCGTCGCTTGCCTGGACCGTCTCGCGGGCCCACCGGTAGTCGGCCTTGCCCGCCGGTGAGCGCACCATCTGCTCCACGAACGCGTACGTACGAGGCACCTTGTACCCCGACAGCAGCGTCCTGCAGTGCGCGTCCAGCTCCTCGCCCGTGACCTCCACGCCCGGCCGCGGCTCCACCACGGCCGCGACCCTGCTCCCCCACCGCTGGTCCGGCACCCCGGTCACCACCGCGTCGAACACCGACGGATGCCCCTTGAGCACCGCCTCGACCTCCTCGGGGAACACCTTCTCCCCGCCGGTGTTGATGCACTGCGAGCCGCGGCCGAACACGTTCACGGTCCCGTCGGTGTCCACGGTCGCCAGGTCGCCGGTCAGCAGCCAGCGGGTGCCCTCCGCGTCGGTGACGAACGTGCGGGCCGTCTTGTCGGGGTCGTTGTAGTAGCCGAACGCCACCCGCCCGGCCCTGGCCACGGTCCCGAGCTGGCCGGAGCCGGGCTCGACGGGCCGGTGCCGCTCGTCGAGGACGGCCAGCTTGAGCGTGGAGTTCGGCTGGTAGCGCAGGCCCTTCTCCGGCGAGGATCCGGCCACGCCGGAGGCGGTGAAGCCGGACTCGGTGGAGCCGAAGTTGTCCAGGATCCCGATGTTCGGCAGTGCCTTCTGGAGCCGGTCGCGTACCGCGCCCGACAGGATCGCCCCGGTCGAGCTGATCACGAACAGCGACGAGACGTCGTAACGCCCCTTCTCCAGCGCCTCGGCCAGGGGCCTGGCCATGGCGTCGCCGGTGATGTTCATGGTGACCACGCGCTCGCGCTCGACCGCCCGCCACACGTCCTCGGCGTCGAACTTGCGCACGTACACCATGGTCGCGCCCATCCACCAGGCGATGAACGTGGCCATCTGCGCGGCCCCGTGCATCAGCGGCGCCGCGGCCATCATGACCAGCGGGCCGGCCTTGACGGCCTCGTCGATCACCTCGCGCGGGGTGGCGCGCGGCTCGCCGTACGGGTTGCCGCCGCCGAAGGCCATGAACAGGTCCTCGACGCGCCACATCGCGCCCTTGGGCATGCCCGTGGTGCCGCCGGTGTAGATGATGTAGACGTCGTTGCCCGAGCGCGCCGGGAAGCCGCGTTCCGGCCGGCCGCGCTCCAGCGCGGTCTCGTACGGCACCGCCGCGCCGATCGCCGACGGCCCGCCCACCGAGATCAGGTGCTCCAGCAGCGGCGCCCGGTCCGCCACGGCGGCCACCCGCGCGTCGAACTCCACGTCGTAGACCAGCGCCCGCAGGTCGGCGTCGCGGTAGAGGTAGAGCAGCTCGGACTCGACATAGCGGTAGTTGACGTTGATCGGCACGGCCCGGATCTTCAGCGCGGCCAGCAGGCCGGCCACGTACTCGATGCCGTTGTAGAGGTGGAGGCCGACGTGCTGGCCGGGCTGGATGCCCAGGTCCATGAGGTAGTGGGCGAGCCGGTTCGCCTCGGCGTCCAGCTCGGCGTAGGTGCGCCGGTCCGCGCCGCACACGACGGCGGTCCTGTCCCCGATCGCGTCCGCGAGCCCTTCGAACAGGTCAGCGTGGTTGAACTCCATCAGGGTCTCTCCCGTCCGACGATCCACATCGCGAAGAACTGGGCTCCCCCGCCATAGGCGTGGCCGAGCGCCGTGCGGGCGCCGTCCACCTGGTGCTCGCCCGCCATCCCGCGCACCTGCAGCGCGGCCTCGGCGAACCTGATCAGTCCCGACGCCCCGATCGGGTTGCTCGACAGCACCCCGCCCGAGGCGTTCCACGGGGTGTCGCCGTCGAGCGCCGTCGCGCCCGACTCGGTGAGCTTCCATCCCTCCCCGTCCGCCGCGAACCCCAGGTTCTCCAGCCACATCGGCTCGTACCAGGAGAACGGCACGTACGTCTCGGCCACGTCGATCTGCCGTCGCGGGTCGGTGATGCCGGCCTGGCGGTAGACGTCGGCCGCGCAGTCCTTGCCCGCCTGCGGGCTGACCGTGTCGCGCCCGGCGCGGAAGATCGGCTCGGAGCGCATGGCGGTGCCGTGCACCCAGGCCGGGGTGCCGGTGACCTTCGACTCGGACGACAGCACCATCGCGCAGGCGCCGTCGCTGGACGGGCAGGTCTCCAGGTAGCGGATCGGCTCCCACAACATCGGCGTGGACTCGACCATCTTCTGGTCGATGCCGGGGATCTTGAGGTGCGCGTACGGGTTCTTGAGCGCGTTGAGCCGGTCCTTGACCGCCACGAGTGTCCCGATGTGATCGGGTGCGCCCGATCTGCGCATGTACTCGCGGATGTGCGGCGCGAAGTAGCCGCCCGCCCCCACGACCAGCGACGCGTTGAACGGCAGGTGCGTGGACAGCGCCCAGGTGGCGTTCGACTCCGACTGCTTCTCGAACGCCACCACGAGCACCCGGTCGTGCACGCCGCCCTGGATGAGGCTGGCGCCGACCAGCGCCGTGGAGCCGCCCACGCTGCCCGCCGTGTGCACCCGCATCATCGGCTTGCCCGCCGCGCCGAGGGCGTCCGCCAGGTACGACTCCGGCATCATCACGCCCTCGAACAGGTCCGGCGCCTTGCCGATGACCACGGCGTCGATGTCCTTGAACGACAGCCCGGCGTCCTGCAGCGCCCGCAGCGCCGCCTCGCGCACCAGCCCGGCGATCGACACGTCCCTGCGCTTGGTCGTGTAGTGCGTCTGCCCGACGCCGATGACCGCACAGCGGTTGCCCATGTCACGCCTCCAATACGGTGACGAGGTTGTGCTGCAGGCAGGGCCCGCCCGCGGCGTGTCCGACGGTGCGGCTCGCGTCGCCGTCGAGGATGCGCCGCGCGGCCTCGCCGATGCGGATGAGGCCCGTGGCCATGACGGGGTTGGCGGCCAGCGGGCCGCCGGACGGGTTGATCACGGTCTCGCCGGGCAGCTCCAGCGCGCGGCGCAGGATGATCTCCTCGTGCGGGAACTGGGCGTGCAGCTCGGCCACTTCGACGGGCCCCTTGCCGACCCCCGCCGCCCGGGCGGCGTCGGCCGCGGAGGCCGAGATGGACAGATCGCGCATGCCCAGGTAGTGGGGCTCGATGCGGTGGGCGATGCCCCTGATGTAGGCGGGGTTCGGGCACAGCTCCCCGGCCAGGTCGCCGGCCGCGAGCACGATGGCCGCCGCGCCGTCCGTGATGGGCGGCACGTCCGTCTTCTTGAGCGGTTGCACCGCGAAGTCCTCGCCGTCCGGATCGGGCAGATCGAGCGCGTACGGGTTGGCCCGCCCGTCCGCCCGGCTCCTGCGGACGATCTCGTCGAGCTCCTTGCGGTCCGCGCCGACCGCGCCGGCCTGGAGCGCGGCGTAGGAGAGCAGGTCGAGGCCGAGCGGCGCCAGATAGTACGGGTCGAGCTGGATCGTCATGATCGTGTTCAGGTCGCCGAGCGACGACTTGCCGAACCCGTAGACCAGGGCCGAGTCGATGTCGCCGTGCTGGAGCCGGACCCACGCCTCGTACAGGGCCCAGGCGCCGTCCATCTCCACGTGGCTCTCCGAGATGGGCGGCCAGGCGCCCAGCGCGTCGAGGGCCGACACGAACGAGAACGGGGCACCCGCGAGGTAGTCGCAGCTACCGGAGCAGGTGAAGCCGAACCTCTTGAGCCCGGTGCGCTCCTTGACCTCGTCGATCACGGGCAGGATCAGCTCGGGCTCGGTCTGCCCGGCGTCGTGGTCGGTGTGCCGGGTCTGGGCGAACGCGACGATCGCGACATCTCTCATGACAGCTCCACGTCGGGCTCGCCGGTGGGGGCGAACCAGCGGATGTTCGACATTGACGCCGTACGCTCGCTCTCCGGCACCCAGACCGCCTTGACCCGCATGCCCTGGCGCACCTCGTGAGCGGGTACGTCCCCGATGAGCGCGATCATGGGGATGTCGGCGTTGTCGAGCAGGATGTACGCCGACACGAACGGCACCTGCGGGGCCCGGGGATCGGGCAGGTTGTTGATGGCGAACGTGGTGATCGTGCCGGTGTCGGGCAGTTCGAGCGTCTCCGCGATGCCGCTTCCGCATTCGGGGCAGGACGCCCGGTAGGGCACGTACACCTTGTCGCAGCTCTCGCACCGCCCGCCGAGGAAGACGCCGCGCCGGATGCCCTCCAGGAAGACGCGGAGCGCGCCGCCCGCCTGCAGGCGGTATTCGGCGCGCACGCTGGAGACGATCTTCGTGACCTCGGGAGCGAAATGGGAGATGTCGCGGATGTGGCCGGTGGGCCTTTCGCTCCAGACCGGCCAGACGCGCGCTCCCACGGCCAGCGCCTTGGCGTTGCCCGCGTCCACGGCGTGGAGCAGCGCGGTGTCGGCGCCGTCCAGCTTGATCAGTGCCCAGGCGAAGGGGCGGTCGAGCGGGTGGCCTTCGAGCGGCTCGTCCACCCACGCCCAGGTGGTGACCGTGCCGGCCGGGCCGACCTCGACGTACTCGGCGGTGACCGGCTCGCCGGTCGCGGGGTCGTACTCCAGGGGCGGCACGAGCACCTTGCCCTCGTTCGTCCGCACCCCGACGATGCGCCGGCCGCGCAACTCGCTCAGGAACCGGCCGATCACGGGGCCTGTCGTTCTCGTGTAGCCGCCCGGGAACTCCAGGACGTGCTGGGCGACCAGCGGATCAGATGGCACGGTCTCGTCCCTCCCAGTACGGGGCGCGGAGCTTGCGTTTGAGCAGCTTGCCGTTGGGCTCTCGGGGCATCTCGGCGATGAAGTCGACGCTCTTGGGCCACTTCATCCTGGACAGGCGGCCCTCCAGCGAGGCCAGCAGCTCGCGGGCCAGCTCGGGGCCGGGTTCGACGCCCGGCGCGGGCTCGACCACGGCCTTGATCTGCTCGCCCCACTCCTCGTCCGGGATGCCGAACACGGCCACGTCCGCCACCTTCGGGTGGATCATGAGCTCGTTCTCGATCTCGGCCGGGTAGATGTTCGCCCCGCCGGAGATGATCATGTCGGCCTTGCGGTCGCAGAGGTAGAGGAAACCGTCCTCGTCCAGGTATCCGATGTCCCCGACGGTGAAGTACTCCTTGAGCCGGTTCGCGGCGGTCTTGGCGGGGTCGCCCTTGTACTCGAACGGGACGCCCATCATCTTCATGTAGATCGTCCCGGCGGTGCCGGTCGGCACGGGCTCGCCCTGGTCGTCCGCGATCAGCAGCTCGCTGATGGGCCAGGCCTTGCCGACCGTGCCCGGGTGCGCCTTCCAGTCCTCGGGCGTGGCCAGGGTGCCGCCGCCCTCGGTGGCCGCGTAGTACTCGTACACGCAGTCGCCCCACCACTCGAGCATCGCCCACTTGACCGGGACCGGACAGGGGGCGGCGGCGTGGATCATCCACCTGAGCGAGGACAGGTCGTACCTGGTCCGGGTCTCCTCCGGCAGCGCGAGCAGCCGCTTGAAGTGGGTCGGGACGAGGTGGGAGTTCGTGACGCCGTGGCGCTCGCAGAGCCGGAGCATCTCCTCGGCGTCCCACTTGTCCATGTAGACGAGCGTGTGTCCCATGTGCAGCGCGGTGCCCCCGAACTGGGTCACCGCGGTGTGGTAGTTCGGGGAGGTGATCAGGTGGGCGTTGGGGCGGCCCGGGGTGATGCCGAACAGTCCGAGCAGGAACGTCATGAGCTCTGCGGAGTCGTCCGGATCGAGGCCGTTCAGCCGGCGCCTGACGCCTTTGGGCTTGCCGGTCGTGCCCGAGGTGTAGTGCATGGTGGCGCCCGCGGTGCGGTCCTCGGGCGCGGTGTCCGGCTGCCCGTCGGTCAGCTCGCTCGCCCGGCGGAAGCCGTCGGTCTCGTCCTCTCCGAGGAGGAAGCGGCGGTGCGGCTCGATGGCCTCGGCCGCCCTGGCGCCCTCCTTGAGGTAGCGGGGGTGCACGAAGAACGCCTTGGCCTCGCTGTCGGAGACGATGTACGCGATCTCGGGGCCGGTCAGATGCCAGTTGACCGGGGTGTAGTACCAGCCGGCCTGCATGGCGGCGAGATACAGCACGAGCCCGTCCGCGCCGTTCGGCACCAGGCCGCAGATGCCGTCGCCGGGCTGGAGCCCGAGCCCGCGTAAGCCGTGGACGAGGCGGTTGGCCCGGGCGAGCAGATCGCCCGCTCGATGCTCCGTGCCGTCGGGGTCCACCGCCGCGATCCACTCGGGATCCGCCTGCGCGAGCCTCCAGAAACCGAGCGTGCCCATCCGCACTCCTTCTCATGGCTTCACTCCGTGAAGCGGGCTCGGTCGCCCTCGATGCCGTCGCCTTCCCCCGCTCTGGTCGCTCCGCTCCCGCCGCTCCTCCAGACGACGGCGCTCCCTCGCGGCCCGAGCAAAACAGGAACCTGTTCTCGTTTGCTGCTGGGAGCGTATCCTGGGGCCGAAGTTCGTAGCAAGCGCTTGATTAGACACTTCGGAGGCGTACGTGGAGCTCCTGCCGATCAGCACTCCCCACTGCCGGATCGAACGAGACGGCCATGTCCTGATCGTCACCATGAACCGGCCGGAGGCGCGCAACGCGCTCTCCTCGGACATGCTGATCGGCCTGGCCTCGGCATGGGCGTACGCGTCGGCCGAGGCCGGGATCAGGGTGGCGATCCTGACGGGCGCGGAGGGCACGTTCTGCGCCGGGGCCGACCTCAAGGCCATGGGCCAGCCGTCCACGGACCCGGAGGTCCAGGCCAGGGCCGCGCAGATCCCCAACTTCCACTGGAAGGGCCTGCTCAGGGAGGACCTGCCCACCAAGCCGATCATCAGCGCGGTCGAGGGCTACGCGGTGGCGGGCGGCACGGAGCTGCTGGTGGGGACGGACCTGCGGGTGGTAGCGGAGTCGGCCACGCTGGGACTGTTCGAGGCCAAGCGCGCGCTCTTCCCCATGGGCGGCAGCGCCGTACGCCTGCCCCGGCAGATCCCGTACTGCCACGCCATGGACCTGCTCCTGACCGGCCGCCCGGTCACGGCGGCGGAGGCGCTGTCCATGGGGCTGGTCAACCGCGTGGTGCCCGACGGCCAGGCGCTGGCCTCGGCCCGGGAGCTGGCCGAGGACGTCGCCGCCTCGGGGCCGCTCTCCGTGCAGGCGATCCTGCGTACGTACCGGGACACCCTGGGCATGCCGGAGCCGGAGGCGCTGAAGGTGTCGGACGAGATCGGCTGGCCGGTGATCGGGTCGGAGGACGCCAAGGAAGGCACCCGGGCCTTCCGCGAGAAGCGCCCCCCGACCTACCACGCCCGCTAGTCCCCGGTGAGGCGCTCCAGGCGTTCGAGCGCCTCGCCGTACTCCTCCACCAGGGCGAACATGACGTCCTTGGTCGAGCGGACCTGGTTGGTGATGCCGATGACCTGGCCGGCCGGGAAGGTGGCCAGGTCCGACACGTCGGAGCGGCCGATGCGCCGCAGGGCGTCCGACACCAGCATGAACTGCAGGGGCATCGGCAGCGTGCCGGGCGACTCCTCCGACTCCCACGCCTCCGTCCAGGCGTTCTTGAGCAGCCGCGCGGGCTTGCCGGTCCAGCTGCGCGAGCGGACCGTGTCGCGGGAGGTGGCCTCCAGGATCCGGCGCTTGGCCATCTCGGGGGTGTCGGCCTCCTCGACCGTGAGCCAGAGCGAGCCGGTCCAGACGCCCTCGGCGCCCAGCGCCATCCCCGCCGCCATCTGGCGGCCGTTGCCGATGCCGCCGGCGGCCAGGACGGGCACGTCCACCGCGTCCACCACCTGCGGGATCAGCACCATGGTGGAGATCTCGCCGGTGTGACCGCCGGCCTCGGTGCCCTGGGCGACCACGACGTCCACGCCGACCTCCACCTGCTTGAGCGCGTGCCGGGGCGTGGAGGCCAGGGCGGCGACCTTGACCCCGTGCGCGTGGGCGAGGTCCACCACGTCGGCGGGCGGCGGGCCGAGCGCGTTGGCCAGCAGCGCGATGGGGTGCCGCAGGGCCGTCTCGACCTGGGGACGCGCGGTGGCATCCGTCCAGCCGAGCAGCACCTTGCCGGGGTCGGCGTCCGACGACAGCGGCGGGACCCCGTGCTTGGCCAGGAGGTTCTCGACGAACCCCCGGTGGCCGTCGGGGATCATCGCCTGCAGGCGGCCCACCAGTTCCTCGGGCGCGAAGTCGGCGCCCTCGTAGGAGGCGGGCATGACGACGTCCACGCCGTACGGCTTGCCGTCCACGTGGTCGTCGATCCACTTGAGCTCGGTCTCGAGCTCCTCGGGTGTGAAGTAGAGCGCGCCGAGCACACCCATGCCGCCGGCGCGGCTCACGGCCGCGACCACGTCTCGGCAGTGGCTGAAGGCGAAGATCGGGAGCTCGATTCCGAACATGTCCGTGACACGTGTCCGCATGAGCCGACGATAAGCCGCGGATCCAGCGAACTGCAACGCGTTCTACCCTAGAACCTTTGCTCTAGTCACCAGTTCAGCCCGGCTGCTCGCGCACGCCGGGCCGAACTGCAACCTGTTCCACGCCGTTACGCGTCGACCGGCTCCTTGACGACGGGGCGCGGCTCGCGGCGGCGGGCGAACGCCAGCGCGACCGCGAACGCGAGCAGCCCCGCCGCCAGCAACGTGATGGGGATCGTGGTCTTCACCAGGGTGATCTGGTTCTTGGCGTCCCTGGCCGTGGCCACCAGGTTGGAGACGGTCTTCGGGGTGAACGAGGCGGTGGCGACCAGGGCCTTGGCCCGCTCGACCCCGTCCTGGCTCTTGAGCGTCTCGTTCCTGCTCACTTCCTGCTTGACCGGCGCGCCGCTGGTGGGCTCGACCCACAAGGTGTCCACGCCCTCGTACCAGCGGTCGACCTGGACGTCACCGGTCCCGGTCATGCCCATCATCGAGGCGGGGGCGCTCAGCGTCGCGATCTTGGTCGGCGGCACCTTCAGCTGGAACTTGTAGACGGGCAGCCCGTCCACGGTGTCCTCGCCGACGAACGTCGCGTCGAAGGCGTGCTTGGCCGTCTGGTTGAAGTACTTGTAGGTCTTCTTCTCCACGCCGAAGGGGAACAGGTAGATCTGCCCCTCCAGGGTCACGGGCTCCTTGTTGACGCTCACCCCGCAGCAGTTGATGCCCACTCCGGTGTGCCGGTCGAAGGCGCTGCGCCGCTCGGAGATGTTGATCTGCGGCTTGTTGTTGGTGACGTCGTCCACCACGGTGAACTCGTCCCAGACGACGCGCGAGTCGGTGGCCTGCGAGACGTCGCCGCGGGTGGTGACCAGCATCCTGAGGTTCGCGGTCAGCACCTTGCCGTCGGCGACGGAGAAGTACTGGGCCGATGGGGCCTCGAGTTCGACGGTGCTGTACTGGCCCGCGGGCGCGGAGATGATCCTGTCCGCCGCCCAGAATCTGACCATTCCCGCGAGGACCACCAGAAACGCACCAACGGCGACGAGAACGAGTACAGGTGTGCGCTGCATTCAAGATCCTCCTGGCGTCGAAGGTGCGAGAACCGGTTACATACTCAGCGCACCGCCCCCCGACATCAAGTCGCGCGTGTGATGTACGTAACATGATCGTTACTGGAAAGTAGCATCTGGCGAGACGTCTTCACAGCCACATCGGGGTAACAAATCGGAACATGTTCTACGGACGGCAACGTTCCGCCGGTTACCCGACTCTCTCTTGACGTCATCCGCCGATTGCCGGTACCCAGGCATCGGAACGCGTTCTATTCTGGGTGTCTTCTCGACGGGACGGAGTCGCGGGCATGCGTGCCGATCTGGCCAGGTCCATCCGGCTGTTCCGCGCGTTCAGGACAGAGCAGGCCAAGCCGGACGCCTACTACACCACCCTCGCCGCCGACACCGCCGCCCAGCTCCTGGACCGCGTGTCCCTGGCCGGCGCCACCGTGCTCGACGTGGGCGGCGGCCCCGGGTACTTCGCCGACGCCTTCAGGCGGGCCGGCGCCCGGTGCGTGTGCGTGGACGTCGACGCCGGAGAGCTGACCGGCCAGGGCGCGCCGGGCACCGGCGTGCTGGGCAGCGCCCTGGAGCTGCCGCTCGCCGACGGGTCGGTCGACGTGTGCTTCTCGTCCAACGTGCTGGAGCACGTTCCGGACCCGTGGCGGATGGCGGACGAGATGGCCCGGGTCACCCGCGAGGGCGGGCTGATCTTCCTCGCGTACACGAACTGGCTCTCCCCGTGGGGCGGGCACGAGACCTCGCCCTGGCACTATCTGGGCGGCGAGCGCGCCGCCCGCCGCTACGCGCGGGTACACGGCAGGCAGCCCAAGAACCGCTACGGGCGCTCGCTCTTCCCCGTCTCCGTCGCGCACGGCCTGCGCTGGGCGAGGTCCGCGCGGGACGTCGAGCTCGTCGACGCCTTCCCGCGCTACCTGCCGTGGTGGTGCCGTCCGCTGGTCAAGGTCCCCGTCGTCCGGGAGTTCGTCACGTGGAACCTCGTCCTGGTACTCAGGAAACTCGGGTGACCGCCGCCGCGGAAGGCCCCGCCACCGGGCGGGACGCCGCGCTCGACGGCATCCGCGCCCTGGCCGCGCTCGGCGTCTGGGTCCTGCACGTGGGCGGCAACACCGGGATGATCTACCAGGAGGGCATGTTCGCCTGGATGACGTCCCGGCTCGGCATCGCCGTGCCGATCTTCTTCCTGCTGTCCGGGCTGCTGCTCTACCGGCCGTGGGCCCGTGCGGTGCTGGAGGACGCGCCGTCGCCGCGGGTGGGCCGCTACCTGTGGCGGCGGGCGATGCGCGTGCTGCCCGCCTACTGGCTGGTCACGGCGGTGGCGCTCTGGGCCTGGGGGCAGCTCGACTGGACAGGCTGGCTCAAGTGGCTGTTCCTGCTGCAGAACTACTTCGAGCAGGGGCGGGCGCCCGACGGGCTCTACCAGATGTGGACGATGCCCATCGAGATGGCCTTCTACCTGGTCCTGCCGGGGCTCGCCTGGCTCCTGCACCGGTGGGCGCGCGGCGGCAACCGGCCCCTGCGGCTGCTCGGCGGCATCGCGGTGCTCCCGGTGATCTCGCTGGCCGGCGTGGTCGTCTCGCACGTGCTCGACCAGCCGGAGCTGGCGCTGTGGCTGCCGAACCACCTGATCTTCTTCGCCGCCGGCATGGCGATGGCCGTGCTGTCGGTGTGGATCAAGCGGCGCGAGGTGGTGGACGCGCTGGCGCCGCAGCTCCTGGTGCTGGCGCTGCTGGCGTTCGCGGTGCTGAGCACGGAACTGGCCGGGCCGCGCACCCTCACCCTGCCCAGCCTGTCGCAGTCGCTGTGGCGGATGGTCCTGGAGACGTCGGTGGCGGTGCTGCTGGTGGCCCCGTTCGCGCTGGCCTCCCGGCGCGACACGCTGCCGCACCGGCTGCTGGGCAACCCCGTGGCAGCCTATCTGGGGCGCATCTCGTACAGCTTCTTCCTGTGGCACGCGCCGGTGATCACGCTCTTCTACAAGATCACCGGCAAGCGGGTGTTCAGCGGCGACTTCGTGGGCGTGGCGGTGCCCACGCTCGTCGGCTCGCTGCTGGTGAGCGCCGTGAGCTACCACCTCGTCGAGGAGAACGCGCTGCGGCTCAGCCGCCGGTGGCGGTCAGCACCTCCTGCTCGGCCGGAACCTCAGGCTCCGGTGTCGGCTCCGGCGCCGTGACGAGCTGGCCGAACAGCGACCCCATCGCCGCGCACGACAGGAGCTGCGGCACCTGGTCGAGCAGCGGATCGACGTCGACGCCCCGGTTGCGCAGGAACACCCCGGCGGCCAGCGCCAGCGTCGCCGCGCCGGACAGGCCGGCCGCCACCCAGTGCGTGTGCGGCCGGCGTACGCGCAGCCAGAGGGTGGCCACGACGGCGGCCAGCGCCAGGAGCATGCCGGGCCAGTTCGCCACCCAGCCGCCGAACGCCAGGCCCAGCACCACGACGTAGGGCACGCGCCAGCGCGACAGCCGCGACTCGGCCGCGGCGGCGGTCTCCTTGACGTGCTCGGGGCGGGGGCCGTGCAGCACCAGGGAGAGGAGCGCGAGCAGCGCGATCCCGGCCAGGCCCAGCCCGAGCGCGAGCCGGTAGGGCTGATCGGGCTCGTACGTCAGCCGCACCGTCCCCGCGGTGCCCGCGGGCAGCTGCCAGCCCTGCTTCCACCCGTCGATCCGGATCGGGCGCAGCTGCCGGCCGTCCAGCTCCGCCCGCCAGCCGGCGTTGAAGTTCTCGTTGACCACGAGGAAGGAGTCCTCCGGCGCGCTCACCCGTACCTCGCGCTCGACGGAGGACCAGGCGCCGCGGGCGGCGGAGCTCTCCACGGCCTTGCGGCGGGCCGGGAACGCGCCGATCGCGAGGTTCTCCACGGCGAACGGCTCCCAGCCGGCCGCCCGCACCCGGTTGTCCCCCGCCCGCAGGGTGACCCGGCCGCACGCGGTGATCTGCACGGGCCGCCCCTCCAGCAGGTCGGCGTAGACGCCGGTGACCCTGGTCCGCACGGCCGCGCCGTTCACCTGGAGGGTCGGGCCCAGCCCGCAGGCCAGCCGGAACTGCGGCCCGGCCGGCCGGCTCGCCGGGCTGACGCCGGGGATCACCAGCTCGGTGACCTGGAGCCGGCGCGAGGCCGGGTAGAAGCGCAGCTTCAGCCGCGTCGTGGTGAGGGGTTTGAACCGCAGCGTCCCGGCGGCGTCCACCCGGCCGCCGCGGACCTCGCCCTTGGCGCCGGTCACGACCACGTCGAGCGCCTGCCGGTCGCCGCCGGGGCGGGCGACCTGGATCTGGGAGACGGTCCGCTTGCCCTTCCAGCCCAGCGTGAGCGTCGGCGCGGCGTCCTCCGGCGAGGGCACCCACGTGGTGGCGGAGTCGGCGTCGAACGCCGACCTCGGCGCGATCACCGCGTCCTTGCTCATCGCCGATGACCCGGTCACCGTGGTCAGGTCGCCGCTCAGCCGGGTGAACCGGTCGACGAGCGCCACGTCCCGCAGCACCGCCGAGCCCCGCAGGGTGGTCTTCCGGCCGGACTCCGAGGTGAACGTCCGGTCGAACCCGGCGCCCTCCTCCCCCGACCTGACCAGCAGCGGGTTGCACACCCAGCGGGCCCAGTTGCGCATGCAGCGCGGCCGCTCGTCCAGCCCGCGGTCCATGACGAAGACGTCCCCGTCCCGGCCCGGCATCCTGATGCTGCGGCCGGGCAGGACCCCCGGGATCGCGATCTCGGTGATGCCGACCCGCTGCACGAAGCTCCACTCCGCGTTGTACGTGCCCAGCACCCTGATCCGCACCCAGCTCGTCGGCCCGGCGGGGACGCCGAGCGTCTGGGCGTCGTTGGTCCTGGCGACGTCCTGCACCAGCCGGCCGTTCTCGGTCTCCACGGCCACCTTGCGGACCGACTGGCTGATCAGCAGGTTGTTGGTGAAGGTCACCCGCAGCCGGGGGATCTCCCGGGACTGGCGCAGGTCGATCCGGAGCCATTCGTTCTCCGGCCGCTTCCAGCCGCCGCTCTCCCAGCCGGTGTCCAGGTCGCCGTCCAGCGCGGCCCAGGGGCCGCGGCCGGGGGTGCTGAGGCCGGGCACGGCGTCCGCGTCGGCGACCGAGGAGGAGGCCGTGACGTCGGCGATGCCGTCGTACTCGGCGGTGGCCGTCTCCTCCAGCCAGCCGTCCTCCAGCAGGTCGAGCTCCTTGACGCCGGTGAAGTCGTCGCGCCGGTCGGCGGTCAGGGTGGGCGACCAGTTGGACCTGATCTCGCCGAACTGCCGCTCGCGCAGCCGCAGCCCGTCGCTGACCACGGTGGGCAGGCCGGAGTCGGCCCCGTCGCCGTTCACCAGCGCCGGGCCGTCGCCGAGCAGGCCGAGGTCGCCCATCGTCAGCAGCGAGTCGGGGCCGCCGCGCACCTCCAGCGCGTCCGCGGCGGGCTCCACGGTGACCATGTCGGTGCTCTCCGACACCTCGTACAGCTCCAGCGCCGGGAAGGGCCAGTCCACCGAGTCGATGGCGTCGTCGGTGGCGGTATCGCCCACCTCGCCGCCGAACGAGGTGACCCTGGTGATGCCGGGCGACTCGCGCAGCGCCTCGTAGACGCGTGACGGCCAGGCTCCCTGCAGGTTGGCCCGCATCAGGTCGTTCCTGACGAGCAGGTAGTGCACGCCCATCCTGCGCAGCACCTCGGTCAGCCCCGCCGAGCCGTGGCCCGCGGTGAGCCGCTGGTCGATGACGTCGAGCAGCCTGGTCATGCCCACGGAGCCGGCCGCCGTGACCTGCCGGGCGGTCCAGCGGACGGCGGACAGCGGCTGCAGGGGGTCGTCCATGGGCCGGCCCCACAGGTACTCGCCGAACTTGGCGCCGGGCACGACGAGCACCCCGTCGTCGCCGGCGTTCTGGTTGAGCCACGTCGCGGCCTGCCGCCAGTAGAGCGGCACCTCCTTGAAGTCGCCGGGCGGGGCCAGGCCCTGGTTGAAGACCGGCAGCACCAGCGCGGCGAGCGCCGCCACGGCCACCGACCTGATTGGCAGCCGCGCCCGGGCCGTCACGTGGGCCAGCAGGTGGGCCAGGCCGAGCGCCAGCGGCAGCCGGACCAGGGGATCGAACTTGCGCAGGTTGCGCAGCGGCGCGAGCGGCCCGTCGAGCAGCCAGCGCACGGGCTCGGCGACGACCGGCTCCAGCGCGCTCATGTGCCCGGCGACCAGCGCCGCCGTACCGATCAGGAACAGGGTGACGACGAACCCCTTGGCGGGCAGGTCACGCCGGGCCAGCCCGCCCAGGCCGAGCGCGGCGAGCAGGCCCGTGACCACGACCATGGCGGCCGAGGTGGCGATCTCGTACCCGGGCGGCTGCGTGGCGACGCCGTTGACGGTCAGGTAGCGCACCCAGTCGGAGGCGCCGCGCAGCACGTTCGTCAGGGAGGTGACCTGCGTGGTGGTGGAGGCGGTCTCGGTGTACGGCAGGAAGGAGAACGCGTAGCGGCCCACCAGGAGCAGCGGCAGCCACCAGAACAGCGTGGCCACCGACACGGTGCCGGTCCACCAGGCCAGCAGCCGCCAGCGGGGCACCGGGCGCGGCCGGGTGAGGATGTAGACGACGGGGGCGACCAGCACGGCCAGCACCGCCACCGCGTTCACGCCGCCGCACAGCGCCACGGCCAGCCCGGACCGGATCGCGCCGCGGGCGCGCTGGCCCGTCTCCGCGGCGGTGAGCAGCGGGATGAGGATCCACGGCAGCATCGCCGCGGGCAGCCACTCGATCGAGATCTCGCCGAGGATCGACAGCGTGCGCGGCGCCAGCGCGTACGCCAGGGCCGCGGCGATCGCGGTGCCGGGCCCGCCGATGCCGAGCTGCCTGGCCAGCCGCTCCACGCCGAGGAAGGCCAGGCAGAGCAGCGCCGTCAGCCAGAGCCGCTGGATCACCCAGGCGTCCAGCCCGGCCAGCTCGCCGAGCGCGAAGAACGGCCCCATCGGGAACACGTAGCCGGCGGCCTGGTTCTGGAGCTGCCCGAAGTGCTGCAGGTCCCACAGGTGGGCGACGCGCTGCAGCCAGCCGATCGGGTTGAGCGCGAGGTCGAGCTTGGTGTCGGAGATGATGCTGCCGGGCTTGGTGGTGAACGCCAGCACGGCGAAGCCGAGGCAGCAGATCGCCAGCCAGAGCCGATGCCTGGCCCGCTCGGTCACCATTCCTCCCACTCAAGAACGGCAGGTGCGGCGGGGGCGTCGGGGGGACGGCGGATGAGGGCGGAGAGCCGCGCGGCGCTGCGGTCCCAGGAGAACTGAGCCGCCCATTCCCGACATTTCACGCTATAGGTGTCGGGGGCCGCCGTAAGCTCGTCGATGGCCGCAGTGAGGCCCTTGGCCAGGTCCCCGCCCTCGGGCAGCAGCCAGCCGGTCTCGCCGGGCCGCACCGCGTCGCGCAGCCCGTCCACGTCGTACGCCACCGTCGGCACCCCCAACGCGGCCGCCTCCAGCACGCACAGCCCCCACCCCTCGCCCTGCGAGGTGTTGACCTGCAGCCAGGCGGCGGAGACCAGCCGCTCCTTGTCCTCCTCGGTCAGGTAGCCGTGCAGGACGACGCCCTCGGGCGCCGCGGCGCGCAGCCGCGCCTCCTCCGGCCCCCTGCCGACGACGTCCACGACCAGGTCCGGCCAGCGCTTCCTGAGCTCGGGCACGGCCTCCAGCAGCAGCTCCACCCGCTTGTGCGCGACGAGCCTGCCGACGCACACCAGCCGCGGCCGCCGGCTCGGCGCGGCGCTCGCGCGCGGCGCGCGCAGCCGGCCGGGCACCCCGTTCGGGACGAGGTGGATGGGCCCGCGCCAGCCGAGCCGCTCCCGCATGGCACGCACGGTGGACGGCGAGACGGCCACGCACTCGCGCCCCCGGTACGCCCACCGCGACACCGGCCCCTCCAGGAAGCGGCCGAGCGCGGCCAGCCACCACGCCAGGTGCACGTCGAACTGCCGGTCGTGCACGTGGTGCACCACGCACAACACCCTGGTGCGCCGCGACACGACCAGCGGCGTGAAGAACGGGATGCCGTTCTGGCAGTCGAGGACGACGTCGAAGCGGTTGCGCCGGACCAGCATCCAGAGCAGCACCAGGGGGTAGACGGTGAACGACCCGCCCATGCGGACCAGCCGCACCCCTTCGACGCTCTCCGCACGGGCCTGCCCGGGGGCGCGGGCCGTGACGAACCACACCCGGTCCCCGCCGGCCGCGAAGCGCCGGGCCAGCTCCCAGGCGTAGACCTCGGCGCCCCCCGCGGCGGGATGCCACGGGTCGCGCCAGTTGACGATGGCGATGTTCACGGATATCCGAGGGAGTCCAGCGGCTGCTTCACCCTGACCGCGCCGCGCGACTCCGCGCGCAGCTGCGCCCAGATCCGGCAGAGCTCCAGCACGATGCCCAGGCTGTGCCGGGCCGGGGAGAACCGCGAGCCGGGCATGTCATGCCATGTCACCGGGATCTCCAGGACCGAGGCGCCGTCCGCGACGCAGCGCGCGAGCAGCTCGACGTCGAAGGCGAAGCCGTCGGTCCGCAGCCGGGCCGCCATCTCGCGGGCGAGCAGCCCGTCGAAGAACTTGAACCCGCACTGGGTGTCGCTCACCCCGGGCACGAGCACTCTGGCCAGCGCGCGGAATCCGAACGCGCCCAGCTCGCGGATCGGGCTGTGCCGGTGCTCCACCTCGGCCAGGGGATGCGCGCGCGAGCCGATGACGATGCGCTCGCCGGAGAGCAGCAGCCCGAAGGCGCGCTCGACGGCCCGCAGGTCGGTGGCCATGTCGGCGTCACAGAAGCCCACGAACGGCGCGGTGGTCTCCAGCAGGCCGGCGCGCACCGCCGCGCCCTTGCCGGGCGTGGGGCACTGCGCGAGGTGTACCGGCACCGGCTCCTGCGGCCAGGTTCTCACGATCTCCGCGGTGCGGTCGGTGCTGGCGTTGTCCACGACGATGACAGCTGTCGGGAACGGAAGGCGGGCAAGCTTCGCGCACAGCTGCAGGAGCCCCCCAGGAAGTCGCCGTTCCTCGTTGTACGCGGGAACGATGATCTCAAGCAGTGTCGGTCGGCTCGTCCTCTCGTTCCCTCGACGGGAGGGCGGCATGGCACGTGTTACCGGTCGCCGTAGTTGTAGAGCGGCTGGTTGACCGGTGTCGCCGTGGCACCGGTCAGTGACACGGTCGTGACGGTCGCCACCAGTGCGGCCAGGGCGACGCCAATGATCGCTGCTAAGAGGATCTTTATCACCGGGAATCCCTCCTTTGAGGCGGCAATGACCCGGGCGCACCCAACTTAGAACCAATTCTCCTTACTCGCTAGTAGCTAGACTGAATTTTCACAAAGTCGCCGATCAAATGGGGTCGGCAAGCGCTTGAAATCTGTACAACCGCAGCTCAGGCCGATCGACCACCAGGCGGGCCCCCTGGGTCCACCGGTCGAACCGGGCACGCTCCTCGACCGTCCCCGCGTCCACCACGACGTACCGGAAGCCCGCCGCGGCCAGGTCCGGTGAAGATCCATCTAGTACGCGTTCCACCTCGCGCACCCGGCGGTCCTCGGCCGCGACGACCATGCTGCCGACCCGCACGGAGTCGTTGGCCACCACCTCGCGCCCCGGCGCGGCGAAGAAGCGCTGGGCCGGGTCGAGCACCGCCCGCCCGCCGTTCCACGGGAACCTGCGATAGGACTCGAACGGTAGCACCAGGACGTCCCCCGGCGCCCCGTCCGCCAGGATCGCCGCTCTGGCCTCGTACCAGCTTCGCGGATATTCCACCGCCTCCAGCCGGCCGAACGCCCCCCAGGCCAGCGTCGGCAGCACCGCGACCGGCGCCAGCACCAGGAGCGACACCCCGTACGGCATCAGGCGCCCGCCCTCGGCGGCGGCCCGCGCGGCGAGCAGGCCGAGCCCCACGGCGACCAGCAGGGCGAGCGGCGCCACGAACTGCTGCGCGTCACGCAGCACCCCGAAGCCGCCCCACAGCTCCACCAGCCGCCTGAGCGCCGTCCGGCCGGCGGCGGTGACGCCGAGGCAGGCGATCGCGAACCCGGCGGCGGCCGCCACGGCGAGCCCCGCGCGGCCGGGCAGGTCCCGGGCGCGCGCCACCGCCGCGATCCCGGCGAGCACCAGCACCAGCCTGGCCAGGGCGGCCACCGGGGCGTCGTACCCGGCGGGCACCGCGCCGGCGTTCCAGATCCCGCCGAGCGACAGCAGGCCCACCACCGTGCCGAAGGGGCCGTCCGCCCGGGCGGCGAACGCGTCCACGCCCACGCCGTCCCCGTTCAGCGCCTCCGGCCGGGCCAGCGCGGGCACCAGCCAGGGCAGGCTGAACGCCAGGACGACGCCCGCGGCCGGCAGAACCCTCCTGCCCGGGGCGTACCAGGCGGCGGGGAGGACGGTGATCGCGGTGACGGCCATCGCGGCGAACCCGCCCACCGCGGCCGGCACCATCGCCGGCACCATCGCCGGGGCCCCGCGGCGGCCCGCGCACGCCGCCCGCACCACCCACGGCAGCCCGGCGTACCCCAGCAGCAGCGCCCACTGCCCCATGAGCAGCCGCTCGGCGACGTACGGGTTCCACACGTAGAACGCCCCCGCGACCAGCCGCGGCCCCAGCGCGGCCGACGGGACCAGCAGCCCCGCCCCCGCGCAGCCCAGCGCGAACACCCCCAGCAGGAGCGCCTTCTGCACCAGCTCCGCGGGGACCACCGAGGCCACCGCGGTCACGACGGCGTCGCTCGGCACCACCCGCGGCGCCCCGCCGGCCAGCCCGAAGGTGAAGGGCGAGAAACGCGGCTCCGGCACGAACACCATGTCCTGGACGAGGACGAACCCCCAGCCCAGCGCGGGCCCCAGGGCGAGAGCACCCAGGACGAGACCGAGCAGCGCGCAGGCTGCTCCGGCCCTCCTGGTCTGCGGCATCCCGCTATGACATCACAACCCAGCCACAGACATTCCCGGCATGTCCCCCGGTTGTTAATCTTTCCGCAGATCCAGGTGCTCTCTCGGCGACACGACGCCGCGCAAGGGAGCGGCGCGGGACCGATCCACGCGAGCGACGGGGCCAGAGGGACCGGTGACGACGAGCGAGACGACGGCCGAGAGCCGCCCGCGGACGCGCGGCGCCGAGGGTCGCCCGTGGACGCGCGGCGACGCCGTGCTGGCCGCCGGGCTGGTCATGGTGGCCGTCCAGCTGGTCTGGAAGTTCGACCTGGTACGGCGCTCCTACTTCCGGCAGGACGACTTCACCTTCATCGCCCGCGGCCTGGAGCACGGCCTGACCTGGGACTACCTCATGCGGGTGGACTACGGCCACCTCGTGCCCGGGCCGTTCGCGATCCAGTGGGCGCTGGGCCGGCTGGGGGTCTACAACGACGTGCTGGCCCACGCCGTGGCGATGACGCTGCTCGGCGCCGCGGGGCTGGCGCTCCTGCGGCTGCTGCGGCTGCTGTTCGGGCCGCGCCCGGCCATCCTGGTGCCGCTCGCGTTCTACCTGCTGACCCCGCTGACGATCTCGTCGCTGTCGTGGTGGGCGGTGCTGATCGAGACGCTGCCGTTCCAGATCGCGCTGCCGATGGCGCTGAGCTCGCACGTGCACTACGCGCGGACCGGTCGCTTCGGGCACGCGCTGGCCGCCGCGGCGTGGACGGCGGCCGGCATGGCCTTCTTCGTGAAGGCGCCGTTCATCCTGGTGCTCGCGCTCGCGCTGAGCGTGGGGTGGCTGCGCCGCCCCCGTCAGTGGCCGGCCTGGGCGCTGTACGCCGGGGTGGTCGCGGTCTACGCGGTGGTCTTCTTCCGGCAGCTCTTCACCTCCGTGCAGCTCACGGACGACACCGTGCGGCCGAGCCTGCCGAGCCTGTCGGTCGCGGCCCGGTTCGCCTGGACGCTGCTGTGGGGCTCGCTGGCGCCCGGCACGTTCGGCGGGCCGTGGAAGTGGCTGCCCATCGGGGACGACTACGCCATCGCCGCCACGCCGCCCGCGCTGGCCTGGGCGGCGCTCGGGCTGGCGGCCGTGGCCGTGGCGGTGTCGATCCGCTACCGCAGGCGGGCCTGGCTGGCCTGGCTGATCCTGCTCGGCTACGTGCTGCTCGCCGACGTGGTGCCGGTGCTGATCGGGCGCGTGGAGCAGCTCGGCCCCGACCTGGGCGGCTACGAGCTGCGCTACGTCTCCTCCACGTCCATGGTGCTGGCCCTGGTGATCGGCCTGGCGTTCATCCCGCTGCGGGACGAGGAGCGGCCCTGGCTGCGCCCCGCACCCCGGCTGAGGCTCGTGTGGGTGCCGCTGGCCGCCGTCGTCGCGGCGGGCTCGATCTGGTCGGTGACGGCCTACGGCCACCTGCCCCTCGGGCAGCACGTCAAGAGCTACGTGGAGACGGCACGGGTGGCGCTCAAGCGCACGCCGCCCGGCGCCGTCATCGTGGACACGTACGTGCCGGCGAAGGTGGTCGTGGCCACGTTCTTCTACCAGTACGCGCTGACGTCCAAGGTGCTCGGCCCCATCGCCGCGCACCCGGTCACCTGGACCGGCCGGCTGAACGGGCCGGTCAGCGGCCCGCTCGTCTTCGACGACCAGGGGCGGCTGCGCCCGGTGTCCATCGAGGGCGCCGTCGTCCCCGGCCGGTCCCCCTGCACGCGGGTGGGCCCCGCGGGGGTCCACTTCCGCCTCCCCCTGTCGCTGCCCAAGGGCGCGTGGACGGCCCAGATCGGCTACCTGAACCCGGTGGAGACCACGCTGTCCGTGCGGCTCGGCGGGACCGAGACGCGCGTGCCCGCGGGCAAGGACCTGGGCTCGACGTACGCGGCCGTCGAGGGCGGCGGGACCGACCTGGTGCTGCGCACCCTGGACGGCCGGTCCGCCTGCGTCGGCGAGATCAGGGTCGGCATCCCCAGGCCGGCCCTGAACGCCACCGCCGTCCCCCCGCAGCCCGTGGGGGGATGACACTCACTTGCCGGGCTCCGGGTCCCTGGGCAGGCCCAGCATGCGCTCGCCGATGATGTTGAGCTGCACCTCCGTGGTGCCGCCGTAGATGGTCATCGCCCTGGTGGCGAGCACCGCGCGGTTCCAGTAGCCCGGGTCGCCGAGCTTCATGTCGGCCGCCACGACCGCCGCCGGACCCAGCAGGTCGACCGCCGTCTCGGAGACGTGCTGGGCGTGCGAGGTGGACAGCAGCTTGCGTACGGACGCGTCCGCGCCCGGCTCGGCCCCGGCGAGCTGCTTGAGCGTGACCCGCAGCGACAGCGCGTTGATCGAGTGTCCCTCGCAGACCACCGCGGCCACCTGCTGGGCCTCGGCCGGCGTCAGCTCGCGGCCGAGCCGGCCGATCAGCCCCAGCAGGTCGGGTACGGACGCGCCGGTGCCGCCGGAGCCGGACGACAGCGAGACGCGCTCGTTGGAGAGCGTGTTGCGGGCGACCTTCCAGCCGTCGCCGACCTCGCCCACGACCAGGTCGTCGGGGACGAAGACGTCGTCGAGGAAGACCTCGTTGAACAGGTTCTCGCCGGTCATCTCGGTCAGCGGCCGGACCGTGACGCCCGGGGACTTCATGTCCACCAGGAAGTACGTGATGCCCTGGTGCTTGGAGCCCTCGCTGGAGTTGCGGGCGATGCAGATGCCCCACTCGGCCACGTGGGCGACGGAGGTCCAGATCTTCTGCCCGGTCAGCTTCCAGCCGCCCTCGACCCGCTCCGCCTTCATCTGCAGCGAGGCCAGGTCGGACCCGGCGCCGGGCTCGGAGAACAGCTGGCACCAGATCAGCTCGCCGCTGAGCGTCTTGGGCAGGAAGCGCTCCTGCTGCTCCCGGGTGCCGTACGCGGCGACGGACGGCACCACCCATGCACCGATGATCATCGCGGGCAGCTTGACCTTGGCGGCCTTGAGCTCCTGGGCGATCAGCACCTGCTCCAGCGGCTTGGCGTCGCGGCCCCACGGCCTGGCCAGGTGCGGCATGACGAAGCCGCGGTCGGCCAGGGCTCGCTTCTGCTCCTTGCCCTCCAGCCGGGCGATCTCCGCGATCTCGGCCCGGATCGACTCGCGCAGCTCCTCGGCGTCCTCGGGCAGGTCGATCCGCATCTCGCGGGCGACGCCCTCCAGGGCCAGGTCCGTCACCTTGGCCGCCCACTCCGACGAGGAGCCGAGCAGGGCGCGCAGGGTGAGCGCGCGGCGGTAGTAGAGGTGGACGTCGTGCTCGAAGGTGTAGCCGATGCCGCCGAAGGTCTGGATGGCGTCCTTGGCGCACTGGACGGCCGCGTCGGGGGCCATCACGCCCGCGACGGCGGCGGCGTACTCCAGCTCCCTCCCTTCCGCCCTGGTGGCGTCCCAGACGGTCGCGCGGGCCTGCTCCAGCGCGACGAGCATGCGGGAGAGCTTGTGCTTGATGCCCTGGAACTGGCCGATCGGGCGGCCGAACTGCACGCGTACCTTGGCGTACTCGGCGGCGGCGGTGACGCACCAGGAGGCCAGGCCCGCGGCCTCGGCGCCGAGCAGGATCGCGGCCAGGTTCAGCACGTCGGGACGCTGGACGCCGCCCAGGATGCCCTCGGCGGGCACCACCAGCTCCGACACCTCCACCCTGGCCACCGGCCTGGTCAGGTCCAGCGACTTGACCTCGGTGACGGTGACGGCGGAGGCGTCGACGAGGATCCACTCCTCGCCGTCGTCCGTGGCGACCGGGAGCACGAGCGCGTCGGCCAGCGAGCCGCCGAGCACCGGGTCGGCCGTGCCGGAGACGACCAGGGAGCCGTCCTCGGTGCGGGTGCCGGTCAGCGAGCCGGTCAGGGCCACGGCGCCGGTGAGGGTGCCGTCGGCGAACGACTCCAGGTGCTCCGGGCGCTTGGAGGCGTTGATCACGGCACTGGCCAGCACGGTCGGCAGGTAGGGCCCCGGGGCCATGCGCTCGGCCAGCGCCTCGACGGCCACGGCCGTCTCCAGCAACCCGTAGCCGGAGCCGCCGTACTCCTCGGGCACGTGCAGGCCGAGCAGCCCCTGCTCGGCCAGGCCCGCCCAGAACGGCGGACGCCCGTCCGTCCCGGCACGCAGCAGCTCGGACGGGATGTTCCGCTCGGCCCAGCCGCTCACCGACTCACGGAGCGCCTCGTGCTCCTCGCTCAACCCGATCGCCATGCTCATCCTCCATGCCAGGTCCGGCCCATACCTAGAACCATATTCTAGAGGATGCTTCTGGCCTAGAGCGGTCGAACCCGTTGGACGAGGGTGTTGATGTCCGGCCAGCGCTTCTTGTTCGTCTCGGGGATGGAGGCCAGGAGCATCGCGGGCTTGGTCTTGCCCACCTCGACGACCGTCACCATGGCCTGGGCGACCTGCTGCTTGCCGTTGAGGGTGTAGGTGACCTGGTAGCCGAGCGTCCAGCCCTTGCCGACCGGGATCTTCTGGGAGGCGGTCCAGGCGAGCGTGGCGCCCGCGGGATACTGCGTGCGGAGCGACCAGCGGGCACCCTGGGTGGCCAGCTCGCGGTAGTCGGCGTCCTTCGAGGGCTTCGTCGTGGGCGAGTCACCCGGGAACATGGCCGAGGCGATCACCGTGTGCGGGACGGCCACCTTGCCGATGCGCTGCGCGACGGAGAACGGCGGGAACGACTTGGCCTTCCACGGCGCGGCCAGCCTGGGGTAGGTGATCCCGGTGTTCGTGTCGCTGATGATGCCGGTGACCACGGAGGCGGTGCCCGCCAGGGTCGGGTACGCCTTGCTCTTCGGCACCGGCGGCAGCGCGATCGGGCTCTCGGTGGCGGTCGGCACGGCCGACGCCGAAGGGGCGGCGGAGCTCGGCACGGGGGCGACGGGGGCCACCCGCTCGACCGACGCCTTGTTGGTGGGCACGTCGCCGGAGAAGACCATAAAGATCAGGAACACGGCGAGGACGGTGACAAGGATGGCACCGAGGAGATAGACCACCTTGATCGGGATGTCGCCGATGCCGCGCCTCGGCGGCTTGGGGACGGGCAGGGGCGGGGACGGGGGCGGATACAGCGGCTGCTGCCGCATCGGAGGCTGCGGGAGCGGGCCGGGACCGCCTCGATGCACAGGAGGCTGCACCGGAGGCTGCACCGGAGGCTGCGCAGGAGGCGCCTGATGGGGAGGGGGCTGCTGCACCGGCGGGCCGCCCGCCGGGGGCCTGAGAGGGACGGACGGACCCGCCGCCGGCGGGCGGGGGATCTTGACCGTCTCCTCGGCAGGCAGGACGACCTTGCGGAACGGAGTGGTGGGTGAATCGTATGAAGGTCTCTTGTCGCCGACGTCCGCCATGGCCATGAGGTTACGTCACAAGAGAGCTGGATAATTCCTCCAATACCCCTGCAGAATCTAATTCTGTAAGGTCTGCGAACATGAGGGGTTTTTACGAGATCGCAGCCCACGACCCTGAACGTCCCGCGCTCCTCGGTGACACCGGCGCCACCTACGGTGAACTTCTCGCCCGCGTGAACCAGGTCTCCAACGGGCTGACGGCATGCGGAGTCGCCCCCGGCGACCGCGTCGTCACCGTGCTGAAGAACGGGCTCGACGCCCTCACCATGATGCTCGCGACGTACCAGACCGGCGCCTACCTCGTGCCCGTCAACTGGCATTTCACCGCCGAGGAGATCGACTACATCGTGGCCGACTGCGGGGCCGGGGTGGTGGTCTCGCCGGATGCCCGCACGGTCGCCGAGCTCGCCGACGGGCAGCCCGCCACCGCGCCGCCGCACCGGCGGGCCGGGTCCATGATGCTCTACACCTCCGGGACGACGGGACGGCCCAAAGGGGTACGTCGGCGGCTGCTGGATCTGACGCCGGAGGAGCTGTACCCGATCCTCATGCGCAAGAGCTGGCGCCACTTCGGGCTGCCGTTCGGCGGGGTGCACCTGGTGTGCTCGCAGCTCTACCACTCGGCGCCGTACGGGCAGGCCATGATGGCGCTGCAGCTGGGGCACGCGATCGTGGCGCCGGAGCGGTTCGAGGCCGTCGAGGCGCTGCGGCTGATCGAGCGGCATCGGGTGACGAACGCGTTCATGGTGCCCACGATGTTCCACCGGCTGCTGGGGGTGCCGGACAGGGAGTCGTACGACCTGTCGTCCCTCACCCACCTGTACCACGGGGCGGCCCCGTGCCCGCCGGCCACCAAGCAGGCGATGATCGACTGGCTCGGGCCCGTGCTGTGGGAGTACTACGGGTCCACCGAGGCGGCCGTGGCGACCATGGTGTCCTCGCAGGAGTGGCTGGCCAGGCCGGGCACGGTCGGCAGGGCGCTGGACGGGATGTCGTTCACCATCGTCGGGGAGGACGGCCAGGAGGTGGGGCCGGGCTCGCCGGGGCTGGTCTACATCGGCGGGATCAACCGGTTCGAGTACCACCGCGACCCGGACAAGACGGCGGCGGCGATGCGCGGCCAGGCGTACACGCCCGGGGACATCGGCTACCTCGACGACGACGGTTACCTGTTCCTGCTGGACCGGCGGACCGACCTGATCATCTCCGGCGGGGTCAACATCTACCCGGCCGAGATCGAGGCGGCGCTGCTCGAACACCCCGCCGTGGCGGACGTGGCCGTGATCGGCGTACCGGACCCGGAGTGGGGGCACAAGGTCGTGGCGCTCGTGCAGCCGGCGTCCGGCGCGGCGGCCGGGGACGAGCTCACGGCGGAGCTGCTGCGGCACTGCGCGCCCCGGCTGGCCAGGCTCAAGCATCCCCGGGTGATCGAGTACCGGGAGTCGCTGCCGCGCACGCCGACCGGCAAGCTGAGCAGGCACGATGTGCGGGAAGCGTATCTTTCCGGCTGACTGGGAACAGTCCTCCCATGAGGAGGATCGCCGCGGGACTGGCCACCGCTTTCGTGCTGCTGCTCGCGGGCTGCGCTCCCCCTCCCACCTCCAGCGCCACGCCGTCGACGGCGACCCCGCACAGCTCGCCGACGGCCTCTCCCCCGCCGCTGTCGCTGCACTCGCTGGAGTCGGCGTACGAGGACGTCATCGCCGACGTCCTGCCGTCCATCGTGCAGATCACCACCAAGGTCGGGCTCGGGTCCGGCATCGTGCTCGACACGGCGGGACACATCATCACCAACGCCCACGTCGTCGGCCAGGCCACCAAGATGGAGGTCACGCTGGCCACCGGCGGCCCGCCGCGCTCGGCCAGGCTGGTCAGGTCCTTCAACGCGGGGGACCTGGCGGTGATCAAGGTGGACAACCCGGACGGGCTGCGACCGGCGCGGTTCGGGGACTCGGCCAAGCTGCGGGTCGGGCAGATCGTGCTGGCCATGGGCAACCCGCTGGGCCTGTCGGGCAGCGTGACGAACGGGATCGTCTCGGCTCTCGGCCGTACCGTCTCCGAGCCCCAGGAGGCGGGCTCCCCCGGGGCCACGATCGCCGGCGCCATCCAGACCTCGGCCGCCATCAACCCGGGCAACAGCGGCGGAGCGCTCGTGGACCTGTCGGGCAGCGTGATCGGCATCCCCACGCTCGCGGCCACCGACCCCGAACTCGGCGGGGGCGCGGCGCCGGGCATCGGGTTCGCGATCCCGAGCAACACCGCCCGGGACATCGCCACCCAGATCGTCAAGTACGGCAAGGTCACCAACAGCCACCGGGCCGCGCTCGGCATCCAGGGCAGCACGGTGATCAGCGCGGACGGGCAGTCGATCGGGGTGGGCGTCATCCGGGTCGAACCGGGCAGCGGGGCGGAGAAGGCGGGGATCAGGGCCGGTGACGTGATCGTCTCGATCAACGGCAAGAACACGCCGACGATGGCGTCCCTCGCGGAGGCCCTCGCCACCCTCAGGCCCGGTGACCAAGCCAAGGTCGGCGTGCAACACTCCGACGGCACCACGACCACGGTCGCCGTCACCCTGAGCCAACTCCGCACCGACTGACCCCCACCCCCGGGATCCGCCGCGCTGCCCCGCCTGACCCCCCACCCCCGGGATCCGTCACGCCGCCTATGAGGAGCGCGCCCGCCCCGTGGTCCGGCCACCGCACGCGTTGCGCCGACCCCCACCGCACGCCACCTCGCCGCACCGGCGCTCAAAGGACGCCCTGCGGGAAGCGCTGCCGCCCTCCTTGGGCCCTTCAGCCAAGCCCCCAGGGGGCCGCGCCGCCGCCCTTCCCGGGCCCTCAGCCAACGAGCGTCCCGGAGGTGTGCCGCCGCCCCTCCCGAAGGGCCCCGGCCGAAGTGCGGAGGGTCACTGCTTGGTGGTGAAGACGATCTCGACCCGCCGGTTCTGCGCCCGGTTCTTCTCGACCGGCTTCCCGCCCACCACGTTGGGCCGCCGCGGCCGGCTCTCGCCGTACCCTCGCGCCTCCAGGCTCACCCCCGCCCCCGTGAGCAGCCCGCGCATGGCCGTCTCCACCGCCTGCGCCCGCCGCTGCGACAGCGTGAGGTTGTACGAGTCGCTCCCCTGATCGTCCGTGTGCCCCTCGATCCTGACCACCCCGCCCGCCCCGTCGGCGTTCACCTTCGCGGCGACCTCCCGCAGCCGCTGCCTGGCCTTCGCGGTCAGTTGCCACTTGTCCAGCGCGAACAGCACGTCGCTGGTGAGCGAGACCGTCACCTGGCGCCCCTGCTTGGTCTCGCTCTCGGTGCCGTCCAGCGATTCGACCTCGCCGATGATGTCCTCGACGGGCAGCACCAGGTCCTCGACCACCCCGACGGCGTCGGACGGCGCGCCGGGCGCGGGGGTGGGCGACAGGACGAGGGCCAGGGCGACGCTAAGAGATCGGAACATCGGTGAGCACGCCGATCATGGGCATCTCAATGTTGATCTTCGTGACGTCCGCCGGAGGCGCCGCGAAGACCGCGTACAGCGTGGACGTCTGCCCCTTGTCCAGGAACTGGCCCTGGGTGCCGGAGCAGACGCACTGCGCGTTCTGGTCGGTGCCGTTGCGGGCCACGCGGTAGCGCTTGGCGTTCACCGGGTCGATCAGGGAGACGGCCGAGACCGTCATGTCGAGCGGGCCCGTGCCCAGGCCGTTGTGGACGTTGACCTTGCCTTCGAGCGCGGTGACCGTCCAGTTGAGGCTGAGGGTCCTGCCCTGGCGCTTGAGCGCCGTGATGTCGACGCGGGCGCGGGCCTTGCCGTTGTCGCCGGCGTACACGTCGGCCTCGCGGCTGGCGATCGCCCTCGTCTCCTGCGGGGGCGCCTCTGTCGCTTTGGCGGTGGCCGGGGGTTCGGTGGTGGACTCCGCGACGGTCTGGGGCTGCTTCTCCTCGCCGCCGCCGCCGACCTGCCGCCCCGGGAGCGCGCCGCAACCGGCCAGCGCGACGGCCGCGACCGCCAGCGCGATCGTCTTTCGCATTCTGAGATCACCTTCGTTGTCGGGGATGTGGCCCTCACCGTAGGGAAGCGGCGTTCAGGATCCGCATAGTGCGCTATATCCGCGGGCCACCACGTCTGCGGGCCTCCTGCGCGAGCCGGTCGGCCTCCGCTCTGCCCTGCTCGTCACCGAGGCGGTCAAACTCTCCCATAGCGCGCGTAAGCGTCTCAACCGCCCCGTCGATATCGTCGAGGTCCAGCTCGGCCCGGGCGAGCGCCACCAGGGCCCGCGCGGCACCCCGGCGGTCCCCGTACGCGACGAACGTCTCCAGCGCTTCCCTCGCCGAGCCGGCCGCCGCCCCTGGCGTGCCTTCCGCCCTGGCGATCTCGGCCAGTACGAGCAGCGCCCCCGCCTCGGGCAGCCGATCGCCCAGGCGGCGGTTGATCCGCAGCCGCCGCTCCACGCACCCGCGCGCCTCGGCGAGCCTGCCCCCGCCCAGGTGCAGCCTGCCCAGGTCCAGCAGCGCCTCCGCCTCGCCCCGCGGGTCGCCGAGATCCTGGTACGCGCTCAGGCTCTCCTTGAGCCGGCCCTCGTCCCGGCGCAACGCGCCCAGCGCCCGTAAGGCATCGGCCCTTCCGCGCCGGTCGCCCGCCTCCTCGAAGACCCGCAGGGCCCGTACGAACGCCTGCTCGGCCTGCGCCGGGCGGGACTGGACCAGGCCGAGCCGGAGCGTGATCCTGGCCAGCTCCAGCCCTTCCACCAGCGGCTGGGCCGCCCGCAGCGCCGCGGCCGCCGACTCCGTGCGCCCTTCGGCTCGATGCAGGTCGGCCAGGCCGCGGAGCAGGAGCGCCTCGCCGTGCCGGTGGCCCGCCGCCCTGGCCGCGTCCAGCCCGGTCGCCGTGGTGGCATGCCAGTCGTCGTGGTGCGCGCCCAGCTCGAACAGCGGGGTGAGGTAGAAGGCCAGCCGCCAGGCGGCCTCGTACAGGCCCACCTGGTAGAAGTCCCCGACGGCCGCCACCAGGAAGCGGCGCTCGGCGCTCAGCCAGCGGGCCTCGTGCCGCAGCCACCCGGTCTCCAGAGGCCCCGTGCCGGGCAGGTGGACCTCGGTGCGGCCGGTACCGGGCTCGGCGGGCAGGAGGGAGGCCCTGGCCTGCCGGGTTCGTTCGAGGATCGCGCCCGCGATGACGGCCAGCACGCGTTCCGGGCCGCCCTCCTCCTCGGCGAGGCGTTCGGCGGCGTAGAGCCTGGTCAGGTCGTGCCAGCCGTACCGCTCCTGGCCGGCCTCGTCCAGGCCGCGCGACTGCAGCAGCCCGGCCTGCGCCAGCGGCTCCAGGTCCGTGCCGAACACCCACGACGCGAAGTCGGGCGCCGACAGCGCGCCGAGCCCGCGCAGCAGCCGCCGTTCCGGGTCCGCCAGGCCCCGGTAGCCGAGCGCGAGGCTGCCCCGCACGGCGAGGTCGCCCGCGCTGAGCTCGTCGAGCCTGCTCCGCTCGTCCCCCAGGCGGCCCGCCAGGTGGTCGAGCGTCCAGCCCCGCTTCCTGGCCAGCCGGGAGCCGGCGATGCGCAGGGCCAGGGGCAGGTGGCCGCAGAGCCGTACGATGCGCAGGGCGGCCTCGGGCTCGGCCCGCACCCGCTCGTGCCCGGCCACCTCGCCGAGCATCGCCACCGCCTCGTCCCCGTCGAGCACCCCCATCTCGTACGCCCGCGCCGCCTCCAGCCCGGCCAGCGGCGACCGGCTCGTCACCAGGGTGAGACTGCCGGGACCGGTCGGCAGCAGCGGGCGCACCTGGGCCTCGTCGGCGGCGTCGTCCAGCACGACGAGCAGCCGCTTGCGGGCCGTCATGCTCCGGTAGAGCCGCACCCGCTCGTCCAGCGCCGGCGGGACCGCGCCGTCCGGGCAGCCCAGCGAGCGCAGCAGGTCCTCCAGCACGGCACCCGGCGGGCGGGCGCCCAGCGAGGCGTAGAGCCGGCCGTCCGGGCGTTCGAGCCCGGTGGCGGCGTGGACCGCGACGGCCGACTTCCCGCAGCCGGGCGGGCCGTGCAGGACGAGGTGTACGGGGGCCGACGCGTGCTCGCGGGCCGTCCGCACGATCCAGTCGAGTACGGGCGATCGGCCGACAAAGTCGGAAATGTCGGGCGGCAGCTCGTCCACCGGACCGCGGTCGCCACCGGCAGGCGCCACGGGGCGGCCCTCGCCGGACAGAGCCGAGGCGCGGCCCTCCCCGGCCAGAGCCGAGGGGCGGCTCTCGCCGGACAGGACCCGCCGGTGGGCGTCGGCCAGCTCGGCGCCCGGCTCCAGGCCCAGCTCGTCCACCAGCGTCCGGCGCGCGTCCTGGTAGGCCCCGAGCGCCTCCGACCGGCGTCCGGCCTGCTGGAGGGCTTCGATGAGACGCACCCAGGCACGTTCGCGCAGCGGATGCGCCCCGACCAGCGCCCGCAGCTCCCCGATCACCTCCGCGCCCCGGCCCAGCCGCAGGTCCAGCTCCACCCGCTCCTCCAGCGCGGCCAGGCGCAGCTCCTCCAGCGGTACGGCGTGCGTCCGGCGCAACACGGACGACTCGACGCCGGCCAGCGCCTGCCCCCGCCACAGCGCCAGGGCCGCCCTGAAACCGTCGGCCGCCTCCGCCACCCGGCCCGCCGCCCGAGCCTGCCGCGCCCCGCCGACCAGCCGCTCGAACCGGTGGCAGTCGACGTCGTCCCGTTCGACGTCGATCAGGTAACCGCCCGGCACCGTACGGATGCCGGCCACGAGCTTGCGCAGCGCGCTGACGTACACCCGGAGCACCGACCCGGCCGAGGCCGGCGGCCGGTCGTCCCACACCACGGACATCAGCCGCTCGACCGGGACCGTCTCACCGGCCGACAGCAGCAGCGCGGCCAGCAACGTGCGGTGCTTGGCCGGTCCCGGCACCTGGCCGCCCTCGATCCGCAGCGGCCCGAGCACGCCGAAGCGCACGTTCACGCACCTCTCAGCATCACGTGCCCGCCGGCCTGAGCGCGAAGGAGTCGAAGCGGACGCGTGCGGACCCGGTGGCGCCGGAGGCGGCGTGGACGCCGGACTCGCCGGGGCCGTAGGGCGCGTCGGAGTCGGACGCCTGCGCGACCAGGCGTTCGTTCAGCCACATGCGCAGGGTCACCTTGCCTTCGCTCCCGCCGCACTCCGCGACGACGCGGTTGACGGCCGCGACCTGCGCGTCCGCCGGGCCGTACAGGGTCGTGCCCCGGGTGCCCGTGCGGCGCTTGACGATCGTGACCTTGCCCGAGCCGCTCACCCCGAACTCGTAGCGGTCTCCGGTGCGCGCCGAGCCGTGGCACCACACACCGTACTCCCCGCTCCCCTCCTCCAGGGTGGCCTTCGCGCTGACGACCACGCCGCCCTCCGGCTCCTGCCTGGGGGCCGACTTCCACAGCCGCCAGCCCGGCTTGACGGTCAGCTCGTAGCCGGAGCGCGCCTGCCGGGCGCTCCCGCCCTCCGACGCGCCGATCGCCCAGGAGTCGGCGAAATCGGCCTCGTACGGCCAGTTCTCCTGCGACAGCGCGGGGACGGTCACGGCGGCGGCGACGGCGAGCACGAGCCCGGCGGCCCCCGCGACCCACGGCCACCACCTCCGCCTCCGCTTCGGCTTCACCATCGACCCGGGCGGGGCAGGCGGCACACCGGACGATGGTCGCGGGTCGGGGCCGGGTCGCACGTCGGCCGGCGTGGTGCCCGTCCAGGTGCGCTGCACCACTTCGGTGGCCGTGGCCAGGCGGGTGCCGCCGACCAGGTCCGCCAGCAGCCGCTGGGCCGTCGGCCGCAGACGGGGATCCTTGGCCAGCGCCCGCTCCACGACCTGCCTGATCCCCTCGTCGAGCCCGTCCAGCCCGGGCCCGTCCTGCGTGATCCGGTACAGCACCTCGCCGGGCGCCCCGCCCCCGAACGGCAGCCGCCCCGTGCCCGCGAACGCGATCACCCCGCCCCACGCGAACACGTCGGCCGCGGGCGTCAGCGGCTCCCCGCGCACCTGCTCGGGCGCCATGAACGCGGGCGTGCCGAGTATCGCCTGGCTGGCCAGGCTGTCGTGCTCCACGAGCTGGGCGATGCCGAAGTCGATCACCCGGGGGCCGAGCGGCGAGAGCAGCACGTTGGACGGCTTGAGGTCGCGGTGGATCACCCCGGCCCCGTGGATGGCGCTCAGCGCGGTGGCGATGCCCACCGCGAGCGCCTCCAGGTTCCCGCCCGACAGCGGCCCCTGCTCCTTCACGGCCTGCGCCAGGTCGGGCCCCTTGACGTACTCGGTGACGAGGTAGGCGACGTCGCCGTCGATCCCCGCGTCCAGCACGGGCGCGGTGCAGAACCTGGCCACCCGGCGGGCCGCCGCGACCTCCCGCTCGAAGCGCCGCCTGAACGCCGGATCGCGGGCCAGCGCCGGATGGATGACCTTGAGCGCCGCCAGGCCGCCGGTGGGTGTCGAGGCGAGATGCACCTCGCCCATGCCGCCGCGCCCGAGCAGGCGCCGCAGCGTGTACCCGCCAATGACCTCGTTCATCTGATACTTCCGCGGAGACCCCTGCCTTCAGGCGGGGGAGGAATCGGACTCCTGCGAAGCAGGGCAGGAGCAGGCGATTCGCCGCCAGGCGGACCGCCGTCTACAACAATCGAGCGGTAATTAACTGATCTCTTTGTAGAATGTGAGGCGTGGCGCAGCTGGTGAAGCGGGCCTACAAGTACCGCTTCTACCCGACTCCCGAGCAGGCTGATGAGCTTGTCCGGACGTTCGGCTGCGTGCGCTTGGTCTACAACAAGGCCCTGCAAGAGCGGACCCGCGCCTACACCCTGGAAGGCAAGCGGGTCTCCTACGTGGAGTCCTCCGCCGCGCTGACGGCGTGGAAGAAGACCCCAGAGCTGGCGTTCCTGGGCGAGGTGTCGTCGGTGCCGTTGCAGCAGGCGCTGCGCCACCTGCAGGCGGCATTCGCGAACTTCTTCCAACGCAGGGCCAAGTACCCGACGTTCAAGAGCAGGAAGAAGGCACGCGCGTCGGCGGAGTACACCCGCTCGGCGTTCCGCTGGCGTCAGGGCCGGCTGTTCCTGGCGAAGATGGACGCGCCGCTGGACATCGTGTGGTCGCGTCCGCTGCCCGAGGGGGCCGAGCCGTCCACGGTCACCGTCTCCCGGGATGCGGCCGGGCGGTGGTTCGTCTCCATCCTCCTCGAGGAGAAGATTGCGCCGCTGCCGCCCATCGAGGCAGCGGTGGGCATGGACGCGGGCATCACGGCGCTGGCCACGCTCTCGACCGGCGAGAAGATCGTCAACCCGCGTCACGAGCGCGCCGACCGGCGCAAGCTCGCCCAGGCTCAGCGATCGCTCGCCCGTAAGCAGAAGGGATCGAGCAACCGGGCCAAGGCCCGATTGCGCGTGGCGAAGGTGTATGCCCGCATCGCCGACCGGCGGCGTGACTTCCTGCACAAGCTTTCGACTCGGCTCGTCCGTGAGAACCAAACGGTCGTGATCGAGGATCTCACCGTCCGCAACATGGTCAAGAACCGCTCGCTGGCCCGCGCCATCTCGGAGGCGGCCTGGCGCGAGTTGCGGATGATGCTGGAGTACAAGGCCGCCTGGTACGGGCGCACGCTGGTGGCGGTGGACCGCTGGTTCCCCTCCTCCAAGCTGTGCTCGGCCTGCGGGGCCCTGCAAGAGGCGTTGCCGCTGAACGTCCGGGAATGGATTTGCGGCTGCGGCGCGGTCCACGACCGGGACGTCAACGCCGCACGCAACGTGCTCGCCGCCGGGCTGGCGGAGAGCTGAAACGCCTGTGGAGCTGGTGTAAGACCTCAACGAGAGTCCTCTCGGGCGGGCGACCGGCGGTGAAGCAGGAAGGCCAACCGGCGACGGTTGGAATCCCTCTCGTTTACGAGGGGGAGGAGGTCAACGCAGACAGACTAGCCAGATCCCGGCGTCTGCCCGGATCGGGTCACCCTGCCGCCTGGGTCAGCCGGTAGCGCGACGGCGGGATCCCGTACCGGTCGACGAACGCCTGCCGCAGCGTCTCCGCCGTCCCGAACCCGCACCGCACCGCCACGGACGCCATCGGCAGCGACGTGGAGGCCAGCAGGTGCGCGGCGGCCTCGGTGCGGACCTGCCGGACATACCGCCCGGGCGTCAGCTGCAGGTGCTGGAGGAACAGCCGGGTGAGATGCCGCTCGCTGACCCCCGCCTCGTTGGCCAGCGCGGGCGTGGTGAGGTCGTCGCGCAGGTGCGCGGCGATGTACTCGATGGTCCGCCTGACCAGGTTGTTCGCGGGGACGGGCGCGCTGACGAACATGCTCATCTGCGCCTGGTCGCCGGGCCGCTGCAGGTAGGTGACCAGGTTGCGGGCCACCGTGCGGGCCAGCTCGGGGCCGTTGTCCTCCTCCACGAAGGCGAGCGTGAGGTCGAGGGCCGCGGTGACGCCGGCGGACGTGGCGACATTGCCGTCGCGGATGAAGATCGGGTCGGCGTCCACGGCCACCGCGGGATACCGGGCCGCCAGGTCGTGCGCGACCTGCCAGTGCGTGGTGGCGCGCCGCCCGTCGAGCAGCCCCGCGGCGGCGAGCACGTACGCGCCGGTGCAGACGGAGGCGACGCGGCGGCTCTCGCGGGCCAGCCTGCGGACGTGGCCGACGATCAGCGGGTTGGCCGCGGCGTCGTCGTGGCCGACCCCGCCGGACACCACCAGCGTGTCGAGCGGCCCGCTGATCCGCTCCAGCGCCTGCTGGGCCTGGACGGTCAGCCCCGTGCCGCAGGTGACGGGGTGCCCGCCCGGCGTGGCCACGCGCACCTCGTAGCAGGGCGCCGCGCCGTGCCAGTTGGCCTCCTCCAGCGTCGAGGTGACGCAGGCGACGTCGAGTAACCCCACCGCCTCGTACGCCACGACGACGACCCGTCGTACCTCCATGGTCACGACTGTAGGGCCGAAGGACAGGGAGCCCAAGTTTCCGGACCTCCTCGGCCCACCTCCCTTGGCACGCGGCGGCCCTGCCGGGACAGTCGTGGGCATGACAACGACAGACACCCGCACCGGTCGCCGCTGGGGCAGGTTCGCCCTCCATTACGTCGAGATGATCGTCGCCATGTTCGTCGGGATGCTGGCGCTCGGCATGCTGCGGTCCGCCCTCGGGCTCGGCCTGTCCCACGAGCAGCAGCCCGAGCTCGCGTACCTGCTCATGGCGGTCGACATGTCGATCGGCATGGCCGCGTGGATGCGGATCCGGGGGCACGGCTGGCCCGCGACGCTGGAGATGTGCGCCGCGATGTTCGTCCCGGTGGTGCCGCTGTTCCCCTTGCTCTGGCTGGGCGCCATCGACGCCGGGATCATGATGGCGGCGGCGCACGTGGCGATGTTCCCGCTCATGCTGGCGGCGATGCTGCGCCGCCTCGACGAGTACGCGGGCTGCGCTCACTGAGCACGAGTACGCCGGCCACGCTCGCTGAGCGCCTTGCGGTAGCCGTCCAGGACATCCTGCCGCAGCAGGTGCCCGAACCCGGCCCGCTCCAGCCGCAGCCCCAGCTCCGCGGCGCCGACCCGCAGGCTCTCCGCGGCGGCGGGCAGGCTCCAGCCGTGCTCGGCCAGCGTGCTCAGCAGGTGACCGCGCCTGACCTGCGCCTCCGACAGCCTGAACGTCTTCAGGTAGGCCGTCCGCCCGTCGGCGTCGGTGACCGTCTCGCCGATGTGGTTCTCGCTCTTCCGCTCGAACGCGGGCAGGAACCGGCTCAGCGTGAACCTGCCCATCCGGTAGACCTCCTCCACCCGCGCGGGGGCGCGGAGGAGGCCCGCGGCCATCACCGAGTCGTGGAAGCCGGCCCAGTCCCGCTCGGCGCGTACGGCCTCGGCCCGCAGGTCGGCCAGCGAGGCGACCGCGCTCTCGTCGATCACCGCGGGGAAGTCCCTGGCGGGGTAGAACAGGGCATAGTCGTGGATCAGCTCGCCGTACATGTCGCGGACCAGCGTCGGGTGCAGCGCCCGGTAGTCCTCCGGGTGCGGCACCACGAAAGCGCCGGCCAGCGTGTCACCGGCGTACAGCAGCAGCCCGCACTGCCCCGGGTGGATCTCGAAGATCTTGAGCGCGTCCTCCAGCCCGCGCACCTCCGCCCCGGTGTAGGCCTCCTCGCAGCGGGACGACAGGCCGTGGGCGAGGGCCTGCCGCGACCACTCCTCCCAGGCGACCACCGGGCCGCCGAAGTGCAGCGCGAGGTAGCCCTCCACGGCCAGGTGCAGCGGCAGGAACCGGAGCCGGTTCCGGTCCACCCGCCGGGCCATCCTGCGCCTGGTCCTGATGCACATGTGGCGCAGCGGCTGCCCGAGCTGCGTGCCGTACGCCGCCGCCGGGGTCCCGTCGCCGGTCCACGACGCGACGAAGGCGTGCGGGACGTACGCCGTGTAGAGGGTCCTGTCCGGCAGGTGGACCATGGACAGCTCGTCGCCGTACACCTTGGCGTGCAGCCGCAGGTCCTCGATGGGCTCGCGGCGCACGAGCGGCACCAGCCGCAGCCCTCCCCAGGTCTGCGCGGGCCGGGTCTCCAGCCCCGTGAGATCCATCATCGCCGTGCCGCCCGATCCTCCAGGTACGCCCGCAGCTCCCCGAGCCCGGTGCGCCCCTCCGCGAACCGGGCCAGCTCCACCAGCGCGGGCAGGTCCTCGGCGTCGCGGATGCCGGCCGTCGGCACCATGGGCGACAGCCGCCGCACGTCGAACCGGTCGGCGTCGTAGACCGGGTTGACGTGCACGATGCCCACCTCGCCTCCGGGGTCGAGCTTGCGCCGCCAGACGCGCAGCACTTCGCCCGCCAGCCCCGGCGGCGCGTTGTCCCAGCCGTCGGAGACGATGACGAGCAGGCCGGGCCGGTGTTCGAGCGCGTCGAGGATCCGCCGGCCCAGCGGCGTGGGCCCGTACGGCCGCACCTGGAGCGGGTCGGTGCCGCGCGACAGCCACAGGCCGCGGTAGTCGCCGGCCAGGGCCTCCAGCAGGTAGTGGCAGGCCAGCGCGACCGCCAGCGGCCGGCGGCGCTTCACCGGCGAGCCGAACGAGGAGAAGCTGTCGTCCAGCACCGCCGCGACGCTCTCCCACGTGCCCGCCCGTGCCCCGGCCACGCGGGCCGCGGCCGCCCGCAGCGCGCCCACCAGCTCGGCGCGACGGCTCGTGCGCACGTCGGCGCGCAGCGACAGAATGTACGAGGCCAGCCTGACCAGCGGCATCGCGGCCAGATCGGCCTCGGTGTCCACCTTGCCGCGGCTCGCCGACTCCGCCAGCCGCAGCCGCTCCAGCCTGGTCAGCCGGGGCGCGATGCGCTCCAGGAAGATCTCCCTGCCGATGCCGTGGCGCGCGGCGAACCCCTCGGCGACGGTGTACGGGAGGTCGTACAGGGCGCTCTTGTCGAAGTGCGCGCGGCGCCACGCCTCCAGGACGGGCGTCTCGTAGCGGGCCCGGCTGAACGGCGCGAACAGGAAGTCGCCCAGCTCGCCCGGCAGCCGCAGGTGGGCGTGGCGCACGGCCGACTTCACCTGCGCGCGATACTTGACCGCGTCGAAGGCCAGGTCGGGGCGGCCGGTGAGCCAGTCGCGGACGACGGCCCTGGTGCGCCGGTTGTTGACGCCGTCGCGGCGCAGGCGCCGGAAGAACCGGTAGACCCTGGGCGGGCTCATCCGCTCCAGCCGCCAGGCGATCAGCCGGCCGTCGCCCGCGCGTTCGGCCAGCAGGTTGGCGATGATCAGGGCGGCGTTGTGGTCGTTGATGTCGAGCGCCAGCGTGGCGGCGTACAGGTCGGGATAGTTGCCCTGGACGTAGCGGTGCAGGAAGTCGAGGGAGAGCCGCTGCTCGCCGGCCGTGCCGTGGAACTCTCGCTGGCCGGTGGAGGTGATGGCCGCGTTCGCGAAGAGCAGGACGTCTTCGCACTCGATGAGGTCGGCGTAGGTCTCCATGGGCTCCCCCGGGGGTCGGCGGACTGGCCGGGGAGTGGAGGCACGAGCTGCGAAGCATCGCTGTAGAGGCGGGTTCCGGAAGTCGTACCTGAGTCCCGCGGCCAGTCTGGTCCGGACCTTACCGGGCCTTTCGCACCGATGCGACGGTATTTAGCGGGCTTCGGTGCGCGCGGTGCGGGCCTTGATCTCGCCGAGCGTGGTGTGGCTCTCCCGGATGACGGAGATCAGCACGTACGCGACCAGCAGCAGCCCGAGACAGAGCGCGTCGGCGGCCCACCAGGGAATCTCGGCGAGCAGCAGATAGCCGTCGGCGTCGCCCATCGACCTGATCACCGCCGTGACCACGGCCACCACCAGGGTGACCAGCAGCCAGCTTCGCAGGCGCGGCAGGTTCCCGTTGTTCCACAGCCGGATCCGCCAGCCCATGAAGACGGCGAGCACGCCGAGCAGGGCGCAGAACCCGATCAGCCACCAGGGCAGGGCGAAGGCGGTCTGGTCGGCGATCTGCTGCTGCGTGGTCCGCAGCTCCACCTCGGCCTTCCGCTTGGCCTCCACGGCCGCGTCGAGCTGCTTCTTCAGCTGGGCGACACTCCTCTCCTGGCGCGGAGGAGTCGCGGGGGCGTCCGTCGGAAGCATCCGCGCCACGACGGTCAGCATGATCGCGACGAACGACAGCGCCAGGACGATGGCCATGAACAGGTCGATGAAGCGCAGATCGAGCGGCGGGGCGAACGATCGGGCGGGCCGCCTCCTCACGGCTCCCTCACCAGCGTGTACTTCTGCGGGCGGCTCTCGGCCGCGCTCAGCCGCTCCACCGCGGTACGCAGCGCGTCCAGGCCCTTGACGAGCTCCTCGGTCCGGCCCCTGGACTGGGCCAGCTCCTGGGTGAGCCCGTGCATGGCGGGGGCCGCCTGCTTGGCGGGCAGCCGCGCGATGTAGATCAGGAACACCTCGTCGGCGGCCACCACGCCGGCCCGCTCGCCCCGCTCGACCAGGGCCATCGCGCCGAACGCCAGCACGCTCAGGAACAGCGCGATCAGCGTCACGCCGAACGCGGAGGCCAGCTCGGGCAGCACGTGCTGCTTGAGCGCGGCGATCAGCACCCCGGGGTCGCCCTCGCGGTCCAGGGCGTTCGAGAACGAGTTGACCATCGCGCCCATCGTCAGCGCGGTGCCGATGAACCCGAAGACCGGCAGCGCCCAGATGAGCGCGTGGTCGAGGTGGTGCTTGTTGGCCATCTCGCTCTCGTCCAGCGCGGACCGGGCGCTCAGCACCGCCTCGCAGTCGTTCCCGGCCTCGGCCGCCTCCTTGAACAGCTTGAGCCGCCGCGCCACCAACGTGTCGTCGGTCGGCTTCACCGCGTGGACGTTCGACACGGCCCGAGCCGTCGCGGCGTTCTCCCGCCGGATGTCCGGCACGGCCCTGACGATCCTGAGCACCGCGGTCAGGAACACCGCGATGATCAGCGTGACCACGAGCTCCGCCGCCACGGGGGCCGTGGTCGCGCCCACGGACACCAGCAGCGCTTCCACCATTCCGGCCGCCATCAGCAGCGCGGAGAACACCAGGCCCACTACAGGCGCGAACACCGAGTGACGCCAGCCGTACCTTGACACTCTTTACCCTCACTCCGGCACGCAAAATGTCAGAGATCCACCTAAGCACATGTAAAACACGCGTTGGTTACGGTCTGCGGTGTCAGCGGTACCAAATGTGCTGGATCGGTGCCCTGCGCCTGGTGGACGACCCCCGCTATCGAGTGAGCACACCATCGCAAAGCTGGAAGTCTCCGTCCTCGTCAACATATGCGGAGCCTTGCCCGTCGGCGTAGCGCTCCCAGAGCTCGCCCGGAACCGCGCCGCCATCTCGACGGCAGAAGCTCCTGAGCGGGTCCCGGTCCACGCCTGAAAGATCCCAGATGCGGGGGCCACCCCACGGGCTGCCCATCACCGCAGTTCGTCCGTCCTCGCTGAGGGCCACCGCGTGCACGGCACGACCCCCCGTCTTCAGGCCGGCCAACCTCACGGGTCTCGACGGCTCTGACAGATCCCACAGGACGGCACGCCCGCTATAGTCAGCGGTCAGTGCCAGCTCTCCCTTGCGGGCCACGGCGACAGCGAAAACGTCATGGAAGTCGCCCCCCATCGTCGCCACCCGCACAGGCTTCGTGCGGTCGCTGAGGTCCCAGACGTCCGCTCCACGTCCGGTGCCGAACACGGCTCTGCGACCGTCAGGACTGAACGCGACGGATTCCTCTCCTTGATCATTGGCATAGAGCTCGACGGGATGGGCCGGATCCGTCAGATCCCAGACGAGCGCCCCGTTGCCCCCAACCGCTGCCGCTGTCTTGCCATCGGCGCTGACGGCCATGCCGTAGAGATAGTCACCGGCAACCTTCAGCGTCGATCGGCGGGCCGGATGGGACCGACGCCTGAAGTCCCATACCTCCGCAATCACACCACCATCCAGGCCCTCGTATGCGACCAAGGCAGTTGTCCCGTCACCAGACAGGGCGATCTCATAGAAGAACTCCGCACGCGACAGGAAAGCTGTTTTGCGCGGATGCGCTCGATCGTCGAGGTCCCACACGGTCAGGCCCTCATAGTGTTCGGCGGTCAGGACGGTTGTCCCATCTGCCGACATCGCCATCTCGACGACTTCGGAGCCTTTGCGATCGAGCACATCTTTATCGAGGACGTCCCTCTCCGTGTGCTCGCGAGACAGCTCCCACCGGTGCACCTTCTCATCGAAGGGAAGGGCCAGCATGAAGGATCCGTCCGAGGTCATCGCCACCTCATCGGCTCGGGTGACATCGTTGAGGTCGAAAAGCCCGTCGTTGGCGAGGGTGTCGGCCAGGGCCTCCCGCGTCTGAGCATCGGCGTGCAGGCGTACGGCTGCCGCTCCGAGCCATCTGGCATCTCCGGCATCGACTTCGCGCAGTTGTGCGCCCTTGAGCGCCAGTTTCCGCGCCAACGCCACGCGTTCGACGTCATGGCGCTCGCCTGCTTCGACAGCGGTACTCCACGCGGAGACGGCCAGTACGACCAGGAGGGCCAGGAACCACCGTGTCCGGTCAGCGTGCGGGAGGTGCACCTGTGCTCCATTCGAAGCCATTCATGCCCAGGCAAAGATCAAGGGCGGCCGGTCGGCGATGTCGCCGACCGGCCGCCCTTGGACGATCTGTGGAGGTGGCGGGAATCGAACCCGCGTCCTTCAACCCCAAGTCAGGGCTTCTCCGGGCGCAGCCTGCTGTGCTTTTCTCAGCCCCGGCGATCACGCAGGCGAGTCGCCGACGGGCTCAGCCACTGTTTGATTTCCCGCTCTTCCCCGTGGCCGGGTCGAGCGGTTGAGCCTTCTAACGATGCCAGACACCGGGCCGAAGGCACTCCCGGGCTGACAGTGGTTTCGCTACTTAGGCAGCGAGGCCCAGGGAATCCTGGGCAGCCACAGTGCGCTTGGAATTGGCACTTGTTGTTTGCGGTCACAGGATTAACGAGGTTATGTCCGCAGTCCTCGGCCCGCTTCACCTGGCTTGCAAAGTCGAAGTCGAAGCCAGTCACCCCCTGTGCAGTTGTCAACACACCTCCGAGGAGGTGAGCAACAAGAATCTACAGGGAACAACGCCCCCAACGCCAACTTGATTCCCGATGACGAAACCCCCGGGAGCACGGCACAACGGCGCGCGCCCCCGGGGGCCGACCGGCAGGGTCGAGCCGGTCCGGACGGCAGGACTTCCCCCGAGATGAAGTCCTGATCTCATCACGGCGACTGGATCCGCAACCCCCCGAGCGGGTCCAGTCACTCAGTAAGACGCAGCCGGACCCTCGAATGGTTGCTCACAGTGACCACAATTTCACTGAGAGTTCTGAAGGGCCGAGAAGAAGCCGCCCGCGACCGCTCCGGGGTCGTGGTTGCGCGCCAGCACGGCGACCGCCACCTCCCCCTGCCAGCCCACGAACCACTTGAGCTGGCTGCCCGCCGTGGCCGTCACGCCGTAGACCCTGCCCTTGCCCGCCTGGGCGGGCGTGCCGGTCGCACCGGCCGCCATCATCCGCTTGAGCGGCGCGAGGACCTTCGGGTCGATGGGCACGGGGGCGGGCTGCGGGGTCTGCGCCGCCTCCGCCGCCGGATCGGGCGACCTGGGGTCGGTGACCAGCACCGGCGGGCGCCAGGTGCCCGAGGCGACCGCGGCGGCCACCAGCGCCATGCCGAGCGGGCTGACCTCCACGTTCTGGCCCGCGATGGCCTTGGCCTTGTCGGCGTCGCCGGCCAGCTGCGGCAGCGAGCCGCTGAAGGACTTCAGCGGCAGCCGCCACGGCAGGCCCACGCCGAGCGCCTTGGCGCTCGCCGACAGGTCGTCGGCCGTGACGCGGCGGGCCAGCGAGGCCAGCGCGGTGACGCAGCCCTTGGCGAAGTTTTCCTGGAAGGTGGCCGAGGGCGTGACGCCGGTGGACTCCGCGGCCTGCACGAACTTGGCGCCGCCGACCGTGCGCTCGTCCGGGCAGGCCAGCCGCAGCTTCGGGCTGACGTCCTTCTTGAGCAGCGCGTCCGCGGCCACGATCGAGAACGCCGTGCCCGCGGGGAAGCGGCCGGCCAGCGCGCCCATCTCCTGGTTCAGGTCCTTCTGCCGGGTCAGCTCGCCCTGGGACCCGACCGCGAGGATCTGACCGGTGTCGCGCTGCACCGCCACCAGCAGGCTCGCCTCCGTCTCGCCCAGCGCCTGCTCGGCCGCCGCCTGGACGGAGCGGTCGATGGTGGTCTTCACCGAGACGTTCTCCCGGCCCCGCCACTCCTTCAGCAGGGCGACCTGCTTGCCGGTCTTCAGGTCGAGCGTGATCACCTTGGTCTGCGTCGAACCGGTCAGGTAGTCCTGGTACGCCTGCTGGAGGCCGCTCCTGCCGACCGAGTCACCGGCCCGCTCGGGCCCGCCGAGCTTCTGCTCGGTCTCGGGGGTGAGCGCGCTGACGCTGCCGACGATCTGCTGCGGCGGCTCGGGGTTGACCGGCTGGTCCTGCTGCACGGTCTCGATCCCGTCGATGGCGTCGAGCTTCGACTGCATCGTCTGGTAGCGAGAGCGGCCGAACGTGACCAGCGGCACGAACTTGTCGGGCGGCGACGACCTGATGCGGCTCAGCAGGCGGTCCTGCGCATAGTCGGTGATCTTGGACAGCTTGGCGGCGACCTCCTCCGCCCTGTCACCGAGCTTGGCCGGGTAGACGCCCACGCTGTAGAAGACGGTGTTGCCCTGCAGCGGCTCGCCCGTGCGGTCGACGATCGGCTTGCGCGGCCTCGGGTCGGTGTCGACGGCGAACCGCTGCCCCTCCTTGAGCTGCGGATGCAGCACCGAAGGCGACCAGCGCACCTTCCAGGTGCCGTCCACGAGGTGGAGCGGGAGCAGCCCGTCGTACTCCCAGAGGGGGTTGTTCTCCCCCAGGTCGACCTCGGCGCGGAAGTCGGCCTTGGCCTCCTCGCCCGTCATGCTGAGGCTCTTGATCTTGAACCGGAAGGAGGCCGCGTCGAGCTCCTGCTTGGCGTCGGACAGCGTCTTGCGCACGGTGGCCTGGTCGCCGTCGGTGCGGCCGGCGGCGAGCTCGTAGTCGCCCGACTGCCAGCCCACGAGGAAGTCCCGCACCGCGTCGTGCGGTGAGGGCTCCTCGAAACAGCCGGTCAGGGTCGTGCCGGCGACCACCAGGGTGGCGGCCGCGGAGAGGATGCGGCGAGCGCGTGTCATGGGGTGCGGGGCCGCCGTCTCATCGGTTGCGGTGCCGCAGGGCCCGGGCCATCTCCCGCTTCGCCTGCTGCTCCGCCAGCGACTGCCGCTTGTCCCAGTCTTTCTTGCCCCGGGCAAGCGCGATCTCGACCTTGGCCCTGCCGTCCTTGAAGTAGAGCGTCAGCGGCACGATCGTGAGCCCGCCCTCCTTCGTCTTGGCGGCGAGCTTGTCGATCTCCTTGCGGTGCAGCAGCAGCTTGCGCTTGCGGCGGGCGGCGTGGTTGGTCCACGTCCCCTGGGAGTATTCGGGGATGTGGACGTTGAGCAGCCACGCTTCGCCGCCGTCGATGCTGGCGTAGCCGTCGACGAGCGAGGCGCGGCCCTCGCGCAGCGACTTCACCTCGGTGCCCTGGAGCACGAGACCCGCCTCGAACGTGTCCTCGAGGAGGTAATCGTGTCTGGCACGCTTGTTCTGGGCGATGACCTTACGCCCGGTCTCACGTGGCATGCTTCGACTTTACCGGCGATCCCTAGACCCTCAGGTAGCGGCGGAGCGTCACGAACGATGCCAGCACACAGATGACCACACCGATGACCATGGTGATGGTGATCGTCTGGGCCACATCGTTCCAGCCCAGCTGCGCGGTGGTGTCGCCCAGGTACTTTCCGAGCTCCTCGAAGAGGAAGACCTTCGTGACGATCAGGATGACCGCCGCGAACACCCCGCCGATCAGGCCGGCGATGACGCCTTCCATGACGAACGGGAGCTGGATGTAGAGGTTGGACGCGCCGACCAGGCGCATGATGCCCGTCTCCCTACGCCGGTTGAACGCCGAGAGCCGTACCGTGTTGCCGATCAGGAGCGCCGCCGCCAGCACCAGGATGATGGCCACCGCGAGCGCGTAGAACGCCAGCTTGTCGAGCAGCTCGAAGAACGGACCGACCAACTGGGCCTGGTCCACGACCTGCGACACGCCCGGCTGCCCCTGCATGGCCTGCACGACAGAGGTGTAGTTGTTCGGGTCTGCCACCTTGATGCGGAACGACTGTGGCATGTCCTCGACTTTGGTGGCGGACAGGAGGGCCTTGTTGGAGTTGGCGTACATCTTTTGGAAGTTCTGGAACGCCGTCGACTGGTCCTCGAAGAACACCTCCTTGACCCCCGGGGTGCCCTTGATGAGCGTCTGGAGCGCCTCCGTCTGGGCCTTGGTGATCTCCTTGCCCTTGCACGACTCCATGGCCGTGCCCTTGCTGCACAGGTAGACCGAGACCTCGACCTTGTCGTCCCAGTAGCCCTTCATCATGCCGACCTGGGCGTTGATCATCAAGCCGACGCCCAGCATCGCCATGCCGACCGCAACGGTGATGACCACCGCGATCGTCATGGTCAGGTTGCGACGGAGGCCGATCCAGACCTCGGAGAAGATGAAATTCGCCCGCATGTTCTGTCTGCAGCTCCCTGTCAGTACGCCTGGCCGTAGACGCCACGCGACTGGTCACGGACGATCTTGCCGTCCTCCAGCTCCACCACGCGCTTGCGCATGGAGTCGACGATGGCCGCGTCGTGCGTGGCCATGACGACCGTGGTGCCAGTCCTGTTGATGCGGTCGAGCACCTTCATGATGCCGATGCTCGTCGCGGGGTCGATGTTGCCCGTGGGCTCGTCGGCCAGCAGGATCATCGGCCGGTTGACGAACGCGCGGGCCATGGCGACGCGCTGCTGCTCGCCGCCGGACAGCTCGTCGGGCATGCGGTGGGCCTTGCCTTCCAGGCCGACCAGCTCGATGACCTCGGGCACCACCTTGCGGATGAACCGCCGGGGCTTTCCGATGACCTCGAGGGCGAACGCCACGTTCTCGTAGACGTTCTTGTTCGGGAGCAGCCTGAAGTCCTGGAACACGCAGCCGATGCGGCGGCGCAGGTGCGGCACCTTGAAGTTGGAGAGGCGGGCCAGGTCCTTGCCGGCGACGTGGATCGCGCCGGAGTTGGGCCGCTCCTCCTTGAGGATCAGTCGCAGGAACGTGGACTTGCCTGATCCCGAGGGACCGACGAGGAACACGAACTCACCCTTGTCCACGTCAACGGACACGTGGTCGAGGGCGGGCCGGTTCTGGTTCGCGTAGACCTTGGTGACATTATCGAAATGGATCACGAGAGCATCACGGCATGCCAGTCTAGGGGTCAGGACGGAAGCGAGGGTGGCACATGCCCACTTCCCGCCACCGGCCGATCGGGTTACGCGGTCTTTACTGATGATCGACGTTCCGATTGGCCAGACGACAGTCTAGGGGGAAGACTGGCATGGAAAGTCCATAACGGAAACAAAACGATTGTGCGGCTAGACTTGGGGCTGTCATGAGTTGTGAACACCTCGTATGCGCGCAGTGCGCCCACCCCGTGATCGAGGGACGCTGCCCCACCTGCCGTGCCAGCAGGGAGCGGATGCACCAGCACGGCTTCGCCGGGCTGTCACCCGCTCTGATCGCTCTGCTGCTGGTCGTCCTACTCTTCGTGAGCCTGGTGCTCAAGCACCTGAGCGGGCTCTAGTCGGCGGTCCCCGACTCCTGGCGGCGCATCCAGCGGATCTCGGACTCGATGAACCCGTCGAGGTCGCCGTCGAGCACTGCCGACGGGTTGCCCGCTTCGGTGCCCGTGCGTAGATCCTTCACGATCTGGTACGGGTGCAGGACGTAGTTGCGGATCTGCGTGCCCCAGGACGTCGTGGTGGCGCCGCGCAGCTCCGACATCTTCTCCGCCTCCTCCTGCCGCTTGCGCTCCAGCAGCTTGGCCTGCAGGACGTTCATGGCGGTGGCGCGGTTCTGCAGCTGCGAGCGCTCGTTCTGGCAGGAGACCACGATGTTGGTCGGGAGGTGCGTGATGCGCACCGCCGAGTCGGTCGTGTTGACGCCCTGGCCGCCCGGGCCGCTCGACCGGTAGACGTCGACGCGGATCTCGTCCTCGTTGATGTCGATGTGGTCGGTCTGCTCGACGACCGGCACGACGTCGACCCCGGCGAACGAGGTCTGCCTGCGGCCCTGGTTGTCGAACGGGCTGATGCGGACCAGCCGGTGGGTGCCGTGCTCGCCGCGGAGCGTGCCGTACGCGTAGGGCGCCTTGATCGTGAACGTGGCCGACTTGATGCCGGCCTCCTCCGCGTAGGAGGTGTCGTAGACCTCGGTGGCGTAGCCCTTGCGCTCGGCCCAGCGCAGGTACATGCGCAGCAGCATCTCGGCCCAGTCGGCGGCGTCGACCCCGCCCGCCTGGGAGTTGATCGTGACGAGCGCCTCGCGGGCGTCGTACTCGCCCGAGAGCAGCGTGCGCACCTCGAGAGCCCCGATGTCGGACTTGAGCGTCTCAAGCTCCTTGTCGGCCTCGGCGCGCGTGTCGTCGTCACCCTCCTCGGCCGCCAGCTCGTAGAGGACGCTGAGATCGTCGAGGCGGCGCGCGACGCCCTCGACGCGGTTGAGCTCACCCTGGAGGTGAGAGAGCTTGCTGGTGACCTTCTGCGCCTGGTCGGGGTCGTCCCACAGGTCAGGTGCGGCAACCTGCTGCTCCAGCTCCTCGATCTGCTTGCGCATCGCGTCGAGGTCGAGCACGTCCTGGATGCTGCGGAGCGTGCCCGCGAGCTCGTTGATCTCTTCTGCCGGATCGATGCCTGCCACGTCTCCCAAGCCTACTTCCCCCGGAGAGCTGCGCCCCCCATCCCCGCACACGTGGTCAAAAGGCGGCTTCTGTTCGGGCACCGGAGGGCCCGCCGCCCCGCGGGCGCGAATAACATGGCGAGGTGCGTGCATACGGTCGGCGGAAGGTGCTGGCGCTCGCCGCCGGCGTACTGGCCGCGGCGACCGCCTGCACGGGCAATTCCCCGGCCGAGCCGTCCAAGGCGGCCGCGACCTCGTCGGCGACCGCGTCCCCCGCGCCCTCCGCACCCGTGACGGCCGTCACGCGGGCCGAGGCCGCCGACGAGTTCTTCAAGCTCACGGCCACCGACGATACGCTGCGGGCTCCGAACGAGCTCCAGGGACGGCTGGACATGGAGCTGAAGGACGTCGTGACGGGCGGGCAGGCGCCGCTGACCGCGGCGGCGTTCCTGTCCCACGACTTCGCGCCGCCGCGCTACAAGTGGGGGACGCCGAAGCTGTTCGTGCCGAGGTTCCCGCCGACCGAGCAGGCGCCCTGGTTCAGCGCGCTGGCGACGCGCGACGGCAGCCCGACCCTGCTGACGTTCACCAAGTCCCCCGACCGGTGGCGGCTCAGCTCCGCGGCCGAACTCCTGCCCGGGCAGGAGGTGCCGGAGATCCAGCTCGACGCCGAGGGCTACGCGACCGCGGTGGCGCCCGACGACAGAACGGTCACGATCAGCCCGCAGTTCATGGGTCCGGTGCACGCCAGCGTGGCCGAGACCGGGACCGCCGGGCCCACGGCCGGGCTCCTCGCGCCGGGGCCGTACACGACCGAGGTGGCCGCGCAGATCGCCCACCTGCGGGATGTTCTCAAGAACAGCGACGAGCAGGGCGGCTACAGCTACGACTCGATCTTCAGCGCCGACAACTGGCCCGTGTACGCGCTACGGACCACGAACGGCGGGGCGCTGATCCAGTATTCGCTGTCGCGGACATCGACCACGACCGCCGTGACGAAGGCGGCCGAGGGCGACGGGATCCCGGTGCCCGATCCGGCCCAGTGGGCGCTCGGCCAGTCGAAGATGCGCAAGACGCTGCGACTGGTCGAGACGCACCAGTACGCCACCGTGGTGCCGCCCCTGAAGGCCCCGGCCGCCGCCCCGGTCATCGCCCACGACGGCGCCCTGACGCGCGCCTCGGGCCAATAGCAACTTGAGTTGACTAATTTGCCTATAGGCAACTATGGTTGCTCGCATGCCGGCCGACATTCCCGTAACCCAGGAGCCCGCTGACGCGCTGGCGGCCGTGGTCGCCCTGCGGCGCCTGGCCGATCAGCTGGAGGACGCCGCCGTCGAGCAGGCGATGCGGGCCGGCTGGAGCTGGCCGCAGGTCGCCGAGGCGCTCGGAGTCACCCGTCAAGCGGTGCACAAGAAGCACGCCAAGCGGCTCATCGCCGCCGGCGTCACGCTGAGGAGACGACAGTGAGCGCGATCGACCACTACATCCAGGCCGTCATCCTGCACGGCGAGACCGAGGCCAGGCAGGACGGGTCCGCCGCGATCGAGGCGCACCACCTGCTCCTGGGCATCGCCGCCCAGGAGGGCACCGCCGCGCGCGAGGTCCTGACCTCGGCGGGCCTGGACCGCCAGGCGATCCGCGACGCGCTGGACCGGGAGTTCGAGCACAGCCTGGGCACGGCCGGGGTGTCGCCCGCCTCGTTCGACCTCCCCGCGCCGACCCCCGACCCGGACCGCCGCGTGAGCCTGGGCGCCTCGGGGCGACTCTGCCTCGAACGCGGCTTCGCCCACGCCAAGCGCAAGAAGGACCTCAGACCCGGCCACCTGGTGCTCGGGATCCTGGAGGCCGAGGTCGGCACCGTGCGCCGCGCGCTCACCCTGGCAGGGGTGGACCGGGCCGCGCTGACGACCCGGCTCCATGAGGTGCTGGCGGACGGGAGCTGGTGACCCCCTGGGGCGCCCCGGAAGGCGCCCCACGCCGTGCGGCGCTCCGGGCGCACCACCGGGGCTCCTGCAGGCGGGGCGGCCCGGCTACGCCTCCGTGTGCGGGAGGTTGCTGGCCGCCACCAGGGTGCGGATCGCCCGCAGGGCGACCGACAGGGTGGCCAGGTCGAAGTGGTCGCTCTCCCAGATCTCCGAGAGCGTCTGCCGCGCCCTGGAGACCGCCGCCGAGTTGGCCTCCGACCACCGGGCCAGCCGCTCCTCCGGCGGCAGCCCCGGCGTGCTGTGAGCCAGCACGTCGCGGGTCAGCGAGGCGTGCGCGGCGTAGAGGTCGTCGCGCAGGGCCGAGCGGGCCATCGAGTTCCAGCGGTTGTCCCGGGGCAGCGCGATGATGCGCTCCCGTAGGCGGGCCAGCTGGAGCCGGTCCGCCAGGTCGAAGTAGACCTCCGCCACCTCGGTGACCGGGCGGCCCGTCAGCGACGCCACCTCCACCAGGTCCAGCATGGAGTACGCGGGCACCATGGCGGCCGCCCGCTCGGCCAGCTCCAGCGGCACGCCCCTGGCCACGAACGAGTCGCGGCGCTCCTCGTAGGCGGCCAGGTCGGGCCCGGTCAGCAGCTTGGGGATGTGGGTCAGCAGGCCGTTGACGCCCTTCACGAAGAAGGCGACGGACCCGGCCAGGTCCAGCGGCGGGCGGCGGTTGGCCAGCAGCCAGCGGGTGCCGCGCTCGGCCAGCTTGCGGGCCTCCAGCAGCATGGCGATCTGGGTGGCCGTGTCGACCTTGTTGTCCAGCGCCTCCACGGCCCGGTGGAAGCTGGGCAGGTCGAACACCTCGCGCGCCACGAGGTAGGCCCGCACGATGTCGGGGGTCGAGGCCCCGGTCTCCTCCCCGAAGCGGTACATGAACGTGGTGCCCATGGAGTTGACCAGCTCGTTCACCACGCAGGTGGTGATGATCTCGCGCCGCAGCGGGTGGGCGTCCATGTACGGGCGGAAGCGCTCGCGCAGCGCGGACGGGAAGTACGACACCAGCCACGAGGCCAGGTACGGCTCGTCGGGCAGGTCGGAGCCCAGCAGCTCGGCGTCGGCGACCAGCTTGGTGTAGGCCAGCAGGACGGAGAACTCGGGCGCGGTCAGGCCGAGCCTGGCCTGGCGGCGCTCGGCCAGCGTCTTGTCCGAGGGCAGGAACTCCAGCTCCCGGTTGACCAGGCCGTCCCGTTCCAGGCGGCGCAGGTAGCGGGAGTGGATGTGGAGCATCTCGACGGCCTGGGTGCGGGATGCGGCGAGGACCACGTTCTGCGCGTAGTTGTCACGCAGCACCAGGTCGGCGACCTCGTCGGTCATCGAGGTCAAGACCTGGTTGCGCTGCTTGTCGGTCAGCTCGCCGTCGCGCACGACCTGGTCGAGCAGGATCTTGATGTTCACCTCGTGGTCGGAGGTGTCGACCCCGGCCGAGTTGTCGATGAAGTCGGTGTTGACGAGCCCGCCGTTCAGCGCGAACTCGATGCGGGCGAGCTGGGTGAAGCCCAGGTTGCCGCCCTCGCCGATGACCTTGCAGCGCAGCTCCCCGGCGTTGACCCGCAGCCCGTCGTTGGCCTTGTCGCCCACGTCCGCGTTGGACTCCGAGCCGGCCTTGACGTAGGTGCCGATGCCGCCGTTCCACAGCAGGTCCACGGGGGCCCGCAGGATGGCGCTGATCAGGTCGTTGGGGGCCAGGGAGGTGACCCCGGCGGGGATGCCGAGCGCCTCGCGCATCTGCGGCGTGATGTGGATGGACTTGGCCGTGCGGGGGAAGACGCCGCCGCCGGGCGAGATCAGCTTGGCGTCGTAGTCCTCCCAGGAGCTGCGCGGCAGCTCGAAGAGGCGCTGCCGCTCCCCGTACGAGGAGGCCGCGTCGGGCGAGGGGTCGACGAAGATGTGCCGGTGGTCGAAGGCGGCCACCAGCCGGATGTGGCGGGACAGCAGCATGCCGTTGCCGAACACGTCGCCGGACATGTCGCCGATCCCGGCCACCGTGAAGTCGGTGCTCTGCACGTCCAGGCCCATGGTCCGGAAGTGGTACTTGACCGACTCCCAGGCGCCGCGGGCGGTGATGCCCATGGCCTTGTGGTCGTAGCCGATCGAGCCGCCGGAGGCGAACGCGTCGCCCAGCCAGAAGCCGTACTCCTTGGCCACGCCGTTGGCGATGTCGGAGAAGGTCGCGGTGCCCTTGTCGGCGGCGACCACGAGGTAGGTGTCGTCGCCGTCGTGCCTGACCACGTCGGGCGGCGGCACGACCTTGCCGTCCACGAGATTGTCGGTCACGTCGAGCAGGCCGGAGATGAACGTCCGGTAGCAGGCGACGCCTTCGACGAGCATCTCCTCCCGCGTTCCGGACACAGGCGGCTTCTTAACGACAAATCCGCCTTTAGACCCAGTGGGGACGATGACGGTGTTTTTCACCATCTGCGCCTTTACCAGGCCGAGAATCTCCGTACGGAAGTCCTCCATCCGGTCCGACCACCGCAGCCCGCCCCGCGCCACTTTCCCGAAGCGCAGATGCACGCCCTCGACCCGCGGCGAATAGACGAATATTTCGTACTTCGGCCGCGGCAGCGGCAGGACGCTGATCGCCTGCGGGTCGAATTTGAGGGATATGTACGGTTTGCGGTGTCCATCGACCGTTTGGAAGTAATTCGTGCGCAATGTCGCCTGAATCATCTCCAGGTACGCCCGCAGGATCCGGTCCTCGTCCAGCGAGGCCACCTCGTCGAGCGCGCCCAGGATCTCCTCGCTGAGCGCCTCGGCGAGATCGAGCCGCACGTCCTCGCCACGCCGCGGATCGAGCTTGGCCTCGAAGAGGCTCACCAGCAGCCGCGCCAGCCGCACGTTCCCGGCCAGCACCCGCTCCATGTAGGTCTGCGAGAACGTGCCCCCGGCCTGGCGCAGGTACTTGGCGTACACCCGGAGGATCTCGACCTGCTCCCAGGTCAGCCCGGCGCTCAGGATGAGCGCGTTGAAGTTGTCGGCCTCGACCTGCCCCTTCCACAGGGCGCCGAGCCCGTCCTGGAACAGCCGCTTGAAGTCGTCCCTGGCGACCTCCTCCGTCGGCGTGTACCGCAGGCCGAAGTCGTAGATCCAGGCGTTCTTCGTGTTGGGGTCGTTGTCGCGGTCGATCTCGTACGGCCGCTCGTCCACGACCTCGACGCCGAGCCGCTGGATCAGCGGCAGCGCCTCGGAGAGCGAGATCGGCGAGCCGACCTTGTAGATCTTGAGCCGCCGCTCCCCCTCGGCCGCGTCGTACGGCTCGTAGAGGTTGATGTCCACCTCCGCGCCGTCGCCCACGGCCACGAGGTCCTCCAGGCGGCGCAGGTCCACGACGGCCACCTTGGGCGGGAAGTCCGCCTTGTAGCCCTCGGGGAACGCGGAGGCGTACCGCTTGATGAGCCCGGGCGCCTCGTCCTCGGAGGTCATCCGCCCCAGCTCGGTGGCCAGGTCGTCCTCCCAGGAGCGGGTCAGGGCGGCCAGCCGGGCCTCCAGCTCCTCCACGTCCACGCTCGGCGGCGGGAGCTGCTTGCCCCGCTCGCCCCGCACCACCACGTGCAGGCGGGCCAGCACCGACTCGCCGATCATGGCGCTGTAGTCGAGCGACTTGCCGCCCAGGGCCTTCAGCAGCACCTCCTGCATCTTCAGCCGCACCTTGGTGGTGTAGCGGTCGCGCGGCAGGTAGATCAGGCAGGAGATGTAGCGGCCGTAGTCGTCGCGGCGCAGGAAGAGCTTGACCTGCTTGCGCTCGCGCAGCCGCAGCACGCCCAGCGCGATCGGCAGGAGCTGGTCGACCGAGGTCTGGAAGAGCTCGTCGCGCGGGAACGTCTCGAGGATCTCGATCAGGTCCTTGCCGTCGTGGCTGTCGGGCGACAGCCCGGCCCTGTCCAGCACGGCCGCCAGCTTCCGGCGGAGCACGGGGATCCTGGAGATCGACTCGTTGTAGGCGACATGCGTGAACAGGCCGAGGAAGCGCCGCTCGCCGACCACCTCGCCCTCGGGCGAGAAGATCTTGACCCCGATGTAGTCGAGGTAGGTCGCCCGGTGGACGGTGGCCCTGGAGTTGGCCTTGGTGGTGATCATGAGCTGCTTCTCGCGCGCCTTGGCGCGCACCTCGGCGGGCAGCGCCGAGAAGCTCTCCGAGCCGATCTTGTCGTCGCGCAGGATGCCCAGCGCCGCGCCCGGCAGCGCCCGCAGCGCCTCGCCCTCGTCGGTGTGCTCCAGCCGGTACTCGCGGTAGCCGAGGAAGGTGAAGTGCCCGTCGGCGAGCCAGCGCAGCAGGTCGATGCTGTCCTCGACCTCCGCGGGCTCCAGCGGCGGCGGGCTCATGCTCAGGTCCTCGGCGGTCTGTACGGCCAGCGCCCGCATCTTCCTGAAGTCCTCGACCGCGTGGCGCACGTCGGTGAGCACCCGCTGCAGGTCGGCCTCGAGCGCCCTGAGCGCCTCGGGGTCGGTCTGCCGGTCGACCTCGATGTGCATCCACGACTCGACCAGCATCTGGCCGGTGACGTCCTCCTGGCCGCGGCCGAGCATCCGGCCCGTCATGTCGCGGCGCACCCGCATCTGGGGGTGGACCAGCAGGTGGATGCCCAGGTCGTGGCGGTCGAGCTCCATCGTCACGGAGTCGACGAGGAAGGGCATGTCGTCCGTGACCACCTCGACCACCGAGTGGCCCGGGTCCCAGCCGTTCTCGTCCAGCGTGGGGGTGTAGGCGCGGACGACCGCCCGGCCCTGGGGGCGGACCTCGGCCAGCTGCCGCTGCGACATCGCGGGGCCGTACACGTCAACGGGGTTGCGGTCGAGCAGGTCCTCCGGCGCGACATGCCGGTAGTAGAACCGGAGGAAGGACAGGGCCTCCTCGGGGCCCACATGTTCGCTGCTCGCCGCGCAACTGTCCGCGGCTCGTTGGAGCAGCTCGTCCTTGGCCTCGTCGAGGGGCATTTCCGTCTCACTCCTTTGTGAGGGTTTGCCAAAGCTGTTCATAGCCAGGCCCTTAGTTCCCACAGCAGCGGGAAATAGTGCAAACGCGTTCTGCCGCGCAGATAGGGGGCGCCTGTCGAGCCGCCGGTGCCCGACTTGGTGCCGATCTGGCGTTCGACCATCTGGACATGACGCGTCCGCCACTGCGCGGCGGTCGCGTCGTGCGTCAGCAGGTCTTCGGCCAGTTGCCACAGGTCGTCGTACGACCCGCGGTCCCTCGCCACGGCCAGCAGCGAGCCCATGATCTCGTCGTCGGAGACCGGCAGGCCACGCTGGGAGAGGGCGGTGAGGTAAGCATCCCACAGCGAGGGCTCCTCCAGCCTGCGGCGCAGCCGTGCGAGCTCCGTGTCGCTGGCGTGCCTGAAGCTGCCGAGATAGCGCTCGTCCTTCAGCCCGGACAGGAACTCCAGCTCCCGGAACTGCACCGACTGGAAGCCGCTGGCTGGCGCCAGCTTCTCCCGGAACGTGAGGAAGTCCTGGGGCGTCATCGTCTCCAGGACGTCCACCTGCTCGATCAGCACCTTCTCGACCGCGTGCACCCGGCGGAACAGGTGCCTGGCCCGCCAGAGCTCGCCGGCGAACATGGCCTCGCGGGCGTTCTCCAGCTCGTGGAGCAGCAGCTTGAACCACAGCTCGTAGACCTGGTGGATGGTGATGAAGAGCAGCTCGTCGGGCGCTTCCGACTGCGGCCGTTGCTGTGCGAGAAGCTCGGGCAGGCGAAGATAGCCGCCGTACGACAGCCGGCCGCCTTCCTCGCCGAACCGCCGATGCGGGGGAACGGGCGCATCACCGTCGATGCCCACCGAACACCTCCCCCTGACCGTCCGGTCACGCTACACCGGACGCAAAGCCTCGCCGTACCGATACCACCCGAAAAGGGCACAGACGTCAACGTACAAACGTCAGCGTGACATCGACCTCGGGGGGTCGTCCTCGGAGGCTGCGGGAGCGTTCTTGAGCTCGTCGAGCTCTTCCGGAAGCTCGGCAAGCTCAATCAGCTCCGCCTGGCATCTCTCACACGTATCGAGGTGGCGTTCGAAGGCCTCGTGCTCGTCCTCATCGAGGACTCCGAGGACATAGGCAGCCACCTCGTCATGCATCAGCCGGCTACCCCCTTGTCCCGCAGCAGTTCGCGGAGAGCCCGGATCCCGTAATAGAGCCGGGACTTCACCGTGCCCGGCGGTATCCCCAGTATCTCCGCCGCTTCACTTATCGTACGGTCTCGGAGGTAGGTCTGCTCTATGACTTCGCGGTGTTCTTCAGAGAGGCTGCGAAGGGCGTCGGCGACGACCATCCGCGACAGGGCTCGCTCCGAGCCGTCGGGTACGGCCATCATGTCGACTTCGGGCGGCTCGACCTCTTGAGGCCGGACGCTCTTCCGTCGACGTCCATCGATAACGATGCGGCGGGCTACCGTCAGTAGCCACGCCCATATAAGGCTTGGTTCCCACTGCAGTCTTGCCGAGTTTTTCCAGGCTCGGACGAGCGTCTCCTGCACCACGTCTTCGGCCCATTGAAGGTCGTTACCTGTCGATTTGCGTACGTGGCGCAGCAGAGGGCCGCCGAACTCCTGGTAAAGCACCGCGATGCGATGCTCCGCCTCGGCATCCGCACTCTCGAACCTGCCGTCGAGGTGACCTAGCACGGGGCACATCTTTACACCTTCGTTATCTCGGCGGTAGCCACTCCGATAACTCCAGTCATTTCTAACTATCTCCGGCCATGTGCTGAACCAAGCCGGAGAGGCCCGCGTACCTCCGACCATGCACAGGCTTTTGCGCGGTGGCGAGCTGTTCATGCTCGGTGGCTTCGTCGTGGCGGCCGCGGTGACGATCGTGCTGGTCATGCCACCTTCGATCGATCCCGCCGCCACTGCGGCGACCCAGACATCATCGGGGCCCGTCACGGCCGCCGACCGTGACTTGCTCATCAAGGTGCGGCAGGCCGGCCTCTGGGAGATGCCCGTGGGCGACTATGCCCAGACCCGCGCGGAGTCCCAGCGCGTCAAGGAAGTCGGCAGGCTGATCATGCAGGACCACCAGAAGCTGGACCTGCTGACGCGGCAGACCGCCAAGAAGCTCGGGGTGGCACTGCCCAGCGAGCCCAATGCCGACCAGCAGAGCTGGATGGCCCAGCTGGCCTCGGAGCGCGGGCCCGCCTTCGACAAGGACTTCGCGAACCTGTTGCGGGCCGCGCACGGCAAGGTCTTCACCGTGGTGGCGGCCGTACGGGCAGGTACCCGCAACGCGGAGATCAGGAAGTTCGCCCAGGAAGGCATCAACTTCGTCATGCGCCACATGACGCTCCTGGAGTCCACCGGCCTGGTCGATCACACGCAGTTGCCCGAGCCTCCGACGCCCTCACCAGCTCCACCCGTCGCGATGGCGGTCGAAAAGAGGAGAGACGCATGACGAGATCAAGACGCATGGCCGCGGCCATGTCCGCATTGGCCGTGGTGGCTGGCGGATTGGTGTCCGCGGCCGTCATCGGCGTCGGCCCCGCGCGCGCCGACCACTGCGACCCCGCCCAGGCCTCCCAGGAGCAGCAGGGCCAGCAGCGGAACAACCGGAACGGGAACCGGAACCAAGATCAGAACCAACAAGATCAAGATCAGCAGGGACAGGATCAGGACCAGCAGCAGCAGGATCAGAACCAGAACCAGGATCAGAACGGCCAGAACCAAGACCAGAACCAGAACCAGCAGGACCAGAACAACAACCAGCAGAACAACAACCAGCAGAACGGCCAGCAGCAGAACGGCCAGCAGAACAACCAGCAGCAGGACCAGAACGGCGACCAGCAGCAGAACGCCGACCAGCAGGGCCAGGGCGGCGGGCGTGCCGTGCTCGACCCGGCCCAGAACCCCGACGGCCAGAACTCTGACGCCCAGAACTCCGACGGCCAGAACTCCGACGCTCAGAACTCCGACGCCCAGAACCCCGCCCCGGAGCAGACCGCCGAGACCTTCGGCCGCCGCAACCGGCCGACCCGCAACCCCGGCCAGGGCAACAACAACGGGAACAACGGTAATAACGGCAATAACGGGAACAACGGCAACGCCTCCCCCAGCCCGTCCCCCACAGCGTCCGAGGACCACAACGAATGCGCCGACCTGGGCCCGTTCGTCGAGGACTTCGTCGACATCCGCCGGGTAGCGCCGCGTCAGCTTGACGCCCGCATCGGCAGGGGCGGCTCGCGCGGCTCCTTCGTCTCCGCCTGCGGCACGAACCGCAACGGCCACAACAACCCGGACAACTTCATCGTCGCGCCGGGCGTGAGCAACGGAGCCCACCACCTCCACGACTACGTGGGCAACCTGTCGACGGACGGCTTCTCCACCGACGAGAGCCTGGCCGCCGCGGGCACCACATGCCGGCTGGGCGACAAATCCACCTACTTCTGGCCGGTCCTCAGAGACCGCAAGGTGGACGTGAACACCGAGGACGCGGACGGCAACGTCGGCCAGGTGCTGCGTGCGCGCTCCGTGACGCTCCAGTTCCGCGGCAACGCCACCTCGCAGGTCGTCGCGATGCCGAGGTTCCTCAGGCTGATCACCGGTGACGCCAAGGCCGCCACCAACGGCGCCGGCAACGCCAGGGCCGCCTGGACCTGCACGGGATTCCAAAACCGTATAAGTCCCGATAAATATCCGCTTTGCCCGCGCGGCAGCCAAGTCGTTCGTATTCTGGACTTCCCTAGCTGCTGGGACGGCCAGAACACTGACAGCGCCAATCACCGAACGCACGTGGTCTTCCCCGGTCAGGGTGGCGCCTGCCCGCAAGGGACCAAGGCGGTGCCGGCACTGCGCATGACCCTCACGTACTCCGTGCCGCAGGGCCCGTCATACGCCGTGGACGCCTTCCCTGAACAGAAGCACAACCCGATCACCGACCACGCGGACTTCGCGAACGTGATGCCCGATCGGCTGATGCAGTTCGTCGTCTCTTGCATCAACCGGGGCCGCCGATGCTGATCTGAAGGCCCTCGCGGGCTACCCAGCCTTCCGAGTCGCACCCTCACCCGACCTTGGAGGGAACCTTAGATGCTCCACAGACGACACCCCCGGCACACTCCCACCAAGCTGGACACGCGCAGTGTCCGGCTGGGAGCCAGCGCCATGGTCATGGCCGTCGTGCTGTCGGCGTTCGCGCTGACGAGGACGGACCGTGGCATAGCGATCCTTGGCCGGGTGGTCGGCTTCCTCGAGTTCTATGTGGGCGTGATGGCCCTGGTGACGTTCACCGCGACCGTCGCGCTCGGCATCATCACCACCGAGCGGGTCTTCCTGTCCCCGGTCAACCGGGTCAGGTCCCAGCTCGCCCACAAGGCCTTCGGCCTTCTCGGGATGATCTTCCTGATCACGCACATCTCACTCATGATCAGCCTGGGGCACGTGCCACCGGGCGCGGCGGTCGTCCCCATCGCGGGGATCAACAAGGGTCTCGGCATCCTGGCCTTCGACATGATGATCGTGGCTGTGGTCACGGGGTTGCTCAGGAGGCGCTGGGCGGCGAAGGCCAGGCCGTGGATGTGGCGGGTGATGCACTCGGTCGCGTACCTGGGCTGGCCCGTCGCCATCATGCACGGCCTGACGGCCGGCCGTCCGCCGGCCGGCTGGGTGGCCTGGTCCTACGTGGCCAGCATCGCGGCGGTCGGCGGCGCGCTGGTCATCCGCGTGCTGGCCGCGGCCTTCCGCCCGCCGATCACACTCGAGAAGATCCAGGGGCCGGCGGTGACCAACCCCGCCGCCGTGGGCGTACCCGCCGAGCAGCCGCAGAAGGTCGCGGCGGGCAACGCCGCCGCCGCGGCCGCAGCCGCGGCCTCCGCAGCGGCAGCGGCAGCGGCCCCGAGAAGGAACGCACCGGTGAGCCTCGCCGAGCGGCGCAGGTATCGGGAGGCCGGATGAGACCGCCTCAGGAGACCCGGTTGACCCCCGCAACCCGACAGGAGCGATCGTGATTCCGGCCCGAGTGCCGCGGGTCTTACGGATGGGTCCCGCCCGGCTGACCGCCGGGCTGGACCAGACCCGCCGGCTGGACCTGCCCGCCCACCGCACCCTCCACGGCTCCCCCAAGCCGCGCGACCTGGACCAGCTCATCTCGATGGCCAACGAGGTGGACATGCGCGGCCGCGGCGGCGCGGCGTTCCCGTTCGCGCGCAAGCTGCGGGCCGTCGCCGACGCGGTGGGCTCCAGCGGCGAGTGCGTCGTCCTCATCAACGGCGCCGAAGGCGAGCCGGCCAGCTCCAAGGACGCCATGCTCCTCACCCGCAACCCCCACCTCGTGCTCGACGGCGCCGTGCTGGCCGCCGAGGCGCTGGGCGCCCGCGAGGTGGTTCTCGCCACGGCCGGCGGCGAGGTCGCCGAGGCGTCCGTCAACGCCGCCGTGGACGAGCGCCGGGCCGCGAACGTCGCCGGCGGCGCGGAGAGCCGCATCCCGATCCGGGTGGTCGGGATCAAGGAGCGGTTCATCTCCGGCGAGGGCGGCGCGCTCGTCAACGCCGTCAACGGCGAGATAGGCATCCCGCCCGGCCGCAAGAGGCGGGCCGCGATCAGCGGCGTGGACGGCCTGCCGACCCTGCTGTCCAACACGGAGACGTACGCGCAGCTGGCACTGCTGGCCGAGCTCGGCCCGGAGAGGTACGCCGAGGTCGGCACCCCCAAGGAGCCCGGCACCATCCTGCTCACCGTCAGCGGCGGCGCGGCCAACGGCGCGGTCATCGAGGCGCCGACCGGCACGTACCTGGCGGACGTGCTGGCGCTCACCGAGGCCGAGATCGGCGACGGGGTGCTCATCGGGGGCTACCACGGCGCGTGGCTGTCGGCCGAGGTGGCCCAGACGGCCGTGATCTCGCGCGAGGGCATGAAGCTCGCCGGCGCGACCCTGGGGGCCGGGATCATCGTCCCGCTCGGCGAGTCGACGTGCTCGCTGGGCGAGGCCGCCCGGGTCACCTCCTACCTGGCGGGCGAGTCGGCCGGCCAGTGCGGCCCCTGCCGGCTCGGCCTGCCTGACCTGGCCTGGGCCATGAACTCGCTGGTCGAGGGGAGCGGCTCCGTGGACGCCGTACGGCGCTGCGTGCGCGGCGTCGAGCGGCGGGGGGCGTGCTTCCACCCGGACGGCACGGCCAAGTTCGTGCTGTCGGCGCTGGACGCGTTCGAGAGCGAGATCGCGCTCCACCTGGAGCACGGCTCGTGCGGCCGGCCGGTCCGCGGCGTGCTGCCGATGCCCGAGCCCGAGAACGACTACGTCGAGTACCGGCTGGAGGTCGACTGGTCCCGGTGCGCGGGACACGGGCTCTGCGCCCATCTGCTCCCGGAGTTCGTGGAGCTGGACGACTACGGGTTCCCGTCGTTCAGGACCGTCCCGGGCTGGATGGCCAAGGAGGCGCGGCGCACGGTCGAGATGTGCCCCGCGCTGGCCCTGCGCATGGTCCAGACGACGGGAGACGGTCATGGCGGTCCGGCTCCGAAGCCGTCCGCCTCACCGCTGCGGCTCGTCAAGGACGGAGTCCTCAACAAGAAGGCCGAGAAGAGCGGCCCGCCGCGGCTCACCCGGGTGGGGGGCGTCACCCCCAGGAGCGCGTTCGGAGGGAGCGCCGGGTGAGCCCCGAAGTGATGGAGATGTGACCAAACCTGGCGGGTCATCCGGACGTCTCACCGAGCGGCTCAACACCGATCACCACGGAGGCGTCCATGGACCGCCGGGACTTCCTGCATGTCGCCGCGCTCGCCCCGCTGGCCGCCACTGTGCCGTCTACTGGGCGGCCTACCGGCACGTCCGGGCTCTCCGCGCCCCCGCCGAACTGGGCGAGGCTGCGGCGACAGCTGAAGGGCACGCTCGTGCTGCCGGGCGACGCCGGATACGACACCGCGCGCCGCCTGTACAACCCCGCCTACGACCGGATCCGGCCGGGCGGGGTCGCCTACTGTACGAGCGCGGCCGACGTGTCGGCGTGCCTGACGTTCGCGCGCACCGGCGGCGTGCCGGTCACCACCCGCTCGGGAGGTCACTCCTACGCGGGCTGGTCCACAGGGCCCGGGCTGGTGATCGACGTGTCCAGGATGAGCTCGGTCGTCTATGCGGGCGGCCGGGCCACGATCGGCGCGGGCGCCAAGCTGATCGACGTCTACGACCGGCTCGCCCGCCACGGCGTGAGCATCCCCGCCGGCTCCTGCCCCACGGTCGGGGTCGGCGGCCTCACGCTGGGCGGCGGCATCGGCGTGGTGTCCCGCAAGTACGGTCTCACCTGCGACAACCTCCAGTCGGTACGCGTCGTCACGGCCGACGGCCGGACCCTGGACTGCGACGCCACGCGCAACGCCGGCCTCTACTGGGCCTGCAGGGGCGGTGGCGGCGGGAACTTCGGCGTGGCCGTCTCCTTCACCTTCAGGACGTTCGCCGCACGCGACGTCACCGTGTTCTTCCTGCACTGGCCGTGGGCCAGGGCGGGAGCAGCGGTCAGGGCATGGCAGTCGTGGGGGCCTTCGGCGCCGGACGAGCTGTGGTCCTCGCTGCACCTGGGACGCTCGGGCGGCGGCCTGGACGTCGCGATCGTCGGCACGTACGTGGGCGGCAAGCCCGCACTCGACCGGCTGCTGGCCCCGCTCGTCGACAAGATCGGGCGGCCCTCCTCCCGCTCGGCCCGGACGGTCCCTTACCTGGACGGCATGAAGATCATGGGCGGCTGCGCGGCCATGTCGATCGCCGAGTGCCGGCGGATGCCGCGGGAGGCGTTCGCGGCCAAGTCGCACATGGCGTACCGGAAGCTGCCGGCGGACGGCGTGCGGGCGCTGGTGGACGGGGTGGCGCGCGGCGGGCGGCACTCGGTGCTGCTGGACGCCATGGGCGGGGCCATCGGGCGGGTCGGTCCGGCGGACACGGCGTTTCCCCACCGGGCGGCGCTTTACAGCGTGCAGTATTACGCGGAGGGGACGGATCGGCGGTGGCTGCGCGGACTACATTCCGACATGTCCCCATTTTTCGGTGATCATGCTTACGTTAATTACATCGACCCCGATCTGAGTAATTGGCGGAATGCGTACTACGGGCCCAATGCGGCCCGGCTGGCCGAGGTGAAATCCACGTACGACCCCGGCCGGCTGTTCCGGCTGCCCCAGGGCATCTAGATCTGTCCGCGTACGTACACCGGCTCCCCCTCCTTCACCATGTTGTACACGCGCACGGACGTCGACAGCGGCATGCGGACGCAGCCGTGCGAGGCGGGCCTGAGCGGCACCTCCGTCGAGCCGTGCATGGCGATGCCGCCGACGAAGTAGAGCGAGTTGTACATCGAGCCCAGCCGGCTCGTCGTCCAGCCGGGCGCCTTCCTGGTCACGCGGAAGTCGCCCACCGGCGTGACCGCGTTGCCGCAGTGGCCCTTCTCGCAGTACTGCACCTCGGCGCCGGTGGAGATGTGGGTGACCAGCGCCGGGCGGTTGTCGCGATAGACGGTGAGGAGCTGGTGGGTCAGGCTGATCTCGACCCGGTCCGCGCCGCCCTGCGGCACCAGCGGGCGCAGGCTCTTGCTCCGCCTGAGCGCCGCCCACGTCTTCGGCCCCACCTCGCCTCTCGGCACCATCCCCCTGCTCTTGTGCAACCCCCAGACCGCGTACCTCGTCTGGTCGTCGTAGATCCCGTGCGCCGGGCCGAAGTAGAAGCCGCCGTCGTGCAGGCGCCGCTGGAGCAGCCTGACCGCCTCGCCCCGGTCGCCCGGCCGCAGCACGCCGATCTTCCCGGCGCGGGCGCCCCTGACGCCCTTGACCGCCGGGACCGGCTTCACCACCTTCACCGCCTCCGGCTCCGCTTCCACCGCCGGGACCGGCATCACGTCCGGCACCGCCTGCACCGCCGGGATGCCCGTGTCGGTCTGGACGCCCGTGTCCCCCGGCGAGGGCTCGTCCGCGAAAGCGGGCGCCGCGGCCAACAGCGGCAGAAAACATCCCGCGGCCAGCGCCGCCATTCCCCTTATGCTCATAAATCGACGCGTACCCAGATCGCCGATAATTCACATCCAACGGGAGGTTTTGTCAAGCAAAGTCCGCGAGAATATCAATCCCAGTAAATACTGGCATTTCCCCTCTATTCGTCATTCGGTCACGCGTCGCGGTACCGGAGGAGCAGCCCGCCGCCCACGAGGGAGGCCGCGGACCACGCGGCGAGCACGCCGAGGCCCGCCCACGGTCCGACGGGGAGGGACGCGAGATCCACGGTCGTCTGGACGGCGAGCCCGGCGTTCGTCGGGGACAGCGTCCACAGGAACCGCCGCACCCCGGAGTCCGAGACCATGAGGATCACGACCGGGAACACGTACAGGAGCCCGAGCACGACCCCGGCGGCCGCGGCCGAGTCGCGCACCGCGGTGGCCAGGCCGAGGCTGAGCAGCGCGATCAGCACCAGGTAGAGGACCGAGCCCACGGCGGCGCGCAGGGTCGGCCCGTCGGCCAGGGACAGCGGCGGGTAGCCGTGCGCGGCCGTGAAGCCGCTGCCCGGCAGCAGGAGCCGCCCCGCCAGCACGGACCCGAGCACGGCGAGGGTCGCCGCGCCCAGCGTGAGCCCGCCGACCACCACCGCCTTGGCGGCCAGGGCGGTGGCCCGGCGCGGCATCGCGGCGAGGCTGGTGCGGATCATGCCGGTGCTGTACTCGCCGCAGACCGCCACCACGGCCAGCAGGGCCACCATCGCCTGGCCCAGCTGGACCCCGGCGAGGCTGATCCTGGCCGCGTCCTGCCCGCAGCCCGCCGCCGCGCAGGGCACGACGGCCGCCACGAGGGCGCTCAGGGCCACGGTCAGCACGACGGTCCCGGCCAGCAGCCACCCGGGCCCCGCGACCGTCCGCAGCTTGGTCCACTCGGCGTGCACCTCGCGTCTCATACGTCCCTCCGGCGCAGCCGGTGGGCGGCCAGGGCCAGGGCGAGGGCGGCGTACGCGCACAGCACCGCGAACCCGGCCCAGGGCGCCAGCGGGAAGAACCCCTCCGCCGGCGCGAAGCGGGCGGTCACCTGCTCGTACGTGACCGTGGTCTGCTGGATCGCGAAGCCCGCCGCCGGGGTGAGCCGCAGCAGCCACCGCGCCGCCTCGTCGGGCAGCAGGGACGCGGTCGCCAGCAGGTACGGGACGATGATCGCCACGATGGCCGCGATGACGGCCACGGCGCTGCGCCGCAGCAGCGACCCGAGGGCGAGCGCGAAGACCGCCGACACGGCGAGCAGCGCGGCGGTCCCGGCGACCAGCCGCAGCGCGGTGAGCGGCGGCAGGGCGGCGAGGAGGTTGCCGTTGCCCGCCAGGAGCGCCCGCCCGACCGGCACCGTGACGGCGGCGGCGACCAGCCCGAAGACGAAGACGGCCACGAAGATCACGACGGCCTTGGCCGCCAGCGCCCGGCCGCGCCGCGGGCTGGCCAGCAGGGTCGTGCGGATGAGCCCGCGCCGGTACTCCGCGGTGACGAAGGCCACCGCGACCACGATGACGACGACCAGCCCCGCCAGCACCCCGGCCAGGACGCGCTCGGCGGGCATGCCCTCCTGGGACGGCGCGATGTCGCCGACCCCCGTGATCCTGAACGTGTCACCGGAGCGCACGAGCCCGCCCGGGTGGTGTGGGGTGCCGTCGGCCTCGAGCGAGACGCCGATGTCGTCGCGGGTCCACGTGCCCCCGGCCGCCACGCCCCGCACGCTGACCTGGTCCATGTCGGCGGTGACCTCGGCGAAGCGGGAGGCCGTCGCGGCCCCGCCGATCAGGTTGGAGGTCACGGTCAGGTCGCCGGGAGAGGCCGCGAACAGCCCGATGCGGACCTTCCCGGTCGCCATCCGGGCGGTGCCCACCCTGGTCCACCGCGAGCCGTCGGCCGACTCCTCGCCGACCACCGTCCCGCCGGTGCGGGTCAGCCGCAGCCACCGCGGAGCCCCGCCGGGCCGCCCCGCCACGTCCTCGGTGAAGTCGTGCTGCATCCGCACCCCGTGGCTCCCGGTGACCATCACCGCCGCGTACGAGGCTCCCTGGCGGACGCTCTGCTTGATCATGACCCCCGCCTTGGCCCACGGCGTGACGCCGGGGACGACGTTCCGGACGCCGGGGGTCACGTCGGGCTTGCGGAGCTGCCCGGTCAGGTTGTTCACGCGTACGGTGATGCTGCCGTCGCCGTCGAGCTGCTGGTGCACGAAGTAGAACCGGTCCTGCACGGCCTCGCCGCCGGGCCCGATCGGCGGCGGCGGACAGGGCACCTCGATCGGCCCGTTCATGCAGGAGGAGCGGCTGCCGCTCCCGAAGAGCACCCCGAGCAGGACGATGAGCAGCGTGCTCAGCGTCAGGCCCGCCATCCAGCCGCGTACCGTGCGCAGCTTGGTCCACTCGGCCCGCAGCAGCTGGGCGAAGCCGTCACGCCCGGCCCGCGGGCCCGGGCGGTAGGGGGTCACGGTGGTCATCGCGCCGCCCCCTTGAACTCGACCGCGTCCCTGGTGAGGTCCAGGTACGCCTCCTCCAGCGACGCCCGGTGGGCCGCCACCTCGGAGAACGGCACCGCCCGCGAGGAGAGCAGCCGTACGATGTGCTCGGCCGCCAGCCCGGAGACGACCAGCGTGTCGCGATCGGTGACGGTCACGGTGCCCCCGGCCGCGGCCAGCACCGACATCGCCTCCGGACGCGCCTGCGTACGCAGCGTGACCCGGTCCCGAGAGGCGGTCGCGATCAGGTCGGCCACGCTGGTGTCCGCGACGACCCGGCCCCTGCCCACCACCACGAGATGGCCGGCGGTGTCCTGGAGCTCGCTCATCAGGTGACTGGACACCAGCACGGCACGCCCCTCCGCGGCCAGCGACCGCAGGAAGCCCCGGATCCACACGATGCCCTCGGGGTCGAGGCCGTTGAACGGCTCGTCCAGCATGAGGACCGGCGGGTCGCCGAGCAGCGCGGCGGCGATGCCGAGGCGCTGGCGCATGCCCAGCGAGTAGCCGCCCGCCCGGCGCCGGGCCGCCGGCGTCAGCCCGACCTGCTCGATCACCTCGTCCACCCGCCCGGCGCCCAGCCCCTGGGAGTGGGCCAGCCACAGGAGGTGGTTGCGCGCGGTGCGGCCCGGCTGCAGCGCGGCCGCGTCCAGCAACGCGCCGACGTGGCTCAGCGGGCTGCGCAGGCTCGCGTACGGGCGCCCGCCGACCAGGGCGTGGCCCTCGTCGGCCGCGTCCAGGCCGAGCACCACCCGCATGGTGGTGGACTTGCCCGCGCCGTTCGGCCCGACGAACCCGGTGACCTGGCCGGGCAGCACGGTGAACGTCATCCCGTCCAGCGCCCGGGTCTGGCCGAACCGCTTGCGCAGGCCGCTGACTTCAATGGTTGCTTCCACGGCAGGAAGACTAGGCAGCGGCCCCGGCCCGGGTCGTCACGCGGCGGAGCGATCTGCGGCGTGGCTGGCGCCAGCTACGCCTCGTCCCTCTTACGAGGGATGCCACAATTGCCCGCGCCCGGGACAATGACCTGGTGGAACGAGTGCAGGACCGGAGGTGGAGCCGCGCCGTCGCGGTGCCGGTCGCGTGGGTGCGCCGGATGGGGGCGGCCGTGCCGTACGGGCCGGCCGCGGCCCGGCACCTGCCGGTCGTGCTCGCGGTGGTCCTGGCGGTGCTCGCGGTGGCCGAGTCGGTCGTGCAGGCCGGGAGCGCGCTCCCGCTCTCGGAGACCGTGAGCGCCCCGGTGGGCGGTCAGCCCGTGAACGCGCCGCCATCGGCCGGTGACGGCCCGGCCCCGCTGCTCCTCATGGTGTTCCCCCTGCTCGCGCTGGCCACCACGCTGCCGCTCCCCCTCCTGTGGGCCCAGCCGTCCGTGGCGGCGCTCCTGGCGACCGGGGCGGGCGCGCTGTCGGTCCTGGCCTTTCACACGCTGACCGTGGCGGGCGCGGTGGCGCAGCTGGTCACCGGCTATCGGGCCGGCCGCCACGGTGCGCCGGGGGTGGCCGTGCTCGTCGCGGTGCCGTACCCGGTGCTGGCGGTGGCGATCGGGCCGGGCGAGCGCGTGCGGGCGCTCACGCTGCTGCTCGCCTGCCTGGCCCCGGCGGTGGCGCTGGCCGGGATCGCCGTACGGGCCCGCCGCAGGGACCGTGCCGACACCGCCGCCCGGCAGGTCATGGCCGACAGGCTGGTCGAGCACACCGCCCGCGGCGAGCGCGCCCGCATCGCCCGCGAGCTGCACGACGTGGTCGCCCACCACATCTCCATGGTCGCCGTGCAGGCGGAGACCGCCCGGCTGGCCGTCCCGGGCATGCCGGCGGCGGGCGCGGAGAAGCTGCTGGCCATCGGCGACACCGCCAGGGCCGCGCTGACCGAGATGCGGCGGCTGCTCGGCGTGCTGCGCGAGGACGCCGAGGCCGAGTCGGCCTGGCGTCCCCAGCCGGGGCTGCGCCTGCACGAGCTGAACGAGCTGCTCGACGAGTCGCGCGAGGCGTCGGGCACGACCACCCGGCTCGTCCTGCGGGGCTCGCCGGTGGAGCTCGATCCCGGCGTGGAGCTGGCCGCGTACCGGATCATCCAGGAGGCGCTCACCAACGCGCGCCGCCACGCGCCCGGGGCCGCCGTGGACGTGGAGCTCGACTACACCGGGCCCGGCCTGCGCCTGCTCGTCCGCGACAATGGCCCTGGCCCCTCGAACGCCGAAGGTGGGCCCAGTGGTGGGCCCAATGGTGGGCACGGCCTGTCCGGCATGCGCGAGCGGGCCGCGGCCGTCGGCGGCGAGCTCCGCACGGGCCCCGCCCAGGGCGGCGGTTTCCTCGTGGAGGCCCGCCTGCCCGGACGGTACGAGGAGGGCGGATGAGCGAGCCCGCCAGGCTCAGGATCGTGATCGCCGACGACCATCTGGTGGTGCGGACGGGGTTCGCCGAGTTGCTCGACACCCAGCCGGACTTCGAGGTCGCGGGCACCGCCGCCGACGGGGCCGAGGCGGTGCGGATCTGCCGCGAGCTGTCCCCCGACGTGGTGCTCATGGACGTCCGCATGCCGGTCATGGACGGCATCGAGGCCACCAGGCGCCTCAACGGCGGGCCGAGGGTGCTCATCCTGACCACGTTCGACCTGGACGAGTACGTCTACGACGCCCTGCGCGCCGGAGCCAGCGGCTTCCTGCTCAAGGACGTCACGGCCGAGCGCCTCTTCGACGCCGTACGCGTGATCGCCGCCGGCGAGGCGCTGCTGGCCCCGGCCGTCACCCGCCGCCTCATCAGCGAGTTCGCCCGCATGGGCGGCCCGAGACCGGAGGCTGAGGCGCTGTCCGCGCTGACCCCGCGCGAGACGCAGGTCCTGCGGCTGGTCGCCGAGGGCCTGTCCAACCCCGAGATCGCGGCCAGGCTGGTGGTCACCGAGGAGACGGTCAAGACCCACGTGAGCCGGGTGCTGAACAAGCTCGGCCTGCGCGACAGGACCCAGGCCGTCGTCATGGCGTACGAGACGGGCCTGGTCGTGCCGCGCGGCCGGGCGTGAGCGTTCAGAAGCCCTCAGAAGCGTCAGAAGCCTCAGAAGTTGAACTTGTCGATGTTGTCCTTGTTGAACACGGTCGGCTTGCCCAGCAGCACCTCGCCCTTGGCCCCGATCGTGTACTCGCCGAGCTTGCCCGCCTTGAACTTCTCCCCTTCGGCCCCGGTGACCTGCCCGGAGGCCAGCGCCGCCGCCGCGTACGAGGCCAGGTAGCCCAGGTCGGCCGGGTTCCACAGCTCGAACGCCTCGATGGTGCCGTCCTTGACGAACTTCCTGAGCTGGTTGGGGGTGCCGAGCCCGGTCAGCTTGACCTTGCCCTTGGACGGCGAGTCCGACAGGTAGCGGGCCGCCGCGGCGATCCCCACGGTCGTGGGCGAGATGATGCCCGCCAGGTCCGGATACGAGCGCAGCAGCCCCTGCGTCTCGGCGAACGACTTGTCGTCGTCGTCGTTGCCGTAGGCGACCTTGACCAGCTCCATGTCCTTGTACTCGGGCTTCTTGAGCTCGTCCTTCATGAAGTCGATCCAGGTGTTCTGGTTCGTCGCGTTGGGGGTGGCGGAGAGCACGGCGATCTTGCCCTTGTGCCCGATCTGCTCGGCCAGCAGCTGCACCTCGGTCCGGCCCAGGTCCTCCGCGCCGGCCTGGTTGACGAACACGTGGCGGCCCTCGGGGGCGGTGTCGGAGTCGTAGCTGACGACCTTGACCCCGGCGGCCATGGCCTGCTTGAGCGCGGGCACGACGGCGTTGGGGTCGTTCGCGGAGATGACGATGGCGTCCTGCTTCTGCTGCATCAGCGTGTTGATGTAGGAGACCTGCGAGGACGCGCTGGCGTCGGACGGCCCGACCTCCTTGCCCTCGCCGCCGAACTCCTTGGCGGCCTCGATCCCGCCCTTGTCGGCGATCGTGAAGTACGGGTTGTTGACCTGCTTGGGCAGGAACGCGATCTTCAGTCCCTGCTTGAGCGGGGCGTTCGGATCCGCGGCCGGGGCCGAGGAGGCGGCGGCCGTGGCGGAGGCGGAGGACTGCTGTGCCACGTCGCTCTTGGTGGTGCCGCCGCAGGCGGCCGTCAGCAGGACGAGTCCGGCAAGGAGCGCGGTGGGCCGCCAAGGGGTACGCGTTTTCATGAAGCGGGCTTCCCTTCCACTTGTGGTGATGTGCGCCGCCGCCATACCGCCCCCAAGTTCGGCGCCAGCACGGATGCGACGAGCAGCAGGCCCGTCACGAAGTTCAGGACCTCGTTGGCCACGTCGGCGAGGATGAGCGCGTTGCGTACGACGCCGAGCAGCAGCACCGCCATGAGAACTCCGGGCAGCGTGCCGCGCCCGCCGAAGATCGACACGCCGCCGAGCAGCACGGCGGCCACCACGGCCAGTTCGAGCCCGACGCCGTTGTCCGCCCTGGCGCTGGCGTAGCGGAACGTGTAGACGAGGGAGGCCAGCGAGGCCATCACCCCGGAGGCCACGAACAGCCAGAACTTGATCCGCTTGACCCGGACGCCCGCGAACCAGGCGGCCTCCACGTTCGAGCCCAGCGCGACGATCGAGCGGCCCAGCCCGGTCGCGTGCAGCAGCGTGGCCGCCACCACCGCCAGCACCGCGACCAGCACGGACGCCAGCGGGATCGGGCCGATGGACGCGGTGGCCAGGCTCGTGTACGCCGGCGGCAGGTCGGCCACCGCCTGGTCGCCCAGCATGACGTACGCCAGGCCGCGGAACAGCGCGAACGTCCCGATGGTGACCGCCAGCGAGGGCAGGCCGAGGCGGGTGACGAGCAGCCCGTTGAACGCGCCGCACGCGGCGCCCACCAGCAGGCAGATGGGCATGATCGCCTCGATCGGGAGCCCGGCGTTCCAGAGCCAGCCGAGCACCGCGCACGACAGGCCCAGCGTGGAGGCCACCGACAGGTCGATCTCGGCCGCCACGATGACCAGCGTCATGGTCAGGGCCATGAGGGCGATCTCGGTGGTGTCGAGGAGCAGGAAGGAGACGTTGGACCCGTTGGCGAACCCGTCCACGCCGAGCGAGGCCCAGACGCTCACGCCGACGAGCAGCACGAGGATGAGCCCCTCCCACCGGCGCGCCATCCGAGCGAGATCAGCTGCCATCGGCGGTCCTCCCCGGAGCGGGCTCTACAGGATCTGTGGTTTCGTGGAATCTGCGGCGGCGCAGGGCCGCGGCGACGCGGAGCGCGAGCACGCGGTCGAGGACGATGGCGGCCAGCAGCAGGGCGCCGTTGATGGCCGTCTGGGCGAGCGCGTCCACCCGGAGCACGGCCAGCGCGCTGGTGATGCCGGTCAGCAGCAGCGCCCCGAGCGCCGCCCCGTAGACCGTGCCGCTGCCGCCGAAGATGGCCACCCCGCCCACCACGACGGCGGCGATCACGTCGAGCTCCTTGCCGGTCGCCACGGTGGCGTCCACGGTGCCGAAGCGGGCCGCCCACATGACCCCGGCCAGCCCCGCCAGCGCCCCGTTGGCCACGAACGCCGCGACGATCCTGCGCCGCACCCGGATCCCGGCCAGCACCGCCGCCTCGGGGTTGGAGCCGATGGCGTACAGCTCGCGGCCGGCGCGCAGGTTGCCCAGCATCCACCCGACGACCAGCAGCACGACCAGGGCGACCAGCGCGAGCAGCGGCACGCCGAGCACCGAGCGCGTCCCCAGGGACAGGAAGCCTTCGGGCATGTCGGCCGCGTTCACCTGGCGTCCGCCGGCCCAGGCGAAGTCGATGCCGCGGAAGGCGTACAGGGTGCCGAGGGTGGCCACCAGCGCGGGCACCTTGGCCGCCCCGACGAGCAGCCCGTTGACCGCGCCGCACAGGGCGCCGAGCACCACGCAGCCCGCGATCACGGCCGGGATCGGCACGCCCGGGTGGTCGGCCAGGACCAGCGCGCCCCCGAACGCCGACAGCCCCACCACGGAGCTGACGGACAGGTCCACGTTCCTGGTGACGACCACGAGCGTCTGGCCGACGGCGAGCATGGCGACGATGGCGGAGTTCAGCAGGATGTCGCGCAGGCTGGCGGTGGTGAGGAAGGACGGGTTGACGGCGCCGGTGACGCCGAAGAGGAGGCCCAGCGCGACCACGATGCCGAGCTCGCGCACCCGCGCGACCCGGTCCACGAGCCGCCGCCCGCCGTTGCGCCGCACGGCCTCGGTCCTGGTGGCGGTGGCGGTCACGCGCGGCTCCTTCCGGTGGCGCTCACTCCTGGCTCCTTCCGGTGGCGGTCACGCGCGGCTCCTTCCGGTGGCGGCGGCCATCACGCTCTCCTCGGTGGCGTCCGCGCGCGGGATCTCCGCGGCCAGCCGCCCCTCGTGCATGACCAGCACCCTGTCGGCCATCCCCAGCACCTCGGGCAGCTCGGACGAGATCATCAGCACCGCCACCCCGCTAGCGGCCAGCTCCGACAGCAGCCGGTGCACCTCGGCCTTGGTGCCCACGTCGATCCCCCGGGTCGGCTCGTCCACGATGAGCACCGACGGCCGGCGCGCCAGCCACTTGGCCAGCACGACCTTCTGCTGGTTACCGCCGGACAGCACGCTCACGGCGTCCGTCAGCCGCGCGAACTTCAGCCGCAGCCGCACCGCCCAGTCCCGGGCCCGCTCCCGCTCGGCCGCCCGGGAGACCAGTGGCCCCCGCCGCACGTCGGCCAGGCCGGCGAGCCCGATGTTGCGCTCGATGGACAGGTCCATGACGAGCCCCTGCTGCCGCCGGTCCTCGGGCACCAGGGCCAGTCCCGCCGCCATGGCCGCCGTGGGGCTGGCCGGCCGCAGCCGCCTGCCGTCCACCTCGACGCTGCCCGCGTCCCACCGGTCGATGCCGAACACGGCCCTGGCCACCTCGCTGCGCCCGGCCCCGACGAGCCCGGCCAGCGCGACGATCTCGCCCCGCCGCACGTCGAAGGAGACGTCGGTGAAGACGCCCTCGCGGGTGAGCCGGCGCACCTTGAGCGCGACCTCGCCGGCCTCCGTCTCCTGCTTGGGGAACAGCGCCTCCAGCTCCCTGCCGACCATGCGGCGTACCAGGTCGTCGGGGGTGATGTCGGCGATCAGGTCCTCGGCCACGTACGCGCCGTCGCGCAGGGTGGTGACCCGCCGGCACAGCTCGAAGATCTCCTCCAGCCGGTGCGAGATGAACAGCAGCGCGCAGCCCTGCGAGCGCAGCGTCCGGGCCACGCCGAACAGCCGGGCGACCTCCGTGCCCGACAGGGCGGCGGTGGGCTCGTCCATGACGAGCACCCGCGCCTGCCGCGACAGCGCCTTGGCGATCTCCACGAGCTGCTGGTCGGCGATCGACAGGCCGCGGGCCGGCTGGTCGGGGTCGAGGTGCACGCCGAGCCGCCCGAACAGCTCGGCGGCGCCGGCGCGCATGGCCCGCCGGTCGATGCCGAGGCGGCCGCGGGGCTGGCGGCCCATGAAGATGTTCTCCATGACCGACAGGTCGGGAAAGAGGGTCGGCTCCTGGTAGATGACCGCGACCCCGGCCCGCTGCGCGTCCGCGGGCCCGCCGAACTCCACCGGCTCGCCGTCCAGCAGGATCCGGCCCGAGTCCGGCCGGTGCACGCCGGACAGGATCTTCACGATCGTGGACTTGCCCGCGCCGTTCTCCCCCGCGAGCGCGTGCACCTCGCCGGGGAAGAGCGCAAGAGAGACCTCGCGTACGGCGCGCACCGCACCGAACGCCTTGCTGACCTGCGAAAGGGATAGAACGGGAGTCTCATTCATTGCCGCACTCCCGGCAAAATCGTTTTAAGCGGTGTGAGGACCGTAAATCAGCGAGTGGCGAAGCGTCAATGCCTGGCCAATACAAGATTTCCAAGCGCCGGAAGTCGTTCGGAGATTGTTACGTTTTAACCTATTTACGCAGGGGCAAGAAGTCAGGCCGGGCAGATCTCGCGGCGATATCTGCCCGGCGCCACGCCGTACTCCCGTTTGAAGGCGTTGGCGAAGGCGAACTCCGAGGTGTAGCCGACCTTGGCGGCGATCTGGCCCAGCGGGGCGTCGGACGCGCGCATGAGGTGCGCCGCCGTGGCCAGGCGCCACCAGGTGAGGTACGCCAGCGGCGGCCGGCCGATCAGCTCGCCGAAGCGGCGCGAGAAGGCCGACCTCGACAGCCCCGCCCGCGCGCCCAGCTCCTGGACCGTCCACGGGTGGGCGGGATCCCGGTGGACGGCGTCCAGCGCGGCGCTGATGCCGGGGTCCGCGAGCGCCTGCGCCCACCCGCCGACCTGGCAATGGCCGTGCTCCCCCTCGAACCAGGCCCGCAGGATGTAGAGCAGCAGCAGGTCCAGGAGGGACGACACCACCGTGTCGGCACCCAGCCGCGGGCGCTGGATCTCGGCGCCCAGGGCCTCGACGGCGGCGCGCAGCTCGGTGTGGAGGCCGACGCCGGCCGGGAGGTGGATCAGGTCGGGCAGCTCGCGCAGGATCGGGTGGGCCCGGCCCGGATCGAGCCGGTAGCCGCCGCACAGCAGCACCGTCGCCGCGGGCCCGTCGGCGGCCTCATCCACCGTGGCCGAGGCGAACAGGCCGGGGCCGTCGTCCAGCGGGTCGCAGTCGGGCTCGGCCAGCGGGGTCGTCGGCGAGTCCGCCATGGCGTAGCCGTGGCCGTGGGGGAAGAAGAGCACGTCGCCCACCGACAGCGCGATCGGGTCGCCGTCCGGCCGGATCAGCCAGCTCGACCCCCGCAGGACGACCTGGAACCCGGCGGAGCCGGGAACCGACGGGAACCGCTGGCCCCAGGGCGCGCGCCATTCGACGCGGGCCGATCGGGGGCTGCCGGTGCGCATGAGGGCGATCACGTCGCTGAGCACGTCCACGGGGGAAGCCTACGGGAGGACGATCGCGTATGAAATCCGGGTCGATGACGCATTGGTTGTCTCGCCGCCGCCCCCTACGGTGGCCTGCATGACAACGGTGTTGGTGATGGGCGCGACCGGTACGGTCGGCAGGCTAGTGGCAGCGGAGCTGGCGGAGGCGGGGGCCGAGGTCAGGCCCTTCGGCAGGGCCCAGGGCGACCTGGCGGACCCCGGGTCGCTGCCGCTCGACGGGGTGGAGTCGGTGTTCCTGGTGTGGCCGTTCGCCACGGCGGAGGGGGCGCGGGCGGTGATCGACGCGATCGCGCGCCGGGCGCGGCGGGTGGTCTACCTCTCCTCCGCCGCGGTACGCGACCACGAACGCGAGGTCGAGCGGCTGATCGAGAAGTCGGGGCTGGAGTGGACGGTCCTGCGCCCGCACGCCTTCGCGGCCAACGCGCTGCGGTGGGCGGCGCGGGTGCGGGCGGGGGTGGTGCGCGGCTCGTACGGCCAGGCCGCCCTGCCCGTGCTGGACGAGCGGGACCTCGCGGCGGTGGCGGCGCGGGCACTGCTGGAGGAGGGACACCACGGCGCCGTCCACGACCTGACCGGCCCGGAGTCGATCACGCAGGCGGACCAGGTCCGCATCATTTCCCAGATCACGAAATTGCCGGCGCGCTGGGAGGAGGTCCCGCCCGGCCGGACCCGCGCGGAGCTCCTGGCCATGGGCTGGCCCCCGCAGGCCGTGGACGGCGTGCTCCAGGCCCAGGCGGACCTCGTCCGCCACCCGGCCCCCGTCACGCCGGCGGTCGAGGAGGTCACGAAGGCCGCGCCCCGCACGTTCGGCGCCTGGGTGGCCGACCACGCCGAGGAGTTCCGCCTTCCCGGCGAACCGCCCGAGACCATGCGTGCCGCCCGCATCCACGAATACGGGGACGAGATCCGCTTCGACCGGATCCCCACGCCGCGCCCAGGTCCGGGGCAGGTCCTGCTCGAAGTGGCCGCCACCTCCTTCAACCCGTCGGAGGTCGGCCTGCGCGCGGGGCTGCTGCGCGAGGTGCTGCCGGTGAGCCTGCCGTACACGCTCGGCGCGGACGTCTCGGGCACGGTCGTCGCGCTCGGCGCGGGCGTGACGGGCCTGGCCCCGGGTGACCGCGTGTTCGGCCTGGCGGACGGCGGCGCCGCCGGGTACGCGGCGGTGCCCGCGAGCGTCCTGGCCAGGGCGCCGCGGAGCATCCCGCTCGCCCACGCGGCCGCCGTCCCGGTGGCCGGGCTCACGGCCTGGCAGGCGATCCACGAGCACGCCCGCCTCGCCCGCGGCGAGCGGGTGCTGATCAACGGGGCGGGCGGCGGGGTCGGCATGTTCGCGGTCCAGCTCGCCAAGCTCGCGGGCGCGACCGTGTTCGCCACGGCGAGCCCGCGCAGCGCGGCCGCGGTCGAGCGGTACGGCGCCGACGAGGTGATCGACTACACGACCACGCCGCTCCCCGGCGGCATGGACGTGGTGCTGAACCTGGCCGCGCTCCCCGAGGAGGACGCCGCCGCCCTGGCCGGGCTCGGGCGCAGGACGATCACGATCGCCACCCCGATCGAGGGCGGCACCCACTTCGTGGCCCGCAACGACCCGGCTCAGCTGGCCGAGCTGGCCGCGCTCATCGACCGGGGCGAGCTCGCGGTGGAGGCGGCCGAGCACCGCCCCCTGACCGAGCTGGAGGAGGTCCACCGCGCGGCCGGGCAGGGCCGGACGCGCGGCAAGATCATTCTGCTGCCGGACTGAAGTGGCGCAGCACCTCGGGGTTGGCCATGGCGTCGGGGTTGGCCGCCTGCTCGACGGGCGTGCCCAGCAGGATCTTGCGTACGGGCACCTCCAGCTTCTTGCCGGAGAGCGTACGCGGGATGCCGGGGACGGCGTGGATCTCGTTGGGCACGTGACGGGGCGACAGCTCCTTGCGCAGGGCGTCGCAGAGGGTCCGCTGGAGCGACTCGGTCAGCGTGGCGCCCTCGGCGAGCGTCACGTACAGCAGCAGCCGGCCCTCCTGCCCGAGCTGCCCGGTGTCGATCACGAGGCTGTCGGCGATCTCGTCGAACCGCTCGACCACCCGGTAGAACTCGCTGGTGCCCATCCGGACGCCGCCCCGGTTGAGGGTCGAGTCGGAGCGGCCGTAGATCACGCAGCTCCCGTCCTCGTTGATCTTGATCCAGTCGCCGTGCCGCCACACCCCGGGGTAGACGTCGAAGTAGCTCTCGAAGTAGCGCCGGCCGTCGGGGTCGTTCCAGAACTTCACCGGCATCGACGGCATCGGCGCGGTCAGCACCAGCTCGCCCACCTCGCCGACGACCGGCTTGCCCGTGGAGTCGTACGACTCGACCTTCGCCCCCAGCGCCCGGCACGGGATGATGCCCGCCCTGATCGGGTGGAGCATGGTCGCCCCGACGAACCCCGTGCACACGTCCGTGCCCCCGGAGAACGACCCCAGCGGCACCCCGGGCAGCTCCGAGGCCACCCACGCGAACCCCTCCGGCGGCAGCGGCGAGCCGGTCGAGCCGATGCCGCGCAGCCGCTCCAGCCCCTCGGGGCGGATCCCGGCCTTCAGCGAGGCCATGATGTACGGCGCCCCGACCCCGAAGTAGGTCACCTTCTCGGAGTCGGCGATCCGCCACAGCGCCGCCGGCGACGGATAGGTGGCCGCGCCGTCGTACAGCACCGGCGTGGCCCCCACCAGCAGGGCGCCGATGAGGTAGTTCCACATCATCCAGCCCGTGGTGGTGTACCAGAAGAACACATCGCCTTCGCCGATGTCCTGGTGGAAGGCGAGAGATTTGAGGTGCTCCAGCACCACGCCGCCGTGGCCGTGCACGATCGGCTTGGGCAGCCCGGTCGTGCCGCTGGAGTAGAGGATCCACAGCGGGTGGCCGAACGGCACCCGTTCGAACTCCAGCGGCCCCTCCTCGGCCCGCAGCCCCTCCCAGCCGATCACCTCGCCGTGCGGCAGCTCCCGGGTGTGCGCCTCGGCGGGTTCGGCCTGCTGGGGCGCGCGGCCCTCGTCGAGCGCCGCCAGGTAGGGGATCCACACGGTCGCGCGCAGCGTGGGCAGCTGGGCGGCGATCTCGTTGACGGCGTCGGAGCGGTCGTAGGTCTTGCCGTTGTAGTGGTAGCCGTCGACCGCGATGAGCACCTTGGGCTCGATCTGCTTGAACCGGTCGACGATGCTCGGCACCCCGAAGTCGGGCGAGCCGGCCGACCAGATCGCGCCCAGGGAGGCGGTCGCCAGGAAGGCGATCAGGGCCTGCGGGATGCTCGGCAGGTAGGCGGCCACCCGGTCGCCGCGCCGCACGCCGAGGCGGGCCAGCCCCGCCCGGACGCGGGCGACCTCCTCGCGCAGCTCGTCCCAGGTCAGCTCCTGGCGGGCGCCGTCCTCGGACACGAACACCACGGCGGTGCCCTCGGTGCGGCGCAGCGCGTTCTCGGCGTAGTTGAGGCTGCTCCCCTCGAACCACGTGACGTCCGGCATCGTCCCGGAGAGCACCGGTCCGTCGCCCCGCTCGCCGACCACGTCGAAGTAGTCCCAGACCGACGTCCAGAACTCCTCCGGGTGCTCGACGGACCACCGCCACACGTCCTCATAGGGTCCCGGCCGTCCCAGCCACTCCAGGTAGCGGGTCAGCCCGGCCTTCGCGACCACCTCTTCGCTCGGCTCCCAGAGAAGCGCGCCCTCAGCAACCATGTGCCCCATCCTGTCGCCCGTCGGGGGGAAAGTCATACCCGGACTCCCACATAACTTGCTATCTCCGTAGGTGGTCCACCGCCATACGTGCCGCCGTGCCGATCACCGCGTCGGCGCGCGGCTGGTTGAGCGCGGTGCTGAACGAACGGGTGCACACGGCCACGGCGTAGCGCCGGCCGTCGGGGTACTCCACGACCCCCGACTCGCTGCGCAGCGTGGGCAGCGTGCCGGTCTTGCCGCTGACCGCGACGTCGTCGTACGGGAAGCCGGAGGCCAGCCGGTGCGGCCACACCTGCATGTTGAGCACGCCGCGCATCCAGGCGCACGACTCCTCCGAGGCCGCCTCGTCCCGCCAGATCATCCCGAACAGCGTGGCCAGCTCGCGCGGGGTGGACCGGTTCGCCCGCGCGGGGTCGAGCGCGCTCAGCCGCGCGATGTCGTCCGGATCCACGAACGGCCACGCGTGCCCGGCGTCGACCGCCATGCTGGCCAGGAACTCCCGGCAGCTCTGCGTCACCCGCGTCCCGTCGAGCCCGAACCCGGCCAGCATGGCGTTGATCACCTCGAACCCGACCCTACCCAGCACCACGTCGGCCGAGGTGTTGTCGCTCACCGCGATCATCAGGTACGCCAGGTCGCGCAGCGAGATCGTCACGTCGTCGAGCATCGCCGACAGGCCCGTCGGCCCCGAGACCCTGTCCGCGGCCGTGACGGTCACGCGTTCGGAGAGGTCGAGGAGCCCGGCGTCGGCCTGCCGGCAGAGCGCCACCAGCAGCGGCACCTTGAACATCGACGCCGTGGGCACCGGCTCGTCCGGCCGGTGTCCCACCTCGCGCCCCGAGTCGAGGTCGGCCGCGTACAGCCAGCCCCGCACCCCCGCCGCGAGGAACAGCGCCTCGAAGTCCGGCGGGCTCATGCCAGCATCCCCGGCCGGCGGCTGATCCGCCGCACGGACACCGCGCCCTCGTCCGTCATCCCGGCGCTCTCCTTCAGCGTGCGTACGGCGACGGCCGAGAAGTCGTCGACCAGTTCGTCGATCGGGGCGGCCGCCGCCTGGCGCCAGGCGGTGGAGACCCGGCACGTGATCGGCGAGCCTAGCAGCGGCCGCCAGGCCAGCCCCGGCAGCTCCGCCTTCGGCCCGAAGGCCACCGCCGCGCCCGCCAGCACCAGCCCGAGCCCGGCGCCTTCGTGCACCTGTACGGGGACGTAGCCGTGGCGGCGGCACTCCGAGAGCATCTCCGCGTACAGCCCCGGCTCGCCCTCCTGGGGCGGCATCAGCAGCTCCCGCCCCGCCAGGTCGGCCAGGTGCACCTCGCCGACGCCGGTGAGCGGGTCGCCCTCGGCCAGCAGCACGCCCTGCGGCTGCGCGAGCACCTGGCCGAACCGCAGCCCGGGGGCGGCGACCGGATGGCGGACGAGACCGACGTCGATCGTCCCCTCGGCCAGCGCCGTCACCTGGTCGGCGGTCCAGATCTCGGCGGGCGCGAGGCGTACCGTGGGGTTGGTCTCGCGGAAGCCCGCGACCAGGGCGGCGATGGCGGCGGCGGCCAGGTCGGGCGGGAGGCCGACCTTGAGCACCGTGCCCTCACCCTGTCTGGCCAGCTCGTGCAGCCGGTCCACCCGGGCCACGATCTCGCGGGCCTCACCCAGGAGCAGCCGGCCCGCCTCGGTGAGCCGCACCTGGCGGGCCGAGCGGTCGAACAGCCGCACGCCGAGCTCCTCCTCCAGGCGCTTGATGCGCTGGCTGAGCGGCGGCTGCGCCATGCCGAGCCGGATCGCGGCGTTGCCGAAGTGGAGTTCCTCCGCGACGACGGTGAAGTAGCGAAGGTGCCGGACGAGGTCCACGACCAGCCACTATATCCAGATTTATATCCTTAAGGCGCTCATATCAGTATTGGACACCCTTGCCGTTCTCTGGTGTCCTCTGCCTCATGGCACCACAAAGGGGGATAAAGCGTCGCTGGCCGTGGATCCTTTCGGGGCTCCTGATCCCGGTCGTCGCGGCGGGAGGCGTCGTCTGGGCGCTCCGCACGGAGGGCTCGCCCGAGGAGACGGCCGACAAGTATCTTTCGGCCTGGTCTGCCCAGGACTACGCGGGGATGCGCGCCCTGGTGGCGGACCCGCCCGCCGACTTCGAGACCTGGCACCGCCGCTTCCGCACCGACCTCAAGCTCACCGAGGCGTCCTTCCACCGCCCCAGGCCGACGGGGGTCTTCGCCTCCACCTCCGGGGACGAGGTCGGCTTCCAGGCCAGGCTGCTCGGCCGGCAGGACTGGACCTACAGCGGCCGGCTCAAGCTCGTGGAGCGCGACCGCGCCTGGAAGGTCGCCTGGACGCCGGCCGCCATCCACCCGCTGCTCAAGCAGGGCCGCTCGCTGCGGGTCGTCTCCCAGGAGGGCGACCCGCTGCGGGTCCTGGCCGCCGACGGCACCGCGATCAACACGCCGTCCGCGCCCGGCTCGGTGCAGCAGCTCGTGGAGGGCATCAAGCAGACGTTCCCCGACCGCTTCAAGAAGCCGGGGCGCTCCCGGATCGACCTGTACGAGGGCGACAAACCCATCCAGACGGTTGTCCGCGCCGATGGATACCGCCCGCTCCAGACCACTATCGACCTGAAGGTCCACCGCGCCGGGGCCAAGGCCCTGGAGGATGTCTCGGAACCGGCGTCCCTGGTGGCCCTGCGCGCCTCGACCGGCGAGATCCTCGCGGTGGTGAACAAGCCGGGAGGCTTCAACCGGGCCCTGCTCGGCAAGTACCCGCCCGGCTCGACGTTCAAGGTCGTGACGGCCTCCGCGCTCGTCGCGGACGGGGTCGAGCCGTCCCGCCAGGTCACCTGCCCCGCCGAGAAGAACATCGGCGGCTTCCCGTTCCACAACGCCGACTTCGAGGACTTCGGCACGCTGTCGTTCCAGGACGCGTTCGCGCATTCGTGCAACACGACGTTCGGGGAGATGAGCGTGGCCCAGTTGAACGGCGGCCGGCTGGCGCAGGTCGCCCGCAGCTTCGGCTTCGGCAGCCCGATCACCCCCGGCGTGCCCGCGGTCCGCGCCGAGTTCCCGGACCCCAAGGACGACACGGACCTCGCCTCCGCCGCCATCGGCCAGGGCCGCGTCCTGGCCAGCCCGCTCAACATGGCCTCGGTCGCGGCCGCCATCGCCTCGGGCGCCTGGATCTCCCCCACCCTCGTCAAGGAGGAGCTGATCCCGGACGCCCAGCCCACCAACCCCCGGCCGCTGGAGGAGGGGGTGGTGGCGGCCCTGCGCAAGCTGATGCCGGCCGTGGTGACGGACGGCACCGCCCACGCCGTCCGGTTCCCCAAGGGCACGGCCGGCAAGACGGGCACGGCGGAGTTCGGGTCCGGCAAGGAGCCGCCGACCCACTCGTGGTTCATCGGCTACCGCGGCGACCTGGCCTTCGCGGTCATCGCCGAGGGCGCCGGCACCGGCGCCGGCGTAGCCGCCCCGGCCGCCGCCCGCTTCCTCAACGCCCTCAACGACAGCACCTGACGGCAAGTACGCAGCTCACCCCGCCACAGCAGCGGGACGAACCGGCACACATCCCGGACGCACGAGAAGCGGGCACAACGCCCCCACCACACCGCAGCGATAAGACGGACCGGCGTGTGCCTCGGGCGCGTGAGATGCGGGGCGCCGCGGTTGGGGTGCGGGACGGGGGGTCAGGCGGTGCGGCCGACCGGGGAGGTGAGGCCCGCTACGGCGGCGACGACTTCGGAGGCGTTGGAGAGGTCGGGCAGCACCACGTCAGCCCCCGCCTCGAGCAGCTCGCCCGCCATGGACCGCCCCGAAGCCACCCCGATCATCGCCGCACCACCGATCTTGGCCGCCTGGACGTCCCGCGTGGAGTCCCCGATCACCACGGTGTTCGCCGCGGTGAACGGCGTGCCCAGGCGCTCCTTGGCCCGGGACTGCGCCACCTGCAGCAGCGTCGCCTTGGGGTAGACCTCCTCGCCGTACCCGCCCAGCGTGAAGTCGACGTGCTTGTCCAGCCCGAACGCCTTCAGCTTGTGCACGGCGTTGCTCCGGATGGTCCCGGTCAGCACCGTCTGGATCACGCCGTCGAGCCTGGACACCGCCTTCAGCGCGTCCTTGGCCCCCGGCAGCATCCGCCCCTCCTTGGCCAGCCGCCCCCGCCGGTCGGCGAAGGCCACGGCCAGCGCCGACAGGAACTTGGGCAGATGGTCGTCCTCGGCCTGGATGCCGTTGACGGCGAGCGTCTCGAAGACGATCTCGGAGTCCGGGCGCCCCAGCGGGGGCACGAGCTTGACCAGCGGCCGCCCGGTGACGACGCGGAACGCCTCCGCGTAGGCGTCTCTGGTCACGATGGCGACGTCGACCAGCGTCAGGTCGATGTTCCACAGCACAAGACGATTGATGGCAGCGTCTCTAATCAGCTAAGCGACCCTTGGTGGATATAACACCTGCGATCGTATCCCACCGTGGTGGGGAAGCATGGGCGTGTAGGTGAAATCCTGCACCCAATGCCGCCCCGCGCGGTTGGTGCCGCCTGGTGGGTGTGCTGATCGTCATCCCGACCTGGTGCCGGTGGGCTGCGCGCGGCAACCGAGACCGGTCCGTTGGTTCGAGTCCCTCCGGACGCTGGCCAGCCTGGCCGGCAGGCCGTGCTGGGGAGGGTGCCCTGCGTCGCCTGGGCACAGGGCGTGGAGTGCGATGTCGGGTTGGTCCAGTCTTCGACCGATCCGTCCGAATGGTCTTTGAGGCGGGCGAAGCGATGACCGCCTGGGCTTCAAGCTCGTCTCTCACGGAGCGGATAACCATCTCACCAGTTGCCCGGTCCACGGCGGTCGTGGCCTGGTGGGAGAGGCCACGGGCGGCGATCCGGAGCCAGGCACCATGGTCGCGGTCGCCTTGCCAGCCGCAGCCCAGGCAACTCGCCCATTTCCACCCGGCCACCGCCGGCTGGTCAGGCGCCTTGCAGTGCCGCAGCACAGTCAGGCAGTTCGGGCAGTGCCGGGATGTGTTCTTCGCCGGGACGATCACCACCGCGATGCCCACTTCGGCGGCAATGCTCCGGACGTGGTCAACGATTCGGCCGCGCACCTGCTGCGACAGGCGCGTGTTCAGGGTGCGGCCCATCCTGCAGGCCTCCAGCGAGCGCAGATCTTCCAGATAGATGACCGTGGCCCCGGCGGCGATGGAATGATCGACCACCCACCGGGCTGCTGCCCGTGCGAGAGCGTCGTTAAGGTACTTGCGGCGCTTGGACAAATGCCGGATCTCCTCTGCCAGCAGCGCGCGCTTACCCGCCAGCGCCGGATCGGGCCCACGCCCGTCGATCAGGCGCTGGTAGTGGTCCACCTTGGCGCGCAACTGCTCGCTGTGTCGGCGCAGGCGGTGCTGCTTGGCCAGCACTCCGGCAGCGCGAAACTGAGCGCCGCCGCCCAGAGCGGTCAGGCGTCCGTCCCCATGGAGCCGCACCGCCCCGGCTGACAAAAGCGTGTTCAGCCCCCAGTCCACGCCGAGCGCGACGGTGTGGCCCAGGCGCTGAGCCTGGGGGACGGCATGGGTATATGCCACCTCGGCGCGGACGTCTCCACCATGCAGGCACAGAGTGGGGAGGTGCAGCACCGCGTTGGCCGGGATGGTGGGGGGCAGCATGATGGGGCAGGCCACCCACGTCCAATCGGCGTACTTACGCGGATCGGGACGGGTCGGCAGTTGCAGCCGTAGCAATGCTCTGCGTGGATCGGCGTCGCTACGCTCGATGGTGGCCTGCTGGCGGTCGCAGGCAGCTAGCAGCAACATCCGCGCCGCCCGAGGCGGATCTTCCAGTTCGAACACATCGGTCGGCAGCCGTCCACCGGCCCGCAGGTAGGCGGTGATCTGCCGGGTACGGGCCTTGATGACACCTGAAGGCAGGTGCCGTCCGCCGGGGATCGCGGCGCGCACCTGCTCCCATTCCTCAGCGGTGCGCTTGCGTACATCAACGGGCCAAGTGGCCAGCACGCCAGCGGTGAGCTGAACCCGCCAGTTTGCAGCGCGCAGCAGACGTCCAGCCTGTTCCTGAGCCATGCGTACAATCCGGTCGTTGACCGTCACGCCCTCCGGCGCGCCCGCGGTCCAGCCCAGCCGACGCATCGCCATCCACGCGTTCGACGGCAGCTTCCGCCCGCCGGCGTCCAGCCCTCCCGCGAGCAATGCAACGTCGGCGTCCACCCAGTGCTCGGCAAGCAGTCGCGCGACGATCCCGGACACCAACGCGGCACACCAACCGACCCGCTCGGCCAGCACGGCTGCGGGCAGCACCTCGCCAGTCTTTTCCTCCACACCACCGCGCAGCGGCACGCGGGCACCCGCCGTCCGGGCAGTCTGCCCCTTGACCAGCAGCAGTCTGCGCCTCACCAGCAACCCTGCCCCGCCGCTCCGATCTTCACTGTAAGTGAGCGCTAGGTTACCAGGTTCAGCCCTGCCATATAGAACACTCGAGCGATACATCCCACGACTGAGCTTGAGCTCCACAGCGATAGGCCTCTACCAGCCAGATCGCCATCTACCGCTGGAGTTTTACGCGAAATTCAGCGCGTCCGACAGCGTGTCGACCACGGGGAAGCCGGTGCTCTTCAGCTCGGCGCGGGTCGTCATCCCGCCCGTGTACAGCACCGCCCTGGCCCCCACGTGCCGCGCGGCGAGCCCGTCGTCCACGCTGTCGCCGATCACCAGGATCTCGCCGGGATCCACCCCGATGGCCGTGAGGTGCGCCGTCATGTGCGCGGCCTTCTCGCCGCCGGTGGTGCCCAGCAGCCCGTCGATGCGGGTGAAGTGCCGGGTGATGCCGAACGAGTCGACCTTGGGCACGAGGTGCGCGTGCGGCGCCATCGAGCAGAGCGACTGGGTGCCCGTCCAGCTCGCGAGGGCGAGCTCGGCGTCGGCGGCCAGCGCGCAGGCGTCGCTCAGCCGGAAGTAGTGCTCGTGGAACCCGTTGTCGAGCAGCTCCCACTCCCCCTCGGTCAGGGGGCGGCCGAGCATGCGCTCGTAGGCGACCCAGATGGGCCGGGTGTAGACCGCGCGGAAGCCGTCGGCGGTCATCTCAGGAAGCTCGTACGGCTTGAAGACCTCGTTGGTGGCTCCCACCACGGCGTCGATGTCGTGGAAGAGCGTGCCGTTCCAATCCCAGATGATGTGTTTTGTCATGTTGCGACAAGCTTAGACGGCACGTGTGACGTTTCGATGAACGCCCAGCGCAGGGGCCGCGACCATCCGGCCACGGCCCCCGGGGGAGAGCTAGCCGCAGGCCTTGGCGGTGGTGCCGGCGCCGTTCTGGCCGCCGCGGCCGCCGTTCCACTGGATCGAGGCGCTGCCCCAGGCACACATGTTGTTGGCCCAGATCATGTTGCCCCAGTGCCTGCCCTTGTTGCCCTTCTTGAAGCTGAACCGGTCGTAGCGGCCGTCCGCCGCGTACACGCTGATGGTCCCGGTCGCCGAGGAGGCCGTCCGGATCTCGACCCAGTTGGTCTTGCACTTGCCGGACCACCAGAGCTTGATCGTTCCGACGTTGCCGTCCATGCGGCTCTTGATGGAGGCGGTCTTGACCACCTTGGCCGAGTTCCAGCAGCCCGACTTGGCCGGGTCCTTGTGGTCGCCGGGCTTGGCCTGGGCGTGCGCGGGCGCGCCCGCCAGGAGGACCGCCGCGACGGCGCCCAGGACGGTAGCGGCAACTCGAAGCTTCACTTGGACCGACTCCTTGCGTAAACAACACTTGCTAGATCGCGACCCTAGCGAGGCCCGGCTCTCGATGGTCAAGGAACTGTGATCGATGTAACGCCTCCGTTATGAGCCCAGGAGGTCGGGGATCTCCTGGGTGGCGTACCACATGAGCTCGTGCGCCTCGGCCCCGTCCACGGTGAATCTCGCGTCGTCGTCGCCCTCGTCCGCGGCCGGCAGCGCGGCGACGGCGGCCTCGATGTCGGAGATCGCCTCGTGGTCGTCGATGTGCACCGCGGCCACCTTGGCCAGCGGGATCGGGTCGGCGAGGCGTACTCTCGCCCGTTCCTCCAGGTCGACTCCGGCGGAGACCGCGCGCTCCGGCACCTCGGCGGCGACCACCACGCGCCGGAACGCGGTCTCGACGCCGTCGGCGCGGTCGGCGGCCAGCATGCGCAGCGAGGCGCGGGCCGCCTCGGTGAGCGCCACGTATTCGAGCTCCTCGGTGTCGCCCGAGGCATACCACTCGGTCAGCGCGGGGGTCACCGCGTAGCCGGTCAGCGGGGCCGGGCCCAACTCTCCCGCCTTGACCGCCTGGGCCAGTGCCGGGAGAGTGCACGGCAGATAGACGCGCATGACGAACCTTTCGTGCTTTCTTTCCGGCCGAGCTCAGCTCAGCTCGGCGTGCCGAGATCGAGGTCCGCACTCGGCGGCGGACCCGTCTCAGCGTGCAAGGGCTCTATCATGCCCGTCGCAGCGTGAGACGGAGGAGAGACTCGAGTTCCTCGATGGTCGAGTGGGCATCTTTGTGATGGATGCCGGCGATGCCGAGGGCGCGGGCGGCCAGGATGTTGGCCTCGATGTCGTCGATGAACACGCACTCCTCGCACCCCAGGCCGATCAGCTCGACCGCGTGGTGGAAGATGCGCGGCTCGGGCTTGCGCATGCCGACCTCGCCGGAGATCACGATCGCGTCGAAGAACTCGTCCCAGTCGGCACGGGGATACTCATTCGACCAGGAGTTAGATACCAAACACGTTTTGACACCATTTTTCCGTACGTCGCGGAGCATGTCGTACATTGCGTCAACGCGTTCGAATCCCGCGAACATCCGCTCCAGCAGCCCCTCGGCCACGGGCGGCACCCCGTCGAGGGTCAGCAGCCGGGCGGCCAGGTCGCGCTCGAAAGCGGAGCCGTCGATCTCGCCCCTTTCCAGCGCGTGGACGACGCTCTCGCCGGCACCGTCGCCGTAAGCGTGGTCGACCATCTTCCGCATCACCGCGCGGTAGTGGTCGCCGTCGATCCTGTCCGCCGCGATCCAGCGCGCGATGGAGTCGGAAAGGCTGGTCGTCAGTACGCCGCCCCAGTCGATGAGCACACCCGTAAGCACCGTTCCAGAATAGAACGCCATCGGCACTTATAAGCCGATAAAACCCCATAAAAAGGGCGTCCAATTTATCCGGTTATGGTGTGCTTCCAGCGATAGTCGCTACCCAGAAAGGACCGCCGTGCGGACGACGATCCTGATCACCTCCCCTGACCGATGGACCGCCCCAGGCCTGGAACTCTTCGAGTTCGCGCCGATCTTCCCCGGCGGCCCGGAATGGCTCACCAAACCGGTGCTCATCGCCCTGCTCAGCTCGGTCATCGCCATCGCCCTGTGCTGGGCCGCGTTCGCCAAGCCGAAGATCATCCCACGCGGCTGGCAGAGCATCGGCGAGTACGCGTACCTGTTCGTACGCGACCAGATCGCCCGGCCCAACCTCGGCGCCGACTCCGACCGATGGATGGGCTTCCTCCTCACGATCTTCCTGACCGTGCTCATCTGGAACCTGATGGGCGTCATCCCGCTCATCCAGTTCCCCGTCGCCGCGCACATCGCCTTCCCCCTGGTGCTGGCGCTCACCGTGTACGGCATCAAGATCTACCTCGGCGTCCGCCACCACGGCGTGCGCGGCTACCTGAGGGGCATCGTGCACCTCCCGGGCCTGCCCGGCTGGGCGTACGGCCTCTACGCCCCGATGATCCTGGCCGAGGTGTTCATCACGTCGCTGTTCACGCACTTCGTGCGGTTGTTCGCGAACATGTTCGCCGGCCACATCCTCCTGGCCTTCTTCAGCTCGGTGGGCTTCTGGTTCCTGTTCGAGCAGCTCACCCCGCTGGGCGCGGGGCTCGGCGTCCTCGGCGTGCTGATGACGATCGTGATGACCGCGTTCGAGATGTTCATCCAGTTCCTGCAGGCGTTCCTGTTCGCCATGCTGGCAGGGATGTTCATCGCCAGCGGCCTGCGCGGCGCACACTAGCTAGCGCGTGACCTGGGCGGCCAGCTTGCGGTGCGCCGCGGAGCGCAGCACGCCGGCCGCCCTCTCCGCATTGGCGGCAGGGGCCTCGGGCAGGTAGCCCTTGTCCTGCTTGAGCGTGAGCAGCCTGGTGACGGACTGGTCGAGCCGCTCCTTGGAGATCCGGCCCGACCTCACCGCCGCCACCACCGCCCGGTACGCCTTCGGCAGGTCGTTCGGCATGAGCAGCAGGTCGGCCCCGGCCAGCACGGCCCGCACCGCGATCTCCCCGTCGTTGTACTTCTTGCGCACGCCCTCCATGTTGAGCGCGTCGGTGGAGATCACGCCCTTGAAGCCGAGCTTCTGGCGCAGCAGACCGGTCAGGATGGGCTTGGACAGCGTGGCCGGGTCGCCGGACGGGTCCAGCTTGGGGAAGACGAGATGCGCGCTCATCACGGCGTCCACGCCCGCGTCGATCGCCGCCCTGAACGGCGGCGCGTCGATCTTCTCCCACTGCGCCTTCGTGTGCTTGATCACCGGCAGCCCGGTGTGACTGTCGACGTCGGTGTCCCCGTGGCCGGGGAAGTGCTTGGCGGTGGCGGCCACCTTCGCCTCGTCGAACCCCTTGACCGCCGCCGCGACCATCTTCGCCACCCGCGCCGGGTCATTGCCGTAGGCCCGGCGGCCGATGACCGGGTTCTTGGGGTTCACGTTCACGTCGGCGACCGGGGCGAAGTCGAGGTTGACGCCGAGCGCGCGCAGCTCAGCGCCGGTGGCCTTGGCCACGGCGCGCGCCCGGTCGGGGTTCTTGGTGGCGCCGATCTCGGCGGCTCCGGGGAAGTCGGTCATGAGCGCGGACATCCTGGCCACCAGGCCGTTCTCCTGGTCGGTGCCGATCAGGAGCGGCACGTCCCCGGACGCCCGCTGCAGGCCGTTGGTGAGGCCGACGACCTGGCCGACGCCCTTGATGTTGTGGGGGAAGAGGATCACGCCGCCGAGGTGGTACTTCGCGATCACCTTGGCCGGGGTCTGGGCGCCGTACCTGGCCTGGTTCTCGCCCGACACCGTGTCGGCCGCGGTGCCGTACAGGACGGGCATGAAGAGCTGGCCGACCTTCTCCTCGACGCTCATCCTCGCCAGGGCCCGCTCGACGGCGTCCTGCCGCGCCTGCGGCGTCGTCGGCGGGGGCGCCTGCGGGGGCGTGGTCTGCGCGGGCGGTGCGGCCTTGCCTCCGCCGGTCGGGGTCGCACCCGCCGGGCTGCCGCCTGCGCCGCAGGCTGTCAGAGCGATCGAGAGGAGGCCTGCCGTACCGATCCGTCGAAGCATGCTTCCAAAGGTATCCATCCGGCAACCCACACCAGACCGTCCCTTTACCAAGACGGCCGGATGTGGACCCGGTCACAGCCCCAGCCGGGCGAGCCCGGACAGGTGCACCCGGGCCGCCGCCCGCGCGTGCGCCGCCGTCGTCTGCGCCCGCGCGGCCTCGGCGGCCCGCCGGCACTGTTCGAGCGTGTGCTCGGCCAGCACGGCGCGTACGGCGGGCAGCGCCGCGGCGCCCATCGACAGCGAGGAGACCCCGAGCCCGACGAGCACGCAGGCCAGCGCCGGGTCGGCGGCCGACTCGCCGCAGACGCCGCACGGCTTGCCCGCCCTGGCGGCGGCGGTGGCGGTCATGGCGACCAGGTCCAGCAGCGCGGGCAGCCACGGGTCGTGCAGCGCGCTCACGGCGCCGACCTGGCGGTCCGCGGCGTAGGCGTACTGGGCGAGGTCGTTGGTGCCGATCGAGACGAAGTCCACCCGGGTGAGCAGCTCGCGGGCGCGCAGCGCGGCCGACGGGATCTCGATCATCGCGCCCACGTTCGTCAGGCCCCTGGCCCGGCACTCCTGCGCGAACCACGCGGCCTCCTCGGCCGTGGCCACCATCGGCGCCATCACCTGCAGCCGCTCGGAGGCGACGGCCGCGAGCGCGCCGAGCTGCGCCGCCATGACGTCGGGGAACTTCCTGAACCTGCGCAGCCCCCGCTCCCCGAGCGCCGGGTTCGGCTCGGCCGGCGCGGGCAGGAACGCCAGCGGCTTGTCCGCGCCTCCGTCCAGCGTCCGCACGACCACCTTGCCGCCGGGGAACGCCTCCAGCGCCGCGAGGTAGGCCCGCCGCTGCTCCTCCGCGGAGGGCGGCTCGGTCCTGTCGAGGAAGAGGAACTCGGTGCGGTAGAGCCCGATCCCCTCGGCTCCGGCGTTGACGGCGTCGCCGAGCTCCGCGGGGCCGCCGATGTTGGCGAGCAGCGGGACCGGGTGCCCGTCGGCGGTCCTGCCCGGCCCCTTCGCCGCGGCGATCGCCGCCTGCCGCGCGGCGTCCGCGCCGACCGCCTCGGCCACGTCGGACTCGGCCGGCTCGACGTGTACGTCTCCCGACGTGCCGTCGGCCATCACCCGGACGCCCGGCGGGATGTCCAGCGCGCCCGGGCAGGCCACGACGGCGGGCACGCCCATCGCCCTGGCCATGATCGCGGTGTGGCTGGTGGGGCCGCCCTCCTGGGTGACGAACGCCGCGACGTCCTCCTTGCGCAGCAGCGCCGTGTCGGCGGGCGCGAGGTCCCTGGCGACCAGCACGTACGGCTCCTCGGGGGCGCTCGGGAGCCCCTGCATGGCGTGCCCGTAGAGCAGCGCGATCACGCGGTCCCTGATGTCGTCGAGGTCGGCGGCCCGCTCGCCCAGGTAGCCCCCGGACCCGGCCAGTACGTCCCGATATTTCGTGAAAGCTTCAAAAACCGCCCTCGGGGCGGCCAGGCCGCGGTCGATCAACGTTCGTACCTTGACGACCAGCCCGGGATCCTCGGCCATCAGCGCCTGGGCCTTGAGTATCTCCCCGGCCTCGCCGCCCGCCTGGTTTCCCCGGGCCTCCAACTCGCCCGCGACCTGCGTGAGCGCGGCCATCGCGCGCTCCTTCTCCTGATCCGCCTCACCGGTGTAGGTGGCGCCCTCGGGGGGTTCGGGCACGGAGACGGTCAGAACGTACGCGGGGCCGTGCCCGATGCCCGGGCTGACCCCTACCCCCCGCAGGTTCATGGCGCCGCGGCGATCGCGGCCAGCTCGTCGAGGACCTCTTCCGACCCCTCGCCCTCCGCGCTGATCACGACGGTCTCGCCCTGCTTCACGTCCAGGGCCATGATCGCGAGAATGCTCTTGCCGTTGACCTTCTCGCTGCCGTAAGACTTCGTCACCGTGATGTCCATGGGGGCCTTCTTCGCCCGCTGGACGAACGTCGCGGCGGGGCGGGCGTGCAGCCCCACTTCCGCCGCCACGGTGACCTTGCGCTCACCCATTACTCCTCCTTTGCCGGCGGTCCAGACCAGCTGGACCGTTGTGATAGCGCGTTTACATTCTGCCGTCTCGCTGAACCCGCTCGTTCCGCGGCTATTCCCATCGGAAGAGCTCGTCCCCGGCGTGAACCGCTCCCTCCGCGACCTCCGTCACGGACCCGGAGAGGGCGTCGAGCGCGACGACCGGGCAGACCGGCGAGCGGCCGCCCGCCTCGACGACCGCCGGGTCCCAGGCCACGACGGGCTGCCCGGCGCTCACGCGGTCGCCCTCGGCGGCCAGGAGCTCGAACCCCTGGCCTTTGAGCTCGACCGTGTCGATGCCCAGATGTACCAGGACGCCTCTGCCGTCGTCTCCGACGATGACGTACGCGTGCGGATGCAGTTTCATGATTTTTCCAGCTATAGGGGCTACGGCCTTTCCCGGCCCGCGCAGCGGGTCGATCGCGGCCCCCGGCCCGACCAACCCGGCGGAGAACACCGGATCGGGCACGGCGGCCAACCCCACAGCTGCCCCCTCAACCGGGGCGAGAACAGTCGTCATGGTCTCGCCCTTAGCCGATGATGTCCTCGATGTCGCTGGCGATGGTGTCCGCCTCCGGCCCGACGACGACCTGGACCACGTTCCCCGCGGCCATCACACCATGCGCGCCCGCCGCCCTGAGGGCGGCCTGATCGACCTTGGACGCGTCGTGCACCTCCGTGCGCAACCGGGTGATGCAGGGCTCGATCTCGATGATGTTGTCGGCCCCGCCCAAACCGGCGATGATCGCGTTCGCGTCAGCCGCCATCCGGCCCTCCCTAGAGCTCTTGTGACCAGGCTATTTCAGTCGGTCTGGGTGACCTTGTTCAGCCCGCGCGGCGCGTCGGGGTCGATGCCGAGCCTGCGGGCCAGCGCCTCGGTGAGCAGCTGGCCGGGCACGATCAAGCCCATCGGAGCCACCCATTCGGGCAGGTCGGGGCCGTTCAGCGCGGCGGTGCCCGCCCGTGCGAGCGCGTCGCCGCCACCGATCGTGTACGCCGCCGCGCCCGCGGCCACCACCCGCTCGGCCAGCGCGACCGTACCGGACAGGGTCGGGCTGTTCTCGGCGGCGACCAGCAGCGCGGGCGTGTCGGCGTCGACCACGGCGATGGGGCCGTGCAGCAGGTCGGCGTAGGACAGGCCCATGGCGTGCAGGTAGCAGGCCTCCTTGAGCTTCAGCGCCGTCTCCAGGGCCGTCGAGAACGCCAGCCCGCGCCCGGACACGACCACGCCCGGCTTGTCCAGCAGGCCCTCGGCCACGGCCTCCAGGTCGCCCGGCTCGGTGATCAGCTTCTCCACCGCCTCGGGCACCCGCCGCAGCTCCTCCGCGTCCACGTCCGCGCCCAGGCCCAGCGCGAGCACGGCCAGCGCCGCCAGCTGCGTCGTGTACGTCTTGGTCGCGGGAACGGCCTTCTCCTCGCCGGCGACCGTACACAGGGCCACGTCGGCGGCCTGCGCGAGGGGGCTCTGCTCGCCCCCGTTCGTGATGCCGACGGTCCTGGCCCCGCAGTCCTTGGCCCAGGTCAGCGTCTCGACGATCTCCTCGGTGCGCCCCGACTGCGAGATCGCGACCGCCAGCACCCCGTCCAGGTCCAGCTTGCGCTTGTACGTCGTGGCGATCGAGGGCGCGGCCAGCGCGGCCAGGCGACCCGCGTGTGATTCGACCAGGTATCGCCCATAAACTGCAGCGTTGTCAGAGGTGCCGCGCGCGATGAACAGCAGCTGGCGAGTCTGCTCGCCCACTGCCCTCACCTCGCCGACCCTCGGCAGCAGGGAGTCCAGGGTGGCCCGCAGCGCGGCCGGCTGCTCGGCGATCTCGCTGCGCATCTTCGTGGTCATCTCGGGCTCTTTCCTTGATCGACTGCGACGCGGACTTGACCGTCTTTCGCGACATGTGGTCTAGTCCGGACTAGACCAGTACGAACCATAACCCATTGCCAAGGTCGCGATCGAGGGGAGGATCCGTGGCGCACATCGATCCGGACAGCCCGGTGCCCAAGTATTTCCAGCTCCGCGAGATCCTGCTGGACCTCATCGACAGCGACGAGCTCAGCATCGGGGCGGCCATCCCGTCCGAGCGCGAGCTCTGCCAGCGCTTCGGCCTGTCCAGGATGACCGTACGGCAGGCCGTCGACCACCTCGTGTCCGAGGGCCGCCTGCACCGGGTGCCCGGCAAGGGGACGTTCGTCGCCCGGCCCAAGATCGAGCTGGCGCTGCAGCTGACGTCGTTCACCGACGACATGAGGGCGCGGGGCATGGTCCCGGGCTCGCGCGACCTCGATCGCCGGATCGTGCGGGCCAGCGCACATCTCGCCAAGGAGCTGGGGATCCAGCCGGGCGAGGAGGTGCACTTCATCGAGCGGCTGCGGATGGCCGACGGGGAGCCGCTGTCCATCGAACGGGCGCACATCCCGGTCAAGCTCGCCCCCGACCTGGGTTCCCACGACTTGTCGGATAAATCACTGTATGAGCTGCTGGAGAGCCGCTACGGCCTCGTCATGGACGCCGGCGAGCTCACCATCGACGGCGGCATCGCCGACCCGAGCGACGCCGACCTGCTGAAGCTCCCGCGCGGCGGCGCCGTACTACTGCTGCAGCGCAGGTCGTTCGCCGGCGGCGTCTGTGCGGAGCTGGGCGTGTCCACGTATCGTGCGGATCGCTACCAGTTGCGCACCATCCTGGAAATGCCCGTAAGACGGGGCTGAGGCCTCACCCGGCTCGGAGGAACGCCCGGTGAACGAGACCACCGCCGCCCGGCCTTCGCCGTTCGCTCGCGTGATGACCGTGCTCCAGCGGCTGGGCCGCTCCCTCATGCTGCCCATCGCCGCCCTGCCCGCCGCCGCCCTGCTGCTCCGCTTCGGCCAGCCCGACATGCTCGGCTCCAACGGCGCCGAGCCGGGCGGCCTGGCGGACGTGGCCGGGTTCTCCTGGATGAACCAGGTCGCCGAGGTGCTCGCCGCGGCCGGCGCGGCGCTGTTCGAGAACCTGCCGCTGCTGTTCGCCGTGGGAGTGGCGATCGGCTTCGCCCGCAAGGCCGACGGCTCCACCGCCCTGGCCGCCGTGGTCGGCTACCTGGTCTTCGACCGGGTGACCAAGGTGATGTTCTTCGGCTCCGACATCCGCGACACCGTCCTCATCAAGGAGGCCCAGGCCCAGGGCATCAAGGAGATCATCAACTACGGCATGCAGAACCCCACCAAGGTCCTCGGCGGCATCGTCATGGGCCTGGTCGCCGCCCTCCTCTGGCAGCGCTTCCACCGCATCAAGCTGCCGTCCTGGCTGGCCTTCTTCGGCGGTCGCCGGTTCGTCCCCATCATCACCTCCATCGTGGCCCTGCTCATCGGCGTGGTCTTCGGCTGGCTGTGGCCGGTGATCGGCGAGTGGATCCGCCACGCCGGCGAGGCCCTGGCCGCCATCGGCCCGATCGGCACCGGCATCTACGGCCTCGTCAACCGCCTGCTCATCCCCCTCGGCCTGCACCACTTCGTCAACTCCGTCGTCTGGTACGTGGTGCCGCAGTGCGAGGTGGGCGGCCGGGTGCTGGGCGGGGACTGGAACTGCTACTTCGGCGGCGCCCCGCACTCCGGCCAGTTCATGGCCGGCTTCTTCCCCATCATGATGTTCGCCCTGCCCGCCGCCGCCCTCGCCATGTGGCGCGCCGCCCCACCCCACCGCCGCGCCACGGTGGGCGGCATCATGCTCTCGGCCGCCCTGGCGTCGTTCGTCACGGGGATCACGGAGCCGATCGAGTTCGCCTTCATCTTCGTGGCTCCGCTGCTTTTGGTGGCGCACGCCATCCTGACCGGCCTGGCCATGGCCCTGACCACCTTGATCGGCGGGCAACTGGGCTTCGGCTTCTCCGCCGGTCTGCTCGACCTGCTCCTGAACGCCAGCAAGTCGAACACCCAGAATTTGCCCGGGATCCTGATATTGGGGGTGATCTACGGCGTTATCTACTACGCCGTCTTCACCTTCCTCATCCGCAAACTCAACATCCTCACCCCAGGCCGCGAGCCCGAACCAGACGTCGACTCAGGCGAAACCTAACCATCCTTGGGGGGCGGTGAAGCCGGTTCAGTCGCCGCGGATGCTGGGAAAGAGCGGCTCGACGGAGTCGGTGTCGGGCATGAGGACCGCGAGCATCTCCCCAGTCCGCTTCGCCTCGCTCACCGAGCGGGCCAGCATCACGGCCTCATAGGCGGCCAGCGCCTCTTCAACGGTGAGGTGGTCGATGACGGCCTGGGCGAGTTCGGCGCCGTCGAGCATGGCGAGGTTGGCGCCGACACCGGCCGGCGGCATCAGATGCGCGGCGTCGCCGAGCAGGGTGACACCGGGCACGCGCTGCCAGGTGTGCGGGACGGGCAGCACGAAGATCGGCCGGTTGATGAACGGGCCCACGTTGAGCCGCAGCATGGCGAGCAGGCCCTCGTCCCACCCCTGGTACATCCCCAGGAGGCGGGCACGGAGGGCGTCACTGTCGTCGGGGTCGAGGCCGGCGTTCCAGTCGAGGGGGCCGCGGAAGGCGATGTAGACCCGGACGTGGGCGTTGCTGTTGCGCTGGGCGATGAGGCTGAGGCGGCCGGCCTTGGCGGCGAGGGTGCCCTGGCCGATCAGTCGGGCTAGGTCGGGGTGGCGGTCGTCGATGTCGTCGAAGTGGATCTCGACGAAGGTGACGCCGCTGTAGACGGGTTCGGTGTCAGTGAGGGCTGGGCGGACCCGGGACCAGGCGCCGTCGGCCCCCACGACCAGATCGAAGACCTCAGTGCCGCCGTTGGCGAACTCGAGACGCACCGTACCGTCGGGCAGGGCGGTGGTGGTCTCTACGGAGTGGTCCCAGCGCACGGTGCCGGGGGCGAGGGAGTCCATCAACAGGGTGCGTAGCTGCCCCCGGTCGATCTCGGGGGCGGCGATGTCCTCAGCGTCGGGGATGAAGTGCCGCACCATGACGGCACTACGGTCCATCATGCGTACCTCCTGGCCCTCGGGACGGGACAGAGCGAGGAACCGGTCGAACAGCCCGGCGGCCCGCAGGGCGACCTGGCCGGTGGGGCCCTGGATGTCGAGGGTGCCGCCCTGGGAGCGGACGGTGGCGGCCGCCTCGCGCTCCAGGACGGTGACGGGGATGCCGTGGTTCTGCAGGATGCGGGCGCAGACGAGCCCGCCGGGGCCCGCGCCGACGATCGCGATACGGGGAGTGCTGGTCATGCGGGTGGTGCTCCGTTCACGGAAGAGAGTGATTGAGGGACAGAAGGGATCAGCCCGGCTGCTTCTTGCCCTTGGGCAGAAGGCAGGCGAGGGCGCCGGGCAGGGCGGTGAAGGCGACGGCCCCTCAGGAAGGCAGTCCCGAACGCCGCTTTGCCCGGTGAGTGGCGCTGGCGCGGCTCCTGCCGAACACCTGGGCGAGGGCGAGGTGAGCGACCGCGACATTGACGATCGCGGAGTCCAGTCCAGGATGCTCGCGCCCGCGCCGACCCCCAGGACGACGATCGCGAAGGTGAGCTGCCAACCGCTGACCTGCGGGGCGGTGCGCCGGTCGTCGTGACCTCCTCTCAGCGGGTGGGTGACAAGGGGCGCCTGGGGACCACCGGCCCGCTCCGCGCAACATAGTCGAATCCGACTCGAAATCAAATCAGATTCGACTTCGGACTTGTTCCGCCGACTGGATAGGATGGGGGAATGACGGAGACCATGGGGCGCCGCGAGCGCAAGAAGGCGCAGACCCGCCAGGCCCTGGCCGACGCCGCACTGGCGCTGTTCACCGAGAAGGGCTTCGACAACGTCGGAGTCCGGGAGATCGCCCAGGCCGCCGACGTCGCCCTGAGCACGCTGTTCCAGCACTTCCCCAGCAAGGAGGCGCTCGTCTTCGACATGGACGCCGATCTGGAGGCCGACATGGTCGCCGCCGTGCGCGACCGCCCCGCCGGGCAGAGCGTCCTGCACGCCTTGCGCGATCACCTCACGGCCAGAGAGCAGCGGCGCGGGGACGACGACGACCCATCCCACACCGCCCACGCAGCCTTGGTGAACTCCACCCCCGCACTGCGCGAGTACGCGCGCGGCATGTGGCTACGCCACCAGGACGCCCTGACCGCTGCCATCGCCCAGGCCGCAGGCGTCCCCCGAGACAACCTCGCCGCCACCGCCCTCGCCCGCTTCGCCCTGGAATGCCCTTCCCTGGCCCGAAGCGATCAAGACCTCCGGCAACTGTTCGACCTGCTGGAACACGGCTGGGGAGGCTGGCTCACAACCTCTTCACCCTCACAGGGTGAAGCCAAACAACCAGGACAATAGCCCTTCAAAATCTCCAGAATCTCACCCACACTCGACCGAGCCGATCCGTCTCGCCGAGCCCTCCATCCACGGATCGACCTCGCACAGCCGACCTGGCCCGACCGCATAACGGACGCCCTCATCCCGCACACCGGCGAACCCGTCCCAAAGCCCTCCACCGTTCAGCGAGGACAAACGCCCGACCAGCCCCAAACCGCACCCGACGCCGCCACCCCATGCCACAAGCCCCCAGGCCCCACGGCCGACACGCCACGCCCCATGCCCGTCGCAACACCCCACGCCCACGGCCAACCTGCCATCCCCGCGACCCTCGCCCCACGGCCAACGCGCCACGCCCGACGCCCCACGGCCGACGCGCCACGCCCCGCGATCCACTGCCGACGGGCCACTCCATGCCGACGCGCGCCGCGCCCGCTCCCATTAGCGCCGCGTCGGCGAGACGCCCCATGGCCGCATCCGGCGCCAATCAACGACGCGAGCCCACCGCGCCAACCCCGCCACCCAAGCACCTCACCCCACCCGCGCCTCCAGAGCGCCGCGTCGGCGAGACGCCCCACGGCCGCACCCGGCGCCAATCAACGACGCGAGCCCACCGCACCAACCCCGCCACCCAAGCACCTCACCCCACCCGCGCCTCCAGAGCGCCGCGTCGGCGAGACGCCCCACGGCCGCACCCGGCGCCAATCAACGACGCGAGCCCACCGCGCCAACCCCGCCACCCAAGCACCTCACCCCACCCGCGCCTCCAGAGCGCCGCGTCGGCGAGACGCCCCACGGCCGCATCCGGCGCCAATCAACGACGCGAGCCCACCGCACCCTCCATCAAAAGGGACGACCACCACCCCATCTCACGCATGACCAAAAGCGTTTGGGGTGACCGCAATCAAGCCAATCGCGTCCGGAACAACCCGCCACCCCCGCCCCAAGGGAATCCAACTTCCAAAAATCTTCTCCATCAAAGACGGACAAACCCAGTCACCCCCAGGAGAAGTTGGCGGCGTTTGTATTCCTGAGCCGGACCGAAAACTCCTTATAACGATTCTTTCTTCACCCAAAGAATTTGGAGGATGCGTGTCAACAACCCCCCGCATCGGCGTCACCCCCACCCCGGAACCCCCCTACGACGAAGAGCAGCCGACCTCCGAAACCGCACCCCCGGAAATCCACGGCACCCTCGCCCTCGACCCCCACCCCCTCGTATGGGGCCCGCCGGGATCCATCCCCGATGAGCGCAAGCTGCGCCACCTCGGCCAGGCGCTGGCCGAGGTGCTCGCGGGCCGCCGCCCGCCGGAGACCGTGGCCGACAAGCTCACAGCCCGCGCCTACCGCGAGCTGGTCCAGGCAGGGCAGATGATCAGGACCAGCCGCCCCCCGTTCGCCGGCAGCGTGCACGTCAAGGAGCCCAGGGACGGCGCGGTGGAGATGTGCATGCTGGTGCACTGCGGCGACCGCAACCGCGTCCTGGCGATCCGCCTCGAACGCAGAGGCGCCCAATGGCTCTGCACGGACTTCGAAACGGCGTAGGAAAGGCCCGGAAAAGGCGCCGACGAAAAGCGACAGAAAAAGAGAGACCCCCACACGAGGTGGGGGTCTCGGAAAAGAGCGTCAGGCCGCGTTCTTCGGATCGCCGTGGCAGCGCTTGTACTTCTTGCCCGACCCGCACGGGCAGGGCGCGTTGCGCTCCACGTTGCCGTACGCGGCCCGCTCCGCCGAAGTGGTGCGGACGCGGGTGTGCTCGACCTCGCCCTGCTCGCCGGGCGCGGTGTATTCGAGCTCCGCCGGACGCTCAGGCCCGCGCAGCCCGCGCGCGATGATCGAGCGGGTCTCCGCGAGGACCGCGTCCTCCTCCTCGACGATCGGGTTCTCCTGCACCTCCACCTCGAGGTTGAACAGGAACCCGACCGAGTCCTCCTTGATGCCCTCGAGCATCGCGGCGAACATCTCGAAGCCCTCGCGGGCGTACTCGATCTTGGGGTCCTTCTGCGCGTAGGCCCGCATGCCGATGCCCTCGCGCAGGTAGTCCATCTCGTACAGGTGCTCGCGCCACTTCCGGTCGAGGACCGAGAGGATCACGCGGCGCTCCAGGTCGCGCATGGTCTCGGGGCCGAACTCCTCCTCGCGCCTGGCGTATGCCTCGAGCGCGTCGGCCTTGACCTTCTCGGCGATGAGCTCGGCGGACAGCTCTTCGCGGCTGCCGGCCTCCTCGACGAGGTCGTCGATCCGGATCGAGATCGGGTAGAGCTCCCCGAACGCCTTCCACAGCTTGTCGAGGTCCCACTCCTCGGCGAAGCCCTCGGACGTGGCGCCCTGCACGTAGCCGTCGATCACCTCGCCGACGAAGCCGCGCACCTGCTCGTGCAGGTCGGCGCCCTCCAGCACGCGGTGGCGCTCGGCGTAGATGACCTTGCGCTGGCGGTCCATGACCTCGTCGTACTTCAGAACTTCCTTGCGGATCTCGAAGTTCTGCTGCTCGACCTGGTGCTGGGCGGAGGCGATGGCCTTGGAGACGATGCCCGACTCGATCGGCTGGTCGTCGGGGATCTGCAGCCTCGTCATGATCATCTCGACCCTGGCCGAGTTGAACAGGCGCATGAGATCGTCGCCGAGCGACAGGTAGAACCGCGACTCACCGGGGTCGCCCTGACGGCCGGAGCGGCCGCGGAGCTGGTTGTCGATGCGGCGCGACTCGTGGCGCTCGGTGCCCAGAACGTAGAGGCCGCCGAGCGCGGTGACCTCGTCGTGCTCGGCCTTGACCGCCGCCCTGGCCTTCTCCAGCGCTTCGGGGTAGGCCTTCTCGTACTCCTCCGGCGTCTCGACCGGGTCGAGGCCGCGCTGGCGCAGCTCGAGGTCGGCGCGGAACTCCGAGTTGCCGCCGAGCATGATGTCGGTGCCTCGACCGGCCATGTTGGTGGCGACGGTGACCGCGCCCTTGCGCCCGGCCTCGGCGATGATGGACGCCTCACGCGCGTGGTTCTTCGCGTTGAGCACCTCGTGCGGCACCCCGCGGCGCTTGAGCGCCTTGGACAGCCGCTCGGACTTCTCCACCGAGGTCGTGCCGACGAGCACCGGCTGGCCGGCCTCGTAGCGCTCCTTGATGTCCTGGACCACCGCGTCGAACTTGGCGTCCTCGGTCTTGTAGACCACGTCCGGCTGGTCCTTGCGGATCATCGGCCGGTTGGTCGGGATCGGGACGACACCCAGCTTGTACGTCTGGTGGAACTCGTTGGCCTCGGTGGCGGCCGTACCGGTCATTCCGCTCAGCTTGGAGTAGAGGCGGAAGTAGTTCTGCAGGGTGACCGTGGCGAGAGTCTGGTTCTCGTCCTTGATCTTCACGCCCTCTTTGGCCTCGATGGCCTGGTGCATGCCCTCGTTGTAGCGGCGCCCGTGCAGGATGCGGCCGGTGAACTCGTCGACGATCAGGACCTCGCCGTCGGAGACGATGTAGTCCTTGTCCTTCTTGAACAGCTCCTTGGCCTTGAGCGCGTTGTTCAGGAAGCCGACGAGGTGGGTGTGCTCGGGCTTGTAGAGGTTGTCGATGCCGAGCCAGTCCTCGACCTTCTCGACACCGGCCTCCAGGATGCCGACCGTGCGCTTCTTCTCGTCGACGATGTAGTCGCCGGTGCTCTCCTCGCCCGGGTTCTTCGCCTCGACGCCCCTGCGCAGGCGAGGAACGATCTTGGCGAACTCCTGGTACCACTTGCCCGACTGCTCGCCGGGGCCGGAGATGATCAGCGGCGTACGGGCCTCGTCGATCAGGATGGAGTCAACCTCGTCGACGATCGCGAAGTTGTGGCCGCGCTGCGCGCACTCCTCGAGCGACCAGGCCATGTTGTCGCGCAGGTAGTCGAAGCCGAACTCGTTGTTGGTGCCGTACGTGATGTCGGCCTGGTACTGCTTGCGCCGCTCGTCGGGCTGCTGGCCGGCGACGATGCAGCCGACCTCGAGGCCGAGGAACCGGTGGACGCGGCCCATGGTCTCGGCGTCACGCTTGGCCAGGTAGTCGTTGACCGTGACGACGTGGACGCCCTTGCCGGAGATCGCGTTGAGGTACGCCGGCAGCGTACAGGTGAGGGTCTTGCCCTCACCGGTCTTCATCTCCGAGATGTTGCCCATATGGAGGTTGGCGCCGCCCATGATCTGCACGTCGTAGGGCCGCTGGCCGAGCACGCGGCGGGCCGCCTCGCGCACGGTCGCGAACGCCTCGGGAAGCAGATCGTCGAGCGTTTCACCGTCTGCATGGCGCTGCTTGAACTCATCCGTCAGCGCACGCAACTCCGCGTCGGACAGGCTCGTGAAGTCGTCCTCGATGGAGTTGACCTGGTCTGCGATCCGCTTGAGCTTGCGCAGGATCTTACCTTCGCCGGCACGTAGGATCTTGTCGAGAATGGCTGCCACTTTATGTAAAGCTCCTCGCAGGTCTACCCCGGCGGCGCCGCCAGGAGGAGAGGCCGAGACAAACTTCCCCGTTGCCATCGTAGGCGGTTCCGCAACCAGACACAGCCACCGTGACGACGAGGGCGCCACACCCGTCTGGGAGAATGAGGCAAGGCAGAGAGTATGCCGGTTGAGAGCCGGCTCGCACCAATAAGCGCGATAACCGGCAAAGGAAGGATTAGTCATGGTTGAGGGGAAGAAGTCGGAGCATACGGAGAATCTCGGCAGCCACGCCGGGCGCGCGTCATCGTGGCTGGCGGTGACGGTGATGCTGGTGGGCACGGTGGTGGCCGGCTTCGGCCTCACGGTCGCCAACTGGACGCTCGTCTGGGTCGGTGCCGGAGCGTTCGTCGTGGGCGGCATCCTGGCTCTCGTCTTCGATATCTTCACCGACGTCGTGATCGACGCGCCCCGCGTGGGCATGCGCGCCGAAGATCACCGCTGACGCAGGCTTCACCGGGCGGGCACCCACCCCACGGGTGCCCCGCCAGCTCCCCCGCTCCGCGCGCCACCGCCGACCGGTCTCTCCCACCGTCCGCGCGCCTCGCTGCGGGCTGAACGCCGACCGCCTCGGCCATGGCGAGCGGCGTACGTAATAGACGAGCACAATCCCCGTAATGACGAGCTCGCCGCGCGTGTCGGGCACGGATGAGGGGTTATGCGCACGGCGTACAAGCCCCAGGCCGGACAAGCGGCACTGGAAGACACACGAACCCAACACCGGCGCCATTAGCTGCTGCCGGGCCGAGCACTGGCGCCGTTAGCGCTGCCGGGCCGAGCACTGGCGCCATCGGCGGGTGCGGGTGGCGTTACGACGCGGGTGACCTTACGGCGGGCCGATGACCTTACGGCGGGCCGATGACCTTACGGCGGGCCGGTGACCTTGCGGCGGGCCGGTGACCTTACGGCGGGCCAGTGACCTTGCGGCGGGCCAGTGACCTTGCGGTGCGGTGAGCGGGGATGGCGGGTGGTGTGTGTGTCCAGGGGGTGGACGCGCGGGGGTGTTTTGTCGGTGGGCGTCGCTACATTGCTCGCATGCATCGCCATACGCAATCGCAAACATGACCGGCACCACCGACCTGACCCTCGACGAGGCGCGCCGGATCATCCTCCGCTCCCAGGGCATGATCGGCGCCGACGCGCGCAAGGGCGGGGCGCACGCGATGCTGCGCAGGCTGGGCGCCGTGCAGCTCGACACCATCTCGGTGCTCGCCCGCTCCCACGAGCTGGTCGCCTACGCCCGCCTGGGTGCGGTGGGACGGGCCAGCATCGAGCGGGCCTACTGGCACAACCCCGCCCAGAGCTTCGAATACTGGTGCCATGCCGCCTGCATCCTGCCCGTCGAGCACTGGCCGCTCTACTCGTTCCGGCGCCGGGCGTACCGCAAGCGGCGCTACCGCTGGCACGAGGTCCCCGACAGCGTGGACAAACTGCTTGAGCAGGTACGCGAGCAGGGCCCGCTGACGACCTCGGACGTCGGTGGGGCCAAGAACGGCGGCCCGTGGTGGGACTGGTCCGACTCCAAGATCGGCCTGGAGTGGCTGCTCGACATCGGCGAGCTGGTCTGCAGCCGCCGCGTCGGCTGGCGGCGCGTCTACGACCTGGCCGAACGCGTCATCCCCGCGGAGCTGCTGGCCGCCGACCTCTCCGACGAGGAGTGCGTCGTACGCCTGGCCGCCGTGGCGGGCCGTTCCCTGGGCGTGGCCAACAGGACCGACCTGATCGACTTCCTGCGCCTGAAGGGCGAGTACGCCGCCATGCTCGACGAGGCCCTGCGTAGCGGCGCGGCGGGCCTGGTGCCCGTGACGGTCGCCGGCTGGCCGGGCAAGAAGGGCTCCCCCAACGCCTGGGCGGACCCGGTGGCGCTGGAGTCCGAGCCGCGCGGGCGCCACCGCACGACGCTGCTGTCGCCGTTCGACTCCCTCATCTGGCACCGCGGCCGCACCGAGCGTGTCTTCGGCTTCCAGTACACGCTGGAGCTGTACGTCCCCAAGCACAAGCGCGTCCACGGCTACTTCACGATGCCCGTGCTGGCGGGCGGCCGGCTGATCGGCCGCGTCGACCCGGCCCGTGAGGGCAGCACGCTGGTGATCCGACAGCTCCACCTGGAGCCCGGCCTGTCGCCCGCCAAATGGGCCGGCGCCCTGGAGGACGCCCTGTGGTCGGCGGCCGAGTGGGTGGGCTGCGACACCGTACGGGTCGAGCGTGCCGATCCACCCGAGCTCGTCCCCATCCTGAACGCCACCGCCCGCTAGCCACCCGGCACGACGGCACCAGGGCGACACGGTGGTTGTTGCGTCCCCTTGCTGCCCGGACGGAGCCCGAGTGACGCGCGGAGGCGGTGGCAGCCCTGTCCCCGTGAAGCGCTCGGGCAGGGGCCGAGGGGAACTGGCCTCGTGGGCGGCGGTGGCGGCCTGGTTCCTGGTCGTTCGGGCGAGGGGTGAGGGGGCCTGCGCGGCGGCTAGGTGATCTCCAGCATGCGTTCCCGTACCGCGTACACCACGGCCTCCATCCTCGAGTGCAGTTGCAGCTTGTCGAGGATGTTGCGGACGTGGTTCTTCACGGTGTTCTCGGAGATGAACAGCTGCTTGGCGATCTCGCGGTTGTTCATCCCCTTGGCCACCAGCCGCAGGACCTCCATCTCGCGGTCGGTCAGGCGGGGGACGGGGAGCTGGGGTGGGCGCTCGGACTCCTTGCGGCTCATGCTCTGGAACTCGGTGATGAGCTTGGCGGCCATCGCCGGGTTGATTAAGGACTGGCCCCCGTGCACGCCGCGCACCGCGGCGGGCACGTCGTTGATCTGGACGTCCTTGAGCAGGTAGCCGGTGGCGCCTGCCTTGATGGCCTCGAAGAGGTCCTCTTCCTCGTCGCTGACCGTCAGCATGATGATGCGCGTGCTCGGGACCGAGGCCTTGATGCCCTTCGTGGCCTCGATCCCGTCCTGCCGTGGCATTCGCACGTCCATGAGCGCGATGTCGGGCATGAGGCGGTTGGCCAATTCGACCGCCTCCTGCCCGTCGCTCGCTTCGCCGACCACCTCGATGTCGGGCTCAGCGGCCAGCGCAAGAGCCAGGCTCCGCCGGATCAGCTCGTGATCGTCAACGATCAACACGCGGATCGGCTCGCTCGCTGACGTACGGACCTCGCCAGACTCGGTCACGAGGCCTCCTTGATCCGCCTCGCGACAGCCTTCGCCTCGCTCCGCTCGCTCACCTGAACCTGACTGAGCTCGCTCACGTCTCCTCCTCGTCGGGGGGCCAGAGCCGTTGAACCGCCATGATGGCACGGAGCCGCGGTTCTCGGGTGGTCGAGAAGATCTTTTAGCGCGCGATCATGGCTCTACGAGCCGCAACACGCCGTAGTTGTAGCCGCGTCTGTTGTAGACGACGCACGGCTGGCCGCTCTCCTTGTCACGGAACAGATAGAAGTCGTGCCCGACCAGCTCCATCTCGAGGAGGGCCTGGTCGATGGTCATGGGTTCCGCTTTGTGGAACTTCTCTCGGACGATGAGCGGCCCTTCGCCGTCCATCTCGATCGGGACGATGTCGTCGTAGCGCTGGTCGCGCTGAATCTGCTCGTCCTCTTCGGCCTCGGCGGGGACGGTGGCCGCCCGCGGGGGCAGGTCCGCGACGTCGGGGAGGGTCGCGGTGATCTCCGCCACGGAGGGCGGACAGTGGTTGCCGTGGTGAACCTTGCGCCGGTCGGCCAGCCGCCTGAGGCGGCCTTCCAGCTTGTCGAGGGCCATGTCGAGGGCTGCGAATCGGTCGTCGGCCGAGGCTTCGGCCCGGATGGCCGGTCCTCGAGAGTGAATGGTGAGCTCGACGCGCTCGCGCTGGTCAGCGAGGCGCGGATTGCGTTCTTTCGACACCTCCACATCGACTCGGATGAGTTTGTTGTCCAGACGTTCGATCCTGGCCAGCTTGGTCGTCACTTGGTCACGGAACCGATCACTCACACCTGTGTGCCGGCCCTTGACGATGATGTCCATGCAACAGCCCCCCTTCGGTCTAGCGACTGAGCAAGAGCGCCCGACGATGTACGTGTCGGACGGGGTCTGCTGTCTGCCTTTCTGTCACCGTTACCCTCTTCCGACTCTGCGTCACCGGGAACTCGGTTGGCACCCGCCCGGCCGACCTGGTCTTCGACCCCACATCCGCCTGCTGAGGGTTTCGCAGCTCTGTTGCCACTACTGCCCTTCTCTCCTGGCGAGGGACATCTGGACCCTCGGGAAGGCAGGACTTACCCCTAAGCCGCACCGTGATCGGTCGACAAAGAGTCGCCTTACGTGGACCGTTTTGCCTGCGGCTGGCATCGGCTAGCAGAGCCGGGGACCCCGACCCTGCGCAACCACGGACCCGAACGGGTGCCATGTCAGAACGCTATCCGCATCCTGCGCGAATGTCAGCCGGAGGATCGGCCAACGGATCACGTACCGTGATTTTCCCGAGGTCCGCATGCCTTCCCAAATGCCCTATTTAACCGATCGGCAACCCTTACGGGGATGGAGCTGCCCCCTGCCGACCAGCCCTGCCGCCACCTTGGGGGAAGTGACATGTGGCCTCCTGGTGAGGGTGGCGATTTGGATCTTTCTTTACGCACCGTAATCGTAATCCTTTTCAAGATCTTCGGCGTGTCGCGGCGACGGTCGCGGCCAGCGGCACTCGCATCCCCGCCGAGCTCAGCGCCCTGGCGGCCTCCGCGAGGGTGGCCCCGGTCGTGACGATGTCGTCCAGGAGCACCGCACAGGCCGCTGGAGGGCCTTTCGCGGCCCGCCGTACCTGGAGTGACCCCGCGAGGTTGGAGCTCCTCTCGGCGGAGCTCAGCCCCGCCTGGTCGGCCACCCGCCGCGCCTGCCCCAGCGCCGGCCATGCCTCGGCCCGCAGGCCCCACGCCCGCAGCCGGGCCGCCGCCAGCACCGCCAGCCGCCCGACCGGGTCGTGGCCCCGGTGCCGGCGCGTCCGCCGCGCGCTCGGCACCGGCACCACCGCGAACCGCCCGTCGGCCCAGGGTGCCTTCGCGCCGTTGACCGCCGTCACGACGGTGAACGCCACGGCCTCCGCCAGCACCTCCGCCAACGCCACCGCGCCCCGCTCCTTGTACGCCACGACCGCCGCGCGCACCGCGCCCTCGTACGGTGCCGCCGACCAGCAGTCGGGCAGGCCGTCCGGCACGGGCTCGGGCAACCGCCGGGCGGGCGCGCCGACGAGCTCGGCATGACAGGCTGGGCACCATCGCGCCCCTCCGGCGCCGCACCCGGCGCAGGACTGCGGGAGGACGAGGTCGAGCACGGTGGTCAGCAGCACGCGTGCCAGGGTGCCGCCCGCCACCGACAATTTCCGTCCAGGAGCCGAGGAACGGCCGACCCCGACGAGCGGCTACCCCAGGGGGAAGAGGGGGGTGCTGGCGCCGGATTCGATCTTGGGGTTCCAGGTCTGCCGGTCCTGGCTGAGCTCCATGATCTGGCTGGTCTTGTCCTTCTTCGCCTTCGTCTCCGCCAGCACGCGGTCATTCACCGCCGCCACCGACGCGAGCGGCTCCTTCAAGGGCACTCCCACGATCTCCCCGTCGCCCACGTTGATCTCGTTGAGCACCTGCCCGGCCTGGCCCTCGACCAGCACCAGCAGGTGCTCGTCATCCTCCCAGGCCACATCGAGGATCTTGTTCCCCTCCTCGGTGCTGGTCAGCGCCTGGAAGTTGCCGAGCATCATCCCCGCCGCCCCGCCCGTGAGCGCGCCGATCTGGACGGTGTTCTGCCCGGTGGTGACCGCCACCCGGACGCCGTCCCTGGCGATCCGGAGCCGGGTGACGTCCAGCCCGGTCAGCTTGGGCGCGGAGATCCGCTGGGGTCCCTTCCCGCTGAGCGGGTCGTACCGGAGCAGGGCGGCGTTCGTCTGGTCGTAGGTCCATAGGGACCCGTCCCGGTGCCATGTCGGCGCGGTCAGCGTGCCCTGGATGACCTCCTGCCAGCGCCCCGACTGGGTCAGCGCCGCCACCGAGATGCCGGTCGAGGTCTGGGCGGCCACGTACCCCCCGTCCTTGGACAGGGCGAAGCCGTGGAAGCCCTCGCGCTCCTGCCCCGCCGGACCCGGCACGCTGCCCGCGGGCCCGTCCTTGCTCATGTAGTGGACGGCGCCCTTGCTGATGTAGTACGCGGCGTCGCTGGTGGCGTCCAGCCAGTCGTCGTCGGAGTCGGGCCGGTCGATGGAGTAGGACTCCCCGTTGACCTGGATCTCGATGACGCGGCCCTTGGCGATCTCGTTCTTGTTGAGGCTGTACCTGATCTGGGCCCGCAGGGAGTCCTCGGCGCTCAGGTCCAGGGTGTCGAGGGGGCCGGAGAGGTTGATCACCACGCGGTCCTCGCCGGACCTGATCGACTCGACCTTGGTGTCGGCGGGGAAGCTCGTCGTCACCGCCCCCTGCAGGGCCGAGGTGGGGCTCTTGAGCAGGCGCTGCAGGATGGTCTGCGCGTACGTCTCGGTCGGCTTCAGCCGCAGGCGTACGCGGTCCACGACCAGCGTGTTCGGGCTGTTGCCGTTCAGGTAGTAGAGGTTCGTGGCCCGGTACGCGCGGGTCACGTCGGAGTTGGTGAGCAGCAGCCCGTTGGGCAGGCGATTGACCAGGTAGCCGCCGCCTTCGGCCTTCACGAGCTCGAAGGAGTCCTCCCAGGGACCGGCGGTCGGGGCGTAGGAGTCGTCCTCCTTGATGCGCGCCACCCACCGGCCCTTGACCGTGATCTTCGCCACCGGCCCGGTCTCCTCGCGATCGGTGGGAGGCACGACCTCGTACGCGTCGTCGACCACCGTCACCGGCCCCGAGGCGCTCCACTTCGCCCGCGCCTCCTGGGTCAGGTATCGAGGCAGGACGGTCGGGTCGTCGGCGTAGGCGGCCATGGCCGCCTGCAGACCCCTGATCGTCTGCTCCTCGTTCCAGGTCTTGTCGGGCGGGAAGGCGATCATGCGGTGGAACGGCTTGCTCAGCGGGTCGCCGCTGCCGGCCTCGTTGAGGGTGATGGGACCGGTCACGGGGATCACGGTGCAGCCGGAGCCCGCGCAGACCACGGCGACCGCGATCACGATCACCGCGCCGAGCCGCCGGCTCCGCCCACGCCGCCTAGTCGTCGTCATGGTCGGCCCCGTCCGCCGAGGCCGGCAGCAGCACCGGTGTCATGGCCGTGCGCCACGTACGCCGCATCTCGATCTCCGGCGGCACCAGCGACAGTGGCGAGCCCTTCAGATCGGCCCCGGCCGTCCGCGGCAGCGTCAGCCTGAACTGCGAGCCCTCCCCCGGCTGTCCCCAGGCCTGCAGCCAGCCGCCGTGCAGCGTGGCGTCCTCGCGCGAGATCGCCAGCCCGAGCCCGGTGCCGCCGATCGTCCGCGCCCGCGACGGGTCGGCCCGCCAGAACCGGTCGAACACCATCGTCTCCTCGCCGCCCTTCAACCCGATCCCGTGGTCGCGCACGGCGACCGCGACCGCGTCCCGGTCGGCGCCGACGGTGACCACGATGTCCCTGCCCTCGCCGTGCTCGATGGCGTTGAACAGCAGGTTGCGCAGGATCCGCTCGACCCTGCGGTTGTCGATCTCGGCCATGCACGGCTCGTTCGGCAGCCGGAGCTCGAAGCGGGTCGCGTGCCGCTCGGCCAGCGCCTCGGAGTCGGCGATGGCCCGCAGCACCACGTCGCGCACGTCCACGGAGTCGAGGTCGAGCGTGGCGGCGCCGGCGTCGTAACGGCTGATCTCCAGCAGGTCGGCCAGCATCGACTCGAACCGTTCGAGCTGGGCCTGCATGAGCTCCGCCGAGCGGGCGGCCATCGGGTCGAAGTCCTCGCGGGCGTCGTAGAGCAGGTCGGCGGCCATGCGCACGGTCGTCAGCGGCGTGCGCAGCTCGTGGGAGACGTCGGAGACGAACTGCCGCTGGACCTGCGAGAGCTCCTCCAGCTGGTGGATCTTCAGCGCCAGGTTGGCGGCCATCTCGTTGAACGAGTTCGCCAGGCGGGCCAGGTCGTCCTCGCCGCGCACCTTGAGCCGTTCGTCCAGCTTGCCGGAGGCCAGGCGCTCGGCGGCCTGTCGCGCCAGCCGTACGGGGGTGACGACCTGCCGGGCGACCAGGTACGCGATGGCGGCGAGCAGCAGCACGAGCCCGAGGCCGACCACCACGATGGCCAGCCGGACGTTGGACAGCAGCTCCTCCTCGTCCGTGAACGGGAAGAAGTGGTAGACCTCGTAGCTCTGGCCGCTGGACGGCACGTGCACGGTCCCGCCGACCACGTACGTGAGCCTGGGCTGGCTCTCGCCGACGAACTTGATCTTCTCGATGGACCCGACGGTCTTCTTCTGCACGTTGTGCCGCAGGCTCTCCGGCACGTTGGCCGGCACGACGCCCCCGGACGCCCGCGACTGGCCGGGGATCGCCTGGTTGAGTATCAGCACGTCGTAGCGCTTCTTGGAGCCGTTCTCGCCCGATCCGGTGACGATGTCCATGACGTCGTCGAGCGGGTTGGCCGAGCCCTTCTTGCCGCTGTCGGCAGGCTTGGTCGGGTCGTCGGCCTCGGGCGCCAGCGCGTCGGCGATCTGGAGGCGGTCGGCGAACGCCTCGCTGGCGGAGGAGCGCTGGCTGCTCTGCACGACCGACCGGTTGATCTGCTCGGACAGGAACGTGCCCAGCACGACCACCACGATCACGGAGATCACCAGCGTGCTGGTGACCACCTGGAGCTGGAGCGAGCGCCGCCACACGCTCCGTGTCCTGCCTGCCGCACGGCGCACCCGCCGGCGAACGCCGCCGAGAATCTGGCGGAATGTCCGTCGGCGGAAACGCTTCTTCTTCGCCGGGGGCATGGCAGGACGGGACGTGGACTAGGCGGGGCCGGCTTTGTAGCCGACGCCGCGGACCGTCACCACGATCTCGGGGTGCTCGGGGTCCTTCTCGATCTTGGCCCTGAGCCGCTGCACGTGCACGTTGACCAGCCGCGTGTCGGCCGCGTGGCGGTAGCCCCAGACCTGCTCCAGCAGGACCTCGCGGGTGAACACCTGGCGCGGCTTGCGGGCCAGCGCGACCAGCAGGTCGAACTCCAGCGGCGTGAGGTTGATCGTCTCCTCGCCCCGCTTGACCGAGTGCCCGGCCACGTCGATGGTGATGTCGCCGATCTGGAGGATCTCGGGGGTCGGCTCATCGGTGCGGCGAAGCCGCGCCCGCACCCGGGCCACGAGCTCCTTCGGCTTGAACGGCTTGACGATGTAGTCGTCGGCCCCCGACTCCAGCCCGAGGACGACGTCGATCGTGTCGCTCTTGGCCGTGAGCATGACGATCGGAACCCCCGACTCAGCCCTGATCCTGCGTGCGACGTCGATGCCGTCCGCCCCCGGCAGCATCAGGTCGAGCAGGACCAGATCCGGGCGTGTATCCCGGAACGCGTCGAGGGCCTTGTCGCCGTCGGAGACAAAAGACGGCTCGAAGCCTTCCCCTCGCAGCACGATCCCCAGCATCTCGGCGAGAGCGGCGTCGTCATCGACGACCAGCACGCGACCTTTCATGGCCCCTCATTCGTTCTACGCATTGTGGGACATACCCGCACGATCGCTGAAGGTTACCCTTGGTAGGCCCATGAGTGTGACATGAGCCATGCAAAAGGCGAATTTTAGGTCCGCCCCCCGCGACCGCAATCTCAAGTCTGCGGTAACAGAGCAACTTTCTGCCATCCCCTGCACGTGAACCTCGACCGGATTCGCCGTCGAATACGGCACCGATGAGACGGCGAATGCGCTCAGCGACACCAATGCCCCGTTCAGCATGCCAGGATTGGGATATGTCAGACGGTCACGGTCCCCCGCCCGAGACGCCATCAGGCTGGTCGGCCGAGCAGCCCCCGCCCTACAGCGCCCCGCCGGCCTCCCCGTGGACCGCGCCAGGCGCGCAGCAGCAGCCGCAGCCGACGCCCTACGGGCAGCCGTACGGGGAGCCCCTTCAGCAACCTCAGCCACTGGGACCCGGGCCCCAAACACCTTATCCGCCCCATCCGCATCCTCAGCCCGGTTACGGCTACGCGCCGCCGCCGCCGGCGCTGAGGCCGGGCATCATCCCGCTGCGCCCGCTGGGGCTCGGCGACATCCTCGACGGCACGATCAAGCTGATCCGGTCCAACCCGAAGGCCGTGCTCGGCCTGTCGGCCGTCGCCGCCCTGCTCGCCTCCGTGCCCGTGGCCGTCGGCCAGGCGTTCGTGCTCGACACCATGGGCGGCGTGCTCGACGACCCCGAGAGCGCGTACACCTCCTCCAACGACGGGCTCACCAGCGTGTACGGCGTCGCCGCCCAGTACGGCGGCACGCTCGTGTCGTACATGGTCCAGTTCGTCGTGGTCACGCTGCTGACCGGCGTGCTGACCAGGATCCTCGGCCGGGCCGTCTTCGGCGGCAGCATCACCGCCCGGGAGGCGTGGCAGCTCGTCAAGGGCAGGGTGCCCGCGCTGTTCGGCGTCGTGGCGATGATGGCCGTCATCATGCTGGTGCCGCTGGTCGTGATGGTGCTGCTCATCGTGGTGGTCGCGATGAACGTCTCCTCCGGCGGAGCAGGCGTGATTCTCGGGCTGGCCTTCCTGTTCATGATCGTCTATCTCGGCTACTACCTGTTCTTCACGACCCGCTTCGCCTTCGCCTCGCCCATCGTGGTGCTGGAGGGCAGGGGGGCGATCGAGTCCATGCGGCGCTCGTGGCACCTGGTCACCGGCGACTTCTGGCGCGTCTTCGGCATCCTGCTGCTCACGTCCCTGCTGGTCGGGCTCGTGGCGGGCGTCCTGTCGGTGCCCTTCACGCTGGCCGGCACGCTGTTCGGCATGTTCGGCGCGGGCTCGGTGGCCACCACCGTCGTGTCGGTCGTGCTCATCGCCCTCGGCGGCACGCTCGGATCGATGCTCACCTACCCGTTCCAGGCCGGGGTCGCCGGCCTGCTCTACGCCGACCGGCGCATGCGCAGCGAGGCGTTCGACCTCGTGCTGCAGACGGCGGCCATCGAGCAGCAGCGTCAGGGATGGGTGCACGCCTCGGCGGACGAGCTCTGGCACCCCTCCAACTCCGCCAGGCCGTGAGCCCGATCGACAGGGAGGAGGCCGCGCGCCGGGCCGCGGAGGAGCTCCTCAAGCCTGCATACGAGAAGGAGTCCCTGCTCGACCTGGTCTACCGGCGGGTCATGCAGTTCCTCGGCGACCTGGTCAACACGGCCGCGGGCGGGGGCCCCGCCGGAGGGGTCATCGCCTCCGTGCTCATCGTGCTGGTCATCCTCACGCTGATCGCGCTGATCTCGTGGCAGCTCCGCAGGGCCAGCCGCAAGAACGCGCTCGCCGTGGGCGGGCTGTTCGGGGAGCGGGTGATGACGGCGGCCGAGCACCGGGCGGCGTCCGCCGGGCTGGCCGCCGAGCAGCGCTGGAGCGAGGCCATCCGCGAACGGCTCCGCGCCATCGCCCGTGACCTGGAGGAACGCGCGCTCGTCGACGGCATGCCGGGGCGCACGGCCGACGAGCTGACCAGCGAGGCGGCCCTGTCGCTGCCCGGCTTCGCCACGAGGCTGGCGGCGGCCGCCCGGTCGTTCGACGACGTGACCTACGGCGGGGTGCCGGGCACGCGGGAGGCGTACGAGGAGATGGCCGGCCTGGACGAGCAGCTCCGCCAGGCCCGCCCGGTCCCGGTCGGGGCCGGCGCGGCGGCCACGGCCTGGACCCCGGTCGGCGCGGCCCCGGGCGAGCGGCCCGGGGCAGGTGGGCCGGCATGAGCGTCCTCACGCGGCCCGCGGGCGACGCGTCCTACCCGACCTCGCCCACCGCGCGCTCCACCTGGCGCGGCAGCCGGATCATCGTCCTGCTCGGCCTCGTCATCGTGCTCGTCTCGGTCGCGGGCGTCCTGTTCGGCCCGGAGTCGGGCCCGTCGCGGGCGCTGGACCCCGACGACACCACGCTGGCGGGCTCCAAGGCGCTGGCCGAGGTGCTCAGGTCCCGGGGCGTCACGGTGGACCGGGTCGACTCCGTGGAAGCCGCCGCCGCCAAGGCCACGACCGGCAACCGGCTGCTGCTGATCACCGACATGTCGTACTTCGATGAGTACAGCCTGACCCGGATCCAGGGCGACCGGCTGATCGTCGGCGACCTCCCCGGCCTCGACGTCCTGGCCCCCGGCGTGCGCACCGAGCCGGCCCCGGCGCGCACGCGCTCGCGCGAGCCCGAGTGCTCGCTGCCCGCCGCCACGGCCGCGGGCAGCGCCTACCTGGGCGGCGCCGTCTTCCGGGGCCCCACCGGGGCCACCGGCTGCTACCCGGCCGGCGACGGATACACGCTGGTCAGCTTCCCGCAGGCGGGCGGCGTCACCACGGTCGTCGGCGACGGCGGCTTCCTGACCAACCAGCGCCTGGCCGAGGACGGCAACGCCGCGCTCGCGCTCAACCTGATCGGCACCGGCAGGCCCGTGACCTGGCTGGTCCGCCCCGCGACCCCGCCCGTCACCGAGCTGCCGGGCGAGCGGGGCAAGTCGATGTACGACCTCATGCCCGAGAGCATCCGCTGGACCGTCTACATGTCCCTCATCGCACTGGCCGTCACGGCGTTCTGGCGGGGCAGGCGGCTGGGCCCGGTGGTGACGGAGAAGCTGCCCGTCGTCGTGCGCGCGGCCGAGACCGTCGAGGGCCGCGGCAGGCTCTACCGGGCCAGGCGCGCGCGGCAGCGGGCGGCGGAGTCGCTGCGCGCGGGCGCCGTCGACCGGCTCACTCCCAGGCTGGGGCTCGGATCGGGGGCCGGGCCGAACGAGGTCGTCGCGGCGCTCGCCGCCCGCACCGGCCAGGACGCCCACCAGGTCGGCGCGGCGCTCTACGGGCCACCGCCGGTGGACGACGCCGGGCTCGTCGGGTTGGCCGGATATTTGGACTTCATCGAAAGGCAGGTCAGTGAACTCTGAGGAGACGTTCCGCGTCCCGAGCTCGGGCGACTCGGCCAGGGAGGCGCTGGGCGCGCTGCGCGCCGAGGTGTCCAAGGCCGTGGTCGGTCAGGACGCGGTGGTGACGGGGATGGTCATCGCGCTGCTGTGCAAGGGGCACGTGCTGCTCGAAGGCGTGCCGGGCGTGGCCAAGACGTTGATGGTGCGCACGCTGTCGGCCGCCCTGTCCCTTGACTTCAAGCGGGTGCAGTTCACGCCGGACCTGATGCCGGGCGACGTGACCGGCTCGCTGATCTATGACGCGAAGACCGCGGAGTTCGAGTTCCGCGAGGGGCCGGTGTTCACGAACCTGCTGCTCGCCGACGAGATCAACCGCACCCCGCCGAAGACGCAGGCGGCGCTGCTCGAGGCGATGGAGGAGCGGCAGGTCAGCGTCGAGGGCGCGGCGCGGCGGCTGCCCGACCCGTTCGTGGTGTGCGCGACGCAGAACCCCGTCGAGTACGAGGGCACCTACCAGCTCCCCGAGGCCCAGCTCGACCGGTTCCTGCTCAAGCTGACCGTGCCGCTGCCGCCGCGCGAGCAGGAGATCTCCGTGCTCGAACGGCACGCCCGCGGCTTCGACCCGCGCGACCTGAGCGAGGTCAAGCCCGTCGCCACGGCCGACGACCTGGCGGCCGGGCGGGAGGCGGTCTCGAAGGTGCACGTGGCGCCCGAGGTGCTCGGCTACATCGTGGACGTGGCCCGCGCCACCAGGAACTCGCCGTCGCTGCAACTCGGCGTCTCCCCGCGGGGCGCCACCGCGCTGCTGGCGGCCTCGCGGGCGTGGGCGTGGCTGTCCGGGCGCCCGTACGTGACTCCTGACGACGTCAAGGCGCTGGCCAGGCCCGCGCTGCGGCACCGGATCCAGCTCCGGCCGGAGGCCGAGCTGGAGGGCGCGACCGCCGACGGCCTGCTCGACGGCATCCTGGCCTCCGTCCCGGTCCCGCGCTGATGGCTCTCACGGGACGGGCCGGGCTGGTCGCGGCGATCGGGATCGTCGTGGTGCTGCTGGCGCCGCAGCCCGGGGCCGCGCTGGCCGGGGTCTGCCTGCTGCTGGCCGCCGCGATCGTGGTGGACCTGGTGTTCGCCGGAGCCGTACGTCCACTGAGGTTCCACCGTTCCGGCGACACGCTCGTACGGCTCGGCCAGCGGGCCACGGTCGAGCTGATCGTCGAGAACCCCGGCTCCAGGCGGGTGCGCGGCGTGCTAAGGGACGCCTGGCCGCCGTCGGCGGGCGCCACGCCGCGCGTCGCCGACCTCAACGTGCCCAAGGGCGAGCGCCGCAAGATCGTCGTGACGCTCGCCCCGACCAGGCGCGGCGACCGCTCGTCCGTGGCGGTCACGGTGCGCTCGCTCGGGCCGCTGGGCCTGGCCGCCCGCCAGGGCAGCCACCAGGCGCCGTGGTCGGTACGCGTGCTGCCGCCGTTCCTGTCGCGCAAGCACCTGCCGTCCAGGCTGGCCCGGCTGCGCGAGCTGGACGGCCAGCATCCGGCGCTGGTGCGCGGGCAGGGGACGGAGTTCGACTCGCTGCGGGAGTACGTGGTGGGCGACGACGTGCGCTCCATCGACTGGCGGGCCACGGCGCGCCGCCACGACGTGGTCGTGCGCACCTGGCGGCCGGAACGCGACCGCCGCGTGCTGATCGTGCTCGACACCGGCCGCACCTCGGCGGGCCGGGTGGGCGACGCGCCCATCCCCATGGCCGGTGCCACCGCGGGCGGCGGCGGCCTGCTGGTACGGCCGGACCCGCGCCCGGCGCCCGGCTGGCCGCGGCTCGACTGGTCGATGGACGCCGCGCTGCTACTGGCCGCGCTGGCGGCCAGGGCCGGTGACCAGGTCGACTTCCTCGCCTACGACCGGGCGGTGCGCGCCTGGGTGAGCGGGGCGTCACGCACCGAGCTGCTGTCGTCGCTGGTCAACGTGATGGCGCCGATCGAGGCGGAGCTGATCGAGGCCGACTCGCAGGGCATGGTGGCGGCCGTCCTGTCGCGGGCCAAGCGGCGCTGCCTGGTCGTGCTCCTCACCGACCTCAACGGGGCGGCCCTGGACGAAGGGCTCATGCCGGTGCTCTCCCAGCTCTCCTCGCGCCACCTGGTGCTGGTGGCCGGGGTGTCGGACCCCCGGGTCGCGGCCATGGCGGGACGCCGGGCGTCGGCCGAGGAGGTGTACGACGCGGCGGCGGCCGAGCACGCCCAGCTCGAACGCCGGCGCATCACGGCCCGGCTGCGGCGGCACGGGGTGGAGGTCGTGGACGCGCCTCCGGAGGACATCGCCCCCGCGCTCGCGGACGCGTACCTGGCCCTGAAGGCGGCCGGGCGGCTGTAGGGCCCGAACCGGGGGTCAGGCCGTCGGGGCGACGTCCGGGGCGCGCTCGAGGTCGCCGGTCTCGTTCTGGCGCAGGGCGCGGCGGCCGAAGGCGATCACGTACAGCAGGAAGGCCGCCTCCGCGAGCGCGCCGATGCCCACGCGCGCCCACGTCGGCAGCCCGGAGGGCGTGACGAACGCCTCGATCAGGCCCGACACGAACAGCACCACGACCAGCCCCAGCGCCACGCTCATCACCGCCCGGCCCTGCTCGGCCAGGGCCTCCGTCCGCCGGCGCGGCCCCGGGTCGATGACCGTCCAGCCCAGGCGCAACCCGACCGCCGCCGCCAGGAACACGGCGGTCAGCTCCAGCAGCCCGTGCGGCATGATCAGGCCGAAGAAGATGTCCAGCTTGTCGCGGGAGGCCATGAGGCCGCCGGAGATGCCGACGTTCGCGGCGTTGCTGTAGAGCACGTACGGGATCGGCAGGCCGAGCAGCACCGAGTAGATGATCGTCTGGGCGGCGACCCACGCGTTGTTCGTCCACACCTGGCTGGCGAAGGAGGCGGCCGGGTGCTCGGAGTAGTAGTCGGCGAAGTCGTGGTCGACGAGCTGGGCGATCTCGTCCGGCGAGCCGATCGTTGCCTGGACGTCGGGGTTGGCCGCCACCCAGGCGCCCATCACCCACGCGACCGCCACGAACGCCACCGTGCTCCCCAGCCACCACCACCGCGCCCGGTAGGCCACCACGGGGAACGACACCGTGAAGAACCTCACCAGTTCCCGCCAGGCGGGCGTGTGCGCCCCGGTCACCGCCGACCTGGCCCGCGCCACGAGCGCCGACAGCCGCCCGGTCAGCATCGCGTCCCCGGACGAGGAGCGCACGATGGACAGATGGGTGGACACGCGTTGGTAGAGGTCCACCAGCTCGTCCACCTCGGCACCCGTCAGCGACGAGCGGCGCTTGACCAGGTGATCGAGCCGGTCCCACACGGGGCGGTGAGCTGTGACGAACGCATCGATGTCCACCCGAACATTCTGGCCGCTCAAACACCGGTACATAGCCGTTAGGCTCCACATATGTCTGAGGTTGTGACCGGCGACGCGGTCGTCGTCGAAGTGCGGATCGCCCAGATGCCCTCGCGCGCGCTGGCGATCGTCATCGACATGGCCGTGCAGTTCACGGTGCTGATCGCCGCCTATGCGATCTTAGGCGCGTTCTCGGTCATCTCGGACGCGGCCATGTTCGGGGCCGCGATGATCGTGTTCGTGGTGCTGGTGCTGGTCGGCTACCCCGTGATCTTCGAGTCGCTGACCAGGGGGCGCACCCTCGGCAAGCTCGCGCTCGGGCTCCGGGTGGTCAGCGACGACGGCAGCCCCGAACGCTTCAGGCAGGCGCTGTTCCGGGGCCTGGCCGGGGTGGTGGAGTTCTGGATGCTCTCCGGGGCGCCCGCGCTGATCGCGTCGCTGGTCTCGCAGCGGGGCAAGCGGCTCGGCGACGTCTTCGCCGGCACCATCGTGATCTCCGACCGGGCGCCGCGCGACTCCGGGCAGCTCATCGTGATGCCGCCGCCGCTGGCGGCCTGGGCTGCGACGCTGGAGCTCTCCCAGCTCCCCGACGAGGTGGCGCAGGCGGCCCGGCAGTACCTGTCGCGGTGGCACGACCTGTCGCCGCAGGTCCAGCATGAGATGGGGGTGCGGATCGCCACCCAGACGGCGTCCTTCGTCTCGCCCGCGGCGCCCGCCGGGGTGCCGCCGCACGCGTACCTGAGCGCCGTCCTGGCCGAGCGCCGCAGGAGGGAGCAGGTACGTTTCGCGCAACGCGCCGCCAACGGCCGCCCGCCCCAGGCCCCCTACGCGCACCCGGGTCCGTACCAGCCCCAGCCCCCGGCTCCCTACCAGCAGCCGGGCCCGTACCAGCCCCGGCCCCCCGCACCGGAGCCGCCTAAGGCGACTCCGGGCGGGTTCGCGCCGCCGCAGTGAACGTTCCGCACCTACGGCAACCGTGGTGACGAAGTCCCCGCGAGAATACGCGACCAGCGGCGGGTTCGCGCCGCCGCAGTGAGAGCGGCGCAGAGGATCGTCACCAGTTGCGGTACGACTCCTGCGTCTGCACGTTCAACCGGTCGGTACGGACGTGCCTGGCGTTGTTCGTCAGCGGGTCGGTGACCTTGACGACGTCGAGGCCCTCGTGGAAGTCGGCCGCGTAGATGTAGCCGTTGTAGTAGTAGGCGGACCAGATGCCGCCGCCACCGCCGGCCGAGCGCGGGCCGCGCTCGAAGTAGCCGATCTCCTTCGGGTTGGCCGCGTCGGTGAAGTCCCACACCGACAGCCCGCCCATGTACCAGGCCTGGACCATGATGTCCCGGCCCTTGACGGGGATCAGCGAGCCGTTGTGCGCGACGCAGTTCTCGCTGTCGGCCTGGTAGCGCGGGATCTTGAAGTAGCTCTTGAACGTGAACTGCCCGTTCGAGATGTCGTAGATCGCGTCCGCGCCGCGGTTCGGCCCGGTGGCCTCGTTGCAGGTGGCCCCGCCGCCGCCGCCGAGCTCGTCGGTGAAGACGACCTTCCTGGCGTCGTTGCTGAAGGTGGCCGAGTGCCAGAACGCGAAGTTCGGGTCCGTGGTCCTGGCCGTGACCTTCGGGTTCAGCCGGTCCGAGATGTCGAACAGCACGCCGTCACCCATGCACGCGCCCGCCGCGATGTCCTTCTCGGCGTAGGCGGTGATGTCGTGGCAGCCGCTGGTCGGCAGGAGCAGGCCGGGCTGGGTCTCGTTGCCGCCGTCGGGGAAGACCACCGGGGTGGCCGCGACCGCCGCGGCCGTCGGGTTCCTGAGCGGCACCTTGATGATCGACAGCTTGTCGTGCGGCGGCAGGCAGTCGGGGAACGTGGCGTTCGGGTTGTAGGACGAGACGTAGATGTAGACGTTCTTGTTCCGGTCGCGGCCCTTGCCCGGCACCAGGGTCAGGGTGTGGGAGCCGCAGTTGGTCTCGACCGACTTGATGTACTTCGGGTTGGCCTTGTCGGAGACGTCGAAGATCCGGACGCCTTCCCAGGCCTCCTTGTGGTCGGCGGTCAGCGCCGTGCTGTTGCACGAGTCGTCGCTGCGCGAGGAGTCCACGGCGGTGAACAGCAGGTCGCCGTAGACGCTGACGTCCATCTGGGAGCCGGGGCAGACGACCGAGCTGACGGGCCTGGCCTTCTTGGGGTTGCTGATGTCGTAGATCGAGAAGCCGCCGTAGTTGCCGACGTAGGCGTAGTCGCCCTGGAAGGCGATGTCGGTGTTGATGGTGCCGGCGATCGGGGCGGGCTTGGGGATGTTCAGGACGTGGCTCACGTTGGGGCTGGTGACCACGGTGTCGGCCGGTGGGATGTCGGCGGCCAGGGCGGGCAGGCTCGTCAGCGCTAACGCGACGGCGGCCGCGGCCATGACGAGGGCACGGCGCGGATTGAACACTCCGAGACTCCTTATCGCATATGTCGGGATAAGTGAAAACGGCGAGGGCCCGGTCGGGGCCCTCGCCGCCTGGGGGTTAGTGGCCGTGTTCGGGATACGACGTCTGGGTCTGCGCGTTGAGTGAGCGCATCTTGACGCCGTTCGCCCGGTTCGTACGCCAGTCGTTGATCTTCAGAACGTCCAGGCCCAGGTTGAAGTCGGACCCGTAGATGTAGCCGTTGTAGTAGTAGGCGGACCAGAAGCCGCCGCTGAGCGCCGGCGCGGTGTTGTCCGGACCGCGCTCGAAGAACGCGATCTCCTGCGGGTGGGCCGAGTCGGTGAAGTCCACCACCGAGATCCCGCCCTGGTACCACGCCTGCACCATGATGTCGCGGCCCTTGACCGGGATCAGCGAGCCGTTGTGGGCCACGCAGTTCTCGGTGTCGGCCTGGTGGCGCGAGATCTTGAAGTAGCTCCTGAACTGGAGCTGCCCGTTCACGATGTCGTAGTACGCGTTGGCGCCCCGGTTCGGGCCGATGGCCTCGTTGCAGGTCGCCCTGGTCCCGCCACCGAGCTCGTCGGTGAAGATGACCTTCGTGCCGTCGTTGTTGAACGTGGCCGAGTGCCAGAACGCGAAGTTCGTCTCGTCGCGCACGGTCGCGGTGACCTTGGGCTGCTCGGGGTTGCGGATGTCGAGCAGGATGCCGTCACCCATGCAGGCGCCGGCGGCGATGCCCTTCTCCGGGTAGGCCGTGATGTCGTGGCAGCCGGTGGTGGCGGACTTCCCGTTCGGGTAGGGCTGCGAGACGCCGCCGTAGCCGCCGTCGGGGAAGAGGTTCGGCGTCGCGATCACGGTCGCGGCCGTCGGGTCGCTCAGCGGCACCTTGATGATCGAGATCAGGTCATGGGGCGGCTGGCAGTCGGGGAACGAGGCGTTCGGGCTGTAGGAGGAGACGTAGATGTAGACGTTCTCGCCCTTGCGGTCAGGCACCAGCGTGTTGGTGTGGGAGCCGCAGTTGGTCTCGACCGACTTGATGTACTTCGGGTTGGCCTTGTCGGAGACGTCGAAGATGCGGATGCCCTCCCACGACTCCTTGACCGACGCGGGCTGCGAGGTGCTGTTGCACGAGTCGTCGTTGCGGGAGGAGTCGACGGAGCCGAAGAGCAGGTTGCCGTAGACGGACATGTCCATCTGGCCACCTGGGCAGACGACCGAGCTCACCAGCGAGGTCCGCTTCGGGCGCTTGATGTCGTAGATCGAGAAGCCGTAGTAGTTGCCGACGTAGGCGTAGTCGCCCTGGAAGGCCATGTCCGTGTGGATGTCGGCCAGGGCCTCGGGCTTGGGCACGTTGGTGACGTGCTGGATGTTGGGACTCATGACGATCTCGCCAGGAGCCGGAACGTCCGCGGCCTGAGCCGGTAAGACGGTGCCGGCCATCGCCGCGACCGCCGTGACCAGGGTGAGGGCCCTGCGGAGGGAGAACACTCGCAATCCTCCTATAAAGGGGGCATAAATCTACGCCATCCTCGCCGGTCCCCCCTCGACTGGCCAAGCCGACAACCTGTCAAATTTTGTTCCTGTTCACCCTCTTTTAATTTGTCCACTTATGACCTAGAGTGCGCATTCTCGTCCGAGTCAGTCAGGGAGGTTGTGGGTGCGCGCCGCGCTCATTGTCGTCATGGGCACGGTCGTTGCCCTCTCCGGCTGCACCTCCTCCTCCCCGCCGCCGGCTCCACGGGCCGACTCGACCGCGCCCGTGATCGCTCCCGGCCGCCCCGGGGAGCAGGCCAAGACGCTGTCGCCGAGCGAGGCCGCCACCGCCGTCCCCTCGGCCACGGCCAACGCGTCCGACATCAAGTACGTCCAGGACATGGTCGTCCACCACCGCCAGGCCCTGGACATGTCGCTCCTCGCGCCCAGCCGGGCCGACTCGGCCCAGCTGAAGAGCCTGGCGAGCCGGATCAAGGACGCCCAGGGGCCGGAGATCCAGTTCATGACGACGTGGCTGCGGGAGCAGCAGCAGACGGTGCCCGACCACCACGCCGCGCACGAGGGCATGCCGGGGATGGCCACGCCCGCCCAGATGGAGGCCCTGAAGGCGGCCAAGGGCAAGGACTTCGACCGGATGTTCCTGGAGCTCATGATCAACCACCATCTCGGGGCGATCAAGATGTCGGAGCAGGTGCTGACGAGCGGCTCGCACATCCGGGTCGAGGAGCTGGCCAGTGACGTCAGCGTGACCCAGGCCGCCGAGATCCGCCGCATGCAGCAGATGCAGTCCGCCCTCCAGTAAGGTCGCGACTTCGAGGACGAGGGCCTCATCCTGGCGCTAAACTACACTATCCCTGCAGGAAGTGCATGCAATGCGTGAGGAGGACGTCACGTCTATGGCAGATTCAAACGCTCCATCCGCATCGCCCACGCTGTCGGCCACCCCCACGGCCACCCCCACGGGGACGCCCACGGGGACGCCCGCGCCGAGCCCCACAGGGACACCCACGTCCAGCCCCACGACCCCGGAGCCCAGCCCGAGCCCGACGTCCCCGACCCCCACGCCCACCCCGAGCCCCACGTCCCCGACGCCCAGCCCGAGTCCCACGTCCCCGACGCCCAGCCCGAGTCCGACGTCGCCAAGCCCTTCCCCCACGCCCACACCAACGCCCACCCCCACCCCGACGCCAACGCAAACGCCTGGGGCGTCGCCGGTGCCCTCGACTGCTCCCACGTACCCCGTCCCCACCCCGTCGCCGAGCTCGCCCGGCCTCGACCGCCCGGGCATGCCGAACATCGACGTCCGCGGCAGCACCTTCACCCGAGCGGCCGGCGGCTTCATCACCGAGCACGACGAGCTGGCGAGGGACGCCCGCCGGATTCTCGACGCCATCGCCGCCCTGGGCGACTTCGCCGGCACCGATGAGACGGCGAACACCTTCAAACAGGGCTATTCCACCGCGCTGAAGAAGGCCGAGACGTACGTCAACGCGTTACGCGACGTCTATCCCGGGATCGCCGAACGGCTGGCCGGCATGAAGACCGGCTTCGACATCGCGCACTGGGCGACCATCCAGTCCCTGCCGAAAGTGTCCGACCCACCCAAATACTCGAAGTCGGACGGAAAGCTCAACCCCTGACGTTGTTCGGAGACCCGATGCCCACACCAGACGGCGACGCCCCCTTCCTCGACGAGGAGATGCAGCGCCTTCTCGCCCAGTTCCAGGCCGATCTGCGGCCGCTGCAGGAGCTGCGCGAAAGCCTCGACAACCTCCGCGGCCGCGGCGAGGCGGCCAATGGCCAGGTGAAGGCCGAGGTGCTGCCCAGCGGCACGCTCGGCGGCCTGCGCATCGACCCGCGGGCGATGCGGCTCGGCGCCGACGCGCTGGCGGAGGCGGTGCTCGCCGCCGCGAGCGAGGCCGCCGCGGACCTGACCAAGCGGATGGCCGGGATGATGACGGACGGCCTGACCCCGTTCGCCGACGAGGTCAGGCGTTTCGGCCAGGACTAGCTACGTGGTCCCCGGCGCTCAGTATCCGCGCCAGCGCCTGAACTGGTCCTGGCCCGCGGCGACACCCAGCTTGGCGAGCATCTGCTCCCACGTGGGCAACAGGCTGGCCGGGTCGTCGATCACGTCGCCGGGCCGGTTGAGCGCGTTCGCCGTGGTGGTGAAGATGGAGGACCCGGTGAGGAACACGATGGCGTTCTGCGCCGCCTGGTTCTTCGGCAGCAGGTTGGCGGCCTTGCCGAAATTGGCGGGATCCACATGGTAGAAGACCATGGCCGCGGCGAAGTTCTTCACCATGTACTCGCCCTGGTCGCCCGACGACCCCATGTCCTCGCCTCGCCCCAGCTTGACCCCGTTGACGAGCAGCTGGTCGAGGGCCGTGTAGGCGAGGCTGCCGCCCACGGCGTAGATGAACCGCTTGCCCACCGCGTGATTGAACATCCTGACCAGCAGCCCCGCCTGCTTCTTCCGCATCGCCCAGTTGATCAGCGTCTGGACCTTCCTGTCGATGGCCGGCCAGCAGAAGAACATCAGCAGCTCGAGCCACTGGATCATGGCCATCGTGCGGAGCGCGTGCTGGGTCTGCTCCAGCAGGTCCGCGTAGTCGTCGACCGCGTCGGCCAGCCCGCGCAGGTACGCGGACACGTGCGGCGGGTAGGGCGCGAGATCTTCGCCGAAGTACTTCCTGAAGGCGTCGACTCCCGCGCCGGAGCTGGGCGGACGCCACACCGTTCGCGCGACGTCCTCCACGTCGTCCAGGCTGGTGTCCACCCGCGTGGCCAGCTGCCGCAGCAGGCGCGCGGCCTCGCGCGCCCTGGCGGGGTCGCCGTCGGGATAGACGACGGACAGCATCTGCAGGACCACGGCACCGACGCCGAGGGCGGAGAACGCGAACCCTCCCATCGGAAGGGACTTGGGGGACGGACTCACGTGGCAGACCCTTTCTCCACCGCCAGACATTCCAGGATCATCCGATCATCCTGCAATATCATCGGCCACGCCAACCCCACAGGCGACTCCCGTCCGTCTAGGAGCCGACCCGCCAGGAGTGGAGATAGTCCTCCTGCTCAGGCGTGAGCTCGTCGATGCCGATCCCGGCCGCGGCCAGCTTCAGCTTGGCCACCTCGTGATCGATCTCCTCCGGGACGTCGTAGACGCCGGGATCGAGGCGGGAACGCTCGCCGACCAGCCACGCCACGGCCAGCGCCTGCGCGGAGAACGACATGTCCATGACGGCCGCCGGATGGCCTTCGGCGGCGGTGAGGTTGACCAGCCGCCCCTCGGCGAGCAGCAGCAGCCGCCGGCCGTCGGGCAGCACGTACTCGTCGGTGTTGGGCCGCACCCCGCGGTGCACCTCGGTGGCCAGCTCGTCCAGCGCCCGCACGTCGATCTCCACGTCGAAGTGCCCGGCGTTGGCCAGGATCGCACCGTCCTTCATGACCGACAGGTGCTCGGCCCTGATCACGTCGCGGTTGCCGGTCACGGTGACGAAGAGGTCGCCGAGCATCGCCGCCTGCGCCATGGGCCGGACCTCGTACCCCTGGAGGTTCGCGTCGAGCGCCTTCACGGCGTCGATCTCGGTCACGATCACCCGCGCGCCGAACCCCTTGGCCCGCTCGGCCACGCCCCGCCCGCAGAACCCGAACCCGGCCACGACCACCGTGCGCCCGGCCAGCATGGCGTTGGTGGCGCGCATGATGCCGTCCAGCGTGGACTGCCCGGTGCCGTAGCGGTTGTCGAACATGCGCTTGGTCCGGGTGTCGTTCACCGCCACGACGGGGAACCTCAACGCGCCCTCGGCGGCCATCTGCCGCAGCCGGATGATCCCGGTGGTGGTCTCCTCGCACCCGCCCGTGACGTGTTCGAGCAGGTCGGTACGTTCGGTGTGGAGAATGTTCACCAGGTCGCACCCGTCGTCGAGCACGAGGTCGGGCTCGAGGTCGAGCGCCTGGTGGATGTGCCGGTAGTAGGTGGCCCGATCGACGCCGGCCCGCGCGTGCACGGCGATCCCGTAGGCACGCAGCGCCTCGGCCACGTCGTCCTGCGTGGACAGCGGGTTGGACGCGGCGAGCGCGATCTCGGCCCCGCCCGCCTTCAGGGCCCCCATCAGTACGGCCGTCTCGGCGGTGACGTGCAGGCAGGCGGCGATCTTCAGCCCGTCCAGCGGCCGTTCGACGCCGAACCGCTCTCCGATCGCGGTCAACACCGGCATCGAACGAGCGGCCCAGGAGATCTGCCGCTCGCCACTTTCCCAGAGATCCATGCCAGCCCTTCGAGCGAAGAAGACGGCCAAGAACGCGCGCCGTCACGGCGAGCGACCCGTGAGCCTTCACGACCGGCCATGACGGACGGCCACTGACGTCGGCGCGTGCGGCCCACCGTGCTCCGCCGTAAAAAACCATGGACGGAAAGCTCCGGGAGGCGAGAAACCCCTCCCGGAGCTTGCTGAAAACAAAGATTCAGTACCGGTAGTGGTCGGACTTGTAGGGGCCCTCGACGTGGACGCCGATGTAGGCGGCCTGCTCCTTGGTGAGCTCGGTGAGCTTGACGCCCAGGGCGTCGAGGTGCAGGCGGGCGACCTTCTCGTCCAGGTGCTTGGGCAGCGTGTAGACGCCGATCGGGTATTCGGCCGTCTTCGTGAACAGCTCGATCTGCGCGATCACCTGGTTGGTGAACGAGTTGGACATGACGAAGCTCGGGTGGCCGGTGGCGCAGCCGAGGTTCATCAGGCGGCCCTCGGCGAGGACGATGATCGAGTGGCCGTCGGCGAAGACCCACTCGTCGACCTGCGGCTTGATGTTGTTCTTCGCGATGCCGGGCAGCTTGGCGAGGCCGGCCATGTCGATCTCGTTGTCGAAGTGGCCGATGTTGGAGACGATCGCCTGGTGCTTCATCCTCGCCATGTGGTCGGCGGTGATGATGTTGAAGTTGCCGGTGGCGGTCACGAAGATGTCGGCGATGCCGACGACCTCGTCCAGCGTGGTCACCTGGAAGCCGTCCATGGCCGCCTGGAGCGCGCAGATCGGGTCGATCTCGGTGACGATGACGCGGGCGCCCTGGCCGCGCAGCGCGTCGGCACAGCCCTTGCCGACGTCGCCGTAGCCGCACACCACGGCCACCTTGCCGCCGATGAGCACGTCGGTGGCGCGGTTGAGACCGTCGATGACGGAGTGGCGGCAGCCGTACTTGTTGTCGAACTTGGACTTGGTGACCGAGTCGTTGACGTTGATGGCCGGGAAGAGGAGCTGGCCGTTCTTGTGCATCTCGTAGAGGCGGTGCACGCCGGTCGTGGTCTCCTCGGTGACGCCCTTGATGCTCTCGGCGATCCTGGTCCACCTCTTGTCGTCGCCGACCGTGCGGGTGAGCAGGTCGATGATGACGTGCCACTCCTCCGGGTCGTCGGCGGTGGCGGCCGGCACGGCGCCCGCCTTCTCGTACTCGGCGCCCTTGTGGACCAGCAGCGTGGCGTCGCCGCCGTCGTCGAGGATCATGTTGGGGGCGTCGCCGTCGGGCCAGGTGAGGGCCTGCTCGGTGCACCACCAGTATTCCTCCAGCGTCTCGCCCTTCCAGGCGAACACCGGCACGCCCTGCGGGTCGTCCGTGGTGCCGTTGGGGCCGACGACCACCGCGGCGGCGGCGTGGTCCTGCGTGGAGAAGATGTTGCAGCTGACCCAGCGGACTTCGGCGCCGAGCGCGACGAGCGTCTCGATGAGGACGGCCGTCTGGATCGTCATGTGCAGGGAGCCCATGATCTTCGCGCCGCGAAGGGGCTGGGAGGCCGCGTACTCCTTGCGAATCGCCATGAGGCCGGGCATCTCGTGCTCGGCGAGCCGGATCTCCTTGCGGCCGAAGTCGGCAAGTGAAAGGTCTGCGACCTTGAAGTCCATCGGGTTTCCCCTCGCGTCACTGATGGTTGTCCCGACGAGTTTAGGCGGCCCTTCGAGGGGTGCGCATCTCGGAGCGGTCGAAACTGACGTAAGAATGTAAGAATGCGTATCACGGAGGCCGCGAAGCGGCTCGGCATGTCCCCTCGAATGCTCCGATATCGGGAGGCACTCGGTCTGCTGCCGCCCGTGCGGGAGCAGGGGGCGCACCGGCGGTTCGGGCCCGACGAGCTGGCGGCGGTGGCGCAGGGGGTGGAGCTGGAGAAGCAGTTCGACGTCTCGCCCGCGGAGCTGGCCTTCGCGCTGCGGGTGCTCAGCGAGCCCACGGTGGCGGCGGCCGTCCGCGATCTCGGGGTACGGATCGGGCGGATCCAGGTGCCGCGCCGGGCCCTCGACTTCGAGAAGGAGAAGGCGCTGCGGCTCCTGCGGCCCTCCGGCCGCTGACCCCGTTCAGGCGGCGGGGGCGACGAGTTGCTGGGCCAGCCACGGAAGGGCCTGCGGGAGCTCGCGATTCCAGGTGTTGAAGTTGTGCCCGCCGCTGGGCAGGATCAGCGAGGACGCCCGCATCGGCGGCTTCACCGCGCTCAGGAACCTCATGGTCGCCGGATAGTCGCTCTCCCCCTTCCTGCTGCTGGTGACGAGCACGTTCACGGGCGGCGCGGGCAGGTTGGCCAGCCGCCACATCAGATCGTTGCGCTGTTCGACCGACTTGTCCCCGTGGAACAGGTCACCGGTGGTGCCGTCGACGATCGTCTTGAAGTAGCCCGACTGCGAGACCGCCGCCGCGAACTGGTCGGGATGGCTCATGACGATCTTGAGCGCGCAGTAGCCGCCGGTCGAGCCGCCCAGGATGCCCCACGAGTCCCGGCCCTCCGCCACCCGGTAGTGCGTGGTCATCTCGTGTTTGACGTCGTTCGCGAAGTACGTCTGGACCTGCGGCCCGTTCGGCACGTCCACGCACTCGGTGTCGCGCGGCAGCACCACGCTGGGCCGCATCATGACCAGGACCGTGGGGTTGACCTGGTGCTGGGCGATGGCCTTGGCCATCCGGCCCGGCAGGTCGAGCCGGGTCATGAGGTTGCGCGGGTCACCCGGGTAGCCGGTGAGCGCGATGATCGCGGGGAAGCGCTCCGTGGTGTGCTTCAGGTACGCCGTGGGCAGGAACACGTACGCCTCCTCGCTCAGGCGCGTGGACGGCCCCGGCATGATCACCTGTTCGATCCGCCCGCCCGGCACCGAGCGGGTGCTCAGCACCTGCAGCCCCGAGGCGGCGACCGTGATCGGCGCCGTCGCCGTGTCGGTGCCCAGGAGATCGCTCCAGGAACTGTAGAAGGCGAAGTACTGGTTCACCGCCAGCCCCAGGGCGGCCAGCGTGAACGCCTGGCAGACGGCCAGCGCGCCCACCCGGCCCAGCACGGCGCTCCAGCGCGCCGGGCTCAGCCGCGGCCACAGCCACACCGTCGTCGCCATCGCCGCCACCGCCAGCACCGAGAAGGTGACCAGCAGGCCGATTGAGTTCAGTCCCATGAGGCACGAATACAGGGAGGGCCGTAAGCAGGGAGTTAACATGGAGATTACCCGGCCGGGTCTTCAATCTCGGAGTGTGAAGCGCTCCTGGATTCGTGCCGTGGCCGCCTACGCCTCGCTGGTGGTCGGCCTGCTGGACATCAGCAAGGCGGTGTTCCCCCGCTTCGAGCACAGCCGCATGGGCGAGTGGACGGACCTCTTGCCGGGCATCGTCACGACCTTCGCCAGAGCGTCCTCCCTGGTCGTCGGCATCATGCTCATCATGCTCGCGCACGCGCTGCGCCGCGGGAAGGTGCGCGCCTGGCGCGCGGTCGTGGTGCTGCTCCCGGTGAGCGCCGCCGTGAGCTTCGTCCACCTGCGTCCGGCGTCGGCCGTGATCAGCCTGGCCCTGCTGGCCCTGCTCGTGTGGGGCAGGGGCGAGTTCGCCGCGCTGCCCGACCCGCGCTCGCGCTGGCGCGCCCTGGGCAACCTGCTCGTGCTCGGCGCCATCGACGTGGGCCTCGGCTACCTCATCGTCAGCGCCCGCCCCCACGTGATCGTGGGCCGTCCGAGCGTGCTCGACCGCCTCGAACACGTCCTGCTCGGCCTGGTCGGGATCGAGGGCCCGGTCACGTTCACCGTCGAGCGGGTCTCCGACCTGGTCTACTTCTCCCTGGTCGCGCTCGGCACGCTCACCGCCGTCTCCACGCTCCACCTGGCGCTGCGCCCCGAACGCCCGGCCGCCGAGCTCACCGAGGACGACGAGCGGCGCCTGCGCGCCCTGCTCGCCCAGCACGGCGAGCGCGACTCGCTCGGCTACTTCGCGCTGCGGCGGGACAAGAGCGTGCTGTTCTCCCCTTCGGGGAAGGCGGCCATCGCCTATCGCGTCGTGTCCGGGGTCATGCTGGCCAGCGGCGACCCGATCGGCGACCGCGAGGCGTGGCCGGCGGCGATCAAGGTGTTCATGAACGAGGCCAGGCGGCACGCCTGGGTGCCGGCCGTCATCGGCTGCGGCGAGACCGGCGGCGAGGTGTGGACGCGCGAGGCCAGGCTGTCCGCGCTGGAGATCGGCGACGAGGCCATCGTCGACGTCGCCGACTTCACGCTGGAGGGCCGCGCCATGCGCAACGTCCGCCAGATGGTCAACAGGACCGAGCGGAACGGCTACACCTGCCACGTGCGCCGCACCGCCGACCTGACCGCCCAGGAGCGTGAACGCGTCCAGCAGGCGGCCGACTCCTGGCGCGGCACCGAGACCGAGCGCGGCTACTCCATGGCGCTCGGGCGCCTCGGCGACCCGGCCGACTCCCAGTGCCTGGTGGCCACCGCCCACAAGGACGGCGAGCTCAAGGCCGTGCTGCACTTCGTGCCGTGGGGGCCGCACGGCATCTCGCTCGACCTGATGCGGCGCGACCGGGGCGCCGATCCGGGGCTCAACGAGTTCCTGATCGTCAAGACCCTCCAGGCCGCGCCCGCCCTGGGCATCACGCAGGTCTCACTGAACTTCGCCATGTTCCGCGCGGTCCTGGCCCGCGGGGAGCGCCTCGGGGCCGGACCGGTGCTGCGGGCCTGGCGGGCGTTGCTGATCTTCCTGTCGCACTGGTTCCAGATCGAGTCGCTCTATCGGTTCAACGCCAAGTTCCGGCCGATCTGGGAGCCGCGCTTCGTGGTCTATCCGAACGCCCGCGACCTGCCCCGCATCGGGGTCTCGGCGTTGCAGGCCGAGGCGTTCATCACCCTGGGCCGGCCCCGCAGGCCCCGGCTGCGCCTGCCGCGCCTGCGCCCGGCCCAGCTCACGTCGTAAGAGCTCTAGGAGGTGGAGGTGCTGCTGCGCAGGCGGTCCAGGTCGGGCTCCAGGTAGATCACGCGGGCGATCGGCACGGCCTCGCGGATGCGTCGCTCGGCCTCGTCGATGCCCTTCGCGACCTCGGCCGCCGTGTCGTTGTACTCGACCGCGATCTTGGCCGCCACCAGCAGCTCCTCGGGGCCCAGGTGCAGCGTGCGCATGTGGATGACCCTGGCCACCTCGGGCGAGCCCTCCAGCGCGGAGCGGATCTGGGCCTCCATCTCGGGGGTGGCACCCTCGCCGACCAGCAGCGACTTGGTCTCCATGGCCAGCACCACTGCGATCACGGCCAGCAGCACGCCGATCATCAGGGTGCCGACGCCGTCCCATTCGCCCCTGCCGGTGATGACCGCCATCGTCACGCCGAACAGCGCGAAGATCAGACCGAGCAGCGCGCCCAGGTCCTCCAGGAGGATGACCGGCAACTCGGGCGACTTGGACCGGCGGACGAAGGAGACCCACGACTGCTTGCCGCGTACCTGGTTCGACTCCTTGATGGCCGTGCGGAACGAGAAACCCTCGGCGATGATCGCGAAGATCAGCACCGCGAACGCCCAGATCGGCGCCTCCACCGGCTCCGGAGCGGAGAGCTTGTGGATGCCCTCGTAAATCGAGAACGCCGCGCCGATCGTGAACAGCACGACGGCCACCACGAAGGCGTAGAAGTAGCGTTCGCGGCCGTAGCCGAACGGGTGTTCCTTCGTGCTGGCCCTGGCCGCCCGCTTGCCGCCGATCAGCAGCAGCACCTGGTTGCCCGAGTCGGCGACCGAGTGAATGCCCTCCGCCAGCATGGAGGACGACCCGGTGAAGAACGCGGCCACGAATTTGGACACGGCGATTGCCAGGTTCGCGGTCAAGGCCGCAATGATCGCTTTAGTACCGCCGCTCGCGCTCACCGGTCTTCTCCACTCATAAAGATCATATACAAAGGCCTGAAAAGGGATCCTATTGCGAAATCCTGGCCTTCAGCTCACTGATCGCTGACACAGGGGTGGGATCGATGGCATATCCCAGCGCCAGATACGTGCTCGCGTAGTCGCCGAGCGCGATCAGCGTGGCCATCCGTTCCAGCGGATGCTCGCCCTCCGCCGACAGCTCCGTCACCGGCACGTCGCGCTCGCGCGCCAGCCGTACCGACGTCTCGCGCCGCCGCGCGACCTGCGGCTGCTCCTCGACGTCGCGCAGCACGACGAGCCGGAGCGTGCGCCCGGCGGTGTCGGCGAAGATGTCGCGCTCGGCCAGCGGCCCGTCGAAGACCTCGACCTGGTTGTGGGCGGCCTCGGGCAGCTCGCCGTGGACGGCGGGGTATTTGGCGTTGGTGTTGAGCTGGCAGGCCAGCCGGTACGCCGCCACCGTCGCCACCGGCGACGACCCCCAGATCATCGGCACGCTCTCGGCCAGATCCATGGCGAGCGACTTGCCCGGGTTGATGAACGACTCGCTGGACGGCCGGCACCGGTGCGCCATGTCCTCCAGCGCCTTGGCCACCCGTTCGAACAGGTCGGCGTCGGCCTGCACGAGCCGCAGCGCGGCGGCGGCCACGATGACCGGCGCGGCCAGCAGCCAGAGGTTCGCTCTGGACGGGCCGGTGACCGGCACCGGCACGTAGATCGCCGAGGCCTGGGTGGCCACGGCCTCCAGCGGGGAGCCGGGGGCGCCCACGCCGAGCAGCGTGCATCCGCGCCGCACCGCCTGGGTGGCGACGGACACCGTCTCCTCGGCGTCGCCGGAGCCGGACACGGCCACGACCAGGTCGGCGGCGCCCACCCAGCCGGGGAGCTGGTAGGAGCGCAGCGGCACGATCGGCAGCGGCGCGCCGTTGCCGACGATCGCCGCCAGGATGTCGCCGACGATGCCCGAGCCGCCCATGCCCGCGACCACGATGGCGCGCGGGCGCCCGTGGTCGGCCAGGCGGTCGACGCGGGTCTCGACCGCGGTGCGGTAGCCGGTGCGTACGTGCGCCGCCGAGGAGGCGACCGCCGGCAGCATCCCGCCGGGATCCGCCTCGCTGAGGTGACGCTGGTCGTCGAGCCGCTCCGGCTCCCAGGTCACGGCTTCCTGGCCTCGTCGACGAGCAGGACGGGGATGTCATCCCGTACCGGATAGATCAGGCCGCAGCCCGTGCAGACCAGCTCCTCGGCCTCGTTCTCGGCACGCAAGGCGGCCTTGCACGCCGGACAGGCCAGGATCTCCAGCAGCCAGTCGTCGATCTTCACTCTGACACCCTTCCCACGATGGCGAGGACCTCGTCCCTGATCGCCCTCATTGTGCTCTCGTCGGCCGCCTCGGCGTTCAGCCTGAGCAGCGGCTCGGTGTTGGACGCCCGCAGATTGAACCACCAGCCCGGCCCGGTCACGGTCAGCCCGTCGAGCTCGTCGAACTCCCCCCGCGCCGCGAACGCCTCCCGCACCCGCCGCAGCGCGTCGCCCTGGTCCGCCACGGCGCTGTTGATCTCGCCGGAGGCGTGGTAACGCGAGTAGACCTCCACCACCTCCGACAGCGGGCGCTCCTGCTCGCCCAGCGCGGCCAGCACGTGCAGCGCCGCCAGCATCCCGGAGTCGGCGAACCAGAAGTCGCGGAAGTAGTAGTGGGCCGAGTGCTCGCCGCCGAACACGGCTCCCGTACGGGCCATCTCGGCCTTGATGAACGAGTGCCCGACGCGCGTGCGCACGGGCACCCCGCCCTGCTCGCGCACGATCTCGGGAACGGCCGAAGACGTGATCAGGTTGTGAATGATCGTCGAACCGGGATGCTTGGCCAGCTCCCGCGTCGCGACCAGCGCCGTGACGGCCGACGGCGAGACCGACCGCCCCTGCTCGTCGATCACCCAGCACCGGTCGGCGTCACCGTCGAACGCCAGCCCGAGGTCCGCCTCGCCCGCGACCACGGCCCGCTGGAGATCGACGAGGTTCTGCGGCTCGATCGGGTTGGCCTCGTGGTTGGGGAAGTTGCCGTCCAGCTCGAAGTAGAGCGGCGTCAGCTCGATCGGCAGCCCCTCGAACACGGCCGGTACGGTGTGCCCGCCCATGCCGTTGCCCGCGTCGACGACCACCTTGAGCGGCCTGATGCGCGACAGGTCGACGAGCGTGCGCAGGTGGTCGGCGTAGCCCTGCAGCAGGTCCTTCTCGATCACCGACCCGCCGGGCGCGGCCGGGACGCCCACCAGCTCGGCGGCCCGGTCACGGATGTCAATGAGCCCCGTGTCACCGCCGATCGGCACCGCACCGGCTCGGCACATCTTCATGCCGTTGTAGCGGGCGGGGTTGTGGCTGGCGGTGAACATCACCCCGGGCAGCCCCAGGCTGCCGCTCGCGTAGTAGAGCAGATCGGTGGAACCCAGCCCGGCGTGCACCACGTCGGCGCCACGCGAACGGGCGCCTCTGACGAACGCCTCTGCCAGCGGAACCGAGGACTCGCGCATGTCGTGCGCGACCACGATCGACTCGGCACCTGTCACCTCGACGAAGGCCGCCCCCACGGCCTCGGCGGTCGGCTCGTCGAGCTCGTCGGGCACCACTCCGCGAACGTCGTACGCTTTGAAGATCTTGGCGAGGTCGCCCACTCTCCAGCTCCGCCCTTGGGTCGCTTCTCCGGCGTAATCGAGCCTACCGGTCGCGGTGCTGCTGAGCCGACCTCAGAACGCGCAGGTGCCCCCTGCGACCGACCTCCACGCCCTGACCGACCGGCTCACCGCCGCCGGGCGGCGTGGGCCGCGCGGCCTCCCTGACCGCGTTGGCCAGCGCCTCGAGGTCGTCGGAGCTGGGGGAGGCGCCGTCCGTCGGCAGCCGTACCACCTCCCAGCCTCGGGGAGCGGTCAGCCGCTCGGCATGTTCGGCGCACAGGTCGTAACAGTGTGGCTCCGCGTACGTCGCCAGGGGGCCGAGAACAGCGGTCGAGTCGGCGTATACGTACGTGAGCGTGAAGACGGCAGGCTGACTGCAGGCGGTGCGGGAACAGCGGCGGACGGGGCTCACGGAGGGACCGTATCTGGTAAGTGTGCCAGGCGCCACTATCTGAGCGCTCTTAACGAGCGTGTCGCCACAATTCGGACACCTGTCGCAGCCTTTCCACCCACATGCCCCGAAGACACCGGCCATCCGGACCTTGGGGGATCACGCAGAGGTGGTGAGCGGTGACGCTTCCTCAGAGCCTAAGGGGATCCGCGCGCGGTGGGGAGCGGCAACGCCGCACCGGCCCCCCGAGAGATCACACGCCCCGCCCCACACCCCCGAACGCCGGGGAACCTCACGCGACCGAACGCCGGGGACCCACCACCGAACACCGGGGAACCTCACGCCACCGAACACCGGGACCCACTACCGAACGCCGGGGAACCTCACGCCACCGAACACCGGGACCCACTACCGAACGCCGGGGAACCTCACGCCACCGAACACCGGGACCCACTACCGAACGCCGGGGGACCTCACGCCACCGAACACCGGGAGCACGGCCGACGCCCCCGCGCCGCAGGACTGACCCCAGGACCTCTCACGGTGCCGCCAACCACCCAGAACCTCGGAACATCACCCAGAGGCGCGGAGAGGTGACACCATTCCTCAGAATCGACAGTCCATCCCCGTACACTTGCTTGCGTGACACAGAAGCGCGGTCCCAGACGGCGCGATCGCCACGGTCGTGGCCTCCGCGGCCCGCTCGCTCCCTCCCACGTGCCCATGGCGAAGTCCCGGAGCGAGCGCTTCGACGACCTCGTGCTGGACGCGGTCGACCGCCTCCGCCCCCGCTGGGAGCGCCAGCTGTCGGCGGTGGAGTTCGCGGTGGAGGAGGTCCCTCCGCTGAGCGAGCTCGGCGACGGCCCGAGCCTGGGCACCGACCCGATCCCCTTCGGCCGCGCCGATGCCGCAACCGGCCAGAACCCGGCGTCGATCGTGGTCTACCGCCGCCCGCTGGAAGCCCGCGCCAGAGACCGCGACACCCTGGGCGCCATGGTCCACGACACGGTGGTGGAACAAGTGGCCACCCTCCTGGGCCTCTCCCCTGAAACCGTCGACCCCGGCTACGACGACCGCCGCTGACCCCGTACGGGCGCTTCCGGGCAAACAGCATGGACCTCCGCTGAGCGAGGCGCTTCGCGCTCCCCGGCCCTGATCGCTTTCCACCATGAATGATCTTTGACCAGCGCGGCCCAGGGCCCGGACGCTTGATCCCAAGCGGCCGAGGAGAAATGAGTCGCGAGAGCGCGGATGAGGGCCGTAACGTCACACTCTATGAGGTTGCTCTCCGTCAATATCGGCAGACCCCGGCCCAACCCCTGGAAGGGCCTGGGCGCGACGGGCATCGACAAGCGGCCCGTTTCCGGCCCGGTCGCCGTGAGCGCCCCTGGCCCGAAGGGCACCGGTGAGGTCGGTCTCGCCGGCGACCGGGTGTACGACGTGAAGCATCACGGCGGCGTTCACCAGGCCGTCTACGCCTACGCCCGCGAGGACCTCGACACGTGGCAGGCCGAGCTGGGCAGGCCGCTCGCAAACGGCGTCTTCGGGGAGAACCTCACGACCCAGGGCCTGGACGTCAATGGTGCCCTGATCGGTGAACGTTGGCGGATCGGGCCGGAGGTCGTCCTGGAGGTGTCGTGCGCGCGGATCCCGTGTGGGACCTTCCAGGGCTGGCTGGAGCGTGACGGCTGGATCAAGCGTTTCACAGAGGCTGCCCGGCCGGGCGCGTACCTGCGCGTGATCGAGCCGGGCGACATCAGCGCCGGCGACCCGGTCGAGATCGTGCACCGGCCCGATCACGACGTGACCGTCGCGCTCGTCTTCCGTGCGATGACCCTGGAGCCGGAACTACTGCCGCGGCTGCTGGTCGCCGACGCACTGCCTCCAGAGGAGAAGGAATCGGCCCGCAGACGCTCCGCATAGAGGTCGTCTTCAGGAGATCGCCGACGGGGGTGGGGGTAGGGCGAGCCCCGCTCTACGGACGGGGTTCGACTCCGCCAGGCCCTCCAGTCGGAGTTGGCTCCACCCGGCCCGAATCGATGCCGACAGCCCCAGTGAGATCGGCACCGCTGAGGTCCGCTCCCGAAAGATTTGAGCCGGTCAGGTCGGCGTTCCGCAGAATGGCCCCGGCGAAAGTAGCGGCCGTGAGGTCGCATCCGGTCAGGATCGCGCCCTCAAGGTTGGAGTCGGCGAAGCAGAACCGGCTCAGGTCATGCCCGGCCAAGTCGGCCCCCCGTAGATCGATCTTCTCCAGTTCGATGCTGTCGCCCGGAAGGACCATCGTTCGCCGGCTGAGCACCGCCATCGCCGCACCGATGTCGTCGCGCAGCCCTCCGTGATAGCGCTTGCGTTCAAGATCGACCTCCTGCGTCGGGCGGCTTGGCGGCCAGGGAGCGTGCAGCCGCACAAAGGAGGCCAGCAGGGCGGCAGCGTGACCGCGATAGTGCGGCGCGGCAGACGCGATCTGCTCCATGGCGTAGACACCGCCCATCCGGGTTCCGACGTGATCGCTCGCCAACTGCTCGATGGCCTTCGTGAACAGATCGATGAACTGTCCCTCCCTGCTGACCCGGATCTGGCGCAGCGTCATCACCGCGCCCAGCGCAACACTCCCCAGCGCCACCAGCGCGGCCAACCCCTGCAGCAAGGTCACCCGCACGTCGTTGACCGCTTTGAGCCGGTCGCCGGCCGAAAACCCGGTCGCTGCGCCCTCAAGGTCGTGCCGGACAATCCAGGAGGGAAGAAAGAAGACGCATGCGACGACCAGGACACCCACAACGACCACGATCAGAGTCGCCAAGACAGCGCGCCGCTTCACACCTGGACGCATGACGGCACCACCCTGTGGACAACCCCGAAGTTGCTCGCTAACGCAGGTTCCTCACCGAACCCCATGACCGTCATGGCTGCCATCCTCCCTCGGTCAGATCACGGCGACGCTGTCCGCGAGGCGCGCGGTAGGCAGATCCACCGGGCTCCTCCAGGCGACCGCGATGACCTCTTCGAGCTGCGGCGTGATGCGAGTGTCCGCGGCCCAGAAGGCAAAGCGGAAGTCGGCGTGCAGGTGTGCGGGCTCGCCTTTGGGGGAACCGGCCGGGATCTCGTGAACGTCGATGTCCACGGGGGTGATGTCGTGCGCAGACAGGGAGATGGCGTGCCGCCAGGCAACCCCGGTCTCTTCCTCCAACTCGCGTAGCGCCGCCCCGTACAGGCTGCTGTCCCCTGGCTCGACGTGGCCGCCGGGCAGCAGCCAGCGGTCCAGCACACGATGGTGGATCATCAGCACCTGGCCGCCGGCATCGACGGCGGCGGCACTGCACGTGACATGGAGCGGGAAAGTGCTGCGCGATGCCAGGTCGCGCTGGGTGTCCAGGGCCTCGCTCAGGAGGTGGACGTCAGCAGCGCGGTCGGGGTGGACGGCAAGGTAGCGCCTCAGAACAGCACTGATCTCCTCACGAGTGACGGTCATGACACCCATAGAAGTTGGCCGGTCAGGCGGCCGCAATCGACTGCCGGACTTCGGCGGAAACCTCCCACCTGTCCCATGGAGACGACGGGGTCGGATCCGCCGCCCGGATCGGTTGCCGTCCTCTGGACCGCAGAGACTGGAGATGAACCAAAGGTCGCACCCCCTACAGCCCGTTACTTGATCCGTTCCAGCAGGTGAATGGTGACGCTGTCCCCAGGCCCCTTCCCGATCAGCTCCCGTACGTCGTTCTTCACCGGCAGCTTGTGCGTGCCGTCCCCCAGAGCCATGAACGAACTCCGGAACGGGTGACCGTCGATAATCCCCCGGATCTTCACCAGTCCCCGGGTGCCGAAGAACTCGGCGGACCCGGGCATCACGACGTACGTCCACCCGCCCTTGTTCGGGCTCTTCACCAGCGTGGCGGTGAACTCCTTGTCGAGCTCCTGGACCACGTCATCCGCTCGCGTGACACCACTCATCGCAGGTTCCCCTCTCCGCTATTCGACGATCTCGAGGCCGTTGCCGTCCGGGTCACGAAGGACGAACATCGGCGGGACGCCCTGCCAGCGCAGCAGCTCGTCCACGTCGGCCCCGCGCGCCACCAGCTCCTTGTGCAGGGACGCCGCGTCCGCCGTGCCGAGCCGGATGCCCGTCTCGACCCCGACCGCCGTCCCGGGAGCCGCCAAGATCAGCGCGATCGTGGTCGTCGCTCCCTGCGGCGCCACCTCGATCCATCGCGCGCCGAGCTGCTCGACGGGCGCGTCCAGCCGCTTCTCCAGCCCCAGTGTGCCCACGTAGAACTCGACGGCACGGTCCTGGTCGGTGACGGGGACGCCGACGGTCCTGACGCCGGTGACCCCGGCACTCACTTGCTCGCCCACTTCGGGCCCCCTGTCGTTCGGTTCACCCGGTTGGACTCGCGAACCGCCCGAAACTCATCGCGGAACGTCGAGGTGAAATGACGCGAGCGCTGAGCTGTACAGTTCCAGGGCTTGCCGGGCCTCTCGGAGTTCCTCGCGGAGATGGGCCACAGGATGGGGGGCGCCCTGATCGGTGGAGAGATCGCGGCCCTGGTGGCCGCCGTCGTACCTGTCGACGAGCAGGTGCAGAGCAGGATGACGCGGCTAGGCCAGAAGGTCCCAGCTCAGCCCTCCAGAGCCGTTCAGGGATACCCACTGCCGGTCCCCCGTCACCGTGATGGTGAACGAGGACTGGTTCGGCTTCCCGGCCTCCAACCAGGTCGTGAGAGCTCGCTCGGCCTCGTCCCACAGCCGGTGTGGTCCCTGCTGATGGACCAGCCACCGCCCGTCGCCGATGGGCCTGACGTCGGCATGCGAGCCGCTGCCCGGGTCATCCAATGTCAGGATCTTCCCGGCCCAGGCGTGCTGCGCGTGCGGGACGGCGAGCTGAGCCACGAACAACGCCGTGTCGTCCGTCAGCAATGACGGATCGGTGCTGGTGTGGCTCACGTCGCCGACGCCGAGTTCGATGACCTCCAGGGGTGGGGCGGCGTGCGGTCTGGCCGGCATGAAGTACACGCTGCGGGCCAGGAACCGTCCGCTCGCCGTGCCGTCACCGGAAACCTGGAGGTGGGCGAACGCGGCTCCTCCGGTCCAGCCGAGCATGGGTGTGGTGATCGTCCCGCTGTCGCGGACCTGCGTCACCCAATCGTGCGGAATGGTACGTACAGCGCAGGTCGCAATGAGCCGGTCGTAAGGGGCATTGTCCGGATAACCGTGCAGCCCGTCGCCCCGCACGAGGGTGGGCGCGTATCCGGCGATCGCGAGCGCTGTCTTGGCACGGTCGGCGATCTGCGGGTCGTACTCGATCGAAGTGACGGCGCCGCTGCCGAGCCGGTGGCACATGAGCGCGGTGGAGTACCCGGTGCCGGTGCCGATCTCCAGCACCTTGTCGCCCTCGCTGATCCCGGCGATCCTGAGCATCCGCACGACCAGGCTCGGCAGCGTGGACGACGACGTGGGCCGTTTGACGGGCACCGGCTCACGCGGGGCCTCCTCGGCCGTGACTCCCGCGACCTGAGTCACCCAGGTCGTATCGCGGTAGACGAGCTTCAGCCACTGCGTGCGAGTCATCTCCGATTTGTGCACGGGTGTCCAGCCGTCCATGTCGTCTCGGTAGACGGCGGCTCCCATGAACACCTCGCGCGGCACCGCCTCGATCGCCGCGCGCCAGTCTCCGGCGTCGATCGTGGCAGCGAGATCGGCGCGAAGCTCGGCAGCGAGGTCGTTCACGAGGCCCATCCTTCCAGCAGGGTGTCGGCGAACGCGGCGGCGATCGCGTCCGCGTCGGGCAGCCATCCCCACTGCCCGTTGGGGTTGCACTCGATGAACGTCCACTGGTGGCCGCCGGTGATCTTCTGCAGGGCGAAGTCGAAACAGCCGAAAGCGAGCCCGAACCTGTCTAGGTAGACGCGTGCTGCGGCCTGGACGGTTCGGGGGACCTGGATGGGGGTGTGGCGGAGTGTCGCCCAGTCGGTGGCCCGCCAGTCGAGTACGCCGTCCTGGTTGGTGATCTCCTGGGCGAACACCCGGTCACCGATCACGGTCACGCGGGCGTCGGACGTCTTGGGGATCTCGGCCTGGAACAGGTGGGCGGTGATGGCCACCCGATCATCCACGTCGGCCGCATCGATGCGCTGCGTCCAGATCGCGGCGACCTCGCCGCCCGGCGCCGAAGGCACGCCGCGAAACGACTTGTAGATGACGGGCGCGTGCTGTTCGGCGAATGCGCGGACCGCGTCGAGATCGTTGGTGATGAGCGTGGGCGGCACGCGGAAACCCGCGTCCACCGCCGTCCGCAGTTGGGCGGGCTTGATCTCGGCCAGGTCGTTCGCGGCGGGATGGTTGACGTACCGGCAGGCAGGCAACGCGGCCAGGAGACCTTTCACGCCTTGCCGTGCCTCAGCCATCGCGAACTCCCGCGCCTGCGGCTCCAGGTCGTGGAAGCGCCACAGCGACGGGCGGCGGTGGTACACCGCGCGCACGTCCTTGAGCGCGACATCGCGAGTCGGGGTTCGCAGCCAGCCGTCCCACCTTGTCGCCGGACCGGCACCGATCTGCGCGCCGACCACCAGACCGGGGCCGATGTCAGCCGGATCCACCCGGGCGACGTTCACGTCGCGCTCGTTCAGCTTGGCGATGACCAGGTTGGCGGTGACGTCTTCCGCGCAGGTGACGACCATGACGGTGCCCGGGGAGGATCGCACGTGTTCTAGTCCGCTTCTCTGTCGGTGGGTGAGTCGTCGGGTCGTAGCGGGGCGTTCGTTTCGCCGTCGTGCGGGCGGCTCTCGGAGACCGTGGCGAAGGTCCTGTTCGTCCCGTCGCCCTTGGCGTCGATCGGCTCACCGTGCTCGTCGAGGAACACGGTGAGCTGGGTGCCGGGGTCGAGCCGGGTGTCGGCCCAAGGCTGCGGAGCTTGCGGCAGATGCGGTGTGGCTCGGGTCAAGCCCCACGGCTTCAGGGGCGCCTGAGTAGTCATACGGAAGATGGCTCCTTTGTGAGGTGGTGGTGCTGTACCTGCGAGGCCGTCGCCGGCTCGATGAATTCGAGTTCGCGCGGCAGCGTTGCGATCCAACGCCACCGGCATTCGAGCGGGCCGTCCGGCTCGCAGAACGGATGAGCGATGTTGGGGTCCAACGCTGCTCCTACAGCTCGCGGACAGACAGGGACAGCGGTGTTTGCTCGCCGCCCCACGCCCGGGGGACACCCGGCGACCGGCACCGCTCTTCGAGCATGGCCGGCCCCGGCACGGCTGGATACGACCTGCTGTCGCACTTCTGTTGCATTTCCGTAGTCGCTCGGTACCTCTGCGTGCTTCCATCTCCGTGAAGGGAGCAGCGACGTGACGACCGTGCATGAGTGGACCGGCCGCGAAGCGCACGCACTTCGTCTTGCTTTGCGGATGAGTGTGCGGACGTTCGCCCAGCATCTCGGCGTGGCTCCCCGCACCGTGGCGAAGTGGGACCAGCTCGGCCCCACCACCCGGCCGCGCCCCGACACCCAGGCCATCCTGGACACCGCGCTCACACGCGCTGACTCGGCTGCCCACCTGCGGTTCGAGACGCTGCTACTGGAACGCGGCCACGATGAGGGTCAAGGGCTGCGAGTCGCCCGTGTGGGACCACGGGCCTGGGACTACGAGACATGGAGCGACGACCTCGACCGGGCCGTAGTCGCGCTCAGCCGCCAGAGTTTCGGCCACGCCGCCGAACTGCTGAACCGATGGCTCACCCGCCACACCCCCCACTCTCTGGACGACAAGGGCCTGTACCTGTTCGCACGATCCACGACACTGCTCGGCGATCTCCAACGCGACCAGGGCGCAGTCGCCGGTCCTCTGTCCGCCCGCCGCTCCTACCTCAACGCCCGCTCTGTCTACAGCCAGCTCGACATCCCTCGCCGCATCGCCCAACTCGACCTATCGCTGGCAGTGGTGGCCGAGATGTCGGGACGGTTGGACGAAGCAGCCAAGGAGTATGAGGCGCTGGCGGTGGATGACCGGCTCTCACCACGCGACCGCGCGCGAGCCCGGCTGTGGGTTGGCACCGCCTTGAGCAAGAACGGCCAGAACGACTACGCCGCCCGCCTGATGACAACCGCCATCCGCGAGTTCGAGAGCCTCGGCGAAGCCGAGGACTGGTCCGTCGCACAGCAGAAACTCGCCCTGGCCCATCGCGGCGCCGGGAACCTCTCGGAGGCGCTACGCCTGATCGACCTCGCCCGCGCCACCGCCGTCACCGATGCGCCCATACAGCGGGTCCGGCTGGACACCGCCTACGGGCACATTCTGCTCTCGGACCGGGCCACCGTGGATGATGGGCTGATGTTCCTCGACCGTGCCGCGCGCGAGGCGGCACAGCATGGGCTCGCCCACCAACTGCGAAGTATCGAGGGCATCCAGCGGACCATCCAGAGGGAGATCCGTCTTCCTCTGCCCGGCGATCAGGGAGCAGCCAAGTGAGCGTCAAGCAGCAGGTCATCACCGACGAGCAGTGGCGGCACGCACGAACCGTCTGGGACTACCACCAGATGCACCACGACCTGCGCCGGTGTGATGTGGCCATCGGCCTGGGCAGCCACGATCTGGGAGTTGCGCGTGCGGCAGTCGAGCTGTACCGCGCCGGCTGGTTTCCGTTGCTCGTCTTCTCTGGCGCCACCAGCCCCACCACCGCGCACCGCTTCCCCCGGGGCGAGGCCGTCCACTACCGCGAGCACGCGCTCGAACTCGGCTTGCCTGAAGAAGCGATCCTGCTGGAACCGAACGCCACCAACACCGGCCAGAACATCGCCCTTTCCCGCCGGGTGCTGCTCGACGCCGGCATCCGGCCCGGGTCGGTGCTCCTGATCTCCAAGCCGTACATGGAGCGCCGGGCGTACGCCACGGCGCGCAAAGTGTGGCCAGAGGTCGAGGTGGTGTGCGCCTCCGAGCCGCTTGAGCTGGACGACTACGTCAGCTCGATCGGCGATCCGAAATTGGTCATCGACATGCTCGTCGGCGACCTCCAGCGCGTGATCGAGTATCCCGAGCTCGGCTACGCCATCGAGCAGCCCGTCCCAGGAGAGGTCCATGACGCCTACCAGGCTCTCCTCCACGCCGGATTCGACAGCAGGCTCCTTACACCCTGACCTGCCGTACGGCGAGGTGTGCGCGATCCACCAACCCAACCTCTTCCCTCGGCTCGCGACCTTGGCCAAGCTGTTCACCGCCGACTACTGGATCGTCCTGGACGACGTGCAGTTCGCCCGGCGCGACTACCAGCACCGCGCGCTCCTCGCCTCGCTCGACGGGCCGTGGCAGCCGCAGTGGCTCTCGATCTCCACCCATCTGCCACACGGCCGCTCCACCTCCATCCACGAAGCGCTCCTGGCTGATCCCGCCCATTGCCGACGCCGCGTCGCCCAGCTCCTTGCCGACCACTACCGGCGCAGCGCTCACTGGCCGCCGTTCAGGCGGCGGCTCGAACCCGTGCTGGCCGCGTTCGGAAGAACGGATCGGCTGGCGGACGTTACGGAGCTGTCCACGCGCCTGCTGCTGGAGGAGGTCGGGTGGCCGGGGCGGGTTCTACACAGCAGTGATCTGCTCACGCGGGGTGCCCGGTCGCAGCGCCTGGCCGATCTCGCCTGGTTGACCGGCGCGACCACCTACCTGTGCGGGACCGGGGGCATGCGATATCTGGACCCGGCCGCCTTCCGGGTTCGCTCGATCGAGGTCCTCCCGTTTGTGACCCCTGCATCGGGCATCTGGGCGACCTCCCGGGAAATGAGCGCCGTACATGCCCTGATGGTCGCCGGGCCATGTGCCCTGAGACGGGAGTTGGAGGCTCTGCGTGGACGAGTCCTGGCGGGAGACCCTTGATTTGGCCTCCGGCGCTGCCGAGCTTCCTCGTCGATTTCGAGATCAGTTCACCTCGGATCGTTCCGCCGCCAACCAACCCCTGTAGTCCCCGAACGGCCGACGCCGGGGAGCGCGAGGGGCTGGAAAGCCCCTCGCCGGGGGTGTGGGGGCTGGCCCCCACAGGGCGCTGCCCGGAGCCGATCCGCGCGAAGCGCCTCGTATTGCGGAGGCCCATGCAGTTCCGCCCGGGGCCCCTATGGCGTCACCACGTTGGGGGTGTCGGTCAAGGGTGGGAGGAGGGTCCATAGGCGGGAAGGGGCCAATGGCTGGGTGGTGAGGAGGAGGCCGGATTTCAGGGGGTCCTCGATCACTCGCGCGCCGTAGACCTCCCCCGTGACCGGCGTGACCGTCAGCGCGTAGTCTCCCTTCGGTTTCAGTTTGACGTTCTTGGTGCGGCCCGCCGGTATCGACACCTCGAACGGCTCGTCCGGCCGGCCCTTCTCGGGGATCACCTGGATCCGTACCTTGCCGGGGCCGCCGACGGCCGTGAGGATCAGCTTCGAGCCCGGGCCGTTGCGGGCCACCGTGCTGCCCAGGTCCAGTGCGGGGGTGCCGGCGGTGAAGGCGACGTCCGAGCGTCCGCCCGTGCCCGTGATGACGAGGCCGGCCACGATCGGGGTGGGTGAGGTGAGGACCAGGGCCGCCGAGGAGCCGCCGATGCCCGTGGTGACGTCCAGGGAGGCCACGCTGCCGGCGGGCACGTCCAGGGTCTCGCGGCCCTTCATGGCGTACTCGGCGTCCTCGCTCACCGCCTTGATCCGCACCTGGGCGTCGTTCTCGCCGGGGGCGGCGACCAGGAGTTCGCGGCGGCCGCCGCCGCCGGGGAGGCCGGGTACGACGACGCGGGTGGCGGGCGGGGCGGCGGCGGGGAGCCAGTCGACGCCGCCGGTTTCGAGGGTGGTCCTGGCGGCGACGGCGAGGCGGCCGAAGGCGGTGGTGACGCTCACGGCCATGATGTCCGCCGACGGGGCGATGGTCTTGAGGTCGATCTCGCGGTGTTCGCCGGGCGCGATCTCCAGGCCGATGCCCTTGTCGCCCGAGATGGGGCCTTCCGCCGCGTAGACCTGTACGTCCGCCAGGGCCGGCGCCTTGTCGGCGTTCGTGAGGTGCAGGCGGACGTCGGCGTTGGCGGGGCCGGGGCCCACCAGCCAGGTCGCGGGGGCGGGCTCGGTGCAGCGCACGCCCGCGAGGCCGCGGCCGGCGCCCTGGGTGGCGCGGGTGAGGTAGCCGGCCTCCAGCCCGCCGGGGCCTTTCGTCACGTACGGCTTGGCGTCGCGCATCGGCTCATGGGTGAGCGTGCCGGGCAGGTGGACGCTGACCCGCTCGCCCTTGGCTCCGGGGCACACCGCGGTGACCGACTCGACGGCGACCTTCCTGGGTTGCGGGGCGGCGGCCGCCGGAGGGGTCGGCCTGGTGACGTACGCGACGCCGTACAGGGCCGCGAGTGCCACGACGACCAACGCCGGCAGCCCGAACCGGTTCTCCACGAACGCCTTCATCGCCCACCCGCCACGTTCACGGCGACTGCGCGCGGCGTCTGTCTTCATCGCCCACCCGCCACCTTCACGGCGACCGCGAGCGGCGTCCGTCTTCATCGCCCACCCGCCACCTTCACGGCCACTCTGGCGGCGGCCGCCGGCGGCGTCTCCACGGTCTCGGGGCCGCTTTCGCGCCGCCCCGGCGCCGCCAGCACCGCGATCACCAGCACCAGCGCCGCCTGCGTCCACAGCCAGGGCGTGTGCAGGGCGCTGACCGGCTGGGCGGGTACGCGGACGACCGGCTCCGCCAGCCGCCACAGCCCGCCCGCCTCCGACAGGCTCATGCGCGCCAGCGACGGCTGCGAGTCGAGCGTCCTGGCCAGTTCGGCGGAGACGGGCGGCGCCACGGCCACCATGCCCACGCCGAGCCTGCCGAGGGTGGCCGCGTCGCCGCCGCGCCCGCCGACCAGGCCCTCGACCGCCGTTCCCAGGCGGGTGCGGGCCTCGGACGCGATCGGGAGCTCCGACTCGCCGATCAGCGGGGTACGGCCGTGCAGCACGGTGAAGGAGGAGCCCTTGATCACCAGCGTGCGTTCCCCGTGCGTGGTACGGGCGGCGGCCAGCACGGGCAGCACGTCCGGCGCGTCGCCCACGAGCGGCCCCCGCACCCCGGTGGCGACCCAGTACCCGGCCGCCAGCAGCGGCGTGCTGAACGCCACCGCCGCCACCGCCATCGCCCCGAGCCACCGCAGCCCGCCTCCGGCGCGGAGTTCGGCCAGCCGGTGGGCGGTCAGGCCCACGAGGACCACGAGCCCGGTCCCCGCGAACGCCAGCGGGACCCCGGGCCAGGCCCGCGCGCCTTCGACGGTGACGCGGCTGACCAGGATCGCCGCGAGCATCCCGTACAAGGTGATGCCCCAGCCGACGGCGACGATCATCCGCCGGCGGCGCATGAGGAGCGCGGCCAGCGCCGCGGCCACCAGGCCGGCGGTCACCCAGAACGGCGGCAGCCCCGGCCCTCCCGGGCTGAGCGCCAGCAGCGACTCGGGGGCGAGCGCGGCGTCCACCAGGGCGGGATCGTGCAGCCCCGCTTCCAGCAGGATCCTGCCCGGGGAGGTCGCCAGCCCCGCCAGCCAGGGGAAGAGCAGCACCAGAGGCACCGCAAGCGAGATGGCCATCGAGGTCACCACGCCGCGGAACGCGACGGCCGCCAGCACCCCCAGCACGGTGAAGAGCGGATAGACCAGGGGCGCGAACGCCGTCCCCACGGCCAGCAGCAGCCCGAGCGCCCAGGCGGCCCGGCGGGCGCGGCGGCGTTCGCCGGACAGCAGCACCGTCCCGAGCGAGGCGTAGAGCGGCACCAGCACGAACACCACCGCCGTGCCCAGCCGTCCGGCCGCGACCGCTCCCGTCGCGACGGGCAGCAGCGCGTACGTCCCCGCCGCCCAGGCCCGCGCGGGCACCGCCGGGATGACGTGCCGGGTGGCCAGGTACGCCGTCGTGCCCGCCAGCGGCACCGAGCCGAGCAGCAGCACGGACACGGCCAGCCACGTCTTGCCGAACGCGAGCGTGGACAGGGCCGCGAGCACGGCGACGTACGGGGGAGCCCAGGCGTTCGAGCCGAGCCCGATGTCGTGGAAGCCCTCGGTGTAGAAGGCCCACAGGTCGCCCGCGCCGCCCGTGACCGGGACGAGGGCGCCGCCGCCGAGCCGTTCGCCGCCGAGGAGGGAGCGTTCGGCGACCAGCGCGACCGCGGTCAGGGCGAGCATGAGGACGGCGCCGGGACGGCTGAGGAAGCGTTTGACCGCCCCGGTGTCCGCGGGCACGACCTCGTACTCGTCCTCGGTGGAGGGAGTGGCGTGGTGGTGGCGGCCCGTCGAGTCCACGGGCGCCTCGCCGGCGAGGAAGCTCTGCACCATGTCGGTGAGCCGCCGCCAGGCCGCGCCCCGAGGGGTCATCAACCGCTTTATGCGGATATATCCCTTCTTGCGGCCGTGCCGGCGGGCCCGGCGCGCCCGCAGCAGCCGGAACGGATGCAGCAGGACCGACGCCATCGCCACCATCTCGTCCAGCGCGTTCGCGGGCTGCTTGCTCACCACGAACAGCGCCGTGCGGAAGGCCGAGCCGAGCACGTTCCGCAGGAGTGTCCAGAGCATCGCGCCGAACGGCAGGTTCGCCATCACCACGAAGATCGCGTTACGCCTGTCCAGCCTGCGAGGATGGTCGCCGCTGACCGTGATCCTGCGCCGCCTGCGCGCCGCCGCCTCGGCGTGCCAGGCCACGGCGAAGGTGACGTTCAGGACCTTGTGCCCGGCGTTGCGCACCCGCCAGCACAGGTCGAGGTCGTCGCGGAACAGCGGGAAGAACGGGTCCAGCCCGCCGACCTGCTCCCACACGTCGCGCCGGATGAGCATCCCGGCCGTGGACACCGACAGCACGTCGTGCGTCCCGTCGTGCTGCCCCTGGTCGAACTCGCGCGGCTCCAGCCCCGTCTCCCTGCGCCCGGTACGGCCCACGGTGACGCCCACTTCGAGCAGGCGCCGGCGGTCGAGCCAGTCGAGCAGCTTCGGGCCCAGCACGGCGGCCTTCGGATCCTGCGCCGCCGCGGTGAGCAGCGCCTCCAGCGCGCGCCGGTCGGGGGCGCAGTCGTCGTGCAGCAGCCAGATCCACTCGTCGCTTCCGGCGGGCGGCAGCTTGGCGAGGACTTCGGCGACGGACTCGCCGAAGCCGGTGGAGCGCGGCAGGGAGATCAGGTTTCCGCGGCCGAACGCCTGGGCGAGCAGGTCGGCCGAGCCGTCCCTGCTGCCGTTGTCGACGCCGGCCACGCGGTCCGGCCTGCGACTCTGGTTCACCAGAGCACGCAGCGTCTCCCCCAGCCAGCGCGCGCCGTCGTGAGCGACGACGATCGCGGTCACATAGGGACGTGACATGGGCGGATGCTCCTGAAGGGGGGTTGAGCAGGCGCGCCCACCATATACCTGTGACAGCGGGGACAGCAGATGCGAAAAGGGTCACGCGTTCGACCGCGTGACCCTTCCGCCCATATACCTAAACGGCCTGGCGCTTGATCCGTCTGCGCTCCCGCTCGGACAGCCCACCCCAGATGCCGAACCGCTCATCGTGCTCGAGTGCGTATTCAAGACACTCTGCACGGACCTCGCACGATCGGCAGACCTTCTTGGCCTCTCTGGTGGAGCCACCCTTCTCCGGGAAGAACGCCTCCGGATCCGTCTGCGCGCACAACGCGCGCTCCTGCCAGCCGAGTTCTTCAGCGTCAAGCTGATCCTGTGCGATGACCGGATCGGTCACTGCACACCTCCCTGCCGCCCGCCCGCAATGGAGCCCCCCATGGACGCCTTCCTTATTACCCACCCATCGGAAGGCGTAACAACATGGTTGTAATTACACGCGTGTGCTGTAGCTGACGTCAAGCGGCATGCAGCTATCCGGGGAAAGACCAGAGCTCGCCCCGGTGTGCTTGGCATGTGATGTTCACGCCCGGCCGACACCCTTTTGCGCGCGGCGTCGTAAGGCTCGTTCAACCTGTCAGCGGTCCGAACCGTACCAGGGCGGGATAGACACCCGCCCAGGGCCCACCTTCTCTCTAGTCGTTCATTACCGGTCCGTTACCTGCGGGGCTCGTTGGGGGTGTATATGGCCGTCGGGTCGATGGGGTCGTCTCCCGGGCGGGTGCCGTAGCCGCCGCCGAAGGGGGTGGAGTCGAGCCGCATGGTCGCGTCGCCGACGGGCTCCGCCTGCTGCTGGGGCCAGGGCTGCTGCTGGGGCGCCTGGTGGGTGGGCTGGTACTGGCCCTGCTGGGGCTCGTAACCACCCTGCTGCGGGTGGCCGAACGGGTCCTCGTACGGCCTGGGCGCCTGGCTGGAGTAGTCGGGCACGCGCAGCTCCGGCTGGGTGCCCGCGGTGGAGTGCTGGGCCGTGGAGTGCTGGCCGGTGGAGTGCTGGCCGGTGGAGTGCTGGTACGTCTCCGCCTGCTGGTAGGCGTCCATGAGCTGCTGGGACCGCGGGTCCACGGGCGGGTCGGGCTCCTGGTACGCGGGCGGGGTGGCGTACTCGCGGCCCGAGTAGCCGGTGAACGGCTGGCCGCCCTGCTGGTCGAAGGCGCTCTGGCCGAAGTACGGCGGCTGCTGCTGCTGTTCGGCGGCCGGCGGGTAGGGGACGCTCGGCGCGGTGTCGCCGGCCGGCGTCGGGAAGGCCTGGTCGGCGAACGCGTTGGGCGCGGCCTCCGGGGGCGCGTACGGGTTCGGGCGGTCCGCGGGGGGCGCGTAGGGATTGGGCTGCTGGTCCGCGGGCGGGGCGTACGGGTTGGGCTGCTGGTCCGCGGCCGCGGCGTACGGGTTGGGCTGGTCGGTCCCGGGCGGCGCGTACGGGTTGGGGCTGGGCTGGCCGTAGGCGCTCGGCTGGCTGTCGGCGGGGACGTACGGGGCGGGCTGGTACTCGACGGCCGGCGGGGTGGAGTACTCCTGGACCGAGGGGGCCGTGTCGGCGGGGGCGTAGGCCGACGGGGCGAAACCCTGCGGGGCGTGGGGCTGGTCCGGCTGGGCCTGGTCCGGCGGGCCGAAGCTCGGCGGGGAATAGGCCTGACCAGGCTCCCCCGGTCCGAAGCCCTGCGGGGGAAAGGGCTGCTCGGGCTGACCTGGTCCGAAGCCCTGCGGGGGGAAGGGCTGCTCGGGCTGGCCTGGTCCGAAGCCCTGCGGGGCGTAGGACTGATCGGGCTGACCTGGTCCGAAGCCCTGGGGGGCGAAGGGCTGATCGGGCTGGCTCTGCTCGGGCTGGCCGAAGCTCTGCGGGGCGTAGGGCTGGTCAGGCTGGCTCTGCTCCGACGGGCCGAAGCCGGGCGTGGAGTAGGGCTGTTCGGGCTGGCTCTGGTCCGAGGGGGCGGCGGGCAGGGCACCCCTGATCACGTGCGGCTGGGGCGGCTGCTGCACGGCGGCGGCCTGGGGCTCCGGTTGCGCGGCCTGGGGCTCGGGCTGGCCGCCGAAGCTCGGAGGCTGCTGGCCGTACTGGCCCGATGGGGGCTGCTGACCGTACTGGCCCGATGGGGGTTGCTGGCCGTGCTGGCCCGACGGGGGCTGCTGGCCGTACTGGCCCGACGGGGGCTGCTGGCCGTAGCCGGGCTCCTGGCCGGAAGGGGGCTGCTGGGCGAAGCCCGGTTGCGTGCCGGGCTGCGGGCCGTACGCGCCCGAGGGCGGCTGCTGGCCGTAAGGGGCCTGGCCGAAGCCGGGAGCCTGCTCGGGCTGCCCGAAACCGGGGCCCTGGTGCGGCTGCTCCGGCTGGCCGAAAGGCTGCGGCTGGTCGGGCTGGCCGAACTGCTGCTGCGGCTGCTGCCAGGGCGCCTGCTGGCCGACGTTCGGGTGGTGGTAGACCTGCGCGACGGGCCGCTCCGGCAGGATCTGCGGGAGCAGGTACACCAGCGCGACGGCGGTCAACGCGACGGAGGGCACGCCGAGGAGTACCAGCTTCATCGTCGGCCAGGCCCCGATCCCGGCGAACAGGCCGAGGATCAGCGACAGCATGCCGAACACCGTGGCCAGCACCAACCCGACCGCCGATCCGTACATGACCGGCTTGGCCTTGGGCGACGGTTCGCCGACCTTGGTGACCAGCAGCACGGCTCCGAGCAGCAGCGCGGGCACGACGGGGTCCACCAGGTCCAGGACGTGCACCGCTGCCCGCCTGGTCAGGGACGACGACGACGAGCCGACCAGAACGTCGCCGATCGTCAGCAGCACGGCCAGCAAGCCCAGGACGAGCATGATCCATGCGCCCGGCTCCTTCAGCCGGGCGACGTCAAATTTGCTCACATGTACCCCCAACGGACCCTTTAGCCCGAAGGGAGTTTGCCACATGACTGACTCGGGTGGCGGGGGTCCCAGGAACCTCCTGCATCCCAATTCGGCCTACACCTGGCACTTCTCTCATAACAAGTGGGGTAAAACCACACCCGAGATGGGGTTGTCAGGGGCCGATGGAAGACTGGCGCCATGCACATCGTGTCACTCGCCGGCGGCATCGGCGGCGCCCGTTTCCTGCGCGGACTGCGCGCGACCGCGCCGGATGCCACCATCACCGTCATCGGCAACACGGGTGACGACATCACCCTGTTCGGCCTGCGGGTCTGCCCCGACCTCGACACCGTGATGTACACCCTGGGCAACGGCATCGACGAGGAGCAGGGCTGGGGGCGTGCCAAGGAGTCCCACGTCGTCAAGGAGGAGCTGGCCGCGTACGGCGTGGAGCCGCAGTGGTTCGGGCTCGGCGACCGCGACTTCGCCACCCACATCGTGCGCTCGCAGATGCTGGAGGCCGGCTACCCGCTGTCCCAGATCACGCAGGCGTTGTGCACGCGCTGGCAGCCCGGCGTGCGGCTGCTGCCGATGACCGACGACCGCTGCGAGACCCACGTGGTGATCGAGGACGAAAACGGCAAGCGCGCCATCCACTTCCAGGAGTGGTGGGTGCGGCTGCGCGCCTCGGTCCCGGCGCAGTCGTTCGCGCTGGTGGGGGCCGACACGGCCAAGCCGGCGCCGGGCGTGCTCGACGCGATCGAGCAGGCCGACGTGGTGATCCTGCCGCCGTCCAACCCGGTGGTGAGCATCGGCACGATCCTGCAGGTCCCGGGCATCCGCGACGCCCTGCTGCCCAAGACCGTGGTCGGGGTCTCGCCCATCATCGGCGGCGCGCCGGTCAGGGGCATGGCCGACGCCTGCCTGACCGCCATCGGGGTGGAGACGACCGCGCAGGCCGTGCTCGACCTGTACGGCTCGGAGCTGATCGACGGGTGGCTGGTGGCGGAGGAGGACGAAGGGGTCGCGCTCGACGGCGTACGGGTGATCGCCCGGCCGATCCTCATGCACGACGCCGACGCCGCCGCCGACATCGCCCGCACCGCGCTCGACCTGGCCCAGGAGCTCGCCCGATGACCGTCGCCCCGCAGCGGTTCGAGGTGATCGCCGTCGAGGGCATCGGCGAGGTGCGCCCCGGCGACGACGTCGCGGCGCTGCTCAAGGACGCCGGCCTGCGGGACGGCGACATCGTGGTCGTCACGTCCAAGATCGTCAGCAAGGCCGAGGGACGCGTCCGCCGGGCGCCCGACCGCACCCAGGCCATCGAGGACGAGACCGAGCGCGTGGTGGCCAGGCGGGGCGACACCGTGATCTCCCAGACCCGCCACGGCTTCGTCATGGCCGCCGCCGGGGTCGACGCCTCCAACACCGAGCCGGGCACCGTGCTGCTCCTCCCCGAAGACCCCGACGCCTCGGCCAGGCGCATCAGGAAGGGCCTGGCGGTGCGGGCAGGGGTGATCGTCTCCGACACGTTCGGCCGCCCGTGGCGCAACGGGCTCACCGACGTGGCCATCGGGGCGGCGGGCGTGCGCCCGCTCGACGACTTCCGTGGCACCTCCGACGGCTACGGCAACGAGCTCAACGCCACCGTCACCGCGCTGGCCGACGAGATCGCGGGCGCGGCCGAGTTGGTCAAGGGCAAGCTCAGCGGGGTCCCGGTGGCGATCGTGCGCGGGCTGTCCCATCTGGTCACCGACGACGACGGGCCCGGGGTCAGGCCGCTGGTGCGGGCGGCCGACGACGACCTGTTCCGCTGGGGGTCGCGGGATGTCGTGTTCGCCCGCCGTACCATCAGGGAGTTCTCGGACCGGCCGGTCGATCCGGAGAAGGTACGCAGGGCGGTCGCGGCGGGCATCGCCGCGCCCGCGCCGCACCACACGGCCCCCTGGCGGTTCGTGCTGGTCGAGTCGCCGGAGACGCGCGCCAAGCTGCTCGACGCCATGCGTGAGGCGTGGATCGAGGACCTGCGCGGCGACGGGTTCACCGAGCAGTCGATCGCCAAGCGGATCAAGCGGGGCGACGTGCTGCGCGACGCGCCCTGCCTGATCGTGCCGTGCCTGGTGATGGAGGGCTCCCACACCTACCGCGACGAGCGGCGCAACGCGTCGGAGCGGGAGATGTTCGTCGTGGCGGCCGGCGCGGGGGTGGAGAACCTCCTCATCCAGCTCGCCGTCGAGGGGCTGGGCTCGGCGTGGGTGTCGTCCACGATGTTCTGCCGCCCGGTCGTCCGCGAGGCGCTCGACCTGCCCGGCTCCTGGGACCCGATGGGCTGCGTGGCCGTCGGCCACGCCGCCGCGCCGCCGCGCGACCGCGCGCCCCGCGACCCGGACAACTTCATCGTCACGCGCTGACCGCAGCCGGAAAGGGCAAGTCAGACGGCCATTTACCGTTAGGAAAGTTTCCTTTACATTTGGGGCATCCCCCCATGTGAAGGAGCAACTTCATGAGAAGGACGCTCACGTTGGTCGCCGTGGTGGTGATCGCCGTCGCCACCACGCTGTTCAACACGGCGCCGGCGTTCGCGCACGGCTACGTCAACTCCCCGCCCAGCCGGCAGGCCAACTGCGCCCAGGGCAAGGTCCCCAACTGCGGCAACATCATCTACGAGCCGCAGAGCGTGGAGGGCCCGAAGGGGCTGCGGAGCTGCCACGCCAACCTGTCGCAGTTCGCGCAGCTCAGCGACGAGAGCAAGCCCTGGCCGGCCGCCCAGGTGGGCACCACGGTGACCTTCAACTGGACGTTCACCGCCAGGCACGCCACGCTCAACTACGAGTACTACATCGGCAACACGCGGGTGGCCGTCTTCAACGGCAACGGCCAGCAGCCGCCCGCGACGGTCTCGCACACGGTCAACCTGTCCGGCTACTCGGGCCGGCAGAAGGTCCTGGCGATCTGGAACATCTCCGACACCACCAACGCCTTCTACTCCTGCATCGACCTGCAGATCGGCGGCGGTGGCGGCAACCCGAACCCCACGCCCACCCCGACCGTCACGCCGACCCCCAACCCGACGCCCACGCCCACTCCGACGACGCCGTCGGGCACGTGGAAGGCCGGCACCGCGTACGCGGTCGGCAACACCGTCACCTACAACGGCGTCACCTACCGCTGCATCCAGGCCCACACCGCGCTGGCCGGCTGGGAGCCGCCCAACGTCCCGGCGCTCTGGCAGCGCGTCTGACCTGAAAGGGGGTGTTCCGCCTGGAACGCCCCCTTTCTCATGTGGCCGGCTTGCAGGTGGGGTGGCAGAGCCGGCGGGCCAGGGCGGCGAGGAAGACGTCGATGATCTCCCCCGGCTCCTGGGCCTCGTGCAGCGAGCCGTTCGTGGCGGCCGTGATCCGCGACAGGCTGTCGTGATCGACGCCCTTGCCGAAGGCGATGATGATGATCTGTACGGGCTTGTCGGGGTTCCACTCGCGACGCAGCTTGTCGAGGAGCTCCGGCAGCTTCGTGCCCTTGCCGTCGTCCTTGCCGGCCGTGATCACCAGGAGCGCGTTGTTCATCTCCTCGCGGTACTCGCTGGTGACCTTGCGGAAGCCGCCGAGGATCGCGTCGTAGAGCGAGCTGTCCAGGGTGGGATGGGCGGTGATCGTGCCGGTCAGCTCGGCGAGGCGGCTCTTGCGTACCACCTGTCCGGTCTCGGGCTCGTTGATCGGGCCGAGCCCGACCCGCTCCCGGTACGGCTTGAGGCCGCCCAGCCCTTCGGCGAACTCCCACAGGCCCATGTGCGTCGAGTCCGGGAAGAGCTGCAGCCCGATCTTGGCCGCGTCCAGCGCGATGCTGATCCTGGTGGTGCCGTTCAGCGACTCGGCCATGTGCTTGGAGGTGTCGGCCAGGACGAGGATGTTCGTCGGCGGGGCCAGCCGGCTCCAGGCCCGCAGCGCCTCGTCGATGTCCTGCGGCGACACCGACGACCTGGTCTTCGGGGTCTCCGAGGGGATCTGCGGCCCTGGCGAGATCGGCCCCAGGGTGCCGTCGCCCGACCTGAACCCGGCCCGCCGGACGATGTCCTGCGCCTGCGAGCCCTTCAGCCAGTCGGCGAAGACCGTGGACGCCTCGGCCACCGTGGGGTCGGTGGCGGTGACGACGTACGGGTAGTCGAGGTTGATCGTGCCCTCACGCGGGTGCAGCGCCACGACCGGGTCGGCGGAGGGGCGCAGGTTGTGGTTCCAGACCGACTGCTCGGGGACGATGACGACCGGACGCTGCCAGAACGTGTGGTCGTCGACCGCCGCCAGCATGCTGCGGTAGTCGGGGGCGGAGCCGGCCTGCGCCCACCGTACGAACGCGGTCAGCGCCTTGTCCGCCTCCGGCCCCGTGCCGACGACGTCCCTGGCGGCGGCCACGGTCGCGATGCCCGCCCCGGCGAGCGACGGGTCTGGCACGCGTACGATGTCCGGCTCGTCGGAGTTGGGCGTCAGCCGCCCCCGCACGGTCGCGGGGAAGACCATCCGCCAGTTCATCTCGGTCCTGCCCACGGAGAAGCGCTGGGCCAGCGACGAGCGGGTGGCGAACACCAGCGGCGAGGTCGCCACCACGCTCTCACCGGCGGGCAGCGCGCTCGCGCCCTGCTGGCGAGCCAGCCTGATCCAGGCCGACGAGTCCGCGATCCACCCGTCGGGCCGCTCGCGCAGGACGCCCGCGCGGTCGCCGATGAGCGTGCGCAGGACGGTGGCCGGCGACTGCTCGGTCACCTGGACCAGCACGCACCGGCCACCCACGGACGTCTGCGTCTCGTTGAACCGCTCGGCCGCCTCCATGGCCGCCGGGGCCACGTCGACGGCCGCCGCGACGCTGACCAGAACAGGCTCTCGTGTGGCGCACAGCAGACCGCCGCCGCCGAACACCACGACGAGCCCGGCGGCCACGATCGCCACGGCGGTGAGACCCGCCAGCATGCCGCGCCGAAAAGCCTTCCTACGCCGCTGCTCAGCGGGCAGCGGAGCGCGGTGCCGACCTAACCGCACGGTGAACCTCTCTCCCAGGGGAGTGATGATTCTTCCAGCGCCTCCCATGGCGCGCGCAAGCCTTGTTAGAACATGTTACAACTACGCCATCGGCAGGACCCTCCTGACGCTCTTGCACACGCCGTCGCTGGCCTCGGACGCCGCGAGCCGTTCGTCCGTGGGGACGCCGTACTCGGTGGTGCGCTGCCTGACCGGCCTGCCGGTGACCTCGACCATCTCGCGCAGCTCGCTGATCGTCTTGTACGAGCCGTTCTCCGAGCCCGCCATGCGGCTGATGGTCTCCTCCATGAGGGTGCCGCCGAGGTCGTTCACGCCGCCCTGGAGCACCTGGCGGCACAGGTCGTCGCGGAGCTTCACCCAGGAGCACTGGATGTTCTTGATCGCGCCGTGCAGGAGGATCCTGGCGAGCGCGTGCACGGCCCGGTTCTCCTGCGCCGTGGGGCCCGGGCGGGCGATCCCGGCCAGGTAGATGGGGGCGCTGGTGTGCACGAACGGCAGCAGCACGAACTCGGAGAACCCGCCGGTCCGCTCCTGGAGGTTGCGGATCAGCTTGATGTGCCTGACCCAGTGCAGGTGGTTGTCGACGTGCCCGTACATCATGGTGGACGTGGTCGGGATACCTACCTTGTGGGCCGTCGTGATGACCTCCACCCACTCCTTCGCGGGCAGCTTCCCCTTGGTCAGCACCCACCTGACGTCGTCGTCCAGGATCTCGGCCGCCGTCCCGGGCAGCGAGTCGACCCCGGCCTCCTTGGCCGCCTCCAGCCACGCCTGGATGGACATGTCGGTGCGGCTCGCCCCGTTGATGACCTCCATCGGGGAGAACGCGTGCACGTGCATCCCGGGCGTCCGCTCCTTGACCGCCTTGGCCAGGTCGAAGTACGCGGTGCCGGGGAGGTCGGGGTGGATGCCGCCCTGCATGCACACCTCGGTCGCGCCCGCGTCCCACGCCTCCTGCGCCCGGTCCGCCACCTGGTCCAGGCTCAGGGTGTACGCGTCGGCGTCCGTCCTGCGCTGGGCGAAGGCGCAGAAGCGGCATCCGGTGTAGCACACGTTGGTGAAGTTGATGTTCCTGTTGACGACGTACGTGACCTCGTCGCCCACGGCCTGCCGGCGGAGGTCGTCGGCGATGGCGGCCAGCTCGTCCAGCGCCTCCCCTTCGGCGGCCAGCAACGCGACGGCCTCGGCGTCACTCAACCCACCCGGATCGGCCGCCGCCCTCCGCAACGCCCGCCCCACCTCCCCAGCCACCCCGCCACTCGCCACACCGGCTGGCCACGCGTCGGGGCTTACGGCGGCAGCGGCCGCGCCCTCCGCAACCCGCGCTCCAGGCGCCAGTGCGGCGGGAACCCCGGCGGTGGTGCCCGGCGCAACGCGTGCGGCGGGATCCGGGCCCGCACCGTCCGATGGCGTGGCGGACGACGGTGTGGTGGGCGGTGTGGTGGGGTTGGGGGAGGTTGGGGGGAGGCGGTCGCGGAGGGCGGTCCAGTCGCCGTAGACGTGGTCGAAGTCGTCCCGTCGATCATGCGTGCGCCCCGACGTGTCCACCTCCACGTGCAGATCCACCCGCCCCGACGGCGCGAACCCGCCATCCGGCTCCTGCCACGGCAACCCCCGCAGCTCGGCGTCAGGGCGGGCGAGTCCCGTGGCAGGGTCCGCCAGGGCGGCCACGTGGGCGAAGAGGCGGGGGTCCAGCCACGGCTCCCCGGCCAGCACGTACTCGGGATAGATCGTCAGCCGCTCCCGGAGCTGGAACCCGGACTCGGCGGTGCGCGTCTCCAGGAGGGAGATCTGGGGCCAGGGCCGCTCGGGGTTCACGTGGTCGGGGGTGAGCGGCGACACCCCGCCCCAGTCGTCGATCCCCGCCCGGATCATCAGCGCGTACTCGGAGTCCACCAGGTTGGGCGGCGCCTGGATGCGGACCCGGGGCCCGAGCACGAGCCGCGCGACCGCGATCGTGGCCGCCAGCTCCTCCAGGGACGCGTCCGGCAGCCCGCGCATCGCCGTGTCGGGCTTGGCGCGGAAGTTCTGGACGATGACCTCCTGGATCCCGCCGTACTCGCGCACCACCCGCCGGATCGCGAAGATCGACTCGGCCCGGTCCTCGACGGTCTCGCCGATGCCGATCAGGATCCCGGTGGTGAAGGGCACGTTCGTGCGGCCGGCGTCCTCCAGGACGCGCAGGCGTACGGCCGGGTCCTTGTCCGGCGACCCGTAGTGGGCCTCCCCCTTCTCCTCGAACAGCCGCCGCGACGTCGTCTCCAGCATCATCCCCATGGACGGCGCGACGGGTTTGAGCCGCTGCAGGTCACGCCAGGTCAGCACCCCCGGATTGAGGTGCGGCAGCAACCCGGTCTCCTCCAGCACCCTGATCGCCATGGCCCGCACATAAGAAAGCGTGTCGTCATAGCCGTGCGCGTCGAGCCAGGAGCGCGCCTGGTGCCAGCGGTCCTCAGGCCGGTCCCCCAGCGTGAACAGCGCTTCCTTGCACCCCATGGCCGCCCCCTGCCGGGCGATCTCCAGCACCTCGTCAGGGCTCAGGAACGGCGCGGGCAGCTTGTGCGGCGCGGTCGCGAAGGTGCAGTAACCACAACGGTCCCGGCAGAGCCGGGTCAACGGGATGAACACTTTCTTGCTGTACGTGATGATCCCTTCGCGGCCGACCGCCCGCAGCCCGGCGTCCCGTACGCGGGAGGCGTGGTCGAGCAGGGCATCAAGGTGCTCCCCCCGGGCGTGCAGGAGGACGGTCACCTCCGTGACGTCGAGGGCCTTGCCGTCGCGGGCACGTGCGAGGGCCCGGCGGAGTGCGGAATCACTGACGAGACTCATACGGGCACAGTACGACGGCTGAGTTCACCGCACGCACCCAGGGGCCCGGCAGGTCAGAAGGACCGGTAGTCGCGCACGGACATCCGGGGCCCGCGCGCCGGCGGGCGCAGGCCGGTGAGCCAGACCAGCACCGTGGCGCGGTGCCGATGCCCCTGGTACGGCTCCAGCAGCCGCAACATCCCAGGGTCGTCGGTCTTCTCCCCGGTCAGGGCGTACCCGACGAGCTTGGCCAGATGGTAGTCACCGACGCTCACCGCGTCCGGGTCGCCCAGCGCGCGCTGGCGCACCTCGGCCGAGGTCCACACCCCGATCCCGGGCAGCGCCCGCAGCAGCCGGTCGAGCTCCTCGGTGGTCGCGGCGGACTCCAGCTTGTCGGCGTGCCAGGCGGCGTTCGCGATCGTCCGGGCGCGCACGGCCTCCGCTCCCGCGCGGTGCCAGTGCCAGCTGGGGATCTGCCGCCACACCACGGTCTCGGGCACGACCCGCATCCCCTCGGGCGCGGGTCCGGGCGCGGGCTCGCCGTACCGGCCGAGCAGCCACCGCCAGGCCCGCCACGCCTCCCGCCCGACCACCTTCTGCTCGAGCACGGCCGGTACGAGGGCCTCCATGACCCGCCCGGTCCGCCCGATCCGCAAACCCGGATTTTTCCTGAGAACCTCCGCCAAAACCTCATGTTTGGCGACAAATCCGGAAGCGTCGTCAAATGCCCCCAACAACCCCGGCAGCGCCTCCAGCGCCCACTCCGCCCCCGGCCCCCACGCCTGCCCGTGCACGCACCCGGCCTTGACGCTCACCCGCAGCGTGCACGGCCCGTCGGGCGTCCTGGACGTACGCCACACGGACCCGTCAGCGCTCTGCCGCCAGGTGGGGTCCCCGCCGCCGCGCTTGTGCGGCTGCAACGCCAGCCCCACGTCCAACGGCCCCTCGGGCACCCACCTGCGCTCCCTCACCCGTCCAGTCTGCCCCCACCTCCCCCCTGCCCGTGACCTGGCAGCAGGGAGGTGGACAGAGGCTCAGACGTCGCTCGAATAGCGCATCGCGCGCTCGGGCAGCTCCACCCCCGGCCAGATGCGCACGCCGTTCTGCAGCTCGTTGCCGGGCCCCACGACGGCCCCGTCGCCGATCACCGCGTCGCACACCACCGTGCCCGCGCAGACCCGCGCCCCCCGGCCCACCACGGAGTCCGTCACGGACGCGCCCGACTCGATGACGCACTCGTCGCTCAGCACCGAGCCCACCACCGTCGCCCCGGCCTCGACCACGGCCCGCGCGCCGACCGCCGTGCCGCCCTGCACCTTGGCCTCCGGCGAGACCTGAGCCCCTTCCAGCAGGAGGAATTCCCCGGTCGGCCCGGGCAGCGCGGGCGAGGCGACCCGCCCCAGCACCAGGTCGCGCGACCCCCGCACGAACGCCGCAGGCGTGCCGACGTCGAGCCAGTAGGTGCGGTCGGCGTAGCCCAGCACCAGTTCGCCCGCCTCGATCAGCCCGGGGAACGTCTCCCGCTCCACGGACACGATCTCGCCCCGGGGGATCGAGTCGATCACCGACCGGGTGAAGACGTAGCAGCCGGCGTTGATCCGGTTGGTGACCGGGTTGGGCGTCTTCTCCAGGAAGGCCGTCACCCGCCCGGTCTCGTCGGTCGGGACGCACCCGAACCGGGAGGGATCATCGACTTCTGTCAAATGGAGCGTTACAGCGGCATGTCGTGCGAGGTGAGTGCGCACCTGATCGCCGATGTCGTGGCCGGACAGGATGTCCCCGTTGAGGATGAGCACCGGGTCGGACGGCCCCGCCGTGAGGGCTTCGGCGGCGTTGCGGATCGCGCCGCCCGTGCCCAGCGGCGTCTCCTCGGTGATGTATTCGAGTGAGAGCCCGAACGCCGACCCGTCACCGAAGGCGGGCTCGAACATCGACGCCTTGTAGGAGGTGGCGAACACGATCCGGCGTACGCCGAAAGATCGCGCACGGGCGAGTTGGTGCGCCAGGAACGGCACTCCGGCGGTCGGCAGCAGCGGTTTGGGCGTGCCCAGTGTCAGCGGACGCAGGCGCGTGCCCTGCCCCCCGACCAGGAGGATCGCCTCGAGGTCTGGCAAAGAGCTCTCCATCACTCCGTGAGGTTACCGAACTATTCGATCGCGCGTTGATAGGAGCTGAGATGCGCCTCGGCCGAGGCGTCCCAGGTGAACTCGCGTGCTCTCGCCAGCCCCGCCTCCCGCAGCTGTGCCCTGCGGGAGGGGGAGCCCAGCAGGTCTCCGAGCGCCGCGGCGATGCTGTCGGCGTCCGGCTCCGTGTAGGCCACGGCGTCGCCGCCGACCTCCGGCAGAGACGTGTGATGCGTCGTCAGGACCGGTGCGCCGCAGGCCATGGCCTCCAGCACCGGCAGCCCGAACCCCTCGCCGCGCGACGGGAAGGCCACCACGAGCGCCCCGCCCAGGAACCCGGGCAGGTCGGGCGCGCGCAGGTAGCCGGGCCGGATGACCCTGACCGTGGCCTCCACCTCCCGGCAGGCGGCGTCGACGTCGTCCTCGTGGATCCCGCCGCCGATCACCAGCGCGGGGGGCGCGTCCAGGTGCTTGGCGGCGGCGGCGAAGCCGCGGATGAGGTTGGGAACGTTCTTGCGGGGATCGAGCGCGCCCAGGAACGCCACGTAGGGCTGGCCGTGCAGCCCGCACCGCAGCGCGACCCTACGGATCTCGTCCTCGCTCGGCGGGTGGAACTGCCCCAGGTCGACTCCGTGGTAGGCGACGTCGATGCGGGTGGGGTCGGCGGCGAGCACGCGGACGAGCTCGTCCCTGGTCGCCTTGGAGGGCACGATCACCCGCCGGGCGTGGCGCACGGCCGTGCGGGTGGCGGAGCGGAAGAACGACGCCCGCGGACTGTGCTGGTCGGGCTCGGTGAACCAGGTGGCGTCGTGGATCGTCACCACGGTCGGCAGGCCCGAGCCGAGCGGGATGGAGTAGTAGGGGGCGTGGATCAGGTCCGCCCCCGCCTGCCGGGCGAGCAGCGGCAGGCCGCTCTGCTCCCAGGCGAGCCGGGCGGCCCTGTTGGAGATCGCCACGGGCCCCGGGAGGACCAGGGCCGAGGGCGCGAGGCGCCGGTACCGTTCGGCTTCCGATCGCTGGCAGACCACTGCGAGGTCTGCGCCGGCCCGGTCGAGCGCGGCCACGAGCCCGTCCACATATCTGATCAACGCGCCACGGTCCGCGGGGACCGCCGCCGCGTCGACGAGCACTCGAGGCATTACGTAGATCTTCTCCCCTCAAGATCAACGTGGGACTGGTGTCCCCCTCTGAAGTTCAGCTTATGACCAGCCTCCCCTAAAACGTCGGTCAAATCACACCGAGTCGCGACGCGCTGCGATTCCCGCCATACCGGCGCAGATCAAGTCGCCCAAAATAATGACAATGCGGGACGAAAGTGCCACCGCGATCGCCGCGCCGCCGTCCACGTGCGGCGCCAGCACCGCGACCATCGCAACCTCCCGCACGCCCGCGCCCGCCGGGACGACGAACGTCAGGATGCCCAGGCACCACGACACCGCGAAGGCCCCGACGGCGAAGAGCAGGCCGCCCTGGGGGGCGACGAAGTAGAGGTGCACGCCGTAGCAGAGCCAGCCGGCCAGCGCCCAGCCGAGGGCGGCGAGCATGCCGCGCCGGGTGAGCGGGCGGTCGAGCGGCTCCCGCTTGAGCTTGCGCAGGGCGTAGCCGATCACGGCGTTGATGACCTTGGGCTCCAGCAGGACCAGCAGCACCGGGATGAACAGCAGCAACCAGCCGTAGCGGTCCCAGCCGAGCGTGACCAGCGTGACGAGCAGGCCCGTGGCCAGCTGGATGGGCATCATCAGGAAGAACGCCGCCGCGCTGCGCGAGCGCGGCACGCCGAGGTCGCGGCCCATCTCCATCTGGGCGATCACCGGCCAGACCGCGCCGGGGATGTACTTGCCGAGCTGGCCCACGAAGAAGACCTTGGCGGCGGGCCTCAGCGGCAGCGGGGAGCCGAGGTCGGACAGGAGGGTGCGCCAGGTGAGCATGGCGCCGAGCAGCGCGGCGATCACGGCGACCAGCGACCCGGCCAGCGCGGCCCACGACAGCCTGGCGAACCCGGCCACCACGGCGTCCCACTGCTTGGCCACGGCGTAGGCGCCGAAGCCGAGCGCGACGGCCAGGAAGCCGTACCGGACGAGCCTGCGGACCGGCGAGCGGCGCGGGGCGGCCTCCTTCACGGCTGTCACAGCGGGCGGACCCGCTCGGGCGGCTGCGGCAGCGCCGCGCCCGCGGGCCGCCGCGGCGTCTTGGTGGCCACCCACAGGTACGTGGGCACCAGGGGCAGCAGCAGCCGGAGCACCTCGCGGGGAGTGCGGGCCAGCACGGTCTGCGCGATCCGCCCCAGCGCGCCAGGGAACAGCTCGCCTCCCGCGAACCGGTCCGGCGTGGCCAGCACGGGGAAGGTGTAGTCCCACACGTGGAAGGCCCGCAGCATCCTGCGCAGCCCGCGCCGCGTCCTGAACCGCTCGTAGTAGTGGTCGGCCCGCCCGGACGCCCGCACGTAGCGGTCGGCCAGCGCGGGCGGCAGGTAGGACAGGAACGGCAGCTTGTAGTGGGGCTCCATGACGCCGAGCCGGTTGCCCAGTCCCAGGTAGAGGACGCCGTCGTCGGACAGCACCCGGTGCATCTCGGCCACCACGGCGTCGGGGTCGACCACGTGCTCGTAGATGTGGTTGAAGACCAGCACGTCGATCGAGCCGTCGGGGAACGGCAGCGCGGTGCCGTCGCCGCACACGAACGCCACCCGCTCGCCGAACCGGTCGGCGGCCTTGCGCAGCCCCGGTACGTCGATGTCGATGCCCAGCGTGTGCTCCGCCCCGGCCCGCGCGAGCTCGTCGGCGATGAACCCCGCGGAGCAGCCCACGTCACCCACCGTCAGCCCGTCCAGCGGCCCGCGGAAGTGCTCGAGCACCGCGATGATCTTCGCAGCCTTCCGCCGCCGTTTGCCCTCGTCGAGCATGGCGGACTGGAACTCCGAGTATTCGAGCTGCGCGACCCGTTGCTTACCCACGAGGACCCACAGTACCCAAATGGGCCTTGGTACGGCGCCGGTGCGGGCGCGCTCGCGATCGCCGGCGCCGCCGTCTGGCCTGCCCGGCGGAGCACGCGTAGCCTGAGCGAATGCTCCGTCGCCTGCTGCGCGTCGTACTCGCCCTGATCGCCCTCGGCTTCCTGGGCTACGGGCTGGCCACGAACTGGGACGAGACCACCGGGGCGGTGGCGGCGATGTCGCCGTGGGCGGTGCTCGGGGCGTTCGCGGCGGTGCTGCTCGGCCAGTTCTTCATCCTGATGGCCTGGCGGGAGATCCTGGCGGGGCTCGGCACGCGGGTGCCGCTGCGGATCGCCGGGCGGATCATGTTCGTGGGCCAGCTGGGCAAGTACATCCCGGGCGCGGTGTGGGCCTACGCGGCGATGATGGACCTCGGGCGCGACCATGGGAGCCCGCCGCGGCGCACGTTCGCGACGATCTCGCTGAGCCTGGTGATCAACCTCGGCGTCGCCGTCTCGATCGCCGCGGCCACGCTGGGCTCGCTGGAGGCGGTGCGCAAGGCCTGGTACCTCGTGCTGCTCGTGCCCGTGATCATCGTGTGCCTGCATCCCAAGGTGCTCACCTGGGGTCTCAACCTGGCGCTGCGGATCGCGCGCAAGGAGCCGCTGGAGAGCGTGCTGCCCGGCCGTACGGTGGTCGTCGCGGTGGCGTGGACCGCGCTCGGCTGGTTCGTGTACGGCCTGCACATCTGGCTGCTCTCCGGCCGCTCCGACCTCTACCTCGTCGCGACCGGGGCGTACGCGTTCGCCTGGGCCACCGGGATCCTCACCATCGTCGTGCCCGCGGGGGTCGGGGTCAGGGAGGGCGCGCTGGTGCTGGTGCTCGCGCCGATCATCGGCACCCCGGCGGCGCTCGCGGTGGCGATCGTGTCACGGCTGGCGTTCACGCTGGCGGACGCGGCGGCCGCGGGCATCTCGTTCGTGCTCGGCCGTCAGGCGGCCAGCAGCGCCCCCGCGTACGCCGACCAGAACGGCTCGGGGTCGACGGCCTTGACGCCCGACCGCAACCTCTCGGGCTCGCCCGAGGCGTAGAAGCGCTCGATCGCCGCGCGCAGCGCCCCGGCGTCGCCCGGCTCGACCAGCAGCCCGTCCACGCCGTCGGTGACGTGGTCGGCGAGCGCGCCGACGCGGGTGGCGATCACCGGCACGCCGTGCTCGTGGCCGAGCCAGACGTTCTGGCTGGCGGTCGCGTTCCGGTACGGGAGCACGAGCGCGTCCGCCCTGGCGAACAGCCCCGGCACGTCCTCGGCGGCCACGTAGCCGGGCCGCAGCTCGACCCGGTCACCGAGGCCCAGCTCGGCGACCAGCGCCCGCGTCTCCTCCAGCCCGCCCCAGAACTCCCCCGCGACCGTCAGCGAGATCCCGTCGGGCAGCGCCCTGAGCAGCAGATCCAGCCCCTTGTACGGCCGCACGATGCCGAAGAACAGCAACCGGCGATGGACCTGGGTGGACTTCTCGGCGTTGGTGGAGGGCAGGTGCGGCGGCAGCGCCGCCACGCTGACCGGACTGCCCGTCAGGCCCCTGGCCAGCCCGGCCTGCTGCTCGGAGTGGGTCAGCACCCCGTCGACCCGCTTGAGCAGCGCCTTCATGAGCGGCTCGTCGTACGGCTTGCGCTCGTGGGGCAGCACGTTGTGACAGAGGGCAATAGTCCTGACTTTTCGCCTTATTCCGTACAAAATCCCCAAATAGGCAGGAACCTGCACCGGGCTCAGCACGGCCAGCACCACCAGATCCGCCGACCTCAGCCGCCTCCCGGCGGACACCCACCCGTCGGGACGCCGCCAGTCGAGCCTGCGCAGGGTCTTCGGGAAAGGCGTGCCCTCAGGCGCGGAGATCGTCTGCTGCCCCGGGTAGAGGAACGACGGGTACTGCGCCCGCCACGACTCGATCACCACGTCGTGGCCCTGGGCCGCGAGGCGGTGCGCCAGCTCGGTGGTGTGCTGGGCCCCGCCCCCCTTGTACGGATAGGTCGGGCCGACGATCGCGATCCGCACGCGCTACTCCCCCCGCGACCGCACGATCAGGTCGGCGAGCAGCGCCACCGACCCGATCAGCAGCCCGGACAGGAAGATCATCACGGTGTTGGCCGGGAAGTAGAACGGGTGCAGGATCATGTCCCACACACCCTTCACGAACCCGATGCCCACCAGCCACAACGCGGGCGGCATGAGCACCTTGAGCGGGTTGAAGTACATGATCATCCGCAGCACCTGCAGGATGTAGCGGTACGCGTCGGACACGAAGCTGAACTTCGACTTCCCGGCCCGCTTGGCGTAGTCGATCGGCAGGTAGTAGATGTCGTGCTGGTTGGACAGGAACGACAGCGTGATCGTCGTCACGCACGAGAACCCGGGCGGGAGCAGCCGCAGATAGGGCTTGGCCACCGTCCTGCGGAAGGCCCGCAGGCCCGAGTTGAGGTCGGGGATCTTCTGCCCGGCCAGCTTCTCCGCCACCTTGCGGATCACCCACTTGGCGGGGACCCGCAGCAGCTTGTGCGAGCCCTCCTCGCTGGTGCGCGCGCCGACCACCTGGTCGATCATCGGATCCTTCTCCAGGATCTGCACCAGCTCGGGGATGCGCTCGTTGGGGTAGGTCATGTCGGCGTCGGTCCAGACGACGATCTCGCCCCTGGCCTCCTGCGTGCCGATGCGCCGCACGGTGCCCGCGCCGCCGTTGCGGTGGAAGGCGCGGATGCGCAGGTGGGGATAGTCGGGAGCGGCCTGCTTCAGCCGGGCCAGCGTCGCGTCGGTCGAGCAGTCGTCCACGGCCACGAGCTCGTAGGTGTAGCCGCTGGAGTCCATGGCCCGGGTGATGCGCTCGACTTCATCGATGACGTGATCCTGCTCGTTGTAGCAGGGGAGAACGATCGTGACGTACGGCGCTTCTTCCACGGCGGGTCCACTCTTCGGGGTCTCAAGCGTGCTCACGGGCCTTGAGGGTACTCTGCCCAACTCAAAGCCGAGTCCACGCGCGCCCACTGGGAGCTCCCACTTCCAAGATCACCCGTTCGCTTCGGGGAGGGCCATCCAGGCGGGAATCTGCAGGCCCCAGGTGCCGTTCGGGGCGTCCACGAGAGAGCGTTCGTCCTGGCGGGAGACCAGGGCCATGACCTGAACCGGACGTCCGTACGGCGCCACCTGGACGTCGTCGGCGGCCAGCACGACGGGGACGCGGCCCGCGGCGCGCACCCGTGCGATCAGCCGGCGCACCTGCGCCTCGGGGGCGGTGTCCACCGTGCCCTCGCGGGCCACGATCGCCGCCGGGCGGTCGCACATGCCGCGTACGAGCTGGGTGAACCGATCGCCGGTGACCCGCTCCACGATCAGCACCGACGCGTCGGGCGGGAACTTCGCACACATCGCCGCCACCGCCGCCGCCTCGCCCCGCTCGACCGGCGTGAACGCCGTCCCGATCGAGGTGACGGCCGGCGGCACGAGGACGACCAGGACGGCGAGCGCCGTCCCCCACCGCCGCGCCCCGGGCCCGCGCGGCCAGGACGGCGGGTGCGCCCGGAGCCGGTCGCGCAGCCGGGCCAGGCCGTACATGGCGAGCAGGATCAGGCCCGGGATCACGATGGGGACCAGGCGGCGGGCGGCCCACGGGTGGTCGGGGGTGATCTCGGGGCGCAGGAGCGTGGTGACGGTGGTCCAGCCGATCACCGCCAGCGGCAGCAGCCACTCGAACGGCCCGCCGTCCCGCAGCAGCCTCCGCACCAGCACCGCCGCCGCGAGCGTGGCCAGCACCACCACAGGGAGGCCGACGTACCAGGTCACCCAGTGCAGCGAGTTCTCGAAGTAGAGGCGGGTGCCGTCCACGGGCAGGCCGTTGGCCTGCTGGGTCTGGGCGATCATCAGGGCCGTGCGCCGGTCCTCCTCCGTCACGGGCACGCGGGTCACGGTCTGGAACCACGGGCGCGCGTACAGGCCGGCCATGAGCAGCACGACGAGCCCGGCCCCGACCGCGGGGGCCCACGCCGGCGGCCGGATCCTGGCCAGCAGCGGGGCGGCGGCCGTGCCCACCGCGGTGAGCGCCAGGACGGCGGCGCAGATGGCCAGCAGCGGCTTGACCGAACCCGACAGATACTCCAGGTACGGCCGGGAGAGCAGGTATGCCGCGAGCATCCCGGCCCCGGCGCCCGCCACCAGCCCGGCCAGCAGCGGCACGCCCAGCGCCCCCTGCGGCCTGGCGAAGCGGCGCATCGCGATCAGCAGCCCCGCGAACGCCAGCACCGGCAGCACGTCGCGCAGCCCGTCGACCCGGACCAGCACGGCCAGCCCGAACACCAGCCCGGCCAGCAGCCCGCGGGCCCGGCCCGGCCGGGCGAGCGCGTCGTGCGCCAGCGCCAGCCCGCCGAACAGCAGGATCAGCGACGGGATCTCGCTGAACGTGCTGCGCGAGGTGTAGAGGATCGGCAGGCTCACCGCGAACGCCGCCGCGCCCGGCACCGCCCACCGCGCCCCCGCCAGCCGCGCCACCACTCCGGCCACCGTGAGCACGGCCAGCGCGCCCAGCACCGCCGGGATCGCGAAGGGCACCCCCAGCCACTCGCCGACCGCGAACAGGAGCGGCGGCCCCGGCATGAACTGCGGCACCACCGCCCCGTCGAACGCGTAGAACCCGACGCTCTTGAAGATCAGCGACGGGTCCGGGCCGCCGAACGCCCACGCCTGCGTGGGGACGGGCAGCGAGCCGTGGCCCGCGATCCAGGCCGCGTACTGCGCGTACGTGGCCGGGTCCCGCCGCACGATGATCTGCTCGGTGTGCATGAGCGTGTTGAACACGCCGGACGCCAGGGCCACCGCCACGACGCCCAGGACCTGCCGGGACGTGGCCTCGACCACCTTGCCCAGCCGCCGGGTGCCGGCCCAGCCGAGCAGCGCGGCGGCGGGCAGCCCGAGCAGCGCCGCCGGCAGCGGCGCGAAGTGGCCGAGCAGCAGCAGCGGCAGCCCCGCCAGCAGCCAGCCCGCCACGGCGAGCGCGGGCGCCACCGAGAGCACGGCGAGCATCCGCCCGGATCGGTCGAGTCCCATCGGTGAGCGAGCGTATCCAACCTGGAGGTCCCGGCGGGTTCCGCCACACGGTGGGCGATCTTCGTCGCAACCGGGGAGACCCGGCGTGCGTACCCCTTGTCGGCCGGTTGGCACGGGGTTCACTGAATGGCGGGTAGCGTACGTGGGCACTACGGGACATGCCGGAGAGACAGCGGGAGGACGTGCGGGTGATGGCGGAGACTCGCGCCGACGAGCCCGCTCGCGGCAGCCTGGCGTGGGTCGGGGATCCCTCCCGCTGGAGGCGGCACGGGTGGTTCCTGGCGGTCCTCGCCCTCGGCACGGCCCTGCGCGCCCTGGCGATGCTCGGCTACCGGCCGGCCCTGTGGTTCCCCGACTCCTACACCTACGTCGTCACCGTCTTCAGGCCCCGTCCCGACCTGGTCCGCCCGGCGGGCTACTCGATGTTCCTGAAGCTGCTGGAGCCGTTCCACGCCTTCGGGATGGTCACGGCCGCGCAGCACCTGCTCGGCCTGGCCACCGGCGTGCTGATCTACCGGGGCGCGCGCAGGGCGCCGAGGTGGGTGGCGACGCTGGCCACGGTGCCGGTGCTGCTCGACGCGTACCAGATCGAGCTGGAGCACCTGCTCGTCTCGGACACGCTCTTCATGTTCCTGGTCGTGGCGGCGGTGGCGCTGTGCGTGCCGGAGCGGCGGGCCCCGGCGGCGGGCGGGGTCGTCGCGATCGGCCTGCTGCTGGCCGCCGCCACCCTCACCAGGACCGTCGGCCAGCCCCTCATCGTGCTGCTGGCCGCCTGGTACGTGCTGCGCGGGCGCCTGCGCCTGGCCGGGCTGCTGCTGGCCACCGCCCTCGTGCCGGTCATCGCGTACGGCGCCTGGTTCTACGCCACGTACCAGCGGGTGGGGCTCGTGGGCGCGAACGGCGTCTTCCTGTACGCCCGCACGATGTCGTTCGCCGACTGCGCCAGGATGGACCCGCCGCCGGACCTGCGCGTCCTGTGCGACCCGCGGCCCCCGGAGCGGCGGCCGCCGTCGCAGGAGTACATCTGGGCGAAGGACTCCCCGCTCGTGCTGCTGCCCGGGATCACGTTCACGAAGGAGACCGACGACCTGGCGGGCCGGTTCGCGACGCTGGCGATCACCACTCAGCCGCTCGACTACGCCGCCTCGGTGCTGACCGAGCTGGGCCGCACGTTCACGTGGGGCCGCCCGGTCTACCCCGATCCGGAGATCTACGGCTACTACCAGTTCCCGGTGACGGAGCCGGGGCCACCTGGCCGCTATCCCGCGCAGGTCGGCGCCGACTATGCCAAGCTCTACGAGCGGGGCGCGATCGGCACGGAGATCGTCGAGCCCTACGCCGGCTGGCTGAGGGCCTACCAGAACATGGTGCGGCTGCCCGGCCCGGTGCTCCTGGGGGTGCTGCTGGTGCCCCCGGTGGCGGCCGTCGTGCGCCGGAGCGGGCGCAGGCGTCCCGCACCCTGGCTGGTGCCCTGGTCGGCGGCCGTGGTGCTGCTGGTCACGCCGGCCGCGGCGGCGGAGTTCGACTACCGATACGTGTTGCCGGCCGTGCCCCTGGCCTGTTTGGCGGCGGCCCTCAGCATCAGGCCTGACGTGCGAAGACAGTGCGAAAGCAAGAAAGAGTTTGGCGATGATATTCCACGTAATGTCCAGCTCTGAGTATGCTTTGCCGCGGAAACATCACGCCCGGGTCACGGTCGTTCCCCGCGGTCATGGCACCTGGCACGCCGTACGTGACCTCGTCTCGTGGCGCGAGGCGACGAAGCCAGCGCGTCAGGCGCGAGAAGTGAGGCTAGGGGACGTATGACTGACTACAGGAGCGTGCCCGTAGTCACCTCCGGGCAGGACTACCGGGCTGCCCCCACTCAGCCCGGCAGCAGGATGGCGCGCAGAGCGGCCGCCGCGGCACCGCCGCCCCCGCCCGACGACCGGCCGCCGCGCGGCCACCGCGGCGGCGGCAGCGGCGGTGGCCAGAACAAGATGCGCATCCTGGCCTGGGTCAGCATCGGCGTCACCACGGTCATGGTGGCCGGCGCGCTGACCGGCTACACGGTCTACCGCGACGCCTTCAGCAACATCAAGAAGAAGAGCGTCAACAGCGACATCATCAACCCCCGGCCCGTGGACACCGGCGCGCTCAACGTCCTGCTCGTCGGCTCCGACACCCGCGCGGGCAAGGGCAACGCGCAGTACGGCCAGAAGCTCGCCAGGACGGCCGACGCGGGCGGCAAGCGGACCGACACGATCATCCTCATGCACATCTCGCCCAACCGGGACAAGGCGCGGCTGATCAGCTTCCCGCGTGACTCGATGGTGCAGATCCCCAAGTGCAAGAACGAGACCACCAAGCAGGAGATGCCGCCGCGCCGGGCCATGATCAACTCGGCGTACAGCTCCGGCGGCATCGCCTGCACGATCTCCACGATCGAGACCCTCACCGGCATCCGCGTCAACCACTTCGCCGAGGTCGACTTCAGCGGCTTCAAGAACATCGTGGACGCGCTCGGCGGCATCGAGATCTGCCTGAAGTCCGGCGTCAACGACAAGAGCTCCAAGCTGGTCCTGCCGCCCGGTAAGAGCCTGCTCAACGGCGAGAAGGCCCTGGGCTACGTGCGCCTGCGCCACTACGGCGACGGCAGCGACATCGGGCGCATCAAGCGGCAGCAGATCTTCCTGAGCAAGGTCATCGCCAAGGCCACCAGCAGCGAGCTGCTCACCGACGTCGGCAAGCTCAGGGACTTCATCGCGGCCGCGGCCGGGTCGGTCACCATGGACCCGGAGCTGGCCAACGACACCGAGCAGCTCATCGACATCGCGATGAGCGCCAAGCAGCTGACGGCCGGCGGCGTCAAGCTGACGACGATCCCGTGGCTCCCCGACCCCGAGGACAAGAACCGCGTGATCTGGAAGCAGCCCGACGCCAACGAGCTGTTCACCTCGATCAAGACCGACACCGAGCCCGCTACCCCGGCGCCGTCCGCCAGCACCGGCACCGGTACCACCACCAAGCCCAAGGTGACGCTCAAGCCCGAGCAGGTGAAGGTCCAGGTGCTCAACGGCACCAAGACCTTCGGCAAGGCCCGCCTGGTCGCCGACCAGCTCGCCAAGGAGGGCTTCAACGTCATCGGCGTCGGCAACTACGAGGCCGCCGACGGCAAGAGCCTGCCGAAGACCGAGATCCACTACGCCAAGGCCGTCGAGTCGGCGCCCGACCACGCCGGCACGCTGGCCGGGGCCGTCGTGCCCAAGCCCGCCCCCGCGGAAGGCAAGGTCGCGGCCACCAACCCGCAGCCGTACACGCCGGCGACGCCCCCCACGAGCACCCCGCCGAAGGGCACTCCGGTGATCCAGCTGGTGGTGGGCGAGGACTTCGACTCGGTGAAGGTGACCAAGCTGCCCGACAGCGTCAACAACAGCACGATCACCGCCTCCGAGCAGAAGAGCGTCTGCACCTGACGAGCCTCCAAGTTCCCTGTGGAATCGGGCGTTCTCGCCTCGCGCGAGGGACAGGAGGCGCGTGGGCGGGATAGTCTGTTGCGGGTCGGCGACGCAGCGCGACCCGGAGCCGAGAGGCCATCCGTTGGTCGTGCTGCCGTCGTGTTCCCCGGCCCCGAGCGAAGCTGAGCGACTCCCCTGTGTCTGACACCAGATTCTCCCTACCGGTCACGACTCCGCGGAGCCCCGAGGAGGAGACCGGCGGCCCCGCCCAGACGGGAGCCCGCTGGCCGCTGCCGGAGGAGGCGTTCTGGAGCGAGGAGGCCGATCCGCACTGGATGGCGCCGGGAGAGCTGACCGAGCCGCAGCCCGCGATCAAGGACGACGAGCCCCCGGCGAAGGCCCCGGCGAAGGCTTTGACGAAGAGCCCGGCGAAGAACCCTGCGAAGGGCCCGAAGGCTCCCGCCGCGGCCGACGAGCCCGCGGCGCAGGAGGGGCGTTCGCGGCAGCGGCCGAAGGCCACGGCGGATGACCCGGCGGACGACCCGGCCCAGCCGCAGCCGGAGCCGAAGCAGGAGGCCCAGCCGGCCAGGCGCAAGCGCGACCCGTACCTCGACAACGTCAAGTTCGTGCTGATCGCGCTGGTGGTCGTCGGCCACTCGCTGGTGCCGACGCTGTCGGCCGACTCCTCCAGGGCCCTGTACATCTTCATCTACACGTTCCACATGCCGCTGTTCGTGCTGATCAGTGGCTATTTGTCCAGAAATTTCTGGAACTCGAACGCCAAGACCAACAAGCTGGTCGACACGTTCCTGGTCCCGTACGTGATCGTCGAGGTCGGCTACGCCCTGCTCCGCGTCTCGGTGGGCCAGAAGTGGAGCCTGACGATCATCGACCCGGCGTGGCTCAACTGGTACCTGCTGGCGCTGCTGTTCTGGCGGCTGTCCACCCCGGTGTGGAAGCGGATGAAATATCCGGTGCCGGTGGCGATCGTCGTCTACCTGCTCTCCGGGTTCTCGCAGATCGAGGGCGACTTCAGCATGGACCGCTTCTTCGGTCTCATGCCGTTCTTCGTGATCGGCCTGGTGATGCAGCCGGAGCACTTCGAGATGCTCAACCGGCGGTGGATCAAGATCCTGGGAGTCCTCACGATCCTGGGTGCGGCGGGGGTGGCGATCTTCGTCGCGCCGCAGGCGAAGCTCTCCCCGTTCTACTTCAAGGCCAGCTTCCAGGACCTCCACCTGTCCTGGTACATGGGCCTCGGCCTGCGCGCCGGGCTGCTGGTGTGCGCGCTGGCCATGTGCTTCGCCGTCCTGGCGCTGGTGCCCCGGGGCGAGACGTGGTTCTCCGACCTCGGCACCCGCACGCTCTACTGCTACCTGCTGCACGGCATCCCCGTGCTGGTCGCCAAGGAGATGGGCTGGCTGGAGTTCCCGTGGCTGTTCGGGCCGCTCGGCGTGCTGGCGATCGCCTCCAGCGCCTTCGCGCTGGCGATCATCCTGTGCCTGCCCGAGACCCGTACGGTCTTCAAGTGGGTGCTCGAACCCCGCCTGACCTGGCTCTATCGCCGCCCCTCACGAAGTTAAGCGACAGTTCTACCCACATTTACGCCTTTGACCTGGTAAGCGCGGAGCATCGACACATGCGCGCATGTGTCGCCACGACCGTCCATCATCCCGAGGACGCCCGGATCATGCACCGGCAGATCAGGGCGCTGCTCGACGCGGGCCACGAGGTCACCTACGTCGCGCCGTTCACGTACTTCAACGTGACCCCCGCCATGGGGCTCACCGCGATCGACGTGGCGCGGCACGCCTCGTACGGCAGGGCGCGCGCGGCGCTGAGACGAGGTGTGAAGGGCGCGGACCTGCTGATCGTGCACGAGTACCGGCTGCTGCGCGCCCTGCCCTACAGGCGTCCTCCGGTCGTCTGGGACATACGCGAAGAGGTCTCCCCCAGCCGGCTGGCCCGCGCGGGGAGACGCCACCGCCTGATCACGCCCGCGGTGGTTCCCGAGGCGACCCTGGTGTCGCCCAGCCCGCCTCCTCCCGGGGACACCAGGGTCGTGCACATCGGCCGCCTGTCGGCCGAGCGCGGCGTGTCGGAGCTGATCGGGCTGGCCGAGCGGCTGGTCCCGTACGGCGTCAGGCTCGACCTCATCGGCGCGGCGGCCCGGGACGTCCGTCCGCTGCTGCGCGACGCGCAGCGGGTCGGGCTCCTCGACTGGTTCGGGTACGTGCCCAACCGGCACGCGCTGCGCATGGCCGAGGGGGCGCTGGCCGGTCTTTCGCTGGCGGACGACACGGTGCGGACGGCGCCGACGAAGATCATGGACTACATGGGGCGCGGGCTGCCCGTCATCACCACTCCCCAGGGCTCGGCGCTGGTCGAGCGGACCGGGTGCGGGCTCGTGGTGCCGCTGGACGTGGACGCCGTGCTGAACGCCGTGCTGGACCTCAAGGAGGACCCGGTGCGGCGGGCCCGGCTGGGCGCCCTGGGGCACGCGGAGGCGCGGCTGCAGCACCACTGGCCGGACCACGCGGCGGCCTTCGTCAACCGCGCCGAGTCCTGGGCCGGCCTCCCCGCCCACGCCCTGGCCGTCTGAGCCCGCGCTGCGGCGCCGGTGTGGGGGAGGCGGCGGGTGCGGCGCCACGCAAGGACATCGGGGGTGGGAATGGCGGCACGACCGACGGGTTGATGTACTGGGGCCATGGCAACGCATCTCATCCAAGGCCGGACGGTGGCCATGCCGGTGCGGGTGCGGGACGCGGAGGTGTGCAGCGCCTTCTACGCGGTGCGCGCCGACGCCGCCAGGGCGGTGATCGCGTACTCCGGACTCGACGTGGCCGAGATCGTGCCCGGCAAGGCCGTCTGCGTGCTGCTGTTCGTGGACTACCGCGACGGCGACCTGGACCCGTACCACGAGTTCGGCATGGCGTTCCTGGTGCGTCCCCCCGGCGTGTCCGGGCCCGGCGGGCTGCGGGACCTGCGCCGGGCCGGGGTCTTCGTGCACTGGCTGCCCGTCGACCAGCCGTTCACGCTGGAGGCCGGGCGCACGCTGTGGGGGTTCCCGAAGGAGCTGGCGGACATCGAGCTGCGGCTCGGCACGCCGTACAAACGGTGTGTGCTGCGCAGGGACGGCCGGCTCGTGCTGGACATCCTGATCAAGCCGGGCGTGCCCGCGCCGGGCGCGACGGTGATGGCTCCGCTCGACGCCTACACGCACCGGGACGGGATCACGCGGCGCGTGCCCTGGTCCGTACGCGCCCGCGGCGCCCGGATCCGCCCCAGCGGGGCGCTGATCCGCCTGGGCAACCATCCCATCGCCAAGGAGCTGAGCGAGCTGGGGCTGCCCAGGCGGGCGATGTTCACCAGCACGATCTCGCGGGCCGCGATGTCCTTCGGCGAGGCCGTCGAGGTCTGAACGCCCCCGAGGGCCCGGCCGCCGTCAGACGATCGGCGGGCGGCCCAGCTTGACCATGCGCCACGCCGTACGCCACGCCATGGGCCGCCGCTCCCCCGCCGGGGTGCGCAGGCCCTCGAAGAACCCGCGGAACCACGCCTTGAGCGCCGGCCCGGCCGCGCGCTCCCGCAGGAGGGTGAGCACGACCCAGTTGGTGAGGTAGAGGAACGCCAGCGGCCACGGCAGGTTGCGCCGCGCCAGCCAGACCCGGTTGCGCGCGTTGAGCCGGTAGAACTCGACGTGCCGGGTCGGCGGGACCTGCGGGTGGTACATCACCGTCTCGGCGTCGTACTCGATCCGGTAGCCCTCGCCCAGGAGCCGCCAGGCCAGGTCGGTCTCCTCGTGGGCGTAGAAGAACCGCTCGGGCAGCCCGCCCACCTGGAGGAAGGCCGAGCGCCTGATGGCCGAGGCGCCGCCGAGGAACGTCGTGACCGGCGAGGAGCGCTGCGGGTCGCCCGCGCGCAGCCGGGGCACGTGGCGCCGCTGGCCGATGCCGCCGTCGGGGTCCATCACGCGGAAGGAGATCACCGCGAGGTCCGGCTCGGTGGCGAAGCGGTCGCGTACGTGCGCGACGACCTTCTGGTTGGCATACCAGCCGTCGTCGTCGAGGAACAGCACGACGTCTCCCGAGCACTCCTCCACGCCGCGGTTACGGCCTGCGGGAATGCCCGTGTTCTGATCGAGCCGGATCGATTTCACGACCGCGGCCGACCCTTCGGGTGGCGTCGCCGACAATTCGGGCACATCCGCGCCGTTGCCGACGATCACCACCTCGACGTCGCCGTCGACCTGGTTGAGCGCGGACTCGACCGCCCGATTCAGCTCCGCGACCCGGTTACCCATGGTGAGGATGACGCACGAGATCTTCAACGAATCACTGTCCTGACGCGTTGAGAACACGGGCGGAGCATTCTTTCATGATCACCGAGTCTGTGGTCTGCATGTTTTGGAAAGGCTGGGGCTAAGCGTATCGGAACCGAGGATGAACCCCCACCGAACGGCGGACGTCCGATCTATACGACGGACGGCGAGCTCCTCCGGTTCCGACATCAGATCACGCCAGCCGCTTCGAGGCGATGATGCTTACCAAATGCAGGACAACCTGTAGGCATGCCGCTACGAAGCAGGCCACGATCAGGACCCGCGAGGCCGTGAGGTCACCGAGGAGCAGGTCGACGACGGCGGCCGCCAGCGCCAGCAGCGACAGCTCGATCGGCTGGACGATCCGGTGGAACTTCGTCGCCGACAGCACCCGCCGGCCCAGGCCCAGGAGCCCGGAGCGGAACTGCACCGCGGCCGCCTCCGTGGCGGCCGCCAGGCCGCCCTTGGCCCGCGCCACCTCCACGAGGTCCGTCTCGGCCTTGATGAGGATCGCGCCCAGCGCGGCGGCGAAGCCCAGCACGGTGTACCAGTCGGGCAGGACGGCCGAGGCCCGCCAGCCCAGCCCGGCCAGCACCGCGGCCTCGCAGAAGTAGGCCCCGACCCGGTCGAGGTAGACCCCGACGAGCGAGGTCTTCCCCGTCCAGCGGGCCAGCTCGCCGTCGGAGCAGTCGAGCAGCAGGTAGACCTGCACCAGCAGGGCGGCGGCCACGGCGGCCCACAGGCCCGGCAGGGCGAGCACGACCCCGGCCAGGACCCCGGCCACCGTCATCACCCAGGTGAGCTGGTTGGGCGTGACGGAGGTCTTGGTGAACAGCCAGGTGACGTAGATCGACAGCCGGCGCATGTAGAGCACGCCGGCCCAGTGCTCGCCGTTCCTGCGCTCGAGGTGGCCGGCGGGCTGGGCGACCCGCCGGATGTCAGCTACCGAAGGCCCGGACATAGTCCCCCACCCGATCGTGGATCTCGGAGTCCTGCATGCGCAGGTGCTCCAGGATCGTGTAGCGGCCGGGGCGGGTGGCCGGTGCCAGGGCGACGGCCTCGGCGAACTGCTGGCCGGTCAGCCCGATGTCGGCGGGCACGACGGGCAGCTTGTGCCGGCGCAGGCAGTCGACCACCTGCGTGACCCTGGCCTCGTCCTCCCTCAGGAAGAAGCAGAAGGCGGCACCGATCCCGGCGAGCTCGCCGTGGTTGGAGGTGCCGGGGAAGAGCTGATCCACGGCATGAAGGATCTCATGATCTCCACCGCTCGCGGGCCGGGACGACCCCGCGATCACCATGGACATGCCCGACAGGATGAGGGACTCGGCCAGCACGGTCAGGAACGCGTCGGACTCGATGGAGTCGCCGCGGCCGATGAGCGCCTCGGCGGCGGTGCGGGACATCGAGCAGGCCAGCCCGTCGATGGGCTCGCCGCGCTCGACGTTGCCGAGCTGCCAGTCGTCGATGGCCGACAGGTTGCTCACCACGTCGCCCACGCCCGCCCTGACCAGCGACTCCGGCGCGTTGTGCACGAAGTCGAGGTCGACCAGGATGGCCAGCGGCATCGGCACCCCGAACGAGCCCTTGCCGCCCTCGTAGACCAGGGAGGCCGTGGGCGAGCAGATGCCGTCGTGGGAGAGGTTGGTGGCGACCGCGACCATCGGGATGCCGGCGAGCGAGGCGGCGTACTTGGTCACGTCGATGGTCTTGCCGCCGCCGACGCCCACCACCACCTCGTAGGCGGCCTTGCGCAGGTCGGCGCCGAGGGAGACGGCCGCGTCGACCGAGCCGTCGGCCACCCGGAACACCTCGGCCTCGCCCAGCTGCGGTGCGATCAAGCTCTCGATGTGGTCGCCCTGGCCGCGACCGACGGCCACCGCGACCCGGCCGGAGGTGGCCACCCGGCTGTCGGAGAGCAGGGCGCCGAGCTCGGCCACCGCGCCCCTCCTGACCTCCATGGTCAGCGGCGCCGGCAGCATCCTCGCTAGAAGCGGCATGCGCGCCCCCTCAGTAGCGGACGGCTATGGTACGAGCCTTCGCCAGGTCGTCGTGGTTGTCCACCTCGACCCAGTCGACCTCTCCGATGGGCGCGGCGTGGATGACCTCGCCGCGCTCGACCATCTCCTGGTAACCGTCCTCGTAGTAGAGCTGGGGGTCACGCTCGAAGGTCGTCTTGAGCGCGTCGGCCAGCCGGTCGGCCGCGCCGGGCCGGATGAGGGTGGCGCCGATGTACTCGCCGTACGCCTCGGCCGGGTCCATCAGCTTGGTGATGCGCCGCAGCGAGCCCTCCGGCGAGAGCGTGACCTTCATCTCCTCGTCGGCGAGCTGCTTGACGTCGTCGACGGCCAGCAGGATGTCGCTCGTCTCGGGGGCGGCCAGCAGCGTCTTCTCGACCGAGACGGGGTGCACGGTGTCGCCGTTGACCAGCAGCACGCCCTGGGAGAAGTAGTCGCGGGCGCACCACAGGGAGTAGGCGTTGTTCCACTCCTCGGCCTTGTCGTTGTGGACGAGGGTCAGCTTGACGCCGTGCCGCCGCTCCAGGGCCTCCTTGCGGTCGTGGACGGCCTGCGCCGCGTAACCGACGACGACCACGACCTCCCGCAGATCCACCTCGGCGAGGTTGCGCAGGGAGATGTCCATGATCGTGGTTTCGCCGTCGACCGGCACGAGCGCCTTCGGCAACGTGTCGGTGTACGGCCGCAGACGTCGTCCGGCTCCAGCGGCCAGAACCATTCCCAGCAACGTGCACTCCTCAGTCGAGCATGTCTTCGTGAGCCCAAAGAGTATTCGTCTTTGGGCCCTGAGCGGGTAATCCGGCGTTAGTCTTGCGTTCCCGTATCGGCTGCTTCCACCCCGGAGCGGGGCGCGGCGAGCCAGCACGTGAGGCTCTCCCACCCGAAGAACGCCCACAGGTAGAGCGCGAGCAGCAGATAGCCGCCGGTCAGCCAGCCCGTGAGGGCGACCAGCGAGACCACCATCATCCGGCCGTCCCAGCCGAGGCCGAACGTGGACAGCCACGCCGGTGCGTACACGCGCTGCCGCAGCCGGTAAACAAGATCATAGTGGTGGAACGCCAGCGCGCCGAGCAGCAGGAAGATCACCACGGGGTGCACCTCGTGGGCGAACCCGCACGCCGCGACGAAGGTGTACTCGATGAGGCGCAGGATCGGCGGGACGAGCCAGTCGAACCTGCCGTCGTGCGCATGGGTGCTGCCGGGCCCGGCCAGCAGCAGCGTCACGGCGGGCGCGAACACCGCGAGCCCGTCCGTGCCCGCCACGCCGAGCAGCAGCAGCACGCCCGTGACGAACGTGCCCGCGATCACCGGCGGCAGCGGCGGGAGCTGCCCGGCCACCAGCAGGCCCATGGCGCGCGAGAGCGGGCCGTCGTCGCGGTAGGCCACGACCGTGCTGCGGGGGACGGGAGCCATGTGGACCGAAATCACCGTGCCGACCTCGCGATCCGTCCGGCGAGTTGATAGAGGGCCGCCACGCCGCCCCAGCAGAGCAGGGACAGGAACGTCACCCTGGCGTTCCAGCCCGCGGCGGTGACGGCGATCAGCGCGGTGCGCTCGCCGATGGGCAGCACGACGCTCTTCTTGAGCCAGCGGGCGATCGCGTCGCGCTCCAGGCGCTGGGCGAGCCCGAGCACGCCCCGTGCCCGGCCGCCGTCGGCCGACTCCAGGAGGGAGCGCGCGGGGCGTCCCCACTGCGCGCCGACGCGGGCGGCGTCGGTGAGGGCCCCGGCGTACGTCTGGTCGATGGCGTGCCGGGCGACCTGGAGGATCATGGCGGCCACGGCGAGCTGCCAGATGCCGGCGCCGGCGAAGCCCAGGGCCAGGCCCACGTAGACGGCGTACTCCTTCAGCCGGTCGGCCATGCCGTCGGCCCACGCCCCCAGCGGCGAGAACGTGCGCGTGTAGCGGGCCAGCTGCCCGTCGAGGCAGTCGAGCCCGAACGACAGGTAGAACAGCAGCGCCCCCGCCAGCCGCCCGCCCTGGCTGCCCTCCGAGAACCAGACGGCCGCCAGCGCGGCCACCCCGATCGAGGCGCCGGTGACGGTGTTGGGGGCCACCTTGAGCCGGGCCGCCGGCTTGATCAGGTGGCGGGTCCAGGTGGAGACGAAAAAGGTGGCGAAGAAGCCGTCGTCCGCCTTGATGGCCAGGTCGAGCCTGACCTTGGCCTCGTCCACCTCGGCCAGCCTGGAGACGGCGGTGTCGGCGGCGATCTGGCCGGTCACCCGGTCGGCGTGCAGCGGCCCGATCCCGGCCGCCCGCACGGAGACGCCCGCCCTGACCAGCCCGACCAGCAGCAGGTCGACGGCCTCGACGGGGGTGACCGGGCCGAGCTTGCCGGTGTCGGCCAGCTCGGCCAGCTCTTCGGCGATGTCCGCCAGCGCGCCCAGGTCGGCCTCGCCGGCCTTGAGCACGCCCCTGAACGTGGCGTTGGCCTCGGGCACCACGTGGAACGAGCTGCCCGCGGCGACGATCTTGCCTCCTTCGACGCGGACGGGCGGCCGCATGGGCGCCGTGGCGGCGTCATAGGAGACCAGGGCCCCGCTGCCGCGCGCGGGGTGGTCGAGCAGCAGCGCCAGCGCCTCGGTGTGGGCCACCAGGTCCGCGGGGAGCACGGCCACCGCGCCCGTGGAGATCCGGGCGATCTTGGCGACGCCTCTGAGGTCGGCTCCGAGGCCGCCACCCGGCGTCACCACCTGGATCTCCCGTACGGGCAGCGTGGCGAGCTGGTCGGTGACGCGGTCGAGCAAGGTGCCGTCGGAGCTGGAGAGCTTGCATGCCGGGGTCGTGGCGAGCAGGACGACCGAGGTGGTCGTGGTCTCGCGGGTCAATGAGTCGGGCAAAGCGCAGGTCTCCTCCCGGTCGCGCGGGAGCCGCGTGGCTTGGGGGTGCGTAGGCACAGCGTAGCGACAGGTCAAGGCGTAATCACGGAACAGGACCGTTACGCTGCCGATATGGATTCACGGTTGCGGTCGGTCGGGGTGCTCCTCGCGGGCGGCGTGGGGCAGCGAATCGGGATGGACACCCCCAAACAGCTCATCGAAGTCGCGGGAAAGCCGATCATCGAGCACTCGCTGGCGGTGTTCCAGAACGCGCCGGAGATCGACGAGATCGTGGTGCTGATGACGCCCGGCTACACCGACCGGGTCCGCGAGATCGTGGCCAAGGGCGGCTACGACAAGGTGAGCAAGGTCGTGGAGGGGGGCGCGAGCCGTACCGAGAGCACGTGGCTGGCCCTGGAGGCGCTGGGCACCGAGGAGTGCGATGTGCTGCTGCACGACGCCGTACGCCCGCTCGTGGAGCCCCGGATCATCACCGAGTGCGTCAAGGCGCTGGAGACCCATACGGCCGTCAACGTGGCGATCCCGAGCTCCGACACGGTCCTCGTGGCCGTGCCCGGCCCCGGCGGCGAGGTGATCGGCGACGTGCTGGACAGGTCGGTGCTGCGGCGCAGCCAGACGCCGCAGTGCTTCCGGCTCTCGGTGATCCGCGAGGCGTACGAGCGGGCGCTGGCCGACCCCATGTTCGCCGGCCGCCCGGCCACCGACGACTGCGGCGTGGTGCTGCGCTACCTGCCCGACGTGCCGATCCACCTCGTGCCGGGCAGCGAGCACAACATCAAGGTCACCCACCCTCTCGATCTGCGGATCGCCGAGCTGCTCTTCCAGCTCGCCGCAACCCCGCCGATCTCCGACTTGCCCAGATAGGTCACAGACGTTTGACCTGAGAGTTGTTACTGTGCGATCACATGAGGAGACTCATCGTGATCGCGGCCCTGCTCGGCTGCTACCCCACGCTGTTGTGGTCGGCCCTCTGGCCCGCTCCGGTGGTGTTCGGGGCGGTCGCCGCGCTCTCCTACGCGGTGGAGTACGCGGCCTCGCACGCCGCCAGACCGCTGCCCGAGCTGCTCGGCAGGGTCCACCTCGGGGTCACGCTGCGCTTCGCCGCCAGGGAGACCATGGCGCTGCTGCTGGTGGCGCGGATGGCGGGGGTCGACTCGCCGTGGTTCGTGGCGCTGGCGTCGGGCATCTTCGCGATCCACGTGGTGCGGGCCGGGCACACGGCGCTGGCGCTGCGGCTGAAGGGGACGCTCAGCCGGATGCCGGTGACCACCCGCAACCTCGACGTCTCGGCGCTGCGCATCCCGAAGATGCCGCCGCCGTTCCTGCGTGACAGCCGCAGCGTGCGCTTCCTCTACCTGGACGCGCTGCCGGTGGTCGGCGCGGCCGTCGGCGCCGTGCCCGCCGCGATCGGCGCCGGTCTGGCGGTCCTGCTGGGCGCCGCGGGGGCGCTCGCGCTCATCCCGTACGTGCGCCGCGCCACGCCGCTCACCGACAAGGCCAGGGTGCTGGCGGTCGTGGGCGAGCAGGTCGAGAAGTACCGGCCCGAGGTCATCCTCTACTTCTCCGGCGCCACCGCGGCCGCCTACCAGGCCAGGATGTGGCTGCCCACGCTGGAGCGCATCGGCCGGCGCGCCATCGTCGTGCTGCGCGAGCGCGGCATGGCCAACCACCTCGACGGGACCACGCTGCCGATGCTGTGCATCCCGTCGGCGGCCGACCTGATGAGCTTCCGCGCCCTGTCCAGCGCCAAGCTCTGCCTGTACGTCTCCAACGTCGGCAGGAACGTCCACATGCTGCGCATCCCGACCCTGCGCAGCGCGTTCCTCAACCACGGCGACAGCGACAAGGAGGCGTCGTTCAACCCGTTCTCCCGGGTCTACGACGAGGTGTGGGTGGCCGGTCCCGCGGGCCGCGACCGCTACCGCCGGGCCCGGGTGGGCGTCAGGGACGAGAACATCCACGAGGTCGGCCGGCCGCAGCTCGAAGGCATCTCGACGGAGGGGCCGGGGCTGCCGTACCGCACCGTCCTGTACGCCCCCACCTGGGAGGGCTGGAACGACGACCTGTTCCACACGTCACTGATCACCATGGGCCCGCGCCTCGTGCGGGCGCTGCTGGACCACCGGCCGCGGGTGCGCGTGATCTACAAGCCGCACCCGCTGACCGGCCACCGCGACCGCAGCGCCATCCGCGCGCACCGGAAGATCGTGGCCATGATCGAGGCGGCCGAACTGGCCAAGTCGAAGGCCAGGCACCCGTCGCGGGCGACCGGGGAGACGCCGCGGATCGAGCATCTGATCGTCACCGGCCCCGAGCCGCACCTGTACGACTGCTTCAACCAGTGTGACCTGCTGATCAGCGACATCTCCAGCGTCGTGGCCGACTTCCTGGCCAGCGAGAAGCCGTACGCGGTGACCAACGTCGCCGGCCTGGAGGAGCGCGCCTTCCACGAGCGCTACCCGAGCACCGAGGCGGGCGTGCTGATCGGGGAGGACCTGGCCGGGCTCGCGGAGTTCCTCGACGGGGAGGACACGCTGGCCCGGGCCAGGATCAAGCTCAGGAGCCATCTGTTCGGGGCGGAATATCCGGACGCGCTGACCCGCTTCGACGCCGCCGTCGAGCGGGTCTTCGCCGGGTCATGACCGGGGCGGCGTGGCCAGCTTCTTCGGGCTGGTGAGGAAGCCCCAGCCCCAGGAGCAGTGCATGGTGGCGTACACGATCGGCAGCCGCAGCCGTGCCCCCGGGGACAGCCCGCTGCCCGTCACCGCGGAGCCCGCCGCGATGGCGACCACGTAGCCGCCGGGGACGATGAGCGCCCAGGGGAAGAACGGCGAGACGACCAGCCCCAGCAGCATGGCCAGCACCGCGGCGGGCGGCGCCAGATAGCGCAGGTTGATCGTGCCCTCGTGGGTGCGCGCGACCACGCGCCGCCACCTGCCGTAGTGGAAGTACTGCTTGGCCAGCGCCTTGACGTTGGGGCGGGGACGGTAGGAGACCCGCATGCGCGGCTGGAACCAGACCAGGCCGCCGCTCTGGCGGATGCGGTGGTTCATCTCCCAGTCCTGCGCCCGCTGGAAGTGCTCGTCGTAGCCGCCCACCCGGTCGAGCGCCGTGCGGCGGAAGACGCCCAGGTAGACGGTGTCGGCGGGGCCCGCGGTGCCGCCCACGTGGAAGGCGGCGGCGCCCACGCCGATCTTGGACGTCATGGCGCAGGCGACGGCCTGCTCGAACGGCGTGACGCCCTCGGCCGCCATGACGCCGCCCACGTTGTCGGCGCCGGTCTCGGCCAGCGTCTCGACGGCGACGCGCAAGTAGTCGGGGGGCAGCATGGCGTGCCCGTCGACCCGGGCGATGATGCCGTTGCGCGAGGCGGCGATGGCGGCGTTGAGCGCGTTGGGGGTGCGGCCCGTCGGATTGGGCACGACCGTCACCCGCGGGTCGGCCGCCGCTATGGCGTCGGCGACCTCCTGGGTGCGGTCCTGGGACGGACCCACGGCGAGCACGACTTCGATCTCACCTGGGTAGCTCTGGGCGAGGACCTGGTCGACGGCCTCGCGAAGGTGCCGCTCCTCGTTGAGGACCGGCATGACGACGGAGATTGGGGGCCAGGCACGCGTCTCCGCGGGGGCCTGCGGCGAGTCGGGGAACTGCTTCATGGCGGGGCTCACGCTACTGTACGACCAGGGGAGTCGGGCAATCGAAAGCCTGATCCTCCGGGTGACAAAAGGGGGACGGGATGCGCGACCCGGGCGAGGAGGACGGCGGTGTGCTCGTGGGCGGCGACGCCTACGGCGGCGTCAAGCTCGCGCCCACGCGTCCCCGCAGGCCGCTCAGGAGCGCCAAGGCTCGCCGGCGCAACGTGCTCGTCGCCGGGTTGCTGTCGACCGGGGTCCTGGTCGCCACGGGCGTGGTGTGGGCGACCCCGCGCCAGATCGGCACCGTCGACGCCGGGGTGACCGTGCCGGCGGCCCGCGGCGCCGAGAACATCCTGCTGGTCGGCGTCGACAAGCGCGACGACCTCACCCGCCAGCAGCAGAATCGGCTCAAGCTGGGCCGCGAGTCCGGCCAGCGCACCGACACCATGATGGTCATCCACCTGTCGGAGGACCACAAGCGGGTCACCGTGGTGAGCCTGCCGCGCGACACCTGGACGACGATCCCCGGCAAGGGCGACCACAAGATCAATTCGGCGTACCAGTTCGGCGGGCCCAAGCTCACCAAGGAAGCCGTCGAGGCCGCCACCGGGCTGCAGATCAACCGCTACATCGAGGTCAACATCCTCGGCTTCATCGACGTCGTCGACTCCCTCGGCGGCGTCACCGTCTGCACGCCCGTACCGATCAACGACCCCAAGACCGGGCTCAACCTGCCCGCCGGCACCCACCAGCTCCAGGGCGTGCAGGCGCTCGGCTACGCCCGCACCCGCGCCACCGCGCGCTCCGACCTCGACCGCATCGACCGGCAGCAGCAGGTCATCTCGGCCCTGCTCAGCCGGGCGCTCAGCGCCGACACGCTGGCCAACCCGGCCAAGCTGGCCTCGTTCGTCAACTCCACGCTGAGCACGGTCAAGGTCGACCCCGACGACGGGCTCCTCGGCCTGGCCACCCAGATGCGGGACGTCTCGCTCGACGACGTGCGCTTCGCCGAGGTGCCGCTGTCCAACGTCGACTTCAAGGCGCCCACGGGCGAGTCCGCGGTCCTGTGGGACAAGCCGGCCGCCCGCGAGATGTTCGCGAGGATCAACGCCGACCAGGACCTGACCAAGCCCGCCGTCTCGCCCTCGCCCACTCCTTCGGTCAAGCCGTCGGCCATCCCGCCCGGCAGCATCACGGTCAAGGTCAAGAACGGCACGCTCGTCACGGGTCTCGGCGCCCGCACGAAGGAGGGGCTGGTCGCGTACGGCTTCAAGGTCCCCGGCGAGCCCGGCAACACGACCAAGAAGGACTACAAGAAGACGATCGTCCAGTACGGCGCGGGGCAGGAGGACGAGGCGAAGGTCGTGGCCGCCGCCATCCCGGGCGCCAAGCTCGACAAGGCCGACGTCAAGGGCATCGAGGTGATCGTGGGCAGCGATCAGCCGAAGATCGCGAAATCCAAGTCGACTTCCATGCCGTCAGCGAAACCGGGTGTTACACCGACCACCAAAACGGCAATGCAGAACATATGTAAGAAACAGTAATAACAGTCGGCGGTTCGGCAGGTGAAGGCCTCATGGTGGTCAGGTCGTGGCGGGAGGACCCCTGTACGGTGCTGCACGTCGTGGGCGACCTCGACGTGACGGGCGCCCCCCGGCTGCGGGACGAGCTCGACCAGGCCATCGACGCCGCCGACCCGCTCAACCTCGTCGTCGACCTGACCGAGGTGCCGTTCTGCGACTCGGTGGGCCTCGGGGTGCTGGTGGCCACGCTCAACCACGTCCGGCGCGTGAAGGGCCGCCTGATCCTGGTGCTCGCCCCCGGCATGATCCGCCACCTGCTGACGATCACCAACCTCGACCGGCACTTCGAGACGCGCGAGTCCCTCGGCGAGGCGCGCTCGGCCTTCGGCAGCGCCGCCTGACCTTGAGCGGCACGTCCCGAGTGATCGGCTCCGTGCGAGAACATGGTCATGTCATCACGGGGCCGATGGTGGGCCCCTCGGGTGTGGAGGCCTTCGCGTTGTTCGACCAGTTCCCCGAGCCAGGGCGCTCCCAGCTCGCGGCCGCCTTCGACGAGGGCAGGACCCGGCCCGAGTGGTGCTTCGTGGCGGGGCCGGCCCGCCTGGCGTTCTGGGCGCCCTTCCCCGGCTCGGAGCCGGTGACCATCTGGCAGTTCGACCCGGGCCCCGACCCGGTCGCCGCCGCGGAGCTGCTGCGCGGCAGCCTGCGGACGATGGGGCTGGGCAAGGTCATCCACGACATCTCGCTCAAACCGGGGCTCGATCCCGCGGTCGACCGCGCCGTGGAGCACGAGGCCCTGACCCTCGCGGGGTTCGTCATGGAGGTCGAGCGGCTGGTGCTCGAATGGGTGGCGGGCAACGACGTCCCGGCCGACCCCGGCCGCCTGACGTACCGCCCCGCGCGCCGCATGGACGCCGCCGAGGTGATCGACGTCCTCGTACGCATTTCGGAGGGCTCGCTCGACTACGACACGCGGATCGAGGTGGCCACGGCGGGGGCCGAGCACGAGGCCCGATGGATGTACGACGACCTGGTCAACCGCAAGGGCAAGCCCGACTGGTTCGTGATCGGCTACCTGGGCGACTCCCCCGTCGGCCTGGTGGCCCCCGACGACCACTCGATCGCCTACATCGGGGTGGTGCCCGAGCACCGCGGCCACGGCTACGTCGACGACCTGCTGGCCAGGGGCACCCGCACGCTGGCCGAGGCGGGCGTGCCCCGCATCGTCGCCGTCACGGACGTGGCGAACGTCCCGACTGCCGACGCCTTCCTGCGTGCTGAATACTCGGAGGTCGGCCGGTTGTTCCGCTATTACTGGAGGGCATCGTGAGACTCGGAGTCATGTTCGACCGGGACCTTCCTCCCGAGCAGTTGATCCCGTTCGCCAGGGCGCTCGACGAGACGTCCGTGGACGACCTCTGGGTGGTGGAGGACCTGGGCTGGACCGGTGGTGTCTCCTCGGCCGCCACCGCGCTCGCCGTCACGTCCCGGCTGCGGGTCGGCATCGGCATCACGCCCGCTCCCCTGCGCAACCCGATGCTGCTGGCGATGGAGCTGGCCAACCTGGCCAGGGTGCATCCCGGGCGGCTGGCCGCCGGGATCGGTCACGGCGTGGGCGACTGGATGCGCCAGGTGGGCGCCGCCCCGTCGTCGCCGCTGGCGCTCCTGGAGGAGACGATCACGTCCGTACGCGCCCTGCTGCGCGGCGAGACGGTCACCCTGCACGGCAGGTCGATCCACCTCGACGGGGTCTGCCTGGTGCACCCGCCCGCCGCGCCCCCGCCCGTGCTGGCCGGGGTGAAGGGGCCGCGCTCGCTGGCCCTGTCGGGCCGGGTCGCCCAGGGCACGATCATCCCCGAGGGCGTCGGGCCCGCGCAGCTACCCGGGATCCTCGACCAGATCGGGGGCTCCGCGGATCACGAGCTCGTGGTCTTCTCCTTCCTCAGCACCGAGGCCGAGGTCCCGGAGAGCGCCCGGGCCATGCTGGCGGGGCAGGCCGGGTTCCTCGGGGTCACGCCCGAGGAGGTGGCGATGGCGTCGGGGTCTCCCGAGGCCGCGGCCGAGCACGTCAAGGAGCTGTGGGCGGCCGGGGCCGCCACGGTGGCGGTGCGGCCGCTGGGGCCGGACCCGCTGCGGCACGTCACCGCCCTGCTGTCGGCCCTCTGACGCTCTGGCCTGAGCGCTCTGGCCTGACGCGCGTTGTCTGGCCGAAAGGCCGATGGCGGCCCGCCCGTGTTCGGCCGGACGGTCGATGGCGGGCGGGCGGCGCTCGGCCACCATCGTCGTCATGAGCATCTCCAAGAGGCGAGTCGTGGTGGCAGGGGCCATGCTGGCGGCGGCGCTGGCGTTGACCGGGTGCACGGTGGACCTGGACGCCGAGGACGTCCACAGCGCGCAGGCGTTCCCGTTCACGGGCAGCGCGCTGAAGATCAGTGCCTCCCTGGGCGGCGTGCGCGTCCTCCAGGGCACCGGGGGCCGCGTCGAGGTGGAGCGGTGGGTACGCGGCAAGGCCGCCGACGACGGCAACGCCACCTGGTCCCTGCGGGACGGCACCCTTCGCCTGAGCGCGAACTGCACCATGGTCTTCGGCGACTGCGGCGCCCGCTACCACGTCAAGGTCCCGCCCGGCGTGCCCCTGTCGATCGAGGCGGACGACGGCGTCATCCTGAACGGCCTCGCCCAGGACGTCGACGTGGTCAGCCGGGACCGCATCCAGGTGTCGGGCGCCGCGGGAAAGCTGCGGCTGCGCAGCGAGGGCCCGATCACGGGCGAGGGGCTGAAGTCGCCGAGCGTCCGGTGCCGGACCGCGGACGGCGCGATCGACGTGTCGTTCGCCAGCCCGCCCACCGCCCTCGACCTGAGCTCCAGCGACGGCCGGGTGACCGCGACCGTGCCCAGGGCGGCCTACGCGATCACGGCCCGCAGTACGGACGGCACCGAGCGCTCGGAGCTCAAGGACGACCCCAAGAGCCCCAACACCATCAAGGCCGTGAGCGGCTCCGGTGACGTCCGCATCCTCCGGGCCCGCTGACCCCGCGGCTACTGCCAGATGGCGGCGTACAGCCCGTTCTCGGCGTTCACCTGGACCGGTGACAGCCCCTTGGTCTTGAGGTCGTCGAACCGCTTCTGGTAGCCGGAGGAGGTCATGTCGACGTAGTGGGCCCAGGACCTGACGCCGTCCTTGCGCCACACCGCCGTGTACGTCCCGTCGGGCGCCACGGCCACCTTGACCGGCCGGAACCCCTGCTTCTTCTTGGCGTAGAACGCGGCCTCGTGCTGCTTCCTGGACTTCCCGTACGTGTAGTACCAGGCCCCGCCCGTGTTCACCGTCCACACGCCCACGTACCGCAGGTCGTCCGGGGTGCCGTACACGTCGACCGAGGTCAGCGCGAGCCCCTGGGCGGTGGCCCGCTTGTTGGCGGCGGCGAACTGGGCGGGGGTGAGGTTCGACCTGGCGAAGAACTTCCCGCGCCGCTTCTCGAAGACGGCCGTGAACACCGGCGCGTCACTCGGCCCGGTGGCGGAGACGGAGACCGGTTGCGCCCCCTCCTTCAGCCCCTGGTCGAACCGCTGCTGGTACTCCTCGGCCGACATGCCCTGCCAGAGGCCCCAGTTGGCCGGCGAGCCGCCCTTGACCCAGACGGCCGCGTACCGCTCGCCGTCGGAGACGTTCACCGTGATCGGCCGGAAGCCCTGGTCCCTGAGCTGCTTGACCCGCGCCACGCTCTGCTCGGCGGTGAGGCCGTGGTAGGCGACCCAGGCCGGACGCGCCTGCGCGCCGGCCGCGGGCACCACCACGGCCACCGGGACCGTCATTCCGATCAGCAATGCCGCGATCTTGCTCGTGGTCCGCATGCCCCTCCTGTGCACGATTTCTTACGAGTTCGTGGGTATTGCGGACCGACCATAACAGCATTAACTGACCACCCGCTGGCAGCTCTGGTCAGCCGGCCTTCTCGAACGGGGTCGGCGTCTGGCCCGTCCAGCGGAAGAGCTGGGCGTGGCCGGTGTACTTGCTGACCCCGCCTTCCGTGACGGTCCCGGACTTGGACACGTAGTAGCGCCCCCCGCCGAGCGAGATCAGGCCGTACTCACCGCCGAACTCCCAGCCCCTGACCCCGGTGGCCTCGTGCTGGAGCCCGCCCGGCGCCAGCGTGAGCAGCCGGCCCCGCTCGGGCTGCGGCTGCCCGGCGATGTCGCCTTCCCTGGGCCGCTCGCGGCCGTCCACCATGAAGAAGGAGTAGTTGGGGAACTGCGGCTTCTTGCCCTTGTAGACGGCCATCATCCAGTTGCCCGTGTAGTCGTCGTACTCGAGGTTCTGCACGCCGTAGGTGGTGTTGCCGGTGTACGCGAAGTACTTGCCGTTGACCTGCTCGGGGCCGCTCTTGTGCGGGTCGCTCTCGGTGAGCGGCTTCTCGTACTTCTTCCACCGCTCGATGTCGTACTGAAGCAGGACCTGGTAGTCGTTGTCGGTCCGGGTGGTGTTGGAGTAGATCCCGTACGCCACGGTCAGCAGCTGCCTGCCGTGCTTCTTCCCGAACTCGGGGCCGAAGGAGACGCCGTCGATGCCGCTGCACCCGTAGCGGTGGTCGGGGGTGTTGCCCACGTTGCCGTCGAACTTGCCGTCGCCGTTCATGTCGGCGGCGTAGTCGGCCACGACCTCCTTGAGGTAGACCGTCTTGACGACGTCACTGGTCTGGGCGTCCATGCCCATGCTGGTGATGCGGTCGACGTCGAAGATCGCGATGTAGAACGACTCCTGCTCCTTGTACTCGAGGGAGCCGTACACCCGGCCGTCCTTGGCGTTGAAGTCCAGATCGCCGAGGTGCCCGGTGAAGCCCGTCACCGAGCCCACGGGGTTGCCCTTGAGGTCGGTCTTGACGAGGACATTCGTGAAGGAGAAGTACATGTACCCCTTGCGCTCGTCTATGGCGATCCCCTGGACGTGCCCCTCGGTCCAGGCGCCGCCGTAGATCTCGTTCGGCAACTCCCGGGGGCGGTCGTCGGCGGTGGCGGGGGCGGCGAGCAGGCCGAGCGATGCGGTGGCGGCCACGGCCAGCGTCAGGACTTTGCGCATGTTTGCGTACCCGTCTTCGGTTAGGGATCAGACCGAAACCTGACGTTATACCGACCGAATGTCGTTGTCTGACATATGCATGAACTGGCAGTGAAGTCACCCCAAACTGCCCATTCACGGGTCATACAGCCCCACCGCCGGCAACCAGCTCGACCTCGAAGCCGTCGCCGTCCTCCAGGTAGGCCGCGTAGTGCCGCTCCCCGCCCGCGTACGGGTGACGATCGGGGAACATCAGCGTCCAGCCGTTCGCGGGCGCCCGCTCGGCCAGCGCGTCCACTTCGGCGCGGCTTCCCACGTGGAAGGCCAGATGGTTCAGCCCCGGGCGGCAGCGGTCGTGCCGGCCGGCGCTCAGGGCGGGCGACTGCTCCAGCACCAGGTACGTGGCCCCCAACCGCCAGCTGCGGCCATGCTCCCAGTCCTGGTGGAGGGTGTAGCCGAGCGCCTCCAGCAGCCACTGCCAGCTTGCGACGGCCCGCGGCAGGTCGGGCACCCAGATCTCGACGTGATGCAGCATCCCGGTCGAGGGTTCCCCGCTCATCCTGTACCTGCCCCTTCCACTCCCGGCCCCGGGCGCACGGCCGGGCGGCCTCGCCTCAGAGCTTGGAGATGTAGTACATGTTGCCGCCCGGCTGGAGGATGCCGGCCAGGACGGAGGTCTTGATGGTGTGGGTGCCGCCGGTCGGCTTCCACGGGTCGTACACGGTGATGGTGCCCGCCGTCTTGTCGTAACCGTAGGCGATGATGGCGTGCCCGACCCTGGTGCCCTTGATCTTGCCCTTGTTCCAGGGCAGCTGCTCCATCCACACCGCGAGCACCGGCGCCCGGCGCAGGTCGCCGATGTTGCCCGAGACCCGGTTCATGAGCACGACCGCGTTGCCGTCCGCGTCGGTGGGGCTCGTGACCTTGTAGCCGCGCGACTTGAGGTAGGCGTTGACCACCGGCAGCGCGTTCACGCCCTTGGTACCGCCGGAGGCCGTGGTCTTCATCTTCTTGGCGAGGGTCGACTGGCTGACGTTGACGCCGAAGGTCGACAGGCTCATCGACGACGAGGCGGGGACGCAGAAGTAGTTGGTCTCCTGGCGCTGGCCCTTGAGGTCGAGCTGGTACTTCAGGGGCGTGAAGAGCCCTTTGGGCGTCGCGGCGACGGTGGAGGAGGGGGAAGGGGTGGGAGTCGGGGTGCCGGGGGACGCGTAGGCCGGCGACGCGGCGGCGAGGCCCAGGACGCCCACGGCCACGGCTGCGGTGAGGGCGACGCCGGTCCCCGCTCTACGGTTCTTCACTTGATCACTCCACACATGCGCGGTTGACAGTAGTCAGGGACCGTAGTTGATCTCCCAAGAGTGTGCAAATGGTGGCGCATGGTGACATAGAGGCAGGCGGGACCTCCGCGAGATAGCCGGATGCGGACACCGGTGATCGCCAACCCGGCGGTCGCAGCAGCCGTCCCACTGATGTCACGTTCCATCTCCAGCCCTAGGGAGCCCGCAGTGCTCAAGCGTCTCCTCGCGGCGATCGGCGTCGCGGCCGCGGTCCTGCCGTCAGCCGGTACGCCCGCCCAGGCCGCCGGCCCGGTCGTGCAGATCGTCAAGGTCTATTACGACTCGCCAGGCTCCGACCGGGGCGGCAACGTCTCGCTCAACGGCGAATACGCGGTGCTGCGCAACATGACCACGCGAGGCATCCAGCTCCAGAACTGGATCCTGCGGGACGAGACCGGCTACAAATACCGATTCCCCAGCTTCACCCTCAAGCCCGGCAAATCAGTGACCGTACGCTCGGGCCAGGGGACCGACACCTCGACCACCCTGTACTGGGGCCGCAAGTGGTACGTCTGGAACAACGACGGGGACACGGCCGGCCTCTACCGGGGCAGCGACCTCAAGAAGATCGACGGCTGCGCCTGGGGCCGCGGCGGCATCTCCACCACCTGCCCGTAGGACACGCCCCCGCGGTCAGAAGGCGGTCACGCGGGGCGAGCTAGCCTGGCAGGGTGAGCATTACCGCTGGTAGCTACACATTCGGACCCGATTCCGGCCGGCTCCTCGTCCACACGACCCGCACCGGACTGGGCGCCAAGGCCGGCCACGATCTCACCATCGAGGTCACGCGCTGGAGCGGCGAGGCCACCATCGACACCGCCGCCCCGGCCAACTCCTCGCTGACCGTCGAGGTCGACGCGCGTTCGCTCGAAGTCCGGACGGGGACCGGCGGCGTCAAGCCGCTCACGGACTCCGACCGCGAGGAGATCGAGCGAACCATCCGGGAGAAGATCCTGCACACCGGCCGATATCCGGCGATCACCTTCCGCTCGTCACGGGTCGACGGGACCGCGGAGTCGTTCCACATCGAGGGCGACCTCACCATCGTCGGAATGACCCGGCTGGTGACGGTCCAGGGCCTGTTCGCCGCCGACCGCGTCCGGGGCTCGGCGACGATCGTGCAGTCCCGGTGGGGGATCCGACCGTACTCGGCGCTGTTCGGCGCGCTCAAGCTGAGCGACGAGGTCGAGGTACGGTTCGACGTCGCCCCCACGGCGAAGGACTGAGCCCAGCCGTTACTTGAGGAGTCGGCGGGCCATGACCAGGCGCTGGATCTGGTTGGTGCCCTCGTAGATCTGGGTGATCTTGGCGTCGCGCATCATCCGCTCCACCGGGAAGTCCTTGGTGTAGCCGTAGCCGCCCAGCAGTTGCACCGCGTCCGTGGTGATCTCCATGGCCGCGTCCGAGGCCGCGCACTTCGCCGCGCTGGACAGGAAGGTCAGGTCCTTCTGGGGCTCGCCGTTCATGGCGCGCTCCGACTTCGCGGCCGCGTGGTACGTGAGCTGCCGGGCCGCCTCCAGCTTCATGGCCATGTCGGCGATCATGAACTGCAGGCCCTGGAAGTCGGCGATCGGGCGGCCGAACTGGCGGCGCTCCTTGACGTAGCCGATCGCGTAGTCGAGGGCGCCCTGGGCGATGCCGAGGGCCTGGGCGGCGATGGTGACGCGGGTGTGGTCGAGGGTGGCCAGGGCGGTCTTGAAGCCGGTGCCCGGCGCGCCGATCATGCGCCAGGCCGGGACGCGGACGTCCTGCAGGATCACCTGGCGGGTGGGCGAGCCCTTGATGCCGAGCTTCTTCTCCTTGGGACCGAAGGAGACGCCCTCATCGGACTTCTCGACCACGAAGGCCGAGATGCCACGCGCGCCGGCCGACGGGTCCGTGACCGCCATCACGGTGTAGTACTCCGACACGCCGGCGTTGGTGATCCACATCTTGGTGCCGTTGAGGACGTAGTCGTCGCCGTCCCGGACCGCCCGCGTCTTCATCGACGCCGCGTCCGAGCCCGCCTCCGGCTCGCTCAGCGCGTACGAGAACATGGCCTCGCCCCTGGCCACCGCCGGCAGGTAGCGCGCGTTCAGCTCCTGCGACGCCGACAGCAGCAGCGGCACCGTGCCGAGCTTGTTGACGGCCGGGATCAGCGAGGACGAGGCGCACGCCCGCGCCACCTCCTCGATGACGATCACCGTGGCCAGCGCGTCCGCCCCGGCACCCCCGAACTGCTCGGGAATGTGCACGGCGTGGAAGTCGGCCGCCACGAGCGCCTTGTAGACCTCCCAGGGGAACTCCTCGGTCTCGTCCGCGGCGGCCGCCTGCGGGGCGATCTTCTCGTCGGCCAGGGCCCGGACCGTCTCCCTGAGCATGTCGTGCTCTTCGGCGGGGGCGTAGAGGGGGAAGCTCATGTGTCAGATATTAGGAGGTCCGACCTTCTTGTTACTAGTCGGTACGGTTTGCGAGGAGGTGCAGGTGGCACGTACGAGGTAGCTAGGGCCGGTAACATGCCTGCGCGATCGAAAGGAGCTCACTCGTGCCATATCGCCTCACGGTGATCGGGACCGGATACCTGGGCATCACCCATGCGGCGTGCATGGCTGATCTCGGATTCGACGTCCTGGGCCTTGATATCGACGCCGACAAGATCCGCAGTCTCAACCAAGGGGAGCTCCCGATCCACGAGCCCGGGCTCGAGCCCGTGCTCCGCCGTGGGCTCGAATCCGGCCGCCTGCGCTTCACCACCTCCTACGAGGAGGCCGCCGCCTTCGGCGACGTGCACTTCGTCTGCGTTGGCACTCCCCAGAAACGCGGCGAATATGCCGCGGACGTCTCTTACATGGACAATGCGATCGAGTCCCTCGCCCCGTTCCTCGACCGCCAGTGCCTGGTCGTGGGCAAGTCCACCGTGCCCGTCGGCACCGCCGAGCGGCTCGCGGACAAGCTCGCCCGCCTCGCGCCCGCCGGCGGGCAGGCCGAGCTGGCCTGGAACCCCGAGTTCCTGCGGGAGGGGTACGCGGTCCAGGACACCTTGCACCCGGATCGCATCGTGGTCGGCGTTCGCACCGAGCGAGCCGAGAAGGTGCTGCGCGAGGTGTACGAGCCGCTGGGCGAGGTTCCGTTCGTGGTGACCGATTTCGCCACGTCCGAGCTGGTCAAGACGGCCGCGAACGCGTTCCTGGCCACCAAGATCTCCTTCATCAACGCGATGGCCGAGGTCTGCGAGGCCGCGCACGCCGACGTCAAGCAGCTGTCGGAGGCGCTGTCGTACGACGACCGGATCGGCGGGCGGTTCCTGAACGCGGGCCTCGGGTTCGGCGGCGGCTGCCTGCCCAAGGACATCAGGGCGTTCATGGCGCGGGCCGGGGAGCTGGGCGCGGACCAGGCGCTGACGTTCCTGCGCGAGGTGGACGCCATCAACATGCGGCGGCGCGCCCGCATGGTCGACCTGGCCAGAGAGCTGGCCGGCGGCTCGTTCCACGGGTGCACCGTGGGCGTGCTGGGCGCCGCGTTCAAGCCGAACTCGGACGACATTCGCGACTCCCCCGCGCTGGACGTCGCTGTGACCATCGGCCACCAGGGCGGGCAGGTCACCGTGTACGACCCCATCGCCCTCGTGAACGCCCGCAAGGCTCACCCCGAGCTGAACTACGGCGAATCAGCCCTGGACGCGGTGCGGGGAGCGCACGTGGTGCTGCTGCTCACCGAGTGGCAGGAGTTCGTGGAGCTCGATCCCGAGGAGCTGGGGGCCGTGGTGGCGACCCGGCGCATCGTGGACGGGCGTAACGCCCTGAATGCCGAGACGTGGCGGTCCGCCGGATGGCACTACCGCGCCCTCGGCCGCCCCTGACGCCACCCCTGACGGACCGATCCCCCGCCTACGACAGCCCCCGGCCGCCGTAGGCGCACCCCCATCACGACCCCAGGTTCGCGGCCTCCGCGCGGAGCTTCTCGCCCTTGGCGTACGCCTGCTCCTTCAGCCGCGCCTGGAACTCCTCCATCCGCTCCCGCAGCCCGGGGTCGGACGCGCCGAGGATGCGTACGGCCAGCAGCCCCGCGTTGCGGGCCCCGCCGACCGCCACCGTCGCCACCGGCACCCCGGCGGGCATCTGGACGATCGACAGCAGCGAGTCCATCCCGTCGAGGTACTTCAGCGGCACCGGCACCCCGATCACCGGCAGCGGCGTGACGGAGGCCAGCATGCCGGGCAGGTGCGCGGCTCCCCCGGCCCCGGCGATGATCACCTGGAGGCCCCGGGAGGCGGCCTGGCGGCCGTAGTCGATCATCTCGGTCGGCATGCGGTGCGCCGAGACCACGTCCGCTTCGAAGGGCACGCCGAACTCGGCGACCGCCTCCGCGGCGGCCTTCATCACCGGCCAGTCGGAGTCGCTGCCCATGACGATTCCTACGGTCACGTGTACTCCCCGGTGGTGAGGTAGACGGCGGCGTGGCGGGCGCGGGCACGCACCTCGTCGAGGTTGGAGCCGAGGGCCGTCACGTGGCCGATCTTGCGGCCGGGGCGCACCTCCTTGCCGTAGAAGTGCAGCTTGATGCCCGGATCGTGGGCCAGCACGTGCTCGTAGCGCTTGAACAGGTCGGGCTCCTCGCCACCGAGCAGGTTGGCCATGACGACGACCTGGGCGGTCATCTTGGGCGAGCCGAGCGGCAGGTCCAGCACCGCCCTCAGATGCTGCTCGAACTGCGACGTCGTCGAGCCCTCGATGGTCCAGTGGCCGCTGTTGTGCGGGCGCATGGCCAGCTCGTTGACCACGAGCCCGTTCGGCGTGTCGAAGAGCTCGACCGCGAGCAGCCCGGTCACGCCGAGCTCGTGGGCGATCTTCAGGCCGATGCGCTGCGCCTGCGCGGAGTATTCGGGGTCCAGCCCGGGAGCGGGCGCGATGACCTCCACGCAGATGCCGTCCTGCTGCACGGTCTCCACGACCGGGTAGCTGACGCCCTGCCCGTGCGGCGAGCGGGCGACCAGCACCGCCAGCTCCCGCTCGAACGGCACGAACGCCTCGGCCAGCAGCTCGACCCCGGTCGCGAACGCCTCCGCGACGTCCTCGGCCGACCGGCACACCCACACGCCGCGGCCGTCGTAGCCGCCGCGCACCGACTTCAGGACCATCGGCCAGCCGTGCTGCTCCGCGAAGCGGGTGGCCTCTTCGGGCGAGGACACGCGCGCCCATGCCGGGCACGGCACGCCGATCGCGCTCAGCCGCTCGCGCATGACGGCCTTGTCCTGGGCGTGCACGAGGGCGTCGGCCCCGGGATGCACGGCGTGGCCGGCCTCGGCCAGGGCCCGGATGTGCTCGGTGGGCACGTGTTCGTGGTCGAAGGTGATCGCGGCGCAGCCCTTGGCGAACTCGCGTAGATCGTCCAGATCGCGGTAGTCTCCGACGCGCGTGTCGACGATCACGCGTGCGGCGCTCTCCTCCGGCGTGTTGGCCAGCACCCGCAGCTCGATGCCGAGCGCGATGGCCGGCGGCTGCGACATCCTGGCCAGCTGGCCTGCGCCGACGATGCCGACGACCGGCCCGATGGGGCTGTAGGAACTCACGCCAGGTGAGCTTACCGGGACGGAACGACTTTCCCGGACGCCCCGGGCTGGGCGGCCGTTCCGGGTCGCCTTCGCAGGCACGACCGCCCAGCGGCTCTGCTGCGCCCGCTCATGCCGGGTCGCGGGCGATGTGCGCGGGCGATGTGCAAGGCAGCGTAATGCCCAACTGTCGTAAATGCCGGGCATAGGACGATATTTCTAAGTGGTAAGTTCACCAGCCTGACGTCGGCCCTCCATGGCGGCCGGTACGCTGAGGTGAGTCAGGCTCGTCGAAGGAAGGGACCGAGCGGAGACGTGGACTTCGTAAAGCGCCTCTACGAGCGGTTCTCCTCCCTTGTGCACGAGCTGGCCAAGTTCGGCAGCATCGGGGCCGTCGCCTTCCTGATCGACTTCGGCCTCCTCAACCTCTGCAACGTGGTGCTGGGATTCGGGCCGCTGACGTCCAAGGTCGTGGCGACGACGATCTCCACGACCTTCGCCTACATCGGCAACCGATTCTGGACGTTCCGGGACCGCGACCAGAGCGGCCTGGGACGCGAATACTTCCTGTTCTTCCTGCTCAACGGCATCGCGCTGCTGTTCGGCATGCTGACGATCGGCTTCACCACCTACACGCTCGACCGGCACGACGCGCTCAGCGTCAACATCGCCAACATCGTGGGCGTCGGGCTCGGCACCTTGTTCCGCTACTGGTCGTACAAGAAGTGGGTGTTCCTGGAGGCCACCGAGCCCATCCCGATGGAGCTGCCCGAGACCGGGGTCAAGCAGGACCGCTGACCACCCGGGTCCGCGCCCCGTCGTCCTCGGCGGGGCGCAGGAAGATGGCGAACGTCGCCGGGCGGCGCCGTACCAGCTCGAGCCTGCCGCCGTCGGCCGCGGCCAGCGCGCGGGCGAGCGTCAGCCCAAGGCCGGTGCCTCCGCCGCCGCTGACGTTCCGCTCGAAGATCTTGGGGGCGATCTCGTCGGCGATGCCCGGCCCCTCGTCCGCGACCTCGATCACCACGTAGTTGTCGCCGCTGGTGGACGTGACGGTGACGTCGCCGCCGCCGTGGCGCAGGGAGTTCTCCAGCAGCGAGGCGATCACCTGGCCGAAGCCGCCGGTGGTGGCCATCGCCTTCAGGCTGCGGGCGCCTTCGAGCCGCAGGGTACGCCCCGCCTCCCGGAACACCGGCTCCCACTCCCTGATCTGCTGGATGATCACGTCGTCGATGGCGACCGGCTCGGCCTGGGCATGGCGCTGGCGCCGCGCCGCCGCCAGCAGCTCGTCGATCACGGCGGTCAGCCGCTCCGCCTGCACGATCGCCGCCTCGCCCTCCTCCCGCACGACCTCCGGCTCGTCCGCGGCGGACACGATCTCCTCCAGGCGCATGGTGAGACCGGTCAAGGGGGTCCGGAGCTGGTGGGAGGCGTCGGTGGCGAACTCGCGCTCGCGGGTGAGCAGGTCGGAGATGCGGGTCGCGCTGCGGTCGAGCACTTGGGCCACCCGGTCGAGTTCGGGGATGCCGTAACGGTGTTTGCTCGGCCGGGCGTCTCCTGAGCCCAGCCGTTCGGCGATCTTCGCCAGGTCCTGCAGCGGCAGCGTCAGCCGCCGGGACTGTACGACGGCCAGGCTCACGGCCACCGCCAGGGCGGCGACGGCCAGGGCCACGATGAGCAGGAGCCGAGCCCGTACGTCCTGTTCGACCTGGTCGCGATCACGACTTATGCGGACATAGACGCCGGTGTTGGTCTGCGCGTCCTCGGTCATCAGGTGACCGGACGGCGGTGCGGTGCCGACCACGGTCACCCGCAAGGGGGTTCCGCGTTCCCAGATCTGGATGTATCTGCCGGGATACTTCTGCTCCAGTTGCTGGGGGTCGAGCGGCGTCTCCTGGACACGGGCATACTCGACCTCTCCCACGAGGCGCTTGGCCTCCGCCCCGAGCTCCTGAGCCGCCTCGTCGACGATCAGCCGGCTGACGACGACACCCAGGGGGACCCCCAGCAGCAGAACCGCGATGACCGCGACGACCAGGGTTGAGGAGAGCAGTCGGCGGCGCATCTCCTACTCGCGTTCGAACCGGAAGCCGACTCCCCGGACGGTCGTGATGTAACGCGGCTTCGCGGCGTCGTCGCCGAGTTTGCGGCGTAGCCAGGAGATGTGCATGTCGAGGGTCTTGGTCGAACCCCACCAGTTCGTGTCCCAGACCTCGCGCATGATCTGCTCCCTGGTGACCACCTTTCCGGCGTCGCGCACGAGCACACGCAGCAGGTCGAATTCCTTCGTCGTCAGATGCAGCTCCTTTTCCCCCATCCACGCGCGGCGGGAGTCGGCGTCTATACGCACGCCCTGAACGACCGGTGTCTCGGAGGTGCCGCGCCGCAGCAGCGCCCGTACCCGGGCGAGCAGCTCGGCCAGCCTGAACGGCTTCGTCACGTAGTCGTCCGCCCCGGCATCGAGGCCGACGACGGTGTCCACCTCGTCGACGCGAGCGGTGAGAATCAGGACCGGAGTGCCGTGGCCTTCGGCCCGGATGCGACGAGCCACCTCCAAACCGTCCATTTCGGGCAGTCCAAGGTCAAGAACGATGAGATCGATGCCGCCCGACAGCGCCCTTTCCAGGGCTTGTGGGCCGTCGGGGCTCACCTCGACCTGATAGCCCTCACGGCGCAATGCACGCGCGAGCGGCTCGGAGATCGAGGTGTCATCCTCGGCGAGAAGTACGCAGGTCATGAAGCGATCGTAGGACCTTAAGCGATCGTTTCCCGGGCACAGCGCGCGGTTTGACTCGCAGTTGACCTATCCATTGACCTGGGCAAACACGGCTAAATATCAGTTAGTCGGGATTAAATTACCGCGATTACCGGGACCCGAAGCAATGGCGTCCCCCGCCCCCCGCCGCGCCGGAAAAAATAATGTTGTTAATGTTGTCCGCCGTGACTGATCTGACCCTCTGGTATGACCGGCCCGACTGGGAGACCCAGGCGTTACCCATCGGGAACGGCGCGCTCGGGGCGATGGCGTTCGGCGGGACGGACACCGAGCGGCTCCAGTTCAACGAGAAGAGCCTGTGGACGGGCGGCCCGGGATCGCGGGAGGGGTACGACTTCGGCGACTGGTCCCCTCGCCGGCCCGGACGCGCTCGCCCGGGTCCAGGAGGCGCTGGATCGCGACGGGCGGATGGCGCCGGAGGAGGTGGCGGCCGCGCTGGGGCACGCGGCGCTCCGGGGACACGCTGAGCTGGGACGCCCGGGCGGGGACGGCGTACACCATCCTGGTGACTAGAGCCGGAATCGTATCCTGGGCGGCATGTCATCGGAGATCAGCATCGGCCGGCTCGCCGAACTCACCGGGCTGAGCGTGCACACGCTGCGCTTCTACGAGCGGGAGGGTCTCCTGCTCAATCCCGTGCGCCGCGGGCCGGGCGGGCGGCGGATCTACAGCGACGCGGACGCGCACTGGCTGACCACGTGCATCATCCTGCGCGCCTCGGGGATGCCGTTGCCCGCGATCCGGGAGTACACCGAGCTCGTCAGGAACGGGACCGGGAACGAGGCGGAGCGCCTGACCATCATGCTGGAGCACCGGGAGCGCGTGCTGCGCCAGATGAGCGATCTCAACCGCTGCCTGGACCTCATCACCTACAAGGTCGCCGTGTACGAGGACATCATCTCCGACAGCACCGTCGCCGACTGCTCGCCCCAAAGCTGAAAGATCACAACAAAACAGGAATCGCACGCGTCTCAGTGATCAATACCTCAACGGAAAGGGTCACTGACGTGGTCGCCACTCCCACCAGAATGTTCGCCGTCGCCGCCGCCACCGCCGCCACCGCCGCCCTCGCGCTGTCCCTGGCCGCCGCTCCCGCCACGGCGGGCGCCAGCGGGCGGCTGATGAACGGCGCCACCGACCTCTGCCTGGCCGTGGGCAAGAGCGAGGTCAAGGCCGGCAAGAAGGTCATCCAGTGGACCTGCTCCGACAACAAGGACCAGCAGTGGATCTACAAGGGGCGCAAGCTCGTCAACGCCAAGACCGGCATGTGCCTGGCGATCGCGCGTGGCTCCCAGGTCAAGGGCAAGTACGCGATCCAGTGGCCGTGCACCGACGGCGGCATCGAGCAGGAGTGGATCTACGACGACCTGCAGCGCCTGCGCAACCGGGCCACCGGCATGTGCCTGGCGGTCGGCAAGGGCGAGCGCAAGAAGGGCAAGTGGATCATCCAGTGGACGTGCAGGGACACCGGAGAGCAGGCGTGGCTCTGGCGGTGAAACCGAAGGCGCCCCGTCCGGGGGGGACGGGGCGCCTTCCGGGCCACGGGGCCGCTCAGTCGTCGGACGAGGGCGGTTCGGCGTAGCGGGCCAGGTAGAGCTGCTCGCCCAGGCTGCGGATGAGGCTGAGCTCCGTCTCCAGATAGTCGATGTGCTGCTCCTCGTCCTCCAGGATCTCCTCGAAGATCCGGGCCGAGGTGATGTCGCCCTTCTCGCGCATGAGCGCGATCGCCGGGCGCAGGCGCTGCACGACCGAGAGCTCGACCTCGAGGTCCGCCCTGAGCTGCTCCTCCACGGTCTGGCCGATGTGCAGCGTGCCAAGGCGCTGGTAGTTGGGCAGGCCCTCCAGGAAGAGGATGCGATCGGTCAGACGCTCCGCGTGGCGCATCTCGTCGATCGACTCCGCACGGGTGTGCTCGGCGAGTTTCGTGTATCCCCAGTTCTCCTGCATCTTGGCGTGCAGGAAGTACTGGTTGATGGCGGTGAGCTCGGCGGTCAGCTGCTCGTTGAGCAGCTCGATGATCTGCTTGTCGCCCTGCATGAAACGGGCCCCTCGCTATGCGGTCGTCAGTTCTTCAGACCGTTTCAGGATTGCACAGATTTTCCGTACACATCGGGCACAGTCACCACCGGCCCCAGTGGTGTCGCGGATCTGCTTCGCGCTCTTCGCCCCGGAGGCGATGCAGTCGTGCACCTCGTTCTCGGTCACGGCACGACAAATGCACACATACATCCGGGGACAGGCCTCTCGCAAGCGAAGTGGGGGCGCCTTTAGGTTAGGCACACCTAAGCTACCTCACTTCGGTAAGGCTTGCCTATGTTAGCTCGGCCACATCCCCCTACCCACCCTGTTCATGGCCTCCACTTCGTGGAGGCGGCTCGTTCGCCCTTGATGCCGACGCCTTCCCCCGCTCTGGTCGCTTCGCTCCCGCCGCTCCTCCAGGCGTCGGCGCTCACTCGCTCCACTCCTCGAGGTGCGGCGCCTCGGCGCCGATCGTGGTCGAATCGCCGTGCCCCGTGTGCACGACGGTCTCCGGTGGGAGGGTCAGCAGCCGTCCCCTGATCGAGTCGATGATCGTGTCGAACGAGCTGTAGGACCGGCCGGTCGCCCCCGGCCCGCCCTTGAAGAGCGTGTCGCCGCTGAACAGGGCGCCCAGGTCGGGGGCGTACAGGCAGACCGCGCCGGGCGCGTGGCCGGGGGTGTGGATCACCTCCAGCGCGATGCCGCCGACCTCGATCTTCTCGCCGTCGGCCAGCGGCTCGTACGCCACCTCGGCCCCGTACTGCTGCTCCCACAGCACCTGGTCGGCGGGGTGCAGCCGGATGGGCGCCCCGGTGCGGTCGGCGAGGGGCTTGGCGGCGTTGATGTGGTCGTTGTGGGCGTGCGTGCAGACGATGGCCCTGACCGTGCGCCCGCCCACCCGCTCGGCGATCGGCGCGGCGTCGTGGGCGGCGTCGATGACGACGACCTCGCGGGCGTCACCGACCAGCCAGACGTTGTTGTCGACGTCCCAGGTGCCGCCGTCCAGCGAGAACGTGCCCGAGGTGATGACCCTGTCGATCATCTAGAACGTCACCACCGAACGCAGCACCTCGCCGCGGTGCATCTTCGCGAACGCCTCCTCGACCTGCTCGATCTCGATCGTCTCCGAGACGAACTTGTCGAGCGGCAGCCGGTTCTGCAGGAACAGGTCGATGAGCATCGGGAAGTCGCGCGAGGGCAGGCAGTCGCCGTACCAGGAGGACTTCAGCGCGCCGCCGCGCCCGAAGACCTCGATGAACGGCAGCTCCAGCGTCATGTCAGGCGTCGGGACGCCGACCAGCACGACCGTGCCGGCCAGGTCGCGGGCGAAGAAGGCCTGCTTGTACGTCTCGGGGCGGCCCACCGCCTCGATGACCACGTCGGCGCCGAAGCCGCCGGTCAGGTCGCGGATCGCCTCGACCGGGTCGCTCTCGCGGGAGTTGACCGTGTGGGTGGCGCCGAAGTCGCGCGCCCAGTCCAGCTTGCGGTCGTCCACGTCGACGGCGATGACCTTCGCGGCCCCGGCCAGCGAGGCGCCGAGGATCGCGGCGTCGCCGACGCCGCCGCAGCCGATGACGGCCACCGAGTCGCCGCGCGTCACGCCGCCGGTGTTGATCGCGGCGCCGATGCCCGCCATGACGCCACAGCCCAGCAGGCCCGCGACCTGCGCGGGCGCCTCGGCGGAGACCTTGGTGCACTGGCCCGCGGCGACCAGCGTCTTCTCCTGGAACGCGCCGATGCCCAGCGCGGGCGACAGCACCGTGCCGTCCTTGAGCGTCATCTTCTGCGTGGCGTTGTGGGTGGCGAAGCAGTACCACGGGCGGCCGCGCAGGCACGCGCGGCACTGGCCGCACACCGCGCGCCAGTTGAGGATCACGAAGTCGCCGGGCGCGACCTCGGTGACGCCGGGGCCGACCGCCTCGACGACGCCCGCCGCCTCGTGGCCGAGCAGGAACGGGAAGTCGTCGTTGATCCCGCCCTCGCGATAGTGCAGGTCGGTGTGGCAGACCCCGCACGCCTGCACGTTGACGACCGCCTCGCCGGGACCTGGGTCCGGCACCACGACCGTCTCGAGCGAAACTTCCTGGCCCTTGGCCCGGGCGACGACGCCCTTCACTTCGTACGGCATGCCAGCATCTTGTGTCAGGAGGATGATCTCCGCAAGAGATAGGGCTGGACCACGCCGAGCCCTCTCGCGGGCCGGCGCCTGATCTTGTGCAGATCGAACCCCTCCAGCCCTTCGGCCAGCGCGGAGTCGACCAGGATCGTGCCCGGCCGGGCGATGGCGGTGAGCCGGGCGGCCAGGTTGACGGTGGTGCCGAAGACGTCGCCCATGGTCGGCAGGACCGGCCCGTACGCCAGACCGACGCGCAGCTCGACGCCCGACTCGACCAGGTCGAGCGCGATCCCCGCGGCCTGGGCCGGGCTCGGGGCGGTGAAGAGCACCTCGTCGCCCAGCGTCTTGACCAGCCGGGCGCCGTGGGAGGCCACCACGTCGGAGGCCCGCGCCTCGAACCCCTCGACCAGCTCGGCCAGCTCCTTCTCGTCGAGCTCGCGGCTGCGCCTGGTGAACGAGACCAGGTCCGCGAACCCCACGGCCATCGTCACCCGGGTCGGCACCAGCTCGTCGTTGCCGTCGGCGATGGCCAGCAGCCGGGTGCCGGCGGCGGCGAGCTGGGCCCGCCAGACGTGGACCAGCACCTGCGCGAAGTCGGGCATCAGCTCCTGCGCCGCCCCGAGCACCTTGGCCAGGTCGTCCTGCGAGGGCTCCGCCGGCAGCATCGCGCCGATCATGATCTCGGCCTGCCACTGCGCCAGCCGGGCCGTGGTCTGGCCGAGCGCGCGGGCCATGCGGATGACGGTCTGCTCGTCGAGCGTGCCGCCGTCGAGCATCCGGCGCACCCGGCGCAGCGCCGCCACGTCGGCGTCGGTGAACGCCACGGCGCCGTCGGCCCGCTGCGCGAACCCGAGCGCCCGCCAGATGCGCTCGGCGAGCTCCTGCGACACCCCGGCCTTGGCCGTGACCTGCTCTTTCGTGAAGCGGGCCGGCGAGCCGACGAGCAGGCGTTCGATCTCCTCGGCGGTCGGCCGGCCGGGCTGGCGGCTCACGCGTCAGCGGCCGTCGAGCTCGCCGTCGGAGGCGTCCTCGACGAGCCTGAACAGGTCGGTGCGGACGTCCTGGATCTTGGGGATGTCGCGCAGCACGATCTCGCCCCGGTCGCCCGCGGACTCGACGGTCAGCGTGCCGCAGCCGAGCAGGCGCTCGGGGAAGGTCTGGTCGGAGCTGACCGTGTTGACCTTGGTGATCGGGATCTCGTCGGTCGACTTGTTGAGCACGCCGGTGCTGATCGTGAAGCGGTGGGTGGTGAGAACGTAGCCGGTGTTGACCCACCGCAGGTAGGGGACGAGCGACCAGATCGTCAGCAGGATGAGGCCGATGACGACGACGGCGATCCTGGCGTAGAACGCGTATTCCCAGCCGCCGGGGATGAAGAACATCGCCGCGCCCGCGGCCGCGACGACGAGGACCAGCGCCAGGAAGGGGAGCACGAGCCGCTTCCAGTGGGGATGGAAGGACCGGATGCGCCGTTCACCCTGCGTCAGATGATGGTCGGGAATGGTCATGGCCAAATCGTGCCACCATCGCCGCGTGGCGGCTATGCTCCCGGCGGATCCGGTCAGTCCGCCGGGCGGACGTGCACCACGTCGCCCGCGCTCAGCGTGTGGCGCTCCCCCTCCGACTCCACCTGCAGGTGCCCGAACTGGTCGACCCCCGTGGCCGTCCCGGTGACCGCCTGCCGCCCCGGCAGCTCCACCCTGACCCGCCGCCCGACCGTGGCGCTGGCCGCCAGGTACGCCGGGCGCAGCCCGCACGCCTCGGCGTCGCCCTTGGCGTCGGTCCACTCCCTGTAGTGGCTCTCGACCTCCCTGAGCACGGCCCTGAGCAGCGGGTCGCGGTCGAGGCAGGCCGCCTCCTCGATGGCCAGCGACGTGGCCGTCTCGACGGGCAGCTCCTCCTGCGTGAGCGACACGTTGAGGCCCATGCCGACGACGACGCCGTCCTCCGCCCGCTCGGCCAGGATCCCCGCCAGCTTGCGCTCGCCGATCAGCAGGTCGTTGGGCCATTTCACGCGTACGTCCACCTCGGCCAGGCGGCGCAGGGCGGAGGCGGCGGCGACGCCGTACAGGAGCGTCAGCCAGCCCTGCGCGGTGGGCGGCACGTCCGGTTTGAGCAGGATCGAGAACGTCAGGCCCGAGCGCGGGGGCGCCGTCCAGGTACGGCCCAGCCGGCCGCGGCCCGCCAGCTGCGACTCCGCCACCAGCACCGTCCCCTCCGGGGCTCCGGCCTGAGCGGCCTCGGCCAGGTCGGCGTTGGTGGAGCCGGTGCTCTCCACGACGGTGACACCGCTCCACAGGGAGCCGGGGCGGACCAGCGCGCGGTTGAGCGCCGCCTCGGAGAGCGGCGGGCGGTCGAGGTTGGAGTAACGCGAGTCGGGCACCCCCCTATCTTTGCAGCCGGGAGGAAGATGGAGAGATGAGCAAGCTCCTGGATCCGCGTAACTGGGCCTCTTGGCGACCGTTCGGCATCGGGCTGCGCAAGCCGAACAACTACCTGGAGCTGTGGAAGGCGTTCAGGTCGGTCAAGGGCAACCGGGGTTACGCGTGGCGGATACTCAACCAGGGCACCTGTGACGGGTGCGCGCTGGGCACCCATGGCATGCGTGACTGGACGATGGACGAGATCCATCTGTGCAACATCAGGCTGCGGCTGCTGCCCCTGAACACCATGCCCGCCCTGGACCCCACACTTTTGCGGGATATTTCTGGACTCGTCGGCAAGAAGAGCGCCGAGCTCCGCGAGCTGGGACGGCTGCCGTACCCCATGCTGCGCCGCGCGGGCGAGCCCGGCTTCACCCGGATCTCCTGGGACGAGGCGCTGCGCCTGGCCGCGGACGGCCTGCGGGACGCGCGCTTCGGCGCCTACCTGACCAGCCGCGGCGTGCCCAACGAGAACTACTACGCGGCCCAGAAGGCCGTGCGCGCGCTCGGCACCAACAGCGTCGACAACGCCGCCCGGATCTGCCACTCGCCCTCCACGGTCGCGCTCAAGCAGACCATCGGCGCGGCGGCCACGACCTGCTCGTACACCGACTGGATCGGCTCCGACCTGATCGTCTTCATCGGCTCCAACCCGTCGAACAACCAGCCGGTCGCGATGAAGTACCTCTACCACGCCAAGAAGGCCGGCACCCGGATCGCGATGGTCAACGCCTATCGCGAGCCCGGCATGGACAAGTACTGGGTGCCGTCGAACGCCGAGTCCGCGCTGTTCGGCACGAAGATCACCGACGAGTTCTTCGGCGTGAACGTGGGCGGCGACATCGGCTTCCTCAACGGCGTGCTCAAGCACCTGATCGAGAACGACTGGGTGGACAAGGAGTTCGTCGACCAGCGGACCACGGGGTTCGAGGAGCTGCGCCGGGAGGTCGCGGGGCAGTCGTGGGAGGAGCTGGAGGCGCTGTCCGGGGCCTCCCGCGACGACATGCTCCGCCTGGCCAGGCTGCTGGGCGAGGCCCGCTCGGCGGTGCTGGTGTGGTCGATGGGCATCACGCAGCACGCCTACGGCGAGGACAACGTCCGCTCGATCGTGAACCTGGCGCTGGCCAGGGGCTTCGTCGGGCGCGACAAGTGCGGGCTGATGCCGATCCGGGGGCACAGCGGCGTGCAGGGCGGGGCCGAGATGGGCGCGTACGCGACCGGCCTGCCGGGCGGGCTGCCGATCACGCCAGAGAATGCCGCGAAATTTACGGAGATGTGGGGGTTCGAGGTCCCGGCCACGCCCGGTCTCACCGCGACCGACATGATCGACGCGGCCCACCGCGGCGACCTCGACGCGCTGGTGTCGAGCGGCGGCAACTTCCTGGAGGTCCTGCCCGACCCGGCCTACTGCCGCGAGGCCCTGTCGCGGCTGCGGCTGCGGGTGCACATCGACATCGTGCTGTCGTCGCAGATGCTGGTGCCGGGCGAGGGCGACGTGCTGCTGCTGCCCGCACAGACCCGCTACGAGATGGTCGGCGGCGTGACCGAGACCTCCACCGAGCGCCGGATCATCTTCTCCCCCGAGGTCGAGGGGCCGCGCATCGGCGAGGCGTGGCCGGAGTGGAAGATCTTCACGGAGCTGGCCGCCCGTACAAACCCCGAAATTTCATCAAAAATCACCTTCACCGGCACGCCGCAGATCCGGGCCGAGATCGAGCGCGCCGTCCCCTTCTACCGCGGCATCGCGGACCTGCGGAAGTTCGGCGACAACGTCCAGTACGGCGGCCGCCACCTGTTCGCCGACGGCCGCTTCCAGACCCCCGACGGGCTGGGCCGCTTCAGCGTCGTCCGGCCCCCGGCGCTGAAGCGCCCCGACGGCGCGTTCATGGTGGCCACCAGGCGCGGCAAACAGTTCAACAGCATGGTCCACGAGCGCCGCGACGGCTTCAACGGCGCGATGCGCGAGGCCGTGCTGATGAGCGAGTACGACGCCGACCGCCTGGGCCTGCCCGACGGCGCCCCGGTCGAGCTGCGCTCCGGCGAGCGCACCTACCACGGCAAGATCCTGCGGGCCCCGCTCATGCCGGGCAACCTGCAGATCCACTGGCCCGAGGGCAACGTCCTGCTGGACGAGTCCCGCCGCTCCCCGGACGCGCGGATCCCCGACTACAACGCCCTCGTCACCGTGCGGCCCCTGTGAACACGCGTCCTGGGCCCACCACGCGCATCAGGATCATGGAGCTGTCCGGCTCCGCCACCAGGGAGCGGCGCGACTACCTGGCCACCGAGGAGCCGCTGGAGATCCGGCTCACCGCTCCCGACGGCACGCGCAGGACCGTGGCCATCACCATGCGCACCCCCGGGCACGACTTCGAGCTGGCCGCCGGCTTCCTGCACGGCGAGGGCCTGGCCGGTCCCGGCGACATCGCCGCCATCGCGTACTGCACCGACGAGGACCTCCCGCCCGAGGCCCGCTACAACACGGTGACCGTACGCCTGCGCGGCCCCATCCCCGACCTGCCCGCGCTGGACCGCCACTTCCTCACCTCCAGCGCGTGCGGCGTCTGCGGCTCGGCGAGCCTGGAGTCGCTGCACGACCGCTGCAAGCCGGTCCCCAGGGGCCGGCTCGGCCTCACCCCCGAGTTCCTGTACGGGCTGCCGGAGGCGCTGCGCGCCGCCCAGGGCGGGTTCGGCAAGACCGGCAGCCTGCACGCGGCCGGGCTGTTCTCGGCCACGGGCGAACTGGTGGCGGTGCGGGAGGACGTGGGCCGCCACAACGCGGTGGACAAGCTGGTCGGCTGGGCGGGGCTGACCGAGCGGCTGCCGCTGGCCGAGCACGTGCTCATGGTCAGCGGGCGGACCAGCTACGAGATCATGCAGAAGGCGCTGGCCGCCGGGATCCCGGCGGTGTGCGCGGTCTCGGCGCCGTCGTCGCTGGCGGTGGAGCTGGCCAGGAAGTTCGGCATCACGCTCGTGGGGTTCCTGCGCGGAGAGCGCTGCAACGTCTATGCGGGATCGGAGCGGATAGCTATGGAATGAAGTATTCCGTTCTGCTATTCTGGAACAGAACAAACCGTTCCGCCTGTTCCGGGAGCCTTCCATGAGCATCAGCCCCTTCCGCGTCGAGATCCCGCAGACCGACCTCGACGACCTCCAGGCCCGCCTCGCCCTGACCCGCTTCGCCCACGAGATCCCCGGCACCGACCAGGGCGTCAGCGTCGAGCGGGTCAAGCGCCTGGTCAGCTACTGGCGGGACGGCTTCGACTGGCGCGCCCAGGAGGCCAGGCTCAACGCCCACCCGCAGTTCACCACCGAGATCGACGGGCAGAACATCCACTTCATCCACGTACGCAATGACAACCCCGACGCCCTGGCGCTGATCCTCACCCACGGCTGGCCCGGCTCGATCGCCGAGTACCTGGAGGCCATCGAGCCCCTGTCACGCCACTTCCACCTGGTCATCCCGTCGGTCCCCGGCTACGGCTTCTCCGGCCCCACGAACGAGCTGGGCTGGAACAACCAGCGCATCGCCAGGGCGTGGGCCGAGCTGATGTCCCGCCTCGGCTACACCCGCTACGGCGCGGTCGGCAACGACGGCGGCTCGATGATCTCGCCCGAGGTCGGCAGGATCGACCCGGACCACGTCGTGGGCGTCCACGTCACGCAGCTGTTCTCCTTCCCCTCCGGCGACCCGGCCGAGTTCGCCGGCCTGAGCGAGGAGGACCAGGCCGGGCTGGCCGTGCTCGACTGGTTCTGGAAGGAGAAGGGCGCCTTCAACGTGCTGCACTCGCAGCAGCCGCAGACCCTCGCCCACGCCCTCGCCGACTCCCCCGCCGGGCTCCTGGGCTGGCTCGTCCAGCTCTTCGACGAGGACCTGGACGACGACTTCGTGCTCACCAGCGCCGCGATCTACTGGTTCACCGGGACCGCCGGCTCGGCCATCCGGCAGTACTGGGAGAACGCCCGCATGGAGCAGCCCAAGGAGCCCACCACCGTGCCGACCGCGCTGGCGATGGGCGAGGGCGACTTCAAGTCGATCCGCCGCTTCGCCGAGCGCGACCACGCCAACATCGTCTCCTGGAAGACGCTGCCGGCCCCGGCGCACGGCCACTACACCGCGCACACCGCGACGGAGGCCCTCACCTCCGACGTCACCGCCTTCTTCGAGGGCCTCCGCTAGACCGGCGGGGGCCGGGTCAGCCGGTGTTCTGCAGGCCCGCGGCGACGCCGTTGACCGACAGGAGCAGGAGCGTGGACAGGCGTTCGCGCTCCTGCTCCGACGGGTTGCCGGTGCGCAGCGCGCGCAGGGCCCGCAGCTGGAGGTGGGAGAGCGCGTCCACGTACGGGTCGCGGAGCTGGACGGCGCGCGAGAGCACCTTCCGGTTCTCCAGCAGCCGCGTGTGGCCGGTGACCCGCAGCACCAGGTCGCGGGTCCGGTCGTACTCCTCCAGCACCTGCTGCGCGAAGTCCTCCCGGCCGCCCAGCGCGAGGTAGCGCTTGGCGATCGAGCGGTCGGTCTTGGCCAGCGACATCTCGGCGTTGTCCAGCATCGCGTTGAACAGCGGCCACTCCGCGTACGCCGCCCGCAGCTCCTCCAGGGAGCCGACCGAGGCCAGGCCGGTGCCGAGGCCGTACCAGCCGGGCAGGTTGACCCGCGTCTGCGCCCACGCGAACACCCACGGGATCGCCCGCAGGTCGTCGAGCGAGCGCGGCGCGCCGAGCCCGCGGCGCGCCGGGCGCGAGCCCAGGCGCAGCGTGCCGATCTCCTCCAGCGGGCTGACCAGGCCGAACCACTCGGGGAAGCCCGGCGCCTCGGTCAGCGCGCGGTAGGCCTGCTCCGACGCCGTGGCCACCTGCTCGGCCAGGCCCCGGAAGCGCTCGGCGGCGGCGGCCGTGCGGGCGCCGACCGTGGGCGAGGAGGCCATCAGGACGGCGTTGGCCACCTGCTCCAGGTGGCGGCGGGCGATGGCGATGTGGCCGTAGCGGGCGAAGATGACCTCGCCCTGCTCGGTGACCTTGAACCGGCCGGCGACCGAGCCCGGCGCCTGGGCCAGCACCGCGCGGTTGGCCGGGCCGCCACCACGGCCCAGCGCGCCGCCGCGGCCGTGGAACATCCGCAGCTTCACGTCGTGCTTGGCCGCCCAGGCCGTCAGCTCCTCCTGCGCCTCGTAGAGCCGGAGCGTGGCGGCCGCGGGGCCGAGCTCCTTGGCCGAGTCGGAGTAGCCCAGCATGATCTCCATGCGCCGCCCGGTGGCCTCCAGGCGCTCCCGCATCGCCGGGATCTCGAGCATCCCGGTCAGCACGTCCGGCGAGTTGGCCAGGTCCTGGCCCGACTCGAACAGCGGCACGACGTCGAGCACCGGCGCCCGCTCGCCGAGCGCGTGCGCGGCCAGCTCGTAGACGGCCGCGATGTCGTCGGCCGAACGCGTGAAGGAGACCACGTAGCGGGAGCAGGCCGTGGTCCCGAACCGCTCCTGGATCCAGGCGATCACCCGGATCGTGGCCAGCACCTCCTCGGTGCGCTCCGACAGCTCGCCGCCGGCCCTGATCTCCTCCAGGGCGGCCGCGTGGACCTGGGAGTGCTGGCGCACCTCCAGCTCGGCCAGGTGGAAGCCGAACGTCTCGACCTGCCAGATGAGGTGCTGCAGCTCCCCGTACGCCTGCCGCGGCGCCGAGGCGGCCAGCGACTCCTGCGCCAGGCGGAGGTCGCCGAGCAGCTCGGCCGGCGCGCGGTAGGCCAGGTCGAGATCGCGGCGGCGGGTCGCGGCGATGCGCGCGGCCACGAACAGCAGCCACTGCCGGTGCGGCTCGCGCGGCGAGCGGGTGGCCAGCTCGGAGACCACGTCAGGGTAGGAGTCCACGGCCTCGGCCAGCGCCGACTTGAGCGCGGGCGAGGGCGCGGCGAGCTGGACGGAGGCGGTCAGCGTGCGGGCGATGCGCGTGCAGGCGGTCTCCAGGGCCGTCAGCACGTGCTCGGACTGGATCTGGATGGTCTCGCGGGTGACCCTGGCCGTGACGTTGGGGTTGCCGTCGCGGTCGCCGCCGATCCAGCTGCCGTACCGGATGAACGGCCTGGCCTGCGGCGGGCGCGTGCCGGTGCGCTCGTCGAGCGCGGCGTCCAGCGAGCGGTAGACCTGCGGCACCATGCGGAACAGCGTCTCGTCGAAGGCGGCCATCGCGGTGCGCACCTCGTCGAGCGGGTCGAGCTTGGTCGAGCGGAGCTGGGCCGTGCGCCACAGGAGGTCGATCTCCTCCAGCATGCGGCGCTTGTTCTCGGCGCGCTCGCTGGCGCCGCGGCCGGGCGTGTTGTACTCGGTGAGCTGGCCGCTGATGCGCTGGATGGCGGTGACGACCGCGCGCCTGCGTGCCTCGGTGGGGTGCGCGGTGAGCACCGGGTGCAGCTCCAGGCCCTCCAGCAGCTCGGCGACCCGCTCGTGGCCCAGCTCCTGTACGGCCTCGGCCAGCGACTCCCGCTGGACCCTGCCCTCGGCGTCCCGCTCGCGTAGTGTGCGGATCCGGTAGTGTTCCTCGGCCAGGTTGGCCAGGTGGAAATAGCAGGTGAACGCGCGGGCGACCGCCACGGCCCGCTCGATCTCCCATTCGGCGACCATGGCGGTGATCTCGTCGGCCGAGACCTCGCCCTTACGTGCTGCGATGACGGCCTTGCGCAGCCGTTCGACGTCGGCCAGCAGGTCTTCGCCACCCTGTTCGGCGAGCACCTGGCCGAGCAGTTTGCCGAGCAGCCGCACATCGTGGCGTAGCTCGTCCGGCATCTCGGTAACGGCGGCGCTGCGACGCTCGAGCCCCTGGTCAATCATGTTTCGAAGGGTATCGAGTCGCTTCGGGAAGCCGTAGACCGGTCTCGCCCATTGGACTAGACCATTCAACTACCTTTGGAAACGGCCCCCAGCAGCTCCGGCATCCGGGCGAATCCGATCCTGGCCGCCAGGCGCCTGCCGAGCGTCTCCGCCAGCACCCCGTAGAACGGCGCCACCGCGCACACCCAGAACCAGCCGAACGCCAGCGGCACCACGAACGGCAGCGACAGCAGCGCGATGCCGAGCGTGCCCCCCATGGCGGAGGCGAACGCCTGGCCGCCCTGCCCGGGCGCGGCGCCGCTGAAGGCGTTCATCCGCTCGGGCACCGTGTACGGAACCACCACGCTCATCACCGACCCGACGCCGAGCCCGAGGCCGAGCGCGCCCCACCCGGCCAGCGCCGCCGGGACGATCATGCCGGGATGGCCGGTGAACAGGCCGGTGGCCACCGCGATCACGGTGAGCAGCGGCACGGCGATCAACGCGTTGGCCAGGTGGCGCCCGGCCAGGTCGGTGGCCAGCCCGCGCTCGGAGCCGAACGCCACGGCGTTCATCCACAACGAGCGGCCGTCGATGCCGAACGTGTTGCCCGACTGCAGCGCGATCATCAGGGCGCCGACGCAGGTCAGGACGATCGGCACGCCCTCCGCGCCGCCCGCGCTCCTGCTCAGCGAGAACGCCAGCACGGCGGTGACCACGACCGCGCTGAACCAGCCCACGCGGAACCTGGGCTCGCGCCTGATGTACTTCAGCTCCTTCGTCACCACGGCCGCCAGCGGCCCGTCCGGCAGGAACCTGTCGACCAGGCCGCTCTCCTTGCGCACGGACGCGGCCTGGGTGGAGACGTCGGGCGTCACCAGGGCCCGGCCCAGCGCCTTGATCCACAGCCAGCCGAGCACCACCACGATCACGGCCACCAGCGCGAGCTCGGCCAGCCCGGCCAGGCCGCCGTCAGCCATCGCGTGCGCCGCCATGCCCGGCGGCGTCCACCTGAGCACGCCCGCCAGCTGGCGCAGCATGCCCTCGGGGTCGCCGAGGCCGCGGTTCATCACGAGGTTGGGCAGCTGCGCGAGCACCACCACCAGGAGCGCGGCCACGGCCAGCACGTCGCGGCCCCGCCGGGTGCGCAGCGCGCTGGAGAGCGAGGTGGTGATCAGCCGCGACGTCACCACGCACAGCGCGAACTGCAGCAGCACGGCCGGCACCCCGAGCAGCACGCCGCCCACGCCCGTCGCCACCCCCACCAGCGCGCCGGCCGTGATGATCAGCATGGCGAGCGGCCAGACCCCGGTCACGGACGCGGTGAACATGCCGACCGCGAGCTGCCCGGTGCGCAGCGGCAGGAGCGACAGCTTGGCCGGGTCGAGCGTGTCGTCCAGGCCGAACGCCATCAGCGGCACGATCATCCAGCCGATGAGGAAGGCCGTGAACGCGACGATCACCAGGTCGGCGGCGAGGTCGTGGGGCGCCAGCCGGAGCAGGCTCATCAGGAAGAAGCCGAGCAGGGCCAGGCCGGTGGCGATGAGCAGGGTGAAGACGAAGCCGAGCTTGCGCTGGAGGTCGCCGCGCAGGTTTCCGCCCAGCAGCTGGAGCTTGAGCTGCGCGAACAGGGCCACGGTGGTCAACGGGACTCCTCGGGGTGTCACCTGGGGTTGGCGCCGAGCCACGTCAGGCCCTCGCCGTTGTCGCGCGGTCCGCCGACCAGCTCGAGGAACGCCTGGTTGAGGCTGCGCCCGCCGCGTACGTCCGCCAGCGGCCCCTGCGCCACGATGTGGCCCGCGCTCATCACCGACACCCAGTCGCACAGCCGCTCGACCAGGTCCATCACGTGGCTGGAGAAGATCACCGTCGAGCCGGACGCCGTGAAGCGCCGCAGCACGTCGGTGAGCGTGTTGGCGCTGACCGGGTCGACGCCCTCGAACGGCTCGTCGAGGAAGAGCACGGACGGGTTGTGCAGGAGCGCGGCGGCCAGGCCGATCTTCTTGCGCATGCCGGTGGAGTAGTCGACGACGAGCTTGTCGGCGGCGCCGGTCAGGTCCATCACGGCCAGCAGCTCGGCCGCGCGCTCCTCGACCTGGGCCTTGGGGATGCCGCGCAGCCGGCCGTTGTAGAGGAGCAGCTCGCGGCCCGACAGCCGCTCGAACAGCCGCAGCCCCTCCGGCAGCACCCCGATGCGCGTCTTGACCTCCACGGGGTCGCGCCACACGTGGAACCCGTCGACCTCCGCGGTGCCGCCGTCGGGCCGGAGCAGCCCGGTGATCATGCTGAGCGTCGTCGTCTTGCCCGCGCCGTTGGGCCCGACCAGGCCCGCGAAGCTCCCCGACGGCACCACCAGCTCGACGCCCGCCACCGCGACCTGCGGTCCGTAGCGCTTGAACAAGCCGTGCGTGCGAACCGCATCCGTCATGGATCCACTCTAGGAGGAAGGACTAGCCTTGCGCGCATGAGCACTGCTGCGGAGGAGTTGCCGGACAAGCCAGACATCCACACCACCGCCGGGAAGATCGCCGACCTGGAGCGGCGGCTCGACGAGGCCGCGCACGCGGGCTCGGCGGCGGCCGTGGAGAAGCAGCACGCCAAGGGCAAGATGACCGCCAGGGAGCGGGTGCTGGCGCTGCTGGACGAGGGCTCGTTCGTGGAGTTCGACGAGTTCGCCAGGCACCGGTCGACGATGTTCGGGCTGGAGAAGCGGCGGCCGTACGGCGACGGCGTCATCACCGGGCACGGCACGGTAGACGGCCGGCAGGTGTGCGTGTTCTCGCAGGACGTGACGGTGTTCGGCGGCTCGCTCGGCGAGGTGTACGGCGAGAAGATCGTCAAGGTGCTCGACCTGGCGATCAAGACCGGGTGCCCGATCATCGGCATCAACGAGGGCGGCGGCGCGCGCATCCAGGAAGGCGTGGTCGCGCTCGGCCTCTACGCGGAGATCTTCAAGCGCAACGTGCACGCGTCCGGCGTGATCCCGCAGATCTCGCTCATCATGGGCGCCGCGGCCGGCGGGCACGTCTACTCCCCCGCGCTGACCGACTTCGTGGTGATGGTGGATCAGACGTCCCAGATGTTCATCACCGGGCCCGACGTCATCAAGACGGTGACGGGCGAGGAGGTCACGTTCGAGGAGCTCGGCGGGGCGCACACGCACAACACGAAGTCGGGCGTGGCCCACTACCAGGCCACCGACGAGGACGACGCGCTGGAGTACGTCAAGGCGCTGCTGTCGTACCTGCCGTCGAACAACCTGGACGAGGCCCCCGTCTTCGAGCCCGCCGCCGACCTGGAGCCCGATCCGGAGCTCGACGGGCTGATCCCCGACTCGGCCAATCAGCCGTACGACATGCACCGGGTCATCGAGCGCGTGCTGGACGACGGGGAGTTCCTGGAGGTCCACGCGCTGTTCGCGCCGAACATCGTGGTCGGGTACGGCCGGGTGGACGGCCAGCCGGTCGGGGTCGTGGCCAACCAGCCCATGCATTTCGCCGGATGTCTGGATATCAACGCATCCGAGAAGGCCGCCCGATTTATTCGAACATGTGATGCCTTTAATATTCCGATACTGACATTTGTGGATGTGCCGGGATTCCTCCCAGGAACCGATCAGGAATGGAACGGAATCATCCGCCGGGGCGCCAAGCTCCTCTACGCCTACGCCGAGGCCACGGTGCCGCTGATCACGGTGATCACGCGCAAGGCGTACGGCGGCGCGTACGACGTCATGGGCTCCAAGCACCTCGGCGCGGACATCAATCTGGCCTGGCCGACGGCCCAGATCGCGGTCATGGGGGCGCAGGGCGCGGTCAACATCCTCTACCGGCGCGAACTCGCCGCCTCCGACGACCCCGAGGCCGAGCGCGCCCGGCTCGTCACCGAGTACGAGGACACGCTGGCCAATCCGTACATCGCGGCCGAACGCGGCTATGTGGACGCGGTGATCCGGCCGTCCGAGACCCGGGCCCAGGTCGTCAGGGCGCTGCGGGCCCTCAGGAACAAGCGAGCGACGCTCCCGCCGAAGAAGCATGGGAACATCCCGCTATGACGCCAGATCTGCGAATTGTCCGGGGGAACGCCACGCCCGAGGAGATCGCGGCGTTGGTGGCCGTACTCGTCGCGCGGCAGAGCTCGCACGCCGAACCCGAGGCGTCTCCGGAGCCGCATCGGCAAAGGTGGCGAAACCCTGCCAGAGGTATGCGTAAGCCTGTCGTCCCAGGGAAGTCGGCATGGCGGATGAGCGCACTACCCTAGATAGATCCTGAGAATCGGGTGTCAAGTTCCCCGGGAGTACTATCTAGAGAAAGTAGGCGTATATAGTCAGCCGATCAACTAACACCGCGGCCTGGAGGACGACATGGCCATCCCAGACCTCATGCCGCATCCTGTGGCAGCCAAGTACGCCGTCCTGGTGGATGTCGGTTATCTGTACGCGGCGGCGGGTGAAGTGCTGCTCGGCGCCAAGGAACGCAAGGAATATCGGGTGGCCGCCGATGAGCTCATCCAGAGTCTACAGAAACATGCAGAGGAACGTATTTCCGGCGAACTTCTGCGGATCTATTGGTATGACGCCGCCCGTGACCGTGTGCCCACCGTCGACCAGCGGGTCATCGCCCAGCTCCCGTGGGTCAAGGTGCGGCTTGGCAACCTGAACGCCCGTGGCCAGCAGAAAGGCGTGGACGCGCAGATCAGGAGCGATCTGGAGGCGCTGGCCCGGCATCATGCGGTGACCGACACGATCCTGCTGGCAGGCGATGAGGACATGGTTCCGGCGGTCGAGGCGGCGCAGGCGTACGGAGTGCGGATCCACCTGTGGGGCGTCGAGCCGCCGTACGGCACCAACCAGGCCGAGCGCCTGGTGTGGGAGTCCGACACCGTGGAAGTGATCTCCGCTGATTTCCTGAGGCCCTTTTTCAGCCGTGCTCCCCAGCCCGTCCCGGTCACTCCGCCGGCCGCGGCCCCGTCGCCCGCCCAGGTCTTCGCCGGGCGCGCGCCGGTCAAGCCGCACGCCAAGCCCGGCCAGGTGGCCAAGCTCGGGCCGAGCCGCCCGCGCGTGGAGGACGTGGGCGAGCACGTGGCGCAGAAGTGGATCCTCACCCGTGGCCGCGACAACATCCGCGACCTGCTGCCGGGGCCCATCCTGCCGACCGTGATCGACACCGAGCTGCTGATCGAGGCGGAGAAGGAGCTCGGCCACTCGCTGCGCCCCTACCCGGAGGCCCGGGTGTGGCTGCGTGACGGCTTCTGGGCCCGGGTCTACCGGGAGTTCGACCTGGGTGTGGGCGTCTCGTCCAAGTAGCCGTGCGCCGGGTGTCCGATTTCCGCAGGTCACCCGGCTCGGCCTGCTGACCTGCCGGTCGACGCTCACGTCCGATTTCCGCCAGTCAGCGCCCTCGGGGAGCGCCTAGTGTCGAAGGCATGTCACCACTGCAGCTCGACTTCGACTCCTGCTACCGGGCCGTCTCCGCCAGGGACGCGCGGTTCGACGGGCGCTTCTACACGGCGGTGACGACGACGCGCATCTACTGCCGTCCGATCTGCCCGGCGCGTACGCCGTCCTCCAGGAACGTGCGCTTCTACCGGCACGCGGCCTCGGCCGAGGCCGCCGGGTTCCGGCCGTGCAAGCGGTGCCGTCCGGAGCTCTCGCCCGGCGACCCGGGCTGGGACGTGCGCGGCGACCTGGTCGGCCGGGCGCTGCGGCTGATCGACGACGGCGCGGCGGACGAGCAGGGCGTGGCGGGGCTGGCCCAGCGGCTGCACATCACCGAGCGGCACCTGCACCGGCTGTTCGTGGCCGAGCTGGGCGTCGGGCCGCTGGCGGTCGCGCGGACCAAGCGGCTGCTGCTGGCCAAGCAGCTGCTGACGGAGACGGGGCTGCCGGTCACCGAGGTGGCGTTCGCGGCGGGGTTCGGGAGCGTGCGGCAGTTCAACGCGACGATGCGGGAGACGTACGGCTTCACGCCCAGCGAACTGCGGGCCACGGCGGGCCCGCGGGTCTCCGACGCGGCACTGCGGCTGCGGCTGCACCGGCGCGAGCCGTACGACGTGGAGGGGGTCTTCGCGTTCCTGGCGGCCCGCGCCATTCCGGGGCTGGAGGTGGCGGACCGGACGTCGTACGTACGAGCCGTACCAGGTGGGACGATCACGCTCACACCGCGGCGGGACCACATAGCCCTGGACGTCGTGATGGACGACACGCGGCAGCTCGCCCGCGTCGTGGCGCGCTGCCGCCGCCTCCTCGACCTCGACGCCGACCCCACCGCCATTTCGGAGATCCTGGAGCAGACCTCGCTCGGGCCCCTGGTGACGGCCCGTCCCGGGCTGCGGGTGCCGGGCGCGTTCGACGGCTTCGAGCTGGCCGTACGCGCGGTGGTCGGCCAGCAGATCTCGGTGGCCGGCGCCCGCACCATCCTCGGCCGCATCGTCGCCAAGGCCCCCGGCCCCCTCTTCCCCACCCCCGCCGAACTCCTCGAGACGGACCTGACCGGCCTGGGCCTGACCAACCGCCGGATCGACACGCTCAAGCACCTGGCCGGCCACCTGGTGGAGGGCCGCCTGGACCTCGACGGCGGCCAGGACCCCGCCGAGGCGGTGGCGGACCTGCTCGAGGTCCCGGGCATCGGCCCGTGGACGGCCAGCTACATCGCGCTCCGGGCGCTGCGTGACCCGGACGCGTGGCCCACGGGCGACCTCGTGCTCAAGAAGCGCATGGCCTGCCTGGGCATTCCCGACGACCACATCGAGCGGTGGCGGCCCTGGCGGGCCTACGCCGCCCTGCACCTTTGGAGCGCATCATGATCGCTGCCCAGCTCGTCCCGACCCCGGTGGGGCCGCTGTCCCTGCTGTCCCGCGAGGGGGTCGTGGTGGCGGCCGGCTTCACCGCCGACCCGACGGAGATGTTCGTCCGCCTCACGCCCGAGCTGCAGTCGGAGGGTTTGGAGGTCGTGGACGACCTCGGGGCCGCCTCCGAGGCGGTCCGCGCGTACCTGGCCGGGGACCTGGACGCCCTGGACGCCGTCCAGGTCTCCCAGCCGGGTACGGCCACCCGCAAGCGGCTCCATGCCGCGTTGCGCGAGGTCAAGGCGGGGACCACGGTCTCGTACGCGGAGCTGGCCGAGCGGGCGGGCATGCCCAGGACGGCGGCCCGGGCGGCCGGCTCGGCCTGCGCGCAGAACCTCATCGCGCCCTTCGTCCCCTGCCACCGGGTGCTGCCCAGCGTCGGAGGCTACGGCGGCTACTACTACGGCGTGCCGGTCAAGGAGTGGCTGATCGCCCACGAGTCCCGCGCTCTCTAGGTGGCGGGCACCAGGCGGCGGGCCTGCAGGCCCGCCGCCCCCGCCACGGCCAGCCCCGCCAGGCCCAGCAGGGCCGCGGTCCAGGCGGGGGCCGTGTAGCCGAGGCCGGCGTCGATGGTGAGGCCGGCCGCGAAGGAGCCGATCGCGTTGCCCAGGTTGAAGGCCCCGATGTTGGCCGCCGAGGCCAGCGTGGGGGCGCCGGCGGCGGCGTCCAGGACGCGGGTCTGCAGGGGCGGGACCGTGGCGAAGGCGGCCACCCCGAACAGCGTGATGGTGATCACGAAGGCCACCTGGTTGCCCGACACCAGGGCCACCGCCACGGCCAGCAGGGTGAGCAGGGCGACCGAGCCGTAGATGCTGGGCATGACCGCGCGGTCGGCCAGCTTGCCGCCGATCAGGTTGCCCGCCACGAGGCCGACCCCGAACAGGGCCATGACCACGGGCACGGCGCCGGGCGAGAAGCCGCCCACGCCGGTCATGATGGGCGCGATGAACGTGATGACGGCGAAGACCGGGGCGAAGCCGAAGACGGTCATCCCGAGGGCCAGCCAGACGCCGGCCTTGCGGAACGTCGCCAGCTCCCGCACGACGCTCCCGGTCGGACGCGGCTGCCTGGGGACGAGGGCGACGACGCCGGCGAGCCCGGCCACGCCGATCGCCACCACGACCCAGAACGTGGCCCGCCAGCCGAACGCCTGGCCGATCCAGGTCCCCAGGGGCACGCCCAGGACGTTGGCGAGCGTCAGGCCGGTGAACATCATGGCGATCGCGCTGGCCCGCTTCTGCGGCGCCACCAGGCCGGCGGCCACCACGGAGCCGACCCCGAAGTACGCGCCGTGCGCGAAGGCCGACAGGAACCGGCCGGACATGAGCACCCCGTACGAGGGCGCCAGCGCCGACAGCAGGTTCCCGACGATGAACAGCACCATCAGCGACAGCAGCATGGTCTTGCGCGACAGGCGCCCGCCGAGCATGGTCAGCGGCGGCCCGCCGACCGCCACGCCCAGGGCGTAGCCGGACACGAGCAGGCCGGCGGCCGGGATGGTCACGTGGAAGTCGGCCGCCACCTCGGGCAGCAGCCCGTTGATGATGAACTCCGTGGTCCCGATGCCGAAGGCGCTGATCGCGAGGGCGAACAGGGCGAGAGGCATAGACTACTCCTCAGACGACGTTAGTAAGCGTGGACATTATTTGCACACGCCGACTATATGAACATACAAGGATGTCGAGGAGGCTGTCACATGCCCCTAGCCGATGACGCCGTGGAGGCGCGCGCCCAGGGCTGGCGCACCCTCGCGGCACTCCACGCGAAAATCGAGGACAAGCTGGAGAGATCCCTCCAGAAGGAGCACTCGCTCAGTGTGAGCGAATACACAGTGCTGGACGTGCTGGCCCGCCAGGACGGCTGGCACATGCGGATGCAGCAGCTCGCCAGGGCCGTCGTGCTCAGCCAGAGCGCCACGACCAGGCTGGTGACGCGCCTGGAGAACCGCGGCCTGCTCAGGCGCTATCTGTGCGAGGACGACCGGCGCGGGATCTACTCGGAGGTCACGCAGGCCGGGTTCGAGCTGCTGGAGCGGGCCCGTCCCACGCACGACGGCGTGCTGAAGGAAGTGCTCGACGAGGCGGCGGCGCTGCCCGAGCTGGCCCCGCTGGTGGCGGTGGTCCGGGCCTGAGAGCGGCCCCTGAGCGGCTCAGGCCACCGCTCAGGGTTTGACGTTGCTCTGGATCTCGCCGACCGGCACGTCCCGGCTGGCTCCGACCTGTACGGGCGCGAACTGGAACGGCACCACGTTGTCGGCCACCTGCACCGGCCAGACGGTGGTGACGGTCAGCGTGTACTTCTCGCGCGGCTGGTCGATCGCCGAGCGCAGGTAACGCACGCCGCAGGTGAACGGGGCGCCCTTCTCGTACGGCTTCCCGGACGGCCCGCAGCCCTCCTCGTGCACCTCGGCCCGGTCCTTGGTGGTGCCCGGGTCGATCTTGATGTCCTGCAGCGTCGCCACCAGGGTCACGCTCATGACACCGGGGATCGACGCCGTGACCGTGCGGCGCGGCTGGCCGACGTTCTCCAGCCAGACGAAGGTCGGGAGGTTGACGAAGCTCTTGGCGTCGGGGTTCAGCTTGACCGTGGGTTCCGGGACGGTCAGCGCGGCCCTGGCGATCTGCGCCAGCTGCTCGATCGTGATCCCGGACGGCGGCGTGGTGTTCGGGGGCATGAAGATGAACTGCTGGAGGCCGCCCCAGCAGGCGGCGCCGTTCGGATCGGCCTTGTTGTACGCGGGCACCCACCACCGGCCCGGCTTGCCCCGCTGCTTCTCGAACTGCTGGATGAAGGCCCGGAAGCTGCCCTCGTCGATGGCCGCCCGCCTGGCCGGGCCCGCGCCTTCGGTGTGCAGCCGGTACATCGCCTCGGCGTCCAGGCTGGGTTCGTACCAGCAGGGGCGCGGGATGCGGTAGCCGTCACCCGAGCCGCCCTTGCCGTCACCGGTGATCTTGATGGTGCTGGCCTCCAGGCTCAGGGTCGTCGTCGGCCCGCGCTGTTCGCCGTTGACCTTCACATCGCCGGGTCCCGGGGTCGGAGCGAGTGACAGCGGCACCGCGAGCAGTACCGCGAGCAAAGGTTTCATCGCGTGCATCTCTCTGTGGAGGTGATGTAGGACCTGATGCGCCACACCCCGTCGTCGCCGTGATGGGCGACCACGCTCTGGCTGTAGGGGGTGCGCAGCCAATCGGGTTGGGGCGCGACGGCCTTGCCGGTGCGGGAGGAGATCAACCGCACGCCCGACTCGTCAACGCATGCGTTGATCTGAGCGCCTTTGCCCATGCGGGCACTGACGCGCAGGTCGTAGAGCCGGCCCGTCCCCCGCATCGAGCGCTCCGCGTCGATGAACTCGTTCACCCACTCCGTCGCCTGCGCCTCGGCATCGATCTCGAGATTGCGCCGGTAGCCGCGGGTCCCGTCGACGACCGCCTGGCGGGTGCCCACGTACTGGTCGACGATGACCTTCAGCAGCGGGTCTGGGTCGGCAGGCCACTCCACCCGCACGCGCAGCCCGTCGCCGATGGCGATGCTCTGGGGGCCGGAGGGCAGCGTCTCCGCCGGCTGTGTCCCCTTTGCGGAGGGCTTCACGGAGCTCTGCGCCGGGGCGGGCTCCGTCGCGGGCACGTACGGGCGCTCGGCCTGCCCGCAGCCCGCCAGGACGATCACCAGCAGCACCATGACTCGTCTCATGCCGACGACTCCCTCACCACATGGATGCGCCACGTGGGCAGCAGTTCCTCGATCAGTGCCTCGGTCTCCGGGGCCATCCCGCCGCCGTACGGGTGCGAGGCCGCCCTGCGGGTCAGCCCCTCGACGACGGCGCGCAGCCGTACGGTGTCCTCGGTGGCGTGCGTGGCCCGCAGCAGGTCGCGCCAGAGGCCCTCGTCGTCCACCGCCAGCAGCAGGGCCGCGCGCACGGCGGCCACCGCGGCGTCCGGCTGGCCGTGCGCGAGCCGCAGCTCGCAGAGCTGGTGCGCCGCGTCGGCCACCTCGGCGGCCACGTCGTACTCCAGGTCCTCGGCCGCCAGCCAGGCGTACCTGCCCGGCTGGCGGCCGCTCAGCAGCGGGCCTCTGACCAGGCCGAGCGCCTTCTCCAGCAGGACGGCCCGGGCCGTGGGGTCGCCGTGCGAGCGGCGTACGAGCTCGCGGAACAGCGCCCAGTCCGTACGCACCTCGGGCCCCAGGCTGATCCGGCCGGCCTCGTCGGTGTGCAGGTGCTCCGGGCCGAGCCATTCGGCGACCCTGGCGATCGTGGCGTCCCTGACCATGTCCTGCACGCCGCGCGGCCAGAGCACCCCGCCCAGCACCGAGGGGTGCACGCCGCCGGGGTGCGTGGCCAGGTAGACCAGCAGCTCCGCGGCCAGCGCCAGCCGGCCCTCCTCCAGGGGCCGCAGGCCGATGACCTCGATGGGGCCGAGCATCCTGATCTCGACGGCGGGCGGGTGCAGCCCCACCAGCGGCTCGGCCTCGGAGACGGCCTCGCCGTCTACCTGGGAGGCCGTGCGGAACAGGTCGATCAATGCCTGGTAGTGGCGGCGGGGCAGGAGCTGGGCCTGCACGTCGAAGCCCAGCTCGGCGATCCTCGCCCGGCCGTCGTCGCCGATCTCCAGCGTCCAGGTGGCGTGCGGGACCTCGCCCGCCAGCACGTAACCGGCGGTGTCCCGGCGGGCCAGCAGCGCCAGTCGCCGGGCCTCCTCGTGCGTGGGCGCGACCGCGGACAGCAGGTAGTGGGCGTCGCGCGGGCTGCCGGTGATGCGCCCGGTCAGCACCTCCCTGCGCGGCGCGGCCATCGCCTCCAGCTCGGGCAGCACCTCGGCCAGGCCGCCGACGGCCCTGATGCGGTCGGGCGCGATGGCGGTCAGCTCCTCGCCGAAGCCGACGAGCGTGATACGCATCCGGTCGGACCAGCGGTTGGTGGCCAGCTCGACGGCGAGGGCGGCCAGCGCGGCCGTGGTCTGCGGGCCGCGCACGTTGATCAGGCCCTGCGCGGCCTCCAGGTCGATGAGCACGCGGCCGCTGGCGTCCGTGCCGATGGAGACCAGCCCGGGGTACGGCGCCCCGCCCGCCTGCTCCTCCAGCAGGCGGCCCTCGTGCGCGGGCAGCCGCCACACCTGGCCGCCGTCCTGGGCCGTCCACGGCGCGGGCGCGTCGCCGTCCGGCGGGTGGATCCACAGGTCGAGCGTGCGGGCCGACAGGTGCGCCCCGTACACGGTGGGCGGCGTGCGGTTCTGGGCGGCCAGCTCGGCGCCGAGCAGCCGCAGGCCGATGTCGAGGATGCGGGCGCCCGGCGCGTCGCCGCCCAGCCGCAACGCGACCTCGGCCTGGGCGGCGTCGTCGCGCGGGCGTGCGATCCGGCGGCCGAACACCCTGCGCCAGAGCTGCTCGCGGCGCCGCCTGGCCAGCACCACCAGCAGGCCCGCGGCGGCCAGCGAGGCCGTGGCGAGGTAGTCGGTCAGGTCGGTCGTCTGGCTCTGCCGGATGGTGGCCTGCGGCCGGTCGGGCTGCTGCTGGTCCGGCTGGCGGTGCTTGGCCTCGACCTTCTTCTCGGCGTGGCCGGTCTTCGAGTCGGCGTGCCGGTCGGCGTGCTGACCCGCGTGCTGACCCACTGGCGCCCTGCCGGGGTGCTCGCGCAGGGTCTGCTCGCGGGGCTGGTCGACGGGGACGACGTGGGCGTGCCTGGCGTCGTCCGGCATGTCGAGCACCCAGCCGGGCCTGATCAGGTCGGCCATGCGCAGGCGGGAGCCGTCCGGCTGCTCCTTCGCCTGATTAAGCCGGTAAATTTCGGGATATCGGCGGCCGTCGCCGAGGCACTTCTCGGCGATCTCCCACAGGCTCTCGTGGTGCCGGCCGTGCGGGGGCTGCACCACGTACACCTTCTTGGTCTTGTGCGTGTCGAGGGTCGCCTTCTCGACGATCGGCGCGGAGTACGCGACCGCCGTCACGGGCGTGGCGGCCGGCGTGGGCGCCAGCTTGGCCAGCGGCACGACCATCGCGCCCGCCGTGAACAGCAGCAGCACCGCGCCGACGAGCTTGTTGGCCAGGGCCTGCGTGCCTCCGGAGAGCGGCACGCGGGCCGGCATGCCGACCCTGCGCACGCCCGCGTACACCTCGACCAGGACGCACACGAACAGCTGGAACCAGGCCAGCCACACCAGCAGCACCAGCACGGCCACGACGGTGCTCGGGCCGACGCGGCTGGTGAGCAGGTCGAGGTCGAGCAGCTCGGGCGCGATCGGCGGCCCCACGAACGTGAGCAGCGCGTACGGCACCCCGCCCACGAGCGCGACCAGCACGATCAGCGATCCGATGCCGGCGAGCACGTCTGCGGCGCTGCGCCTGGCCTTGGCGCGCACGGGCGTGTGACGTCCGTGTGGGCGCGCGGGCTCTCGCGTCGGCATCGTCTCTCCCTTCCGCCGTCCAGGGTCGTGCTCGTACGCTCGCCGATCCATCGACCGGTGAGTTTCGGTCTATCTCGCTTCGGGTGCGGCGACGGCCCGGCCGGTCATCTCGTCACCGGAGAAGCCGATCGCGCTCAGGAAGAACGCCTGCCAGCGCACCGACACGCTGACCGTCACCTGCGCCTGGCCGACGGTGCACTCGCCGCGGGTCACCCCGTCGCCGCCCTGCGCGGCGACGATCTCGTCGGCCCTGGCGCACACCTGGTCCTCGCCGAGCAGCCGGGTCTGGCCGGTGGTGCGCAGCTGGTCGACGTCGATCTCGTCGGCGCCGGCCCGCGCGGCCTGCTCGGCCACGTCGGCCGCGCGCAGCCGGGCGTTGATCGCCGCGCCGCCGTCCACGAGGAGCCCGGCCAGCAGGAACACGACGACGGAGAACAGCACGGTGAACACCGACATCGACCCCCGCTCCCTCATTCGACCCTCCTGAACTGCTCGATCGGCACCACCGCCGTGCCGGTCATCCGCTTGACGCCGCCGAACCCCAGGAAGCCGAGATCCAGCTCGCAGCTCACCTCGGCCTGGACCTGGCCGCCCTGCTCCCACGCGGAGCCGTCCAGCGAGACGGAGGGGGACCCGCAGGGGCCGGTCAGCGTGCTGTCGGCGATGGCTTTGGCGGCGGCCTCGGCGTCGTCGAGCGTGCGCTGCACCGACGCGGCCCGGGCCGCGTCCCTGGCCGCCCCGTTGACCCGGCCCTGCGACTCCACCAGCACCCCCGCTCCCGCCAGGAACATGACGAACAGCAGGAAGAGCGGGGCCAGCATCACGGTCTCCACGGCCATGGAGCCGCGCTCCGCCCGCCTCACGAGCAGTCCCCTCCGCCGTTGTCCGGCCGGAAGCACTCGACCGGCCCGCCCGCGGTGGCGGTGATCGTGAACGTCAGCTCGGGCAGCAGCGGGATGACCTGTACGGCGCTGCCGGTCACGGTGACGAAGCGCTCATCCGGGTCCTTCTCGGACGTCGTGGCCGTGGCGCCCTGGAGCAGCTTCGGGCCGACGGCCTTGATGATGTCGGTGGCCTTCGCGGTGGCCTGGCCCGGCCAGTCACCGGAGTCGAACGGCGCCGCCCTGGCCACGCGCGCGCCCTCCTGGGCGGCGGCCTCCGCGACCTGGCGGGCGTGGAACCAGAGCGCGACCTGCACGATGAGCAGCGCGACCGCCAGGATGACCGGCATGAGGATGGCCAGCTCGATCACCGTCGCGCCCCGCTCGCCCCCTTTAGGGGTTGCCACCGGTGTCGCCGCCACCGCTGAAGCTGCCCGTGATGTCGCTCTGCTTCTGCTCGACCAGCGTCTTGATCAAGGTGGCCAGGCCGAGGGCGACACCGGCGATGATGGCGGTGATGATCACCCATTCGACGGCGGAGGCCCCGCGGGTGGGGGCGGTGCGGGCGCGCTGGATGCGGACACCCAGGTAGGCGGTGAGGTAAACGATCCAGGGATGGTTCATCAGGACCCCAACATCTTCATTGCGGCGGGAAAACTGAGAAAGATCACGAAACCGGCGCAGAGCAGCAGCTGGGCCACGAGCATCGACTGCGACCGCTCGCCGGCCCTGCCCTCGATCTCCGCCAGCTCGCGGCGGCGCAGCGTCGCGGCTCTCGCCGTGAGCGACGCGCGTACTTTGGCGCCGTCGTCGGCCACCAGGCCGAGCGCGGCGGACAGGTCGCGCAGCTCGTCGACGTTGATCTCCTCGCCGAGCTGGCCGAGCGCCTGCCAAGGGGTGATGCCGACGATCCTGGCGCCGCCGAGCGCGTCGCGGATGCGGCCCATCGCCCAGTTGGGCTGCTCGCCGCTGACCGAGACGGCCATCATGAGGGCCTCGGGGACGCCGCGGCCGCCGGCCAGGTTCATGGAGACGAGGTCGAGGAACGCGCCGACCACATGGCGGAAGTCGCGCCGCCTGGCCGCCGCGTCCTTGCGTACCTGGAGGTCGGGCAGGAAGAAGAACAGCAGCGCGACGAGCACGGCGGCCCAGAACGGGACGGCGAGCGAGGTGCCCCACTCCATGAGCACCAGCCAGCCGAGCAGCAGCGGGAAGGCCAGCAGGCCGCTGGCCGCCAGCAGCACCTTGCCGGCCAGGAACGCCTCGAACGAGCGGCCGAGCAGCGCCAGGTCGGCCTTGATCGACCTGACCTCCCAGCCGCGGGCCGCGTACAGGCGGGCCAGGCGGGCACCCAGGCTGCGGCGGAACGCGCTGACCTCCTCCTCGGGCAGCAGGAGCTGGAGGCTCGGGCCGCCCGCGTCCTCGCGGACGGCGTCGAGCGCGAGCAGCCGCGCCACCAGCCCCGGCCGGGCCGGGAAGAGCGCCCGCAGCAGCACGAACAGGCCGAGCCCTAATACGGCTCCGCCCAGCGCGGCCTCAACCATCGCCACCGCCTCCTCCCATGAGCAGCCGGGTCGGCTTGTCGAACCTGGCCAGCCGCCTCATCCAGGCGAACCCCGCCCCGAACAGCCCCGCGACCACCACGAGCACGGCCTGGCCCAGCAGGCCCTCGTACTCGGCCACGTAGGAGGGGTTGAACACGATGAGGAGCCCGGCGAAGACGAGCGCGGTGATCACCACGATCTGGACACTGCGCCTGGTCGAGCGGCGTTCGGCCTCGACGCGGCGGCGCATGTCGAGCTCCTCGCGGGCCGAGACGGCCAGCGCGCCCAGCACGTCGCGCAGGCCGGGGCCGCGCAGCCGGGAGTTGAGGATGAGCGCGGCCACCACGAGGTCGGCCGACGGGTCGTCGAGCTCGTCGGCGAACAGCGCCAGGGCCTCCGGCAGCGCCATCCTCGTGTGCAGCCGGTCGATCATGGCGCGCAGGTGGGGCCTGAGCATGGGGGCGGCGGCCCTGATGGACGACGGGATGGCCTGTTCGAGCCCGGCCGCGCCGGCGATCGTGTCACGCAGGGACTCGGTCCAGGCGGCCAGCCCTTCGAGCCGGCGCATGGCGGCGCGCTCCTCGCCCGCCCCGCCCGACAGGCCGCGCCAGGCGAACACGAGCAGCACCGTGCCCACCGCCATGACCGGCCAGCCGGTGATGATCAGGACGAGCCCGGCCGCGACCGCGGCTATCGCAGTACGGGTGGTCAGCATCTTGAGCAGGTGGCGCTTGGGCTGGGGCGGGCGGGGGCGCATGCCGTACAGGGAGATGAAGAACAGGAACAGGCCGCCGCCGACGACCGCTCCGGCCAGCAGCGCGAACGGGTCGAAGATCACCTCGTCACCACCCCCCTGGCAGGTAGCCGTGGGCGGCGAGCTCGTCCAGGCAGGAGACAGGCGCGTGCGGGACGGCGGTGCCGTCGGGGCCCGGCACGAACACCTCGCTCGACAGGACGCGGCCGTCGCAGCCGTTGACCTCGCGGATGCTGGAGACGTAGCGGCGCAGGGTGCCGCCGATGTTGTAGTCGTTGCGCTTGGTGATGAAGACGACGAAGTCGATGGCGCCCGCGATGAGCATGTGGGTCGCGTCGATGGGCAGGCGCTCGCTGGCCTGCAGGGCGTAGGTGGAGATGCGGTTGAAGACCTCCATGCTGGAGTTGGCGTGGATGGTCGACAGGGAGCCGTCGTTGCCCTGGGTCATCGCGTTGAGCATGGTGACGATCTCGTCGCCGAGGACCTCGCCGACGATGACGCGGCTGGGGTTCATCCGCAGGGAGCGTCTGACCAGCTCGGCCATGGAGATCTCGCCCTGGCCCTCGGAGTTGGGCAGGCGCTGCTCGAAGGCGACGACGTTGGGGTGGAGCTCGGGGAACTGGTCGAGGCCCAGCTCCAGGGCGCGTTCGACGGTGATGAGGCGCTCGTTGGGCTGGATCTCGTTGGCCAGGGCCCGCAGCAGGGTGGTCTTGCCGGCGTTGGTGGACCCGGCGATCATGATGTTCTTGCGGGCGGCGACGGCGGCGGTCAGGAACTTGGCTACGTCCCGACTTATCGTGCCGTTGCCCGCCAAGTCGGACAGGAAGACCTTGCCGAGGCGGGCGCGGCGGATCGAGACCGCCGGTCTGACGGTGACGTCCATGACGGCGCTCAGCCTGGAGCCGTCGGGGAGGCGCAGGTCGAGCTGCGGGTTGGCGGTGTCGAACGGCCTGCTCGACAGGCCCGAGTACGCCGCCAGGATCTGGATGAGCTCGATCAGCTCCTCGTCGGACTCGGCGACCGGGTCGTGCATGACCTCCTGGCCGTCGGCGTAGCTGACGAACACCCGGTCGCAGCCGTTGATGTCGATGTTCTCGACCTGGGGGTCGTCCAGCAGCGGCTGCAGCCTGCCCACGCCGAACAGCGCGGCGTGGATGCCGGCCGCCAGCGCCTCTTCCTCCTCGACCGTGGGGGGCGTGCGGCCGAGGCCGATCTCGTTGCGGGCGTGCTCCTCCAGGACCTGGGAGATCAGCGCCCGGGCGAACTGGCGCTCGTCCTCCCCCGTCATCGGGGGCAGGCCGTTGGCCTGGTCGAGCCGGCGCTGGTGGGCCAGGCGGTCGCCGACCTCCTGGCGGAAGCGCTTGACCAGCGAGTGGTCGATCATCGGTGACTCACCAGCCTTCCCGCCAGGTCTCTCGCGGTGCGGATGAGCAGGGAGCGGTCGAGCCGTCCGCCCCACTGGCCGCGTAGCAGCTCGGCGCCCTTGGGGTCGTGTGCTAGGCCGTACACGTACTGGACGGCCGGGCCGACGATCCGGCGTACGTCGTCGATGGAGCCGCGGTAGTTGCGCGGGTCGGCGATCACGGCGACGCCGTGCGCCTTGGTGATCTGGAGGCGTTCGCGCAGGTGGGCGACGTGGTCGAGGGTGGCCCTGGTGAGCAGCACGACCTGTTCGGCCTCGGCGAGCAGGTCGCCGAGCTGCGCGTGCGCGCCGAGGCGGCCGCAGTCGGCGATCACGTCGGCGTTCGGGATGCCGGCGAGTGCCCTGCCCAGCGGGCCCCACAGCCACGTGAGCCCGGCGGCCTGCTCGCCGTGCGTGAGCCCGACCAGCACGTCGAGCCCTCCGACGATCTTCTGCGTGTGCTGGTGGATCTGGGCGGGCTCCAGCCCGCGCCGCGCGGTGGCGCCGAGGGTGAGCAGGCCCTTGCCGGGGTTCAGCACGCCGCCGTCGGCGGCGGGGAGCCGGTAGGCGAGGTCACCGCCCGCCGGGTCGCATTCGGCCAGCAGCACGGGACGCGGCCACACCGCCGCCAGGGCGGTCGCCGCGGTCGTCACTCCCGGCGCGCCCTTGTCGGCGGCCAGTACGATCAGCGCCACGTCAGCGTGCCCCCGGTAGCTCGGCCACCGCGATCTCACCGCTGGAGGCGAACGCCACTATTTCCGGTGACGCCGATGAATCCACTATTACCGTGATCTGACCGGAATTCGCCGTCCTGGACCTGTCGCCCACCGAGAACACGAGAGCACTTTCCGCCAGTACCCGCGTTTGCCCCTGGCTCGAACGGCTCGGCACATATATCACCTGGACTCGATCACCCGCCTCCACTCCGGCGGGCATTTGCCCTGGCTTGAGGGCCAATCCGACGGTCGCCTTTCCCGGGCCCAGCTCGCTGCTCTGCTTGACTCCCATCCGGCTCGTGAACAGCGTGCCGGGGAGGATCGTGACGGTCGCGAAGCTGTTTTCCACCTTGCCCCGCTCCGACCAGCTCACGTAGTCGACGCCGCTGTCGGCCGCGATCTGGACCTCTTCCAGCATCTGCGCGGTGAACTTCTGACCCGCGCCGACCTGCTGGGTCACCCGGATCGCGGAGACGCGGTCGCCGCTGCGCAGCACGAGCAGGGTCGTGGCGAGCGCGCCGCCCAGAATCAGCAGAACGGCGAGGGCGGCGAGGGCCGGCTTGCGTTCGCGAGGGGGCACGGGGAGCTTGCGCGAGGCCGGGCCGGACAACCCCGCCGCCGCGTTGACGGCAGGCTTTTCACTGGTCCTCATGGGTGGGGGGCTCCCAATTGAATCGTGGAATTGCCGCCATTATGTGGGGCGGGGAGGGGGCGCGGGGGCGGAATGCGAGGACCCATGCTTGTTTCGCAGGTGGCGGGGCGTGAATACCGACTAATCGATGCCGATTCTTGCTACCGAGTTGACGAACAACCATTTCTCCAGCTAGCCACCACCCCAATAACACCAACCACAAGATTCACATCCCTTTACACCATCCCCCAGCACCACCCGCCCGCCGCCGGGCCCAACGGCCGCCAATCGGCCACCCGCACCCATGGCCGGACGCAACCGCCCGCGACCTAACCAAACGGACACCAATCCCATACACCCCGCCCCACCCCCACCACCCCCCGACCAAGCCGCCCACCCCCACCAAAGAGCAGAGACCGGTTATCCACAGCCATCGGGAGCCCCAGCCCCCACCCATCCCCAGCACCAGCCACCCATGCCATTGCCGTCAACCACCCCGCCTACCCTCGCTCCGGGCGCTACCTTTGGGCGCCCGAGATCCGAGCGAGGAGACGGCATCATGCGGATCATGCTCACCGTGCTCGGCGGGCAGGGCGACCGTGACGTCGTGATCGACGGCGACGACGGCGCCACAGTGGCGAGGGTGAGCGAGGCGCTCAACGATCACGGTCCGCTGGCGAAGGTCGTCCGCCTGCCCAAAGCACGAGCCCCCTACGGAATGTCGGCGTCCCAAGACACCGGCGCCCACGTCCCGCACCCCCGCCGGCCGGAGCGCACCGCGACGCAGGCGGTCACAGCACAATCAAGGGGGACGGTCCTGTGGCGTGACGGCCGCCCGCTCGACCCCCGCGCCCGGGCCACCGCCGTGCTGCGCGACGGCGACAAGGTCACGCTGGACCCCGCGCTCGCCCGCCAGACCCTCATCGAGGAGCCGGGCGGGGTGGCCGAGGTACGCGTGGTGGGCGGCCCCGCCGCCGGCGCCGTACACCGGCTGGGCCTGGGCGTGCACGTCATCGGCTCCGACCCGATGTGCGCCATGACCACCGCCGACCCCGCCCTCGCCCCGGAAGCGGTGACCGTACGCGTGACTCCGGACGCGATCACCATTGAGCGCGCCTGGCGGCAGCCCGGCGAGGCGCCCAGGCTCAAGCTCAAGGGCAGGTGGGCCGAGGAGGTCGCCGAGCTCACGGCCCGGGTCGCGGAGCGGGAGGCGGCCGAGCTGGCCGCCGACTACGGCGAGGTGCCCGAGCTCGACGGCCGTCCGCTCACGGAGCGGACCGAATGGCCCGACCAGGCCGTGCTCACGTGTGGTTCGTCGGTGTTCGTGCTGACGTCGATCGAGCCCAAAGACGCGCATCTGGCGCCCAGGAGCGAGGGCGGCGTCTCCTACAACCGCCCGCCCAGACTCCGGCGCTCCGAGCCCGAGCGTAAGTTCGTCAAGCCCAAGGAGCCCTCCAGGAACGAGGGTCTGCGGCTCCAGCTGCTCGCCGCCCTCCTGCCCGCTGTGCTCGGCGTGACGCTCGCGTTCGCCCTGAAGCAGCCGTACTACCTGCTCGTCGCCCTCATGACCCCGGTCATCATGATCGGCCAGTGGTGGAGCGACCGCCGCCACGGCAAGAAACAGCACAAGAAGGCGCTCAAGGACTACAACGAGCAGCTCCAGGCGTACGACGAGGCCGTCGAGCGGGCGCGGGTGGCGGACGAGGCGGCCCGCAGGTCGGACGCGCCCGACCCGGCGCAGGTGCTGCTCACCGCCACAGGGCCGCGCAGGCGGCTGTGGGAGCGCAGGATCCACGACCCCGACTCGCTCAGGCTCAGGGTCGGGCTCGCCGACCTGCCCGCCAACCTGGAGCTGTCGGAGGAGCAGGGCGGCCCCATAGATCCGCCGATGTGCCGTTCCGTTCCGGTGGCGCTGCCCATGCGCAGGCTGGGCGTGGCGGGCGTCACGGGCCCGCGCGCCGCGGCGACCAGCCTCGCGAGCTGGCTGATCGCCCAGGCCGCGACCCTGCACAGCCCCCGTGACCTGGCCATCGTGATCGTGTCCGCGCACGCCGACGGCGAGCATCGCTGGGGCTGGATGCGCTGGCTCCCGCACTGCACGCCGCGGGCGGGCGAGGAGTGTGTGGCGCTGGTCGGCACCGATCCCGAGTCGGCCGCCCGCCGCGTCTCCGAGCTCGCCGCCCTCATCGACGAACGCCAGAACACCGCGATCCCCGAGCTGGGCAAGATCCCCACCGGCTGGGACGACCTCGGGGGCCCGGAAAAACCCACCTTCTCCTCGTACGACGTGCGCCCGTACGACGTCCTGGTGATCCTCGACGGCGCCCAGGTGCTGCGCGGCCTGCCCAACATGCCGCAGGTGCTGCGCCAGGGTCCGCGTTCAGGGGTGTTCACGCTCGCCATCGACGACGACCAGCGGCTGCTGCCCGAGGAGTGCCAGACCGTGGCCGCGTGCGGCGCGGACGGTCTCGTACGCCTGCGCGGCGGCGGCCTCGACGCCATCGGCCCGATCCTGGGCGACCTCGTCTCCCCCACCTGGTGCGACCGGCTGGCCAGGGCCCTGTCCCCGATCCGCGACGTGAGCAGGGACGACGCGTCGGGCAACCTGCCCGACGCCGTCCGCCTGCTCGACCTGATGCGCCTGCCGAGCCCGTCCGGACAGGAGCTGGTGGGACGATGGCGTGCCCAGGGCTCCACGAGCGCGCTGATCGGCATCGGTCCCGAGGGCCCGTTCTCGGTGGACCTCAGGCTCGACGGCCCCCACGGCCTGATCGCGGGCACCACGGGCGCGGGCAAGTCGGAGCTGCTGCAGACGCTGATCTGCTCGCTGGCGGTGGCCAACCGGCCCGACCAGCTCACGTTCGTACTGATCGACTACAAGGGCGGCGCCGCCTTCAAGGAGTGTGTACGCCTGCCGCACACGGTCGGCATGGTCAGCGATCTCGACGGCCACCTGACCCAGCGGGCCCTCGACTCGCTGGCGGCCGAGATCCGGCGCAGAGAGCGCCTGCTGGCGGCCGCCGGGGCCAAGGACATCGAGGACTACACGGGCACGGGCATGCCGCGCCTGGTGTTGATCATCGACGAGTTCGCCGCCCTGGTGGCCGAGCTGCCCGACTTCGTCACCGGCCTGGTCGACATCGCCCGCCGTGGCCGTTCGCTGGGCATCCACCTCATCCTGGCCACGCAGCGGCCCGCGGGCGTGGTCACGGCCGACATCCAGGCGAACACGTCGTTGCGCATCGCCCTGCGCGTGACCGAGCCCGCGGAGTCCTCCGACGTCATCGACCTCCCGGACGCCGCCCACATCTCCAAGTCGACGCCCGGCCGCTGCTACGTCCGTTCCGGCGTGGGGGCCGCGACCGCCGTACAGACGGCCAGGGTTGGCGGCCGCAGCCCCGCGCCGGGTTCGACGGGCCCGCTCGCCGGGCCGGGCGCCGCCATCAGGGTGCTCGACGTGAGCTGGGGCTCGCTGGGCAAGCCCCTCCCACCGCCGCCGGCGCCGGAGGAGGACTCGACGGTCACCGACCTCACCCTGGTCGCCGATGCCCTCATCGAGGCCACGCACCTGGCCGCGGTCCCCGTCCAGCCCAGCCCCTGGCTCGATCCCCTCCCCACCCACTTCGTCCTGGACCTCCCGGCCCTCACCACGTCACCCGCGTCCTCCCCTGCCGGAGACTCGGGCTCCCCGGCCCCGCAGACGGCACCTCCCGACAGGCCAAAGGGAGCTTCCAAGCACATTCCAGGAATCGCCGCCCACGGCCCCGTCCAAATCTCCGTGAAGGGCTCGGTCCAGCCTTCCCTCGGCCTTCCCGGACACCCACCCATAGGCCACCCCGCGCCCCTTCACTCAGCGGGCCCGGGCCATCTCCACCCGCCGACCCACCGCCCCTCCACAGGGGCGAAAGGCCCTCAACCGGCCGGCCCGCAGCCCGACCACTTCCCGGAGCCCCACGGCGGCGCGGCCTCCCCATCGGGCGCGTTCGTCGAGGTCCCGCCGCTCCCTTACGGCCTGACCGACCGTCCGTGGGCGCAGGACCGGTCCCCTCTCGCGCTGGACCTGGCCCACGGGGGCCACCTGCTCATCGCGGGGGCCGCCCGCTCCGGCAGATCGACGGCACTACGTACGATCGCCGGCTCCATCGCGGCCCATGCGGCCCCCGAAGACGTCCACGTCCACGCGGTCGACTGCGGCTCCGGGGCACTCCTGCCCCTGGTCACGATGCCCCACTGCGGCGCCGTCGTGACCCGCGACCAGATCGACCGGGTCGAACGCCTGCTCACCCGCCTGCGTGCCGAGGTGGGCCGCCGCCAGCAACTCCTGGCCGAGGCCGGGCACGCCTCCCTGGCCGAATACCGCCAAGCCGGCCACCGCCTGCCCTGGCTGGTGTTCATGCTCGATCGCTGGGAGGGCTTCGTCGCCGCCTTCGAGAGCTACGACTACGGCCGCCTGATCGAGTCGCTGCTCCAGCTCATGCGCGAGGGCCCGGCGGTGGGGTTCAGGGCTGTGGTCACCAGCGACCGGTCCGGCCTGCTCGGCCAGGTCTCGACGGTCTTCGACGACCGCCTGCTCCTGCGCCTCTCGGACCCCTCCGACTACGGCCTGGCGGGCTTCCCCCTCAAAGGCCTGCCCTCGTCGATGCCGCCCGGCCGAGCGCTCTCGATGGGCGAGCACGGCATCGTGGAGCACCACATCGCGCTGCTCTCCCCCGACCCGTCCGGCCCGGCCCAGGTCGCCGCGTTCCAGTCCCTGGCCCGCAGGTCGATGGCGGATTCGGAGCGCGCTCGCCGGGGTGCCGCTCACGGGCGCTCCGCGGGCGCCGGCCAGGGCGGCCGGCAGTGGAACGGCGAGCCCCCCTTGCGGGTGGACGCCCTCCCCATGCGCGTCACGGCATCCCAAGCGCTCGCCCTCGACGCGACGTTCACGCCCCCATCGCCGTTGTGGGCACTGATCGGTGCCGGCGGCGACGCGCTGGCGCCGCTCGGGCTCGACCTGCTGGCCCACGGCCCCGGCGCCGTGATCGCCGGCCCGTCCCGCTCCGGCCGCTCGTCCGTCCTGCTGACCGCCGCCCATTCACTCATCGCCCGGGGCACGCCCGTCATCGCCGTCGCCCCCAGACGCAGCCCGTTAAGGGAGCTGAACGGCGCACTGGCCGTGCTCGACGGCAACGCCACCAACCTGCCGGAGCTGGTCGCGGAGCTGCAGCAGTACGTGGTGCTCGTGGACGACGCCGAGCTGATCAACGCGGACGGCCCCTTGGGCATGGCGCTGGAGGAGGTGCTCCGGTCGGGCCGGGACGGCGATCACGCTCTGCTGATCGCCGGCACGACCGGGGATCTTGCCGTCGCCTATAGGGGGTTCGTCGCGGAGACGCGCAAGGCCCGCACCGGAGTGCTGCTGGCCGTCCAGAACCAGGCCGACGGCGACATCTTCTCGATCCGCCTCCCCCGCGGAACGGTCGGCGGTCCCCCTGGCCGAGGCTTCCTGGTGAGGACGGGCAACATCACCCCCATCCAAGCGGCACTCCCCGACGACGGCTGACGTACGAGACAGCTCGTCGGCGGGTGCGGCTGCGCGGGCGTGGAGGGCGTGTCAGGGCTCGTGGGCAGCTGGAGCTGCGGGCAGGAAGGCCGTGCCAGGGCTCGTCGGCGGGCGATGTGCGGGGGGGTGAGGGTTCGGGTCAGGGCTCGTCGGCGGGCGATGTGCGGGGGTGAGGGTTCGGGTCAGGGCTCGTCGGCGGGGAGGGTGAAGAAGCGGACGTAGATGGGGCGGGCGTCCGGCGGGGCGTCCTCCGGCCGGTGGCTGTACTTGAGGAGCAGCGCGATGTACGCGTCGTGGAACTCGTTCAACTCCTCCTTCGTCATGCGGGCCAGGCCCCTTGAGCCCTTCGCCCAGTCGGGGTCGGCGCGGTAGGCGGCCGGGAAGCGTTCCATGAGAGCGCGGTCCTCCTCGAACCCGACCCTCAGGAACTCGCCCAGGACCGCACGGTCCTCCGGGGCCAGTTGGTCGAGGGTGGGGAAGCGCATGTCCCGGGGGATCTCGGCGCGGCGCCACCAGCGTTCGCGGCCCGACGAGCGTTCGGGGATCTCCTCGATGAAGCCGTACTTCTCGAGCTGGCGCAGGTGGTAGCTCGTGGTGCCGGTCTTGGCGCCGAACAGCTCGCCCAGCGTGGTGGAGGTGGCGGGGCCGTGGATGTTGAGGTGGGTCAGCATGCGGCGGCGCATGGGGTGGGCCAGGGCCTTGAGCTTGTCCGGGTCGTCGAGGATGAACGGCTCGTGGTCGTCCTTCGTCTCGTCCTCCTTCATGAGGAGGAGGGTAGTCCTTCCGAAGGATATCTGCAGACTTCTCTTTGCCGATATTTCTCTGCAGAGTATGTTCGGCGGTATGCGAACGATTCTTACGGTCGTCGCCGCCACCCTTCTGGCGGCCGGACCTTCTGGTGGTGCTTCCCTGCTCGGCACTTCCGTGGCACATGCTGCGGCCGGCTCCCCTTCGGAACACTCAGCGGCCGGATTCTCGGCCCAAAGCGTCGCAGGACAGGGGGTCCGGGAGCGGGGCTCGGGGGCAGGACAGGTCGGAGGTGGAATCGGTGGGCGCTTCGGCGGCGGGCAGGTCGGAGACGGAGCGGAGGCGCACTCCGACGCCGGGCAGGTCGGAGATGGAGCCGAGGCGCACTCCGACACCGGGCAGGTCGGAGATGGAGCCGAGGCGCACTCCGACGCCGGGCAGGCCAGAGACGGAGCCGGGGGGCGCTCCGAGGCTGGGTCCGGTGGAGGGTTGGACGTGCCCGAGGACCTGGCGGCTGCCGAGGTGAGCTTCCAAGGGAGTGGCGGGCTGGTGCTGCACGGCAGCGTGATCAGTCCGGCGGGGGCTCGGGCGCGGAGCGGGCGGGCCGGGGTTGTGCTGGTGCACGGGGCAGGGACCGGGACGAAACGGGACAAGCTGCTGGGAGAGGCCGTCGCGTTCGCCCGCCAAGGGCTGTCAGTGCTGATCTACGACAAGCGTTCCGAGGGATATTCACTGTTTGAGAGGTCGTACTCGCAGCTGGCCGACGACGCCCTGGGAGCAGTGCGGACGCTGCGGCGGCAACCGGGGATCGATCCGGCGAAGGTCGGGATCTGGGGCCTCAGCGAGGGTGGATGGGTGGCACCGCTGGCGGCGTCGCGGTCCAAGGACATCTCGTTCGTGATTTTGGTGGGCGCCAACGCGCTGCAGCCGCTACGGCAGCAGACCTGGGCGGTGGCGGCAGGGTTGCGGAAGGCGGGGGTACGCGGGTCCTTCGTCGATCGGACCGAGCCCACGATGTACCGGGCGATCGCGGACGCCGGGATGTTTCCCGAGCCCTACTACGATCCGGAACCGGTCATCGCGAGCGTACGGCAACCCGTGCTCGGGATCTGGGGCGTACACGACCTGCTGACGCCACCCCGGGAGACGCCGCCCATCTTCGCCAAGGCCTTGGAGAAGGGAGGAAACCGGCAGTACACGTTCCGGTTCTTCGCGGATGCCGATCACGCCGCTCATCGGACGCCTGATGGTGGGGTCACGCGGCTGCCCGAGCTCGCTCCCGGTTATGCGGAGCTGGTCGGCAGTTGGGTGGGAGAGGCGACCTCTGGGCGGGCGCCCGTGGCGCAGGTGACAGGGCCTGCGCCGGTCCAGGCGGAGGACACGGTGGCGGTGCCGGCTGCCGAATGGTGGGAGGCGGCGGGCGTTCAGGGCGCGGCGCTGGTGTTGTTCCTGGTCGCGTTCGGGGGGTATCCGGTGGTGGCCCTGATACGCCGGGTCCGGCGGCGCGGCGGGGTGTCTTCTGCCGTCGGCAGGGCGGGGCAGGGTGAGGCGGCGCCCGTCAAGGGGGCGTGGCTGGTCAGTGCCGGTGGACTCACGGTGGTCGTCGGTGCGTTCGTCTACCTGTTCTACTCGATCATGACTGGGGGGAAGCTCGCCTCGCCGGGGCCTCTGGTGGCGGGACGGCCGCTCATCTGGCTGGCGCTCCAGGCTCTCGCGATCGCGACCGTCGTGGGCACCGTCCTGACGTGCGTACGGTGGCGCCGGTCCGCTCCGGTCGGCGAGAGGGTCCGGGTCGGGCTGCTGGTGGCGGGCGGCGTCGTGTTCGTCCCGTGGGCGCTGTACTGGGGGTTGCTGCTCCCATAGGTGGCCAGAGCGCTGGCGGGGGTGGACTGGCGGGAGTGGAAGCCTCGAGGCGAGCGGTGGTCCCAGGACGCTGGGTGCGGCAGCGGGCGAGCCGAGCGCGGCCCGAACCCCGGGCCGGTGGGTGGAGGACGCTGGGGTGGGCAGGAGGCGGGCTCAGGCGGGTCGAAAGCCTCGGGCGGGCGGTGGTCGTAGGGCGCTGGGGCCGGCAGGGGGCGAGCCGAGGGCGGCTCGAACTCCGGGCGGTGGATGCAGGGGGCCGGGGTGGTTGGCCGAGCGGAAGTAACGAGTTCAGTGGTGCTCGGGGGCGTTGGGGTCGGCGGCGGGCGGGCTCGGGCGGGGCGAAAGTCCTGGGTGGGCGGTGGTCGTAGGGCGCTGGGGCGCGCAGCGGGCGAGTCGAGGACTACCCGAACCCCGGGTCGGTGGGTGGAGGACGCTCGGAGCGGCGGGCGGCTCGGGCGGGGCGAAAGTCCTGGGTGGGCGGTGGTCGTAAGGGGCTGGGGTGGGTGGGCGGGGCGGGGTGGCGATGGCAGAAAGGTGGGGGCGGGCGGGAGGAGGGGGAATGGGGTGCGAATTGGGGGGATTGGGGCGGGTGGGGTTTGAGGCGTTTATGCTGATGCGCGGATTGTGACGCGGGGAGGCGCTGTGCAGACCAAGAAGGACCTCTATCAGGCACACCGCTTGATGCAGCAGAGGCTTGGCATGGCGCTCCTGCAGGCCGAGCCCGACGTCCCCGAGTCCCCCATGCGGCGGCAGAACGTCGCCACGTTCGGCGGGATCCTGATCGGGGTTCTGGTGATGGCGGTGTTCGGGATCTGGGGGCTGGTGCGGCCCGGGAACGCGACCAAGCTGACCGATCCGGGGCAGTTGCTGGTCGAGGAGGAGAGCGGGGCCAAGTTCATCTACAGCCAGCAGCAGCGCCGGCTGCTGCCGGTGGCGAACTACGTGTCGGCCCGGCTCGTGCTGGACGCCGGGGAGATCACGACCCGGAGCGTGAGCGCCGCCTCGCTGGCCGGGTACGCCAGGGGGCCGCTCATCGGGATCTCCGGGGCGCCTGACTCGCTGCCTGACCGGAAGAAGCTGGTCAAGGCGCCGTGGTCGGTGTGCGTGGTGGAGGGGCCCGACAACACGGGCGGGCGCAAGCCGTACACGACGCTTGTCGGGGGGACCGACCTCGGCGGGAGGCCCATGGGCGGGGACGCGATGGTGGTCTCCGACGGGCAGCAAAACTGGGTGATCTGGGGCAATCGCCGCATGCGCGTCAACGAGCACGGCGTGCGGGCGCTCAACGCGCAGCCCAGGAAGGTGCCGGCGGCGTGGCTGAACGCGCTGCCCGTCGGCCACGACTTCAAGGGGCCGAACGTGGCGAACCTCGGCAGGAAGGTACGGGCGAACGGGAAAGTGACGGCGGTGGTGGGGCAGGTGTTCGTGGTCCCGGCCATGCCGGGCACGGCCGCGCGGTGGTACGTGCTGCTCAACGACGGCCTGGCGCCCATCTCCCCCGTCCAGGCCAGACTGCTGCTGGAGGACCCGAACATCAAGAAGGCGTACGGCAACCGGGTGGCGCGGGAGATCCAGATCGACGCGGCCTCGGCCAATGCCTCGCCCTCGCGCCAGAACGTCCTGGACCCCACCCTGCCGACGACCATGCCCAAGGCGATCAACGTGTCCGGCTCGACGCCGCTCTGCTCGGTGTATCCCAACACGGTGGCCGGCTCGGTCGTGGCCAAGGTGACGGTCGGCAGCAGGGTCCCGATTCCGACGCCGTCGAGCTCAGGCGTACAGGACCGCTTCGACCAGGTGCTGCTCCCGCCGGGCAGCGCCGTGGTGGCCGGGGTGCTGCCCGGGGAGGGCCAGCTCGGTGCGGTGGCGGGCACGCTGGCGCTGATCAGTGACCAGGGGGTGCGCTATCCGGTTCCGTCGGCTGACGTGCTGGCGAAGCTCGGGTACGACGCAGCGGACATCGCGCCTGTGCCGACGAACATCATGCATGCGATCCCGCAGGGGCCGGCGCTGGATCCCGCCGCGGCCATGGTGCCCCTGACCGTCGGGAGCCGGTAAGCCAGCCAGTTCGAGGGTGGGTCCGGGGCCTGGGGTGCCTTCGGTTCTGTGGGTGCATTTGGGCGCGGGTCCTGGGGTGCCTTCGGGGCCAGGTCCGGGCGCGCTCGGGTCTGCGGGTCCGCCCGGGTCCGGGGTGCCTTCGGGGCCGGGTCTGCGGGCACTCGGGGCCGGGGTGCGCTCGGGGGCCGGGGCGCCTTCGGGGTCCTGGGGCGAGGGCGGGTCTGCGTCTGTGTCCGAGTCCGCGTGAGTGTGCCTCACCGAGGAGTAGGCTTCCCACCCGCACGATGGGTGTGGCCGATCTTCCGACGGCGAGGTAAACGCGTAGCCTGTCTTCCGCCGGGTCGGTGAGGCCGGCCGGGTCGGTGGGCCCGCCGGGTCGGTGGGGCGGGGCGGTACTGCAGGGCGGGGCGGTGCCGCAGGACGGGGCGGGGCGGCGGGGCGGGTTAGAAGCCGAATTCTGGCAGCATCGAGTCGTCCATGCTGGGCATCTGGGGTTTCGGGTCCTTGACGATGTCCGCCTTGGTCGGGTCCCAGATGGCGCTGGCTTCCACCAAGTTGGGCGTGCTGGTGGACGGCATGGCCTTCAGGAACGGAAGGTCCTTGGTGAACTGGTTGAAGGCCGTCCCCGCGAGCCCCAGGTAGAGGGTGACCTTCATGATGAGCTTCCAGTGGTTCTTGAAGACCGACTGCAGGCACTTGTAGACGCTCATCACCCCGCGGATGATCGCCGCCTCCCACGCCTGTCCCCCTGGGACGAAACGTACGGCCAGCACGATCCCCGCCATCACCGTCAGGATGCCGGCGACGACGTCGCACAGCACCGCCACCACGTGGAACGCGGTGGCCGAGCACTTGAGCGTCTCGCCACAAGCGATGCGGTTGTTGTCGAGCTTCTCCAGCTGCGCGTCGAGCTCGGAGACCTTCTGTACGTACGACGCGTAGCCCCGCCCGGCCCAGTCGCTGTTGTCGCCGATCTCCTTGGCCATCCGCTTCAGCTCGCCGCGCAGGTAGGCGATGTCGCTGAGGGCCGCCGAGCCCCCCGTCGGGGCCAGGAGCGACGTCTGCTGCGCGGGCTTGGCCCCCACCGCCATCGGCGGGTGCCAGTCCTTGTTGTCGGCCTGCATCATGTTGACCGGCGTCTTGTCGTTCCACTGGTCCGCCGCCCGGCTCTGCTCGGCCGGGTCCGCGATCACCAGGCTCATGAGCCCGAGGATGGGTGCCGCGTACGGCATGACGATGGTCGCCGCCGCAGTGGCCGCCCAGGCACTGCGGAACATCCAGACATCCGCTTCGTAAGCCACCTGCTCGCCTATTCCTCCCTGCCGAGCACCGCCGGCGTGATGTCCTCGTCCGTCTCCCAGACCGACTCGTCCTCGCCGAGGTGGGGACCGCGCTCGCGGTCCTTCTCTTCCTGGCCGGCTCCGCCGCCCATCCCGGGCGTCATGGGGTAGAGCGGCATCCCGCTGTTCAGGGCGCGGGCGATGCTCCCCGGCGCACCCGTGCCCGTGCCCCCGCCCGAGGCGCCGCCCGCGTACCCGACGCCGCCCTCCGGCACGCCGACCGTGGTGCGCGGCATGGCGGCGCGCGGGTCGTAGCCGGTGGTGCCGGGGACCTGCGGCGTGGTCGAGGTCGGCAGGCTGGGGTTGAGGCCTTCCAGGTTGGTCTTGGGCGTCTGGTTGAGGTCGCTCAGGTCGGGCGTCTTGACGTCCGGCTGCTTGATGTCGGGCTGGTCAAGGTTGGGCTGGTCGATCTTGGGCTGGTCGATGTTCGGCTGGTCGATGTTCGGCTGGTCGATCTTCGGTTGATCGATGTTCGGCTGGTCGATGTCGGACCCGGGGATGTCGGGCTTGTTGATGTCGGACCCGGGGAGGTCCGGCTTCGGGAGGTCCGGCTGCTTCAGGTCGTCCGTCGAGGGCTTGTCGATCTTCAGGTCGTCGGGGTTGACACCACCCTTGGGCAGGCCGCCCTTGGGCAGACCGCCGGCGCCGCCCATCGGTCCCAGCCCGCCGGGGCCTCCGGGGCCCTTCTTGGGGGCCTTGCTGGCCTCCTCGGCGTCCTTGCCGTTGGTGGCCGCGTCGGCGAGTGCCTGCTTCCACGAGTCCAGCACTTCCTTGGCCTGTTTCAGCGCCTCGACGGCGTTGTCGCGGACCGAGCGATGCGCCACGTTGAGCCCGCCGCCGATCACGCCGAAGGTGAACTGGTGCATGTCGATGGCGCCGGTCTTCTGACTCATCGAGGTCAGGTCGTCGCCATAGCTGCCCACGTTCCTGCCCAGCGTCGTGACGCTGGAGTACTTCATCGCGAAGTCGGGATCCTTGGAACGCGGGTCGACGGTCGCGCCGCCGAGCCCGTTGAGCCCGTTCAGGGCGCTCGAGTAGGGATTGCTGTCCTCGGCCACGTGTCCCCCTTGTCACGATCGGCCCATACGTTACGCCAGCCCCACATGTGCCGTACAGACAGATACGGCCTGTTACCACTCACCAGGCGCAAGGCCCCAAATGCCTACATTCTGTCAATACACCCCCCATCCGCCTCGAAGATATGGAAAATTAACGTGATCACATGCGACGCTAGTGATGGATGTTCACTAATGTGACCAAACGGGCCGACTCCAGTAGTCGGCGGGAGTCAGCCGACCAGCAAGGGAGGGACTGTGGGGGCACAGCCACAGGCTCAAGTAAGTGAATCCGATCTCATCGCCGCCGTCACCCGCATCGAGGACGCCGCCGAGCGCCTGCGCGGTATCCAGCAGCAGCTCGACCAGGCCGGCATCAGCCTGAAGGCGCACTGGTTGGGCCAGTCCGAGGCCGCGTTCGACGCCGTCCACAAGAAGTGGCACGAGCGGATGGACGTCATCCTGGGCAGCCTGCGCCGCCTGGCCGAGAACATCGGCACGAGCAACAAGAACTACCAGGCGTTCAACCAAGAGCGGACCGAGGCGATGAACCAGATCGCCAACATGATCAACGTCCAGTTCGACTCGCGTCTCAGCTAGCAGCAAGGGGAGGCCGCGATGCCCGCGGATGACATCTTCGATATTACAAAGGTCAACTACTCCGGCCTCAGCCAGGGTGAGACCGACTTCGCCAAGGCGTTCAACGACATGGTCACCGAGCTGGACAACCTGGAGCGGGACCTGCTCGCCAAGAGCGCGATCTGGCAGGGCGAGGCCAAGACCGTCTTCGACGAGGTCAGGCAGCTCTGGGAGCGCGAGGCCAACGACATGTCGCAGTTCATCGACCTGATGAAGAAGAACATCAACGTCACCAACATGAACATGCAGCAGGTCGACAGGATCAACTCCCAGATCTTCGACGGCAAGTAAGGCGTAGCGCGGGGGCCGACTCCAGAGGGGGAACATGGGCAGCGACAACGGCGGTGTTGAGCTCAGCCGGAGGGCGATCAAGGCGGCCAAGGCGGACCTGGAAGAGGCCCTCGCCATGCTGGACCCCGGCCACCAGGCCGGCAAGGCGGGCGGCGGCGGCGCCGTGCAGGCCATCTTCACGGGCTCCGGCCCCGTCGAGAACTTGAGCGGCGACTACGACGCCCTGGGCGGGTTCTGGCCGGCGGCCATGGGCTTCCGGCAGAGCACCACCAACGCCATCACGACCGTCACCACTACCTACTCGAACATCACCGGCCAGGTGGCGAACGTCATCGGCCTCCTCGAGCAGGCGTTGAAGAACTACGACGGCGTCGAGGCGGACAGCGAGGGCCGGTCGAAGGCGATGCGGGTCTGATGGCCGAGTACCAGGCCTCCATCAGGGGCGAGATCGGCAGCCTCGAGTTCGAGGGCGCGACGCTGGATCTGCTCCGCGACACGCTGGCCAAGAACAAGCCCCAGCTCATCGGCCAGGCCGCGGCCGAGTTCCTCGAAGCCAAGGTACGGCTCGACAATCTCGTCGAGGTGATCGACAAGCACCTGCGGGAGCTGGACAAGCACTGGACCGCGGGCGAGGACGCCAAGACCGTCAAGAAGCAGCTGCGCAGGCTGCGGGAGGCGGCGGCGGACATCTCGACCACTATCAGCGACCAGCCCGTCGATCCGAAGAACCCCCCGAAGAACCCGCACGGTGTCGCCCCCGCGCTCATCGTCCACGCCCGCACGTTGTCGGCGGCCAAGGGAGACGTGCCCGACAACCCCGGCAGTGACATCGACTTCGGGGAGGCCGCCGTCACGGGCGGCGTGGCCGGAGCCGCCATCGGCTCCTTCTTCGGCGGCGTGGGAGCCGTGCCGGGCGTGGTGATCGGCGCGGGCGTGGGCGTCCTCGTCGGCGGCATCACCCGCTTCATCAGCGACCTTCCCTTCGCCAACCTCTGGGGTGACTCCAAGGAGGAGAAGGACAGGAAGAAGGCCGCCGAGGCCATCAAGCTGCTGAGCCAGGACACCAAGCTCAACAACGACGTGTTCCCCGCCCAGCTCAGGACCGACATCCCGCAGTTCATGGCGCTCGCGCCGAACGTTCCCACCGGCCCGTACGGCGGGACGACCGGGATCGGCGGCAACATCCCGGCCGGCCTCAACCAGGCGTTCGACCCGACGGCCGGCCTCGACGGCCTGAACCAGGACGGCATGCAGGACCCCGGCCGGCACCAGATCCCGGGCATCGACACCACGACCAACCCGACGAGCACGTTCCCGAACGGCGGCACGGCCGGGACCGTGGGCGGAGTCGGGAACGGCCAGAACGGGCTCGGCGGCAACGGCCAGAACGGCGCGGGCAACGTCCCCGGCCTGACCGACCCGTCCAGCGCCCTGAACGCGAATGCGAACGCGAACCTGAACCCGAACGGGTCCCAGGGCCCGAACGCAGGGGGCCCGACGACGTCCCTGGCCGGGATGCCCGATCCGGCCATGTCCGGCCCGTCCACCAGCCAGCCCACCAGCCAGCCCACCACGGGCATCGGCAGCCCGTACGGCGGCTCCGGCGTGGGAGGAAGCGGCTTCGGCGGGGGTGGGGGCGCGAGTACGAGCGCGGGCAACGGTGTGAGCGCGGCCGCCCTGCGCGGCCTGGGCGGCGGCGGCTCCCCCGTGGTCTCGGCGGCCGTGCCGCCCGGCGGCCGGGGCGGCCAGGAACCGCAGGAGACCGTGCGGACCACGTTCGTCCTGGAGGACGAGGACCTCTTCAGGAGTGACGTGCCGACGATCAACCACACCATCAAGGGTGACTCGAAAGGCAAGGCGTGAGCGTTCCGAAGGACAACGACTCGCCGCCCCCGGGACTGAAGCTGGCCAAGGACTTCCCCGGGCTCGGCGGGAACAGCGGCGGGCAGTACGCGGATCACGAGGGGATCAGGGACGTCGTCTCGCGGCTGCGCAAGAACCTGGGCTCGGTGCACGGCAACCCGCAGCCGTCGATGAGCGCCACGTGGAGCGGCCCCGGCACGATCGGCGAGGTGCAAGGGCTGGGCAACGTCGGACCGGAGGCCACCGGCAAGTGGGAGGTGGCCAGCAACTTCGGCGCCAACTTCGAGTCGGCGTACAAGGTGTTCGGCGAGAGCTACAGCCAGCTCATCGACTACGTCGAGAAGTGGGCCGAGGCGGTCGAACGGGCCGTCTCCAACTACGAAAAAGGGCAGCGGGACAGCAGTGCGTGAGATACCGGCAGGGATGGCGTAGATGGGCGAAGAGTGGAAGCCGATCAGGCTCTATGACTACCTCGGCAACAGCAAGCCGGGCATCTTCGTCACCAGGGCCCAGGTCGTCTCCTATCTGAAGGCCACCGACCCGGACCGCATCGAGAGCGCCGGCAACAGCTACGTCAAGGCGGCCGAGCTGGTCCACGGCAAGAACGGGCTCGAGGGCACGCTCCTGAAGGCCGCCGAGGAGCTCGCGGAGGTCTGGCGCGGCGAGGGGGCCACGACGGCGCTGGAGGCGCTGCGGCTGCTGCACGCCAGCGCCGCGGCGCTCGGCGACGCCATGGAGAAGACCGGCAAGCCGATGGTCGAGTACGCCCGGCAGCTCAGGACGTCCAAGGCGACCATGCCCGGGCCCACCGCCCTGAGCACCACGACCAATGTCGACAACGAGCCGACAACGAACCTCAACCCGCAGTTGGGGACCGCCGGATATCTGGTGGACGTGGCGGCCCGGGCGCATCTGGAGCAGCTGAACAACAAGATCAACGATCTGAACGCGCAGATGGCCGACGGCCTGGCGTTCAAGCTGCCCGAGATCCAGCCCATGGTGGTGGAGACCCAGAAGCAGCAGCCCCTCGACCCCGGCAGCGGCACCAAGGTGCCGTCGGGCGAGACGAAGTACTGGACCGGCGACGGCACGGGCGACGGCTCCAAGGGCTCGACCGGCTCCGACGGCAGCGGCACCGGCGGCGGCGGCCGGGACGGCTCCGACGGCAGCGGCACCGGCGGCGGCGGCAAGGGCGAGCAGAACCCCGGCAAGGACCAGGACCCGGGCCGCGACGATCCGGGCCAGGACCAGGGCAAGGGTCAGGACGACCCGTCCACGGGAACCCAGGACCCCGGCAGCCCCCAGCAGCCCGGCAGCGACACGGGCAACGGCGGCTCGCCGCAGAAGCCCGGGGACCAGGACCAGAGCGTGCCTCCGGTGATCGGCGCGGACCCGCCGAAGACCCAGCTCGCCGACGCCGGGAACCCGAATTTCCCCACCACCACCACGACGCCGAGCACGAGTTACCCGCAGCAGTTCACGCCCAGCCCGCTCACCAACTCGCCCACCACGCAGATGCCGACGAACGCCCCGTTCTCCGCGGTTCCGGGGCAGGGCGCCGGCGGCCCGAGCACCTGGTACGGCGCGGGCGGCTCGTCGGCGGCGGGGGCCGCTCCGACGGTGCTCCGCGGCGGGGCGGGAGCCTCGGGAACGGGGCTCATGGCGTACCCGCCGGGCGGCATGGGCGCGGGCGGCGAGCAGCGCGGCGAGCAGCACCGCGAGATCTACGACCCCGAAGGGGACGTCTGGTCCTGCCCCCAGCCGACCAGTCCCGACTGCATCGGCTGACCGGAAACGGCAAAGCCCGGCTCACACCACGTGAGCCGGGCTTTTTCAGCCCTCCATGCGCTGCCGGATCCGGTCCAGCTCACCCATGAGGTCCTCGTACGTGCGGTTGTAGGCCGCCTCGGCCTGCCGTACCAGCTCCAGGCCGCCCTCGGGGTTCTGGGCGAAGCGCATGGGGTTGTTCTCCTCGCCGAAGACGTTCGCCATCTCCTCCGAGATGCGCCGCTGCAGGTCGGCGTTGGCCTCCGCGATGACGGCCTTGATGCGCTCGGCCAGGTCGGCCGAGTTGAGGCGCATGGCCTTGGGGTGCAGGAGGAGCTCCTTGAGCCCCGTGCTGCCGCACTCGGCGGTGACGAACCCGTCCTCGTCCTGGGCGTGGCCCGTCAGGTCCTGCAGGACCTGCTGGAACTCGCCGGCCCGCGCCATCTGCTGGTCGGCGTTCCGGAGGATCCGGTCGATGTCCAGCGCCCCGAATTCCCGCTCGATCATCCCTCATACCCCACAAGACGCAGAAGCCGCTTTCTCACCACCCTATCCATCAGGGCTTGGAGATCTCCCGTTTCGGCTCGATCCAGTCGAAGTCCTGGTAGCGCGGGGGCAGCCCGTTCTTCTTGGCGGGCTCCGAGAAGGAGGGGTACTTCTTGGCGTCGATCTCGATCGACTTGAAGTCGACCGCGGCCTCGCCGGCCGGGGTGATGTAGTTCCATTGGTGGTTCCGCTTCACCATGGTCGACAGCACCTCGCCGCCCTCCTTCAGGGTGCTGGCCAGCGAGGTGGCCAGGAACAGCGTGGCGATGTTGACCTCGGCCGTGATGTATTTCTCCAGCAGCACCCCCCACACCGAGCTCTGCGGCACCCGCTGCAGCGCCTTGGCGGCGACGAGCAGGCCGAGCGCGGCCGCCGACGTGCGCAGGACCCACGTCCAGAAGCTCCGGTAGGCCGCCGCGACCTCGTCGAGCGAGCTGCCGCCCGTGTTCAGGACGTTGCGCAGCACCTCGGACTCGCGCTGGAAGGTCCACAGCACCCGGTCGAACTCGTCGCGGTCCATCGCGATCCAGCCGTCCTTGGCCGTATCGCGCAGCTGCGGGAGCAGGTTCTTCATCCCGCCGTCGAGCCGCTGGGCCATGCCGCTCTGCCAGACGCTGACCGCCTGGGCCATGCCCGGCTCGTTGGCGAGCATCCCGCCGCAGATGGCGATGGCGGGAGCCAGGCCCACGGCGAGCTTGCCCGCCCTTTTCAGCAGGTTGAGCGCCTTCTCCCCCAGCGACGGCAGGGCCGGGCGGGCCGCGTTCATCTCCGGAGCCGGACCGAACCTGCCTGCGCCCAGGTTCGCGCGCTGGGCGCCGTTGGCGGCGTAGTTCTGGGGGGTGTGGGTGACGGGCTGGGCGTAGGGGTTGCCGGGAACGGGCCTCGGCTGCGGCTGGTACGGGCGCGGGCCGGTGGGCGTCGTGGAGTAGGGATTCGGGGTGGCGTACGGGTTGGAGTAGGGATTGGCGGGCACCGGCTGGCCCGGCGCCGGGGGCCGGGTGTGCGCCCACGGGTCCGGGGCGGCCGGCTGCGGCGGCGTGCCCATCAGCCGCGGTACCGCACGATGCTGGCCTCCTCGGCCGCGCGCCAGTTGCGCCTGGCCCGCTCCAGAGCGTCCGACCAGCTCTGCACGGCGTCTTCCATCTCGGTGAACGTGGTGTCCGCCCAGCGGCGGAACTCCTCGTACGCGCCGCCGATCATCACGCCGCCGATCGCGCCGAAGCCGAGTCCCCCCACGGCCGTGTACGAAATGAGCCCGTGGATGAACTCCACATTGGGATGCAGCTCCTCGTCGACGCGCTTTCGCGTGTGCGCGATGGTGGAGGAGGTGACGTAGATCTCTTGCCCCGTTTTACCCTGTTGTAGCCCCACAAATGGGCATTCTTGTCCACATATCGCTAGTAAGTGGCACACTCGCCCCTATCTTCATGATCGATTCAGCGGCTCGCCAGCCTGTGATCGCCTCCAGTTAACCCGGCGCCGATGGCGTGGCGTGTCATGGACTACACCGACGACGACGTGGACAGAATCCTGCGGGACAACGAGCGCGAGCTCGCGCGCCTGGCCGCGGCCGCCGCCGAGCTGCAGCTGATCACCGGCAAGGGAGAGAGCCGCAGCGGCCTGACCACCGCGGTCGTGGACGCCGACGGACGGCTCCAGAGCGTGGCCTTCTCGCCGCGCGTGCTGCGCCTGGACGTCAGGACCCTGGCGGAAGAGGTCGTCCAGGCGGTGCGCCAGGCCCAGGAGGACCAGGGGCGCCAGGCCCAGGAACTGCTGGCCGTGCCGCAGTCGCAGATCATCGGGCTGGAGGACATCCAGCGGCAGTTCGCCGAGTTCCAGGACATGTTCGGCGCGGAGACGGCCGAACGCAACGACCGGCTCCGGCGGCTCGGCCAGCAGGACCCCCGCGACATCTGATCCGCCGCGGGGGCCGCCGGGCCGGGCCGCCGCAGTGGCGCCCCAGTGGCGGCCCAGTGGCGGCCCGAGGCGGTCAGCCCGCCAGGCCGCGGATCCACGTGTAGACGTCGAGGACGCCGAGCGCCAGCGGGAAGAGCGCGATCAGCAGGATCACGTCCACCACCTCGCCCGCGCGCCCCCAGAACGGCGACAGCCGCCCGGACGGCAGCCACAGGCCGAGCCCCACGACCAGCATCGCCAGCCAGAGCACGCCCATCACGACGGCCGCGGCGGCCACCGTGCCCGCGCCCGCGCTCAGCTCGATCCCCACCGCGATCAGCCCGGCCAGGCCGGTGCCCAGCAGCCAGAGCCGCTGGCCGAGGCCATGGAAGACGCGGGCGCGCAGCAGCAGCACCAGCGAGAGCACGACGGTCATCGAGACCGCCATCCAGGTCGGCGTGGTGACCAGGAAGACCATCGCGCCGATGGCGGTGAGCACGATGCCGACGACCATGCCGGTGGCGTACCGGCGGGCCTGCGCGGTGCGGGCCAGGACGCCCTCGCTGTCCAGCCGCTGGTTGTCGGCCCGCAGTTCCTCGGCGTTGGTGGGCAGGGCCGGCAGCGGCACCCTGGCGATCCGGAACGACAGCGTGGGGATCAGCGGGCTGAGCGCGATCAGGATCGTCACCGTCATCGCCGCCACGCCCGCCGCGGGCAGGCCGAACACCATGACCGTGGCGGACGCGAGCGCCCCCGCCACGGTCGCGACGGCCGTACCGAGGAATCCCGCGACTCCGTCGGCCACCACGGTGCCGCCGATGGTGGCGACCAGCGCGGTGCAGGTCAGCGCGGCCAGCAGGTGCGGGGCGCCGAGCCCGCTCAGGGTGGAGCCGCTGACCAGGCCGTACAGGCCGGCCAGGAACGCGTACGGGAGCGCCGCGTAGCCGATCAGCGCGCCCGCGGAGGAGTCGCCGACGGCCCTGGACAGGGCCGCGCTGACGCCGACCAGCAGCAGCGCGAGCATGCCCGCGACCACGGTCACGCCCAGCGGCGCGCTCCCGGACAGCACCAGCGCGGGGGCGCCGAGCGCGAGCATGATGGCGGCGGCGCCCGCACCCATGGCCCGGGTGTGGCGGGCCTCCCATTTGCCCGAGCTGTCCTTGACGCCCGTGGCGACCACGTCGGCCACGTCGTCGAAGAGCGCGGGCGGCAGCGCGAGCTCACGCGGCCGCAGGTAGAGCAGCTCGCCGTCCAGCACGCCCAGGGACGCGAGCGTCTGCCCGAGGTCGAAGGGCGCGCCTCCGAGCCGCTGGAGCACCCAGCCGGGCGGTCCGGCCGCGTCGCCGCCGGCCTCGCCGACCGCGCGCAGCAGGCCGGGCAGCACGTGCGGGAGCGGGATGTCGGCAGGCAGCGCCAGATCGACGCGGCGGCGCGGGGCCACGATCGTGACGTGGCACAACGGCGCCACCGGCGCGCGCATCTGCGGCTGAGCGCCGGGATGCGTCGGCGGCAGTCCGGGCGGCCCGGGCGGCCCGGGCGGCATCGGCCGCATGGGCTGCATCGGCTGGTGGGCGAGCGAGGTCACGGCCACTCCAGGTCTGACTGACTAAATCCGACATGCCGAACATATAGGGATGGCACGTCTGGTAAGAAAGTGTTCCAGGTGACAGGAGGGTTGTCCCGTCAGTGAGCATTGTTGTTGTCCGGCGCCCTGAACGCCGTCCCAGCCCCCAGCCACCGCGTGGGGAAATCCTGCTGGAGTCTCCGCCGGAGATCCCCGAGGTGCAGCCTGCCGGGATGACCGGCGTCCTCATGTACGTCCCCATGCTGGCAGGCGGGGCGGCCATGGGGCTGATGTTCACCGCGGGCGGCAACGCCAACCCCATCATGTACGTGGCCAGCGGCCTGTTCGCGGTCTCGATGCTGGGCATGACGGTCGGCCAGTTCGGCCGCAACGCGGGCGAGCGCAAGAACCGGCTCAACGGCCTGCGCCGCGACTACTTCCGCTACCTCTCCCAGATCCGCAAGAGGGTCCGCAAGGCCGCCGTGCAGCAGCGCGAGGCCCTGGAGTGGAGCGGCCCCGCCCCCGAGACGCTCTGGTGGGTGGCCATGGGGCCGCGCCTGTGGGAGCGCCGGCCCCGCGACGACGACTTCGGCACGGTACGCCTCGGCACCGGCGTGCAGAAGCTGGCCGTGCAGCTCATCCCGCCCGACTCCAAGCCGGTCGAGGACCTCGACGCGCTGACGGCCGGCGCGCTGCGCAGGTTCGTACGGGCCCACTCCACGGTGTCCGGGCTGCCCGTGGCGGTGGCGCTCAACTCCTTCGCCCGGATCCACCTCAGCGGTGACCCCCGGGCCGTACGCGGCCTGGTACGGGCGGTCATCGCCCAGCTCGTCACCTTCCACTCCCCCGACGACATGCGGGTCCTGGTGTGCGCCGGCAAGGAGGCGATGCCCCACTGGGACTGGGTCAAGTGGCTGCCGCACGCGCTGCACCCCGAGGAGATGGACGCGGCCGGCCAGGTGCGGCTGATGGGTGAGAACCTGTCCCACCTCGACCAGCTCGTGGGCGACGAGCTGAAGGAGCGGGCCAGGTTCCGTCCGGGCACGGCGTCGGACGCGCTGCCGTACCACGTGGTGATCGTCGACGGTGGGCACGTGCCGCACGACTCCCAGCTCGGCACCGACGCCATCCAGGGCGTCACGGTGATCGACCTGTCGGAGTCGACGGGGCCGGTCGAGGAGGCCAGCACGCTGCGGCTGGAGATCCAGCCCGACGGGTTCCACATGGTGAAGATCGACCATGCGGGCAGGCGGTCCACGACCCGGCTGGGCGACCCCGACAAGCTGGACTACGCGCGCGCGGAGGGCCTGGCCAGGCAGCTCGCGCCGCTGCGGGCCTCGGCGAACTCCGGCGGCGAGTCGCAGGACCTGCTCGGCACCAACACCACGCTGACCGACCTCCTCGGCGTGGGCGACCCGAGCCGGCTCTCGCCCGCGGTCACCTGGCAGCCCAGGGCGGGCCGCAACCGGCTGCGCGTGCCCATCGGCCTCGGCAGCGACGGCCGGGTGGTCGAGCTGGACATCAAGGAGTCCGCGCAGGGCGGGATGGGCCCGCACGGCCTGGTCATCGGCGCGACCGGCTCCGGCAAGTCGGAGCTGCTGCGCACGCTCGTGCTGGGCCTGGCGATCACCCACTCCTCCGAGATCCTCAACTTCGTCCTGGTCGACTTCAAGGGTGGCGCGACGTTCCTCGGCCTGGAGGGGCTCTCGCACGTCTCCGCCGTCATCACCAACCTGGAGGACGAGCTCCCCCTGGTCGACCGCATGCACGACGCCCTGCACGGCGAGATGGTGCGCCGGCAGGAGCTGCTGCGCGCGGCGGGCAACTACGCCTCGCTGCGCGACTACGAGCGGGCCCGCGAGCAGGGCGCCGACCTGCGGCCGATGCCGACGCTGTTCATCGTGCTGGACGAGTTCAGCGAGCTGCTGTCGGCCAAGCCCGAGTTCATCGACCTGTTCGTGATGATCGGCCGGCTGGGCCGCTCGCTCGGCGTCCACCTGCTGCTGGCCTCACAGCGGCTGGAGGAGGGGCGGCTGCGCGGCCTGGACACCCACCTGTCCTACCGGATCGGCCTGCGGACGTTCTCCGCCATGGAGAGCCGGGTCGTGCTGGGCGTGGCGGACGCGTACGAGCTGCCGTCGGCGCCGGGCAACGGCTACCTGAAGTTCGACACGACCGGCATGACCAGGTTCAAGGCCGCCTACGTCTCCGCCGCCCACCACGAGGACCCGGCGCAGGCGGTCTCCGCCGACGGCACGGCGGCGATCCGCGAGGTCGTCGAGTACGGCCCCACCTTCATGCCGCTGCCCGAGATCACCAAGCCCGTCCAGGTGGGGCCGCGGCCGGAGGAGGACGAGCCCGCGGCCGGCAACCAGCGCAGCCTGCTCGACGTCGTGGTCGGCCGGCTGGCCGGGCACGGCCCCGGCGCGCACCGCATCTGGCTGCCGCCGCTGGCCGAGCCGCCTACCCTGGCGCACCTGCTGCCCCCGCTCTCCGTCACCCCCGAGTTCGGCCTGACGACCGCGGGCTGGCCGGGCCGGGGCAAGCTGCACGCCGTCATCGGCATCATCGACAAGCCGTTCGAGCAGCGCCGCGACCCGTTCTGGCTGGACGTCTCCGGCGCCGCCGGACACATCGGGGTGGCGGGCGGCACCCAGAGCGGTAAGAGCACCGTCGTACGCACGATCGTGGCCAGCATGGCGCTCATGCACACGCCGCGCGAGGTGCAGTTCTACTGCCTCGACTTCGGCGGTGGCGCGCTCGCCTCGCTCGAAGGGCTCCCGCACGTCGGCGGCGTGGCCACCCGCCTCGACGGGGACCGGGTACGCCGTACGGTGGCCGAGATCGGCGCCATCCTGGAGCAGCGCGAGCGCGACTTCGGCGAGCGCGGCATCGAGTCGATGGCCTCCTACCGGCAGCTGTGCGAGGAGGGCGCGATCCAGGGCGACGGCTGGGGCGACGTGTTCCTGGTCGTGGACGGCTGGCTGACGCTCAGGCAGGAGTTCGACTCCCTGGAGCCGACCATCACCGACATCGCGGCGCGCGGGCTCGGTTACGGCATCCACCTCATCGCCGCGACCAACAAGTGGTCGGAGTTCCGGCCGAGCATCCGCGACCTGCTCGGCACCAAGATCGAACTCAAGCTCGGCGACGCCTACGAGTCGGAGGTCAGCAGGAAGAAGGCGCTGGCCGTGCCGGAGGCGGCGCCGGGCCGGGGGCTGACGAAGGACGGGTTCCACTTCCTGTCCGCGCTGCCCAGGATCGACGGGGTGCAGAACTCCACGGATCTGGCGGCCGGGGCGCGCTCGCTGGTGCAGGCCGTACGGGACTCCTGGCAGGGCACGCCCGCGCCGCGGGTCAGGCTGCTGCCCGCCGTCCTGCCCGTCTCCGCGCTGCCGGACGACCGGGAGCGGATCCCGATCGGCATCGACGAGGCGGCGCTGGCGCCCGTCTCCCTCGACTTCGACGCCGACCCGCACTTCGTGATCTTCGGCGAGAACGAGAGCGGCAAGTCGAACCTGCTGCGGCTCATCTCCGAGGGGCTGGTGCAGCGCAAGCAGCCGAGCGAAGCCATGATGATCGTGATCGACTACCGCAGGTCGCTGCTCGACTCGGCGGTGACCCCGCACCGCATCGGCTACGCCGCCTCCAGCGCGGCCGCGGCCGACCTGATCAACGACGCCAAGGGCGCCCTGCTGAGCCGCCTGCCCCCGGCCAACCTGACGCCCGAGCAGCTGCGCGACCGCAGCTGGTGGCAGGGCTCCGACCTGTACATCGTCGTCGACGACTACGACCTGGTCGCGACCTCGTCCAACCCGCTGCACCCGCTGGTGGACCTGCTGCCGCAGGCCCGCGACATCGGCCTGCACGTCGTGCTGGCCCGCCAGATGGGCGGCGCGGGCCGGGCCATGTTCGACCCGGTCATCCAGCGCATGAAGGACATGGCCACGCCGGCGCTGCTCATGTCCGGCAACAAGGACGAGGGCTACCTGTTCGGCAACGTACGGCCTCAGACGCTGCCGCCGGGCCGCGGCTTCCTGGTCGACCGGCGATACGGCGCGCGCCTGACGCAGACGGCATACCTGGACGCGGACAAGACACGGGGAGAATGATGGCGGATCTGGAGATTCACCTCTCGGCGCTCGACAGGTGCCGCACAGCCATCCACAAGGCCGCCGGCCAGTACGAGGAGACGCTGTACGAACGCAACCCCGGCAAGCTCGCCTACGACGACCGCGGTGAGCCGCACAACAACCGCACCCCCGTCGCCGCCGCCGCCTTCGGCCACCTGGAGGACTCCGGCACGCTGGCCACGGCCGCGAACAGCGTCTGGACCGCAGTGATCGGCGAGATGGACCAGGCCCGCAGGAAGCTCGCCGGCGTCGAGCGGGGTCTGAGCAACGTGGAGGAGAACATCCGCAAGGCGCACCGGGCGACCTCATGAGCGTCGCCCACCTGCCCGGAGGCGACGCGCTCGACGCGATGCTGAACAAGGTGACCGGCGACCCCGGCGCCATCGACAAGATCGCCTCCGCGTGGCGCAGCGTGGCGGGCGACGTCAACGAGTTCGACGGCGCGCTGGGGGCCGCGGTCCAGACCGTGGACGACGCCTGGAAGGGCCACTCCTCCAACCAGTTCGCCACTTACATGCGCAAGTACGGCACCGCGGCCGAGGACCTGAAGCTGGCGCTGTCCAACTCCGCGTCCTCGCTCGAGGCCGCCGCCTCGGCGCTGCGTACCTCGCACACCGAGATCAGCTCCATCTGCCGGGACCTGACCACCAGCGCCGCCAACTACAAGACCGCCTACTACCGCGAGCACCCCGACGCCAAGGAGGCGGACGTGGAGCCCGGGCTGAGGAAGCTGGTCAACCAGGCCAAGACCGAGGCCCAGCCGTGGGTGGACGCCGCGGACAAGGCGGTCAGCAAGGCCCAGAAAGACATCAACGGGTTCCTCAACGATCGCACGCTCACTTTCCACGCGATCCCGGACGTCTCCACGCAGGAGTTCACGCCGGCGCCCGGGCGGAAGATCGACTGGAAGCCGGATCCCGAGTACCAGCCGCGTACCACCCTGCAGGGGGCCGGCGGGAACGGGCCCGGCGGCGGCAGCGGCGGCACGTCCGGTTTCGGGGGCTACGGCCCCAGCGGCCCCCCGCCCGCCGGAGGCGGTCCCGCGCCGACGGGCCAGGTCAAGGAGTGGATCGAGCAGGCCATCGCGATCCTGGAGAAGAACGGCGTGCCGGCCTCGAAGATGAACGCCAGCGACATCTGGATGATCATCCAGCACGAGTCCGGCGGGAATCCCAACGCGATCAACAACTGGGACTCCAACGCGGCCAACGGCACGCCGTCCAAGGGCCTCATGCAGACCATCGACCCGACGTTCAACTCGTACTCGCTGGCCGGGCACAAGAACATCTACGACCCGGTGGACAACATCATCGCGGGCGTGCGCTACGCGATCTCGCGCTACGGCTCGGTGTCGAACGTGCCCGGCGTGGTCAACTCCAAGCGCGGCCTGGACTACGTCGGCTACTGAACGACAAACGGGCCCGGATCCAAGCGATCCGGGCCCATCTGTCTTTCAAAGAGCGCTCAGGCTCCGCAGTTGCCCCAGCCCGCGCTGGTGCTCGTGCCACCGGCGCTGCCGGAGAAACGCACGCACTTGCCCCTGGCGGGCAGCTTGACCGGGCCGGCGTAGTAATCGAAGCTGCCGGATTCCGTCTTGCTGCCGCCGCCCTGGACCTCCAGGGTCGCGCTGACCGACGTCTTCTTGCCGATGTCAGTGGTCTTCATGGTGACCACGCAGTTCTCGCCGGTGCTGTTGCTCCAGAGCTGGTACGTCACCCCACCGCCGAAGGGGCTGGACCGCTGGACCGAGAAGCCGGGGCCGCACACCTGGGTGGGCGAGTACGGGTTCGTGGTCCTGGTCGGGCTCGGCGTCGGCTTGGCCGTCGTCTTCGTGGGCGTCGGCTTGGCCGTGGTCTTGGTCGGAGTCGGCTTGGCCGTGGTCTTCGTGGGCGTCGGCTTGGCCGTCGTCTTCGTCGGAGTCGGCGTCGGGGTCGGCTCCGGCTCCTTCGTCGGCGTCGGCTCCTTCGTGGGCTCCTCGGTCGGCGTGGGCGTCGGCGTGGGCGTCGGCGTGGGCGTCGGAGTGGGCGTCCTGTCCACCGTCTTCGTGACGGTCGCCGTCGGCTTGGCGTGCCGCTTCTTGCTCGGCGTGGGCGTCGACTCGGCCGTGTTGGTCGCGGCCGGCTGCGTGGCGGTGGGGACCGGCTGCGTCGGGACCGGCTGGGTCGGGACCGCGGCCGGGGTCGTGGGCACGGTGGTCAGCTCGGGCACCTGGGGCACCTGCGGCGCGGTCGAGGACCACTCGGTGGGCAGCGTCAGCGGCCCGACGCCCGAGTCGTCAGGGGCGGCCGTGGCGCCCCAGGGCACCGTGGCCTCGGGCTGCGTCTGCTGCGGATCGGCGCCGCCGCCGAGGGGGTCCGTGCCCTGAGCGCCGGGGGTCACCGGGGCGCTGGCGGGCACCGGGATCTCGTCCGCGTTGGCCTGCGCCATGGAGGCCGGGTTGACCTGCTGCAGCTTCACGTACCTGTTCGCGCCCCACAGGCCCAGGGCCGAGATGAGCGCGACCACGGCGACCCCGGCGACCAGTCCCAGCGGGAAGCCCCGGCGCGGCCGGGCGGCGGCCCCGGAGGGCTCGGCCTCGAGCCTGATGTGCTGCGGCTGGTGGTCCGGCTCCGGCGGGCCCCACATCGGCGCCTCGGACTGGTGCTGATGCGGCACCGGCAGGCCCTGCATCGGGGGGCCCTGCATGGGCGGACCCTGCATGGGCGGACCCTGCATGGGGGGACCCTGCATCGGGGGTCCCGGCACGAACGGCGGGCCCTGGACGGGCGGCGGGCCCTCGTGCAGCGTCGGCGGGCCGGCCACCAGCGTGTCCTGTGGGCCGGCCTGGCCGGGCACGCCGGGCACGCCCGGGACGGGGATGCCCTGGATCGGCACGCCCTCGATGGCGGTCTGCGAGGCCGCGGGCGGCTTGGCGTTGCCGCCGAGCAGCTGCATGAGCGCGCTGTACGTGGTCGGCCGCTTGCCGACCTCCTTGGACAGCGCCGCCAGCACCACCCTGCGCACCGGCTCGGCCTCGATGTCCACCTCGGGCTCGCCGGTCAGCACCGCGTCACGGTCGGCGAACGGCGCCTTGCCCGTGGCCGCGAACGCGATGGTCGCCGCCCAGGCGAACACGTCCGCGTAGGGGCCGTACTGCAGGCCGAGCAGCTGCTCGGGAGCCTGGTAGGCGATCTCGCCCACCGGCTCGCCGATCCCGGCGTCGGTGACCCGCGGGCCCTCGGGGCCGAGGATCACGTTGTGGGGCGTGAGGGACTTGTGCGAACGGCCGGCGAGGTGGATGGCCGACAGGGCGGTCAGCACCCCGACCGCGACCCGCTCGAGCGCGTCCCCGGTCAGCGGCCCTTCGTCGGCCACCGCCTGGGCCAGGCTCTTGCCCTCGACGTGTTCTCTGACGACGTACGGGCGGTCCTCGTGCATCCCGGCGTCCAGCACCCTGGCCACGTACGAGCTGGAGACCTGCTTGGCCGCCAGGTGCTTGGCCGGCGCGTCGGCGCCGGCGTCCGGGTCCGCCGGGAGCAGCTTCACCGCGACTATGGGGGCGTCCTCGGACTCGCGGCCAAGGAACACCTCGCCCCGCGGCCCCTCTCCCAGCCGGCCAACAATGCTGAGATCGCCGATCCGCTCTGGATCACCAGGGCGCAAAGCGTGCATGACTAAACCTTTCACGGCAAAGCATGATCTAGTCACATTGAACCAGATCTTTCACTTCAGCATCAGAAGTTTCGGGCCGTACCCGACAATTCACCGTTTTGTTTCCTTGCAGCCCGAGTCACTCGGGCCGGCCGGGCCGCCAGCCCCTGCGGCGGCCCATCGGGACCACGACGCGGGCGACCGCCATCAGCAGCGCCAGCCCGAGCGCCGAGCCCGCGACGATCAGGGCCAGGTTGACCGCGTCGTGGTCCACGGGCGGGACCTTGGCCACGGCGTCGGCCGAGAGCGGGCTGGGCGGAGGGGGCGCGACCACGGGGGCGTCGGCGGGCTCGTACGGGAGGATCGCGCTGAGCGCGAGCATCGGGTTGACCATGCCCGCGCCCTTGCCGCCACCCGTGGCACCGTCGGCGGTGGCGATGATGCGCTGGCGCACCTGGGCCTCGTCCAGCTTCGGGAAGCGGGCCCGGACGAGCGCGGCCACCCCGGCGACGTAGGGGGCGGCGTAGCTGGTGCCGTTGAGGTCCTTGAAGTAGGAGCGGCCGGGCCAGGTGGACGTGACGCCCTGGCCGGGGCCGAGCACGGCGACGGGGGTCTTGACGTTGGAGAAGTTGGACAGGATGCCGTTCGGGCCCGCCGCGCCCACCGCGAGCACCCCCTCGTAGGCGGCCGGGTAGGCCGGTACGGGGGTGCCGTCCTCCTTCGTGACGTTGCCGGCCGCGGCCACGATCACCGCGTCCTTGGCGAGCGCGTACTGCACCACCTCGCGCAGCGAGGGCAGGTCGCTCGTCGACACCGACACGTTGATGACCTTGGCGCCCTCGTCGGCGGCCGCCTTGATGGCCTTGACCAGCAGCTCCGGGTCGCCGTCCCGCTCGGAGACGGTCTGCTTGTACGACAGCAGCCGCGCGCCCGGCGCCATGCCGTAGAAGAGCACGCCCTGCATGTACTGGGCGCCGATGATGCCCGCCACCGCGGTCCCGTGGCCCACGCAGTCGCGGTAGCCGGTGCCGGTGAGGTCGGCCCGGCCCGCCAGGCGGATCTGCGGATGCTGCAGGTCGACGCCGCTGTCGATGATGGCCACTTTCACGCCCGCGCCGGTGGACAGCGACCAGACGCGTTTGGGGTCGAGCCGCTTCTGCGCCCAGGACTCGCCCACCTGCATGGTGCCCCTGGGCGGCCGGCACTCGTCCTTCACGGCCGCGGGCGCCAGGGGAACCTGCAGAGCGAGCACGCTCGCCACCAACGCGCGACCAATCATGGGGAAAAAGCGTAGCCTGCCGGTTTCGGACGGCGGCGCGGGCCGCCGAAATCAGCCTTGATTCCTCGGAAGGAAGCCCCGGCTCCCTTGCCAGGGCCCCGATCCGTCGCTCACTGCGTCGCGGACTCGATGTTCTGACGGTAGGTACCGATGACCCGCGAGGCCTCCTGGAGTTCCTCTGCCATGCGCTGGAAGGCCGTGCGGTAGTTCTGCCACGACTGTTGGAAACGGTTGGCGCCCGGCCCCGTCCACGCTGTGCCGACCTTGGCGGCCTCGCGGTCGAGCGCGGTCATCGTGGTGCGGACCGCCTCCGCCTGCTGCGTGAACTGGCCGGCCATCTGCTGCATCTCGGCGAGGTCGCCGCCGAACATGCTCTGGCTCATGCATACCTCCTGGAACATGGGGGAAAGCGCCCTCAACCTAAGGTGTGACCACCTACCGTCGCCTGAGTTATACCGAGCGGCTATGGTCTACCCGAGGATTGTTCGGATTCGTCTCGGGGAGCACTCGGGTCATGCGCGAGGTTGTGGTGACCGGCGGAGGCACCGGCATCGGATACGCCGTCGCGGCCGCGTTCGTCTCGCTCGGCGACCGCGTGACCATCACCGGCCGCCGCGAGCACGTGCTGAAGGAGGCCGCGGCCCGGCTCGGGGCGGCGCACGTGGCGTTCGACGCCTCCAGTCCCGCCGCCGTGAAAGAGGCGCTCGACAGCCTGCCGCCGCACGTGGACGTGCTGGTCAACAACGCCGGCGGCAACACCAACCTCGACCGCAGGCAGCCCGGCGAGCTGGTGGACGTGGCCGAGGCCTGGTGGGCCAACCTCAACGCCAACCTCATGTCCGCCGTCCTCGTCACGACCGCGCTGACGCCGCGCCTGCGGGAGGGCGGCCGGATCGTCTCCATCGGCTCCATCGCCGCGCGCGGCACGGGCTCCGGCTCGTACGGCGCCGCCAAGGCCGCCCTGGAGTCCTGGACCGCCGACCTGGCCGCCGAGCTCGGCCCCCGGCGCGTCACCGCGAACGTGGTCGCCCCCGGCCTCGTCCTGGACACCGAGTTCTTCCGGGGCCGGCTGACCGACGACGGCATCAGGGCACGGGTGGAGAACACGCGCAACGGGCGCCCCGGCACCCCCTCCGACGTCGCCGATACCGTTCTGTTCCTGGCCTCCGCGGGAGCCAGGCATGTGACCGGGCAGGTGCTCCATGTGAACGGCGGCGCGTACCTGGGCCGCTGAACCTCTCAGGAAGGACTTAGGTCGGTGCGGAAGGTTCTGATCGCCAATCGCGGCGAGATCGCCGTACGGGTGGCCCGCGCGTGCCAGGACGCCGGGATCGGGAGTGTGGCCGTCTACGCCGACCAGGACCTCGACGCCCTGCACGTCAAGGTCGCCGGCGAGGCGTACGCGCTGGGTGGCCGGTCCCCCGCGGAGACCTACCTCGACATCGCCAAGCTGCTCGACGTCGCGCGGCGCTCCGGCGCCGACGCCGTGCATCCCGGCTACGGCTTCCTGGCCGAGAACGCCGCCTTCGCGCAGGCCGTCATCGACGCCGGCCTGATCTGGATCGGCCCGCCGCCCGAGGCCATCGCCGCGCTCGGCGACAAGGTGCGGGCCAGGCACATCGCGCAGCAGGTCGGCGCGCCGCTGGTCGCGGGCACCAAGGACCCCGTCTCCGGGGCGGCCGAGGTCGTGGCGTTCGCGGAGGAGCACGGGCTGCCGATCGCGATCAAGGCGGCGTACGGCGGCGGCGGGCGCGGCATCAAGGTGGCGCGCGGCCTGGAGGAGGTCGCCGAGCTGTACGAGTCGGCCGTGCGCGAGGCCGTCGCGTCGTTCGGGCGGGGCGAGTGCTTCGTGGAGCGCTACCTCGACCGGCCGCGCCACGTCGAGACGCAGTGCCTGGCCGACACGCACGGCAACGTGGTCGTGGTCAGCACGCGCGACTGCTCGCTCCAGCGCCGCCACCAGAAGCTGGTGGAGGAGGCGCCGGCGCCGTTCCTGTCGCGGGAGCAGGTCGAGATCCTCTACTCCAGCTCCAAGGCCATCCTGAAGGAGGCGGGCTACGTCGGGGCCGGCACGTGCGAGTTCCTCGTGGGGCAGGACGGGACGATCTCGTTCCTCGAGGTGAACACCCGGCTGCAGGTCGAGCACCCGGTCACCGAGGAGGTGTCGGGGATCGACCTGGTGCGGGAGATGTTCAGGATCGCCGACGGGGAGGCGCTGGAGTACGGCGACCCGGAGCTGCGCGGGCACTCGATCGAGTTCCGGATCAACGCGGAGGACGCCGGCCGCAACTTCCTGCCCGCCCCCGGGACGCTGACCGTCATGCGCCCGCCCGCCGGGCCCGGGGTGCGCCTCGACGCCGGCTACGAGGCGGGGATGACGGTGCCGCAGACGTTCGACTCGCTGGTGGCGAAGCTGATCGTCACGGGCCGGACGCGGCAGGAGGCGCTGGAGCGCTCGCGGCGGGCGCTGGCCGAGTTCGAGATCTCGGGGATGCCCACCGTGCTGCCCTTCCACCGGGCCGTCGTGGCCGATCCGGCGTTCGTCGCCTCGCCGTTCTCGGTGCACACGCGGTGGATCGAGACGGAATGGGAGAACTCGGTCGCGCCGTACGAGGAGGAGATCGCCTCGGGCCCGGACGCCGCCGCCCCCGCCCGCGAGACGGTGACGGTCGAGGTCGGGGGCAAGCGTCTCGAAGTGGTGCTGCCCGCCGGGCTCGGCGCGTCCGCCCCGGCACCAGCGAAGGCGCCGCGACGCGGCGGCGCCGGCGCCAGGAAGGCGTCGGCGGCGGGCGGCGACGCGCTGGTCAGCCCCATGCAGGGAACGATCGTCAAGGTCGTCGCCACGGACGGGGACGTGGTGAGCGAGGGCGACACGGTCGTGGTGCTGGAGGCCATGAAGATGGAGCAGCCGCTGGCCGCCCACAAACCGGGCACAATTACGGGGCTCACGGCCGCGATCGGGCAGACGGTCACGTCGGGCGCGACCATCTGTGAGATCAAGGACACCTGACGGAGATCCCGGCATCTTCGCCACGGTGTGCGCCCGCGCGCTCGCGGACAGGTAACGTGCGCAGTGAGGAACTTTGCCCACCGCTCGTTCGTCCTCATGGGCGAAGGAGGCTTGCTGCCAATGACCCACTCGCTGCGCCGAGCAGGGGCCGCGTTTGCGGCTCTGATCGCCGGTCTATTCGTCGTGCTTGCGCTGTCCCCTGCCGCCAACGCGGCGGCACCCCCTGATGCTCAGTCGGTGGTGTCCTACTGGAAGGACAAGAAGGACCCGCTCTTCGTGCAGTCCGGTTCACCACTGTCGTCAGACCAGCAGGATGAGATCCGTGACGCGCTGAAGGGGGCCAAGAGCAAGATCTACACCGTGGCGCTCCCCGACGGCACGCTGGACAACTCCACGATTGCGCCCTACATGAGCTCGCTCAACTCCGAGCTCACGAAGGCCGGCCGCAACCGCGCCACGTTCGTCGTGCTCGACGGCCAGACGCTGTTCGCGGCCTCGAGCGCCTTCCGCCAGTCGGGTGTCGCGGGCAGGCTGGCCGACCTCGCGGTGAGCGCCAACTCCGGCAACGTCGTGGACGGCATGAAGGACTTCGTCAACCGCGTTGACCTCGCCGTCGACGGCAAGCGCTCCGCCCTCGACAGCGGCAGCCAGGCCAACCCCGGCGCCGGCGGCACCGCCGCGCTGATCGCCCTGGGCGGCCTGGTCGTGGTCGGCGGTGGCGGCTACTTCCTCTACTCCAGCAACCGCAAGAAGAAGAAGGCCATCCAGGAGGCCAAGGACCTGGCGGCCGTCAAGCAGACCGTGGACGAGGACGTCACCAAGCTGGGCGAGGAGATCACCGCCCTCGACACCGACGTGACGCTCGCCGGCCAGGGCGGTGCGCACATCGAGGAGTGGCAGCAGGCGCTCGACTCCTACGAGAAGGCCAAGACCCAGCTGGCCAACGTCCAGCGCGCCGACCAGGTCCGCGAGGTCACCCAGACCCTCGAGGACGGCCGCTACGCGCTGGCCGTGGTGAAGGCCAAGGTCCACAACGACCCGGTCCCCGAGCGGCGTGCCCCCTGCTTCTTCAACCCGCAGCACGGCCCGTCCGCCCGCGACGTCCGCTGGGCCCCGCCCGGTGGCGCCGTCCGCGACGTGCCCGCCTGCAAGATGGACGCCGAGGCCGTGGAGCGCGGCTTCGACCCGCAGATGCGCGAGGTCATGGTCGACGGCCAGCGCCGCCCCTACTACGACGCGGGGCCCGCGTACCAGCCGTACGCGTACGGCTACTACGGCGGCTTCGGCGACATCATGACCGGCATGTTCATCGGCACCATGATGGGCAGCATGCTCAGCGGCGGCTTCGGCTACGGCGGCTACGGCGCCGGCTACGCCGAGGGTTACGCTGACGGCGGCGGAGGCGACTTCGGCGGTGGCGGCGACTTCGGTGGCGGCGGAGACGGCGGCGGCTGGGGCGACTTCGGTGGCGGAGGCGACTTCGGCGGCGGAGACTTCGGCGGCGGCGACTGGTAACCCCGAGCCCGGCTGAAACCGATCAGCACAACGAGCGCTCCCCCTGGGCCTGCGAGCCCGCGGGGAGCGCTCGCGCGTCAGGCGCCACGTCGCGGCCTCCGCCCGGCGCCGATCCACGCCGCTGCCGAAGATGCAGCGGCGCCATCATCCGCCTGGCTGCCCGCACCCGCCGGTTCCGCCGGCGAGTCCGCCTCATCCGGCGATGTGGGCCAGCAGCCTGTCCAGCGGGCGCGGCACGCGATCGAGATCGAGGGCCGCGACGAGCCGGGCGGAATAGCGGATCTTGCGGCCGCTGCCTGCCCCCATGAACCGGCGCAGCTGGTCGTGAGTGGCCCGCCCGCGCCACGCGGGTTGCTTCTGGAGCGACCGGAACGAGCCGAGCTCGCCCTCTGCGTCGATGACTTCCTCGACCATGGCGGTGCCGAGGGCGCGGATCAGCTCGTCCTCCAGGTCGGCGACGCACACGAAGAACCCGAGCGCCTCCAGATCGCTTCTGCTGAGGTTGGATCCGAGCCCTGCGCGCTCGAGGCTCCTCCGGTAGTCGCCTTCCTCCCCGACGTCAACCAGACCGGCCAGGCGGAGATCGCGACCGGCGGGGCCGAACTTGCCGACATACGTCCCGATGTTCGTGGCGCCACCCATCGCCACCAGGGAGATGCCTTCGGCCGCCAGGTTCCGGCCATGGCGCTCGGCCAGCGCTTCGACGGCCGACTTGTCGCTGACGCCCTCGACCAGGACCACGGTTCGCGTATCGATCACCAGCCCAGCCTCGCACCGGAACCTGGAGAGGTTCATCCCCTTTTTACGGGACGGAGCAGCTGCTCAGTCGAGGACCGCGGTGGCTTCGATCTCTACCAGGTGGTCCGGGATGTCCAGTGCCGCAACACCCAGCAGCGTGGCCGGTGGAGTCGGAGTGACCCCCAGCTTCGCGGCCGCCCGGGAGATGCCCTCCAGGAGCGCGGGCATCTTGTCGGGGGTCCAGTCGACGACGTGGACGTTCAGTTTCGCCACGTCGTCGAAGGAACCGCCCACCTCGGCCAGGGCGGTGGCGATGTTGAGGTAGCACTGCTCGACCTGCGCGGCGAGGTCGCCTTCGCCGACCGTGGTCCCGTCGGCGTCCCAGGCGACCTGTCCGGCGATGAAGACGAGCTTCGTCCCCGATGCGATCGACACCTGCCGGTAGACGTCGATCTTGGGCAATCCGTTGGGGTTCACGAGGGTGATGGCCATGCTGCCTGCCTCCTTGTCCGGACATCCGGCGAACCGAGACGCCGGTGGTCTCTTGCAGTTACTCAGAAACCATAAGAGAGTGTGCCCTGACATGGAAGAACGCACTTTTTGGTGACTGGGGAACCTGTTGGTGACCCAGCGGGTCAGTCTTCCTCGGGCCACTTCCCCTGGAGGTGCAGGCAGATCAGCGCGGCGTGGGAGAGCGGGGTGGCGGGATCGTCGACGTCGCCGTTGGTGGTGTAGTCGAGCAGGACGACCTCGCGGTCGGCCGCGAGCAGGCGCAGGCGCTCCACGAGATCGCCGGTCCTGTGCTCCAGGACCCAGCGGTAGGCCGGGAGGTAGATGCGGCGCCGCGCGGCCCGGTAGGGCAGCAGCCGGTCCCCGTGCAGGCCGTCGCGGTGGCCGCGCACCGGTCCGTGTTTGCGCACGGTGCGTTTGAGGCCGGTCATGGTGGTGATCGCGAGCTTGGCCGGGTCGACGTCGGCGGTCTCGAAGACTTTGAGCGCCTGCCAGATCCCCTCGACGCTCTGGCTGGTGACGCCCGGGGTCTGCGGCACGGGGATGCCGCCGTGCGGGTAGAACGGGCTCAGCCGCACCCACGGCTCGTCCGCTCTGGAGGTCACGTCGATGACCTCGGCCCCGGGGAAGGCCTTGGCGAGCGAGGCAGCCGAACGGCGGCGGCCGGCGACCTGGATCGGCATGGACGGCACCCCTTCACGAGAGCGGACGGGCTCCAGCTTGGCCTACGGGGGTGACATTTTCCGCGTTCGCCGAGGGGGGCGTTCGTAGGATGGAGTGCGTGCTCATCGTCATCGGCGGCCTGCCCGCGACAGGCAAGACGACGCTCGCCCGGCTCCTCGCCGCCCGCGTCGGCGGGGTACACGTGCGGATCGACACCATCGAGCAGGCGATCGTCCGCTCCGGTCTGGCCCGCCACCCCATCGGCCCCGCCGGATACGTCGTCGGTTACGCGCTGGCCGAGGAGCACCTGCGGCAGGGGCTGACGGTGATCGCGGAGTCGGTGAACCCGCTGGCCGTCACCCGCGACGCCTGGCGGGACGTGGGCGCGAAGGCGGGCGTTCCGGTGGCCGAGGTGGAGGTGGTCTGCTCCGATCCCGCCGAGCATCGGCACCGCGTCACTTCGCGCTCGATCGACATCCCCGGCCTGCGGCCGCCCGAGTGGCGGGAGGTCGTCGAGCGTGAGTACGAGCCGTGGGAGCGCGAACGCCTCCTCGTCGACACCGCCGGGCAGGCCCCTGAGGAGTCGCTGGACGTTCTCCTGCGGGGTCTCGAGCGCGTCGGGGGCTCCGGATCGTAGGGTCGGGCGCATGGGTGTCCGCGTGCTGTGCCTGCGCCATGCCGAGTCCGAGAACGTCGTCACCCGGGTGTCCGGGGCGCTGCCGTCGGCGGAGCTGACCCCGAGGGGGCGGGCACAGGCGGCGGAGACGGCCGAGCGCCTGGTGGGCGAGGGTGTCATCCGCATTTACGCCAGTACGGCGGTGCGCGCCCGGCAGACGGCCGGGATCATCGCGCGGGCGCTGGGTGTGCGGGAGGTGGTGGCGCTGGAGGAGCTCGTGGAGTTCGGGATCGGGCGGTTGGAGGGTACCGCCGACCCGGCGGTCCGGGCGCGTACCGCCGAGGTGCTGCGTTCCTGGGTCGTGGAGGGGCGCTTGGACGAGGCGGTGGCGGACGGCGAGACCGGACACGCCGTCGTGACCCGGATGGCCGCCGCCTTCGCCTCCATCGCAGCCACCCACCCGGCCCAGACGGCCGCCCGTGACGGCGGGACGGTCGCGCTGGTCGGGCATGTGGGCAGCCTCACCGCCGGGCTCAGCGTGCTGTGCCACGGGCTGGGTGAGCGGGTCTGGGGGACGCCGCTCCCGCACGCGGTGCCGTTCCCGGTCGAATGGGACGGCCGGTCCTGGCGGTGCGCGTCGTGGCCGGCTCTGCGACAAGATCGATGAGTGACCTACCTCGCCCAGGGCGCCCGCGTCGGCCTCCGCCGCATCGACCACGGTGACCGTACGGAATTCCTGACTCTCAACCGGGACAGCGCCGACCTGCTCGCCCGCTGGATGCCCGGCGCCCCCATCACCACCGACGAGGCCTTCGACGGGTACCTGGCGCGCTTCGACGACCCGGCGAACGAAGGGTTCGTGATCTGCCGGGTCGACACCGGCGCGATCGTCGGCCGGGCCAACCTGAACAACATCATCCGCGGCACCCGCCAGGACGGCACCCTGGGATACTGCGCCTACTCCGCCACGACCGGCCGCGGCTACATGACCGAGGGGCTGCGGCTGCTCGTCCGGTACGCGTTCGGCGAGCTGGACCTGCACCGCGTCGAAGCCAACATCCAGCCGTCCAACACCCCCTCCCTGAACCTGATCAAGCGGGTCGGCTTCCGGCGAGAGGGATACTCGCCGGACTTCCAGTTCATCGACGGGGCGTGGCGGGACCACGAGCGATGGGCCGTCACGGCCGGTACGGGCCCGGGTGGCGCATAGCCCAGATCGTGCCGGCCCAGGCTGATGTTCTGCCAGACGTACCGGAATCTGGCCCGCCGCGGCGTCCGCCCGAACAGCCGCGCCCGCTGCCCCTCGAACACCTCCGCCCCAAGGTCGTCCACGCACCCGATGCTAGATCACCGGTCAGGTGCTGGCGCGGACGGCCAGCAGCGGGGTGAGGAGGGTGGAGTCGGGCACCACGCGGCCTTCGAGCTTGTCCATGACGAGGCGGACCGCCTCCCTGCCCACCTCTTCGGCCGGGATCAGCACGGAGGACAGCGGCGGGCTGGCCCGCTCGGCCACGTCGTCGGGGCAGATCGCCATCACCGCCACGTCGTGCGGCACCCGCCGGCCGAGCTGCCGCAGCGCCGCCAGCACATGGCCGACCGCCGCCTCGTTGTGCACGACCAGCCCGGACAGGCCGGGGCGGTCGAGGAGCAGGCCGCGTACGGTCTCGTACACCTCGTCGAACGTCTCCTCGCACGGCAGCGCGACGCCCAGCAGACCGTGGGCGGCCACGGCCTCCACGAACCCCTCGCGCGTCCGCCGGGCGAACCCGGTCCCCCGCTCGTACACCACCGTGGGCGCCCCGAGCAGCGCGATCTCCTCGTGGCCGCGTTCGGCCAGGTGGTCCACGCACCGCGCGCCCGCGGCGGCGAAGTCGAGGTCGACGCACGTCAGCCCGGCGGGCTCGGCGGGGAAGCCGATGAGGACGCTGGGCTCGGCCAGCTCGCGCAGCAGCGGCACCCTGCGGTCGTCCAGCTCGACGTCCATGAGCACCAGCGCGTCCACCAGCGCGCTCGCGGCCACCCGCCGGATGCCCTCGGTGCCCTCGTCGGCGGTCAGCAGCAGCACGTCGTGGTCGAACCGGCGCGCGGCCGTCACCACGGCGCTGGCGAAGCGCATCAGGACGGGCACGTGCATGCCCGCCCGCAGCGGCAGCACCAGCGCGATCACGTTGGAGCGCTTGCTCGCCAGGGCGCGGGCGCCGGCGTTGGGGTGGTAGCCGAGCGCGCTGATGCTGTCGAGCACCCGGCGCCTGGTGTCGGCCGAGATCGTCCGCTTGCCGCTGAGCACGTAGGAGACCGTGCTGACGGCCACGCCCGCGTGCTTGGCGACCTGGGCGATCGTGACCGTGCGCCCGCTCAAGCCCCGGCTCCGAAGTCGAGCCGGGCCAGCGTCACGCCGTCGTTCTCGAACACGGCGTAAAGGTCGTGCACGCCGTCCGCGGGCGCCAGCGAGGCCGTGACGGCGTGGTAGGCGTAGCGGCCGGTCCTGGGGACGGGGAAGGTGGCGAGGGCCTCCCCGTAGAGGGGGTCGCCGCGGCGCAGGGTGATCATGCCGCCCTCCACGCTGCCCGCCGTCGCCACGCACGTCGTGGCCCCGCTGAGGTCGACCTGCCGGAAGAGGATCCAGGCGCCCTCCGCGTCGGACCTGACGGCGTCGCCGTCCACCTTGGTCTCGTCCACGAACGTGATCGCGTCGTACTCGTCGTGCGCCGCCGCGTGCAGCAGCCCCGACTGGGGCGGCACGGTCTCGCCGTCCACCTCGAAGCGGGCGCTCAGGCGCAGGTCGGTGGCGCTGCGGCCGACCATGAGCTGGTGCGGCGCGCTCTCCACGACGAACCTGCTCCTGGTCACGTCCCAGAACGCCAGCTCCGACACGGGCAGGGTCAGGCTGACGGCGCGGCTCTCGCCGGGCGCCAGGCGGACCTTCTCGAAGCCGCGCAGGCGGCGCAGCGGCTGCTTGACGCGGGAGCGCTGCTGGTGGGTGTAGAACTGGACGACCTCCACGCCGGGCCGCGGGCCGGTGTTCGTCACGGTGACGCGGGCCCGCACCAGGTCGCCGTCCCGCTGTACGCGCAGGTCGGCGTACTCGAACGTGGTGTAGCTCAGGCCGTGGCCGAACGGGTGGAGCGGGACGCCGCGGAAGTACAGGTAGGTGGCGTCGGAGGCGATGATGTCGTAGTCGAGCAGGTCGGGCAGCTCCTGCTCGGAGCGGTACCACGTCTGGGTGAGGCGGCCCTCCGGGTCGGCGTCGCCGAAGAGCACCTCGGCCAGGGCGTGGCCGTACTCCTGGCCGCCGTGGGCCGACCACAGCACGGCCGGGACCTCGTCGTCGGTCCAGGTGAGCGGGTAGCCGCTGGTGATGACCATGACGGTACGGGGGTTCGCCTCGCGGACGGCCCGCACCACGGCGTCCTGCCCGGGGGCCAGGGCCAGCGTCATGCGGTCCTCGGTCTCGCGGCCGTTCACGAGGGGGTGGTCGCCGACCACGACGACCGCCACGTCGGCCGCGGCGGCCAGGCGGGCGGCCTGGTCGGTGCCGCTCCTGACCACGTCCATGGCCAGCCAGACCGCCTGGTCGGCGTCGTCGACCAGGCGCAGCACGCCGTCGTCGGCGGCGCCGACGTAGCAGCCGGTCGAGATGTGGCGCAGGGCGAGCGTGCCGCGCGGCCGTTCCTCCATCCGGAACGTCTGGCGCACCTCCCACCCGTTGGGTCCCGGCTGGTCGTTCACCAGCGTGACGCCGTCCACCGACACGAACCGGCCGGTCGTCACGGCCCGCAGCGCGTAGGCCCCGCCGCCCCAGTCGAACAGGTCGAACAGGCCCGCCCCGGAGCCGGGGTCCACGCTCAGCGGCCCGCCCGCGGGATCGGCGGCCACCGGCCCGGCCTCGGCGGTCAGCGTCACCCGGTCCACGGCCTCGCAGAACACCGTCTCGCACCGCTCGCCCAGCCCCTGGCGGGCGGTGACGGCGTACGGGAGGGTGCCGCTGTACCAGTCCTCCAGGAGCGCGTCGCCGAGCTGGCCGATCACCGCGACCTTGGTCACGCCGTCGAGCGGCAGCAGCCCGTCGTTCTTCAGCAGCACGAACGAGCGCCGCGCCGCCTCCCTGGCCAGCGCCTGGTGTTCGGGGCAGTTGACCACGTTGTCGCTGATGTCGTCGTACGGCGTCGCCGGGTCGAACTCCCCCAGCCGGAACCTGATCGACAACGCGTGCCGCACGGCCTGGTCCACGTCCTCCTCGGCCAGCAGCCCCTGGGAGAGGGCGTCGCGCACGTGGCCGAGCGTGGCCTCGGAGCGGTCGTCGTCCTGGGTGAAGCTGTCGAGCCCCGCCTTGATCGCGTGCGCGTACGCCTCGGGCAGCGTGTCGTGGTAGCCCTGGAGCGCGGTGAGGTTGCCCGGCGCGTACGCGTCGCTGACCACCAGCAGGTCGTCGGGCGCCCACGCCCGCAGCGCCTCGCCGATCAGCGGGCTGAGGTGCGCGGGGCGGCCGTTGACCAGGTTGTACGACGGCATGACCGCCACCGCCACGCCCGCCTCGATGGGGGGCCGGAAGGAGGGCAGCTCGTACTCGCGCAGCACCCGCGGCGGCAGGTTGCTGGAGGTCGTGCAGCGGTCGGTCTCGTTGTTGTAGGCCAGGAAGTGCTTGAGCGTGGGGGCCGTCTTGAGGACTTCGGGAGCGCTCCCACGCAGTCCGCGCGCATAAGCCGTGGCCATCACGCCGGTCAGCCACGGATCCTCGGAGTAACCCTCCTCGTTGCGCCCCCAGCGGGGGTCGCGCAGCGGGTTGACCACCGGGGCCCACACGTTGCGCCCCGCGCCCGCCGGGTCCTTGTGGTGGAAGGCCAGCACCTCGTCGCTGGTGGCCTCGCCCACCCGGCGTACGAGGTCGGGATCCCACGTCGAGGCCAGCCCCACGGCCTGCGGGAACACGGTCGCCGGTCCCAGCCAGGCCAGCCCGTGCAGCGCCTCGGTGCCGGTGCGGAACGCGCCGAGGCCCAGCCGCTCGACCGGCGCCTGGTACTGGTGCAGCAGTCCCACCTTCTCCTCAAGGGTGAGCCGGCGCACCAGGTCGTCGATCCGGTCGGAAATCGGGATCGCTGGGTCGCGGAAGGGTTCTTGCATGGTCATCCCTCTGAGAGTGTCGAAGCGCTTCGACGACCGGCCTGGGGAAGTTACACGGACATTTCGGTGGGTTGACTGAAGAGTGCACTCCCCGGTGGGCAAGGTCAAGGGACTCGGGGCAATCTCCCCGAATCTATGGAGTCGAGCACCCTCGCGGCACCGCCCAGCGCGGCCGCGTCGTGGCCCAGCGTCGAGGCGACGACCTGGCAACCGCCCGACCCGGAGGCGATCACGCGGTCGTCCATCTCCTCCTGGACGGCGGGCAGCAGCCACGGCGCCAGCGGGACGTAGTAGCCGCCGAGGATCACCACCTCGGGATTGAGCAGGTTCGCCAGGATCGACACGCCCTTGCCCAGGCTCCGGCCCACCGACTCCAGCGTGGCCAGGGTGGCCGGGTCGCCGGCGCGGGCCAGGCGTACGGACTCCTCGATCTCCATCTGGATCTCGGCGGGAGAGGGGTCCTTGCCCAGCACGGCGCCGATCCCGGCCATGACCTCCAGGCAGCCGCGCCGCCCGCAGTGGCACTCGGGACCGTCGGGATCGAGCTGGACGTGGCCGATCTCGCCGCTGTAGCCGAGGCGGCCGCGGCGCAGCCGCCCGTCGAGGATGATGCCCGCGCCGACGCCGATCTCGCCGGTGAGGTAGACGAGGTCGGAGGCCCCCGCGTGCGCGCCGAAGCGCTGCTCGGCCAGGGCGGCGAGGTTGGCGTCGTTGTCGACCTGGATCGGGAAGCCGGGATCGCGCAGCGCCTTGGTCAGGTCTGCGCCGAGGTCGGCGTCGCGCCAGCCGAGGTTGGGCGCGATGCGTACGGCGCCCTGCACGTCGACCAGCCCCGGCACGGCCACGGCCAGGCCCAGGACCTGGCGCTCCTCCTTGGCCATGCGGTTGACCACCCGCCGGATGATCGCGCCGACGCCCGCGACCCCCTGGTTGACGGACTCGCCGCCGCCGAACGAGCGCCGCCACGTCAGCAGCCGCTCCCCCGCCAGGTCGGTGGCCACGGCGGACACGTAGTCGACGTTGATCTCGACCCCGATGGCGGCGTACGGCGAGCCGTCCAGCACCAGCATCGTGGCCGGCCGCCCGACCCGGTTTTCGGTCAGCCCCGTCTCACGGACCAGCCGCCGGTCGATGAGGTCCGCGACGAGGCTGGAGACCGTCGCCTTGTTGAGCCCGGTGGAGGCCGCGATGTCGGCCCGCGAGCAGGGCGCGTGCTCCCGGACGAACCGCAGCACGACCGCGAGGTTGGTGGCCCGTACGTCGGCGAAGTCGGCCGGCTGAGGGCCGGTCGTAGAAGTGATCAAAATCAGCCCCGTTCCCGCCAAGAGATGACCCCAGCATGCCGCATCCCGGGCTCCCTTCACCAACAGGAGTCGGTGCCGCGAACCTTCTCATCGGCACCAACCTGTGACGTCGCGATCCCTTGTGGCCACGGTCACAGTCTACTAATTTGTTTGGTCGCAATACCAACTAATTTTAACGAGGTCATCCCCACTTGGAGAAGGGAGCGGGCCATGGCAACCTACACGTCCCGCCGCGGATTCCTCGGCCTGGTCGGTGCGAGCGTCCTGGTGGCCGGCTGCGCCGAGAAGAAGCAGCTGTCCAAGGGTACGGCCGTGGCGGCCGACAAGCTCAAGAGCCTGGTGCCCACGCGGATCCCGTTCGAGATCCCCGGGCTCAAACCCGATCTGCCCGGCGCCGAGTTCGTCTCGCCCGGCTTCCTGACCCGCCCGGCCACCATGGTGCAGGCCGTCACCACCAAGCCGCTGACCAGCGGCAAGGAAGTGACCGCGATGACTCCGCTGTGGGGCACGGTGCCGCCCGGACTGGGCAGCAACTCCTACTACGACTACGTCAACGACCGGCTCGGCGGCGTCGTGCGCTTCAACATCTCCGACGGCAACACCTACGGGCAGAAGCTCAGCACCCTGCTGGCCAGCGGTGACGTGCCCGACATGCTCATGGTGCCGAACTGGGAGCTCATCAAGATCGCCCACTTCACCGAGGCCGCCAACAAGCTCTTCGCCGACCTGTCCCCCTTCCTGGCCGGGGACAAGGCCAAGGAGTTCCCGCTGCTGGCCAACTACGACACCGCGGCCTGGCAGTACGGCGTCTTCGGCGGCGTCCTGCAGGGCATCCCCTGGCAGAACGACCCGTTCCCGTTCGCCACCTTCGTCCGCCAGGACATCCTGAACGAGCTGGGCCTGCAGCAGCCCAAGAGCGGCGACGACCTGCTGGCGCTCGGCAAGGCCATCACCGACCCCAAGAAGAAGCGCTGGGCGTTCGGCGGCGGCATGGAGGAGGAGATGCAGCGGGCCTTCGGCGCTCCGCGCGAGTGGCGCAAGAAGAGCGACGGCACCCTCGAGTACAAGTACGAGACCGCCGAGTTCGCCGCCTCGATCGAGTTCATGACCAAGGTCTTCGAGGCCGGGTGGGTCCACCCCGACATCGCCGCCAACAAGGACGCCGACAACAAAGCCATCTTCGGCAGCGGCCAGATGATCATCTACCGGGACGGGCTCGGCGCCTGGCACGAGAACCTGGGCCGGTTCCAGCCCGACAACCCCAAGTTCGACATGCAGATCGTCGCCCCCTACCCGGCCAAGCCCGGCGGCAAGACCATCATGTGGCGCAACGAGCCCGCCAGCATGTTCGTCTTCATCAAGAAGGGCCTCGGCGACGCCCGCACCCGCGAGCTGCTCGCCCTGTCCAACTGGTGCTCGGCGCCGTTCGGCACCCAGGAGTACGAGCTGGTCTTCAACGGTGTCGAGGGCAAGCACTACAACGTCAAGGACGGCAAGATCGAGCAGACGGCGCTCGGGCGCAAGGAGGTCGCGCCCACGTACCTGTTCCTGTCGGGCCGGCCGAACGCCAACGAGAAGAGCCAGTACAAGGGCCTGGTCCAGGCGCTGTACGACTGGCAGACGCAGGCCTCGAAGATCCTGGACAACGACCCGTTCGTGGGGATCCGGGTGGAGACGCCCTCCAAGATGGCCGGGCTGGTCACGCCCACCGAGGACAAGATGCAGGAGATCTTCCGGGGCAAGCGGCCGGTGTCCGAGTGGCCGAAGATCGTCAAGGAGTGGCAGGAGCAGGGCGGGAACGAGGCGCGCGAGTTCTACATGAAGGTCGCGCGGGAGAACGGCAGGCTGTGACGTTGTCGGGTACCACAAGGGGCCTGTCATGGGCGTGACGACGGCCAGGCGGACGGCCCGGCGCCCCCTGAACGCCACGGCCAAGCCCCACGAACTGACCTGGCGGGCCAAGCTCCGGCGGGACTGGCCGCTGCTCGTGATGAACCTGCCGATGCTGCTGCTCGTCCTCGCCTTCTGGTGGATCCCCGCCCTGGGCAACGTCATCGCGTTCCAGGACTACAACCCGTACACCGACGGGATCGCCGGCTCCCCGATCATCGGCTTCACCAACTTCGCGCTGCTCTTCCAGGACCCTCAGTTCCTCCGGGCCATCGCGAACACCCTGTCCATCACGGCCTTCCAGCTCGTCTTCTACTTCCCCGTGCCGATCATGCTGGCGCTGCTGCTCAACAGCATCGTCTCGGCCAAGCTGCGGGCGTTCGTGCAGGGCGTGGTCTACATGCCGTTCTTCTTCTCCTGGGTGCTGGTCATCGCCATCTTCCAGCAGATGTTCGGCGGGGCGGGGCTGCTGGCCCAGATCCTGCGGGAGCGCGGCCACGAGGGCGTCGACTGGATGACGAACTCGGACACGTTCATCCTGCTGATCACGTCCCAGACCGTCTGGAAGGACGCCGGCTGGGGGGCGATCATCTTCCTCGCCGCCCTCAGCACCATCGACCCCAACCTGTACGAGGCCGCCGCCGTGGACGGGGCCCGGCGCTGGCGTCGCATGTGGCACATCACGCTGCCCGGGCTGCGTCCGGTGATCGTGCTCCTGCTGATCCTGCGGCTCGGGGACGCGCTGAACGTCGGGTTCGAGCAGTTCATGCTGCAGCGCAGCGCCGTCGGCAGCGAGGCGTCCGAAGTCTTCGACACGTTCGTGTACTGGTCGGGCCTGCGTACCGGGGACCTGGGGTACGGGGCGGCGGCCGGGCTGTTCAAGGGCCTGGTCGGGCTGCTGCTCATCGTGGCGGCCAACCGGGTCGCGCACGCGTTCGGCGAGCGAGGGGTGTATTCGCGATCATGACCGTACTCACCTCCCGCAAGCCCTCCCGGCTGGCGCCATGGGAGGAACGCCCCTCGCCGTTCGGCCAGCTCGGCAAGGGCACGCTGATCACGCTGATCGTCGTGGCGATCCTCGGCCCCCTCTACACCATCGTCCTGACCAGCCTCAGCTCGGCCGCCACGGTCAACCGCGCGGGCGGGCTGGTGCTGGTGCCGGAGGGGATCACGTTCGAGGCGTACGAGCAGATCTTCTCCGACACGGTCGTCAGCAGGGCCGTCCTGGTCAGCACGGGCGTCACGGTGGTCGGGACGCTCATCAGCGCCGGCGTGAGCATCCTGGGCGCGTACTCGCTGTCGCGCCCGGGCTCGTTCCTCCACCGCCCGCTGCTGTTCAGCGTGCTGCTGATGTTCGTCTTCTTCCCCGGCATCATCCCGGTCTACCTGATGGTCAGCGGCCTGGGCCTGAAGGACAGCTACTGGTCGCTGATCCTCCCGACGGCCGTCTCGGCGTTCAACGTGGTGGTGCTGCGCTCGTTCTTCATGAGCATCCCGGGAGAGGTCCTGGACAGCGCCCGCATCGACGGGGCGGGCGAGTTCCGCATCCTGTGGCGCATCGTCCTGCCCATGTCGAAGGCGGTCACGGCCGTGGTGGCGATGTTCTACGCGGTCGGCTACTGGAACGCCTGGTTCAACGCGATGCTCTACATCGACGACACCAGGAAGTGGCCGCTGGCGTTGATCCTGCGCCAGTACGTGGTGGACTCCAACCCCTTGCCCAGCGCCACGGCGGGCGTGACCGGCGACGCGCCGCCGACACTCGCCATCAAGATGGCCATCGTGGTCATCGCGGTGATCCCCGCCCTGATCATCTACCCCTTCGTCCAACGCCACTTCACCAAGGGCGTGATCGTCGGCGCCATCAAGGGCTGACCACCCTGCCCTCCCACAAGGTGGGCGCCGCGCACCTCCGGACCCCAGCCGGCGCCCACCGCACCCGCCCGTTGCCCGGTTACCGGCTTGGCCTGCCGGAGCCCGCCCCGAGCGGCCCCTTCAAGATGGCGGGTGCCGGGGCGCGCTGCGTCCCGGCGCGGTCATACTGCGTTTCGTGACCCTTGAAGAGGTACGTGTCCGCCACCGCACTGGGCAATGGTGCCCCGGTGTCCGGACCGGCGACAACATCGTGGCCTACGACGTCGAGATCCTTCCCCCGTGGCGGGTTCCCGGCCGGCCCACGACCGACCGCTGCTTCGTGATCGCCGACGAAGGGATACAGATCCGAAGGCCGGTCACCTTCGTCGACGCGCTCGAAGGCGGTTGGTACATCGACCTGGTCGAGCTGGCGGAAGCGGGCCCGAAGCGGCTGGTGGTCCACGACCTCTACGTGGACATCGTCGTGCCCCCGGTCAGCCGGCGCTACGAAGTCCTGGACCTCGACGAGCTTGCTGACGCGCTGCAGGACGGCGCCATCGATGCCGCCACCGCGGTCAGGGTCCTGCGCAATGCTCAGCGCTTCATCGACAAGCACCTGCGCGACCTGAGCCAGGACCCGCCGAGCTCGTGGCCGGACTTCCCGCCGGCAGCCGTCCTGGAGCTGGCTGAGCTGCCGCCCTTCGGGAGCTGACGGAGGACACCTCAGCTTCGTTCGACTTCGAGCACCAGCTTGCCGGTGGTGTGGCCGGACTCGATGCGGTGGTGGGCCTGGGCGGCCTGCTCCAGCCGTAGCGACTCCACCCGCACCCGAAGCTCCCCACCGGCGGCCGCGGCGACGGCCCGGCGCAGCGCCCGGCCTGCCTCCGCGGGGAAGGCGGCGGAGAAGGCGGCCAGGTTGAAGCCGGAGACCGTCTTGTTGGTGAACCACAGTTCGTTGGCCGAGATCCCGACGTCCTCGGCGCCGGAGGCGTTGCCCATCACCACCATCCGGCCCATCGGCGCGAGCAGGTCCAGGCTGCCGCGTCGGGCCGGGCCGCCGACCATGTCCACCACGACGTCGAAGTGGCCGGCCTCGGACACCTGCTCGCGCAGGACGACCTCGTCGTAGCCGAACGCCTTGGCGGTCTCGATCTTGGCGGGGCTGCCGACGGTGCCCACCACGCGGCCCGCCCCCAGCAACCGGGCGGCCTGGCCGAGCTGGCTGCCCACGCCTCCGGCGGCGGCGTGCACGAGGACGCTTTCCCCGGGTTCGATGCGGGCCACCCGGTCGAGCACGAGGAACGCGGTGGTGCTGTTGGAGGGCAGTGCCGCCGCGATGCCCGGCTCCAGGTCGTGCCCGTCCAGCGGGGCCACCAGGTCAGCGGAGGTGACCGCCACCTCCGCGTAGCCGCCGCTGTCGACGATCGTCAGGGCGGCGACCGGCTGGCCCACGCGCAGCCCCTCGACGCCGGGGCCGAGCGCCCGGATGCGGCCGGACACCTCGATGCCGGGCACGAAGGGCAGCGGTACGTCGACCACGCCCTGCCGGTAGAGGATCTCGGCGAAGTTGGCGCCCGCGTAGGCCACGTCGATGGAGACCTGCCCCGGCCCGGGCTCGGGGAGCTCGACCTCGTCGAGGCGGAGGACGTCGGCGCTGCCGAATTCGGGAATCGTGATTGCCTTCATGCCGTCCATCGTGCTGGGACGGCTCCCGGTGAGGCAGTGTCAGCTCATCCTGGGTGTGCCACCACCAGGCTTTCCACCTTCGCCTTGGTGTCGGTGTCGGGGTGCGGCGTGTGCAGCACCACGTTGAGGTCCGCACGATCCGGCAGCCGGAACAGCGAGTACTCGAAGACGAGGTCCCCGGCTTCGGGGTGCGTGATCGCCTTGATCCCCTGGGAGCGGGAACGGACGTCCGGCCGGGCCCACAACTCGGCGAACTCCGCGCTGGCGCCGCACAGCTCTTCGGCGATCTGCCCGAAGACCGGATCGTCGTGGTAGCGGGCCGCGCTGGCGCGGAAGTCGGCCACCATGTCCGGGGCGAACTCCTGCCACTCGGTGAACCTGCCGCGGTAGATCGGATGGGTGAAGAACGCCATCATGCAGTTGCGGACCTCGCCGTCGAATCCGAACACCCACCTGGCCGCGTCGTTCATCGCCACCAGGTTGTAGTGCCGGTCCAGCACGTGCGCCGGGTTGGGCATCCATGCGTCCAGCACCGCGCGCAGCTGCTCGCTCACCGGCGCGCCGGGCCGGCCTGCGGGGTCCGGCGGGTTCAGCCCGGCGAGCACGTACAGGTGCGCCCGCTCGGCCTCGTCGAGCCGCAGCGCGCGGGCGACCGCGTCGAGCACGGCGTCGGAGACCTTGATGTCGCGTCCCTGCTCCAGCCAGGTGTACCAGGACACCCCCACCCCGGCGAGCACCGCGACCTCTTCCCGGCGCAGTCCCGGGGTGCGGCGGCGCCCTCCAGCGGGCATGCCGGCGTCGGCGGGGGTGAGGGCCTCCCGCTTGCCACGCAGGAACTCTTTGAGCTGGTCACGGCGGCCTTGGCTGGCAGTCACGAACACACCATAAGCGACCGCATGGCGAGCCCCCGCACGCTCGTGCGCTCAGCCCTCGTACTCGACGACGGGGCGCACGTCCACGCTGCCGTAGCGGGCGGTGGGGATCTTCTCCGCCCACGAGGTGGCGGCGTTGATGTTCGCGACGTCGACGACGTACAGGCCGGCGACGACGGCGCCGGACGTCGGCGCGGCCCCGTCGTCCACGACCGTGGCGCCGTCGCGCACGCTCACCGTCCGGCCGGTGCCGGCCTCGTGGAAGCCGGCCTCGTACACGAGCACGCCGGCCTCGCGCACTTCCTGGTCGTAGGCGAACCAGTCCGGCTCCTCTCCCTCGGTCGGGCCCGTCGCCATGGGGTCGTACTGGTAGATGAGGGCGAACTTCGGCATGCTCCCGCTCCTGTGCTCACTGAGGTGGGTAGGTGGTCGCACGCTACGAGGGATTCACTGGCCGGACTTGTACAGAAGCGACAGGGGCTCGTCCGGGTCCGGGTGCTGCAGCTCGGTCGCCGTACGGCCCATGAAGCGGGTGAGCGAGCGGGCGAGGTGCGGCTGGTCGTAGTAGCCGAGCCGGTGTACCACGTCCAGCGGCGCGACGCCCTCGCCGAGGAGCATGGCCGCCTCCCGGGCGCGCTCGATCTGCCGGATCGCCCCCTGCGTGAGCCCGGTGGCGGCGACCACCCGGCGCTGCACCGAGCGGGCGCTCAGCCGCGGGGCGTCGTCGCCCGCGACGACGTCGGTCACCAGGGGGTCGCGCACCAGGACGCCGGCCCGTACGAGCCGGTTCACGAAGACCTCGGCGTTGCCGAAGCCCGGCAGCTCCCACTCCTGCCCCTGCAGCACGAACGTGTCCGAGGTCACGTGCGGGGACAGCACGGCCGAGTCGACCAGGCCCTGGACCGGCAGGTGCGACATGGCCGCGCCGTGGGCGAAGATGATCCCGAACGCGGACCCCTCCGGGCTCACGTCCACCGTGGTCGGCCTGGTCTCCGGCCCGCGGATCGCGACGTGCGCGCGCCCGCGATGCTCCCAGACCACCAGCTCCCAGTTGGAGTTGGCGACCGAGTGCATCCGCTTCACCGTGGTGACGCCTTCGCTGCGGTAGACCCGCTCGATGTAGGGCGAGTCGGACGTCCGGTCCTCGTTCTCCAGCACTACCGCATTCTCGCCAGATCGCAGGAAGGCTCGCTACCTAGCGACGCTCAGAGGGTCGCGGTCACGGGACGGCGGCCGCCGAGGTGGGCGGGAACAGCGGTGAGCGCCGCCACCGCCGCCACAATGACCAGCACCATGGCGATCAGCTGCCAGGGCGCGGGGAGCGTGGCCTTGTCGCTGTCGCCACCGGTGATCGCGTTGACGGCGGCGAACAGCGCCCAGCCTCCCGGGAAGACGCCCAGCACGGCGCCGACGAGCGCGGGCAGCACCTGCGCGGCGCGCCGAGCTGGCCGGTGGTGCCGCCGGCCAGCCGGGTCTCGTCCACGAGCGCGCCGTCGCGCATCGACAACGTCCGGTCCGCGGTGGCCGCGATCCGACCGCGACCCGCTGCCGCTGGCCTCCGGAGAGCGCGGAGGGCAGGAAACGCGACCGGCCGGCGAGCCCGAGCTGATCCAGCAGCTCCTCCGCGCGCCGCCGGGCGGCCCGCGGCGAGCGTCCGGCGAGCAGCGCCGACAGCTCGACGCGTCGACGGCGTGTACCAGCACCTCCCCCCTTGCCGTACTCCTTTCGTAACCCGCGGGCGCTCAGTACGGGCGCGTGGGCGGCATTGCTCACGATCCGCTCCTTCGACAGGTCCAGTACTTCTCACATGCCGCCGCCGCGGCAAGCACGTCAAAGAAGCGTGAGCGCCTTGGCCACGCCCGGGTCGCGCCCGGTGGCCAGGTCCAGGGCGGTCATGGGGGCGTAGTGGTCGACCGGCACGCCGATCGTGTCGATGATTTCGCGGGCGGGCCCGAGGTGCCGGACCCTGGGCAGGAGCAGGACGCTGCCGTCGTCGAGGAGGTATCCCTCGCTGGGGCCGGAGACGGCACCGGCGGTGCGGGTCCCGATGAGGGTGCCCAGGCCGTTGTCCTTGACCGCCGCGCTGAAGTCCTCGCAGGCCGAGGCGCATCCGCGGTCGGTGAGGACGATCAGGCGCGAGCCGAGCAGCGGGACGCTGTCGTCGGTCCGGTTGGGCACGCAGTCGCCCTTGAGCGGGCAGAAGTAGCTTGTGATCTTGCCGTGCGCGAACGCGCCGAGCAGCCGCGTCACCTCGCGAGGGGACCCGCCGCCGTTGCCGCGCAGGTCGAGGACCACTGCCTTCGGTTTGTCCTGCAGCTTGGCGATGACCTGGTCGGCGGCGCCCCCGTAGAAACCGGGCAGTTGGACGTACGTGACGCCGTCGGCGAGCTCCCGCGACGTCACCGCCGGAGGCTGCTGCGTGACAGGGCCCTCTTCGAGCTCGACGACGCGGGTCCGTCCCGTAGTGGGGCGCTTGAGCGTGAGCCGTACCGTGCCGGAGGCGAAGGCGTCGATGAGCCCTTGATTCACGGTGTCCCCGATGAACGCCGGCATGCCGTTGACCTTGACGACGATGTCGCCGGCTCTGATGTCGGCCTTGGCGGCGGGGCTGCCGGGCAGGACGCGGGTGATGAACAGCGGCGGCCGGGCCGCGGGGTCGAGCTGCGGTCCCTGCATGGCCGACGCGCCCACGATGCCCGTTCCGGTTGGCCCGCCCTCCGGCGGCGGGGTCGGCCTGACCCAGCGGGCGTGGTTGTCGTGCAGTCCGGCGACCATGCCGGTGATCGCGGCGCGCAGGGCGGCGGGGTCACCGGCGCCGAGGACTTTCGCGAAGGCGGCCCAGTCGGTGTCGCGGTTCCCGGTCAGGGCGGGCAGCCTGAGGTCGGCCCGGTCGGCGCCGCGCCGCATCAGGTTCTGGGTGTAGGCGGCGAAGGCGCTCTTCAGCAGCGCCTTCGGATCCATGGCCGGACCGCTGTAATAGTTGTCCAGCACGCAGAAGTACGCCTGCCGGAGCGTGTTCACCGTGGTCGGCGGCGCCGATTCCGGCGGTGGCGCCGTGATGGCGGTGCAGCCCCCGCCCGGGGTGGTGGCCGATGGGGTCGCCGGCGTCGATGCGAGGGCGGACGCGGGTGCGTACATGGAGCAGGCCGTCACCAGGACGGCGGCGCATAAGGCTCTGATCATGGTCGCCAGCGTGGCCTGAAGCGCGTTTCACGGTCGTGAACGGATTCGTTAACGCCGTTGTTACCCCGGTTCGGGTACGAACATCAGCATGCGGATCCTGGTGGCGGAGGACGAACGCGACCTGGCCGATCTCGTGGCGGTGGGGTTGCGCCGCCATGCCATGGCCGTTGACGTGGTGTACGACGGGGCCGCCGCGATGGAGCGGCTGGCGGTGCACGACTACGACGTTCTCGTGCTGGATCGGGACCTGCCCGAGACGCACGGCGACCTTGTGTGCCGTGAGCTGGTGGCGCGCGGGAGCCGTACGCGGATCCTGATGATGACGGCGGCGGCGTCGGTGCCGGAGCGGGTCGCGGGTCTCGGGATGGGGGCCGACGACTACCTGCCCAAACCGTTCGACTACGCCGAGCTGGTCGCGCGGGTGCAGGCACTGGGGCGGCGCAGCCAGTCGCCGGTGCCGCCGGTGCTGGCGCGGCACGGGATCGTGCTCGACACTCACCGGATGCAGGCCTCGCGGGACGGGCGGCACCTGCACCTGTCGCTCAAGGAGTTCGCCGTCCTTGAGGTGCTGATGAGGGCGGACGGCGCGGTCGTGAGCTCCGAACGGCTGCTCGAAGAGGCATGGGACGAGAACGCCGACCCGTTCACGACGGTGGTGCGGGTCCTGGTCAGCCGCCTGCGCGGCAAGCTGGGCGACCCGCCGTGCATCCAGACGATTCCCGGCGCGGGATACCTGCTGTGACGACAATCCGGGTACGGCTCACGCTGACCTACTCCGGGCTGTTCCTGCTGACCTCGGTCGTGTTGCTGGTCACGGTCAATCTCCTGCTGCGCCGGGCGCTGGACACGCGGATCGCGCGCCTGTCCGGAGGACCGGTGGCGCCGACGGCCCCGCTCCAGGGCGTGCCGGTCGATCGGCTCCCGCCGCAGCCGCAGCTGCCCGCGCTGGTGGACGACGTGATCGGCTACCAGTGGGACGTGACCACGGTGACGGTCGGGGTCCTGGCGCTGGTCTCGTTGGTCGTCGGATGGCTGGTCGCCGGACGGATCCTGCGGCCCGTCCACCGGATCACCGCCACCGCGCAGCGGCTGTCCCTCTCGACCCTGCACGAACGGATCGCGCTCGCCGGGCCGAAGGACGAGCTGAAGGAACTGGCCGACACCTTCGACGCGATGCTCGACCGGCTCGAACGCTCCGTCGCGGGGCAGCGGCGGTTCATCGCGAACGCGTCCCACGAGTTGCGGACCCCGCTGGCCGTCCAGCGGGCGGCCATCGAGATCGGGCTCCCCGAGGACGTCGGCGAGATCCGCGACACGCTCCTGCTCCACAACCGCCGCGCCGAGAACCTCATCGACGCCCTGCTGGTCCTGGCCCAGGCGGAACACGGCCTGGACAACAGGAGCCCGGTGGCCCTGGACCAGGTGGTACGGCTCGTCCTGGCGGAAAGAGATCCGGACGGCGTCACCGTGACGGGGCGGGTGGAGCCGTTCACCGTCGATGGGGACCCTGTCCTGCTGAACCGGCTCGTCACCAACCTCCTCGACAACGCGGTTCGCTACAACCATCCTGACGGAACCGTTGAGGTGACGCTCTCCGGCGGTGTTCTGACGGTCCGTAACACCGGCCCGCACGTGCCCCAGGAACGTTTCGGCGATCTCTTCGAGCCCTTCCGCCGGCTGCAGACGACCCGTGGACAGGGTGCCGGGCTCGGGTTGTCGATCGTCGCGTCGATCGCGAAGGCTCACGGGGCCGACGTACGAGCGAGCCCCAACCCGGGGGGCGGGTTGGAACTCGTCGTGGTGTTCCCGCGAACACCTGCCCCGGACGACAGCAGCCGGCGCTGACCGTCAGGCGGCGGGCAGGGGGTCCTGGCCGAGCAGGCGGTGGCCGTTCTCGGCGGAGGCGCGTACGGCGGCGAAGCCGTAGGCGATCATCGCGGACTCGTACCCGGCCAGCGCCTGCAGGAGCGGCCGGCCTGTGGCGGCCGCGCCGAGCGCGGCGGCGAGCGCGCTCGCGTCGCGCAGGGCGGTGTTCGCGCCGACCCCGCCCGCGGGGCTCATCGCGTGGATGGCGTCCCCGAGCAGCGTGACGTTGGTGGTCGGCCAGGGCTCGATCGGCACGCTGGTACGGAGCACCAGGGCGAAGACCGTGGACGTGTCCCAGTGCTCGACGATCGCCCGGACCCGGGGGTGCCAGTCCTCGATCGCCCGCAGGGTCAGGGCGCGCAGTTCGGTCCCCGGCATGGCGCGCAGTTCGTCGTCGGGCGGCAGGAGTTCGCGGCGGGCGCCGAAGGAGCAGGTCATGTAGTCCTGGGTGACGCCCCATTCCGCCGGCACGGGCTCGGGGAACTCCACCGGGGCGACGCCGACGAAGCTGCCGTCCGGGCCGATGATCGGGGTGAACACGGCGAACATGTCGTCCAGGAACAGCTCGCGGGTCCGCGCCGTGAGCGGCACCTTGCCGTACAGCTGCCGCAGCCCCGTGTCCACCACGCGCGCGTGCGGCAGGTACTGCCCGCGCACCGGGGAGTTCACGCCGTCCGCCGCCACGAGCACGTCGCCGGTCGCGGTGCTGCCGTCGGCGAAGTACGCGGTGACCCGGTCGCCGGCGCCGGCGCGGTAGTGCGTGAACCGCTTGCCGAACCGGACCGCGTCCGTCAGGCCCGAGAGCAGGATCCGCCGCAGCGTCAGCCGGTCGACCGCCAGGTGCACGCCGCCGTCGGACGGCTCCAGGACCGTGAGCCGCTCCAGCCGGTGGTCGAAGACAGGCGTGCTGGTACGCGGCAGTCCGGCCGTGGCGCGGAACAACCGGTGCAGCCGCTCGGGCAGGTTCGCGGCCAGCGCCCGGTCGCCGTGCTCGTCGATGTGGATGCGGTAGCCCTGCTGCCGCGAGGTCAGGGCGTCGTCGCTCTCGTACACGGTGACGCCGATGTTCTTGCGCCGCAGCCCCTGCGCCAGGCACAGCCCGCCCAGCCCCGCGCCGATGACGATCACGTGCATTGTCCGCTGCCTCTCGTCCAGTCGTCCCTAGCAGTGCAAGGGAAACCCTAACACTGCTAGGGAAAGCCTTGCACTGCTAGATTGGTGCGCGGCAGATGGAGGGGTTTCGCGCATGGCACGTCAAGATCCCGGCTTCCCGGGCGGCATCGAGGAGACCGGGCCGAGGCTGGACCGCGCCCAGATCGCCCGGGCGGCGCTCGACCTCCTGGACGAACACGGCTTCGACGCGTTCAGCATGCGCAAGCTCGCCGTGGCGCTCGACATCAAGTCGCCGTCGCTCTACTGGCACGTACGCAGCAAGGACGAGCTGTTCGACCTGCTGATCGACGTGGTCCTGGGCAAGTGCCGGCTGCCGCCCGAGGACGACCGCCCCTGGGCCGAACGGCTGGCCGGCATCGGGCTCGAACTCCGGCAGGTCCTTCTCGCCCACCCCGCGGCCACCCGGCTCCTGCCGGGCAGGGTGCCGTTCGGGCCGAACGGGCTGCGGCTGGCCGACCATATCATCGGCGTCCTGCGCCAGGCCGGGTTCGACAACCGGCTGGCCGGCTACGGCTACCTGCTGCTGCTGTTCTACGTCACCGGTTTCGCCGGCCATGAGATCGCCTTCGGCAAGGGACCCGACAACCCCACCCGCCTCGCCCAGATCACCCGTTTCCTGCAGGAGCTGCCCGCCGACCGCTACCCCCACGTGACGGCCGTCGCCGACGAGCTCACCGGCACCCCCGGCCTCACCCGCCGCTTCGAGCTGGGCCTGGCCGGCATCCTCAACGAGCTGGACCGCGAACGCCGCGGATGACCGCGCAAGACGAAGACCTGGCCACTACGGGCGGCCAGGTCGTCATCAGGTCTGAACTATGCCTCGCTCACCGGCGACGGCGGCTGCGACGGCGGTTGGAACGGCTGCTGCTGTCGCTGTTGATCCTCTTCTTCGGCCCCAGTGGATTGGGCCCAGGGGGCTCCATGGCCACGGGCAGGATCCTCGCAGCGGACATGTAACGCGGGAAGATCATGACTCGCTCCTCTCGAGAAGGTGATGGAGCGGTCGCGGGACTGGAGCGCACATCCCTCAACCATCTATTCGGGCATATCACTCTTATAGCCACATTACTCCGAGAACCATTCCCCAGCTCGGACACGCCCGAAACGCGCACCCTCGAGCCCTTGGGGCGTTCAGCCCGCTGCAATCCGATTGCATGGCCGGTTAAAAATACTCCCAAATGTCAGTGTCGGCGGAGGGGGATGCGACGGATGCGGTTCGCGGTGCTGGGGCCTGTGCGCCTCTGGCGGGGAGACGTCGAGCTGAACTCCGGTCCTCCGCAGCAACGAGCCCTGCTCGCCCTCCTGCTGGCGTACGCGGGACGGCCCGTGAGCCTGGACGAGATGGTCGACGTCCTCTGGGGCCAGGACCCGCCGTCCAGCTCGGTCAACGTCGTCCACAGGTATGTGGGCAACCTGCGCCTGCTGCTGGAGCCGGGGCTGCCGCCCAGAGCGGAGGGCGGCTGGCTGCTCCGGGGCGCGGGCGGGTACAACCGGGGGCGCTCAAGGGTTAGTGATCGATGGCTGTCTCCTCCCGCACATCGACCACCCGCATCAACAGTTCTCGGGCCAAGCAGTGCGGCAACTCCGCATCGTCCAGACGCACCACCCGGTTCACAGCCAACGGCACCATCGGCGGCAAGCCCGGCAGGAACACATCCCCCCGAACCCCGAACGGAGCACACTCCGCCACCGTGAACACCGCCGCATGACGACGCAGATGCGAACACTGCCGAATCGCCTCAGGGATGCACGCCCGGCACGTCGGAGGCGCGTTGGTGTAGCCGTCCCCGCCTTCACCCTGATCCGACGACAACAGCCACCAGATCCGTCCCGTCTCCGCGTCCACCGCCGACCCCCCGCACACCTGGCACCACGACCGGGTCATGCAGCGCCACTGCCGACGCGTGTTCACCGTCGTAAAGTCCGGCCGCCCCGCCCGCCTGCCGTTCTGCCGCAGACGGAGCACACCCAGCTCGTGATCACCCGGCCGCGAATCGACGTAGCACAACCGCACCCCGCCCAGCGGCCGAGGCACCCACATCAGGCGATGCCTCTCAGCCTCGCCCGTCCAGCCGATAACGTACGGATACCGGAACCCCGTCGCCGCCGCGTTCCCGGGGCCGCTCACGACCGCACCTCACCCGTGGCGAAGGGGTCCGTCCCGTACACCTGTATGTGCCGCATCTGGTAGCGGTGCACCAGCCGCCGCACCGCCGTCTCCATCGCTGAGCAGGGGCACGAGGTATACGTCCACCGCTCACTCGTATCGTTCAGGCACCAGCGAAAACGCCAGCCCTGCGACCCCCACTCGCACCAGACCGCCAGCCGGACCGACCAGATTCCCACCAGCGCGACCCCCTGGCACTCGGAGACCTGCGATGCGATCCCGTACCGCTCCAGTTCCTCAGCCAGCTTTCGCGCCAGGCTCTCCGCAGGGCTGTCCACCCCCGCCCTCGCGTTCACGCCTTCCTCCCAACCCCGCCCAGGAAGTCCGCCCTCGCGGCGTCCTCTTCGGCAAGTGCATGGTCCAGGTCGGGACGCCATGACGGCACCCGTACCAGCCCCGGCTCCACCAGTTCCACGCCCGCCGCTGTGAAAATCCTGCCGACCTGCTCTTCCGTTCGCAGCACCACCGGCGCAGACGCGCCCCGATAGGCAGCAGCAGCCGCGATCGTCTGTGGCGTCTTGATCACATGCGAGATGACCAGGTAGCTTCCCGGCGCTGTGGACCGCATCAGCCGTTTCACGACCCGGTACGGGTCTTCCGTCGCCGTGACGAAGTGCAGGCACGCCACCAGCAGCACGCATACCGGCCTACCGAAGTCCAGCAGATCGGCCGCCTGCTCAAGGATCCGTCCCGGCTTGCGTAGGTCCTCTTCCACCATCACGGTGCGCTCGTCCGTGGCCAGCAGCGCCCGCCCGTGCTGAACCACGACCGGGTCATAGTCCACGTACACCGTCCGAGCGTCACCATGGACGCTCTGGGCTACTTCGTGCACATTGCCCATCGAGGGGAAACCCGTCCCGACGTCCAGGAACTGCCGCACCCCCGAGTGAGCGACGAACCGCACCGCCCGACCCAGGAACGCCCGGTTCTCTCGCGGGCACCGCGCCGCGTCCGGATTCAGCCGCAACGCTTCCGCAGCTGCCGCCCGGTCCGCCTCGTAATTGTCCTTGCCGCCAAGGAAGCAGTCGTACATACGCGCCACATTCGGCACATTCAGATCAATCACCGACCGCGACATCCTTGGCTCCTGCTGCCCCTTCGACAGCGTGTCCAGGACTGGCCACGCGTTCGGCGTGCCCTGTTCAGCGTGGCCTAGGCCGCTCTCGCAGTCGCTTCCTCGCGCCCGATTCGCCGTATCCTGTGCCATGGGTCAGGACCTCGATTCCTGATCAAGGGAGCCGTACGGCGTGCTAGCGCCTGCGGCTCCCGCCTTTGTGGCGTTCTCTCGCCCCTGACTGGATGGGCTTGTTGGCGGGCACAAACGCTCTACCTCACGCCCAACCCTTCGTCGTACTGCGTAATGACGATCCCCGTGAAGGGCGTGCGCTGCCATCTCACGCGTGGTATCTCATGGTGAGATACTCTGCTCACTTGCTTCCGGGACAGGAGTCAGCGTGAGCCCTCCGTCGTATGAGCCAATCGTCATCCCCCTCCGGTCGTGGAGACTCCCGAGCACCAGAGCCGCACTTCAGGCAAGGGACGTACGCGCGTTGTTCGCCCTCGCAAAGCATCACGGCGCAACTCAAACGCGCATTGCAATCGCGACCGGGATGCTGCAAGGCAGGGTCAGCGAAGTAATGAGCGGCGTCCGAACGATCACAGCGATGGAGACGTACGAGCGGGTAGCCGAGGGTCTAGGGATGCCCGACGAGGCGCGAATGATGTTTGGGCTTGCTCCCCAGCACCCGGCTGGACTTGATCACCTAGGCCCGGTCGGGCGAGCGGAGATCATCCAAACATTCCCATCCCAGTCAATGGCGGCCCAGGACATCCGTACTGCCGCGCGCCAGGTCACCGCTATCGACGTCCTCGCCGTCCGGGGACTGGGAATACTCGGTCTCAACGACTCCCTCTTGCGCCCCGAGTTGATCGGGGAACCCGATGTCCCTCGCACTCTTCGTGTGCTACTTCTCTCCCCTGAGGGTCAGGCTGCGGCTCGCAGGGCCGAGGAGATCAACGAAACCCCCGAATCCTTCTCTGCCGGTATCCAGCTTGCTGAGGCCCGCTTGAGGGAACTGAGCACCATCGCCCCATCGCTCACCGTTGAGGTTTACAGGTACAACGTCTTCCCCGTTTGGCGGCTGATCACCTTGGATGAGATCCAGTACGTGTCAGCATTCGGCCAGAAGTGGGAGGGGCACGAATCCGCCGTTTACAAGATCGCACCTACTCCCCAAGGGGCTCTCCACCGAGGGTTTCGTCGTCTGTTCGAGCAAACTCTTCGCACCGCTCAACGCGTCATCTGAAAGTGAGGACATCTGTGCGCATCGAAGCCGAGCTGAAGGCCCGACTCCGCGATCCTGACCTGGTCCGGGAGACACTGGACCATCAAGCCACGAGCGCGACCAGCATCTACCGCGACACCTACTACGACTGCTCGGACGGCTCCCTCACTGCCATCGGCCGTGAGTTGCGCGTCCGCACGGTGACCAGCAACGAGGGACGTCGCGTTCTGCTGACCCACAAGTCGCCCATGGTGGACGAAGCCAGCCATTCCAAGCCCGAGGACGAGACGGAAGTTGCCGACGCTGAGGCGATCGACACCATCCTGAGGAGCCTTGGCTACAACCCGTACATCTCGTTCGAAAAGCACTGCGTCAATTGGCAGTTTCGAGCGAGGGGACGCGCCATGCTGGCAACCATGGTTACTGTCCCCGAACTGGACGGTACTTTCCTGGAGATCGAGACGATCGTTGATAGCCTCGATCAGCTTCCGGCCGCGCTTGAAGCGGTCAGATTGCAGATGTACGACCTCGGGATCACCGAAGACGATCTATCGACCATGGACTACACCGAAGCCGTCACAGAGCACCGCGACCACCATCAAGCCACCAGCTCATGAGGCTTTCTTGCCCGCGTCATCCGCAGCTTGGTGTCTTGGCTTGGGCGTCATGATCTCCATCACCTACGGTCGCGACGCATCCGGCCATGTGATGAGTTTCCCTCGAACCCCTCAAAAACCTTTTGGGAACCCCCTCGGATTGGTCGTCGTGATGCGCGCCTCTGGCCCGCTGGACTCGCTGTAGACCGGCATTGGCCGACCGCCGTAGAGCACGGCGGGGGCTACCGAATCGTTTCGGAGCCAACTTCATGGGGACCCCTCACGAGCCGGCCGGCGCGCTGTCGATCGCGATCGGGCTGGTGGCAGCCCTGGCGCTGCGCGACAGGTTCAGGGGGCGGGCCCTGGTCGGAGCCTCCATCCTGATCCTGTACGTGGCAGCGATCGTGGCCGTGGCGTTCCCGTGGGAGACGATGCTCATTACCACGGACGAAATGCACGCAGCCGATTCTCCGGCTGAAGGCCCAGGACCGGGAGAGCGCGAGAGGGCTGGGAAGCCCTCTCGCCTGGGGGCTCGTGGCGAAGCCGCGAGACGCCGATGGACACGTCCGAGCGCCAGCGAGGGCCGCTCGGGGCGGGCTCCAGCAGCCCCAGCCGGTAACCAGGCAACGGGCGGGTGCTGGCGAGCGCAGCGAGCGGGGGGTTGAGGGGGGATCGAAAGGGGGCGGAGCCCCCTTGGGAGGCGCTGTCTGAAATCCCAAGGCGCGCAGCGCCCCCCTCGTGAAAGGCCGTGCTTACGCCGGGGCGCAGGTGAGGGTGGCGGGTGGGGTGTTGGTGCCGGTGTAGGTGCCCGTGAAGCCGAACGACGTCGTCCCGTTCGGTGCCAGGGTGCCGTTGTAGCCGGCGTTGACGACGCTCACCCCGGTGCCCGTCTGGGTCGGGGTGCCGCCCCAGAGCTGGCTGATCTTCTGGTTACCCGGCCAGGTCCAGGTCACCTTCCAGCCCGTGATCTGCGCTGCGCCCGTGTTCTTGACGGTGACCTCCGACTGGAAGCCGCCCGACCACTCGTTGACTCCCTTGTAGGTCGCCGCGCAGCCCGATCCCGTGGTGGGGGTGACGGTCGGGGTCACGGTGGGTGTGACGGTGGGGGTGACCGTCGGGGTCACGGTGGGGGTGACGGTTACCGGCGGGCCGGTGCGGTCGCCGTACAGGATGCCGCGGCCGTTGGTGCCGACGTAGACGCGGCCGTACACCCTGGGGTCGCCCGTCAGGGCCTCGCCCATGTTGCCCCACTGGTGTTTGTCGTCGTTGATGCGCGCCCAGTTCGCCCCGGCGTCGTCCGAGCGGTACAGGCCGGTGACGCCGCCGATCGTGGCCACCGCGAAGACCGCCATGTACGTGCCGCCGGGCGCCGCCTTGCCGAAGCCGACGTTCACCGAGTTGGTGATGCCCGCCAGCTTCGTGAAGGACGCGCCGCTGTCGGTGGAGTGCCACAGGCCGCCGTCGCCGGCCAGCCACAGGTCGCCCTCCTTGCCCGGCACCGCCTTGAGCTTGCCGGTGGCAGGCAGGCCCGAGGCGGCGGTGGCGGTGAAGGTCGCGCCGCCGTTGGTGCTGACGTAGAGGCGTCCGCCGTTGAAGCCGTAGAACTTCGTGGCGTTGACGCGGTCCGACTCCACGATCGCCCCCGTGGGCAGGCCGGACGCCTGCTGCCAGGAGTTGCCGTACCCGACCGAGTAGACCGGCGTGACGCCCTTGGGCGCCCAGACGAAGCGGGAGCCGTCGGCGGCGGCGGCCACCGTGCCGCCCTCGTCGATGCCGCCCGGCTCCGTGCCCTGGAACCAGTTGGCGCCGCCGTCCGTGGAGAAGGCCACGTGGCTGTCGTTCGGGCGGTCGGAGTCCTTGAAGCTGCCTGCCCGGACCATGATCGACGGGGACTTCTCCGCGTAGTCCAGGCTGGTGGTCGTGGTGAAGACCGGGGCCGTGAACATCGTCGACGGCACGGCGTCCAGGTTCGTGTGGCGGAAGCCGCCGATGTCGCCCAGGGCGCTGACCAGGGGCGCGCCGCTCGGCGGGCTGATCAGGTCCAGGACGGCCGTCTCCTCCAGGCCCTTGGCCATGGGCTTGATGGTGAACTGGGTGCCCGAGTCCCACTTGGTCAGGTCCTCGGTGCCGTAGATCGTGGCGCCGGTGCCGTACATCATCCTGTTGGAGTCGAACGGGTCGATCTCCAGGGACTCCGTCATCCAGCCGAGCTTGGGCGTGACCTCAGGGGGCTGCGGGTTGGCGCCGAAGCTCAGCCACGGGTTCTCCGAGATGTCCTGCTTGTAGCGGAAGCTGCGGTTCGGGTACGAGGTCCAGTCCCACACGCGGGTCCAGGTCGCGCCGGAGTCCGTGGACCGGAAGAAGATCACGTCCGGCCACCAGGAGATCTGCGTGGCCACCATGATCGTGCCCGGCTTCTGCCGGTCGACGGTCAGGCCGCTGTAGCCGAAGTAGTCGTCGGAGCTGGACGACGGGATGGGGCTGATCTGGGTCCAGGTGCCGGTCGCGGTGGCGTAGCGCCACACGTCGCCCTTGGCGCCGTCGTACGGGCCGCCGGTGTCGCTGGTCGCGATGTAGAGGTAGCCGTTGGTGGTGTCCAGCACGCCCTTGTGGGCGAGGTAGCCGGTCGGCTGGCCGGCCACGCGCGACCAGGTGGCGCCCGCGTCGGTGGTGCGGTAGACGCTGTTCTCCTTGTCGGCGACGCCCACGTAGATGGTCTTGGTGGCGGTGCCCTTGGTGGACGAGCGCGGGTCGTAGGTCACCCAGACCACGCCCGGCTTGTGGCTGAGGTAGCCGTTGGAGTCGTTCGGGTCCTGGGCGTAGTTGCCCGGGTTCGGGAAGCTGGCCACCTTCGCCCAGGTGGCGCCGTAGTCGGTGCTGCGCCAGAGCCCGTTGCCGTTGGGGGTGCCCAGGTAGAGGACGCTGTTGTTGTTCGGGTCCACCGACAGCGCCTCGCCCATGCCGCGGCCGGGCATGTTGCCGCCCAGCTTGAAGGGCAGCGGCGTGACCTGCCAGTTGTCGCCCTTGTCCGTCGAACGCAGGATCGCGCCGTTGTTGGGGTCCCAGCTGTTGGTGTACATGCCGACGGCGGCGTACACCCGGTTGGTCTGCACGGGGTCGGTGGCGAGGCTGATCACGCCGTTGTAGCCCCACTTGTCCCAGCCGGCCCAGTCCAGCAACGGGGTCCAGGACTTGGTGGACTGGTTCCACCGGTAGGCCCCGCCGATGTCGGTGCGGGCGTAGATGAGGTTCTTCTCCGTGGGGTTGAAGATGATGCCGGGTACGAAGCCGCCGCCGTCGATCCTGACGTTCTTGTACGCGTACGGGTCCGAGGCGACCGCCGAGACCGGCGACATCCGCACGATCGCCGCCACGAGCAGGACGGCGGCGACCGTGAACATGACCGATAATCTTCTTCGCATGCGCGGCTCTCCCTTTCCAGGCACGCCAGCAGGCGCCCCAAAGGCTTCAGATGACCGCCATGCACGAGCAGAGTGCAGGGACCCTGACCGTCACCGCGCCTTCGCGCATGAGCTACTCAAGAAGGCTCACACACGGGCGCGCTGACGGTCAATAGTTTGGATGGACAACGAATTAAGGCGCTTGTGGCCGCGCGCGGCGGCCCACAGCGCGATCGCGATGTAGAGGACCTGCTCGGGGATCCGCTGCCAGAGCGGGGTCACGTCCTGGCCGGCGAGGGCGGCGTACACGTTGGCCGGCAGCAGGAACACGAAGAGCAGCGCCAGGCAGATCCCGGCGGCCCGGCGGGTCCTTTCGAGCACGAGCCCGGCCGCGCCGGCCAGCTCCAGCACGCCGGTCAGATAGACCACCAGGGCCGGGAACGGCACGAACGGCGGCACCATGGCCACCATGTCGGCCTGGTTGGGCATGAACGTCACGCCCGCCGGGACGAAATGCGCGCTGGCCGTCATCACCAGCATGACCGCCAGCCCGTGGGCGGCGCTGACCCCCCAGGTGGCGAACCTGGCCACACCCAGCGCGCCCAGCAGCCGGAACGCCAGCGTGGCGACCAGCAGAACGATCACGATCACCGGAGCCTCCATTGGATAGTCGAATTATCTAGATAACAGATAGCACGACTATCCAACGGAGGCAAGTGAGTGTTCCGCGGCGGCCATGACCATGCTCACGGCCGCCGCGAAACGTCATCGGGCGAGCGCGAAGTCCTTGATCCGCAGGTCACCCTTGAACACGAGGTACAGGTTCCCGCCGCCCGCCTTGACCGTGGCGGTCGCCGTACCCCACTGGTAGACGCCGCCGGTGGCGGGCACCTGGACGGTGCCCAGCAGGGCGCCGGTCGGCGAGCCGGAGCGCAGCTCCAGCGAGCCGCCGCTCACCGACGACACGCCGGCCGTGAAGCGGGAGCCGAAGGAGGCGCCGGTGAAGGAGATCCAGTCCCCCGCCGACCCTTCCACGGCCTCGCCGCCGGCCTTGGTCTCGTCCGCGAACGTCACGCCCGCGTAGTCGTCGAAGTCCATCGCCCGCGTGGTCTTCGCCAGGTCACGCGCGGGGATGGTCTCGCCGGAGACCCGCAGCGTGGTGGACTGGCGGATCCTGTCGGACGCCGAGCCGACGAGGACGTCATGGGTGGCGCTCTCCACGGCCCACCTGCCCCGGGTGTAGTCCCAGACCGCCAGGTCGGACTTCTTCAGGGTGAAGGTCACCGTACGGGTCTCGCCCGGGTTCAGCGTGACCCGCTGGAAGCCGCGCAGCTGCTTGACCGGCTGCTTGAAGCGGGACTCGCGCTGGTGGGTGTAGAGCTGGACCACCTCGTCGCCCTTGACCTTGCCGGTGTTGGTGACCTTGACGCTCACCTTGTCGCCCCGGACGGTCAGGCCCTGGTAGCCGAACGTGGTGTAGCTCAGGCCGTGCCCGAACGCGTAGAGCGGCTTGCCCTTCCCGTACAGGTACGTCATCCCGGTCTTGGCCAGGTCGTAGTCGTAGATGCTCGGCAGGTTGTCGGTGGCGGGCCAGGTCTGCGTGAGCCGGCCGGCCGGGTTGACGGCGCCGAAGAGCACGTCGGCGACCGCGTGGCCGGTCTCCGGGCCCGCGTGCGTGGTCCACAGCAGGTTCGGGGCGTCCACGATGACCGGGTAGCTGGTCTCCAGGACGACGACCGTGCGCGGGTTGGCCTTGCGCACGGCCTCGATCAGCCGCCGCTGCCCCTCGCCGAGCTGCAGGTTGGCGCGGTCGTGGACCTCACGTCCCGCGACGAACGGGTTGCTGCCCACCACCACGACCGCCACCTCGGCCTTGGCGGCCTGCGCGGCGGCCTCGGCGACGCCGTCCGAGACGACTTCCTTGCCGAACTTCGCCGCCTGCTCCTTGGTGCCCAGGCCGAGCGTGCCGTCGGCGGAGACCGTGACGTACGGCTCGCGCAGGCCGTACCAGTCATCGCCGGTCTCATAACCGGCGTACCTGATCAGGTAGCTGCCGTCGGCCTGTGCTTGGAGCTCGAATTGCTGCTGCACGTACCAGCCGTGGGGCTGGTCGTCGTCGGTGTCGAGCGAGCGCCAGTCGCCGCCGAGCAGCTTGCCGTTGCCCGCGTTGCGCAGCGTGGACACGCCGCTGGTCCAGTCGGTCAGGTCCCACTCGGAGGCCGCGGTGGGCGCCGTGTCGACCAGGGCCGCGTTGTCGTCGGGCCCGGTGCCGGTGGCGGTGATGTACTTGCCGGAGGCCAGGTGCTTGAGCGCGATCCGCTCCAGCCCGGTGCCGGTGCTGACGTCGGCGACGCGCTCCTTGATCCCGTCGAGCGGCGTCACCTGGTAGGGCATGGTGCCCCCGTACCAGTCGTGGTACAGCGTCCCGGCCAGCGGCCCGACCACGGCCGCCGACTTCGGCCCCTTGAACGGCAGGGCGCCGGAGTTGCGCAGCAGCACCGCCGCCTTGCCCGCCGCCTCCCGGTTGAGCTTCTGGTTGGCCGGGCTGTTGATCACGTCCTTGGTGATCTTCTTGTACGGCCCTCCGTCCGGGTCGAAGTGCCCCAGCCGGGTGCGGATGGTCAGGACGTTCCGTACGGCCCGGTCCACGTCGGCCTGCGTGATGAGCCCCTGGTTCAGCGCGGCCGTGAGGTGCTCGGCCAGCGGCCCGGGGTTGTTGTCGTCGATGGTGAAGCTGTCGAGCCCGGCCTTGAGCACCGCGGCGAACGCCTCGGGCTTGGTGTCGTAGTACTTCTCCAGGTCGGTGAGCGCGTGCGGCCCCCAGGCGTCGCTGACGTTGTAGAGCGTCTTGTCCGTCCACGACCTGACCGTGGTGCCGAGATCGGGGTTGACGTGGTTGGGCCGCCCGTTGACCAGGTTGTACGACGCCATGACCCCGGTCGCGGCGTTGGCCGAGATGGCCGCCTTGAACGCCTGCTCGTAGTACTCGTGCTTGAGCTTCGGCGTCAGGTTGGAGGAGCTGAGGCTGCGGTTGCTCTCGTTGTTGTACGCGAGGTAGTGCTTCAGCACGGGCGCGGTCTTCAGGTAGAAGGGGTCGTCACCCTGCAGGCCCTTGCCGTAGGCAGTGGAGATCGCCCCGGTCAGGAGCGGGTCCTCCGAGTAGCCCTCCTCGTTACGGCCCGCCCGCGGGTCGCGCAGCAGGTCCACGACGGGCGCCCACACCTGCAGGCCCCACACGGTCGGGTCCACGGCGTTGTAGCCGCGGGCCTCGTCGCCGACGGCGGAGCCCACCTTCTTGATCAGCGCCGGGTCCCACGTGCTGGCCAGCCCCACGGCCTGCGGGAACATGGTGCCGCTTGCGAGCTTCTGGCTCCACTTGTCGTTGAAGTCGTTGGACCAGGCGACGCCGTGCAGCGCCTCGGTGCCGTTCTTGTGGTAGGCGATGCCCAGCCGCGGGATGGCCGCCTGCGACTGGTGCAGCAGGCCCAGCTTCTCCTGGAGCGTGAGCCGGCCGAGCAGGTCGTCGACCCGCTGCTCCACCGGCAGGGCCGGGTTCTGGAACGGGAAGCCGTCGGCCTGCGCGGGAGGTACGGCCAGCAGCGAGGCCGCCAGCGTGAGGGTGGCTAGTAACGGGATTTTTCGCATCAATGGTTCTCCATCATTTGATGGCGCCGACCGTCACACCTCGGGTCAGCGTGCGCTGGAAGATCAGGAAGAAGGCGACCGCCGGCAGGAGGCCGAGCAGCGCCGAGGCGCTGGACATCGTCGCGTCCATGTACTTCTCGCCCTGCAGCACGGCGAGCGCGACGGGCACCGTCTGGGTGTCGTTCGAGATCAGGAAGATCAGCGGCAGGAAGAACTCGTTCCAGGTCCAGATGAAGAAGAAGATCAGCAGCACGTTGAGCGTGGGCCGGCTGATCGGCACCACGATCCGCCACAGGGACCGCAGCCGCCCCGCGCCGTCGATCGCCGCCGCCTCCAGGATCTCCTTCGGGAACTGGCCCAGGACCGCGCTCAGCAGGTACGTGCCGAACGCCGCCTGGATCACCGTCATGACGATGATCACCGACAGCTGCGTGTCATAGAGCCCGACGGCCTTGGCCAGGTAGTACAGCGGGTAGGCCAGCGCCTCCTGCGGCAGCGTGTTGGCCACCAGGAACAGCGCGAGGATCGACAGCCGGCCCTTCACCCTGCCGATGCCCAGCGCGTACGCGTTGAGCACCGACAGCACGACGGCGAGCACGGCCACGGACGCGCTGATCAGGAAGCTGTTCCAGAGCTTCGTGCCGAACTCCACCCGGTTCCAGAAGTCGACGAGCCCCTGGAGGTAGAGCCCGTCGGGCAGGCTCAGCGGCCCGTCGGAGCTGTACTCGGCCGGCGACTTGACCGCGTTGATCGCCACGATCGCGAACGGGAACACCATCACGATCGCCAGCACGACCAGCGAGAACAGCACCGCCCAGCGCCCCGGCCCCCTCATTGCTCACGCTCCTGGATCCGCAGGAACAGGAACGTCACCACGATGATGATCAGGGCCAGCACGGTGGCGATCGCGGAGCCGTACCCGACGTTGCTCTTCTGGAAGAAGTTCAGGTACGAGAAGTACGACGGCACCATCGTCGCGTTGCCGGGCCCTCCGCGGGTCAGCACGAAGATCGGCCCGAACACCTTGAGCGCGGCGATCGTGCACGTCAGCAGCACCACGAAGATCTCCGGCCGGATCTGCGGGATCGTGATGTGCCAGAACCTGCGCCACCACGAGGCCCCGTCGATCTCGGCCGCCTCGTAGTAGGCCGGGTCGACGCGCTGCAGGCCCGCCATGAAGATCACCACCGGGTAGCCGAGCTGGAACCAGACCATGACCGCCATGACCGTGGCCAGCGCCAGGTCGGGATCTCCGAGCCAGTCGAGGTCGAGGCCGAAGATCTGGTTGATCGCGCCGTACGACGGGTGCAGCATCCAGCCCCACACCACGCCGGCCACCGCCACCGGCAGCACCTGCGGCAGGTAGTACATGGCCCGCAGCGCCGAGGCCGTGCGCGGCCCGAACCTCTTGCCGATGTAGTCGAACAGGGCCGCCGCCAGCACGAGGCCGATCGCGGTCGGCACGATGGCCATGGCCACGATCAGGCCCACGTTGTGCTGGAACGACTGCCAGAACCGCTCGTCCTTCAGCAGCCTGGTGTAGTTGTCGAACCCGATCCACCTGGGCGTGCCGACCCCCGACCAGCGGGTGAAGCTCGCGCCCACGTTCATGAGGAACGGCACGACGATGACGACCAGGAACAGCAGCAGGCTGGGGGCCAGGTAGAGCCAGTACCCCCTCGTGCGCACCCTCATCTAGTTGCCAATGTCGGCGAGGTTGTCCTCGTACGGCTTGGCGATCTCGTCCAGCACCGCCGCCGGTGCCTTGCTGCCGTTGATGAGGTTCTGGATCCCGGCCACCAGCACGTCGTAGTAGCCGGGCGCGGGCCAGTCGGGGTAGAAGGCCAGGCCGTCCTGGCTGGTGAGCTTGTTGAACGACTCGATGAGCTCCTTGCTCTTCGCGTCGGTGATCGCGGCCGGGTCGGCGGCCACGGGGACGCCGCCGGAGTTGCCCAGGAGGTTCTGGATGTCCTTGCTCATCGTGATGTCGATGAAGTCGTAGGCCAGGTCCTTGTTCTCCGACTTCTCGGGCACGACCCAGAGGTTGCCGCTCGATCCCGGGGACATCGTGGCGCCGGGGAAGAGGAAGTGGCCCCACTCGAACTTCTTGATCTCCGAGGCGAAGCGGCCGTACCACCAGCTACCGCTGATCATCATGGGGAACTTGCCGTTCATGAACGCCACGCCCATGTCCTCGGCCTTCAGCCCGGACGAGTTCTTGGCGATGTAGCCCTTCTTCACCCAGTCGGCGAACGTGTCGGCGCCGTAGGTGAACTCGGGGCCGTGGAAGTCGACCTTGCCCTTGTAGGACTGGAAGGCCTCCAGCCACGGCTTCTGCGCCTTGGTCAGCGCGAGCTGGTAGAAGATCTGCTGGGCCGGGTACTCGGCGCCGGCGGTGCCGAGGGGGGTCACCCCTGCCTTGACGAACGTGTCCATCGCGGCCGTGAACTGCTCGAACGTCGTCGGCACCTGGACCTTGTGCTTGTCGAACAGGTCCTTGTTGTAATAGACCATCACGAACTCGCCGTAGTTCGGCACGCCGTACCACTTGCCGGAGCCCATGACGCCGCGGTCGTCGTACTTGGCGGTGGTCTGCAGGCCGCCGGGCAGCAGCTTGTCCCAGCCGCGCTTGGCGGCCTCCTCGCTCAGGTCGGTGAGCAGCCCCTGCTTGGACAGCAGGCCGGCGGTGGCGTTGCCCTTGTTGTACTCCATGATGTCGGGCGCCTCGTCGGAGTTGAGCACCATGCTCGCCGTCTTCTGGATCTGCTCGAAGCCCTTGGCCTCGAACTTGATCTTCACGTTCGGGTGCGACGCCTCGAACTTCTTGATCGCCTCGGCCCACGCCTTGCCCATGGCGCCCTCGGCCGACTCGTAGTGCCAGAGTTTGAGAGTGCGGGGCTGGCTGCTGTTCTGGGCGGACGGGGTCTCCGAGCCTCCCGAGCCGCACGCCGACAGGAGCAGGACCGCGACGGCCAGCGCCGCCGCGGCTCTTGATTTCACCATGATCCCTCCAGGGGGTGTTACGAGATTTCGGCCCGCGCGGGAGCACCGGCCACCGGGGCGATCTCGACCCCGGTGACGCGCTTCGGGCCGGTGACGGCGACACGCAGCACGTCGCCGTCCCTGGTGGCGACGGCGACCGTCACGCCGTCCGCGTCGTGGATTTCCGCAGTCCCGTCGCCGCCCCCGAAGGCGACGAGGGTGATCTCGGCCGGCACGTCCACCGTGTCCCCCGGGTCGGTGACCACCGGGATGAGGGCGCCGTGCCGGACGAAGAGGGGGATCTGGTCGAGCGGCTTGCCGACCGTGACGTAGCGGGAGCCTTCGAGCACCTCGCCCGTCCAGTAGTCGACCCACGTGCCGCGCGGCAGGTACACCTGGCGGGCGCCCTCGGGCGCGGTCATGGGGGCGACGAGCAGGTCCCGGCCGAGCAGGTACTGCAGGTCGGCCTGCCAGGCCACGGGGTCGTCCGGGTGGTCCACGCACAGGGCCCGCATCATGGGCGCGCCGGTGCGGGCCGCCTCGACGGCCGCCGTGTAGATGTAGGGCATCAGCCGGTAACGCAGCTTCAGCGCGCTGACGGCCTGCTCCTCGACGGCCGGGAACTCCCACGGCTCGCGGGTGGTGGTGCCGTGCAGGCGCAGCAGCGGGGAGAGCGCGCCGAACTGGGTCCAGCGCACGTACAGGTCGTCGGTGGGCCGGCCGGTGAAGCCGCCGGCGTCGTGGCTCCAGAACGGCACGCCGGACAGGCCGTGCGCGAGGCCGCCCCGGATCGTGCTGCCCATGGCGGCGTAGCTGGTGTAGGTGTCGCCGCCCCACTGGGCGCTGTGGCGCTGGCCCCCGAGGTAGGAGGAGCGGGCCCAGACGAGGTCGTGGCCGTGCACCTCACGGGTCACGGCGGCGACGGCGTCGTTGAACAGCAGGGTGTAGACGTTGTGCAGGTCGGTGCCGCTCATGCCGTTGAAGGCGACGGAGTCGGCGGGCACGCCCTCGGCGAAGTCGGTCTTGAACGTGTCCACGCCCTGGCGCAGGAGGTCGCGCAGCAGGCCCTGGAACCAGGCGACGGCCTGCGGGTTGGTGAGGTCCACGATCCCGCACGCCGGGAACGACCCGTGCCAGCAGTCGGCGACGTAGGTCTCCCCCGCCCGATTCTTCAAGAAATATCCGGCATCGGAGGCCTCCGCGAAGGCGGGGCTCAGGTGGGAAATATATGGATTCATCCACAGGCAGACCCGGAACCCCATCCCCTTGAGCTCGGCCAGCATCGCGTCCGGGTCGGGGAAGTTCACGGGATCCCACCGCAGGTCCGACCAGTGCCCGTCGCTCTGCCAGTACGTGTCCAGGTGCAGCACGTCGCACGGGATGCCGCGCTCCCTGATCGTCCGCGCCCTGGCCAGCACCCGCTCCTGGCTGTCCACGCAGAACCCCGACGAGATCCACGTCCCGAACGCCCACTTCGGCGGCAGCGACGGGCGGCTGGTCAGCAGGTCGTAACGGTCCAGGACCTCCGGCGGCGTCGGCCCGGCGATCACGTAGTAGTCCATCACGTCGTCCGGCACGAGGATCTGCACGACGCTGTGCGTGGACTGGCACACGTCGAACTCCGTCGGGGCGCCGCTGTCGACGAGCAGCCCGTAGCCCTTGCTGGAGACGTACAGGGGGATGTTCTTGTACGCGCGCTGCGACTCGGCGCCGAACGCGTCGAAGTTCCACATGAGCGGGCGCTGGCCGCGCTTGTCCAACCGCGTGAACGACTCCCCGAACCCGCTGAAGGCCTCGTCGGGAGCGGCGGCGAAGCTCTCGTGGTAGGCGACGGGGGCGCCGTTGACGCTGGAGCGGCCGAAGGGCAGCGTACGCAGCCGTCCGCTGATGTCGGTGTGCCCCCGATCCTGCTCGACCAGCGTCCTGCCGGTCGCGTCCGTGAACCTCAGGTGCCACGGCGCCAAGCTGATCTCGGCCCGCAGCGAGCCCGCGTCGATCACGATCGGCTCGCCCGGGGCGACTCCGGCACGTGCCCCTGGATACGTGCCGGGGGTCACCAGGGAGATGGCCCCTTCCGAGCGCGGCCTGGCGGTCGGGTCCTCCGACAGCCGCACCCGGATGACGCCCTCACCGGCCACTCCGACCTGGACGACCAGCGTCTCCTCCGCCGTGGTGACCGCTTTCACCATCACCTCGGCACCGTCCGCCGCGACCAGCTCCGCGGCGGTCACCGCCGACAGACCACCCTCGCCTCGTCCGCGAACCGGCAGCTCGGGCGGGTCCGCGACAAAGTACTCGTGCGCGACCAATGGGGGGCGATAGGGCATGGAGGCTCCTTATGAACGGCTGCGCCAACTCGTGAATTAGTTTGCTGTCCATACCAACAAACGTCAACGGTGTCGCTCTACGCATCCGTGAGCGCGGGAGAGACGCAGGTCACATCGGATGGGCGTTATGTCGCTGCCTCGCCGCGTGTCTTAGGGGCGTAACAGCAGGCAAGAGAGAACGGAAAGACATCATGAGCAAGGTCTGGTTCGTCACCGGTTCGTCGCGGGGCCTCGGCCGCAACTTCGTCGAGGCCGCCCTCTCGCGCGGCGACAAGGTGGCCGCGACCGCGCGGACCACCGGCAGCCTTGACGAGCTGGTCACCGCCTACGGCGACGCGGTGCTCCCGCTCGCGATGGACGTGACCGACAAGGCGGCCGTCTTCGAGAGCGTGCAGCGGGCCAGGGAGCACTTCGGCCGTCTGGACGTCATCGTGAACAACGCCGGCTACGCCCAGATCGGCGCCATCGAGGAGCTGGCCGAGCAGCAGTTGCGCGACCAGATGGAGACGAACCTGTTCGGCGCGGTGTGGGTGGTCCAGGCCGCGCTGCCCTACCTGCGCGAGCAGCGCTCCGGGCACATCATCCAGCTGTCGTCGGCGGCCGGGGTCATCGCCATGCCGCTCGGCGGCGCGTACCACGCCTCCAAGTGGGCCCTCGAGGGCCTGAACGAAGCCCTCGCCGGCGAGGTCGCCGACTTCGGCGTGAAGGTGACCATCATCGAGCCCGGCGGATTCGCCACCAGGGACGGCAAGAACCCCGACCCGCTCGCCAACGGCCACGTGGCCCAGCCCGACCCGGCCTACGACGGCCTGCGCCGGCGCCTCGGCGCGATCGCCGGAAAGCAGCCCGCCGGCGACCCGGCCGCCGCGGCCCAGGCACTCCTCAAGCTCGTCGACTCCGACAACCCGCCCCTGCGGGTGCTCTTCGGCCAGGGCTTCTACCCGATGATCCAGCGGGCCTACGCCGACCGGCTCAAGACCTGGGACGACTGGCAGGATCTCTCGGCACAGGCGCAGGGCACCCAGCGCCCTGCCATGTAGGAGAAAGACGACAGATGAGCGATCAGACCACCAACCCGGCGACGGAGATCTTCCTCTCCTACCGCAACCTGCTCTTCACCGTCGCCTACGAGATGCTCGGCTCGGCGGCCGACGCCGAAGACGTCCTGCAGGAAACCTGGCTGCGCTGGGTCAAGGCCGACCTCGATCAGGTGCTCGACCAGCGCGCCTACCTGATCCGGATCACCACCCGGCAGGCGCTCAACCGCCTGCGCAGCATGAAGAGCCGCAAGGAGGCATACGTGGGCCCGTGGCTGCCCGAGCCGCTGCTCACCACGCCGGACGTGGCCGAGGACGTCGAGCTCGCCGAGAGCGTGTCGATGGCGCTCATGCTCGTCCTGGAGACGCTGTCGCCGACCGAGCGCGCCGTCTTCGTGCTGCACGAGGCCTTCGCCGTCGGCTACGACGAGATAGCGGCCGCCGTCGGCAAGAGCCCCGCGGCCGTCCGCCAGATCGCCTACCGCGCCCGCCAGCACGTGGAAGCCCGCCGCCCGCGCGAGGCGGTCTCCGCGGACCAGACCCGGGCGGCCCTGGAGTCGTTCCGGCGCGCGCTCGAAGCCGGCGACCTGCAGGGCCTGCTGGACGTGCTGGCCCCCGACGTCGTCCTGGTGAGCGACGGCGGCGGCATCAAGCAGGCCGCGCCCCGGCCCGTCGTCAGCGCCGGCAAGGTGGCCCGCTTCATCGTCGGCGGCATCGGCAAGGCCGGCGTCGCGCTCACCGGTGAGCCCACCGTGGTCAACGGCAACCCGGCGCTCATCCTCCGCGTGGACGGCGAGGTCGACGGCGTCGTCGCGATCGGCGTCGGGGACGGCCGCATCACCGGCCTCTACTACGTCCGCAACCCGCACAAGCTGACCCGCATCGCCTCCGAGACCCCGCTCACCCTGCACTGAAAAGACCTATTACTGGGAGGTCGTTCATGACGAAGAGCGTTACCGGCCTGCGGTTGCCGGTCGAACGCGGCTGCCCGTTCGCCCCGCCGGCCGAGTACGAGCGGCTGCGCGAGCGGGCGCCGATCAGCAAGATCCACCTGACCAGCGGCACCGAGGCGTGGTGGGTGTCCGGGCACGAGGAGGGCCGTGCCGTCCTCGCCGACGGCCGATTCTCCTCCGACCGGCGCAAGGACGGCTTCCCGCTCTTCAACATCGACGCGAAGACCCTGGAGCAGTTCCGCAGCCAACCGCCGTTGATGGTCGGCATGGACGGCGCCGAACATGCCGCGGCCCGGCGTCCGGTGATCGGCGAGTTCACCGTGAGGCGGCTGGCCGCACTGCGCCCGCGGATCCAGGCCATCGTCGACCACTTCATCGACGACCTGCTCGCCACCGACGAGCGCCCGGTCGACCTGGTGCAAGCGCTGTCCCTGCCGGTGCCCTCACTGGTCATCAGCGAACTGCTCGGTGTGCCCTACACCGACCACGACTTCTTCCAGAGCCGTACGGCGGTGGCGGTGCGCCGGACCTCCTCGCCGGAGGACCGCGGGCGAGCCCTCGCCGAACTTCGTGCCTACATCGACGACCTGATCACCCGCAAGGAGGCCGAACCCGGCGACGACCTGTTCGGCCGGCAGATCGCCCGGCAACGCCAGGAGGGCACGCTCGACCACGAGGGCCTGGTGAGCCTGGCCTTCCTGCTGCTGACCGCCGGCCACGAGACCACGGCCAACATGATCTCGCTCGGCGTGGTCGGGCTGCTCACCCACCCGGAGCAACTGGCCCTGATCACGGCCGACCCGGGCAGGACGCCCCTGGCCGTGGAGGAGCTGCTGCGCTTCTTCGCCATCGCCGACGGGGTCACCTCCCGGGTGGCCACCGAGGACGTGGAGATCGGCGGGGTCAGCATCAAGGCCGGCGAGGGCGTCATCGTCTCGACACTGTCGGCCAACTGGGACCCGGCGGTGTTCAAGGATCCGGCCGAACTGGACATCGAGCGCGGGGCCCGCCACCACCTCGCCTTCGGGTTCGGCCCGCACCAGTGCCTGGGCCAGAACCTGGCCCGGATGGAGCTGCAGATCGTCTTCGACACGCTGTTCCGCCGCATCCCCACGTTGCGGCTCGCCGCACCGGTCGAGGACCTGCCGTTCAAGACGGACGCCGCCATCTACGGCGCCCACGAGCTCCCGGTCACCTGGTGACCTGCTGTCGTCAGGGCCTGAAGGCGGCCGCGTGCTCCTGCGCCCAGGCCGATCGCCTGGCCGGGGAGGGCTGACGGGGTTAGATGGAGACGCCCGGCTGCATGAGGCGGCGGGCGGCCTCGGTGATGGAGCCCGAGAGCGACGGGTAGACGGCGAACGTGTGCGCGAGCTGGTCGACGGTCAGCCGCTGCTGCACCGCCACCGACACCGCCAGGATCAGCTCCGAAGCGCGCGGCGCCACCACCACGCCGCCCAGCACGATCCCGGTGTGCGGGCGGCAGAACAGCTTGACGAAGCCGTCGTTGAACCCCTGCATCTTCGCCCGCGCGTTGGTGGCCAGGGGCAGCTTGACGACGTTGGCCTCGATCTCGCCCGCCTCGATGGACTGCTGGGCGACCCCGACGGCGGCGATCTCCGGGTCGGTGAAGATGTTGGAGGCCACCGTGGCCAGCCGCAGCGGCTGGACGGCCTCCCCGAGCGCGTGCCAGACCGCGATGCGCCCCTGCATGGCCGCCACCGAGGCCAGCATGAGCACGCCCGTGCAGTCGCCGGCCGCGTAGACGCCGGGCGCGGACGTGCGCGAGACCTTGTCGACCTTGATGAAACCGCCCTTGTCGAGCTGGACCCCGGCCTCCTCCAGGCCGATCCCGGCGGTGTTGGGGATCATGCCGACCGTCATCAGCGCGTGGGTGCCCTCGGCCGTGCGGCCGTCCTCCAGGGTCACGACCACGCCGTCGTCGGTGCGCTTGACGGAGGCGGCGCGCGAGCGGCCCATGACGTTCATGCCGCGGCGGCGGTAGACCTCTTCGAGGACCTCGGCGCCGTCGGCGTCCTCGTTGGGCATCATCCGGTCGCGGCTGGAGACGAGCGTGACCTCCGAGCCGAGCGAGCGGTACGCGCCCGCGAACTCCGCGCCCGTGACGCCCGAGCCGACCACGATCAGGTGCTCGGGCAGCTCCTCCAGGTCGTAGAGCTGGCGCCAGTTGAGGATGCGCTCGCCGTCGGGCTCGGCGCCGGGCAGCACGCGCGGCGTCGCGCCGGTGGCCACGATCACGACGTCGGCCCTGATCGTACGGTCGCCCGCCCGGACCACCTGCGGGTCGACCAGCCGCCCGCGCGCCCTGATGATCTCGACGCCCTCGGCCTCGACCCTGGTGGCGATGTCGGCGGACTGGGCCTGGGCCAGCTCCTTCACCCGTTTGTTGACCAGCGGCAGATCGACCCCGACCACGCCCGCGTCGCCGTCGGACCCCCCGGAGAACGCCACGCCCAGCGACGGCGCGTCGAGCAGCGCCTGCTTGCGGACCGAGGTCGCGATCAGCGTCTTGGAGGGCACGCAGTCGGTCAGCACGCACGCGCCACCCGGGCCGTCCTGTTCGATCATCGTGACTTGCGCGCCTAGCTGCGCGGCCACCAGCGCCGCCTCGTAGCCGCCGGGCCCGCCACCGATGATCACGATCCTCGTCACGTAACCCATTGTCCCGCATGGTCTGGGTAAGGCTGCAACTGGGCCGTTGCCACCCGCACACGCCCGATAAAAGGCGGACAAAAGGTTCAAGATCATGATGGCTGGTACGATGCCGCTCGGTGACGGAGGGATGACACGTCGTCCCCACATCTGAAGTGATGGACCGAGTCGGCCGCCCAGCGTGGCAGGATGGCGCGGTAGCTGGATGACGTGCAGCACCCGCCGAGAGGGGTGGACCGTGGCGTGGCTTTCAGGTCCTGCAGGAAAGCCGAATGAGCCCAGGCTTTATGCCGCCTACGGCTCTAACATGGACCCGGAGCAGATGGCCATGCGCGCGCCGCACTCCCCCATCTGGGGCGTCGGCTGGCTCACGGGCTGGCGGCTGACCTTCGGCGGGAGCGACCCCACCTGGGAGGGCGCGATCGCCACGATCGTCGAGGATCCCGACGAGCACGTGTTCGTGGTGCTCTATGACGTGCCCGACTGGGAGGAGACCTCGCTCGACCAGTGGGAGGGCGCGCTGCGCGGGGCGTACCACAAGGTGCGGCTGCGGGTGCAGACCCTCGACGGGGAGGTCGTGGCCTGGTTCTACGTGCTCGACGGCTACGAGGGCGGCCTGCCGTCGGCCCGCTACCTCGGCAGCCTGGCCGAGGCGGCGGAGCGGGCGGGCGCCCCCGACGACTACGTCAAGGAGCTGCGGGAGCGCCCCTGCACCTCGTACGGCGGTTAACGCAGCGGCTGGTCCTTGGTCTCCTTCAGCACGAAGATGTAGACCAGCGTGGAGATCAGCGCCAGCGCCGACATGTAATAGGGGAACACCTCGACGTTGCCGGCGTCCTTGAGCGCGGTGCCGATGAGCGGGGCGGTGCCACCGAAGATCGCCACGGTCAGCGAGTACGGGAAGCCCGCGCCGGCCGCGCGCACCCTCGTCGGGAAGAGCTCGGAGTTCACCGCGGCCGAGATCGAGGTGAAGCAGCCGAGGAACACCATGCCGATCAGCTGCACGAGCAGCAGGCTCCCGAACGAGTTGCCCAGCGTGCTGAGCAGCGGCACCGGCAGGATCACGAAGGCCGCGCCGAAGGTGATCAGCATGGGCTTGCGCCCGACGCGGTCCGACAGCATGCCGAGCAGTGGCTGCAGCACCATGAAGAAGAACAGCGAGATCGTGCCGATCTCGAGCGACTCCGCCACGTCGAAGTTGACGGTGATCTGCGCGTAGGTCGGCAGGAAGGTCGTCCAGGTGTAGTACGCCACGGTCCCCGCGATCGTGATGCCGACGATCGTGGCGGCCTCCTTCGGGTAGCCCACCAGGAACTCGAACAGCCGCGGCCGCTTGGCCTCACCGCGCTGGATCTCCTCCGCGACGGCCGAGGTCTCGTCCGCGCCCTTGCGGATCCACAGGCCGACGAGGCTCAGCACGGCACCCACGATGAACGGGATGCGCCAGCCATAGGAGGACAGGTCGGCCTTGTCCAGGTTGGCGGCCAGCAGTGCGGACAGCCCGAGGGCCAGCAACTGGCCGATGGTGGTGCTGACGTACTGGAAGCTCGAGAACAGGCCACGACGGCCGGACGGAGCCGACTCCACCAGGAACGTGGTCGCGGCGGCGAACTCGCCACCCACCGACAGCCCCTGGATGAGACGGGCCAGGGTGAGCAGGACCGGCGCCAGCAGGCCCACGGCCTCGTACGTCGGAGTCACGCCCACCAGCAGCGACCCGCCACCCATCAGCACGATCGTGAACGTCATCGCGGCCTTGCGCCCGAACCGGTCGGCGAACGCGCCCACCAGCAGGCCGCCCAGCGGGCGCATGAAGAAGCCGACGGCGAAGACACCGTACGTGCTCAGCAAGGGCACCAGGCCACCGGCGTCCTTCGGGAAGACCTGAACGGAGAAGACCGTCGCGAGGGCGGTATAGGCGTACCAGTCGTACCATTCCACGACGTTGCCGATGCTGGCCGCCATGAGCTGGCGGACCCGGCTCTTCGGGATGCCGACCGGTGAGTGTGCCACGGGGGAGGTCGCCACGGGGGGCTCCTTTGCTGCAAAGTGCGGAGATGGCTTACTGTGCAGTTGGACGACCGAAACAGTCAAATCTCTGGCCAGATATTTACAAACCCGACACAGAACAGGTTGCAGGTGGACGTTCTCGACCGGCGCCTCGTCGCCGCGCTGCAGGTCAGCCCGCGCGCCTCATGGGGCGAGATCGGCAGGGTCGTCGGCGAGCACGAACGTACGGTCGCCAGGAGGCTGCAGCGCCTGATCTCCGAGGGGATCGTGCGGGTCACGGCCATCTACGACGACCTGCGCACCGGCCACGGGCGGCCCGTCCACCTGCACGTCCATGTACGCCCCGGCACGGCGGGCAAGGTGGCCGAGGCGCTGGCCGACCGGCCGGACACGCGCTCGGTCTACGCGCTGACCGGCGCCGCCGACATCGGCTGTGAGCTGGTCTCCCCGTCCCGCGAGGACCTGCACCATGTGCTGGCCACGCAGATGTCCGAAATCTACGGCGTGCGGCAGACGCAGGCCCAGGTCGTGCTCCACACGTTCAGGACCGTGGCCGAGTGGCACGCGCCGTACCTCAGCGAGGAGGAGGTGCTGGAGCTGCGGCCCGCGCCGCCCCCCGAGCGCCTGCCCGACGAGGAGGGCCTGTCGCCCCTGGAGGAGGAGATCGCCCGGCTGCTCGCCGACGACGGCAGGATCGCCTTCACCGCCGTCGCCGAGCGCCTCGACGTCTCCGTGCCGACCGCGCGCAGGCGGGTGACCTCGCTGATCGAGCGGCGGCTGCTGCTGCCGCGGGCCGAGGTGGAGCCCGCGCTGCTCGGGCTGGAGGTCGAGGCCATGCTGTGGCTGAAGGTCCGGCCGTACGGGCTGGACCTGGTCGGGCAGCGGCTGGCCGGGCACCCGAGCGTGCGTTACTGCGCCGCCACCTCGGGCACCCATTCCCTCATCGTGCAGGTCGTGGCCGCGCACGAGGCCGACCTCTACCGCTTCATGACCGGTGTCGTCGGGCAGTACGACGAGATCACCGACAGCGACCTCACCCTGATCACCCGCGCCTACAAGCGCGGCCATCTCCACAAGTCCGGATTGCTCACGTTGGATCACCGTTGGGAGAAGACGCCATGACACCCGCCGAGAATGAGGTCGCCGACCTTTGCGCAGAGCTGATCCGCGTGGACAGCAGCAACTACGGGGACGGCACCGGCCCCGGCGAGCGGGCCGCGGCCGAGGTCGTCATGGCCAGGCTGGCCGAGGTCGGGATCGACGCCACGTACATCGAGAGCGAGCCCGGCCGCGGCAACGTGATCACCCGCGTCGAGGGCACCGACCCGTCCCTGCCCGCCCTGCTCGTCCACGGGCACCTGGACGTCGTGCCCGCCAACGCGGCCGACTGGTCCGTCGACCCCTTCGGCGGCGAGGTGCGCGACGGCTACATCTGGGGCCGCGGCGCCGTGGACATGAAGGACATGGACGCGATGATGCTGGCCGTGCTGCGCCGGCTGAAGCGCGACGGGCGCCGGCCGCGCCGCGACCTCGTCTTCGCCTGGGTGGCCGACGAGGAGGCCGGCGGCGTGTACGGCGCCAAGTACCTCACCGCGAACCACCCCGAGCTGTTCGAGGGCGTCACCGAGTCGATCAGCGAGGTCGGCGGCTACTCGCTGGAGGTGGACCCGTCGCTGCGGCTCTACCTGATCGAGACGGCCCAGAAGGGCCTGGCCTGGATGAAGCTCATCGCCGACGGCACGGCCGGGCACGGCTCGATGCTCAACTCCGACAACGCCGTCACCGAGGTCGCCAAGGCCGTGGCCAGGATCGGCGCCCACGACTGGCCGCTGACGTACACGCCGACCGTGCGGCAGTTCCTCACCGAGGTCGCGGACGCGTTCGGGATCCCGTTCGACGAGGAGAACCCGCAGCCGATCCTGGACAAGATCGGGCCGCTCGTCCGCTTCGTCGGCGCGACGCTGCGCAACACCGCCAACCCGACCCAGCTCGACGCCGGCTACAAGTCGAACGTCATCCCCGGCCAGGCCACAGCGGTGGTCGACGGGCGGTTCCTGCCCGGGTTCGAGGAGGACTTCTTCAAGACCGTCGACTCGCTGCTCGGGCCGAAGATCCGGCGCGAGTTCGTGCACCACGACATCGCGCTGGAGACCACCTTCGACGGGGCGCTGGTCGAGTCGATGATCGCGGCGCTCAAGGCCGAGGACCCGGCGGCGCGGGCGATCCCGTACTGCATGTCGGGCGGCACCGACAACAAGACGTTCTTCGCGGACCTGGGAGTGCGCGGGTTCGGTTTCGTGCCGCTGCGGCTGCCCGCCGACATGGACTTCGCCTCGATGTTCCACGGCGTGGACGAGCGGGTGCCGGTGGACGCCCTGCAGTTCGGGGTGCGGGTGCTGGACAGGCTGCTCCTAAACTACTGAGTTGTGACCAACGACGCATACACCCTGGCAGATGAGGCCGCCGCGGCTCTCAAGAGCGCGACCGGCCTCGGCACCTTCGACGTGGCGCTCGTCATGGGGTCGGGGTGGGTGCCCGCCGCCGATGCCATCGGCGAGACGGTGAGCGAGGTCCCGTTCACCGATCTGCCCGGTTTCCGCGCCCCGGCGGTGGCGGGGCACGGCGGCAAGATCCGCGTCGTGCGCACCTCGGCGGGGCGGAACGCGCTGGTGTTCCTCGGGCGCACGCACCTCTACGAAGGGCTCGGGGTGGACGCGGTCGTCCACGGAGTGCGTACGGCGGCCGCGGCCGGCGTACGCACGCTCGTGCTCACCAACGCCGCCGGCGGCCTGCGCCCCGAGACGCAGAACGTCGGCGACCCGGTCCTGATCAGCGACCACATCAACCTGACCGGGGCCAACCCGATCACCGGCACCACGTTCATCGACCTCACCGAGGTCTACTCGCGCCGCCTGCGCGAGCTGGTGCGCGAGGTCGACCCGAGCCTCGCCGAGGGGGTGTACGTGGCCTTCCGCGGGCCCACGTACGAGACGCCGGCCGAGATCCGCATGCTGCGCACGCTGGGCGGCGACATGGTGGGCATGTCCACCGTCCTGGAGGCCATCGCCGCCCGGGAGGCGAAGCTGGAGGTGCTCGGCGTCTCCCTGGTCACCAACCCGGGCGCGGGGCTGGCGGGCGAGCCGCTCAACCACGAGGAGGTCCTGGAGGTCGGCCGGGCCACGGCGGCCCGCATGGGCGTCCTGCTGGCCAAGGTGGTGGACCGCCTGTGAACGGCGACCTGGTGGGTGCGGCGCGGGAGTGGCTGGCCCAGGATCCGGACCCGGAGACCCGCGACGAGCTCTCCCGGCTCCTGGACGGCGGCGACCTGGAGGCCCTGCGCGACCGGTTCGGGGCCAAGCTGGAGTTCGGCACGGCGGGTCTGCGGGGAGAGCTGGGCGCGGGCCCCAACCGGATGAACCGCGTCACCGTCATGCGCGCCGCCGCGGGCCTGGCGCAGGTCCTCGGGCCGGGCAGGCACGTGGTCATCGGCTACGACGCCCGCCACAAGTCCGACGTGTTCGCCCGTGACACGGCCGCCGTCCTGACGGGCGCCGGGCTGCACGCGTCACTCCTGCCGGGGCCGCTGCCCACGCCCGTGCTGGCCTTCGCCGTACGCCGCCTCGGCGCGGACGCCGGGGTCACGGTCACCGCCAGCCACAACCCGCCGCGCGACAACGGCTACAAGGTCTACTGGGGCGACGGCTCCCAGATCGTGCCCCCGGTCGACAGCGAGATCTCGGCGGCCATCGACGCCGTCGGACGGGTGGACCGGCTCCCGCTGGACGGCCCCGGCACGCTCACCGAGCTCGGCGAGGACATCGTCGAGGACTATCTCGCCGCCGTGACCTCCCTGCCCCTGGGCGAGGCCCGCGACCTGCGCGTGGCGTACACGCCCCTGCACGGCGTGGGCGCCGCCACGCTCGCCGGCGCCTTCCTGGCCGCCGGCTTCGAGACCCCGGCGGCCGTCGAGGAGCAGCGCGACCCCGACCCCGACTTCCCCACGGTCTCCTTCCCCAACCCGGAGGAGCCCGGCGCGATGGACCTGGCCGTCGCCCTGGCCGCCAAGCTGGACGCGGATCTGGTCCTGGCCAACGACCCCGACGCCGACAGGTGCGCGGTGGGGGTCCCGCTGCCGGACGGGACGTGCCGCATGCTGACCGGCGACGAGGTCGGCGGCCTGCTGGCCGAGCACGTGATCACGCAGACCACCGGCGACCGCATGGTGGCCACCACCATCGTCTCCTCGACCCTGCTGAGCAAGATCGCCCGAGCGCACGGGGTCCGCTACGGCGAGACCCTGACGGGCTTCAAGTGGATCATCAAGGCGGGTCCTGGGCTGGTCTTCGGCTACGAGGAGGCGATCGGCTACAGCGTCGGCTCCGACGCGGGCCTGCCGGTCCGCGACAAGGACGGGATCGGGGCGGCCCTCACGGTCGCGGCCGTCGCCGCGGCGGCCAAGCGCTCCGGCCGTACGCTGCTGGACCTCCTGGACGACCAGGCCCGCCGCTACGGCCTGCACGCGACGTCCCAGCTCTCCTTCCGGGTGTCCGACCTGTCGCTGATCACCGACGCCATGGCCCGCCTGCGCGCCCACCCTCCCACCGCGCTGGGCGGCCGGGCGGTGACGCGTACGGACGACCTGTCCAAGGGCGACGGCGGCCTGCCGCCCACGGACGGGCTGCGCTACCTGCTGTCGGGGGACGGCCGCGTGGTCGTCCGCCCTTCGGGCACGGAGCCCAAGCTGAAGTGCTACCTGGAGGTCGTGGTGCCGGTGACAGGGGAGGTCGGGCGGGCCCGCGAGCAGGCGGCTCGCGACCTCGCCGCCCTGAAGGCCGACCTGGCCGCCTGCCTGGATCTCTGACGCTATCGCCAGACCTCGAGGAGCTCTTCGGGGGTGATGTGCCTGACGCCCTCCACGTCGCATCCGCCGCGCGAGACCACGTAGAGCGGCGTGGAGGTGTCGGCACCCGGCATCCGGGAGCGGTGGACGATGAGCTCGCCCAGGTCGTGGTGGTCGAAGGGCCGGGTCTCGAGCCACTTCACGGAGCCGACCATCGTGATCTTCTTGGCGACCGGCTCCCGGTCGGCGCCGACCAGGTCGATCTCGGGGTTGTTGGTCCGGGTCCAGTAACCGCCGACGGCCCCGGTCTCCTCGGGCAGGCCGTCCATCCGCCGGAGGGACTCGCGGACGACGGGCTCCACCGCGGCGCCGCGCCAGGCCGTCCAGGAGCGTTCGATACGTCGCAGCACGAGGTCGCCGCGGCCACGGTCGATCTCCGGCATGCCCGGTTCGATGAAGGAGAGCCAGAATCGCAGGTGGGTGTCCGTGATGTGGTAACGGCGGTCCTTGGAAGGACGCACGGACAGCGGGAGCCGATGGCCTTCAAGAGGATCCTGGCCTGCGCCTCCGGCGGGAACTCGGCCGCCAGCGCACGCTCGCCGCTCACGGTGAGCGCCGAGGTCGGGTCGGGAATGGCCTCATGCAGGAATTCCGGCACGGTCGCGCCGACGGGCCATTCGTCCAGGATCATGGGAAGGCCGCCGGTGACGAGATAGGCGTCGATGGCGTCCGCGGGTGCCAGCCCCAGCTTCTCCGCCACGTCGGCGGGTGTGAGCGGATTGATCACCATCTCCGAGGCTCGCATGTAGAACGGCCGGTCGTACTGGTTGATCGCCTCCATGATCGACAGATCGGAGCCGATCAGTATGAGCAGCATGGGACGGCGGGAGAACTCGCGATCGAAGAGACGCTGCAACCTGCCCTCGAGATGCGGGTCTTCGGAGATCATGAAGGGCAGCTCGTCCAGCACCACGATGCTGGGCGAGTCCTGTGGAACCGCCTGGGCGAGCAGCCGGAGGGCGCCGTCCCAGGAGGTCGGAGCCACTCCTTCGAAGAGAGCGGCGTCCGGCAGATCCGAGGCCGCGGCGTCCGCGACAAAACGTGCGAGTTGATCGGTGAGCGGCTCGTGGGCGGCGGTGAAGAAGAGGCTGGGCACGCCGCTCCGGTGGATGAACTCCTCAGCCAGGCGCGACTTTCCCACGCGGCGGCGGCCCCGCATGAGGACGGCCCGCCCTGGGCGGTCACCCGCGCCCACCCGTGCGAAGTGGCGGCCGAGCGCGGCCAGCTCCCGCTCCCGCCCGATGAACATGCGCCCTCCCGAGACATCCAAATTTGGTTGTACCGCATTCGGGACAACCAAATTTGGTTGTTGTCTCAAGGTCCCGAAGGTCAGGCCAGGCGGAACTGGAGGGCGGTGTCCCAGTTGTTCGGGTCGGGCTCGTCCATGGGGTTGGTCTGGTAGAACTCCAGGCGGCAGCCCCAGTGCTCCGTCCCGTCCTTCTCGGTCATGTCCCAGGTCAGGCCCTGCTCCTCGGCCCACTTCAGCATCCCGGAGGTGACGCTCATCAGCTGGTCCGGGTGGCCGTGGTGGGAGGTGGTGACGTAGCGGCCCGCGGGCAGGACGTCGGCGAAGATGTCGCCCTCCCCCGCCACCGGCGCCGGAACGGGCACTCCCGCCTGCACCACCAGCCGGTCCTCCGGCATGTTGATGCTGTCGTACCTGAAGAACGGGGCGTCGGCCGGGGACACCCCGCGCTCGGCGAGCCAGCCGATCAGCCCGGCGATGCGGTCCCCGACCAGGCCGAAGCTGGTCATGGTGATGGTCTTGCGGATCCCGATGTAGGGACGCTCGGGAAATTCGACGATCTGTGGCATGTCGTGTTCCTCCTTCACCCTTCAGTACGGAGCACGCGGTCGAAACTCATCGGCAGGTCGAAGAAAGGGAACAGGCCGGGGTCCAGGTAGGTGGTCATGCCCGTTATGCGGCCGTCCGCGACCTCCAGGACGACCAGGGCGAAGGCCCGGCCGTCCGCGTACTGCCCGAAGGCCGGGGAGCCGTTGGCGCGCGCCGGCAGGAGGCGGGCACCGGCGCACGGCGCGTCCGAGGCGAGCAGGACCGCCCGGATGTGCTCGCGCCCGCGCAGCCACCACGTGAACGGCGGCATCGACATCGTCGCGTCCTCGGCCAGGAGCGACACCAGGGCGTCCACGTCGTATCTCTCGAAGGCCGCGACGTAGCGGGTGAGCAGGTCCTCGTCCACCTTCGGGTCGGCGGGCTCCACGGCGGGCAGGCGGGCGCGCGCCCGCTGCAGGCTGCTGTTGACGGACGTGACCGTGGTGGACAGGAGGGTGGCGGTCTCGGCGGCGGTCCACTTCAGGACGTCGCGGAGGATGAGCACGGCCCGCTGCCGGGGCGGAAGGTGCTGCAGGACCGCCACGAAGGCCAGCCGGACGGTCTCCCTCTCGACCGCGAGCTCTTCGGGGCTGAGCCGGCTGTCCGGGATGGGGTGGATCCAGCGCTCGGGAGGGAGCGGCGGGCCGAGGTCGGCGCCCGGCACCGCGGCCGGGGTCAGGTCCATGGCGCGGGCGCGGCGCTGCGGGCCCCGCAGCATGTCGAGGCAGATGTTCGTGGCCAGGTGGAAGAGCCACGCGCGCAGCGGCCCCCGGGCGGCATCGTACGTGCGCCACGCCCTGACGAACGTCTCCTGCACCGCGTCCTCGGCCTCGAACCCCGAGCCGAGCATGCGGTAGCAGTAGCCCGTCAGCTCGGCCCGGTGTCGTTCGAACTGCGTCGTGTCCACTATGCCGGCGTCACCTCGATCTGCAGCTCTGTGACCCATTCGTCGAGGTTGTCCGGGCAGTGCAGGGAGATCTCCCTGGCCAGGCTCAGGGAGCGATAGCCGTTCTCCTCGATCCAGTGGGCCAGCGTCTGGAACGTCGGCCCCACCGCCTCCATCGGCCCCACGTGGATGATCGTGGCCGCGGTCTCGATGGGCGGCAGGTCGACGATCTCGAAGTCGTACGGGCCGGGCGGCACGGAAACCGGCAGGCACGTGTGCACCATGACGGAGCCGTCGTCGTCCGGCACGTAATAGGCCAGGCCGGGAGCCACGACACTCACCCCGGCGGCCTCCACCCGGCGGCAGATCTCCCGGAACAGCGGCTTGATGACCGGGCCGATGTCCTCCCCGTCGTAGCTGGCCGCCCTGGCGGCGAGTTCGGCGACCCGGACCGGGTCCACCCTCTTGAGCAGGACTTCTGCGGTCCTCATGTGCCCCTCCGTCTCGATGGTGCGCAGTCGCGTCTCGACGCCCCGGAGCCTGGCCAGGTCGGCGCTGATCTGGGCTTCGAGCTGGGCGCGGCGCAGCCGTACCATGCCGTGCAGTTCCTCCGTGCTCACCTTCTCGTCGAGGATGGCGCTGACCTGCTCCAGCGTGAAGCCGAGGTCCTTGATCGCGACGATGCGGTTGAGCCGGGACAGCTGCGCGGCCTGGTAGGAGCGGTAGCCGGTGACGGGGTCCACGTGCGCGGGGCGCAGCAGGCCGATGGCGTCGTAGTGACGCAGCATGCGTACCGAGACCAGCCCGAGCCTGGCGAAATCTCCGATGCTGAACATAACGGCTCCAGGTGTACGGCCTGACACGGTGTCAGGGTCAACCTATGGCGATTTCTAGATGCATGGGGTATTTTTCCCATCATGGGCGACCGAACGTTCGGTAGGATCGCCAGCGAGGATGCGAACCGGCGGATCAGGACGGCGGCGGTGCTGCTGTTCGCCCGGCAGGGCTACGCGGCCACGAGCATCCGCGACCTGGCTAAAGCGGTCAGCATGACCAATGCCGGGATATATCACCATGTGACGAGCAAGGAAGCCCTGCTCGCCGACCTCATGCGCGTCGCCCAGCAAGGGCTGATCGACGCCACGGAACGCATGCTGGACGACGTCCGCAGCCCCACCGACCGCCTAGCCCTGCTGATCAGCTCCCTCACCTCGGTCCACGCGCTCAGCCCCATGACCAGCCGCGTCATGGACGGCGAACTCCGCTCCCTCACCCCCGGCTCCGCCGCCCACGACGAGATCATCGCCCTGCGCGACGCGTACGAGGCCCACTGGAAGGACGCCCTCGCGGACGGCGTCGCCCAGGGCGTGTTCCGCGTCGCCGACCAGAAGCTGACCCGCCTCGCCCTGATGTCCATGTGCACCGGCACCAGCGAGTGGTACCGCCCCGACGGGGACTCCACGCTGGAGCAGGTGTGCGCCGAGTTCGTCACGATCGGCCTGGCCGCCGTCCGCGCGCCCGCCCCGGCCAGGGCCACCCTCGATCTCTCCCTGCTGCCCGACTTCCCATGGGAGCCGCCGGATGCACGCAACGATCCCCGACCTGATGAGGCACGCCGCTAACACGTACGGCACGCGCGAGTTCCTCCGCTTCCCCGACACCTCGCTCACCTTCGCCGAGGCCGACGCCCGCTCCGACGGCCTGGCCGCCGCGCTGATCGACAAGGGCGTCCGGCCCGGCGACCGGGTGGCGATCATGATGGACAACGTCCCCGACTGGCCGCTGAGCTGGCTGGCCGTGCTGAAGGCGGGCGCGGTCGCCGTGCCGGTGAACGTCCGCTACCGGGCCGCCGACCTGGAGCACGTCCTGCGCGACTCGGGCGCCGTGGCCACCCTGACCACCGACGAGCACGCCCCGCACATCCCGGGTACGGTCTACGTCCTCGACGCGGAGCCGCGCGACCAACGTCCAGCTTTAACCCATGAAATCGCGAATTTTCAGTACACGTCGGGGACCACCGGATTCCCCAAGGCCTGCATGCTCACCCACGACTACTGGCTCAGGACCGCCCGGCTCATCGCCGACCAGGCCCGCCTGCGCGACGACGACGTCATGCTGATCGCCCAGCCGTACTCGTACATGGATCCCCAGTGGGCCACCCTCTTCTGCCTCGTCGGCGGCATCCCCCTCGTCGTGCTCCCCCGCTTCTCGGCCTCCGGCTTCTGGGCCTCGGTCCGGGAGCACGGGGCGACGCTCACGTACGTACTCGGCTCGATGCCCCTCCTCCTGCACAAGCAGCCGCCCCACCCCCGCGACCGCGACAACCGGATGCGCCTCGTCCTCTGCTCGGGCATCCGGCCGGACCTGCACCAGGCGTTCGAGGAGCGCTGGGGCGCGCCGTGGCGCGAGCTGTACGGGTCCACGGAGAGCGGGCCCGACCTGGGGGTGCCCATCGACGCCGTGGAGACGGTCGGCACCGGCGCCATGGGGGTCCCGTACCCGGGCAAGGAGGTCACGCTGGCCGAGGAGACCGGGGAGATCCTGGTCAGGGGCACGCCCATGATGAACGGCTACTGGAACCACCCGGAGGCCACCGCCCACGCGTTCAGGGACGGCTGGTACCACACGGGCGACCTCGGCTTCCGGGACGAGCACGGATACATCCACCATTGCGGGCGGTTGACGGACATGGTGCGCCGGGGTGGCGAGAACATCTCGTGCGCCGAGGTGGAGGGCGTGCTCACCCAGCATCCCGCGGTGCTCCAGGCCGCGCTGGTGCCCGTTCCCGACGACCTGTTCGGCGAGCTGCCCAAGGCGTTCATCCAGCTCCGCCCGGGGCACGCCCCCGACGCGGAGACGGCCGCGAGCATCATCGGCCACGTCAGGGAGCGGCTGGCCCGCTTCAAGGTCCCGGAGTACGTGGAGTTCGTGACGGAGTTCACGCTCACCCCGTCCTCCCGCATCGAGAAGCGCCACCTCCTCACCCCAGCCCGAGACCAGCGCGCCGCGGCCATCGCGTTCCCCAAGGAGAGATCATGATCGAAGTGACCGAACGTGACGAGGTGGCGATCGTCACGCTCGCGCGCCCCGAGAAGCTCAACGCCCTCACCGCGGGCATGCGCCGCGACCTCGCAAGCGCGATCCGGGCGTGCGGCGAGGACGTCAGGGGCGTCGTCGTCACCGGCACCGGCCGGGCGTTCTCGGCCGGGGAGGACATCCACGAGGCCGCCGGCAAGTCGCTGGTCGAGGAGGTGGAGCTGTTCCACGACATGACCAGGGCGGTGCTGGAGACGCGGGTCCCGGTCGTGGCGGCGGTCAACGGCCTGGCCGTGGGCGGGGCCGCCGAGTGGACGCTCTGCTTCGACACCCGCATCGGCACCCCGGCGACCGAGTACTTCCTGCCGGAGAACCACATCGGCCTGTCCGTCTCGAACGCCGCCAGTTACCTGCTCCCCCGCCTGGTGGGCGCAAAGGCGCTGAAGCTGGTGCTCGACTCGACCCGGATGACCGCCGAGCAGGCCCTGGCCACGGGCCTGCTGGACGAGATCGTCCCCCCGGAGCGGCTGCTGGACGCGGCGATCGACCGTATACGCCACTGGACCCGGCCGGGCACGGCCACGGCGGTCCACCTGGCGCTCCTGCGGCCGCCCATGGACGAGGTCGAGCGTGCCTTCGCGAGGGAGACGGAGGCCGCCGAGCAGGTCGAGAAGTCGGGCATCGCCCAGGAGGGCATGTCCCGCTTCGTCAACCGGGCTAGGCGATGACGATCGCCGCGACCAGCAGGACCACGGCCGCCACCAGCACCGCGATGGAGTCGTAGGACCACGTCACCCGGGCCGGCGCCGCCTCCTCCTCGCGGCGCCTGGCCGACTCGGCGCGGTCGCGGATCTGGTCGCCCACCCAGTCGGCGTGCGTCTTGCCCGCGAACGCCTCCACCGCCGCCTGCTCGGCCTTCGACAGCGTGGGCTCGGTGCTGAAACGCCCCCGCTGCTGCCTGGGGGCTCCGCGCCGCTGCGCCTTGGCCCGCTCCCGCGCGCTGCTCATCGGCGTCCACAGCCGCAGCACCCGCTCGTCGCCGTACTCGACGTTGATCGAGTGGGACACCGTCACGTCCTCGATCGAGGCCCACGGCAGGAACGTCGTGCGCAGCGGGTTGCGCCCGATCAGCCCCGCCTCCGTGAACACGGTGGCGGGGCGCATCGCGATCACGTAGACCAGCGCGGTCAGCGCGCCGAGCACGGCCAGCGCCACCAGCGACGACTTGCCGGTGTAGTGAGCGATCAGGTCCCAGACGTTGAACGCGACGAAGGCCAGCCAGACCCAGGCGAGCACGAACGCGGTCTTGGACCGGTAGGTCTGTTTCACGGCTGCCACTTGAGCTGCGCGAACCCCGGCTTGATCACGCCGTTGATCAGCGCCAGCCGCTCGTCGAACGGCAGGAACGCCGACTTCATCGCGTTGACCGTGAACCACTGCAGGTCGTCCCAGCCGTAGCCGAACGCCTCCACCAGCTTGGCGAACTCCTGCGACACGCTCGTCGAGCTCATCAGCCGGTTGTCGGTGTTGACGGTGACCCTGAAGTGCAGCCGCCGCAGCAGCCCGATGGGGTGCTGGGCGATCGACGGGGCGGCACCGGTCTGCAGGTTGGAGGTGGGGCACATCTCCAGCGGGATGCGCTTGTCACGCACGTACGCGGCCAGCCGTCCCAGCTTGGCGGAGCCGTCGTCGGACACGGAGATGTCGTCGATGATCCGTACGCCGTGGCCGAGCCGGTCGGCGCCGCACCACTGGATCGCCTGCCAGATCGACGGCAGCCCGAACGCCTCGCCCGCGTGGATGGTGAAGTGGGCGTTCTCCCGCTGGAGGTATTCGAACGCGTCGAGATGCCGCGTGGGCGGGTAGCCCGCCTCGGCCCCGGCGATGTCGAAGCCCACCACGCCCACGTCGCGATAGCGCACGGCCAGCTCGGCGATCTCCATGGACCGTGCCTGGTGCCGCATGGCCGTCAGGAGCGTGCCGACCCGGATGCCGCGCCCCTCCGAGCCCTGCCTGAACCCTTCGAGCACCGCCTCGACCACCTGGTCGAGGCTCAGCCCGCGGGTGGTGTGCTGCTCGGGCGCGTAGCGCACCTCGGCGTAGACCACGCCGTCGTCCGCGAGGTCCTGAGCGCACTCGGCGGCCACGCGGACGAGCGACTCGCGCGTCTGCATGACCCCCACGGTGTGGTCGAACGTCTCCAGGTAGCGCTCGAGCGAGCCGGAGTCGGCCGCCTCCTCGAACCAGTGGCGCAGGCGGTCGGGATCGTCAGTGGGCAGCCGATCGTAGCCGGTCTCCCTGGCCAGCTCGACGATCGTCTCGGCGCGGAGCCCGCCGTCGAGGTGATCGTGGAGCAGCACCTTGGGAGCCCGCCGGATCTCGTCAAGCGTGGGACTCATCTGGCCATGATAGGGCGTCCTCCGCCTACGGCTCAGTCACGCCCTGCGCTCTCCGCCGAGAAGGCCGGCAGGCACACCGCGATGTACTCGGCTCCCTCGGGACCCGCGCTGTAACGGACCTTCTCCCCCGGCGAGGTCACCACCGACTGCCCGGCCGCGACCTCCGTCGTGCCCTCGGCATGCTCCACCATCACCATGCCGCGCAGCACCACCGTGTACTCGGTGAACTGCGGCCGCTGAGGCGGCTCCTCCCAGCCGGGCGGGGCGGTCATGTGCGCTATGGAGATCCCGTCGTCGCCGCTGCTGACGCGGCCGATGTGCTCGTCGATGAGCTTGCCGCCGGGTACGGGTATGCGGGCCGGGCCCTCGATCTTTCTCACCACCACGTCAGTGTGCCACGTCGATGATCAGGCGGCTGGGACCGCCCTGCTCCTTGACCTGGAACGCGGCTTTCCTGGCCAGCACCAGGCCGATGCCGACGCGGCCCTCGAAGTCGCCGGTCCTGACGACGTCGGTGACGTTGAGCAGGCCGGTGGTGAACACGGGGCCGCCCTTCCAGGTGGGCTTGCCCTTCGCGTCGTGGGCGTTCGCCGGGAAGAGCGTGATTTGCAGGTACGCGCCGCCGCTCACGTCCATGGGCTTGCCGGAGCCGTCCTCGACGAACTCGTCCACCCACTCGACGCTGTAGCCGGGCACCTTGCCCTTGAGGTCGATGACCAGGCGGTCGTACGTGTCGTGACCGGCGAACCGGACACCCGTGACGACGGCGGGCTCGATCCCGTCGCGCTGGACGTCCACCTCGGCCGTGCTCGTCGGCGTGCCGGGCTCCGGCCGGTCCGTGCGGGTGGCGGCGGGCTGCTCCGGCAGGGCGGTCTGGACGGCCTGGCCGCAGGCGGTGAGCAGGGCCAGGCAGGCGAGCGAGGCGAGAGCCCGGGAGCCCGCTCGCGGGGATGACGGGCGCATACCTCCAAGATGCCCGGCCTGCGGTCGCGCATGCGATCGGGCTTGCCGCCCTGACGAGTACCCTGATCACCCCACGAGGAGTTATATACGTGAAACAGTCTGGCGATTTATCGATCTTTCTGGCCAACTACTCGCCGTCGTTCGCGCGGACCGCGTACCTGCTGACGGGTGACGCGGACCGGGCCCGCGAGCTGGCGGTCGAGGCGCTGGTCACGGCGTGCCGCCGCTGGTCCACCATCCGCTGGGGCCAGCCGGCCGTGGCGGCGCTGCGGGAGCTGTACGCGCAGTTCCTGGCCGCCGCGCCGCCGCCCGCGCCCGAGGAGCACGCGCTGGCCACGCTGCCGCCCACGGCGCGAGCCGTGCTCGTGGCGCGCTACCACGACGCGCTGCCGCCGGAGCAGGTGGCCATGGTGACGGGCCTGTGGACCGCCGCCCTGGAGGAGGAGACGCACCAGGCCCTCACCCTCCTCCGGGCCGCGCACCCCGAGCTCTTCACGCGCGACGAAACGCCGGAGCCAGGCGACGTCCCGTCCCCGGAGCCGGAGGGCGACGCCCCCTCGGAGCCGGAGGGTGGCACGCAGGAGGCGGTGGACCAGGCGCCGTGGGTTGCCCCGGAGGTTCCGCCGGGCACCGCTCAAGAGCCGGAGCCCACCCCGTGGACAGTCCCGGCCCAGGGGCCGGACACCGACGACCCCGGCCTGCGCGCCGTCCTGGTCCGGATCGCGCTCGGCATGCCGCACCTCAACCTCTCCGAGCCGGTCCTGACCCGCATCGGCAGGCGGCGCAGGACCCGCGTCACCCTGTGGGCGACCGTGTCGGCAGGGGCCGTCGGCGCGTTCGCGGCCCTGGTCGTGATCGCGGTGAGCAACCTGGCAGGCAACCTGGAGAAGGCGACCGGTGACAGCGGCACCGCCCTCACGCCCTCTGACGAGGTCCCCATGGCGATGCCGGACAAGCTGGGCGACCCCATCCGGTACGCGTACACGGACTACTGCGAGGGCGCCTCCTCCAACTCCAGCGACCCGCGACCCTGCGGCCAGTGGCGGCTGACGACCCTGTCGGGCAAGGAGTGGCGGCTGCCCGCCGCGCGGGCCGGCTACGACGAGGAGACGCTCATCGCCCTGCCCCTCGCCATCAGCCAGGACGGCCACCGCCTGGCCTACCGGCACCGCGACGGCTCGTACGTCGTCCATGACCTGCCGACCGGCGTCGTCAAGAAGATCGACATCGAGCACGAGGAAACGCCCCCGCACATCACCTCCTCGCCCAACGGCCGCTACTTCGCCCTCGACTTCGGCGCCGCCGACGGCGCGATGCTCGACTTCGAGACCGGCGCGACCCGGCACGTCAGAGGAACCAAGATCAAGATCCTGGCCGTGGGAAACGACGGCACGCGGGTGGTCAGCGACGAGGTGGACGTGAACGACGTGCCGGGCCACGCCTCGGTCGCGACCCTCACGCTCCAGGGCGCCAGGGGCCGCGCGGGCGGCTACCGCGTCGATCCCGGCCTCCTCGAGTACGGCGCCGCGCTATCCCCGGACGGCCGCACGCTGGCCCTGGTGTCGGCCGACGAGCGGCTCGTCACCATGAACGCCCGCACCGGCCGCGTCTTCGGCTCCCGCACGGCGCTCGACGACTACGGGGTGATCGCGGTCGAGCGCTGGCTCAGCGCCGACGAGGTCCTCGTACGCCAGCCCGACGAGGACGACGAGGACGCCTACCTGACCAGGGTCGACGTCCGGTCGGGAAAGAGCGCCGACTACGGGGGCGAGGAGTGGATCGGCTACGACTCCCCGCTCGGCGCGCTGAAATGACGAGAAAGGGCCCCGCCGAAACGGGGCCCTTGGTGACAACGCCGCTGGTCAGACGGTCTCGTAGACCTTGACGCTCTCGCTCTCGACGGCCTGGGCCTTGCGGGCGCGCAGCCCGGTCGCCGAGATCGCCAGCCCGACCAGGGCCAGCACCAGCGAGACCACGATCGCCGAGCGCAGCGAGCCGATCGAGAGCGTCTCGCCGCCGCCCGAGGTGAGCACGGCGGTGACCACGGCCAGCACGATCGCGCCGCCCACCTGGCCGGAGGTGTTGAGCAGCCCGGAGGCCAGCCCCTGCTCGTCGTCGTCCACGCCGGTGGTGGCCTGGATGTTCAGCGAGGGGAACGACAGCGCGAACGCGATGCCCATCAGGAGCATGCCCGGGATCACCATGCCGCCCAGGCTGGGGGTGCGGTCGATGCCGAGGAACATCGCGTACCCGCCGGCCAGCGCGGCGGAGCCGATGACGATCAGCTTGCCGGTGCCGAACCTGTCGGCGAAGTCGCCCATCTTGGTCGAGGTGAGGGCGACCAGCAGGCCGGCGGGCAGGAACGCCAGGGCGGTGCCCAGGGCCGACCAGCCGAGGAGGTTCTGGAAGTACTGCATCGCCACGAACTGGAAGGCCACGTACGAGCCCATGAGGATGAGCAGCCCCAGGTTGGCGCGGACGATGTGGCCGGAGCGCAGGATGCCGAGGCGGACCAGCGGGTGCCGCATGCGCCGCTCGGTGAAGACGAACAGGCCGAGCAGCACGGCCACCGCCACCAGCGAGCCGATGGTCTGCAGCGAGGCCCAGCCGGCCTCGGGCGCCTGCACGACCGTGAACACCAGCAGCAGCATGGACGCGGTGATCAGCACGGCGCCGATCAGGTCGTGACCGCCTTCGGCCCGCTCGTCACGGCCGCGCAGCACCCGCGGCGCGATCAGCAGGGCGATGATGGCCACGGGGACCGGCATCAGCAGCGTCCAGCGCCAGCCGATCTCGGTGAGCAGGCCGGACAGCACGAGGCCGAGCGAGTAGCCGCTGGCGCCGCAGGCGGTGAAGATGCTCAACGCCCTGTTGCGCTCGGGCCCCTCGGGAAAAGTCGTCGTGATGATCGACAAGGCCGCGGGGGCGGTGAACGCGGCGGCCACACCCTTGACGAACCGCGCCGCGATCAGCAACCCGCCGTCGTCCACAATGCCACCGAGCAACGACGCCACGGCGAAGACACCCAGAGCGACCAGGAACACCCTGCGCCGCCCGAGCAGGTCGGCGGTCCTGCCCCCGAGCAACAGAAGACCGCCATAGCCGAGCACGTAGCCGCTGACCACCCACTGCAGAGATGAGGTACTCAGGCCCAGGTCGTGCTGGATGGCAGGCAGGGCGACACCCACCATCGAGACGTCAAGGGCGTCAAGGAAGATCACTGCGCAGAGCACGGCGAGCGCGCCCCAACGGGATGAGGAAGAGGACATGGGACAGAACAATACATGCGGATGCATCTAATGCAAACGCATTTAATGCCGTTGCATAAGTTTTAGCGAAGTGGTAACCTCCGCGACATGGACGAGGAGTTCGTGGTCGACACCTGGCATTACGTCCTGGCCAAGCACGCCAAGGCCATGTGCGCCCTGGAGCGCGAGCTGGGGGATCGGCATGGGTTGGGGCCCAGCGAGTTCGAGGTGCTCGACCGGATCGTCCATCACGATCGGAAGCTGCGCATCCAGGAGCTCTGCGACGAGGTCCACCTGAGCCAGAGCGCCCTGTCCCGGGTGGTGGCCCGCCTGGAGAAGGCCGCGCTCGTCTCGCGCGGGGTCTGCGACGCGGACCGGCGCGGCGTGTTCGTGTGCATCACGGACGCGGGCCGAGCCCGGCACGCCGAGGCCCTGCCCACCCAGCGCGCCGTCCTCTCGGAAATCTTCGCCGACGCCCCGGCCCTGGCCCGCTGACCCGCGGCCGCGGTGAGGTGCCCCGGGGGCGGGGCCGGTCAGGGAGCGGTGATGCGGTCGATGACCAGGGGCAGGTGTTCCTCGCCCGCCGAGCCGACCGCGTAGCCGCCCTGCAGCGCCTCCAGAGCGCGCTCGAACCGAGCCGTCTCGTCCGCGTGCAGCGTCATCAGCGGCTGTCCCGCCCGCACCAGGTCCCCGGGCTTGGCGTGCAGGGTGATCCCGGCCCCGAACGACACCGGGTCCTCCTTGCGCGCCCGTCCGGCGCCCAGGCGCCAGGCGGCCAGGCCCACGGCGTACGCGTCCAGCCGGGTCACCACCCCTGACGCGGGCGCCTCCACGGTCAGCGTCTCCGCCGCCCGGGGAAGCAGGGCGTCCGGGTCGCCGCCCTGCGCCACGATCATCCGCCGCCACGCGTCCATGGCCGACCCGTCGGCGAGGGCCTTGGCGGGGTCCTTGCCGGACGACACCCCGGCCGCCTCCAGCATCTCGCGCGCCAGCCGTACCGTCAGCTCCACCACGTCGGCGGGCCCGCCGCCGGCGAGCACCTCGACCGACTCCGCGACCTCCAGCGCGTTGCCCACGGCCAGGCCCAGCGGCCGGTCCATCGCGGTCAGCAGGGCCACGGTGCGCACCCCGGCGTCCGTCCCCAGGGCCACCATGGTCTCGGCCAGCTCCCGAGCCGTCTCGGGGGTCTTCATGAACGCGCCCGAGCCCACCTTCACGTCGAGGACGAGCGAGCCGGTGCCCTCGGCGATCTTCTTGGACATGATCGACGAGGCGATCAGCGGGATCGACTCGACGGTGCCGGTGACGTCGCGCAGCGCGTACAGCTTCTTGTCGGCGGGCGCCAGGCCCGATCCGGCCGCGCACACGACCGCGCCCGCCGAGCGCAGGACCTGCAGCATCTCGTCGTTGGAGAGCGAGGCCCGCCAGCCGGGGATCGACTCGAGCTTGTCGAGCGTGCCGCCGGTGTGCCCGAGCCCGCGGCCCGAGAGCTGCGGTACGTACGCCCCGCACGCCGCCACCAGGGGCGCCAGCGGCAGCGTGATCTTGTCGCCCACGCCGCCGGTCGAGTGCTTGTCGGCCGTGGGCCGGTCGAGCGCGGACCAGTCCATGCGCTCGCCCGAGCGGATCATGGCCTGGGTCCAGTCGGCGATCTCGCGGCGGTTCATGCCGTTCAGGAGGATGGCCATGGCCAGCGCGGACATCTGCTCGTCGGCCACGCCGCCGCGCGTGTAGGAGTCGATCACCCAGTCGATCTGGGCCGTGGTCAGCTCGCCACCGTCACGCTTGGCGCGGATGACCTCGATCGCGTCCATTCAGGCGCTCCGGCTCAGGTCCTGGGGGCCGAACGCGTACGGCAGGATCTCCGCCATCCGCTTCGGCCCGTCCACGGTCTCGACCAGCAAGTCCTCGCCGCCGAACTCGTACAGCAGCTGGCGGCAGCGCCCGCACGGCATCAGCAGCTCACCGTGCCCGTCCACGCAGGTGAAGGCCACCAGGCGGCCGCCGCCCGACGCCTGCAGCGCCGACACCAGGCCGCACTCGGCGCACAGGCCCACGCCGTAGGAGGCGTTCTCGACGTTGCAGCCCGTGACGACCCGCCCGTCGGCCACCAGCGCCGCCGCCCCCACGGGGAACTTCGAGTACGGCGCGTACGCGTTCCGCATGGCCTCCGCGGCCTCGAAACGCAGCCCGTCCCAGTCGATGGTGCTCAATGTTGTTCCCCTCGGCGGTAGCGCACGCCGTCGGCCTTGGGCATCCGCAGCCGCTGCGAAGCCACCAGGAGCACGAGCAGCGTGAGCACGTGTGGTGTGATGAAGACGATCTCACTCGGCAGCTGGTCGACGGTCAGCCAGAGCCAGAAGAGCACGACCATGCCCGCGGCGGCGACCGCCATCAGCGTATATTCCCTGGCGCTCCTGGCCGCGAGCTCGGCGGGCCGGTCGGGCGACAGCATCCGGCGGACCCTGATGATCAGGTAGACGAGCAGCAGCACGGCGCCGAACAGGAGGAACGAGGTGATCGCCCCCTTGCTGCGCAGCTGGAGACCGTCGGCGTAGCCGAACAGCGAGGCGCCGATGGCGAGCCCGCCGGGGCGCCAGTTACCGAAGATCATGGCGGCCAGGCCGATGAAGCCGCGCCCTTGCGTCTGGCCCTCGACGTACTTGGTGGAGACGAAGACCAGGAACACGCCGCCGAGCCCGGCGAACGCGCCGGAGATCACGACCGCGAGGTACTTGATCCGGTAGACGTTCACGCCCAGCGACTCGGCCGCCCACGGGTTCTCGCCCGCCGAGCGCAGGCGCAGCCCGAACGCGGTGTGCCAGAGCACGAAGTACGTCACGGGCAGCAGCAGGACGGCCAGGATGACCAGCACGTTCACTTCGTGCGTGAGCCCGCGCAGGATGCCCGCGAGGTCCGAGAGGAGGAACCAGTGGGTCCCTTCCAGCTTGCCCAGGAGATCGGGCCCGTCGGAGAGCAGCGGCAGGCTGGGCGTCGGCGCGGGCGAGGTGAGCGCCGGCGAGCTGGTGATGCCCGCGCCCGCCTCCGCCGCGTGGGTGCCCTCCTTGTAGAACACCTCGGACAGGAAGCGGGTGATGCCGGGGCCGAGCAGGTTGATCGCGACGCCGCTGATGATGTGGTCGACGCCGAACGTCACGGTCGCGACGGCGTGGATGAGGCCGCCGAGCGCGCCGCCGAGCAGTCCGGCCAGCAGCGCGGCCACCGCGCCCCACTGGTATCCGGCCCAGCCGGCGAACCAGGTGCCGAGCACCATCATGCCTTCGAGGCCGATGTTGACCACGCCGGCCCGCTCGGCCCACAGGCCGCCGAGGCCGGCCAGGCCGATCGGCACCGCCAGCAGCAGGGCCGCGGAGAACGTGCCGGACGAGGTGATGTCGTTCTGGCCGGACACGACGCGTACCAGGGACATCAGCAGGATGAGCGCGGCGACCGCGACGAGCGCCAAGTGGTACTTGCCTAGCCTGGTCATGCTGCCACCTCAACCGGGGTCTTGCTGCTGAGCTCCTGGGCGGCCCGGCGCTCCTCGAGTCTGAGCGCGAGCCGGTTCGTCACCTCGTTGGCCACGACGACCAGCAGGACGATGACGCCCTGGATGATCGTGATGACGGACGGCGGGACGTTCGCGATCTGCAGCGCGCCCTGCGCCCGGTCGAGGAAGGCGAACAGCAGCGCGGCGACCGCGATGCCGACGGGCTTGTTCCTGCCGAGCAGCGCCACCGCGATGCCGAGGAAGCCCAGGCCGGCGGTGAAGTTGGAGTTGAACGCGCCCTTGTCGCCGAGGATCTCGGGCAGGCCGATCAGCCCGGCGATCGCGCCGGACAGCACCATCGCCGCGATGACCATCGTCTTGGGGTTCACACCGGAGGCGAGCGCGGCCGGGCCGTTGAGGCCGCTGGCCTTGACGTTGAAGCCGAACCTGGTCCGCTCCAGCACCACCCAGATCACCACGCCGAGCACGATCGCCACGAGCAGGAAGCCCCACAGGCCGCCGCCGCGCGTGGGCGGGAGCAGGCCGAACCCGTCGAACAGGAAGTTCAGGTTGGGGAACATGGCCGACTCGGGCAGCTGCGGCGTGGTCGTGGTGAGCTGGCCCGCGGCGCGCTGGCCCGCGAAGGGGCCGCGCACGAGGTAGGAGGTCAGGTTGATCGCGATGTAGTTCAGCATGATCGTGGCGATGACCTCGTTCACGCCCCTGGTCACCTTCATGACCGCGGGGATCAGCGCGTAGAGGCCGCCGACGGCCGCGGCGACCACGATGATCACCGCGATCTGGATCGGCGCCGGCGCCTCGAAGGTCGAGCCCACGTACGCGGCGACGATGGCCGCGAGCCGGTACTGGCCCTCCACGCCGATGTTGAAGAGGTTCATGCGGAAGCCGACGGCGACCGCGAGACCGGCGATGAACAGGGGGACGGCCCGGTTGAGGAAGGTCGCGATGCCGTTGGAGACGGACCGCGCGGTAGGGCCGAAGTCGAAGAAGGCGGCGAACGCGTCGAGCGGGCTGGCGCCCGCCGCGATGATCGCCACGCTGGAGATCGCGATCGCGAGGATGATGGCGACGGCGGCGCCCGCCACGGTGAGCAGCGCCCGGTTGAGCCCGGCGGGCATCACGTCTCCTCGTTGCCGGCGATGGCGCCGGTCATGTAGCCGCCCAGCCGCTCGGGCGTGATGTCGGAAGGGTCGAGCGTGGCCACGAGCCGCCCGCGGTAGATCACCCGGAGCGTGTCGGACAGGCCGATCAGCTCGTCGAGGTCGGCGGAGATGAGCAGCACGGCCAGCCCGGCGGCCCTGGCGTTGCGCAGGTGGTCCCAGATGGCGGCCTGCGCGCCGATGTCCACGCCTCTGGTGGGGTGAGCGGCGATGAGGAACCTCGGCTCGCCGCTCATCTCGCGGCCCACGATCAGCTTCTGCTGGTTGCCGCCCGACAGGGCCAGGGCCAGGGTGTCGACGCTGGGCGTGCGTACGTCGTAGTCCTTGACGATGCGCTCGGTGTCGGCCTTGGCGGCCCGCCGGTTGATCCAGATGCCGCTGCGCGCCGGCTTCCTGGTCTGGTGGCCGAGCACGCGGTTCTCCCACAGCGAGGCCTCCAGCAGCAGCCCCTGCCGGTGCCGGTCCTCCGGGATGTAGCCGATGCCGGACTCTCTGCGCCTGAGCGTGGACCACTGGCTGATGTCCTGGCCGTCCAGCTCGATGCTGCCGTGCGCGGGCCGGATGCCCATGATCGCCTCGATCAGCTCGGACTGGCCGTTGCCCTCGACCCCGGCGATGCCGAGGATCTCGCCCCGGTGGATCTCGAACGACACGTCGTCGAGAAGCAGCCGCTTGCCTTCTTCGCGCAGCTTGGCCGGGTCGGCGGCGGCGTGGTAGCCGTCGGCCTCCATGGTGACCTGGGCGACCCGCAGCGTCACGACGTCGGTGACCGTGGACTCGCGGGTCTCGGGCGTGGGCAGCTCGCTGCCGACCATCAGCTCGGCGAGCTGGCGCGCCGTGACGTCGCCGGGGTCCACGCTCGCGACCGTGGTGCCGCGCCGGATCACGGTGATCGCGTCGGCGATGCCGAGCACCTCGTCGAGCTTGTGGGAGATGAAGATGACGGTCAGGCCCTCGGCCTTGAGCTCGCGCAGGTTCTGGAAGAGCTCCTCGACCTCCTGCGGCACGAGCACGGCCGTCGGCTCGTCGAGGATGAGGATGCGCGCGCCCCGGTAGAGGACCTTGAGGATCTCGACGCGCTGGCGGTCGCCGACGCCGAGGTCCTCCACGAGCTTGTCCGGGTCGACCCGCAGGCCGTGGCTCTCGGCCAGCTCGGTTATGCGTTTCCGGGCGGAGGCCGTGTCGAGCATGCCGGCCTTCTTCGGCTCGGCCCCGAGGACGATGTTCTCCAGCACGGTGAGGTTGTCGGCCAGCATGAAGTGCTGGTGGACCATGCCGATGCCGACGTCGATGGCGTCGCTCGGCGTACGGAAGCTGACCTCGGCGCCGTTGATCCTGATGGTGCCCTCGTCCGGCTTCTGCATGCCGTACAGGATCTTCATCAGCGTTGACTTGCCCGCGCCGTTCTCCCCGACGATGGCGTGCACCGTCCCTGGTTCGACGGTGATGCGGATGTCATGGTTCGCGACGACACCGGGGAAACGCTTGGTGATGCCCTCCAGCTCTACAGCGGGTTTCGCCGTGGCCAGGGTGTCAGCACTCATTTCGCCTCTCCTAGCGGGGGGCGGGGGATAGACAGAAGGCCCGAAGTGGGGACTCCGGGCCCTCAGCTGTCACTCCTACCCCGATTACGGCTTCGACGGAACCGTGATTTTGCCGTCGACGATGTCCTTCTTGGCCGCGTCGAGCTTGTCCTTGATGTCGTCGATCTCGCCGCCGGTGGTGGACAGGCCCACGCCGTCGACCTTGAGGTCGTACGTGATGTTGGAGCCGCCCTTGGCGCCGCCCTGGAAGGCCTTGACGAACTCGAACACGCCGACGTCGACGCGCTTGAGCATCGAGGTCATGATGACGCTCTGCAGGTCGGTCTCCTTGACCGTCTGGCGCTGGTCGGAGTCGACGCCGATGGCCTTCTTCTTGGCCGCGGCCGCCGCCTGGAACACGCCCAGGCCCGAGTCGCCGGAGGCGTGGTAGACGATGTCGGCGCCGTCCTGGTACATCTTCTCGGCCGCGACCTTGCCCTTGTCGGGGGCCTTGAAGCCGGAGAAGTCACCGTCGGGGGTGAGGTACTTGATGTCGATCTTGGCGTCTGACTTGACCGACTTCACGCCGGCCACGAAGCCCGCCTCGAACTTCTTGATCAGGTCGTTCTCGACGCCGCCGACGAAGCCCACGTGGTTGGACTTGGACTTGGTGGCCGCCGCGACGCCCGCCAGGTAGGAGCCCTGCTCCTCGGCGAACAGCAGGCCGGTCACGTTGGGCCCGTTGGAGGCGGAGTCGACCACCGCGAACTGGATGTCGGGGTACTCGGCCGCCGTCTTCTTGATGTCGTCGCCGTACGCGAAGCCGACGCCGATGATCGGGTTGTAACCCGCGTCGGCGAGCTGGCGCAGCAGGTCGCCGCGGTTGGAGCCGTCGGCCGACGGGCTCAGCTCCTTGATGTCCGCGCCGAGATCCGTCTTGGCCTTCTCCAGACCGGCGTAGGCCGCGTCGTTGAAGGACTTGTCACCCCGACCGCCGACGTCGAACGCCAGTCCGACCTTGAGTGCGCCCTTCGACGCCGCACTGCTCGGGTCGGCGCCGCTCGACGCCTCGCTGGCCGTGGTCCCCCCGCCGCTGCCGCCACAGGCGGCCGCTGCCATGAGCATGACCCCGGCTACCGAGCCGATCGCCATCCTGTTGAATCGCTTGCCGAGCAAGGCGACTCCCTTCCCTTTCCCCGTCGTCTTCGCCGCTGTCGATACTTCATCGCACGCGCGAAGCACGTACGGCACCTGCACGGAAGATAGTTGCTTGACCAGGGCGAACCAAACCAGCACACAGGGTCGCAACCGCTCCGTTATCGACATCACTCGCGTCCGTGACCTGAGGGACGAATCGGGAGCAATCCACGATACACGGAAGGTTTTCCCCAAATTTGACCCCTTGTGCCGGCGCGGATCATGACGGAGATTCCGACAGACGGTGGAAACCTGATCTCGGAGCCCCGTATGCATCCTTGGAAGGCCCTGACAGTGCCCCTGGCCACACTGCTCGTCGTGGCCCTGAGTGGAAACACGCCCGCGACGGCCGACACACCGGCCATCAAGATCGAGAACAACGCCACCCAGCCCGTCTTCTCCCGCGCGGACGCCGTCAAGCAGACGGTGTTCGTCGAGGTCGAGGGCACCGACAGCGACAACGACGGCAAGCCCGACCGGGTCGCCGTCGACATCCTGCGCCCCAAGGAGACCGACCAGGGGCTGAAGGTCCCGGTCATCATGGAGGCCAGCCCGTACTACGCCGGCGGCAACGACGTCCCCAACCACCCCGTGGACGTGGACGCCGGCGGCAACCCGCTGCCCGCCCTCACCGCGGCCAGGAACAAGCTGGCCGCCGAGCCCTTCGACGGCTACTACGACAACTACTTCCTGCCCCGCGGGTACGCCATCGCGCTGGTGGAGAACCTCGGCAGCGGCCGCGCCACCGGCTGCCCCACCTCCGGCGACCGCAACGAGACGGCCGGCCCGAAGGCCGCGATCGACTGGCTGAACGGCCGCGCCAAGGGCTTCGACGCCGGCGGCGACCCGGTCGAGGCCACCTGGTCGACGGGCAAGGTCGGCATGATCGGCGTCTCGTACAACGGCACGCTGCCCAACGCGGTCGCCACGACCGGCGTCGAGGGCCTGAAGACCATCGTGCCGATCGCCTCGATCTCCAGCTGGTACGACTACTACCGCGCCAACGGCGGCGTGCTCGCGCCCGGCGGCTTCCAGGGCGAGGACCTGGACGTGCTCGCCAAGTACGTGCTGACCAGGCAGGACGGCCAGGCCGCCTGCGGAGCCCTGATCGACGGGATCACCACGGCCCAGGACCGGATCACCGGCGACTACAGCCCCATGTGGGACGCCCGCAACTACCTGAACGACGTCGGCAAGGTCAAGGCCAGCGTCTTCCTCGTGCACGGGCTCAACGACTGGAACGTCAAGACCAAGCAGTTCGCCCAGTGGTGGTACGCCCTGGCCAAGCGGCACGTGCCACGCAAGATCTGGCTCCACCAGGGCACCCACATGAACCCCTTCAGCCTGCGCACGGTCGAGTGGCTGCGCCAGCTGCACGGCTGGTTCGACTACTGGCTGTACGGGATCGACTCGGGCATCATGCGCGAGCCGCAGGCCGACGTGGAGATCGCACCCGGCCAGTGGAACCGGCACGCCTCGTGGCCGCTGCCGGGCGCGGCCACGGTGCCGCTCTGGCTGGGCTCGGGCTCGAAACTGGGCCCGCTGCCCAGCCCGCGCTCGGCCAGGGAGTCGTTCGTGGACCAGAAGGCCAGGACGGCCGAGCAGCTGGTGGAGGCCACGGGCTCCGACCCGAACCGGCTGGCGTACGTGACCGGCGACCTGCCCGCTGACGTGCGGATCTCCGGCACGCCGACGGTGTCGGTGCGGGCCTCGCTGGAGGACGGCGCCTCGCCGTACCTGACGGCCCTGCTGGTGGACTACGGCACGGACGTCCGCGCCAACGGCTCCCTGGTCTCGACCGGCCAGTCCTACTGCTACGGCGAGGGCGTCCCGGGTGACACGGGCTGCACGACGCTCAGGACGCTCGGCACCGCCACCACCCCGTACAAGATCGTCACCAGGGGCTGGCTGGACGTCCGCAACCGGCACCGCGCGGACCGGACCGAGGCCCTGCGCCCGGGCAAGGAGTACACCTTCACGTGGGACTTCCAGCCGACGGACTACCTGTTCAAGAAGGGCCACCGGCTGGGCCTCGTGATCATCTCGACCGACTTCGACTACACCCTGCGCTACCCGCCGGGCACGAAGATCACGGTCTCGCCCGGGCAGTCGTCGCTGCGACTGCCCGTGGTCCTCGGCAAGCTGCTGTAGGAGCTAGGCCATCGCGGTGGTGGTGACCGTGTCGAGCGGGCCGACCTCCCACAGCGCGGTCAGCGCCGTGGCGGCCATGACGCGCACGCCCATCGCGATCGCCTTCTCGTCGACGTCGAAGGTGCCCTGGTGGATGTCGTACGTCACGCCGTCGGGCGAGCGCGTGCCCAGGCGGGCGAACGCGCCGGGGATCGACTCGAGGTACCAGGCGAAGTCCTCGCCGCCGAGCGACTGCTGGGTCGGGACCACCGCGCCCGCGCCCAGCACGCGCTCGGCGGCCTCGGCGAGCATCTCGACGCTGACCTCGTCGTTGACGACCGGCGGCACGCCGCGCGTGTAGTCCATCTCGGCCTCCACGCCGTAGGCGCCGGCCACCGACTCCAGCAGCGACTTGATCAGGTCGGGCGCGGCGTGCCAGGCGGCCTCGTCGAGGCAGCGGACCGTCCCGGCGGCCACGCCGTCGTCGGGGATCGCGTTGGCCGCCGTGCCGGCCTCGACCTTGCCCCAGACCAGGCTGAGCGAGGAGCGCGGGTCGACCCGGCGCGACAGCGCGGCGGGCAGCTCGGTGAGGATCTTGGCCAGCGCGAAGACCAGGTCGGCGGTCAGGTGGGGGCGGGCGGTGTGCCCGCCGGGGCCCGACACCCTGACGACCAGCTTGTCGCAGGCCGAGGTGATGGGGCCGGCCTTGAGCCCGACCTGGCCGACGTCCACGCGCGGGTCGCAGTGGAGGCCGAAGATGCGGTCGACGCCGCTGATGCCGCCCTGGGCCATGACCTCGAGCGCGCCGCCGGGCAGCTCCTCGGCGGGCTGGAAGATCAGGCGCACCCGGCCGGGCAGCAGCCCGGCGGCGGCCTGCTGGGCGAGGAAGAGCGAGGTGCCGAGCAGCACCGTGGTGTGCACGTCATGGCCGCACGCGTGGCAGACGCCCGCCACCGTGGAGCGGTAGGGCACGTCCTTCTCGTCCTGCAGCGGCAGCGCGTCGATGTCGGCGCGGAGCGCGATGGTCGGGCCGTCGCCGCTGCCGACCTCGCAGATCAGCCCGGTGCCGCGCGGGAGCACCGAGGGGGTCAACCCGGCGGCGGTGAGCCGCTCGGCGATCCGCTGCGTCGTGCGATATTCCGCGAAGGCCAACTCAGGGTGCATGTGGAGGTCGCGGCGGAACGCCACGAGATCCTGCTCGGTCTCCGCCAGGAACGCGTCGAGTTCCCCCCGAAGCTCACGTCCCCGCATATGTCACCGTCCCGTCCATGCCGCGCGCACCAATATGTCTGACCACCGCGGCTCATCCGCTGTGAAAGCTCGTCATCCCGCCGTGGCCTCCCGGTGGAGCGGCACACTCGGCGAACCAAAAAGCACACCCTCTGGTCGGGGTGCGCGAGATCGTCAGCATGGGCCTTGCGTTCGTCAGTCGCGAGCGCCGCTGCAGCCCGGGAGCACAGCGGTCGGCCGTGAGCCCGATGGCGATGCTTCGACTTTATCGCCCTCGCGCAAGTTCGCGGTGACAGATACTCCAAAAGTTCCTGTGCGCATGTCCGTAACCCCAGGTGGTCACGGCCAGTGAACGTTCAGGTGATCCGGAAATGGTCACAACGGATCAGTAGATCATGACCCGATGCTCCCAGTTCAAACGTGGTCAGCGATTCCGAATCCTGTCACCTTCTGTCATGGTCATCACACTTCAGCGAGGGCTGCATTTGAGAAGAATGCGTGTTTCACTCGCAATATGATCACTAATATCCCGTTCGGGGAGAAGTATGCTGGGTTAAGCATCTTCGAGCCGAGCGAGGGGACCCTGGTGGTCGTGCCCTCGCTCTCCCTTCCGCAGGATGAGCTCCGCCGGATCACGGCGGCCAGATCCTACGAGGAACGGCTGCTGTTCCTGCTGCTCACGCTCCGCGAGCCCGGGGTCAGGGTGGTCTATCTCTCCTCCGCGCCCATCGATCCCGACATCATCGACTACTACTTCGCGTTCCTGCCGGATCCGGACGACGCGGCCAAACGGCTCACGCTGATCAGCCTCGACGACCCTTGGTCCCAGCCGCTGACCAAGGCCCTGCTCGCCCGCCCGGACGCGCTGGAGCAAGTGCGCGCGGCCGTCGAGGGCGACGCCTGGCTGGTGCCGTTCGTCCTGAGCGAGCTCGAGGAGGAGCTCGCCTCGTTACTCAACGTCCCCCTCTACGGACCGGCCACCGCCCTGGCCTATTACGGCTCCAAGAGCGGGGCGCGCGAGGTCGGCCACGAGGCGGGCGTGCCCATGCCGCGGGGCTTCGGCGACGTCCGGCACGTGCTGGAGATCGAGGAGGCGATCGAGGCCCTGCCGGGCGAGCGGGTGATCGTCAAGCTGAACGACAGCTACTCCGGGCTCGGCAACGCGATCGTCACCAAGGCCGACCGGTCGCTGACCAGCTTCTCGGCCTCCGGGGAGACCTGGGCCAACTTCACCGCGAAGATCAGGGACCGGGGGGCGGTGGTCGAGGAGTTCATCGAGCACCGGCCGCTGTACTACCCGAGCGCGCTGGCCTGCATCACGCCGGGCGGCACCGCGCGGGTGCTGGCCACGCACGACCAGGTGCTCGGCGGGCCCAACGGCCACGTCTACCAGGGCTGCACGTTCCCCGCGGCGCCCGAGTACCGGGCCGAGGTGGGCTCGTCCGCCGAGCGCATCGCCCAGGTCCTCGCCGATCGGGGCGTGGTGGGGATATTCGGCATGGACTTCTTCGCGCTGAAGGCCGACGCCGGGTACGCGGCGCTGCTGTGCGAGATCAATCTGCGGATCGGCGGCACCACGCATCCGTTCGGCGCCGCCGTGCTGACGACCGGGGCCACGTACGATCCGGCCACCGGCCTCCTCATGTCCGGAAATCAGCCGAAGTTCTACACCGCGACCGACAATTGCTCCTCGTCCTGCCTGCGCGGGCGCAGCCCCGGCGAGGTCGTGCGCATGGCCGATCGGCTCGGGATCGGGTTCGACGCGGAACGGCGTACCGGCAACGTCTTCCACCTGCTCGGCGCCGTCCCCGAGCACGGGAAGCTGGGCTTCACCTCGATCGGCGACTCCCGGGAGGAGGCGGACGAACTGCACGCCCTCACCCGGCGTCTCCTGTGCGGCCCGTGAGCCCCTTGCCGCGACTGCCGCGCAACCCCCGCCAGCCGATGATCCCCAGCACGATGGCGAGGATGATGTTCACCGCGATCAGGATTCCGTGCACCACGTAGAAGCTGGTCGGATGCCCGTCGGCCAAGTTAAACCCGAGGTTCACCCACTCGAAGATCATGAATGCGCCGAGGATGATGAGGAATCCGGCGATCTTTCGTGACATGAGTGCCTCTCTAGTATCGAAGGTGGATCAACGGGGGATGTGTCGCCACATGGGCATTCACTCGAAGCTACGCTGAGATCGCCATGTGGACGAAACTCGTGCCGGTCACGGCACTCATCGCCTCGGTCTCGCTCACCGGCGGGACCGCGTATGCCGCTCCGACGACACCGGTCGGGGGTGAGGCGCTGGGCAGCCGCGGCCTGGTGACGCCCGAGGGCGTCAAGGAGCCGCCCAAGACCCAGGCTACGTCGTACGTCATCGCGGACGCGGACACGGGTGAGGTGCTCGCGGCCAAGGACCCGCACGGGCGCTTCCTGCCGGCCAGCACGCTCAAGACGCTGACCGCGCTCACGCTCATTCCCAAGCTCGACAAGGACCGCAAGATCCGGCCCAGCGAGAACGCCTGCAACCAGGAGGGCACGGCGGTCGGCCTGTCGGTCAAGGCGACGTACAAGATCGACGACCTGTTCCGGGCGCTGATGATGTCGTCGGGGAACGACGCGGCCATGGCCCTGGCCGAGACGAACGGCGGCGTCGCCAAGACCATGAGCGACATGAACGCCCTGGCCAAGCGGCTGCAGGCGTACGACACCGTGGCCAAGACGCCCAGCGGGCTGGACAAGCCGGGGCAGAGCAGCTCGGCGTACGACCTGGCGCTGATCGCCCGCGCCGGCCTCGCCAATCCCGCTTTCCGCGGATATATCAGTACAAAGACCTCCAAGTTCCCGGCGCCCAAGGGCTACTACGAGATCAGCAACCACAACAAGCTGCTCTGGCGCTACAAGGGCATGATCGGCGTCAAGAACGGCTGGACCTCGAAGGCCCTGGGCAGCTTCGTCGGCGCGGCCAGCCGCGACGGGCACACGATCGTCGTGAGCATCATGCGGCACGAGGGCTACTTCTGGGACGAGGTGGCCAAGCTGCTCGACTGGGGCTTCTCGGTCAGGGGCAAGGTCCAGCCGGTCGGCCGGCTCGTGGACCCGCTCTCGGAGGTTCAGGCCGTCCCGCGCTCCTCCGCTCCGCCGGCCTCCAAGGTCACGCCGGCCGCCCAGCCGCCGCTGCTGGACACGGCCGCCTCCAAGCAGACCGACTCCACCAGGACGATCGGGTCCGTGGTGATCGGCGGGGGGCTGCTGTTCGGGCTGATCTGGCTCGGGTTCGGCATCCGCCGCCGGCGCCGCCGCTCAGGCTCCTGACGTGCCCTCGCGCAGGGCCCAGGCGTCCGGGTCCGAGGACGGGACCGGGGTCGGGGAAGGCGGCGGGCAGCGGCCGGCGGTGGCCGTCCAGGCGGCGACGTAGAGCACGAGCCTGGCCGAGAAGTTGATCCAGACGAGCAGTCCGACGATGACGGCGAACGTCCCGTAGACCGGGTTGCTCAGCGTCTGCCCGAGCAGCAGGGTCGCCGCCTGCTTGAGCACCCCGAACCCGATCGCGCCCAGCAGCGCCCCCCTGGCGATCAGCCGGAACGGCCGGGTCGGCCGGTCCACCCAGCCGAGCAGGATCACGAACAGCAGCCAGTCGGCCCCCACGCTCGCCACCACGCCCGCGAGCCGCAGCCCCCAGGTGGACAGTGCCGACTCGCTCCCGAAGACGAACTGCATCACCTTGTCCGTGGCCGTGGTGGCGAACCCGGCGATCAGCACGGACGCGATCATCGTGATCCCGATCAGGATGATCGAGGCCAGGTCGCGCAGCTTGCCGACGAAAAAGTTGAGCGGCGGCGCGGTGGTCATGGACATCTCGCGCAGGGCCCCGCGCAGCGCGTCCAGCGCGCCGAGCCCGGCGTAGAGGAGGCCGAGCAGACCGATGACCCCGGCCGTCTGCCTGGCCGTGGCGATGGCGTCGAGGTTGAGCTGGGTGGCGATGCCGGGCAGCCGCTCGATGATCGCCTTCTCCAGCGCGTCCCGGGTGGCCTCGCTGGTCGCCACCACGAACCCGAGCACGGCGTACGAGAGCGCCACGAGCGGGAAGAACGACAGGAACGCGTAGTAGGTGACGGCGCTCGCCAGCGTGTCGCCGGACTGGTGCTGGTACCGCCGCACCGCCCTGATCAGGTGGTCCAAGGCCGGACGCCGTTCCCGCCAGCGGCTCACCTTGCCGCGGCCCCAGGCCTTGACCGCCTCGATCCGCCTCATCACGCTCGCCATCACGCGCCTCCTGGGGACCCACTACCCCGGCGCCGGGGCGACGATCAGGGGTTCGCCACCATATCGGCCGATTCGATCAGTGTGGAGAGGACCGCCGCCACGTCGTGGTGGACCAGCCGCCCGTCACGCTTGACCACCCGGCCCCCGACCAGCACGGTGTCCACGGCGCTGGTGTCGGCGTTGAGCACGACGGCGCCGATCGGGTCGTGCGCCGCCGCCATGCCGAGCGTGTCCGTGCGCAGCAGCACGACGTCGGCCTGCTTGCCCGGCCGCAGCGAGCCGATGACGTCCGCGAGGCCCAGCACCTGGGCACCCTCGATGGTGGCCATGCGCAGCGCGTCGCGGGTGGTGAAGCCCATCCCGGCGCCGTCGGGGCGGCCGCGTTCGAGCAGATGGGCCGCACGCATCAGGCTGAACAGGTCCCCGGGCGCGCAGACCACGGTGTCCGCGCCGAGGCCCGTCGGGATCCCCGCCTCCCTCAGCCGGCCGGTGGCGGGGTAGCCGAGGCCCAGGTTCATCTCGTCCACGGGGGCGAGCGAGGCGGTGCCACCGGCGTCCGCGATGCGCCGCAGCGCCTCGTCGGTGTAGTGCAGCGCGTGCACGAACGTCGTGGGGGTGGACAGCAGGCCGTTCGCCTCGAGGAACGCGAGCCCGCGCTCGGCGCTCTCGGGGCCGTGGCCGCCCAGGTGCGCGGTGACGGGAAGGCCGAGCTCGGCCGCCACGCGCCACTCCTCCAGCGCACGCTCCTCCCCCACGATCTCCGGGCCGAGCGCCGCGACCACCATCGTGACCAGCCCGGACGCGCAGAAGAGCGTGTCGTGGACGCGCCGGGTCTCCTTGGTCAGCTCGCCGGAGTCGCCGCCGTAGCAGTAGCCGAACACGGCCCGGATGCCCGACTCGCCCAGCGCCCGTACGGCCGCGTCGGTGTGGTCCGGGCTGAACTGGACGTGTGACCAGTCGAGCAGCGTGGTGATGCCCGCGTCCAGGCACTCCAGCGCCCCCGCGAGGTTGCCCGCGTAGATGTCCTGGGGGCGGTGGCGGGGGGCGAGCTCGCCGAGGACCCGCCGCAGGTACGTGTCGAACGTGATGTCGGCCGCGACGGCCCTGATGCCCGCCTGCCAGGTGTGGCGGTGGGTATCGACGAACCCGGGGAGCACGATCCGCCCGGTCGCGTCGATCACCTCCGCGCCGGGGACGTCCGGCAGGCCGGGGCCCACTTCGGCGATGAGGCCGTCCTCGATCCGCACGTCCACCTGCCCCAGCACGACGGGGTCGGGCTCGGTGTCCACGACGACGCCGTTCCTGATCAAGATCGTAGATGTCATAGCCGAAAGCTTAATGAGAAGCTTTTCTAAAAGCAATATTGCGACAGGTATCCTCGATGGCGTGAACCACGACGAGGTCGACGCGCTGGTCCCCCGATGGAAGGACGCGGGCCTGTCGCCGTCCCTCATCGCCGCCCTGGAGCTCAGCAAGCGGGCGGCGCGGCTCCACCTGATGTTCGATCAGGTGATCAAGGCCGAGCTGGCCGAGCTGGGGCTGACGTACGCCGAGTTCGACGTGCTGGCCGCGCTGAGCCGGGCGCCGGCGTACCGGATGAAGCCGAGCGAGCTGTCGAAGGCGCTGTTCCTGACGTCGGGCGGGATCAGCAACGTGCTGCAGCGGCTGGCGGCGGCGGGATACGTCGAGCGCGAGGCCAACGCGGGCGACGCGCGCAGCCGCTGGGTGCAGCTCACGGAGGAGGGGCGGCGCATGGCGGAGGCCGCGCTGGTGGCCTCGGGGCGGGCGCACGAGGAGGTGGCGGGCGGGATCCCGGACGAGGTCGTGCGCGAGGCGGCCGACGCGCTGCGCGAGGTCCTCTCCCGCGTCGGCCGCCGCCGCTACCGCTGACCGGCACTCCCCCGCGTCGGTCGCCGCCTACCGCTGACCCGCGCTTCCCCGCGTCGGTCGCCGCCTACCGCTGACCTGCGCTTTCCCGCAGGCCGTGACGGGTCGCCCAGCCGGCGATCGCGGCGGCGATGGCCTCGGGCTGGTCCTCGGTGACGTGATGGCCGGCCGGGCCCTGGTGCTCGACCTCCAGGGCGGCCATGTTCGCGGCGCACCAGGCGGCCACCTCCGGCCCGATCAGCAGTGTCGGGGAGGAGTCGAAGGTCAGCAGCAGCTTGGGCACGTCGGAGCTGGCCCCGAGCCACTTCCCGTACCCCTCGACCCGCTCGGCCACGTCGGCGGGCTCGCCGTCCAGCGGCAGGGACCGCGCCCACTCCAGCAGCGGCCGCCTGCTCTCCCTGGTGGGGTACGGCGCCCGGTACGGCTCCTTCTCCTCCTCGCTCAGGCTCGTCAGCACCCCGCCCGAGAACGCCGTCTCCACGAGGAAGTTCTGGTCGAGCGCCAGCGCCTCCCCCTGGGCGCTGCGCAGTGTCTCGGCGCGGGCACGCGGGGCCTCGCCCAGGTCGCTCCAGCTCATCGTGCGGACGATGGTCTCCATGAACGCCACCCCCCGGACCCGCTCCGGGTGGCGGGCGGCCCAGTCGAACGCGAGGGCGCCACCCCAGTCGTGCCCGACGAGCACCACCTCCTCCAGCCCGAGCGCGTCGAACCACGCGTCGAGGTAGCGGGCGTGGTCGCCGAACCGGTACGGAATGCCGGGCTTCCCCGACCGCCCCATGCCGATCAGGTCAGGGGCGAGCAGGCGGCCGTCCAGCCCCGGCAGCACCTTCCGCCACGCATGGGACGAGGCGGGGTTCCCGTGCAGGAACACGAAGGGCAGGCCGGAAGCGCCGGAGTCCTCGAAGTACATGGTCGAGTCGAGCACGTCGATCGTCGGCATGACGGTTCTCATTTCGTAAGTGCGACTAACGTTTATGGCACTAACGAACGTACATCGTTAGTGCCACTAACGCAAGGAGCTATGATCGGGAGCATGACGGACGACGACCTCAGGGCCACCCCCGCGGCGCTGCGGCTCCTGCCCAGCCGGACGCTGTCGCTGGTCGCGATGCACGCCGACCGGCTGGTGAACGAGGGCCTGGCCGCCGTCGACGCCCGCAAGTGGCACTACGCGGCGCTCGTCGCGCTCCGCGAGGCGGGTCCGGTGAGCCAGGCCGAGCTGAGCAGGCGCACCGGCATCTACCGCAGCGACATGGTCGCCGTCATCAACGAGCTCGCCGAGCGCGGCTTCGTCGAGCGCACCCCCGACCCCGCCGACCGCCGCCGCAACGTCATCACCATCACCCCCGAGGGGATCGAGCAGGTACGGCGGCTGCAGACGCTCATCGCGGACCTTCAGGACGAGCTGTTCGCCCCTTTGAGCCAGCCGGAACGCGAGCAGTTGTCAGGTCTGCTGACGCGCCTCCTGGAGCATCACGCGCGCCCCGGCAGCTCCTCTGAGCAGGGCTGAATCCAGGACAGGCGATCTCCTGGAGCCCTAGCCTGTGGGATGTCGGGACCCACCCAGGAGGCCTCACGTCCATGTCCGAAATAGCCACCGGGCAGATGATCAGGCTCCAGCGCGAACGAAGGGGCATGAGCACCACCGCGCTGGCGACCCAGTCCGGCTGCACGCCGAGGCACATCGAGCTGATCGAGCACGGCAAGCGAACCCCCTCGCTCCCCCTTCTGCGGGAGATCGCCAAAGTGCTGGGCGTACGCACCGCCGTGCTATTAGGAGAGACCCCGCGCGACTCGCACGAGCCCAGCCGGCCGCAGATCAGCGACATCGAGCGGGCGCTGTTCACGTGGCGGTCGCTGGAGCCCGACCTCGAGCCGCCCGACGCCGACCAGCTCTCCGAACGGGTGGCCTCGGCACGCAACGCCTGGTTCACCTCGGCGCACCGCTACTCGATCCTGATGGCGTCCCTGCCGTCCCTGATCTCCGACGCCGAGAACCTCGCGCTCGCGGACACGCCGCCGGCCCACCGCGTCGCGGCCGACGCGTACATGCTGGCCAGGGGCGTGCTCAAGCACCTGCGGCGGGTCGATCTGGCGCATCTGGCGGCGGACCGGGCCATGCGGTTCGCGGAGGAGTCGGGGGATCCGCTGATCCGGGCGTGGGCGTACTGGAGTCTGGGGCAGTCGATGCTGTCGGACGACATGCACCAGATCGCGTACGACGTCGGCCGGCGCGGCATCGAGATGCTGGAGCCCCACGTCGCCGACGGCGACGACCGCCACGTCAAGGCGCTCGGCGCGCTGCACCTGCTGACCGCGATCGGCGCGGCGCGCGGGGGCGACGACGACGAGGCCAGGGAGATCGTCCGAGGGCCCGCGGCGCGGCTCGCGCAGCGCGTCGAGGACGGGGCCGACGTCTACGACCTGGCCTTCTTCGGGCCGACCAACGTCGCCATCCACATGGCCAGCATCGAGAACGACATGGGGCGCCCGGAGGCGGTGCTGCAGATCGCCGACGACATCGACCTGCGGCACACCCCGTCCATCGAGCGGCGCGCCACCCACCTCAGCCAGGTCGCCCGTGCCTGCGAGGACGTGGGCGACGATGCCGCCAGCCTGCTCCATCTCCTGCGGATCGAACGCGAATGCCCGGAGGAGCTGGATCACAAGCTGCTGCTGAGGGAGATGGTGCGGTCCCTGGCGCGGCGCGCCCGGCCGTCGTGGGCGCCGGAGGTCCGCTACCTGGCCGAGCGCCACGGCATCGCGAACTGAGAGTTCGGGCCGTACGAACGAGGAGTTCTGCGGCCCGAGTTCGTCACGGAACGGGGTGCGGGTGACACTCTGCGTTCATGACCACAGCGCCGAGTGCCGAGTTCGTCATGGAACGCCTGCTTCAGGAGGCAACGCGGGAGTTCCCCGGGTGGTCGTTCCAGCGGGATCGTTCAGGCTGGACCGCCACCCACGGGGAGACCCGCCTCACCCGCCCCAGCCTGGCGGCCCTGCGCGCCCTGCTCCGGCTCCACCGGGGCGCCCGCCGGAACTGACCGAGGAACGTCGGCGGCCGCCGGGGACTTGCGACCTCGAGAGCTCAGGGAGCGCTTGCGGCGCTCCAGCCGCCTGGCGGGGCTTACTGCCCTCCGGGCAGGTGGGTCAGGTGGTGATGGTGGCTACGGGTTCGAGGCCGTAGGTTCGGGCGTAGCCGTTCTCGGTGCCGACGAGGAGGTCGACGACCTCGAAGTAGCGGTCCCAGAACGGGGTTTCGCGCAGTGCGTCGATGAGGAGCTGGTAGGCGTGGTGGTCTTCGGCTTCCCACACCCAGACGTCGGTGACGCGCGCGGAGTAGAACTCCGTGTCGTAGAAGCGTGACCGGACGCCGGTGGTCTTGGCCTCGATGGCCGGCAGGACCCGGGTGGTGAAGGCGTCCACGCGTTCCTGGACGCTCAGGGCGAGCCATTCGGGTGTGGTCTTGACCAGCATGAACGCCGTGACCGGCGGTTCGGTCTTCTCGGTGGGCATCAGGGTGCCTCCAAAGCTTCAGGACAGGACGGCGGGCTTGAGGGTCTGGGCGCACCACTGCTCGAAGCTGGTGGGGGAGGTGGTGTCCGGGGTGCGGGCGACGCCGGCGTCGAGACCCTCGTCCTTGGCCCGCTTCATGTCGACGAGGCCCTGGACGAATGCCTCGTTGAGGCCGTGACCGACGAGGGTGGCGTAGAGCTCGTCGAGCGGCCGGCGTTCGTAGCGGACGGGGCGGCCGAGTTGTTCGGTCATGATGCGGGCCAGGTCGTTGGGGGAAAGGTCCTGCGGCCCGAGGACCGGGACGCTGCCGGTGCCGGTCCACGAGCGGTCCAGCAGCAGGCCGGCGGCGGCGGCCGCGAGGTCGGCGACGGCGACGAAGGGGGCCTTGCGGTCGGCCTCGACGGTGTCGGTGAAGACGCCCTTCTCGCGGATCGAGTCGGACTCCTCCAGGAGGTTCTCGAAGAAGGACGGGCTGGCCAGGGCCCGGTAGGCGACGCCGGTGCCGGCGATGAGGTCGTCCATCGCGAGAGAGGCGGTGACGAGCCCGGCCCGGTCCGCGAGCGGGGTGCCGCGGCCGAGCGCGGAGACGCCGACGACATGGCCGACGCCGTGGACGGCGAGCGCCTTGGCGGCAGGGCGGGTGAAACCGATGTAGGCATCCTGCGGGGTCAGGGAGGCGTCCGGGGGGACGAGCCAGAAGACGGCGTCCGCCCCCTCGAAGGCCCGGTCGAGGACCTCGGCTTCCGCGTGCGAGCCTGTGACCACCTCGACGCGTCCGCGCGCCGCGTCCGGAAGCCGGGCGGGATCTCGCACGATCACGCGCAGTTCCTCGCCCGCGGCGGGGGCGGACTCCAGGAGCAGGGACAGCAGGTGACGGCCGATGTTCCCGGTGGGAGCGGTAATGACGATCATGAAAACCTCGCAGGTCGTGCCGGTTCGGTACGCCCTCATCCTGCGGAGGATCTCCGTGCTGCCACAATGGGAACTTCGGCACGGAATCCTTGACTGAAATGGAATAATGCTGGTGAGCAGCCCGGATCCGGTGATCGACGCCAATCTCGCCATCGCGCTGGATGCTCTGCTGGCCGAGCACAGCGTGACCCGCGCCGCCGCACGCCTGCACACCTCGCCGGCCGCCATGAGCCGCACCCTCGCCCGTCTGCGCCGCATCCTCCAGGACCCCCTCCTGGTCCGGGCCGGACAGACCATGGTTCCCACCCCACGCGCCCAGGCCCTGCGCGAGGAGGCCGCCGCAGTGGTACGCAGCCTCGGAGCGCTGCTCAGCCCCGGCGCGAGCGTCGACCCCGCCGGCCTCCGCAGCACCTTCACCCTCCAAGCCGCCGACCTGGTCGGCGCGGCACTGGCCCCCGGACTGCTGCGACTGGCCCAGCGGGAGGCGCCGGGGGTCTCGTTCCGGATCCGGGCCGAAGAGCTGGAGGCCGGACCCGCCCTGCGCGACGGCCGGATCGACCTGGAGATCGGATCCATCGACCACGTGGATCCGGAAACCCAGGTCGAAGAACTGGTCAGCCTCCGAATGGTGGCGGCCGTCCGGCCCGGCCATCCGCTCGCCGAGGGGCCGCTGACCCCGGCCCGGCTCGCTGCCGCCCAACACGTCGCGGTCAGCCGCCGCGGCCGGTTCACCGGCCCCCTCGACACCGCCCTGGCCGAGCAGAACCTCCACCGGCGGGTCAGCGTCGTCCTGCCCAGCCACCTGGCCGCGATGGCCCTCGCCGCCCGCAGCGACGTCGTCTGCCTCGTACCTGCCGCGCTTCCCGGCGCCGCCCCCTCGCCCCTCACCCACGACGCCGGCGCCCTCGGACTGCACCTCCTCGACATCCCCCTGGCACTGCCACCACTGACCATCGGAATGGCCTGGCATCCCCGGCACACAGCCGACGGGGCCCACCGCTGGCTCCGCGACGCCGTCCGCCGGACTCTCCGCACACCGACAGCGGCTTCCGAGATCACCGTGGCGGACGCGATCGATCCCGAGTAGTACGACACCGCCCCGCCCCGTGCGGACGTATGCCCGTGGTGTGTCAAGACGGCCGGGTCGGCTCCGACCTCCTTGTGACGGCGCCGGATGGCGGCGCCGCTGGATCGAAGGAAGGCTCGCGATGGGCAAGGTAGTGCTGGATGTGTCGATGTCCCTGGACGGGTTCACGGCGGGAGCGAACGTCCGGAAGGAAGAGCCCATGGGGGACGGCGGCGAACGGCTGCACGAGTGGATGTCCGGGGAAGGGCCGGACGGCGGGGTCGACACCGGCATCCGCCGGCAGGTGGACGCGGCGGTAGGAGCCACCGTCATCGGACGGCGCACCTTCGACCTCGGCCTGGTCCCGTGGGGCGGCACACCCTGGCCCGGCGTCCCGAGCTTCGTGGTCACCCACCGCACCAGGCAGGACCTCCTCGGCGACAACGGCGGGACGTTCGCCTTCGACGGGCTGGAGGCCGCGGCCCGGCGCGCCAAGGACGCCGCCGGGGACAAGGACGTCCTGGTGCTGGGTGCGGACGTCGCCCGCCAGTTGCTCGGGGCGGGCCTGCTCGACGAGGTGTGGCTCCACCTCGTCCCCCTGCTGTTGGGGGCGGGCACGCCGCTGTTCGGCGGGGTGCGGGCCGAGCTGGTCCCGGAGGGTGCGCCCGTCACGGGAGCCGCGTCCGTGACCCACCTGCGCTACCGCGTCCTGAAGCCCGGACGCCCATGACGTTCGCCGCCTGGCGAGGACCTGGAGCACCCGGCTGTGGTGGCGCCTGGGCGGGCGGGCTGGAGGGCGACCTCTAGGACCAAAGGCCCAGGGCCGTAGTCCTCGGGAAGGAGCCGGCGGTCCATACTTGCGCCCGATTCACACCCGTCCGGCGGCCGTCGAAGATCAGAACATGCGAAGAATCAGCGCATTGTTGATCGGACTCCTCGTCCCGCTCTCCTTAGTCACGCCTGGCGCGACCGCCACCACGCAGGCCGCGCAGCCACGGGACACGATCTCGTGGGCGCCGTGCCCGGAGGAGCCGGCCGTCGAATGCGGGACGCTCACCGTGCCCATCGACTGGAGCCGGCCGTCGGACGGCACGTTCGAGGTGGGTGTCGCCCGCCGCAAGGCCACCGATCCCGCCGCCAGGATCGGCGCGCTCGTGCTGGGAGCGGGCGGCCCTGGAGGTTCGGGGGTGGAGCTGGTCCTCGGCAGCCCGCAGATGCTCAGCCCCGAGGTCCTGCGCCGCTTCGACATCGTGGGCCTCGACCCGCGCGGCACCAACCGCAGCCACCCCGTGGTCTGCTCCACGGACCTGATGACCCAGGCCCCGGACCCGCTCATGAAGAGCCAGGCCGACTTCGACAGGATGCTGGCCTTCAACGACCGCCTGCGGGCCGACTGCCGGGCGCGTACCGGCCCGCTCTTCGACCACGTCGACTCGCTCAGCACCGCGGCCGACCTCGACGCCTTCCGCGCCGCGCTCGGCGAGGACAAGCTGACCTACTGGGGCGGCTCCTACGGCACCCTCCTCGGCCAGCTGTACGCCGAGCGCTACCCGTCGCGGGTCCGCGCCTTCGTGCTCGACAGCACGATGGACCACAGCCTGGGCACGCAGGGCTTCATGGACACGGAGACCTGGGGCGCGCAGGACGCCTTCAACGAGTTCGTGGCCTGGTGCGAGCGCGACGACCGCTGCCTCCAGCATGGAAAGGACCTCAGGGCGATCTGGCGGGGGCTGCTGGACCGGGCCGACCGCGGCGAACTCCCCATACCGGGCGAGCCGGACACGCGACTGACCGCCTTCCAGCTCATCAGCTCCGCTTCGGGCGCCTTCTACGATCCGGCCAACTGGCTGCCGCTCTCTCAGGTGATCGCCGACCTTGAGTCCGGGCGGACTCCGCGCGCGGACGCGCTGCCTCTGGCGATCGACCGGACACAGGCGCAGGAGGTCAGCCCCAATCCGTTCCAGATCTTCTGCCTGGACTTCCGGCTGCCCGTACGCGACTACCGCGAGTTCAGCAAGCACCTGCGCCGCCAGGCGAAGATCGCACCCGACATGCGTTACAGCCCGCTGGCGATCGGCCCGGTCGTCTCGTGCCTCGGCCAACCGGACCCGATCCCCAACCCGCAGCACCGCCTGAAGGTGCGTACGGACACCCCGCTGCTGGTCCTCAACTCCCTGCACGACCCGGCCACCGTCTACCCGTGGGCGCTCAGCACGACCCAGCAGCTGGGCCGGTCGGGCCGGCTGCTCACGTACGAGGGCTGGGGCCACATCGTCTACGGACGCGGAGCCTGCGCCACGGAGGCCGCCGACGCGTACCTGATCTCGCGGACCCTCCCCGCGCCGGGGGCCCGCTGCCCGGCCGTCCCGCCCGCCGAGGTCCGGACGCTCAGGAAGCCCGTCACCCCGCAGCCCGGCACACCGGGCTGGATGCTCTCCTTCCGTTGATCTCGTGATGAGGGGTGGCTCGTACGCGCACGAGCCACCCCTCCAGACGCTGCTGCCGTGAGACGTCGCCGAATGCCGCAGCGACCTCGTCGGCCGGCTTCACCTCGGAGATCAGGCGGCATTCGTGTGGCCGCATTTGTGTGACGGGCGCCGTCTAACGGTTACGGGTGCGGGCGGCTTCGAGGTCGGACTGGTGTGCGAGGGCCCACAGGCCCAGGGCGCGTACCGGCTCCAGGAAGGAGCGCCCCAGTTCGGTGAGCGCGTAGTCGACGCGTGGCGGCACGCCGGGATGGACCGTGCGGCTGATCAGCCCGTCCCCTTCGAGGCTCCGCAGCGTGCGGGTGAGCATGCGGCGGCTGAGACCCTCCACGGACCGGTCCAGTTCGTTGAAGCCGTACGTGCCGCGTTCGAGCACCGACAGGATCACAACGCTCCACTTGTCGCCCGCCCGGCGCAGCATGCTGGTCGCGGGGCAGTTCTCGTGATCGTTCACCGTCACGGGGACGGTGATGGCGGCAGTGGACATAGATGTGCCTTCTTTCGGACCTCTCGCCTGCTGGCCAATGATCAGGATACGCATCCAAACCTCCAAGGAGATTTGCCGTGATCGTGATCAGCGGCGCGTCCGGGCAGCTCGGACGCCTCACCGTCAAGCACCTTCTCCAGCGCGTGGACGCCGCCCGCGCGGTGGCGTTGACCCGTACCCCCGACGCCGTCGCCGACCTGGGAGTGGCCACCCGATACGCCGATTTCGACGATCCGGCCAGTCTGCCCAGCGCGCTCGAGGGGGCGGAGCGGCTGCTGATGATCAGTATGGGCTCGTTCGACGGCGTGCCCGGCGGGCACGTCAACGCCATCGAGGCGGCGGCGAAGGCCGGGGTGGGCCAGGTGATCTACACGTCGTTCACCAGAGCGGGCGAGCCGGGCCAGCCGCAGGCGCTCATTCAGAATCACAAGGAGACCGAGCGGCTGCTGGCCGAGTCGGGGCTGACGTTCACGGCGCTGCGGTTCAACCAGTGGCCGGAGATGTGGAACCTGGTCGGCGTGCCCGCCTTCGCCGTCGCCACGGGCGTGCTGCCCAGCAATTCGGGCGACGGCCGGGTGGGTCACATCACCCGCGACGACAGCGCCGCCGTGGCCGCGGCCGTGCTGGCGGAGGGCGGCTGCGAGGGGCAGCTCCTGGAGGTCACCGGTCCCGAGGCGGTGACGGACACGGACGTGGCCGACGCGCTCGCCCAGGTCACCGGCCGTCCGGTCCGTTGCGAGCCGGTATCGGACGCCGATCTGGCCGCGGTGCTGTCCGAACGCGGGATGCCGGAGACGTACGTCCAGGGATGGACGGGCCTGGGGGCGTACAAGCGCGCCGGCTGGTTCGACGTGACCACGCACGCGGTCGAACGCCTCACCGGCCGCAAGCCCGCGTCGATCGCCGACTACTTCGCCGCCCACCCCGAGGCACTGCACACCGCCTGATCAGGACAGCGGTCCGGCTCTCGCGCCAGTTCGATTCGCGTGCCCCTGTGGTCGGTGAACCACGCCCGGGCGACCGAAGGGCGCCCGAGGAAGACAGCCCGAGCGATAGCGAGGACCGCTCGGGGCGGGCTCCAGCAGGCCCACCCGGTAACCAGGCAACGGGCGGGTGGAGCCGCGCCACCTACGGCGTGGGGAGGAAGCCGACCTTGTCGCGGACCTCGGCCATGGTCTGCTTGGCCACCGCCGCCGCGCGTTCGGCGCCGATGGCGAGCAGGCGGTCGAGTTCGGCCTCGTCCGACAGCAGCTTCTCCGTGCGCTCCCTGATGGGCGTGAACGTGTCCGCCACCGCCTCCGCCACGTCCTTCTTGAACGTGCCGTACCCCTGCCCCTCGTAGCGGGCCACGAGGTCGGGGATGGGGGTGCCGGTCAGGGCCGACTGGATGCGGAGCAGGTTGGAGATGCCCGGCTTGTTCTCCTCGTCGAACAGGACCTCCGAGCCCGTGTCCGTGACCGCCCGCATGACCTTCTTGCGCAGCGGGCCGGGCTGCTCCAGGACGTCGAGGATGCCGGCGGGGCTGGAGGAGGACTTCGACATCTTCGCCGTGGGGTCCTGAAGGTCGGTGATCTTCTCGACCTCCTTGAGGATGTACGGCTCGGGCAGCGTGAACGTGTCGCCGAAGCGGTGGTTGAAGCGCTGGCCCAGGTCGCGGGTGAGCTCCAGGTGCTGCTTCTGGTCGGCGCCCACCGGGACCCGGTTGGCCTGGTAGAGCAGGATGTCGGCGGCCTGCAGGATCGGGTAGGTGAACAGGCCGACGCTGGCCGCGCTCTCCCCGAACTTGGCCGACTTGTCCTTGAACTGGGTCATCCGCCCCGCCTCGCCCATGCCGGTGAGGCAGATCAGGATCCAGGCGAGCTCGGTGTGCTCACGCACGTGCGACTGCACGAAGACCGTGGACTGCTCCGGGTCGAGGCCGGCGGCGAAGAGCTGGGCCGCGGCGACGCGAGTGCGGCGGCGCAGCGCGGCGGGCTCGGTCGGCACCGTGATCGCGTGGAGATCGACCACGCAGTAGAAGGCGTCGTGGGTCTCCTGCAGAGCGACCCACTGCCGGACGGCACCCAGGTAGTTGCCCAGGTGGAAGGAGTCCGCCGTGGGCTGGATGCCGGAGAGTACACGAGGTCTGGCCATAGCACGCAATTGTGTCAGGAATCTTGCTCGGGCGGCGACTCGACCGCCGGGCCGCGTTTCACTCTCACCCTGGCGATACGGCGCCCGTCCAGCTCTGTGACAGTCATCTCAAAACCCGATATTTCCACCTTCTCCCCCACAACCGGCACATGCCCCAGCATTGCCATGACAAATCCGGCAAGGGTCTCATAAGGGCCGTCCGGCAGCCGGATGCCGGTCTCGGTGGCGAAGTCGTTGAGGTTCGTCAGGCCGTCGATCTCGATCTCCCCGGCGGGCAGGATCACGACCTCCTCCTCCTCGTCGTACTCGTCCCTGATGTCCCCGATCAGCTCCTCGACCAGGTCCTCCAAGGTCACGATGCCCGCCGTGCCGCCGTACTCGTCCACCACGATCGCCAGGTGCTGGCCCTCGTCGCGCAGCTCGTTCAGCGTGCTGAGCAGCCGCTTCGAGGCGGGCACGAACTTGGCCGGGCGGATCGGCACCACCGCGCTGATCGGCTCGGTCCGCCCGGTGAGCTCGGGGTCCAGCAGGTCCCGTACGTGTACGAACCCGATGACCTCGTCGTACGTCTCCCGATAGACGGGGAAGCGCGAGTGCGGCAGCCCCGCCGCGAGCCGGGCCGCCTCGTCCAGCGGCGTGTCGGCGTCCATGAACTCGACCTCGGTGCGCGGCAGCATCACCTCCCTGAGCTGCCGTTTCCCCGCCGCGAACACCTCGGCGATCAGGTGGCGCTCGTCGGCGGTGAGGTCGGTGTGCCCGACCACCATGTCACGCAGCTCCTCGGTGGTGACCTCTTCGCGGTCGGCCTCCGGATTGCCCCCGAGCAGCCGGACCACGAGGTCGGTGGACTTCGACAACATCCAGATGATCGGCCGCGACAGGGACGCGATCCGGTCGAGGAACGGCGCCACGTACAGCGACAGCCCCTCGGCCCGCTGCAGCGCCAGGCGCTTGGGCGCCAGCTCGCCGAGCACGAGCGACACGTACGAGATCGCCAGCGTCACCAGCACGAGCCCGAGCACGGGGGCGACGGCCTCGGGCACCTGCCACCGCTCCAGCACGGGTACGAGCTGCGCGGCCAGCCGGTCGGCGCCGAAGGCGGCCGACAACATGGTGGCGACGGTGACGCCGATCTGGACGGCGGACAGGAAGCGGTTGGGGTCATGGGCGAGTTTCGCCACCCGCTCCCCGCGGCGGCCCCGCTGCGAGAGCTTGCGGACCTGGCTCTCCCGGAGGGAGACCATGGCGATTTCGGCGGCGGCGAAGAACCCCCCGATCAGGATGAACACCAGAACCAGGGCGATGTTGGCCACGAGGGTGTCAAACATGGTGGTTGGCAGCGTACTCGGCGGCTTTCGCGCGTATGCTGGGCGGCAAGCCGTACAAAATCCAACATATTTGAACAGGAGTACACATGAGGCTATTGGTCACCGGGGGTGCCGGATACGTCGGCAGTGTCGTCGCGGCGCAGCTCATCGAGGCAGGGCACGAGGTGACCGTACTCGACGACCTGTCAACCGGGCATCAGGACGCAGTGCCGGAAGGTGCCCGATTTGTCCAAAAAAGCATCACCGAGGCACACGACGTGCTCGACGGCATGGACGCGGTGCTGCACTTCGCGGCCAAGTCGCTGGTGGGCGAGTCGGTGGAGAAGCCGGGCCTCTACTGGTCGCACAACCTCGGCGGCACGCTGGCCCTGCTCGACGCCATGCGGGACAAGGGGGTGAGCAGGATCGTGTTCTCCTCGACCGCGGCCACGTACGGGGAGCCCGAGCGCTCACCCATCGAGGAGGACGACCCCACGCGCCCGACCAACCCCTACGGCGCCTCCAAGCTGGCCGTCGACACCGCGCTGAGCGCGTTCGCGGTGATCCGCGGGCTGGGCGCGGTGAGCCTGCGCTACTTCAACGTGGCCGGCGCCTACGGCCGCTACCGCGAGCGGCACACGATCGAGACCCACCTCATCCCGAACGTCCTGAAGGTCGCGACCGGCGAGCGCGAGTCCGTGAGCGTCTTCGGCACCGACTACCCGACGCCCGACGGCACCTGCGTGCGCGACTACATCCACGTGTCCGACCTGTCGCGGGCGCATCTGCTGGCACTGGGCGCCATCTCGCCGGGCGAGCACAAGATCTACAACCTGGGCAGCGGCGCCGGCTTCACCGTGCAGGAGGTGATCTCGGTCTGCCGCGAGGTCACCGGGCACGAGATCCCGGCCGTGGTCGCGGACCGGCGCCCCGGCGATCCCGCCGTGCTGGTCGCCTCGTCCGCCAAGATCCAGCGCGAGCTCGGCTGGAAGGCCGAACGGCCCGCGCTGCGCGACATCGTTTCCGACGCATGGGAGGCGCTTTCCGCAAATGCGTGATACCGCGACCGGAAATGTGCTGTGATACCGAAATGTGAGGAACTTTTCACCAAGGGTCACGAAGCTGCTCTTCGGTGTCCTCATCCTGACGGGTAGTCTTCTGGCCGCCGCGGGCGTGATCTTCGCCACCCCGCCGGCCGCCCCCGCCGTGCAGCCCGTGTCCTGCCCGCCCTGAAGCCCCCCGCTTCGCGCGGGGGGGCAGGGACGGTCGTCAGATGAGGCCGAGCTCCCTGACCGCGTCGCGCTCCTCCTCCAGCTCGCGCACGCTGGCGTCGATCCGGTCGCGGGAGAACGCGTCGATCTCGAGCCCCTGGATGATCTCGAACTTGCCGTTCGCCGCACGCACGGGGAACGACGAGATGAGCCCCTCGGGCACGCCGTAGGAGCCGTCGGAGACGACGGCCGCGGAGGTCCACTCGGTGCCGTTGACCCAGTCGTAGACGTGGTCGATCGCCGCGTTGGCGGCCGAGGCGGCCGAGGAGGCGCCGCGGGCCTCGATGATGGCGGCGCCGCGCTTGGCCACCGTCGGGATGAACGTCTCGCGCAGCCACTCGCCGTCGACCTGCTCGGCCGCGATCTTGCCGCCCACCTCGGCGTGGAACAGGTCGGGGTACTGCGTCGCGGAGTGGTTGCCCCAGATCGTCATCTTCTTGATCTCGGTGACCGGGACCTGGAGCTTGGCGGCCAGCTGGGACAGCGCGCGGTTGTGGTCGAGCCGGGTCATCGCGGTGAAGCGGTCGGCGGGCACGTCGGGCGCGTTCTGCTGGGCGATGAGCGCGTTGGTGTTGGCCGGGTTGCCCACGACCAGGACCTTGATGTCGTCGGCGGCGTGGTCGTTGATCGCCTTGCCCTGGGGGCCGAAGATGCCGCCGTTGGCGCCGAGCAGGTCGCCGCGCTCCATGCCGGCCTTGCGCGGCATGGCGCCGACCAGCAGCGCGACGTTGGCCCCGGCGAAGGCCACGTTGGGGTCGTCGGTGATCTCGATGCCGGACAGCAGCGGGAACGCGCAGTCGTCGAGCTCCATGGCGGTGCCCTCGGCGGCCTTCACCGCCTGCGGGATCTCCAGCAGGCTGAGCTTGACCGGGACGTCGGCGCCGAGCAGCTGCCCCGACGCGATGCGGAACAGCAGTGCGTAGCCGATCTGGCCGGCTGCTCCGGTGACGGTCACCTTGACGGGCCCGTTGGCTGACGACGCCATGGCCTTCCCCTCACTCGCAGGATATTCGTTGACTTTGGGATGCTACCTGCTCGTCATCCGCAGGTTTCCATCGCGGGCACCTTCAGCTCCGGATCGAATTCGACCTTGGCGAAGTACTTGCTCAGAAGCTGCTTCATGAGGCCCGTGCGATAGAGGTCGGCGATGACCGCCTTCACCGCCTTGCAGGTCTTCACGTCGCCGTTCCTGATACCGACGGCGTACCGCTCGTTGTTGAACTTCGCGCCGAGGATCTTGTAGCGCATGTTCTCGCGGGCGGCGAACCCGGCCAGGATCAGGTCGTCACCGGGGACCGCGTCCACCTTGCCGTCCCTGAGCAGCTGCATGCAGACGGCGTAGTCGCCGGCCGAGACCGGCTCGACCTTCACCTTCTCCTGCACCTCGCGGACGGACGGGCTGTCGGGCGCGCAGAGCCTCTTGCCCTCCAGGTCGTCCACGGAGTCGATGCCGCTGCCCGAGCGGACGAGGACGTCGTGGTGCGCCACGTAGTACGGCCCCGCGAACTGGGTCTCGGAATTGTCGACGGAGTAGGTGGCCACCACCAGGTCGACGCTGCCCTCGGCCAGCGCGTCGTCCCGGTCGCCCCTGCTGACCTTGACCAGCGCGGTGTCCTTCGCTCCTAACTCGGCGGCGATGCGCTTGGCGACCTCGATGTCGAAGCCCTGGAAGTCGTCGCCGTTCTGCAGCGCGACGCCGGGCAGGTCGCCCTTGACGCCGATCACGACCTTCCCGGTCTGCGCCACCTTGTCGACCACAGTGGCGAACGCGGTCGAGGGCACCCCCTGCTCGGCGGTCCGCGTGGGCTCGGGCCCTCCGCGGAACGCCAGCGGCCAGCCGCCGTTCATCGCGAGCGCGACGGCGGCGGAGGCGAGCAGGACGACGGCGGTGCCCACCGCGATCCACACCCTCGCGCGGCGCGAGCGCCCGGGCAGGGCGGGCTCGGTCGCCGGGTACGGCGCCCCGCCCCCCTCGGGCGGCACCGTCGTCACGGGAGGCACGGGCGCCGGAGGCGCCGTCGTCGTCGCAGGCGGTGTCGTCGTGGGCGGTGTCGTCGCAGGCGGTGTCGTCGCAGGCGGTGTCGTCGCGGACGAGGCCGTCGTGGCCTGCGGCCGGGGCAGGTCCGTGATCGACCCCGCCGACACCCTGCTGAACGGCGTCGTGTCGTCGCTGGCCACCTGCACGCCCCGGGTGAGCACCGCCGTGGAGGCCCCCACCGTGGACGGCTGTCCGAGCAGCCGCAGCAGGATCTGGTCGGCGGACGGCCGGTCGGCCGGGGACTTGGACAGCGCGGAGCGCACCACGCCCTGCAGCGGCTCCGGCATCATGCCGACGTCGACCTCGTGGTTGAGGATCCGGTTGAGCACCACGGCGATGGACTTGCCCTCGAACGCGGGCTTGCCCGTGGCCGCGAACGCGATGGTGGCGCCCCAGGAGAACACGTCCGTGTAGGGCCCGACGTCGTCGCCGGCGATCTGCTCGGGCGCCATGTAGGCGGGCGTGCCGATGGCCCGGCTGGTGATCGTCCCGGTGGAGTCGATGATCCGGGCGATGCCGAAGTCCACCACGCGCGGCCCGTCGGCGGCGATCAGCACGTTGTCGGGCTTGAAGTCCCGGTGGACGATCGAGGCGTGATGGATCGCGGTGAGCGCGGTCGCCGTGCCGATGGCCAGCCGGTCGAGCACCGTGCCGCTGAGCGGCCCGTCGGTCTCGATGATGTCCCTGAGCGCCCGGCCGTCGATGTACTCGCTGGCGATGTACGGCGTGTTGCCGTCGAGATCGGCCTCCATCACCCTGGCCGTGCAGAACGACGCCACCCGCTTGGCCGCCTTCAGCTCCCTCGCGAAGCGCGACCTGGCGATCGTGTCACCGGTGAACTTCACGTGCAGGAGCTTGATCGCCGCCTGCTCCCCCTTGTCGTTGACGCCCAGGTAAACTATGCCCTGACCGCCTTCCCCGATCCGTCCGGACAGCCGGAAGGACCCCAGCTGTGTGGGATCGCCGGCGACCAGCGGCGAGATTTGCGGCATTCGTCATCCCCACGTGTGCTAACCCCATCGACGCAAACTTTACGACGTTCAGCAACTCCTCAGGGATCCGTTAAGCGTTCGTGACGTCACGGTTTTACCGGCGTGGAGTTGCGCGGGCGGGCCGTCGAGGGAAGGCTCTGGATCATGGAGCGCCCCTACGACATCGTACTTTTCGGAGCGAGCGGCTTCACCGGCGCGCTCACGGCCGCCTACCTCGCGCAGGCCGCCGGACCCGGCACGCGGTGGGCGCTGGCCGGGCGCGACCGCGCCAAGCTGGAGCGGCTGGGGCTCGACGTGCCGATCCTGCTCGCCGACGCCGCGGACCCCGCCTCGGTGGCCGCGCTCGCCCGCCGGACGCGCGTCCTGGCCACGACGGTCGGCCCCTACGTGGCGTACGGGGAGCCGCTGGTGGCCGCGTGCGCCGAGGCCGGCACCCATTACCTGGACCTGACAGGCGAACCCGAGTTCGTGGACCTGGTCTACGTGCGCTACCACGACCGGGCGGCCAGGAGCGGCGCCAAGCTCGTGCACGCCTGCGGCTTCGACTCCATCCCGTACGACCTGGGCGTGCTCCACACCGTCACCCAGCTCCCCGAGGGCGTCCCGCTCAGGGTGAGCGGCTTCCTGCGGGCGAAAATGGCCCCGTCGGGCGGCACCCTGGCCACGATGATGTCCATCCTCGGCCGCGCCCGCCAGACGGTCCAGCAGGGCACGCAGCGCCGCTCCGCCGAGCCCCGGCCCGCCGGCCGCAGAGTGAGCTCGCTGCCCGGCGGCGTCCGCTACGTGGGCGGCTGGGCGCTCCCGATGCCGAGCCTCGACCCGTTCGTCGTCGGCTACTCGGCCCGCCTCCTTGACCGCTACGGCCCCGACTTCACCTACCGGCAGCACTACGCCGTCCGCACCCTGCCCGAGGCCCTGGCCACCGTGACGGCCGCCGGCGCCTTCGCCGCACTCGCGCAGCTCCCGCCCGTACGCGGCTGGATCCAGGACCGGCTGAAGCCCGGCGAGGGCCCGTCGGCCGAGCGCCGCGCCCGGAACTGGTTCAAGGTCACGTTCCTGGGCGAGGGCGGGGGCGAGCGCGTGGTCACGGAGGTCGCGGGCGGGGACCCGGGCTACGGCGCGACGGCCAGGATGTTCGCGGAGTCGGCCCTCTGCCTCGCCTTCGACGACCTCCCGGACCGCGCCGGCCAGCTCACGACGGCCTCGGCCATGGGCCTGCCGCTCATCGACCGCCTGCGCGCCGCGGGCATCTCGTTCGTCAGGAAGGGTTGAGTCGGCAGGCGGACTCGACCGAGAGGGTGTGCCAGCGTTCCTCGGACCGCACCTCGGCGGTGGTGCGGCCCCACCACTGCTCCACCTCCACCACGAGGGGAACGTCCTCCGACAGGGCGGCCCGGCAGTCGGTGACACCGAGGACGAGGCTCAGCGCCATCCGGACACCGCGCCGGCGCCATCACTCACGTCGTGAGACAGGCGGGGGACGATCGCTCCGCTCATCCAGGTGACCCCGGCGAGGAGCACCGCGATCGCGGCCAGGACCCAGCGTCCGTAGGCGATCCCGCGCACCATTCCCACCCGCGGATCCAGGCGCGCCCAGACGTCATCGGAAATCACTCCAGCCCCCTTTTTGGCGATTCCGCATTCTGCTACTTTTCCGGACGTGGCGAAAGACGACCGTTGTTGCTGACGGGTTTTCTGGTTTTCCTGTTACTGGTGACACCGATGGCCGCCGCGGCCGTCAACTCACCTCTGCATCGCGTGGACGCGGACCGTTTCGGACACCGCCAAATGGTGGACATCACCGCGTTCAACGGCCCTCACGTTCTGCGATATCTACAGGTGACGCGGCGATATCGGTGGATGGGCACAAGTGCGGGACTGGCCACGGGGGTTTTCAGCGCGACGTCCGGCGCTGTTTTTCTGGCTCCTTACTCCGCGCTGATCGGCTGGCTGCTGGGAGTCCTGGCCGGTGAAATCGCATTCGGCCGCCGGCGGGGCCCAATTCGGCGCGCGCCGGGAATACGGCTCGTCCCGCCGCAGCTCACCGCGACCTGGCTGATCTGCGCCGCGTTCTCCTGCGGAGTCGCCCTGAGCACGGTCGAACGCTCCTTCTCCGCGGAGACCACCGTCGACCGGCGGCTCGGCGCCGCGGCCGTGCTCGGCGTGGTGGCCGTCGTGCAGTTCATGGTCGGCGGCCTGCACCGGCGGGCGCTGCTCCCGGGGCCGGCGGACCTGGTGGGCGGCGAGTTGGCCACGCGGTCCCATTCCGCCCGCTGGCTGCTCGGAGTGGGCGCGTCCGTGACCCTCTGGACGTCGGTGATCGCCCTGCCCATCCGGCAGTTCCACGAGGTGGGCGTGCTGGCCCTCGTCGGCCTGCCGCTCCTGGCGCTGGCCCTGGCCTCCAACACCTGGCGACCCGGCGCCGCGGGCAGGAGGACGACCTGGCTCTGGGTCACCGCGGGTGTGGCACTGGCCGGCATGGGACTGGCCATGGGCCGGTCGGTGTGGCAGCAGGCGGGGCGCGCGGCGCGACCTGACCGGGCCGCTGACCGGCGGGCCCCTCCCCGAGGTGGCGCTGTCCCAGGACGGCCGGTACGTGAGCGTCGGCCCGGAAGTGATCGACAACCGCACCGGAGCCCGTACCCGCCTGCCCGGCGTCGGCCGCGTGCTCGGCTTCGGCCCCGACGGCGTCGTGGCGACCACCGGCCGCCGCGCGCTGGCGGGCTCCCCCGACACCGAGCTCCTCACGATCGGGTACGACGGCACGGTCCGGACCCGGGCGCCCTTCGATCCGGCGCTCGAGGTGGCCGCCTCCCCCGACGCCCGAGCGCTGGTCGTCCTCACCGAGGAGGAGGTGCTGACCATGGATCCCCGAACGGCCGAGATCCGCGGGCACGCCGAGCTGGACGTGCCCGAGCAGTACGGCCCGCCGAAGGCACTCGCCTGGGCCCGGGACGGGCGGCTCCTCATCAAGATCGATGTGGCCGGCAAGAAGGAGTTCCACCTGCTCGATCCGGGCACCGGCAAGGCGAGCCCGGTGCGAGGCCTGCCGGCGGACCTCGACGGCGCGGTGTTCGGGAGGGTCCAGTGAGCCGGTGGTGGTACGCCCTTGCCGCGGCGGCGCTGGCCCTGGCCACCGCGTGGGTGATCGGCCCGACCGGCGAGAAACCGCCGGTGCAGTTCGCCCGCCCCGAGCCGGCCGGCGCCGTCGCCGCACCGCGGGGACTCAGCAGGTACGCCTCCCCCATCCGGTACGCGTACAGCCCGGCCTGTGACAACAGCTCGGTCCCGTGCGGCCCCTGGATCCTCGTCGCGTGGGACGGCGAGCGAGGCGCGCTGCCCGGCACCGACGCCGCGGACTCGCTCTCTCTCAGCCCGGACGGCACGCGTGCGGCCTACCTGCGGACGAGCGACGGCGCGTACGCCGTGGCCGACCTGCGCACCGGAGCGGTCAGGGCGCTCCCCGTGCGGCAGAAGGACGGCACGGTCGGCGAGATGTTCGGCGCCCAGGTCCCGCTGTTCTCCCTCGACGGCCGCCACCTGCTCATCCAGCGCGACCACCTGGACAAGGACGACGAGATCGTGCTGGAGAACCCGATGATCGTGGACCTCGGCACCGGCGCCGTCCGTCACCTGCCCGCCGTCGGGCAGGTCGTCGGCTGGACGTCGGCGGGGCTCATGACCATGACGAGCCGGCGCACGAACAGCCTGCCCGGGCACACCACGTCGGCCTCGTTCACCGTCTGGTCGCCCCAGGGCGAGGCGGTCGGGCGGTTCACGTTGCCCGGCAACCTGGCGGCGGGTGCCGTGCCGTCGCCGTCCGGACGCACGACGGCCACGCTCGCCCGCGACATCACGCCGGACGGCGTCGTCGGGCACGGCATCGTGCTCACCGACACGTCAACCGGCAAGCCGGCGCGGACCGTCGCGCCCCGGCTGCCGGCGGACCGGCAGGCCACGAGCGTCCTGCGCTGGGACGGCGAGGACGCCGTCGTCCTGCGGACCTCCGGTCCTCGTGGCGAGACGGCGTACCACGTCGTGGACCTCGCCACCGGGGCGGCGCGGCAACTCGACGTACGCATGGGTGACGTGGCCGACCGGCTCCTGGAGCCCGCCGAACTGGGAGTCGTCCTCGGAAAAGTCCGTCAGTAGGGCAGGCCCCACTTGGAGAAGGACTTGCGCAGGTACGGGTTCTTGAACTTCGGGTACGCCACGGTCCGCACGTCCCCGTCCGAGGTGTAGCGCATGTCCGGGTTGTTCTTGAGCCAGTCCAGCCACGCCTCGGAGCAGAACTGCTTGCAGTCGCCCTTCTTCTCCATGACCTTGATCCGCGGGATCCCCTGCGGCTCGAACGCCTTGCTGAACGGCGCCGGCGCGGGCGTGTAACCGGCCAGGAACGCGCCCTGGTGGTGGTATGCCTTGCCGTGCATGGCCCACTCCTTGTTGCTCGGCTGGTTGCCGTACGGCAGGGCGATCGTGGTGGGGTGGACGCCGGACAGGGAGTCGATCTGCTGGGCGATCGTGCTGATCTGCTCGTCGACCTCCTTGTGCGAGCGTCCGCGCAGGTTGATGTGGTCGCGGGTGTGGTTGCCGATCTCGAAGCCGTTCTCCTTGAGCCAGCCCAGCATCTGGGCCTGCTCCTCGCGTACGGTCTTGCCGAACATGTCGCGCGTCACGTAGAAGGTGGCCTTCGCCGGGAAGCCCGGGTGCTTGGCCGCCACGTCCTTGAGTATGGCGACGGCGGTGTTCGGGGCGGGGACGCCTACCTCGTTGAGCGTCAGCTGCGACGGCGAGGAGTCGTCGAAGGTCAGCACCACCGGGTGCTTGCCCGCCGGAATGTCGATCTTCCCGGCCACCATCTCGGCGGCCGTGATCGGCACGTACCCCTCCCTGGCCAGCCGCTCCAGGTCCGCCCGGAACTGCTGCGGTGTCCTGTCGTCCGTCGACCCCGGCTTGTCGATCACCCGGTGGAACATCAGCACCGGGATCTGCCCCAGCTCGTTCGCCTTGACCTGGGCGGCGATCTTGACCTTCGCGGCCTGGCTCGCCCTGAGCTTGGCAGCGGCGTCGGCTTTGGTGTCGGCCATCTTGACGGTGGTGGGCTGCGAGTCGCAGCCGCTCAGGAGGGCGGCGGCGGCCAGCAGCCCCACCCCACCGAAAATACGCAGTCGCATCCGAACCCCCCGAGACGCGTACGACTGTTACGAGGTGGCTCTTACCCAGCTGATCAACTGCGCCACGCCGCGCCACTGTCAAGAGATGGTCTGGGAAGCGGACAAGCGAAAGGGCCGCCCGCAGGCGGCCCTTTATGCTGAAACGGTCAGACCGCCATCTTCTTCTTGAGGTTCTCGTCCAGCGCCGCCAGGAAGTCCTGGGTGGTGAGCCACTTGGCGTCGCCGCCGACCAGGAGCGCCAGGTCCTTGGTCATCTGGCCGCCCTCGACGGTCTCGATGCAGACCTCTTCCAGTTTGTTGGCGAAGTCGGTCACAGCGGGGGTGTTGTCGAGCTTGCCCCGGTGGGCCAGGCCGCGCGTCCACGCGAAGATCGAGGCGATGGGGTTGGTGGAGGTGGGGTTGCCCTTCTGGTGCTCGCGGTAGTGGCGAGTCACGGTGCCGTGCGCGGCCTCGGCCTCGACGGTCCTGCCGTCGGGGGTCATCAGGACCGAGGTCATCAGGCCGAGGGAGCCGAAGCCCTGCGCCACCGTGTCGGACTGCACGTCGCCGTCGTAGTTCTTCGCGGCCCAGACGTAGCCGCCCTCCCACTTCAGCGCCGCGGCGACCATGTCGTCGATGAGGCGGTGCTCGTAGATGAGCCCGGCCTTCTCGAAGTCGGCCTTGAACTCGGTCTCGTAGACCTCGGCGAAGATGTCCTTGAAGCGGCCGTCGTACGCCTTGAGGATCGTGTTCTTCGTCGACAGGTAGACCGGGTAGTTGCGGGCCAGGCCGTAGCGCATCGAGGCGCGGGCGAAGTCGCGGATCGACTCGTCCAGGTTGTACATCGCCAGCGCGACGCCACTGCTGGGGAAGTCGTACACGTCGAGCTCGATCGGCTCGGAGCCGTCCTTCGGCGTGTACGTCAGGGTCAGCGTGCCCTCGCCGGGGATCTTCAGGTCGGTGGCGCGGTACTGGTCACCGAACGCGTGACGGCCGACGACGATCGGCTTGGTCCAGCCGGGGACGAGGCGAGGCACGTTCGACATGATGATCGGCTCGCGGAAGATCACGCCGCCGAGGATGTTGCGGATGGTCCCGTTGGGGGACTTCCACATCTTCTTGAGACCGAACTCCTCGACGCGCGCCTCGTCCGGGGTGATGGTGGCGCATTTCACACCGACGCCGTACTTCTTGATGGCGTTCGCGGCGTCGATGGTGACCTGGTCGTCCGTCTCGTCCCGGTACTGGATGCCGAGGTCGTAGTACTTCAGGTCGACGTCGAGGTAGGGAAGGATCAGCTGGTCCTTGATGAACTGCCAGATGATCCGGGTCATCTCGTCGCCGTCAAGCTCGACGACCGGACCCTCCACCTTGATCTTGGGCATGCGAATGGTTCCCCTTCAATGTTTTGATGCGTTGAGGCTATCGGACCGTCCGGTCATCAGGCGAAAAAGGACAGTATCAACGCTTTGAGCTCGTTGTTGTAGAGCAGGAGCGAGGTCAGGACCAGCACGAACCCGAACCCGGCCAGCGTGACGACGTCGACCTTCTTGCTGCGGATGGACAGCTGCCCACCGAAACCGGCGAAGCGGAGGGCGGCGGCGATCATGATGACGGCGCCCAGCGTGAACCCGCCCCAGCGCGGGTTCACGAAAAAGATCACGAGTACGCCGATGACCGCACCCGCCAGGATCAGCGGGTACGGCCCCCAGCTCTCACGCTTGGTCCCGTGGCTCAACGTTCTTCTATCGGCTTCCACTTCTGATCGGTCTCACCGATGTACTCACTGTCAGGCCGGATCAGCCTATTGTCTGCATGCTGCTCTATGACATGGGCAGTCCAGCCGGACATCCGGCTGATCGAGAAGACCGGCGTGAACAGGTCCGTCGGGATCCCGAGATAGTGGTAGACCGAAGCCGCGTAGAAGTCGACGTTGGGGTAGAGGCCCTTCGTCTCGAAGACGACCTCCTCCATCTCCTTGGACATCCGGTAGTAGGTGTCGTCGCCGCCGGCCTCGGCCAGCTCGGCGGACATCTTGCGCAGATGGGTCGCGCGCGGGTCCTCGGTCTTGTAGACGCGGTGACCGAAGCCCATGATCTTCTCGTGGGCCGCCAGCTTGTCACGCACGACCTGGGCCACCTGACCCGGCGGGATCGTCTCCAGCAGCTTCATGACCTGCTCGTTCGCCCCGCCGTGCAGCGGGCCCTTGAGGGTGCCGATGGCGGCGACGATCGCGGAGTGCATGTCCGAGAGGGTCGCGGCGCAGACGCGGGCGGCGAACGTGGAGGCGTTCATGGTGTGGTCGGCGTGCAGCACCAGGCACTCGTCGAAGATCTCGACCGCGCGGGGGTCGGGGACGCGGCCGGTGACCTCGTGCAGGAAGTTCGCGGCGATGCTGAGCGACGGGTCCGGCTCGGGAACGCTCCCGCCGGTGCGGGCGGCGTGGTAGCGGGCGACCAGCAGCGGCTGCTGCGCGGTCAGCCGGGCCGCCTTGCGCAGGTTGGCGTCGGGGGCGATGGAGTCCTTGTCCGGGTCGTCGGCGCCGGACAGCGAGACCAGGCTGCGCAGCGCCTCCATCGGTTTCTGCTTCTCGGCGATCTCCGCGATGTTCGCCGAAGCCAGGGCGCCCAGCTCCCGGCCCTGCGCCAGCTCGCCGACGTACGCGTCGAGCTCGGACCGGTCGGGCAGCTTGCCACGCTGCAGCAGGTGTGCGGTCTCCTCGAACGTCGCGCGGCCGGCCAGGTCGTGGATGTCGTATCCACGGTAGAAGAGCCGGCCGGCCTTTCCGTCAATGTCGCTCAGCGCTGTGGACGCGGCAACGACATCGGCCAGGCCTTTCGTGGGCTTGTCCGCCATGAGTGTTTCCTCCGCTTATCTTCGTCCGAAGTCTACCCGTGAGCAGGCAAAACCGGCCTCAAAGGTCCAGACCAATTTCACGCCGGATTCTCCTTTCGGCAAAGGCGATTCCGCATCCCCTCGTTTGGGTAAGCCGGAGCTGTAGTAATAGTTACGGCGGGCTACCTGGGGAGGAACTGCCGTGCCCAGGAGGAGGCGTGCCGTTCATACGCTGCCTCACAAGGGGAGGAACCGCCAGTGGAGGGGCCGTTCATACGCATCGAGGACACTGGCGAGGTGGTCCCGTTGCGCCCCGAGATCACGACGGTCGGGAGGGGACGAGGAGTCGACATCCGGCTCACCGATCCCAGCGTGTCTCGACTCCATGCCGAGTTCGTCAGACGAGGACCCTACCTGTACGTCGTCGACCTGGGGCTGTCCAGGAACGGCACGCGGGTGAACGGCAGGCCGATCGCCCGGAGGGTCCTTGACGACGGCGACGTCGTCTCCTTCGGCGCGGCGCGGGGTCGCATCGGTGGAGTCCCCCGTGAGGACTTCACCCCCGAGGTCGAGCTGCGCAGGGCGGCCGCGCCCGAGCTGACCAGGCGCGAGGTCGACGTGCTGACCTCGCTCTGCAGGCCGGCGCTGTCGGACGAGGCGTTCGTCGCCCCGGCGACCGCTCGCGAGATCGCCGACGACCTGGTCGTGACCGAGGCCGCGGTCAAGCAGCATCTGCTGCGGCTCTACCAGAAGTTCAGGATCCCCGAGGGCACCAACCGGCGCACGCGCCTGGCCAATGAGGTCGTCGCGCTCGGTCTGGTCCGTCCGACCCCCGTGGTGCCACCGCAGCGGTCGACGGCCACCCCGGCCGAACAGCCGTCGGCGGCTGGGCGAAGGGCTTCTTGACGACGGTTCTTGGGGCCTGATCGCGACCGGGGCTTCGGCGAGGGGTTCCGGCAGCGTCGGAACCCGGGCGTCAGCGTGCCCGCGACCCGCGGGAAACGGGCACGTCGCCGGCCAGGAAGCCGGCCGGCGACGCGCGTCGGCGGAGCACGCCGTCAGATCACCCTGAAGCCGTTGCTCGGCTTGCTGGTCCGGTTGGCCCGGTCCACCGCGACCACGTAGTAGTGGTCGCCGCGCTTCCCGTCCGGGTCCGTCCAGCGGACCTGCCGGTCGCCGGGCACGACCGCGACCAGGTTGCGGGCGTCGGCGAAGTCGCGCGAGGACGCGTGCCCGCCGAAGCGGAAGATCGCGAACTGGAACGGCTCGTCCCTGCCGGTGGCCACCGCGCGCACCTCGACCCCGCCGGGCTTGCGCAGCGCGTACGCCAGGACCGGCCTGCGCGGCGGCTCGCCGCCGGCCAGCCGGGGCAGCACGGGAGCCAGCGCGGGACGCTGGTAGTGGTCGTTGACGGCGGTCGTGATGGAGCCGATCCGGTCGACCTTGACGTCGTTGGCGTTGTACCAGATGTCGCCGCTGATCTCGGGGTGGTTCCGGTTGAGCGTCAGGTGCGCGGACAGCTCGCCGGGGGCCTGCCACTGGGCCGCCTGGGCCGGGTCGCCCGCCTTGTAGGCGGCCTGGCCGATCCACAGCAGCGTGTTGGTGCCGCTCGCCACGTCCGACCACCAGGGCACGAGCTTGGAGTAGTCGGCCGGCGGCTGACCCATGTACCAGTAGAGCTGGGGCGCGATGTAGTCGAGCCAGCCCTTCTTGACCCAGCCGCGGGTGTCGGCGTGCAGGCTGTCGTACGACTGGCCGCCGCTGGTGTCCGAGCCGAGCGGGTCGGAGGCCTTGTTGCGCCAGATGCCGGACGGGCTGATCCCCCATGCGATCTCCGGCTTGGCCGCCAGGACGCGCTGCTGCATCTCCTGGACCATGAGGTCGACGTTGTTGCGCCGCCAGGTGGCCAGGTCGGGGAAGCCGGCGCCGTACTTGGCGAACGTGGCGCTGTCGTCGAAAGCCGTGGTGTTCGTGGGGTAGAAGTAGTCGTCGAAGTGCAGGCCGTCGATGTCGTAGCGGGTGACCGCGTCCATCATCGCGTCCTGGCAGAACTTCCGTACCTCCGGCAGGCCCGGGTTGTAGTACAGCTTGCCGCCGAACGGCAGGATCCAGTCGGGGTGCTTGCGCCCGGGGTGGTCGGGGTGCAGCTTGGCGGGGTCGGGCTGCATCGAGACGCGGTACGGGTTGAACCAGGCGTGGAAGGCCAGGCCGCGCTTGTGCGTCTCCTCCACGGCGAAGCCGAGCGGGTCGTAGCCAGGGTCCTGACCTTGGGTTCCGGTCAGATACTGTGACCAGGGCTCGAACGGTGACGGCCAGAACGCGTCCGCGGTCGGCCTGATCTGCACGAACACCGAGTTGAGCTTGCGCTGCACGGCCACGTCCAGCCAGGCGACGAACTCGGCCTTCTGCTCGTCGGCGGTCAGCCCTGGCTTCGACGGCCAGTTGATGTTGACCACCGAGGCGATCCACATACCACGCATCTGACGCAACGGCGGCACGTAGTCCTGCGCGAAGGCGGGCATCGGAACGGCGGAAGCGGCGGCGGCGAGGGCGAGGCCCTTCAAGAGAGTCCGTCTGCTCGGCATGGGGGGTGGCCTCTCGGAAAGTGGTTGTATCGAAGGCGACGATGACAGAAAATTACCTTCAGATCAACAACCGTGAAGGAAAGTGCCGATGAGCGGTGACCTGTCCAGACTGGCGATGACAGTGTTGCACCCAGGGTACGAGGGGACCTCGGTCCCCGACTGGCTGCGCCGCGCGCTGGGTGAGGGTCTGGGCGGGGTCGTCCTGTTCGCCCGCAATGACATAAATGCGCAGCTCGTACGGCATTTGCGCGCCGAGAACCCGGACACCGTCGTCGCGATCGACGAGGAGGGCGGCGCGGTCACCCGGCTGGAGGTCCTGGCCGGCAGCTCCTTCCCCGGCAACCGGGCCCTGGGCGTGGTGGACGACGTGACGCTCACCGAGCGCGTGGGCCGCCAGATCGGCCGGATGCTCGGCGAGCTGGACATCACGCTCAACTACGCGCCCGACGCCGACGTGAACTCCAACCCGGCCAACCCGGTCATCGGCATCCGCTCCTTCGGCCCCGCGCCCGACCTGGTCTCCCGGCACACGGTCGCGTACGTGAACGGCGTCCAGGGCGCGGGCGTGGCCACGTGCGCCAAGCACTTCCCCGGCCACGGCGACACCGTCACCGACTCCCACCTGGCGCTGCCCACCGTGCACGCCTCGCGCGAGGTGCTCTTCGCACGCGACCTGCCGCCGTTCCGGGCCGCGATCACCGCCGGCGTGCGCTCGATCATGTCGGGCCACCTGCTCGTCCCCGCTCTCGATCCGTCGATGCCGGCGACGCTGAGCCGTACCGCCATGACCGAGCTCCTCAGGGGCGAGCTCGGCTTCGACGGGATGCTCGTCACCGACGCGATCGAGATGCAGGCGGTGGCCGCCATGTTCACGCCGGGCGAGATCGCGGTGCGGGCCCTGAGCGCGGGCGTGGACGCCATCTGCGTGGGGCTGGCCACCGAGGAGAGCCTGCACGCGATGCGCGACACGATCGTGGCCGCCGTACGCGCCGGGGAACTGCCCGAGGAGCGGCTCGCGGAGGCGGCCGCGCGGGTGCTCGCACTCTCCCAGTGGTACGGGGCGCAGGCGGCGCTGCGCGACAAGGCCCGGGGCGACGTGGACGAGGGCGTGGGCCTGGAGGCGGCCAGGGCGGCGCTGACCACCTCCGGCACCGCCAGGCTCGACCGCGCCCCGCTGGTGGTCGAGGTCAACACCCGCCTGAGCAAGGCCGTGGACCCCTCGACGCCGACCGGCATCACCGCGGCCCTCACCGCCCTCCTGCCGAACACGGCCCGGCTCCAGCTCGAACCCATGGGCGACCTGCCGGACCTGGCCTCCGACGGGCGGCCGGTCGTGCTGGTGGTGCACGACGCCGCCCGCTACGACTGGGTGCGTTCGACGGTGGCCAAGGCGCTGGCGGTGCGGCCCGACGTGATCGTGGTGGACACCGGCGTGCCGGCGCCGCCCGGTGGGGCCGTCCACGTGGCCACCCACGGCATCTCCCGCGTGTCCGCGCAGGCGGCGGCAGAATGGCTGACCCAGTGACCGCCGAACCCGCGAACCCGGTCGCCGCCGTACGCGCCGTGCTGCCCTCGCTCACCCCGGCGGCGCAGGCCATCGCCCGCATCATCCTGGACGACCCCGGGCTGGTGGTGCGCAGCACGATCACCGAGTTCAGCGGCGTCTCCGGGACCAGCGAGGCCACCATCGTGCGCACGGCCCGGGCCCTCGGGTTCGCGGGATACTCGCAGATGCGCTTCGCCCTGGCGGCGGCCGTGGCCAAGGAGCCGGAACGGCTGGTGCCCGGCGACCTCGGGCCCGACGACCCGCTGACCGACGTGATCGCCAAGGTCGCCCGCGCCGAGTCGGAGGCGCTGGCCGACACCGCCGCGCAGCTCGACCCCGACCAGCTGGGCGACGTGGTGAAGGCCATCTCGGTGGCGCGGCGGGTGGACGTGTACGGGGTGGCGGCCTCGGGGCTGGTGGCGGCGGACATGTCGCAGAAGCTGCTGCGGATCGGGCTGTCCAGCCATCCGTTCAGCGATGCGCACCTGGCTCTGACCAGCGCGGCGCTGCTGCGGGAAGGGGACGTCGTGGTGGCGATCAGCTGCAGCGGCGAGACGCCCGACGTGCTGGTGCCCGCCAGGACCGCGGCCGACGGCGGGGCGCTGGTCGTGGGCATCACCAACAACCCCCGCTCCTCGCTGGCGGAGCTGGCCGATCACACGCTGGTGTCGGCGGGGCGGGAGACGGCGTTCCGGCCTGGGGCGCTGGCGAGCCGGATCAGCCAGTTGCTGATCGTGGACTGCATCTTCGTGGGGCTGGCGCAGCGGACGTACGATGCGGCCGACGCGGCCATCCGCGCGACCCGGGACGCCACGGACCGCTACCGCAACCGCTGACCAACGACCCCGCAGCGACCCCCGTCGTTGGTTGCCGTCCTTCGGGGAGAGGGAGCGGCGAGACGCCCCCACCCACCCCCGTCGTTGGTTGCCGTCCTTCGGGGAGAGGGAGCGGCGAGACGCCCCCACCGACCCCCGTTGTCAGTTGCCGTCGCCTGGGAGACGCCGTCGCGGGCGGTGGTCAGGGGCGGGCGGCCGACAGGGCGGCCAGGTCGGCCTCGATCTTGGCGGCCGTGGCCAGCAGCGGCGGCAGGAGGTCGCGGCGGGCCGCCTGCAGGGTCGTACGGCTGGCGTGGGTCGAGACGTTCACGGCGGCCACCGTCCGCCCCGAACGGTCCCGGATCGGCGCGGCGATCGAGCGCAGCCCCTCCTCCAGCTCCTGGTCCACCATCGCCCAGCCCCGCCCGCGCACCTTGCCCAGCTCCGCCCGCAACGCGGCCGGCAGCACGATCGTGTGCGAGGTGAGGCGGCGCAACGAGGCCCCCTCCAGGTACGCGTCCAGCTCGTCCGGCGGGAGGGCCGCCAGCAGGACCCGCCCCATCGACGTGCAGTACGCGGGGAACCGGGTCCCGATGCTGATCGCCACCCGCATGATCCGGGCCGTCGCCACCCGCGCCACGTAGACGACGTCCTCCCCGTCCAGCACCGCCACCGAGGCCGACTCGTGCACCTCGGCCGCCAGGCGCTCCAGGTGCGGGTCGGCGACCTCGGGCAGCGACAGGCTCGACAGGTACGCGTACCCCAGCTCCAGCACCCGGGGCGTGAGCGAGAACAGCCGCCCGTCGCTGCGCACGTACCCGAGATCTTCGAGCGTGAGCAGGAATCGCCTGGCCGCGGCCCTGCTGAGGCCGGTCGCGCGGGCCACCTGGCTGAGCGTCAGCTCAGGGTCGGTGGCGCTGAACGCCCGGATCACCGCGAGCCCCCGGGCCAGCGACTGCACGTGATCAACCATCGTGATCCCCTTGACATGAGCCGGCAAGAGCGTAGGTTCCGCGATACGGGGTTGTTCGGTCAGAGAATACATGTGCGCATCGCGAACAAATAGGAGCAGCCGTGCGTCGGGCTCTCATCGTCCTCGCCGCCTTGTTCACGACCGCCTGCGGCGGCACGAGCTGGTCCGCAGCTCCTTGAGCGCGGTCGGTCTCGGCGACGCCGCCGACGCCCATCCGATCTGGAGGTGACCGCGCTGTTCGTCACCCATGACCTCGACGAGGCGGTCTACCTGGGGCAACGCGTCATCGTGCTGTCGTCGTCGCCGACCGTGATCCTGGAGGACCTGAAGGTGGATCTGCCGCCCGAACGCGACCAGCCGACGACCCGCTCGCTGCCCCGGTTCGGCGAGTTGCGCGGGCACGTCTACCGGCAGCTCCAACGAGCCGGGGACGGGCGATGACGACCGTCCGGGACGCCACGTTCGACATGCTCAGGCGGTACGGGCTGACCACGATCTTCGGCAACCCCGGCTCCACCGAGGTGACCCTGCTGACCGGGCTCCCGGACGACCTGCGTTTCGTGCTCGCGCTCCACGAAGGGTCCGTGGTGGGGATGGCCACGGGGTGGGCGATCGGGCACGAGACGCCCGCACTGGCCGTGCTGCACACCACGGCCGGGCTGGGGAACGCGGTGGGGGCCATCGCCACCGCCCGGGTGAACCGGGTGCCGCTGGTGATCCTGGTCGGGCAGCAGGACCGGCGGCACCTGGCGCTGGAGCCGTTCCTGGCCGGGCACCTGAGCGGGCTGGCCGGGGACTATCCGGTGCGGGTGGACCAGCCGGTGCGGGCGCAGGACGTGCCCGGGGCGGTGGCCCGGGCCGTTCACGAGGCGACGACCTTCCGCGGGCCGGCGCTGGTCGTGGTGCCGATGGACGACTGGGAGGCGCCCTTCGCCGGGGAGACGGTGGCGGCGCCCGCGCGGATGGTGCGGCCCGCCGGAGTCTCGGACGACGACCTCGCGTCGCTGGTGGAGCTGCTGTCGGGGGCTCGGTCGCCGGTGATCGTCGCGGGCGCGGGCGCGGGCGCGGGGGCTGGGACGGGGGCCCGGTCGGCGGCGGTCGTCGCGGGTGCCGGGGCCGGGTGGGACGCGCTGGTGGCGCTGGCCGAGCGGCTCGGGTGTCCCGTGTTCCAGGAGTCGTTCGGGGGGCGGGCCGGGTTCCCGCAGGACCATCCGCAGTACGCGGGGGTGCTGCCCGCCGACCGGTCCCGGCTGCGGGAGGCGCTGGCGGGGCACGACGTGGTGCTCGCGGTGGGGGCTCCCGTCTTCCGGCAGTACCCGTACGCGCCCGGTCCGCTGGTGATGCCGGGGACGTCGATCGCGGTGATCACGGACGACCCGGCCGAGGCGCATCGCAGCCCGGCCGACCTGGCCTACCTCGCCTCGCCGTCGGCGGTCTGCGCCCGGCTGGCCGCGCTGCTCCCCCCTTCGTCACCGGCCGCTTCGTCACCGGCTGCGGCCCTCGAAGCGCCATCCCTCGAAGTGCCAGCCCTCGAAGTCCCGGCTGGGAGGCGGCCCTTGCGGGCGGCGCACGTGCTGCGCGAGCTGGCGCTGCGGCTGCCCGCCGACGCCGTGCTCGTCGAGGAGACCCCCTCGTCCCGCCCCGACCTGCACCGGCTCGTGCCCGCCAGGACCCCGCTCGGCTTCCTGTCGGCGGCCATGGGCGGGCTCGGGTTCGCCCTGCCCGCCGCGGTGGGCCTGCGGATGGCGCTCCCCGACCGGCCCGTGGTCGCGGTCGTGGGCGACGGGTCGGCCCTCTACGGCGTGCACGCGCTCTGGAGCGCCAGGCACTACCGGGTGGGCGCGCTGTTCGTCGTGCTCTCCAACGGCCGGTACGCGATCATGGACCGGCTGGCCGACAAGCAGGGCGGCAAGGCGCCGTGGCCGCCGTTCACCGAGGTGGACATGGGCGGCCTGGCCAGGTCCTTGGGCTGCCCCGCCAGGCGGGTGGACTCGTACGACGAGCTGACGGCGGCACTCGACGAGGTGCTGCCGTCGCTCGCGGCCCGCGAGGAGCCCCTGCTGCTCGACGTGACCGTGACCGTGGATCCGGACTTCCAGCCTTAGGAGGCTCACCATGACGTTCCTCGACCCCAAGATCTGGACGGGATCGATCTTCGACGGCGGATGGACGGCCTCGCGCGCCGGGGACGCGCCCGTCATCGAGCCCGCCACCGGCGACGAACTCGGCCGCGCGGGCACCGCCGGCGCCGACGACGTGGCGGCGGCCGCCGTACGGGCCCGGTCCGAGCAGCGGGCGTGGGCCGCCACGCCGTACGAGGAGCGGGCGGCGCTGCTGCGGCGGGCCGGACGGCTGTTCGAGGAGCACGCGCAGGAGATCCAGGACTGGATCGTCCGGGAGTCCGGCGGCGTGCCGGGCAAGGCCGGGTTCGAGACGCACGTGGCGGCGCAGGAGTGCTACGAGGCGGCGGCGCTGGCCTCGCAGCCCCTGGGCGAGGTGCTGCCGACGGCCCGCAAGCGGCTCAGCTTCGCGCGGCGGGTGCCGGTCGGGGTCGTGGGGGTGATCGCGCCGTTCAACTTCCCGCTGATCCTGGGCATCCGGTCGGTCGCCCCGGCGCTGGCGCTGGGGAACGCGGTGGTGTTCAAGCCGGACCAGCGGACGGCCGTGTGCGGCGGGTTCGCGATCGCGCGGGTCTTCGAGGAGGCCGGGCTGCCGAGCGGGCTCCTGCACGTCCTGCCCGGCGGTCCCGAGGCCGGTCAGGCGCTCGTCGCCGACCCGAACATCCCCGTGATCTCCTTCACCGGCTCCACCGCCGCCGGGCGCAAGGTCGGCGAGGCGGCGGCGCGCCTGCTCAAGCGGGTCCACCTGGAGCTGGGCGGGAACTCGGCGCTGGTCGTGTTCGACGACGCCGACCTCGGGGCCGCCGCGTCGGCGGGCGCGTGGGCGTCGTTCTTCCACCAGGGGCAGATCTGCATGACCTCGGGACGGCACCTCGTACACCAGGCCGTGGCCGAGGAGTACGTCGAGCGCCTGGCCGCCAAGGCCACGGGGCTGCCGGTGGGCGACCCCGCCACCGGGCAGGTCGCGCTCGGGCCCCTGATCGACGCCGGGCAGCGCGACCGGGTGCACCGGCTGGTCACCGAGAGCGTCTCCGCCGGGGCCTGGCTCGCCGCCGGGGGGACGTACGAGGGGCTGTTCTACCGGCCGACCGTGCTGGCCGAGGTGCCGGTGAGCGCGCCGGCGTACGCGGAAGAGGTGTTCGGGCCGGTGGCGCCGGTGACGACATTCTCCACGCTGGAGGAGGCGGCGGCGCTGGCGGCGGACTCGGAGTACGGCCTGTCGCTGGGCATCCTCACGCGGGACGTGATGAAGGGGATGGCGCTGGCCGACCTGGTGCCGACGGGGATCGTGCACATCAACGACCAGACCGTGGACGACGAGGCGGTGGCGCCGTTCGGCGGGGTAGGGGCCTCGGGGACGGGGGCGCGGTTCGGCGGCACGGGGGCGAACGTCGACGCCTTCACCGAGACGCAGTGGGTCACCATGCAGGGGGACATCGCCGCGTACCCGTTCTAGGGACTTCGCGGAGACTTCGCGCGGGGACGGCTCGCGCGGGGACCTGCCCCGCGCGCAGCCCGTCCGTCAGGCGCGTTCGGCCGCCTCGACCACGTTGGACAGCAGCAGGGCCCGGGTCATGGGCCCGACGCCGCCCGGGTTGGGCGTCAGGAACCCCGCGACCTCCGCCACGTCCAGCGCCACGTCACCGGCGATCTTGCCGTTGACCCGGGAGACCCCCACGTCGAGGACGGCCGCGCCGGGCTTGACCATGTCACGCGTGATCAGGCCGGGTACGCCCGCCGCCGCCACCACGATGTCCGCCCGGCGCACGTGTCCGGCCAGGTCCTGGGTGCCGGTGTGGCAGAGGGTCACGGTGGCGTTCTCGCTGCGGCGGGTGAGCAGGAGCCCCAGCGAGCGACCCACCGTGATGCCACGCCCGACCACGGCCACCTCGGCGCCCTTGATCGGCACGCCGTACTCCTGCAGGAGCAGCACGATGCCGTGCGGGGTGCACGGCAGCGGGGCGTCGACCATGTGGACGAGGCGGCCCAGGTTGATCGGGTGGAGGCCGTCGGCGTCCTTGGCCGGGTCCATGCGCTCGAGCAGGGCCATCGCGTCGAGGTGCTTGGGGAGGGGGAGCTGGACGATGTAGCCGGTGCACTCGGGCGAGGCGTTGAGCTCGTCGATGGCCGCCTCGACCTCGGCCTGGGTGGCGGTCGCCGGGAGGTCGACGCGGATGGAGGCGATGCCCACCTCGGCGCAGTCGCGGTGCTTGCCCGCGACGTAGATCTGGCTGCCGGGGTCGTCACCCACGAGGACGGTGCCCAGGCCGGGCGTGATGCCGCGTTCTTTGAGCGCGGCCACTCGGGTCGTGAGGTCTGCCTTTATCTTGGCGGCGGTTGCCTTGCCGTCGAGTTTCACTGCGCTCATGCGGCAATCCTTCCATGTCCCCCCATGCCCTCAGCACGCCACTCCCGGCAGCCGCCACCCACCCTTGCCCATGCAGCAGCCCACCGTTTCCCCACGTTGACCCAGGACTCCCCGGGCGCCAACATCCACAAGTTATCCACAGATACCAGGCAGTCAGCCCCGGTTATCCACAGGCAATCGTTGACATCGTTGTCATTGATCTTGGAAGGGCTTAGTGTTGCGGGCGCCGGCAACATGCTCACGGAGGTAGGAGGTCCCCTTGCCGTTCCACGTCGACCGACGATGACATACGCGCCAAGAAGGTCAAACAAGTGCCCGGACTGGAACACCCTGGCGACCCCCGCCAGCCCGACAACCCCCACAGACATTGATGAACTACGTACTTGCCATTGACATCGGAGGAACCAAGCTCGCCGCCGCGCTGGTGGACGAGGAAGGTTCCGTGTTGCGTTCCGGTACACGGCCCACGCCGCGCACGGACGTCATGTCCGCCCTGGCGGCTCTCATCACGGAGGTGACCGAGGGCGGCCCGCCGCCGGACGCCGTCGGGATCGGATGCGCCGGACCGCTGGACCTGGCCGCCGGAACGGTGAGCCCTGTGAACATGCCCAGCTGGCGCGGATTCCCCTTGCGCGAGGAGGTGCGGAAGCTGACAGGGCTGCCCACCGTGCTCGCCGGCGACGCACAGTGCTTCGCGCTCGGCGAGCACTGGCTGGGAGCGGGACGCGACAGTACGTCCCTGCTCGGCATCGTCGTGTCCACCGGGATCGGCGGCGGATTGGTGATCGACGGCATGCCACTCCTGGGGCCAACCGGGAATGCTGGACATGTCGGTCATATGTCCATCGACCCCAACGGCGAGCGGTGCGAGTGCGGCGGCCGAGGTTGTGTCGAGCGCTACGCCAGCGGCCCCAACCTCGCCCGCTGGGCCTTGGACAACGGCTGGTCCCCCGCCTTCGACGGATCGCAGGAGCAGGCGGACGCCCGAACGCTCGCCAGGGACGCGGCAGCGGGCGACCCGGTCGCGGTGGCGGCGTTCGAACGCGGCGCGCGGGCGCTGGCCGGAATGATCGCCTCCACGGCGGCCGCGGTCGAGATCACCACGGTGGTCATCGGGGGTGGCGTGTCGGCGGCCGGGAAGGTGCTGTTCGACCCCTTGGAACGCATCCTCGATGACGTGGCCGGGCTGGCGTTCGTCCGGGCGGTAAAGGTCCATCAGAGCACTCTCGGCGTGGACGCAGCCCTGGCGGGAGCAGCCCGTTTGGCGTCCATGGCCCGTTAGACGCCCCTTGAGCGCCTCCTACCGGTACGCGATGGTGTACGGCGGGAGGTGCTGGTTCTGGTGAGCGAGCCGCGCTGGATGAAGGATGCCCAAGCAGCCGGCGCTATGGCAGGGGCGAGGAACGTGCAGGAGGTGAGGGGCACCGGCGACGTTCAGGCCTTGGGGGGACGACCACGTTCAGGCCTCGGGGGACGATTACGTTCAGCCCATAGACGGTGGAGCGGTGGGTTACTCGCGTTCGGCGGCCTGGGCTTCGCGGCGTTCGATGATCCGGCGGGTGATCGGGATGATCTCCACTACGCGGCTCCCGAGGTAAGCCCCGATCACGGCGAGCACCAGGAGGACGAAGGGGCTGGTGGCAAAGCCGTTCATGGTGACGAAGGCCTGCAGCATCAACTCGAGCAAGAGGAGCTCCGTGGGATTGGCGAGCAAGGGGTGGCACTCAGGGTAACCGCAGCCGGCATGTGCTTGCCCATGAAACGGCCAAACGGCAACATGATCGTCTATGCCGCTCTTTAGCGGACGATTGAGACGCCATCGGACGATCATCACGCAATGAGCGCCCCCGAACGACACGGCGATCCCCCGCCGCACCCGACGGACGCCCCGAGCGAAACGACGACCTTCGCCGTATGAGGTGGTCAGGGCCTGAGTGGTGCAGCGGCCCGCCGCATGCGACGAAGCGGTGCGTGACCAAGCCGTGCGTGGCAAACCTGCACGTGACGAAGCCGTGCGCGGCAAAGGCGCCTTGGGCGGAGTGTTGCGGTCCGTGTTGCCGAAGGTGGTGTGCGCGTCGGCCGTGCCCCGCCATCGCGGTGCCCGTGCGCGTCCCCTTGGTGCGGGAAGGGTGGGTTGAGGGCCAGAGGGGGGTTCTGGCCCTGGTGCGGTGAAGGGGCAGGACGCCGGCGATGGGCTAGTGGAAGAAGTGGCGGGTGCCGGTGAAGTAGAGGGTGATGCCGGCCTTCTCGGCGGCCTCGATGACCAGCTCGTCCCGGATCGATCCGCCCGGCTCCACGATGAACCGGACACCCGCGTCGATCAGCACCTGTGCCCCGTCCGGGAACGGGAAGTACGCGTCAGAGGCCGCGACCGCCCCCTCCGCGCGCTCCCCCGCCCTGGAGACCGCCAGGCGGCACGAGTCGACCCGGTTGACCTGGCCCATGCCCACGCCCACCGTCGCCCCGTCGCTGGCCAGCAGGATGGCGTTGGACTTCACCGAGCGGCAGGCGCGCCAGGCGAACTCCAGGTCCGCCAGTTGCTCGGGCGAGGCGGGAGTGCCGGTCTTGAGCTCCCACTGCGCGGCTGAGTCGCCGGAGGCGTCCACCTTGTCCACCGACTGCGCCAGGACGCCGCCGTCGATCTCGCGGAGCTCCACCTGGCGCGACGGCCCCTCCGGGCACTGCAGCAGGCGCAGGCTCTTCTTGGCGCGCAGGACCTCCAGCGCCTCCGCCGCGTAGGACGGCGCGATGACGACCTCGGTGAAGATCTCGGAGATCTGCCGGGCCAGCTCGGCCGTGACCTCGCGGTTGACGGCGATCACGCCGCCGTACGCCGAGACGGGGTCGCACGCGTGCGCCTTGCGGTGCGCCTCGGCCACGTCGGCGCCGATGGCGATGCCGCACGGGTTCTGGTGCTTGATGATGGCCACGCACGGCTCGCTGAAGTCCCAGGCGGCCCGCCAGGCGGCGTCGGAGTCGAGGTAGTTGTTGTACGACATCTCCTTGCCGTGCAACTGCTCGGCGTTGGCCAGACCGTCCGCGCGGCCCACGTAGAGTGCGGCGCTCTGGTGCGGGTTCTCGCCGTAGCGCAGGGTGGCCTTGCGCTCGTACGTCGCTCCCGTGAACGCCGGGAACCGGTCCTCCTCGTACGTCCGCGCGAACCAGTTGGCCACCGCCACGTCGTACGAGGCCGTGTGCGCGTACGCGACGCCCGCCAGCCGCCTGCGCTCCTCCAGCGTGAAGCCGCCCTCGGCCAGCGCGTTGAGCACGTCGCCGTAGGACCCGGGATCGACCACGACGGCGCAGGTGTTGTGGTTCTTGGCGGCGCCCCGGATCATGGCGGGCCCGCCGATGTCGATCTGCTCGACGCACTCCTCGTCGGACGCGCCGGAGGCCACCGTCTCCTGGAACGGGTAGAGGTTGACCACGACGAGCTGGAACGGGTCGATCTCCAGCTCCTCGAGCTGGGCCACGTGGTGCGGCTTGGTGACGTCGGCCAGCAGGCCGGCGTGCACGCGCGGGTGCAGCGTCTTGACCCGCCCGTCCAGGCACTCCGGGAACCCGGTGAGCTGCTCGACCTTGGTCACCGGGATCCCGAACGACGAGATCGCGGCGGCCGTGCCACCGGTCGAGACGATCTCCACCCCGGCGCCGTCGAGGGCTCTGGCCAGCTCCTCGAGCCCGGACTTGTCGTAAACAGCGATCAGCGCGCGCCGGATGGCGATGCGTGTCACGTGGACTCCCCTCCTGTTAGGTTGCCGATGCGGACCTGGCGTCCGCTGACCGTCCAGCCCTCGCGAGCCATCCGGCCGACGATCTCGACGAGCAGCCGCCGCTCGACGGTCTTGATGCGCTCGTGCAGGACCGCCTCGTCGTCGTCCGGGAGTACGGGCACCGCCTCCTGGGCGACGATCGGCCCGGTGTCGACGCCGGAGTCGGCCAGCATCACCGTGCAGCCGGTCACCTTGACCCCGTGGACGAGCGCGTCCCGCACGCCGTGCGCGCCGGGGAACGACGGCAGCAGCGCCGGGTGCGTGTTCAGCACGGGAAAGGCGTCGAGGGTCGGCGGACCCAGAATTTTCATGAAACCCGCCGACACCACCAGGTCAGGCTCGTACGCTGCGATTCTGGCCGCGATGGCGGCATCCCATTCCGCCCGCGTCGCATAATCGCCCAATTTTTCAACAAAAGTTGGGACTTGTGCCCTCGTCGCCCTGGCCAGCCCTTCGATCCCATCCCTGTCCGCACCGACCGCGACCACACGAGCCCCGTATGACGGGTCGGCAGAAGCGTCCAGCAGGGCCTGTAGGTTGGTTCCAGAGCCGGAGACGAGGACGACGAGCCGCCCAGCCTTAGACACGCACACTCCAATGAGGAAACAGGGTGGGGGTGCCAGAGTATCTGTTCCTCGCCCGGCGACGCAGAGGAGGTCAGGTGTCGACACCGGTGCAAGCACCGGCAGGCCAGCAGCCCGCCGATTCGGCGGGTCGCCGAGCGATCTGGTTGTCCATCGCAGCGCTGGCCATGACGTTCATGTTGCCGCTCGCAGGCCTGGTCATGGCGCTGTTCGCGCTCGTGGCGGGGATCCGGGCGCTGCCGCAGCTGAAGTCCGCGGGCCGGTCCACAGGCATCGCCGTCGGCGGCATCACGATCTCCTCGATCGCGCTGGCGCTGTCGGCCATGGCCACGGGGATGCAGCTGTACCTGATGGACGAATACTCCGCCTACCAGGAGTGCATGAAGGGCGCGGGGACCGTTTCGGCCCAGGGCGAGTGCTTCACGCAGTTCAGGGACGCGGCCCAGCGCAAGCTGCCCTCCGACGTGCTGCAGCTGCTCGGCACCGTGCAACCCTGAGCCGGACGCGGATCAGTCGCGGTCCCAGGCGTACGGGTCGACGTAGATGACGTGGCCGCCGCGGTCGTCCGACTCGTCCACGATGTCCTTGCGGGGCGGGCGGTCGGGCTCCGGCAGGCGCGGCCGGGCCTGGGCCAGCGTCTCGGCCTCGGCTGAGGCGTGCTCGTCCTGCCAGTCGTCCCTGATGACCGGGATCTCCTGGGTGTCGGCCTCGGTGGCGTCCATCCAGTGGCCGGGCAGCGGGCGCGGGTCCGACTCGGCCAGGCCGACCCTGCTCGCCGCCTTGGCGAGGGCGGCCCCGGCCTTGCGTACGGGGGCGGCCGCCTTGTCGAGCGGCGTACGGGCGCGCTTGTTGAGCAGCAGCAGGTTGGCCACGCCGGCGGAGATGCCCGCGGCCACGCCGACCTCCACCGCGACGGAGAGCGCCACCTCCCAGGGCGAGGGCCCGATCGTGGCCAGCCGCCCGCCGCCGATGGGCCCGCCGGACAGCGCCGCCAGCAGTCCCGCCACGAGCCCGGTGACGACCCCGCTGAGGAACCCCCACATCGGCGCCGCCTCGTAGGAGGGCGACGGCGAGATCCGGGCCACCATGACCCCCGCGACGGCCCCCGCCGCGAACGGCACCGCGACCACCGCCATCATCCACCCCGGCACGGGCCCGCTCTCCGGCAACGCCCCCAGCAGCGGCAGGCTCGGCACCGTGCCGAGCTGCACGCCCGTGGGCGCGACCAGGGTGTCGGCACCGATCGCGAACCCGGGCCCGGCGATGTAGGAGGAGGCCCAGACGACGGCGTTCAGCAGGTAGAGGAGCTGCAGCAGCAACAGCAGAACGCCGCCGACGAGCCCCGGCGAGAGCACGTCGGACAGCTCCTTGACCTGCCCGAAGTTAAGCACGACGGCGACCAGCACCAGCACGAGCCCGGCCACGAGCAGCAACGCCGTGGCGACCGCCGTGCCGACGGTGAGCGCGCGCACCCGTTCGGGCAGCAGCCGCAGCATCACCCGCCAGGGCCCGATCATCCGCGCCGTGGCCAGCGCCCCCGCCAGGAACGCCAGCACGAAGTGGCTGAGCAACGCCTCACCGATGAACGGCTGCGTGATCTCGTTGCTCGCCGCGAGCGCGATCAACCCCGCGAGCAGCGCGTACGGCGCCGCCAGCGACACCCCGGCCTGGACGACCACGGCGAGCTGGGCGCGGCGCCGGGCCCCGGCCTGCTCCTTGGGGCTGTTCTTCGGCAGCCGGGCGGGCAGCCGCAGCCGCAGGTCGGCGTCGCGGGCCATCCACCGCCCGGCGCGGTAGAGCAGCACGGCGGGCAGCACGATCAGCCCCAGAGGCAGCAGCCCGACCCGCCCGCCCTCGATCGCGAACCCGGCGTGGTGCGCGGCCAGCCAGAGCTGCGCCGCCGTGCGGAAGACGCCCGGCAGCCCCGTGCCCAGCGTGCCGCGCGGCGCGGCGATCCAGCCGACGAGGGTGAGCGTGGTGAGCGCGGCCAGCCCGACGCCCAGCGTGGCGGCGGCGGCCAGCATCCCGGACACGGGTAGCGGCCGCCTCGTCTCGTCGTCGTCGCCTGAGCTCCCGGGGAGCTTGCCCAGCATCGACCGGGGGGCCGCACGCAACTGGTCGAGAATCGCCGTCACAGTAGGCGATTTTCTCAAGGTTTCCCGACCGGCGCTTGGTTGACGCGCCGCCGCCCATCCACTTTGTGACGTCGAATTACGCCTGATTTGTCCTTCGGCCCCGGATCGGCCACGGAGACGGCCCACGTGGCGGCGTAACGGCGGCCGGCCCCGCGCACCTCGTGACCGTCTCCCTGGACGGGGGCCGGCCACGTGCGGCGGGTGGGTCGCCCGCCGTAAGCGTAAAAGGTGGGGAAGGGAAAGCCCCGTGCGGGAGAGCCGCACGGGGCTTTCGAAACACCTTCCGGAAAGCCGGCGATCAGCGCGCCTGCATGATCTCGCGCATGAGACGGGCGGTCTCGGAGGGGGTCTTGCCGACGCGGACGCCGACCTTCTCCAGGGCCTCCTTCTTGGCCTGGGCGGTGCCCGCCGAGCCCGACACGATGGCGCCGGCGTGGCCCATGGTCTTGCCCTCGGGGGCGGTGAAGCCCGCGACGTAGGCCACGACCGGCTTGGTGACGTGCTGCTCGATGTAGGCGGCGGCCCGCTCCTCGGCGTCGCCGCCGATCTCGCCGATCATGACGATCGCGTCGGTGCCCGGGTCCTCCTGGAACGCCTGGAGCGCGTCGATGTGGGTCGTGCCGATGACGGGGTCGCCGCCGATGCCCACAGCGGTCGAGAAGCCGAAGTCACGCAGCTCGTACATCAGCTGGTACGTCAGCGTGCCCGACTTCGAGACCAGGCCGATGCGGCCCGCGGTGGTGATGTCGGCCGGGATGATGCCCGCGTTGGAGGCACCGGGGGAGGCGATGCCGGGGCAGTTGGGGCCGATGATGCGAATCTTGTTGCCCTTGGAGACGGCGTACGCCCAGAAGGCGGTGCTGTCGTGGACCGGGACGCCCTCGGTGATCACCACGCACAGCGGGATCTCGGCGTCGATGGCCTCGATGACCGCGTCCTTGGTGAACGCCGGCGGCACGAACACGACCGACACGTCCGCGCCGGTCTTCTCCATGGCCTCCGCGACCGTCCCGAACACCGGCAGGCCCTCGTGCGTGATGCCGGCCTTGCGGGCGTTCACGCCGCCGACGACACGGGCGCCGGAGGCGAGCATGCGGCGGGTGTGCTTGGTGCCCTCGCCACCCGTCATGCCCTGAACGATGATCTTGCTGTTCTCAGTCAACCAGATGGCCATGGGTCACGCACCTACCGCAGCGAGCTCGGCGGCACGCTTGGCCGCGTCGTCCATCGTGTCTACCAGCTCGACCCGCGGAAGCGCGGCGTCGGCCAGGATCTGCCGCCCGAGCTGGGCGTTGTTGCCGTCGAGGCGGACCACGAGCGGGTGAGTCACGGCCTCGCCGCGGCTCTCCAGCAGCTTGAACGCCGAGACGATGCCGTTGGCGACGGCGTCGCAGGCGGTGATGCCGCCGAAGACGTTCACGAAGATCGACTTGACGCTCGGGTCGGAGAGGATGATCTCCAGGCCCGCGGCCATGACCTCGGCCGAGGCGCCGCCGCCGATGTCGAGGAAGTTCGCGGGGGACGGCTTGCCGGGGAACTGCTCGCCCGCGTAGGCCACCACGTCGAGCGTGGACATGACCAGGCCCGCGCCGTTGCCGATGATGCCGACGTCGCCGTCGAGCTTGACGTAGTTGAGGTCCTTCTCCTTGGCCTTGGCCTCGAGGGGGTCCTCGGCCGCCTTGTCGGCGAGCGCCTCGTGGTCGGTCTGGCGGAAGCCGGCGTTGTCGTCGAGCGTGACCTTGCCGTCGAGGGCCTTCACCTGGCCGTCGGCCGACAGGATCATGGGGTTGACCTCGACGAGCGTGGCGTCCTCGTCGACGAAGCAGCACCAGAGCTTCTCGATGAGGTCGGCGGCGCCGTCGAGCGCCTTCTCCGGCAGGCCGCCGGCCACCGCGATCTCGCGCGCCTTCGCGCGGTCGACGCCGTCCAGCGCCGAGACCGGCACCTTGGCGACCTTCTCGGGCGCGGTGTGGGCGACCTCTTCGATGTCCATGCCGCCCGCGGCGGAGCAGATGGCGAGGAAGGTACGGTTGGCGCGGTCGAGCAGGAACGAGAAGTAGTACTCCTCCGCGATCGCGCTGGCCTCCTCCACGAGGACCTTGTGGACCGTGTGGCCCTTGATGTCCATGCCGAGGATGGCTTCGGCCTTGGTCACGGCGTCGGCGGCGTCGTCAGCCACCTTGACGCCTCCGGCCTTGCCTCGGCCACCGGTCTTGACCTGGGCCTTGACGACAACGCGGCCGGTCAGCTCCTCGGCGGCCGACCGCGCCTCCTCCACGTTGTGTGCGACGATGCCGCGTGGCACCGGGATGCCGTAGTCGGCGAAGAGCTCCTTCGCCTGATGTTCGAACAGGTCCACGAGGGTCCGTCCTCTTCCGTTTGGTCGCTCACCCTCTGTCGGGTTCGCGCCCTGCTTTTCCGACTGATGTTCGACGGCCCGGGCAACTGCGCTGACGGTCGCGTCCGCTCACCGCTCGTTGGCATCGTGCCTCGCTCTCTCACGGCGAGCTCCTACGCTCAGGGGTGCGTGCCGGGCGTTTCCGCCGGTAAAGCCTAGCCCGAAGCTTGACCTGCACAGGTCATGGGGGCATGGTTCTTCCGCTCTGTGACGGTCATCTCACTTCCCCAGGACGGACCCTGCACGAAAAATGCACCGTTTTGGCATCGCCTGACCCGGCTGTCGATATATGGTCGTGATCTTCTATTGGCAGGCTTCTGCTCCCTCTCCTTTTGAATCGAACGGGGAAATCGTATGAAGCGAATTCTCGCGGGCTTGGCGTTAACCACGGCCGCGGCGCTCGTTACCGCCACACCCGCCGCGCAGGCCGCGTCGGTGGACCCGGTGAAGGCGCTCAAGAAGCAGTTCGTCGCGGGGCACGGGGTACGGATCTCGGAGAAGACCCGGATGTCCATCGACGGCAAGAGCATCGGGCTCAGCAGGACGACCGGTTCTTTCGAGTTCGGCAAGTCGGGAATCGTCGCGAGCGATGTCCGGACCCACCGCTCCAGCAAGGACAAGAGCCTTTCGGCCGCGCTCGCCCCGCCGCGCATCATCACGGTCGGCGGCTACAGCTACGTTCAGGGCGGGCTGTTCACCGAGGACCTGCCCGAGGGCAAGAAGTGGGTCCGCTACGGCGGCGGTGAGGCGAGCGGCAGCACCTACAACCAGATCCTCGACATCTTCGAGCCGAAGGTGCTGAAGACGCTGGTGTCGCGCGCCAAGAGCTTCAAGGGCGGCACCTACAAGGGCGCCCTCACCTACAGCGAGCTGGCCAAGGCCTACGGCCAGAAGCTGTCCGGCAGGATCGGCAAGATCAAGATCGACTACGCGCTGAAGGTCAACTCCAAGGGCCTGGTCACCACGCTCACCTCGGCTTGGAGCCTGGACTTCGGCGTCCTGGGCAAGACCCGCTCCGAGACCGAGACCCGGTACCTCGGGTGGGGCTCGAAGGTCAAGATCAAGGCTCCGGCCAAGGACCTGTGGATCGACGTGGACGGCCTCGACGAGGACAGCGACGTTCCGATGGAGATCCCGAACAACGCCCTGAACTCGCTCACCAACTAGCAGCCCTGCCTTGCCTCCTTCCGCCCGCCGGGCGGGAGGAGGCTTTCTCCACGGCAGGACCTGGGTGCGCGTCGGCAGCACGACCAACGTGAGCGCCTCCTCTCAACCCGTCGCCCCCTTCCGGCCTGCGGCGCGGCAGCCTGCCTGTCGACTATCGGCTGAGCACCGGCTCCAACGGCCTGCGACTGCAGATCCTCCCGAACGCGGCGCTCGCCTCCTGGTAAGGCGTCCTCAGCCCGCGCGGCCCAGGTGAGGCTGTTTGGTGTAGTCGGTCAGGCCGATGACGTTCCCCCAGGGGTCGGCGACCTCGACCGTCCAGCCCGTGAACACCTCGAACGGCTCGATCCCCAGCTCATCGGCCGCCGCGCGGGCGTCGGGCACCTCCAGCCAGACGCGCATGGAGCCCGGCCTGCCCTCCTGGACCCGTACCAGCAGCCCGGGGGTCTCCTCCCCGATCGCGAACAGCGCCAGCTCCCCCGTCGCGAACTTCTCCTCCAGCCCCAGCACGCCCCCGTAGAACTCCCGAGCCCGCGCCAGGTCTCCCACCCCGACCAGGATGTTGTCGACGCCGAGGATCTTCATGACGCGTACCTCCGGTGGTCGTCGGCGGTCCGCGTTCCGCGGCTCTGACAGTTCACGGCTCGTCCTCTCCTGGATCTTCACCCTTGAGGGAGCGCCCGGAGCCCGGTGACGAGCCCTGCGCGCTCCCGGGGCATTGTCCGACGCCTTCGCCGCCGGGCGGAGGTCTACCCGAGCCTGGACTCCCGCAGGCTCGCCCATTCGAGCGAGTGCCTGATGCCCTCCTCGACGGAGTAGCGGGCCTGCCAGTCCAGCAGGCGGCGGGCGCGGTCGCTGCGGGTGTAGGCGCCGGCCACGTCGCCGGGGCGCGGGTCGGTCTCGACGACCTCGATCGGACGGTCGACGACGCGGTTGAACGCCTCGGCCAGCTCCCGCACGGTGGTGCCCGCGCCGGTGCCCAGGTTGATCACGTCGACGTCCAGCTCGTCGAACCGCCGCAGCGCCGCCACGTGCGCCGTCGCCAGGTCCCAGACGTGGACGTAGTCGCGGATGCCCGTGCCGTCCCTGGTCGGGTAGCCGGTGCCGGTGATCCGGAAGGGGACTCGGTCCTCGTACGCCTCGATCATCTTGCCGAGGGCGTGGCTGGGCCGCCGCAGCTGCAGACCGGTGCGCATCTCGGGGTCGGCGCCGATCGGGTTGAAGTAGCGCAGGGAGAGGATCTTGATCGGGCGGCTCGTGGCGATGTCGGCGAACATGGCCTCGCAGACCGCCTTGGTCCGCGCGTACGGGCTCTGGGGGTCCAGAGGGGAGTCCTCGTTCACCGTGTGGTCGTCGCCCGTGCGGTAGATGGACGCGGAGGAGCTGAAGATCATCCGGGTGCAGCCGTTGCGGATCAGGTGATCGACGAACTCGAGGCTCTTGGTGACGTTCGCGCGGTAGTAGCCGATGGGGTCGGCGACGGAGTCGGGGACCACGATGAGCGCGGCGCAGTGGACTACGGCCCCAATATCCGGATATTCGGCAAATATCTTGTCAATCAGAGGGCCGTCGCTGATATCCCCTTCATAGAACGCCCGCCCCTTCGCGAACTCGCGCCTGCCCGTGATGAGGTTGTCGAGAATGACGGGCTCGATCCCGGCATCGAGGCACGCCGACGCGACCGTGCTCCCGATATATCCCGCCCCGCCAGTAATCAATACACGCATCCCAGCACCTTAAACCCCGTAATCATCTTGTACGGCGGGATCCCGCCCACTCGCTCTCCCGGCCCAGACCCGCCCACCACACCCCACGCCGGCCTTCGCCGCCCAACACACCCGATCCCGGCCTTCGCCGCCCACCACACCCCATCCCAGCCTTCGCCGCCCACCACACCCCACCCCCGGCCTTCGCCCGCCACACGCCATCCCGAACTCCTCGGCGGGCCCCACCTCGGACCTCCGCCGGTCCCCTGCCCGGGACTCGCCCGCCACACCCGCCCAGTACTCGCCCCGTCATGCCCCGTTCCGAGATTCGCCCACCATTCCCCCGCTCGCCTTGCCCCGCCCGAGCCTCGCCCAGTGCGGCCCTGCGCCCCCAGAGCCCGCAGCCGTTCTCGCCACCACCCTCCAGAAGCTCCACCACCCCAGGAGAGCCGCACCGCCACCCTCGCCCGCATGCCCCCGCCCGCGGCAGCGCTTGCCTTCCCGCCGAAATCACGGAGTCAGGGCGTCGGGATCGCCTGGCCGGGGCGGTGGTGAAAAAGGGGTGGTGGTCTGGGCTTGTTGGGTTTGTGTTGGCGTGCGACATTTCCTGATATGGGCAGAGACGTGCCAAGCGTCGTCTTCAGCCGGGACGACCGCCGGAAATATCGGGAAAAGGTGTATCGATGCCTCGACGTCTTCGCCCAGATGTTGCGCGAGTCCCGCTTTGAGATCGAGCGCCCCCTCGCCGGCCTGGAGATCGAGCTCAACATCGTGGACGCGTACGGCGAGGCGGCCATGCGCAACGCCCAGGTGCTGGCCGCGATCGAGCAGCCGGACTGGGCGACGGAGCTGGGACAGTTCAACATCGAGATCAACATCGAGCCGCAGGAACTGGGCGGCGACGGCGCGGTCCGCCTGGAGGACGACGTCAGGGCAAGGCTCAACCACGCCGAGGAACGCGCCCGCTCCCAGGACGGCCACCTCGTACTGATCGGCATCCTGCCCACGCTGCGCGAGCAGGACATCGGCGAGGGCACGCTCTCGGCGAACCCCCGCTACCGCCTGCTCAACGAGCAGATCTTCGCGGCCCGGGGGGAGGACCTGCACCTGGCCATCGAGGGCGTCGAGCACCTGGACACCCACGCGGACAGCGTCGCCCCCGAGGCCGCGTGCACGAGCGTGCAACTGCATCTGCAGGTCAGCCCCGACGCGTTCGCCTCGCACTGGAACGCGGCCCAGGCCATCGCCGGGCCCCAGGTGGCGGTGGCGGCCAACTCCCCGTACCTGTTCGGCAAGGAGCTGCACCGCGAGACCAGGATCGCCCTGTTCGAGCAGGCCACGGACACGCGGCCGGCCGAGCTGAAGGCGCAGGGCGTGCGGCCGAGGGTGTGGTTCGGGGAGCGGTGGATCACGAGCGTTTTCGACCTGTTCGAGGAGAACGTCAGCTATTACCCGGCCCTGCTGCCCCTGTGCGAGGACGAGGACCCCCGTACCGAGCTCGAACAGGGCCGCATCCCCCACCTGCACGAGCTGACCCTGCACAACGGCACGATCTACCGGTGGAACCGGCCGGTGTACGCGGTGGTGGAGGGGGTGCCGCACCTGCGCGTGGAGAACCGCGTGCTGCCCGCCGGGCCCACCGTGGCCGACGTCGCGGCGAACGCGGCGTTCTACTACGGGTTGATGCGCGTGCTGCCGTACGCCGAGCGGCCGGTCTGGAGCCAGATGTCGTTCCAGGCGGCGGAGGACAACCTGGGGGCGGCGGCCCGGCACGGGCTGGACGCGCGGCTGTACTGGCCGGGCATGGGTGAGGTGCCGGCGGCCGAGCTGATCCTGCGGCGCTTGCTGCCCATGGCGCGCGAGGGGCTGGCCAGGTGGGGCGTGGACGGTCCCGTTGCCGACCGGCTGCTCGGCATCATCGAGGGGCGCTGCCTGACCGGCCGTACGGGGGCGAGCTGGCAGGTGGAACGCGTACGCGCGCATGAAAGGGCCTCCGGGGACCGGCACGAGGCGTTGCGGTCCATGACGCTCGAGTACATCGAGCGGATGCACACCAATGAGCCCGTGCACACTTGGGACGTGTGAAACCCGTGAAGCGCGTCCTGATCCTCGTCCTGGTCCTCCTGCTCGGCGCCTGCGGCCTCGCCAGGCGGCCGTCCATGGACACTCAGGGGGCCGACTCGTTCGAGGACGATGTGCGTACCGCCCGTACGCTGACGGAGGCGTTCTGGACGCAGCAGTTCCAGCAGAACGGGCGAACTTATCGGCCTATCGCCGACTTCGTCCCCTACTCCGGGAACTCCGGACCCCGCTGCGGCGACGAGCCCGCCGTCCCGAACAACGCCTTCTACTGCCCCATCGGCCACTTCATCGCCTTCGACCAGACCTGGATGGAATCGCTCTGGAACGAGATGGGCGACGGGTCGGTCTATGTGATCATTCCTCACGAGTTCGGGCACGCGATCCAGGCCCAGCTCCAGACGGACTTCCAGCTCAACGTACAAATGGAGCTCCAGGCCGACTGTTACGCGGGCGGGACCCTCTCGGCGCTCGTCGGCTCGGGCGTGCTCCAGACGCAGCCCGGCGACGAGGACGAACTGCTCACGAGCCTGGAGGCGGCGGGCGACCCGACGGACGACTGGCTGAACCCGTCGGCTCACGGAACGGCCGAGCAGCGCCAGACGTCGTTCGCGACCGGCTACCGGGACGGCGTGAGCGCCTGCTGACCGAGGGCGTACACGAGGGGCGCGGATCAGACCCCAGGATGTATGCGCGGGTCAACCGAGAGGATGATGTATCTGATCATGCCCACGCTCTACCGTTGACCCATGCCATTGGAGGAGATCGGCTGGCTGCGAAGGGGTGCGTGCAGATCCAGCGACCCTGACCTCTTCTTCCCCCTCGCCCCCACCCCCTTGCAGGAGGCCCGCGCCAAAGCGGTCTGCGCGCGCTGCCAGGTCATCGAGGAGTGCCGCGCGTACGCGTTACGTTCGGGCGAGTCGGAGGGCATCTGGGGCGGCCTCACCCCGGAGGAGCGCCGCCGCAGTCGCTTCCCCAGCGGCTGGCGCCGCCCAGCCGCCTCCTGACTTCGGACCAACCGGCCGCACGAGTGAACTGCGGCGCGGGCAGCGCGGACGACCTGGGCGACGCCGGCGGCGCTGCCGACGCGAGCGACGCGGACGGCGCGAGCGACGCGGACGGCGCGAGCGGCATGAGGGAAGACGGCGGCGCGGGCGACGTGGGCGGCACCGGCGATGCGGGCGGCGCGGGCGACGTGGCAGCGCGGGCGACGTGGCAGCGCGGGCGACGTGGCAGCGCGGGCGACGTGGCAGCGCGGGCGACGTGGCAGCGCGGGCGAAGCAGGCGGCATGGGGAAGACGGCGGCGCGGGCGAAGATGGGGTGGGCGACGTAGCCTGGCAAGGGTGTTGCTCCGCTCGATTGCGATCCTCGCCGCAGCCAACCTCCTGAACAACAAGGTGATACCCCGCCTGGCCCCCCTGACCTCGGCCGCCGCGACCGCCGCCCTGGTGGCGACGGCCCGCAGGTCCGGCCTGTCGTGGAAGGAGCTCGGGTTCGAGCACGGCCGCCGCGGTGCCGTGGCGGGAGGCGCGCTGGCGGCCGCGGTGGCCGCCGTGTACGCCGTCGGCATCGCCAACCCCCGCACCAGGCAGCTCTTCCGCGACGAGCGCGCCCTGTCGCTCTCGCGCGCCCGCGTACTGGAGGAGGCCCTGCTCCAGGTCCCGCTGGGCACGGTCCTGCTGGAGGAGGTGGGTTTCCGGGGCGCCCTGTACGCGATGCTGCGCAAGGATCACGGCACGGTGGCCGCCACGGCGATCTCGTCGTCCCTGTTCGGCCTCTGGCACATCCTCCCGGCCATCGACATGGCCCACGCCAACCCCGCCCTCGGCGCCCTGACGTCGGCCGATTCCCCGGGCCGCCTGGACACGGCCCGGGTGGTGGCGGGGAGCGTGGTGTCCACGGCGGCGGCCGGGGTGCTGTTCTGCGAGCTCCGGCGCCGCGGCGGCCTCCTGACCCCGGCCATGCTGCACCTGGCCACCAATTCCTTCGGCTATCTCTTCGCCCGCCTCGCCGCCAGACGGAAGTGACGGAACGTGAGCATTTCCGGCACTCCGGTGGGTCTTTGATCAGCCGGGGATGAGGATTCCTGGCTCGAAGGAGGAAGATCCTTCACCTTCGATTGGAGCGTTCCATACACGTCCCACCTCGATGCTTTAACGTCTCCAGGGCGCGCTTCCCGCGGTCGGGAAATGCGTATATCAAGATCAGTAGTTCTGATATACGATGGAGGCACGGAGGTGGTGTTGCATGCGTACGGTAATCGACATCGACAAGGAGCTACTGGAAGTCGCCCAGCACGAGTTGGGGACTTCGACCATGAAGGAGACGGTCAACGCGGCACTGGAGGAGATCGCCGAACGGGCAAAGCGTCGCGAAGCGTTCGAATACTGGCGTACCCGGGACAATTCCGATCTGCTGGATCCGGAGATCATGAAGCATGCGTGGTAGCCACCGGCGTGGTCTACCTCATCGACAAGAGCGCACTGGCACGCATGCCGCACCCGGCGGTCCACCGCGCACTCGAGCCGCTCATGCTCGACAAGATGCTGGCCATCTGCGAGGTCACGCAGCTCGAGGTCCTCTTCAGCGCGCGTGACCCGGCGGGCTACGAGCGCGACGCCCACTACCTGCGCGAGGGCTTCCGCCTCCTGTCGATCCATGAGAAGGAGGTGGCCGCCCGGGCGCTGGACGTTCAGGCGATCCTCGCGCGCAAATCGCACCACCGGGCCGTCGGACCGACCGATCTGCTGATCGCCGCCTGTGCCGAGGTGCACGGGGCGACGATCCTGCATTACGACCGGGACTTCGACGTCATCTCCGAGGTGACCGGCCAGCCCTCGCTCTGGGTCGTGTCCCCGGGGTCCGTGCCCTAGGAAGGGTCAGCCCGTGGTCTCCGGCATCAAGCCGGAGTATGCGGATGGGGACCCGTCCGTGCCCCGGGAAGGGTCAGGCCGTGGGGACGACCTGGAAGGCCTCCGCGTAGTGGCCCGAGGGGAAGCCGGCCTGGTCGGCCCAGGCGGCGAAGCGGGTCTTGAGGAAGTCGACGAAGCCCTCCACGTGGGCGACCTGGCTCACATGTGACTGCAAGGCCGCGAGCTTGCGGTCCATGGCCTCGGTGATGTCCACCCAGTGGTTGGGGGTCGAGCCGCCCGTCAGCCATACCTCGCGTACGGTCCACGCCTCCAGGCCCTCTTCCCGCACCAGTTCGGGGAAGGCGTAGGGGTTGCGGGCGTCCGGGTAGACGGCGTCCAGGGCGGAGCCGCCCACCGCCCGGTGGTCGGGGTGGCTGGGGGCGACGTTGTGGTAGTTGCGATCGGGGTGGTGGGTGATGACCAGGTCCGGCCTGACCTGGCGGATCACGCGGGAGATGTCGCGCCTCAGCTCGATCGACGGCACCACGAGCCCGTCCTTGTAGCCGAGGAACCGCACGTCGGTGACGCCGACCGCCTTGGCGGCGGTCCGCTGCTCGGTCCTGCGGAGCTCGGCCATGCCGGAGTTGTCCAGAGTGCGTTCGTTGCCGCCCGCGTCGCCATCGGTGACCAGCAGGTACGTGACCTCGACGCCCTTGTCGACGAACAGCGCCACGCTCCCCGCCGCGCCGAAGTCGACGTCGTCCGGATGGGCGGTAACCACGAGGACCCGATTGATCTCGGTTTCCGGCAGCATGGCTCCCCTTTCTGATGTTCTACGGAGAGACAACCGGCCCCCCGCCGAAGGCATTCCGGGCGCCGATTGTCGGTGGGGCGTCTTAACCTAGTTAGGTGCCGACCCAAGTCTCTGTTGACCACCCTCTGCTCGACGGCCTCAACCCTCAGCAGCGCGAGGCCGTGATCCATCATGGCAGTCCGCTGCTCATCGTGGCGGGGGCGGGCTCCGGCAAGACGCGGGTGCTCACGCATCGCATCGCGTACCTGCTGGCCGAGCGTGAGGCGCACCCGGGCGAGATCCTGGCGATCACCTTCACCAACAAGGCCGCCCGCGAGATGAAGGAGCGCATCGACAAGCTGGTCGGCCCGCGGTCCAGGGCGATGTGGGTGATGACGTTCCACAGCGCCTGCATGCGCATCCTGCGGCGGGAGGCCAAGCGGCTGGGGTTCCCGTCGAGCTTCTCGATCTACGACCAGGCCGACTCGCAGCGGCTCATGGCCATGGTCTGCAGGGAGATGGAGCTCGATCCCAAGCGTTACCCGCCGCGCTCCTTCTCGGCCCAGGTCAGCAACTTCAAGAACGAGCTGATCGACTACGAGAGCGCGCTCGACAAGGCGGGCTCGCATCTGGAGAAGACGCTGGCGGAGGCGTACAAGGCCTATCAGCTCAAGCTGACCGAGGCCGGCGCGATGGACTTCGACGACATCATCATGAACACGGTGACGTTGTTCCAGCTCTTCCCCGAGGTGGCCGAGCACTACCGGATGCGGTTCAGGCACGTGCTGGTCGACGAGTACCAGGACACCAACCACGCCCAATACATCCTGATCAGGGAGCTGGTCGGGCACCCCGAGCTGCGCACGACCGACGGCGAGCTGGTCCGGACGGGCGCCGACATGTCCGAGCTGTGCGTGGTGGGCGACGCCGACCAGTCCATCTACGCCTTCCGCGGCGCGACGATCCGCAACATCCTGGAGTTCGAGCGCGACTACCCCGACGCGCGCACCATCCTGCTGGAGCAGAACTACCGCTCCACCCAGAACATCCTGGCCGCCGCCAACGCGGTCATCGCGCGCAACGAGTCGCGCAAGCCCAAGAACCTCTGGTCCGACCAGGGCGACGGGCCCAAGATCGTGGGATATGTCGCCGACAACGAGCACGACGAGGCCATGTTCGTGGCCCAGGAGGTCGACCGGCTCAGCGACGAGGAAGGCGTCAAGCCGGGCGAGGTGGCCGTCTTCTACCGCACCAACGCGGCCTCCCGCGTGTTCGAGGAGATCTTCATCCGCACCGGGCTGCCGTACAAGGTGGTCGGGGGCGTGCGCTTCTACGAGCGCAAGGAGGTCAAGGACCTGCTGGCGTACCTGCGGGTGCTGGCCAACCCGGCCGACGTGGTCTCGCTGCGCCGCATCCTCAACGTGCCCAAGCGCGGCATCGGCGACCGCGCCGAGGCGATGATCGAGGCGCTGTCGTCGCGCGAGCGCATCCCGTTCTGGGACGCGCTGCGCAGGGCCGACGAGGCGTACGGGATGGCCACGCGTTCGCTCAACGCGGTACGCGAGTTCGTCGCGCTGATCGAGGAGCTGATCGCCAAGGCCGCGGGCATGCCGCCGTCGGCGCTGGCCGAGGAGGTGCTGGTGGCCACCGGCTACCGCGCCGAGCTGGAGGCGTCGGAGGACCCGCAGGACGAGTCGCGCCTGGAAAACCTCAACGAGCTCATCTCCGTCGCCTCCGAGTTCGAGGAGGCCAATCCGGAGGGGACGCTGGTGGAGTTCCTGGAGCAGGTGTCGCTCGTGGCCGACGCCGACCAGATCCCCGAGGCCGACGGCGGGCAGGGGGTCGTCACGCTGATGACCCTGCACACGGCCAAGGGGCTGGAGTTCCCCGTCGTCTTCCTGACGGCCATGGAGGACGGGGTGTTCCCGCACATCCGCTCGCTCGGGGAGCCCAAGGAGCTGGAGGAGGAGCGGCGGCTGGCGTACGTGGGGATCACCAGGGCGCAGCAGCGGCTCTACATCACGCGGGCGGCCGTGCGCAGCTCCTGGGGGGCGCCGTCGTTCAACCCGGCCTCGCGGTTCGTGAACGAGGTGCCGGGGCAGCTCATCGACTGGCGTACGGATCCGGAGAAGTCCGCCTGGAGCGCGGCCACCCGCAAGGAGCCCGCCGCCCGCCCCGCGCCCGCCAAGAGCGGCGGGCGGAAGGTGCCTTCGCTGGCGCCCGGTGACCGGGTGACGCATGACGCGTTCGGGCTGGGCACGGTGGTGTCCGTGGACGGGGTGGCGGAGAAGACCAAGGTCAAGATCGACTTCGGCAGTGGCGGGGAGAAGACGCTGCTGCTGGCGTACGCGCCCATCGACAAGCTCTGACCGGCCCCTGACGGCCGGAGGGCCGCCCTCCCTGGTCATGGGGGGCGGCCCTGATGTCTTTACGGGGTCAGCCCTTCAGGGCGCTGCCCTTCTTCCACTGGGTCCAGTTCAGCTGCCAGTAGCTCCAGCCGTTGTTCCACTGCAGCTTGCGCTTCGTACCGGTGATCTTGACGACGTCGCCGCGCTGGGCGATGCCGTAGAACCACTTGGCCCCGGCGGGGGTGGCCCGCACGCAGCCGTGGCTCTGGTTCGAGCGGCCGAGGAACTGGTAGTAGCCGGCGCTCTGGTGGACGTACTCACCGCTGTCGGAGATGCGGACCGCCCACGGGATCTCCTCCTTGTAGTAGCGCGGGTCCTTGGGATCCGTCACGCCCATCCAGGAGGAGGTCATGGTCTCCACGGCCTTCTTGCCCATGGTGAGGTGGACGCCGCTGGTGGTGAGGTAGACGTCCACACCGTTCTTGATCAGCCCGCCCCTGCCTGCGCTGATCGGGATCTTCTTGGCCAGCTTGCCGTCGCGGTAGACCTTCATCTGGTGGTTGCGGGTGTTGACCACGGAGATGTGCGACGCGCCGACGGCGAAGCGGCGGGAGACGTCCTTGGTGCCGGTGTTGCCGGGGAGCTGCGACAGGCGGGCGGTGAAGAGGACCTTCTGGTGAGGCTTCCAGTACGTCTTCGTCCGGTAGATGACCTTGCGCGCCGACACCCAGCGCCAGGCGCCGTCGACCGGCTTCTCCGCCTCCACCTCGAGCAGCGCCTCCACGGCCGCCCGGTCCTTCACGTCGCGGTCGAACGTGACGATGATCGGGAAGCCGACGCCTACCTTCTCCGACTTCTCCCCCATCGGGGTTATGTCGGCTATATCGAGCTTGACCTTCTTTTCCGGCTTAGCCGGGTCGGTGACCTGCACCGGGGCCGTGACGCTCGCCGCGCCGGCGGCCCGGACCACCGAGGCTTGCTGCGTTTGCGGAACAACGTGGCCGCTCTCCGCCGCACAGGCCGTCATGGCGGCCAATGCGACCAGGGCCGGCAGCATCCGGGGGACGCGATTCAAGGGGGCTACTCCTGGGCTATGTGCTTTTTCTCCTTAATGTGTGACAACTGAGGCGGGAGTTTTGTGGGCGTATCCACGATAACTATCCCGTAACGTTCCAAACCTGGCACGGATGAACTCCTGCCCCTCGGGGAACCCGCGCGCGACGCGGTGTACGGGACGGGCGGACAGCGCGGCACGGCGGTGGGCGTGGCGACGGGCGCGGGGCAGCGGTGGTGGAGAGGTGAAGGGCTGCCCGGTGAGGGGCGGAGGGAGTGGGGGTGGAGCGGTCGATGGGGTGGGGCGCTGGGTCGGGTGCGGCGCTGGGTGAGATGAGGTGCGGCGCTGGGGTGAGTGGAGTGGAGGCGCTGGGTGGGTAGTTGGTGGGGTGGGTGGGTTAGACGAGGCGGCGGGCGGTGGCCCAGCGGGAGAGTTCGTGGCGGTTGGAGAGTTGGAGCTTGCGCAGGACCGACGAGACGTGGGTTTCCACGGTCTTGACGGAGATGAAGAGCTCCTTGGCGATCTCCTTGTACGCGTACCCCCGCGCGATCAGGCGCAGCACCTCGCGCTCCCGCTGCGTCAGGGAGTCCAGCTCGGGATCGATGGACGGCGCCTCCGACGAGGCGAAGGCGTCCAGGACGAACCCGGCCAGCCGGGGCGAGAAGACCGCGTCCCCCTCCGCCACCCGGCGGATGGCGTCCGTCAGCTCCTTGCCGCTGATGTTCTTGGTCACGTAGCCCCGCGCCCCGCCCCGGATCACGCCGATGACGTCCTCGGCGGCGTCCGAGACCGACAGGGCGAGGAAGCGCACCTGGGAGCCCGCGCCCAGGACCCGGCGCAGCACCTCCTGGCCCCCGCCGCCCGGCATGTGCACGTCCAGCAGGACCACGTCGGGCTGGTGCTCGGCGATCGCCTTGACGGCCGTCTCCACGTCCTCGGCCTCGCCCACCACCTCGATCGAGTCGCCCAGCTCGGCGCGTACGCCGGAGCGGAACAGCCGGTGATCGTCGACGATCAACACGCGCGTCATGCCTTCTCCACCTTCATGGTCAACATCACTTCCGTGCCCTCACCGACGGAGGTGCGTACCCGGGCCGTGCCTCCGTGGCGTTCCATTCTCCCGATGATGGACTCCCTGATGCCCATCCTGTCGAGTGGCACCGCGTCGAGGTCGAACCCCTTGCCACGATCCTTCACGAAAATCGTGACCTCTTCACCCTCTACTTCGGCATAGACGGAAATGGCCGGACTCTCAGAGTATTTGGCCGCGTTGACCATCGCCTGCCGGGCCGCCTTGAGCTGGGCGGCCAGCTTACCCGCCGGGTCGAGGGCGATGTCCCCCACGCAGACGACCTCGATGGGCACCCCGTGGGCATCCTCCTCCTCCGCCGCGATCCGGCGTACGGCGGCCGCCACGGTGGCGTCGGCGTCCTGGGCGGGCTGGTAGAGCCAGTTGCGCAGGTCGCGCTCCTGGGAGCGGGCCAGCCGGGTGACCTCGCGCGGGTCGTGGGCGACCCGCTGGATGAGCGTGAGCGTGTGCAGCACCGAGTCGTGCACCATGGCGGCCACCTCGGCGCGTTCCTCCTGCCTGATGCGCTCGCGCCGCTCCAGCTGCAGCTCCTTCCACAGGCCGGCGAGCCAGGGAGCGGCGATGACGGCCAGGCCGCCGACCACCACGACGGTGAACATCAGACCGGGCCTGGCCTGGGCCAGCTCGCCCTCGGCGTACAGGAAGCCCGCCGCGCCGATCACCACGAGCGTCACGCCGAGCAGCGTGCGAACCCGGTTCTTCCTGATGCTCGTGGTAGCGCCCTGGACCCAGCTCTTGCGGCGTTCCGGGTCGGCCTGCTGCCAGAGGATCAGCGCCCCGATCCCGCCCACGGCGAACGGAAGCATGCCGATCCCGCCCTTGGACGCCCCCGTGAGCCAGCTGAACGCGAACAGCGCCACCCCGATCGCGCTGAACGCGGCGAGCTGGCTCCAGTCCCGCTGCGGCGGCTGCCCCTCGTACGGTTGCCGGGGCGTGACCATCCACAACACGGCGTACGCGACCATGCCGGCCCCGTCGACCACGCTGAGCAGCACGAACATCAGCCTGATCACCACGGGATCGAGCGAGAGCTGCGTAGCGAGGCCCTGGGCGACACCGCCGAGGAGGCGGCCCTCCATGGGGCGCATCAGGCGCCGATAGGGCGCGTCGCCGGTCGGCTCGGCGAGAGTCTTCTGGTCAGCCATAACATCGCCATAGTCACATGTCGGGGGCACTTCGGGCATCAGGGAACAACCCCCGGGTCGGGTCAGGGGTGTCCCGGATGCGAGCACACCACGCGTAGGTCCACGATGGTGACATGACAGAAGCTCCACCCAGAGAACCGGCCGCCCCGCCCCGGTCGCTGCAACGTAGCAGCGAGGGGCGCATTCTCATGGGTGTCTGTTCCGGTCTCGGGCGGCACACCGGCATCGACCCCGTGGTGTTCCGCGTGGGTTTCGCCGTGCTTCTGCTCGGCTCCGGCATCGGCCTGTTCCTCTATCTCGCGGCGTTCCTGCTGATGAAGGAGCCGAACGGCAAGCCGGGGATCATCGAGCAGTGGACGCGCCGGGACTTCGACGCCGAAACCGTGATGGCGTTGATGACGGCGGTGATGGCGTTCGGGCTGGCGCTCAACCTGGCGACGGTGTGGCTCGACACCGGCACCCTGGTGGTGGCCGTGCTGCTCGCCGTCTCGCTGCTCGCCGCCCACTCCAGCGGGGTGGACCTGCTGGGGCTGGCCCGTTCGATGCCCGAACGGTTGAGCAGGAGGCAGACGAGTGCTGCCACCGAGGCCCCGCCGGTCAGGCCCACGCCCCCGGCAGGGCCCTCGCCGGTCGCGTCCATGCCTTCCCCGGAGGGAGCACGGCCGGCGCCACCCCCGGTCGCCACGCCCGCCGCGGCGCCACCGCCGGTCAAGGAGCCGGCCGTTCCAAAACCGGTCCAGGAAGCGGAGACGGTCCAGGAAGCGGAGCCGGTCCAGGAAGCGGAGACGGCTCGGGAGGTCGGTGAGGAGCGGGGGCCGGAGCCGCCGACCCGGATGCACGAGGCCGTGCCGCCGGCGCCCACCGGTGAGGACACCAAGGTCACCGCCGAGCACCGCGTCCCCTCGTACCAGCCGCAGCCCAGAACCCGCGCCGACTACTCCCCCTACGGCGAGCCGTTCGCGCCGAAGGGCCCCTACCAGCCGCTCGACCCGGCCAAGCGGGCAGCAGGCTACTCGCCGTACGACCCCGTCCTGTACGGCCGTCCGGTCCCCAAGAAGGAACGGAAGCCGCGCCCGAAGTCGTTCATCGGCGCCATCACCATCCTGCTGGCAATCATCATTGGAGGGATCGTCGTGGCGGTCCAAGCCAGGTCGGCCGCCGGAGTGAGCCCGACCATCGTCGGCGGCGCCCTGCTCATCACGATCGGCGCCGGGCTGCTGGTCGCCGCCTGGTGGGGCCGCGGAGCCGGGCTGGTGGCCGCGGGGACGCTGGTGGCGGTCGTCGTGGCCCTGGGTTTCGTGCTCGGGGGCGTGCCCAGGAACATCGGCGAGTCGGACTGGACGCCGACCAGCGTGACCCAGTCGAGCATCCTGTACGACGTCGGCGTCGGCGACGGGCGGCTGGACCTGTCGGAGCTGAAGCTGACGCCGGGGGCCGAGGTGACGTTCAACGCGGCGGTGACGATGGGCGAGCTGGTGGTGGTCGTGCCGCCGACGGCCAGGATCGAGGTGCACGCCACGAACAAGGTCGGCGACATCAAGCTCGACCATTCGGTCAGGGGCGGCGTGGACGTGCGGTACGACAAGGTGCTGGAGCCGGAGGTCGAGCCGGACGGCAAGGTCTCGACCATCGTCCTCAACCTGCGGGGCGGGCTCGGCGACATGGAGGTGCGGCGTGCCGCGTGAGGTCGACAGGCCGCGACGCCTCCACCGCACCGACTGGATGGCCCTGCTCAGCGGTGTGCTCTTCGTGGTTCTGGGCATTCTCATAGTGACACGCGCGATCACGGATCCGCTGGTCCTGATCGGGGTGTTGGTGCTGGGATTGGCGTTCGCGGGGCTGGTGGCGATCATCGCCAGGGTGGTTCGCGGTAAGTAACCCTTGACCGGGAAAGACACCGGCGTAGGTTCGGGTGTGTCCGCCGATCCCCTGCTCCTGAGGGAGGACGTATGCCCCGAATCACCGTCACCGTCGACGGGATCAAGTACGAGGAGGACGTGGAGCCGCGGCTCCTGCTCGTACATCTGCTACGAGAGCGGCTGGGCAAGACCGGCACCCCCATCGGGTGTGACACCAGCAACTGCGGCGCCTGCACGGTCATGCTCGACGGCAAGAGCGTCAAGAGCTGTTCCGTGCTCGCCGTGCAGGCCGACGGCTGCGAGGTCCTCACGATCGAGGGCCTGGGCGTCAACGGGTCGATGCACCCGATGCAGCGGGCCTTCCACGAAGAACACGCGCTGCAGTGCGGTTACTGCACCCCCGGCATGGTCATGGCCGCGATAGACCTGCTCAGGGAGGATCCCGAGCCTTCGGAGGAGGCGATCAGGGAGGGCCTGGAGGGCAATCTCTGCCGCTGCACCGGCTACTGCAACATCGTCAAGGCCGTGCGCCGGGGCGCGCAGGAGATGGGGCGGGCGGTGACGGCGCCATGAGCGAGATCGACACCGGCATGGTCGCCGAGCAGATAGAGCAGAGCGATCAGATCAACGAGCCCGCGGGCACGTCCGAGGTGGGCAGGCCGCGCCGGCGCAAGGAGGACGCACGGCTCCTCACGGGGCGCACGCAGTGGACGGACAACCTGTCCCGCCCGGGCCTGCTGCACGTGATGTTCCTGCGCAGCCCGATGGCGCACGCCCGGATCACCAGGGTCGACGTCTCGGGCGCGCGCGAGCTGCCCGGGGTCGTGGCGGCCTTCAGCGGCCAGGACTTCGCCGCCGAGCAGGGCAGCCTGCCGTGCGCGTGGCCGGTGAGCGAGGACATCGTCATCCCCGACCACCCGCCGATGGCGGTGTCCGAGGTCAGGTACGTCGGCGAGGCCGTGGCCTGCGTGATCGCGACCGACCGCTACCGCGCCGCCGACGCGCTCGAGGCCATCGACGTCGAGTACGAGCAGCTGCCCGCGGTCCTCGACATGAACGACGCGCTGACGGACGGCAGCCCGAAGGTGCACGAGGCGGGCAACAAGGCGTTCAGCGTGAAGATCAACTCCGGTGACATCGAGGCCGCGTTCAGGGACGCCCCCGTCGTCATCGACCGGACCTACATCCAGCAGCGGCTCATCCCGAGCGCGATGGAGCCGCGGGCGGTCCTGGCCGACACCGACGGCGACGCGTTCACGATCTGGTCGGCCACGCAGATCCCCCACGTCCTGCGGGTCATGCTGGCCGTGGTGACCGGCATCCCCGAGCACAAGATCCGCGTGATCGCGCCCGACGTGGGCGGCGGGTTCGGCTCGAAGCTGCAGGTCACCGCGGAAGAGGTGCTCTGCCTGCTGCTCGCCCGCAAGCTCGGCAGGCCGGTCAAGTGGACCGAGTCCCGCTCCGAGGGCAACCTGACCGTGCACCACGGCCGCGACCAGATCCAGCACATCCGGCTGGCCGCCGAGGCCGACGGGCGCATCCGCGGGCTGCAGGTCGACCTGCTGGCCGACATGGGCGCGTACCTGATGCTGGTCACGCCGGGCATCCCGCTGCTCGGCGCGTCGATGTTCAACGCGATCTACAAGATGGACGCGTACGAGTTCGGCTGCACGGGCGTGTTCACCACCAAGATGCCCACGGACGCCTACCGGGGCGCGGGGCGGCCCGAGGCCACGTTCGGCATCGAGCGGGTGATGGACGAGCTGGCCGCCGAGCTGAAGCTGGACCCGGTGGAGGTGCGCCGGCGCAACTGGATCAAGCACGACGAGTTCCCGTACACCACCATTTCCGGCCTGACGTACGACTCGGGCAACTACGAGGCGGCCACGGACAAGGCGCTGGCCCTGTTCGGCTACGACAAGCTGCGCGCGGAGCAGGCCGACCGGCGTGACCGGGGCGACCCGGTGCAGCTCGGCATCGGCGTCAGCACGTACACGGAGATGTGCGGGCTGGCCCCGTCCAGGATGCTCGGCGAGGCGAACTACGGCGCCGGCGGCTGGGAGCACGGCTCGGTGCGCATGCTGCCCACGGGCAAGGTCGAGGTCATCACCGGCACCTCGCCGCACGGGCAGGGCCACGTGACGTCGTGGAGCCAGATCGCGGCCGACGCGCTCGGCGTGCCGTTCGACGACGTCACGGTGCTGCACGGTGACACGGCCATCGCGCACAAGGGCATGGACACCTACGGCTCGCGCTCGCTCGTCGTCGGCGGCATCGCCGTGCTGAAGGCGTGCGAGAAGGTCAAGGACAAGGCCCGCCGCCTCGCCGCGCACGTGCTGGAGTGCTCGCCCGACGACCTGGAGTACGCGGCCGGGGCGTTCAAGGTACGGGGCACGGACGCGCAGAAGACCATCCAGGAGCTGGCCTACGCCGCGTTCACGGCGCACGACCTGCCGGAGGGCGTGGAGGCGCGGCTCGACTCCGACGCCACGTTCGACCCGGAGAACTACTCCTTCCCGCACGGCACCCACCTGTGCGCGGTGGAGGTGGACACCGAGACGGGCATGGTGAAGATCCGCTCGTACGTGGCGGTCGACGACGTCGGCAAGGTCGTCAACCCGCTGATCGTCGAGGGCCAGGTACACGGCGGCATCGCGCAGGGCATCGCGCAGGCGCTGTTCGAGGAGGCCGTCTACGACGCCGAGGGCAACCTGCTGACCACGACGATGGCCGACTACCTGCTGCCGTCGGCGGCGGACCTGCCGGCGTTCCAGCTCGACCGGACCGAGTCGCCGGCGACCAGCAACCCGCTGGGCGTCAAGGGGGTGGGCGAGGCGGGCACGATCGCCTCGACCCCGGCCGTCGTGAACGCCGTCGTGGACGCGCTACGCCCGCGCGGCATCCGCGACGTGCAGATGCCGTGCACGCCCGAACGCGTCTGGAGGGCCCTACAGGATCGGGCGCCGCAGGATCGGACGCTGGAAGGAGCACGGCGATGATCCCCGCGCAGTTCGACTACGTGCGGCCGGGTTCGCTGGCCGAGGCCTGCCAGGAGCTCGCCTCCGACGAGGACGCCAAGGTCCTGGCGGGCGGGCAGTCGCTGCTGCCGCTGATGCGGCTGCGGATGGCGTACCCGTCGAAGCTGGTCGACGTCGGCCGGCTGCCCGAGCTGAAGGGCGTGCACGACCGCGGCGACCACGTCTTCATCGGCGCGATGACCACGCACGACGAGGTCCTGCACTCCGGCGTCGTCCGGGCCGACTGCCCGCTGGTCGCGCTGGCGACCGCCCAGGTGGCGGATCCGGCGATCAGGCACCTCGGCACGTTCGGCGGCTCGCTGGCCCACGCGGACCCGGCGGGCGACCTGCCGGCCGTGGTGCTGGCGCTGGACGGCGTGTTCGTGGCCAGGTCGCAGGAGGGTGAGCGGGAGATCCCGGCCGCCGAGTTCTTCGTCGACTACTGGGAGTCGTCGTTGGGTCCCGGCGAGATCCTGGCCGGGGTGAAGCTCCCGAAGCTGGGGGCGGGCTGGGGCTTCCACTACGAGAAGTTCCATCGGACCGCCCAGGCGTGGGCGATCGTCGGCGTGGCCGCCGCCGTCAGGCGCTCCAACGGGTCGATCGCCGAGGCCAGGATCGGGCTGACGAACATGGGCTCGACGCCGCTGCGCGCCCACGCCGCCGAGTCCGCCCTGGAGGGCGTGGAGCTGGGCGACCAGGTGCGCCAGGCGTGCGAGGAGGCGGCGGCCGGCACCTCGCCGCCGTCCGACCTGCACGCACAGCCCGACTACCGGCGGCATCTGGCCAGGGTCCTGACCCACCGCGCGGTACGCACGGCGGCCGGAGCTCCCTGACCACCCAGGTCAGCGGGGGCGCCTCTTCCGGGGCGCCCCCGCCTCGACGTAGTGTCGCAACCAGCGGGAAAAGGAGCGGATCGATGGCGATGCGGTTCGAGCACGAATTCACTGTTCCAGTTCCGGTCGAGCAGGCGTGGGCGGTGCTGCTCGACGTCGAACGGGTCGCGCCCTGCCTGCCGGGGGCGACGCTGGACATCTTCGAGGGTGACGAGTTCACCGGCCGGATGAAGGTCAAGGTCGGCCCGATCGTGGTGACCTACAAGGGCTCGGCCAGGTTCGAGGACGTCGACAAGGACTCCTACACGCTCACCATCCAGGCGTCCGGCAAGGAGGCCCGGGGCTCCGGCACGGCCTCGGCCACGGTCAAGGCCCGGTTGGCGCCGGTCGAGGAGGCCACGAAGGTGACCGTGGAGACGTCGTTCAACGTGACCGGCCGGCCCGCCCAGTTCGGGCGCGGCGTGATGGCCGAGGTCGGCGGCAGGCTCATCGAGAAGTTCGCGGCCAACTTGGCCGACCTGCTGTCCGAGCCCACGGTGGAGCAGGTCACTCCCGCGCCGGGCCCAGAAGAAGAGCGGCACGAGGAAGAGCGGCACCTGACCGCGGTGCCGGCGCCGCCAGAGCCGGAGTCGCGTCCCGCGGGCACGACCCGCACCTCCCGCACGGCCGACGAGGAGGCGCTGGACCTGCTGGAGATCGCCGGGCAGCCGCTGGTGAAGCGCCTGGCGCCCGTCGCGGGCGCGCTCGTGGCGCTGCTGGTGATCGTGTGGGTGATCCGCCGGCTGCGGCGCTGATCGCCTTGAAGGGCTGATTTTCAGCAAATACTCCATCAAGTCCGGACACTTCGCCCGAGCTGGGGGAAGTCCCATTTCCGCAGGTGGTTGGACCAGCGGGGGGACGTGGGATGCCGGACTGCACGGTGGTCGTGATCTCCTACAACGACGCGGCCCGCCTGCCCAGGGCCGTGCGTTCGGTGCTCGGGCAGTCCCTGCGCGACCTCGAAGTGATCATCGTGGACGACGCGAGCACGGACGGCACGCCGGAGGTGGCCGCCCGGCTCATGGACAGCGATCCGCGCGTGCTCTACCTGCGCAGGCAGGTCAACAGCGGGGGCTGCGGCGCGCCCAGGAACGACGGGCTCGACGCCGCGGCCTCGCCGTACGTGATGTTCCTCGACAGCGACGACGAGCTGCCCCGGCACGCCTGCAAGAGCCTGCTCACCGAGATCGAGCGGACCGGGGCCGACTTCGTGTCGGGGCAGATCTCGCGGCTGTTCGAGTCGAGCGGGCGGCTGAGACCGTACTATCCCGGGCTGTTCGCCAGGCGGAGGGTGGTGGCGGGGATCCGCCAGGAGCCCGACCTGTTCCTCGACTGCTTCAGCACGAACAAGCTCTACGACGTCGGCTGGCTGCGGGACCACGCGCTGCGCTTCCCCGAGGACATCCATTACGAGGACCACGTCTTCTCGACCGGGCTGTACGCGCTCTCGCGCAGGTTCGCGATCGTGCCGTGGACGGTCTACCTCTGGCACCGGGCGGCGACGAACGACTCGATCTCGCTGGGCGTCGACGACCTGGAGAACGTGCGGCAGCGGGTCATCGCGGCCCGGCGGAGCGACGACGTCCTGCGCGCCCAGGGGGCCGGGGACCTGGTGCCCCAGCGGCAGCGCCGGTTCGTGCGCCAGGACCTGCGGGTCTATCTCAACCCGCTGCCGGCGCGGGAGCTGGTGTGGATCAAGGAGTTCGCCGCGGTGGTCCGGCCGTACCTGGAGGAGATGCCCCGCTGGGTGCTGGAGGAGCTGGAGCCGCTGGACCGGGTCTGCTGCCAGCTCATCCTCGACGACCGGGCCGAGGACCTGCGGGTGGCCGCGGCCTCGCTGACCGGGCCGAGGGCCGCCCCGCGGTCGGCGGTGCGGCTGAACGGGCGCACGTACTGGGGGACGACGGTCTCGCCCGGCATGGACATCACGAAGCTGCGGCTGGCCGAGCTGCCCTTCTCCGAGTCCAGGCTGCGGCACGAGCTGACAGAGATCATCCCGGACGGCGACCGGGTGCGGATGACCATACGCACGTACGACCCGTTCGGGGCGCTGCCGCTGGGCTGGACGGCGCACTTGGCGCTCGGATCCCTAAAAATCCCGATAAAGCCGCAGCCGTCCGGCGGCGGAGGGTACGTCACCGACGTCGTCTGCAGGCCCACGGGCAGGTGCGAGCCGCGCATCGTCTTCACCAGGACCTCCGACGGGCACACCACGGCCGACCGCATCCTCGCCGACCCGCGGCTGCGGCCGGTCGAGCTGCCGGGGTGCACGGTCAAGGCCGAGGGGTACGCCGCGTACCTGTGCGTACGCCCCGACTCCGTCACCCGCTCGGCGCTGCGGCGGGTCAAGCGGGCCCTGATGAGCCGGCTCAACACGCCGGCGAACAAGCTGCGGGCCTACAAGCTGCTCATCAAGGTGGTGCCGCCCCGGCAGAACCTCGCCCTGTTCGAGTCCGACGTCGGCAAGGGCTACAGCGGCAGCCCCCGGGCCATCTACGAGGAACTGCGCCGCCGCGACCTGCCGATCGACGTGGTCTGGTCGGTGGCCAGGGGCCGCCGGAACTTCCCGCCCGACGCGCGGCTCGTCCGGCGCGGGAGCTGGGCCTACGTCTGGACGATGGCCAGGGCCGGGATCTGGGTGGACAGCCACGGGTTCCCGCTGGACTACCCGAAGCCGCACGGCACCCGCTACCTGCAGACCTGGCACGGGCAGGGGATCAAGTCGATCGGGTTCGACGCGCCCGACCTGCGTACCGACTTCGACGGTCCGCGGGCGCAGTGGCGGGCGGCGGTCGCGCGGTGGGACGCGCTGGTCTCGCCGAGCGCCGAGTTCTCGCGGGTGTTCCTGCCGTCCAACGGCTATGCGGGGAAGGTCTACCGGTGCGGGACGCCGCGGTGCGACGCGCTGGTACGGGCCGAGCCGGCCGATCACGTGCGGGAGCGGCTGGAGATCCCACCCGGGCGAAAAATCCTGCTTTATGCGCCTACGTACAGGGATCACGCCAAGGGCAGCGGCCAGTCCGTACGGGTGGATCTGGAGCTGCTGGCCGACGAGCTGGCCCGCGAGTGGGTGGTGATCCTGCGTACGCACCCGGTCGAGCGCTACAGCCCGCCCGAGCACCTCAAGCACTTCGTCCGGTCCGCCGGCTCGTACCCCGAGATCAACGACCTGATGCTGGCCTCGGACGCGCTGCTGACGGACTACTCCTCGGTGATGTGCGACTACGCGCTCACCGGCAAGCCGATGCTGTTCTACATCGACGACTGGGACGACTACCGGCTGGCCGAGCGCGGCGTTTACCACGACCTGCCCGCCATCGCGCCGGGCCCGTGCGTGACGACCACCGCCGAGCTGGTGGACGCGCTCAGGCGGCTGCCCGGCCTGCACGCCGCCTACGCCGGCCGGTACGCGGCCTTCCGCGACCTGTGGTGCGCCGACGAGCGGGGCGACGCGGCCGCCAGGATCGTGGACGACTTCTTCGAAGGTGCGCGATGAGCGTCGTCTTCGCCTGCGTGGACGCCGACACGCTCGGCGGCGTCCAGCGGGTGACGCACACCCTCGCCCAGGGACTGGCCGGGCGCGGCCACGAGGTGCACGTGATCGGGCTGCACCGGGCGGCGACGCCGTTCCGGTACGTGGACCGCCCGCTCTACCACCACCACGTGATCAGCCGGCGGCCGATGGAGTCGCGGGGCCTCCTCGCAGGCAGGAGAGCCGGCCGGCGGCTCAGGAAGCTGCTCGGGGACATCAGACCCGGCTACGCCGTCATGACCTCCCCGGCCGTGGTGGCCCGGATGGCGGGGCTGCTGCCCGCGGCGTTCCGGCGGATCGGGCAGTATCACGGCTCGTACGACCACGCCCGCGGCTGCTGGCACCTCGGCTCCATCAAGCGGCACTACCCCGGGCTCGACCAGGCGGTCTTCCTCAGCGAGGACGACGCCCGGCTCTTCTCCGAGCACGCGCTGCTGCCCAACGCCTGGGCCCTGCCGAACCCCCTGGCCCACTGGCCGGCGGAGCTGTCCGCGCTCGACGCGCCCCGCGTCCTCGGCGTGGGCCGGCTGGAAGGGGTCAAGCGGTTCGACCGGCTGATCAGCGCGTTCGCCCGCTCGGGCGCACCGCCCCCGTGGGAGCTCCACCTGATCGGCGACGGCACCGAGCTGGACCGGCTGCGCGAGCACGCGCGCGGGGAGGGCGTCGGCGACCGCGTGGTCTTCAAGGGGCTGGTGCCGAGCGACCGGATGCCCGCCGAATACCTGAACGCTTCCGTCCTGGGCCTGACCAGCGGGCACGAGGGGCTACCCGTCGTGCTGCTGGAGTCGGCCGCGCACGGGGTGCCGTCGGTGGCGTTCGACGTGTCGGGCGGCGTGCGCTCCGCCGGGTCCTTGCTGGTGCCGCCGGGGGACGTGGACGCGTTCGCGGCCGCGCTGGGCGGGCTGGTCGCCTCCCGGGAGGAGCGGCGGCGGCTGGGGGCCGGCGCCCGCGCACGGGCCGAGGCGTTCCGCCTCGACCACGTGCTCGACGGCTGGGAGCGGCTGTTCGCCCACATCCGGCGCTAGACGGGCTGACCAGGGCCGTCGCGGCGCTAGACGGGCTCGGTCAGCTCCGTACGCTGCTGCGGCACGCCCGCCAGGGACCGCTGGCGCTCGGTGAGCATCGCGGCCACGGGGCTCGGCTCGCGCAGCCGGTTGAACCGGTCGCGCATCTGCTTGCGCATGCGGCTGGCCTTGCGCTTCTGCATGGTCTTCTGGCAGGCCGTCACGTGCTCCTTGGCCGGCTTGGGCGCGCCGGTCAGCTCGTAGCCCATGGACTCCAGGCGGTCGCCGAGCATGTGCTCGCACAGCGCGATCTCCCAGTCGTCCAGCCGGTTGGCCCAGCTCCCGACGCGGGTGCGGATGACCTCGCCGTGCGTGTTGCTGTGCCAGACCTTGTGCTGGGGCACCGCCACGCTGGCCGCCTCGCGCGGGGAGATCATCGAGGCCGAGAACTCCTCGTCGAGGAAGTGGCAGAGCTTCTTCAGCTCGGTCATCGGGTCGTCGGTGAGGTCCTCGTACCGCAGCTCGTAGTAGGTGTCCTCGCCCAGCGTGCGCTTGAGCCGGCCGCCCGCGTCGATGGCCTCGGCCCAGGTGGAGACCGCGTGGAAGGAGTCCAGCGTGTACCAGGGCATCTCCTTCAGCGAGGCCACGCAGTCGCGGCCGTCCCTGATGAGGTGGATGAACTGGGCGTCGGGGAAGAGCCTGAGCAGCAGGTCGACCTGCTTGACGTAGCTGGGCCGCTTGTCGCCCCAGCGGACCTTGTCGAACCGGTCGGCGTACATGCGGAAGGCCGTCCCGATCACCGATCCCAGCGAGCCGGGCCCCTCCACGGCCTGCCTGACGAAGTCGTCCTTGTCGATCTTGAGCTCGCGGAACTTCGTGCTGCGGTCGGTCGCGATCCACTGCGCCAGCGCGCGGCGGCGGGCGACGATCCGCAGGTCGCCCCACGTCCGGCGGCGAAAGTAGGCGGGAATGAGGAACCGCGTCTCCGGCGGCACCGCCATGCGGGGGTGCGAGTGGAGCATGAGCTGGAGCATCGTGGTGCCGGACCGCGGACATCCAATGACGAAGACTGGCCGGTCGGACATTTCGTAGTAACCCCCGAAAACTAGACGAGAACGTGCTCTCGGCTCTCCTGAGAGGAGGGCACGCCGTGCCTGCGCGTGAAGCGCCACATCCGGTAGACAAGGAAGACCTCGTTGACCAGCAGCAGCACCCCGGCCGCCGCGGCGAGCGGGATCAGCGCCCATGCCCCCGCAAGGGGCGCGACCACGAACACCGCCGCGTGAAACTCGATACCGCTGATCAGGTGAGAGCGGACCCGGTGCCGGGCCAGGAACCTGTTGAACCGCCTGGGGAAGCTGCGCGGACGGCGTGCCCTCGGGACGAGCGCCACCCGCTCGAGAGAGTCGATGTCCTCATCGGACTCGGGCTCCGGCCCGCGCTCCCCCCGCTCCTCCCTGACGGCCTCGCGGACGCGCTTCATCTGCGGCGCGTTGACGTACCGGAAGAGGTCCAGTACGGCCACCGCCGCCCCGAGCACGACGTAGCGCACGTCCGAGGTGAGGGCGTACTGCCCGTATGCCAGCCCCCCGGCACACAGGACCACCCTGACCCGGTCCCCCACGTAGTCGAGCCAGAGGCCGAACGGCGTGCCCGTGCCCTTCAGCCGGGCGATTTTGCCGTCCACGCAGTCGATCATGAAGCTGAGATAGAAGACCACGGCGCCCGCTACGTGGTGGTTCAGGGCGAAACAGGTGGCCGACACCGCACCGAGGACCAGCGAGAGCACGGTGAGGGCGTTGGGTGTCAGCCGGGTGTGGTTGGCGATGGGAAGGGCGACCCGGCAGGCGACCGGGTCCACGAAATAGACGGTCCACCAGGAATCTCTCCGCTTGCGTGTCTCGAAGACGTCATCGAGCGAATAGGTCCTCATGGACTCCAGCATGACCACGCGGCGCGCCTGATCGATTACTCTCTGGAACTACTGGGTGATGTCCATGCCGCTTCTTGACCAACCCGGCACGGAAAACCGCCACGCGGAGTTCGCGTCCCCGTCCCTGAACCAGCCCTTGAGCACGAGGCCGCGGGTCTCGGCGCGCACCATGAGGCGCCAGGTCGGCCCTCCGCCTTCGAGCCGCTTGGGGTCGAAGGACGCGCAGACGCCGTGGCGGCCGGCGCGCCGCACCTCCAGCGGCACCCGGCGACGGCCGTCGCTGAGCCACAGGCTGACCTTGCCGACCCTGCGCTCGACCCGGTGGATCGCCACCTGCCCGCGCAGGCGGTATTCGGACCCGGTCCACGCGCACTCCTCGACCCTGGCGACCAGCTTGAGCTCGTCGCGGGCGTCGAACACCTCGTCGGGGATCCGGAGCCGGCGGCGCTTGCGGAAGAAGGGATAGTCGCCGTACCAGTTGGTGACGCGCAGCCCGCGCGGCACGATGCGGGTGCCGTCCTCGCAGGTGCGCCGGAACTCGCGCACCTTGCGCAGCTCGGCCACCAGGCCGCGCCTGAGCAGGTGCAGCTCCAGGCGGCGCAGGGACGGCGCGGTGGCCAGCGCCTTCGGGCTCAGCGAGGCCAGCCACGCGTCGGCCAGCTCCAGCAGCGCCCCCGGCTCGTCGCTCCCCTCCAGCGCCTGGAACAGGAAGACGATGTCCTTCTCCAGCACGAGCGCGTCGAAGCCGTCGAGCAGCTCGGGCGCGCGCTCGTCGAGGAAGGAGCGGACCGCGCGGATGGCGGCCAGCCGGTCCCAGAGGTTGGGCAGCTCGGCCCGGCGCTGGGTGATCGAGGTCTCCCCCGCGTCCCGCTTGCGCCAGTGGTAGACCACGTCGCCGACCATGTCGACGCTGCCCGCCAGGACGTGCGCCTGCATGGCGACGGGCACGTCCTCGTAGATGCCGGCGGGGAAGGCCAGCGCGTTGCGCTCCCAGAAGTCGCGCCGGTAGACCTTGTTCCACACCGTACGGTCCCTGACCAGCACCTGCTTGTCGGTGATGTGGGTGCACAGCTCCGGCCGCCTGAACGCCTTCTCGTGCAGGGTCGACTCCTCCAGCACGCCGTCCACGAGCCGCGCCACCGCGCCGCACGCCAGGTCGGAGCCGGTCTCCGCGAGCGTGCCGACGAGCCGCGCGTACGCCTCCGGCGGCACGACGTCGTCGCTGTCGGCGAAGGCGAGGTAGGTGCCGCGGGCCTGCCGGATCCCCACGTTGCGCGCGGGACCCGGCCCCAGGTTGTCGCGCTGGTCGATGAGGACGAAGCGGCCGTCCCGCGCGACGAAGTCGGCGGCGACGCGCCGGCTGCCGTCGCCGGAGCCGTCGTTGACGAGGATGACCTCGAGGTCGTCCAGGGTCTGGGCGGCCAGCGACTTCAGGCATTCCGTGATGTACGGCTCGACGTTGTAGATCGGGACGACCACGCTGAGCAGGGGGATCATCCGATGTGCTCCTTGGCTCTCGGGATGTGGGTTCGAGGGCAGCATGCCTTGACCACTCCGCGGATTCCGTGTCCCTGATCAGCTCTTTACCGGACGCATAATCGGCTACGTTGAGCAATTGATTGGACACCAATAGTAGGGGGAGCGGTGCTGAGAAGCGTCGAGGACAAAGACCTGCCGTCCATGCGGCGATGGCGCAACCATCCACGCGTACGAGCGGCCAGCTTCGCCACGCACAAGATCGGCGAGGACGAGCACGCCCAGTGGTGGGAGGCCACCCGGGCCGACACGCGCAAGCGCGTACTGATCTACGAGCACGAGGGAAGCCCCGCGGGCGTGGTGACCTTCTTCGGCCTGTCGTCCGAGAGCGCCTCGTGGGGTTTCTACCTGGACCTGGAGGGGCTGGAGCAGTCGGGGGAGCTGCTGCGGGCCTGGATCGGCCTGGAGCGGGCGGCGATCGACCACGCCTTCGGGACGCTCGGCCTGACGACCCTGCGCGGGGAGGTGCTGGCCTGCAACGAGGCGGTCAGGCGGCTGCACCGGCGGTTCGGCTTCCTGGAGGTCGGCTCCTACCTGCGCGACATCGACGGCGAGTCCCGCGACGTCGTGGCCATCCGGCTCGTGAAGGAGCAGGCATGATCTCCATCGAGGGGCGGCCGATCGGGCGGAACGACCCGCCGTTCATCGTCGCCGAGCTGTCCGGCAACCACAACGGGAGCCTGGAGCGGGCCCTGGCCATCGTGGACGCCGCCGCCGCGGCCGGGGCGCACGCGGTGAAGCTGCAGACCTACCGGCCCGACACGCTGACCATCGACTGCGACGGGCCCGCCTTCCGCGTGGGCGACGGGCACGATCTCTGGGGCGGCGAGAGCCTCTACCGGCTCTTCCAGCGCGCCCACACGCCGTGGGAGTGGCACCAGCCGATCTTCGAGCGGGCGCGCGAGCACGGGCTCACCGCGTTCTCCACGCCCTTCGATCCCACGGCGGTCGAGTTCCTGGAGAAGCTGGAGGTGCCGGCGTACAAGATCGCTTCGTCGGAGATCGTGGACCTGCCGCTGATCAGGCTCGCGGCCGCCACCGGGAAGCCGGTGATCATCTCCACCGGGATGGCCTCGCTCGGCGAGATCCACGCCGCGCTGGCCGCCGCGCTGGAGGCGGGCTGCACCCAGCTGGCCCTGCTGTCCTGCACGGCCAGCTACCCCGCCTCCCCCGACGAGAGCAACCTGCGGTCGCTGATGGCGCTGAGCGCGCTCACCGGCGTGGAGGTCGGGCTCTCCGACCACACGCCCGGGATCGGGGTGCCGCTGGCCGCGGTGGCGCTGGGGGCGTGCATGATCGAGAAGCACGTCACCCTGTCGCGCGCCGACGGCGGGGTGGACGCGGCCTTCTCGCTGGAGCCGGACGAGCTGGCGGCGCTGGTGGTGGAGAGCCGGCGGGCGTGGCTGGCGCTGGGCGAAGTGATCATCGGGCCCCGGCCGTCGGAGCGCGAGGGGCTGCGGTTCCGCCGGTCGCTCTACGTGGTGCAGGACGTGCGCAAGGGCGACCTGGTGACCCCGGACAACGTACGGTCGATCCGGCCCGCGGGCGGCCTGCCCCCGGACACGGCCACGGTGGTCATGGGGCGCCAGTTCACCAAGGACGTGCCCTACGGCACGCCGTTCACCTGGGATCTGATCTAAGGAGCGCGTCGGCGACGCGTTCCCTGCCCCTGCCGTCCACGAGGCCACGGCCCCGCCTCCCGTGCTCCTCGCGGGCGGCGGGGTCGGTGAGCAGGCGGGCGAGCACGCCGGCGGCCGCGGCGTCGGCCGCGCGCCCGAGCCCGGCCGCCACCCCCCGGCCGACGAGCTCCTCGTAGCCGATGAGCTGGTTGTCCGCCACCCAGGTCAGGGCGGTGGGTACGCCGAGGTGGAGCAGCTCCCAGACGGCCGAGCCGGCGGCGGTGACCACGAGGTCGGCCCCGGCCATGAGCTCGGGCAGCCGGTCCGTCGGCGGGATCACGGCGATCGGCCCGCCCGCCTCGAACGGCGTGGGGCTGACGACCGTCGCCTCGAACGGCACCCCGGCCGCCAGGAGCGCCCCCGCCCAGGCGGGGGCGACGCCGGCGCTGTCGGTGCCGCCGAAGAAGCACAGCACGCGCGGCAGCGCCCCCGCCGGCCCCGCCGAGCGTGCCCGTCCGAGCCGGCGGACGCTGTCACGCAGGAGCACGTAACGCGCCCCGGCCAGGCGGCGGGCGGGCACGGGAAAGGGGCGAAGCTCCGCGCCGAGGTTCTGGTCCAGGTAGAGATCGGCCTCCTGGCCCAGCGGGTCGCCGTCCACGATCGCCAGCACGGTCAGGCCCGCGCCCCGCAGCGCCGCCCCCGTCCCCTCCGGCAGGTCGTACGAGTCGAGGACCGCGGCGTCCAGCCGGAGCTCCCGGCCCAGCGCCGCCAGCCGGGCCGGCCCCTCGGGGGCGGGCACCAGCGGCAGCCCGCGCTCGCGCAACTGGGCCCGCGCCCAGGCGGACCCGCGCACCTCGCCGAGGAAGACCACCTCGACGCCCCGCCCGCGCAGCTCCTCGGCCAGCGCCACGCACCGCACCAGGTGGCCGACCCCGCTGCGCACCCCGGCGTCGCACCGGAAGCCGACCCGGATCACGCGTCCTGGAGCTCCTTCTGCTGGACATGGGCGTTGAGCCCGCAGACCTCGGGACGCTCCCGCAGCCAGCTCACCAGCGTCCCGAACGGCACGCACCGGTCGCCCAGACCGTCCACGACCCGGGAGATGAGCCGCCAGTCGTCCTCGGTGTCGAGCGTCACCCGCAAATCGCCGGCGACCGGCTGGTAGGCGAGCCCGAGCAGCCGCGCGTCCTCCGGATGCGAGTAGACGTAGGAGGTCACGTGGGTGCGGTGGAACCCGGCGGCCTCGGCGTCGGCCCGCTCCAGCGCTCCCCTGCCCACGATCTCCACGTCGAGCCCGCGCGGCAGAGTCCGCGTCAGAGCGGTGCTCAGGTAGTCGAGCCCGCGCACGGCGCGGAACACCAGCGCCGCCTCCCTGATCACGGCCGGGTCCAGCAACGGGCAGTCCGCCGTGAACCGCATCATCGCGTCCCACCGCCGCCCGGCCAGCGTCTCCATGAACCTCGTCAGCACGTCGTCCACCGGCCCCCGGTGCCACGACACGCCGAGGCGGCGGCACTCGGCCACCACCGCGTCGTCGGCCTGCTCCGTCGTGGTGGCCACCACGAGCTCGTCGAGCGTGCCCGCCTCGCGGGCGGCGCGGACCACCCATTCCAGCACCGACCGGCCGCCCAGCTCCCGGAGCACCTTGCCCGGAAGGCGTGTCGAGCCCATCCGTGCCTGAACAATCCCGACAATGCGCACCGATGCCCCAATCCCCCGTGTGACCGTGTGTCGCAGATCGATCGCGCTATGCTACCGCCCTGCTCGAACGACTACTGCGCGTAAGCGCGAACCCAGGGGGCCACGTGAGCATTCTCAGTGGATCGTCGGTTCTGATCACCGGAGGCACGGGGTCCTTCGGCAAGGCGTTCATCCGCAACGCACTCGACTCGCTGGGGGTGCGGCGCCTGGTGGTCTTCTCCCGCGACGAGCTCAAGCAGTACGAGACCAGGCAGCTCTTCGGCGACGACGAGCGCCTGCGCTGGTTCATCGGCGACGTCAGGGATCGCGACCGGCTGGCCCGCGCGATGCACGGCGTGGACTACGTGGTCCACGCGGCCGCGCTCAAGCAGGTGGACACGGCCGAGTACAACCCGTTCGAGTACGTCCGCACCAACGTCGCGGGGTCACAGAACGTGGTGGAGGCCGCGATCGACAGCGGCGTGCGCAAGGTGGTCGCGCTCTCCACCGACAAGGCCTCCAGCCCGATCAACCTGTACGGGGCCACGAAGCTGGTCGCCGACAAGCTCTTCGTCTCCGCCAACCACTACGCCGCCGCCCACGAGACCCGCTTCTCCGTCGTCCGCTACGGCAACGTCGTCGGCAGCCGGGGCTCGGTGGTGCCGCTCTTCCTGCGCCTGGCCGAGCAGGGCGCCAGCCTGCCGATCACCGACAAGCGCATGACCAGGTTCTGGATCACGCTCGACCGGGCGGTCCGGTTCGTGGTGGACTCGTTCGACCTCATGAGCGGCGGCGAGCTCTACGTGCCGCGCCTGCCGAGCATGCGCATCACCGACCTGGCCGAGGCGCTGGCGCCGAACAGCCCCATCTACGAGATCGGCATCAGGCCCGGCGAGAAGCTGCACGAGGAGATGATCGGGCCGGACGACGGCCGCAGGACGCTCCGGCTGGCCGACCGCTACATCGTCCTGCCCACGATCGCCACCTGGGGCTACACGCCGCCGCAGACCGGCGAGCCGCTGCCCGAGGGCTTCTCCTACCGCTCCGACACCAACGACGAATGGCTCTCGGTGGACGACCTGCGCGCCATGGTGGCCCGCTGATGCTCCCCTACGGACGGCAGTCGATCGCCGAGTCCGACATCGAGGCGGTCGCCGAGGTGCTGCGCGGCGACTGGCTGACCACCGGGCCGGCGGTCGGCAGGTTCGAGGCGGAGCTGGCCCGCTGGACGGGCGGCGTGCCGTGCGTCTCGGTCACGTCGGGGACCGCCGCGCTGCACGTCGCCTACGTGGCGGCCGAGGTGCGGGCGGGCGACGAGGTGGTCACCTCGCCCCTGACGTTCGTGGCCACGGCCGCCGCGGCGGCGCTGCTGGGCGCGCGGGTGGTCTTCGCCGACGTGCAGCCCGACACGGGCAACCTCGACCCCGACGCCGTCGCCGCCCTGGTCACCCCCAGGACGCGGGTCGTCACGGCGGTGGACTACGCGGGCCATCCCGCCGACTACGACGAGCTGCGCGCGGTCGCCGACCAGGCCGGGGCGGTGCTGATGGCCGACTCGGCGCACTCGATCGGGGCCGCGTACAAGGACCGGCCCGTGGGGGCGCTGGCCGACCTGACGACCTTCTCGTTCTTCCCGACCAAGACCGTGACCACGGCGGAGGGCGGGGCGGTGGCGGCGGCCGACCCCGAGCGGTTCCGGCGGGCCGCCCGCTTCAGGAACCACGGCCTGGTCAGGGAGCCCGCCGAGCAGCGCGACCCGGACGTGGGCGGGTGGCACCAGGAGGTGCACGAGTTCGGGCTGAACTACCGGCTGCCCGACGTGCTGTGCGCGCTGGGCGTCAGCCAGCTGCGGCGGCTGGAGCGCTTCCGCGAGCGGCGCTCCGAGCTCGTCGCGCGCTACAACGCGCTGCTGCGCGGCGTGCCGGGGCTGACGCTGCCCGCGCAGCGCGCGTACGTACGGCCGAGCTGGCACCTCTACCCGGTCAGGGTCCGCGACGGCCGGCGGCGCGAGGTCTACGAACGCATGCGCGCCGCCGGCATCGGCGTGCAGGTCAACTACCTGCCGGCGTACTGGCACCCGGTGTTCGAGGACCTCGGCTACCGGCGTGGGCTCTGCCCGCGGGCGGAGGCGTACTACGCCGAGGAGCTGTCGTTGCCGCTGTTCCCCGACCTGACCGACGCCCAGCAGGACCGGGTCGCGGAGACCCTGGCGGCCGTCCTGCGCTAGCGCTCCGCCAGCAGCAGGCAGCCGTCCTCGCCCCGGTCGACGAGGAAGCGCCTGGCCGCGACGGTCGCGATCGGCCGCTGCCCGGTCCGCACCAGCGGGCGGATGGGTGTGCCCTGGTCGATGACGACCTCCCACCACGACTCGTGGCCGACGCTCTCGTCGATGTCGGCCAGCGGCACCCGCGCGTGGAAGTCGCGCCCCGCCAGCGCCACCGGGAAGTACATCTCCTCGCCGTCGCTCCTGCGCCGCAGCCGCAGCACCGGCTCGCCGTCGCCGATGTCGGTGATCTCCCCCGAGAACACCAGGTCGCCGCCGTCCACCCGGCACTCCCCGATGATCGCCCGCGCCTTGCGCAGGCGCAGGCCCCAGGCGCCCTTGGCGCTGCGGACCGGCACCAGCCACACGCCCGACCTGCGCCTCGGCGCGGGAATCAGCGGCGGCAGCCAGCGCGGCCCGGCCACCCGGCCCTCCAGCCGCAGCCCCTGCCCTCTGAGCTGCACGCGCAGGTCCCAGCGGCCGCGCCTGGCGAGCTGCGCGGGCGTCAGCACGGCCGGGTCGAACGCGAAGCGGAACGGGAACGCGTGCTCCGGCAGCGCGCCGCCGTCCTCCTGCACCACGTTCTCCCAGGTGGGCGCGCTCTCCTCGTCCGACAGCGGGATGGTCGCGCCGGTCCTGCGCTCCTCCAGCCAGACCCGCACCCGCATGCGGCGCAGCTCCCCCACGTCGAACCGGCCCAACGCCACCCGGCCCGCGCCGCAGAGCACGCTGTCGCGCCAGTCGAGGTCGACCAGCCGGGCGACCAGGGCCAGCTCGCCGGAGACCTCCGACAGGTGCGGCGGCATCGACGGGTGCCTGCCGTACCAGCGCCTGCGCAGCAGCCCGGCCGCGCCCACGCGCGGCTGCAGCTGCCCGCAGCGGTCCTGGGTGAACACGTACGCCAGCTCGCCCAGGCGCCGCTGGTGAAGCAGGTGGACCTGGAGGCGCTGCGCGAACGGGATGCTGTGCCAGGCCTCGCGCGACACGCCGTCGAGGTAGCGGACGATCATGTCGAGCAGGGCCGGGTCCGCCGTCGTGCCCATGGCGGCCATGGCCTCCACGGCGACGGCCATGTCGATGTCCAGCGTGTCGCGGTCGAAGTCAGGCTTGAGCGCCGGCGCCCCGCGGCCCAGCAGGGAGGCGGTCTCCAGCACCGACAGCAGGCGGTCGCGCAGGTTGTCGGGCTCCAGGCAGCGCTGGGTGATCGAGCTGCCGGGCTCGTCGCGCTGCCGCCAGTGGTAGACGATCGAGGCCAGCACGTCGACCGACCTCGCTCCCACGTGGGCCGCCATCGCGACCGGCTGGTCCTCGTACATGCGCTCGGGGAAGCTCAGGCCCAGGCGCTCCCAGAAGGAGCGGCGGTAGACCTTGTTCCACAACATGCGGTCGCGGATCAGCAGCGGGTGGCGGGTGATGTGGGTGCTCTTCACGGGCTTGGCGAACGCCTCCCGGTGGGCCCACGACGGGATGAGCAGGTTGCGGTAGAGCCGCATGACGTTGCCGCAGGCCAGATCGGAGCCGGTGGACTCGAGCGAGGTCACCAGCCGTTTGAACGCGTCGCGCGGCACGGTGTCGTCACCGTCCACGAAGGCCAGGTAGCGGCCGGTCGCCCGGCGTACGCCCACGTTGCGGGCGCGGCCCACCCCCATGTTGTCCTGCCTGATGAGGCTTACCCGGCTGTCGTCTGCCTGCCTGGCCTCGACGACCGCCGGGCCGCCGTCGAGGCTGCCGTCGTCGACGCAGATCACCTCCAGATCGCCCAGCGTCTGGGCGGCGATGGAATCCAGGCAGGGTCCGATGTACTTCTCGACGTTGTAGAACGGAACGATCACCGAAAGGACCGGCACACCTATTCCTCTTCCTGTTGTCCTACGTCCTTCTTGCTGCACGTGTCAGCCGGACAGGAGGCGGATGACCTTGCGGGCGACCCTGCGGGGGCGCGCCAGGCGGCGGGAGAGGCGATATCCGAGCGTCCTGCGGAAGGCGCTGGCCTTGCGCTGGGTCCTGCGTAGCTTGGCCTTCGCCCTGACCAGCTCGCGTTCGCGGTAGGAGAGCTTGGTCTCCAGGCGCGAGATCCTGGCCAGCGCGGCGGTGAGCTGGTCGGCCAGGCGGTCCCGGGCCCCCAGCAGATCCCGGTACGTGGGGGCGTGCTCCGCCACCTCGGCGGGGCAGCCCAGCTCCACGTCCAGCTTGCGGGCGCGGTCGAGGTCGCCCTGCTCGCAGGGCCGGTCGGCCATGCCGCACAGGGTCAGCGCGAGCTGGTCGGCCTCCAGCGGCCACGGCCACGGGTGGTGGTGACCGGCCGCCAGCAGCCTGACCGCGAACCGCCACAGGATCCGGCACAGGACGACTTTCGGGGCGGGCGGGGTGGACGGGCCGGGGGCGGGGCTGATGGCCGCGAACCGCTCGCCGTCGTACACCAGGCTGTCGGTCGCGGCCGTCACGTCGCCGCCCGCCTCCAGCCATTCGGCGAGCCGGGCCAGCAGCTCGCGCACGGTCCTGACGTCCTCGCGGGCGCACGCCTCGACGAGGATCTCCTCGACGACCCGGCCGGCCGGGATCGGCAGCTCCTCGCCGTCCGGCAGGCGCCTGGCGCCACCGCTGGTGAGCTCGTACACGGCGGAGCCCTCCTCGACCAGCCCCAGCGGCAGCTCCACGGGGTCATCATCGTCTGAAGCGGTGGTGGCCACGGCCAGCCAGAGCGGCGCGAGCTCCTCGCCCAGGCCGTGGCGGAACACCAGGCGGGTCAGCCGGAGCGGGTCCGCCACCAGCATGCGGTCGCCGCCGCGCGCGCTCAGCGGGAACGCGAGGGCGTCCGGCAGGTCGGCGGCCAGCGCCTCGCGGGACAGCAGCGCCCGGGGGGCCTGCCTGCCCGGGTAGGCCGCGTAGCACCGCCGCACGCGCAGCCCCGCCGACTCCAGCCCGCGGTCGAGCGCCTCGGGGCCGCTGGGGTAGCTCGGGTCGAAGCCGTGCGGCGCCCACTGGTCGTCGGCGCCCTCCCGGTCCGCGGGCCTGGCCTCCAGGAACCGATCGACGCCCAGGTCGTTGCGTACGCCGAGCACGAGCCGCCCCCCGGGCGCGACCAGCCCGGCCAGCGCCGCCAGCGACTCGCTCCACGCCGCCGCCGGCGCCTCCGCGGAGTGGGTGCGCAGCAGCCCGTCGAGCGCCAGCACCAGGTCGTACGGCTGCTCCGCGGCGAACACCTCCAGCCGCCCGCAGAACACCGCCAGCCCCGGGTGCCGTTCGCCCAGGGCGCAGGCGTCAGGGTAGGAGCGCAGCAGCACGGCCGCCGACGGGGCCCGCGCGACCACGTCGTCCACCAGCACCTGCGGATGCGGGCCGACCAGCAGCACCCGGCCGCTGTCGGGGACGAGCCGGCCGACCAGCTCCAGCGCCGCGCCCCTCCAGTCCGTTATGCCGCCCATGTTGGACATGTCGGACCACAGCAGCATCTCCCCGCCGATCAACCGAACGTTCTCGGGCGCCTCCCCGGTGATCACGTGCGCGCCCCCCGTTTCCATCCGAACATTCGCCGTAGCTCCTCCGGTGTCGCCTGATACTCGAATCCCAGCTCGCGCCGCGCCACCTCCGACGCCAGCTCGCGGTCGACGTGCGTGCCGTGCAGCTCCGGCCAGAGCCGCATGCGGCGCGCCGTCCCCCCGTACTCGGGACGCTCGTCCTCGAACTGCATCGGATCCCCGTACACCGCCACCTCGCATCCCACCGAGGCGCCGTAGAACAGCGCGCTGCCGAGCCGGTTGGAGGCCACCCTGCGGTGGCGTCGCAACTGGACCAGCTGCTTGCGCAGGAAGTCGCGTCCCTTTCCCTCCCACCGGGAGCCGCGCTCGCCATGGCAGATGACCCGGAATCCCCTCGATTCGTACGCTCGCCGAATGTCCGGATTCGCGAATTCCAGCCAATAAAGACAGACCGTGACCGGACCGGTCTCGACATTTCGGATTTCGTCGGCCAACCGGGCGTGGTCACCGCTGACGGAATGCTTTTCCCAGCCATGAAAGGGATACCAGATCGTACCCTTGCGCTCAGGGACCACGCCCAGCTCAGGCTCCAGATGAAGGAGGTATATCCACGGCGCGCCGATGAGGTAGTGTCCCCGGCGGCCCATCGACCAGCCCCGGCGACGTAGCACGTCAGACCAGATGAAACGGGGATAACCAGGGCTGCACCAGTGGTCGTTGGGCGGAAATCCGTGGAGATAGTTCCATCCGTGCTGAAGGAAGCCCTGGATGCGTTTCGGCGTCTCATCCGGAAGGCCGCAGTATCGGCCGATTATGCGAGAGTGCCCGTACCAGTGATTGGATTCGTCCATCATTCCCCCCGTACGGTGGACCGTGTCCCGTCCGACATTCCCAGCCCTCAACGGGTGCCACGCCTCGTTATACGGTTCCATTACCCGAGAGGGGGCCTTGGTTTTCTCCTGGCTCGCAATTCCCGCTACACTACGTCGTGGCTTGAGGACAGAGAGTGAGTGATCATGAGTCATCTCGACCGCCTGCGGGCCGTCTTCCGCAGTGCGCTCAACCTTCCGGCCGACGCCGACGTCGACGGGCTCGAATACCGCGCCATCCCCCAGTGGGACTCGCTGGCCCACATGGCGTTGATCGCCGCGATGGAGGACGAGTTCTCCGTCATGATCGACACCGACGAGATGATCGACATGAGCTCGTTCGCCGAGGCGGCCGGGCTGCTGGAGAAGCATGGCGTCGGCGCCGCCGCCATCTGAGGCCAGGGTCGTCCTGGTCACGGGCTCGACGGCGGGCATCGGCCGGGCCGTGGCGGTCACGCTGGCCGGGGCGGGCCACGACGTGGTGCTCCACGGCCGTGACGAGGAGCGTGCCGCGAAGGCCGCCGCCGAGGTCGCGGAGGAGACCGGCGGGGTGACCGACTCGGTCGCCTGCGACGTCGGCGACCCCGCCGCCGTCTCGGCCATGATGCGGCAGATCTACCAGCGCCACGGCCGCCTCGACGCCCTCGTGATCAATGCGGGCGTCCACGCGGCCGGTCCGCTCGGCATGGCCCACCACGACACGGTCGAGCGGCTCTTCCAGGTCAACGCGGTCGGCGCGACGTACACGCTGCAGTCCGCGCTCAGGCTGCTGCGGCGGGGCAGCTCCCCGGCGGTGGTCCTGGTCTCCTCGATGATGGGCCGCATGGGCGGCGCGGGCCAGGCGGTCTACTCCGCCACCAAGGCGTCCGTGATCGGCCTCACCAAGGCCGCCGCCAAGGAGCTGGGGCCCACCGGCATCCGGATCAACGCCGTGGCCCCCGGCTACATCCAGACCGACCTGCTCGCCACGCTCGACAAGGAGAGCCGGGCGGCCACGGTCGCCGCGACCCCGCTCGGGCGGCTCGGCACGCCCGCCGACGTCGCCCGCGTGACCGCGTTCCTGCTCTCGCCCGACGCGGGTTTCGTCACCGGCCAGGTCATCGGCGTCGACGGCGGGCTGGTGCTGTGATGTTCCCGCACCCACAGGCCCGGCTCGTCGTCGCGGGAGAGGCGGCGGGCCTCGGCGGCGACGAGCTGGCCGGCCACGTCGCGCGCACCGCGGAGGCGCTGACCCGGCTGCGGCCGGGGCCGCTGTTCTGCGGCATGCGCAACAACCTCACCTCCGTCCTGCGCTACCTCGCCGCCTGGCGGTCGGGCCGGCCGATCGCGCTGCTCGACCCCGACCTGACTCCCGGGGCGCTGGCCGAGCTGGTGGGCCGGTTCAGGCCGGCGGCGCTGCTCGGGTTCACGCACGCGGCCGACGGCTCGCCGCCGCCGCGCCGCGAGGCGCCCGAGCCGCATCCCGACCTCGCCGTGCTCCTCGCCACCTCGGGCTCGACCGGCAACCCCAAGCTCGTACGCCTGTCGCGCCAGGCCGTGCTGGCCAACGCCACCGCCATCGCCACGGCCCTGGCCATCGCCCCCGACGAGATCGCGCCCACCAGCCTGCCGCTCCACTACAGCTACGGGCTGTCCGTGCTCAACAGCCACCTGGTCGCCGGGGCCACGGTGATGCTGACGGAGGCGGGGCTGCTGGAGCGCTCGTTCTGGACGCATCTGGACGCCCACCGGTGCACGTCGCTGGCGGCCGTCCCCTACCAGTACGAGATGCTGCGGCGGCTGCGTTACGACCGCTCCGAGCACCCCGCGCTCGCCACCCTGACGCAGGCCGGCGGGCGGCTGAGCCAGGACCTGGTCCAGGAGTTCGCGGGGCAGGCCGACCGGTTCTTCGTGATGTACGGTCAGACCGAGGCCACGGCCCGGATCGCCGTCCTGCCTCCCGACCGGCTGGCCGACAGACCAGGCTCCGCCGGGCTGGCCATCCCCGGCGGGCGGCTGAGCGTCGACGAGGGCGAGGTCGTCTACCACGGGCCCAACGTCATGATGGGCTACGCCGAGACGGCCGCCGACCTGGCCAGGGGCGACGACCTGGGCGGGGTGCTGCGCACGGGTGACCTGGGCCGGCTCGATTCCGAGGGCTTCCTCTATATCACCGGGCGGCTGAAACGCATCGCCAAGATCTTCGGCGTGCGGGTCAACCTCGACGACGTCGAACGCCTGCTGCGCGGCTCCGTCCCGGTGGCGGTGACCAGCGGCGACGACCGCGTGACGGTGTGGGCCGAGGGTCTCGACGCGGCCGGCCGGGCGGGGCTGGCCCGCAAGCTGGGTGCCGAGCTGCGGGTGCATTGGAGCGGGTTCGACGTGCGTGCCGTCGACAGCCTTCCGCTCCTGGCCACCGGCAAGATCGACTACCGCGCCCTGGAGTCCCGCACATGATGAGCGTTTTCAGTCTGGCGGAGCCTCAGCGGGAGGTGGCGCTGGTGAGCGAGCTGGCGGCGCTGACCGAGCGGCATCGGCGGGCGTGCGCCCCCTACCGGCGGGTCCTCGACGCCATCCAGGCCAGACCCCCGTACGAGCGGCTCTCGGACCTGCCCTGGCTGCCGGTGCGGCTGTTCAAGACGCACGAGCTGCGCAGCGTGCCCGAGGACCAGGTGTTCAGGGTGCTGACCTCCAGCGGGACCACCGGGCAGCGGCCGAGCCGGATCTACCTCGACCGCGAGGCCGCCGCGACGCAGCCGCGCATGCTGGCGGCCACCCTCAGGGAGGTGCTGGGCGGGCGGCGCCTGCCGATGCTGGTCGTGGACAGCCGCTCGGTCGTCCGCGACCCCACGCTGAGCGCCCGCGGCGCCGGGGTGCTCGGGATGATGAACTTCGGCAGGGACCACACGTTCGTGCTCGACGAGCGGGGCCGCGTGGACGCCGAGGCGGTCAAGGGGTTCCTGGCCCGCTACGGCGGCGAGCGGTTCCTGATCTTCGGATTCACGTTCATGGTCTGGCTCCACCTGCGCGACCTCGGGGCGGACCTGTCGCAGGGGGTGCTGGTCCACTCCGGCGGGTGGAAGCGGCTGGCCGAGCAGGCGGTCGACAACGCCGAGTTCCGGCGGCGGCTGGCGGCCGAGTGCGGGCTGACCCGGGTGCACAACTTCTACGGGATGGTCGAGCAGATCGGGACCGTCTTCCTGGAGGGCCCCGACGGCGACGGGCTCTACTGCCCCGACTTCGCCGATGTCGTGGTCCGCGACCCGGAGACCTGGCAGGAGGTCCCCGTCGGCGAGCCAGGGCTGATCGAGGTCGTCAGCACGCTGCCCACCTCCTACCCGGGCCATGTCCTGCTGACCGAGGACCTGGGCGTGGTGCGCGGCGTCGACGACGGGTGCTGGCCGGGCAAGCGGTTCGAGGTGCTGGGCAGGCTGCCCAGGGCCGAGGCGCGCGGCTGCAGCGACACCATGGGGCGGGGCTGATGCTGGACGACCCGAAGCTCGACGTACGCTTCCCCGCCGCCGCGCCGGCCTCCGCCGAGGACCTGCTGGGCGAGCTGCGCGGCGGGCTCGACGTGGGCGACGAGCGGGTACGCGAGTTCCTGTCGGCCTTCGGCAGGCGGCTGCTGCGGCCCGTGCTGGCGCGGCGTCACCCCGAGCTGGGCTCGCTCGGCTTCTTCCTGCGCCCCAGCGAGCTGGCCCGCACCGTCGACGGCCTCGCCAACGAGCACGTACGCGTCCCGCGCGGCCTGGTCTTCCACGTCCCGCCCGCCAACGTCGACACCGTCTTCGTCTACTCCTGGGCCCTGTCGGCGCTGATGGGAAACCGCAACATCGTGCGCCTGTCGCCGCGTTCCGGCCCGGTCGCCGAGGTCATCCTGGAGACGTTGCACGACGCGCTGGCCGACGCCGACCCCGTCATAGCGGCGACCCAGCGCATCGTCTCCTACGGCCGCAGCGACAGCGTCACCGCCGCGCTCTCCGCGGCCTGCGACCTGCGGGTGGTGTGGGGCGGCGACCGTACCGTGCAGGAGATGCGGCGCCACCCGCTCGCCCCGCACGCCCGCGACCTGGTCTTCCCCGACCGCTCCTCGTTCGCCGTCGTGGGGGCGGCGGCCTGGCTCTGCGCGCCCCGGGCCGCGCGGGTCACCGTGGCCGAGGGCTTCGTCAACGACACCTACTGGTTCGACCAGGCCGCCTGCTCCTCACCCCGGACGGTGTTCTGGGTGGGCGCGGAGGGCGACTGCGACGCGGCGCGGACCGACTTCTGCGAGCACGTGTCGCGCGTGGTCGCGGTCCGCGGGTGGGGCGTCGACGCCGCGATGGCCGTGGAGAAGCGGGTCTCCACCTACGGCCTGGCCGCCGACGGGCTGGCCGAGAGCATCGAGTTCCGGGGCAACGCGCTGGCCAACGTGACGCTGTCGGCCGCCGCCGCCGCGCCCAGGCAGTGGCTGGGCGCCGGTACGTTCGCGCACGCCAGGCTCGGGTCGCTGGCCGAGCTGGGCTCGCTGGTCGAGCGGCGCGACCAGACGATGACGCACTTCGGGTTCGCCAGGGGCGAGCTGGAGCGGCTGGCCAGAGAGCTGGGCGGGCGCGGGGTCGATCGCATGGTGCCGATCGGGAGCGCGCTGAGCTTCCATCGGGTGTGGGACGGGTTCGATCTCCCGGCCGAGTTCACGCGACTGGTGACCGTGATCAGATGACGTTCGCGCCCCCCGCGGCCTGGCTCGCCCGGCGGCCGGCGTCGTCCAGGCGGTGGCTCGGGTGGGTGCCCGCGGGGGTCCTGTGCGCCGGTGCGGTGGCCGTGTTCCTGTGGTGCGGGGTCTCCGCCCGTGACCTGGCCGTTTTCGCGGCCTATCTGGGGGCGGGGGTGGCGCTGCCCGGGACGCTGCTGTGGCGGGCGCTGACCGGCGGCGGGAGGTCGGTGGCCGAGGACGTCGCGGCGGGGCTGGCGCTGGGGTACGCGGTCGAGGTCCTGGCCTACCTCCCGGCCAGGACGGCCGGGGCGCCGCTGCTCGTGCTGGTGCCGTCCGCGGGAGTGCTCTGCGCGTTCACCTGCGTGCCCCGGCTGCGGCGGCACTGGCGGGGCGAGGCCCCCAGGGAGCGGCGACACTGGCGAGGCGGGGCCGAAAGGGAGCGCACGCCGGCGTGGAGCGCGTCGGCGGGCGAGGCCGAAAGGGAGCGCCTGCCCGCGTGGTGCGCGTGGGCGCTGGCGGGGGTCGTCGCCTACCTGATCGCGTGGAGCACGCTCAACCTCTACCGCGTGCCGGTCTCCGCCGCGTACGTGGACCTGCCCTACCACCTGGCGCTGGTCGGCGAGGTCAAGCACCACGTGCCGCCCACCCTGCCGTCCGTGCTGGGCGAGCGGCTGTCCTACCACTGGTTCGTCTACGCCGAGCTGGCCGCCACGAGCTGGGTGACCGGGATCGAGCCGGTGACGCTGGTCTACCGGCTGGCCACGCTGCCGATGACGGCGGCCCTGGTGGTGCTGGTGGCGGTGCTCGGGCGGCGGCTGGGCGGGAGCTGGGGCGCCGGGGTCGCGGCGGTCGGGGTCGCGTACTTCCTGCTGGGCCCGGTCCTACAGGAGGGCGTGGTCTTCACGACGCGGCCGATGTTCACCGCCTGGGCCAGCCCGACGCAGACGTTCGGGGCGCTGCTGTTCGCGCCCGTGGTGCTGCTGCTGACCAGCAGGCGGCTGCTGACCGGCGGGCCGCTGGTGACCGGCGGGCGGCTGCTGACCGGCGGGCCGCTGGTGACCGGCGGGCGGGGGTGCTGGGTGGCGCTGGTCGTGCTGATGCTGGCGCTGACCGGGGCGAAGGCCACGTTCCTGCCGTTGCTGCTGGCGGGGCTGCTGGTCGTGGTGGCCGTGCGGTGGGCGGTGGAGCGGCGGGTGCCGGGCGCGTGGCTCGGCGCGGCCGGGATCACGCTGGCGTGCCTGCTGGTCGCGCAGTTCGTGGTGTTCGGGCGGGGGTCCCAGGGGACGACGATCGCGCCGTTCGCGACGATGCGGGGGCTCTGGGGGCTGGTGACGGGGGTGGCGGCGCCCGAGCTGGCCGCCGTGCCGGTGACGCCGTTGCTGATCCTGACCGTCGTGCACCTGTTCTGCCTGCTCTGCGTGTGGGGCGGGGTGGCGGCGCTGGGCCGGCGGGCGCTGGAGCCGTCCATGTCGCTGCTGCTCGGCATGGGGGCGGCGGGGATCGGTGCGGCGGTGGTGCTCGGGCATCCGTCGGACTCGCAGCTCTACTTCCTGGAGAGCGTCCGGCCCTACCTGTCGGTCGCCGCGGTGTGCGGGGTGGCCGGGCGGCGGGTGCCGTGGGCCATGGTCGCGGCGGGGGCGGGGGTCGCGCTGCTCGCCGCGTGGATCGAGGTGCCCGGCGACGCGGCGGTGCGGGTGGTGGTGCCGTACCTCGTGCTCGTGGTGGTGGCGGGGGTGCTGTTGTGGCGGCGCGGGGCCGTGCTGGCGGTGGTGGCCCTGCTGGCGGGGTACGCGGTGCCGGCCTCCGCGCGCGAGCTGGTCCTGCGGGTGGTGCCCGAGGGCCGGGAGGTGGAGATCCCCGCGGGGGCGCTGAGTGCGGGGCGGTGGTTGCGCGCGCACTCCTCGCCCGGCGACGTGGTGGCCACCGACCTGCACTGCCGTCCCGTCGAAGCGCCGGGGTGCGACAGCCGGCACTACTGGGTGTCGGGGTTCACCGAGCGGCGGGTGCTGGTCGAGGGGTGGGCGTACGCGGAGAGCACGCTGTCGCGGGCGAAGCTGTTCGTCCTGCCGTATCTCGAGGTGCCCTTCGCGGATCCCGTACGGCTGACGGCCAACGACGCGGCCTTCCGCACGCCCACGGCGGAGAACGTCCGGCGCCTCGCCGAGGACTACGGCGTCAAGTGGCTCTTCACCGGGATGAACCCGGAATTGGGGAAATACGCGCGGCTGCGCTTCCGTAATTCGTCCTTCTCCGTTTACCGGCTCACCGCCCGGTAAAAGTCTCGCCCCCTCACGGAATGCTGCGGAGAAACGGCCCGCGCCACGCTGGACGGCCCCAGGACCATTTCCGTGGACGTACGGCCACCAATCAGGATCAGGGACTCCCATGAAAACGCGTGCCGCGACGGAGCCGAGCCCCCGCGTTCTCGACACCACGGCCCGGCTGGCGAGCGTCGACATCGTCATCCCCGTGCTCAACGAGGAACGCGCGCTGCCCGGCTGCGTCCGCACGCTGGCGCGCTTCCTCGGCGACGGCTTCCCGCTGCCGTGGCGCATCACGATCGTCGACAACGGCAGCACCGACGCCACCTGGCCGGTCGCGAACGAGCTGGCCGGGCAGTTCGAGCGCGTACACGTCCGCCGGCTCGACATCCGGGGCCGGGGCGCGGCGCTGCGCGCGGCCTGGCAGGACAGCCCCGCCGACATCGTGGCGTACATGGACGTCGACCTGTCCACCGGCCTCGGCGCCCTGTTCCCGCTGGTCGCGTCGGTGGCCGGCGGCCACTCCGAGATCGCCATCGGCACGCGGCTCGCCCGCGGCGCGCGCACCCGCCGCTCGCTGCGCCGGGAGGTGGTGTCGCGCGCCTACAACGCCCTGCTCAGGTACGGCTTCGGCGTCCGCTTCAGCGACGCCCAGTGCGGCTTCAAGGCGGCCAGGGCCGACGTGGTCAGGCCGCTGATGGCCAAGGTCGAGGACGACTCGTGGTTCTTCGACACCGAGCTGCTCCTGCTGGCCGAGCACAACGGCCTGCGCGTGCACGAGGTGCCCGTGGACTGGATCGAGGACACCGACTCGCGCGTGAAGATCGTCAGGACGGCCGTCGACGACCTGAAGGGGCTGGCCAGGGTCGCCTGGTCGATGTCGATGGGCCGGGCCCGCGTCGAGGTGGCGCGGCCCGAGCTGACGCCCACGCATCCGGACGCGGTCGTGGCGCGGCCCCTCACGGTGACGACGGCGAAATTCACGTCGTTCGCCGTGGCAGGCGTTGTTTCCGCGATTCTGTACGCGCTCATTTATCTGCCGCTGCGCGATGTCTGGTCGCCGGCGCTGACGAATTTCGCCGCGCTCGTCCTCGCCGGAGTCGTCAGCACCGAGGCGAACCGCCGCTGGACATTCCACCGGCGCACCGCCATGCACGCGCGGGCGGCGACGCTTTTCCTGGCCCACTACGCCCTCACCACCATGGCCGTGCTCGCGCTGCCGCGCGGCGCCGGGCGGCTGGCGGAGGTCAGCGCGGTCGCCGGCACGTACTGCCTGCTCACCTTGATCCGCTTCACCGCCCTGGACCGCCGGGCCTTCTCCCGTACGAGGAACTGATCATGGAAACCACTGAGATCCGCCGCCTGATCGCGCTCGAGGACACCCACTGGTGGTACCGCGAGCGCCGGGCCATCCTGCGCAGGGAGCTGCGCGGGCTGGGCCGCCCCGGGCGGGCGCTGGACATCGGCGCGGCCGGCGGCGGGAACACCAGAGTGCTGGTCGAGGCGGGCTGGGAGGCGACCGCGACGGACTCGTGCGCGACGGCGGTCGAGGTGGCCAGGCAGCGCGGGCTCAAGGCGGTGCGCGCCGACGCGCGGGCGCTGCCGTTCGAGCCGGGGAGCCTGGACCTGGTGACGGCGTTCGACGTGCTGGAGCACGTCCGCGAGGACCACCTGGTCGTGGAGGAGATCGCCCGGGTGCTGGCGCCCGGCGGGCACGCGCTGATCGCGGTCCCGTGCGACATGGCGCTGTGGTCGGCCCATGACGACGCGGTCGGGCACGTACGCCGATACGCCCGCGAGTCGCTGACCGTCGTGGTGGAGCAGGCCGGGCTGAAGGTCGATCGCGTCTGGAGCTGGAACGTGCTGCTCCGCCCCCTCGTCGCCCGGCACCGCCGCCGATCCAGGGGCAGCGACCTGCGCAAGGTGCCGCTCCTGGTCAACGCGGGACTGTCGGCGGTCGTGCGGGCCGAGCGCTACCTGCCGGTCAAGTCGCTCAAGGGCGTCACGCTGTTCCTGCGGGCCCGGCTCGGGAGATGAGCGTGTTCAGACCGAGACGTAGGGGTGTTCCACGGTGTGCGCGCATTGGCCCTAGGCTGTGATCCGTGGTGATTCATGCCCTGCTGGCGGCCGCACTGGCCACGACCTCGCTGCCCGCCCAGGCGGCGACGGTCGACTGTGACCGGGTCAAGTGCCTGGCGCTGACGTTCGACGACGGTCCGGGCGAGGGCACCCCGACCCTGCTCAAGATTCTCAAGCAGGAGGGGGTCAAGGCCACGTTCTTCCTGGTCGGCAAGCAGGTGGAGCGGCGGCCACGGATCGCCAGGCAGACGCTGGCGCAGGGACACGCGATCGGCAACCACACCTGGTCGCACGCCTCCCTGCCGACGCTGCTCGACGAGCAGATCCTCGACGAGCTCAAGACCACGCAGGAGGCCATCCAGCAGGCCACGGGGCTGCGGCCGACGATGTTCCGCCCGCCGTACGGGCACACCGACGACCGCGTGCTGGGGCTGGCCAATCAGGTGGAGCTCGCGCAGGTGCTCTGGACCGGCACGACGCTCGACTGGAAGCTGCGTGACGCCAAGAAGATCAAGGCGGCCGTGCTCAGGCTGGCCAAGCGCGACGGAGTGATTCTCATGCATGACACGGTCCCGGCGACCGTGAAGGCCATGCCCGCGATCCTCAAGGAGCTCAAGAAGCAGGGCTACCACCTCGTCACGGTGCCGACCCTGCTACGCGGCAAGAAACCCGAGCCCGGAGTGAGCTACCCCTGACCGGCCATGGGCACCGCGAAGCCAAGGCCGTGGGTCGCGATCCCGACCTTCCTGATCATCCAGGCCGTCCTCGCCTGCTGGTGGGCGGCCTTCTACCCCGGCCTGTTCAGCCGCGACTCGGTCCTCTACCTCAGCCACACCGTCGTCGGCCCCTGGGTGAGCGACCACTCGGTGCTCTACGACGCGCTGCTGTCGCTGAGCTTCACCAAGACGGGTGACCTGGGCGCGGTCACGTTCGCGCAGACCACCGCCATGGCGGCGGCGCTGACGTACCTGGCGCAGTCGCTCAAGGCGCTCGGCGCGCCACGCCTGCCGACCACGCTCGTGGCGATGCTCATGCCGCTGGCGCCGCCCGTGGGGGCGTTCTCGGTGACGCTGTGGAAGGACGTGCCGTTCACGATCTGCGCGGTCGCCGTCGCGGGCGTGTGCGCCCGGATCGCGGCCAGACGCGCCGTCACCGTGCCCACGCTCGTCGGGCTCGGACTGCTCTTCACCGCATTGGGGCTCTTTCGGGCGAACGGCTTCCTCGTCGTGGGCGTCGCCGTCCTCGCGCTGCTGGTGATCGTCACGACCATGCGCGTACGCCTGCTGCTCGCCGGCACCTTCGCCGCGGCCCTGCCGCTCGTGCTCACGAACCTCGTGTTCCCGCAGTTCGGCATCATGGCCCCGGCCAAGACGTACGTGTACCACACGGCCTTCGGCGACATCGCGGTGGCGTACCGGGACCATCCCGAGCTGTTCACCGAGCAGGACAAGGCGTTGATGGCCAACGTGGCGCCGCTGACGCGGTGGTGGGACGGCGGGACCTGCTACACGATCAACCCGCTGATCTGGCGGCGGGACTTCAGCTGGCAGCAGGCCGACGCGCACGCCTCCGAGCTGCTCGACCTGTGGAAGCGGCTGCTGATCTCCGAACCCCGCATGGTCATCGACACCCGGCTGTGCCGGGGCGCGATCGCGTGGCGGCCCGTGCAGGACGAGTTCGCCGTCGGGGGGATGACGTACCGGTTCTCGCTGCGGCCCAACGCCGACACCTACGTCGGGCCGAACAAGGTGCCCGACTTCCCCGGACGGTGGGTCTTCTCGCTGCGGCCGCAGTCGTGGGAGCTGAACCAGGTGGCGGACCCGTGGCTGACCGGGGCGCTGGCGCCGCAGTACGACTGGGTGCTGTGGCGGGGGGCGTTGTGGGCGTACGTGTCGTACCTGGCCGTGGCGCTGGGGGCGCTGGCGCTGCGGAACCGGTACGTGCTGGGGGTGGCGGCCGTGGTGGCGGGGCAGCAGCTCACGGTGCTGGCCAACATCTCGGCGCAGGACTTCCGGTACATGGCTACGCCCATCTTCGTGGGGGTGCTGCTGGTGCCGCTGCTGGTGGGAGGGTTGGGGCGGGTGGTGGTCGCTTCGGCACGGGGGGCTGGGCGCGCACTACGCCGCAAACCCTCCGAGCCCCGGACCCCGCTAGGGAACGCCGCCCCTGCGCCGGACGCACCTCCGGCCACCGCGCCCGATGCGCCTTCAGCTGACGAGCCCACGGGTCACGGGGCTGCCGGTGACGGGGCTGCCGCTGACGGGGCTGCCGCTGACGGGGCTGCCGCTGACGGGGCTGCCGCTGACGGGGCTGCCGCTGACGGGGCTGCGGGTGACGGGGCTGGGGCGGGCGGGTCGGGGGCGCTTGGGCGAGAGGGTGATCGGGAGTAGGCCCGGCGGGTGGAGCAGGGTTCAGGCTGCCATCGCGGTGAGGGTGTCGAGGGGATCGGCTTCGGTGTCGGCGAAGGTCGGCAGTTCGAACCAGATGGCCTTGCCGCGAGGGGTGGGGGTACCGCCCCAGGAGCCGGAGAGCGTGTCGACCAGGAAGAGTCCGCGTCCGCGCTCGGCGTCGAGGTCGACGGTGCGCATGGTGGGCAGCTGGGGGTTCTCGTCTTCGACTTCGCAGCGCAGCAGGCCGTTCTCGGCGGAGAGGCCGAGGTGGACCTGTCCGTGGGCGTGGTCCAGCGCGTTGGCGACCAGTTCGCTGACGAGCAGCTCCGCGACCTCGATCTGGTCGTCGAAGCCCCAGTCGGCGAGCTTGTCGCGGGTCAGCCGGCGTGCGGTACGCACCGAGCCGAGGTCGTCCGACAGCCACCACGCGGCCGTGCGGCGTGTCGCCGGGCTGTGGCCGGTGGCCGTCGTGTAGATGCTGGTCCGCGAAACGCTGTTCATTGCCCTTGCACCCCGTGTGGCAGCTGAGGTGGCTGCCGTCCGGTTCCCTTCGGTCCTCTCTTCAGGTGAGCGTGGATTGCTCACAACACGAGAATGCCTCGGCGTGCTACCTGGAGAAGAGGTGAGAAATCCCCATATAGGCACCTATTCCGGACTACGTAGGTACCTACGGGACGCCCGCTGGACGGCCTGGGCAGCCGCACCTTCCGGTAACAAGAGCGGGCGGCCACCATCCGACTCCGGGAGTGAGATGGCGCTGATACGTGGCGGCCGGGCCGTGACAGCGCGCGGTCAGCCTGGGAGCAGCGGTGGTCGGCATCGTCTTCCTCATGGACAAGCACCCCCCGATGCCCCGATGAGGAGCACCACCATGATGACCTTCGCCGCCGTTCCGCAGTTGCTCATCGCTCTGGCCTTCGTGGGCATCCCCCTCGTACGCCACCGCTACGGCCGCGAGGCGGGGATGGTCGCGGAGCGGGAGCTGGAGCGTCAGGGCGTCCCCGACCGCGTCCTGAAAGAGCACAACATCAACTTCGACGCCGGCGGCCACGAGACCGCGCAAGGCCTTCGAGCGCAAGGGGCGACCCGATGCTGCGGCGCATCGACGTGCCGGCGCTGCTGAAGGCGGCTGCGAGCGCCTTCCCGAGCTGGGTGATGCCGGGCTGCAGAACGTCCGGCACACGGCGGTGATGGGTGGTTCGATCCTCGTCTGAGCCGGAACACGCGAACGCCGCGCGGGCGAGATCCCGCGCGGCGCGTTCGTATGCGCTACTACCAGAATGCGGGCCAGTGCTCTGGCCTTCAGGCCGGCGGTGAAGGCCCACGCGGGTTGGACGGGGCGATCTTGGGTGGGAAGTTCACCAGCAGGTGGACGTGATTGTTCCCGCCGTTGAACGCGCGCAGCTCGGTCTCGAAGTCGGCGCACACGTCCCGCATGATCTCCTCCAGCCTGTTCAGGTGGGCGTCGGCGAACACCTCGTGCCGGAACTTGGTCACGAAGGCCAAATGCGCATGGAGGGCGAAAACACAGTGCCTGCCGGTTCTGATGACTTCATGCTCGGCCATAAACCAAAAAGTATGATCAGTGGGTGCAGCTTCGTTACAACTACCGGCTGTATCCCGACGCCGACCAGCGTGCCATGCTGGCGCGGGCGTTCGGCTGCGCCCGCGTGGTGTTCAACGACGCGCTGCGCCTGCGGAGCGACGCCCGCGCGGCGGGTCTGCCGTACCTCTCGGACGGGGACCTGTCCAAACAGGTCATCACTGCGGCCAAGCAGACGCCGCAGCGGGCGTGGCTGGGCGAGGTCTCAGCGGTGATCCTGCAGCAGGCGCTCGCGGACCTGAACACCGCCTACCGCAACTTCTTCGCCTCCCTGACAGGCAAGCGCAAGGGCCGAAAGGTCGCCCCGCCCCGGTTCCGGTCACGCAAGGACTCCCGGCAGAGCATCCGGTTCACCAAAGAACGCCCGGTTCAAGGTCACCGAGTCGGGCCGCCTGCGGTTACCGAAGATCGGAGACGTGCCGGTCCGCTGGTCGCGTTCGTTGCCCTCCGATCCATCATCGGTGACGGTGATCAAGGATTCGGCGGGCCGGTACTTCGCGTCGTTCGTGGTCGAGACTTCGGACGAGCCGTTGCCCGAGACGGGTTCCGAGATCGGCATCGACCTGGGCCTGACGCACTACGCGGTGATGTCGGACGGCCAGAAGGTGGACAACCCGCGTACCTTGCGCCGGGCAGCGAAGAAGCTCTGCAAGGCACAGAAGGCACTGAGCCGTAAGGAGAAGGGCTCGGCGAACCGGGCCAAGGCCAAGGTGAAGGTCGCCAAGGCGTACGCCAAAGTGGCCAGCACGCGCCGAGACTGGGCACACAAGCTCTCCACCACGATCATCCGCGACAACCAAGCGGTGTACGTGGAGAACCTTGCGGTGTCCGGCCTGGCGCGCACACGCTTGGCGAAGTCGGTGCACGACGCGGGCTGGTCCCAGTTCGTCGCCATGCTGGAGTACAAGGCCGTCAGGTACGGCCGCCACTTCGGCAAGATCGACCGCTGGTTCCCCTCGTCGAAGCTGTGCTCGGCGTGCGGGACCATCGCCGAGTCGATGCCGCTGAACATCCGGGAGTGGACCTGCCCGTGCGGGGCGGCTCACGATCGGGACGTCAACGCAGCGATCAACGTCCTCGCCGCCGGGCAGGCGGAGAGGCTAAACGACTGTGGAGCGCAGGTAAGACCGGGACTTGTTCCGGCACCGCGCGAGGAAGCAGTAACCCACCCGGGGCCACACGCGTGGCAGACGGGAATCTCTGTCCATTAGGGCGGAGTGGATGTCAACAGCCGCCGTTGTGGAGCAGCAGCTGGCTGGGCGCGGACGGCGCCGCCGGGGAACTCGCCCGTGTGCAGGTTGGCGTACCAGCCCTTGGGGTTGTTCGCGATCCTGGCGAGCATACGACCCGCGTCGCGCGCCGGGTTCAATCCGCGAATGTGTATAAATACGCATTCGCCCTGGTAGAAGGCGGTCTGGCGGCTCCCTCCGGGCGCAGGCGGTGAACCCTGCCGTGAACACCCCCGTACCTGTCGAAGATCGGACTTTCCTTGCCCACGACAAAACCGGAGGGAGTGGTCGCATGTGGAGTCCATCGGGGGAAAGACGTTTCAGGCCGTGGTTGGGGGCGGTCTGCCTGAGCGGAAGTGTCGCGCTCGTGCTGTCGGGCTCTCCGCCGTACGCGCAGGCCGGGTTGGATGTCTATCTGAGCACGGTCGCGGCTGAGGGCATCGCCTGCCCGAACGTGGCCGACAAACTGCCCGACATCCCGGCCGCCGCCAAGGCCGAGGTGGACCGCAACCTCGCGCAACTCGACAAGCAAATCCAGGAGGCCAACAACCGGCTCGCCACCTCAGAAGGACAAGGAGGCCCCAACTTCGTCCAGAACGCCATCCTCGGCCCGCTCGCCGACAAACGCGCCGCCGCCATCGACCGCATCGCCATAGCCATCGGACGCGTCGCAGAACGCCCCACCGGCCTCGACGACCTCGCCACCTGCTCGCTCGGCGACTCCGCGGCCCCATCCCAGGAGGCCACCCCGACCGACCAGGCAACCCCATCCAGCCAAGCCACCCCATCCACCCCACCGGAACAGACCACCGCGCCGCCACCGACCGGGTCCGCCACGCCTGATCCCGGCGGTGGCCAGGCGGCGCAGACCATCGTCTGCCCGAACGTGGCGGACAAGCTGTCCGACGTCCCCGCCGCCGCCAAGGCCGAGGTGGACCGCAACCTCGCCCAACTCGACAAGCAACTCCAGGAGGCCAACGACCGGCTCGCCACCTCAGAAGGACAAGGAGGCCCCAACTTCGTCCAGAACGCCATCCTCGGCCCGCTCGCCGACAAACGCGCCGCCGCCATCGACCGCATCGCCATAGCCATCGGACGCGTCGCAGAACGCCCCACCGGCCTCGACGACCTCGCCACCTGCTCGCTCGGCGACTCCGGCCAGAACTCGGCGGACGCCGGGCTGTCGGCCGCGGACTACGTCGACATCCGTGACGTGCCCAAGGCGGAGCAGCCGCAGGCAGGCGAGAACGCCTCGATGGGCACGTACACCTCCCAGTGCGGCACCAACCGCCAGGGTCACTCCAACACCGACAACCTCATCCTCGCCCCGGGCATGTCGGACGGGGCCCAGCTCAGGCAGGACTACGTGGGCAACCTGTCCACGGACGCGTTCTCGACCAACGAGAGCCTGGCCGCCGCGGACACCACCTGCCGCACCCGCGACGACCGGTCCGCCTACTTCTGGCCGACCCTGCGCGTACGCGGATCCGACGACGAATCCGCGGCCAAGGGCGACACGAACGCCGAGGGTGGCACGTACACCGAGGGTGGCACGAACGCCGGGAGCGACACGAACGCCGGGAGCGACACGAACGCCAAGGGCGACACGAACGCCGAGGGCGACACGAACAACGTCGGCACCCCCGTACAGCCGACGTCGGTGAAGCTCGAGTACCGCGGCAACCTCACCTCAGAGGTGACGGCGGCGCCGAGGTTCCTCAGGATGATCTCCGGCGACGCCAGGGCGGCCAGCAACGGCGCTGAGAACGCCCGCCCGACGTTCACCTGCACGGGCTTCACCGACCGGCTGACCGACAAGTACCCGATCTGCCCCTCCGGCAGCGACCTGGTCCGCGTCTTCGACATGCCCAGCTGCTGGGACGGCCAGAACCTCGACAGCGCCGACCACCGCACGCACCTCGTCTTCCCTGACGAGACCGGCGCCTGCCCCAGCGGCACCGAGGCCGTGCCGCAGCTCCGGATGACGCTGACCTACGACGACGTGCCCACCTCGGGAGACGCCCCCTTCGCGGTGGACGGATTCGCGAGCGAGCAGAACGACCCGAGCACCGACCACGCCGGCGCCATCGGCGTGATGTCGCACAGGCTCATGAACACCGTCGTCCGCTGCATCAACAACGGCAAGAACTGCTGACACCGACAGCATCGTGCCCGGCCTGTGGGGAAGCAGGTGGGCATGGCTCGGAGCAGCGCGTCGGCGGGTGACTGCCGATGGAGTTCGAGACGCTGGTGAAGGCCGCCCAGTGGGCCGGGGTGGAAGATCCCCGGCTGCTGGCGGCCCTCGCCACCACACCGCGCGACCGGTTCGTGCCGCCGCGTCACGCCGACCGCGCCCCTTTCGACGAACCGATCCCGATCGGCCACGGCCAGCCCACCTCGCAGCCGTCCCTGATCGCGCAGATGATCGACGCCCTGCGGCTGTCCGGCACGGAGACGGTCCTGGAGATCGGCACCGGGTACGGCTACCAGACCGCCCTGCTCGCCCGTATGGCCCGCCGCGTGTACTCGATGGAACGCCACGCCGACCTGGCCCGGCACGCGCGGGCCAACCTCGCCGCAGCCGGGATCACCGGCGCCGAGGTATTCGTCGGCGACGGCACCGCCGGACTGCCCGAGCACGCGCCCTTCGACGCCGTCGTCGTGTCCGCCACGGCCCGTACGGTGCCCGCCCCGCTCGCCGAGCAACTCGCCGAGGGCGGACGGCTGGTCATGCCGATCCACGAGGAGCTGAACGAGACCGTCGTGCTCTTCGGCAAGCGGCACGACCGCCTGGTCCAGGAGCGCCTGCTGACACCCGCCCGGTTCGTCCCTCTGATCGGCGAACATGTGGACGACACGCCCTGCCCGTGAATACGTCATGACGCGAATGGCTCCGACTGACCACAGGACGGGTCAGGTAAATGTGCGAGTCGGCGAAAATACCGCGCGCTCGTGGCCGTTTCGGGCGACTTACAGGCATATATCGGCATCGCGGGGGTTCTGTCGCGGCCGCGCCCTCTCGACCGCTACGGTATGGGGCTGAGCGCCGCCGCAGAGGCGGCGACCTCGGACGATCAGCGAAGACCAGGGGACATTTCGAAAGAAGTTGAAGTGACGACCGCGGCCTCGCCGCGTCCCTCTACTCCTGCCGAGACCCTGGCTCGCCCGCTTTGAGGGCTTTGTGCTGGATCGCCATTAGGGCGATCGGGATGGGACCAATCAGCACTGCCCTCCAGCGGCTAATGATCTTGCAATTACCCCCATAATCCTTCAAACAGGCATGGATTCCGATTAATCATGACTTATCAGTCTTATCCGTTAGACCAGACCCCTCCGGCTCAGCCCCCGACGCCGGCCGCTCCCCCGGCCGAGCCCGTGACGGCGACCGCAGAGGCCGAGGAGGACAGCGGCGGCGTCCTCGACGTACTCGAGAAGATCGGCTCGGTGGTGGTCCCGGCCGGTGTCACGCTGTACGCGCTGCTGTACATGGGCTTCAAGGAGATGTACAGCGTCTTCGGCATCACGCCCGAGCAGGCCGGCATGGACCAGTCCGTGCTCTTCGGGCGGCTCCTGGGCACCCTGCTGCCGCTGATGCTGATCACCGCCTCGTTCATCGGCCTGCTCATCGGCCTGGGCTGGCTGCTCGACCGCATCACCCGCGGCTGGGCCGGGCGCGTGTTCCAGGCCGTCCGGAAGCGCCCGTGGATCGTCGCCGTGATCGCCGCGATCTGGGCAGGTCTGTCCTACCTGGGCTTCCTCTATTACGTGTACACCGCATCGGGAGAGCACCTGGGCGGCGGTGAGGTCGTCTTCGCGATCCTGCTCGGCTTCCTGGCCTACGTGGTGCCCTTCCGGCTGCTGCGCCGCAAGGCGATCGGCCGCGCCGGGATGAAGGTCCTCATCGGGGCCTTCACGGGCGTCGGGCTGGGATACCTGCTCATCATCCAGATGGTCTTCGGCGCCGTGCAGGTGCAGGAGACCGGGCAGGCCAACACCCTGCTCGACAGCCTCGGCTTCCAGGACCAGTGGGCGAGGCTCCAGGACAGCAGCGGCAAGACGCTCTACGACGGGCGCTGGATGATGCTGCTGGGCGAGTTCGAGGGCGGGTACGCCTTCTACGACTGCGACAAGCTGATGACCTTCCGCAAGTTCTCGGAGAGCACGATCCTGGTCGACATCCAGCTCGACCCCGACCGCGAAAAGGGCTTCACCTGCGGCACGCTCGCCGACAAGGACAAGAAAGCCGGCTGACCCCGGAAAACCCGCGTCCTGTACGGCGGACGCCGCCGCCGTACAGAACCGCGGGCCTCGACATTTCCCCAAATCCCGTTACGACGCGGTCACGACCGGTTAAAGTCCAACCCACTCGCTGGCGCAGGGATGACGACGATGGGGGCCGAGGTGGCTCAGCACCTGAACGCGGCGCTGGCGGAGCTGGTGATCCTCCGCCGGTTCCGCCGGAGGAAGGTCCGCTTCGGCCGCCGGACCGGGCCTCTGGTCTTCCAGCTGGAGCCCCCAGATGATGACGCCGCCGATCACGCGGCCGACCTCGAGGCGATTCGGTCGTGGCCCGCGGAGTACTACGAAGAGTACGCGAGCGTCCTGCCGATCAACGAGCCGTGCGGGACCGCCGACCTGGCGCGGTTCGCGGCGGAACTGCGGGCCGTCGCACACAGGTTCTCGCGTCCCGCCTACCGGCTTCCCCTCGTCTTCCCCCGCTTCGAGGCCGCGTACGCGCTCGCGACCTGGGACCTGCGGGACCCGGACCAGAAGCGCCTCGCCGAGCTGGGCGAGCTGGACGCCGAGTTGGAGGAGAAGGTCAAGGAGGCGATCGACAGGGCCCGGCAGAAGATCCTGCGGGAGGTCCGCAAGGCGATCAAGAAGGTGGTCACGAACTCCTACCTCGGAAACCTGGCCAGCGGCATCGTCGGCCTGGCGATCGGCGTGTTCGGCGCTTTCCGGGTCCGCGCCCACTGGACCCTGCGCTGGTACCGGAAGAAGGCGTTCAAGCGGCCGCTGGGGACCACCGAGGAGCTCGTCAGGGAGCTGCGCCGGCTGCTGATCGAACCGGGCGGCGAGCCGTCCGGGAGCAGCGTCGGCGAGAAGGAGCTCCTGCTCGTCAAGGCCCTGCTGGCCGATGTCGACGCGCACTACGGGCTTCTCCGCCGGCTCAACCGGGTGCGCCGTCCCGTCATCCTCCTGCCTGACGTCGATCTCGTCCCGGCGCGGCGGAAGATCAGGGACGCCCTCCTGGCCGCGTACGAGCACGGGTCCCGCGGCCTGCGCGTCCATCCCGTCGTCGTGGCGACCTCGGCGCGGGGCGGGGCGCCGGTCGCGAGAGGGGCCAACCCGCCCGTCTCCCCGGGCGAGCTCGCCAAAGAGATTCCGGCGCTGTTCGCACGGCGGAAGGAGACCATCGAGAACATCATCGCCGGCGGCGCCGATCCGGTGCCCAGCCGGCTGCTGCCGGTCACCCTGGGATCGGGCCCGGCACCGAGCCCGCCCCGCAGGGGGCCCGGACCGCTGACCCTCACCACCGAGCTGCTCGCCCTCGCGGGTGTCCTGTGTTTCGTCGCGTACGCGGTGATACTCCCGCCGCCGGAGCCGGCGAGCTGCGGTGAAGGGCTCGTGGTGATGGGCGCGGACTGCATCGGCGTGTCGGACGGCACCGGCGTGCTCATGCCGGATCTCGACGGCATGCGGGAAGTCTTCGCGCGCATCGAGACGGAGAACAACCGGATCGCGGCGAAACCGTACGCCACCGTGGCGTTGATGATCCCTCTGCAGTCGGACATCCCGGCCGTGCGCAAGCAGATCCTGAGCGAGGTGCAGGGCGCCTATCTGGCCCAGCTGCAGGCCAACACCCCCGACGCCGCCAAGCCTCCGATCCGCCTCGTCCTCGCCAACCCCGGCCGCGACTACCGGTACTGGCAGAAGACCGTGGGTTACCTCACCGCGAGGGAGCCGCAGCTCCGCGTCGTCGCCGGGTTCAATCTCAGCCTGACCGACACGTGGAACGCGATGCACCACCTGACGAAGGACCTGGGGATCCCCGTCGTCGCGGGCCTGGTCACCTCGACCGACTTCGCCAATCCGGAGACCCAGGACCGGAGCCGGGATCCGTTCCCCGGCCTGGCCCGCGTCGTCTCGACCTCCAAGGAGCAGGCCGAGGCGCTGCTCAGGTCCGACCCGAAGCTGGCGGGTGCCGAGAGCGCGCTCGTCGCGGACATCCGGCCGCTGGACAACTACGACAAGTCGCTGCGCGACGCCTTCACCGAGGCCCGGAAAGGCAAGAAGGGCACCGGGGTCCAGGACATGACGTACGAGTCACCCGGCCTGGAGGAGCCCGGCCGCACGCCGAACCGGTTCCAGGACTTCGCCCTGAACATCTGCCAGTCGAACGCCCGGTTCATCTATTTCGCCGGCCGCGCCTACCATCTGAAGCTCTTCGTCAAGACGCTGGCGAACACCTACTGCTCCGGCAAGAAGTCCTACACGGTGATCACCGGCTCCGACGCCACGACGCTCGACCGCCGCCTGGACGCCGAGGACCTCGAACTCATCCGGGGCGACCCGGGCGGCGGCAGACCGTCCGTGTCCGTCGAGTACGCCGCCCCGGCCCACCCCGGCGCCTGGAACGCCGAGGTGGAGAAGTGGTGGGGGAAGAACAGCCGCAAGAAGCGGGAGGACCTCCCGCGCTATCTCGCCGAGCCGCAGGAGTCGCTGGCCCGGCTCCAGCACCTGATCGCCACCGCCAAGGTCGGCCCGGTGGCACTCGAGGACGGGCGTACGATCATCACCCACGACGTGGTCCTGACCGCCTACCGGGCCCTGGCGAAGGCGGTCGCGATCAGCAGCACCGAGGTCCCTTCCCGGCAGGACGTCAAGGACGTGCTCGCCGACCTGCACGCCGCCTACCGCATCCAGGGCGCGAGCGGCTTGATCTGCCTGACCAGTGCGGGCAACCCGTACGACAAGGCCCTCACGGTCGTCCGCCTGGACCCGGCCTCGGGAAAGCTGGCGTTCAAGGGCGTCGCCTGGCCGGCGGGAAAGCCCCCGAACGGCAACTGCGTCGTACCCTCATGAGGCACCCTGGCATCAGCAAGCATCCCCAGTCCCTGCCGTGCGCTGCCTACGTACGTGGAATAGGTACCTATACGGGGAGTTTTCACCTCTTCCTGCGGCACCTCACTGAGGCATTCTCGATGGTGTGAGCAACCCAGGCTCACAGGAAGAGGACCCACTCGGGGTAGGAAATGAACAGGCTTTCGATGAGCAGCATCCTGACCGCGGTGACCGGCCGCCGCCAGACCACGTGCCGCACGGCCTCGTGGTGGCTCGCGCCGGACCTCGGCTCGGTGTGCGCCGCCCGCCGGCTGACCCGTGACAAGCTCGCCGGCTGGGGCCTCGACGACCAGGTGGAGGTCGCGGAGCTGCTCGTCAGCGAGCTGGTCGGCAACGCGGTCGAGCACGCGTACGGGCCGGTCCGCCTCAGCTTCTCCGCCGAGGACGGCCTGCTGCGCTGCGAGGTCGAGGACGAGAACCCCGACCTGCCGCAGATGCGCGTCGTCGACGCGGACGCGGAGAGCGGCCGCGGGCTGTTCCTCGTCGACCTGCTCTCCTGCTGCTGGGGCGGCGTCCGTACGGCGCGCGGCAAGGCCATCTGGTTCGAGCTGCCGGTGTTCGCCCGCGCCGGGACCGACTCCCCCATCGACGCCCTCGCCGCGGTCGCCGCCTGAGCCCCGAAACCCCTTGAACCCCTGAAGTGCCCCGGCTGGCGAGCTACCGCTACTCCCACTCGATGGTGCCCGGAGGCTTGCTCGTCACGTCGAGCACCACCCGGTTGACCTCCCGGACCTCGTTGGTGATCCGGGTCGAGATGCGCGACAGCACGTCGTAGGGCACCCGCGCCCAGTCGGCCGTCATCGCGTCCTCGGACGTCACCGGTCGCAGCACCACGGGATGCCCGTACGTGCGCCCGTCTCCCTGCACCCCCACCGACCGCACGTCAGCCAGCAGCACCACCGGGCACTGCCAGATCTGCCGGTCGAGGCCGGCCCGGGACAGCTCCTCGCGGGCGATCGCGTCGGCCTCGCGCAGCAGGGCCAGGCGCTCGCGGGTGACCTCGCCCACGATGCGGATCCCGAGGCCGGGGCCCGGGAAGGGCTGGCGCCAGACCATCGCGGACGGGAGCCCCAGCTCCTCGCCCGCCCGGCGCACCTCGTCCTTGAACAGCGCGCGCAGCGGCTCGACGAGCTTGAACTGCAGGTCGTCAGGCAGGCCGCCGACATTGTGGTGGGACTTGATGTTGGCGGTGCCGGTGCCGCCGCCCGACTCCACCACGTCGGGGTAGAGCGTGCCCTGGACCAGGAACTCCACCGGCCCGTCGGCCATGATGGCGCGCTGCTCGTCCTCGAAGACGCGGATGAACTCGCGGCCGATGATCTTCCGCTTCTCCTCCGGGTCGGAGACGCCCTCCAGCGCCTTCAGGAAGCGGTCGGCGGCGTCGACCACGCGCAGCTTCACGCCCGTGACGGCCACGAAGTCGCGCTCGACCTGCTCGGCCTCGCCCTTGCGCAGCAGGCCGTGGTCGACGAAGACGCAGGTCAGCCGCTCGCCGATGGCGCGCTGGACGATCGCGGCGGCCACCGCGGAGTCGACGCCGCCGGACAGGGCGCAGATCGCGTGGCCGTCGCCCACCTGGCGGCGCACGGCCTCGACGGAGTCTTCGACGATGTTGAGCATGGTCCACGACGGGCGGCAGCCGGCGGCGTCGAGGAAGTGCTTGAGCACCACCTGGCCGTGCTCGGAGTGGAGCACCTCGGGGTGGAACTGCACGCCGTAGAGGCCGCGCTCGGGGTGCTCGAAGGCGGCGACCGGGGTCTCGCGCGTCGAGGCGGTCACCGTGAAGCCCTCGGGGGCGGCGGCGACGCTGTCTCCGTGGGACATCCAGACCGTCTGGGCGTCCGGCAGCCCGGCGAAGATCACGCCCTCGTTGAGCACCTCCAGCGCGGTGCCGCCGTACTCGGCCACGCCCGTGCGGGCGACCTCGCCGCCCAGCGCCTGCGCCATGGCCTGGAAGCCGTAGCAGATGCCGAACGTGGGCACACCCGTGTCGAACAGCCCGTGCGGCACCGGCGGGGCGCCTTCGGCGTAGACCGAGGAAGGGCCGCCGGACAGGATGATCGCCTTGGGGTTCTTGGCCATCATCTCCTCGACCGGCATGGACGAGGGCACGATCTCGGAGTAGACGTGGCACTCGCGCACACGCCTGGCGATGAGCTGCGCGTACTGTGCGCCGAAGTCGACCACCAGCACTGTGTCGAATTCAGACACCGTGAGAACCCCCCAAAGGCGAAATGCGGTGACTACAGTCTATCGGCCTTGTGCATTACGCCTGGCCTGCCACCGGCACTCGTGCTAACACAGAACAATGGATCTTGTCTGGCCGGTGACCGCGTGGGCCCTGTGGGCCGCCACGCTGGCCGCCGCCTTCAAGCTGTCCAGCCGCGAACGCCCGCAGGGGGCGCCGCGGCACGAGGCGCCGGAGCCCGTGGTCGAGCTCTTACGCGGTATGCGGGCGCAGGATGTGTTCCATTCGACGCTGTTCGAGCTGGAGCGGCGCGGGTGCCTGACGATCGAGGAGGATCGCCTCTCCCTGGTGTCCCCTCGTGAGGAACCGCTCCTGCCGTATGAGCGATGGGTCCTGGACCGGGTGGCCGCCCGCCTGGGAGGCAAGCCGTACGCGCCGGTGATGGCGCTGATGCCCGAAGGGGCGGAGCTGGACGGCGGCCTGGTCCCGCTCGTCCAGCAGACGGCCATCGACCTCGGCCTGGCACGGCGCCGCTGGCCGACCATGATCGTGCCGGTGCTGCTCGCCGCCGGGCTCGTCGTCCCCTGGTACGCCACGGTCTCGGCGGCCGGGCTGTCGTGGCCGGGCATGATCGCGACGATGGTGTCGTTCGTGGCCGGGGTGGGGCTGCTCATGGCCGGGCGGGGGTTCCTGCTGACCCCCGCCGGGCGGGAGATCGCCGAGCCGGGCGCCGCGCCGGTCAACCCGCGCCACGAGTGGATCTTCACGGGCAGCGGCTGGCGTGGCGTGGAGATCGAGCCGCCCGGTTCCGCCGCGCCCGGCCCCAAACGGCAGGAGATCTCCGGGTACGTCGTCAAGCGCTGGGTCGTGACCGAGCCGACCGACGACCAGGCGGGCAGCAGATGCGTCTTCCACATCGCGGTACACGACGGCAGCTCGGAGAAGGCCCGCTCGTTCATGGTCAGCCAGGGGCTCTACCAGGACGTGCTGCCGGGCGACCAGGTCCGGCTGCTGGTCAAGCCGCGCAGCGGCGCCGTGGACCGGGTGCTGGCCCACGAGCGTCACTGGTAGGGCGGCAGGTTCCCGGTGAGCAGGGTCTCGGTCTGCAGGCGCAGCCGGGCGGCGTACCGGGGGTCGGTCAGCACCAGGAACCGCTCCTCGCGGATGGCCGCCACGACCAGATCGGCCACCTCGGCCGGCTCGATGCCGCGCTCGGCCGCCCGGCCGACCCATTCCCGCGCGTCGGCCTCGTCCTGGGTGGGGGTGGTGACCAGCCCGGCCGGGCGGACGCGCTCGGAGTCGGCGATGCGGGTCCTGACCGCGCCGGGGCAGAGCGCGGTCACGCGAAGTTTCGCGCCCGTGGCGGCCAGGTCTTCGGCGAGGGCCTGGGACGCGGCCATCGCGGCGTACTTGGTGACCGCGTAGCCGCCCGATCCCGGCGTGGTGAACAGCCCGGCCACCGACACCGTGTTGACGATGTGCCCCTCGGTGTCCTGCTCGATCATGCGCGGGACGAACTCGTGGATGCCGTGGAGCACGCCCCACAGGTTCACGCCCAGCAGCCAGGCGAAGTCCTCCTCGCCGCGGGTCCACATGCGGCCGCCCTGGAAGACGCCGGCGTTGTTGCAGAGGACGTGCACGGCGCCGAGCTCGCCGAAGCAGCGGTTGGCCAGGTGCCGTACGGCCGCCGCGTCGGAGACGTCGGTGACCTGCGTGAGCACCTTGCCGTCGCCTGCCTGGTGGGCCGTCTCGGCGAGGCCGCCGGGATCGACGTCGGCGAGCATCAGCGCCATGCCCTCGGCCGCGAACCTGAGCGCCAGCGCCCGCCCGATGCCGCTGGCCGCGCCGGTCACCACGGCGACCTTGCCGGAGAGCTCCCGCACAGGATCATCCTCCCCTCGCTCGCGACCGACGCTACCCGACCTGCCGCCGCCGCCCCAGGCCCCTTCCGAGCTAGAGGATGCGGTCGATCAGGCCCAGGGGCGGCGAGCCGAGGTCGAGCAGGGCCTTGTGGTAGCGCTGCAGGCTGAAGTCCGCGCCCCACTCCGCCCGCGCCCGCTCCCGCAGGTCGCGGATGAGCAGCTTGCCCCAGGTGTAACGCCCGTACGTCGGGTCGAAGGTCGCCCGCCTGGCCTCCGACAGCGCGGCCGGGCCGGCCAGGTGCGTGTCGGACTCGAAGCGCCTGGCGCCCTCCTCGACCGTCATCTGCCCGGTGTGCACGCCGATCGCGCAGGCCAGCCGGGTGACGCGGAGCAGCGCCTCCACCCAGACGCCGATCTCGAACCGCGGGTCGTCCGGCTCGAAGCCCTCCTCCACGCACAGCTCCTCGGCGTAGTGCGCCCACCCCTCGATGAAGGCGAGGGACTGCAGGAGCCGGCGCACGTCCGACCTGGCCCGCCGCAGCGCGCGGGCGTGCGAGAAGTGCCCGGGCGCGACCTCGTGCACGTTGATCGCCGGCAGCGTCGCGTTGCTGAAGACCTCCAGCCACTCCTCCTGGTCCTGCTCCGGCCAGGACGGGTCCGGCGGCGTGATGTAGTACCAGGACGGGCCCTCGGGCTCGCCGGGCGAGTTCCACGCCATCATGGCCATCGCCCAGCGCCGCGACTCGGGCGCCAGCCCCACCAGGCACTCGCCGTCGTGGTAGGGCACGAGGTCCTTCTCGCGGGTGAACGCGATGGCCTTCTCCGTGCCGATCCGCGCCGCCTCGATGACCCCGTCGGGATCGGGGTGGTCCTTGACCAGCTCCCGTACGACGTCCAGCGGCGCCCGGTCCCGCTCGCCCAGCTTGGCGCAGGATTCGGCGAGCAGGCCCATCAGCCGGTCCCGTTCGGCGTCGGCCCGCTCGGCGAGCCTGCCCAGGTCGACGGGCAGCCCCTCGGCCGTGCCCATGAGCCTGGCCAGCGCCTGGCCGCCGAGCGCCGCGTCGGGGTCGCCCTCGGCCGCGGCCCGCTCGACGTGGGCCACGAGCAGGCTGTGCGCCTTGAGCGCGGCCTCGTCGGTGACGCTGGCGGCCAGTCCCCTGGTCGCGGCGACCAGGGACTGCGCGACGGGGGCCGGGACCTGGTCGAGCGAGGCGATCGCCTGGTCCACCGCCTCGGGCCAGAGCGCGAGGTGGGCCGCCTTGGCCGCCTCGCGCTCCTCCTCGGGGGCGTAGTCGCGGTCGTAGCAGGCGAGGTCGAGGTTCGAGAGGTGGATCAGCGGGTTCTTGCGATGCAGCTCCAGCTCGCCGAACTGAGTGCGCAGGCTCTCCTCGAACACCTGTAGGTGCTCGGCGTCATGCGCGTCCGCGGGCAGCGACCCCTCGCCGAGCCGGGCCAGCCCGGACCGCACGCCCGCGGGCGAGAGGTCCTGGATCCGGCCGTCGTACTCGTGCCTGCCGCCGCCCTCGCGAGCCTCCGCCACGATCAGGTCGGTGATGGCTCGCAGCCTGGCGTCAAGTTCTGTCATGCGGCCGACGCTAGCGCACCCCATTCGCCCTGCTTTATACAAGCGCGTACCGGTCGGCCGTAATGTGAGAATGATTCCCATGGCCCTCAAGATCACGACGCTCGCGGAGCGTCCGGAGTTCGCGCCGTCGCTGTTCGAGATGGACCATACGTGGCACGCTTTCGTGCTCGAGGATCCGATCGCGGACCTGTTCTATCCGTTCGCCACCACGACCTACGCCGACTACGTGCTCGTGGCCGACTTCGAGGAGGAGCCGGGACGGCTGGCGGCGCGGGGGTGCATGATGCCGTTCCTCTCCGGGGGCTCCGAGCTGCCCGACGACGGGTGGGACGGCGTGATCAGGCAGGGCTGGCTGGCCCGCGAGCGCGGCGAGCGGCCCGACAGCATCTCCGCCCTGGAGATCTCCGTCCGCCGCGACCTCCAGGGCACGGGACTCTCCTCCCTGATGCTCGCGGCCATGCGCGAGCGCGCCGCCGGCCTCGGCTACCGCGAGCTGGTGGCGCCGGTCAGGCCCAACAACAAGCACCTCGAACCGCGCACCCCCATGGCCGAGTACGCCTTCAGGACCCGCGCCGACGGCCTGCCCCACGACGCCTGGTTACGCGTGCACGTGCGGGCGGGCGGGAAGATCGTCAAGGTGGCACCGCGCTCGATGGTCGTCTCGGGCACGCTGGCGGAGTGGCGGCGGTGGACGGACCTGCCGTTCGACCGCCCGGGCCCGGTGGAGGTGCCCGGCGCGCTCACCCCGGTGCACTGCGACGTGGAGCAGGACCACGCCGTGTACGTCGAGCCGAACGTCTGGGTCACTCACCCCCTGGCCTGAGCGCGACCCGGCGCCGCAGCTCATCGGCGTATGGCCCGGCGTCCAGCCCCTTGGCGGCGGCCCACGCCTCGTCGTGATAGGTCGCCAGATGCCGGTCGGCGGCATCCCCGACCAGCGACACCACGGTGCCGCTCTCGCCCCTGGCCCGCATGCGCTCGACCAGCTCCAGCGCCGCCCAGAGCGCCGTGCCCGACGAGCCGCCCACCGCGAGCCCCGTGACCGCCCGCAGGTGCCGGGCCGCCGCCACGCTCGCCGCGTCGGGCACCGGGATGACGAGGTCGACGAGGTCTGGGCGGAACCCCGGCTCGACGCGGGGCCGCCCGATGCCCTCGATCCGCGACGGCATCCCGGTCGCGTAGTCGGACACGTCGAGCGTCCAGCCCGGGAAATATGCCGAATTATCGGGATCGGCCACCGCGATCCGGCAGGGCACGTCGTGATCGCGTACCCACCGCCCGAGCGTGGCGGAGGTGGCACCCGTGCCCGCGCCCGTCACCACCCAGTCGGGCCGCACCTGGGCGAACAGCTCCTCGGCCAGGTCGTGCTCGGCCGCCCGGCCGAACTGGTCGAGGAAATGGCCCGGGATCCCGCGCGCCGCGTCGTAGATCGCCAGTGGCGGCGTCACGAACCTGCACTCCCCGCCCAGCTCCTCCACCGCCCTGGCCCGCGCCCGGCTGCGCTCGCCCGGCATGACCACGATGTACGGCAGCCCGAGCCGCCGGGCGAACCAGGCCTGCGCGACGGCCGCGTTGCCGCCCGTCGCCTCCACCACGGTCGTGCCCTCGGTGACCAGCCCGTCGAGGACGGCCTGCCGGAACAGCGCCCTGGCATGCCGGTGCCGCAGGCTCCCGGTCGGCTGCGCGGACTCGTCCTTCAGCAGCAGCCTGATCCCGGGCGCCTGGACCGGGAAGTCGATCAGCGGGGTGGGCTCCCCCGCCGCCAGCACGTCGAGGGCGCGCGCGTTCCAGCTCACGGCTCCACCCTGCCAGGCCGGGCCCGGCCGGGGCGGCGCCGTTCGCCACGAGCCGACCGATCCGGCCGACGGTCAGGGGATCTGGGTGCTTTCGCCCGGAGCGAGCAGCCGGAGCCGGTCGCCGAACCCGGCGAACGCCTTCTCCACGGTCTCCCGCCCCTGCGTGAAATGCGCCCAGTGCTCGAAGTGCAGCGGCACCACGTGCCGGGCCCCCAGGATCTCGGCCGCCGCCACGGCGTCGTCGCTGGTCAGCGTCAGGTAGCCGTCGACCAGCGGCGTGCGCGCCCCGCCCGCGAACAGCAGCGCCACGTCCACGGGGCCGAACCGCCCGGCGATCTCCCGTACGACGTCCAGGGAGGCGTTGTCCCCGCTCACGTAGACGGTCGGCAGCCCTTCGCCTTCAAGCACGAACCCGGTCACCTCGCCCACCAGGTGCTCGATCCCGTCGGGCCCGTGCTGGGCGGGGACGCCGGTCACCCGCAGCCCGTCGCCCACCGTGACGGACGTCCAGTTGGGCAGCGCCCGCACGGAAGCCCCCAGCCGTCCGGCCGCCGAACCGGTGGAGAGCACCAGCGGAACGGACGCCAGGTAGTCCCGCCCGGCCCTGTCGAGGTTGTCCGGGTGCTGGTCGTGGGAGAGCAGCACCGCGTCCACGGCCCCGAGCTCGGCCGCGCCGAAGGCGGGCCCCGCGGTCTTCGTGAGCGCCCTGTTCCCGATCGGGTAGTCGCCGGGCGCGTCGAACGTGGGGTCGGTCAGCAGGCGCACCCCGCCGATCTCCAGGACCGCCGTCGGCCCTCCGAGGTAACGAATCTCCATGGACGTCAACGACACCGGCCCAGGACGGCTTATTCCGCGGCGAGCCCGTTGATGATCCGCCCGGTCGAGCGGTGGCAGAGCGCGCGGAAGTCGGCCTCGTCCATCCCGATCCGCCCGCTCAGGTACTGCTGGACCAGCCCCTGCGCGCTCGACGTGATCGTCATCGCCGTCTCCAGCGGATCGTCCTGGCGCAGCCGCCCCGTGCGCATGCCCTCCTCCACGAGCTCGGCGACGACGCTGAACGGCGGCCCCTGCCCGTCGCGGAAGTCCTCGGGGAAGCGCCGCGCCCCCGCCCAGGCGTCCAGGATCAGGAACCGGTACAGGTGCGGGCTCCCGAGCGCGAAGTCGAGGAAGTCGTCCAGCGCGGCCGTGCACCGCTCGTCCCACGTCCCCGAAGGAGACCGCTGCCGCCACGCCTCGGCCAGCTCGCGGGCGCTGCGGTCGGCGACCGCGCGCAGCAGGGCGTCCCGGTTGGGGTAGTGGCGGTAGATGGCCATGGCGGTGATGCCCACGGCGTCGCCCACGCGCCGCATACTGACCGCGCCGGCGCCGTCCTCCAGGAGGATCCGCCGCGCGACGGCCACGATGCGCCCGGCCGTGCCCTGGTCGTCCATGTTTACAGCGTAGACGTCACTTCAACCGCAGCCGCCGCATCGTCTTGAGCGTGGTGGCCAGGGTGGCGGCCCACTTCTCGTACGGCAGCCCGAACGGCGGCTCGAACCCCAGCCAGCCCGCCTGCGAGGCCACGGTCTTGGACTCGGTGTAGCGCAGCAGGCCCTCCGAACCGTGCCTCCGGCCCAGCCCGGACGCCTTCATGCCGCCCATGGGGGCGTCGTAGGAGGCGTAGGCCGAGGCGTACCCCTCGTTGATGTTGACCGTGCCGGCCCTGACGCGGGCGGCGAGCGCGCGGCCGCGCGGGAGGCTGGAGGTCCAGATGGAGGCGTTCAGGCCGTAGATGGTGTCGTTGGCCAGCTCGACCACCTCGTCCTCGGAGGTGAACGGGTAGAGCGCGACCACCGGCCCGAACGTCTCGTTGCGGCACAGCTCCATGTCCTCGGTGACGCCGGTGAGCACGGTCGGCTCGTAGAACAGCGGGCCCAGGTCGGGCCTGGCCCTGCCGCCGGTCAGCAGCCGCGCGCCCTTGGCCACGGCGTCGTCCACGTGCGTGCTGACCGTGTCGAGCTGGCGCCGCGAGGTGAGCGAGCCCATCTGCACCGACCAGTCGTGGCCCGCGCCCAGCTTCATGCCCCGGACCTGCTCGACGAAGCGCTCGGCGAAGGCGTCGAACACGGACGCGTGCACGTACAGGCGCTCGATCGACAGGCAGAGCTGCCCGGCGTTCGTGAAGCAGGCCCGGATGGCGCCCTGGACGGCCACGTCGAGGTCGGCGTCGTCGAGCACCACCATGGGGTTCTTGCCGCCGAGCTCCAGCGAGCAGCCGATGAGCCGCTTGGCCGCCTCCTCGGCGATCTTCCTGCCGCCGCGCGTCGATCCCGTGAACGCCACGTAGTCGGCGTCGTCCAGCAGCGCGTCGCCGATCTCGGCCGGCTCGCCGAGCACGACCTGCCAGATCTCGCGCGGCATGCCCAGCTCGGCCAGCAGGTCGATGGTCCACAGCGTGGACTGGGCGGTCTGCGTGTCCGGCTTGTGCACGATCGCGTTGCCGGCCAGCAGCGCGGGCACCGCGTCGGTGACGCCCAGCGCGAGCGGGTAGTTCCACGGGGAGATCAGCGCGACCACGCCCTTGGGCCGGCGCAGCTCCACGACGCGGGTGGCGCCGGGGAAGACGCCCTTGCGGGCGCGCGGCGCGAGCAGGCCGGGCGCCCGGCGGGCGTAGTGGAGGGCGCAGCCAGCGACGTCGAGCACCTCCTCGAAGGCGTGCTTGCGGGCCTTGCCCGTCTCGTTCTGGACGATGTCGAGGATCTCGGCGCGCCGGTCGAGGATCGCGTCGTGCAGCCGCAGGAACGGTATGGCCCGCTCCGCCACGGGCCTGCGCGCCCACTCGGCCTGGGCGGCCCGGGCCTTCTCGTACGCCCTGCGGACGTCATCGACGTCCGAGACGGGCAGCTCAGCGAGGGTTTCGCCGGTGAAGGGGGCGATGATGTGCCGTGTCCTACCGCTGGACGTCACGTGCATGCCAGAAGGATATTCCGCCTGGCTACCCACGGGTAGTTTTTGCGGATTCGCGCCGTAGCGACAGAATCCCTACATGGCAACCTTCGCTCCGCTACGCCCCGGAGATCCACAGCGGCTGGGGGGCCTGGATCTCCTCGGCCGGCTCGGCGAGGGCGGTCAGGGCGTCGTCTATCTCGCCAAAGGCCACAACGACTCCCGCGTGGCGGTCAAGTGGCTGCGCCCCGACCTGTCGGGCGACCAGGTGAGCACCGAGAGGTTCATGCGCGAGGTCCAGGTGGCCCAGCAGGTGGCGCCGTTCTGCACCGCCGCCGTCCTCGGCACCGGGGTCGAGCAGGATCGGCCGTACATCGTCAGCGAGTTCATCGAGGGCCCCTCGCTGCACCGGGTCGTGCAGGAGGACGGGCCGCGCACGGGCACGGTCCTGCACCGCCTGGCCATCGGCACCGCCACCGCGCTGGCCGCCATCCACCAGGCCGGCATCGTCCACCGCGACTTCAAGCCGGCCAACGTGATCATCGGCGCCGACGGGCCCCGGGTGATCGACTTCGGCATCGCCAGGGCGCTGAACGCCACCTCGACGATCAGCAGCATGGTCGTGGGCACGCCGGCGTACATGTCGCCCGAGCAGATCATGGGGCACACGGTCGGCCCGGCCGCCGACATGTTCTCGTGGGCGAGCGCGATGGTCTTCGCCGCCTCCGGGCAGGCGCCGTTCGGCAGCGACACGATGCCCGCGGTGATCAACCGCGTCCTCAACCAGCATCCCGACCTGGGCATGCTCGACGGGCAGCTGCGTGACGTGGTGGCCGCGTGCCTGTCCAAGGACCCGGCGCAGCGGCCGAGCGCCGAGCAGGTCATCATGCAGCTGCTGCGGCACCCGGCGCCGGGCGCCGCGCCGCAGCCTCCGGCCGGTTCCGGCATCCTCGCGCAGGCCGCCGCCGAGGCCGCCCCCGCGCCGTCATCACCCTTCGCGTCGCCGTCGGGACCGCCCGGCCCGCACTCGGGTCCGCACTCGGGTCCGCACCCCGGGCCGCACTCCGGGCCGCACTCGGGGCCGCCGTCAGGGCCCCTGTCCGGGCCGCTGCCGGGCCCGCCGCCGGGCCCCGTCCCGTACCCGGGGCACGGCGCGCACTCCGGTCCCGTCCCGCCCACCGGCTCCGTCGCCCCGTCCCCCCAGCCGCCGTGGCAGCCTCCCGGGCCCTCCTACGGCCAGCCCACGCACCCGAGCTGGGCCGAGCAGCGGCCGTCGAAGAAGAGCAGGGCGCCGCTGGTCGCCGGCATCACGGTGGCGGTCGCGCTGCTGATCCTCGCCGGTGTGGTCGTGTACGTCCAGACCGACAAGTCCTCCACGCTGGCCGGCCCGGCCAACACCCCGGCGGCGAGCTCGACGAAGACCAGGGCGACCGCCAACCCGTCGCCCACCGGGCAGGCCGTGCCGAGGCCGGGCGTCAAGAAGGCGCTGCCCGGCGCGAACATCTCGCTCTACGAGGACCCGGGCGACGCGATCGTGCTGACCTCGTACGAGATCTACGACAAGAAGAAGGACGACTGGATCGACTACGCCAGGGGGTCGCTGCGCGGCTCGTTCACGAAGTACGCCGCCAACTGGGAGTCGAGGACCTCCCCCGACGGCCGCTACCTCGCCGAGAGGGGCAGGAGCTACAGCTCCGACGACTTCGACTTCATCGTCCTCACCGACCGGCGGACGGGCGACCGTTCCACGATCAGGACCGTCAAGGAGCCGCTGATCAGCAGCATCAGGGCGTGGTCGAGGGACGGCTCGAAGATCCTGCTCAACATCGAGCGCAAGGTCGGCAGCAAGTGGCTCTACCTGGGCTTCGTCATCGTGGACGTGGCCGCCAAGAAGGCCACCCAGGTCGACGTCAGCGACACCTCCGTGCGCCAGACGGCCTTCGGCTTCGACGGCACCGAGGACGGCGCGGTGAACGTCTACGGCGACGAGAAGAACCGCAGCCTGCGCTTCTTCAACGCCCTGGGCAAGGCCACGAGCTCGGCGAGCCAGATCGGCACGCTGTCCGCCGGCACGCAGGACATCTTCTCGCCCTCCGGCAAGACGTTCGTCACGAACTGCCCCAACGGCGGCGACGGCGACCACTGCATCTGGGACACCCGGTCGGGCGAGCGCCTGCGCAAGTTCTCCTCCCAGTGCGACAAGGTCCTCGGCTTCTACGACGAGAGCCATCTCTACTGCTGGGAGCAGGACAACGGCGCCAACGACGAGATCCAGGTGGTCGACTTCACCGGGAAACTCGTGCGCAAGCTGCTCGAGGTGCCCGACGACATCGACTTCAGCCCGGTCTTCACCGTCAACCCGAACAGGGGCTCCTGAACCATCCGCCCGGGGCAGCCGTCATGAGGGCATGAAGACGCTGATCCGCACGGCCGCGACCGTCGCGGCGCTCGCGACGGCCGCGGTCGCCTGCACCTCCACGACCGCGGGCGCGCCGCCGAAGCCCAGGACGAGTTCGCTCGGCGCGATCCGCCTGGTGGCCTACACCGGCTGCGACGACCTGCTGTCCGGGTTGCGCGAGCACGCCGCCCAGCGCGTCACCCCGTACGGGTTCGACAACGTGATGCCCCTGGCGTACATGGAGGACTCCGCCCGCTCGGTCACCCCGAACGCCAAGACGAGCACCCCCGAGCACTCCACGACGAACGTGCACGAGGCCGGGGTGGACGAGCCCGACGTGGTCAAGACCGACGGCGACCGGGTCATCACCGTCAAGGACGGCGTCCTGCGGATCATCGACACCGCCACCAGGAAGGTCACCGGCTCGCTCAAGCTGACGGAGGGCGAGAACGGGCCCGGCGTGCCCGCCGACCTGCTGGTCTCGGGCGACCGCGCGCTGGTGCTGATGCGCGGCGGCGACATCATGTACAAGCGGATGGCCGGCTTCGCCCCTCAGGGCGACACCAGGTACGTGCTGGTCGACCTGTCGGGCCGGCCGAAGGTGCTGAGCACGATCAAGCCGCAGGGCTCGTACGTGGACGCCAGGATGGTCGGCTCCACGGTCAGGCTGGTCACCCGCAGCCAGCCGGACATCGCCTTCCCCGAGTTCAAGGAGGACGTCTCCGAGGCCGAGCGCGTCCAGCGCAACCAGGCCGCGGTCCGGCAGGCCCCGGCGGACGCCTGGCTCCCCAAGATCGAGATCACCGACGCGTCCGGCACCGTCAAGAAGGACTCGGTGAAGTGCGAGCGGGTCAGCCACCCGGCCGACTACACCGGCACCTCGCTGCTGACCGTGCACACCATCGACCTGGCACAGGGCGTGACCGCCGCGGGCACCGACCCGATCAGCCTGGCGGCCGACGGCGACATCGTGTACGGCACAGGCAGCAGCCTCTACGTGGCCAGCAACCCGCGCTGGTGGATGCCGGTGGTGATCAGCGAACCGGCGGTGGAGAGCCCGGCGACCACCCCGTCCTCCGGAGAGGCCGCCCCGGCCGTGGAGCCCACGCCCACGAGCCCCCCGCTGTCGGACACCCCGGCGCCCAGCCCCGAGCCGACGATCCCGCCCGAGGAGACCGAGGTCCACCGGTTCGACATCGGCTCGCCCGGCGCGCCCTCCTACGTGGCCTCGGGCAAGGTCCCCGGCCGGCTGCTGAACCAGTACTCGCTGTCGGAGTACGACGGCCACCTGCGCGTCGCCACCACGCTCACCTCCCCGGACGGCAAGAACAGCTCCAGCGCCGTCTACGTGCTCAAGGCCGACACCATGGCCAGGACCGGCGAGGTCGGCGGCCTGGGCGAGGGCGAGCGGATCTACTCGGTCAGGTTCATCGGCCCGGTCGGCTACTGCGTCACGTTCAGGCAGGTCGACCCGCTCTACACGCTCGACCTGCGCGACGCGGCGGCGCCCAAGGTGACGGGCGAGCTGAAGATCACCGGCTACTCCGCGTACCTGCACCCCGGCGCCGAGGGCCGGCTGATCGGCATCGGCCAGGAGGCCAGCGAGAAGGGCAGGACGCTGGGCACGCAGGTCTCGCTGTTCGACGTGAGCGATCCGGCCGCTCCGCGCAGGCTGTCGCAGCTGTTCCAGAAGGACTCGGGCTCGGCGGCCGAGTGGGACCCGCACGCGTTCCTGTACTGGCCCAAGACCGGCCTGGCGGTGATCCCGCTGACCCAGCAGACCGAGTCGGGCGGGCTCGTCCTGAAGATCGACGACTCGGGCGTGACGAAGCTGGGCATGATCAAGCACCCGGGCAAGGACGAGTATCAGGCCGGGATCGAGCGGGCGCTGGTCATCGGCGACTCGATCTGGACGCTCTCGTACGACGGCATCCAGGTCAACGATGCCGCCACGCTGGCACAGCAGGCGTGGATCCCGCTCCGCTGACCCCCAAACCTGCTGATTTCGTATGAAATTGGCACCCTTCTCCTAATGGACAGATGCCCGATAGCTGATGAAAACTTTACTAACCATGTAATGTCGGACTCAGCGGATTTGTCATGACATGGGTCTCCTGGGTCCGCGACACAGGAAGGGCTCACGCCGATGCGAACATCCACCCCCCTGCTCGCATTGCTCGTCAGCGCCGTGGCGTTAGCCATGGCGCCGCCGCCCGCCGCCGCCGCGCAAGACGCCCAGGCGGCGGAAGGGACGTACATCGTCGAACTCAAGCCGACCATGCGGGCAGGGCTCCGCAGCGCGGCCCAGGACCAGGTGTCCCAGGCCGGCGGCCAGCTCGTCGGCGTGTACGAGCACGCGTTCAAGGGCTACACCGCCCGCCTGAGCGCGAGCGCGGCCGAGCAGCTCAAGCGGAACCCGAACGTCCTCAGCGTCGAGCCCGACGCCGAGGTGACCGCCTTCGCGCAGACCACGCCCACCGGCGTACGGCGCATCTTCGGCCCCAGCAACCCGAACCTGGACATCGACGGCACCGACGACGTGCGCATCAACACGGACGTCGCCGTCATCGACACCGGCGTCGACTACACCCACCCCGACCTGAACGTGGTCGCGCGCGCCAACTGCGTGTCCGGTGTCTGCACGAACAACGCCGGCGTCGACGACAACGGCCACGGCTCGCACGTCGCGGGCATCGTCGGCGCGATCGACAACTCCATCGGCTCGGTCGGCGTCGCTCCCGGCGCCCGCATCCACGCCGTGAAGGTGCTCAACTCCGCCGGCTCCGGCACCCTGTCCGCGATCGCCGCCGGCATCGACTGGGTGGTGGCCCGCGCCTCCACCATCGAGGTCATCAACCTGAGCCTGGGCTGCAGCGGCTGCACCAGCAGCGCGATCAGCAACGCGATCACCAATGCCGTCAACGCCGGCATCGTGGTCGTGGTGGCCGCGGGCAACAGCCACGCGAACACGTCCTCGTTCTTCCCCGCCAACCACCCCGACGTGGTCACCGTCTCGGCGCTGACCGACAACGACGGCCTGGCCGGCGGCGCGGGCGGCAGCAGGCTCTCGTGCCGCAGCGAGACCGACCAGGACGACACCTCGGCGTTCTACTCCAACTACGGCTCCACCGTCGAGATCACCGCCCCCGGCACCTGCATCTACTCGACGTGGATGAACGGCGGCTACAACACGATCAGCGGCACCTCGATGGCCAGCCCCCACGTGGCGGGCGCGGCCGGCATCCTCACCGCGGGCACCCGCAAGCCGACGACCAGGGCGGGCTCGCTGGCCGTACGGACCAAGCTGATCTCCACCGGTAACTCCAACTGGACCGACGACTCCGGCGACGGCGTCAAGGAGCCCCTGCTCGACGTGCACGACGCCACGCAGTACTGACAGACCACCCTGGATAGGGGCGGTACGCGGATCCCGCAGCGCCGCGTGCCGCCCCCTCCCTTGACGACCCTTACTGGGCCTCGGCCAGCTCGCGGGCGATGTCCAGGTGGCCGGCGTGGCGCATGTACTCCTCCAGGACGTGGAACATGATCCACGCCAGCGTCGGCGGCTCCTTGGGCGGCTGGAACCGGCCGATCCGCGAGGCCACGTCGGACAGGCTCGCCCCCGCCACCGCCTGCCTGGACCGCTCGCACTGCGCCAGGTAGAAGTCCTTGATCTCCTCGAACGACTCGGCCGCCACGAACACGTCGTCCTCGTCGCGGTCGCTCCACGGGTCCTCGACCTGCTCGCCCGCGAAGTCCCAGACGAACCAGCGCCGCTCCATGTACGCCAGGTGCTTGAGCATCGCCACGGGCGTCCACCCGCTCGGCACCCGGCTCACCTCGGGCTCGGGAAACCCGTCCAGCTTGCGCAGGATCTCCTCGCGATAGTGGTCGAGGTAGCCCTCCAGCAGCACGCGGGGGTCGGACGACTGCTTGGAAGGTTCACTCATGACTGCTCCGGGGCGACGACGGGGACGATCTCCGGCGCGCCGAGCCTGATCGCGTCGGCCTCCTGGTCGGAGACCTGCTCCTGCGAGCGGCGCTCGGCCTCGACACGCTTCGTGTAGTATTCCACCTCCCTTTTCACCTGCTCGCTGTCCCAGCCGAGCGGCCCGGCCATCAGCTCGGCGGCCTCCTGCGCCACGGCCAGGCCGCGGTGGAAGGTCTCGATCGAGATGCGCGTACGCCGGGTCAGCACGTCGTTGAGATGCCTGGCCCCCTCGTGGGTGGCGGCGTAGACGATCTCGGCGCGCAGATAGTCGTCGGCCCCCGCCAGCGGCCTGCCCAGTGACGGCTCGCGCTCGACCAGCTCCAGCACCTCGTCGATCATCGAGCCGTGGCGCTGCAGCAGGTGCTCGATCCTGGCCACGTGCAGCCCCGAGGTGTGGGCGATGCGGTGCCTGGAGTTCCACAGCGCCTGGAAGCCCTCGGCGCCCGCGAGCGGGATGCGGTCGGTGCACGAGCGCGGCACCCGCTGGTCGAGCCCGTGCGCCACCGCGTCCACCGCGTCCTTGGCCATGACCCGGTAGGTCGTGTACTTGCCGCCCGCGATCATGACCAGGCCCGGCACCGGGTGCGCCACCACGTGCTCCCTGGACAGCTTGGAGGTCTCCTCCGACTCCCCCGACAGCAGCGGGCGCAGCCCCGCGTAGACGCCTTCGACGTCGTCGTGGTTCAGGGGCACGGACAGGACGGAGTTCACGTGGTCGAGCAGGTAGTCGATGTCCGCGCGGGAGGCGGCGGGGTGGCTCTTGTCGAGCGTCCACTCGGTGTCGGTGGTGCCGATGATCCAGTGGCGGCCCCAGGGGATCACGAAGAGCACGGACTTCTCCGTGCGCAGGATGATCCCGGTCAGCGAGTGGATGCGGTCCCGCGGGACCACGAGGTGGATGCCCTTGGACGCGCGTACGTGGATCTGGCCCCGGCCTCCGACCAGCTCCTGGATGTCGTCGGTCCAGACGCCGGTGGCGTTCACCACCTGCTGGGCGCGTACGTCCAGCTCGTCGCCCAGCTCCAGGTCGCGCACGCGTACGCCGGTGACCCGCTCGCCCTCCCGCAGGAACCCCAGCACCTGCGCCCGCGGCGCGATCTGCGCGCCGTAGGTGGCGGCGGTGCGTAGCAGGCTCACCACGTAGCGGGCGTCGTCCACCTGCGCGTCCCAGTACTGGACGGCGCCGGTGAGGGCGGACTTCTTGAGCGCCGGGGCCAGCCGCAGCGCCCGCGACCTGGACAGGTGCCGGTGGCCCGGCACGCCGCGGGTGGTCCCGGCCGCGGCGCCGAGCGTGTCGTAGAGCGCCACCCCCGCGCCGACGTAGACCCGCTCCCACACGTAGTGGGTCAGCGGGAAGAGGAACGGCACCGGCTTGACCAGGTGCGGGGCGATCCGCTGGAGCAGCAGCGCCCGCTCCCGCAGGGCCTCGCGCACCAGCTCGAAGTTGAGCTGCTCCAGGTAGCGCAGGCCGCCGTGGATGAGCTTCGAGGAGCGCGAGGAGGTGCCGGAGGCGAAGTCCCTGGCCTCCACCAGGGCCACGTCGAGCCCTCTGGTGGCGGCGTCGAGCGCGATCCCGGCGCCCACGATGCCGCCGCCGACCACGACCACGTCGAAGTCCTGCCCGGCCATGCGCTCCAAGGCCGCGGTCCGCTCCGCCGGCCCGAGTTGAGCCACGCACCTTCCCGGCGTCATATCTCCCCCTGATACGGCTTTGTCGCCTGCGCCTCGATACCTACCCTCAGGGCAGTCAGGCTGTAACGCAGCGACGCGGGGGGTCAGGCGCGGATGACCTTCACGCCCGCCTCCGTCAGCTCCCCGGCCAGCGAGTCGGCGAGCTGGGCGTCGGTGACCAGCGTGTCGATCTGCCCGATCGGGCAGATCCGGGAGAAGGCCCGCTTCCCGATCTTGGAGGAGTCGGCCACCACGACCACGTGCGCGGCCCGGCTGATCAGCAGGTGGTTGACGCTCGCCTCCCCCTCGTGGTGGGCCGACGCGCCGAGCTCGACGTCGAGCGCGTCCACCCCGAGGAACGCCACGTCCAGCGTCACCTGCTCCAGCACCCCGGTGGCCAGCGGCCCGATGAGCTCGTACGACTGCTGCCTGGCCACCCCGCCGGTCACCACGATCTTGACGTGCTGGCGGACGGTCAGCTCGGCCGCGATGTTCAGCGCGTTCGTGACGATCGTGAACCCGCTCTCCAGCGTGGACAGCGTGGCGAGCGTGCGCGCCAGCTCCGAGGTGGTCGTGCCGCCGTTGAGCCCCACCACGGCGCCGGGTGTCACCAGCTCGGCCGCCGCCGCCGCGATGCGCTGCTTCTCGCCGGCGTGCCTGGCCGTCTTGTAGCGCAGCGGCAGGTCGTAGCTCACGCTCTGCGCGACCGCCCCGCCCCGCGTGCGCATCAGCATCTGTTGCTGGGCCAGCTGGTCGAAGTCCCGCCTGATCGTCGCCGTGGAGACGCCGAGCGCCTGGCTGGCCTCCTCCACCGACACTCTGCCCTCCTGGGCCACCAGCTCGAGGATGGCGTTCCAGCGGTCGTACCGGGACACGAGGCCTCCTAGGCGATGGGGACAAGGGCAAGCGTGGCACAAGCAGCCAGGCCAGGGCCACCGGTGTCCATTAATGCACTTTCCTGGTATAAAACCAGCAGAAACAATCAATTGCCGGGGAGGCAAGTGGTGACCACCCACACCGAGGCCGAGATCGCGTCCCAGCCGTCGTGCTGGCGCCGCGCCATCGCGAGCGTTCCCGCCGACGCGCTGCCGCGCCGGGGCGAGCGGGTCGCCGTGGTGGGGTGCGGCACGTCGTGGTTCATCGCGATGGCGTACGCCGCCCTGCGCGAGCGGGCCGGGCACGGCGAGACCGACGCCTTCGCCGCCTCTGAGGCCCCGATCGGGCGCTCGTACGACCGCGTGCTCGCGCTGACGCGTTCCGGCACCACGACCGAGGTGCTGGAGCTGCTGTCCAGGACGACCACGAAGACCACGGCCATCACCGCCGACCCCAACACGCCGATCATGACGGCCGCCGACGAGGTCGTCGTGCTCGACTACGCCGACGAGCAGTCGGTCGTGCAGACCAGGTTCGCGACCACGCAGCTGGCCCTGCTGCGGGCCAGCCTCGGCGAGGACCTCGCCAAGGCCGTCGAGGACGCCGAGGCGGCCGTGGCCGCGCCGCTGCCCGACGAGCTGGTGCGGGCCGAGCAGTTCAGCTTCCTCGGCACCGGCTGGTCGGTCGGCCTGGCGCAGGAGGCGGCGCTGAAGATGCGCGAGGCGTCCCGCTCGTGGACGGAGGCGTACCCGGCGATGGAGTACCGGCACGGCCCGATCAGCATCGCCGCTCCCGGCCGCGTGACGTGGATGCTCGGCACCGCGCCCGAGGGCCTGCGCGCGCAGGTCGAGGAGACCGGCGGGACGTTCTTCGAGACCGCGCTCGACCCCATGGCCGAGCTGATCCGCGCCCAGCGGGTGGCCGTCGCCCGGGCCTTCGCCCAAGGGCTGAACCCGGACGAGCCCATGCACCTCACGCGATCTGTGATCCTTTCTTCATGAGCCTTACTCTTGCCGACGCCAGGATCGTGACCCCCGAAGGGGTCCACGAGGGGTGGCTGACCATCGAAGACGGCCGCATCACGCATGTCGGCCGCGGATCCGCCCCGGGTCAGGGCCTGAGCGTGGGCGGGCGGCACGTCATCCCCGGGTTCGTGGACATCCACAACCACGGGGGCGCGGGCGGCTCGTTCCCGACCGGCGAGCAGGACAAGGCGCGCGAGGCCGTCGAGCTGCACCGCCGCCACGGCACCACCACGACGATGGCCAGCCTGGTCACCGACTCGCTCGACGGGCTGACCAGGGCCGTGGCGGCGCTGGCCGAGCTGTGCGAGCAGGGGCTGCTGGCCGGCCTCCACCTCGAAGGCCCCTACATCGCCAGGGCCCGCTGCGGCGCGCACGACCCGACGCTGCTGCGGGAGCCGTCCCGGCAGGAGCTCGCGGAGCTGATGAAGGCCGGGCGCGGGCACATCCGCATGGTGACCATCGCGGCCGAGCTGCCCGGCGCGCTCGACGTCATCCGCATGGCCGCCGCCGAGGGCGTGATCGCGGCCGTGGGCCACAGCGACGCCGACTACGAGACGACGATCGAGGGCATCGAGGCCGGCGCGAGCGTGGCCACCCATCTCTACAACGCGATGCCGCCGCTGGGCCACCGCGCGCCCGGCCCGGTGGCCGCGCTGCTCGACGACGAGCGGGTGACGGTCGAGCTGATCAACGACGGCGTGCACGTGCATCCGGCCATGCTGCGCCTGGCGTACGAGGTGGCCGGTCCCGGCCGGACGGCGCTGATCACCGACGCGATGTCGGCCACCGGGCTCGGCGACGGCGACTACGTGCTCGGCCCCATGCGGGTGCGGGTGGAGGACGGCGTGGCCAGGCTGGTCGAGGGCGGCTCGATCGCGGGGTCCACGCTGACCATGGACGTGGCGTTCCGGCGCAGCGTCCAGGAGGTCGGGATGTCGCTGCCCGACGCGGTCCAGGTGGCCTCCCTGACGCCCGCGCGGGTGCTGGGCCTGGCGGACAGGCTCGGCTCGATCGCCGTGGGCAAGGCGGCCGACCTGGTGGTGCTGTCCGACTCGCTGGAGGTGGCCGGGGTGATGAAGGACGGCGTCTGGATCACGGAGCCCTGATGATCCTCACCGTGACGCTCAACGCCGCCCTCGACGTGACCTATCAGGTTCCCGACGTCGACTGGGACGGGGTCAACCGGGTCAGCGCGGTGCACCGGCGCGCCGGCGGCAAGGGCGTCAACGTCGCCCGAGTCCTGGCCGCGCTGGGCCAGGACGTGCTGGTCACGGGGCTCGCGGGCGGCCCCACGGGGCGGGCGATCGAGGACGACCTGCGGGCGGCCGGCCTGCCCGCCGCCCTGCACCCCGTCGCCGCCGACTCCCGCACGACGCTGGCCGTCTCGGAGCAGGCGGGCACGCGTACCGCGCTGTTCAACGAGCCCGGCCCGGAGGTCACCCCCGCCGAGCTGGCGGCCTTCGTCCGGCGTTACGAAACGCTCCTCGACGCCGCCGGCGCGGTCGTCCTCTCGGGCAGCCTCCCGCGTGGCGTCCCCGCCGACACCTACGCCACGCTGGCGGCCGTCGCCGCCGGCAAGGGGGTGCCGGCCATCGTCGACGCCGACGGCGACCCGCTCCGCCACGCCCCCAAGGGCCGCCCCTCCGTGGTCAAGCCCAACCGGGAGGAGCTGGCCAGGGCCGTTCCCGGCGGCAGCCCGGCCGAGGGCGCGCAGGCGCTGCGCAGCCAGGGCGCCGGGGCCGTGGTGGTGTCCATGGGCGCCGACGGGCTGCTGGCGGTCACCGGGGAGGGCACCTTCACCGCGCGCATGCCGTACACCGTGCGGGGTAACCCGACGGGGGCGGGCGACTCGCTGGTCGCCGGGCTCGCGCTGGGCCTGGTGGAGTCGGCGTCCTGGCCCGACAGCCTCAGGCGGGCCGCGGCGCTCGGCGCGGCCGCCGTGGCCGCGCCCGTGGCCGGCGACTTCGACCCCGACGTCTACGCCGACATACACCCCCAGATCATCATCACGTAAGGAGCACGCCATGCCCCTCGCCGCCATCGGCGACATCGTCCGCCAGTCGCCCGCCGGGGTGGGTGCCTTCAACGTGATCCAGCTCGAGCACGCCACCGCCATCGTGGCCGGCGCCGAGGCCCTGGGCCTGCCGGTCGTGCTGCAGATCAGCGAGAACTGCGTGCGCTACCACGGCGCGCTGGAGCCCGTCGCGCTGGCCTCGCTGGCGGTGGCCAGGCGGGCCGAGGTGCCGGTCGCGGTCCACCTCGACCACGCCACCGACCGCGCCCTCGTGGAGGAGGCGGTGGCGCTGGGGCTGGGCTCGGTGATGTACGACGCCTCGGCCCTGCCCGACGACGAGAACGTCCGCACGACCGCCGAAGTGGTGGCGTGGTGCCACGAGCGCGGCGTGTGGGTGGAGGCCGAGCTGGGCGAGGTCGGGGGCAAGGACGGCGTGCACGCGCCCGGCGCGCGCACCAAGCCGCACGAGGCGGTCGACTACGTGGCCAGGACCGGGGTCGACGCCCTGGCCGTGGCCGTGGGCACCTCGCACGCCATGACGACCAAGGACGCGGTGCTGGACCTGGAGCTCATCGCCGAGCTGCGGGCCGCGGTGCCGGTGCCGCTGGTGCTGCACGGCTCGTCGGGGGTGCCGGACGACGTGCTGCGCGAGGCCGTGCGGACCGGCATGAAGAAGATCAACATCGCGACCCACCTGAACAAGGCGTTCACCGGCGCGGTGCGCGACTACCTCGCCCACGACGAGCGCGTGGTCGACTCCCGCAAATATCTCAAGGCCGGGCGGGACGCGGTGGCCAGGGAGGTCAGCCACCTCCTGGGCGTCCTCACGGGGTGAGCTGTTTGCGCATCATGACGGCCGAGCGGCCGTCGATGCCCATGCGGCCGGTCTCGACGTAGCCGAGCGACTCGTACAGGGCGATGTTGGCGGCCATCCTGGTGTTGGTGTAGAGGCGCAGCGCGGGCAGCCCCAGCCGGCGCGCCTCCTCCTCGGCGTACGCCATCAGCGCCCGGCCGAGCCCCTTGCCCTGGCGGTCGGGCCGTACGGCGACGTTCTCCACCAGCAGGACGCCGTCCTCGGGGACGAGCACGACGAGCCCGTCGAGCGCGTCGGTGACGTGCACCCGGCCGGCCGCGATGAACGCGCCGTAGTCGGCCTCCATCGGCAGCGGCCGCATGCCGACGACCTCGATCCAGGGCGAGTACGCGTCGTGGACCAGCCGCTCCACGGCCGCCTTGTCGGTGGGCTCCGCCAGTCTCATGAGCCCAATGTTGCCAGCACGCGTTCGACCTGTCGCTCGAAGGTGCCCGGTGGATTGCGCGGATGCTCGTGCGAGAGCAGGAACAGCCAGACGAGCGCGTGCAGCTTGCGGCAGTCGCGCATCCGCCGCTCCTCCGGCGGGCTCAGCTCGAACCGGTGCGCGATCTCCACCTCGCCGTCCACCCACATCGACACGTGCTCGGCCATCTCGGCCAGCTCGAACGCCACGTCGCTGCGCCCCGAGTCCTCGTAGTCGACGATGCGGACGCGGGTGCCGTCCCACAGGAAGTTCGACAGGTTGCCGTCACCGGCCCCGAACGCCGGCGTGACCCCCGACTCGCCCGGCGACCAGCCCCGCAGCCACCGCATGCCCTCCTTGACCGCCCGGTCCGCCAGCGGGTCCCTGGGCTGCCAGCGCGCGCCGCGCCGGCCGGCCCAGTCGGCGAGCGCCTCCAGGTGCCACGGGCGCAGCGGGACGGCCTGGAGCACGTGCGGCGGCACCGCGGTGTGCAGCTCGGTGAGCGCCTCGACCAGGGCCGCCACGTGCGCGGCCGTCGCGAGCAGCCCGCGCAGCGACACCCCGTCGATCCGGGACATCGTCACCACGCCGTCCTCGTAGCCGATCGGCTCCGGGGCCAGGCCGGGGGCGTGCTCGGCCAGCAGGGTCAGCGCGCGCCACTCGCGCTCGGCCGCGCCGGGCTTGCTGTCCATGTAGCGCTTGATGACGACGTCGCCGGCGAAGGCCAGCTCGTGCGTGTGGCGTAGGTCGGCCATGCCCGCATGCTAGGGCACCAACCGCTCAACGGCGCTGGTCACGAGCTTGTGGATCTCCTCCTCGCCGAACACGTCGGGCAGCGTGAGCCGCTCGACGACCAGCCAGTTCATGGCGAGGTAGAGCAGCAACACGCTCGTCGCGTCGCCGGGGAGGCCCGATTCGAGGTGGTTGCGTACGTTCGCGTCCACGTCGGCGCGGATCCGCTCGGTCAGCACGGCCCGCAGCTCCGGCCGCCGGGTGGCCTCCAGGCGCAGCTCCATCAGCGCCAGGTAACCCGACCTGTACGACGCCACGCGATCGACCACCTCGTGCATCAGCGCGACCACCCGGTGGCGGTCGCGCGGCCCGCTCAGGTGGGCGGCGGTCATGGCGGCGTCCGGCTGCAGCAGCTCGTAGATCCGGCCGCCCGCCTGGGTGAACAGCTCGTCGCGGCTGGGGAAGTAGTTGGACGCGGTGCCCGGCGGCACCTCCGCCTGCTTGTCCACCGCCCTGAACGTCAGCCCGCGGGCCCCTTCCCTGGCCAGCACCTCGATCGCGGCATCCACCAGTGCCACCCGCCGGGCGACGTTCTGCCTGACCACGTTGACACCACTCCAACTGTAGTACTACGGTTAAACCACTTCAACCATAGTACTTTATCTGGAGTCATTTTGCGGAAGCTCGTGTATTTCGTCGCCACCTCCATCGACGGCTACATCGCGGGGCCGAACGGCGAGTTCGACTTCTACCCGTGGTCCGACGACATGATGGCCGACGTCAACGCCCGTTATCCCGAGACCGTCCCCACCCACCTGCGCGCCATGATCGGCCTCGACGCGCCCAACCGGCGCTTCGACACGGTGCTCATGGGCCGCGGCACCTACCAGATCGACAAGAGCGTGACCAGCCCGTACGCCCACCTGCGGCAGTACGTCGTGTCCAGCACCATGGAAATCGCGGACCCGGCCGTCGAGCTGGTCACCGCCGACCCGCTCGGCCTGGTGCGCCGGCTCAAGCAGGAGGACGGCCTGGACATCTACCTCTGCGGGGGCGGCAAGCTGGCCGGCGCCCTGCTGCCGGAGATCGACGAGCTGATCGTCAAGTGCTACCCGGTGGTGGCCGGGGCGGGCATCTCGGCGTTCGACGGCGAGTTCCGGCCGACCGTGTTCACGCTGACCGGCTCGAAGGCGTACGGCAACGGGGCGGTGGTCATGACGTACGCCCGCCAGTGATCAGCCGTGCGCGCTCGCGCAGGAAGTCCCGTTCCATCTCGTTGCCCGCCCGCGCGGCCGCGGCCTCGTACGCCGTCGCGGCCTCCTCCTCGCGCCCGAGCCGCCGCAGCAGGTCGGCCCGCACCGCGTGGAACATGTAGTAGTCGTCGGGCCCCTTGAGCAGCCCCAGCGCCACCTCGGGCCCCTCCACCTCGGCCACCGCCACCGCCCGGTGCACCGCCACGACCGGGCCCGGGTCGAACTGCGCCAGCAGGTCGTACAGCCGCACGATCTGCCCCCAGTCGGTGTCCTTCGCGCTCGCCGCGTCGCTGTGCACGGCGTTGATCGCGGCCTGGATCTGGTACGGGCCGGGCTCGTCGCGCCGCAGGCACCGCCGTACGAGCTCCTGGCCCTCCGCGATGAGCTCGCGGTCCCACAGCCCGCGGTCCTGCTCCCCCAGCAGCACCAGCTCGCCCTCCTCGGAGGTACGGGCGGCGCGCCGCGACTCGGTCAGCAGCATCAGCGCCAGCAGCCCCATGACCTCGGGCTCGTCCGGCATGAGCTCGACCAGCAGCCGCCCGAGCCGGACGGCCTCGGCGCACAGGTCCGCGCGGACGGCCGTGTACCCCTCGTTGAAGATCAGGTAGACCACGGCCAGCACCGCGCGCAGGCGCTCGGGCAGATCCGCCTCCGCCGGGATCCGGTACGGGATCCCGGCGGCCCGGATCTTGCTCTTGGCCCGCACCAGCCGCTGCGCCAGCGTCGCCTCGGGCACCAGGAACGCGCGGGCGATCTCGGCCGTCGTCAGCCCGCCGAGCAGCCGCAGCGTGAGAGCCACCCGCGCGTGGACGGCCAGCGCGGGGTGGCAGCACGTGAAGATCAGCCGTAGCCGGTCGTCCTGGACGGGCCCCACGTCCACGGGCTCGTCCTGGGCGTGCAGGAGCGCGGCCTGCGCGTGCTTGCCAGGCCGCGCCGACTCCCTGCGCAACCGGTCGATGGCCCGGTTGCGCGCGGTCGTGATGATCCACCCGGCCGGGCTCGGCGGCACGCCGGCGGACGGCCACTGCCGCACCGCCACGCTGAACGCCTCCTGCACCGCCTCCTCGGCGACGTCGATGTCACCGAAGACCCGTACGAGCACGGCGACGGACCTGCCGTACTCCTCGCGGAACACCCGCTCGACCGCGGTCTCCGGCATGGGCGTCAGCGCTGGATCGGGGCCACCACGACCTCGACGCGCTGGAATTCCTTGATGTCGGAGTAGCCGGTGGAGGCCATGGTCCGCTTGAGCGCGCCCATCAGGTTCATCGAGCCGTCGGCCACGCTCGACGGCCCGTGCAGGATCTGCTCCAGCGTGCCGACCGTCCCGAACTCGACCCGCCGGCCGCGCGGCAGGTCGGGGTGGTGCGCCTCCGAACCCCAGTGGAACCCGTGACCGGGCGCCTCGGCGGCCCTGGCCAGCGGCGAGCCCACCATCACGGCGTCGGCCCCGCAGGCGATGGCCTTGGCGATGTCACCGGAGGTGCCCATGCCGCCGTCGGCGATCACGTGCACGTAGCGCCCGCCGGACTCGTCCATGTAGTCGCGCCGCGCCGCCGCCACGTCGGAGATCGCGGTGGCCATCGGCACGGCCACGCCCAGCACGTTGCGCGTCGTGTGCGAGGCGCCGCCGCCGAAGCCCACCAGCACGCCCGCCGCGCCGGTGCGCATCAGGTGCAGGGCCGCCGTGTACGTGGCGCAGCCGCCCACGATGACCGGCACGTCCAGCTCGTAGATGAACTGCTTGAGGTTGAGCGGCTCGGCCCGGCCCGAGACGTGCTCGGCCGACACGGTGGTGCCGCGGATGACGAAGATGTCGACGCCCGCGTCGATCACGGCCTTGTGGTACTGGACCGTACGCTGCGGCGACAGCCGCACGGCGGTGGTCACGCCGGAGGCCCGGATCTCCTCGATCCGCCGGCCGATCAGGTCCTCCTTGATCGGCGCCGCGTAGATCTCCTGGAGCCGCTTGGTGGCCGCCTCCGCGTCGAGCGCGGCGCACTCCTCCAGCAGCGGCGACGGGTCCTCGTAGCGCGTCCAGAGCCCTTCGAGGTCGAGCGGCGCGAGGCCGCCGAGCCGGCCGATCTCGATCGCGGTCGCCGGGGACACCACGCTGTCCATGGGCGCGACCACTACCGGCAGCTCGAACCGGTAGGCGTCGATCTGCCAGGCGATCGAGACCTCCTCCGGGTCCCGGGTGCGCCGCGAGGGAACCAGGCCGATCTCGTCAAGCGAGTACGCCCGCCGTCCGGCCTTGCCCCGGCCGATCTCCACCTGCTGAGTCATGAACTTACCTTCTGTGATAGTTCGGAGCTTCCACGGTCATCTGGATGTCGTGGGGGTGGCTCTCCTTGAGGCCCGCCGCCGTGATCGGCATGAGCTCGCAGTCGGTGTGCATCTGCTCGATCGTGCGGCAGCCGGCGTACCACATGCCCTGGCGCAGGCCTCCGACGAGCTGGTGCGCGACGGCCGCGACCGGGCCGCGGTAGGGCACCTGACCCTCGATGCCCTCGGGGATGTACTTGTCCTCGCCGCCGACGTCGGCCTGGGCGTAGCGGTCCTTGCTGAAGGAGGTGCCGCCGCGCTCGCGGTTGCGCACCGCGCCGAGCGAGCCCATGCCCCGGTACGACTTGAACTGCTTGCCGTTGATGAAGATCAGCTCACCGGGCGACTCCTCGCAGCCGGCGAGCAGCGAGCCCAGCATGACCGTGTCGGCGCCGGCCGCGATGGCCTTGACGATGTCGCCGGAGTACTGCAGGCCGCCGTCGCCGATGACCGGCACACCCGCGGGAGCGCACGCCTTGGACGCCTCGTAGATGGCCGTGACCTGCGGCGCGCCGACCCCGGCCACCACCCGCGTGGTGCAGATCGAGCCGGGCCCGACGCCCACCTTGACCGCGTCCGCGCCCGCGTCGACCAGCATCTGCGCCCCGGCCCTGGTCGCGATGTTGCCCGCGACGACCTGCACCTTGCTGTTGGCCTTGATCTTGGCGACCATGTCGGCCAGGCCCTTGGAGTGACCGTGGGCCACGTCGATGACCACCACGTCGACGCCGGCCTCGATCAGCGCCTTGGCCCGCAGCTCGGCGTCGCCACCGACGCCGACGGCCGCCCCCACGACCAGCCGGCCGTCGGCGTCCTTGGTGGACAGCGGGTACTGCTCGCTCTTGGTGAAGTCCTTGACCGTGACCAGGCCGCGCAGCCTGCCGTCGGCGTCGACCAGCGGCAGCTTCTCGATCTTGTTCCGCCGGAGCAGGGCGAACGCCTCGTCCCGCGACACCCCGACCGGGGCGGTGACGAGCGGCATCTTGGTCATGACCTCGCGCACGGCACGCGACTGGTCGGTCTCGAAGCGCATGTCGCGGTTGGTCACGATGCCGAGCAGCGTGCCGTCCACGTCCGTCACGGGCACACCCGAGATCCGGTACGTCGCGCAGAGCCGCTCCACGTCGGCCAGCGTGTTGTCGGGGCTGCAGGTCACCGGGTTGGTGACCATGCCGGCCTCGGACCGCTTGACCAGGTCGGCCTGCTGGGCCTGCTCCTCGACCGACAGGTTGCGGTGCAGGATCCCGATGCCGCCCTGGCGGGCCATGGCGACCGCCATGCGGGCCTCGGTGACGGTGTCCATGGCCGCGGAGACCAGCGGGATGGACAGGGTGATGCCGCGGGACAGGCGGGCCCTGGTGTCGGCCTCGCCTGGTTGCAGGTCTGAATAGCCGGGGACCAGCAGCACGTCATCGAAGGTCAATCCGGTTTCGGTGAACTTGGACATGCTGCGGCCCCCTCTTGCCGTGGCTCTGATTGAGCCAAGTCTAGGCCCTGCCTCCAAACTGCGCCGCAGCACCCACACCGGCCACGTCCAGCCCCAACGCTCACCATCGGGGCTCACGACCGCACACTCGGCCCTCAAGCCGCACCCCCGCCCCACCCGAGGGATTGCAGTCGTGCCCCACCCAACCCCAAAAGGCCCTCAGCCGAAGTACGGGGGGATCCTTCGACGGGCCCCGGGGCCGGTGGAAACGGCGATGCCGGGAGCACGATGACCCCCACGGTCCGTCCTACTCCCGGCATCGAAAAGTGCCGAGGCACGGGACGGTCGGTGATCCGTCCCGTGCCTCGGCCACCGGCATCCGGGTCAAGGCGACGCTTGACGCCACCGAACCCCCCTCCGCGTCCTGATGGCCCGCTGTCGCCTCAGCCCTCGCAGGATGCCGACGCTAGGTAAAGCCTGCGTTACTCAACGGAACAACGCAATGTGAAAACGTGCAATTGCACGAAGTTGCACGCCGCGCACCGACCAGTCATCGCAACGGGGGGACACGAGCGTAATGCGGGGTTATCCTCACGGCACGCCCGTGTCCCCCCAACGGAGCCGCCCATAATGCGCAACGAGCCCCGTACCATGCCTGATCCTTTCGAGACGCTGGGCCTCGACCCGACGCAGACCGCGCTCTACACCGCGGTGCTGCGCCTGCACCGCGCGACCCGCACCGATCTCGCGCAGGCCATGGACGGTCCCGTCGAGAAGGTCGGCCGGCAGCTCGACGACCTCGTCAAGCTGGGCGTGATCGACGAGCAGTCGGGGGAGTACCTGGCCAGGCATCCGGCGGCGGCCCTCGGCAGGGTGATCGCCGATCGGCTCGACCGGCTGGCGGAGGAGAGCCGCAGGATCGACTCGGCGCTCGGCTCGATCCGGTCACTGATCCGCGACTACGACGTCGGCCGCGACTACCAGAGCGGCACGTTCACGGTGGAGATGGTGAACGGGGCCGACGTGATGTACGAGAGCGTGGTCGGCATAGCCGTGCAGTCCCCGCCGATGGAATTATTGACCGCTGTTCCCGACGAACGCACGATGATCGATTTCGCGCGCAAATTTGCGGAACTATGGATTGACGCGCAAGAACGAAAACTTCTCACGGTTCACGCGATCATCCCGGTTTCGACCCTGGCTCTGCCGGGCGTACGCGACCAGCTCACCCGGGTGCTGGAGACCGGCGGCAAGGTACGCACGCTGGACCGGGTGCCGAGCTGGTTCATGACCGCGGGGCCCGAGGTCGCGGGCCTGCCTCCGTACTGGGGTGGCAACCTGCCCGACCACGCGTACAACTTCTATCTGATCCGCACGCCGATCGTCGTGGGCATGCTCCGCACGCTGTTCAGGGAGCTGTGGGCCAGGGCCGTGCCCCTGCCGTGGGGCCGGCGGGGCGACGGCATGGTCCAGGTCCTCCGCCTGGCCGCCCAGGGCATGTGTGACGACTCCATAGCCCGCCAGCTGGGCGTGTCGGTGCGAACGGTCCGGGCGAGGTTCGCGGACGCCATGTCCGAGCTGGGCGCCCAGTCGCGTTTCCACGCGGGCGTGGAGGCGGCCAGGCGCGGATGGCTGAGGTAATGTCCACCGCTCGGGCCGCTTCGGTCATATGGTGGGAAGGTGCTGGAAGACGTCCCCCGCGACCCGTTCGCGGACGACCCGAACGACCCTTCCTCGGCGATGGGCGCCCTCGACGACGCCGAGCCACTCACCGCGGCCGAACGTGACGAGGCCATCACGGACCTCGCCGACGTCGAGGTCTTCCGCTCCCTGCTCGAACCGCAGGGGGTGCTGGGCCTCGTACTCGACTGCCCTGAATGCGGCGAGCAGCACTTCTTCGACTGGGAGCTGCTGCGCGGCAACCTACGGCAAATGATCGAGAAAGGCCAGCCGCAGGTCCACGAGCCGGCCTTTCACCCGGACCCCGCCGACTACGTCAGCTGGGAGTACGCCAGAGGCTACGTCGACGGCGTCATCGACACGGAGGAACGCCGCTGACCGACATCATCGAGCAGCACGGCCAGCAACCGCACGGCTGGATCGCCTGAGTCAGGCCTCTCTCCACGACCGAGCGCGTCGAGCAGCGCGTCGGTCTCCTCCTCAGGCGTCAAGCCGACTCCAGCTCGGCCATCTGCCGCAACCTGGCAAGCGCCCGATGCTGGGCGACACGAACCGCACCCGGTGACATACCGAGTACATTACCGGTCTCCTCAGCCGACAATCCCGACACCACCCGCAACAGCAGCAACTCGCGCTGGTTCTCGGGCAACCTGGCCAGGAGCCTGCGCGCGTGTTCGACCTCGATGTAGCGGACCACGGTCTCCTCGGGCCCCGGCCCGTCGTCCGGCCCATCGGGCAGATCCTGAGTCGGTACGGCCGAGCGCACCGAACTCCGTAGCGCGTCGGCCACTTTGTGCGAGGCGATCCCGAACACGAAGGAGGCGAACGGCCGCCCCATGTCGCGGTATCGCGGCAGCGCGGACAGCACCGCGATGCACACCTCCTGGGCTACGTCATCGGCAATGTGATATTGCCCTGAAACCCTGCCCAGCCGGGCGCGGCAATACCGCACCACCATCGGACGCAACTCGCCGAGCAGGGATTCGATCGCACTGCGATCTCCCTGTACGGCGAGGCTCGTCAGTTCCCTAAGGTCGGAGTCATCCGTCCGTGCCGGAAGTCTCGACGCGAGCCTTACCCCAATTTTGGCGTCGGCGACGCTTCCCTCGCTCACGATAGGCATGATGCCCGCACTGATCCGGCCTGTCGTCATGGCGAACGGCTACGGATTGGTCACATTGAAGCGACGATAACGGGCAGTAATCAAATGACCACACTAAGCCTTAACTAGTGACATAATGTTTCATCCCATAACCTGGAATGCACGACAATTGTCAGATCCCGGACGCTTATCACCCACTTCCGGTTTACTCCAATAATCCACCTTTTCCCCCACTTCTCCCCAACCGCCCGCCCAGGGCCCCCTGGAAGCCCAAGGCGACCCGGCCCTCGCCTCAGGACTTGCCAGTCCCGCTGGATCACCGCACAGCCAAGGTGACCCCCCGTCAACCGAGAGCCGTTTCGGCAGAAGGCACCCACCTCAAGAAGAGGCTGGAGTCGGCACGCAGGGCAGCCGCGGGTCGCCACGGTCACCTCTGGGACCAGGCAGGAGATGGCCGGTGATGGCAGATCGGGCGCGGGAGCGGCGCCCGTCCGGGCGCAGGGGGCAGGCGATCACGGGGGGCGAGCAAGCCATCGTCCACTTCCGGATGCCCGTCAAAGGACGAACGGCGAGAGGTGATGCAGCGCCCGTTCCGCCGCGTCCACGACCGCCGTCGCCGCCGGCAGGTCGTCCCGGACGCTGTCCTCATCGATCCAGGTGCTGCTGGTCGGGTACTCGCTTTCGTGCCGCGTGGTGCGGATGCGATCGACCGGCCGAAGGATCGCCCCCATGGACGCCCCGAACTGCGCCCGCGCCGCATGCTGGACCGCCAGGTGGCCGCCGGTCGTCGTCGCCCGGAGACCTTGGATCTGCAAGAGCGCCGCCAGGGACTTGCGGACAGCATCATGCAACGCCGCGTACGCAAGATACGGATCCGCGGCGGCAAGGGCCTCCGCGCTGGTCAGATGCCGGCGGGCGGTTGAGAGCATGCGTTCGGCGAGTTCGGCGTCCGCCACGACTTGCGTGAGCTCACGGCGCTGCAGCATGCCGATGATCTCTTCCCTCCCGCGTGCCCAGCTCGTCATTCCGTATCTCCGCCCGAGATCGGCACCATCACCTGCGGACGGCTACGGAGCTCGCGGATAAACCCGTCCTCGCCGGCCTCCCAGCGCGCCCGGCTGATGACCACCGTGTTGACCTGACGTCCCAGCCTGGATCTCGCATGTTCCGTGGCATCGTGTAGATCATCACGATCGGGACGCCCGATCACCAGAAGGTCGATGTCGACCGGAGAAGGGCCGGGCTCTCCACGCATCCGGGCCGCCCACGAGCCGAAGACCAGGGCTGTGTCCATGCCATCGACGCCCGCCAGCTCCTCGGCGAGCACCTGGGCCGGGCCGAGGGTGATCGTGACGAGATCGCGGAGCGGGCCGTAGAAGGGAGCGCTCCGGTTGGCGGTCACCAGCTTGGTACGTCCTACGTGCCGAGCGCTGAGAACTCCCGCCTGTTCGAGCTTGGCGACCTCGCGGGCCATCGTGCCGCTGTCCGTCCCGGCGATCACCGCCAGATCTCCGACCGAGTGCTCCTGGTCACCTATGTAGGCGCAGGTCAGCACCGCACAGGTGATCCGGGAGCGGAAGATCGGGAAGACGGCAGGAGGTGGTTTCTGCATGCCTGGATCCTTCGGCAGCGGCATGCGTGATTGGTTGATCACGCATGGTAGTTTACTGGCAAAACGGCAGGATATTCTGGCCCTTTGACAGATTAGCTCGCCTCCACGCCGCGACGGCAACGCCGGCCTTCAGAAGGCGGTGGATCGGGGGAACGACCGATGAGACGATCATGGCCGCGAACGCGTAAATGGAGGCATTGATGCGTACATTACGGACGTTCACCGCGGCAGCCGCAGCGCTCATGGCCGTGGCCCTCACCGCATCACCCGCGGCGGCCGCGCAGCCGCCCACGTACGTCTTCCACACGCAGACCCTGTGGAGGTCGATCCCCGCCAGTGGATCGCAGGCCGCCACCTGCTACCGGCTGCCGGCGGTCGTGAAGACCAGGAACGACGTGCTGCTCGCCTTCGCCGAGCGGCGCAACAGGAACAACTGCGCCGACCACGGCGCGTTCGACGTCGTCATGCGGCGCTCGACCGACAACGGCGTCACCTGGGAGGCGAGCAGGGTCGTCCTGCCCAGCACGGCCGGAGCGGCCCTGCAGGGGAACGCGACCATGGTCGCCGACTCCAGCGGGCCGGTGTTCCTGTTCACGACCTCCGAGCCGACCGCGTCCCAGACCACGCCTCGTACGCCGAAGGTCCAGGTCAGCACGGACGACGGCGTCACCTGGTCGAGCCCGAAGGACCTGTCGGGCGTCATCAAGGCGCCCGCGGGCGCCGGGGACTGGTTCGCCACGGGGCCCGGGCACGGCATCCAGCTGACCCAGCCGGCCCACAGCGGCCGCCTCGTGGTGCCCGTCTACTTCAGCGTGGGCGACACGCAGAGCGTACGGCTGATCTACAGCGACGACCACGGCGCGACCTGGCAGATCGGCGCGACCGCCACCTACGACAAGTCGGTACTGAAGCTGGGCGAGCAGACCCTGGTCGAGCGGACCGACGGCAGCATCCTCGTGATCGCCCGCAACGGCGCCGTACCCGACGACCAGACCTCCGTCCACGGCCTGGCCCGGGGCGTGAGCACGGACGGGGGCCAGTCGTTCGACGGCGACTTCCTGGCCGACGGCGCGATCACCGCTCCGCCCACCCATCCGGCCCTGCTGCGCCAGCGGGACAAGGCCCCCTACACCCGGATCCTGCTCTCGGCGCCCGCCACGCCGAAGACCGACAACAACCCGGTGGGGATGAACGTGCGCTCCTCCTTCGACGAGGGCGCGACCTGGCGGAACTACGACAACTCCACCAACAACGCGGGGGTGAGGATCGACGGCGACCACGCCGGCTATTCCGACATGACACTCCTCGGCAACGGCGCGATCGGCGTTCTGTACGAGGCGGGGGTGAACCGCTTCCGGGACGAGATCCGCTGGAACTGGTTCTGGGAGAGCGCAATCGGCCTACGCTGACCCGCCCCCCGAAACCCCGAACGGCCCGCGCCGACCCGCCCCTGGAACCCCGAACCGCCTACGCCGACCCGTCCCCCGAACCCCAAACCGCCCGCGCTGACCCGTCCCCGGAACGCCGAACGGCCCGCAACCCTTTCGGGTGCGGGCCGTGACGAGAGAAGAGCCTGGTCAGTGGCCGTGGCCGTGACCGTGGCCCGCGCCGGCGGCCGGGGCCTCCTCCTCGGGCTTGTCCACCACGAGCGCCTCGGTCGTGAGGAGCATGCCCGCGATCGACGCGGCGTTCTGGACGGCCGAACGCGTGACCTTGACCGGGTCGATGACGCCCTGCGCGATCAGGTCGCCGTACTCACCGGTCGCGGCGTTGAGGCCGTGGCCGGCCTCCAGCTCGGCGACCTTGTGCGTCACCACGTAGCCCTCGAGACCGGCGTTCTCGGCGATCCAGCGGGCCGGCTCGACCAGGGCGCGGCGGACGACGCCGACACCCGTGGCCTCGTCGCCCGTCAGGCCGAGGTCGTCGAGGGTCTTGGAGACGTGGATCAGCGCGGAGCCACCGCCGGAGACGATGCCCTCCTCGATCGCGGCGCGCGTCGCGGAGATCGCGTCCTCGAGGCGGTGCTTCTTCTCCTTCAGCTCCACCTCGGTGGCGGCGCCGACGCGCAGCACGCACACACCGCCGGCGAGCTTGGCCAGGCGCTCCTGCAGCTTCTCGCGGTCCCAGTCGGAGTCGGACTGCTCGATGGCGAGCTTGATCTCCTTGACGCGGTCCTCGATGGCCTGCGCGTCACCGGCGCCGTCGACGATGGTGGTGTTGTCCTTCGTGACGACGACGCGGCGGGCCGTGCCGAGCACCTCGAGACCGACGTGCTCCAGCTTGAGGCCGACCTCCTCGCTGACGACCTGGCCACCGGTGAGGATGGCGATGTCCTGCAGCATGGCCTTGCGGCGGTCGCCGAAGCCCGGGGCCTTGACGGCCACGGAGGTGAAGGTGCCGCGAATCTTGTTGGTGACCAGGACGGCCAGGGCCTCGCCCTCGACGTCCTCGGCGATCACGAGGAGCGGCTTCTTCGTCTGGGCGATCTTCTCCAGCAGCGGCAGGAAGTCCGCGATGGAGGCGATCTTGCCCTGGTTGATCAGGATGTAGGCGTCCTCGAGGACCGACTCCATCCGCTCGGGGTCAGTCACCATGTACTGCGACACGTAGCCCTTGTCGAACTGCATGCCCTCGGTGAACTCGAGCTCCATGCCCATGGCGTTGGACTCTTCGACGGTGAGGACACCGTCCTTGCCCACCTTGTCGAACGCCTCGGCGATCAGGTCGCCGATCTGCGCGTCCTGAGCGGAGATCGTGGCGACGTTGGCGATCTCCTTCTTGTCGGCCACCTCGCGGGCGCTGTCGAGCAGCTTGTCGCTGATCGCCTTGGCGGCCTTGTCGATGCCGCGCTTGAGCGACAGCGGCGAGGCGCCGGCGGCCACGTTGCGCAGGCCCTCGCGGACCATGGCCTGGGCCAGCACGGTGGCGGTGGTGGTGCCGTCACCCGCGATGTCGTTGGTCTTGGTGGCAACTTCCTTGGCGAGCTGGGCGCCGAGGTTTTCGTAGCGCTCTTCCAGCTCGATCTCACGAGCGATGGTCACACCGTCGTTCGTGATCGTCGGCGCACCGAACTTCTTGTCGATGACGACGTTACGGCCACGCGGGCCGAGGGTTACCTTCACGGCGTCGGCGAGCGCATTCACACCGCGCTCGAGCGCGCGGCGGGCGTCCTCGTCGAACTCCAGGATCTTCGCCATTGCTTGAAAGTCCTCTCCTAGCGTCGAAAGCCCCGGCCGCCCTCAAGAGCGCCCGGGGCTCGACACATCCGGCTTACTTCTCGATGATCGCGAGAACGTCGCGGGCGGAGAGCACGAGGTACTCCTCGCCGCCGTACTTGACCTCAGTGCCGCCGTACTTGCTGTAGAGGACGATGTCGCCCTCCGAGACGTCGAGCGGAATCCGCTTGTCGCCGTCCTCGTCCCAGTTGCCCGGGCCCACCGCGAGGACCTTGCCCTCCTGCGGCTTCTCCTTGGCGGTGTCAGGGATGACCAGGCCGGAAGCGGTGGTCTGCTCTGCCTCAAGCGGCTGAACCACAATGCGGTCGCCGAGCGGCTTAACGGGAACCTTGGTGGCGGTCGTCACGATCGGACCTCCCCTTCAGATTTGAATGATCTAGAAGAGGCGACCAGCGGGGCCTGCCGTCGCGGGTGTCAGACCTGCCTCGTCGCACGTTGGCACTCTCAAGGGGAGAGTGCCAACAGGAAACATATGCAAGAGGGGCTTGACAGTCAACACGAACGCGTCTGCTGAGAGCGATCAGACCGAACCCGTCCCCCTCTGGATACGGTACGCCCTTGGTCCGACCGGGTGCGACGTGGCGATAACGTCGGGTGATGTGGACCTTGACGCCTTCGACGAGCTGCTGACACCGCGCGGGCAACGCGCGCTCGCCGAGGCCGTGGAGCTGGTGGGCACGGATCCGGTGGCGGCCGCCACGAGGCTGCGCAGGACGTACGACGCCGCGCTCACCTCCGCGGCGCTCACCCAGGCGGGGCTGCGGGAGCGCGCCAGGGCCAAGTTCGGCGAGGACGCGCGGCGGATGTACTTCACGCCGCACGGCCTGGAGCAGTCCACCCGGACGGAGGTCGCCGAACACCGCGCCCACCGCCTGACCCAGGCACACCCGGCCCCACCCCCACACGAGCCGGCCGCACTCCCACACGGTCTGGCCGCATTCCCACACGGTCCGGGCACGTCCCCACACCGGCCGGATGTGCCTCCACACGGACCGGACACACCTCCGCACGGGCTGGACACACCTCCGCACGGACCGGCCGCACCCTCCCTCGGACCACACACTCCCTCACGTGGACCCGGCGCGCCCCCGCACGGACCGGGCACACCTCCGCACGGACCGGGCACGCCTCCGCACGGACCGGCCGCACCCTCGCACGGGCCAGGCACGCCCCCGCACGGACCGGGCACGCCTCCGCACGGACCGGATGCGCCTCCTCCGCCCGGGCTCGGCATCGCGGACATTCCGCCGCATCGGCTGAGGGTCGTGGACGCGTGCTGCGGCATCGGTGGCGACTTCCTCGCGCTGGCCCGCGCCGGCTGCACCGTGGCCGCCGTGGACACCGACCCGCTGACCGTCGCCGTGGCCAGGGCCAACGCCGAGGCGCTCGGGCTGGGCGACAGGGTGACGGTGTCGGTGGGGGACGCGGCCGAGGTCCGGCCGGAGGAGTACGACGTGCTCTTCGCCGACCCGGCCAGGCGGACGGGCCGGGGCAGGACGTTCGACCCCATGGCCTACTCCCCGCCCTGGCCGGTGGTGCTGGACCTGATCTCCAGAGCCTCCCGGGCGTGCGTCAAGGTCGCCCCGGGCATCCCGTACGAGTTCATCCCCGCGGGCGCCGAGGCCGAGTGGGTCTCGTACAAGGGCGAGGTCAAGGAGGCCGCCCTCTGGACCGGCCAGGAGGGGGCCGGGCGCCGCGCCACCCTGCTGCCCGGCGGCCACACGCTGACCGCCACGGGCGCCGAGGCCCCGGTCGGCCCGGCCGGCAGGTACGTCTACGAGCCGGACGGCGCGGCCATCCGGGCGCACCTCGTGGGCGAGGTGTCGGAAATCGTGAACGGACGCCTGCTCGACCCGATGATCGCCTACATCACCGGTGACGACCCGATCGACACCCCATGGGCGGCCAGATATGAAATTGAGGACATTCTCCCCTTTTCAGGGAAAAAGCTGCGCGCCGCCCTTCGAGAGCGACAAGTCGGAAATGTCACCATCAAGAAGCGCGGCTCCGCCGTGGACATCGAACGCCTCCGCGCAGATCTCCGCCTAAATGGCGAAAAATCGGCAACTATCATCCTTACCCGGATCCTCGATAAGCCATCGGTCATCATCTGCGACACCTCTCCACCTGCTTGAACCGGTCATTCTGCCGTTAACCTCGATCTTTCACTTCGCCCCTGACGGACCTTGCTCGAGGGGCTAAGGTGGGCGGACGGGAGTTCTCCCCTAATGCGTTTTCCGCGTTTCCTCTCGTTCATCTGAAAATCGACCTATATCCCACCGCTGCGCGGCAGACCGTCGGCGAGCCAAAGGAGCTTTCGGTGGACCATTCCAACCACACCACCCTTCTCCAGGCAGGAGGCCAGTCCGGCATCTCCGAGAGGATGCGGGACCTGCTGGCGCGCGCCTCGCAGGATCATGTGTACGAGCAGCGCACGCAGGGGGCCGTGCTGGACGAGATCCGCCAGCGGCTCGAAGGCATGGAGTGGCTGCTGCGCGAGGTGCGCGAGCGCGAGCTCGGGGGCCTCAGCGGCACCCTGCAGGCGGTGAGCGGGCGGCTGGACGACATCACCGCCAAGCCGCCGATGTGGGCGGAGGGGCTGGCTCAGCACGTCGAGGCGGTACGCGACCACGTGGACGCCGTCGGGGAGCGGATCGGAGACGTGGACGCCCGCGTCGCCCCGGTGGCCGACCTGCCCGGCCTGCGGGCCGACCTGGGCACCATGGGCGAGGGTGTGGGCGAAGCGCTCACCCGCCTGCAGACGGTGCTCGAAACCACGGACGGCCTCACGAAGGGAATGTCCGACTTCGCCGCCACGCTGGCCACGCTCAACAGCAGCATGGAGGCCGCCGCGAGCCGCTTCACCAGGCTCGACAAGTCGATGGCCGACCTGAGCACCCGCACCGACCGGGTCGAGGTCGCGGTCGGCGACCTGTCGGAGCACCTCACCGCCCGGCTGAGCGCGCAGGACAAGCAGCTCGCCGTCCGGATGGACGAGACGGACCAGCGGCTGACCACGCGGCTCGACGAGGCCGACCAGCGCCTCACGGCCCGCCTCGACGACACCGACCAGCGGCTCTCCGACCGCCTCGACGCCACCGACCGGCGGCTCTCCGATCGGCTCGACGAGGCCGACCAGCACCTGACGGCCCGGTTCGACCAGGCCGACCAGCGACTGACGGCCCGGATGGACGAGACCGACCAACGGCTGACCGCCCGGATGGACGAGACCGACCAACGGCTGACGGCCCGGCTCGACGAGACCGACCAGCGACTGACGGCCCGCCTCGGCGAGACCGACCAGCGACTGTCCAACCGCCTCGGCGAGACCGAAGAGCGGCTCTCCGACCGCCTGGGCGAGGCCGAAGAGCGGCTCTCCGACCGGCTCGACGAGACGGACCAGCGGCTGACCGACCGGCTCGACCAGACCGACCAGCGACTGTCCGACCGCCTCGACCAGACCGGCCTGCGGCTGACCGCCCGGATGGACGAGACCGACCAGCGCCTGGCCACCAGCCTCGTCGAGGCGGACGAGCGGCTGGCCAGCCGCCTCAAGGAGTCCGACGAGCAGCTCGGCAGCCGCCTGTCCGACGTCGAGCTGCGGCTCGCCACCCGGCTCGACGAGGCCGACCAGCACCTCGCCGTCCAGCTCGGCGAGAGCGAGCAGCGCCTGAGCGCCCGCCTCAGCGGCGTGGACGCCCGGCTCGACCGGGTCGAGGGCCGGCTCACGGGGCTCGACTCGAGGCTCACCGGGTTCGACAGCCGCCTGGAGTCCGCCGACGAGTGCCTGGCCGACATCGACACCAGGCTCGACGGCCTCGACGGCAGGATGGCCGGCGTCGACAAGCGGCTCCTGTCCGTGGACAACCAGCTCGGCGGCGTGGACAAGCGCCTGGGCACCGTGGACGGCCACCTCGGTCGCCACGACGACAGGTTCGACGCGCTCGACGTACGCATCGACGCCCGCTTCGGCGCCCTCGACGAGCGCATGGCCGCCTCTGACCAGCGCCTCGGCGAGCTGTCCACGCGCAACGAGGGCCGCTTCAACAAGCTCGACACCCAGATCGACTCCGTCGACGAGCGCCTGGTCGAGGCCGAGGAGCTCCTGAGCAGCCGCTTCGACGGCATCGACACCCGCTTCAACGGCCTCGACACCCATCTCAACGGCCTGGCCACCCGCGCCGAGCAGGCCAGCGCGCACCTGGAGTCCGTCGACGACCGCATCGAGACCGTCAGCGAGCGCGTGGGCCGCCTCCCCGAGGCCCTGGCGGGCCAGAGCGAGCTGCTCCAGGCGCACGCCGGAGACCAGGCCGAGCGCCTGACCGCCGCCGCGAACGCGCTCACCGAGCTCGTCACGGCGCGTCCCGACCGCGACCAGCTCACGGAGACGGTCACCGGCATCGTCCAGCCCGCGACCGACGACCTCACCAAGCGCCTGGGCGCCCTGGAGGAGACCATGCTGGCCCTGGCCGAGGCCCTCCTACGCCCCGTCAGGACCAAGGACTGAGCCCCTGGGCCGTGTCCCCGGCGGCACGGCCCAGGGCGCTCAGCCAGTCCCTGACGGGCCGAAGTCCCTCACCGCGGCCGGCGTCGCTTGGGGAGACCAGGGACGCGGTGAGCGCCGCCTGGGGCCGTGCCGTCGCAGGCACGGCCCCAGCCGGCGACCCTCACACGTGAACGGTCGTGATCGGCAGCGAGGAGTCGGCGGGGATCTCCAGCGTCGACGGCGTGATCCCGGCCGCGACCAGGTTGGACCCCAGGGCGGCGACCATCGCGCCGTTGTCGGTGCACAGCCCGGGCCGCGGCACGCGCAACCGTACGCCGGCCGCGTCGCACCGCTCCTGGGCCAGCGCGCGCAGCCGCGAGTTGGCCGCCACGCCGCCCCCGATGAGCAGGTCGTGCACGTCGTACTTCCGGCACGCCTGCAGCGCCTTGCGGGTCAGCACGTCGACCACGGCCTCCTGGAACGAGGCGGCCACGTCGGGCACGTGGATCGACTCCCCGGACGCCTCGCGGGCCTCGACCCAGCGCGCCACGGCCGTCTTGAGCCCGGAGAAGGAGAAGTCGAGCGTCCCGTCGTCGATCTTGCCGCGCGGGAACGTGATCGCCGCGCCCGAGCCGTCGCGCGCGGCCCGGTCGATGTGCGGCCCGCCGGGGAACGGCAGCCCCAGCACCCGCGCGACCTTGTCGAACGCCTCGCCGGCCGCGTCGTCGACCGTCGAGCCGAGCGAGATCACGTCCGCGGCCACGTCGGGCACGAGCAGCAGCGACGAGTGGCCGCCCGACACGAGCAGGGCGATGCACGGCTTGGGCAGCGGCCCGTGTTCGAGCTGGTCGACGGCCACGTGGGCGGCCAGGTGGTTGACGCCGTAGAGGGGCAGGCCGAGGCCCAGCGCGTAGGACTTGGCGGCGGCCACGCCCACCAGCAGCGCCCCCGCCAGGCCCGGGCCCGCGGTGACGGCGATGGCGTCGATGTCGGAGAACTTCAGGCCGGCCTGGGCCAGCGCGGCCTCCACGGTCGGCGTCATGGCCTCCAGGTGGGCGCGCGAGGCCACCTCGGGCACCACGCCGCCGTAGCGGGCGTGCTCGTCCATGCTGGAGGCGATCGTGTTGGCCAGCAGGGTGTGGCCCCTGACGATGCCGATGCCGGTCTCGTCGCAGGAGGTCTCGATGCCCAGGACCAGTGGTTCGTCAGTCATCAAGATTCCTTCTCATCATGATCGCGTCGGTGCCGTCGTCGTAGTAGCGGCGGCGGGTGCCGATCTCCTCGAACCCGTAGTGCCGGTAGACGGCCTGGGCGCGCGGGTTGTCGGCGCGTACTTCCAGGAAGATCTCCCGCGCCCCCCGGCGGCCCGCCTCGGCCAGCAGCTCGGTCAGCATGGCGCCGCCGACGCCGGTGCCCTGGTGCTTCTCCAGCACCGCGATGGTCTGCACGTCGGCCTGGTCGGCCGCGGCGGCGAGCCCGGCGTAGCCGATGATCTCGCCGTCCACGAGGGCCACCAGGTAGTGGCGCGAGCGCGGCATCTCGGCCAGCTCGCCGCGCATCATGCCCTCGCTCCACGCGTCGAGCGGGAACGTGGCCCGCTCGATCGACATGACCGCCGGCAGGTCGGCCTGGGTCATCGGCCGGAGATTCACGCTGTCACCCGCTTGGGCGCCCCGGGCACGACGGCGTCGGGTCTGCGCAGGTAGATCGGGCGGGGCGGGTCGAGCGGCGTGCCCTGGGCGAGCCGTTCGGCCGCGAGCGCCGCCAGGGCCCCGGCGTAGGGGTAGGGGGGCGCGTCGCTCTCGCCGAGGATCTCGGCGTAGAGCGCGGCGCCGGCGCCCACGACCGGCAGCCCGTGCACGGGCACGTCGGCGGGCCGGTCGACGAAGGGCCCGTCGAGCCGGGTGCGCATGTCGGCGTAACGCGCCCAGAACACCTCTTTGCGCCGCGCGTCGGTGGCCACCAGGAACGGCTCGGCGAGCCCGCTGCCGTAGGCGACGGCGTCGAGCGTGCAGATGCCGTACGCGGGGACGCCCAGCGTGGTGGCGAGCCCCTGCGCGGTCATCAGCCCGACGCGCAGGCCGGTGTAGGGGCCGGGGCCGCTGCCGGCCACGATGGCGGTCACGTCGCGCAGCGCGGCGCCCGCCTCGGCCAGCACGCGTTCGATGGTGGGGACGAGCAGCTCGCCGTGACGCCGGGCGTCGATCGTCGTGTGCTCGGCGAGCACCCGCCCCCCGTCGTGGAGCGCGGCGGTGACGGCGGGTGTCGCGGTATCAAAGGCCAGGACCAGCACGGCTGTCTAGCCTACCCGCCGTACGGCGCGCCGCCTCCAAAAGTCAAGACCAGCCCGTACGACGCTTGAGCCAGTCGAGCGCGACCAATCCCTGCGCCCGCTGGAACGCCCTGACCGTGGGCAGTCCCGGCGGGTCCGGCAGGCGGCCGTGGCGGACGAAGTAGCCGCAGAGCCCGGCGACGAACGCGGTCACCGCGGGGTCGGGATCGGTGAACAGCTCGTGCGGCATCGGCCCGCCCTGCATGCCGACCGACGGCAGCATGGCCACCAGATCGATCCACGGCGCGCCCACGCAGGCCCACGGCCAGTCGACGACGTAGACGCGCTCGCCGCTGAGCAGGATGTTGTCGGCCCGCAGGTCCCGGTGGAGCAGGGTGTCGCCGGCCGCCCCCGCGGCCCAGCCGGCCTCGAGCTCGGCCAGCTCGCCGAGGTGGCGCAGCGCCCACGGGTCGAGCCCGCCGGTGTCCTCCTCCAGCAGGTGGCGCCAGCCGCGGAACGACGAGTCGAGAGCCTCGGCCACGGGCGGCGCGGCGATCGGGGCGGGGGTGAGCTCGGCCGACATCCGCCGGACGGCGGCGAGCACCCGGTCGAGCTGGTCCGGCCGCCACGGCAGCTCGGGATGCTCGCCCTCGACGTCCTCGAAGACCAGCGCGACCCAGCCCTCCAGCTCGAATCCGGTCAGCAGCCTGGGCGCGGGCACGGACTCCGGCAGCGCGGCGGCGATCTCCAGCTCGGCGCGGTAGATGCGGACGCTCTCGGCGTTCGGCTCGGGGCCGACGGCCTTGACGAAGGCGCGCCTGCCGTTCTCCGCGCGCAGGCGGACCGCGGCCGCCGGCGAGAAGCCGCCGGGCTGGGTGACCGCCTCGGCCACGCGCGCCCCGAGGAAGCCCTCGACCGCCACGCGCACCTGCGGGTGCACCCTGCCCCAGGGCAGGCGCACGCCGGTCGCGGGCGGGTTGGTGTTCACACTCACGCGTCCATGATCCTGGACGAGGGGAAGGGGACCGCAAACCGTTTTTCAGGCGCGGGAGGCGTACACGATGATGTTGTCCAGGTATTCACCCTTGGCGTAGTCGAACTTGCCGCCGCAGGTGACCAGCTTGAGGCCGTCCTCCAGGTACACGCGCCTGGTGGGGAAGCTGTCCTTGTGCACCTGCTCGATATGGTCGACCTTGAAGCTCACGACCTTGCCGTCGCTGCGCTCGACCTTGACGGTCTCACCCTTGCGTAACTGCCTGAGCTTGTAGAACACGGCGGGGGCCGTCTTGGTGTCGACGTGGCCGATGATCACCGAGGCGCCCTTCTCGCCGGGCACGGCACTGCCGGTGTACCAGCCGGCCACCTTCGGCTTCTCGTACGGGGGCAGCTCGACCTCGCCGTCCTTCGACAGGCCGAGCTTCATGAGCGGTGCGTCGACGTCGATCGAGGGGATGTCGATGCTCTCGGGCACGATCGACGCGGTGGGCGTGGTGCCGGTCTGCATGCCCTTGCCGAACGCGACCAGCAGCAGGCCCGTGGCGGCGCCGGCGAGCACCACCCGTCCAGGGCGGGCCATCGCTACGCCTTGCGGCGCTTGACCGCGAAGCCGACGCCCGCGACCAGGGCGAGGCCGACCAGCACGCCCGCGGGGCCGATCGGGATCGAGGAGTCGTCGCTCGCGTCCATCCCGTACGTGCCGCCGCCGCCCGCCTTGGGCGCCTTGGTCGGCACGGTGGACGGCACGGGCTCGTCCGCGGCGACCCTGAGGGTGGCCCGGCCCATGTCGTTGGTGCCGTCGCACTTGACGTCGACCCGGTAGGAGCCGCGCCGGACCGTTCCCGAGACCTGCGCCTCGCCGCGCACCCAGGGCGAGCCGTTGGCGGGCGTGGCGGTGGCGGCGGGGGTCGCCGAGGCCCCGGTGACGGGGTTGAGCACGACGCCGTTGACGAACGCCCGCGAGGTCCCGGTGCCGGTGTGCGCCGGGCCGCCGGTCGGCACGGGGCAGTTGGCCAGGATCCACACCTTGGAGGTCTCGCCCGCGATGACGCGGTCGGGGTTGAGCTGGACCGAGATGGTCTGCCTGGTGGTCGTGGGCCGCGGGCTGCCAGTGGTGGTCGCGGTGGTGGTCGCGGTGGCGGTCGGGGCGGCGGTGCCGCTGGCTGTGGCGGTGGGCGTGGCTGTGCCTGTTGGATTTGTCTCGGCGGAGGCCGTGCAGCCGGTCAGACCGACCATCACGATGGCTCCCGCGTACGCGACTCGCCTGACCCTGAGCACCGGCCGCACCCCACTCCGCCGTCGTACCACCCAGCATCCATCAGAAATATGGATGTCGCCCCTCCTGATACCCAGAAAATCTGGGCCAATCCCTGACCAACGATCATGATTTATATCTATGGCCTGGTACGTCAAGGGTGCCAGTATTGCCGAAAATTGACGGCGGTTTTAGTCTTCTACCGGCTCAGACGGCGTGTCGGCCCATCGCGGACCCACGCCGCGCAGGGTGACAATGCGGGCCTCCTCGCCCGCCTCGCGGTCGATGTGGATCTCCAGCCGGTCCTCGGCCAGCCCCTCGACCAGCCCCTCGCCCCACTCCACGACGGTGACGGAGTCTTCCAGCGAGGCGTCCAGGTCGAGGTCGTCGACCTCCAGGTCGCCGCCGAGCCGGTAGGCGTCCACGTGCACGAGCGGCGGCCCCTGGCGCAGCGAAGGGTGCACCCGGGCGATCACGAACGTGGGCGAGGTGATCGGGCCGCGTACTTTGAGCCCTTCGGCGATGCCCTGCACGAGCGTGGTCTTGCCGGCGCCGAGCGCGCCAGACAGGACAAGCAGGTCTCCGGCGCGCAGCAGCCCGGCCAGGCGGGCACCGTACGCGCGCATGTCCTCGGCGGTCGCGAGCCTCACTGCATCTCCACCCTCTTGATCAGGTCGCGCAGCGCGTCGTTGACGGCGCCCGGCCGCTCCAGCTGGATGAGGTGGGACGTGTCCGGCACCTCGGTGAGCTGTGCCTTGGGCAGCGCAGCGGCGATGGCCCTGCTGTGCTCGGGCGGGGTGAGCCAGTCACGCTCGCCCACCATGATCGCGGTGGGCACCGGGTCGAGGACGTCGAGCGCGGAGAGCTTGTCGTGGTTCATCAGCGCGGGGTAGAAGTCGGCGACCACCTCGGTCGGCGTGGCCCTGATCATCGACTCGGCGAAGTCGACCACGGTCGGGCTGACGTTCTTGGAGTCGCCGAAGCCCATGTAGCGGGTCATCAGGAACGCGATGTCGCTGCCCGCGCTGCGGGTGCGGTCGACGAGGGCGCCGCCCTTGCCCAGGATCGAGACCGTGGACGGGGCGATCTTGTGCACCGCCTTGGACACCATCGCGGGCAGGCCCAGCGTGAGCTCGGCCAGCTTGCCCGCCGAGGTCGCGATGAGCGCGACGCCGCGGATCTTGTCCGCGAACAGCTCGGGGTGGCTGTCGGCCAGCGCCATGATCGTCATGCCGCCCATGGAGTGGCCCACCAGCACGCACGGGCCCGGCACGAACCGCTCGATCACCTCGGCCAGGTCGGCGCCCAGCCGGTCGATCGTGCTGTCGTCGGCCCCCGCGCGCTGCGAGCGCCCGTGCGAGCGCTGGTCCCACAGCACCATGCGGTAGTTCTCGCGCAGGTCCTTGCGCTGGTAGTGCCAGGACTCCAGGCTGAGGCAGTAGCCGTGGCAGAAGACGACGGTCAGCTCGGCGCCGCGCTTATGGTCGCGACCGCTTCGGGGCTCGTTGGCATCGTTGCTCTCGCTCTCTCCCCCCGAGCTCCTTCGCTCCTCGGGCCCGTCGATCTCGACGTGCAGCGCCTTGCCGTCGGAGGTGACGAGCGTGCGCTCCCTGCCCCGCAGCTCGCCGAACGGCTCGCTGGCCTCGGTGTCGGGGCGCAGCCTGATCCGGCCGACCGCGTACCGCTTGGCCAGCGCCGCCGCCGCGACGCCGGCGGAAGCCGCACCGACGAGCGCGCCGGCGATGCCTACCCTGCGCCGTGTTGTCGTCGTCATCTCCCCGATCCTTCTCCGCTCATGCCCGCCGCGAAGTGCCCGTCGACTGCGAGCGCCTGTGCTCGTAGACCCGCGGCACGCGCGACCCGATCCTGGTCACGATCTCATGCGTGATCGTGCCGAGATTATCCGCCCACTCCTGAACTGTCGGCTCGCCCCCGTCACCGGGGCCGAACAGCACGACCTCGTCACCCGCCGACAGGGCGTCGTCGCCCAGGTCGATCATGAACTGGTCCATGCACACCCGGCCCGCGATCAACCTGCGCCGCCCGCCGGCCAGCACCTCGGCCCGCCCCGTCGCGTGCCTGAGGATCCCGTCGGCGTATCCGAGCGGCACGAGGCCGAGCGTGGTCTCGCGGTCGGTGACGTACAGGTGAGCGTATGACACGCCCGAGCCCTCCGGAACCCGCTTGACGAGCCCGGCCTGCGCCACGAGCGTCATCGCCGGTCTGAGCCCGAAGTCGCCCAGCTCGGGGATGGGGCTCAGGCCGTACATCGCGATGCCGGGCCTGACCAGGTCGTAGCGGGCCTCAGGAAGCGTCACGGTGGCCGCGGAGTTGGCGAGGTGCCTGATCACGTGGGAGCCCGCCGCGCCGGCCCGCTCGGCCAGCTTCAGCGCCGTGCGGTACGCCTCCTGCTGCTGCTCGATGGACGGGTGGCCGGGGATGTCGGCGCAGGCGAAGTGGGACCAGAGGCCGACGATCTCGACGACGCCCTCGGCCTGCAGCTTCAGCGCCCCGTCGAGGAGCCCCTGCCAGGCGGCCAGCGGCGAGCCGCCCCTGCTCATGCCGGTGTCGGCCTCCAGGTGGAGCCTGGCCGTGCGCCCCGTGCGGCGGGCGGCGGCCTCGATCTCGCCGAGCAGCCCGGTGTCGGAGGCCGACAGCTCGATGTCCGCGTCGAGGGCCTCGTCCAGCGGCTCGCCCGGGGTGATGAGCCACGACAGGATCGGCGCGGTCACCCCGCCCGCGCGCAGCTCGAGCGCCTCCCGGACGAACGCGGTGCCCAGCCGGCTCGCGCCCGCCTCGATCACGGCCTCGGCGGCCGGCACCAGGCCGTGCCCGTACGCGTCGGCCTTGACGGCGCCCATCAGCTCCGCGCCGCCGGCCCGCTCCTTGAGCAGGGCCACGTTGTGCCTGATCGCGGCCAGATCGACCCGCGCCTGGGCCGGTGTGGCCATCGAGGAGTACATCCTTCTAGTGTGGCAGCTCACGCGGGTGGTCGAGCGCGGTTTCCGCCCCGCCCTCGCGGCCCGCGACCCCTACGACAGGCGGCCTCCGCCGGTCACCGCGCGGATGGCCGCCGGCACCGCCGTGGCCACGTCGGCCGCGGTCAGGGGCGCGCCCTCGGCGGCCCGCCGCCCGGCGAGCCCGTGCAGGAACGCGCCGCAGGACGCCGCGTCGTAGCAGCTCAGGCCCTGGGCGAGCAGGGCCCCCGCCACCCCCGCCAGCACGTCGCCGGTCCCCCCGGTGGCCAGCCAGGACGTGCCCGTGACGTTCACCCGGACCGGCCGCGACTCCTCGGCCACCACCGTGGTGGAGCCCTTGAGCAGCACGGTGACGCCCAGCTCGGCCGCGGCCCGGCGGGCGTGCTCCAGCCGGGCGGCCTCGATGTCGTCCCGGTCGGCGCGGATGAGCCGCGCCAGCTCGCCGGCGTGCGGCGTGATCAGGACGGGCGCCGGCCGCCGCAGCAGCCCGCGGTCCCGGGCCACCAGCGTCAGCGCGTCGGCGTCGATCAGCACGGGCACGCTGGAGGCCAGCACCTGGGCGGCCACCTCGTGCGCCCAGTCCCCGGTGCCCAGCCCCGGCCCGAGCACCCACGCCTGCACCCGGCCCACGTCGTCGATGGAGGGCCGCTCCAGCTCGGTGACCACGGCCTCCGGCCAGTGCGCGCGCACCTGGGCGACCGGCGCGCCGGGGCCCGCGTACCGCACCATGCCGGCTCCCGCCCGCAACGCGCCGCCCACGGCGAGCACGGCGGCGCCGGTGAACGTGTCGCTCCCGGCGGCGACGCCCAGCACGCCCCTGCGGTACTTGTCGGACTCGTTGCCGGGCCGCGGCAGCAGGACGTCCACGTCGGCGCCGGTCAGCGCCGCGACGTCGGGATCGGGCAGGTGGGCCCCGAGCCCGATGTCCACCAGCTCGACCGTGCCCGCGTGCTCGGCGCCGGGATCGACGAGCAGGCCCGTCTTGTACGCCCCCATGGTCACGGTCACCCGGGCCCGCACCGCCGGGCCCTCCACCCGGCCGCTGCCGGCGTCCACGCCGCTCGGCACGTCCACCGCGACGATCGGCCCGCGGGCCGCGTTCGCCTCCTCGACGAGGGCCCGGTACGGCTCCCGCAGCGCCCCCGAGGCCCCGATCCCGACGAGCCCGTCGACGATCAGGTCCGCGCGCTCCAGGGCGTCACGCTCGACGACCCGCCCGCCGGCCCGCATGAGCGCCGCGAGCCCGGCCTCGTGCGTCTTGGACCCGGCCAGGACGGCGCCCACCCACGCCCCGCGCCGGGCCAGCCGCTCGCCCGCGTAGAGCGCGTCACCGCCGTTGTCGCCGCTGCCGACGAGGAGCACGACGCGTTTGCCGTAGACCCTGCCCAGCAGGTCGGCGCAGACGGCGGCGAGCCCGGTGGCGGCCCGCTGCATGAGCGTGCCCTCGGGCAGCCGCGCCATCAACTCGTGCTCGGCGCCCCGGATCTGGTCGGCGGTGTAGGCGGTCCTCATGATTCCGAAGCTATCCCTCCGCGATCACATAGGCCACGGCCACGCCCGCGTCGTGGCTGAGCGAGACGTGCCAGCGCTTGACCCCGAGGTCGTAGGCGACCTCCGCGGCCTTGCCGGTGATCCGCAACTCGGGCTTGCCGCGCTCGTCGCGGTGCACCTCGGCCTCCAGGTGGGCCAGCCCCCTGGGCGCGCCGAGCGCCTTGGCCACGGCCTCCTTGGCGGCGAACCTGGCCGCCAAGGACCGCACCGGCAGCTCTATCTCGGCCTCGGTGAACAGCCGCTCCTTGAGCTGCGGTGTGCGCTCCAGCGCCGCCTCGAAGCGGTCGATGTCCACGACGTCAACGCCGATGCCAAGGATCATGACCCCAGCGTACTCAGAACAGGCCGCGCTCCCACGGACCCCAGATCGCGAATGACCTGCCCTGTTTCGCCTGGACGTTGACGTACAGGGTGTGGCCGCCGGGCCCGAACGTCGAGCCCGCGAACTCCGCCCCCGGGTCGTCGGGGATCGGCTCCAGGCGGCAGAAGTCGAAGATCTGCCCCGACTTCGTGAGCCCGCGCAGGTAGTTGTCGCCGTCGCCGTCCTCGCACAGCACGAGCGTGCCGCGCCTGCTGGCCGTCACGTTGTCGGGCAGGTCGAGCACCGCCGAGCGCGGCGACTCGTAGGCGAGCCTGAGCCTCCCGCTCCACGTCTCGTACGCCCACACCTGCCCCCGCCCCTTGCCGAACCCGGAGGGCGGCGTGTCGCCGGCCGCGGTGGCCCCGCCCTGGGTGGAGACGAAGTACACGACCCCCTGGTGGAAGACGGCCCCCTCCAGCCGGGAGAAGACGGCCGCGCCCGCCTCGCGCCCCTGCCTGCCCACGGCCTGGACGGCGTCGTCGTAGGCGGGCCTGCCGGTGAAGGTCGGGTCGGGGTCCTCGATGTCCACCCAGACGGTCTCGTACGTGGCCGCGGGCCGCTGCCCGACGGACAGGTCCTTGCGCTTGGCGCCCTTGACGGCCAGCATCTGCAGCCGCCCGCCGTCGAGCAGCCGCCCGGCCTGGACGGGGTGCTTCGGCGGCAGGTAGCGGTAGAAGCCGGAGGGGAAGGAGAAGTTGTCCTCGGTCATGTAGAGCGCGCCCGTGGAGGGGTCGAACGCGACCGACTCGTGCGGGAACCGGCCGGCCGACCTGATGGGCCGGGCGGTGGCGGCGCGGTTGACCGGCACCTCGAAGATGTAGCCGTGCTTGCGCGTGAGCTTGGAGTTGTCGCCGCCGGAGAAGTCGTCGGCCACGTCGGGGCCGTTGACCGTCTCCTCGCAGCTCACCCAGGCCCGCCACGCCATGGGGCCGCCCGAGCAGTTCATCATGGTGCCGTTGAGCGAGGGGCCGGACTGGATCACCTCTCCGTAGCGCGTGACGCGCAGCGTGGAGGTGCCGCCCCCGGCCATCGGGTCGTACGCCTTGGCCTTGTCGCCGAACGCGCCGACGGGGCCGTTGACCTCGTGGTTGCGGATCAGGATCGCGCTGTCCTTGGGACCGGAGAACGCCGCCATGCCGTCGTGCCTGCCCGGCACGGCCGACCCGTCGCTGAACTTCTCGCCGGCGGCGCTGAACGAGCGATATCTGAACCCCTCGGGCAGGTGCAGCCGCACCTTCCCGTCACGCAGGTCGGGCACGGGCCTCAGCCGCCCGTAACCCCCCTGCACCGGCTTGACGCCCCCTTGCGCTCCCGCGCACGCGACCCCGGCGAAGGGGCCCGCGACGGCGATCACGTTCGTGATGAAGCGACGACGGTCCATCAGACCTCCCAGCCCCGCACAGTAGCCGCCGACACTTGTTCATACGCGCGATTCGGCAAGACGGATCTTCCTTCCCCGAACTGAGTCTCGGTAATCCCACGCATTTATCCACAGGCTGTGGATCTCGCTGCGCGCACCCGGCCATGATCCGGTTCACCGCTCATCGCTACGCTGCCTAGGTGAACAACGGCTACGTGGAACTGAGCAGGGAGCAGTGGAGCGAGCTCCGCAAGAACACGCCCTTGACTCTCACCGCAGACGAGCTGGAAGAGCTTCGAGGCCTCGATGACCCCATCGATCTCACTGAAGTCACCGACATCTATCTCCCCCTGACCCGGCTGCTGAACCTGCACTTCACCGGATCCAAAGCGCGCAGCAGCGTGCTGAGCGCGTTCCTCGGGCACCCCGAGCAGCGCGTGCCGTACATCCTGGGCATCGCGGGCAGCGTCGCGGTCGGCAAGTCGACGACGGCGCGGCTCCTGCACACCCTGCTGGCCCGCTGGCCCGAGCACCCGCACGTGGAGCTGATCACCACCGACAGCTTCCTCTACCCGAACGCGGTGCTGGAGGCCAAGGGGATCATGCATCGCAAGGGTTTCCCGGAGAGCTATGACCGCAGGGCGCTGGTCAGGTTCGTGGCGGAGGTGAAGGCCGGGGCGGCGGAGGTGCGCGCGCCGATCTACAGCCACCTGGAGTACGACATCGTCCCCGGCGCAAGCCAAGTCGTGAAAAGTCCGGACATCTTGATCATCGAGGGGCTCAACGTCCTCCAGCCGGCCCCGCCCACGTCCCTCGCGGTCAACGACTACTTCGACTTCTCCATCTACGTGGACGCCAAGGTCGAGGACATCCGCAACTGGTACGTCGACCGCTTCCACAAACTCCGCCGCACCGCCTTCGAGGACCCGAAGTCGTACTTCCGGCACATCGCGGAGCTCTCGTACGAGGAGGCCACAGCCTTCGCGGTCAACGTCTGGCGCGACATCAACGAGCGCAACCTGGTCGAGAACATCGCCCCCACGAGGGGCCGGGCCGACCTCGTGCTCAAGAAGGGCGCCGACCACTCGGTACGGCGGGTACGCCTCCGCCAGACCTGAGCACCTCCTCGAACAGGAAACGGGCGAACCTGCCCCCGCACTCCTGGTCGTCCACCCCGGCGAACCAGCACTCCTCACCATGGTCGTGGCATCGGTATCGGATCATGCGCGTCAGCCTCACGCACATGTGTCAAAACGCCATCAACGTCCGATAGACGACAATGGCCTCTGTGCTACATCTGCGACTGATCAGCCCGGCCGCGCGGAGTGCCGAGGCGACCACGGTGTTGGAGGACTGCCCGGGCGTCACCAACATCGTCGTCCTGCCGGGCGCGGCCCGCGAGCCGGTGGGCGACGTGATCCTCTGCGACGCGGCCCGCGAGTCGGCCAACGAGGTGCTGAACCGCCTCAAGTGGCTGGAGACCGAGGGCTCCATCGCCATCGAGCAGGTCGATCTGTCGCTGTCCAGGGTCGCGACCGACGCGGTCGAGGAGGCGCCCGGCGATCCCGACGACGCCGTGGTGTGGGAGGAACTCGCCCACCGGGTGCACGCCGACTCCCGCATGACGTGGGCGTACCTGGCCTTCCTGGCCATCGCCACGCAGCTCGCGGGCATCGGCATCCTGCAGAACTCCCCCATCCTGATCGTCGGCGCGATGGTGCTCGGACCGGAGTTCGGCGCGGTCGCCGCCATCTGCTTCGGCCTGCTGCGCGGCAGCTGGCACCTGGTCATCACCTCGCTGCGGACGCTGGTCATCGGGTTCACGGTGGCGATCGCGATCACCTTCGCCTGCGCGCTCGTCTCGAACTGGCTGGGCTGGATCGACGTCGGCAACCTCCTCCGGAACGCGGAGGTCCAGTTCATCGTCAAGCCGGACCGGTGGTCGTTCATCGTGGCGCTGCTCGCGGGCGCGGCCGGGGTGCTGTCGATCACGGCGGGCAAGTCGTCGGCCCTGGTCGGCGTCTTCATCTCGGTCACCACCGTGCCCGCGGCCGGCTACGTGGCCGTGGCGCTGGCCCTGGGCGACTGGCAAGAGGTCTACGGCTCGGTCTCGCAGCTCGCCGTCAACATCCTCGGCATGGTCATCGCGGGCACGGGCACGCTGCTGGTCCAGCGGAAATTCTGGCCTCAAGTAGGACGGCGTTCATCCGTCTGAACGAGGCGGCGCGCCCTGGCCGCCGGGTACGGTCGGGCACATGCACATCCTCGCCACCGAGGGGCTGACCAAACGCTTCCCCACCGTCACCGCGGTCGACCAGCTCACGGTCACCGTGGGGCCCGGCGTCACCGGTCTGGTGGGGGCGAACGGCGCGGGCAAGTCGACGCTGATCAAGATCCTGCTCGGCCTGCTGCCGCCCACCGGCGGCGCGGCCAAGGTGCTCGACCTGGACGTGACCGCGCAGGGCGCCGAGATCCGCCGGCTCGTCGGTTACATGCCCGAGCACGAATGCCTCCCGCCCGACGTCTCCGCCACCGAACTGGTCGTCCACCTCGCACAGATGTCCGGCCTGCCGCGCACCGCCGCCCGCGAGCGCGCCGCCGACGTGCTGCGCCACGTGGGCCTGGCCGAAGAGCGCTACCGTGCCGTCGGGGGCTACTCCACGGGCATGAAGCAGCGCGTCAAGCTGGCCCAGGCTCTGGTGCACGACCCCAAGCTGGTCTTCCTGGACGAGCCCACCAACGGCCTCGACCCGCGCGGCCGCGACGAGATGCTGACGCTGATCAGGCGCATCGGCACCGAGTTCGGCATCAGCGTGCTGGTCACCTCCCACCTGCTGGGCGAGCTGGAGCGCATCTGCGACCACGTGATCGTCATCGACTCCGGGCGGCTGCTGCGCTCGTCCGCGATCGGCGAGTTCACCCAGGCCACCCAGACCGTCACGGTCGAGGTCGAGGAGGGGCTGGAGCCGCTGGCCGCCCGGCTGGCCGAGGCCGGCCAGACGGTCTCGCAGCAGGGCCGCCTGCTGGTGGTCAAGGTCCTCGGGCCCGAGACGTACGACATGATCAGGGACGCCGCCGTCGACCTGGACCTCTGCCTCATCCGCCTCGAACAGGGACGTCACCGCATCGAGGACGTCTTCAGGGAGGAGGTGGCAGGTGTCTGAGATCTACGACATCGGCTACCGGCACTACGACGGGCCCCGGCTCGGCCGCGCCCACGTGACCCGGGCGCTGACCGTCCACAGCCTGCGCGGCATCTTCGGCCTCGGGCGCACGGCCCGCAGCAAGATCATGCCGTTCTCCCTCTTCGTCATCATGCTCCTGCCGGCCGTCGTGGCCGTCGCGTCGATGGCCCTGGCCAAGCAGCGCATCCTCCCCTACAGCGGCTTCGCCGTCATCATGCAGGCCGTCGTCGCGGTCTTCCTGGCCGCGCAGGCGCCCACCGTGGTCGCGCCGGACCTGCGCTACCGCGTGCTGCCGCTCTACCTGTCGCGTCCCGTCTCGATCGCCGAGTACGTGGGCGCCAAGGTCACGGCGATGACCGCGGCGCTGTTCCTGCTGGTGGCGGTGCCCCTGACCTTGGTCTACGCCGGCGAGCTGGTGGTGGACATGCCCGGGCCGCCGGCCACCGGCGAATACCTCGGCTCCGTCCTCGTGGCCCTGCTGCTGGCCGTGCTGCTGTCGTCGTTCGGGCTGGCGCTGGCCTCGTTCACGCCGCGGCGCGGGCTCGGGGTGGCCTCCGTGATCGCCGTCTACCTGCTGTCGTCGGCGTCGGTCCCGTTGCTCTACGCGTCCCTGTACTCCTCGGGCAACGAGGCCGCCGCGACCTGGGCCTGGCTGGCCAACCCGTTCTGGCTGGTGGACTCCGTGCAGTCCTGGCTGTTCGACACCCCGCCGCACATCCCCGAAGGGGACTATCCGAGCGGCCCCGCCTCGGCCGCGGTCCTCGTGGTGCTGGTGGCGCTCGCCCTGGGCGCCCTCGCGCTGCGCTACAGGAAGGCGGCCTCGCGGTGAAGATCGAGCTGTCTCAGGTTTCCCGCTGGTACGGCAACGTGGTGGCGGTCAACGACGTCACCATGACGATCGGCCCCGGCGTCACGGGCCTGCTCGGCCCCAACGGGGCGGGCAAGTCCACGCTCCTGCACATGATGGCGGGCTTCCTGGCGCCCTCCAGCGGGTCGGTCACGCTGGACGGCCAGCAGGTCTGGAAGAACCACCACATTTACCGAAATATCGGCCTGGTTCCGGAACGGGAGGGCGTGTATGGCTTCCTCACCGGCTGGCAGTTCGTCCTCTCGGCCGCCCGCCTCCACGGGCTGGACGACCCGATCGAGGCGGCCCGCAAGGCCCTGGCCACGGTCGAGATGGAGGAGCCCAAGGACCGGCGCGTGGAGACGTACTCCAAGGGCATGCGCCAGCGCGTCAAGGTGGCCGCGGCGCTCGTCCACGACCCGCCCGTGCTCCTGCTCGACGAGCCGTTCAACGGCATGGACCCCCGCCAGCGCCTCCACCTCATGGACCTGATCCGCGCCATGGGCACGGCGGGCAAGACGATCCTGTTCAGCTCCCACATCCTGGAGGAGGTCGAACGGGTCGCCCAGCACATCGAGGTCCTGGTGGCGGGCCGGCACGCGGCGTCGGGCAACTTCCGCGAGATCCGGCGCCTGATGACCGACAGGCCGCACCTGTTCGTGATCCGTTCGAGCGACGACAGGAAGCTGGCCGCCGCCCTCATCCGCGACCATTCGACGGGCGGCATCACGCTGCGCCCCGACGGCCTGGAGGTCCAGGCCGCCGAGTTCCGCCGCTTCGCCTGGCTCCTCCCCCGGGTGGCCCAGGCGGAGGGCGTACACCTGCACCAGGTCTCCCCGGCGGACGAGGACCTGGAGAGCGTCTTCTCCTACCTCATCACCAGGAGCACCTGATGAATCCAGTTGTTGCCGGTATCACCTATCGGGCTCTGCTCGGTAGGCGCCGTATCATCCTGCTTCTGCTGCTGCCGCTCGCCCTGATCGGGCTGGCCGTGCTCTTCCGCGTGCTCGGCGGCGGCGACCAGGGCGCGGCCGTGCAGCTGATGCAGAAGTTCGCCATCAGCACCGTGCTCCCCCTGCTGGGCCTGATCGCCGGCACGGGTGTCATCGCCCCGGAGATCGACGACGGCACGATCATCCACCTGATGTCCAAGCCGATCTCCCGCCCGGTCATCATCCAGACGAAGTTCCTGGTGGCGGCCTCGCTGATGGCCCTGTTCGGCGCCGTGCCCACCTACGTGGCGGCCTGGATCCTGGCCGGCAACGAGGACGGCATCGCCCCGGGCTTCGCCCTGGGAGCGCTGGTGGCCGGCATCGCGTACGCCGCCGTCTTCCTCCTGCTGGGCGTCGTCACCCGGCACGCGGTCACGATCGGCATCATCTACGCCCTCGTCTGGGAGAGCGCGGTGGGCAACTTCATCGAGGGTGCCCGCAAGTTCTCGATCCAGCAGTGGGGCCAGACCATAGCCAAGCAGATCTCCGACTCGGCCTTCGTCCAGGCGGACGTCGCCCTGAGCTTCGCCGTACCCGCCCTGATCGTCGTCACGGTGGTCGGCGTCTTCTGGGCGGGCCGGCGGCTGCGGGTCTTCTCCCTCACCGGGGACGAATGAACGAACGGCCCGCGGGGGTCACCCCGCGGGCCGTTCGCACGGTTCGCTCAGACGCAGGCGGTGCGCACCACGTCGGCGAGGCGGCCGGCCACCTGGGTGGCGTGCTCCTCCGACGCGGCCTCGACCATGACCCGGATCATCGGCTCGGTACCGCTCGGCCTGATCAGGACCCGGCCCGTCTCCCCCAGCTCGACCTCCGCCTCGGCGACGGCGGCCAGCAGCTCGGGGGCGGCGGCCTTGCCCTTGTCCACGTCCTTGACGTTGATCAGGATCTGCGGCAGCGGCGTCATCACCGCGGCCAGCTCCTTCAGCGGCACGCCCGACTTGGCCACCACGCCCAGCAGGTGGAGCGAGGTGAGCAGGCCGTCGCCGGTGGTGGCGTGGTCGAGCATGATGACGTGGCCCGACTGCTCCCCGCCCAGGTTGTAGCCGTCGGACTTCATCCGCTCCAGCACGTAGCGGTCGCCCACCGCGGTCTCCACCACGGTGATGCCCGCGTCGCGCATGGCCAGCTTGAAGCCCAGGTTGGACATCACGGTCGCGACCACGGTGTCCTTGGCCAGGAGGCCCTCGCCGTGCATGGCGGCGGCGAGGATGGCCATGATGTGGTCGCCGTCGACGATCGCGCCCGTGTGGTCGATCGCCAGGCAGCGGTCGGCGTCGCCGTCGTAGGCCACGCCCAGGTCCGCCCCGCGCGACACGACGACCTGCGCGAGCTTGTCCAGGTGGGTGGAGCCGTGACCGGCGTTGATGTTGAGGCCGTCGGGCCTGGCGCCGATGGCCTCGACCCTGGCGCCCGCCCGCACCAGCGCCTCCGGGGCCACCATGTGGGCGGCGCCGTGGGCGCAGTCGACCACGATGTTCAGCCCGTCGAGCGCGGACTTCATCGTGGTCAGCAGGTGGGAGACGTACCGGTTGGCCTCACCGTACGCGTCCCGCACCCGGCCCACGGCCGAGCCGACCGGGAAGCTCCAGTCCTCGCCCAGCCGCCGTTCGATCTCGTCCTCGACCGCGTCGGACAGCTTGAAGCCGCCGCGGGCCAGGAACTTGATGCCGTTGTCCGGCGCCGGGTTGTGCGAGGCCGACAGCATGACGCCGAGATCGGCGCCGAGCGCGGCGGTGAGGTGGGCGACGGCCGGGGTGGGCAGTACGCCGAGGCGCAGCACGTCCACACCGGACGCCGCGAGGCCGGCGACCACCGCGGCCTCGAGAAACTCTCCCGAGGCGCGAGGGTCCCGGCCCACGACCGCCACCGGCCTGCTCTTGCGGCCGGCAGCGGCGAACGCGCCCGCATCGCCGAGGACGTGAGCCGCCGCGACCGAAAGGTCCATGGCGAGCTGCGCCGTGAGGTCGCGACCGGCGACCCCGCGTACCCCGTCGGTGCCGAAAAGGCGCGCCAATTTAGCGCTTGCTGTACTGCGGAGCCTTGCGGGCCTTCTTGAGGCCGTACTTCTTCCGCTCCGTGGCGCGGGCGTCACGGGTGAGGAAGCCGGCCTTCTTCAGCGGCGGCCGGTTGACCTCGACGTCCAGGATCGCCAGGGCGCGGGACAGGCCCATGCGCAGCGCGCCGGCCTGGCCGGTCACGCCGCCGCCGTCGATGCGCGCGATGACGTCGAACGCCTCCTCGGCGCCGAGCACCACGAAGGGCTCGTTGACGATCTGCTGGTGGACCTTGTTCGGGAAGTAGACGTCCAGCGAACGACCGTTGATCGTCCACTTGCCGGTGCCGGGGACGATGCGCACGCGGGCGATCGCCTCCTTGCGGCGGCCGGTGCCGTACGAGTTGCCCGTGGTGACGGGCTTGCGCACGGGCGCGTCGGCGCTGGCGGCGGACTCGGTGGTGTACTCGGACGGGAAGTCCTCGCCGGAGAATTCCTCCAGCTCGGCCTCGACGGCCGTCTCGACACCGGTGGGCTCAGCCACGGTTCTCCTCTAACTCTTTCGAACTACTACTGGGCGATCTGGGTGATCTGGAACGGCACCGGCTGCTGGGCCTGGTGCGGGTGCTCGGAACCCGCGTAGACCTTCAGCTTCTTCGCCATCTTCCGGCCGAGGGAGTTCTTCGGAAGCATGCCCTTGACGGCCTTCTCGACGGCCTTGTCGGGCCGCTTCTCCATGAGCTCGCCATAGCTGACGGAACGCAGACCGCCCGGGTAGCCCGAGTGGCGGTACGCCTTCTTCTGCTCAAGCTTGTTGCCACTGAGCGCGATCTTGTCCGCGTTGATCACGATGACGAAGTCACCGGTGTCGACGTGGGGAGCGAAGATCGGCTTGTGCTTGCCGCGGAGCAGGGTCGCGACGTGGCTGGCCAGCCGGCCCAGCACGACATCGGTCGCGTCGATGACGTACCACTGACGCTGGACGTCGGCGGGCTTCGGTGAGTACGTGCGCACGGTCGTAGCCTTCTTTATGCTCGCGTCTTCGGCGCTGTCGGATGCGACAGCTACATTTGGTCGGTCGGTGCGGGCACACGACGGCCCGGACCTTCCGTCTCCTCATCACGGGAGATGACGCCGGACGCGCCGCGCATTGGTCTCGCGGGACCTATGCACACAACGAACCTAAGCTACTCGCCCAAAGGCGCGCAGGTCAAAACGACCAGTAGCCCGGAGCGATTCTACCCGAACGCAGAACGGTTCGGTTTCGTTTCCCTGGGACCTCTTCTTTCCCAGGACCAGACATCCCTATCGTTAGCGGCGGTATGTGGCAGAACTCTCACTCCCGGCCAACCCAGCGGGGCGCTCGGCGCCGGAATCACCTGGGGGTGCTGGCCTGCCTCATGACCGTGCTCTTCACGGGGGTGCTGCTCGGCCGGCTCACCGACGACGCGGAGCCGATCCCCCATGTCTATCTCAACGAGACCGCACCGCCCGCGGCGGCCACCGCCAACCCCGCGCCGACGACGGCCAGGAAGGCGCAGCAGCAGGTCGAGATGATCCCCAGGGAGGTCACGACCAAGGCCCTGCCCCGCACCCGGGCCACCCCCAAGGCGACCAGATCGCCCGACGGCCGGATCGCCGGGTTCAACACCGAGGACAACCCCGCGCTGCTCAGCGACGGCGGCGGCGACGTGCAGATCATGCCCGGGCTGGCGGCCAAGGTCGTCTCGCTGACCAACTCCGCCAGGTCCCGCCGGGGCTGCGGGGCGCTGCGGGTGGACTCCGGCCTTTCCAGCTCCGCGCGTACGCACTCGCTGGAGATGGCCCGGACCGGGCAGCTCGCGCACACCTCCCCCGACGGCTCGTCGCCGTGGGACCGGATGGAGCGGGCGGGATACCGCTGGGGCGCCGCCGAGAACATCGGCGCCGGGTACAGCACCCCCGAAGAGGCGGTACGCGGCTGGCTCGACAGCCCCGACCACCGCAAGAACATCCTCGACTGCGGTCTGAAGGCCATCGGGGTGGGCGTCGCGTCCGGCCCGGACGGGCCATGGTGGACTCAGGACTTCGGAACCCGATGACGCGCATCACGGTAATGTCGCCGCATGGCTTTTCCCGAAGGACGTGAAAACAGCGCCCCCTATGGCATGGGGAGTGTCTTCCAGCCTGCGGGCAGACGCCGCGCTCCGAACGGTCCCGGCGGTCCGGACGGCCCCGGCGGTCCCGGCGGCCCTGGCCCAGGCGGCCCCGGTGGCCCTGGCGGCTCCGGCGGCCCAGGCGGTCCCGGCGGCTCCGGAGGCCCAGGCGGTCCCGGTGGGCCGGGCTTCTTCGGCGCCCCCAACGGCCCTGGCGGCCCTGGTCCCGGGGGCCCTGGCGGTCCTGGTCCCGGGGGCCCTGGCGGTCCCGGTCCCGGCGGCCCTGGCGGTCCCGGTGGCCCGGGCCCGGGCGGTCCTGGCGGCCCCGGCTTTTTCGGCGGCCCGAGCGGACCGGACGGCCCCGGTGGCCCCGGGGGTCCTGGAGGCCCTGACGGTCCGGACGCTCCCGGCGACGGCGGCGACACCCCCCGCCGCTCCCGCCGTTCCCGCAAGGAACGCGCCGCCGACGACTCCGAGCAGGAGAGCAAGTCCGACAGCGCGCCGCAGACCCCCGACAGGGCCCCGCAGAGCCGGGTCGGCTGGAGCCCGTACGACGAGGGCCCCCGCTCGCGCGCCCCGCTGTGGTTCGCCATCGGCGGCATAGCGGTGCTCGGCCTGCTCGGCGGCGGCCTCGCGATGATGTGGAACGCCGACAAGCCCGTCACGGCCCAGACCACGACCCCCCGCATGACCGCGCCGCCGCTCCCGTCGGCCCCGCCCGGCAAGTACGGCTTCGCGGCCGAACGGTCCACGGACCCCGAGCCGATCACGGTCAAGGAGATCTTCGGCAAGACGAAGAAGATCACGATCGCGGGCCGGTCGTACGAGATGACGATCACGAGCAAGGACAAGAAGTGCTCTGACGGCGCCCTGGGCGACGCCTTGAAGAAGGCGCTCAAGGACGGCAAGTGCAACCAGCTCGTACGCGCCAGCTTCCGCGACAAGGCCGGCAAGATCATCGGCACGGTCGGCGTGGCCAACCTCAAGACCAGCAAGTCGGCGTCCAAGGTGGCCAAGGCCGGCAGCACGGCCAACTACGTGAAGCCGCTGGCGGGCAAGGACAGTGTCACCAAACAGCTCGGGTCGGGCGCGGGCGGCGCCAGGATCTGGACGCACGGCCACTACGCGATCATGGTCTGGTTCCAGAACAAGGACGGCACGAAGCCAGACAAGAAGGGCTCCAAGCAGATCTTCTCCGCCATCGACGACATCACCAAGGCGACGGTCTTCAAGGCTCTGGACAACCGCTCGGTCACCGGAAGCCCCCTCTAGCGAAACCGGCTTCTCATTCGATAGGCCCCCAAACGGGATGCCGGATCCCACTGGGAACGCTCATACCGACATAACGATCTCGCTACTCTCGCTAGGCTCGCCCTATGCGTGGCCAGGAACCCGGGTCTGAGCACGATCGCAGGGAAGCCGACGGATCGGCCGCACCAGCGACGCCACCGCCGAGCTTCGGCCAGACCAGCGGGCGAGACGTACCACCGGCGTTCGCCCCCGCCGACGAGGAGGTGCGCGGCTCCTCCGACGACGCGCCGCCCGCCCCGCCGCCGGCCCCGCGGGGCGAAACGGCGGGCGAGGCGGCAGGCGAGGCGGCGGAGGCGGGGACGCAACCCTCCGTCCCCGTCCTCCGGAGCGCGCCGCCCGACCCCGGCGACGAGCCGCCCGGCGTACAGCCGTGGGAGGTGGCGGGCGACGACGCCGCGCCGTACGACTGGTACGACGACGAGTCCGAGCCCACCCGCCCGGGCGGCCTGCGCCCGCCGCACCCGGTCGCCGAGGCGGAGGACCCCGACCAGACGCTCGTCGGCCGGCCCCGGTCCACGCTGGGCGAGCAGCTGCGAGCCGAACAGGTGCGGGCCATCCGCCCCTGGGACGATCCGGAGCCCGGCGTCTGGCCCGCCGAGCCGGCCGCGCCCGGCGGCCCGTCGTGGGAGCCGCCACCGGCGTTCACCGCCGCGGCGGCGGGCATGCCGGTGTGGCCCGCGCCCCCCGGCGACCCGCACGCCATGCCGCCCTGGCCCGCCGCCACGGGCGAGCTGGTGGCCGAGCCCGACAACGACGAGCCGGGCTCCCCCTTCGACCCCAACGCCACCCAGCCGGAGGGCCTCACCCGCCCGGCCCACTACTTCGACCCGGAGGCGGCCCGCCGGGAGGCCGCCCAGCAGGCGGAGGTCAGGGCCCAGCCGCCGTCCATCGCCGACCAGGACACCCCTCCCGACGGCTTCCTGGCGGCCCCGGTCGCCACGCCGGAGGAGGATCTCGCCGAACCGGCGGTTCCACCCTTCCCCCCCAAGCCCACCGAACCCGGCACCCCGCCGCTCTCACTGTCCGATCCGGCCAACGCGTCGGCCCGCCCGCCCGAGCCCGGCGACGTGCCCGTCTGGCCGCCCAACCCGCCATCCGAGGCCAAGCTGCCCGATCTCCCGTTCTCCAGGGACACCTGGGGACAGAAGCCCGCCGCCCCGCTCAGCCGGCCCCAGGGCGGCAGTCCGGCGTTCCCGCCTGGAGCGTTCAAACAGGCCCCCTTCCAGACCCCGCCCCCGCCGCCCGCCCCACCCGGCAAGAGCAAGCGGGCGCTGCTCGTCACGCTGGGCGCGCTGGCCCTGGCCGGGGTCGCGACCGGCGGATTCTTCGCCTACCAGGCGGTCACCTCCCCCACGCCCACCACGGCCGCCACCCGGCCCACCGCGTCGAGCGAGCCCAGCACCGGGACGCCCGCCGCCGCGGCGCCCTCCGACGCCCCCGACGGCACGTCCATCCTCAACTCCGAGCAGACCGACCCGCAGAAGCTGTCGCTCTCGGAGGCGTTCCCGAAGAAGAAGGTCAGCGCGGCGGGCACCACGTTCACCAGGGTCAAGGCGACCGTCGAGACGAGCTGCGACAAGGCCGCCACAGGGGAGTTCGCGGACGCGCTGAAAGAGCAGAAGTGCAGCCGCGTCCTCAGGGCCACCTACGTCGACGGCAAGCACCGCTACGCGGTCACCACGGGCATAGCGGTCCTGCCCGACAAGGACGCGGCCATCATCGCCGACCAGTCCAAGAACCTCTCACGCAACGTCTGGTTCCGCCCGCTCCCCGGCGCCGACGGCTCGGGCGGCGAGCGCGTGAACATCGCCGGCGGCTACGCGGCCGGGATGGTGTGGGGCCGCTACATCGTCTTCAGCTACGCCACCTACGCCGACGGCCACACCCCCGAGTCCAAGGAGAAGACGCTGCCCAAGGTCAGCGGGGCGTTCCGAGACCAGACCTCACTCGTCCTCGAGCGCCGCGTCACCAAGGGCTGACGGCGTCCGCTGCAGGACGGCGGTGCGCACTCGCCGCGTGGCCTGAGCCCGCGCGGCGAGCTCCGGCTCCGCCGGGTAGCCCACCTCCTCCAGGCACAGCCCGTGCGCGGGCGCGACGTGCACCCCCGAGTCCCGTACGGCCCGCGCCAGCACCTGGCCGGGCCACTCCACCGGCCGGCTGCCGTCACCGGCCGCCAGCAGCGACCCGACCAGCGCCCGCACCATCGAGTGGCAGAACGCGTCCGCCACGACGGTCGCCACCAGCACCCCGTCGGGCTCGCGCGCCCAGTCCAGCCGCTGCAGCTCCCTGATCGTGGTAGCGCCCTCGCGCTTCTTGCAGAACGCCGCGAAGTCGTGCTCCCCGAGCAGCCGCGCCGCCGCCGCGTTGAGCGCGCCGGCGTCCAGCGGCCGGTTGTGCCAGACCACCTCGCGCCGCCGCAGCGGGTCGACGCCGCCCGCCGCGTCGCTCACCCGGTACGCGTACCTCCGGAACATCGCCGAGAAACGCGCGTCGAAGCCCTCAGGAGCCACGCAGACCCGATGAACCCGCACATCCGGGGTCAGGATCCCACCCAGGCGCCTGACGAGCGCAGCGAGCCGCTCATGGACGTCCAGGGGCCCTCTGTTGCCGTCGAGCTCGGCCAGCGACCCGTCGGGGACGTCCACGTGGGCCACCTGGCCGCGCGCGTGCACGCCGGCGTCGGTGCGGCCGGCCACGGTCAGCATCGCGGGCTCGCCGAGGCGCAGGATCCTGCCGAGCGCCTGCTCGATCTCGCCCTGGACGGTCCGGCGTCCCGGCTGCCTGGCCCACCCGGAGAAGTCGGTCCCGTCGTACGCGAGGTCGAGGCGGAGCCGTACCACGATGATCCTCCTTCAACTGAAAACGGGCCCGCACCCCGCAGGGGGTCCGGGCCCGTCTCGTCCGACCTGAAAGATCAGGCCTCGTCCTTCTTCGCCTCAGCCTCGGCGGCCGGGGTCTCCTCGGCGGCGGGAGCCTCCTCGGCGGCGGCCTCGGGGGCCTTGCTCTCCTCGGCGCTCTCCTCGGCCTTGGGAGCCTCGGTCTCCTCCGCGGCGGGCGCCGGAGCCGCGGCGGCGGCCGGGGCCTCGGTGCGGCGGGTCGTGACGCCGTTCAGCGGCTCGGTCACCAGCTCGATGACCGCCATCGGGGCGTTGTCGCCCTTACGCGGACCGACCTTGGTGATCCGGGTGTAGCCACCGGGACGCTCGGCGAACGTCGTCGCGATCTCGGTGAAGAGGTGGTGCACGACGCCCTTGTCCTTGACGACGGTCAGGACCTGGCGACGGTTGTGGATGTCGCCCTTCTTCGCCTTGGTGATCAGGCGCTCCGCCACCGGGCGCAGGCGCTTGGCCTTGGCGACCGTCGTGCGGATCTTGCCGTGGCGGAACAGATCGGTGGCCAGGTTGGCCAGGATCAGCCGCTCGTGCGCCGGGCTGCCGCCAAGACGTGCACCCTTGGTGGGCTTGGGCATGGTCTTTCTCCTCCTGGATTAACCCGCCCCGGCCGTACCAGGTACCGGAGTCGGGCCGGATCGCAGTCGCTCATGCGATCCGTTGCTGTGGCCCCGCGCCATGACACCGCGCGGGGCCTTCGAAAAGCGGATCAGTACTGCTCGGTCTCGACGTAGGCGCTGTCGTCGTCGTCGTAGCCGCCGCCGGCCACCGCGCTCGGGTCGAACCCGGGCGGGGAGTCCTTGAGCGCCAGCGACATCTCGTGCAGCTTCTGCTTGACCTCTTCGATCGACTTGGCGCCGAAGTTGCGGATGTCCAGCAGGTCCTGCTCGCTGCGCGCGACGAGCTCGCCCACGGTGTGGATGCCCTCGCGCTTGAGGCAGTTGTAGGAGCGAACGGTGAGGTTGAGCTCCTCGATCGGCAGCGCCAGGTCGGCGGCCAGGGCGGCGTCGGTCGGCGACGGGCCGATGTCGATGCCCTCGGCCTCGACGTTGAGCTCGCGGGCCAGGCCGAAGAGCTCGACGAGGGTCTTACCGGCGGAGGCCACCGCGTCGCGGGGCTTCATGGCCGGCTTGGTCTCGACGTCGAGGATGAGACGGTCGAAGTCGGTGCGCTGCTCGACTCGGGTCGCCTCGACCTTGTAGGTGACCTTGAGCACCGGGGAGTAGATCGAGTCGATCGGAATGCGACCGATCTCCTGACCCGGCTGCTTGTTCTGGGCGGCGGAGACGTAGCCGCGACCGCGCTCGACGGTCAGCTCCATCTCCAGCTTCGCCTTGCCGTTGAGCGTGGCGATGCGCAGCTCGGGGTTGTGCACCTCGACACCGGCCGGCGGCGCGATGTCGGCGGCGGTGACCTCACCCGGGCCCTGCTTGCGCAGGTACATCACGACCGGCTCGTCGTGCTCGGAGGAGACGACCAGTTCCTTGAGGTTGAGGATGATGTCGGTGACGTCTTCCTTGACCCCGGGAACGGTCGAGAACTCGTGCAGGACGCCCTCGATCCGGATGCTCGTCACGGCCGCGCCCGGAATGGACGACAGCAGCGTGCGGCGGAGCGAGTTGCCGATGGTGTAGCCGAAGCCCGGCTCCAGCGGCTCGATGACGAACCGGGACCGGGTGTCGTCGATCGACTCTTCGAGAAGAGTCGGACGCTGAGCGATCAGCATGTGGGGTCTCCCCTTTTCGTGTGGCGCCCGCTATATGACGCCACTCCGATAAACAGCGTAGTCGAGGTGCGGAAATCCGCACCTCGACTCAGGCTCACTTCGAGTAGTACTCGACGATGAGCTGCTCCTGGACCTGGGTGTCGATCTGCTGGCGAACCGGCAGCTGGTGAACCAGGACGCGGAGCTTCTCGGGCACGACGCCGAGCCACGCGGGAACGGTGCGCTCGCCCGCGGTCGCCCGGGCGACCTCGTAGGGCAGAAGGTTGCGCTTGTTCTCGCGGACCTCGATGATGTCGTGCTCGCGAATGCGGTAGGACGGGATGTCGACCTTCTTGCCGTTCACCAGGATGTGGCCGTGGCGCACCTGCTGGCGGGCGGCGTCGCGCGACTGGGCGAACCCGGCGCGGTAGACGACGTTGTCGAGACGGCTCTCCAGGATCTGGAGCAGCGCCTCACCGGTCTTGCCGGTCTTGCGGGTGGCTTCCTCGTAGTAGTTGTGGAACTGCTTCTCGAGGACGCCGTAGATGCGGCGGGTCTTCTGCTTCTCACGAAGCTGAAGCTGGTACTCGGACTCCTTGGGACGTCCGCGGCCGTGCTCACCCGGCGGGTAAGGACGGATCTCGATGGGGCACTTGGCAGACTCGCACTTGCTGCCCTTGAGGAAGAGCTTGGTCTTCTCGCGACGGCACAGCTTGCAGTCGGCGCCCGTGTAACGAGCCATTTCTCAGTATCTCCTGGGCTTGTTCAGACGCGGCGGCGCTTCGGCGGCCGGCAACCGTTGTGCGGGACCGGGGTGACGTCCTGGATCGAGCCCACCTCGAGGCCGGTGGCCTGGAGGGAGCGGATCGCGGTCTCACGGCCGGAGCCGGGACCCTTGACGAAGACGTCAACCTTGCGCATGCCGTGCTCCATGGCGCGGCGAGCGGCGTTCTCCGCGGCCATCTGGGCGGCGAACGGGGTGGACTTGCGGGAGCCCTTGAAACCCACGTGGCCGGCGCTGGCCCAGGAGATCACGTTCCCGTTGGGGTCCGTGATCGAGACGATGGTGTTGTTGAACGTGCTCTTGATGTGGGCGTGCCCGTGAGCGACGTTCTTCTTTTCCTTGCGGCGCACCTTCTTCGGCGCGCCCTGACGGCTCTTAGGAGGCATTGTTTGCCATTACTCCTGAGGTCTTCGGTCCGCGGCTGTGGACTACTTCTTACCGGGCTTCTTCTTGCCGGCCACGGTCTTCTTCTTGCCCTTGCGGGTGCGCGCGTTGGTCTGCGTGCGCTGACCGTGGACGGGCAGGCCCTTGCGGTGCCGGATGCCCTGGTAGCAACCGATTTCGATCTTGCGACGAATGTCGGCCTGGACCTCGCGGCGCAGGTCACCCTCGATCTTGAAGTTCGCCTCGATGTAGTCACGCATCGGGACGAGCTCGGTGTCGCTGAGCTGGTGCACGCGCAGGTCGCCGCTGACACCGGTGGCCTGGAGGATCTCCTGGGCGCGGGTGCGGCCGATTCCGTAGATGTAGGTGAGAGCGATCTCCAGCCGCTTCTCGCGGGGGAGGTCGACGCCAACCAGGCGAGCCATGGTCGGGCATTCTCCTTCTTTGTGGCGGAGGTCTTGCGCCGCACTACCCCTCCCCAATGCCCGGGGTGAGGGCCCCGGCCTCCGACCGGGGGTCTCCCGAGTGGTTCGGGCCTTCGAAAAGGGCCCGCCTGCTCAGGTGTGGGACGCGATTACTGACTCAGGCTCCTCATGCGTCGAGCCCGCTCCCTCAATCGGGGCGGACTCGGAGGAGCCTTGCGGCGACTAGCCCTGGCGCTGCTTGTGGCGCAGGTTGTCGCAGATCACCATGACGCGACCGTGCCGGCGGATCACCTTGCACTTGTCGCAGATCTTCTTGACGCTCGGCTTTACCTTCATTGTCCTTCGTGATTCCTCAGACGTCTTACTTGTATCGGTAGACGATCCGCCCACGACTCAGGTCGTAGGGGCTCAGTTCAACGACTACCCGGTCGTCCGGCAGAATCCGGATGTAGTGCATCCGCATTCGCCCGCTGATATGGGCCAGGACCTTATGGCCGTTGTCGAGCTGCACCCGGAACATGGCGTTCGGGAGCGACTCGACCACAGTGCCCTCGATCTCGATGGCGCCGTCTTTCTTGGCCAAGATTCCTCGCGTTTCACTGATCGATCGTCTGAGGCTCCGGTTCACTAAGCAGCCGCGACCTCACGCTTCGAAGAGAGCGGCGACCGGCAACGGTCGCCGACGCGTGATGGTCATAGTGAGCCGACTAAGGAGTGTACGACACCTGAGCCTAAAACGCGAAACGCGTGCCAGGTGTCCTGACACAACCACGGACGAGTCTACCCCACGTTCACCGGCCTTCGGACCTTCCTGCACAGCGGAAGGCCCGCCGAGGGAGAGATCCCGGCGGGCCCTGTTCCATTGGGTGAGGTCCTAGTAGATGCGGTGCGTCGGACCGCAGTACGTGGTCGGGCCGCCCCAGCAGGTGTAGGTGTACAGCTTCTGGATGCCGAACTTCGACCAGGTCGCCTGGTACGAGCCGTCCCAGCCCTGGACGAACTTGTGCCAGCTGCCGCCGGAGTAGTACTTGAACCACACGTACCCCTTCTTCGGCGTGAACTCCTTGCCGTACCAGTGGGTGTAGACCTTGCCGTGCTGCTTCCAGGTCTTGCCGTAGGTGAAGGCCTTGTGGTTGCCGGAGTAGTACTTGCCCCAGCTGCTGATCGACGTGGCCGTCGACTGGGTGGCGGTGGCCGCCTGGGCGGCGGGGGCGACGGCGAGCCCGGTGAGGGCGATCGAGCCGGCGAGAGCGGTGGCCGCCAGGATCTTGCGCATTTCGGTTCCTCCGTGAGTCGTGCTTCTCGACACAGCTCACGTTAGGAATCCAGACATATCCGTACTGCGCACGAATGCACACAGTGCACTAGTGCACACAGCCCTACTTGTTCTTCTTTTTCTTCTTGGACTTGTCGGGCGGCGGGCTGCCGAAGACGGTGCTGATCAGCAGGATGACGCCCCACGGGCCCATGACCCACAGCGGCCAGGGGTAGATCAGGTGCTCGGACGTGATGCTCACGATCAGCCAGATCACCCAGTTGATGCCGCTGGCCGACGCCCATGCGCCCCAGGCCGCCCGCAGGCCGGGGTGCAGGCCGGTGCGCCGTGCGGGGCTCTGTGACACCGTGGCGGGCTGGTTGCGCAGGTCCACGTCGGGCAGGTCGACCGTCAGCTTGGCCAGCTCTCCGTACGTCCTGCTCTTGTAGAGCTGCTCGAGCCGCTCGTTGAACTCGTCCATCGTGATGCGACCCTGCGCGGTGTGCTCGCGGAGGATGGCGGCGACGCGGTCGCGGTCGGCGTCGGAGGCTCGCATCTCGGGGCTGTTCGCCATCCCACCCACTCCCGGGGGTCAGTTCTGCGGTTGGGCCAGGCGCTCTTGCCCGCCGTCCAAGGCGGTCAGCACCCAAGGACCATTATGTGTCACGGCGACACTGTGCTCGAAGTGCGCGGAGTGCTTGCCGTCGACCGTCACGACGGTCCACTCGTCGGCCAGCACGCGGGTGCGCTCGGTGCCCAGGTTCACCATGGGCTCGATGGCCAGGCACATGCCCTCTTCCAGCACCGGGCCCCGGCCGGGGCGGCCGTGGTTGGCGATCCAGGGGTCCATGTGCATCTCGGTGCCGATGCCGTGGCCGCCGTACTCCGGGGGGATGCCGAAGCGGCCCTGAGACTTGACGTACCGCTCCACCTCGCAGCCGATGTCGGACAGGTGGCGGCCGACCCGCAGCGCCGCGATGCCGCGCCACATGGCCTCCTCGGTGATCCGCATCAGCTCGGTCAGCTTCGGGTCCACCTCGCCGACCGGGACCGTCACGGCCGAGTCGCCGTGCCAGCCGTCCAGGATCGCGCCGCAGTCGATGGAGATGATGTCGCCCTCGCGCAGCTTCCTGGCGTCGGTCGGGATGCCGTGCACCACCTCGTCGTTCACCGACGCGCAGATCGTCGCCGGGAAGCCCTGGTAGCCCTTGAACGACGGGATCGCGCCCTCGTCCCTGATCGCCTTCTCGGCGATGACGTCGAGGTCGAGCGGCGTCATGCCGGGCTCGACCGAGCGCTTCAGCAGGTCGAGCGTGCGCCCGACCACCAGGCCGGCCGCCCGCATCTTCTCCAGTTGCTCCGGCGACTTGATCTGGATGCCGTGTTTGTTCCTTTTGAACATCTTCTGCCCCCCTGGGTCTTCAATGGGCCACAATGGGGGCCCAATTCCCCCCACAATAGCCGCGAGGTGGCACGGAAACCCGTGCCACCTCCGCAAATCGCTCGTAAGTGGAGCTATCCCATGAACGGCCGGATCGCCTCCATGGCCCGCTGAGTGACCTCCTCGACCGGACCCGTGGCGTCGACCCCCACGAGAATGCCCTCGTCGGCGTAGTAGGAGACCAGCGGCGCCGTCTGCTCCTGGTAGACCTCCAGGCGGTGCCTGACGGTCTCCTCCTTGTCGTCGTCACGCTGGAAGAGCGCGCCCCCGCACGCGTCGCACTTGTCGTCCTTCTTGTCGTCGAACTCGACGTGCCAGATACGGCCGCACTGGCTGCAGGTGCGCCGGCCGGCCAGCCGCCTGACCACCTCGTCGTCGTCGACGACGAGCTCGAGCACGAGGTCGAGCGCCTGGCCCCAGTCCTTGAGCATGTCGCGCAGGATCTCCGCCTGTGCGACGTTCCTCGGGAAGCCGTCGAGCAGGAACCCGTCCTGCGCGTCGTCCTCGGACAGGCGGTCACGGACCATGGCGATCGTGACCTCGTCGGGCACCAGATCACCACGGTCCATGTACGTCTTGGCCAGCTTGCCAAGGTCCGTGCCCCCCGAGACGTTGGCACGGAAGATGTCACCTGTCGAGATCTTCGGGATGGACAGGTTCGATGCGATGTACTGGGCCTGTGTCCCCTTACCCGCTCCGGGGGGCCCGACCAGAACGAGACGCACTACCGCAGGAAACCTTCGTAGTTACGCTGCTGGAGCTGGCTCTCGATCTGCTTAACGGTGTCAAGGCCGACGCCTACCATGATCAGAATACTCGTCCCTCCGAACGGGAAGTTCTGGCTCGCACCGGACACCGCCAGCGCGACGATCGGGACCATGGCGATCAGACCCAGATAGAGCGAGCCCGGCGCGGTCAGACGAGTGAGCACGAAGTTCAGGTATTCAGCCGTCGGCCTGCCAGGACGGATGCCCGGAATGAAACCACCGTACTTCTTCATGTTGTCGGCGACTTCAGTGGGGTTGAACGTAATCGACACGTAGAAGTACGTGAAGAAGATGATCAGCACGAAGAACGTGGCCATGTAGATGGGCGTGTCACCCGTGGCCAGGTTCTGCGAGATCCAGCGGATGAACGCGTTGTCCGTGCTCTGGAAGAGCGACGTCAGCAGCTGCGGCAGGTAGAGCAGCGAGGAGGCGAAGATGACCGGGATGATGCCGGCCTGGTTGACCTTCAGCGGAATGTAGGTGGACGTGCCGCCGTACATCCTGCGCCCGACCATCCGCTTGGCGTACTGGACCGGGATGCGGCGCTGCGCCTGCTCGACGAAGACCACCGCGGCGATCATGAAGACACCGACGACCATGACGACCGTGAAGGTGAACTTGTTCGCCTGGAAGATGTTGGCCAGCTCGGACGGGAAGACCGCGACGACCTGGGTGAAGATCAGGATGGACATGCCGTTGCCGACGCCGCGGTCGGTGATGAGCTCACCGAGCCACATGATCACGGACGTACCGGCGGTCATGATGACCACCATCGTCACGATCTGGAAGATGTTGTCGGGGTCGAGCAGAACGTCCTGCTGGCAGTTCGGGAACAGCTGCCCGGTGCGGGCCAGCGCGATGAAGGCGGTCGACTGGAGGACGGCGAGACCGATGGTCAGATAACGCGTATACTGCGTGATCTTGGTCTGGCCGGCCTGTCCCTCCTTCTTCAGCGCCTCGAGTCGCGGAATGACGACGACGAGCAGCTGGAGAATGATGCTCGCGGTGATGTACGGCATGATGCCCAGCGCGAACACCGAAAGTTTCAGGAGCGCACCACCGCTGAACAGCTGCACCATCCCGTAGATGTTGCCGGCGGCTCCGTTGCGGGCCTGCTCGAAACAGGCTGCGAGGTTCTGGACGTGAACTCCCGGAGTCGGAAGAACCGAGCCGAGACGGAAAAGCGCGATGATGCCCAGGGTGAAGAGCAACTTCTTGCGCAGGTCCGGTGTCCGGAACGCCCGGGTAAACGCGGTCAGCACGGTCCCTCCTGCGCGCCTTTACGGCGGTGTGAGTATGCGATGGTGCGGGGATCTGCCATGTGTCTCATAGGTCAAACGAGTCGGTCAGAAGCCTGCCGTCTCGCGAACTCTAACGCACTACGGGCGTGGGGGCATTTGTCAAAGCCCCCACGCCTCGTAATAGCTCTTACAGCTCGGTAACGGAGCCACCCGCAGCGGCGATCTTGTCCTTCGCGGTGGACGAGAAGGCGTGCGCCTGAACGTTCACCGCGACGGAGATCTCGCCGGTGCCGAGCACCTTCACGAGCTGGTTCTTGCGGACAGCGCCCTTGGCGACCAGCGCCTCGACGGTGACCTCGCCACCCTCGGGGAACAGCTCACCGAGCTTGTCCAGGTTGACGACCTGGTAGGTCGTCTTGAACAGCGCGTTGGAGAAGCCCTTGAGCTTCGGCAGACGCCTCTGCAGCGGCACCTGGCCACCCTCGAAGCCGAGGGGGACCGTCGTACGGGCGTGGCTGCCCTTGGTGCCGCGACCGGCGGTCTTGCCCTTCGACGCCTCGCCGCGACCCTTGCGGATCTTGGCCTTGTTGGCGCCGGGGGCGGGACGCAGGTCGTGAATCTTGAGCGGAGCCTTGTCAGTCATGACTAGTCGACCTCTTCCACCTCGACGAGGTGCGTCACCACGGAGACCATCCCGCGAATCTCGGGCCGGTCCTCCTTGACGACGACGTCGCCGATTCGCTTCAGGCCAAGCGAACGCAGCGAGTCACGCTGGTTCTGCTTGCCACCGATCTTCGAGCGAACCTGAGTGATCTTCAGGCGTGCCATGACTAGCTCACCGCCTTCGCGGCCGCCGCCTCCGCGAGACCCTCACGCTGAGCCTTCAGCATGCGGGCCGGGGCGACGTCCTCGATCGGCAGGCCACGGCGGGCGGCGATCTCCTCGGGGCGCGAGAGGCCCTTCAGAGCCGCCACGGTGGCGTGCACGATGTTGATCGGGTTGTCGGACCCGAGCGACTTCGACAGCACGTCGTGGATGCCGGCGCACTCCAGCACCGCACGCACCGGACCGCCGGCGATGACGCCGGTACCGGCCGAGGCCGGACGCAGGAAGACGACACCGGCCGCCTCCTCGCCCTGCACGGTGTGCGGGATGGTGCCCTGGATCCGAGGCACCTTGAAAAAGTGCTTCTTCGCCTCTTCGACGCCCTTGGCGATGGCCGCGGGCACTTCCTTGGCCTTGCCGTAGCCGACGCCGACCAGGCCGTTGCCGTCACCGACGACGACGAGGGCGGTGAAGCTGAAGCGACGACCACCCTTCACGACCTTGGCCACTCGGTTGATCTTCACTACGCGCTCGATGTACGAGACGCCCTTGTCGGCGGCGCCACCGCGGCGATCGTCACGACGGTCCCGCCGCTCGCCACCGGTGCCGCCACCGCGACGCGGAGCTGCAGCCATCAGTGGTTCCTCTTCTCAGTTGCCATCATTTGCGATCCTCGGGCCCTCATCAGAATTCGAGCCCGCCCTCGCGCGCGCTGTCAGCCAGCGCCGCGATCCGGCCCGCATACCGGTTGCCGCCGCGGTCGAAGACGACCTTGGTGATCCCGGCTTCCTTGGCCCGCTGAGCGAGGAGCTCGCCGACCTTCTTCGCCTTCTCGGTCTTGTCCGCCTCCAGCGTGCGCAGTGCGGCGTCCATGGTGGACGCGCTCACCAGCGTGTGGCCGACGGAGTCGTCCACGATCTGGACGAACATGTGACGCGTCGAGCGGTTGACGACCAGGCGCGGACGCTCGGCCGTACCGACGACGAACTTGCGGACGCGGCGGTGACGGCGGGCCCGCGAGACGGTGCGGGCAGCCGTGTGCTTGCTGAACGCAGTCTTCGGAGCCATGCCTACTTACCAGCCTTTCCGACCTTGCGGCGGATCTGTTCTCCCTGGTAGCGCACGCCCTTGCCCTTGTACGGGTCAGGCTTGCGCAGCTTGCGGATGTTGGCCGCGACCTCGCCGACCTTCTGCTTGTCGATGCCGTCCACGTGGAACAGGGTCGGCTTCTCGACGCGGAAGGTGACGCCCTCGGGGGCGTCCACGATGACCGGGTGGCTGAAGCCCAGCGAGAACTCCAGCTGCGTCGGGCCCTTGGCCTGGACGCGGTAACCGACGCCGACGATCTCCAGGGACTTGGAGTACCCCTGGGTGACGCCCTGCACCATGTTGGCGATGAGCGTCCGGGACAGGCCGTGCAGCGCACGGACCTTGTTCTCGTCGTTGGGCCGGGAGACGGCGATGGCGCCGTCCTCGTCGCGAGCCACCGAGATGGGCTCGGCGACCTTGTGACTGAGCGTGCCCTTCGGGCCCTTGACCTGGACATCCTGGCCGGTGATCGTGATGTCTACGCCACTGGGCACAGGGATGGGCAGCCGTCCGATTCTCGACATGCTGTGTTCCTCCCCTCTACCAGACGTAGGCGAGGACTTCCCCGCCCACACCACGCTTGCCGGCCTGCTTGTCGGTCATGAGACCGGCGGACGTCGAGATGATCGCGACGCCCAGCCCGCCCAGGACTCGAGGCAGGTTGTCCTTCTTCGCATAAACCCGCAGACCGGGCTTGGAAACCCGGCGCAGGCCCGCGAGCGACCGCTCACGGGTAGGCCCGAACTTGAGCTCCACCACGAGGTTCTTGCCAACCTTGGCGTCCTCGACGGTCCAAGCCTGGATGTAACCCTCCTGCTGGAGGATCTCGGCGATGTGCGCCTTGATCTTCGAGTACGGCATCGACACGCTGTCGTGGTACGCCGAATTCGCGTTACGCAGACGCGTGAGCATGTCTGCGATCGGGTCGGTCATCGTCATGGCCAGTGGCCTTCCTCGCCGCGGTTTCCAGTCGGCCAAGCAGCGCTCTGCCGGTGGACCTTCGGCGTGGTCATGGACGCTCTTTGAGAGCGCCCTGGTCTTCTTCTGAAATATGATCACCCAGGGGGCGGCACGAGGCCGCCCCTAAGGTTATCTACCAGCTCGACTTGGTGATGCCGGGCAGCTCGCCCCGGTGCGCCATCTCACGGAAGCACACGCGGCAGAGCCCGAACTTGCGGTAGACGGCGCGCGGCCGGCCACAACGCGAGCAACGGGTGTACGCCCGGACCTCGAACTTCTGCTTGCGCCCCGCCTTGGCGATCAGCGACTTCTTCGCCATTGGATCAGGCCTCCTTGAACGGGAAGCCGAGGAGCTTCAGCAGCGCCCGGCCCTGGTCGTCGTTCTTCGCCGTGGTCACGATCGTGATGTCCATGCCCCGCGGCCGGTCGACCTTGTCCTGGTCGACCTCGTGGAACATGACCTGCTCGGTCAGACCGAACGTGTAGTTGCCGTTGCCGTCGAACTGCTTGGGCGACAGGCCGCGGAAGTCCCGGATACGGGGCAGGGCCAGCGCCAGCAGCCGGTCGAGGAACTCCCACATGCGGTCGCCGCGCAGCGTGACGTGAGCGCCGATCGGCATGCCCTCGCGCAGCTTGAACTGGGCGATGGACTTGCGCGCCCGGACGACGGCCGGCTTCTGGCCGGTGATCGCGGTGAGGTCGCGGACGGCACCCTCGATGAGCTTCGAGTCGCGGGCCGCCTCGCCGACGCCCATGTTGACCTTGATCTTGGTCAGGGCCGGGATCTGCATGACGTTCTCGATGCCGAACTGCTCGCGAAGCTGGGCCGCGATCTCCTCGCGGTACTTCGTCTTGAGTCGCGGCGTCGGGCGCTCGGTCTCAGTGGTCGTGGCAGTCATCAGCTGTCCTCACCCGTCTCGTCGGCCTTCTTCTCGTCGGCCTTCTTCTCGGCGGGCTTGTCGTCCTTGAGCTTCTTCACGTTCGAGACGTGGATGGGGCCCTCCATGGTCTGCACGCCGCCGGTCTTGGCGCCGCGCGGACCCTGGTGGGTCTCCTTGGAGTGCTTCTTGATCATGTTGACGCCCTCGACCACCACACGGTCCTCGTGCGGGAACGTGGCGATGACGTGACCCTTGGCACCCTTGTCCTTGCCGGCGATGACCTGGACCAGGTCACCCTTCTTCACATGCAGCTTCGGCATTACAGCACCTCCGGGGCGAGCGAGATGATGCGCATGAACTTCTTGTCGCGCAGCTCGCGGCCGACCGGGCCGAAGATACGAGTGCCACGAGGGTCACCGCTGTCCTTGATGATGACGGCGGCGTTCTCGTCGAAGCGGATGTAGGAGCCGTCGGGCCGGCGGCGCTCCTTGACCGTGCGGACGATGACGGCCTTGACCACGTCGCCCTTCTTGACGCCCGTGCTGCCCGGCAGCGCGTCCTTGACAGTGGCGACGATGATGTCGCCGATACCGGCGTAGCGTCGGCCCGAGCCACCGAGCACACGGATGCAAAGGATTTCCTTCGCTCCCGTGTTGTCGGCGACCTTGAGCCGCGACTCCTGCTGGATCACGTTGAACTCCTGTTAGTCGCGCCGGTTCTCATTTCTGAGCCTGGCGGAACCGTCGTTGTCTTGTTCCCACGGCCACAACGCCCGTAGGCGCCGCACCGCAGGCGACGCGAGACCACGTGTGGCCCCGCGTCCTTGGACGCCGTCATGGGGGCTCTCAGAGCCCCCACGAGGCGCGGTATATGTCGAGAAGGAGAGTTACTTGGCCTTCTCGAGGATCTCCACGACCCTCCACCGCTTGGTGGCGGAGAGGGGGCGGGTCTCCATGAGCAGCACGCGGTCGCCGACGCCGCAGGCGTTGGCCTCGTCGTGTGCCTTGTACTTGGTCGTACGGCGGATGACCTTGCCGTACAGACGGTGCTTGACGCGGTCCTCGACGGCGACGACGACGGTCTTGTCCATCTTGTCGCTCACCACGAGGCCCTCGCGGACCTTGCGGAAGTTCCGCTGCTCGTTCGTCTCAGTGGTCTCGGTCTCAGCCATCGCTCGTCTCCTTCTCGACCGTGACGATGCCCAGCTCGCGCTCGCGCATCACGGTGTAGATACGGGCGATCTCGCGGCGGACGGCGCGCAGCCGCCCGTGGCTCTCCAACTGACCGGTCGCCGCCTGGAAGCGGAGGTTGAACAGCTCCTCCTTGGCCTCCTTCAGCTTCTGGACGAGGGTGTCCTCGTCCTCGAGCCGCAGCTCGCCGGCGGTCAGGCCCTTAGCCATCACGCCTCACCCACTTCACGCTTAACGATCTTGCACTTCATCGGGAGCTTGTGGATCGCACGCTGAAGCGCTTCGCGGGCGATCGGCTCCGCCACGCCGGACAGCTCGAACATCACGCGTCCGGGCTTGACGTTGGCGATCCACCACTCGGGCGAACCCTTACCGGAACCCATGCGGGTCTCGGCAGGCTTCTTGGTGAGCGGACGGTCGGGGTAGATGTTGATCCACACCTTGCCGCCACGGCGGATGTGACGGGTCATGGCGATACGAGCCGACTCGATCTGACGGTTGGTCACGTAGGAGTGCTCAACCGCCTGGATGCCGAACTCGCCGAACGTGACCCTGGTGCCGCCCTTGGCGGCTCCGCTGCGGTCAGGCCGGTGCTGCTTGCGGTGCTTGACCCTGCGCGGGATCAGCATGGTCAGCTCCCTTCAGCACCCGGCTGCGCAGCCGGGCCGGTCTCGGGGGCAGCCTGCGAGGCCGCCTCGGTGCGGGGGGCGCGGTCGCCACGGCCGCCGCCACGACGGGGGCGGTCGCCGCCACCACGACGCGGACGGTCGCCGCCGCCACCACGACGGTCGTCGCGCTCGCGACGCTGGCCGGCACGAGCGCCGGCGGCGGCCGCCTCGCGCTCGGCGCGGCTGGTCGGAGCCTCGCCCTTGTAGATCCAGACCTTCACGCCGATGCGGCCGAAGGTCGTACGGGCCTCGTAGAAGCCGTAGTCGATGTCCGCGCGGAGGGTGTGCAGCGGCACGCGGCCCTCACGGTAGAACTCCGACCGCGACATCTCGGCGCCGCCCAGACGACCGGAGCACTGGACACGGATGCCCTTGGCGCCGGACTTCATGGCCGACTGCATCGCCTTGCGCATGGCGCGGCGGAACGAGACACGGCTGGACAGCTGCTCGGCGACGCCCTGCGCGACGAGCTGCGCGTCGATCTCCGGGTTCTTGACCTCGAGGATGTTGAGCTGGACCTGCTTCTTGGTCAGCTTCTCCAGGTCGCCACGGATACGGTCCGCCTCGGCGCCGCGGCGGCCGATCACGATGCCGGGACGCGCGGTGTGGATGTCCACCTGGACGCGGTCCGTCGTGCGCTCGATCTCGACCTTGGAGATGCCGGCCCGCTCCATGCCCTTCTGCAGCATGCGGCGGATCGCCACGTCCTCGGCGACGTACGACTTGTACAGCTTGTCGGCGTACCACCGGCTCTTGAAGTCGGTCGTGATGCCGAGGCGGAACCCGTGCGGGTTAACCTTCTGGCCCACTATCGGGTCCTTCCCTTCGGCTCGCGGGACTCCACGATCACGGTGATGTGGCTCGTCCGCTTGTTGATCCGATAGGCACGACCCTGGGCACGCGGGCGGAACCGCTTCAGCGTCGGGCCCTCGTCGACCCAGGCCCGGCTGACGACGAGCGTCTGCGGGTCGAGGTCGAAGTTGTGCTCCGCGTTCGCCATAGCGCTGCTGAGCACCTTGTAGATCGGCTCGCTCGCCGACTGGGGAGCGAACTGCAGCACGGCCTGCGCCTCCGAAGCGGGCAGCCCGCGAATGAGGTCCACCACGCGGCGGGCCTTCTGGGGCGTGACACGGACGAACCGCGCCTGAGCCCTGGCTTCCATCGCTTTCTCCTACTTCCGGGACGCTTACCGCCGGCTGCGGCGGTCTTCCTTGACGTGGCTGCGGAAGGTCCGCGTGGGGGCGAACTCTCCAAGCTTGTGGCCGATCATCGACTCGGTGACGAAGACCGGGACGTGCTTGCGGCCGTCGTGCACGGCGATCGTGTGCCCGAGCATGTCGGGAACGATCATGGAGCGCCGCGACCACGTCTTGATGACGTTCTTGGTGCCCTTCTCGTTCTGGACGTCTACCTTCTTCTGAAGGTGATCGTCCACGAAGGGACCCTTCTTAAGGCTACGTGGCATTTCGGCTGCTCCTACCGCTTCTTCCTCTTGCTCCGCCGACGGATGATCAGCCGGTCGCTGGACTTGTTGGCCTGGCGCGTGCGGCCCTCGGGCTTGCCCTTCGGGTTCACCGGGTGGCGACCACCGGAGGTCTTGCCCTCACCACCACCGTGCGGGTGGTCGACGGGGTTCATCGCGACACCGCGGACGGTGGGGCGCTTGCCCTTCCACCGCATACGGCCGGCCTTGCCCCAGTTGATGTTGGCCTGCTCGGCGTTGCCGACCTGGCCCACCGTCGCCCGGCAGCGCACGTCGACCATGCGCATTTCGCCGGACGGCATACGCAGGGTGGCGTACTGGCCTTCCTTGGCGAGCAGCTGGATCTGGGCGCCCGCGGAGCGGCCGAGCTTGGCGCCGCCGCCCGGACGGAGCTCCACCGCGTGGATGAAGGTACCGGTCGGGATGTTGCGCAGCGGCAGGCAGTTGCCCGGCTTGATGTCGGCAGCGGGGCCGTTCTCGATACGGTCACCCTGCTTGATGCCGGTCGGCGCGATGATGTAGCGCTTCTCGCCGTCGGCGTAGTGGAGCAGAGCGATGTTGGCGGTGCGGTTGGGGTCGTACTCAATGTGAGCGACCTTGGCCGGAATGCCGTCCTTGTCATGCCTACGGAAGTCAATGATCCGGTAGGCGCGCTTGTGACCGCCGCCCTGGTGGCGGGCGGTGACCCGGCCGTGTACGTTACGGCCGCCCTTGCTGTGAAGGGGCGCAAGCAGCGACTTCTCGGGCGTGCTGCGGGTGATCTCGGAGAAGTCCGAGACACTCGACCCGCGGCGACCCGGGGTCGTCGGCTTGTACTTACGGATGCCCATCTTTTTCGTTCATCCTTCGTCGGTTACATGGGTGAGCCCGCCGCGCGGAAGCGCGACGGTCTCGACCCCGCGCGGGCCCTGCGGCCCGCACTCATTTCTGCTGCTAGCCGATCTGACCGAAGATGTCGATCCGATCGCCCTCGACCAGGCTCACGATCGCGCGCTTGGTGTCGGGACGCTTGCCGAAACCGGTACGGGTGCGCTTGCGCTTGCCCTGCCGGTTGATCGTGTTCACGCTGGTGACCTTGACCCCGAAGATCTGCTCGACAGCGATCTTGACCTGGGTCTTGTTCGCGGTCTTCTTCACCAGGAACGTGTACTTGTTGTTCTCATCGATCAGGCCGTAGCTCTTCTCAGAGACGACCGGCTTGATGATGACGTCGCGCGGGTCGGCGATCTTCTCCATCAGGCCTCTTCCTTCCCGCTGTCGCTCAGGCGGGCGACGACCTGGTCGTACGCCTCCTGCGTGAAGACCACGTCGTCCGCCACGAGCACGTCGTACGTGTTGAGCTGCCCCGCGTCCAGCAGGTGGACCTCGGGAGCGTTACGCAGGCTCAGCCACGTCAGCTCGTCGGCCTCGTCGACCACGACGAGCACGCGCGGAGCCTGGGTGATCTTGCGCAGCGCCTCGAGGGCTGCCTTGGTCTTGGGCGTCTCGCCCGAGACCAGCGAGCTGACCACGTGGACGCGGCCGCCGCCGGCCCGGTCGGAGAGGGCGCCACGCAGGGCGGCGGCCTTCATCTTCTTGGGCGTGCGCTGCGAGTAGTCGCGCGGCACGGGGCCGTGGACGGTGCCACCGCCGGTGAACTGCGGCGCACGGGTCGAGCCCTGGCGGGCGCGGCCGGTGCCCTTCTGGCGGTACGGCTTCTTGCCGCCGCCGGAGACCTCACCGCGGGTCTTGGCCTTGTGGGTGCCCTGCCGGCGAGCGGCGAGCTGGGCCACGACCACCTGGTGGATCAGCGGCACGTTGACCTTGGCGCCGAAGATGTCCTCGGGCAGGTCGACGGTGCCGGCCTTCGCGCCGCTGGCGTCGAGGACGTCAATAGTGGTGCTCACTTGGCAGCCCCCTTCTTGGCAGAGGTGCGAACGAGGACCAGGCTTCCGTTGGCGCCGGGGATCGCACCCTTGATCAGGATGATGCCCTTCTCGGCGTCCACGGAGTGAACCTTGAGGCTCTGCACGGTGGTGCGGACGTTACCCATCCGACCAGCCATGCGCAGACCCTTGAAAACGCGGCCCGGGGTGGCGCAGCCACCGATGGAACCCGGCGAGCGGTGCTTGCGCTGCGTACCGTGCGACGCGCCCAGACCACCGAAGCCGTGCCGCTTCATGACACCGGCGAAGCCCTTGCCCTTGCTCTTGCCCGTCACGTCGACGAACTGGCCGGCCTCGAAGGTGTCGGCCAGCAGCTCCTGGCCCAGGGTGTAGTCGCTCGCGTCGTCGGTGCGGATCTCCGCGAAGTAACGGCGCGGGGTGATGTCGTGCTTACGCAGGTAGTCGCCGAGCGGCTTGTTGACCTTCCGGGGGTCGACCTGCCCGAAGCCGAGCTGGATGGCGGAGTAGCCGTCCTTGTCAGCGGTGCGGACCCGGGTCACCACGCACGGACCGGCCTCCACCACGGTCACCGGCACGAGCCGGTTGTCCGCGTCGAAGACCTGGGTCATGCCGAGCTTCTTGCCCAGGACGCCCTTGATCGTCTTAGCCATGTCAGTGCGTTCCCTCAGAGCTTGATCGAAATGTCGACACCCGCGGGGAGGTCGAGCCGCATGAGCGAGTCAACCGTCTTGGGGGTCGGGTCGATGATGTCAATCAGCCGCTTGTGCGTGCGCATCTCGAAGTGCTCGCGGCTGTCCTTGTACTTGTGCGGCGAGCGGATGACGCAGTACACGTTCTTCTCGGTCGGCAGCGGCACCGGGCCCGCGACCTTCGCGCCAGTCCGCGTCACCGTCTCGACGATCTTCTTGGCCGAGCTGTCGATGACCTCGTGGTCATAGGCCTTAAGCCGGATGCGGATCTTCTGTCCCGCCATAGTGGCCTCGGTGTCCTTCGCTGTCGTCTGAAAAAGTATCGTGCGGCCTGTTGCCGCTGTATTGGTGCAGGTCCGAGCCTGCTGGAACCCCACGAGGCAGACGTAGTCGATCTGCCTTTTCTTCCGTGATCCGGCAGTGACTTCGGTCATATCCGTCCGGCCGAAGCGACTGCTGGATCACGGCCTCTACATGAGGTCCCTGACATGGTTCGGCGGTCGGCTCCGAGTCCGGGGCCGACCGCCGCCCCGACGGTCTAGCTACTTGATGATCTTCGTGACCCGACCGGCGCCGACGGTGCGGCCACCCTCACGGATCGCGAACTTGAGGCCTTCCTCCATGGCGATGGGCTGGATCAGCTCAACGCGCATTTCGGTGTTGTCGCCCGGCATGACCATCTCCGTGCCCTCGGGGAGGTTCACGACACCGGTCACGTCAGTCGTACGGAAGTAGAACTGCGGGCGGTAGTTGTTGAAGAACGGCGTGTGGCGGCCGCCCTCGTCCTTGGACAGGATGTAGACCTGGCCGTTGAACTCGGTGTGCGGGGTGGTCGTGCCCGGCTTGATGATGCACTGGCCGCGCTCGACGTCGTCGCGCTTGATACCACGGAGCAGCAGGGCGGCGTTGTCGCCCGCGTGACCCTCGTCGAGCATCTTGTTGAACATCTCGATGCTGGTGACGGTGGTGGTGGTCTTCTCCGGCTTGATGCCGATGATGTCGACCTGCTCGTTGATCTTGACGACACCGCGCTCGATACGGCCGGTGACGACCGTGCCGCGACCGGTGATCGAGAAGACGTCCTCGACCGGCATGAGGAACGGCTTGTCCGTCTCACGCGGGGGCTCGGGCACGTTCTCGTCGACGGCGTTCATCAGCTCGATGATGCTGTCGGCCCACTTCTGGTCGCCCTCGAGAGCCTTGAGAGCGGAGACGCGGACGACGGGCAGGTCGTCGCCGGGGAACTCCTGAGCGGACAGGAGCTCACGGACCTCCAGCTCGACGAGCTCGAGGATCTCCTCGTCGTCGACCATGTCGGCCTTGTTGAGGGCCACGACGATGTAGGGGACGCCGACCTGGCGGGCCAGGAGGACGTGCTCCTTCGTCTGCGGCATCGGGCCGTCGGTGGCGGCGACCACGAGGATGGCGCCGTCCATCTGGGCAGCACCGGTGATCATGTTCTTCACGTAGTCGGCGTGACCGGGGCAGTCAACGTGAGCGTAGTGACGCTTCTCGGTCTGGTACTCGACGTGCGCGATCGAGATCGTAATGCCGCGAGCCTTCTCCTCGGGCGCCTTGTCGATCTTGTCGAACGGGGTCGCCTTGTTCAGCTCGGGGAAACGGTCGTGAAGCACCTTGGTGATCGCCGCGGTCAGCGTGGTCTTGCCGTGGTCGATGTGTCCAATGGTGCCGATGTTCATGTGCGGCTTAGTCCGCTCGAACTTGGCCTTGCCCACTGGTTCTCTCCTTGAGAATCTGACTGACTTTCGTCTACACACTCGGGCCCGGGAGCTCCCGAACCCCTTGGCGGCTGGGTGACTCTCGCCACCCAGCCAGGGACCGGATGCTTATTCGCCCCGGGCCTTCGCGACGATCTCCTTGGCGATGCCCGGGGGCACCTCCGCGTAGGAGTCGAACTGCATGCTGTAGCTCGCGCGCCCCTGCGTCTTGCTACGCAGGTCACCCACGTAGCCGAACATCTCAGACAGCGGCACGAGCGCCTGGACGACGCGCGCGCCGGCGCGCTCGTCCATCGCCTGGATCTGCCCGCGGCGACCGTTGAGGTCACCGATGACGTCACCCATGTAGTCCTCGGGCGTGGTGACCTCGACGGCCATCATCGGCTCGAGAAGAACGGCGTCCGCCTTGCGCGCGGCCTCCTTGAAGGCCATCGAGCCGGCGATCTTGAAGGCCATTTCCGAGGAGTCGACGTCGTGCGCGGCACCGTCCTGGAGCGTCACCTTCACGCCCACCATCGGGTAGCCGGCCAGCACGCCGAACTCGGCGGCCTCCTGGGCGCCGGCGTCGACCGACGGGATGTACTCCCTCGGGACGCGGCCACCCGTGACCTTGTTCTCGAACTCGTAGCCGTCGTTGCCCTCACCGAGCGGCTCGAGGTCGATGATCACCCGCGCGAACTGACCGGAACCACCGGTCTGCTTCTTGTGGGTGTAGTCGATCTTCTCCACCTTGCGGCGGATGGTCTCGCGGTAGGCGACCTGAGGACGGCCGACGTTGGCCTCGACCTTGAACTCGCGACGCATACGGTCGACGAGGATCTCCAGGTGGAGCTCGCCCATGCCCCAGATGACCGTCTGACCGGTCTCCTCGTCCCGGCGGACCTGGAAGGACGGGTCCTCCTCGGCCAGCCGCTGGATGGCGGTCGACAGCTTCTCCTGGTCGCCCTTGGTCTTGGGCTCGATGGCGACGTTGATGACCGGAGCCGGGAACGTCATCGACTCGAGCACGACCTGGTTCGACGGGTCGGACAGCGTGTCACCGGTCGTGGTGTCCTTCAGACCCATGACGGCGACGATCTGACCGGCGATGGCCGTCGGGCGCTCCTCGCGCTTGTTGGCGTGCATCTGGTAGATCTTGCCGATCCGCTCCTTCTTGCCCTTCACAGAGTTGACGACCTGTGAACCGGCCTCGAGCGTGCCCGAGTAGATGCGGATGTAGGTGATCTTGCCCAGGTGCGGGTCGCTGGCGATCTTGAACGCCAGAGCGGAGAACGGCTCGCTCGGGTCCGCGTGACGCTCGACGACCTTGTCCTCGTTGCCGACCGCGTGGCCCTTGAAGGCCGGGATGTCGGTCGGGGCGGGGAGGTAGGCGACGATCGCGTCGAGCAGGGGCTGCACACCCTTGTTCTTGAACGCGGTGCCGCAGAGCACCGGGTTGATGGCGCTGGACAGCGTGGCGCGGCGGATGGCCGCGACCAGCTGCTCCTCGGTGGGCTCGACGCCCTCGAGGAAGAGCTCCATCAGCTCGTCGTCGTTCTCGGCGACCGTCTCGATGAGCCGGTCACGCCACTCGCGAGCGGCCTCGGCGTGGTCGGCCGGGATGTCGACGGTGTCGTACATCTCGCCCTTGGCCGCCTCGGCGCTCCAGATGAGACCCTTCATCTTGATGAGGTCGATGACGCCCTTGAAGTCGGCCTCAACGCCCCACGGAAGCTGGATGACAGCCGGGGTCGCGCCCAGGCGGCTGATCATCATGTCGACGCAGCGGTGGAACTCCGCGCCGACACGGTCCATCTTGTTGACGAAGCAGATCCGGGGGACGTCGTAGCGGTCAGCCTGGCGCCACACCGTCTCCGACTGCGGTTCGACACCCGCGACGCCGTCGAACACGGCGACGGCACCGTCGAGGACGCGGAGCGAGCGCTCCACCTCGATGGTGAAGTCGACGTGACCCGGGGTGTCGATGATGTTGATGGTGTGACCGATCCACTCACAGGTGGTCGCGGCAGACGTGATCGTGATGCCGCGCTCCTGCTCCTGCTCCATCCAGTCCATCGTGGCAGCGCCCTCGTGGACTTCACCGATCTTGTAGTTGATGCCGGTGTAGAACAGGATGCGCTCGGTCGTGGTGGTCTTGCCCGCGTCGATATGGGCCATGATCCCGATGTTTCGGACCTTGGCCAGGTCAAGAGCGGTCGTGGTGGCCACTTCTCTCGCGTCCTCGTCGTCTCGTCGAACCCGCCGGGGTTACCAGCGGTAGTGGGCGAAGGCCTTGTTGGACTCGGCCATCTTGTGGGTGTCCTCGCGCTTCTTGACACTCGCCCCAAGGCCGTTGCTGGCGTCGAGGAGCTCGTTCATGAGGCGCTCGGTCATGGTCTTCTCGCGGCGGGCGCGGGAGTACTGCACCAGCCAGCGCAGGGCCAGGGTGGTGCTGCGCGCGGCGCGCACCTCGACCGGCACCTGGTACGTGGCGCCACCGACGCGGCGGCTGCGGACCTCGAGGGTCGGCTTGACGTTGTCGAGCGCGCGCTTCAGGGTGACGACCGGGTCGTTGCCGGTCTTCTCCCTGCAGCCCTCGAGGGCGCCGTACACGATGGACTGCGCGATGGAGCGCTTGCCGTCGAGAAGCACCTTGTTGATCAGGGCGGTCACCAGGGGCGAGCTGTAAACCGGGTCAGCCATGAGCTGACGACGGCCAGGAGAACCCTTGCGAGGCATTGTTAGCTCTTCTCCTTCTTCGCGCCGTAGCGGCTGCGGGCCTGCTTGCGGTTGCGGACACCCTGGGTGTCGAGCGAACCGCGGATGATCTTGTAGCGAACACCGGGCAGGTCCTTCACACGACCGCCACGCACGAGCACGATGGAGTGCTCCTGCAGGTTGTGACCCACACCCGGGATGTAGGCCGTGACCTCGATGCCGTTCGTGAGTCGAACGCGGGCCACCTTGCGCAGTGCCGAGTTGGGCTTCTTCGGGGTCGTGGTGTACACGCGCTGGCACACGCCGCGCCGCTGCGGACTCCCCTTGAGGGCAGGAGTCTTGGTCTTCGAGACCTTGTCCTGCCGGCCCTTGCGGACCAACTGCTGAATAGTGGGCACTGCCACTCCGTTTCGTGCCTTGGCCGGTGTTTCGTCAGTTGTGATGCATTTCGCAGGTACTGCCGGTGTCATGACCTGCTGATTTTCCTTGTCCCGGTGCCCCCGCGCTCGGGCGTGTCGCGCTGTTCACGCAGACGTCCCGCGAGGTTTACGAGCCAGGAAGCCGTCCCGCGCCCGTAATGAGCGCACGGTCGAGAGCCCGCTAGAGACGGGCACGAAGCTCAAGACTACCCAGGCCTCTGCGACACGTCAAAGCGGCGCGGCAAAGCGGACAAGCCTTGCCACTCCAGGACGCCGAGACCGTTTTCATCAGTGCTCGGCTACTGCTCCGGGTCCATGATATCGGGATGGAGGGGCGGACTGTGACGCGTTCGCGAGGACTGCCAGGGCGGCCGTTTGCATGGCGGTGACCCCTGCCCTCAGCGTGGGCACGGGATCGGGGCGGAAAGTCCCGGTATGCGGGCGTCCGACCTGGCCGGTGGGTGGGGCGGCGCCCACGTACCAGTAGACGGAGGGCACCCCGTAGAGGGGGAAGTCCTCGCAGGCCGAGCCGCCGGGGGCGGTGACGACCGTGCCGAGCGCGGCCTCGTGGGCCCGGCGGACCAGGGCGGTGGCGGTGGGGTCGTTCACGCCGGGCGGCACCCTGGAGACCACGATGACGCCGGCTCCCGCCGTCTCCTCCGCCAGCCGGGCGACGCGGGCGACGGCCCGGGTCACCGCCTCCACCGTCGCGGCCCTGACCGTGATCCCCGCCTCGGCGAGGGTGGGGATCACGTTGGGGCGCTCGCCCGCGTGCAACGTCCCCACGGTGACGACCGCCTGGTCGAACGCCGTCTGATCGAGCCGGTGGACGAGCGCGGCGACGGCCACGACCGGATTGCGCCCCACGTCCCGGCCAACGTCTCCGGCTTGCCCGACCTGACCGGCCCAGCCGATGTCCCCGGCGTGGCCGCCGTCCCCCGTGACGACGACGCGGAGTTCGGCGCCGGCCGCGGTGGGCGGCTGCGGGTAGGCGATCAGGCCCGCGGGGAACGGCGAGACGTGCTGGGCCAGCGCCACGTCCGGGACGCCGAACCGCTCGTACAGGCCGTCGGCGAGCATCGCGGCGGCACCCTCCAGCGTCTCCTCGGCGGGCTGGCCGACCACGAGCACCGTGCCCCGCCAGTCGTCGCAGGCGGCCAGCCGCCGGGCGGCGCCGGCCAGGCAGGCGAGGTGGAGGTCGTGGCCGCAGGCGTGGGAGACCGGCACCGTCCTGCCGTCGGGGGTCGTCGCGGTGGCGGTGCTGGCGTATGACAGGCCGGTCTCCTCCTTGACGGGGAGCGCGTCCAGCTCGGCTCTGAGCATGACCGTGACCCCGTCGCCGCGGCACAGCCTCCCGACCACGCCATGGCCGCCCACCCCGGTCGTGACCTCGTACCCGGCCGCCGCCAGCCGCCCCGCCAGGCGATCGGCCGTCCTGGCCTCCTGCCAGGACAGCTCGGGGTGGGCGTGCAGGTCGGCACGGAAGATCGCCAGGTCACGCAGCTCAGCGGTCACAGAAGACGGCTCGGGCGGCGTAGCAGACGGCTCGGCGGTCATGGGAAGGGGTGCGGGTCGGGGTTCAGGTCGGCGGGGGTCAGGGGCGCGGCGCGGTGGCCGAGCCGGTACGGCACCTCCAGCGGGCGGGTCAGGCCGCGCACCCTGCGGTTGCGGTGGCCGAAGGTCATCGGGAGCGTGCCGGGCACCAGCACCTTGACGCAGGAGAAACCGCAGGCCCGGTGCTCCGGCGTGGTCTGGTCGATGACGACGACGTCCATCCCCTCGGCGAGGAAGCGGTCCACCACGCGCGTGACGTCGAGATCACCGGACACGGTGAACGCCTCCATGTCGGGCAGGCGTCGCACGCCCGTGCCGCCGGTCAGGAACGAGAGCCGGTCGAAGGCCGCGTCCGCGCCGTACAGGGTGGAGTGGTCGTGCATCGTGGCCACCAGATCAGGATTTGTCACCATCTCCTGGGCTCGGTGGACCTCGTCCGGATATCGCCGGATCAGATCGGCCAGCAGCGGCCCCAGCTCGCTCAGCGCGCTGAGCACGGCCTTCTCCGGCGCCAGGTGGGCCCCGGCGGCGCACACCATGCGCGGCCTGCCCGGGTCGCCGTCCTGCCGCACGCCCATCGCCCACACGCTGGGGATGCCGTGCTCCATCGTCGTGTCGTACAGCTCGACCCGGTAACCGGTCTCCGCGGTGATCGCGGCGGCCTGGAGCGGGATGGTGCGATCCCGTGCCGTACCGGGGTCGATCCGCGGCACGGGGAGCCGCCCGTACCAGGTCATGAGGAAGGCGTCCCGCTCGACCGTCTCCAGCAGCCCGTAGAGCAGGGCCTCGGCCATGCTGCCGCCGAGCGCGCACCCGTTCGAGATCTCGAACAGGAACGGCCGCTCCCGCCCCCGTACGTAGTAATAGGCCAGGCTCTCCGGCACGAGGATCGGCGCGCGCCGGGCGAAGGAGTACCCCCACACCCAGTCGCAGACGGCGTCCTCGGCGAACGGCCGGAACGCGAACCCCTCCCTCTCGTAGGACGAGGTGTCGTGCTCGCCCAGCGTTCGCGGGTCGAGCGCGTCCGCGGCCACCTCCGCGTAGGAGGCCCGCACGCGGGTGCGCTTGCCGCCGGGCTCGACGCCGCCCCACCGTTCGAGCGCTTCGAGCACGGCGGTGACCTCGCTGGCCCGGTAGCCGCGGGTGCGGCCCACGCCGGGCTCCGCACCGCCCTCGAACCGCAGCGGCAGCATCGCCCCGGCGATCACCAGGCCGCCGAGCGTGTCCCGGACGAGGGGCCTGATCAGCCCGCATTCGCCGTCCACGTACGTGTCGAGCAGCGCACTGTGCTCGGCCGACACGTCCCTGACCCGGTAGCCGGGAGGTCGCGGGGCGGCGCCGGGCTCGAAGGCGGCGGACGCGCGGTCGTCGTCCGGCAGGTCGCCGCAGTCGGGGCAGTGGGGTTCCGGCAGGAACGTGTGGCGTTCGGCGGTGAGCGTGCACAGGTCGACGTACCAGACGGCGCACCCGGGGCCCTCGGCGGCGTGCGCGGCCAGGGCCGCGATCGTGCGGGCGGCCAGGCGGCCGAGGTACGGGGAGGCCCGCTCGGCGAGTTCGGGGCCGTGGACGGCCAGGACGGCGGCCCGATCGGCGCTGTCGGTCCTGACCCGGAATTGGCGGGTCTCGAAGCAGGTCACGCAGCCGGGTTCGCCGGGCCGTTCCAGCGGCCCGATGACGGCGACCCCGTACTCGACCCACACGGGCAGCCACGCGGCCCCGTCGCGCCGGGGGCCGCGCGCCCAGCCGTCGCAGGCGCTGATCGTCACCTCTGCCCGCCCGTCGCGGTCCTTCAGCGCGAGCGTGATCTCCTCGGCCAGCAGGCCCGTCCCCACGACCTCAGCCATGGAGCGGCTCCGTGACGACGCGGACGACGTGCGGCATGAGCGCGTGTACCTCCCGGTCGTGATCCAGCGGAACGGCGCTGACCCGCAGCCCGGGCCCGGCCAGGGCGGCGGCGAGCTCACCGGCGCCGAGCCCGGCCGCCTCCGGGTCGAGGACGACCGGCGGCTCCTGCGCGACGGCCGGGCACAGGTCGGGCAGGGGCGCGGGGTTCGGAATGCCCTGGTACGCGGCCAGGATCCCTTCGAGCGTGGCCCGCAGCGCGGCCAGGGGCGTGACGCCCGCCGCCCGCGCCACCAGCCGCCCGCCGAGCGTCCCCGCGTACACGGGCACGCCCGACGGGCCGGTGGCGTCCAGCACCCGGTACGGCAGCCCGATCGCGTCCAGCAGCGCCGCCGACCGCGCGGTCTCGCCGTCGGCCGCCCGCGCGCCGCCCACGTCCACGGGCGGCAGCGGCCCGTCGAACCCGGCCAGCGCCGCGCAGTGGTCCAGTAACGCCGCGACCAGCGCCTCCTCGGCCGAGTAACCGGCGGCTGCCCCGGTGGCGTGCGGATCGAGGAACACCGCGCGGGCGGGCAGCAGCACCTCGCCGCCCTCGACGAGGTCACGGCCGCGCACGAACGCCTCGACCCGTCCCGCCGCGACGTCCCTCACCAGCGGGCCGCCCAGGAGGCCGTCCGAAAGGCCGTCCAGGAGGCCGTCGTCCGGCCGCTCCTCCACCCCTGTGAGTGGCGTCCCTTCGGCCGTGACCAGGCGGCGGGGGTCGAGGGCGAGCAGTCCGTGCACGGTCAGTGCCTTCAGCGCCGCCCGGTATCGCGCGGCGGCGAAGTCCGCCCCCACGCCGATCACCCGCGCCCGCGCACCCCCGAGGGTCCCCATCGGATCGGCCACCGTGGTCACCGACACGTGCAGCGGGAGCTGCCCGTACTCCCCCTCCTCGATCTCGGCGAACACCCCCGTCCGCGAGTCCATCAACCTGGCCGCCCTCCGCGAGAACTCCTCCTCGCCGAGCGCCCCCGCGCTCGCCCCGGTGCCGGGCGGCAGCGCCGACAGGTGCGGCAGGAAGGAGTGCGTACGCGTGCCGAACCCGTCCAGATCCACCACGTGCAGGCGCGGACCGCCGGACACGCGGGGCGTTCCGGACAGGTAGCGCCCCAGGTCCGCCACCACCTGCCCGGCGACCACGGCAGCGGCGACGGGCGAGACGGAGACGTGCCCGGGGGTAGGCGGGACGGCCTCCATGGCCGCCAGCCGCCGCCACCCGGCCGCCCACGGCGGGACGTCGCGCCCGACGACGCCGGTCTCGCTCCACCACGCCTCGCCCTCGCGCAGCAGCACGTGCCCGATGGGCAGCCCGCGCTCGGCGCTCAGCCGGTCGAGGCGCCCGGCGGCGGCCAGCCCGTCCGCGTCGGCCGCCGCGACGTGCACGAGCGCCCCGCCCGACGGCTCTCGCAGCACTTCCAGCCCCAGCCTGCGCATGGCGTCGGCCAGGGCGGGCGCCAGCTCGCCGAACCGGTCCGCGTCGGCCAGCAGCGAGCACGTGGCGCCGGCCGCCACGGGCAGCACGCCGCGCTCCCCCGCGTCCTCCACGAGCCCGCGCTCGCGCAGCGTGGTCAGCAGGCTCGTCACGAACGCCCGCCGCTCGTCGGGCAGCTCCGCGGTCAGCTCGGCCACGGTCCTGCTCCCGTCGAGGTGCCCGGCCAGCCGCTCCACCCACAGGTGGACGGAGGCCCCGTTCATCCGCACGACGCCTTCGCGGGTGAGGAAGGCGACACCGCCGGAGGTGGGCGCGAAGCGGATGCCGGCGGGGAGTCTGGGCCTGAAGTCGTTCAACGTGGTGCCTCCGCGGTTCCGATCATGAATTCGCCGACCGCGCACTCCTCCAGCGGGTCCCGCCCGGTCGCCTCGGCGAACGCGGCCGAGTCGCCGCTGCCGAGCCCGCAGGCCGCCAGGCCCATCGCCGTGGCCACGCAGTAGAGCGTCTGGTAGAGCACGCCCACGTGCTTGAGCGTCAGCGCGTACCCCATGCCTTCGTACTTCCACAGCAGCCGGCCGGCGCGGCTGGAGACCGCGAGCAGGACCTGGGGGCGGCGGCCGGTGGCGGCGCCGTGCCCGGCGACGGTCAGCAGCCGGCGGACGGCGGGATGGCGGGCCTCGCGTACCGGCCTGAGCACATGGTCGTGCCCGTCGTAGTGGTACATGCCGGGTTCGAGCCCGGCCACGTTCCTGACGACGGGGTAGACCTCCAGCTCGTAGACGGACCCTCCGGACGGGTACGGCTTGCGGGCGTACTCGACGCCCTCGGCCGTCCAGCACTCCCGCACCCTGGCCGTGCGGTACAGCAGCTCGCCGAGCAGGCCGAGGGTGATCGGCCGCTCGTCGTCGTGCTCGCGAACGGACCTGCGGCCCTCCAGCACGTCCGTGAGCGAGGGGTCCTTGAGCCGCAGCTCGTCCAGGTCGGGCGCGGGCAGCTCGATCGCCCGGCCGGGGTAGGGCCGGGGCCTGGCCGGCAGCGGGTCGAACCGGCCGCGGGCCCAGAACGTCCCGCCGAACCCGTCGCCCAGGTAGCCGCGGTGACCCACCCGGCTCCGGTCGTGGAACTCCAGCTCGTGCGGCGCCCACTGCCGGAACCGCAGCTCCCGTTCCTCGGCCTCCTCGGGCACGGCCAGCCCGGCCCACACCAGGTCGGCCAGGACCTCGCCGCCGGGCCTGACCACGTCGCCGACCAGGCCGGGGTCGTGGACGTACAGGTCGCACCAGGCCAGCGGGGAGCTAGCGACCAGCGCCTCCCCCTCGCGCCGCAGCGTGGCGAACCTGGACAGCACCGGCCGCGCCGGCACCGCCGGCCGTGGCGGCGGCGGGCGCAGCGGGTCGAGCGTGTAGAGGGGCACGCCGTCCCGGGTGATCGTGATCTTGAGCCAGCCTCCGGCGCGCAGCCGTTCGACGAGCGCTCCCCCGGCCGTGCGGGGTCCGGCGGCCAGGTCGCGGAGCAGGTCGAGCTCGTCCCGCGTGAGTTCGCCGAGGGTCTCGGCGTGCGGCCAGGCGAACAGGCGGATCCCCGCGTCCAGCCGGGCGAGGTGCACACCGGCGCGCAGCTCGTACCGTTCCCCGGTCATGAGGCCGCGGCCCGGTAGAGGTCGTCGGCGGCGTTCGCGGCGAGGTGGCAGATGAGGAAGCGCTGGTCGGGCGCGAGGCCGAGCCTGGTGAGGTGGAGGTACGCGCAGTTCAGGGCCAGGCGGTAGGCGGCGAAGGCGGGGGTGTCCTTCAGGGCGAGCCAGCGTTCGTCGGTCTCCAGGTTCCGGTGGAAGGGGGAGACCGCGGCGAGCGGGGGCCGTTTGGAAGGGCCGTCGGTGGCGTAGCCGAGGCTCAGCCGTCCCTCGTCGATGAGGGTACGGCCCCGGTCGCGGGTGGCCCGGATCATACGCAGCCACGCGCCGGGCTCTCCGGCGCCGGTCAGCGCCTTGATCCTGGCGGTGAGCGGCTCCCTGTTGCGTTCGTAGTGCGCCTGCCACGTGGCGCGGACGCTTCCCGGCAGGCGTGACAGGTACGCTTCGGCGTGCGAGCGCAGCGAGGTCCTGGCGGCGGGCAGGCCGCCCTCCGACAGGTCGTGCGCGGTGGCGACCACCAGGTCGAAGGCGATGCCGGGCAGCGGTGTGCCGGCTCTGACCCGGTCGAGGGCGTCGAACGCGGCCTCGGTGGTGTCGGCGTGGAAGTCCGCGAGGAACCGGTCGAGCTCGGTGTCGAGTCCTGCGGGTTCGACGGCGAGGGTGTTGTCGGGCGCCCATGGCAGCAGCGGGCCTGGTTCGCCTTCCAGCTCGGCCAGGCGCTCGTGCAGGGGGAGCAGCGCCTGCGGGTCGGTGGTGCCGGCGGACGGGTGGGCGGCCAGGTGGCGCTCGACCGCCCGGACGATCCGCGTCGCGTCGCCGTCCACGAAGATCCGCAGGTGGGGGCCGCGCACCCAGTGGCGCAGGAAATATCCCCGTATTTCATGCCAGGCCGGTCGGAGCGCGTCCAGGACGAGATCGTCCATCGGGCCGTCGTGATAGTCCACCCGCAGCCGCGTCCAGGTCATCCGACCCCCACCTCCGACTCCCTCGTGGCCCGGGACGCCAGGTGACGCAGCCGGGCCTCCTCCTGCACCCGGATCCCCAGCCTGTTGGCCAGCAGATGCGCGGCCAGATCGACCGTCGCCCCCGTCCGCCCCGCGTCGAACCCCGCCGCCCCCAGTTCCTCCGCCAGCCGCGCGATCGAGGCGTACCAGGCGGCCACCACGCCCCGGGGCTCATCCGGCGCAGGCGCCTGCGTCACCGCCCTGGCATGCTCGACCAGCGCCGACATCCGCTCGGGGGCCACCTGCACCCCGGCGTCAGCCGGCGGACCGAACGCCGTGCCCTCCCCCGCTACCTGCCAGGCGACCAGCAGCATGGTCAGCCACGCCACGCTCCGCCGCTCGTGCCCGAGCCCCGCCTCGATCAACTGGAGTGCGATCACGCTGGAGTCGTGGAAGTGCCGCTCCACGGCGTCGAGCGAGCGGCCCGTGCCGTAGCGGTCGTGTTCCGGCCGGTACGGGATGAGGTGGGCGGAGTCGTTCGGATAGAGGCGCCGCGTATAGCCGGGGACGCCTTCCCGGGCGGCGAGGGTCGCGGCGAGCCTGGCGTACTCCTCCGGGTCGATCACCGCCTCCGACGGGTGCTCGCGCAGATACGCCTCGGCCCGCTCGACGACGTGCTCCGCCGGGTGGGACCTGACCCTGATCCGCAGATGCGGGCCGCCCTCCCAGTAGCGCAGGAAGAAGCCGTCGTCGCCGAGGAGCGGCCCGGCCAGGCCCGTGATCATGTCGTCGAGCGGCCCCTGCGAGAAGACGTGCACGCTCACCCAGCTCATCGGCCTCCCACCTCGATCAGGTATTCGGTCACCCGCTCCGGCCCCGGGTCGGGCAGCGCCTCCTCGAAGAGCGCGAACGCGCAGCCGCGTATCTGCCGCTCGAAGTTCTTGACCAGGAACAGGTTCGCCAGGTCAAGGAAGAGTGGTTTGCGCGCCTTGTCTTGCCCCGCCTGGCCCGTCTGCTCCGGCCAGGCGCGGACGAACGATCGGTGCGGTACGCCGTACTCGTCCGCCCAGGCGATCAGCCGCGTGAGGTACGCCGCGTCGCCCTCGCCCTTCGCGCGCACCGGCAGCGCGGCCGCGGGCGCCAGCCAGCGACGCCGCTGCACCACCACGCGCCCGGCCTCCACGCGTGGATATCGGGTGACCTCCGACGGGACCCGGCCCATCCGCACCAGCGGCGGCGAGCTGGGATGGAGCAGGTAGCCGGGGCCGAAGACGCGTTCGATGAACCGCGCGGCCGGCGGAAGCCGGAACTCGGCGGCCAGCCCGAGGTGCAACGGCACGACCCGGCGGCCGAGCCGCTTGGAACGCAGCTCGGGCAGGCCGCTGTCCGGGCAGAGCGTCACGTGCAGGTCCGTGAGCGGCAGCCGCAGGTCGGGCGGGCGCGTGCCGGGCGAGTGGGGGTAGTCGATCTCGTATCGGGTGCTCGGCGGGCGCGCGTTGAGCGTGGAGCCCAGGTCGCCGGAGAACTCGGCGTAGACCGCGCCGTCCGGGTCCTGGAGCCGGGGCGGCTCGGGGTGGCCGCCGGCGCGTTCGACGAGGTGGTCGAGCCTGCGCAGGGCTCGGCCGTGCCCGCCGTGGACGACGTTGAGCACCAGGGCGTCGGCCACCGCCTGTACGTAGCAGGCCGAGGAGGCGGGGATCGCGATCCAGGACGGCCACGACTCCAGCTGCGCGGCCAGCTGTCCGGGGGTGACGCGGCAGGTGCCGTCGGGGTCCTCCGCGTCGAGCGCCAGGCTTCTCGCCTCGGCTCTGAGGCGCTCCAGCTCCCGGATCCGGGGCAGGGTGGAGGCGGCCAGCGGCTGGGTCCAGGCGGCCGACGAGCCGAGGAACGCGCGCAGCTCCCGGCCTGCCGGGCCGGTGCCGGCCAGTTCGCGCTGGATGTGGCGGTGGAGGGTGAGGAAGGGGACGGCCGGGTCGGGGCCGTACCGGGTGGTGAGGTAGGCGGCGACCGCGAGGCGCATGGGGTGCTTGGCGTCGAAAACGGCCAGCCAGCGGCGTACGACGTCGAGATCGGCGAGACCGTCACGCCATCGCGCCAGGTCAAGCCGGGCCACGGGCTCGACGCAGACCGCGACCTCGTGCACCACCGCCCGCCCCACACCGCCGTCGCCACCAGCGCCGCCATCGCCATCGCCCCGAATGGCGCGGCCGGCAGGGGCGACGTTCTTGGCCATATCAGCGCAGGCGGCGCGACAGGCGTGGGCGGTGGCGATCAGCCGGCCGAGTTCCTGGCGGAAGGTGGACGGGTCGGTGGCGCGTTCCGTGCGCCGGATCCCGGCCAGCAGGTCCGGGGGCGGAGCGTCGTCCGGGCGGGCCTCCAGGAGCCCAACCGTAAGCAACTTGTCAAGAAATTTCGTGACTGCGGCAGGCTCGGCGCCCAGCGCCTCGGCGAACCGGCCCCGCGGCACCCACTCCCCGCCCTCCGCGACGCGCAGGCACGCGGCCACCGCCTCCGTCACCCCGATGGACACCAGCGCCTCCCCGGGAGGCGGCCCGATGAACTCCGCCATGCCACCCGCGACGGTGACCGAAGGATTCACCCTGACCCGATCGTCCGAGAACGTCTGGATACCGTCGAGTTCCAGCACCGGCACCACGCGCTCCACGTGCCGCTCGCCACCGCCCCACACCGCCCGCCCGGTGCTCGTGAACGTGCTGTACGGGCTGGTCTTCACGGCCGCCCTGACCAGGTATTTGGCCAGCCTGAGCAGCTTCTGCTGCTTGGGGCGCCGCGCAGGGTCCGCGAGCCACGTCTCCAGGTCGACCGCCAGCTCGCCGCCGGCCAGCGCCAGCCCCCTGCGGAAGGCGGGGTCGGCCGCGGCGGCACGCAGCCGTTCCTCCTTCTCCAGGGACTCCCGGGCGACGACCTCGGGCAGGCGGGCGCGCAGCCCGGCGCACTCGTGCGCACGCCGTACCCACTCCTCCACCTCACCCCTCAGCCCGTACGGCAGCGCCGCCCCGGCCTCGGGCCCCCACTCGCGCCCGGCGGGAAGGCGCCCGGTGTGCAGCGCCCGCCGCAGCCCCACGAGGACGGGCCGGGACCCGGACGTGCCGAGCCCTCCGATGACGTCACCGAGCGCCACGGCCAGCCGCCGCCCGTCCGCCGCCACCCGGGCGGTCTTGGCGAGCAGCCGGGTCACCAGCGCGTAGGACTCGTCCCATCGCAGGGATTCCAGCTCCGCGGCCGCGACCCCGCACGTGCGGACAGCGACCGGCGGGCCGTCGCTTTCTTCCCGCTCAATAACCGCCATTACATGAGCCCCATTCGCTTTATTGGCGCCAAAAGGCAACAGGCGCGGGCGCCGCCGCGGCGGCGCCCGCGTACCGCGTCAGGCGCTCGAGCAGGAGCAGCAGATGTAGCAGAAGCAGTTACACGAAGCTCCCACTTCGGTCATGCCGTGACCAGCAGTAAGGGACTCGACCGCAACACCGTCATCGGCGAGTTCGAAGACGTCCATGGGCAGATCGCTGAGGTCCATGCGGACTCTCCTTCCGGGGGTAAACGCCCCATCGACATTCCAGGCAAACGCACTGATGTGCATCGCACGGAGGTCATCGCCTGGTATAGGAACACCCTTGCGACATCGCCGACGCTAGGTGTACATATGGAACGCGGTCAAGAATCCGAAACTGGCTGACTAAAATCGAAAATCGGTCAGCCGGCCAGGGAGGGGGCACCTGACTGTTGAAATCGGAGCATTTCGAATATCTTCGAAATCTCCAGCTCTGACGGGCCCAGAGCGCATCTCACCCGAAAATCCCCCTAGCCGGTAGGGAATACCGGTTCATGCGCACCAGCTCTTACGGGGAAGGAGCCATCCAGCCATGAGCACCGTCTCGACGCGCAGCACGGGTGCCAGGACCAGCGACGATCGCGTACGCCGGACCCTGGACGTCACCAGGAGCCTGCTCCTGCGATCCGGCTACAAGCGGACCACGATGGACGAGATCGCCCGGCGGGCGGACATCGGCAAGGGCACCATTTATCTCAGCTGGGACACGAAAGACGATCTCATAAGAACGCTCGTCATCCAGGAAATTATCGGAGTCTGCCAGGATATTTCGCGAATAGCGGTGCTTCGCCCTGCCGTCGCGCGGCTCTCGGAGTTCTCCCGCGAACTGTTCACGCTCGTGTTCAGGTATCCACTCTTCCGAGCGCTCTACACCTATGACAAGGAAACCCTCGGAAGGGCCTGCGACGATCCACAGCTCGGCTTCCAGTGCTATCGATTCACCACGTTCACGCCATTTCGCGATTATCTCCGGATGCTCCACGGGAGCGGAATGTGGGATCCCTCCCACGGTTTCGCGCTCGACGCCCTGCTTTCCGGTTTCATCAAACTTCACCTGCACGCCGAGATCGCCGGGGCGAAACCCGATCTGGCGGCTCACGCCGACAGCCTGGCCGGCCTCATCAGGAGCTCTTTCGAACCTGCTGACCAGGTCCCGGCCGAAGAACTGACCGACCCCGCCCGCCGTACCGTCGAGATCTTCGACGGCGCCGCGGCGAAATATCGGGCGAAACTCATCCCCCAGCCCCAGGCCGCCTCCGTCTGAGGAGTCAATTGTGAACGAGACACACGTCCCGCCGGACCCGACGATGACGATGCCGATCGACTCCCGGCCGCGTATCAAGGACGGCGGCCAGGCTCTCCTCAAGTGGCTCGGCACGATGCGGGACGAGCAACCGGTCTGGCGCGACGTATTCGGCATCTTCCACGTTTTCCGGCATACGTCCGTACAGCGGGTGATGTCGGACTATGCGATGTTCTCCTCTGACATCAACCGGCTCCGGCCCGGCGGCGATCCGTTCAGCGCGGGCAGCCTGATGCTCACCGACCCGCCGGAGCACCGAAAGCTCCGCAAACTCATCAGCCAGGCGTTCACCCCGAAAATGTCGTCGGACATGGTGCCGCGGATCGCCGAGCTCACCACGGCGCTGCTGGACGAGATCGACGAGGACGAGTTCGACCTCGTCGAGAAGATCGCCCACCCGCTGCCCGTGATGGTGATCGCCGAGCTGCTCGGCATCCCGATCCACGACCGCGAGCTGTTCCGCACCTGGGCCGACCGGCTGGTCGCCCTGCACGTCGAGGACCCGCGGGACATCGAGATCGGCCGGATGGTCGGCCAGGCCATGCGCGAAATGGGGGAATACGTCCTCACCCACGTGCGCGAGCGCCGCACCCGTCCGCAGGACGACCTGGTCAGCCGGCTGGTCGCGGCCGAGGTGGACGGCGACCGGCTCACCGACGCCGAGATCGTCAACTCCGCCTGCCTGCTGCTGCTCGCCGGGCAGATCACCAGCACGATGGCGCTGGGCAACGCGTTCCTGTGCTTCCGTGACGCGCCCGGCGTCGAGAGCGCCGTACGGGCCGACCGGGAGCTGATCGCGCCCGCCTTCGAGGAGGTGCTCAGGCTGCGCCCGCCGCTCACCCAGGCCGCCCGGCTCCCCACGGCCGACGTCGAGATCGACGGCACGCCGATCCCGGCCGGTTCCATGGTCATCAACTGGCTGCTGTCCGCGAACTACGACGAGCGCCAGTTCCCCGACCCGTACCGGCTCGACCCCGGCCGCCAGCCCAACCGCCAGTACGCCTTCGGCCACGGCATCCACTTCTGCCTGGGCGCGCCGCTGGCGAGGGTGGAGGGGAAGGTGGCGCTGGAGCTGGTGTTCGACCGGTTCGAGCAGGTCGAGATCGACCCGGACGCGGAGCTGTCGTACTACGAGGACCCCATGTTCGGCGTCAAGAGCCTGCCGGTACGCGTCAAGCGGGCGCCCCGATGACGGCAGGGCCACCTTCGGTCGCGGACGGCGGAGCGTCCCTGTTCGCCTGGCTGCGCGAGATGCGCGATGCGCACCCGGTCTGGCGGGATTCCTATGGGATGTACCACGTCTTCCGCTACGACGACGTACGCGCTGTTCTGGCGGACCACGAGCGGTTCTCCTCCGACCGGACCAGGCTGATGGGACGGCAGCCGTTCGGCCAGGGCGGCATCACGATGATCGACCCGCCCGAACACCGCCACCAGCGCCGCCTCATCACCGCCGCCTTCACCCCGAGCTCCGTCGCGGCCCTCGAACCCCGCATCGCCGCGATCGCCGACGAGCTCCTCGACGCCCTGCCCGGCCCCGACTTCGACCTGGTCGAGAGCCTGGCCTATCCCCTGCCCGTCACCGTCGTCGCCGAGCTGCTCGGCGTGCCGCCGTCCGACCGCGACCTGTTCCGCACCTGGTCGGACCGGCTCATGTCGCTCCAGGTGCCCGACTTCGCCGATCCGTCGCTGGCCGGGCGGGTGGCGGCGGCCATGGCGGAGATGAACGACTACCTGCGCGAACACTGCGCGGACCGCCGTACCCGTCCCAGGGACGACCTGCTCACCCGCCTCGTCCAGGCCGAGATCGACGGCGAGCGGCTCGACGCGGAGCAGGTCGTCAACACCGCGAGCCTGCTCCTCCTGGCCGGGCACGTCACCACCACCGTGCTGATCGGCAACACCGTGCTCTGCCTGGCGGACACCCCCGAGGCCGCCCACCGGACAAGAGCCGATATGTCGCTCATCCCCCAGGCGCTGGAGGAGAGCATGCGCCTGCGCTCGCCGTTCATGCAGGCGGGCAGGGTGACCACGCGGGACGTGCGGGTGGCCGGCGAGACCATCCCGGCCAACAGGTTCGTCATGGCCTGGCTCCTGTCCGCCAACCACGACGAACGCCACTTCGCCGACCCCGAACGCTTCGACCTGGACCGGCAGCTCACCGGCCAGCTCGCGTTCGGCCACGGCGTGCACTTCTGCCTGGGCGCCCAGCTCGGGCGTCTGGAGGGCCGCATCGCGCTGGAGCGCCTGCTGAGCCGCTTCACCGAGCTCCGCCCCGAAAAGCGCTCCTTCTACGAGAGCCAGATCTTCGGCGTCAGGGAGATGCACGTGAGAGGTTCCTCATGACCAAGCCCCTGCTGATCTACGCGAACGTCCCCTTCTGCAACTCCAAGTGCCACTTCTGCGACTGGGTGGTCCAGGTGCCCGTACGCGACCTGCGGCTGGGCGAGCAGAGCCCGGGCCGCGTCGCGTACCTGGAGGCCATCAGGACCCAGATCCGCGTCCAGGCCCCCGCCCTGCGCGAGCACTACCACCCCGACATCGTCTACTGGGGCGGCGGCACGGCCAGCATCCTCGGCCCCCACGAGATCGAGTCCCTGTACGGCACGCTGTCCGCCGAGTTCGACCTGAGCACGGTCAGGGAGGCCACGATCGAGGGCAGCCCGGAATCCCTCGACCGGGACAAACTACGCCTCCTGCGCGAGTTGGGCTTCAACCGGATCAGCATCGGCGTCCAGTCCTTCGACGACGCGCGCCTGCGCCGCCTCGGCCGCGCCCATGCCGCCGACCAGGCCCTCACCACCGTCCAGAACGCCCACGAGGCCGGCTTCACCAACATCAACATCGACCTGATCGTCGGCTTCCCCGGGCAGACCGGCCAGGAGGTCGCCGACTCGGTCCGCACGGCCCTGACCCTGCCCATCAACCACTTCTCGATCTACCCCTACCGCGCCAGCCCCGGCACGGTGCTGCGCAAGCAGGTCCACCGGGGCGCCCAGCTCGACCTCAACCTCCAGCTCCAGGCGTACGGCATCGCCAGGGAGCTGCTGGAAGCAGCCGGCTTCCCCGAATACGCCATGTCCTACTTCGGCCACCCCCGCTGCCAGTCGGACGAGGCGTACTACCAGCTCCGCATGGACTGGATCGGCTTCGGCTCGGGCGCCAACTCCCTGATCGGCCGCCGCTACCTGAGCTACGAGAAGGGCAAGCTGGCCCACTACAACGCCAACCCGCTGGCCTTCGACATCAACGCCCCGGCCGACTCCCCGCAGCTCACCCTCCACTTCCTGTCCCAGGCGCTGACGACCGCCGAGGGCCTGGACGCCCGCCTCTACCAGGAACGCACCGGCGTCCCCCTCCGCACGGCCTGCTCTCACCCCGAGGTCATGGCGTACCTCGAACGCATGAACGACCACGGCCGCGTCATCGCCGACCGCAACGGCATCCGCCTCCACCGCGACGACATCACCCAGATCTTCATCGCCCTCAACTGGATCCCCACCCCAGACACCACCACCAACGAGCTGATCCCCCTGACCCCCTCACCCACCCCCAAAGCCCCCACGACCACCACCACCGTCCCCGCACGGCCCCACCCCGGCCCCTGACCACTACAAGCCCCCGCGACACAGCACGCCACGGCCAGACGGGGTACAGCGGACGGCGGCACGACGGACGACGGCACGACGGACGACGGCACCACGGGCCACGGCACCACGGGCCACGGCACCACGGGCCACGGCACGACGGGGCAGCACAGCGGACAGCGGCACGGCACAGCGGTGCCAGCGCGGCCTGCGCCCGACGTGCGCGGTCCGGCGTCCGGCGGCGCGGCGCCCAGCGTGCAGCAGGTGCTCGCTATGCGGCCGAGGTGTGACGGGAGCACACCATACCGTCAGCATGCGGCCGGTGCCCGGCGTGCGACGAGTGGGTGGGAGCCACGGAGCTGGTCAAGCGGGCGCCGTTACGGCGGTCAGCCGGTGAAGGGTCAGAGGCCGTCTCCTGGAGGGCCATCAGCCCCGTACGGCGAGTGGCGCCCACCGTGCCCCGCCGTACCAGATGATCCTGAGCGAGCACCCCCGCCGTACCAGATGATCCTGAGCGAGCACCCCGCCGTACCAGATGATCGTGAGCGACCACCCCCGCCGTACAAAATGATCTTAAAAAGCAGCGCGCCCGGGCCCCCACATCGGGAGCCCGGGCGCGTCACCCAGCGACTAGAAGAACATCACCGGTTGTACTGACCGAAGTCGTACTCCTCCAGCGGAACCGCCTCACCACTGCCAGTCCCGAAGGTGTAGTCGGCGGCCGAGCCGTCGTAACCACCCACGGTGTACATGGCCGCCTTGGCCTCCTCGGTCGGCTCCACCCGGATGTTCCGGTACTGCGGCATGCCCGTGCCGGCCGGGATGAGCTTACCGATGATGACGTTCTCCTTCAGGCCCAGGAGCGAGTCGGACTTGGCGTGGATCGCCGCGTCCGTCAGCACCCTGGTCGTCTCCTGGAAGGAGGCCGCCGACAGCCACGACTCGGTGGCCAGCGACGCCTTGGTGATGCCCATGAGGACCGGACGGCCGGCGGCCGGCGAGCCGCCCTCCGCCACCGTCTCGCGGTTCATCAGCTCGAAGCGCGGCCGCTCCACGAGCTCGCCGGGCAGCAGGTCGGTGTCACCGGACTCGAGCACGTTCACGCGCTTGAGCATCTGCCGCACGATGATCTCGATGTGCTTGTCGTGGATGGACACACCCTGCGACCGGTAGACCTGCTGGACCTCCGCCACCAGGTGCAGCTGCACGGCCCGCGGGCCGAGGATGCGCAGCACCTCGTTGGGGTTGACCGCACCGGCGACGAGCTGCTGCCCGACCGTCACGCGCTGGCCGTCCTGCACGAGCAGGCGCGAGCGCATCGACACCGGGTACGCGATCTCCTCCGAGCCGTCGTCGGGGGTGATCACGATCTTCCGGGTCTTGTCGGTCTCGTCGATGCGGACCCGGCCCTCGGCCTCGGAGATCGGGGCGACACCCTTGGGGATGCGCGCCTCGAACAGCTCCGTGACACGGGGCAGACCGTGGGTGATGTCGGCGCCGGCCACACCACCGGTGTGGAACGTACGCATGGTCAGCTGCGTGCCCGGCTCGCCGATCGACTGGGCGGCGATGATGCCGACCGCCTCGCCGACGTCCACGAGCTTGCCGGTGGCCAGCGAGCGGCCGTAGCAGGTCGCGCAGACACCGATCTTGGCCTCGCAGACGAGCGCGCTGCGGGTGCGGACGGTCTCGATGCCGGCCTGGACCAGCGCGGTGACGTGAGTGTCGTTGATGTCGACACCCGCCGCCGCGATGACCTTGCCGTCGACCTCGACGTCCTCGGCCAGGATGCGGCCGTGCACGTTGGACTCGGCGTTCTCGGCCTTGACCAGGTTGCCCGACGCGTCGCGCTCGCCGACGTGCAGCGGGACGGCGCGGTCGGTGCCGCAGTCGATCTCGCGCACGATGACGTCCTGCGCCACGTCCACCAGACGACGGGTCAGGTAACCCGAGTCGGCGGTACGCAGGGCGGTGTCGGCCAGACCCTTCCGCTGACCGTGGGTGGAGATGAAGTACTCCAGCACCGACAGGCCCTCGCGGAACGAGGCCTTGATCGGCCGCGGGATCGTCTCACCCTTGGTGTTGGACACCAGGCCGCGGATGCCGGCGATCTGCCGGACCTGCATCTTGTTACCACGGGCGCCGGAGTTGACCATCATCCAGACCGGGTTGGTCGCCGGGAAGGCGTTGACCATGTCGGTCTCGACGTCGGCCGTCGCGTGCGTCCAGATCTCGATGAGCTCCTGACGGCGCTCCTCGTCGGTGATCAGACCGCGCTCGTACTCCCGCTGGACCTTGTCGGCCCGGCGCTCGTAGTTTTCCATGATGTCGGTCTTGTTCGGCGGCGCGACGACGTCCTCGATCGAGATCGTGACACCGGAGCGCGTCGCCCAGCGGAAGCCGGCGTCCTTGAGCGCGTCGAGCGAAGCGGCGACCTCGATCTTCGGGTAGGTCTCCGCCAGCTCGTTCACGATCGTGGACAGCTGCTTCTTGCCGACCTGGAAGTCGACGAACGGGTAGCTGTCGGGCAGCGTCAGGTTGAACAGGCACCGGCCGAACGTGGTCTCCAGCCGGATCGGGTCACCCTGCTCCCAGCCCTCGGGCGCGACCCAGTCGCGCGGCGGCAGGATGTCCTTCAGCCGGATCTGGATCTTCGCCTGAATCTCCAGCTCGCGGCGGTCGAAGGCCATCTGCGCCTCGGCGATCGAGCCGAACACGCGGCCCTCGCCCAGCGCGCCTTCCTTGTGGGTGGTCAGCCAGTAGAGGCCGATGACCATGTCCTGGGTGGGCATCGTCACGGGCTTGCCGTCGGCCGGCTTGAGGATGTTGTTGGTCGAGAGCATCAGGATGCGTGCCTCGGCCTGGGCCTCAGCCGACAGCGGCAGGTGCACGGCCATCTGGTCGCCGTCGAAGTCCGCGTTGAACGCGGTGCAGACGAGCGGGTGGATCTGGATGGCCTTGCCCTCGACCAGCTGCGGCTCGAACGCCTGGATGCCCAGGCGGTGGAGCGTCGGAGCGCGGTTGAGCAGCACCGGGTGCTCGGTGATGACCTCCTCGAGCACGTCCCACACCACGGGGCGGGCGCGCTCGACCATGCGCTTGGCCGACTTGATGTTCTGGGCGTGGTTGAGGTCGACCAGCCGCTTCATCACGAACGGCTTGAACAGCTCCAGCGCCATCTGCTTGGGCAGACCGCACTGGTGCAGCTTGAGCTGCGGGCCGACGACGATGACCGAACGGCCGGAGTAGTCGACTCGCTTGCCCAGCAGGTTCTGACGGAAACGACCCTGCTTACCCTTGAGCATGTCGCTCAGGGACTTCAGCGGCCTGTTGCCGGGACCGGTGACCGGGCGACCGCGACGGCCGTTGTCGAACAGCGCGTCGACGGCCTCCTGCAGCATCCGCTTCTCGTTGTTCACGATGATCTCGGGCGCGCCGAGGTCGAGAAGCCGCTTGAGGCGGTTGTTACGGTTGATGACCCGGCGGTAGAGGTCGTTGAGGTCGGAGGTCGCGAACCGGCCACCGTCGAGCTGCACCATCGGGCGCAGGTCCGGCGGGATGACCGGGATGCAGTCGAGCACCATGCCGCGCGGCGAGTTGGTGGTGTTGAGGAACGCCGACACGACCTTGAGCCGCTTGAGGGCGCGGGCCTTCTTCTGGCCCTTGCCGCTGCGGATGGTCTCGCGCAGGTTTTCGGCCTCGGCGTCGAGGTCGAAGCTGATCAGGCGGTCCTGGATCGCCTGCGCGCCCATGCCGCCCTTGAAGTAGCGGCCGAAGCGGTCACGCATCTCGCGGTAGAGCAGCTCGTCGCCCTCGAGGTCCTGGACCTTGAGGTTCTTGAAGCGGCTCCAGACCTCCTCGAGCCGGTCCAGCTCGCGCTGGGCCCGGTCGCGGAGCTGGCGCATCTCGCGCTCGGCGCCCTCGCGGACCTTGCGGCGCTGGTCACCCTTGGCACCGGCGGCCTCGAGCTCGGCCAGGTCGGCCTCGAGCTTCTTCTGCCGGGTCTCGACGTCGGCGTCACGGCGCTGCTCGATGTGCTGCCGCTCGACGGAGATCTTCGCCTCCAGCGAGGGCAGGTCACGCTCACGCATCTCGGTGTCGACATGCGTGATCATGTAGGCCGCGAAGTAGATGACCTTCTCCAGGTCCTTCGGGGCCAGGTCGAGCAGGTAGCCGAGGCGCGACGGGACGCCCTTGAAGTACCAGATGTGCGTGACCGGCGCGGCCAGCTCGATGTGGCCCATCCGCTCACGACGCACCTTGGCGCGAGTCACCTCGACGCCACAGCGCTCACAGATGATGCCCTTGAAGCGGACGCGCTTGTACTTGCCGCAGTAGCACTCCCAGTCGCGGGTCGGACCGAAGATCTTCTCGCAGAAGAGCCCGTCCTTTTCCGGCTTGAGGGTGCGGTAGTTGATGGTCTCGGGCTTCTTGACCTCGCCGTGCGACCACTGACGGATGTCGTCGGCCGTCGCGAGGCCGATCCTGAGCTCGTCGAAGAAGTTGACGTCCAGCATTTTGTGCGATCTCCCCCTCAGACTTCTTCCACGCTGCTCGGCTCACGCCGGGACAGATCGATGCCGAGCTCTTCCGCCGCGCGGAAGACGTCCTCGTCGGTGTCGCGCATCTCGATGGACATGCCGTCGCTGGAGAGCACCTCGACGTTGAGGCACAGCGACTGCATTTCCTTGATGAGGACCTTGAAGGACTCCGGAATGCCCGGCTCGGGAATGTTCTCGCCCTTGACGATGGCCTCGTAGACCTTCACCCGGCCGAGAACGTCGTCGGACTTGATGGTCAGCAGCTCCTGCAGGGCGTAGGCGGCGCCGTACGCCTCGAGCGCCCACACCTCCATCTCACCGAAGCGCTGGCCACCGAACTGCGCCTTACCACCCAGCGGCTGCTGGGTGATCATCGAGTACGGACCCGTCGAACGCGCGTGAATCTTGTCGTCGACCAGGTGCAGCAGCTTGAGAATGTAGATGTAGCCGACCGAGATCGGATACGGGAACGGCTCACCGGAACGACCGTCGAACAGCCGGGCCTTGCCCGTCGCCTGCACCATCCGGTCACCGTCGCGGTTGGCGATGGTGTTGTCGAGGAGACCGACGATCTCCTCCTCGTGGGCGCCGTCGAAGACCGGCGTGGCCATGTTGGTGCGCGGGGCCACCTTCTCGAAGCCCTTGTCACGCAGCCGCTCGGCCCAGGCCTCCTGGATGCCGGAGATGTCCCAGCCGCGGGCGGCGATCCACCCCAGGTGGGTCTCCAGCACCTGGCCGACGTTCATCCGGCCGGGCACGCCCAGCGGGTTGAGGATGATGTCGACCGGCGTGCCGTCCTCCAGGAACGGCATGTCCTCGACGGGCAGGATCTTGGAGATGACGCCCTTGTTGCCGTGCCGGCCGGCCAGCTTGTCGCCGTCGGTGATCTTGCGCTTCTGGGCCACGTAGACGCGGACCAGCTCGTTGACGCCCGGCGGCAGCTCGTCGCCCTCCTCGCGGGAGAACACGCGCACGCCGATGACCTTGCCCTGCTCGCCGTGCGGCACCTTCAGCGAGGTGTCACGCACTTCGCGGGCCTTCTCACCGAAGATCGCGCGCAGCAGCCGCTCCTCCGGCGTCAGCTCGGTCTCACCCTTGGGCGTGACCTTGCCGACGAGGATGTCACCGGGAACGACCTCGGCGCCGATGCGGATGATGCCGCGCTCGTCGAGGTCGGCCAGGACCTCCTCGGAGACGTTCGGGATGTCCCGGGTGATCTCCTCGGGGCCCAGCTTGGTGTCGCGGGCGTCGACCTCGTGCTCCTCGATGTGGATCGAGGACAGCACGTCGTCCTGCACCAGTCGCTGGGACAGGATGATCGCGTCTTCGTAGTTGTGGCCCTCCCACGGCATGAACGCCACCAGGAGGTTCTTGCCCAGCGCCATCTCGCCCTTGTCGGTGCAGGGGCCGTCGGCGATGACCTGGTTGACCTCGACCCGGTCGCCCTCGGCGACGATGGGCTTCTGGTTGAACGAGGTGCCCTGGTTGGAGCGCTTGAACTTGGCGACACGGTAGGTGGTGCGGGTGCCGTCGTCGTTCATGACGGTGATGTAGTCGGCGGAGACCTCCTCGACCACACCGGCCTTGTCGGCGCTGATGACGTCGCCGGCGTCGGTCGCGGCACGGTATTCCATGCCGGTGCCGACCAGCGGCGCCTCGCTCTTCAGCAGCGGCACGGACTGCCTCTGCATGTTGGAGCCCATGAGCGCGCGGTTGGCGTCGTCGTGCTCGAGGAAGGGGATCATCGCGGTGGCCACCGACACCATCTGGCGCGGCGACACGTCGATGTAGTCGACCTCCTCGGCACGGGCGAGCTCGGTCTCACCGCCCTTGGTGCGGACCAGGACGCGGGACTCGGCGAACGACCCGTCGGGGTTGAGCGCCGTGTTGGCCTGCGCCTTGACGTAGCGGTCCTCCTCGTCGGCGGTGAGGTAGTCGATCTGCTCGGTCACCCTGCCGTCGACGACCTTGCGGTAAGGCGTCTCGACGAAGCCGAAGGCGTTGATCCGGCCGTAGGAGGCCAGCGAGCCGATGAGGCCGATGTTCGGGCCTTCAGGGGTCTCGATCGGGCACATCCGGCCGTAGTGGGACGGGTGCACGTCACGGACCTCGAAGCCGGCCCGCTCACGGGACAGACCACCGGGACCCAGCGCGGACAGCCGCCGCTTGTGCGTCAGGCCGGCCAGCGGGTTGGTCTGGTCCATGAACTGCGACAGCTGCGAGGTGCCGAAGAACTCCTTGATCGACGCCACGACCGGGCGGATGTTGATCAGGGTCTGCGGCGTGATCGCCTCGACGTCCTGCGTGGTCATGCGCTCGCGCACGACGCGCTCCATACGGGCCAGGCCCAGGCGGACCTGGTTCTGGATGAGCTCGCCGACACTGCGCAGACGACGGTTGCCGAAGTGGTCGATGTCGTCGACCTCGACGATGACCTCGCGGTCGTTGGCGCCCGGCATCGACTCCTCGCCCGCGTGCAGGCGGACGATGTACTCGATCGTGGCGACGATGTCGTCCTCGGTCAGGGTGCCCTGCGAGATCTCCGAGTCGACCCCGAGCTTCTTGTTGATCTTGTAACGACCGACCTTGGCCAGGTCGTACCGCTTGGGATTGAAATAGAGGTTCTCCAGCAGGGTCTGCGCCGACTCCTTGGTCGGCGGCTCACCCGGCCGCAGCTTGCGGTAGATGTCCAGCAGCGCGTCATCCTGGCCGGCCGTGTGGTCCTTCTCCAGGGTGGCCCGCATCGACTCGTACTGGCCGAACTTCTCGAGGATCTGCTCGCTGGTCCAGCCCAGCGCCTTGAGCAGCACCGTGACGGCCTGCTTGCGCTTGCGGTCGATGCGCACACCGACGCTGTCGCGCTTGTCGATCTCGAACTCCAGCCAGGCACCCCGCGACGGGATGACCTTGCAGCCGAACAGGTCCTTGTCGGACGTCTTGTCGACATTGCGTTCGAAGTAGACACCGGGCGAACGGACCAGCTGCGAGACCACGACACGCTCGGTGCCGTTGATGATGAACGTGCCCTTCGGCGTCATGAGCGGGAAATCGCCCATGAACACCGTCTGGCTCTTGATCTCACCGGTGGTGTTATTGATGAACTCCGCCGTCACGAACATCGGGGCGGAGAAGGTCATGTCCTTGTCTTTGCACTCATCTACTGAGTACTTCGGCGGCTCGAATCGGTGGTCGCGGAACGACAAGGACATGGTCCCCGAGAAGTCCTCGATCGGACTGATCTCTTCGAAGATCTCTTCGAGGCCCGACTGAGTCGGGACGTCCTTGCGCCCGGCCTGGCGAGCCGCCTCTACCCGGGCCTTCCACTTCTCGTTTCCGAGCAGCCAGTCGAACGACTCGGTCTGCAGAGCAAGAAGGTCAGGAACTTCGAGGGGCTCCTGGATGCGCGCGAATGACACGCGACGGGGACCAGCGGGTACGGCGGAGGCGTTGCGCGAGGCTGCCAACAGATGTCCTTCCGAGGGCTCGCGGCGGACTGACTACACGCACGCCAGACAACCTCGCAACGTGAGCAAGCGGAGCGGGTCGTCAAAGGGCAGCGCAAAGGGGCAGTGTAGCCGAACGGCACACGCCTGTCCACTTCGCTCTCGCTGCATGCTCCACGTTGGTCGCAGCATCGCCCGTTCAGGCGGAAACGTCAAGCCCACAAGCCCGACTTTTAGCCGACTAGGGGCCCGGACGCTGGGTTTTCTCCCCTGTGTGACCGGGCGCCTACCGCCAGGCCCCAAGACGATACCCGCGAACGGGGGCGGTTAACGCTCTGTCACACCGGGGGCCGAACCCATGCCGGCAACCGGTGTAGCTGTGACTGAGTTACCCGCTCCAATGGCTTCGCTAAACCTGATTTTTGGTAACAATTGAACGAAGCGGCGCGCCCGAGGGTCAGGCGGTACCCAGCAGGGTCGAAAGGTCCGCCACCAGCCAGCGAGATCCTTGCCGGACCATGACGAACCTGGCGCGGTTCTGGGTGAACTGTTGCTGCGGCGCGGCCTGACCCGGAACGTTCTTGACCATACCCGTGTTCACGAACAGCAGAACCTCGACGCGATCAGGCTCCGCGCGCTCGACTCCCGCCCCCGCCACGGCCACGGTCTGCACGATCTTCTGCGCCTTGGCCCTGGACACCAGGGACGTGGTCAGCTGCTTGTAGTGCTCGGTCAACTGCCCGGTCGTGTGCGTCCCCGCCCGGGCCAGATCCTCCTCCACCGTCCGGTAGTCGTAGGAGAGCAGGTCGGGCGCCACCTCCTTGGCCGCCGCCATGGCCTGCGCCCCGGCCGCGTCGGCCGCCCGCAGGTCGCGCAGGTTGAACCACATCGTGGGCACCAGCACTGCGGCCACCACCACGAGGATCCCCAGCAGCACGATCGTGACCGTCCTCACCTGGCTTCCCACCGCCTCACGAGACCTGCACCGCCTTGGACACCAGCCAGGCGCCGCCGACCTTGGCCAGCTCCATCGACCACCGGTAGTACCGCTCCTGCGGCGGGCTCTTGGAGCCCTCCCAGCGGATCTCCACGTCGGCCACGACCAGCACCTTGGCCGTGGTGCCGGCCATGGAGGCCAGCCCCGTCGCGCGCAGCACGCCGTGCTGGACGACCTTGTTCCTGACCGTGGTGGACTTGAGCTTGGCCGCGTTGGCCTCGTACTCCGCCCTGGCCGGCCCGGTCGAGGTGTCGAGGATGCGCCTGATGTCGGCGTCGACGGACTTGTAGTCGAGCGAGATCAGGTTCTTCGCGTGGGTCCCCGCCGCCAGGAGCGCCGACTGCTTGTCGCCTGCCCTGCCCTGCTCCTCGCGCGCCTGCGCGGCGATCCACACGCCCGTGCCGACCAGCACCGCGAGCACTCCGCTGAGCGCGGCGATCAGGATGCGGGCGGGCCGGGCGGCAAGTCCTGCCACGTCGCTCACCCCTTCCCCAGCCGGTCGCCGGATCATAACCCCCGGCTCCGCGCTGGAGCCCCCGAAACAACCGAGACGGTAGAGGACGCGGCACGAATCGGGCAACGAACCCGGATCTCCCCGATATGCCCTCAGACGGCCCTCAGCTGCCCGCTGAGGGCCTGCGCCGCCCTATTCGGCAGGAAGCACCAGGGAGTTACTGGACGCCGTGCAGGTAGGCGTTCACGCGGCGGGGATACTCCTCCAGCCAGTTACGCCCGCGTTCGTCCACGAACGAGCCCTGCGGCGGGATCACGCCGTTGGCCGCCAGCCACGCCCCCGGCGGCTGCTGCGAGCGACGGATCCTGTTGCCGGTCGGCATGAGCTGCGGCGGGATCGGCGGCAGCACGCCGGGATCGAGCCCCATCTGGGCCTCGGCCTCCAGCTCGGACAGGTCCTTCTCCTCCGACATGCCGATGGGCCCGTGCCTCCTGGCGTTGAGGAACTGCCGGACCACCGGCTCGTCGCTCGACAGCAGCATCTCGCGCGGGCCGAACATGACCAATTCGCGCCTGAACAGCATCCCGATGCTGTCGGGGACCGTACGGGCGGTGTTGATGTCGTGCGTCACGATCAGGAACGTCGCCTCGATCTCGGCGTTGAGGTCGACGATGGTCTGGTTGAGCAGCGCGGTGCGGACGGGGTCGAGGCCGGAGTCGGGCTCGTCGAACAGGATGATCTCCGGATCCAGCACCAGCGCCCTGGCCAGCCCCGCGCGCTTGCGCATGCCGCCGGAGATCTCCCCGGGCAGCTTGGACTCCGCGCCGACCAGGCCGACCAGCTCCACCTTCTCCATCACGATCTGGCGGATCTGCGACTCGGTCTTCTTGGTGTGCTCGCGCAGCGGGAAGGCGATGTTGTCGTAGAGGTTGAGCGAGCCGAACAGCGCCCCGTCCTGGAAGAGCACGCCGAACAGCCGGCGCAGCTCGTAGAGCTTGTTCTCGTTGCAGTTGGCCAGGTCATAGCCGTCGATCCAGATGTGCCCGCGATCGGGCCGCAGCAGGCCCACCAGCGTCTTGAGGAAGACCGACTTGCCGGTGCCCGAAGGGCCGAGCAGGACGGAGATCTCGCCCGCGGGGAGCGTGAGCGAGACGTCCTCCCAGATGACCTGCCGGCCGAACGACTTGGTCAGCCCGTCGACCACGACTTCGACTCCCACTGGACACCTTCCGATCGCAGGCAGTATTCAGGGGCCTCTCAACCGTAACGGCGGCCGACCGAATTGGAACCCGTTCCAATAACTTGTTACGGCGCGGTTATGAGCCCTCCGGGCCGGCGAGCGCCTGCAGGCCGGGCCGCAGCAGCCGGGCGATCTCCTCCTGCGGCACCCCGCGCAGCTCGTCGAGGTCGAGCAGCTGATGCCCGACGGTCACGCCGAGCATGATCATCATCATCAGTGCCACTCGCAGCCTCGCGTCCTCGCCTGGCACGACCTGGGCCAGCCGGTCGATCTGCGCGCCCAGCACCTTGCGCGCCGAGACGGCCGCCTCGGGGTGCGTGAGCATGGAGCGCATCATGGCCAGCGAGCTCTGCGGCAGCTCGCCCAGCTTCAGGCCGAGCGTGCCGAGCACCTGCTCGACCACCTCGTCAGCGCTCAGCTCGCCGTGCGCGACCGGCGCCGCCTGCACGGCCCGCTGGAAGAGCTCCTGCTTGCTGCCGAAGTACTGCATCACGAGGGCGGGGTCAACTTCGGCCCGCCTGGCGATGGCCCTGATGGTGGCCCGCTCGAACCCCACCTCGGCGAACAGCGCCCTGGCGGACCCCAGGATCCGCTCCTCGCTCCTGCGCCGCCGTTCGGCCCGCGGAAGCCCCTTCTCGACCACGCCCCGACTCTACATGCGTTGACCGACCTCGCTCCTTCGCTCTACGCTCGTTGAGTCAACGACTGTTGAGTGAATTGGAAGGGATCACCCATGTCCGTCGAAGAGATCGTCACCGCCTACCACGCGGCCATGCTCCACAAGTCCGCGGACGAACTGGCCGACCTCTACGCGGAGGACGCGCTGCACGAGTTCCCGTTCGGGGGGCTGGCGCCGTTCAAGGGGAGGGAGGAGATCCGCGCCGGATACCGGGCGATGTGGGGCGCGCTGCCGTTCAAGCCCGACGAGGTACGGCGCGTCTCGCTCCACCAGGCGACCGACCCGGAGGTCGTGCTGCTGGAGCAGGACACGTTCGTCACGGTCGGCGGGCAGTCGATCACCGTCCCTGGCCTCCTCGTGCTCCGGATCAGGAACGGCCGGATCATCCACACCCGGGACTACATGGACACCGGCGCCGTCACCCAGGTCCGCGCCGCCGCCTCCCTCACGGCCGGGTGAGGTCGAAGACCGCCGTCCCCCCGACGGTGGTGGCGGTGAAGGTCTCCTGCACCCAGGCCGCGATCCGGGCCGCGTCGTCGCTGCCGCCCGTGCTGCGACCGCCCATCCCCATCCCCGTGCCGACGAAGTAATGGATCTTCTTCTCGGCGACGTACCGCTTGAACTGCTCGAGCGTCGGCGCGGGGTCGGTGCCGTTGAAGCCGCCCACCGCCATCACCGGCTGCCCGCTGGCGAGCTGGTAGCCGGCCGCGTTGTTGGAGCCCACCGTCGCCGCCGCCCACGTGTACGCGGAGGCGCCGGTCTTCAGCAGCGCGGTCAGCTCGGCGGCCGGAGTGCCCGCGTTGAGCAGCCCGCCCATGCCGCCGCGCCCCATCCCCCGGCCACCGGGCGGCGCCTGGAACGCCTGACGGCCGGGCGACCAGCCGTTCCCGGGCGTCCGGCGGAACTGCTGACCGCCACCCCCAGGCCCGCCGGCCCCGAACCCGCCGCCGCCGGGCCCGCCGAAGCCCCGGCCGAACCCGCCGGTGGAGGGCCCCGCCGTCGGGATGGCCCCGGTGTGCGCGGACGCGGCCGTGTCCACCGCGTACGCCGCCGGCCCCGCCAGGGACGCCAGGCACGCCACCACGGCGACGGCCACCACGACCAGCGCTCGGCGCGCGAACAACATCGCCAGGGCCGCCCCCAGCCCCGCCACCAGCACGACCACGCCCAGCCAGGAGTTCCACTCCGCGCTGCGCGACAGCAGCACGTACGACCACACGGCCGTACCGGCCGTGATCAACGCCAGCAGCCGGTACGCCCGCCGCTCCCACAGGACAGCCGCCCCCATGCCCACGAGCACCGCGATCGCCGGAGCCAGGGCGACGGTGTAGTACGCGTGGAAGATGCCCTGCATCAGGCTGAAGACCAGCCCGGTCACGATCAGCCAGCTCCCCCAGACCCAGAGGGCGGCCCGGAGCGGATCGGTCCGCGGCGCCCGCCAGGTGACCCAGGTGACGGCGGCCAGCAGCGCCAGCGCCGCCGGAAGCAGCCAGGAGATCTGCCCGCCCGCCTCGGTGTCGAACAGCCGCAGCCACCCGGCCTGCTGGTTCAGGTTGCCCAGCCCGCCGTAGTCACCGCCGTTGAGCCGCCCGATCCCGTTGTAGCCGAGCGCCAGCTCCAGCACGCTGTTGGTCTGCGAACCCCCGATGTACGGCCGCTGCGAGGCCGGCACCAGCGCCACCGCCAGCACCCACCACCCGGCCGAGACCACCATGACCGCGCCCGCCAGCGACAGCTGCCACACCCGCCGCCAGAACGGCACCGGTGCCGTGACGAGATAGACCAGTGCGAACCCCGGCAGCACCAGGAACGCCTGCAACATCTTCGCCAGGAACGCGAACCCGATCGCCGCCCCCGCCAGCACCAGCCACCGCGTGACCCCGCGTTCCTGCGCCCGCACCACGCAGTACCCGGCGGCCGTCAGCAGCAGCACCAGCAGCGCGTCGGGGTTGTTGAACCTGAACATCAACACGGCCACCGGCGTCACCGCCATCACGGCCCCGGCCAGCAGCCCGGCCCGGACGCCGGCCAACCTGCGCACGGACGCGTACACCAGCGCCACCGTGCCCACGCCCATGAGCGCCTGAGGAATGAGAATGGCCCAGGAATTGAGCCCGAACAACCGCACGCTGAGCGCCATCGGCCACAAGGAGGCGGGCGTCTTGTCGACGGTTATCGCGTTCGCGGCGTCGGAGGACCCGAAGAAGAACGCCGTCCAGCTCTGACTGCCCGCCTGAACGGCCGCCGAATAGAACGAATTTGCCCATCCGGAGGCGCCGAGGCCCCAGATGTAGAGCACCGCGGTGCCTGTGAGCAGGGCGGTCAGCGCCCAACGGGACTTCGCTTCGGTAACCACAGCTCGCACGCTAGGCAAGCCGCTTCGCGGCGCGATGAGACGGACATGAGAATCTCCTGAGCGAGGCCGCTCAGGACACGAAAAAGGGGCGGCGGACATCCGGCACCAGGATGTCCCCGCCCCTTTTCAGCGAACAGAAACCGTCTTACTTGACGGTCACGGTGGCGCCGGCGCCCTCGAGGGCAGCCTTGGCCTTCTCCGCCTGCTCCTTGTTGACCTTGCCGTCGAAGACGGGCTTGGGAGCGCCGTCCACCAGGTCCTTGGCCTCCTTGAGGCCCAGGGAGGTGAGGGCGCGGATCTCCTTGATGACCTGGATCTTCTTGTCGCCGGCAGCCTCGAGGATGACGTCGAACTCGTCCTGCTCCTCAACGGCGGCGGCCTCGCCACCACCGGCGGCGGCGGGGGCGGCGGCAACCGCGACGGGGGCGGCGGCCTTGACGTCGAAGACCTCTTCGAACTGCTTCACGAACTCGGACAGCTCGAGGAGGGTCATCTCCTTGAACGCGTCGAGCAGCTCGTCGGTGCTGAGCTTCGCCATGATGCTTTTTCCTTACGTTCGGGACTTGCTGAAACTAGAAACGGGACCGCGGGTGTTGCGGCAACCCCCGTGCTACTCGCCCGCCTCGTCGCGCTTCGCGCGCAGGGCGTCGGCCAGCTGAGCCATCTGCGTGGGCAGCGCGGCGAACACAGCAGCGGCAGCGCTCTGCTTCGCCTTGAGCGCGCCAGCAAGCTTCGCGAGGAGGACCTCGCGGGACTCGAGGTCGGCGAGCTTGGTGATCTCGGTGGCGTCGAGCGTCTTGCCCTCGAGGACACCGCCCTTGATCACCAGAAGGGGATTGGCCTTGGCGAAGTCACGCAGACCCTTGGCGGCCTCGACAACGTCGCCGTTGACGAAGGCGATCGCGGTCGGACCGGCGAGCAGGTCATCGAGACCCGAGACACCGGCCTGGTTGGCCGCGATCTTGGTCAGGGTGTTCTTCGCCACGGCGAACTTCGCATTCTCACCGAGAGAATTACGCAGCTCCTTGAGCTGCGCGACGGTGAGACCGCGGTACTCGGTCAGAACGGCGGCGGCGCTGCCTTCGAACTCACTCTTGAGCTCGGCAACCGCTGTCGCCTTATCCGCCCTCGCCATGGGCCTCCTTCCAGATGTGCCACCGGCGAAGGGCCCCTGAAAATGAGAACAGCCCCGGGCGCAGGGCGCACACGGGGCTCACACACATGGGTCACACCATGTGGGAAACTCGCATCACACCTGCGCGGGCCGTCCACATGATGTGGATCCTTCGGTCGCCAGGCATTGAGGCACCTGACGACGACCGGCGGTCTTCGGCAACGACCAGAGTACGTCCTGGCCGCCGAGTTTCCAAATCGTTCTCAGTTGGTCGTGCTCTTGGGGAGCTCTCCGACCTGGTCAGCGGGCGGGGTCTCGATGGTGACCGGCTCGTTGAAGCCCTTGAAGAGCAGGGTGGCGTCGAGCGTGGCGCCTTCCTTGGAGCCGTTCAGCGCGAGCTTGCGCGGCAGGCCGTCGGAGGCCACCCAGATGTCGAACTTGACGTCCTTGAGCTCGGCCAGGTTCGTACGCGCCTGCTCCTGCTGGTCGGCGGGCAGCAACTGCACGGCCGCGTCCACCGGGAAGGTGCCGCTGTAGTGCGTGGTGTCCGTGCCGTTGACGCTCTCGTTGCCGGCCGACTTGACGTCCTGCGAGGCGGTGACGAGCTTGGTCACGGTGCCCAGGTCGAACTGCTGGATCTTGCTCAGGTAGTCGTTCACCTGCGAGGAGTCGCCCATCTCGCTGAGCGGGACCTTGATCCAGGGCTTGGTCGCGCCCATGAGGTCCTTGAGCGCCTCCACCTTGACGTAGACGGTGTCGCCCTGCAGCACGGCGCGCACGCCGCCCGGCAGGCTCCTCCCGCCCATGTCGACGGTGTCCAGGGTGAGGTCCACGGCGAGCTGGGGCTTGCTCTGGTAGAGCATGCGCCCCTGCACCTTGCCCGAGCCCTCCTGCGGGTGCGTGACGTTCACCACGGCGTCGACCGTGTAGCTGCTGACCTCCGCGGTCTTCTGCGCGGCCTGCGCGAGCACCTCAGAGGCGGCCAGGTTGACCTGGATGGGCTGGGCGTTCGATCCACAACCGGCGACCGCCGCCACAACGAGCGCGGCACCGGCCGCGGTGAGTCCTATCGTGCGCTTCAGCATGTCTTGACCCTACGTTTAAGTGGCATCGCCGTAGCGACTTCCCCCTATAAATAAGGGAAAACCCAGGGTTATCCCCCACACCCTTCACACATTCCCTGCACAACTCAACTCACCCCAGCTCCGACGTCCTGGCGCGCCACCTCCAGGCCCCCAACCGGGCGACTCCTCGGATCCCGCACAACGATCCCCCGCCGCCGGGCCAGGCGCCGTAACGAGGCGCGCACGGCACTCTCCGTCGCGCTCGGGCGGTGGCTGCAGTCGTGAGGATCGTGGTGGGCCTTCCGGCAGAGCGCTCAGGCCCGAGCACCCGGTCCCACCGCACGGTTGCGCTCCGGCGGCGAATGGCGGCCGATGACCGCGATGGCGAGGGCTGTGATGGCCTTCAGCCTCGCGTGCAGGCGCTCCCGAGCGGGTGCTGGGCCCCGGGAGCGCGTACGGCGCTCGACGGTTGCGCTCGGGCGATGGTTGCGGCCGTGAGGGTCCGGCGGCCTTCCAGCAGGACGCGCAGGCCCGAGCGCCCGGTCCCCCCGCACGGTTGCGCTCCGGCGGCGAATGGCGGCCGATCCGCGATGGCGAGGGCCGTGACGGCCTTCAGCCTCGCGCGCAGGCGGCCCCGAGCGGGTGCTGGGCCCCGGGAGCGCGTACGGCGCTCGACGGTTGCGCTCGGGCGATGGTTGCGGCCGTGAGGGTCCGGCGGCCTTCCAGCAGGACGCGCAGGCCCGAGCGCCCGATCCCCCCGCCGACCGGCGCCCGTCCCCGTACAGGCGAGGCGACCCGGTTCCACCGCCGACCGGAGACGGCCCCCGTACAGCGAGGAGACCCGGTCCCACCGCCGGACGGAGGCTGCCGGCCGTGAGAAAGCACGGTCGGCCGTAGGAAAAAGAAAGAGCCCCGCCCGGAATCGGGCGAGGCTCGATCAGAGAGACGCTTATGCCTCGAGCTCAGCCGTGAGGCCGCGCGTGACGTTCGGGTCGACCGGGACGCCGGGGCCCATGGTCGTGGAGAACGTGACCTTCTTCAGGTAACGCCCCTTGGCCGCCGACGGCTTGAGACGCAGCACCTCGTCAAGGGCGGCGGCGTAGTTCTCGATGAGCTGGCGCTCGGGGAACGACGTCTTGCCGATGATGAAGTGGAGGTTGGCCTGGCGGTCGGTGCGGAACTCGATCTTGCCGCCCTTGATCTCCGTGACGGCCTTGGCGACGTCGGGCGTCACCGTGCCGGTCTTGGGGTTGGGCATGAGACCGCGCGGGCCGAGCACGCGGCCCAGGCGACCCACCTTGCCCATCAGGTCGGGCGTGGCCACCACGGCGTCGAACTCGTTGAGCCGGTTGCCCTTGGAGATCTCGTCGATCAGCTCGTCGGCGCCGACGATGTCGGCGCCCGCCTCGCGGGCTGCCTCGGCACGGTCACCGGTCGCGAAGACCAGGACCCGGGCGGTCTTGCCGGTGCCGTGCGGGAGGTTGACCGTGCCGCGCACGATCTGGTCGGCCTTGCGAGGGTCGACGCCCAGCCGCAGCGCGACCTCGACGGTGGCGTCGAACTTGGTGGTCGACGTCTCCTTGGCCAGCTTCGCTGCCTCGACGGGCGTGTAGAGCTTGTCGCGGTCGACCTTGGTCGCCGCGTCTTTGTGCGCCTTGCTGCGCTTCATTGCTAACTCCTAGTGGTACGCGGGCCCGAGGGCCCTCCCACGACGTCTGGGAAAGGTGTTACTCGGCGACGGTGATGCCCATCGACCGGGCGGTGCCGGCGATGATCTTCTCGGCCGCCTCGATGTCGTTGGCGTTGAGGTCGGGCATCTTCGTCTCGGCGATGCTGCGCAGCTGCTCGCGGCTGAGCTTGCCGACCTTGTCGCGGTGCGGGACCGCGCTGCCCTTGTCGAGACCGAGGGCCTTCTTGATCAGCTCGGGCGCCGGCGGCGTCTTCGTGATGAAGGTGAAGCTGCGGTCTTCGAAAATGGTGATCTCAACGGGGATGATGTTGCCCCGCTGGGCCTCCGTCGCAGCGTTGTACTGCTTGACGAAGTCCATGATGTTGACACCGTGGGGACCGAGCGCGGTACCCACCGGCGGCGCCGGGGTGGCCTGTCCAGCGGGGAGCTGGACCTTCACCAGAGCGGCGATTTTCTTCTTCGGAGGCATTTGTCCTTCTCCGGGTCCTGATTGCGATGCCTGTCAGGGCCGGCGGATTGCAGCCCTGACACGTCGGAGGCCGCCCTCATGATCAGGCGGCCGACCGAACGTCTCAGTGTATGTGATTGTCCTAGATCTTCGAGACCTGGTTGAACGAGAGCTCGACCGGGGTCTCGCGGCCGAAGATCGAGACGAGCACCTTGAGCTTCTGCGACTCGGGGCTGATCTCGCTCACCGAGGCCGGCAGCGTGGCGAACGGGCCGTCCATGACCGTGACCGACTCGCCGATCTCGAACTCGACCGCGGGGCCGGTGCTCGTCTTGGCCGCGGCCTTCTTGGTCTCCTCGGTCGGCTCGGGCGCCAGCAGCTTGGCGACCTCGTCGAGGCTGAGCGGGCTCGGCTTGTTGGACAGGCCGACGAAGCCGGTCACGCCGGGCGTGTTACGCACGGCGGCCCAGGACTCGTCGGTCAGCTCCATGCGCACCAGCACGTAGCCGGGCAGCACGCGCTCCTTGACCGGCACCTTCTTGCCGCTCTTGAACTCCTGGACGGTGTGCGTCGGCACCTCGACCTGGTAGATGTAGTCCTCCATGTTGAGCGACACGTTGCGGCTCTCGATGTTGGACTTCACGCGATTCTCGTAACCGGCGTAGGAGTGGATGACGTACCACTCACCGGGAAGGCCGCGCAGCGAGCTCTTGAACTCTTCGACGGGATCGACGTCGGGAAGAACCGTCTCGTCCTCGACGTCGGAAGCCTCGGCTGCCTCGTCGCCCTCCGCGACCTCGGCCTCCTCCTGGAGCTCCTCCTCGGAGGACTCCTCAGTGGCCTCTTCCAGCTCGTCGTCCCACTCCTCGCGGGACTCGCCGGCCGGAACTGAAGACTCGGACACGGTGACTCTTCCTCTTTCGTCTTTTCGCGATTCGGCTCGTATCGAACTGGCGACTCCGTCAGTCGTCACCGGCGGCGTCCGGATCAGCTGCCGCCGAAGACCTTGAGGACTGCCCATCCCAGGGCGCTGTCGAGCCCGTACACGATCGCCACCATGATCAGAACGAATACCAGAACGACCGTGGTGTAGGTGATGAGATCCTTGCGTGTCGGCCAGATGACCTTGCGAAGCTCGTTGACGACCTGCCGATAGAAAAGGGCAGGCGAAGTGCGCGTCTTCTTCTCGCCACTCGGCTTGTCTGCGGTCTCGCCGCGCGTGTCGATCGCCACAGTCCTCACCTGAAATCTGTCGTATCCAACGCAGTTTTGCGGCGCGCTTACACGCCCATTATTGCGCGGACCGCACTCGCAGGGCACGAGGGACTCGAACCCCCAACCGCCGGTTTTGGAGACCGGTGCGCTACCAATTGCGCCAGTGCCCTATGTCGCTAGACCAGACTACCCTGATCGACCCACTGCCTGGACCGAACCGCTCGCCGACATGCTGTGCGGAAGGACCGATCGAAAGCATACGGGTGATTGCCGGGTACGTCGAACCGAATCCCGATCGCCCAGGTCACCACGTACATGGGACCATGGAACCATGTCCACCCGACCCCGTGTCTCCGCGAGAATCTCCGCTATTTCCGAGTCCGCCACGCTCGCCGTGGACGCCAAGGCCAAGGCGATGAAGGCGGCCGGGCGGCCCGTCATCGGCTTCGGCGCGGGCGAGCCCGACTTCCCGACGCCCGGCTACATCATCGAGGCGGCGGTCCAGGCCGCCCGCGAGCCGCGCTTCCACAAGTACACGCCGGCCGGCGGCCTGCCCGAGCTCAAGCAGGCCATCGCCGACAAGACCCGGCGCGACTCCGGCTACGCGGTCGAGGCGTCGCAGGTGCTGGTCACCAACGGCGGCAAGCAGGCGGTCTACGAGGCGTTCGCGACGCTGCTCGACCCGGGCGACGAGGTCCTGGTCGTGGCGCCCTACTGGACCACCTATCCCGAGGCGATCAAGCTGGCCGGCGGCGTGCAGGTCGACGTCGTGACCGACGAGTCCACCGGCTACCTGGCGAGCGTCGAGCAGCTGGAGGCCGCGCGCACCGAGCGGACGAAGGTCCTGCTGTTCGTCTCGCCGTCCAACCCGACGGGCGCCGTCTACTCCCGCGAGCAGACGGAGGCGATCGGCCGCTGGGCGGCCGAGCACGGCCTGTGGGTCGTCACCGACGAGATCTACGAGCACCTCGTGTACGGCGGCGCCGAGTTCACCAGCATCGCCACGGCCGTGCCCGAGCTGGGCGACCGGGTCGTGATCCTCAACGGCGTGGCCAAGACCTACGCGATGACCGGCTGGCGCGTGGGCTGGCTGATCGGCCCCTCCGACGTCGTCAAGGCGGCCACCAACCTGCAGTCCCACGCCACCTCCAACGTCGCCAACGTCTCCCAGATGGCCGCGCTGGCCGCCGTGTCCGGCGACCTGTCGGCGGTGGCGGAGATGCGCGCGGCGTTCGACCGGCGCCGCCAGACGATGGTCCGGATGCTGAACGAGATCCCGGGCGTGTTCTGCCCGGAACCGAAGGGGGCGTTCTACGCGTACCCGTCGGTCAAGGAGCTGATCGGCAAGGAGCTGCGCGGCCGGCGGCCGCAGTCGTCCGGCGAGCTGGCCGAGCTGATCCTGGAGGAGGCCGAGGTGGCGGTGGTGCCGGGCGAGGCGTTCGGCACGCCGGGCTACTTCCGCCTGTCGTACGCGCTGGGCGACGACGACCTGGTCGAGGGCGTCAGCCGCGTGGCCAAGCTGCTGTCAGAGGCCCGCTAGTCCTGCGCGGGTCCAGAGCGACGTGCCCGTTAATCCTGCGCGGGGTCCAGGGCGACGCCGGCGGCGACGTCCCTGATCAGGTCGGCCAGGCCGGGCGTCGCGGCGATGTAGACCGCGGTGCCCGGCCGCTCCAGCCACATGAAGTTGCGCACGCCGGTGCGCGTGTTCCAGCGCAGCGCCGGCATGCCCTTGTACGCCGTCAGCGACGACCTGGCGACCAGCGTGACGAACTCGTCGGCGCTGCGCGCCCCGCACACGACGCCGACGTACATCTGCTCGTCCTCGCGCCGCCAGATCACGCCCTTGACCTCCAGCGGGCGGGTGAGCGACCCCAGGCGGCCGAACGAGCCCGCCCTGGTCAGCCCCTCGGGCATGGCGGGCAGCCCCACCCTGGTCTGGCCGCAGGACAGGGAGGCGCCCTTGTGCGGGACCTGCTCCACCGGCGGCGGGGAGGCGATCGCCTCGGGCACGGGCACGTCGTCCGCGCCGCACCCGCCCAGCGCGAACATGAGGAGCACCGCTGCCAGACGCCGCATCGACCCCCCAAGAAACGCACGGAAAAGGCTCCTAGTCTCCTACAGGACCCTTGACTGAGGCAGCAATTGCCACCAGTTCGCCACCGAGGGAATCGCTGACCCTGATCCACGCCCCCGTGCCCGCGCGCTCCATCCACATGATCATCCGGCCGCCGTTCGGATGCCTGCCGACCACCGCGGGCCTGCCGCGTACGGTGACGGGGCGGGCGTCGAGCAGGGCGGCCTTCCTGGTGTAGCTCACCCAGTCGGCGGCGGGCTCGACCTGGGCCTCCACGAACCGCTCGGCCGAGCCGAACCTGGCCCACGACCCCTTCGGCCTGACGGGTCCCCCGCCGCTGCGCTCCAGCCCCGCGGGCAGGTAGGTGAGCCAGAGATCGTCGGAGACCACCGCGAGGGTGGGCCCGGCGACGGAGGCCCCGACCATGACAGGGCCCTCCACAGGGGCCGGACGCGGGCGCCCGAACCCCGAGGAGAAGAGCGCGTAGATGATCAGAGATGTCGCCGCGAACGCCAGCGCCGTGAGCGCCGCGCGGCCTCCCTGCCCGATGCCGGCAGGCCCCTCAGGGATCATGCAAGGTTGATCCCCCGTTCGGCCTCATCCGTACCACGGGTTCAGCCGGTCGCGCGGATGCCTTCCGCGATCTTCCTGGCCTCGGCCGGGCCGTCCACGTCCTTGACGTAGTCGGGGCTGAGGCAGACCTCGACCACGAGCCCGTCGCGCAGCTTCCAGGCGATCGTGAGCGTGCCCTGCGAGCTGTCCGAGACGATCTCGCCGCCCTCGCCGAGCGTCGCCAGGCGCGCCTTCCTGCCGCCGACGTCGACGATCTCGGCGCCGTCCTTGGGGAAGCGGGTGAGGGCGTCCTTGGCGGCCTGCCCCTCGAACACGATCACCTGTACGGAGTAGTACCCCTGCTCATTGCCGGGCTGGACCCAGCTCGTGGTGTAGCTGTGCTTGCCGAACCCGTCCTTGCCCGACCACTTGCCCCATTCGAGCCCTTCCGGCAGGTAGTCCAGGCGGATGCCGCCGAACTCCCGCCCGTCGCCCAGATCGCCCAGGTCCTGCGGCTGCTCGACAGGCGGCGGCTCCAGGGTGAGCTCGACCTGGCTGCCGGGCGCGACCTGCTCCCCGGCCGCGGGCTTCTGCGCGATCACCCGGTTGTTCCGCACCTCCGCCGCCGCCACGTCGGCCTGCAGCCCGGCCGCGCGCAGGAGGGGCACTGCCTCGGTGACGGGCTTGCCGGTCACGTCCGGCACGGTCACGTCGTTCCGCACCACGGCCCGGTCCTGACCGGTCGCGGCCTGCCCGCCGGCTGGTTCTGCGGAGTTGAGGGCCACGGGCACGGCCACCGCCACGGCCGCCGTGACGAGCGCCGCGCCCGCCACCCGGAGGCGGACCACGCGGGAGCGGTTGCGGCGCCGTACGGACCTGCCCAGGTCCGGCGGGGCCTGCACGTCGGCGACGTGTGCCGCCATGGCGTCCGCGAGGTCGTCCTCGATCGTCATCTGGTCACTTCCTTTGCGACAGTCATGTTTTCGCGGACCCTGGCGAGCCCCCGCGCCGCCTGGCTCTTCACGGTCCCGACCGAGCAGCCCAGCAGGGCCGCGGTGTCCCCTTCCGACTGGTCCTCCCAGTAGCGCAGGACGAGCACGGCCCGCATCTTGGGCGGCAGCCTGCGCAGCTCCCTGATGAGCGCGTGGCGCAGGTCGAGGTCGGGAGCGGCGGCGGCGGTCTCCGGCGGCCGGGCGAAGGTGATCTCCTGCACGATCTTGCGCCGCCGCGCCTTGCTGATCGCCGCGTTCACGACGACCTTGCGGGCGTAGGCCTCCGGATTGTCGCGCCTGATCCGCGGCCAGTGCCGGTAGACCTTCTCCAGCGCGTGCTGCACCAGGTCCTCGGCGTCGTGCTCGGTCGCTCCGCAGACCAGGATCGCGGTGCGCAGCAGTGAGGTGCTCCGGGCGGCCAGGAACTCGTCGAAGGCCGCCTCATCGTCATCTGTCATGAGCGAAGGTCCCCTTTCGCCCTCCCCAACGCGCGAAGCGGTCGCGGGGTTGAGTGGCAAGATATGCAAATGGCAAGGCCCCTGAACACGCTGCCCAAGGCGCATCTCCACCTGCATTTCACCGGATCGATGCGGCATTCGACGCTTATCGAGCTGGCCAGGGAGCAAGGGCTGCACCTGCCGGACGCGCTGGAGGAGGACTGGCCGCCCAAGCTGCGGGCCACCGACGAGCGCGGGTGGTTCAGGTTCCAGCGGCTGTACGACATCGCCAGGTCGGTGCTGACCCGTCCCGAGCACGTCTACCGGCTGCTGCGCGAGACGGCCGAGGACGAGGCGGCGGCCGGGTCCCGCTGGCTGGAGATCCAGGTGGACCCCTCGGGGTACGCGCAGCGGTTCGGCGGGCTGACGGCGACGCTGGAGCTGACGCTGGACGCGGTGCGCCAGGCGGCCGAGCACGCGGGGATCGGGATCGCGGTGGTCGTGGCGGCCAACAGGACCCGTCATCCGCTCGACGCGAACACGCTGGCCAGGCTCGCCACCCAGTACGCCGGCAAGGGCGTGGTGGGGTTCGGGCTGTCCAACGACGAGCGCCGCGGCGCGGCGAGGGAGTTCGAGCGGGCCTTCAGGATCGCCAAGCGGGGCGGGCTGCTGTCCGTGCCGCACGGGGGCGAGCTGCTGGGCCCGCGGAGTGTGGCGCAGTGCGTGGACGACCTGGAGGCGGACCGGGTCGGGCACGGGGTGCGGGCGGCGGAGGACGAGCGGCTGATGCAGCGGCTGGCCGACCGGCAGATCTGTTGCGAGGTCTGCCCCACCTCCAACGTGGGGCTGGGGGTGGCCGAGCGGGCCGCCGACGTGCCGCTGCGGCGGCTGTTCGACGCGGGCGTGCCGATCGCCCTGGGCTCCGACGACCCGCTGCTGTTCGGCGCGCGGCTGCTGAGCCAGTACGAGCTGGCCAGGGACGTCTACGGCTTCAGCGACGCGGAGCTGGCCGAGCTGGCCCGCCAGTCCGTACGGTCCTCCGCGGCCCCCGAGCCGGTGCGCAAGGAGCTGCTCGCGGGCGTGGACGAGTGGCTGACGGGCTCAGCCGAGTGACGCGGCGACGCGGACGGCCTCTTCCTTGGTCCTGACGCCTTCCAGGCGGTAGTTCAGCGCGTCCTGCTGCCAGATGAGCGTGGGGCCCGCCTGGCGCAGGGGGATCTCGGTGCCGTCCGCGCGGCTGAGGTAGCCGAGCGGGTGCGCCCCCGGGATCCACCAGGCCTGATGGGTCCCGACCTTGGTGTAGTCGGGCCAGGGCGGGCCGAGCTTCTTGAAGAGCACCGGGTCCAGGTCGCCGTCGAACTGGTCGAGCCGGACGCCGCCCGGCCAGAACATCGACACCACCCGGCCCCGGTCGGACACCGTGGTGCGCTCGGGCGCCCCCAGCGCCTTCAGGGTCCTGACCTGGAACTTCACCTCGACCTTCAGGCCGTCCTGGTCCACGGCGTGCTCGTACGGCAGGGGCGTGACGCTGGTGACGGCCCTGGGCGGCGTGTCGCCGATCCGGAGCTCGATCCCGGCGAAGCGCAGGATCCGTACCACCGCCGCCCGCCCCTGGGGGGTCGCGGCCGTGATCGCGATGACGACGAGGACGGCGGCCGTGACGACCTTCCACCGCGCGCGCCGGCGGCGCCGCGCCGTAGTGTGCGCCGGGACGGGATCGGGCGCCTCCCCGTGAGCGTCCTCCAGGCGGGCGCGTACGGCCGCGGCCACCTCGGAGGGCGGCGGGCCGGAGGGGACGTCGAGGAGGTCGCCGAGCGCCAGGAGTTCGGCCTCCAGGTCGTCGAAAGGCTCACGCGAGTTCATTGCCCACCTCCTCCCTCAGCCGGGCCAGCCCCCGATGCGTGCTGGACTTGACGGTGCCCACGGGCCAGTCGAGCACCTGCGCCGTCTCCGCCTCGGTCAGCTGTAAGAAGTACCGGCAGACGACGGCCTGGCGTTCCCGCTCGGGCAGCCGGCGTACCGCCTCCAGCAGGCGCGAGCGCCGGTCCCCGGCCACCGCGTCGCCCTCGGGGTCGTCGGGCGCGGCCGCGGAGGCGGTGGCGCTCAGCCGTAAAGCCAGCTCGGAGCGGCGGCCGCGCGACCGGGTCAGGTTGTGGGTCTCGTTGGCCACGATCCGCAGCAGCCACGGGCGGAACGGCGAGTCCCGGCGGAAGCCGGGCAGGTGCCGGAACGCCTTGACGAACGCCTCCTGCACGACGTCCTCGGCCTCGTCCCCCGCGCCCAGCATGAAAGCGGTACGGTGGGCGAGCGCGCTGTAGCGGGCGACCAGCACCTCATAGGCGGCTTGGTCACCGGCGAGCGAGCGCCCGATCGCCTCGTCGTCGTTCATGGCGAGTCAGATTCCACCCCATCCGACGTGCCCCGGGGAAGGGTCTTTCGCGTATCGGGTGAACGTCACCGATGATCGGGGCACTAGACTCGGGCAATCCATGAGCCCCCGAGAAGGAACGGGACTATGTCTTCTGGGTATGACCGTGTAGTGCAACCGGCGGCCGGTGACGAGGCCCTGGAGAACCACCTGGGTGGGGACGAGGCCAAGAACTATCGGCAGTACGAGTTCGACATGGTCGCCCCGCATGTCGGCCGTTCGATGCTGGAGATCGGCTCTGGCCTCGGCCACTTCGCCGAGCAGTTCCTGCCGCGGCTCGACAGGCTGGTCGTGAGCGACTTCGACCCCTACTGCGTCGAGCAGCTGGAAAAGCGGTTCGCGGGCCGCGACGACATCAGCGTCCTGCAGTTCGGGCTGCCGACCGACATCCCGCTCGAGGACAAGGTCGACACCGTCGTCATGATGAACGTCCTGGAGCACATCGAGGACGACGCCGAGGCGCTGCGCTCGCTGGCCCGGGTCACGCTGCCCGGCGGGCGGATCATCATCTGGGTGCCCGGCTACATGCAGCTCTACGGAGACTTCGACCGCAAGGTGGGCCACGTCCAGCGCTACACGCCCAAGACGCTCGGCGCGACGGTCGCCAGGGCGGGCCTGGACGTCGAGGTGCTCAAGCCGATCAACTTCCTGGGCGGCATCGCCTGGTGGGCCGCCGTGCGCCGGGGCGGCGTCGGCTACCCCGACCCGCGCCTGGTCAAGATCTACGACCGTACGGTGGTCCCGACGACCCGCTTCATCGAGCGGTTCATCAGGCCACCGTTCGGCCAGACGGTCTTCTGCGTGGCGCGGGTCCCCAAGCCGCTCACTTGATGGAGCCGGCCGTCAGGCCGCCCACCACCTTCCGCTCGATCAGCGCGAACAGGATGATCACGGGGATGGTGGCGATCACCGACCCGGCGAACAGGTTCTGCCAGTCCACCTGGTACTGACCGATGAACGAGTTGAGCGCCACCGTGAGCGGCTGGTTCTCCGGCGTCGTGGTCAGGGTCAGGGCGACCACGAACTCGTTCCAGGCGGCGATGAACGTGAAGATCAGCGCCGTGATGACGCCGGGCATGGCCAGCGGCAGCGTGATCCTGAACAGCGCCCCGAAGCGCCCGTTCCCGTCGATGAACGCGGCCTCCTCCAGCTCACGCGGGATCGAGGCGAAGTACGCGTTCAGGATCCACACCGCGAACGCCAGGTTGAACCCGCCGTTCACCAGGATCAGCGACCAGATCGAGTCCACCAGCCCGAACTGGAAGAACTCGCGGTAGATGCCGACCAGCATGGCCGTGGGCTGGAACATCTGGGTGATCAGCACGAGGATCAGGAAGGCCGTGCGCCCCCTGAAGTTGTGCCGGGCCGTGTAGTAAGCGGCGGGCAGCGCCACCAGGAGCACCAGCACGGTCGAGCCGCCGGCGACCTTGAGCGTCACCCACAGGTTGCCGGCCAGGCCACCGGCCCAGAAGTTGGCGAGGTTCGACCACACCCACTCCTTCGGCCAGAACGACACCTCGCGCAGCGACTCCTGCGAGCGCAGCGAGGTGAGCAGCATCACCACGTACGGGAACAGGAAGACGAACGCGACGACGTACGCGGCGGCCGCCACGAGCACGGTCTTGAGCTTCGGCATGCCGCGCCGCGGCGCCGGCCTGACGTGGTGACGCGGCCGGGTGGCCTGCGACGGCAGGGTCTTGATCGCCATCACGCCACCTCCTTGTTCCAGCGGGAGACCTTGAGGAAGATCGCGGTCAGGACGATCACCATGCCGAAGTTGACGACGGACATGGCCGCCGACTCGCCGATGTTCGAGCCCTTGAGGATGAACATGAGGATCGTCGAGGTGGCCGTGGAGTAGCCGGGCTGGCCGTGCGTCATGGCCCAGATGATCGGGAAGCTGTTGAAGACGTTCATGACGTTGATGAGCGCCGCCACGGTGAGCGCGGGCCGCAGCAGCGGCAGCGTGATCGACCAGTACGTCCGCAGCCGGCTGGCTCCGTCCATCCTGGCCGCCTCATAGACGTCGGCGGGGATCGTCGCCAGCCCGGCCAGCAGCGCGTACGTGGTGAACGGCACCGACACGAAGACGGCCACGAACACCAGCCACGGCATCGCGGTGGAGGCGTCGCCGAGCTGGTCGGCCGAGGCCCCGCCCATCGCGTCGATCAGCCCCAGCTTCAGCCGGATCTGGTTGATCACGCCGACCTCGGGGTCGAGCATCCACTTGAAGACGATCGCCGTCATCAGCACCGACGCGGCCCACGGCGCGATCAGCGCCCACCGGGCCACCTTACGCAGCGGGAAGTTCTGGTTGAACAGCTGGGCGAGGGCCAGCGAGATCAGCACGGTGAGCGCGACGACCGCGACCACCCAGATCACGCTGCGGACCATGATGTCGGCGAAGTCCTTCTCGCCGAACAGCTTCTCGTAGTTCGCGAAGCCGTTGCCCCCCTGGACCACCCCGAACCGGCTGATCTTGAGGAACGACGACCTGATCATCTCGATCACGGGCCAGAGCACGACCAGCGCGATCAGCACCACGGCGGGCCCGACCCAGGCGAGGGGCTCCAGGGCGCGCAACCTTCTCATGAGCAACCTTCCAAGACGGTGCGGCCGGCACCGCTGAGAGCGCCGGCCGCACGGGCCCCCGACGGATCAGCCGGCCGCTTCGGCGGTCTTCTGCAGCTCACCGAGGACCTTGGCCGGGTCGTCCTTGACGGCCCCGCCGATCGTCTGCTTGATCGCCGGGTTCACCTCGGCCCACTTGGGGTCCTGGAAGGGGTAGAAGCTGGCGTTGGGCAGCGCGTCGAGGAACGGCTTGAGCTTCTCGTCGCCCGCCAGCTTCTGGATGCCGCCGTTGGTGACGGGCAGCAGCTTGTACGTGTCCGAGATCTTCTGGGCGGCGCTGCCGGTGTAGAAGAAGTCGAAGAACTTCTTGATCTCGGCGGCGTGGCCGTTCTTGTTGAACGCCATGATCCAGTCCATGACGCCGAGCGTGGTGTCGAGCGGGCCGCTCTTGCCGGGGATCGGCGCGACGCCGTAGTTCTTCAGCCCGGCCGCGTCGAAGATCGGGATGGACATGGGGCCGCCGTTGACCATGCCGACCTTGCCCGCGCCGAAGTCCTCCCAGACCGTCTTACGGTCCTTGGTGCCCGGGTTGGGGGTGGTCAGACCGGCGTCGACCAGGCCCTTCATGTACGTGAACGTCTCGATGTTCTGCGGCGAGTTGATCGCCCACTTGCCGGAGGCGTCCTTGTAGCCGCCGCCGTTGCCCAGCATCCACAGGAACGACTCGCCCTGGGCCTCCTCCTGGCCGAGCGGCAGGCCGAAGGGCTGCGTGACGCCCGCCTTCTTCAGCTTCTCGGCGTCGGCCTTCAGCTCGTCCCACGTCTTCGGCGGCTCGGCGATGCCGGCCTTCTGGAACAGGTCCTTGTTGTAGAACAGCGCCCGCGCGGAGGAGACGAACGGGATGCCGTACGCGGTGCCGTCGACCTTGCCGAACTCGGCGAACTTCTGCAGCATGTCGCCCGAGACGTTCGGCGACAGCACCTCGTCCACCTTGTAGAGCAGCCCGTCCTTGACGAAGCCGGAGTAGTCGCCGGTCTGCAGGATGTCGGGCACCTGGCCGTTCTGGACCATGGTGGCGACCTGCTTGTCGATGTCGTTCCAGTTGATGACCTGGACGTCGACCTTGATGTTCGGGTTGGCCGCCTGGAACTCGTCCACGACGCCCTTCCAGAACGTCTCGCCCGAGTTCGGCTTGCCGGGGCCGTCGCCGTAGTCGGCGGCGACCATCTTCAGGGTGACCTGGCCGCCGCCCGACGCCTGCGTGTCGCCTCCGCCACCGCCGGAACCGCCGGAGCCGCAGCCGGCCAGGACCAGCATCGTGGCAAGGCCGAGAGCGGCGCCGCCCACAAGCTTCATGTTCACTGGAGATACCGCCTTCTCGTCGGACGGGTGCTGGTCCGTACCAGCCAACGGACCCCGTCCTGGGGGATGGGGCACGCGAGCGTACAGCTCGACGCGTTTGCGTCAGCGTAAGCCTGGATCGACGAGCCGGTCTATACCGGCTCGTATCAGTTTGAAAACGCTGAGAGCCGGAAAACCTCACAACCGGTCTAGACCGGGCGTCAGAGGATCTTTCTCCGGACGCTCTCCCCGCCCTGCGGCGTGCCGATCCACGGGCCCTCGATGGAGGGGTCGAGGATGCCTTCCTCGACGAACTCGTAGCGGCCGTCGAGCACGTAGCCGGCCAGGCGGACGTCGCCCGCGTCGCTGTTGTCCCAGAGCCGGTCGAACAGCGCGTCCACGCGGCGTCGTGCCTGGTGGCAGAAGGTGTCGGCGAGCTCGTACGGCCGGCGTCCGAGGTCCCTGGAGTCCTCCTCCGCCTTGACGCACACGGCGGTCATGGCGAACAGTTCGGCCCCGATGTCCACGAGCCTGCCGAGGAACGACTGCTTGTGCTCCAGCCGGCCCTGCCAGCGGGACATGCCGTAGAAGGTGGACCGGGCCAGCTTGCGGCTGGTCCGCTCCACGAAGCGCAGGTGCGCGGCCAGCGGGCCGAAGTCGCCGTACGACGCGGGCAGGTTGCCGGTGCCGGCCACCAGCGTGGGCAGCCACCTGGCGTAGAAGCTGCTGGCCCGGCGCAGGGCCTGGGCGCGTTCCTGGCGCGAGGCCTCGGGGTTGATCAGCTCCCCGGCGGCCGACAGGTGCGCGTCCACCGCCTCCCGGGTGATCATCAGGCGCATGATCTCCGAGGAGCCCTCGAAGATGCGGTTGATGCGGGAGTCGCGCAGCATCTGCTCGGCGGGCACGCCGCGCTCGCCGCGCGCTACGAGCGACTCGGCCGTCTCGTAGCCGCGCCCGCCCCTGATCTGGACCAGCTCGTCGAGCGCCTGGTACGACAGCTCCGACGCGTACAGCTTGGCCAGCGCCGCCTCGATCCTGATGTCGTTGCGCTGGTCGTCGGCCAGGCGGCTGGTGAGCTCGCAGAGGGCTTCGAGCGCGTACGCGCTGGCCGCGATGAACGCGATCTTCGTGGCCACGGCCTCGTGCTCGCCGACCCTGCGCCCCCACTGCACCCGCTCGTTGCCCCACTCGCGGGCGATCTTGAGTGCCCACTTGGCGTTGCCCGCGCAGGTGGCCGGCAGCGACAGGCGGCCGGTGTTCAGCGTGGTCAGGGCAATCTTCAGGCCCTGCCCCTCACGCCCGATCAGGTTCCTGGCCGGCACCCTGACCTGGGAGAACTCGGTGACCCCGTTCTCGATGCCGCGCAGCCCCATGAAGCCGTTGCGCCGCTTGACCGTGATGCCGGGAGAGTCGGCCTCGACCACGAAAGCGCTGATCTTCTTGCCGGTCCTGGCCATGACCACCAGGAGATCGGCGACGACGCCGTTCGTCGTCCACAGCTTGACGCCGTCGAGCACGTAGTCGTCGCCGTCGCGGACGGCGGTGGTGGACAGGCGGGCCGGGTCGGAGCCCACGTCGGGCTCGGTCAGCAGGAACGCGGAGATCTCGCCCGCCGCGCACCTCGGCAGGAACTCCCGCTTCTGCTCCTCGGTGCCGAACAGCTTGAGCGGCTGCGGCACCCCGATCGACTGGTGCGCCGACAGCAGCGTGGCCAGCGCCGGGCAGTACGAGCCGACGAGCATGAGGGTGCGGCAGTAGTACAGGTAGGGCAGCCCGAGCCCGCCGTACTCCTCGCCGATCGTGATCCCGAAGGCCCCGAGCGCCGCGAGGCCCTTGACCACCTCGTCGGGCACCTGCGCGGTCCGCTCGATGAGCGCGGGGTCGACGTGGGCGTCGAGGTAGCGCCGCACCGCCCTGACGAACTCCTCACCCCGCTTGGTCGCCTCGTCGGACAGCGTCGGCACGGGGTACACGAGATCCAGCCGGTAGTCGCCGAGGAAGAGCTGCTTGGCGAAGCTGGGCCGCGTCCACTCCTTCTCGCGGGCCTGCTCGCCGACCTCCCTGGACTCCGCGTACTTGGCGTGCTCGGTCATAGCACCTCCCGACGATGCGCCGTCCTGTGCTAGGAGTACTGCCCGCCTGACGGCCCCATGCGCCGTTTCATCGCTTGATTTTGTACGAACGGCGAACATTCGCTTTCAGGACTCCGATCGCCACCACGGCGAGCACGGCGGGCACCACGAGATAGGCACCGCAGAACGCCAGCGCCACGAGCGACAGCCCCGCGCCCACCACGGCCGTGTTCCGGTGCCGCCCCGCGGGCAGCATCCGCACGGCCGCCACCACGCCCGCCGCCGTGACCGCCGCCAGGCAGGCCGAGGTGGCCCGCATGAGCAGGTCCAGGTCCACCGCCCACACCAGCACGGGCACGCTGAGCACGGCGAGCAGCCCCAGGCTCCGGTACGGCGTCTCGCCCGGCGCCCCGCCCCTGGCGAACCAGCCCGGCAGCGCCCCGTCCCTGGCCATGGCCGCGCCCAGCCGGGAGGCCCCGGCGAGGTAGGTGTTGACCGCGCCGAAGGTCAGCAGCACCGCCACGACCCCGGTGACGGGCCGCGCGGCGGGGCCGATGCCGGTCTCCAGCATGGCGGTGAGCGGCACGCCGGTCATGTCGGGGCCGAGCACGCCGACGGAGGTGACCGACACGCCCACGTACAGGATCCCGATCACGACGAGCGTCACCGCGGTGGCCCGGACCAGGCCGTTCCCCTTGCCGGCGAACTCGGCCGACAGGTGGCTGGCCGCCTCCCAGCCGACGAAGGCGAACAGGAGCACGCCGGCCGCGCCCGCCACGCCCGCGGCGCCGTGCGGGGCGAAGGGGGTGAAGTTGCCCAAATCTGCGTACGGCGCGGCGGTGATCACGGCCGTGGCCAGGAGCGCGACGAGCAGGACGACAAAGCCGATCTGCAGCCGTCCCGAGGTGCGCAGCCCGGCGGCGTTGGCGGCGAAGGCGGCTCCCAGGATCAGGCAGGCGGCCAGGGTGGCGTCCATGCCCAGCGTGGCCTCGACGTACTGGCCGCCGACCAGCGCGCCGGCGACGGTGCCGATGGGGACGGCGCCGTAGAACCACCAGCCGACCACGGCCGAGGCGTGCCGGCCGAAGGCGAGCCCGGCGAAGCTCGCCACTCCCCCGCCGTCGGGGTATCTGGCGCCGAGCGCGGCGAAGGTCAGCGCGACCGGGACGCTCAGCGCCAGCAGCCCGGCCCAGGCCAGCACGGACGCGGGCCCCGCGGCCGCGGCGGCGAGGTGCGGCAGCACCAGCATCCCGGGTCCGAGGACCGCCCCCACCAGCAGTGCCGTGCCATGTCCCGCGCCTATGCGATGTTCCGACATGCAGCCGAAAATAGTCCGGCCATTCGGACCGAATCCCCCTCAGCCGAACGAATGGCCGGAACCGCGTGGGACCATCCACTCATGGACGAACTTGATTCGGAGATCGTGCGGCTGCTCCAAACGGATGCGCGGCAGTCCAACCGGGAGCTGGCCCGGCAGCTCGGCGTCGCGCCCTCGACCTGCCTGGAGCGGGTCAGGTCGCTCACCCGGCGCGGCGTGATCCGCGGCTACCACGCCGAGATCGACCCGGCCGCGCTCAACCGGAGCGTGCAGGCCATGGTCTCGGTCCAGGTACGGCCGCTGAGCCGGGCGGTGATCAACGCGTTCAAGTCGTCGGCGGCGGCGATGCCGGAGGTGCTCAGCGTGTTCGTGCTGGCGGGCGGGGACGACTTCCTCCTGCACGTGGCGGTGCAGGACCTGGACCACCTGCACTCGTTCCTGCTCGACCGGCTGAGCAAGCGCAAGGAGATCGTCGGCTTCCGCACGTCGGTGATCTTCCAGCAGGTGCACAACACCGTCCCGGAGCGCCTGACCTGACTTTCGTCAGGGGTGACACTGGACGGTCGGCCGATCCGGAGGGTGGGGGCGACTTCCTAGGTTTCTCTCCGTGATAGCAGTGAAGTCCCTCCTGATCGGCCTCTCGACGGCGCTGACCCTCGCCCCCGCCCCGCAGCCGACCTCCCAGACCATCGACGCCTACCTGCGCCAGGCCATGGAGTCCACCGGACTGCCCGGCATGTCCGTGGTCGTGACGCACAACGGCGAGGTCGTGCACGCGGCCGGCTACGGCCACGACTCCGAGGGGCGTCCCGTCACCGCGAACACCCCGATGCGCGTGGCCTCGGTCAGCAAGTCGTTCACCGCGATGGCCGTGATGACGCTCGTGGAGCGCGGCAAGATCAAGCTGGACGAGCCGGTGGCCGGGCAGCTGCCGGGGTTCCGGATGGCGGACCCGCGCGCGGCGGCGATCACCGTACGGCAGCTGCTGAACCAGACCTCCGGCCTGTCGGACACGACCGTCGACATCGCCGCGGTGGAGGGCGCCACCTCACTCGCGGACTACACCTCCCGGCTGTCCGGCTCCGGGCTGCGCGCCGCCCCCGGCACCCGCTGGGAGTACTGCAACGTCAACTACGACCTGGCCGCCCGGCTGGTCGAGGTGGCCTCCGGGCAGCGGTTCGGCGACTACCTGCGGGAGCGGGTGTTCGGTCCGCTGGGCATGAAGTCCAGCGCCGTCAGCGACCAGGTCGTCCGGCCGGCCGACGGCTACAACTCGATCTTCGGCGCCTGGCTCCCGCGTCCCGAGCTGTCCGGCTTCCTCAACGACAGCGGCTCGGGCGGGGTCATCACCACGGCCGCCGACATGGGCAGGTGGCTGATCGCGCAGTCGGGCGACGGGCGCCCCCTGGTCAAGCGGGAGAGCCTGGACGCCATGCACACGCCCACCAAGATCCGCGACTACGGCATGGGCTGGGGCGTCGAGCGGGAGACCGGGCAGCTCGTGCACTCGGGGAACCTGTTCACCTACAACGCCGTCGAGGCGATCTCCCCCAAGACCGGCTACGGCTTCGCCGTCATGGCGAACGGGGCGGCGCTGACCGACGACACCTACACCGTCATGCAGGGGCTGACCGCCCTGAGCGAGGGCCGCGCCCCTGAGGTGCCCGGAGGCGACCGGCAGCTGTTCGAGCTGGTGCTGGGCGTGCTGGCGTTGGCCGCGGCCGGTCTCGGCGTCCTGGGCGTGCTGCGCGCCCGGCGCTGGGCCGCCCGGCGCGCGGGCAAGCGGGTCTGGTGGCGGCTGGTGCCGGTGCTGCTGCCCGTGGCCGTGCTGGCGGCCTATCCGGACCTGATCTCGTTCCTCATGAACGGGCGGGCGGTGACGTGGGCCCAGCTCACCTACTTCGCCGCGCCCCTGTCGATCACGCTGCTGGTGGCGGCGCTGTCGGGGGCGGCGGTGGCGGTGTCCCGGCTGATGGCCGCCCGGCGTTAATTCGGTTGCACGGGATTACGGCCGGCCCGTACTGTCATGGACATGCGCCTTTACCTGTGATTCACCGCTGCTCAGCAGCGAGATCGCCCGTCATCCGTTCCAGACGCGGCAGCTGAGCTTGCCGACCGGCCTCGATGAGCCGCGTCGTGAGTCTGTGTAAAGGAGCTCCCTCATGCGAGTCCGTTCATCCAGGAAAAAGAACCTTCCCGGATTGCCCGTGACGCGGCCGATGCCCAAGATGCCGCAACGGCCGATCATGCCGCCCCGGCGCATCCCGCCGAAGGGCCGCTGAGACAACTACCAGGATGGGTAGTTAGGCGGGCGCCGCCTCCACCGTACGCCAGGAGGCGGCGCCCGCACCTTTCATGCCTTTCAGAGGCGCTCGATGATGGTGACGTTGGCCTGGCCGCCGCCCTCGCACATCGTCTGCAGCCCGTACCGGCCGCCCGTGCGCTCGAGCTCGTGCAGGAGCTTGGTCATCAGGATCGCGCCCGTGCCGCCGAGCGGGTGGCCGAGCGCGATGGCGCCGCCGTTCGGGTTGACCTTGGCCGGGTCGGCGCCGAGCTCGTGCGTCCAGGCCAGCGGCACCGGCGCGAACGCCTCGTTGATCTCCACCACGTCGATGTCGTCGATCGACATGCCGGCCTTCTCCAGCGCCCGCCGCGTGGCGGGGATGGGCGCGGTCAGCATGTAGACCGGGTCGTCGCCCATGAGGGCGAGCTGGTGGATGCGGGCCCGCGGCGTCAGGCCGTGGTCCCTGACCGCCTGCTCGGAGGCGATCAGCACCGCGCCGGAGCCGTCGGAGATCTGCGAGGAGGTGGCGGCGGTGATCTGGCCGCCCTCCTTCAGCGTCTTGAGCGTGGCCATCTTCTCCAGGGTCGTGTCGGCCCGCGGCCCCTCGTCGTCCTCGACGCCGTTGACGGGGGCGATCTGGTCCTTGAAGTAGCCGTTGGCGATGGCCTTGGCGGCGCGCTGGTGGGACTCGAGCGCGAACCGCTCCAGCGTCTCCCGCGTGTAGCCCCACTTCTCGCACATCAGCTCCGCGCCGCGGAACTGCGAGATCTCCTGCTTGCCGTACCGTTCGACCCACTTCTCGCCGAACGGGAAGGGCATGCCCTTCTCCAGCGCGGCCGTGATCGACGAGCCCATCGGCACGATGCTCATCGACTCCACGCCGCCGGCCACGACCAGGTCCTGCGTGCCGGACATCACGCCCTGCGCGGCGAAGTGGATCGACTGCTGCGAGGAGCCGCACTGCCGGTCGATCGTGACGCCGGCGGTGGTCTCCGGCAGGCCCGCCGAGAGCCAGGCGTTCCGCGCGATGTCCATGCTCTGGGGGCCGAACTGCATGACGCACCCCATGATGACGTCCTCGACCGCCGCGGGGTCGACGCCCGTGCGGTCGATCAGCGCCTTCAGCGTGTGCGCGGCCAGGTCAGTGGGGTGGACGGTGGAAAGGCCGCCCTTCTTCTTGCCGACCGGGGTGCGGACCGCCCCGACGATGTACGCCTCTGCCACAGTGCCTCCTGGAAACCGAGCATTATTCGGTTACTAGGGGCAGACTACAACAGAACGACGTTCTACTCACGCGTGGGCGGGACCAGGTCCTCCGCCGCGTCCACCCGGAACCGCCAGCGGTCCACGACCAGCCCGTTCAGCGACTCGGCCAGCTCCAGCGCGAGCGCGCCCAGCTTGGCGGGCTCGTCGCCGCGCAACTCGATCGCGGTCAGCTCGACGGCGAAGGGCAGGAGCTCCTGCACGGCGGGCGGCTGCCCCTTCTCCGGGACGAGCACGGCCCGGATGTCACCGGCCGTGAACGCGAACTCGTCCTCCTCGTCCTGCTCCAGCAGCGGCGCCAGCTCCTCGGCGGCCGGCCGCGCCGGAAGGATGACGGCGGGCCCGCTCTCCTCCTCGTCGGCGGGGTCGGTCACCTCGCCCCGGCACACCGCGAGCCCCTTGAGCCGGAAGGCCAGGCCCTCGGCGAGATAGCGGTCGAAGAAGTTCAGCGGCAGCGGCCCCTCGGCGGCCACCCTGACCGCCCACACCTTCTCCAGCTCGCCACCGGTCAGCTCGGACTCGGCCTCCACGGGCGCGTACACCCGCACGTCGGTGGCCACGATGTCGTCGCCGTCCTTCTTCGCGCCCGGGTCGGCGAGCCGCACGATGCGCAGCAACTCGGCCGGATCCGGCTTGGCGGGCAGGGCCGCCGTCGGGCCGGTACGCAGTCTCCGCTTGGCCATCCAGCCCATAGCCCGCCTCCGCGCTAGTCAGCTTCGATAGGAGCTCGTCATCGTCGCGTAGACGATGACGTTGTCGTCGTAGTGGCCGATCGTGCGATCGTAGTTCCCACCGCAGGTGATCAGGTGAAGCTGGGCGTTCTCCCGGGGCCCGTAGACGCGCTCGGTCGGGAACGTCTTCTTGCTCGCCTGCTCGATGCCGCCCACGGTGAACACCGCGGTCGTCCTGTCCTGGCGCTGGATCTCGATGGTGTCGCCGTTCTTGAGCTCGGGGAGCCTGCTGAACACGGCGCTGCGCGTCCTGGTGTCCTTGTGCCCGAGGATCACGGCCGGCCCCGCCTCACCCGGGGTGGACATGTTCCGGTACCACCCGGCCAGGTTCGGGTTCTCCGACGGGGGCACCTGGATCGTCCCGTCCTTCTTCAGCCCGACGGACATGATCGGCGCGTTGATCCCGAGCTTCTTGATCACGATCCGCTTGGGCGTGGACGGCAGCATGGGGGGCGCGGCGTTGATCTGCGGCAGCGGCGGCGGCACGTCGGGGGCCGCCTGGAAGAACGCCTGCTCCGGCTGCCCGGTGGCCTTGCCGTCCGGCTGTGCCTGCAGCTTCAGGGTCTCCCGGTTGCTGCTCGCGAGGCCGTACTCCTGGGGGGAGTTCAGCACGATCAGCAGCCCGGCCACGACGGTGACGACACCGGCGATGGCCGCCCCGATGAGCACGGTCCTGAGCGCCGCACTCCCCTTGTCCGCGGGTGGCGGCACCTGCCCGCCACCGCCGCCGCCGTACGGATAGTGCCCCGACATCTTCGTCAGCCCCTGGTGGCGTTACGGCGCCGCATGACGAGCCCGCCGACGGCCGCGGCGCCCACCAGCGCGGTGCCGGTCAGGATGAACATCCGCCCGTCGGGCCCCGCCTCACCGCCACCACCGGTGTCGGCCCCGGCCTTGGGGGTCTTCGACTTCTTGGTGGAGCTGGAGGGGGTGACCGTCACCGTGGCGGTGCTGGTCTTGGTGGGCTTGGGGGTGGAGGTCGTGTTGGTCGGGGTGGAGGAGGTCGTCGGGGTGCCGGTGGAGGAGCCCACCTGGAAGGTGAACGTCTTGAGGCCGGTCGTGGGGGCCAGGCACTTGATCGAGGGCGAGGACGCCGAGGTCCCGAAGGCCAGGTCGCCGGCGGTCAGCGTCACGGTGCCCGTGGTGGTGGGCTTGATCTTGACGGTGACGCTGGTGGGGAGCGTGATGGGCTGGCCGATCGTGACGGTGCCGAGCGTCGCCTCCCCGGTCGCGGTGGTGGGGACTCCGGCCCCGCTCGCCTTGACGGTGACGAACATCTTCGGGCTGGTGGTGGGGAAGCCCGTGGGGGCCTTCAGCGATTGGCCGGTGGACTGGACGACGCCGGTCCAGGTGATCGAGGCGTCGGCGTTGGCCGTGGCGCTGGTGGGCGGCGTCATGGTGACCTTGATGTCGACGTCAGCCGGGTAGTCGGCGTCGCCGCCGCCGCTGGCGACGTCGCAGTCGTACTCGACGACGTCATCGGTCCCGCCACCGCCACCGGTCCCGATCGTCACGTCCAGGACCTCGGTCGACTGCGTCGTGCATGTCGTCGTTGCAGTGCTGGGCGAGAGGAGGCTCAACACCAGTTGGCCGGGCTTCACGCTGACCTTGCCCGTCGTGCCGGTCGGCACGGAGACCTTGTAGACCACGTCCTTGGCCGGCACCGTGGTGCTGGTGGTGACATTGGCGCCAGTCTTCGCTCCAGGGTCCTGGATCGAGCCCGGCGTCGGCGTCATTGTGGCGTTGACCTGCAAGGTCGTAGCCGCCGTCGGCGCGGTTGCCAGCGTCAGCTCCGGGATCTTCACCGTCAGGTCGAAGGTCGTGCCAGCGGTCACCGAATCGGGAGCGCTGAGCCCGACGCTGACGGTCTGAGTAGTGGTGCTGCTGAGCAGAGACCCCGTGCACGCGTAGCTGAACTGCTTCGTCACGGCGGCTAACGCGGCCGTCGGGGTGGAGACCACGAAGATGGAGCCGACGAAGATCGCGAGCGTACCCGTCAATCCCAATGCGGACGTCTTATGGGCGAGGCGGCGCCACGCCTGGGACATAAGCACGGGTCCATCTCCGTTCAAGGCAAGTTTCAACAGTCGTGCCAGAATTCCAGCCGTTGGTCACGGTTAGGTTGAGATCCTACGAACTGTCCCTGTCAAGTTCCCGTAAACCGCCAACACCCTAGCCCTTCTTCTTGGACAACGTGGCGTACACGACGATGTTGTCGGTGTAACTGTGCGCCGTCTTGTTGAAGACGCCACCGCACGTGATGAGCCGCAACTGCGCGTTGCTCGTGTTCCCGTACACCCGCGACGTCGGGAACGTCGACTTGCTCGCCTGCTCGATCCCGCTCACCGTGAACCGCGTGACCTTGCCGTCCGACCGGTACACGTAGATCTGGTCGCCCTTGGCCAGTTCCCGGAGGCGGTCGAAGACGGCGGGGCCCTTGCGGGTGCTCACGTGGCCGTTGATGACCGAGGGGCCGAGCTCGCCGGGCACCGGGGAGCCCTTGAACCAGCCCGTCTGGTTGGGCCTGGTCAGGGGCGGGGTGCCGAGCTTGCCCTTGCGGTCCACGGTGACGGCGCCGATGGGCGCGTTCACCTTGATCTTGGGGATCTTGATGCGGATCGGCCTGGGCCGGGTGGCCGCCTTGGCCTTGGTCGAGGGGATCGGGGACACGACCGGGACCGCCGGGAGCGGGGGCGGCGCGTCCAGGCGGGCCGGGGTCAGGGGGATGCCCTTGCCGCCGGGGCCCACGGTGGCCGGGAGGACGAACGCGCCCGCGTTCGCCACCTCGACCTGCGTCGGCGTGTCCTGCGCCGCCGCCAGCGAGCCCGAGGCCTCTTCCGTGGTGGGCCACAGCGAGAGCATGCTCACCATGACCAGGCCGACGCCGCCCAGCGAGCCGGCGATCAGCAGTCCGGGCAGCGCCCGCTGCATTGGTGTCTGCTCGGTCATCAGTGCGCTCCTCCCGCGTGCGCGGCCCTGCGCCGGCGCAGCAGCAATCCGCCGCCCGCGCCGCCGATCACCAGCGCGGCCATCAGCCCGTACGGTCTGTCCTCGCGATCCGGCGCCTCACCGCTGTCCACACCGCCCTTGGGGGTGTTGGCGACCTGCGCCCGGTAGTACTTGGTCGCGGTCGGCCCGGTGGCCTTGGGGGTGGTCGTGCTCGTGCTGGTGCCGGTGGCGGTGGGGACGACGATCACCCGCCCGAGGCCTATGTCGGTGGTCCGGTTGTTCGGGGTGGTGTGGGTCCCGGTGGGCGTCGGGTTGGTCGGGTCGGTCGTCGGGCTGTTCGTCGAGGTGTTGGTGGGGCTGACGGGCGGCGACTGCGTGCCGGTGGGGCCCGACTTGGCCCGTACGGTCACCACGACCGACACCGGCGAGCTGGCCAGATTGCACTTCGCGCCGTGGTAGCCGGTGGGGGTCTTGGACGTGTTGGTGGTCACCCGGAAGGCGTCCAGCCAGGCCGGCTTGTTCGCGGCGTTCACGATCTTGATCTTGTGCTGGCCGTAGGTCAGCGGCGCGGACGTCCACAGCGTCTGCCCGCCGTCCATGTCGTCGTTGACCGGCACGTCGTCGTCGGAGCGGGAGGGGTCCACCGTGGCCCGCTTCTGGTCGTCGATGTAGATGTCGACCGGGCCGGCGTCCTTGTCGGTCGGCCCGATGTACTCCACACCGGTCCCGATGAAGGTCAGCTCGGCGGAGGCGTTGATCTCGTCGGTCTGGTGGAGGTCGTTGTGCACGTGGTTCTCGGAGCCGGGACGGTCGTCCAGGGAGACCCAGCCGCTGCTGTAGACGATCCCCATGTCCGAGGGGTTGTCGGCGTCGTCGCCGTCGTTGACCACCACGCTGCCGTCCGGCGGGGTGAAGTCCAGCTCGATGTCCTTGGGCGTGACCGTGATGGTGCCCGGCTTGTCGGTCAGGCCGGGGTCGTTCATGGTCTCGGGGAGGGACAGGTGGCTGTCGGGGCGCAGCGCCTTCTCGGGGTCGGCGCTGCCCTTGGGCTGCAGGATGCCCTGCCAGCTGCTGGTGAGCTGCACGTTGCCGGTGCCGTGCACCTGGCCGCCGGCGGGGAAGTAGCCGGGCGACTGCAGCCGGCTGTCGTTGGCGTAGTGCAGCTTCCAGGTGAAGTTGAGCGGGTCTCCGACGACCAGGTCCGTCGCGAAGGTGAGGTTGGTCTTCAGGCGGACGGGACCGTGCCTGACGATGCTGTTGGGGCCGGACGCCACGCAGTCGTACTCGACGACGAGGTCGGCCGGTGCGGCGATTGCCGGCGTACCTGGCAACACCACGATTCCTAAAGCCGCCACCGATCCGACCGATGCGGCGATCAACGCCTTGCGCCACCGACTCACGGGAGACTCCGATCACGCCACAAAACAGACCGAGGGTAGATCTTAGAGTCGAAAACACCCTCAACACATGCCGAATGGGGCAACGTCCGGCACTTGTGATGAAGCCGTGTCCACAGGTATCCGCCGTACCAGGAAAAGAGGGTATACCTGCCAGTAACAGAACTCTATTCGGGAGGACCTGATGCGGCGAGACCTCTTCGACGAGGAGCACCTGCTCTTCCGCGAGACCGTGCGCGAGTTCATGGCCCGCGAGGTCGTGCCGCACCACGCCCAGTGGGAGAAGGACGGCATCGTCCCGCGCGAGGTCTGGAAGAAGGCGGGAGAGCTCGGGATGTTCGGGTTCTCGGTGCCCGAGGAGTACGGCGGGGCCGGGGTCACGGACTTCCGCTACAACGCCGTGATCGTCGAGGAGATCATCAGGAACGGCGCCTCCGGGCTCGGGTTCTCGTTGCACAACGACGTGATGGCGCCGTACCTCGTGGATCTGACGAACGACGAGCAGAAGCAGCGGTGGCTGCCCGGCTTCGCGAGCGGCGAGCTGATCAGCGCGATCGCGATGAGCGAGCCGGGGGCCGGCAGCGACCTGCAGGGGATCAGGACCACGGCCCTGCGCGAGGGTGACCACTACCTGGTCAACGGGCAGAAGACGTTCATCACGAACGGCATCAACGCCGACCTGGTCGTCGTCGTGGCCAAGACCGACCCCGACGCGGGCGCCAGGGGGACCACGCTGATCGTGGTCGAGCGCGGCATGGAGGGGTTCGAGCGGGGGCGCAATCTCGAGAAGATCGGGATGAAGGCCCAGGACACGGCCGAGCTGTTCTTCGAGAACGTACGCGTGCCCGTCGCCAACCGCCTGGGCCCGCGCGACGGCGAGGGCTTCTTCCAGCTCATGAACAACCTCCCGCAGGAGCGCCTGTCGATCGCCGTGGCGGCGGTGGCCGCGGCCGAGGCCGTGCTGGAGGAGACCATCGAGTACTGCAAGACTCGGCAGGCCTTCGGGCGGAACATCGGCTCGTTCCAGAACACCCGGTTCGTGCTGGCGGAGCTGGCCACCGAGACCGAGATCGCCCGCCACTACGTGGACAAGTGCATCCTGGCGCTCAACGCCGGGCAGCTCGACGCGGTGGACGCGGCCAAGGCCAAGTGGTGGACCACCGAGCTGCAGACCAAGGTCATCGACCGCTGCCTCCAGCTCCACGGCGGGTACGGCTACATGATGGAGTACCCGGTCGCCAAGGCGTGGCTCGACAGCCGGGTGCAGACGATCTACGGCGGCACCACCGAGATCATGAAGGAGATCATCGGCCGGTCCTTCGGATTCTGACCGCGGGAGGGCGGTCCTTCGGGTTCTGACCGCGGGAGGGCGGTCCTTCGGGTTCTGACCGCACGGACAGGCGGTCCGCGCCGCATACTGGAGACCATGGACGGCGGCCTGATCCTCCTGGCTTTCCTGGCGTTGCTGTTCGCCTGGGGCCTCAACCGCGTGCGCCGGGCGATCCGCCTGGGACCGGTGGGCTACGGCGGCGTGATGATCGTGTTCATCATCGTCATGCTCCTCCTCTGGGGCCAGACCAAGACCTAACCGGACATGCCCTCGACGAACCGGGTGAGCAGCCGGGCGAACTCCGCCCGGTCCTCCTCCGGCCACCCCTCCATGACCGCCGCGAACGCCGCCTGCCTGGCCCGATGGGCCTGCTCCAGCGCCGCCCGCCCGGCCTCGGTCAGCACCAGCCACGCCTTGCGCCCGTCGGCCTGATCGGCCTCCCGCCTGACGAGGCCCGCCGCCACGGCCGCCGCCACCATCCGGCTCGCCCTCGGCTGATCGACGCTGAGCGCCTGCGCGACCGTGGACACGGTCACGGACCCGTCGCCGCCCTCGATCACGTCGAGCACCTCGTACTCCGGCCCCACGGCGCCCTGCTGCCGCGCCAGCACCCGCCGGCTCTGCCGCCGCCTGATCGCGACCATCGCCCGCTCGACCGCGGCAATATACTTGTCTTCATACATATTGTTGTTATCCTACATTCATGGACAAGCCCATCGGCCACTGGCTGAAGCATCTCGACAACCTGCTGGAAGACGCCATGGAGCAGGCGCTCCAGACCACGACCCGCCGGGAGTGGCAGGTGCTCAACCTGGCGGCCCAGGAAAGCACGTACACCATGCCGTTCACCGGCGTCGACGAGGCCGTGGAGCGGCTCACCGCCAGGGGCTGGCTGGCGGACGGCCGGCTCACCGACGCGGGCAGGGCCGCGCACGGCGAGATCTCCGAGAAGGTCGGCCGGTTCCGGCAACGGGTGCTCGAAGGCGTGAGCTCGCAGGAGTACCTGGCCACCGTCGACGTGCTCCGCCGCATGTCGGCCAACCTCGATCACTGGCGCGCGGCCCCCGCCGGCTCGGGGGACGACCACGCGGCGAAGACGGTGGCGCCGTAGGGAGTGAGCCGCAGGACGGGGATCTCCCGCCTGAGCGGATTGCCGTCGCGGTCGATCGTGATGTCACCGCCGGCGCCCTGGACGTCGATGGTGCCGCTGCGCAGCATGGCCGCCACCTCCTGCGGCCCAAGCCTCGCGAGATCGTCCTTGGCGTACCTGTCGATGGCCTTGATCGCGACGTACACGGCGTCGTGGTGCATGATCGCGTGGCCGTCGTCGAGCGATTCCGTGGGGAACAGCCGCACGTATCCCTTCTCGTCGCCGTTCCCGAACCTCGCCTTGATCGCGGGCAGGACGCGGCTGCCGTGGTCGGTGACGTTCGCGGAATGGGCCAGGGCGGTGTAGTACAGCCGGATCCTGCCGCCGTTGTCCTCCCAGATGGGGCTCTGGACGAGGTGGGCCTGCTCGCTGGTGTCGTCCCCGGCGAAGACGCTGATGTCGCGCTGCGCACAGGGGCGCGACAGGCTGAGACCGCGTAACAGCGCGGGCAGCCCTCGGGCGCGACCGGCGTAGAAGACGGCGTTGGCGTCGGAACCGCAGATCGTGTCCGCGATGTTCCCGATGACCGTGCTGGAGGCGTTGACCGTCGAGTCGAACGTCAGCGGCCGGCCGCGCCTCTTGGCGTCGACGACGCGGGCGAGAGTCTTGTCGTAGGCCTCGCCCAGCGTCCGGCTGTAGCTGTCGCCGGGTTTGGTGTCCATGACGACGACCGGCTTGAGCGCGGGAACGGCCTGCCCGGCGAAGCGCACGAGAGCCGCCGCCTCGTCGCTGTTCAGCGGCGCCATCCGCACCAGTGCCTCGTGACGCTGCAGCTCGTCCGAGGTGATCACGGCCGCCACCATCGCGATCTTGCTCTTGCTGAGCCGGTCGATCACGCGCCTGGTGGCCTCGACGCTGTTCCCGAGCCCGGTGACGGCGAGGATGCGTTCGCTCCGGACGCGGCCCTCCAGGTCCGTGACCGTGTCCTCCCACGCGTCCGAGCTGATGTTGCCGACGAGCAGCCTGATGTACGGCGCCGCGGACTGCTCCCTGTTCCGCCAGAGCTGCGCCAGATGTGACCCCTGGAGGGCATGCCGGATGGTGTCGAAACCCATCCCCGTCTCGGTCACATCACCCGACATCGGGAGCAGCAGCAGGATGGTGACGTACTCCCCCGGATGCTTCGCGATCACGTTGTCGTTCTCCGCGTGGATGCGCTCCATGATGTCGGCCAGGCTCGGGTCGAAGGCGTCGCTCGCGTCGGTGAGCCTGGACGGCGCGCGGAGGGCGAAGGTGAGGCCCGTCGCGACGAGCACGGCGACGAGGGCGCCGAGCGCGGTCCACCGCCGGCGGCGACGCCTGACGTAGGCGGGAGCGGGCTCGATCTGGAGGCCGGCGTCAGAGATGCTGCTCATACCTCTCGGCCTCTCGGTTGAAGATCGACCGGCCGGTCGTCCTGAGACCCGCCAGCTGCCTGAACTCGTGCGCGATCTCCGTCGCGCGCCGGCCGGGTGGATCGAGGACGGGATCGAGCCAGAACCACCGGGCCACCACCAGCGTCCTGATCATGGAGGTCCGGTCCCGCCGTTCCGTGTCGGCCGAGCCGACCGCCAGCGAGTCGTACAACGCCGCCAAGGGCCGGTCCAGCGGCAGCCGGTTGGGGGCCGCGGTCACCTGCTCGTAGAGCTGGACCCACTCCGACAGGCGGCTGCCGCGGCGGCCGGTCACGTCGAGCTGCCCGAACCTCTCGTTCAGAAACGCCACGACGGTCTCCAGCCGCGGATCGTACGCCTCCGTGACGCGGGCCAGCGTGTGATAGGCGGCCGAGGCGTCGTCGGCCACTTCCTGCTTGCGGTAGAAGCTCTCCATCGTCTCGTGGACCTGGTCCCAGCGCTCCGGCTCCGCGGCGAGGTGGTGCAGCAGCAGCCTTCTGAGCCAGGGATGGATGACGGTGATCTCCTCACCGCCGGAGGAGGAGCGCTCCCAGGCCCCGCCTCGGCTGTCGGCGGCGCTCTGCGTGGTGAGCCACAGCCGCTCGGTCAGCTCGCGGCGGAGGTGGGAGGCGGTGCTGGCCCCGTCGAGCAGCGCGTTCTCGGCGTCGTCCACGTTCCTGGCCGCCGACCAGGCCGTCAGCAGGTCACGCCGGGGCAGGTGGTCGGGCATCAGGCGGCGCAGGGCGTCCTTCTCGTTCAGGATGGCGCGGAACTCGTCGTCGTCCTCGGCGTTCCCGAGCAGCTCGCCCAGTTCACGGGCGGCGTACGGGTAGCCCCCGGTCAGCTCGTGGACCGCGCGCGCGTACACCGCCGCGGTCCTGCCGGTCGGCAGGCCGGGCATGAGCACGGGATACCACCAGCGCTGCTCGCCGTCGTCCCGCCGCCTCAGCCAGTCCTGGTACGTGGCCGCGGCGAGCTGCGGCGGCCGGCGGGCCCCCGGCGCTCCCGGGCACGCCCAGCCCGTCATCCCCTTCGGCCAGGTCCTCGACGCGGCCACGACCACCAGGGGATCCGCGCTCGCGCCGGCTTCGGAGCGCCTGGCCCTGGCGGCGACGAGCGCCTGCAGGAAGGCGCTGCCCGCCGGGCTGTCGGCGTCGTCGAGCAGCAGCAGGCAGTTGCGCGCGTGGCGCGGTCTCGCCCACGCCTGGGCGAGGTCCTCGAGGAACGCCTCGACGAGTATCCCCCGCGCGCCCTCCGCCCGCTCCCCGCCGATCTGCTGGTCCTGTACGAGATTCAGGACGTCACCGCCGAGCCGTTCCGAGAGCCACGCCCTGGCCACGCGGTGAACCCGATCGGCGGCGTCCAGCCGGCGACCGAGAAGCTCCGCGACATAAACCAGAAATTTCAGCCAGATGCCGATATTAGGCAATAATGAGGCGATATCTCGCCACTGCGCCGCGTCATTGGGATCAATGCGCGCCTTGCGCTGAAGACGCCGCTGTAGCTGATCTTCGAGTTCTGAACGCGACAATTTCGGATTGAGGCCGAGCACCACCAGCGTGAAGACCGTGCGGGGCAGCCGTACCTTCTCAAGCGCCGCCAGGTCATAGGCGATCCGCTGGATCACGTCGGCGACGGTGCTGCCGTGCGCCGGGTGGAGCGCCAGGTTGACCGCCGGAGAGGGCGGTTTCCGCACGCTGCGCGAGATCTGCGTGAGGGTCGCGCTCTTCCCGGTGCCCGCCAGCCCGAGCAGAAAAATGACGGGCAGCTCGTGCCGCCCGGGAGGATGAGTTCTCTGGAGGCACCCGCGCAACAGCGGGTACCAGGAGTCGTCCGCCATGAATTCCGCCATACGGCAATATCGGATGAGCGATCGATACCGGGAAACCTATCCCATCCCTTTGGCGGGGGCAGCGAAATTCATGAAATGGCGCTGGATTCCAGAATGACGCGGGCGACGAGGCCGGGGTCGTCGCTCATCGGCACGTGACCGCACCCCTTCAGCAGCTTGACCCGCTGCCCCGACCAGCGGGCCGCGCGCACGGCCTGGCGGCGCGGCAGGAGCCGGTCACGCTCGCCCCACGCGATCGTGATGGGCGCCTTCGGCGGGGCGGGCGGCATCAGGCCGGCGAACGACTCCAGCGTCTCGTCGAAGCCGCCGGCCCAGGCCAGCGCCTGCATGGCCGCGATCTGAGCGGTGGCGGAGAGCCTGGCGGGGTGGGCGACCAGGAGCCCGGTCGAGACGGCGCGCAGCAGCGGGTTGCCGGCCGTCCTGGCGGCATGCCGTGCGGGGATCGACCGGGCCGAGGCCCGCAGGGCACGCAGCACGGACTGGCAGTAGAGCAGCTCAGGCCGGGACCAGAAGCCGATCGGCGCCAGCGCGGTGGCCGTGCGTACGACGCCGCGCGAGGCCAGCTCCAGCGCGATGTAGCCGCCGAGCGAGTTTCCCGCCACGTGCGGCTCGCGCACGCCGAGCACCGCGCAGAACGACTCGACCGCGTCGGCCAGCGACTCGGCGGTGTAGGTGACGCCCTCCGGCAGGCCCGGCGATCTGCCGAAGCCGGGCAGGTCGAGCGCGATCACCGTACGCGCGGCCGCCAGGCGGTCCAGCACCGGCAACCACCCCTGCCAGTGATGGCCGATCCCGTGGATGAGGATCAGCGGCTCGCCGGTGCCCCGTCGTTCGAAGGCCAGCTCCATACAGCCAGCTAATCACTCACCTGCCGCGAGTGGGAATCTCGAACCAGACGGCTTTGCCTTCCCTGGTAGGACGCGATCCCCAACGCCTGGCCAGCTGGTCGACGAGGTAGAGGCCGCGCCCGCCCTCGTCGTTCTCCCCCGCGCTGCGGATGCGCGGCAGGCGCAGGTCCTGGTCGAAGACCTCGACCCAGACCGCCTCCTCGCCCCTGCGCAGCCTCAGCGTGAACTCCTTGTCGCCGACCCCTTCGTCCTCGAAGCCGGGCACGTCCCAGGACTCGTCGAACGGCAGCGGCGGCCCCTCCACGACCAGCTCCCTGCGGGGCACGCTGGCGGTGGCGGCGTGGAGCACGACGTTGGTCACGACCTCGGAGACGAGCAGGCAGGCCAGCTCGGCCCGCTCCTCGGGCACGTTCCAGCTGGAGAACGCCTCCGACGCCATGCGGCGCGCCTCGCCCACCATGATCGGCTGGGCGGGGAACGTGCGCTCCTCGACGTCGAGGTCGACGTCGCTGGAGCGGACGACCAGGATCGCCATGTCGTCGTCGATGTCGCCGGGCACGGCCACCGTGGCGGCGTCGGCGATGCGCTCGACCTCGGCGCCGGACATCTTGGCGAGCTTTTCGCAGAGCACGCCGAGCGTCTCTTCCTCGCTCGGCACCCGGCCGTCGCGGCCCGGGCGGCGGTCGACCAGGCCGTCGGTGTAGAGCAGCAGCGCCGCGCCCGGCGGCAGCGTACGCGTCTCCTCCTTGTAGACCAGGTCGGCGTGCAGGTTGGCGTGGACGCCGAGCGGCTGGCCGACCTCCTCGATGTCGAGCTCCACGCACTGGCCGTCGACCAGCAGCAGCGGCGGCGCGTGGCCCGCGTTGGCGAAGGACAGCTGGCGCGACCAGGCGTCGTAGACCAGATATTGGCAGGTCACGATGGGCGGGATGCTGACCTCGGCGCCGTTGTCGTCGTGCTCGGGCGTGGCGATGATGCGGGTCCACTCGTCGAGCCTGGCCAGGATGTCGGCCGGCGACTTGTCGTCCTGCGCGAAGGCCCGCAGCGCGGCCCTGAGCTGGCCCATGATGGCCGCAGCCTTGGCGCCCCGGCCCTCGACGTCGCCGATCACGATGCCGACCCGGCCCGCCGAGAGCGGGATCACGTCGTACCAGTCGCCGCCGACCTGGGTCTGGATGCCCTGGCCGTGGGAGGCGAGCGGGGCCGCCGGGTAGTAGCGCACCGCGATCTGCAGGCCGTCGAGCTGCGGCAGCGCCCGGGGCAGCAGGTATTTCTGGAACGACTCCGCCGTGTGGCGCTCCTCCTCGAACAGCAGCGCGTTGTCGATGGCGAGCGCGACCCGGGTGGCGATGGCGCCGACGAAGTCGCGGTCGAAGGCGTCGTAGTGGGGGCTGCGCCGGTCGGTGAGGTTGGACAGGCCCAGATACATCAGCCCGAGCGTCTCGCCGCGCACCAGCAGGGGGGCCACGATGGCGGAGGTCATGCCGATCTCGCCGCACAGGCGGGCGCTGCCCTCACTGGTGGCCGGGTAGCTGCTGGTGGCGAAGCTCTCGACCAGGATCGTCTCCTGGCGGCGCAGCGCCGTGTCGGCGTAGTGGCCGGAGGGGTAGCGGATCTCCGCGCCCACCGGCTTCCAGGTGCCCGACGGCGGCGTCCAGCCCTGGACGTGCTGGGAGACCCGGCGCACGAGCCGGTCGCCCTCCATCAACTCGATGAAGCAGTGGTCGGCGAACTGGGGGACCAGCATCTCGGCGACCCGCTTGAGCGTCTCCTCGACGTAGAGCGAGCCCGCCAGCCGCTCGCCGATGCGCTCCAGCAGGCCGAAGCGGTCCTTCTCCCGCTCGTTGCTGCGCAGCGCCTCGCGGGCCGTGATGACGATGCCCGTCACCGAGCCCGAGGTGTGGCGCAGCGGCACGGCCTGGGCGCGGACGTAGATGATGGTCCCGTCGCCGCGCCTGACGTCGAACGTGCCCTCCCACACGCCGCCCTTGAGCACGTGCTTGGCCAGCTCGATGGCCAGCGGGTGGTCCTTCTCCATGATCCCGAGGGACAGGACGGACGCGTCACGCGACGGTGACTTGCCCTGATGGCCGAAGAGCTTCTCGGCGAAGGGGTTCCAATAGAGGAGATTGCTGAAACGGTCGGTGACGATCACCGCCATCTCAGCGTGATCGAGCACAGATCCGGCACCAAGGTGATCAGCCGTCTCCTGTGACAGATCCCCCCAACGATTCATCCGGAGACCACTCCTTGGGGTGGCATGCACGCAAAGTGGACCACGGGCGCTCCTGCAACAGTCTTGGCCAGGGGGGAGTGGAGGGTCTCCCAGGAGGGATTCAACCAAGCCGCTGCGCGCGCGTCAGCGCTTGGAGACAAAAACGTGCGCGGCGACATCGCGCGGAAGCTCCGCGGGAGTGTCGTTCGCGTCACCGTCACCTGTCACCCGCACACCGTCGTCGCTCGCCGCGAGCGTCACCTCGCGTCCGGGTTGTATCCCAACTTGCTTGAGTTTAAGCATCACAGCAGGATCGCTTTGCACTTGTTCGCTAATTCGACGCACGACGACCGGCGTGTCCCTCGGCCCGGCCAGATCCGACATCGATGTCAGCACCCCGGCGCCGCCCTCGGGGGGCTCCTTGGCGCCCAGCTCCGCGAGCCCGGGGATGGGGTTTCCGTGCGGGCAGACGGTGGGGTTGTCGAGCAGGGTCACCAGGCGGGCCTCGACCGACTCCGACATGACGTGCTCCCAGCGGCACGCCTCGATGTGCACCTCTTCCCAGGGAAGGCCGATCACCTGGGTGAGCAGGCACTCGGCCAGCCGGTGCTTGCGCATGACCCGGGTGGCCAGCGTGCGGCCCAGGTCGGTCATGGACAGGTGGCGATCGCCCTCCACGCGGACGAGGCCGTCGCGCTCCATGCGGGCGACGGTCTGGCTCACGGTGGGGCCGCTCTGCTGCAGGCGCTCCGCGATGCGGGCGCGAAGGGGGACGATGCCCTCCTCCTCGAGCTCGTAAATCGTGCGGAGGTACATCTCCGTCGTGTCGATCAGGCCGTGTGCGGTCAAGGCAGTCCTCCCAATCAAATGTTACGCCGGTCGTGGCGGGGACTGGGCCCGTCCGCAGCGGGCACAGAAGTCACAGGAACCCTATTGGGAGAACGACCGACGATGGTTAAGGACGGAAACAAAGGAGCGGCCGAGTTCCTTCCCGACCAGCTCGATCTCGACTCGCTGCGGCGCGCGGCCGCCTCCTGCCAGGGCTGCGGGCTCTACCGGAACGCCACGCAGACCGTTTTCGGCGAGGGTCCGCAGCGGGCTCGGTTCATGCTCGTGGGCGAGGAGCCGGGAGATCAGGAGGACCGGCGGGGACATCCTTTCGTGGGGCCGGCCGGGCGCATTCTGGACAAGGGACTGGAAGAGGCGGGAATCGAGCGGGACGACGTTTACGTCACCAACGCCGTCAAGCATTTCTCTTTCGTCCTTCGCGGCAAGCGGCGTATCCACCAGAAGCCGACGGCCGCCGAGGTGGACGCCTGCCATCCGTGGCTCGACGCGGAGCTGGCCCTCGTGCGACCCGAGGTGGTCGTGGTGCTCGGGGCGACGGCGGCCAGGGCGCTGCTCGGGCGGGAGTTCCGCGTGACGCACCACCGGGGCGAGCCGGTGCCGCTCGGCGACGCGCTGGCCGTGGCCACCGTGCACCCGTCCGCCGTGCTGCGGGCGCCCGACAGGGACCAGGCGTACGCGGGCTTCCTGGCCGACCTGAAGGTGGCCGCCCAGGTCGTCTGACCTCTGATCTTTAACGAGCCCGGTAATTGCGGAAGGCGGGCACGGACAGGCCGACGACGAGCACCGTGACGGCGCAGGCGAGCCCGCCGCCCACCCAGGCCCCGCTCACCCCCAGCTCCGTCGCCGTCGCGCCGGCCCGCAGGTCACCCAGGCGCGGCCCGCCCGCCACGACCACCATGAACGCCCCCTGCAACCGCCCGCGCATCTCGTCGGGCGCGTACAGCTGCAGGATGGACTGCCGCCACACCGAGGAGATCACGTCCATCACCCCGCCCACGGCCATGAACGCCACCACCAGCCAGAGCTGGCTCGCCAGCCCGGAGGCGGCCACGGCCAGGCCCCAGACGGCGATCACGACGACGAGCGCGACCCCCTGCCGCGAGACCCGCCCCACCCAGCCGGAGAACAGCGCCCCGGCCACCGAGCCGATGGCCATGGCGGAGCTCATCCAGCCGAGCGCGATCATCGAGCCGCCGAACCTGTCGGCGGTCAGCTCCGGGAAGAGCGCGCGCGGCAGGGCGAACACCATCGCGATGATGTCCACGACGAACGACATCAGCAGCACCGGGCTCCTGACGATGAAGCTGAGCCCCTCCAGCACCGCCCCGGCACCCGGACGTCGCACTTCGCCCAGCGGGGGCAGTGAGGGCAGTCTGAGGGCCGCGTAGAGGCTCGCGGTGAACAGCAGGGCGTCCATCGCGTACGCCGCCGCGAACCCGCCGGAGGCCAGCACGACGGCCCCGATCATCGGGCCCGCGACCGCGCCGATGCTGAAGACCAGCGAGTTGAGCGCGTTCGCGGCGGGCACCAGCTCCTTCTCCAGGATCCTGGGGATGATCGCGCCCCTGGTCGGGCTGGTGATCGCGAAGCCGGTGGCGTTGAGGGCGACCGCGCCGAAGATCAGGTAGACGTTCCGCAGGCCGAGCAGCGCCTGCCCGAGGATGAGGAGCGTCGCCGTCCACGCGATGAGCGAGCCGACGATGAGCAGCTTGCGCCGGTCCACGGCGTCGGCTATCGCCCCTCCCCACAGGCCGAAGACGATCAGCGGGACCAGGTTGGCCATCCCCAGCAGGCCCACGTACAGCGAGGAGTGGGTGAGCTCCCAGACCTGCTGGCCGACGGCCACGACGGTCGCCCCGACGCCGACGTGCGAGACGGCCTGGCCCAGCCAGAGCCGCCGGTACTCGGACACGCCGAGTGGCCGGGTGTCTACCAGATGACGCTTGACCAGCTCCGCGATCGCCACTCCATGAACATTAAGGTGCCAGCCTTTCCAGAGCCCAACCGGGTCGTGTCCGGCGATAACGGAGCCTGTCGTGCATCCGGTCGAGTTGTCCCTGCCAGAACTCCATCTCGATCGGATAGACCCGGAAACCTCCCCAGAAGTCGGGCACCGGCGGGCTCTCCGGCCAGCGCTCGGCCAGCTCCGCGTAGCGCTCGTCCAGCTCCTCCCTGGACCGCACGACGGCCGACTGCCGCGACGCCCAGGCGCCGATGCGCGAGCCGTACGGGCGGGAGTTGTAGTACTCGGCCGACTCCTCGTGGGAGATCCGCGTCACGGTGCCCTCGATGCGTACCTGGCGGCGGATCGGATGCCAGGGGAACAGCAGTGACGCCCGGGGGTTCTCGGCCAGGTCGCGCCCCTTGCGCGACTCGTAGTTGGTGTAGAAGACGAAACCGCGTTCGTCGTAGCCCTTCAGCAGGACCGTCCTGGCGCTCGGGCGGCCGCCGGACGAGGCGGTGGCCAGGACCATGGCGTTGGGTTCGGGCAGGCCGGACTCCAGCGCGTCCTGGAGCCAGAAGGTGAATTGCTCTATGGGGTCGGACGCGAGGTCGGATTCGAGCAGCGGCTCGCCCTCGTACGTTCGGCGTAGCCCCGCCAGCACGGGCGGGCGCGGGGTGGCATCCACGAGACGGTATTCTTGCGCGCTTGCGTGGTAGATCCCATGCACCCCCCTCACCAGCGGGTTTGGCCTTACGGCGGGTCCCGAGACCGAGCACGACCTGGGAAGGGGTTAAATTGACCCGCCGGTATCTCGACATCAAGGCATTGCCCAAACATGGCAAGGGAAAGGGAGGCGGCCGAGTATGTCCGACTTCAAACCCGGGCTCGAAGGCGTCGTAGCTTTCGAGACCGAGATCGCGGAACCGGACAAAGAAGGGGGCGCCCTTCGATACCGGGGCGTCGACATTGAGGAGCTGGTCGGCCGCGTCCCGTTCGGGGCTGTTTGGGGCCTGCTGGTCGACAACAAGTTCCAGCCGGGCCTGCCCCCGGCGGAGCCGTACCCCATCCCTGTCCACTCCGGTGACATCCGCGTAGACGTGCAGAGCGCCCTGGCCATGCTGGCTCCGGCCTACGGCTTCAAGCCCCTGCTCGACATCAGTGACGAGGAGGCCCGCGACCAGCTCGCCCGCGCCTCCGTCATGGCTCTCTCCTTCGTCGCGCAGTCCGCGCGCGGCCTCGGCCTGCCCATGGTGCCGCAGAGCCGGGTCGACGAGGCCGAGACCATCGTCGAACGTTTCATGATCCGCTGGCGCGGTGAGCCTGATCCCAAGCACGTCAAGGCCATCGACGCTTACTGGACCTCCGCCGCCGAGCACGGCATGAACGCCTCCACGTTCACCGCCCGCGTCATCGCCTCCACCGGGGCCGACGTGGCGGCCGCGCTCTCCGGCGCCGTCGGCGCCATGTCGGGCCCGCTGCACGGCGGCGCCCCGGCCCGCGTCCTGCACATGATCGAGGGCGTCGAGCAGCTCGGCGACGCCAAGAAGTACGTCCAGAGCGAGCTCGACAAGGGCAACCGGCTCATGGGCTTCGGGCACCGCGTCTACCGCGCCGAGGACCCGCGCGCCCGCGTGCTCCGCCGCACCGCCAAGGAGCTCGACGCCCCCCGTTACGAGGTCGCCGCGGCGCTGGAGCAGGCCGCGCTGGACGAGCTGCACGCGCGCAAGCCCGACCGGGTGCTGGCCACCAACGTCGAATACTGGGCGGCCGTGGTGCTGGACTTCGCCGAGGTGCCCTCCCACATGTTCACCTCGATGTTCACCTGCGCCCGCACGGCCGGCTGGGCCGCGCACATCCTGGAGCAGAAGCTCACGGGCCGCCTCGTGCGCCCGAGCGCCAACTACGTCGGCCCCGCCTCGCGCCCCCTGAGCGACGTGCCCGGCGCCGCCGAGGTCACCGGCAAGAACTGACGGGATCGGCCCCGGCGTGTCCGCTTCACCACGAGTTCGGCGGCGCCCGGGGCCTTTTCGTGATTTCGGGTGTGGGCTTCTTCTCAGATTCCCGCCCCGGTCCCTTGTCAGCCCCGCGGGATCAGTACCCTGGTCAGGTGGCTGACATCGTGATTCCCGCTGACATCAAGCCCGCCGACGGCCGTTTCGGCTGCGGGCCCTCGAAGGTACGCACCGAGCAACTGGCCGCGCTCGCCGCCTCCGGCGCGAGCCTCATGGGCACCTCCCACCGCCAGAAGCCGGTCAAGAACCTGGTCGGCCGCGTACGCTCCGGACTCGCCGACCTGTTCTCGCTGCCCGAGGGCTACCAGGTCGTGCTGGGCAACGGCGGCACCACCGCGTTCTGGGACATCGCCGCCTTCGGGCTGATCCGCGAAAAGTCGCAGCACCTGTCGTTCGGCGAGTTCTCCTCGAAGTTCGCGGCGGTCACCAAGAAGGCCCCGTGGCTGGGCGAGCCGAGCGTCATCAAGTCCGAGGTCGGCACCCACCCGACCGCCGTGGCCGAGGAGGGCGTGGACGCCTACGCCCTCACCCACAACGAGACCTCGACCGGCGTCGCCATGCCCATCCAGCGCGTGGGCTCCGACGACTCGCTCGTGCTCGTGGACGCCACCTCCGGCGCCGGCGGCCTGCCCGTCGACATCGCCGAGACCGACGTCTACTACTTCGCCCCGCAGAAGAGCTTCGCCTCCGACGGCGGCCTGTGGATCGCGATCATGTCGCCGCGGGCGCTGGCCAGGGTCGAGGAGATCGCCGCGACCGGCCGTTACGTGCCGGAGTTCTTCAGCCTGCCGGTCGCGATCGACAACTCCGCCAAGGACCAGACCTACAACACGCCGGCCGTGGCCACGCTGTTCCTGCTGGCCGACCAGCTCGACTGGATGAACTCCAACGGCGGCCTGGCCTGGACCACCGCCCGCACGGCCGAGTCCAGCCAGCGCCTCTACACGTGGGCGGAGAAGTCGGCCTACACCACGCCGTTCGCCGCTCCGGAGTTCCGCTCCCAGGTCGTCGGCACGATCGACTTCGCCGACTCCGTCGACGCCGCCGCCGTGGCCAAGGTGCTGCGCGCCAACGGCATCGTCGACACCGAGCCCTACCGCAAGCTGGGCCGCAACCAGCTGCGCATCGCGATGTTCCCGGCCATCGACCCGGCCGACGTCGAGGCGCTGACGGTCTGCGTCGACTACGTGGTCGAGCGCCTCTGACGGCGTGACAGCTCCTCCATGAGGGCGAGCGCGTCCTCCTCCTCGACGCTCTGCGCGAACCTGGCCAGCACCGGCAACCTGTCGCCGCCGGCCGAGAGTGCTTCGAGCATGAGGTCGGCGACGTGCTCGTCCCTCGACTTGACCGCGGCGTAGCGGAACGCGTTGCGGTACGGCGTACGTTCGAGCAGGCCCTTCTTCACCAGCCGCTCGGCCACGGTCTGCACCGTCGTGTACGCCAGTTCGCGCTCCTCGTTGAGCCGGACCAGAAGCTCCCTGACGCGCATCGGTTTCCCGGCATCCCACAGCACGTCCATGATCGCGCGTTCCAGGAACCCCAGGTTCGCCAACTGACCAATCCTCCGGCTCGATTAGTAGGAAACATTGTTGCCCGAAAAAGTCAGATCCGGCCAGGGCATCTCGCGGCCGAAGAGCCTCGGCTATCTGATGTTCGCCAGCCGCTGGCTCCAGGTCCCGCTCTATCTGGGCCTCATCGTGGCCCAGGCGGTCTACGTCTGGCAGTTCGCGCTGGAACTGTGGCACCTGATCGAGACGGTGTTCCTGCACACCGCCCCGGTCACCTCGACGACGCCGACGCCCGAGGTCGTGGTCATGCTCACGGTCCTGGCGCTCATCGACGTGGTGATGATCTCCAACTTGCTGATCATGGTGATCATCGGCGGTTACGAGACCTTCGTCTCCCGCATCAACCTCAACGACCATCCCGACGAGCCCGAGTGGCTCTCCCACGTCAACGCCAACGTGCTGAAGGTCAAGCTGGCCACGGCCATCATCGGCATCTCGTCGGTGCACCTGCTGCAGACGTTCATCAGGGCCCAGTCGACGCCCAACGACAAGATCATGTGGCAGACGATCATGCACCTGGCCTTCGTGGCCTCGGCCATCGGCCTCGCCTACATCGACCGCCTGCTGTCCACCTCCCCGGCGGAGCACACGCGGTCACATCTCTGACCCTCAGTACGCCGGGATCTCGCGGCGCTTGCGGCGCAGCACCCAGCCGGCCACCACGCCGCCGATGAGCCCGAACAGGTGGCCCTGCCAGGAGATGCCCTGCTGGTTGGGCAGCAGGCCCGCCAGGATCCCCCAGTACGCGAAGCCCACGCCGATGGCGATGACGATGTCGAGCAGCCTGCGGTCGAACAGGCCGCGGGCCAGGATGAACCCGAAGTAGCCGAAGATCAGGCCGCTGGCGCCGACCGTGTAGACGTTGGGGCTGGTCAGCCAGGTGCCGAGGCCGCCGATGAGGATGATCAGCACGCTGGCCCACAGGAACTTGCGCAGGTCACGCAGGCCGGCCAGGAAGCCGAGGACCAGCAGCGGGAGCGAGTTGGCCATGAGATGGCCGAAGCCGCCGTGCAGGAACGGGGCGAACAGGATGCCGATCAGGCCGTCGGGCTCCCAGCCGATGATGCCGAACTCGCGGTCGAGCCTGCCGTTCAGCACGAAGTCGACGCCCTCGACGACCCACATCACGGCCAGCATGGCGACCACGACGGCGAGCGCGCTCAGCGCACCGGACAGGAGCGCCCCGGCGCCACGCTTGGCCGACTCGAACCTGTGACCCGAATAGTCGCTCATGCGCTCTCCCGGTACGTTGCCTTCTCTTTCTTTACCGTAGCCAGGAACACTTATGCACGCGCTAAAAGCCGCCCCTGACGGAATCCGGGGGTCCGTCGGAAGAGAGGCGGGCCGCCCCGTCCCCGCGCACGGCGGCCGGGCGCATGCAAGCATCGGTGCAAAGCGGGCTGGGGTCCCTCGGCGGCTGAGCGCCGTCGGGCAGCGGAGCGGTGGGCTGAGCGCCGTCGAGCGGCGGGGTGAAGGCCTTCGGGAGGTAGTGGCGGGCTGAGGGTCGTCGGGAAGGAGCGGGGCGGCGTCGTAGGGCGGGTGAGGGGCGTCCGGTGGCGGGCACCCGGGCGGGAGAGCCAGTGCGGTGGGCTCTCCCGCCCGTAAGAGGCCTGGCGCCGGGTGGTTACTCGCCCGTCCAGCGGGGGGCGCGCTTCTCGGCGAAGGCGGCCGCGCCCTCCATGGCGTCCTTCGAGCCGAACACCGGCCCGACGATCGCCCCCTGCTTGGCGAACATCTCCTCCAGCGACCAGTCCTGCGACTCGATGATCACCTTCTTGGTCGCGGCGAGCGCCAGCGGCGCGTTGGCGGCGATCTTGCGGGCCAGCTCCAGCGCCCCCTCCAGCGCCTCCCCCGGCACGGTGATCCGGTTGACCAACCCGAGCTCGTACAGCCGCGCCGCCGGATAGTGGTCGCCGGTCAGGGCGATCTCCATGGCCACGTGGTACGGGATCCGGCGCGGCAGCCGCATGACGCCGCCCGCGCCCGCCACCAGCCCGCGCTTGGGCTCCGGCAGGCCGAACTTGGCCTCCGACGACGCCACGATGACGTCGCACGACAGCGCCAGCTCGAACCCGCCCGCGAGCGCGTACCCCTCCACGGCGGCCACCAGCGGCTTCTTCGGCGGCGACTCGGTGAGCCCGCCGAAGCCGCGCCCCTCGACCACCGGGAAGTCGCCGGACAGGAACCCCTTGAGGTCCATGCCGGCGGAGAAGGTGCCGCCGGCACCGGTCAGGACATAGGCGGAAATGTCAGGGCGGGCGTCGAGCGCGTCCAGCGCCTCGGCGATCCCCCGCGCCACCGCCCCGTTGATGGCGTTCCTCGCTTTAGGGCGATTTATCGTGATTACGGCGACGTTCTCGGATTCCTCGACGAGCACTTCGTCAGACAACGAGACCTCACTTGGGCTGGAAGCGGATGCCGCCGTCGAAGCGGATGACCTCGGCGTTCATGTAGTCGTTCTGGATCAGCGAGTGCACCAGGTGCGCGAACTCGTCGGCCCGCCCCATGCGCTTGGGGAACACCACCGGCGCCACGAGCTTGGCCTTGAACTCCTCCGAGTCCGGCGTGAAGCCGTAGATGGGCGTGTCGATGATGCCCGGGCAGATCGTGTTGACCCGCACGCCGATCGCGGCCAGGTCGCGTGCCGCGGGCACCGTCATGCCCACGATGCCTCCCTTGGAGGCCGAGTACGCCAGCTGCCCCGTCTGGCCCTCCAGCGCCGCCACGGAGGCCGTGTTGATCACCACGCCCCGCTGCCCGTCGGCGTCGGCCGGCTCCGCCTTGGCGATCGCCGCGGCGCCGATGCGCATGAGGTTGAACGTGCCGATCAGGTTGACCTCGATGACCTTGCGGTACGTGGCCGGGTTGTGCGGGCTGCCGTCACGGTTGACCGTGCGCTCGGCCCAGCCGATGCCGGCGCTGTTGACCACCACGCGCAGCGGCTTGCCGGTGGCCACCGCCGCGTCCACGGCCGCCTGCACCTGCTCGTCGTCCGACACGTCGGTCTTGACGAACACCCCGCCGATCTCGTCGGCGACGCTCTTGCCGCGCTCCTCGTTGAGGTCGGCGACGACCACCGTGGCGCCCGCGCGGGCCAGCTCGCGGGCCGTGGCCTCGCCGAGGCCGCTGGCGCCGCCGGAGATGATTGCTGCAGATCCGTTCACGTCCATATCCCGGACCCTAACCCGCCGACCGAATGAAGTTCTACTCGGGGGGCGTCAAATCTCACCCACAGCGCTGTCGACGTCGGCGTAGACCTTGATGCGCCGGTCGAGCCCCGTCGTACGGAGAATGCGCGCCACGGGCGCCTGGGGCGCCGCCAGGGACACGCCGCCGCCCTCGCCCGTCGCCAGCCGCCAGGCCTCGATCAGCACCGACAGGCCGCTGGAGTCCATGAACGACAGCTGCTGCAGGTCGAGCACCAGCCTGGCGCTGTCCTGCTTGATCGCGTCACGCACCTCGTCGCGCAGGAACGGTGCGGTGAACAGGTCAAGCTCTCCCTCAACGGCCACCACCACGGCATCACCAAGGGCGTGTCGCGCAAGCCGCAGCTTCATTTGGCCCCTCCTCGATGAGCCACTGTACTTCGACATCCCCGGGTCCCGGGCATGCACAAACTATGAAGAGGCGGACGGGAGGCGGATAAATGCCCTCACACCGCAGGGATCGCGAACCCGTATGGGAGCTCCAAGCGGTGCTCGGCCAGCAGTTCCGCGTTCGAGAGCAGCTCACGCGTGGGGCCGTCGGCGGCGATCACGCCACCGGAAAGGATCAGTGAACGTTCACACAATTCCAGCGCGTACGGAAGGTCGTGCGTGACCATGAGCACCGTCACGTCGAGCGAGCGCAGGATCTCGGCCAGCTCCCTGCGGGCGGCCGGGTCGAGGTTGGACGAGGGCTCGTCGAGCACCAGGATCTCCGGCGCCATGGCCAGCACGGTCGCCACCGCCACCCGGCGCCGCTGCCCGAACGACAGGTGGTGCGGCGGCCGGTCGATGGCCTCCAGCATGCCGACCCGCTCCAGCGCGTCCTTGACCACGCGGTCGAGGTCCTCGCCCCGCACGCCCGCGTTGGCCGGGCCGAAGGCGACGTCGTCCCTGACCGTGGGCATGAAGAGCTGGTCGTCCGGGTCCTGGAAGACCAGGCCGACGCGCTGCCTGACCTCCTTGAGCGTGTCCTTGCGCACCGGCGTGCCGGCCACGGTGACGGTGCCGTGTCCCGGGGTGAGGATGCCGTTGAGATGCATGACGAGGGTGGTCTTGCCGGCGCCGTTGGGGCCGAGCAGGGCCACGCGCTCGCCGCGGGAGATCGACAGGTCCACGCCGAACAGCGCCTGCGTGCCGTCGGGATAGGCGTAGGCGAGCCGGCTGACGTCGAGAGAGTTCACCACGAGAGTCCCCATACTGCGAGGGCCACGGCCGGCAGAGCCAGAGCGATGCCCCATTGGCGTACAGATGCCGAAATATCTTGAATTATCGGCATCTTGCCGGTGTATCCCCGGCTGAGCATGGCCAGATGCACGCGCTCGCCCCGCTCGTACGAACGGATGAACAGCGCCCCGGCGGACCGGGCGATCACCGGGACGTGCCGCAGGTCACGCGCCTCGAAGCCGCGCGACTCCCTGGCCACCCGCATCCGCCGCATCTCGTCCACGATCACGTCCATGTATCTCAGCATGAACATGGCGATCTGCACCAGCAGGGCCGGCAGCCGCAGCCGCTGGGCGCCGATCAGGATCACCCGCGGCTCGGTGGTGGCCGCGAGCAGGATGGAGGCGATCACGCCGAGCGTGGCCTTGGCCAGGATGTTCCAGGCCGCCCAGAGGCCGGGCACGCTCAGCGAGACCCCCAGGACCGTCGTCCGCTCCCCCAGCCCGATGACCGGGATGAGGAAGGCGAACAGCACGAAGGGCACCTCGATCACCATCCGCCGCAGCACGTACGCCAGCGGCACCCGCGCGGCCACCGCCACGGCTCCCAGCAGGGCGGCGTAGACCGCGAACGCCCAGAACCGCTCCCTCGGCGTGGCCACCACCACGATCGCGAAGGCGAAGACGGCCAGCAGCTTGCACTGCGGCGGCAGCCGGTGCACGACCGAGTCGCCCGGCAGGTAGAGCTGGTGATGGTGCCCCGCGCCCACGCGTCACACCTTGGCCGTGTCGCGGCCGCGGGCGGCGTACGCCACGGCCCCGGCGATGAGCAGCACGAGCCCGACGCCGATGATCCCGGCCACGCCGACGGGGATGCCGCCCACCTCGCCGTAGTCGGCCAGCCCCCACGTCACCAGGTGGTCGGACGCCTGGCCGAGGAAGCCCTTGTTCTCGGCGACCGCCTCCAGCCCGTCGGGCGAGGACGAGGCGAAGAACGACACGACCCCGGCCAGGACCAGCGTCAGGCCGACCCCTCCGAGCAGGAACGGCTTGAGCCTGCCGGGCGCGGCGGCCGGCTGCTCCTGCCCGCCCACGGTGGTGGTCGCGCCATCGGCGTCGCGCAGGACCAGGGGCCTGGTCAGGCCGCGGGCGCCGTACACGAGGTCGGGCCGCACGGCCAGGACCGCGCCGACGGTCACGGCCGTGATCACCGCCTCGCCGATCCCGATCAGGACGTGCACGCCTCCCATGGCCGCCGCCACCGCGCCCACCTCGATCGGCGCGGTCCCCCCGATCCAGAACAGCAGCGTGAACGCCAGCGCGGAGGCCGGCACCGACACCAGCGCCGCCAGGAACGCCGCCACCGTCACGCGTCCCCTGGACAGCCCCGCCACCGCCCGGAAGATCCCCCAGCCGACCACCACGGTGACGATGCCCATGATCGTGATGTTGACGCCGAGCGCGGTCAGCCCGCCGTCGGCGAAGAACACCCCCTGCACGAGGAGGACCACGGCCATGCACAGCACACCCGTGTACGGCCCGACGAGTATCGCGGCCAGCGCACCGCCCAGCAGGTGGCCGCTGGTGCCGGCGGCGACGGGGAAGTTGAGCATCTGCACGGCGAAGATGAAGGCCGCGACGAGCCCGGCCATGGGAGCGGTCCGGTCGTCGAGCTCGCGCCGCGCCCCGCGCAGGCAGACGGTGACCCCGGCCGCCGCCACCACCCCGGCCGAGATGGACGTCGCCGCGTTGAAGAAGCCATCTGGTACGTGCACCGGCACACCTCCTGCAAGAGCAAACGGTCCTACTTTAGGACATCGACTTGCACCTGCATATGGGTGGCATTAGCGCATGATTCTCCTGATGATCATCCTCGCCGTGAGCCGCCGCACCACGGTGCTCAGCCGCCCCTTCCCCGAGGTCGCGTACGGCCGCACGCTCCTGAGCACGGCCGCGCCCCACCACCGGCGCGGCGCCGCCACCGTCTCGGCGTCGGTCTCGATCCTGAACCGCGCGGGCGGCCCGCCCAGATCCAGCTCCAGGTACGCGTCCCACGTGCCGGGCGGCAGCCAGCCCACCCCGAGCCGGGCCACGAAACCGCCGCCGGGCAGCGCCACGGCCCGCTCGGCCCGCTCACGGCCGCTGCGCCGCTCGCGCCAGACGATCCGCTTGACCGCCGAGGCGGCGGGGACGGCGCCCGCGACGCGGACCTCGCCGTCGACGATCAGCCGGTGCCCCAGCGCCCACCTCGTCCTGATGAGCCGCACCGAGCCGGGCACCCCGACCACGTGGCCGCCGACGTCGATGCTGAGGTTGCCGTTGTCCCTGGTGAAGTACGGCAGGGCGACGGCGGCGCCGATCAGTCGGGGTGGCGGGCGGTTGACGCCGCTGTCGCGTTCGGCCCCGAGCCTGCCGAGCCGTACCACGCCTTCGACCTCGACCGCCACCCGCAGGTCCCAGATCCCCGAGCCGAGCGCGGCCGCCTCCACCCGCGCGGTGAACTCGCTGTCCTTGCGCTCGGCCGGGACGACCACCTCGGCGGCCGGGTCGTGCCGCGCGCGCAGCACCACGGCCAGGGCGCCGTCCCCGCCGATGCCGTCGAGCCCGGCCGATCCGGTCACCACGAGGGTGTCGCCGTCCCAGCACAGCCCGGTCAGCCTGCGCCGCACGGCGGCGTTCTCGATGCGGGCCAGGCGCACGAGGCGGTCGATGTCGTCGAGCGCCGCCACCCGCTGCCTGTCGACGTTGTTGAGCAGCTCGTGCACGCCGGGGGTGTACCACTCGTCGCACAGGGCGGCCACCTCCCGCGCGATGTCCTTGCGCCGCACGTCGTCGCTCTCCAGGAACACCTGCCCGAGCTGCGCGAACACGTCCAGCCTGAAGTGCCGGCGCAACAGGTGGTCGCGGAGCGGGCCGGGCTCGACGTGGGCGGCCATGAGCCGGATCGGCGCCCTGATCATGGCGAGCCAGGCGAGCGGGTCCCTGCTGCCGTTTTGCTGCATGATGCTGGTGCCGTCGGGCCTGGACACCAGGTGGTAGCAGTCGTAGTCGGCCACCACGGAGACGGCCCCGGCGTGGCAGAAGGCGTGCACGGTGAAGAGGATGTCCTCGCCCACGAGCATGCCCTCGCCGAACCTGATGCGGTGGCGTTCGAGCAGCTCCCTCCTGAACAGCTTGAAGCAGCACAGGCTGTTGTAGACGTTGCTGTCGCCGATGGTCACCCGGTCGGCGCTCTGCTGGAACATCGACACCGGCGCCCGCCTGCCGTGGCCCACGATCTTGCCGAGGACGATGTCGGAGCCGTTCCTGTCGGCCATGGCGACCATGCGCTCCAGGGCCTCGGGGCCGAGGTAGTCGTCGGCGTCGCAGAAGAACACGTACCGGCCCGAGGCGTGCTCGATGCCGATGTTGCGCGGCCGGCCCGCGCCGCCGCTGCCGTCGATGTGGACGACCTTGACGCTGGCCCGGTGATAGGCGGCGTAGAGGTCGAGGAGCTCGGCGCTGCCGTCCGTGGAGCCGTCGTCGACGACGACGATCTCCTTCTTCACGCGCTGCACGAGCACGGAGGTGAGGCATCTGTCGAGGTAGGCCCGGCAGTTGTGGGCAGGGATGACGACGCTCACGTCGACCGCGTCGTCACCGTTCCCCGTTTCAGACATCCGCCACCACCGCCACCACTCCAGAGAGTCACGTTGTGCTGCCGTCCCGCTTCAGTATGTGACGAGTCCCGGCCTCCGCGAGGGCCGATCGTATGTCTTCACCCATGCCTTTTGCAGCCAACGGAGAAATACGGCATTCCACTAATAGGCCCTGGCAGTACCACATTTATCCTGGACCGAATGAGTTTCAGGAATGAGGTTTTCCTACCGAGGAATAGAAACCTCCCTGCCAGGATCATTCAGCTACCCCCGGACCTTCGCCGGTGATCCGCCCGAGGGGCTTGCGCGTCTACAGTTAGGCAACCTTGACCGGGAGGTGGCGGGAAATGGCATCGGATCTCTGCAGGCGGGCGTCGGACGACTCGCCCGTGCACTCTGCCGAGTTCATCGTCTTCGCGGCTCGCTTGGAAGAGCTGCATCAGTGCTCCGCCGTGCTCCGCCGTACGAGGTTGCGCGCCGAGGAGATCGTGGACGAGGCACGGACCTTGCTGGCGGAGGCCGAGCAACGCGGCGACACCGACCGCGTCCTGGAGTTGCGCGCCCAGCTGGAACAGGCGCGCGGGATGTACGGCAAGGTGCTGAGCGCGTACGTGACGATCTGTCGCAAGATCGCCGAAGAGCGCCAGGCCATCCTGCGGGAGCAGATGGGGTTGTCAGGTGCCGCCTGACGAGATAGCGTCAGGCCATGCCTGACGACTGGAAGGACAAGATCCGCTGCTCTTTCTGCCACAAGAAGAGCGCGGAGGTGAAGAAGATGATTGCCGGTCCCGGTGTGCACATTTGCGACCAATGCATCGAACTGTGCAATGACATCCTCGCCCAGGAGCGCCTCGCCACCTCTACCGAACCCCGCCTCCCGATGTGGGAGTCCATGACAGAGGAGCAAATACTCGAGCATCTTCCGAAAATCGCCGCCGTGCAGGCACAGGTGGACGACAACCTGCGCGACTGGGTGGCGCACCTTCGCACCAGGGACGTCAGCTGGGAGCGCATCGGCGTCTCGCTCGGCATGACGCGGCAATCGGCGTGGGAACGGTTCAGGAGCGAGACCTGAAAAGGTGAACCGTTGTGACCTGTGGGACGTCTTATGGTCAGGGAGGCCCCACATGCGCGTCCTACACGGTCTCACGGCGCCCGATCTGGAGGAGCTCCAGCTCGAACTGATCCTGATCCTGGCGCTGCACGAAGAGGCAGAGCGGCTCACTGCCCAATGAACGGGCTCCAGCTCCCCGGCGTACCGGGGAGCTGGAGCAGGGGGCCGGCTTGCCACCCGTCAGTCGGCCCGGCTCCTGGCGCGGAAGGCGGCTGTCTTGACGCGGTTCTGGCAGGCCGTGGAGCAGAACCTCCGGGTGCCGTTGCGCGAGACGTCCACGTAGACCCGGTCGCAGTGCGGCGCGGTGCAGACCCCCAGGCGGTCGCTGAACTCGCTGCCCAGCACGATCGCCAGCCCGGTGGCGCAGCTCGCCGCCCACTCACCTGCCAGCGTGCCGCCCGGGCCGTGGAAGTGCAGGTGCCAGGGCTCGCCGTCGTGCCGCTCCAGCATCGGCCTGGCGTGGCTCTCCTCCAATAGCGCGTTGACCTCGGTGGCGGCGGCGTCGATGTCGCCGGCGGCCACGGCGGCGAAGACCGTCCGCAGGCGGGCGGCCACCGCCACCAGCTCGGCGCCCTCCGCGTCGGTGACCTCGCGCTGATCCGGATAGACCGTACGCAGGCTCCCGGTGGCGGCGGCGCCGGGGCTGCCCGGCGCCGGATACGCGCGTCCCCGCTGCTCGCCGGGGGTCAGCGCGTTGACCATCGCCACCGTGGCCCTGACCACGCCATCCGTGTGACTGTTGTAATCCAATTGACCGGTTACACCTTCATGTTCTAGCTTGTAACTGTCCAAAGTATAAATGACAGTCACAAGGAGACGTACGTGCTCACTCACGATGCCGCATCGCAGTGGATCGCGCGCTGGGACCGCCAGCAGGAGGGCTACCTGCCCGACCGCGAGGAGCGTTTCACCGCCCTGATCGACGCCGTGGAGGCACTGGACCGGCCGGACCCCGTGGTGATCGACCTGGGCTGCGGCCCGGGATCCCTGTCGGCCCGGCTGCTCGACCGCCTGCCCAAGGCGAAGGTGATCTCGGTGGACGCCGACCCGCTGCTGCTCGGGCTCGGGCGGGCCGCGTACCCGCGGTTGACGTTCGTCTCGGCGGACCTGCGTACGGCCGGCTGGACGGAGCTGCTCGGGCTGGAGGGGCCCGCCGACGCCGCGATCAGCACGACGGCGCTGCACTGGATCTCCGCCGCCGACCTCAAGAGCGTGTACGGCGAGGTGGCGAGCGTGCTGCGGCCCGGCGGGCTGCTGCTCAACGGCGACCACATGGACACCGACGACGCCACCCCGGCCCTGGCCCGCCTCGAGCGCGCCGTCCACGACAGGGAGACGGAGCGGGCCTTCGGCGCGAACCCGCCGGAGGACTGGCGGGCCTGGTGGGACGCGATCGAGGCGGACCCGGCCTTCGCCGAGCTCAACGAGGCGCGCCGGACCACGGCCGGGGCCTCGCACCACGGCTCGGAGTCGCACCTGCTGTCGCACCACGTCGAGGCGCTCCGGGAGGCCGGGTTCGCGGAGGTCGGCACGCTCTGGCAGCGGGGCAACAACCGCCTGCTGTGCGCCGTGCGGAGCTGACCTCTGTACGACTAACCAAGCGCTTGCTACGCTCCGCCCATGATGTCCACGGTTGTCTGGGGCACGGGCAACGTCGGCCGCGCGGCCATCCGTGCGGTCGAGGCCCATCCGGGGCTGAAGCTCACAGCCGTACTCGTCCACGATCCGGACAAGGTCGGCAGGGACGCCGGCGACCTCGGCGGGCTCGGCCACCAGCTCGGGGTCGCCGCCACCGACGACGTCGACGCCGTGCTGGGCGCGAGCCCCCGCGCGGTGGTCTACGCGGCCTCCGGCGACCTGCGCCCGCAGGACGCCCTCGCCGACGTGACCAGGGCGATCCGCGCCGGAGCCGTCGTCGTCACCCCCTCCCTCTACGCGCTCTACGACCAGCTCAACGCCCCGCCCGAGCTGCGCGAGCCGGTGCTGGCGGCCATCGGCGAGGGCGGCGGCTCGCTGTTCGTGTCGGGGATCGACCCGGGCTGGGGCAACGACGTGCTGCCGTTGCTGATCAGCGGGCTCGGCTCCACCATCGACGCGATCCGCTGCCAGGAGATCTTCGACTACTCCACCTACGACCAGCCCGACTCCGTCCGGTACCTGGTCGGCATGGGCCAGCCGATGGACTACGAGCCGCCGATGATCGCGCCGACCGTCCCGACCATGGTGTGGGGCGGCCAGGTACGGCTGATGGCCAGGGCGCTCGGCGTCGGGCTCGACGAGATCCGCGAGACCCGGGACCGGCGCGCGCTGGACGCCACGGTGGGCGAGTTCGAGGCGGGAACGCAGGGCGCGGTGCGGTTCGAGGTGCAGGGCATCGTCGGGGGCGAGCCCCGCATCGTCGTCGAGCACGTCACCCGCATCCATCCGTCCTGCGCGCCCGACTGGCCGACGCCTCCGAACGGCGTGGGCGCGCACCGCGTGATCATCGAGGGCCGGCCCCGCATCGAGGTCACGGTGGAGGCCACGGACGAGGGCGGCAACCTGTCCGCCGGAGGCAACGCCACCGCGGTCGCCCGCCTGGTGGGCGCCATCGACTGGCTCGTGGACGCCGGACCCGGGCTGTACGACGCGCTCGACGTCCCGCTGCGCCCCGGCAGACTCGGAGGAGAACGACCGTGAACATCGACATTCCCGCAGGCAAGGACCCGATCTCGTACGTGTGGGGCGAGATGGTCCCCGGCATCGGGATCGCCGCCTCGAAGTTCTCGATGTCGGTGTACACCCACACGACCCTCGGACTGCGCGAGTTCGAGGCCGCGCGGCTGCGGATCGCGCAGATCAACGGGTGCGCCTTCTGCCTCGACTGGCGTACGGAGCGGGACGGGCAGAAGGTCGAGGACACGTTCGCCGACGCGGTCACGCAGTGGCGCACGACCGACGCGTTCGACGACCGCACCCGCCTGGCGGCCGAGTACGCCGAGCGGTACGCCCTGGACCACCACGGCCTGGACGAGGAGTTCTGGGCCCGGATGACGGCGCACTACAGCCAGCTCGAGATCGTGGAGCTGAGCATGTGCCTCGGCTCGTGGCTGGCGTTCGGCCGCCTCAACCACGTACTGGGCCTCGACACCGCATGCACGCTGACCGGCGGCTCATCGCCCACCCCCCGATTATGAGAACTCACGAAGTGAGGGATCGCATGCGCAGCACCGGAAAGACCTCGACCCCCGACCTCTCCCGCCGCGGCTTCCTCATCGGAACCGGATCCCTCCTGGGCGCGGCGGCCCTCGCCCGCCCGGCCGCCGCCGCTGCCGGTCCGATCGCCGACGGGGCCCACGTGCCGGCCCTGGTCATCGGCACCGGGTACGGCGGCTCGGTGGCCGCCCTGCGCCTGGCCCAGGCTGGGGTCAACGTCCACATGATCGAGATGGGCATGGCCTGGGACACCCCCGGCTCCGATGGCAAGATCTTCTGCAACACGCTCCAGCCGGACAACCGCTCCTACTGGCTCCGCACCCGGACGAAGGCCCCGCTCAACTACTTCCTCGGCTTCCCCATCGACCGGGACATCCCTCGCTACACCGGCGTGCTGGACGCCGAGGAGTTCAGCGGCATCACGGTCTACCAGGGGCGCGGCGTCGGCGGCGGCTCGCTGGTGAACGGCGGCATGGCCGTCACCCCCAAGCGCGAGAACTTCGCCGCCATCCTCCCCTCGGTCAACCCCGCCGAGATGTACGACACCTACTACCCCCGCGCGAACGCCGGCCTCGGCGTCGGCACCGTGGACCCCGCCTGGTTCGACTCCACCGACTGCTACCAGTACGCCCGCGTGGGCCGCAAGCACGCCCAGCGCTCCGGCTTCCCGTTCACCTTCGTGCCGGACGTGTACGACTGGGACTACATGGAGCAGGAGGCCGCCGGCACGGTCACCAAGTCGGCCCTGGCCGGCGAGATCCTGTACGGCAACAACTACGGCAAGAAATCCCTGCAGAAGACGTACCTCGCCCGCGCCGCGGCCACCGGCCGGGTCACCGTCTCCCCCCTGCACCGGGTGACCTCGGTCAACCCCGCGTCCGGCGGCGCCTACACGGTGACCATCGAGCAGCTGAACACGAGCGGCGACGCCACGGCCACCAAGACCGTGACCGCGGACCGGGTGTTCTTCGCGGCCGGCAGCGTCGGCACCAGCAAGTTGCTGGTCAAGCTGAAGGCCACCGGCGCGCTGCCCAACCTGAACGGCGAGATCGGCAAGGGCTGGGGCGACAACGGCAACGTCATGTGCGGCCGTGCCAACCACCTCTGGGACCCGACCGGAGCGCTCCAGTCGTCCATCCCGTGCTGCGGCATCGACAACTGGGCCGCGGGCGGCGCCTTCGCGGAAATCGCCCCGCTGCCCACCGGGATCGAGACCTTCGCGTCGTTCTATCTGTCCATCACCAAGAACCCGAACCGGGCCCAGTTCACCTGGAACGCCGCGACGGGAAAGGTGGACCTGAACTGGCAGACGGCCTGGAAACAGCCGGGCATCGACATGGCGAAGACTATTTTCGACAAAATCAACGCGAAAGAGGGGACGATTTACCGGACCGATTTGTTCGGCGTCTACAAGATCTGGGGCGACCATCTGACGTACCACCCGCTCGGGGGCGCGGTCCTGAACAGGGCGACCGACAACTACGGGCGCCTGACCGCCTACCCCGGCCTGTACGTCATCGACGGGGCGCTGATCCCGGGCAACACCAGTGTCAACCCGTTCGTCACCATCACGGCCCTGGCCGAGCGGAACATCGAGAAAATCATCGCCACTGATCTGTGAAAGACTCGAGGCCCGCATCTCTGCGGGCCTCGCAGGCGATCGTCAAGCAAATCCCATGGCACGGCATGGAAACAGCAGCCTTTTACGCCGATATTTTCCCTTATATCGCCGCCCCGGGCGCCTATGGTGGAATGAAAGCCGCTGAGGAGGCTGCGATGAGAGAGCACTTCGTCTGGGTGACGACGCGCCGCATCAGGCCGGGGACGCTGGAGGAGTTCGAAAGGGCCTGGCGCCCGGACCCATACCCGGAGGGCCTGCGCCACGCGTACGCGTACTGGTCGGAGGACGGGCAGGAGATCACCGGGGTGTCGTTCTGGGACTCCAAGGAGACCTGCGACTCCTGGCGGAGCTCCGAGGCCGAGAACCGGCGCCGCGAGATCATGAGCCCCTACGTCCTCGACGAGCGCGAAGGCTTCTACCAGGGCCGCGAACTCGGCGTCCCCGTACGGTGAACCACCGGCCCGCCCGCACGGCGGGCCGTCACTAGACTCGGCCCGTGTCGAGACGACAGGAGATCGCCGACGCGGCGATCGAGCTCCTCGCCGCGGAAGGCATGCGCGGCCTGACCCACCGTGCCGTCGACCGGGTGGCCGACCTGCCGGAAGGCTCGACCTCCTACTACTTCAGGACCCGGCAGGCGCTGCTCCAGGCGACGGTCGAGCGGCTCGCCGACCACACCGCCGCCGACCTGGCCGCGCTGCAGGAGCGGGCGGAGTCGTCCCCGACCGGCCTCATGATCGGGCAGGACGGCCTGGTCGAGGCCGTGGCCTGGCTGCTCGGGGAGTGGCTCACCACCAGCCGCGACCGCCAGCTCGCCCGGTACGAGCTGTCCCTGGAGGCCACGCGGCGGCCGGAGCTGCGCGAGGCGCTCCTGGCCGGCGCCGCTCGCGTACGGGCCCTGATCACCGGCCTGCTGGCCGGCTCCGGGGTGCCCGACGCCGACCTGTGGGCCCGTGACCTCATCGCGTACGGCGACGGCCTGCTCCTCGACCACCTGCTCAGCGACCCGGCCGAGCTCCCCGACCTGCGCCCCAAGATCCGCGCGCTGCTCGCCACCGTCGGCGAGGGCTGACCTCAGGACCTCCGAGCTCCCTCGCTACTCTACATCCGTAGAGGCTCTATAGGTGTAGAGGAGCAAGAGCGTGAGCATCACCTTCCCCACGGAACGCCCGTCCCCGTTCGACCCTCCGCGAGAGCTGCGCCGCTGGCGCGCGGAGGCGCCCATCCAGCCCATGCGCTACCCCGACGGTCACGACGGCTGGCTGGTGACCGGCCACGCGGCCGCCCGGGCGGTGCTGGCCGACGCCCGGTTCAGCAGCCGCCTGGAGCACCTGCGCTGGCCCGTCGCCTGGGAGGGCATCGATCTGGCGAGCTTCGTCCAGCCTCCCGGCTTCTTCATGCAGCTGGACCCGCCCGACCACACCCGCTTGCGTCGCCGGCTCACCGCCCAGTTCACCGTGCGCAGGCTGCAGGCCCTGGAGCCGCGGATCGGCCGGATCACCGCCGAGGTCCTCGATGCCATGGAACGCGGCGGGGCGCCCGCCGACCTGGTACGCGAGTTCGCCTTGCCCGTTCCCTCTCTGGTGATCTGCGAGCTCCTGGGCGTGCCGCCCGCCGACCGCTCACGGTTCCAGCACGACTCCGCCACCGTCCTGCGCGACGGATCCACCAAGGAGGAGGTCGCCGGCGCGGCGGCCTCGCTGTTCGGCTACCTGTACGAGCTCACGGCGGCGAAACGGGCACACCCGGCGAACGACCTGCTCACCGGCCTCGTCACCGATGGCGAGCTGACGCTGGAGGAGATCACCGGGATCGCCCTGCTGCTCCTGGTGGCCGGTCACGAGACCACGGCGGCCATGCTCGGCCTGGGCGCGTACGTCCTCCTGGAGAACCCGGACCAGCTCGCCGCGCTGCGCGGGAACCCGGCCCTGATGGAGGGCGCGGTCGAGGAGCTGCTGCGCTACCTCTCGGTCCCCCACCTCGGGCCGATGCGGGCCGCGCTGGAGGACGTCGAGATCGCCGGCCGGACCATCAGGAAGGGCCAGGTGGTGACGTTGTCGATCCCGGCCGCCAACCGCGACCCCGAACGGTTCCCGGATCCCGAGACCCTCGACGTCACCCGTCCGTCGCCGACCGGGCACCTGTCCTTCGGCCACGGCATCCACCAGTGCCTGGGCCAGCAGCTGGCCCGGATCGAGATGCGCATCGCGTACCGGGCGCTGTTCGAGCGCTTCCCCGCCCTGCGGCTGGCGGTGCCGCCGGAGGAGGTGCCGATGCGTACGAACATGACCATCTACGGCGTGCACCGGCTCCCCGTCACGTGGTGACAGAGAGAGGGCGGTGGAGGATCCTCCCCCTCGGTGTGAACCCGCTGACACCAAGTGCCACCCCGCCCCCACCGTCCTCTCGACTGGTCACTTCCGATCTTCGCCCATGCTCCGCCAATCTCCTTGTTCTCGAAAGGAGTCGGACGCGTGACGAATGTCGGGCCGCAGGAATCCCATGGGGATACGCCGACGGCTACGTATCAACGAACGAAGGCCCTGAACGCCCACTATGTCGGTTTCGCTGGCCGCGAGTACTTCCCGGTGGTCGGCTTTCTGATATGGCTGGGCGCCACCATGGAGGAAGGCAAGGCCGCCGCTCAGGAGGCCTTCGACAAAGGGCTGAAGCTGTTGCTGCAGGAGCCGAGCTCATGGGAGAGGATCACGGACCAGTCGTGCTGGGTGCGATTGGAGGCCGTCAGCGCGTGGTTACGCATGCCGGGCAGGCATCCCCACCGCCAGGCGCTGGCCCCGCTCGCCGACGAACGGGAGCCGGATCCGCCGGGCGATGAGCTGGCGGGTCTCATGGGGCTTACCTCCCGCGTACTGTCCGCGATCAGGAAACTGCCGTTCGAGCAGCGGCTGACGATGGCATTCTCGGTGTGCGGCCTGCCCGATTCCTATGCCGCCCGCGCGCTGGGAATGTCCGAGCACGAGTCCGCCGTGATCCGCGAGGAGGCCCGCACGATGCTGAAGCGAGAGCTGTCCGGCCACCGGCGAGAGCAGGTGTCCGAGTGACCACGCATGACGAGGCGCTCAGCGACGACGATCTTGATCAGCTTCTCTCGCTGGCCCACACCGACCTGCTCACCTACGTCAGCACCACCGCCGCCCCCGTCTCCGTTCCCGCCTCACTGCCGGCGAAGGCGCCGATCTCCTCGGACCACCTTCGGCTGCGCGAGATCGCGCGCAGGCTCGTCGACACCGAGGTCCTCGCCGAGAGCCTCACGGCCACGTTCGCCGCCGACCGGGCGTACGAATTCCGGCAGGCCGTGGATCGCGCGCTCGACGACGCCCGATCGGAGGACCTGCGACGGGTGCCCGATCTCCTGCGGGCACTCAACGTGGCCCTGGCCCGCGTCCTGGCGGTCGCCCTGGTGGGAGCCCCGGCCTTCGACCATCACCTCGGTGAGCTCATCGTCACCGTGGCCCGCGCCGTCGCCGATGCCGGGGACCTGGCGGGAGACCTGGCGCGAAAGGCCATCGACGCAGGGACACCATGCCGGCTGGAGGCATGACCGCGGTCCCACCCCGGTTGTTGGCAACGCGCCTCAGGGGCACAGTGCGGAGGTCAGCAGGGACATGGCCGGCTTCTCGGGATCCCCCGAGTACGGGGTGATCGACAGAGCCACCTGCCGCGACCCGTCCGCCGAGCTGAACGCCACCGTGAGGTAGCCCGTGGCGCCCCCGCCGTGCCCCAGCGCGGTGCCGCACGGCAACGGCGCCATCTCCAGGCCCAACCCGTACGCGTTCTTGGTCATGCCGGGGTCCTTCATCTCCTTCAGCAGGGCAGCGGGGAGCAGCCTGCCCTGGAACAGCGCGCGGAAGAACCGGTTGAGGTCCTCCGTCGTCGAGATGATCCCCCCGGCCGCACCGGCCATCGTGGGATTGAACCGCGTGACGTCCACCGGGACGACCTTGCCCCCCTTGGTGACCGGCACGTACGCGTGGGCGTGCGGCCCGGGCACCTCCGGCGAGGTCCCCGGCACGCGGGTATGCCCCATGCCGAGCGGCCGCAGGATCCGCTCCCTGACCTCCGTCGCGTACGGCCTGCCGGTGACGCGCTCGATCAGCATGCCGAGCACGATGTAGTTGGTGTTGGAGTAGCCGTACCTGTCCCCGGGCGGGAACTCGCGCGGGAGCCTCCCCGCCCGGTCCACCAGTTCCTTGGCCGTCCAGGAGCGGTAGCGCTCCTGGGGAATGCCCCACTTGTCGAACATGTCCGTCGTGTACTCGGGCAGGCCGCTGGTGTGCTGGAGAAGGTGCCGGATCGTGGTGTCGGCCCCCTTGTCCACGAGCCCGGGCAACCACTGCTCCACGCTGTCGGACAGCTCCAGCCGGCCCTCGCCCACGAGTTGGAGCACCACGGTCGCCGTGAACGACTTGGTCACGCTCCCCGCCCGGAACCGCCCGTCCACCGGAGCCGCCTGGGGCCTGCCGATCCGCGCCCGGCCGCTGGTGCCGCGCCAGGTCCTGTTCCCGTCGCGTACCTCGGCGATCACCCCGACCGCCCCGGCATCGACGATCCTGTCCAGCATCGCCTGCAGGTCCGCCCGGCCACGAGGGCCCGCCGTGCCGGCGGCGGCCCCGGCGGGCGCCGCCGCCACCGCCGCGATCAGACCCGCCGCGACGGCCACGCTGACGTACTTCTTCCCCTTCACGCTGCTCCTCCTCCCGGAGCCCGCCTCTCGGCCTCCGCCACATCAAGATCGGCCATGGCGGGGTGGTACGGCATCGGAGAAGGCACCCGCGCAAACCCTGATCTCGGCCGGCGGTCTCCGTCCCGGGAAGTAGGCCATTCGGCCACCCTCAGCGGCTGGAGGCGTCCGGGGGCGGCTGCTCGGCCGGGAACAGGATCGCGCTGAGCAGGTACGGCGCGCGGCCCGGCGCGGGAGCGTTGGCGACCCGGCCCCGCAGCACCGCGAGCAGGTCGGTGAGCATCTCGGCGAGCTCGTCCGGGCTGAGCCACACCGTGCCCTGCCGGTAGGACACCGAGTCGGCGACCGGATCGGCGCCGTCGCGGTCCAGGTAGGCGTTGAACTCGGCGATCAGGGCGGCCATCGCCGCGGCGAATCCACGGCGATGATCGTCGAGCGACATCGCGGCCGCGGCGCCGGCGTCGATCGCGGGCCGGTCCTGGCGCAGCCGGTAGCTGCGCTCGACGGCGCCGCGTACCCGCTGCTCGCTCTCCACTTCGAGGAACCCGCCCTCGGCCAGCAGGGCGACCTGCCGGTAGACGGTCACCTTCGACACCTCGGGCATGCGGGCGCACAACTGCGCGGTCGTCAGCACCTGTCCTGCCGACAGGGCGTGCACGATGCGCAGCCGTACCGGGTGCAGCAGCAGCTCAACGGCGTCCATGGTCCAACGATTTCACATGAGATATCATTATCCAAAATGAAAACGGTGGGAGGAGCGGGCATGCGGGACGTACCGGGGCGGGCGGTGCCGGTGAACGGCCGGCGCCTCTATGTCGAGGAGTCCGGCCAGGGGCCGGACTGGGTGGTCTTCGAGGCGGGCGGAGGCTGCGGCCGGACCTTCTGGGATCCGGTGCTGCCGCTGCTGGCCTCCGAGGCGCGGCTGGTGGCCTACGACCGCGCCGGGCGCGCGCTCAGCGGCCGCGTCACCCGGCAGCTCAGCATCGATGACCTGGCCGCCGACCTGGTCGCGATGGCCGAGGCCGTCGTCCCGGGCGAGTTCGTGCTCGTCGCGCACAGCATGGGCGGACTGGTCGCCCGCCGCGCCGCGGAGCGCCTGGGACCTCGGCTGCGGGGCCTGCTGCTGGCCGACGTCCTGCCGGAGACCTCACCTGTGTACGACAACTGGGACGAGACCACCAAGAAGGTCGACCGCATGCTGGCGGTGACCCAGGCGCTCTGCCGCTTCCCTCCCCTGGCACGGCTGTTCACCGGCAACGTCCGCCGCCTGTTCTCCGCCGACACCTACCGGGTCATGCTCGCCGAGGACTTCACCCCCGCCGGGACCTCCCAGACCCGCAAGGAGATCCAGGCGGTGGCCGCCGCCGTCCCGCAGTTCCGCGCCCGGCCGCCCCGGCTCCCGGAATGCCCGACGATCGTGCTGTCGGCGACCCGCGCGGAAAAGGGGCGGGAGCGTCAGCACGCCGCCATCCGCGAGCACCAGCGCCGCTACGCCGAGACCCTGCCCGACGGACGCCACGAGGACGTCGACTCGGGGCACTTCGTCCCGGCCGAGCAGCCCCGGCTGGTCGCGGACCGGATCCGGCAGCTCCTCGCCGCCTCCCGAAAAACGGATGGACAGCGCTGTTAGCGTCCCAGGCATGAGCATCGTTGACATCGACCGTTTTGTCGCCGACGGGTTCGTCAAGCTGGAAGCGGCCTCCCCGCGCGAGGTCGGCGACGCCGCCAGGGCGTTGCTGTGGCGGCAGACCGGTCTGTCACCGCAGGACCCGGGCGCCTGGAGGGAACCGGTGGTGTGGGCCGCGGACCTCACGGGTGAGGGCCCGTTCGGGGAGCTCATCCGGAGCCCCCGGCTCGCCGAGGCACTCGACGAGCTCTGCGGGGCCGGCGGCTGGGTGCCGCGCGGTTCGCTCGGCAATGTGCCGATCCGGTTCCCGCACCTTCCACCCGCCGACGACAGAGGCTGGCACATCGACGCCAATGCCGCCCAGCCGGACGGCCGCTACCTGTGCAGCGGGCGTCCGGAGACGATGCTGCTGCTGGTCCTGCTGTCGGAGGTCGGCCCCGACGACGCGCCGACCCGGATCAGGGTCGGCTCGCACCGGGACGCGGCCGCGGCGCTGGCGGGGCGCGTGATGGACCCGTTCGAGGCCGGACCGCTGGTGGACGCGGCCAGTTCGCACCGTCCGCTCGCCTACGCGACGGGCCGGCCGGGCGACATCTACCTGGTCCATCCCTTCACCGTCCACGCCGCCGACGAACACCGGGGCGACGAGCCGAGGTTCATGGCCCAGGCGCCCGTCTTCCTGACCGAACCGGTGAGTCCGGAGGGGGGCAACGCACTGGCTCAGGCCATCTCGTGAGGCACATGCCCTCCCGAGGTCAGCACGCTCCGCGCGCCCCTCGATCGCCAGGCGGTCACCACCGACCGCACAAGGGCGGCCGAGACGCCCCGGCTGGTGTCCACCTCGTAGTCGTACGGACCGAACGTGTGGATGCCGTCGACCTCGACGTGCCCGCGCCCCTCCCCGAGGTGACGGTCCCCGCGCTCGCGTTCTCTCCGGTCGATCTCCGCGAGGTCGCAGTGCACCCCGACGAGGAACACGTCGAAGTCCGCCAGCAGCTCTGACAGCTCTTCGCGCCAGGCCGGGAACTCGATGATGTGCTCCACGACGAGGTCGTTGCCCGCGCTCGCCAGCGCGGGCAGGCACCGGTGGAAGCCTTTGAAGAAGCGCGGCCGCATCTCGTACCACCACGAGAAGGGACCTTCGTGGTCGCGCCGCTCCGGGACCATGCCGCTCTCCACGAACTGGTCGGAAGAGACATACAGAAACGGCTCGTCGAGCGAGCGCTGCAGCGCCTTGGCCAGGGTCGACTTCCCGGAGCTGGAGGCCCCGTTGAGGATGATGACGCGTCCAGGGCCTCTGCCCGGTGGGATGGGTTCCATGCCCACACGATGGCAGAAGCCTTGATCACATGGCCGCGCCAGGGCCCGGCAACGGGTCGATGTCGCTGGCGTGCATCGGCTCGCCGCAGTGGGCGCAGCGCAGGTCGACACTGCTGATCTCGCCGCACGCGTGATGGCGGTAGAGCACCGGCGGCCCGGCCTCGCCGGCGAGCCACCTGTCCCCCCAGGCGGTCATGACCATGAGCAGATCGACCAGCTCGGCACCCTTCACCGTCAGGTGGTACTCGTAGCGCGGCCGGTTGTCGTAGGGACGGCGCTCGAGCACGCCCTGGTCGACGAGGTGGTTGAGCCGCTCGGTCAGCACCTTGCGGGAGATCCCCAGATCAGCCTGGATCTGGTCGAAGCGGCTCATGCCAACCCAGACGTCACGCAGGATCAGCGGCGACCAGGGCTCCCCGATCACGTCGAGGGTGCGCGCGATGGAGCAGGCCATGTCCGCGAAGCTCGTGCGTTGCATGGAACCAGTCTACCAATTGGGGTTCCCTGAAGAAACTCTGGGTGTTATGGTCGTGGAGTCTCTTGAAGGAACTCAAAAGGAGTCACACCATGAGCAAGGTCCTCAGCGCCCACGCGGTGTCGGTCGACGGTTACATCACCGGTCGCGAGCCCGGCTCAGGGCGCGGGCTCGGCGACGGAACGACGCTCTTCGACTGGTACTTCGACGGCGACACCCCCAGCCAGGTGTTCGACGGCTTCAAGCTGAGCGCGCCCAGCGCCCGCGTCTTCGACGCCCTCGCCGGATCCGTGGGCGCTGTCGTGGTGGGACGTAACACGTACGAGGACTCCGACCGTTTCGGGGGCGGCAGCCCGCACCCGGCGGCCCGGCCGTTCCTCCTCAGCCATCGGCCGGCACCCGAGCTGACCGAGCGGCAGACCCTGATCACCACCGGGATCGAGGACGCGATCGCGGCGGCCCGCGAGGCCGCCGGCGGAAAGGACGTCGGCCTCATGGGCGGCGGCGTCACGACCGCGGCCTTGCAGGCGGGGCTCGTGGACGAGGTGATCCTCCACCAGGTGCCCGTCCTGCTCGGCGGCGGCCGCCCGTTCTTCCGGTCGCTGCCCGAGCACGTACGGCTGCGCCTGGTCGAAGCCGTACCGGCGCCCGGCGTCACCCACCTCCGCTACGAGGTGGTCCGGTGATCCTCGTCACCGCACACCACCGGACCGAGGTCCTGTCGCGAGGTCAGCCCGCTCACCCCGGTCGTGCTCACGGTGGGCAGCATCCACTCCGGCGCCAACCCCAACAACATCCCGGAGACGGCCGAGATCCTTCCAGCGCCTTACCCCCCACGATCAATGCGGGACGACAGCCGTTGAAGAGGGGCCTCAGTCACGGACGGGCGCGGCGAGGCTGCCCAGCAGTTTCAGCGCCTGCTCCGAAGGGCTGCCCGGCTGGGCCAGCAGAGTGATGAGCTGCAGGCCGTCGGAGCCGTTCACCGAGAAGACCTCGCAGGTCAGCTCCAGCTCCCCGACCTCCCGGTGGCACATGCGCTTGACCTCGGCCACCTTGGGTGAGACATCGTGGCGGGCCCACAGCCTCCGGAAGTCGGGGCTCTTGACGGACAGCTCCCCCACGAGCTCGGTCAGGCGGGGGTCGTCGAGCTGCGACCCGGCGACGAGGCGCAGGTGGGCGACCTTGGAACGGGCCGACTTCTCCCACTCGGGATAGAACTCGCGGGCCGCGGGATCCAGGAAGATCATGCGGAGCAGGTTGTCGCGGTCCTCGAACCCGCCGTACAAGGCGTCGGCGAGGGAGTTCGCGGCGAGGATGTTCATGAGGTCGTCGCAGATCAGCGCGGGCGTGACGGGCCAGCCGCCGATCAGCGTGCGCAGGGCGGGGCTGACCCGCCGGGCCGGCGACCGCCGGGGCTGGAGCATGGGATGGGCCAGCGCGTGCATGTGGGCCGTGGCCTCGAGAGTCAGCCCGAACACCTGGGCAAGGGCTCCGAGCACGCGCTCGGACGGGTGGCGCTCCCTGCCCTGTTCGAGGCGGATGTAGTAATCCGTGCTGACGTGGGCCAGCATCGCCACCTCCTCGCGCCGCAACCCCGGGGTCCGGCGCGGGCCCACGTCGAGGAGCCCCGCCTGCGCGGGAGTCATGACCTCTCTCCGCGCCCGCAGGAACTCCCCCAACAACTTCGTGCCGTCCATTTAAGTACGATATGTCGGGATTTGAGTGCCAGGGTGGGCGTGTCACTACCAGGCTGAGACGGCACCGCCGCATCCGTCGGCATTCATCCAGGTATGCGAATTTCCTGGGTGTCACGCGCCCACCCTCCTCAGCATCGTCCCGCCTTACCGTCGCAGTGACGGAAAGGAGACGATAACCGTGCTTCCTCGCCCCCGGTCCATCCGAGCGCGCTGCACCGTGGCCGCTTCGTTGCTCGCCCTGATTGCGCTGACCGTGGTGGGCGTCACCTCATCACTGGCCGTCCGCTACCGCGTCCAGGACGACGCCTTCAACCGGATCGAACAGGTCGCCAGCCGGTGGAGTGCGGCGGCCCGCGCCGGCACGATCCCCAAGGTGATACCCACCTCGGGCGACCTGGCTCTCATTCAGCTGGTCGACCCGCGCGGCCGGGTCCTCGCCGCCAGCCACTCCGCCCCCGCACGCTCGGCGCTGAGCACGCTGCGACCACCCGTCGACGACCGCGTCCAGCGGCGAAGCGACGGGTGCCGCCTCCTGGTGGCCATCCGGATCACCACGGCGGCCGACGCCCAGGTCCTGCTGGCGGAGCGCCGGGAGCCGGCCCTGCTGCGCGGCCACAAGCTGGAGTACGCGCTCACAGCGGCGGCCCTCGTCCTCCTCACGATCGTCTCCTGGACCTCCTGGAGAACGGTGGGCCGCACGCTGCGGCCGGTCGAGGCGATCCGCGCACGCCTGGCCGAGATCACCGTCAGCGACCTCAGCCTGAGCATCCCCGTGCCGCCGGGCGACGACGAGGTCGCCATGCTCGTCCGTACCGCCAACCAGACCCTGGACCGGCTCGACGAGGCGGTGGCGCAGCAGCGCAGGTTCGCCTCCACCACATCGCACGAGCTCAGGAACCCGATCGCCGGCCTGCGGGCGCAACTGGAGGGGGCGCTGCTCCACCCCGGCGAGATCGATCCGCACAAGACCATCCGCTCGGCCCTGTCGGTCACCGACCGGCTCGACGCCATCGTCGGCGACCTGCTGGCGCTCGCGCGGCTCGGGGCCGGCGACCCGGCGCCGCCCGAGCTCATCGACCTCGCGCGGCTGGTGAGCCAGGAGGCCCCGCGCACGGGCCGCGTGCCCGTACGCGTCCATGCGGCCTCGGACGTCTGGGTCCGCGGGTCCCACATCCAGCTCGCCCGGCTGCTCGCCAACCTGGTGAGCAACGCGATCCGGCACGCCGGCAGCGCCGTGGACGTCTTCGTGACAGCCTCGGACGGCGAGGCCGTGGTGACGGTGGCGGACGACGGCGCCGGCATCGCGCCCGCCGACCGCGAGCGGGTGTTCGAGCGGTTCACCCGCCTCGCCGACGCCCGCCACCGCGACGCCGGCGGCAGCGGGCTTGGCCTGGCCATCTCCCGCGACATCGCCCAGAGTCACGGCGGGACGCTCAAGGCCGAGGACGCGCCGCGCGGCGCCAGCTTCGTCCTGCGGCTCCCGCGTCTCGACGCCCCTCCGGTCGATCAGACGGGACGCATGAGCGCCGTCGCCTGAGAACCCCACCTGGAAAGATCAGGCTTCCAGATCGGCGTAATGCGCCCTCTGGGCCTGTTCTGTCGGCTGTCCCGACACCCCGGCGGACCGGAGGACCGCAGCACGGGGGTGGGCTACCGCCAGGGCTGTCGGGGCTTGCGGGCCAGGAAGAAGGCTTGCCGGCCCGACCGGGGCCGCTCGCTCTCGTCCGGCTCGCGGATCAGCTGAGCGTCCACGACCAGCCCGGCGTCGCCCAGCAGTCCGGCGATGTGCTCAGGAGGCATCCAGTAGACATCGAGCGAGATCTCGTGCCCGTAGCCTCTGGGCAGATGGCGACGCTCGTCACCGACCTTGAACGCGATCAGGAAATGGCCGCCCGGGGCCAGCACCCGATGGATCTCGGCGAACACCGTCGGCAACACCTCCGGCGGGGTGTGGACGGTCGAGTACCACGCGACGGCACCACCGACAGCCCCGTCCGCCAGGTCCAGAGCGGTCATCGACCCCTCTTCGAACCGCAGCTCCGGATAGGTCCGGCGGGCGACCGCGATCATCTCCGGCGACAGGTCGATGCCGAAAGCGTTCACCCCGAGAGAGCGCAGGTGGGCGGTGACGCGGCCGGGGCCGCAGCCGAGGTCGGCGACCTCCCCGGCCTCCGGCGCCCGCACGTGTTCGGCGAACGCCGCCAGCATGGCGCGATCAAGCGGCTTGGTGTCGAGCTCGTCCCGGAGCAACTCGGCATAGTCGGCGGCGACGGTGTCGTAGGCCACTCGGGTGGCACGCAGGTAGGCGGACTCGGTCATGTCCGAGGACGATAACCCCCGTCGGCGGCATTCGCGATCTGACCGCCGCCCCCGGAGCTGATCCGGCGGCGGTACTCGCGCGGCGACGCGCCGGTGACCCGCTTGAACGCGTTGCTCAGCGCGCTCTCCGAGCCGTAGCCGACCTTACGGGCGATCATCGCCACCGTGTCGTCGCCGCGCCGCAGGCGGTCGGTGGCCAGTTCGATCCGCCAGCCGGTCAGGTAGTCCAGCGGGCTCTGCCCGACGGTCCGCTTGAAGCGGGCAGCGAGCGTCGACCGGGACACCGCCGCGGCCCCGGCCAGCTCGGCCACCGTCCAGGCGTGAGCCGGCCGGGCGTGCATGGCCCGCAGCGCCGGAGCCACGACCGGGTCGGTGAGCCCGGCCATCCAGCCGGACACCGCGCCCGGCCCGGCGCCGGCCAGGTGCAGGCGCAGCAGGTGGATCAGCATGACCAGGGCGAGATGCTCGGTGACCAGCGTCGAGGCGAGCGACCGGTCGCGCAGCTCGGCGTCGATCTGCTCCAGCGCCCAGCGCACGGTCGCGGCCTCGGCGGTGCGGCCGGGCACGTGGATCACCGGCGGCAGCACGTCGAGCAGCAGCTCGCGGGCCCGTTCGCCGAAGTCGAACCGGCCACCGATGAACACCGCGTCCTCGCCGGTCCCCACCCGGGCCACGCCGTCCGTGGCCGCCGCGAAGACCGGCCCGGCCGGGACCGGCCGCACCCCCGGACCGCTGGCCAGGGTGAAGGCGCGTGGCTGGGTGAGCAGGAAGCAGTCGCCCTCGGCCAGATCGATCCGCTCCTACATGCCGGACAAGGGACAGTCGATGTACACCCTCCACGGTCTCCTCGATCCCGAAGACACGGACGGCCTGTTCCCGCTCGCCGGCGAACCGCGTACCTCTCTCTACGGCGACCTGCCCGACGCGGAGGCCGAGCAGGCGGCGAGCAAGCTGGTCGGCGGTCACTCTCCGTTCCTGTCCCAGCCTCGCCGGCTGGCCGCCCTCATCGACGAGATCGGCTGTTGATCAGATTCTCCGCAAGCCACCATCGCGGGCGCCGGGGCGGCCCTACCATGATCACGGTACGCCCCCTGCTTCCGACAGCCAGGAGAGACCACATGCTTGGCCGTTTCGCGTCCGTCCTGGTGAGCACACTCGTACTCGCCGCCACCGCCCTCCCCACAGCCTCGGCCGCCGCGCCCCCAGCCCAGCCGACGAAAGGCCCGTTACCTGGCGTAACGGAACGGACGAGAGACGGCCAGGTCGGAAAGGGCCAGGCCGTGGTCGTGGCCGACCTGAACGGCCGCCCTGTCCAGTTCACCTCCTACGGCACCACCGACCTCCAGCCGCGGCGGAACCCGTTCACGCTGTGGGCCTGGCAGCCGGACCGGCGGCGGTTCGTCAAGACGGACTACGCGGAGCTGGCGGTCTCCCCCGACGGACGCTGGACGGTCGCGCACCTGGAGTCCCCAGGAGAGCCGGGCAAGGACCGCCTGCGGATCACCGACCGGAAGACCGGCAAGAGCCAGGACCTCGACATCGAGCTCACCGAGTACACGCCCGCCGACACCGGGAACGGCGGCACCCGGTATCCCCAGATGCGCTGGCCCCGATGGTCGCCGGACGGCAAGAAGCTGCTGTTCACCGTCAGCCTGGCCCGGCAGGACGACCGCTCGGCAGGGGTGCTGATCCTCGATCTGCCCGACTTCGCGCCCCGCTTCATCAAGATCCACAAGGCGCTGGTCACCGTCGGCGGTTTCGAGTGGAACCAGGACGGCACCCGCTTCCTGGTCAGACACGGCAGGCTCGGCAGCACGACCGTCCGCCTGTACGACCTGCAGGGCGAAGCCGCCAAGGAATACGAGGTGCGCGGCAGGCCGGGCGGTGACGGGCGCGGCGTCTTCTCCCCCTCCGGCAAGCGGTTCGTCACCGCCTGCCTGCCGCTGGAGAAGGCCGCCTGCGTGTGGGACGCGGCGACCGGCAAGGCCGTGACGAGACTTCCCGTCGTCGCGGGCGCGCGTCCCACCACCCTCGGCTGGTACGACGAGAAGCACCTGCTCATCTCCACCGCGGCCGGCATCGGGATCATGGACCTCAAGGGCCGCGTCACCGAGACCCTGCTCAAGCTCGGCAGGAACTCCGCGATCTACCCGCACTTCAGCGCCCTGAAATAGTCATATGCCGTTCCCTCAGACCGGCCTCATCGCGTCCACAAGCTGTGGATTGACCCCCGGGAACGACCCATCGCCGAACAGGATCCGCGCCGCCACGGCACGACCGGCACGACCACGCAGCACGGCCACCGCCGCCTCGGCCGCGGCGCGGGATCGGATCCCAGCGAACACCCGGCGCAACAGCAGCCGGCCGCGGAACCGGCTCCGCAGCGCGCCCCCGTCGTACAGGCTCAACATGCGCTGATCGCCCGTACGCAGGTACCCGGCGGCGACCGCCGCGGCCAGTTCGGACATGCGTAAGCACGGGTCCAACCCGCCGGCCGTCAGCGGCGAGACCGCGCCCGCCGCGTCTCCGACGAGCAACCCGGCGGGGCACGCCAGCCGCCGCAGCACACCGCCGACCGGGATCGGACCGCCACGGCGCTCGACCGGCCCGGTCGGCGCCGCCCGGCCGGGCGCGTCCGCGGCAAAGGCGTCCAGCAGGTGACGGACGCCGCTGCGCATCGCGCCCGGGTACCCCGCGACGCCGACATGCGCATGCCGGCCGTCGTCGATGACCCACCCCAGGTACCCCGGAGCGACCCGAGGGTCCAGCACGCAATGGAACGCCGGGGTGGTCGTGCCCGACGCGACCGGATGGACGATCTCGGCACCGACGAGAAAGCGCCGGTTGACATCAAGACCGAGATCGCGCGCGACCCGTGAGCGAGCACCGTCCGCGCCGACGATGAACCGGGCCCGCACCGGCTCCGCCCCCGCGAACTGCACCAGTCCCATCGACGCGCCGACATACCGTACGCCCATGAAGACCCGTGCCCCAGCCGACTCCGCCGCCCGGCGCGCGTCCTCGTAGACGGCCGCCATGTCGGCCACGCGGTACTCGTCCCGCTCACTGGTCAGCCGGATCGGCGCCCGCCGCGACGGCGGATACAGCAGCACGTCCCGGACACCCGGGCCGAGCAGCTCGTCCGGCAGGTCGAAGTCCTCCAGGGTACGACGCACGAAGATCCCGGTCGTACGGATGCCCGCCGACAGCGACCTGCGGCGGTCGACCACCATCACATCGAGTTCTCGCAGCGCGAGCAGCCGAGCCGTCCGCAGACCGGCCAGCCCCGCCCCCACGACCAGTACATCCACTGTCCGCATATCCAGCGACGCTAGGGGTCATCCCTCACCCGCGGGGCCATCTGCACGCGACCCACCCAGTACCTCTACACCGTCACCACACCCGCGCGACCGAGGCGGCTGTAGACCCGACCATCCACCGCCCTCATCGGCGAGCGCCTATTCTGCCCCGAACAGCTCCAGACAGGCAGGAGTGATGCCCTCGACGGAGATCCCGGCGCTCCTGCGGGGAGCCCAGCGGGAGGCTTCCAGCAGCATGCCGTGCTCCACGGCGCGCACGCCGTTCCGGCTGTAGACCCGCCGCCCGTTGTAGACGTACCCAAGCTTCCTGGAGACCCTCTCCGAGGCGGAGTTGCCCTCGACGAAGGAGGTGTACGCCTCCAGAGCGCGCAGGTGGGCGAACGCCAGCTCCAGCACGGCGGCCCTGGACTCGGTCCCGTACCCCTTGCCCTGATGCTCCCGAGCGATCCACGACCCGGTCTCCACGGACCGGACCGTCGTGAAGTCGGTCGCCCAGATGTTCTGCACGCCGATCGCCAGGCCGTCAAGGCGAATCGCCAGGTGCAGATCCCAGCTCGCCGGCCGCCAATGGGCCAGGGCCCGCCAGTGGCGTTGCAGGAGCTGCCGTTCCCTGCCGGGAGACGGCTCGTAAAGGTACGCCTTCTGGTAGCGGGGCTCACCCTCGCCGGAGGGCTGAATGTCGCCCGACGCCCGGGCCAGGTTCAGTAGATCGCGGTTGTCGGGGACGGCCAGTTCCAGGCGCGGTGTCTTCACGCGCAGTGCGAACAGCGGCCACAACTCCGCCAACTCTTCACTCACGATCGACCTCCTTCCCACCCCGCGGGGAGCGTGCCGGCTGGACGAGCAGGCGTTGGGCCCGCCACCCCATCAGGCGCGGGACTCGCTGAACCAGCGCCCGGCCGCAGGCAGAAAGAGCAGGACGATGACCGCCCAAGCGAGTATGTGAGAGCCGAACACCGCATTCCACGTCACTGTGGAGAAGAGTGCCAGGTCGAGAATGGCGGCACCGACCAACAACAGGTGCGCGGCGATGATTACCCACCGTAAGTACGTTCGGCGACTCGACCATCGGCTCAACAGCCACCCGAGAAGGGCGGCGCTTCCCGCGGCGTAGATCAGGGCAGTCAGCATGCCCCACTGGAAGGTGGAGAAAAAGGCAGCCAGTGTGATCGCCAGGCCCACCAGCCCAAAAGCCACTTCCAGCGTGATGATGAACTGAGCCACTTTGAGGGTGCCCGGCATCCGGCGCGCTTTGACGATGTTCGTCACCACCCATTCTGATGCACAGCACTTTCCTCATGGCCCTGCCCCGTTCGATGGCGCGCGAGAACGGCCGGGCGTGACCACCCCGGAAAAGCCACAACCCCATCCGGCCTGCCCGGACGCCCAGCGGGCAAAGCTTGAACCCATGCCCTGCACGGTGACGAATTTCGCGGCCTGACCTTGGACACGCAGCATTCGCAATTCAGCGTGACCATGAACGTGCAGACCAGATCCCGAGCCCCCGAAGCCCGCCCGCCGCTCGACCGGCACAACGCTCGCCTTGCCGGCGGCGATCTCCGACTGGCTCCCGGAAACAGGCTTGCTTGTGCCCGCGTGAGCTTCCCATACTCGTTGTGGTGATCCGCTGGCAAGCCCGCCCGCGTACCTTCTTGGTGAGCCGTACGGCAACGCGTCAGGGCACTGACGCGGCAGTGGTGTCTTGGAAGTCGGCGGATCACCCGAACTGCAACTCGGAACTCGGTCACCGACGGGCACCCTCGGCCGTACCCCCGTGAGAAGCGTCGCGGGGAGAACGAAGAAAAGCCAGACTCCCCACTCCTCCCGATCCACCGCCCAGGTGCCGACGAGGGGAATCGAACCCCTGACCTGCTGTGGCGCGTCCGTTCTGCTCAAGTGGCGGTCGTGAAGAGTCAGCATCCGGCCGGGTAAGACAGCGTTGCTGTACAGCAGCAAATCCACCCTTGTATCGCAAGACGATCGAGGCTCCAGAAACACAACCTGAGTGGTTGTCTCCATCCTGAATCAGCCGCTGCTCATCCGCAGGTCGCCGCCGAAGCTCTCTGCGACCACAGCCCCCGAGTCGAACACGAACTCCGCTCCCACACGCTCGGTCCCGTCCACCCCGCCGCCGAACCGCTCGACAACGCGTATGAGCCGTTCGCCAATGTGCCGCACAAAGGGAACGTCATCCGGAGCGGAGATCACATCGACGCGGCTGCCAAGCTCTTCCATCACGTAGCTCTGTCCTGGTTCGCATGGCTCGATCCGAAACGACCAATCGGCGGCGACTTCGACGCCAATAGTTCCCGACTCAAAGCGCAGCCACACATCGATGACTTCAGGGGCGTCGGTTTTATGCACGAACTGGGCGACTATCACTTCGATCAGGCGCTTGTGCGCCAGACCCGCAAGATCCATGGCATCGGCTACCTTGCTCTAGTCTCAGTCCCGGGCGATCTTGGCCACCGTACTCACACACCCCGTATGATGCCCGACAATCGGTGGCAAGGACCGACGCGTCCGGTCCGCAGCAGCCGATCGCCCCAGCCGAGAGGCGGTACCGAAGTCGGCGATCGTCACGGCCATGCAATGCACGTGTCCTTGCTCGACGGCGAGGCCGCGTTCAGGCGCTGGGCTGTGGTCGCCCCGACTTCGACGACCGACCGTACAACTCCCGGTAGGCCTCGCGTAGTTCGACGGCTTCGGCGAGGCCGTGCTCCTCGACGCCCGCGATGACCTGGATGGCCCGCCAGTAGTTCGAGGGCGCGAGCAGGCCGCTCATGACCGCTTGGAGGGTGACGTGGCCGGCCTCTCCCGGATCGTCCGTGGCGAGCAGTGCCAGTGCCAGATCGAGACGGGCGGAGGCGGCTCTACGGGGACGCGGCCCGCCGTCCTCGGTGGACTCCAGCCGTGCGAGTACCTGCCGTGCGTAGCCCACCGCCGCGGGATCGCCCAGCCACGAAAGCGTCGTCGCGGTGTAGGCCTCGCTCTTGGCGGGGTCGTATCGGAAGTGGCGCTCTGGCCGGTCCGGCATGGGCAGGGGAGAGACCATCCGGTGAATCCGGTTGAGCGCGGCCCTGGTCTCGGTTCCCTGCCCCATCCGTGCCCACGCCCGGGCCTCGTCTACCTCCGCTACCGCGTGGCGCGCTAGGCCCTGCGCAGGCAAGCCGAGGACGCCCGTGGCCTCGTTGCCGTACCGCACTGCTGTACAGAGATAAAAAGGCCCCTCCCGCTTAGGTTCCAGGTCGCGCCCCGCATCGGAGGACCTGCCGTCCACAACCACCCGTGATCGTCCGGAACAGCTGTTGCACCAGCGTTAGCAAGATCGTGTCGCGAGGTCATCAGCCTTTACCCTGGGCGAGTGCCTTTCCGAGAACTCCCGAGCCCTGACTTACCCGAGCTGTCGGCATTATGGCGGTCGCGCTGGTCGGACAGTCCCCCAATCGCTCACCAGCTTCACTTCGATCGGGACCTTTGGGTGCGCTTTCACAGCCTGCCGGAATCCAAGCGGTACGCCGACACCGCCGCCGAGTACCAGATCCTGCTCGACCGCTACAACACCGTGCTCACCGAACTGTTCGCCGGCCACCCCGTCTACATCGTGACCAGGAGCTTCGTCTCCGACGAAGGCATCGAGGTATGGTCCCCCACCGATCCGCACGCCCTCAATCCCGGCTCACGCCCATGGACAAGGCTCCGCGAAGACGATGACGCCGATCCCGGCGGAACCATGCACCTACACATCAGCGAGCAGCGCTGGAAGCCACGAATCCTGGACCCCTGCTGCGGGCAGTCGCTGATGACGAGTGCGCCGGCGTCATCATCATGGACACCGACCTGCGACGCCTCTACCTCCCCTACGACGGCGGCGCCGACGTCATCCTGGCCAGCCCGCAAGAACGAGACGCCCTGAAGAACAGTCATGCCAGCTGGCTCTCTAAACACCCGCTCGGACTCTGATCCCGCCCGTTACCCGACTTCCTACTTGCAAACGGGTGAGCCTGGTCAAGCGGTAGATGCGGGCCGACGACACGTGATCGGGTCAGGCGACGTCGCTGTATTCCGCTGCTGTACACAGCGCTCTGCTTCGGAAACCTGCCCGTCGTGCCCCAAGGTCCCGCCGTCTCCTTCCATCAGCTCAGACATCCCGGCCGCGAAGCACTAGACGGTCGGCGCTGCAAGAGCTAAGTAGCCTGCTGGTGTGAATCTTGTGCAGCGTGCCGTTGGGGCGGTCGTCGGCTCTGCTGTGGGCGACGCGCTGGGTGCTCCCTTCGAGTTCGGTCCGGCGGGCGCGTTCTCCTCCCGCTTCCCGGTACCGGGTGCCGGCGGCGAGATGGTTGGAGGCGGCGGCTGGGACGCCGGCGAGGCCACCGACGATACGCAGATGGCTGTTCACGTAGCCGAGTCGCTGCTGGAACGGGGCGGTTTGGACCTGCCGGATATCTTCGCCCGCTTCCAGCGATGGGCGGCCGATCAGCCGAAGGACATCGGGCTGCAGACTGAAGACGTACTGACCCGCGGCCTGCCCTGGGATCAGGCCGCCGCCGCCCACTACCGGAGCAGCCACCGAGCCGCGGGTAACGGCGCGCTGATGCGGGCCACCCCGTCGGCGGTGTACTTCGCCCGCGCCGGACGGCAGGCCACCATGGACGCCGCTCGGCACATCGCGGCCCTCACCCACGGCGACCCGGCGGCATGGGAAGGCACCGCGATCTTTCACGACCTGATACGTGTCGCCCTGTACGGTGCGGACCCCTTGGACCAGCTCTCCCAGGCCCTTACCGCTGTCCACCCCGACCATCGTCAACGCTACGCCGCCATCCTCGACCCCAGTTGGCATCCCGACCAGGCCACCGAGTTCAACGGCGCCATCTGGCCCTGCCTCGGCTCAGCCGTATGGGCACTGCGCTCCACCCGCAGCTATGAGGACGCCATCCGCGCCGCGATCGATCTGGGCGGCGACACCGACACCGTCGCCGCGGTCACCGGCGGACTGGCCGGAGCCGTGTACGGACCGGCAGCGGTTCCAACCGACTGGACCGAACCCTTGCACGTTCCACTACCTGGAAGCGGCGGCAGAACCCTGCGTCTGCCTCACCTGATCGACCTCGCTCGGGACCTCGTGGAGCATCCGAATTCAGACTGACGCAGGGGCCTGGCTGCCAGAGGGCCACAACCTTGGGCTTCTCAGCCGGACCGATCACCCTGCTCGGCTGATCGAGGCCGTACTCAGGAACGTGTGGATGGTGGCCGCAGTGAGCCCGGGGGCGGGGACGTTGTCACCAGCCCATTGGGAGCTTCCAAGATCGATCCGGTGTGCGGGACCATGTCCTCATGTCAGTGACTGAGTTCGCCGGCGTGACCAAGGACAAGGCTCGTGGTGCCATCTCCAAGGGAGGACTGTACGAGTTCTGGAGGAACGCGATCCAGATAAACTCGAAGATCAAGAGCTTCGCTGCGATCCTGAGGATCATCACTGGCAAATGACAGATAATCCCGACCATGCTGGATATAGCGAGGCCGAGCGCTCCGCAATTCATGAACGGTGGCTTGCGGAGCGTCATCGGCGTACCGAGGATCCCCATTATCGAGAAGAGTGGTACTCCGAGCAGTGCGGTGCCTGCCGATTCTGGTTCCCGCTGGCCGGCGCGCTGGGCAACGATTACGGTGCGTGCGCGAATGCGGCGTCCCCCTTCGACGGCCGGATCCGTTTCGAGCATGACGGGTGTGACGCCTTCCAGGAGTCGGGAACTTGGTCTGTTCCGGAGGACCACGAGACGTATCGACGGTGGAGGCTGTACCTCGACGCGCTGGACAACAGGGACGAGCGTGGCTTGTTGCTGCTGCGCGACGCGCTGACCGAAGAGCCTGACCGGGAGCTGGCACTGGCCGTGATCCTGCGCGCGCTGGAGGCGGTGACCGCAGACGAGCGGCGAGAGTGGATCGATCTGGCTCCTGCCGGACAGGATCGGGAGCGAGCCGAGGCCCGCGCGAAAGATCTCGAACTCCTGACGGGCGGGCCGGCCGGTCAACCCGGCGAGTGGTCGGAGTGGTTGCAGCTCAGGCTCGCGGCGACCACCTCCGATCCGGCGACGCTCGAAACCCTCGCCCGCGCGGGGCGCACGAAACGCGTCAGGCGCCTGGCCACAGAGCGTAAGAGGGCGATGCGCGACCCCGACGCTCCGCCCGTCACCTGAGGACGAATCGCCCAGCACTTGTACGACTACCTGCTCCTCGGCATCGTCAAGAGCACCGACTCCGACTATCGACTCCTTCGTGGTGTCCTGCCTGGGCGTCAGCACGCGACGAGAGCGCTCGGCGCGGACATCTCTGGCTGATCATCCCGTCCGCTATCGCCCTCGCCCGCGAGGGGAGCGGGCCTGGTCACGAGGTCGAGGTGAAGTGCTCCACCAGACGAACGACATTGACCCCGTCGCCCAGATCCGCTTGGTTTGTCCCGGATCGCTGGCAGCCGGAGTGATCAAACTTACGCCCTAGCCGCCTATGAGCCCGACGTGACGCGCGGCAATCATCCCGGAGCCGGAGCGCCCCCCACCGAAGCATGCTTCCTTCCGCAGCTGACTCAGACAGCACGCCCGATGCGACATTGTCCTGACAAACAGGAAGCCCCTGAACCGGAAGGACCAGTTCAGGGGCTTCATCTTGCAGAGCCGACGAGGGGAATCGAACCCCTGACCTTCTGTTTACAAGACAGATGCTCTGCCGATTGAGCTACGTCGGCGCGGCCTACCAGTGTAGACGCTAGAGGCGCCTGTGACGAGCGACTTCGTACAGCGCCACTCCGGCCGCCACTCCCGCGTTGAGCGACTCCGCGGCCGCCTGTATCGGGATCCGGGTCACCACGTCGCAGTGCTCCCGGACCAGCCGCGAAAGGCCCTTGCCCTCCGAGCCCACGACCACCACCAGCGGCTCGGTGAGCAGGTCGACGTCGCCGATGTCGGTTTCGCCGGCGCCGTCGAGGCCGATGACGAACAGGCCCGCTTCGCGGTACTCCCGCAGTGCCGCCGTCAAGTTGGCCGCGCGGGCCACGCGCATGGTGGCGAGGGTGCCCGCGGAGGTCTTCCAGGCCCCGCCCGTGACCCCGGCCGAGCGGCGGGAGGGGATGAGGAGGCCGTGGGCGCCGAAGGCGGTGGCGGAGCGGGCGATGGCGCCGAGGTTGCGCGGGTCGGTGACCGAGTCGAGGGCCACGATCAGCGGGATCTCGGCGGCGTCCTGCGCGATCTCCACGAGGTCGGACGGGTGCGCATAGTCGTACGCCGGGATCTGGAGCGCGACGCCCTGGTGGACGGCGCCCTCCGTCAGGCGGTCGAGCTTGTCGCGGGAGACTTCGAGCAGGGCGATCCCGCGCTCGGCCGCGATCCTGATGGAGTCGCGTACGCGGTCGTCGTTGTCGATGCGCTGGGCAACGTAGAGGGCGCTGGACGGGACGCCCGCCTGGAGGGCCTCGAGTACGGGGTTGCGGCCGCCGATGTACTCGGGCGCGTCCTCGGAGCGCCGCTGCCGCACCGGAGCGGGACGCCGGACGCCGCCGCGTTCCTCGCGGGCGATGCGCTCGGTGCGAGCCTTTTCCTTGTACCAATGCCGCATTTCGGCAGGCGGGGTCGCGCCCTTGCCCTCAAGCGACCGGCGGCCCTGCCCTCCGGCGCCTTTGGACGGGCCCTTCTTCTTTGCGGGCCTGCCCGAAGCCCTACCGCCTGCTGCCATGCAAACAAGGGTACTCGGGCCGCCGGGCGCCTTAGCCCACGCCGGGAATGGCGCGTTCCTCCGGGGCCGGGATACGGAAGATTCCGTACAGAGCGCCCAGCGCCGCCGGGTCACCGGACGCCTCGGCGCGACGCTCCTTGACCGCCTCCGCGAACGTCGTACGCCCGGCCGCCATGTCCACCAGCACCTCGTCGTCGGTCTCGATGACGGCGTCGGGACGTTGCGCCGGACCGTGCTGGGTGTCGATCGTCCCGTCCTGGACCAGGGCGTGGAAGACCTCGTCCCCCACCCGGAACTCGTACATCGCCCGCAACCCGTGCGCCGCCTCCGCGTCGAAGCAGGCCCTCAGCCCCAGAACCGCCCATCCGCCGTGGAACGCCTCGCCCTCCCGGCGTTCGCCCATGGCCCATTTCATGCCCCAGCGCGCCAGGGCAAGCACGGCGGGGGCGAGTTCGGCGCCGGCCTCCGTGAGCATGTACGCGGGTGTGCGGGCGGGGGCCGGGAGCGTGACCTTCCGTACCAGTCCTTCGCGTTCGAGATGTTTCAGACGCGCGGCCAGCAGGCCCGTGCCGAGCCCGCGGAGGCTGTTCTGGAAGTCGGAGAAGCGCTTGGGGCCGGTCAGGAGGTCACGCACGATGAGCAGCGTCCAGCGCTCCCCTACGAGGTCGAGCGTCCGCGCTGTGGCGCAGAACTGGTTGTACGTCCGATCCACTTCATCAGCTTAATCTCGGGCTTCCCGTTTTCGAACCCTCGACTACGTCGAGGAGTAGTCGGGTGAGTGGTTCCGGATGTTCGAGCATCACGTTGTGCGGGCCGTCGATCGGGATCGTCCGGTAGCCGACCGACTCTGCGAACCGTTCGAACGGGAAGGTCTGGGGGCGGCAGAAGATGCCGGTCCCGGGGATCCGGTCGACCGCTCCGCTGAGGCGCGTCGTGTCCGTGAACGTACGCAGCGGCTGCGGGCGCAGCCTCTCCCGGAGCCAGGCCGCGTCGTCGGGGTCGGTGGTGCCGAAGCGTTCCGGCGCGGGGGCGGGGATCAGCCCGCCGTCAGCGGAGGCGCGGATGACCTGTACGAAGGCGTCGGGGGCGAGGGTGAACATGCCGGCGCCGTTCGGGCCTACCCAGCCGTCCACGAGCACGACATGGTGTACGCGTTCCGGCCGGAGATCGGCCGCCTGGCGTACCACCAGGCCCGCGTAGCTGTGTCCGACGAGCACGGTGCGGTCGTCGGGCGCGGTGTCCAGAGCGGCGAGCACCTGTTCGACGTGGTCATGCAGGCCGGTGCCGGGGGTGTGGGTCAGGTCCGGGGTGATGGTGCGGGCGCCGGATCGTTCCAGGAGAGGTACGACGCGGTCCCAGGCCCATGGCCCGTGCCAGGCGCCCGACACCAGGACGAACGTGGTCATATCTCCCCCATCCTGGGCAGTACCTGCGCGGCGAACTCCTCCATGGCCGCCCGATGATCGTCAACGGCCAGCCTGATCACCACATGTCGGGCGCCTTCCTCGATGTAACCGTTGAGCCAGTTCGCGGCCTCTTCCGGAGTGCCGGCGAACATGGCCTGGATGCTCTCGACGAACTCGAGCGGCGCGTTGTAGTAGCGCTCGATGCTGGTACGGAGGCGGTGACGGGCGCGTTCGGGGTCGTCGTCCAGGCAGATGGTGGCGTACAGGGCCGGGGTGAAGGGGCGGGGCGCCGAGGCTCTGGGCGATCCGTGCTCGCATGTGCCGTTCATGGGCGGCCCTTCGGGGTTGCCGGCCGGCGACGAGGCCTCGGCGGTACCGGCCGGAGACCAGGCTTCGGGGGTTCTGGCCGTTGACGAGACCTCGGAGGCACGGGCTGACGACCACGCCTCGGCGGTACTGGCTGTTGATGAGGTTTCGGAGGTACTGGCTGTTGATGAGGCCTGGGACATGTTTGCTGACATCAGCACGTTCAGGTCCTCCGCGTAGGCCTTCTGCGTCGGCGGGTACGGCAGCCAGCCGTCGGCCAAGCGGGCCGCCCGCCGCAGCGCCCGCTCACCGCTGCCCGGCAGCCATATCGGCGGGCCACCGGCCTGTACGGGTTTGGGGTAGAGCGTCACATCATGGAACGCGAAATGCTCGCCCTGGTGAGAGACCGTTTCGCCGGTCCACAGGCGCCGCATGATGTCGACCGACTCCTCCATGCGGCTGATCCGGCGCTTGAAGCCGACTCCGAGCGCCTCGAACTGGGCCTCGGTGTTCGGGTGGGCGAACCCCCCGCCCATGCCGACGATCAGCCGTCCGTCCGCGATGCCGTCGAGGGTCGCCAGTTGGTGGGCGAGGAGGAGCGGGTGGCGGAGGGCGGGGAGCAGTACGGCGGTGCCGAGCGTGATGCGGTTCGTGGTGGCGGCGACTGCGGCGAGCATCATCAGCGCGTCGGCCCTGGGCCGCGTCACCGGACTGTCCCCCGCCCACACTGAGTCGAACCCCAACTGCTCGGCCAGCCTTGCCTGCTCAATGAGCGCGGACAGGTCCTGGTTGCCGAGCACTGTCCAGTCGCGTGTCGGGAGTAAGTAGCCGATTTTCGGTCTCATGGCATCGCCTTCGGGTGGTGGGTGGGGTCGGGGCGTCGTTCAGATGGTGGTGGTTGGGAGGTCTTGTGAGTGGTCGAGGTGATTGAAATGTGCAGGGGAGGAGGGCGGTGGGGTCCCAGCTGGCACACATGGGATAGCGGCAGAGCAGGGTTGCTGGGACCTGGCTCGGGAGATGTCAGCGGCTTGGCCGCAGCACCCCAGAGGTCCCTCCCCGCATGCCGCCGACGGACCGTGCTGGCCGCCTTGGCTCGTCTACACGGTGTGGTTCAGGACGTCACCTCGCTTCGGGTAGGTCGGTCGGAGTACCGCAATATTAACCATGTACTTCCTGTTTTTGAAGCTGTAAGTTCAATTCGGGAAGTGGAGAGCTGGGTGGTCCTGACGGGCTGTTTCATGCGGTGCAGGCACACGCGGCCAGAGGCCAGACGCACCGCACGCCGTGACAGCGTCGGCGCTTCTGGACGCGATCCGCGGGCATCTCCTGGTCGCCGGCGCGGTTTGAGGTCCTCACGTTGAAGTTCTTGCGGAGATATCGGTTTCCAAGGGGAGACACGACCTCGCAGAGGTGACTCCTCCGCTCCCTGAAAGGAGCGGCTTCTCGCTAAGCCGCTTGCGCAGCCTCACGAAGGGCAAGCCCTGCCCTCAAGATGTTGGTCGCCGCGTTCACGTCGGCGTGCGCCTCGTGCCCGCACCGGCGACGCGATCGGTACACCTCACCCGGCCGAGGCCGCGGGCCGCCGGCCGCCGACCGGCTCGGGGGCGCCGCTCCGCCAGCTGATCCAGCCGCGGCACAGCACGTACGCCACCGCGGTCGTCACCACGAGGGACAGGTCGATGAACGCGGTCTGCACCGCGTCGGGCTTGTCCCACATGACGAAGCAGTAGACGGTGATCGCGCCCTTGTGGAAGAGCAGCAGTTCCCACAGGCCCCACTGCCGGCGCGGCGCGACGGCGAGTATCGCCCAGATTCCCGCGAAGACGACATAGGCCAGCGTCCGCCAGGCCTCGGTGATGACGCGGTCGTCGGCGACGCTGTTCATGATGAGGATCCCGTTCACGAGCGCGACGAGCGTCGCGACCGCGTCGACGGCCATCAGGGTGCGCCCGATGCGATCCGCCACAGCGGACGGACGGCCGGCGACGGGGGAAGACGTCGGCTTGGTGGTCATGAGGACTCCTTCGGTGAGAGAGGGGGCTTGCTCACTGCTGCGGGGCGGTACCCGGCATCGGGCCCCAGCCGTCCTGCTCGACCTGGACGGTGAATTTGACGACGCTGAGAAGCACGGATTTTCTCCTTGGATGACGAGTGGTCTCGGTGCTCGGTCATGGGCCGCGACACAAGCCGGTGGCGGCCGGGACACGACGCTAAAGGACGTAGGCCCGGATTTGGCAGTGCCAGATTTACCTGACACTGTCAGGCAGCCAGTACGGTGTCCGCATGACGGACGCCCCCACCCCGCCTGACGCCGGCCCGACACCGCTCCGCCTGCGCCGGCGGGCCGCCGCCACCCGCGAGATCCTCGACGCGGCCCAGGAACAGATCGCGCTGCACGGCCCCGCCGGCCTGTCCCTGCGATCGATCGCCCGCAGCCTCGGGATGACGGTGCAGGCGCTCTACCACTACTTCCCCAGCCGCGACGAGCTGATCACGGCGCTGATCGCCGAGGCGTACCACGACCTCGCCGACGCCGTGCAGTCGGCGCTCGAGAGCGCGCCGCGGCAGGACGACCCACCAAGGTTCATCGCCGGCGCGGAAGCCTTCCGGCGCTGGGGCATCGACAACCCCGCCCGGTTCCAGCTCATCTACGGGACACCACTGCTGCACTACGAGGCACCCGCCGACGGCCGTACGACCGCCGGCCCCCGCAGACTGGCGGCCCTCCTGTTCGAAACGCTGTTCGGCACGTTCACCCGCGAGCAACTGGCCCGCGTCGACGTACCGCCACTGAGCCCCGCACTACGCGAACACCTCGCACAACTCCCGCCCGAAGCGGTCGGCGGGCTCCCGCCGCAGGCCGCCGCCCTGTTCGTCAGCGCCTGGGGACACCTGCACGGCCTCGTGGTCCTGGAGGTGTTCGGGCACACCGCCTTCATCGGCCCGCTCCAGGCGGAGATCTTCCGCGGCGCCATGCACACCCTGCTCGCCGACGCACACCGCCGCGTACCCGCCCGGCCGGCCTCCGATCCGAACGCGCCGGTTTCCCACGCGTCGTCGCGAAGACATCACGGAGCTGTCTGATCAGCGTGCCGCTCCATCGGCTGGTTGCGACCTGGCCGTCGCACGGGACCGGAGTGCGCCGACGCACCGGTCAGGTCATGGCGCGACGGCGATCACCACACAACCTGGCGATCTTCGAACCACCACCTACCGTAGGGAACAGCACGACCTGTTCACGGGCCGGTAAGAAACGTGCATGAGCCCCAACGGTCGTTGCTGCCAGAGCAACAACCACCTGGACCTACACTTCCCGGTCCGTCGGTGATGCCAAGACCCTCAGATGCCGCAGGGCCCACCCGCCCGCGGGCGCCCTCCGGGGGCGTGATCCTGCTGGTCCAGCTTCGTGCGGTCGGGGAGATGCCGGTGGAGGGAACGAGGCACGGCATCTTCCGGCCGGCGCGCGGGAGCGTGACAATGTTGAGGAGGCATGGCGCGGGGAGCCCGTGTGCGGCAGCTCGGCAGCTCTTCGTTCTGTGCGGCAGCGCAGCGTCAGGAAGCCGGCGTGCTACGAGGGCTGACCCGCCATGGGTGGGCGGCCCGCCGGTAGGGCGCCGGGCGCGAACTGCGGTGCCGGCCACACGATCCTTTCCTGACGACGAAGGTGCTGCCTGATGCCTGGGCCCGGCCATGACAACCCCCATGACGGCGATCTCCACGGCGGCCAGGTGACGGCCCTCGATCTGGTGGAGCTGACCGAGATCCTGCTGGCCACCAGCGACGTCGAACGCGCGCTGGGCGAACTGTCGGCCATTGCCGCAGCGTCACCCCGGACGCGCCGATGGCCGGGATGACGCTGCGGCACGCCGGCCAGGTGCTGACGGTGGGCTCCTCCGACGCACACGCCCTCATGGTCGACGAAGTCCAGTACGACCTCGGCGAGCAGGGCGGCCCTCGGCACCTTCGCCCTGCTCCAGAACCCCGAGCAGCTGAACGCCCTGCGCGCCGACCCCGGCCTCGCCGAAGGAGCCGTGGAGGAGCTGCTGTGCTGCCTGAGCGTCGCCAAGGAGTTCCAGCGGTCTCGGTGGAGGACGTCGAGCTGGGCGGCCACACCATCGAGGCCGGTACGACCGTCCTGCTCTCCCTCAACATCGCCAACCGCGACCCCGAGCGCTTCACCGACCTCCACGTCCTCGACCTGCGCCGGCAGGAACGCGGGCACCTGGCCTTCAGCCACGGCAGCCACCAGTGCCTCGGCCAGCAGCTGGCCCGCGTCGAGCTGCGGGTCACGTTCCCCGCGCTGCTCGGCCGCTTCCCCACGCTGCGCCTGGCCGTACCGGCCAACGAGGTCGTCCTGCGCCCGGAGGCCCCGGACATCTACGGCGTGAAGAGCCTGCCGGTCACCTGGACGCGTGACCGTACATCGTTCATGGAGTCTGTGCCGTCACTGCTGGGGGTCAGCGGCCACCTGCTGACCGTCGCCGCCCGCTGACCCCAGCAGGGCCCGCAACTCGTCGGCGATCAGCAGGTCGGGATCGATCTTCATGCCGGCGAAGTGGCCCGCGAGCTCCAGTGACAGCACCCCGTGCAGCCGCGTCCAGAACGACAGCGCCCGATGCAGCGTCGTGGCCGGCGCCGGATGCCCGAAGACCCAGTCGCGGTGCATCTCCAGATGGGTGTCGAACGGCGTCGCCGGCCCGCTCGCCGGCGCTGCCCCGCACACCTCCAGCAGCACCGTCATCACCTCGAACGAGATCTGCACGGTGTCGTCGGGCGCGTGGTAGCCGGGGACGGGCGTGCCGTAGATGAGAAAGTACCGCTGGGGGTCGCTGCGCGCCCACTCCCGGATCGCGCGGGCCAGTCCGATCAGGTCGGCGCCGGAGTCGGCCGCCGCCCGTACCTCGTCGGCGAGGCTGCGGTAGGCGTCACGGATGAGCGCGGTGATCAGCTCGTCGCGGCTCGCGAAGTACCGGTACAAGGCGGGGCCGCTCATGCCCACCTGCTTGGCGATCGCGTTGAGCGAGAGGGCGGCGACGCCCGCCGTGGCGATCTGCTCCCACGCGTGCCGCTTGATCTCCGCGCGCACCTGAGCCCGGTAGCGCTCCCGCGGGCTCTGCCCACCCCGGTCCGTCATCGGCCGCTCCTCCTTCGTCGCTAGTTAGAGCTTCTCACGTTTCCTATTGACGCTCACTTCGCCTGCGTTATAGCTTCTAACTAATACAACTAGTACTCACTTTTGGGAGAACATCATGCCGAAGGTCCGCCTCCTCGCCATCCCTCTGGCCGCCGCACTCCTCGCCGCCGGTGCCGGCACCGCCGACGCCGGCACCCTCGACCGGACGAGCTCGGTGACCTGCCGCGGCAAGGGCATCGACCCCCGCGCCAAGCTGCACCACCGCACCCAGATCCTCATCAAGGCCCCGCTGCGCACCGTCTGGAACCTGCATACCGACGTCGAACGCTGGCCGTCCTGGCAGGAGCCCGTCACCAGCGCCAAGCGGCTCGACCGGGGCTCGCTGCGGACGGGCTCGAAGTTCCGCTGGACCACGCCGGCGCCCGCCACACCCGCGACCCCCGCCACCACCCTGGTCATCACCTCCACCGTCAAGGACCTCAAGCGGGGCGCCTGCATCCGCTGGAGCGGCCCGGCCGTCGGCGAGGGGTTGCGCATCGACAAGGGCGTGCACGTCTGGAACTTCACCGAGGTCAAGGGCGGCGTCCTGGTGCGTACCGAGGAGAGCTGGACCGGCGGCCAGATCGAGGCCGACCCGGAGACCTCCATCAAGTACCTCGCCCCCGGCCTCGACCTCTGGCTGACCGCCCTCAAGTCCGCCGCCGAAGCTCGTTCCGGCCGGAAGTGATCATGAAGCCCACCGCCCGCCCTTCCCTGCCCGCCCTCATCGCCGCCTGGACCGCACCGGTCCTCGTCCTCGGCGGCTTCGCCCTGCTCTCGGGCATCCCCATCGCCATGGTGCTGATCGCCACCCTGCGTGATGCCCGCTTACGCGCCCTGCGCTGGTGGAGCGGGGCGCTCGTCGCGGCCTACGCCGTTCCGGTGGCGTTCTGGCAGCTGGGGCCGAGCGACGCGCCGAGCCTGACCAAGTACATGAACCCCGCCGTCACCACGATCCTCGTCGCGACCGGCGTGGCCGTCGCCCTCGCGTTCCACGTCCAGCGCAGACGCACCGCGGCGCGGGCCACAGCCGGCTGACGCCGCCCGCACCCGAGGCGGAAACTGTCCGAATCCGGACGGTGACGGCGGGGCGGGCGGGCGGATGCTGAAGGCGCCGTGCAGACCCGTGCGGGTTCTGCGCGGCGGGAGGACGGGGTCATGGCGAAGCGGCCCGACAAGAAGCGTTTCCAGCGACCGCCAGAAGGGCCCCCACTCGGGTCCATGCGACCAGCCCCAAAGTAACTCTGTAATTCTGTGCTTCAGTCCGCTTCCCTCGGCGACGACTGATCCCGGGGCCAGCGCCAGCACAGAACGGGGACAGTTCGGTCATCATCGCGACGACATCCACAAGGGAGCGCACCGTGCGACCTGCTTATGACCTGACCGACCCCACGAGGCCCGTGTGTTCCCGTGCCTTCCTGCCGGCCTGCGGCGTGAGATCAACGACGGCCTCCGGGTCGTGGAGAGCTGGAACAGCGCCCACCACGACCTGTTCTACGGCAAGGACGGCGCCCTGACCGGCTCCGACAAGGAGTCCCAGGAGGTCTCGATGCTGGCACTGCACCTGTTCCAGTCGGCGCTGGTGCATGTCTTCACCCTGCTCCTCCAGGACATCCTGAGTGAGAAGAAGTGGCAGAAGCGGCTCACCGATGCCGACCGGCGGGCCCTGTCTCCGCTGTTCTGGACCCATGTGAACCCCAACGGCCGGTTCGAGCTGGATATGAACTCCCCCCTCGATCTCGCCGGCGCAGCGGCCACGCTGCCTGGCCCCCGCACCGCGCCCGACACGCAGGCTCCCGAACCGGCGGCGGAGGCTTCCACCCGCAGCGCCCTCACGCTCGATTGCGGGGGATGAGAAGGTCACGCCGGGCTTTCTTTACTGGGGGATGTCGATCAGGACGCGGCCGCGGCCGCCGGCGTCGATGCGGTCGTGGGCCTTGGCGATGTCGGCGAGCGGGAAGCGGGCGCCGACATCGACGGTGAGGGCGCCGACGGCGGCCGCGGCGGTGAGGTCGCGGGCGGCCTGGCGTTTGGCCTCGGTGGGGAAGTCGTCGCTGCCGAGCAGGCGCAGGGTGATGTTGTTGAACAGCAGGGTCCAGAACGGGATCTCGGTGCGGTCGTGGCGGGTGGCGTACGCGGCGATGACCGCGCCGTTCGCGGCGACGGCGTCGTCCAGGTCGGCGTTGTCGGACAGGGCGACCTCGATGATCCTGTCGACGCCGCCGGGTGCGTGGGCGCGGATCGCGGCGGCGGGATCGCCTGAGTCGAGGGCGACGGCGTGGGAGACGACCTCGGGATCGATCCTGTCCAGCTCGGTGCCGCGTCGGACGGTGCCGATGACCGTGGCCCCGCCCCAGCGGGCGAGCTGGGCGGCCAGTGAGCCGACCCCGCCGAGGACGCCGTTGACCAGCACCAGTTTGCCGTCGACGGGGCCGTCGGCGAAGACGGTGCGGTGCGCGGTGATGCCGGGGATGCCCAGGCTCGCGCCGAGATCGTCGGACAGGTGGTCGGGCAGTGGGACGGCGAGGTCGCCGGGGACGACGGTGTACTGGGCGGCGGTGCCGAAGGGGCGGTAGGACTGGGCGCCGTACACCCACACGCGCGTCCCGACGCGGCGCGCGTCGACGCCGTCGCCAACGGCGTCGATGATGCCGGCGGCGTCGCTGTGCGGGATCACCCGCGGATAGGGCATGGCCGAGCCGGTCCAGCCGCGACGCTTCTTCGTATCGCCGGGGTTGACGCCGGAGACGGTGACGCGGACACGGACCTCACCGCGGCCGGGGGTGGGGTCGGGCAACTCACCGAGCTGGAGCACTTCGGCGGCCGGGCCCTGCTGGTCGTACCAGGACGCAAGCATGTTCAGTCCTTCCGATCATGGGTGTGGTTTTGAGGGTGGGGCTATTCGTCCGCCGCTCGGAGGCCGTCGCCGTCCAGGACCTCGTGGAGCCAGGCGCGCTCGGCGCGGCTGGTGGCGCGGGCGGTGAGCAGCATGCCGCGCCGGTAAGGGTCGGTGACCTGCTCGGCGCGTAACGGCGTGTCGCCGTCGTAGAAGAAGCTGGCGGGAGCCTCCAGGAAGTCCAGGCGGCGGCGCAGCACGGCGTGCTGCTCGGCGCTGTCGGGCAGCAGCGAGAGGAACGCCAGGATCGTGAACCAGCGGGAGAAGTCGGTGATTTCATGCTCGGCCGGGTCCCGCAGCCGCCGCAGCATGTCCTCGCGTCCTTTCGCGGTCAGGTTCAGCATGTACCGGCCGCCGCCCGCCTCGGGTGCGGGGCGCCGTTCGATCAGCCCGGCCTTCGTCAGCCGGTTGATCGCCGGGTAGAGGGTGCCGTCGCTGACCGGACGGCTGTAGCCGGTCAGGTGCGTGATGCGGCGGCGCAGCTCGTGACCGGGCAGGGGGCCTTCGGCGAGGAAGCCGAGTATTGCGAGTTCGAGCATGACTCTAGGATCCTACATCGAAACGATGTGCACATCGTTTCGATGTTTGGGCGAATTCGGAGGCGCCCCTCCGTACCGCCTGCAAGGCCGCCCCGGGTGGGCCGCCCGCCCGGCCGCACAAGGAAGAAGATCATGACTGCCGCTACCACCCACCAGTCCCACATGACCTCCACCGACGGAACAGAGATCGCCGTCACGGTCACCGGCCAGGGCCGCCCCCTGGTCGTCTCCGCAGGCGCCCTCAACGCCGCCCAGGACTGGCAGATCCTTGCCGACCTGCTGGCCCCGCACTTCACCACCTACGCGATCGACCGCCGCGGCCGGGGCGCCAGCGGCGACAACAGCGAGCACACCATCCAGCGGGAGGCCGACGACATCGCCGCCGTCCTCGAGCTCGCCGGCCCTGACGCGATCCTGCTCGGCCACTCCTACGGCGGACTGGTCACCCTCGCCCACGCCCTGCACCAGCCCCCCGGCGGCGCTCATCCTCTACGAGCCCCCGATCCCGCTGGGCGGCCCCGTCGGCGGCGACGCTCTCGCCCCCTTCGAGGAGGCCGTCCAGGCAGGCGACCTCGACCAGGCCCTCACCCTCGGGCTGCGGAACTTCCTGAAGTTCCCCGACGAGGCCATCGAGGAGTTCCGCCAGACCCCGTTCTGGGCCATCCGCGCGTCCATGACCCCGACGTGGGCTCGCGAGATGCGCGCGATGGACAGCTTCGGCGATGACCTCACCCGCTTCGCCACCCTCAACATCCCGACCCTCCTTGTGATCGGCGAACGTAGCCCCCGCTGGCTGACCGACGTCTCCGGCCGCCTGCACCAGGCCTTGCCCGACGCCCGCCTCCTCGAGATCCCCGGCGAAGCCCACGACGCCTTCCTCACCGGCCCCCACGCCCTCGCCGACGCCATCACCGCCTTCGCCGCCGACTTGACTGACTGACCGGCCGAAGTCGACAGTCCTGGGGTGTGGGGACTATTTCCTCAGAGAACAACGCTAAGGACTTTCCGCACGTCAGAACGGGTGCGCTGAGCACGGCAGCCCAGGAGCGTGGTTGGTGGAGGTCCTCGGTGATGGTCCAGCGATGGCCTCGCCCGATGCGTTGGACTTCTTGGCGTAGAGATCGGGCGCGTTCGCGGGCGTCGGGTCCGGCGATGCCGAGTAGTGATCCGGTGGTCGGTGGCCTCGTAGTGGGTGCGGTGGTCTTCTCCGGCGGCGAGGCGGAGTGCGATGGTGAGCCGGGTGCGTTTGCGGGGGTTCTACGGGGTTGAGGCCTTCGACGACGATGTAGGAGAAGTGCGGCGCGAGTTGCTGGTCGGCCTGGGCTCGCGCGGTCTCGCGGGACAGTCGATCGGCGTCGATGGTCTGACGGAGCCGGTCGCGTTCGGCAATGGGGATGGGGCGGCGTCCGAGCCAGTCGGGCCAGCCGTCAGGCCGGGTGGGCGACAGGGGCGACACGGGGTCGGCGTTCTGTCCGGCTGGCGTGCTGCTGCCCTCGGCCACGTGGCTCCTTGTCTCGGGTGGGATGCGCCTGTTGATCAGCTACATATCGCATTTGCTGGCGGTCTGGGCAGCTCAGCCGCTGGTCCTGGGAGCGCGTACGGCGGCGGGCTCGGGCTCCCACGTCGAGGTGACGCGCCACTCTGGTTCGACCCCGGTACCCGGGCTTGCGCAGGTCGCCGGAGTACCGGGCGAGCTCCTGCGCGGACGCCTCGGCGTCGTCGGCGCCGTCCGAGGTGCGATCGGCCGAGCCGTAGCCGACGGTGAGCAGTTCCCGGCCGGTGTGTGCCGCGGCGAGTTCCTGCTGCGCCCCACCGGCAAGCAGGCCGCCGCGCTCGCGCAGTGCCTGGAGAACCACCGGGAGCTGTACAACGCCGCTCTCGAACACCGCCGTACGGCCTACCGCAAAGCCGGGGTGACGGTGCGCTACGGCGAGCAGTCGGCCGATCTGAAGCACATCCGCGCCGACGACCCCGGCGGTCAGGGCCGGTGGTCGTTCTCCTCCCAGCAGGCCACCCTGCGCAGGCTGGACAAGGCGTACCGGGCGTTCTTCGACCGCGTCAAAGCAGGCCGCACGCCAGGATTCCCGCGTTTCAAGGGCCGGGGCCGGTTCGACACCGTCGAGTGGCCCAAGGACGGCGACGGCTGCCGGTGGGACTCCCAACCCGAGCACCCGACGGCGACCTACGTGCGGTTGCAGGGCGTCGGGCAGGTGCGGGTCCACCAGCACCGCCGGGTGCTGGGCATCGTCAAGACGATCAGCGTCAAGCGGGAAGGCGCCCGCTGGTTCGTCGTGCTGTCGTGCGATGAGGTGCCTGCACACCCCCTTCCCGCCACGGGCGCGGTCGCGGGTATTGACATGGGTGTCGCCTGGCTGGCCACGACCAGCGACGGCGACCACCTCGACAACCAGCGCCACCTCGCCACCTCCGCGAGCCGTCTGGCAGCAGCCCAGCGGGACCTCGCCGGTAAGAGGCGAGGATCCCAGCGGCGCGGGAAGGCCGCCGTCGCACGGGTGGCGGTGCTGCATGCCAAGGTGCGGCGGCAACGCCTCGACTCGGCGCACAAGGCCGCGCTTGCGCTGGTTCGCGGCTACGACGTGATCGTGCATGAAGCGCTGAACGTGGCGGGCATGACCCGGCGTGCCGCGCCGAAACCGGACGGCGAAGGCGGCTACCTGCCTAACGGCCAATCGGCTAAATCCGGGCTGAACAAGAGCATTCTCGACGCGGGCTGGTCGGCGTTCCTGACGATCCTGTCGCACAAGGCTGAAAGCGCCGGTCGACAGCTGATCGCGGTGAACCCGGCCAACACCTCCCGTACGTGCTCGCGCTGCGGGCACTGCGCGAAGGACAACCGCGTCAGCCAGGCCGTCTTCCGATGTACGGGGTGCGGGTTTTGCGCGCACGCCGACGTGAATGCGTCGATCAACATCTTGAGGGCAGGGCTTGCCCTTCGTGAGGCTGCGCAAGCGGCTTAGCGAGAAGCCGCTCCCTTCAAGGAGCGGAGGAGTCACGAGGCGCTTGATATTGCATTGCGATTGCGCTGGGACGCTCGGCGGCTGGCCCGGAGCGCGCAACTGCGGGCTGTCTCCAGCCTGGCCGGGGTGAGGATGAAGGACGGTGGACGGCGTCGCCGGTTGACCGACATGTAGATTTTGCTGCTCAACCCGCCTCTCGAGTGGCCCAGCGCGGCCACCTTCAGTCGGATCCCGCGCCGCAGTCGTGATCACCGGTGCTCGCCCCGGTCCCTGCCTTCAGCTCCGCCCTCATCTTCGCCTCAGGCCCCGACTCCGCCAGCCCCATCTTCGCCTCAGGCCCCGCCTTCATCCGCAGCCGGTTTTTAACTCGGCGCTGCTTCGGTCTTGGCAGCTCGGACGTCCGACCGGAGTCCTGACCGAGCTCACGACCGCCCCGACCCTGTGCGGCTCCAACCCTGGCAGCTCGGATGTCCGGCCCGCCAAAACGACTGGGCGGGTGGCGGGGTGCTTGGCCAAGATCTCGACATGGGCCATTGCTTTCGCGGCAGTGGCGGGCCCCGTGCATACCGCACAGGGCCGCCACCGCAGCCGAAACGCCCGGTTAGCGGGTGAGCTCCCAGCGGGCCCCGTGCGGGGTGTCCTCCACCGTGATCCCCGCCGCCGTCAACTGCTCCCTGATCGCGTCCGCCGCCGCGTAGTCCTTGCGCTCCCTGGCCGCCTTGCGCTGTTCGAGCGCGACTGCCACCAGCGCGTCCACCACCGGCGAGAGGTCCGAGCCGGCCCCACGCCACTGCGGTGAGCGGGGGTCGAGGCCGAGGACGTCGAGCATGTTCTGCGTCTCGGCGAGCAGCCGGGCCACGGCCTCCTTGTCGCCGCGCGACAGCGCCACGTTGCCCTCGCGCACCACCTCGTGCACGACCGCCAGCGCCTGCGGCGTGCCGAGGTCGTCGTCGAGGGCGTCCACGAACGCCTGCGGCAGCGGCGCGTCCGCGTCGACGTCGTGGATGACCTCGGCGGCGCGCGTGACGAAGCCCTCGATGCGCTGGTACGCGGCGGCCGCCTCCAGCAGGGCCTCCTCGGAGTAGTCGATCGAGGAGCGGTAATGCGGTGCCGCCAGGTAGTAGCGCAGCTCCACCGGGCGGACCTTCTGCACCATCTCGGGGATCAGCAGCGAGTTTCCGAGCGACTTGCTCATCTTCTCGGCACCGATCTTGAGCATGCCGTTGTGCATCCAGTAGCGCGCGAACCCGTCGCCCGCCGCCTGGGACTGGGCGATCTCGTTCTCGTGGTGCGGGAAGGTCAGGTCGATCCCGCCGCCGTGGATGTCGAAGGTCGGGCCGAGGTACTTGGTCGCCATGGCCGAGCACTCCAGGTGCCAGCCGGGGCGGCCGGGGCCCCAGGGGGTCGGCCAGGTCGGCTCGCCCGGCTTCTCCCCCTTCCACAGGGCGAAGTCGCGGGGGTCACGCTTGCAGGACTCGTCGTCGGTGTCGGCCGCGGCCCGCATGTTGTCCAGCTTCTGGTTGGACAGCGCGCCGTAGCGGTCGGCGTAGGACTGCACGTCGAAGTAGACGTCGCCACCCGAGGCGTAGGCGTGGCCGCGGGCGATCAGCCGCTCCATCAGCGTGATCATCTCGGGCACGTGGCCCGTGGCGCGCGGCTCGACGGTCGGCGGGAGGCAGCCGAGCGTGTCGTACGCCCAGGTGAAGGCCCGCTGGTTGCGCTCGGCCACGACGAACCAGGGCACGCCCTCCTCGGCCGCCACCCTGATGATCTTGTCGTCGATGTCGGTGACGTTGCGGCAGAACGTCACGTCATAGCCGGATCGTGCCAGCCAGCGCCGGAGCACGTCGAAGTTCACGCCCGAGCGGATGTGCCCGATGTGCGGAGGAGCCTGCACGGTCGCCCCACACAGGTAAATCGACGCCCGGCCGGCTTCGACCGGAACGAATTCACGGATGGCGCGCGTGCTGGTGTCGTAGATGTGCAGGCTCACGAAGGCAAGGCTAACGCCTCAGAGGGCTAGTCACGCCGATAAATCCCGCCGTCACGTCGATAAATCAGCCTCGCAACGTCACCCTGTCCGGCGAGATCCGTACGATTACTCGCTCGACGCCCGGTTTGTCCTCCCATGGGAGCCCTCGGTACTTGTGCGAGAGCTCCTGAATGAGCGCGCCTTCCGGGTCGGGCGTAATGGTCACGCGCCCGCGTACCTCCACATACCTGTACGGATTGTCCGGATCGATGACCAGCAGGCTCGCCCGCGGGTCGCGTTCGAAATTCCGTGGCTTCCTGCGCCCCCGCACGGTCGAGAACAGCACGTCGTCGCCGTCCGTGCGCACCCACACGACCGTCGACTGCGGCCCGCCGTCGGGGTTGAGGCTGGTCACAGTCGCATAATTCGGGGCATCCAAGAGGTTGCGCGCATCTTCCGACAGCTCGGCCATGTATCTCCCTTGATCGGTCCTGCCCCTCATTCTTCTGTAGGCTCGAACCGCCATGGACGTGACTCCCCCCTCTATGCTGCGCCGCCTGGGCATCGCCCTAGCCGGGCTCGCGGTCGCCGCCCTCACCGGGGCCGCGTGCGCGCTCTCCTTCGACGACCTGCGCGCGCTGGCCATCACCGGCGAGGCGCGCCAGGATCTCGCCTTCCTCTATCCGGCGGCCCTGGACGCGCTCCTGGTGATCGCGCTGATCGACGTGCTGCTGCTGCGCTCCGCCCGGCTGCTGGTACGCGTGCAGGCGGCGTTCGTGCTGGTCGTGCTCATCGTCGCGGCAGCGGCGGCCGACGTGGCGACGGCGGTGCGGTTCGCGTTCGACGTGCGGGCGACGGCCGTGGGCGTGGCCCTGGCGCCCTGGGTCATGCTGGCCGTGGCCCTGTGGCTCTGGCTGCTGCTGATCAAGCACGTGCAGGCGCATCGTTCGGAGAGCGAGGAGAGCGCGGCCGAGCAGGACATCGTCCCCTTCCAGCCGGGCCCGGAGCGCCAGCCGGTTCCGGAGCGGCCGCCCGTCGAGATCTACTCGGAACGGCTCTCCGAGGAGACGCCGCGGCCCGCGCCGGTCCCGGAGGCTCCCGAGCCGGTCCAGGAGGTCGTCGAGGCCCCTGCCCCGTTGGCGGCGCAGGTGGCGGAGTGGCCGGTGCAGAACGAAGAAGCGCCGGAGCGCCCCACCCGCCCCGTCCGCTGGGGCGACCGGGTCAAGCCGACGGACGTCCTGGTCCACCCGCGCGTCGACGAGAAGGACGTGGACACCCAGCCGCACCCCGTGATCGAGGACGACGTACCGGATCCCGGGCACGGTCCCGAGCTGGCCGACGACCTGGAGCGGCCGCGGGAGGACGAGTTAGAGGACACCGCCCCCCACCCCGTGATCCAGGACGACGACGCCCCGGCCCCGGCCGAACGCCTCCGCAGCACCCCGCGTCACCCCGAAGACTGAGCCGGAAGGCGTGAGAGGCCCGCCCGGGCACGATCCCGGGCGGGCCGATCTATTTCGTCTTAGACGCTGGAGCCGCGTCGGAGCCCGGCGACCAGGCCGACGCCGACGATGGCCAGCACCACCTGCATCACCAGCTCGATCCAGTCGATGCCGGGGGTCGTCTCGACGCCGAGCACCTGAGCGATCAGGGTGCCTAGCAGGGCGGCCACGATGCCGACGACGATGGTGAGGATCCAGCCGATGGCCTGCCTGCCGGGGAGCAGGAGGCGACCGATTGCGCCAATCACGGCGCCGATCACGATGGCGCCAAGGATGGACTCGATAGTCATGGTTCGAAACCTCCCCGTAAGAGTGAGCGGTTCACTCTCACAGAGATGCTCGCTACCCGATCTACCGCTTTTATGCGTGGATTTTATGTCCGAGCAGGTCAGGTGGGTGTTCCGCGCGTACGCCCCGTGCGTCCCGGCCCGAAGCGCGTCACGAGGAGCACGCCGATGACCGCCAGCACGAGCTGGAGTATGTGCTCGATCCAGTCGATCCCTCGCGTGTCGGCCACGCCGGCGGCCTGCGCGATCAGCGTTCCGATCAGGGCTGCCACGATGCCGACGATGAGGGTCAGCCCGATGGACATGTTCTGCCTGCCAGGAACGACCAGCCTGGCCAGGGCGCCGACGATGGCACCGATGACTATCGCGGAAACTATCGCGCCGATCATGTGCTGCTCCCCCCCGAAACGTTCACATGTCGTGGGGACACATACCCTCAGAGCAGGCAAAACAACCAAAAAGGGGAGACGGCGGTCCGTACCGCGCCAGTGACGAACCGCCGCCTCCTGATACAGCGGGCTTCGCGACGACCCGCCGGGACACCCTCACGCATCCATACGTAAGACGCCCGGCGTTCAGGAAAGGTTGACGACCAGGGCCGTGGCCACGGCCGCGATGCCCTCTCCCCGCCCGGTCAGCCCGAGCCCATCGGTGGTGGTGGCCGACACGCTCACAGGCGCACCCACAGCGGCGCTGAGCGCCAGCTCGGCCTCGGTACGGCGCGGCGCCAGCTTGGGCCGGTTGCCGATCACCTGAATGGCCACGTTGCCGATCTCATAGCCCGCGGCACGAACCTGCCGCGCGGTCTCCTCCAGCAGGGCGACACCCGAGGCACCCGCCCAGCGCGGGTCCGCGGTCCCGAACAGCTGCCCGAGATCGCCCATGCCGGCCGCGGACAGCAGCGCGTCACACGCGGCATGCGCGGCCGCGTCACCGTCCGAATGGCCCTCAAGCCCGGTCTGGCCCGGCCAGTGCAGGCCGGCGAGGTTGAGCTCACGCCCCGAGGATCCTGAAGCGAACGGGTGGACGTCGACTCCGACGCCCACCCGTGGAAGATTGGTGTTCAGGAGTTGAGAACCTCGTCGAGCAGGGCCTCAGCCTTGTCCTCGTTGGTCTTCTCCGCCAGGGCAAGCTCACTGACCAGAATCTGGCGCGCCTTGGCGAGCATGCGCTTCTCGCCCGCGGACAGGCCGCGCTCGCGGTCTCTCCGCCACAGGTCCCGAACGACTTCGGCGACCTTGTTCACATCGCCGGAGGCGAGCTTCTCCAGATTGGCCTTGTAGCGACGAGACCAGTTGGTCGGCTCTTCCGTGTGCGGCATCCGCAGGACATCGAAAACCCGCTCAAGGCCTTCCTGGCCGACTACATCGCGCACACCGACGAGTTCTGCGTTTTCGGCTGGCACCTGGACGGTAAGGTCGCCCTTGTCGACCTTGAGCACCAGGTAGGTCTTTTCCTCACCCTTGATGGATCGCTTCGTGATTGCTTCGATCCGAGCAGCCCCATGGTGGGGGTAGACGACTGTGTCGCCGACCTGGAAAGTCATGTGACAAGTACCCCTTCCGCTGTACTCCAGGGTACCACGCATCCACAGCCTCCCGGAACAGTGAAATCCTCATAACTGCAGGTCAAGGCCGCATATTAGGGCTTGACAAGTGCTCAACTCTATGTCTGGCATTTCCGGACATAGCGAATGACCTGCGGGGGTGTGGATATGACCATGGATTCGGATGGATATGGTGGGCGCTGCACATCACGCATGCGCGCCACCCGCGTCTAGCGCATGCGCGAGCCCTCCGCAAGACCAAGGAGAACCCGCCCGTGACCAGCCGTCGCTGGATTGTCGTCGCCGCCGCGTTCTTGGCAGCCCCCGTGCTGGCGGGCTGCGGGGCTGGATTCGACGCCACTACCAACAAGCCGTACGCGCCCAACGAGGCACAGGCATTGATCGAGAACGGTGCTTACGGCACGCGCGGCATTCAGATCCCGCAGGCGTTCATTCTCGGGCCCGACTCCGGCGCGCAGCTCGCCTGGCGCGGCTCCGCCCCGATCTACCTGAACATCCTCAACACCGCCGGCGCCCCCGACACCCTGGAGGCGGTCTCCGCCGGGGCCATGGGGACGGTCAAGGTCGCGGCCCCGATCCAGCTCCCGAGCCACCAGCTCGTGAACACCGGCAAGCCCACCCCTCAGATCATGCTCGAGGCGATCCCCAAGAGCCTCAGGGGCGGCGAGAGCATCAAGCTGGACCTCCAGTTCGCCAACGCCGGGATCGTGTCCTTGAACGTCCCTGTGGTCACGCGCAGCCGTGAGTTCAAGGACTACCCGCCGGCGCCGAACGCGCCCGCGGCCCCCACGCCCACCCCGACGCCGTCCGCGCCGGCTTCCGAAGAAGCCCACTGACCCTTTCCCGGAAACGCCGAAACCCTTGTTCCGGTACGCGACTCGTACCGGAACAAGGGTTTTCTACTCTTCGGTGGCGTCGAACTTGTAGCCCAGGCCGCGCACGGTGAGGATGCAGCGCGGGTTGGACGGGTCAGACTCGATCTTGGCGCGCAGGCGCTTGACATGCACGTCGAGGGTCTTGGTGTCGCCCACGTAATCGGCGCCCCATACGCGGTCGATGAGCTGCCCGCGCGTCAGTACACGCCCCGCGTTGCGCAGCAGCACCTCCAGCAGCTCGAACTCCTTCAGCGGCAACTGCACCTGCTCACCGCGCACGGCGACGACGTGGCGGTCGACGTCCATGCGCACGGGCCCGACGGCCAGCACCGCGGTCTCCAGCTCCTCCGTCACGTCGCCCTGGCGGCGCAGGACCGCGCGGATGCGGGCCACCAGCTCGCGCGAGGAGAACGGCTTGGTGACGTAGTCGTCGGCGCCCAGCTCAAGACCGACGACCTTGTCGATCTCGCTGTCCTTGGCCGTCAGCATGATCACCGGCACCTTGGAGCGCTGCCTGAGGGAGCGGCACACCTCCGTACCGGGCAGACCCGGAAGCATCAGGTCGAGCAGCACCAGATCTGCTCCGTTGCGGTCGAACGTGTCGAGCGCCTCGGGCCCGGTCGCGGCGACCGACACCTCGAAACCCTCTTTGCGGAGCATGTAGGACAGAGCGTCGGAAAAGGACTCCTCGTCTTCGACGACAAGTACGCGGGTCATTGGGCTGTCTCCAGGGGAATCGAGGGTGGTACTGCCACCGCCGTGCCGCCGAAGGCGGGCAGGCGGAGCGTGAAGGTGGAGCCGGACCCTTCCTTGCTCCAGACGGACACCTCGCCGGCGTGCGCGGCGGCGACGTGCTTGACGATGGCCAGTCCGAGCCCGGTCCCACCGGTCGCCCGCGACCTGGCCGCGTCGACGCGGAAGAACCGCTCGAAGATGCGTTCGAGCGCCTCCTCCGGAATGCCGATGCCCTGGTCGCTGACGCTGATCTCCACCGAGTCGCCGGCGGGCCGCACGCTGACCACGACCCGGGTGTGCTCGGGACTGTACGCGACGGCGTTGTCGATCAGATTGCGCAACGCCGTCACGAGGAGTTCGTCGTCACCCCAGATCCGCAGACCCTCGGTGCCGCCGGAGACGAGCGTGATGTCCTTGGCGGCGGCCTTGGTGTTGCAGTGGTCGATGGCGTCGTGGATGGACTCGTCGATCGAGACCTGTCCGGGGGTGGGGATGGGCTCGGCGCCCTGGATCCTGCTGAGTGTGATCAGGTCTTGGATGAGGTAGTTGAGCCGGGCGGCCTCGTGCTGCATGCGCCCGGCGAAGCGGCCGACCGCCTCGGGGTCGTCGGCGGCGTCCTGGATGGTCTCCGCCAGCAGGCTCATGGCGCCCACCGGGGTCTTCAGCTCGTGGCTGACGTTCGCGACGAAGTCACGGCGTACGGCCTCGACCCTGCGGCGCTCGGTCTGGTCCTCCGCGAGCACCAGGACCTGGCCGTGCGAGCCGAGCGGAGCCACGCGTACCGCGAAGTTCGTGGTCTCCTGGCCGAACTTGTGCCCCGCGACGTCGATCTCGCTCTCGCGGATCTCGCCGTCACGGCGTACCTGCCGGGCCAGCGCCAGCAACTCGGCGGCCATCAGCCGGTCCCCCTTGACCAGCCCGAACGCCCGCGCGGCCGAGCTGGCGCGCAGCACCTTGTCATGCGCGTCGAGCACCACGGCGGAGGAGGGAAGCACGGCCAGCACGGACGCCACGCCCTGCGGCAGCGTGCTCCCGGGCTGCGTGCCGTCCTCCATGGCAGCGCGTTTCGGAGCCTCGATCTGGTTCCGGTAGAACAGGACCGCCAGGGCGCCCACGACGAACCCGGCCAGGGCCGCGAAGCTCATGGCCATCTCACTCATGCCTTCGAGAGTACGTGGCCTTCTCCCGGGGGCAGACCCTCTCATCAGGGGTGGAAGGCCCCTTTCCTGGAAAGTTCATCTGCCGGTAGGGGTTCGTTCATCGACAGGCACGTACGGTGACCCCATGCGCGACGCGTACCACGAAGAACTTGATTCCCTGACCGACAAGCTGGTCGAGATGACCAGGCTTGTCCGCTCGGCTATTTCCCGTGCCACCACGGCCCTTTTGGACTCCGACCTCCAGCTCGCCGAGAGTGTCATTTCCCGGGACGAGGAAGTGAACGCGACGTTCGCCGAGATCGAGACCTCGATCTTCGATCTGATGGCCCGGCAGCAGCCGGTGGCCGTGGATCTGCGAATGGTCATCACGGCGCTGCGCATGGGCACCGACCTGGAGCGCATGGGCGACCTCGCCGTCCACGTCGCCAAGGTCGCCCGCCTGCGCCACCCCGAGTCGGCGATCCCGGCCGAGGTGCGCTCGACCATCGTGGAGATGGGGCAGATCGCGGAGAACCTCGTCACCAAGACCGGCAGCTGCATCGCCTCGCGGGACGTGGACTCGGCGCTGGAGCTGGAGCAGGACGACGACGCGATGGACCGGCTGCACCGGCGGCTGTTCCGGAACATCCTGTCCAAGGACTGGGAGCACGGGGTGGAGCCGGCGATCGACATCACGTTGATCGGGCGCTACTACGAGCGGTACGCGGACCACGCGGTGCGGGTGGCGGCGGACGTCGTCTACCTGGTCACGGGCGCGCGGCCCAGCTGATCCCCGTTCCTCGGGGTTCCAGACAGCGCCTCCCAGGGGGCTTTCGCCCCCTTCGACCCCCGAAAAGCGCGGTCTTCGCAGACGAGGCGCGCTTCGCGCGAAAGGGCTCAGGCTGTGTCGTGTGGGGGCTGCGCCCCCACACCCCCGGGCGAGGGGACTCCCGTCCCCTCGCGCTCCCCGGAACTTGGCCATCATGCGACCCGTCATGGCAGGCCGTGTCGCAGTCGAGAGACGGCATCCCAGAGCCAGCCGCACATCCATTTCACGGGCCGGGGTCAAACGCCTCCGGCTACCGGTCGCGTTCCGTCGTCGGGTTGGCTTTTGAGCCTGTATTCGCGACCTCGGCCGCATCCCAGTGACCGGTGGCTGGATGATCCAGCGGGATGCAGTGGTCCGGCGGGATGCAGTGGTCCGGCGGGATGCAGTGGTCCGGCCGGATCCCCCAAAGCGGCTCACGGCCGCAGGATGGTCGGCTGTTGTCACGCCTGGCGTCCGGACGGTCGTCGATGCACGCAACCATGGCGACATGTGCACACAGCTACTGGCGCCCCGGGCGGCAGGACTACGAGCGCAAGACGTCCACGCCGTTCGCAAGCACTTCATGGGCGCCGCCGAATGAGAGTGGCAGCGCTCCAGGCGGAGCTCGCGGGATCGGCGGCCGGTGACCTCCCACGGGTGATCGATCAGTGCGAACGAGCCGGAGTGGAGCTGCTCGTCCTGCCAGAGTGCTACTCCGGCGGCATGCCGCCGGACAAACCGGCCGCCGAGGCCGTCGCGCTGTCTCCCCCGTACGCACACCTGATCTCTGCTCTGCGGGATTGCCCACCCACGATGACCGTCGTCGCCGGTTTCACCGAGCTCTCAGCCGGCGGGCGGTTGCACAGCTCAGCGGCGGTCGTGCGCGCCGGGCGGCTGGTCGGCGAGGTCACCCGCAAGCTCTTTCCCCGCGAACCGGCCTTCAGCCCGGGCGCGGATCTGCCCCTGTATCGCCAGGAAGGCCATGCCTTCGGCGTCGTGATCTGCAACGACGCCAACCTCGTCGAGCCGGCCCGCCTCCTGGCCCTGGCCGGCGCCCGCATCCTGGCTTGCCCGCTCAACAACGACCTGCCCGTGGAGGTCACTCGCGGTTGGGCGGTCAGGACCCGGTCCACGCTCATAGCGCGGGCGGTGGAGAACGACTGCTGGGTGATCGCGGCCGATGTCTCCGGCACGGCTGGTGGGCGCGAGGGCGGCGGGGCGACTCGGATCATCGCCCCGGATGGCCGGATCGTCGCCGCGGCGCAAGCGGACGAACCGGGCCTGGTCATGGCGGACATCGAGGTGCCTGACCGCTCGTTCCTGCAGCGCTGGAACGTGGCACAGAACCCGGCGGTCCTCAAGCAATGGCTCGACCATGTGTCCGGACAACGCAGTGGAACCTGACCGAACGGCAAGGGTTCTCGTCGCGGCGCCGACGGTCCGATGGACTGTTGGGGCCTCCTCATGCCTGCACAAACGATCACGAAACCACGAGGGCTCAATTGCTGCTCGGCGGCCAGCTGTCCCAGGAGCGGCCCGATCCGCCCTCCTCGCTGTACTGCTTCGCCTTGGTCACGCAGTCAGGGCAGATGGGCTCGTCAACAGACCTGGCCACGGCTTCCGGTTTGGCCGGACGAAGAGAGCCCAGGAACGTGATCCCTGGCGGCATGTGGGTCTCGGGATCGATCAGGAAAGTTACGACTTCTTTCGGGTCGAAGCTGAATGTGCGCTTGCACGCATAGCATCGGCCGGTCGTCTCGCGATGTTCGCTCATGCCTGCCATCCCTTCCTGCCAGCACGCGACCTGTCGCCGCGAAGGGTCCATGATCCCGGCCACTCGGTAGACCGGGATGACGCGGATGCGCCCGCACGTCGAACCATCATGCCCGCCCACCATCGATACCGAGAGGGCTCAGGCAAGGGGAGCGCGAGGGGACGGGAGTCCCCTCGCCGGGGGTGTGGGGGCGTGCCCCCACACGACACAGCCTGAGCCCCTTCGCGCGAAGCGCGTCCCGCCTGCGAAGACCACGCCTTTCGGGGGTCGAAGGGGGCGAAAGCCCCCTGGGAAGCGCTGTCTGAAGCCCCGAGCGCGAAGCGCCAAGGAGCGGAAGGCCGAGCTTTCAGCGGCCCTGGTTGGCGACGGCTTCGATGGCGGCCTTGGCGGCGTCCGGGTCCAGGTATTCGCCGCCCGCCCGCCGCGGCCGGAAGTCGGAGTCCAGGTCGTACAGCAGCGGAATCCCCGTCGGGATGTTGAGGCCCGCGATCTCCTCGTCGCCGACCCCGTCCAGGTGCTTGACCAGGGCCCGCAGGGAGTTGCCGTGGGCGGCCACCAGGACCGTGCGGCCGGCCGACAGGTCGGGGACGATCGAGTCGTACCAGTACGGGAGCATGCGGTCGACCACGTCCTTCAGGCATTCCGTACGGGGCATCAGCTCCGGGGGAAGCAGGGCGTAGCGGGGGTCGCCGGCCTGGGAGAACTCGTCGCCGTCCGCGATCGGGGGCGGGGGCACGTCGTACGAGCGGCGCCACAGCATGAACTGCTCGTCGCCGAACTCCTCGCGCGTCTGGGCCTTGTTCTTGCCCTGGAGGGCGCCGTAGTGGCGCTCGTTGAGGCGCCAGCTCCGCTTCACCGGCAGCCAGAGCAGGTCGGCCTCCGCCAGCGCCAGCTGGGCCGTCTGGATGGCCCTCGTCAGCAGGCTGGTGTGGACGATGTCCGGGCGCAGTCCGGCGTCCTGGAGGAGCTTGCCGCCGCGGCGGGCCTCGTCCTCACCCTTGGCCGAGAGGCTCACGTCCACCCAGCCGGTGAACAGGCCCTTCGCGTTCCAGTCACTCTCGCCGTGCCTAAGCAGCACCAAAGTCGCCATATCGCCAATCCTATGGTCCGGGATCAGCGGTCCGGGTCGGCGAAGCGGGCGAACGCCTGCAGGTTGGCCAGCGACTCCCCGCGCTTGGCCCGCCACTCCCACTCGCGCCTGATCGACGAGGCGAACCCCAGTTCCAGCGCCCGGTCGAACCAGTCGTCCGAGTACGTCAGCACGCATCCCAGCAGCCGGTCCACCTCCGCCTCCGTGACGGCGGCCAGGGGCACCCGGCCCACCAGGTAGACGTCCCCCACGGGGTCGAGTGAGAAGTGCACGCCGTACATGGCGCCGTTCTTGCCGAGCAGCCAGCGGTAGAACTCGGCGTGGTTCTCGTCGGGCTGGCGGCAGAAGAACGCCTCGACGTGCAGCGCCTGCTCCCCCACGATCAACCACGTCATGGTGGCGAGCTTGTGCTGCCCGGGCAGGTTGACCAGGAAAGCGCCCGGCCGCGGCTCGTCGTAGGTGACGTCCGCGGCCTTGAGCGCGGCTTCGACGACATCGCGCATGCCGACAAGGATAGAAGGCCGCCAGCACAAGACCAGAACAAAAGTCGGGCCAGAAGAGGGCTAGAAGTTCAGGGCGATGGGGGTTTTGTGGAGGTTTGCGATGGCGCCCGCGTACACCTCCACCAGGCGGGACGCGGTCGCCTGCCAGCCGAACGCCGCCGCGTGCGCGCGGGCTCCCCCCGACATCGAGTCGCGCCAGCGCGGCGAGACGACGAAGCGGCGCAGGGCCTGGGCCCACTGCGCCGGGTCGTGGCCGTCCACGAGGAGGCCCGACACGCCGTCCCGGACGGCGGTGCGCAGCCCGCCCACGGCGGCGGCCGCCACGGGGGTGCCGCAGGCCTGGGACTCCAGGGCGACGAGGCCGAACGACTCGCTGTACGAGGGCACGACCGTCACCGAGGCCGCCCGGTACCAGTCGGCCAGTTCCTCCTGCCGGGCAGGGGGCACGAGGCGGACGACGTCCGAGATGCCGAGTTCGGCGGCCAGTTCGGTGAGCAGGGACGGCCTGGCGAGACCGTTGCCCGAGGGCCCGCCGACGCAGACCACGACCAGGCGCTCGCGCAGCGACGGGTCGTCGATGAGCATCCTGGAGGCGGCGCGGAGCAGCACGTCCGGGGCCTTGAGCGGCTGGATGCGGCCCACGAAGAGCAGGACGTGCGCGTCCTGCGGCAGGCCGAGCCGGCGGCGGGCGGCGCCCTGCGAGGCGGGCTGGAAGACGGTGAGGTTGACGCCCGGGTTCACGACGGCGACGCGCTCCTCGACGGCGCCGTACAGGTCGATCAGCTCGCGCGCCTCGTCGACGGTGTTGGCCACGAGGCGGTCGGCGACCTGCACGACCTGCTCCTCGCCGACCACGCGGGCGTTGGGCTCCGGCTTGTCGCCCTGGGCGAGCAGGAGGTTCTTGACCTTGGCCATGGTGTGCATGGTGTGCACGAGCGGCACGCCCCAGCGCTCCTTGGCCAGCCAGCCGACCTGGCCGGAGAGCCAGTAGTGGGAGTGGATGACGTCGTAGCGGCCCGGGTCGTACATGGCCTCGGTGCGCAGCACCCCGGACAGGAACGCGCAGAGCTGGCTCGGCAGCTCGCTGCGCTCCATCTCCTCGTACGGTCCCGCGGTGAGGTGGCGGACGAGGACGCCTGGGGCGAGTTCGGCCACGGGCGGGAGGTCGCGGGCGGTGGCCCGGGTGAAGATCTCCACTTCCACGCCGAGGTGAGCCAGCCGCTTGGCCGACTCCACGATGTACACGTTCATGCCTCCGGCGTCGCCCGTTCCGGGCTGGTCCAGGGGCGATGTGTGCATGCTGATGGTCGCGACCCGGCTGACCCGTCGTCGCCTCACTCGACACCACCTCCAGACGGCTTATAACCATCCAAATTTTTGCGACATTCCCGACACATGGTCATAACTAGGTATTCAGGGCGGTGGTCAACGCCCCTGGGAGGGCTGGCAGGATGAGGGGCATGCGGAGAACGGCTGTGGTGACCGGGGCGAGCAGCGGGATCGGGGAGGCGACCGCGCGGCGGCTCGCCGCCGAGGGTTTCGAGGTGGTGGCGGGCGCGCGGCGGCGCGAGCGGCTCGACAAGCTGGCCGCGGAGGTGCCCTCGATCAGGCCGGTGACGTTGGACGTGACCTCCCAGGAGTCGGTCGACGCGCTGGCGGACTCGCTGGAGCGCTGCGACGTGCTGGTCAACAACGCCGGTGGCGCCCTCGGCCTCGAATCGGTCGCGGAGGGGCACCTGGATGACTGGCAGCAGATGTACGACGTGAACGTGCTCGGCTCCCTGCGCATGACCCAGGCGCTCGTGCCCAAGCTCGTCGAGTCCGGCGACGGCGTGCTAGTGATGGTGACCTCGACGGCGGGCCTGGTGTCGTACGAGGGCGGCGGCGGCTACGTCGCGGCCAAGCACGCGCAGACCTCGATGGTGGAGACGCTCCGCCTGGAGCTGGTCGGCCGGCCGGTGCGGATCGTGGAGATCGCGCCGGGCATGGTGCGGAGCGAGGGGTTCGCGGTCACCCGCTTCCGCGGGGACGAGGCGGCCGCGGCGCGCGTCTACGAGGGCGTGCCCGGCCCGCTGACCTCCGACGACGTGGCCGACGCGATCGCCTGGTGCGTGACCCGCCCCGCCCACGTGAACATCGACCGCATGATCATCCGCCCCCGGGCCCAGGCCGCCCAGCACAAGGTGCACCGCGTCAGTGGCTAGACCGGCCGGGGCCGCCAAGGCGGGGGGCAGGCCGGTCGGCGCCATCACCAGGGGCACGACCGGGCACAACCGGCTGCGGCGCTCCGACCGCTGGATCGCCGCCGCGCACGGCCGGCTGCTGCGGGCCACCGAGCGGCCCCTCGTGGTGGATCTCGGGTACGGCGCGTCGCACACCACGACGCTGGAGCTGTTCACCCGCCTGCGCCGGGTGGCTCCCGGCGTCGAGGTGGTCGGGATCGAGATCGACCCGGCCAGGGTGGCGGTGGCCAAGCCGTACGAGCGGGAGGGGCTGAGCTTCCGCCTGGGCGGCTTCGAGCTGCCCGTCCCGCGCCCGCCGACGCTGGTGCGGGCCTTCAACGTCCTCAGGCAGTACGGCGAGGCCGAGGCGTGGCACTACTGGGACGTGCTCAGAGGCCGGCTGGCCCCCGATGGTGTCCTGGTCGAGGGGACCTCGTCCGAGAACGGGCGGCGCGCGGTCTGGGTGGGGCTCTGTCCGGAAGGACCCCGGACGATCACGTTCTCGGCCCGTTTCGATGCCTTCGAGCGGCCTTCCGACCTGGCCGACCGGCTGCCGAAGACCCTCATCCACCGGAATGTGCCGGGCGAGCGGATCCATGCGTTCCTGAGCGACTTCGACCACGCGTGGGCGGTGAGCGCGCCGTACGGGGCCCATGGGCTGCGGCAGCGGTGGCTGGCCTCCGTACGCGCGCTGTCGGGCTCCTGGCCCGTCTCCGGGCGGCCGCCGCTCGGCGGCCCGGCCCGGTGGCGGCTCGGCGAGCTGACCCTCCCGTTCTCGGCGGTGGATCCCCGCGCTTAGAGGCGCGCCTCGAAGACGGCGTAGGCCGCGCTGTCGAACAGCACGAAGCGGACGTCCTCCACGGACGTGTCCGCCTGCCGCACCGTGTCCAGGGCGATCCGCGCGGCGTCGTCCATGGGCCAGCCGTAGATCCCGGTCGAGATCGCGGGGAAGGCCACCGACCTGGCCTCCAGCGAGTCGGCCACCCGCAGCGACTCCCGGTAGCAGGAGGCCAGCAGCTCCGAACGGTCCACCGACATGGAGTACACCGGCCCGATCGTGTGGATCACCCACTTCGCGGGCAGGCGCCCGGCCGTCGTCGCGACCGCCTGTCCGGTGGCCAGCCCCTTGCCGTAGTGGCCGGCACGCAGCTTCCGGCACGCCTCGAGGATCTCCGGACCGCCGCGGCGGTGAATGGCGCCGTCCACGCCTCCGCCGCCCATGAGGGAGGAGTTGGCGGCGTTCACGACGGCGTCCACCCGCTGCTCGGTGATGTCGCCGTTCACCAACGTGATGCGCATCTCACCGAGCTTGGCATCAACGGCCGCCCCGCACCAGCACCGCGGTCCCCCTGCCGGCCGCGCGCACGGCCGGCAGGACGAGCGCGGGCAGCGGCAGGAGCATCGCCACGGCTCCGGCCAGGCGCTGGTCGGCGAGGACGCCGGGCGCGCCGGACGGGGCCGCGAGGGAGATCCAGCCGGCCGCGACCGGGGGCGCGAGCAGCAGGTACGTCCCGACGGCGAGGTGGGTCAGCGTCACGGCGGCCAGCAGGCGGGCCCGATCGCCCGACGTCCCCGGGTCCGCCCCCGTCAGGACGCCGAACACCAGCAGGCCGAGGCCGAAGAACAGGAGCTCGGTGAGCAGGTGAGGGGCGTAGCCGGACAGCGACCACGACAACCAGGGAGTGCCGTAGAGGAGGACGAACGCCCCGAAGTAGACGGCGGGATGCGCGAGGAACCGGTACCGGCCGGCGACGGTGAACGGGGCGCCCAGGCAGAGCAGGAGCGGGGCGACGACGGTGAGCACCGCGTGCTGGACCGAGTGGACCGACAGCATCGCCCGCGCGTAGCTCCCGACCCCACCGAGCAGCACCAGCGCCGTCAGCGCCAGGCCCGCGTACCAGACGATCGCGCGGCCGGCGGGCCAGGAGGCCGCCCTGCGGGCGTGGACCGCGTAGGCGACCGCGGGCAGCATCAGGAGGATCAGGACGGTCGGGTCCAGGCGGACCTCGGTGATCAGCGCTCCCGGGGTGACGGGGGCGAGCGCGTACTCCAGGGCGGACTGGCCGTGACCGCCACCGCCGCCGGGCGGTGGCGGTGTGCGGGACAGGCCGATGGCCAGCCCGACGGCCGCCGCCATCACGATCACCTCGCCGGTGGCCAGGCGGACGAAGGTCCGGCGGACGGACCGGTCGGCGATGCCGGCGACCGTGCGGCGGCGGTGGGTCCAGCCGAACAGGCCCAGGAGCACGAGGGCGGCGGTCTTGGCCAGCAGGAGCTGCCCGTACGCGCTCTGCCAGAGGTCGGACGGGGCGCTCAGCCGTACCCAGGCGCTCGCCACGCCCGAGACGGCCACGGCGGCGAAGCAGCACAGGGCGAGCGCGCTGAACCTGGGCAGCACCGCCGGCAGCTCCTGGGACCGGCGGAAGTGGACGAGCACCGCGACCAGGCCGCCGACCCAGACCGACACCGACACCAGGTGCGCCATGAGGGCGGAGACGGCGATGTCGTGGTCGCCCGCGGAGGCGGCATGCCCGACGTAGGCGGGCGGCAGCAGGCCGAACACGGCGACCGCCAGCCGGACGGCCGGGGGCAGCCGCCAGGTGAGGCCCGCGACGGCGGTGGCGGCCAGCACCACGAGCAGGGCCTGGGTCTGCGGGATGGAGGTGCCGAACTCCAGCAGATCGGGCGAGGCGAGCAGGTCGCCGGCGGGCAGCGGGATGAGGTTGGACAGGGTGAGCACGTAGCTGAGCGCTGTCGCCAGGGCCCAGCCGAGCGCCCACCAGCCGGCCGCGCGGCGGCAGGACCGTGACTCGGGCGAGGAGGCGGGGGCCAGGAGGGCGGCGGTGAGCGTGCCGACGCAGCCGAGCGCGCACGCGTCGAAGCAGAACCGGGCCAGGGGCAGCCCCCACTCGGTGAACGGCCCGGCGGTGGGCAACCCGGGGAACTCCGGCTTGATGGCCCCGCCGAACCGCAGGACGACGACCAGCACCACGACGCCGGCGGCCACCGCCGCGCCGGCGTAGGTCCTGACCGGCTTTCCTGCCGGGACCGATGGGAAGGCCCTGGCCACGGGTCAGCCCGCTTGCTTGGCGATCTCGGCCAGCTCCGCCTTCTGAGCCTTGATGATCTTGTCGGCCAGTTCGAGCGTGGGCCCGTGCTTGCCCGACTTCTTGACGGTCTCGGCCATCATCACACCGTGCTCCAGATGCCCCGACAGCGCCGACAGCCACTCCTTGTCGAAGCCGGAGCCGGCTTTAAGGTCCGCGCCCATCTGGTCGGTCGGCGCCGGCGGCACCTTCTCGTTCCAGGACTGCAGCCACGACGACATCATGTCGATGTCCGCCTTCTCCTCCGCGATGAGCTTCGTGCTCAGGTCACGGACGTACGGGGACTTTCCGCTCTTGGCCGCCACCTCGGCCAGCTGGATCGTCTGCTGGTGGTGCGTGATCATCTCCTGGCTGAAGACCACGTCCGCCTGAACGTGTGTCGACGTGCTGTCCGCCGAGGCCGCGCACCCGGCCGCCAGCACCAGACCGAGCAGGGCCACAACCGCTGTACTCCAACGCATGCACGGAGATACGCACGACACAGAGACACGGTTCACACTCCCCGAATGCCAGCTCGACAGGTTGTAGAGCTACCCTGAAGGGCGTGAAGGGTCTTGGCGAGCTTGAGCGCAGCATCATGGACATCCTCTGGGCGGAGAACGGCGCGCTGACCGCCCGCGAGGTCGGCAGGCTCATCGCCGACCGCGACCTTGCCCCCACCACGGTGATGACCGTGCTCGACCGCCTCACCCGGAAGGGCTTCCTCCAGCGCACCCGGGACGGCCGCGCATGGAGATATCTACCGGCCGAAAGCCGCGATGCGTACATCGCCGAGCTTATGCTTGAAGCCTTGGACATGACGGGCGACCGATCGGCCGCCCTGACTCGCTTCGCCCAGGCCGTGTCGGGCTCGGAGGCGGAGATCCTGCGCAGAGCCCTTACGGAGCTGGAGGAAGAGTGATCACGGCAGCGGCGCTGGCAGCGCTCGCCACGGCGTGCGCGGTTGGCTCCTGGCGTTTCACGACTGCCCGGTGGACCTCGCGCGCTCCCCGGCTGGCCATCATCGTCTGGCAGTCCCTGGGCGTCTCCTGGGGCCTGGCCACCACCGGCGCCATGCTCGCCTACGCGGTCCAGCCGTACGGCGAGGGGGTGCTGCCCGGGCTGTTCGCGTTCGCGCGGGGGGAGGCGCCGCAGCAGGCGTGGGACCCGCTGCACGTGCTGGCCCTGATCGCGGGGCTCACCGCCCTGACCGTGCTGATCGCGGTGCTGCTCACCGCCGGCGCGCAGGCGCTGCGCGCACGCCGCCGGCACCGCATGCTGCTCGCGCTGATCTCCCACGACGACCCCGGCGTGCCCGGGGTGCGGGTGCTCGCCCATCCGGGCGCCGCCGCGTACTGCGTGCCCGGCCTGCGCTCGCAGGTCGTGGTCAGCGAGGGCGCGCTCAAGCTGCTGTCGGAGGACGAACTGGCCGCCGTGCTCGCACACGAGGCCGCGCACGTGCGCGAGCGGCACGACCTGGTGCTGCTGCCGTTCGCCGCGCTGCGCAGGGCGCTGCCGTGGTCGAAGGTGGTGGCCGACGCGCAGGCGCAGGTGGAGCTGCTCATCGAGATGGCCGCCGACGACCGCGCCCGGCGCTACTGCTCGCCGCGCAGGCTGGCGACGGCGCTGCTCAGGTTCGGTACGGCGGGCGCCATGCCGACCCCCCACGGCATGCTCGGCATGCACGCCAAGAACGTCATGGCCAGGGTCGACCGCCTGATCAAGCCGGGTCCCGAGCTGGCCACCCCGGTGCGCTACGGCTACATCGCACTCTCTGTGACGTTGGTCACCTCCGCGCCTCTCCTGTGGGTCTTCCAGCTCTGACGTGCTTGCTGGCGTTAACTGTCCTGTTTGCAATTGCAAGCACTACAGGGCAGACTATGAGGCATGGCACTACCCAAGGTCGGCTCGATCGGTGAATACATCCGCGAGCAGCGGCAGCAGGCGAAGATCTCGCTGCGCCAGCTCGCGGCGGCGGCAGGGGTCTCCAACCCCTACCTGAGCCAGATCGAGCGTGGGCTGCGCAAGCCGAGCGCGGAGATCCTCAACCAGATCGCCAAGGGTCTGCGCATCTCCTCGCAGGCGCTCTACGTGCAGGCGGGCCTCATCGAGGACCGCGAGCCGCCAAGTGACATCATCACGGCGATCAGGGCCGACACGCACCTCACCGAACGGCAACGCCAGGTGCTGATTGATATCTATGAGTCGTTCCGTAAGGAGAAGCGCGCCGAAGACGAGCAGACCTCCCAGAATGCTCGCCCTCGGCACGGCTCCGGATCGGACGACGAACCGCTGCCGGAGGAGTTTCTCGCCGCTCTTGAGCCCTATACGGCGACCTCCGGCAACGGCAACGTCACCCAGGAAACCAAGGAAGGTTAACCCATGACGCTCGCAACCGAGGTCAAGAAGCTTACGGAGTCCAAGCCGTTCTACGCCGTCGCGGGCGTCGGCGACTTCGCGGTCGAGAAGCTCCGCGAGCTGCCCGAGCAGCTGCAGAAGCTGCAGTCGCGCCGCACCGAGCTGGCCAAGGACCTGCCGGAGATGGCCCGCGTGTACGCCGGCAAGGCCGAGAGCTTCGCCAAGGAGTTCCCGGAGAAGGCCCGCGGCTACGCCGACCAGCTCGCCGGCCGGGCCACCGAGGCCTACGAGGACTTCGCCACGCGCGGCCGCCGGGTCGTCAGCAAGACGAGCGGCGACGCCGCGCTGGAGCTCGAAGAGGTGTCGCGGGCCGCCAAGCCCGCCACCCCGGCCAGGAAGCCCCGCACCACGAAGGCGAAGGCCTGATTTGACGGAAAGCCCGTCTCCTGCGGGAGGCGGGCTTTCCGCTTTGGGGTGCCCGTCTGACAGGGTCGGCTATTAGGCTGAAGCCGATTTCATCGCGGCGTTGTGCGGAGCCAACAAACATGACTTTGATCAACAGTGTCCTCAATCTCCTCTTTCTGGTGCTCGCCGCCGTCATCTTCGGCATGTCGGCCTACGCGCTCGTGCACGCGCTCCGGGTGCCGACCGGCGCTTTCGTCTCGGCGGGCAAGCTGCAGAAGAACATCTGGCTGCTGATCCTGGCGCTGGCGACGCTGTTCTCGGTGGGCGGCGCCTGGAGCTACTTCACCGCCTTCCTCATCGTCGGCGGCATCGAGTTCATCGGCCTGGGCGCGCTGGGCTTCTTCTCGATCATCGCGGCCATCGCCGCCACGATCTACATCGTGGACGTCAAGCCGGCCGTCAAGGGCATGGGCGGGCGGGGCAACAACGGTCCCTACGGCCCCTGGTGATCGGCCCGGGCGTTAGGCTGCCGGCATGACCTACGACCTCCACGGGCGCACGCAGCGGCTGGAACTGGCCGACCAGGTTCTCCGCGACTTCGAGGCCGTCGTGCTGGAGGCGACGCCCGAGGGGATCGTGCTGGACAGGTCGGCGTTCTATCCGGGCGGCGGCGGCCAGCCGGCGGATCACGGGGTGCTGATCTGGCAGGGCGTCGAGACGCGCGTCGTGGGGGTGCGCAAGGGCGACGACCTCCAGTTGATCCCGGCCGAGGGCGATCCGATCCCGCCGGCGGGCACCGTGGTCCGGGCGGCGGTGGCCGACGAGCGGCGCTCGGCCCTCATGCGTACGCACTCGGGGCTCCACGTGCTGTGCGGGGTGGTGTTCAGGGACTACGGCTGCCTCGTCACCGGCGGCAACATGGACGAGCTCAGCGCGCGGATGGACTTCAACCTGCCGGAGGTGCCCCCCGGCTTCAAGGAGGCCGTCGAGGACGCCTGCAACGCCGAGATCGCCGCCGACCGGCGCATCGACGTGCGCGTCCTGCCGCGCAAGGAGGCGTTCGAGATCCCCGACATCATCCGCACGGCCACCAACCTGGTCCCGGAGACCGTCCAGGACGTGCGGATCGTCGACATCGTGGGCCTCGACACCCAGGCTGACGGCGGCACCCACGTGGCCTCCACCAAGCAGATCGGCCGCATCAAGGTGGCCAAGATCGAGAGCAAGGGCCGCGGCTTCCGCCGGCTGCGCATCCAGATCTCCGACTAGTCGATCACCTTGGCAAGGCCGTCGAGCAGCGGGCCGAGCCCGAACTCGAAGAGCCGGTCCAGGTCGAGGTCGAAGTCGCCGTCCAGCTCGGCCACGACCCCCGCGAAGGCGCGATATTCGGCGGACTCGGCGATCCAGCGCAGGTGCTCCTCCTGCCCGGCCATGAACTCGTCCGCGCTGAGCCCCGTGGCGGCCTGGGCCTGCCGCTCCAGCTCCAGGTTGGCGGCGATGCCCTGCACGTAGCTGTAGACCAGGGTGTGCACGTGCATCTTGGCCGTGGCGTCGAGCCTCGTGCCCGCCAGCGCGGCCATGACCCACTCCGTGTGCCTGAGCAGGCTGGCCGAGGGCAGCGGCCTGGTCAGCGAGGTGACGCCGGCCATCCACGGGTGCGCGCGGTAGCCGGCCCACTGCAGCCGCGCCGACGTCTCCAGCCTGGCCCGCCAGCCGTCCGGGGGCTCCTCGGGCAGCGGGAACTCGTCGATGACGGCCTCGATCATCAGCAGGACCAGGTCGTCCTTGCCGGCCACGTGGCGGTAGAGGGACATGGTGGCCATGCCGAGCCGGTCGGCGAGGCCGCGCATGGTCAGATCGGGCAGGCCCTCGGCGTCGGCGATCTCGATGGCGGCCCGTACGATCCGCTCCCGCGTCACCTCATTTCCTGAAATATCCGGCCGCCGGGCGGCCGTCCGCCCCCCGCGCGGCTCCGCCACGATCGTCCCCACGCGCGGCTCGGCGACCACGACGCCCTCCTGGGCCAGGAGGGCGAGCGCCTTGGCGGCGGTGGCCAGGGCGACCCCCCGGTCCCTGGCGAGCTGCCTGGTGGACGGGACGCGGTCTCCCGGGCGGAGCCGGCCGTCGGCTATGCGGCGTTTGATGTCGGCGACGATCTCGGCGTAGGGCGCTGCCATCCGGTCCTCCTGTACTAGTACAGATCTGGCCATCCTACCCTTGCGAGCTGCTGTCCGTACTCCGTACATTCAGCGTACAACGTTCACTTCTGCGGCAAAGGAGCAGATCATGAAAGTGCTCGTCTCGGGCGCGAGCGTCGGCGGTCCCGTCCTGGCGTACTGGCTGCGGCGGCACGGGTACGAGACCACCCTCGTCGAGCGGGCCCCGGCCCCGCGCAAGGGCGGTCAGGCCGTCGACATCAGGGGCGCCGCGCTGGACGTGGTCGCCAAGATGGGCGTCATCGAGCGGATCAGGGCCCTGCGGACGACCATGCGCGGCATGTCCATGGTGGACGGCGACGGCAACGAGCTCATGCGCAGCTACGAGGAGACGGTCAGCGGCGGCCGGTTCGACAGCCCGGACATCGAGATCATGCGCGACGACCTGACCACCATCCTCACCTCGGCCTCGGGCGCCGAGTACGTGTACGGCGACTCGATCGCCACCCTCGACCAGGACGCCGACGGCGTGGACGTGACGTTCGAGAGCGGCGGCCGGGGGCGCTACGACTACGTGTTCGGCGCCGACGGCCTGCACTCCAACGTGCGCCGGCTCACCTTCGGCCCCGAGGAGCGGTTCCTGCACCACCTCGGCACGTACGTCTCCATCTTCACCGCCGACAACTTCCTCGGCCTGGACCGCTGGCAGACCTGGTTCCGCGAGGGCGACACCGGAGGCGCCCTCTTCAGCGACCGGGACGCCACCGTCATGCGGGTCAACCTGGGCTTCGGCGCGGGCCCCATCGACTACGACCACCGCGACGTCGAGCAGCAGAAGCGCCTGGTCCAGGAGCGCTGCTCGGGGCTGCGCTGGGAGGTGCCCAAGCTGCTGGAGGCCATGTGGAAGGCCGACGACTTCTACTTCGACGCCATGGCCCAGGTCAGGATGGAGCGCTGGTCGAAGGGCCGGGTCGCGCTCGTCGGCGACGCGGGCTACTGCGCCTCGCCGCTGTCGGGGCAGGGCACCAGCCTGGCGCTGGTGGGGGCGTACGTGCTGGCGCAGGAGCTCGGCAGGGACCCCATCGGGGCCTTCGACCGGTACGAGGAGCGCATGCGCCCGTACGTCGCCCAGAACCAGGCGCTCGCCCTCGAGAACCCCGGCCAGGGCGCCTCGCCGGAGAGCGTTCAGCGGGCGGCAACCAGCATCACGCTGGACTGACAGTCACGAACCGATACGATTTGCCGCCATGGGCATCAGACTCACGATCGCCGCGCTCGGGGCCACCGCTCTGACGTTGAGCGCCGCACCCGCGCACGCGGCGGGCGCCGGGATCACCGACGAGGTGACGATGACCCTCGGCAAGAACGGCACCCTGCACGTGGTCGAGAAGATCAGCGGGGCGCCGGGTGAGCTCAAGCGGACGTTCATCACCAGGACGCGGTACGACGACGGCAACGACCGCGTCTACCAGATCTCGAACGTCAAGGGCGGCACCCTCGCCGGCGACGTGCTCACCGTGAAGGGCGACGGAACGGTCGAGTACGACGTCAAGGGGGCGGTGACCACCTCGGGCGGTGTCGAGGAGCTGCGCTGGTTCGCGGTGAACGGCTGGAGCCGGCAGGTCGCCAAGGCGACGGTCAAGGTGAACGGCCCCGGGCAGGTCCAGAACCTGTCCTGCTTCGCCGGCGAGCTGACCTCGGCCATCGGCTGCACCTCGGCCTCCATGGACCACTCGGCCACCCAGGCCGACTTCGAGCAGGAGAACATCGCTCCCGGCCAGGCCCTGACCGTGGTCATCGGCTACCCCAAGGGGTCCAGCTCCGGCACCCCCATCCTGGAGAAGCGCTTCTCGCTGGCCTCGGCGTTCACCCTGAACACCGTCACCGGCGGCGCCCTGGCCGGGCTGCTGGTGCTGCTGCTCGGCGGCCTCGCCCTGCTCTACTGGACGCGCGGCCGGGACGCCAGGGTCGCCGGCCACGCGCAGGGCCCGGTCGATCCGGTGCAGAACGGCCACTTCTCCCCGCCCGACGGCGTCCGGCCCGGCCAGATCGGCACCCTGGTGGACGAACAGGCCGACGTGGTCGACGTCACCGCCACGATCGTCGACCTGGCGGTCCGCGGCTACCTGCGGATCGACGAGCAGCCGCGCCAGACGTACGACGCGCCCGACTGGATGCTGGTCAGGCTGCCGAACGCGCCGGTCAACGCGCTGCTGCCGTACGAGCGCGCCCTGTACGACGCCATCTTCGACGGGCGGGACGCGGTGCTGCTGTCGCAGCTGTCCGGCTCGTTCGCGGCCCACCTGGGCAAGGTGCGCGACGCCCTGTACGCCGACGTGGTCAGGCAGGGCTGGTTCGCCCGGCGGCCCGACACCGAGCGCACCAGGTGGACGACCATCGGCGTGGTGCTCATCGCGGTCGGCGTGCTGGCCACGGCGGGGCTGGCCTGGTTCACCACGTACGGGCTGCTGGGGCTGGCCGTCATCATCGCGGGCGGCGCGCTGGCCGTCGGCGGGCAGTACATGCCGGCCAAGACGGCCAAGGGCTCGGCGGCGCTGGCGCACACGATGGGCTTCCGGCAGTACCTGTTCTCCGGCGAGCTGGGGGACGTGCCGGAGCAGCACCGCGTGGAGCTGTTCTCCCGCTACCTGCCCTACGCGGTGATCTTCGACGGGGTGGAGCACTGGTCGCGGGTGGTGGCCTCGGTCACGGGGAACGGCCACCAGTCCGACAACCTGTACTGGTACCACGGGCCCGCGGAGTGGGACCTGTCCAAGTTCGCCGGGTCGATGCGGACGTTCACCACGACGACCTCGGGCGCCATCTCCGCCACCCGCCAGTTCCGCACCCTCTAACGGAACCGCAGCTCACCCACCGGCCGGCCGCCGCCGAGCACCGGCGGGGCGGCGAGCTCGGCCAGCTCGGGCGCGTCCAGGCCCAGCGAGCGCAGGGCCGCCACCGTGGCCGGGACGCGGGCGCGCTGCGACCCGTCCTCGATCTTGACGGTGCCCGCCCGCCCGTCCTCGAACGCGAACGCGTCGAACGCCTCCGCCCCGGCCTTCAGCATGAGGCCGGGCAGCGCGCGCATCAGCCTGGCCTCGGGGCGGTCGGTGCCCGAGGTCCACTCGGGGTAGGTGCTCATCGCCTCGAAGATCTTGCGCTCGTACGAGTCGGGGGACGACCTCGGGAACGCCCGGAACGCCTTCGTCACGCCCAGCATCGACACGAAGAACAGCGGCGCGCCGCACCCGTCCACCCCGGAGGCCGCCACCCGCTCCCCCGTCAGGTCCTCCACGGTCTCGCGGATGGCCCGCTGGAGCGGGTGCCTGGGCTCGAGGTAGGACTCGGTGGGCCAGTCGTTCAGCACGCAGGTGGCCAGCATGGCGGCGTGCTTGCCCGAGCAGTTCATGTAGACGCGGCCGCTTTCCGTGACACTCCGGTCGAACGGGTAGTCCTCGGGGCACAGCAGCGCCGACTCCTCCAGCCCCGCGCCCGCGAGGATCTTCCTGACGCCGTCCACGTGGAACGGCTCGCCCGAGTGCGAGGCGCAGGCCAGCGCCAGCAGCTCGTCCTCCAGCCCGAGCCCGGACCGGAGCATGCCGAGCGCCTGCAGCGGCTTCATCGACGACCGTGGCGACGCGGGCACATGCACCGCGCCCTTCGCCTCGACCGGGCGTCCTTCCGCGTCCACGGTCAGCATGCGAACCTGATGCGTGGACTCCACGAACCCGGACCGGACAACTTCCACAATCATCGACATTTCCCTTCCCCTTTGGGCCTGAGTCTACGAACCCTTCTTCCTGGTCCAGAATGGGTTGCCATGCGAGCAGTGGTGCAGAGAGTGAGTTCGGCGTCGGTCGTGGTCGACGGTCAGACCGTCGGGGCCATCGACGAGCCCGGCCTGCTGGTGCTGGTGGGCGTCACCCACACGGACACGCGGACCGAGGCCGCCAAGCTCGCCGCCAAGCTCTGGGGCCTGCGCATCCTGCACGGCGAGAAGTCCTGCTCGGACGTGTCGGCGCCGCTCCTGGTGATCAGCCAGTTCACCCTGTACGGGGACGCCCGCAAGGGGCGGCGGCCGACGTGGCAGGCCGCCGCCCCAGGGCCGGTCGCGGAGCCGCTGGTGGAGGCCGTGGTGGAGGAGCTGCGGCAGCTGGGGGCGCACGTGGAGACGGGCGTCTTCGGCGCCGACATGAAGGTGTCGCTCGTCAACGACGGCCCGATCACCCTCGTCCTCGACTTCTGACCGCCCCCGCCTGGGGGGCTTCCACCAGTCAGCGGATGCGGCGGCGAAGGGCCGGGTCGATGGAGACGTTGCGTCCCGCGTCCGGCGGCACGATGACCTCCTGCGCGGCCGCCACACCACCGGCCAGCAGCGGCGCGTCCACCGGCACCGTCCGCTTGACCACCGCCAGCGCGATCGGCCCGAGCTCGTGGTGCCGGGCGGCCGACCCGACCACCCCGACCTCCTGACTCTCGAAGATCACCGGATCACCGTGCGCCGGCAGCGTGTCGACGCTGCCGTCGAGGTGCAGGAACACCAAGCGGCGCGGCGGGTGCCCGAGATTGTGCACCCGGGCGACCGTCTCCTGACCGCGGTAGCACCCCTTGCTCAGGTGTACGGCCGCGCCGATCCAGCCCACCTCGTGGGGGATCGTCTTGTGGTCGGTGTCGAACCCCAGCCGCGGCCGGTGCGCCTCGATCCGCAGCGCCTCGTACGCCCACAGCCCCGCCAGCGGCTTGCCCAGGTGGTCGGGCAGCTCCTCGCGCGGCACCAGGAAGTCCTCCGTGGCCGTGGACAGCACGGCCAGGTCGTCGGCCCGCGCCACCTCGACCCGCAGCATGAACCGCATCCGGTCGAGATAGTCGATCAGGCTCTGCGCGGTGCCCGGCTCGACGTGGGCCAGCAGGCTCTCACCGTCGTCGACGAGCGTCAGGTGGTGCAGCACGTGGCCCTGCAGGTCGAGGTCGAGCGTCTGCGTCCATTCGCCCGGCCGCAGCGTGTCGAGCTTCTGCGAGGTCAGGTCGTTGAGCCATTTCAGCCGGTCGGCGCCGGAGATGCGGACCACCTCACGGTTGCTGCGGTCGACGACCGCCTCACCCTTGGCCAGCGCACGCTGCTCGGCGAACAGATCGCCGTAATGTGCGGCCACGTCGGAATCCGGCCCATCGGCCGCGACGGCGCCGGGGAGATCGAGCAGAGGACTACGCATGCCCTCCAGGCTATCGGCAGTTGCGGCACCGGCCGAAGACGGTCAGATGGTGCACGTCCGCGACGAACCCCAGCTCCTCGTCCAGCCCCTTGACCAGCCCGTCCGCGAGCTCGGGCCGTACCTCGAACACCTCGTCGCACCCCCGGCACACCAGGTGCACGTGATCGGCCTCGGCGGCCAGGTGGTAGGTCGGCGCGCCGTGCCCCAGATGCGTGTGGGTCACCATGCCGAGCTCTTCGAGCAGCTCCAGCGTCCGGTAGACCGTGGAGATGTTCACGCCACGGGCGGTCTCGCGGACCTTGACGCAGATCTCCTCGGGCGTGGCGTGCTCCAACGTCTTGACCGCCTCAAGGACGAGCTGGCGCTGCGGGGTGACCCGGTAGCCCTTGGCGCGGAGTTCCTCATGCCACTGCGTCTCCGTCATGCCCCGAGTGTACGGCGCGGGATATTCACTTGCCCCTTTCGCGTACAAGCGCATAGCGTCTTTGGTACGCGGAAAGGAGGTGGTCCAAGCAATGGTGAATCATAGTTGGACTAGCGAGGTGGTTGTCCGCTAAGTCGCGGACTGTTGTCTCGTGACGTATGCGAATACGAGGCAACCACCGGGGCCCCTGGCAGCCGGAGGGCGGGATCCTGATCCCGTCTTTGGTCCATCCGGCCCACCTGCCCAGCAGGTGGAGTTCGCCTGGGGCCCTTTTCATGTCCACGTCACCCGGCCATCGAGACCTCAGTGCTCGCCCCGCGCCGCGATGCCGAGCCTGCCGCACGCGTCCCGATAGAGCCGCACCACAGCCTTACGCACCTGGGCCCGCTCGGTGAGCGTCTCCCCCCACGGCACCCGCACCCGCTCCCCGCCGTCGACCACGAACTCGATCGCCTCGGCGTCCACGTCACTCGTCACCGCCGAGGTGGCGCCGGGCCTGCCGCCGAGCGCCCGCACGATGATCAGCGAGTCCTCGGCGTGGTCGTCATTCATGTGACGCTTGATCGCCTCGACGGCGTCAGCGGTGAAAGGCGTGCTCATATCGGCTCAAGCTACCTTCTTCAGCTCCGCCGACATGTGGTCCGTGAGCGGGTGACCCACGGCCGCCATCTCGTAGGCCCACATCAGGTTGCCGTTGACCAGCCCGTACAGCCGGTGCCCCGCCGTGTACTCCTTGGCGGAGCCGGTGCGGGCCACGACGTCCGTCCGCAGCTCGATCTTGTGGAAGACGACCTCGCCGATGTAGATCTCGACGATCCCGGTCGGGTGGGCGAGCACCACCTCGATCTGCCTGTCGGGCTGCGGGCGCCAGTATCCCGACTCGGTGGCCAGCGGCTTGACCCGGTTGCCGTCCTGGTCGAGCAGCCAGGTGCGGCTCACGTAGCTCAGGAACGGCTTCCCGTTGTGCCCGAACTCGATCTCCTGCCCGAAGTTGAAGCTCTCGATCGTCGGGTAGCCGCCCACGCCGGCGCCTTCCCACCGGCCGAGCAGGAACGCGATGGGCTCCAGGTCGGGGTGCACTTCAGGTTCTTCCATGCTCCCCAAGCGTAGTGCTCCCTGCTCGCCGCCCGTATTCAGTCGGAGCCTTCACCGGGAGTCAGGGGGCGTTAGGGTGACGGATATGGAACGATCACTGGTGATCAAGGTGACCGCCGGGGCGGATGCGCCTGAGCGGTGCAACCAGGCGTTCAATGTCGCGGCCGCCGCGCTGGCGAGCGGTGTGCCCGTCTCCCTGTGGCTGACCGGCGAGGCGTCGTGGTTCGCGCTGCCGGGCAGGGCCAAGGAGTTCAGCCTGCCGCACGCCGCGCCGCTCACCGACCTCCTCGACGCCGTGCTGGCGGCAGGGCGCGTGACGCTCTGCACCCAGTGCGCGGCCCGTAGGAACATCACCGTGGACGACCTCATCGACGGGGTCCGCATCGCCGGTGCGCCGGCGTTCGTCGAGGAAGTGGTCAGGGAAGGCGCCCAGGCGCTGGTCTACTGAGCTTCCGGGATCACGGGCCGGCAGGGCGCGCGGCTCCCCGGACTTGCCCAGGATCGGGGCTCGATCGGCGAGGCGGGGGTGGAGATGGCCGGCGCGTTGGCGGAGGGCGAGTGGGAGTCGCATCGCTCCGCGGTCTTCGGGGCGGCCTACCGCATCCTCGGCACCGTGGCCGAGGCCGAGGACGTGACGCAGGAGGTCTGGTTGCGCGCCGTCGCCGCCGACCTGTCCGAGGTGCGGGACCTGCGGGCCTGGCTGGTGACCGTGGCCGCCCGGACGTCCTACAACGTGCTGCAGTCGGCGCGCGTCCGGCGCGAGTCCTACGTCGGGCCCTGGCTGCCCGAACCGCTGCTGACCGGGCCCGACGCCGCCGCCCAGGTGCTCGTGGACGAGTCGGTGAGCACCGCGATGCTGGTGGTCATGGAGACGCTCACCCCGGCCGAACGCGTCGCGCTGGTGCTGCACGACGTCTTCGACTTCCCGTTCGCCCGGATCGCCGAGGTGCTCGACAGCACGCCCGCCGCCGCCCGCAAGCTCGCCTCCCGCGCGCGGGCACGGGTCGCGGCGGTCCAGGAGCGGCCCCGGGCGTCCAGGGCCGAGACCGAGCGGCTGCTGAGGGCGTTCAAGGCGGCCGCCGACGCGGGTGACATCGCCGGGCTCGTCGAGTTGCTGCACCCCGACGCCGTGTACGTCGCCGACGGCGGCGGCGAGGTGACCGCGGCGCGCAGGCCGGTCCGGGGCGCCGAGCGGATCGCGCTGCTGGCGGCCAGGCAGATCGAGCTCAGGCGGCCCGACGCGTTCGAGGTCATCGAGGTGAACGGGCACCCGGCCCTGGCGACCTACCACGGCGGCGAGCTGGTCTGGCTCGACACCGTGGAGATCGCCGACGGGCGGATCACGACGTACAGGCGCCTGGTCAATCCGGAGAAGCTCGCCCGCGTCGGTCACATCTGACCCCGCCGTCTTGTCTCCCTGCCGACCGGCCCCCGATCCCCCGGGGGCGAGGCTGAGAGAGGACGGGACAGTGGCGCACGTTGTGATCATCGGAGGCGGTTTCGCGGGCGTGTGGAGCGCGGCGGGAGCGGCGCTGGCACGCGGAGCGGCGGAGCTGCGCATCACGCTCATCTCGCCGAACGAGCACCTGGTGCTGCGGCCACGCCTGTACGAGCCGGAGCCGGACCTGGCCAAGGTGGAGCTCGGCAGGATCCTCGGGCCGATCGGCGTCGAGCACCTGCGGGCCTCGGTGAGCACGATCGACACCGGCCGCCGCGTGGTCGTGGCCGACGGCCGGGAGATCGGCTATGACCGCCTGGTGCTGGCGGCGGGCAGCAAGCTCGTCCGGCCCGAGGGCCTGCCCGGCGCCGAACGGCTCTTCGACATCGACACCCTGGACGGGGCCAGGCGGCTCGCCGACCACCTGCGCGGCCGCGAGGATTACCGCGCCGTGGTCGTGGGCGCCGGGTTCGTGGGCCTGGAGGCGGCCACCGAGCTGGCCGCCCGGGGCCGGGTGCTGCTGGTGGACCGCTCGCAGGTGGTCGGGCACCAGCTCGGCCCGGGCCCGCGCGAGGAGATCGAGGCGGCGCTGGACCGGCTGCGCGTCGAACGCCGCCTCGGGACGACGGTGACGGAGGTCGGCGACGGGTACGCCGTCCTGTCCGACGGCACCCGGGTCGAGGCGGACGCGGTGGTCTGGTCGGCCGGGATGCGGGCCAGCGAGCTCGCCCGGCAGATCTCCGGCGAGCTCGACCACCTCGGCCGGGTGCCGGTGGACCGGCACCTGCGCGCCCTTCCCGAGGTGTTCGCCGCCGGGGACACGGCCGCCGCCGCGTTCGACGCCGAGCACACGGTGATGCAGGCCTGCCAGCACGCCACCCCGCTCGGCAAGGTCGCCGGCTACAACGCGGCGGCCGACCTGCTCGGCGTGCCGCCGCGCGACTTCACCCCCGGCCCGTACGTCACCTGCCTGGACCTGGGCGGCGCCGGCGGGATCTTCACCCGGGGCTGGGACCGCCGGGTGATGGCCTCGGGCGCCGCAGGGAAGGAGATCAAGCGGCAGATCAACCAGTTCATCCACCCGCCGGTCGACGACGCCGCGAAGATCCTCGCCGCCGCCGACCGCGTCCTCCTCGAGCTGCCCTTCTTCCCCCGCGACGAGGAGAGCGGTCAGCCGGGCAGTACGGCGGCCAGGCGTTCCTGGCGCAGGGCGTCGTAGCGGGAGTTGTCGAGGGGCGCCAGGTCGCCCACCCGCCACGACAGCAGCAGGTCGGCCAGGGCCGGGTTGCGGGCCAGGGCGGGCCCGTGGAGGTAGGTGCCCACCACGTGGCCCGCGTAGCAGCCCTCGAAGCCGTCTCCGTTGCCCACCCCGACGAGGGTCCGCGACAGGGGCTTGACGCCGGGGCCGAGGTGGGTGACGCCCATGTGGTTCTCGAAGCCGGTCAGGGTGGGGAGGTTGAGCGCGGCGTCCACCTCGGCGGCCAGCTCGCCGACCGCCCGGGCGGGACCGCGGGAGCTGGCGATGTCCAGCAGCCCGATCCCGTCGACCGGCTGGCCCTCCTCGCCCCCGAACGTGCTGCCCATGATCTGGTATCCGGCGCACACCGCCAGCAGGGCGGCGCCGCGGGCGACGGCGTGGTGGAGGCCGCCGTCGCGGCGCAGGCGCTCGGCGGCCAGGATCTGGGGGCGGTCCTCGCCGCCGCCGATGAGGTAGATGTCGCCCGTCTCCGGCACCGGGTCCGCCGAGCGTACGTGGATCGTCTCGGTCGCGATCCCCCGGCGGTTGGCGCGCTGCTCCAGGACGAGCACGTTGCCCTGGTCCCCGTACGTGCTCAGCAGGTCAGGATAGATCCAGACGATGCGAAGGGCGCTGTCAGACGGCACGGCCGAACTCCGTTCGGATCTGCTGGAAGGCGGTGTAGTTGGCGATGACGTCGACCCGGCCGGGAGGCTGCATGGCCAGCGCCTCCGTGAACGAGCCGCACAGCATGAACGGCACGTCCGCCACCTCGAGCCGGAGCGCCAGGTCGAGGCGGCGCTCGCCCGTCACGAAGACCGGGCGCCCGCGCAGGATGCGGTAGTCGACGTCCCACAGCCAGGAGGTGTCGCGCCCGTCGGGGCCGTTGGCGTTGACCGAGAGGATGATCGGCAGCTGCGGGTCGGCCACGTCGAACGCCTCCAGCCACCCCGCCGGATTCTTCGCCAGCAGCAGCCGCGCGTGCCGGCCGTCGCGCTCGACCGTGGTGTAGCGGCCGGCCACCGAGGTGACCTGGCGCAGCCGCGGCAGCGCCCGCTCCACCGGCACCCCGAACGCCTCGGCCACCGCCAGCGCCATCACCGCGTTGGACCGGTTGGCCAGGCCGGGCAGCTGGATGTCGAGCTGCCACCGCTGCCCGCGCGGGTCGACGGCCACCTCGTCGTCGATCGCCCACTGCGGCTCCGGCCGGTGGAACGTGCACTCCTTGCACGCCCAGTCGGCGTCCTTACGGTCCAGCGGGCCGCCGCACTCGGGACAGCACCAGGAGTCTTCCTTCCACCGCTGGCCGCCGGAGACCCAGGTGACCTTCGCGGCCGTGGAGGCGCCCCAGGTCACGAGCGGGTCGTCGCAGTTGGCGATGACGTGGGTGGGCTTGCCGGACAGCGCCCTGCGCCACTTCTGCGCGAGCAGCCAGATCTCGGCGGCACGGTCCATCTGGTCGCGGCTGAGGTTCATCAGGCACACGACGCCCGCGCCGGTGGTGTCGAGGACCTCCGGCAGGTATTTCTCGTCCACTTCGAGCACGCCGTACGGGGCGCTCTTGTTCTGGGAGAGCGCCGAGACGTGGCCGGCGGGCATGTTGGCGCCCAGCGCGTTGGTGGCGACGTCGCCGAGCTCGAGGAGCGCCGAGGTGATCAGCCGCGTGGTGGTCGTCTTGCCGTTGGTGGCGCTGACCAGGGCCAGCTTGCGGTCGCGGGCCAGCTTGCGCAGGAGGTCCGGCTCAAGCAGCAGGCCGACTCGCCCACCGATCACCGAGCCGTCCCCGCGCCCGGTCATCTTGGACAGCGTGGCGGCACTGCGGCCCAGGGCGCTGGCGAGCTGGGCCCGCAGAGGAAGCTGGGTCATGCCCAAGGATCCTAGTCGGCATTGGCCGATAGTCTGGAGACGCACACGAAAACGCGGCCCGGTCGGTAGCCCGGGCGAAGCTTCACCGTATCCGCCCTTCCATGGGATGTCCGGTGTGCCGGAAAGCGGCCTCGACAGGCCGTGATTTCGGCATACGCGCATGGAGGGCGACGTGGTGACGATGTCGGTCTATCTGGATGGGCCGTTCTGGGTCGGCGTACTCGAGATCGTCGAGGACGGCACGGTGCGGGCGACCCGTTTCACGCTCGGGTCCGAGCCCACCGATCCGGAGTTGTACGAGTTCCTGCGACGGAACGGCGTCGCGCTGCTCGAACGGGCGGCCGCTTCGCCTCCCGTCCCTTCGGAGGGGCGGGAGCGCAGGCGGGTCAACCCCAAGCGGGCCGCGAAACTGGCGGCCCGGGCGGCGGCCGAGGTGTCCCGCCGGAGCACGGCCTCGCAGGAGGCGTTGCGGCTGGAGCTGGAGAGCCGGAAGGCGGAGGCGGCGGACGACCGGCGGGCCCGGCGGCGGGAGGCGGCGGAGCACAGGCGGGAGGTGGCCCGCCGCAAGCGCCTCGAACGCCGCCGCGACCGCTGAGCCCCGCCACCGCAAACGCCCCGAACACCGCTGAGACCCGCCACCGTCATCGCCCAGGGCCGCCGCCGCGACCGCTCAGCCCCCGGAGGTCAGGGACGGGGAGGGGGCGGTGTCGGCGAAGGTGATCTCCGGGGCGCCGCCGTGGTCGAACGGCAGGACGAAGCGGCGTGGCCACGACAGCACGCCCTCCAGCCACCCCGCCCCCATCGTCTGCCCGACGTGCCGCAGCCGCGCCGACGACTCGATCCCGATCGCCACCGTCGTGATGTCCCGCTGCACCCCTTCGTTCTCGTCGTCGCCGAGGATGACCCGCCAGGCCAGCGCCCGGTTCCGGTCCACCTCCATCGACAGCGGGTGGTGCCGCAGCGCCTTGGCGCGGTGGCCGAGCAGTTCGGTGTGGACGAGGTCGGGGTTGGCGCCGTTGCCGTTGGAGGGCTGGCGGAAGAGGGCGTACTCCATGGGCGGCGCGGGGCTGCGCAGGTTGGGGGCCGGGTGGCCGTACGGGAAGAGCCTGTCCACCTCGTGCAGCCACCGGACCTGCGGGATCACCCACGACGCCCCCGGCCGCTCCCCGCCGCCGTCGAGCCCGGACAGCAGCCGCGTGGCGGTCTCGGCGGCCTTCTCGGTGAGCAGGGCGGGGTCGAACCAGCTGCGCAGCGACCAGGCGCGCCGCTGCACCGAGCGTTCGATCAGGGTCGCCAGCAGGCACTCGGCGCGCCTGGCCGGCAGCTCGCCCCAGGCGGCGCCCAGGGCGCGAGGCACGCCGGGCAGCGGCCGGTTGCTGACGAAGGCGAGCACGACCGTGTCGCACCAGATGCGCAGCCAGGCCCACTCGGGTCCGTCGGCGAGCACGTCGGCCTCGCGCAGCTCCACCAGCGTGCACGCCTGCCCGGTACGGCAGGACGCGCCGCACGCCGCGGACCGGCGGCCGCGGATGGGCGGCGGCGGGCCGGGCAGCACCTTCTCGCGGGACTCCCCCAGCGGTACGCGGACCCGCAGCGGCCGGTCCATCCCGTCGGCGAAGACCGCGGCGGAGCCCGGCTGCAGGGAGACCACGTGGCGGGACTGCTCGTCGCTGAGGTTCATGGCGGCGCCGACGAGCTTCCTGTCGTCCTCCGCCGGGAGCCGGTGCACGACCTTCAGCGCGGTGTTCTTGACGACGTCGGAGACGAGCTTGGTCGGGATCTGCTCCGCCACCACGATGCCCTCGCCGTACGCGCGGATCTCCGCCAGCAGCCCGGCCAGCAGCTCCACCGCGTGCGTGGAGGCCCGGCCGTGGCCGCGGTCGCGCAGCAGCCGGTGCGCCTCCTCGATCACGATGACGTGGCGCAGCTCGTGGGACTTCTCCCGGCGGGCCCGCATCCGCAGGTGCTCGACGATCCGGATGATCAGCGTGCCCATGAGGAACGCCTTGTCCTCGTCGTTGGCCACGTCCTCGATCGCCAGCACGACGTCCCGCTCCAGCAGGCCGCCGATGTCGGCGGGGTGGCCGCCCTCGAAGAAGCGTCCCGCCGAGCCGACCCGCAGGGAGCGGAGCCGGAGCGAGATGAAGCCCTCGACGTCGGCCTGGACCTCGCGGCCGTAGCCGATCTCCTTGATCACGTCCATGGCGTGCTGCTGGAGCTGTTCGAGGGTGGGGACGCTGGGCGGGACGTTGGAGCCCGGCACGGCGCCGCCGGTGACGACGTCCCAGCCGGTGGCCTCGTAGACGCGTTGCAGCGCCAGCGACATGATCTGGGGGAACGGCTCCTCGGCGTCGAACGCCGCCATGAACAGCGCCCTGACCATGTCGATGTGGGCCTGGACGGGGTAGCCGGGCTCGGGTTCGAGCGGGTTGATGCTGAACGGCACGCCGTCCGGCGCCGACGGGTTGATGACGGTGACCGGATCGTCGAGGCGCCCGGCCATGGCGGCGTACTCGGACTTGGCGGGCTCGATGGCCAGCCACGGGATGCGGGCCCGGCTGAGCTGCTCCAGCAGGTGGCGCACCGTCTGCGACTTGCCCGAGCCGGTCGCGCCCGTGACGAAGGCGTGCCGGTTCAGCGTGGCCAGGGGCACCCGGAACGTGCCGACCCCCCTGTCCTGCCCGTCGAGGATCTCGCCCAGCTCCAGCTCGCCGCCGTCGGCCTCGGACGTCACGTCGAAGAAGCCCGACTCGAGCACGCGTACCCCCGGGACCTCGCGCCTGGGCAGCCCGGCCAGCGCCGCGAGCGCCCCGGCGGTGGCGGCGAACGGGGCGGCGGCGCCGTCGGCCGGGTCCTGCATGGTGAGGGCGAGGGCCTCCGACAGGCCGTAGGCGGCGCCGTGCGAGCTGCGCAGCCGGTACGGGTGATGGCTCATCTCGACCGACCCGACCAGCACGGGAGCGATCTGCCGCAGCTCCTCGGCGGTGGCACCCCCGGCCAGCACGCGAACGTTCCAGAGCCCCGCCTCCCTGAAGGCGTCCAGCTCCTGCATGCGCCGCTCGGCCCGCTCGGCGTCGAAGCGGGAGCGCTCGGAGGCGTCCCCGTACTGCCTGAGCACGTTGAGCTGGGTACGCAGGTGCGCCACCTCGGCGTCGAGCAGGTCGGTCGGCTCGGCCACCACCAGCCAGGCGAAGGGCCGCGACATGAGCGTCACCAGCGTCGACTCGAACAGCGTCGGCCGCCGCAGCTCGTCCGGGTCGAACTCGCGCCCCTTGTTCCCCAGCGGCGGCGCCTGGCGGCCCGGGCACGGCGTCCACACCAGGTCCGCCAGGTCGGCGAGATACTCCTCGTCGAGCTGGACCCCCCGCGCGCCGCCCGGGAACAGCAGCGGCTGCGGCCCGCTCGGGCGGCCGGGCGCGCCGGTGGACCTGCGCGGCTGGCGCGGGGGCGACAGCGGCCCGGCGTTGGTGATGAGCTCGAGCGGCGCGCCGGATCCCCGCGACAGCCACCCGATGACGAACGGCCGGTCGCGTTGCGCCGCCGACAGCACCGCGGGCAGCACGGTGACGAAATCCCACTCGGCCGACGAGCTTCGCGAGGGCGCTGCGATCGACTGGATTCGATACCAGGGCCCACTCAGCGACACACTCGGCTGCATTTCATTCCCCCACAGACGGTTCTTTGTTAAATTCCGCCAACCGTCAGCTCGTCACGTTGACATTGACCATGTCATTGCCTGCCCTTGCGCCAGTCCAGGCGTGGCGGTGGTGGCCCGAGGTTCGGTGGGGGCTCGCCGTCGGTGCCCTGCGCCTTGGGGTCGAGCGCGAGCACGGCCTCGCGTACGTCCTCCAGCTCGCCGAGCGTGGTCTTGGGGAAGGTCAGGATGGCGGGGTTGGCGTCGGCGAGGCGTACGCGCCTGCCCTGGGCCGTGGCGTCGGTGACGATCACGGAGGTCGTGGGGAGCTGCTGGAGCTGGTGCGGCTCGACGAGGAACTCGCGCGAGCGCTGCAGCACCCGCTCCTTCTCGGAGATCTTGTCGGCGGTCCTGCCCCACTCGGTGGACTCGGTGATGTCGCCGGCCAGATCCGCGAGATTGTCGTCGCGGTCCTCCCTGTCGTCGTCCATCTGGGAGATCGTGGAGGTGTAGCCGCCGTCGAGCCCGGGCAGCGAGTCGCTGATCGTCTCGGTGAGCTGGGCCAGCTCCAGCCGGTGCTCGGTGCCGACGTGCTCGCTGGCGACCCGCGCGTCCTCGGCGTTGCCCAGCCGCATGAACGCCACCGCCGCGTGCCCCCTGCCGAGCCGCTCCCGCACCGTGGGGGTCAAAGACCGATAAGTCAGGACCAGTCCCGTACGGGAGGTCTCGCAGGCGTCCATCAGCCGGTCGAGCACGTCGCCCCTGAGCTTGTCCGCGCCCGCCACGATGATCGTGTGGTACCAGGGCCGGTCCGAGGCCGGGGACTGGCGCAGGATGTGGGTGAGCGCGGTGGCCACGTACGTGCCGAGCACCCGGTTGCCGAAGGCGCCCGCCTGCCGGTCCATGCTCACCACCCGCAGCCGCGCGGGCGGCAGCCGTACGGCCTCCGTGCCGAGCGTCTCCAGCTTGCGCAGCTGCGACTCCAGCGCCCAGGCCCGCTCGATCACCACCCGCTCGCTCACCCCGCGGCCGAACAGCGTGCCGATCCGCTCCAGCTGGGTGGCCGTGATCAGCCCGAACCTCAGGTCATCGCGCGGGTCGCCCACCTGCGCGAGCGCCCGCAGCGCGGCCGTGACCTGGCTGATCGTGGCGTTCTCGCCGAGCACCTCGAGCACCCGCTCCAGGATCGCGTTGTCGAAGCTGAGGTCGCGCGTGGTGCGGTGCTCCTCGCTCACGCTCACCACGTGCGCCAGCACGTCCGCGAACGCCTCCGGCTTGAGCGTGGCGCCCAGGTCGAGCTTGGGCAGATCGACCGGCAGCACCCAGACCAGCGGGTCGTCGCCGCCCTTGCGGGCCAGCTCGATCAGGTCCTTGGCGATCGCGCCCTCGGACAGGTCGAGCACGGTCAGGTGGCCGCCGCTGTAGAGCCGCGTGGCGCCGAGCAGCGTGATCAGCGCCGACCAGCCGGGGAGCGTGCCACCCGCCACGTCGATGCGGTCGATCTCGTCCGGTACGGCGACCGCGTACCACGTGAGCTGCCGGTCGTGGCGTTCCTTGGAGTCCTGCCACTCGCGGTAGCGCTGGGCGTGCTCCTCCTGCGCGCGGAACAGCTCCTTGTCACGTTCCTCGCGCCGGCGCTCGTCCCTGGCCTGCTGCTCCAGCACGCGGTACTTCACCGCCCGGTCGCCCTGCAACAGCGCGTAACTGCAGATGCCCGCCACGCCTCCGGCGGCGGTGAGCCCGGCGAGCGCGAACGGCCACGCGAGGTAGCCCCCGATGCCGGCGGCCAGGATGAGCACGGCCAGCACCAGCATGAGCGTCCGGACGAGCCGCACGGGCTTGTTGAGCATGTCCTCCTGGAGCCGCTCGCGGCGCAGCAGGTCCGGGTCGACGGGGCCGGGCGGGTCGGCGGGCTCTTCCAGCGGAGAGGGGCGCTTGGGTGGCGGGCCAGGGTCGGAGTGCAGCAGGATGTACTGCCAGCCCAGGTAGATGCGGTCCGCCTGGAGCTGGGCATGCTCGGGATGCACGTCCGTCACGTGACCCTCCGGCCGCCGATATGTCGTTAGGAGTAAGGGCCAACCCTTTCCGCTCCGTGACAGCGTATGAGCTTCGAGGCCCGTAGCGGCAGGGTTTCCCGGCAATTCTCCCAGTCCGATGGGAGTATTGCGGCAGATGGGACAAGCGAGACCTACTACCATCCTTACCCATGACGGAACCCTCCGGCGCAAGCAGTGAAAAGCCCAGACGCCCGGTAGTGGTGCCCGCCGTTGCCCTGGTGGCGTTCACCGCCATCGGCATCACCGCTCTGCTGGGCGGGCTGAGCGAGGCCCCCGAGGAGCCCGAGACGCTGGGCCCGGGCGCGGTGCTCGATCAGGGCCTGTACGCCACCAAGTTCGTCGAGTCCCGCGTGACCGTGGAGAAGGCCGAGTCGCAGTGGGACGAGGACAAGAGGTTCGTGGAGCTGGTCTTCGAGGTCACCAACAAGGGTGACCAGACCTACCAGGTCGGCCTGCCGCCGGCGAAGCTGGAGCAGGCCTTCACGAGCGACTCCTTCGCCGGCTCCCTGGTCAAGATCACCCCTGCCTTCCCCAAGGACGCGGGGCCGTTCACGTTCGCCCAGGCCAAAGGGGGCGAGACCCGCCAGCTCCACCCGGGGGTGACCAGCCAGGTCATTCTCCGCTACCGGCTCAAGGACAACGAGCAGCCGCCGGAGAAGATCACGATGGATGTCGCGTCGTTCGAGTTCTCACCCGACTGGAGCACCAACGTCCCGCGCTGGAAGATGGTCGCCGACGAGAACCTCGACACCATGAAGTTCTACCCCGAGATCAAGGCGCGGGTGACTCTTGCGGTCAAGAAGGGTGACGCAACGTGACCGCCACGCAGCAAAGATCAACTGTCGCGGGGAGTCGCCGCAGCAGGAGGGCGGATCGGGGACAGGGGATCGGCACCCGGCTACTCAGCGTCGCCGCCGGGCTGGTGCTGCTGGGCGGCGCCGTCTGGCTGCAGACCCTGCACATGGCCGAGGGCGAGATCGACGACCCGATCACGTACACGGGGGCAAGGGGCGAGGTGGTGGACGCCCGGCGGTTCTCCCTGCGGCTCGACTCGTTCCTGGCCGCGAAGTCGATCCAGAGCGGCACCCAGACGATCGGGACCGACAACCTCTTCCTCGTCGTCAACGTCTCGGCCAAGTCCAGCCTCAAGCCTTATCACCTGGCCCAGCCGCAGCTCCTGACCGCCGACGGGAAGCGGTTCGACGCCACCGACCGCGTCAACAACGACCTCACGATGGCCATGTCGTGGGTGCAGCCGGACATCTGGAGGAGCGGGCGCTTCTTCTTCGAGGTGCCGTCGTCCGAGCTGGCGGGGGCGCATGTCGTGTTCGGGCTGAACAAGGAAATCCTGGTGGAGCCGTACCAGCCGGAGGTCGAGGTGGATCTCGGCCTGGACGACGAGGGCGCGCGCAAGCTCGCGGCCTCGCCTCAGGACGTCTACTCGACCGACAAGAAGTGATCTCAGGATGAGCACGAACGAGCGCGACTGGTTCGCACCCAGGAACGACCCGCGGCGTGAGGACGATCCGGCCCCGGCTCCGCCCCCGCCCAGCCAGGAGCCGCCGCCGGGTCTCGGCACCCACTCCGCCCGCGGCGCCCAGCCGCCCGGGCAGGGGCGGCACTCCGGGCACGGCCTGCCTGCCGAGCGTGATCCGCGCCTTGATCAGGATCTGCTCGGCGAGGAGACGGCGCCGGTCCCCCGGGTGCCGTCCGCGGGCGACCTGCCCGGCCGTGGCAGCCGTGGGGCCCCGCCTCCGGGCTATGACGCGCTGGAGGGACGGCCGAGCGGGCCGCAGGAGGCGATGGGCTGGCCGGACGCGCGCCGGGAGGCGACGGGCTGGCCGGAGGCGCCCCGGGAGGCGACGGGCCGGCCCAACCCGCCGCAAGAGGCTCTGGAGTGGCCCAGCGCGCCCCAAGGCCCCAAGCAACCCCAAGGCCCTGCTCACCCCCAGGGTCCCGCACACGCCCGTCCTGCGGCGGACGCCCAGGGCCCGGCACACGCCCGGCCTGCGGCGGACGTCCAAGGCCCGGCACACGCCCGTCCTGGGGCGGACATCCAAGGCCCCGCCCACCCCCAAGGCCCCTCAGAGGGCCCCTCGCACGGCCAGGGCCCGGCGCACGGCCTAGGTCCCGCGCATGGGCAAGGCCCGGCACCTGCGCGCGGCCCGGCACCCGGCCAGGGCCCGGCACACGCGCAAGGTCCCGCACATGCGCAAGGCCCGGCGCAGCGGCCGGGGTTGCCGCCGCGCCCCGTCCCGCAGCAGCCCCGCGCCCGGCACGCCGCCCACGGCGACCAGCAGGTGTGGCCCCCGGCCCCCCGCGAGCCCGTAGGCGGCTCCACGCAGCCCCTGCCGGCCGTCCCGGCCGCCATGCCGGTGTCGCCCCAGCAGGGCCCCGGCACGCCCCTCCCGCGCCGCCAGAGCCCCGATCCGGAGCCCGCGGCCCACCAGGTGTCCGGCCCCGAGCCGTCGCCCGACGCCCCGCAGGACCCCCCGCCCGGGTCCGAGCGGGCCGCCGCCCCGGGAGGACGCAAGAAGCGCACGGCGCTGATCGCCACGGCCGCCGTCATCGTGTCGCTGGTCACCGTGGGCGCCCGCTCGTACGACGGCTACCTCTTCTACGAGAAGACCACCACCAAGGAGACCAAGGAGACCATCGTCCCCGCCGGCCAGGCGGCCAGGGTGAAGAACATCGAGTGGCGCGCCACGGTCACCCGCATCGAGATGCCCGACAACCTCCAGTACGGCCCCGAGGTGGCCGCGCTGAAGGTGGACATCACCAAGAAGGTCCTCGACGCGGGCAGCGCCACCAAGACCGGCCTGTTCAGCGACGCCAAGCTGGAGGACCGCGCCGGCCGCAGCTGGGTCGTGAACGTCGCCCCGGAGACCGACCGGCCGACGGACCGGCTGGAGGTCGGCAAGGAGTACAAGATCCTGGCCGCGGCGGTGGTGCCGACCGCGGTGGCCGACGAGGTCGAGCTGTCCTTCAGGCCGAGCAACTACCGTTCGGACACGCCCACGGCGGACCTCTTCAAGCGGGACACCGTGGCCAAGCTCGAGGACGACGTGGACGTCCTGCGGTTCAGGCGGCGCTGACCGCCCGGAGGCGGCTCAGACGTCGTCGAACGGCTCGCCCCTGAGGCGTGCCCTGGTGGCCGCGAGGTCGTACGCGGCCGCCAGCAGCGCCATCGTGAGCACGGCCACGACCGTCTCGCGCAGGAAGCTCAGCGGCGGCCCCTGGAACTGCCACACCCACTCCCGCTCGGTGCCGATGAGCCACCGCACCCCCCGCTCGGCGTACTGCCCGCCGACCTGCAGGCCCACGTAGCACAGGCACATCATGCCGAACAGCGGCAGGCCGGCCTTGCCCACCATCCGCAGGGAGTTGGCCAGCGGCAGCCAGCGGTCCCTGATCCCGCCGGTGAGGTGGTCGAACGACTTCTGGGTGAGGTCGTGGGCGCCCTCCAGCCGGTCCACCCCCCGCTCCAGGCGGGTGCCCTTGACCAGGACGCGGGTCTCGTCGGAGTAGGAGCCGAAGACCAGCATCGCCACGGTGAGCCAGGCCAGCGGGACGGCCACGGCGTCGAGGAAGAACGGCCAGGCGTCGCCGAGGAAGCCGGTGACGGACTCCCACAGCGGCACGTTCTTCTGCGCCTCGGCCAAGAGCTCCTCCGCGCCGGCCACCACGTTGCGGTGCTCGACCCAGTCGGTACGCGCGGTGCCGATGTAGAGAGTGGCGTTCAGGCCGTAGAAGACGAAGGCGAACTCCGAGAAGGCCGCGCAGAAGCCGTAGAACTTGCCGTTGCCCTCGCTCTTCTCCAGGAGCTTGGCGAAGAGCAGCTTCAGCCCGAACATGACGGCCATCGCACCCAGCGAGACCCGCCAGTCGAGGTCCGTGAGCCCCCGGCCGACCTGGGACTGCTCGCCGAAGAAGGACGCTTCCGTCTGGTCGTAGAAGTGGTGGAAGATGTCCATCTGGTAGACGTCCCTGGCGTCCTCCGTATGGAACCCCCAGGCCAGGTAGAGCACGGCGAAGGCCGGGGCCACGCGGTCGAGCACCCGGAAGAAGCGCTCGTCCCGCATGCCCTCCTCGGTCTTCGCGCGCATCTCCCACAGGGCGTTGCGCAGGGAGTAGAGCATGCCGGCGGTGACCGTCATCGCCGCTAGGATGATCAACGTGAGCAGCGTCATCACGAGGACCAGGCGGACCTGCCGGAAGTCTCCGTAGGCGACCTCGGTGGCGCCGTAGAGCAGGACGAAGCGGGTCAGCTGACCGGCGGCGTACCAGAGGATCAACGGCAGGGCGCACTTCCCCGCCAGCCGTAGGGCGTGCAGGGGCAGCGAGTACGGCGACGGCATTGCCTGAGCCGGCGTAGGCCCAGGTCGGGGAGGTGCCGCCACACCTGTCGAACCGGACATCTGCAGAATCGTATCGGTCTGTCCCAGATGTCGCAGCAGCAACCCCGGAAAGCGCCATGCTCGGCATGCCAGTGCGGGTGTGGTCCCTGGGCAGTGACAAAAGAATTATCGGCGGGGAAATGGCGGTCCCGAGGCGGGGCGCGTGCGATTGCTCTATGGAGCCGCGGCCCGCACTCGACGCCGATCCCCACGTCGTGGGAGATCGCCTCCGGCGGCTGCGGCACGAGCGCGGCGTGTCGCTGTCGGAGCTCGCCAAGCGCGCGGGCATCGACAAGGAGATCCTGTCGGACGTGGAGACCGGCAAGCTCGACGCGACGGCGGAGACGCTCTGGGCGATCACCGCGCAGCTCGGGGTGCCGATCGGGGCGCTGCTCGACGCGCCGCCCGAGCCGCAGATCATGCGGGGCAGGGCGATGGAGGCGGAGCTGCTGGAGGTGTTCGAGGACGACCGGGTCACGTACGAGCTCTACCGGGTGATCGTCCCGCCGGGCCTCACCCAGACCTCGCCCGCCCACCACGAGGGCGTGAGCGAGCACGTCACGGTCTTCACGGGCACGCTCAGCGCGGGCCCCATGCTCGAACCGCTCACGGCGGGGCCCGGCGACCACATCTCGTGGCTCTCCGACGTCCCGCACGGCTACCGCGCGCACGGCCCCGACGTCGTACGCGCCACGCTCCTCATGCGCTACCCGATCAACCCCTAGGCACTGGCGGGCCGGCACGTGCGGCACGGCCGGTAGCCGGCGGCCCTGGCCTGGGCGATGGTGCGGAAGCCGTGCCGGTGCCGCGGCGTGATGCGCCGGGCGTTGTGGCAGGTCGGGAAGCACACCACGCCCGTGGTGTCGCTGGCCAGGTAGAACACCCGGTCACCCGCCAGCTCCCGCACCCGCTCCAGGTCGGCGCCCTCGGCCAGCAGCAGCCGTTCCTTGGCCGCCGAGCCGAACACGTAGTCCCCCGGGACGCCGTCCGACCGGGTGACGCGGTGGCACGGGATCAGCAGCGGCACGGGGTTGCGGCCGAGCGCCGTGCCCACCGCGCGCACCGCCCTGGGCCGGCCGATCCGCTCCGCGATCCACGAGTACGGCCTGACCTCGCCGCGCGGGATCGTACGGACCGTCTCCAGCACGTCGCGCTGGAAGTCGCTCATCCCGCGCAGGTCCAGCCGGAGCCGGCCCAGGCGCCCCGTGCGCAGCGCGGGCAGCAGCCCGGCGGGCGGGCGTTCGGCGGGCAGCAGCGGGCGGGCGAAGCGCCCCCTGAACGCCTCGGCGAACCCGTCGCCCGGATGCACGTAGGCCACGCCCTGGTCGGTGAACGCGACCCGCAGCTCCCCGATCGGGCTCGGGACGCCCACCCAGCGGGCCGCGATCCGGTCGAGCAGTCCCTCGGGCGCGTCGGTGGCCAGCGCCGCCAGCCCGGCCAGCAGTGGATCGTGGGTCATCGGGCACCTCCCAGTGCGCGCAGCCGCCGCAGACCCCGCGACACGTGCGACTTGACCGTGCCCTGGGGGATCCTGAGCACGGTGGCGATCTCGCTGACCGGCAGGTCGACGACGTGCCTGAGCACCACCGCGACCCGCTGTTCCTCGGGCAGCAGGCCGAGCAGCCCGGCCAGCTCGTCGCCGGTCTCGCGGCGCACCGCGGCCTCCTCGACGTCCTGAGCGGGATCGGCTTCCTCGATCGGCTGGTCCTGCAGCTCCGGTGGCGGTTTGCGGGACCTGGTCCGGGCGCAGTTGCGCCAGATGTTCATCAGGATCGTCATCAGCCAGGCCCTCGGCTGGAGCGTGGCGATGCGGGCGCGCTCGTATCCGGCCAGCGCCCGGTACGCGCGCAGAAACGTCTCCGCGGTGAGATCCTCGGCGTCGGCCCAGCGACCGCTCAGCCGCAGCGCGGTCGAGAAGACCAGGCCGCGGTAGGCACCGTACAGCTCGGCGAACCCCTCGTCGAGGTCGTCGAGCAGCGCCTTGCGCACCGGGTCGGGGCAGTCGGTTTCTCTCACGCTGGGTACAACACCGCGGCATGCGGATCCGTTGCAGCGAAAAGACCCGCGTCCGGACCGGACGCGGGTCTTTACCTTTGCAGGCTCAGACGGCGACCGCGAGCGAGGAGACCTCGCCCAGCTTCGCCTCGACCTTGATGTCCCTGGTGACGCCGCCGCCCGCGATGATGCGGACGGTCCAGTCGCCGGGGGCGGCGAAGAAGCGGAAGACGCCCTCGTCGGACACCACGACTTCGCCGGTGAACTCGCCGGAGTGGTCGAGCAGACGCGCGTACGCCGTGCCGGCGCCGGTCACCACGCCCTGGATCACGGCCTGGGTGGACAGGTCGATCCCGGCGGGCAGAGTGATCGTCTGCTCCGGCGCTCCGCAACCCTGTGCAGCAGTCATCAGCGGGCCTCCCCCAGCTCGATCGGCACGCCCACGAGCGAGCCGTACTCGGTCCACGAACCGTCGTAGTTCTTCACGTTGTCCTGCTCGAGCAGCTCGTGCAGCACGAACCAGGTGTGCGCCGAACGCTCGCCGATGCGGCAGTAGGCGATGGTGTCCTTGCCGAAGTCGACCCCGGCCTCGGCGTAGAGCGTGCGCAGGTCGTCGTCGGACTTGAACGTGCCGTCGTCGTTGGCGGCCTTGGACCACGGGATGTTGCGGGCGGTGGGCACGTGGCCGGCGCGCTGCGCCTGCTCCTGCGGGAGGTGCGCGGGAGCGAGCAGCTTGCCGGTGAACTCGTCGGGCGAGCGCACGTCGACCAGGTTGAGCTTGCTGATGGCGGCGACCACGTCGTCGCGGAAGGCGCGGATCCTGGTGTCCTGCTCCTGCGCCACGTACTGCGTCTTGGGCCGCTCCGGCACGTCCTTGACCAGCTCGCGGGAGTCGAGCTCCCACTTCTTGCGCCCGCCGTCGAGCAGCTTGACGTTGGAGTGGCCGTAGAGCTTGAAGTACCAGTACGCGTAGGCGGCGAACCAGTTGTTGTTGCCGCCGTAGAGCACGACGGTGTCATCGTTGGAGATGCCACGGTCGGACAGCAGGGCCTCGAAACCGGTCTTGTCCACGAAGTCGCGGCGCACCGGGTCCTGCAGGTCCTGCCGCCAGTCGACCTTCACGGCGCCACGGATGTGGCCTTTGTCGTAGGCGCTGACGTCTTCGTCGACCTCGACGAGGACGACTCCGGGGGTGTCGAGGTTGGCCTCGACCCAGTCGGCGTCCACCAGGGCGGCGGAGCGGCTCATTTGGAAACCTCCATGTTGGCGGCGGGCAGTAGACGGCGAATGAGCAGGTACATCTCGCAGCCAAGGCAGAATCCGAAGGCTGCGTTGAGGAAAGCGGCGAGGAGAGCCGCAGCCGTGGCGACGAGAGCCAGCGGCGTGATCCCGGTGAGATATCCGACCAGGCCCGCGATCGCGAAGACCAGCCCCACCGCCTGCGCGAACTTCGGCGGGCGGGCGTCCTCGGTCTCCTTCGGGGCGCTCTTGACGAGCGCCTTGAAGAGCATCGTGTACGGCGAGCGCGACACGACTCCGAGTGCGAAGACCATCGCCTGGACAGCGAGCAGCCAGGCACTCCCCGTCACCAGGACGAGGGCGAGGACCAGGGTGGTGATGGCCGCGCCGAAGCGCAGCGCTCTAGGATCGGCACGCATCGCGGGATGCTCCTGAAGGGTCGACGGGGCGGACCGGATGTCCGCGGGATCGTCCTCAGGCAGCGCGACAGAGCGCGGTGGTCACGCGGCAGAAATCAACCGCGCGCCGCTTCGTCAGCAGCTCTGTCGTTGGGTTCATGCCGACGACACTACTCGGCGTCTCGTCATCTGTCACATCTCGTCCGGTTGGTGAGACGATTCGTGAGACGGCGGCGGCGACACGGCCGCGGCGAGGGCCGCCAGGACGTCCGCCTTGCGGGGCAGGCCGGCGGCCCTTTTCACGATCCTTCCGCTGGTGTCGAGCACGAGGACCGTCGGCGTGCGCATGATGTCCAGCCGCCGTACGAGGTCCAGCCGGGACTCGGCGTCGATCTCGACATGGGTCACCCCCGGCACGATCCCGCTGACGTCGGCCAGGATCCTCCTGGTCGCCCGGCACGGCTGGCAGAACGCGGTGGAGAACTGCACCAGCGTCGCCCGCTCCCCCAGACCGGCGCCGAGGTCGGCCTCGGACAGCCGGTCGCCACCCGTGTCACGCACCCGTCCGTCGCGGCGCAGGCGAACCACCCCGATCACAGAACCGAGCGCCAGAGTCGCCAGCGCCACCCACCAACCAGTCATCTCCCGATGCAACCACGCGCGCCCGCGTTTACTTCCGCACCGGGACCCTGATCAGCACCTTCTCCTTCTGGTCGACCACGTAGAACGCGGTGATCTCGGACATGGGCAGGGTCGTCGACCGCTTGAACTCGGCCTTGTCCAGGTACGCCTCGCGGCTGACCGTCCAGCTCTCCGTCAGCTCGTGCCGCCCGCCGGCCACGACGAGGAGGCTGCAGGTCGTGTCGACGGGCACGCCCCGCACGCTCACGTACAGCTCCGTGCCGCTGTCTCCGGGGTAGGCCGACACGGTGGCGGAGTACTTCTCGTCCCTGTTCACGCCGGAGAACTTCTGGCCCTCGGCCATCTTGAACGGTGACGCGGACGGTGACGCGGCAGGGGCCCTGCTGGGCCGTTTGGCCTGCTTGGTGGGCGTCGCCGACGGCTCGGCCAGCCGGCTCAGCGACTGGTCGCCCTGGGGGGCCGCCGAGTCCTGCGCGCTCCCCGGCCCCGCCGTGGACATGATCTCCGGTGCCTCCGTGGACACGGGGGCGGAGGCGGCGGAGGTCTCCTGCTGGTGCGCGCGGCTGTTCACGACCGACACGATCGTGCCGCCCAGCCCCAGCAGCGCGACGGAGGCGGCCGCCACCAGCAGCAGCCGGCCGCGCCTGTTCCGTTTGGCGCTGGCGTTCAGCAGCCGGTCCAGCACCTGCCGCGGCGGGCTCGCCACCAGCTCCACGTCGCGTTCGGACACCTTGCCAAGAAACGACGCCACGCCTTCGAGGTCGAGCAGCTCGCGGCCGCACTCCTCGCAGGTCGCCAGGTGGTTGTCGATCTCCAGCGCCTCGTCGGGATCGAGCGCGCCCAGCGCGTGCGCGCCCAGGGCGAGCCTTACCTCCTCGCACGTCATCATGGCGCCAACCCCCGCTCCTCGAGGGCCAGTTTGAGCGCCCGCAACGCGTAGTAGGTGCGCGATTTGACCGTGCCCGGCGGTATGCCCAGCGTCGCCGACGCCTCCTTCACCGATCGCCCCCGATAGTAGACCTCCAGCAGCACCTCACGGTGCTCCTGCCTGAGCGCGGCCAGCGCCTCGGCCACCGCCCACGACTCGACGGCGCGCTCCAGGTCGTCGTCCGCCGGCAGGACGGCCAGCGCCTCGTCCCCGGTCTCCTGCGGTCTGGCCTTCTTGGCCCGATGCTGATCGACAACGAGGTTGCGGGCCACCGTGAACAGCCACGCGCGCACCGGCCGCCCCGAGAGGGCGTCGGGATGTCGCCAGGCCCGCAACAGGGTCTCCTGCACGACATCCTCCGCCCGCCCGGAATCACCGGTCAGCCGCAGGACGTAGCCGTAGAGTGGCCCGGCATGCTCGTCGAAGAGGGTCCTCACGAGTTCCTCATCCGCGGTGCCGGCTGTACTCACACCCTCATCACGTACGTCCGGCCGGACCGGTTCAGCCTCATCCACGGATCGGCACGTCAGACGCTTCGGCCGAGATCTCCAATCCTTCGGGCACGCTCTTGACCCCGGTCACCTTCACGTCGAAGGGCAGCTTCCCCTTGAACTTGATGGTGTAGGAGACGAGCGAGGCGAGCTGGTCGGGCACGCCCTCGATCTTCTCGGCCTGGAGCTTGATGCCGCCGTCGACCAGCTCGACCCGCATCTCGGCGTTGAACTTCACCTTCTGCACCCCGACCGTCACCTCGCCCGACGCCGTGAGCCGGTCGCCGTTGCCGCCGATCTTGACTCCTTGGGGGGCGTACTTGTCGATCGTCGCCCTGGTCAGGGTGCCGCTGATGGCCACGCGTCCAGCGTTGATGTTGGCTCTGTTCTGCAGGACGTCCGCCAGGGGAGCCGTCACGTCATAGGCGGCGCCCCGCAGGTTCTTGATCGGCACGCCACCGTAGGTGAACGTGCCGAGATCGAACCGTACCTCCGGATAGTGACCCGAGATGGCCTGGGTGAGAAAAGGGATGCCCTCAATTGTCACGGTCGGCTTGCCGGAGAGGTCGGACGCGGCCGCGATCCGGTTGGAGAGATCGCGCTCCACGCCCGCCACGGCGACCCGGTCGACGGCGACAAGGAGAATGACCAGCACGATCAGGAAAATGATCAGCTTCCGCATGGGGCTCCCTGTCTGTGGCGGGGGTCAAGAGCCTATCGACTGGGCTCACTCATTCCCCCATGGAAGCCCCCATCACCCGCCCGCGAACGGCGGCAGCACCTCCACGGTCGCCCCGTCGGCGAGAACGACCTCGTCATGAGGGCGTTTGCCGACCGGGGTGCCGTCCACGAGGAACGAGGAACGCCTCACCACGCGGGCCAGATCTTCATGATTCTGTGTGATTTTCGTCATGAGTTCACCAAGAGTGACCGCCTCGAACGGCTCCTCCGCCACTCCGGCCGCCTCCTTCGCCGCAGCCCAATAACGTACCTTTCCCGTGGCCATGGGCACCTCACAATCACTTTCCGGTCTATTGTGCGTCGCCCTTAACAAGGTTGTTTCGAGAGACGCGCTGTTCATCTGGTGGACGCGCAATGGACGTGACTTCCTCGTGGGATATCCTCGCCTACGGGACCTGGGCGACGTAGCCCCCGGGTCCTTGCGTGTTTGAGGAGGCCGTAATGAGCAACCTGCTCCTGCTGACCAACGCCCTCGAGCCGTCCGCCGAGGTGCTTCCGGCGCTGGGCCTGCTGCTCCACTCGGTCCGGGTCTCGCCCGCGGAGGCGTCCGCACTGATCGACACGCCTCCGGCCGACGCGGTCCTCGTCGACGCGCGGAAGGAGCTGGTGCAGGCCAAGAGCCTGTGCCGGTTGATCCGCACGACCGGCATCGACTGCCCGCTGCTGGTGATCGTCACCGAGGGCGGGCTCGCCGCGATGACGGCCGAGTGGGGTGTGGACGACGTGCTGCTCGACAGCGCGGGCCCGGCAGAGGTGGAGGCGCGCCTGCGCATGGCCACGGGCCGCATCTCGCAGGCGGCGACGGAGGAAGTGCCCGACGAGATCCGCAGCGGCGACCTGTCGATCGACGAGGCCACCTACACCGCGCGGCTGCGCGGCCGGGTGCTCGACCTCACGTTCAAGGAGTTCGAGCTGCTGAAATACCTCGCCCAGCACCCGGGCCGGGTCTTCACCCGCGCCCAGCTGCTGCAGGAGGTCTGGGGTTACGACTACTTCGGCGGCACCCGGACGGTCGACGTCCACGTGCGGCGCCTGCGCGCCAAGCTCGGCACCGAGTACGAGTCCCTCATCGGAACGGTCCGCAACGTCGGCTACCGCTTCGTCCCCGACCGGCAGGACACCGCCGCCGTCTGATCGTTGACGCAGGCGGGGTAGGTCTGTTCCGGTCGTTGGTGGACGAGGGCGCCAGGCCCCGCGTTTTCCGGCGTAACGCGACCATGTGCGCGCCGTTGCGGCGCGCCAACCAGGTTTACCTCATCGACCACGGCTACGCCCGCGAGTACACCCCCACGGGCGAGCGCGACGCCGGCGACCTCGTCGGCGAGCTCGCCTTCTGGAACCCGGCCGAGCGCGCCAAGGTGGACGCGCTGGCCGAGGTGCGGTGCTGCACCTGGACGAGCGTTACGCGCCGGCCTCGGAGTCCGCGCCGCCGCTGTCCATGGAGACGCCGGCCGACCTCGTGGGCAGCTCCCCCGACGTGGTGCAGCGCCGGCTCACGCAGCGCGTACCTCGTCACCAGGACCCTCAAGGCGCGCAGGGAGCCGGCCGAGGAGCTGCGGTGGTGCCGGGCTGACCCGGACGGCGGCGGGGCGCCACCCTCGGAACGGGGCCGGGTGGCGCCCCGCCGTCACGCCCGGCCCAGCGGGGCCTCTTCCAGCGCCTTGACGTGGATGCTCGCGTCCGCGAGCACGAACCGCACGATCTCCGCCGTGTCCAGCTCGGCCAGGCCGAGGTCGACGTCGGCGTGGGCGTCGCACCAGTCGACGATCCGGCGGGGGTCGGCGAGCGGGCCGGCGAAGTGGACGAGGCTGACGTACCAGCGGTCGCGTACGCGTCCGTGCTCCAGGTCCCGCACCCCGCGCGAGGCCATCGCGCGGGCGAACCGCTCCCACAACCTGGCCAGCGTGTCGTCCTGGGGATGCCCGCAGACCAGGACGCCGCCGGGATGGGGGCTCACGCCCGCCAGCCGCACCCGCGCGGGCCGTACGTCCTTCGCCGCCTCGGCCAGGGCGTCCCGGTAGACCGCGCGGAGCGGGTCGCCGGCCGGGATCCGGTCGCGGTAGGGCTCCAGGGACCTGAGCGTGACGTGCAGGGTCCGCCTGCCGTGCACCCAGTGCCCCGGCGCCTCGATGGTCCCGGCGAGGGCCGCCAGCCGGTCCAGCACCTCGCCCGAGGGGCGGAGCACGGCCGCCGCTCCCCACCGCCGCGCGCCCTCCACCATGGGGCTGTCGTGGGTCGCCCGGCCCGCCAGCAGAGCCGCCCGCCCCTTGATCCGGAAGTCGACGAAATCGGACATCCGTGCAGTATGCCTGATCACGCCAGGCTGTCGCGGCGGAAACGACCCGCCACGGATAGAGCAGGGCCTGCGCGGGCAGTGGCAGATGGACGGGAGAAAGGTGGGGCACGTGTCCGGCGATCTGGTCGTCCCTGACGCCGCTCATGGAGTGGTGGTGTTCGCGCACGGCAGCGGCAGCAGCCGGCTCAGCCCGCGCAACCGCTACGTGGCCGGGGCGCTCAACAAGGCGGGGCTTGGCACGCTGCTGTTCGACCTGCTCACGCCCGAGGAGGAGGCCGACAGGGCGAACGTCTTCGACATCGCCCTCCTGGCCGAGCGGCTGCTGGAACGTACGCGATGGCTGCGCGAGCAGCAGGACGCGGCGGGGCTGCCCATCGGCTACTTCGGGGCCAGCACCGGCGCGGCGGCGGCGCTGTGGGCGGCGGCCGAGCCGGACAACCCGGTCTCCGCGATCGTCTCGCGCGGCGGGCGGCCCGACCTGGCGGGGCCTCGGCTCGCGGCGGTACGCGCGCCCACGCTGCTCATCGTGGGCGGCCGCGATCCGATCGTGGTGAAGCTGAACGAGGAGGCCCAGGAGCGCCTGCGCGCGGAGAGCCGCATCACCGTCGTGCCCGGGGCCACCCACCTGTTCGAGGAGCCCGGCGCGCTGGAGACCGTGGCCGAGCATGCCAGAAACTGGTTCACCACTCATTTCAGGGGTCGCGCATGAGCGTGTTCAAGTGGTCGGCCGTCTGCCTGGAGGCGCCCGACGCCCAGGCGTTGTCCGCCTTCTACCGCGAGTTGCTCGGCTGGCGGGTCAAGGAGGACGAGCCCGAGTGGGTGCTGCTCGTCCCGCCGGAAGGCGGGCCCGGGCTGGCCTTCCAGAGCGCCCCCGGCTTCGTCCGGCCGGTCTGGCCCGCCTCGCCCGGCGAGCAGCGGATCACGATGCACCTGGACATCGAGGTCGACGATCTCGACGCGAGCAGCGCCCGCGCCGTCGAGCTGGGCGCGACCGTGGCCGAGTTCCAGCCACAGGACGACGTACGCGTGCATTTCGACCCGGCCGGGCACCCGTTCTGCCTCTGGGTGAGCGGATAGCGCCAGATCGGCACGTAGCGGAGGCGGTCAATCACGTTGCCGTGATCCACTCTTTGTGAAAACGTCGAATGGTGGTCGAGGACTCGCCGCTTCTTGAGCTGTCCGGCCTCGTTTGGCGGACGCGTGAAAGGCGCCGTTGGCTCGGGCCCGACCCCTTGACCGTCGACTCAGGGCACACCGCCGTGGTGGTGGCGGCCGACTGCGCCGAGGCCGACGCGTTCACCGACATCCTGATCGGCCTGGAGATGCCCGAGAACGGCGAGATCCGCCTCGACGGCGACGAGGTCACCAGGTGGCTGCCGGCCGAGCGCGGGATCGGGCTGATCCCGGCCGGGGCCGGCCTGCTGCCGCACCTGACCGTCGAGCAGAACCTCTTCCTGACCGCCCGCGACGACCACGCGTCCCCGCCCTTCCGCGGCGTGGTCGCGTACATGGTCAACAAGACGGACATCCACGGCTTCCTGCGGTCCAGGCCGCACGAGCTGGCCCACGACGAGCGGCTGCACGTGGCGCTGGCGCGGGCCCTGTGCCGGCGGACGGCGGTCAAGGTGATGGTGGTCGAGGACCGCACGGGCTGCGATCCCTGCCACGCGGCCGTGAGCGCGGCGCTGGCCACCGACCCCGACCTGGCCGTGCTGGTCGTCACCGACGACCGGACCAGGGTGGCCAGCCTGGCCTCCCCCTCGCGCTTCCGGAAGGTCGTCGATGCCCCTCACCCGTAGAGCGTTACTGGCCGCGCTCCCCGCGGCGGCCCTCGCCGGCTGCGCCCGCGAGCGGCCGCTGCAGGTGGCGGTGGTGTGGAGCGGCGACGAGCTGCGGCGCTTCCTCGGCGTGGTCAAGGAGTACGGGCGCCCGGTCCACGTCTTCTCGGCGGGCGACAACATCGCCGCCGTGCTGCGCGGCCCCGCGGCGGAGGTCCTCCCGGACGTGGCCGTGATCCCGAGGCTGGGCCTGCTCTTCGATCCGATGATCCGGCCGCGCATCCGGCCGTGGACGGGCGGCCACCGGCAGCGGGAGTTCTGGCGCGGGCTCGTGACGCCGCCGGGGAGCCACGAGGAGCTGGGCGCCTGGTTCAAGCTCGCCCACAAGTCGCTCGTCTGGCACCGGGCCGGGGAGTACACGCCGCCCGCCGACCTGACCTCCTGGCGGCCCACCCCGGGCAGCCTGGCGATCGGGGCGGCCGACGGGTGGGTGCTCAGCGACTGGTTCGAGAACGTGCTGCTCGCCTTCGCCCCCGAGGCCTACGGCGGCCTCTTCCCGCCCGGGCTGCCGGGCAATCCCGACTGGTGGAGCGCGCCGCAGGTCGCGGACGCGCTGGAGCTGCTCGGCACGATCTGGCGCGGCGCGTTCACCCCCGAGCAGGCCCGGCGGGCGCTCACCATGCAGTTCCACGACTCGATCTTCGACGTCTTCGCCTACCGCACCGCGAGCGTGGTGGCCGCCCCGGACTTCGCCCTGCCGGTCATCGAGCACTACGGCGGCAAGGGGGTCGCGGCGCACTTCCGCTTCCCGGCCTACGGGAGCAATCCGCCCCCGCTGGTCGTCGGCGGCGACGTGGCGGTGGCGATGCGGGACGGGCCGGCGCACGCGATCGAGTTCGTCAACTGGCTGACCAGGCCGCGGGCGAGCGGCGAGCACGACGCGCTGACCGCGTGGATCGCCGACGGCGGCTTCCTGACGCCGTTCACCCAGCCCTCCCCCGAGCTGCTGCGCGGCCCCGCCCAGGAGCTGAACGCCGCCGTGAACGCCCACTACGACCTGTCCGACCGGCTCATCGGCGGCCTGGAGGGCGGCGACGGGCGCGGCCTGTGGCGGGTGCTCACGGAGCTGTTCACCGCCGTCGCCGTCAACGCGGTCGATCCCGCCACGGCCGCGGCAGCCGCCCGCGACAAGCTGGTGGCGGGCAGCAAGGAGGGGGCGCTGTGAGCCGGCGCAACGCGTTCCTGTTCGAGGCCGCCACGCACCACGACGCCAGGATCCCGCTGGTCGGGCACGGGATCGGCCGCCTGCGCGCCTCGCTCTACCTCCTCCTGGCGGTCCTGCTGTCGGCGGGCGTCATCCTGGTCCCGCTCTGCGCGACGGTGGCGTTCAGCCTCTCCGACGGGCCCGGCGCGTACGACGTGCTGCTCGACGGCCGGGTGCTCCAGTCGCTCGGCAACTCGTTCATGTGGCTGGTGCTGGCCGTGGTCGTGTGCGCCGTCGGGCTCGGCCTGGCCTGGCTGGCCAGGAACGCGGGCCCGGTGCTCGGCGGCGTGCTGCGCTTCCTGCTGGTGCTGCCGGCCGCGGTGTCGCCGCTCACCACGGGCGCGATCTTCCGGCTGATGTTCGACACCAATCCGCGCCGCGGCCTGGTCAACGCCCTGTTCGGCACGGAGGTGGCCTTCCTCGGGCCCGTGTGGATCTGGGTGGTGTTCGGGCTGGCGCTGGTCTGGCAGTGGGCCGGGGTCGCGTTCCTCGTCTTCCACGAGGCGCTGGCGCGGCTGCCCACCAACCTGCTGCGGATGGCCAGGGCGTTCGGCGTCGGGCGGCGGCGCAGGCTCTGGTCCGTCGTGGTCCCGGCGCTCGCCGGGCCGGCGGCGCTGGCGTACCTGTTCGCGCTGGCGGCGGCGGCCCGCGTGTTCGACGTCGTGCTGATGGGCGCGCCCGGGTCGATGCAGGCCGAGATCGAGGGCGGCGGGCTGTTCTGGTGGCGCCACCACGGCGACCTGGGCGACACGCGGGCCTCCGCGCTCTCCGTGGGGCTGTCGGCCCTCGTGGCCGTGATGGCGGTGCCCGCCCTGTTCGGGCTGCGCGGGCGGGTGACCTGGGCCGAACCGGTGGTCCCGCCGCCGCCCAGGAAGGGTTGGCGGATCTGGCTGCTGTGCGCGGCCGCGTCGGTGCTCTGGGTGCTGCCGTTCGTGGTGCTCGTGCTGACCTCGCTGCGCGACCCGGTCGCGGCGGCGCTGTCAGGGTGGTGGGGCGGCGGTCCCTGGACGCTCGGCTCGTACGCGGAGGCGCTGGCCGACGGCGGGTTCGCGGGCGCGCTCGGCACCACGTTCCTGCGGGCCGTCGTGGTGGTGTGCCTGGTGCTGCTGGCCGCCGTGCCGGCCGCGTACGTGCTGGCGCACGAGCACCTGCTGCCGCGCCGGGCCTGGCGGCCGGTGCTGCTGGTCGCCGTGGCCCTGGCCGTGCTGCCGCCGCAGGCGTTCGCGGTGCCGCTGCAGCGCTGGCTCAGCCCGGTCGTCGGCACCGCTCCGGCGCTGGCCATCGTGCACGCGGCGCTGGTGATCCCGCTGGCGGTGCTGGTGCTCTACAACGCGTTCGTCCGCGTGCCGGCTCCCATGCTGGCGCGGGACCGCTGGGAGCTGTTCCACGTCGTACGCGAGGCCCGCCCGGCCCTGGTGCTGGCCGCCGTCCTGGCCTTCGTCCTGGTCTGGAACGACACGGTCGTCGGGCTGCTGCTCAACTGGCCGTCGGGCGACCACCTGCCGCTGATCCTGCTGGAGCAGGCCCGCCACTTCATGAGCGCGGCCGGGCCGCTGGCGGCGCAGTCGGTGATCGCGACCGCGGTGCCCGTGCTGCTGGTGGTCGTCACCGGGCGCTGGCTGTACCGGGGGCTGACGCGAGGGGTGCGCCGATGACGGATATCTCGCGAAAGGACCGGCTGCGCTTCCGCCTGTCCCAGCTCTCCCGGCAGGCCGGGGCGCACCTGCCCGAGCTGGGGCTCGGCGGGCTGCTGACCGTGGGCGGCACGGTCCTGCTGCTGCAGGAGAAGCTGATCGAGCGGGTGACGGAGTGGCTGCCCGTCTGGCTGCTCGTCATCCTGATCGTCTCCCTGCCGGTCGTGGCCGGCTGGGCCACCCATCTCGTACGCAGCCGCCGCAAGCCCCCACCCCAGCCGATCTTCCAGCGCCTGCCCTTCCCCGACAGGATCGACGGGCTCGTCGGCAGGGACGCCGAGGTCCAGCAGGTCAAGGAGCGCGCGAAGGAGAGCGGGATCGTCGTCGTGCAGGGCGCGATGGGCATGGGCACGTCCTCGGTGGCGATCCTGGCCACGTGGGACCTGACCGCGGACGCCCGCAAGCAGCGCTACGCCGACCTGCGCGGCCCCGACAGGGACCACGCGGAGACGCCGCTGAGCGTGGCCCAGCGGGTCCTGCGCACCCTCGACCGGCCGCCCGGCGCGATCCAGGAGCCGGAGGACGCCACCGCGCAGGTGATCGACGCGCTCACCGGCACGGACCGGGTGCTCCTGCTGGACAACGTCAGCACCTGGAGCCAGATCGCCTGGCTCCCGCCCCGGGTGCCGGGCGCGCACATCGTGGTGGCGGGCACGTTCACCGACGAGCTGCCGCAGCACCTCGAGCCGATCCAGCTCGGCCCGCTCGCGCCCGCGGCCGGGCAGGCGCTGCTGGCCCGCCACATCGGCGACGAGCGCGTCGACCGCGACCCGAAGGCGCTCGCGCTGCTGGTGGACGCCTGCCTGGGCAGCCCGCTGGAGCTCGTCAGGATCGGCCGGTGGCTGGCCCGCAACCCCGGCGTCGCGCTCCAGTCCCTGGTCGACGACCTGCGTAACCTGTCCGTCGTCAAGACCCTCGACTTCGTGCTCAACCTCAGCGTCAGGCAGCTCAGGCCGACGGCCAAGCAGCTGTTCGTCCTGCTGGCGGGCCTGCCGATCGTCGAGGTGGACCACCGGGCGGCCGCCGCGCTGCTCGGCGTGCCCTCCGCCGCCGACGCGATCGGGGAGCTGGCCGACCTGGGCCTGGTGGAGAACGTACGGATGACGCGCGTCAGGGTGACCGGCGCGTTCCCCAGCGGCACCCCCGGACCGCCGCCCTCGCCGAAGGACGCCGCGGCCTGGCGGCGGCTGGTCGAGCACTTCGCCGACGAGGCCGACTCGTTCGCCCGCCTGTTACCCGGCAAGGAGGCCCGCGCCTGGTTCGCGATCGAGGACAGGGCGCTGCTGCAGGTCCTGGCGCACGGGACCCCCGCGCCCAAGACCGCCCGGGCGCTGGCGCGCATCGCCGACGGGCTGGAGACCTGGTTCCGGCTCGAACAGCGGCACGAGGACCGGCTCCGGGCCGCGGCGGCGCTGGCCGAGGCGGCCAGAGCGCTCCGCGACGAGCAGGTGCAGGCCACGGCCGAGCTGCGCCAGTGCGCGATCCTGCTCACCTGGGGCGACCCGGCGGCGGCGCGCCAGCACTTCAACCGGGCGGCCAAGCTGCGCGTCAAGGTGGAGTCGTGGCCCGCCGAGCTGCACCTGGAGCACGCGGCCATCCTCCTGGCCGCCGGCGACGAGTTCACCGCCGTCGAGTCGGCGCTCGTGCGCTACGGTCAGGCGCTGTCCGGCGGCGACCTGGCGGGGCACTCGCTCCGGCTGATCAACGTGGCCGCGCTGCTCCTGCGCAAGGGGCAGACGCTCGACGGCGACGGGCGCGACTCCGAGGCGCAACACCTGTACACCGACGCCCGCAACGTGCTGTTCGAGTCGCTCCGCCTGGCCGCGGAGGCCGGCGACGACGGCGCGGCGGCGCACGCGCGGGAACTGCTCGCGCTCGCGCAGCACTACCTGGGCCGGGGTTTCGACGCGGCGGACAACCTGGAAGAGGCCGAGCGGCTCTACGCGAAGACCGCGGACGAGATCGGGCGGGCCCGCTGCCTCGTGCAGCGGGCCGGGGTGCTGCTGGACAAGCCCGGCCACCCTCCCGAGGAGGTCGTCGCGCTGCTGGAGGAGGCCGAGCCGCGGCTGCCCCCGGCGGGGGTGAGCACGGCGCTGGCCCACCTCCACCTGGCCCGGCTGCGGGCCGGGAGCGCCGCCGAGCACCGCGCTGCGGGGCTGGCGGCCCTCTCCCCCTGGGACGGGATCGCGGAGCCGCGGCAGGTCCGCGAGCTGCGCGAGCGCCTGTCGGAGCTGTGAGCTCACACCTGGATGGTGGCCAGGGTCCTGCCGTCGAAGGTCTCGACCGTGAAGTGGTTCAGCTCGGACTCCGGGAGGCTGGTGCCGCCGTGCAGCAGCAGGGGGTCAGGGGCCCCGGGCACGCCGTACCCCTTGTCGGGCACGCCCCAGCTCGCCACCACCTCGGAGCGGCCGTCGTTGCCCACCGCCATGAGACGGCACTGCAGCGGGCCCTTGACGCCCTTGAGCTCCAGCGCGACGTGGGTGCCCCAGCCCTTGTCCTCCAGCCCGACGAGAGCGGACACGCCGGTGCCCTTGTCGGTGGCGGAGTAGGTGTGGCCGGTCATGAGGAGCGCGCGGGCCGGGCTGTGGATGCTGTCGGGGTTCGGGCCGCTGGTGACCGAGCTGACGGCGAGGAAGACGCCGGCCGCGACGAGCACGCAGGCGGCGGCGGACATGAACGTGCGGTACAGGCCCCGGCGGCGCCGTTCGGTGGCGGCGCGGCGGACCAGGAGTGACTCGACCTCGGGGTCGGGCGGGCTGGGCAGGAGGTCGTCCGGGTGGACGGTCTTGATCAGCTCCCCCATCGCGGCGAACGCCCCGGCCTCCTCCGCGCAGCTCGGGCAGCCCCTCAGGTGGCGCTCGAAATCGGCCTTCTCCTCCCCGCGGAGCAGGCCGAGCGCGTACGCGGCCACGTCTTCGTGACGCACCTCGGTCATGAGAGCGTCACCCCCCTTTCCTCGTGACGCATCTCCATCATGAGCGCGTCACCCCCCTTTCGCGGTGGCTTCCGTAGTGACGCGCCTCCCACGTCATGGCAACGTCACCCCCCTTTCGGTGTGGCTCTCCTCGTGACGCGCCTCCCACGTCATGGCAGCGTCACCCCCCTTTCCTCCAGAGCCACGCGTAACGCGCGCATGGCGTAGTACACGCGGGACTTCACGGTGCCCACGGGCACCCCGATGATCTCCGCCGCCTCCTGGACCGTGCGGTCCAGGAGGAACGTCTCCGTGAGCACCTGCCGGTGGGCCGGCGAGAGCGACATCATCGCGTCGGTCACGACGATCTCGCGTAACAGCTGCTCGTCCTCCGCGGCCACCGAGTTGAGGCGTTCCGGGACGTCCTCGACGGTGTCGAGCGGGCGCGAGCCGGAGCGGCGCCGGTTGTCGATGACCACGCGGCGGGCGACGGTCGCCAGCCAGGGCATCAGGGAGCCGGAGTCGGTACGCAGGTCGGGGAGGTTGCGCCAGGCGCGTACCAGGGTCTCCTGCACGACGTCCTCGGCCCAGCGCCGATCGCCCCCCGTCAGCCGGACGGCGAAGGCCATCAGGGGGGCGCCGTATTCGCGGTACAGGGCTCGGACCATGGCCTCGTCGGTCACGCGGTGATTCACCCGCGACTCCTCGCGCTGCGGATACCAGGGAATATCCCGCCGATATTGGAATCATCACTCTAGCCACCGGAGGGGGCCAGATGCTGGCAGTTTGCCCTTCTCACCGCTTCGCTGGATTTACCGGCTAAATCATGCTTTTGCCTACCTGCGGCGGCCCCGCAGACCGGCCGCTCAGTGATCCTCGGGCTCGGCGGTGAACAGCTCGTAACTGTGGCCGTTGGGGTCGCGCACGTACACGCCGCGGCCGCCTCCCAGATGGTTGATCTCGCGGTCCCAGCCGTTCATCGGGCCGGAGCCGTACTCGATCGCCGGGTCCCCCTCGAGCCGCTCCATGAGCGCGTCGAAGGTGTCGTCGTCGACCAGGAAGGCGTAGTGGCCGGGCTGGGGCGCGCGGCGGTCGTCGAAGTCGAGCGTGAGGTCGTCGTTGACGCTGACGGGCGCGAACGGCCCGGCGGGCGGGCCGACCCGAAGCCCGAGCAGGCCGGCGAAGAACGCCGCCGCCTCCTCGCGGTCGGCGGCGGGGACGATCAGGTGGTTCATGACGATGGCCATGACGGCGTCCTTCCGGAGCAGATGTATGCGAAACGCACATAATCATACGTGCGTTTCGCATGCAACCGTCGTAGGGTGAGGGCATGAGCGAGGAGGCCGACGGCGGACCGGCGCTGTTCCACCTGGTGCGCTTCTGGTCCCGCCGGTGGGCCGGGCGGGTGTCGGAAGAGGTGACCGGGGAGCTGCGGCACGTGCAGCACATCCAGGTCGTGGAGGCCGTGCACACGAACGCGCGCGCCGGCGGACAGGCGCCCGAGCCGCCCACGGTCGGCACCGTGGCGCACCAGCTCGGCCTCGATCACTCGGGCGCCAGCCGCATGGTCAAGGACGCCGTGGAGGCGGGCTACCTCGCCCGCGACACCTCCGAGCGCGACCGGCGCCGCGCCTGCCTGCGGCTCACGGAGAGCGGGCACGCGCTGCTGGCCGGGGCGAGGCAGTGGCAGCGCCGGGCCTTCGAGGAGCTGACCGCCTCCTGGGACGAGCGCGACCGGCGGCAGTTCGCGGCCTACCTGCACCGGCTGGCCGACGACCTCGGCGCCTGAACCCCCGCGCCCCGGTCTCAGACTCCGTCCGGCTCCGTCAGCCGGTCGATCCGGAGCCCGAGCTCGATCATGTCGCAGCGCAGCGAGTCGATCTGCCCGAGCAGGTCCGACTGAATGACGTTGAAGTGCTCGTTCGTCTGCACGCGGAGCCCGGCGACCTCCACGAGCAGGGCCTGGAGGTCCTGGCTCAGCTCGGTGCGGACGTCCGCGATCTCGGCTCTGATCTCCGTCACGCCGATCGACACCTGCGCGATGAGGGCCGGCAGCTCGAACCGGTAGGGGCCGGTCTGGGCGGGGACCAGGTCGTCGTACCGGGGGCCGACGTTGGAGCGCAGGGTCGTTTCGAGAGCCTCCACCCGGACCTTCAGGTCGAGGATCTCCGCCTCTACGTTCACGCACACCTACCTTCGCTGCGGTCGGAAGGGATCCCGGCCCAGATGGCCGGGGCCCTTGCTGTGTGTGAGCACATGATGGCAAGCCGTTCATGATCAGGAGCGTTCGATCGTCGAAGCGGGTACGGATTTTTCTGCGCCGGCAGGGGTGTTGTCCTCCTGGGACGTGCAGATTCGACCCCGGGCGCAATGGTGACGGCCATCGCGTGAACGCTCCCGCGAAAGAGCCACGCTTCACGTTTCGCGGGAGATGGCGATGGCCGCAGGGACAGTCTGCTGGCTGGCCCATCGCCGGTGAAGTCCCATCGCGATCGGTGACTCCTACTTGTTGGGCGCGCGGCCGCATGACCGTACTTTCGGCCGGTGCGGCGGGCGGGCGGCGGCTCCTAGCCTGGCCGTGTGCGGGTGCGGGAGTGGCGGGCCGGGGTCGCGGCCGACGTGGTGATCGGCCCAGTGATCGGCCCAGTGATCGGCCCAGTGATCGGCGCAGTGATCGGCCCAGTGATCGGCGCAGTGGCCGCGGCGGTGCTCGCCTTCTACTGCTACCGGATCAACGCGAGCTGGGGTGGCGCGTACTGGGTCTTCGGGTGCGCCGCCGGGGCGGCGGCCTGCGCGCTCGCGCTCGCGCGGCGGCGGAGCCGGTTGTGGACGGCGGTCGCGGGGCTGGGCGTCGCGGCGGCCGCCATCGTGGTCGCCCGGGTCGCCCACCTGCCCGCCGAGCCCGGTCCCGGCGTGACCCTGGGGCTGTCCGTGCTCGTCGCGTCCGCAGTCCGGGTGCTTCCGCCCCGCCCGGCCTGCGCCGTCGCCGGTGGCGGGCTCGTGGTGGTGGCGGGGGCCTTCGCCGCCGCCTCCCAGCCGGCCGTGGGGGCGATGAACGCCGTGGGCTGGGCGGGCGCCGTCGCGGCCGGGCTGTCGCCGCGGCTGCTGGCCGCCCGCCGCCGGGCCGTCGAGGAGCGCGTACGCCGCAGCGAGCGCATGGAACTGGCCAGGGAGCTGCACGACGTCGTCGCCCACCACGTCACGTGCGTCGTGCTCCAGGCGCAGACCGCGCGGCTGCTCGCCCACAAGCAGCCGGACCGGCTGGCGACCTCGCTGGCCGACATCGAGGCGGCCGGCTCCGACGCCCTGGCCGCCACCCGCCGCGTCGTCGGCCTGCTCCGCGACCCGGCCCGGGGCCTGCCCGCCCTCGACGGCCTCGACGAGCTGGTCAGGCGCTTCGGCGACCACGGACCGGCCGTACGGCTGCGGCTCCCCAAGGACGAGGACACCTCGCTCTGGCCGCCCGAGGTGGCCACCACCGTCTACCGGATCGTGCAGGAGTCGCTGACGAACGTCTCCCGCCACGCCCCGCAGGCTCGCTCGGTCACCGTCACCGTCACGCGAGCCCGCGGCTCGGTCACCGTCGAGGTCGCGGACGACGCCCCTCCCGCCCCCGCCCGCCGGCTTCGACGCGGCGGACATGGCGGATACGGCCTGGTCGGGATGCGGGAACGCGTCGAGGCCCTGGGCGGGACGCTGCGCGCGGGCCCGCGCCCCGGCGCCGGCTGGTCCGTGGTGGCCACCCTCCCCGTCCCGGCGCGGGAACACCCATGAGCGCCGCGGACATCACCGTCATGCTGGCCGACGACCAGCCGATGATCCGTGACTGCCTGCGCCTCATCCTGGAGGACCAGCCCGACATCAGCGTCGTCGCCGAGGCCGCCGACGGCGCCGAGGCGGTCGCCCTGGCCCGCCGGCTGCGCCCCGACGTGTGCCTCGTGGACATCCAGATGCCCGGCCTCGACGGCATCGAGGTCACGCGGGCCCTCGCGGGGCCGGAGGTCGCCGACCCGCTGCGGGTGGTCGTCGTCACCACCTTCGACCTCGACGAGTACGTCCACGGCGCCCTGCACGGCGGGGCGATCGGCTTCGTGCTGAAGGACGTCGGCCCCGACCTGCTCGTCGAGGCGGTCCGGGCGGCGAAGGCCGGGGACGCGCTGATCTCCCCCTCGCTCACCCTCCGGCTGCTGCGCCACCTCACGGCCACCGCCGCCCCGGCCGGCCGCGCGCCCGCGCAGCCGCTGTCGGGCCGGGAGCTGGAGGTCGTCCGGGCCGTCGCCAGGGGCCGCACCAACCAGGAGATCGCCGCCGAGCTCTTCATCTCGCTGAGCACGGTCAAAGGCCACGTGTCCGGCATCATGACCAAGCTGGGCCTGCGCAACCGGGTCGAGATCGTCGCCTGGGCCTGGGAGCGCCGCCTGGTCGACTGAGCCACCACGGCTCCCCGGCCGGAGTACGGCGCGACGCAGTCACCCCGCCCCCCATCCACCCCCGAAGGACCCCCGCCGGAGTACGGCGGGGTCGCGCTGGGCGACGTTTCCGGAGCGGCGGCAGCGGGTAAGGCCGTCGTTGATTTCTGAGCTACCTGGTCCTCAGGAGCCACAGATGCCCCGTGTCACGCTCACGCCGGCCGCCCGTGAAGCACTGCGCGACGACGAAGTGGTGTTCTTCGACTGGCACGTGACCGGCCTCTGCTGCGCCGACGCGGGCGAGTTCTCGGTCCGCCCGTTACCCCGCTCCCGGCTCCCCCGGCGAGCGCGCCGGCTCGGCGACGAGGACGAGAAGGTGTACGCCCATCCGACCGCCTGGGTGCATCTCGCCGAACTCCCCGTCACGATCGACTGCCGCCCGCTGTGGCGCTGGCGGCGGTTCACGACCGATCTGCCGCCGGACGCCGGACTGCGCTGCTGCCTGGGCCGACCCCTGTATGGCCCTTCGCATATGGGAGGTAACCGGTGAAGTTACGTTCCATCATCATCTGGACGGCGGTCGCGCTCGTCGGGGCCGCGGGGTGGGCCGTGCTGGCCCTGTCCAGAGGGGAGAACGTCAACGCGGTCTGGCTGCTGGCCGCCGCGCTCGGTTCGTACGCCATCGCCTACCGGTTCTATGCCCGTTTCATCGTCCGCAGGGTCCTGGGCGCGGACGACCGCAGGGCCACCCCGGCCGAGCGGCTCGACAACGGCATCGACTACCAGCCGACCGACCGCCGGATCCTGTTCGGCCACCACTTCGCCGCCATCGCCGGGGCGGGGCCGCTGGTGGGGCCCGTGCTGGCGGCCCAGATGGGCTACCTGCCCGGCACGATCTGGATCGTCGCGGGAGTGATCTTCGCGGGGGCCGTGCAGGACATGGTCATCCTGTTCTTCTCCATGCGGCGCAACGGCCGCAGCCTGGGCCAGATGGCCCGCGAGGAGATCGGGCCGGTCGGCGGGGTGGCGGCGCTCGTCGCGGTCTTCGCCATCATGATCATCCTGCTCGCCGTGCTGGCGCTGGTCGTGGTCAACGCCCTGGCCAAGTCGCCCTGGGGCGTCTTCTCCATCGCCATGACCATCCCGATCGCCCTGTTCATGGGCTTCTACCTGCGGGTGATCAGGCCGGGCAAGGTCGTCGAGATCACCGTGATCGGGGTCGCGCTGCTGCTGCTGTCGATCGTGGCCGGCGGCTGGGTGCAGGAGTCGAGCTGGGCGCCGTTCTTCACGCTGAGCCCGTCCGCGCTGGCGCTGTGGCTCATCGCGTACGGGTTCGTCGCCGCGGTGCTGCCCGTCTGGATGCTGCTCGCGCCGCGCGACTACCTGTCGACGTTCATGAAGATCGGCACCATCGTGCTGATCGCGATCGGGATCGCCGTCACGATGCCCACGCTGAGGACGCCGGCGTTCACGGACTTCGCGTTCGACGGCAAGGGCCCGGTGTTCGCCGGGTCGCTGTTCCCGTTCGTGTTCATCATCATCGCGTGCGGCGCGCTGTCGGGGTTCCACTCGCTGATCTCGTCCGGCACGACGCCCAAGATGATCCAGAAGGAGACCCAGGTCCGGATGATCGGGTACGGCTCCATGCTGATGGAGTCGTTCGTGGCCGTCATGGCCATCACCGCGGCCTGCGTGCTGACCCCCGGGCTCTACTTCGCGATGAACTCCCCGGCCGGCGTCGTCGGGGCCACCGTGCAGAGCGCCTCGCAGGCGGTCACCGAGATGGGCTTCGTGATCACGCCGGAGCAGCTGCAGGCCGCGGCGGCGGCCGTACAGGAGCAGACCCTGATCGCCCGGACGGGCGGCGCGCCCACGCTGGCGGTGGGGATCTCGCAGATCTTCTCCGGGTTCATCGGCGGGGCGGGGCTGCAGGCGTTCTGGTACCACTTCGCGATCATGTTCGAGGCGCTGTTCATCCTCACCACGGTCGACGCGGGCACCCGGGTGGGGCGGTTCATGCTGCAGGACACGCTGGGCAACCTGTGGCAGCCGATCTCCAGGGTGAGCTGGTGGCCGGGGCTGGTGGCGGCCAGCGCCGTGGTCGTGGCGGCCTGGGGATACTTCCTGTACGTGGGCGTCAACGACCCGCTGGGCGGCATCAACCAGCTGTTCCCGCTCTTCGGCATCGCCAACCAGCTGCTCGCCGCCGTGGCGCTCACGGTCGCCACGACGTTGCTGATCAAGAGCGGCCGGCTGAAGTGGGCCTGGGTGACGGGGGTGCCGCTGGCCTGGGACGCGGCCGTCACGCTGACGGCCAGCTACCAGAAGGTGTTCTCCCCCGACCCCACGCTCGGCTTCTTCGCCCAGCGCGACCGCTACCAGACGGCGCTGGACCAGGGGAAGCTGCTCGCGCCGGCCAAGACCCGGGACGCGATGGAGCAGATCGTGCTCAACTCCACCGTGGACGGGATCCTGGCGGCGCTGTTCGCGGTCCTGATCATCATCGTGATCCTCGACGCGCTGCGCGTGTGGGTGAAGGCCGTCAGGTCGCGCGAGCCGCTGCCGACCACGGAGGCGCCGTTCGAGGAGTCGAAGATCCTCGCGCCCGCCGGGCTGATCCCCACCCGCGAGGAGCGGGAGCAGATGGCCGGCTAGAAGGCGTCGATGACGCGGCCCAACGTGGCGTTCAGCTCGGCGAGGCCGTCCTCGCCGAGCAGGGCCGCGAGGCGCCGTTCGACGTCGTCGATCGCGGTGTAGCCGACCCTCAGCGCCTCGTCGCCGCGCTCGGTGAACTCGATGAGCTTGGCCCGGCGGTCGGCCGGATCGGGCACCCGGCGCAGGTAGCCCAGCTCCTCCAGGTCGTCGACCAGCGCCCCCATCGCCTGGGGGGTCATCTGCGCCTTCTCCGCGAGCCTGCTCAGCCGGATGCCGTCGTGCTCCATGTGGAAGAACACCGCCGAGTGCGCGGGCCGGATGCGGGCGTCGTACGTCTTGCCGGCGTCGAGCACGACGTCCTGCAGGCGCAGGTACGCCTCGTAGAGCAGGGCTATGACGTGCGGTGGATGAGTGGCGGCCATGCCCCTTCTCCAATCGCTCAGGAAGCCTTATATTAAGGCCACCTTAGCAATTGGGAGGGTGCGATGAACCAGGAAGACATCTGGGCCGCCCTCGAGATCGAGCGGCGCGGCGTGGCCGACCTGCTCGGCTCGCTGTCCGCCGGCGACTGGGAGCGGCCGTCGCTCTGCGAGGGCTGGCGGGTCCGCGACGTGGCCGCCCACCTCGCCCTCGCCACCAGGGTGAGCGTCCCGCGGGCGATGGTGGACTTCGTCCGGGCGCGCGGGAGCTTCGATCGGTTCGTCCACGACACGGCGGTACGCCACGCCAGGCTGCCGGTCGGCGAGCTCGTCGCACAGCTGCGCGAGTCTGCCACCTCGCGCCGCCGGGCGCCGGCGACCAAGCCGCTCGACCCGCTCTTCGACGTGCTGGTCCACGCCCAGGACATCGCCGTGCCGCTCGGCCTCGACCGGGCCATGCCGCTGGAGGCGGCCCGCGCCTGCGCCGTGCACATCTGGGAGCGCGGCTTCCCGTTCCATCCGCAGCGGCGCCTGCGCGGGCTGCGGCTCGTGGCCACGGACGTGGACTGGTCGGCGGGCGAGGGGGACGTGGTCGAGGGGCCCGTACAGGCGCTGCTCCTGCTGCTCAGCGGGCGGCCGGCCGCGCTGGCCGGCCTGCGGGGAGCTACAGGCGCAGCTCGGGCGGGAATCCGGTCCACCTGAGCTCGGGCGGCAGGTGCGCCATGTCGTTGAAGAAGAGCACGGCAGGTGCTCGGCGATCAGGCGCGCGGTCTGGGCGGCCCTCGGGAGCGGGCTGTGGTGGACGGCGGAGAGGGGGACGTCCTTCAGCCGCTCGCCCAGCAGCGCGGCGTGGCGGCGGCCGTTCGCGGTCAGGCCGGTCTCGTCCGGCGTGGCCTCGCCGTGGCGGGTGAGGTAGAGGTAGCGAGTCATCGGGCTCCAGTTGTTGACCTGGTAGGCACGTCATGGGCATCGTAGGGCGGGTGGCCGGCGATGAGACACGTGACGGGGTGGCGCTCACCAACCTCGACCAGCCCCTGTTCGACGGGGCCGGCGCGACCAAGCGCGACCTGGTCGACTACCTCGACGCGGTCGCCGACCGGATCATCCCGGTCCTGCGCGACCGGGCGCTCTCGGTCATCCGCGTACGGCCGGGGCAGGAGCCGTTCATGCAGAAGAACCTGCCCAAGTACGCCCCCGAATGGGTGCAGTCGGTCTCCGTGTGGGCCGAGGCGTCGCGCAGGCAGGTGACGTACGCGCTCTGCAACGACCGCAGGACGCTGCTCTGGTTCGCCAACCAGCGGGCGGTGGAGTACCACCCGGGGCTGTTCGTGGGCTCCCATCCCACCCACCTGATCCTCGACCTCGACCCGCCCGACGGCAGCGACGCCTTCGAGCTGGCCGTGCGCGGGGCTTTCCTGGTGCGCCAGGCCCTGGAGGACGCCGGGCTGGCCGGCGCGGTGAAGACCAGCGGGGCGAAGGGCGTGCACGTGTTCGTGCCCGTGGCCGAGGGGACGGGCATGGAGGACCTGGCCGCGGCCACGCGCGCGCTGGCGGCCCGGGCCGAGCGGGTGGATCCGGCGCTGGCCACCACGGCGTTCATCCGCGAGGACCGCGCGGGCAAGGTGTTCATCGACTCGACCAGGGCGGGCGGGGCCACGGTCGCGGCCGCCTACAGCCCGCGCGTACGCCCCGGCGCGCCCGTGTCGTTCCCCGTGGCGTGGGAGTCGCTCGACCAGGTCGTGCCCGCCGACTTCACCGTGCACACGGCGGCCGGGCTGCTCAAGGACGGCGACCCGTGGGCCGAGTCCATGCCCGAGCCGCAGCGGCTGCCCGCCGACCTGGTCGAGGAGGGGCACACGATCCCGGTCGCCCGCGTACAGGCGATGCACGAGGGCAAGCGGCGCGCCCGCGCCCGCCGCACCGAGTGACCTCATCCGGATATCTCCGGATATTGACGCCCTAGTGGGCCTTCTCAGTGATCCTCTGCCGGGTTACGTTCACGTGGCGGCTCGGGGGAATCATCGCATTCGTCCACCAGGGGAACCCTTATGCGTCGAATCGCCATCGCACTGCTCACCGCACTGGCCCTACCACTGGCCCTGACCACCCCGGCCAACGCCGGCGGCCTTGACGACCTCTTCGCCAAGTTGCTCGTCAAGCAGGTGAAGGGCCCGAACGCCAAGAAGCACCTCGGCGCCCTGCAGGCGATCGCCGACGCCAACGGCGGCACCCGCGCCGCGGGCACCCCCGGCTACGATGCCTCCCGCGACTACGTGGCAGGCAAACTACGCAAGGCCGGATACAAGGTCACGCTCCAGCCGATCAACTTTGTCCAGAGCTGGACCGAGAACTCCCCGCCCACGCTCAACCTCACCGCGCCCAGCTCGAAGACGTACGTGCCGAACGACGACTTCTTCTCCTTCGAGCCCTCCCCCGCCGGTGACGTGACCGCGCAGGTCCAGGGCGTGGACCTGATCCTGCCGCCGACCCCGGCGCCCACCTCGACCAGCGGCTGCGAGGCGTCCGACTTCGACGGGTTCGTGGCCGGGCGGATCGCGCTCATCCAGCGCGGCACGTGCGCCTTCGCCTTGAAGATCCGCAACGCGGGACGCGCCGGGGCGTCCGGGATCATCGTGTTCAACGAGGGACAGCCGGGCCGGACCGACGCGTTCCCGCTCGACATCGGCGAGTGGCGGGCCGGGGTCCCGATGGTCTTCGCCGACTTCGCGGTCGGCAACGAGCTGGCGGCCACGGCCGGGGCGACCGTACGGCTCAAGGTCGACTCCACCCTCGTGCTCGGCACCAACGACAACGTGATCGCGGAGTCCCGCTTCGGCGACCCGCGCAACGTGGTGATGGTCGGCGCCCACCTCGACAGCGTCACCGCCGGTCCCGGCATCAACGACAACGGCTCGGGCTCGGCGTCCATCCTGGAGGTCGCCGAGGAGATGGCGCTCTACCCGGTCAAGAACAAGGTCCGCTTCGCCTTCTGGGCGGGCGAGGAGATCGGGCTGCTCGGGTCCGACCAGTATGTGGCGTCGCTGTCGGAGACGCAGCGCGACCGGATCCGGGTCTACCTGAACTTCGACATGGTGGCCTCGCCCAACTACGCGTACAAGCTGTATGACGGGGACAACTCCGACAACGAGGGCTCCCCGGCCGGGCCGCCCGGATCCGACCGGATCGAGAAGCAGCTCGAGGCCTTCTACGGCGCGCGCAACCTGCCCACCGTCGGCACCGACTTCGACGGGCGCTCCGACTACGGCCCGTTCATCGACGTCGGCATCCCGGCGGGCGGGATCTTCACCGGCGCCGAGGGCATCAAGACGCCCGAGGAGGCGGCGCTGTTCGGCGGCACGGCGGGGGCCGCGTACGACGCCTGCTACCACCAGGCGTGCGACACGATCGCCAACATCAACGACACCGCGCTGGACGTGGACCTGGACGCGATCGCGGACTCCGTCGCCCGCTTCGCCTTCGACCTGCGCTCCATCCCGCCGCGAACCGCGCCCGCGGCGGCGCTCCTGGCCGCCAAGACGGCCGCCTGACGGCTCCACACCGGGTGGGCGGCACCTCTCCGCCCACCCGGGCACCACCTTGGCACCACGGCACCACCGGTTCCAACGAGCACCATCTCGGGATCTCCCACCCTCGACCTCGGATGGAGGCGCCGCAATGCGATCGATCATCGTCGCGGCAACAGCGTTATCCCTGGCCATCACCGCCCTGACGGCCGTGCCGGCGCAGGCCGCAGCAGCCCCGGACATCTCCCTCACCAACGTCAAGGCCCACCTCACCCAGCTCCAGTCCATCGCCACCGCCAACGGCGGCAACCGCGCACACGGCCGCCCGGGCTACCTGGCCTCCGCGAACTACGTACGCGGCCAGCTGGACGCCGCGGGCTTCACCACCACGCTCCAGTCGTTCACCTACAACGGCGCCACCGGCTACAACGTCATCGCCGACTGGCCGGGCGGGGACCCCAACGACATCCTCATGGTCGGCGCGCACCTCGACAGCGTCACCGCCGGTCCCGGCATCAACGACAACGGCTCGGGCAGCGCGTCCATCCTGGAGACCGCGCTCGAAGTGTCGCGCCAGGCGCTCCAGCCGGCCAAGCACCTGCGCTTCGCCTGGTGGGGCGCGGAGGAGCTGGGGCTGCGCGGGTCGCAGTTCTACGTGAACAACCTGCCGGCCGCCGACCGGGCGCGGATCAAGGGGTACCTCAACTTCGACATGGTCGGCTCCCCGAACCCCGGATACTTCGTATACGACGGCGACAACTCCGACGGCACCGGCTCCGGTCCCGGCCCGGCCGGATCGGCGGAGCTGGAGAAGGTCATCCAGGACTACTTCACGTCGATCGGCGTGCCGACCCGGGGCACCGACTTCGACGGCCGCTCCGACTACGGCCCCTTCATCGCGGTCGGCATCCCGGCCGGCGGCACGTTCACGGGCGCGGAGGGCATCAAGAGCTCGGCCCAGGCCACGCTGTGGGGCGGCACCGCGGGCCAGGCGTTCGACGCCTGCTACCACCGCTCCTGCGACACCTCGTCCAACATCAACGACACCGCGCTCGACCGGAACGCCGACGCGATCGCGTACTCGGTGTGGACGATCGCCACCGCCGTACCGCCCGTCGTGGTCTGGCAGGACACGTTCGAGACGGCCAACGGCTGGACGGTCAACCCGTCGAGCACCGACACCGCCACCACCGGCCAGTGGGAGCGCGGCGACCCCGAGGCGACCACCTCCAGCGGCGCCAAGCAGCTCGGCACCACGGTCAGCGGCACGAACGACCTGGTCACGGGCCGCCTGGCAGGCGCGTCCGCCGGTGACTACGACCTCGACGGCGGCGTCTCCTCGATCCAGTCGCCCCCGATCACGCTCCCGTCCACGGGCCCGCTGAACCTGTCGTTCTCGTGGTACCTGGCGCACGGCTCGAACGCCTCCAGCGCCGACTACTTCCGCGTCCGCGTGGTCGGCAGCACCACCACCACGGTCCTGAACCAGGCGGGCGCCGCCGCCAACCGCAACGGCGCCTGGACCACGGCCACGGCCAGCCTGAACGCGTTCGCGGGCCAGACCGTCCGCATCCTCATCGACGCCGCCGACGCCTCGGGCGCCTCCCTGGTGGAGGCCGGCGTGGACGACGTCAAGATCACCCGCTGACCGCTCTGAGGGCCGGGCCTGTCGCGGGCCCGGCCCTCAGCCCCTCCCGGGGGCCGGCCCGCGAGACCCCGGATCAGGCGGCCTCAGCGGTCCGGTCGGTACGCAGCGCCGCCACGACCTTCTCCGGCTCATCGGCGAAGAACCGGATCGAAGTGGCCTCCCCCCGGCGGCCGAACGGGCGCACGAAGGCGACCGGCTCGGTCAGCTCGACCGTCACGTTCGTCTGCGAGGAGACCGCCACGCTCAGCCGCCCGTCCTTGGCGGCGACCATGCTGCTCTCGTTGTAGTTGCGGCTGGTCCGCACGGCGGCGATCCGCTCGACCGGTACGCGTACGTCGACGTACACGCCGAACCGGACGCGCAGCTCGTCCGGGGTGATGACGTGCGGCCTGGTGGCGCAGGCCGCGGCCAGCATGACCCCGAACAGCAGCCCGTACACGTCGCCGATCAGCACCGTGAACCGCAGCCACGCCGGCACGTCCATCGCGACCAGCAGCAGATCGACCACCACGGTCTCGACCGCCATCGCGAACAACATCAGCGACAGCATGAACGTCTGCCCCTTCGCGTACGTCACGACGGTCGCCCCCGCCGGCACGCCGTCACGACGCCGCAGGATCCACTGCCCGATGGCCAGCAGCCCTTTCAGCTCGAACACCACGATCCGCAGCGCGGCTCTGACCATCGGGTCCCCCACTCTCGGCTCTGTCGGCCCGGTCGCCCCCGATTAGACACGTTGACGTCGCGTCAAGGTCAACCCGGACGACACGCCTCAAGTGCTACCTTTCGCACTCCGCGAGGATCATCGTCCACGAGGCGGCGGGCAGCCGCGCCGTCATCCGGTCACCGTCAGCCCGTACGGTCAGCGGCTGCGGAAGGGCCTCCACCCGGTGCGGGTCGTCCCCGGCGGCGATCACCGAGGCCGACACCGGCCGGACCGCCGCCGGGAGCCGGGCGGTGAGGTCGAGGTCCTGGTCGGGCGAGCGGTTGACGGCGAACAGCGCCACCCGGGACCCGTCGACGGTGGCCACCGCCGACAGCGCGGGCGCCTCGCCGTACCGTTCGGTCTCCAGGAGCGGCCCGGACGGCTCCACCCGCAGCACGGTGCCGCGCGCGTGCCGGGCCGTCAGCGCGAACGGGTGGAAGATCGTCTGACGCCAGGCCGGGCCGCCGGGTTCGGTCCTGATCGGCGCGATGATGTTGGCGAGCTGCGCCTGGCAGGCGATGCTCACCCGGTCGGCGTGCCGCAGCAGCGTGATGAGGAAGTCCCCCACCACCACGGCGTCGGCGGCGGTGAAGGTGTCCTCGATCAGCTCCGGCGCCTCCTGGAACGGCGAGCGCTCGCGCCCGGTGAACCGGCTCTGGTTCCAGACGTTCCACTCGTCGAAGGACAGGTTGATCTTCTTCTTGCGCCGGAGCTTCGCCCCGATGTGGTCGGCCGTGGCCACGATGGCCGAGATGTAGCGGTCCATGTCCACGGCGCTGCAGAGGAAGCCGGGCAGGTCGCCGTTCTCCTCGTAGTAGTTGTGCAGCGACAGGTAGTCGACCGCGTCGTAGGCGTGTTCGAGCACGGTGGCCTCCCACGCGCCGAACGTCGGCATGCCGCTGTTGGAGCTGCCGCACAGCACCAGCTCGATGCCGGGGTCGACGAGCCGCATGGCCTTGGCGGTCTCGTTCGCCAGCCGTCCGTACTCGTGCGCGGTCTTGTGCCCGATCTGCCAGGGTCCGTCCATCTCGTTGCCGAGACACCACAGCCTGATCCCGTACGGGTCGGTCACCCCGTGCTTGACCCGCAGGTCCGACCACTGCGTACCCGAGGGATGGTTGGCGTATTCGAGCAGGTCACACGCCTCCTGAAGGCCCCGGGTGCCAAGGTTGACGGCCATCATCGGCTCCACCCCGGCGGCCCGGGTCCAGGTCATGAACTCGTTGAGCCCGAACGCGTTCGTCTCGATCTGCCGCCAGGCCAGGTCCAGCCGGGCGGGCCGGTCGGGGCCGACGCCGTCCTCCCAGCGGTAGCCGGAGACGAAGTTGCCTCCCGGGTAGCGGACCACGCTCACGCCCATCTCGCGGGCCAGCTCCAGCACGTCGGTGCGGAAGCCGTTCTCGTCCGCCGCCGGGTGGCCCGGCTCGTAGATGCCGGTGTAGACGCACCGGCCCATGTGCTCGACGAACGAGCCGAACAGGCGCCGGTTGACGGGGGCGATGCGGAAGGAGGGGTCAAGGGTCAGGTGTGCTTGCGGCACGGGTCAGGCTCCTCGGTAGACGCGTACGTAGTCGAAGTCGGCGTTGACGGCCGGCTGGGCCCCTCCGTGGGCGACCAGGCCGATGCGCACGGCCGTGTCCTTGGGGAAGGTCCACACGCCGCCCCAGGTCCAGGTCCTGCCGTCGCGGCTGGATCCGGCGCGGAACTCGTGCTCCCCGTTGGCCGGGTCCACGTGGTGCGCCAGCCGCAGCCAGGTGGTCCTGGCGGGCGGGCCGACGATGTTGCCGCCGTAGGACAGGCGGCCGGCGAAGGTCAGCTCGCGGCCGTACTCGACCTGGCGGGTGTTCCAGATGGCGACCTGGGACAGGCGGGCGAAGTCGTCGTCGGAGGCGTAGGCGACCAGCCCGGCCTGCTGGTAGTTGCGTACGGCGTCCTCGCCCAGGTCGAGCGTGACCTTGGTCTCCACGACGTAGTCGCCCTCGGGGGCCTCGCGCAGCAGCACCGACGCCTTGTTGTCGGCCCCGACCAGGTCGGCGCCCTGGACGGGCCAGCGCAGCACGCCCTCCTCGACCTTGGCCGCGGCGTCCTGCCGCACCCAGGTCCAGCGGGAGTCGAGGGCGCCGGTGAACTCGTCGGCGTCCAGCAGCCTGCCCGTACGCGGCGTCGGCGCCGCCCTGGTGACGGCCTTGAACAGCGGGGCGGCGGAGACGTTGTCGAAGTCGGCGACCCCGTCGGCGACCAGCCCGATGGGGCCGTTCGCGCTGCCGGTGACGGTGAGGCTCGCCTGCGGGTCGCGGAGCCGGGCCTCGGTCACCTCGGCGGTGATCGTCCGTCCCTTGACGGTGACGGCCAGGTTGTGCCAGGTCGCGGCCCCTCCGGGCAGCGGCACCGTACGGGACGTGCCGCCCGAGGTGAGCGTCAGCCCGTCGCGCGAAACGACCGCGGTCGTGCCGCCGATGCGGATTCCTGCGGATTTGTCCGTCTTGAGGTCGGTCTCGACGCGGATGTCCCCGCCGAGTGACTTGCGGCTGATGAGCGTGCCCTGGCCACGGACATGTCCATCCTGTACGGTCCAGCCGGCCGTGTTCCGCCAGCCCGACAGATCGCCCGCGAACCGATCGTCCACGACCCCGCGGGTCACCGGCGTCTCCCGCGACTGCTCGGAAGGGCCCGCCCCCGCACGCACGGCCGGCCAGCCGTCGATCCAGTCCAGCCGGTCCAGCAGCATGGGGCGCTCGTTGATCCCGTACGGCTCGTCCAGGAACGGGTCGCTTCGATCGATGGCGTGGTAGAGCATCCAGTCCTGACCGGAAAGGTCGGTGAGCTGGGCGTGGTGGCCGGTGCCGATGAAGCGGTTGCCGTTCTGGTCCAGGACGGGGGTGCCACCGGCGCGCGAGGCCAGCAGCGGCACGCCCTCGCGGTCGACGAACGGCCCGCGCGGGCTGGTCGAGCGCCCGGCCAGCACCGAGTAGCCGGTGGTCGGGCCGGCGCAGCAGTTCGCCGAGGAGCCGAGCAGGTAGTAGTAGCCGTCGTGGCGCACCACGTACGCGCCCTCGAACTTGTTGTCGATCGCGACCTGCTGCGGCTGCCCGGTGGCGCGCAGCCCGTCGGCGGACAGCTCGGTCACCCACAGGCCGCCGAAGAACCCGCCGAAGTACAGGTACTTGCGCCCGTCCACGTCGGTGAACTGCGAGGGGTCGATCGTGTTCCAGTACGAGTTGCCCGAGGGGCGCGGGGCGACGACCGGGGCGTCGATGTGCGTCCACGGCCCGGCCGGCGTGGGCGCCGTGGCGGCGCCGATCGAGTAGTCCCAGTTGGCGGGCGTGGTGGCGGTGTCGGTGACGGTGAAGTACATGACGTACCGGCCGTCGAGGTAGCGGATGTCCGGCGCCCAGAACAGGCTGCCCGGCGCCGCGTACGACGGCAGGTTGTCCGGCCCGAACGCGTCCCCTATGTAGGTCCAGTTGACCAGGTCGGCGGAGCGGGCGATCGGCAGCCGGTGCAGGACCTTCTCGCCCTCGCGCAGCGGGTCCGACGTGCCGTAGGAGTACCAGTAGCCGTCCTGCCCGCGGATCACCGACGGGTCGGCGAACGTGTCGGAGAAGGAGCCGGACACCGGATTGGTGAAGAGGGAGAGGATCAGCGTGGCGATGACAGCCAGGTGCATGTGTCAGCCCTTCAGGCCACTACGAGAGATGCCTTCGATGACGTACCGCTGGGTCAGACTGAAGAGGATCAGGACGGGGATGCTGGCCAGCACCGCGCCCGCCATGATCACCGGATAGTGGATCGTGTACGCGCCCTGCAGGATCGACAGGCCCGGCGGCAGCGTGAAGTACTCGGGACTGAAGATCACGTAGATCGGCCAGATGAAGTCGTTCCAGTTGGACAGGAAGCTCAGCACCGCCAGCGTGGCCAGCGCGGGCCGCGACAGCGGCAGCGTGATCCGCCAGAAGATGTGCCAGTGGTTGGCGCCCTCCATCAGCGCGGCCTCGTCCAGCTCGCGCGGCAGCCCGACGAAGAACTGCCGCAGGAAGAACACCCCGAACGCGCCCGCCGCCCCCGGCACGACGAGGGCCGTCAGGCTGTCCAGCCAGCCGAGCTGGTCGACGATCAGGAACTGCGGGATGAGGAAGACGAACCCCGGCACCAGCAGCGTGCCGACGATCACGCCGAACATCAGCTTCTTGCCGCGGAACTCCAGCCTGGCCAGCGCGTACGCGGCCAGCGACGACACCGCGAGCACCAGCAGCATGTGCGCCGTGGCGGCGATGAGACTGTTGGCGAACCAGCGCAGCACCGGCGTGTCCGTGGTGCCCTGGAAGACCGTCCCGTACGCGGACGTCGTCGGCTCGGCGGGCAGCAGCGTGGGCGGCACCCGGGTGGCCTCGGTCTGCGTCTTGAACGACACGCCCAGGGCCCACACCAGCGGCCCCACGAACAGCACGGCGAGGGCCAGCAGGCCCGTGTAGCGCCTCATGACCGGGTCCTGAACAGCCGGAAGTTGACCACGCTGACCAGGATCAGCAGCAGCGTGAGCAGGTAGCTCATGGCCGAGGCGCTGCCCATCTTGTACTCCCTGAGCCCCTGCTGGAGCATGTACATGATCGCGGTCCGCGTGCCCCCGCCCGGCGCCCCCTGGGTCAGCAGGTACGACTGCCCGAACATGTTCGCCGAGGCCAGGATCGTCGTCGTCACCACGAACAGCGCGACGGGCCGCAGCCCCGGCAGCGTGACGTGGACGAACTCGCCCCACCGCCCCGCGCCGTCCACCTTCGCCGCGTCGTACAGCTCGCGCGGGATGTCCTGCATCCCGGCCAGGTAGATCACCGCGTTGAACCCGAGCGTCCACCAGACCGTCACCCCGACCAGCGCGATCCACGCCCACGGCGTCGCGGTGGTCCAGGGGATCGGGGTGCCGAGTATCCAGTCGACCAGGCCGAGGTTCGGGTCGAGCAGCAGCCGCCACATCAGGCACACCACCGCCACGCCCAGCACGAACGGCGCGAAGAACAGCCCCCGGAACAGCGTCCTGCCCCGGAAGGGCCGGTTGAGCAGCAACGCCACCCCGAGCGGGAGCACGACCAGGAACGGCACGCTGAACACGGTGAAGATGCCTGTCGCCCGCATCGACATCCAGAAGTCGCCGTAGACGGGCGACTGGTCGTCGAACAGCGCCGTGTAGTTGTCCAGGCCGACGAACGGCTTGCCTTCCAGCATGTAGTCCCAGTCGTGCAGGCTCACCCAGATCCCGAACAGGGCCGGGGCCAGCACGAACACGCAGAACAGGATCAGGTAGGGCGCCAGGAACAGGTACGGCGTCGCCTTGCCCGATCGGGGAATGCGCACCTCCCGCTCCAGAGTCTCTTCCGCCGAGATCGCGACCATCAGGCGCCGTACTTCTTCCGGTTGGCCTCAAGGATCTTGTCGGCCTTGGCGGCGGCCTCCGTGAGCGCGTCCTTGGGGCTCTTCTTGAGCAGGATGGCCGCGTTGATCGCCTGGTCGACGACCGCGGAGGCGTCCCCGATGCCCGCCACCGACGGCAGGAAGTACAGGTAGTCGATCTGGGTGCCGATCGTGGCCTGCTCCTTCAGCGCCGCGAACTCCGCGCTGTCGCGGATCGACTTGCGGGCCGGCACCTGGCCGCCCTTGGCCCACTCCAGCGAGTGGCCGCTGATCCAGTTGATGAACACCTTGGCCGCGGTCAGCTTGTTCTGGTCGGGCGTGCCCTGCTTGAACACCACGAACTGGTGCGAGCCCGCCCACGCCGCCGGCTCCGACCCGATCTGCGGGAGCGGCGCGACGCCCCACTCCAGGTTCTTGATCTCCTTGAGCGTGTTGATGGACCAGATGCCGTTCCAGTTGAACGCGGCCTTGCCGTTCTGCAGGGCGATGAAGTCGGCGTCCTGGCCGACGTTCTTGGGGCTGTAGCCCTTGTTGACGAGGTCGACGAGCCAGGTCAGGGCCTGCACGCCGGGGTCCTCGGCGAAGCGCGAGGCACTGGCGTCGTCGGCGAAGAGCTGCCCACCGTTCTGGTAGAGCAGCGTCCCGAACTGCATGCTTCCGGTGAACGGGAACGGCGTGGCCCAGTGCCCCTGGATGCCCGCCTTCTTCAGCGCCTCCAGCGCCGCCATGTACTCCTCGCCGGTCTTGGGCGGCTGCTCCGGGTCGAGCCCGGCCTGCTTCATGACCGTCTTGTTGTAGAACAGGCCGAGCGGGTGCACGTCGAGCGGGATCGAGTAGCGAGCGCCCTTGTAGACGCCGGCCTTCCAGACCGGCGGGGAGAAGTCCGCCTCGGTGAGGCCGAGCGCGTTGGCCACGTCGTCGAGGGGCAGGACCACCTGCCGCGCCGCGTTGGTGGCGACGCTGTCGACGTGCATGATGCCGAGGTCAGGGCCCTGGCCGGCGGACACGGCCGCGGGGACCTTCGCGTAATAGTCTTCCCACTTGTAGACGTTCATCGACACCTTGATGTTCGGGTGCTCGGCGTTGAACTGGTCCACCAGCTTCTTCATGACGGGGCCGTCGCCGCCGGTGAAGCCGTTCCAGAACTTCAGCGAGACCGAGGGACCGGTGTATTCGGTGGGCGCCGCCGTGGTTGCCGGTGCCTGCACCTGCTTGGGGCCGCCGCCTCCGCCGCAGCCCGCGGCGCCGATGACCAGCGCACCGAGGCCGAGGCCCAGTGCGCGCCGCCTGGAGAGGTTGTCGAGGGACATGCCAATCACTCCTGCCCGTGGGGTTACGGACGTTCTACATCGTTGGTTCCAACGTTGTAAATTGCCTGGCGCCAGTTCGTTACATCGTTGTAAACCAGGTAGGGTTCCGATGGCGAAGGGGGCATGGTGCGGCCGAGGCTGAAGGACGTCGCCGAGCTGGCCGGGGTGTCGATCAAGACCGTGTCCAACGTGGTCAACGACTATCCCCATGTCAGCGAGGAGACACGCGCCCGGGTGGAGGCGGCGATAGCCGAGCTCTCCTACCGGCCGAACCTGTCGGCGCGCAGCCTGCGCGCGGGCCGCTCCGGCGTGGTCGCGCTGGCGGTGCCCGACCTGGACAACCCCTACTTCGCCGAACTGGCCACCAACGTCATCGAGGCGGCCGACCGGCGCGGCTGGACCGTGCTCATCGACCAGACCCAGGGCGACCGGGCCAAGGAACGTGTCGTGATCTCCGGGATCCGCGACCACCTCATCGACGGGCTGCTGTTCAGCCCGCTCGCGCTCACGGGCAAGGACCTGGCCGGGCGCGACGAGCGTACGCCGATGGTGCTGCTCGGGGAGCGCATCGGGACGGGGCGCTCGCCGTACGATCACGTCGGCATCGACAACGTGGCCGCCGCGCGGGCGGCCACCCTGCACCTGGCCGAGCGCGGCAGGCGCCGGATCGCCGCCATCGGCGTGCAGCGCACGGCCGTCGCCGCGACGGGCCGCCTGCGGCTGAAGGGCTACCGGCAGGCGCTCGCCGAGGCCGGCGTCCCCGCCGACCCGTCGCTGGTCGCGCCGGTCGCCCGCTGGGGGCGCGCCGACGGCGCCGAGGCCATGAGCCGCCTGCTCGACTCCGGCGCGCCGGACGCGGTCTTCTGCTTCAACGACACGCTCGCGCTGGGCGCCCTGCGGACGCTGCTCAAGCGGGGGTACGAGGTGCCGGGCGACGTGATGGTGATGGGGTTCGACGACATCCAGGACGGCCGGTTCGCCACGCCCACGCTGTCGACCGTGGCGCCCGACAAGGCGCTGATCGCGCAGTCGGCGGTGGACCTGCTGGCCGAGCGGCTGGGCGGCGGGACGGACAAGGCACACGAGGTGTGCGTGCCGCATCGACTGGCATTTCGGGAGAGTACGGACTTGCCGGGGATCACCTAGACCCGTGATGAGGGGGAGGCCTCAGGCGCCCGGGGCGGCGACGGCGTCGGGCGGGAGGCGGCGCGACAGGCGCAGGAGGGTGAGGGCGGCCAGCGCGAGCAGGACGGTGAGCGTGCCCCACAGCAGCGCCGGCGCGGCGCCCAGCAGGGCCGAGAAGGCGGCCGGGGCGACGACGTTGCCGATGGCCCAGGTCTGCTGGTGGATCGCCAGGTATCGGCCGCGCAGGGCGGGTGGTGCCGCCGCCGCGGCCAGGGCCCAGGACGGGGTGGCGTGCATCAGCTCGCCCGCCGTGAAGACGAGGGTGGCCGCCACCAGGGCGATGACACGCGGCGGCCCGGGGGGAAACGCGGCCGCCGCGGCGTACGCGACGCACGACACGATCAGGACCGCTCCGCCGAGGGCCATGGCGTGGGTACGGCGGGCGGCGCGCTGCCGCCGCCGGACCGCGAGCTGGCCCACGGCCACCAGGATCGTGTTGAGCGTGTACAGCAGGCCCAGCAGCCAGGCGGGGGCGCCGAGCACCGTGACGGCGTACACCGGCAGCGCGACCGGAAGGACCAGGCGCGTCAGCGTGAACGCCTGCTCGGCCGCCACCAGCCCGAGGAACGGCCGGTCCGCCAGAACCCGCCGGTAGCCGCCCGGCTCCGGCGGCGCCGGCTCCACCGGTGCGCGCCGCCCCGACAGGACCAGGCAGCCGGTGGCCACGACGAAGCTGGCCGCGTTGACCGACGCGATGACCACGAAGCCGGTCGTGCCGCCCAGCGACACCACCCCCGCCGACAGCAGCCCGCCCAGGCCGAACGCGACGTTCCTGGCGGTCGACATCAGCGCGTACAGCCGGTCCCGGTCCGCGCCGGTGGCCAGGACCGAGATGTAGCCGCCGGAGGCCGGATAGTAGGCCCGGTCTCCGAACGCGACCACCGCCGCGACCACGATCAGCGCGGCGAACCCGTCCACGAACGGGTACGCGGCGAAGCCCAGCCCGCGCAGCACGTACGTGCCCATCAGCACCCGCCGCGCGTCGAACCGGTCGATGAGCACGCCTGCCACCGGATTGGCGGCCAGCCCCACCGCGGCCGCGGCCGTCACCCCCAGCCCGACCACGGTCATGGGCAGGCCGGTGACGCTGTGGATGAACAGCAGGGTGAGCGGGTAATACAGGCCGCTGCCCAGGGCGTCCACGAACATCCCGACGAGAAACGGCCGCACGCCCGACTGGCGCTGCGCGGAGGCGATCGACATGAGCAGGAGTATCAGCACGCGCGAGGCCGGTTTCGGATCCGCCGCGCGCCCTAGGCGTTCTACGCCGATGGTCCTAGCACCCGGGTGAGCGCTGCGGCGATCCACGTAAAAGGCCAGGTCAGGAACGGTGCGACACGCTCTTTGCGCGTATGGGGCCTATCGCTCGCGGGTATCGGTCGCATGCATCTCCGGCAACACGACCGTGCCTGAAAGGGAATCCGATGACCCAGACCGCAGAGCGTACCGAGACGACCGAGCGCGACACCGAGGAGCGGGAGGCGTTCGAGTCGCTGATGTTCGCCGCACTCGCGGCCCGCCGCGAGGAGACCACCGAGACCGGCATCGAGCACCCGCTCCTGCTCGCCATGCTCATGCGCCGCCGCAAGGAAGGCGGCATGAGCATGATGGAACACCCCCTCCTGCTGGCCATGCTCATGCGCCGACGCACCGAAGGCGAAGAGACCGGCATCGAGCACCCGCTCCTCCTCGCCATGCTCATGCGCCGCCGCAAGGAAGGCGGCATGAGCATGATGGAACACCCCCTCCTGCTCGCCATGCTCATGCGCCGACGCACCGAAGGCGAAGAGACCGGCATCGAGCACCCGCTCCTCCTCGCCATGCTCATGCGCCGCCGCAGGGAGAGCGGCATGAGCATGATCGAGCACCCTCTCCTGCTCGCCGCGCTCATGCGCCGCCGCACGGAAGGCGAAGAAGCCGGCATCGAACACCCGCTGATGCTGGCCGCGCTTGCGTCCCGATAACCGCCCGACAACCGCCGACCACCGCGCCCGCCGGCCCGCAAGGAAGAACGCCGCCTCCTGGTTTCCCGGCAAGGGGAGATCGGGAGACGGCTCACACCGACCGTAAAGGAGCACCTCATGGCGCCGGAGCAAACCGGTAACTCATCCGAGCACAACCCTCTGGAGTCCATGATCGACGACCTCATCCGCGACATCCTCAGCGAGTCCGGCCAGACCACCAAGGCCCGCGCCCGGGGCATGGACCCCATGGCGAGCCTGATCGAATCGGCCCTCTCGTCGACCTCGCGTACCGCGTCGAAGGCGTCGCCGATGGAGAGGCTCCTGCTCACGCAGGTGTTGTCGTCCGCGTTGGCGGACGCTCTCGCGCCGGCGCTGGCAGAAGTCCTGGCACCGGAGATCATGAAGTCTTTGGAGCATCATCTGTCTCCCGGACCGACCAGCGGCATGGCTTCGACGCGCAGCCCCGCCAAAGGAGGGACGACGAGCAGAAGGAAGACCTGAACCTCCGGCCGCGCCGGCAGGGCCCGGCCGCCGTCCGGCAGCAACCCCGCGACGGCGACCGGGCCCTGCCGCCTGACGGCCCGGGACACCCGCCGCCTGACGGATAGGGCACCCGCCGCCGGCCCTGCCGCCTGACGGATAGGGCACCCGTCGCCGGCCCTGCCGCCTGACGGACCGGGCGCTCGCCCGAAATCAGGGCTCGGGCGGCTTATGGCGCGTGCTGGTCAGGTGGAATCATCGGCGCATGAACGCTGACGTCATCGTCGTCGGGGCCGGGCTGGCCGGTCTGGTGGCGACCTGCGAACTGACCTCCCGAGGCAAGAAGGTCGCCGTGGTCGACCAGGAGAACGCCGCCAACCTGGGCGGCCAGGCCTTCTGGTCGTTCGGGGGGCTGTTCCTCGTCGACTCCCCGCAGCAGCGGCGGATGGGCGTGAAGGACTCCTTCGAGCTGGCCTGGAACGACTGGCAGGGCAGCGCCCAGTTCGACCGCCTGGACGACGAGGACTCCTGGGCCGTGCGGTGGGCGCGGGCCTACGTCGAGTTCGCCGCCGGGGAGAAGCGGGCCTGGCTGGACGGCCTGGGCATCAAGTTCCTGCCCACGGTCGGCTGGGCGGAGCGGGGCGACCTGCGCGCGGACGGGCACGGCAACTCCGTGCCGCGCTTCCACGTCACCTGGGGGACGGGGCCAGGCGTGCTCAAGCCGTTCGTCCGCAGGGTCCGGCAGGCGGCCGACAGCGGGCTGGTCACCTTCCACCACCGCCACCAGGTGGACGAGCTGATCGTCAGCGGCGGAGCCGTACAGGGCGTGCGGGGCACGCTGCTGGCCGAGGACGACTCGCCGCGAGGGGTGGCCTCCAACCGCGACAGGATCGGCGAGTTCGAGCTGACGGCACCGGCGGTGATCATCACCAGCGGCGGCATCGGCGGCAACCACGACCTGGTGCGCCGCTACTGGCCGGAGCGGATGGGCAGCGCGCCGGAGAGCATGGTCACGGGCGTGCCGGCGTACGTGGACGGCCGGATGCTCGACATCAGCGCCGAGGCCGGGGTGCGGCTGGTCAACCGCGACCGCATGTGGCACTACACGGAGGGCCTGCGCAACTGGGACCCGATCTGGCCGGGCCACGGCATCCGGATCCTGCCCGGCCCCTCCTCCATGTGGTTCGACGCGCTGGGGCGGCGGCTGCCCGACCCGTGCCTGCCCGGCTACGACACGCTGAGCACCCTGCGCCACCTGCGCGGCACGGGCCACGACCACTCCTGGTTCGTGCTCACCCAGAAGATCATCGAGAAGGAGTTCGCCCTGTCGGGCTCCGAGCAGAACCCCGACATCACCGGCAACGACCGCAAGGCGTTCCTCCTGGAGCGCCTGCTCGGGAAGGGCGCCCCCGCCCCGGTGGAGGCGTTCATGCGCAACGGCGCCGACTTCGTCGTGGCCGGCACCCTGGACGAGCTGGTCGCCAAGATGAACCAGCTGACGCTCGAACCCCTGCTCGACACCGACCTCGTGCGCCGCCAGATCGAGGCCCGCGACCTGCAGGTGGCCAACCCGTTCAGCAAGGACTCCCAGGTCCAGGGCATCCGCAACGCCCGCCGCTATCTCGGCGACAAGCTGGGCCGGACCGTCGCCCCGCACCGGATCCTCGATCCCGCCGCCGGGCCGCTGATCGGGGTCATGCTCCACGTACTCACGCGCAAGACGCTCGGCGGCATCCAGACCGACCTCGACTCCCGCGCCCTGGGGCCGGGCGGCGAGCCCGTCGAGGGGCTGTTCGCAGCGGGCGAGATCGCGGGGTTCGGCGGTGGCGGCGTGCACGGCTACAACGCCCTCGAAGGCACCTTCCTCGGCGGCTGCCTCTTCTCCGGCCGCCAGGCCGGCCGCGCCGCGGCACGCTGACCTGTCTCCACAGGCAGCCGTAGCGCGGCGAGAACGCCACTGTCAGGGAGGACCCGGCCCCCGCTCGGCCTCGGATCGTTGACCGGACGACATGATGGCTTGCGGAAAGTCGAGAGCATTTGTCGGAATCGCCTGCGGCGGCCACCGCCCGGACGGCAGACTGTTGACCGCGGCCATCACGAGCCATCCTCCGTTCTCTGACGAGAGCCCGCGGAGGGGGCCGGGGTGGCCGTCACCATTCCCCGGATCCCCTCAGCACCCCCGGACACCCTCAAGCTCCTCCGGGCACCCTCAAGCTCCTCCGGGCACCCTCAGCACCCGGACACCCTCAAGCTCCTCCGGACCCCCGCAACACCCCCGGACACCCCCAGCACCCCCGGACACCCTCAAGCTCCTCCGGGCGCCCTCAGCTCCTATGGGGGCCCTCAGCTCAGCAGCCGGGCTTCCAGCTCCGGGGCGAGGCCGACGCTCGGCCGGTCCGGGCGCATCGGGGGCCGGCCGCCGATGCTCTGGAGCCACTCCCACGTGTCGGCCACCGTCTCCTCCAGCGGACGGCACCGCAGGCCCGCCGCCAGCGCCTTGGACACGTCGCCCCCGTGCAAGAAGTCGTAGTCCTCGCCCACCAGCCAGACCGGCAGGTCCGTCCACGGCTGCACGCCCGCCGCCAGGATCTGCTCGGCCGGCAGCCAGCGCAGCTCGGCATCCGATCCGGTCACCTTGACGCAGGTCTCCAGGAGCTGCCCCATCGTCGCGAATCCCGGCGGGCTCACCACGTCGTAGGCCCCGCCGAGCCCGCGCTCGGCGGCCGCCAGGCACCAGACGGCCAGGTCACGGGCGTCGATGTACTGCAGGCCGAGGTCGCGCGGCTCCGGGGCGGGCACCGGGCCGCCGCGGGCGATCCGGCTCAGCCACCAGGGCAGGCGCCCGATGTTCTCGTGCGGGCCCAGGATGAGGCCCGCACGGGCCAGCAGCGCCCGGTCCCCGAACGCCGCCACCGCCGCGAGCTCCGCCCCCGCCTTGTCCTTGGCGTAGTCGCCGTCGCCGTCGTCGGCCGCCACCGCCACGACCGGGGCGCTCTCGTCCGCGCCGAACGGCACCGGCGGTGCGTACACCGACCGGCTGGACACGTAGACGTAATGGCCGGCCCGGCCGGCCAGGAGCGAGGCGGTCGCACCGACCGCGGCCCGCGCCCACGACCAGGTGTCGACCACCACGTCCCACTCCCCGCGCTCCAGCGCCGCCAGCCCGCCGGGGGCCGTCCGGTCGCCGCGGAGCGCCGTCACGCCGTCGCGCGGCTCGTGGGTGCCGCGGTTGAACGTCGTCACCTCCCAGCCCAGCGCCACCGCCTCGGCGACGAACGCCCGCCCCACGAACTCCGTACCGCCCAGCACCAGAAGCCTCATGGCATCCACCATGTCCCACCGGGCCCGGACGCGGTAGGTGTGCACGCCCTGAGCGGAATCGCCACCAGCGAAAACGCAGGTGGTGCCGGTGGCCTCGGGCGGGCGTCCGGTCATGTTGCGACGGCCGTGCACGGGTAAATGTCACAGACAGTGATGCAGTTGGGACGGGACGGGATGGTGAGACGGCTGTTTCCACGCTCGATCCGCGCACGGCTGACCACGGTCGCGACCTTGATAGCGGCCGTGGTCTTCATCGCGACCGCCACCATCACGCTCGCCACCATCCCCGACAACCTGCGCGGCGTGGTCCAGGCGAGGGTCGAGCTGGCCGTACGGCGGGTCGCCGCCGAGGCGCGGGCCGGGACCCTGCCCCGGGTGCTGGAGACGCCGTCACGCGTCCACATCCTCCAGGTGTTCACGGCGGACGGCAGGCTGCTCGCGAGCAGTCCCGACCCGGCCCAGGGCCTGCGGCTGGCGGACCTCAGGCCCGTCTGGCCCCACACCGTCCGCTTCGCCGAGCGCACCGTGTCCCGCAACCCCGACGAGCCCGAGACCCACTACCTCGTCATGGCCCTGACGACGCAGACCCCTGGGGGCCCCGTGACGGTCTACGGGGCGTCCTCGCTGACCGATGTGGACCGAGCCCTCAAATGGATATATGTCCTGGTATTCATTGGCACTCCGCTCGTCCTGGTGAGCGTGGCCGGCATCACCTGGATCTCGGTCGGGTCCGCGTTGCGCCCCGTCGAACGCATCCGCGCGGAAATGGCCGAGATCACCGGCCAGGACCTCAGCAGGCGCGTACCCGTGCCCGACACCGGCGACGAGATCACCGACCTGGCCACCACCACCAACGACACCCTCGACCGCCTCGAACGCTCCGCCGAGACCCAGCGCCGCTTCGTCGCCGACGCCTCCCACGAGCTGCGCAGCCCCATCTCGGCCCTGCGCGCCCAGCTGGAGGTGGCCAGCGCCTATCCCGACGAGACCGACTGGAGGGCCACCGGCGAGCAGGCGCTGGCCGCCGCCGACCGCCTGACCGGCATCATCGACGAGCTGCTGATGCTGGCCCGGCTGGACGCCGGCGCGGTCAGCGAGCGCCGCGTGGTGGACCTGGTCCGCGTCGCCGAGGACCAGATCCGCCGCCGCGCGGGCGGCCGGGTGCCCATCCTCCCCGACCTGTGCGCCTCGGCCCCCGTCTACGGCTCCCCCATGCAGCTCGACCGGCTGCTGACCAACCTGCTCGACAACGCCACCCGGCACGCCGCCACCCGGATCGACCTGGAGGTCGCGGTGGAAGGCGACAAGGTGATCGTCACCGTGACCGACGACGGCGACGGCATCCCGCCGCAGGACAGGGAGCGCGTCTTCGAACGCTTCACCCGCCTGGCCCCCGCCCGCGCCAAGGACAAGGGCGGCAGCGGCCTCGGCCTGGCCCTGTGCCGCGACATCGCCACGGCCCACGGCGGCACCGTCACCGTCGCCGACCACTTCCCCGGGGCCCGCTTCGTGGTCACCCTCCCCCTTTACGGGAAGCCGTGATCGATCGCGGTCTGCCGTAGGCTCGCGCCCATGGATCTGCGCCAGCTCGCCGCCGAGATCGAACCCATTTCCAGCCGGTACGCGGACCAGCTCGGGATCGAGCGCGACGACACCTGGTTCCTGCTCAAGCTCCAGGAGGAGATCGGCGAGCTGACCCAGGCGTTCCTCATGCGCTCGGGCCGGGCCAGGACCAAGGGGCGCACGGCGGACGAGCTCGACGCGGGCTTCCGGGAGGAGCTGGCCGACGTGCTGTGCCACGTGGTCCTCCTGGCCCACCATCACGGGGTGGACCTGGAGGCGGAGGTGGCGCGCAAGTGGCTGGCCTGGAAGCGCTGATGGGTGCGCCGTTACGGCGGCCGGCCCCGTGCGGGTCAGCGGGCGTCACCCTGGAGGTCCTGTGCCACGTGCGGCGGGTGGTGCCGGCCGTGCTCTGCCGTACAGGATGAAAAACCACGTGCGGCGGGAGACGGGCCGCACGGAGAAAAGCGGGCGAAAAGAGGGCGGCCCGCCCGAGAGGAAACGGGCGGGCCGGAGAAAAGACGGGTCGGTCGACGACAGTGATCCCGGTGGTGATCACCGGGATCACGGATCAGTCGACGGCGGTGATTCGGGTGGTGGCCGGCGGGGCGATGGGGTTGTCCTTGCCGAGCTGCTCGACGAAGGCGTCGATGTCCAGCGGCCCGCTCCACAGGTCGGTGCCGTCCTTGAAGCCCGCGAAGGCGTCACCGCCGCCCACGAGGAAGTTGTTCGCGGCGACCCGGATCGACTGCGTGTCCGTCACCGGCACCCCGTCGATCTTCATGTTCGACACCTTGGAGCCCCAGGCGGCGCTCCGGCTGTAGGTGTAGGTGAAGTTCGACGACGGCTGCAGGATCTTGGCGAACGGCTGGTTGTTGGGCCCGCCGGTGAACTGCTGCTCGAGCACGGTCTTGAGCTGGGCACCCGTGAGCGTGACGACCTGCATGAGGTTGTTGAACGGCTGCACGGTGAACGCCTCGCCGTACGTGACGACGCCGTCGCCCTCGTTGGCCGGGGACGACGCGTACGTCAGGGACGCCCGCACGCCGCCCGGGTTCATCAGGGCGATCTGGGCGTTGCCGCCGGTCTTCGTCGCGGCCAGCTGGCCGTCGGCGATGAGGTCGCCGAGCGCGGACTCGCCGGAGGGCGCGGCCGTGTTCGTGATGTCGGCGGTGATCTTGCCGACGGGCTTGTTGGCGACGGGGGCGACGCGGTCCTTCCACGTCTGCACGAACGCCGAAATTTCGGGATCCGGGGTGACTGTCCGGGTCACCACGTGGTTGTCTGCGACGACCGAGGCGCGGTCGATGTCCCGCGTCTTGACGTTCACGTTCAGGTCCACCTGCGTGATGACCCGCCCGAACGAGCCGCCCTGCGAGTAGACGCGGTCGTTGCCCGCCGGGTCCTTGACCTTGCACAGGTACGCCTGGTGGGAGTGCCCGCTGAGCACCACGTCGATCTCCGGGTCCACCTGCGTGGCGATGCGGTTGCCCGCCCCCGGGACGGCGCTGCAGGCGTCGGGCGACTGGCCCGCGTTCACCTGGTCACCCTCGTGCACCAGGACGACCTGCGCCTTCACCCCGACGAGCTTGAGCAGCTTCGAGGCGACGTTCGCGGCCTTCACCTCGTCCACGAACTTGAGGTCCTTGATCCCCTCGGCCGTGACGATGTTCGGCGTGGTCTGCGTGACGAGGCCGATGAAGCCGATCGGCACGCCGTTCATCCACTTGATGCTGACCGGCGGCAGCGCGGGCACGCCCCAGTCCGACAGGACCTGCTTGACCTGCGCCGAGTCCGAGCCGCCGAGGGCGGCGAGCGCGTCGGTCTTCTCGTTGCGGTTCTTGAACAGGACGTTCGCGCCCACGTAGTCGAACGTCGCGCCCTTCCACGGGCCGGCGGGCGAGCAGCCGTCCACCGGGTGGCAGCCGCCCTTCATGATGCGCCGCAGCTCGGTGTAGCCCTCGTCGAACTCGTGGTTGCCCACCGCGGCCACCTTGAGCCCCAGCTTGCCCAGGAACTCGACCGACGGCTCGTCGTGGTAGGCCGCCGAGATCAGCGGCGTCGCCCCGATGAGGTCGCCCTGGGCCACGGCGATGGTGTTCTTGTCGGCCAGGGCCTTCATGTGGGTGGCGACGTACGCGGCGCCACCGGCGTCCACGGTCTGGCCGTTCTCGTCCACCATGCGGCCGGAGGATCCGGTGGGGGGTTCGAGGTTGCCGTGGAAGTCGTTGAGCGCGAGCAGCCGTACGGGCACCGTACGAGGGGCTTTGCTCGCGTCCGCCGGGAGCGTGGCGAGCATGACCGCACCCGAGGCGACGGCTCCGGCCAGCGCCAGCCGGAGGAAGGAACGAGACGTCATGGCCCAAGACGTTACGGCGGGAACCTATGCAGCCAATGTCGCAAAGGTAACGATTTGTCAGGTTGTCACATGGCGTTATTTGCCAGTCATACGCCTAGAGTTCGTTCTGTGAGCGAACGATGGGATTGGCGCCAGGTGATCGCTCGCAGCGAAGGAGGGCCTGTGGGCGAGCATGTGAAGGTCAGGGAACGGCTCGATGACACCGAGGTCGCCGCGGTGCTCGGCCTGGTGGAGGCGGCGACGGAGGCCGACGGCGTCCGCCCGCTCAACGAGCACGTGATGCTCCATCTCCGCTACGGCGGCGACCCGCAGGCCCGGTCCCTGCTCCTGGAGGCGGACGGCACCCTCGTGGGCTACGCCCACATCGACCCGACGGACGAGGTCGAGGGCCCGAGCGCCGAGCTCGTCATCCACCCCGCCCACCGCCGTCAGGGCCACGGCGCGCGCCTGCTGAGGGCGGTCACGGAGCTGGCGGACGGGCGGCCGCGCCTGTGGGCGCACGGCGACCACGAGGGCGCCGGGGCGCTGGCGGCCGCGTTCGGCTTCGAGCGGGTGCGCTCGCTCTGGCAGATGCGCCGCTCCCTCTTCGCCCCTCTTGAGGCTTCCGCCCTGCCGGACGGGGTAGAGCTGCGCACGTTCGTACCGGGTCAGGACGAGGAGGCCTGGCTCAAGGTCAACGCCGCCGCCTTCGCCCACCACCCCGAGCAGGGCGCCTGGACGATGGACGACCTGCTCCGCCGCGAGCAGGAGCCCTGGTTCGACCCGGAGGGGTTCTTCCTGGCCTTCCGCGGCGACCGGCTGGCCGGCTTCCACTGGACGAAGATCCACGGCTCCTCGTCCCACGGCCACGAGCCCCTGGGAGAGGTGTACGTCGTGGGCGTCGATCCCACGCAGCAGGGCACCGGCCTGGGCCGGACGCTGACCCTGGCCGGGCTGTGCCACCTGCGCTCGCGCGGCCTCGCCCAGGCGATGCTGTACGTGGACGAGGCCAACACGGCGGCGATCAGGTTGTACGAGTCGCTCGGCTTCAACCGCTGGGACGTGGACGTGATGTACGCGCCCGCCGGGGAGGCCGCTACTCCACGAGCGAGTGAAGGATGAAGTAGGAGACGGCGGCCACCAGGGCGGCGGCCGGGATGGTCAGGATCCAGGCGGTCACGATGTTCCCGGCGATCCCCCACCGCACGGCGCTGAGCCGCTTGGTGGCCCCCACGCCCATGATCGCCGTGGTGATCGTGTGCGTGGTGGAGATCGGCGCCCCGAACCCGATGGCGGCCCCGTACAGGACCGTCGCCGCCGCCGACTCCGCGGCGAAGCCCTGGGGCGGGTCGAGCGCGATGATGCGCCGGCCCAGCGTACGCATGATGCGCCAGCCGCCCGCGTACGTCCCCAGCGAGATCGCCCCGGCGGCGGCCAGGATGACCCACTGCGGGATGGGGTCGGACGGTTGGGCGAACCCGCCGACGGTGAGCGCCAGGAAGATGACACCCATGGTCTTCTGCGCGTCCTGCAGGCCGTGCCCGAGCGCCATGGCGGCGGCCGAGACGGTCTGCGCGTAGCGGAAGCCGCGGTTGGTCTTGCCCGGCTGGCTGTTGCGGAAGATCCAGTAAATTGCGATCATGATCGCGGCCGCCAGCGTGAACCCGATCAGCGGCGACAGCACCATCGGGATGACGACCTTGTCGACCACGCCGTCCCAGTGCACCACGCTGGCCGAGGCCAGGGCGGCGCCCACCAGGCCGCCGATGAGGGCGTGACTGGAGGAGGAGGGCAGGCCGAAGTACCACGTGATCAGGTTCCAGGCGATCGCGCCGATGAGCGCCGAGGCCACGACGACCAGTCCGTGGGGGCCGTCCGGAGCGTCGATGATCCCCTTGCCGACCGTCTGCGCGACCTGGGTGCCCAGGTGGGCGCCGATGAAGTTCATGGCCGCGGCCATGAACAGCGCGGCCCTGGGGGTCAGGGCCCGGGTCGAGACGGAGGTTGCGATGGCGTTCGCCGCGTCATGGAACCCGTTGGTGTAGTCGAACGCCAAAGAGATGACGACCACGCCGATGACGAGGGCGAGCGTAAGGTCCACTACTGGGCCTAGCTTTCCTTGACCGCGATTGACTCGACGGTGTTGGCCACGTGCTCGAAGGCGTCGGCCGCCTCTTCGAGGGCGTCGACGACCTCCTTCATCTTCATGACGGTGAGCGCGTCGTACTCGCCGCTGAACAGCTTGGCCAGCAGCCTCCGGTAGACCTGGTCACCCTGGTTCTCCAGGCGGTTGACCTCGATCCAGTACTCGTTGAGGTTCTTCATGGACCGCAGCCGCGGCATCGCCTCGGCCGTCAGCTCGGCGGCCCGCTCCAGCACCTCGACCTGCCTGACCACGTCTTTCGGCAGGTGGTCGAGCTGGTACAGGACGATGAGGTCGGAGGCCGCCTCCATGGCGTCCATCACGTCGTCGAGGTTGGACGCGAGCCGGTAGATGTCCTCACGGTCGAACGGAGTGATAAAGCTCTCATTCAGCCGGTTCATGATCGCATGGGTGCGTTCGTCCCCAGCGTGCTCGCAAGCGCGCATCTTCTCGGCCAGGGCTTCCCTGTCCGATCCGTCACTAATGATCTCTACCAGCAAACGGGATGCGGTGACCAGGTTGTTCGCGGAGTCTGCGAACAGGTCGTAGTAGCTGTCCTCACGTGGCGTGAGACGCAGGCGCACGTCGTTCTCCAGATGTGCGGGGATGGTCCGTGGAAAGGGTACGGGCTACCAGGCGAAATGCGAACTTCATGTCCCCTTCTCCTACTGGTTACCCTGCGTATGTTGTGCAACACCCGGGACAGAGGGTACTTTGATGTCTTTTTTGTCTCCTTACCGGGGGACCGATATCAAACCTTGGTCCGATGGAAGTCCCGGAACGACCGCGACGGCGTCGGCCCCCGCTGCCCCTGGTAGCGCGACCCGTACTTCTCCGACCCGTACGGATGCTCGGCAGGCGAGCTGAGCCGGAACACGCACAACTGCCCGATCTTCATCCCCGGCCACAACTTGATCGGCAACGTGGCCACGTTCGACAACTCCAACGTGACATGCCCGCTGAACCCCGGATCAATGAACCCCGCCGTCGAATGCGTCAGCAACCCGAGCCGCCCCAGCGAACTCTTCCCCTCCAGCCGCGACGCCAGATCATCCGGCAGCGTCACCACCTCATAGGTGGAGGCCAGCACGAACTCCCCCGGATGCAGGATGAACGGCTCATCCCCATCCGGCTCGACCATCCGCGTCAGATCCGGCTGCTCCACCGAGGGGTCGATGTGCGGGTACCGGTGGTTCTCGAACACCCGGAAGAACCGGTCAAGCCGTACGTCGAGGCTGGAGGGCTGGATCATGTCCAGATCGAACGGATCAAGCCCGAGCCGGCCGGCTTCGATCTCGGCGAGGATGTCGCGGTCAGATAGCAGCACGGAGAGCAACCTACCGCCCGATCGGAAACTCTGTGGGGTCGGGATTGCTGTTGTACGCCAAGTTTCCGCTACAGTGGGGGACGCGGCTTCGGGTCGCACGCGGGTGTAGTTCAATGGCAGAACATCAGCTTCCCAAGCTGACAGCGCGGGTTCGATTCCCGTCACCCGCTCTCAGTATGAAAAGCCAGGCCAGGGATGGATTCCCGACCTGGCTTTGATCGTTTGTGGGGCTCTCTTCGATCTTCCGTGCAATTGGCGTGCAATTAGCCCACGGGAGTCAGCACACTCGCCGAGCCGTCATCGTCGCCCTCGTCGTGCTGCTTGAGCTGCTGATCGATGGCATTCGTGATCGCCTGGTCAGCGCCCCTGACCGCGTGCTGGTAGATCATGGCCGCCCTGACGTTGTCGTGCCCCATCCGGGCCATCAGATCCTTGAGACCGGCCCCCGACATCGCGGCCAGCATGTTCCCGGTGTGACGGAGATCGTGGAAGTGCAGGCCGGGGAGCCCCATGTCCTTGACCACGTCCACCCAGCGCGTACGGGTGTTGAACCCACTACGCCGCATCGGCCCGCCCTTCGCGGCCGGGAACATCAGTGCCGCCGGCTCGTCCTGGACGTAGGTGTCCATGTGCTCTTTGAGGACGGGGATGATGCTCTCGGGGATGCCCACGGTCCGCCGGCCCGCCTTGGACTTGGGAGGCCCGAGGAGCAGCCCACCTGTGGAGCGTTCCACGAAGGCGACACGCACGCGAACGGCCTTGACGACGAGGTCCACGTCCATCCGACGCAGCGCGCTGACCTCTCCCCACCGGAGACTCGCGAACGTGGCCAGCAGGACCATGGCACGGAACCGGCGATCTTGATCGGAATCCGCCCTGCCGTCACGGGCCATCTCCCACAGCGCCCGCTCAGCTTCTGCCCGGGTCAGGAAGATCTCAGGATGCGTCCGCATCTCCCCGTGACGCTGGAACCGTAGCCGGTAGGCCCCGTCCTTGACCTTGCGCACATTGCCGAAAGGACGACGGCCGAGGCGGTCCGCCAGTTCGAAGACCTGAGGAACGGTCAGCACTGGACGCTCCTCAGCGTGCTCAGCGTCCGCCCCGCGGATCCGGCACGGGTTACGAGGGATGATCCCGTCGTCCTCCGCAGCAGTCATGAGCACAGCCCGTAGGAGCCTGTACGCCTTCGCCAGCATGGTCGGTGACACGCCCTTGCCGAGCAGGTCGGCCCGCCACCTCCGGACCATGGCGGTAGAGAGCCTCCCGAGCTGGACAGTGCCGAGGTAGGGCGTGATGTGCTTGTTCAGCGTCCAGGTGTAGAGATCGACGGTCCGCGGACGCAGGCCCGGACGTTCCTTGATCCACATCTCGGCGTAGTCCTTGAGCTTGATCTTGCCTCGCTCGGGGTCGATCCAGTCTCCCTTGACGATCTCGGCCTCGATGAGGGAGAGCGCACGTTCCGCGTCCCCCTTCCGCTCGTAGGTCTCCGGAGCGTTGTGGCGCCGCCCGTCCGGACCAAGGTAGGACGCTTGATAACGGCCGGAAGGAAGCTGACGGATGTTGCCGAAACGTCGGTGGTTCGGCTTGTTGCCCTTGGCCATCAGGCAGCCCTCCCTGTGACGTCATGGCTTGTGAGCGGTGCGACGGTGCCCGCGACGACGAAGGCGATCAGTGCGGACTCACGGATGCGGACGTGCCGCCCGACCTTCACGAACTCGATCCGGCGTTCGGCGATCAGTCGGCGGACGAAGCGAACCGAGGTGCTGAGCAGTTCGGCCGCTTCCGCGACGGTGAACAGTTGGTCCAAGATCTCCTCCTCTCAGGCTGCCTGCGGATTTGCCGAAAGTTCTTCGAGCTGTCTCAGGTGAGCGCGCCATCGCTGGCGTTCCGCGATGGATCGAAGGAGCCGGACGCCGATCGGAGCGACATCGGGATCGCCAGGTCTGACCGGCTGCCAGACGTAGCGATGCGAATCGGTGGGCTCGTCGGCCTGGCCGAGCGCTTCCAGAACCCAAGTACGGCGGTCCTGCTTGTGTTCGGCGAGCGTCTTGTTGCTCCACTTGCGGGAGACGAGGACCCGGCGACCGGCGTAGCCAAGGTGTTCGGGCTTGTGGGCCTTGGACCTGCACTGGCCGGGGACCATGCCCGGCTTGGCGTTCTTGGGCTGCACGCCGTATCGCAGCCAGTTCGGGCAGGTCGGCGAGCACGGCTCATAGCGCAGGGCATCGACGAAGCGGGCCGCGTGCTCCCGCTGAGCCTGACCGTCCAAGGTCTCGCCGAGGCTCTTCGTCAGATACTTGGACAGGTACCGGATGCACTGGTCAGCGTCCGGCGACCCGGCGAGCACGCCCTTGACGTCCACCTGGTCGCCGAAGCGAATCACGTGCATGGGCTCGTCGCCGAGCTGGTCGAGGGCTTCGTCCCAGGAGGGCAGAAGCTCGCCCGTGTCAGGGTCCACGTAGCCGACGCCGTCGTTCCAGACGGGCAGGTGGTCACCCTCGAAACGGGCTTCATCCGCCTGAGGCCACCAGATCTGGTGATAGGTCGCCGCCGCGATCTGCTTCATCTCGGCGCGCGGCAGGGTGCCCCGGACGGCCATGTGCAGGTGTGGCGCGAGCCGCTTTTGCGGTTCCACCGTGGCGAAGTACTGCACGTCATAGCCAGCGACCCGGCGAAGGTTCTGCACGAACCGGTCCACGAGCTTGGAGAAGTGCAGCGCATCACGGGCCGCCCGCACGTAGTCGTACGTGTCCGGATCGATGGGAGCGCCGTTCATGACCTTGCCGTAGCTCGGCAGGGTGAGCGTGACGAACAGAGAAGGCCGGTAGGTCCTGCCGTCCGCCGCCTCGAAGGTCCGGCCCAGAGTCGTGCTGGCCATCTTCCGCTTGGGCAGGTCGGGCGCGTCTTGGCGACGCTTCGTCGAGCGGACCCGCTTGGACCCCGTACGCCCCAGCACGTTGCCGCGCATCCCGGCCTCATTGATCTCGATGTCGAGCCCGGTGAGCACGGCGTCCAAGTCGGAGGTGTCGCCGCCGGCCTTTTCCTCCTCGTCGCGCTTGGCCTGCATGTCGGCCCGAAACTCGACGAGCCAGCGCTGTCCATCGGTAGGCTCGTCGGGCGTGATGATCGGTTCCTCGTCGAGGTGCCAGCCCTCGCGGCACTGCGCCATCCGGAGTTGCCGATTGCGCTTGGCGCACGGAGGACACTTGCTCTCCAGCGGAGAGCCGCACGGGACATCGACGACCTCTGACTTGCCGGTCATCATGTCGAGCCGCTTGAGCGCCACGGGCCGGATACAGACGCCGTAGAGCTTGGCGATCTCCTCGGCCACGTCGCGGGCAAGCGGTTGAGCCATGCGGACGGCACGCGGAGTCTTGCGGTCGGTCAATGGACCTCCTCTCCGATCTCGGGGAACGTGAGCGCGGTCTGTCCGCACTCGGAGCACTCGACCAGGCCACGCAGCGAGTCGAGCCAGAGGACATTCAGCGCGCCGCACAGAGCGCAGCGCAGGCCGTCGAGGAAGTGAGCCAGCGTCATCGGGCCTCACCGACCATCGCGCGGATGTCGTCGTCGGAGACGTACGCCGCCCGGACACGGATCGGATCGGGACTGGTCTCCAGCCGCACGTATCCGACGCCCGCGCCCCGCTCCGGACGAGGAGAGATGCGGTCGGCCAGCGCCCCACGATCCCTCGCCCCGTCACCGAGCACCATGTCCACCTGCTCCGACTCGTCGAGCCGCAGAGCGATCTTGTCCGGGAAGAGGTTGCGGATGTTCATGACCTCCTTGCGTGGGTCCTGGAGAGCCGCGAGAACGCCGACGCCGACCGCGCGGCCCTGGGTCGTCAATGTGGCCAGGGCAGCGGAGATGCGTTGCCTGAGCTGCCTGTCGGACTGGTAAGCGGTAAGGAACGCCACCTCGTCGACCACGACCAGGACGAAGGGGTCGTCGAGGGTAGGCGTGTGCGATCGCTGTACTCCGGCGAAACGAGCCGCGCGCTTATGCATGACACTCACGGCCTCGTCGAGCAGGTCAGCGCAGTCGGCGGGATCGGCCGCATACCGACCGCCGAAGAGTGCCTTGCCGTACGACAGCTCCATCAGCTTCGGGTCGAGCGCCCAGATCTCGACCAGGCCCGCATGCATCGCAGACATGAGCCCACGAATCGCTGACCAGATGATCGAGCCCTTGCCCGCCCCGGTGGCACCGGCGACGAGGACATGGGTCCCATGCAGCCGTAGAAGCCATGGCGAGCCGTCCTCTTGCCTGCCGATCTCGACCGGCCCCACGGTCGGTGTATCCGGAACGGGAAGCGCTGTTATCGGCGTGGCCAGCGGATCGTGGCGCGGAAAGGTCAGCGCGAGCCGACCGGCCTTGACCACCGAGACGCGACACGTCTCCGACCCGAAGCCATGGGACAGGTTCTCGATCCTGTCAGCCCAGTCCTTGACCGCCTGGCCGTCGAGCATGCGAACGGTGACCCGATCGGCCCACGAGTCGGAGGTGACCTTGACCAACCGCGGAACGTACTCCCGCCCGCGTATGTGCCGAGCCAGACCGGAGACGGCCATGACCGGCTGCCAGTGTCGCCGGTAGATCCAGAACCAGCGAGCGAAGGCGACCAGCCGCCAGCCGACCCATCGCAGGAAGCTTGCCCTGTCGAGGAATGCCCAGGCGCTCAAAGCCGCGAGAGCCGGAGCGATGAGCAGCAGCGCGACGCGCCAGCCGTACACGAGGCAGAGCCCTGCGGGAGTGGAGATCGCAGCCAGCGCGACGGGGTGCCGCCAGACGAGGCGGAAAAGGCCGGCTACGAACCGGGCGGTGAAGATGACCAGGGTGATGATGGCCGGGGTCTGCACCACGGCCGGTTTGAAGACCACCGCCGTGTCAGGGGTGGTGGAGACGATGCGGTGCGGCTCGTCGCCGGGCATCCTCTTGAGCATTAGGGTGAAGTCCTTCCAAGCATGTCGCGCGTGTACGGAAGACCGAGGGGCCGCCGGAAGTTGCCGCTTCCTGCGGCCCCGCTCAACATCAGGCCGCCTCGTCTGCGGTGGCCTTGCCTGACTGGCTGGAGTGCAGCCGCTCGCAGTCGGCCAGGTACCGCGCGGCGGCGTTGAAGATCTCGCGAGCGATGGTCAGGTCGTCGTCGGTCACCCGACCCGAGGTCGAGACGGTCACTGACGCGTCCGAGGCGTCCAGGTCGAAGCAGGGCTTGCCGCTCTCCCCGAGCCAGGCGCGCGCCCGCAGCTCCGCCGAGCAGAAGGCGACGCTGACCCGCGACGGCTGATCGGGACGTATGGAAACGGTGACGTAGGTGTAGGGGCTGAGCGTCATCGACCCGCCACCCCCGGCCCGTTCGGGAGACCGTGGAACATGCGCTCCACCGCACCCGCGAACATGGCGGCCTCCCGCGCCAGACTCCGAGCGAACTCGACGTCGTCGAGGGTGACGTGATCGTTGGCCGACGTGGTGACGAGCACCTGTGTGCCGCCGAAGACAAGCCCCAGGACCGGCGACCGCTGCGGATACGGATGGTTCCGCACATCAGCGCCCTGACCGACCTTGAGAGCGATCGTGCTGACCGGACGGGCCTTCCGCCGCCCCATCACGCCGCGTCCTTGGCACCGGCCGTCGCCTTACCGGCCGGACGAGGAGCACGCATCTCACGAACCTTGATCGAGTACGCCAGCCGCCCGGCCTGGTTGACGTACGGCGTGGCGGTCATGTGGTCGAACTCGACCGGCGTGAACGGCAGTCCGGCCATTGGAACCGGGGGAACCGGCTGCGTCGGGCTGAGGATCTTGACGGAGACGGTCTTCTGAGCCGCCTTGAGCGTCGGGTCCGCGTCCATGACGCTGACCTGCCAGACGAGCTCTCCGCTCTGCTTGTCGCGGGTCTGGACGAAGCGTCCGTTGGTCGAGGCGTCGAAGTCCTTGACGGGCTCGACCTCGCCCACGATGTAGCAGCCGTGCGGGAAGACCATGTCGAACGTGACGGGGATGGGACCTTGCAGTGCCATGAGGCTTGCTCCTAGCTAGTCGTCTTGTCGCTAACTCGTCTTGTCGAGTTGTCATGACGGTACCCAGCTTTTCGAGGCTCGACAACACAAGTTCGCAAGTTTTCTTCGAACCACTTTCCCCGGGCGTGGACGAATCGGCAGAATTCTGGACAACTTTGCGATTGGAGGGTCTATGAAGCGGTTCGTCATTACGGTGACGGCGGTGGTGTTAGCAGTGACCGCGCTCCCTGCGAGCGCCGAGGCTGCCGATCCCGTGTCCGTGTTGAAAGCTCAGCTGTCCAAGAACCGAGGCGTCACAGTCGTTGAGAGAGGCACCAAGCCCACCGAGAAGGTTGTTGGCATCCGGACAAAAGTCCTGGTGGAGCTCGATCGGGCGGGTCGGCCGGTTGCCTCAGACCGCACCATCATGACCCTCGGCCCCGCGGACATAGCCCAGCACGCAAGGGACATCATCGTCAACGGCCGGATGTACTACCGGGGCCGCATATTCAACGAGGGAAGCCCGGTGCTTCCCGAAGGCAAGCAGTGGGTTTTGAGGGCTGGCAAGGCCAGGCCGGCGGTCGGCTTCCTGCAGGTCGTGAATGTACTGGAGCCCGCCACCTTGGGCGCGTTGCTCAAGTCGACTACCACGGTTCGCCGCAGTAAAGGCGAGACTCTGTACTCTGGAGCGATTTCGCTCGGCGAGATATACAAAGTCTCCTCATCGCTTCGCGCGGATTACCCAAAAGGCTTCGACTACAAGATGGCCATACTCAACTGGCGGCTCTCCACCGACTCCAAGGGACTGGTCCGCCGATTGGTGACCTCTGAGAAGAACAGTGATTCAACCGACCTCATCTTCGACACTCGTTTCTCCGACTGGCGTCCAGAGGTAACCATCCAAGCTCCCCCAGCCGACGAAGTCGCTAAACAAAGCGAGGTCGGGCACGCGTAGATCTGGTTGTGCGCAGCGACTTCGCCTACAGCGAGTAGGAATCCTCCAACTCATGGAGATCGCCTGGTAGGACAAGGTCTACCACCAGTACTGGCCGCCCACCACCGTTGAAGATGCTCGCCAGTACCCCGAGGACCGCCGAGGACTTAGGAAGCTTCAATACCTTGGACTCGTCGGCCGAGGGGTGACGAGCGCTCAGCCTTTCAACGACGTGCTGCAGCTTGAGGCCCTTGCTCGCCTGGAGATGTTGCCTGATGCCGGCCGTGAGCGGCTGCGCCTCGCCGAGTTGCGTTCCTTCGGCCTGATGCACTGGACACCACACAGTGAACAGGTCCGTCGGTCGCTCATCATCCCGAAAGAGAACACGGCGCCGTACCACTGTGGACCCCTCCGGAACGTCCAGCAGCTTCGCGATCCCAGCAGTAGCCGCCAGTGATCCAGCGTCGATGACCGTGCAGTTCTCGTCGGCTTCCACGCGATCCAGGACGGCTCGCCCCGGACGGGGATTCTGGTTGGACGCGCCCGGTGGGGCAGCCTTCACGAAGGACCCCTTGCCGTGCTCTCGTTCGATGACCCCGCGGAGCTGAAGAACCTGGAGGGCCCGGACGACCGTCGGACGACTCACCTTGAACTCGCGGACAAGCTGCGTCTCGGAGGGCAGCAGAGAGCCGGGCGGATAGGTCCCGTCCGCGATCTTCTGCCTGATCGTCTGCACGATCTGGGCATACTTCGGTGGCGCGAACTCTTCAGAGGACATGACGACCATCCAACAACTCGACTTGTCGTAAAGCCTAGTTCGAGATGAACGGTCTGTCTCCTCCTCGCGCACAGGAACCGTACGGACTGGTGAGGGACTGTCTGACTGCGCGACAGCAGTCCCCCACCAACCCAAGGCACGACGAGATGGGCACCCCTCCGCACCCCTCGTCGCGCCCGCTTATCGGGCCCGACCTTCGAGAAGGGCTATCCAGACGCCTTGGGCCTCCTTGCGCAGCCATCGGTACGTCTCATGGACCTGTGTTGCCCCGGCGCTTCGCTGAGTCCGACGGATGAAGGAGTGGCCCGCCGCATGGCACAGTTCGTAGACCGTGTCCTTGCAGTCACAGGTGTAGGCGGTCACCCGGACCATGTCTTCCGCCTTGTGGGGCTCTTGCCAGACCAAGCGCATGTGATCCGGTTGCGGCGGAGCGACATGGAAGCTGAAGCAGTCGGTGTCCATCGTCACGACAACGCACCGGCCTCTCCGCTCCCGTTGCACCGCCAGCAGTCGTCCTGGTGCCTGTCGTCCGAGACGGCGACATCGGGGTTCTCCGCCACCACAACAGCCCGACGAAGGCTGACGTATTTCCAGCCCCGTCCCGAGCAAGAGTCGCATCGCGCAGTCATGCAACGAGGATTGCCCGAGGGACTGTCACGTCTCGATCGCCCGCGAGTACCGTCTGTGATCGACTCGTCTCCGTTCGTCTCCTCTTTGTCTCGTCCGAGCCCGTCTCTGTCGCTAACCTGAGCATGTATGGCACCCCAGCCCGAGGCGCGGATCATGACTGACCAGCCGATCCTGTTGAAGACCCTCTTGACGCAACGCCACTGGCAGACCTACAGCACGTTCTGTAAGGAGTACGACAAAGCCGCCAAGAAGGTGGACCCGTCGTTGCAGGGTGGTTGGCCGAGCCGCGCTCAGCTCCATCGATGGCTGACCGGCGAACTCAAGGGCCTGCCCTACTCCGGCCACTGCCGCGTCTTGGAAGCGATGTTCCCGGGCAAGTCGGCACGTGAGCTGTTCTCCACGAACGCCGTCGAAGTCCCCACGCCGAGGACACAACCAGAGCCAGCCCGAAGCGCCGGCCCCGACGTTGCAGCCTGCGCGATGCCGCAGATGGCCGACGTAACCGCGGTCTTCAGCAGCCGTTCCGCCTTCTCATCCGCGTATCCCCCATCGACGATGTTCGACAGCGCGAAGGAGATCAACGCGGCGGGCCTGTCGCTCAACATCATCTGCCAGAGCTACCCCGACCATCAGCTCAGGCGCCTGCTGGACTCCGGCACTCGCATCCGCTGCCTCTTCCTCGACCCCAAGGGCCAGGCGATCCACGCCCGGGAAGCAGAAGAGCGCTACACCGACAACACTCTGACGACCCTCACAGCACTCAACATCACCATGCTGACCAGGCTGCGCGATCGGCTCGACACCGCGTCGGCCCAGCGCCTCGAACTCCACGTCTACGACGAGACGATCCGCTTCAACTTGCTGATCGTTGACCGTGCGTTCTGCGTGGTCCAGCCGTACCTACCGGAGGCCCGCGGAGTCGACTCGCCAACCTTCGTGATCAAAGACAACACCGCCGCGGAAGGGTTGTTCCCGATCTTCGATCAGGTGTTCAGGGATATGTGGGAGCGGAGCAAACCTGTATGACCATCGACGCCCGAACGCTTCTTCCCATCGCCGAACGCGCTGTATCGATCGCCAGCGAGATCATCAGAACCAAGGCTCCAGGCGTCGTCACCGCCAAGGGCGACCGCGACATGGCGACCGAGGTGGACTACGCCGTCGAGCACGCCGTACGGGAGTTCCTGTCTCGCGAGACACCTGAGATCGGATTCCTTGGTGAGGAGGAGGGTGTCAGTCGGACAGGCGATGGCCTGATGTGGGCGCTGGACCCCGTGGACGGGACGGCGAACTTCCTGCACGGCATCCCGTTGTGTGGGGTGTCCTTGGGCCTGGTGGACAAGGACATGCCCACGCTCGGGGTGATCGATTTGCCGTTCCTCAACCTGAGTTACTCGGCCGTCGAAGGGGCCGGCGCACAAGCCAACGGATCTCACATTCAAGTGAGCGACGCCCGCGACCTGGAAACTGCCATCGTCGCCATCGGCGACTACGCCGTGGGCAAGAACGCCCAGGAACAAAACAAACCACGACTCGCTCTGACCCAAGAGCTAGCCGCACGCGTCCAGCGCATACGGATGTTCGGCTCAGCCGCGATCGATCTCGCGTGGGTGGCAGACGGCAAGATCGACGCCAACATCATGCTCAGCAACAACCCATGGGACACCGCCGCAGGCGTCATCATCGCCCGCGAAGCCGGGGCCACAGTGATCGATCTCGACGGCAGCCCACACAGCATGAACGCTCACGCGACCATCGCCGCAAGCCCCAAGCTCGTAGCCGACCTCGTGGAGCTCATCGCCGAAGCTCGCGAGGCCACAAGGCATAGCCAGCACACTGCCGAATAGCTCTTGTAGGTATCAAGGCGGCGGCGCACGCGCCGCCGCGCGGCCCGAGCTTGCGGGCCGCGCGCTGCGCGTGCGGCCTGGGGGCCGTTCTCGCGCGCGCCCGCCACTCGGACCGCCAGGGCATCGCCCTGCTTCGCGATGTACCGTCTTGCGTCGCGAAGTTCGCGAGGTTCGCGACCAACTTGCAAGCGCTTCCGCTAGCCTCAAAGCAGTGCGTTGCGTGCGTGCACGGATTCCGTGCACGCACGCAACATCAGAATGGAACTCGTCACCAAGTGATTAAGGGCAAGTTCCTGACTGCGATGAAGGCGCCGACTGCTACAGCGACCGCTAGCAGCAGTAGGCACATTCGGGCGGTACGGCCCCAGTTCGATGCCGCGAACCGGGCCGTCCGTCCGAGTTCTCTGAACGCGCTCACTATCCCTCCTTCCTTACAACGAAAAAGCGCTCCAGGGACCCCGCCAATCGAGTGATCTTCGACATCACTCGGACGAGACACCTGTAGCGCTTAGACAAACTCGCTCCGCAATGCACCCGCTGCTTCTCTCGTCGAGCCTGAACGAGATGCCACGTCGAAGATGGCGATGCAGGGTGGTAGTTATGCATTGCTTCGCGAACCAAGGCTCAAGATATAGCTGATCCATTCGCGTTGCGAGCAAAACAGAGAAGTTGCCTCCGGCGGGGCACTCCGGCTCCGGGATGATCGAGGTGCGTGAGACGAGGTCCGAGGGTGGCTGAGGTGGAAGCCTGATCATCCCGCCCGCCATCGACCCGGGACAAGCCGAGCAGACCAGGGCCACGGGGCCAAGGTCGTTCCTCCGGTTGGGGGCTCCACCTTGTCCCCGTGGCCCTGGCCCGCTTCCCCTTCGGGCGGGTCGACGGCAGACGGGATGATCAGGGCGCAGGGTGTGCGCGTCGCGTGAGAAACCCCAGGTCGCTGGCTGATCACCGTGCAATTAGCGTGCAATTAGACAGGGTAACGAGGGGTCAACCACGGTCACTCGCGACCGGCTTTCCGTCCAGCTCAGGACCCTCACGTGCCGCGATCCTTCCAGTTCCCAAGCTGACAGCGCGGGTTCGATTCCCGTCACCCGCTCTCACTATGAAAAGCCAGGTCAGGGATGGATTCCCGACCTGGCTTTGATCGTTTCTAAGGCTCTTTTCGATCTTCCGTGCCCGTTACGTGCCCGATCCATCTGGATCTTGCTCGTCCGACTCGGGCTCTTCCGGCTTCAGGGCTTCCTCGGCGAGCTTGCCGAGAGCGTCGGCGATGGCCCTGTCGCGCTCCATCGCGGTGTGCTGGTGGATCAGCGCGGCTCGGGTGGACGCGTGGCCCATACGGGTCATGAGGTCCCGGAGGGTCGCGCCGGACCGGGCCGCAAGGGTGTTTCCGGTGTGGCGGAGATCATGGAAGTGAAATCCGCCGAGCTTCGCCTTCTTGAGCGCCGCCGCCCAGACACGGGTGAAGTTCGCGCGCCGGAGCTGGGCACCCTTGGGGCCGACGAAGACGTGCCCGTGCTCGCCCTTCTCCGCGTACGTCTCCATGTGTTTGTGAAGGTCCGGGAGCAGCGTCGTCGGGATACTGACAATGCGCTTGCCCGCCTCCGACTTGGGCGGCCCGATGGTCACCGAGCCGTCCTTGAGTTCGGTCGTGGTCCCGACGACTCGGATCGTGCCCGCCTCCAGGTCCACGTTCCTCCGCTGGAGCGCCGCCAGTTCACCCCACCGCAGGCTCCCGAAGGTAGCGAGCAGGATCAGCAGCCAGATCCGCGGATCGATGGCATCGGCCAGGACGAAGACCTGCTTCATGGTCAGCACGGGCCGCTCCGGCGAGTCCTCCTTGCCCGCCCTCTTGATCGTGCAGGGATTGGCTTTGATCAGCCCGTCCTCCACAGCCGTGTTGAAGATGGCCTTCAGGAGCCGGTACGCCTTGGCCACGGTGACCGCGCCGACGCCGTTGTCGAGGAGTTGCTTGCGCCACTTCCGGATGTGGGCGACCTTGACCTCGCTCATGGCGCAGTTGCCGAAAGTCGGAACGAGATGGAGGCGGAGAAGGCCCTCGTAGAGCTGGACCGTCTTCGGCCGCAGGCCCGGACGCTCATCGATCCAGGCCTCGCCGTACTCCTTGAAGCTGACCTTCCCGAGGTCCGGGTTCAGCCAGTCGCCGGCCAGCAGTTCGGCCTCTTTCTTGGTCAGCCAGACCTCCGCGTCCTTCTTGGTGGCGAAGGTGTGCGGCGCGGTGCGGTCCACGCCGTCCGGTCCTGGATACCTGGCCTGGAATCGTCCCGAGGGGAGTTTTCGAACGCGCCCGAATCGACGCTTACTCATGCCGCCCTCCATGTGCGGGTGGATATGGGGTGGACGAGTCCCGCCGCGATGAAGTCGTTGAGTGCGGATTCGGGGATGCGAACCTTGCGCCCTATGCGGACGAAGGTGATCCGGCGTTCTTCGATGAGACGCCAGGGGAACCGCTCGCTGGTGCTGAGCCGTTCCGCTACTTCGGCGACGGTCAGGAGGCGGTCAACGGGCCTCTTGGACCCGCCGCTCATGCCGCCCTCCCTTCAGTTGCCGAAAGATCTTTGCCGTCCGCTCTGGCTTGGAGTTCGGCCATGTGAGCGCGCCAGCGTTGCCGCTCACGAACGGACCGCAGGAGCCGTACCGCCAGCGGAGCCACGTTGGCGTCACCGGCCGGGACAGCTTCCAGACGTAGCGGTGCGGGTCTATGAGCTCGTCGGCCTTGCCGAGGGCTTCCAGGACCCAGGTACGGCGGTCCTGCTTGTGTTCGGCCAGGGTCTTGTTCGACCACTTACGGGAGACCAGGACGCGGCGGCCTGCGTAGCCGAGGTGTTCGGGTTTGTGCGCCTTGGACCGGCACCGGCCGGGGGCCATCCCGGCTTTGGCGCCCTTGGGCTGGACGCCGTAGCGAAGCCAGTTCGGGCAGGTCGGCGAGCAGGGCTCGAAGCGCAGCGCATCGACGAAGCGCGCCGCGTGCTCGTGCTGGGCCTGGCCGTCGAGCCCGTCGCCGAGGCTCTTGGTCAGGTACTTGGACAGGTAGCGGATGCACTGGTCGGCGTCTTTGGTGCCCGCGAGCACGCCCTTGACGTCCACCTGCTCTCCGAAGCGGATCACATGCAGCGGCTCGGCGTCCTCGTCGGTGTCCAGCTCGTCGAGGGCTTCGTCCCAGGTGGGCAGGACTTCTCCGGTGTCGGCGTCGAGGTAGCCGGCCCCTTCCTCCCAGACGGGCAGGTGCTCGCCCTCGAAGCGCACCTGATCGACTGGTGGCCACCACACCTGGTGGTAGGTGGCCGCCGCGATCTGCTTCATCTCCGCGCGGGGTAGCGTCCCGCGGATGGCCATGTGCAGGTGTGGAGCGAGCCGCTTCTGTGGCTCCACGGTGGCGAAGTACTGCACGTCGAAGCCCGCGACGCGGCGAAGGTTCTGCACGAACCGATCGACCAGCTTGGAGAAGTGCAGCGCGTCGCGAGCGGCCCGTGCGTAGTCGTAGGTCTGCGGATCGACGGGCGCACCGTCACGAACCTTGCCGTACGAGGGCAAGGTGAGCGTGACGAACAACGAGGGCCGATAGGTCCTGCCGTCCGGGGCTTGGAAGGTCCGGCCCAGCGTGGTGTGCGCCATCCTGCGCTTGGGCAGGTCTGGCGCGTCCTGCCGCCGCCTGGTCGAGCGTGAGCGCTTGGAGGTCATCGCCCGGCCCAGCACGCTCCCCCGCATGCCCGCCGCGTTGATCTCCTCGTCCAGGCCCTCGATCACCGCGTCCAGGTCGGCGGTGTCGCCGCCGTCGCGTTCGGTGTCGTCGCGCTGGGCTTGGATGTCGGCGCGGAACTCAACCAGCCAGCGCTGTTCCTCGTTGGGCTCGTCCGGGGTGATCGTCGGTTCCTCGTCCAGGTGCCAACCCTCGCGACATTGGGCCTTGCGCAGTTGCTTGTTGCGCTTGGCACATGGCGGGCACTTGCTGTCCATGGGCGAGCCGCAGGGGACGTCGATGGTCTCCCACTTGCCGGTGTGGGTGTCGAGTCGCTTGAGCGGGACGGGTCGGATGCATACGCCGTTGAGCTTGGCGACCTCTTCGACGACGTCTCGCGCGAGGGGCATCGCCAGGCGTACCGCTCTGGGAAGTGCACGGTCTTGCGCATGGGTCATAGGGACCTCCCTTCGTCGGTGACGTTGAGCGCGGTCTGGCCGCACTCGCGGCACTCGACCAGGGCGCGGGTCAGGTCGAGCCAGAGGGCGTTGGGCGTGCCGCAGGACGCGCAGCGCAGCCCTTCGAGGAAGTGAGCGAGCGTCATGCGGCCTCCCCGAACTGCGCGACCATCGCGCGGATGTCGGCGTCGGAGACGTAGGCGGCGCGAACCCGGATCGGTTCGGGCGAGGTCTCCAACCGCATGTAGGCGACCCCCGCGCCCAGTTCCGGAACCGGTGAGATGCGATCAGCCAAAGCGCCTCGATCGCGTGCACCGTCGCCGAGCACCATGTCCACCTGTTCGGATTCGTCGAGTCGGAGGGCGATCTTGTCGGGGAAGAGGTTGCGGATGTTCATGACCTCTTTGCGTGGGTCCTGGAGTGCGGCCATGACGCCGACGCCGACCGCGCGGCCCTGGGTGGTCAGGGTGGCCAGGGCGGCGGAGATTCGTGGCCGGAGTTGTCTGTCGGGTTGGTAGGCGGTCAGGAACGCCACTTCGTCGACGAGCACCAGGACGAACGGATCTTCGATCGTCGGGACGTGGGAACGCTGGAGACCGGCGAAGCGTGCTGCCCGCTTCTGCATGACGCTGACGGCCTCGTCGAGCAGGTCGGCGCAGTCGGCCGGGTCGGCGGCGTACCGGCCTTGGAACAGCGCTCGCCCGAACGACAGCTCCATCAGCTTGGGATCCAACGCCCATATCTCGACCAGGCCCGCCCGCATGGCGGGGAGCAGCCCGCGGATCGTGTCCCACAGGAACGACCCTTTGCCGGCCCCGGTCGCGCCCGCGATCAGAATGTGGGTGCCGTGCACTTTGAGCCGGAGCGGTTGGCCGTCCTCCTGCTTGCCGATCTCGACTGGCCCGATGGTCGGCTCGTCAGGCACGGGCAGCGCAGGTATCGGCGAGGCCAGTGGATCGCGGCGCGGGAAGATAAGGAGCAGTCGCCCGCCCTTGATGAGCGCGACCCGGCAAGAGGTAGTGCCGAAGCCATGGGCGAGGTTGTCGATGCGGTCGGACCAGTCCTTGACCGCCTGGCCCCGCAGCATGTGGACGGTGATCCGGTCGGCCCAGCCGTCGCACTGGACGCGGGCGAGCCGGGGCAGGTAGCTGCGACCATGAACGCGCTTGCCCAGGCCGGAGACATCCATGACGGACTGCCAGTGACGACGGTAGACCGACATCAACCGCCACCAGGCCAGCAGCCGCCAGCCGACGAGACGAGCGAACGAGGGCCGGTCGATGAAGACCCAGAACAGCAGGCTCAGCACGACGACCCCGAACAGGGATGCCGCCAGCGGCCAGCCGTACTGGTACCAGATGAATCCGAGGGCAGTGGGCGCGGACGTCGCCACCGGGTGCCGCCAGATCGTACGCACCAGCGCGACGACGAAGCGCCACCCGTAGATGACGAGGGTGACCAGGGCAGGTGTCCGCACGACAGCCGGTTGGAACACGACTGCGGTGTCTGGGGTGGTGGTGACGAGATTGCGCGCCTCGTCACCAGGAAGCCTCTTGAACATTAGGCTGTAGACCTCTCGTGATTCGCGTCAGGGGAGATGAGGGGCCGCCGGAAGGACCAGTTCCAGCGGCCCCGCTTGCTTGTCAGGCCGCCGCCTGCTGTTCGGCATGCAGGCGCTCGCAGTCGGCGAGGAAGGCCGCCGCCGCGTCGAGCAACTGGCGGGCGAAGGTGATGTGCTCGTTGGTGATCTCGGCGTTGTTCGTGGTGCCGATGGTCACGTCCGCGACGCCGTGGGTGATGTTGATGAAGGCGTGAGAGTTGTCTTTGGCTGGGAAGTACTTCACTTCGGCCAGGGCGTCCGGGTAGATCGAGACCCCGATGTGGGTCTCGACGTCGGGTTGGACGCGGATGACGGTGTAGCTGTAGCCGGTGTTCATGCTGCGACCTCCTTGCTGTTGTTGGACTTGGCGTTGGTACGGGGCGCGAGCATCTGCCGCGCCTTGATCGAGTAGGCGAGCCGCCCGGACCCGTTGACGTACGGCGTGACGGTCAGTCCGTCGAACTCGACCGGCGTGAACGGCAGCCCCGCGACGGGAGCCGGGGCGACCGGTTGAGTGGGGCTGAGGATCTTGACTGCCACGGTCTTCTGGGCCGCCTTGAGCGACGGGTCGGCGTCCATGACGGGGATCTGCCAGACGAGTTCGCCCGTCTGCTTGTCCCTCGCCTGGACGAACCTGCCGTTCGTCGAAGCCTCGAAGTCCTTGACCTGCTCGACCTCCCCGACGGCGTAGCAGCCGTGCGGGAAGACCTGGGCGAACGTCACGGGGATGGGTCCCTGGATTGCCATTCCTGCCAACCTCTCTTCTTGGGCGGTCAGCCATCTTGACTGACCAAGCTGTAAGCTCATTAAGCATGACGTTCACTTGGACAGTCAAGTGCACCAAGTGGACAGGCCGAAGAAAGCTGGAACTCCGACGCGCGAAACTAGGGCGCAATAGAAATTTGGGTGATAACTCCCAAGACGGCTCCGAAAGCTCGCTTCCTGTAACCCTTGTGGGGCTCATAGCTATCTCACCTGTGTGGCTTGTCGTCTGCAGGGGAGGAGCGCACATGCCCGAGTACCAGTTCAATTCGCCCCCTGGTTGGCCGGTCCCGCCTCGCGGGTGGAAACCGCCACAGGGGTGGAAGCCGGACCCGTCGTGGCCACCGGCTCCCGCCGGCTGGGAATTCTGGGTTCTGGAAGAAGTGCCGACTGCACCAGCAACGAACGCACCACAGCTACCGGAACGCAAGAGCGGTGGACTCTTCGGCGGCAAGAAGCGGCTCGAAGAGGAGAACACCCAGCTACGCCAATGGGTGGAGCGATTGGGTGGGCTGGACGCCATGCGCATCGCGGCAATGACCGAGGCCCTGCACGGAGAGCACGCCGGACTGCAAACCGCTATCGACGACGCCACCAGGCGCCTTCATGAGACGGAGCGACGGGTCGTGCAGACCGAGGAGACCGTTTTGCTCCAGGAGGTGGGTGTCTACGAGTACCGGCATCCGCTGAGCGACGCGGTGGCCTATAAGGACCAACTCACGCGGGTGAAGGCTCGCATCAAGGAGATGGCCAGAGAGGGGCGAGCCGTCGTAGGCGCCACCAACTGGCAGGTGAACGGGTCTGCGGCCGAGGGACGCAAGATGGTGCGCGACTTCTCCAAGCTGATGCTGCGCGCGTACAACGCGGAGGCGGACAACTGTGTGCGAACCATGCGCCCGTACAAGCTGCAGTCGGCGATCGATCGGCTGGAGAAGGTCGTGGAGACGATCGTCAAGCTGGGACGGACCATGAACATCCACGTCCATCCCAACTATCACCGAACGCGGATCCACGAACTGGAGCTGACGGCTGACTACCTGGCCAAGCAGGAGGAGGAGAAAGAGCTCATCCGGGCGCAGCGCGAGCAGCAACGCGAGGAAGAGGCCGCGCGCCGCGAGTTCGAGCGCGAGAAGGCGCGCCTGCGCAAGGAGGAGGCACACTACCGGTCAGCACTGGCCAAGCTGCTGAAGAACGGTGCCGCGTCCGCGGAGAGCGTGGACGAGTTGAAGGCCAAGCTGGAGGAGATCGGTGCGGCGGTCGCCGACGTAGAGGCGCGCGAGGCGAACACCAGGGCTGGGTACGTGTACGTCATCTCCAACATCGGGGCGTTCGGGGAGAACGTCGTGAAGATCGGCATGACCCGCCGGCTGGAGCCTGAAGACCGCGTGCGTGAACTGGGTGACGCATCAGTGCCGTTCAGGTTCGACACGCATGCGCTGATCTTCAGTGAGGATGCGGTGGGACTGGAGTCGCGACTGCACGCAGAGTTGAGCGATCGCCGACTCAACAAGGTGAACCTGCGGCGAGAGTTCTTCCACGCCACTCCGGCCGAGGTGCGCGACCTACTCCAGAAGATCGCAGGTCAACACCTTCTGGAGTACCGCGACACAGCCGAAGCCCTGGAGTGGCGGCAGTCGGCCGGAGCGACTGAAACCGCCTCGTAGCTCCATCTGGGTCAGCGAATGGGGTACGCGTCCTCCAATTCGTGGCGGTCTCCAGGCAGGACGGACTCGACGACGACCCATGGCTTTCCAGTGGCATCGCAGGCCACCGCATAGACGGTCAGCAGCGCAGCCGAGCTCTTGACGCCGAGGAGGCCGCACTCCTCCTTGGTCGGATTGCGCGCGGTGATGTGCTCGATGATGTGATCAAGCGAAGCGCCGGCCGCGCTCTCGACGTAACGTCGAACGCCCTGCTTCAACTCCTCCAGCTCGGCAAGCGCCGTTCCCTGTGCGACCTCAACCGGAAGCCACGTCGAAGAGATCTCGGTTGGCTCGTTGTCGTGCTCGACCAGCGTCCGCCGCAGCATGACCGGCGACTTGGGCTTGATCCCGAGATAAGCGGCGACCCTGTTCGGTGCGGGGACCTCTCCAGCCGAGAGCAGCCGACTGGAGACCTGGGCCTCTTTCCGGTCGAGGAGTTCCCGCCCGGCTCGTACCTGTTGCCCCGTCGGGATCGCAGGGCGACCGCGCACGAACCGGCCTTTGCCCTGGTGGGTGACGATCCAGCCCTGATCCCGGAGAACGCCGAGCGCCTTGACGACGGTCGGGCGCGCCATGGCGAATTCGGCCATGAGCTGGTGTTCGCTCGGCAGCGGGGAGCCGGGCGGATACTCGCCCGAGTCGATGCGCCGCTCAAGTTCCGCGATCAACTGCGCGTACTTCGGAGGCGTGTACTCAAATGACATCAGGGCTCCACATTCAACATGCCTGTCTAGCCAAGCAGGCTATCAGCGCATGCTGCTTAGGCAACCCCTTCTTCCGACAGATAGATGTACCCCAAAGAGCGACGGCGCGGCCCCGTTTCAGGGAACCGCGCCGTCGAACCGACCTACACCGCCTGACCTTCAAGCAAGGCGGCCCAGACCTCCGCAGCCTCCTTGAAGGACCACCGGTAGGTCTCGTAGACCGACTCCCCGTTGTCGTCGTATTCCGTCCGGCGGATGTACGACTGACCGGCCGCACGGCACAGCTCGTAGACGATCGTCCGGCAGTGGCACGACCAGGCCACCACCCGGGCACGCTCCTCCGCTTTGGACGGCTTGCGCCAGACCAACTGCATGTGCCCCTCCCGAACCCCTTCGACGTGCGGACTCATGCAGTCCGAGATGATCTCCACTACGACACCCGCCTCCTTCCGACACCCGAGCACTCGAAGCAGTCCACCCGCACAAGCTCGACCGCCTTCCCATCGAGACGACGCAGCGCATCAGCACGGCTCTTGCGCACCCAGCGCCATCCGTTGGCCCGGCAGGCCCGGCACCTCTCACTTGTCGGTTGATCGCCCCCAGTCATGGGGACAAGCGTGTTCACCTGCGCGAAGGCAACCCATCCCGAGCCGGAATCCTCAGACGGGATCAGCAATATCCCTTGACGGGATAACTCCGAACGGTGAGCGTGGAGTCACCGGCAGTCCAAGGACACAAGGGGATACCGCAGATGCCCGCAGACGGGGCCGAACCGGTGGTAGTACCGGCTGACCTCTGGGAACGCCCCGAAATGCGCACTGCCCTCACAAAGCGGGATATCGGCCACCTCTTCCGGCTCATCCGCCAGTACGCAGGCGTCAGCCAAACCCGCATCGGCGTCGCCGTGGGCTTCAGCCAGGGCAAAGTCAGCGAGTACATGAAGGACAAGGCTCAAGTCACCGCGCTCGACGTGTTCGAGCGCATCGCCGAGGGCCTGGGCATGCCCGACCCTGCCCGCATGACGCTCGGCCTGGCCCCGCGCGTCCTCACCGACGTTCCACTCCCACCAACACCCATCCCGACGCGGGATGGAACACCAGCAAGTGGCCTTCTTAAGGTGGAACAAGTTGTTGTCGGCTCGCGCCAGCCTGACGACGCTTGCGACGTTGACGTGCTGACGCTGGCCTGGATCGTGGGAAGGCTGGATGGCCACATGGACCGCCGCACGATGCTGCTCCTCGCAGCCGGACTTACCGCCGAAAGCGCCGCCTCGATCGCCAACCCATGGGAGCGCCTCACCCTGGCCCTCACCGGCTCGCGAGCCGATCAGGAAGACACGGTCGAACGGCTAGAGGCCCGCACCATCGGGTTCCACCGCCTCGAAGAGGTCATGCCCGCCCGCTCCCTTTACCAGGGCCTCACCGCACACCTCAACGAGCTGAGCACCCTCCTCCAAGCCGGACTCCCCGACCGCCTACGCCGCCGGCTAGCCGCCACCACGGGCGAGGCAGCGGTTCTGGCCTCCTGGATCGCCTGGGAAATCAAACAGCCGAGACAGTCCACAGCCTTCGACCGCATCGCCGCTCTGGCTGCTCAGGAGAGCGGACACTCCATCATCCAAGCCTGCACCTACGGCTATCGCTCGTACGCCGTCCGAGGCGCCCCCGCAGTCCAGAACATCCGCCTCGCTCAGCAGTACCTACCAGCCCAGGGCGACAACGCCACCAGAGCCTGGCTCTTGGCCCGCGAAGCCGAAGAGCTCGCCAGTCTCGGCGACCGACAGGCACTCATCCGTCTAGAGCAGGCGAAGGATGCCTACGGCGACGCGCGCCCTCAACGCGAACGGGCCTGGACCCGATTCCTGGACCCGGGCCGCATGGCCGCCTACCGGCTATCAACCTATGAACATCTCGGCGACGAACAACGCGTCATCGACGAAGGCCAGGCCGCCCTCAACGCCCTGTCACACGAGACCGACCACAAGAAGATCGCCGCTGTTTACGCCGACATCGCCGCCGCCCAACTCCGCATCGGCGACCTCAACGAAGGCATCGTCAGCGGACGCCTTGCTCTCGAAACCGCCCAGCGCACCGAATCCCGCTGGGCCTTCCAGCAACTCGCCGGAGTAGAGAACGCACTCACCGGCAAGCGAGACGCCACAGCCCGTGAACTCCTGCTCGCCATCAACTCGGCACATCGAAGCCTGAGCCAGTCGACCGCGTGACCACATCAGGCATGCAGCCCTGCACTGCCGAATTGTTCTTGTAGGTATCAAGCGGCGGCGCGCCGCGCCGCCGTACGCCCCGCGCCAGCGCCGCCGCGCTGCGCGTGCGGCCTGGGGGCCGTTCTCGCGCGGCGCGCCGCGCGGGGCATCGCCGTAGCACCACCCCGCCGTACCCACCTAACTCTCCGACTCAGCGCCGCACCGCCGCGCAAGACCGGCCATGTCGGGTACCCCGTGTTACTGGATGGCGCTAGGGTGACGCCGTGATCAATAAGCCGCCCGGATTACCGTTCGTGGTCGTCTTCTCAGCCGCGGCAGCAGTCCTCTTGATATGGGCCAGCCACCCCTCCTGGTTGGGGCTCGAGACGTTCATATACGGGATCCCCGTTGGCTTTCTCCTATTCGTATACTGGGCGATCCGAATCACCTGGGCCGATTACAAGGGAACCGCGCCGGACGGCACGCTCAATCGCTCGCTCATACCGTGGTACATCGCCGGCGTCGTCTTGCTCGCTCTCATCACCGAGGCGCCGTCTTGGGTTCGCTTCACGATCTTCGAACCGAGCATGGAAGCCTACATCAAAGCCGTGAACGAAAACCCCAGCCATAAAGAACCGTGTCAATGGGTCGGCCTGTACTACGTGTGCGACGGAACGCGACACCAGGATGCCGACACAGGAGAAGAGATCCCCGGCAGTGTGGAATTCGCCGTCCGAGACCTGTTCCTGCACGATGACAAGGGCTTCCTCTGGCTGACCTCCGGCGAACCCAGCGAGGGCGTCGACGGCGGCAACCGCTACAGCCACTTGGAGGGCCATTGGTACAGCTACAGATGGGAGCCGGACTGGTAACAGCTAACCTCGCCGACAATCCCGGCCTAGGAGCTCAGCACCCCTGCCGGATGGAGATTCAGCCTAGTCCCGTGGCTCGCAGATCAAGGGATGTTCTTCAGACGTCGCGCTGAAGGCCCAGCTACCGAACCGAGCTCCGGAGGCCCAACCCACCAGCCACTCGGTCATGGTCTCCTGGACTGGCAAATCCTCGTCGTGATGACGAGCGACGATCATAATTGGCCATTCCTCAGGCTTACCCACTGTCATCCAGCCCATGGCGTCACCATCGATGGTGCTGCCCCATTGGAAGAAGCCGCCTGGTTCCGGCCACATCGCGAGCCGGAAGTCTTCGGGCGAGTCCTCCCGGAGATCTCGGTAGTAGTCCATCCACTCTGGAATATGAGCGAGCTGCTCATCGGTGAGTGTCCGGAAGTCGAAAACGCCGATCCATCGGGCGAACTCGCATTCTCCGTATCGTTCGATGAAGGCGATGTAGTCGGGCGGAAGGCGAAGATCGAGAGCCCGGAAGACCTCATCCCAGCTACGGATGCCAAAGATGGGTGAGGCAGGCGGAGGAACAAGGGAAGTGAGGCGATCGAGCGCTGCTGGGTCATAAGCCACGGCACCGACTGTAACGACGTGCACTGCTCAAAACCATGCCTCCGGCGGGGGCGCTCCGACTCCGGGATGATCGCCGCGCGGTGTGGCAGACCTGTGAGTGGCGGAGGTGGAAGCCTGATCATCCCGCCCACCACCGACCCGGGACAAGCCGAGCAGACCAGGGCCACGGGGCCAAGGTCGTTCGTCCAGTAGGGCGCTCCACCTTGTCCCCGTGGCCCTGGCCCGCTTCCCCTTCGGGCGGGTCGACGGCAGACGGGATGAGCGTCAGGCAGACGGCGTATGCGCGTTGCGCTCCCACTCGACCTCGTCGTATTCGTCGATCCACACTTCGGCGCCGACCTCCCCCAGGAGTTTGATCACGGGGGCATCCAACATGAAGCACAGAGCACCAGCTCCTGGCCCGAGCAGGTCACGCGTAAGGTGCAGTTCGATCGTTGCCCCCTGACTGGCCAGTGAGGCGAGCTTGTCCGCAAGCCCAAGAAGAGGATCAGTTACTGCCCTGATGAGTTCCTCAAGTGAGGCCTCGTTGCCGTGAGCAGATGCTTCGAGTTCCCAATCGCCAGTATGGGTGACTGCTGAAGGCCGCACCCCTAAAGCCTCAGAGATCTCGATGGGACTGTGCACATCGCTCATGATCCGCAATGTTGCGCTGTGTTCAATTCTCACGGCGCACAGGCTAGGGCTCTGTGCTCAGGTTATGCCAGGTCGAAGGTTGGTCGTCGGGCCATTAGCGGGCCATTAAGAGGAGCGACGAGGGGTCAATCACGGTCACTCAGGACCGACTTTCTGCACGGCTCAGCGCCTCATCAGGCCGTGATCTATGCAGTTCCCAAGCTGACAGCGCGGAGCAGCCTCTCATCTGCACCAGCTCGCAGCACAGATATTCCTTACGCTTTCAAGCCATCAGAATAAGCCGTTCATGCTTCCCATGCCCACACAACTACAAGAGCTGTAGGCTTGGCTACTTTCTTCTTGATAGCCTCTTGAAGCTCAGGCTTATTTTCCACTTCGATAGGGTCAAACGGGCGCACAACTAGTTGATCAGTCTCCCACTTGGGCGACTCCATCGTTACCGACGTTGGCAGGTTGGTGTTCGCTATTTTCCAGCCACGCCTGCCCAGAAGAGCGATGGCCTTATTGACCGAATCGGGGCCGCTCTTGCCTCCGACATCAATCACAAACGTAGTGATGATATCGTTCGTATCTTCCCAGATTCCATCAGAGGTCGACTCCCCTACCACCTTTCCAACGCTGCGCACTTCCTCGAGGACCGCCGGATCAACCTGCCATGTCGTATATCCGCACCCCGACATGAGCAGGGAAGCGATAAGGAGGAATGCGGAATTTACGCCGGCTAAGCATGCTCGCCTTCGGCGTGGGTCGGCATGGGACGACATGACCATGAGGGAGTCCTCGGTCGTAGGGGATCGTGGATGACTGCTAGGCAGCCTGATCATTCCGTTGAGTGTCGAGTTGAGGCAAGCCCACGTCGGCCAGCCCTATTGGCAAGACTGTTCGCGCCGCGTCTCACGCTCTGATCACATTGCGATAGGAGCCGAGCCCTGACTACGGCACGCTGGTTGCGTGCCCGTTGCGTGCCCGTTCGTAGAGTGATCAGCAGGGAGTCACGGGGACTCACGGTCACTCGACCGACATACGCCCAGGTCAGCGTTTCCCCTGCTCAGATCCCATGATCTTGAAAGAGTTCCCAAGCTGACAGCGCGGGTTCGATTCCCGTCACCCGCTCTCATCGTGAAGGCCCAGGTAGGGACATGAATCCCGACTCGGGCCTTGATTGTTTCCGGACTGACTCGATCTTCGCGGGCCATTAACGGGCCATTAGCTCTTGATCACCCTGTGGGGATCGGTGCGCCTGCCGTGCCCTTGTCGTCGTCATCGTCGCGCGATTCGAGTTGCCGATCGATGGCGTTGGTGATCGCCTCGTCGGCTCCCCTGACGGCGTGCTGGTAGATCATGGCCGCCCGTACGTTGTGTACGTTGTCGTGTCCCATGCGCGCCATGAGGTCCTTGAGACCCGCGCCGGACTCAGCGGCCGGCATGTTGCCCGTGTGCCTCGGGTCGTGAAAATGAAGCCCCGGCAAGCCGATCTCCGAGACGACATCCACCCACCGCGTACGAGTGTTGAAGCCACTACGCCGCATCGGCCCGCCCTTGGCTGCCGGGAACATGAGCGCGCCCGGCTCGTCCTGGACGTAGGTGTTCATGTGCTCTTGGAGGACGCGGACGATGCTCTGCGGAATGCCGACCGTCCGTCTCCCGGCCTTGGACTTGGGCGGTCCCAGCACCAGCCCACCCGCGGAGCGCTCGACGAAGGCGACCCGGCCACGGACCGTACGCGCCTTGAGATCGACGTCCATCCGGCGTAGTGCGCTGACCTCACCTCATCGCAGGCTCGCGAACGTGGCCAGAAGTACCATCGCACGGAAACCCCCGGTCCTGGATGGCGTCAGCCTTTCCCTCCATGGCCATCTTCCACAGCGCCCGCTCGGCCGCCGCTCGCGTGAGGAAGATTCGGTCTGCCAACTCGAACACCTGGGAGACGGTGAGCACGGGACGTTCTTGTGCGTGCTCACCACCGGCCCGCGGATCCGGCACGGGTTGTGCGGGATGACGCGGTCGTCGGCGGCGGTCATCAGTACGGCGCAGCAACCGGTACGCCTTGGCCGCCATGCTTACCGATACTCCATTGCCGAGCAGATCAGCCCGCCACTGCCGAACGGTCAAGCGGCGGCGCGGCGCGCCGCCGTACCCCCGACCCTCCGCCCGCCCGCCGTCCGGGCGTGCGGCCTGGAGGCCGGTCCCGGACGGCGGCGGCACACCGGGCCGGGCACCGCGCCGGCCCCGCCGTACCAACCGAACCCCCCGACCAGGGTTGCCGCACCGCCGCACAGATGCAGCCCTACGATCGCCACTGCATGGCTGGACGCCGTACGTGCTTGGGGGCGATCGACGATCCAGGGGTCGTTCCTCACCCTGACTCACCGTTCACGGTGGCTGATCGCCGCTGAACAGTTGCTGTTGCCTAAAGCCCGTAGATCAATCCGGCCGCGATTGCTGGCGCCAGGCGACTATCAGGGCTGCCGCCGTCATGAGCGCCAGCAGTAGGTGCACGCTGTACCACCAGATGGTCGGCACCTGTTCGAAGGGCTCCCAGGCGGGCACTGCGCCAGTCGCCACGAGCCCGACGACCACGTTCAATGCACCCAGCCCAAGCAGCGCGAGCACGGGCAGAACCTGGGGGATCCTCCGGATGGGTAGCAGTCGGAAGACGGCCACCACCAGGAAAGCCAGCCCTGCCCACTGGTGCAACGCTCGCACGAGCAGGCCACCAGGTGCCTCAAAGGCGAGTTCCAGCTCCGAGGCGTAGGCGGTGCTCATCTCTACACCGCGCAGCGGCTCATAGGGGCCGTCATAGATAATCGAGTTGTCCGTGTGCGAGTAGAAGAAGGCCAGGAAGGCACCGGTGACCAACACGATTCCAAGGCAGCCCACAAGTAGGACGCTCATCAGCCTCGTATATATCCTCACCGGTATAGTTCACCACCGATCAACCGGCGCGCGTGTTGCGCGAGTAACACGAGGCGGCAGGCTGATCGCCGGGCCATTAGCGGGCCATTAAGTGGGGTGACGAGGGGTCGACCACGGTTACTCAGGGCCTGCCTTCCGCCCAGCTCAGCGCCTCATCGGGGCATGATCGATGCAGTTCCCAAGCTGACAACCAGGGTTCGACTCCTATCTCTGCCCGGTAACAGAAGGGGCGAGGCGGACAGGACAATCAGGAGCATGGCGTGTATGCGTCACGCCCATGATGAGAGGACTGACGTTGTCGGCCCCATTAAGGAGCGCATCCCGGGGTTCCGGATCTTCCGTATCGGCCCAGGGCCGCGGTTTGGTGGCTGGACTTACGTGAGTTCAGGGGCGCGCCGAGATCACCTCGGTCGACGGACACGGCCTGGAATTCGTTCTCACCGCGCGGACCGACGACTGGCAGCACCTTGAGTCGATGACCATGAACGCCTACTATCACGCAGGTCCTCCTCATCAGCGCCTCGATCACGGCCATGTTGTCCCGATTGGCCGACCGTGGTTTGCCGACTCGGTGTGTGACCGGTATCTGATCAGCCTTCCCTATCCCTTCGGCCCGGACTTCGAGGTCTGCGCGTGGGACGGCGGCCACGCTCGCATCCTCTGGCTCCTGCCGATCACCTCGGCGGAACGCGACCTCATCATGAACGCCGGTCTGGAAGCCTTCGAATCGCTCCTCGAGGAAAAGCGCGTCGACTACACCGATCCTCATCGGTCGTCGGTCGCCTGACAGCGGCTTCACCAGAAGGGACGACGGGGCGGAAGCATCCAGGTCCGTATAGGGATGAGCCGGTCCGGGTTGCAATACAGGGTCGTTCAGACCCGTTGAGGATGGACCGCTTATGCCCTCTGACCTGCATTGAACGATCCGGAACAGCTCGAACTGGATCTTTTAATCCGTGGTTTCATGGTTCGAGCCCCGTTCACCTGCTTAATCAATAGTCCGAGATAGCCAAGCGTCGTTCCTAGCGTCCCGAGAACCCAGCCTACGCATAACACCGTCGAAGCCGCTTGCAGGGTCGCGTCGGGAAGGGTAACGATCCCTGTTCCGTCCTTGACGCTCCACAGGAGGAGCAGCCCGCCAATCAGTACGATCTGTTGGACAGTCATCACCAGGAGACAAACTCTGATCATCATGCAGGGGATTGTCTACTCGCTCTCTCCTTGAAACAAGAGCAAGCCTCTGGCGGCGCTCCGACTCCGGGATGATCATCTCAGCGGGCGTCCGGACCGTCGATGGCTGCGGTGGAAGCCTGATCATCCCGCCCGCCATCGACCCGGGACAAGCCGAGCAGACGGGATGATCTAAATGTCACGCTTGTAGGACCCGCTGGTTCGGGTTCTGACCTGTCCATGGTGGCCTGGCCCTCGACATTGGCCGGGCCGGACGGCATGACTTGATAGGAGCCTGGCAGTTCCCTCAACTGAGATATGTCCGCCGACCAGCCCGGATGTCGTCCCCCTGCATGAAGGAGACAACGTCCATGATGGTGATCGGTATCGATCCACCCAAGCGCACCCACACCGCGGTCGCCGTCGATGAAGTCGGGTGTAAGAAGGGCGAACGCACCGTTCAGGCCCGTGACCACGGGCACGTCCGGTTGCTGGTCTGGGCCCGCAAACTCGCTGCCGAAGAGCGTGTGTGGGCGGTGGTCCCCGTGCCGCCGAACCGCACCGCAGGAGAGCGTCGTGGCGGTCGCGAACGGGGCAAGTCCGACGCGATCGACGCCCTGGCCATCGCACGTCTGGCCCTGCGTGAGCCCGACCTGCCGACCGCGCGACTGGATGAGCAGACCAGGCCAATCCGGCTGCTGGTCGATCATCGTGAGGCACTCGTCGCCGAGCGCACCAGGCTGATCAACCGCGTGTTGTGGCTGGTCCACGACCTCGACCCCGACCTGGCAGCCGCGGTAACCAAACTCAAGCAGGTCACCACCCGGCGCAAGCTCACCGCGCAACTCCAAGCCCTGCCGGCCACCACCGCCCGACGCGTCGCGCTGGCGCAGATCGCCCTCATCGACTCGCTCAGCATCGAGATCGACGCGGCCGAAAAGGAGCTCAAGCCGCTGGTTCAGACCCGCCTTCCGCGCCTGATGACGATCGTCGGCGTGAACGTGGTGACCGCGGCCAAACTCCTGGGAGAAGTCGGCGACATCACCCGCTTCCGCAGCTCCGCAGCATTCGCCCGCCACAACGGCACCGCCCCGATCCCGGTCTGGAGCGGCAACGACGACCGCCACCGACTCAACCCTGGCGGCAACCGGCAGCTCAACACCACCCTGCACCGCATCGCCATCACCCAGGCCCGCTGCCACGAAGGTGCCCGAGCCCTGCTGAAACGACGCCAGGAAACCACCCGAGACACCACCAAAGGCAGCTTCCGCGTCCTGAAACGGCACCTGTCAGACGTGATCTACCGCGCCCTCGTCACCGACCACCACGCCGAGACAGCGGAGAAGGACCCACCGACCCCTTGCACATAGGAGCGTCAGGCGGGAAGGAGATTAAACGACCGCACCCGAACCGTCTTTATGGCCCCGTGGTCGCTGCAGATAGGCCATGGACCTCGGTATGAGATAGCAGGTTATGGCCGCCAGCACCCACGCGATCCCCAGACCGATACCAATCCATGAGATCACGAGCGGTGTCAGAAAGGATGCATTTGCTTCCGACGGCTCGACCGCCCTCGCGCGCATCCACTTTTCCTGCACCTCCATCTGCATGAGGATGCTGGGAACGAGGACCACCAGCCCGATTCCCATCAACACCCGACTACACGCCCTTAAGATCACTTGTTCCCCGTTCCGATCATGAGTTGCATCAGAGTAACCGTGCCCGATACGCGCCCGATAGTGAGGCGATCAAGGGGGACTTACGGGGAGTAACGTCCTAAGCGTCCGTCGGCCCGACCAGCAGCGCAGCAAGGCGACCATCGGCCGAAACCTTCCACACTGGTGACCAGGTGAATGCCCCTTCCATAAGGATGACCGCATGGAGCATGCTGAGATCGTCATTGGCCGGAGCAGAAACTTCGATCATGTGCCGACCGGGTTCTCGGTCGTATGCATCCCGGCTGTATCGACTTCTGGGAATTTGGTGATCTCCCCGGCCACGTCGCGGGCAAACGGTTGAGCCATGCGGACAGCGCGGAGTCCTGTGGTTGGCCGATTGACCTCCTCGCCGATCTCGGGGAGCCTGAGCGCGGTCTTTCCGCACTCGGAACACTCGGAGCACTCGACCAGGCCACGCGAGTCGAGCCAGAGGACAACGTTCAGCGCGTCGCGCAGAGCGCAGCGCAGGTCGTCGAGGAAGTGAGTCAGCGTCGTGGGGCCTCACCGACCCTCGCCCGGACGTCGTCGCCGGAGACGTACGCCGCTTGGACGCGGATCGGATCGGAACTGGTCTCCAGCCGCACGCATCCGACGCCCGTACCCGCTCCGGAGACGGGGAGAAACGCGGTCGGCCAGCGCCACGATCTCTCGCACCGTCACCGAGCACCATGTCCACCTGCTCCGACTCGTCGAGCCGCAGGGCGATCTTGTCCGGGAAGAGGTGGAGATGTTCATGGCCTCCTTGCGTGAGTCCTGGAGAGCCGCGAGCACGCCGACGCCGACCGCGCGGCCCCGGGTCGTCAATGTGGCCAGGCAGCGGAGATGCGCTGCGCGTCGGATTGATACGCGGTCAGGAACGCCACCTCGTGGACCACGACCGGGACCAAGGGATCGTCGAGGGTAGGCGTGTGCGATCGATGAACCCCGGCAAAGCGAGCCGCACGCTTGTGCATGACGCCCACAGCCTCGTCGAGCAGATCAGCGCAGTCAGCGGGATCGGCCGCAAAGCGAGTGAGATCCTGCCCGGGTGAGCACGCAGAAGTATCCGACGAAGCCCATCACGATCGAGATTCCCGTCTACAGCGGGACCGGTGGACTCGCCCGCCCATGGCCAGCGGACTACTCGCTGGAGGTGTCGTCGGAACATGGCGAGGTTGAGATCTACGGTGACAGCGCTGGGTTGCGTGGGCTTGCCGTACAGCTGCTGGCGTTGGCGGAAGCAAATGTGCCTCACCACTACCACTGTCACCTTGACCCCATCACCGGTGAACTCGACAGAGACTTTACAGTTCTCACGCTGACTCGCAAGGCCTAGGTCTCATGTCAGGCCGCTTAGGGCCGCGCGGCTCAGGGTGGCGGGAACGGCGGCAATTCCTGTGCGAACCGCGATGATTCTCCGCGGCCCGGATGAGCTCTGGCACAGCGGACCACGAGCTGAACCGGGGTGAAAGAGGCCAACCACCGTCAGTCAGGACCAGCCTTCCGCCCAGCTCAGAGCCTCTACAAGCCAAATCATTGCGGTTCCCAAGCTGACAGCGCGGGTTCGATTCCCATCGCCCGATCCACTCAACGCCGCGATAGATCCAGTTGCTCGCATGTGCATGAAGGATGTCGTCTTCCCTCTGTAGTCTCTTGAGGAGAGGAAGGGAGCAGGGCATGACCGCACAACCGCAGGACTTCGTCTCCATCGGTGCATCTGTGCCCGAGAAGAACCTGCGGGCCATCCGTGCCGCGCTGATCGTCCCAGAAGATCGCGAAGCTTTTGACGCAGGCTTGAAGGCTGTGCTCGACGAGGTACGGGTGAGCCTGGATCTTGGAGCGCTCAACGCCTTCATGCATCGCTGGTGGATCTCCGCCTGTGACACCGCGAAGGATCCCGAAGGGCGCCGTCAGATGCACGTTAGAGCCGGACAGGCTCTGGCTGGCGAACCGGTACCTCAGGGCAGGCCGTGGCGGGAGATCCTTGCTGCCCGCGGGATCGATGTCTAGGTGTTCAAGCTCATCCTTGATCCCGTAGCGGAGGAACTGAGCTTCCCCTCTTAGCGTGGAGACCGAACCGGGAGAGGTTTGGTCGTGGCAGCAGTCACGCGGCGGCGCCTTGATCCGGAGTTCCGAGCTGGGGTGGTGAGGATCGTCCCGCTCGATTCCAGCGGAGAGTGTGGGGCTCAGCCCTTCGGCGGCGCCGTGCTCGCACGGACCGTGAGGGTGGTGGCGATCTCCAGCCCGATCTGGGAAACCGGCTCCCCGCGGCCGAGGGTCAGCGCCAGTTCGGTGGCAGCGCCGGCCATCTCGAACAACGGCTGGTGGACGGTGGTCAGAGGCGGGTCGACCCAGTCCGAGACGACGAGGTCGTCGAAGCCCACCACGCTCAGGTCGCGCGGGACAGACAGGCCCAGCTCTCCGGCGGCCCGGTAGACGCCGAATGCCTGCATGTCGTCGGACGCGAAGATCGCGGTCGGCCGGTCGGCGCGGGACAGGAGTTGGAGGGCCGCGGTGTAGCCGTGGTCGCGAGTGAGTTCGGTGCGGATGAGCAGCTCGGGGTCCGGGGTGAGTCCGGCTTCGGCCAGTGCGGAGAAGTATCCGGCCATGCGCGCCTGGCAGAACGGATGGTCGGGTCCGTTGATCATCGCGACGCGCCGGTGACCCAGGTCGAGCAGGTGCCGGGTGGCCGAGTGGCCGCCCCGCCAGTTGGTGGTGCCCACGAAGGGGATGTCGTCCGGCAACTCGTCGATCGGGTCGATGACGACGAACGGGACGTCCTTCGCCTTCAGCCTGTCACGTTCGGACTCCGAGATCTGGGAGACGAACAGCACGCCGATGGGGCGGCGGCCGATCGTGTCGTCGATGGAGGAGTCGAACTGTGACACGAACAGGCCGATCCGGTTCTTGCGCGCCACCCGCTCGACCCCTCGAATGACCTCCACGGCCCACGTGTCGGCCATCTCGCGAAAGACGAGCTCCACGGTGCTGCTCCGGTTGCCGGAAGGGCGGCGGTAGCCGTACTGGTTGATCAGCTCTTCGACTCGGGCGCGCGTCTCGTCCGAGACGCCGGAACGGCCGTTGAGCACCTTCGACACGGTGGGGATCGAGACGCCGGCGGACTCGGCGATGAACGCGATGGTGACCGAGTGCGGCACTTCATCGATCGAGCGTGGGTTGTCGGTCACGAGGAAACTATAAGGTAAGGCTTTCTCTGACGCGGCCTGCATATTTGCCGGGTGTGGCTTCCCGCAACGAGCGTTCGATACTACGTTGTCGCGCGAAAGTTTCGCGCAAACCATAGGAAACATATGTCGCACCGCTACTTCGAGGACGTCTCGCCCGGCTACGGCAAGGCGGCGCCGCGAGCCGTCCTGGCTTCTGATGCCCCACGGCTCGACCTGAATGGTGACTGGTCGTTTCGCTTCTCCCCGATCGGACTCGACGAGCCGGACGGTTTCGAGTCGCCGGACTTCGACGACGCGCAGTGGGATCGGCTGCCCGTGCCGTCGCACTGGCAGCTCCACGGGTACGGCAAGCCCGCCTACCTGAACATCCCCTATCCGATCCCGGTGGATCCGCCGTTCGTCCCGGATGAGAACCAGACCGGCGACTACCGCCGGGAGTTCGACTGGGACGGCAGCCCCGCGGTGCTGCGCTTCGAGGGGGTGGACTCGTGCGCGCGGGTGTGGCTCAACGGGGTGGAGCTGGGTGTGACCAGGGGCAGCCGCCTGCCCGCTGAGTTCGACGCCTCGGAGGTGCTGGTCAAGGGCCGTAACGTGCTGGCGGTCCGGGTTCACCAGTACTCCTCGGGCACCTACCTGGAGGATCAGGACACCTGGCGGATCTCCGGGATCTTCCGTGATGTCACGCTGCTTGCCCGGCCCGCCGACGGCATCCGGGACGTCTTCGTGCACGCCGACTACCAAGCCGATGGCGGCGGGCGGGTGCGGTTAGAAGTGGACGCGGACGGGCCCGTCGAGGTCAGCATCCCGCTGCTCGGGGTGGAGGCGGCCCCCGCCACGCAGACCTTCACGTTCGAGCGGGTGCGGCCGTGGAGCGCGGAGGATCCGTTCCTGTACGAGGCCGTCCTCTCCACCCCGAGCGAGCGGGTGCGCGTGCGGTTCGGCTTCCGCACCGTCGAGATCACCGAGGCGGGCGTGCTTACGGTGAACGGGCAGCGGATCGTGCTGCGCGGCGTCAACCGGCACGAGTTCGACCCGGACCGCGGGCGCGTGGTGAGCCCGGAGCTGATGCGCCGCGACGTGGAGCTGATGAAGCGGCACAACGTCAACGCCGTCCGTACCTCGCACTACCCGCCGCACCCCACCTTCCTCGACCTCTGCGACGAGCTGGGCCTGTGGGTGGTGCTGGAGTGCGATTTGGAGACTCACGGGTTCGACCAGACGCGGCCCGAGCCCTGGATCGGCAACCCCTCGGGCGATCCGCGGTGGCGTGCGGCCTACCTGGACCGCGTCCAGCGGACCGTGGAACGGGACAAGAACCACCCGAGCATCATCATCTGGTCGCTCGGCAACGAGGCGGGCGACGGGCAGAACCTCGAGGCGATGGCCGAGTGGATCCACGAGCGCGACCCGTCGCGGCCGGTCCACTACGAGGCCGACCGCCTGGCCCGCTACGTAGACGTCTACGGGGAGATGTACCGGACCCCCGCCGCCGTGCGCCGCATCGGTCAGGGCGGGCTGCTGCCTGGGGAGATCTTCTACCCGCTCACCGCGGGCGCGGGCGATCCGGCCGACGACCGGCGCAACCGCATGCCCTTCATCTACACGGAGTTCGCGCACGCGATGGGCAACGGCCCCGGCGCGCTGGCGGAGTACATGCGGCTGACCGACGAGTTCCCGCGGGTCCAGGGCGGCTTCGTCTGGGAGTGGATCGATCAGGGCCTGCACACCACCGACGCCCAGGGCCGGGAGTTCTTCGCCTACGGCGGCGACTTCGGCGAGGAGCTGCACGACGCGAACTACATCTGCGACGGCCTCATGTTCCCCGATCGCACGCCGTCGCCGGGCATGCTGGAATACCAGAAGGTCATCGAGCCCGTCGTCATCGAGCCGGGCAGCCCCGGCCATGTCATGATCCGCAACCGTTACGCCTTCCTGGACCTGTCCCACCTGCGTTTCACCCACGATCAGGGGGAGCTCCAGGTGCCGCGGCTCGGGCCGGGGGAATCCGTCGAAGTCCCCGTCCCCGCGCTGGACGGCTGGCTCACCGTCCAGGCCGAGCTGGCCGAGGCCACCGCCTGGGCGCCCGAGGGTCACGTGGTGGCGTGGGGCCAGGTCCCGCCCGCCGTACCCGAGAGGAGCCCTGCTCTTTCAGAGGTACGGCAGGCCGCCAGGCGGTCCGGCGATCACCTCCTGCTCGGCCCGGCGCGCTTCGACCGGCGCACCGGAACCCTGGTCGGCCTCGGCGACCGGCAGCTGCACGGCCCCCGGCTGGCGCTGTGGCGCGCGCCCACGGACAACGATCGATCGACGGGGCAGGGCGACGCCGGCTACTGGAAGGCCCGCGGCCTGGACCGGTTGCTGCACCGCACGGTCTCCGTCGAGACCAGTGACGACGGCCTGACCGTGGTGGTCCGCAGTTCGGCCGCGAACGCCGGTTGCGGCTACCTCAGCACCTACCGCTGGGACACCGACGGGCAGCGTGTCCGGGTGAGCGTGCACACAGAGCCGGTCGGTTACTGGCCCGAGCGGACGTCCGCCTTCGACGAGGAGATGGTCGACTCCGATCTGCCGGACGAGGAGCGCAAGGAACTGCTCCGCCGCCACAGCGCGCCCTCCCTGGCGCGCATCGGCCTGTTGTGGCAGCTTCCCGAGGAGGCGTCGCAGGTCGAGTGGTTCGGCGCCGGGCCAGGTGAGGCGTATCCGGACTCGCGGCAGGCGGTGCGGATCGGCCACTTCCGCGCCACGGTGGACGAACTGCAGACGCCGTACGTCCGTCCCCAGGACAACGGCACGCGCGCCGACGTGCGGTGGGCCGAGATCGGGGGCCTCCGCATCGAGGGCGACCCGGTCTTCAACCTCGCCGCCCGCCGCTGGAGCGACAGGCAACTCGCCGCCGCCCGGCACCAGAGCGACCTGGTGCCCGAGCCGCTGATCTACCTCTACACCGACCACGCCGTCCAGGGTGTCGGATCGGGAGCGGTCGGTCCCGGCGTCCTTCCCCAGCACCGGCTGGAGGTCAGGGCCGCCGACTTCGCCTTCATCCTGTCGGCGACGGACTGAACCCCTCGTAGTCGAACCAGCCGAACGAGAGCGTGTCGGGCTCCGCGCACGCGTCGCCCGGCACTCGCGGCTCCCCGGTCTCGACGGTGAGCACCAGCGGGCCGGGGGCGACCGCGTGCTCGGCGACCGGCAGGACCAGCCCGCGACTCACGACCTGCTGGTGAGCCTGCACGGGAGCATCAGGCTCACCGCGTTCCACTTCGGCTCCTGAGCTTCATCTCAGCCGTACGACCGGCTCGTCACTACGATCAGCTTCAGAACGGACCTGAGGATGGCGATGGCGAAGCGTGTGACGATCAACGATGTGGCCCAGGCTGCAGGGGTTTCCCGGCAGACCGTGACCCGCGCGATCAACGGAATGGGAGAGATCAACGAGCAGACGAAACAGCGTGTCCTGGAGGCGTGCGAGCGCCTCGGCTACCGGCCGAGCCGGTTCGCCCGCAATCTCGTCGCCAGGAAGAAGACCCGCGCGATCGGCTATCTGGTCGCCTCGTTCCGCAATCCGTACTACACCGAGATCGCCGGGGACCTGCTCAACGCAGCCGCGGCTCGGGGCTGGCATGTGCTGATGGCCTCGACGGAGACGGAGGAGGAGTCGGCGGCCATGGAGATGCTGGCAGGAGAGGTGGACTTGTTCATGGGCCACTTCTTCCTGCCGGACGACGACCTCGCGCAGGTCTGCCGGGGAGTTCCGCTGGTCATGGTGGATCGCCTGATGGACCGGTCCGGCATGCACTCGGTGGAGATCGATCTGCGTGAGGGTGTACGGCATGCGATCGAGGCGCTGCGAGCCAGGGGCGTACGGCACCTCGGGATGATCGATTCCGACTTCACCCTGCGGGACTCGCCGACCTACCATCCCTCGCTCCGGCGGGAGTGGTTCGAGGAGTTGGCGGGCGCCGAGTCGGCACGAATGATCACGGTCGGGGACGAGTCGCTGGCCGGTGGCGGGAAGGCCTTCGCCGAGCTCGTGGCCGCCCATCCTGAGGTGGATGGCGTGCTCGTCTACAACGACCTCATGGCCATCGGCGCCGTGCAGGCCTCGCACGCGCTCGGCATCGAGGTGCCTGGGCGGGTCAGGATCTGCGGGATAGACGGGCTGAGCCTGGGCGAAGCGGTGCTCCCGCGGCTGACGACGTTGTCGATGGGGCGTGAGGCCGTGGTGAACGCCGCGCTGGACATCGCCGAAGAGCTCGCCGCGGCCGACTTCGCTCCGCTTCCGCCTATGCGACGGGTTGTCAACCCGTGGCTGATCTGGCGCGAATCCGCCTGACGAAGTTCCCCATTGACATGGAGCCACCCCGCTCCGTAGCGTGACGTTTCCAACAGATGTCGTGAGCGTTCACGGCCGTGTCGTGAACGTTCACGTCCCCTTCTCCCCGAGAGCGCGCCATCGTGCCTTCCACCTGCAAGAGCCTGATCAACCGGTCATGGAAGTTCACCTACGGAGACCCGTCCGGCGCCACCGAGCCCGGCTATGACGACAGCGACTGGTACGACGTCGGCCTGCCGCACTCCTTCGGCCAGCCGTACTTCATGGAAGCCGGCTTTTATGTGGGTCGTGGCGTCTACCGGCGGGACTTCGTCGTCGAGCACCCGGACAAGCGCGTCGCCCTGGAGTTCCAGGGCGTGTTCCAGGACGCCGACGTCTACGTCAACGGCCACCACGTCGGCCGGCACCTGGGCGGCTACACCGCTTTCGAGATGGACGTCTCCGAGGCGGTCCGGCCCGGGATCAACCAGCTCACCGTACGGGTGAGCAACGAGTGGAACCCGCGCCTGGCGCCGCGGGCGGGAGAGCACGTCTTCAACGGCGGGATCTACCGCGACGTGTCGCTGATCGTCAGTGAGAAGGCCCGCTTCGCCTGGTACGGCACGGCGGTCACCACCGACGGCAACCGCGTCGAAATCGCCACCGAACTCGTCAACGACGGGGACACCCCCTTCGAGGGGCAACTCGACGCCGTGGTGAGCCTGGACGGCATCGAGCTAGCGACTGTTAGCGCTCACATCAGCCTGGAAGCGGGCGAGGCCACTACCCACCGGACGCAGCTGCTGCTCGACGAAGTCCGGCAGTGGCACCCTGCCACCCCGGTCCTCTACCAGCTCGACCAGCGGCTGAGCAACGGTGAGCAGGCGAGCACGACCTTCGGGTTCAGGACCGTCGAGTTCACCACCGACGGCGGCTTCTTCCTCAACGGCGAGCACTACCTCATCAACGGCGCCAACGTCCACCAGGACCACGCCGGCTGGAGCGACGCGGTCAGCCACGCCGGCATCCGCCGCGACGTCGCGATGATCAAGGAGTGCGGCATGAACTTCATCCGCGGCTCCCACTACCCGCATCACGAGCAGTTCGCCGCCGAATGCGACCGGCAGGGCCTGCTGTTCTGGTCGGAGCTGCACTTCTGGGGCGTCGGCGGCCACGACGCGGAGGGCTACTGGAACGCCAGCGCCTACCCGCCGCACGAGGAGGACCGCGCCGAGTTCGAGGAGAGCTGCCTGCGCGCGCTCACCGAGATGATCCGCGTCAACCGCAACCACCCCAGCATCATCGTCTGGAGCGTCAGCAACGAGCCCTTCTTCACCGACGCGGAGGTGATGCCGGAGGCCAAGAAGCTCATCACCCGCCTGGTGGACCTGGCTCACCAGCTTGACCCGACCAGGCCCGCCGCGGTCGGCGGCGCGCAGCGAGGCGGCTTCGACCAGCTCGGCGACCTGGCCGGCTACAACGGCGACGGCGCGGCCCTCTTCCACCAGCCGCCCTGGCCCAGCCTGGTCACCGAGTACGGCAGCGCCATCGAGGACCGGCCCGGCGTCTACGGCCCGCGCTACACCGACGGCGTCGAGATCGAGCACCCCTGGCGGGCAGGGATCGCGCTGTGGTGCGCCTTCCACCACGGCAGCATCATCACCGACATGAGCCGGATGGGCTTCATCGACTACTTCCGCGTGCCGCTGCGCTCCTACTACTGGTACCGCAACAAGCTGCGCGGCATCGAGCCCCCCGTCTGGCCGCGCGAGGGCACCGCGCGAGCCTTACGACTGAGCTCCGACACCGAGACGATCGGCACGGACGGCACCGACGACGCCTACCTCCGGGTCGAACTCGTCGACGAGAGCGGCACGGTCATCTCCGACGAACGCACGGTGACCATCGAGGTCTTGGAGGGCGGCGGCCTCTTCCCGACCGGCACCTCGATCGAGCTGCCCGTCGTGGACGGGATCGGGGCGATCGAGTTCCGCTCCCACTATGCCGGGGTCAACGTCCTGCGCGCGAGCGCCGAGGGTCTGGAGCCCGCCACCCTCACGATCCTGGCGACCGGTGGCCCCGAGTGGACCGGTCAGCCGCGCAAACTGCCCTCTGGGCCGCCGAGCCGGCGCTACCGGCCCGGCAGCGAGCGGCTGCTGTCGGCCAACCGGCCGGTGTTCAGCAGCGGATCACCCGCTCATAACGTCACCGACTACAGCACCGAGCACGGCTGGAGCGGCGAGTGGGTCCGCGTCGACCTGGAGGGCGCGTGGCGGCTACGGCGGATCGAAGTCCGGTTCGGTGAGGGGGCCGACGTACCGTTCGTCATCGAAACCGACGACGGCGCCCAGGTGGCGGCCGGTCTGACCGGAGGCGGCCCGGCCCGCGTGGAGCTGGACGCCCTGCTCGCCCACGAGGTGTGGGTGCGCTTCCCCGCCGGGCCGGCGGAACTGATCGAGGTGAGGGTGTATGGCCACTAGCACGCGCCTGCGGCGCATTCGCCGGAACTGGCAGCTCTACCTGCTCGTCGCGGTGCCGGTGGCCTATTTCGCGATCTTCAAGTACATCCCGATGGCCAACGCGGTCATCGCCTTCAAGGACTACAGCGTCCTGGACGGCATCTGGGGCAGCGAGTGGGTCGGCTTCCGGCACTTCCGCGCCTTCTTCGACAACCCGGTCTTCTGGACGCTGGTCAGCAACACCTTCATCCTGTCGGCCTACTTCCTCCTCGCCAGCTTCCCGATCCCGATCATCCTGGCGCTGGCGCTCAACGAGGTCCGGCGCGGGTTCTTCCAGCGGACCGTGCAGCTGGTCACCTACGCGCCGTACTTCATCTCGACGGTCGTGGTCGTCTCCATGACGATCCTCATCCTGTCGCCCAGTGTCGGGCTCGCCAATGACGCGCTGGGGCTGTTCGGCATCCCCTCGATCGACTTCCTCGGCAATCCTGACTACTTCCGGCACATCTACGTGTGGAGCGACATCTGGCAGACCGCCGGTTACTCCGCCGTCGTCTACATGGCCGCGCTGTCCGGAGTCGATCCCGGGCTGTACGAAGCCGCCCGGGTGGACGGCGCCTCCCGCCTGCAGAAGATCATCCACGTCGACCTGCCGGGCATCATGCCGACCGCGGCCATCATCCTGATCCTCGGCGTCGGCAACATCATGGCGGTCGGCTTCGAGAAGGCGTTCCTGCTGCAGAACCCGCTGAACCTGAGCAAGTCGGAGATCATCGCCACCTACACCTACAAGACCGGCCTGCTCAACGCCGACTTCAGCCAGGCCACCGCGGTCGGCCTGTTCAACTCCGCCGTCAACCTCGTCCTGCTCATCGTCGTGAACAGGGTCGCCAAGCGCGTCTCCGGATCGGGGCTCTGGTAACCATGGTCAGGGAATCGCGGACGGACCGGCTGTTCATGGTCGGCGTCTACGTGCTGCTCGCCACCTTCCTGGCGGTCGTGCTGCTGCCGCTGCTCTACATCGTGGCCAGTTCCCTCAGCGATCCGAACGCGGTCAGCTCCGGCCGGGTCACCTTCTGGCCGGTGGACTTCACCTTGCGCGGCTTCCAGGTGGCACTGTCCGATCCGCAGATCCTCGTCGGTTTCGGCAACTCGCTCTTCTACACGGCCGTGGGGACGTTCGTCAGCGTCAGCCTCACGCTCATGCTGGCCTATCCGCTGTCCCGCAGGGATTTCGTCGGAGGCGGGCTCCTCACCCGGCTGATCGTCTTCACAATGCTGTTCGGCGGCGGCCTCATCCCCACCTACCTGGTCGTCAAGTCTCTCGGCATGATCGACACGCGGTGGGCGCTGATCGTCCCCAACGCGATCGCCGTCTGGCAGGTGATCATCGCGCGCACCTACCTGCGCCACTCCATCCCCCGCGAGCTGTTCGAGGCCGCCGAGATCGACGGCGCGAGCCACTTCCGGGTTCTCTGGTCGATCGTGCTGCCCCTGGCCAAGCCCATGATCGCGGTGATCGCGCTGGTCTACGCGATCAGCCAGTGGAACTCCTACTTCGACGCCCTGCTCTATCTCAAGAGCGACGACCTCTATCCGTTGCAGCTCGTGCTCCGCAACATCCTCATCCTCAACACCCAGAGCAACGGCATGGACGTCGCCACCGCCATGGAGCGCCAGCAACTCGCCGATCTGCTCAAATACTCGCTCATCGTGATCTCGACCGTACCCGTGCTCCTCATCTACCCCTTTGTCGCCCGGCACTTCACCAAGGGCCTCATGATCGGCTCCGTCAAGGGCTGACTCACCCCCCACCCACAGACATCGAGGTATCGCCATGTCCGTCCGAGTCGTCGCAGCACTCACCGCCGGTTTCCTCGCCCTCGTCGCCTGCTCCGCCGAGGAACCCAAGCAGGAGCAGAAGGCAAGCACCATCAAGATCTTCGCCCAGCAGAACGCCGACCAGCACCTGAGCAAAAGCCCGTTCACCAAGCGCCTTGAGCAGAAGCTCGGGGTGACCCTCACCTTCGAGACCACCACCTGGGACAGCGCCTCGGCCAAGGAGAAGCGCCAGATCTCGCTGGCCAGCGGCGATCTCCCCGACGTCTACATGCTCATCCCGTGGGTCGACGGGTTCACCCAGTCCGAGCTGATCCGCCTGGGCAAGCAGGGCGTGGTCGTGCCGCTCAACGACCTGATCGACAAATACGCCCCCAACGTCAAGAAGACGCTGGACTCGATTCCCGACTTCAAGCGGCTGGCGACCGCGCCCGACGGGAAGATCTACGGCATGCCGCAGTGGAACGACTGTTTCCACTGCTCCTATGCCGCCAAGCTCTGGATGAACTCGGCCTGGCTGAAGAAGCTCGGACTCAAACAGCCCACCACCCCCGACGAGCTGCGCGAGGTGCTGCAGGCGTTCAAGACCAAGGATCCCAACGGCAACGGCAAGGCCGATGAGATCCCGATGAGCGCGAGCACCGCCAACCCGCTCCTGCCGTACCTCATGAACGCCTTCATCTACGACCCGCAGGGCAGCCCCGACTACGGCTCCACGCTGGCGGTCAACGCCGGCAAGGTGCAACTGCAGCCCATGCAGCCCGGCTGGCGCGAGGGCCTGCGCTACATCGCGGGGCTGTACAAGGACGGCCTGATCGACCAGGCGGCCTTCACCCAGAACGGGGACGCGATGAAGGCCAAGGGCGACAAGGCAGGGGCGGCCATCGTCGGCTCGGCGACGGTTATGCATCCGGCCCAACTGGTCACCATCGGCCAGAAGGACCGCCGCGACAGGGACTACGACGCCGTGGCTCCGCTGACCGGCCCGTCAGGCACGCAGTACGCCACCTACACGCTGCCCAGCCAGCCCGGCGGCACCTTCGTCATCACCTCCAAGGCGAGTGAGGCGACCCAGATCGCCGCGATCAAGATGCTGGACTACATCTTCACCGAGGAGGGACACCGGTATGGCGAGTTCGGCGAGGAGGGTGTCGGCTGGGAGAAGGCGAGCCCCGGCGACGTCGCGCTCGACGAGAGCCTCAAGCCGTCGTTCAAGACACTGACGCAGCCCGAGGGGGTGGAGGGCGGCTGGGGGCCGGCGGCGCAGTACAACAGCACCAAGGAGTTCCGCAACGCCCAGGTGGCATCGACGCACATCTACGACCAGGCGGGCTACGAGCGCCGCCTCTTCAAGGCCACCGAGCTGTACGCGGGCAAGGAACCCAAGGACCAGATCTTCCCGGTCTGGCACATCAAGATCGCACCGGAGCAGGCAGGCGAGCTGGCCACCCTGCAGACCAACATCGACAACTACGTCAACCAGTCCAGCCTGCAGTTCGTCACGGGCCAGAAGAACATCAACGACGACGCCGCCTGGCAGGCTTTCCTCGACGGGCTCAACGGCCTGGGCGTGACCCGCTACCTCCAGATCCAGCAGAAGGCATACGACGCGCTGTGACGACCAGACATCTCCTCCGGCTCTCCACACCCGCCGCCCACTTCCACGACGGTTTCCCGCTCGGCAACGGCCGGTTGGGCGCGATGGCGTACGGCAGGCCGGAGGTGGAGCGCTTCGACCTCAACCTCGACACCTTCTGGTCGGGCGGTCCCCAGCCGCCCCCGGAGGGTCCTTCTCCTGCCGGGCTGCTGCCAGAGCTGCGTGCCGCGATCGCCGCGGGCGACTTCGAGCGCGCGGACGAGCTGGGCCGCCGGATGCAGTCCGGCGGCTGGACCCAGGCCTACCAGCCGCTGGGCTTCATCGAGTGGCGCCATACCGCCGCCGGTGAGCCCTCCGGCTACCGCCGAGAGCTCGACCTCGCCCGTGCGGTGACCACGGTGAACGGTCTACTGACCAGCTTCGTCTCCGCCCCCGCCGGGGTGCTGGTCGCGTCGGCTCGCGGGCCGCTCGAACTGCCCGAGTTCACCTCACCGCACCCGGTCGAGGTGATCCGCGACGGAGAGTGGCTTACCATCACCGGCCGGGCGCCCGCGAACGTGCTGCCTGACTACATCAACCGGGAGCCCGCCGTCGTCTACGGCGCGGATGCGCCCGACCGCGACGGCACGGTGGCCGCCGGCATGGGCTTCGCCGTCGTCATCGCGGTCCAGGGCACCGGATCCGGCGAGGTGCGGATGGTCGCCGCGGCCGCCGACGGCTTCCGCGGCCATGCCGTACGGCCCAGCGCCGACACCGCCGAGCTGGCCCGCCGGGCACGCGCGCAGGTCGAGGCGGCACTGTCCCGGAGCACGGCGGAGCTGCTGGCCGAGCACGAGGCCGACTACCGCGGCTACTTCGACCGGGTCGACCTGTCGCTGCCCGACGAGCGCGCCGAGCTCTACTACCACTTCGGCCGCTACCTGCTGATCTCCAGCTCCCGTCCCGGCACCCAGCCCGCCAACCTGCAGGGCATCTGGAACGCCGACGTGCGGCCCGGCTGGAGCAGCAACTACACCACCAACATCAACGTCCAGATGAACTACTGGCCCGCCGAGCCCGCCGGCCTGCCCGACCTGCACCAGCCGCTGTTCGAGCTGATCGGCGGCCTGCTCGATACCGGCCAGGACGCGGCCCGGCACTACTACGGCGCCGCCGGATCCACCACTCACCACAACACCGACCTGTGGCGCTTCAGCGCCCCGGTCAACGGCGAGCCGCAGTGGGCCAACTGGTCCTCCGGCCTGCTCTGGCTCACCGCCCACCTCTGGGACCACCTCGAGTACGGCGGAGCACCCGAGCTGCTCCTGCCCGCTCTGCGCAGCGTCACCTCCTTCGCGCTGGCCTTGCTGGTGCCCGACGCCCAGGGCAAGCTGGTGATGAGCCCGTCGACCTCGCCGGAACACCATTTCCTCACCGAGGCCGGCAATCCGGCGGCCATCTCGGCGGGCGCGGCCATGGACCAGGAGCTCGTCCGCGAGGTCCTGACCCGTTACTGCTCGCTGGCCGACGACGAGCTCGCCGTACGCGCGGGGAAGGCGCTGTCACAGCTGCGCCCGGTCGCGATCGACGGCGAGCTGCTGGAGTGGTATGACCGGCGGCCCTCCCAGGAGCCCGGCCACCGCCACCTGTCCCACCTCTACGGCCTCTACCCCGGCACCCGGATCACCGAGTCGGGGACGCCGGACGACTTCGAGGCGGTACGGCAGGCGCTGGCCACCCGGCTGCAGCACGGCAGTGGACACACCGGCTGGAGCCAGGCGTGGATCCTGTGCCTGGCCGCCCGGCTGCGCGACCCGGAACTGGCCGAGCGCTCGATCGCGATCCTGCTCGACGAGCTGGGCTCCGTCTCGCTGCTGGACCTGCATCCCCACGGCGGCCGGCCGTCGGGCTACATCTTCCAGATCGACGGCAACTTCGGCGCTGTCGCGGGGATGACCGAGTTGCTCGTGCAGAGCCACGAAGGCGCGGTCAGCCTGCTGAAGACGCTGCCGGGGAGCTGGGACACGGGGTCGGTGCGCGGCATCCGCTGCCGCGGCGGGTACACCGCCTCCGTGGCCTGGTCCGCGGGCATGCTCACGTCGGCGGCGATCACCGCCGGGTCGGACGGACGGCTCGTCGTCGAGGTACCCGGCGACACTCCGCCGCTGACCGTCACTTGCGGCGAGCGAGCCGTCCCGGCCCGGGAGGTCTCCGGCGCGCTCGCGGGGCGCCGGCGCATGGCCTGGGACGCGACCGCGCTCACCCGCTACACGCTCCTCCCCGAACGTTCCCTGTGAACGCGCGCGCGATCGCGATGCCGGCGGCATACGCCGCCGTGCTCGCCTCCCGCCGCCAAAGGCTGGGCCTCGGCACGTCAGCCGAGGCCCAGCCGGCCGGCACCCATGATCAGGCGTAGGGATCCTGGGTCAGCAGGTGCGCCTTGTACCCCTCGCCGATTCCCGGCTCAGGCGTTCCGTTCCAGTCCTTGATGAGCACACCTCCTTGGGTGCAGCCCCACGGGTTCCAGGTCCAGGCGAGGTACGACAGGCCGTGCGTGTCGGCCCACTTGGTGAGCGCGTCGACGTAGTCGTAGCCGCAGTTGTCCGCGCCCATCTCGCCGATCACCACGGGCACCTGCGCCGCGAGCGGGGCTATCTCCGTGTTCCAGCAGTCGACGGCGGCACACCGGTTGAAGCTGTAGGAGTGCCAGGAGGCGACCAGGTTGCCGGTGGGGTCGTGCGGCTTGTACTGCGTCCACTCGCGAAGGTCGTTGGTCCACTCGAGCCCGCCGACCATGACGATGTTCGTGGCTCCGGTCGATCGGACGGCGTCGAGCATGCTCTGCATGCCCGCGACCTCATAGCTGAAGCCGGCGCAGGTGCCTCCGTCGCGCAGGCACCGCCAGCCCGCCTCTCTGTCGACGGTGCCGAATTCCGGCCACGGCTCGTTGAACAGGTCGAAGACCACCGCGTTGTTGCCCTTGAAGGCGTTGGCCACGCCGGTCCAGAACCGCGGGGCGTTGCGAGCGGACGGGATCGGCTTCTGGCAGGTCGCGGTCACGTCCTTGCACGCCCAGTCGACGCCGGTGAACTCTCCCCAGGTCCAGTGGAGGTCGAGGATGGGCGTGATGCCGTTGGCGACCAGGAGGTTCACGTAGTCCTTGACCTGCTGCTGGTATGCGGCGCCGCTGGGCGAACCGTTGGTGCCGAGCCAGCACTCCTCGTTCAGCGGGATGCGGAGGGCGTGGATGTTCCAGGCCTTCATCGCGTTGACGGAGGTCTGGTCGACCGGCCCGCCGTCCCACATCCCCTTGCCCTGCACGCAGGCGAACTCGCCGCTCGAGCGGTCCACGCCCAGCAGCCGGTACGGCTTGCCCTGCGCAGTGACGATCTTGTTGCCCTGGACGCGCAGCTGCGGAGCCGGCGTCTTGGGCGGATCGATGATGGTGCCGTCGCACTTCACCCCGTTGACGGAGATCGAGGCGGGCACGGGATTGGCATCGCTCCACGAACCGTTGAAGCCGAGGCCCACCGAGCCCTTGGTCGCAACCTCGCTGTTCCAGCTCAGGCTCTTGGCGGTGACGTGGGTGCCGGACTGGGACCAGTCGGCACTCCAGCCCTGACTGACGCGCTGGCCGGCGGCGGGGAAGTCGAACTCCAGAGTCCACGTTGTCAGGCGGTCACCCAGGTTGGTGAAGGAGACTTCGGCTCCGAATCCACTTCCCCATTGGCCGGTGACGGTGTACTTGGCCGTGCAGCCGGTGGCGGCCGTCGCCGCCGGACCGGTGACGAGCCCGGCGACCGTGAGGGCGGCAGTCGCCACCACGGATAAGATCGTGCGAACTTTCATCGGGGGGTGTCCTCTCTGTGGTCGTACGGCGGTGCGGAGCCGGCGGCGACCACGTCCGCCGGGTCGAAATCGAAGGTGCGGCCGCGCGCGTCCGGGTCGGGTGAGGCGGCGGCCAGCAACTTGGTGTAAGGGTGGCGCGGATCGAGGATCACCTCATCGGCCGGCCCCCGCTCCACGACCCGCCCTCGGTAGAGCACGAGGATGTCGTCGGCGAAGTGCCGCGCGGTGGCCAGGTCATGGGTGATGTAGAGGATGGCGAGATCCTCCTCCTCCTGCAGCCGGGCCAGCAGGTTGAGCACGTCGAGCCGGATGGACACGTCCAGCATGGACACCGGCTCGTCGGCCACGATCACCTTCGCGCCGGGTGCGAGGGCGCGGGCGATGGCCACCCGCTGGCGTTGCCCGCCGGAAAGCTCGTGGGGGCGGCGCTGCGCCAGCTCCTCCGCCGGCAGGTTCACGCGCTCCAGCAACCGCGCGACCTCCTGCCGGGTCTCGGCCCGTGTCCGCGCCCGGCCGTGCAGTCTCAGCGGCCGGGCCAGGTGGTGTTCGACGGTGTGGAAGGGGTTGAGCGAGGCGAAGGGGTCCTGGAACACCATCTGCACGTGGTCGCGGTAGTCGCCGCTGCCTGCGCCGTTCAGGACGACCGTGCCGGACGTGGGTCGCTCCAGGCGGGCGATGATCCTGGCGACCGTGGATTTGCCCGAGCCCGACTCGCCGACGAGTGCGGTGGTGCGGCCGGGTGTGAGCGTGAAGGAGACATGGTCCACCGCCCGCAGCCGCGTACGGCGCATGCCGTCGCCGCGCACGCGGTAGTCCTTGACCAGGTCCGCTACCTCGAGAGTGGTCACCGGGCACCTCCCGATCGCACGAAGGCGCCGCGGTCGCCGGTGAGGCTGGGGAAGGAGCCGAGCAGGCGCCGCGTGTAGGGGTGGCGTGGCTGCTTGCGGATCTCCTCGGCGCTCGCGCACTCGACGATCTCGCCGTGCAGCATGATCGCGATTCTGTCGCTCACCTCCAGGAGGAGGGGGAGGTCGTGCGTGATGAACACGACCGCGAACCCCAGTTCGTCCCGCAAGCGCAGGATCTCCTTGAGGATGCCGCGCTGGACGACGACGTCGAGGGCGCTCGTCGGCTCGTCCATGATCATGATCTGGGGTTCGAGGAGGAGCGCCATGCCGATCATGACCCGTTGCCGCATGCCTCCGGAGAGCTCGTGCGGGTAGGAGCGCAGCCGCCTAGGGTCCACCCTGACCAGCTCCAGCGCCGTGGCGCAGCGGGCCCGGCGCTCGGCCGCCGACAGTCGGGGCAGGTGGGTGGTGAGCACGTCCTCCAGCTGGGCGCCGACGGTCATGACGGGATTGAGCGAGTCCATCGCCCCCTGGAACACCATGGAGAGCTTCGCCCATCTGAAGGTACGCAGCTCGTGCGGCGGCAAGGCGAGGACGTCGACGGCTGTGCCGGCGCGGTCGTGGAAGGCGACCGTGCCGGAGGTGATCTCCGCCGGCGGCCGGTGGAGCCGGCTGATCGCATAAGCGAGGGTGGTCTTGCCGCTGCCCGACTCGCCCGCCAGGCCCAGGATCTCGCCTCGCCGTACCGTCAGCGAGATGTCCTTGACGGCCTGCACGGGCCGTTCGCCCCGGTAGGTCACCGACAGGTTGGCCACGGTGAGAACGGCGTCGTCGGCGGCCTCGTCGACACGCCCCGCCTCCTGGCGGGGCGTGTCCACCAGGCGGGCGGCCGGAATCCGGAGCTTCGGGTTGACGATCTCGTCGATGCTGAAGTTGATCAGCGCCAGGCCGCAACCGAGCAGGGCGATGATGATGCCGGGCGGCGCGAACCACCACCACGCGCCGAGTTGCAGCGCGAAGCCGTTCTGCGCGTAGTAGAGCATGGTCCCGAGCGTGGCGGAGTTGGATGCGCCCAGGCCGAGGAAGGACAGGCCGGCCTCGCTGAGAATCGCGGCGATGACCGCGAACACGAACTGGGAGGCCAGCAGGGGCAGGAGGTTCGGGAGGATCTCCACGCCGATGATGCGCCACGGCCGCTCCTTGGCCACGCGGGCGGCCAGGACGTACTCCCTGTTGCGCAACGACAGCGTCTGCGCGCGGAGCACGCGAGCCGAGCCGGCCCAGCTGGTGATCGCGAGCACCAGCGCGATCGTCCACCAGCCGCGTTGCTCCGCCGGGACGAAAGCGGAGATCACGATCACCAGCGGGAGTCCGGGGATCACCAGCATCACGTTGGACAGCAGCGAGAAGGCCTCGTCCACCAGACCACCGGCGTAGGCGCCGACGATGCCGAAGAGCGCCGACAGCAGTGTGGCCATGACGCCCACGAGCGCGCCGATGACGAGCGAGCCCCGGGTGGCGTAGGTGATCTGGGACAGCACGTCCTGGCCGGTCTGGGTGGTGCCCAGCAGGTGCTCCCCGCCCGGCGGCGTCAGCCCCATGTCGTTGATCGCGTCCGGGTCGCCGGCGAGGAGCGGTCCGACCACGCCGATGGCGGCGATGACCCCGATCAGGATCAGTCCGATCACGAATTTCGGGTCCCGCCGGCTGATTGCCGTCATGTGGCCGCCCCCGCTCGCGTCCGCGGATCGACGATGCTGTAGAGCAGGTCGACCACCAGGTTGGCGCCGAGGACGGCGACCGTGATGACCAGGAAGATGCCCTGCATGAGCGCGTAGTCGTTGTTCTCCACAGCCTGCAGGAGCTTGGAGCCGATGCCCGGATAGGAGAAGACCTGCTCGGTGACGACCGAGCCGGCCACCACGAACCCCAGCGAGATGGCGAATCCGGCGATGGAGGGCAGTGCCGCGTTGCGGGCCGCGTACCAGACCATGATGCGCCGGTTGCGCAGTCCTTTGGCGACAGCCGTACGGACGTAGTCCTCCGCCATCGTCGAGACCATCATGTTGCGCATGCCCAGCAGCCAGCCGCCGATCGAGGAGATCACGATCGTCGCGGCGGGGAGGATGCCGTAGTACACGGCCGAGGCGAGGAACTCGCCGCTCCAGCCGGGGGTGAGGTTGACGTCGTAACCACCCAGCAGCGGGAACCAGCCGAGCGCGGAGGAGAAGACGGCGACCAGGACGAGGGCCAGCCAGAAGTACGGCACGGCCGACAGCACCGTGGTCGCGGGCACCAGCGAGTCCAGCCAGGTGCCCCGGCGCCAGCCCACCAGCGCTCCCAGCGCGGTGCCGGTCAGCACTGACAGCACGGTCGCCAGGCCGACCAGGACGACGGTCCAGGGCAGCGATGCGGCGATGACCTCGGAAACGGGAGCCGGGAAGGAGCTCACGGATATGCCGAAGTCGCCGCGGGCCATGTTCCCCAGGTAGAGCAGGTACTGGGTGAACAGCGGCTCGCCGGTGTCGGTGCCGAGCATCAGCTCGTAAGCGCGGCGCGCGGCGGGGTCGACTCCGCCGCGCTGCTGCGCCTTGGCCAGCAGGATGGTGACCGGGTCACCGGGCATCATGCGGGGGATGAGGAAGTTCAGGGTCACCGCCGTCCAGAGGGCGACCAGGTAGAAGGCGATCTTGCGCAGGTAGTACAGCATCGGTCACGCGCTCATTTCCCGGTGGGCTTGAGCCGTCGGTAGATCTCCGAGTTATCCGGCGACTGCCAGGCGGCCGGGAAGGCGTAGAGGTCTTCCTTGGTCGGCCAGCCGGTGAACTTGGTGGCGTTGTAGACGCTGATCGTGCCCTGGGTGAGCAGCGGGATGTACGGCATGGCCTGTTCGATGCGGGTCTGGATGGTGTCGAACTGCGGCTGCCGTGCGGCGGTGTCCTTCGGGTCGATCTTCTTGAGCGCGGCGATGGCGGCGTCGACCTGGGGATCGGTGAAGCGGCTGACGTTCGTGCCGGCCTGCTTGCCGACCTTCTCGGTGGTGTCGGAGCCGTAGAAGTAGCTGTAGACGTAGAACGGGTCGGCGGCCGGGCCCTGGAAGAGGGAGTCGATGATCAGCTGGTAGTCACCGCGCCCGCGGGCGTCGGACCATTCGTTGAAGGACAGCTGCTGCGCGGTCACCTTGATGCCGGCCTTCTTGAGCTGCTGGGAAAGCGCGTTGACCGCGGTGATGTAGTCGGTCCAGCCGGAGACGGTCTTGAGGGTCAGCTGCAAGGGCTTGCCGTCCTTGGCGTAGATGCCGTCGGCCCCCTTGGCGTAACCGGCGCCCTCCAGGATCTGCTGGGCCCTGGCCTCGTCGGGCTGCATCGGCGCGACCTTGTTCTGCAGCCGGCCGGAGATGAACGCCTGGTCTCGTTCCAGCAGGGCAAGGCTGGGCGAGATCTCGCTGGAGGTGTTCTCGAAGGCCAGCGCGTTGAGCTGGGTGCGGTTGACGGCGTAGTAGATCGCCTGGCGGACGGCGGGGTCGGTCTGCGGTCCCTTGCAACCGAGGTCCGGGTTGCTGCAGGTGTCCAGCACCATTTGGTTCACCGGAGTGATGATGACCTTGTAGCCGGGGTAGGCCTGCTCGGCGTTCTTGACATTCGGCACGGGACCGGTCTGCCAGTCGATCTGGCCGGCCCTGATCGCCGCTGCTCCTGCCTGGTTGCCTGACAGCGACAGGACGCGGACGCGCTTGATCGTGGGTTCCCCGCCCCAATGGCTCGGGTTGGCCTTCAGCGTGTATGCCTGCGGCTTGACGTCGTCCTCAAGGTAGGGCCCGGTGGCGACGGGGTTGCGCATCTGGGCGGTCGTGGGGTCGGCCACGGACTTCCACACATGCTCAGGCACGATGTAGATGCGGCCGAGAAGCTGCGGACCGTCCACGAACGACGGCTCGTCGAACGTGACCGATACGTGGGTGTCGTCCACCGCGGTCGCCTTGCCGCGGTAGCCGGTGGTGTTCAACGCCTTGTTCTTGGCGAGCAGGTCGAGCGTGAAGACCACGTCCCTGGCGGTGAACGGCTGGCCGTCGGACCATTTCACGCCTTGGCGGAGCGTGATCGACAGTTGCGTGCCGTCGGCGTTCCACGAGAACTTCTGGCCCAGCCGTGGCTGGGGGGGATCGGCCCGAGCGGTGTTGTAGAAGAAGAGGGGCTCGTAGATCGGCCCGGTCGACGGGCTGCCCGGGGCGAAGGGATTGAAGTTGACCTGCATGTCGCCGGTGGCGCCCGTGTAGATCACGAGTATCGGCGGTGCCCCCGTGGCCGCCGGTGCCCCGGTCGATCCTCGCGGTGAGCTGCCGGACGAGGAACATCCGGTGATGGCTAAGGCCAACGCGGCCAGCCCGGCCCCGGTTCTCATGGTTAGTGCATTCCTCACCGACATCACGCGGAGTCCTCTCGAGCGGTGATGTAATTGTCGGCGCGCCGGTTCCGATTGTTAACTCAGCAACTTAAGTAAGTCAACAGTGCCTGTACCCTCGCAGTGTCGAGCGGATGGAGGGCCCATGAACGCAACAGCCAGGACCAAGCCGCATGCGAGCAGCAAGGCTGTGGTCCTGGACGCCATCCGAGCCGCGGGTACGATCAGCCGGGCCGGCCTGGTCGGGGCCACCGGGTTCACCGGCCCGACGATCACTGCCGTGGTCCGCAAGCTCATCGAGGAGGGCCTGGTCGTCGAGTCCGGCCGCGCGGAATCCACGGGTGGCAAGCGGCGGATCCTGCTGCGACTGGATCACTCGGCCAGGTACGCGGTCGGCGTGCACCTCGATCACGGCGGCATGGTCTACGTCCTGACGGATCTCGCCGGCGCCGTCGTCACCCGGATGGCCAAGCCGGGAGTGGGTGTGGAAGAGCCACGCGCCGCGGTGGAGGCCATGGCCCGGGAGATCTCCGGGCTGATCGACAGCGCCGGTGTGGAGCGCCATCGCGTGCTGGGAGTCGGGGTGGTCTTCGCGGATGCGGGATTCCCCCTCTCCGAGTCGCTCGAGCAGGCGACCGGTCTGCCCGTGGTGCTCGACAACGACGCCACGGCCGCGGCCCTGGGCGAGCACTGGGCCGGCGGATTCGGGGGTGCTTCCGCCGCCGCCGCGCTCTATCTGGGCACCAGGATCAGCGCGGGCCTGGTGATCAACGGCATCACCTATCGCGGTCCCGGCAGGAAGGCGGGCGACCTCGCGCATGTCTGTGTCCAAGCGGACGGTCCGAGGTGCCGGTGCGGTGCCCGAGGCTGCCTCGATGTGCTGGCCGGTCCCGCCGCGGTTGTCGCGGCGGCCCGTGCGGACCTGCTCGTCCCCATGCGCCGCTCGCGAGAGCCTTCGGTGGCGGCGGACTTCGCCGCCCTCAGTCGCTCGGCGCGCAGGGGCGAGCCGAGGGCGCTGGCCTTGCTGGAACGCTCCGCCCGCTACATCGCGGCGGCGGCCAGGACGCTCTCCGCGATCATGGATCTCCAGGTGCTCGTGCTGACGGGCCCTGGATTCTCCATCGCTGGTTCGATCTATCTCCCGGTGATAGAGAAGGAACTGTCGCCCGCGGTGGACGTGCGGCTCTCCCGGCTGGCCGCCACGGCCTCGGCTGTGGGCGCGGCGGCGCTGGTGCTCGAGTCGGAGCTGGTACCTCTCAGCCTGGGGGCCCGGTTGCCCGAGAATCTGAGCTCGGAGGCGATCCATTGACTTTCTTTAATTCACTACGTAAGAAAGGTGCGTGACTTTAGTTGAGGGCTGGCGGCTGCGCGCCGTGGACGGGCCGGTGCCGGAGTCCATCGCAGGCCGGGAGGTGGACGCCCGCGTACCGGGCAGCACACACCTCGATCTGCTCGAAGCGGGACTGATCCCGGATCCCTATCTCGACCAGAACGAAACACTCCTCTCCTGGATGCATCACACCGACTGGCGTTACTCCACCACCTTCCAGTCGACATCCGCCCGCCCGGGCGAGCGGGTGGACCTCGTCTTCGACGGGATCGACACGGTGGCGAGCGTCCACTTCAACGGCGAACTCCTCGGACATACCGCCAACATGCACCGCGGCTTCCGCTTCGACGTGGCCGGCCTCGTGCGTGACGGCGCGAACGAGCTGGTGGTCAACGTCCGCTCGGCGCTGCGCCACGCCGAGGAGCTGGAGGCGAGACTGGGCCGACGCCAGCGCGCATACCCCCACCCCTACAACGCGATCCGCAAGATGGCCTGCTCGTTCGGCTGGGACTGGGGCCCCGATCTGCAGACGGCGGGCATCTGGAAGCCGGTGCGCCTGGAACGCTGGGACAGCGCCCGTCTGGCGCAGGTACGCCCGCTGGTGACGGTGGACGAGGATGGCACCGGACGCGTCGAGGTACACGTGCGGCTCGATCGAGCCAGAGACGACGCCTACACCGTGGTGGCCAGGGTGGGCGGCCACGAAGCCCGGACCACCGCGTCCGGGGAATCGGCCGTGCTGACCGTGCTCGTGCCTCAGGCCCGGCTGTGGTGGCCGGCCGGCCACGGCGATCAGCCGCTGTACGAGCTGACCGTCACCCTGCTGGACCGCGACAACCCCGTGGACGAGGTACGGCGACGCGTCGGGTTCCGCACGATCACCGTGCACACCGAACCGGACGAGGTCGGCACGCCGTTCACCTTCGTCGTCAACGGCAAGCCGATCTTCGCCAAGGGCGCCAACTGGATCCCCGACGACCATTTCCTCACCCGCATCACCCGCGAGCGGATCGCCCAGCGCGTCGACCAGGCCGTCGGCGCGCACATGAACATGCTGCGGGTCTGGGGCGGCGGCATCTACGAGAGTGACGACTTCTATGACGTCTGCGACGAACGCGGCATCCTGGTCTGGCAGGACTTTCCCTTCGCCTGCGCCTTCTACGCCGAGGAAGAGCCGCTGTGGAGCGAGGTCGAGGCCGAGGCGCGCGAGAACGTCGCACGACTGACCAGCCACCCTTCACTCGCGCTGTGGTGCGGCAACAACGAGAACCTGGTGGCGTACACCGACTGGCCCGGCTGGCGTGACAGCCTGGAGGGCCGCACCTGGGGGCAGGCCTACTACACCGAACTGCTGCCCGGGATCGTGGCCGAGCTGGATCCCACCCGGCCGTACGCGCCCGGCAGCCCGTTCAGCCCCGGCACCCTGCCGCCCAACGATCCCGACCACGGCACCCGGCACGAGTGGGCGGTGTGGAACGTCGTGGACTACGTCCATTACCGCGACCACATTCCCCGCTTCTGCGCTGAGTTCGGGTTCCAGGGCCCGCCGGCCTCGGCCACGGTGGCCCGCTGGATCCACGACGAGCCGCTGACGCCGGCTTCCCCGGTGTTCCTGCAGCACCAGAAGGCCGTCAACGGTGACCACAACCTCGATCGGGGGCTGCGCCCGCACCTGCCCGTCCCCGGCACGTTCGCCGACTGGCACTGGGCGACGCAGCTCAATCAGGCAAGAGCGGTGGCGCTGGGTGTCGAGCACTTCCGCTCCTGGTGGCCCCGGACGGCCGGTGCGCTGGTGTGGCAGCTCAACGACTGCTGGCCGGCCATCTCGTGGTCCGCGGTGGATTACGAGGGGCGGGCCAAGCCGCTCTACTTCGCCCTCAGGCACGCCTTCGCGCCCCGCCTGCTGACCCTCCAGCCCAGAGACGGTCGCTGGGTTCTGGTCGCCGTCAATGACCATGACGAGCCATGGCGGACCGTGGCGACTGCATCCCGCCAGACCTTCGATGGCGAGGAACTGGCCGGACGGCAGCTGGAGCTCGCCGTACCGCCTCGATCGGTCGCGCCGGTCGAGCTGCCGGGGGAGCTCCTGAAGCCGGATGACCAGACCAGGGAGGTGCTCACGGTCGTGACAGGCGAGGGCACGCGTCTGTGCCATCTGTTCGCCGAGGACCGAGATGTCGCCTACGATCCGCGGCCGTTGACCGGCACTGTTCAGCCTGTCGACGGCGGCTACCGTGTCGAGGTGCGAGCCACCTCCTTCGCACGTGACGTCGCCCTGCTGGCAGACAGGGTGATACCCGACGCCGTGGTCGACGAGATGCTGGTGTCGTTACCGGCGGGGGCGTCGCACGTCTTCCTCGTGCGCACGCGTTCGGTGCTGGAGTGGCCGGATCAACTGGCCGCCCCAGAGGTGCTGACCAGCGCCAACGGGTTGAGTGCGGTGACATGAGCATCGCCGACGCGGTTGGCCTCGTCCTGGCAAGACCTTCCCGGCTCCTGGGCGCCGAGCCGTTCTTCATGGAGTTCATCGCGGGCATCGAAGAGCGGCTCGCAGAACACGACCGGTCCGTGCTGCTGCACATCGTGACCACGCACGAACAGGAAGTGGCGGCATACCGGCGATGGGCCGCCCACCGCACCGTCGACGCCGTCGTGCTGGTGAACAGGGCCGTTCACGACACCAGGCCTGCCGCCCTGCGGGAGCTGGGCATACCCGTCGTGGTGGCGGGCGAACCGGCCGGTGACGCCCCCACCGTGCGGACCAACGACGAGGGCGCGGTTCACCAAGCCGTCTCCCATCTGCATGATCTCGGTCATCGCCGGATCGCACGGATCAGCGGTCCGAACACCCTGCTCCACACCCGGACCCGCACCAGGGCACTGCTCCAGGCCGCGGGTGCGGCAGGTATCGAAGCGATCGTCGAGGAGGGAGACTATTCGGAGGAGTCGGGCGCCAAGCTGACGGAGATGTTGCTGAACCGGCCGGATCCTCCCACAGCGATCGTCTACGACAACGACCTGATGGCGGTCGCGGGGCTCAACGCCGCGAAAGAGCTGGGTGTCCGGGTGCCCCACGACCTCAGCCTGATCGCCTGGGACGACTCCAGCCTGTGCCGGCTCACCTCACCCGCACTCACCGCCATGAGCCTGGACGTCCACCTCTTCGGGCAGATCGTGGCGGATTCGACGCTGGATCTCATCGCAGGAACACCGGTGGCGGAACGATGGTGCCCGACCGCGACCCTGGTCGCCCGGGAAACCAGCGCATCTGCCCTCATCGCGAGGTGAAGAGGCTCTGGAGGCTCACGGCAGCGGCACCGCGCGCCCACTCCTCGAACGGCAACGGCCGGATGACCAGCGGGCACTTTCCGGCGGCGCCGTAGGCCTGCGCGTTGAAGGTCTCCCTGATGTATTCCTCGAACAGGTCGTAGGCGGCCAGCCCCTCGCCGGTGACGACGACCTTCTCCGGACCGACGAGGTTCACCAGTGCCGCGAGGCCCCGCCCCATGGCTCGCCCGGCGATCGCGAAGACCTCCCGGACAGCCGGATGCCCGGCATGGGCCAGATCGACGGCTCCGGGAAGGCCGAGCCCCGCATCGCCGGTCACCGCCCGCGCCTGCCTCACGATCGCAGGCTCGGAGGCGATCGCCTCGAGACAGCCTCGCCCACTGCAATAGCAGGCCGGTCCGGAGGCCGAGACCGGAATGTGCCCGATCTCGCCCGCGACACCGTATCCACCCGTGACCAGGGCGCCGTTGACCACGAGGCCGCAGCCGATGCCAGCCCCTACGGTCACGACGGCGAACGTGGTGGCGCCGACCCCCTCGCCGAACCACTGTTCGGCCACGGCCAGTGCGTTGACGTCGTTCTCGACCGTCACCGTCAACCCGGTGGCGGAGGCGGCGAGGTCGGCCAGTGGTACGTCCCGCCACTCCAGGAAGGGGTTGTAGCGGACCAGGCCGCTCGCCTTGTCCACGTCGCCGGCGACCGAGATGCCCAGACAGTGTGTCCGCTCGCGGCCACCGGCCAGGTCGGTCACGACCTGGGCCACGGCCTCCACCACGGCGGGCACGTCCTTGGTCGCGAGCGGCAGGTGCCTCGCGCTCCGAACCTCAGCACGAAGATCGGTGAGCACCGCGATCAGCTCGGTCTCAGTGATCTTCACGCCGACGAAGTGCTCCCGGTCGGCCCGGACCGCCAAGGGCGCGACCGGACGGCCCAGACGGGCGCCGGTGCGGCCGCCGCTCGGGAGCTCGTACAGGTACCCGGCCTCCAAGATCGGTCTAGCGACCTGGGTGACCGCTGCGGACGAAAGCCCGGTGATTTTCGCGATATCTGTGCGGGAGATCGGCCCGTGGGTAAGAACCGTGGTGAAGACCGCGGTCGCAGCGGGCGTGGTAGTCACCGGATGTGGGCGCATATGAGTGACAAGGCTATCCCGACGAACTTTCCCCGCTAACCCGGCTTCGCCGAATCATGCCGGGCTAGCCGTACGGCAGGCGTCCGTTGTCCACTCTCGCGATCGCCATGCGCTCGGTGGGCTGATGATCGAAGCGTTGGTGGTTCGCGCTGCACAGCTGCTTCGCCAGTCGCCGGGCATCCTCGCATCTGGATGGGTTGTACGAGATCGCTGGTGTGCCCGCGTGGGCACACCACGTCGAATGGACCCGATCGAACTCGTCACAACAGCTGCAACCAACGTGCAATTAGCCCAAGGGCGTCATCGCGCACCGGTCGCCGCTCGACCAGGCCGCCGGCTGCGAAAGTCCGGGCGGCTACCTCGGCAAGAGTCTTGCCGGCCGTCTAGCCGGCCTCGCGTTCGGCCTCCTGGAGCCGCCGCCACTTCGCCATCGACTGGTTGACCTCTTCGCGTATGAACGCGAAGAACCGGCGGGTCTCGTCCAGCCGCCGCCCGGCAGGAGAGTCGAGACCCAGCACCGCGACGCCCTCGTCGGCGCCGACCTGCACCCGGGCCAGCATCGGGTCGGACTGGCTGACGAAGTGGCTCCAGGTGTGCTCGTGGATCCGGCAGAAGTCGTGCCGGGCACCGGGTTCGCGGCCGCGCTCGACCAGCCGCACCTGCACCAGGTACTTGACCGCCCCCGAGATCGCCGACGCGCCGACCCCCAGTCGCTCGGCGAGCTCGGCGGCAGACAGCTTGCCGGAGTCGGTGACCAGCAGCGCGGCGTACACGCGTGAGGCCATCCGGGGCATGCCGGATTCGACCATGATCTGTGCGAACCGTTCCTGGAAGACGGCGATGGCACCCTCGTCCGCTCGCGTCACCCAAGCTCCCTTCCTCGTCGCGGCCTCAACAGTCTAGAGTCATTCATATATTTCACGAAATTCGTGAAATACGAGTAGTGTCACTGTCGTGAAGGACACTGAACTCGTTGGAGTACAGAAGACCCTCAGCCCCGTCCTCAGGGCCAAAGCACTGGACAACCGACTGCCTGACCCGATCCTCGGCGACGAACACGCTGAGCAGGCGATGCGCCGCCTCGACCCCGACTACGACACCCGCAGATTCGGCGCCAGCCAGATGGGCCTCGCCGCCGTGGTGCGCGCCAAGGCCCACGACGACTGGGCCCGAAGCTTCCTCGCCGACCACCCCGACGCGGTGGTGCTGCACCTGGGCTGCGGCCTCGACGCCCGGGTGTACCGGATCGATCCGCCCGTCACCGTCGACTGGTACGACCTGGACTATCCCTCCGTCATCGAACTGCGGCAACAATTCCTGCCGCCGCGCGAGCACTACACCCTGATCGACTCCAGCGTCACCGACCTGACCTGGCTGGAACGCATCCCCCGCGGCCGACCGGCGCTGATGATCGCCGAGGGACTGGTGCCCTACCTGACCGAGACCGACGTCCGGCAACTGCTGACCGGCGTCGTCGACGCCTTCCCCACCGGCCAGATACAGTTCGACACGGTGCCGGTCTGGGCGTGGCGAACCTCGAAATGGGACCCCTCGCTGCGCAGATACGACGCCCAGTTCCACTGCGGCTTCAACGACCCGGCCGCGCTGGCCGATTGGCATCCCCGGCTCGAATACGTCGATGAGGCGCCGATGTACGACTCACCGGCGCTGATGGCCAAGGCACCCGCAAACATACGCCGCATGTACCGCCTCATGAACCTGCTGCCGGGCATGAAACGGTCCACCCGCATCGTGCGGTTCCGGTTCTAACGCGCCGACGTCAGTACTGCGACTGCTCGGCGCGTTATCGACCAGCGTCATTCCCCCCGAAACGCGCCACATGCAGTCGGCTGGATGGGGCAGATCTGAAAGCCCCTGATGCCGGCGAAATCTGGCACTGGACCCCGTGGACGGGACGGCCGACTTCCTGCAGGGCATCCCGCTCTGCGGCGTGCCTTGGGTCTGCTCGATGAGCTGCGCTCCGCCTGCGGGAACCGCTGGAAGAAGAGCCAGAAGTCGTCCAAGTCAATAAGGCTGCTGCCGGCTTCGCCCGGACAATGCCACAACACGGAGACATCGATGCAGCCCCTCCTCCACAGCCGCGTTGAAGACGGCCTTCAGGAGCCGGTATGCCTCCGCCACAGTGACCGGCTGTAGCCGGTGTTCATGCCGCGACCTCCGTGCTGTTGTTGGACTTGGTGTTGGTGCGGGGCGCGAGCATCTGCCGCGCCTTGATCGAGTAGGCGAGTCGCCCGGAACCGTTGACGTACGGCGTGACGGTCAGGCCCTCGAACTCGACCGGCGTGTACGGCAGCCCCGCGACGGGAGCCGGGGCGACCGGTTGAGTGGGGCTGAGGATTTTGACCGCCACAGTCTTCTGGGCCGCCTTGAGCGACGGGTCGGCGTCCATGACGGGGATCTGCCAGACGAGTCCACCCGTCTGCTTGTCCCTCGCCTGGACGAACCTGCCGTTCGTGGAAAGCCTCGAAGTCCTTGACTTGCTCGACGTCCCCGACGGCGTAGCAGCTGTACGGGAAGACCTGGGCGAACGTCACGGGGATAGGACACTCGGCGCATAAGGGGTCAGCTATGAAGTAGCTCCGTGAGTGGCCCGCGCACATCCGCGGGGTACAGGTTCAGCTGCTCGAACTCGGCGGCAGTCGCCCATCTGAGCTCGAAGCTGTTGTTCGGTCCGTGTTCCGTAGCCTCCTCGCCAGAGAGCAACGGGGCGCCGTTGACGTCGCGCATGAGGAAGTAGAAGGCGGGCCGGCCATTGTGTGAGCTGGCGAAGAGCAGCCGGTCGATCGTCCCAGTGAGAGTCGTCTCCTCGTGGAGTTCGCGCACTGCCGCGTACTCTGGCGACTCGCCATCCTCCACATGGCCTCCGGGAAGAACCGCGTAGTGGTGCCCAGGACACGCCGCCCCCCGCCAGCCTGCGGCGTCGCACATGACGCAGGCGACGCCGGGGTCGCGCCGGAGGAACCGCTTGATGACCAGGACTCGGGTACCGTCGACGACCACGGCGACCGCTCGGGGGATCGGCATGAAATGGATCCTACGGTTCGGCCCGGCGGAGTCGGATGAGTTCCGCCCGGTCGTCGATCAAAGGCTGTGTGCCGTGATCTAACGAATGGGGTGAGCGTCCTCAAGCTCGCGACGGTCCCCGGGAAGCACGGATTCGACCACGACCCCAGGGTTTGCCGGTGGCGTCGCAGGCGACGGCGTAGACGGTCAGCAGAGCGGCCGAGCTCTTGACGTCGAGCAGGGCGCACTCCTCCTTGGTCGGATTGCGTGCAGTGATGTGCTCAACGATGTGATCAAGTGCCGTGCCTGCACGTCTGCCACTTCGCCGCTGAGTACCTCGCCAGGGCGGAGTCCTTTCAGGAATGCCCAGAGTTCGGGATTCTCGGTCGCGGCCGGCGACAGGCCGATCCTTTCCTCTTATCGACATCGATCACTTCGGCAGTGACGCGCCGGCCGACCTGTATGACCTCATCCGGCAGGCGACACCAGGAGACGTCCAAAGGCCCGATCTCGGCCGATGCCAGACCCAGCCACCCGTCAAGCCTCACCGCGGCCCCGTGAGGACGTCCCACCTGCGTGATTGTCCCCGAGACGATGTCGCCGACCCGAACCGCCCTCAAGATTTCCACTATGTCTTGATCGTTCGTCGGCCTGTCCACACTGCCCACTTTGTCATAACCACGGTGATGTCACCCGCTGCAATTGCCGGGCCGTTAGGAGGGGTGACGAGGGGTCAACCACGGTCGCTCAGGGCCGCTCCGTTGCCCAGCTCAGCGCCTTATCATGCCGTGATCGACGCAGTTCCCAAGCTGACAGCGCGGGTTCGATTCCCGTCACCCGCTCCAAGCAAGAAGGTCAGCTCAGGATCACAGGTCCAGGCCCGAGCCTCTTACTGCAATCGACTCAGTCCAGATCCCTTCCGGGCGCGAGAATACGATCAGCGAACTCCGCTGTGCCAACATTGCCATCAGGTTGAACACTGATGGCAGTGGCTCCACCATCAGTATGGATCAGCCAAGCAAGTACCGCCTCAGTCACCGGCGTGCCATCGTACCCCTCGTTCCAGTGCGCATGCCATCCGCCCCCTGGGATAACGCTCGCAACGCGCTCTCCCCGTTCCAAGTGGGAGAAGTCCGGCCACTCGGTGACGGGGCGCAGCGCACCCCTTTGGGGATCCACGACAAGCGCCACCCCAGTAGCCGAATCCCATGCCTCCACCGGTCGCATGCGTCCGGTCTCAGTCTCCGTCCCGGTGAAGATCGCAGTCCAGCCCGTCGCACTGAAGTACCGCATAGATCAATTTTCGCACTACTGCTCCCTCAGCGGCCAAGAAAACGTCGGTGCGGATTTCTGACCAGTGAGTCAGGCAACCCGCGCCCATTGTGCCCCTTCGGTTGGCTGCCACGGGGAAGTCACGGGGACTCACGGTCACTCGACCGGCATACGGCCAGGCCAGCGTCTCCCCCGCTCATGGGCCATGATCTTGAAAGAGTTCCCAAGCTGACAGCTCGGGTTCGATTCCCGTCTCTACTCCTCGAACCAGGCCACCAAGCGGACAGCATCGTCTCCATGAACATGCGCGAGCGTACGCATGACTGTCCATACGCCATGCCAAAGGCTGTCAGGCGGTACGGCACGGCGGCGCGTGGCACGCTCAACACGGAAGACGGTGTCTCTGTCCCTCCACTCGGTACCTTCATCCCACAGCACAGCAACCTGATAAGGGTCGACCGTCAAAGTATCCACGCCACTTACCCGAGCGAATCTGCGGCTCCATACCGAGCGGTAAACGAGTTCCAGGCTCTGATCGGCAAGCTGCCGGTACTGGGCTACGTTGGTCGGATGAAGTGCAGGTTCATCCCAGTCGATCGCGGTGACCTCACCCCAGTTCAACCACGTGACACCGAAGGCAGCTTCCCCCCATTCCGCCAAACCCGCTTTTGTGGTCTCCGACGCATCCTGAGGGAGCCCGCGATCGGCCGCTATCGGTCGCCAGCGGCCTGAGCTGCGAACCCCGAAGAGACAATCGAAGGCCTCGTAGTCTCTACCAACCAACATCTTCAGCGAGATGGCCGCGCACCAAGCGGTCTCGCCGACATCGAGACCGGGAGTCCATGTGCGGCACTCGATGAATCCGTGGATGTCGGTTCCCATGCCGAGATCTTCTTGTCCACGCGGAGGCGCTGTCCAACCCTTTGTAACCACGAGTCACTCGCCGGTAGGGCCTTAGACGAGTGAGGTAGATGCCCGAGCAGAGCGAGTGGAGTTCGTGCAGGCCGCCGGGCCGTGCCCGCGCGGACGGCAGTTCCTGTGCGAACCGCGATGGTTCTCCGCCATCCGGATGAGCTCCAGCACAGCGGATCACGAGCTGAAACGGGGGGAGAGAGGCCAACCACGGTCAGTTAGGACCAGCCCTCCGCCCCAGCTCAGACCCTCTGCGAGCAAGTTGACTGCGCGGATTCGATTCCCGTCACCCGCTCCCAGCGCGAAGGCCCAAGATGCTCCTATGGATGTCAATCGGAGCGTTCCTGGTCGTTCGTTGTGGTGATGAGTCCGTAAAGTTCGCGGGCGACGTAGCGCTTCAGGCAGCGGATGATCTCTTTCTTGGACAGGCCGTCTTGGGTGCGTCGGTCCATGTAGGCGCGGGTGCGGGCATCCCAGCGCAGGCGGCACAGGACGACGCGGTAGAGGGCGGCGTTGGCCTGCCGGTCGCCGCCGCGGTTGAGGCGGTGCCGGGTGGTCTTGCCGGAGGAGGCCGGGATCGGCGCGACGCCGCAGAGCATGGCGAAGGCGGCTTCGCTGCCGATCCGGTCGTGGTTCTCGCCGGCGGTGACCAGGAGCTGTCCCGCGATCTCGGTGCCCACGCCATGGGCGGCGATCAGCCGTGGGTTGATCGCCATCACCAGGACGTCCAGGAGCTCGTCGAGGTCGGCGATCTCGGCGGACAGCTGCTGGTGGCGGCGGGCCAGGGAGCGCAGCGCGAGCTGGGTGGCGGTGGTCGGGTCGGCGGCGGCCTCGCGGTCGGAGGTCAGGGCGGCGCAGGTGGCGATGAGTTTCGTGCTGGACAGGCCCCGCAGGCTTTGGCGCAGGGCGTCCGGGGCGGTGACGATCAGGGCCTTGATCCGGCGTTGGGTGTCGGCGCGCTGGTCGATGGCGCTGCGGCGGGCGATGCGCAGGGCGCGCAGCGCTTCGATGCGGCCGTCGCGCCGTTTCGGGGTGCCGGTGCGGTCACCGGCGAGGGCGGCCTTGGCGGCGGCGATGGCGTCGATCGGGTCGGACTTGCCGTGGAAGCGGCGGCTCTTGCGGTCGGGCCGGTCGATCTCGATCACGTTGATGTGCTCGGCCTGCAGCAGCCGGGTGAGCCCGGCTCCGTAGGCGCCGGTGCCTTCCACCCCGACCCGGCTCAGCTGCCCGAAGGCGCGCATCCAGGCGAGCAGGGCGGTGTAGCCGGCGGGGGTGGCGGGGAACTGCTCGGTGCCCAGCACCCGGCCGACTCCATCGATCACGGCCGCGGTGTGGGTGTCCTGGTGGGTGTCCACGCCGCCGGCGACTTCAGTGAGCGGCGTGCTGTCGGGTGTAATGGAGGTCATCGTCGTCCTGTCGTCTGACCGAGGGGGCGGGACGGCACGCACCAGCCGGGGCAGCGCGGACAAGACAGTGATGGGGCCTCTGGCCAGGCTCCTATGAAGTCACAGGTGCCGCGTCCGGTGAGTGCAGATGAGCGCTTCCCGTCCAGGGCCGACAGATCCCGTTGAGGACCTCAAGGTCAGTCAGTTGATGGGTCAGACCCTGGCGGGAAGCGCTCACCCCTCCATCATCACTGTCAGTTGATGTCCCCTGCCTGGGTCTTGATGTACTGCTGACGGCCGGCACGGCCTTCGCGGTGCTATCAGTCGAACCAGACGACCAATCGCACACCCCCCGGTCCGAACCGCAGCGCCAACGCCTGCATGACCCCGAAGACGTGTTCCCACCCGGTGCCCGGTCCCAGCGCGTCCAGCCGCGTCACCGGGCCATACTCGAGCGTCGCTCCAGAAACCTCCCAGCTACCCTTCGGAGCCTCGACAGGCGAGGCACCCAACGGCGGGATGCCGTACTCCTCCACAACATTCTCGGGCCACTGGTCATCGACCCGATACCGGCTGATCGACGAGCCAGGTCCTGAGTGAACATCAAGTACCCCCCTGGCGGCGGGACGGACAGTCATATCCAGATCACGCAACTCCGCCCATGAAACCCACGCGCAGCTATGTATGGCTGCATCGATTCGGACGCAGTCCTCATAGTCCGTACGAACAGATTCCGACGCGTCGACAGGTAGACCACGGCCAGCCGCGACCGGGGTCCAGCCGAGCCGGTTACGAACACCGAAGAGGCAGCCGAACGACTCATAGTCACGACCGTCATAGAGCGGGTAGAGAGGCATGGACACCGCCCATACATCCCCGTCGTACCAGTCCTCGTCAGCGCGCGGGTGGCGAGCCTCGATGTAGCCGTAGATGTCAGTGCCCACGCCGACAGGCTAGACATGATTTAGATCGTTGCCTTCTTGATCGCGCGCCGGAACGTCTTCTCGCAGACGGTCGGACGGACACGCTCTGATCTAGAGTGCCCTACGGCCGAGAACGGATGGGTTCGACTTGACGATGATGACGAGCCCGATGAGGTCCAGGCTGCTTTCATCAACGCGTTGAGAGAATGCGCAGCGTCGTGGTCACTGACACCGGATGATGCTGAAGTACTGCTTCCGGACTACGCTGCTTACGTGTATCGCCCCAGCCGGGAGAGACATCCTTCGGCAAGCTCCTTGTCTACGCGGATCTGCCGGCCCCTGGATTGCACCTCAGCCTTATGACGGTAGGCGCTTACCTCGATGGATCCACGATTCGCGGCGACCAGTTCCACAACCAGTTGCTGACCTTCCCCACCGAACCAACGCCCCTCGCCTTCACAGGGTCTGGTCGTCCTGCGGAGTTGGCAGCGATCACGGCCGATTGGTTCGAAACCATCTGGAGACGTCCGGTCGTTCGCTACGACTGGCTCCTGCTTGGGCAGGTCTACGCGCATAGATTTCTATTCGCAGACACAGGCCAGGGTCTTATCGAGGGCAGAGTCCGTACTGCTGCCCTCGGAACGCCTGATCGCATTGTCCACGTCCGAGGCGAATCAGGCATGTCCGAGGGTGGGTGACACAGCAACAGCTGGCCAGATCTCAGTGGAAGCGTTCAGCGTGCCCGTTGCGTGTCCGTTCGGACGGCGACAAGTGGGGAATCACGGAGACTCACGGTCACTCGACCGGCATCTGCCCAGGTCAGCCTTTCTCCTGCTCAGCGGGTTCGGTTCCCGTCACTCGCTCTCGGTATGAGAGCCCAAGTCGGCCGCGACGGGCGCTGGCCGCAGTCCTGATCTCGTGAACCAGGGAAGGCATCTCATACAGCTCACCGCGGTCAGAACGGGGGCGTCGTCCGTGTCACCCCGCCTGTACCCTCCGTTCTCTCTTACCTGATGAGATGGTTGTCGATGGCTTCGATGATCAGCTTGTCGGCTCCCCGGACGGTGTGCTGATGGATCAACGCGGCCCGGACGTTGTCGTGGCCTATGCGTGCCATGAGGTCCTTCAGCCCTGCACCTGAGGCTGCCGCGATCATGCTGCCGGGGCGATGGAGATCATAGAAGTGCAGACCCGGTGCGCCGATTGCCGTACGGCCACCATCAAGGCGCCGGTGCGCGGCCCGAGTCTGCGGGATGGCATGAATCCCAGCCCCAAGTCCTTCAACAGTCGTCACACGCCCGGATCAAACGCCAGCACCACCCGGTCGGCTTCGACATCGAACACAAGATCCGGGTGGCCAGGAGATCCCTCCGCGCTCATCCACACGGGCTTTCCGAGACGCCGTCCGATCGCGTGGAAGACATCCACCAGGACATCCAACCGCTCCTGCCCCTGCAACTCTCCGAGATTGACATCGAAGTCAATGGACTCAGTCTGATACATCCGGAAGATCATCAACACTTCGGGGATCGGCCAGACTCTCAGCTCGGGCGTGACCCTCAACTCCGGCATGCCACCGCCGTAGGCGGCCGCCACCATGTCGGCAACCGAAGAAAGCTCCATGGGCTCGCCGCCCACCGAGTAGGCGTACTGCCAACCCTGCGCCCGAACGAGATCCAGCACCGCCTGCCAGTCCTCGACAGTCGTCCCCTCTACGACCACGTCAGGCAACGCTCCGCTGACCTCGGGGTCGAAGAGAACCTTCACGTCATCCCACAACAAGTCCGGCACAGCGCTCAGCATCCCTTAGAACTCGCCTCCGAGCGGGATATCTGACCCTGGGTGATCAGCGCGAGAGTCTGGGGTCCGTGGACAGCATGGCGTGGAAACTGATCATCCCGCTCCGTGGCGCCATCGCGCCGCACGCGCCGAACTCGGCGGCCAAGCGCCGCACCGCCGTCTGATGCCAGGCTTGCCGGCTGCGTGGTGTCACTGATGCCGCTAGGGTGGCGCCGTGATCAGCAAACCGCCCGGATTACCGTTTCTGATCGTATTCTCGGCCGTGGCCGCCGTCAGCTTGATATGGGCCAGCTACCCGTACTGGGACAAGTTCGAGATGTTCCTCCTCGCGATTCCCGTCGGCGTTCTCCTGCTCGCATATTGGGCAATCCGGATGGTGTGGGCCGAACACAAGGGAACTCTGACAGAGGGCCTGAAGTACCGGTGGGTTCTGCCCTTCTTCATCGCAGGCGGCGTCATGCTCGCGCTCGTCACCGATGCGCCGTTCTGGATTCGCTTCACCATCTCCAAACCGAGTATGGAAGCCTACGCCAAAGCCGTGGCTGTAAGTCCCAGCGGCAAAGAGCCCTGCCAATGGGCCGGTCTGTACTACGTGTGCGACGGATCGCAGTACCGCGACGGCGTCACCTGGGAAGAGCGCCCCGGCAGTGCGCAGTTCAGCGTACGGGACTGGTTTCTTGACGACAACAAAGGTTTTATCTGGCTGCCCACCGGCGAGCCGAACGATATAGCCGGTAAGTACGGCGAGAGCTACAGCTACTTGCAGGACCGTTGGTACAGCTACGAAGGCGGCTGGGGCGGTGGGTAAGTGGTTGGCCACCGCGAGTCCGGCAGAATGCCGTGCTCCGCATGAATGCCCGGCCACCGGAGCCTATCCCGCGCCGTTGCTTCGTGACAGCGCTCTGTTCAAGCGGTCTACGGCGGGGCAGGGGCGGAGAACTCGCGATCTGCACCCCGCTCGCAGGTACTGGGTCCATGATCGGCGCTGTTGCCATGGCGATTGCGGACAATTCCTTCAGCTCCGTGCAGCTCAGTTCCTGGAGGTAGCAAGCGCCACCGCTCATGAGTATGAGTGTGCGGCAGGAGGTGCCGTTCCCGGGCGGTGCATCGCCGCGGCATCACCACGTCGTGCCCACCGAACTCGCTGGCCGAGCGCCGCCCACCGGTCACGCATCAGAGCGCAGCTGCTCCACGGCCGACTCCACCGACTCGCGGAACCTTAACGCCCGGTCCAGTCTTATCTGTCGACAGTGCGCCAGCAGGTCAGCGGGAGCTGACGCGATGACCAGCGCTCCGCCACCTGTCATCACCCGCTTCGCGCTCGAAAGAACCGCTCCGATGGTCCAGTTGTCCCAAGAGGCGACGCCGGCAAGGTCGAGGACCAGATAAGGCGGATCCGGCATGGGCAGCGCCGCCATCGCATCGCGAAGACGAGCCCTTAAGCGAGCATCGTGGCAGAACTCACCGCTCACGTGCAGGATCGCATACCAATCGTGCAGCGCCCCATGAATCTCCAGCGCAGTGCCAGGTTGCTCGCTCATGCTGCAACCCCCGTCTCTGCCGATTGCCCTCCATTCTGCCTCGCGGGATTTCGACTTCGGGATAATTGCCGTGCTGGGGCAGGGCTGTGGGTAACTGAAGTGGAAGCTTGGTCATCCCGTCCGTCACCAACCCGGGAGAAGGGGAGCAGCCCAAAGGTCGAGGTTGTTCCTCATACATCCCGCAAGGAGCGCCGGGTCGCGGGCTGATCGTCGTGCGAGATAGCGTGCCGTTAGGCGAGCCTGCAGTGAGTGGTGATTTGGGTTGGGGCGGGCTCAATTCAATGCGCGGGCGAACCGATGTCCTGCCTGGGCGGGGTGCCCTGGTCGGGGTTGATGAACATGCGCTTCACCGTGTTCACGCCATCGGACGAGCCTGGCAGTACGGCCACTGCCGTCGGTCGGGATCGCGAGTGCAAGGGCTACTCAAGTCCGACAACTGCAGCGAGTCGCCGAACGATTGTGGCGACGCGTGGTGAGTTCGTCGGTTCCCCCGTACGAGACGATACGTACCCGCCCCGCCATGGCTCGGACGCACCGATGGCGAGGTCGGCTTAGCTGTCGCCGTTGCAATTGCGGGCCTTCACCGTGTCGCAGCCCACTCGGTATTTTCCGGCGGCTTCAGTGGCGGCTTCGTCGGAGTCGGTGAGCGGGTTTAGGCGCATGAACGGGCGTGGATGTGATCGGGGGGCAAGTTGCCGGAGCCTCGGGTGAGCACGCGGCCAGGTCCGCCGCGATGGTCAAGGTCGCAGACGCTCGCGTGATGATCGTCCGTATGACCCGGCAGGTAAGGCTTCGCCGTGCGGCGCTGATCGAGTCTGAGGGCGCTTCCGTGTCACCACGCCGCTCGAGGTAACCGGTGCCGGCAGAGCGAGAAGTATGCCGATATTCAGCTGTGTGGCTCAAGGGTGGCCGCAGTTGTATCTGTGCCTGTTCCTGGGGCGGTCGGCGGGAGTTCCAGGACGGCGGCCAGGTGTGTCAACGGTGTTCGGGAAGCAGTTCGCCGACTCGCGCCACTGTGTGGGTTCCGTCGCCGGTGCATCGCCAACCAGCGGCTTTGTGTTCCAGTTCGGCGCGTAGGCCTCGATCATGGGCGGGGCAGACGGGCCAGACCTTCCAGAGCATCTCCATGATCACTTCTTGGGTAGCGTCCGCGATGCTCACGAGCGCCTTCTGAGCATTGCTTCCCTGGGTGGGCCAGATGCCGTTGCCCTGGCAACCGCCCCGGAACTCCACCCAGGCGTGACCGCTGTCGTCCCAGTCAGGGATGACCAGTCGGAGGGGTCCGGTGATTCCCGTGCTGCGGACGTCGCGCTCGACGAGCTTCAGTGCCTGCTCCAACGCCACCCACATGCTCGGTTCGAGGGCGAAGGTCGGCTCGAATCGGGCGTCACGGAGGAGCTTCTTGCCCAGGCGGGTCACGTCGGTCGTTGTCAGATCAGCGGCCGCGCGTTCAAGGAGTTCACGGGTGGCGGGGGTGCTTCTGCCGGTTTCCTCCAGCAAGCAGGCCAGCGCGATGACAGGTTCGGCGTCGAGGGTCCCGTCGCGCAATGCCACGTAGATGCGGCCCATCAACTCGTCGGCGAACTGCCGGGCCTGCTCGTGGGAGTGCACGCTGCAGTGTTGCCGATCTTATGGAGACAGGCAACCGAAATTGTGGTGTGCGGCTCGGCCAAGAGGGCGGGTGAGCTGGAGTGTTCAGAGTGCGGTGTGTACCGTGTGCCCCTTTTTGCGGGGGTCAGGGTATTGATGTTGGGGTCTGTGTCGCGGCCGGTTTGAAGACCGTTGTCCTGTCGAAGATGATGCGGTGCGGCTCATCGCCAGGGATCGACTTGGAACAGTACGCTGGAGCTCTTCCAACCATGTCGCGTGAGTGGAAGACCGGGGCCGCGGGAAGTTTTGCTTCCTGCGGCCCCGCTGAATATCAGGCCACCTCGCCAGTGGTGCTCTTGGCTGCTGTTGATTGCTCGGGATGCGACGTAGCGGCTGCGTGGGAAGGCCATGTCGAACCGACCTTGCAGCGGGTCCGGGTGCTGGGCAGGTAGGACGGGAGATTGTCGTACGGGGCGGCTACGGTTCGGGGCGTGACGTATCCCGAGGTTATCCCGATTTCACACGAGCCCGACTATCACACCGACCGCATCGGCCAGTGGCGCGACGGTCAGTTCCTTGGCGGGGTTGTGCCTGCCTTTCGGGAGGGCTACTCGAGAACAGAGGATTGGTTATCCCATAAGCGGTGGTATGCCGTTCTTCACCGCTTCAGCCCTGAAGGTCACTATCTTGACTCGCGCATCGAATGCACCGGAGCCGATGACAGGCACAGGGAGTCGGTAGACGCCGCAGATCGACGGCTGAGCGAATGGCTTGCCGAGTTGCCCGGACTCGAGTTCGGCGATATCGCCGTTCGTCCGTTTCGGCTGGAATTTGATGGCGTGGTGTTCGGGCTGGTCCTGGAGGATCATGAGGGCGAGGAGTGCGCGGAGCTTTACCCCGACAACCTTGGGTTCTATGCACCCTGGGACGGGCTCTACGACACCTGATCGCTCATCATCACGAGCCATCTGCTTCTGTGGGACACGCTCGCCGGTACCACGAGAGCAGGAGCTCGGCGCCGTCCCTCGCAGGGTGCGAACTGGGCGTATTTCGGCGCCGCTGCGGGACAAGACGCTTGCAATTGCCACGCCGACAGTGCACCGCTTCGGGAAGCCTGGCGGGACGTTGCCCGGTCTGGGAGGTGGCCTTTGGTCGTAAGGACAAAGTGCGTGGCTGGCGGAGGAGTGCGCTGATGGCGATGGCGCGGCACAGCTGTGCCTGACCTTCGTGCGAGGGGTTGCCTCCCGGCGAAGCGTTTCGGCGGATCGGAGCCGTCCCTGGAGCTACCGGCGAGGCCGCGATCGCAGCCTATGCCATGCAGAGCGGGACATTCTCGAGTACGGATGGGCGGGGCCGACTTCGTCAGGCGTTCGTTGGTCGGCTCGGTCGGTCAGGTGTGAGTGAGGCGCAAGAGGATCGCGACCGTCCGCGCAGGCGCGGCCACCGACCGATGTTCAGCCACCTTGCCTGATTGAGCGGCGCCTCCTCAGGGAGCTGGTCGGTCGGGATTACCGGGTCAGGCCATCCGCCAGGTTCGCCGAGGTGTGTTGTGCGGGCGTCCGGGGATGCCGGGGCGTTGCTGTCGTGGGCGGTGTCCGTCGGCCGGGGCCCGTCGGGTGGGCGGTAGGCGACGCCCAGGGTGTCCAGGCAGGCGCCCAGGGATGCCGGGGTGTTGCTGTCGTGGGCGGGGTCCGTCGGGCGGGGTCCGTCGGGTGGGCGGTGGGCTATGCCCAGGGTGTCCAGGGGCGTAGTGTGCCGCGTTCATCCGGCGCTCGAAGTCGTCGAAGTCGCGCTCGTCGGGAGCCGGCAGGTTCGACGAAGCCACTTCCGCGAAGGCGACCAGCCGGGGAAACGCCAGGTAGTCCACTCGCCCGCGATTTTCGACGACTTCCTGATGACTTGGGCCGCATGAGCCGTTCCCGCTGGTCGGGGTGGTACGGGCTCGAAACGTAGACGTCCTCCAGCGTGTGCACCCGTCCGAACGGCGCGGGCTCCCGGGCATCGTGGGACTGGACGTGGTCGAGGTGGACCTCCTGCTGGGGGCACGTCACCACCTTGTGTCCGGTCTCGGCTGCGGCGATGCCGCCCGTGTACCACCGCCGGTACGCGACGGCGGCGCTCTCCGCCGGGCCGCCCGCCAAGATCTCGTCCCAGCCGATGAGACGGCGCCCAACGCCGACGGGCAGACCGCTCTCGTCGCCGACAAGTACATGGGGGTCGCCCTGTGGGGACCTGTCGCCTCCCGGAGGGCCCGGGAGCCCGGGGGCCGGGGGCCCGGGGGGCCGGCGGGGCAGCCAGCGGGCCCGGCGGGCGCCGGCGGGCCAGCGGTTGAAGTGGCCGATCAGCCAGGGCTGGAGCCCGTCCTCGTCCTTGAATCCCGATTCCCTGATGCGCGCCTGCGCCGTGGACGATCCGGCCCGGTGCGGGAATCAGGCCCGGTGCGGGAATCAGGCCCGGTGCGAGCGTCAGCGGCCTGTTCTGCGCTCGGTCGGCGGCATGAGGAAAGGCAGCCGGCCCCCGGTGGGGATATCCGCTGGAAATTTCGCCGACGGACCGCGAACCTGGCCAGCAGCCATCAAGCCACGTCCGAACCTCTGGAAGGCGTACCCGATGACACAGACCTCCCAACGGCAGGCCGAGCATCCGGATCTGCTGGTGAAAGGGCATCCTTTCCGGCAGTGGAAGACATGGCGGATCCCCGGCACCGCGTTCACCCTCACCGGCTACTCCCGGGCGAACGACAAGACCTTCTTCCACATACCGGAGCTGCGGTGCGCTCTCGACGCCGGGTTGTGCGAAGGGCGGCAGCCCGAGACGGTTTTCTTGACGCACACGCACCACGACCACGCCAAGGATCTCGACTATCTCGCCGCCAGGCCATCCGGCGCCGACATCTACCTGCCCGCCGAGGCGCTGCCCTATGTGGAGGCTTTTCTGCGTGCGTCCGCCGAGCTGAATCACGCAGCCCCGTACGATCCGGCGCTGGCCCCGGCTTATCGTCTGCACGGCGTGCGGCAGGACGACGAATTCACCTTCGGCTCCCGTGGCCACCACGTGCGGGTGGTGCGATGCGAGCACAAGGTGCCCTGCGTGGGCTACGCGTTCAGTGAGAACGTCAAGGAACTGCTGCCCGAATTCCAGGACCTGCGCGACGAACTCGTCCGGGACGGACGCGGCGCGGCGTTCGGCCAGATCATTGCGCAGAAACGGCGAGAAGGCGTGGAGGTCGACCGGCAGGTACGCCGCCCTCTTTTCGCCTTCCTCGGCGATACGCATGTGTCGGTGTTCGAGCGGAATCCCTGGCTGTTCACCTATCCGGTCATCATCACCGAGTGCACTTTTCTCCACGACAGCGAGCTGCCTCGCGCCGATCGGGTCGGGCACACGGTGTGGAGCCGGCTCAAACCCGTGGTCGAGGCGCATTCGGACACGCTGTTCGTGCTGACCCATTTCAGCCTGCGCCACTCCGATCAGGAGGTGGTCGCCTTCTTCCAGCGGGAACGGCACGACAACGTCCTGGTGTGGGCGCATTCGGAGAGCCAGCTGCCCGAGCAGCACCAGTCCACGATATGAGAGAGTGAGGCCGTGGTGCTGCCTGCGGACAGTCATGTTCACAGCGAGTGGTCGTGGGACGCGCCGGGCGGCTCGATGGAGCGGACCTGCGCGCGGGCGGTGGAGTCGGGGCTGCGCGCGGTCGCGTTCACCGAGCACGTGGATTTCACGGCCTCCCTGGTTCTTGCCGACGACCTCGACGAATACGCGCATCTCAAGCCGTTCGTCACGCCGGACGGAAAGCTGGTTCCGCCGGGATTCGATTCCGGCGGATATCTGGAGTGCGTGCGGCGCTGCCGCGATCGGTTTCCGAGCCTGCGCATCATCACCGGGGTGGAATTAGGCGAACCGCATTGGTACGGCGACGAGGTCGCGCGACTGCTCGGCGCCGGGGAGTTCGACCGGGTGCTCGGCTCGCTGCACTGCCTGCCGGTGGGGCGGCAGTTCTCCGAGCCGCCGTACCTGTACCGGCAGCGACCGGCCGCGGAGGTGCTCCGGGAGTACCTGGCGGAGATACCTCGGCTGATCAAGAGCTCGGACGCCTTCGGGGTGCTCGCCCACATCGACTACCCGCTTCGCTACTGGCCGGCGCAGGCCGGGCCGTTCGATCCGAACACGTTCCAGGACGAGTTCCGCCATGCCCTGCACGCGCTCGCCGACAGCGGCCGGGCTCTGGAGGTCAACACGCGGGGGCCGCTCCATCCCGAGATCGTTCGCTGGTGGCGCGACGAAGGCGGGGACGCGGTCACCTTCGGGAGCGATGCCCACGACCCGACCGGGATCGCACACCGCTTCGACGAGGCGACGGCCATGGTCGAGGCTCACGGTTTCCGGCCCGGCCGTCACCCCCATGACTTCTGGACGCGTACGGGCTGACCGAGGGTCACTCCGCGGCGAAGTACTCCGCCACGATCCCCGTGTGCAGCGGGAACGCCAGCTCCTGCGGCCGGTCGATCACCAGCCACTCCGTCGTTTCGGCCGTGGCCGTCACCGGCGGGAGGGTGGCCGAGCTCGTACGCGGCCCCAGACCGAAGATCAGCACCGTGCCGTCGGGGGCGCTGAGCACGTCGAACAGCCGGACGTCGTCCGCCGCGACGAGGATGCCCGTCTCCTCCCGAAGCTCACGGGCCGCCGCCTGCTGCCAGGATTCGCCCATGTCGATGAAGCCGCCGGGCAGGGCGAGCTCGCCGCGGTGCGGCTCGACGTCACGGCGGACCACCAGCAGTCCCTCGTCCACGGGCAGCACCATCACGGCGACAGGCAGCGGATTGAGGTAGCTGGTGTTGCCGCACTCGGCGCAGGTCCGCGGCCACTCCTGGCCCGGGACGTACGCCGTGCCGCAGAAGGAGCAATGCGAGTTTCGGGTCGTCACGATCACGAGGCTAACGCTGTAACCGGCGCTGAGCCGCTGTGTGTTAACCGTCGGCTCGGCCACGACAAGGTGGCCGGAAGCAACGGAGAAGAGACACGGAAGCCCCGGCTGCCAGGCTTCCCGCGCAATCGAGAAAGGATGAGTGGCTTCATGTTGTGGAACAAGGTCAGGACCGTGGCGGTCACGGTCTCGGCGGCGGCAGCCGTCGGCGCGTTCGTTCCGGCTCCGGCCGGCGCCGACGTCTGGGAGTACGTCGCGGCCTATCCGCTCACCACCACGGGCTACAACAAGTGCATGGTCGACGGCAAGCAGTGGCAGGGGAGCTGGCGGTGCCGCAAACTGACGGGTGAGCACTGGTCGCACAAGCAGTCGGACTACCACCTCGAGATCCTCAAGTAGCGCCTCGCGCCACGGCTCCCTGGCAACGCCGCCGAGCAGGAGCTCCTCCAAGGGGGCGGGGGGCCAGAAACGCGCTCGTCCGGGTGCCGTTCGGGACTCCAGCGCCTTGGCCTTCGAGAACCCAACCCGAAGGCCAAGGCGCTCTCGGAGGCCAAGGCGCTCTCGGGGGCCGGCCAGGTGACTATCCGGCCGCGGCGGCCGATGAGCGGTTCAGTCCTGGTGTGTGGGCAGTTGGGGGCGTTCGTCGGTCCAGCCGATCGCCCGGTACGAGGTGGAGACGCGGAGCTCCGCCTCCCGCCCGTTCGCGAGCCTGGTGGTGTTCGTTCTCACCTCGGCGAGAAGCAGGCCGGTACCGGGATCGACCACGAGCCGAACCTGGGTGAACAGGCCTGGCTCTATCTCCTCCTGATAGCTGAGCGCCTGCCCCCGCCGCCCCAGCGGATCTGTCATCTCCCCCTCAGCCCGTATGCCGGGCAGAGACGCAAGGATCCGGTACGCGGATGCACGAACCTCGGGCGATGCCGGCAGACCACTGATGATGCCCACACACTCTCGCAGAAGGATGTACGCCCTCGCCTCCTCCACGTCCATCCCGGATCCAGCCAGCTCCAGTCGGCCGATGCGCTCTTCCAGGTAGCTCCGGAGCTTGTCGGGTTCGCCCGGGATCGCGCGCACCTCTTCCCAGGTCATCCACTCCCCTACCAGGTCACCGGCCGTTCCCTTCCCCTTGCCGTGAAGCCGTTCGGCGGTTCGCTCGCCTGCCGCCGCCTCCAGCGGCTTGAACGGGACCGCGAACAGGTTCTCCGTCTTCATGTTCTTGGGGTATCGCCAGCTGGTGGGCGCCCCCGCTGCCCGCCAGGCCGCCTCGTCCTGCGGGGTCGCGGGCTTGACGCCGAGATCCTGCCGGATGCGCCAGCTCTGCAGATCGGACCGCTTCGCCAGCCACTGTTCCCCAGACCGCTCGCTCTCGAGCACGTAGCTGCGCGTGGGGTCGGTCAACATCCACTGCGTGAGCGTCGCCGTACGCCAATAGTCGCCGCTCGCACGGGCCTTCTCCACGGCGACGGCAGCCGCGAGCAGGATCTGCCGGGCAGTCGGTACGGCCGCCGGGGACGACGTACCGGGCCGAGGCACGACGGAGACCGTGCTGTCGGACAGCATCGCGGGCGCGACGACCGCTACCGTGGCGGCCACGGCCAGGCCCAGCGCGGCGCCGACCAGCCGGCCTCGCCGCCTCTTCCGCGTACGTACGGGAGCCTCGACCGTGGTGGTCGCAGCCGCTTCGGCGAGCAGCCGGTCACGGCCCGCCACGACCGCGTCGAGCGAGGGTTCATGAGACCCCAAGAGGCGGACGACCGCCTCCACATGGCGCGGCTCGACCAGATCGCCGGAGCCCTGGTCATCATGCAGCTCATTCATCAGATCCTCCGAGTTCGGCAGTGATGTCGCCCAGCGCCGCGCGCAGCCTTCTGCGCACCCGGTTGAGCCGGGAGGCCACGGTGCCCGAGGGGATGTCGAGGGCTTGCGCGATCTCCTCGTAACTGAGATCGCCGTACGCCACGAGAAGCAGCACGTCCCGCTCGCCGTCAGGCAGCCGGCTGAGCTCTGTGGCGAGCCGGCGCTGGGCACCTGCCGCGGTCACCTGCGCCGCCACGCGGTCCGCGTGCTCGCCTTCGGCCGGGTTGTCCATCGGCACCCTGGCCAGCGCCTCCAGCCTCCGGGTCTCGCTGCGGCGGTGGTCGGCGAGGAGGTTGGTGGCGATCCCGTACAACCAGTGGCGTACGGCGCCACGATGGGGATCGAAGCTATGTCGCTTGCGGAACGCGACCAGGAACGTCTCGGAGGCCAGATCGTCGGCGGCCTGCGGTCCGACCCGCGCGGCGACGTAGCGGTAGATGTCGCCGAAGTGGCGGTCGTACAGCGTGGCGAAGGACTCGGGCCGATGCCGTGACTGCTCGATGAGCACGGCGTCGTCAAGTCTGCCGGGTGTATTGGGGGGAGCGGTCATCCGCATGGCGTCCCTTCTTTCAGGTACACCATTAGTCCGTCGCAGAGCCCGATCCACTTCGCAGCCGCGCGACGCCAACCGCGGAGTTACCGTATGTGCGGCTATGGCATGCTCTGACCCATGCAATTCAGGACGGGGGCACCGCGCGACGCCGACCTCATCGCGGCGTTGCACACCGAGAGCTGGCAGACGGCCTATTCCGGGATCATGCCCGCCTCCTTCCTCGACGGCCCGCTCCTGGAGGACCGCAAGGCGCTCTGGGCCGCCCGGCTCCCCTCCAGCGAGCCGACCAGCCAGCCGAGCAGCGGTCCGACCAGCCAGCCAACCAGCGGGCCGAGCAGCGGGCCGAGCAGCGGGCCGAGCACCTTGGAGAACGCCTCCCACCTGCTGCTCGCCGAGCAGGACGACACGCTGCAGGGTTTCGCCTACCTGATCGCGCAGCCCGACGGCCGGATCCTGCTCGACAACCTCCACGTCCGCCCCGCCCGCAAACGCTCCGGCATCGGACGCCTGCTCATGACCCGCGCCTTCGGCTGGGCAGCCACCCACCACCCCGGCAAGGCGGTCTACCTGGAGGTGCTCAGGGACAACGCCCCGGCCATCGCCTTCTACGAGCGATGCGGCGGCAGCGCCACGCGGGACTTCTGGGAGCGCGTGCCCGGCGGAATCGAGCTGCCCGTGATCGAGTACGCCTGGACGCCCGAAGGCGTCAAAGCCCTGGCCAACGGATAGGGCGCAGGCCCGCTACGGCCATAGAGCCTGAGGATCCCGAAGACGGCTCACGGCGCGGGCGAGCCGGTCGCGCGGTCGAAGGCGCTGAGCACGCGGGCGGTCGGGTCCGGCGCCCCCTCGTCCCTGAGGCGGTCGGTGAGGAGGAAGCCGGCCAGCTCGAACTCGGCGGCGTGCCCGTCCTCGCTCAGCAAGAAGACCCCGCCGGCGGCGTCAGGGTCCCAGCCGTGCGTCAGCGCATGGTCGATGACCTCCCGCACGTCCTTCGGAGTGGGGTAGGAGCTGTCGCTCGCGCAGCCCCACGGCAGGACCGCCTTCGACAGCAGGTCCGCCTGGAGCACGCGGCTGTTCTTCCCGGCGCCCCAGACCCGCAGGCGGACGCACCTGTGACAGTCGCGCCCGCCGGACACGTGGTGGACCTCGCCCTTCCACACGAACTCCCGCCCGTCCGCGTAGAGCTTCCGCAACCTCGTCGGTATGGTGCCCACCTCCGCGTCGGAGCCTAGCCGACCCGGTGCCGGTGATGAGGTCCGATTTCCGCCGGTCCGCTCTCCGTCGAGTTCCGCGGCGTCCACGCGGCGGGCGATCGCGTGATCGTGGCGGAGACGATGAGCGCTACCCTGGCGAACGGGAACGCCTACGTCAACGACTACTGCTTCGGCTGACGGTCAGCCTTCGAAACGGATCGTCGCCCCCCGATCGGTGATCGACAAGACGCGGAAGTTGAGCGTGCGCTTCTTCCCGTACCGGAACTCCCCCCGGGCGCCCTCCCCCAGTGACGAGGTCATGCCGGGGGCCCGCACGACGACCATGTCCTGGTTGAACATGCCGCCCATGTACTCCTTGGAGACGTACACCCTGGAGAAGCCGTAGTACCTGCTGGAGATGCGGAAGTTCACGCCCCTCGTGAACGTGAACTTGCACTTCCCGTCGTAACAGGCCCGCAGGTTCGGCTTGGCGGAGGCGGAGGCGGAGGCGGCGGCAGAAGCAGAGGCGGCCGGGGTCGCGACCATGGCGCAGGCGAGGGTCAGGGCGGTGATGGCCTTCCGGGGGTGCATGGTCTCCCTTTCGTCGGCTGTAGCGGCCCGTACGCCGTGCTCGCGCAGATCGGCCGCGGCTGAGGCCTTTGTACCGGATGTACGCCGGGAGGGGTCCCGAGCGGAGGTGCTAACGCGGGCGGGCGAGGTCGTACACGGCGGCCGACAGGGCGATGGCGACGAACAGCAGGACCACCATCAGGCCGTGACGGAAGGCGGTCGCCCAGTCCGTGCCGAGCGCGCCGAAGAACGTGGAGCCGGCCGTCGCGATGCCGATCGCCGAGCCCAGCCGCTGGCCCGTCTGCAGGACCCCCGCGGCGCTCCCGCCGCCCTCGGGCGGCACCTCCGACAGGGTGATGGCCTGGTTGGGCGAGATGACCAGGCCGCTGCCGATGCCCGCGACCAGCAGGGGCAGGGCGGTGGCCAGGCCCGCGCCGGGCCCCGGCACCAGCGCGGTGGCGGCCATGGTCGCCGACAGGCCGGCGATCACCGTGACCAGGCCGATGACCACCACGAGGCGCCCCGCGCGGGACACCAGCCGCCCGCCCACCACGCTGGCCGAGGCCGAGCCGAGGGCGAACGGCGTGATCGACAGGCCCGCCAGCAGGGGGCTGTAGCGGAGGCCGCTCTGCAGGTACAGGGTGAAGATGAAGAAGATGCCGGTGAATCCGGCGAAGTAGAACAGCCCTATGGCCGTGCCGAGGCGATAGGAGCGTTTCCTGAACAGCGCCAGGTCCACGAGAGGCTCACGGGGGTAGAACCGCTCCCACGTCACGAAGCCGCCCAGGATCAGGAGCGCGGCGGGGACGATCAGCCATTTGGCGTTCCCCTCCCACTGGTGGCGCTGGATGAAGGGCAGCAGCAGCCCCGCCACCCCGATGCCGAGGAGGAGCACGCCCACCGGGTCCATGCTCTCCCGCCGCCGCGGCACGTCCTGCCGCGGGGCCGGCAGCACCCGCCAGGCCAGGGGCAGCAGGGCCAGCCCGATCGGCACGTTCACCAGGAACACCCACCGCCACCCCAGCTCGGGCCCGGACAGGGTGACCAGGGCGCCGCCGATCAGCGGCCCGGCGGCCGTGGACAGGCCGATGGTGGCGCCCAGGGCCCCGAACGCCCGGCCCCGCTCGTGCCGCTCGAACATCTGCTGGATCAGCCCCGACACCTGCGGGTTCACCGTTCCGGCCGCCATGCCCTGCACGAGCCTGGCCGCGATCAGCACGTTCATGTCCCAGGCGAAGCCGCACGCCGCGCTGGCGAGCGTGAACAGCGCCACGCCCCCCATGAACAGCGTCCTGCGACTCCTGGCGTCCCCCATGCGCCCGGCCGGGACCAGCAGCAGGCCGAACGTCAGCGCGTAGCCGGAGACCGTCCACTGCAGGCCGTCCTCCGTCGCCTGCAGGCCGGCGCGGATCGACGGCAGCGCCACGTTGACGATGCTCACGTCCAGGCCGGTCATGAACGCCGACACCAGGCACACGGCCAGCGCCTGCCGCCGCCTGCCGAACCCGGTCTCCGCGCTCATGCCGTCCAGACTCTCAGAGGCCCGCTGAGGGTTCTCTTACCGGGTATGAGGCGAGTAACGTCCGATCATGGACACGATGACCGTCGAGCAGAACGGCATCAACGCGGTCCCCGAGGCCGAGCGGCGCGGCCGGCCGGGGGATCTCTTCTGGCCGTGGGCCGGCTCCAACCTCTCCCTGTTCGGTGTCGCCTTCGGCGTGTACATGGTCGGTCTCGGCCTGGGCGTGATCCCCGCGATCATCACCGGGGCGGTCGGGTACGCGCTGTCGTTCCTGCTGGTGGGCCTGGTCGCGGTCGCGGGGACGCGGTCGGGCGTGCCGACGATGACGCTGGGACGGGCGCCGTTCGGGTACCAGGGGAACAAGCTGCCCGCTGCTCTGTCGTACATCTCGAACGTCGGCTGGGAGATCGTGCTCGTCACGCTCTCCGCGCAGAGCGGCGCGGCGATCCTGGCGCGGGTCGCGCCCGGCGTGCCCGCCACCACGGCCACCGCCGTGTGCTTCGCCGTCGCGGCCGTCGTGGTGATCGCGGTCGGCGTGTACGGCCACGCCATGATCATGGCGGTCCAGCGGTACCTGACGTACGCGTTCGTCGTGCTGACCGTCGTCTACATGGCCCTCATGCTGCCGAAGCTCGGCGGGTCGCTGAAGGGCGGCGCCGGCCCCGGCGAGTGGGTCGGCGGGGTCGTCTTCGCCATGACGCTGCTGGGCCTGGGCTGGGTCAACTGCGGCGCCGACTACTCCCGCTACCTGCCCGCGAACTCCCGGGCGAGGTCGGTGGCGCTGTGGACGACGCTGGGGGGCGCGGTGCCGCCCATGGTGCTGCTCGTGTTCGGCGTGCTGCTGGCGGGCGGCGATCCGAAGCTGGCCGAGGCCGCCGGGGGCGACCCGGTGGGCGCGCTGGCCCAGGCGCTGCCGACGTGGTTCCTGCTGCCGTACCTGCTGACCGCCATCGGCGGTTTCCTGGCCGGGGCGATCATGGACATCTACTCGTCCGGGCTGTCGATGCTGGCGCTCGGCGTGCCGGTCAGGCGGCACTACGCGGTGCTGATCGACGGCGTGCTCATGGTGCTCGGCGGCTACTACCTGCTGTTCGTCTCCAGCAGCTTCCTCGGCACCTTCCAGGCGTTCCTGGCGATCATCGGAGTGGTGATGGCGGCCTGGGTGGCGATCTTCCTGGTGGACATGTGGCGGCTGCGCGCGGGCGGCAGGACCTATGACGAGCGGCTGCTGCGGCCGGGCGCGCCCGCGTTCAACTGGGCCGGGCTGGTGTCGCTGGTCGTGGCGTCGGCCGTGGGTCTCGGGCTGATCAAGTCGGCGGACCCGAACATCGCCAGGATCGTCGGCTTCCTGATGAGCGACGAGATGAAGGCGGGCACGTTCGGCGGGGCGAACATCGGCGTGGTCATCGCCCTCGTGCTGGCCGGGCTGCTGTACCTCCTGATCACCGCCTTCGCCGGGCGGCGCCGGGAGGCGTGACGGCGCCGGGTCCTGTTGTTACTCTTGGTGAGTAATGATGGACATTCCGTCGCGGTTGCTGCGGTGGGCGGTGCATGCCACGGCCTGCGGGCTTCTGGTGCTCGCGGTGCTGAGCTCGCTGCGCGAGGACCGGGTGGCCGTGGCCGTCGGGGGGCTGGTGCTCGGCGTCGCCTATGCCGCCGGTCCGATGACGTCCGGAGGCCGGCGGGTCGCGTGGCTCGGGCTCGTGACGGCCGGATGGGTGGTGCTGGCGGTGGCGGAGCCGCCGTTCGTGTGGCTGGCGTTTCCGCTGCTGTTCGCGTACCTGGACGTGCTGCCGCTGTGGGGGGCGATGTTCGGGGTGGCGGTGCTGACCTCGGCGGCGATCCTGGCGGCGGCGTGGCACGCCGGCGAGCTGACCCTGCCGCTGGTGCTCGGGCCGAGCGTCGGGGCCGCGGTGGTGACGCTGCTGGCGCTGGCCTGCAAGGCGCTGCGCCGCGAGGTCGAACGGCCTGAGCAGGAGTCCCCGATCAGGCCGTGACGATGGCGAAGTCGGGTGCCGGGCGGTCGAGCACGGCGACCAGCCGCTGCAACGCCGCCGTGTCCCCCTCGCGCTCCACGCCTCCGACGCCCTTGCCCGCCAGCAGCCCCACGAGCTGGTCCTTGGTCAGCCGGAGCGTCAGGTCGGCGTTCTCGTCCGCGGGCTCCCGCTGCTGGATGAGCGCGCCGTTCGAGAGCGTCGTACGGTACCGCTCCCCCAGGTCGGTCAGGTACCAGTCGATCGACAGCCGTTCGTGCCAGGCGCGCGGCCCGTCCACGCGGATGGCGAGCGAGTCGAAGATCTGCTCCACGGACAGCGCGGCGAGCAGGTCGAGCGAGGTGACGTCCGTGGTGGCGGGCACGATGCCCTCGGACAGCTCCAAGGCGCCCATGAGGTAGAAGTTGCGCCACACGGCGTTCTCGGCGCCGTGGCCGAGCCGGGTGTAGACCTCGGCGAGCAGGTCGCGGGCCTCCTTGTTGCCCTCGTCGGCGAAGACGGCGTGGTTGAGCAGCTGGGCGGCGAAGCGCAGGTCGTTCTCCTCGATGTAGCGCCGGGCGAACGCGACCACGGCCGAGCCGCCGCCCAGGCAGTCGACGTACCGGACGGCGCTCTCCCGCGGCGGGTGCTCCCACAGATGCGCCGGGTTCCCGTCGAACCAGCCCAGGTAACGCTGGTAGACGGCCTTGACGTTGTGGCTGACCGAGCCGTAGTAGCCGTGCGTGTGCCAGGCCTGCTCCAGCTCGGGCGGCATGTGCATGGCCTCGGCGATCTCGGGGCCGGTCAGGCCCTTGTTGAGCAGCCGCAGCGTCTGGTCGTGCAGGTACGCGTACATGTCCCGCTGCTGTTCGAGGAAGCGTACGATGCCGCCGCGGCCCCAGGTGGGCCAGTGGTGCGAGGCGAAGGCGACGTCGGCGCGGTCGGCGAACAGCGTGACGGCCTCGTTCAGGTAGCGCGCCCAGGCGCGGGCGTCGCGGACCATGGCGCCGCGCAGGGTGAGGATGTTGTGTTGGTTGTGCGTGGCGTTCTCGGCCAGGCACAGGGCGCGGCGGTCGGGGAAGAGGAAGTTCATCTCGGCGGGGGCCTCGGTGCCGGGCGTGAGCTGGAAGACCATCCGGATCCCGTCGACGGTCTCCTCCTGGCCGGTACGGGTGACCTCCGTCGTGGGCGGGATGAGCGACACGGTGCCCGTCGAGGTGGTCATGCCGAGGCCGCAGCCGATCTGGCCCTCGGGCGAGCGGGGCAGGGCGGGGCCGTACATGTAGACGGCCCGGCGGGCCATGGCGGGGCCGGCGTAGACGTTCTCCGACACCGCGTGCTCCATGAACCCCTCCGGGGCCAGGATCGGCACGCCGCCCCCGGTGACCCCGCGTACGCCGCCGAAGTGGTCGGCGTGCGAGTGCGTGTAGACGACGCCGGTGACCGGGCGGTCGCCGCGGTGCTCGCGGTAGAGGCGGAGCGCGGCGGCGGCGCACTCCGTGGAGATCAGCGGGTCGATCACGAGGACGCCGCGCTCGCCCTCGACCAGGGTCATGTTCGACAGGTCCAGGCCGCGTACCTGGTAGACGCCCTCGGCGACCTCGTACAGACCTTGCCTGGCGCACAGCTGGCCCTGCCGCCAGAGGCTGGGATGGGCCGTGGGCGGGCACTCCCCCTGGAGGAAGTCGTAGGAGTCGTTGTCCCAGATGACCCGGCCGTCCGCCGCCTGGATCACTGCGGGACTCAGCTTCGCGATGAACCCGCGGTCCGCGTCCTCGAAGTCGTCCTTGTCGTGGAATGGAAGGTCTGCCATGCCTAGCCGAGTGCCCGGGAATCACTCTACATAGCTCAATAAACGCCCCTAATAGCATGAATCTCGGGCAATACGGACAGGCCTGGCTCGGCTCCTCGACACCGTGTGATTGGCTGTTCGGGTGGAAGCGTGCGTGTTCGACCTCGATGGCGTGCTGGTGGACTCCGAACCCGTGTGGGAGGAGGTGCGCCGGGCGTTCGTCGCCGAACACGGCGGCACCTGGCAGCCCGACACCCAATCCAGGCTCATGGGCATGAGCACCGGGGAGTGGGCCGAATACCTGCACTCGCTGGGGGTGTCGATGCCTCCCGACGAGATCGCGCGGGGCGTGGTGGACCAGATGGCCGCCCGCTACCGCGACGGGGTGCCGCTGATGCCGGGGGCGGTGGAGACGGTACGGCGGCTGTCCGGCGCCGTCACGCTGGGGCTGGCCAGCTCGTCCCCGCGCAGACTGATCGACGTGGTGCTGGACGCGGCCGAGCTCAACGAGTGCTTCGCGGCCACGGTCTCGACCGAGGAGGTCGACCGCGGCAAGCCGGCGCCCGACGGATACCTCGAGGCCGCCCGGCGGATCGGGGCCGACCCGCGCAAGTGCGTGGCGGTGGAGGACTCGAGCAACGGGCTGCGTTCGGCGCACGCGGCGGGCATGCGCGTGATCGCCGTGCCGCACCCGCGCTACCCGCCCGCTCCCGACGCGCTGGCGCTGGCCTGGCGGGTCCTGCCCGGTCTCGACGAGCTGACCTCCGATCTGCTGCTCGTTTGAGCGCACCCCGGGTCGCTCACGTGAACGCCGAGGTCGGGTGGCTATGCTTACGGAATCGTGCGAGACATCACGGTTTTCAGCGGAAGCGCCCATCCTGAGCTGGCCGAAGAGATCTGCAGGCATCTGGGTACGCCACTCCACCCGGTGCGCATCGAACGCTTCGCCAACGACGTCCTCGAAGTGCAGCTCCAGGCCAACTGCCGTGAACGCGACGTGTTCCTCATCCAGCCGCTCGTGCCGCCCGTACAGGAGCATCTGGTCGAGCTGCTGCTGATGCTGGACGCGGCGCGGGGCGCGTCCGCGGCGCGGACCACTGTCGTCCTTCCGCATTACGCGTATGCGAGATCGGACAAGAAGGACGCCCCGCGCATCTCGATCGGCGCGCGGCTGGTCGCCGACCTGATGGTGGCCGCGGGCGCCAGCCGGGTGCTGGCGATGACGCTGCACTCGCCGCAGGTGCACGGCTTCTTCAGCGTCCCCGTCGACCACCTGCACGCGCTGCGCGAGCTGGCCGCGCACTTCCGCCAGTACGACCTGTCGAACACGGTCGTCGTCTCCCCCGACCTCGGCAACGCCAAGGAGGCCGCGCACTTCGCCCGCCTGCTCGGCACCGGGGTCGCCATGGGCGCCAAGCAGCGCTTCAGCGACGACCGCGTGGTGATCAGCTCCGTGATCGGCGACGTCGCGGACAAGGACGTGATCGTCCTGGACGACGAGATCGCCAAGGGCAGCACGGTCATCGAACTGCTCGACCGGCTGCGCGAGCAGGGCGCCCGCTCGGTGCGGGTGGCCTGCACGCACGGGCTGTTCGCGGGCGGGGCGGTGGAGCGGCTGAGCGCGCTGCCGGAGGTCGAGGAGATCGTCTGCACCAACACCGTGCCGTCGCCCAAGCCCAGCGACAAGCTGACCGTGCTGTCGATCGCGCCCGCGCTGGCCGAGGCCATGCGCCGCATCCACGACGGGGAGTCGGTGAGCGCGCTGTTCAACGCGTCGTGACGACCTGACCGGAGCCGCGGAGACCCGCTGTGATCTGCGCGGCTTTCCCCCTCGGCGGTTTATCGATCATAGTGGCCAGTATGCACGCGGCGACCGAACGACTGCTGAGCGACTTTCTCCGGGGCGTCGAACCGGCCGTGCCCTTGGTCGCCTTATGGGCGCACGGTTCCCTCGCCACCGATGACTACCAACCCGGCCGCAGCGACCTGGATCTGGTCGCGGTCCTCGACGCGCCGGTGACGATGGAGCAGTGGCGCCGGATCAAGGCCGTTCACCGGACTCTCGACGGGCCGCTGGCGGCGCGGCTGCACTGCTCGTACCTGGCCAGGCAGGAGCTGGCCGACCCCTCGGTCGAGCACGTGACCTGGGCGCACGAGCGCATCTTCCGCCGTCCCGTCAGCGCGGTCACCCGCCGCGAGCTGCACGAAAGCGCCCTGGAGCTGTACGGCCCGCCGCCCGCCGGGCTGCTGCCGCCGGTGTCGGACGAGGAGCTGACCGACTTCGTCCGCGGCGACCTGCGCGACTACTGGCTCGTCAAGACGCGGGCCCGGCGGCGCTGGCTGCGTGACATCTGGGTGGACCTGGGCCTGCTCACGGTCGCCCGGGCCACGGTCACGCTGCGGGAAGGGCGGATGATCAGCAAGCGGGAGGCCCTCGACGTGCTCGCCGAGCTGGGGGCTCCGGAGAGCGTGGTGGCCGACATCCGCGCGCGGAGATACGGCACGGCGCGGCCGGTGCTGAGCCGGTTCAGGAGGGGGCGGCTGGCCCGCGCGTTCGTCAGGTCCGCCATCAGGAAGGCTCTGACCTGAGGGTCGCCGTGAGCTTGGCCAGCGCCTGCGCGATCTGCTCCGGGGTCAGGCCGAGCACCGAGCGCTGGTAGCCGTACACCTCGGGGGCCAGGGGCGCGAGCAGGACGTCCACCAGCGCGTCGGGCTCCGGGGTGCGGGCCGCGACCAGGAGCGCGCGCACGTGCGCCCGCCAGAAGCCGTACGCGCCCGTCTCGAAGCGCGAGCGGCCCACTTCCGAGCCGAGGACCAGGTGCCGGTGGTCCTCCAGCAGGCGCACCATCGCGGCGTAGAAGGCGGCGAGCCGGTCGCCGGGCGGCGCTCCCGGGCCGAGCGGCGGCTCGCCGCGCAGCAGCCGCTCCTGCAGCGCCCGCTCGTGCTCGTCGAGGAGCGCGACGGCGATCGACGCCCGGTCGGGGTAGCGGCGGTAGAGCGTGCCCCGGCCCACCCCGGCCTTCCTGGCGATGTCCTCCATCGTCACGTCCTGCGGCAGCCGCTCCGCGAAGAGCTGCGCGGCCGCCTCCAGGATGCGCGCGCGGTTCCGCGCGGCGTCGGCTCTTTCCATGCGTCCGATTGTATGTGGACGCGGCGTCCGGTTATATTGAAGTGGACGGCATGTCCACTTATTGAGGAGAGACCATGCTGCTGCATCTGGACGCGAGCGCGCGCCGGGCGTCGTCGTTCTCGCGCAGACTGTCCGCCGTGTACGCCGACACGTGGCGGGCGGCGCATCCCGATCGCCCGTACGCCTACCGGGACCTGGCCACGCAGCCGGTGCCGCACATCGGCGAGGCGTGGACGGAGCTCTGCGACCACATCCTCGAACACGAGATCACCGACATTTCGCGATATCGGGAGGCGGTACGGACGCCCGCCCAGCGGCAGGCGTGGGCCGTCGTGGAGCCGCTGCTCGACGAGGTGGTGGCGGCCGAGGTGATCCTGATCGGCACGCCCATGTACAACTACTCGATCCCCTCCTCGCTCAAGGCCTGGCTCGACCAGATCACGTTCCCGAAGATGTCGCTCGAAGGCCGCTCGTTCGTGGTGACGAGCGCGCGGGGCGGCGCGTACGGGCCGGGCACCCCCCGCGAGCCCTACGACCACCAGGAGCGCTACCTGCGCGACTTCTTCAAGGGGCACTTCAGGGTCGAGGACGTGACGTTCATCCACGCGGAGCTGGTCAACGCGCGGCTCGACCCGGCCCTGGCGCACCTGCGCGACGACCACGAGCGGTCCCTGGCCGCGGCGCTCAAGGAGGCGGCCCGATGAACTGGCTCATTCTGCTCCTCGCCGGACTCGTCGAAGTGGCGTGGTCGCAGAGCATCAAGCCGACGCACAACTTCACCCGGCCGGTGCCCACGCTCGTGTGCCTCGTCCTGATGGCCGCCGCCGTCTGGCTGCTGTCCCAGGCGATGAACACGCTGCCGGTCGGCACCGCGTACGCCGTCTTCACGGGCATCGGCGCGGTCGGCGCGATCACCCTGGGCATCGCGCTCAACGACGACCCCGTCTCCGTCGGCAGGATGGCGGCGCTCGCCCTGATTGTCGGAGGGATAGTCTTGGCGCGAGTTACCACCTAAACCAGGGGAAGGGCGGCAAATGGGGGAAATCAGGCAGTCCTATCTGGTGGCCGCGACCTCGGCGGTCTCGCTGCTGCGCGATCCCGCCGTGGCGGCGGCCTGGGACAAGCCGAGCGCGCTGACCGAGTTCAGCGTCGCGGGGCTGGCGGGGCACCTGGCGCACCAGCTCGTCCGCGTCCGTGACGTGCTCGCGTCGGACGGGGTGGCCGGCGAGCCGGTCGGGCTCCTGGAGCACTATTCGAGGTCGCCGTGGGTGCAGGCGGGGCTCGACCACGAGAGCAACGTGAGCATCAGGCGCGGCGGCCAGGCCGCCGCGGCGGACGGGCCCGAGGCGCTGGCGGACCGGACCCAGGCGCTGCTGGACCTGCTGGCCGCCGCCCTGGCCGCCGAACCCGCCGACCGGGTCGTGGGCCTGCCGTGGGCGGGGTGGTCGCTGCTGCTCGACGACTTCCTGCTCACTCGGCTCGTGGAGCTGGTGGTGCACTCGGACGACCTGGCGGCGAGCGTGGGGCTGGACACGCCGGAGCTGCCGTCCTCGATCATCGATCCCGTGGTCGAACTCCTGGCCCGGCTGGCCGTCCACCGGCACGGGGCCACGGCGGTCATCCGCACCCTCAGCCGCACCGAACGCGCCCCCGCCACCATCAGCGCCTTCTGACCCCGGCCGTCGCCTGCCCGGTCCCCTTCGCGGGGGCGACTCGCGGACGTGACGTCCTCGCCGTAGCACCCACACACGCACCGCACCCAGCACCACCACACGGCAGCATCGCCGCATCCGGACGCGCGGCGCTGGCGCTGAGGGCGCGGTGCGGGCGAGCGGCATGGTCGGCGTCGCATGACCCGCCCCCTCCTCACGCGACACCGCACGCCGCCCCCGCATGCCGCACCGGACGCCGCCCAGCGCCCCTCCTAACGCCGCACCCCGCACGCCGGGCGAGCACCCCGGCGGGACGTGGTGCGGGCGGTGTGTGGCGGTGAGCGGTCCGGCGCAAGGGGGCGGGTGGTGTCAGGAGGTGAGTGAGCGGAGGGCGGTGACGACCTCGCGGCCCGACAGGGCGCTGGCCGGGTCCAGGAGCCACTGCGACAGGAAGCCCGTCAGCAGCGCCTGGTAGAGCGACCCCGCCAGCCGCTCCCGCTCCGGATCGCCCCCCAGCTCCACCCCCTCGAACAGCTCGGCCAGCCCCAGCCGCGCCTCCCCCGTGGCCCGCACCAGCTGCTCGCGCACCTCCGGCAGGTGGTCGATCTGCCCCAGCAGCTCGAACTGCGTCAGCCACAGCGGCCGCAGGCGGGTGAACGACTCCACCACCCGGTCCCAGGCCGCCTCGAACCGCTCCAGCGGCGTGGCGTCCGGTTTGACGTCGGCCGTCAGGGTCGCCGCCAGGTCGTCCCCCCACTCCCGCATCGCCTCGAAGAGCGCCTCGTTCATCAGCGCCTCCTTCGACTTGAAGTGGTAACCGATGCCCGCCAGGCTCACCCCGGACGCGTTGGCGATGTCGCGCGCCGTCGTACGCGAATAGCCCTTCTCGATCAGGCACCGCTTGGCCCCGGCCAGCAGATCTTCCCTGTTTCCCATGCCCGGAGCCTAGCACAAACGTCTGGAAAACTCGTCCTAGACAAGCGTCTGAGACATGTGTACCGTCAGGGCCATGACGAAGAGCATCCTCATCTCAGGCGCAAGCATCGCCGGCACCGCGGCCGCGTACTGGCTCAGGCGCCACGGCTTCGACGTGACCGTGGTCGAGCGGGCCCCCGCGATCCGCGAGGGCGGCTACAAGGTGGACATCCGGGGCGCGGCCCTCCGGGTCGTCGAGCGCATGGGCCTCATGGAGGCGGTCCGCGCGGCGAGCACGGACATGCGGATCGCCACCCATTACGACGCCAACGGCAGGAAGGTCGCGACCATGGACGCCGACCTGTTCGGCGGGCGCACGGGCGGCGACGCCGAGATCATGCGCGGCGACCTCAACGAGCTCCTGTACGACCTCACCCGCCACGACGTCGAGTACGTCTTCGGCGACTCCGTCACCGGCATCGCGGAGGACGGCACGGTGACGTTCGAGCGCTCCGCGCCCCGCAGGTTCGACCTGGTCGTCGGGGCCGACGGCGCGCACTCCAACACCAGGAGGATCGCCTTCGGCGAGGAGTCCCAGTACGCCCGCGACCTCGGCTACTACATCTCCATCTGCACCGTCCCCAACACCCTGGGCCTGGACCGCGAGGAGGCCGTGCACCTGGCCCCGGGCCGGACCGCGAACGTCTACAGCACCCGCCAGGACACCCGCGCCAAGGCGCTGTTCATGTGGTCGTCCGAGCCGCTGGCCTACGACCACCGCGACACCGAGGGCCAGAAGGACCTGCTGGTCAAGGCCATGGCGGGGGTCGGCTGGGAGGTGCCCGCGCTGCTGGAGTCCGTACGCGACGCCAAGGACTTCTACTTCGACTCGGTCACCCAGATCCACATGGACCGCTGGTCCAAGGGGCGCGTCGTGCTGGTGGGCGACGCGGCGTACTGCGCCTCGCCGGCCTCCGGGCAGGGCACGAGCCTGGCGCTCGTGGGCGCGTACGTGCTGGCCGGCGAGCTGGCCGGCGGCGGCGGGACGGAGGGCTACGAGCGCGAGATGCGCGAGTTCGTCGAAGCCAACCAGGCACTCGGGCCGGCCAACGTCAAGGGCATGGTGCTCGGCTCCCCCGTGGCCATCTGGTTCCAGACCAGGATGGTCAGGCTGCTCCCGCACCTGCCGGGCCGCGACCGGATGATCGACAGGATCGCCGGCCCCATCCACCGCGCCGCGAACGCCATCTCGCTCAAAAACTACTCGGAATAAAGCGTTCCGTTCTGCTATACTGAGAGCAGAACATTCCGTTCCGAAAAAAAGGGGTTCGCCATGACCATCCTCGTCACCGGAGCCACCGGGACCGTCGGCCGACTCGTCGTGGAGGAGCTCCTCGCGGCCGGGCAGCACGTACGCGCCCTGACCAGGAACCCCGCCAAGGCCGCACTCCCCGAGGGCGTCGAGGTCGTCGCCGGCGACTTCGCCCGGCCCGAGACGCTGACGGACGCCTTCGAGGGCGTCACCGCCGCGCACCTCATCAACTTCGCGGGCGACGACTACGCGCCCCTGCCGGACGGCGCCGCGATCGTGGAGCTGGCCGTCAAGGCGGGCGTGCGGCGGGTCACCGTGCTGGGCGGCCGCGAGGACGGCCCGCTGGAGCAGGCGCTGGCCGCGGCCGACCTGGAGTGGACGCTGCTGCACCCGGTCGAGTTCATGTCCAACACGCTGCGCTGGTGGGCGCAGACGGTGAAGACGGAAGGCGTCATCAAGGAGCCGTTCGGCGACCGGCTGAGCGCCCTCGTGCACGAGCGCGACATCGCCGCCGTGGCCGCGACGGTGCTGGTCGAGGGCGGCCACGGCGGCAGGACGTACGTGCTGACGGGCCCCGAGGCGATCACCCTCAGGCAGAAGGTCGAGATCCTGGGCACGTCGATCGGCAGCCACGTCGAGTACGTGGAGCTGACCGTGGACGAGGCGCGGGCCAAGTGGGCCGCCGACGGCATGGGCGAGCAGACCATCGAGTTCCTCGTCCAGGCCCTGGGCAACACCCCGGAGGTCGGCTATACGGTGGTCCCGACCGTGCGCGAGATCACCGGCCGGGACGCGCGCAGCTTCGCTCAGTGGGCCTCGGAGAACGCCGACGCGTTCCGCGTCTGATCGGTGACCTCGGGATAGTCCTCGACCGGCGTCCGCTTACCGAGCAGGTGCAGGTCGAGGAAGCTGACCAGGTGAGCGCGGGTGATCCGCAGCGCCCGCGCGCCGTCCAGCTCCTGCGCGGGCAGGCCGAGCGCCGGCCTGAGCACGGCGTAGTCGACGAAGGCCGAGTGGTCGGTCCCCGCCACCGTGATCCAGCGCTTCCAGCCCTTCAGGTTGACCCAGGCCCTGTCCCAGGAGCCGTAGCCGGGGGCGTGCCCCGGCGCCCCGACCAGCATGAACGGCCGGTCGAGCGGCTCGTCCAGCGCGAACGTGCCGTCCAGGTTGACGCCGGCCTTGATCCGGGTGTCGGCCAGCATGGTCTGGGCGGTGGCGTACCCGCCCATGGAGTGGCCGGCCATGGCGATCCTCGACCGGTCGATCACCTTGCCCCACCGGCCCCTGACCAGCTCGCCGAGCACGAACCGCACGTCCTTGACCCGGCTCGCGGCCACCTTGACGTTGTCCTGGCCCTTCACGCAGGCCAGGCAGGTGGTGGTCCGGCCGTCGGGGAAGGTGGTCGCGACCGACTCGTACGTGTGCTCCACCGCCGCCACCAGGTATCCCCTGGACGCCAGCTCCTCGGCCAGCGAGGTCAGGGTGGCGCGCGGGAAGGAGAAGCCCGGCGACATGACGACCAGGGGCAGCCTGCCCCCGCTCACGGGCGCGCCGAGCCTGGCGTACGTCCTGGTCTTCGTGAGCGCGTCCGGGGAGACGTCCGGGAAGCCCTTCACGATGGCGGCCGACTCCTGGGGTGTCACGTACGGCGCGGGCCGCCCCACGGCCTTCCTGGCCGGGTACCAGAGCGAGACCATCAGCTCCCGCCGGGACGCCTCGGGGTTCCAGGGGTCGGGGCGGCTGGAATCCACCAGGTGCAGGCTGGTCGTGCCGACGGGCCGCGGCCCGGTCGGCTTCGGAAGGGCGAGGTCGGCCGCCTGCGCCGGAGCGGCTCCGGCGAGGACGGCCAGGGACGTCACGACTGTGGCAAGGGTTTTACGCATGGGCCCAGGCTGGTGCCGCAGGCCGCCGCCCGGGACGCCCCGATCGTCGATCGGCTCTTACTACTTTGGTTGTAATGTCCCTTTCCGGGTGGCCCATACGCTGTGAGGCATGCGGTTCGTGCTGCTCGGCGCAGGGGTGTTCGCGGCCTCGCTGCTCGTGGTGAAGGGGCAGCTCGGGGTGCCGTCGAGCCTGCCGCTCCCGGTGCTCGTCGCGGTCGCCGCGGTCGCGGGCCTGGCCGCCTGGCAGGCGCGGCGGTCCTGGTGGCCGCTGGCCGCGGTGGGCGCCGCCGGCTACGTGTGGCTGGTGATGTGGCCGCCGCTGCTGGTGGCCTCCTACTACGCGGGCCTGGCCCTGAGCGGGCGGCGCCTGGCCGCCTACCTCGGCGGCTGCCTGGCCGTGTGCGGAATCGCCGCGCTCGCGGGCGCGCAGCGAAGCGGCCCGTACGAGCTGATGACCGCCACCACGGGCAACGCCCTGATCCTGGCGCTGGCCGTGATCGGGCTGCCGCTGGCGCTGGGCCTCCTCGTCCGCACCCGCCGGGAAGCGGCCGTGGAGCGCGCGGAGCGCCGCGAGCACGAGCAGGTCATGCGGGCCGAGCAGGCCAGGGCGCAGGAGCGGGCCAGGATCGCCAGAGAGATGCACGACGTGGTCGCGCACCGGGTCTCGCTCATGGTGCTGCACGCGGGGGCGCTGGAGATGCGGGCGCCGGACGGGGAGACGGAGCGGGCCGCCGCCCTGATCGGCGGGATCGGGCGGGAGGCGCTGGCGAACCTGCGCGACGTGCTGGGAGTCCTGCGAACACCCGGGCGGGAGAGCGCGGTCCAGCCGCCGCCCACCCTGGGGGATCTCGACCGGCTGCTCGACCAGTCCCGCGCCCTGGGCATCGCGGTGACCAGGCACGACGAGGGCGAGGCGCGGCCGGTCGAACCGACCGTGGAGCGGACCGCGTACCGGGTGGTCCAGGAGGCGCTCACCAACGTGCACAAGCACGCGGGCGACGCCGCCACGGACGTGCTCATCCGCTACGGGCCCGGGGAGCTGGAGGTGGAGGTGCGCAACCAGGCGCCGGGGTCGCCGCCCGGGGAGCTGCCCGGCGCGGGCTGGGGCCTGGTGGGGCTGCGGGAACGGGTGGAGCTGCTCGGCGGCACCCTGCGTACCAGCGCCCAGGACGGCGGCGGCTTCCTCGTGAGCGCCAGGATCCCGGCATGATCAGGGTGCTCGTCGTGGACGACGAGGCGCTCGTCCGTTCGGGGCTGCGGCTGATCCTGGAGGCGGCGGGCGACATCGCGATCGCCGGCGAGGCCCGCGACGGCGCCGAGGCCGTCTCCGCCGTGCGGCGGCTGCGGCCCGAGGTCGTGCTGATGGACGTCCGCATGCCGGGCATGGACGGCCTGACCGCCGCCGCGCGGCTCCTGTCCGAGCCGGACGCGCCCAAGCTGATCATGCTGACCACGTTCGACCTGGACGAGTACGTGCACGAGGCGCTGCGCCTGGGCGCGGTCGGGTTCCTGCTCAAGGACACCCCGCCGCGAGAGCTGGCCGCCGCCGTCCGCACGGTCGCCGGCGGCCAGGCCATGCTCTCGCCCTCGGTCACCAGGCGCCTGATCGCCTCGTACGCCAACCGAGCCCCCTCCCGCGCCGAGGTGGCGCGCCAGCAGCTCGACCGGCTCACCGGGCGGGAGGAGGACGTGATCAGGGCCGTCGCCCGCGGCCTGTCCAACGCCGAGATCGGCCGCGAGCTGCACCTGACGGAGGCGACGGTGAAGGCGCACGTCAGCCGCATGCTGGCCAAGCTGGGCCTGGCCAACCGCGTCCAGGCCGCCATCCTGGTCCACGACGCCGACCTGGGCTAACCTCAGACGGCGTCCGCGTAGTAGCAGGCCGCCTGGGCCCCGGGCACGGCCGGCAGGATGTCCAGCAGCTCCGAGCGGCACCTGGCGTCCACCCCCGCCTCGGCCGCCTTCCCGGAGGCCAGCACCTGGCAGCGGGCGTGGAAGCGGCACCCGCCCGGGATCCGGGTCGGGTCCGGCGGCTCGCCGGTCAGCACCACCCGCTCGGGAGACTCCGGCAGCACCGACATCAGGGCCTGCGTGTACGGGTGCCGCGGCGCGGTCAGCACCTGCTCCACCGGCCCCGACTCGACGATCCGGCCCAGGTACATGACCGCCACCCGGTCGGCGATGTTCCAGGCCAGGCCCAGGTCGTGGGTGACGACCAGCGCCGACAGCCCCAGCTCGTCGCGCAGCCGCAGCATCAGGGCCAGGATCTCGCCGCGTACGGAGGCGTCCAGCGAGGCCACCGGCTCGTCGGCGATCAGCACCTTCGGGTTCAGCGCCAGCGCCCCGGCGATCACCACGCGCTGCCGCTGCCCGCCGGACAGCTCGTGCGGGTAGCGCAGGAAGAACCGGTCCGGCGGTCGCAGCCCCGCCCTGGACAGGGCCTCGGCCACGATCTCGCGCTCGTCCGGCAGCCCGTGGATGCGCGGCCCCTCGGCGACCGCCTCGTACACGGTGTGCCTGGGGTTGAGCGAGCCGGTCGGGTCCTGCAGGACGAGCTGCACCTGCCTGCGGTACTCCTTGAGCGCCCTGGAGCCGTAGTCCAGGGCGGCGCCGCCGTAGCGGACCTCGCCGGAGGTGGGGCGTTCGAGGCCGAGCAGCGTGCGCGCCAGCGTGGTCTTGCCGCAGCCCGACTCGCCGACCAGGGCCACGATCTCGCCCTCGCCGACGGCCAGGTTCACGCCGTCCACGGCCTTGGCGCGCCGGCCGCGCGAGGAGAACTCCACGTGCAGGTCGCGGGCCTCCAGCAGGCTCGGCCGGGCCGTCGAGACCGCCTCGGCGGTGGTCTGCGTCTCGGTCATGAGGCCCCCTCCTTCTCGCGTACGTGCACGCAAGCGGCGGTACGGCGCTCACCCGCGGGCCACAGCTCCACGTCCAGCGTGGCGCATTCGTCCAGCGCGACCGGGCAGCGCGGGTGGAACGAGCAGCCGCCCGGGAGCTGCATCGGGTCGGGCGGGTCGCCCCCGAGGCCCTTCGGCGCCAGCCGCGAGGCCGGGTCGCCCACCGTGGGGAACGCCGCCGCCAGCGCCCGGCTGTAGGGGTGCTTGGCGTCGTGGAACACCTCGGCGGACGGGCCGTACTCGACGACGCGGCCCGCGTACATGACCGCGAGCCGGCCGCACACGTCCGCCAGCACCGACAGGTCGTGCGAGATCATGATCAGCGAGATGTCGTGCTCGGCGACCAGCTCCTTGATCAGCGTCAGGACCTGGGCCTGCACCATCACGTCGAGCGCGGTGGTCGGCTCGTCGGCGATGATCAGCCGGGGCGAGCAGGCCAGCGCCATCGCGATCATCACGCGCTGCCGCTGCCCGCCGGACAGCTCGTGCGGGTAGCTGCGGGCCCGCCAGGAGGGCAGGCCGACCTGTTCGAGCAGCTCGGCCACGCGCTTGCGGGCGGCGTCCGGCTTGGCCAGGCCGTGGACGAGCAGCGGCTCGGCGATCTGGTCGCCGATCCTGCGCACCGGGTTGAGCCCGTGCTGCGCGCCCTGGAACACGATCGAGGCCTCGGCCCACCGTACGGCGCGCATGCGGCCCCACTTCATGGTGAGCACGTCCTCGCCGTCGAGCAGGATCCGGCCTTCGACGCGCGCGTCGCGGGGCAGGAGCCGCATCAGCGCCATGGCCAACGTCGATTTGCCGGATCCCGACTCGCCGGCGACTCCGAGTGCCGCTCCGGAGTCGAGTTTCAGCGACACACCGCGTACGGCGGGCACCTCGCCCGAGGCGATGCGGTACGTCACCGACACGTCGTCGAGTTCGAGCAAGCTCATGCCGCCCTCCTGAGCCGCGGGTTCAGCACGGCCTCCAGCGCCCGCCCGACGAGGGTGAACGCCATGACGACGGCCAGGATGGCGAGACCGGGGATGAGGATGTACCACCACGCGCCATGCGTGGCCGCGCCGTAGTCGTAGGAGGAACGCAGCATGGTCCCCCATGACGTCTTGTTCGCGCTGGCGCCCAGGAAGGCCAGCGTGGACTCGGTGACGATCGCGCTGGCCACCTCCAGCGTGGTGCTGGCCAGCAGCAGTGGCGCCACGTTGGGGAGGACGTGCCGGGTGGTGATGTGCCAGTGCCCGCCGCCGAGCGCCTTCGACCGCTCGATGTACGGCCTGGCCTCCACGGCGAGCGTCTGCGCCCTGATCAGGCGGGCGGTGGACGGCCAGGAGGTGACCGCGATCGCCATGATGACCGTGAACGTGGTGCCGCCCAGGATGGCCGCCAGCACCAGTGCGGTCACCAGCGAGGGCAGCACCAGGAACCAGTCCGTGACCCGCATGAGCGCGCCGCCGGCCCAGCCGCGGAAGTGCCCGGCGGCGATGCCGATGACCGTGCCGATCACGATGCTGAGCAGGGCGGCCAGGAAGCCGATGAGCAGCGACGTGCGCGAGCCCCACCAGACCATCAGCAGGATCGAGCGGCCGGACTCGTCGGTCCCGAAGGGGAAGTCCAGGCTCGGCGCGGCGAATTCGGGTCCGGGGGCGTCGACGACACTGGTCACGCCCTCGTCGATGAACAGCGGCGCGATCAGCGCGAGCACCACGGCGACGAGCAGGACCACCATCCCGGCGACGCCTGCTCTGTGGGTGCGGAAGTCGGCCCAGAACCGGCTCAGGACGAGCCGCCGGCGGGCCGCGGCGACGCTGGTCATGCCGACCTCACTCTCGGGTCGAGCATGTGGTAGACCACGTCGGCCAGCGTGTTCATGACGATCACGGACACGGTGATCAGCAGGAACGTCCCTTGCATGAGGGTGAAGTCAGGCACCTTGATCGCACGGTAGAACAGCTGACCCAGGCCGGGCCAGGTGTAGATCGTCTCCACGGTGACCGCGCCGCCGACCACGAAGCCGATGCGCATGAACACCAGCGTCACCGTGGGCAGCAGGGCGTTGGGCACCGCGTGGCGCCGCCGGACCTCGTCGTCCCGGAGCCCCTTGGCCCTGGCCACGGTCACGTAGTCCTGGCTGACCTCCTCCAGCAGCGACGAGCGCATGATCAGGAGGTACTGGGCGTAGACCACGCCCACCAGGGTCAGGCACGGCAGGACCATGTGCGAGGCCACGTCCAGCACGTACGCGAAGCCATCCGGCGCGTCCACGCTCTCGATGCCCCTGAAGGGGAAGAGGCCGGGGATGGGCCCGATGCCGACGCCGAGCACCATCATCAGCAGCAGTCCGAGCCAGAACGTGGGCACCGACCAGAGCACCAGCGAGACGCTGGTGGAGAAGCGGTCGAACCTGGTGCCCGGCCGCCATCCGGACCGCGTGCCCTGCCAGATCCCGAGGCTGACGGCGATGACCAGACCCGTGCCCGCCAGGAGCAGCGTCGGGCCGATGCGCTCGCCGATCAGGTCCAGAACCGGCCGCTTGTACTCGTAGGACGTGCCCAGGTCGAGCCTGAGCGTGTTGCCCACGAAGTCGAAGAACTGCTGGAGCACCGGCTTGTCCAGGCCGAGCCGGTGGCGTTCGAGGTTGAGCTGATCCGGCGTCATGTTGCGGCCCTGCGCCAGGTTGCGCACCGGGTCGCCGGGCAGCAGCCGGAACACGAAGAACGTCCCGACGATCACCATGGCGATGCTGAACAGCGCCCCACCGGCCTTGGACAGCGCGTACTGCAGCGTGCCGCGGCGGGTGGAGCGCTCGTCACCAGGGCCCGCCGCCTGGACGGCGGGCTCTGCTGCTTCGAGCGGAGTGGTCATTCGCGCTCGTCTGCGACGCTCTTACGCCGCCTGCTCAGGAAGAAGCCCGCCAGTCCGAGGACCACGACGCCGCCCACGATGCCGGCGATGAGGCCGGTGTTGGAGCCGCCGCCGCCGCTGCCGCCGCTCGCCGCTGCGGCCTTGACGTCCACGGTGTAGAACGGCCAGTAGCCGCTGCCGCCGTACAGGAGGCCCTTGTCCTCGGGGATCGGGGTGATGCTGGTGATCCGGTCCTTGCGGTAGCCCTCGAGGTCATTGTTGTAGTAGATCGCGATGACCGGGGCCTCGGTGTAGAGCCGCTCCTGCATCTTCTTGATGGTCTCGGCGCGCTTGGGCCGGTCGAGCTCCTGCAGCTGCTCCTTGTAGAGCTTCTCGAAGGTCTCGTCGCAGAAGAACGACTCGGTGCCGCCGCCCTCGCCGCCCGGGGCCGGCCTGCGGCTGCACAGGTGCGTGGCCAGGACCTCCTCGGGGTCGGGGTTGACCGACCAGCCGCTGATCGCGATGTCGAACAGGCCGGTGACGCCCGTCTCCTCGGTGAACTTGCTGGAGTCGAGCTTCTTGGTGGTCAGCGTGATGCCGATCTCCTTGAAGAAGCCCGTCAGGTATTCGGCGAGCTTGTCCTCGATCGGGGTGTCGGTGTGGATGCTGAAGCGGAACTCCAGCTTGCGCTTGCCGTCGGGCATCGTGCGGATGCCGTCGGAGCCCTTCTTGTAGCCGGCGTCGTCGAGGATCTTGTTGGCCTTGGCGGGGTCGTAGGTGACCTTCTCGTCGCCGGTGGCCTCCCAGAAGAAGTCCTTGTACATCGGCGGGATGATCGAGCCGTCGGCGGGCTTGGCCAGGCCGTTCTGGACCTCGGCGACCAGCTTCTGCTTGTCGATGGCGTAGTGCAGCGCCTGGCGGACCTTGACGTCCTTCAGCGCCGGGTGACCGTCACCGACGGGCTTGTTGTCGGTGGTGGTGGCGCCGTGGTTGATCTGCAGGTACGCCGCGCGGCGGCCCTGGGTGTTCCACGCCTCGATGTTCGGGTCGTTCTGGATGGCCTGGAACTCCGGCGGGTTCATCCGGCCGAGCAGGTCGATGTCGCCGTTCTTGAGGCCGGCGACGGCGGCCTGCGGGTTGTCGTAGAAGATGACCTGCAGCTCGTCGATCTTGGGCTTGCCCCGCCAGTAGTTGGGGTTGGCCTGCAGCTTGACGTACTGGTCCTTCTTGTGCTCGATCGCGATGTACGGGCCGCTGGTGACGGCCGGGTACTTCTCGGCGTCGTAGTTGGCCATGTCGGTGACCGACTCCCAGACATGCTTGGGCATGATCGGGATCGGGTTGTCCAGCATGGACGCCTGCGGCGACTTGAGCTTGATCGTCAGGTCCTGGCCGCTGGCGGTGACGCTCTCGAAGTTCTCGACCGCCGGGCCGTTGGCCGTCTTGGCGGCCTCGTCCGTCATGATCTTGTTGAACGTCCAGGCCGCGTCATCGGCCGTGACCGGCTTGCCGTCCGACCACTTGGTCGCACGGATCTTGAACGTCCACGTGAGCCCGTCGGGCGACGTGGTCCACGACTCGGCCAGGTCGGCGCTGGGCTGCAGCGTCTTGGAGTCGGGCACCGTGAGGAAGCCGTACATCCAGCGGTGGATCGACGTCGAGACCAGGCGGACCGCCAGGAACGGGTTCATCGAGTCCATCGACTGCGTGGCCCCGACGCGCAGTACCTTCTTCCCCGCCGCGGGCTCCTGGGCGTGGGCGGCTGTCGCGCCCTGACCCGCCACTAACAGCGCGACACCCAGCGCTGCCAGGCGCGCGATCCATTTGCTCATATGTGCCTCACCTTCAGGCGGGGGTTTTCCTGTGTAGAGAAAGGCACACCATAGGGAGTCCGCGTGTCAACGCGCTGCGGAAAATTGTTTCATTCTCGTTTCCTTTTGCGGTGTAAATTTTCAGTCCCCTTGGGGCTGCCGTGATGCGGCACCCCCAAGGGGACGATGAGGCATCCTACGGGGCGATCAGTGGCAGCCGCCGGAGCCGCAGCACGAACCCCCCGCCTGCGGCAGCAGCTCGATCGCCCCCGCCAGCTCGTAACCGGCCTCCACCACCGCCGCGTCGATCAGCGCGCGGTCGATCGGCGTCTCGCTCGTGACGGTCACGGCCTTGGCCGCCAGGTCCACCTGGACGCCGCTCACGCCCGCGACCTTGCCGACCTCCTCGGTCACGGCGCTCACGCAGTGGCCGCAGGTCATGCCCTCAACCTGGTACGTCGCGACGGTCATGCCTCGCTCCTTCACTCCTCGATCCTTGGCCGCCACTATACCCCCTAGGGGTAAAGGTGCATACTACGGCCGCGCCCGGAAAGGGGGAGGGGAAGCACTCAACCCAAGGGGAGGTCACATGTTGGACGGCAAGACCATCGCGTTCCTCGTCGCGCCCGAGGGAGTGGAGCAGGTGGAGCTCACGGAGCCGTGGAAGGCGGTCAAGCAGGCGGGCGGCACGCCCAAGCTTGTCTCCACCAAGCAGGGTCAGATCCAGGCGTTCAACCACCTGGACAAGGGCGACCGGTTCGCCGTGGACGCCACGGTGGAGGACGCCGACCCGGCTTCCTTCGACGGCCTCGTGCTCCCCGGAGGCGTCGCGAACCCCGACTTCCTGCGGATGGACCCGCAGGCCGTCCGGTTCGCCCGCGCCTTCTTCGACCTGGGCAAGCCCGTGGCCGCCATCTGCCACGCGCCCTGGACGCTGATCGAGGCGGACGTCGTGCGCGGCCGTACCATCACGTCCTGGCCGAGCCTGCAGACCGACCTGCGCAACGCGGGGGCGACGTGGGCGGACCAGGAGGTCGTGATCTGCACGTCAGGGCCCAACACCCTGGTCAGCAGCCGCAAGCCGGACGATCTCAAGGCCTTCTGCCAGGCCGCTACCGACGCGTTCGGGGAGTAGCCGCACCCTGGAGCAGGGTCTCGGCCAGGCCCCTGACCGCGGACTTGAGCCGCGCCACCCCGCCGTCCGCCATGACGTGCCGGGCCAGGTCGGCGTCGAAGGAGCCCAGCAGCGCGTGGGCGGCGAACTCCGCGTCCAGGCCGCCGTCGCCTTCCGGCCGGGCCTCGGCGACCAGGGCGGTCACGTGCGCGTGCCAGCGCAGATAGGTCGGATCGCGGTACTTGTCCTCGGCGCAGGCCCGCTCGTGCGCGGCGAAGAGCGCCAGGTTCCGCTCGGCCAGCTCGCACAGCTCGTCCAGGAAGCCCAGCAGCCGGTCCTCGGGCGGCGCGCCGGGGCCGAGCGCGGAGCCGGGCGTCTCGATGGCCAGCGCCAGCGCGGCGGCCCGCTCGGCGAGCAGCTCCTGGAACAGCCCGGTACGGCTGCCGAAGCGCCGGAACAGCGTGCCCTTGCCCACCCCCGCCGCCGCGGCCACCCGGTCGAGGGAGATGTGCTCGGCGCCGTGGGCGGCGAGCAGCTCCTCCGTCGCCCGCAGGATCGCCGCCCGATTACGGGTCGCGTCTGACCGCACCGGCCTTACCTCCTGTTGCAAACGGACCGTCGGTCCCCATACTATCCCTGCCATAGAAGCGGACCGACAGTCCGTATTGTGCTGCCAGGGAGGATGAGCATGCGCGCTTTGGTCGTGGGCCCGGGAGCCGAGGGACGCTTCGCGGAGGTGCCCGAACCGGCGCCGGGGCCCGGGCAGGCGCTCGTCGAGGTCCGTCACGCCTCCGTCAACTTCAGCGACCTGCGGCACATCGGCCGCCTGCCGGAGGGCACCGTGCTCGGCTACGACGCCGCCGGGGTCGTCCTGCGCGCCGCCGAGGACGGCACGGGGCCGCGCGAAGGGGCGCGGGTGGCGGCCTTCGGGGCGGGCGCGTGGGCCGAGCGGGCGGCGTTCGACACCGGCTCGATGGCGGTGGTGCCCGAGGGGGTGGACCTGGTACGGGCCGCCGCGCTGCCGATGGCCGGCCTCACGGCCCTGCGTTCGCTGCGGGCCGCCGGACCCGGGCCGGGGTCGCGCGTCCTGGTGACCGGGGCGTCGGGAGCCGTGGGACGGCTGGCCGTGCAGCTGGCCGGGCGCGCGGGCGCCCACGTCATCGCCTCCGTCAGCAGGCCGGAACGCGCGGCGCGGCTGGCGGCCGGCCTCGGCGCACCCGAACGCGCGGCGCGGCCGGCGGCCGGCCTCGCAGCGCCCGCCGACATCGTGGTGGGCCTGGACGGCGTCGAGCCGGTCGACGTCGCGATCGAGACGGTCGGCGGTCCGGCGCTCGTCGCGGCCTGGGCGCTGCTGAAGCCCGGCGGCAACCTGCAGAGCGTCGGCTGGGCCTGCGGGCAGCCCGCCGTCTTCCCCCCGAACTCGACCTTCTCCCTCGGCCCGGCCAGATCGCTCAACTCCTTCGGCGACGTGACGGCCCCCGCCGACGACCTCGCCCACCTGCTCGCCCTCGTGGCCGCCGGCGAGCTCTCCGTCGACATCGGCCTGAACAGCTCGTGGGAGGACCTGGAGGACGTGAAGGCCGCCCAGCTCGGCGGTTCCCTCACCGGGAAGATCGTCCTGACGGTTGGCCGAACCCTCTGACGGGCCCGAAACCCACCTGTAACGCCTTGTCCTCGTCAGAGAAATGGTCTAGATGTAGTCCAAATGGAGCGTCCTCCGCGCCCCCCAGGGAGACCTCAATGACCACTGAAGAGGATTCCAGGCGACTCGCCGAGCTCGGCTACAAGCAGGAGCTGGCCCGCACCTGGAGCGGTTTCTCCAACTTCGCCATCTCCTTCTCGATCATCTCCATCCTCGCCGGCTGCTTCACCACCTTCGGACAGGCCTGGAACTACGGCGGCCCGATCGCCATCTCCTGGGGCTGGCCGCTGATCTCCGCGTTCATCCTGATCATCGGTTTCTGCATGTCGGAGCTGGTGTCGGCGTACCCGACGGCGGGCGGCATCTACTGGTGGGCCGCCACGCTGGGCAAGCCGATCCACGGCTGGTTCACCGGCTGGCTCAACCTGATCGGCCTGATCGCGGTGACCGCGTCGGTCGACTACGGCTGCGCCACGTTCCTCAACACCACGATCAGGCTGCTCACCGACGGCGCGTGGGAAGGCACGCTGTCACAGGCGTTCCTGCTGTTCCTGATCATCCTCGTGGCCCACGCGCTGATCAACATCTACAGCCACAGGCTCATCTCGCTGCTGCAGAACGTCTCGGTCTGGTGGCACGTCGCGGGCGCCGCGATCGTGGTCGCGATCCTCATCTTCGCGCCCGACCACCACCAGTCGCTCGGCTTCGTCTTCGGCGGCACGAACAACAACTCCGGCTTCGGCGCCGGCTCCGACGGGCTGTCGTTCTGGTTCTACGTGCTGCCGCTCGGCTTCCTGCTGACCCAGTACACGATCACCGGCTTCGACGCCTGCGCGCACGTGTCGGAGGAGACCCAGGGGGCGGCCAGGACCGCCGCCCGCGGGCTGTGGCAGTCGATCTTCTACTCGGCGATCGGCGGCTGGATCCTGCTGCTGTCGTTCCTGTTCGCGGCCACGAACGTGGACGAGATCAACAAGCAGTCCGGCTTCGTGGGGGCGATCTTCGAGACCGCGCTCTCCGCCCCGCTGGCCACCGCGGTCTTCGCGATCTCCACGATCGGCCAGTTCTTCTGCGGGATGAGCTGCGTGACGTCGATGTCGCGCATGACGTACGCGTTCTCCCGCGACCGCGGCGTGCCCGGCTGGCGGCTGTGGTCGAAGGTCGACCGCAACCGCACCCCGGTCAACGCGATCATCGGCGGCTGCCTCGTGGCCGCCCTGATCACCTTGCCCGCCCTCTACGCGCCTCCCGGGCTGACCACGCCGGTCGCGTTCCTGGCCGTCGTGTCGATCGCGGTCGTCGGCCTCTACCTGGCCTTCCTCATCCCGATCTGGCTCCGGCTGCGCGCGGGCGACGCCTTCAGGCCGGGCCCGTGGACGCTCGGCCGCAAGTACAAGGTCCTGTGCTGGATCGCCTGCGTCGAGATCGTCGTCGTCTCGATCTACTTCCTCATGCCGATCTCGCCCGCCGGGGTGCCCGGCAACACGGCCTTCGACTGGACCTCGGTCAACTACGCCCCGATCGCGGTCGGGGTGGTGCTGGTCGGCATCGCCCTGTGGTGGGCGCTGTCGGCCCGGCACTGGTTCACCGGCCCCCGCCGCACGATCGACGAGGTCCCGATCTCCTGACCCGGCCCGCGGGTACGGCCACCACGGCCGTACCCGCTCGCTAGCAAACTGCTAGCATTCCCCTCATGGCAACGCTCTACATCCGCGACGTCCCCGAGCCCGTGGCCGAGTCGTTGAAGGAGCGGGCGGCCGAAGCGGGCATGTCTCTTTCGGCTTACGTCGCAAGGGAGTTGGCGGACATCGCCGCCAGGCCGACCAATGCCGAAATAGTCAAGCGACTCAAGTCTCGGGATCGATCCCAAGGGCCGTCCACCGCTGACATCCTCGACGCCGTCCACGAAGGCAGGCGATGATCATTATCGACTCGTCCGCGATGGTCGAGGCATTGGCGGGACGCCAGGCGAAGGCCGAGCTCATCGACGCCCTCCAGGCGAGCATCCACGCCCCTCACCTGCTCGATGTCGAGGTGCTCTCAACCCTGCGTGGCCTTGCGCTCGGCGGCAAGCTCAGCACGGCCGCGACCGAGCAAGCGCGAGCCGATTACCTCGCGCTGCGGATCGTCCGCTACGAGATCAAGGGCATCGCGGAGCGCATCTGGGAGCTGCGGCACAACTACACGTCGTACGACGCCTCATACCTCGCCCTGGCCGAAGCGCTCGAAGCCCCGCTCTACACCTGCGACGCCAAACTCGACGGTGGCGGGCACCATGCCGACGTGCAGGTCTTTCCACGCGGCTGAAAGCTCGCTCAGGAGGCCTCGAAGGCGGCGGCCACGACCGTGCGGACCTCGTCCATCGAGGCCGTGCCCAGCTCGCGCTTGAGCGAGGTCATGTCCACGTCGGGCATGCCGCAGGCGACCGCCCACTGCCACGGCTCCAGGTCGCCGTCCACGTTGAGCGCGAACCCGTGGCTCGTGACGCCCCGGCTCTGCCGCATCCCGATCGAGATGATCTTGCGACCGGTCTCGGCGGTCCAGACGCCGGTCAGCAGCTCCGAGCCCGGCGGCGTGTCGCGGCGCTCGGCGGGCAGGCCCAGCTTGCCCAGCGCCTCCACCAGCCGCAGCTCCACCTCGCGCACGTAGTCGACGATGCCCTGGTCCTCGCCGAGCTTGACGATCAGGTAGCCGACGAGCTGGCCCGGCCCGTGGTAGGTGAGCTGGCCGCCGCGTCCGGTCTCCATGACGGGGATGCCGCGCTCGGGGGCGGGCAGGTGGGACATCGGCGTGCGGCGCCCGATCGTGTAGACCGACGGGTGGCTGAGCAGCCACAGCGTGTCCGGCCGCTCGTCCCGCTGGCGCTGCCCGACGAGGTCGGTCATGCGCTCCATCGCGGCGTCGTAGTCGACGAGATCGTCCTGGATGAGTGTCAGCGGCCTTGCCCTCATCCTTCGAGGATAAGCCGCGTTCCGGGCATCGGCGCACGCGACCTTGCACCGGCCAGAAGGCGTGGTCTTGTAACCCTTTTCCGGACACCGTCGCGGATCTGGTCGCCGAGGTCTTCGTGGCGGTGCTGGACTCGGCCGCTGGACACCGACGACGTCGCGCGACTCGAGGAGCGGATCGACGCGGAGCGGCACGCCCGGCGGGCCTTCGAGGCCATGGCCGGCCTGCCCGAGGGGGAACGCGCCGTGCTGGAGCTGGTCGCCATCGACCAGCTCACGGTCACCGAAGCGGCGCTCGCCCTCGGCATCCGGCCGGGGACCGCCAAGGTACGCCTGCACCGCGGACGTCATCTCAAGGCCGGGACGACGTGCCGGGCGGGACAGAGGTGCAGGCCGTCCGCCCATCCGTGGCGGGCGGCCCGCCGACGCCTGTCGCGGACGTTACGCCGGACGGTAGCCCTGCGGCTTCTCCGGGACGAGGATCCACATGGCGACGTAGACGACCCACAGCGGCCCTGGGATGAGCGACAGCAGCAGCCACAGGATCCGGACGAGAGTGGGCGGCAGGCCCATCTTGTCGGCGAGACCGCCGCAGACGCCGGCCAGAATCCTGTGCTCTCGTGAGCGGTACATGATGTTTCCTCCGTGTGTGACGACCTACCTGTTCAACGGACAGCGCGGCCGACAGACTCCCGTCAGGAACCCTGAGAAAACCCTGTAAGGGTCAGCCAATCATGTGCCATGCCCAGATGTCGGCTGGTCAGTCCCCGTAGCGGGTCCACGTGGACGAGCAGGAAGTCGGCCAGACCCTGATGCACCCTGAGATACTCCTCGTCCTCCGCCCACACCTGGTCGTCGAACCAGACGAACGGCCGCCGGCCCACGTAGCGGGCCACGTGCGGCGTCTTGAACAGCTCCCCGTGCTCCGAGGCCCCGTCCGGGCTCACGGGGATGACGGGCAGCGAGGGCAGGCCGATCCTGGGAGCGATCCACTCGTTGGCGTGCTGCCCCCACGTCGTCGCCCAGACCAGCTCCGAGCCGGTCGCCAGGGCCAGGTCGAGGAGCCTGCGGCCGTGGCGCGGGTTGAGGTGCACGGTGTAGACCTGGTCGTCGATCGTGCACCGGTAGCGCCGGAAGTCGGGAGCGGGCCGGCCCATCGGGTTGAGCACGCCGTCCACGTCCAGCAGCAGCAGTGGTTTCATCCGGCCCGGTACTCCTGCGGGCTGACGCCGCGTACCCGCTTGAAGGCCGCGCTGAGCGCGAACGGGCTCCCGTACCCCACCTTCCTGGCCACCGAGCCGATCGTCGCGTCCGGCTCGCGCAATAGGTCGGCGGCCAGCGCCAGGCGCCAGTCCGTGAGGAAGGACATCGGCGGCTCGCCGACCAGCTCGGTGAAGCGCCTGGCCAGCGACGCCCTGGACACGCCCACCTCGGCGGCCAGCGCGGCGACCGTCCACGGGTGCGCCGGGTTGTTCTGCAGCAGGCGCATGGCCCGGCCCACCACCGGGTCGCCCATCGCGCGGTACCACGCGGGGGCCTCGTTCGCGTGAGTGGCGAACCACGAGCGCAGCACCGCGATGAGCAGCAGGTCGAGCAGCCGGTCGAGGACCGCCTCCTGGCCCGGCTCGTCCTTGACGATCTCGGCGCCGAGCAGCGAGATGATCGGGTCCCCCGGCTGGGTGAGCAGCTGCGGCAGCGCCTCCAGCAGCCGCCGGCTGACCTCGCCCTCCAGGTTGTACGTGCCGGTGAGCAGCACGGTGCCCCCCGACGGGTCGTTGCCCCACGTGCGCACGCCCATGGACATGGTGTCGTAGGGCGACCCGCCGCCGATCGTGCGGCACTCCTGGCCGGGGAGGATGACGACCTGCGGCTTGAGGCCGGGCTCCGAGGCCACCGTGTACGGCCGCGGCCCCCGGGCGATCGCGACCTCCCCCGGCGACAGGCGCACGGGCTCGCCCGAGTCGAACGCGATCCACGACTCCCCGCGCACCTGCGCGATCAGCGACAGCGGGGCCTCGTCCTGGATGCGCATCGACCAGGGCGGATGCAGGATCGAGCGGAGCAGGAAGGCGCCGCGGGCCCGCGGGCCGTCCAGTAGCGCCGCCAGCGGATCCATGGGTTAGACGATCGCATATGCCATTGCGCTTCTCAACCATGGAGAGTCTTACGGGTATGGCGGCTTACTGGATGCATGACGATTCTGGTTCTGGGCGGCACGGGCAAGACCGGCCGCCGTGTGGTTGACCGCCTCAACGCTCTCGGCCTGCCCGTGCGGATCGGGTCCCGCCCCCTCTTCGACTGGCAGGACCGCTCCACGTGGCCGGCGGCCCTCGACGGCGCGACGGCCGTCTACCTCGCCTACGTCCCCGATCTGGCCTTCCCCGGCGCGTACGAGGACGTCAAGGCGTTCACGGAGCTGGCCGTGAGCCGCGGCGTGCGGCGGCTGGTCCTGCTGTCCGGGCGGGGCGAGCCGGAGGCGGAGGCCAGCGAGCGGACCGTGCGGGAGTCCGGGGCCGAGTGGACGATCGTCCGCTGCAGCTGGTTCATGCAGAACTTCAGCGAGGGCTTCTTCTACGACCAGGTGCTCGAAGGCGTCATCGCGCTGCCGGTCGCCGACGTGCCCGAGCCGTTCGTGGACGTGAACGACATCGCGGACGTGGCCGCCGCCGCGCTCAGCCGGGACGGCCACGCGGGCAGGCTCTACGAGCTCACCGGGCCGCGGCTGCTGACGTTCACGCAGGCGGCCGAGGAGCTGTCCAGGGCCACCGGCAGGAAGATCTCGTTCGTACGGGTGACGCCGGAGGAGTACGTGGCCGGGGCCGTCAAGGACGGCGTGCCCGAGGAGGAGGCCGAGGGCCTGGCCGCGCTGTTCACCGGCATCCTGGACGGCCGCAACGCCTCCGTGGCGGACGGCGTGCGGCAGGCGCTCGGCCGCCCGGCCCGCGACTTCACCGACTACGCCGAGGCCGCCGCCGCGATGTGGCAGCGCCTGTGAGATCTCACGGGATCGCCTGAAGCCGTCCCTGGACTCTGTACGCCACGCGAGCAACTCATCGGCCCCCACATCCGCTAGCCTCACCCTCGTCACTCCCGCGTTCTCGGAAGGTTGTCGTCGTGATCGGCTGGCTAGAAGCGGTGGTTCTGGGGTTGGTCCAGGGGCTCACGGAGTTCCTGCCGATCTCCTCCAGCGCCCACATCCGGGTGGTCTCCGCCATCGCCGGCTGGCAGGACCCAGGGGCGGCGTTCACCGCCGTCATCCAGATCGGCACGGAGCTGGCCGTGCTGATCTATTTCCGCAAGGAGATCTGGGAGATCATCTCCACCTGGACCAGATCCCTGTTCAACAGGGATCTGCGCGGCCACTGGGCCGCGCGCATGGGGTGGTACATCATCGTCGGCTCGCTGCCGATCGTGGTGCTCGGCGTGACGTTCAAGGACCAGATCGAGACCGTCTTCCGCGACCTGCGCCTGGTGGGCACCACGCTGATCGTCTTCGCCCTCCTCCTCTGGTTCGCCGACCGCACCGCCCGCAACAAGCTCACGCTGGAGAAGCACCTCAGCTTCACCCACGCCATCGTGTACGGCTTCGCCCAGGCGCTCGCCCTGATCCCGGGCGTGTCCCGCTCGGGCGGCACCACGACCGCCGGCCTGCTGCTCGACTACCGCCGCGAGGACGCCGCCAAATACTCGTTCCTGCTGGCCATCCCCGCCGTGCTGGGCTCGGGCGTCTACGAGCTGCGCGAGATCGGCCAGGGCCCGGCCCCCGAGTGGGGGCCGACCATCCTCGCCACGGTCATCTCGTTCGTCGTCGGATACCTGGCCGTGGCCTGGTTCCTGCGGTACATCAGCACCCACCGCTTCACCGGCTTCGTGATCTACCGGATCGTCCTGGGCTTCTTCCTCATCCTCGCGGTCACCGCGGACTGGATCCCCGCCCTAGGCTGACACGAGGGCCGGAGCCGGATAGTACGCCGCCCACGCCTCGTCGCCCATGCGCAGGATCTTCAGCCCGGTCCAGCCCAGGGCGACGACGGGCAGGATCCAGAACACCACGGTCAGGGGCCCGTACGGGATGGGGAACGAGACGTCGTAGCCGACGAAGACGAGCAGCGGCACCCACCAGCCGACGAAGCCCGCCCGCCACACGGCCGCGGTCAGCAGCGGCAGGCCGAGGACGGCGAAGAAGATCCACGGCATCTGGAAGCCGATGATGACGCCGGGCAGGTTCAGCATCTCGTCGAGGATCCGCTGGGCCTCCTCCGGCGGGTGGTGCTGCCCCAGCCACCACTCCACGGGGTCCGTCATCAGCAGCGCGGACGTCGAGAGATAGCCGATCACCGTCATCCCCGCCGCCACGTGGCCGAGCCGCGTGGCCCTGCGCCGGGTGAGATGGGCCAGGCCGAGCGCGGCCACGGCCATGAGCATCCAGCTCCAGTGGTAGAGCGCGGACTCGATCTGGGCCAGCGCGGGGTTCGCGCCGTAGCTGACCGCCTCCCGGTCGTCGCCCCAGGTGCCGGGATCGACGACGACGGCGACGGCCTGGAGCAGCGGGGCCACGATGAGCAGTACGCCCGCCGCGATGCGCCGAAAGGTCACCTGGTCGTTCAACATGCCGACGACGGTAGGCGCCGCGCCCGCCGCCCGTCGTCCGCCTGCGGGCCGACCCGGCGTCCCCTACGCGGCGGAGAAGATCACGTCGGCCGGAGGGTCCGGGGGTAGCGGCTGCAGAGGGCGAAGACGGCGGCGAAGAGGGTCCAGGCGGCGACGTACGCGACGGGGTGGGCCCAGACGTCGCCGACGAGGTCGCTCAGCGTGGCGCGGCCCTCGAAGTAGAGCGCCAGGCCCGCCACCGCGCCGGGGATGGCGCCCCACCAGCGCTGCCACCACACCTCGTGGACGACCATCTCGAACGCGACGAGGGCGATCGGGCCGAACAGCAGCCACTTCAGCCCGGGCGGCTGGGACAGTAACGCGCTGAGCCCCATGACCGCCACCGCCGAGGCGGCCGTCAGGAGCACCAAGGTCCCGAAGGGCGCGGGCTCGTTCCGGGGGTCGATGTCTTCGGACACGATCGCCATTCTGGCCGACGGCGCTACCCGACGGACACGCCCTCCTTCGGGGAGACCGCCGCCGGACGGTAGGTGACCAGCGTGAACAGCAGCGCCACCAGCCCGAACGCGGTGGCCAGCACGGTCACGCCCGTCCTGCCGTACCAGTCGAGCGTCGCGCCGCCGGCCAGCCCGGCCAGGAACAGGCCCACGTACTGGGCCGACGACAGCAGCCCCAGGCCGATCGGCACGTTGCCGGGCACCACGGAGACGGTCCTGAACTGCTGGGCGGGGGCCACCAGCCAGCCGAGCGCGCCCCACAGGAACGCCCACACGAGGGCGACGGGCAGGGCCAGGTTCGCGACGGGGATGAGGGCCAGGAACAGGGTGCTCGCGCCCAGGGCGAGCAGCACCATCCGGCGCGGCCCGTACAGGTCGGTGAAGCGCCCGCCGAGCTGGTTGCCCACGATGCCGCCGATCCCCCACGCCCACAGCACGGCGGGCAGCGGCAGGTCGATCAGCGACCCGATGTAGGTGTACGCGGTGAACCCCGCCGCGAACAGCAGCAGCTGCGTCACCAGCACCGCCAGCACCTGCCGGTCGCCCAGCGGCGCGAGACGCTCCCGCAGCCGCCCCGACGTCGGGATCCTGACGACCGGCACCACCGCCGCCACCCAGGCGAACCCGACCACGCCCAGCCCCGCCACCAGCCAGAGCGTGGACCGCCAGCCCGAGACCGAGCCCAGCCAGGTGCCCAGGGGCACGCCGATCGCGTTCGCGACCGTCATCCCGCCCATCACCAGCGCGAGCGCGCGGCCCCGCCGCTCGGGCTCGGTCAGCGTGTTCGCCACGCCCGACGCGGTCGGCGTGAACATCGCCGCCCCCGCCGCCGCGACCACGCGGGTGGCCATGACCAGCGGGTACGTCGGAGCCAGCGCGGTCAGGACGTTGCCCAGCACGAACACGGCGAGGGCCACCAGCAGCAGGGTCCTGCGCGACAGGCGGGCGGTCAGGGCGGCGAGGATAGGCGACAGCACCGCGTACGCCAGCGCGAAGACGGTCATGAGCTGCCCCGCCGCGGAGGACGAGATCCCCAGGTCCTTCGAGATGGGCGGCAAGAGCCCAGCGGTCACGAACATGCCCGTACCGATGGCGAAATTTCCGACAGCAAGCGGGTAGAGCCGCGAAGTCATGGAGCCTCCAGACGAGAGTTGGACATGCATCAAACTGACCTATAGTTGGATTGTTGTCAAACAATAAAACGAAGGTAAGGTTTGACCATGCGCCTGCTACCCCACCCGGCCACGGAGGACATCGAGCTCACGGAGGTCCTGCGGGCGCTGTCCGACCCCGTCCGCCTGGAGATCGTCGTCCGGCTCGCCCTGAGCGGCGTGATGAACTGCGGCGAGGCGGGCGACGACCTGGGCGTGCACAAGTCGACGGCCTCACACCACTACCGGACGCTGCGCGAGGCGGGCGTGGTCATCACCAAGCAGGAGGGGCGGCTGAAGTTCATGAGCCTGCGCCGCGACGACCTCGAGTCCCGCTTCCCCGGCCTGCTCGACTCCGTCCTGTCCGCCGCCGGGATCCCGAGCACCGCCCTGGGCCCGGGCGCCGACGTCCCCGCCCCGCGTTGATGCGCCCCGGCGCGCTGCCCATCCGGCACGTCCTGCCCGACCTGCTCGCCGCGCTCGACCGGCACGGCAGCGCGGTGCTCACGGCCCCGCCCGGCACGGGCAAGACGACCGTCGTGCCCCTGGCCCTGGCCGAGGCGGGCATGCGGGTGCTGGTCGCCGAGCCGCGGCGGCTGGCCGTGCGCGCGGCGGCCAGGCGGATGGGCGTGAGCTACACGATCAGGGGCGAGCGCCACACGGGCGCCAACCCGATGGTCGAGGTCGTCACCACCGGCGTCCTGCTCCAGCGCCTCCAGCGAGACCAGGAGCTGGCCGAGGTGGACGCGGTCGTGCTCGACGAGTGCCACGAGCGGCACCTGGACGCGGACACCTCCCTGGCGTTCCTCCTGGACGTACGCGACACGCTCCGGCCCGACCTGCGCCTGCTGGCCACCTCGGCGACCGCCGACGCCGAGCCGTGGTCCCGGCTGATCGGCGGCCCGGTCGTCGCGGCCACCGGCGCCGCCCACCCCGTCGAAAAGGTGTGGGCCCCGCCTGCCCGCCCGGTCGCCCCGCCGCACGGCCTGCGCGTCGACCCCGCGCTGCTGTCCCACGTGGCCTCGGTGGTCCGCAGGGCGCTGGCGGAGCGGGACGGCGACGTGCTGTGCTTCCTGCCCGGCGTGGCCGAGATCGCCAGGGTCGCCGGGATGCTGGACGGCGTGACCGTGCTCCAGGTGCACGGGCAGGCCCCGGCCCACGTCCAGGACGCCGTGCTCGCGCCGGGCCCGGCCCGCAGGGTGGTGCTGGCCACGTCGGTCGCCGAGTCGAGCCTGACCGTCCCCGGCGTCCGCGTGGTGGTCGACTCCGGCCTGGCCCGCGAGCCCCGTACCGACCATGCCCGCGGCCTGGGCTCCCTCACCACGGTCAGGGTCTCGAAGGCGTCGGCCGGGCAGCGCGCGGGCCGGGCGGGCCGCGAGGCCCCGGGCACGGTCTACCGCTGCTGGTCGGCGGCCGACCACGACCGCCTCGCCGACCACGCGCGGCCGGAGATCGCGCTCGCGGACCTGACGGGGTTCGCGTTGCAGGCGGCCTGCTGGGGCGCGCCCGGCGCGTCGGGGCTGGCCCTGCTGGACCCGCCGCCGCCCGCCGCGATGTCCGCCGCCACCCGCACCCTGGAGGCGCTGGGCGCGCTGGACCCGGCCTCGCGGGTGACCGGGCGCGGGCGCCGGATGGCGCTCGCGGGCGTGCATCCCCGCCTGGCCAGGGCCCTGCTCGACCTCGGTCCGAGCGCGGCCGAGGTGGTGGCCCTGCTGTCGGAGCAGCTGCCGCGCGACGCGGGCGACGACCTGGTGGAGGTCTGGCGCGCGGCCCGCCGGGGCGGCACCGGCTTCGCCGCCCGCTGGCGCGAGGAGACCAGGCGCCTCCAGCGGGCCGCCGGCACGGGCCGCCCGGACCTGCCCGGCGACGCCCTGGCCGGGACGGCGGTGGCGCCGGCCGGGACGGGGATGGTGCCGGCCGGGACGGGGGTGCTGGCTGGGACGGCGGCGCTGGCTGGGACGGCGGCGCTGGCTGGGACGGCGGTGGCGCTGGCGTTCCCCGAGCGGGTGGCGCGCAGGCGGGGCGGCGGCTATCTCATGGCCTCCGGCACGCAGGCCCAGCTCCCGGAGGGGTCCAGGCTGCACACCGCCGAGTGGCTGGCCATCGCGGTCGCCGACCGGCAGGCGGGCTCGGCGTCGGCCCGCATCAGGCAGGCCGTGGAGATCGACGAGGAGACCGCCAGGCTGGCACACCCCACCACCACGCAGGACGAGATCGCCTGGCACGTCCCGCCGGGCGAGCGTCGCGGCGACGTGCTCGCCCGCAAGGTCGAGCGCCTGGGCGCGATCGAGCTGTCCGCCGCCCCGCTCAAGGACGCCGACGTCCGCGCGGCCGTCCTGCACGGCCTGCGCACCGAGCCCGACGTCCTGACCTGGACGAAACAGGCCAGGGACCTGAGGGATCGCCTGGCCTTCTGCCACCGCGCCATCGGCGCCCCCTGGCCCTCGACGGAAGCGCTCATCGACCTGGCCGACCAGTGGCTGGAGCCCGAGCTGTCCAGGGCTCGCCGCCGGGCCGACCTGGAGCGCATAGACGTGGCCGCGGCGCTGAAACGCCTGATCCCCTGGAGCGAACGCCTGGAGCGGGCGGCCGCCGAACGCATCGAGGTCCCCAGCGGCTCCCACATCCGCGTCGACTACTCGGGCGACCGGCCGGTGCTGGCGGTGAAGCTGCAGGAGCTGTTCGGCTGGCAGGAGACGCCCGAGATCTCCGGCGTGCCCGTCCTGGTCCACCTGCTCTCCCCGGCGGGCCGCCCGGTGGCCGTCACCGCGGACCTGGCGTCGTTCTGGCGCGAAGGCTACCGTGCGGTACGCGCCGAGCTCCGCGGTCGCTACCCCCGCCACCCCTGGCCGGAGGACCCGCTGACCGCGCCGCCCACCCGCCGCGCCAAGGAGAGGCGATCCTGACCGGCGCCCCCGCTAGGCGTCCGGGGCAAGGTCGTGCAGCGTCGGGTTCTCCAGGGCGGGGAAACGCTCGGTCCCCACGCCCACGTCCTTGAACCCGCTCGACGTGGCCACGCACACGACGGGCCCGTCGAAGTCCCGCCGCAGCTTCCGGTATCCCGCGAGCCCGGCCGCGCCCGACAGCTCCTGCCACAGCCCCTGCCCGGCCAGGTCCCGCTGCGCCGCCCGCAGCTCCTCGTCGGTCACGAGCAGGGCCTCGCCGCCGCTGTCGCGCACGGCCACCACCCCGCGGTGCCCGCCGACGGGCCCGGCGATGCCGTACGCGTCGCTGGCCCCCAGCGTGACGATCGCGGCCGGAGCGCCGGTGGCCAGCGCCCGCGCGTGGGGCCCGCCGGCCGCCGTCTCGCAGGAGAACATCCGCGGCACGGCCTCGGCCAGCCCCAGCAGCCGCAGCTCCACGAACCCCTTCCACGGCGAGTCCGCCGACGTCAGCACGATGGCGGGCAGTCCGGCCCGGGCGGCGTAGGCGGCGGCCGAGGCCCCGTGGTTGCCGGACGAGGCCACGACCACGCCGGGCGCGCCCGAGGCGACGGCGGCGCTGACCGCGACCCGGTTGAGGCGGTCCTTGTGCGACCAGGTCGGGTTGCGAGACTCGTCCTTGACGTAGATCCCGTCGAACTCCACCAGCGGTGTCCCGCCCTCTCCGAGCGTGGGCGCCTCCAGCGGCGGCAGCAGCGGCGACCAGCGCGCGAGGTCCGTGCCCGGCTCCTGCTCGAACAGGCGCCGGTCCACCCGCCCGTAGTCGTACGTGATCTCCAGCGGATAGGCGATCTCGTCCGTGCTGGTCCTCGGACACCCCCGCGTCAGCGGCGGGAACAGCGGGAACTCGGCCGAGGGGTCGCCCAGCGAGCGCTGGCGGAGGGCGAGGGAGGGTCCGTTCACGTGTATCGACCCTATCGAGGCGCCCCTATCTACCCGCGCCGCCAGGATGCAGACTCTAGTCATGTTGTGGGCAGGCAGGTCCGCCATCGAGATCGCGACGGCCGTCCGGCGCGGGGACGTCACGGCCACGACCGTCGTCGAGGAGCACCTTCACGCCATCTCGGAGCGGGATTCCAGAGTAGGGGCGTTCCGCCGGGTCAGGGAGCAGGCCGTGGAGGAGGCGCAGGCCGTACAGAAACGGCGCGACCTGGCGGAGCTGCCGCTGGCCGGCGTGCCGGTGGCGGTGAAGGACAACCTGGAGGTGGCGGGCGAGGCCACCCGGGGCGGGTCCGCGGTCACGGCGGACGCGCCCGCGCCGGAGGACCACGTGACGGTGGCGCGCCTGCGGGCCGCGGGCGCGGTGGTCGTCGGCCTGACGAACCTGCCTGAGCTGGGGCTCGTCGCGCTCGGCGACAGCGCGTACGGCATCGTCCGCAATCCCTGGAACCTGGCCAGGACGGCCGGCGGGTCGTCGTCGGGCAGCGCCGCGGCCGTGGCGGCGGGCATGGTGCCATTGGCGCTGGGCAACGACGGCATGGGCTCGCTGCGCATCCCGGCCGCCTGCTGCGGCGTGCTGGCCGTCAAGCCCGGCACCGGGCTCGTGCCCCCGCCGACCGACCACTGGGACGGGCTGACGGAGAACGGCCCCCTGGCCACGACCGCGTCCGACCTGGCGCTGGCGCTGTCCGTGCTGGCCGCCGACCCGGCGCTGGCCGAGTCGTGGCGCGGCGGCCGGCGGGTCGAGCCGCGGCCACCCATGCTCCGCTCGGTCTGGGCGGACGACGACGAGATCTGGGAGCCGCAGCCGCCCCCGGACAGCCCCGAGCCGTTCGACCTGCGGGTGGCGTACGCGCCCCAGCCGCTGCCCGTCGGCCTGCCCGTGGACAGGGAGTTCCAGGCCGCGGTGCGCGGGGCGGCGGAGACGCTGCGCCAGGCCGGGCACACGGTGGTCGAGCACCGCGACAGGCTGCCCGCCTGGCTCGGCCCCGCCACGATCGCCACCTGGCTCACCAGGGCCGCCGCGTCGGCCGACGGTCTGGACCGGCGCCGGCTCGAACGCCGCACCCGCGGGCTCGCCCGCGCGGGCCGGGTGCTCGCCGCGCTCAAGCTCGACGGCGTGCGCGGGCGGGAGCGCTGGAGCGGCTACGGCGCCGACCAGTGGTTCGGGGACGCCGACGTGCTGATCACGCCCGCCCTGGCCGCCGTCCCGCCGAAGGCCGAGCGCTGGGGCGAGCGCGGCTTCGTCCGCAACGCGCTGGCCAACCTCAGGTACGCCCCTGCCACCGGCCCCTGGAACATGTGCGGCTGGCCCGCCATCACGGTCCCCCTGGCCACGCACTCCACCGCGCTGCCCATCGGCGTCCAGATCGTCGCCCCGCCCGGCGGCGAACCCCACCTCCTCGGCCTGGCCGCCCAGCTCCAGGCCGCCCACCCCCCGGTCAGGCCGCCCGGCTTCGCGTTCTGAGCCGCTGTGCCGGGTCGCTGTTCTGAGTCACTGGGGGTGCACCTGGCAGGTGTACCTCCAACGGGGCGCTGGCCGGCGTGCGGGCCGTGCCGCAGCCTGGTCCGCATGAACACACGTGAATGGCTCGTGCTCGTCACGCTGTGCGGCGCGACGTTCATGACAGGTCTGGATTATTCGATCATCACGGTCGCGCTCCCCGAGCTCGGCCGGGATCTGGGTTTCGCCACGCGGGGCGACCTGCAGTGGGTGGTGACGGCCTGCCTGCTGCCGACGGCCGCGTTGATGCCGCTGTTCGGGCGGGTGTCGGACGTGGTGGGGCGGCGCAGGCTGTTCGCGGCCGGCGTGACGGCGTTCACCGGGTTCTCCCTGCTGGCGGCCCTGGCTCCGGTGCCCGGGGTGCTGGTCGGCGCCAGGGCCGGTCAGGGCGTGGCGGCGGCCATGATCGGCCCGACCGCGCTGGCCCTCATGACCACGGCCTTCGCCGAGGGCCCGAAGCGCACGAGGGCGATGGGCGTCAACGGGGCGCTGCTCTCGCTCGGTTTCGTGGCCGGGACCATCGGCGGCGGCCTGGTCACCAGCGGGCTGAGCTGGCGCTGGACCATGCTCATCCTGGTGGGGATCGGCGTGGTCGTGCTGGCGGGCGCGTTCGCCGTGCTCCCCGGCGACTCCGGCAGGAGCGCCGTACGGCTGGACGTGCCGGGGGCCGTGCTGGCGAGCGCCGGGCTGTTCGCCCTGGTCTACGGCATCTCTACGCTCGCGTGGGCCGGCGTCGCGGCGGCCGTGCTGCTGCTGGGGGCGTTCCTCGTCGTCGAGGCCAGGCACGCCGCCCCGCTGGTGCCGCCGCGGCTGCTGCGCCGGCCGACGGTGAAGTGGGGGATGGCGGTGGCGCTGGTGACGTTCGGCATGTGCGGCGGGGCGACGCTGCTGCTGAGCGTCTACATGCAGGACGTGCTCGGCTGGTCCGCGCTGGGGACGGGGCTCGGTTTTCTCGGCGAGGGCGTGGCCGCCCTGGTCGCGGGCGGTCTGGCGGCCCGGCTGATCGGCGCGTACGGCGTGCCCGCGGCCGTGGCAGCCGGCCTGACGACGCAGGCCGTGGGGACGGCGGCGATGGTGTTCCTGCCCGCCTCGGGAGGGCTGGGGGTGCTGCTGGCCACCTCGGCGGCGATGGGCTTCGGTCACGTGCTGACCGTGGTGGCCGCGATCACGACGATCACGTCCGGGCTCGACCCGGCCGACCAGGGGGTGGCGGGCAGCCTCGCGCAGATGCCGACGTTCGTGGGGGCGATCGGGGTGGCCGGGCTGACCGCCGTCGCGTCGGCGTACGCCGAGCTGCTGGCGGGCCTGCACGCGGCGTTCGTGGTGGCGGGGGCGGTCGCCCTGCTCGGGGCGGCCGGCGGCGCCCTGCTGCTGCGCCGCGCTACCCCTGCCGCAGCAGCCGTCTGAGGGGCTCCTCCGAGCCGGGCTCCGGCTGGAAGAGCACCACGCCCTGCCCCTCGTCGTCGGGTGTACGCAGCAGCTCGGAGGTGAGCGTGACGACGCCCAGCTCGGGATGGCGGTAGCCGCGCGAGATGGAGGCGCAGTTGCTCACCGGATGCCGCGTCCACATGGCCCTGAACTCGGCGCTCCCCGCCGCCAGCTCGTCCACCAGCGCGCGCAGCCCCTCGTCGCCGGGGAACTTGCCGAGCGACACCTGCAGGTACGCGATGTCGTCCAGGGCCTTGCCCTCCCAGTCGACGTAGAGGTCGCGGGAGCGGGGGTCGAGGAAGTCCATGCGGGCGAAGTTCGGGCGCGGCTCGCGCTCCGGCGCGTCGAAGTCCAGGTGCGGGGTGAACAGCGCGTGCGCGAGCCGGTTCCAGGCCAGCACGTCGGCGCGCCGGCCCACCGCCCAGGCCGGCACCTCGGTGAACGACTCGACCATGCGCCTGATCCCGGGCCTGAGCAGCTCCGGGCCGACCGGCGGGCGGGACCGGACGGCGCGGGCCAGGCGGTGCAGGTGGGCCCGCTCGTCGTCGTCCAGCCGCAGCGCGCGGGCGAGCGAGTCGAGCACCTCGTCGGAGACGTTCGGGCTCTGCCCCTGCTCCAGCCGGGTGTAGTAGCCGACGCTCAGGCCCGCCAGCGGCGCCAGCTCCTCCCTGCGCAGCCCCGCCACGCGCCGGTGCCGGACCCCCGGCCCCAGCCCCACGTCCTGGGGCTGAAGCCGGGCGCGCCGGGCCCGGAGGAACTCACCGAGACTCATCGAGGTGCCGTGCTCAGATCCCGACCGGATGCCAGACGGTCTTGGTCTCCAGGAACCGCGTCATCCGGCCGGTCCCCGGGTCGGCCGCCCAGTCCTGCCGGGAGGGGCGCAGGACGCGCTTGAGGTTCTCCGCCGCCGCCTGCTCGCAGCTCAGCGCCAGGTCGGCGTCCTCGACCCCGGTCAGGTCCAGCCCGTTGACGTCCATGTGCGCCGCCAGCCAGGGCGCCAGCTCGGCCTGGTGCCCGGTGAGGACGTTCACCACGCCCCCGGGCAGGTCGGACGTGGCCAGGACCTCCGCCAGCGTGATCGACGCGAGCGGCGCGCGCTCGGACGCCACGACGACGCACGTGTTGCCGGTCACGATCACGGGCGCGACCACCGACACCAGCCCGAGCAGCGGGTCGGCGGGCGCGATCACGGCCACCACGCCGGTCGGCTCGGGCGTGGACAGGTTGAAGTACGGGCCCGCGACCGGATTGGCCGCGCCGTGCACGGCGGCGATCTTGTCGGACCACCCCGCGTACCAGACGAGCCGGTCGATCGCGGCGTCCACCTGCTCCAGCGCCGCCTTCTTGCCGCCGCCGAGCTCCTCGGCGAACTGGGCGCGGCGGCCCTCCAGCATCTCGGCGACCCGGTAGAGGATCTGCCCCCGGTTGTAGGCGGTGGCACCCGACCAGCCGGGGAACGCCTTGCGCGCGGCCACCACGGCGTCGCGGGCGTCCTTGCGCGAGGCGCGGGACGCGTTGGCGAGGAATTCGCCCTTGGCCGAGGTCACGGGGTAGGACCTCCCACTCTCCGAGCGCGGGAACGCCCCTCCGATGAACAGCTTGTAGGTCTTTCTGACGGACAACCTACTCATCGCCCCGCCCCCTCCACGTGGACTCCTGCGACATCTGGACCGGCACGAAGACCTGGCCGCACCGGCTCACGCCGCAGCGGTGGGCGTACCAGCCGGTGCGTACGGGCCGCCCGGCCCGGGCGAAGGCGTGACCCCTGGTGGCCTGCGCCCGCCGCCTGGCGCGGCGGGGACGGCGATGCTCACACGTCAAGGTAGGCCTCCAATCCGTGCAGACCGCCCTCGCGGCCGTATCCGGACTCCTTGTAACCACCGAACGGCGAGGCCGGGTCGAACTTGTTGAACGTGTTGGCCCAGACGACCCCGGCCCGCAGCTTGTCGGCCATCCACAGGATGCGTGAGCCCTTCTCGGTCCAGATGCCGGCCGAGAGCCCGTATGGGGTGTTGTTGGCCTTCTCCACGGCCTCGGCCGGGGTCCGGAAGGTCAGCACCGACAACACCGGACCGAAGATCTCGTCCCGGGCGATCGTGTGCGACTGGGCCACCCCCGTGAAGATCGTGGGCGGGAACCAGAACCCCCGCTCGGGCAACTCGCACGCCGGCGACCAGCGCTCGGCGCCCTCCGACTCTCCGATCTGCGACAGCTCCCGGATCTTGGCGAGCTGCTCGGCCGAGTTGATCGCGCCGACGTCGGTGTTCTTGTCCAGCGGGTCGCCCACCCGCAGCGTGCCCAGCCGCCGCTTCAACGCCGCCAGCAGCTCCTCCTGCACCGACTCCTGGACCAGCAGGCGCGATCCGGCGCAGCACACGTGACCCTGGTTGAAGAAGATCCCGTTGACGATCCCCTCCACCGCCTGATCGATCGCGGCGTCGGCGAACACGATGTTGGCCGCCTTGCCGCCCAGCTCCAAGGTCAGCTTCTTGTCCGTGCCCGCCACCGCCCGCGCGATCAGACGGCCGACCTCGGTCGAGCCGGTGAAGGCCACCTTGTCCACGTCGGGGTGGCCCACCACCGCCGCGCCGGTCTCGCCCGCGCCGGTCACGATGTTCACCACGCCGGGCGGCAGGTCGGCCTGCCGGCAGATCTCGGCGAACCACAACGCGGTCAGCGGCGTCGTCTCGGCCGGCTTGAGCACCACCGTGTTCCCGCACGCCAACGCCGGCGCGATCTTCCAGGCCAGCATCAGCAGCGGGAAGTTCCACGGGATCACCTGCCCCGCCACGCCGAGCGGCTTGGTGCCGAACCCCGCGTATTCGAGCTTGTCGGCCCAGCCCGCGTAGTAGAAGAAGTGCGCCGCCACCAGCGGCACGTCCACATCGCGCGACTCGCGGATCGGCTTGCCGTTGTCGAGGGACTCCAGCACCGCCAGCTCGCGGGCCCGCTCCTGGATGATCCGCGCGATCCGGAACAGATACTTGGCCCGCTCCGCGCCGGGCAGCGCGCTCCAGGCGCCGAACGCCTTACGGGCGGCCTGCACGGCGCGGTCGACGTCGTCGGAGGAGGCGGTGGCGACCTCGGCCAGTGTCTCCTCGGTCGCGGGGTTGATCGTCTTGAACGGGGTGCCGGAGCCGTCGACGAACTCGCCGTCGATGAACAGCCCGTACGACGCCTTGATGTCGACGATGTCGCGCGACTCGGGCGCGGGGGCGTACTCGAAGATCGCCATCATCAGTCCAGGGTGAAGTAGTCGGGACCGGCATAGCGGCCGGTGGCCAGCTTCTGGCGCTGCATCAGCAGATCGTTCAGCAGCGAGGAGGCGCCCAGCCGGAACCAGTCCGGCGACAGCCAGTCATCGCCGGCCGTCTCGTGCACCAGCACCAGGTTCTTGATGGCGTCCTTGGTGGTGCGGATGCCGCCCGCGGGCTTGACGCCCACCTGACGGCCGCTCGCGTCGCGGAAGTCGCGCACCGCCTCCAGCATGATCAGCGTCACCGGGAGCGTGGCGGCCGGGGCCACCTTGCCGGTGGAGGTCTTGATGAAGTCGGCGCCGGCCAGCATCGCCAGCCAGGACGCGCGCCGCACGTTGTCGTAGGTGGCCAGCTCGCCGGTCTCCAGGATCACCTTCAGGTGCGCGCCGCCGCAGGCGGCCTTGACCGCGGCGATCTCCTCCCACACCTTCAGGTAGCGGCCGGACAGGAACGCGCCCCGGTCGATCACCATGTCGATCTCGTCGGCGCCCGCCGCCACCGCCAGCGCGGTGTCGCTCACCTTGACCTCCAGCGAGGAACGGCCGCTGGGGAAGGCGGTGGCGACCGAGGCCACCTTGACCCCGGTCCCGGCCAGCGCCCGGACCGCGACCTCGACGAGGTCGGGGTAGACGCACACGGCCGCCACCCGGGGAGCGTCGCCGCCGGGGTGGACGGCCTTGGCGCACATCGCCCGCACCTTGCCGGCGGTGTCGGCTCCTTCGAGGGTGGTCAGGTCGACCATGGAGATGGCCAGGTCGATGGCCTGTGCCTTGGCGGTGGTCTTGATCGAACGGGTGCCGAGCATCGCCGCCCGCTGGTCCGCGCCGACCCGGTCAACCCCGGGCAGGCCGTGCAGGAAAGCTCGCAACGCCGAGTCGGACGAGGCGACGTCCGCGAGCGAGGTAGTCACAGTTGACACCAACACAGCATCGCCGACCAGGGCCGTGAGCTCCAAACCGGACCGCCTTAGGCGAACGGCCCGGGGGTCTTAGGCATGCCGTACGCGCCGGCGTACCAGAGATAAGGCATCCACCCGATGTGGCAGGCAGGGCCTTAGACCGAGTCTTAAAGGTGTCAGGAAGAAGCACGAAATTTCAGGAGACACACCATGCACCCCGAGATCGAGTACGAGCTCATGAAGAACCAGGCGAGCGAGCTCCGCAAGGCCGCCGCCGAGCACCGGCGGGTACGCGAGGCCGAGAGGGCGAACAAGTCCGAGCGCCGCTCGGTCTTCGGCAAGCTCCGTTTCTCATGACCATCCCACGAGAGCCCGGCCACCACCTCCCTCGTGGCCGGGCCTCGAAACCCCCGTAAAGGGACCCCCATAAAAGCGTCGAAAGCAATCGATCGGGCATGACATGCTGGATGACATGCGGGGACGTTCTGTCAGTCCCGTCTTCGTCGGGCGGGAAGAGGAGCTGGCGGCTCTGTCTGAAAGCTTCGACGAGGCACGAAAAGGCAGGGTGACGGCCGTCCTGCTCGGCGGCGAGGCCGGGGTCGGCAAGACCAGGCTCGTCCAGCGCTTCGCCGAGCAGTGCCAGGGCTGCGGCGCCCACGTGCTGTTCGGCGGCTGCGTGGAGCTGTCCACGGAGGGTCTGGCCTACGCGCCGTTCACCGCCGCGCTGCGGCAGCTCGTCAGGGAGCAGGGCCCCGCGGCCGTCGCCGGGCTCCTGCCGGACGGCGCGGAGCGCGATCTCGCGCGGCTGCTGCCCGAGTTCGGCGAGCCGAGCGGCGACGGGGAGACCGACACCGGCCGCGCCCGGCTCTTCGAGCAGTTCCTCACCCTCCTCGAACGCCTGGCCCTCTCCCGGCCCACCGTCCTCGTCATCGAGGACATCCACTGGGCCGACAGGTCCAGCCGCGATCTCATCGCCTTCCTCAGCCGCAACCTGCACGCCCCGCAGGTGCTGATCGTCATGACCTACCGCTCCGACGACCTGCACCGCCAGCATCCGCTCCGGCCGGTGCTGGCCGAGCTGGGCAGGGTGAGCGGCGTGCACCGGCTCGACCTGCCCCGCCTGTCGCGGGACGAGGTCGCCCAGCAGATGGCCGGCATCCTCGGCGAGGTCCCCCAGTACGCCAAGGTCGAGAAGGTCTACGAGCGCAGCGAGGGCATCCCGCTGTTCGTGGAGGCCATGCTGGAGGGCGAGGACTGCGCCTTCCCCGAGTCCATGCAGGACCTCATCCTCAACTCCGTCGAACGGCTGCCGGAGGAGACCCAGCGCCTGCTGCGCGTCGCCGCCGCCGGCGGCATCCGGGTCAGCCACAAGCTGCTGGCCGCCGTGAGCGGCCTGTCCGACGTCGAGCTGGAGACCGCGCTGCGCCCCGCCATCGCGGGCAACGTCCTGCAGATCGCCGACAACCGCGCCTACGTCTTCAGGCACTCGCTCATCCGCGAGGCCGTGCACGACGAGCTGCTGCCCGGCGAGCACCAGCGGCTGCACGCCAGGTTCGCCGAGGAGATCTCCAAGGACCGCGGGCTGGTCCCGCCGGGGCGCGCCGCCGTCGAGCTGGCACACCACTGGTACGGCGCCCGCAACGACACCTGGGCGCTGATCTCCGCCTGGGAGGCGGCGCAGAAGTCGTTCAAGGCGTTCGCCTACACCGAGGCCGTCCCGCTGCTCGAACGCGTCCTCATGCTGTGGGAGCGCGTGCCCGACGCGGCCTCGCTCATCGACGCCGACCACACCGCCGTCCTCGAACGCGCCTCGGAGGCCGCCAACGCCGGCGGCGAGGCCGACAAGGGCGCCAAGTTCGTCAAGGCCGCGCTGGCGGAGCTGGACGAGGCCAAGGAGCCCGGCCGCGTGGCGCAGCTCATCGTGCGGCGGGTGGGGTTCAAGAACTCCAAGGGGCAGCTCGGCGTCATCGAGGACCTCAGGCACGCGCTGCGGCTCGTGCCCGAGAACGGCCCCGAGCGCGCCGAAGTGGTCTCGGTGCTGAGCCGCCACCTCATGTTGCGCGGCGAGATCGCCGAGGCGAGCGAGCTGATCACCGAGGGGCTGCGCCTGGCCAGGGAGCTCGGCGACAGCTGCCTCGAAGCCGACCTGCTGATGAACCTGGCGCTGGGCCACTCCCTCAACGGCGAGAACGAGTCCACGATCATCGTGAACCAGCAGGCGCTGGAGATCGGCACGGCGGCGGGATCCGCCCGCCTGATCACCAGGGCGGTCGGCAACAACATCGACGCGCTGATCGACATGGGCCGCCACGAGGAGGCGCTGCGCCTGGCCGAGCACGGCTGGGAGCTCGCCAAGAAGTACGGCAGGCTGCGGGGCAGCGGGCTGTTCATCAAGAACAACTGGGCCGAGGCGCTGGAGGTGCTCGGCCGCTGGGACGAAGCCATCGAGATCATCGAAGGCGCGCTCAGCCACGGCCCCGTCCTGCGCCACAGGTACGCGCTCCTGCGCGTCCGCGCCGACATCGCCCTGGCCAGGGGCGAGCTGCAGCTGGTCGAGGGCATCCTGTCAGAGGTCGGCGTGCTGAAGGACCGGCCCGAGGAGTTCGTCCAGGACATCATCAACAACGCCCGCCTGCACATCGGCTGGCACCTGACGAGGGGCGAGCCGGGGGCCGCGCTCAGCGTGGCCGAGCGCGTGCTCTCGCACCACAAGCAGTCCAGCAAGGCCATGCTCAGCTGGCGGCTGCTCTCGCTGCTGCGCACGGTCTGCGACGCCGCCGAGGCCACCGAGCCCGAACGGGCCGCCGCGGTGCGGGCGCTGGCCGCGGAGGTGGCGGCCGAGCTGTCGGTCATCGGGCCGGTCGTGGAGGCGTACCGGCTGACCTACACCGGCGACTTCGACGCCGCCGCGGCGGCCTGGGAGCGGCTCGGCCGCCCGCACAACCAGGCCAAGGCCCTGCTGCGGGCGGCCACCGCGGCCGCCCGCGGAGGCGACCGCGAGGGGGCGGCGGCGCGGCTGAAGGTGGCGCTGCCGCTGGCCCAGGCCCTGCGTGCCACCCCGCTGATCGAGGAGATCGAGACGCTGTCGCGCCGGGTGGGCGGGGTTCAGCCCGCCCAGGAGCCCTCCGAGCTGCTGACGCCGCGCGAGCTGGAGGTGCTGCGACTGGTGACCCAGGGCAGGACCAACAGGGACATCGCGGCCGAGCTGTTCATCTCGGCGAAGACGGTGAGCGTGCACGTGTCCAACATCCTGGCCAAGCTCGGCGTCACCACCCGCGGCGAGGCCGCCGCCGCGGCCCACCGCCTCTCGCTACTGTCCCCCGGCTAGAGGAAGCAGCGCTTCCGCCAGGAGGATGACGCCGAAGATCGCGAACGCCGCCGCGGCGCCGTACCGGATCGCCTTCTCCGGCAGGTGCTTGCCCAGCAGCCGGCCCACCAGGATCGCCAGCGCGTCCGCCGCCACCATGCCGACGGTCGAGCCGATCCAGGTGCCGAGCCAGCCGTGCTGCGTGGCCAGCGTGATGGTGGCCAGCATCGTCTTGTCGCCCAGCTCGCTCAGGAAGAACGCCACGGTCACCGCGATCAGGGCGTTCCTGGTGGTGCGCTGGGCCTTCTTCGACTCGTCCTCGGTCAGCTCGTCCCCGCGCAGCGTCCACGCGGCGAACCCGAGGAAGGCCAGCCCCGCCACCACCGAGATGGCCGTCGTCGGCAGCGCGTCACCGATCAGCCCGCCCACGGCGACGCTGACCAGGTGAACGACGGTCGTGGCGATCGTGATGCCCGCGAGCACGGGCCAGGTCTTGAAACGGGTCGCGAACGTCATCGCCATGAGCTGGCTCTTGTCGCCGAGCTCGGCCACGAAGATGACGGCGAGACTGATCCAGAACGCTTCCAACGGTCCCCTTCCGCGCGACCGAGCCGGAAGCGGCGACCCGGGGAGTTTCGGGCACGACTTCGGCCCGGCAGCGTCTTCTTGCACAACTGCCAGGCCGAAGGTCTCGTCCGCCCGTATGAGGCCCGCGTGACCGGGCGCGATGAAGCGCCAGTGTGTCGATCACACGATTGGGACTACTCCCCTTCGGAAATTCCAACCAACCATAACAGCCCGCGAGCGGGACCTATTCCGCGAGGTCGCAGCCGACGAGCACGGGCTCGTTGACCAGCGTGACCCCGAACTTCTCCCGCACCCCGTCCCGGACCTCCCTGGCCAGCGCGAGCAGGTCGCCGGTGGTGGCGACCCCGTCGGGGTTGGTCAGCGCGAGCGTGTGCTTGGTGGAGATGCGTACGGGCCCGCGCGCGTACCCCTTCGGGTAGCCCGCCTGCTCGATCAGCCACGCGGCGGGCACCTTGACCGACCCGCCGGGCAGCTCCCAGCGCGGATGCCCCGGCGCGCGGGAGGCCAGCTCCACGGCCTCCTCGGGCGTGAGGATCGGGTTGGTGAAGAACGAGCCGGCGCTGCGGGTGTCGGGATCGTCCGGGTCGAGCACCATGCCCTTGCCGCGCCGCAGCGCCAGCACGGCCTCGCGGGCCCGCGCGAGCGGCACCCTCCCGCCGGCCTTCGCGCCCAGCCTGCCGGCCAGCTCCTCGTACGCCAGCGGGCCGGACATTTCCGAAATATCCAGCGCGTACGTCACCGCGAGCACCACATGCCGCGCCAGGTCGCGCTTGAAGGCGCTGTCACGGTAGGAGAACCCGCACTGCCGCGCCTCCAGATCCACCACGTGCCTGGTGCGGCGGTCGTAGGCCCGCACGCACCGGATGGTCTGGGACACCTCCTGCCCGTACGCGCCGACGTTCTGGATGGGCGTCGAGCCGACCAGCCCGGGGATGCCCGACATGCACTCGATGCCCGACCAGCCCTCGGCCACGGCGCGGGCGACCAGCGCGTCCCAGTCCTCCCCCGCCTCGACCGTGACCAGCATCTGCTCGCCGTCGCGCGAGACGGCCACGCCCTGGGTCGAGACCTTGACGACCAGCCCGTCGAAGCCCTCGTCGGACACCACGACGTTGCTGCCCCCGCCGAGCACCAGCGTGGGCAGCCCCTTCATGTCGGCCTCGGCCACCAGGGACACGAGGTGCTCCGCCGTGGTCGCCTCGGCGAAGTCGCGGGCGGGGCCGCCTAGGCGCAGCGTGGTGTACGGCGCGAGCATCTCCATGGGCCACTAGCTTATGAGGTGCCCAGTATGCGCAGCACGCGGTCGAAGTTCCGCCGGGACTCCCGTGCGTCGTAGCCGGGGTCCACGTCGTGCGAGCCCAGCCGCACCGCGGGCAGCGGCTCATCGGGCACGACCAGCTCCCTGTGCTCTTGCTGAAGAGCTAGAGAGAGCGCCAGATCGGCGTTCCTGCCGTAGCCGGCGTCCTCGGGCAGGGCTCCGAGCGCCGGGCCCCGGCGTACCGCCATGAGCTCCCCTGTGAGCGCCCGCACCCTCCTGGGCCCGGCCGCGCCCGCCCCCGGCTCCACCATCTGCACCGGCTCCGGCTCCCCGTCCGGGAAGTCCACGCCTCTCCACCCGGCCGCCACGGCGCCCTCCGCGACGGCCGCGACCAGCGGGGTCAGCGCGTCGCCGCGGAGCTCGACGTTCGTGTCCATGAGCACGTGCACGTCCGACTCGTCGAGCCGCAGCAGCTTGGCGCGGCATTCGCCCCAGGTCGCCGTGCCCCCTCGCCAGTGCGGCTCCTCGGCCACGTGCCACACGGCGATCCGGTCCGGATGCCGGTCGGCCAGCTCGTCCAGCACCTCACCGGCGCCGTCGACGTCGCCGAGGTCGAGGGCGAGCACGCGCGCGTTCGTGTGCTCGACGATCGATCCCACGCTCTTCCTGACGTCCTCCGGCCAGCCGTCGACCAGCAGGCTCACGCTGACGGTGACGTCCTTGGTCTCCGTACGCTGACGTTCCAGCTTGACGCCCTGCTCGTCGAGGCGGTTGGTGGCCAGCGAGCTGTCCCAGGTGCGCTGGGCGTGCAGCATGGTGTCACCCGTGTCTCCAGGCTGCCCGGGAGCGCCGGAGAACCCCAGCTCGGCAGCGGGCTCAAGCCGAGCGTGCGCCCCTGCCCCGGCCGGCTGGGCCTTCGTGCCGGTTTCGGTGCCGCCCGCGGTGTCCCGTCCGGTGCCGGAGCTGCCCGCCACCCTCTCGACCCGCGCCGGCCGAAGGTGGGCGGGCGGCTTGGCATCGGTCACAGCGGAGACGGGGATCGATCGAACCGTGGGCCAAACTCGTCGCGCAGCTTCGTTCATAGACGTCACGCGTACCCGAGACTCGCCCGAAATATCAGGACGCCGCCCGCCTCGTCAGGACAGCTGGACCACCGCGCGGGCCTTGGACAGCACCTTCTGCTCGCCTGATCTGGCGGTGAGCCCGATGACCACCCGCTTGTCCTCCAGCTTCTCCTCCACCACCCCGCTGACCGAGATCGTCGCCCCCTGGTCGTCGTCGGGAACGACCACCATCGACGAGAACCGCACCCCGAAGTCCACCACCGCCCCGGGATCCCCGGCCCAGTCCGTGACGAACCGCCCGGCCTGCGCCATCGTGTACATCCCATGCGCGATCACGTCCGGCAGCCCCACCATCTTGGCGAACCGCTCGTTCCAGTGGATCTGGTTGAAGTCCCCGGAAGCCCCGGCGTACATCACCAGGTCGAGCCGGCGCACGTTGTAGTCGGCCGCCGGGAGCTCCTGCCCGACCTCGACCTCGTCGTACTTCACCGTGGCGGTCATCTCAGCCGGCCCCTCCGCGCTCGACGATCGTGTTGTAGGTGACGCAGACCGGCTCGCCGTCGACGGTCGTCACTTCGCTCCTGACCGTCAGCAGCTCGTTCCGCCCGGCCGTGCGGATGTCGGTGATCGTGGCGGTCGTGACGAGCTGGTCTCCGGCGCAGATCTGCCGGACGTACTCGAAGCGCTGCTCGCCGTGGACGACCATGGCGAGGTTCAGCCCGAGATCGGGATCGACGAGCGCCTCACCGCCGCTCTGCAGGCTGAACACGATGGGGAACGTGGGCGGCGCGATCACATCGGGGTACCCGGCCGCCTGGGCGGCCTCTTTGTCCCGGTAGAGCGGGTTGTTGTCACCGATCGCGGCGGCGAATTCCCTGATCTTCACCCGGCTGACCTCGTAGGGCGCGCTGGGCGAATAGGTCCTGCCCACGAAGTCTCGGTTCAAGGCCATCAGTGCTCCCTTGCGTGTCACCAACCGAGCGCTGCTGAGGCCGACGGTAACAGAACAAGGTTCGGCTGTCGCCGGTGATTATCTCGATTTTGCCCCGCGAACTTTCCCACCGCCGGGCCCTCCCAAAACCTCCGCCATAAACGCCACATCCGACCCGCCAGGCCCACCACCCACCGTTCTGCCGATCATGGGCCCAACACCGTCGCGGCGACCGCTTGCTTGCTCGTCTGGGCGGCGGTCGGCACGTCGACGACGGCGAGGCGCCGAACTGGGACCTACGCCTGCACCGACCGGACCCAGGCCGTCAGCCACTCGATCAGCCGCCGCCGCTGGCCTCTGGCCGGCCAGTCCTCAGCGCCGAGAGATAGCTCTGGGGCCCGTGTGGAGTCCCTGGAACCCTGTGCAGACACGACGAACCGGCGCCCCTGAGGCGGGACGCCGGTTGTGCGATATGACGAAATGTGGGGCAGAAGCCCTGCCCGGAGACCTAGCGGGTCTCGCGGTGCGCGCGGTGGCAGCGGCAGTTGGGGCAGTACTTCTTCAGCTCAAGCCGATCCGGGTCGTTGCGCCGGTTCTTCCGCGTGATGTAGTTGCGGTGCTTGCACTCCTGGCAGGCCAGCGTGATCTTCGGCCTAACGTCGGTGGCAGCCACTTGGGAGTGCCTTTCTACGTTCGGGACATGGACACGCCCGTACCCAGGCCTGTTGACCTGGGAGTGGGCAGTAGCGGAGGCCGGACTTGAACCGGCGACACAACGATTATGAGCCGTTTGCTCTGCCTGACTGAGCTACTCCGCCTTTGAGCCGGTAACGACCCCGGCCCGTAGAGGATACCCGACGCAGCGAGCACATTCGTAACTCGCCCGATCGGGTGGGGTGCTTCCAGTATGCCTCAGGAACCCCCGACAACCGAAATCCATTATCAATCGGCGATGCTCGCCCCCGAACAGCCGACTCCACATGAAGATCAAGCAGTGGAGGAGGCAAGCGTAGCAGCGACCGGCGCGACGCGCACAACCCCTGAGCGCCCCTGGGTCTCGCCGTGGCGCACATGTTCCCACCCGCCCGCGCAGCCGCAAGAGCCGTACCTTTTGGGCATGAGCTTCGTGGGCACTCCCCGGCCGCGTCCGCGCTGGCACCACGCGCACACGGATCTGGAGGACTTCGCGATCGTGAGCTACCGGGTGGACGCCGACGCGCTCGCCCGGCACCTGCCCAAGGGCTTCACGCCCATGGAGGCGCCCTTCGGGGACGGCCCCGGGGCCCTGGTCTCCGCCGTCGCCTTCCGCGACCGGGACTTCCACTTCCGGTTCCTGCCGCAGGTGTCGATCGACTGCGGGCAGATCAACTACCGGGCCTACGTCACCGCGTACGGCAAGGCGGGCGTCTGGTTCTTCGGCACCCGCCTGGACCACCCCGTCGTGGCGATCCCGCAGCATCTGTGGGGCATGCCGTGGCGCCGCGACCACATCCGCATCGAGGCCGACTGGCTCGGCACCCCGGCCCGCTGGCGCCTGGAATCCGCCGACGGGCGGTGCGAGGCGGTCGAGCTTCCGCAGGCTCCGGGGCTGCTGGACGGCTTCACGGACGATTCGGACTGGCTGGAGCAACTCACCCACCCGACCCGGGGCTGGTACCGGCGCAGAGACGGCAGGGTGGGCGCCTACAGCATCTGGCACCCGGTCATGCGGCCCCGGCACCTGGAGGCCACCTTCGCCCGGTTCCCCTTGTTCGAGCGGCTGGGGTTGATCACGCCGGACACGCCCCCGCACTCGATCCTGGCGCAGGCCCGGATCCCCTTCGACATCCACACCCCACCACACCACTTCCACCCGAACGGTTGACCACACCCTCGGCCCCAACCAGTCGCCACAGGGCAGGCGCAGGCGCCGCACAGGGCGGGCGTCCCAGAGGGCGGGCGCCGCACAGGGCGGGCGTCCCAGAGGGCGAGCGCAGCGCAGGGCGGGCGCAGCCTCCGGAGGCGAGTCCGGCCCGCAGGCTGGGGGCAGCACCGCAGAGGGCAGGCGTCGCAGGGGATGGGCTCCAGCGCACCCCGGCAAGGCAAGCGGGGCGCGGCAGGATGAGCGCGCCTTCGGAGGACGAGGGCGGCTTCCAGAGCGCGCTCGGCTCGCAGGGTGGGCGTCGGCGCACTTCCGCAGGGCGTGAGCGACGCAGGGCGTGGGCGACGCAGGGCGTGGGCGACGCAGGGCGTGGGCGACGCAGGGCGTGGGCGACGCAGGGCGTGGGCGACGCAGGGCGTGGGCGACGCAGGGGCGTGGGCAACGCAGGGCGTGGGCGACGCAGGGCGTGGGTGGCCTCCGGAGCGCGCTCGGCCCGCAGGGTGGGCGTCGGCGCACTTCCGCAGGGCGCACGCAGCGCAGGGCGTGGGGGACCTCCGGAGGCGAGTCCGGCCCGGACAAGGTGGGCGCAGCACCGCAGAGGGCAGGCGCGGGCGTTCCAGAGGGCGGGCGTTCCAGAGGGCGGGCGCCGCAGAGGGCGGGTGGTGGTTAAGAGTGGGTGGTTTGGGAGGTGGGTGGGTTGGGGGGAATGCGAAACGCCCGGCCCCGCGATTTTGCGGGTCGGGCGTTGTGGGTGTTCAGAGCGAGAGCCCCCAAACGGAATCGAACCGTTGACCTTCTCCTTACCATGGAGACGCTCTGCCGACTGAGCTATAGGGGCCTGTCCGGCGCTGCGGACAGGTGTAACCATACACGGCACTCACCGATGATGCGAACTCGTTCGGGCCTCCGCGCGCTCTTCCGCCCGCCGTCGCGCCGGCAGTTCGATGACCTCGCACAGATCGGCCAGGTCCACGTGTCTGGCCACCTCCGCCACAGAGGTGCAGTCGGCGACCACCCACCCGTGCCGGCGCACCCGCAGCAGTTGCCGGCCGCCGTGCACCACGCCTACGACCTCGTAGCCGTCGAGGCCGACCCATCGCCTGTCCATAGCGGCACAGAGTAGCCGCCGGGTCTCTCAATTTCTGCCGTGCCACACGCGTTACAGGCCATACCGAATCGGTTCAGAGCCGGTAGAAGCCCAAGAAGTCCTTCCGGCGGGTGATGTCGTCCACGCGCACCACCGCCCCGGTCTCGGGCGCGTTCATCATCTTCCCGTTGCCGAGATATATGCCTACGTGGTGGGTTTTGGGGGCTTTTTTGGTGGCTTTTCCGAAGAAGACCAGATCTCCCGGCATGGCCACCTGGACCCGCCGCATCCGCCGTACGTGATCGTTGGTGTTCCCCGGCCCCAGCACGTCCGACCCGCTGGCCAGCGCGTACACCCATCGCGCGAACCCCGAGCAGTCGAGCCCGCGCGTCCGGGCCGCCGGACAGGGCTGGATCTTCCCCCGGTATCCCTTGCAGGTCCCCTTCGACGGCCCGGGCTCCTCGGCGTGGCCGCCTCCCCACGAGTAGACGATCCGGCGCTGCTCGATCTCGTACGCGATCCGCACGACGTTCTCCGGCACGTACAGCCCGAGCGGCACGGAGGCCGTGGCGACCAGCAGGACCAGCGCCGCCGCCCCTGCTACCGGCCGCCACCGCCTCATACCGTCCCGCCCCCGACAAGCTCAATGGCCCTTTGGGCCATCCTGCCTCATGGGAATTCATGCCGCCCCGCGGACCCGGCCGCTTTCGGGGCCGGGGCAGGCGTCAGCGGGCCTTGAGGGTCAGTTTCACGGAGCCCACGGTGATGTTCAGCCCGACCGTGCCCTTCGACCTGGACGGCTTCGTGGTGATCGTGAACGTCGCCTTCTGCCCCCGCGTCAGCTCCCCCACCTGGCACAGCACCGCCGTGCCGCTGAACTTGCACCCGGGCGCCTTCACCACGCGCTGCCCGCCGAACGCCCGCCCCGACACCTTGACGTCCTTGACCGGGTGCGGGCCGGTGTTCGAGACGGTGACCGTGTACGTCTTCCGGTTCCGGGCCGCGCCCGAGACCGTCACCTCGGCCGGCGGGTTGGCCAGCTCCTTGAGCTGCGACTCCGAGCCGTTGAACGAGTTCTGCCCGCCGGCCAGCGTGCCCTTCTCCGCCGACTGCCAGAATGTGTGCCTCTTCCAGCTCTTCGGCAGCTCGCCGGGGTCGTCACCCCAGCGGGCGAGCCAGAGCGGGTTCGACTTGAACGCGGCGGAGTTCCCCGTGCAGGTCTGCCACCAGCTCGTGGTGGTGTAGATGATCGCGCGGCGGCCGGTGGCCTCGTGGTACTTCTTGGTGAAGTCCTTGATCCAGGTGACCATGTCCTCGGTGGACAGGTCGTAGCAGTTGTTCTTGCCGTTCTTGTCCTTGTACGGGTTGTCCTCGATATCGAGCACTCCGGGCAGCGTTTGACCGTCGCTGATCCAGTTGCCACCGTTCTGCAGGAAATAGTCGGCCTGGGCCGCCCCATCGGATTCGTGTGGTTGCGCAAAGTGATATGCGCCCCGGATCAGCCCGGCCCCGGCGGCGCCGCCGTACTGGGCGTCGAAACGTGGGTTGCGGTAGTTCGTCCCCTCGGTGGCCTGGACGAACGCGAACTTCGCGCCCCCGGAGGCCACGCTTCCCCAGTCGACGTCGCCCGTCCAGTTACTGACGTCGACCCCGGGAACGCCGTCGGCCGCCTCCGCGACTCCACCCATACCTAAGGCGGCAATTACCGCAATTACCCACAGACTTTTCACGCGGGAGATCATTGCGGAGCCTGATACAACCCCGCAAGTCCCGAAATATCGACTGTTTTTGAGGTATCGACCCAAAAGATCGTCCCCACTCCCAGCGCCGGCCATGGGCTCTCCAGCACCGCGCCCCGCCTGGCGCTCGCCAGCAGCGTCCACATGCTCTCCCCGGCGGCCGCGCCCAGCCGCCTGCTCCACTCCCGCTCGCCCACGCCGGGCGGCCGTTCGAGCATGTCGGCCAGCGTCTCCTTGAGGTCGTCCTTGCTGAAGACCGGCAGCCCGAGCGCACGCCTCGGCCGGAAATCTTCGCAACACCCGGAAAACCGCACCTCAGCGCCCCGAAATCCACCGTTGCGGGCCACCGCCAGGAACGGCGTTTCCGCAGGTAGGAGGGGTTTATGAACGTGACATTCGCGTTTGCCAAACCGGATTGAACCTGCACAAACTTAATTCGATCCTCAATCGCGCCCCCGACCAGGGGTTATTTCGCCATGCCCGGAGAGGCAGACCATGATCCATGCCCGGGAACTGACCCGAGTGTTCAAAGTCAAGAAGGAGCGTGTGGAAGCCGTACGCGGCATCGACCTGGAGGTGGAGGCCGGCCAGCTCGTCGCCTTCCTGGGGCCCAACGGCGCGGGCAAGTCCACCACCCTGCGCATGCTCACGACCCTCCTGCCGCCCACCTCGGGCACCGCCATGGTGGCGGGCCACGACGTGGCCAAGGACCCGGCGGGCGTGCGTGCCCGCATCGGCTACGTGGGCCAGCGCAACAGCGCGGGCGAGAACTTCCTCGTCCGCGACGAGCTCGTCACCCAGGGCCGCTGCTACGGCCTGGACGCCAGGCAGGCGGCCGCCCGCGCCGAGGAGCTGCTCGACCTGCTCGACCTCAGAGCGCTGGCCAAGCGGCGCCCCGGCACGCTCTCGGGCGGCCAGCGCCGCCGCCTGGACATCGCGCTCGGCCTCATCCACCGTCCCGGCCTGCTCTTCCTCGACGAGCCCTCGACCGGCCTCGATCCGAAGAGCCGCGCCGACATCTGGCAGCACATCCTCCGGCTGCGGGAGACGTACGGGACGACGCTGGTCCTGACCACCCACTACCTGGAGGAAGCCGACAACATGGCCGAACGTGTGGTGATCATCGACAACGGCCGGATCATCGCGGACGGCACCGCCGAGCAGCTCAAGAACGACCTCGCCGGCGACCACATCACGATCACCACCAGCACGGAGGAGGAGGCGCGCAGGGCCGCCGAGCTCGGCGGCGGGGGCGTCGCCGAGGGCACCGCCGTGCGCCTGCGCGTCCCCAACGCCGCCGCCGCGCTCCCCGACTACCTCAGAACCCTGGACGGCTCCGGCATCAAGGTCACCACCGCCGAGACCATCCGTCCGACGCTCGACGACGTGTTCCTCGCTCTTACCGGGAGAAGCCTCACCGATGACGACATTCTTTCGTGACACCGCCACCGTCTTCTCGCGGGAGTTCAGGCCGGTCGTGCGCGACTCGGTCGGGCTGCTGTTCGAGATGGGGCAGCCGCTGCTGTTCCTGTTCCTGTTCGGGTCGCTGCTGGACGGGGCGGTCGGGTCGTCGTGGCAGTGGTTCGTGCCGGGGATCCTGGTCATGATGTGCCTGACGGGCCCCATGTCCTCCGGCTACACCTTGCTGGTCGAGCTGATCGGCGGCTCGCTGGAACGTCTGATGGTCACCCCTCTGAACCGCACGGCGATGCTGGTGGGCCGGACGATGAAGACCATGATCGTGCTGCTGGCCCAGGCCGTCCTGATCATCGTGCTGGCCGTCCCGCTGGGCTTCGAGCTGTATCCGGCGGGCGTCCTGGCGGGCCTGGCGCAGCTGGTCGTCTTCGGCGTCGGCCTGGGCTCGCTCTCGTTCGTGCTGGCCATCAAGTCGGCGCCCAGCGGCACGCTCTTCTACGTCGTCAGCCAGTCGGTCATGTTCCCGCTGCTCCTCCTCTCGGGGGTGCTGCTCCCCATGGAGACGGCTCCGGCGTGGCTGCGGACGATCGGGTACGTCAATCCGGTCACGTACATCGTCGAGGCCCAGCGAGCCCTCTTCTCCGGAAACCTGACAAGCCCTTCGATCCTGTACGGGACCGCCGCCGCCTGCGCGATAGCCGCGATCGGCCTGTATCTGGGCAACCGGGCCATGCGCCGGGGTGTCTGAGACCCTTGAAGGATGAATCATCTGACGGTCCCCTGGATCCCCGTACGCCATCGCCTGGACGTGATCCTGTCCCCGGCCCTCCCGCCGCTGGACAAGACCACGTCGGCGTTCGCGTTCGTCTCGGACCGGACCGGCAGGACGCTCATGACGTGCGTGGACGAGGAGGGCCGCGGGTGGGACATCCCCGGCGGCCACCTCGAACCCGGCGAGACGGCCCTCGACGCCGCGGCCAGGGAGCTGTATGAGGAGACCGGCCTGCGCCTGCCGGCCACCGAGCTGTCCGCCTTCGCCTGGCAGCGCATCGAGCTGCTGGACGCGGCCCCCGCCGGCTACCGCTACGCGCCGCTGACGTACATGGTGATGTTCAGGGCCCGTCTCCCGCATCCGGGCCGGCCGACCCATCCGCCGGCCGGCTCGGAGAGCACCAGGGCGGACTGGCTCTCACCCACGGAGATCACCCGCGTCTGCCCTGATCGCACCTGGTTGTCACTTCTGGACGGCCTGAGCCCCCAATAGCTATTTGAACGCCTTCTTAGGGGCCTGTGGAATTCGAGCATGCTTTAGCCCACATTTCATGATGACAGGACGCACGCCATTTGCCAGAATTAACCATGTATAAGCCGCAGGCGGATAAGTTTCCGCGCCGGTATAACGTTCTTTCGTCAAGGTGTGACAGGACAACACTCGACAGGGATCGGACCCGGTCTCCACGGCAGGTCAGCGTGTATAAAAAGCATGCACCAACGGAGCATCCCGCTCTCTACTCCGCTTGCCCCCTACCCCCCAGGGCCAGGAGACATGACCATGACGCGTGAGTCCACCGGCAAGGACACCAGGCTCGAGCAAGAAAGGAGCAACGACAACAGCAATTTCGTCCGGCTGTCCGTCAATCTGAGCCACGAAACCGCGCAGACGTTCAAGGCGCTGGCCGAGCGCAAGGGCCTGTCGTTCACCGAGGCGATCCGCCGCGCCATCACCATCTGGAAATTCGTCGAGGATCAACTCGCGCAGGGGCACGAGCTGGCCATCGTGGAATCCGATGGAAATCCGCGACGAATACTGTTCCTCTGATCAGCCATTTACCCGGGTGAAACTCGCGCGGTAGGCCGTGGGAGTGAGGCCGACCCGGCTGATCAGGTGTTTGCGGAGAGAGTCGGCGCTGCCCAGGCCGCTCCGCCCGGCCACCTGGTCCATCGGCAGTCCGGTGGTCTCCAGCAGCTCCCTGGCCCGGTCGACGCGCCGGTGCAGCAGCCACTGGAGCGGGCTCAGCCCGGTCTCGGCGTGGAAGCGCCTGGTCAGGGTGCGCACGCTGATCCTGGCGTGGCGGGCCAGGTCGGCCAGGGTGAGCGGGCGGTCGAGGTGCTCCAGCGCCCAGGCCCGGGTGGGCGCGAGCGAGGTGCCGCGCTCGGGAGGCAGCGGGGTCTCGATGAACTGGGCCTGCCCGCCCGGCCGTACGGGTGAGACGACCGCGAGCCGGGCAGCAGTGTTGGCCACCGCCGCCCCGTAGTCGAGCCTGATCAGGTGCAGGCACAGGTCGATGGCGGCCGCGGCGCCCGCCGAGGTGAAGATGCCGTCGTCCTCGACGAACAGGACGTCGGGCCGCACGTCGATCAAGGGGAAGCGGGCGGCGAGGTCGCCGGCCAGCCCCCAGTGGGTGGTGGCGCGGCGCCCGTCGAGCAGGCCGGCCTGGGCCAGCACGAACGCACCCGTGCACAGCGAGGCGATCCGCGCCCCGCCGGCCGCGGCCTTGCGCAGGGCGTCGAGGACCTCCGGGGGAGCCTGCTCGCCGCCGCTGCCGACCGCGATCACCGTCTCGGCGTCCTCCAGCGCCTCCAGTCCGTGCGCCACCACCACGTCGGGACCCCCGACGGTCGGCACGGGGCCGGGCCGCGCCGTGCAGACGCGTACGTCGTAGTGGGGGACGCTGTTGAACACCATGAGCGGGATCGAGACGTCGAACCCCAGCACGGGAGGGACGATCACTGCGGCGAGGCGGTGCATGGCCAGATCCTCCGGATAGTTGGCATTCTGGCCACTATGCCACGGGGTCGCAGGTCGGCACGGTGGTCATCATGAAATCTCATGTGATCGTGGGTCGCGGAGCCACCGCGTCGAAGACCGCTCTGCTGCTGGCCGAGGACGGCGAGCGGGTACGGATGATCAGCCGCACGGGCGGCGGGCCCGACCACCCGCTCGTCGAGAGGGTCGCCGCGGACGCGACCGACACCGACCGGCTCACCGAGCTGGCCGAAGGGGCGGACACGCTGTTCACCACCGCCGTGCCGCCCTACCACACCTGGCCCGAGCTGCTTCCGATCCTGTCGGCGTCGCTGCTCACCGCGGTCCGGCGGACCGGGGCCGCGTACGTCATGCTCGGCAACATCTACGGCTACGGGCCGGTGGACGGGCCGATCACCCCCCACTTCCCCCTGATGGCGACCGGGCCCAAGGGGCGGGCCAGGGCGCGGGCGTGGGAGGAGGCCGCCGCCTCAGGGGTGAAGGTCACCGAGGTGCGGGCCGCCCAGTTCTACGGCGCCGGCGCCTTCTCGGTGTTCAGCCTCCTGGTGCAGCGGCCCGTGCTGGAAGGCAGGCTCGCCCTGGTGCCGCAGGAACTCGACGTTCCGCACAGTTACTCGGCGATCGACGACACCGCGCGCACGCTGGTCGCCGCGAGCCGGGAGGAGCAGGCGTACGGCAGGGCCTGGCACGTGCCCACCGCGACCCTGTCGGTGCGGGAACTGGCGCGGCGGCTCGCGGACCTCGCGGGGGCGCCGGCGCCGCGGCTGGAGCAGATGACGGAACGCGACCTGACCCTGCTCGGGATCACCGATCCGTTGTGGGGGGAGATGCACGAAGTGCTCACCAAGCCGGGCCACCCGCTCGTCCTCGACTACTCAGAGACCGAGAAGATCCTCGGCGTCGGCGCCACCCCGGTCGACGAGGTGCTCCGGCAGCTGATCTAGCGTGGCGAGACCGCGTTGAGGCGGTTGCTGAAGCGGGCGAGCAGGGCGGTCTGTGACGTCTCGGGGAACAGCCGGGCGATCAGCGGCGGGACGCCCGAGCACCCACGCGTCCTCGAAGGTCTGGGGGGCGCTCACGACGCGCCGAGCCGGACCTCCGCCACCGGTCGCCAGTCCCATGCCGTCTCCGGGCCGTCCTGGTTGACGACATGGATGCTGCGGATGGTCACCTCGCGCTCCGGAAGGCGTTCCCCGAGCGCGTGGATGATGGGCGCCGCCGGGCCGTCGGCGTTGCTGTAGGCCACGGTGACGTGCGGCAGCCACGTGTCATGGGCGAGCACGCCGTCGCGGCCCGTGGCCGCCCGCGTGGCGAACCGCGCCGCTTCCAGCAGGGGCCGCAGCCGCTCGGCCGGCCGCGCCTCCAGCACGACCGCCTCGGGGTGGTAGAGCACCCGCCCCAGCGTGACCGTGATCGGCTCGACCCGCGCGAGCTGGCCCGCCGCCTCCTCGGCCATCACGGTCACCTGACGCTCAGTGATCTCGTGCGAGTATCCGGCGACGAACGTGGTGAGGTGGATGAACCGCCGCGGCACCAGATCGAGCCCCGCCAGGCCGGCCAGCCGAGCATGGGCCTCCTCGACGATGGCCCGCGCCTGCGGGTCCTCCCCCAGCAGAACGTGCCAGTAGAGCCGGCCCTGCCCCGGTGGCAGCATGAGCGGTCGCCGCCTCTCCCAGCGATTCGCCATACGCGTCGGTAGCGGGCTCACGCGTCCTCCTCGTTGGGAGCGGGCAGCTGGTCTGCTCACGCAGCGTGGTCACGATATCCGACTCGATGAGTCGCGGTCACGAGGGAAACCGAGGAACACTCGCACATAGGACCGGTCGTCGAAACTGTCGGCGCCGGCCGCCATCGCCTTGGTGGCCGGGTGTTCCCTGATGCGCAGCCGATCGGCCCGTAACGACGCCCGGAGCTCCGCCTCGGCGGCCGCGAGGGTCCGCGCCGGGCCGAGGTAGCCGTCCGAGGCCAGCACCACCTCGTCCACGTCCTCCGCCAGCTCGAACGTCTCCACGAACCGCTCCGGGACCGGCCGCCCGTCCAGCAAGCCAAATCCGAAAGGACCGGCTTCCTCCCGGTTGGCCAGCACAGCCTGGCGCTCCAGCACCGGCCGGATCAGCGCCCGTCCCGGGTCGGTGGCCGCCAGCTCCTGCGGGTGTTCGCCCTGCAGCAGCAGGCAGTGGAGGTAGGCGGCCCGGGCGCCGGCCAGCACCGTGTCGATCAGCTTCCCGCCGGGGTGAGGACGCCACCGGCCGTCGCGGTGACCCAGGGCGACGTGGACGTCGCCCACGCGCCACACCAGCCGCCGGCGCGGCCACGCCACCGCCGCGACGGCGGCCGGCGCCAGAAGGTCGTCGCCGGCGACGGACCACTTGCGGCGCAGCTCCATGAGCTCCGCCGAGACGGCCGCGACCGCCTCCGCCACGGTGACGCCGTCCGGCAGGGTGGCGAGGGCCTGCGCGACGCGGTCGGCGGCCAGGGCCCCGCCGCTCGCCCCGCCGTAGTCGCGGCCGGACTTGTCGGTGACGCCGTCGATCACCGCCGCGCAGCGGACACCGCCGTCGTCCTCGAGGACGACCACCCGGTCCTCGCCGGGCCCCGCGCCCTTCGCGCGCACCGCGCGCTCGGCCACCCGCCAGCCCGCCACGTGAGCCGCCGCCGGCTCAGGTCGTCCGGAGCAGCGAGACGAGATCGTCCCACCGGGCCATGAGCAGGCCCAGCACGGCGCCGAAGACGCCGACGATCGCGCCGATGGCCGGGTCGAAGGTGCCGTTCACCAAGGACGCGGCCAGCCCGATCAGCGCCACCGCGATGAGGATGCCGTTGCGGGCCACGTGCGCCATGCTCAGGGGCGTCCGGGAGGCGCCGAAGCAGCGGCAGGGGACGGCGGCGCCCCTCCGTACCACCATGACGACGGCGACGGTGAGGCAGCCGAGCAGCCCCGCCGCGAGCGCGAACGACGCCGATCCCGCCCAGCGCAGGGGGACCGCGGCCAGCACGATGACACCGGCCTCGGCCACCGCCGTCGCCGTCGCGGCCGCCGGCGCCCTGGCCTTGTCGATCACGGCCATCGCCTTGATCGACTGGACGAACTCGCTCCAGGCCCGGCGGCTGGAGACCTTGCTCGCCAGCGCGAGCACGAACACCGTGAGCAGCAGCAGTCTGCTCGCCACATCGACATACTGCATAGACCGCAACCTGCCACGGCCACGCAAATCCGGCAAGAGCCTCACTGCGTTACTCTCGAAGATCCACGAGCAAGGGGTGGACCGTCGTGCTGATCCGGTTACTCGGCCCGGTGGAGGTGGAGCGCTCGGGGCAGAGCCGGCCCGTGCGCCCTCCGCAGGTCGCGCTCGCTCTGGCCGCGCTCGCCTGGGAGGTCGGCCGGGTCGTGCCGGTCGACACGCTCCTCGCCCGGGTCTGGGGCGAGCAGGTCCCGCCCGGCGCGCGGCGCACCCTGTACACGATCATCACCCGCGTCCGGCGCGACGTGCTCGCCGATGAGGGCGCCGTCGTCCGCCGGCTCGGGGGTTACCTGCTCGACGTGGACGAGTCCGCGGTGGACGTGCCGCGCTTCCGCGGCCTCGCAGACCAGGCGATGGCCGTACCGGACCCGGTGCCGCCGCTGGCCGCGGCCCTGGCGCTGTGGCGTGGCGATCCGCTGACCGGGCTGCCCGGCGAATGGGCCGAACGGGCCCGCCACCGCCTGCGCGACGAGCGCAGGGAGCTCCTGCTGCGCTGGGCGCGGGTGGTGACCGGCCGGGACGCCTCCGCCGCGGTGTCGGCGCTGTCGCCGCTGGCCGAGGAGTACCCCCTGGACGAACTGGTGGCCGCCGCGCTGATCGAGGCGCTGCACGCGTGGGGCCGGACCGCCGAGGCCCTGGCCCACTTCGCCCGGGTACGCCGGACGCTCGCCGAGGAGCTGGGCGTCGAACCGGGTACGGAGCTGCGGCGCGTCCACCGGAAGCTGCTGCGGCCCGCCGGCACGACCGAGACCGCGCGCCCGGTCCCGGCACAGCTGCCGGTCGGCCTGCGGCACTTCGTCGGCCGGTCGGCCGAGCTGGAACGGCTGGCCGCGATCGGCGAACACCCGGCCACCGCGGCGGTCTGCGCGATCTCCGGGCCGCCCGGGGTGGGCAAGTCGTCGCTCGCCCTGCGCTGGGCCCACCTGCACCGCGACCGCTTTCCCGACGGGCAGCTGTACGCCGATCTCAGCACGATCGACCCGGCCGACGGGGCCGTGGTGCTGCCCCGGTTCCTCGGCGCGCTCGGGGTCGCGGAGTCGCAGGTGCCGTCGGGCGTGGAGGCGCAGATCGGGCTCTACCGCAGCCTGCTGGACTGCCGCCGGGTCCTGGTCGTGCTCGACGACGCCCGCAGCGCCACCCAGGTCCGCCCGCTGCTGGCCACCGCGCCGGGGTGCCTGACGCTGGTGACCGGCCGCTCCGAGCTGTCCGGGCTCGCGGTCACGGCGGGGGCGCACCTGGTCGGCCTGGACGTCCTGCCCGGCGACGACGCGTACGACCTCCTGGTGGCGTGGCTGGGCGAGGCCCGCCCGGCGGCCGAGCCGGAGGCCACCGCGAACATCATCCGGCGGTGCGGCCGGCTGCCGCTGGCGCTGGCGATCGTCGCGGCGCAGCTGGCGCGGCGCACCGATCTGCCGCTGGCCGAGGCCGCCGCGGACCTCGAACGGGCCGCCGCCGACCTCGAACCGTTCGCGCACAGCGACCCCGCGATCGACCTGCGCCACGTGTTCGGGCGCTCGTACCGGGACCTGCCCGTGCCGGCGGCCCGGCTGTTCCGGCGGCTCGGGCAGCACCCCGGGCCGCACGTGCCGCTGTCGGCGGCGGCGAGCCTGGCCGCTCTGCCGGTGGCGCGCACGCGGGAGCTGGCCGCGCACCTCGACCGCGCCAACCTGGTCGAGATCCGCGCGCCCGGCCGGCTGCGCCTGCACGACCTGCTGCGCGTGTACGCCTCGGAGCAGGCGCGGGCCGCCGACACCCGGGCAGCACGGCGGTCGGCGACGCGGCGGCTGCTGGACCACTACCTGCACTCGGCCTGCGCCGCGAACGGGATGTGTTACCCGCACCGCGACAACCTGCCCCTGGACGCGCCGGCGCGGGGCACCGTGGTGGAGCGGTTCGCCGATCCTGCGGAGGCCCTGGGGTGGTACGCCGACGCATTGGTGGCGCTGCCCGCGCTGCTGGTGGAGGCCACCGCGGCCGGGTTCGACGCCCACGCGTGGCAGCTGGCGTGGGCCTTCGCGGAGTTCATGCAGCGGCGTGGCCTCTGGGAGGAGATCCTGCGCACCCATGCGGTGGCGCTGGCCGCGGCCGGACGGCTCGGCGACCGGCTGGCCGAGGCCCGCTGCCACAACAGCATCGCCCGCGCCCACGCCCGGCTCGGCCGCGACGGCGAGGCGGTCGAGCACTTCGAGCGGGCCGTCGAGCTCCACCGCGACCTCGGCGAACCCGTCCTGCGGGCCCACGTCCACCTCGGCCTGACCGTCGCGCTGAGCCGGACGCGGCCCGAGGAGGCGCTGAGCCACACCCTGCACGCGCTGGAGCTGTTCCGGCAGGCCGGCGACGTCGTCGGCGAGGCGCGGGCGCTGAACAACGCCGGCTGGCTGCGGGCCCAGCTCGGCGCGTACGACGAGGCGCTGGCCGACTGCCGCCGGGCCCAGCGGCTCCTCGCCGACCTCGGGTACGCCCAGGGCGAGGGGCACGCGTGGGACAGCGTCGCCCACGTCCTGCACCTCAAAGGCGACTACGCGCAGGCGGTGGCGTGCTTCGAGCGGGCGGCCGAGCTGCTGCACGGCTGCGACGACCCGCACGCGGCCGCCGAGACGCTGGTCCGCCTGGGCGAGACGCACGTCGCCGCGGGTGACATCGCGGCCGCGCTCGACGCCTGGAAGCAGGCGGCGGAGTTCTTCGACACCGTCGGCGACGCGCAGGCGGCGAAGGTCCGCGAGCGCATCGTCTCCTTCCACCGTCCCTGATCCGCCGCGCCTGCGATCACCCGCCTGAGCTGCCGGAACAGGCCGTTAAGAATTCGTTGAGAAATCGCTCAGACCTCTGGCGCAGGCTGCGACGGCGAGGCGGGACGGCGGCATTGGTCCGGCGTACCGCTTCCGCACGGGCGGGCGCGGACCCGCCGGGACGAGCGAAAGGAAGGTTCGATGCGCGTCGTGACCAGAATGGCCGACCGGCTCCTCGAGCTGATCGCGCCGCACTCCGTGGCCCGGGCGGCCGACTGCGACTGGGAGTGCTGCCGCGGCTACGGCTCCGCGAGGTACTGCTGCTACTACCCGAACGGCAGCTCGTCGTGCGGGTCGTGCCAGTCGTACTGGCGTTGCGCCTGAGCACGGGCATCGCCGAGCGGTGATGACCGGTGCCCGGCCCGGCCGGTGCGGGCCGGGCACGCGCCTTTCGCAGTCCTGTCGACATGGAGGTGTCTTGTGTCCTATCTGATCGCCGTCGTGGCCCTCCTCGGCGCCCTGTGCCTGGTGAACATGATGCTGATGCTCGGCCTGGTCCGGCGGCTCCGGGAGCACACCAAGCTGCTGGACGCCCTGTACGAGATGGTCGGCATGATGGGCGCCCCCGGCGCGGGCGGCGGAGGTCCGGCCGCCGGTGACGTCGTCGGCGAGTTCGCCGCCACCACCGTGGACGGGAACCGCGTCACGCGCGACCTCCTGCCCGAAGGGACGGTCGTCGCGTTCCTGTCGCCCGACTGCCAGGGCTGCCGCGAGCAGATCCCGGAGCTCGCCTCCTGGGCGGCGGGCCAGGACCCGGCGCGCGTCCTGGTGGTGGTCGACAGCCGGTCGGGCGATCCCGCGCAGGTGGTCTCGGCGCTCGCGCCCGTGGCTCAGGTGATCGTGGACGACGCGGCCAAGCCGCTCGCCGACACGTTCGGCGTGCACGTGTTCCCGACCCTCCTCCAGCTGGCCGCGGGCGGCAGGCTGCTCGCGGTGGCGCCCCGCCTCGACCGGCTGCCGGCCGGGTCGCCCGCGTGAGCGACGGCCGGCCGCAGGCGGCGCGGGGCCTGGCGCGATGCGCCGGGCGCGCCGCCGCGACGGTGTGGCGGTCGGCGCCGGTCCACGTGCTCGGATACCTGGCGGTCACGCTGGTGGGCGCCGCCACCCCGATCGCGGTGGCCTGGCTGACCAGGGCCGTGCTGGACGGGGTGGCGGCGCGGCGGACCGGCGCGCTGCTCGCTCTGGCGGTGGCGATCGCCGTCGTCACCACGGTGGCCGCGGCGGCGGCGCACGCCGGACACTACCTGCGCGCCGAAGTGGACCGCCGCGCGGCGCTGCGGGCCAAGGACGAGCTGTTCGCGGCGGTGTCCCGCGTCACGGGGCTGGCCCGGTTCGAGAGCCCGGCGTTCCTCGACCGGCTGCGCCTGGCCCAGCAGAGCGCGAGCAACCCCGGCAGGCTGGTCGACACCGCGCTCACGGCGGCCCGCGGCACGGTGACCGTCGCCGGCTTCGTCGGGTCCCTGGCGCTCGTCAACTCCGCCTTCACCGTTCTGGTCCTGCTGTCCGCCCTCCCGGGCCTGCTCATCGAGCTGCGGATGTCGCGGCAGCGGGCCGCGATGCTGTGGCGGATCGGGCCGGCCGAGCGCCGCGAGATCTTCTACGCGCAGCTCATGTCCACCGCGGACGCCGCCAAGGAGATCCGGCTGTTCGACCTCGGCGCCTTCCTGCGCCTTCGCATGCTGGCCGAGCTGCGCACCGTGAACGCCGCCCGACGCCGGCTGGACCGGCGCGAGCTCGCCGTCCAGGCGGGCCTGGCCGGCGCCGCGGCGGTCGTGGCCGGCGCGGGACTGGTCTGGGCGATCCTCGCGGCCGGTCAGGGGCGGCTGAGCGTGGGGGACGTGTCGATGTTCGTGGCGGCGGTCGCCGGCGTGCAGGCGGCGCTGAGCGGCACGGTGGCGGCCGGCGTGATGGCGTACGAGCACCTGCTGACCTTCCACCACCACGTCGCCATCGTCGACGACGGCCCCGACCTGCCGGCGCCGGGCGCCCGCCCGGCGCTGCCGCCCCTGCGCCGGGGCATCGAGCTGCGCGACGTCTGGTTCCGCTACAGCCCGGACCATCCGTGGATCCTGCGCGGCGTCAACCTGTTCATCCCGAACGGGCACACGGTCGCGCTGGTCGGGCGCAACGGCACCGGCAAGAGCACGCTGGTCAAGCTCCTGTGCCGGTTCTACGACCCGACGCGCGGGGCGATCCTGTGGGACGGCGTGGACCTCCGCGACGTGCCGCCGGAGGCGCTGCGCGCCCGGATCGGCGCCGTCTTCCAGGACTTCGTGGCGTACGAGCTGACGGCGGCCGACAACATCGCGGTGGGCGACCTCGGCGCCGCCCCGGACCAGGAGCGGATCGAGCGGGCGGCCCGCGACGCCGGCGTCCACGACGCGCTCGCGGCGCTGCCGTACGGCTATCGCACGCTGCTGAGCCGTGGCTTTGCCCAGGACCCGGACGACGGGGAGAGCGACGCGGACTCCGGGGTGCTGCTCTCCGGCGGGCAGTGGCAGCGGCTGGCGCTGGCCAGGGCGTTCCTGCGCCGCGACCGGGACCTGATGATCCTCGACGAGCCCAGCTCCGGCCTGGACCCCGAGGCCGAGTACGAGGTGCACGGCCGGCTCGCCACGCTGCGGTCGGGGCGCACCAGCGTGGTCATCACCCACCGCCTCGGCGCGGTCCGCTCGGCCGACCGGATCGTGGTGCTGGCCGGCGGCGTCGTCGCCGAGGAGGGCACGCATGCCGGCCTGCTGGCCGGCGGCGGCACGTACGCCGAGCTGTTCGCCCGGCAGGCGACCGGCTACCGGGACGACGTGGAGGTGCCGGGGTGACCGGCGCGATCGCCATGCTCGCCGTGCTCGGCGTGGCTCTCGCCGTCGCCCGGTTGCGCCGGCGGTACCTGGTGGTGACCGTCCAGGGGGAGAGCATGCTGCCGGCGTACCGGCCGGGCGAGCGCGTGCTCGTACGGCGGACGCCGCCCGGTTCGCTGCGTGCCGGCCAGGTCGTCGTGCTGAGCGGCTTCGCCCAGGCCCGGCCCGGCGAGCGCCCGCGCGGGCCTCGGATGGGGCCGCGCTGGATCATCAAGCGGGTCGTGGCCGTCCCGGGTGACCCGATCCCGCGCGACACCGTCCCCGCGCTGCGGGCCGAGCCGGGCACGCGGGTGCCGGGCGGACGCCTGGTGGTGCTGGGCGACAATCCGGACCACTCGCTCGACTCCCGGCAGTCCGGCTACCTGACGGCGGATCGGCTGTTCGGCGTGGTGCTGCGCAAGGTCGATCAGCCGAGGTCGGCGCCCTCGCGGTAGCCGCTGGCCTGGGTGGCGAACAGGTGGGCGTACCGGCCGCCCAGCGCGATCAGCTCGTCGTGGGTGCCCCGCTCGATGATCCGGCCGTCGCCGAGCACCACGATCAGGTCGGCGTCGCGGACCGCTCCGAGCCGGTGCGAGACCAGCAGGCTGGTGTTGCCCGCGCGGTGCTCGCGCAGCCGCCGGTGCACCTCGTACTCGGCCTGCGCGTCCAGGCCGGAGCTGGGCTCGTCGAGGATGAGCAGGTCACGGCGCTCGCGCACCAGAGCGCGGGCCAGGGCCAGGCGCTGCCACTGGCCTCCGGAGAGCGTCACCCCCGCCTGCGGGTCGTCGTCGTCCTCGGGGCCGAAGAAGACGCGGCTCAGCATGGTGTCGTAGCCCCGGGGCAGTGCCCGGACGGTCTCGTGCGCGCCCGCCAGCTCGGCGGCGGCCTGGAGCCTGGCGCGGTCGGACATCGCCTCGACCTCGCCCACCCCGATGTTCTCCGCCGCGGTCAGGTCGTAGCTCATGTAGTCCTGGAAGAGCACGCCCATCCTGGCGCGCAGCTCGGCGGGTGGCACGTCGCGGATGTCGATGCCGTCCCAGAGGATCGCGCCGCGGGACGGGTCGTAGAAGCGGCACAGCAGCTTGATCAGCGTGCTCTTGCCGGCTCCGTTGAGTCCCACCAGCGCGACCGAGGCGCCGTGGGGGATCGTCAGGTCCACCCCGCGCAGCACCCAGGGATGGCTCTCGTCGTACCGGAACCACACGTCGTGCAGCTCGATGCCGCGGCGCAGCGCGGGCAGCGCCTGCGGCTCCCCCGGTGTGGGCAGGTCGCCGGGCAGCGACATCACCCGTTCGTGGTGGGCGAACAGGAGCAGCGCCTGGCGGGCGTTCGCGGCGTTGTCCACGGTGGCGGTCAGCGCGGCCTGCGTGCCCGCCACGGCGGCGGCGAACGCGGTCACGTCGCCGAGGGTGAGCCGGCCGTCCAGCGCGGAGTACACCGCCCAGAGCAGCCCGGCGCCGCTGACCGCGGCGGACAGCGCCGCGAGCGCCGACTGCGTGAACGCCTCCCGCTGGTCCAGCCGCCGCTCCCCCGACTGCAGGACGGCCAGCTCGCCGAGCACCCGGCGCTTGAGGAAGTCGCCCAGCCCGAAGAGCCGGACCTCCTTGGCGGCCTCCACGTCGGTGATCAGGGAGGAGTAGAAGATCTGCCGCCGGGCCGCGGCGGACTGTCCGGCGATCATCCTGATCCGCCGCTTCTCCAGGGACATCCGCGCCGCGAGGACGGGCAGCGCCGCGAGCGCCACCAGGCCCGCCATGAGCGGGCTCAGCACGGCGAGGGCGGTGAGGAGCCCGGCCAGGGCGATGACGTTGCGCCCGAGGTCGAACAGGCCCGAGGTGATCGGCCCCATCGCGTTGCCCGTCGCCTGCGCGGCCATGCGCAGCTCGTCGAGGAACACCGGGTTCTCGAACCGCGACAGGCCGTGGAACGTGTTCACCCGCGTGTACAGGCGATCCTGCAGCAGCAGGTCCAGCCGGCGATCCGTCTCGCCCCGCAGGTAGCCGGTCAGCTGCGGCAGCACCCCGGCGACCAGCCCCAGCACGACGAGGGCGGCGACCGGCGCCAGAACGCGTTCCGGCCGGCCCGTCGCCAGCCCGTCGACGAGCATCTTGGTGGCCCACACGGTGGCCGAGGGCAGCAGCCCGGCCAGGACCGTGGCGACCAGCTGGGACGCCGCCAGCACCGGCCCGGCCCGCCAGCACAGCAGCGCCAGGGTGGCGGCGCGACGGGTCACCTCGCCGGTGCCATGGCGACGAGGTCGGTCAGGTCCGTGTCCGCGGCCACGACTCTGCCGTCCTGGTCGGCCCTCAGGAACGTGGGGAACGCGTGGATGTCGAGAGCCTGCACGATGCGCAGCGCGTCCTCGCCCGTGACGACGCTCGCCACGCCGCCCACCACCTCGACCAGGTCCGCGGCCTCGTCGGCGGCGCCGGAGACGACCGCCAGGGCGCTCTGCCCCTTGGCCCGCGCGGCGAACTGCGGCGCTCGCTCGTGGCAGGTGTCGCAGCCGACGTCGAAGAAGCCCACGAGCCGCGCTCCCGCCACGTCCTGCGGCAGCGTGCGCCCGACCAGCACGCGGGGATCGTACGGCATGAGCGTCGAGGTCCCTGCGAGGCGTTCCAGCTCGGCGGTGTGCTCGCGGAGCCGGCGCAGCACGCCCAGGGTGAGCACCAGGTCCAGCAGGCACAGCAGGCCGACCAGCACGACGGCGACGATCAGGAAAGGCATCGGACAACCCCTCTTCAGGCGGTGAACAGCAGCACCCTCGTGTTCGCGGACCGGCGGCGGAGGTGGCCGCCGCCGGTCCGCGAGCTCTACCTAGCCGCCGCAGACCCTGAAGGCGTAGCAGGCCCCGCAGCGGGTGGTGCCGCCGGCGGTCGTGCAGAGCTTCCTGAAGTCGGAACGCTCCCTGCAGTAGCAGTGCACGTACCACTCCGCGGCCGCCTTGGCGGACGCCTTCGGGACGAGCCTGTCCAGAATCCTGTCGCCGAGCTTGCCCAAGACAGCAGTCATGTTCGCTCCCTGTATAGCGATGCGGTCAGGCCGAAACGCTATTTGGGGGAGATACAGCGACCGATACAGCCGCGCTACACCTGGGCGGTGAGCAGCCTTTCCAGCACCGGGTTGAGGCGCATCGCCGGATCCGCGAACAGCTCCTCGGCCCTGCGGGCGTCCCCCGCGGCACGCGGGTCGCCCGACGCCGCCCGGGCCCTGGCGAGCTGGCGGGTGCAGGCGGCGTAGCCGTACGCGTCGCCGATCTGGGCGGTCACCTCCAGGGCCCTGGCCAGGTCGCGCTCGGCCGCGGCGAGGGCGCCCTGCCGCAGCCGGATCTCGGACCTGCTCAGCAGCACCTCCCACTCGTCCTCCCGGTTGCCGGTCTCCTCGCAGCGGGCGAGCGCCTCGTCCATCGCGGCCAGCGCCTCGTCCCGCCGGTCGAGCAGGCAGTAGGCGCGGCCGAGCGCCGCCAGCGTGATGCTCTCGCCGTTCAGGTCGCGATCGGCCCGGCGGACGGCCAGGCACCGTTCGAAGCGGTCCACCGCCTCGGCGTCCCTGCCCAGCTGGAGCAGGAGCTCGCCCAGGTTGTGGCCGACCAGCCCGACGCGCCTGGACCCGTGCCTCTTGAGCAGCCGCAGGCTCGCGCTGATGTGGCCGAGGGCCGCGTCGAGGTCGCCGGTCTGCATGTGCAGCCAGCCGAGGTTGTGCAGCGCCATCCCTTCCTCCTCGCGGTTGCCCAGGTCGCGCCAGATCCCGAGCGCGCGCCGCAGGTGGCCGTCGGCCGCCTCCGCCTGGCCGGCCCGCCATTCCAGCAGCCCCAGGGTCGCGAGCGTGGACGCCTCCGCGCCGCGGTCGCCGTCGCGCCGCGCCACCTCGATGGCCAGCCGCGCGATGGTCTCCAGCTCGCGCCAGTAGCCGCCCTTCATCACCGTGGCCTTGACCAGGGTCATCAGCTCGATGGCGAAGCGCGCCACGTCCGGCTCCCCGCGCGCGGCCTGGACGGCGGCCGCGACGAGGCAGCGCAGCTCTGTGTCGAGCCACCGCACCGCCGCGGCGGGGTCAGGCAGCACCAGGCCGGGATCGCGCCGGCGCTCCCCGCTCCCGCCGCCGGCTCGCAGGTGCGGCTGCAGCAGGTCGCGCAGCTGGTGGCAGAGGTCGAGGTACCAGTCCAGGGCCCGCCGTACGGCCAGGTCCAGGTCTGCCGGCGCGTCGTGGGAGGCGGCCAGCTCCCCCGCGAAGAGCCGCAGCAGGTCGTGCGTGCGGAACCGGCTCTCGCCGACCGGCTCGATCAGGCGTGCCTCGACCAGCTCGTCGAGCACGACCTCGGCGGCCTTCACGTCGGTGTCGGCCAGCGCGGCGACGAGCTCGACGCCCACCTCCGGCACCTCCAGCACGCCGAACAGGCGGAAGACGGTCCGCGCGGCGCTCGTCAGGGTCGCGTACCCGACCTCGAAGCAGGAGCGGACCCGCAGGTCGGCCGCCTGCAGCTCGTCCAGCCGCCGCCGCTGGTTGCTCAGGCGCTCGTTGAAGCCCGCGAGCGACCAGTCCGGCCGGCCCGCGAGGCGGGCGCCGGCGATGCGCAGCGCCAGCGGATGGTGGCAGCACCAGCGCGCGATCTCGGCCGCCGCCTCCGCCTCGGCGGCCACGCGCGCCGGACCGGCCAGCAGGGCCAGCATCCGTACCGACTGCTCCTCGTCGAACATGCTCACGGCGATCGGTACGGCGTCCAACGTGGTCAAAGCCGACCGGCTGGTGACCAGCGCCGCGCAGCCACCGCCCGCCGGCAGCAGGGGAGCCACCTGGGCGGCGCCGACGGCGTTGTCGAGGACGACCAGGACGCGCCGGTCGGCCAGCACCGACTGGTAGAGGGCGGCCGCCTCCCCCGGCGCCGCGGGCACCTCTCCCGGAGGCACCCCCAGCGCGCGCAGGAACCGGCCGAGCACCTCGTCGGGGCGCAACGGCGACAGGCTCGGTGTCGATCCCTGCAGGTCGGCGTAGAGGTGGCCGTCGGGGTACCGGTCGGCCACGCCGTACGCGGCCTTCAGGGCGAGCGTCGACTTGCCGATCCCGCCGGGGCCGTGCAGTGCCAGCACGGGCGGCCCCGCGCCGGCGCCCAGCACGGCGTGGATGCGGGCGAGCTCGGCCGAACGGCCCACGAACACGCTCGGCGCCCGCGGCAGCTGGCGCGGCCGGGCCCGCCCGTCGTCGGCGGGGGCTTCCTTCCCCTCCCCCTCCTCCGCTGAGATCAGGGCCGGGTCCCTGCGCAGGATCAGCTGATGCAGCCTGCGCAGGTCAGGGCCGGGATCGATGCCCAGCTCGTCGGCGAGCACCTTTCGGGCGGCCCCGAACGCGTCCAGCGCGCCGACCACGTCGCCGCTCTGGTACAGGGCCACCATGAGCTGGCCGTGCAGCCGCTCGCGCAGCGGGTACTGCCCGATCACCTCGCGCAGCCGCTTGGCTGCCGTCGCGTGCCTGCCGAGGGCGAGCTGGATGTCCGCGTGCTCCTCCACCACGCTCAGGTAGTGGTCCGTGAGGCGCGCGACCACCTCCCGCAGCGTCGGCCCCAGCGGCACATCCTCGGCCGCCATCCCCTGCCACAGCGCCAGGGCCCGGGTGTAGGAGTCCAGGGCGGTGCTGAGATCGCGCCTGCCCAGCGCCTGGCGGGCGTGCGCGGTCAGCGCCTCGAACTGGAAGAGGTCGAACTCCTCGGGCTCGACCCGCAACAGATAACCGGCGTCCGAGGTCACCAGCCGCTCCACGGCCGGGTCGGCCGCGGAGGGCATCAGCTTGCGCAACTGCATGAGGTACGTACGCAGGTTCGCCACCGCGGAGCGGGGCGGCTGGTCGTCCCAGACCTCCGCCACCAGCGACCGGATCGGGACGACGTGGCCCGCCCGGGCGAGCAGCATGGCCAGGACGGTCCGCTGCTTGGGCGCCGTGATCCTCGCCCCTCCCGCCGGCGAGCCGTCGCCCTCGATCCGCAGCGGTCCGAGCATCCGGAACTTCACGTCCCGCCGCCTAGAGGGCAGCCCCGCCCAACCGGCGCAGCGCGACGCCGAGCAGGCGGTCGGCCGGGAAGAAACCGCGCTGCCGCGAGTCGACGCTGTGGGGGTTGTCGCCGTAGACCACCAGCGCACCCGCGGGCACGCGCTCCGCGGCCCCGTCCACGTCCGGCGGGACCGGGTCACCCGGCAGGGCGACGGCGCGCTTGATGTTCCAGCGCGTGCCGTCCGCGTCCAGCCGCGGGCCGGACGGGGGTTCGAGCACCACGACGTCGCCCCTGGCCACCTGGCCGATCCGGCGCCGCCGGACCAGCACCCGGTCGCCGTCGTGCAAGGTCGGCGCCATGCTCGTCCCCTCGACGGTGACCACCACGTAGCGCCGGCGGGCCACCAAGGCGCCGGCCGCCGCCGCGAGCACACCGGCGAGCAATCCCATGCTGATCAGCTTCATCCGCTTTTCCACCGTCGGCCTCTGGGAAATATTGATCTTTATCCGGCTGAGGATCGCCGTTGGCTCCGCACGCTGTCAACCACTCCCGATCATGGGCTACTCGGTCGAACGGGGGACCACGACGATCTGATCGTCATCTTCGTAGATCACCTTGCCGGGGTCGGCCGCTTCGAGCCGCACGCACTCCACACCGTGGGCGGCGAGGATCGCGAGATAACCCGGCACCCGCTCCATCAAGTGACGGGCCGACGGCTTGAACCAGGCCGCGGCTCCCGGGTTGAGCGCACGGTCATAGACCGTGGGGTCCACGCTCGCGGGATCGGTGAAGTTCGCCTCGTACCAGTCGTTGTTGCCGCGCCTGAACGCCTCCTCTCCGGGGGACAGCAGTCCTTGGGCGGCCAGGGCGTTGACGAGGCCGAACACGCCGGGATACGTCCCTCTCGCGTTCGGCGTGGGGCTCTGGAACCGTACGTACATCAGCGCTCCTTGGGGAAGGCGGCGCGCAGGCCGGATCCGTTGACGACGAACGCGGCCGCGGCGACGGCGAGGGCACATACCGCCTGCATCATGGCGAACCACATCGGGCAGATGCCAGGGATCATGTCGACGGCGACGATCGCGACCGGCATGACGATCGAGATGACGCGTACCCGCAGATAGGCCCACCGCGCCCCCCGTGCGGCGAGGACGGTCAGCCAGTAGGTCACCGCGGCGCTCGCGAGCACCCCCGCCGAGCGGCCCCACATGAACGAGGTCACCGTCTGATCGCCGATCGCGAGGACGGCGACCGTGGCGAGGACCGCGGCGCTGAGCGCGCCGTAGGCGGCGACGAGGATCTTGACCTTGCCGAAGGATTCCATGTCTCTTTCGTCCCTTGTGTTGTCTGGAGTGGTGATCACGCTAGGGAGCGCATGGGTGGGGCGGTATGGGGCTGGACGTACGGTTGGGTGGGTCCAGACCCACTTCAGGGCCGATCCGGCGGGGAGCGGCTCTGGCGCGGTGCACAGTGAAGACGCCAAGCCGTGGCCGTGAAGCGAGAAGGAAGAGTCATGCGACAGTGGGTGTCGAGCGCCTGCGTGGGGTTCGTGCGCGCATGCGTGGTGGTGGCCGTCACCATGCCGGTCCCGGCCGTGTGGGCCGCCGCCGCGACGCTGTGGATCTGGTGGTGGGGCGGGGACCCGTGGTCGGGGACGGTGCCGTTCGTGTGGGCGTGCATCGGCACGCTCGCCCTGGCGCGCCCGGTGAGCCGGATGGTCCGCGCTCTTGTCGCGAAGTGGACGGGGACCGTCATCCCCGCCGGATATCGGCAGGCCACGCCGGTGACGCGGCTTTCCACCGGGTACTGGTGGAACGGCTTCAGCTACGAGCGCACCAGACGCGACGCCCTCATGGACCAGCGGTGGCGGACCCGGTGGAGAGATCCCGCCTTCTGGCGCGACCTGCGGTTCACGGCGATCGCGCCGCTCACCGCGGGCCTGATCGCCGCCGTCCCGCCGGCCGGCGCCGTGGCGGCGGTCCTCGGGTTCAGCCGGCCGGCGTTCCTGGCCGGGGTCCTCGGGTTCAGCCGGCCGGCGCTCCTCGTCGGGGTGCTCGGGCTGGTCGTGGCGGTCGCCGCCGCCCCGTACGCCTGGCGGCCCGTCGTACCGGTGGCTCTCCGCTTCCTGCGCCCGACGCCCGCGATGGCGCTGGCGGACCGGGTCGATGAGCTGACGGCCCAGCGCGCGGACACGACGGTCGCGCAGGCCGCCGAGATCCGCCGGATCGAGCGGGACCTGCACGACGGAGCCCAGGCACGCCTCGTCGCGCTCGGGCTCTCCCTGGCGACCGCGGAGAAACTCATGGAAACCAGCCCCGACCAGGCCAAGGCGCTGCTGCGGGACGCGCGGGCCGGCGCCGCCACCTCCCTGAACGAGCTGCGCGAACTGGTCAAGGGCATCAGCCCGCCGGTGCTGACCGAGCGGGGACTCGTCGACGCCGTCCGGGCCCTCGCCCTGGACAGCCCGCTCGACGTGGCCGTGAGCGCCGACGTTCGGCTGCGCCTGGACCCGCCGATCGAGTCCGCCGTCTACTTCGGCGTCGCCGAGCTGCTGACCAACGCCGTCAAGCACGCCCACGCGACCCGGGCGCGGATCTCCATCGCCCGCGACGACACCGGCATCGTCGTCGACGTCGAGGACGACGGCCGGGGCGGGGCGAGCGCGAGCGCCGGGGGCGGACTCGCGGGGCTGTGCCGGCGCCTGGCGGTCTTCGACGGCACCGTGGAGATCACCAGTCCGGCGGGCGGCCCGACGCGGGTGAGGATGGTCGTGCCATGCGAATCGTTGTAGCCGAAGACCTCTACCTCCTGCGCGACGGGATGGTCCGCCTGCTCCAGGCGTACGGGCACGAGGTGGTGGCGACGGCGACGACCGGCCCCGAGACGCTCGACGCGCTGCTGAGGTGGCGGGCGGACGTCTCCATCGTCGACGTCCGCATGCCGCCCACCCAGTCCGACGAGGGCCTGCGGGCGGCCCTCGCCGCCCGCGGCGAGGTGCCCGGCCTGCCGGTCCTGATCCTTTCGCAGCACGTCGAGCAGTTGTACGCCCGCGAACTCCTGGCCGACGGCGCCGGCGGCATCGGCTATTTCCTGAAGGAGAGCGTTTTCGACGCCGATCAGTTCATCGACGCCCTCGAACGCGTCGCGGGCGGCGGGACCGCCATGGACCCGGCCGTGATCGCCAAATTGCTGTCCACCGGGTCGTCCGACCAACGGCTCGATCAACTCACCGAACGCGAATACTCCGTGCTCGGCCTGATGGCCGAAGGATTGTCCAATCAGGCCATCGGCCGGCGGCTCTTTCTCAGCGAGAGCGCCGTCAGCAAGTACACGACCTCCATGTTCGGCAAACTCGGCATCACCGATGACGGCAACAACAACCGCCGCGTCCTCGCCGTACTCACCTACCTGAACAGACCGTGACGCCTCAGGCGAGCGCGTCGGCCTCGTCGAGCAGCGCGGGCAGTCGCGGGTAACGGCGGCGCATCTCCTCGACGATCTCCGGCGGCGATAATCGGCCGAGCCTTGAGACGAGTTCGTCGCAGTCGTCGTCGGGGCCTGCCGGCGGAGGGCACTGCGCGAGGATCGCCCAGAAGTCGTCACGCGTCATGATCGCCATTCTGGGCGCCGGGCCGAAATGCAATCCATCTCATAAGCGGCTGCTGCTGTATTCGTTATCGACGGCCCCGATACTGAGGCCCGGAAAAGCACAGGCGCTCGGGAGGAATCACGTGGAAGCCAAGGGCCCCACAGCGGAGATCATGATCGCCGAGGCGCGCAAGGCGCTCTGGGTGATGGTCGGGGCGCTGGCCGTCATCTGGACGATCCAGATCGCCAACTGGGTCTCGGGCTACACGCTGAGCTACGAGTACGGGATCCAGGCGTGGAACCCCGCCAGCCTGCCCGACATCATCTCGGCGCCGTTCCTGCACTGGAGCTGGGCGCACATCGAGGCGAACTCGGGACCGCTGTTCATCTTCGGCTTCCTGTCCGCCTATCGCGGTGTACGCAAGTTCCTCAGCGTGACAGGGCTCATCATCCTGGTCAGCGGTCTCGGCGCCTGGTTCACCGCCAACCCCGAGGCCACCGGGGCGGGCGCGAGCGGGGTCGTCTTCGGCTACTTCGGCTACATCCTGGTGCGCGGCGCGTTCGACCGGCATCTCATCGACATCGTGGTGGGCGTGGTCATGGCGCTGTGCTTCGCCTACCAGTTCGCCGGCCTGCTGCCGCAGGAGGGGATCGGCTGGCAGGCTCACCTGTTCGGCTTCCTCGGCGGCCTGGCGGGCGGCTGGATATTCCGCGAACGCAACCGGTCCCGGCGCACTCCGCCCACCCCGCCGCAGCAGCAGGGCTCTCGAAGCGCGCTGCTGAAGGAACTGGACGATCTCGGGCTGTAGCGGCTCCTATCCTGGGGCGATGAACGTGGAGTTCAGCAGTGAGCTGTGGTTCTGGCGGGGGCCGGCGCCCTGGCACTTCATCACCGTTCCGGACGAGGAGTGCCGCGATCTGGAGACGACTGCCGCGGCGGTGAGCTACGGCTGGGGCATGATTCCGGTCACGGCCCAGATCCGGGAGACCCGGTGGAAGACGTCGCTGTTCCCGAAGGACGGGCGCTACATCGTGCCGGTGAAGGCGGGGGTGCGGAAGGCGGAAGGGCTCGACGTGGGGGACGTGGTGACCGTTCGCCTGACCGTGGAGTTCTGACCCGCCGGGTCCCCGGTAGCGGTGCTGGAGCGGCGTCGCGTGACCCTGGGCGTGTGGCGGGCGAGGATCGGCGGTGATCTGGATGTAACCGGCGGCGGTCGGTTGCTGTGACATCCACGTAACGCCTGTTTCCTACGTTTTGCGCGTTGGATCTGCCCGGTGCGGCTGCGGCGCGCCCGCTGAGAGGGAACGTCGTTCAGGCCCTGTCGAAGGGGAAGGGCCGATGACGGCGACAGACCCGGACAACGCCATCGCGCGTGTGAAGACCGTCTGCTCCTACTGCGGCGTAGGGTGCGGGATCGTCCTGGACGTGGCCCGGGGCGCGGACGGGCGGCGCCGGGTGGTCAAGGTCGCCGGCGACAAGAGCCATCCGGCCAACGCCGGTCGCCTGTGCACCAAGGGTGCGACCAGCGCCGACATGCTCGCCGCTCCCGGCCGGCTGGAACGCGCGCTCGTCCGGCCCGCCAGGGGCGTGCAGCCGGAGGAGAGCGGCATCGACGCGGCGATCACGGCGACCGCCCGGCGCCTGCGCGCGATCCTGGACGAGCACGGGCCCGACGCGCTGTCGTTCTACGTGTCCGGGCAGATGACGCTGGAGGCCCAGTACCTGGCCAACAAGCTGGCCAAGGGCTTCGTCGGCACCAACCAGATCGAGTCGAACTCGCGGCTGTGCATGGCCAGTGCGGGCAGCGGCTACAAGCTGTCGCTGGGCTCGGACGGCCCGCCCGGCTCGTACGAGGACTTCGAGCGCGCCGAGGTGTTCTTCGTCATCGGCGCGAACATGGCCGACTGCCACCCCATCCTGTTCCTGCGCATGATGGACCGCGTCAAGGCCGGCGCCAAGCTGATCGTGGTGGACCCGCGGCGCACCGCCACCGCCGCCAAGGCCGACCTGTTCCTGCAGATCCGCCCCGGCACGGACCTGGCCCTGCTCAACGGGCTGCTGCACCTGCTGGTGGAGAACGGGCACGTCGACGAGGAGTTCGTCGCCGAGCACACCCGCGGCTGGGAGGCCATGCCGGAGTTCCTGCTCGACTACCCGCCCGCCAAGGTCTCCGAGCTCACCGGCATCCCCGAGGTCGACCTGCGCCAGGCGGCCCGGTGGATCGGCGAGGCCGGCGAGTGGATGAGCTGCTGGACGATGGGCCTCAACCAGAGCACCCACGGCACCTGGAACACCAACGCGCTGTGCAACCTGCACCTGGCCACGGGCGCGATCTGCCGCCCGGGCAGCGGCCCGTTCTCGCTGACCGGCCAGCCGAACGCGATGGGCGGCCGCGAGATGGGTTACATGGGCCCCGGCCTGCCCGGCCAGCGCTCGGTGCTGGTGGAGCAGGACCGCCGGTTCGTCGAGGAGCTGTGGGGCATCGCGCCCGGAACGCTGCGTACCGACGTCGGGCAGGGCACGATCGAGATGTTCTCCCGGATGGCCGAGGGCGAGATCAAGGCATGCTGGATCATCTGCACCAACCCCGTGGCCAGCGTCGCCAACCGCAGGACCGTGATCGCGGGCCTGGAGGCCGCCGAGTTCGTCGTCACGCAGGACGTCTTCGCCGCCACCGAGACCAACGCCTACGCCGACGTGGTCCTGCCCGCCGCCCTGTGGGCCGAGACCGAAGGCGTGATGATCAACTCCGAGCGCAACCTCACCCTGCTCCGGCAGGCCGTCGAGCCGGCCGGCGAGGCGCTGCCGGACTGGATGATCATCGCCCGGGTCGCCTGCGAGATGGGGTTCGAGGACGGCTTCTCCTACTCCAGCGCGGAGGAGGTGTTCGAGGAGATCAAGCGGGCGTGGAACCCGGCGACCGGGTACGACCTGCGCGGCGTGACGTACGAGCGGCTGCGCGAGACTCCCGTGCAGTGGCCCGCCCCGCCCGGCTCCGGCGAGCGCAACCCGGTCCGCTACCTCAACGACGGCCGCGGCCGGGCGACGCTCACCCGCGAGGACGGCAGCGGACCGCGGCTGGCCTTCGCCACCCCCGACGGCCGGGCCGTCTTCTTCCCGCGCCCGCATCTGCCCGCCGCCGAGCTGCCCGACGACACCTTCCCGTACGTGCTCAACACCGGGCGGGTGCAGCACCAGTGGCACACGCTCACCAAGACGGCCAAGATCGCGAAGCTGAACAAGCTCAACCCCGGCCCGTTCGTGGAGATCAACCCGGCCGACGCCGCCGAGCACGGCATCGGCGAGGGCGACCTCGTGACGGTCTCCTCCCGGCGCGGGCGGGCCGTGTTGCCGGCGGTGGTGACGGACCGGGTCATGCCGGGCAACCTGTTCGCGCCGTTCCACTGGAACGATCTCTTCGGCGAGTACCTCAGCGTCAACGCGGTCACCAGCGACGCCGTCGACCCCATCTCCTTCCAGCCCGAGCTGAAGGTGTGCGCGGTCTCCCTCACCAAGGTCGCCCCGGACCCCGCCACGACCACTCCCGCCCCCGCGTCCGCGTCCGCGTCCGACGTTCCTACAGCCGCGACCGCCGAGGGGGCGCGGACGCCGGTCGCCGTCGGCGCGCTGCACGGCCTGTTCGGGCTCGCCGACGTGACCCCGCCGGAGCTCTCCCCGTCGGAACGCCGCTATCTGTCCGGATTCCTGTCCGGCCTGGCGAGCACCCCGCTCGACGGAGCGGACGTACCGGTGCTGCCGGATCACGCTCCCTTCGCGCCGGACCACGCCCTGTGGGTGAACGGCGCGCTGGCCGGCGCCTTCTCCCGCATCGTCCTCCCGGCGCGGCAGCCCACCGAACCGGCGCCCGCGCCCGCACCCCCGCCCGCCGAGCCGGAGACCCCCGCACGCGAGATCGTCATCCTGTGGGCCTCGCAGACGGGCAACGCCGAGGAGTTCGCCGCGGCCAGCGCCGAGCGGCTGGCGGGCGCCGGCCGCAGCGCCCGGCTGGTCAGCATGGACGACTGCGCCCCGCAGGCCCTGACGCCGGACGCGGACCTGCTGATCATCTCCAGCACGTTCGGCGACGGCGAGGCCCCCGACAACGGCACCGCGTTCTGGGAGGCGCTCGCCGAACCCGGGGCGCCGCGGCTCGACGGCGTACGCTATGCCGTCCTCGCCTTCGGCGACTCCAGCTACGACGACTTCTGCGGCCACGGCCGCCGCCTCGACCGGCGCCTGGAGGAGCTCGGCGCGCTCCGCCTCGCGCCACGCGTCGACTGCGAGCCGGACGAGCACGAACGCGCCCTGGACTGGCTCGACCAGCTCCTGTCCACCCTCGCCGCCCCCGGACCGGCGCGGAGCGAAACGAGGACGGCCGTGCCGTCCGGCACCCGCGCCACCCCCTTCACCGCGACGCTGACGGGGAACAGGCTGCTCAGCCTGCCGGGGTCGGCCAAGGAGGTCCGCCAGTTCACCTTCGACACCGGCGGCGAGCTGGCCTACCAGGCGGGCGACGCCCTCGGCGTGCTGCCCGTCAACAGCCTGGACCTGGTCATGGAGTGGCTGGCCGGCACCGGCCTCAGCCCCGCCGACACCGTCGAGCTCCCCGGCCTGGGCGCGCTGCCGCTCCGCGAGGCCCTGTACCGGCACCTCGACATCACCAGGATCACCCCCGGCCTGCTGAAGTTCGTCGCCGAACGCACCCGCGACCGCGACCTCGCCCGGCTCCTGCGCCCCGGCAACAAGGGCGAGCTGGACAAATGGGTGTGGGGCCGGCAGCCCGTGGACGTGCTCGCCGAGCTCCCCGTACGCGCCACGGCACAGGAGTGGGCCGACGTGCTCAAGCGGCTCCAACCGCGCCTGTACTCCATCTCCTCCAGCCCGCTCACCAGCCCTGACCGGATCAGCCTGACGGTCTCGGTGGTGCGCTTCCGCAACCCGCGCGGCACGAGGCGGGGCGGCGCCTGCTCGGCGTACCTGGCCGACAGCCCCGAGCAGACCACCGTTCCGGTGCACGTCCAGCCCACCACGCACTTCCGGCCGCCCTCCGACCCCGGCACCCCCATGGTGATGATCGGCCCGGGTACCGGCGTGGCCCCCTTCCTCGGCTTCCTCGACGAACGCCGGGCCCTCGGCCACCACGGCCGCAACTGGCTCTTCTTCGGCGAGCAGCGCCGCACCACCGACTTCTACTACCGCGACGAACTGGCCGCGCTGCACGACGACGGCCTGCTGACCCGCCTGGACCTGGCGTTCTCCCGAGACCAGCGGGCCAAGGTCTACGTGCAGGACCGGATGCGCGAGCACGGCGTGCAGCTGTGGAGCTGGCTGCAGGAGGGCGCGCACGTGTACGTGTGCGGCGACGCCGCCCGGATGGCCAAGGACGTCGACCAGACCCTGCGCGACATCGCGGCCCGCCACGGCGGCCTGTCCCCCGACGACGCCACCGCGTACGTCAAGCAGCTGGCCTCGACGAAACGCTACGTACGCGACGTGTACTGAAAGCGGCCGCCGCTGCTCATCGACGTGCTCCAGGCCGCGGCGGCGCTGCTCGCCGTCAGCATGGACTGCCGGGACCTGACCGAGCAGCCGGTTATGGATGTAGCACTCATGCCGGGTAGGCGTGGGTCTCGCCGGCCTTGACCGAGGCCCAGATCTGCTGGCCCGGGGTCAGGTCGAGGTCGGCCAGGGCGGCGGGGGTGATGTCGGCGAAGGCGGCGATCGGCCCGTCGAGGTGGACGCGTACGTTGTCGCCGTGCCGTTCGATGCCCTCGATGCGCGCCTGCCACAGGTTGCGCGGGCTCCCGTCCGGGCGGGTCCGGTAGAGGGCGACGGCAGCGGGCGGGAAGGCGACGAACGCGGGCCCGTCGAGCCGTTCGGAGGTGTGCAGCAGCAGCTCACCCACCTTGACCCCAGCCCCGTGCGCCACGCCGCGATACAGGTTGAGCCCGACCAGCCGGGCCACGTAGTCGGTGCGGGGATGGCGGGCCACCTCGGCGGGGGTGCCCTGCTGGACGACGGTGCCGTTCTCGATGACGATCAGCCGGTCGGCCAGCACCATCGCATCCAGGGGGTCGTGGGTGACCAGGACGGTCGCGCCGTCGAAGGCGGCCAGATGGCGGCGCAGCTGGGAGCGGATCTCCAGCCGGGTGTGGGCGTCCAGCGCGGCCAGCGGCTCGTCCAGCAGCAGCAGGCCGGGCCGCACGGCCAGCGCCCGCGCCAGCGCGACCCGCTGGGCCTGGCCGCCGGAGAGCTGGCGCGGTTTGGCGGCGGCCCGCTCGGCCAGGCCGACCCGGTCCAGCAGGGCGGCGGCCGTACGGCGGGCCTCGGCCTTGGGGACGCCCTGGCAGCGCGGCCCGAAGGCGACGTTGTCGAGCGCGGTCAGGTGCGGGAAGAGCAGGTAGTCCTGGAAGACCATGCCGATCGGACGCTGCTCGGCGGCCAGCGGGTGCAGCTCGCGGCCGTCCAGCACGATGTGGCCGCCGGACAGCGCGACGAGCCCGGCCAGGGCGCGCAACGCTGTCGTCTTGCCCGCGCCGTTGGGGCCGAGCAGCGCCACGACCTCACCCGCGGCCACCTCGAACGCGAGGTCGAGGGTGAAGGCGGCCCGGCTGACCACCAGATGAGCCTGCAGTGTCATGGGCTGCTCACCCACCGATCCCGCAGGCTGGCCAGGATGATCACGGAGACGGCCAGCAGGACGAGGCTGAGCACGATGGCCGCCTCCGGTTCGGTCTCCAGGGCCAGGTAGACGGCCAGCGGCATCGTCCGGGTGGTGCCGGGGAAGTTGCCCGCGAACGTGATCGTCGCGCCGAACTCGCCCAGCGCCCGCGCCCAGCACAACACCGCCCCGGCCACCACGCCCGGCGCGATCAGCGGCAGCGTCACCCGGCGGAAGACCGTCCAGCGGGAGGCGCCCAGCGTGGCGGCGGCCTCCTCGAAGCGCCGGTCGGCGCCACGCAGCGCCCCCTCCACGCTGATCACCAGGAACGGCATCGCCACGAACGCCTCCGCGACGACCACCCCCGCCGTGGTGAACGGCAGCGTGACCCCCAGCGACGACTCCAGCCACTGCCCGACCAGCCCGCGCCGCCCCAGCACCAGCAGCAGCGCCACGCCGCCGACCACCGGCGGCAGCACCAGCGGGACGGTCACCAGCGCCCGCACCACCCGCCGCCCCGGGAAGTCCACCCTCGCCAGCAGCCACGCCAGCGGCACCCCGAACACCAGGCACAGAGCCGTCGCGATGGTCGCGCACACCAGCGACAGCCGCAACGCCTCCAGCACCTGCGGCTCGGCCAGCCGCTCCAGCAGCGTGGACCAGGGCGCGCGGACCAGCAGCCCGGCCAGCGGCAACACCAGGAAGGCCAGACCTGCCAGCGCGGGCACGACCAGCATCCACGGCAACCGCCCGGAAGCCTGACGGGCCGGGCGACCGGCGGACCCGGCTTTCGGGTCCGCCCGGCCGGCGCGCTGCGGATCGGTCATGCGGACTGGCTGCTGGTCACGCGCTCGTGACCGGGGACCTCGACGACGACGTTCGTGGACTTGATCACGGCGACCGCCACCACCCCCGCCTCCAGGCCCAGCTCGTCGGCGGCCTGGCGGCTCATCAGCGACACCACCCGGAACGGCCCGGCGGCGATCTCCACCTGCGCCATCACCGCGTCCCGGATCACCTCGGTCACGATCCCGCGGAAGCGGTTACGCGCCGAGGAACGGCTGCCGCTCTCGATCTCCTCCACCTGGGCCCGGGCGAAGGCGGCCAGGTCGGCGCCGTTCACCTGCCGATGACCGTGCTCGTCCCGCTCGGCCGCCAGCCGCCCCGCGTCCACCCACCGGCGGACGGTGTCGGCGCTGACCCCGAGCAGCGCCGCGGCCTCGCTGATCCGAAACGTCGTCATAGGCCCTCACCATACCTTTCGCACATTCCAGCCAAAGTACGGCTCAGCCCTGGCACCCACGGCGCCCGGCCGGCCGGTCCACCCGCCCTACCAGCATCTCGGCCGATCCACGAGTCATCCGGCGCTCATCCACGTGAGCTCGTGAGGATGACCAGCTGCTGGGTCGCTCGGGTCATCGCCACATAGCGGTCGACCGCTCCTTCGATGCCCTCGCCGAACGCCTCCGGGTCGACGAGAACGACCAGGTCGAACTCGAGCCCCTTCGACAGCTCCGGCGTCAGCGACCGGACGCGGGACGTCCCCTGGAAGGTGGGATCACCGATCACGCAGGCGATCCCGTCGGCATGCGCGGCGAGCCACGTGTCGAGGATCGAATTCAGCTCCGAAACGGACCCGTGTACGACGGGCACGTCGGTGCTGCGGATGGAGGTCGGCACGTTGGCGTCCGGGAGCGCGGCCCGGATGACCGGCTCGGCCTCCGCCATGATCGCTTCCGGCGTACGGTAGTTGACGGTCAGGGATGCCAGCTTGACGCGGTCGAGCCCGACCCGCTCCAGCCGTTCCTGCCACGACTCCGTGAACCCGTGCCTGGCCTGGGCCCGGTCCCCGACGATGGTGAAGCTCCGGGACGGGCACCGGAGCAGCAGCATCTGCCATTCGGCGTCGGTCAGCTCCTGGGCCTCGTCCACCACGATGTGCGCGAACGGGCCGGCGAGCTGGTCCGGTTCGATGCCGGGCGATGCGGTCTCGTCGACCAGGGCGTCCTGCAGGTCCCGGCCGAGCAGCATCGTCACCGCGCCTTCGCCGTCGTCGTCGGCTTCGAGCAGGTTGTCGACGACCCTGGCCATGCGCTCGCGTTCGGCGGCCACGGAGGCTTCCTGCCGCCGCTTGCGCCGCGCCGCCTCCGGGTCGCCGAGGCGCTGCCGCGCCGCGTCCAGGAGCGGCAGGTCGGACACCGTCCAGGCCTGGGGGTCGGCGCGCTGCAACCGCCGTACCTCGTCGGCGCTGAGCCAGGGAGCGCACATCCGCAGGTAGGCGGGCACCGACCACAGGTCTCCGACGAGGTCGGCCGCTTCGATCAGCGGCCAGGCGCGGTTGAACGTCGTGAGCAGCTCCCTGTTCCGCAGCAGCGACTTGCGGAGCAGGTCGGCAGAGATGTCCTCCTCGTCGTGCTTGTCCGCCAGGATCGTGAGCAGTTCCTCCCAGATCTGGTCGCGCGCCTCGTTGTGCGGGGTGCCGGGCTCCGCCGCCTCGAACGCCTCGGCCCAGTCCTCGGGGCTCAGCCAGATGTCGGACCAGTGGGTCGTGACCGTCATCCCCTTGGTCGGCGGGTTCTCGTAGAACCTGACGGCCGGCTCGATCGCCTTGACCAGGTCCGCGGACGACTTCAGGCGGGCCACGTCCGGGTCCGTCTCGATCGCCGCCGTGGCCCCCTCGGCGACGAGGTCACGCAGGGTGCAGGTCTGCACGCCCTCCTCGCCGAGGCTGGGGAGCACGTCGGCGACGTAGGCCAGGTACGGCTGGTGCGGACCGACGAACAGCACGCCACCCCGGCGGTGACCGAGGCGCGGGTCGGAGTAGAGGAGATACGCGGAGCGGTGCAGCGCGACGACGGTCTTGCCCGTACCCGGACCGCCGTCCACGACGAGAGCGCCGCTGGATCCCGCGCGGATGATGGCGTCCTGGTCGGCCTGGATGGTGCCGAGCACGTCCCGCATCCGTGGCGACCGGCTGCCGCCCAGGCTGGCGATGAAGGCGGACTGGTCGTCGAGCGCGGCCTGGTGCCCTTCGAACCCGTCCGAGGTGAACACCTCGTCCCAGTAGTCGCTGATCCGGCCCCGGGTCCAGCGGTACCTGCGGCGGCTCGCCAGGCCCATCGGGTTGCCGTGGGTGGCTCCGAAGAACGGCTCGGCCGCGGGGGAACGCCAGTCGAGCAGCAGCCGGCGGCCCTCGCTGTCGGTGAGGCCGAGCCGCCCGATGTACACCGGTTCGGGGTCGTCCGCGCTGACCATGTGTCCGAGGCACAGGTCCAGGCCGAACCGGCGCAGTGCACGCAGGCGAGCGGACAGCCGGTGGATCTCCAGGTCCCGGTCCAGCGCCGCCCGCCCCTTTCCGCCGGGCGCCTTGCGCTCGGCGTCGAGGCGGCCGGACAGCTCGGCGATCGACTGCTCAAGGCTCTGCGCGATGGCCGCGAAGTGCCGCTCGTCGCCGGCGATCAGCGCCGGGTCGGCCTTGGGCGCAAGATGCTCGGGCAGGTCGAACGCGCCGGTGGTCAGGGGATTCAAGTCATCAGCTCCGTTTTGAGGTCGCTTGCGAAGGTTGGCGTCTGGCCCGGCGTGACGTGGCCCCGTGGCCGTCACGGCTCGCCAGGGTGCGTACGTGGGTCCTGGCCGCGCGTGACTACACGGACGCGGACGCCCTTTCCTGGCTGACCACGTCGAGCAGCAGCTTCGCGGCCACCGCCGCCCCGTCGGTGCGGATCGTGCCGGCCACGGCGGCCGCTCGTACGCGGGTCTCGGGGGCCAGGGCCGTCCTGAGCGCGGCCGGCAGGGACTCGGCGGTCGGAGCCGGACCGTCGTGTGCCGCGCCGATGCCCAGGTCAGCCACCCGAGCGGCCCAGTACGGCTGGTCCGCCGCCTGGGGCACCACCACCTGAGGCGCGCCGGCCAGCGCGGCCGTCGTCGTGGTGCCCGCCCCGCCGTGGTGCACGACGGCGGCCACCCGGCCGAACAGCGCCTGCTGGTTGACCTCGCCCACGACGAAGCAGTCGTCCCGGTCGTCGATCAGGGCCAGGTCGGCCCAGCCACGCCTGACGAGCGCGCGGCGGCCCTGCGCCCGGACCGCCTCGATGGCCACCCGGGCGACGTCCTTCGAAGCGTGCATGGGCATGCTGCCGAAGCCCACGTACACCGGCGGTTCGCCGGCGTCCAGGAACGCCACCAGCTCGGCCGGGAGCGGGCGGGTGTCCGGCAGGATCCACGCGCCGGTCTGTACGACGTCGAGCTCCGGCGTCGCCCGCCACGGGTCCAGGGCCGGGTCCGTCGCCAGCCACGGCTGGTCGCCGATGACGTAGTCGCGGACGTCGTCCACCGGTGGCAGGCCGTTCGACGCCCGGTTGGTGTTGAGCGCGGCGCCGAACAGCTCGTTGATGCTCTGGGCGTCCAGGTCCCACAGCACCCGGTTGTCGGTCACCTCCGGCGGGAACGGCCGGCCCGCGTACGCCAGCGGCGGGCGGTCCGGCGACGGCAGGGTGAGCTGCTGGAACGTCACGGACACGGAGCGGATGCCGAGCTTCTCGGCCACCGACCGCGCACCTGCGGCGGCCGGCATCATGCCGGTCGCCACCAGCACGTCACATCCCTCGGCCGCCGCCGTGACCGCCTCGAACTGGCCGGCGATCAACTCGGCCGCGCGCTGCGGCAGCGATGACGGGGCCGGCGCCGCGGTCGTCAGCGCCCGCGCCGACCTTCCGACCGGCACGAACCGCACGCCGACCCCGGCCAGCCGCTGCGCGAACTCCTCGTCCGGCGGCGCGCACACCCGCACCTCCGCGCCGAGCTCCCGCAGCCGCGCCGCGAGTGCCGCCATCGGTTCGACGTCCCCGCGCGACCCGTACGTCGACAACACCACACGCACTTCGCGTCCCCCATTTCCGCAGCTTCTGGCCTCGGCGGACGATTCTGCGGCATGACCCGGGTCTTGTGGCAAGCCCCCCGGTGCGCTATACGTTGAGAGTGGAAAGGTGCAGGCACTCCCCTTTCCCCGCCTCAGAGAAGCTCATCCAGTAGCCGGTAGTAGTACAGCCGATCCTCCTCGATGTGGTCGACGAGGCCGTAGGCGGAAACGAACTCCTCCCAGGCCGCCGGGCCGTGGTCCTCGTACAGGTCCCGGTGCGCGATGGCGAGGTCACGGTACCGGTCGGCCACCCCCAGCGCCGGAAGATCGATGACGACGGGCTCTCCCGAGGCAGGCAGCAGCACGTTGGACGGCGTGTAGTCCCCGTGCGCGACGACGAGATCCTCCACGCGGGGGCGGGTGGCCAGCAGCCGTTCGTGGACCGTCTCGGGGGTCAGCCCGAGATGGTCGGCATCGAAGTCGTCCGGGTCGACCAGGCCGTCACGGACGTTGGCGGCGGCGCGTTCGAGCACCACCGGGAGCCGGCCGTCGAAGGGGCAGCCGGCGACGGGCAGCTCGTGCAGCAGGCGCAGCGTCCGGCCCAGCACGGCGCCCATGTCGGCGGGCGCGGCGGCCTCCAGGGACGGGGCCCCCACGTCGGCGAGGACGAGGAAAGGGTCGTGGAAGGCGACCACGTCAGGGACGGGGACGCGTCCGTGGAGCCAGCGCAGTCGCAGGTGCTCGGCCCTGGCGAGGGGGCCGTGCTTGACGTAGAAGACCTTCGACCCCGACCTGACCCTCAGGGCGGTACCGCTGGCTCCTTCGTGATCAGACGACCAGGACGCGTCATCCTCGATCAGCCGGCGAAGTTGATCAGGAAGCTGCATGGATCACATTCTCCGATGCCCTCCTGAGTTCGGTGACCGCGTGGACCGGGTCGCCCTTCAGGACGACGGTGGGGTTCCAGGTCCCCTCGGTGAGGGTGTTCGTCACGACGTACTTCGGCAGGGTGAAACACTTCCGGCGCGTCGGGGTCGGGCGGGACGACCTCGTGGACGGCCCCGGCCAGATAGCCGCCTTCATGGAGGACCGGCCCGATCGCCGTTCCCCCGGCGGCCGTCCGCAGGGGCTCGGGCAGCCGCGGGGTCAGCGCGGTGGCGGCGTCCAGCTGCAGCCTGTGCCCGGGCAGGAGTTCGAGGGCGGCCAGGGAACGGACCGCGAAGTCCTGCATCGGGCCCTCCCGCAGGACGCCCACACCACGCGCCGCATCGTGAAGTCCTCCGGGTGCTCGGCCAGGTGGCGGCGGGCGGGTTCGCCGGCGAAGGTGAGCCCCCGGCGGCGGCGGAACTCGTCGGCGGCCGCCTGGTCTGGGATCGACTCGGGAACCCCTGACGCCGTTCGGCACGCCCTGGGGCGCTGTCCGCGATCTTCGATCCCCCGATGTTCCGGCGGATCGACAGCTTCGGCATCGCGCCCGGGTGGGGCATCGCCCGTTCCGACCCTCCCGATGAGGCGTTCGACCTCGTACACGCGCGCCTGGTGCTGGTACACGTCGCCGACCGCTCTGGAGGACGCCGACCCCGCGCTGCAACCGCTGAGCTCCCCGTACGAGCAGGGGGAGCGCGAGCGGCTGGCCAACCGGATCTTCCCGATCGCCTCCCCCGCCTGCGACCTGGCGACCGCGCCCATGGTGTCGGCCTGGGGACGCGCTCCTGAGCGAACCGCCCTCAAATGGGCGCGTAATCCTTGCCGCGCATCCGCGAATGCGAATTAGCCGGAACCAGCGTCATGACATGTCTCCCGACATGCAAAAAAACGCCAAAATATCTGCTCGACAATTGCCCGTTGAAAGGTTTCGAATTTGACAGGTTATTGGGGTTCATTGAGGTGAATGAGACAATCCTTGCGGGTATGTACGTTTCTGTCTGAATGCCTACCTAGATGTGGGTGTCGGATTTCGCGTCGATTTATTCATGAACGGAAACGAGAGCACGTGAATACTGAAATTCGGCAGTTGCCGACGTCGCGCACCAGGCGTATCGCAAAACTGGCTCTGGCCGCTTCCGCCACCGGCCTCATGTTCGTTCCGCTCGGCCAGGCAGTGGCGAGCGCGACCGCGGGGTACGTCCCGACTCAGCCGGCCGCGGGCTGCGCGAGCGAATGGGGCGTGTGCGACGTCCTCTGGTGGGGTCGTGAGGAGAAGTCCGAGCACGAGAAGTCCGAGCACGAGAAGAAGTTCGGCCACGACGACTTCGGCCACGACAAATTCGACCACGACGAGTTCGAGCACGAGAAGAAGTTCGAGCACGACGAGAACGAACACGAGAAGAAGTTCGAGCACGACGAGAACGAACACGACAAGAAGTTCGAGCACGACGAGAACGAGCGCGACAAGAAGTTCGAGCACGACGAGAACGAACACGAGAAGAAGTTCGACCGCGACAAGTCCGAGCACGACAAGAAGTTCGACCGGGACAAGAAGTTCGACCGCTTCAAGTTCGACCACGTCAGGATCGACCACCTCAAGTTCGACCATGACAAGAAGTCCGAGCACGAGAAGAAGATCGACCGCGACAGGGACGAGCGCGAGAAGAAGTTCAAGCGCGACAGGGACGAGCGCGACAAGAAGTTCGAGCACGAAGAGTCCGAGCACGACAAGAAGTTCGAGCACGACGAGAACGAACACGACAAGAAGTTCGAGCACGACGAGGACGAGCACGACAAGAAGTTCGAGCACGACCGGAAGTTCGAGCACGACCGGAAGTTCGACCACCACCACGACTGGTAAGTCGTAGCGCACGGTACAGACCAAGGTGAGCAGGCCCGCCCGGGGACGAGCTCGGCGACGACGTCCTCCCTCACGGCCGAGGGCATCCCCTGGCGCTGTGACCGGCGATTGAGTCGAAATCGCTCTCGGCCGCCCCGAAAAGGCGGATGACAAATGCCGTGGCAAATCATTTTGCCACGGCATTTGTCGCTTGACGCCATTCGGGTTTTGCACCGACCGTACCCGTGTCACCCAACCGGGTAGCCGATCTCCTGAAGGTCGGCCCGGACGTCGCGCAGGCCGTCGTCGCCTGCCCGGTCACCTGAGGCGGCGCCCATCCTCCAGGGGCGGCACGAAGCCGACGCGCGCCGCGATTCCCTGCAGGGAATCGCGCGACCGCAGGCGAATCCGCACACTGCTGTGCATGAGCAACCCACTCGATATCAAGCAATGCGCCGACCGCTACGTCGCCCAGTGGAACGAACCCGATCCGGCGGCGCGGGCCGCGCTCATCCGCGAAGTGTGGGCGCTTGACGGGGTCCAGGTGCTGGTCGACCCGCCCCAGGAGATCCGTGAGGCCGCCACGGGGCTGGCGTTCGCGGTGCCGCCACTGGAGGTCCGGGGTCACGACGCCTTGAACGCCAGGGTGACCCGCGCGTACGAGATGTTCGTGGCGTCGGGCGAGCACGTCTTCGAGTGCGCCGAAGCGGCGTCCCTCCTCCCCCATGTGCTCAGCATCCGGTGGTCGATGGTGTCGACCCACACGGGACAGGCCGTCGGCGGCGGCCTGGACATCCTCGCCCTGGACAGCGATGGCCGGATCCGCACCGACCACCAGTTCATCGGAGCGAATTGATGCGCTTCACCAGGATCATCCGCATGGAGGACGGCAGATCAGCGTTCGAGGACGGCGAGATCGCATTGGAACACCGGCAGGTGGCCGATGGGGTGCCGGCCATGGCCGTCGGTGAGCTGGCGTCGAGAAACGGCGTGCAGTTCCTGCGCAGTGCCGCGTTCGACAGCACCGCGCATCCGGCCCCCCGTGAGCAGTGGGTGGTGATGCTGCGCGGGGCGATCGAGGTGACGGTCAGCGACGGCAGCCGGCGTCGCTTCGGCCCCGGCGACCTCGTACTCGCCGCCGACACCACGGGGATGGGGCACGTCACGACCGGCGTCGGCGACCCGCCGTTCGAGGCGCTGTTCATCCCCGTCTGACCGCCGGCGCGAGTTGATGACCATGGACGGCCGGGCACGACGAGAGGCCCTTCCCCGCGTTTCCGCGGGCAAAGGGCCTCTTTTCGATTGGCGACCGCACTCGTCATCGCATCAAGCGGCGTCGAGGGCTGCGGTGATCTTGCGGATCATGTCGGCCAGGGTGGGGCTGGGCCGGCCCTGGTGGGTACGGGCGGCCGCTTCGACGGCGACATTGACGGTGTTGCGGAAGTCGTCCGCCTCGGCCGGGGCCTGCTTGTTGAGCAGGCTCATGGTTGCCGTCAGGGCCGGCAGCACGTGGTCGGCGAGTTCGGCCACGGACTTGCCGTTCAGCTTGATGTCCCTGGTCTTCGCGGCGAGCACGTGCCCGATGGGGCCGGTCGCGGAGGCCAGGGCGATGGAGCCCTCGGTGGCGACCTTGTGGGGCGAGCCGGTGGCGTCCGCGGCGGCCAGCAGCGAGACGGCGCCGTAGGCGGCGGTGCGCAGGGTGGTCTTGTCCTGGTCGGTCAGGGTGAGGGACATGGTGGTGTGCTCCTTTACGGGGTGCTGCCGGGATTCGGGGTCAGGCGTCGATGGCCTGGTAGAGGGTGGTCCAGAAGTCGTGGATCAGCCGCGCCGAGTTCGGGACGGACATGCCGACCTGGGTGAGCAGGATTCCGGTGAGCTGCTTGCCGGGGTCGGCGTAGGTCGAGGTGCCGGCGCCACCGTCCCAGCCGAACTGGCCGACGGAGGCGTAGTCGCCGCGGTAGGTGCGTACCGCCATCCCGAAGCCCCAGCCGCCGTGCTGGCCCTGGCCGAAGGAGACATGGACGTTGTCGCGGGCCATGGCGTTGCGGGCGGCGTTCTGCTCGGGGGTGAGGCGGTCGGTGGTCATCAGCTCGACGGCGGGCCGCGACAGGATCCGCTCGCCGCCGTGCATGCCGCCGTTGAGCAGCATCCGGAAGTAGGCGTGGTAGTCGTCGGCGGTGGAGGCCAGCCCGCCACCGCCGCCCGGGAACGCCGGAGCCTGGCTCCACCGCCCGCCCTTGGCCTCGTCCCACACGTGGAACTCGCCGCTCTGCGGGTCGGGGGCGTACAGGGTCGGCAGCCGGTCGATCTTGTCCTCGGGCACGTGGAAGCCGGTGTCGGCCATCCCCAGCGGCTCGAAGATGCGCTCCCGCAGGAACTCCTCGAACGGCTGCCCCGTCACCCTGGCCACCAGCACGCCGACCAGATCGTTGCTGATGTGGTACTGCCAGCGCTCGCCCGGCTGGTGCATCAGCGGCAGCTCGCCCAGGCGGCGCATCCACTCGTCCGGTTCGGGCATCGGCACCGGCAGGTCGGGGGTGAGCCCCCGCTCGAAGATCGCGTTCATGATCGGCGTGCCCAGCGACGTCATGTCCATGCCGAGCCCGAACGTGGAGGTCAGCACGTCCCGTACGGTGATCGGCCGGCGCGCCGGCACGGTGTCGTCCAACGGGCTGTCGATCCGCTTCAGCACCCGCCGGTCGGCCAGCTCCGGCAGCCACGGCTCCACCGGGTCGTCCAGCCGCAGCCGGCACTCGTCCAGCAGCACCATCGCCGCCGCCATCGAGACCGGCTTCGACGTGGAGGCCATCCGGAAGATCGTGTCCCGGCGCATCGGCGCGCCACCGTCATGACGCATCGTCCCGATCGCCTCGACGTGCGTCTCATCACCACGGCCGACCAGGGCGACCAGCCCGGGGATCGCCCCCGACTCGACATGCCGCACCAGCACCTCACGCAGCCGGCGCAGTCCCGCCTCGGAGAAGCCGCTGTTGCTGTGTCCCATCATCATTCTCCTTGAATACGGTGTTCGATCTGGCCCAGCTCGCAGCTCCGGGGCCGCGATCGCTGAACCGTTCATGGCATTCACTGTCGCGGACCGCTCTGATACCGGGCCGTCGCCGTCCTGACACCGCCACTGACACGCAGCTGCTGGAGCGGCGCGGTTCACTGGGCGGTCAGGCGCATCCGCTGGATGTCGACCCCGACGGGGGAGATCGTGGCCTCCAGACCGTCCTCGGGCACGCGCCAGCGGCCGGGGACGGCCTCCCGCAGCGCCCGGATGGCGACGGCCGCCTGGCCGGCGGCGAGTCGCAGGCCCAGGCAGACGTGGATGCCCGTGCCGAAGGACAGGTGCGGGTTGGGGTCGCGGGTGGCGTCGAACGCGTCGGGGGCGGCGAACACCAGCGGATCCCGGTTGGCCCGGCGGATCGAGGCCACCACCCGCGCACCGCGTGGAATCGTGACGCCGTCCACGTCCACCCGGGTGGTGGTGAAGCGTTCCGTGCCGCCCACCGGCGGCAGGTAGCGCAGCACCTCCTCCACCAGGCCCGGCGTCGGCGCCGCGGGGAAGCGTTCCAGGCACAGGACGGCGTGATAGATCAGCCTGGTGGTCGTCTCGTGGCCCATGACGATGAGCGTGGTGACCAGATCGAGCAGTTCGCTCTCGTCGAGCGCCGCCGCCAGGGCCGGGATCAGGCCACCCGCCGGCTTGGCGACCACCTCGCGGATGCAGGTACGTAGTTCGGCCAGGTCCTGGTGGAAGCGCGCCTGCCGTACGGGATCCTCGGCGTTGGCACCGGCGAACTCGGAGATCGTGATCGTCCAGCGGACGAAGTCGGCCCTGCGTTCCGGCGAGATCCCGAGCAGCCCGGCGAGCGTGGCGACCGTCAGCGGCGAAGCGAACCCCTCCACCACCTCACCAGCGCCGCCGACCAGCAGCGTCCTGGCGGTCTCGGCGATGGAGGGCTCCAGGGCCGACACCGCGCGGGGAGTGAAGACCCTGGCCACCAGGCGGCGCAGCTCGTGATGGCGGGGCGGGTCCAGCGACGGCAGGCTGCGTAACACGGGATTGTCGCGGTGAGGTGCCGGATGTGCGCCGTGGGCCAGTTCGTCGGAGGAGAAGGCGGCGTGGTCGCCGAGGACCCTGCGGACGTCGGCGTGCCGGGAGACCACCCACGCCTCGAACCGCTCGTCGAACTGGACCGGGCCGGGCGCGGGTGGAGGGGCGAAGATGCGTTCCTTGACAGACATGCGCCCCACCCTGAGCGAACGGCCTGGCAAACCGCTGCCAGATCGCTGCCGGCCAGGATGTTTGCCCAAGGCGAGGTGGATAAGGCTGTATATGGTGACAGCGTGTTCACGCTCCGATCCCTGCTGGATCGCACCTCGCTCGAACTCCGCGTGCTGGTGCCGGGCCGGCCGGGCGCGCTGGACGCGCCCGTCGCGTGGGTGCACAACACCGAGCTGCCCGACCCTTCGCACTACGTACGCGAAGGAGAGATCGTGCTGACCAACGGGTTGTGGCTCGAACGGGTGCCTGCCGCGCAGTTCGTGACGAACGTCAAGAAGGCCAAGGCCGGCGGCATCGTGTTCGGCCTGCGCGCGGAAATGCCGGACACTCCCGCCGCGCTGGTCGAGGCCTGTCGCGAAGAGGAGCTGCCGCTGCTGGAGATCTCCGTCGCGGTGCCGTTAACAGCGGTCTCGCAGGCCATGGCCGACATGCTGGCCGACGAACGCAAGCAGTCGCTGGTCGGCATGGTGCGCCGCGGGGACGCCCTGGCCACGGCGATCTCCCGGGGCGCCGGCGCCTCCGGCGTGCTCGACATCCTGCGCCGCGAACATGACCTGCCCCTGGCGGTGGTCGACAGGATGGCGCGGTCCCTCGCGGTGGCCGGCGCGAGGCTGGACGGCGACCAGCTGCATGCCGTGGCCACGGCGCTGGCCAAGAAGCCTCCGGCGCTGGAGGTGGATCTGGCAGAGCTGGGGCCCGCGGCGCTGTTCCCGGTGGGCGCCGTCGGCGACATCGACGCGGCTCTCATCTGCCTGCGTCCCTTGCGCGAGCTCACGACCCCCGAGCGGCAGGCGCTGGAGCAGACGGCCCGGTTCCTCAGCCTGGAGGTGGCGAAACAGCAGGCGGTCCAGGCGATCGAGATGCGCTTCGCCAGCGAGCTGCTGGAGATGGTCCTGTCGGGAGGCTGGCGGGCGACGGAGGTTCCTGGCCGGCTCCGCGCGTTCGGCGTGGATCCGAGCGGTCCGCTGGCCGTGTGCGCCGTGGCCTTCTCGGACGGCGAGACCGCGACGATGCACGGGCTCGCGGAGGTGATCGTGGAGTTCTTCGCCGTCGAGGGAGTGCCGGCGGTCGTGGCCGGCGGCACGCAGGACGTCGTCGCCGTCCTGCCGTGGCGTCATCCCGAGCACGAGCTGCCGCTGCTCGGCCGGCGCCTGGCACGGAGCATCGAGCGGCGCTTCCCCGGGCTGCGCCCGGTCGTCGGCCTGGGAGGGCTCGCGGCGCACGCGGCCGAGCTGCGCCCTCAGCTCCTGCAGTCCAGGGAGGCCTGCCGCGTGCTGCGGCGCACCCGCACGGGTCCCTCCGTGCGGGCCTTCGCCGAGCTGGGCACGCACCGGCTGCTCCTCGGGCTGCTCGACGCCGAGACCTTGAACGAGTTCGCCGGCCAGATCCTCGGCCCGATGAAGGACCATGACGCGCGGCGGAGCGGCGAGCTCGAACTGACGCTGCGGACGTTCCTCGAACATGACGGGCAATGGGCGGCGACGGCCGGAGCGTTGCACATCCACGTCAACACCCTGCGCAACCGGCTGGCCAAGATCGCCGAGCTCACCGGCAGGGACGTGGGACGCACGGAGGACCGGGTCGATCTGTTCCTGGCGCTGACCGTCGAGGCGATGGACCGGCCTCAGCCAGGGTAGACGTCCGGATCCACCACCGGGGGACGGGGCCGGCGCACGGTCAGGCCGGCGTCCGCGGCCGCCCGCTCGGCCACGTCGCGGCAGCGGGCGAAGGACACGTCCGCGCAGCTCTGCGCGTACTCCAGGAACTGCCGCAACGCCAGGGCACGGCCGGGCCGGCCGGACAGGAACGGGTGGACGCACAGGTTGAACAGGCCGCCGTAGTGACGCATCCCGTCGAGTTCGGCCCGCCACAGCTCCAGCACCTTCACCGGGGACTCGATGACGGAGCCGACATGAGGTGCGGGCAGGAACGCGTACTGCTCCCAGTCGTCGAGCGACCAGTGGACGGGCAGCTCGACGATCTCACCGGCGGGCGTGTCCAGCTTGTACGGCCTGTCGTCCCCCATGAGAGAGGAGTCGTAGCGCAGGCCGTGCTCCGCGACCAGGTCAGCCGTCCGCCAGGACGCCTCCCACAGCGCCGCTCGGTGCCCCTGGATGTCGATGCCCTGGCTGTCGAAGACCGCCAGCGCGCGCTCGAAGTCCGCGCGTTCCTCCGCGGCGGTCATCGACGTGGGCGGCCGGTGGCTGTAGGAGTGGTGCGCCACCTCGTGGCCCCGCTCGACGATCGACGGGGCGAGTGCGGGGCGGTGCTCGGCGACCCAGCCGGGCACGAAGAACGTGGCCGGGACGCCCAGCTCGTCCAGCAGGTCGAGGATGCGGGGCAGGCCGACCTCGGGACCGTACGCCTGGTGGGACATCGTGCTCGCGTGGTCGGCGAAGCCGCGGCCCTGCGCGAGCACAGGCGTCTCCGCGTCCACGTCGAAGGTGAGCGCCACGACCGCGGCGGACCGGCCCCGCCAGCCGCCGCGGATCTCGCCCGTCTCCTCGACCCGCCGGGGCGCGCTCAAGCCGGCACTCCGGCCGCCTGTCGCCACAGGCGGGCGTTGCTCAGCGTCGCCATGGGCTGGAGCATCTGGTGGTCGAAGTTCGCCATGGGCAGCCCTTGGGCCAGGCGCCGCGGGAAGTCCGGGTTGGCGAGCGCTCCCCTGCCGAGGGTCAGTACGTCCGCGTGACCGTCCTGCAGCACCATGGCCGCCCGGGCGAGGTCGTGCATGCCGCCGTTGGCCAGCACGGGCAGCCCGGTCACCTTCCGGGCCAGGCCCGTGATCGTCACCTGCCCGTCCAGGGTCGCGGTCTCCACCCAGTCCCGTCCTTCGCTCGCGATGTGCAGGTAGCTCGCGCCTGCCTCGGCGAGCGCGGCGAAGATGATCTCCGCGTCCCTGGAGCCGCCCGCCCATCTGTGGGTGAAGTCGTTGACCTTGCCCTGCGACAAGCGGATCCCCACGCAGAAGCGCGGACCGACCTCCGCGCGGATGGCGGAGACGATCTCTGCCGCGAGTCGTACCCGGTTGGCGACCGTGCCACCATAGCGATCGTCGCGCTGGTTGGTGTAGTCGGTCAGGAACTGGTCCACGAGGTAGCCGTTGGCGCCGTGCACCTCGACCCCGTCGAAACCCGCCCGCCGGGCGCGGACTGCCGACGTCACGAAACCGTGCACCACCTGGGCGATGTCGTCCTCGCTCATCGCGCGGGGCGTCGGCCAGGGGCCGTACCCGCCGTACTCCGGCAGCTTCTGCCCGCGCGGCAGGACGGCCGACGGCGCCGCCGTGTCGCCGCGGTAACGGTTGCCCTGCGACAGCGCGCCCGCGTGCATGAGCTGGAGGATCATCGGCGCACCGGCGTCGTGCACGCGGCTGGTGATGTCCCGCCAGGCGGCCTCGTGGCCGTCGGTGACGATGCCGGGCTGGTTGGCGTACCCCTGGCTGTAGCGCGTGTCGGTGTACGTCCCCTCGGTCAGGACGAGGGAGAAACCGCCCCGGGCGAAAGCCGTGTAGTACTCCGCCATCTCGGCCGTCGGCGTTCCGTCGGCGGCGGCGGACACCCGGGTCATGGGCGAGACGGCCAGCCGGTTGGCGAGGTGGAGATCGCCGATGCGGTCCGGTCGCAGGGCGGGATGCTGGACATCGTTCATCGTTCGTTCACTCCTTGACGTCACTGGTGTCGTCCTGACCGTTGAGGAGATCGATCGCCAACGGTGTCGGTTTGTGCCCGTTGATTCCGACCAGGTCCTGCGGGCAGGCCGAGACCACGAACACGCAGTCCATCGCCGCCTCCAACGTGATCGCGTCGTTCGGGCGGCTGATCGAGTTCAGCCAGCTCAGCCCGCCGTCGTCCGCCACGGGGATCCTCATGAACACGTTGACGGGCTGCGGGATGACCGGCGTGGCGAGCCCGAGTCCGGCCATGCTTCTCGCCAGGTTGTCCGCGCAGGACGCGTGGAACCCCGACACGCCCAGGGCACGGTAACGGGCCGGGTCGCAGGCGGCGATGAGCATGTCATGCCATCCAGGGGAGGTGTCCTCCACCAGGGTGAGGATGGGCCTGCGGCGATCAGTGACGAACTGCTCGCCGATCGCCGGGAACAGGCGGCTGGTGGCGGCTCGGGTGTGTGACGCGCTGAGGTGCTCGTTCACGTCGTCGGCGGCGAACGCGAACACGTCGCCGACCTGACCTCCCTCGAGGTCGGTGACCCGTACGCGCTGGCCGGTCCTGACCTTTATCGCCCGCGCTTCGGTGGCGGGCACGACAACTCGCATACCGACAGCCAACCAGGCGGCACACGGGCGGGCTATGGAGATTCGCCCCGCCTTTGTTCGGGATAGTGGATGAACCTACAGCTGTGAAGGATCCGCGGGAGCTTCTTTCCAGGCCACAACGGCAGAAGGCCGCAGAAACGCCGAAGAAACAAACTGCGTGCTTGCATCCCCTCGCAGCTCTTTCCTCGCGAAAGGATTTCCATGGCGTTGTCGCATCCCTCGCCCGACCACGGCCCTTCGCGCCGCTCCGCCCTCGGCTTCCTGGGCGCGGTCCCGCTGGCGGCTGGCGGCCTGCCGGCCTCGCAAGAAAACGCCGGCCTCTCCTCAGGCCCTGGCCGCATTCCCAAGGACCTGCGTCCTGGCGGCGCCTTCGACCGGCACCTCAAAGAACTGGCGGACAAGGACCAGTTCTCCGGCACCGTGATGCTCGCACACCGCGGCCGCCAGGTCCTGGCCCGCGCCTACGGCTGGGCGGACAGGGAAGGCCGGATCCCGAACAAGACCGACACCATCTACGCTCTGGCCTCAACCTCCAAGCCGTTCACCGGGCTGGCTGTCGTGCAACTCGCCCAGCAGGGGAAGCTCAAGTTCTACGACCTGGTGAGCAAGCATCTGGACGGCCTGCCGGCGGAGATGGCCGAACGCATCACCGTGCATCACCTTCTCACCCACACCAGTGGCCTGGGCGACGCCCGGCGCCCAGGCGAGAAGCCGCCACCGGAGCAGATCCACAACAGCTACGAGGAACAGATGGCGGACTTCTGGGCGAACCTGAAGACCTTCGAGCTGGAGTTCGCCCCAGGGACGAAGAAGGCCTACAGCAGCATGGGCTACACGCTGCTCGGCGAACTCGTGGCGAAGGTCTCCGGCACGTCGTTCCAGGACTACGTCCGCCAGAACATCTTCCTCCCGGCCGGCATGGGTGACTCCGCCTACTACGACCGCCGCCAGTGGCTGGCCGACCAGCGCATCGCGCACCCGTACATGTATCAAAAGGACGGCACGCGCGTCGACGCCGTCCGCAACCTCGACAAGGGCTCCGTCTACGGCGACGCCGGCCAAGGCAGCAACTCCGCCCGGGCATGGATGGGAACGGGCGGGGGCAACGGCTTCACCACCGCCCCCGACCTCGTACGCTTCGCGATCGCGCTGCAAGGCGGCAAGCTCACCACCCGGCCCTACACCGAGCTGTACGTGAACGGAAAGATCTCCGCCAAGCCACTGAAGGAGGACACCTCCGGCAACTCCCTCCGCGGGGAGGGCTTCCAGGCGTACGGGCCAGTGGCCGCCACCTTCAACAACCAGCGCATCATCACCCACGGAGGCGGCGCGGGCGGCATATCCACGAGCTGGTCCGTCTACCTCGACATGGACTGGACGGCCGTGATTCTGAGCAACTACGACCTGCAGAGCATCGAGCCGATCATCGACCTGGAAAGACGCCTGATCACCGGCGCGTAGCCCGCCGAAGCCAACGTTCAGGGCGCCTGGCTCACCCACAGCCTGCTCGAGCCCGATGCCCGGCAGCCTCGTTACCCGACGTGCGCATCCACCGAGGAGCGGCAGATCGTTCGGTGAGTTCAACGCTGTCTCCGGCACGCCTCGATGCGGTGACATGAAAGTTTCACGCCGCATTGACACTCGGAAAGCGCTTTCCTACGGTGTGGGTCACCCCCCAACACGGGGGTGTCCGTTCATGTGAGCGGCGCGCATTCGCTGCCGGCTCCGTCCTTCACCGTGCCGTCGAAGGGCCAGAGCCGGGCCTCAGCGGCCGACCTGACCCTGCAACAAGCCCGATGCCGCGACAGCGACCGCGCAGAGAAGACCGCATCCGTTGTTCGAAGGAGAAGGCGAAGGTGAAACGAGGATGAGACGAGCAGTCGCGTTGCGACTCCAGGCGGTGCTGGCCGCGGTGGCCATCGCGGCCGCGGCCGGTGCGGCCTTACCAGCACTGCAGGCATCAGCGGCGGCCGGCGGCGCCAGCGGCTACGCCACCGCCAACGGCGGGACCACCGGTGGAGCAGGCGGGCAGACGGTGCGGGCCACCACGGGGACCGCGATTCATACGGCCCTGTGCAACCGCGCCAGCAGCAGCACCCCGATCATCATCGAGGTCTCAGGGACCATCAACCACGGCAACACCACCAAGGTCTCGGGCGGAAGCTGCAACACCGCCGCCGACGCGATCGAACTCAAGCAGATCAGCAACGTCACGATCATCGGGGTCGGCGGCGGCGCCGTCTTCGACCAGTTGGGCATCCACATCCGCGAAGCCCGCAACATCATCATCCGCAACGTGACCGTCCGCAACGTCAAGAAGTCGGGCTCGCCCACGTCCAACGGCGGTGACGCCATCGGCATGGAGAGCGGCGTCCGCAACGTGTGGGTCGATCACGTCACCCTGGAAGCCTCGGGCGGCGAGGCAGAGGGCTTCGACGGCCTCTTCGACATGAAGAACGACACCCAGTACGTGACCCTGTCCTACAGCATCCTGCGCAACTCCGGCCGCGGCGGGCTCATCGGATCCAGCGAGAGCGACCGCTCGAACGGCTACATCAGCTTCCACCACAACCTGTACGAGAACATCGACTCTCGCACACCCCTGCTGCGTGGTGGCATCGCCCACATCTACAACAACTCGTACGTGAGCCTCCACGAGTCGGGTATCAACTCCCGGGCCGGCGCTCGCGCCAAAGTGGAGAACAACTACTTCAAGAACTCCAAGGACGTCCTGGGCACCTTCTACACCAGCGAGGCCGGCTACTGGCAGGTCAGCGGCAACATCTTCGACAACGTGACCTGGTCCGCCCCGGGCAGCGAGAACAACCCCGCCGGACCCAACCCGCAATCCAACACCACCGTCAGCGTCCCCTACTCCTACAGCCTCGACGGGGCGAGCTGCGTGCCGAGCGTCGTACTCCAGACGGCCGGCGCCAACAAGGGTCTTCAGGAGTCGAACGGCAGCTGCACGCCGCAGACCCCGCCGGCCACACCGACACCGACCATCAGCCCCACGCCGTCACCCACCCCTTCGCCCGGCGGGCCCAACCTCAGCATCGGAGCCGGCTCCGACGGTTCCAGCAAGGCCGACGGGACGAGCTACGGCAACGTGCGGGACGGCAACATGAGCACCTTCTGGTCGCCGGCCGGCTCGACCGGTGACATCTCGATCAAGTGGGGCTCCGCCACGACGGTCTCCAGGGTCGTCATCCGGGAGGCGTCAGGCGCCGAGGGCGGCATCGGAGCCTGGCAGCTCATCAACGCCGGCACCGGAGCGGTCCTGAAGTCCGGCAGCGGGGCGGGCGCCATCTCCTTCACGCCGACCTCACTGAGCAAGATCACGTTCAGGATCACCGGGTCGGCGAGCACCCCGAAGGTCGCCGAGTTCGAGACCTACGCAGGGTAACGGCCGCTTCCGCCGTCCACACCGATCACCTCGGCTGGGAACGCACGAGGAACATCAGCCCCAGCCGCCCAGTGAACCCCGTGGACAGCCGAACACGACACAAGAGGCCCGTCACCACGTTTCCACTGGTGACAGGCCTCTTCCCGCTGCTGTGGCAGGTGCAAGGCCCTCCAGCACTGCCGCCAGGTATGCACGAGGTGCCGGTCAGCCGCGGGCGAGGACGGCGCGGGCCGCGGCGAGCTGCCGATCCTTGGCCTCCCGAAGCGCATGGAACTCGGCGGGGTGAGCTGCGACGGCATCGTCCTGGATGCGTTTCTCCACGGCGGACCAGATGGAGACGAGGTCGGTCTGCGCCTTGCATCCCACGTCCGCCTGCGCCGCGCGGATCTCCTCCTGGGAGGCGGGGCCGCCCTTCATCCACCGCCGGTCGGTGATGGCGGCGAGCGGGTCGGCGTACTGCAGGCCCTGCTCCCGCATGCACGTGCTCCAGGCCCGGAAGACCTGGACGACCTCCGGATCCGCCTGAGACCGCTCGAAGGTCTCCGAGATGAGCCTGTTGAACAGGGCCTCGTCGACCTGCGGGGTGCCCTGCTCCAGGTGGTTGCGCGCCTGTTGCAGGCAGCCGTCCTTCTCGCCGTACGCGAACTGCCGTTCCTTCGCCGACAGGCTTCGCATACGGCCGGCACGTGCGGCGGCCCGCCGGGCCACGGTAGGGCGGTCCGGCGGGTTGTGATAGCCGAAGAGGCGAGCGATCTCCGGTTCGACGACACCGTAGCGGCGGCGGTTGGCCGGCTCCACGTCCTCCGCCGCGCTCTGCGGCAGCACCTCCCACCCCATGTCCCGCCGCCGCATGCAGTCGCGGATGAGGAGCTCTTCGGCGCCCTCAAGGATGCCGATGTCCGACGGGGACAGGTTGTACCGGTCGAAGGGGATCGAGAGCTCGCGCGCCTCCACCCCCGGCGTCGGTACCGCAACCCGCGGCTCCGTCGCCGCCGCCGTCGAACAGGCGGCTGTCGCCACGGTCAAGAGCACCCCGACCGCTCCCCGCAGCCGAACAGACACGCTGATTCCTCCGATCGGCCGCGGGGCGGGGTGTCGAACTCGATGTCCTGCGAGCGGTTCAGGGCCTTACGGCCTGACGTACCTGATGGAGCTGGTCTTGTTGTCGAACCCGTTGTTCGTCAGGTCACCATCCGAGGAACTCGGCTTTGCCGCGTAGCCGTACGCGCCGGAGCAGTTGGCGGAGTTGTAGAACTGCACCCTGGCGGCGGTGTTGTTCCGCATGGAGCTCGCCTTGTTGTTCACTCTGAGCACGTTGTAGCACAGGCCCCAGCCCTCGAACATGAACTCCTCTTCTGCGCCTTTGAACTTGTCGTGCTCGTACAGGCAGAAGTCCAGCTCGCAGGAGCTCACCGCCGGGTCCGCCTCGGCCTGCGCGGTGGAGCCGACCCCCACCAGGCTGACCAGGGCCAGCGCCACCACACCGGCGCTGCGCACCCTCGCTCGCTTCATGCACACCTCATTCTCGCGGAGCCGAAATCGTTGTGATCATAGTCAGGTACATGCCGGAAAATTCCACGAATTCGGGTAAGTGGCGAGCATGCGCCGCGCCGGCACCCCAGCCGCCCCTAGCGATCTTCGAGCTGCTGCCGCTGGTAGTCCCACGGGTGCGGGGAGCACCCTCCCAGGCAGTCACAGGGCGAAGCCCCTGATCCGGTCCCAGTGGCGGCGGAGGCGAGAACGGTCTCCCGGCCCCACCCCCGTCTCGACGGGAATAGACGGCGGGACACAAAGCGAGAGGCCCGTCACCGCGTTTCAACTGGTGACGGGCCTCTTCGCGCTGCCGCGGCAGGTGCAAGGTACGTAGGCTGAGCCGACGGTTACCCGCGTCCTGGCGACCTGCACTCACAGGAGCTCAGCGCCCACGCGTCTGCCCCAGGATCGCCGATCCAGGGGCGGCGGGGTCTTCACTCGTGAGCAGCACCCAAACACCTTCGGCGTACTCCTGGCGGGAGATTCTGCCGTCGCCGTCGGTGTCCAATTGGGCGAAAGCACCCTCGACCACCTCGTGGGGAATACCCAACGCGCTGAAGAAGCGATCGAGTTCAGGCGCTGAGATGAACCCGTCTTCGTCGGTGTCGGCGGCGTCGAAGGCGGCACACGTCAGCGCGCTGGTCATCTGCTGGAACTGCGGATGGCTCGCGACCAAGTGGTCCACCGCCTGGGCGAATTCCGCCTCGCTCACCGCGCCATCGCCATCGACGTCGGCGTCCTCGCGGATGCGTTCCCACCAGTCGGCGCACAGCTGCTGAATGGCCTGATGCTCACGCGAGTCCGGGTCAGGGGCCACCGCGGCACAGGTCTTGTCCGCGATGCGCTTGAAGTCATCGGCAGCGATCCGCCCGTCGCCGGTGCTGTCGAGCAGAGCGAACAGGGCAGCGACGTTGGACTCATGCAGAGAGCGGGTCACAGGTGTACCTCCCGGATCGAACGGCGTGGATCACGACCGATCCCTAAGTATCCGGATGACTCCGCTCAGTGACAGAGGGTGTCAGGGTGGCGACGCCGCAACACTAATGTGCCTTCGCGGCCTTCCCAGCCGCGCGCTGGAAGAAGATCTGGCCGACCAACCCCCTGGAACGCCTAACCGGCCTTCTACACCTGCCCTACGCTGTGTCTACTCCTGGCGATTCTGCGGCCTTACCGAAGAGCAGAGCACAGAGCAGGGCCGTGAGCGTGAAGCCGGTCACCGCAGGGACCGCGATCAAGAGGTACAACGCGAGATTCTCGCCAGACACCCAGGAGCCATAGTCCGGTTGGATGAAGACGACCGCCAGCATGGCGAAGGGCGCCACCAGCCCGACGGCCGGCCAGGCAGGCAGCCGAGCAAGTAGCGCGGCCACCATGCTGAGCGGGAAAGGCGCGAGCGCGAACGCCATTGCCAGCTTGAGCTCGGAATCCGAATCGCGAGTCGGCCAATGGAGGAGGAGCAGCAGGAGAAACCCTACCGCCGCCCCTGCCAAGGCCGACTTCAACAAGAGACGCACAGAGTGATTGTCACGGATCGGGGGCGGCCAGGTCGATGTCCAGAAGCCACTCTGTGTGCAGGGTCGTGGCAACCCCTGCGGAAGTGTTCGGTCCGTACGACGACCGGGGCAGGCACGCGGCGGCCGGCGCGCTTAGCTCATTCACTGGCGCACGGAATCATCTCGCGCATATCCCGGATCCCCCTCCGGTCATGGCGGCACTACAAGTCGGACCAAACCGCATTGGCAGACTGCTGTGGCAAAGTGTCCACGTGAATCTGGATGAATTCTGGAGCATTGTCGAGTCTGCCCGCACGGATGCCAAGCCTACCGACGAGGCACTCGTTGATCGACTTGCCGCTCTCTCGATGAACGAGATCCTTGATTTCCATGAGCGGTTCAATGAGGTAGAAGGCGCGGTGAACCGGTGGGACGTCTGGGCTGCCGCTTACCTCATCGGCGGCGGATGCTCGGATGACAGCTTCAGCGACTTCCGGGCCGGGTTAATCGCGTTGGGCCACGGCTGGTTCGAGAGGGCGGCGCAGTCCCCCGACAACCTGGCCGACCACCCGGCCGTCATTGAAGCCGCAGCCCAGGGCGGCGACCCTGCCATCTTCTACGAAGAAGTTCAATTTGCGGCCGACGCCGCCTACGAACGGCACACCGATGGCGATGTAGATGCCTTCTACGAGGCTTCGGCTGCTCGCGAGGAAGCAGTAGTAGACCAGGTCGCAGGAGACGACATGGGAGAAGACTTCGACTTCGACGACGACGCCCAGATGCGTCAGCGCCTGCCCCGACTGGCGGCGCTCTTCCTACCAGCCGGTTGAGGCCAAGTGCACCAATTACGTGACACCGCTGTAGCAGCTCGGGAGGCCACCGTGCAGGACATCCTCACCTCGGCCGCTTCCAGTGATCGTCTAATCTTTCTGGGGTGGCGAACATGTCCGAAGATCTCGCATTGCCTCCTGCCCTGGCCGAGGTGGCCGAGGTCGGCTTCGAGTGGGAATGGGACGAGGAAACCGACGAGGCCCGCGGCTGTGACTTCGAGCCGTACGACCAGTTCGAGGAGCCCGACCGGACGGCGTGGTGGTTCCGCCTGTGGACCGGCAACCAAGAGGTCGACGGCAGCGAGTTCCGCTTCTTCGGCACGACCGGGGCGGGTGACTACACCGGCTTCTGGCTGGTACGGCCCGATGCGGCGATCATGGAGCAACCCGTCGTCTACCTCGGTTCCGAGGGTGATCGCGGTGTGATCGCCCGCGATCTCGGCGACCTGCTCTGGCTGTTCGCCGCCGGCTTGGGCCCCGCCGAGGCCTTCACCGACCCCGACTCCCCCGCACAAGCGAACGAGGCCTTCCAGACCATCGCCGAGCGACACGCACCCGGCCGCCGCCGTTCCCCCACCCAGATCGTGACTGCCGCACGAGCCGAGTTCCCACATTTCTCAGATCTCATCGACGCGATGTGCCGCTGAGTCCGGGCGCGAAGACACCCACTACGATCAGCCCATGGGTATCCAGCTCACCCAGTTTCGTTTATATCGATACGCGTGCGCCGAAGAGTGTGAACACAAATTGCTGGTCCGGGTGAATCGGCCAAGCTACCCGAACTACGATCAGTCGGCCGAAGACGCGGCTGAGGATTTCGCGGATTCCGCGGCCAACCACCTCCGGACCTGGTGGCAGCGCTGGCTGTTGCCCCGTGACTGCCAACGCGAACACGAGTCCCGGCTGATGAACGTCTTACACGAGACCATTTCGGAAGAACTCGACGGCCCGGGATTGAGAGAACTGTTGGTGTGGGAGGTGGTGATCGATGACGACCCGATCATCGGCGCGGCCTCTACAGAAGAAGACTTCTGGCGCCAGCTGAACAACTACTACGGACCGGACGCCCTACCCACATCCGCGCGCCAGGTTGTCTCCCACTCCGTCTATTTCCTGACCGAGCAGGACGGAGCAGGCGATCTCCGCGACGCCTGACCCCCAAGCCCAGCATCAGACTCCCGAGCGGGGATCACCGCTCGACCTAGAAGCGTCCGCCATCGGTTCTACCGCTCTACCGCTCTACCGCTCTACCGCTTGACCGCGCCACCGCCACCCGGCGGCTCGCGGGGAGCAGCCGCAAGACATGCGACCGGGCGACTCCTCATCAGCCAGATCATGACCGTCGGGCCCCTCACCACCATTCGACATGTCGACACCAACAACAAGACCCAAGAGGCTGGCAGCCCCTAATGCGCCCCTGGCTCAGCGCTCAGGCCGTACATCCTCCGGCCCGCGGCCGTCTCCCTCTGGCTCAACAGCGGCATCCCGGCCCCCAAGGTGGCCGGCCGAGCCGGGCATGGCGTGGACGTCCCGCTCCGTGCCTACGCCAAGTGCGTCGACGGCCAGGAGCAGATCGTCAACCAGCGGATCGAGGACACGCTTCTCGCCTGAGGTCATACCTGAAAGAACTACAGGCCTCCGGAGCCCCGTGACTTGTCCGCGCACCCCACAAGTGGCGACGGCAGCGTTTCCCCAAGCGGAACGTAACGATTCGTCTCCCCCTGCGAAACCAGCGTCAGGAACACGACCAGGACTGCGCCGGTCAAATAGTGCAAGTGCGGCCCGTACTCAACGATGTCCCAACCTCCGAAACGAAGTGTGTCCCTGCAGCCATCCGAAACGATCTCGATGGCGTAGGGGATCGTGAATAGCCCGGCGATCACCACGAAGAGTGCCGCCGTCGTCCACCCAGCAATCGTGCGCCACCAACCCCGGAGGGCGAGTGTCGCACTCAGACCAAGCGCCATCACCGCAGTGGGCCAGCCATTCAACTCCGCCGACATAGTCCGCCAGTTGATCTCTATCAGCCACCCGACATCCGCATGGAACGGCGGCTCAGCACTCAAGGGGCAGACAAATCCCTGCGTGGAGTAAGTCGGCCCCTCAGGGAAGTACCACCACGCGGTACGCAAGGCGGGAGCCGCCAGCGCAGCCAGAGTCAGCAAGGGCAACCCCCAGCGCGGGGGAATCGCCGGTAACGGAAGCAAGGGTGCCGCCACTTGATCGTCGGTGGAGACGACCAGCATAGATCATCTCCGGGGCTCTTCGGTTTGGTCGCGGCTTTTCGGATCACGGATGCCGACCAGGGGAATCGCGCCATGATCCATGCCGGGCATATTCCGGGACCAGCGACATCCGGCTGTCCAGAGCTGCGTATGGCTGCACACCACAGAAACGCAGAAAAGGCCCCCGAAGGGCCTCCGAGCTACGCTTACTGCGTGAGGCAGGTGCAAGGTTCGAACTTGCGTAGGTCGAGCCGACGGTTTTACCGGGAGCCGGAGCCTTGACTAGAAGCCACCTCCCACCTGGGGCAAGTGCCTGTCTCGCTCAACCAGACCGGAAGATCATCCCGCGCATATCCCGGATCTTGTTTCGAGAGGCCTCTACAGGTCGTCAGGCATGTAGATCCGGAACGTGGCGTCATAGTCCTTCCGCCACATGACCCGGCCGCAATCGGGACACTCGTAGAGAAGCCCCGTCTTGAAGATCAGAAGCCCCATCCGTTCATCACTGTCCAGCTCCTCGGCACCCGGATGGAGAATCGCGTCGGACAGCTCATCCAGGAAGGTGACGTACCCAGCATCAGGGATGGGCGAGAGGTCATGTACATAGCCGCAAGGACAGACGAGCTTGGGCATTCTGATCCTAGACGCGGAGCGCGCGGTCGCGACGCCTCCGCGGGGGAACTCGGCGAGGCCGACTTGCCCCTTCTACGAGAGCCACCCTTACGAGATACGCAACCGCAGATCTGAGCTGCCTGCCCTGTCTCACAGGCGATTGCCCTCATTCCGTAGATCCGGAATATACGCGGAGTACTCGGCAGAACAGCTGGTGGGCATCGCCGAGGGCCGCTCACTGCGGATGGACCGGCCGCTCGACGGCGGCTCGGATCGCGGCGAAGTGCCCATGGGCCCGCGTGGTCGTCTCGGCCGTCGCATTGAAGGAGACCACGCCGAAGGACGTGTGGTTGGCCCAGGCGCAGAAGTACGTCGTGGTGAGCCAGCACATCGTGTGCCCCTCGTACGGCCACGGGTTGAGCGTCTCCGACTTCCTCGCGGCCTTGCCGAACGACGGCATCAACCAGTCCTTGAAGATCGCATCCGGATCCAGGTCCTTGGACTCGGCCGCGAACAGGGTCACCGGGGAGGTGAGCGGAGGCTGCGCGGACGAGGCCTGGGGGAGAACGTAGAGGCCGCTGACCGATTTCGTGACTCCGTAGCCGCCGTTGCGCAGGCCGCGGAGGAAGACGGCAGTGTTGTCCTCGACGGCGTCGTCGAACTCGTGGCGCAGGGTCATGCCCTCGACCTGGGCCGGTAGCGTGACCGCGGTGGCGCCGCGAACGGCGGGCAAGCTCAGGCGCGCATCACTCATCGTGGGCCGGGGCGAGGCATCGGGCGAGGCCGTTGGCGCCGCCGGCTTGGGGCGGAGCGCAGAGGGTACGAGACCGGCCGTGCTCAGGGCGACGCCCGCGACGACGCCGAGCGCGAGTAACGCGGCTCCTGTCAGTGCCGAACGCCGACGGGGCGTCGGCTCGCCGCCCGAGGCGGGGGTTTCCACAGTCGTTCTCCGATCTTGCCGGAAAGCGGTCATTATCAAATGACCTGCCACCGCGGATCAAGGACATCGGCCCGAATCGGCCCGGCTCTAATGGAGACCTTGGTGGGTCCCGGGCTGAGTGGAGGCGGATCTTCCCGCCGCCGCCCAGGAAAGCCGAGCAGACCAGAGGGCAGGGACGACGGGATGATCCGGCGGGGTACACGCGTCAGGCGCCCATGATCCCGTGCCAGATCCGTGCCAGAGGCCACGCGAAACCAAGGGGAATCAGGGGTACTCACGGATGATCAACGAGAGAGGCCAGTCACTACGTTTCCGCTGGTAACGGGCCTCTCTTGGCTCATGTGGCAGGTGCAAGATTCGAACTTGCGCAAGCTGAGCCGACGGCTTTACAGCGCGCGACCGATACAGCCCCTACACGCACCCTGAGCTGCGGCGCGCTCTTGCCACTCGCCTCTAGACCTCAAGATCATTGCACGTATTTGCACAGTGGTCAGCCGCGAAGCAGATGGAGAATGTGCGGCCAGGCTGCGGCTCCAAGCTCGGCATCGGAGGCAGCGTCACCCCCGTAAAGGAATCGCGGCGATTCGAGAGCTGGGCCTTCACCTGGAAGTCGTGGGCGATGGCCGGCTTCGGCCCGGCTGATCAGACGAGCGGTGCTGCGACGGGCGATGAGTCGCTCGGCGAACGGGAGGGACGGCCACATCGCATCGTTCCCTCCTGCGACCAACAACATGTCAGCTCTGGTCTCCTCGATGGGGATCTCGGCGGCGGGGAGGAGGTCTGCGAACGTCCGCTCGCTGCGCTCGTACCAGCCGCGAATGGCCGCCGGACCGTTCACCGGTTGCGGGGCTGCCCAGCCGTCGTCGTAGGGGGACGAAGGGCAGCGACTGCCCCTTCCAGGTCCAGGACGATCGGTAGGGATGATGCCGCCCATCTCGCCCTGGGCCGACATTGCCCCACACCACAGAGGTCGGCGACATCGCCACGACGCCGTCAACACGTGAGTCATGGATGGAGGTGAGCAGGGCGGCCTCCGCCCCTTTGGACGACCCCAGCAAGCAGATGCGGCGTACGCCGGTGGATTCGAGCAGATCGATGGCGGACACAAAGGTCTCCAAGGGAATCTCGCAGATGCCCGGTGATTGTCCGGGCCCGCCGAACCATCGGATCGACATCGTGGTCATTCCCTCCCGGGCGAGGATACGAGCTCTCTCCCGGTCGATACGTCCGCTCGACCCCGCCAGAACAAGAACGCCCGTGTGGCCGACGACGTCTGGCGTGATCAGGACGCCTTCCCATGGCTCGGTCAGTTCCTGCTCATCCATGTTCATCCTCACCTCTGGCACTCGCCGGCACCGCACTCTACTGAAAGGTGCGTGTGCTACCGCTCGGCAGGCATTCGGCAGTCAACCACCTTCAGTTCGTACGCTGACCTCACTGGACAGCCCGCACGACACGCGGCAACCAGCCACGCTCCCCGGTGAGCCAGGGTGAGGAACAAACCCTGGATCGTCGATCGCCCCCAAGCACGTGTGGTGGTCAGCCATGCAGTGGCGATCGTGCGGGCTGCATCCGTGCGGCGCCGCGGCAACTCCGGTCGGAGCGTTCGGTCGGTACGGTGAGGCTGGCGTGCGATGCCCGGCCCGGTGTCCCGCCGCCTTGATACCTACAAGAGCTATTCGGCAATGTTCCGGTTGATCCCAGTGTCCTGTCTCGTTTGATGGTTGACACTCTGGCCTCGCTTGATGCTTGACACCTTGATCGTCTTCTGTGCCTGCTCGTGGCGTTATCGGCGCTTCGGGGGAGGCTCAGGTGGCATTGGTGGAGTTGAGCGTCGTGGAGCAGCCTTATCACGCGGTGATTGAGGTGTTGTCGGGGGCGAAGGTCACCGACGTGGCCAGCCGGTATGGGGTGTCGCGACAATCGGTGCATGCCTGGGTGCGCCGGTATCAGGACGGCGGCCTGGCAGGGCTGGCTGACCGTTCGCATGTGCCCAAAGCGCATCCGATGCAGACGCCGGCCGCGATCGAGGCGCTGATCTGTGAGCTGCGGCGCGCTCATCCGCGGTGAGGGCCGCGCACCCTGCTGTGGGAGCTGGGGTCGACGCGAAGTGGAGCCGCTGCCGTCCCGGGCGAGCATCTATCGCGTGCTCGTGCGTAACGGCCTGGTTGATCCGGTCACCCGCAGGCGCCGGCGCGAGGATTACCGCCGCTGGGAGCGGCCGGGCCCGATGCGGTTGTGGCAGATGGACATCATGGGCGGGCTACTGCTGAGCGATGGCAGCGAGGCCAAGCCGATCACCAGGGTGGACGATCATTCCCGGTTCTGCGTGATCGCCTCGGTGGTGGCGCGGCCGACCGGGCGGCTGGTCTGCGCGCCGTTCGCCGAGGCGATGCGCGCCTATGGGGTGCCGCTGGAGGTGCTGACCGACAACGGCAAGCAGTTCACCGGCCGCTTCGGCGGGCCGAAGGCAGGTGAGGTGCTGTTTAAACGGGTCTGCCGGGAGAACGGGATCAAGCTGCGTCACACCGCGCCGCGCGCCCCGACCGCTACCGGCAAGATCGAGCGTTTCCACCAGAGCGTGCGCCGCGAACTGCTGGCCGAGGCACTGCCGTTCGCCTCGCTCGAGGCCGCCCAGGCCGAGATGGACGCCTTCGCCGAGCATTACAACACCGCCCGCCCGCATCAGGCGCTGGACATGGCCTTCCCCGCCGATCGGCTCTTCGCCGAGCGCAGCGACGGCCAGCGCCGGGCTGAGCTGGAACTGCCACTGCACCTGCCCGCCGCCTGACCGCGGCGCCCGCTTCCACTTCTGAAGCCGCGCCTGCGGCCTGCCCTGCTCCCACGCTCGCGGATCCCCCGGTTTCTGCCGCTGATCAGCCCACCCGGCCCGAACGGCCCCAACCCATCCTGACGGTCCCGATCGATCCGCTCTCGCGCCAGGCAATCGAGGTCGATCGGATCGTGCCCGCATCGGGGAACTTGTCGATCGGTGGCCAGCAGCTCTGGCTCGGCCCCGATCGGGCGGGCATGCCCATCACCTTGTGGATCAGCACCCAGCGGCTCCACGTCTTCACCACCAGCGGTGGCAGGCTCAAGAGCGTGGCCTCCCGGCTGACCGTCAAGGACCTGGCCGCGCTGCTCGCCTCGGGACAAGCCCGCCCGGCACCGGACGAGCCCGTCGGCGAACCTGCGATCGAGGCGAGCGCCGTCGAGGTGGATCGGCAGGTCAGCTCGATCGGCACGATCAGCCTGGCCGACCGGGCCCTGTGCATCGGCGCCCACCTGGCCGGCCGCCGCGCCACCGTGCGCCTGGACGGCATCACCGCCCGCGTCATGGACGAGCAGCGCCTGCTGCTGCGCGCCGTGCCCTGCCCACTCTCGCTCGCCGAGTGCGTCACCCTACGCAACGCCCGCCCCGCCGGACCACCGCCCGGCGCTCCGACCGAGCCCGTCACCGTTCAGCGGGTGGTCTGCAGCCGTGGCCACTTCCAGATCGTCGGCCAGAAGATCCAGGTCGGACGGGTCCACGCCCGCAAGCTCCAACCGCGACGTTTACCTCAACGTCACAGGCGCCGGCCGATGGTGAGGACTGCCGACCAGTGGCGGGTGAGCCGTCCGTCCGGGCGTGCGGCAAGGTAGCGGCGTATCTCCTGGTAGAGGTGTTCCTTCTTGGCTGGCTCCATTGCGATGTGGCCGGAGAACGTATCGAGGAGAGCGATGTATTCGTCTGCCGTGTAGCGCAAGGACCATACGTAGAGCTTCGTCCCGATCACGGTGAAGTGTCCGGAGGCATCGAACTCGGAGGCCATGGGGTCGGACTGCTCCTCGGGCGGTGGCGGTGGCCACGGACCGCCATGACCTTCGCCGATTTCCTCGTAGACCTTCTGGATCTCGGTGAAGAACGGGTCGAAGCCGACCGGCATTGCGTGGTCGGCGTTCCATACGGCCAAGTGGCCGCCCTGGGCGAGGAGGGCGGCCGCCTTGGCGTACTTGACCTCGGGGTCCACCCACTTCCACGCCGTGGCCGCGTAGAGGAGATCGAAGCGGACCCCTGTCGGCGGCTCCCAGCCTTCGAATGACGACGTGATCACGGAGACGTCGGTGAATTCGGCGAGGCGGTGCCGGGCCTCCGCCGCCAAGGCATCGCCGAGTTCGACGGCTGTGATCCGGAAGCCCATCCGTGCCAATGGCAGGGTGGCTTTCCCTGGGCCACATCCGACTTCAAGCAGGTGCGCGGGTGGCGTGACCCCCGTGATCGCCAGCAGGTCGGAATACAGTTCGTCCGGATAGTCGGGGCGGGCGTCTTGATAGAAGGCGGCAGCTTTGTCGAAGGTCGCTCGCAGCCGAAAATCGCGGGGCATGCTCCGATCCTGGCAGCGCCGCAACACTGCCGTCGCCGGAATTATCTTGCCCACGTGCCAGATCCGTGCCAGATGCCACGGGAAACCAGGGGGAACCGCGGGTACTCACGGGCGATCAACGCGAGAGGCCCGTCACCGCGTTTCCGCTGGTGACGGGCCTCTTCCCGCTGGTGTGGCAGGTGCAAGGTTCGAACTTGCGTAGGCTGAGCCGACGGTTTTACAGCGGGTCTACGTTCCTACCTGCATCAGGCCTCTGGCCTCCGGGAACGGCTCTCACCTTTCCCTCACCAAGGAAGATCATCCCGCGTGTATCCCGCGAGGCGGATCCAGCCACGATCGCTCCCGGAGCCTGCGGATCAGCCACGTTCCCCGGTGAGCCAAGGTGAGGAACGAACCATGGATCGTCGATCGCCCCAAGCAGGTATGGCGGCCAGCCATGCAGTGGCGATCGGGAGGGCTGCATCTGCGGGGCAAGTGCAGCAACCCCGGCCCGAGCGTTCGGTCAGGGGTGCTTGGTTAAGCCAGTCGGAGGCGGTCGCTCACAGCCGTTGTCGCGTGGCGCGGCTGCTGCACTTTGCTGCTGCTCGTGATGACAGTAGTGCGACAGCGTGTTGGTCACTTTCTCGCTATAGAGACTGTTCTCCGCGAGAAGAAAGCAGCGATCAACGTGGTTGCCCCTGCGGCGATCAAGACGGTAGCGGGAATCTGAACAAGGTTTCGGACATCCTCACATCTGTCCCTATAGTCCATTTTTTCTAATGCCAAGTTACGAGTCTCATCCATTAAGTAATCAGGGAGAGAGGCAGTAATGAACGCAGAACCACACGCCTCACCTTCTGAAGTAACAGGCATCAGGCCAGCAAGTACTCCTGAGCCAATCAGCAAGAAGGCGACGAACGCGAGGAGCCTGGTAGCCATAAGTACTCCTTGAGTAGCTTCATCCGAGCCTGATCATTCCAGGTCGATCCGGGGCCCGGAAGTCTGGGCGAGTGGTGCAGACGTAGGGCCAATCCCGTGGAGGTCGCGTCGCGGTATCGAACCGTTGCGGTGGTGCAGGATCCGAGAGCATGCGGTATGTCGTCTCCCGAGGCGGTCGATGCAGCCGGAAACCGGCGGAGGCAAGTACCGCCAGTCGTTTGCGTTCGCCAATCTCGGCGCACGCGGCACGTCAGCGCGCCCTCACACCCGCTGAACGAGCGTGGGGAATCTCTGTCCGTCGGTACGACTTCCGGCACGCGTGCGTCTCGGCGTGGCTCAACGCCGGCGTGAACCCACCCCAGGTTGCCGAGCGCGCCGGGCACAGTGTTGAGGCGCTGCTACGGGTCTACGCCAAGTACATCTCCGGCGGGCCCGACTGAGGCCATGCGGCGCATCGAGGCAGCACTACCCCCGACGTCACCGAAGCCGCGGGACTCCCCCGGGCAAGCCCGCTGATCTTCAGCGCGTATTCAGCGTAGCCACCCGTAGTGGACCGGCGTGAACCGTAGACACCCGGACACCACGCGGGGGACTCGTCACCGCGTTTCCGCTGGTGACGGGCCTCTTCCCGCTGATGTGGCAGGCACAAGGTTCGAACTTGCGTAGGCTGAACCGACGGTTTTACAGCGCGTGACCGTTGCAGCCGAGAGAAGGCCTTCCACCTGCGGCAGGACCCGGTCTAACCGCCCCTGAAGCCGTGATCATTGCACGTATATTGCACAGTGCCGTCGGACGTACAGGCGGTAGTCGAACCTTGAACCAGGAGGACGGGAAGGGGGTACTGGTTGAGCATGCATCTGAATCGCGCGGAAGCCATCTCCTTGGTGCAGCGGATCATGGACGGGGAGTACGCAGATGAGCGAGAACTCGACAGGTGGCTGGGGGCAATAGACCGATCGCTCGTGTGTGGATCTGTCTCCGACCTGATCTTCTGGCCTGAAAAAGCTGAGCTCACAGCGGAACAAATCGTTAATCAGGCGTTGGCCTACCGTCCAATCGCGCTTTGACGCAGCGCCAGCGTCGTCAATGTATCGCGATCGGTGATCCCAGCTCCATGCAGGACACCTCAATGTCGCCGACAGAAGTGAGAGAGCCTGCCGCAGCACACGTACCTCACCCCGCCTGATCATCTCGTCTGCCGTCGACCCGCCCGCAGGGGAAGCATGCCAGGGCCACGGGGACAAGGTGGAGCCCCCAACTGGAGGAACGACCTTGGCCCCGTGGCCCTGGCATGCTCGGCTTGTCCCGGGTCGATGGTGGGCGGGATGATCAGGCTTCCACCTCAGCCACCCACGGCCCTGGCACACCGCGCGGCGATCATCTCGGAGCCGGAGCGCCCCCGCCGGAGGCCGATGATCGGAGACGGTTGTCCATGGGGATGTTCGACAGATACATGCCGGTTCCGTCTCTGCGCTGTCCCTGGTGTGACGTCTTGATGGACGACAACTGGCAGGGCCAGGATGGTCCTTGCCGCTTGTTCGAATGGGTACAGGGCGAGCGGTATTCGCGTGATCCGGGTCCGCGTGCTCGTCCGGAGTACCGCGAGGAGGCTGCGCTGGCCACGCTGCCTGAGGTCTTTGGCATCTACAACGAGTGCCAGGCCGGCCACTGGGTGGAGGCTGAAGGCAAGTGCGTGAATCAGACGTGGACAGAGACGCGGCTCCGGCGTGAGGACGAGTACTGCGAGTAGGCCGGTCCTGTGCTGAGGCCCGCGCGGTTCCCGCGCGAGACCGGCCCCCGGGCCGCAGCTCGCGCGGGAACCGCGCGGGCTGCGGCGGCGCAGCCGCCGCCTTGATCCCTATAGGAACAATTCGGCAAGCGCATGCAGAAGTGCACGATGAGGGTTTCCCATAAGAGACGGAGGTTGGGGTCGCTGGCTGGTAAACATAGGGCAGGCGAGATCGCGCCGTGCCGGCCTTCGCTGGATCCGAAGGCACAGATCCGGAAACGGATTCAGGCCGACATCCAGGAGGCGGTTCTGCTGGCTTGTAGCCAGGCACTTCCGAAAAGCGATGAATGATCTCGTAGATTTCGGCCCCCGACACCTAAGATCAGCTCATGCTTGACACCGTGGTCCCTCTGGGCTTCTTAGGGCTCTTCGCCTGCTTCCTCGTCTTCTGGGTCGTGATGGCCGTTCGGATACTTCGGCAGCGCCGTGTCCTCAAGTACACGGACGCCGTCAGGGCCACCGAACTCACCGGTCGTGTGCGCCAACTAAAGGTTCGCGGATACGAAGAACAGGCGATCCGGCTCGTACAGGAGGAATTGGCGATGCCTCCGAATGTGGCCCGTTCCTGGGTGAAGTCCATCTAGCTAACTATTGAACTGGGATGAGAGGGTTGCGGTGCCTGTGGCCAGGCACAAGCGCCACAATGTCTGATGTCGTTGTCTCGGCTCTAGCCATGTACCGGGAACGAGCAAGACGGTAGCTTCGCAGTGTGGCTGACGACGCTGAGCTGACGCGCTGGGTCGTGCATGGGGAGCGGCTGATCTACGACAACCGGTGGATTCGGCTGGGGCTGGCCGATGTGGAGATCCCCGGCGGGGAACGGTTCGAGCATCACGTAGTGCATCTGGATCGGGCCGCCATCGCGCGGTCGTACTCGATGAGCAGGATCGGGTCTTGCTGATGTGGCGGCATCGGTTCGTGTTCGATCGGTGGGGGTGGGAACTACCCGGCGGGCTGGTCGAAGCCGGTGAGGATCCGATGGTGACCGCTGCCCGGGAGGTGGAGGAGGAGACCGGGTATCGGCCGAAGAACGTCGAGCGCCTGGTGAGCTCAGCCGATGGCCGGCATGGTGGATGCGGAGCACCTGCTGTTCGTGGCGCGCGGGGCCGAGCTGGTGGGCTCGCCTGAGGGTGAGGTGGAGGCCGATCGGATCGAGTGGGTTCCGATGGCGGAGGTTCCCGGCATGATTTCCCGCGGGGACATTTGGACGTCTGGGACGTTGATCGGGTTGCTTCAGGCTCAGGTGTGGCTTAACGGCCGAGGGCGTGGTTGACGGCTTTCGCGAGTTCGTCGATGCGGCGACGTTGGCGGCGGCTGCCGGTCATGGTGGCGAGTTGCTGGGCGCGTTGGATGTGGGGTTGGGCGGCTTCGGGGTCGCCGGCGGCCAGGAGGGCGTGGCCGAGGTCGCAGCGTACGCCGGATTCGGCTCTGTTGTAGGTGCCGTCCATACCGGCAAGGGCGGAGCGAAGGTCTTCGACGGTGTCTGGGTCGCCGAAGCGTACGAGACAGTTGCCGCGCCAGCGGGCGATGTGGTGGGCGTTGATGGACAGGTACGGCGTTTCCGGGTCGCCGTCCCCTTCGGGGAGAAGGGCGGCGGCCTGATAGAGAGCCGCGCGGCAGGTGCTCTCGTCGCCGAGGATGGCGGCGGCTTCCGCTTCGGCTGCTGAGAGCCAGGTGCGGAGGCGAGCCGGTGCGTGGGCGCGGTGCTGCTCGTGAACATGCTGCAGGAGTTCGGTGGCTTCGGCGGGGCGGCCGAGCTCCATGAGGACGTACGCCTGTTCGCCAGAGACATAGGCCAGCAGGGCCGCGTCATCAGCCTCGTATGCGGCGGCCTTGGCGCGCTCGTAGTGCGTCCAGGCGTCGTTGAGTGCCAGGGTGTTGATGGCCTGCCATCCCGCGAGTGAGGCGGTTTCGGCGAGTAGGTGGGCCAGCTGGGCGCGGAGGCCGGGGCGGATGGCGTGGCGGTGGGCGCGCTGGATCTGGGCCATCTGGGCGTGCATCTTGTCGGCGATGGCGGGGCCTCCGAGACCCTGCCGCAAGGTGTACGGCGTTGGGCTGTTGCCTGGGATGACCTCTCTATCCATGATCCGATGTGAGAGCCTGACACCGTCGTCCAGGGGTATGTGGCCGACTTCTCCAGAGCGGGCGCCGGCCTTCTCCCCCACTGTCCTCCAGACGTGCGCGAAGTGCCTCACGCTCCCCGATGTCTCTCGTAGAGAGGGTAGCGCGGTCACTATTTCTGCACCCCGAGGAGGCCTGACAAGCACATCCTTAGCCGGTACTGTGCTTGTGCGCATGAGTGCAAGAGCGAACGGGCGGTTGAGATGAGCATGGACTTCGCCCCACCGAAATACGCCCAGGTGATGCGGGCTATTCAAGAGCGTATCGAGTCGGGCGAGTACGCCCCGGGCGACATGCTGCCGTCCGAAACACAGCTCGTGCGTGAGTTGGGCGTCGGCCGCACCACGGTAGTGCGTGCCCTTCAGACGTTGGCCATGCAGGGTTGGATCGAGCGCGAGCATGGGCGTGGCTCCTTTGTGAAGGGTCGTCCGGAGAGCGCGGCCGAGCGGGTACGGCCCAGCCAGGCGACTACCGAGCAGGGCGAGAGCGCCGATGCGGTGGTGGAAGCCGGCCGCGCTCCAGCCCCCCGGCATATAGCGCGTCTGTTGGGCGTCGCCGAGCAAACCCCAGTGATCATACGTAAGCGGGTGGCTCGACAGGCGGACGTGATCTCGGCCGTAGAGACATTCTGGGTGCCGTTGGAGCAAGCCATCGGCACCGACCTGGACAAGCCCGAACCCCTGCGGCGCGGCATTCGCCAGCACCTCCAGGCCGTCAAGCACCTGCGCTTCGATCACATCACCGAGCGGGTCAGCGCGCGCAAGCCCACTCAGGAAGAAGCCGAGTTGCTCGGGTCATCCAACCCGGTCCTCGGCGTGCTGGCCACCGTGCATGATCCGGCCGGCAACGTGCTGATGGCGGTGAGCCTGGCTCTGCCGGGGAGCCTGCACGAGCTCGAAGATGTCTTCAAGGTGAGCTAACTCTTACTCGCCACTTACCTGTCATCCACTTGTGCGGACGAGTTGCGATCGCTTACTTTCAACTCATACGGACAAGTGGACGAGCGAACGAATGGCTCTCCACCGCTATCGAGAGGAACACATGGCAATCCAGGGACCCATCCCCGTCACCTACACCATGGTCTTCCCGCACGGCTGCTACATCGGCGGCGAGGTCGAGCCTGTCAAGGACTTCGACGCCTCGTCCAACGGTCGGTTCGTGCAGGCCCGCGACAAGCAAACCGCTGAGTTGGTCTGGCAGGTCGCGGTCATGGACGGCGACCCGACCCTCAAACCCGCCCAGAAGACGGTGGCGGTCAAGATCCTGGCCCCCGTTCAGCCGGTGCCCCCGCAGCCGATGCCGGGCCTGCCGTTCACGCCGGTCGAGTTCGACGGCATGTCCATCACGCCGTACGTCAACGCCGCCGGCCGTCTCGCGTACTCGATCAAGGTCCGCGAGATGCACGCACCCCGCCAGACCACCCAACCCGCCCAGAGCAAGGCTTCGGCCGGAAAGGACGCCGCCTAAATGACCCGACGCCGTACCCCGCGCAACAGCGTGATCCGACTGACCACCGGGCACGCCGCCCGCACCCTCAACCACCCGTTCACCCGCCGTGAGCCCGTCCTGGCACTCGACTTCGGCGCCATCTCTGTCCTGGTCACCACGAACGGACCCGTGACCGTGGAAGACCTGGAGTTCGCGCGCCAGCTCGCCCGCGAGGCCCACCGCTTCGCCCGCTCGCTGGAGCGCAGCTTCTACGGCCTGCCCGACGGACAGGGAGTTGGCATGAGTCAACGCCCTTACACCTACGTCACCCTGTCCCTGCGACCGGAGTCCACGCCGCACGTCGGCGTCGACGTGGCCTCAAGCACCGGGGCAGACAAGACGTCCGCCCGGTCCTCATCCCGCCAGAACTAGTCAAGATCCTTCGCGAGCACGTCGCCGAGTACGGCACAGCCAAGAATGGCCGCATCTTCGGCAGCGAACGCGGCGGCGTCGTGGTCTCAACCGCCTACACCGAGGTCTGGCAGGACGCCCGACTGCTGGCCTTCACGCCTGCCCAGGCCGCCTCTCCGCTCGCCAAACGGCCGTACGATCTCCGGCACGCGGCTGTCTCCCTTTGGCTCAATGCAGGCGTCTCAGCCCCAGACGTGGCCGAACGAGCCGGCCACAGCGTCGATGTCCTGCTGCGGGTCTACGCCAAGTGCATCGACGGCCAGCAGGAGATTGCCAACAAGCGGATCGGCGATGCGCTGGCCGCATGAAGTGCGACCATATCGACGACAAGGTTCCGGACGTTATCCGGGACCTTGTGCTGTTCGGTGGCCTTGCGATCAACTAGGCGCCACGTCCTACGACACACTGAGCGTGCGGTTACCCGTGTACCGTGAGCCGAACCATGATCAACAGCTTCACCCGGAGGTTTCCATGAGCTATGACCTTGCGGTCTGGGAAGGGAAAAGACCCGCAAACGATGAAATCGCCGGAGACGTCTACGAAGCACTCATGGAGCTGATGGATCAAGATGGCGACACGCCGCCTACCTCTCGAATCAGCACCTATGTCGCGGCCGTCCTCGAACGATGGCCTGACTTCGACGAGGCCGATGACTCCGCGGGCGCTGCGTGGTCCGTGAGCCCCGAAGCCAGCGGTCCGATCGTCTACTTCTGCATGGCCTACAGCAAGGCCGAGGAGGTCTCCGAGTTCGCCGCCGACCTCGCTCACGAGCGCGGCCTGGTCTGCTACGACCCACAGATGGAATGCCTCCGTCCATGACTCAGCAGACAGGTCACGCCCACGCATGAGGCTACGGCCAGCCGAATCCGGAGTCCGAGCTGCGGAAACGCGCTCAAGATCATTGCACGTATATTGGTGGACCAGCGACAACCGGCCGCTCAGAGCGGCATCCGGCTGCATACCCCTGAAACGCAGAAGAGGCCCCGAAGGGCCTCTGAGCTGCGCTTACTGCGTGTGGCAGGTGCAAGGTTCGAACTTGCGTAGGCTGAGCCGACGGTTTTACAGACCGCTCCCTTTGGCCACTCGGGCAACCTGCCTTGCCATCCGCTCTCGCGGCGACAGATAGAAGGATAGCGGACTTCCGAGGTGTACGTGACAACGGTTGGGTGCGCGCCGGATCTCTGTCTGGCATCGCGCCGAAACGGGTGGAAGGGAGCGCGAATCTGGACGGTTCTCCGTACGGGGAGCGGTGTCCTGCGCGGCGGGCCGATGCTGGCTAGGCTCGTGCGCTGGGTCCGCGCGTTTCGCGTACGCCGGGGAAGCAGGATCCGGGTAGTGCTTTCGCCGCTGAGAGGATGAGTGTTTTGGCCGATTCGTCTTTCGACATCGTGAGCAAGATCGACCGCCAGGAGGTCGACAACGCTCTGAACCAGACGGTCAAGGAGATCGGGCACCGCTTCGACTTCAAGGGTACGGGGGCCGCGATCAGCTGGTCAGGGCAGAACAACATCGAGATCAAGGCGAACAGCGAGGAGCGGGCGAATGCCGCTCTCGACGTGTTCAAGGAGAAGGTGGTCAAGCGAGGCCTCTCGCTGAAGATCCTCGACGCGGGTGAGCCCAAGCTGTCGGGCAAGGAGTACCGGATGCTGGTCAGCCTGAAGGAGGGCATCGACCAGGAGAACGCGAAGAAGCTCTCCAAGCTGATTCGCGACGAGGGGCCGAAGGGGGTCAAGGCGCAGATTCAGGGCGAGGAGCTTCGGGTCAGCTCGAAGAAGAAGGACGATCTCCAGGAGGTCATCTCCCTTCTGAAGGGCAAGGATCTGGACATCGCCCTCCAGTTCGTGAACTACCGCTAGCGGGGCCTACTTCTGGCTTCAGGCTTCTGACTTGGCGTTCCAGCGTTCCGCAGGGCTCGGAGGGCTCGGAGGGCACATCCGGGGCACACGGTCGAGCGCGCTGTCCACGAGGGCACGCGTCTTCTCCTGTGCCTCGGGCCGCCCCCCGCGTGTGTACGTGTCCTCGGTTCAGCCTTTGGTCGAAATTCCCTTGTGGGTCGGCCAGATGGGTCCGTGGGTAGTGATGCAGGCCGGTCAGAGGTGGGTCGCCCACCGCTGGTCGCCAACGGCCCTATGCGCGGTCTGGAGGCCGTATGCCAGACGTGGGTGTGGCTACTCGTTGATTGTGGCGATGTGGGGTGGCGGCTTTGTAGCGGATGGCGAGCGTGCCGGAGCTAGGTGGTCACGGCCCAATGAGAATCGTGCTGGTTAATGCCATGTCCCGCGGAGTGGCCTGCTTGCATGATCGACTACGCGCTCCCACCTGCACCGGACGCCCTCAATCAGCTGCCGTTTCGTCCATCGGCCGGCGCTGCGGTGTAGGTCCGGCGGGCAGGACGGCGGAATCCAGGACCGGTGCGAAAGAACCACTGCCTGACTACGAGCACCCTCGGCACGTTGGCAAACTGCTCTGCCGTATCGGTCAAAGCCGCCGATATGCTCACGGCGGCTCAGGCTGAGCCCGGCATTCCGCTCGAGCGCGGTGTGGGCGTGAATGAGTATGTCCGGGCTCGATCGTAAGCTCCATAATCGTGACGAAGATCCCCCTGCGCCGCTTCACGGCGCGTGCCCTGCCCATTGACGATCAAGATCGGGTCCTGCTGCTCTACGGCTTCGATCCGGCCAGGCCCGATGAGCCGTTCTGGTACACGATCGGCGGGGCGACGGAGGACGGTGAGACGTTGCGGGAGGCGGCGGCGCGGGAGTTGTTCGAGGAGGTCGGGATCCGGGCGAATGCGGACGAGCTCAGCGGACCGTACGGGAACAGCGTGATCGAGTTCAACTGGTCCGATTACGCCATCACGCAGGATCAGACGTTCTTCGCGCTCTGGGTGGGGGCCGATGTGGTCGTGTCGTTCGATCACATGGAGCAGATCGAGAAGGACACGACGACGGCCTATCGGTGGTGGAGCGCGGCGGAGCTCGAGAGCACCCAGGAGGTCTTCTTCCCGGCGAATCTCGCGTCCATCCTGCGCGAGATCACTGGGGGCGGAGGACCCGCGTAGCGCCGGCGATCAGCGCCGTGGCCAGGATCCAGCCGGAGACGATCAGTCCGTACGCGAGCCACTGCGTCCACCCGCCCGGGTCGAAAAGCTCTCGTTGCCCGAATGCGGGGATCGGGAGCAGGAGGTCGAAGGTATAGGCGAAGGCGTTGAAATCGGGGCTCTCGGAGGGTTTGAGCGCTCTTGGGGGGTTGATGGCGAAGACGACCGTCCCGATCGCCAGGAGCAGGGCGAACCACATGCCCGCCAGCCAGGGGCGGTAGCCGTACCCGACCGCGACGTCGAGCAGCCGCCCCCACGCCCGGCTTCCGAGGCCCTGCGTCTGCCGGCGGGCGCGGAGTTTGGCGAGTTGGGTGCGCCGGGCGAGCGCGTCGTTGCCGTCGCTGAGGAACCAGGCGGCCAGTTGCTCGTACGGCTGCGGCCTGAACCCCTCCGGATCCCGGGTCACCCAGTCGATTCGGCGGGTTACGCCGGAGCCGCGCAGGCGGTCGTAGGTGAGGCCGTTCAGGCGTAGCTTCTCGGGCCAGGTGTCCGGATTGTCGTGCAGCGTGCCGAGAGTGGTGTGTGCGAGGGTGACGACGCCTTCGATGGGCTCTGCGGGCTTGAGGTAGAGCTCGCGGAGCTCCATGTGGCTTGCGTGGAGGGCGTAGCGGGTGTCCGGGCTTCGGATGATTCCGTCGAGCGAGAGCGTCCCGTTGATGCGCGCTCCACGTAGCCGTACGCAGCCCAATGCCAGGAATCCGTCGGTGCAGCGCATGATGTCCTCGACAGCCATGTTGTCGGCGATGAGGGCCTGCTTGCCGGGATTGCGGAGGGTTGCGCCGTCCAGGAAGAGTCCGCCGTTGAGGCGGGCGCCGACCAGGCCGATTGCTCCAGTGAAGTCGGCGTTGCGCATGTACGTGCCGGAGTCCACGACGACGGCGTTCGCGTAGAGCGCCCATCCCTCGTCGTCGTCGGCCGTCACCTTGGTGCCGCCCAGCCACAGCCCGCTCTCGAACTGGGACCGGCTCAGGCCGACGGTGCCGGTGATGTTCGAGCCGGACAGGCTGAGGTGCCCGGCCACCCGCATGCCGCCGCCGCTGAGGCCCGGGAGGTGGCAGTCGGTCACGCGTACGGTGCGGGTGGTGGAGCCGGTGAAACGGATGGGTTCGTCCAGGTGACAGCCGATCAGGTTGAGCTCGTACGGAATCGTGCCGCCGACGATCGCGAGCCGGCCGGTGATCCGGGCGCCGCGCAGACGTACCGCCGGGACCGAGCCGGTGCCGGTGTCACGGGCGCCGAGGAGCAACTGGGCGATCACTTCCGCCCTGATCGAACGTTCGGGCCCCCACGTGTGGCCGTCCGTGGGAGCGTTCGCGCCGGCCGTGCGGAACGGACCGATCTTGACCGGGCCCAGCTCGACGGTCTGCCCCGCGGGGAACGCGTTCCAGAGCCTCCGCTCCGCCTTGGTTAATCGGCGCATCGGTCAGCGGCGGTAGCCGGCCATCCGCTCGAGGCGGGCGACCCGCTCGGACGTGGGCGGATGCGTGGAGAACAGGCGGCCGAAGCCCGAGCCGCTGAACGGGTTCGCGATCATCATGTGGGAGGCCGAAGTGAGGCGGCTGTTCTCGGGGAGCGGAAGCCTGCGGGCACCCATCTCGATCTTGCGGAGCGCGGAGGCCAGCGCGAGCGGGTCGCCCGTGAGCCTGGCGCCCGATTCGTCGGCCTGAAACTCTCTCGTCCGGGAGATCGCCATCTGCACCATCCCGGCCGCCACCGGTCCGAGCACCATCATCAGCAGCGCACCCACGAAGCCCGGCCCCTCGTCATCGTCCGAGCCGCCGAAGAACACGGCCACGTAACTGATCCAGGTGATCATCGTGGCCAGCGCGCCAGCGACGGAGGAAATGAGGATGTCCCGGTTGTACACGTGTGACAGCTCGTGCCCGATCACGCCGCGCAGCTCGGCCTCGTCGAGCAGCTTGGTCAGACCGTACGTCACGCACACCGCGGCCTGGCGAGGACTTCTGCCGGTCGCGAACGCGTTCGGCTGCACCGTCGGCGAGATGTACAGGCGCGGCATCGGCTGGCGAGCCTCGGTCGAGAGCTCTCGTACGATCCGGTAGAGCGTGGGCTGCTCCACCTCGCTGACCGGCCTGGCACGCATGGCCGACAGGGCAATGCGGTCGGAGAAGAAGTAGGCGACTCCGTTGCTCGCCAGGGCGAGCACGAGCGCGATCTGCACACCGGCGCCGCCGCCCAACCACGCGCCCACCGCGACAATCAGAGCCGACAGGCCGCCCAGCAGGATGGCCGTGCGCAGACCGTTGTGGTGCAAGGTTTCCCCCCTTCGTGGTCTGGGTTCACCTCCTCCAACGACCACGACCCGGTGCTTCGTTCCCCAGCCGCTCCTCGGCGTGCTCAGCTGCGGGCGGAGCGCGACTTTCTCCTTACCCATGGCCCGTCTCTCAGCCGAAGGCGGACAGTGTGGTCATGTCCAGGATCAGTTGGGGGGCGATCGAGAACAGCACGGCCGCCGCGAAGGCGACGCCGATGGCCAGCCACGTGGTGGGCGTCGGGCGGTGCCGGGCGAGAACCGGTGCCGTGGGCGGGGTGAAGAGGCGCGCGGTCCAGACGGCGTAGTAGTAGAGACCGATCACGGTGTTGACGGCCATGATCAGGGCCAGCCAGCCCGAGCCGCCCTCCACGATCTCGCGGAAGACGAACACCTTGGCGAACAGCCCGGCCAGGCCCGGCGGCAGGCCGGCCAGGCAGACCAGGCAGAACGCCAGCGCGAGCCCCGCGGCGGGGCGCCGGAACGCCAGGCCCCGGTAGTCGTCGAGCTCGTTGCGGGTGGCGGTCCTGGAGACGAGCAGGACCACCGCGAACGCGCCGAGGTTCATGGCGGCGTAGATCACCAGGTACGCCATGGAGGTGCCGACCGCGCCGGACCTGGTTCCGGCCGGGAATGCGCCGGTTCCCCCGGCGAGCCGGGGTGTGACGCCCTGGGCCGCCACCGCCAGCGGCGCCAGGATGTAGCCGGACTGCGCGACGGAGGACCAGGCCAGCAGGCGTACGGCGGAGCGTTGGCGCATCGCGAGCAGGTTGCCCACGGTCATGGTCAGCGCGGCGATGACCCCGACGATGGGCGCCCACGTGGCGGCCTGTCCGGCCAGTCCGGCGACCAGGACGAGGATCAACCCGGCGAACCCGGCCGCCTTGGAGATCACCGAGAGCAGTGCGGCCACGGGGACCGGGGCGCCCTGGTAGACGTCGGCCGCCCAGGAGTGGAACGGCACCGCGGCGATCTTGAAGGCGAACCCGGCCACGACCAGCACGACGCCGACCGAGACGACAGCGGGCAGGCTCTGGGCCGTCGCGAGGGCCGTGGTCTCCGCCAACCCCGGCGCTGGGGCCTGACCGCTGAACACGACCGCCAGGCGGGACAGGTAGATCGTGCCCGCAATGCCGTACAGAAGCGAGACGCCGAACAGCATGATCGCCGTCGACACCACCGAAACCACGAAGAGCTTCACGGCGGCCTCGGAGGCCCGGCCGTCGTAGCGCTTCATGGCGGTGAGGGCGAAGACCGGGAGCGAGACCAGTTCGAGCGCCACCACGAGCATGATCAGGTCTCGGGAGGCGGGCAGGGTGACCGCGCCGACGAGGGTGCAAAGGAGAAGGAAGTACCACTCACCCACCGGGATGCCGCCGCCCGCCAGCTCGGTCATCGACATCAGCACAACCACCACGGCCGCGACCAGCACCATACCTGCGAACACCAGCGTGAACCCGTCCGCCACGAAGGAGCAGAGCCTGGTGGGACCGGCGAGGTCGGCCGGGACGCAGAAGGTCGACTGCGGCGGGCCGCCCTTGATCGCCTGGGCGACGACGAAGGCCAGTGCGATCAGGACGCCTGCCAGCGTGACGAGTCCCAGCACCGGCTTCGTACGGGGGCGGGCCGGGAGGAAGGCGTCCAGCAGCAGCACCAGACCGGCTACCAGGGCCAGTGCCAGCGGGGGCGCGATCACGAAGTAGTCGATCTGCTGGATCATGAGACGGCTCCCAGCAGGGTCTGCACGGCCGGTGTGGTGAGCGACAGGAGGAGGCCCGGCCAGAGCCCGAAGAGCAGGATCAGGGCCACCAGCGGCGTCCATGCCAGCAGTTCGTAACTCCTGATGTCGTCCGGGGCCTGCTGCGGTGGTGCGCCGATAGCCCGCTGAGGACCGCCGGCAGGTTCGGCGCCGCCCGTGAGGGCACCGCCGCTGCTCACGGCTCTGGCATCTGGTGGCCAGGCGTCGTCGTCCGACGGTCGGGCGTTGTCTGAGGGTGTGCCGCTGTTCAAGGGTCCGGCATCTTCCAGGTACGCCTCGCCGCCGGACGGTGCGGTGTGGTCCGGAGGGGTGCCGGGTTCGGGGGTGTTCGGAGGCTTGTTCCGGCCGCTGTAGGGCTCCGGTCGCGGGGGTGGATCCAGGGTGGCCGTCGCCGAGCGTCTTGCCGTCGAGCCGAGAGGTACGACGGGACGCTCGTCCGGTGTGACGCCTTCCCGCTCGTCCGAGAGGGCTCGGGGGCGGCCGTGGGTCACGCGGGACAACATGACCAGGAAGTACGCGGCCGTCAGGACCGCCCCCAGACCCCCGATGGCCATGTACGTCAGGAACAGCGCGCGGGGCAGCCCGTTCGCCGGCTGGAACGCCCCGAACAGCGCCAGCATCTCCCCCCAGAACCCGGCCAGCCCCGGCAGCCCCAGCGAGGCGATCGACGCGAAGGTGAGCAGCGAGCCCAGCCGCGGCAGCGTCGCCAGCATGCCGCCGCCCAGGGAAGGCATGTCGGCGGTGTGGTAGCGGTCCTTGATCGCCCCGGCGAGGAAGAACAGCAGGCCGGTGATGAGGCCGTGGGCGACGTTCGCGAAGAGGGCGCCGTTGATGCCGACCGGGGTCAGCGTGGCGAACCCCAGCAGGACGAAGCCCATGTGGCCGACGGACGAGTAGGCGATCATGCGTTTGAGGTCACGCTGGGCGAGGCAGGCCAGAGCGCCATAGATGATGCCCACCACGGCGAACGCACCGAGCCACGGCGCCACCGCCATCGCGCCCTCGGGAAGGATGGGGATGGCGATCCTGGCGAAGCCGTACGTGCCCATCTTCAGGAGCACCCCCGCGAGCAACACCGAGCCGACGGTGGGGGCCTCGGTGTGGGCGTCAGGCAGCCAGGTGTGCAAAGGCCACATGGGGGTCTTCACCGCCAGGCCGATGCCGATCGCCACGAACGCCAGGATCTGCACGGACCTCGCCATGCCGGCACCGTGGGCGGCGCTCAGGGCCTCGATGTCGAGCGTGCCGGTCTGGGCCCATACGAGCAGCAGGCCGAGCAGCATCACGACCGAGCCGAGCAGCGTGTACAGGATGAACTTGACCGACGCCGCCCGGCGACCCCCGCCGCCCCAGATGCCGATCAGGAAGTACATCGGGATGAGGACGATCTCGAAGAACACGAAGAAGAGCAGCAGGTCGAGGGCGAGGAACGTACCGATCATGCCCACTTCGAGCACCAGCAGCGTGAACACCAGCGCCCTCGGCCGGGCCCCCACGAACCCCTTCCGCGCGGCGCCCCAGCACAGGTAGACGAAGCACAGGAACGTCAGCAGCGCCGTCAGCACGATCAGCGGCAGGGAGATCCCGTCGACGCCGAGGTGGAAGCGGAGCCCCAGCCCGGGGATCCACGCCTGGTCGACCTCGAACTGTGGCCGCGCGGCTCGTGAGTAGTCGAACGTGGCCGCCATCAGCACGGCCAGTGCCAGCGTCAGGCCGGACAGGGTCAGTCCGTACGTGTGCAGCAGGGGCCGGAGCCGGTTCGGCGCGAGGAGGAGCAGGAGGGCGCCGAGCAGCGGCACGGCCGGGAGCGCGACGGAGAGCCAGGCCATCATGCCAGCACCCCCTCTTCTGCCCTGAGGCGCGATCGGGCCGTCATGCGAGCACCACCGCCCCTGCCCCGAGGCGCCATCGGGCCCATCACGCGAACACCACCGCCTCTACCCCGAGGCGCCATGTGGTCCATTACGCGAACACCACCGCCCCTGCCCCGAGGCGACACCGGGCCCGTCATGAGAAGACCACCGCCCCCACTGCGATCAGCAGGACACCGGCCAGCACGCCGCTCACGTAGAGCTGGACATTGCCGTTCTGGGCCAGGCGTAGCACTCCGGACAATCCGCGCGCCGATCTGACGGACGCGCGCACCGCGCCGTCCACGACCACGTCGTCCGTCCGCACCACGAGCCCGGCCAGGGCCAGGACCGGGCGTACGAACAGTGCGGCGTAGAGGCCGTCCACAAAGAACGCTCGCTCGCACGGCCCCCGCAACGGCCCCAGCAGGCGGGCCGGGTCGGCGATGGGATCAATGCGCCAGAACGCGTACACCGTCCCGGCGCCGAGGGCGGCGAGCACGACGCTGACGGCGGCCATGCCGAGGTCCAGGTGCAGGTCCCCGGCGAAGCCCAGCAGGAGGGCGGGGACGGCGAGGACGACGACAGGAACGAGCATCGTGCGGGGGGCCTCGGTGACGTCCACGACGTGGGCCGTGCCCGGCTCCGGCTCGGGGAGCGCCACGGCCCGCGCCTGGCCGAAGAACGTGCGTAGCCAGGCTCTGGTGGCGTACGCGCCGGTGACGGCCACGGTCGCGAGTGCGCAGCCGTACAGGAGGAGCGCGGCCGCGTCCGTCAGGCCGCCGGTGGACAGCGCGCGGTCCATGGCCAGCAGGACGCCGTCCTTGCTGAAGAAGCCGCTGGCTGGAGGGATGCCCATCAAGGCGGCGAAACCTATCGTCATCGTCACGAACGTCACCGGCAGTTCGCGCCGCAGGCCGCCCATCTGGGTCATCAGGTTGGAGCCGACGTGGTGGATCACCGCACCCGCGCACAGGAACAGCAGGGCCTTGAACGCGCCGTGAGTCAGCAGGTGGAAGATCGCCGCCGTGTCGGAGCCCGCGGCCAGGCCGCCTGCCATGTACGCGAGCTGGCTGATCGTGGAGTAGGCGAGCACGCGTTTCAGGTCGTCCTGGGCCAACGCGGCCAGCGCGGAGCCCAGCATGCCCAGGGCCGCGACGACGGCCAGCACGTCGAGCGTGGGCCGGGCCGCGAGGAACGCGGGGAACAGCCTGGCGACGATGAAGATGCCGGCGGCGACCATGGTGGCGGCGTGGATCAGGGCGCTGATCGGCGTGGGGCCCGCCATGGCGTCGGGGAGCCACGTGTGCAGCGGGACTTGCGCGCTCTTGCCCGCCACACCGGCCAGCAGGAGCATCGTGGCGGTCACGAGCGTAGCCGTGGACATCTCCGGCACTTTGCCCAGCACGTCGCTGATGCGGAAGCTGCCTACCGCGAGACCGAGCACGAAGATGCCGAAGAGGAAGCCGACGTCGCCCAGGCGGGTGACGAGGAAGGCCTTGACCGCCGCGCGGGAATTGCTCCGGTCTTCCCACCAGTGGCCGATGAGGAGGTACGAGCAGAGGCCCATGATCTCCCAGCCCACGTAGAGGACCAGGAGGTCGCCCGCGTAGACCACGAGGAGCATGGCGCTGGTGAACAGGCTGATGAACGCGCTGTAGGAGGGGTAGCGCGGGTCGTCCTTGAGGTAGCCGACGGAGTAGACCTGTACGGCCAGGGCGACGAGGGTGACCAGGATGCCGAGGATGCTCGACAGGTTGTCGGCCTGGAGGGTGAGCGTGATCGGGACGCCGCCGGTGACGATGGTGCCGTACGTCTGGCCTGTGGGTGTGGAGGTGGTCGCGCCGTGCAGGTAGGCGGCGCCCGGGCCCCAGGCTAGCCAGCCTGCCAGGATCGCCGAGAGCGTGGTGGGGAGGATCGCGATCCAGGCTGCCCGGGGGTTGGCTCGCTGGGTCGCCGCTGAGCGCTGATGTGGCCAGCGGGAGAGCAGGAGGCCGGCCGCGGCGGCGATGAAGGGCAGGAGCACGGCGAGGAGCGGGAAGGTCGTCACAGGGTGCCACCTCGCTTGACGGGGTGCTCGCCGCCACGGCCGCCTTCGGTCTCCGGCTGTCCTGTCCGATCGGCCTCGCTTGTCCCGTCCGAGTGGTCTGAGGCCTCTTGGGGTGGCTGAGCCGACTGGGGGTGGTGGTGCTGGTTGGGCTCGGCGGGGGTTGGCGGACGGCCTTTGGTGAGTTCAACCGTGTTGGCGGGCCGGGTGGGATCGGACTCGGCGGGGCTGGGCGGCGCGGGATCAGACGCGACGGGGGTGGACTTGGCGGGGCCGGGCTCGGTAGGGGCGGGCTCCGTGGGGCCAGGCTCCGTGGAGACGGACTCCGTGGAGACGGACTCAGCGAGGCTGGACCCTGCGGTGGCGGATGGGGCGGCATCCGACGCGGCCGGGTCGGAGGCGGCAGGTGCAGGCGTGGTGGGGGCAGGCGGGTGTTCCGGGGCGATGGCGTGGCCTCGTACCGGTGGTGTTGCTGAGTGCGCGGCGTCGTCGGCGGGATCGTTGGGAGTGCCTGCGATCGCCGGCGTTTCTGTGGGCTCGTCGGTGGGTTCGGCGAGGTCGCGGAGGTGGTCGATGTCGACGGTGCGGCGGTTGCGGAACAGCGCCAGCACGATCGCGAGGCCCAGGCCCACCTCGGCGGCCGCAATGACGATGACGAACAGCGTGAGGACCTGGCCGCTGTGCAGGCGGTCGGCCAGCCACACGTCGAACGCCACCAGGTTGAGGTTGACGGCGTTGAGCATCAGCTCGACCGACATCAGCACGAGGATCGTGTTGCGACGGACGAGCACGCCATAGACGCCGATGGAGAACAGGAGCGCGGAGACCACAGCCGGGTAGACGATGTGCACTAATGACCCCCGGTCTGATCGGGCGGCAGATTACCCCCGGTCCGGTCGGGCACTGAGTTGTCCCCGGTGTCGGGGGGTGACGGCCTGGTCTCCGGCCGGGCAGGCGAGCTTTGCCCGCTGTGGGTGGATGGCGGCCTGTCACCCGTGCGCGTGCTCGTCCCGGTCGAGTGGCCCCTCGCCTGCTCAGGAGCCGGGCCCCTTCCGGTTGGCGATTTTGCGACGCTCGTTTCGCGGGATGGGGTGTTGCGCTCGGTCTGAGCGGATGGCGCGCCGCCGGGGATGTCCGTACGGGACAGAACGATGGCGCCGATCAGGGCGGCGAGCAGGAGCACGGACAGCGCCTCGAACGGCAGCACCCAGGTGGCGAACACACTGGCACCCAGCTCCTTCGCGGCTCCCTGGCCTGGGGTCAACGGTGTGTAGGCGGTGTGGAATCCGTCGATCACCACCGTGACGAGAATGGCCGCGGTCGCCACCGCCACCAGGGCTGCGACCAGGCGGTTGCCGCTGTCCAGGTCTGTGGAGCGGCCGATGGGGGCCCGGGTGAGCATGATGCCGAACAGCAGCAGCACCACCACCGCGCCCACGTAGATCAGCACCTGGACCCAGGCCACGAATTCGGCGGTCAGCACGAGATAGCAGCCCGCCAGGGCGCCGAAGGACACCACGAGCCAGAGGGCGGCATGGACGAGTTGTTTGGTCGTGACGACAAGCAGCGCCGATCCAACCGCTACCGCGCCCAGCAGCAAGAAGACGATCTCTTGCCCGGTGGGTGACAGGTAGGAGGGCACCGCCTCGGTCACGACTCCTCCTCGGACTCCCTTGTCTCGTCAGGACCGAGCCGTCCGGGCGGTCGGATGGACCGTGGATCGGCCATCCTGCGCCTGCGGGGGCTCGCGGCAGAAGTTTGCTCCTCCGGCTCGGGCTTCGGTTGCGGGACGCCCGAGGCTGTGGACAACTTTTCTCGGGATGGCTGTCCTGTGGATGAAGCCTGTCCCTGGGGTGGCTCCTTCGCAGAGGGGCCGGTCTCGCCGCCTTCCGTGGAGGACGAGGTAGTGGCCGCCGGCGGGGAGGGCGCGTCGGTCGTGTCGTCTTTCTTTGTTGTGGGGGCTGCGGGCGTCTCGTCTTCTTCCGCGGGGCGAGATGCGGTCGTCTGGCCCTCTTCCGGGGGGAGGGCGGAGCTGGGCGCGCCGGTGTTCGTCTCACCTGGTGTGGTGGAGGTGTCGTCCTTGGCGCGGGATGGGAGGGCGCCTGGAGGACGGATCCCCCGTACGTTCTGGATGGGTCGGCGTGGGCGTCCGCCTGGTGTGCGGGACCGAACGGTCGCAGGGCCTGATCCGGGCGCGCCAGCGGTGGGCTCCCCGTCCTGGGCGTCGGGCATGGGCGTCGTCGCTGAGGCGCTCGTTCCAGGAGTGCTGGATTCGGGCATCGTCCCGGATGCGCCAGCTTCCGGCGTTGTTCCAGAAACGCCAGCTTCGGACGTTGTTGCAGGACCGCTTGCCTCGGACGCTGTTCCAGGACCGCTTGCCTCGGACGTTGTTCCGGGAACCCTTGCCTCGGACGTTTCTCCCGGGACACTTGCTTCCGATGTTGTCCCGGGGACGCCTGCTGGGCGCTCTCCACTGATTGTGGGCCTTGCTCCTGGTGTGGGCCCTGCGTCCGATGTTTCGGGGGTGGGTCTCGTCTCGCTTGTTCCCGCCGCCGGCGCGGTCTTCGGCGGGGCTGGGGTGGCTGCCGTACCTCTGCTGCGCTGGGGTGGTTCCGTTGTGCGTGCCGTACGGGCGGTAGGACGACGGGGGGCGGCGGTGAGCTCCTTCGGGGGCTCGGCGCCCGGGTCGTGGGCCGGAGGTGGGGGAACGGTCTGGGTCCAGGCGGCCAGCTTGTCCTTCTCGTGGATGAGGTTGCGGATGTCGCCTTCCGCGTACTCGAACTCCGGAGACCAGAAGAGGGCGTCGAACGGGCAGACCTCGATGCATATCCCGCAGTACATGCACAGGCTGAAGTCGATGGCGAAGCGGTCGAGGACGTTCCGCTGGCGGGGGCGGCCGCCCTCGGGGGCCGGGATCGTCTCCTTGTGGGAGTCGATGTAGATGCACCAGTCGGGGCACTCTCGGGCACAGAGCATGCAAGAGGTGCAGTTCTCCTCGACCAGGGCGATGACGCCGCGGCTGCGGGGCGGGAGGGCAGGCTTGACCTCGGGATACTGCTGCGTCACGGATTTGCGCAGCATGTGGCGCAGGGTGATGGACAGCCCCTTTGCTAGCCCGACTCCTGGTATCCGCCCCATGCTTCAATATCATGACGCAATTGGTCCCGCAGGCAAATGAGTGGGGACAGGGTCCCCGGTTTTCCACAGCCGTCCACAGGTTGACGGGGAGTTATCCACAAGCTGTGTGCATGCCCGGTATGAACCGTGCCGGGGCGATAGTCTCTCCGCCATGCAGCAGAGCCATCAGGTCCGTCCCGGTGGCGGGGCGTGGGCGGCCGCCGTCGTCTGGGCCTGCCTGCCCCTGTTCACGTGCGGGCTGGCGACCCCGTTCACCATCGGGTTCGCCGCGTTCTGGCTGCGGAGCATCTGGCAGGTCTTCGCGGCGTCCGCCTATCTGGTCTGCATCGGATCGTTCGTGATCTCGGCGCTGGCGTACGACACCTTCGAAGACATTCCCCAGCCGCTGGCCACGCTGGTCTCGTTGGGGCTGTTCGTCAGCTGGCTCGGCGGGGCCATCCACTCGGGATTCCTGGTGCCGGTCATGGCGCGAGCGCGGCTTCGGGCGCCGATGCATCCACCGCACACCAATCTGCACCAGAGGACGACCGCGCCCTCCCATCACCGTGGGCATGGGGAGCCTGGCCCCTATCAGCGGCGTCCCGGCCCTGCTGAAACGCACCGACCCCGTCCCACCTCGGGCGAGACGCACCGGCCCCGTCCCGCCTCCGCCGAGACGTACCAGCGGCGTACCGACTCCGCCGAGACCCATCCGCCACGTTCCGGCCCTGGGGAAAACTATCGGCGGCGTACGACCGAGCCCGCGGCGCGCCCGCGGCGCCCCGGAGAGCCTGAGTGGATCGGGCACTATCGGGTGCTCCAGTCGCTCGGACGCGGTGGGCAGGGCGCGGTTTACCTGGCCATGGCGCCCAACGGGACGCGGGTGGCCGTGAAGGTGCTGCACGATCTCGTCGATGAGATGGCGCGGGCCAGGTTCGCGCGGGAGGTGGACGCGGCGCGGCGGGTGGCGACGTTTTCCACAGCCCGCGTGCTCGACGTGAACATCTCCGGCCAGCACGCCTACATTGTCAGCGAGTACGTGGAGGGGCCCTCGCTGGAGCAGCTCGTCAAGAAGCACGGGCCACGGGATGAGGACAGTCTGACCAGACTGGCGTTATCCACAGCCGGAGCGCTGGCGGCTATCCACAAGGCGGGGATCGTGCATCGTGATTTCAAGCCGAGCAATGTGCTGATCGGGAACGATGGACCTCGGGTGATCGACTTCGGGATCGCCCGGGCGTTGGATCAAGTGACGATGACGTCAGGGAAGATGGTCGGGACGCCGCCGTACATGTCGCCTGAGCAGCTGACCGGGGAGGCTGTGGGGCCGGCTTCCGATGTGTTCAGCTGGGCTGTGACGATCATGTACGCGGCTACGGGGCGGCCGGCCTTCGGGGAGGACACCGTGCCTGCGGTGTTCAACCGGGTGCTCACGCTGCATCCGGACCTGTCGCCGTTGCCGCCTGCTTTACGGGGGGTTGTGGGGTCTTGTCTTAACAAGCGGCCTGAGGATCGGCCTTCGGCGTCTGATGTGATGTTGGCGATCGTGCACTGAGTTGTTGCCGTTGACGTTCGTAGATCGTGGGCATGCCCTCAGGCTGGTTGGGCGCCGCTGAACTGGGCGGGCCCTCAACCGGTTGGGCTGTCCAGCCGGACGGGCCGTTCAATCGGACGAGTCGTTCAATCGGTTGGACTCTGGGTGTGTTGCTAGCGCGGGTGGGTGTCGTTTATCGCGGGTGTCCGCCAACGGGAGTTGGTTCGGCTGCGTTGGTGGCGTGGCTGAGCGCTGCTGGTCTTGGCGTGGCTGGAGCTGCTGTCCTGGGGTGGTCAGGGGTTGGCGTCCTTGGTGGCTCTGGTGAGGTTGAGGTACTCCTCGCGGGAGATGCGGTGTACGGCGAGGGAGAGATTGTGGCGTTTCGTGAAGGTGTGGGCGTATTCGGGAAGCCAGCGGCCCGGCAGGTGATGGAGAGGGCTGCCGGTTACGTCGAGGATGAAGAGGCCGGTGAGGCTGTCGTACTGATAGAGCAGCAGGCTGAAGGCTTCGCGTGGGGATGCGCCGATTCGCCGGGTGGCCGTGACCTCATTGCCATGGAAGATCTGGAGTGTGCCGGAGGAGTCTGCTCTGAGGTCCGGTCCGCGGCCCGATGAGGGCAGGAGGGTGCCTCTGCGTGCCCGCCAGCGGTTTATTCGTCCGAGGACGGGGCGTAGGACCAGTAGTGCGGGGCTGAAGGCGACCATCAGCCATTTGGATTCGAACATTTCCAGGAGAAAGCGGCCGATTGACGAGACGGCGCGCCAGGCGGCCCACATTCCCAGGGAGGCGAGGTAGGCCATGAGGGCCATGCCTGCGATTCCTGCGCAAATGGCCACCGGCTTGTGCCATTTGCGCGGGAATAACGGTCGGAGGCCGCGTACGCGTTGCCAGCCGGGGGCGCGGCTTGCCAGGACCGCGCGTACGCGGGCGGGCGGGGAGGAGCGGGCGTCCAGCAAGGGGATGCCTGCCCTGTGCGCGAAGATGTCCAGGTCGGGCTTGTGCCACTCGCCCGGCAGGTCGAGCAGGACCAGGCCGTCCGCGTCCAGGGCGGCTATGCCTTGCACGGGTTGGAGTTTGCCGGTTTTGGCGGTGACTTGCTGACAGTTGTAGTGGTAGAGGCTCGCAGGTGTCACGCGTACGGAATGGCTTGAAGCATTGTCAGTGACGACCAAGGTTCGGCCGTGTGATGTCAGAACGGTTTCCGGGCGGAACTCGCCCTTTGTCGCGCCTGAGATCGGGACAAGATGGTCCACAGTCATACCCCCCAAAGGCCCCCTGCCCAGGTACGACGAATAAAGCGAACCTAAAGTTTCGACGCTAGACGAGAACTTTGATGATGCCGGTCAGGGCCAGCTGGCCCAGGGCCAGGGGAACCAGGATGGCCCAGGCGAGTTTCTGGAGCTGGTCCTCGCGCAGCCGGGGGAACGTGACGCGCAGCCAGATCACCACGAACGACAGCGCGAAGACCTTGATCAGAGTCCACAACCAGCCGGGGAGGAACGGGCCGTGCCAGCCGCCCAGGAACAGGACGGTGGTCAGGAACGACAGGACCACGATTCCGACGTACTCGGAGAGCATGAACAGCGCGAAGCGCATGCCCGTGTACTCGGTCATCGGGCCCATGATGATCTCGGACTCGGCGATGGGCATGTCGAACGGGGGACGGCGCAGCTCGGCGAGCCCCGCCAGGAAGAAGACGACGCCGCCGACGGCCTGCCACGGCAGCCACCACCACTGCCACGCCTCGACGATGCCGGGAATCGACAGGGTGCCCGCGGCCATGGCGACGGAGGAGGCCGCCAGGACCAGCGGCAGCTCGTACGACATGAGCTGGGCGGCCGAACGCATGCCGCCGAGCACCGAGTATTTGTTGGCCGAGGCCCACCCGGCCATGATCGAGCCGAGGACGCCGACGCCCATGACGGCGAGGACGAAGAAGAGGCCGAGGTCGAGGTTCACGGCCACGCGGCCCCGGTCGATGGGGATGGCGATCAGTACGACGAGGTACGGGACGAGCGCCACACCGGGGGCGATCATGAAAATTCGGCGGTCGGCCGCGGCCGGGATGACGTCCTCCTTCTGCGCGAACTTCACCCCGTCGGCGATGAGCTGCGCCCAGCCGTGGAAACGGCCCGCGTACATGGGGCCCAGCCGCGACTGCATGTGGGCCATGACCTTGTGCTCGGCCTGGCCGACGATCAGCGGCAGAACCAGGAACACGATGAGGATGACGGCGAAGCTCAGCACCACTTCAAGCATCGGGCGGCCCCCAGTCGGCTGGAACTCCTGGCGGAAGCGTCTTGCGGCGGCTCGGGGCGCCGTGTCCCGATTCGCCGGGCTCCTTGGCGCCGGGCCATGGCTTGGCCACGCGGGCGGCGAGGATGAAATCCTTGCGGAGCGGGTGGCCCTCGAACCCGTCGGGCAGGAGAAGAGGCACGAGGTAGGGGTGGTCGTCGAAGATCACGCCGAACATCTCGTACGTCTCGCGCTCGTGCCAGTTCGCGCCCCGGTAGACGCCTACCGCGGTGGGGAGGTGGGGGTCTTCGCGGGGTACGCGGGTGCGGAGGAGCAGGCGTGCTCCGGCGGTCAGGTTGTAGACGTGGGCCACGACGAGGAAGGCGTCCGGCGGGTCGTCCACGCCGGTCAGCCAGTCGAAGAAGGCGTAGCCGAGGTCGTCTCGGACGAACGTCAGGAGTTCGATCCAGTCGGCGGGGGTCACGTCGATCGTGGTGTCGCCGTAGGACTCGGAGATCTCGGCACGGTCACCGAACCGGGCCTGCACCTGGGTGAGGCCGTTAGGGAGGGCAATGGCTTCGGTGGGCTGGTGCGGCGTCGGCTGGTGGGTGCGATCGTGCGTCGGTTGGTTGGATGGGCGGGTTTCGGGCCGCTCGGGGGGCTGCGCAGGCGGGCGACTTTCGGGCCGCTCGGGCTGACGCGTTCCGGGTCCCTCGGACGGCTGGGCGGGCGGGCGCGGTTCGGGGCGCTCGGACGACTGTGCGGGCGGGCGAGTTTCAGACCGCTCGGGCTGACGCGTTCCGGGTCCCTCGGACGGCTGGGCGGGCGGGCGCGGTTCGGGGCGCTCGGACGACTGTGCGGGCGGGCGAGTTTCAGACCGCTCGGGCTGACGCGTTCCGGGTCCCTCGGACGGCTGGGCGGGCGGGCGCGGTTCGGGGCGCTCGGACGACTGTGCGGGCGGGCGGGTTTCGGGACGTTCGGGGGGCTGCTGGTTGTGGGGGTTGGAGGCGTTCGAGGGCTGCGGGGTGTTGTCCGGTCGATTCGGAGTTCCCTCGGTGGTCACGCGTCCTCCCCGTGGGGGCGGGACCACACGTACCGGTCGCTGAGCTTCTCGTCGGCGATTTTCTCCTGCAGCTTCATGATCCCGTACAGGAGCGCCTCCGGGCGGGGCGGGCAGCCGGGCACGTACACGTCGACGGGGATGATCTGGTCCACGCCGTTGGTCACGCAGTAGGAGTCCCAGTAGGGGCCGCCGGAGTTGGAGCAGGCGCCGAACGAGATCACGTATTTAGGGTCGGGCATCTGCTCGTAGAGCCGCTTGACGGCCGGGGCCATCTTGTCGGTTACCGTGCCGGAGACGATCATCAGGTCGGCCTGGCGTGGGCCGTTCGCGAACGGGATCACGCCGAACCTGATGAAATCGTGCCTGCTCATCGAGGTCGCGATGAACTCGATGGCGCAGCAGGCCAGCCCGAAGTTGAACACCCACAGTGAGTAGCGCCGGCCCCAGTTGAGCACGAAGCGCATCGGCTTGGGCGCCAACCTGGAGATCGGGCCCACGGTGGGCATCGGGAGGTCTGTTGCTGCCATGTTGACCATTCTTGCGCGGATCGCAGGTCAGGCAAAGGAAGCTTCGGTTGGGGGGTGGTTGGGGACTTCTTGGCTTGGTGGGGGTGGCGTGGCTTTCCCGGGATCTGGGCGATGTGGCGGCGGGCGGCGTGTTGGCGCGGGCGCCTCGGCCTCGTTGCTGATCCGGCCGAGCAGCGGGGGGCGGGGTGGCGGGCTGGCGCATCGGAGTGGGAGAAGGGCTCGGCGCTGACGGGGAAGCCGACGGTGTCGGAAGTCCTGGCGGTGTAGGGGGTCTTGGCGGGACGGAGGTCCCCGCGGTGCAGGGGTTCCCGCGGTGCCCCGGGTCCTGGCGGTTCAGGGGTCCTGGCGGTTCAGGGGTCCTGGCGGTTCAGGGGTCCTGGCGGTGCAGGGGTCCGCGGTGCGGGAGCCCCAGCGGTGCGCGGGTCCTGGCGGTGCACGGGTCCCTGACGGTGCAGGGGGTCCCGGCGGTGCAGGGGTTCCGGCGGTGCGCGGGTCCTGGCGGCGCGAGGTCACGGCGCGAGGTCACGGCGCGAGGTCACGGCGCGAGGTCACGGCGCGAGGTCACGGCGCGAGGTCACGGCGCGAGGTCACGGCGCGAGGTCACGGCGCGAGGTCACGGCGCGAGGAAGGCGCAGGAAAGGGAAGCGGGGGTGAAGGTAAGTGCGGGCGCGAGCGGGAGGGCTACGCGAGGGCGGGGCAGCACGAGAGCGGGGCAGCACGAGAGCGGGGCAGTGGGCGGCGAGGGTGGGGCAGAAGGCGATGTGAGCGCGGGGACAGATGGCCGCGAGGGTGGGGCAGAAGGCGATGTGAGGGTGCGGGCAGGGGGCGATGTACGCGGGGGTGGCGGTGGGGGTGGTTAGGTCCAGGTGAGTACGCGTTTGCGCCAGGCGTACAGGATGCCGAGGGCGATGAAGCCCAGGAAGACGAACATCTCCACGAGCGTCGTCAACCCGTAACCAGGCGCGTCGAAGATCGTCGCCCAGGGGAACAGGAAGACGGCGTCCACCGCGAACACCACGTACAGGTAAGTGAAGACGTAGTAACGGACCTGCGACTGCGCCCACCCTTCCCCCACCGGGTCGACCCCGCACTCGTACGTGGTGAGTTTCTCGGGGGTCGGGCGGGTCGGGCGGAGGAGGCGGTTGGCCATCAGGGCGCCGGCCACGATGGCGACGCCGATGGCGAGCAGTGCGGCGACGAGCACGTAGGACCCGAAGTAGCCCTCCATGAGTGAGATCGTAACCCGGAACCCCCATCACGAACCCGGTCAAAGCTCAGGAATCCACCACAAACCCCAGCCAGCCAGCCAGTCAGCCAGCCAGCCACCGCGGCAGGTACCCGCGCCGGTCAAAGGCTCGGTGGTGATCACGTCAAGACGGGGTAAATACCAAGATCACCCCCATACCCTGACATTTATGCACAAATTGCGATTCTTTTCCGGAATCGCTCTGCTGGCCCTCTCGGCGACCGCCTGCGGTCTGGCGGCCGCCTCTCCCGGGAGGGACGTGGTGGTCCCGGCAGAGCCGACGATGATCGACTTTGTCGACCCGGCGGCGGTCGCCGGCCTGTCCACCAGGACGCTCACCGACGGCCACTACTCCGGCAACCGATACGTGCACATCAGCTACCCCGAGTTCCAGAACGCCCCCGCGCTCAACCGCGCCCTGCGCGCCGAGGCCGAGCGGAAGTGGCGGGACTTCGGGGGGCGGACCAAGGGCCGCGCCGCCTACTCGCGGCCCGAGTTGAACGTGGACTGGCAGCTCGCCGCCGCCTCTCCCCAGGCGATCGCGGTACGGCTGCGCACGGGCGAGTTCCAGGGCGCGGGCTGGGCCTACTCCACGCGTACGTACTGGTTCGACCGGCGCGGCGGCAAGGTCGCGGAGTCGGCCGGGCTGCTCGACGGCGAGCACGCCCTGCGGCAGCTCGCCCAGCTGGTGCAGGAGCGGCTCAAGGGGCGGGGGTCACAGGTCGAGCGGGAGGAGGTCGCCGCCGGAGGCGACCGGTTCGACTCGATGGCGTTCAACCGGGACGGGGACCTGGTGGTCGAGTTCGACGACTGCCAGATCGGGCCGTGCTCGCTGGGGCGGCTGGCCGTGGCGATCCTGGCGGAGCGGGTACGTCCGCTGCTGTCCGAGTTCGGGCGGCGGGCGCAGGACAGCGTGCGCGAGGCTGCCAGGCAGGTGCAGGACAGCATGCGGGAGGCGGCCAGGCAGGCGCAGGACAGCATGCGGGAGGCGGCCAGGCAGGCACAGGACAGCATGGGCGAGGCGGCCAAGCAGGCGCCGATCCGGCGGCCCGGAACGGCGCCCACGGAGAGTCCGCAGGCCGTCAGCAACCAGGCGGGGACCGTGGACTGCGCCAAGGCCAAGTGCGTGGCACTGACGTTCGACGACGGACCCGGGCCGTATACCGCGAAATTGCTGGACATCTTGCGGAAAGAACGGGCGAGGGCGACGTTCTTCGTGGTCGGCTCCAATGCCGCCGCCCAGCCCGGCCTGCTCAAGCGGATGAGCGCCGAAGGGCACCTCGTCGGGAACCACACCTGGGACCACAAGGACCTCTCGAAACAGGCGACGAGCCGGATCACCGACTCGCTCGCGCGCACCGAGGAGGCGGTCTCGGCCGCCATCGGGCAGCGGCCGGCGCTCGCGCGCCCGCCGTACGGGACCGCGAGCCAGGCAGTGCGGGACGTCGCGGCCGAGCTGGGGCTGGCCCTGGTCGAATGGGACGTCGACGCGGATGATCTGTTCGCAGATAAAGCGGGCGACATCACGGACCTTGCCGTGCGCAAGGCGCATCCAGGTGCGATCATTCTCATGCACGACATCCACCGGGAAACCGTTGACGCCGTTCCGGACATCCTCAAACGGCTGCGCGGGAAGGGTTACAGCTTCGTCACCGTTCCTGAGTTGTACGGCTCGGCAGGGATGCAGGCCGGACACCTGTACCGGTCGGGGAGCGAGCTGCCGGGTAAGCGCCCCCTGACGTAAGTCACGTATTGGGGGGACGTATAGTTGGCGCTCGTGACCCGAACCGTTCTGCACGCCCGCCTGCATGTGGATCTCTGCAGGCTCGCGTCCGGGCTGTGTCGTCGTTCTCCCACCTCACCCTGACGTCGACCGCGTTTACCCGCTCTGCCCGGGATGCAAACGCGTCACCTTCCGAGGATCTAGCATGGATACAGAGAACGCGCCCCGGGCGACCGCGCCCCGGGCGTCGAGGAGGACTGAGCCGTGACCCAGCGCAGCGAGGGCACCAATGAGCACAGTCGAGTTTCGTTCACAGCACTGACGAGGGAGGCGCTGTGAACAAGCAGGTCCAGCAACTCGACCGCGTGATCATCAGATTCGCCGGAGACTCCGGCGACGGCATGCAGCTCACCGGCGACCGCTTCACGGCGGGCACGGCGGAGTTCGGCAACGACCTGTCGACGCTCCCCAACTTCCCGGCCGAGATCCGCGCGCCCGCAGGCACCTTGCCGGGAGTGTCGAGCTTCCAGCTCCACTTCGCCGACCACGACATTCTCACGCCCGGCGACGCGCCGAACGTGCTCGTGGCCATGAACCCGGCGGCCCTCAAGGCCAACCTGGGCGACCTGCCCAGAGGCGCGGACATCATCGCCAACACCGACGAGTTCACCAAGCGCAACCTGCAGAAGGTCGGCTACGACGCCAACCCGCTGGAGGACGACTCGCTCAGCGAGTGGCGCGTGCACGCGGTGCCGCTGACCTCGCTCACGGTCAAGGCCCTGGAGGGCTTCGAGCTGTCCAAGAAGGACGCCGAGCGGTCGAAGAACATGTTCGCGCTGGGCCTGCTCAGCTGGCTCTACCACCGGCCGACCGAGCACACGGTCAAGTTCCTCGAGCAGAAGTTCGCGAAGAAGCCGGACATCGCCAAGGCCAACATCGCCGCCTTCCAGGCCGGCTGGAACTACGGCGAGACCACCGAGTCCTTCTCCGTCTCGTACGAGGTCAAGCCCGCCCAGCTCGCCCCCGGCGTCTATCGCAACATCTCCGGCAACCAGGCCCTCGCGTACGGCCTGATCGCCGCCAGCGTGCAGTCCAAGCTCCCGCTGTTCCTGGGCTCCTACCCGATCACCCCGGCCAGCGACATCCTGCACGAGCTGAGCAAGCACAAGCGGTTCGGCATCCGCACCTTCCAGGCGGAGGACGAGATCGCGGGCGTCGGCGCGGCGCTCGGGGCCGCGTTCGGCGGGGCGCTCGGCGTGACCACCACGTCCGGTCCGGGTGTGGCGCTGAAGGCCGAGACCGTCGGCCTGGCGGTCACCACGGAGCTGCCGCTGATCATCGTGGACGTGCAGCGCGCGGGGCCGAGCACCGGCATGCCGACCAAGACCGAGCAGACCGACCTGCTCATGGCCATGTTCGGCCGCAACGGCGAGTCGCCGGTGCCGATCGTGGCGCCGATGTCGCCGAGCGACTGCTTCGACGCCGCCATCGAGGCCGCCAGGATCGCGGTCAAGTACCGCACCCCGGTCATGCTGCTCTCGGACGGCTACCTGGCCAACGGCTCGGAGCCCTGGCGCCTGCCCGAAGTTTCCGACTTGCCGGACATTTCGCAGCCCTTCACCGAGGCCCCCAACGGCGCCGACGGCGAGTTCCTGCCGTACAAGCGTGACACCGAGACGCTGGCGCGCCCGTGGGCCATCCCCGGCACGGCCGGCCTCGAGCACCGCATCGGCGGCATCGAGAAGGCCGACGGCACCGGCAACATCTCCTACGACCCGAACAACCACGACCTGATGGTCCGCACGCGTGCCGCGAAGATCAACGGCATCGACGTGCCGGAGCTGGCGGTTGACGACCCCGACGGCGACGCGAAGGTGCTGGTCATCGGCTGGGGCTCGACGTACGGGCCGATCGCCGCGGCCGTCCGCCGGATCAGGAGGAACGGCGGCAAGGTCGCCCAGGCGCACCTGCGCCACCTCAACCCCCTGCCGGCCAACACCGGCGAGGTGCTCAAGAGCTACGACAAGGTGCTGCTGCCCGAGATCAACCTCGGCCAGCTCGCGCTGCTGCTGCGGGCCCGCTACCTCGTCGACGTGATCAGCTACAACCGTGTGCGCGGGCTCCCGTTCAAGGCCGAGGAGCTGGCCGGAGTCATCCAGGACGTGATCGACAGTGACTGAGCTCGTTAACGGGAAGGGCCTGTCGCTCATCCCCAAGACCGACGCCAAGCAGACCCTGAAGGACTTCAAGTCCGACCAGGAGGTGCGCTGGTGCCCGGGCTGCGGCGACTACGCCATCCTGGCCGCGGTGCAGAGCTTCCTGCCGGAGCTGGGGCTCAAGCGCGAGAACATCGTGTTCGTGTCGGGCATCGGCTGCTCGTCGCGGTTCCCGTACTACCTCAACACGTACGGTTTCCACTCGATCCACGGCCGCGCGCCCGCCATCGCGACGGGGCTGGCCGCCTCCCGGCCCGACCTGTCGGTGTGGGTGATCACCGGTGACGGCGACGCGCTGTCGATCGGCGGCAACCACCTGATCCACGCGCTGCGCCGCAACGTCAACCTCAACATCCTGCTGTTCAACAACCGGATCTACGGGCTGACCAAGGGCCAGTACTCGCCCACCTCCGAAGTCGGCAAGATCACCAAGTCGACGCCGATGGGCTCGCTGGACAAGCCGTTCAACCCGATCTCGCTGGCCCTCGGCGCCGAGGCGTCGTTCGTGGCCCGCACCATCGACTCCGACCGCAAGCACCTGCAGTCGGTGCTGCGCGAGGCCACCGCGCACCGCGGCACGTCGCTGGTGGAGATCTACCAGAACTGCAACATCTTCAACGACAACGCCTTCGAGCAGCTCAAGGACCCCGAGGTCCGCGACGACATCACGCTGCGCCTGGAGCACGGGCAGCCGATCGTGAGCGCCTCCAAGGCCGTCGTGCGGGCCGCCAACGGCGGCGTCGAGGTGGTGGCGCGCGACGGCGTGAGCGAGGACCAGATCCTCGTGCACGACGCGCACGCTCCCGACCCGTCGGTGGCCTTCGCGCTCAGCAGGCTGGACGAGCCGGCGTTCGAGCACGTGCCGATCGGCATCTTCCGGCAGATCGACCGGCCGGCGTACGACGTGCTGATGGCCGAGCAGCTCGAGGCGGCCGTGGCGCAGAAGGGCCCCGGCGACCTGAGCGAGCTGCTCCTGGGTGGAGACACCTGGCGCATCGGCTAGTTGATGATTAGATGGAGCCGTCGGCCCGGACGGCTCCATCTTCCGCGGAACGGCGAACGTTCAGGCCCGAGAGCGGTAGCTCGCGTGACCAGCGAGGGGTCAAGTGAGCGCGACCAGTCAACGCGGAGGTCAATCCACGATGTCGTATTGGCCGGAGACCGTGGTGCTGGTGACCGGGGCGGCCGGGTTCATCGGGTCGCATCTGGTGACGCGCCTGCGAGCGCTCGGCGCTCAGGTGCACGCCGTCAGCCGCCGCCCCCAGCAGGCTCGCCATGGCGAGACCTGGCACGTGGCGAGCCTGAGCGACGCCGACGCGACGACGCGGCTCTTCCGGTCGGTACGGCCGACGCTCCTGTTCCACCTCGCCGGCGAAGTCACCGGATCGAGAGGTGACGAGGTCCTCCGCGCCACCCTGGACAGCAACGTCATCGGCGGGGTCAACGTGCTGGCCGCCGCGCACGAACGCGGCATCAAGACCGTCTTCACCGGCTCCATCGAGGAGCCCCGCCCGGGCAACGGCCAGGCGCCGCCGTCGTCGGCGTACGCGATGTCCAAATGGGCCGCCACCGGCTACGCGCAGCTCTACCACCGGCTCTGGGACCTGCCCGTCACCGTCCTGCGTCCCAGCATGGTCTACGGGCCCGCCCAGCCCGACACCACCAAGCTCGTGCCGTACGTGACGCTCTGCCTCCTGCGGGGCCAACACCCCCGGCTCACCAAGGCCACCAAGCTCGCCGACTGGATCTACGTGGACGACGTCGTCGACGCGTTCGTCCTGGCGGGCGAAACAGACAAAGCCATCGGGCACGCGCTGGATATCGGCACCGGCGTCAAGACCCCGGCCCATGAGGTCGTCGAGCGGATTTATCGGATCACCGGCACGAGCACGCGGCCCGAATTCGGCGCCGCCCCCGATCGCCCGCACGATATTACGCAGGTCGGCGACATAGCACCGGCAGCGGACCGGCTCGGCTGGCGTCCTGTCACGAAATTGGACGACGGGTTGCGCCGAACAGTCGATTGGTACGCGTCGCAAGAATGTCACAAAGAATCGCACGCTTAGCCGGGCCGGCATAATTCTGCGAGCATAGGGGTACTTGTCTGGCCGGAGGAGCGCCTTTATGAGCCGTCTTAATGCCCTGCGCAGCCGTTTCGTGGACGCTCCGGACTCCCTGGGGGCCAAGGCGCGGGCGCGAAGGTGGCAGTGGTTCGCCGACCGGTTCCCCGACCTCGACCAGATGAACGTGCTCGACCTCGGCGGCACGGCCGGGGCCTGGATGCGCGCCCCGGTCAGGCCGGCCCACGTACACATCGTCAACCTCGAGCAGCCGCCCGCCGACCTGCCGGGATGGCTGCGGGCCGATGTCGCCGACGCCTGCGACCTACCGGCGGCCATCCGCGGCACCCGCTACGACCTGGTCTTCTCCAACGCGGTCATCGAGCACGTCGGCGGGCACCAGCGGCGGCAGCGGTTCGCCGACACCGTGCACGAGATGGCCGAACGGCACTGGGTGCAGACGCCCTACCGCTATTTCCCGGTCGAGCCGCACTTCCTGTTCCCGGGGTTCCAGTTCCTGCCGCTCGCCGCGCGGACGACGATCCTGCGCCGCTGGCCGCTCGTCCACACCCCGACCTCCGACCGCGACGCCGCCCGGATGATCGCCATGGAGGTCGAGCTGCTCAGCGTGACCGAGATGCGGCACTACTTCCCCAAGTCCCACATCCGCTTCGAGCGGCTGGCCGGGCTGGTGAAGTCGGTCATCGCGATCCGCACCTAGTCCGCGGCGAGCACGCTCGCGCCGCCGCTCTCCCAGGTGTTGCCCTTCCAGACGTTGCCCGGCCCGTTGGAGTCCCAGTACGACACCGGGCCGGCGTAGCCGCCCTTCGGCCACACCTTGCGGCTGAAGACGTTGTCGATCACCTTGATGTTCGAGGACAGGCCCTTCCTGCCGGCGCCCGCATAGAGCGACCAGCCGCCCCCGGCCAGCAGGTTGCCCTGCACGGTGACGTTGCGGGTCACGCCGAAGTCCTGGAAGAGCGCTATCGCGCCCGTCTGGTCGAGCGTGTTGATCACGGTGTTGCGCCGGATGATCAGCTCGGTGCCGGCGGCTGCGGTGCCGGTGGACATGATCATGTCGGTGTGGTCGCCGGAGTAGTACTTCGGGTCGTGTACGTACGAGTCCTCGATCAGGCCCTGGTCGGTGAGGATGCCGTTGGAGATCGTGTGGATGTCCACCCGGCGAATCGTGATCAGCTTGCCCTGGTTGAGGATGCCGAACTGGGTGCGCTGCTTGCCGTTGCCGAAGATCTCGCTGTCCTCGACCTTGAGGCCCGAGAAGCCCTCGCGCTGGAGGATGCCCCAGTAGTCGGTCTGCCCGCGCACCCGGGTGTTGCGGATGGTCACGTTGTCGGCCTCGACCGTGATGTCGCCGGTGACGTCCCAGCCGTCGATGACCTTGCCGTCCTCCTTGATGACGATCGAGCCGGTCTTGCGGACCAGCTCGGTGCCGTCGGGGACGCCCGTGTTCCCGGGCCCGGGCCAGCCACCGCTCGGCGGCGGGGCGGTCGTCGGCGTCTTCGTCGGAGTGGGAGTGGCAGTGGGAGTGGGGGTGGGGGTGGGGGTGCCAGGGGGCGTCTGCGTGGGAGTGCCGGGAAGCGTCCTGGTGGGCGTCGCGGTCGAGGTCCTGGTCGGCGTCACCGTCGGAGTCTCGGTCGGCGTCCTGGGAGGAGTCTCGGTCGGTGTCCGAGGCGGAGCCGCGGTCGGCGTCCGGGGAGGAGTCTCAGTCGGCGTCCTGGGCGGAGTCTCAGTCGGCGTCCGGGGAGGAGTCTCAGTCGGCGTCACAGGTGGAGAAGGAGGAGAAGGAGTGGGCGTCCTCGTCCTCGTCGGCCTGGGCGTCGGTGAGGAGATCAGGGTCGGCTTCTTGGTGGGCCGCCGGGGCCACCACCATGAGCCCTTGGTCTTCCGTGGCCGCGGGCTCTCCGTGGTGGGACGCGGCCGGGACTTCTGACCGGCGGCAGCCCGCGGCGAGGTCGAAACCCGCGCCCCGCTCGCATCCGTCAGAACCGCCTGAGGCTTCAGCACATCGGAGGCGATGACGCCGTATCCGCCCGCCAGCACCGCCACGGCGGAGACACCGGCCAGGGATAACCACCCGGTCCGCCTCTTACTTCGCGTACTCCGCCGATGCCTTGACACAGGTGACTCCTTCCGATCACGGCCACATCGAGTCCCCAAGGGGAGAGAGTAGCCATGCCGGAAGCACTAAGAGGGGCTTTTTGCCGAAAAAGGCTCCTTTACCCCTCAATTCCCAGAAAGCTCACCTTTCACAATGATCACCAAAAAGCCCGTTATCCCGGACTTACCGCCCCACCATTTTCCCAGGTGTTACTGTGCCACGTATTTCCGGGCCCGTCCTTATCCCAATATGAAACCGGCCCGGCAGACCCGCCCTTCGGCCACACCCTGCGGCTGAAGACGTTTCCGATCACCTTGATGTTCGACGAGGTGCCCTTGACCCCGGCCCCCGCGTACAGCGACCAGCCACCCCCGGCCAGCAGGTTGCCCTCCACCGTCACGTTCTTGACCACGCCGAAGTCCTGGAACAGCGCGATCGCGGCCGTCTGGTCGAGCGTGTTGATCACCGTGTTGCGCCGGATGATCAGCTCGGTCCCGGCGGCGGGCGGCCCGGTCGACATGATCATGTCGGTGTGGTCGCCGGAGTAGTACTTCGGGTCGTGCACGTACGAGTCCTCGACCACGCCCTGCTGGGTCAGGATGCCGTTGGAGATCGTGTGGATGTCCACCCGGCGCACCGTGATCAGCTTGCCCTGGTTGAGGATGCCGAACTGGGTCCGCTCCTTGCCGTTGCCGAAGACCTCGCTGTCCTCGACCGTCAGCCCGGTGCGCCCCTCGCGCTGAAGGATCCCCCACCAGCCCTTGGTGCCGCGGACGCGCGTGTTGCGGATGGTCACGTCGTCGGCCTCGACCGTGATGTAGCCGGTCACCTCGACGCCGTCGATGACCGTGCCGTTCTTGGTCACCCGGATGGACCCGGATTCGCGCAGCCGCACGCCGCTGGGCACACCCGTGTTGTCCGGCCCCGGCCAGCTCCGCTCGGCCGGGTTCAGCGGCGGGGCCGAGGCGGACGCGGTCGGGGTCGTGGCGAGCGACTGGGTGGCGAGCGGCCTGTTCTGGGCGCCGCCGTTCTGGCACCCGCTCAGCAGCACGATCAGGCCCAGGCCGAGACACCAGCCTATGGCGGACGACCTCACTAGGCGTTGGGCTTCCGGCCGCCGACGAGGTCGGCCAGCGCGGGTGGCGTCCAGCGCTTGGCGACCTGGCGAAGGTTGCTCTTCCATGCCTCGCCGGGGCGTTGCTTGAACAGCGTGGTGTGCTCGTCGGTGGTCTCGTCCTCGGGCCGGCCGTTGGAGTAGTAGTAGAGCGCCATGCTGCGCCGCGCCCGGTCCGGCGGGCAGGTGAGCGGGTCCGGGTGCCCGTGGTTGGCGTCGTCGGTCGTGGCGAACACCACGAACCGGTTGAAGACCGGCAGGATCTTGCCCTCGCACTGGGTCATGTCCTTGTTCCACAGCTGCAGGTGCCCGCCGTAGCTCTCCTCCCAGTCCTTGTTGAGGTAGAGCAGGCCGTTGAGCCGGCGGTCGAGGTTGAGCTTGCGGCTCTTGTTGAAGTCGGCGTGCACCTTGAGGAAGCCGCCCGGCCGGATCTGGTGCAGGCCGCCGCCCTCGAAGTGGGGGTCGGAGACGAGCTGCGTGATGCCGGTCAGCCGCTCGAGGAACTGGACGAACACCCCGCTGTTGAACTCCGCCAGCAGGTGCCTGGTGGCCGGCCCCATGCGCTCGGTGTCGGCCAGCGCCAGCTTCACCTCGCGGGCGGTGTCGAACCGCTGCCAGGTGGCGTCCCGCGGCTCGGGGAACTCGTCGAGGACGGGCTCCAGCACCTCCGGCGGCAGGAAGTCGTCGATGACCACGTGGCGGAACGGCGAGGCCGTACGGAACTGCTCGGAATACTTGTCCGCCAGCGGGAAGAGGTCGTCCCGGCGGAAGGTGAAAGCCTGCAGATCCTGCATGAAATGTGTCTCCGTCTCTACGACACCGCGGCCCCTACCTCGTCATCGCCTCAGCCGTGTCAGCTGTTACCTGTAACGCTCCATTCCTGGGGCGCGATGGGGACATGTGAAGCCCGGCTGCCCCCGAGTCGCGATCGTGATCGTGACCTACAACAGCGCTCCGGTCCTCGGCGGTTGCCTGGCCTCGCTGCCCGAGGGCACCGACGGGGTGGATCTCGCCGCCGTCGTCGTGGCGGACAACGCCTCCAAGGACGACTCGCTCCGCATCGCCGAGAAGGCTGCCGGCCTGCCCATGCGTCCCGTGCAGGTGGGCAGGAACGCCGGGTACGCGGCGGCGATCAACGCCGGGATCGCGGCGCTCGACCTCCACGAGCTCGACGCGATCTTCGTGATGAACCCCGACTGCCGCCTTCGCCCGGGCTCGCTGGCCGTGCTGAGCCAGGCCCTCGGTCGTCCGGGCACCGGCATCGCCGTGCCCCGGCTGATCAGCACCGAGGGCGTGCTCCACCACTCGCTGCGCCGCACGCCGGCCGTACGCCGCGCGCTGGCCGAGGCGCTGCTCGGCGGGCACCTGGCCGGTCGCGTCGGCGCGCTGGGCGAGATGATCGTCGATCCGGGCCGCTACGAGCGGCCGGGCCCCGCGGACTGGGCCACCGGGGCCGCCATGCTCATCTCCGCCGCGGCGCTCGACCAGGTCGGCCCGTGGGACGAGTCCTTCCTGCTGTACAGCGAGGAGACCGAGTACGCGCTGCGGGCCGCGGACGCGGGCTGGAGCCTCTGGTACGAGCCCGCCGCCGTGGTCGAGCACATCGGCGGCGAGGCGAAGACGAGCCCGATGCTGGCCGCGCTGCTCACGGTCAACCGCGTGCGGCTGTTCCGGCGGCGCAGGGGCAGGATCGCGAGCGCGGGCTTCTATCTCGCCGTCCTGCTCGGCGAGGCCATGCGGGCCGCCGCGGGCCGCCGCACGGCCAGAGCGTCGGTCGTGGCCCTGCTGCGGCCCTCCCGCCGGCTGCGGGCCCTGCCTGGATGAGCCGCGGACCCTACCCGGATGAGAGGAACACCATGAGAGTCGAGCATCTGGAGCTCGAAGGCGTGCTGCTGTTCGTGCCGACGCCCAGCCACGACGATCGGGGCTTCTTCACCAGGACCTTCGACGCCGCGATCGCCGCCGAGCACGGGCTCGACCACACCGCGTTCGTCCAGGACAGCCAGTCGCGCTCGCGCCTGGGCACGATCAGGGGGATGCACGGCCGCTCGGGCCGCGGCGAGGCCAAGCTGGTACGGTCCGCGCACGGCGCCGTGCTCGACATCCTGGTGGACGCGCGGCCGGCGTCACCGACGTTCGGCTCCCACGTCACCGTCCGGCTCGACGACGTGTCGTTCGCGCACCTCTACGTGCCGCCGGGCATCCTGCACGGCTACCAGGCGCTGACCGAGCACGCCGACGTCTGCTACCGCATCGACCGCGAGCACGACCCCGCCGAGGACCTGGCCGTCCGCTACGACGACCCCGACCTCGCGCTGCCCTGGCCGTTGCCGGTCACCGCGATCAGCGAGCGCGACAGGTCGGCGGGCTCCTGGAAGGAGCTCAGGAGCATCCTGTCCGCCTGATCCCGGCGCTCGAGCCGCAGCAGCGTCCCCGCCGCGCCGACCAGCAGGAACATCACGCTGGTGATGCCGGGGAAGGAGAGCAGGTCGAAGGTGGCCGCCCCCAGCAGCGGGATCACCAGGCAGGCGGCGATGGTCAGGCCCAGGTTGCGTACGTTCGGATCGGAGCTCAGCCGGCGCACCCAGAGGGCCACGACGATCCCGCACCCGATCACGCCGACGAACCCCAGCACGCCGAGCAGCCCGGTCTCGACCAGCGACAGCAGGTACTGGTTGTCGAACACCTGATGCTTGAACGGGTACCAGGTGCCGAGCCCGCGGCCGAAGATCGGGCTCTTGTCGAACTCCCGCATCGCGAACGGGTAGTCGTGGGTGCGGTAGATGATGCTGCTGTCCTCGCCGGCCCCGGCGAACAGGTTGTAGAACGTGCCGATCAGGCCCGGCGCCAGGACCTTCATGAAGCCCAGGAACACCACGAAGGCGCCGATGGTGACGATCCGGCGCCGGTTGGACCAGCCGAGCAGGAGGATCAGCCCCGCCCCCGCCAGGCCGAGCACGGCGGTCCTGGAGACCGAGAACATCAGGCCGGCCGCGATGATGACGGCGCAGATCCACCAGCGGGTCGCGGCCTGGCCGCGGCTGCGCGCCTGGAAGCCGAGATGCGCGGCCAGCGGCAGCAGCATCGCCGACAGCGCGCCGAACTCGATCGGGTGCCCGAGCGTGCCGGCGACGCGGCGCAGGTCCGACCGGGAGATCACGGTCGGCACCTCCTCGACGGAGGAGTGGCGCAGCCCGGGGATCTGCATGTACTTGGTGAGGTCGAAGTCGAGCCTGAACTGCAGCAGGGCGACGATCGCCGCGAACGTGCCGCCGATCACGACCGCCTTGAGCACGAAGTCGAGGCGCTCGCGGCTGTCGATGCCGTCGCAGACCATCAGCAGCAGGCTCACGTAGCCCGCGTAGAGCACGAACGTGTGGTCGGAGAGGTTGAGCTCGTCGGACGGCAGGTACAGGTAGGTCGTGTACCCGTAGATCGCCAGCAGGAGCATGCCGTACACGAAGATCGCGGTGCGGACCGGGTTGGCGCCCTTGGCCACGCCGGTCGTACTGATCATCTGGGCGCACACCCACACCACGCCCAGCACCAGAGCCATGATCTCGGCGGGCGTGAGCGACAGCGGGAGCCCGGCCACCGCCAGGCGGGCCGGCAGCATCAGCAGGACGACGACGAAGAAGCAGACCAGCGTGGCGCCGTCGGCGCGGCGGAGCGGCCGCTGGGCCAGGTTGACCGCGGTCATCCTTCGCGTCCAGCCAGCGACCGCGTGCCGTTGCTCGCGACGGGCTCGTAGAGTCCGAGCTCGGGCTGCGCCGGGCGGCGCGCCCGGCGATGGCGGGCGAAGCTCTCGGCCGCGAAGGCGGCGAACAGGCTCATGAAGAACGCCAGCGCCCCGGTGACCACCGCGCCGCGCATCCGGCTGCCCTTCTTCTCGTCCGATTGGGTGGGCGGCACCACGACGGTGGCGCTCACGTAGGTGGTGGGCGGCGCCTTGACCTGCTGCTGCCGGGCGCGCAGCTCCTGCTGGGCCAGCGCGGTGACCTTCACGACGATGCCGTGGGCCAGCTCGGCGGTCGGCGCCTCGCAGGTGATGACGATGAAGGGGGTCGCCGGCATCATCTCGGGGTTGGTGCCGCCGCTGGTGATCTTGAGCGTGACGTCGCCGCCGATCGGCGCGCCGACCTTGGCGACCGCCTCAGGGGTGTTCAGGGCCTGGATGAGGATCGACGAGGTCATGCTCAGCCCCTGGTCGAAGGAGACCAGGGGGTTGGTGCGCGGGTTGGGGAATTTGGGGTCGCTCGGCACGCTGCCACCGGTGACCGGCAGGGTGAGAACGAGCGCCGAGCTGGAGACGAATGTCTTGGGCGCCACGGCGAAGACGCCGACGGCCCCCACGATCGTGAGCAGGAAGGCCGGAATCGTCACGTACCACCGCTTGAACAGAACGGTCGCCGTCGCCCAGAAGTCCATGCGCGGGCCTCATCCCTCGCTCTTGTCCTGGGTCGCCTTCCCGGGCCAGGGCACGGGCGAGAGAGGCTCCCCGCGGTAGACGGGGAACTCCATGGTGGAGGAGCTGTCCTCGTCGGGCTCCGGCAGTTCGACGGGCTCGTCCGCCTGCGCTTCCACCGGCTCCGGGACCGCCACAGGGACCGCCGGGGGTGCTGGGGGTTCCGGCTGCTTGGGGGCGCGCCGGGTCACCACGCCGTAGGCGATGCCGAGGCCCAGGAGCAGGCAGAGCACGGCGCTGCCGATCCCCGCCTGCCAGTTCATGCTGTGGTCGGCCTCGGGCGTGGACGGCGGCACGATGTCGGTGGACGTGATGAAGGTGTTCGGCGGAGCGCCGAGCGCCTTCTGCCACTTGAACAGCTCGCTCGCCACGCGCTCGCGCGCCGCCATCAGCACGGCCGTGGCCTGCCGGGGAGACTCGCTGTCGACCCTGATGTAGATGTAGGGCCCGTTGATGTCCAGGACGTTGGGGTTGGAGCGCCCGTCGTCGATCGTGATCTCCGTCGGGCCGTCCTTGGGCGCGCCGAGCTGCGTCCAGACGTCCTGCGTGTTCATCGACAGGATGACGATGCTCGCCCCGGTCTTCAGCGCGTCGTTGAAGGAGAGGAACGGGTTGGTGAGCCCCTGCTTGGTCTTGTCGGAGGGAACGGTGCCCCCGTTCACCGGCGTGGCCAGGACGAGGGAGACGTCGGTCGTGTAGTGCGCCGGAACGACCGCGTACACCACGACGCCCACCAGGATCGAGAGACAGATCAGCGGCGGGCCTACGAGAACTCGGCGGAGAAGACCAAGGATCCTCTTCCAGAACTCCATTTTGGTACGTTCCCCCGCATCAGCAATGCTTGCTCTATAGCGGACCATCGCCCATTCGCGGCCAGACGTTACATCTGCGTAGAACGGTTACACCGCGCGTAGTCGCAGCGATAGACCTACCGACTACGGCGACGGGGGCTTCGGTGGGGATGACGGTAGAGCGTCCGGCGACGCGACGCAGGCTGACCGGACTCGACGGCTTACGGGGCCTGGCGGCGTTGTTCGTCGTCCTGCACCATTGCTGGCTCCTGTCCTTCCCCGGGTTCCCGGTCAACGACGCGCCCTGGTGGACGGGATGGCTGCTCTACGGCCATTTCGCGGTCGTGGTGTTCATCGTCCTGTCCGGCTTCTCACTGGCGATCTCGCCCGCCCGGTCCGGCTGGCAGCTGGGCGGCATCCCCACCTTCCTCAACCGCCGCGCCTGGCGCATCCTGCCGCCGTACTGGGCGGCGCTGGCGTTCAGCCTGGTGGTCGCGTGGGCGGTCATCCCCCAGCCCGGGCAGCAGCCGCCCACCGGGCAGTCGGTCGTCATCTACGGGCTCCTCCTGCAGGACGTCTTCGGCTCCCCCAGCCCCAACGGGGCCCTGTGGTCGATCGCCGTCGAGGCGCAGCTCTACCTGGTGTTCCCGCTGATGCTGCTGGTCCTGCGCAGGATGGGCGCGGCGGTGATGCTCGGCGCGGTGACCCTGATCGTCGTGGCGGTGGGGGCGCTGGCGCCCTCCGTGCCGGCCGTGGACCTGCTGATGCGGCTGACGCCGCAGTTCGCCGCGCTCTTCGCCATGGGCGCGGTCTGCGCCGGCGTCGTGCGCGCGCAGGAGCGTACCGAGCGCCTGCCCTGGCACTGGTTCGCGGCGGCCGCCGCGGTCCCGGTGCTCCTGCTGATCGTGCTCGCCGGGCCGGTCTGGGTGGTCGCGAACTTCTTCTGGGTGGACCTGGCGGTCGGCCCGGCCGCCGGGCTGCTGCTGACGGGTGTGGCGACGGGCAAACCGGCCTGGCTCGTACGGCTGCTCGACACGCGTCCGCTCCGGCGGCTGGGCTCCTTCTCCTACAGCCTCTACCTGATTCACTCACCGCTCGTCGTCATGATCAACCGGCTGGTCGTGGCCCCGCACGTGGCGCCTGGCATGCCGGCCTTTCTCCTCACGCTCGCCCTGGCAGTGCCGGTGAGCGTGGGGACGGCGTGGTTGTTCGCCTCGGTCTTCGAGCTGCCCTTCCAGCGGCACCGGAGCTGGAGGGGGCTGCGCGACGCCGTACGCGCGCGGTTGGTCAGGTGAGCTTGGCCAGCGCCTCGGCCTCGTACGCCGCCGCGAGCTCCTCCGGGATGCGCGTCAGGTCGTCGGCCCGGTAGAAGTCGCGCAGGGTGGTGCCGCGGCAGGTGGCGTCCACGTTGGGCGCCGCCGCGCGGGAGCGGACGTCGTCGATGTGGACGGTGCGGAAGTCGATGCTGAACCGGGTCCTGCCGGAGGTGTTGGTGACGGTCGAGTGCAGGTGCGCCCCGGAGAAGAGCAGCATGCCGCCCGGCTCCGGCACCAGCCGGAGCTCGGTTTCGAGGTCGAGCGCCTCCTCCGGCTTGGGCTGCTCCCGGGTGTCGCTGTGGATGTGCTGGGCGGCCGTGGGCCGGCTCACGGCGGTCCATTCCGCGTAGTCGTAGCGGCCGCTGCCGTTGCGCACGGGGCGGTCGAAGTACTGCGGGTGCAGGGCGAAGACGTTCTCCGGGACCACCTCGTAGATGGGGATCCACCAGTTGACCTGGCAGAACGGCGCGGCGTACCAGCAGTCGCGATGAGCGTGGTAGGCGTAGGAGATGCCGGAGTCGAGGTAGTGATCGGCGGTGGAGGTGCGCAGCCGCGGCACGTCGAAGTAGGTCTTGTCCAGCGCCATGCCCAGCTCCTCGAGCAGGGTGACGAGGAGCTTCTTGCTGGTGGGGTGGTGGATGAAGCGCGGCTTGAGGTCCGCGAGCAGTGCCGCGAACTCCTCCACCGGCATCTCGTACTGGGCGGTCTGGGGGTCGCGGCCCTCGAACGCCTCCTCGATCAACTCGCGGGCGAACTCGATCAGCTTGGTCGAGGCAGGCGTCGCGGAGTAAAGGAAGAGGTCTCCCTGGAAGAGCATTTTGCGCCGGACATCATCATTGATTCGGCTATTTGCCAATAAAACGGACATAGCGAGATTTTCCCCCTCGCGTGGTTCTTTTCCTTTCTCTCGCCTTAGCCCGCTTCTTTGTTACAGGGAGGTTAGAGAGGTTATAGAGGAAGCTGCGTCTGCGTGTCCGGCCTGCCCACGTAGACCGAGTAGTCCGGGTGGTCGAAGCGGTGCAGCGCCTGGATGTTGTCGTTCCACGGGGCGGGAACCGGGCGCTTGTGCCGCAGCCCGTTGATCGGCGCCAGCTTCATCAGCTCGCTCTCCTCGTTGAACTCCCGGATCGCGCTGAGCTCGCCGACGTACTCGTTGTGGATGATCTGGTCGTCGTCGCCCACGGTGTCGTCGAGGTAGCAGAACACGCGGGGCAGGAAATACTTGTGGTCGCCCTTGAACAGCCGCAGCGCCGCCGCCGTCGAGGAGTAGAAGTCCACGTCGATGGAGACGAACCCGATCGGCGCCGGACGCTCGCCGTCGAGGAACTCGCCGACCGTGTCCTCGATGTTGCCGAGGATCAGAGTGGCCTCCCCCAGCCGGGCCCGCAAGGCGTCGACGTCCATGACGAAGTCGCCTTCGCGCCAGATGTAGGGCAGGTCGCGGTAGTCGGTGGGCTTGGGCAGCCCGGCGCCGGTGTCGAAGCCGTAGACGTCGATCTTCACACCCGACGCGGCCGACGCCAGTGCCGCCATGCGGTTGAGCTCCACCATGCCCGCGCCGCCCGCGACGCCGAACTCGACCACGCTGATCCGGCCGACGCCGAGGCGCCTGGCCAGCTCGGCCGCCTGCTGCACGCCGTAGGCGTAGTGCGGCCTCGGGTAGAGGTCGAGCGCGCAGCGCAGCTCGTACGAGCCGAACGGCAGGCGCCGCATGACGGCCAGCAGGATCCGGCCCGGCTGCATGAGCAGCCGCACGATGCGAATCAACACGGGGAGATCACCCTTTCGAGGAGACGAGTCGCGCGGCCAACCCGGCGAGTTTGCGGCTGCGGTGCGTCAGCATCTGGTGCTGCCGGCGCCAGTAGGTGCGCAGCAGCACCGCGTTGGCGCGGGTGCGCTGCTCCGCCGACAGCTCCGTGATGCTCAGGGCCCGATGCATCGCCCGGAACTGCAGCGTGGTGGCGAAATGCGCGGTCCAGGCCGGCACCCCGAGCGCCGCGGCGATCCCGGACAGGCGCCGCTCGCGCAGGTTGCGGTGGGCGAGGATCTCCGGCACGTGGCCCCAGGGCGCGGTCAGCGCGAGCATGGTGGCGTAGACCTCGTCCTCGCGGATCATCAGCGGCCGGGGCACGGCGGCCACCTGCTCGCGCCGCATCAGGCCGTAGAGGGGGTCGAGCCCGTGATGCTGGGTGGTGACGACGTCCCACAGCTCGTCCAGGCGGTCGATGGGGTCGTCGGAGAGCATCCGGGTGCCGCGGTAGCGGGGCTGGTGGACCCTCCCGTCCGCCCCGGTGTAGCTGACGTCCGAGGTGACCAGGATGAGCCGCTCATCGGCCAGGAACGGCTCCAGCGTCCGGGAGACGTAAGTCGGTTCGAGCAGGTCGTCGTCGCCCATCCAGCGGAAGAACTCCCCCCGCGCCCGCCGCAGCACCTCCACGAAGTTCCCGACCACGTGCAGGTCACGCGGCTGCCGGTAGTAGGCGATGCGGCTGTCCTGCCTCGCCAGCTCGCGGCAGAGCTCCTCCGTGCCGTCGGTGGAGGCGTTGTCCGAGATCACCACCTCGATCTCGGCATGGTCCTGGGCGAGCGCCGAGCGTACGGCCGCCTCCAGGCGGTCCGCACCGTTGCGGACCGGGATTCCGATGGACACCAGCATCGCTTCTCCTCGGGGGTCATCGCGCGCGGGCGGGAAGCAGCCGCACCAGGCGATCACTCACAATGTGGAACTGGTCGCGGGTCACCACGACCAGCACGTACGCCAGCAGGCCGCCGCCGCCCGCCACGATGAGCTGGACCAGGGGGCTCCCCTGGGTCAGCAGGGCGAGGCCCAGCATGACGGCCGCGCACACCAGCGCCCCCGCCGCCGGGCGGACGAGACCCGGCAGGGCCGGCGCGAGCCGTACCCCGGCCCGCTGCACGGCGAGCACGGCGAGCGGAAGGGCGACGAGCACGGCGGCGGCCGCCTGCCCGATCGCGGCGCCGCGGATGCCGTCGAGATGCGTGCCGACGATGACCGCCGGGATCATCGCCGCCGCGTGCCCGAGGTTCATCCAGACCGTCGAGCGGGTGGCGCCCTGCCCGTTCAGGATGTCGAGGGCGAAGGAGGTGAGCATGCGCACCACCATCAGCACCGCCAGGAACCGCAGCACGCCGGCGGCCAGCTCCCACTTCGGGCCGTAGATGAAGATGATCATCGGGTGCGCGAGCAGCGCCATGAAGACGGCCAGCGGCAGCACCATGGCGATGAGCAGCGGCACGGTTCGCTGCACGCCGAGCGACAGGGACTCCTCGTCACGTTCGGCCAGCCGGGAGAAGCCGGCGATCGACACCATGCGGATGGCGCTGCCGATGATGCCGGGCACCCAGCTCGACACGTTGAAGGCCATCAGGTAGAAGCCCAGCCACGCGTCGCCCATGATGTTGCCGACGATGATGTAGCCCACGTTGAGCAGCATGATCTCCAGCGCGATCCCCGCCGCCGAGGGGATGCCGAACCGCAGCAGCTTGGCCGCGATCTGCCGGTCGAACCCGAACCGGTAGGGCAGGCGCGCGTAGAGCAGCATGAAGACGCCGGTGACCACGGCTCCCGCGAGCTGCCCCCAGGCGAAGCTGTACGCGCCCGCCCCGTTGACCGCCAGGACGATCGCCACGGGCGCGTTGACCAGGAAGCCCGCGAGGACCGCCTTGGCGTTCTTGCCGGTGCGGAACCAGCGCAACAGGGCCGCGCTGCGCACCGCGGTGACCGCCTCGACGAGGATGACCGCGGTGAGGATGCGCACCACGGACGTGGCCTCCGCGCTGCCCGCCAGCGCCGAGAAGTACGGCGCGCCGACCCAGAAGATCCCGTACAGGCCCAGTGCGGAGATCATGGTCAGGGTCGTCGCCGTGGGCGCGATGTCCTCCAGCCGCCCACGCCACTGCACGACGGCCGACATGACGCCGACGTCCTTGACCACCATGACGAACTGGGTGGCCGCGAGCGCGACGGCGTAGATGCCGAAGTCCTCCGGCGCGAGGAGCCTGGCCAGGATCAGGCCGAGGATGAACGAGCCCGCGCGGGTGACCAGTGTGCCGAGAAAGCTCCACACGGCCCCTCGGCCCGCCTTGCGCCCGATGTCACTGATGTCCGGGCCCGGTTGCTCTGCCATGCCGGCCTTCCCTAGCTAGGCTCGCTGATCCGCTCCAGCCAGATCTCCCGCCAGAACGGGACGAACGCGCGGGGGCAGTTGGACTTGTAGACGCCGTCGCAGATGATTCCTTCGAGCGCGATGCAGGGGTTCTTCATCTCGAGCATCTCGCCGGTCTTCTCGTCGATGCAGCGCTCGACGCGGGCGCTCACGCGGGCGACGCGGCCGCACGAACGCGCCATGTCCTCCTCGAAGCCCAGCCCGCGGTTGAACCCCTTGGTGTTCAGCGTGGCGACGATCTCGTCCCTGGACTTGATCCGCACCAGCTCGCCCGGCTGGAGGTCGGTCGTGCCGGTCGGCGTGCGGCCCTCGTGCGGGCCCGGCCGTACGAAGCCCCAGGCCAGGCCGTCCTTGATGCGCAGCCACTTCGGGAACTTCCTGGACAGGCGCTGGTAGCGGTTGAACAGCCCGAAGAAGAGCGTGCGCAGGGTCGGCCCGATCCCGGCGTTGCCCACCTGGATGTCGGTGACGTACTGCCTCATGTCACGGAACGGGAGCTGTTCCGGGGCGGCGCGCAGCAGTTCCGTGGCCTGGCAGCGGAAGCGTTCCTCGCCCTCGGGCCCCGGCTCCCGCCGGGTGTTGACCTCGAGGATCGGCAGCAGCGGCCGCTCGGGGCGGATGGCCGGCTCCGAGGTGGGCGGCCCGTCCACCCGCTTGAGCCAGGCGGTCTTCCAGTAGAGCAGGCAGGCGGTCTGGCAGCCGCCGTGGGCCGAGCCGTCGCAGCGGGAGCCCGCCAGATGGACGGCGTCCTCCATGCGCCGCATCCCGGTCCTGGTCATCGTGTCGCAGAGCTTGTTGGCCACCTTGTGAACGGTGAGCCGCTGCCCGCAGAACCGCAGCATCTCCGGCATGAAAGGGAGGCTGTCCAGCTCCCCCTTGTCATCCAGCGTGGCGAGGATCTCCTCCGCACTGAGGACCTCGACCACGTCGCCGACTTTCAGCGCCAGGTTCAACCCATCCACTCCTTCACCAGGCCCGCGTTCTGCAGGGCGTGAGCCGCGTCCGCTATTGCCTGGAACGGCAGGTTCGACCGTTCCGCGATGTCCAGGAGGCTGTTCAGCCCGTCGGAGAGGCTCAACACCCACAACATCGCCATCTGCGCTTGCTTCGTGTCACTGCGCCCGCCGAGTGACCCGTACAGGCCCCGGGCGCCCAGCTGGGGCTCGCCGTACGGGCTGAGGTTCTGGTAGCGGCGGTTGCCCTCCAGAACCCGCACGGCCGCCCACAGCGTCTCCAGGGTGTCCTCCATCGCCTCGGGACGCACGAAGTCGGGATTGTCGGCCGAGGTGTGATATTCCGGGTATCCGCCGTACGGGGTCCTGGTCAGCGAGCCGACGGCCAGGTTGAACCCCGGCGAGCAGTACTGCCGCTCGTCGTAGCCGTACGGGGAGAAGTCCAGGACGGTGTGCGGCCGGTCCTTCAGCACGTGCGCGAAGACCTGGTCGATCTCGGCGTCGCCGCGCCTGCTGCGCTTGTAGGTGATCGTGCCGCCGTCCCCGGCGCAGGCCAGCGTCACGCCGTGCCTGATCCGGTCGGTGCGCTCCCGGTTCAGGGCGAGCCAGGTGATCGCGCCGAGGGTGCCGGGCGCGAAGATGAACCGGTAGGTGTACCAGGGATCGGACAGCCGCTGCGCCAGGGCGACGGCCACCGCCACGCCGGCCAGGTTGTCGTTGGCCAGCGAGGGATGGCAGACGTGGCAGGAGATCAGCACCTCCTGCGAGCTGCTGCCCCGGACCACGTGCTCGCCGTAGGTCAGGTAGCCGTCGGCCAGCGTGGAGTCGATCCTGACCTCGTAGGGCCCGTCGGCCATCCCGTCCAGGGTGTTCTGGCTCAGGCAGAAGCCCCAGGTCTCGGCGTAGTAGCTGGTCCGGTACGGGATCAGGTCCGGCTGCTCGGGCAGGGTGTGCAGGTGCCCGCGCAGCTCCTGCAGGGACATCGTGGCCTCGACCGGCGCGCTGTATCCCACGACGTGCAGGTTGGAGTCCTGGAAGTCGATCACCTTGTTGCCCGCGGCGTCCTTGACGTAGGCGTCGCGGATGTTCCATTCCCGGGGGATCGTCCAGTCGAGGACCTTGGTGCCGGTCGGCACCTGGGTGACGTCCAGCGGGATCGACTCGCCGATGATCTCCAGGGTCTCCCGCAGCCCGTCGCCGGTGATGCTCCGGCACAGCGGGTAGAGCCGCCGTACCAGGTCGTGCATGTCCTGCCCGTTCATGGCCGGAGGGTGTCGTCGACGGTGCCGGCCTCGCGCCGGTCGGCGAGCCGGGCCAGCCTGGTGAAGCGGCGCGCGAAGTCCTGCTTCGTCAGGCCGTACTCGCGGTAGGCGTCGATCAGCTCCACCGCGCCCGCCTTGACCGTCCAGCGCGCCTCGTAGCCCAGCGCGGCCCTGATCCGGGAGAAGTCGACGCGGTAGGAGCGCGGATCGGAGCCCGTCTCACCGGTGATGGTCAGCGTCGATCCGGGCACCGCGGCGACGACCTCGGCCGCGATCTCGGCGACGGTCACGTTGTTGACCTCGGTGCCCACGTTGAAGGCCGTCGTGTGCACGGCTTCGCGGGGCGCGACGAGAGCGGCCGCGAAGGCGTCGGCGATGTCCCTGGCGTGGACCAGCGGGCGCCAGGGCGTGCCGTCGGACAGCACCCGGACCTCGCCGGTCAGGTGGGCGTGGCCCACCAGGTTGTTCAGCACGATGTCGGCGCGCAGCCTCGGGGAGAACCCGAAGGCGGTGGCGTTGCGCAGGAACACCGGCGTGAAGTCGTCGTCGGCCAGCGTGACCAGGTCGTCCTCGACCCGCACCTTGGACTCGGCGTACGGCGTCACCGGCCGCAGCGGCGCGTCCTCGGCCAGCAGTTCCTCGCCGCCGGACGCGCCGTAGACTGAGCAGGTGGAGGCGTACAGGAAGCGCCGCACGCCCGCCTCCTTGGCCAGCCTGGCCAGCCGGACCGAGGCGTGGTGGTTGATGTCGTAGGTCAGGTCGGGCGCGAGCGCGCCGAGCGGGTCGTTGGACAGCGCGGCCAGGTGGATCACCGCGTCGAATCCCGCCACGTGCTCCGGACCCGCGTCCCGCAGGTCCACCGTGTGCGCCTCGATCTGCTCGGGCTCGGGGCCGAGCAGGCAGTCGGCGAACAGGCCGGAGTCCAGGCCGACCACGTCGTGCCCGGCCTCGGCCAGCATGGGGGCCATCACGCTGCCCAGGTAGCCCTGGTGGCCGGTGAGAAGTACCCGCATCAGTTCTCCAGATCGACGGTGAGCTTGGAAACGTGGAACGCCTCGGCATAGCGCGCGTGGCACTCGATGCCGCGGATGCGGGCCAGGCCCAGGAACGCCTCGCGGTCGTACCAGGGCCGGTGCCGCTGGGAGGCGTAGTGGCGCTGGAGCAGATCGACCTTCAGCTCCGCCACCTCCTCCGTGAGCGGCTGGAAGACGGCGGGCGCGGCGAGGTCGCCGTCCCATTTGACGATCTCGTAGCCGAGCGCCAGGTGGTCGCGGAAGGCCGTGGGCACGAGCTTGGCCAGCCCCCGGTGGTCCTGGTGGGCGTCGCCGCGCCAGGGCGCGAAGATCAGGCCGGGCTCGGTACGGGCGCGCAGCTCCTCCACCGCGGCCTTGGCCTCCTCCCACCTGGCCGGCAGGTAGCCGTCGGGCAGCTTCAGCACGGTGACGCGCAGCTCCGCGCCCGGGCAGAAGTCCGCCAGCGCCGCGCGCTCCTCGTCCTCGCGCTCGGTGCCGCCGCCGGACAGCACCAGCGCGTCCACGCGGAGGCCGGGGCGGGCGGCGCAGAGCGTCAGCAGGCTGCCGCCCGCCCCGATCGCCAGGTCGTCACAGTGCGCGGCGAGCGCCACGATGCCGTCGAGCCGCCCCGCGCGCAGGCCGATCACCGGGACCGTTCCCAAAGGGCCCACGGGCGCTCGCCCCGGGAGTAGGCCTCGTCCAGCTCCATCCGCTGGTTGACGGTGTCGGTCGGCCGCCAGTAGCCGCGGTGCGGGTAGGCCAGCAGGCGTCCGCGCTTGGCCAGCTCCACGCAGCCGTCGGCGACCAGGTCGCCGTTCTCCGGGATGTGCTCGAAGACCTCCTGGGTCAGCACGAAGTAGCCGCCGTTGACCCACACCGGCATCTCGCTGACCGGCGAGATGCCGCCGACCAGGCCGTTCTCGCCCACGTCCACGCAGTGGAAGGTCTGCGACGGCGGCACGACCATCATCGAGGCGGCCGCGCCCGACTCGACGAAGCGGTCGATGATGTCGGGCAGCGGCGCGTCGGTGAGCACGTCCGCGTAGTTCGCCAGGAACATCTCGTCGCCGTCCAGGTGGCGGCGGACGCGGCGCAGCCGTTCGCCGATCGGGGAGTTGGTCCCGGTCTGCACGAACGAGATGGACCAGTCGGAGATGTCGCTCGACAGCAGCTCGACCTTGCCGCCGCGCAGGACGAAGTCGTTGGACGTGGCTTCCTGGTAGCCGAGGAAGAAGTCCTTGATGTGGTGGGCACCGTAGCCCAGGCACAGGACGAACTCCTTGTGCCCGAAGTGCGCGTAGTAACGCATGACGTGCCAGAGCAGCGGCCGCGGGCCGACGAGCGCCATCGGCTTGGGCACCTCGCCCGGCACACCCGTCCGCATGCGCGTGCCGAAGCCTCCACAGAACAGGACAACCTTCACACGACCTCCAGGTGTGGGATCGGGAAGACCAGACGGCCTCCCCATTCGTGCACATAGGAGAGCTGAGCGGTGAGCTCTTCGCGCAGGTTCCACGGCAGGACCAGCACGTAGTCCGGGCGATCCTGAGCGATGCGCTCGGGAGCGACGATGGGGATCCGGGTGCCGGGGGTGAATCTGCCGTGCTTGTAGGGGTTGCGGTCAACCGTGTAGGCCAGCAGGTCCTGGCGGATGCCGCAGTGGTTGAGCAGCGTGTTGCCCTTTCCGGGCGCGCCGTAGCCGACGACCGTCCTGCCTTCGTCGGCGGCGTCGATCAGGAAGCGGAGCAGGTCGCGGCGGACGCGTGCGACCCGGTCGGCGAACCCGGCGTAGCCGGACAGATCATGCAGTCCGGCCGCCTTCTCCCGGGCGAGCACGTCGAGCACCCGGTCGGACGGGCTCCCCGACGGCCGGGCCCACAGCCGGATGGATCCGCCGTGGGTGGGCAGCAGTTCGACGTCCACCAGCGTCAGCCCGCCGGAGGCCAGCGCCCGCTGCGCGGAGGCGACCGTGTAGTACTGGAAGTGCTCGTGATAGATCGTGTCGTACTGGTTCAGCTCCATGAGCGTCAGCAGGTGCTGGACCTCGATCGACACCCAGCCGTCGTCGGCCACCAGGGCGCGCAGGCCCTCGGTGAAACCGACCACGTCGGGGATGTGCGCGTAGACGTTGTTGGCCACGACCAGGTCGGCCGGACCGTGCTCGGCCCGCACCGCGGCACCCGTCTGCGGCGTCAGGAACGCGGTGAGCGTCGGCACGCCCTTCTCCTTGGCCGCCTGTCCCACGTTGGCCGACGGCTCGATGCCCAGGCACCTGATGCCGCGCTCGACGACGTGCTGCAGCAGGTAGCCGTCGTTGCTGGCCACCTCGGCCACGAACGACGGCTTCAAACGTTCCACAGCGGAGTCGACAAACTTCCGTGCGTGTTCCACCCATGAGGCGGAATAAGAGGCAAAGTAGGCGTATTCGGTGAAAGTTTCTTCCGGTGTGATCAGCGGCGGTATCTGCGCCAGCCAGCAACTGGTGCAGACCCGCAGATGAAGTGGATAAGTGAGCTCGGGCTCGTCGAGCTGTTCCGCGGTGAGGAAGAGCTCACAGGGCGGAGTCGCCCCGAGATCCACCACACCGACCAGGTCGGCCGAACCGCACAGCCGGCACGATGTCATCGACAATGGGCCCCACCCGAAAATGACAAGATTTCCCCCTATGGCAAACCCACTTCCGTACTTCGGGTGGGCGCCAAGGAGTGTTACAAGTATCTTCATGAAGCACCTGAGCATCAGTGGAGCACTTGTCTACACCCCCCGCATCCACAGCGATCCGCGGGGCGACTTCCTGGAAAGTTTCCGCGCCGCCGACCTGCGGGAGGCGCTGGGGCAATCAATGGACCTCGCGCAGGTGAACTGTTCGGTCTCCAAACGCGGCGTGCTGCGCGGCATCCACTTCGCCGACGTCCCCCCGGGCCAGGCCAAGTACGTCATGTGCGTCTCTGGCGAGGTGCTGGACGTCGTCGTGGACGTGCGCGTCGGCTCGCCCACCTTCGGCCAGTGGGAGGCGGTGCGGCTCAACGACGTGTCGCGCTGCGGGATCTACCTCTCCGAGGGCCTGGGGCACGCCTTCATGGCGATCAGCGAGTCGGCCACCGTCGTCTACCTCTGCTCCACCACCTACGACCCGGCCCGCGAGCACGGCGTCCACCCGCTGGACCCGGATCTCGGCATCGAATGGCCCCTCGACGGGGAGCCGATCATCTCCGCCAAGGACGCCGCCGCGCCCACGCTCAAGCAGGCCCAGGAAGCGGGGATACTCCCATCGTGGTGAGCGTCGTGATACCGGCCCACAACGAGGCCAAGGTGATCGGCCGCTTGCTGGACGGCCTCCTCCGGGAGGCCGCGCCCGGCGAGTTCGACGTCGTGGTGGTGGCCAACGGCTGCACCGACGGCACGGTCGCCGCGGCGCAGCCGTACGACGTCCGCGTCCTGTCGACGCCGGTCCCGTCCAAGCGCGAGGCGCTGCGGATGGGCGACGAGGCGGCACGCGGGTATCCCCGGCTGTACGTGGACGCCGACGTCGAGCTGAGCACCGCCTCCGTCCGCGCGCTGGCCGACGTGCTGGCCGCGCCGGACGGGCCGCTCGCCGCCGCGCCCGAACGGGAGCTGGCGCTGGCCGATCGCCCGTGGCCGATCCGGGCCTACTACGCGATCTGGACGCGGCTGCCGCACGTGCGCGCCGGGCTGTTCGGCCGGGGCGTCATCGCGGTGAACGACGAGGGCAACGCCCGGATCCGCGCCCTGCCGCCGGCGATGGCCGACGACCTGGCCGCGTCGCTGGCGTTCTCCCCGGACGAGCGCGTGATCGTGGCCGGCGCGCGTGCGGTGATCCAGACTCCGCGTACCGTCGCCGACCTGATGCGCCGCCGGGTACGCGCCACGACCAGCGTGAGCGAGCTGGAGCAGACCTCGGCCACGGCCGGGGAGCGCACCGGCCTGCGGGATCTGCTGGCCATCGTGGCCGGGGACCCGCGCCTGGTGGGCGCGGCGGTCGTGTTCGTCATGGTGGCGGTGCTGGCCAGGCGGAGAGCCGCCCGCGCGATCCGCGCGGGCGACTACACCACCTGGCTGCGTGACGAGAGCAGCCGGGACTAACCGACCGGCGTGTTCATGTCGGCGGTGATCTCGGCCGCGGTGAGTGCCTTGTTGTAGACGCGGACCTCGTCGATGAGTCCGCTGAAGTACTCACCCGAACCGCTGTTGCCGCCGATCCGCAACGGACTCGTCCCGGTACGCAGGTTGCCACCCGTCGGATTGGTGGCCACCTGCGTGCCGTTCACGAACATCCGCAACGTCGACCCGTCATAGGTCGCCGCCACATGACTCCAGGTGTTCAACGGCAGATTGCCCGCCGCCGGCGCATTCGCCCCCGACGAGGTGTAGATGAACGCCGCCGGACCGCTGCTCCCGCTACCCATGATCGCGTACGCCAGATCGGCGCCGAACTCCTTCATCAGCACCGTCCGCCACCCGCTGACGCTCGCGGGCCGCACCCACGCCTCCAGCGTCATCCCGCCCGTCAACCGCAACGACGCGGAATCGGCCACCGTCACCCAGCTCGACGTGCCGTTGAACGACAGCGCCTGGCCGTACTTGCCGGTCACGCTCCACGCGGTGTTCGCGGCCGTGCCGTTGTTGCCCTTGCCCGAGGCGTCAGCGACGGCCGTGCCGCCGCCCTCGTCCATCGCGTAGGCGGCCACCAGGCCGTCCGGCGCCTGCGAGCGCTGGTAGGTCGCGGTGTAGGTCGCCGCGGCGGCGGGCGCGGTGAGGTTGTGGCTGGCCGCCCCGCCGTCGGACCAGGAGGTGAACGTGTGGCTGAAGCCGTCGGCGCTCTGCGGCGAGGGTGCGGAGACCGAGTTGTGGGAGCCCACGATCACCGTCCGGGTGAACGGGGCGACGGTCTGCTCGCTGTTGAAGCCGAGCTGCAGCCCGGCGGGCGCGGTCTGGAAGGTCAGGTTCACCGTCTTCGGCTGGAGTGTCACGCTCTTGGTGTCGGTGAGGCCGTGCGCGTCGGTCACGGTCAGCCTGAGCTCCAGGTGAGCGGGGTATTCGTGGTCCGGGGCGGCGAAGGACCCGCTCGCGCCGGTGAACGTGGTGATCTCGTGCTCGTGGCAGGTGCCGGGGCAGTGATGCATGATCAGCTTCCAGGACATCCGCGCCCCCGGGATCGTGCCGTCCTGGGCGTCCGTGCCGGTGCCGGAGAACGCGATCGTGTCCCCGACCGCCCAGGTGAGGGCGGCCGACGGGGAGTTGATGGTCGCGGTCGGCGCCGTGTTGCTCACGTTGACCGTGACGGTGGCGTCCCCCAGGCCGCCGCGCCCGTCGTCGGCGCGCAGCTTCACCACGTACGAGCCCGGCTGGGTGTAGGTGAAGGACGGGGTCGCCGAGGTGGAGTCGTCGAAGTCGCCGTCGCCGTCCAGGTCCCACCGGAAGGTGAGCGGGTCGCCGTCGGCGTCCGCGGATCCGGCGGAGGTGAAGTTCACCGCGAGCGGCGCGGTGCCCGACGTGGCGCTCGCGCCGATGACCGCGGTCGGCGGGGCGTTGTTGTAGAGGTAGCGGATGATCTGCCCGTTGGCGAAGTCGACCGCGAAGAGGTCTCCGCCGGGGCCGGTCTGCAGCTCGACAGCGGGCATGCCCGAGTCGAACGTGGTGATGGTGGCCGGGTCGGGCAGGCCGTTCGCCCCCTTCGTCATGACCCAGACGCACGATCGGCTGTAGTCGGAGAAGAACATCGCGCCGTCGTAGGCGTCGGGGTAGGGGCCGCCGTTGTAGAAGGCCACGCCGCTGGAGGAGGAGCCGCCGGACGGGCACGGATCGCTCGGCGCGGGCCTGGAGCCGTGGTTCCAGGCGAAGTACGGCTGGGCGTGCGCCGCGGCGCCTTCCGCGTAGAGGTTCTCGCAGAGGGTCAGGTTGAGGTTGTCGTAGCCGCCCTGCCTGGCGGCGCCCTCGTAACAGGGCCAGCCGAAGTTCTTGACCGGGCCGGTGGGGTCGGCGATCCGGTTGATCTCCTCCCACGTGTTCCAGCCGACCTCACCGGCCCAGACCTCGCCGGTGCCCGGCCGGATGGTGAAGCGGAACGGGTTGCGCTGGCCGTAGGCGATGATCCTGGCCACGTTGGGGTCGCTGCTGCCGGCGTTCGGGTTGCCGGGCGCGGCCGCGCCGGTGTCCGGGTCGATCCTGATGACGGTGCCGTTGAGCGCCGCGGGGTCACCGCCGGTGCGCAGGTCCTGCGAGCGCAGCGCGCCGCCCTCGGCGGCCGGTGGGGTGAGCGCCGTGCCGACCGCCGACGGCGGGTCGCCGCACGGGTTGTCCGGGGTGACGTCGGAGCTGGTCAGGTTGTCCTGGCCGTAGTCGGCGAAGTTGAAGCTGGCACCGTCGCCGCCGCTGGCGTAGAGCATGCCGTCGGGGCCGAACTTGAGGTCGCCGACGGAGTGGCTGGGGTGCTGCTGGCACCAGTCGGTGATCAGCGGGGTCTCGGCGACCGAGCCGCCCGAGGGCGCCAGCGAGGATAAGCGCCCGGTGACGAGGCAGCCGTCACCGGTGGCGCCCGGCGGGGTCGGGCACGGGTCGGCGCTCACGCCCGCCGTCCCCCAGCGCGGCGCGGTGCCGCCGGGCACGGCGTCGTAGGCGTACAGGACGTAGATGCGCGGGTCGGCCGGGAAGTTCGGGTGCAGGGCCATGCCGAGCAGCCCGCGGTCCCAGAAGTTGTGCACCTGCGTGCGCAGGTCGGCGTAGATCGCCGGCGTGGTGTCGGCGATCGAGTCGAAGACCTTGATCAGGCCGCTCTTCTCGGCGACGAACACCCGGCCGTCCGAGGCGAACTCGATGTTGGTCGGGTTGGTCAGTCCGCTGAAGACGACCTGTCTCTGGAAGCTGCCCGGCAGCGCCTGCGCCGCGGACGGCGCGATGAGCGTCAGGCCGGTGGTGAGCAGCAGGACGGAAAGGAGCGCATGGCGAAGCCGCCTCAACACGAGAACCCCCCTTGAGCCGAAACTCCCCCGAGCCCTGAACTCGATCTATCGCACCAAATCAGGCAGAAGTCACGAGGTCTGTCCACAAGTGGACAGCCACGCATAAAGCAACCACCCCAGCTCGTACGGCCGGCACTCCCGATCGACGGCGACCGGCGGATAGATCCGGTCCAGCACGCCGAGGCGCATCCCCTGATGCACTCCCGTCGCCACCGCCCGCACCCCGCGCACCAGCTTGCGGGGATCCGCCCTGGCCTCCTTGCGCCACGTCAGCGCGAGCTCTTCGAGCACGAAGGCGGGCCGCTCGATCATCCAGTCGAGCCCCTTGGAGATCTCCGCCACGTAGGCGGTGCCCCCGGCGTCGGCCAGGTCGAGCAGCGCCATCGGCCCCATCGACAGCTGGTGAACGCTGTAGACCGGATAGCCCTCGATCACCGACCCGGTACGGGCGTCGTAGTGCCACCACCACTCCCCCTGCGGGCCCTGCGCGCGGCAGATGCCCTCCGCCACCTGCTCGGCCGCGCGCAGCGCCGCGGCGTCGCCGGTGGCGGCGTGCAGCCTGGCCAGCGCCTGCAGCGGGTAGACCTGGTCGGCGAAGCAGCCCACGTGGGCGCGGTAGCGGGGGACCAGCGGCCCCTTCCCGAGCGCGTGCGGGTAGAGCCGGTTGCCCGCCAGCCCGGCCAGCAGCCGCTCGCGGGCGCGCTCGGCCCGGCCGTCGGTCACGCCGGCCGCGACCAGGGCGGCCAGCACCCACGCCGCCTCGACGGTGTAGATCTGGGCGCCGGTGTCCAGCTCCGCGAGCCGGCTCAGCGCCAGGTCCAGATCGGCGTGCCCGGCCTCGGCGGCGGCCCAGCAGATCAGCGCGGCGTCGCCGGCCCCCGTCACCTCCGGCAGCCGTTTGACCAGGTTGCCCACCAGGTCGAGGAGGCTGTCACCGGCCAGGGCCGCCCGCTGCCGCTGCTCCGTCAGGGCCCCCACGCCGAGCGCGACGATCGCCGAGTAACGGATGCTGCGCCCCTCCGGCACCGCCGTCCACGTCCCGTCGGCGTTCTGGCGGCCACGGCGGGTGAACACGAACTCGCCACCGGCATAGCCCGGCGGCAGCCCGCGCACGGACAGGTCCACCATGCCCGTCACGAAGTCCTGATGTCCGGAGCTCAGCAGAGCGATCCGGTGATCCGTCACGTCGTCTCCTCGATCCTGCGTTTGACACCGGCCCGCTCCCGGAGCACCAGGAGCAGGAATCTGCCGTTGGTCCGCACGTAGCGCGGACCGAGCCGCAGCGGCTCCTGCAGCATGCGGTAGAGCCATTCCAGGCCCAGGCGCTGCCAGCGCAGCGGCGCCCTGCGGGTGTGCCCGGCCAGCACGTCGAACGAGCCGCCCACGCCGTGGATGATCCGCGCCCGGGTGCTCGCGCCCCACTCTCGGATGAAGATCTCCTTCTTCGGCGAGGTGATGCCGAGGAACAGCAGGTCGGCCTGGGATTCGGCGATCTCGGCGGCGACCTCGGCCGAGTCCTCCACCGGGAAATAGCCGTTGCGCGAGCCGGCGATGCCCAGCCCCGGATAGCGCAGCCGTACCTCTGCCAGCACCCGGGCCAGCACCTCGTCGGTCGCGCCGAGGAAATACGCGCGGTAGCCGCGCCGGTCCCCCTCGGCCATCAGCTCGGTGAACAGGTCGATGCCCGCCACCCGCTCGGGAAGCCGGTGACCGAGCATCCGCGCCGCCCAGACCACCGCCTGCCCGTCGGCGAGCACGAGGTCGCTGTCGGCCACGGACTGCCGTAACGCGGGGTCCGTACGCATGTTGACCACCTTGGCGGCGTTCACCACGCCGATGGTGAGCCTCCTGTTCTCGGAGACCGCCGCCACGCACCGCGCGATCACCTGGCTCATGGTGAGGGCGTCCAGTGTGGTGCCGAGTATCGTCTTCCTGGAGGCCTGCTCCGGCAACCTCGTCATCCATCCCCCTGGGTGTCCATGACATATCGGTTCCGGCTCAGGAAACGTGACATCACGGGAGGACCAGCTCGGTGAGCGTCGCGCGATGGTCCGTACGGGGCACCCGCAGCGTCTGAAAGCTCCGGATCGCGATCCGGCGGTCGGCCAGCACGTGATCGATGGCCACCTTCGGGAACAAGCGCGGCTGCTCGTAGTAGGGCCAGGTCATGGACAGCCCCTTTCCGGTGACGTCGGCGGCGTCCCGGTAGCCGGTGGCGATCAGGTCGCGCAGCACCGCGTGGTCCAGGGTGGAGTTGAAGTCTCCGGCCAGCACCCGCGGGCGCCCGCCGGCGGGTGGCAGCGCCCGGATGCTCGACGCCCAGCACGCCGTACGCCAGCCCTCGGAGGGCGCGCACGCGTGGACCGCGACGAGGTCCACCTCGCGCCCGCCCGGCAGGGTGACGACGGCGGGAAGGTGGCGCGGGCTCTCCTCGAAGGCGGGGGCCGCGATCGGCGCGCCCAGCCGCAGCGGGTAGCGCGAGTAGATCGCCGCGCCCTGGGAGTCCTCCCCCGGCAGGACGATCTGGTACGGCAGCAGCCGCCCCAGCCCGAGCTCCTCCACCCGTTCCCGCATCAGGCCGGTGAACTCCAGCAGGTGCAGCACGTCCGGCCGCTCGCGCTCGACCGCGGCGACCAGATCGGGCGGCAGCACGGAAGAGTGCAGCAGGTTGACGGCCATCACCCGCAGCACCGGGCCGCCGGCGGGCGGGTTGCCCTCCGGGATCGCCCGCGGCAGCACGATGACCGCGAAGGCGGCCGCCACGACGAGCGCGGCCGCCAGCAGCGCCCCGGAGCGCACGAAGACCGCGAACCCCAGCGGGACCAGGGCGAGCACCGCCGCGTACGGGGTGAACGACACGAGCTGGGACCAGACGAACTTCGGCTCCCACCCGCACAGGCGCAGGCCCGCCCACCCGGCCAGGCCCGCCACCATGAGCCACAGCACCGAGTCCCTCAGGCGAGGCTGCACCGACGCCCACGCATCAGCACCGGCCAGGCCGCGTGCAGCGCCGCGCGCCAGTGCCGGATCGGCTCCCCCCTCGTGTGCGCGAGCACGCTGTAGGCCGGCCGCTTGGCCGGGCGGGGGAAGGCCTCGCTGGTCACGGGGCGCACGCGGTCCGGGTCGGCGCCGAGCAGGCCGAAGATCTCCTTGGCGAACCCGCACCAGGTCGTCTCGCCCTCGCTGGTGCCGTGGTAGACGCCCGGCGACAGGTCCGACCGGGCCAGCCGGACGAGATAGTCCGCCAGGTCGGCCGCCCAGGTCGGCTGGCCGTGCTGGTCGTCGACCACGTCGACCGTGGGCCGTTCGTCCGCCAGCCGGATCATGGTCCGCACGAAGTTCGCGCCGCCCGTGCCGTAGAGCCAGGCGCTGCGCACCACGTAGTGCCCGTGCTCCAGCGCCGCGTACTCGCCGGCGAGCTTGGTCCGCCCGTACGCGTTGATCGGCCCCGTCGGCGCGTCCTCCGCGTACGGCACCACGCCGTCCCCGCCGAAGACGTAGTCGGTGGAGACGTGCACCAGCCGCGCCCCCGCCAGGTCGCAGGCCTCGGCCAGCCAGCGCACGGCATGCCCGTTGACCGCCAGCGCCTCCGCCTCGCCGGATTCGGCGTCGTCCACGGCGGTCCAGCCGGCGCAGTTGATCACGACTCTCGGCCGGTAGGCGGACACGAAGTCGCGTACCGCGCGCCTGTCGCGCAGGTCCAGCTCGGCCCGCCCGAGCGCGAGCACCGGGTCCCCGGTCAATGCCGCCCTGTCCAGGACGTCGGCGGCGAGCATGCCGCCGGCGCCCGTGATGAGCCACCTCATGCCGCCTCCCGGCACAACCGATCGATCACGAGGTCCACCAGTCCCGGTGCTCGGCGTACCAGCGGACGGTGTCCTTCAGCCCCTGCTCGAACGGGATCTCCGGCCGGTAGCCGAGCGCCCGCAGCTTCGCGTCGTCCATCGAGTACCTGCGGTCGTGGCCCTTGCGGTCCTCGACGTACTCGACCGCGTCCCAGCCCCTGCCGCAGGCCTGGAGCAGGCGGCCGGTCAGCTCCTTGTTGGTCAGCTCGGCCGTGCCCGCGATGTTGTAGACCTCGCCCGGCTCGCCCTTCTCGGCGACCAGCCGGATGCCGGCGCAGTGGTCCGCGACGTGGATCCAGTCGCGGACGTTGCCGCCGTCGCCGTAGAGGGGGACCTTCCGGCCGCGCATCAGGTTCGTCAGGAACAGCGGGATGAGCTTCTCGGGGTACTGTCTCGGCCCGTAGTTGTTGCCGCACCTGGTGATGGAGACGTTCAGGCCGTAGGTGATCGCGTAGGCCCGGGCGATCAGGTCGCCGGCGGCCTTCGACGCCGCGTACGGCGAGCGCGGGCGCAGCGGCGCGTCCTCGTCCCAAGAGCCGATGTCGATCGACCCGTACACCTCGTCGGTCGACACCTGGACCACCTTCGGCACCCCGGCCTCCAGGCACGCCTGGAGGAGGGTCTGGGTGCCCAGCGCGTTGGTGCGCATGAACTCGGCCGCGCCCTCGATCGACCGGTCCACGTGCGACTCGGCCGCGAAGTTCACCACGAGGTCGTGGCCGGGGACGACGCTCCTGAGCAGGTCGGCGTCGCAGATGTCCCCGTGTACGAACTCGTGCCGCACTCCTTCGAGGTTGGCCCGGTTGCCGGCATACGTGAGCTTGTCCAGCACCGTGACGTACACATCATGCAGATTGCGGACGAAGTGGGAGCCGATGAAGCCCGCACCGCCCGTCACCAGGATCCGGGTCATGAACTGATCTGTACCTTGCTGTGATCGCCCAGCACGAGACGGTGTGCTCTGGGCGTGTTGGGCGCCGGGGTGACCTCGACGTCGTGGCCGATCAGCGACGACTCGATGCGGCCGACCCCGGCGATGGAGGCTCTGGGCAGCACGATCGAATACTCGATCTCGCTGCCGGTGACGGCGCAGTCGGCGCCGATGGAGGTGAAGGGGCCGACGTAGCTCTCACGGATCCGCGCGCCGTGGCCGATGATCACCGGGCCGACGATCCTGGACCGCTCGACCACGGCCCCCTCCGCGACGACCACCCGGCCCACCAGCTCGCTGGCGTCGTCCACGTGCCCGCGTACGCTGGGCTCGACCGACTCCAGGACCAGCCGGTTGACCTCCAGCATGTCGGTGACGTTGCCGGTGTCCTTCCAGTAGCCGGAGATCACCGAGGACTCGACGCGCAGCCCCGCCTCGATCAGCCACTGGATCGCGTCGGTGATCTCCAGCTCGCCCCGCCCCGACGGCTTGAGCTCGGCCACCGCCTCGTGGACGGCCGGGCTGAACAGGTAGACGCCGACCAGCGCCAGGTCGCTCTTGGGCTGGGCGGGCTTCTCCTCCAGGCCGACCACCCGGCCGGAGGCGTCCAGCTCGGCCACCCCGAACTGGCGCGGGTCGCCGACCCTGGTGAGCATGATCTGGGCGGCGGGCCGCTCGCGGGCGAACCTGTCCACCAGGTCGTTGATGCCGCCCACGACGAAGTTGTCGCCCAGGTACATGACGAAGTCCTCGTCGCCCAGGAACTCCCTGGCGATCAGCACGCCGTGCGCGAGCCCGAGCGGGGCCTCCTGCCGCAGGTAGGTGACCTGCAGCCCGAAGGCCGAGCCGTCCCCCACGGCGGACTCGATCTCCGCGTGGGTGTCGCCGACCACCAGGCCGAGCTCCCTGATCCCCGCCGCCGCGATCGCCTCCAGGCCGTAGAACAGGACCGGCTTGTTCGCGACCGGCACCAGCTGCTTGGCGGAGGTGTGCGTGATGGGCCGGAGCCGTGTGCCCGACCCCCCGGCGAGCACGAGTGCTTTCACCGCTAGTAAGCCCCTTCTCCACGGGTGACGACGGACCAGGTCTTCCAGAGGATCTGCAGGTCGAGGATGAGCGACCAGTTCTCCACGTAGCGCAGGTCGAGGCGTACGGACTCCTCCCAGCTCAGGTCGGAGCGGCCGCTGACCTGCCAGAGCCCGGTCATGCCCGGCTTGACCACGAGGCGGCGGCGGACGTCGGCGCCGTACTGGCCGACCTCCTCCGGCAGCGGCGGGCGGGGGCCGACCAGGGACATCTCTCCTCGGAGCACGTTCAGCAGCTGGGGCAGCTCGTCGAGCGAGTATTTCCGCAGGAAAGCGCCTACCCGAGTGATTCTTGGATCGTTCCTAATCTTGAAGAGCACCCCGTCGAACTCGTTCTCGTCCAGAAGTGCGCCCTTGAGCCGCTCCGCATCAACCACCATCGTACGAAATTTCACGACATGGAACTCTTTGCCGCCTTTGCCGACCCTGATCTGGTGGAACAGCGCGGGCCCCTGGCTGGTGAGGCGGATCACCAGCGCGATGGCCAGCAGCGGCAGCGCCAGGAGCAGCAGGGCCGTCGCCGCGACCAGGCGGTCGAAGACGGTCTTCGCGACCTGCTTGGTGCCGTCGAACTCGGGGTGCTCCAGGTGCAGGAGCGGCATCCCCGCGACGGGCCTGATGCTGATGCGCGGCCCGGCCACGTCCATGAGCGCGGGGGCCACGAAGAGGTCGGTGCGCGCGGTCTCCAGGCTCCAGGCCAGCCGGCGCAGCGCGGCGCCGTCCAGCTCCGGGCAGGCCAGCACCGCCACGGCGTCGGCCTGCACGCGCTCGACCACCGCGGCCACGTCGCCGAAGGAGCCGAGCACGGGGATGCCGTCGAGATCGATGTCCATCGCACTGTCCATCGCGCTGTCCATCGCGCCCTGGGGAAGGCAGGCTCCCACCACCTGCATCCCGTGGTGCGGCTGCCGCCTGAACTGCATCACCAGGTCGAGGATCGACTCCCGGTGCCCGACCGCGATCACCTGGCGCATGTAGTCGCCCACCGCTCTCCTTCGGTGGAGACGCTTGCGCATCCGGTAGCGGAAGAACAGCGTGGACAGCAGCGCCAGCGGCAGCATCGCCATCACGAAACTGCGCGCGACCGCGGTCTGCGTGGCGTAGGCCAGGATGGCGACGGTCGCCATCAGGCTGACACCGCCGTTGAAGACGGCCTTGAACTCGTCCGTTCCCTCGCCGTTGGCGCGCTGCCGGTACGCGCCGCCCATCATGAGCGCGACGGGCCAGGCGACGATCAGGCCGAGTCCGAGCATGAACTCGGCCCACGGTATGAACACCCCGGCGATGAGCCGGATGCCCAGCACGCAGACGCATGCCAGCAGTGCGCAGGTCGTGTCCCCGCCTAACAGGAGCCGTAGGTACGCGCGCGTCCAGATGCTCGACGCGCGGCGCGGCACGGCCCCGAGGAGCACGACAGCGGACTCCCCAGTCCCCACCCTCATAGCACCACCCTGAGAACTCTTGTGCACCGCGATAACAGGACGTTCCTTGAACCACATGGGTTGACATGTCCCACGCACAATCAAGGGCGGCGGCCCCCACTAAAGAGTAAAGATCGATTCCGGTACGGGGAATAACGTCCAATGTCCACAATCGGACGAGGGCTCAGCAACAGAAGGGCTTGACGGAACGATCCAAAAGTGCAGCGGTCTGGCACGCAAAATGTGCGGTTTACGGTTGCATTTCGGCAGGTTGCGGCAGAATCAAGCCGCTAGTCGTACTCCAGATCCGGCAATGCGGACGGCGGGTCAGGACTGCGCCAGACGACCACAACCCCGTCATGCGCGGAGTCGGCGGCCAGGGCCAGCCGATCGAGGTCGAAGTCCGGCAGATAGCGCAGCCGCGCCAGGAAGGTGGCGTCCGTGGCCGAACGCGGCACGACGCAGCCCTCGCCGTCGCGGTCGAGCAGGATGTAGAGGACGTCCTCCCCGGCTTCGGTGACGACACGGACCTCCACCACGTCCTCCCAGGCGAGAGCCTCGACGCTACCGTCCGAGTAGTGACGGGTGACGCCCTCTTCCGTGACATACACGTAGGAGTCCGGCATCGGGTTGCCGTGCATGGGCGCGATTCTTGCGAGTTCAGGGGCTGTCCCGCAAGGGTTCGCACACAATGGTGCGGTTGACCCCCTCAGTGGCCGCCCCAGGAGTGGCTGAGATGCGCGGCCACCGCCGCCCTGGCCGCGTCCTGCGGGCCGTCTGCGATGGCGTCGAGCAGCTCGCGATGCTCGCGCACCAGGACCTCCCGGTCCGTGTAGACCTCCCGGAGCCGCACCAGCCCGAGCCGGGTCTCCGCCGCCAGGACTCCGTAGAGCCGTTCGAGCCGGGGGCTCCCCACCGCGTCGATCAACGCCTGGTGCATCGCCATGTGCTCGGCCACGCTCTCCGACCAGGGCGCGTCGGCGGGCAGGGCCGCCATCCGGTGCAGGGCGGCCTCCGCTCCGGGGACCCGCCGCCCGACCACGGCCTGCGCCATGAGGTCTTCGAGCGGCCGGCGTACGTACATGAGATCGTCGAGGTCCGAAAGCGTCACCTCGGGGACATAAGCGCTGCGGTTGCGCTCGCGTCTCAGCAGCCCCTCGTGGACGAGGCTCGCCAGCGCCTCCCGCACGGTCGGCCGGGCGACCCCGTACGAGGCGGCGATCTCCTGCTCGGGCAGCGGGGTGCCGGGCGGGATCTCGCCGGAGAGCACCCTGCTGCGCAGGGCGTCGGCGAGCGCGCCGACCGTGGAGACGGGTCTGAGCGGCAATGTCACGGCTGCGACTCTAGCTCCCTTTCCGGTACGAGCTCTTGGTCGCGGGCCTTCTCCGGGATCGCCACGGCTGCCAGGCTCAGCGCGAGGAGCACCAGGCCCCCGATCGAGATCGGGGCCAGCCGCTCGCCGAGCACCAGCAGGCCGAGCAGGGCCGCGACGGCCGGCTCCGCCAGGGCCAGCGTGGCGGCCGTGGCCACCGGCGTGGTCCGCAGGCCCCTGCCGTACAGGAAGTAGGACAGGGCCGTGGTGCCGAGGCCCAGGTAGACGACGGCGAGCAGCCCGCGCGGCTCGACTGTCCAGGCGAGCCCGTTCGCCAGCAGGACGGGCAGCATGATCAGCGCCGCGCCGCCGAACATGACCCCCATGACGGCGTTGGACTCGGCCCCGCGGCCGATCGCCCGCGCGGCCATGACCGCGTAGAAGGCGTAGAGCAGGCCGCCGAGCAGCGCGAACAGCACCCCCGAGACCGTCTGCCCGCCGGCCTCGGCCCCGCCTCCCACGATGAGCGCGACGCACCCGCAGATGGCCGCCGCGGTCGCCGCGGCCCACCGCCCGCTCGGCCGCCGGCCGTGAAGGAGCCAGGACAGCAGCCCCGTGAAGACGGGGCCGCTCCCGATCGCCACCACCGTGCCGATGGCGACCCCCGTGCGGCCGACGGCGGCGAAGAAGCAGAGCTGGTACGCGGCCACCGCGACGGCGGCCAGCAGCAGGCTCGGCCTGATCGCCTTCCTGACGCCGGCCCCGGCCACGAGCGCGAGCGCCGTCCCCCCGATGACCAGCCGCGCGGCGGCCAGCGCCACGGAGTCGGCGGAGACGAGCAGTCCTGCCGTCCCGGCCGTGCCCCAGAGCACAGAGGCGGCGACAACGGCGAGCGGTCCGTTTCTCATGCCCACCATTGTCTGACAGTTAGACAATTTCGTCCAATTGCTGGTCGATCAGCCGCCCCGCCGGGGCCACCACCTCCCCCGCGTAGTCGTCCAGCACGGCCAGGGCGTCGTGGAGGTCCGGCACGCTCTTGCGCGGGAGCTCGAACAGCGTCTCGTCCTCCGCGGTGATCGACCCCTCGATGTGGAAGGCGCCGGCGGAGACGGTGATGGAGACCTCGAAACGGACCTCGCGGCCGTCGGGCAGCGTGAGGCCGGTGCCGACGCGGGCGCCGGCGGGCGGGAGGAAATAGGAGAAGGGCTCGCTTCTGGCGAACGGGTGACGTAATTCCGCGAGCATCCCTGACGCCCGGCTCAGGGCTTCCAGGAGACCGGCCGCGGCCAGACTCTCGCTGTCCACCAAGAAAGCGTAGATCAGCGGGGCAGTAAGTGGCTATTCGTTCCGCTGTCGCCCGTGCACTGAGAGCGGTGAGGGTGGGCCGGCCGGTCGAGCATGCATGCGGACAATAGCGCGTGGCCACCCGCTCGGCGTCACTCGCCGGTCTGGAGCGGGGGGTCGGTCGCCAGGCGGGTGTGGCGTTCGACGTCGTGGCGGACGCCCTCGTGACCGAGCTTGCCGCGCTCGATGCCCTCCGGCCGGAACCCGGCCTTCGTGGCGACCCGGCACGACGCCGGGTTGTTGACGCGGTGCTCCAGCTCCAGCCGGTGGAGCCCCAGCTCGCCGAAAGCCCACCGGGCCAGCTCCCCGGTGGCCGCCGCGGCGATGCCCCGCCCTCTGGCCTCGGGCACGACCCAGTAGGACACCCAGCCGTTGCCGGGCTCGTCGAGGCGGGACACCGCGACGTTGCCGACCACCTGCTCGCCCTCGGGGCCCTCGATCGTGACGGCGAACGCGTGGCCCACCCCCTGCCAGGCGGTGATCCACCCGGAGGCGTCCTTGAGGGTGACGACGGGCCAGGACGCCTGCGTCCGGAGGTCCGGCGCCCGGAAGGCCCTCAGCACGACCGGCGCGTCGTCCGCGCGCCACTCCCGCAACCGAACGTGCACAGCGCCCACGGTGCCCGACATTACCCGTAATGCACCTATAACGCGCCCTGCCCGATTTGATGCGCGGCCTCGAACTCGGCCACCATCGCCTTCGGCGCGGTCAGGCACCAGGCCTCGGCCACCAGCTCGAACAGCTCCTCAGAGTCGATCTTGTCGAGGTGGACCACCACCCAGCCGAACCGCCCGGCCGTGAACTGCACCTCGAACACCTCGGGCCGCTCGGCCACCAGCGCGATCTGCTCCTCGATCGTGGCCTTGAGCCCGACGGTCTCGGTCGCCTCCCACAGGTAGCCGAAGCCCTTGTCGCGGACCTTGAGGCCGATCCACTCGCCGCCGTGGCTCATGCGGACCCCAGGCAGCTCGTCCAGCATCTGGAGGAACTCATCGACGCTCACACCCATGCCCGCCTGTGTACCAAACCCGACCGACAGTTCCAATCGCGGCTCCGGAGCCGACTAACGTGAGACCGGTGGCCGACACCCGTACCAGACTGCTCGAAGCCGCGCTGGAGACGCTCAAGGAGCACGGCATCGCCGGCGTCTCCGCCCGTACGATCGCCGCGACGGCGGGCGTCAACCAGGCCCTCGTCTTCTACCACTTCGGCAGCGTCGACCAGCTCCTCGCGGCCGCCGTCGAGCACGGCTCCCAGCAGCGCATCGCCCTCTACCGCGCCCGCTTCGCCGCCGTCACCACCCTCCGCGAGCTCCTCGACCTCGGCCGCGCGCTGCACGCGGAGGAACGGGCGGAAGGCACCGTCGCCGCCCTCGCGCAGGTCCTCGCGGGCGGCCAGACCGACCCCAAGCTCGCACCGGCCACCACCACCGGCCTCAACCTGTGGATCGAGGAGGTCGAGCAGGCGCTCGGGAGGGTGCTGGCCAGGTCGCCGCTGGCCGAGTTCGTGGACGTGACGGGCCTGGCCAAGGCCACGGCGGCGGCGTTCGTGGGCCTGGAGCTCTACGAAGGCGTGGACCCGGACGGCGCGAACCAGGCGTTCGACGCCCTGGAGAGCCTGGCGGGCCTGGTGACGGCCCTGGAGGACATGGGCCCCGTCGTACGCCGCGCCGCCCGGGCCAAGCTCCGCCGTCATTCGTAGTAGCGCACTTCCAGCACGTTGCCGTCGGGGTCGGGGAAGAACATCGTCTCGGGGGCGATGCCCTGGGCGCCGAAGGAGTTGACGCCGGAGCCCGTGATCTCGACCCCGTGCCGCTTCAGCCTGACCTGCAGCTCGTCGAAATCCTCCTTTCCGACGGCCAGGCAGAAGTGGTTGATCGGATGCCCGGCGCTGCCCTTGACCCCGGTGCCCTCATCCACTCCCATGGAGGCGTCGTACGCCATCAGGTCGAGGATGGTCTCGGCGGAGACCCGTACACTCGGAAACGCCGCCTTTCCCTCGCGAAACGCCTCGGCCCGCACCCCGGGCAGGCCGATAACCTGCTCGTAGAAATGCAGGGAATCGAGCTGGTCGGAGACCCAGCAGACGAGATGGTCCAGCCGCACGTCCATGCATACCTCCGTTTTCTGCCGCCCGAATCCCCCTGTCCACCTGCGGGTTCATGGTTGGACGGTGATTCGGCGGCCGGCATCGGCCTGCGCCGTACTCATTTCATAATGAAAGATCCGGATGACAGCGAAGTAAACACGGCAGGTCCGGCGGCGACGGCACCGTGCCAATTGAGAAATACGAATCCGGCGTGGACGCTCCGCGCAGAAGTGTGGACGCGGGGCCAACGACACCCGGGCGCCCGTCCGACAGCCTGATCAGGCACGCGAAAAACGACTGTCAGGAGATTGAGCATGCCTTCGATCAGCATTCGGTCCGGGATCGCGGCGGTGGCGGTGGCCACCGCGACCCTGGCCGGCGGGTCCGTCCTCGTCTCGTCCCCCGCCACCGCCGCCAGCTGGACCTGCAGCGCGAGCTGGGACACGAGGACGTTCAACCTGCCGAACAAGCCCGACGTCAACGCCAAGGCCCGTTCCTGCGTGTACAAGGACGGCAACACGCGCCGTGGCCGGATCGAGATCCGGTGGGACACCAATACGGGGGCCTGGATCGGGAAGCGGTTCGACAAGTTCGTGGTCCAGGCGCGCCTCGAGCGCGACGACCGGGTGATCGCCAGCGCGACGTGCAATCTCACCGATACGCTCAACAACGACAACGAAGGCTCGGAAACCTGCACGACCAGCTACGTGACCAGCAGCGCCCAGGACGGCTGGACCGGCGACGGCAAGGTCACGTACAACATCAACGACGACGGCAAGTCCGACTTCACCTGGAACCTGCACGGCTCGGGCGAGGTCAGGGTCCAGCCCGACGGCACCGAGGTGGGCGACGAGCCCGAGCAGGAGCCGGCGCCCGACCCCGAGGACACCCCCGAGCCCGCCGCCCAGTGACCGGTACGGGGGGCGCCGGCCCGGTGCCCCCCGCACCGCGGCGTTCCGCCGTGACGCCTCGGGCGACCTGATCGCCAAGGGACCGATGATCAAGCCTCGACTATCCTCACGTCGGGGAGCTGGTTCCGCTGGAGGTCGCCGGTGAGTTCTGAAGGTCTTGCGCGAGCCAGGTTCCGCCTTCTCGGACCGGTGGAGCTCCGGACCGAGACCGGACACGTCGTCCTGACCGGCAAGCAGGGGGCGCTGCTGGCGATCCTGCTGCTGAGCGCCAACCGCGTCGTGTCGGTCCAGCGGCTGGCGGAGTCGCTGTGGGGCGAGCCGCTGCCGAACTCCCCTTCCTCCCGCGTCAGGACGCTGGTCTCCGACCTCAGGAAGACGTGCGCCATCGCGGGGGACGGGCTGATCCGTACGCAGCGGCCCGGGTACGTCGTACGGCTGGCGCCCGGCCAGCTCGATCTGGCCAGGTTCCTCGACGGCGTGGCGCGGGCCCGCAAGGCGATGGCCGCGGGTGACCCGGAGACCGCGGTGACCCGCTACGACGAGGCGTTGAGCCTCTGGCACGGGGCGCCGCTGGTGGGGATCGACGGCTCCTTCGTCCAGGCGGAAGTGGCCAGGCTCGAGGAGCTGCGGCTGGAAGCGGTGGAGGAGCGGGGCTCGGCCATGCTCGCGACGGGCAGGCACGCCGAAGCCGTCACCGAGCTCACCGCGGTCGTCGCGGACCATCCCCTGCGCGAGTCGGCGCACGGCCAGCTCATGCTCGCGCTGCACCGGAGCGGCAGGCGCGCCGACGCCCTGGCGGTCTACCGGGGACTGCGCGAACGGATCAGCGAGGAGCTGGGGCTGGAGCCCGAACGCGAGCTGCAACAGCTGCACCAGCGGATCCTCACCGCTGACACCACGCCGGAACCCCGGCCACGCCCGCCGGTCTCGCCGATCCCCCGGCAGTTACCCGCTCCGCCACCGCACTTCGTCGGCCGCGAACGCGAACGCGCCGAGCTGGACCGCCTCGCCCGCGACCGGGCCAGGAGCAGCGTGGCCATCGCCGCCATCAGCGCCACCGGAGGAATGGGGAAGACCTCGCTGGCCCTGCACTGGGCGCACGACCACCTCGACCTCTTCCCCGACGGCCAGCTCTACGTCAACCTCCACGGGTTCGACCCCGGCAGCGATCCCCTGCCGGCCCATGTGGCGCTGCGCCATTTCCTCGGCTCCCTCGGGGTCCCGGCGGCGGCCGTCCCGGCCGGGGAGGAGGCCCAGGCCGGGCTCTACCGGTCGCTGGTCGCCGACCGCCGCCTGCTCGTCGTCCTCGACAACGCCCGCGACGTGGCCCAGGTCGAGCCGCTGCTGCCCGGCAGCCCCGGCTGCGTCGTGGTGATCACCAGCCGCAACCGGCTCCCGGGCCTGAACGCCACCCGCGGCGCGAGCCTGATCGGGCTGGACGCCCTCACGCCCGCCGAGACGCGCCACCTGCTCGGCCGGCACCTGGGCGAATCGAGGATCGGCGCGGATCCCGGCAGCGCGGCCGCCCTCGTGGAGCACAGCGGCGGCCTCCCCCTGGCGATCAGCGTGCTCTCCGCACGCGCGGCCATGCACCCCGACTTCCCCCTGTCGGTCCTCGCCGAGGAGCTGAGCAGCCCCGCCACCCGCCTCGACGCCCTGCAGACCGGCGACTTGAACGCGGACCTACGGGCCGCGTTCAAGTCCTCGTACGAGGCCCTCCACCCCGGCACCGCCCGCCTGTTCGCGCTGCTGGGGCTGGCCCCGTGGCCGGACATCAGCCTGCGGTCGGCCGCCGCGCTCGCCGGCCTGCCCCTCTCCGGCACCAGGGTGTCGCTGCGGCGCCTCGAAGCCGCCAACCTGATCCAGCAGCACCGTCCCGGCCGGTATCGCACGCATGACCTGGTCCGCCTCTACTCCGCCGAACGCGCGCAGTCCGATCTGCCCGATCACGAGCGGACGCAGGCGCTGACCCGCCTGGTCGACGCCTACGTGGTCACCGCGTGCGCCGGAGACCGGCTGCTCAACCCCAACCGTCCCTTCGCCGCGCGGGTCTCCGGCGAGGCAGGGCGGGAGGAGTTCGAGGACGCCGCGTCGGCCTGGGCGTGGTTCGAGGACGAGCAGTCCAGCCTCATCGCCGTACAGCGGCACGCCGAGAAGCTGGGCCTGGACGCGGCCGTCTGGCGGCTGGCGTGGGCCATGGACACCTACCACAAGCGGTGCCAGCACGAGCTGCGCACCCGGTCCTGGGAGACGGCCCTGGCCGCCGCCGAGCGGCTGGGCCGGCCGGGCCCCCGGGCCTTCGCCCATTGGTATCTGGGGTACGCCTACGCGCAGGACTCCCGGGCCGACGAGGGCCTGGAGCACCTGCTGCTCGCGTACAAGCTGTTCGAGCAGGAAGGAGACCTCGCCGGGCAGGCGCACACCAGCCACACCCTCGGGTTCGCCTGGCTGGAGCGAGGCGCGCCCGAGCGCGCGCTCCCGCACGTCGAGAACGCCCTGCGCCTCCAGCGCGAACTCCGGGACCCCCTCTGGGAGGCCAACGCGCTCAGCGCCGCCGGCTGGTGCCACGCCAAGCTCGGCCACTACCCGCAGGCGCGGTCGTACTGCGAGCAGGCTCTGGAGCTGTTCCAGAAGCACGAGGACCTGAACGGCGAATCCGCCACCCTCGACAGCCTCGGCTACATCGCCCACTGGGCGGGGCAACACGATCAGGCGCTCGACCACTACGGCCGAAGTCTCGAACTGCGCGACAAGCTCGGCAACGCCTACCAGGGCGCCGACACCCTCGTCCGCATCGGCGACGTCCACCACGAAACGGGCCGGACCGCCGCCGCCCGCGACGCCTGGCAGCGGGCGCTCGATCTCTACCGCAAGCAGCACCGCACGGCCGAGGCCGGGAACGTTGAGGAGAAGATCAGGCGCCTTGCCGCACCGCCTTCCGCTCCAGCCGGACCCTCAGGTCACGCGGCACCAGCAGACCGCTGAAGTCGGGCACCATCGCCGTCTCCCGCGTCCGCGCCAGGCTCATGCCGCCGACCAGCCAGGCCGTCGCCAGGGTCAGCTGCATCATGCCGAGTTGCGTGCCCACGCACACCCTCGGCCCGGCGCCGAACGGCAGGTAGGTGTGCCTGACGGGCGCGGCGCGGGGCTCCAGCCACCGCTCCGGCACCAGCCGGTCCGGGTCGGACCACCAGCGCGGATCGCGATGCAGGCGATACAGGCTGAACAGCACCTGATCCCCCCTCTTGAGACGCCACCCGTCGAGCTCGGTCTCATGACGTACGGTCCTGCCGATCAGCCAGGTCGGCGGCCACAGCCTGAGCACCTCCTTGACGAACGCCTCGGTGTACGGCAGGTCCCCCATGACCGGCACGTCGCCGGCCGACGCGGCCTCGGCCTCCAGGCGGGCCAGCACGTCGGGCCGGGTGCTGAGCTCGTACACGATCCAGGTGAGCGCGGCGGCCGGGACGCCCAGCGCGGCCAGCATGATCCCGCGCAGGAACCGCTCGATCTGCAGGTCGGACAGCTGCTGATCGCCCGGGGCGAGCAGCACGCCGAGGAGATCCCGGGCGGCGGGTTCGGCGGCCTGCCGGCGGCGGCGCACGATGTCGGTCATGAGGGCCAGGAGCCGCTTGCGGGAGCGGGCGAAGCGCCGCACCTTGCGCGACGGCCACCACGGCGGGAGCTGCAGCGAATCACGCGACAAAGGGTCGATGGCCGCGACGCTCTCGGCCAGCGCCTCCGGCACGCCTTCCGCGTCCGCGCTCAGGCAGAAGTCGGCGGTCGCCCGGCCGAAGAAGTCGGCCATCGTGGCGAGCACGTCGATCTCCCCCTCACCGACGGTCTTGAGGAAGATCTCCCGCAGCCGTTCGGCGTGCGCCTGCGCCACCCTCCTGTGCAGCCCCTGCCAGCCGGCGCGGCGGGTCGTCGTCCACAGCTCGGCGTCGGCCGCCATCCGCTCGGTGTCCGTGCTTCCCGCCAGCGGCGAATTCTCGGCCAGGAAGTCTCTGTTGGTCCTGGTGAGCAACGCATGCACCTGATCCGGTGAGGACACCACGATGGTGCGGGCGTCGAACGAGAAGACGTCCCCGTATTCGCGGTGACACCGTTCCAGGAAGGCGTTCCTGTCCCGGTCATACTCCTCGGTGTTGCCGAACAACCAGTGCCCTCGGGGCCCGGGAGGTCGCTCCGAACCAGCTGCATGCGTCACTCGTCGGCCCTCTTAGTTCCAGAAGTTCCAGTAGGTGTACATGCCTCCCATGCGGACCCGGCCCACGAGGCGGACGGCTGCGTGTCGGATGTGCTTCATGCGTAACCTCCGTAGCGCGACTGTCGTCACTGACCACGATCGATCACGGGGCGCATGATCTCCGCATGAAACCCGCCTGCCCGCCGCCATCGTGATGAGGCTCGTACGAGCCGTCCTCCTGGCTTCGATCAACGGCGGAACAGCACGTCGAGTTCGCCGAAGTCCAGTGAGCCGTCCAGCGCCGTGAGGCCTCCCGTGCCGAGCAGCTCCGCAGTAGTTCAAGCTGTAGCTGTACCAGGCGCCGCAGTGCTTCACGCAGGCGCCGTTGATCGTGCAGGTACGGCCGAAGCACACGCCGCCCTGGATCTTGGCCTGTCGTTGACGACGCTGCGACCAAGTGCGGAAAGCCGTCTGTGTCCAGAATCCGCCACGCCCGGATCTGTCAGGCGGCGTCCAGCGCGGGCCCGTCCTACCGTCTGGGCCGGACGTCACCGGTGGTATCCAGTGCGACAGAGATCGCGCGCCTGACCGGCTGGGCGAAGCCGGATAGGCGGCAGGTCGGCCAGTTAGGCCAGCCACAGGAACTGGTCGGAGACGTGTTGGGGGTGCAGGTGATTGCGGTTCGGGCTGGGTGAAGACGAATCCGGCGTCGACCCATGCCTTGCCCTCGGCCAGGCGTTCCTGTTGCTGCTGTCGATGGGCGGCCCCTCCCCACTGATCCCCAACGCCGTCATCGTCCAGGCTGACGACTGATCCACCGGCAGGAGGACGACTCCGCCGTGTGGTGGCGGCCACCATGATCTTCGTCTCGCGCCCACCTTGGCAGGCGTAACAGCGAAGTCGGAGCGGAAACTTCATGATCAAGAGAGCATTCCCCGGCGCCTTGGCGGCGCTCTGTCTGGCCGCCCTGGTCGTGGCCCCGGCGGACGCGGCGCTGGCCACGACCATCGAGATCAGGCCCGGACACACCGGGACCGTCAAGGAGTCGTACAGCTCGTTCGAATGCCCGGTCAACGAGGTGATGACCGGGCGGGAACACCGCGGGGACGAGAACGGCGACACCACGTACTGGTGCGGTCGGATCTACATCGACAACGAGCAGGCCACGACGGTGCGGTCCCCGCTCTGGGCGAGGATGCCCGAGAGCAATTCCTTCTACACCACCAACGGCAACGCGGCCATCAACTCGCGGGACCACTGGGGTGACGAGAACGGCGACACCACGTATGGGACGGTCATCCTCTTCTGGCAGGGGAAGCCTCTGCGGCTCGTCAACCGGCGCTGGACCACCAAGGAGCCAGAGAGCAACCATTCCTCCTCGGGCGGCGCCCTTGAGGTCATGACCGGCCGGCGGCACGCCGGAGACGAGAACGGCTACACCGCCTACGAGTACGCCACGGTCACCCTCGGCTAATACCGGCCCCTTGACCTGAGAACCTGGATCAGAAGGATTCGACATGCGGAAAAACGCTGCGCCGATCGTCCTGGCGGCCCTCTTGACCACTGGCCTGATCACGCCTGCCGCGGCTTCGGCCTCGGCTGCCGTGGTGGAGGTGCGGTTGACCACCACCTCGACGATGAGGGAATCGGACAGCTTGTTCGTGTGCCCGTCCAATCAGGTGATGATCGGGCGCGAACATCACGGCGACGAGAACGGTTACACGACCTACCGATGCGGCCGGATCTTCATCAACGGCGAACAGGTGACCGTCCTGTCGCTGTACCCCTACTCCGCGGGCGCTCCGAAGTACGAACCCGATTCGTTCTTCACCACCGACGAGGACAAGGCCATCGTCGGTCGTAAGCACATAGGGGACGAGACCGCTTTCACCACGTACTACGCCGGCACGATGTTCTGGAAGGGACAGGTCGTCAAGGTCGGCTCCCGGCGCTGGACCGACCTCATGTACGAGAACGACCACTCTTCCAGGGCGGAGGCTGCGGAGATCATGACCGGCCGATGGCATGGCGGTGACGAGAACGGCATGACCACCTACGAATACGGCACGGTCACGGTCGACGGCTGACGGCGCCTCACCCCGTCCGGTGCCAGAAACTGGTAACGAGGTTCAGGCCCGGTCTTCCAGGCGCTCTCGTGCTGTCTCGACTTGTGTATCTGATGGTGGTCAGAGTGTGATTCCAGAGGTCGATGACGTCGAATTAATGGCGATAAGCGGCGTGTGCCTCATGGCCTCGCCGTACGCTTCACCGTTTACCGGCCTGGCATCAAACTACCTGAATATAGATCGTGAAGGATACCGCCGTGTGATTCCGAAACGACTCAGCTGTTCGGCCTCCTTGGTGCGTCCGCATTCGGAAAGGAGGCCGAGGAGCTGAGCGGCGGCGAATCCGTCGCGGGCATCGATGAGGATATGCAGAATCGGGATGGCTTCCCGCGCCCGCGGTGGTCACCAGGCCGTTGGGGCCGTACCAGGCGTAGGTGGGGTAGTGCTTGCTTCCGTACCGCTTCGACAGCTCGGCCTTCGAGTCCTCGGCGATCACGATGTCGACCACGTCGCTGAGCATCGCGGCCAGCTCGCTGCCCGCCGAGTCGTCTCCGTGGACGATCGCCAGGGAGGTTCCTCCGGCGGCCCGCAGCCGTTTTTATACGCGTGTGATACTCGCCTCCCAGCATCCCTCACGGAAGAGGATCACATGCGCCGACGAATGATCACCCTCGTCATCGTTGCCTTGTGCGCCGTCCCCGCCCTGGCTCCGGCAGGCTCGGCGACCGCCGCCGAAGTGTTCTTCCAGGACACCGGGACTGTGACCGGCTGGAGCAACTACCCGCAGAAGCCCCAGAAGCAAGGCGTGATCCGTACGGTCAGCAGCCCCGTGTACAAGGGGACCACCGCCCTCGAGGCGCAGCAGACGTACCTCGACGAGGGCGGCGGGTACCACTCCGAGACCATCCAGGACCGGACGCAGGCCGTGGGCCAGGACCGCTACTACGGACAGGCCATCTACCTGCCGCCGACCTGGCAGTTCCACAACCAGAACGTCACCTTCCAGCAGTGGTCGCCGGAGGATCCGGAAGGGCCCTGGGAGCTGATGTTCGTCCAGAACGACGAACTCCGGATCGGCGGCTCGGGCAGCTTCGCGGCCACACTCGCCAAGATCACGAACCTTCGTGGCACGTGGATCAGGATCGTCACCCGCCTGAAGTTCCACAGCACCGCGGGAGCCTTCGAGGTCTGGGTCAACGGGCGGAAGGTGTGGAGCCGGACCGGCGTCACCGTGCTGCCCAAGACGTCGCAGACGATCCGCTGGTCGTCGGGCATCTACTGCACCGCCTGGCGGAACGGGACGCCCGCCGGCCCGCGCGTACTGTCGATCTACCATGACCACGCCCGGATCGCCTCCTCCTACTCCTTGGCAGAGCCCGCCAACTGGTGACACACCGGCGGCTGCCAGGCTGCATGCGGGTGATCTCGGCGAGTATCTCGTCCGCGTATCCGCGCCCCCGGAACTCCGGGACCACCCCGAGATACCCGACATTCACGCTGTACGGCGTCGCCGAGGGGATCGCCATGCCTGCCACGTCGCCCTCATCCGACGCCTCGGCGAACCGCAGCGCCCCCGCCGCCGGCGCCCACCCACGCGGTCACCTGGTCGAGCTCCGGGGGGAGGATCGCGCGGCAGGAAATCACCGGAAGAGGCTAGCGATCCTTTTATCCCCTATGTCCGATCCTGCCGGAGCTCACGATCTGGAGCGATCCACGGTGAAGAGCCGGGGAATCGGGGGTTACGCGATCTTGACGGCCAGATCACCGGCATGCCTAACATGTATGTAGGCGGCGTCCCCCTCGGCCGTCGTGGTCCGCCCGTAGCGCCGGAAGGACGCGTTCATGCAGGAACCACCCAGCTCCGAACCCTGGAGGCAGTGGCACAGCGGACTTGAGCTCGACCGGTCATGGCCGTCACCCGCGCGCGGGATAGAGGTCAACAGAGCGGAGCTCAAGAAGCGCTCGGCGCGAATCGCGACGGACGACCTCAGCTCGCAGCCACCCATCAGCGACGGAATGTATTCGCCGTTGTCCGGGGACTGCACGCCGGGCGCGGCCTTCGGGCACTACGTCTGGGAGGTCGTCTGGGGTGCGTACAGCGGCCACTCCGTCACGAAAATCGATCTGGACGGCGCATGGGCATCCGCAGACAGGATGCAGGAGGCGCTCGATCGGAAATTCGAGAACCTCAGAGAGCAGCTAGAGACATTCTTCCGGTCTTACGCCGGCTTCGGCCAGCTCGTGTACGCCGCCGCCCTGAACTACGACGCGGCCGAGGGAATCTTCAACCGCCAAATGGGCAAGCTGCGGAACGTTGTCAACGGGCAGCAGGATCCGGGCCGTTCCCGGCCTCCCTCTGATATCGAGCCGTGGCGCGAGGAGGACGTCTCGACCAACAGCGCGGCCGGCGTCAGGAAATTCTTCGAGCGGAGTCGTCCGCGGATTCTCCTGGACCTCGGCGTGGTGTGTCAGAACTCCGCCAATTGGATGGCCGATTTCGCGGCCACCATCGAGGGGCACTCGGAGGCGCTGGCCAAGATATGGGGCAGCCAGGCGGCGGAGCTGTGCCAGCAGGCGCTCAGGAAGCTGCACGGCACCGCGAAGACGCTCGCCTACGACGCGGGCCGGACGGGCGACGTGCTGCTCTCGTTCGGCGAGTTCTACTGGCGGTACAAGGAGAACTGCGCCAATGCCGTCGGCGACTTCGAGGTCGATGACCTGTGGGAGTGGGCCGGCGGTGAGGACAACGAGGACGACGAGCGCGCCCGCCAGTATCTGCGCGAGTTCAACCAGCAGATGGGGGTCTGGTACAATCTGATCCCCGCGGACGCCGAGATGCTGCTGCCTCAGATCGAGTACGTCGAAACCCTTGACCCCGAGGAGTCGGGGATCGAGGTCCTCAAGAAGCAATTGCGGGAACCCTATCCGTACGTAGAGTAGCGGGCCATCCCGCTCATTGGTCGAGGTCACGGCCGGGCGAGCGGCCATCAGGAGCCCGGCCGCGGCCAGTGCCAGCCAGCCCAGACCGGCGATCATGGCTGACAGCGAGGTCAACAGCAGCGGGCTGCTGGTTCCCGCCGCGGTCGACCGTTCCACCGGCTACCGCTGGTACGGCGTGGCCGAGCTGTCACGGCTCGAACGCATCCGCGGGCTGCAGCGCCTCGGCCTGCCGCTGCGCCGGATCGCCGAGCTGCTGGACGCTCCCGAGACACAGGTGCGGCAGGCGCTGACCGAGATTCGTGGCGGGCATCAGGCGTGACATCGCCACGCTGGCCGCGACCGCGGTTCACGCCGAGGGCCACCTCGCCGTGCCGATGTCGATCCTGCCTCAGCAGACCGCGGTGGACGCGCGTCACCTCCGCGTCCGCCGCATGCGCGTCAACCATCCCGCCGAACTGGCGGCCGTCTGCCCGGCGCCACCGGCTGCCCTGCTGACCTGGCTTCGCGGGCGGGCCGACGGGCGGGTTCGCCGCCGCGGTGACCACCGACGCCATCGTCCTCGAGGTAACCGTGGACCAACGGCAGTGCACCCGCGCCGCTTGACCGTTCCTCGCTGGACGTCAGGCAACACCTGTGCCCGGCGCAGGCGGGACCCTGCGGGCAGAGGCCGCGAGCCGGTCGGCGAGCGCGGCGACAAGGCCCCGGAGCTCGTCCGGTCGCTCGATGACGAACGGCCGGTCGAGCGACGCGAGCACCGGAGGCAACCAGTCGAGCCGCTCGGCTCGCAACTCGACGCGGAGCCAGCCCTCGGCCTCGGGATCGGCGCCCCCCGCGGACGTGGGCTCCTCCACAGTCGCAACACCGGCGGGAAGCCGGGCGCGGATCTGCTCGACCGTCCCCTGGATGCGCAGGACCACTTCATACCGGTACGGAGCCTTGGCAAGCCCTGACAGAACGCGCTGCGCCGGATCAAGCCCGGCAGGCGGCTCGAACGAACCCGGCAGGGCCCTCGCATCTGCGATGCGATCCAGCCGGAAGGTCCGATCGTCGCCGATCTCGGGATCCGCACCCGTGACGTACCACCGGCCCGAGTGGGCCACGAGCCCGTACGGATGCAGCGTGCGCTCGCTGCGCCGGCCGTCGGCGGCGGTGTACCTGATCGAGATCGGCCGGTGATGGCGCACGGCGTCGGCGATGGAGAGCAGGACCGCGATCTCCGGGGTGGCGAACTCGCCGGGCGGAGCCGTGAAGGCGAGGGATTCGAGCACGGTGTCGAGCCTGCGGGCGAGCCGCTCGGGCAGGACCCGCCGGATCTTGGCCGCCGCCGTCTCACTCGCCGTGCCCGTCGCCGTCATCAACCCTGACCGGCGGCCGGCGACCAGGCCGAGCAGCACGGCGAGCGCTTCGTCGTCACTCAGCATGAGCGGAGGCATGCGGTATCCGGGGGCGAGCCGGTATCCGCCGTAGCGGCCGCGCACCGACTCGACAGGCACGTCGAGGTCGATCAGGTGGTCCACGTACCGCCGCACGGTGCGCTCGTCGACGCCGAGCCGGTCGGCGAGCTCGGCCATCGTCCGGATGCCGCCCGACTGCAGGAGCTCCAACAGCGTGAGGACGCGATGAGTAGGTCGAGCCACGTCACACAGCCTTAGCGAGAATACTGGGCGGTTTCTGTCCAGAATCCGCCCTAGTATGCCACCGGACAACAGCCCCCACGAACAGGGAAATCACCATGGACTTCGTATCGATCCGCATCATCACGGGCGACATCGCACGCCTCGTCGGCTTCTACGAGCGAGCCACGGGACTGCGGGCCAGTTGGTCCGGCGCGGACTTCGCGGAGCTCAGAACCGCCTCCGCCACCCTCGCGATCGGCAGCACCCGCACCGTCCCGCTCTTCGCGCCTGACGCTGCCCGTCCCGCCGACAACCGCACCGTGATCATCGAGTTCCTCGTCGACGACGTGGACGGCGTGCATCAGAACGTGGTCGGCTTCGTCGAGGACCTCGTCAACGAGCCCACGACGATGCCGTGGGGCAACCGGTCGCTCCTGCTGCGTGACCCCGACGGCAACCTCGTCAACTTCTTCACCCCTGTCACCCCGGCCGCCATCGAGAAGTTCGCTCGCTGACGGCAACGCGGCCAGCGGGGGTCGCCTCTGGCGCGAACTGCGGCTCTGGCCCCACAGCGGGATGATTGCGCCGGTGAAGGCGGAAGCGCTGTGGCAGTCAGGCGGACGCCGAGAGGCGGATCACCTCGACCTGGCCGTCCAGAAGAACCGGGCCGGCGGCGTACGGGACCAGCAGCGTGTCTCCCCGCCGGAGCGACAGGTCGTCCTTGTCGCCGATCAGCCTGCCCTCCCCGGCCACCACCACCAGCACGCTGAAGCCACGTTCCAGGCGTTCGCCGCCATGCAAACGGCGAACGGCGAAGAACTTGTCCGCGGCCTCGGGCAGCAGTCGCGCTGGAGTACCGCGGAGTTCGTCGAGGCGTGACGGCGTCCAGGCGCCGCGGTCGACGCACTGCAGAGCCAGGTCGTAGCCGAGGCCGAGGTGGCCGCCGGCGAGGCCGAAGCCCTCGTACTCCAGCAGCACCGAGAAGTCGGTCGGCTCCTGGACCTCGACCAGCAGGATGCCGTCGCCGATCGCGTGCGGAAGCCCGGCCGGGCAGAGGATCGCGTCGCCGGCCGCGACCGGGATTTTGTTGGTGGCGGCGAGCATCGCCTCAGTTTTCTGCCCGTCCACCCAGCCGGCCAGCTCGGCGGCCTCCACGTCACGGGCAAAACCCAGATGGACGTACGCGCCGGGCCGCGCGGAGACGATCACCCATGCCTCGGTCTTCCCGTACGGCGAGGCGAGGTGCGCGGTGGCGAAGCGGCGGTCGGGGTGCACGTGCAACGGCAGCCGCTGGCCGGCGTCGAGCAGCTTCACCAGCACGCCGGTGTCGGCGCGTTCCGGGCCGAGCCACCAGCGCGGATCCGCGGCGATCGCCTCGGCCAGCACGCGGCCGTCGGCCAGGGTGGACAGCCCGGATGGGGCGAGCCCGAACCTGGAGGTCACCGAGCCCACCCAGTCCTCCGGGCGGTCGGGCAGCCCGGGCACGTTGCGGAACTCGGCGATCCGGCCGGCGCCGCGATAGAACGTCTCGGGCTGGTTGGCAGGCAGTACCTCGACGGTCATCGATGTCCCTTCAGGGCCAGCTCGGCGAGGAAGCCGCCGACGAACGTGTCGCCGAGCCCGACGGTGGTGGGATTCTGGACGTCGAGTGCGAAGCCGGGGACACAGTCGACACTCGCCCCCATGCGCGAGCGCAGCGCCGCCGCGAAGGCGACGGACTCGGGCCGCCGGGCCAGTCGGCGCACCCGCTCGACGTCCTCCTCGCTGAATTCGTCGCCGTGGCAGTAGCGGGTGGCGGCCATGACCGTGCCGGTGTCGAGGGCGTCGGCGTAAGCGCCTGCGCCGAGCGCCGCGGCCCAGTACTTCGTGTGCAGCACCAGCGTCGGCACCGGGATGAGCGCGTGCACCGCCGTGAGCGCCTCCGCGACGTCCTCGGCCGAGAGCAGGTCGACCGGGCGCCCGATGTACGACTGCAGCTCGTCCTCGTTCAGTCCGTACACGTCGATCTTGTCGAGCAGCGCGTCCCGGACCCGGCGGCTGAAGGCGGGCTCGTGGTATGCCGCGTCCTCGAAGTAGGCGACCGCCCCGTACGGCAGCTGCCGCATGTGCTCTTTCAGGGAGGCGAGCCTCTCGTCGAGCTCCGCCTGGTCGCGCATGGCGTTGAATCCGGAGATCAGAAAGATGTCCGCTTTCCGCAACCGGTCGCCGAGATCGCCGGTGAGCAGCATGGCAGCGTTCGCCGGGTCGTTGACGTAGATCAGGCGGTTCGGGAACGGCGCGACGATGTCGATGTCGCCCGCCCGGACCCGCAGGCCCTTGTCGTACTGGACGATCAGGTGTGGATGGAAGGTGTCCCCGACACCGCTGTTGATGTACTCGCAGTCCGCCGGCAGCAGCCGGCGGAAGGTGTCGTTGACGCTGACCAGGTGCAGCGTGGACGGCACGCCGAGCCGGCTCATCACGATCCCGGCCCGCACCGAGGTGCCGCCCAGAGTTTCCCGATGTGGGAACCGGTCCGCGAAGGTCGACAGCGCCGGGGCGGAGGCGACGAAGTGTTCACCGCCACCGCCCCGGGCCACGTACCCCAGGATCGACACCACGAGGTCCCGCTCGCTGGTCACCGTGGCCGGCGACGTCAGTTCCGCGGCCACGATGCCGTACTCGGCGACAAGCTGTTCCAGGACACTGGTGGTCAGCTTCAACTCGTAGTCGACGCAACCGCCGAGGCCCAGGATTGTTCGGGACGCGTCGGCCATGTCAGTAGAGCGAGCCCTTACCGGCGGCGCCGAACAGCTCGATCTTCTGGGCGGCGACCACCTTCATGGCCTCGAGGCAGGCGGGCTGGATGGCGTTCGGCTCGCGCACCTTCCGGTCGTTGCCCAGCACCTCGCGCATCTTGTCGTGGTAGGCGACCTTGATATCGGTGGAGATGTTGATCTTGTTGATGCCGATGCGCGCCGCCTCGCGGATCTCGTCATCCGGGTTGCCGGAGCCGCCGTGCAGCACCAGGGGGATCTGCACCCGGCTCTTGATCTCCTTGAGCAGGTCGAGCTTCAGCTCCGGCTTGAGGTGGGCCGGGTAGAGGCCGTGGAACGTCCCGATCGCGACGGCGAGGCTGTCCACGCCGGTCTGCTCGACGAACGTGACCGCGTCGTCAGGGTCGGTGTAGATGATCTCGGCGGCGCCCGCCTCGGCGTAGCTGTCGTTCCCGCCGATCGTGCCGAGCTCGCCCTCCACCGACACGCCGAGAACGTGCGCCGAGTCGGTGACCTTCTTGGTGATCGCGATGTTCTCCTCGAACGGCTTCAGCGACCCGTCGATCATCACGGAGGTGAAGCCGTACTGGATCGCCTGCAGGATCTGCTCATAGGTGGCGCCGTGGTCCCAGTGGATCGCGATCGGGACGCTCGAGTTGTGCGACCGCTCGACGATGCCGGTGATCATCTCGCGGCCGATGTGCCGAACCTCGTCCGGGTGGATCCCGACGATCAGGGGTGCGTTCGTCTCCTCGCTGATCTCGACGATCCCCTTGAACATCGCCCAGTCGCTGATGTTGAAGGCGGGCACGGCGAAGCTGTGTTCGTTGGCGACATCCAGGATCGCCTTGCCGGTCGTCAGCATTTGTGCGTTTTCTCCTTTTGGGTGCTGGGTGTGTCAGGCCTTGACGGCGCCGGCGGTGAGCCCGCCGATGAACCGTCGCTGGAACAGGAGGAAGAGGAGGAGGACCGGAATGGACCCGAGGATGCTCATGGCCATCATCTGGTTCCACTCGTACGAGTGCTGGCCCATGAGCATCTGGATGCCGATCGGCACGGTGCGCATGTCGTCGGTACGGGTCAGAGTGAGCGCGAACAGGTACTCGTTCCACGAGATCATGAACGTGTACACGCCGACCGCGATCAGACCGGGCACCGAGATCGGTACCAGGATCCGCCACAGCGCGGTCCAGTTGGTGCCGCCGTCGACCTTGACGGACTCGTCCAGCTCTCGTGGCAGCGTGTTCAGGTACGCGGTGATCATGATGATCGCGTACGGGAGGGTGAACACCATGTGCGTGAGGATCAGGCCGGGATAGGTGTTGTACAGCCCGAGCCCGACGACGAGCCCGAAGTACGGAATGACGAGCGTGATCGGCGGCACGGCCTGGACGCTGACGATCACGGCGTTGATGGTCTTCTGGAACGGGAACGTGAAGCGGCTGAAGGCGAACCCCGCCAGGACGGCCACCAGCAGCGTCAGGATGGTCACCGCGAAGGCGACGATGTAGCTGTTGAGGAAGTACCGCAGCTGGGCACCGTCGCCGAGGATCTCCCAGTAGGCGTCGAACGAGAAGCTGCCGGTGATGAGTTTCGGCGGATTCTGGAAGACTTCCCCGTTGCTCTTGAACGAGGTGGACAGCAGCCACAGGACCGGCAGGCCGGCGAACAGCCCGCCGATGACGAGGCCGGTGATGACGCCGGCCTTGGCGAGGGTGCGACGGGTCTTGATGGTGGTGGCCATGCGTCTCACCGCTCCCTTTGCTGGCGTACGTAGAAGAAGGCCAGGATCATCGTCAGCAGCAGCACGATCACGGCGGCGGCGGACGCGGTCGCGAACTCGTACTCGCTGAAGGCCTGCTTGTAGGTGTAGGTGCTGAGCATCTCGGTGGCGTTCAGCGGCCCGCCTCCGGTCGTCATCCAGATCAGGGCGAACTGCTGGGACGTCCAGATCAGGTCGAGCACTCCCATGCTGATGATCACCGGTCGCAGTTGGGGCAGCGTCACGTGCAGGAACCGCTGGAACCAGTTCGTCCCGTCCATCGCGGCCGCTTCGTACAGGTCGTTGGGGATGCCCTGCAGCGCGGCGAGCAGGCTGATCATGAAGAACGGGTAGCCGGACCAGATGTTGACGAACGTGATCGCCCAGAGCGCCTTGCCCGGGTCGCCGAGCCAGTTCACGCCCTCCTGGATGAGCCCCAGCGTGTGCAGGACGTAGTTGACCACGCCGGACGGGTCGAGCAGCAGCCGCCAGATGACGGCGATCACCGCGATCGTGAACAGCCAGGGCAGGATGTAGACGATCCGGAAAACGGCCTTGGCGACCCCGCCCAGCAACTGGGTGTTGAGCATCATCGCGAACGCCAGGCCGAGGACCAGGTGGGCCACGGTGCTGACCGTGATGAAGATGGCGGTGTTCTGCAGCGCCGCCAGGAAGTCCGGGTCGGCGAGCACCTTGGTGTAGTTGGCGAACCCGGCGAACACCGGGTTCTCCTGGACGATCACGTTGTCCTGGAACGAGTAGCCGATCACCATGACGATGGGGACCACCATCAGGACCACGATCAGAAGCACCGTGGGGGACAGATAGCCGTACGGGATCAGGCGCCTTGCCAGGGAGCGGGTCCGGCCGGGTGTGACCCGTTCCTCGGTGGGCGCCGCCGTCTTCGGTGCCATCACGGATGTCATCGCTTTCTCCTTGATCGCGCGCCGCACCTGGGGACCGGCACGGCGCCCGGGCGGGCTACCCGATCACCGAGGACCAGGACTCCTGCGACTTGGCGAGGGCGTCGTCGACACTCGTCTTGCCGGTCAGCACGAGCTGGAGCTGCTCGTCGAAGCTGCGCATCAGGTCCTCGGACTTGGGCAGGCCGACGAACTCGTTGGCGGGGTAGCCCTGCTGGTAGATGTCGAAAGCGGTCTTGAACAGCGGGTCGCTGTTGCTGAAGTCGGGCTGGGCGTGCTTGTTACCCGGGAAGCCGTTCGCGATCGTGCTCAGCTTCGCGTTGGTCTCCTTGCTGAGCAGGTAGGACACGAACTTGAACGCCTCGGCCTTGTGCTCGGTGGAGTCGGAGATGCCGATACCCCAGGACGCGTACGGGAGGCCGCGCTTGCCGGTGTAGCCGTCCTCGGCCGGAATGGCCGCCACCTCGAACTTCAGATCCGGCTTGTTCTTCTTGATCAGGTTGATGTGCGCGAGCGAGTCGATCATCATGCCGACCTGGCCGTTGGTGAACTTCTCGACCTTGTCCTGTTCTTTCATGGTGAGCGAGCCGGGGGCGATGACGCCCGCGTCGTTCAGGCTCTTCACGTACTCGACCACGTTCTTGACCGGCGCGCCGGTCAGGTTGGGCTTGCCGTTGGCCAGCATGCTGCCGCCGGACGCCCAGAGCCAGGACATGACGTCGTTCTGGATGCCGTTGGGGACGGCGGTGTCGAGCGGGAGCGCCCAGCCCTTCACGTCGCTGCCGGTTGCGCTGATCTTCTTGGCCGCGTCGAGGAACTCGGTGCGCGTGGTGGGCACCTTGGCGACGCCGGCCTTGGTGAGCAGGTCCTTGTTGACGAAGAGCGGGTAGACGAAGTTGACCACCGGGATCATGTAGGTCTTGCCCTTGATCTGCACCTGACTGGCGAGCTGGCCGGCGTCGTACTTCGCGTCGGCCATCAGCTTGGACAGATCGGTTATCGCGCCCTGCTTGGCGAAGTCGTTGACCCAGGCGCCGTCGAGGCCCACCACGTCGGGCAACGTCTTCGACGCGGCGCCGGTGATCAGCTGCTGCTTCGTCGAAGCGTACGGCGCGCTCAGCAGCTTGATCTTGATGTTCGGATTCTGTGCGGTGAAATCGTTAACAATCTTGTCAAACTCCCCGGCCGGCAGCTCGGCCCCCCACCACTGCGCGAACTCCAGCGTCACGCTGCCGTCCGAGGCGGTGTCGCCCGAGGCGCCCGAGCCACACGCCGCCACGAGCGCGACCGTCGCAACCGCTGTCGCCGCCCCTATCACTTGCCTCACCCGGGTTGCACCAACCGCCATGACGGGCTCCTTCTACATCGAGATCTTTCCGTCCTCTGCCGAGTTGCCGTCACGTTAGCAGCGTGTTACGGACGTGGACAAGAGAAGAACAGCAGAAAACTGCGAAGTACGGCATAATGTGGAGCCATGAAGCAAGATCCGGCGCCCCATCGCCGTCCTCTGATCTGTGAATTTCCCCGCCGCTACCGGCCTTCGCCTGGCCCTGCCCACCCTTGCGGCTCTTGGCAGCTCTATGCGGCAATATGCCCAGCGGGCACGGACTTGTGGAATACTGCCGCACTGACAAGGGGGAACCAGTGAGCGTTGACAGGGACGAGCGGCAGCGCCACCTACCCGCCGGGCGCAAAGCTCAGCTGGCCGCGTACGTGGCCGACACCGGCCAGGTCACGGTGAGCGAGCTCGCCGAGCGCTTCGGCGTCTCCATCGACACCGTGCGACGCGATCTCGATCAGCTGGCCGCCGAGGGCATCCTCGTGCGTACATACGGCGGCGCTGTCAGCCTGTCCACGGTCTCCCGCACCGACCGCGCCGTCGACCAGCGGCTTGCCGTGCAGGAGCAGGAGAAGGAGAAGATCGGGGCCCTGGCCGCGACACTGGTCGACGACGGCTCGACCATCATGATCAACGGCGGGACGACCACCCTTGCGCTCGCCCGCAGCCTGGGCCAGCACCGCGACCTCACGGTGGCGACGAACAATCTGCTGGTGCCGAGCGCGCTCCCGCCTACGGCCATCCGCGACATCTACGTCTTCGGCGGCGCGGTGCGCGCGCTCACCCTCGCCACGATCGGCCCGGTCAGCTTCCGCGCCAACACCGGCGCCGAGCTGGACATCAGCTGCGATCTGGCGCTGATCGGCGTCGGCGCGGTCGCCGCCGACGCCGGCTACACGACGAGCAACCTCGCCGAGGCCGCGATGATGCAGGAGATGATCTCCCGTGCGGCCCGCGTGGCGATCCTCGTCGACTCCTCCAAGTTCGGCCGCCGCCTGTTCGCCCAGGTGTCGGAACTAGGCGCCGCCGACTACCTGATCACCGACACCGCACCGCCACCCGACCTGCGGGACGCCCTCAAGGCGAGCGGCGTGGAGGTGCTCACCCCCGCGACCAAGCCCTAGCGCTTGTCAGGGCCTCACCGGACGTCAACCCGACCGGACAGGCCACCCCGGTGCCGGCGATGTGGATCAATCTGTCGGCGAGCCAGTCTGGATTCGCCGGCGCAGCCCCAACCCGCCACAGTGCGCTCAGAGAACCGTGGAATCAGGCGCCTGACGAACAGGGACGCAACCGGGGAGCGGCCTTCGGGATAGAGGGGGTACATCAAGCACCCTGGACCCGGAGGAACCGATCATGAAGCGACACACCGCCCCGTGGCTACGGCCAGAGTGGTGAGTCGGCCTACGGAGAAGCTCGGCGATGCAGAACTTGTCGCCGCCTCTTCGGAAGACCCTGAGGCATTCGGCGAACTGTTCCACCGTCACGCGCCGCGACTTCACGCCTACATCAAGCGTCGCCTTGGACGCACTCTCGCCGATGACATCGTGGCGGAAGCGTTCGCCACCGCGTTCCGGCAGCGGGGACGGTTCGACGGGCGATCAGAATTCGCCGCATGGCTATGGGGCATCGCCAGCAATTTGATCGCCAAGCACCATCGGCAGGAAACCCGCATGTTCAGGGCGTTCGCCCGAACAGGCGTGGACCCGGCCGAGGACGGCATCGCCGAGCTGGTCAGCGATCGCATGGCCGCCGCGGCGCAGGGCCCTCATCTGGCGAAGGCCCTCGCGGCACTGAGCTCCCAGGATCGCAGCGCCATTTTGTTGCTGGCCTGGGGCCAGCTGTCATACGCCGAGATCGCGGCGGTTCTGAATCTGCCCCTCGGCACCGTCAAGGCCAAGATTCACCGGGCTCGGACGAAACTCCGCAAAGCCCTCCTGGGGGAGAACAACGATGGATGAACTCGACGCACTGCGGCAGATGCGGACGGCACTGGCCCAGGAGGAGGGCCCGGACCAGCTCGCCCTGCGTGCCAACTGGCGCTCTGATCCTCCGCCACGCTCCCGCCGCAGCTTCAGAGTTTCGACGGTGAGCATGATGGCGACGGCCGCCCTGGTCGCGGCGACCCTGGCCGCCATCTCTCTGACCTCGGGTCGGGACCAGCCGGTCCGTTTCGGCGAGAACGGGAGCCCTCAGGCACCGGGCAACGCACTGCTGGTGGCCGCCGCCAATGTGCAGAAGGGGCCGACCGGCACGTACTGGCACACCACCCGGATCGCCGGGAAGATCTACGCGGTCGGCGAGAACGTGGCGGACCACTACAAGATCGAGTCGAGGATGCAGTACGACGACTGGACCGACCAGCGCGGCAAGGCGTGCATCGCCGTCCAGGACTTGCCTGCCCGCCCGTGGACCGCCCGCGACAGGCAGAAATGGCGGAAGGCGGGAGCTCCCATGAAGGTGCAGGTCGCGACTGCTGATGGGCCGGGCACCCTGTTCCTGGAGACTCCGAAAAGGAAGCAAGCGTGCCGCAGGGTGGACGATCGACGATTCTTCGGCATGACACCGCAACAGCTGGCTGCGCTGCCGACCCAGCCCGAACAGTTGGAGAACGCGCTGCTGGATCTCAAGGGCAATTGGGAAGCGTATGCTCCGAAAGTCACACGGCAGCCGATGCGGGCTCTGCAAGGTGAGAAGCGTGTTCGGGCGCTGAGTGATGTGGCGGGCACCTTGCTGGCCGAGGCGCTCGTCCCGCCGGCGGTGCGGGCGGCCGCGTTCCGGATGCTCGCCACCCTGCCCGGCGTCAAGGTCGAGAGCAGGACGACCGACCCGCTGGGCCGTCCTGGAGTGGTGATTTCCCTGCCGTTGGAGACGACCATTCCCCTCGGCCTCTCCACCGCACCCAAGCAGCTCGGTAACTACCGACGCCAGTGGATCATCGACCCTGACAACGGAACACTGCTGGCCATGCGGGATCTCGTGGCGACGCCGCCGCGCGGCTCCCGCGATCTCCCCCCGGGAGACGACGGCAAGCCTCGCCGCCTGACGACCGAGAGCCAGCCTGACCGTTTTCACGAGCCTGGCGAGGTATCCGAGTACGAGACGTACGAGGTCGCCGAATGGACCGACGAGGCGCCGAGCTGACATATCCGCGCCTCGGTCAGCCTGGGTCGCGCCTTCCTTCAGGGCGGTCGGACTCCAGCAGCGTGGCCCAGACCTGTGCCGGCGCCTTGTCGGCGAACCGTACGCGCATTGATGTCCCTTCCGTCGTTGAGTTCTGCCGTCTCGGGTCCTTCGTGGCGGTGGTCAAGCGCGTAGGCGGTGCTGGCGGGCGGCCTTCATCCGGTAGTGAAGATTGTCGTCGCGCTCACTTGCTCTGCTCAGAGCTTGCATGCATCGCTGATGATCAGCTCGCCGGTTCGGACTGACCCCGCGACGTACGTTCGCCCTTCGCGGTGACGCAGACGCGGTAGCAGCGCCCGCAGATCACGGGCGCGCTCCTTCACGATTCGCAGCTGACGATCGTTCAGCACGCCCCTCGTCGAAGACCGCCTTGTTCACTCACCAACGGGCGCGACGAACTGATTTAATCCTCAAGCCGATCTCTAGGGGGGCTGTGGCGTGACGGAGCCGAAGGGTCCGAGCATGGGGCGTAGGGCGCTGTGGAGCACCGCCGCAGGGCTGGCGGGTGCCGCCATGATCGCGAAGACCCCGTATGCGGCAGCGGAGACGACACCGCTGGACTGGTTCAATGTCAAGGACTACGGGGCGATCGGCAACGGGGCCGATGACGACACCCCGAAGGTCCAGGCCGCGATCGATGCAGCGGTGGCCGCTGGAGGCGGCACCGTGTACTTCCCCGCGGGGGCGTACGCGGTCACCCCGACGGCCGGCGGCCCGGCCTTGTCCATCGGCGGCAACGGAATCCGACTGGCCGGGGCGAGCAGCAAGGCCTCCACGCTGGTCAAGAAGGCGAACGGCATCCTGTTGCGTATGTCCGGAGCCCCTACCGACACGAGCGGGTCGGAACATCGGCGCTACTGTTCGATCGAAAACCTCGGGTTCAACGGCAACGGCAAGACCGGGTTGCTGCTCGAGCTTTACTACAATGACAACTCCTACTTCCGTGATGTTTTCATGTCGAGCAACAACGACCTGTGCATCGACGCCGTCGAGTTCTGGGACTCCAGGTTCTACAATCTGGTGATCGAGGAGAGCACCGGCACCGCGAACAGCACTACTCAGCCCAACGTGTGGCTTCGAAACTCCTCTGCCACGGCCGGCTGGGGATACAGTGCCGACAACGTCAACCAGATCCATTTCATCGGATGCCGCATGGAGGCCTTCGGCACCGGGGCCTTGTGGATCACCCAGGGCACCGCGAAGAACAATAATCCCAATGGGATCTATCTGACGGACTGCAAATTCGAAACCTCCAGGATGCAGGGCGGCCCGCACCTGAAGGTCGACGCGTCCTGCAGGCATATCTATGCGTCCAATATCTATGCTTACGCGGGTGGTTTTGCCTCCGGGTATTCCACTGCCCAGAACATCATCGCCTGGGCGGGAAGCGCCAGCGCCCTGGAGAACGTGCTGATCGCCAACGGTCCGTCGGCGGCGACGGTCAACTCCGGGATCGATCTCTACTCCGGCTCCGGCTCGACCGCCGTCCTGCGTAACGTCGTGGGGCGTTACTCCACAAAGCCGACTGGCAGTCACATTTACTACGAAGCCTCAAGCACCGGCGATTTCCGGGTGGAGAACTGCAACGCGAACATCGGAGGACAGTCCGGCGGTGCCATCCCAACCAAGAACCAGCCGAACCCGCCGCTGCGGATGGTCGCAGGCCCGGTCAGCGACGCATCGTTCACGCACACCCCGGTCGATGGGACACTTGCGGTCGACTCGACCAACAGACGCCTCTACGTACGAGTAAACGGCAAGTGGTTGTCGACGGCGCTGAGTTAGCGGTGGCCGGTCGGGATCCTGCGGCCGAAGAGGCGCCCCACGGGTCACCTGACGGCGGACGGGACGATGTCGATGGCCTCGATCGAGACGGCGGGGCGGAAGGTAAGGAAGGGACGCTCGTCGGTGTCATTCAAGTCGGTCGTGACGACCCGCTCGGGCGAAGATCCCGGACGCACGACCCGGCCACCGGTGATGGCGAGGTAGCCGCTGAAGTTTCGCCGGGTGAAGCGGCGCTCACTTCCGGTCAGGGCGTCGATCGCGATGAGGGGGCTCTCGTCGTCGGGCTCCGGGTAGACGATGAGTTCCCGGTCGGACGTCCAGACGGAGTGCGCCCCGGGTAGGGCGACCCGATCCTCGTGAACGCCGATCACCTTGCCGGAAAGGTCCAGGACGACGGTGGTGATGACGTCGTCCAGCGTCAGATAGGTAGCGGCGAGGAGTCGCCCGTCCGGGGACCAGCTGATGGCGTCTTCCTGCCAGTAGCCCTCGGCCGACCAGAGCGGCTGCCGGGCGCCGGTGACGGTCTCGATCAGCACGATGCCGGCGATCTCGTCGCCCACGCCGGGGATTCCGGGTCCGTTCGACAGGTCTGCCAGGACGGCGATCCGGCTGCCGTCCGGTGAGAGCGCCGCCCGCACGAAACCGTCCGAGACGAACTCCTGCCGCGCTCCGGAGGCGAGCGCGTGCAGCACCACCCGCATGGGTCCGGCGCCGTCGTCCTGCCGCGACAGGAACACCAGCCGGGTCCCGTCGGACGACAGCGACACCGTATTGCGGGAGAGGTGGGCCGGGAGCCCCGGGACGGTCACGAACTCGTCGCTGTCGGCGTCCAGCACGAGCACGGCGTCCCGATCGAGGCCATGAGCCACGACGACCATCCGAGCCGCCCGCACCGGCCGTGAAGCCAACGCGTCGAATGCGATCTCCCATGACCGGTGGACGACCACCGTACCTCCCAAGAGCGGTCCGAACCGCAGCATAGTCGACGATCACGGAACGTGGTGATTCCAGATCTGCCGCAAACCGATCTTCATGGTGTACGTTCCCGCTGCGGATCTTTATGTCCCATTTATCCGAGGTGAACGCATGCGGCGTCTCTGCGTAATCATGGTGGGCGTCCTCGTGGCGTCACTGTTAGGCCCCGTCCACGAGACGTTAACGGCCAGAATGGCGGCGGCGGTGGCTGCGGCCGCCGCCCCCTGCCCCCCGAACAGCGACGACTGGTCGAACGCCGGCAGAGGCGAAAAACGCTGCGTGTTCAACAATATGTACGCCACCCGCCGCCGCATCAACAACGGCTTCTGCCTTACCGCCCGTCCCGCGCTCGGCACCTACATCTACCAACAGCCCAACGAGTGCAGCGCCGGCGGCGGCATCGAGTCCATTGGGCAGGCGCGCGCCATCAAGTACCTGAACGACCACCTCGGCGTCCCGCCGCCCGCACAGCCCGGCGCGATCATCAACCCGGACGTCCAATGGGAGACGTACCTCAACAACGGCCGCGATCGGCCCGACATCGTCTACTACGACCGGGTCGGCACCAGCTTCGCCGAGGTGGTCGAGGCCAAGGTCAAGGGCAACCCGGACTATGAGGGCTGGGGACGCCAGGTCGGCCGGTACGTCGCGGCGATCGCCGCCAATGGCGTCAACGGCGTCCGCGCCGGGGCGGTCCTCAACCGCTGGGGCGGCTACGAGGACTGGTTCCAGGTCTACGGCAAGGGAAAGACGTGCCCGCTCGGTGGCGGCGACAAGGGATACCAGCTGTCCACCTACAGAGCCACCTCGCCCGCCTCCGGCCTCCTGGACATCCGGGAGGTCAAGAAGGAGCGCAAGTGCGAGAGGCAGAAGGACCCGGCGGATCCCAACAGCCCGCCCGCCAAGATCCCGGTCGTGGACGAGGACGACGACGACTTCAAGTGGGAGCCCCCGGACTACCTTCTGCCGCTGATCAGGGGCATCCGGACCGTGGGTCCGACCACGCTCGCCCAAGACATCGGCGCCTATGGCAGCGTCGAACTCGCCGCGGCCGAGCTGACCGCTGAGATCGAGCTGTTCCTCGCCAGCCAGGCGGGCAGGGCGTTCCTGATCGACGCCGGCTTCGCCACGATCGAGATGGCGCTGGGGATCGGCGTAGTGGCGCTGGTCGGCCTCATCCTGTGGTGGTATTTCACCCACCACGGCAGTCTGGTGAAGGGCGAACCGCACTTCACCACCCCGGACGGCCTGGGCTACGACCTGCAGTCCGTCGGCGAGTTCATCCTCGCCCAGTCCGACAAGTGGAACCTGGAGATCCAGGGCCGGCTCAGCCCCGCCAGCGGCGGCAGGGACGTTTCGGTGATGTTCGACGCCGCGATGGAGGCCGGCGACCACCTGGTCGAGTTCCACGAGAACGACCTGTACATCGACAACCAGAAGCGCACGCTCGAAACCGGCCAGCTCCTCCATCTGGGCAAGAACGCGTTCATCCTGCGCAAGGACGACAAGTGGGCCGTCATGTTCGACGGTGTGGCCGGCCCTGCCCTGTCCTGGAGGAGGGGTGCCGCCAGCCTCTACGTGCCGCCGACCCCCGACAGTGACCTCATAGGCCTGCTCGGCGACGCCGACGGCAACCCGAAGAACGACCTGCGTCTGCGGGACGGCACCCAACTGCCCGCCAACGCCTCGCCGACCGTGCTGCACAGCAGCTTCGCCGACTCCTGGCGGATCGACGACAATGAGTCGCTGTTCACCTACGGTCCGGGCCAGAGCACCGCGACCTTCACGAACAAGCAGTTCCCGGCCAAGATCGTCTCGGTCGCCGACCTGACGCCCGAGCAGGTCCAGCTGGCGACCACTCAGTGCGAGGCGAACGGCGTCCCGGCGGGCCTCCAATTCAACGACTGCATCCTGGACATCGCGCTCACGGCGGACACTTCGTTCGCGAAGGCCGCCGCCGAGCAGACGAAACCCATCCTCGATCCGACCGCACAGACCGTCAACGAGGACGGGGACCTGCCGATCGACTTCCAGGGGGCGCTCAGCGCGAACGTGCGGCCGTCGCGGGTGTCGACCGATCCGGCGGTGAGCACGTTCGCCGGGCCGTTCAGCGGGACGGACTCGTACCGGTTCTACGCGCAGTCGCTACCGTCTCACAAGAGCGGGACGTTGAGCTTCGACCTGCTGGCCGTCGGCGACTGGGCGTCCGACTCCGACACCGAGACGGTCCAGGTCGAGACCGACCGCGGTACCCCCTACACGATCACGCCGAGTACGCTGACGCCCGTCGCGACCGGGAAACTCGCGACCGGCCTGCCGTGGGCCAAGTACCGGATCACGATGCCGGTCACCCACAACAAGAGCCAGATCGAGTTCAAGACCACGGCCAGCGGGGTGGCGGGCATCTCGAACCAGGCGTTCGGGATCGACAACGTCAACCTCGACCTGAACGTCACGCCGCCACAGACGTTCACGGTGTCGCTGCCGTTCACGGCCTCGGACGGCGTCCCGGCCGAGGGAGCGGGCAACCTGGAGACCGAGGTCGCGCGCGACGAGTACCAGTTCACGCTGGGCCAGCCGGGTTCGATCTTCGTTGACGCGCAGGAGTGCCCGGGACTCTGGTTCAACTGGGAGCTGTTCAACGCCGCGGGCGCGAGCGTCGCCACCAACTCTCTGTGCGGTGGCAAGCGCCTCGACAGCCTCGCGGCGGGCGCGTACCGGCTACGCGTCTCACCGCACGAGGACGAGTTCTGCGCCTACAAGCTCAGCGTGAGCACGATCGCGCCCGACGTCGTCAAGACCGCGGCGATCGGCGGGCCGAAGGTATCGCTGGAGACCACACAGCCGGGCCAGTACGGCACCTGGACGTTCGCCGGAACAGCCGGCCAGAAGGTCTCCTTCGAGTTCACCGACGGCACCCTTAGTTCGAGCACCGCCGCCACCCTGCGGGTGAAGCGACCAGACGGGGCCGTCCTGGCGTCGCAGAGCTGCGGCAAGACCTGCTTCATCGACACCGAGACCCTGCCTGTCACCGGCACCTACTCGGTGGTGTGGGATCCGAAGGACGCCAAGACCGGCTCGCTCGCGCTGCAACTGTTCGAGGTGACCGACCTCACGGGGACGGTCGCGCTCGGAGCGCCCTCCACACTGACGACCACGGTTCCCGGACAGGACGCGTACTGGTCGTTCGCCGGTAAGGCCGGGCAGCGGATCGCGTTCGGGGTCAGCGGGCTGACCAGCTCCGCCTACGCCTCGGTCCGTAAACCGGACGGAACGCCGCTGTACGGCTCCACCTACTGCTCGACGGCCTGCGCCTTCAACACCGTCACGCTTCCCGCGGACGGCACCTACACGATCATCGTCGATCCGACCGACGCGCGGCCGGGGCCGATGACGGCAGGGGTGATCGCGGGCGATGTCACCGGCACCCTGACCGTCGGCGGGGCACCGGTCAAGCTGACCACCACCGGGCCGGGGCAGAACGCCACCTGGTCGTTCGCCGGCACGGCCGGTCAGCGCATCGCGTTCGTCCTGACGGGCGGGACGTGGGACAACAACGGGTACGCGCGCGCCTCGGTGCGCAACCCGGATGGAACGGACCTGTTCAGCCCGGCCTACTGCAAGGCGTCGTGCGCGTTCGACACGGTCACGCTGCCGGTGACCGGAACGTACACGGTGGTCGCCGACCCGTACGGGGCGGCCGTGGGCTCGATCTCCGCGCAGGTCACCGCGGGCGACGTCACCGGCGCCCTGACCGCCGGCGGGGCACCGGTCAAGCTGACCACCACCGGGCCGGGGCAGAACGCCACCTGGTCGTTCGCCGGCACGGCCGGTCAGCGCATCGCGTTCGTCCTGACGGGCGGGACGTGGGACAACAACGGGTACGCGCGCGCCTCGGTGCGCAACCCCGACGGATCGGACCTGTTCAAGCCGGCCTACTGCCAGACGTCGTGCGCGTTCGACACGGTCACGCTGCCGGTGACCGGAACGTACACGGTGGTCGCCGACCCGTATGGAACGGCCGTGGGCTCGATCTCCGCGCAGGTCGTCGCGGGCGACGTCACCGGGACGCTCACACCGGGCGGCGCCGCGGTCAAGCTGACCACCACCGAGCCGGGGCAGAACCCGACCTGGTCGTTGGCAGGAAAGTCCGGGCAGCGGATCTCGATCACGATCTCGGGCGGAACGTTCACCAGCGCGCAGGCGTCGGTGCTCGGACCGGACGGCTCGGTCTTCCTGCCGAAGAAGTCCTGCTCCACCTCTTGTTTCTTCGATGCGACCGTACTGCCGGCGGACGGCACCTACCAGGTGGTGGTCGACCCGGCCGGCATCTACACCGGCTCGGCCTCCGCCCAGGTGAACCTCGTGGCGCAGGACGTGGCGGCGCAGGTCACCGTCGGGGGGCCGGCCTCCACGCTGACGACCACGATCGCCGGACAGCACGGTGTGTGGACCTTCGCCGGGACCGAGGGCCAGCAGGTGTCGTTCAACTTCACCGGTTCGACGTTCACCTCCAGCTCGGACGCCAAGGTCAAGGTCAAGAAGCCGGATGGAACCGACCTGGTCGCCGACACCCGCTGCGGCGTCAACTGCCTGCTCGAGCCGACCGTGCTGCCGGCGACCGGTACCTACACGGTCGAGCTCAACCCGCAGAACGCCAAGACGGGTTCGCTGGCCCTGCAGCTCTACACGGTGACTCACCTGACCGGCAGCGTCATTGTCGGAGGCGCCGCGTCCAGCCTCACGACGACGACGCCAGGCCAGAACGGAACCTGGTCCTTCTCCGGCACCTCCGGCCAGCTCGTCTCGTTGAACTTCACGGATGCGGATTTCGCCAGTACGACCGGCGCTCGGGTGTCGGTGAAGAAGCCTGACGGCTCCGTGCTGGTGGCGGCCACTTACTGCGGTCGTAACTGCTTCATGGAACCGATTGCTCTACCGGTCGCGGGTACCTACACGGTGGAATTCGACCCGCAGGATGGGAATGTCGGAAAGCTGACCGCTCAGCTCTACTCGATCACCCACCTGAGCGGCAACGTCACGGTCGGAGGCGCCGCGTCCAGCCTCACGACGACGACGCCGGGCCAGAACGGAACCTGGTCCTTCTCCGGCACCTCGGGCAAGCTCGTCTCGTTCAACTTCACCGACGCCAACTTCGCCAACACCACCGGCGCCCAGGTGACGGTGAAGAAGCCTGACGGCACCGTGCTGGTGGCGGCCACCTACTGCGGCCGCAACTGCTTCCTCGACCCGGTGGCCCTGCCGGCCACAGGCACCTACACCGTCGAATTCAACCCGCGAGACGAACAGGTCGGCAAGCTGACGCTGAGGACCTACTCTGTCGCCGACCTCTCTCCGGTGAACATCACCATCGGTGGCGCCACCTCGACCCTGACCACCATGACACCAGGCCAGAACGGAACCTGGACCTTCAACGGCACCGCCAACCAGAAGGTGACCCTCACCTTCACCAACTCCAGTTTCGGCAGCTCCATCGACGCCCAGGTATCGGTGAAGAAGCCCGACGGCACCGCATTGGGCTCCCCCACCTATTGCGGCCGCAACTGCACCATCTCCGCGACAACTCTGCCCGCCACGGGCACCTACACCATCCTCTTCGACCCCAAGGCCGAAAAGACCGGCGCCCTGACCGTCAAACTCGCGCTGGCGAGCTAACTCGGCACGACGAACCGGCGGCGTGGGCTCGATGGCGAAAGCCACCGAGCCCACGCCGCATTGGCACGGCCAGGACGGTCTGCTCGACCGGGCCATACGCCGGACCGCCGGTCAAGTTACGGTCCGAATGGCGGACGGGCCGCCCTCGCCCGTCCGGTGGGGCGATCAGCTTGACGTACGACCGGTCTACGTCTCGGACGAACTGGGCGGACTGAGGGGTTGCAGGTCACCGAGCACGCCCGCCGCATGATCTACACCTGTTTCAGCCTCGCCGAGCTCCAGCCCTACCGAACCCTGCTCCTGCGACAGTGGGCGCACATGCTCGGCTACGGGGGACACTGACAGGCCCGCCCTGGCTTCCGCGCCGAGCAAGCCCGGCCGATCACAGGCGCTCCGCCTCCCGATCCGGAGAAGACCGTGACGGTAGGCGAATGGCGCTATGCCGGAAGCGGCCACCGCCACGGAGAGGCTTTCTGGGCCGAGGTAGCCCGACAACGGACCGCCACCGCTCACAAGATCGCACGACAGCAAGCAGACGAGGACCGGTAGGGCCCGCGCCTCTAGACCTAGAGACATCACCTCTAGGTCTAGAGGCTCACCTAGAGGCACATCAGCTCCCTGACCAGGCACCTAGCGTCTAGAGGCTCCTAATCTCGCCGGGCCCCATCAGGCCAGATCACCCGCACGGGCACCTCCCGCCGCCGCGCCTCGGCCACCACGTCAGCAGTGCCGCCATAGCCTCGGGCCGGCTGCCCGTCCCAGACGGCGAACAACACATCGGCGTCGTCCAGCATCCGCGCACTGGCCGCCATGTGCGACTCCGCGGTGGACTCCACAAAGTCCAGCCTGTGAGTTCGGACCGCCCGGCCCAGCAACTCGTCGTACGTAGCCTGGTACTCGCCCGGCAGCCCGTCCCGATACTCCTTGGCCGGGATCACGGCTTCCAACGCACCACCGAGGTCGAGTACCGCACGAGCGAAGATCTGATCAGCCCCGTCCGCCAGACAGGACAACCCGGCGACTCCAGAACCGTACTCAGCAAGCGCCTCGCGTACCGCCCCGTCGATCAGTACGGCGGTCTCCTCCGGCAAGCCCCGATGACCGGATACAGCGATGCGAACCATGATCCCCCTAGATCAGAGTGGCGTGAAGACGCTCATCGAACGAGCGCAGAGCACCGGACGACGGCCCGGCATACGATCGGCGGAAGTTCTTGACCCGGTGCAGGACACGCTCGGAACCATACGTCGTCGCCACTGTAAGCGCATTGGACGCCAGATACAGCGCCTCGTCATAGCGTCCCGACATGGCCTCAGCCGTCGCTACTTCCGTCATGAGCACACCCCGCTGCTTCGCACCGGGCTGGGCCGACGAAAGCGACTCGTTGAACGCGGCAACGGCTTCGACCGGCCGCTTGAGCCGTACCATCACCAGAGCCCGATACCCCGCCAACTTGGCGTGATCGAACGGGAACACCCATGGCCAGGGCGGTGCGGCGACCCGCTCACCACCCCGTACCGCCGCCTCAGCCACACTCAACGCCTGAAGCGCCGACGCCTCGTCCCGCGCGGTCGCATGGCCGAGCGCTTCGAGACTCGACAGCCACGCACGAGCGATGGCCGGTGGCCGCTCACCGATCTCCCGCCGCGCCCGCGCCAAGAGATTCAGTCCGATCAGCGGGTCGTTGGCGTCAATCTCGAACGCGGCCAGACTGCCGATCATGTACGCCGCCAGCAGCGCATGGTTGGCCTGTCGTGCACTGTCGACGGCGCGACGGTAGTAGAGCCGCGCCGAACCGGTGTCCTGCATATCGGCATGCACCCAGGCTGCGAAGCCTGCCGCCTCGCTCAGACCGGCCCGGATCTCGTCAGCATGCGGAGACCGCGACGAGCGGCCGAGAACGCGGCCCGCAAGATCGACCTGGGCCACAGCCGGCCTGCTTAGTTCACGCGCAGGCGTGACCGCCTCCAACCGACGCTGGGCGCCGGTGATGCTGGTCAGCGTGGCAGCCGTCGTCTCATCCACATCGGGACGCTTGGGCAGGGCCACCCCCGCCAGCGCGGTCAACGCCAGCGCCTTGCCGAAATCTCTGCGCTTCGTCGGATCGTCATCCCCTCGGGCTCCGAATCGGAGCAAGTGAAGCGGCACCCCGATCTGGATGGATATCTCCCGAACCTGGTCCACAGTGAGCGGCTGACGACCACGCAACACCTTGGACACCCAGCTCTGGGAGTAGCCGACCGCCTCAGCTAACTGACCCTGCGTCCAACCGTTCGCCCGCCGCACCTCTTCGAGGATGGTCGCTAGATCGCACTCGGCGAGAGCGGCGGCCACAACTGGCCCGGACCAGAACTGCGGCGGTATCTGGGTCACAACGCTAGGTTAAGCCGCCGCCCTCGGCCGTACCGATATTCGTGACAGGAATAGCCCTACCACCAGCAGCACTAGCCCGTTCACCTGCGGTTTCGTGACAGCAACGCTCAGTACATGAACGCACTACCGCCTCACCCCCTGGCCGCCGCACAACAACTGATCGCGGCCCTTTCAGAGGAGGGAATCACGGCCGACGTCCATCGCGACTACGGCACTCCCATGGTGTCGGTCTGGGTCGGCCTGATCGTTTGGTGCGCGGACGGCACGTACTGGTGGCGCACCGGCTGGAACCCACGCAGACACCGAGCGATCTACGCAGGGCACCCCTTCACCCAGCCGACCCGCGCCGCCCACCGAGTCGCCCTCCGCTACACGGAACTGCGCATGTCGCATCCGCTCTCGTCACTGATCGCCGGGGCGCAGTCGTGTCTCTGACCGTGCAGCAAGTGCTCAGCAGATTCCCTGGCTGGCAGATCATCGACATGTCCGGAGGCTGGGTCGCCATGCGCATCAACTTCGTGCCGAGGGTCAGCGGTCTCTCCAACGTGCGTTGTGGGGAGACTTTGGAAGAACTGGCCGAAAATCTACACGCCGAGATCAGGAACCAGAAGTCACGGCAGCCTGCGGTAGGCAGGTAATTCGATGGCAACCCGACCCGGAGCACAGGGCCGTAAGGCCCGAGCACCGGACGCGGGGCGGCAGCCTCTTGGTCGCATACCGCCACGAGGCTGCCCACCTCAGCAATGATCGGACCGAGCACGCGCTGAAGTCACCTCCCGCTCCCCTTGTCGAGCAGCGGCGGGCTTGCGGGCCGACTATCGACATAACCGCTCGTCAGGCAACTCCCGAGCAACATCCTGCCTCAGGCCACAGCATAGAAGTGCAGCTGTGGACCGTTCTCGCAACCGACTAGCTACTTCGCGAGGAAGATACCGATCACCACGCTGCCAACTGTGAACGCCCCTGCGAATGTGGCTCCGCCCTTCATCAGAGCCATTGCTACAGAACTTCCATCGAGGTAGCTGAGAAACCCTGCGGTGACTGCTGCCAGGAGAGCCGCGAAGAAGACCGCTATCACCGCAAACACAAGCGCGAGTAGCGAGTTGTCTGCCACCTGCTCAAATCCCTTCGATCGTTGCCGTCGAAGGAGATCTTCACTGACCCAGCGGGTGCTGTTGTTCACATCGTACGATGATGAACATCTTTGAACATCCGTACGAGGAGCGACGTGGCCGAGCATGACTACTTGAGAGACCTCGGACACGAGTTAAGACGACTCATGGCGTCCAAAAATTGGAGTGTCCAGCAACTGGCTGACCGATGCGGCCGAGGCCGCACCATCATCAGTCAGGCGTTGAATTCCCAGAGCGGGAAGAAGCCGCCGACAGTCGCTACCGTCGTACAGATTGCACGGGCCCTCGGAGTCGATGCCAAGCCCCTGCTCGACATGAGGCGACGGGGAGAGACGCAAGCAAAGCAGCCACCCACTAGCGATCGCGACCTCAACGGTCGTCGGCGCTACGTTCAAGCTGCACGCAGTGCAACTAGCCCAGCAGGGCAGTACCTGTCTTCGACCCGCTCCGCCCGGAGAACCTTGCTCGCAGTGTTCAGTGGGCCTTGGAAACTACTCCTGCAGTCCAGCTAGGCCACGTGGCCCGTCTTGATCACGAAGGCATCTACGCGCTCTACTACGCTGGCGCATGTCCCCTCTACCAACCCGTGTCGTCTCCACTGTGCGAGACCCCCTTGTACGTAGGCTCGGCCTACTCCTCTCCAAGCTGGCGGTACACACGGTCGACTTCTGCCAGCAGGGGCGCGCTTCACTCCAAGCTCAGGCGACACCTCCAAACACTAGACGCGTGCGCCGACCTGGATCCCGCAGACTTTTACGTCCGATGCTTGCTGGTCGACGACCTGTTCGCTTCCAAGGCGGTGCGGCTAATGATCGACGATCACCAGCCGCTATGGAATGTCGTTGTCGAAGGGTTCAGTAATTACGCGCCCGGCGCGGGGCGTCGGGGGCCGCGCCCGCCCTGGCATGAGCTGCACCCCGGTGTCCCCTGGGCAGAGGTGTTGTCATCAGCATCGAAATCAGCCGACGGGCTCCGCGCTGCAGTCCATGAGCATCTCCTCAGGCAGCAGCAGCGCATGCGGCAAGAGACTCACCCCGGATCCGGCTGAGGGAGCCGTCCAGCGACCGATGGCATCTGGCGAGACGCACCGCTCAGCCACAGTCCGAGGCAGCGTCAGCGCGTGGGCGGTGCTGGCCGCGACCGGCCCCCAGGCCGCAGCGCGGCCAGCGACCGCCCGACGCGGCGGGCCGCCGCAGGCGGCTCGCCCTTGACCATGTAGTGAAGATTGTCGCCGCGCTTACTTGCTCTGCTCAGAGCTTGCATGCGCATCGCTGATGATCAGCTCGCCGATTCGGACTAGCCGCGCGACGTACGTTCGCCCCTCGCGCCGACGCAGACGCGGAAGCAGCGCCCGCAGATCACGGGCGCACTCCTTCACGATTCGCAGCTGACGATCGTTCAGCACGCCCCTCTGGCTCCCGACATAGCTGGTGATCGGGCCTGCTATGCAGGAATCCAGGTAGACGACCGGCCGATCGTAGATGTCCACGCCATGCAGGTCATCGGGGAAAGGCAGGCCCATGTGCTCCGCCCAGAGCACACAGACCTCGTCGAAGACCGCCTTGTTCACTCGCCAGCAGGCGCGATGCCGACCGGACAGGCCACCCCGGTGCCGCCGATCCCGCAGTAGCCGTTCGGGTTCTTGAACAAATACTGCTGGTGATAATCCTCCGCATAGTAGAACGGGCCCGCGGGGGCCAGCTCGGTGGTGATCTCGCCGTAGCCCGACTGCTTCAGGACCCGCTCGTACGCGTCCCGCGAAGCCTCCGCCGCCTTCTGCTGCTCCGGTGAGTGGTAGTAGATCGCCGACCGGTACTGCGTGCCCACGTCGTTGCCCTGGCGCATGCCCTGGGTCGGGTCGTGGGCCTCCCAGAAGACCTTCAGGAGCTCCTCGTACGACACCTTCGCCGGGTCATAGGCCACCCTGACGGCCTCGGTGTGACCCGTGAGGCCGGAGCAGACCTCCTCGTACGTCGGGTTGGGCGTGTAGCCGCCCTGGTATCCGACCGCCGTCGTGACCACCCCGGGCGTCTGCCAGAACTTGCGCTCCGCGCCCCAGAAGCAGCCGAGGCCGAAGTCGGCGATCTCGAGGCCCTCGGGCGGGGTGAGGGGGGCGTCGAGGACCGCGTGACGGGACGGGATCGGCATGGGGTCCGGGCGGCCGGGGAGGGCGTCCTCGGGTCGGACCATCGATGTCTTGTTGCCGCCGAACAGCCAGCCCATGGCACTACCTCCAGTAGGTCTCGTCCCAGAGTACATAGGCCCTAACGCTTTAGGAGCTCTACACATTTCCGTATAGTGATAGGCATTTGTGTTTAAAGGTGGTAATGGCCGAAGATGGGGTTCATGCCTGACCTTCGGCGCGGTGTCTTGTTCGGGATCGCCGCCTACACGATGTGGGGGCTCTTCCCCCTCTACTGGCCGCTCCTCAAGCCATCCGGAGCCGTTGAGATCCTCGCCCACCGGATGGTGTGGTCGCTGGTCGCCGTCGCGGCCGTGCTGGCGGTGCGCCGGCACTGGTCGTGGTTCCGGCCGCTGCTCAAGCAGCCCATGAAGCTGGGGCTGCTGGTGCTGGCGGCCATGGTCGTGACCCTCAACTGGGGCACGTACATCTACGCCGTCAACAGCGGGCACGTCGTCGAGAGCGCCCTGGGCTACTTCATCAACCCGCTCGTCAACGTGCTGTTCGGGGTGGTGCTGCTGCGGGAGCGGCTGCGGCCGATGCAGTGGGTGGCCGTCGGGTTCGGGGCCCTGGCGGTGCTGGTGCTGACGCTCGACTACGGGCGGCTGCCGTGGATCGCGCTGACGCTGGCGGTGAGCTTCGGCGTGTACGGGCTGCTGAAGAAGCGGGCCAACGTGCCGGCCACCGAGGGCCTCGCGATCGAGACCCTGGTGCTGATCCTGCCGGCGCTCGGCTACATCTTCTTCCTGCACGCCGACGGCCAGGGGACGTTCGCCGACCACGGACTCGGGCACGCCCTGCTGCTGGTCGGCGGCGGGGTCGCCACCGCCATCCCGCTGATCTGCTTCGGGGCGGCGGCCATCCGGGTGCCGCTCAGCACCATGGGGCTGCTGCAGTACATCGCACCGATGCTGCAGTTCGCGTGCGGCGTGCTGATCGCCAAGGAGACCATGCCGTCCAGCCGGTGGATCGGCTTCTCGATCGTCTGGCTGGCCCTGGCGATCTTCACGTACGACGGCTTCAGGGCGGCGCGCGCTGCGAAGCGGGTCAGGAAATCAGCCGGAACGCTGGACCACGTAGTCACATAGCGCCAAAAATGCGGACCTGGCGGGGATGTCGGGAAGGCCGGAGATGTCGGTACGGGCGCGGTCCACCCAGGATTCCAGCTCCGCCCGAGCCTGCGCCATCGCCGGGTCGGCGCGGAGCAGGGTCAGCGCCTCCTCCACATCCTCCTCGGCCACCGGCCCCGCCAGCAGCTCGCGCAGCCGCGACGGCTCCTCCGACGCCAGAGCGTACAGAACCGGGAGGGTCTTGATCCCCTCCCGCAGGTCGGTCCCCGGCGTCTTGCCCGACTGGGCGCCGGACGAGGCCACGTCCAGCAGGTCGTCACCGAGCTGCCAGGCCACGCCGATGGCCTCGCACGCGCGGCTGAGCCGCTCCTCGACGTCCGCGGGCGCGCCGGACAGCAGCGCGCCGAAGCGGCCGGAGGCGGCGATCAGGGAGCCCGTCTTGTCGGCGAGCACGCTCAGGTAGTGGCCGATCGGGTCCTCGCCGTCGCGCGGCCCGACGGTCTCGCGGATCTGCCCCTGGACGAGGCGGGAGAACGTCTGAGCCTGGATGCGGATCAGCTCGGGACCGAGGTCCGCGAGCAGGTCGGACGCCTGGGCGAACAGATAGTCGCCGGTGAGGATGGCCACGGTGTTGTCCCACCGGGCGTTGGCGGACGGGGAGCCCCGGCGGACCGGGGCCTCGTCCATGACGTCGTCGTGGTAGAGCGAACCCAGGTGGGTCAGCTCGATCACCACCGCGCCGGGCACGACCCCCGGCGCGGACGGGTCGCCGAACTGCGCGGCCAGCAGCACCATCAGCGTACGGAACCGCTTGCCGCCGGCCTCGATGAGGTGCTTGGACGCCTCCGTGACGAAGGCGTCCTCGCTCTCCACCGACGAACGCAGGAGCTTCTCGACCGCGGCCAGTCCGGTGGCCACGTCCTGCGCCAGCCGTTCGTCCTCGATGGGAAGGTCAACCACGGGAGGCGCAGACATACGAGATCCCCTTATCTGATGAACAGGCTGCGAGCAGCGTCGTTGGCAACACCGAGCACGGACTCCGGGTAGAGCCCCACTCCTACGGTAACCAGCAACGAAACGGCGATGACGGCCACGGTCCCCATACTGGGCACCGCGATCGCCGGACCGTCGGCCGCCGGCTCGCTGAAGAACATCAGCACGATCACGCGGACGTAGAAGAACGCGGCGATGGCCGAGGCCACCACACCCACCACGACCAGGCCGGCCATCCAGCCGCCCATCGAGTCGCCGGGCTGCGTGCCGCTGTTCAGGGCGGCGGCGAAGACGGCGTACTTGCCGAAGAAGCCGCTCGTCAGCGGGATGCCGGCGAAGGCCAGCAGGAAGAAGGCGAACACCCCGGCCAGCACCGGCGCGCGCTTGCCGAGCCCGGCCCAGCGCGACAGGTGCCCGGCCTCGCCGCCCGGGTCGCGTACGAGCGTGACCACCGCGAACGCGCCGACCGTCGTGATGCCGTAGACCGCCAGGTAGAACAGGATCGCCTTCAGGGAGACCGCGTTCTGCTGGGCGGAGCCGAACGTGGCCATCACGCCGACGAGCAGGAAGCCCGCGTGCGCGATGGACGAGTACGCCAGCATCCTCTTGATCTCGGTCTGCGTGATCGCCAGGATGGAGCCGACGATCATGGTCAGGGCGGCGACGCCCCAGATGATCGGCCGCCAGTTCCAGTCGAGGTTACCCAGACCCACCCAGAACACCCGCAGCACGGCGCCCACGGCCGCGACCAGCGTGCCGGAGGCCATGAGGGCGGTGATGGGCGTCGGAGCGCCCTGGTAGACGTCCGGCTTCCAGGCGTGGAACGGTGCCGCACCGATCTTGAACAGCAGGCCCACGCCGAGCAGCGCGAGGCCGAGCATCAGGATCGGGTCCAGCGAGGCGCTCCTGGCCATGGCCTCGTTGATGCCCGGCAGGGAGACGGTGCCGGCGAAGCCGTACACCATCGCGGTGCCGTACAGGAAGAAGGCCGAGGAGAACGCGCCCAGCAGGAAGTACTTCATGGACGCCTCCTGCGACAGGAGGCGGCGCCGGCGGGCCAGGCCGCACAGCAGGTAGAGCGGCAGCGACATGACCTCGAGGCCGACGAACATCATCAGCAGGTCGTGGGCGGCCGGGAAGAGCAGCATGCCGCCGACCGCGAACAGCACCAGCGGGTACACCTCGGTGTGCCCGCCGCCCGCGGCCTCGGCCTCCTCCTCGTCGGCGCTGCCGGGCACGGCCGCGGCCGAGGCGACGAAGTGGCCCTCGTCGTTGATCAGCAGCACGCACACGAACGACAGGACGAGGATGACGCCCCAGATGAACAGGGCGGGCCCGTCCACCGCGACGGCGCCCATGGCGACCGGGGCGGTGGGCACGTTGCCGCGCAGCACCTGCACGAGCACCAGGGCGAACGCGCCGAACAGGCTCAGCAGGGTGAGCGGGACGTGGATCGACTTACGCAGGTATCGCGGCGCGAACGCCTCGACGAGCACTCCGATGACGGCCGCGCCGAACACCACCAGCAGCGGCGCCAGCGTGCCGTACTCGATTGTCGGCGCTGGGATGGAGTTCACTGACCTGTCCCCTTCTCAGCGATGGTGGAGGTGGGCACCTTCACGTTGGTCAGCGTCTGGTGCACCGACGGGTTGATCACGTCGAGCAGCGGCTTGGGGAAGAAGCCGAAGCCGATGATCAGGGCGACCAGCGGAGCCAGCACCCAGATCTCGCGGGCGTTCAGGTCCTTGAACGCCTTGACCGGCTCGGCCGTCGGCCCGTTCATGGTCCGCTGGACCATCCACAGGATGTAGACGGCGGCGAGGATGACCGCCACCGCGGCGACCACCGCGGCCACCGTCAGGGCGCCCGACCCGTGGGCCTGGCTGGAGTACGTGCCGATCATGACCATGAACTCGCTCACGAACGAGGAGAGCCCCGGCAGCGACAGACCGGCCAGACCGGCGACCAGGAAGAAGCCCGCAAGCACCGGTGCGACGCTCTGCACGCCTCCGTAGTCCCCGATGAACGGCGAGCCGCGCCTGGCGATGAGGAAGCCCGCGGCCAGGAACAGCGCGCCGGTGGCGAAGCCGTGGTTGACCATGTAGAGGGCCGCGCCGGACTGGGCGACCGACGACATGGCGAACACGCCGAGCACGATGAACCCGAAGTGGGAGATCGACGTGTACGCGATGAGCCGCTTCATGTCGGTCTGCCCGATGGCCACGATGGCGCCGTAGATGATGCTGATGACCGCCAGTACGACGATCGGCATCGTGAACGCCTTGGCCGCGTCGGGGAACAGCTCCAGGCAGAAGCGGAGCATCCCGAACGTGCCGACCTTGTCCAGCACGCCCACCAGCAGCACGGCGGCACCGGCCGGAGCCTGCGCGGCCGCGTCGGGCAGCCAGGTGTGCACCGGCCAGAGCGGCGCCTTGATCGCGAAGGCGATGAAGAAGCCCGCGAACAGCCACTTCTGCATGGCCGGGTCCTGCACGACCCCGATCAGCTCGGGGAACATGAAGGTCTTGCTGCCGCCGACCACGTAGAGCCCGATGACCGCGACCAGCATGAGCAGGCCGCCGAACAGCGAGTACAGCAGGAACTTGACGGCCGCGTAGGACCGCTGGGCGCCGCCGTACGACCCGATCATGAAGTACATCGGGATCAGCATGGCTTCGAAGAACACGTAGAAGAGGAAGATGTCGGTCGCCGCGAAGACGCCGATCATCATCGTCTCGAGCACGAGCAGCAGCGAGAAGTACGTCTTCACCGACCGCTTGGGCGTGATGAGCGTGCCGTCGGCGGTCTTGACGCCGTCGGCGTCGTGCCAGGAGGCCAGCACCACGATCGGCACCAGCACCACCGAGAGCGCGATCAGCACGAGCGCGACGCCGTCCACGCCGACCCCGAACTTCACGCCGAAGCTCGGGATCCAGTTGTACTCGGCGGTGAACTGGAAGCGCGGACCGGTCGGCTTGAACCCGGCGGCCATGACACCCGTGAGGACCAGCGTCAGCAGCGAGACCAGCAGGGTGACCTGCTTGGCCAGCTTGTCACTGCCCTTGGGAAGCAGGGCCACCACGATGGCGCCCACCACGGGCACCGCCATGAGTATCGGAAGCCAGGGTGACATCAGAGGTTCCCAACGAGGAGCAGGGCGCCGGTCAGCAGGGCGGCACCGATGAAGATGGACAGCGCGTACGTTCTGGCGAAGCCCGTCTGGAGCCTCCGCATGCGCCCCGAGGTGCCCCCGATGCCCGCGGCCAGGCCGTTGACCAGCCCGTCGATGCCCCGGTTGTCGAAGAACACCGCGATGCGGGTCAGCCACTGGCCGGGGCGCATGAAGAGCGACTCGTTGATCGCGTCGCCGTAGAGGTCACGGCGGGCGAACGTGGTGAGGAACGAAGCCCGCGGCTGCACGGCGGGCACCTCGGCCCGGCCGTACCTCATCCAGGCGAAGGCCGCGCCGACCGCGACGAGCGCGAGGGTGGCGAGACCGGGCGTGCTGGTGAAGTCGAAGTGCGGCGCGGGTCCGTCGCCACCGACAGCGGGCTTCAGGAAGTCGTACAGAGTCCCGTTCAGCACCAGGTAGCCGCCCAGCCCGATCGAGCCGATCGACAGGATGATCAGCGGCCAGGTCATGACGGCCGGCGACTCGTGCGGGTGGGCGTCCTCGGCCCAGCGCTTCTCACCGAAGAAGGTCATGAAGACCATCCGCGACATGTAGAAGCCGGTGATGCCCGCGCCGAGCACGGCCAGCCAGCCCAGCACCGGCTGGTGGTGGACCGCGGTCTCGATGATGCCGTCCTTGGTGAAGTAACCGGACAGCAGCGGGAAGCCAATGATCGCCAGGTAGCCGATGAAGAAGGTCACGAAGGTGACCGGCATGAACTTGCGCAGCCCGCCGAACTTCCGCATGTTCACCTCGTCGTTCATGCCGTGCATGACCGAACCGGCGCCGAGGAACATGTTGGCCTTGAAGAAGCCGTGCGTGATCAGGTGACCGATCGCGAACGCGTACCCCGCGGGGCCGAGGCCCGCGCCGAGCATCATGTAGCCGATCTGCGACATCGTCGAACCGGCCAGGCCCTTCTTGATGTCGTCCTTGGCGCAACCGATGATCGCACCGGCGAGCAGCGTGGCCGCGCCGACGATGGCGACGGCGAGCGCCGCGCCCGAGCCCTCGGGGAAGAAGAACGCCCCCGAGCGGACCACCAGGTAGACGCCGGCGGTGACCATGGTCGCCGCGTGGATCAGGGCCGACACGGGGGTCGGGCCCTCCATGGCGTCCAGGAGCCAGGACTGCAGCGGGAGCTGGGCGGACTTGCCGCACGCGCCGAGGAGCAGCAGCAGGCCGATGGCCAGCATGGTGCCGTTCTCCTGGCCCGGCGTGATCTGCTCGCCGAGGGTCTTGAACGTCAGCGTGCCGAACGTGGTCCAGATGAGGAACATGCCGACCAGCAGGCCGAAGTCACCGACGCGGTTGACGACGAACGCCTTCTTCGCCGCGACCGCCGCCGACGGCTTGAACTGCCAGAACCCGATCAGCAGGTACGACGCCAGACCGACGCCCTCCCAGCCGATGAACAGGCCCACGTAGTTGTCGGACAGCACCAGCAGGAGCATCGCGGAGACGAACAGGTTCAGGTATCCGAAGAACCTGCGCCGGTGCTCGTCGTGCGACATGTAGCCGATCGAGTAGATGTGGATCAGCGAACCGACACCGGTGATCAGCAGCGCGAAGCTGATCGACAGCGGGTCGATCAGCAGCCCCATCTTCACCATGCCGGGGATGAAGTCGTAGAGCTCGACCGCCCTGCGGCGCTGCTCTTCCCCGAACCCGACGAGCTCGAAGAACGCCAGCACCGCCACGACGAACGAGGCGAGGGACATGGCCACGCCCAGCAGATGGCCCCAGCGGTTGGTGAACCGGCCCAGCACCAGCAGGATGGCCGCCCCCACGAGAGGGAGGGCGATCATCAGCCAGGAGACCCCGATCACGCCGCCGGTGTGCTGGATGATCTCAACAGGAGATTCCACCAGTCACCTCTTAGTACTTCAGCAGGTTCGCGTCGTCGACCGACGCGGACCTGCGGGTTCGGAAGATCGTCACGATGATTGCCAGGCCGACCACGACCTCGGCCGCGGCCACCACCATCACGAAGAACGCGATGATCTGGCCTTCCAGGTTGCCGACCTGCCTGGAGAAGGTGACGAAGGCGAGGTTGCAGGCGTTGAGCATGAGCTCCACGCACATGAACACCACGATGGCGTTGCGCCGGATCAGCACGCCCAGAGCGCCGATGGCGAACAGCAGGCCGGACAGGACGAGGTAGTGCGTCGTCACTTGGTCACCTCATTGTTCTGCTCGCTGTCATCCCGCTCGATGGCGCGCTCCTCGGCGTCTTCCTCAGCCGTGTGCTTGATGGCCTCGGCGAGCTTCGGGTCGGCCGGCAGGTGGCCGTGCTCCACGTCGTAGCGGGCGATGTAGCGGTTGACCGAGGACGGGGCGACCGACCCGTCGGGCAGCAGCGCCGGCATGTCGATGGCGTTGCTCCTGGCGTAGGTGCCGGGGCCCGGCAGCGGCGACGGCTGGTCACCGAGGAACCTGGCGCGGGCCAGGTCCTTCTGCGTCGGCTTCTCGGTGAGCCGCTCGCGGTGCGCCAGCACCATCGCGCCCAGCGCCGCCGTGATCAGCAGCGCCGAGGTGATCTCGAACGCGAACACGTACTTGGTGAACAGCAGCAGCGCGATCGAGCGGATGTAGCCGCCCTGCGCCGTGGCCTGCGCCAGCCCCGCCTGATCGGCGAAGATCGCGTTGCCGAAGGCCACGACGATCAGCACCAGGAAGCCGAGAGCCGCGATGGAGGCCCAGAAGCGCTGGCCCTTCAGCGTCTCGACGAAGGAGTCGGAGGAGTCGACGCCCACCAGCATGAGCACGAACAGGAACAGCATCATGATCGCGCCGGTGTAGACGATGATCTGCACCGCGGCCAGGAAGGGCGCGTCCTGCACGGCGTACAGGACCGCGAGGCTGAGCATCACCGTGCCGAGCATCAGCGCGGAGTACACGGCCTTCCTGTTGAAGACCATGCCGAGCGCGGCGCCGACGGACACGACGGCGAGCACCCAGAACGTGATGGTCTCACCCATTGGTCCGCCCCAGCCGGTAGTAGTCCTCTTCGGTCTCACCGAGCCGCATGGGGTGCGGCGGCTGCTCCATGCCCTGTGTCAGCGGCGCGAGCAGCATCTCCTTGGTGAAGATGAGGCTCTCTCGGGAGGTGTCGGCGAGCTCGTACTCGTTGGTCATGGTGAGCGCCCGGGTCGGGCAGGCCTCGATGCACAGACCGCAGAGGATGCACCGCAGATAGTTGATCTGGTACGTGCGCCCGTAACGCTCACCCGGCGAGAACCGCTCCTCGTCGGTGTTGTCCGCGCCCTCGACGTAGATCGCGTCGGCCGGACACGCCCAGGCGCACAGCTCGCAGCCGACGCACTTCTCCAGCCCGTCAGGCCAGCGGTTGAGCTGGTGACGCCCGTGGAAGCGAGGAGCCGTCGGCTTCTTCTCCTCCGGGTAGTTCGTCGTGACGGGCTTCTTGAACATGGTGTGGAAGGTGACCCCGAAGCCCTTGACGGGGTTCAGCCAATCAGTTAGTCCCACTGGGAATCTCCTTGTGCTGCACCCCGTGGTAGTGCGGCAGATCGAGCGGCGGCACCGGGAAGCCACCTGCCGTCGGCTCTTCGGACAGTTCCTCGAACTCGGCCTCGACCTGGGCCTTCTGGGCCTCCTTGCGCCGCTGGTTGACGGTGTCGAACCGCATCCAGATGGCCAGCGCGCCGATCACGACGACCCCGGTCACGCCGAGGGCGATCATCCGGGACTCCTCGTTGAGCATCACGCTGCGCACGCCGGCCACGAGCAGGATCCACGCCAGGTTGACGGGGATCAGCACCTTCCAGCCCAGCGACATGAGCTGGTCGTAGCGCACGCGCGGCAGCGAGGCCCGCACCCAGATGATGAAGCTGAAGGTGAGCACGAACTTGATGAGGAACCACAGCACCGGCCAGTAGCCCTGGTTGGCGCCCTCCCACCAGGAGATCGGGATCGGCGCCCGCCAGCCGCCGAGGAACAGCGTCACGGCTATGCCGGAGGCGGTGAAGGTGTGCAGGTATTCGCCCATCATGATCAGGGCGAACTTCAGCGACGAGGAGTACTCGGTCTGGAAGCCTCCGACCAGCTCGCCCTCGCCTTCGGGCAGGTCGAACGGGATACGCGCGGCCTCGCCGAACATGCAGATCACGTAGATCAGGAACGACGGGATCAGCAGGAACACGAACCAGGTCTCGCCCTGCGCCTTGACGATCTCCGAGGTGGACAGCGTCCCGGCGAACAGGAAGATGGCCACGAACGACAGGCCCATGGCGATCTCGTACGAGACCACCTGCGCCGCGCTCCGCAGACCGCCCAGCAGCGCGTACGGCGAGCGCGACGACCATCCGGCCAGCACCACGCCGTAGACCGACACCGCGCCCATGGCCAGCATGAACAGCACCGCCACCGGCAGGTCGACCAGCTGCAGCGGCGTCTGCACGCCGAACAGGTTCACCATCCCCGCGAAAGGCACGATCGAGAAGGCCAGGAACGCCGGGATCACCATGATGACCGGGGCCAGCAGGTAGAGCACCCGGTCCACGGTCCGCGGGAACAGGTCCTCCTTCAGACCCATCTTCAGGCCGTCGGCCACCGATTGCAGGAGGCCGAACTTACCGGCCCGGTTGGGCCCGTACCGGTTCTGCATCCGCGAGATCAGCTTGCGCTCGAACCAGACGCCGAACAGGATGCCCAGCATCAGGAAGACGAACAGCAGCACGGCCTTGATGATCGTGATCCACAGCGGGTCCTTGCCGAAGTCGGCGAGGGTGGGATCGGCCGCGAGAACGTGGGTCATGAGGCGCTCCCGATGGTGACGATGTCGCCGGCCACCGCGTGCAGGTCACGGGTGACCGAGCAGCCGCCGGAGTTCGCAGGCACCCAGACGACCCGGTCCGGCAGGTCGGCGACGCGCACCGGCAGGGTGACGGTGTCGCCGACGACGAGCTTGTCGCCGTCCGCGACCCCGAGCTCGGCCGCCGTGCTCTCGGAGACCAGCGCCTCGGCGGCGCGGGCGGTGCCCGCCAGGTACGGCTCGCCGTCCTGCAGCCTGCCCTCGTCGAGCAGCAGGTGCCAGGTCGCCAGCAGCGCCTCGCCGGCCGCCGGGGCGACCTGGGCTCGAGTGGCGGTGTGCGGGGCGGTGACGCGGCTGCCGCGCCAGGCGCCCAGGCCGGACAGCTCCCGCCTGGCGGCCTTGGCGTCCGGCAGGCCCAGGTGGACGTCCATCCGGTCGGCCAGGTTGCCGATCACGGCCAGGTCGCTCTGCAGGCCGGGCACCCTCAGCGGCGCCTCGAACGAGCGGCCCCTGCCCTCCCAGTTGACGAACGTGCCGCCCTTCTCCTGCACCGCGGCGACGGGCAGGACCACGTCGGCGCGGTCGGTGACGGCGCTGGCGCGGATCTCCAGGCTGACGATGAACGGCGTGTGCTCGAGCGCGTCGAGCGCCGCCGCCGGGTCCGCCAGATCGTAGGGGTCGACGCCGGCCACGACCAGCGCGTCCAGCTCGCCGGCGCGGGCGGCCTCCAGGATGCCGGTCGTGTCGCGGCCGGGAGTGGCGGGCAGCGAGGCCACGTTCCACGCCCTGGCCACTTCGGCCCTGGCGGTCTCGTCGTCGACCGGGCGGCCGATCGGCAGCAGGTTGGGCAGCGCGCCGGCCTCGACCGCGCCGCGCTCGCCCGCCCTGCGCGGCACCCAGGCGAGCCTGGCGCCGGAGGCGTTGGCGAGCCGCACCACAGCGGACAGGGCGCCGGGCACCGTGGCCAGGCGCTCGCCGGCGAGCACGATCGTGCCCTCGGCCAGCGTGCCGACCAGGTCGCCGATCGCGTCGGCCTCGGCGCCGGGCGCGGTGCGGATGAGCGTGCCGCCCATCTTGACCAGGCCGGGCGAGGCGAACGGGGCGACCGAGGTGACCTTGAGGCCCTTCTTCTGCCACGCCTTGCGCAGGCGCAGGAAGACGATCGGCGACTCCTCCTCGGGCTCGAACCCGACGAGCAGCACGTGGGGGGCGTTCTCGAGGTCGGTGTAGCTGACCTCGATGCCCTTGCCGGCCACCGCGTGGGCCAGGAACTGCGCCTCCTCGGCGGAGTGCGGCCGGGCGCGGAAGTCGATGTCGTTGCTGGCCAGGGCCAGGCGGGCGAACTTGGCGTACGCGTAGGAGTCCTCGACCGTGACCCGGCCGCCGACCAGCACGCCGGCCTTGCCGCGGGCCTTGGCCAGGCCCTCGGCGGCCACCGCCAGCGCCTCCGGCCACGAGGCGGGCACGAGCACGCCCTCCTCGTTGCGGACCAGCGGCGTCTTCAGCCGGTCGGGCTGCTGGGCGTAGGTGAAGGCCCAGCGGCCCTTGTCGCAGTTCCACTCCTCGTTGACCTGCGGGTCGTTGCCCGCCAGGCGGCGGGTGACCCGGCCGCGCCGGTGGTCGGTGCGCTGGGCGCAGCCGGCGGCGCAGTGCTCGCACGCGCTCGGCGTGGAGACCAGGTCGAACGGGCGGGCCCGGAACCGGTAGGCGGCGCCGGTCAGCGCGCCGACCGGGCAGATCTGCACCGTGTTGCCGGAGAAGTAGGAGTTGAACGGCTTGCCCTCGGCGGTGCGCACCTGCTCCTTGGCCCCGCGCTCGAAGAACTCGATGAGCGGGTCGCCGGCGATCTGGTCGGAGAAGCGGATGCACCGGGCGCACTGGACGCAGCGCTCGCGGTCGAGCAGCACCTGCGTCGACAGCGGCAGCGGCTTGGGGAAGGTCCGCTTCTGCTCCTGGAACCTGGACTCGCCCTGGCCGTTGGACATGGCCTGGTTCTGCAGGGGGCACTCGCCGCCCTTGTCGCAGACCGGGCAGTCGAGCGGGTGGTTCATGAGCAGCAGCTCCATGGCCCCGCGCTGCGCCTTCTCGGCGACCGGCGAGGTGAGCTGCGTCTGCACGACCATGCCCTCGGCGACCTCGATCGCGCACGACGGCTGCGGCTTGGGGAAGCCGCGGCCGTTGCCCGCGTCGGGGATGTCGACCAGGCACTGGCGGCAGTTGGCCGCCGGGTCGAGCAGCGGGTGGTCGCAGAACCTGGGGATCTGGATGCCCAGGAGCTCGGCGGCCCGGATGATCAAGGTGCCCTTGGGCACGCTGACCTGGAACCCGTCGATGGTCAGGGTCACCAGGTTCGTCTCGGTCTCTACGACAGTCACTGCTCACCCCAGAGAGTGGACTTCTTCGGGTCGAACGGACAGCCGCCGATCTCGAAGTGCTTGAGGTACTCCTCGCGGAAGTACTTCACCGAGGAGTGGATCGGGCTGGTCGCGCCGTCGCCCAGAGCGCAGAACGAACGTCCGAGGATGTTGTCCGCGATGTCGGTGATCGTGGCCAGGTCGTCCTCGGTGCCCTGGCCCTTCTCCAGGCGCTTGAGCACCTGCTTGAGCCAGTACGTGCCCTCGCGGCAGGGCGTGCACTTGCCGCAGGACTCGTGGGCGTAGAACTCGGTCCAGCGCAGCACCGTGCGGACCACGCAGGTGGTCTCGTCGAAGATCTGCAGGGCGCGGGTGCCGAGCATCGAGCCCTTGGCGCCGACCGCCTCGAAGTCGAGCGGCACGTCGAGGTGCTCGTCGGTGAAGATCGGCGTGGAGGAGCCGCCCGGGGTCCAGAACTTGATCTGGTGGCCGGCCCTGATGCCGCCCGCCATGTCGAGGAGCTCGCGCAGCGTGATGCCGAGCGGCGCCTCGTACTGGCCGGGCCGGGTGACGTGGCCGCTCAGCGAGAAGATGCCGAAGCCCTTGGACTTCTCGGTGCCCATCCCGGCGAACCAGTCGGCGCCGTTGCCGATGATCGAGGGAACACTGGCGATCGACTCGACGTTGTTCACGACAGTCGGCGAGGCGTACAGGCCCGCCACGGCGGGGAACGGGGGCTTGAGTCGCGGTTGACCTCTGAAGCCCTCCAGCGAGTCGAGCAGCGCCGTCTCCTCGCCGCAGATGTACGCGCCGGCGCCGCTGTGCACGACCAGCTCGAGGTCGTAGCCGGAGCCGAGGATGTCGGTGCCGAGGTAGCCCTTCTCGTACGCCTCCCGCACGGCCGCGTGCAGCCGCCGGATCACGTGGAGCACCTCGCCGCGCACGTAGATGAAGGCGTGGTTGGCCCGGATCGCGTAGGACGTGATGATGATGCCCTCGACCAGCGCGTGCGGGTTGGCCATCATCAGCGGGATGTCCTTGCAGGTGCCCGGCTCCGACTCGTCGGCGTTGACGACGAGATAGTGCGGCTTGCCGTCGCCCTGCGGGATGAAGCCCCACTTCATGCCGGTGGGGAAGCCCGCGCCGCCGCGGCCGCGCAGGCCCGAGTCCTTGACGGCCTGGATGACCGCGTCGGGCTCCATGGCCAGCGCCTTCTTCGCCGCCTCGTACTCGCCGTAGACGTCGATGGTGAAGGAGTTGGGCTGGTCCCAGTTCGCGGTCAGGACCGGTGTCAGAGTCGTGCTCATGCCTCGGGGGCCTTCCATCCGTTGGCCTTGGCGACCTTCAGGCCCTCCAGCGAGGCGCCGGCGGCCGACGGGCCGTCGCCCGCCAGGTCGTCGGGCAGGCCGGCGAGCACGCGCGAGGCGTCCTTGAAGCTGCAGAGCTTCTTCGGGCCGCGGGTCGGCCGCACGTCCTTGCCGTCACGCAGGTCGTCGACGAGCTGCTTGGCCGACTCGGGGGTCTGGTTGTCGAAGAACTCCCAGTTGACCATCATGACGGGGGCGAAGTCGCAGGCCGCGTTGCACTCCAGGCGCTCCAGCGAGATCTTGCCGTCGGAGGTCGTCTCCTCGTGGCCGACGCCGACGTGCTCGGACAGCTCCTCCCAGATCTGGTCGCCGCCCATGACCGCGCACAGCGCGTTGATGCACACGCCGACGTGGTAGTCGCCGGCGGGCTTGCGCTTGTACATCGTGTAGAAGGTCGCGACGCCGGTGACCTCGGCCTTGCTGATGCCCAGCATCTCCGCGCAGAACTCCTGCCCGTCGTCGGAGACGTAGCCGTCCTCCGACTGCACGAGGTGGAGCAGCGGCAGCAGTGCGGAGCGCGTCTTCGGGTAACGCCCGATGATCTCCTTGGCGTCCCGCTCAAGACGCTCACGGATCTCCGGTGAGTAAGTCACCGGTCCACACCTCCCATGACGGGGTCGATAGAAGCCACCGCGGCGATCACGTCGGCGACCTGGCCGCCCTCTGCCATCGCGGGGAAACCCTGCAGGTTGCAGAAGGACGGCTCGCGGAAGTGCACGCGGTAGGGGCGGGTGCCGCCGTCGCTGACCACGTGGGCGCCGAGCTCGCCCTTGGGCGACTCGATGCTGGCGTACGCCTGCCCGGCCGGCACCCGGAAGCCCTCGGTCACCAGCTTGAAGTGGTGGATGAGCGCTTCCATCGAGGTGCCCATGATGTGGGCGATGTGGTCGGGCGAGTTGCCGAACCCGTCGGGGCCGAGCGCGAGCTGCGCGGGCCAGCCGATCTTCTTGTCCTCGATCATCACGGGGTCGCCCTTGAGCGGGCCGGCGATGCGGTCGAGCGCCTGCTCAATGATCTTGAGGGACTCTTCCATCTCCTTCATGCGCACGAGGTAGCGCGAGTAGACGTCGCAGCCGCGCTCGGTGGCGACGTCGAACTCGTACGTCTCGTAGCCGCAGTAGGGCTGCGACTTGCGCAGGTCCCACGGGAGCCCGGCGGCGCGCATGATCGGGCCGGTGATGCCCAGGGCCATGCAGCCGGTCAGGTCGAGGTAGGCCACGTCCTTGGTGCGGCGCAGGTAGACCGGGTTGGCGTCGAGGAGCTTGCGGATGTCCTTGATCCGCTTGGGCATCTCCTTGAGGAACTCGCCGACCTTGTCGACCGCGCCCGCGGGCAGGTCGACGCTCACGCCGCCCGGCCTGATGTAGGCGTGGTTCATGCGCAGACCGGTGATGTACTCGAAGAGATCCATGATCATCTCGCGGTCGCGGTAGCCGAAGAGGAACGGCGTGGTCGCGCCCAGCTCCATGCCGAACGTGCCCATCGCGACCAGGTGCGAGGAGATCCGGTTGAGCTCCATCATCATCACGCGGATGGCCTGCGCCCGGTCCGGGATGCGGTCCTCGACGCCGAGCAGCTTCTCCACGCCCAGGCAGTAGGCGGTCTCGTTGAAGATCGGCGAGAGGTAGTCCATGCGGGTCACGAACGTGGTGCCCTGGGTCCACGTCCGGTATTCCATGTTCTTCTCGATGCCGGTGTGCAGGTAGCCGATGACGCTGCGCGCCTCGGTCACCGTCTCGCCGTCGAGGGTCAGGACCAGGCGGAGCACGCCGTGCGTGGACGGGTGCTGCGGGCCCATGTTGACGACCAGGCGCTCTTCTTCGGTGTCGCGGGCTCCGGTGACGACCTCGTCCCAGTCGCCGCCGTTGACCGAATAGACCTTGCCCTCGGTCGCCTCGTCATAAGCGGTGCTCACGAGTAGCTCCTCCTCTGGTCGGGCGCGGGGATGGTGGCGCCGCGGTATTCGACCGGGATGCCGCCGAGCGGGTAGTCCTTGCGCTGGGGGTGGCCGTCCCAGTCGTCCGGCATCATGATCCGGGTGAGCGCGGGGTGACCGTCGAAGATGATCCCGAAGAAGTCGTACGCCTCACGCTCATGCCAGTCGTGACCAGGGTAAACGCCCACGGTCGATGGAATGTGCGGGTCGGAGTCGGGGGCGCTGGCCTCGACGCGTACGCGGCGGTTGTAGGTGATCGAGCACAGGTGGATGACCGCGTGCAGCTCCTCGCCCGTCAGGTGCGGGTAGTGCACGCCGGTGACGCCCAGCGAGAGCTCGAAGCGCAGGGCCGGGTCGTCGCGCAGCTTCTGGCAGACCTCGACCAGCCGGTCCCGCTTGACGTGCAGGGTCAGCTCGCCGCGGTCGACGACCACGCGCTCGATGGCGTCGTCGAGCGCCAGGGCGTCGACGACCTCGTCGAAGTAGCCGCCGTACGGGCGGGGCGTGGACAGCTGCGGCGCCCGGCGCACGACGAGGCCGCCGTAGCCGGAGGTGTCGCCGGAGTCCTGGGCGCCGAACATGCCGCGGCGGGCGATCGGCGCCTCGGGGACGGCGGGAACCGCGGCCTCGGGCGTCTCACCGCTTTCCGGGCTGCCGGGGAGGTTGTCGGGCGAGGTCACTTCGAGGCTCCCTGGTCGATCAGCGGCAGCGGCCGCAGCGCCTGCAGCTCGAGCTCCTCGATCTGCTTGGCGCGGTGGGCGCCGAACTTCATGTTCTGGATCTTGTCGTGGAGCTTCACGATCGCGTCGATCAGCATCTCGGGCCGCGGCGGGCAGCCCGGCAGGTAGATGTCGACGGGCACGACATGGTCGACGCCCTGCACGATCGCGTAGTTGTTGAACATGCCGCCGCTGGAGGCGCACACGCCCATGGAGATGACCCACTTCGGCTCGGCCATCTGGTCGTAGATCTGCCGCAGCACGGGGGCCATCTTCTGCGAGACGCGACCGGCGACGATCATGAGGTCGGCCTGCCGAGGAGACGCCGAAGCGCGCTCCATGCCGAAGCGCGCCAGGTCGTAGTGGGGGCCGCCGGTGGCCATCAGCTCGATGGCACAGCACGCGAGGCCGAATGTGGCGGGCCACACGGAGTTCTTGCGCGCCCATCCGGCGGCCGCCTCGACCGTGCTGAGGATGAACCCGCTGGGGAGTTTCTCTTCAAGTCCCATTTTCAGTCCCAGTCCAGACCCTTGCGGCGCCACACGTACGCATAGGCGACGAGCACGGTGACGATGAACAGCACCATCTCCACGAGAGCGAACAGCCCCAGGCCGGAGCTGAGCACCTGGCCGGCGTCGTTCGTCTGCGGCGCGAACGAGACCGCCCATGGGTAGAGGAAGATGATCTCGATGTCGAACACGATGAAGAGCATCGCGGTGACCATGTACTTGAGCGGGAACCGTCCACCACCGACAGGCTGGGGCGTCGGCTCGATGCCGCATTCATAGGCGTCAAGCTTCGCGCGGTTCCAGCGCTTGGGGCCGGTGAAGGGAGCGATGGCGACCGAGAAGATCGCGAAGCCCCCCGCGAGAACGGCGAGCACCAGGATGGGCACGTAAAGGTCCATCGCTACGCCTCCTCTGGAGTCGCCGCGCGCGCGGGCGCGCAGCCGGATCTGTCAGTTCTGAGATTCATGCTGGTGGGGCGACCTTCGAGAGAGCGTTAATGATCATGTCTGACGCATCGCCTCGCCGGTCGGTGAGATTACCAAGGAGTTTGATGGCGAAGCGCATCAGCCTCGGGTGAGGCAGACCGTGCCTGGTGCCGAAGCTCATCACGCCCGGCTTTCCGATGAGCTCGACGAACAGCCTGCCCAGGGTGAAGTAACCGCCGTAGGCGTCCTTCAGCACTTGAGGATAGGTCCTCAGAGTGCGTTCCTGCTCCGCGGGGGTCGTGCCCCTGAGGGCCTTGACGATGACCTCCGCGGCTATCTCGCCGGTCTCCATGGCGTAGGCGATGCCCTCGCCGTTGAACGGGTTGATCGACCCGCCCGAGTCGCCCACGAGCACCAGGCCCCGCGTGTAGTGCGGCTGCCGGTTGAAGGCCATGGGGAGCGCGGCGCCGCGGATGGGGGCCGTCATGTTCTCCTCGGTGAACTCCCACTCGGGGGGCATGGCCTCGCACCAGGTCCGCAGCAGGTCCCGGTAGTCGATGTTCTTGAACTGCGCGCTGGTGTTGAGCAGGCCGAGGCCCACGTTGGCGGTGCCGTCGCCGACGCCGAAGATCCAGCCGTAGCCGGGCAGCAGCTTCTCCTGCGCCCACAGTTCCAGCCAGATCTCGAGGTAGTCGTCGTCGTGGCGCGGGCTTTCGAAGTACGTCCGCACCGCCACGCCCATCGGGCGGTCCTCGCGCTTGTGCAGCCCCATGCCCAGGGCCAGGCGGGTGCTGTTGCCGTCGGCGGCCACCACCACGCGGCTGCGGTATTCGCGGCCGTCCTTGGTCGTCACGCCGACGATGTGGCCGCTGCGGTCGTCGAGGACGGGCCCCGTGACGGTCACGCCCTCCATCAGGCGTACGCCGTTCTTGACCGCGTTGGCGGCGACGATCTGGTCGAAGTCCTGGCGGGTGCGTACGAGCCCGAAGTCGGGGAAGCGCTCGAGCTGGGGCCAGTCGAGGTCGAAGCGGAGGCCGCCGCCGACGACGCGCAGCCCCTTGTTCCTGATCCAGCCGGGAGCGTCGATGTCGACGCCCATGTTGAGCAACTGCTTGACCGCCCGCGGCGTCAGGCCGTCGCCGCAGACCTTCTCGCGGGGGAACCTGGTCTTCTCCAGGAGCAGGACGTCGAGTCCGGCCTGAGCGAGGTAAAAGGCGGTTGCGGAACCGGCGGGACCGGCGCCGACGACGATGACGTCAGCGTCAGCCTTCGTGGCTGTTGGCACGGTCACTGTCCTGTCCTACACGCTCGAAGGCCTTGGGGGTGTGTGCTGCCTTCGTTCCTTTGTGAACCCCTTCACAAACTTGTCGGCCCGCAGTCTACTGCTTTTCCAGTACATAGTGGCAGTCGGGGTGCTGTTCTGTGATCCAAGAGGAACGGTGTGTCGCGTGTGGTCTCACGCCGGCTTGAACCCTCTGTGCAGGGCGACGATGCCCATCGTGAGATTGCGCCAGGCGACCCGCTCCCAGCCGGCGTCCTGAATGGTCCGGGCCAGCGTGCGCTGGTCGGGCCAATCCCGGATCGACTCCGCCAGATATTCATAGGAATCGTCATTCGAGCCGAACACCTTGGCCACTTTTGGCAGCAGCTTCATCAGATATTCGCGGTAGACGAGATCGAAGGGCCCGAACGTCACGTGGGAGAACTCCAAGATCACCAGCCGGCCGCCCGGCCTGGTGACGCGCAGCATCTCCCGCAGCGCCTGCCCGGTGTCGTGCACGTTGCGCAGCGCCACCGAGATCGTCACCGCGTCGAACGCGTCGTCGGCGAACGGCAGCCGCAGCGCGTCGCCGGCGATGAAGGGCACCCCTTCTCCCGACAGCGCGTTGCCGCCGTGGCGGCGCACGCCGGTGCGGAGCATGCCCAGCGAGAAGTCGGACGCGATGGCCCGCGCGCCCAGCGTGGTGAACGCGTCGGTGGACGTGCCGGTGCCGGCGCCCAGGTCGAGCACGAGCTCCCCGGGGCCCGCGTCGACAGCCGCGGCCACCGCCTTGCGCCACATCCTGACCTGCCCGAGGGAGATCACGTCATTGACGAGGTCGTAGCGCCGGGCGGTGCGATCGAACATCGCGGCGACCTCGTCCGGCTGTTTGTCCAACTGAGCGCGCGTCATAGGCCAAGACTATGGGAGGCCCTCCGGGCCCGTACCCGGGGCCATGAACACGACATTTAACGGAAAGTAGCAGCGAGACTACTGAACGTCTGCTAAAACTTGGCGAATGCTTGCCCGTGTCGCCCTTGCGGCGCTCATCGCCTCGGCACCCACGGCGCATTTCCGCGTCGTCTCGGCCGACCCGGTAGACAGCACCCCCCACGTGCTCGACGGCATCGTCAACGCGATCACGGTCGTCGGCGACACCGTCGTGGTCGGCGGCTCGTTCAGCGAGGTGAGCGACGCCGCCCGCACGACCGCCTACCCGCGCTCCAATCTCTTCGCCTACGACCTGGCCACCGGCCGCGTCCTGCCGGACTTCGCGCCGATCGTCCCGGGCCCCGTGTACGGCCTGGCCGCCGGCGACCAGGGCACCGTCTACGTCGGCGGCGAGTTCATCGGCGTCAACGACTCCCCCGCCAGGTCGCTGGCCAGGCTCAAGCTCTCCGACGGCTCGCTGGTGACCGGCTTCGCGCCGCGCATCGGCGGCGGCATGGTCTCCACGCTGGCCAGGCAGGGCTCCAAGCTCTACGTGGGCGGCGACTTCACCAGCCCGCGCACCGCGCTGGCCAGGATCGACGCGACGACGGGCGCGGCCGACCCGGCGTTCGGCATCACGCCGGGAGCGTCGCTGACGCCCAGGGTGAAGGTCTACGCGATCGCCGCCACCCGCTACCGGCTCGCCGTGGACGGCTCGTTCACCACGCTCGACGGCCGGTCCAGGCCGCAGCTCGGGCTCATCGACATCAGCGGCCCCACCGCCAGGCTCGCGCCCTGGCGGACCGAGGCGTACGCGCGACCGTGCATGAGCGCGTTCCCGTCGTACGTGCGCGGCCTGGATTTCTCGCCCGACGGCCACTATTTCGCGGTCGTCACCACGGGCGGGCCCAGGGGCGGGATGTGCGACACGGCCGCCCGGTTCGAGACGTACACCAAGGGCGCCACCATCAAGCCGACCTGGGTGAACGCCACCGGGGGCGACTCGCTCTACGCGGTTTCGGTGACGGGCGCGGCGGTCTACGTCGGCGGGCATCAGCGCTGGCTGAACAATCCGCAGGGCCGGGACTCCGCCGGCCCGGGAGCGGTCTCACGCCCGGGGATCGGCGCCATTCATCCGACTACGGGAATGGCCCTCAGTTGGAATCCCACACGGGAGCGCGGCATCGGCGTGAAGGCGTTTTACGCGCATCACAGTGGACTACTTGTCGGTAGCGACACAACCCGACTCGGACGGGAGTACCATGCCCGGATTGGCATGTTCCCCCTGCCCTAGTCGTCTTGCGGCTTCGGCCGGTCGATCTTGTTGCTGATGCGCTCGCTCACGGCATCACGCTGCTTGCTGAGCAGGACGTAGCTCGCTATGCCGCTGATCAAGAAAGATGCGGCGATCAGCACCAGCGGGTTTTGCAGGCCGAGCAGCCACAGCACCCCGAGAGTGACCGCAAAGATGCCGATGCGCGACAGTGTGTAAACGAGAACAGGAGGCACAGGTTCGAGGTTACTCGGACCCGTGGACCGGTCGCTCTTCGCATCGAACGCGAGCGATGCTACTGTTCCCAGTCAGGGAGTTTCGTAAAGAAACACCCACGAGAGCCCCAAAGAGGCTCTATCATATAACAATCGGGCAGTCAGCTGATAACAACCCGTGATCTTTGCAGAAAACCACGGATAAATCAGGCTTCGCTCGACACACTGGTTACCTGTCCGCCCGCTGGCAGGAAGCGGGATGCGAGGGGGAGAGATTGGTGGAGAGTAGCAGCGAGCGTCTGCTGACCCCAGGAGAGGTTGCCGCCCTCTTCCGGGTAGACCCAAAGACGGTTACACGCTGGGCTGCGGCAGGCCGCATCAGCAGTATCCGCACCCCCGGAGGGCATCGGCGGTTCCGCGAGTCGGAAGTGCACGCCCTTCTACGAGGCGAGGACGTTTTGACGGCCGACAGGCCGGCAGGTGAGTCCCCGCGCGTCTGACCGTGCAGACGGTGATCCTGCGACGGCAGGATCACCGCCGGCGCGATCCACTGTTCGCGTGCTTTCCGGCCACACTTCCGTCCGGCAGCATGGGGCGGCGCCAACCGCCGACCGTGGCTGGCGCCTGTCCGTTCCCCTCAGGCGTCCTCCTGCCGCGCCTTGAAGGCCAGGAACTCACGCTCCAGTTCGTCGTTCTCCTTCTCCCACTGGTTGCGGCGCTCGGCCAGCTCCTCCTCCGTCAGCGCCTCCGGCAACCACTGCTCGTAGTCCGGATCGCCGGGCTGCACCTCGACGTACGCGTTCCCGATCAGACGCCCGTCTTCGCTGGTCAGGCTCTGCGGCACGCGCAGGGTCCCGTCCGCGAGCCGGATGACGTACATGTCCGATCACCTAGATTCCGTAGCGCCGGTTGAAGAAGAGCATGATGTCCAGCGCCATCCGCGTGTCTCCCCCGAGCATGTCCACGAGGGCCGGACGCTGGCGGGAGGCGATGGCGGCGAAGGCGTCGGCGAAGAACTCCTTGCGGCCGAGCCCCCCGCCCTGGCGGTGGAAGGTCGAGGCCAGCAGCGGCATGGCCGTGTCGTAGAGGCGGACGAACTCCGGCGAGTCGGAGACCCAGCCGCCGTACGCCGAGTCGATGTCGTCGATGGCGTGGCCGACCTCGTGCATCATCACGTCCGGGGTCGGTGACGGGCGGTCACCCACGACGATCTTGCGGTCGCCGTACGCGCCCGCGCAGATGTCCCAGGTGGCGCGGCCCGACGGGAGCGGGGCGCCGCGTAAGTAGCCCATGTCGTCGAGGTCCGGGACGCCGCCGCGGCCGACGTAGATGCCCTCCAGCCCGGCCGCGAGCTTCTCCTTCAGCCGCTCCGGCAGGCGGGCGAGGCTCTCCACGGCGCGTACGACGTCCGCCGACGGCGGGCCCTGCCTGGCGTCCCACTGGCGGTGCAGGATGGACTCCAGCTTGCCGCAGTGGCGCAGGCCGTCGCCCATGGACGGGATGCCGGGCCGGTTGGGCTGGGCCCTGGGCTGGTCGTCGAGCTCGAAGTCGTACCACGTGTAGCGGGGGCGTTCGACCACCGCGGCGGGCAGGCGCTCGCCGCGCTCGCGTAACGAGAACCCGTCCCAGCTCGTCTGGGAGGGCCGTCGTACCTCGTCACCCGGCCACGCCATCCGCTCACCCCGCTCGTCCCCCGGCCATCTCGTCGTCTCGCGCTCTCCGGATGGCCCAGGCCGGCCTCTGGGCACCTCGGCCCCCCGTCCGCGGTTCTTACGTGCCTTGGCCTCCGCGCGGCTCTCAAAGGGCTTCTCACGGGCGTTGAACCAGACGGAGCGCTCGGCGTCGGGGGGCGCCTCGCCGCGCCGCGAGAAGAGGTACGACCCGCGCCGCCACCAACGGCCGCGGCGATGCCGGCCCTTGTCACCAGACGCCTTGGAGTCAGAAAAGGCCATCGCACCTCTCAACGCCCGTGGAGTCCGGCGACTTCGCCGCATCGGCATCCACGGTACGACGCATGTCTTCCCCTAGTCACCTGAAACGGGACATCGGGAAGCACGATCACGTCGCGGATGGCTTACAGTTCAGGAATGGCAGGTGTACTGATCGGCCTGGCGCTGCTGGTCTTCTGGCTGTTCTCGCTGTTCGACGTGGTCACCGCACCGGAAGATGAGGTTCGGAACGTACCAAAGGCCCTGTGGATCCTGATCGTCGTCCTGATCCCGGTGCTCGGCGGTCTCGTCTGGATGGCGCGCGGTCGCCCGCGGGCCCCGCGCGCCGCGTGGCCGGTGCCCCCGGGTCCGGGCATGCCCAAGGGGCCGGACGACGACCCCGACTTCCTGCGCGACCTCGACCGCCGCATGCGTGGCGACGACGTCTGAGCCGATCAGACGTCGGCGTAGCTGTGCAGGCCGCTGATGAAGACGTTGACACCGATCAGGTTGAACATCAGGCAGGCGAACGCCACCAGCTGCACGATCGTCGCGGCCCTGCCCCGCCAGCCGGCCGTCACCTTGGCGTGCAGGTAGGCGGCGTAGGCCACCCAGGTGATGAACGACCAGACCTCCTTGGGGTCCCAGCCCCAGTAGCGGCCCCACGCCCGGTCGGCCCAGAGCGCGCCCGCGATCACCGCGAACGTCCACAGCGGGAACGAGAACACGATCGCCCGGTGCGCCACCCGCTCCAGGTCGGCCCGCGAGGGCAGGCGCGACATGCCGTCGCCGCGCACCAGGTAGAGCACCCCGGCGACGCCGGCCAGCGTGAACAGGCCGCTGGCGATGATCGCGGCGGTGACGTGGATGGCGATCCAGTACGAGTCCAGCGCGGGCACGACCGGCCCGGCCGCCGTGTAGAAGAACTTGACCGCCAGGCCGAGCCCGAGGGCCGCCGTGACCATCACGAAGGCGCCGAGGAAGCGCACGTTGTAGCGGATCTGGGTGCCGAGGAACGCGGTCACGGCGGCGAAGCAGATGGCCACCACGAACTCGTACATGTTGCCCCACGGCCACCGGTCCACGGCCATGCCGCGGGTGGCGATGGCGGCGAGGTTGGCCGCCCAGCCGACCCAGGCGAGCACCAGGGCCACCTTGCCGGCCCTGGTCGCCCCGCCTGACGGCTCCTTGGCCTCGGCGGCGTCGGCGACCACGCCGTCGGCTGAAGGCCCCCCACCCGCTCCGACCGCGACCGGCTGTTTGACCTCGGACCGCTCGACGGCGGCCGCCTTGCCCGTCCGGGACCTGCCGAAGGCCAGCTCGATCGCGAACCCGAGCATGGCGAAGAAGTAGAGCAGAACGGCGGCGACGACGAAAAGGTCGCTCAGCTCCGCGAGTTGCTCAGCGGACATCCTTTTCTCCTGCGGATAGAAGCTTGACGATGTCGGCGAACTCCTCGGCGAAGCCCGCCGCGGAGCCCTCTGTACGGGTCAGGCCGCCCACCTCGACCACGCCGTTCCCGAGCCGCACGAACACCCTGCGGCGGCGGATCATCAGCGACAGCGCGATGGCGACGACGGCCGTGGCGGCGGCGATCAGCACGGGCATGCGCCCGGGGTCGTAGGCCGTCTGGAGCGTGATCCACTGCTTGACCCCGGTGAACTCCAGCTTGCCGGCCCCCTTGGGCAGGTCGATCGACTGGCCGACCGCGAGGGGCTTGGGCACGCTCTTGCCCATTATCAGCGGGGTGAGCTTCTTCATGAGGTCGGGCGGCGCGAGCTCGTACACCGACTGCGGCCGGCCGGAGCGCAGCCCCAGGTCGCCGCTGAAGGCCCCGACGAGCTGCACCTCGGGGTTGAGCTCGCCGGGGAAGGCCGAGGCGTACGTGCCGTCCGTGAGCGGCACGCTGGTGGGCAGGAACTGCAGCAGGAACCCCAGCTGCGACGGCTGCGCGTCGGGCACCTTGACCACGCATCCCGAGGTCATCGTGGCCTTGGCCTCGATGAGGCACGGCACCGGGCCCTCGAAGGCGACCTGCCCCTTGCCGTCGGTGACCCTGAAGACGGGGGCGTAGCCGTTGCCGATCAGGTACGTCTGCGTGCCGTTGATCTCCAGCGGGTCGTTGACCTTGAGGTCGTAGTCGCGGGCGGGCGACCCCGGCGAGTCGTTGACCTTCAGGCGGGCCGTGTAGTCGAGCGCCTGGCCCCGCTTCTCCCCCGTCACCTGGTAGGCGACCTTGAAGTCCTCCAGCTGGAAGGAGAACGGCTCCAGCGACTCGGCCGAGACCTGGCTGCCGGGGATGAACCGGTCGTAGGCGGCCACCGTGTTGGCGAACCCGTCGCCCTCGACGACCAGGACGTTGCCGCGGTAGCCGAACAGGGAGCCGAAGCCGACCGCGAGCAGGATGCCCATCAGTGCGACGTGGAAGAAGAGGTTTCCGGTCTCGCGCAGGTAGCCCTTCTCGGCCGACACCCACCCGTCGCCGGTCACGACGCGGAAGCGCAGCTTGCGCAGCCGCGCGGCGGCCCGGTCGACCTGCAGATCGCCCTCGAAAGAGGCGAAGTGCGGCAGGCGGGACAGGTTCTTCGGCGCGGCGGGCGGCTTGCGGCGCACCTCGCGCAGGTAGGTGGCGGTGCGCGGGATGATGCAGCCGATCAGCGAGGTGAACAGCAGCAGGTAGATCGCCGCGAACCAGACCGAGGTGAACACCTCGAAGAGCTGGAACCTGTCGTACCACTCGGCCAGCGTGGGGCTCTTGTCGTAGAGCTGCGCCACCTTGTCGGGGTCGACGCCGCGCTGCGGCACCAGAGAGCCCGGCACCGAGGCGAGCGCGAGCAGGAAGAGCAGGATCAGCGCCGTCTTCATCGAGGTGAGCGTGCGCCAGCCCCACCGCAGCCAGGCGACCAGCCCGAACCCCGCCTGCTGCGGCGCCCGCTCCTTCTCCAGCTCCTTGACGCTCATCAGATCACCGGTACGAATCCGCCGATGAGGCCCTGCATGGCAGCGATCATCTCTCCCCACAGCCCGGTCACGAGCAGCACCCCGACGGCCACCATCATGCCGCCGCCGATCCTGGTGATCAGGCGCGAGTGCTTGCGGATGGCCCGGAACGTGCGCAGGGCCCTGCTGTACGCGAGCGCCGCGCCCACGAACGGCAGCCCGAGGCCCAGCGCGTACGCGACGGCCAGGAGGGCGCCACGCGCGGCGCTGCCCTCGTTGAGCCCGAGCGCCAGCACGACGGCCAGCGTGGGCCCGATGCACGGCGTCCACCCCAGCCCGAACACCACGCCGAGCAGCGGCGCCCCGGCCAGCCCGGCGGCGGGCACCTTGTGGATGCGCACGTCGCGCATCAGCCCGGGGACGAGCCCCAGGAACGCGAGCCCGAGCAGGATGGTCAGCACCCCGAGCACGCGCGTGATGATCTCGATGTGGCCCAGCACGACCGCGCCGAGCCCGCCGAACAGCGCCCCGCTGAGCACGAACACCAGCCCGAACCCGGCCACGAACAGCACCGTCCCCAGCACGAGCCGCCCCCGCTTGGGGTCGGCGCTCATGCCGGTCACGTACGACAGGTAGCCGGGCACCAGCGGCAGCACGCACGGCGACAGGAACGACACGACCCCGGCCAGCACCGCGATCGGCACCGCGAGCAGCAGCGAGCCCGAGGCCACGACGTCACTCATCGCGCACCTTGGTCACGGTGTTGAGCAGGTCGGTGTACTTGACCGCGCCGAGCGCCCTGGCGGCGATCCTGCCCTGCTTGTCGATGATCAGGGTGGACGGGATGGCCGCCGGCGGCACCGTGCCCTGGAAGGCCAGCGCGACCTTGCCCGGCTGGTCGAAGATGTGCGGGTAGCCGGTCTTCTCGGTGCGTTCGAACGCCAGCGCGTCGGCCTGGCGGTCCTTGAAGTCGACGCCGATGAACTCCACGCCGCCGGCCTTGGTCTTGGCCGCGACCTCCTTGAGCACCGGCGCCTCCGCCCGGCACGGCCCGCACCACGACGCCCAGAAGTTGATCACCACGACCTTGCCCTTGTGCGCGGCCAGCGAGGCGGTGGCCCCGTCGAGGGTCGGCCCCTCGATCGCGGGCGCGGCCTTGCGCTCGCCCGCGTCGAACACCTGCATCTTCCCGTCGCCGGCGACGAAACGGGTGTCGCCGGCCTGCGGCTGGCCGCCCTGGTTGCCCGCGCAGCCCGCGACCAGCAGACCCAGGAGGACGAGAGAGATGGACTTGGCGCGCACGGAGGAAGATCTCCTTGTACTACAACCGGTAGAGCTTGCAACTCTACCGGCGAGCCCCCTCGCTCCGGACATCAGGCCCCGGGAACGGACGGACCGGTCTGAAGTGACCCCGCGGGCTCGCTGTAGCCGATGCTGACGAGGCGGTCGCCGTCGAAGGTGAGGGTGGTGAGGCTGGCCAGCGCGCACTGCCTGCGCCGCGGGTCGTGCCAGAGCCGGCGGCCCTCGGCGGCCGACCTGATCGTCCAGATGGGGAGCTGGTGGCTGACGAGCACCACCTCGTGCCCGCGTGCCGCCGCCCTGGCGTCGTCGATCACCGACTTCATGCGCCTGACGATCACCGGGTACGGCTCGCCCCAGGACGGGCGCAGCGGATTGTAGAAATAGCGGTAGTTGCGCGGGTTTCGCAGGATCGCCAGGCCCTGGCCGACCGGGCGGCCTTGGAGCAGGTTGCCCGCCTCGATCAGGCGCTCGTCCTGGACGATGTCGAGGCCGAGCTTGTCGGCGAGGGGCGCCGCGGTCTCCAGGGCGCGCTCGAGCGGGGAGCTGTAGATGGCGACGATGTCGCGGCCGCCCACGGCCTTGGCGACCGTCTCGGCCATGAGCTTTCCCGTCTCGGACAGGTGGTAGCCCGGGAGCCTGCCGTACAGGACGCCGGCGGGATTGTGCACCTCGCCGTGGCGCAGCAGGTGGACGACGGTGGTTTCAGCCATGGTGTGCCACAGCCTATCCGCTCCCCCTCCATGAGCAGCGTGAGCCCCGGCGGATCAGTTTACGGCCCAGGCGTTCTCCTGCTTCCTGCTCGCCTCGGCCAGCGCCTCCACCATGGCCCTGATCGCGGGACGGCGGGCCGCGTCCGTGCGCCACACGGCGTAGATGCGCCGCGTCTGGCGCGGCATGATCGGCACGAGCCGCACGCCGTCCGGCACGCAGTCGCGGCCGAGCCGCGGCACGATCGCGCACCCCAGCCCGCCCGCCACCAGCGCGAGCTGGGTCGGGTACTCGTCGGCCATGCACGCGATCACGGGCTCCACCGAGGCGTTGCGCAGCGTGAAGACGAGCCAGTCGTGGCAGACGGTGCCGGGGGACCCGCTGATCCAGTGGTCGTCGCGCAGCTGGGCGAGCTCCAGCTCCCTGTTGTGGGCCAGCGGGTGGTCGGCGGGCACCGCGATGTCGGCCACGTCGTCGAGCAGCGTGGCCCTGGACAGGCCCTCGGGCAGGGCCATGGGCCGGTTGAGCCAGTCCTGGATGACGCCCAGGTCGAGCTCGCCCCTGGACACCTCGCGCACCACCCGCTCCGGCTCGCGCTCGCTGAGCTGGACCCACAGGTCGGGGTGGCGCTCCCGGAGCGAGACGAGCGCACCGGGCATGAGGCCGCGCACGGCGGTGGGGAAGGCCGCGATGTTGAGCCGGCCGACGACCTCGCCGCGCAGCGCCTCGAAGTCCGCCTCGGCGGTCTCGACCAGGGCGAGGATGCGCTCGGCGTGCTCGGCCAGGAGGCCGGCCGCGTCCGTGAGTCGCACGCCGCGCCCGTTGCGCTCCATGAGCCTGGCGCCGGTCTCGCGCTCCAGCTTGGCGATCTGCTGGGAGACCGCGGAGGGCGTGACCATGAGGGCGTCGGCCGCCGCGCCGACCGACCCGTACACATGGACTGCGTGAAGGGCCTTGAGCCGGTTCAAGTCCAACATGTAAGTCATCCTAAATGGTTTAGCGTAGAAAGTCTCGCTTGTCGTTGAATGTGTAGCGGATGAAAATAGATGCATGAGAATCCTTAAGACGAAGAAGCAGCAGCCCAGCTCCGTTTCCTACCTCAAGGTCCTCGCCGAGCAGGCCCGCGAGCAGCGCATCCGCTACCAGAAGCCCGCTCGCTGACTGAGGCCCCGCCACCTCACCCTCGCCACCGCAGCCGCGGTCATGGTCGCGGCGTCCCCCGCCCCGCTGTCCGCCGGCCGCCGGGAAGTCCCGTGGCGCTGGGTCGCAGAGGTGGCGGAGCGGCTCACCGCCCGTCGCGTGCTCGGGCCGGGCGTCGCCTTCGGCGGCCTGGCCCTGATCGCGCTCGACTTCGAAGTGCCGGGCCCCCTCGCTCCCACCACCCCCTAGAGGACGGCGGCAGCCGCCTTCGCCGCCGCCGGCAGCGCCTCGGCCACGCGGCCCAGCGCCTCCTCGTCGTGGGAGGCCGACAGGAACCAGGCCTCGTACGCCGACGGCGGCAGATAGACGCCCTGGTCGAGCATCGCGTGGAAGAACGCGGTGAACGCGGCGGTGTCCTGCGTCTTGGCCTCGGCGAAGTTCGTCACCTCGGCGTCCGTGAAGAAGATCGAGAACAGGTTGCCCGCCCGCTGCAGCCGGTGCGGCACCCCGGCGGCCGACAGCGCCTCGGAGGCCGCGTCGCCGACGGCGAGGGCGGCGGCGTCCACCCGCTCGTAGGCCCCGGCGTCCAGGGCCCGCAGCGTGGCCAGGCCGGCCGCGCAGGCCAGCGGGTTGCCGGACAGCGTCCCCGCCTGATAGACGGGCCCCTCGGGCGCGAGCAGGGCCATCACCTCGGCCCGTCCCCCGAAGGCCGCGGCGGGCAGGCCGCCGCCCATGACCTTCCCGAACGTCATCAGGTCGGCCTCCACCGGCTGCAGGCCGTACCAGCCCGCGGGCGAGACGCGGAACCCGGTCAGCACCTCGTCGACGATGAGCAGCGCGCCGTGGGCCGTGCACAGCTCGCGCAGGCGCGCGTTGAACCCGTCCTTGGGCGGGACGATCCCCATGTTCGCCGGGCACGCCTCGGTGATCACGCACGCGATCTCGGCCTCCGCGAAGGCCGCCTCGACGGCCTCGATGGAGTTGTACGGCAGCACGATCGTGTCCGCCGCCGACGCCCCCGTCACGCCCGGCGTGTCGGGGAGCCCGAACGTCGCCACCCCGGACCCGGCCGCGGCCAGCAGCGCGTCGACGTGCCCGTGGTAGCACCCGGCGAACTTGATCACCTTCGACCGCCCGGTGAACCCCCTGGCCAGCCGCACCGCGCTCATCGTCGCCTCGGTGCCCGAGCTGACCAGCCGCACCTTCTCGACCGGCGCCACCCTGGCCACGATCTCCTCGGCCAGCTCCACCTCACCGGGGGTGGCGGTGCCGTAGGAGAACCCGTGAGCCACCGCCCCGGACACGGCCTCGACGACTGCGGGGTGCCGGTGCCCGAGGATCATGGGGCCCCAGGAGCACACGAGGTCGACGTACCGGTTGCCGTCGACGTCGGTGATGTAGGGGCCCTGGCCGGAGACCATGAAGCGCGGTGTCCCGCCGACGGCGCCGAACGCGCGCACCGGCGAGTTGACACCCCCGGGCACGATCTGGCGGGCGCGGGCGAACAGGTCCTCGGAGTTCTGTGTACGGCTCACCCGACCCAGGTTAGCCGGGACAGCCCCCGGCTCCCCGGCCGGGACTTATAGTGGTCATGTATGTAACCTTTAAGGGTTACCAACATCAGGAGGAAGCGTGTCAGTCACCCAGATCGACATTGATGACAACGCCCTCAAAGAGGCCATGCGCATGATGGGGACGACGACGAAGAAGGACACCGTCAACCTCGCCCTCCGGGAGTATGTCGCACGGGTCAAGCGGATCGAGGCGCTGGAGAGGCTCGCCGCCCGCGCCCAGCGTGGCGAGTTCGACGAGGCCGCGGCCGCTCACCAGGCGGCGAAGGCGGCCTGGAAACAGGCCATCACCTGATGTCCTATCTCATCGACACCTCGGCGCTGTGGTACATCCTGCGAAACGCAGATGTGCTCGAGAAGTGGGGTGACCGCATCACCACGCAGCCGCTGCGGATCTGCGAGCCGACCAGAACGGAGTTCCTCTACTCGGCCACCGGCCCTGCCCACAGGGACGAACTGGCGGAGGACCTCAACTCCCTCTGCGAGCTCGCGCCCGTCCCGAAATCCGCCTGGCGGTGGGTGGAGAACGCGCAGTACAAGCTGACACAGCACGGCCAACACCGCTCGGCGGGAGCAGTCGATCTGCTTGTGTGCGCCACCGCCGTGCACCACGGGCTCACGGTGCTGCACGTCGACGATGACTTCGCCACGGTAGCGAAGATCATGACAGAAGTGGACCAGCGCGACATCCGCCGGTTCTGACCTCAGTCGGCCAGCCACTCCAGGATGCGCAGCGGGTCGGGCAGCGGCTGGCCGTTCGGCGGCCGGAGCCAGGAGACGGGCTGCCCCGTGGGCAGGGCCGAAGGGGGCGCGAGGACGTAGCTGTCGCGGCAGTGCCACCGCAGCCCCGGCGTGTCGTCGATCGTGGCGGGGTCGCAGTCGAGCTGGCACGACCACCACTCGTCCTCGTCCTCCGGATTGCCCCGCGTGGCCACGTAGAACAAGACCCGGTCGCCGTTGGCGGCGACCGGGCCTGGGTGTGCTCCGGCGTTGTCGATCCGGGTGAGGGCCGACAGGCCGAGGGCGAGCGGTACGTCGAAGACGTCGAACACGCGTCCGGTGGGCAGGATCACGTTGGCCTCGGGCTCGGCCTGCCACCAGCGCGTCAGCAGCGCCGTGTCCGTCGTGGCCTGCAGGTGCCAGGCGGGCGAGAGCGGATGGGCACCCGGGTCGGGACAGCCGACGCGGTCACAGGAGCAGGCGCGCGGCCCGTGACGCAGCGGATAGGCGCCCGGCACGACGGGCCACCCCATGGCGGCGTATTCGAGCACGGTGCCGATGCGTGTCGGCCGTGACCGTTTTCTGGTACGCCGAGCCAGTGGTACCCCCACCATTGGTGTCTCCCGTCGAGTCCCCAGTGCCCGAAGAGGTCCCGGCTCCGGGCAGCCATACGCGCCACGCGGGACACACCAGCACTTGTTATCGCACTCTAACGCACACGTCACAGCAGTTGACGGGAAACCCCTTGGTTAGCCGCGATGGATCCGTAAACGAAGCGAGGACATCCATCGCGGCACGCGAGCGGAAGCTCACCGATCAGATGCGCCGCGCCACTTCCGTCGCCCAGTACGTGAGGATCAGGTCGGCCCCGGCACGCTTGATCGCGACCAGCGATTCGTTGATCATGCGGTCCCGGTCCACCCAGCCGTTGGCCGCGGCCGCCTCGATCATGGCGTACTCGCCGCTCACCTGGTACGCCGCCACCGGGACGTCCACCTCGTCACGCACGCGGGTGATGACGTCGAGATAGGCCAGCGCCGGCTTGACCATGACGGCGTCGGCGCCCTCGGCGAGGTCGAGCCGGACCTCGCGCAGCGCCTCCTCCACCAACCCGGCGGGGTCCTGCTGGTGGGTGCTGCGGTCGCCGAACTGCGGGGCGCACTCGGCGGCCTCGCGGAACGGCCCGAAGAAGGCGGAGGCGTACTTCACCGAATAAGCCAAGATCGGGATGTTTCCATAGCCGGCCCCGTCCAGGGCCGAGCGGATCGCCCCCACCTGGCCGTCCATCATCCCGCTCGGCGCCACCACCTGCGCCCCCGCGGCGGCCTGGGCCACCGCGATCGAGGCGTAGCGCTCCAGCGTGGCGTCGTTGTCCACGTCGCCGGACGGGGTGAGGATCCCGCAGTGCCCGTGGTCGGTGAACTCGTCGAGGCAGGTGTCGGCCATGACCACGACCGCGTCGCCGACCTCGGCGTTCACCTCACGCAGCGCCACCTGCAGGATCCCGTCGGGATCGTCGGCGGCCGAGCCCCGCGCGTCCTTCACCGCGGGGATCCCGAACAGGATGATCCCGCCGACGCCCGCCTCCGCCGCCTCGTGCGCGGCCTTGCGCAGCGAGTCGCGGGTGTGCTGGAAGACACCCGGCATGGAGGCCACGGGGTGCGGCTCGGTGATGCCCTCCTTGACGAACGCGGGCAGGATCAGGTCGGCGGCGTGCAACCTGGTGCCCGCCACCATCCGGCGCAGGGCGGGGCTGCGACGCAGCCGCCGCGGCCGGGCCACAGGATACTGCGCGGACATACGCCACTCCTCAATCGCGAGATCGCGAAGACTAAGACTTCACCTGGCTCTTCTCCTGGCGCCCCGGCGGTTCTGCGACGGCCGGCGCGGGGTGTCGCCCGCCGCCAGCGCCGCCTGGCGCTGCTTGGCCCCGTACTCGGCCACCGCGGCGGCCAGGGCGGAGGCCGACGGCTTGTCGGCCATCACGTCCACCCGGAGCCCGAACTCCTCGGCCGTCTTGGCCGTCTGCGGCCCGATGACCGCGATCACCGTGACGTTGTGCGGCTTGCCCGCGATGCCCACCAGGTTGCGCACGGTGGACGAGGACGTGAAGAGCACGGCGTCGAAGCCGCCGCCCTTGATCGCCTCGCGGATGGGCGCGGGCGGCGGCGCGGCCCGCACGGTGCGGTACGCGGTGACGTCGTCGCACTCCCAGCCCAGCTCGGTGAGCCCGGCCACCAGCGTGTCGGTGGAGATGTCGGCCCGCGGCAGCAGCACCCGGTTGATCGGGTCGAGCATCGAGTCGTAGGGCGGCCACTCGGCCACCAGCCCCTCGGAGGACTGCTCCCCCGACGGCAGCAGGTCGGGTTTGACCCCGAACTCGACCAGGGCCCGCGCGGTCGCGTCGCCCACGGCCGCCACCTTCAGCCCGGCGAAGGCCCGCGCGTCGAGGCCGTACTCCTCGAACTTCTCGCGCACCGCCTTGACCGCGTTGGCGCTGGTGAAGGCCACCCACTCGTAGCGGCCCGTGACGAGCCCCTTGATCGCGCGATCCATCTGCTGCGGCGTCCGGGGCGGCTCGACCGAGATGGTCGGCACCTCCTCGGGCACCGCGCCGTACGCGACGAGCTGCTCGGACAGGCTGCGCGACTGCTCCTTGGTGCGGGGCACCAGCACCCGCCAGCCGAACAGCGGCTTGGTCTCGAACCACGACAGCTTGTCACGCAGACCCACGGCCTCGCCGACCACCATGAGCGCCGGCTCGGTGAACCCGGCGTGCTTGAGGTCGGGCTGGAGCCGGCCGAGCGAGGACACGACGGTGTACTGCTCGGTGGTGGTGCCGCCGCTGCTGACCGCGACGGGCGTGGTGTCGGGCTTGCCGCCCGCGATGAGCGCCTTGCCGATGGCCACGGCGTCGCCGATGCCGTTGTAGATCACCAGGGTGCCGCGGCAGGCGGCGTGCACGGCCCAGTCCTGCTCCTGCGCGGCGTCCACGACGCGGAACTCGGGGACGCCGCTCGCGGCCGGGATGCCCGCATAGGTGAGCACGGCGGTCGCGGGCGGCACGCCGGGAACGATCTCGAAGTCCACCTCCGCCGCGGCGCAGGCCGCGACCTCCTCGGTGATCGAGGAGAACAGCATCGGGTCGCCCTCGCACAGGCGCACGACGAGCTGCCCGTGCTTGGCCCGCTTGATCAGGTCGTCCTCGACGACCTCGACGCCTTCGCGGCAGTGGCGCAGCAGCGGGCGGTGTGATTCGTCGCCGAGCACCACGGCGTCGGCCTTGCCGAGCAGCTCGGCGGCTCGGAGCGTGAGCAGGTTGGGATCGCCGGGTCCCGCGCCCACGAACGCGACGAATCCGGAGGTTGGACTATCGGAGCTCAATGGGAATGCTCCCCCATCAATCTGTCGGCTCCTTCGGCGATCATCTCGGTCGCCAGGCGGCGGCCCAGGTTCGCGGCCTCCGAAGGAGATCCGGCGGTGGACTTGCGGACCGCCTCGCGGCCGTCGATGGCGACGACCACGGCGGTCAGGTTCAGAGTGTGCCCGTCATCGACCGCGAAAGCACCCACCGGAGCGGCGCAACCAGCCTCGAGAGCCGCCAGTACGGCTCGCTCGGCGGCCACCGCGGAGCGCGTGCGCGGGTCGTCGAGAACGCTCAGGAACTCGATGAGGTCGGCCCTGTCGGACCTGCACTCCACGGCCAGCGCACCCTGACCGGGAGCCGGCAGCAACTCCTCCACCTCGAAGATCTGTGCGATTTCGGCGTCACGGCCGATCCTGGTCAGGCCGGCCGAGGCCAGCACGACCGCGTCGAGCTCACCTGAGGTTACCTTGCCGATACGCGTGTCGGCGTTGCCGCGGATCGGGACGTACTCCAGGTCGGGCCGCAGCGCGCTCAGCATGGCGATCCGGCGCGGCGATCCGGTGCCGACCCGGGCGCCGGGCGGCAGGTCGGCGAACTTGTGCGGGCCGACCAGCGCGTCGCGGTGGTCGTGCCGGGCCGGGATCGCCGCCAGCGTGAAGCGCGGGTCCTGCTTGGTCGGCAGGTCCTTCAGCGAATGGACGGCGAAGTCGACCTCGTCCTCCATGAGCTTGTCGCGCAGCGCGCTGACGAACACGCCCGTGCCGCCGAGCTGCGCGAGGTGGGCCTTGGTCACGTCGCCGAACGTCGTGACGCCCACCAGTTCGACCGCGCGCCCCGTGAGCCGCGTGTAGTCGTCGGCCACCATCTGGGACTGCGTGGTGGCCATCAGGCTCCGGCGCGTCCCCAGCCGCAGAGCCGCCCACATCACAGCTCCACCTCCCTCACGGCCTCGGGCATCTTCGGATCGAGATTGAACAGCTCACGCAGCGCTTCCGCATAATGATCGCCGCCTGGGCAGGTGGCGAGTTGCTTGACACGCACGGTGGGCTCGTGGAGCAGCTTGTCGACGACCCGCTGCACGGTCATGGCGACCTCGTCGCGCGCCTTCTCGTCGAGGTCGGGCACCCGCATGAGCAGGCGGCCGAGCTCCGACTCGACCACGCTCGCCGCCTTGCTGCGCAGCGCCACCACGGTCGGGGTGACCCTGGCGGCCCGCTCCGCGTCGAGGTAGGCGCGCAGCTCCTCGGCCACGAGCGCGCGGACGGACTCGACGGCGTCGCCGCCGCGGGAGCCGATCCCGGACTCCTGGATGGTCTCCAGATCCACCAGCGTAATGCCGGGCACGGCCCGGACGCCCGGGTCGATGTCGTGCGGCAGCGCCAGGTCCAGCAGGAACGCGGGCCGGCTCAGCATGCCGGGCGTGATGACGTGCCGCCCGGCGCCCGTGCAGGTGATGACGATGTCGGCCCCGGCCAGCTCGTCGGCCACGGCGGCGAAGCCCACCGCCCGGCCGCCGACGGACTCGGCCAGCCGCGCGCCGCGCTCGTACGTACGGTTGGCCACCACGATGTCGGTGACCCCGGCGCGCGCCAGCGTGACGGCGGCCAGCGAGCTCATGGAGCCCGCCCCGACCACCAGCGCCCGCCGCCCGGCCAGGTCGCCCGCCAGGGCCAGGCCGGCGGAGACGAGGGAGGCGCCCGCCTTGTCGATGCCGGTCTCGTGGTGCGCCCGCTTGCCGACCCGCAGCGCCTGCTGGACCAGCTCGTTGAGGGTGGCGCCGACGGTGCCGTGGCGCTGCGCCAGCTTGAGCGCCTGGCGGACCTGGCCGAGGATCTGGCCCTCGCCCACGACCATGGAGTCGAGCCCGCACACCATGGAGAACAGGTGCTCGACGGCCCGCTCCTCGTAGTGCACGTACAGGTGCGGCGTCAGCTCCTCGACCGGGACGCCCGAGTGGACGCCGAGCAGGCCGGTGACGGCGGTGACGGCGGCGTGGAAGCGGTCGACCGTGACGTAGACCTCGACCCTGTTGCAGGTCGAGACCACCATGGCCTCCGCGACGCAGGGATCCTGCTGCACGTCGTAGAGGAGTTTGGCGAGCGCGTCACCCGTGACCGAGACGCGCTCCAAAAGCGCCACCGGAGCGGTCCGGTGGCTGAGTCCGATAGCCAGAACACTCATTGACTGTCCACCGCCATGAGTGGCCCCCCAGCCTTGCGTTGCTCGTGGAACGCGAGAATCTGCAGTTCGATAGATAGGTCGACTTTACGGACATCGACGCCGTCCGGGACGGAAAGCACAACTGGGGCGAAGTTCAGGATGCTGGTCACGCCCACGGAAATCACACGATCGCACACTTCCTGCGCCGCTGCCGCCGGTGTCGCCAGTACCACGATCGAGACTCCACGCCGCTTGATGACGGCTTCCAGTTCGTCGATGTGCTCAACATTCAACCCCGCGATGGTGTCGCCCACGACTTCGGGGTCGGCGTCCACGAGTGCCGCGACCCGGAAGCCCCTGGAGACGAAGCCGCCGTAGTTGGCCAGCGCGCGGCCGAGGTTACCGACTCCGACGATCGCGACCGCCCAGTCCTGCGTCAGGCCGAGCTCGCGGGAGATCTGGTAGACGAGGTACTCGACGTCATAGCCTACGCCGCGCGTGCCGTACGAGCCGAGGTGTGACAGATCCTTGCGGAGCTTGGCCGAGTTGACGCCGGCGGCGACGGCCAGGTCCTCTGAGCTGACGGTCGCGATGCCCCGCTCGGCCATCCCGTGCAGCGCCCGGAGGTACAACGGAAGCCTGGCGACCGTCGCCTCGGGTATGCCGCGGTCACGGGGCTGGGACGGGCTCTTCACGTGCCGGAGCTCCAGGGGACGGGCGGTGTGGGGACCGCGTGAACGGAATCGAACCGTCTTTCAGGTTAATCCCTTTGTGAACCGATGCACAAAGTCGCGGCGGTAGCGTGTGCCTATGCATCGCATCACGTTGCTCGGGAAGCCCGGCTGTCACCTTTGTGAGGACGCGCGAGAGATCATCGCCAAGGTGGCGGGCGAGCTGGGGGTGCCGTGGGAGGAGATCAGTATCGAGTCCTCCGAGGAGCTTCAGGAGAAGTACTGGGAGATGATCCCGGTCACGCTGATCGACGGTGTGCAGCACGACTTCTGGCGGGTCGACGAGACCCGGCTGCGGGCGGCCCTCAGAACATAGCCGTCGGGAGCGGCACCACCTTCGCGGCGTTGACGTTGAGCTCGATGACGTTGGTGGCCAGCACCATCGCCTGCCGCTCGTTGAGGAACCTCTCGACATGGGGCTGGCGCTGGTGGTCGCGGTAGGCGACCTCGTCGCGGTAGAGCTCGTAGACGATGCGCTGCAGGGGGGCCGACTTGACCGCGTGGCAGGCGTACACGAGCGTGTCGGGCTCGCCGCGGCGCACGGCCTCGACGGTCGCCTCGGCCAGCCGGTCGAACGCCTCCCCGGCCCCGTCCATGATCGTGAAGACGGTGAGCAGGCCGTAGATCGTCGGTGAGAGCTTGCCGGAACCGGGTTGCTGTTGCGGGGCGGGTGAGAACAGCTCGGCGCCCGGGTAGACCGCGCCGGTCCCCGGCATCGCGAAGTCGGGGCGCTGGGGCGGCGCCTGCGGGGCGGGCGGCGCGCCGTTCATGATGTAGCCGGTCGAGGGCCCCGAGTCGGGCGGCGGCGCCATGCGCGCGGCGTAGTCGACCCCCTGGTCGCCCGCGCGGTATTCGGCCACCAGATCGCCCAGGCCCGACGACCTGCGCGCCGGGGAGGGCGGGAGCCCGGGACCGCCGGGAACGGGCTCAGGCATGCCCCTGGGGCCGTGCGGGGGCTGCACGGGCGCCTCTTCGGGGAACATGGGGCGCTCGTCGTGGTGCCGCGCGCGCTCCTCGCGGCGCTGAGAGCGATCGTCGCGGCGCGAAGGGCGCTCGTCGCGGTCGGAGTCGAAGTCGTCCTCGTCGTCGTCCTCGTACGGCGCCAGGGGCCGCAGCACGGTGTACCAGACGGCCGCGGCGGCCACGGCGAGCAGCGCCGTGGTGAACAGCGCCGGCACCGTGAACCTCATCGCGCCCACCAGCGCCATCCCCGAGGGGACGATGACCGCCGACGCGTGCAGGTTGTCGGTGTCGTACTCGTCGCCCTGGCGCCACTTGACCCCCGCCACGACGAGCATGCCGAGCATGATCAGGACGTCGACGACGTGCACGCCGAGCAGCAGCTTGTCGGGGATGATCGCCCAGAAGTTGGCGGCGACCGGCAGCGACTTGCCCAGCTCCTCGCTCTTGAGCGGGTCGAAGACGAGGATGGCCACCGACACGATCGTCAGGGCGATGCCGCCCAGCCAGGCGAGGAACCTCGGCGGCACCTTCTCCGCCAGCAGCTGGACCATGCCGACGGCCAGCCAGAGCGGCGCCAGCAGCGATCCGGTGATCTGGTAGATCCGGAACGTGACCGAGCCGAACCCGAAGACGTATCCGATGCCGATCACGGCCAGTGACAGGCAAAGAGACACGACTGCAACGGTCCAGGCGATCAACCACCCCTCAGGCTCGTCGCGAAGTCGTTGAATCAGGGCGCCCACCGCGATCGCGGCCAGGAGCGCACCGGCGAAAGCTATGACAGCAACGAGGATCTCCATGGTGACTCCAATGCTGCCGGACAATGCCTCCAAGCCGGTAGCCGAAGAGGGAACGGGGTCGGGAGACACGGTATCTGCCGATTACGCCTAGTCATGCCAGCAAGCTGTGGATTGTGGAATTTCCGGTTGATTTCTAGAGTGTTCGAGCACGCCGCACCCCTTACCCCTAGGGATACCGGATGCCTGACTCGTCACCGTTCGCCGGGCTGCTTGCACCAGCGGTCGCTGTGCCTGCCCGGACGGGCGAGCCCGCCGTGCGCGAAGAAGTGCCCGACGACATCCGCACGCTGGTGCTGCATGCCAAAAGTGGCTGCACCGATTCCTTTGGCACGCTCTACGACCGGTATGTGGACCTCGTCTACCGCTACATCTACTTCCGCGTGGGGTCACACCAATTAGCCGAGGACCTCACCAGCGAGACCTTCCTGCGCGCGCTGCGCAGGATCGGCGACTTCACGTGGCAGGGGCGCGACTTCGGCGCCTGGCTCGTGACCATCGCCAGGAACCTGGTCACCGACCACTTCAAGTCCGGTCGCTACCGGCTGGAGATCCCGACGGGCGAGATCATCGACGTACCCCTCGACGGCTCGCACATCCCTGAGAACGCCGTGGTCAACGCCATCATCAACGACAGGGTGCTGCGTGCCGTCCGAGATCTCAATCCCGAGCAGCAGGAGTGTGTGGTCCTGCGCTTCCTGCACGGCCTCTCGCTCGCGGAAACCGCGCTGATCATGGGGAAGAAGAGTGGAGCGATCAAAGCGCTGCAGTTCCGCGCCGTCCGGGCGCTGGCCAGGGCACTTAAGCACGATCTGGCGTAACTTCCCCCATCCGCACCTCGTTGTTCAGATGTCACTGCCGGATCAGTCAGGGAGCTGTCATGGGTAGGGCGCGCAGGGAGCGGGAGCTCGTGCTCGAGCACCTCGCGGAGCTGCGCAGCCTGCCGCTGGGGGGCATGCCCGAGCCCGCCTTCCGCGAGCGCCTGCGCGCGGAGCTCCTGTCCGGCGCGCTCATGGACGCGTCCCAGCCGGACACGCCCGCCCGCCGCCGTCCGGCGCGCCGGCGGCCGCTGCTGTCGCAGCTGGCCACGCTGGGGCTGGCGGCGGCCATGATGATCTCCTCCTTCGCCACGTACCAGTCGGTGCCGGGGGACTCCCTGTACCCGCTCAAGCGCGCCGCGGAGAGCACGCTCGTCCGTCTCAGCACCGACGACGCCGAACGCGGCGAACGCGAGCTCGACTCGGCCAAGACCCGGGCCAAGGAGGTCGCCACCCTGCTCGGCTCGGCCGAGGGCGGCACGCTGGTCGGCAAGACGCTGAAGGACATGGAGGAGTCGACGCGCTCGGGCATCAGCAGGCTGGAGCGGGCCGAGCCGCGCTCCCCTAAGATCAAGACCTTCGCCCGCGACCAGAAGAAGGTGGTCGGGCCGATACTCACCCAGCTCGACGACCCACAACTTGCCCAGGCGGAGGGATACCTTGACTACATCGAGGGTCTGGTCGCGCCTGACTAGGAAAGTAAGCTGAGCGCCATGTGGCGGCTAATTCGACGACGACACGAGGTGGCGCCCGAGGCCGCCGGCGAGGCCGCGGCGCAGGCGGCGGCCACCGTCGCCCCGGTCGAGCCGGACCTGCAGGCGGCGGCGTTCTTCGACGTGGACAACACGATGATGCGCGGGGCCTCGATCTACCACTTCGCCAGGGGGCTGGCGACGCGGGGCATGTTCACGACGTCCGACCTGATGAAGTTCGCGATCGGGCAGGCCGTGTTCAGGCTGCGCGGCAACGAGAACCCCGAGCACATCGCGGTCGCCAGGGAGACGGCGCTGGCGTTCGTGGCGGGGGCCAAGGTCGACGACGTCGTACGCCTCGGCGAGGACATCTACGACGAGGTCATGGCCGACCGCATCTGGGGCGGCACCCGTTCCCTCGCCCAGAGCCACCTGGACGCCGGCCAGCGCGTCTGGCTCGTCACCGCCACCCCCGTGGAGCTGGCCCGCGTGATCGCGCAGCGGCTCGGCCTGACCGGCGCCCTCGGCACGGTCGCGGAGACCCGCGACGGGATCTACACCGGACGCCTGGTGGGCGACCTCCTGCACGGCCCCGCCAAGGCGGAGGCGGTGCGGGCCCTGGCCCGCCGCGAGGGGCTCGACCTGACCCGCTGCACGGCCTACAGCGACTCGGCCAACGACCTGCCCATGCTGTCGCTGGTGGGCTCGGCGGTGGCCATCAACCCGGACAGCGAGCTGCGGGAGCACGCCAGGAAGCACGACTGGCCCATCAAGGACTTCCGCACCGGCCGCAAGGCCACCCTGACGGCCCTGCCCATCGCGGCCGGCGTGGGCGCCATAGCCGGCGGCATCGCCGCCGGCATCGCGCTGCGCCGCCACTATCGCAACTCGATCTAGCCGTTACGGCGAGTCCTCACCCTCCGAGGCGCTTGAAGAGCTGGGCCGCGTCCGGTTGTCTCCACTGCAGGCGGTTCCTGTCCTCCGGGTACGGCATCCACGGGACCGTCGTGAAGTGCAGCTTGGTGCCGGACAGCTCGGTGGCCAGCTCGTACATCGAGTCCAGGTTCAGGTCGGTCTTGACCGACTTGCGCACCTCCTCCAGGAACGGCTTGAGCCGCTCGGGCGAGGACAGCCCCGACCGGGCCTTCTTCAGCATCGCCAGCACGAGGGTCTGCTGCCGCTTCATCCGCTGGACGTCCGACCCGTCGCCGTAGTGCCGCAGCCGCACGTAGCCCAGCGCGGCCTCCCCGTTCAGCAGCTGCTTGCCGGCCGGCAGCTTGAGCTTGGCCGCCTTGTCGTCCACGGCCTTGGGCAGCGTGACCTCGACGCCCCCCAGCGCGTCCACCATGCCCTTGAAGCCCGTGAAGTCCACCTCCACCGAGTGCTGGATCCGCAGCCCGGTCAGGGACTCCAGGGTGCGCTTGAGACAGCCCACCCCGCCGGTGTTGTACGCGGAGTTGATCATGTCGAACCGCGCGGGCGACGAGCCGCAGCGGGAGATCTGGACCATCGAGTCGCGCGGCACGCTGACGACGGTGGCGCGGCCGCGGTCGGCCGGGATGTTGACGATCATGATGGTGTCGGACCGCTTGCCGGCGTTCTGCCTGGCCAGCGCGGGGCCGTACGTGGCGTTGCCGTCGCCCTCGCGCGTGTCGGAGCCGATCACCAGCACGTTCCGCGTGCCGCTCATGTCCACGGCCTGCGAGCCGGCGGGCGGCGCGGCCGTGGGGCGGCCGCTGACGAGCACCGCGGGCACGGCGACGGCGCCGGCCGTGGCCACCGCGACCAGCCCCGCCGTCCACCAGCCGGCCCACCGGCGGCGGGGACGGGCGCGCAGCAGGCGTTCGCGCTGGCGGGCGAGCGTCGCGGGCGGCTCGTGCCCGATCTCCTCCCCGAGGTCCCGGAGCAGCTTCAGGTCGTCCATCGTCACTCCTCCTCCATGGGGTTGGTGTCGCCGAGTGCGGCCCGCACCTTCCGCCTGCCCCTGTTGAGGCGGGAGCGCACGGTCCCGATGGGGATGCCGAGCGCCCGCCCGACCTCCTCGTACGTGAGATCGCCCCAGGCGATGAGCAGCAGCACGTCCCGGTCCTTGGCGGGCAGCGCCGCGAGGGCCCCGGCCAGCTCGGCACGGACGGCCTGGGCGGTGACCCCGGCGGCCACCCGGTCCGCGGGCGACTCCACGTCGGAATCGACAGGGGCGCGCAGGAGGGCCCGGTAGCGGGCCGCCTCCTTGCGGTGGTGCCGGGAGATGAGCTTGGTGAGGATGCCGAAGAGCCACGGCCGGGCGTCCGGGTAGGCCAGGTCGTAGCTCTTCCTGCGCGAGAAGGCGACCAGGAACGTCTCGCCGACGAGGTCCTCGGCCGGCTCGGGGCCGAGGCGTTTGGAGACGTACCGGTAGAGCATCGCGGAGTAGCGGTCGAAGAGCTCGGCGAACGCCTCGGGTTCGGTCCACGAGGCGCTCACCAGCTCCGCATCCGCACCCCTGGTGGCGGGTTGCGTGATCATCTCCGCCCTTCGGTGGGGGATCGGTCACGGATGTCTCGCCACAACCCACTCAAAGGGTTCATATTTCTTTGAGCTGACCGCCGTCGATCACGAACTCGGCGCCGGTGGTGCTGCCGGACCGCGGGGACGCGAGCAGGGCGACCGCGTCGGCGATCTCCTGCGGGTGGATGAGCCGCCCCGTGACCAGCTTCATCATGGCAGGCGCGACCTCGGCGATCACGCTCTCCTTGTCGGAGCCCGCCATGCCCGCGAAGACCTCGGCCGCGCCGCCCTCCTTGGTCCACCAGTCCGTCAGCACCGCGCCGGGCATCACCGTGTTGACCCTGACGCCCTGGGGCCCGTACTCCTCCGAGAGGGCCTTGGTGAGCTGGTTGACGGCCGCCTTGGCGGCGCCGTAGTCGACGTTGACGGGGCCGGCCTGCCTGCTCATGGTGGAGGAGACGTTGACGATCGAGCCGCCGCCCCGCTCCAGCATGACGGGCAGGACCGACCGGATCATGCGGACGACCGAGAACAGGTTGAACTCGAACATGGCCGCCCAGTCCTCGTCGGAGGGCGTCAGGAACCCGGCACGCGGCAGCGTCACCCCGGGCGGCGGGCCGCCCGCGTTGTTGACCAGGATGTCCACCCCGCCGAACTCCTCCACGGCCCGCGCCACGACCCGCGCGGGCGCCTCGGGGTCCATCAGGTCGGCGGCCACGTGCACGACCTTGTCGGGCAGCGCGTCGGTACGGGTCCGCGAGGCCGCCACGACGTGGGCGCCCTCCTCGGCCAGGGTGGTGGCCACGGCCAGTCCGATGCCCTTGGACGCGCCGGTGACGACGGCGACGCGGCCGGAAAGCTGAAGATCCATGGGATTCCTCACGATGTTCGGCGAACTTGTCGCCCGTTGAACACCGGAGGCGCCCCGCAGGTTTCACACGAAGGGCGGGAAGGCGTGCCCTCGGCGCAGCCGCAGCTCGTGGAGCATCTGCTGGATGACCTCGCGTACGTGGTCGGTGAGGTTGAAGACCAGCATCGGGTCGTCGGCCGCGGACGGCTCGTACTCGTCGGTGCGGATCGGCTCGCCGAACTCGATCATCCACTTGGACGGCAGCGGCACCAGCCCGAGCGGCCCGAGCAGCGGGAAGAACGGCGTGATCGGCAGATAGGGCAGCCCGAGCATCCTGGCCAGGAACTTCAGATCGCCGATCTTGGGATAGATCTCCTCGGCCCCGACGATCGCGGTGGGCACGATCGGCACCCCCGCGCGGATGGCCGAGGCCACGAAGCCGCCGCGGCCGAACCGCTGCAGCCTGTAGCGGTCGCCGAACGACTTGCCGACGCCCTTGAAGCCCTCGGGAAACACCCCGACCAGCTCGCCCTTGCGCAGCAGCCGGTCGGCGTCCTCGGGGCAGGCCAGCGTGTGGCCGGTCTTGCGGGCCAGGTGGCTGAGCACCGGGAGCTGGTAGACCAGGTCGGCGCCGAGCAGCCGCAGCGGCCGGCCGGCCTCGTCGTGCAGGGCCACCTGCAGCATCAGCGCGTCGACCGGCAGCGTGCCCGAGTGGTTGGCGACGACCAGCGCCCCGCCCTCGTCGGGGATGTTCTTCAGCTGGACCGTCTCCACCCTGAACCAGTCGGTGTAGAGCGGCCTGATCAGCTCCAGGACCACCTTGTCGGTCAGCTCGGCGTCGTAGCCGAACTCGTCGACCTCGTAGTCGCCTTCGACGCGCCTGCGCAGGAAGGCCAGCAGCCTGGCCACCCGATCGGGCTCCGCGAACGACGGCGCCGCGCTGATCGGGATCACCACGGCGTCCTCATGCTCCTGGGGAACGCTCAACTCCGCACACCTCCGAGCGAGTGCAGGCCGTGCGAGCGCAGGAAGTCGTCGAACGCCGCCCCGGTCGTGAACTTGGGCTTCCAGCCGAGCGCCGCCTCCAGCGCGGAGGTGTCGACCGCGCGGCCATGGCACATCAGCCTGACCTGCTCGGGCGAGTATTCGACCAGCCCGATCCTGCGTACGGCGTTGCCCAGCACCTTGAACGCGGGCGAGGGCAGCGGCATCGAAGGCCGGCCCGCCCGCCTGGCGCACTGCGACAGCAGCAGCACGCCCGCCCCGGCCACGTTGAACGTGCCGGGGTGGTCTTCGGTCGCCATCCGGCGCAACACCTCGACCGCGTCGTCCTCGTGGATGAACTGCAGTCGCGGGTCGAAGCCGAACACGGTCGGCAGCACCGGCTGGGTGAAGTAACGAGTCAGCGGCGAGTCGACGCCGGGACCCATGAAGTTGGCGAAGCGCAGCATCGACACCGTCACGTCGGGACGGCGCCGGGCGAAGCCCCGGACGTAGCCCTCGACCTCGACCGCGTCCTTGGCGTAGCCGTGGGTGGGGCCGTCGTGGGGCTCCAGGTCCTCGGTGAACACCGCGGGATCCCGCGGTGACGAGCCGTAGACGGCGGTGGTGGAGCGGACCACCACGCGCCGCACGGTCGCCGACCGCTGGCAGGCACCGAGCAGTTGCATGGTGCCGATCACGTTGTGCTCTTTCATGGCGACCCTGCCACCGCTCCTTGACGGAGCGCTGACCAGGCTCATGTGCACAACGGTGTCGATGTCGGCAGCCGCGATCACCTGAGCGATGTCAGGGCTGCGCAAATCCACCCGGACGAACTCAGTCCGGCCGAGAGAGATGCCGCCGTCCCGCGTAAGCCAGGGGGGCGGCACGGTGTCAACTCCAATGACGCGGCTGATGTCCGGGTCGGACGAGAGAACGCTCGCCACCCGGGCGCCGATGTGGCGCGAGACCCCGGTGACCAGCACGGTGTGGGTCATCAGCGCCTCGCAGCTGCGTAAGTTACTTCTTGTTACGCCGCTGGATGCGCGTCTTCTTGAGCAGCTTGCGGTGCTTCTTCTTAGCCATCCGCTTGCGGCGCTTCTTGATCACAGAGCCCACGGGACCCCCAGGTACTGATAGCAAGTCTGACCGGAGTGCGAGCGCACACCGGCTCACAGACTACCGGCGATCGACGGTGGATCGCCCCACCGGGGGGTGAGAGCCCGGTCGCGCCTTCCGGCGGCCGGGCCCCGCCCGGGACAGCTTTCACGACATTCACGACATGACGGGTCACATCGCTACTTCAGCCTGCCTCGATGTAGGCCTCCCGCAGATAGTCGTGTACCGCCTGCTCAGGCACCCTGAACGAGCGGCCGACACGGATGGCCGGCAACTCGCCAGAGTGGACGAGCCGGTACACCGTCATCTTGGACACCCTCATGACCGTCGCCACTTCCGCGACGGTCAGGAACTTCACCTCGCTGAGAGGTCTTTCGCCTGCACCCATCGGACGCCTCTTCCGCACGTGTTTCCGGGTTATCCCCACTGGTGCCATTGCTCACGCACGTGTACTGCCGTCAGCGTAAGTCGGGACTCCGGGTGCGCAAACCCCCTAGTTTCTCAGTCGCCGGAGCCGCCTGTCAGCCGAACCAGCGAAATCGCTGGTGAGCAGCCGGGCAGAGCACCTCACCTGGACGTTGGAACTGTCCAAGTTGCCACACATAAGAGTCGCCGGAGCCCCATCAAAAGTTGGCAAAGGGACAGCGAGCCTCTTGGAATGCAGGCGCGAAAAGACGGTATCGGGAGGACCGAATTCGACTCAAAGGGCTCGTGAGACCTGAGTGACGATCCGCTCCGTCAGCGGAGCGTAAAAGCGCGGTAGCACATTGTCATCGAGCGGCACGACCACGTCAATCTTCCCTTCGGCCTCGCCGAGGAAGAGCCCGGGGTCGTTGCTGTCGGCGAACGCCACTGTGTGCGCACCGGCCTCTCCCGCCGCTCCCGCCCAGCCGTGGTCGGCGATCACGAGGTCCGGAAGCTCCCCGCCGAGCTCGTCGATCATGTGGCACATGGGCGTGGCGTCGTGGGTGTGCACGAACGCGCCCCGGTCGTCGAGCATGGCGACGTCCTGCAAGTAACGGATCTTCCGCCGACGCCCGAAATTGGCCCCGGAGTACGACCATCCCTCGCCCGGCGCGAGCAGCTCGGCCCCGCGCTCGGCGCAGAGCCGCGCCAGCGGCAGGTGCACGGCGAGCAGCCCGGTGGGGTGCCCGGTGGCGAGCAGGACGCGCGGGTTCTCGCGCGACAGCACGGCGGCGATGGACTCGGCCATGTCGTCGAGCGCGTCGATCGTCAGGTCGGGGTCGATGGTGTCCTGGCCCCAGCGGTGGTCGGGGTCGGGGACCACGCCGGCCGACTTGGCCATCAGCGCCAGGATGTCGCGGTACGACCACGGCTGGTCGAAGGTCAGGCCCAGCTTGTAGTGCGGATCGCCGTTGGCGAGCGAACTGTAGTGGTCGAGGTTGTTCTCTCGGGGGGTCGCGACGTCGCCGGCTATTCGAGTCCGGACAAGGTGCTCTCGTAGTTGGTCGCGGCTAAGCACAGCACTTTCCTCGTTAGGGCATTGGATCGAGGCCGTGCAGGGGGAACACCGCATGGCGGGTCGCCATGACAGCACGGTCAATGGGGTCCGCTGGGTCATAACCACCAGAGATGTCACAAAATTCCGGATTGCGACCGTCCGTCATCGTGAGCGGCGGCGTCTCGCCCGTCCGTTCCCTGACGAACTGGCGCCAGCTCTGGCTCGTCGGCGTGGCCGGATCGATCGGGTGACCCGCCAGCTCGGCGATGAGATGGGTCCACGCCCGCGGCACCACCTGCACCAGCTCGTAACCGCCGCCGCCGGTGGCGATCCACCGGCCGCCGGCGGTCTCGTGGGCCAGGCGGTGCAGGGCGGCGTACGCGGCCCGCTGGCCGTCGACGCTGAGCATCAGGTTGGCCAGGGGGTCGAGCGCGTGGCTGTCGCAGCCGTGCTGGGTGACCAGGATCTCCGGCCTGAACTCGTGCAGCAGCGGCGGCACGACCGCGTGGAAGGCCCGCAGCCACCCCGAGTCGCCGGTCCCCGCCGGGAGCGCGACGTTGACGGCCGTGCCCTCCGCCCCGGTCTCCTCCGGGAAGCCGGTGCCCGGGAACAGCGTGCGCGGGCTCTCGTGCAGGCTGATCGTCAGGACCCTGGGGTCGTCGAAGAAGGCCGCCTGGACACCGTCGCCGTGGTGGACGTCCACGTCCACGTACGCGATGCGGCCGGCCCCCTGCCTGAGCAGCCAGGCGATGGCCAGCGCGGGATCGTTGTAGACGCAGAAGCCGCTGGCCGTGGCCGCCATCGCGTGGTGCAGGCCGCCCGCGACGTTGACCGCGTGCTCGGCCGTCCCCTCCCAGACCGAGCGGGCGGCGGCCAGCGACGCGCCGGCGATCAGCGCGGAGGCCTCGTGCACGCCCTGGAATGCGGGGTTGTCCGACGTGCCGAGCCCGGCGCCGAGGTCGGGATGCCCCGAGGCCGACACGCGCTTGACGGCCTCCACGTAGCCGGGGTCGTGGACCATGGCCAGCTCGGCGTCCGTCGCGGGCGCGCAGCCGGCGACCTCCACCTTGTCGAGCACGCCGAGCGCGCGGGCGAGCGCCATGGTCAGCTCCACGCGCACGGGGGCGAGCGGATGGCTCGGGCCGAAGTTGTAGGAGGTGAGAGCGTCGTCCCAGATCACCCGCGCCGACCGGCTCATCCGTATCCTCTTCGCGTTCATGGCCTCCACTGCGTGGAGGCGGGCTCGGTCGCCGGGGAGCCGTCGCCTTCCCTCGTCGCTCTGGTCGCTGCGCTCCCGCCACTCCTCAGTCCAGGCGACGGCGCTCCCTCGCGCGCTTGGGGCCGACGTTACCCCAGGGCAGACGCGACGTTGTAGTCCAGGGCCAACCGGCCGATCTAGAAATTTCGTGATTAGGGTCGTAGCGTGCGGCGAACCTTCCTCAAGATCGTGCGCTACTTCAGACGTCCCAGGGTCTTCGACACGGCTCTGGTGGCCGTGCTCTCGCTTCCCGGCCTGATCGCGCTGCTCTTCATGCTTCCCCGGGGCGACCTGGAATCCGTCCGTGGCGCGGTGTTCTACCTGGCGGGCATGCCGTTCCTGCTCATGCGCCGCCGCAGGCCGCTCGTCACCGTCGCGCTGGTGACCGTGGTGGACGTCGCGAGCATCGCCTCCGCGACGGCGGTGAACACCGGCGTGGCCGCGTCCGTCGCGCTCTACAGCGTGGGCCGCTACACCGCGGGCCGCACCACCGCGATCACGACGGTGGCGGTGTTCGCCGGGTACTCGGCGGCGGCGGAAGTGCTCAGGCAGTTCACCGGCGGCTGGGTGGTCTCCCTGTTCTCCGTCGGCGTGCCCGTGGGGATCGGGCTGATCGTCCGGCTCAGGACCGAGCTCGCCGAGCGCGGCCGCCGGGAGGCCGCCGACGCGGCCGTGCGCGCCGAGCGGCGGCGCATCGCCAGGGAGCTGCACGACGTGGTCGCCCACCACATCACCGTCATCAACGCCCTGGTCGGCGGCGCGCGGGCGACGCTCCCGCCCGAGCAGGAGGTCACCAGGAACGCCCTGGAGAGCGCCGAGCAGACCGCCCGGCAGGCGATGTCGGAGATGCGCCGGCTGCTGGACGTGCTCAGGGCCGACGGCAGCGAGGGCCCGGACGCCGCGACGGGGGTGGGGGCGGACCGGCTACCCTCGTTGATCAAGGAGGCGAAGTCGGCGGGGCTGCCCGCCAGCCTGATCGTGACGGGCGAGCCCGTCGCCCTGCCCGCGACCGTCGACCACGCCGTCTACCGGATCGTGCAGGAGGCGCTGACCAACACCCGCAAGCACGCGACCAGCGCCAGGGCGAGCGTGCGGCTGGCGTACGAGCCCCAGGCCGTGGAGGTCGAGGTGGTGGACGACGGGCTGGCGGCGAGCGGCGGCGCGCCGGGGTTCGGGCTCGGCGGCATGGCCGAGCGGGTGGCGTTATGCGGCGGCCAGCTGTCGACCGGGCCCCGCCCAGAAGGAGGCTTCCGCGTGCACGCCCGCATCCCCCTGGAGACACCGTGAAGATCATCAAGGTACTGCTGGCCGACGACCACGAGCTGGTCCGCAAGGGCTTCCGGCTGATGCTCGACGCGCAGCCCGACCTCGGCGTGGTCGGCGAGGCCGCGGACGGGGCCGAGGCGGTGGAGCTGTGCCGGCGGCTGCGGCCCGACGTGGTGCTGATGGACCTGCACATGCCGGGCCTCGACGGGGTGCGCGCGACCGAGCTGATCACCGCGGAGCTGCCGGAGGTGCGGGTGCTCGCGCTGAGCACGTTCGACCTGGACGAGAACGTGGTCGCGGCGCTCAGGGCGGGCGCCGGCGGGTTCCTGCCCAAGGACGTCTCCCCCGAGGAGCTCATCGAGGGCGTACGCGTGGTGCACCGGGGCGAGTCGGCCGTCGCGCCGCGCCTGCTGACCCGTTTGATCGGCACGTTCGTCCACGCCTCCCGGCCGCGGCCGGTGCCCGCCGAGCTGGACGGGCTGACCGACCGCGAGCGGGAGATCCTCGTGCTGATCGCCCGCGGCCGGTCCAACACCGAGATCGCCCAGGACCTGTCCGTCTCCCCCTCGACCGTCAAGAACCACGTGACGAGCCTGTTCGCCAAGATCGGCGTCAGGGACCGGGCGCAGGCCGTGATCGTGGCCTACGAGGCGGCGCTGATCCGCCCAGGAGAGTAGGACCACGCTCCCAGACCCCCTCTCCGGAGACGGTTCCCGGGCAGGAGGAAACCGGGCGCGGGCGACGGCACGCTGGGATCATGAGCGCGATACGAGCCACGAACCTGAGCAAGCGCTACGGCGGCACCGCGGCCGTCTCAGACCTCTCCTTCGACGTCGAGCCGGGCCAGGTGACCGGATTCCTGGGTCCGAACGGGGCCGGCAAATCGACGACCATGCGCATGATCCTCGGGCTCGACCGGCCGTCCGGCGGTTCGGTGCTCGTGGACGGCCGGCCGTACGGGGAGCTGAGGCATCCGCTGCGCAAGGTGGGCGCGCTGCTGGACGCCAAGGCCGTGCACGGCGGGCGGAGCGCGTACAACCACCTGCTGGCCATCGCCCAGAGCAACGGCATCCCCGCCGGCCGCGTCAGCGAGGTGCTGGACGCGGTGGGCCTGCGCGAGGTGGCCAGGCGGCGGGTCGGCGGCTTCTCGCTGGGCATGTCGCAGCGGCTGGGCATCGCCGCGGCGCTGCTCGGCGACCCGGAGATCCTGATCTTCGACGAGCCCGTCAACGGGCTCGACCCCGACGGCATCCTGTGGATCCGCACGTTCATGCGCAAGCTGGCCGCCGAGGGCAGGACCGTGTTCGTCTCCAGCCACCTGATGAGCGAGATGGCGCAGACGGCCGACCACCTGATCGTGATCGGCAAGGGGCGGCTCATCGCCGACACGAGCGTGCGGGAGTTCATCGGGCGCAGCTCGCAGGGGTACGTACGGGTCCGCTCACCCCGCCTGGCCGAGGTGGCCGACCTGGTCAAGGTCGGCGAGCTGCACCCCGACCACCTGCGCGTGACCGCGATGAGCACGCTCGAGATCGGCACCCTCACCGCGCGGGCCGGGATCCCCCTGGAGGAGCTGACGTTCGTGCAGCCCTCGCTCGAAGCGGCCTACATGGAGCTCACCAAGGACAGCCTGGAGTTCTCGTCATGATCGACATCCTCAGGTCCGAATGGACCAAGATCCGCTCGGTCCGCTCGACGGTGTGGACGCTGGCCGTCACCGCGCTGCTGATGCTGGGCATGGGCACGCTCATCAGCGTCGCCGCGAAGAACTCGGCCGACGGGCCGATCGACGCATCGCAGGCGCTCATGATGGGGCTGGTCGGCACCATGTTCGCCTCGGTGTCCATGGCCACGCTGGGCGTGCTGGTCATCTCCAGCGAGTACCGCACGGGCGGCATCCGCACGTCGCTGATGGCCGTGCCCAAGCGTATGAGCCTGCTGGCCGGCAAGATCGTGGTGTTCACGCTGGTGTCCCTGGTCGTCTCCACGGTCGCGTCCGGGGCCTCGGTCCTCGTCAGCCTGACCGTCATACAGCCGCCGGCGCTGGAGACGGGTGACGTGGTCCAGGCCGTGCTCGGGGGCGGCCTCTACCTGACCGCCTGCGGGCTGTTCGGGCTGGGGCTGGGCACGCTCGTCCGGCACACGCCGGGCGCGATCGTCTCGGCCATCGCGCTGATGCTGGTCCTGCCGCAGGTGACGACCATGCTGCCCGGGCAGTGGGGCAAGACCGTGTCCGACTACTTCACCACCAACGCCGGCTCCCAGATCGTGATGCCCCGGGGCGGCAGCTCGCTCGGCCCGTGGAACGGGTTCGGCGTCTACCTCGTCTGGGTCGTGATCGCGATGGTCGCGGGGGCCGTCCTGATGCGGAAGCGGGACGCCTGAGATCACTCGGCGCGGAGGGCGACGACGGGATCCAGCCGGCCCGCCCTCCGCGCCGGCGCCACGCCGAAGAACACCCCGACCGCCGCCGACACCCCGAACGCCAACGCGATCGACCACCACGTGATCGATGCCGGCACCTCGGTGAACGCCGCGATGGCCAGCGCGCCGCCCACGCCGAGCACGATCCCGGCGAGCCCGCCGATCGTGGTCAGCAGCACCGCCTCGATGAGGAACTGGGCGAGGATGTCGCGCTGCCTGGCCCCCAGAGCCTTGCGCAGCCCGATCTCCCGGGTGCGCTCGCGGACGCTGACCAGCATGATGTTCGACACGCCGACGCCGCCGACCAGCAGCGAGATGCCCGCGATGGCGGCCAGCACGCCGGTGAGCATGCCGAGCACGCTGCCGATCGTGCCGAGCAGCGCGGTCTGCGTGACCGCCGAGAACTGCTCGCCCGGATACCGCGCCCGCAGCGCCGCGGTCACCTTCTCCGACAGCGGATCGATCTCGTCCGGCCCGGACGCGCCGACCGCCAGCCCGTTGATCCGCTCGATCCCGAGCAGCCGCTGCGCCGTCGTCACCGGGATGTGGATCTCCTGGTCGCGGGAGAGCCCGAACGTCTGCCCGATCTCGGCGTACACGCCCACCACGCGGAACCTGGCCCCGGCCACCGTCACCTGCCGCCCGATCGGGTCCAGGTCGCCGAACAGCCGGTCGGCCACCTCCGAGCCGAGCACCGCCACCCTGCGCCGGGTGTCCACGTCGGTCTCGCTCAGCGGGCGACCCTTGTCCAGGGGGCGCTCGAAGATGTTGACGAGGTTCTGGTCGGTGCCGATCACCGTGACGAACGCCTCGGCCCTGCCGACGCGTACGGTCTCGCCCGACTGCAGCGAGACCGTCACCTTCGACGGGTCGCCCACCACCCGCCGCAGGTAGGCGACGTCGGCCAGGCCCAGCTTGCTCTGCGTCGGGGCGGCGCCGAGGCTGATGCGGCCGGGGACGACGAGGATGATGTTCGTGCCGAGACCCGAGATCTGCTTCTCGATCTCGTCCTTCGCGCCGGTGCCGATGGCCACCAGGACCACCACGGCCAGCACGCCGATGATCACGCCCAGCATGGTCAGCGCGCTACGCAGCCGGTTCACCCGCAGGGCTTCGAGCGCCATCGCCAGCGCTTCACCCGTGTTCATGGCCTCACTCCGTTCGGCGCGCTCGGTCGCCTTCGTGCCGCCGCCTTCCCTCGTCGCTCCGGTCGCTTCGCTCCCTGCGCTCCTCAGTCCAGGCGGCGGCGCTCCCTCGCGGCCTCACGCTGTGTCCCTTTCGATCAGCCCGTCCCGTACGTGGATCTGGCGCCGGGCGTGGGCGGCGACCTCCGGCTCGTGCGTGACGAGCACCACCGCCACCCCGCCCTCGCCGTTGAGGCGGTCGAGAATGGCCATGACCTCGGCCCCGTTGGCGGTGTCGAGGTTGCCCGTGGGCTCGTCGGCCAGCAGCACCTTGGGCTCCCCCACCAGCGCCCTGGCGATGGCCACGCGCTGCTGCTCGCCGCCGGACATCTGGGACGGCCGGTGCTCCAGCCGGTGCCCGAGCCCGACCGCCTCCAGCGCCGTACGGGCCCGCACGCGCCGCTCGGCCCGGCCGACCCCCCGGTAGACCAGCGGCAGCGCCACGTTGTCCAGCGCCGACGTCCGGGCCAGCAGGTGGAAGGACTGGAAGACGAAGCCGATGGTCCTGTTCCGCAGCTCGGCCAGCTCGGTGTCGGACAATCCGGAGATCTCCACCCCGTTGACCTTGAGCACGCCCGAGCTCGGGCGGTCGAGGCAGCCGAGCAGGTGCATGAGCGTGGACTTGCCGGACCCGGACGGCCCGACGATGGCCGCGAACTCGCCCTGGTCGATCCGGAGCGACACGCCGCGCAGCGCCTCCACGGCCACGCCGTCGAGCTGGTAGCGCCGGGTGAGGTCCACCGCCTCGATGGCGACCGTCATGGGATCGGCTGCCCTTGCCGTACGGAGTCCGCGCCCTTGACCACGATCCGGTCGCCCACGGACAGCCCGCTCAGCACCTCGACCACCGCGTCTCCCTGGGCCCCCAGCTTGACCACGCGGCGCTCCGCCGCGCCGTTCCTGATCGCCCAGACCACGCTCTCGCGCCCGCTGGAGACGATGGCCGAGGCCGGGGCGGAGACGGCGGAGGGCGACTCGCGCACGGTCAGCCGCGTGACGGCGCTCATGCCCGGCTTGGGCGTGGGCGCCTTGGAGCCGTCGTCGAAGGCGCCGGGCCCGAGCTTGAGCCGCACCGGGTAGCTGACGCCGCCCGTGGTGCCCTCCATGGGGGTGACGCCGATGCCGGTCACCACGGCCGTGTACGTGGCGCCCGGCACCGCGTCCAGCTCGACGCCGGCCCGCACGCCCTTCTTGACCAGCAGCACGTCGGTCTCGTCGACGTCGGCGTCCAGGGTGAGCTCGGAGACGTCGGTGACGGTGACGACGGAGTCGCCCGCCGAGACGGGAACGCCCACCGCGACCGGGCTGCCGGACGTCGAGCCGCCCGTGGACGGCAGGGACGGGAGCTGCTGCCCGCCGCCGGGCAACTGGCTGAGCAGCCCTTCGACGCCGCCCCCGGCCCCGCCGCCGCCCGAGGCGCGGCCGAGCGTGACGACGCCGCCGAACGGCGCCTTGATCGTGAGCGACCTGACCGTGCTCTCCGCCGCCTTGACCGCCGCCTTGGCCTGGGACTTCGAGGCCGCCTGCAGCGAGGCCATGGAGCGGGACAGCCCGCCGGTCACGCCGGACAGCAGGCCGCTGATCGAGCGGTTGAGCTGCGCGGTGATCGAGGCCAGGGCCCTGGTCTGCGCCTTGTGCTGGGCCCGGGCGAGGTCGATGGCGCTCAGGAGCTGCCTGCGCGTCCTCGCGTCCTCGACCTTCTTCGCCTCCTTGTGCGCCCTGGCGAAGTGGGCGGCCACCTTGCGGTCGAACGCCCGGGTGTCGAACGACGGCAGCCGGACCTCCGGCGTGCCGAAGCTCGCCGGGGTGGCCGCCTTGGAGGCCTGGCGGGCCTGCCGCAGCTGGCTCTGGGCCTGGGGTGAGCTGATCCTGAGCAGGATCTGGCCCTTGCGCACGCGATCGCCCTCGCGGACGTACAGCTTGGCGATCGTGCCCTGGGCGGGTGAGCGCAGGGTCGCGGAGGCACGCGCGCCGATCGTGGCGGGAGCCTCCACGACCTCCGTGACCGGGCCCCGGCCGACCTGGCCGACCTGGACCGCGGGCGGCTCCTCGGAGGTGCAGCCGGTCAGTGCGAAAAGGACGAGCAGCGGCGCGATGCCGCGACGTAACGTCACCCGACCCATCGTAGGAGCGGGACGGCCGGTCCATCAGCCGGAGGCGAGCTGGCGCCCCCGGTCGCGGGCGGCCTCGATCGCGGCCAGGAACGCGGCCCGCACGCTGTGCCGCTCCAGCTCCGCGATGGCGGCGATGGTCGTGCCGCCCGGCGAGGTGACGGCCTCGCGCAGGATCACCGGGTGCTCGCCCGAGTCGCGCAGCATCACGGCGGCCCCGACGATCGACTGGGTGACCATGTCGAGCGCGGCGGCCCGCGGCATGCCGAGCAGGATGCCCGCGTCGACCATGGCCTCGACCAGGTAGAAGAAGTAGGCCGGGCCGCTGCCGGACAGGGCCGTGGCGGCGTCCTGCTGGGACTCGGGGATGCGCAGCACCTTGCCGACCGGGCTGAGCAGGCCCTCGGTGCGCTTGAGGTGCTCCTCGCCCGCGTGGGCGCCCGCCGAGATCACGCTCATCGCCTCGTCGAACCTGATCGGCGTGTTGGACATCACCCGGACCACGGGCACCTCCACCCCGAGCCGCTGCTCCACGAACGCCGTCGTGATGCCCGCCGCGGCGGTGATCACGAGCCGGTCGGCGGGCACGTACGGGGCGATCTCGGCCAGCAGCGTGGCCATGTCCTGCGGCTTGACGGCCAGGATGAGGGTGTCGGCGACCTTGGCGGCCTCGGAGTTGGAGACGGTGCGCACGCCGTACGTCTCGCGCAGCGCCTGCGCCCGCTCGGCCCGGCGGCTGGTCGCCATGATGTCGCCGGGCTTGAACCCGGCGCGCAGCAGGCCGGACAGCAGAGCCTCGCCCATCTTGCCCGTGCCCAGAATCGCAATCACGCTGGCAGCCTACTCACTGCGGGCAGGTGCCGGGCCCCGGGCCGGTGGCAGGTCAGCGGCGCGAGAGCAGCGACCTGAGGAAGAAGGCCAGGTTGCCGGGGCGTTCGGCCAGGCGGCGCATGAGGTAGGCGTACCAGTCGGAGCCGTAGGGGACGTAGACGCGCACCCGGGCGCCCTGCCCGGACAGGCGGAGCTGCTCGTCGGGGCGCACGCCGTAGAGCATCTGGTGCTCGTAGCCGGTCGCGTCGCGGCCCTCCAGGACGGCGAGCGTGGAGGCGATCCGCACGAGCCTGGGGTCGTGGGTGGCGACCATGGGGTAGCCGGTGCCGGCCATCAGGATCCGCAGGCACCGTACGAAGGAGCGGTCGATGTCGGCGGGCCTGGTGTAGGCCCCGGGGGCGGTGTACGCGCCCTTGCACAGGCGCACCCGGGCCCCGCCGAGCTTCTCGCAGCGGTCCAGCGAGTCCGGCAGGTACGCCTGCACCACCACGCCCACGTCGGGATGGTCCTTGCGCAGCGCGGCGTGCACGGAGTGCAGGCCCGGGATCGTGTCGTGCTCCTCGGCGTCGAGCGTCACCGTGACGTTCGCGACCGCGGCGGCCCGGCAGATCGCGGCGGCGTGGTCGAGCGCCAGCCGCTCCGACAGCCGCAGCCCGAGCGCCGTCAGCTTGACCGACACGTCGGCGCCGGCGGGCAGCAGGGCCGGCAGCCGCAGGTATTCGGCGACCGCCTCCTCGGCCTGCGCCTGGTCGGTCACCTCCTCGCCGAGGTGGTCGACGGTGACGAGCAGCCCCTTGCGGGTCAGCTCGCCGATCACCTCGCCCACGTCGCCGGCGACATAGCGCCCGACCACGCCCGCGGTCAGCGGCGACGTCGAGATCAGGCGCTCGGCGCGTTCGCTCTTGGAGATGGCCAACAGCACATGACGGAGCACGTGAACCACACTAAACCGGGGCATGATGAACCGCGGAACACTCTTGTCCGTCGAAGAGGTATGCGTGCAATGACTGCGACTCTCCTGGCCGGTTGTCTGGTGCTCGCGACGAGTTGCGGCGGGGCGGCGCCCGCCGAGCGGGCCTCCACGGTCCCGGCCAAACCGCCCGCCGTGGCCGAGCCGGTCACCACCACCCCGACGACGAGCCCCAAGAAGGGCCCCGAGCCGGTCAAGCCGACCGGCAACGCCATCAACGTCCACAAGGTCCGCTGGACCAAGGCCAAGGCGGTGTCCAAGAGGAAGGTCCAGCTCACCTGGTGGTCGGGCGTCGCCCCGTGCACGGTGCTGGACCGCGTCAAGGTCAAGGAGACCGCCAAGCTCGTCACGGTCACCCTGTACGAGGGCACCGCGCCCAAGGCCAGGAACGTGTCCTGCATCATGATCGCGATCGAGAAGACCACGACGATCACGCTCAAGAAGCCGCTCGGCAAGCGCAAGGTCGTCGACGGCGCCAGGTAGGGCGCCGAGCAGGGCCCGAGTAGCCCGACGCCCCGGTCCCGCGCCGGGGCGTCTTCGCGTCCAGGAACCTTCCGCGAATTCGTCCCCGTTGGAGGGAATGCCGATGCGCTCACGAGGGTTGAGTCGAGTAGGCTCAAGTCGTTTGACAAAGACGACCGGCATTCGTAACTTGAGTCCACAAGACTCAACTTTGACTACAAGGACGTACTCATGGCACGTGCGGTAGGTATCGACCTTGGGACGACCAACTCCGTCGTCTCGATCCTCGAGGGCGGTGAGCCCACCGTCATCGCCAACGCGCAGGGCTCGCGGACCACGCCGTCCGTGGTCGCCTTCGCGAAGAACGGCGAGGTCCTCGTCGGTGAGGTCGCCAAGCGGCAGGCCGTCACCAATGTGGACCGGACCATCCGATCGGTCAAGCGCGAGATGGGCACCAACTGGTCCCAGGAGATCGACGGCAAGAAGTTCTCGCCCCAGCAGATCAGCGCCTTCGTCCTGCAGAAGCTCAAGCAGGACGCGGAGGCCTACCTCGGCGAGAAGATCACCGACGCGGTGATCACCGTTCCCGCCTACTTCAACGACGCCCAGCGCCAGGCCACCAAGGAGGCCGGCACGATCGCGGGCCTCAACGTGCTCCGCATCATCAACGAGCCGACCGCGGCGGCCCTCGCCTACGGGCTCGACAAGGAGCAGGACCAGACCATCCTGGTCTTCGACCTCGGTGGCGGCACCTTCGACGTGTCGCTGCTCGACGTCGGCCAGGAGGACGGCCACGGCTTCGTCGAGGTCAAGGCCACCTCCGGCGACAACCACCTCGGTGGTGACGACTGGGACCAGCGCATCGTCGACGAGCTCGTCAAGCGCTTCCAGAACGCCCACGGCGTCGACCTGTCCAAGGACAAGATGGCGCTCCAGCGTCTGCGCGAGGCGGCCGAGAAGGCCAAGATCGAGCTGTCCAGCCAGTCCGAGACCAACATCAACCTGCCGTACATCACGGCCTCGTCCGAGGGCCCGCTGCACCTCGACGAGAAGCTGACGCGCTCGGAGTTCCAGCGGCTGACGGCCGACCTGCTCGAGCGGACCAAGGGCCCGTTCCACCAGGTCATCAAGGACGCCGGCATCAAGGTCTCCGACATCGCCCACGTGGTTCTCGTCGGCGGCTCGACCCGTATGCCCGCCGTGACCGAGCTGGTCAGGGAGCTGACCGGCGGCAAGGAGCCCAACAAGGGCGTCAACCCGGACGAGGTCGTCGCCATCGGCGCCGCCCTGCAGGCCGGCGTGCTCAAGGGTGAGGTCAAGGACGTCCTGCTGCTCGACGTGACCCCGCTGTCGCTGGGCATCGAGACCAAGGGCGGCATCTTCACCAAGATCATCGAGCGCAACACGACGATCCCGACCAAGCGCTCCGAGGTCTTCACCACGGCCGAGGACAACCAGCCGTCGGTGCAGATCCAGGTCTTCCAGGGTGAGCGCGAGATCGCCTCGTACAACAAGAAGCTGGCGACCTTCGAGCTGACCGGCATCGCGCCGGCGCCGCGCGGCATCCCGCAGATCGAGGTCACCTTCGACATCGACGCCAACGGCATCGTCAACGTCTCCGCCAAGGACCTGGGCACGGGCAAGGAGCAGTCGATGACGATCACCGGCGGCTCCGCGCTGCCGAAGGACGACATCGAGCGGATGATGCGCGAGGCCGAGTCGTACGCCGAGGAGGACAAGAAGCGCCGCGAGGAGGCCGAGGTCCGCAACAACGCGGACGGGCTCGCCTACCAGACGGAGAAGTTCCTCCGCGAGAACGACGACAAGGTCCCCGGCGAGATCAAGACCGAGGTCAACGACGCCCTGTCCGAGCTGAAGAAGGCTCTGGAGGGCACCGACACCGACGTCATCCGCACCTCCGCGGAGAAGCTCGCCACCGTCAGCCAGAAGATGGGTTCGGCGATCTACGCCGCGAGCCAGGGCCAGCAGGCCGGTGGCGAGGGCGCCCCGCAGGACGCCGCCGCCGGTGACGGCCAGAAGGCCGACGAGGACGTGGTCGAGGCCGAGATCGTCGACGACGAGCCGAAGAAGGACAAGTGATGCCGCCGCGTGACAACGGGCATGACGAGCCGGTGATCCGCGACAACCGCAAGATCGACCCGGAGACGGGGCAGGTCAGGGACACCCCTGTTGCCGACGAGGCGGCCCAGCCGCCGGCGGCGGAGGCCCTCGCCAACGGCGAGCTGGAGGCCCAGCTCGCCGAGCGGACCGCGGACCTGCAGCGCCTCCAGGCCGAATACGTGAACTACCGCAGGCGGGTCGAGCGCGACCGGGCCGCGGTCAGGGAACAGGCTGTCGCGGGCGCGCTGGTGGAGCTCCTGCCCGTGCTCGACGACATCGGCCGCGCCCGCGACCACGGTGAGCTCACCGGGGGCTTCGCGAAGGTGGCCGAGTCCCTGGAGGCGGCCGTCACCAAGCTGGGCCTCAGCGCCTTCGGGCAGAAGGGCGAGCCGTTCGACCCGACCGTCCACGAGGCGCTGATGCACAGCTACTCATCCGACGTCACCGAGCCGACCGCGATCGAGGTGCTCCAGCCTGGATACCGGATGGGTGACAGGGTGCTGCGCCCGGCGCGGGTGGCCGTCGCGGAGCCCGGGGACGCCACCTCCGCGTCCAATGACGACGACGAAAACTGACACGAGGACGAAGGGCCATAGATGAGCACCAAGGACTACCTGGAGAAGGACTACTACGCCGTCCTTGGTGTGCCCAAGACCGCCACCGCCGAAGAGATCAAGAAGGCTTACCGGAAGCTGGCCAGGCAGTACCACCCCGACACCAACCAGGGCGACGCGACCAAGGAGACCAAGTTCAAGGAGGTCTCCGAGGCTTACGACGTCCTGTCGGACACCAAGCGCCGCAAGGAGTACGACGAGGCGCGCACGCTGTTCGGGTCCGGGGTGGGCGGCCAGCGGCCCGGTGGTGGCGGTTTCCCGTTCGACTTCGGCGACCTGTTCGGGGGCACTGGACAGAGCACCGGCGGCGGTGCGGGCGAGCGGCTCGGCGACCTGTTCGGCGGGCTGTTCAACCGCGGTGGCGGCACCACCCGCACGACCACCACGTCCAGGCCGAGGCGTGGCCAGGACATCGAGTCCGAGGTCACGCTGACCTTCACCGAGGCGGTCGAGGGCACCACGGTGTCGCTCAGGCTGACCAGCTCGGCCGCCTGCGCCGCGTGCACCGGCACCGGCGCCAGGGCGGGCACGACCCCCAGGGTCTGCCCGACCTGCGAGGGCACGGGCGCGGCCAGTCGAAACCTGGGCAACTTCGCCTTCTCCGAGCCCTGCCGCGACTGCAAGGGCCGCGGGCTGATCGTGGACGACCCCTGCCCCGTGTGCGAGGGCAGCGGCCGGGCCAAGAGCACCCGCACCATCCAGGCCCGCATCCCCGCCGGCGTCGCCGACGGCCAGCGGGTCAAGCTCAAGGCCAAGGGGGCGCCGGGCGAGAACGGCGGCCCCGCCGGCGACCTCTACATCCTCACGCATGTCAAGCCGCACGCCGTCTTCGGCCGGTCGGGTGACAACCTGACGATCACGGTGCCGGTGACGTTCACCGAGGCGGCGCTCGGCGCGGAGATCAAGGTGCCGATCCTCAAGGGCATGCCGGTCACGCTGCGCATTCCCACGGGCACGCCCAACGGGCGCACGTTCCGCGTCCGCGGCAGGGGCGTGACCCGCAAAGACGGCACCAAGGGAGACCTGCTGGCCACGGTCGAGGTGGTGGTGCCGAAGACGCTCGACGACAAGTCACGTGAGCTCCTCAGCGAGTTCAACACCGCGACCGCGGGCGAAGACCCGCGCGCTGAGCTGATTCAGCGAGCCAGAAGCGAGTAGCCGATGGACGCCAACTATTTCGACCTGTCAGATGACACACCTGTTTACGTGATTTCGGTGGCCGCGCAGCTGTCGGGGCTCCACCCGCAGACGCTGCGCCAGTACGACCGGCTGGGCCTGGTCAGTCCTGGCCGCACGGCGGGGCGCGGCCGCCTCTACTCGACCCGCGACATCATCCAGCTGCGCGAGGTGCAGCGGCTCTCCCAGGAGGAGGGCATCAACCTCGCGGGCATCAAGCGGATCCTCGAGCTCGAGAACGAAGCTCTGCGGCTGCGGGAGGAGGTTCACCGCCTGCGTGCCGAGATGCGCATGGTCAGAGCGTTGATCCGATATGAGCTGCCACCGGGGGCATAGAAAGAATGGACTACAAGCTCACCCAGAAGAGCCAGGAAGCGCTCTCGGGTGCCATGCGGCGTGCCGCCGCGGAGGGCAACCCTGAGATCTCCCCTGCTCATCTGCTGACCACCCTGCTCACCCAGACGGGCGGCACCGCCGCCCCGCTGCTCGAAGCCGTCGGCGCCGACTGGCGCACGCTGCGGGCGCGGGCCGAGGAGCAGCTCGCGGCGCTGCCGAAGGCGCAGGGAGCGACGGTGGGGGCGCCGTCGAGCTCCCGCCAGCTCCTCACCGTGCTCAACACCGCCGCCCAGCACGCCAACCGGCTCGAGGACCTCTACATCTCCACCGAGCACCTCCTGGTCGGCCTGGCCGCCGACGGCGGCCAGGTGGCCGAGCTGCTCAAGTCCCAGGGCGCGACGCCGCAGGCGCTGCTCGACGCGTTCGAGAAGGTACGCGGCCACGCCCGCGTCACCAGCGAGACCCCTGAGGACACCTACCAGGCGCTGGAGAAGTACGGCGTCGACCTGACCGAGCGCGCCCGCGCCGGCAAGCTCGACCCCGTCATCGGCCGCGACTCCGAGATCCGCCGTGTCGTCCAGGTGCTCAGCCGGCGCACCAAGAACAACCCGGTGCTCATCGGCGAGCCCGGCGTCGGCAAGACCGCGGTCGTCGAGGGCCTGGCCCAGCGCATCGTGGCCGGCGACGTGCCCGAGTCGCTGCGCAACAAGCGGCTGATCTCGCTCGACCTGGGCGCGATGGTGGCCGGCGCGAAATACCGCGGCGAGTTCGAGGAGCGGCTCAAGGCCGTGCTCTCCGAGATCAAGGAGAGCGACGGGCAGATCGTGACGTTCATCGACGAGCTGCACACCGTCGTCGGCGCCGGGGCCGCCGAGGGCGCGATGGACGCGGGCAACATGCTCAAGCCGATGCTGGCCCGCGGCGAGCTGCGCATGATCGGCGCGACCACGCTCGACGAATACCGCGAGCGCATCGAGAAGGACCCGGCGCTGGAGCGCCGCTTCCAGCAGGTCTACGTGGGCGAGCCCTCGGTCGAGGACACGATCGCGATCCTGCGCGGGCTCAAGAGCCGCTACGAGGCCCATCACCAGGTGCAGATCGCCGACAGCGCGCTGGTGGCCGCCGCCGCGCTGTCCGACCGCTACATCACCAACCGCTTCCTCCCCGACAAGGCCATCGACCTGGTCGACGAGGCCGCCTCGCGGCTGCGCATGGAGATCGACTCCCGTCCCGTGGAGATCGACCAGCTCCAGCGCAACGTCGACCGGATGAAGATGGAGGAGCTGGCCCTGTCCAAGGAGACCGACGAGGCCTCCGTCCAGCGGCTCGAACGCCTGCGCAAGGAGCTGGCCGACCGCCAGGAGGAGCTCAACGCCCTCGTCGGCCGCTGGGAGCACGAGAAGGCCGGGCTCAACAAGGTCGGCGAGCTGAAGAAGCAGCTCGACGAGGCGCGCGGCGCCGCCGAGCGGGCGCAGCGCGACGGCGACTTCGAGGCCGCCTCCAGGCTCATGTACGCCGAGGTGCCCCGCCTGGAGCAGGCGCTGAAGGCCGCCTCCGAGGCCGCGCCGCCGGACAACGCCATGGTCAAGGAGGAGGTCGGGGCCGACGACATCGCCGAGGTGATCTCGTCGTGGACCGGCATCCCCGCGGGGCGGCTCCTGGAGGCCGAGACGGCCAAGCTGCTGCGCATGGAGGACGAGCTGGGCAAGCGGCTGATCGGCCAGCAGAAGGCCGTACAGGCCGTCTCCGACGCCGTACGCCGCAGCCGGGCGGGCATCGCCGACATCGACCGGCCGACGGGCTCGTTCCTGTTCCTCGGGCCCACGGGTGTGGGTAAGACCGAGCTGGCCAAGGCGCTGGCGGAGTTCCTGTTCGACGACGAGCGGGCGATGACCCGGATCGACATGAGCGAATACTCCGAGAAGCACAGCGTGGCCAGGCTGGTCGGCGCGCCTCCCGGCTACGTCGGCTACGAGGAGGGCGGCCAGCTCACCGAGGCCGTGCGGCGGCGCCCGTACACGGTCGTGCTGCTGGACGAGGTCGAGAAGGCCCATCCCGAGGTCTTCGACATCCTCCTCCAGGTGCTCGACGACGGGCGGCTGACCGACGGGCAGGGCCGCACGGTCGACTTCCGCAACACGATCCTGATCCTCACCTCCAACATCGGGTCGCAGTTCCTCATCGACCCCAAGCTGGAGAACGGCGACAAGCGCGAGGCCGTCATGGGCGCGGTGCGCAACGCGTTCAAGCCGGAGTTCCTCAACCGGCTCGACGACGTGATCCTCTTCGACGCGCTGGGCACGGAGGAGCTGGCCCAGATCGTCGATCTGCAGGTCGATCGGCTGGCCCGGCGCCTGGCCGACCGCCGGCTGGCGCTGGAGGTCACGCCCGCCGCCCGCGAGTGGCTGGCGCTGACGGGCTACGACCCGCTGTACGGCGCCCGTCCGCTGCGCCGCCTGGTCCAGTCCGCCATCGGCGACAAGCTGGCCAAGGCCGTGCTGTCGGGCGAGGTCGTGGACGGCGACAAGGTCAAGGTCGACCTCGGGGACGACGAACTCCTCATCCAGCGCGCCTGACGGCGTTCTCCCGGAGCCCGGGGACCCCGGCGGGGTCCCCGGGCTCCGGCGTGTCATGTGCCGGTCATCCGGCCACGTCTTTGGTAAGGTCCGGTCCACTCTTCGGACAAGCCGCACGCCCGCGGCCGGATGCGTGACTACGTTCAGCGTTCGTCGGATCACCGAAAACGATCAGGGACGTGAAGTGTCATCTCAGAAGATCCGGAGCATCATCGCGGTGGCCACTCTGACCGCGGGTATCACCTGGCTGGCCGCGACCCCTTCGACGGCTGACGCGTGCGCGGGCGGGGAGCCCGCCCTGCTGTCGCCCAAGTCGGTCGCCACGTACTGTGCGGAGCGCGCCAGGCTGCGCCTGGACGGCGCCGGCGCCGGCGGCGGCAAGCTGGTCACCACCGAGAGCAACAGGCTCGCCATGGCGGCCGGGGAGATGGCCAGGCGGCTCGGCCTGACGGGGCTGGCCACCGGGCGCGAGGTGCTCGGCACCGCCGACCTGGGCGGGATGGCGGCGACCTGGGGCATGCCCGCGCTGTTCTCGGCCTCGCCCGCGCCGTTCCCCGTGGTGCCGGGTCCGGCCTCGATGAAGGATCTGGCGACCGTGGCCGAGGTGCCCGCGCTCCCGGCCCTCCCTGAGCTGCCGCAGACGCCGCTGGTGGCCAAGCTGCCCGCCGAGATGTCGCTCGGGAACGCCGCTCCGTACCAGAACCGCATCGCGCGCTCCACCGTCGAGTCGCCGCTGGACCTGAAGGAGCCGGTCGCGGAGGTCGGGTCCCAGGTGGTCGACATCCTGCTGCCCAAGACGGTGCGGAGCGTCGAGGACACCACGATGCTGCCGGGCGGCCAGCCCGCGGTGGACGGGTTCACGGGGCTGGCGCGGGAGCTGGGGCTGCGCTGATCGACCCGGTCCCCTGACCGGAGGGGCCGCGGATCGTACCCACCGCGGCCTCTCCACCCTCCCGCCCCGAGACGCGCCCGGCCGTCCCCCGCGCGCAGGACGGAGCCGTCACCACGCCGGGCCGGTGTCACAGCCGAGCCCCCGAAGCGCCACACCACTGGGCTCCGGGCGGCACGCCCACCCAGCCACCCCAAGCGCCACGCCACCGTGCCCAGGCTGCGCGCGGCAGGTCCAGGCCGGCTCCCGCGTCCATGCGCGCCATGGCCACCCCAAGTACGCGAGCCGCCCCGGCGTCGTAGCGGCCCGAGACGGGGGCCGACCCCGGAGCCGAGGCGTCTCAAGAGAGCCCTGAGACGTCCTGAGAGCACGAGGCGGCCCCGGGGTGGGACAGCTGGGGGTGGTCAGCGGGCGAGGGCGTCCAGTTCGTCCTCAGGGAGCCCGAGGTCGACCCGGATGCGGTAGCGGGTGCGCAGGAGCGCCCCCTGCTCCGGATCGTTCTCGTCGCATCCCAGGACCGCCTGGGTGGCCCATTCGAGCCCTCCCTGGAGGTCCCCGTAGGCGACCAGCGTCTCGGCGATCGTGTGAGCGGTCGCCGTGGAGACGCCGCCCTCCGCGCGTATCGTCTCGATGACCTCCCTGGCCTCATCGGGCCGGTCGAGCTCGAAGAGCGTGTCGGCGATGCCGGCGCGGGGGTCGAAGCCCGCCTCGCCGCCGTCCTCGACCGCGCGCTGGAAACACTCCATAGCGCGCGCCGGCTGGCCTGCCGCCCGCCATTCTTCGGCAGCGAGGACCAGGATGGACGCCCTGGAGACGTCGCCCGACGAATAGCCGAGCGCGACGTCGTATAGCCGACTGGCCAGGGAACTGTGGTCGTCGGCCAGTAGGGCCTGCTCAAGCAGACGATCAAGGTGCTCACGGGTCACATGCGCCACACCGCGAGACTACCGAGCCGCTCGGCGCTTTGCCCGGTCAATGCGCATCGCCGGTCAGTCACAAATTCGGTAACGCCGCGTCCAACAGTGCTGACTCTGAGCGTGTCCACCCAGGTGAGGGGGCATATACGGGTCGCTTTGCTGCTACGCGAGCAAGGGGGCTGTGATGGGCATGTCCAAGCAGATGACCTTCACGCTGGCCTGCGTCGTCGTGCTGGCGGCCCTCGTCCCCGGGGTGGCGGGCTATTTGTCGGCCCGATTGGAGGCCATCGAATCCGCGGAGCGCAACTTGCATGCCCTGGAGGCAAGGTTGCATATCCGCGAGGCAAGGGAAGCCCGCCCCGCCTCGATGTCGTCGCCGTGCCTGCGGACGCCGGCCACCCCGCGGTTCCAGCAGGTTCCCGCGATCGCCCTCGGCGAGCGCGGGAAGCGGGTGCCTGCCTGGCTGGCAGGCCTGATCGAGGAAGTGGCGGACTTCAGGCCGGACTAACGGATCTGCCAGGACCGCAGCTGGCGCAGCAGGAAGCCGCGGATCAGCTGCTTGGCCGCCTCGACGATCTCCGGGGAGCCCTTGGGGTCGCGGCGGAAGGCCAGCTTGAGCACGGCGTCGCCGGCCTCGACCGCCACCAGCACGGCCAGGTCGAGCTCCGGGCTGTCGGCCAGCCCGAACTCCTTGAGCAGCAACCCCCGCAACCGCCCCGCGATCACGGTGTTGTTGTCGGAGTCGGAGTCGAGCAGGTTGAGGTCGACGACGTCGCCGAAGTGGAGGCTCTTGAAGCCGGGGACCGTCCTGTGCATGTCGACGTACTCGTCGATGATCGCATCGATGGCCTCCCACCAGCCGCGATACTCCTCCGTCAGGAACCTGCGATCGACCCTGCGCACGAACTCCTCGACGTTGCGCCGGGTGAGCTCCTGCGTGACGGCCCGCTTGTCGGGGAAGAACTGGTAGATCGACCCGATCGCGACGCCTGCCCGCTCGGCGATGCGAGTGGTGGACAGGGCTTCGTATCCGGTCTCGTCGAGTAGCTCGGCGCACGCGTCGAGCATCCGCTCCACGCGGCGTGCGCTCCGGCGCTGCGCCGGCTGGCGCCTGAGTGCTCTGGGCTGGGCACAATCATCATCGAGTTGCGGCGAGGACACGCAGTCATCTTCTCCCGGATGGGCGATCGTTACCTGCCAATTCCTGGATTTCTTATGGTTGCGCTCCAACGCGCGAGCATGCGCATCGTTCCAGGCGAAATCCTGGAAAGGGCATACCCGATTTTCCCCTCCAGGTTGACCGGTACGACAGCCTGATTCCGATGTACGGCCCGCAGAATGTGCGCCGCCACCCGCTCGGCGGGATAACCCCGCCGCGCCAGGCCCCGTACGGCCTCCTCGCGCAGGTCAGCGCCCACGTACGTGGCGTTGCCCGCGATCGGCGTCGAGACGAACCCCGGGCAGACCACGCTCACCCCGATCCCGTGCCCGGCCAGCTCGGCCCTGAGACAGTCGCTGAGCATCTTCACGGCCGCCTTGGAGGTCGAGTACGCGGGCAGCAGCCGGGACGGCGCGAACGCGGCCAGAGAGGCGACGTTGACGATGTGTCCGCCTTCGCCGCGTTCGACCATGGCGGCGCCGAAGAGCCGGCATCCGTGGATGACGCCCCACAGATTGACGTCGATGGTCCTGCGCCAGTCGTCCACCGTATGATCAAAAAAGGCCCCGGCGACGACGATCCCGGCATTGTTCACCACAATGTCCGGCACTCCATATTGAGCGATGATATTTCGCGAAAAATCTTCCATTTGGTTGATATTCGATACGTCGACCTGCGCGGCGTGCCCCGTACCCCCGAGGTCCTCGGCGATGGCGCCGGCGGCCCGCGCCGCCGCGCCGGCGTCGATGTCCGCGCACACCACCTCGGCGCCGTGGGCCGCGAACGCCCGCGCCGTCGCCAGCCCGATCCCGGACCCCGCCCCGGTGACCACCACCAGCCGCCCGTCGAAGGCCCGCCGCGGCCCCCGCACAGCGTGGGCTCCGTCGGCGAACTCGGCGATCAGCCGCGCCACCGCCTCGGGACGGCTCCGGTGCGCCCAGTGCCCGGCGGCCACCTTCCGGTGCCGGAGCCTGGGCACCCACTGCCCGATGGAGGCCAGCAGCGCCGGGGTCACGAAGGCGTCCCGCGTGGCCTCGATGATCTGCACGGGCACGTCGCCGACGCCCGATCGCCGGCCACGCCCATGTTCCGCCGGTACATCCAGAGGCCGTTGCGCCCGTCGTCGGCCAGCGTCGGCGCCGGATGCCCGGGCCGGGGCGAGATGCCCTCGCGCCGGAGCGTACGGGAGATGATCCCCGGCATGACCGAGGCCCACGCCAGCTCCGGCAGCACCGGAACCTGAAATGCCCCGATATACCAGGACTTGATGCGCTGCGCCGCGACGTCCCGCCGCTTCCCGTGCCGCAGGAAATGAGCGGTCTGCCGCAGCCCCGGCCCGCCCAGGCTGGTGAAGGACGCGATCCGGTCCCGGAGCCCGGCCCGCCCCAGGGCCTCCCAGCCCTGGAGCGACCCCCAGTCGTGCCCCACGAGATGCACCCGGGGCCCGCCTCCAGCGCCGATCACGGCGTCGATCACCGCGCCGAGGTCGGCGACCAGGCGGTCGAAGCCGTAGTCCCGGCGGTCCCGGGGCGCCGTGGACTCCCCCGCCCCGCGCATGTCGTACCGGACGACGTGGTAGCGGTCGCGCAGGAGCGCGGCCACCTCGTCCCAGACGCGGTGCGTGTCGGGGTAGCCGTGGAGGAGCAGCACCGTCGGGTTCGCCGGGTCGCCCTCCTCGAAGACCGCCAGCCGCACGTCACCGGACTCGACCCATCGCATGGCGACCTCCTATTGGACAGATCGTCCAGTAGCATAGATCACTCAGGGCCGCGCGGCCAGCCCGGCGCAGGTGCGCAGCGCCTTCCAGTCCGCGACCGCCTGGGTCCGCGCGGGCCCCGTCATCGGCACGGGCACGCCCCCTTGGATGGTGGCCGGGGTCCAGCTGTCCTTGAGCACCTTCCGCCCGTTGATGGTCAGCGTCAGGACGCCGGTCCGGCCCGTGGTGCCGGGAGTGGAGTTGTAGAAGACGAAGTTGCCCATGCCGTAGTTGACGTACGCGTTGTCCAGGTACCCGGATCCGAGCAGGATGTGCGCGTGCCCGCCGACCACCACGTCGGCGCCCGCCTTGACCAGCTTGGGGGCCAGCGAGAGCTGCGCCGGGTTCGGGCACTTCTGCATCTCGGTGCCCCAGTGCAGATGGACGATCACGGTGTCGGAGTTCTTCCGCGCCTGCCGTACCGCCCGCAGGAGGCTGACCTCGTCCTTGGCCGAGGCGAGCCCGCCCTTGTCGGCGGTGGCCGTCCACGACTGGATGAACTCCGCGTCCAGCACCTGCGTGGCCCCGATGATGGCCACCCGGTTGCCGTTCACGGTCCTGCGGAACGGCTTGTACGCCTGCGCCGCGTCCTTCCCGATCCCCACCACGGGGAACTTGCTGCTCCTGATCGCCGCCAGCGTGTCCGCCAGGCCGGTCTCCATGTAGTCCATGCCGTGGTTGTTGGCCATGGACACGACGTCGACCCCGGCGGCCTTCAACGCGGTGAAGGCGGTCGGCGGCGCCCGGAAGGTGAACTGCTTCCCCGGCGCGGGCGTCCCGCCCGTGGTGATCGCCGTCTCCAGGTTCACCATGGATAAGTCGGACTTGCGCAGCACGCTCGCGATCGGCCCGAGCGCCGTGGCCGGGCTGGCCAGCCGTCCCCGCAGCATCCCCTCGAAGTGCACGTCCCCGCCGAAGGAGATCGTGTACGGCCGCCGCTTCGGCTTGGGCTTCACCGTCGGCGACTCGGCCACCTGCTGGTCCACCTGCTTGCTCTGCGGCTCTATCTCGGGGGCCGATGAGCAGGCCACCAAGGACGCGGCGACGGCGAACAACGGGAGGGCACGGGGGAGTCTCATCTGCCGCCACTTCCGCTCGAATCCGGTCTTTTAGGGATTGAGCATGCCATGCAGGGCGGATTACCGCGCAGGCTCCCCCTTCTCCAGCAACGTGCGCATCGCCTCCCGGGTCGCGTCGTCCATCGGCGTGTACACGATCAGCCGGATCTCGGCCACGGCCGTGAGACTGGTGGTGCTGAAGCGCAGCTCCCCCAGCTCCACGTGCTTGAACCGCTTCACCCGCGGCCCCGGCTCGGCCACGTCCTGCCTGGCCCACAACCGCGCGAACTCGGCGCTCTCCGAGCTGAGCCGGCGTACGAAGTCCTGCCAGCACGGGTCGTCCACGTGGCGGCTGTAGGCGCCCCTGAACACCGCCACCGCCCGCGCGAGCTCCTGGTCGCGGTTGAGCAGCATGGTCATGGGGGCGGGGGTGAGGCAGGTGTACCAGAGCGAGTTCCGCTCGCCCTCCGGCGCGCTGACCATCTCGGGGAACAGGGCGGCGTAGGCGGCGTTCCAGGCCAGGGCGTCGCACCGGCTGTTGGCCACGACGGCGGGCATGTCGCCGAGCCGGTCGAGGATCTGCCGCATCTCGGGCGTCACCTGGCCCGAGTCGGTGTCGTCCGGGGTCTGCGCCTGGCCCGCCAGCCGGTAGAGGTGCTGGCGCTCGGCGGTGTCGAGCCTGAGCGTACGGGCGATCGCGTCCAGCACCTGGGCGCTGGCGTTGATCGGGCGGCCCTGCTCCAGCCACGTGTACCAGGTCACGCCGACGCCCGCGAGCTGGGCGACCTCCTCGCGCCGCAGGCCGGGCGTCCGCCTGCGCGGTCCCGGCGCGAGGTCGACCATCTCGGGGGTGATCCGCTCGCGACGCGTACGCAGGAACGCCGACAGGTCGGTGCGCTTTGCCTCTGCCACGCTCATGTCTCCCACTATGGGACGAAACCCAAGACCTTATCCAGTTACCGCCAATACCAGTATAAGTGGGCTCTCGTTACTGGTACTGGATCCCCGGCAGACTGGTAAACATGACGCAAACTGCCGCTATCTCCCCCTCTGTGGATACCAAACCGCAGGAAGGGACCCGGGCCAGCGGCCTGCTCCTTGCGATCATCCTCGTGGGGCAGTTCCTGGCCATCCTGAACGTCAACATCGTCAACGTGGCCACCCCGACCATCGAGTCCGACCTGCACTCCTCAGGTGCCGGGCTGCAGATGATCGTCGCCGGATACACCATTGTCTATGCCGTCCTGTTGATCACCGGAGCCAGGGTCGGCGACCTGTTCGGCTACCGCAACGCTTTCCTGGGCGGGCTGGCGCTGTTCACGGTGACCACGCTCGGCGCGGGCCTGGCGCCCTCGACGGGCTGGCTGGTGGCCGCCCGGCTGCTGCAGGGCGCCGGGGCGGCGATGATGATGCCGCAGGTCCTGACGTTGATCCAGCGCAACTACCACGGCGCGGCCAGAGGCCGGGCGATGGGCCTGTGGTCGCTGGTGATCAGCGGTGGCATCGTGATCGGCCAGGCTCTCGGCGGCATCCTGCTGGGCCTGGGCGCGGGCTGGCGAGTGGTGTTCCTGGTGCTGGTGCCGATCGGCGCGCTGCTGCTGGCGGCCGGCATGAAGGTGCTGCCCGCCGACGAGGGCGGAGGCCGGACCGGTCTCGACCCGTGGGGCCTGGTGTCCCTGTCCGCGGCTGTGCTCCTGCTCGTCGTGCCGCTGGTCCTGGGCCGCGAGCTCGGGTGGCCGGTGTGGGGCTGGATCTCGATGGCGCTGAGCGTGGTGACGTTCTTCGCGTTCGTCCGCATCGAGCGCTGGGTGACGGCCCGCGGCGGGCGTCCCCTGGTGGACGCGCGGGTGCTGCGCGCGCCCGGCATGCGCCCGGGGCTGGCGATCCTGCTGTTCGGCCCGGCGACCTGGGGCGCGTTCCTGTTCACCTCGGCCCTGCACCTGCAGGGCGAGCTGCACCTGACGCCGCTGGCCTCCGGCATGATGCTGGTGCCGTGCGCGCTGGCCTTCGGCCTCGTCGGACTCGCCTGGCCGCGCCTGCCGCTCCGCCTGCAGCGCCCGCTGGTGCCCGTCGGCTACGTGGTGGCCGCGCCCGCGTACCTCGGACTGGGGCTCGCCGCCGGCGGCGGCCTCCCGTACGCGGTCATGAGCGCCCTCGTCGGCGCCGGGCTCGGCGTGCAGGTCGCGGTGACGAACATGGCGACCGAGCAGGTCGACGACGTCTACGCGGCGGACGCGAGCGGCGCGCTGCTCACCGTGATGCAGCTCGGCCAGGTCATCGGCGTCTCCACGGTCGGAACGCTGTTCATCACGCTGAGCCAGGGCCACGGCACGGTGTCCGCCTCACTGGTCTCCTCCATCGCCATGGCGGGCCTGGCCGTGGTCGCGGGGCTGAGCTCGCTCTTCCTCGTACGGCGCCGCGTACCGGCCCGCGCCTGATCCCCGACGGCCCTCGTCCCTGCTGGGACGCGGGCCGTTCGCGTGTCACCGTGTATGGATGGCCCCCCGTGACCAACGGCCCACGTCGCGCTCACTCGTGTTGCTGCTGCTGGTGATCGCGCTGCTCTGCGCCACCGCGACGCTGCTCTCGCCGCTCCTGCTGGACCTCCTCGTGCCCGCCGGCTCTCGGTGGCAGCAGCTGAGCGACATCGGCCAGACCTACGGCGCGGCCTCCGCCGTACTCTCCGCCTTTGCGCTCGTCGCCATCGGCGTATCCCTCTTTCTCCAGGCCAGAGAAATGCGAATTTCACGTGAAGAGGCTCAGCGCACTCATCATCTGCAGCTGATGCAGCTCCAGATAGAAAATCCTGCACTGCACAGGGTGCTCGGCATGCCGCACACGGGACTCGATCCCCGAGTACACCTCTACCTCAATCTGCTGCTGTCCTATTGGGAGATGCTTTTTATTGTGGGCGAGCTGCCGGAGTCGATCCTGGTGGATTACGCGCGCACGGACTTTTTCGGCACGGAGGCCGGGACACGTTTTTGGAAGGGGACCCGCGAGTACCGGCGCCTCGTGGCGAGGAATCGTCGAAGCCAGCGGTTCGTCGCGGCGATCGACCTCGCCTGGCGGCAAAGCCTTGAGGCTCGCCCGGCAGAGACTCCGGTCCGAGGCTCCTCGCCCCGCCCGCCAGCGGTGGGCGCAGCCGCCGTCGTGGCGGCCGTCGGGGCTGCGGTCGCCTGGCTCATCTGGGGGAAGAAGAGGCGCGACACCGGTTGATCAACATGGCGGGGAGTGTGCCATGATGTGCGAGTCTTCCGTGCTCGATCCTGCAGGGAGAGCTGGAAAGTCCCCGGAGGTCGCGCCTCCGCCCGAACGGCCCTGAGTGTTGCTGCTACCAACCCGCAGGGCCGTTCGTCATGCGCCGGCCGCCATGGCAGCCAGGTCGAACTCACCCTCGCGGACACCGGCCATGAAGGCGGCCCACTCGGACGGGGTGAAGACCAGGACGGGCCCGTCCTGCACCTTGCTGTCCCTCAGCGCGACGTTGCCGTCGGCCAGGGGGGCAACCTCAACGCACGCCGCTGCGCCGTTGCAGAAGGTGCTCTTCCGCCAGGCCGGCGTCGTAGTGTGGATGTACATTTTCTCCCCAAATGCGCAAAAGGGGCCCCATTGCCCCCTTTTGAGGTTCGTCGTTAACGTCGCCAAAGCATGGCTTTACGCTGTATAAGAACTCGTGATTCGTCCTCATCCAGAGCTTCCGAGCGGATGTGATCGAAAGCCGTCTCGTATCCAGCTACTCGTTCGAGGTCTTCGACGAAGTGAGCAGTATACAACTGTTCCAGGTACACAACGTCATCAAAGGCGGAAAACTTCAGGTGAATAAAAGCACCGGTGTTCACCGGATGAAGCGAGTCCATGGTGAGGACCTGGACGCTGACGTGCGGCAGAAGTGAGACCTCCAGGAGATGCTCCATCTGCTCACGCATCACCGCCGGTTCGCCGAATCTGCGCGTCAGCGCCGATTCGTCGAGCACCACATTGAGAACGCACGCGTCGGCCCTGTGGAGCACACGCTGCTGTCTGTCCAGCCGGGCCTCGACCCGGCTCCTGACACCGCTGTGCGTGATGCGCGCGATGCCACGAGTCGCCAGGATCACTTCTCTGGCGTAGTCCTCGGTCTGCAGCAGGCCGGGCACGATCTGGGGTTCCCAGTTGCGCTGGTGCGTGGCCTCTGCCTCCAGCCCAAGGAATCTTGTGTACTCCTCAGGCAGAGAGTCTTCGTAATCTTCCCACCACCCACGCTGTTCCGTGTCCCGCAACAGGCCGAAGAGCTCGTCAAGTTTCGGCCCATCGCAATGGTAGAGCTCCGCCATGGCCTTGATGTCGCCGGCGCTCGGCATGGTCTTGGCCGCCTCGATGCGGCTGACCTTGCTCGCGGACCAGCCGAGCTCCTTGGCCGCTCTGGCACCGGTAAGCGCTCTTCGCTCCCGGAGAAGGCGCAGCTCCTGGCCCAGCCGGAGCCTGCGTACTGTCGGACTGCCCTGCTGCGATGGCACCGTCCACTCTCCTTGTCGGGAATGAAGGTGTGGCGGGAAGGGGCGTTTAGGGCCCGACTTTGTGGGGCCGTTCGCGCCCAATCTTACACTGCAAGTTGCACGCGGCGTGTCACGCAGCCTTGCCAGAAGGCTTTCACGGGGAGAGCGTAGGGGCAAGACGAACTCCACGTAGGGGGCGGGCACGGGCGGAACTTCTCCTGCCATGGGATCGGCGCGACAGTTCCAGTGCAAGTTGCACGGCAATCGTGAAGAAAATTAAATCTTCCCTTGCTGAACGTATTGCAGCATCGCGGACCTCGGAGGACGATCGGTTCCAGGAGGGTTCTCGAGTGGTGAGGAGGCCGGACATGACGACACGGCCGTACACACCGGGCCTTCCGTTCTCGATCGCGCGGCCCCGCCCGGGCCGCCTCGCCGGCAACGTCGCCGCCCCGGATACGAAACTCCGCCCCAGGGAGGCCGCTTGCCGGAAGGACTTCGGAATCGCCTGAAGAACTCAGCGAGAGTCCGCTCATTCGAGCCTGGAAAAAACCGGGCCGCGGCTGATCACCAGCGCGCCGCATTCGGGCTGCCACCCTGCGGCGAGACCGGTCATCAGCCGTCGGTCCGGCGAAGAAGCCACCTCTGAAAATGCCGCGAAAGGGGTCTTCTCATGTACTCACAAGGTACCAAGGGACTCGCCCGAATCAAGTGCCGGATCCGAGAGCTTATGGCTTGGGCCGATCGCGAGATCTGCATGGAGCCAGACGAGTTCGCCCACCACGTCGGATGGACCGTGAGCAGGACCGGGTTCGGCTCCCGTCGCTACCGCGACCCACGGTTCGACCAGCTCAGCGTGCCACAGCGCGTGACGGAGGAGGTGTCCTGACGTGCCGAGGAACCCGCGCAACCAGATCTACCCCGCCAACGAGGACCTTCCCGCCGCCGGGCGCGGCGGGCCGCTGGTCAGGCTGTGGCGGGTCCGTACCGAGCTGATGCTGCTCGCCGCGCTGGCGCTGGTCACGCTCACCCTGCTGGGGGCCACCCAGGAGGGCCGGTGGTGGCCGTTCGTCCTGCTGACGAGCGCCGTCTCGGTGCCGGCCGCCACCAGGACCGGGCGCAACTGGGTGAGCGCGCACTTCTGGTGCGTGGTCTCCAGGCACCGCCTGCACCGGGTCTGCCTGGAGACCACGATGCACACCAGGGCCGGGCGGATCCCCCTCGTGCTCTGGATCACGCCGACGACCACGGGCGAGAAGGCCCTGATCATGACCAGGGCCGGCATCTCCGCCGAGGAGTTCGAGGCGTACAGCGAGGAGATCGCGGCCGCCTGCTGGGCCAGGAGCGCGAACGTCTACCGGCACCGGCGCCGGGCCCAGTTCGTGATCGTGGAGATCGTCAGGCGCGACGAGGTCCCGGGAGCGACCTCTCCCGGACTCGACCGGCTGTACGGCAGACGGGCCTGGATCTCGCTCAGACCCGACCTCGAGGAGCCGCCTGATCTGCGCGCACCGGTCGCGCTGGCCAAGGCGGGCTGAGGACCTGGGGGAATCCGGGACATTTCCCCGGGTGGGAAGCCCCGGAGACCGCGGGGGCTCCGGGGCTTCCCCATGCGCGCGGTACGGGCCAAGATGAGTTCAGCTGGCGAACTCAGGAGTCGTGATGACGTCGACCGTCCACCGGACCTGTCCCCTCTGCGAGGCCGTCTGCGGCCTGACGCTCACCCTCGACGAGGGCGGGCACGTGACCAGCGTCCGCGGTGACAAGGACGATCCGTTCAGCAAGGGGTTCATCTGCCCGAAGGGGGCCAGCCTCGGCCAGCTCGACGAGGACCCCGACCGGCTGCGCAGGCCGCTGATCAGGGAGGGCGACCTGTGGCGCGAGGTCGGCTGGGAGGAGGCGTTCGCCGCCGTCAAGGCGGGCCTCGACCGGGTCGCCGACCGCCGCTCCACCGCGATCTACCTCGGCAACCCGAACGCCCACAGCATGGCGGGCGCCTTGTACGGCGCTCCCCTGATCAGGGCGCTCGGCACCCGCAACGTCTACTCCGCCAGCACCGCCGACCAGATGCCCAAGCACGTGGCGAGCGGGCTCATGTTCGGGCACCCGCTGGCCATCCCGGTCCCCGACCTCGACAGGACCGACTACCTGCTGATGCTGGGGGCCAACCCGCTGGAGTCCAACGGCTCGCTGTGCACCGCGCCCGACTTCCCCGGGCGGCTGAAGGCCCTGCGCGCCCGCGGCGGCCGGCTCGTGGTGGTCGACCCCCGCCGTACGCGCACCGCCGCGCTGGCGGACGAGCACGTCTTCGTCCGCCCCGGGACGGACGCCTACCTGCTGTTCGGCATCGTCCACACGCTGTTCGCCGAGGATCTCGTCACGCTGGCGCACCAGGTCAACGGGCTGGCCGAGGTGCGGGAGGCGGCCAAGCACTTCCCGCCGGAGGCGGTCGCCAGGCGCACCGGCGTGCCCGCCGAAGTGATCGTGCGGCTGGCCAGGGAGCTGGCGGCAGCCCGTACGGCCGCCGTCTACGCCAGGATCGGCACCTGCACGGCCGAGTTCGGCACGCTGGCCCAGTGGCTCGTGGACGTGCTCAACGTGCTCACCGGCAACCTGGACCGGCCGGGCGGCGCCATGTTCCCCAAGCCCGCCACGGAGTTCGGCGCGCGGCGCAAGCCTTACGCGGTGGGGCGGTGGAAGAGCCGGGTCAGGGGGCTGCCGGAGAGCAACGGCGAGCTGCCGGTGGCCACGCTCGCCGACGAGATCGAGACGCCCGGCGAGGGGCAGGTCACGTTCCTGATCACGGTGGCGGGCAACCCGGTGCTGTCGGCGCCCCACGGGGCCAGGCTCGACGCGGCCTTCGGGCGGCTCGACTTCATGGTGAGCGTGGACCTGTACCTCAACGAGACCACCAAGCACGCGAACGTCATCCTCCCGCCACCGCGGATGCTGCAGTCGGGCCACTACGACTTCACGCTGCTCGGGTTCGCGGTCCGCAACTACGCCCGCTACTCGCCGCCGCTGCTGCCGCTGGACGGGCAGCCCTCCGAGGCCCAGATCCTGGCCAGGCTCGCCGTGATCGCCTCGGGCCTGGAGGGGGACCTGGACGAGTTCGTGATCGGCGAGATGCTGCGCAAGGCCACCGAGACCCCCGGCTCCGGGGTCGAGGGGCGCGACGTGGCCGAGCTGCGCGCCGAGCTGGAGGGCGAGACGGGCGGCGAGCGCCGGCTGGACCTCATGCTCAAGCTCGGCCCCTACGGCGAGTGGGCCGGCAAGGGCGACCTGTCGCTGCGCAAGCTGCTGGACAACCCGCACGGCCTGGACCTCGGCCCGCTGGAGCCACGGCTCGGCGAGGTGCTGAAGACCGCCTCGGGCCTGATCGAGCTGGCGCCGCCGCAGATCGTCGAGGACGTGGAGCGGCTGCGCGGCAAGCTGGAGGAGGACCCGCCGGAGATCGTCCTGATCGGGCGGCGCCACCTGCGCTCCAACAACAGCTGGCTGCACAACGTGGGCCCGCTGGTCGGCGGCAGCAACACCTGCACGCTGCAGATCAACCCGGCCGACGTGGCCAGGCTCGGGCTCGACGGCGAGGCGGTGGTCCGCTCCGCGAAGGGCCAGCTCACGGTGCCGCTCGAACCCACCGACACGATCATGCCGGGCGTGGTCAGCCTGCCGCACGGGTGGGGCCACGCGGGCAGCTCGCAGAGCGTGGCGGCCGAGCACGCGGGGGTCAGCGTCAACACGCTCACGGACGAATCCACCATCGACGTACCGAGTGGTAACGCAGTGTTCAACGGAGTTCCGGTCACGATTTCACCAACCGGGGTGATCATCGCACAATAGGGTGTCGCGCGTGACTATCGCGCCAGAAGAGGACCGCCTGAACGCCCAGATCGCCTTCGCCGTCGAGATCGACAAGTTGAAGCGGATCATCCGCCGCAACCATTTGATGGACGGCTCGCGGCGGGAGAACACCGCCGAGCACTCCTGGTACGTGGGCACGTTGGCGATGATCCTCGGCGAGCATGCCCCACCTGGAACGGACCTCCAACGGGTGGTGGCCATGTTGCTCGTGCACGACCTGGTCGAGATCGACGCCGGCGACACGTTCATCTATGACCTCGTGGAGGTGGCCGCGCAGGCCGGCGCCGAGCGCGCCGCCGCCGACCGCATCTTCGGCCTGCTGCCCGCCGACCAGGGGCAGTGGCTGCGGGAGCTGTGGGACGAGTTCGAGGAGCGGAAGACGCCGGAGGCCAGGTTCGCCAAGGCGCTCGACCGGTTCTCCCCGATCCTGGCCAACCACCTCACCGAGGGTGGCACGTGGCCGCTGTTCAAGGTCAAGGCCGCGCAGGTCAGGGAGAAGGTGCGGATCATCGAGGAAGGTTCGCCGTCTCTCGGCGCGTACGCGCTGGAGCTGGTCGAACTCTCCGTGGCCAGGGGACACCTGTCCGAGTGATCCCCACATGGGTGGGGTAGGGGACTTGTCGTGAAAGAGGAAGTGCGAGCGAAACGTCGGCCGTTGCGGGGTTTGGCCGGGCCGGTTGCTCTCGCCGACCGGCTTGAGAAGTCCAAGGCCCTGGACACGCCGATCAGAGTGCTGGCCAAGACCGTCCGCCAGCGCATCCGGCCTGGCCGGCTACGTGACCTGCTGCACGGCGTGCCCACGGGCAAACCGCTGCACCCGCCGCTGGCCACGGTCAGCCTGGGCTGCTGGCTGTCCGCGGCGCTGCTGGACCTGACCGACGGCGATCCACGGGCCACGCGCGTGCTGCTGGCCACGGGCATCGCCAACGCGCTGCCCACGGCGGCGGCCGGGCTGACCGACTGGTCCTCTCTCCACCGCGAGCAGCAGCGCGTGGGCTTCGTCCACATGCTGTCGAACGTGGCCGCGCTGGGCCTGTTCTCCGGCTCCCTGCTGGCCCGGGTACGCGGGCGCGAGCAGATGGGCCGCACCCTGACCCTGGCCGGGCTGGGCCTGGCCGGGCTCGGCGGCTATCTCGGCGGCCACATGGCCTACCGCCAGGCGGCCGGGGCCAACCACGCTCCGCAGGTCACCCATCTGGTGCCGCTGGGCTGGCACGACCTGTGCCTGCTCAGGGACCTGCCGGAGGGCCGGCCCGTGGCGCGGCGGCTCGGCTACATCCAGCTCTTCGTGCTGCGCCAGGGCGAGGCCGTCACCGTGCTCGCCGACCGCTGCCCGCACCTGGCCGGCCCGCTGCACCAGGGCAGGCTGGTCATGGAGAACGGGGAGGCGTGCGTGGTCTGCCCGTGGCACGGCAGCACGTTCAGGCTGGCCGACGGCTCGGTGCGGCACGGTCCGGCGACCGCCCCCGCGCCCATGTTCGAGACGCGGATCCGGCGTGACGGCACGCTCCAGGTGCGGCCGGGGTTGACCTGAAGTTCGCTTGAGGTCTTAGCGTCGGTCCTATGAGCACGATTCTGGTGACCGGCGCGACCGGCAATGTCGGCAGGCATGTGGTGTCCCAGCTCGCGGGAGCGGGGCTGGAGGTGCGGGCCCTCGTCAGGGACCCCGGGCGGGCGAGGCTGCCCGAGCACGTGGAGGTGGTGCGCGGCGACCTGTCCGCACCTGAAACGCTGGAACCTGCGCTGAAAGGCGTGGAGAGCGTGTTCCTGCTGTGGCCCCATTTCACGGCGGACGGCGCCGCCGAGGTGGTCACGGCCATCGCCGGGCACGCGCGGCGCGTGGTCTACCTGTCGGCCAACGTGGCGGACGAGCCGGTGACGCACTACCACGAGGTGGAGCGGCTGATCCGGCATTCGGGGCTCGGGTGGACGTTCCTGCGGCCCGGCGGCTTCGCGGCCAACACGCTGGGCTGGGCCGGGCAGATCAGGCAGGGCGTGGTGCGCTGGCCGTACGGGCAGGCTTCGAGGCCCCTGATCCACGAGCGGGACATCGCGGCCGTGGCCACGCACGTGCTCACCTCGGCGGGCCACAGCGGCGCCACGTACGTGCTGACCGGCCCCGAGCGCCTCACCCAGGTCGAGCAGGTACGCGTGATCGGCGCGGCGACCGGGCGCGAGGTGCGCTGGGAGGAGCAGCCGCCGGAGGAGGCCCGCGAGCAGCTCATGGCCGCCTGGGGGAACGCCGCCTTCGTCGAGAGCGCGCTGAAGGCGTGGGCGAGCTTCGTGACGGCTCCCGAGCAGGTCACCGACACCGTGGAGCGGCTGCTCGGCAGGCCCGCGCTGACGTTCGGTCAGTGGGCGGAGGACCACGTGGCGGACTTCAGCTGACCTCGTCCGCGGGGTGCTCCACGAGGGCCAGGATGCGGCTGGACATGAACCTGGCCGTGCGCACCGGCGTGCCGGAGCGGGTGACCTCGCTCACCTCGACGAGCCCCCGCCTCGTGGTCACGTCGACCCGCCGCCCGGCGCGAGTGGCCCTGATCTCGTAAGTACGCGGTGTGCCTCCGGCATCGATGACGATCTCTACCCAGTCGCCCTTCATGTACGAATTCATACCCGCGAACGCGGCGCCCTATCCGTACACCAGTACGAAAATCGCCGCAAGTCCGACGCAGACGATGATCCCCCGGAGCACGGGCGCCGGGATGCGCCGCCCCACCCTGGCGCCCAGGAAGCCGCCCGCCACCGCGCCCGTGGCCACCCCCGCCACGGCGAGCCAGTCCACGTGCGCGACCACGACGAACAGCACGGCGGCCACCGCGTTGACGATCAGCGCGAGGACGTTCTTGGCCGCGTTCACCCGCTGGAGGTGGTCGTCGAGGAAGCTGCCGAGCAGCCCGATCAGCAGCACGCCCTGGGCGGCGCCGAAGTACCCGCCGTAGATCCCGGCCGCCAGCACGCCGAACCACAGCTCCAGCCCTCCGTGCGGGTGCGCGTGCTCGCGCCGGTCGGCCAGCCACCGGTTGAGCCTGGGCTGGACCAGGACCAGCACGCAGGCCAGCGCGATCAGCGCGATGACGACGACCTGGAACACCGACGGGTCCAGGAACAGCAGCAGGATCCCGCCGGCCAGCGCGCCCAGGGCGGAGGCCAGGCCCAGGCGCAGCAGGCGTTCGCGCTGGCCCCGCAGCTCGGGGCGGTAACCGTACGCGGCGGTGAACGAGCCGGGCACGAGCCCGATGGTGTTGGAGACGTTGGCGGTGACGGGATCGACGCCGATCGCCAGCAGCGTGGGGAACGTGATCAGGGAGCCGGACCCGACGACCGCGTTGATCGCACCGGCCACCATGCCGGCCACGCAGACCGCGGCCAGTTCCCACCCCGTCACGAGCCCTCCTTACACGTCCGGGCTCTTGGGGGGTGTGAAGAGGCCGCCCAGATTCTCCAGAACTTTGCCCATTTCTGATGGGACGATCCAGATTTTATTGGCGTCGCCCTTGGCGATCTCCGGCAGGGTCTGCAGGTACTGGTAGGCGAGCAGGTGCTGGTCGGGTCGCCCCTCGTGGATGGCCCTGAACACCATGCCGATCGCGTCCGCCTGGCCCTTGGCCCGCATGGCCTGGGCCTCGGCCTCCGCCTGCGCGCGCAGCACGGCCGCCTCCGCCTCGCCGCGCGCCCGCAGCACGGCCGCCTGCTTCTCGCCCTCCGCCTGCAGGATCGCCGCCTGGCGCTGGCCCTCGGCGGTCAGCACGGCGGCGCGCTTGTCGCGGTCGGCGCGCATCTGCTTCTCCATCGAGTCCTGGATGGAGGAGGGCGGGTCGATGGCCTTGAGCTCGACCCTGTTGACCCGGATGCCCCACTTGCCCGTCGCCTCGTCCAGCACGCCGCGCAGCGCGGTGTTGATGTCCTCGCGGGAGGTCAGCGTGCGTTCCAGGTCCATGCCGCCGACCACGTTGCGCAGCGTCGTGACCGTGAGCTGCTCGACGCCGACCAGGAAGTTCGCGATCTCGTACGTGGCCGCCTTCGGATTGGTGACCTGGAAGTAGATGACGGTGTCGATGGACACCACCAGGTTGTCGGAGGTGATCACCGGCTGCGGCGGGAAGGAGACCACCTGCTCCCGCAGGTCGATCATGTCCTTGATGCGGTCGATGAACGGCACCACGAGGTTGAGCCCCGGGGTCAGCGTCCGGTGGTAGCGCCCCAGGCGTTCGATGATGGCGGCCGTGGCCTGGGGGATGATGCGGACCGTGCGGGCCACCCCGAAGCCCACCGCCGCGACCACGACAAGGGCGACGATGAGCTGCTCGACGGACATGGCGACGCTCCGGAGTCGAGGGGACCGACTCCGTAGATCCTATTTCCCGTCTTTCCGCTTTCGGCGGCTTTATGTGGATAAATAGGGGGATTAGTAGGCGCGCGCGTACCAGCGGCCCTCGGCGCTGCGCTCCAGCGAGAGCGGCACCCCGAACGTCTGCGACAGGTTCTCGGGCGTCATCACGTGCTCCAGCGGCCCCTGCGCCACCACCGAGCCGTGCCGCAGCAGCAGCCCGTGCGTGAACCCGCTCGGCACCTCTTCCACGTGGTGCGTCACCAGTATGAGCGTCGGCGAACGATAGTCGCCCGCCAGCACCGACAGCCGGCGCACCAGGTCCTCGCGCCCGCCCAGGTCGAGCCCGGCCGCGGGCTCGTCGAGCAGCAGCATCTCGGGGTCGGGCATGAGGGCGCGGGCGATCTGCACCCGCTTGCGCTCCCCCTCCGACAGCGTGCCGAACCGCCGCCTGATCAGATGGGCCGCGCCCATCATGTCGATCAGCTCGACCGCCCTGGTCACGTCGTTGGAGTCGTACTCCTCCGTCCAGCGGCCCATGATCCCGTACGAGGCGGTCAGCACGAGGTCGATGACCTTCTCCTCCGGCGGGATGCGCTCGGCCAGCGCGGAGCTCGCCAGCCCGATCCGCGGGCGCAGATCGAAGACGTCCGCCTGCCCCAGCCGCTCCCCGAGCACCTCGACCAGGCCCTCGCTCGGGTAGAGCAACGTGGCCGCGACCTGCAGCAACGTGGTCTTGCCCGCGCCGTTGGGACCGACGACGACCCAACGCTCGTCGGCGTTGACCGTCCAGTCGATGCCGCGCAGCAGGGCCGCTCCGTCCCGCCTGACGGCGACGTCCTGGAGCCGCAGCACCTGACCACCCATCCCCGATACCTCCTTAGGAGTCACGCTCGGGACAAACCTATTGCAGGGCGAGCGCTTATCGTGGATCGGTGCGCCCTGAATCACCTGTCTGTCCCTCCCTGGTCGCCTGGGGCAACGCGTGGCTCGCCGGTCACGTCGGCCTCGACGAGGCGGCTGACCACGTGGAAGCCGCCGGCGGTCCCACCGTGGCCGGCGACGTCCCGTTGCGTAAATACCTCGCAAACCTGCGCTCCGACGGCCTGCGCGAGTTCCGCCTCGCGCTGCCCGCGCCCGGCGATCCGCTGGGGCTGTCGGGGCCCGCCGCGTTCAACTCGGCCGCGGTGGACGCCGGCGAGGCCGCCATCGCGGTGCTCGACGGCCGCAACCTCGGCCTGGTGCCGGTGCCCGACCTGCGCGGGTCGTCGTATGTCGGGGTACGCCTGGAGATCTACGACTCCGGGCCCGTACGCCATGATCTGCCGTCGCTGTCGGAGGCCGAACGCGAGCTGTCGGAGGCCATGCGCTCGGCCACCGACACCCTGTCCGCCGTCGAAGGCCCCGCGCAGTCCCGCCCCTCGGCCGTCGGGCACCGGGGCGGCGAGCTGGCGCCCGGCTACCCCGCGCGGGCGCACCGCGTCTCCACCCTCGCCACGCGGCTGGCCGCCGTGGTGCGGCTGGCCGACGAGCGCGGGCTCACGTCGGGGCAGATCGCCGCCCGCGCCGCGGCCCTGCGCGAGCTGGACCGGGCGGTACGCCGCGCGCTCGTGGCCGCCCACCACGCCATCTTCGAACCGCTCAGGAGCACGTAGCCGGCCCACTAAGAGCTGCTCTCGATCTTCCACAGCCTGACCACCTTGTCCTTGCCCGCGGACACGATGGCCGCGCCCCCGTCGAGCGGGACGATGCCCACGGCGTACACGCCCTTCTTGTGTGCCTTGACCGGTTTGCCGAGCGTCTTGCGGGTCTCGGGGTCCCAGAGCCTGATCGTGCCGTCGGTGCTGCCGGACAGCAGCACCGTGCGGCCGTCGAGGGTGCCGAAGGAGAGCGAGTAAACGATCTTCTTGTGGCCGGAGAGGGTGGCGACGGTCTTGCGGCTCTTCGGATCCCAGAGCCTGATTTTTCCGTCTTTGCCGCCGGACGCCACGACCGTCTTCCCGCCCACCTTGCCGACCGCGACCGAGTACACGCCCCTGGAATGGCCCTTGTACGCCTTCCCGTACGCCTTGTGCTTGGCCATGTCCCACATGCGCACGGTCTCGTCCTCACCGGCCGAGATGGCGACGGCCCGGTCGCCCAGGTGGGTGGCGCTGAGCCAGTTGACCGGCTTGCGGTGGGCCCTGATGATCTTGCCGGTGGACTTGCGCTTCTTCAGGTCCCAGAACCTCAGATAGCCGTCGGCGTCGCCGGTCACCGCGACGTACCTGCCCTTCACCTTGGTCACGGCGACCGCGTAGACGGCGTCGCCGTGCCAGCCGAGCACCTTGCCCTTGTGGGTCTTGAGGTTCCACAGGCGCACGCTGCCGTCGTACCCGCCGGAGACGGCCATGGGGGTCTTGCCGACCATCACGCAGGCGACGGCGTACACCTCCTCGCTGTGGCCCTTCATCGTGGCCAGCGACTTGTGCCTGGCCAGGTCCCACAGCCGCACCCGGCCGTCCTGCCCGCCGGTGACCAGCCACGTCCTGCCGCCCGCGGAGAGCGCGGAGATCGTCTGGACACCCTTGGTGTGCCCCTTGAACGACTTCCCGTCCTGCTTGCCGAGGACGGGGACGACCTTCTGGGTGGGGGTGGGCGTTGGGGTGGGCGTGATCTGGGTGGGTGTCGGGGGCGGGGTCTCGGCCTGCGTCAGGGCCTGCGTCCGGGCCGGGCTCGCGCTCGCGGAGGTGGTCACCTGGGCGGCGTTCCCGCCGGTCGGGGAGCCAGTGCCGAACATCTTCGGCCCGAAGTACAGCACGCTGCCGGCCAGGGCCAGGGCCACGACGAGCGCGCCGGAGACCATGGCGGCCCGCCTGCGCCTGGCACCGGCCTCGTCGGGCCGCTCCTCGGTCGGCGCATGCTTGAAGAACGCGTCGTTGTCCCCCCGCCCACCACCCTCCCGCCCCGCCGCCTGCTGAGCCGACGCCTGCCGAGACGGGGGCCCCTGCCCTTGCCCCTGGCCGTGCCCCTGCGCTTGCCCCTGGCGCCCTTGGCCGTGGTGCCCCTGGCCCGGCACCGACGGCGCACGCCCGGGCGGCCCCTCACCGCCCGCAACCCCCTCCGCCCCCGACGTCCCCGGGCCGGGCGCCGGAGGACGGGGCGCGGCCGGGTGGGGCGGGGCGCTCATCGGATAGGGCGGCGGCACCGGGGACGGCCCCGGCGGAGGCTGCTGCCGAGGCACATAAGGCACCCCCTGCTGCGGCGGCACGTACGGCACCGCAGGCGGCCCGCCCGCGGGACCCGAGGACGGCGCGTACGCCTCCCCCGACGGGTTAGCCCACCCGTACCCCCCAGGCGGGACGGACGCCGCCGGCCCACTGGGGTTCGCCCACCCGGTGCCGGCCGCGTGACCGCCGCCCGGTGCAGCCTCGGGCCCGTGGGGGCTCGCCCAACCGGCAGCGGGCGGGGACGGATCCGGCGGGGTCTGCTCGGCCGCCAGTTGCGAGCCCGTGTCGAGCGCGTCCTCGGGCCGCGGCGACTCCCCCTCGTTCGCCAGCAGCGCGAACAGCACGTCGGCCGCCGCGGGCCGCTCGTCGGCCCGCTTGCTCAGGCACGACCGCACGACCGGCCGCAGCGTCTCGGGCAGCGCCGACAGGTCGGGCTCCTCGTGCATCACCCGGTAGACGACCGCGGGCAGGCTGTCCTGGCCGAACGCGGGCCGCCCCGTGGCCGCGAACACCATGGTCAGGGCCCAGCTGAACATGTCGCTGGCCGGCCCCACCCGTTCGGCCGAGATCTGCTCGGGCGACATGTACGCGGGCGTCCCCACGACCCCGCTGCTGATCGTCATCGCCGAGTCCAGCGCCCGCGCGATGCCGAAGTCGATCACCCGTGGCCCGTCGTGGCCGAGCAGCACGTTGCTGGGCTTGAAATCGCGGTGCACGATCCCGGCGCGGTGGATGGCGGCCAGCGCGGTGACCGTTCCGACGGCCAGGCGGTAGAGCGCCCCTCCCGTACGAGGCCCGTCGCGCTGCACCACCACCTGCAGGGAGACCCCGTCCACGAGCTCGCTGACGATGTACGGGTGCTCGCCGTCCATGTGGGCCCCCAGCACCTGCGCGGTGCAGAACTGGGCCACCCGCCGCGTGGCCGCCACCTCGCGCAGGAAACGTTCGGAGTCCAGTCCGGGCCTGTCCAGCCGGGTGTTCAGCAGCTTGATCGCCACACGCCGCCCGTCGGGCGACTCGCCCTCGAAAACGATCCCCTGCGCCCCCTTGCCCAGGCGGCCGAGCAGCCGGTATTCGCCCAGTGTTCGCGGATCGGTCGGCTGTAAGGGGTGCGTTTCCGGCACCTGGTCCTCCCCGTTGCGCTAGACCCCCGTTCACAAGTGGGATAAGCGCGGGCAAAAACCCACAAACCACCCCAGGTCACGAAAGATCATTGCTCTTTGCGAAAAATTTGCCCTACGCAATAATCGTGGAGATGATCGGGGATTTCCAGCACCGTACGGGGAGCCGTCATATGCGTAGAAGCTTCAGCCTGTTCTTAGCCGGCGGTCTGGTCGCGGCGCCGCTGGCCGTACCCGCCCCGGCGAGTGCCACCACCGCCGCCGCCCCCACCACCACGGCGGTCGCCCGGTTGAAGCCGTACTCCAGCTTCAAGATCTCCGTCAAGCACACCAGCCGCACCAAGCGCGGCGGCAAGATCACATACTACGTCCGCGCCAAGAACCTGGGCCCCTACTACGCCGACTACTACTGGATCGGCGGCGAGGTGCCCAAGGGCGTCGTGCCCACGCTGCGCTGGGGTGCCGCGAAGGGCACCAAGTGCACCTGGGAGGACCGCTGGTTCTGGTGCTGGGGCCCGCTGCGGCTGGAGAAGGGCAAGACCGACTGGCTCAACTTCCAGGTGACGCTGAAGAAGAGCACCAAGGGCACGGCCACGGCCCGGGTCGGCGTGATGGCGTTCGACGTCGACCAGGGCATGGAGAACATAGCCGAGGAAGAGCTCAAGCGCCTCGGCATCAAGGGCTACTACTGGCTCAAGAAGGTCAGCACCAAGATCGTCTCCCCGCCGCGCCGGCCGGGCCGGAGCTGGTCGCCGCCGCCGCCGGTCAAGACCTACAACCCGCCCGCCAGCCACGAGGAAAGCAACAAGAAGAAGGACACCTGACCCTCATCCCAGGCCGTGCCGGACCGCGTACAGCGCGGCCTGGGTGCGGTCCTGGACGCCCAGCTTCATCAGCACGTTGGAGACGTGGGTCTTGACCGTCTTCTCCGCGACGGCGAGGCTCCTCGCGATCTCCCGGTTGGAGCGGCCGGCCGCGATGAGCGCGAGCACCTCGCGCTCGCGGTCGGTCAGCGGCACCGGTGGCGGGCCGTCCGGCGCCGACAGCATCGCCTCGGCGGCCTCGGGCGCCAGTAACACCTGCCCTCCGTGTACGGCCCGCACGGCCTGCACCAGCGCGTTCGGATCGACGTCCTTGTAGAGGAACCCCGACGCCCCCGCCCGCATGGCCGGGCCGACGTCGGAGCGGTCGCTCACCGACGTCAGCACGACCACCCTGGTCGCCGACCCGGCCAGCCGTTCGAGGGCGCCGAGCCCGTCGAGCACCGGCATCTTCAGGTCCAGCAGCAGCACGTCGGGCGCCAGCTTCCCGACCAGCTCGACGGCCTGCGCCCCGTCGCCCGCCTCACCGACGACCGTGATGTCGTCCTGCAGGTCGAGGAACGTACGCAGCCCCTGCCGCACCACCGGATGATCGTCGGCGATCAGCACCCGGATCAAACGCCCACCTCCACACGTACCGTGGTCCCCCTGCCGCGGGCCGACTCGACGGTCATGACCCCTCCCACGGACTCCGCCCTGTCGCGCATGGACACCAGGCCCAGGCCGCGCGACTCCGCCTGTTCGAAGCCGTTGCCGTCGTCGCGCACGATCAACACCAGCTTGCCGTCCTCGTACGCCAGGCGCACGGAGACGCTCGTGGCCTCCGCGTGCCTGAGCACGTTGTGCAGCGCCTCCTGGGCCACCCTGAGCACCGCCACCTCGACCGCCGAGTCGACCGGCGGCAGCTCCGCGCACTCGAACGTGACCATGGCCGGGTGGAGCCGGTCGAGCAGGCGCACGTGCTTGCGCAGCGTCTCGGCCAGGCCGTGCCGGTCGAGCTCGGCCGGCCGCAGCTCGACGATCACCGCCCGTAGCTCGGACAGGGCCTCCCCGGCCAGGCGCTGGACGCGTTCGAGCTCGGCGGCGGCCTTCTCGGGCGCCCGGTCGAGCATGGCGGAGGCGGCCTGCGCGGTGAGCCTGAGCGAGAACAGCTTCTGCGTCACGGCGTCGTGCAGCTCGCGGGCCACCCGGTTGCGCTCCTCCAGCATGGCCAGCTCGCGCCCGCGCTCGTAGAGCCTGGCGTTGGTCAGCGCGATGGCCGCGTGCGCGGCGAACAGCGTCAGCAGCTCCTGGTCGGCCTGCGTGAAGCCGCCCGGCGTGCGCTTGTTGGCCAGGAAGATGATGCCGAGCACCTGGTCGCCGTCGCGGATCGGAACGCCGAGGAAGTCCTTCATCACCGGGTGGGCCTTCGGCCACCACTCGAACCTCGGGTCCTTGCGCAGGTCGGGCAGCCTGACCGGGCTCCCCTCGCGGAGCATCGCGCCGAGCATGCCATGCTGTCGGGGCAGCGGCCCGATCGCGTCCCACTGCCTGTCAGTGAGGCCCTCGGCGACGAACTCGCCGAACGACCCCTCGTCGTCGGGCACGCCGAGCGCGGCGTAGCGGGCGTCGAGCAGCCGTTGCGCCGAGCGTACGATGACCTGCAGCACCTCGCGGACCGACAGATGGCGGGTGACCGCGAGCACCGCGGAGCTCACCGCCTGCAGGATCTCGTCTCGGTCGGAGGTCACGGGACCCAGCTTATGGTCCTAGGACGATGTGCCCAGGCGACGGCGGGACTTCGGCCCGATGTGCGCCGCCCGCGGCGTTTCTAACGTCGGCACCATGACGAACACCGCACTCATCACCGGCGCTTCCCGCGGTCTCGGACTCGCCCTGGCGAGGTCTCTGGCGGGCGCCGGCTGGAACCTCGTGCTCACCGCCCGCGGCGCGGACGACCTGGAGCGGGCCGCGGCCGAGCTGGGCGCCACCGCGATCCCGGGCGACGTGACGGAGCCCGCGCACGTCGAGCGGCTGGCCCGGGCGGCGCCCGAGCTGGACCTGCTGGTCAACAACGCCAGCGACCTCGGCGTGACGCCGCTGCCGCCGCTGGCGGGCTACCCGCTGGAGGCGTTCCGGGTGCTGCTGGAGACCAACGTCACCGCCCCGCTCGCGCTGATCCAGGCCACGCTGCCCGCCCTGCGCGCGGCGGGCGGGGCCGTCGTGAACATCACCTCGGACGCCGCCACGGGCGCGTACGAGGGCTGGGGCGGCTACGGCGCCACCAAGGCGGCCCTGGAGCAGCTCTCCAACGTGTTGTCGGCCGAGGAGCCCGCGATCCGGGTCTGGTGGGCCGACCCCGGCGAGATGAACACCCGCATGCTCGCCGACGCCGTGGGCGCCGACGAGGCCGCGTCCGCCACCGACCCAGCCAAGGTGGCCGCCGCGCTGCACGACCTGGTGCGGTCCCGTCCGGCCAGCGGCAAAGTGAGCCTGCAATGACCGTCGCGCTCGACTTCGCGCTGCCGCCGGGCCTGTCGGCGAGCGAGCCTCCCGAGGCGCGGGGGATGTCCAGGGACGCGGTACGCCTGATGGTCTCGCGCGGCGACCTCGCCCCCTCCCACCACCACTTCGCCGACCTGCCGGGGCTGCTCGACCCCGGTGACCTGATCGTCGTGAACAACTCGGCGACCCTGCCCGCGGCCGTCCGGCTCGACCGGCTGGCCGTGCACTTCTCCACCGCCAGGGAGGACGGCACCTGGCTGGTCGAGCTGCGCCGCCGTACCGCCACCGCCACCGAGCCCTACGGCGGGGGCGAGCCCGGCGAGTGGCTGCCGCTGCCCGGGCGGGCCACGCTGCGGCTGATCGAACGGGAGACGCCGCGCCTGTGGCGGGCGTCGCTGGACCGGGAGGTGGAGCCGTACCTGCGGGCGCACGGGGCGCCGATCCGCTACTCGTACGTGAGCGAGGACTGGCCGATCGAGGCGTACCAGACCGTGTTCGCGACCGTGCCCGGGAGCGCGGAGATGCCGAGCGCGGCGCGGCCGTTCACCGTGGAACTGGTGACGGCGCTCGTGGCACGCGGGATCGGGATCGCGCCGATCACCCTGCACACGGGGGTCGCCTCGCCGGAGAAGGACGAGCCGCCCTACGCCGAGCGGTACGAGGTGCCGGCGGCCACGGCGCGGCTGGTCAACCTGGCGCGCGAGAGCGGCAACCGGGTGGTGGCCGCGGGCACCACCGTCGTACGGGCCCTGGAGACGGCCGTCGGGGCGGACGGGCTGGTCGGCGCGGCCGCCGGGTGGACCAGGCACATCGTCACGCCGCAGACCGGCGTACGGGCCGTCACGGGGCTGATCACGGGGCTGCACGAGCCGCGCTCCAGCCACCTGCTCATGCTGTCCGCGATCGCGGGCGAGGCGGCGCTCGCCCGGGCGTACGGGGAGGCGCTACAGAACGCATATCTGTGGCACGAGTTCGGTGACACGCACTTGATTCTGAAGAAATAGCCTTTACATAGATTTTGCCAACATGATAGGAACAGCGGGCATTTACGGGGGCTTCTACTGTGTGCGCCTCCCCGTGACCACTTCCTCACCGGAGACGTTTAATGCGTAACCTGACCAAGGCCGCGTCGCTGGCATTGCTGGCCGCGGCCCTGCTTGTCCCGGCTGTTCCGGCTTCCGCTTCCGCTTCCGCTTCCGCTTCCGCCACGACGGTCGCCGACGAGCCGTTCTCGGTCTTCGACGTCAAAGTGAAGGCCGCGAAGACGGCCAAGGCCGGCGGCAAGCTCAACTTCACCATCGTCGCCACCAACAAGGGGCCCTACCAGGCCGACGCCTACTTCGTCGGCGGCGAGTTCCCCAAGGGGGTCGACCTCAGGCGGATCATGTACCGGACGAGCGTCAAGGACACCGAGTGCGGGCTCGAGGGCCGCGCGTTCTTCTGCCTCGTGCCCAAGATCCTGGAGAAGGGCGAATCCATCGCCCTGATCTTCGAGACCAAGCTCAAGAAGACGGCGACCGGCACGCAGACCGCCAAGCTCGGCGTGGTCTCCTACGACGTCCAGACGGGCATGGAGAACATGAGCAAGGAAGAGCTCGAGCGGCTCGGCATCCCCGAGCACGGCTACGTGAAGACGGTCAAGACCAAGATCGTCCGCTAGTACGCCGCTCTCTGGAACGTTTCGACCCGCTGCAACGTTTCGACCCCGGAACGTTTCGACCCGCTGGAACGCTTCGAGCCACTGGAGCGTTTCGAGCCGCGTCCACCGTGACGTGACACCGCTGCGCCCGCGCCCGAATGCCCGCCCTGCTTCGCGAGCATCGGGCCGGGCGCAGTACCGTGGCTGGATGTGGACCAGCGCAGCCTCCTGATCACCCTGACCGGCCCCGACCGGCCCGGAGTCACCTCGCGGCTTTTCTCCGTTCTGTCCGCCTTTCCAGTGACTGTGGCGGACATCGAACAGGTCGTCATTCGCGGCCGGCTCACGCTCGGCGTGCTCGTCACGTACGCGGGCGGCCCCCCGACGGGCACCGGCACGACCCTCGGCGCCATGTGGACCGCGGTCGAGCGGGTGGCCGAGGACCTCGGCATGGAGGTGGAGCTCTCCACCGGCTCCCAGGCCAAGGAGCAGCGCCGCCGCGGCCGCCTGTCGGTCAGCGTGCTGGGCGCCACGCTCCAGCCCGCCGCCATCGCGGGCATCGCCGGACGCATCGCCGCCGCCGGCGCGAACATCGACCGCATCGAACGCCTCGCCCAATGGCCCGTCACCTGCATCGAGCTGTCCGTCTCCGGCGCCGACCCCAGCTCGCTACGGGTCGAGCTGGCGGCCGAGGCGGCCGTCCAAGAGGTGGACGTGGCCGTGCAGCGCACCGGCCTGTCGCGCCGCGCCAAGCGCCTGATCGTCATGGACGTCGACTCGACCCTCATCCAGGGCGAGGTCATCGAGCTGCTCGCGGCCCACGCCGGCTGCCTGGACGAGGTCGCCAAGGTCACCGAGCAGGCCATGCGCGGCGAGCTCGACTTCGCCGAGTCCCTGCGGCGCCGGGTGGCGCTGCTGGAGGGGCTGCCGGCCGAGGTGTTCGAGGAGGTGCGCAAGGAGGTCGTGCTCACGCCCGGCGCCCGCACGCTGGTCCGCACGCTCAAGCGGCTCGACTACCGCTTCGCCATCGTCAGCGGCGGGTTCACGCAGATCACCGACGGTCTGGTGGAGGAGCTCGGGATCGACTACTCGGCCGCGAACGTCCTGGAGGTCATCGACGGGCGGCTGACCGGTCGCGTCGTGGGCGAGATCGTGGACCGGCCGGGCAAGGCGCGGGCGCTGGAGCGGTTCGCGAAGGAGGCCGGCCTGCCGATCTCGCAGACGGTGGCCATCGGCGACGGCGCCAACGACCTCGACATGATCGCGGTGGCCGGGCTGGGGGTGGCGTTCAACGCCAAGCCGGTGGTACGGCAGGCGGCCGACACGGCGGTCAACACTCCCTACCTCGACTCGATCCTCTACCTGCTGGGGATCTCCAGGGACGAGGTGGAGGCGGCGGACGCGGAGGACAGCGCCACCTTCACCGCCGGCTGACCCTCACCCCCCAACACCCTGCCCATCCTGGAGCCCCAGGATGGGCTCTCCGGGCTCTGGGAACGGTCCCCGGGGTCCTTGGGGAACCTCACCGCCCATTGGACCCCTCCGTGCCCCTCGGGGGCCTCAGTGTCCACTGGGCCCCTTCCGTGCTCCTTGGGGTCGTTCCTTCAGTGCTCCTGCTCCTCCTTAGGGTCCCAGAGCGTTACCAAGCGCCCCTCACCCATCCAGAGCTCCTCCCAGGCGGACTCCACCTCGATCACCGCGAACGCGCCCGGCCGGAACACGTACTCCCCTCCGGCCAGCCCCACGGCCAGCTCGTGCACACCCGGGTTGTGCCCGCACAGCACCACGGTGCCCACCTCGGGATCCACCCGGCGGACCAGCTCCAGCAGCTCATCGGGATACGCCTCATAGATGTCCCGCTCGTAGCTGACCTCCGCCTCGGGAAAGGCGATCTCGGCGGTGCGCCTGGTCCTGAGCGCCGGCGAGCACAGCACGACGTCGGGGTCGAGCCCGGCCGCCCGTATCTCGTCGCCCGCCCGCTTGGCGTCCCGCTCGCCCCGCCCCGTCAGCGGCCGCTCCCGATCGGCCAGCCCGGGAACGTGGGCGGCCTTCGCATGCCGCAGCACAATCAAGGTCCGCACCAGCTCACCCCGTCCTCGAAGCCCAGACGGCCAGCCCGACGATCACGGCCAGGATGACGAGCATCCCCAGCAGAATCAGGCCCAGGGTCTTCCCACCACTGGGCTGCTTGTCACCTTTCACGGGCCCCAGTTTCCCACCGAGCCACCTCGCCCCCACGCCCGCCTTCACCCCCGCCCCTGCCGCCGGGTGCAGGCGCATGGGACTCGCGGGTGATGCCGAGAAGGCTCACCGCAGACCCCGCATGCCAGCCCCTCCGCAACCCGCAACCCGATGCACCGCCACACGCCCGTCCCGCCATGCAGCCCACGCGCCCCCAGCGCCCGCACCGCCGCAAAGCCCCACACCTCGCGCACGCCTGCACCACTGCACCCCCACCTCCAACAAGCCAACACCACCGCGCACCCCCATCTCGCGCACGCCCGCGCCTCCTCCTATGTGCCCGCACCACCACACACCCCGCGCAGGTCCTACATCCGCGCAAGACCTGCGCGCCCCCACCACCCCTGCCGATCGCCCCCGCGCGCCGCAGCCCGCCCCCGCCCCGATTGCCGCGAATCGCCCAACGACACGCCATCGACCGCCCGCACGGCGCAGAAGCCGACGACCAGCGAGCCCGGGCCTCCGAAGTCCCGGAGGAGAGCCCGGAAAGACGAGACGCCCGCCCCTACGCAGTAGGGCGGGCGTCTCTCCAGCGTATTGCGGGTGTTACGAGGCCACGGGCTGCTGCTCGCGGTTGTCGTTGTTGGCCGGTTCGGTGGTCACGGAGCGCCGCTTGGACACCACGATGGCCCCCACCACCACGGCCACCGCCACCACCGTGACGCCGATCCGCAGGGCCGGGTTGCCCGCATACTGCACCACCGCGGGCGCGACCAGCAGCGCCACCAGGTTCATCACCTTGATCAGCGGGTTGATGGCAGGCCCGGCCGTGTCCTTGAACGGGTCACCGACCGTGTCGCCGATGACGGTGGCGGCGTGCGCCTCCGAACCCTTGCCGCCATGGTGACCGTCCTCCACCAGCTTCTTGGCGTTGTCCCAGGCGCCACCGGAGTTCGACAGGAAGACGGCCATCAGCGTGCCGCACGCGATGGCCCCCGCGAGGAACGCGCCCAGCGGCGCGTACCCGAGGGCGAACCCGACCGCGATCGGCGTCATGACCGCCAGCAGACCGGGCGTGGCCAGCTCGCGGAGCGAGTCACGGGTGCAGATGTCCACGACCCGGCCGTACTCCGGCTTCTCCGAGCCGTCCATGATGCCCGGCTTGTTGCGGAACTGGTCGCGTACCTCGAAGACCACGCGCATCGCGGCCCGTCCGACCGCCATGATCGCGAGCCCCGAGAAGAGGAACACGACCGCGGCCCCGATGACCAGGCCGACCAGAGCGTTCGGCTGGTCGACGCTGAGGGAGAAGGTGGCGAACTCGCCAAGCGCGGACTTGACCGCCCCGCCCGCCTCGGCCAGCGCGCCCTCCACCGCGGTGCGGAAGGCTCCGAACAGCGCGGTCGCCGCCAGCACGGCCGTGGCGATCGCGATGCCCTTGGTGATGGCCTTGGTGGTGTTGCCGACCGCGTCCAGGCTGGTGAGGACGCGGGCGCCCTCGCCCTCGACGTCGCCCGACATCTCGGCGATGCCCTGCGCGTTGTCGGAGACCGGCCCGAAGGTGTCCATGGAGACGATGACGCCGACCGTGGTCAGCAGGCCGGTGCCCGCCAGGGCCACCGCGAACAGCGCGATCGTCACGTTCCCGAATCCCAGCAGGAACGCGCCGTAGACCGCGCCGCCGATGACCAGGGCGGAGTAGACGGCCGACTCCAGGCCGACGCTGATGCCGGCCAGGATGACGGTGGCCGGGCCGGTGGCCGAACTCTCGCCGATCTCGCGTACGGGACGGCGGTTGGTCTCGGTGAAGTAGCCCGTCAGCAGCTGGATGGCGCTGGCCAGCACCAGGCCGATGAGCACCGCGCCGATGGCGATGAACCGCGGGTCGGCGTCGGACTGCACGGTGGCGCCGGTCAGGCCGCTGAAGCTGTCGGGCAGATACAGGAACGCGGCCACGGCGACGAGCACCGCGGAGATCGCGGCCGAGATGAAGAAGCTGCGGTTGATCGCCGACATGCCGTTGCGGTCGCGGTCGCGCATTCCGGTGACGAAGATGCCGATGATCGCCGTGATCACGCCGACCATGGGAACGATCAGGGGGAAGACCAGCCCCTGCTCGCCGAAGGCCACCTTGCCCAGGATGAGGCTGGCGACCAGCATGACCGCGTACGACTCGAACAGGTCGGCCGCCATGCCCGCGCAGTCACCGACGTTGTCGCCCACGTTGTCGGCGATGGTCGCGGCGTTGCGCGGGTCGTCCTCCGGGATGCCCTGCTCGACCTTGCCGACCAGGTCGGCGCCGACGTCGGCGGCCTTGGTGAAGATGCCGCCGCCGACTCGCATGAACATCGCGAGCAGCGCCGCCCCGAACCCGAATCCCTCGAGCACGCCAGGGGCGTTGCCCTGGTAGATGAACACGACCACGGCCGCGCCGAACAGGCCGAGGCCCACGGTGAACATCCCGGCCACGCCGCCGGTACGGAACGCGATGCGCATGGCGCGCTTCTCGCCCGATTCGTTGGCCGCGGCGGCGACACGGACATTCCCGCGCACGGCCAGCCACATGCCCATGAAACCAGTCAGCGCGGAGAAAACCGCCCCGACCACGAAGAAGATCGAACGTCCGACGACTACTTCCGTTTCCCCCGGTAGCAGGAGCAACAGGATAGGTATCGCGACGACGAAGATCGCCAATGTGCGGAACTGGCGCCCTAGATAAGCGGCGGCGCCTTCTTGTACGGCACGCGCGATGTTCTGCATGCGCTCCGTGCCTTGGCCGGCGGACAGCACTTCGCGCACCAGGCCGCCTGCGACGGCTAGTGCGATCAGTGCGACCGCGGCGACCACGATCACGATGGTGAGATTGTTTCCACTCAGGGCCAGATTGGACGCTGGCTCCGCTGCCAGCATGTGCCTGCTCATCGTTCTCCTCGGCAAGACCGGTCGTCCTGCCCGGGCGGTGCTGCAGTTTTCCTCGGCGGGTGTTGCGGCACCATCCGGGTTGTGGGTGCCGCTTCCGGTTGAATCCGCGTTCCGCCGGATCACCTTGGCCGGTGCCGGGAGTCTACGCAGGCACTGAACGGATATGAAGGCTCTCGAGGTGGCTAATTGTGCGCGCGTCCAGTAATCCCCTGACAGCGGGCCGGTTTGCGGCCTGACAGGCGAAATTTCCCCGGGTTTACGGTCATGAAAACCTCCGGATAGCGACAGACCGAAACTCGGGCCGCCTGGAGCGATGCCGGAGGGACCCGAGAGACGGAAGCCGACCCCCGAAACACCCACCCACCGCGGTCACCGCACCCCACCACCGCCACCGGACCACGGCACCGCCGCTTAGAACACGGCACGCGGCCCCCTCACCGGCACCCACCCCATCCGTCCCCCGCCGCCACGGCCTCATCGGCCGCCCGCCGACGCCACGGACCGCACCTCATCCGACGACCGGAACACCCACCGCCGCCATCGACACGACCCCGTCAAACGCCCGCCACGCCACGGACCGCACCTCATCCAACGACCACAACGCCCACCGCCGCCATCGACACGACCCCGTCAAACGCCCGCCGACGCCACGGACCGCACCTCATCCAACGACCACAACGCCCACCGCCCGGCATCAACACGACCCCGTCAAACGCCCGCCGACGCCACGGACCGCACCACGTCCAACGACCGCAACGCCCACCGCCCGGCATCAACACGACCCCGTCAAACGCCCGCCGACGCCACGGACCGCACCACGTCCAACGACCGCAACGCCCACCGCCGCCATCGACACGACCCCGTCAAACGCCCGCCACGCCACGGACCGCACCACGTCCAACGACCGCAACGCCCATCGCCCCGTCACCGGGACCCGCAACGCGACGGCAGGAGCCGCCCCGCCACGAAACCGCCCACTCCGCCTGCCCGCCTGCCGAGCCCGCGAACCGCGTGCCCCGCGTGGCAGCCCGGTCACAAACGGGATATGCCCGTCGGAGGCGCCAGAAGGGCCGCCCTCCCCGCGAACGCACTCGCCCCGCGCGACAGCCCGCCAACCAACCCCATTCGCCCGTCGGGGGCCGCCCGTTAAGACCGACTCCGCTCGACGAACCCCGTTCACCCCGTAGGTCCAGCGGAAGACGGAAGCCACGGTGCCCGTGCGCCGTGACGGCGGCCGGCCACGTGCGGGTCAGCGGGCGTCTCCCTGGAGGCGCTCAGCCACGTACGGCGGGTGGCGCCGCCCGTGCTCCGCCGTACAAGATGGGCTTTTTGACCACAGAACCCAGAAACCCCCCACGCCGGACGCCCCCCAGGGACGCCCGGCGAAGCGAGGCGGCGGAGCAGGCTCAGACCTTGGCGGCCGCGGGCCAGCTCATGCGGATGTTGGTGCCCTTCGGGCTGGGGAAGACCTCGACGTCGTCGGCCAAGCCCTCGATGACCGCGAGGCCGAAGCCTGACATGAACGAGTCAGAGAGCATGCCCAGATCGAGGGGCCGCTCCTGCTTGATCTCATCGCTGGGGGCCTGGTCGCTGACCGTGACTTCGAAACGCCCGGAGTCGTCACGCAGCTCGATGCGGATGGGCTCGCCCGGACAGTGGACGCGGTGCGCCTCGACTGCCCGGGAGCAGGCCTCACCCACAGCGAGCCTGACCTCGTCCAGCAGGGACTCCTCCACGCCGGTGCGGCGAGCGATCGCCGTCGCCACCAGCCGCGCGGTCCGCACATGGGCGGGAAGAGCGCTGAACGTCAGCTCGACGGTAGCCATGCTACTTGTCTTTGCCGTGAGCTTCCTTGGCCTCGTCGACCGAAGCGTAGATCCCGAAGACCTTGGTCAGACCGGTAATCCGGAAGATCTTCAGGATGCGCTCCTGCGTGCAGACCAGCTCGAGCGAGCCGTCGTGCGCACGAACCCGCTTGAGCCCCCCGACCAGGACACCAAGGCCCGTGGAGTCGAGGAAGTCCACCTTCTCCATGTTGACGAGCAGGTGGAAGTTGCCCTTGTTCACCAGGTCGATGAGGAGCTCACGCAATCTCGGCGCCGTGTAGACATCGATCTCACCCTCGACCTCCACGATGGTGAGTCGGTCTTCGGTGCGGTGATCCAACTTCAGATCCACAGATCCTCCAGCGCCTCGCCTGCGAAACTACTCTCTTGGGCCTGGCAATCTGGAGCGTGGCCCCAGATCGTCCGACCCTGACGCGCGGCATTCAACCATGCGTCTCGCTTGTGTCTATACGAAATCACGATTCCCGGCGACTTTGCCCATCGATGCAAGACTGGAAACAGTGACTTCCTTCGCATCCTCCCCACAACAGGCGGGTCCACTCCTCCGCCACCTGCTCGGTGTTCCCGCACGTCATGAGCGTGTCACCCATGTGGAGCATGTTCCAGCACGTCGGGCGGGTCAAGCGGGATGGCCCAAATGGACGCCAGAAGTACTTGTTACGCGCTTGGCGAACCGCGGGGTGACCGGACTCTGGCCTCACCAGTACGAGGCCGCCGACCTGGCATTCCGTGGCCGAAACGTGATCATCTCAACGGGTACGGCGTCCGGGAAGTCGCTGGCGTACCTCACTCCCGCCGTCGCCTCCTGCCTCGACGGCGGCACGATCCTGTACCTGACCCCGACCAAGGCCCTGGCCGCCGACCAGCTACGCGGCCTGCGCGAGCTGCGCATCACCCAGCTCCGCGCGGCCTGCTTCGACGGCGACACGCCGTTCGAGGAACGTACGTGGGTGCGCCAGCACGCCAACTACGTCCTGACGAATCCGGACATGCTGCACCGCAGCATCCTCCCCCGCCACGCCCAGTGGTCCTCGTTCTTCCGCCGGTTGCGCATGGTCGTCGTCGACGAGTGCCACGGCTACCGCGGCGTCTTCGGCTCCCACGTCGCCCAGATCCTGCGCCGCCTGCGCCGCGTCTGCGCCCGTTACGGCTCGCGCCCCACGTTCCTGCTCGCGTCGGCGACGGCCAGCGAGCCGGGCGCGTTCGGGATGAGGCTGACGGGGCTTGAGATGGACGAGGTGACCGTGGACGCCTCGCCCAAGGGTTCCACCACCATCGCGCTGTGGGAGCCGCCCCTGACCGAGCTACGGGGCGAGGGAGGGGCCCCTGTGCGGCGGACGGCCACGGCTGAGGCGGCGGATCTGCTGGCGGACCTCGTTCTGGCCGACGTCCGCACGCTCGCTTTCGTACGTTCCCGCCGCGGCGCCGAAACGGTCGCCCTGACGGCCCGCGCCAAGCTCGCCGACGTAGCCTTCTCCCTCTCCACCCGCCACCTCCGCCCCTCAACCCCCCGCCATCCGACCACAGCCGGCACCACCCCGCCGGAGACGCCCCCCACCCTCACCCACCAGCCCGGCTCAGCCGAGCCCGCCAGCACCACCCAACCGACCCCGCCGGAAACGGCCCCCGCCCTCAACCACCAACCCGGCTCAGCCGAGCCCGCCAGCACCACCCAACCGGCCCCGCCGGAAACGACCCCCGCCCTCAACCACCAACCCGGCACAGCCGAGCCCACCAGCACCACCCAGCCAACCCCGCCGGAAACGACCCCCGCCCTCAGCCTCCGACCGGACACAGCCGAGCCCACCAGCACCACCCAACCGGCCCCGCCGGAACCAGATCCCGCCCGCGACCGCCAATCGGGCACAGCGGAGCCGGTGGGCCCCGCCACGCCGGAACCAGCCCGGACCACCAGCGGGCCTTCCACGGCAGACCCGGCGTCCAGCACCTCAGAGCACCACGGCATGGCAACCCAGCCGACCTCGGAGAGCTCGCTCACCTGGGCACTCCCAGACGCCCCCACCCAGCCGGACTGGACCGACCTCCCCAACAAGATCGCCGCCTACCGCGCCGGATACCTCGCCGAGGACCGCCGGCTCCTGGAGAAGGCCCTCCGCTCAGGCACGATCATGGGCCTGGCCACCACCAACGCCCTCGAACTCGGCGTGGACGTCTCAGGCCTGGACGCCGTGCTGATCGCGGGCTGGCCCGGCACCCGCGCCTCCCTCTGGCAGCAGGCGGGCCGGGCGGGCCGCGACGGCCAGGACGCGCTCGCCGTGCTGATCGCCAGGGACGACCCTCTGGACACCTACCTCGTCCACCATCCCCAGGCCCTGTTCGGCCAGCCCGTGGAGGCGATCGTCCTCGACCCCGACAACCCGTACGTCCTGGGCCCCCACCTCTGCGCCGCGGCCGCCGAGATCCCGCTGACCGACGACGACCTGCCCATCTTCGGCACCACCACCTCAACGGTCCTCGACGACCTGGTCTCCCAGGGGCTGCTCAGGAGGCGCCCCGCGGGCTGGTTCTGGACCAAGCGGGAGCGCGCCACCGACCTCGCCGACATCCGAGGCGGCGGAGGCGCGCCCATCCAGGTCGTGGAGTCGTCCACCGGCCGCCTCCTGGGCAGCGTGGACGAGCCGTCCGCGCACACGACGGTGCACACGGGCGCGGTCTACATCCATCAGGGCGAGACCTTCCTGGTGGAGCTTCTGGACCTGGAGGCCGGGGTCGCCCTGGTGTCCAGCGCGACCCCGGATTTCACGACGTTCGCTCGCGACATCACCGACATTTCCATCCTCGCCACCCAGCGTTCCCACCCCCTGGGCCCCGGCACGCTCCACTTCGGCGAGGTGGAGGTGACCCGGCAAGTGGTGTCGTACCTCAAGAGACGCCTCCAATCAGGCGAGATGCTCGGCGACGAGCCCCTGGACCTGCCACCTCGCACCCTCCGCACTCGCGCCGTCTGGTGGACGCTCCCCGCCTCGGCGGTCGCGCCGCTCGCCGAGGCGGGCATCGACCTCGGCGGTGCCGCCCACGCCGCCGAACACGCCTCCATCGGCCTGCTCCCCCTGTTCGCCACCTGCGACCGCTGGGACATCGGCGGCGTCTCCACCGAACTGCACGCCGACACGGGACTGCTCACCGTCTTCGTGTACGACGGCCACGAGGGCGGGGCGGGTTTCGCCGAACGCGGCTACGCCCGCGCGACCGACTGGCTGACCGCCACCCGCGAAGCCATAACCTCATGCGAATGCGAGCGAGGCTGCCCCTCCTGCATTCAATCCCCGAAATGCGGCAACGGCAACGAGCCCCTCGACAAACGAGGCGCCGTCCGTCTCCTCAACACATTGCTGTCTTCTCAGTAAAACGCCACGACATCCACACAAGAACTGCCACCGAGGCTGCGGCGTCTGGCAGCCCTTTTCCATACGAGTGGCGCCTGCCGCTCGCGCTAGACCTGCTGGCCCGACCCCTCAAAACTGGGCTCCACCTGCACTGTCGCACGCCAACCCAGACCTCGGACGTGTTTGATCGATAAGCCGAGCCAAATAAGCGATTCAGCTTTCGCCGTCTCTTTGCCGAGGTCCCACAAAAGCGCGTTCCTCGCCTTCACCCTTGTCGTCATCGTCGCCGGACCAGAAATCGTCCGCCCCCGGCTGCGGGCGTTCCCAGAACCCGCTGTCCTCCATTGACCGTGGAGACGGCGGCAGATAATCGTCCCAGCGATCCTCCATCCGTACGGCGGGCCGGACAGGGGAAGCGTCGGACTCGGAGACATCCGTGACCGCGGAACTGGGCAAGGTGATGCGCACGGGCCCCTGGCGGGTTTCCGGGACGTCTCGCACCTCCTCCACCCCGAATGCAGCGGAGGCCTCCTCACGCTTCCGATCGAGCGCGACGGGGTGCTCCTCACGCTCCACCCCGAACACTGCGGCGGCCTCCTCACGCTCCACCCCGAGCGCCGCAGAGGGCTCCTCACGCTTCACCCCGAACACAGCAGGGACCTCCTCACGCTCCATCCCGAACGCGGCGGGGGCCTCCTCACGCTTCCGATCGAGCGCGGGCGGCGCCGACGACCGTTCCGGAGCCGACCCTTCGGAACTCCCGTCGGACACCGGCCGCTGATCCCAGGACTGGTCGGGAATCCGGGACTGGTCGGGAATCCGGGTCTTGGCGACGGCCAGGATCACGGCGGGCCGTCGCCGGGGCGGGGCCATGGTGACTGAAACGCTTTCGTTCGCATGGGCGGTCTGAACCCCGCCAGCCGGCGATGTGCCCACACCCGTGTCCGCTCTGGCCGTACCAGGCATGGAGCTCTCACTCGTGGCGAGCGCCCGCCGCCTCGCCCAGGCCCCCGCATGGGCGCCGAACAGCAACAGGAGGACACCCGCTGCGACGTAGAGGCCGTACTGGCCGAGGTTCCCGATCGGTGACTCGCTCGACTGCGCCTTCACGTCGGGTTGGACGGGAGCGGTGTCCGCGCCACCCTTCGCGTCAGATGGGCGAAGACCGCCCGTTTCGTCGGCCGTAGGGATCGGCAGGTTCCCGTTCGGGTCGGCGTCGGGTATTTCCGGAAGCTTGGCCGCCGTCCGCTTGTGCGTCGTCGGTTTGGTCGTCGGCAGGGTCTGTCTCTTGGCGGGCAGTGTGGGGAGCGAGTCGACGTTCTTGGTGGTCTTCGGGGTCCTGGTGCCGGCGGTCTTCTTCGTCGGCGTGGGTGTCGGCGCGGCGGGGAAGGCGACGTACGCGGCGGCCGAATTGCCCGACCCGATCGACCCGCCGTCGCCGTCACCCCTGAACGCCTTGACCGTGAACCCCACCTTCTGGCCCTTCGCCTTCGCCGGCACGGCGAGCACCGCCTGGCATGTGGACCCGGCGCACGCGCTGTCGGCGGGCAGCCTTCCTACGATGCCGGACTGGCTGTTGGAGACCTCGTACGACTGCAGGTCGGGCTCCGAGCCCTTGCTCCAGGTCAACTGGACCTTGGCGCTGCCCTGCCGGGTCGCGTTCACGTTGCCCGGCGCCTCGGGCGGCCGCCGGAGCTTGAACGTGCTGCTCGCGTACTGGCTCCCCGTGATCTCTCCCTTGAGGGTCACGGTGAAGGTCCCGTTCGGGGCGTTGCCGGCGTCGAACGTGCCGGAGATCGTCTGGTTCGCTCCCCCTCCGGCGACCTTCTGGTTGGGTGTGGAGGGCCCCTGGACGTATAGGCCCATGTTCAGCTGCATCACGCCCGTATGCGCGGAAACGGTCACAGACGAGCTCGAAAGCACCTGGCCGTCAGCGGGCGAGGTGATCTGGCCCGACGTGTCGGCCCGCCAGGTCACCGCGGCGGCCTGAGCGGTCCCGCCAAGCGCGATGGAGCCGGCCACGATCATCCCTGTGGCCACCACTCTGCCGACTACCGTCACGACGCTTCCCTCCATCGAGAGCCTCGCGCCGCCTGACCACCCTGGGGCGTTCACGCGACGATCGGAAGTGCAGTCCGCCCGGCCGATACGGTCACCGACCGTCCCCGGACCCGCACCCTAGCGACTTCGATCCGGCGCTCACAGGCGCCTTGTCACATACGGCATGGACCGAGGGTAAGCGGAACCTTACGGTAGATACACAACTCTTGGACACCATGTCTAAGAAGTCGTGACTTGATTGCGACCTAGCCCCGCAAACCCCAAGCGCCCCACCGTTTTCGGCCGCTCATTAGATCCATTCACCACGTTTCGCATCAACCGAAATGTCGTCATTCGCCACATTCACGCCCCAGTGACCTTGCCGCCTATTCGCCCACGACGAGGCCGAGGGGGCGACATAGTCTTCGCGGAGGCAAGCGGATTCCGCACACGGTCGACTACACCCACGAGCGCAAAGAGGACGGTGCAACGCAGAGCAACTCACCTGAACCGCACCTCAGCCGCAGACCGAGAGCGATCTCGGCCCTCACCACCTACTCCTCAGCCAACCGCGACCCCACCCTTCCCTCACGCTTAGCTCCCCACCCACCCACTTCCCCTCCGTCGCCAGCAGCTCCGACCTCAGGTCGTCCCACCCCTCCTACGCCACCACCTCCTCGGCAACGACAGCTCCGGCGAGGTCACCGATCTACACTTCGGGGCCGTGACCGGAACCAAACGCGGCGGATCCTTCTACGACGCGCCTCAAGTCGCCGAGCGGTACCTCGGCCATCGGCACAGTGGCGCGTCGAGCCCCAACCATGTGATGGAGGAACCGGCTTTCCTGGAGGAGCTGGGTGAGGTCACGGGGCTTCGGGTGTTGGATCTCGGATGCGGGGATGCGGCCATCGCACAAGTCCTGTTGGATGCGGGCTGTCGCAGTTACCTGGGATTGGACGGCTCGGCGGCGATGGTCGATGCCGCCAACGCGGCGTTATGCGGAACGGCCGGCCGCGTCGAGATGGCTGATATCGAAGACTTCTCCGCTCCGCCCTCTTCGTTCGATCTGGTTGTTTCGCGGTTGGCTTTTCATTATGTCGAGGATATCGAGCCCGTGCTGGCCGCCCTCCATGGATGCCTTTCACCCGGCGGACGCATCGTCTTCACGGTCGTTCATCCGGTTCTGACCTCGCACGACTCCGGCGTGCGGGACAAACGAACATCCTGGGTTGTTGATGACTACTTTCTCCAAGGGCCACGGGAAAGAGAATGGATGGGTGGCACCGTCACCTGGTTTCACCGCACTATAGAGGACTATGTTGTCGCACTCACGAGGTCGGGATTTTCGCTGAGCTCGCTGCGCGAGTGCGCACCTTGTGAGGCCCGCTTCGCTGGGGATGCTGACGAGTTGGCGCGCCGGCTCCGCGTTCCGTTGTTTCTGCTGCTTTCCGGCATGCGCGCTTGATGACCAGGCGCGCACGGCCCAGGCTGCGATCAAGGGCCCGTTTCCGCTGGACCGGCCCGAGATCTGGCCGTCAGCGTCCGGGAGCCTACCATCGGCAGCGAGATCGACAGCGAGGTCCAAACATCGGCGATTTCGTCAGTAATTTTGCATTGGGTCAGCGTCACGCCGTTCTGGCTGGCCAGGGTAGCGGCTCGGGCGCAGGCGGTTTCTGGATCCATTATCGCTAGCTTGGCTGCGGCAAGGGCACTCAGGTCGGCGGCACTGTGTACGCGATGGCGTGCCACGCGTACCGCGCCCAGTGTGGCGAACGCTGTGGCCACCGCCATCAGAAGACCCATGAGAGCTACACCCCAGAGTGTGGCTGAGCCTTTTTCTTTAGTATTGATGGGGACCTCCTCGCCTGCCGGGACCGTTTGCCTGTGTTCATGGGGGATATCCGGGCTCGGTGTCGGCGACGGCCGCGGCGGATATTCGTACTGCGGGCAATGAGTAGGCCCAGGGTGGTCGTACTTCTACGGTGATCTGAACCTTTGTGGTTTCCGTGTCGCGGGTTACGGCTACCTGCGCCCCCGGGCGGGTGGCCGTACGGGCTCGGGTGATGACCTGGTCGAGAGGCTCACCCCTGGCCGCGGCTCGTGCTGCGGCGCGGGCCGCGTCCACGCACTCGAGGTGGACGCTGACAGCCTGGACGGCCCATAGCGCGGCTGCGAGGACGACCATGAGCGCGGGCAGCATCGCGGCGGTCTCGGCCGTGACCGAACCCCGCGATGCCGACCGCTTCCTGCCCAAGGAGGTCCGCGCTTGGCGGACGGTCATCCGGTGGCGGTGTTGAGTGCTCGATCGATGAGGGACTTCAGCATTTCCTGGACCTCTGGGCTGCTCACCACTTTGAACAAAAGTGCGGCGAAAGCGCAGGCCGCAATCGTGCCTACTGCGTATTCGGCCGTGGACATGCCGCGCTCACGATTGACTGTCGCGTAATGAAACCATCTGTTGTGCCGAGCCGGAGCGGGGTGGGTGGCGTGCCCGATCGGGGCCGGCTCGGGTGATCCGTTTCGTGTGCCAGGCGACGTCGAGGCTTCCCTCAGAGACTTGGTCGAGGTTTCCCTTGCCGGCCGGGCGGTGTGCGTAGTGGCTTCTGCGGCGGTGTTGAGGACTGACGGGGCGCTTCGGGTGATGCGGGTGCGGCCGAGTGAGAACTTGCTGAGTGTTTTGTTGCTCGATGTGGTGTGACTGGATGCTGGGGTGGCTTTGATGTCGTCTGGCGTGGTGGCGGGACTGTGCATCGTGCCTCCAGGTGGCGCTCGGAGCCGGGGTTTGTCCGGCGGGTGCCCTTAGGTTGGCCGAAGCCGGGTCGCGACAGATGGACCGAACGGCGTTCTGTGGATGAGGGACTTCCGCAGCCCGGCGTTGTGGATGAAGCGTCTCGGTGCGGATTAGGGCGTGGAGGTGGGACCCGGAGAGCGCCATTGGAGCCTGGAGGTCACGTAGAGGGCTTGGAGACGGCCTTGCGGCATAGAGGGAGTGCCCAGGCAATGCGTTGCGCACGCGGAGGCGGCGTTGCGGAATGCTCAGGTGCGACACTGCCCGAGCGCTGCCGGCGCTCGGAGACGACGCTGCCCAAGCGTTGCCTGGTCGTTGGAGGCTGCCGTGCGGCGTCGCCATGAGGCGTACATTGTTACCATGGTAACAGTGGAACGCGTACAGACAGGTCTGCGGCTCGAGAAGAACGTGCTCAAGGTGCTCAAGGGACTGGCCGAATACCTCGACATCTCGTTGGGTGATCTGGTGGAGGGCATCGCGCTGCACTCCTTCGACGGCAAGGCGCCATTCACGCCCGCAACCCTGGACAAGATCGAGCAACTCAAGGCTGTGTACGGCTTGACGCTGACATCCGCCGACGCGCATCGGCTGACCGAGCGATGAGTGGCGCGCAATACACGCTCACCGGACGGCTGGCGGTCGCGCTGCCGCCGGTGGAAGCATTTACGCTGTTCACACCGCGCGGGGAGGAGCAGTGGGTGGCCGGGTGGCAGCCCCGTTTCCCGGTGAAGGCCGATGACGACTCCGCCCCTGGCACGGTCTTCGAAACCGGCGCGCACAGCGAGCGGACCATCTGGGTGGTGGTCGAGCGCGAGCCTGGACGGCGCGTCTCGTACGCCAGGGTCACACCCGGTTCCCGGGCCGGGACCGTCACCGTCGAGGTGGACGTGGATGGGCAGGGCGGCAGCACGGTACGGGTCACGTACGCTCTGACCGCGCTCACGCCAGAGGGCGAGGGGCCTCTGCACGAGTTCGCCGAGCGCTATCCGGACTTCCTGCAGTCGTGGGAGGAGGAGATTGCGCGCCACCTCGGGTCCCGGCCGCCGAGCGCGGCCGCCCAGTCGTAAACGGGCGCGGCTCTGCGCGCAGACAGCAGGGCTTCACGGTGTCGGCGCGGTCTCCGGTGGATGGGTCTCTTGCTCATTGACTTATCCGGCGCAGAGCCTTCTCGTTGTCGATCTTCGACGCGCTGGCAGGCCACGGATTGGCTGCTTTCTCTCCATTTCTGCCAATTATGAGTTATTTGCGGCTGCGGCCGGGGGGCCCGAGCATCTCCTGCGGGAGAAACAACATCAGCTTGCGTATGAAGAACTACACTCTTGCTGCACGCGAAGATGACTGTCATGGGTGTGGACTTTCTGTCATCGTGGACTTACACAGCCAAATCCGGCCCGTCACCAGACCCTACAATCTGTCTGAGCTGGCACAAAGGCAGGAATTCATGGACCTAGAGGCACAAATCCTCGAGCTGCTGTTGCACCTGCGCACGCTCAAAGCGGGCCAGTGCCGCAGCAGCGACGGCACCCCGACCAACATGGCCCAGTTGAAGGCCGAGATCAGCAACGTCCAGATGGAGATAAAGCAAGACCTCGCCGCTCTTGGCGGCGAGGGAGACGAGATCGCAGCCCTTCGACGGCGTATGAACGAGCACTTCACCTCCCACCGACCGCGAGGCTGCAAAGACCCCGGTCACGATCGAGCGCAATGATCGACTGACGACACGGACGCAATGGCTTGCTGAACCCGGCATACGGCTTGGCCTGATCTCTCCGATCTGTACCAAAAGCTCAGGCCATGCTTGATACGGGGGTGGTGACGTTGGTGGGCTGCCCATTCGGCAGCGGGTTGCGCGGGCAGGATGCTTCGGCGGTCGTGGCCTCGGCGGACTCGATGGGGGTGGGTGGTGTCAGGCGGCCTGGATTGGGCGTTTGCCTGGATGGCCTTGTGTTATCGATCGCAAGGCTCGGTGCGGGGTCGCAGGTGTCGCCCCTCGTTGGTGGGCATCGATCCCGTCGTCCAGGGGGAGCTCAGAAGAGGGGTGGGGCCGTGTGGGCGTCGCTCGGTGTGCTGAGTTGACTTGATGTTGAGGGCTGATTTTCGCGAGCCCGGGCTTGGCAAGGGTGATTCTTCGGCCCTTCGTGATCCGCTTGTCCGGGAAACGTACAAGCTTCAGGGGATGATGATCGTGGAGGCCAGGCCGGCTATTACGGGGATGATTCCCAGCAGGACGAATGCTGGGAGGAAGCAGAGGCCGAGGGGGGCTACTGCTTTTACGCCGACGCTTCTGGCTGAGGCGACGGAATCGGCTCTGGCGGCTTCTCGGGCGTCGTCTGCCAGGCGGGTAAGGACATCCGCTACCGGTGCGCCGCTCTGAGCCGCTCGGCTCATGGCTCGGGAGAGCTGGGCCGTGGCTGGGTCCTTGGCGAGCGTGGCCCAGGTGGGATCGGGGTCGGCGCCCAGGCGCAGTTGAGTGCTGACCCATTTCAGCCGCTGGCCGAGGGGGCCGCCGATCGCGTTGGCGGCGATTTCCGTGGCGTCACTCACCGGGCGGCCGGCGAGCAGGCATGCGGTCATCAAGTCGGCGGCGAAGGGGAGGTCGGCGGCGATTCGGCGGCGGTCGTTGTGGGTCTGCTGGGGTTGTTTCCTGTGGAGGAAGGCTGCGGCGGCTGGGGTGATCAGGAGGCCGGCGATGGTTCCGGGGATGCCGCCGATCAGGAGTGCGGTGAATAGGCCGGTGCAGGTGGCGATGGTGATCGTCTTGCCGGTGATGCGGGTCGGAGGCGAGTCTTGCCAAAGTGGCCCGTCAGTGGGGGCTGGCGTTTGCTGGTTTGGATGTGGCTCTTGAGGGTGGGGCTTGGCTGGCGGGCGCAGTCGGGAAAGGCGCTCGGCCGGGGTTTGAGGAGAGAACCACAGCCATGTGGCCAGGCCGGCGAGGAAGGCAGCGAGCCATTCGAGCATTGGGCGGGTCCGATCGGATCAGTGTGGTGTGGCTTGGTGATGGTGCGCTCGGTGAGTGGCCGACTTGGTGGCTGGGGGACCTGGCGGGTGGCGGGCTTGGGGCGTAGCGCGGGCTTGGTAGGCGGCGGGCCGGTGAGTGGTGGGTTGCTGCGCCGGCGGATCTGAAGGGTGGCGGGCTCGACCCGTAGTGGGCTCGGCCCGTAGTGGGCTCGGCCCGTAGGGGCTCGGCCCGTAGGGGCTCGGCCCGTAGGGGCTCGGCCCGTAGGGGCTCGGCCCGTAGGGGGCTCGGTGGATGGCGGGCTTGGTAGGTGGCGGGCTTGGTAGGTGGCGGGCTTGGTAGGTGGCGGGCTTGGTAGGTGGCGGGCTTGGTAGGTGGCGGGCTTGGTAGGTGGCGGGCTTGGTAGGTGGCGGGCTTGGTAGGTGGCGGGCTTGGTAGGTGGCGGGCTTGGTAGGTGGCGGGCTTGGTAGGTGGCGGGCTTGGTAGGTGGCGGGCTTGGTAGGTGGCGGGCTTGGTAGGTGGCGGGCTTGGTAGGTGGCGGGCTTGGTAGGTGGCGGGCTTGGTAGGTGGCGGGCTTGGTAGGTGGCGGGCTTGGTAGGTGGCGGGCTTGGTAGGTGGCGGGCTTGGTAGGTGGCGGGCTTGGTAGGTGGCGGGCTTGGTAGGTGGCGGGCTTGGTAGGTGGCGGGGTTGCGCGTGGCGGGGTTGCTGCGTGGCGGGCTCGGCGCGGAGCGGGCTCAGTGGATGGCGGGCCTAGCGGGTGGCGGGTTGCTGCGTAGCGGGCTAGGGGCGTAGCGGGCTCAGCGGATGGCGGGCTTGGTAGGTGGTGGGCCTGGCGGGTGGTGGGCTTGCTGCGTGGCGGACCTGGTGAATGGCGGGCTGGTGAATGGCGGGCTCGGTGCGCGGGGCATGGTGGGGCGCGTGTTCTGCTGAGGGCCGGTTCCGCTGGGGTGCCGAGGTGTGCGGCTGGTTGCATGAGGTGGGGGTTCGGAGCCGGGCGGCGGTTCCGAATGGGCGAACTTTTTGATGGCGATGCCGTTGGGCCAGTTCCGCGTAGGTGGCGGTGCTGTGTGGTGGATGGGTGAGGCTCCGGTTGGTGTGGGTTCCACTTTTGGGGTTGGGTTTGGGTTGCTGGTTGGGGTCTTGGTTAGGTTTGCGCTTGGGTGGCCATGTGGTTGGTCCACCACAGGCCGCAGGCGTCGAGGGCGATGCCTGCTATCAGGCACATGAGGCCGGGGAGGCTGCCCAGGAGGAAGTCCAGAGGGTGCATGTTGAGGGCGGCGGCCATGAGGAGGCCGAGGGCCGGCAGTACGGCCAGGAGGCGGGCTGTGGTGCGGGGGCCCGCGAGTTGGGCGGCGACGTCCTGGCGGTGGGCTTGGGCTGCGCGTAACGTGCTCGCGACTCGCTCGACCAATGCGGCCAGGCCGGCCCCTACCGTGACGCCTACTTCCCAGCAGGCTGCCAGTTGGCGGAGGCCCTCGCCACCCTCGGGTGGGGCCGATGAGGTGAGGGCTGCGGAGACGTCGCCGCCGTCTCTTGCCGCGGCGATGACCGGGCGCAGGGTTTCTGCGGCCGGGAAGTCCACGGAGGCGATTGCCCTGGTCAGTGCTTCTCCTGGGGTGCGGCCGGCTGACAGCTCTGCCGACAGGGACTGGCACAGCTCGATCGATGCGTGGCGCCAGAGCTGCGCGCGGCGGGCGGCGGTGGGGCGGGTCAGGCGGGTGGTGAGGGATGTCCAGCGGGGTTTGTCCCTGCCTGTCACCAGCCTGGTCAGGCGGGTGGTGGGGGTGTCTGGGGCTGTCCACAGCCATACTGCGCAGGCTGTGGACAGAGTTGCTATGAGGGCGCCGGTCATCGCGTGGCCTTGGGGCTGGGAATCATGGCTGGGCTCTTCGGGAGAAGGAGTCGTAGGCGGGGCCGGGTCGGGAGTTACCCGTCGGGTCGAAGGTCAGGGCCGGGGTCGACTCGACGAAGCCGGCTGACGTTCTGGAGAGCAGGCAGATCTCGGCTATGCGGCGTCGGCCGTCCGGGCGGCCGCGGGTGAGGTGAATGACCGCGTCTAGCGCCGCGGCCAGCTGGCTGTGTACGGCTTCCCTGGTCAGGCCTGCTGCGCAGCCCAGTGCTTCCAGGCGAGGGGGTACGTCGGCGGCGGTGTTGGCGTGAAGGGTGCCGCAGCCGCCTTCGTGGCCTGTGTTGAGGGCGGCCAGCAGATCCACCACCTCGCTGCCTCTGACCTCCCCGACCACCAAGCGGTCCGGGCGCATGCGCAGCGCTTGGCGTACCAGGTCGCGCAGGGTCACGCCGCCCGCGCCCTCGAGGTTCGCCGGACGGGTTTCCAGGCGGACGACGTGGGGGTGGAGGGGGCGGAGCTCGGCTGAGTCCTCCACCAGGAGCAGGCGTTCGGCCGGGTCGGCGAGCGAGAGCAGGGCTGACAGGAGTGTCGTCTTGCCGGTGCCCGTGCCGCCCGTCACCAGGAACGCCAGCCTGGCGGACACCATGGCGGTCAGCACCGGGATGGCGGATGGGGTGATCGTGCCCGCCGACACCAGGTCGTCCAGGGTGAACGTACGGCGGGGCGGTAGGCGTAGCGAGATACAGGTGCCGCCGGACGCCACCGGCGGAAGCACGGCGTGGAGGCGGATGCCGCCGGCGAGTCTGGCGTCGACGTACGGGGAGGCGTCGTCGAGTCTTCTGCCCGCGACGGAGGCCAGGCGCTGGGCCAGCCGGCGTACCGCCCCGTCGTCCGTGAAGGTCACAGAGGTACGGCGTAGGCCGCCGCCATCGTCTATCCACACCTCGCGTGGGCCGTTGACCAGGACGTCCGTCACGTCTGGCCGGGCCAGGAGCGGCTCCAGAGGGCCGGCGCCCATGAGGTCGGCGCAGAGGGCCCTGGCCACCGCGAGGATCTCCGCGTCGCCGTACACGGATTTCTCGGCTCGCAGGGCCACTGCCACCTGGGCGGCGCTGGGCTCCACGCCCGCTCTGGCCAGGCGTACGCGGACTGCTTCGACCAGTTCCTGGGACACGGCTCCTGCGGATGCGGGTGGTTGCGGGGCGGTCATGTCGGGAGGAGGTCTCGTAGGAGTGTGCTGCACAGGGCGCCCATCACGGTGCGGGGGCCCAGTTTGGGCAGCTCGCCCCGGTTGAGGGTGGCGGTGAGTCTCGGCTGGTCGGGCAGGGTGCCGGCGGACGGGATGCCCAGGGCGCCCGCGGCCATGTCGTCGTCCACCACGCCTGGGCGGAGGATGGCGCGGATGTCCGAGGTGTGCTTGCGGGTCTCGCCCAGCACCTGTACGGCCGAGAGGATGCCGCGTACGTCGGCCGTGGCCACCATCAGCGTGGTCTTCGCTCTGGTGAGGGCCTCGATCGCGGCGGGGTCGAGGTGGCGGGGGAGGTCGACGACGATCAGGTCGAAGCCTCGCTGGCCCGCCTCGAGGACGGAACGCATGGCCTGGGCGGGGATCGCCGCCACCTCGCCTCTGTGGAAGGAGAGGACCGCCAGGTCGCCGAACGACGGCAGTGCGGCCTGAAGCGCGCTGGAGTTGATCCGGCCCTCTCTGGCGACCAGGTCTCCCCAGCGGGCGCCCGACGCCTCCTCGTGGCCCAGCAGTGCGTCTATGCCACCGCCCAGCGGGTCGGCGTCCACCAGCAAGGTACGGAGGTGGTCGCCCGAGGCACGCAGGGACAGGCACGCCGACAGTACGCTCGCGCCTGCCCCGCCTCGGCCGCCGATCACGCAGATCACCGATCCTGAGCGGGGGTCGGGCTCCATGGCGTCCGCCAACCGCTCCACCAGGTGGCGCTCGTCGGTTGGGAGGGTCACGACGGCCTGGGCGCCTACGGCCACGCATTTTCGCCAGGTGTCCGGGTCGTCGGGGGCCCGGGTCACGAGGAGGACCTGATCTCGGGTGGGGGGTGAGCTCGCGGCCACGGCGTCTGCCTGGTCGGCGCCTACTGCTATCAGGGGGGCCAGGTTCCAGAACGGGCGGGCGTGGGCGGGGATGTGGGCCACGTCGAGTTGGGCGCCTGCTGCGGCGGCTATGCGGACCAGGTCGTCGAGGAGCGCGTGGTCTTCGGTGATGACGAGGGGGCGGTGCATGTCGGCCTCTCGGGGTCGGGTCGGGAGGCCAACCTTGCTGGAGGTGGGTGGGTTGGGGAGAGGGTGAACGGGATTCTGGGGATTGTTGGGCGGGGGTGTGGCCGGTCTGTGGATAAGTGGCCTGGTGGCTGGAGGTGCAATGGGGGCCGTGGTGCTGGTCGCGGGGGTGGGGTGGCGTGGGTGCCGGCCGCGTTGTGGCGGGTATGCGCTCGGATGCGACTGGGGACGCCAGGATGCTCGGGTGCGGGTGCGCTGGGTGCCAGAGTGCTCAGGCGGGGGCGGTCGAGTCTCGCAACGGCGGCGGTCGGGGTCGGGTCGGAGTGCACGAATGCGGCGCGGTGGTTGGGGCTGCTGTGGTGAAGGGAGTGGTGACGGGTGGGCATCCTGAGAGGCGCTGCGGGTGGCTGCGGCGGTAGCCGGTCCAGTCGCAGGGCTGCTCGGCGAGAGGCTTCTCGCAGGAGGTCGCGATGGGGGCCGGTGTCCGTGGGTGGGCACGGGTGATGAGGAACGCTCGGCTGGACGCGCTCTGCGGAACCGTGATGGCGAGAGGCCGATCCGTGGGAGAGCGCGGACACGGCAAGTGCTCGGTGAGAGGCGCGGTGGCAGGCGCGCGCTGCAGGAAGGCACCGAAGTGGAGGAGACCGTGGAAGGCACGATACGGGGAGGCCCGTAGGGGAGGGAGCCGCGGGAGCCGCGCGGCGGGAAGGCGCCGTAGCGGAGGGGCCGTGGGAGACGCGCTGCGGGAAGGTGCCGAGCAGAGGGGGCAACGCGAGGCACGCTGCGGGAAGGTGCCGAAGCGGACGGGGTCGCGGGAGACGCGCCACGGAGGCCAGCGCAGCGGAGGAGGCGTAGGAGACGCGCTGCGGGAAGGCGCCGCAGCGGAGGAGGCCGTGGGAGGCGGGATGGGGTGAGGGCGACCGGGACGGTGGGGTGCGAGCGGGGGCGGAAAAGGGGCGACCCCCGCCGGGGGGGAGAGCGGGGGTCGCCTGATCGGTCCGGCTCCGGGGGGGTAGAGCCGGTCCCGTTTCAGAAGAAAGCTTTCATCACTTCACCAGAGCCTGGCAAGGGACTGGCAAAGCAACCCCGTGCACGGTCGCTCCAGTTTCGGGCGATACCCCCGTATGCTGCCCGATGGACTCGAGTTTCGTCGAGGAGCAATCTCGCATTTTCGCCAAGTTTTTTGTCCACACCATAACGATCACATAAAGACGGCTACTCTCCGTAGTCATCACAGGTTGGTAACCAGGTCACGGAGGGTGGCGACGGCGAGGTATGCCGGGGCCCGGCTCATAGGCGGGTAAAGGTCTTGGTCGGAGGGGTTCCCATCAGGGCGGATCCGACGTAGAAAGGTCTCACGGACCACTTGTCCGGGCGCATCAGCCGGGTACCCACGCGCGACCAGCCGCGGGAGGCGCGTCGTGACGGGCTTGACCCGCTCCGACGAATAGAGGTGCACGCTTGGTAACCCGGTGTGATGCGCCGGCAGACGGCGTCTCTTGACGGAGACGCCGTCAGCTGTGTCGGGGGTCCGGTCCAACGCTCCCACCTGCGCCTGCGCCCGCGCGACCTCAGCCTCGTTGCATCGCCTCGCAGATGGCGGCCGCCTCGCGCACCCCCAGACTTACTGCGGAGGCACACTGTTGTACCCACTGGGCGACGCCCTCCGGGGTCCCGCTCAGGTACGCGCTCAACCCCCCGGCGTACGAGGCCTGCTCCAGGTGCCCCACCTCCACGGCCACGAGGGACTTCGGGTCCAGGCCGTACTCGACCAGGGTCAGGCGCTCGGCCGCGCGCGCCACGATCCCGTCCGCCGCGCCGAAGGGACGCAGTACGGCCAGCTCCGCGTGTACGACGGCGGCCAGCACGATCGCGGGCGCCTTCGTGGGCCGTTCGAGCAGCCCGAGCAGCCCCTCCATGCGCGTCGCCGTCTCCGAAGCCCCCGGCGCGGGACCGAGCCCCAGCGGGTCCGGCGCCTCGTCGGTCGCCCGCGGACGCCCCAGGGCGGACTGCGGCGCCAGGCCGGCGGCCGCCACCGTGTGCAGGCGGGCCAGCACCTGCCTCGGCGCCGTCCGCCACATCGAGCCCAGGCGGCCCAGCTCCGCCGACGCCCGCAGGGCTCCCTGGACCAGCGGGTCGTGAACCTCGTCCCGGCGCAGCGCGTCGAGGGACACGTCCACGCCCTCCAGGGACGCCGAGGCCCGCGCGCCCCGCAGGGACGACTCCGTCGAGACGGCCGGGCTGGCCCGGCGCAGGACTCGGTGGCGGTACAGCCGGTCGACGGCCTGCCTGGCGGAGTCGACCGCCTCGGGGACGCCGGGGAACTCCGCGATGACAGCCAGTGGGTCACTCACGGAAACCGACCTTACCGGCGGGTACGACCGCTCTCGCTCCACCGGGTGACGACCGTACCAGCGCCTCGGGTGAAGGCGACGCGCGCTCAAAGAGCGAAATCCCGGGGCGGCCGAATATGCGGAACCCTTTATGGGTCCCCACCTGATTTCAGGATGACAACGTTTCAATAGCGGTTGTCATGCGACCTGATAAGCGGGCCCCCATCGGTACAGACCTGTCTAGACCTCTTGTGTGTGGAGGCCGTGAGCTGGTGAAGTGGGACACGACCCTGCAATCTGGCCATAGAAGGAGCACGAGGTGGCCCCGGAGACCCCTGGTAACGAGACCCAGGCGCTGTCCAACCTGCTACAGGAGAATCGCCGGTTCGCACCGCCGGCTGACCTGGCGGCGGCCGCCAACGTGACCGCCGCCGCATATGACGAGGCCGCCGCCGACCGTCTCGCCTTCTGGGAGCGTGCGGCCGAGAGGCTGGCGTGGGCCAAACGGTGGGAGACCACCCTCGAGTGGAACGCCCCCTTTGCCAAGTGGTTCGTCGGCGGCGAGCTCAACGTGGCCTACAACTGCGTCGACCGCCACGTCGAGGAGGGCCGCGGCGACAAGGTCGCCTACTACTGGGAGGGTGAGCCCGAGGGCGACACCCGTACCCTCACCTACAGCGACCTCCAGCGCGAGGTCAGCAAGGCCGCCAACGCCCTCCAGGAGCTGGGCGTGGGCAAGGGCGACCGGGTGGCCGTCTACATGCCGATGATCCCCGAGCTGCCGATCGCGATGCTGGCCTGCGCCCGCATCGGGGCGATCCACTCGGTGGTGTTCGGCGGCTTCTCGGCCACGGCGCTGAAGAGCCGGATCGACGACGCCGACGCCAAGCTCGTCATCACCGCCGACGGCGGCTACCGCAGGGGCAACCCGTCGGCGCTCAAGCCCACGGTGGACGAGGCCGTCGCCGAGTGCCCGCAGGTCGAGAAGGTCCTCGTCGTACGCCGTACCGGCCAGGACGTCGCCTTCGGCGAGAAGGACGTCTGGTGGCACGACCTGGTCGACCGGCAGAGCGACCAGCACACCGCAGAGCCCCACGACGCCGAGGACCCGCTGTACATCCTCTACACCAGCGGCACCACCGGCAGGCCCAAGGGCATCCTGCACACCACGGGCGGCTACCTCACCCAGACCGCCTGGACGCACCACGCGGTCTTCGACCTCAAGCCCGACACCGACATCTACTGGTGCACGGCCGACATCGGCTGGGTGACCGGCCACTCCTACATCGTGTACGGCCCCCTCGCCAACGGCGCCACCAGCGTCATCTACGAGGGCACCCCCGACACCCCGCACCGCGGCCGGTTCTGGGAGATCGTGCAGAAGTACAAGGTCACGATCCTCTACACGGCGCCCACCGCGATCCGGACGTTCATGAAGTGGGGCGACGACATCCCCGCGAAGTTCGACATGTCCAGCCTGCGCATCCTGGGCTCCGTCGGCGAGCCGATCAACCCCGAGGCGTACGTCTGGTACCGCGAGCACATCGGCGGTGAGCGCTGCCCCGTGGTCGACACCTGGTGGCAGACGGAGACCGGCGCCATCATGATCAGCCCGCTGCCCGGCGTCACCGCGGGCAAGCCGGGCGCCGCGATGCGCCCGCTGCCCGGCATCGCCGCCGACGTGGTGGACGACCAGGGCAACAGCGTCCCCGACGGGGGCGGCGGCTTCCTCGTCGTACGCGAGCCGTGGCCGTCGATGCTCCGCACGATCTGGGGCGACGACCAGCGCTACATCGACACGTACTGGAGCAGGTTCGACGGGATGTACTTCCCCGGCGACGGCGCCAAGAAGGACGACGACGGCGACCTGTGGCTGCTCGGCCGCGTGGACGACGTCATGCTCGTCTCCGGCCACAACATCTCCACCACGGAGGTGGAGAGCGCGCTGGTCAGCCACCCGAAGGTGGCCGAGGCGGCGGTGGTCGGCGCGACCGACCCGGTCACCGGCCAGGCGATCGTGTCGTTCGTGATCCTGCGCGGCTCGGCGGAGGAGAGCGACGACATCGCCGCCGAACTGCGCAACCACGTGGCCAAGACCCTGGGCCCGATCGCCAAGCCGCGCCAGATCCTGGTCGTGCCCGAGCTGCCCAAGACCCGCTCCGGCAAGATCATGCGCCGCCTCCTGCGCGACGTGGCGGAGAACCGCAGCATCGGCGACGTCACCACGCTGGCCGACAGCACGGTGATGAACCTGATCTCGGAGAAGCTCCCGTCCGCCAAGTCCGAGGACTGATCCCCCATTCCAGGCGTATGTCCCGATAAAGGGGGCATACGCCTGGCTCCTGAGACCCTGGGGCGAAGCCCGGCGTGCCCGGCACGGGCGCTATCTTGTTCGATCGGGTAGTTCTGGGATAGCGGGACTGCGCTCGACAAGTTTCGGCGTGTTCGGGGCGCCTGGCTGTCAGCGCGGCTCGGCCTGGCGAAACTGTCGGAAGAGCTCCTGGCGGCGGTGCCGCTTCACACGGTACGCGAGCGTCGCATCGCGCTGGATGATGTTTGACACGGCCACCAGGCCTCGATAGGAGACGTTCATGCCGCAGACTCCCGAGGAAGAATCCCTGGGCTCGCTGGTCGCCCAGGCGAGCAGTCAGATCTCGGACCTGGTCCGCTCGGAGATCGAGCTGGCCAAGGCCGAGTTCAGGTTCGACGCCAAGCGGGTCGGCACGGCGGGCGGCCTGTTCGCCGCCGCCGCCTTCATGGCGCACCTGTGCCTGATCCTCGCCTCGTTCACGATCGCGTTCGTGCTGGCCCAGTGGCTGCCCAACTGGCTGGCCTTCCTCATCGTGACGGTGTTCTACCTGGTGGTGGCGGGGCTGCTGGTGTTCGTCGGGGTCAGGCGGCTCAAGGGGCTGGCCGGGATGAAGCGCACCGCCAGGTCGATCAAGGGGCTCAAGGAGATCGCCACGCCCGAGGACGAGACGCTGCCCGCGGTCCGTCCCGATCGTGAGCCGGTGACACGTGATGGCGCCTGACGAGTCGGTCGTAGAGATCGAGGGCCCCTGGACGCACCGCGCGGTCCACGCGGGCGGCACCCGCTTCCACGTCGTCGAGGCGGGCGAGGGGCCGCTGGTGCTGCTGCTGCACGGGTTCCCCCAGTTCTGGTGGACGTGGCGCAACCAGCTCGTCTCGCTGCCGAAGGCCGGTTACCGGGCGGTCGCGACCGATCTGCGCGGCTACGGCGGCAGCGACAAGCCGCCGCGCGGCTACGACCTGCCCACGCTGGCCGCCGACGCGACCGGCCTGATCAGGGCGCTGGGCGAGACCGGGGCGATCGTGGTGGGGCACGACTGGGGCGGGCTGCTGGCCTGGACGATGGCCGTGCTCGACCCCAAGTGCGTGCACCGGCTGATCGCCGTGTCCGCCCCGCATCCCCTGCGCCTGCGCAAGGCGCTGCTGACCGACCCGTTCGGCCAGCTCAAGGCCAGCCGGCAGTCGCTGGGCCACCAGCTGCCGCTGCTGCCCGAGCACCGGCTCAGGCGCCGCGAAGGGGCCCTGGTGGGCCGGTTGCTCGACGACTGGTCGCGGCCCGGCTGGCCCGATCCCGAGACCGCGCGTACGTACCGCGAGGCGTTCCGCATCCCCGCCGTGGCACACTGCGCGCTGGAGTACCACCGCTGGTTCGGCCGCTCCCAGCTGCGTCCGGACGGCCGCCGCTACGCCAGGGCCATGCGCACCGAGGTCGAGGCTCCCACGCTCCAGCTGCACGGGGCGCTCGACCCGCGCGCCCTGCCGCGTACGGCGCACGGCTCGGGCCGCTACGTGGCGGCCCCGTACCGGTGGCGGCTGCTCGAAGGAGCCGGCCACTTCCCCCATGAGGAGATCCCCGACGTGTTCGACACCGAGTTGCTCGGCTGGCTGGCCGATCCGGAGCCCGAACGATGAGAGACCGCGATCCCGAGGGCAGGCCGCGTAACGCCAGGCCGCGCGACGCGTACGGCAGGCCGCTCCCCTACGGCGAGCCCGGGGTGCCCCGGGTCCCCGACGACTACGCGCCCACCACCGAACAGGCCCTGGCCGACGCCCGCCGCTTCCTCGGCGAGGGCCTGCCGTTCAACGCGCACGAGGTGTTCGAGGGCCGCTGGAAATGCGCGCCGGAGGACGAGCGCGAGCTGTGGCAGGGCCTCGCGCAGATCTGCGTCGGGCTGACGCACCTGCAGCGCGGCAACGGGCGCGGGGCGCTGACCCTCTTCGGCCGTGGAGCAGCCAGGGTCCAGGGATACGGCGGCGCGTACGACGCGGTCGGCAAGGCGGCCTCGGGCTTCGGCCAGGACAGCGACCCCGACGAGGCCGTCGCGGCGATCCTGGACAAGCTCCCCCGCTGACAACCGGGCGTCAGTCGCACTTCTGGGTGCTGGCCGGGGTGGTGTCGTTGCGGCCCTGGGCCGCGTCGGGGGCGACCTCCTCGGCCGTCAGGACGTAGCCGGTCTCCTCTTCGTTGATCGCGGCGGCGAAGATCACGCCGTAGACCCGGCCGTCCACCGTGAGCAGCGGGCCGCCCGAGTTGCCGGGCAGCACCTTCCCGCGGATCGCGTACACCTTGCGCCTGACCGTGGCGTCGCGGTAGATGTCGGGCGCCTCGGCCTCGAGCTGGCCGCCGATCCTGGCCGGCTCCGCGGTGAACCCCTTGCTCTTGGGGAACCCGGCGATGATGGCGCTGTCGCCGCGGGAGCCGTCGTCGTCGAAGGAGAGCTGCGGCAGGTCGAGGCCGGGCACGTAGAGGACGGCGATGTCGCGGCGCGGGTTGTAGTGCACGACGGTGGCCTCGTGGGGCGTGTTGGTGGAGTCGATGACCTGCAGGCCACGGGTCACGCCGGCGACCACGTGGGCGTTGGTCATGATCCGGCCGGGGGCGTAGACGAAGCCGGTGCCCTCGATGTGCTTGTTGCAGCTCTCCGCGTTGCCCTGCACCTTGACGATGGCCTTCCGGGCGCGGCCCAGCTTGGAGCCCTGCAGCACGCTCTGGTCGGGCGGCGGCACGTCGATGATCGTGCCCCCGCCGATGGCGTCGAAGACCGGCGGGAACTCCGACCGGTCGACGAACTTCTTGAACGGCTGCTGCCAGTTGCGCGCGGCCTGCGGGATCACGTCGTCGACGGTGGTCAGCAGCGCGGAGTTCTTCACCTGGTCGACGAGGGGGCTGAAGGCCGTGGAGACGATCAGCGAGCCGATCAGCCAGGCGATCACCAGCACGGACAGCGCGCTGGAGAACGTGCCGCCGACCGCGTCGGCCACCTTGGCGGGCTCCCACGTGACGTGGCTGCGCACGACGGCGCCGAGCGTCGAGGACGCGAACTGGCCGATGGTGGCGGCCAGGAAGACGATCACGATGGCCAGCAGCGCCTGCGGGGTGTCGCCGCTGACCAGGGCCTTGGAGATCGGCGGCGCGATGAAGACGCCCAGCACGGCCCCCCCGACGAACCCCACGAAGCTCATTACCCCGATGATGAAGCCCTGCCGGTAACCCGAGATGCCGAAGGCGATCACGAGGCCGATCAAGATGAGGTCAAGCAGATCACCGCGCACGTTTCAAAGCTAACCAGGGATACGGTCAAGTGTGCACGTCTTCCGCCAGGACGGCGTCACCGCGTGGCTACCTTGAGCGGTATGCCGTCGGCGGAGGGAACAGTGCGCGATCTCATCGACGCGGCTCTGTCCGACGCCGACCCTGACGGCCCCCTGCGCTGGCACGTGATCTCCGTGCTGCAACAGCGCGGTGATCTGGAGTCCTTCATCGAGGCGCGCCGGCTGTGCGCCGCGGACACCGTGGCGGAGCGGCTGCTCGGCGTGGACATCATGGGGATGCTGCGGCCGTTCGTGGACCGTACGCTGCCGGTGCTGCGCTATCTGGCGGCCAGCGAGGACGACGCCATGGTGCTCTACTCGGTGCTGATCGCGTTCGGGCACCTGGCGGACCCGCGGTCACTGCCGTCGGTGATCGAGCTGGCCGGCCACGAGGACGCGAGGGTGCGCTACGGCGCCGCGTACGCGCTGCAGCACGTGCTCGGCGATCCCCCTGACCGGGCCGGCCTGGAGACGCTGCGCGCGCTGGCGGCCGACAGCGACAAGGACGTGGCGGGCTGGGCCTCCCTGGGCGTGGCCCTGCGTTCGCCCCGCTAGCTCCTCGACGCCAGGTCGATCACTTCCTGCGGGAGGTCCTCCACCTGCGCGGGGTCCCACGGGCGCTCCAGCCCGCCCTCGCGCAGCACGGTGTCGAGCACCATCGCGGTGAACCCCCACACCAGCATCCCCCGCACCCGGAACGCGGGCCCCGCCGTCCCTCTCGGATGCCGCAGCGTGACGCGGTTGGCGGGATCGACCAGCTCGGCGATCGGCACCCGCTCCACGGACTCCACCTCGTGCGGCGAGGCCGCGTGCACGGCCGACGGCTCGCGCCACCAGGCGATCACGGGCGTTACCCGGTTGTCGCTGTGGCTGAGGTACAGCTCGGGCATCGTGCACAGCACGTGGACGCCCGCGGGATCGACCCCGGTCTCCTCCTCGGCCTCGCGCAGCGCCGCCGCGACGGGCCCGCCGTCGTCGGGGTCGACGCCGCCGCCGGGGAAGGCGGGCTGGCCCGGGTGCCTGCGCCCGCGCGTGCTGCGCTGGATGAGCAGGACGTCGGGGCCGAGCGGCCCCTCACCGAACAGCATCAGCACCGCCGCGGCCCGCCCGCTCCCGTTGGGGGGCGTCCACCATCGCGGTACGTCGAAGCGCTGAGCCTGCGCCGCCAGTCGGTCGAGCCAGTCGGGCACTTGGGTCACGCATCCTCCAACACGCCGGGACACCGGGGACTTCCCGCGATCACGAGAAGAGGCTGGACGGCTTCCACGATCACGAGAAGAGGCTGGACGGCTTCCGCGATCACGAGAAGGGGCCGGACCTGACGAGCTTCTCGGCCTCGGCCGCCGCCGTAGGGCCGGTGCCGTACGACGGGCAGAGCGCGGCCAGCGGGCACACGCCGCACGCGGGCCGGCGCGCGTGGCAGATGCGGCGACCGTGCCAGATCACCCGGTGGGAGAAGATCGTCCACTCGCGTTTGGGCAGCAGCTCCCCCACGACGTGCTCGATCTTGACGGGGTCGGTCTCCTCCGTCCAGCCGAACCGCCGCACCAGCCGCTGGAAGTGGGTGTCGACGGTGAGCCCCGGCACGTCGAACGCGTTGCCCAGCACCACGTTGGCGGTCTTGCGGCCCACGCCGGGCAGGGTGACCAGGTCCTTCAGCTTGCCGGGCACCTCGCCGCCGTACTTCTCGCAGACCGCCTGCGCCATGCCGATGATGCTGTTGGTCTTCGCGCGGAAGAAGCCGGTCGAGCGGATGATCTCCTCCATCTCGGACCGGTCGGCGGCGGCGTAGTCCTCCACTGTCGGATATTTCGCGAAGAGGATGGGGGTGACCATGTTGACCCGCTTGTCCGTGCACTGGGCGGAGAGGATGGTCGCGACCAGAAGTTCTAACGGGTTTCCGAAGTCGAGCTCGCAGTGGGCCTCTGGATAGGTGTCCGCGAGGATGCGGTTCATCTTGCGGGCCCGCCGTACCAATGCGAGCCGGGTCTCCGGCTTGCGCCCCGCCGCGTTCGTGGCCATGCCGCAAGACTAGAAGCTTCCGCGAAGTGTTGAACCCAGGACGCCTTGCTTGCGTACAAGGGGGCGACATGGGAGGCGGTGGCCATGAGCGGTCAGGGTGCGGTGCTGTCGGACTTCGTGCGTACATCAGGGCCTCTGCGGGGGCAGGCGCTGCATCGCCTGGCCCTGGCCTGTGCCTCCGCGGTGGCCAAGCTGCACGCCCGCGGCAACGTGGGGCTCCGGCTCAGCCACGAGAGCGTCGCGCTCGGCGCCCACGGCCAGGTGCTGATCGGCTGGCAGCCCGGCGTCACGCCGGGCTCGGCGGCCGACGACGTGCTGGCCTGGGCCGACCTGGTGGTCTTCGCGGCCACGGGCCGCACGGACGGCGACCCCGCCGTCCTGCCTCCCGCGCTGCACCTGGCGGTACGGCAGTGCCGCCAGGCCGATCCCACGGCCCGCCCGCGCGCGGCCGACGTGCTCCGCGTCCTGCTCGGCCAGTCGGTGGCGGCCGCGGTGGCCTCCGTGGACGGCCTGCTCGCCTCCTGAGCCTCTTCTGCGGCACAGGGGAGGGTCGATACCCCCTGAAATCAGGGCATCCGGTACCTTTCCCCTGGATACGACTCATCCGAAAAGCGCAGAACACTCCAGCATTCCCATAACCTGTGTGTGCCACGCAGAGTGGGGTGAGTCACAATGGCAGCAGAGGAGGCAGAGTGAACACCGAAGATGTGCTGGGCAAGGCCCCCCTGTTCGCCGCGCTGGACCGCGAGAGCGCCGCGGCGCTGCGTACGAGCATCACGGAGGTCCAGCTCTCCAAGGGACAGACGCTCTTCCACGAGAACGAGACCGGCGACCGGCTCTACGTCGTGCTGGAAGGCAAGATCAAGCTGTCCCGCACCTCACCCGACGGACGGGAAAACCTGCTGAGCGTGCTCGGGCCGAGCGAGATGTTCGGCGAGCTGTCGCTGTTCGACCCGCGGCCGCGTACGGCCTCGGCGACGGCGCTGACCGACGTGCGGCTGGCCGGGCTCGGCCACGACGACCTGCGCCCCTGGCTGACCGGCCGCCCCGAGGTGGCGCTCCACCTGCTGCGCGCGCTCGCCCAGCGGCTGCGCCGCACCAACGACGTGCTGGCCGACCTGGTCTTCACCGACGTGCCCGGCCGCGTGGCCAAGCAGCTGCTCGACCTGGCCGAGCGGTTCGGCACCAAGACGGACGACGGCCTGCGGGTCCACCACGACCTGACGCAGGAGGAGCTGGCGCAGCTCGTCGGCGCCTCGCGCGAGACGGTCAACAAGGCGCTGGCCGACTTCGCCCAGCGCGGCTGGCTGCGGATCGAGGCCAAGGCCGTGGTCATCCTCGACATGGACCGGCTCTACAACCGGTCCAGGTAGTCGAGCTGGGCCACGACCGACATCTCGGCGGCGGCCCAGAGGGAGCGGTCGACGTCGGCGTACACGATCTTGACGATCTCGCGTGGCGTGCGCGCCCCTTGGGCGCGCGCCGCCCTGATCTGGTCGAGGCGCTGCCGCCGGTGCGCGATGTAACCGTCGAGCGCGGCGATCGGGTCGGGCAGCACGGGGCCGTGGCCGGGCAGCAGCGCCCGCGCCTCCAGGCCCTCCGCGGCCGCCCTGAGCCGGTCGAGGCTGCGCAGATAGTCGGCCAGGCCCCCGTCGCGGGCGATGATCGTGGTGCCCCGGCCGAGCACGGTGTCACCGGTCAGCATCGCGCGGTCCTGCGGCAGCCAGAAGCAGAGCGAGTCGAACGAGTGGCCCGGCGTGCCGTACACGTGGATCTCCAGGCCCGCCACGGTCACCACGTCACCGTCGGCGAGCCCCTCCTCGCCCAGCCGGTGCCGCGGATCGAGCGCCCGGACGGGGGCGCGCACCATCTCGGCGAAGCGCCTGGCCCCGCCGCTGTGGTCGAAGTGCCCGTGGGTGAGCAGGATCTCGGTGACGCGCCGCTCCCCGAGGTGATCGCGTACGCGGCTCAGATGCGCCTCGTCCTCCGGCCCCGGATCGACCACCACCACCTCGTCCTCGCCGATGACCCAGGTGTTGGTGCCGTCGAGCGTCATGGCGGACGGGTTGGGCGCGAGCAGGTTCTCGGCGTGCTCGGTACGGGAGCCGTCGGGCGTCCCGATCGGGATGTGCAGCCCGCTCACCGGGTCACCAGCCGCATCTCGCCCTGGATCTCCACGGCCCTCGGCATGATCGGCACGATCTCCCTGCGCTCGGCCAGGATCCCCGCCACGCCGTCGTGAGCGGCCAGCTCGCTCAGCGTGTGGTACGTCGGCGGCATCAGGAAGATCTCTCCCCGGTGCGCCAGCTCGATCGCCTCCGCGGGACGTTTCCAGGCCACCTGGTCGGCCTCGCCGCCGACGTCACGGGTGCGCTGGCCCTCGGGGAGCACGGCGACGAAGAACCGCGTGTCGAAGCGCCGGTGCTCGATCTCCGGGGTGATCCAGTGGGCCCACGGTTTGAGCAGGTCGGACCGGAGCACCAGGCCGCGCCCGGCGAGGAAGTCGGCGAAGCCCAGGCTCCTGTCGATCAGCGCCAGCCGGTCGGACTCCCAGTCGTCGCCCGTCGTGTCGGCGACCACGGAATCGGGCCCGGGACCGGCCAGCAGCACGCCGGACTCCTCGAACGTCTCGCGTACGGCCGCGCACACCAGCCCGCGCGCGACCTGCTCGCTCGCGTTGAAGACCGTGCCCCACTCTGCCGGCGACGGTCCGGCCCAGGCCACGGCCTGGTCGGTGTCGCGGGCGTCCACCGAACCGCCGGGGAAGACGTACGCGCCGGCCGCGAAGGCCATCGTGGCCTTCCGCCGCAGCAGGTACGCCTCCGGCCCTTCCCGCAGAATCACCACCGTGGCGGCGTCGCGCGTGGGGACCGGCTCGACCCGCCCCTCGAGGAGGTCCCGCGCCCGTGCGGCTAGCTCGGCTGGAAGCGGCAATCCGGTCACATCGGTCATAGTGCCTCAGGCTACTTCGGCGATCAGCTCCACTTCCACAGGTGCGTCCAGCGGGAGGACGGCCACGCCCACGGCGCTGCGGGCGTGCCTGCCCGGCTCGCCCAGCACCTCGGCGAGCAGCTCGCTGGCGCCGTTGCCGACCTTGGGCTGCTCGGTGAAGGACGGATCGCTGGCCACGAACACCACGACCTTGACGATCCGCACGACCTTCTGCAGGTCGCCCACCTCGGCCTTCAGGGCGGCAAGCGCGTTGAGCGCGCAGATGCGGGCCTGCTCCGCGCCCTCCTCGGTGGTCAGGTCGGCCCCGAGCTTGCCGGTCCGCTGCAGCTTGCCGTCGACGAACGGGACCTGGCCGGAGGTGTAGACGAGGTTGCCCGTGCGCACGGCCGGCACGTAGGCGCCCGCCGGCGCCGCCACCTCGGGCAGCGTCAGGCCGAGGTCCGCGATCCTCTGCTCGGGGGTCACTGCTTCTCCCTCTTGAAGTAGGCGACGAGCTGCTCCGGCGTGGCGCCCTGAACGATCTGGACCAGCTCCCAGCCGTCGGAGCCGAAGTTGTCCAGGATCATCTTGGTGTTGTGGATCAGCAACGGGGCGGTGAGGTACTCCCATTTCTTCATGAAGGTCAGCTTCTCACAGGAAACCCGCCCGCCGGCCTGCCTTGTGCCTGCTCAAGACCGTGGTCGCGGCAAGTTCCCGGCCGGGGTGTGAGCAATCTCAAAGGGTGGCCGTCGGCCTCCGGCAAGTGACCCTTCGGTAGCCTCGAATAGTGGACTCTCCGGACACGGATTGGGCCGGTGTGCGGCTGCACGTGGTCACCGGCAAGGGCGGCACCGGCAAGACGACCGTGGCCGCCGCGCTCGCGCTCGCGCTGGCCGCGGGCGGTCGCAAGGTGCTGCTCGTCGAGGTCGAGGGCAGGCAGGGCATCGCGCAGATCTTCGACCTGCCGCCGCTGCCCTACGAGGAGCGCAAGATCGCCGTGGCGCCCTCCGGCGGCGACGTGTACGCGCTGGCCATCGATCCCGAGGAGGCCATGCTCGAGTACATGGAGATGTTCTACGGGATGCGCCGGGCGGGCCGGGCGCTGACCAAGATGGGCGTCGTCGACTTCGCCACCACCGTGGCCCCCGGTTTCCGCGACGTGCTCGTCACGGGCAAGACGACCGAGGCCGTGCGCAGGCGGGGCAAGAACGGCCGCAGGATCTACGACGCGGTCGTGCTCGACGCGCCGCCCACGGGCCGCATCACGCGCTTCCTGAACGTCACCCAGGAGGTGGCGGGCCTGGCCAAGGTCGGGCCGATCAAGAACCATTCCGAGCTGGTCAACGGGGTCGTGAAATCTCCTGAGACGGCGGTGCACTTCGTGACGCTGCTGGAGGAGATGCCCGTGCAGGAGACGCTCGACGGCATCTCCGAATTGCGTTCGGCCGGGCTTCCCGCGGGCGGAATTTTCGTCAATATGGTGCGTGAATCACTGATCCCGCAGGCCGCTCTTGACACGGCTGTCAAGGGCCGTTTCGATCCCGGCGAGCTCGTGCTCGGGCTGAAGGCCGCCGGGGTGGCCGACGGGGCGGAGGCCTCGGCGATCGCCGAGGCGCTCGCGGAGGAGATCGCCGAGCACGCCCACCGCACCTCGCTGGAGCGCGCCGAGCGCGAGTCGCTGGGCGAGGCCGGACTGAAGAGCTACGAGCTGCCGCTGCTGGCCGACGGCGTCGACCTGGCCGGCCTGTACGAGCTGGCAGAGAGCATGCGCACCCAAGGAGCAGCGTGAAGAAGCCCGCCGCACTCGACATCGACGCGATACTCGACGACCCCGGCACCAGGATCATCGTCTGCTGCGGCGCCGGCGGGGTGGGCAAGACCACGACCGCCGCGGCGCTCGGGCTGCGGGCCGCCGAACGCGGCAGGTGCGCCGTCGTGCTCACCGTGGACCCGGCGCGCCGGCTGGCCCAGTCGATGGGGCTGACCGAGCTCGACAACACCCCGCGTCTGGTCAGCTCGCCCGACGGCGGCGGCCAGCTCTACGCCATGATGCTCGACATGAAGCGTACGTTCGACGAGATCATCGAGTCGCACGCCGATCCGGCGCGGGCCAGCCAGATCCTGTCGAACCCCTTCTACCAGTCCCTGTCCTCCAGCTTCTCCGGCACGCAGGAGTACATGGCCATGGAGAAGCTCGGCCAGCTGCGCCGGTCGGACGAGTGGGACCTGATCATCGTGGACACGCCGCCGTCGCGGTCCGCGCTCGACTTCCTCGACGCGCCCGAGCGGCTCGGGCGCTTCCTCGACGGACGGTTCATCCGGCTGCTGACGGCACCGGCCAAGGCCGGCGGACGCAGCGCCTTCCGGCTGCTCAACGCCGGGTTCGGGTTGATGGCCGGAGCGATGACCAAGCTGCTGGGCGCGCAGGTGATCAAGGATCTGCAGACGTTCGTGTCCGCGCTCGACGCCGTCTTCGGCGGCTTCAGGCAGCGGGCCGAGATGACGTACAAGCTGCTGCAGGCCCCAGGCACGGCCTTCCTGGTGGTGGCCGCGCCCGAGCGGGACGCCATGCGGGAGGCGTCCTACTTCGTCGAAAGGCTCGCCGAAGAGCGCATGCCACTGGCCGGCCTGGTGGTCAACCGTGTGCACATGTCACCCGCCTCGGTCCTCTCGGCCGCCCGTAGCGCCGCGGCCGCCGAAGACCTGGAGGCGCGGGGCGAGCATGAGCTGACCGCCGCCGTGCTGCGGCTGCACGCCGGGCGAATGCAGCTCACCGCTCGCGAGCATCGCGAGCAGGAGCATTTCGTCTCGGCCCACCCCACGGTGCCCGTGGTGCAGGTTCGCGCCATGTCCGAGGACGTCCACGATCTCACTGGTCTGCGGCAGATCGGGGACTTGCTGGCGAGCGCATGAAAGTACGGCCGGCGGACGGCGCCGGCCGTACTACGGCTCGCCGGGCTTGGTTCAGCCCGCGATCAGCTCGTTGGTTCGTTCGTACTCTTCCTTGGCCGACTCGAGCAGGTCTCGCCACGAGTCCACGTCAGGCCGCCGTCGAAGCAGCGCACGCCGTTCGCGTTCGGTCATACCGCCCCACACCCCGAACTCGATGCGATTGTCCAGCGCATCGGCGAGGCATTCAGTACGGACCGGGCAGCCCCGGCAGATGAGCTTGGCTCTGTTCTGCGCGGCGCCCTGCACGAACAGGGCATCCGGATCCGCACCCTTACAGGCGGCACGGGAGGTCCAATCCGTGATCCACATTGTTCGACCCCACTCCCCTTAGGTGGTCAGTCGTCATTTGGGGCCGACGGGCGCGGGCGCCGAGCCTCCGTATTCAGTTGCCGCAGGGAGAACGTACGCAACTACCCGTTCGGGCCGACAGACCCCAGAGGACCAATTTCTCAGCGCCATCTTGACCGGGAATGACTAGTCACCCCCATCAGTCAAGGCGAAATGGTGTCGCGCTACCGATTCGGTCAGTCTTTCGACGTACTCTTGGTAGCGTGCAAGCGCAGCGCAAAGATCGCTCCAACCCCGTCCTCGGCATCCTGCGTCTGATCATCGCGGGATGCGTCGCCGGGGTGCTCGCCGCGGCCGTGGCCCTGCCTGCGGTGGGAGGGGCGGGGATCTCCACGAAGAGCGCTGTGGAAAGCCTCAACCTCAAGCCTGAAGAGCTCGACGAACCCCCTCTTCCCGAGCGCACCGTGCTGAAGGACGCCAACGGCAAGCAGTTTGCCCAGTTCTACTTTGAGAACCGGCAGTCTGTCCGCCTCGACCAGGTCGCCCCGATCATGCAGACTGCGCTGATCGCGATCGAGGACTTCCGTTTCTACCAGCACGGGCCGATCGATGTTGAGGGAACGGCCAGAGCGCTCGTGAAGAATTTGTCGGGCGGCGGCGTGATGCAGGGCGGCTCGTCGATCACCCAGCAGTACGTCAAGCAGGTGCTGGTCAACAAGGCCGAGACGCCCGAGGAGCAGGCGGCGGCCATCGCCCCGACGCTCTCCCGCAAGCTGTCCGAGCTGCGGAACGCGATGGCGATCGAGAAGAAGTACTCGAAGAACCAGATTCTCGAGAAATATCTGAACATCGCCTACTTCGGCGCGGGCGCCCACGGCATCCAGGCCGCGGCCCGCCGCTTCTTCGACAAGCCCGCCTCCGAGCTCGACCTCGCCGAGAGCGCCACCCTGGCCGGCGCCGTGCAGAACCCCGCCCGCACCGACCCGAGCGTCGGCCCCGAGTCACGGGCGCGGCTGCTCCAGCGGCGCAACATCGTGCTCGACCGGATGGCCGAGATCGGCAAGATCTCGCAGCAGGAGGCCGCCGAGGCCAAGGCGAAGAAGCTGGGCTGGAAGAACATCAAGGCGCCCGGCGGCTGCGAGGCCAGCAAATATCCGTACTTCTGCCTCTACGTCCAGTACGAGATCCTCAACAACGAGGACTTCGGCAAGAACCAGGACGAGCGCAAGAAGCTGCTCCAGCGGGGCGGGCTGACGATCAAGACCACGATCGACCCGAAGATGCAGGCGGCCGCCGACAAGGCGATCAAGAAGTACGTCTCCAGGAAGGACAAGCCCGTGGCCTCGCAGGCCATGGTCGTCCCCGGCACCGGCGAGATCAAGGCCATGGCCGCCTCGCGGAAGTTCGGCGGGAGCAAGAAGAAGAACGAGATGAGCTACAACATCGTGGCCGACGCGGCACACGGTGGCGGTCGCGGGTTCCAGCAGGGCTCGACGGCCAAGGTCTACACGCTGGCCGCGGCGCTGGAGGAGGGCATGAAGTACGGCGACGGCTTCCCGTCGCCGGCGGGCTTCCAGGCCAGCGGCTACAGCGCGTTCAAGAACTGCAAGGGCGAGAACGTCGGCGACCCGTCCCACACCGTGCACAACTCCAGCGAGGGCGGCGGCGGCTTCAAGACGCTGCAGACCGGCACCTGGGGCTCGGTCAACACGTTCTTCCTCAAGCTCGAGCAGAAGGTCGGGCTCTGCAGCGTGGTCAAGATGGCCAAGAAGCTCGGGGTCAAGCGGGCCGACGGGCAGAAGCTGTCGGAGGTGGAGACGTTCACGCTGGGGGTCAACGAGGTCGACCCCGTGACGATCGCCAGCTCGTACGCCGTCTTCGCCTCGCGGGGGCAGTACTGCAAGCCGCTGGCGATCACGGAGATCAAGGACCGGAACGGCAAGGCCAAGCAGTACAAGCCGAAGTGCTCCCAGGTCCTGGAGGAGGAGGTCGCCGACGCGGTCAGCGGCATCCTGTCCGGCGTGTTCACCAAGGGCACGATGCAGGAGGTCGGCGGCATCGGCCGCGACGCGGCCGGCAAGACGGGCACGACCGACAACTACGCGTCGGCCTGGTTCGCCGGTTACACCCCCAACATGTCGTCGGCCGTCAGCCTGGGCGACCCGCGCGGCACCAAGGGCAACGAGCTGATCGGCGTCACGATCGGGGGGCGCTACTACTCGTACGTGTACGGGGCCTCCATTTCCGGGCGGATCTGGAAAGACGCGATGCTGAGCGCGCTGAAGGGGATCGAGGCCGCGGAGTTCACGCCGGTGGACCAGTCGCGGTTCGGCGGGTGCACGGAGAACTGCGCGCCGAAGAAGCCCGAGAAGAAGGACAAGGACGAGGAAGGGCCGCCCTCCGGTGGGGACGGCGACCCGTTCGACATCTTCAACCCGCCGAACGGGGACCGTGGGGACGGGGGGCCCGGCAATGGTCGGGGCGAGGGCGGCCCGGGCAACGGCCGCGGTCGCTGACCCCAAACGCCCCGCTCCAGCCCGCCTTCTGACGGGCCCGAGGTTCGCTTCCGTCCCCGCCGCCTACCTCTGCGGCGGGGACCCGCCTCCCGGCCCGCCGAGACCGCCTCCAGGCCCCTCTGAGGGCCCTCGCAGTACGTGGCAGTACATCGGGGCCAACCCGCGCCCTGGACCGTCTCCCTGGCCACCACGGGCCCGGCCGAGCAGTGGACCGCGGACCCGGCACCCAGCACTCGGGCAACGAACAGCGGACCGCGGAACAGCCCGGGCGGCGGAACAGCGGGGCGGTGGAACAGCCGGACGACCGAAGGGCCGGGGCTCCGGCTAACCCGCCAGTCGGGCGCGGACGGCGGCGGCCACGCGGCCACCCTCCGCCCGCCCGGCGACCTTCGGATTGACCGCCTTCATGACCTGCCCCATGGCCTGCGGCCCGGCGGCGCCCGTCTCCGCGATGGCCGCGTCGACGAGGGCGCCCAGCTCCTCGTCGCTGAGCTGCGCCGGCAGGTACTCCTCCAGCACCGCCTGCTCGTCCAGCTCGGCCTGCGCCTGCTCGGCCCGCCCCGCGTTACCGAACGCCTCGGCGGCCTCCTTGCGCTTCTTGGCCTCCTTGGTCAGCACCTTGATGACCTCGTCGTCGGTCAGCTCCCTGGCCTGCTTGCCGGAGACCTCCTCGACGTTCACCGCGGCCAGTGCCATCCGAATCGTCCGGAGACGTACCTCGTCCCGGCTCTTAAGCGAGGCCGTCAGATCGGCCTTCAGCTTGTCCTTCAATGCGCTCATGCGCTCCATCTTGCCGTCTGCGCGGACTGTCCGGACGCCGCGCGCCCGATGTCGGGCATCATGAATAGGTGAGGAAAGCCGTCGCAGTGCCATTGTCCATGCTCGGTCTCGGCCTGGCCGGGCTGGGTTACGCCTCTGTGGTGGAGCGCAACTGGTTCCGCCTGCGCCGCTTCGACGTGCCGGTGCTGGAGCGCGGTCAGCGTCCCGTACGCATTCTCCACCTCTCCGACCTGCACCTGACGCCGCGCCGCACCATGCTGATCAACTGGGTCCGCTCCCTGGGCCCGCTGAAGCCGGACCTGGTGGTCAACACCGGCGACTCGATCGCGCACCCGGACGCCGTCCCCTCGCTCCTGCACGCCCTGGAGCCCCTGCTGTCCCGTCCGGGCCTGTTTGTCTACGGTTCCAACGACCTGTACGCGCCCAAGCCCAAAAACCCGGCCCGCTACCTCTGGCGCACCTCCAAGAACGACCGCCGCCAGCACGTGCCCTCCCTGCCCTGGGAGGAACTGGGGGCCGGCATGGCGGCCGAGGGCTGGCTCGACATGAACAACACCACGGCCCGCATCAAGGTGGGCGACCTCGACGTGGCGGTGGCGGGCATCCACGACTCCCACATCAACCGCGACCGCTACGACCTCGTCGCCGGCCCGGCCCCCGCCGACGCCGACCTCCGGCTGGGCGTCATGCACTCCCCCGAGCCCCGCAACATGACCCGCTTCGCCGCGGACGGCTACCAGTTCCTGCTGGCCGGCCACACCCACGGCGGCCAGCTCTGCATCCCGTTCTACGGCGCCCTGGTGACCAACTGCGGCATCGACCGGGCCCGCGTCAAGGGCCTGAGCCGCCACGACAACGCCTGGCTCCACGTCTCGGCCGGCCTGGGCACCTCCCCTTACGCCCCCGCCCGCTTCGCCTGCTTCCCGGAGGCGTCACTGCTTACTCTCGTTCCTCGCCGTTGACACGGTCACAAGTACCTTGGGAGTCCGCTAGACTTTTCCAAGCACGCGCAAGACGGGCGTGCACCGGGGTGTAGCGCAGCTTGGCAGCGCGCTTCGTTCGGGACGAAGAGGTCGTGGGTTCAAATCCCGCCACCCCGACCCAGGTAGAAGGCCGCTTCCGAAATCGGAAGCGGCCTTCTTCGTTTCCCCGGACGGCCTCGCCGCGACATGGATGTTGGTGAAGTCATGACCGAAACCCCCATCACCGCCGCCGAACTGCTGGAGATCGCCGACGCCCTCCTCCCCGGCCACCCCCTTGACGCCGCCCGGGTCACCGAGGGCAATCTCCATCACGTCGTCCTCATCCCCGGAACCGCGGCCGTACGGGTGAGCAAGCGGCCGTCGTCGGCGGAGGAGATGCCGCGCCGCATGGCGGTGTTGCGGGAGATCGCCGAGGCCGGGCTGCCCTTCGCGGTGCCGGAGCCGCTCACCCCCGTGACCCGGTTCGGTCAGCGCGCGGCGGTCGCCGTTTCGTGGATCGACGGGGAGGAGCAGCCCGAGGGGCAGGGCGACCCGGATCAGATCGGAGCGTTGCTGCGCGCCGTGCGCGAGGTTCCCGTCACGCCGCGCCTGAGGCAACTGCTCAACGCCCCCAGGGAGAAGGGCTGGGCCGAGGTTCTGGCCGAGCAGGTGGTGCCGCGCCTGCCGGACAGGTGGCGAGACGAGTGCCGCAGGCGTCTGGAGGCGGCGGCGGCTCTGGAAGCCGTACCGGATGCGCTGGTCCACGGCGACCTGGGCGGCGCCAACGTGCACTGGGGCCGGGACGGCAGGTTGATCGGCGTCCTCGACTGGGATCAAGCCCACCTGTTCGACCCCGCCGTCGACGCGGCCCTGATGGCCTGGCACGGCTGGGAGACCGTCAGGCTGGCCGTGGATCCCGAGACCTACCGGCGCGCCCGCGCCTATGACGCGCCGTTCGGGGTCGGGCATCTCGTCGGGATCCTCGACGGACGTCCGCTGACGAACGTCGAGGGGTACGTGCGGAGCATCGTCGCCTGGCTCGATTCGTCTTCCTAACAATCTGTGATTTTGCGGTCACCATAGGGTCTCTTGGTACGGTGAGTACGTACAAGTCGTCCAAGGAGAACTCAAGTGCCGGCCGGATCCGACCCCCGCGCGTTGTACGAACGCGTCGCGGACACCCTGCGCACGTCGATAGCGCGAGGCGAACTGGCACCAGGGGACACGGTGCCGCCAGAGCAGGAATTGGCAGACAGACATGGCGTGTCGCGCCAGACGGTGCGGCAGGCGTTGCAGCAGCTCACCAACGAGGGGCTGCTCAGCAGTGGGCGGGGCCGCGGCCGTACCGTGCGCTCGCAGGCGCGCCTGCGCTGGCACCTCTCCCACTTCGAGCACCGGGGAAGCCACAGTGCCGACGCGGACGCGTGGGCGGCCGAGGTCCAGGACCAGGGCCGCGTCCCCCTGCAGGAAGTGAGCGTCGGCCTGGAGATCCCGCCGAAGGTGGTGGCCGAACGCCTCAGGCTCGACGCCGAGCAGGACATCGTGGTGGTCCGGCGCAGGGTGCGGTACGTGGACGACGTTCCCTTCCAGCTGGCCGAGAGCTACTTCCCGGAGGATCTGGCCAGGGGGACGGCGCTGATGCAGCCGAAGAACGTGAGCGCCCCCGGCGGCCTGCTCGCGTCCATCGGTCACCCTCAGCAGCGGCTGGTGGACGAGATCCAGGTCCGGATGCCCACCAGGGACGAGTCCGCCCGGCTGGGGCTGCCTGCGGGCACGCCGGTGGCCGAGCACATGCGTACCGGCTATGACGCCGAGGGCAGGCCGGTACGCGTGATGGTCACGGTCGCACCGGGAGACCGGCACACGCTCGTGTACGAGCTCGATGCTTCATGACCATGGCCGAGGCCGTGGACCTTTTCCACGGCGACCCCATGACGCAACCGCTGACCTACCCGGGACGCACCCCTGCCACCTCCGGCGTGCTGATGGACGGCGCGTACCTGCAGTTGCGCTTAGAGGAGTCCGCCCCGGCGGACGACTGGCAGGCCGGAGACGAGACGCTCGGCGAACTCCTGGCGCGGCTCGGCCGCTCCCCGATGTCGGAGCGCCATCCCGTCGTCGCCGTGGGCTCCAATGCCTCGCCCGGTCAGCTGCGCCGCAAGTTCGCCGGCCGCGGGATCCCGCCGGTCATCCCCATGACGCTCGCCGATGTGGACGGCCTCGCGCCGGGCGTCTCCGCACACGTCAACCGGTGGGGCTACGTGCCGGCCGTGCCAGTGGAGGCCCCGGGCGAGACGTCGCGGCTCTTCGTGCTCTGGCTCGACGAGCGCGAGCTGGCCGTGCTCGACCTCACCGAGCCGAACTACTGGCGTCGCCGCCTGCCCGCCGAGCGCCATCCCGTGACGCTCGACTCCGGAGGCCCGCTCCCGTCCTGCTTCGTCTATGTCGGCAGGCATGGGTGTCTGGTGGACGAGGCCGGCGAGGCCCGGCGGCTCGCGGATCAGCGGGCGCTGATCCAGTGCCTCCTGGACGAGTCGCCTGAGCTGCGCCGGCTGTGCGGGAGCACGCCCGAGGAGTTCCTCGTCTCCGTACGGGACGAGGCGCTCCGTGACACGATCTACCGGCTCTTCCCGGCAGAGCGACGCACGATGTCCCAGCCTGCCCTGGCGGACCTGCCGTCACGTTAGCCAGGAGGGGGTCTGTGTCGGTGGAGGCATTCTTGGGTGGTTGCCGTGACCGGTCGCGACGAGGCCAGGCTCGCCCAGGTGCCTGGCGTGTTACGCCTGCCCGGAGACGCCACCGACTATGACGCCGTACAGGATGCCGTGACGGCGACCGTCAAGGAGTACGGCAGGCTCGACCACGTTGTCGCCAACGCCGGCTTCTCCACCCACGGCCCGCTCACCGAGACCGAGCCGGACCGGCTGCGGGACATGGTCCTCACCAACGTGCTCGGCCCCGCCCTGCTCGTGAAGGCCGCGTTGCCCGCGCTGCGCGAGACCCGCGGCCGGATCGTGCTGGTCGGCAGCGTCGCCGGGTTCATCCACTCGCCGGGCAACATGTACTCGGTGACGAAGTGGGCGGTGACCGCGCTCGCCGAGAACACCCGCATGCTCGTGACCGGTGACGGCGTAGGCGTGACGCTGATCGCGCCTGGCCGGGTGGACACCTCGTTCTGGCCGGACGGCCGCCCCGCCGGGCCGCTGCTCAGCGCGGAAAACATCGCCGACGCCATCGCCTGGGCGCTGGCCCAGCCCGAAGGCGTGGACGTGAACACGGTCGTCGTACGCCCCACCGGCCAGCCCACCTGATGCCCGCCTTCCTCCCGCTTCTCCGGCGGCAGCGCGGGCAGGCTGGCCGGGTTGAGTGACGGCGTGTTCGCCATCGCTATGCCACTGCTGGTCCTGGAGTGGCACGCGCCAGTGGTCGGGGCCGACGCGGGTTGGGGGCTATGGCAGGTGCTGGTGCTGCTTGCGCCCACGATCTGGCGGCTCAGCAGCTTCTGACGACGTGGGGCAGGTCGTCGCCGAACGACAGGTGCTCGGTGACAATGCCGAAGACGTACAGCAGAGAGCGCAGGGCGTCATCGGCAAAGACACGACGAGTGGAGACGACCTTGCGGACTTGCTCCGGTGACACGATGTTGCCGGTAGCGGCCTTGATCCAGTCAGCTATTTGCCGGTGGAGGTCGGCGTTCTGGGCATAGGTGACTTCGGGCAGTGGGTAGTCGTACGCCTCGGCATGGTGCTCATTGAGATACAGCTCCCAGCGAGTATCGCCATCGACCGCCCCCATCACATGCGCAAAGTCGCTGTCCAGTACAAAGGCCAACAGCGCGTGCCCGCGCGTCTGCGCCAAAACGGCTTCAGGATCCGCAACCGCCAGAATCTCCGTCTCGGCGACCGACCATCCTGGGGCGACTGCTTCCTCCCATCGATCCGGACCCCAGGTATCACCAGCAGGAAGGAGCTTTTCTGCGTCGCTCGATGCTTGGCATGCGAGGTAAGCGGCCCATGTGCCCACCGAATCCCCCTCATCGAAGGTACGAGTGGTCCAGACTGTCACAGAGACGCTTGAGCACGGCCTCGCCGGAGAGAGGGAATGCTTTCTTGAGCATCAAGATGAGCGGCACGGTTCGACGCGCAGTGTATGGCTCTCTCCTGGCGCTTGCCGCAGCCACCGTCGCTTCGGGCGCGGTGCTGCTGCTCTTCAACTTGGCCGTGGACAGAATTGCAGAGAAAGGAGCCAAATCGCAGGAACAGTGCGTCGCCGCGGCGAAGAAGGATAACGAAGCCTTACTGAGAGCCACCCGCGACCTCTTTCCGAGGGACAGCGTCAGCAACATATACGAGTCTGATTCGTGCGACTCCGCAGATGGTGGGTCAGTCGACCTCGACGTATTCACCGACACCAAGAAAGAAGCCCTCAAAGGCTTTTACGCGGCAGGATGGTCCGAGGTTCCTCCCGGTGATCAGGCGTGCGAGGGCTGGGGCTGCTTCGCCGGGGCCATGAAGTCCGTCGACGGGCGAGTGATGTACGTCCTTCTGACCGGCCAGGACCAGAGCAAGATCGATGCCACCCTGGTCTACTGGTGAGAACGAATCCCGCCAAAGGAGCGTCGCACTTATGTCGCTGGATTCGACGGTCGAGCGGCGCATCGCCCAGGCGCTGACGGAGAACGCCGACGTGTTGGACCTCGCAGGTCTCAGGCTGGAACGGGTTCCGGAGTCCGTGAGGGAGCTGACCGGCATCACTCAGCTGCGCTTACGCTTCAACCTGATCGTGGAAGTCCCGATTGGCTGGGAGAGCTCAGTTCCTTACGCAAGCCTGGCGGGCCTGAGTTCGCTGGAGGAGCTGGACGTCTCCGGCAACAACCTGGATGAGGTTCCGGAATGGGCGATGTACCTGGTCGAGGAGGACTAGGGAATGGCGACTCGCCAGGCGAGGACGCGGCCGTAGCGGGACTGGCCGTACACGTGCAGGCTCCCGCGCACGGTCGTCGCGGCGACGGCGCGGACCGGGCGGGCGAACGCGCCCAGGACGGCGAGGCGGCGCTGGGAGGCGGCGTCCCAGAGGGTCACCGTGCCGTCCTCGGTCCCGGTCACCAGCAGGGCTCGGTCCCCGTGCTCGGCCAGGCTCAGGCAGGTGACGGTCGAAGTGTGCGGTATCCACTCGCGGCGTTCCCAGGCGGCGGTGTCCCACAGGTGCACGTACCTGCCGCTGCCGACGGCGAGCATGTCGCGACCGGCGACGCGGCCCATGGCCAGGCCCTCACCGGTGTCGTCCACGTCGAGCACCTGGAGGTGGCGGCCGGTCAGCGGGTTCCAGAGATCCACCTGGTTGTCGCGCCGGGTGGCCAGCGCCGGCTGGTGGTCCCCGGCGCGGCCGAAGGCGCTCTCGCTCAGTGCGAACCCCCACCTGGGCAGCCTGGCCACGCACTCCTGCGTGACCGGGTCCCACACCTCGGCTCCGGCCGCGAGCAGCACGCGGCCGTCGACCTCGCCGAAGGCGAGGGCGGTGGGTGAGGAGTGGCCGCCGGTGCCGAAGGTGACCCGGCCGCTCGTGGCGTCGCCCTTCCGCGCGATCCCGCGGATCTTGCTCAGGGGCTGCCACAGCATGGTGCCGTAGGCGGCGCAGCCGCTGCTGGCGAGGTACGGCTGGCCGGCGGCGTTTCCGGCCGCGAGCCCTCGGCAGCAGTGGTCGTACGGCGAGAGGTCGCAGTCGTGGCCGCGGCCGCTCTGGCGGCAGCCCACCGAGCCGATCTTCTCTCCGCTCGCCGCGTCCACCAGGAGCACCGTGTCACTGTGCGTGCCGACGGCCAGGGCGGGCGCGCCCTGCGCCGTGGTGAACAGCGCCAGCCCCGACCCGCCGTAGCCGATCCGCCGGTGCCGGTGCGGTGTCTGCGCGTCCCAGAGCTGCACCGTCCCGTCGAGCCCGGCCGTGGCCAGGCAGAGGCCGCCCTCCAGGCTCCCGAACGCGGCTGTCGTGATCAGGCGGGTGTCGGCGTCCAGGTGGACGTCGTCCTTCCCGTCGCCCCCGTACGTGATCACGGCCTTCGCGGGCCGTTCCCATGCCCGGCCGGTGTCGGTGTGGTTCGCCACGAGCATCACGTTCCGCCTGGCGTGGGTCGTCATGGCCACCGGGCCCTGGTCTCGGTCGAACCCGCGGCCGCGGGCCCGGTCGCCGAGGTTGTCCAGTTTGAGGTAGATCGCCTCGCGGCTCTGCACGGTGTAGTCGGGTGGGTGTTCGATCCGGACCAGCACGCCGATCTCGTTCCGCGCGCCCACGAGCAGGGGCGGGGCGAACCCTTCGTTCTCCAGGTCCGGCCAGACATCGTTCAGCTCGGCGGTTCCGAACCGCTCGCCGGTGGCCGGGTCCCACACGTACAGCGTGTCGTAGCTCAGAGCGGCCAGCACCGTGCGCTCGCCCAGCGTGGCCACCGCGAGGTCGAGCATCGTTTCGTCCCACTCTGCACGCAGCTCCCGTACGAGCTCGCCGGTGACGGGGTCCAGCAGTTCGACGCGTCCGTCAGCGGTCGGGATCTCGTGGTCGTCGTACCCGATCGCCACGGCGAGCAGCATCCGCCCGCCCTCGGCCGTGACGAAGGCCAGGGCGGACGGGTGGCCCGCGACCGTCTCGCGGGCGAACCCGCGCGCTCCGGTGAGCGGGTCCCACGTACGGATGGTGCCGTCGTGATCGCCGCCGGCCAGCACCGGGCGGCCGTCCACCACGCCGAACGCCAGGGCGCGGACGCTCGCCGTGAGGCCCTCCAGGTCCGGTCCTGACTGGTCGAACGCGTCGCGCAGCCGTACCACGTGGTCGTCGCCGCCGCTGGCCACGAACGTACGGCCCCCGAACTCGCCCACCGCCACCGCCCGGACCGGTCCGTCGTGCCGGGCCGGGCACACGTGGAAGGCCGTGGGGCGCTCACCGGTCTCCCACGCCAGGGCCCATGATGCGTCCGGCCCAGCCGCGTCCAGTCCTGCCTGGGCCCATGTGTCCCGCGCTGCCGCGTCGAGGGCCGCCTGAGCCCGTGCCCGCGCTGCCGCGTCCAGTGCCGCCAGGGCCCGCGTGTCCCGCGCTGCCTCGTCCAGGGCCGCCAGGGCCTCCGGCTCCTCGGCTGCGGCGGTCGCGCGCAGGAACTCGAGCCGTTCGGGGCCGGGGAGAGCGAGAAGCCGCGGGAGCGCCCGGCGGCAAGCGCGGAGGACGGCCGGCGGCCATGGCCCGCGCAGCGCGCCCCGCAGGAGCTCCGCCTCGTGCAACGCGGTGAGATCGAGCGGCATCGGCGCTGCTCCTCCCTTGCGCTCGATCAGAACCTAGTGATCGTGATCGCTCGGGAACGGCGCGCTTCGCCAAATCGTGACCCCCCGGCGGCGAGCGGACGGATATTCTAAGATTCCTTAGAACATGAGAAGGAGTGGACATGTCCTACCCCGAGCCCCGATACCTGGCAGAGGCCGGCGAGCACAGCGGCGTCCTGCGCCCGGCCGACACCCCGCCCGACCTGTCGATGGCCAGTGGCACGCAGGTGCACTACCTCGGCACGGGCGGCTCGACGAACGGCGCGTTCGGCCTGTACCGATGGGAGATGGGCCCGCGCCCGTCCGGTCCTGGCGCGCACTTCCACCGCACGATGACCGAATCGTTCTACGTGCTGTCCGGCACCATCAGGCTCTACAACGGCGAGAAGTGGGCCGAGGGGAAGCCCGGCGACTTCCTGTACGTGCCCGAGGGCGGCGTGCACGCCTTCCGCAACGAATCGGGCGAGCCCGCCTCGATGCTGATCCTCTTCACCCCGGGCGCGCCCCGCGAGGCTTACTTCGAGGAGCTCGCCGAAATCTCCAACACCGGGCGGGAGCTCTCCCCGGAGGAGTGGACCGAGCTGTTCCTGCGTCACGACCAGTACATGGTCTGATGTCCGAGTCCCCGGAGGACCCGATCTACCAGCAGCCGGCCCGCATCGGCAAGGCTCTGGCCAGCCCGGTGCGGCTGCGCCTGCTGGACGTGCTCGCCCAGCGCGAGCACACGGTCGAGGAGCTGGCCCAGGCGGCGGGGGTGGCGCTCAAGAACACCTCCGCCCAGCTCCAGCAGTTGCGTGCCGTCCATCTGGTGACCAGCAGGAAGGAGGGCCAGCGGGTCTACTACCGGCTGGCGGACGAGCGGGTGTCGCGGTTCCTGGCGGAGTTGCGGGGGTTCGCGGAGGAGCGGCTGGCCGAGCTGCGCGACGCCGTACGGACTCGGCTCGGGCCCCTTGAGGGGGTGACCGCCGACGAGCTGGCCTCCCGCCTGGCCGACCCCGGCACGCTGGTCGTGGACGTGCGCCCGGCCGCCGACTACGCGGCCGGGCACGTGCCAGGGGCGATCTCCCTGCCCATGGCCGAGCTGCGCGAACGCCTGGACGAGCTGCCCAGGGAGATGGAGATCGTGGCGTACTGCGGGGGGCCGTACTGCGCGGTGTCCTCGGAGGCCGTACGGGTCCTGGGCGAGCACGGCTACGCCGCCCGCGCCCTCGACGGCGGCTACCTGAGCTGGCAACGGCGGTGAGGCGCGGTGAGCGGGTGGTGAGTACGCGGTGAGGCGGTGCCGCCAGGGTTGAGCCATCGCCGGATCCGCACCGAGGACCGGCCGCTGGCAAGGAGCAGCAGATGGGCGTTCTGGCAGGCAAGACGGCGCTGGTCACGGGTGGGTCGCGGGGCATCGGGCGGGCGGTGGCGCTGCGGCTGGCCGCCGAGGGCGCTCTGATCGCCGTCCACTACGCCGGCAACGATGAGGCGGCCAAGGAGACCGTGACGCGGATCGAGGAGGCGGGCGGTCAGGCGTTCACCGTCCGCGCCCGGTTCGGCGAGACGGGCGCGGTGGACGAGCTGTTCGAGGGGCTGACCGCCGGCCTGACGGGACGGGGGCTGGACGTCCTGGTCAACAACGCGGGCATCGGCCCGGCCAAGCCGATCGCTCAGACCACCCCGGAGGAGCTGGACAGGGTGCTGGCGATCAACGTCAGCGCGCCGTTCTTCGTGATCCAGCGCGCGCTGCCGCTGCTGAACGACGGCGGCCGCATCATCAACATGGGCTCGACGGCCAGCCGCTTCGCGGTCACCACGCAGATCGGCTACACCATCAGCAAGGTGGCGCTCGCGTCGATGGCCCCTACCCTGGCCAACGAGCTCGGCAGGCGCGGCATCACGGTGAACACGGTCGCGCCCGGCGCGGTGCGGACCGACATGACCGCCGGCTACACCTCGATCCCCGAGGTGGTGGCCGGGCTGGAGGCGATCACGGCGCTCGGGCGGCTCGGCGAGCCGGAGGACGTCGCCGACGTCGTCGGCTTCCTGGCGGGGCCGCAGGGCCGGTGGGTGACCGGCCAGACCATCGACGTGTCCGGCGGCACGTACCTCGGCCCCCTCGCCTGACCTGGTGTTTCACCACCAGCGTGATCTACGACCGCGGCGGCACCGGCTGCCGCGCACCGCCGCCGAGGCCGCCGGCGAGCTGTACGACCTGCTGCGGGTCGCCGGCGTGACGGGCCCGTACGTGCCCTGGGCGGGCTGCGCGCGGGCCCTGCTCAACGGCATGTTCGCGACCTGGTCGAGAAGGTCTGAACCGTCACTGCGCCTCGTGCGGCAGCTCCTCGGGACGCCCGTGTAATCGCCCGAGAAGCACGGGGGCACGACGGAGGTCCGCCCGCATCAGGCGGTGGCGGCGGCGGGCGCCGCACACGTACCCCCAGGCGCAGCCCACGAGCGCCACGGCGGTGAACGCCGCCAGCCGGAGCAGGTCGTCGGTTCCGAAGGCCAATTGGCCTTCGGGATGCGCCAGAAAGCCCGTTGCGAAACACCATGACATCACGCCCGTCGCCAGCGCGGCGAAATAGCGCCGCACCCAGGCGCCGAACACGCCGACCGCCACCGCCATGATGATGGTGCGTGCCGTGGTCTCGGAGAAGGCCAGCCCGGCGACGACGCAAGCGCCGACCGCCCACACGAACCCGGCCGGAAGCAGCATCTCCACAGGACGCCCGCGCATCGACCATCCTTTCTGTGGGAGCAATTTCATGAAACCCGCCCGGGCCCGCGGGGGCGATATCTTCCACGGCATTACTTCCCACTCGCCACAGCCGCGCGGCGGCGGCCGATCAGGCCACGCGCTCCGCGGGCCTCGTCACCGTGCCCGCCGGGTCGATGACGACGCCGATGACGTCGAGCTCGGCGATCATGGAGCGCAGCGCCGCGACCGTGAGCAGCACCGACGGCTGGCCCGCCCCGAGGGCGTCGGCCAGCTTGAGCGCCGAGGTGAACGCGACCGCCGTCCGCTTGCCCGAGGCCGTGCGGAACAACCGCAGCGCCGACGCGCACGTGCCCACCCTGACGGGGACGAACAATCGGGGCTCTGACATCTGCTTCCTTCCAGCGGGGGAGCCGTACACAGCCGACGCTAGAGCCGCCACCGGCGACTTTCCCTGATCACTACGCATTCCCGACGCACGCCTGACGCCCCGTTGACGCTCCCCGCCAGGGCGCCGAATCACGGTTTGAAGCGGTAGCCCATTCCGGGCTCGGTGATCAGATGGGCGGGGTGGGCCGGGTCGCGTTCGAGCTTGCGGCGCAGCTGGGCCATGTACTGGCGCAGGTAGTGCGTCTCCTTGACGAACTTGGCGCCCCACACCTCGGTGAGGATGTGCCGCTGGCTGATCAGCTTGCCGGGATGGCGCAGCAGCATCTCCAGGATCTGCCACTCGGTCGGGGTCAGGCGTACGTCGCCGGTGACGGTCTTGCCGGCCAGGTCCACCAGGTGGTCCCCGAGCTGGATGCGGGCCAGTTCCGCCTCCTGGATGGCCGTGCGCCGGGTGACGGCGCGCACCCTGGCCAGCAGCTCGTCGATGCCGAAGGGCTTGGTGACGTAGTCGTCGGCGCCCGCGTCCAGAGCCTCGATCTTGTCCTGGTTGCCGGCCCGCCCGGACAGCACGATGATCGGGATCTGGGTCCAGCCTCGCAGGCCGTGGATGACGTCCACGCCGTCGAGGTCGGGCAGTCCCAGGTCGAGGATGACCAGGTCCGGCGGCAGGTCCACGGCCGCGCGCAGGGCGGCGGCGCCGTCGGCGGCGACGTCCACGTCGTAGTGGCGGGCGACGAGGTTGATGCGCAGCGCGCGCAGGATCTGGGGCTCGTCGTCGACGACGAGGACGCGGGTCATGCCGGCACCGCGCTTGACGAGACGGGCATGGTCAGGATCATGGTGAGGCCTCCCCCTGGTGTCTCCTCCGGTACGAGGGTGCCGCCCATCGCCTCGGTCAGCCCGCGGGAGAGCGCCAGCCCGAGACCGACGCCCGAGTGGTTGTCGCGGTCGCCGAGCCGCTGGAACGGCTGGAAGACGCGCTCGTGCGCCTCGGGCGGGATGCCGGGGCCACGGTCGATGACGCGGATCTCGACGTGCTCCCCGTGCCGGCTGGCGGTGACCAGCACCGGCTCGGCCGGCGGGCTGTAGCGGACCGCGTTCGACATGAGGTTGACCAGGACGCGTTCCAGCAGAGCGGGGTCGGCGACGATCTCCGGCAGCTCGATGGAGACGTCCCCCTCGATGCGGTCGCGCACCGGGCCGAGGTCGTCGACCGCGCGGGGGATGACCTCTTCGAGCGCGACGGGTTCCGGGGTCAGGCCGAGCACGCCGGCCTGCAGGCGGCTCATGTCCAGGAGGTTCGCCACCAGGCCGCCCAGCTTGTCCAGCGACTCCTTCGCGGTGTCCACCAGCTCGGCGCGGTCGTGGTCGCTCCAGTCCACGTCGGTGTTGCCGAGGCTCTCCACCGCCGCCTTGGCCGAGGCGAGCGGCGTACGCAGGTCATGGCTGACGGCGGCGAGCAGCGCCGTGCGCATCCTGTCGGCCTCGGCCAGCGGGCGGGCCCGCTCCGCCGCCTCCTGCAGCCGCTCCTGCCGCAGCGCGACGGCGACCTCCGCGGCGAACGACTCCAGCACCGTACGGTCGGCGGCGTCCATCGGCCCGCCCCTGGCGGCGAGGATCATGTCGTCGTCGATGACCACGTCGGTGTCGGACTGCCCCGGGCAGGTGGACGGGGCGCCGCCTGAGGTGGCCACGATCCGCCAGGCGTCCGGGTCCGACCGGTGGTCGGGGGTGCGGCCGGTGTCCGGCCGGCGTTCCAGCAGGGTCACCGAGGTGAAGCCGAACGTCTCGCGCATGCGCTCCATCAGGGACGGCACTGCGGCCTCGCCGCGCAGCACGTGCCCGGCCAGCGTGGACAGCAGCTCGGCGTCCGCGCTGGCGCGGGCGGCCTGCCTGGTACGGCGGGCGGCGACGTCCACGATCGAGCTGACCGCCGCCGCGACCAGCACGAACACGACCAGCGCGAACAGGTTCTCCGGATCGTTGATGGTGAACTCGCCGATCGGCGGCGTGAAGTACCAGTTGAGCAGCAGCGACCCCCCGACGGCCGCGGTGATGGCCGGCCACATGCCACCGGCCAGCGCGACCCCGACGGTCAGGCAGAGGAAGAACAGGATCTCGCTGGGCAGCGACAGCACGTCCCTGAACGGCGAGAGCAGGGCGGTGAGCAGCGGCATCCCGGCCACCGCCAGCGCCCAGCCGGTCAGGCGGCGCTTCCTGGTGAGCGCGGCCCGCGAGCGGGCGGGCCGGCGGCGGCCCTTCCTGACCTCGTCGTGAGTGATCATGTGGACGTCGATGGAGCCCGACCGCGCCGTGGTCTCCACGCCGACGCCCCGGGAGAAGATCTGCGCGAACCGGCCTCTCCTCGACGCCCCGAGGACCAGCTGCGTGGCGTTGACGCCGCGGGCGAAGTCGAGCAGCGCCTGCGGGATGTCGTCGCCGACGACCTGGTGGTAGGTGCCACCCATGCTCTCGACCAGCGTCCGCTGGCGGGCCAGGCCGGCCGGATCGGCCCCGGTCAGCCCGTCGGCGCTGGTCACGTGGACGGCCAGCAGGTCGGCGCCCTTGGTGCGGGCGGCGATGCGGGCCGCGCGGCGTACCAGCGTGTCGCCCTCGGGGCCGCCGGTCAGGGCCACCACGACCCGCTCGCGGGCCTCCCAGATGGTGGCGATGCCGTGCTCGGCTCGGTAGCGGTCGAGCTGGTCGTCGACCTTCCCGGCGACCCACAGCAGGGCCAGCTCGCGCAGGGCGGTCAGGTTGCCGACGCGGAAGTAGTTCGACAGCGCGGCGTCGACCTTGGCGGGGGCGTAGACGTTGCCGTGGGCCAGGCGGCGGCGCAGCGCCTCCGGTGACATGTCGATCAGCTCGACCTGGTCGGCGCGGCGCACCACCTCGTCGGGGACGGTCTCGCGCTGCGGGACGCCGGTGATCTCCTGGACGACGTCGTTGACGGACTCCAGGTGCTGGATGTTCACCGTCGAGATGACGTCGATCCCGGCGTCCAGGATGTCGTCGATGTCCTGCCAGCGCTTGACGTTCCTGGAGCCGGGCACGTTGGTGTGGGCCAGCTCGTCGATCAGCGCCACCTTGGGGCCGCGGGCGATCACCTCCTCGGCGTCGAGCTCGGTGAACGTCGCGCCCCGGTGCGTCATCGTCCGGCGCGGGATCACCTCCATGCCCTGCAGCAGGGCCGCGGTCCGGGCGCGGCCGTGGGTCTCGACGAAGCCCACGACCACGTCCCGGCCGCGCTCCATGCCGCGGCGGCCCTCGCTGAGCATCGCGTACGTCTTGCCGACCCCGGGCGCCGCCCCGAGGTAGACCCGTAGCCGCCCCCTCATGTCACCCCCTGTCCAGCGCCAGGTTGAGCTGGAGCACGTTGACGGCGGGTTCGCCCATGAAGCCGAGCGCCCGGCCGGTCGTGTTCCCGTCGATGAGCGCCTTGACAGTGTCGAGGGGCAGGCCGCGTTCCCTGGCCACGCGGGGCGCCTGGAGCTCGGCGTAGGCGACGGAGATGTGCGGGTCGAGGCCGGAGCCGCTCGCGGTCACGGCGTCCGCGGGCACCGGCACCCGGCTCACCTCGCCGCGCACGGGCACGGTCCGGCCGGCGGCGTAGTCCTCGCCGGGCTTGGCGCACTCCACCTTCAGCCCCTCATAGGTGGCGACGAAGGGGGCGGCCGGGCAGGCCTGGTTGACGCTGACGGCCCGGTCGGGGAAGACCTTCAGCACCGCGCCAACCCCGTCCGCGGTGCAGTACGGGCGGGCGCCGCTGACGCCCTCCAGCTCGCCGACCGCCTTGGACCGCTCGCACACCCGGGTCAGCAGCGACTGCCTGCCCTCGGCGCCCGGCACCGGCAGCACGTCGACGACGTCCTCGGGGCCGAGGTTGCTCGCGCCGGTCGAGGTCGGGTCGTAGCCGTCGCCGGCGGCCGACGGGCGGGACTGGAAGTACTTCTTCGCCGGGTTGCCGCCGGCGTCGGTGAAGGACTGGCCGATGGTCGCGCTGCCCACGTCCTTGCCGTCCTTTTCGAGCATCGAGCCGTTGGCGTTGCCGTTGAACAGCACCTGCGCGATCCCGGTGGTGGCCAGCGGATAGATCAGGCCGAGCAGCACGGTCAGGACGGCCACGGCCCTGATCGCGGCCAGATGCCGGCGTAGCCAGCTGGGTAGACGGTCCATTACGACATCCCCGGAAGAAACTGGATGAACAAGTCGATGATCTTGATGCCGGCGAACGGCGCGACGATGCCGCCCAGGCCGTAGACGTAGAGGTTGCGCGAGAGGAGCTTTGAGGCGCTGGCGGGCCGGTAGCGGACGCCGCGCAGCGCCAGCGGGATCAGCGCGATGATGACCAGGGCGTTGAACACGACCGCGGCCAGGATCGCCGACTGCGGGCTGGCCAGGCGCATGACGTTCAGGGTGTCCAGGCCCGGGTAGACGGCCGCGAACATGGCCGGGATGATCGCGAAGTACTTCGCGATGTCGTTGGCGATGGAGAACGTGGTCAGCGCGCCGCGGGTGATGAGCAGCTGCTTGCCGATCTCGACGATCTCGATCAGCTTGGTCGGGTTGGAGTCGAGGTCCACCATGTTCCCGGCCTCCTTGGCGGCCGAGGTGCCGGTGTTCATCGCCACGCCGACGTCCGACTGGGCCAGGGCGGGGGCGTCGTTGGTGCCGTCGCCGGTCATCGCGACCAGGCGGCCGCCCTGCTGCTCCTTCCTGATCAGGGCGAGCTTGTCCTCGGGGGTGGCCTCGGCCAGGAAGTCGTCCACGCCGGCCTCGTCCGCGATGGCCTTGGCGGTCAGCGGGTTGTCGCCGGTGATCATGACGGTGCGGATGCCCATGCGGCGCATCTCGTCGAAGCGTTCGCGCATGCCCTGCTTGACCACGTCCTTGAGGTGGATGACCCCGAGCACGCGGCCCTTCTCCGCGACGACCAGCGGGGTGCCGCCGGAGCCGGAGATGCCGTCCACGATGTGCCCGACCTCGTCGGTGGGGTGGCCGCCCCGGTCGCGGACCCACTTCATCACCGCGGTCGCCGCGCCCTTGCGGACCTGCCGCTCGCCCAGGTTGACCCCGGACATGCGGGTCTGGGCGGTGAACTGCACCCACTCGGCGCCGTGGATCTCCCGCTCGCGCAGGCCGTAGCGCTGCTTGGCGAAGACCACGATCGAGCGGCCCTCGGGGGTCTCGTCGGCCAGGCTGGACAGCTGCGCGGCCTCCGCGAGCTCGGCCTCGCTGACGCCGTTCACGGGGACGAACTCCGACGCCTGCCGGTTGCCCAGCGTGATCGTGCCGGTCTTGTCCAGCAGCAGCGTGGACACGTCGCCGGCGGCCTCGACCGCGCGCCCGCTCATCGCCAGCACGTTGCGCTGGACCAGGCGGTCCATGCCCGCGATGCCGATGGCCGACAGCAGCGCGCCGATCGTGGTCGGGATCAGGCACACCAGCAGGGAGACCAGCACCACGCCGGTGACGCCGTCGGCGTTCAGCGCGAGCGAGTCCGGCACGCCCGGGTTGGTGAGCTTGGAGTAGATGGCCAGCGGCTGCATGGTGACGGTGGCCACCAGGAAGATGATCGTCAGCGCGGCGAGCAGGATATTGAGGGCGATCTCGTTCGGCGTCTTCTGCCGGTTGGCGCCCTCGACCAGGGCGATCATGCGGTCGATGAAGCTCTCGCCGGGCTTCTGGGTGATCTGCACGATGATCCTGTCGGACAGCACCTTGGTGCCGCCGGTGACCGCCGAGCGGTCGCCGCCGGACTCGCGGATCACCGGGGCGGACTCGCCGGTGATGGCCGACTCGTCCACCGACGCGATGCCCTCGACCACGTCGCCGTCGCCGGGGATGGTCTCCCCGGCCTCGACGATCACGAAGTCGCCCTGCCGCAGCTCGGGCGCGCCGACCACGTCCCAGTCCGTGGCGGTGCGGCCCCTGAGGCGGCGGGCCCGGGTGTCGGTCTTGGCCTTGCGCAGCGTGGCGGCTTGGGCCTTGCCGCGCCCTTCGGCGACGGCCTCGGCCAGGTTGGCGAAGACGGCGGTCAGCCAGAGCCAGACCACGATGGCCCAGGCGAAGAACGAGGGGTCGAGGACCGCCAGCACGGTGGTGAACGCCGCGCCGATCTCGACGATGAACATCACGGGGTTACGCCACAGCGTGGCCGGGTTGAGCTTCTTCAACGCGTCCGGCAGCGACGTCAGCAGCTGTTTCGGATCGAGCAGACCGCCGCCCACGCGGCCGTTCCGCTCCGCTGCCTTGAGCGCGGGGGATGACATGTCAGGACAGTCCTTCTGCGATGGGGCCGAGCGCGAGCGCCGGGAGGAAGGTGAGGGCGACCAGGATGATCGTCACGCCGACGACCAGGCCGACGAACTGCGGCCGGTGCGTCGGCAGCGTGCCGGGGCTCTCGGGGACCGGCGCCTGCGCGGCCAGCGAACCGGCCAGCGCCAGCACCAGGATGATCGGCAGGAACCGGCCGAAGGCCATGCACAGGCCGAGCGCCACGTCGTACCAGGGCGTGTTGACGGTGATCCCGGCGAAGGCGGACCCGTTGTTGTTGGAGGCGCTGGTGAACGCGTAGAGCACCTCGGACAGGCCGTGCGGGCCGGAGTTCAGCATGCTCGCCCGCCGCTCGGCCGAGCCCATCGCGAACGCGGTGCCGACCAGCACCAGCACCGGCGTGACCAGGAAGTACAGCGAGGCCAGCTTGATCTCGCGCGAGCCGATCTTCTTGCCCAGGTATTCGGGGGTGCGGCCGACCATCAGGCCCGCCACGAACACCGTGATCACGGCCAGGATCAGCATGCCGTACAGGCCGGACCCGACCCCGCCGGGCGCGACCTCGCCCAGCATCATGTTGAACAGCGTCATCATGCCGCCGAACGGCGTGTAGGAGTCGTGGAACGAGTTGACCGCGCCCGTGCTGGTCAGCGTGGTGGCGGCGGCGAAGGTGGCGGAGTTCGATACGCCGAAGCGGACCTCCTTGCCCTCCATGGCCGCCCCGACGGCCTGCGGCACGGTCGCGTGCCCGCCCAGCTCGAAGACGTTGGTGAGCAGCACGCCGGCCAGCGCGATCACGCCCATCGCGGCGAGGATCGCGTACCCCTGCCGGACCTGCCCGGCCAGCTTGCCGAAGGTGCGCGTCAGCGTGAACGGGATCACCAGGATCAGGAAGATCTCCAGCCAGTTCGTCCAGGTGGTGGCGTTCTCGAAGGGGTGGGCGGAGTTGGCGTTGTAGAAGCCGCCGCCGTTGGTGCCCAGTTCCTTGATGACCTCCTGCGAGGCCACCGGGCCCCCGGTGATCGACTGGGTGTGGCCGGTCAGCGTGGTGACCTCGTGCGGGCCGGCGAAGTTCTGGACCAGCCCGCCGGCCACCAGGACGAGGGCGCCGACGAAGGCGATCGGCAGCAGGATCCGCACCGAGCCGCGCACCAGGTCCACCCAGAAGTTGCCGATGGTGTCGGAGCTGCGGCGGGCGAACCCGCGCACCAGGGCGATGGCCACGGCCATGCCGACCGACGCCGACACGAAGTTCTGCACCGCCAGCGCGGCCATCTGGGTCAGGTGGCCCATCGTGGACTCGCCGGAATAGGCCTGCCAGTTGGTGTTGGTGATGAAGCTGATCGCGGTGTTCCAGGCGATGTGGTCGGTGACCGGCTTCATCCCGACGCTGAGCGGCAGCTTGTCCTGCAGCCGCTGCACGCCGTACACGAACAGGACCGAGATCAGTGAGAACGCCAGCAGGCTGCGGGCGTAGACGCCCCAGCTCTGCTCGGCGTCCGCGCGCACCCCGAGCAGCCGGTAGATCGCGCGCTCGGCGGCGTTGTGCCTGACGCTCGTGTAGACCCGGTACATGTAGTCGCCGAACGGCCGGTACACCAGGGCCAGGGCGGCGATCAGGGAGACGATGAAGATCATCCCTGCGACGGTCGTGCTCATCAGAAGCGCTCCGGGAACAGCAGGGCCACGACCATGAAGATCACCAGCCCCGCGACCACGACCAGGCCGGCGGCGTTGACAGCGCTCACAGGCGCTCCACCGCCTTGACCACGAGCCCGAAGATCACGAAGATCGCGATCGTCAGGGCGACGAAGATGACGTCGGCCATCCCCACTCCTCAGCACGTTTCCCGCCGCCCGGGATGAGCGGCTCTTGAGCAAGGAAAACCCGGAAATAAGCCCGTTTTGTCGTTCTTGACGGGTTTCATACGGCGAGGGAAGGATTCTTGACGGGATCCGTACACGGCCCCGCGGACAGCGCGGTCTCGTACTGTTTACGCACGGTGCGCCAGGAAGTCTGGTCGGCATGAACGACGGCTAGGCGAGGAGACGCGGTGCACAGCGTGCAGGTGGTGCTGTTCCTGGTGGCGCTGGCCACGGTGGTGGCCACGTTCGCCGATCAGACCCTGGTGCAGGCCGCGAGCCTGTTCAACGACGCCACGAGCCTCGTCCTGTTCCGGATCGCGATCGCCGCAGCGCTGGCCGGCGCCTGGCGGACCTGGAGGCCGCCGCCCCGCGCTCAGCCCACGTGGACGCGCGGCCGCAGCTCCCGGTCCGGCTCGGCCTGGCGCAGCACCTCCCTGGTCACCGGCGGCACGTCACCGCCGCCGAAGACCAGGTACCGCAGCATCGCCACGACCGGATTGCCCTCGGTCCAGTGGAAGTAGATGTGCGGCACGGAACCGGTCCGGTCGCGCAGATGCAGCAGCAGCGCGGCCAGCGCGTTCGGCACCGCGGAGGTCTCGACCGACAGGATCTTGTGGCCGTACCGCTCCTCGCCCTTGACGTGCAGCTCCGACTCGAACTCCGAGGCGTCCGGCACCGTCGCCTCCACGAACAGGACGGGCTCCGCGGGACGCAGCCGGTGGGTGATCCACGCCTCGCGCAGCTTGTCGTTGTACTCGGTCTGGTCCCGCTGGTGCGGCTCGTTGGCGATCACGTGGATCTCGCCGCACGCCGCCTCGTTGACGAACTGCTCGGCCAGCGGGTCCAGGTGCACCGCCGTGACCCGCAGCTCGGTGGAGCGGGTGGCGCGGGAGATCAACGAGAGGCCGACGATGCTCGCGACGAAGAACGAGGCGATCTTGACGCCGTCGGGTCGCTCGATGATGTTGTCGATCAGCGTGTACGCCAGCACGAACGAGATGAGCGCGAACCCGACCATGGCCTTGTGCTGGCCCTGCTTCCCGGCCGACAGCGTCACCGCGACCGCGGCGGAGAGCATGAGCACGAGCACGCCGGTGGCGTACGCGCCGCCCTGGGCGTCCACGTCGGCGTCGAAGATGATCGTGATGGCGAACGCGATGACCGAGAACACCAGCACCAGCGGCCGGATCGCGCCCGTCCACTCCGGCGCCATGCCATAGCGCGGAAGGTAGCGCGGCACCAGGTTGATCAGCCCGGCCATCGCCGAGGCCCCGGCGAACCACAGGATCGCGATCGTGGAGACGTCGTACACGGTGCCGAACCAGGTGCCCAGGTATTCGTGCGCCAGGTAGGCCAGCGCCCGGCCGTTCGCCTTGCCGCCGCCCTCGAACTCACGGTGCGGGATGAGCACGGTGGTGACGAAGCTGGAGAAGATCAGGAAGACGCTCATGATCAGCGCGGCGGTGGTGAGCATCCGCCTGGTGCCCTTGATCCGCTCCTGGATCTCGCCCTTGACCACCGGCATCACCGCGACACCGGTCTCGAACCCGGACAGGCCCAGCGCCAGCTTCGGCATGACCACCAGAGACAGGCCGATCATGGCCAGCGGGCTGGAGAAGTCCAGGCTCAGCGCGCGTTTCCAGTCGACGACCACCTGAGGGGCCTCCAGCACATGCACGAGGGCCGTCGCGACCACGACCGCGTTCAGTGCCAGGTAGACGAAGACGAGCACCACGGCGATGCCGATCGCCTCGGTGAAGCCCATCAGGAACACGCCGCCGAGCAGCGCGAGCAGCACGAGCGTCACGATGACCCGCTCTCCGGCCAGGAAGTCCGGCACGAACGGGTTCTCCAGGATGTGGGCGGTCGCGTCCGCCGCCGACAGCGTCATCGTGATCACGAAGTCGGTGGCCGCGAAGCCGAGCAGGGCCAGCACGAACAGCTTGCCCCACCACTGCGGCGCCAGCTTCTCCAGCATCGCGATCGAGCCCTGCCCGTACGGGCTCTCGACCGCGACCCTGCGGTAGACCGGCAGCGCGCCCAGCAACGTGAGCGCCACCAGGAACAACGTGGCCAGCGGCGAGAGCAGCCCGGCCGCCAGCGCCGCGATGCCCGGCTGGTAGCCCAGCGTGGAGAAGTAGTCCACGCCGGTCAGGCACATCACCCGCCACCACGGGTGCTTCACATGGGGGCCGTGCTGGATCTGCTTGCGGTCGGTCTGCAGCCCCTCCAGCAGCCAGGAGCGCAGCGTCCCTTCCGTGGGGGCCGGCTTTTTCGCCAGCACCATAACGGTCACCCCTCCGTAATGGCCGCATAAAGATGCATCGCACACTATCCAGGCCAAAGAGGTGAATAGCCTGGTCAGGGCGTCAAGAAAACGTATAAATCGGAGACTGACCAGTACAGTCTCAGCACTATCGGCCCGACCGTAACAAGATGCCCGGTTTGTGAGGAGATCATGCCCGGCCGGTGATCACGTCTCTGGTCCGGCAGGCCGCTGACCAGCAGAGTTGCACCCAGTCGATGTGAAGGAGTCGTCATGGGTGCCCTGCTCCAGCGCCGGGACTTTCGCAAGGCCACGTCCGCGTGGCATGGCCCGCTCAGCTACTGCGCGGCGGCGATGGCGGTGCTGGCCGTCGGTTGCGCGATCGGGCTCGCGGTGGACGGGCGGACGCTGATGGGCCAGGGGGTGTGGCTCAAGCCGGTCAAGTTCGCGATCTCCCTCGGGCTCTACGCGCTCACGCTGGCCTGGATGATCGGCCAGGCCCGCCGGTGGCGGCGGACGCTGTGGTGGCTGGGCACGGTGACCGTGGCCGGTTTCCTCCTCCCGGAGATCACGGCCATCACCTTCCAGGCGGCACGGGGCGTGCGCAGCCACTTCAACTTCGCCACCGGGCTGGACGAGACAGTGTTCATGATCATGGGTGGCGCCGCGTACCTGGGCTGGCTGATGACCTTCGCGATGGGGATCCTCCTGATGGCGCAGCGCCGCCTGGACCGGGCGATGGCGTGGGCGATCCCGCTGGGGCTGGCCATCTCGCTCGCCGGCATGTCCGTCGGCTACCTGATGACCGCTCCCACCCCCGGCCAGGCGGCAGGGCTGGCCAGGGGGCTGAGCCTGACCACGATCGGCGCGCACAGCGTCGGCGCGCCCGACGGCGGCGCCGGCATGCCGGTCACCGGGTGGGAGACCGGCGCGGGCGACCTGCGGGTGGCGCACTTCGTCGGCCTGCACGCCCTGCAGGTGCTCCCGCTGGTCGCGATCGGCCTGCGCCTGCTCGCCCGGCGCTTCCGGGTCCTCGCGGGCGCCGGCACCCGTGCCGCGCTGGTGGTCGTCGCCGCGTTCGGGTACGCGGGGCTCACGGGGCTGGTGCTGTGGCAGGCGCAGCGCGGGCAGGCCCTCGTCCACCCCGACGCGTCGACCCTCGGCGCCGCCGCCGCCCTCGCCGGGCTGGTCTCGGCCTGCGCGACCACGGTCCTGGCCGTCTCCGCCCGCAGGCCCGGGGCGTCGGCCGGGCGGCGCGTTCCGGCCGCCCCGGTCGGTACGGCCGCCTGACCCCGGCACCCGGCAGCCGGCGGCCGAGTGCCTGATCCCCGGCACCCGGCGGCGCAGGGACGTCTCCTAGGCTGCTCGGGTGCACAAGCGGGCGATGCTGATCGTTGTCGTGGTGTTCGCGGGCTTCGCGAGCGTCTATGTGGCCGCCGGCTCGCCCCTGGCGCTGGCCGTGTTCGGGGTGCAGGTCGCCTTCGCCCGGTGGCGGTCGTGGTGGCTGGTCCCCCTCCAGGCCGTCCTGGCGTACGGGTCGGTCCTGCTGTCCGGCTCCTCCGTCGGCGTGCTCGGCTTCGTCGGCGGGTCGTTGCTGCTGACCCGGCTGTGGCCGCTCGCCCTGGCGGTGGCGGCGAGCGCCGCGCTGCTCGGCCCCGCCGACCCGGTGATCAGCATGGTGCTGATCTCCCTGGTCGTCTACGGCCTGACGAAGATGATCGACCGGATCGACGAGGTGAACGCGGCCAGGCTCGCGCTGGCGGTGACGGCGGCGGCCGAGGAGCGGCTGCGCATCGCCGCCGAGCTGAGCGCGGGCCTGGGCAGGGCGCTGGCCACGATCGCCGACGGCGCCCGGACGGGCGATCCCGACGTGGAGACCGCCCGCCGCTCGCTGGCCGAGGCCAGGGCCGCGGCGGCGAGCTACCGGGCCATGTCGCTGGCCCCCGAGATCTCCACCGCCAAGGCCATGCTGACCGCCGCGGGCGTCACCGTGGACGTGCGCGCCGGGCACGCCGAGCCGCTGGGGCCCGCGGGAGCGCTCCTGGCGGCGGTGCTCCGGGAGGCCGTGACGGAGATCGTACGGCGGCGCACCGCCACCACCTGCCGCATCGAGACCTTCGCGGAGGCGGGCACGGTACGCCTGCGCGTCTCCCACGACGGCGCCCGCACGGCCGGCGACGAGAGCCTGGGCGACCTGCCGGCCCAGGTCGAGGCGGCAGGCGGCACGCTGACCGTCGGGCTCACCGACGACGCCCTGGTGACGGTGGAGGCGAGGCTGCCCGCCACGGTCACCGAGCCCGTCCCCGACACGGGCGGCAGCGTGCTGCCGATGGCGCTGCTGGCGGCCGTGCTGGTGGGGTTCTCGGCCAAGGCGCTGCTGGTGGCCGGCTCGCTGTGGCCGGCGGTCCCGCTGGCCGTCATCGTCTTCATGCAGCTGCGGTCGGTCGAGGGGCGGCACCCGGTGGCGCTGTCGATCATGGCGGTGCTGACGTTCGCGCCGGTCCCGCTGTTCGGGCAGTCCTGGCTGGGAGTGGCGGGGTTCCTGGCGGGGCCGATCCTGCTGGCCTTCCCGTGGGCTGCGGCGCTGCCGCTGGTGGCGGCCGTCGTCGCGGTGGTCGCGGCGGCCGGCGTGCTGCTCGGCCTGCCGGTCCCGCTGACCGTCAACTACGCGATCAGCACGGTCGTGACCGGCCTGGTCGTGTACGGGCTGCTCAAGCTGGCCCAGCTGGCCAGGGAACTGCACGAGTCGCGGGACGGCCCGGCCCGCGCGGCCGTCGTCGAGGAGCGCCTGCGTGCCGCCCGTGACCTGCACGACCTCCTCGGACACACCCTGGCGGCGATCCTGCTCAAGTGCGAGCTCGCCCGCCGCCTCGACGCCGGCCGGGCGCGCAAGGAGCTGGACGACGTCCTGTCGATGACCGAGCAGGCGATGCGGGACCTGCGGACGGTGTCGGGCGGGCGCCAGGAGCTGTCCCTGGCCACCGAGGCGGAGTCGGCCCGCTCGCTGCTGGCGACCGCGGGCATCGACGTCCGGCTCGACCTGGGCCACGACACCCTCGGCGGGGAGGCCGACACCACGCTCGGCATCGTGCTCAGGGAGGCCGTCACCAACGTCCTGCGGCACAGCTCGGCCCGCCGGTGCACGATCACCACGTCCGTACGGGACGGCGCCGTACGGCTGAGCGTGCGCAACGACGGGGCACGCGCCGCGGAGGGACGCCGCGGCTCGGCCGGGATCGGCAACCTCACCACCCGGCTGACGGCGCTCGACGGGCGGCTGGCCGTGTCCCAGGAGGACGGCTGCTTCGAGCTGACCGCCACGGTGCCGATCTAGATCCAGCCGGCCTCGGTGGCGATGCGTACGGCGTCGGTGCGGTTGCGGGCGTTGAGCTTGGCGACGATCGCGGTGATGTAGTTGCGGACCGTCCCCGCGCTCAGGAAGAGCCGGCCCGCGATCTCGGTCGCCTCGGCGCCCGCCGCGACCAGCCGCAGGACGTCGACCTCGCGCGGGGTGAGCGGGTTGTCGGCCAGGTTCCAGGCGGTGCTGGCGAGCGAGGGGTCCAGCACCCGTTCGCCCCGCGCCACCTTCCTGATCGCGCCCGTCAGCTCCTCCGGCGAGGCGGTCTTCAGGATGAAGCCGTCCACCTGGGAGGCCAGCGCGCGGCGGAGGTGGCCCGGCTTGCCGTGGCCGGTGAGCATGAGCGTGCGGCAGCCCGGCAGCTTCGCGCGCAGCTCGCCGGCGGCGTCGAGGCCGTCGATCGCGCCGGGCATGTCGACGTCCAGGACGGCCACGTCCGGCTTGTGGACCAGGGCGGCGGAGACCACCGCGTCCCCGGACTCGACCGCCTGGACCACCTCGATGTCGGGCTCGATGCTGATCAGGGTCACGAGCGCTTCCCTGATGACGTGCTGGTCCTCGGCCAGGAGAATGCGGATCACCTGACCATTATGTCCGGATCATGATGAGGTCATGGCGGGGTCGTGACCGGCTCTCTGGTGGCGGAAAGCGCAGATCAGCAGGCTTGAACCATGACAGAGGCAGTGCGGTTGGACGCGGTGAGCAAGGTGTACGGCAGGGGCCGGAGCGCGGTGGCGGCCCTGCGCGAGGTGTCGATCGCCATCCCCCGGGGCACCTTCACCGCCGTCATGGGCCCCTCGGGCTCGGGCAAGAGCACGTTCCTGCACTGCGCCGCCGGGCTCGACGTCCCCAGCTCGGGATCGGTACGCCTGGGCGGCACCGACCTGGCGGGCATGGACGAGAACGCGCTGACCGAGCTCCGGCGGCGGCGCGTCGGCTTCGTCTTCCAGGCCTTCAACCTGGTCTCCGCGCTGACCGTGACGGAGAACATCACGCTGCCGCTCATGCTGGCCGGCACCCGGGTCGACCGGGGCTGGTTGCGGGAGGTCGTGCACCGGGTGGGCCTCGACGGCCGTGCCGGGCACCGCCCGGCCGAGCTCTCCGGCGGCCAGCAGCAGCGGGTGGCGATCGCCAGGGCGCTGGTGACCAGGCCGGAGGTGGTGTTCGGCGACGAGCCGACCGGCGCGCTGGACACGATGACCGCCCGCGACGTGCTGACTCTCCTGCGGGAGGTGGTCTCCGGGCTGGGCCAGACCGTGGTGATGGTCACCCACGACCCGGTGGCGGCTTCGTACGCCGACACCGTGCTGTTCCTGGCCGACGGCCGGATCGTGGACGCGATGGCGGCTCCCACCGCCGAGAAGGTGGCCGGGCGCATGACCGGGCTGGGGGCGTGGAACTGATGATCTCCTTCGCGTTGAGGATGCTCCGCCACCGCAAGGCCGGGTTCGCCGGCGCGTTCGTGGCCCTGCTGTGCGCGGCGGCGCTGGTGACCGCGTGCGGGATGCTGCTGGAGACGGGCCTGCGCGGCGGGGTGGCGCCCGAGCGGTACGCCGGCGCCCCCGTGATCGTGGCGGGCGACCAGTACGTCCGGCAGACCAAGGAGAGCGGCAAGGAGAAGGCCAAGCTCCTGTCCGAACGCAGGTGGATCCCCGCCTCCCTGGCGCGGGACCTCGCCCGCGTGCCTGGCGTGACCAAGGTGGTCACCGAGGTGAGCTTCCCCTACGCGGGGTTCACCGCCCACGGCTGGGAGTCGGCCGCGCTCACCCCGTTCACGCTCGCCGAGGGGCGCGCCCCCGAGGCCGCGGACGAGGTGGTCGTGGACGCCCGCCACGCCGGCCGGACGATCCCCGGCCACCGCGTGGTGGGGGTGACCGCGCAGGCGCTGCCCGGCCAGGACACGATCTTCTTCACCACCGGCGAGGCCCGCCGCCTGGCCGGGCGCGACGGCCTGGTGACGGCGATCGGCGTCTGGCCCGGAGTCGAGGTCGCCGTCGAGGTTGCCGTCAAGGGCGCCATGGTCTACACCGGCGACGAGCGCGGGGCGGTCGAGTTCCCCGAGGCGGAGAACTCCCGGGTCAGGCTCATCAGCCTGGGCGGCGCGCTCGGCGGCACCTCGCTGCTGGTGGCGATCCTCGTCGTGGTGGGCACGTTCGCGCTGTCCATGCAGCAGCGCCGGCGTGAGCTCGCCCTGCTGCGGGCCGTCGGCGCCCTGCCGGGCCAGGTCAGGAGGCTCGTCGGCGGCGAGGCCCTGCTCATCGGGGCGGTCGCCGGGGCGCTCGGCTCCGGGGCCGGGATCGCGCTCGGGTTCTGGCTGCGGTCCAGGTTCGTCGACCTGGGCGCGATGCCGGCGAACCTGCGGCTGGTGGTCAGCCCGTTCCCCTCGATCGTGGCGGTCGTGACCACGCTGGTGGTCGCGTGGGTGGCGGCGCGCGTCTCGGCCCGCCGTACGACGCGGATCAGGCCGGTGGAGGCGCTGGGAGAGACGGCGCTGCCCGCCGCCGGGATCCCGCCGGTGCGGCTGGTCGCGGGCCTGCTCGCCCTGGCCGGCGGCGTGGTCCTGACGATCGTGCTGGCCGGCCTGAACACGGAGGCGGCCTCCAGCCCTGTCACCATGCTGACCGCGCTGGTGTGGACGATCGCGGTCGCCCTGCTCGGGCCGCTGGTCGCGCGGGCGGTGACGGCGCTGCCGCTGCGCGCGCCCGGCGTGGCCGGCTACCTCGCGCGCAAGAGCCTGCGCGCCGGCACCGGACGGCTGGCCTCGGTGATCGTGCCGTTGACCCTGATGACGGCGATGACGTGCACGATCCTGTTCGTGCAGACCACCATGGGGCACGCCGCGCAGGACGAGCTGGGCGCGGGCGTCAGGGCCGACCACGTGCTCGGCCCCGGCGCCTCCGCCGCCGCCGCGCGCCAGGTGCCCGGCGTGCGTGCCGTCACGGAGGTGCTGCGCACGTCGGTCAGGATCGATCTCGAGAAGTACGCCGTCCAGGCCGTCACGCCCGGCGGCCTGGACCGGACGATGGATCTGGACGTGGTGGCGGGCTCGCTGGACGGGCTCGGCGACACGTCGGCGGCGATCAGCCGCACCGCCGCCGACCGCCTGGACGCCGGCCTCGGAGACCGGGTCGGTCTGGTGCTCGGCGACGGTACCCCCGCCGAGGTGCGGGTCGTCGCGATCTACGCCCGCGGTCTCGGCTTCGGCGACCTGACCCTTTCCCGGGGGCTCGTCGCGGGCCACGTCGACGACCCGCGGGGCACCGTCCTGGTCTCCGGCGGGGACCGCGAGGCGCTCCGGCGGGCGTCGGGCGGGGCGGTGCTCGACGGGGCCGGGGCTGCTGAGGTGGACAGCCCCAACGCGGCGGTCACGTACGTCGCCATGGGCCTGATCATCGCCTTCTGCGCGATCGCCGTGGTCAACACGCTGGCCATGTCCACCCTGGCCAGGTCCAGGGAGCTGGCCCTGCTGCGGGTGGTGGGCACGACGCGGCGGCAGGCGGCGCGGATGCTGCGCGCGGAGACGCTGACGGCGACGGTCGTGGCGGTGGCCCTGGGGACGGCGATCTCGCTGGTGACGCTGGCCGCCTTCAGCGCGGGGATGACGGGGTCGGCGCTGCCGTACGTGCCTTCGGGCGCGTACCTCGCGGTGGTCGCCGCGGTGGCGGCCCTGGCGCTGGCGGCCACGGCCGTCCCGGGCAGGTTCGCGCTGAGCTGCCGTCCGGCGGACACGCTCGCGGCGCGCGAGTGACGGGGCCGGGGTTCAGGCGGGCAGCCAGCGGAGCCAGCCGCCGTGCATCGCCGAGAACGCGACCGGACGCCCGTCGAGCGCGAGCGCGTAGGTGAGGACGTCCGCCGGCGGCCGCTCGGGGAGCCGGGCGTCCACGCCCGGCAGGACGCCCGGGTCCTCCTGGGCGATCCAGTGGCCGCCGAGCCGTTGGACCTGCTCCACGAACGTGGCGCGCCCGTCGTCCGGCACGTAATAGAGGACCGCGGTGTGGTAGACGACGAGCGTGGCGTGCGCGGGCGCCTGGGCGGCCACCTCGCCGAGACGCGCGTTGAGGTCTCCCCGCACGATGCGGGGCGGATCCCGGCGAGCCAGCTCGATGGCGGTGTCCAGGCGCCGCAGGCGGTCGTCCTGTCCGGGCCAGACCAGCGTACGGAGCCACCGCACGTCGTCGGGGTCGGTGACGTCGAGGGGGTTGAGGTCGATGCCGGCCCGCCAGGCGACGGTCACCGCGCCCGGCTCGGGGAAACGCGACTCGCCCTCGGTGCGGCAGCGCAGCCGCAGCGGGCTGTCCACGTCCCCGGCCAGGCTCCCGTCGTAGTCGTAGCCGTAGCGATCGGGCAGCAGGCACAGCCCGGCCGACGCGCCGACCTCCAGCAGCGCCAGCGGCTGCGGGAGCGAGGCGAGCAGCGGGTAGAGCGCGGCGCACCGGCCCGCCTCGTTGGTCTGGGTACGCCGGGAGAGCATCGCGGCGACGACCGCGTCCCGGTGGTCGAGCACGGACCGGCGGAACTCCTGGTAGCCGGCGGGCGTCCCCGCGACGTAGCGGGCGGCGGCGAACAGCAGGTTGGGCTGCCGCTTGGCGGGCGGGAGGCCGGACAGCAGCGCGATCAGGTCGGGGTCGTCCGCCACCCCGGAGGCGAGCTGCTCGTAGAGCGGCGACGAGCCGCGGGCCTCCCTCGACGCGAAGCGCCGGTACTGTTCCGCGGTCGTCGGCTCCATGATCGACACTCTAAGGCCCGCCCCCGGGAGCGGGGCGGGCCGGGTGGGTGTCACTTGCGATAGATGTGGATGTTCTTGAGGTAGTTGTCGCTGCGCGCCGACATCCCTGCCCGGCCGTAGAGGCCGGCCTTGAAGTAGTGGGTGGCCGCCCCGCGGTCGTTGAAGCTGGTCCGGTACTGGCGGTTGACGAAGATGTGGATCTTGCCGATGCCGGTCTCGTGGACGACGTTGAGCCGGATGTACTTGTCGTACACGGGGGCGTAGATCTGCGTCGTGGAGTCGTAGTAGTTGATGCTGTCGGTGTTCATGGCCAGCGTCATGAACGCCGTCGCCGACGTCGCGCCGCCGAAGACCTGCATGACGCACATCCGGTGCGTGCCCGCCCCGATCTTCATGTCGCACTCGAACTGCGCGTCCCCCGAGGTGTAGTCGTTGTGGAAGCGCAGCTCGCTGCGCGGGCCCGAGTCCTGGCCGGGGAAGGTGCTGGGGTCGGTGTCGTACACCCAGAAGTGGTGCTCGCCGGTGGCGGCGTCGTAGGTGTGGCGGGTCCTGTCGGGCGGCTGGTGGACGGAGTAGCCGGAGAAGATCTCTGTCCAGCCGGACCCGATGGGGCCCGCCGCCTGGGCGGCGGCGGCCCGGGCAGGCGTGCCGCCGAGGAGCGGGACGGCGAGGCCGGCCATCGTGCCGCCGAGCACCGCGCGGCGGCTGGGTGCGTGATCCATGCGTTCCTCCTGGGGGGGAAGTCGGAGTGCGGCGGAGCGGCGGTTTGCGAAAAGTTGCGAAAATCGGCCTGCCGGAAAAGTAGGCGAAACGTCGGATGGCGTCAAGGGCTTGTTCGAGACGGCAGACTTAGGGGGCGGAAGGATGTGAACAGTGGACGACATCACGACGGAGCGGCGGAGCACGATGGCCGACATCGCGGCCAAAGCCGGCGTCTCGGTCTCGACCGTGTCCAAGGTGCTGCACGGAAGGTCGGATGTCTCCGCGAAGACCCGGGGCAAGGTCCAGCGGCTGCTCGGCCAGCACGGCTACACGCTGCCGGGCCGGCACGAGCACCCCGGCGGCCTGATCGAGTTCGTCATCAACGAGCTGGACAACCCCTGGGCGGTGGAGCTGATCCGCGGCGCCGAGGAGGCGCTGCAGGCCGAGGGCATGGGCCTGGTCGTCTCGGCCGTGCACAAGCGGAGCAACCTGGCCCGCCAGTGGCTCGACGACCTCGGCACGCGCGGCTCGCTCGGCGCGATCCTGGTCATCTCCGAGCTCTCGGCCGACCAGGAGCGCGAGCTGCGGCGGCTGGGCATCCCGTTCGTGGTGGTGCAGCCGTCCGTGGACGAGGGCCCCGACGTGCCCTCGGTCGGCTCGACCAGCTGGAACGGCGGCTTCACCGCGACCAGGCACCTGATCGAGCTCGGCCACCGGCGGATCGCGATGATCACCGGTCCCGCGCACCGGCTGACCTCGCGGGCCCGGCTCGACGGCTACCGCGCCGCGCTCGACCAGGTGGGCATCGAGGTCGACCCCGCCCTGATCCGGCACGGCGACTACAGCCACGAGCCGGCCTACCACCACGCCGTGGAGCTGCTGGACCTGCCCGACCGCCCCACGGCCGTCTTCGCGGGCAACGACATCCAGGCGCTGGCGACGTACCGGGCGGCCCACGCGCGCGGCCTGCGCGTGCCGGAGGACCTGAGCGTGGTCGGGTTCGACGACCTGTCCTTCGCCCAGTGGATCGCCCCCACGCTCACCACCGTGCGCCAGCCCCTGGCCAACATGGCGGCCATGGCCGCCCGCATGCTGATCCAGCTCATCAACGGCCAGGAGCCCGACACGCCGCGGGTCGAGCTGGCGACCAGCCTGGTGGTCCGCGAGAGCACCGCGCCGGCGCCCGCTGATCCGGGAAGGGCTCGCTGACCCGGCAGCCGGAAAAAGAAATGTCTGGTCTGTCGATCCGGGCCAGGTGAGTTCGACGCGTTGGCGAGAGACCTCGTAGGAAGGAAACGCCATGCAGAAGATCACCACGTTCCTCTGGTTCGACGACCAGGCCGAGGAGGCCGCCGGGTTCTACACCTCGCTCTTCAAGGACTCGCGCGTCCTGGAGGTCACGCCCGGGCCCACCGGGGCGGCCATGGTGGTGACGTTCGAGCTGGCCGGGCAGCGGTTCATCGCGCTGAACGGCGGCCCGGAGTTCAAGTTCACCGAGGCCATCTCGCTCTACGTCGACTGCGACTCGCAGGAGGAGGTCGACGAGCTGTGGGCGAAGCTCACCGACGGCGGCGAGGAGTCGCAGTGCGGCTGGCTGAAGGACAGGTACGGCCTGTCCTGGCAGATCATCCCGCGCCGGCTCCAGGAGCTGATCGGCGACCCCGACCCGGAGCGGGCACAGCGCGCCGTCAAGGCCATGCTGGGCATGGGGAAGATCGACGTCCAGGGCCTGGAGGACGCGGCCAACGGCTAGTCGCGGGCGGACGGGCGGGCCGTCCCGGTCCGCCCGCCTGTCGCGTTCCGGTAGCGTCGGCGGCCATGAGCCTCTCACGCGTACGCCCTCCCGCCGTGGCAGACGAACGTACCCAGCTCACCGGCTGGCTCGACATGCAGCGCGCACTCGTGCGGTGGAAATGCGAGGGCCTGTCGGAGGAGGACGCCCACCGGCCGGTCCTGCCGACCTCGCCGCTCATGACGGTGGCGGGGCTGGTCTCCCACATGCGCTGGACCGAGCACTGCTGGTTCGAGGTGCTCTTCCTGGGCCGCGACTCGGCCACCAACCCGCAGTTCGACGAGGCGGTGGAGGATGCCGACATGCGGGTCGAGGGCGTCCCGCTGGCCCGGCTCCTCGACGAGTACGAGCAGCAGTGCGCGGTCTCCAACGAGATCGTCGCCGCGCACTCGTTCGACGAGGTGGGCGAGTTCCCCGGCTTCAGCTCGGGCGCCGCCACCCTGCGCTGGATCCTGATCCACATGGTCGAGGAGACCGCCCGGCACGTCGGCCACCTCGACACGGTCAGGGAGCTGCTCGACGGCGCCAAGGGCTACTACTGAGCCAGCGGCTTCTCGTAGCAGCGGGTCAGGGGGGCGTCCACGTACTTGCCGTACGGCTCGATCGGCCGGTACGCGCACCGCTCGTACAGCGCGATGGCCTCGGGCTGCCGCAGCCCGGTCGCCAGCCGCAGCCGCCGGTAGCCCAGATCCCAGGCCAGCCCCTCCAGCGCGCCCAGGATGGACGTGGCGATGCCGCGCCCGCGATACTCGGGCAGCACGAACATCCGCTTGAGCTCCCCGGTGAGGTCGTCCACGCGCTGCACGGCGCCGCAGCCGACGGCCCGGCCGTCCACCGACGCCACGAGGAACCTCGCGCCCGCCTTGACCTGCGAGCGCCCCTCGGGCCCGTAACGCGCCACCAGCTCCGCGAACGCCGCGTCGAGCAGCTCGGCCAGCTCGCCGTCCTCGGCGGCCCGCTCTTCGATCAGCATGCCGATATGGTAGGGATCGCCCCTTACAGGCCGAGCATCTGGGCGGGCTCGGCGATGACCTGCTGGATGATCAGCCCTGCCGCACCCAGCACGGCGGCGTCCGCGCCGGTGCCCGAGACCACGAGGGCGGGCGGCGTGCCCCGCATGTGGCCCAGCCGGGTGCCCAACCCCTCCGCCACCGGCCCTTCGAGCCAGGGGAAGAGCGGCGCGTAGATCCCGCCGAGCACGATCCGGCCCGGGTCGAGCAGGTGCACGGCCGAGGTGAGCGCCACGCCGAGCGCGTGCCCGGCCCGCCCGCACGCCTCCAGCGCCCGCTGCTCCCCCGACTCCAGCCGCGTGACCAGCTCGGACACCGAGGGCAGCGCCCCCAGGAGGGCGTCCTGGCCGGCGTACACCTCCAGGCAGCCGCGCCCGCCGCACCTGCAGGCGGGCCCGTCGGGCACCACGACCACGTGGCCCAGCTCGCCCGCCAGCCCGAACGTCCCCCTGAACAGGGTGCCGTCCACCACGAGCCCGGCGCCGATGCCGATCTCGCCGGACACGTAGAGGAAGTCCGTCTCCCGCGAGCCGAACCACAGCTCGCCGAGCGCCGCCAGGTTCGCCTCGTTGTCGATGGCGAAGGGCAGGTCGACGAGGTCCGGCACGCGTACGTCCCGCCAGCCCAGGTGCGGTGCGTTACGCAGCACCTCGCCCTCGACCGTCCCCGGCACGGCCAGTGCCGCGCCGATGATCCGCAGCCCGGCCAGCTCGGCCTCGGCCGTCGTCTCCTTCACGAGGTCGCGCAGGCTCCCGAGGATGTCCACGGGGTCGGAGTTGCGGTTGTCGGCCGGCCGGGTACGGCGCAGCCGCACGGCCCGGGTCAGATCGACGACGCACGCGGCCAGGTAGTCGATGTTGATCTCCAGCCCCAGCGTGGCGACCCGGTCGCCGCTCAGGCTCACCGCCACGCCCGGCCGCCCCCGCTCGCCGCCCCGCACGGCCCCGCTCTCGGCCACCGCCCCCGCCTCGATCAGGTCGGAGACCAGGCTGGACACGGTGGTCTTGGTGAGCCCCGTCATCTCGGCGAGCGCCGCGCGGGTGTGAGGTCCTGATCGGTGGATGGCACCCAGGACTACGGCCAGGTTACGGGCACGCATGGAATCATGCCGTACCCCTCTTGACGCGACCATGCCTGCCTCCTCAGGATTATGTACAGATTATGGACTAATCCCCGAGGAGCGCACCTAAATGACCGATTTCATCCCGACCCCGACCGACCGGTTCACCTTCGGCCTCTGGACGGTCGGCTGGCAGGCGCGCGACCCCTTCGGCGACGCCTCGCGGGCGCCGCTCGACCCGGTGGAGACCGTCCACAAGCTCTCGGAGCTGGGCGCGTACGGCGTCACCTTCCACGACGACGACCTGCTCGCCGTCGAGCCCGACCGGGACAAGGCCATCGCCGCGTTCAGGAAGGCCCTGGACGAGACCGGGATGAAGGTCCCGATGGCCACCACGAACCTGTTCACCCACCCGGTCTTCAAGGACGGCGCGTTCACCAGCAACGACCGCGACGTCCGCCGGTACGCGCTGCGCAAGGTGATCAGGAACATCGACCTGGCCGCCTCGCTCGGCGCCAAGACGTACGTGTGCTGGGGCGGCCGCGAGGGCGCCGAGTCCGACGCCGCCAAGGACGTCAAGGCCGCGCTCGACCGCTACAAGGAGGGCCTGGACACGCTCTGCTCGTACGTGCTGGAGCGCGGCTACGACCTCCGCTTCGCCCTCGAGCCCAAGCCGAACGAGCCGCGCGGCGACATCCTCCTGCCCACGATCGGCCACGCCCTGGCGCTGATCAACGAGCTGGAGCACCCTGAGATGGTGGGCCTCAACCCCGAGGTCGGCCACGAGCAGATGGCCGGGCTCAACTTCGTGCACGGCATCGCGCAGGCGCTGTGGCACGGCAAGCTCTTCCACCTCGACCTCAACGGCCAGCACGGCCCCAAGTACGACCAGGACCTGATCTTCGGCCACGGCGACCTCAAGAGCGCCTTCTTCCTGGTCGACCTGCTGGAGAACGGCGGCTACGACGGCCCCCGCCACTTCGACTACAAGCCGCTGCGCACCGAGGACGCCCAGGACGTGTGGGACTCGGCGGCCGCGAACATGCGCACCTACCTGATCCTCAAGGAGAAGTCGCGGGCCTTCCGCGCCGACCCCGAGGTGCAGGAGGCCCTGCGCGCCTCCCGCGTGGACGAGCTCGCCCAGCCTACGCTGGCGCCGGGCGAGACCTGGGCCGACCTGGCCAAGGACGACTTCGACCCCGAGGTGGCCGCCGCCCGCGGCTTCCACTTCACCCGGCTCAACCAGCTCGCACTCGAGCACCTCCTGGGGGTACGCGGATGACGAAACCCATCAGTGTCCAGCTCTACACCGTCAGGGACGCGCTGGCGGCCGACCGCGACACGGTGCTGAGCCGGATCGCGGAGATCGGCTACCTGGCCGTGGAGCCCTTCGACCCCACGACGGACCCCAAGGGCTTCCGCGAGGTCATGGACGACCTGGGGCTGACGGTGTCGAGCACGCACGCGTACGCGCTGCTCAGCAAGGAGCCGGCGGAGGTCTTCGACGCCATCGCCACGGTCGGCACCGACCTGGTGATCATCCCCGGCGGCATCGAGCACGAGGAGTTCACCACGCGCGACGGCCTGTCGCGCACGGCCGATCTCCTGAACGGCTTCGCCGAGCAGGCGGCCCGGTACGGGATGCGGATCGGCTACCACAACCACTGGTGGGAGATCGAGCCCGAGATCGACGGCCGGCACGCCATCGAGGTGCTGGCCGACCTGCTCGCTCCCGAGGTGTTCCTGGAGATCGACACCTACTGGGCGGCGGTGGGCGGCGCGGACGTGCCCGCCCTGCTCGGCCGCCTCTCCGAGCGCATCCTGGCGCTGCACGTCAAGGACGGCCCGGTGGTCAAGGGCGAGCCGCACACCGCGGTGGGCCGCGGTGTCATGCCGGTGCCCGAGATCCTCGCCGCCGCGCCCGACGCCTGGCGCATCGTCGAGCTCGACGAGTGCGCGACCGACATCTTCGCCGCTCTCGCGGACAGCCACGCCTACCTCACCTCCCTGGAGGGCTCTTGAGCAACGGCCCCATCGGCGTCGCCCTCGTCGGCGCCGGGAACATCAGTGGCCAATACCTCCGAAACCTCACCTCCTTCCCCGATGTCCGCGTGCTGGGCCTCGCGGACATCGACACCGTGCGGGCCGCCGCGGTCGCGGCCGAGTACGGCGTCCCCGTGTCGGGCACCCTCGCCACGGTCCTGGCGGTGCCCGAGGTCGAGATCGTCGTCAACCTCACCGTCCCGTCCGCGCACGCGGCCGTCGCGCTGGAGGCGCTGCGCGCCGGCAAGCACGTGTACGGCGAGAAGCCGCTGGCCATGAACGTGGACGAGGCCGCCAAGGTCGTGGCCGAGGCCGCCAACCTGGGCCTGCGGGTCGGCGGCGCCCCCGACACGTTCCTGGGCGCCGGGCTCCAGTCGGCCCTGCACGCCCTGCGCTCCGGCCTCATCGGCGAGCCGGTCGCCGTCACGTCCGCCATCCAGAACCTGGGGCCGGAGTCCTGGCACCCCAACCCCGAGTTCTTCTACCAGCCGGGCGGCGGCCCGCTCTTCGACCTCGGCCCCTACTACCTGACCGCCCTGGTGTCGCTGCTCGGGCCCGTCACCCGGGTGGCGGCCGACACCCGCAAGGCGCGGCCGCACCGCGTCGTCGGCTCGGGGCCCAAGGAGGGCCTGGTCTTCCCCGTGGACGTCCCGACGCACGTCAACGCGCTGCTCGACTTCCCGGGGACGGCGACGGCGACGGCCACGTTCAGCTTCGACTCGCCGGTTCCCCGCCGGATGATCGAGATCATCGGCACCGAGGGCGCGCTGTCGCTCCCCGACCCCAACACCTTCGAGGGGCCGCTGCTGGCCCGGGGGGCGCGCGACGCGGACTGGCGCGAGCTGCCGGTGTCGGGCACCACGGCCGGGCGCGGCATCGGCGTGCTCGACCTGGCCAGGTCGCTCCGGGCGGGCACGGGGCACCGGGCGTCGGGGGAGCTGGCGTACCACGTGCTCGAGCTCATGTGCGCCATCTCGGAGTCCGGCGAGCGCGGGGAGTTCCTGCCCATCACCTCCACCACGACCGCTCCGGACCCGCTCCCCGCCGACTGGGACCCGTACGCGGCGACCCTCTAGACGAGTAAGTCCTAAGTAGCTGCGGTACGGAGTGCGTACATAACGAAGGGTGTTGACGATCGGTTTGTGACAACAGACCTCAACACCCTTCTCACCGCACTGTACGTCAGCATCGACGACTGGCTCGGACATCAGCCACGACTGGGACGCAAGCCGAAACTCACCGACGCCGAACTGCTCACCCTGGCCGTCGCCCAGGTCCTGCTCGGCATCCACTCCGAGGCGCGCTGGCTGCGCTACGTCCCCAAGCACCTGCCCGGCGCCTTCCCCTACCTGCCCGGCCAGTCCGGCTACAACAAACGCCTGCACAAGGCCCTGCCGCTGCTCAAACGGGCCATCCGGGCGCTGGCATCCGACACCGACCTGTGGAGCGATGCGGTGTGGGTGGCCGACTCCACTCCGATCGAATGCGGCCGCTCCCGCCCCACCACCCAACGCTCGAACCTGGCCGGCTGGGCCGGCTACGGCTACTGCCGCTCCCACTCCCGCTACTTCTGGGGCCTGCGCCTGCACCTCATCTGCACCCCCGCCGGACTACCCATCACCTGGGCCCTGGCCACCCCCAACATCGACGAACGCCAGGTGTTGATGGCCATCTGCGAGCACGACCCGCACCTGCTCGCCGACCGGCCCGGCCTGCTCATCGTCGCTGACAAGGGCTACATCTCCGCCGAACTGGACACCTTCCTGGCCGAGCGCGGCGTGCGGCTGCTGCGCCCGTCCTACCGCAACCGCACCCCTCGCCCCGGCGAAGAGCTGCTCAAGCCGATCCGCCAGCTGATTGAGTCCGTCAACGACACGCTCAAGGGCCAGCTCGACCTGGAACTGCACGGCGGACGCACCGTCACCGGGGTCGGCGCCCGCATCGCCCAGCGCATCCTGGCCCTGACCGCCGCCATCTGGCACAACCGAGCCACCGGCCAGCCCATCACCCGATCCCTGATCGCCTACGACCACTGACCCGACTTAGGACTTACTCGTCTAGCGGCCCCGCCCACCCGCCGCTCCGGCGCCGGGTGGGCGACCCGAGGACCGGCGACACGGCGGGTTTGGTTGGTAACGCGTTGGCTTGGGCGGCGCGGAGCCGCAAGAATGGCGCGATGGCGGAAAGTGCCGAGACCGACTGGGTCTCCAGGTTCGCGGACGAGGTCATCAGCGAGGCCGAGCGGCGCGCGCCCGGCAAACCGATCGTCTGCGCCTCGGGCCTGAGCCCGTCGGGCCCGATCCACCTGGGCAACCTGCGCGAGGTCATGACCCCCCACCTGGTGGCCGACGAGATCCGGCGGCGCGGCGTCGAGTGCGTGCACCTGCTGTCCTGGGACGACTACGACCGCTTCCGCAGGGTGCCCGCGGGCGTCGACCCGTCGTGGGCCGAGCACATCGGCAAGCCGCTGACCTCGGTGCCCGCCCCTCCCGGCAGCTCGTACGCCAGCTGGGCCGAGCACTTCAAGGCGCCCATGATCCGGGCCCTGGAGGAGCTGGGCGTCGAATACCGCGGCATCAGCCAGACCGAGCAGTACACGCGCGGCGCCTACCGCGAGCAGATCCTGCTGGCCGTGCGCGAGCGCGCGAAGATCGACGCCGTGCTCTCCCGCTACCGGTCGAAGCAGGTGGAGGAGTACTTCCCGTACAAGCCGTACTGCGACCTGTGCGAGCGCGACCTGACGACGGTCACCGCGTACGACGACGCGACCACCGAGCTGGCCTACACCTGCGAGTGCGGCTTCGGCGAGACCGTGCGCCTGGCCGAGCACGACCGCGGCAAGCTCGTCTGGAAGGTCGACTGGCCGATGCGCTGGGCCTACGAGGGCGTGGTCTTCGAGCCGTCGGGGGTCGATCACCACTCTCCCGGCTCGGCGTGGATCGTCGGCGGCCAGATCGTGGGCGAGGTGTTCGGCGGCCGGCAGCCGATCGGCCCCATGTACGCGTTCGTCGGCATCACCGGCATGGCCAAGATGAGCAGCTCCAAGGGCGACGTGCCGACTCCGGCCGACGCGCTGGAGATCATGGAGGCGCCGGTGCTGCGCTGGTTGTACGCCCGCCGCAAGCCCGCCCAGTCCTTCAAGATCGCCTTCGACCAGGAGATCCAGCGGCTCTACGACGAGTGGGACGCCCTGGGGCGCAAGATCGCGGACGGTCAGGGGCAGCCCGCCGAGCTGGCCGCGTACAGGAGGGCGGTGGGCACGGCCGCGGGCCCGCTGCCGGCCACTCCGCGCCCGGTCCCGTACCGGACGCTGGCCTCCATCGTGGACGTCACGACCGGCGACGCCGAGCAGACCCTGCGGATCCTGCGCGACCTCGACGCGATCGAGGCGCTCGACGAGGCCCGCCCGCGCCTGGACCGGGCGCAGCGCTGGGTCGATGCCCACGTGCCCGCCGAGGAGCGCACGCGCGTGCGCGAGGAGCCGGACGAGGAGCTGCTCGACTCGCTCGGCCAGGACGAGCGCGAGTCGCTGCGGCTGCTGTCCGACGGGCTGGACGACTGGTCGCTGGACAGCCTCACCACGCTCGTGTACGGCGTCCCGAAGCTCCAGGCGGGCCTGCCGGCCGACGCCAAGGCGACGCCCGAGCTGAAGGCGGCGCAGCGGGCCTTCTTCGCCCTGCTCTACAGGCTGCTGGTCGGCCGCGACACCGGCCCCAGGCTGCCCACGCTGCTGCTGTCCATAGGCGCCGACCGGGTGCGGAAGCTGGTCGGCACGTGAACGGCGCCGTCCTGATCACCGGCATCTCGGCCGCCGGCAAGTCCACGGTGGCGCAGGCGCTGGCCGAGCGGCTGCCGCGCTCCGCCCACGTGCGCGGCGACGCCTTCCGCCGCATGGTCGTGGGCGGCCGCGCCGAGATGACCCCCGACCTCGACGGCGAGGCGGTCCGCCAGCTGCACCTGCGTCACCGGATAGCGGCCAACACCGCGGACCTGTATTTCGAAGCCGGATTCACGCCAATAGTCCAGGACGTCATTCTTGGACCGGACTTGGAACGGTTTACGAAATTGATTCATACTCGTCCTCTTCATGTAATCGTCCTGGCGCCCGACCCGGATGAAGTGGATCGCCGCGAACGTGCCCGCCCCAAGGTCGGTTACGGCTCCGACTGGACGATTGCCCAGCTCGACGGGTCGCTCCGGGCCGAGACCCCGCGCATCGGCCTGTGGCTGGACACCACCCGCCAGACCCCGGAGGAGACCGTCGACGAGATCATCGCGAGGGCCGCGGAGGCGCTGGTCCGATAAATGACGGACCAATGCAAGGCGGTGTCAAGTGACTTGCATGTGTGGGGAGTCATCTTGATTCCATGAACAAGCAGCCTTTCGCCGCCAGCGTCAGTGTCATCGTCCCCGCGATGAACGAGGCCGAGAACCTTCCCCACGTCTTCGCTACGCTGCCCGACTGGATCGACGAGGTGATCCTGGTCGACGGCAACTCGACCGACGACACCGTCGCCGTAGCGCGCAGGCTGCGCCCCGACCTCCGGGTCGTCGTGCAGAGCCGGCGCGGTAAGGGCAACGCCCTCATCGAGGGCTTCCAGGCCGCCCGCGGCGACATCATCGTCATGATCGACGCCGACGGCTCGACCGACGGCCGGGAGATCCACTCCTTCGTCTCCACCCTCCTCGACGGCGCCGACTTCGCCAAGGGCTCCAGGTACGCCCCTGGTGGCGGCTCGGACGACCTCAGTCCGATCCGCTCGCTCGGCAACAAGGTCCTCACCGGGATGACCAACCTGCTCTACGGCACCCGCTACACGGACCTCTGCTACGGCTACAACGCCTTCTGGGCCCGCCACCTCGACGCCCTCGAGCTCGACTGCGACGGCTTCGAGATCGAGACCCTGATGAACGTCCGCGCCGCCCAGGCCGGCCTCATCATCCACGAGGTCCCCAGCCACGAGCGCTCCCGCATCCACGGCGTGAGCAACCTGAACGCGGTGCGCGACGGCTGGCGCGTGCTCAAGACGATCATGCGGGAGCGGATGCGGGGGTCAGCCGTGCCGGCGCAGACCCAGGTCGCCCTCGCAAAGTGACATCCTTGGACAATGCGCTACATAGTGATCGGAGCAGGAGCAGTCGGCGGAACCATCGGTGCCCGCCTCCACCAAGGCGGGCACGACGTTCTCCTCGTCGCGAGAGGCGCCCACTACGAGGCACTCAAGCGTGACGGCCTGCGGCTGATCACCCCCGAATCCACCGAGACCCTCGACATCCCCGCCGCCGACGGCCCCGTCCCCGCGCGTGACGACGACGTGCTGATCCTGGCCACCAAGTCCCAGGACACCGTCTCCGCGCTGGCCGGCTGGCCGTCCGACCTGCCCGTGGCCTGCGCCCAGAACGGCGTGGCCAACGAGCGCATGGTCCTGCGGCGGTTCGACCGCGTTTACGGCATCTGCGTGTGGCTGCCGGCCCAGCATCTGGAGCCCGGCGTCGTCGCCGCCCACGGGCACCCGTACTCGGGCCTGCTCCATGTCGGGCGCTATCCCCAGGGTGTGGACGACCTCGCCGAGCGGATCGCCGGCGACCTCGGCAAGCACGGCCTGGTGGGCCTGACCCAGACCGACGTCATGCGCTGGAAGCACGGCAAGCTGCTCAGCAACCTGGGCAATGCCGTGGAGGCGCTCGTGGGCCACGCTCCCGGCAGGGAGAAGGTGGTCGAGGTGGCCAGGGCCGAGGCCAGAGCCCTGCTCGACCGGGCCGGGATCGCGTACTCCACGCCTGAGGAAGAGGCGAGCCTGCGCGGCCACCAGGTGGACGTCCGGCACATCGAGGGCATCGCCCGCGGCGGCGGGTCGTCGTGGCAGAGCCTGGCCAGGGGCAGCGGCTCCATCGAGGCCGACTACCTCAACGGCGAGATCGTGCTGCTCGGCCGCCTGCACGGCGTGCCCACCCCGGTCAACGAGGTGCTGCGGCGCGAGGCCAACACGTTCGCGCAGGAGAAGCGGCCGCCCGGCTCGATGCCGCTGGAGACGCTGCAGGCCCTCATCGACGGGCGTTGCGCAGCCTGATCCCGCTGAACTCCAGCGTGCTGGCGATCACCTCGTCCCAGAACGGCCACAGGCTGGGCAGCACCCTGAGCTGGATCCCCGCCTCCTCGTGCAGCTCGAACAGGTCGCCCACGCGTTCCGGCGGACCGAGCGGCGTCACGGCCGCCGTGGAGACCACGGCGGACGGCGGGTCGCCGATGGGCGCGAAGCCGTCCGCGGGCAGCCGGTAGGCGTACAGCCGGACCTCTCTGATCGCCTGGAGCCAGCCGTACTCGATGGCGTGCACCCGCTCGCCGCACCCCGCGCCGATGATCCGGGCCGCGTCCTCCTCGGTGGTGCGCGGTCCCACCCAGGCCATGGCCCGCGGGCAGGCGCGCGGGAACCAGTAGTCGGGGCAGCGGTCGTGATCGACGGCCCACACGTACGACTCTTTCAACTTCGACGTCGGCGCCACGTGCGGGACGAACCGCTCGATCGTCGGGTCCTCGGAGAAGTGGAGCACCTGCCCCGGCTCGGGTCTCATGACGGCAATCCTGGCGCATACCTCATCCCCGACAGGGCAGGGGAATCGGGCTCTTACGACAAGGGGTGAGTTGGATGATTCTACTTGGAGTGCTCTTGGTCCTCCTCGCCGGCAGCGCGGTGGCCATCGTCCTGACGGAGGAGAGCGCCAGGTACATCCTGTTCGGGTACACCTTCGAGCCCAATCAGGTGGAGATGTTCCTCGCGGGGGCGGCCACCGCGGCCGTCCTGCTGCTGGGCCTCTGGCTGATCGGCTCGGGCTCGCGCAGGTCCGCCAGGCGCCGCCGCCGGCTGCTGGGTGCCAGGGCCGAGGCCACCGACCGGGTGGCCCAGCTGGAGAACGAGAAGCGCGAGCTGGAGAAGCGCCTGCGGCACTCCCCCGAGCCGGGCGACCGACTGGTCGCGCGCGACTCGGAGGAAGCCACGCGGTGACTCACTGGCGCGAGGGCACGAGCTTGCCCTCGCGCCAGAGCGCGAACCCCGTGATGAGCGCGCCGAGCCCTTCCCAGAGCCCGACGCCGAAGAACTTGGCCGGCGCGGCCCCGGTCAGCACCAGCGTGGTGAAGACGGCGAACGTCACGAGCCTGAACGGCACCGTCCACCGGAAGAACGGCGTGTAGTCGTGAGAAGCCGCGAAAACGTAATAAACGCCCATGTTCACCGCCGCCATCGACGAGGCGGCCATATAGACCAGCGTGTAGTCCCCGGCGGGGCGGACGTCGAGCACCTCGAAACCCAGCATGGCCAGCAGCGAGTCGGGTGAGACCAACCCGAGCAGGCCGAGCGCGAAGGCGAGGAATCCGAAGACCGCGATGGTCCAGCCGGAGAAAGAACGCGGAAGACGCACAGAAATCCTTTCAAAGGGGGGTGTACTCTGCGAGGCGATCTCATCTTGCACCCGGAGGTCGCATGCCCCCCACGCGTGGCCGCCCCATCGCCGTGAAACTTCTCGTCCTCCTGTTCGTCCCGCTGCTGTCCCTCGTGGGCCTGTGGGCGTTCGCCGCGGGCCTGACCGGCGGCGACGGCGTGCGCCTGCTGTCGATCAAGGACTTGGCGACCAACCTGGCCGACCCGTCCGAGCGCGTCAACATCGAGCTGCAGGACGAGCGGCTGTTCTCCGTGGAGTTCCTGGTCAGCCGGCAGGGCGCCGCCAAGATGGCCAAGCAGCGCGGCGAGACGGACAAGGCCGTGACCGCGTTCCGTACGCTCGCCAAGAACCAGCGTGACCTGTCACCGGAGATGACCGCGCAGCTCGCCGCGCTGAACACCAAGCTCGACCAGCTCGCGGAGGTCCGCCGCGAGGTGGACGGCGGGGCCGTGGCGCCGCTCGACGTGATCGACGGCTACAGCCAGATCGTGGACGCGTCCTTCCGCATGTACGACGCCATGGTGCTTGTGCCCGACATGGCCCTCTACAAGCAGGCCAGGGCGGTGACCATGCTGGGCGAGGCCAAGGACGTGCTGTCCAGGGAGCGGGCGCTGATCGCGGTCGTTCTGGGCAAGGGCCGGGTGGAGCCCCCGGAGCACGAGGCGTTCACGGGGATGGTGGCCACCAGGCGGCTGCTGTTCTCGCAGGCGCTCTCGCATCTCGACCGCGGCCTGCGCGGCCCGTACGCGCGGCTGGCCGAGTCATCGGTCTACAAGGAGTTCCTGGACGCCGAGGACGCCATCCGGGGCCAGGCGGCCACGAACGGCCTGCCCGTCACGGCCGCCACCTGGCCCGTCGACGGCCAGAACCTGTGGGCGGCGGTCGAGCGCAACCAGGCCCTGGCCGTCAAGAGCCTCGTGAACCGGGTGACGCCCACGGCCATCGGCATGCTCATCAAGATCGGGGTCGCGGGCGGTGTCGGCCTGATCGCCGTCATCGCGTCGATCATGTTCTCGCTGCGCTTCCGCAAGCGGCTGGTGCGCGAGCTGGCCGGGCTCCGCGACGCCGCCACGGAGCTGGCCGAGGTGCGGCTGGCCGGCCTGGTCAAGCGGTTGCGGACGAACACGGCCCCGCCCACCGCCGAAGAGATCGCCCCGATCGAGGTCACGTCCCACACGTCCGAGGTACGCGACATCGTCCAGGCGTTCAACGACGTGCAGTCCACGGCCGTCGCGGCCGCGGTGAGCCAGGCCCGGCTCCGGCACGGCGTCAGCCAGGTCTTCGTGAACCTGGCCAGGCGCAACCAGTCGCTGCTGCACCGGCAGCTGCTCCAGCTCGACAGCATGGAGCGGGCGACGGAGGAGCCCGAGGTGCTGGCGGACCTGTTCAAGCTCGACCACCTCACCACCCGCATGCGCAGGCACGCCGAGAGCCTCATCATCCTGTCGGACCAGGCGCCCGGGCGCGGCTGGCGCAACCCGGTGCCGATCCTCGACGTGCTGCGCGCGGCCGTGGCGGAGGTCGAGGAGTACGAGCGGGTCGAGATCCTCCAGCCGCCGCCGGTCGCGCTGCTCGGCGCGGTGGTCACGGACGTGGCCCACCTGATGGCCGAGCTGATCGAGAACGCCACCCTCTTCTCGCCGCCCCGGACCAGGGTGGACCTGCGGACCTCGACCACCCCGCACGGCCTGATGATCGAGGTCGAGGACCGCGGTCTCGGCCTGGCCAGGGCCGAGCTGGACGAGCTCAACGAGCGGCTGGCGAAGAGGCCGGAGTTCGACCTGGCGCAGAGCGACCGGCTCGGCCTGTTCGTGGTGAGCAGGCTCGCGGCCAGGCACGGCATCAAGGTCACTCTCGCGCCCTCCCCGTACGGCGGCCTGACCGCGATGGCCTCCCTGCCCTCGTCGCTCCTGGCCGATCAGCCGGCCATGAGCGGACGGTAGCCCCTTACGACACGACCTGGAGCAGCGCCTGGTTCCTGGCCTTGGGCGGCTCGGCCAGCCGCTGGAGCTCGTTGCCCGCGCTGTCGAACACGACCAGCGTGTTGTGGGCGTGGTCGGCCGCGTGCCGCGGCTGCGTGCGCGCGGCGGCCATCCGCATCACGAGACGGCCGTCCGGCAGGTAGTACGCGCCGATGGCGTTGCCCTTGGCCGGCAGCTTCTGCCGCTTGCCCGACGGGATCGCGAGGATGACCGGCTTGAACGTGGTGGGCCAGGTCCTGGCGGCGAGCGCCGGCGTGCCCTCCGGGAACGCCACGACCGCCTTGCTGCCGTCGGGCGACAGGCTCTGCACGTGGGTGATGGCCTTGACGCCCTTGACCATGACGGTCTTGCCCGTCTTGGCGTCGAGCCGGTAGAGGGCGTCGCCGGTGGTGGTGAAGCCGGCGAGGTAGCGCCCGTTGCCCGCCCAGGCGAGGTGGCAGACGCCCTTGGACACGCCCAGCTTGCGCGGGGCGCTGCTGCCGTCGGCCCGGACGGCGTTGATCGTGCCGTTCGCGCTCGGGTAGGCCACCTTGGTCGAGTCGGCGGACCAGACCGGGGTGAGGCACGGCGTACTGCCCTGGAGACCGCTGACGATCGTGCTGGTCTTGCCGCGCTCCCTGATGTTGAGGTTGCCGCTCTCAGTGATCCAGGCGGCCTTGGTGCCGTCGGGCGACGCGGCGAACTGCGTGGCTCCGAAGCTGGCGAGCGGGTGCCACTCGCCGGCGGCCGTGTATCGGCTGAGCTGGTTGCCTGCCGCCGCGTAGACGGCGGCCCCGGTCAGATCGGGTGTGGGGGCCGCCCACGCCGCCGACGGGACGACCAGAGCGGCGCCGAGTGCGACGCCGGTCACAACGCGTATCTTCATGGCTACACATCGTGCCCGGGAAACGTCACAGACGCAGGAACGGCTCGCCGAAGTGAGCGGTTGCGAGAATCGCGCGCTCGGCCCTGAGCGCCTGGAGCACCTCCGCCCGGGTGCGCGCGGCCGTCTCCTGGTCGTCGTCGTAGGCGTACCGGATGGCCGGGTCGTCGAGCTGCACCGGGTGGAGCACGAGGTCGCCGGTCACGGCCACGTCGCCGACCCTGGCGATCTGGTGGCCCGGCGTGTGCCCGGGCGCGTGCTGCACGTGGACGCCCGGCGAGACCTCGGCGTGGCCCTCGACGACCTGCAGCTGCCCCTTGATGGGGGTGAGGAGCCGGTCGAGCACGGGGCCCCGCGCGGCGTCCACCTCGGCCTGCTGGAGGACGTACCGGGCGTTCTCGAACGCGGGCCTGCCGTCGGTCACCACGCCACTGGCGTGGTCGCTGTGCAGGTGCGTGAGGACGACGGTGCCGATCTCGGCGGGCGCGACGCCCGCGGCGGCCAGCTCGCCGGCCAGGGTGCCGGGAACGGGGGCCCAGCTCGCGGCCGGTGAGTCTTCGTCACCGATCCCGGTGTCGACGAGGGTCAGCCGACCGGCCGCGTCGCGGATCAGGTAGCAGTGGAAGTGCAGGACCCAAGGCTCGTCCTGGAGCCCGGAACCGGGGAACATCTCGGCGAGCGGGCGGCGGATCGCCGCTCCCATGGGACCTACGGCGTCGCAGAGCGGCGTCACCTCGACGCCGGACACTGTTATGGATGTATGCGGCACTCGCCCAGATTAGGCGGCTACGGCTACCTGCTGCTGGCGCGGAACGAACTCGTTCTCGATGTCGGCCGCGTAGACGGCGCGGCAGCAGTGCGCGCACCGGTAAATGATCGGGCCCTCGTCGAGCTCGTGGTGGCACCGCGGGCAGTGGTTGACGGTCTTCATGGTGCTCCCCCAAGGAGTTTCCTGTTGGTTCTATGGAACCCTCACCGAGTTGCAGGGGTCCTGCATGTCACTTGACACGATGGCGCTGCTTCGACGGGGGCCTATGCCCTCCGGCACACCGGGTGCGGTAATTTTCCTCGCAGTACGGTGCCGAGAAGAACATTGTCGCGTCCCCCTGCCCGCGTCCGTGGGAGAAACTCCGAGAACGGCCCGGGAATAGCCCAAGAGGGCTAGGCGTTTACTGGGCCAGATGGTGTGGTATCTTGCCACCAGGCGTCGAGCTTCGGCTCCGCCGATCTTCATCTGAGTCTCGCCCCGGTTCTCTCGAGGGGCCCGGCTTCCTTTCTTTCCACACCGCGCCCGACCGCTTCCGGGCTGGTCCGGCGCATTCCCTTAAAGGGGTTTCACCATGTCTGTACACATTCCAGAGCAGCGTGCGGACGTGCCCGTCCGCCAGGTCGAGGGCCTCCTGGACGTACGCGAGAAATCCGCGTTCCTCCGGGCCGGGCACCTCCCCGGACCCGGCGACGTGCGCCTCACGCCCGACAAGGTACGGCAGTTCGACCTGCGGCCCGGCGACCACGTCGTCGCGTCGTTCGCCGGCAACAAGCTCGTGGGCGTCACCTCGGTCAACGGCGCCGCGCAGTGGCGCGGCCGGCCCAGGTTCGCCGAGCTGACACCCGTACATCCGACCGAGCGGCTCCGCATCGAGACCGAGTCGCTCAGCACGCGCGTCATCGACCTCTTCGCGCCCATCGGCAAGGGGCAGCGCGGCCTCATCGTCGCCCCGCCCAAGGCCGGCAAGACCATGGTCCTGCAGGCGCTGGCCGCCGGGATCACCCGCAACCACCCCGAAGTGCACCTCATGGTCCTCCTCGTGGGCGAGCGGCCCGAGGAGGTCACCGAGATGCGCGCCACGATCTCCGGCGAGATCTTCTACTCCACCTTCGACCACCCCGACCGCGACCACACCGCCGTCGCCGAGCTGGCCGTCGAGCGGGCCAAGCGGCTCGTCGAGTCCGGCCAGGACGTGGTGCTCCTGCTCGACTCGCTGACGCGGCTGGGGCGGGCGTACAACAACCTGGCGCCCGGCGGCGGCCGGGTCCTCACCGGCGGCATCGACGCCGGGGCCCTGTACCCGCCCAAGCGCTTCTTCGGCGCCGCCCGCAACGTCGAGGGCGGCGGCTCCCTCACCATCCTCGCCACCGCGCTGGTGGACACGGGGTCGCGGATGGACAACAACCTGTACGAGGAGTTCAAGGGGACGGGGAACATGGAGCTGCACCTCGTCCGCGAGCTCGCGGAGCGGCGGCTCTTCCCGGCCGTGGACCTGGACGCCTCGGGGACGCGGCGGGAGGAGATCCTGCTGCACACGGAGGAGCGGCAGGTGGTGTGGCGGTTGCGGCGCATGCTCACCACGCTGGAGAAGCAGCAGGGGCTCGAGATGCTCGTCGACAAGCTCCGCTCCACCCCCTCCAACGCCGCCTTCCTCCTCGAAGCCACCACCGCCGCCTAACCCCCACCCCACGCCGCCCCCAGGGGACACACCCCGCCCCCGACGCCCGCTCCGCTCGACGGCGCTGTGCCCCTCCGTGCGCGCCCTCCAAGGACGCACACCGCCCCACAACGCCCGCCCCCTCCAAGCGCCGCGTCGGCGAGCAGCGGGACGGCGGAGCCCGGCGCCACACGCACGGCGCCCAGCCACCCGCACGCCAGCCCGTCCCCCTGGGCGCGCCACCTCGCAGCCCGCGCCGCCCAAAGGACACACGCCACCACCCGACGCCCGCTCCCTCGACGGCGCTGTGCCCCTCCCTTCGCGCCCTCCAAGGACGCACACCGCCCCACAACGCCCACCTCTCCAGGCGCGCCCGCCTCTCCAGGCGCGCCGCGTCGGCGAGCAGCGGGACGGCGGAGACCGGCGCCATGCGCACGGCGCCCAGCCCCGGGTGGTGCCCCGCCCTGGTGGTGCCCGCCCCCGGTGGGGTGTGCCCCCGGTGGGGTGTGCCCCGTGGGAAGGGGGGCCGGGGGGTGGACGAGAATGGGCGGCATGCTGGCCGATATCGTCGAATACCTGGCGTGCCCCGTCTGCCGAGCCGCCCTCCGGCTCGACGCCGGCGCGCTGCGGTGCGCCCAAGGGCATGCCTTCGACATCGCCAAGCAGGGCTACGTGAGCCTCCTGGTCGGCAACAAACCCCCGGGAACGGCCGACAGCCCCGAGATGGTGGCCGCGCGAGCGCGATTTCTCGATGCGGGCCACTACGCACCACTGCACGACGCGGTAGCAGAAACCGTACGAAAGTACGCGTGCAACAAGAACGTTCCAGCAAAACGTGAGCACTCCGCCGAAACGAATGACGGCACGGGGCTGAGGGCGTACCGTGGGGCGGGAGTGGAGGCCGGTCACGGCGCTGGATCAACGGATCCCGCGTACGAGCCGGAAATCGGCGATCGTCGCGCGGAGGGCTGGGCCGCGCCGTTGATCGTCGACGCAGGCGCGGGCACCGGGCACTACCTGGCGGCCGCGTTGGACGCGGTGAACGATGGCATCGGGATGGCGTTCGATGTGTCGAAGCACGCTGTACGCCGGGCGGCGCGGGTGCATCCCAGGGCAGGGGCGTTCGTGGCCGACGTGTGGCGTCCGCTCCCCATCAGGGATGGGGTGGCCGATGTGGTGATGGACGTGTTCGCGCCCAGGAACGGGCCCGAGTTCGGGAGGATCCTGAGGCCCGGCGGCGTCGCGGTGGTCGTGACCCCGGCCGCGCGGCACCTGAGCCCGCTGGTCGAGGAGCTTGGGCTGCTCTCCGTGGACGAGGAGAAGGAACGCAGGCTGGCGCGGAGTCTGGAGGGCTTCGCCGAGCTGGAGCGACGTTCGGTGGAGTTCGAGATGGAGCTGGGGCATGACGACATCGCCCAGGTGGTCGGGATGGGGCCGAGTGCGTGGCATACGGACCCGGCCGAGCTTGACAGGCGAATAGCGGGATTTATCTCCCGAAATGTCATGAAAAGTCGGCAAAAAGTAGTAACGCATGCCGCGTTTCACGTGTCTATCTTCGAGCCCGTACCCCGATCAAGACCCGTTCCTTGACGGGCATGTGGGACTGGTGTTACTGATGGGGCATTTAGTCCGAAATTCCCCCACATTCCCCAAGTTTTTCCCTGGAACACGCGCAATACTGGACGGCATCCCGCGCCCGGAGGCACGGGACATCAATGGGAGGGGGCGCGCAGGATGAAGGCGGAGGAACGCTGGCAGGCCAGGTTCCGCGCGTCGCGCATGACGCTGCCGTCCTGGGCGCGCCAGGCCCCCAACCGCTCCATCTACCGCTCCAACGCCACCGGCACCTGGGAGGTCTACGCCTGGGACCGCGTGAGCGGCGCCGTCCGCCAGGTCACCGACCGCCCGAAGGGCACCGCGTACGCCGCCATCGACCCCACCGGCCAGTGGATCTACTGGTTCGCCGACACCGGCGGCGACGAGTTCGGCGTGTGGTGGCGCCAGCCGTTCGCCGGCGGCCCCAACGAGCCGGTCGCCCCCGACCTGCCGCCGGGCCAGCCCGGCGGCATCGCCCTGTCCACGACGGGCGTCGCGGCGATCAGCATGGCCAGCGAGGGCACGTTCAGGATCCACGTCGTCCGCGTCGGCGGCCCGGCGAGCCTCCTGTACGAGCACACCGAGGCCGCCTGGGTGGCCGACATGTCCCTCGACGGCTCGCTCATCGCGATCAACCACGGCGAGTACGGCGACTTCCGCCACCCCGCGCTCCGCGTCGTCCGCCCGAGCGGCGAGACGGTGGGCGAGCTGTACGACGGGCCCACCAAGGGCGTCACCGGCCTGCACTTCGCCCCCGTCGTCGGCGACCGCCGCCTGCTGGCCCTGCACGAGCGCCGCCGGCGCCACGAGCCGCTGGTCTGGGACCCGGTGAGCGGCGAGCAGCGCGAGATCTGGCTGAAGGACCCCGGCGACCTGAACGCCGAGTGGTACGACGACGGCCGCGGCCTGCTCATCCTGCGCGACCACCGCGCCCGCACGTACCTGCACCGCTACGACCTCGCGGGCGGCGGCCTGACGCTCATCGACACGCCGCACGGCGTGATCGAGGAGGCGGCTCCCCGGCCCGGCGGCCACGTCGAGTACTCCTGGTCCAGCGCCTCGCGCCCGCCGGTCATCCGCTCCAGCAGCGGCCAGGTCGTGGTCAACCCCGGCGGCCCGCCCGCCCCGCCGAGCGTCCCCGTCGAGGACCTCGACGTCGAGGGCGAGGGCGGCCGCATCCACGCGCTGGTCTCCAAGCCCGAGACGGGCCTCGCCCCGTACCCGGCCGTCTTCCTGCTGCACGGCGGCCCGACGGCGCACGACCGCGACGCGTTCTCGCCGGAGGTCGCGGCCTGGGTGGACGCGGGTTTCGCGGTGGTACGGGTCAACTACCGCGGCTCGACCGGCTACGGCTCCGCCTGGCGCGACGCGCTGCACGGCGACGTCGGGCACATCGAGCTGGCCGACGTGGCCGCCGTACGCCAAGCGGTGGTCGATCGCGGCATCGCCGACCCCAACCGGATCGTGCTGGCCGGCGCGGCCTGGGGCGGCTATCTCACGCTGCTCGGCCTCGGCACCCAGCCGGACCTGTGGGCGGCCGGCATCGCGGCGGTGCCGATCGCCTGCCACCAGACCTCGTACGAGGACGAGGCGGAGAGCCTGCGCGCCTACCACCGCGCCCTGCTCGGCGGCTCACCCGACGAGCAGCCGGAGCAGTACGCGGCCAGCTCCCCCATCACCTACGTCGACCAGGTCAAGAGCCCGGTGCTGATCCTCGCGGGCGAGAACGACACGCGCTGCCCGCTGCGCCAGATCGAGAAGTACGTGGCCAAGCTGGCCGAGCACGGGCGCGAGCACGAGGTCTACATGTACGACGCCATCGGCGGCTCGCTCGTGGTGGCGGAGCGGATCGCGCAGACCGCGCTCCAGCTCGAATTCGCCAGGAAGCATCTCAATCACAGTGACATCTGACACACTGTAAGAAGCTCTCTGACTGATCGACTTGACCGTCGGACTCTCCCGGTGACAGCATGTGCCCACGCCGTCACAGGGAGCCGTTATTGAGCGTGTTAGCGGGCGCGCAGCACCACGATGGCCAGGTCGTCCTGACTCGGCTCGGAGGCGAACTCCGCCGCGCCCCTGCGGATGCGCTCGGCCACCGCCCTGGCCGACAGCCCGGCGCATTCGGCCAGCAGCTTGGCCAGGCCGCCGTCGTCGTCGAGCAGCCGTCCGCCCGAGCGCCGCTCCGTCACCCCGTCGGTCACCGCCAGCAGCACGTCGCCGTGCTCCAGGTGCACGGTGTCGGCCTCGAACATGACCTCGTGGAAGACCCCCAGCAGCGACTGCGGCGTGGTCACCGCCTCCACCTTGCCGCTCGGCTTGAGCCGCAGCGCCTCGGGGTGCCCGGCCGACACCAGGCGCACCTCCAGCCCGCTCGCCACGGGCGTGATGTCGCCGTGCAGCAGCGTGAGGAACCTGGCGCGCTCGCCCTCCTCCAGGATCGCCTGGTTGAGCCGTCCGAGCACGGCCGCGACGCCGTACCCCTCGCGGGCCAGCAGCCGCAGCGTGTGGCGGGCGAGCCCCGTCACGGCGGCGGCCTCGGGGCCCGTGCCGCACACGTCGCCGATCGCGAACCGCCACGAGTCGTCGCCCGCCTTGAACAGGTCGTAGAAGTCGCCGCCCACCTCGTTGGTCTCGCCGGCGGGCTCGTAGATGACGCCGTAGTCGAGCCCCGGGACCTCGGGCTCGTTGGGCGGCAGCAGGCTGCGCTGGAGCGCCCGGTTGGCGGCGGCCTGCTGGGCGTAGAGCCGGGCGTTGTCCATGGCCAGCGCGGCACGCCTGCCGATGTCCTCGGCGAACTGGATGACGTCGTCCGGGAAGCGGTCGGGCCGGCCCAGGCACATCATGCCGAGCCCGCGCCCGCGCGCCGTGAGCGGCACCGCGAGCACCTGCGAGTCGGCCAGGTGGACGGTCGAGGTGACCCTGGCGTCGGCGGCGGCGACGTCCATGTCGGCGAGCTGCTCGCGCAGCCCGTCGATCCTGGCCTCGTCGGCGTGCCAGAGGTAGACCAGCCGCATCGGACCGAGGGAGCTGTCGGAGGTGTAGACGGCGCACCAGCTGGACAAACGCGGCACTACGACCTGGGCGATGATGGCAGGTACCATGTCCGGGTCGAGCGTGCCCGCGAGCAGATCGCTCGCATCGGCCAAGAACCCGAGCCAGTGCGGCCCCCGGGCGCTCTCCTCCAGCCATTCGGCGGCCACCATGTCCGGAGAGCCAGGTAGCGTGAGCCTAGCCCAATGGACACGGGAATCGCCCGTGAAGGTGACTCCCCACTCTTCGACGTTCCCGGAAGGAGCCTTCGGATCACCCTGGGAGAGGTATCGCTGCCTCAGTTCCACCTGTACGGCATCCCCGAGATGCTTCCAGATCACCTCGAACGGCTCGTCAGCGACCTGCTCGGCCAGATCGCCCGCGACCTGTTCGGCGGTGTGGAGCACGCCGCCGGTGGCCCACGCGGTCATCACTTCGCGCGTGAACCTCATCGCAGCCGTCACAGCGGTCTCGCCCGGCGCGAAGGTCGCGGCGAGCACCGCATGGGGAGAAGCAGTCATCCCACCGTGCCTACCACACTTCCCGCTGACTTGGGGTAAATCCAAGGGCAGGACTACGAGCTACTCATCGTGACAGACTTGAATCACTCGCCGGAGCCCGCCGCGAGTGAAGGAGGCCCCATGACCACGGCCAAGGCCGCGCCAACCCCGGAGGAGAGGACCTATACCGAGTCGGATCTCATTCCTATCCTCGAGACCCTTTTCTCCTGGCGGGACGGTGATTTCCGGCGTCGTGTCTCCCACGCGCCTCCCGGCATCCTCAGCGAGGTCCGGCTGCTGCTCAACGAAGTGGCGGACCGCCGCGAACATCTGGCGAACGAGCTGGTGCGCGTTCGCAAAGAGATCGTCAAGGAGGGCCGGTTCGGCGAGCGGCTGACGCCGGGGCCGGGCGTCGGCGCCTGGGCGGAGGGCGTCGAGTCGGTCAACCAGCTGATCGACGCCCTGGTGAGCCCCGTCAGCGGCGCGGCCGACGTGATCGACGCGGTCGCCAAGGGCGACCTGTCGCGCAGGATCGACCTCGACCGCTCCGCCAGGGGCGAGGTGCGGCGCCTGGGCAAGGCCATCAACGGCATGGTCGACCAGCTCGCGCTGTTCAACAGCGAGGTGACCAGGGTGGCGCGCGAGGCCGGCACCGAGGGCCGGCTGGGCGGCAGCGCCAACCTGCGCGGCATGTCGGGAAGCTGGCGCGACCTCACCGAGGCCGTCAACACGATGTCCTCGCGCGTGGCGGCGCAGGTGCGCGACATCGCGGTCGTGACCACCGCGGTGGCCAAGGGCGACCTGAGCCGCAAGGTGACGGTCGACGCCGTGGGCGAGATGTTCGAGCTGAAGAACACCGTCAACACGATGGTCGACCAGCTGTCCGGCTTCGCCGAGGAGGTCACCCGAGTCGCCCGCGAGGTGGGCACCGAGGGCCAGCTCGGCGGCCAGGCCCAGGTGACCGGCGTCTCGGGCGTCTGGAAGGACCTCACCGACAACGTCAACTTCATGGCCAACAACCTGACCTCCCAGGTGCGCAGCATCGCGACCGTGGCGACGGCGGTGGCCCAGGGCAACCTGTCGAAGAAGATCACCGTTGACGCGGAGGGCGAGATCCTGCAGCTCAAGGACACCCTCAACACGATGGTGGACCAGCTGTCCTCCTTCGCCGACGAGGTCACCCGAGTCGCCCGCGAGGTGGGCACCGAGGGCAAGCTGGGCGGCCGGGCCGAGGTGAAGGGCGTGTCCGGGGTCTGGAAGGACCTGACGGACAACGTCAACTCGATGGCCAACAACCTGACATACCAGGTGCGTAACATCGCCCAGGTGACCACGGCCGTGGCCAACGGCGACCTCACCCGCAAGATCGACGTGGACGCCCAGGGCGAGATCCTCGAGCTCAAGTCGACCATGAACACGATGGTCGAGCAGCTGTCGTCGTTCGCCTCCGAGGTGACCCGAGTCGCCCGGGAGGTGGGCACGGAGGGCCAGCTGGGCGGCCAGGCGCAGGTGCGGGGCGTGTCCGGGGTCTGGAAGGACCTGACCGACAACGTCAACTTCATGGCCAACAACCTGACCTCCCAGGTGCGCCAGATCGCGGCCGTGTCGTCGGCGGTGGCCCAGGGCGACCTGTCGAAGAAGATCACTGTCGACGCGCAGGGCGAGATCCTGCAGCTCAAGGACACCCTCAACACGATGGTGGACCAGCTGTCCTCCTTCGCCGACGAGGTCACCCGAGTGGCGCGCGAGGTGGGCACGCAGGGCCAGCTGGGCGGCCAGGCCCGGGTGACCGGCGTCTCGGGCGTCTGGAGGGACCTCACCGACAACGTCAACTTCATGGCCAACAACCTGACCTCGCAGGTGCGTAACATCGCCGAGGTCACCACGGCCGTGGCCAACGGCGACCTCACCCGCAAGATCGACGTGGACGCCCAGGGCGAGATCCTGGCCCTGAAGACCACCATCAACCGCATGGTGGACCAGCTGTCGTCGTTCGCCTCCGAGGTGACCCGAGTCGCCCGGGAGGTGGGCTCCGAGGGGCAGCTGGGCGGCCAGGCCCGGGTCGAGGGCGTCGAGGGCACGTGGAAGCGGCTCACCGAGAGCGTCAACGAGCTGGCCGGCAACCTCACCACGCAGGTGCGCGCCATCGCCACCGTCACCAGCGCCGTGGCCCGGGGCGACCTGACCCGCTCGATCGCCGTCGAGGCGCAGGGCGAGCTGGCGGAGCTGAAGGACAACATCAACTCGATGGTGGCCAACCTCCGCGAGACCACCCAGGCCAACCAGGAGCAGGACTGGCTCAAGTCCAACCTGGCCCGCATCTCCAGGCTCATGCAGGGCCACCGCGACCTGCTCGAGGTGGCCAAGCTGACGATGAGCGAGCTGACGCCGCTGGTCTCGGCCCGCTACGGCGCCTTCTACGGCGTCGACCCCGAGGGCGACCACGAGCTGATACTGATCGGCGGGTACGGCGTGCGCCCCGACCGGGGGCCGCGCCAGCGCTTCGCGATCGGCGAGGGCATCGTCGGCCAGGCGGCGGCCGAGGGCCGGCACATCATGCTCGACGACGTGCCGCCGCAGTTCATCACCATCGACAGCGGGCTCAGCCAGTCCACGCCCGCGCAGATCGTGGTGCTGCCGATCCTGTTCGAGAGCCGGGTGCTCGGCGTGCTGGAGCTGGCCTCGTTCACGCCGTTCGGCGAGGTGCACCTCGACTTCCTGCGCCAGCTCGTCGAGACCATCGGTGTCACGATGAACACGATCATCGCCAACTCCCGCACCGAAGACCTGCTCACCGAGTCGCAGCGGCTCACCAGGGAGCTCCAGGAGCGCTCCGACGAGCTGCAGCGCCAGCAGGAGGAGCTGCGCAGGTCCAACGCCGAGCTGGAGGACAAGGCGGCGCTGCTGGCCAAGCAGAACCGCGCGATCGAGATCCAGAACTTCCAGATCGAGCAGGCCCGCCGCACGCTGGAGGAGCGCGCCGAGCAGCTCGCGGTCTCCTCGCGGTACAAGTCCGAGTTCCTCGCGAACATGTCCCACGAGCTGCGCACGCCGCTCAACAGCCTGCTGGTGCTGGCCAAGCTGCTGACCGAGAACGCCGAGGGCAACCTGACCTCTCAGCAGGTGGAGTTCGCCCGTACGATCCACAGCGCGGGCTCGTCGCTGCTCCAGCTCATCAACGACATGCTCGACCTGTCCAAGGTCGAGGCGGGCCGGATGGACATCCACCCGATCAAGGTGGCGCTGCCGAAGATGGTGGACCTGCTGGAGGCGGCGTTCGCGCCGCTGGCGCAGGACAAGGGGCTGTCGTTCAGCGTCGACGTCGAGAACGACGTGCCGAAGGAGCTGCGCGCCGACGAGCAGCGCCTGCAGCAGGTGCTGCGCAACCTGCTCTCCAACGCGGTGAAGTTCACGCCGCGGGGCGAGGTGAAGCTGCGCGTCGCGATGGCGCCGCCCGGGGTGGACTACGACGACGACAGCCTGCACGACGCCGACGACCTGCTCGCCTTCCAGGTGATCGACACCGGCATCGGCATCGCGCCCGACAAACGGGACGTCATCTTCGAGGCGTTCCGACAGGCCGACGGCACGACGAGCCGCAAGTACGGTGGCACGGGCCTGGGCCTGGCGATCTGCCGGGACATCGCCAGGCTGCTCGGCGGCGAGATCCACGTGGACAGCGAGCTCGGCAAGGGCAGCACGTTCACGCTCTACCTGCCGGCCTCCTACACCGGCCCGCTGGCCGCCACCGACGGCGGCGTGGCCCGCCGCCAGCTGATGACGACGCCGGCGGAGGAGTCGTCGTCCGCCGCGGTCGCGCCCGAGCCGCCGCTGCCGCTCGACATGCCGATGCCGGAACTGGTCGAGCCGGTGGAGACGCCGGTCCAGTGGCAGGGCGACGACCCGCTCAGCGGCGCCAAGATCCTCATCGTGGACGACGACATCCGTAACGTGTTCGCGTTGACCAGCGTCCTGGAACGACATGGTTCCACGGTCGTCTACGCTGAAAATGGCCGGGAGGGGATCGAGCAGCTCGAACGGAACGAGGACGTCGCGCTCGTGCTGATGGACATCATGATGCCGGAGATGGATGGCTGGGCCACCACCTCCGCCATCCGGCGCATGCCCCAGTTCGCCGACCTGCCGATCATCGCGCTGACCGCCAAGGTCATGCGGGGCGATCGCGAGAAGAGCATCGCCTCCGGCGCGTCCGACTACGTCCCCAAGCCGGTCGACGTGGATCGCCTGCTCGAACGCCTGCGCGGCTGGCTGAGCCGCGGGCGCGGGTCCATGTCGGACTCGTCAGCCTCAGCAGTCGAAGGGTCGTGATCGATGCCGGATCGCGCCAAGATTCTCCTCGTTGACGACCGCGAGGAGAACCTGATCGCCCTCGAGGCCATCCTCAGCTCCCTCGACCTGGTGCCGGTGCGCGCCAGGTCGGGCGAGGAGGCCCTCAAGGCGCTGCTCAACACCGAGTTCGCCTTGATCCTGCTGGACGTGCGCATGCCCGGCATGGACGGCTTCGAGACGGCCGCGCACATCAAGCGGCGGGAGCGGACCAGGAACATCCCGATCATCTTCCTGACCGTGGTGGACAGCGCGCCCGACTACGCCTTCCGCGGCTACGCGGCCGGGGCGGTCGACTACCTGACCAAGCCGTTCGACCCCTGGGTGCTGCGGGCGAAGGTGTCGGTGTTCACGGAGCTGTACAACATGAACAAGCGGCTGGCCGAGCAGGCGTCCCTGCTCCGCGACCGCGTGAGCGGCGAACTGCCGCCGGGGGTCGGCGACCACGCCTCGGTGCTGCCCGAGCTGTCGCGGCGGTTGACGGCGGTGGAGGACGAGCTGGCCCGGGTGCGGGAGCTGGCCCGCAAGTCCCAGGACCCGACCCTCTCCGTCCCCCTGTCCGACCTCACGGACCGCCTCAACCACCTCCGCGCCGGCTTCGACGCCCTCTCCTGACGCCCCCGGCCCCGCGCCACCGAGGTCACCCCGCACACTGGCCGCCGCGCCGGCGTGCGGGCGCCCAGGCGGGAGGTGACGGCGGGACACCGGTCGGCGCGCCACGTCGGCGGCAAGCGACAGCGGGGGCGCAGGCACCACCATGCAACCGCCGCCTCTCAAGCGCCGCGTCGGCGAGCCGCCCGACGGTGGTGCCCGGCGCAACGCGAACGGCGCTCAGAGCGGGCCAGGGCCATGGGGGCCGAAGTCACGGCGGATCGGCGGTGGGGGTCCGTGTGTGGTGGGGTGTCCGTGCGTGGGGGTGGCCGAGAAGAAAAAGGCCGGAGGGGTCGCGTAACGCGGAGCGCCGTAACCAGGATTCCTGTAGCGGGGAGGTGCAGCGGCCCGGGTGCTCCCGGCCGGAAGGTCGCGTGGTGGGCGAGGCGGCGAAGCGGGAGCGGCGGGGGTGGCCGACGGGGTGGAGAAGTGACTGGCTGCGGCGGGGGTGGCCGACGGGGCGGAGAAGTGACCGGCGGCGGGATCGGCTGGGGGGTGGGTCAGTGGCGGGCGCGTTCCAAAGCGTCCCAGAAGCCGCGTCTCAGCGCGTGCCGTACCTCGTCGTGCAGCAGGAAGTCGATCGGCAGGGAAGACCCCTGCAGCAACCGCGCCTCCAGGTCCGAAGGCATGCGCGGCTTGCGCGCCAGCACCGCCTCCAGCCACAGCGCGGGCGCGTCGCGCGCCACGGACTCGCCGAAGTCGTGACCCTCCCGGTGGGCGGACTTGACCGCGTCCGCCAGCGTGGTGGCGCCGGCGGTGGCCGCGGACGGCGGGGTGACGGGCGCGGGCTGCGGCCCCGTGTACGGCCCGAGCTGCGCAGGCTGATAGGTGCCGCTGGACGACGGGCTGGCGAACTGCCCGGTGCTGGACGACGGGCTGGCGAACTGCCCCGTGCTGGGCGACTGCGACTGCGACTGCATGGGCCCGGTCGCCGGAGTGGCCGGTGGCGCGGGGGTGGTCGGCGGCTGCTCGGGCTGGTAGCTGGCGTACGTCGGCAGCACGGGCGGCGTGGACGACTGCCCGCGCCCGGAGGAGGACCCGTTGGACGAGGACGGCGTCGAGGAGGAGCCGGCGGCGTGGCTGCCGCTGGACGGCAGCGACGGCGGCAGGGACGGCTGGGCGGGCGGCAGCGAATGGGCGGCCTGCCCGTTGCTGATCGGCTGGTGCCCGTTGGACGACTCGGTGATGCCCGTGACGAGGCTGACGTAGGGGCGCAGGTGGACGGCGCCCAGCTCGACCAGGTCGTCGCACTCCTGGCGCAGCGACCGCGACACGGCCCAGCCGCCGTCGGCCGCGATGTGGATCACGCTGACCCTGATGCCGAGGTCCTGCGCGTCGCACACGACCTGGGCCAGGTCCTCGTCCCCGCTCACGACCACCGCGTCGCAGATGGCGTTGTTGCGGGCGAGCGTCATGAGGTCGCGGTGGACCTGGGCGTCGACGCCCTCGCGCCGGCCCGGCCGGATGCGCGACAGCCTGAGCTTGAGGCCCGGTATGTCGGCCAACGCGTCGTGCTCCGGCGTGCGACGGCCTTCGACCGTCGCCTCGTACCAGTAGCACCTCAGCAGCGGCAGGCCGGTGCGCTCGCGCGACAGGCTGGTCATCAGCTGGAGCAGCCCCGGGTAGTCCCAGGCAACCGCTTCGCGATGACGCGTGCCGTGCACGGCCATCGCGCCATCGGCCAGCAGATAGCCGGCGTCCACGAACAGCGCACAGCGATCCACTTAGCACCGCCCCTTTCCTGGTGGTCCGTCCTGGCTGGCTCTGCACCGTCAGAGACCGGACTCGGCGGCCCTCTCTCAGGGTAATGAAAGCTGGTGATCGCGCGAGGGTTAATCCCGACGATTCGGCATCGACCCGCTGCCACCCCCGACCATTCAGCCAGACCGTACCAGTTTGTCCCGTTCATGGTCATGATCGTGCCCGGACGCTCAACGCGGCCACCCCGAACAGCACGACATCCTTGTCTGTCGCGATCGTCAGCCCCGGATCCACCCCGAGCTCGGCCCCGACCGTGTCGACGTCGACGCCGAACGTCATCTGCGCCGCACCGGCCGAGGATTCGTCGAAGACGTTCGCGGCGTCCCGGTCGCCGCCCTCGGGGGCGAGCGCGCCGGACCCGAGCGAGACCTTGTCGCCCTTGAGGTCGGCGTCCCCCTCCCACGTCACCAGCTCGACCCTGGCGGGCGCGGCGGCCGGGCTCAGCCCGCCGAGCGGGATGCGCACCCGCCGCGCCGGCCCGCCGACCACGGTGGCCGCGTCGAGCACCATGGCCTGGCTGTACGGCTCCGCGGGATCCGTGACGATCAGCACCAGGCTCCATCCGGCGTGCCGGGACACCCCTTCTTCCATGGGCATGTCGGCCGCCCACCAGGTGCCGTTCCGCTGCGAGGCGGCGGCCAGCTCGCTGACGTCGGCGTACGCCTGGTAGACGGGCCCCGACGGCAGCTCGCGGAGCGCCACGTCGTCAGGTTTGACCAGCGTGTACTGGCGCCGTCCAGGCGGCCTGACCTTGATGGGCCCGGCCGTCGTCGCGCTCGCGGACCAGTAGAGGCCGGCCCACACGACCTTGCTCCCCTTGGGCAGGCTCAGCTCGGCCCCGCTGGACGCGCCGGTGGCGGAGCTGTCGTCCTGGTCGAGCGCGGTCATCGGCCAGAGGTCGTTGTCGCGCTGGCCGCGCTGGCGCCCCCTGGCCTCCGCGCAACCCGCCCCCGTCTCGGGGCAGGTCAGCAGCGAGTTGCCGATCGCCCTGACGGCCACCTTCCCGTCGGTGGCGAACCTGGCGGGCGCCCCGGTCGTCCGTACGCCGTCCTCGGCCTGCGCCGTGACGTGCAGCGGGCCCGAGTCGATCCGGACGGCCGGGCCCTCGCCCTCCGGGGCCGCCGCCGCCACCCGTACCCGCAGGAACAGCGCCGTCCCCTGGCCCGCCGCCAGCGGCGCCCTGGCGCACCGCGCGTCGTGCCCCGAGGGGCGGCACGCCCATCCGTCCACGGTGCCCACGCTGTCGTGGCCGTCGTGCCGCGCGGGCGGGACGAGCGTCACGCCGGAGGGCAGGTCCACGAGCGCCGCCAGCTCCTCGCTGGGCGCCTCGCCGTAGTTGCGCACGCGCAGGCCGACGATGCCGGGCCGGGCGCGTACGAGCGATCCCAGCGCCTCGACGGTGGCACGCAGCCGCGCCCTGCCGGGCTCCCTGCTCGTGACAGGGCTCGTGACAGGGCTCGTGACAGGGCTCCTGGCCGGCGGCCGCGCCCGCGCGGGCTCCTCGCTCTGCAACGGCACGGGCACCGGCATCGGCTCGCCCGCGAACGGCGGCGGCCCCGCGACCGGCACGGCGGCGGTGGGCCTGGCGATCGGCTTCTCGTCGGCGACCAGCAGCAGCCCGGCCGCCACGGCCACCGTGACGGCCATGCTGCCGGCCATCGCGGCCTGCTGGTGCCTGGGCCACCGCCACAGCCGGCCGAACACGCGCAGCAGCCCGCCCGCGCCGCCGCCGCCGCCCGCGGCCGACTTCGCCAGGGTCGCCGCGTACCCGCCGAAGGTCGGCCCCGCGATCAGCGGACCGACCATGACGCGCAGCCCGCGGTTGACGTCGGTCAGCTCCAGCAGGACCCCGTTGCACTCCTCGCAGGCGCCCACATGCTCGTCGACCTCCTTGGCGTCGCGCCTGGTCAGCCCGTCCCGGACGTACGCGCCCATCTTGCCCAGGACGGGCCGGCAGTCGTGCTTGGGCGGCGAGCCCAGGTGCATCTGCAGGTACGCCTGCCGCAGCCCCTCCCTCGCCCGGTACGCGAGCGCCGCCACGCCGTTGGGCGACAGGCCCAGCAGCGGCGCCACCTCGGCCGGCTTGCGCCTTTCGACCTCGGTGTGCCAGAGCACCGCCCGCCACCGCTCGGGCAGCGACAGGAACGCCTTGGCGATCAGCGACTTCTCCAGCCCGACGAGCGCCGGATCGACGAACGGCACCCCCGGGTCGTACTCCTCGATCTCGCCCGTGGCCACCTGGCGGCTCTCGATCCTGGAGCGGTCGTGGACCGTGCGCCGCACCACGGTCAGCAGATAGGTGCGGAAGCCGGACTCGGGCCCGCCGCCCCTGCCGACCAGGTCGAGGATCTTCGTGAACGACTCCGCGACCACGTCCTCGACCTCGGCGCGCCTGACGAGCTGCCTGGCCAGCGCGCGAGCGGCGGCGACGTGGCGCTCGTAGAGCTGCCCGTAGGCGGCGGCGTTGCCCTCTCTGACCGCCTGAAGAAGCTCTGCGTCGCTTTGCGGAGTTCCGCCACCCATAGTGACCTCACGATTACTGGGGGTTGCCTCGCGCATTCATTCCGCACTCCCCGTCGGGGCTAAACCGCGCCCGCCCCTTTACCTTCGGGAGGTTCGAGGGCGCCGCGACGGTCCCTGTGGCCGGAGCCATAAGCTTGGGCGCATGACGGATCGCGACAACCTGCTGGCCGAGATCAAGAGCAAGGCCGTCGTCCACGGCAAGGTCATCCTCTCCTCCGGCATGGAGGCCGACTTCTACCTCGACCTGCGCCGCATCACCCTCGACGGCGTGGCCGCGCCGCTCGTCGGCCGGGTGATGCTCGACCTGACGGCCGACCTGGAGTTCGACGCGGTGGGCGGGCTCACGCTGGGGGCCGACCCGGTGGCGGGCGCGATGCTGCACGCGGCGGCGGCGCGCGGGCGCACGCTCGACGCGTTCGTGGTGCGCAAGGCGCAGAAGCAGCACGGCATGCAGCGCCGCATCGAGGGGCCCGAGGTGAAGGGGCGGCGGGTGCTGGCCGTCGAGGACACCTCCACGACGGGTTCCTCGCCGCTGACGGCCGTGGAGGCGCTGCGCGAGGCGGGGGCCGAGGTGGTGGCCGTGGCCACGATCGTCGACCGGGGCGCCCGCGAGCGCATCACCGGCGAGGGCCTGGAGTACCGCTCGGTCTTCACCCTCGACGATCTCGGGCTCTGAGAGCCGCGGGCCTCAGCCGCCGGGCGCCTTGACGGTGAACGCCTCGCGCGCGCCGGCCTTGCCCTGCTCGCGCGGCTTGCCGTTCTCGTTGACGCGTACGGTGCCCGCGTCGCTGAGCACGACGTCGAGCTCCGGCTCGTAGTAGCTGACCTCCTCGCCCCTGCTCATCTCGCGATACTGCAGCACGTCGCCGCCCGGCACGCGTACGGTGACGATCGGGCAGGTATCGGCCACGCACTCGATGTGCACGGTCGGCACCCGCGCGGTGGTCTCCGCGGCGGGGCCGGGCGTGACGGCCGACGCGCGCTCGCGTTCGGGCGGCGTGGCGCCGAACGAGCCGAACAGCGCGCGGCCGCCGATGACCAGCAGCGTCACCACGGCGCCCGCGGCGAGGACGGCGAGCGCCAAGCGGGCGACGCCCATCGGATCTGACCTGTGGCGTCCCACAGGGGGCAGCGTACCCCGGGTAACCCCCGGTTCACGGGTCAGTGGACGCGGTGGTGTTTGCCGTTGGGCTCGGGAAGGTTCTTGTGCTCCCTGCGCTTCTTGATCACCTCGATGATGATCGGGATCAGCGAGATGAACACGATGACGAAGACGCCCGGCAGGATGTACCTGTCGATCTGCTTGGGGTCGACCTTGCTGCCGAGGAAGTGGCCGAGCAGGAGCAGGCCCTCGACCCAGACGACGCCGCCGACGACGTTCCACAGGAAGAACCGCCTGGCCGGCATCTCCAGCACGCCCGCGACGGGATTCATGAACGTGCGCACGATCGGCACGAACCTGGCCAGGATCACCGCCTTGGCCGGACCGAACTTCTCGAAGAACTCCTCGGCCCTGACGACGTGCTCCCTCTTGAACAAGCGCGAATCAGGTTTGTCGAAGAGCCTGCGGCCGAACCTGGCCCCCAGGAAATGTCCGAGTTGGGCACCGGCAATGGCGCACAGGGGCGTGCCGATCAACAGGACGGGAAAGGAGAGCGGCGCGATGTTCATTCCCTGCGCCACCGAGACGGAGCTGAAAATCCCCGCGGCCACCAGCAGCGAGTCACCGGGGAGGAAGAACCCGAGCAGCAAGCCTGTTTCGGCGAAGATGATGGCGAGAACGCCGATCGTCGCGAAAGCCCCCAACACGGTCAGCCACCATGTCGGGTCGAGGAGATTCCAGAGCCAGTCCACCCCGAGAGCCTACCTGTAGAGGCGACAAACGCGTTGTGACTACCACACGGGGTAGTGAGTCGGGATACTGGGCCTGCGCGAAGCCGTTACTTCTCAGGGAGATGAATCATGCCTATTGCGACTCCAGAGGTCTACGCTGAGATGCTCGACCGGGCGAAGGCCGGCGGATTCGCCTACCCGGCGATCAACGTGACCTCCTCGCAGACGCTGAACGCCGCTCTGCGGGGCTTCGCCGAGGCCGAGAGCGACGGCATCGTCCAGGTCTCCACGGGCGGCGCCGAGTTCCTGTCCGGCGCGACCGTCAAGGACATGGTCACGGGCGCCACGGCGCTGGCCGAGTACGCGCGGGTGGTGGCCGCCAAATATCCCGTGACGGTGGCGCTGCACACCGACCACTGCCCGAAGGACAAGCTCGACGGCTTCATGAGGCCGCTGCTCGACATCTCCCTGGAGCGGGTCTCCAAGGGCCTCGACCCGCTCTTCCAGTCCCACATGTGGGACGGGTCCGCCGTGCCGCTGGAGGAGAACCTGGAGATCGCCAAGGAGCTCCTGGAGAAGTCCGCCAAGGCGCGGATCATCATGGAGATGGAGATCGGCGTCGTCGGCGGCGAGGAGGACGGCGTCGTCGGCGAGATCAACGAGAAGCTCTACACGACCCCGGAGGACGCGCTGGCCACCGCCGAGGCCGTCGGGATCGGCGAGAAGGGCCGCTACCTGCTGGCCGCCACGTTCGGCAACGTCCACGGCGTCTACAAGCCCGGCCACGTCAAGCTGCGCCCGGCCGTGCTGAAGGACATCCAGGAGGCGGTCGCGGCCAAGTACGGCAAGGACAAGCCGTTCGACCTGGTCTTCCACGGCGGCTCCGGCTCGTCGCTGGAGGAGATCCACGAGGCGATCTCGTACGGCGTCGTCAAGATGAACATCGACACCGACACCCAGTACGCCTTCACCAGGCCGATCGCGGACCACATGTTCCGCAACTACGACGGCGTGCTCAAGGTGGACGGCGACGTGGGCAACAAGAAGACCTACGACCCGCGCTCCTACGGCAAGAGCGCCGAGGCCGGCATGGCCAAGCGCGTCGTGGAGGCGTGCGAGAACCTCAAGAGCGCTGGGACGAAGATCTCCTAGCCATTTTCGGGGCCCGGCGGGTATGACTTGTCCTATGGATAACCTTCTCGCCGGGCCGCCCCCGACTCAACTGCCGGATCTGCCCGAGGCCAGGGAGGCGCTCGAATCCGGAGCCAAGGCCTCTGACGTGGCCGCCCGTTTCCCCGCCTACCCGGCGGCCTGGGCAACGCTCGCGGAAGAGTACTTCGCGCAGGGGCACGCCGTCACTTCCTACGCCTTCGCCCGTACGGGCTACCACCGCGGGCTCGACGCGCTGCGCCGCAACGGCTGGAAGGGACACGGGCCCATCCCCTGGGAGCACGAGCCCAACCGAGGCTTCCTGCGCTGCCTGTACGCCCTGTCCAGGGCCGCCCAGGCGATCGGCGAGAAGGACGAGGCCGAGCGGTGCGCGCAGTTCCTCAAGGACAGCACCGAGACGGGTTACGAGGCGCTCACCAACGGTTAGTCCTCGTTGTCTTGGGACGAATAGGCACGTTCGGGTAGTCTCTCTACGCAAGAGCCCCTGTCGCGCTTGCGCCAGGGGTTTCGTTTTGTGCACGGGAGACTGAACCATGCCGGCTGCCGTTCTCGTTGGCGCCCAGTGGGGCGATGAGGGCAAGGGCAAGGCCACCGACCTGCTCGGTGGCGACGTCGACTACGTCGTCCGCTATCAGGGTGGCAACAACGCGGGACACACCGTGGTCATCGGGGACCAGAAATACGCGCTGCACCTTCTACCGACGGGAATCCTGTCGCCCGACGTGGTCCCCGTGATCGGCAACGGCGTGGTCATCGACCCCGGCGTGCTGCTGAGCGAGATCGACGGGCTGGCCGCGCGCGGCATCTCCGCCGAGCGCCTGCTGATCTCCTCGAACGCCCACCTGATCATGCCGCACCACAAGGCCCTCGACAAGGTCACCGAGCGCTACCTCGGCAAGGCCCGGATCGGCACCACGGGCCGCGGCATCGGGCCCGCGTACGGCGACAAGATCGCCCGTATGGGCGTGCGCGTCCAGGACCTGCTCGACCCGGGCATCCTGGCCAAGAAGATCGAGGTCGCCCTGGGCGAGAAGAACCAGGTGCTGACCAAGGTCTACAACCGGCGCGGCATCGAGCCCGCGGCGGTCCTGGAGGAGTACCTCGCCTACGCCGAGCGCCTCAAGCCGCACATCGCCGACACCTCGCTGGTGCTCTCCAAGGCGCTGGACGAGGGCAAGTTCGTGCTGCTGGAGGGCGGCCAGGGCACGCTGCTGGACATCGACCACGGCACCTACCCCTTCGTCACGTCCTCCTCGCCGACCTCCGGGGGCGCCTGCGCCGGGGCCGGGATCCCGCCGAACCGCCTGACGAAGATCATCGGCATTCTCAAGGCGTACACGACCCGGGTCGGCTCCGGCCCGTTCCCGACCGAGCTCACCGACGAGGTCGGCGAGTGGCTGCGCCAGACGGGCGGCGAGTACGGCGTCACCACGGGCCGCAACCGGCGCTGCGGCTGGTTCGACGCGGTCATCGCCCGCTACGCGACCCGGATCAACGGCATCACCGACTACTTCCTCACCAAGCTGGACGTGCTGTCGGGGCTGGAGCGGATCCCGGTGTGCGTGGCGTACGACGTGGACGGGGTGCGGCACGACGAGATCCCGATGACGCAGACGGACTTCCACCACGCCGTGCCGGTCTACGAAGAGCTGCCGGGGTGGCAGGAGGACATCACGAGCGCGAAGTCGTTCGACGACCTGCCGCCGAACGCGCAGGCGTACGTGCGGGCGCTGGAGGAGATGAGCGGCGCCCCGATCTCGGCCATCGGCGTCGGCCCCGGCCGCGACCAGACCGTGGTGGTGCGCTCGCTCGTCTGACCGCTCACCGGCCGGGGGTGGACGGCGGAGCCGCCGCGGCGGCGGGCGTCGGCACCCCCTCGCCGGGCTGCGGGAACATGCCGTCCGGCCCGCAGTTCACCGCCTTGGCGCGGGCCCGTGCGAGGGCGGGCTCGCGATCCACCAGGTCGGCCAGCTTCGGGCCGTCGGTCCTGAGCAAGGCGACGAGCTTGGCGACCTTGCGCGCCCGCTGCGGGAGATCGTCCGGGGCCTTCTTCGGACGGTACTTCTCCACCTTGGGCAGCAACCGGCGCAGCGCCGTGCGGTAACCCTCGATCGTCGCGGCGCCGCCTTTGACGGGCTCCGGCCCCGGATCCTCCAGCAGCTCGATCGAGGCGCGGGTGAACTCCGGTATCTCGTGGAGATACGCCTGCAGCTCCATGTACTGGAAGATCGCGAAGTGCTCGGCCGTCTGATCGGACATGCTGCCGTCGGGCGCCTCCGGCTTGGGCGCCTTGGGCTTGTGCTCGAACAGGCGGGTGGCCGCGCAGACCCGATCCATCCAGGAGACGAGGTCCTGCGTGGGCGTGGGCGAGGTCGATGGAGTCGCGGGCGCCGCTGACGGCGCCGGCGCGCTGCCGGACGAGCAGCCGGTCACAACCAGCGCAGCGACGAGAAGGGCGGACAGACCGGCCTTGGGCATCGGCACTTCCTCAGCTCCTTCGCCCCGGGTGGCGCCGTTCGCGGCATTCCTAGCAGCCGCGGCCCGGGACCGGTCCCGGCGGCACATGCCGCGAACAGCGGGGAAGTGGCCACGACTTAAAGTAGGGGCATGCCTCGTTTCCGCCACATCCTGGACACCATGGCCGCCTACAAGCCGGGCAAGGTCGTAGCGACTCCCGACGGCCGGTCGTACAAGCTGTCCTCCAACGAATCCCCGTACGACCCGCTGCCGTCCGTGGTCGAGGCCATCGCCGAGGGGGCGCGCCAGATCAACCGCTACCCCGACCCCGGCGCCGTCGGGCTGACGGAGGCCATCGCGGAGCGGTTCGGGGTGCCGGCCGACAACATCGCGCTCGGCGCGGGGTCCGTCACGGTGGCGCAGCAGCTGTTCGAGTCGATCGGGGAGCCCGGGGTCGAGGTCGTGTACGCGTGGCGGTCGTTCGAGGCGTACCCGCTGCTGGCCGACCTCGCCGGGGTGAAGTCGGTCAGGGTGCCGCTGGCCGGGGAGGACCACGACCTGGACGCCATGGCGGAGGCGATCAACGAGCGCACGCGCATGGTGTTCGTGTGCAACCCCAACAACCCGACCGGCACCTCGATCCGCCGGGGCGCGCTGGAGGCGTTCCTGGACCGGGTGCCCGAGCACGTGCTGGTGGTGCTGGACGAGGCGTACCGGGAGTACGTGCGCGACGAGGACGTCCCCGACGGCCTCACCCTCTACCGGGACCGGCCTAACGTCTGCGTGCTGCGCACGTTCTCCAAGGCGTACGGGCTGGCGGGCCTGCGGGTCGGCTACCTGGTCGCGCACGAGCCCGTGGCGACGGCGATCCGCAAGACGATCATCCCGTTCGCGGTCAACCACCTCGCCCAGGTCGCGGCCGTCGCCTCGCTCAAGGCCGAGGACGAGCTGCTGGAGCGGGTCGAGCACGTGGTCAAGGAGCGTACGAGGGTCCGCGAGGCGCTCATCGCCCAGGGCTGGACCGTGCCGCCCACCGAGGCGAACTTCGTCTGGCTCCGGCTCGGTGAGCGCACCCTCGACTTCGCGGCCGCCTGCGCCGTGGAGGGCGTGGCGGTGCGGCCGTTCGCCGGGGAGGGCGCACGGGTGTCCATCGGCACCCCCGAGGCGAACGACGCGTTCCTCACCGCCGCTGCGGCCTTCCGCGGCTGAACAGCGGCTGATCAGCGGCGGGGCTGCCAGTTGAGGTAGGCGACCGACAGCAGCGCGGAGCCGTACTGCGACTGGACGGCGTGGTCGGCGTAGACCGCCGGCGCGCGTACTTCACCGACGCGCCCGCCGTGCGCGACTACCGCGACTTCGCCAGGGCCGACCACGCCATGATGACCCGCCTACCCGCCGCGCCGCTCGACCGTGGGGTCAACATGGTGCCGCGCGGGCTGTGGTTCCTGTCCACCGCCCACACCGAGGCCGACGTCGCCACCACCGTCGACGTCTTCGAGGACGCGCTTCGGTCCCTTCCGCTCGGTTGAGATCACCAGCGCCACGCCGGCCAGGATGACCAGGCCGCCGACGACCACCTGGGTCGTGATCGGCTCGTCCAGCAGGAGCGCGCCGAGCGCGACGGCCACCGCCGGGTTGACGTAGGCGTAGGTGGACACCAGCGAGATGGGGGCGTTGCCGAGCAGCCACGAGAACGCGGTGAACCCGATCAGCGAGCCCACCAGGATCAGGTAGGCCAGCGCCACCCACGACCTGGTGGTGACGGCCGACACGTCGAGCCGCTCGCCGACCCCGGTGCCGAGCACCAGCAGCCCGGCGCCGCCCACGACCATCTCGACCGCGCTGGTGGCCAGCGCGTTGGCGGGCATCTGGATCCTGCTCGACAGGAACGAGCCCACGGCCCAGGACACCGAGCCGAGCAGGACCGTCACGATCCCGACGCCGCTGCCGCCGTCGGCGCCGGTCAGCGACAGCGCCGCGACGCCGCCGAGCCCGACCAGCACGCCCGCGAGCGTGAGCGCCTTGGGACGGTCGCGCACGGCGAACCTGAACACGACCAGCCACAGCGGCACCGAGGCCACCAGGAGCGCCGCCAGACCCGTGGAGATGTACTGCTCGGCCACCGCCAGCAGCCCGTTGCCGGTGGTCAGCAGCAGCACGCCCACGACGGCCGCGCCCAGGAACTGCCGGCGCGACATCTTGAAGGCCGACGGCCCCGACCGGATCAGCAGGAAGCCCGCGAGCAGGGCGGCGGCGGTGATGAACCGCAGGGCCCCGCTGAGCATGGGCGGGATCGACTCGATCGCGACGCCGATCCCGAGGTACGTCGAACCCCAGACCACGTAGACGACCGCCAGGGCGCCCCAGATGAGGACAGTGGGCCGGCTGTCAGTGGTGTCCGTACGCATGGCTCATGACTGTACCGGGCGACCCCGACAGAACTCTCGCAGGTATCAGACCTAGCACTATGGCGGGATATTAGCGATCAGCGGCATTCCCGCCACTGTCCTCCCACCTGCGAAGAGTGACACGATCCTGCACAGTCACCCCGCCCGCCATGAAAGGAACGGTCCCCTGATGTCCGACAACGCCGCCGCGCTCGCCCACTTCGCCGCCCGCCTCGCCTTCGAGACCGACGTCTCGGACGTGGCCGCCGACCTGGCCGCCGGGGTCCCCGGCGTCGTAGTCGTCGACTCGCGCAGCCGGGAGAGCTGGGACCAGGGCCACATCGAGGGCGCCGTGCACCTCCCGACCGCCGAGATCGCCGCGAGGGCGCCCGGCCTGGTCCCGGCGGAGGCCCAGGTCGTCACGTACTGCTGGGGGCCGGGGTGCAACGGCGCCACCAGGGCGGCCCTGGAGTTCGCGAAGCTGGGTTACCGGGTCAAGGAGATGATCGGCGGCTTCGAGTACTGGGCGAGGGAGGGCTTCCCCGTGGAGACCGCCTCGGGCGTCACCCGGCGCCCCGTGGACGCCCTCACGGCGCCGGTGTCCGGCATCGCCTGCGCCTGCTGACGCGCACGGCCCGCAACACCGGACGAATCAGCCCGAAACCGGCCACTTCCGTACCACGACTCCCAGCCTCCGACCTGCGGAAACACACCGAGCCACGTGGTGTTGGACGAAACCGCGGCACCTCGGCCAGAAACACACAGCCGGAACGCGCGCGAGGGCGGAAGATCGACGCCTGAAAGAATTGGCGCCCCCGTCCGAATCCCGTCGATCGGGGGCACCCGAGAACATACCCGGATCTACACGGGTCAACCAATAAGTTCACAAGAGTCAACGCGTGAGTTCGCAAAGATGACATCGATTGTCAACGCCATCGTGTTGCTCAGGTCATACGAAAACCCTCAACAGTCACACACGACTCCGTAATGCACACAGCGGGGCGGCGGCCCCCGGCCGGTATCAAGACCAGCCCCAGGAGCGTTTCCAGCCTCAAAAGACGCCTCAGGCCCGTACGGCGGGCAGCACGAAGTGCCGCCCCGCGGGCGCGGACCCCGCCCGTGACGCTCGGTGCCGAGAGGCGGCCCGGCACCGAAACGCTCAGTCCCGGACCCTCATCGGGGCCCGAGCTTCTCCACGATCAGCCGGTACAGCTGGCGCGGACGGCCAGGCTGCGGTGTGCGGTTCGGCGGTAGCGGCCACGCGAGTCCCTCGTCAACCAACGTGCGCAGCAACCGCCGAGCCGTACGCGGCGTCACTCCCAGCATCTTGCCCGCGCCCTCGGCGTCCACCACGGTGTCTCCGCCTTCGAGCTTGGCCGCCAGCCGGGCCAGTACTTCCACTCCCTTCGGTTTGAGTGCGTTGGACCCGGTCGGTGGCATCCGCGGGGCCGGGATGAGCGCCCGCCCCTCGCGGTCCACCGCGAATCCCTGTGCCTGTTTGCCCGCCTGCGTGCGGGCCAGTGCCGCCCGGGCGTGCGACTCCGCGTCATGCGTCGTGCGCCCCATGCCCACGCCGACCTCGACCGCCAGTCCCAGCTCGTCCCTGATCCTGGCCGCGAACGGCAACACCCTGAACCCGTCCGTCGCCGCCGCGATCGAGCCTCTGGTAGCGGTAACCAGATAGCTGTGATCGTCGATCGGCCAGACGGTGGCGTTGATCCGGTTCGCCTCCTGGACCAGGAGCCGGTGCAGCGACAGCCGCAGCTCGTCGCGCCAGTAGCGGGGGGCCGCGCGGCGCACGGGTTCGCGCAGCGTCGGCACCTCCACCAGCACCACGGTGAGCTGTGACTCCTCCAGCCGGTGGTGTGCCCCCAGCAGCGCCGCGGTGTGCAGCGCCGTGCGGACCGCCGCCGAGGTCGGCCTGATCCTGATGACCGGTACGCCCGCGGCGTGCAGGCGTTCGGCCACCGCGGGCAGGCACGTCAGCGCCCCCGAGGTGGCTCCCTGCCTGGCCAGACGTTCGTGGTAGGCCGCGATCGTGCCGGTGGCACCCGGCTCGTCGCGGCTGTGCACGTCCGTCGCGGGGATGCCGAGGTCGGTGTACGCCTCCTCGACATCGGCCCGGCTCACCACGTCGATGCTGACCCGCTGGGGGTCGATGCGGGTGTCGAGCGCGGCCTTGGCCAACGCCGCCACCAGTGCTGCTCCGCCGAGTTGGACGTACGTCGCCGGCATCGTCAGCACGCCGGAACGCCTGGCCAGGTCATAGGGGACCGGGCTGGCGAACAAGCATGCGTCGACTCCGGGTCCGAGCCGCGTCACCTTGTCGGGCGCCTCCTGTTCGTCGCGGTATGCGGCCGCGACCAGGCGACACGGCAGCGGAGCCGCGGCATGACCCATCAGCATGACTCGCTCGACCAGGTCGTGGGGTCCGACCACGCCGATGGTGAGGTCCGGTGTCATAGCGCCCGGGCGTGACACTCGGGGAGTTTCTTCGGCCCTCTCGACCAATGTTCGTCCCATCCTGCCGTCCGTTGCAGTGCTCTCTTTTGGAACGATCGCTCGCGGGGGCCGTAATGTCACGCCCGACTTTTCCGGAAAGTCGTTCAGGTTGACCGCCCGACTAGATGTCCTAGCAGCTCAACGAGGTTTTTCTGGCGTTTTTTAGCGCTCTGAAATCTCTCGTGTAATGTCCGCACCGAGAGCGCGCATTCGGGCGGCGAGATGCGCGTGGCCGCGATCGATGAGGTATCCGGAGTCGATCTGGGTCTCCCCCTCGGCCGCGAGGCCGGCGAGCACCAGGGCGATGCCGGAGCGAAGATCGTGGGCCGTCACCCGGGCGCCGACCAGCGGCGTGCGGCCGCGCACGATGGCCCGGCTGCCGTCGACCTCGACGTTCGCGCCCATCTTGTTCAGCTCTCCGGCCAGGGCGAACCTGCCGTCGAAGATGCGCTCGTGGATGTAGCTGGTGCCGTCGGCGAGCGCCGCGACGGTCATCATCGGCGACTGCAGGTCGGTGGCGAAGCCGGGGTAGGTGTCGGTGATGATGTTGATCGGGCGCAGCGGGCCCTCGCACCGCACGTGCAGGACGGCGCCCTGCCGGGCGAACTCGACGCCCATCTGCTCCAGCTTGTAGCGGACGACGCCCAGGTCGAGGCCCGTGCCCACCAGGCTCAGCTCGCCCCCGGTGATCGCCGCGGCCATCGCGAACACGCCCGCGTCGAGCCGGTCGGGCATCACCGTGTGCTCGACGGCGTGCAGCTCCTCCACGCCCTCCACGGTGATGAACCCGGTGCCGCCGCCGCTGATCCGCGCGCCCATCTTGGTCAGCATGTCGATGACGTCGAGCACCTCGGGCTCCAGGGCCGCGTTCTCGATCACGGTGGTGCCCTTGGCCAGGGCGGCGGCCATGATGAGGTTCTCGGTGCCGGTGTGGGACGGGGTGTCGAGGTAGAGGGTCGCGCCGGTCAGGCCGGACGCCTTGACGTGGATGACGGTCTCGCCCTCGTCCACGAGCGCGCCCAGCCGCTTGTAGCCGAGGTAGTGGAAGTCGAGGTTGCGGCTGCCGAGATTGCAGCCGCCGATCCCCTCGATGATCGCCTCGCCCAGCCGGTGGAGCAGGGCGGGGGTGAACAGGACGGAGCCGCGGAAGCGCCTGGCGATCTCTGCCGGCAGAACGGCGCTGGTCAGCCTGGAGGCGTCGATGACCAGCGTGCGCTCGGACTCGTGCAGCTCGACGTACGCGCCGACCGACTCGGCCAGCTCGACCGCGCGGCGGACGTCCTCGATGATCGGCACGTTGCGCAGAACGGTGCGGCCCTTGGCGGCGAGCAGAGCCGCACCGATCATGGGGAGCACGGCATTCTTCGCGCCCTGGATGAACGCGGTTCCACGCAGTGCGTTGCCACCGCGCACGCGGTAACGGACCATTCGTGCGGCTCCTTGAAATCAACGGTGAGGCTCGATCGGGCCAACAGTAGTGGGTAACACCAACTGGCCCAGCCGAATCATCCGCTAAAGGAAGCCCCCGTGATGCGCTCATATGCTTCTAGGTATCGCTGCCGCGTGCGCTCCACGATGTGGTCGGGAAGCGCAGGCGGGGGAGTTCCGGAGGATTTGTCCCATCCGGATTCGGGCGATAGCAGCCAATCACGTACAAACTGCTTGTCGAAAGAGCGCTGCGCGCGGCCCGGCTGCCACTCGTCGGCCGGCCAGAAGCGCGAGGAGTCAGGGGTCAGCACCTCGTCGCCCAGGGTCAGCACCCCCTCGGCGTCCCAGCCGAGCTCGATCTTGGTGTCGGCCACGATGATCCCGCGCTCGCGGGCGATCTCCGCGCCGCGCGTGTAGACGGCCAGGGTGATCCGCCGCAGCTCCTCGGCGGTCTCCTTGCCCACCTCCTGGACGACCTGCTCGTACGAGATCGGCTCGTCGTGCTGCCCCATGGGCGCCTTGGTGGACGGCGTGAAGATCGGCTCGGGCAGCCGGGAACCGTCCTCGAGCCCTTCCGGGAGGCGGACGCCGGAGACCGTGCCGCCGGCGCGGTACTCGTTCAGCCCGCCGCCGGTGAGGTAGCCCCGCGCCACGCACTCGACCTGCACCATCGTCAGCGGCTTGCACAGCACGCTGCGGGAGTCGTCGCCCTTGCCCAGGATGTGGTTGGGCACGACGTCCTTGAGCTGGTCGAACCACCACAACGACATCTGCGTGAGGATGGCCCCCTTGTCGGGGATCCTGGTCTCCAGCACGTAGTCGAAGACCGAGATCCGGTCGGAGGCGACCATCAGCAGCTTGTCGTCGTCGGTCCGGTAGAGGTCGCGTACCTTGCCGGAGTGCACGTGCTTCATCGGGCGATGTCCGTCCTGTGGTGGGAGCCCCGCAGCTCGATCCGGCCGACGAGGTCATAGGCCGCCTGGCGCGCGCTGTCCTGGTCGGGCCCGTGGCCGACCACGGCGAGCACCCGCCCGCCGGCGGAGACCACGTCGTCGCCCTGCCTCCTGGTCCCGGCGTGCAGCACGTACGCGTCGCCGGTCTCCTGCAGCCCCTTGATCACGTCGCCCTTGACCGGCGCCTCGGGGTAGCCCTCGGAGGCGATCACCACGGTCACGGCCGAGCCGTCCTTGAACACCGGGTCGAGCCCCAGCTCGCCCGTCGCGCACGCCATCAGCAGCCCGCCCAGCGGCGTCTCCAGCCGGTCGAGCAGCACCTCCGTCTCCGGGTCGCCGAAGCGCGCGTTGAACTCCACGACCTTCGGCCCCTTGGAGGTCAGCGCCAGCCCCACGTAGAGCACGCCCTGGTAGGGCAGCCCGCGCCGGGTCAGCTCGCCGATCGTCGGGTGCACGACCTCCCGCATGACCTGCTCGGTCAGCCCTTCGGGCGCCCACGGCAGCGGTGTGTAGGCGCCCATGCCGCCGGTGTTGGGGCCCTCGTCGCCGTCGTAGGCCCGCTTGAAGTCCTGCGCGAGCTGCAGCGGCACCGCCGTGCTGCCGTCGCACAGCGCGAACAGCGACACCTCCGGCCCGTCGAGGAACTCCTCGATCACCACGCGCTCGCACGCCCGCGCGTGCGCCAGGGCCTTGTCCCTGTCGTCGGTGACGACCACGCCCTTGCCTGCGGCCAGCCCGTCGTCCTTGACCACGTACGGCGCCCCGAACTCGTCGAGCGCGGCGGCCGCCTCCTCCTCGGTGACGCACGTCCTGGCCCGCGCGGTCGGCACGTCGGCCGCCTTCATGACCTCCTTGGCGAACGTCTTGGAGCCCTCGATCATGGCGGCGTCCTTCGACGGCCCGAAGCACGCGATGCCCGCGTCGCGCACGGCGTCGGACACCCCCGCGACGAGCGGCGCCTCCGGCCCCACGACCACGAGATCGACCCGCAGCCGCACGGCCAGCTCGGCCACCTGCCCGGGGTCGAGCGGATCGACGGGATGAAGGGTCGCCACCTCCTCGATGCCCGGGTTGCCCGGGGCGCAGTGGAGCTCGCTGACCTGGGGATCGAGGCTGAGGGAACGGCACAGGGCGTGCTCACGCCCTCCGGAACCAATGACTAGAACGCGCACGAGGTCCATTGTCGCAGGCCCGCAGCCTGGCACAGGCTGGGGCCCGGGCCACACCAATCGCCGGAATAGGGCCATAACTTTGTGGACTTCTACCTGAGCCGAGACTGTCCTGGCGAGTATCGTCAAAGAAGTTCACCCGACTGTGGTAAGTTAGGGCGGCTTCGCGGCGTCCCCATGCGATTGGAGGTGGTCCGGGATGAATCCTGGTGATCCCAGCAGTACGTGCTCGCTCACGTACACCCCGTATACCCCCGACCACTCCAATCCGGCAGCCTGATCGTGCCTCCGCGCATTCTGTGAGGTGAAGTTTCATCGCGCGTGGAGCGTGCCAGGTCGGGCGGAAAGGGACTGCCATGCGCTCGTCCACGCTTTTCCGTCGCATCAACCGTCACCCTCTTCAGACGCGCACCGCGCTCCAGCTCGCCGAGCCGGTGCGTGACATGTGCGTGCCCCCGGTCGCCTCCATCGTCGAGTACGGCGCCTACGTCCAGGGCAAGAAGGTCGCCACCACCGGCATCGACGACGCGCTCAGCCTCGTCCGCGAGCGCAACAAGGAGTCCGACGGCGCCAACGCGTTCGTCTGGGTGGGACTCCACGAGCCCGAGGCCCCCGAGGTCGAGTGGCTGTCCGAGGTGTTCGGCCTGCACCCGCTGGCCGTCGAGGACGCCGTCAAGGCCCACCAGCGCCCCAAGGTCGAGCGGTACGGCGAGTCGCTGTTCATGGTGCTCAAGACCATCGCCTACCTCGACCACGACGAGCTGACCGCCACCAGCGAGATCATCGCCACCGGCGAGATCATGGTGTTCCTCGGCCCGGACTTCGTGGTGACGGTGCGGCACGGCGACCACTGCCCGCTCACCGTGGTCCGCGAGCGCCTCGAGGACAAGCCCAAGCTGATGAACCGCGGCCCCGCCGGCGTCCTGCACGCCATCTCCGACCACGTCGTCGACCAGTACCTCCAGGTCGCCGACCTCATGCAGCTGGAGCTGGAAGAGGTCGAGGCGACGGTGTTCGCCGACGTCAGCTCCCGCGACATCAACCGGATCTACCAGCTCAAGCGGGAGATGCTGGACATGAAGCGGGCCATCACCCCGCTGCAGTCCCCCATGGCCGCGCTGCCGCAGCGTCGCGTCATCCCCTCGGACATGCGCGAATACTTCCGCGACGTCGGCGACCACCTCTCCCGGGTCTGCGAGCAGGTGGAGTCCTCCAACGAGCTGTGCAGCTCGATCCTGCAGGCCGCCCTGGCCCGCTCGAACGCCCTGGCCAACGAGGACATGCGCAAGATCTCGTCCTGGGTGGCCATCCTGGCCGTGCCCACCATGATCGCCGGGATCTACGGCATGAACTTCGACTTCATGCCGGAGCTCCACTCGGTCTGGGGCTACCCCGCGGTGCTGGCCGTCATGGTCACCGCCTGCGTGTTCCTGCACCGGGGCTTCCGCAGGAACGGCTGGCTCTAGACCCCCACCGGCTTGAGCGGGCCCACGGGCTCGGGCAGCTCCATCCCCCGCTCCCGCCAGAGCTCCCGCATCCGATCGGGATAGTCGGTGACGATCCCGGCCACCCCCAGGTCCAGCATTCGCGCCGCCAGGCCGGCCTCGTTGACGGTCCAGACCGCCACGTCGAGGCCGGCGGCCCGGGCCTGGGCCATCAGCGCCTCGTCCACCATGGCGTGCTCGGGCGAGAGCGTGGTCGCCCCGGCGTCGCGGGCGGCGGCGGGGATGTCGTCACCCAGGTCCTCGTGCCAGTGGAGGGTGTCCAGCTCGATCAGCGCGAACCGCCGCGTGCCCGGGGCGAGCCCGGCGGCATGGGTGATGATGCGCCAGTCGAAGCTGAGCACGGCCGCGTTGTCCAGCCTGCCGTGCCGGTCGAGCTCCTCGACGACCAGCTCGGTGAACAGCTCGGGGTCGGCCGTCAGATGCGGCCTGGTGGGGTCGGACTTCAGCTCGACGTGCAGCCGTACACTCTCCGCCTCGTAGGCGTTCACCAGCCCCAGCACCGCGCCGAGCGTCGGCATCCTGGTCTCGGGCATGGCGACCTGCGTCAGCGCGAACGGGTCGTCGGGGTGGCGCGGCAGCCGCACGCCCACGTCGAGCGTGCGCAGCTGCGCCAGCGTGAGGGCGTTGATCGGCTTGCCGACATAGGGGTAGAGCGGATCGTCGGCCCTGAGCGGCCGCCGGTCGGCACTGGTGACGGCGGAGACCGTGAGGTCGTGCGTGAGCACGAGCCGCCGATCGGCGGTGAGGGCGACGTCGAGCTCGAGCGCGTGAACGCCGAGCTCCATCGTGCGGCTCATCCCCGGCAGGGTGTTCTCCGGCCAGAGGCCACGAGCTCCCCTGTGACCATGTATCTCAACGCGCACACCGGGGACCCTACCTGGCCCGGGTCACGACTCGGCGGTGCCACGCCGTGTCCTTTTTATCCTGCTACGCCCCGGTCAGTACTGGAGGCCAGACCATAAGCTGGACATCATGACGGAGGTTCTCAAAACTGCCCATACCGCAACAGTTCGGGCTTGGGTGGACGGCTGGGTGATCTCCCGCAACGCCCCCCGACCCGTACCGGTGCCATGGGGCCTGCGGGTGGACGTGGGCCTGCCCGGCCACGTGTCCCGCCACATCGTCGCCGCTCCGACGCCGGAGACCCTCCACCACCTGACCGACACCCTCACGACGCCCGGGACCTGGCTCAAGCTGTGCGCCTCCGCCCCGGACGTCAGCCCCTTCCTGCCGGAGCGGTGGGCGGTCCAGGACCCGGAGTTCATGATGACGGCGCCCCTGACCCGCAGTGCCTTCCGGGCTCCCCCCGGCTACACGCTGGCCGTCACGACCCGCGCCGGGGTCACGGCGGCCCGCCTGCTGACGGCCGCGGGGGAGGTCGCCGCCAGGGGCCAGTTCGCCCTGGCGGGCCGCACGGCCGTGGTGGACCAGGTGGAGACGGCGGGCAACCACCGCCGCCGCGGGCTCGGCACCGTGATCATGCGTACGCTGGCCAGCACGGCGGCCTCGCGGGGGGCACGCACGGGCGTCCTGGTGGCCACGGCGGAAGGCCAGGCCCTCTACGAAACCCTCGGCTGGACCCTGCACACCCCCATGACCGCGGCCGTGCTGAGGAGCCCTACTCCTTGAGGCTGCGCAGCATCGGCGGATGGAGGAGCTCGGCGGGGCCGCGGCGGTAGAGCTTGGCCGGGCGGCCCCCGTCCCTGGTCGTGGTGGCGCCCGTCTCCACCAGGAAGCCCTCGGCCTTGGTGACCTTCCGGTGGAAGTTGCGCGGGTCCAGGGACCGGCCCCAGACGATCTCGTACACGCGGCGCAGGTCCGCCACCGTGAACTCCGGCGGGCAGAAGGCCGCACCCAGCGGCGTGTACTCCAGCTTGGCCCGCGCCCGCTCGATCCCGTCCTGCATGATGCGGCGGTGGTCGAAGGCCATGACCGTCAGCGAGTCGACCGGCTGCCAGCTCATGTGGGCCTTCTCCGAGGCCGGCAGGTCGGGGGCCAGGCCCAGGTAGGCGACGCTCAGGACGCGCTGGCGGGGGTCGCGGTCGGGGTAGCCGTACGTCTGGAGCTGCTCCAGGTGGACCGGCGCGCCCGGCAGGCCGGCGCGTTCGGCGAGGATGCGGTGGGCGGCGGCCGGGAGGTCCTCGTCGAGCTGGATGAAGCCGCCGGACAGGGACCACCGGCGCAGGAACGGGGGGTTGTCGCGGCGCCAGACCAGAGCGCTCAGGGCGTGGTTTCGCACGGTGAGCACGACCAGGTCGACGCTGACCGGGATGCTCGGGACCATGCAGGCACGCTACACGCTGTCAGTAGTTAGGTGACAATCCGAACGTGCAGGGGCTCCGTCGTGGCCTGGCCCGACGGACCCTTGACGGTGATGCGCACCCAGTCCCCGGCCGGCACCTGCGTCCAGTCGAACGGCACCCACGCCGTGACCATGCCTTCGGCCAGCCCTTCCTGCCGGGCCTCGTCCAGCCAGCCGACGGCCGGCACCGACAGGTCCTTCGTCCCCCCGGACCAGGTGATCGTGACGGTGCTGTCCTTGAAGTTGTAGCCGCGTACCTCCACCCCGTCCTGGATGTCGCGGCCCTTCCTGATCGCGTCCACCGCGATCGGCCGCCGCCAGTCGGCGATGATCTCCTTCTCGAGCGACGGCGTGCCGCACGTCATGAAGTCGCTCCACATGTAGGAGACGACCTTCTGCACGTACCGGCCCGCCATGGTCACGGCCTGGTCCAGACGCTTCTTGTCCGTCTTGCCGCGAGTGCCCTGCGGGGCGCACGGCTCCTTGCCGGAGGGCTCGAACGCCTCGACGTTCGCCCACAGGTCCACCTGGAAGCCGGCCGCGACCATCTCCGCGCGGGCCGCCGCCATCTCCCGGTAGTAGTCCCGCGTGGATCCGTGGTAAGCCGTCCCGTACGTCGACTCCCCCACCACCGGACGCAGCCGCTCGTCCACCTCGTCGTCACGCTGGTCCGGCCAGAACAGCCCCACCTTGCCGGTCCCCCGGCTGTCCTGGGGCGCGATGATGCCGACCCCGGTCTTGGCCAGCGCCTTGAACGCCTCAGCCACCTGCTTGGGCGTCTGCCCGAAGGGCACCCTCTTGCGCGCGTCCATGTAGGGGCTGATCAGGATGGGCTTGCCGAGCTCCTGCTCGACGATCGTGTGCTGGTCGGCGTACACCTCCAGCGTCGGGTTCGTGGCCAGGGTGTCGGCCATCTGCACCTCGAACGGCTGGTAGACGCCGCCGAGCGAGTCGCGGCCGGCGAACCGCACACCGTAGTCCTGCAGGATGCGCCGCGTCAGCGTGGTCAGCGTGCCGAGATGCTTCTTGTACGCCCTGGTGGGCGTCTGGGGGTCGCGCGGCGCCAGCGGCAGCGCCGGGAAGATCCGCATGCCGAACTGGTCGCCCAGGTCGAGGAGCTTGGCCAGGCTGTCCTCCTCCGACCCGGCCACCAGGATCAGGTCGTACGAGGTGGCCTTGCTGGAGAAGTCGCACGTGGCGTCGTCCGAGCCGTCCGGCTGGGTGAGGAGCCGGTAGTAGATCCGCTTGCCCGCCTTGATGGGGTGCTCCATCTGCGGGCAGCGGAACAGGTTGGTGCCGAACGACTCGTCCGTGCGGTAGACGTAGGTGCGGCCGACCCGGTTGCCGGGGTTGGCCTCGCGCAGGTCCCGCTCGGCCGCGTCGTGGCAGGCGAGCCCGTCCTCCTCGCACGCCTTGTAGAGCGAGTCGAGCTCCCCGTCCCTCGTCAGGATCTCGCCGGAGTCGGAGACGGTGCGGAACTGCAGGCCGTACCCGATCCTGATGATCGTGTCGCCGCCCACGCTGTGGATCTCCTCCAGCTGGCTGCGCCAGGTGCAGGGGTTGGACTTGGGGGTGATCCAGTAGCCGGTGACGGCGTACGGGGCCCGTTCTCTGGTCTCGAACGTTCCACAGTTGTCGGTGAACTCGGGCACCTTCGGCGTGGGATCGCTCGGCGACGGCTTGGGCGTCGAGGACGCGGCCGTGGGCGCCGGCTCGTCGGACGGCGGCATGACGATGACCACGGCGGCGACCACTGCCAGGATCGCTGCGCCCACAACGAGTAAGAGCCAGCGCACGGTCAGGAACCTACCCCCGCTTGACCCCGGCCCAGGACTCCAGCTGGGTCACGAAGCGCTTGGCCGAGTTCGGCCAGTGGTGGTTGGCCCGGGCCGCCGCGTAGCCGCGCGCGCCCTGCGCCCGCCGCTCCCGTACGTCGTCCCGCAGCGTCAGGACGGCCTGCGCCACCGCCTTGGGGTCCTCCCAGGGCACCACGACGCCGCTGTCATAGCGCTCCACCAGCTCGACGGCGCGCGGCGACGGGGTCGTGATGACGGGGATGCCGTGCGCCATGTACTCCACGATCTTCGTGGGCATCGAGTGGCGGTAGTTCGGCTCGTCGTGCAGCAGCGACAGCCCGGCCAGCGCCCCGTCGAGCCGCTTGAGCGCCTCGTCGTTGGGCATGAAGTCGCGCCACTCCAGCAGGCCCTCGGTGACGGCCTGGTTGAGCATCGGACGGCTCTGCGGGTCGGCGTACCCGATCAGCTCCACGGCCACCCGGTACGGCTGCAGCAGCTTCGCCACCTCGACGGCCTCGAACACGCCCCTGGCCCTGGACAGCCAGCCGAGGTAGACCACCCGGTCGTCGCCGGGAGGCGTCACGGAGTCGGGCACCCAGGTCTCGTTCGGGACGATCAGATGGGCGTGCTTGAACCTGCCCGCGTACGCCGTCTCGGCCAGCAGCAGGTGCATGTGACGCTCGGCGGTGCCTTCCAGCATGCGGGCGAAGAACCGCACGGGAGGCCGCAGCGGGGCCGGCAGCCACGGCTTGAGCGAGAGCGTGGCGGGGGTGTCCTCGTGCACGTCCCACACCACGGGCGGCCGGTTGCGTACCCCCCAGACGGCGAACAGCAGCTCGGGGTCGTGGATGAGGACGAGATCGACCTTGTCGCGCATGCGCTTGAACAGCCGCCGGGCGGCCCACACGGCCGCCATCCGCTTGCGCTGCGCGGCGCGGGGGAGGTCGACGCCGGTCACCCAGGGTCGCGGGACGACTCCGTGAGCGGTGAACGAGGCGGCGTACGTGACCTCATGACCGGCATCCACAAGGGCACGAATCTGCCTGTGCAGAATTCGAGCATCCTCGGGGTTATGCACCACCGTCATGACGAGCACGTGCACTGCGCGCAGCCCTCCGTCGCTACAGCCGCTCGACGCGTTCACCCTCGGTGAGCACACCGCGGGTGTCGAGCACGAGCCGGGCCTTGTCCTCGACCATGTCGAGGTCGAACGCGGCGTGCTGCTGCAGCAGCAGCGTCACGTCCGCGTCGATCACGGCCTTGGCCAGATCCTCCTCACGCGGCACCGGGGTGCCGTCTACCGCCCACTCCTTGACGTAGGGGTCCGCGAACGAGAGCTCGGCGCCCAGCTCCAGCAGCGCACGCGCCACCGGGAGGGCCGGAGTTTCGCGTTCGTCGGCGATGTCCGGTTTGTAGGTGACGCCGAGCATAACGACCCTGGCGCCGTTCACGGCCTTCTTATGCCGGTTCAGCAGTCGCTGGACGCGGGCCACCACGTACGACGGCATCCGCTCGTTGATCTCCTGCGCCAGCTCCACGAACCTGAACGGGTAGCCGAGCTTGCGCACGGTGTACGACAGGTACGACGGGTCGACCGGGATGCAGTGCCCGCCGACGCCCGGACCGGGCAGGAACTTCTGGAAGCCGAACGGCTTGGTCGCCGCGGCCTCGATCGACTCCCACAGGTTGATGCCGAGCTCGTCGCAGAAGATCGCCATCTCGTTGACGAGGGCGATGTTGACGTGCCGGTAGGTGTTCTCCAGCAGCTTGGCCATCTCGGCCTCGCGGGTGCCGCTGACCGGCACCACCTGCTCGATGAACTGCCCGTAGAACGCCGTCGCGCGGTCGCGGCAGGTCGGCGTGTAGCCGCCCACGACCTTGGGGGTGTTCCGCAGGCCGAACTTGGGGTTGCCGGGGTCGATGCGCTCGGGCGAGAAGGCGAGGTGGAAGTCCTTGCCCGCGACGAGCCCCGAGCTCTCCAGCAGCGGCCTGGCCACCTCGTCGGTGGTGCCCGGCCAGGTGGTGGACTCGAGCACGACGAGCGTGCCCTTGCTCAGGTTGCGGGCGACGGCCTTGGTGGCGCCCTCCACGGCGGACAGGTCCGGCCGGTGGTCCTCGTCCAGCGGGGTGGGCACGCAGATCACGATCGTGTTGCTTCTGGCCAGCACGGTCTCGTCGAGCGTGGCGCTGAACCCGTTGGCCAGCATGTGCTCGAGGTCGGCGTCGGCGAGGTCATCGATGTACGACCGCCCGGCGTTGAGCGCGTCGACCTTGGCGGGGTCGACGTCGAGGCCGACGACCCGCAGGCCGGCGGCGACCGCCTCCTTGGCCAGCGGCATGCCGACATAGCCCAGGCCGATGACAGCCAAGTCCATTTCTGTCACAGCAGCGCCTTAGAGAGCCGGAAACAACACTTCATGGTCGCAAAGGTTATCTCAAGTCCACCTAGCTCACGCCTAATGCGACCGAACACGTCAGAAGTGACAGCCAACATGAAGGTCAACATTAGGCAAGCGAACGGTATAGGGCTTGATAAGTCTCGGCAACGCGGCTCCAAGTCCGCTTGGCCGCCACTTCCGCCCGTCCGGCCTCGCCCATCTCGGCGCGCCGGGCCGGATCCTCCCGGAGCCCCGCGATGGCCTTGGCGAGCTCGGCCGGGTCGCCCGGGGGGACGAGCAGCCCGGCGCCGTCGGAGCCCACGAGCTCGGACAGAGCGGGCAGATCGCTGAGTACGACGGGCTTTCCGAGCGCCATCGCCTCCACGGGTTTCAATGGCGTAACAAGTCGGCATACCCGCAGGTCCTCTCGCGGGCAGGCGAAGATGTCGATGGCGTCCTGCGCCTGCAACGCCTCGTCGGGACCGACCCGGCCCGGCAGGATCGCGTCGCTGAGACCCAGCTCCTCGACCAGCTCCAGGAGGTTCTCGCGCTCGGTGCCGTCGCCCACGATGAGCACCCGTACGGGGGTGCCGCCGTCACGCAGCAGCGCGGCGGCCCGCAGCAGGGTGGCGAAGCCCTCGTAGGCCACGATGCTGGACACCGAGCCGACGACGATCTCATCGGGGGCGATGCCGTACGCGTTCCTGAACGAGGCGCCGTCGTAGTGGGCGGTCAGCAGCGAGTCGTCCACCGCGTTGGGCGCCAGGTGGATCTTCTCCCGCGGCACGCCGCGCTCGACGATCTCCGTGGCCATGGTCTCGGCGAGCGTGACCACGGCGTCGGCCTCGCGCATGAGGAACGCCTCGCGCTCGCGCTGGAGCACGTGCCGCTCGCTGCCCACGCGGATCGGGTCGCGCGAGGCCCAGGTCTCCTCCAGGAAGCCGCGTACCTCGTAGACGAACGGCGTGCCCGTCCTGTCGCGCACGGCGTGCGCGATGGAGCCGTTGCGGTGGTCGGTGGCGGCGTGCAGGATCTGCGGCTTGAGCTCGGTGACGAGCTTGGTGACCGCGGCGGCGCCCTTGATGATGCGCCCGCGCGTCTCGAACGGCATCTCGCCGTGCCCGTCGGGCAGCAGCCGGTAGTAGGGGATGCCGTCGAGCTCCTCGAACGGCGCCGCGTCCGCGTGCCCCTGCAGCATCGGCCAGCCCCAGCTCGTGACCACGTGCGGGTCGAGCCCGGCGGCCTGCTGCGAGGTGACGATGCGGTGGGTGCGGACGGTGTAGCCGGCCTGCGTGTACGGCAGCGCGTTCGTGACCAGGTGCAGCACCCGGCCCTCCACGCGGTCGGTGACGGCCACCTTCGGCGCGGGCGGGATCGGGTCAGGGCTGATCGCGGCCAGCTCGCCCCGGTAGTAGGCGGCCCTGCGCTTGACGAACGGGTACTTGGTGTGGGCTTCGAGCACCTCGGCGGCCTCGGTCACCCTGCCGGCGTCCCACAGCGCCTTGGCCTCGTTCCACGGCCCCTTGACCACGCGCATGCCGAACTTGCGCACGATGCGCCGGGCGCGGCGCGCGGCGGGCCACGCGACGCTGCCCACGACAGGACGCAGCCGGGGCGGGAGCGCGTCGGCGGCGGCCTGGGCCACCCGGACGGGGTCGGATTTGACCTTCGTCACGACGACGCGGGAAACGATGATCGGGTGCTGGACGAAACCTTTGAGAAGTCCACCGACGCCGGCTCGGGCGGACTTCGCGGAAACCTTGGAGGAGTCTTGACGACTGGCGTCGGATGCCACGCGGTGACCGTACCATAGGCAACGTTTTTCCCCTTCCGCTATGAAAGGCGAGGTCAATGAGGGAGAACCCCCTGGTCCTGCACGTATTGGGCGCTCGTCCCAATTTCGTGAAAGCGGCCCCGGTGGTCCGGGCACTCGGTGAACTCGGCGTGCGGCAGGGCATCATCCACACTGGTCAGCACTACGACGCGCTGATGTCCGACGTCTTCTTCGCCGACCTCGGCCTCCCCGAGCCCGTCGCGAACCTGGGGGTCGGCTCGGGCAGCCACGCCAAGCAGACCGCGGCCCTGCTCGTCGGCCTGGAGGAGGTCGTCCAGGAGCAGGAGCCGGACCTGGTCGTCGTCTACGGCGACGTGAACTCGACGCTGGCCGCGATCCTCGTCTGCGCCAAGCTGGGCGTCAGGACCGCGCACGTGGAGGCGGGGCTGCGCTCGTTCGACCGGGGCATGCCGGAGGAGGTCAACCGGGTCGTCACCGACGCGCTGGCCGATGTGCTCTTCGCCACCTCCCCCGAGGCCCTGGCCTACCTGGCGAACGAGGGCGTGCCCGCGTCCAAGGTGCACCTGGTGGGCAACCCCATGATCGACAGCCTGTACGCGGCGCTGCCCTCGCTGGACCCGGCGCCCGTCGTGGAGCGGCTGGCCATACCGGCTCGTTATGCCGTGGCGACCCTGCACCGGCCCGCGAACGTGGACACCCCCGAGGCCGCCAAGGAGCTCGTGGACGCGGTGCTGGAGGTCTCGCGCCAGATCCCGATCGTGGTGCCGGTCCACCCGCGCGGCAAGGCGCGCCTGGCCGAGGCGGGCCTGGTCGACGGGGAGTCGATCAAGGTCGTCGATCCGCTGGGCTATGTGGACTTTCTCTCACTCGTACGCGGTGCCGCGCTGGTGGTCACGGACTCCGGCGGCGTCCAGGAGGAGACGACCGTGCTGGGCGTCCCCTGCCTGACCCTGCGGCCCAACACCGAGCGGCCGATCACGATCACGCACGGCACGAACCGCCTGGTCACGCCGGCCCTCCTGCCGGCCGCCGCGGAGAAGGCGCTGGCCGACGGCGCCGCCACGCCGGCGGGCGAGCTGCCGGTGCTCTGGGACGGCCAGGCCGGGATGCGGATCGCGCGGGTGATCTCCGCCTGGCTGAAGGGTGACAACCTCGCCCCCGCCTCTCAGGCCAAACGCCCCGAATAGCGGCCTTATCCCCCTTAACATGACACGTACCTCCGCTAAGCGATAGGCGTATCACCATGGCCGAAACCCCCGAAGAGCCCACGTACCAGCGGCTCGGGCCCGTCAACTGGCTGCCCGAGGAGCGCAAGCTCATCGAGCGATTCGAGGCCGAGGTCAGGGAGCTGCGGCGGCGGCTGGAGATCGCCGAGGCCAAGGCCGCGTACGCGAGCTGGAAGCTGGAGGCCACGCAGGCGAAGCGGACGTACAAGCTGGGCGAGGCCCTGGGCTCGAAGAGCCCGGGGAAGATCGTCGAGGCGGTCCGGTCGAAGGAGAAGGCGCCGAAGCCGCCCATCCCGGTCTCCGAGGCGACCGAGCTCGCCAACCACCGGCCGCCGCTGGTCGAGGTGCCGGCGGTGAAATGGCCGAAGGGGCCGGTCAACAGGCCGGACCTGAAGGTCGCGGTGATCCTGGACGACTTCTCCCGGATGGCGTTCAAGTACGAGTGGGACCAGATCGAGTTCGGGCTCAAGGACTGGCCGGAGATCTTCGCCGAGAAGCGGCCCGACCTGCTGTTCTGCGAGTCGGCCTGGCACGGGAACCAGGGCCGCTGGCGCTACCAGATGACCGGCACCAACGCGCCCAAGGAGCCGCTGCGCGAGCTGGTGGCCTGGTGCAGGCGGGAGGGCATCCCGACGGTCTTCTGGAACAAGGAGGACCCGCCGAACTTCGACTTCTTCATCGACACGGCCAAGCTGTTCGACTACGTGTTCACCTGCGACGGCGACATGGTGCCGAAATATCGGGAAATTTTGGGACACGATCGGGTTGATGTGCTGCAGTTCGCCGCCCAGCCCCGCGTCCACAACCCGATCCAGCAGCGGCAGGGGCGCCTGCACGACGTGGTCTTCGCCGGGATGTACTTCCGCGACAAGCACCCCGAGCGCCGCGAGCAGATGGAGACCGTCATCGACCCGGTCAGGGAGCTGGGTCTGCACATCTTCGCGCGCAACGGCGAGGTGGACGAGAAGTACGCCTGGCCGGAGAAGTACCGGCCGCACATCGTGGGCGAGCTTCCCTACGACCAGATGCTGGCCGCGTACCGGATGTACAAGGTCTTCCTCAACGTCAACTCGGTGCTCGAGTCACCGACCATGTGCGCCCGCCGGGTCTTCGAGCTGTCCGCCTGCGCCACGCCCGTCGTGTCGGGGTGGTCGCGGGCCGTCGAGGAGACCTTCGGCGACCTCGTCCCCATCGCGCGCGAGCCGGTCGAGTCGTACAACCAGGTCCTGCACCTGATCAACAGCCCCGAGCTGCGGGCCAGGATGGGGCACCTGGCGATGCGGGAGGTCTTCGACAAGCACCTGTTCTCGCACCGCGTGGACCAGATCCTGCAGGACCTCGGGCACCAGGTGCAGCCCAGGTCGCGCTCGATCTCGGTTGTGCTGCCCACCAACCGCGCCTCCCAGATCGAGCACGCCATCTCCTCCGTGGCCCGCCAGATCCACCGGCCGCTCCAGCTCGTCATGGTGCTGCACGGGCTGGACATCGACCCGGTCGTGGTCGCCGACAAGGCTCGCATGGCGGGCATCACGGACGTCGTCGTCCTGCCCGCCGACGCCTCCCTGTCGCTCGGCGCCTGCATGAACCTGGGCATCGCGGCCGCCGAGGGCGACCTGATCGCCAAGATGGACGACGACAACCTGTACGGGGATCACTACCTGTCGGACCTGGTGCGCGCGTTCGACTACTCCGACGCCGAGCTGGTCGGCAAGGGGGCGCACTACGCGTACTTCGAGGGCAGCAACACGACCATGCTCCGCCTGCCGGGGCTGGAGCACCGCTACTCCTTCCTGGTCCAGGGCGGTACGTTCCTCGGCAAGGCGGACATGTTCCGCTCGTACGGCTTCGCGGACATCACCCGTGGCGAGGACACCCACCTGGTGCGCCGGCTGAAGGAGGACTCCGTCAAGATCTACTCGGCGGACCGCTTCAACTTCGTCTACTGGCGCAGCGCGGACGCGTCGATGCACACCTGGCAGGCCGACCACATCAAGCTGACCCGCAACGCCCAGTTCTCCTTCGTCGGCCGCCCCGACGACCACGTCCTGATCTGACGCACCTCGTCGGCCGGCGTCCCCCTGGGGGAAGCCCCGAGCAGACGGCGGCCGCGCAGGCGGTGCGGTCGGTGCCCCTGTCCCGAAGGACCCCGGCCGGAGTGCGGCGGGTCAGTGGGTGATCTGGGCCAGGTTCTGGTCAGCGAGGCGGGCGAGCTCGTAGAGCCCCTGCGGCTTCACCCGCTGCCCGACCACCAGCATGCTCATGATCAGCGTCCCCCGCCGGATCATGACCGACCCGATCTGCGCGTTCTTCTGATCCCCCGCCGCCGTCGTGAGGTAGGCCCGCGACTCGTCGCCCTTGGCCGGCATCGCGAGCATGCGCGTCCTGTAGGTGACCTGCGTACCGCTCACGTCCGCGGTGTACGAGGCGCACTCCTTGGGCAGCGGCGCGGGGAAGGCCTTCCTGGGCAGCGACACCACGGCCTGCGTGATCGAGCCGCGGTCGGCGGCGAAGGCGATGACGGCCGCCGGCGCCTGGGCGACGTCGGGCTTCTCGGCGTCGAGCTGGGCCGCGCCCGCGCACTCCGGCCGCTGCAGCTTGGCCGCGCGGACGGCCGCGAGGCCCTGCTGGGTGGACTTGAGCGAGCCGAACGAGCCCAGCTCGGGCCCGTACGCGACGTGCATGCCCTTGGGCACCGGCAGGAGGGCGGCGCGCAGCCTGGCCGACTCGGCGGACGCCTGCGGCGCGGACGACGCCGCGGCCGCGGGCGCCGCCGACGGGGCGTTGTCGGCGGAACATCCGGCAATGGCCAGCAAACCCATGAATATTCCGGAAATAGGCTTAAGCATTCGTCCTCCAATTCGCTCCAGCGGCATTGTCAAAACGCTAGAGGAATGGAAGACCGGACAGCCGGGTAACGTCGCTATTCGCGGGATTCAGCGGTTTTACGAACGATTTCCGGTTCGACGCCGTTTGGCGATCCGCCGTTGAGCAGGGCTCTGGCCAGGCCCAATCCGGCGCCCCCGAGCGTGAGCGCCTTGGCGAGCATTTCCTCGACGCCCTGGGCGCCGTTCAGCACCACCATGTGCTCGACGTTTCCGAACGCCTTCGAGCCGGCCTCGACGATTTCCGGCCAGCGCTCGGCGAGTTGCTGCGCGACGACCGCCTCCTGGTTGCTCGCCAGCGCCTCCGCGCGAGCCTTGATGGCCTCTGCCTGCGCCAGGCCCTTGGCCCGCGCGGCCTCGGCCTCCGCGATGCCGCGCAGCCTGGTCGCCTCCGACTCCGCCTCGCCGCGCAGCCTGATGCCCTCGGCCTCGGCCTGCGCCTCGGCGACCGCCGCGCGCCGCGCCGCCTCCGCGAGCGTGACCTGCTCGTACGCCCTGGCGTCCGCGGGCCTGCGCACCTCGCCCTCCAGCCGCTTCTCGGCGAGCAGGGCCTCGCGTTCCGCGGCGGTCGTCTGCTGGACCACGACCTCCTGGCGGGCGGTGGCCTCGGCCAGCGGGCCCGCCTGCTTGGCCATGGCCGCCGCCCGGTCGATCTCGGCCTGGTACCCGGCCTGCTGGATGCGGGCCTCGCGGACCGCGGCGGCCTTCTTGATGGCGGCCTCCTGCTCGGCGGCGTTGGCCTCCTGGTCGCGGTGGGCCTCGGCGATCCTGGCCAGCGAGGCCACGGCGGCCGCGTGCGGGCGGCCGAGGTTGGAAATGTAGCCGGTGGCGTCGTCGATCTCCTGGATCTGCAGGGAGTCCACGTTCAGGCCGAGCTTGCTCATCTCGTCGGCCGACGAGGTGCGGATCTCGTTGGTGAGCGCGTCCCGGTTGACGATCAGGTCCTCGACCGTCAGGTTGCCGATGATCGAGCGCAGGTGGCCCGAGAAGAGCTGGTGCGTCTTGTCGTCCACGGTCTTCTGCTGGTCGAGGAAGCGGCGGGCGGCGTTGGCGATGGAGACGAAGTCGTCGCCCACCTTGTAGATCACCACGCCGCGCACGTGCACCGGGATGCCCTGCTTGGTGACGCACTTGACCTCGAGCTGGGAGACGCGGCTGTCGAGCGACATGCGGCGCGCGGTCTGGAACCCCGGGACGACCAGCGCGCCCTTCCCCGTGACGATCTTGAAGCCGAGCGTCTCCCGGCCGCGGGCGCCCAGGCCCGAGATGAGGATCGCCTCGTTCGGCTCCGCGACCCGCCAGACCAGCTTGAACGCCACGACGGCGACGAAAGCGATGAGGGCGATGATGCCTGCGAGCATTAAGTCCATGACCGGCTCCGGGAGGACGTCGACGTATGAGTCGCCGACCAGACTTCCCGGCTCGCCCCATTAGAAGGTACGCCCGATCAAGGCGCTTTACTAGATATTTCCGGTTCCTTCCCATTGGGAGTGGCGCCGTTGAGCAGGGCCCTGGCCAGGCCGATCCCGGCGCCGCCCAGCGTGAGGGCCTTGGCCAGCAGTTCCTCGACGCCCTGGGCGCCGTTCAGCACGACCATGTGGTCCACGTTCCCGAACGCCTTCGCGCCCGCCTCCACGATCTCCGGCCAGCGCTCGGCGAGCTGCTGGGCGATGACCGCCTCCTGGTTCTCCTTGAGCGCCTGGGCGCGCGCCCTGATCGCCTGGGCCTCCGCCAGGCCCTTGGCCGACGACGCCTCCGCCTCGGCCAGGCCCAGCGCCTTGGCGGCCTCCGCCTGGGCCAGACCGCGGGCCTGCGCGGCCTGGGCCTCCGCCTCGCCGGCGATCTTCGTGGCGGCTCCGGCGGCCTCGCCGCGCAGCCGTACCGACTCGGCCTCGGCCGCGGCGGCCAGCTTGACCTGGGAGGCCTGCGCGGCGGCGCGCAGCTCGGTCTCCCTGGCCTCGGCCTCGGCCTGCGCGATGCGGGCGTCGCGCTCGGCCTGGGAGAGCGTGACGGTCTCGTACGCCTTGGCGTCGGCGGGCTTGCGCACCTGCGACTGCAGCCGCTGCTCGGCGAGCTTGGCCTCCAGCTCGGCGGCCTTCGTCTCCTGGACCACCACCTCCTGGCGGGCGGTCGCCTCCGACAGCGGCCCCGCCTGGCGGGCGGTGGCCTGGGCCCGGTCGATCTCGGCCTGGTAGGAGGCCTCCTTGATGCGGGAGTCACGGCGGGCGGCGGCCATGTTCGCGGCGGCGATCTGCTCGGCCTCGGTGGCCTCCTGGTCGCGCTGGGCCTGGGCGATGCGGGCGGTGGAGGCGACCTTGGCGGCGTGCGGCTTGCCGAGGTTGACGATGTAGCCGGTCTCGTCGTCGATCTCCTGGATCTGCAGGGAGTCGACGATCAGACCCAGCTTGCTCATCTCGTCGGCGGCCGAGGCCCTGGTCTCGCTGGTCAGGCGCTCGCGGTTGAGGATGAGGTCCTCGATGGTGAGGTTGCCGATGATCGAGCGCAGGTGGCCGGTGAACAGCTCGTGGATGGCGCTCGTCATGAAGTCCTGCTGGTCGAGGAAGCGGCGGGCGGCGTTGGCGATGGAGGACAGGTCGTCGCCGACCTTGTAGATGACCACGCCGCGGATGTGCACGGGGATGCCCTGCTGGGTGACGCAGGAGACCTGGAGGTTGGCGGCCCTGGTGTCCAGCCGCAGCCGCCTGGCCGCCTGGAACCCGGGCAGCACGGCCGTGCCCTTGCCGGTGATGATCTTGAAGCCCAGGCTGTCCACGCCCTCGCCACGGCGGCGGGCGCCCAGCCCGGAGATGATCAGGGCCTCGTTGGGTTCGGCGACCCGCCACACGGCCTTGAACAGCAGGATGATGACGACTGCGGCGGCGACGATGCCGCCGGCGGCGATGGAGAACTCGGGGGACATCGGAGCCGCCTCCCTCAGACGAGCGCCCTGGCCACATAGACGGTCCGCGGGGGGAAGTACTCGACCACGACCACGATGGATCCGGTCAGGAACTCCTCGTCGGGCACGCTGGGATGTGCGTAGAACGCCTCCACGCCGCCCCTGACCGGGATCATGACCTCGCCGACGAGCCCTGGGCCGATCTTTCCCGTGACCCTGCCCTGCTTGCCGACCACCGGACTCCCCCCGCTCGCGATAGTCCGGACGCTACTCCAAACGGGCATGCGCGGTAATAGGCCGCACGAAAGATTCCGGCGGGCCCAGACATACGGACATTCGGGACGATTGGCGCTTGGGACGACGGTTGACGCCTGGGGAACGGGGTATTCGCGGTTCGACGGTTTGGGCTCGGCCTGGCGGCGCCGTCACGGCGGCCCTCCGCGCTGTGGAGGTGAAGGCGCTGTGAAGCTGTGGCTGCGGGTCTTCCTGATCGGGTTCGTCTTGTGGCTGGCCAGCGTCGCGGTCACCGCCTGGACGGCCAACTCCAACCTCGTGCCGACCGTGGTGCTGTTCGGCAGCTTCCTGGTGCCCGTGACGTTCGTCGTCTGGGCCTACGGGCGCGACCGCTCGCCGCAGGTGACGGTCGAGATGCTGTTCGTGGCGTTCGTGGTGGGCGGCGTGCTGGGCGTGCTCGGCGCCTCCCTCCTCGAGAGCCTGCTGATCCGGCCGTCGATCATCATGTACGTCCTCGTCGGCCTCATCGAGGAGGGCGTGAAGCTCGGCGCGCTGGTGTTCGTCACCAGGAGGATGGTCCGGCGCTCCGCCCGGGACGGCATCGTGCTCGGCGCCACCGTCGGCTTCGGCTTCGCCGCGTTCGAGAGCGCCGGGTACGCCTTCAACGCCCTCTTCACCGCCGACGGCCTGTCGCTGTCGCAGCTCGTCGAGACCGAGGTGCTGCGCGGCATCCTGTCGCCCGTCGGGCACGGCCTGTGGACGGCCATCGCGGGCGGCGTGCTCTTCGCGGCGCGCGGCCGGATCACCGGCTCCGTCGTCCTGGCCTATCTCGGCGTCTCGTTGCTGCACGCCCTCTGGGACTCCATGACCGCCATCGCGATCGCGATCACGCTCGTGCTGACCGGCCTGCCCTGGCAGTGGGAGCTCCTGCGCATCGGCCGGGTCCCGAACGTGAGCGCGTGGCAGGTGCACGTGTACACCGTGATCAACTGGGCGGGCCTCATCACGATCTCCCTGGTAGCGCTGCTGTGGCTGCGGACGATCGCCGGCAGGGCGCGTCGCGGGCGCGAGATCTTGTCCCAATAATCACGGTAATGAACCTGTTCCTCCCACTGCGCCGGAACCATAAACGGTGCTAGTCTCCTATGCGATCTTCCGGAGGTGTATTTACACAAGGTGTGGAAATGCCCCCGACTCGAGGTTGGGACATGGGCTCGCGAAACCGGTCAATTCGGTTCAAGATCTTCTTATTGTTGTTGCTACCCCTTCTGTCTCTGAGCGCGCTCTGGGGTTTCGTCCTCAACCTCACCATGGGCGACGCCCAGTCACTGCTCCGCGCGAACACGCTCTATCGGACCCTCGGCGTCACCTCCACCGACCTGGGACTACAGCTGCAGGCCGAGCGGGTGCGCTCCGCGGAGACGCTCACTACGCGTAAGCTCACCTCGGTGCTCAGCGCCCAGCGCGCCCGCACCGACCGGTCGGTCACCGACTTCAAGCTGGCCGTCATGGAGGCCGGCGGCTCGGTCGGCGACGACCTGCGGCTGCCGCTCGACACCCTCGAATCCGCCGTCGGCCGTCTCCCGGCGATCAGGGCCGACATCGACGGGGGCCTCGGCTCCCGGCTGGCCGGGCTGAACGCGTACAACCGCATCCTCGACGCGATCTTCACCCTCTACGACCACCTGGTCTCCGTCTCCGACCTGACGATCTTCCAGCAGGCGTCCTCGCTGCAGGCCATGGGCATGGCCAGGGAGTACATCGCCAGGGAGCACGCGCTCGTCATCGGGGCGCTGGCCGACCGCCGGCTCACCCCGCCCGAGGTCTCCGCCTTCACCGAGTACGCCGCCTCCAGGAAGTTCCTGCACTCGCGCGGCCTGGCCGGGCTCGACGTGTCGCTGCGCCGGCCGTACGAGCAGGTCTTCGCCTCCGAGCCGTTCCAGACCTTCGCCACCCTGGAAGCGCGGATCATCAAGACCGGCAGCCCGCCCCCCACCGCCGAGGGCTGGACCGAGGCCGTCGACAAGCTCACCGCACGGCTCGACCAGCTCGGCTCCTCCTCCGCCGGCGTGCTGGCCACGCGCACGTCCGAGGCCGCGACCTCCACCGTCGTCAAGATCTCCATCGCGGGCGGCGTGGGCTTGATCGCCGTGCTCGCCTCGATCATCATCTCTGTACGCTTCGGCCGCCGCCTGGCCGGCGAGCTGGCCGGGCTGCGTACCGCCGCGATCGAGCTGTCGCAGAGCCGGCTGCCCGACATCGTCGAGCGGCTGCGCAAGGGCGAGGAGGTCGACGTGCGGAAGGAGGCCAAGGCGATCAGGGTGCACGGTTCCGCCGAGATCACCGACGTCGCCAGGGCCTTCGGCTCCGTGCAGCGCACCGCCGTCACGGCGGCGGTCGGCCAGGCCGCGATGCGGCGCGGGGTCGGTCAGGTCTTCCTCAACCTCGCCCGGCGCAAGCAGGGTCTGCTGCACCGGCAGCTCTCGCTGCTGGACGCCATGCAGCGCCGTACGCACGACCCCGACCGGCTCGAGGAGCTCTTCCGCCTCGACCACCTGACCACCCGCATGCGCCGGCACGCGGAGAGCCTGATGATCCTCTCCGGGTCCGCGCCGGGACGGGCCTGGCGCAAGCCGGTGCCCGTGATCGACATCGTCCGCGCGGCCATCGCCGAGATCGAGGACTACACCAGGGTCACCGTCGAGGGCATGCCGGTCGCCGCGGTCGACGGCACCGCCGCCGCCGACCTCACCCACCTGGTGGCCGAGCTGGTCGAGAACGCCACCATCTACTCGCCGCCGGACACCACGGTCCAGGTGCGCGGCGACCTGGTGAGCAACGGATACGTCATCGAGGTGGAGGACCGGGGGCTCGGGCTGTCGGTCGCCGAGTACTCGGCGTTCAACACGCGGATGGCCGCGCCGCCGGAGTTCGACCTGGCCGACAGCGACAGGCTGGGCCTGTTCGTGGTGGCCAAGCTGGCGGAACGGTACGGGATCAAGGTGCTGCTGCGGGCCTCGCCCTTCGGCGGGACGACGGCCATCGTGCTCGTGCCGCGTTCGATGGTGACCGAGCAGGCGGCGCTGGAGGCGGGCGACGTCGACGGCAAGGCCGATCTGCCGAGCCGTACGCGCAAGAAGGCGCTCGCCGTGGTGACCTCGGGCACCCACGCGGGACTGCCCAGACGGGTGCGCCAGGCCAACCTGGTGCCGCAGCTCAAGGAGAGCCCGCCGCTCGGGCAGGAGCGGGCTCCCGAACAGGAGCCGAGCGGGCAGGAGCCCCGTGGGCAGCAGCCGCGTGGGCAGGAGCCGCCGCCCGAACGCTCTCCGGACGAGGTAAGGGACTTGTTCTCCGCGTTCCAGCGGGGGACCCAACGCGCCCGAGAAGAAGCCTCTGAGGAGGGGCCATGAGTAAGGGGGATGCATGACTTTGCCGACCACCAACGCCGGTGAGCTCAACTGGCTGCTGGACGATCTTGCCACCAGGGTCGCCGCGGTGCGCCAGGCCGTCATCTTGTCGACCGACGGCCTGGCGGTGGGTCACTCGAAGGGTCTGACCCGGGAGGACGCCGAGCACCTGTCGGCCGTGGCGGCCGGGTTCCAGAGCCTGGCCCGTGGCACCGGACGCCATTTCGGCGGCGGCGACGTGCGTCAGACCATTGTGGAGATGGAGTCGGCCTTCCTGTTCGTGACAGCCGCGGGACAGGGCACCTGCCTGGCCGTGATCGCCGATGCGAACGTGGACGTCGGCCACATCGCCTACGAGATGGCGATGCTGGTCAAGCGGGTGGGCCAGCACATCACCACCAATCCGCGCGCTGGAGCGTCATGAGCGATAGCCCGCAGTGGTTCGATGAGGACGCGGGGCCCGTCGTTCGGCCCTATGCTCTCATCCGCGGCCGTACGCGTTCCTCAGGGGACGCGTTCGACCTCGTGGCAACCGTGCGCGCCATCGGCGACCCGCCTGGCGAGCTCGGCCCCGAACAGCAACTCATCCTGCGGGCAGCACGTAATCCGATCTCGGTGGCCGACCTGGCCGTCGAGCTCGACCTGCCCGTCGGCGTCGTCCGGGTCCTGCTGGGCGACATGCGTGACCACGGCCTCATCTCGGTGTCGTCGCCCTCATCCGGAGGGTCGCGGTCGAATGAGCGCATTCTCAAGGAAGTGATCAATGGACTCCGTGCTCTCTGAGGACCCCGTCGCGCTGAAGATTCTCATCGCAGGGGGGTTCGGCGTCGGCAAGACCACACTGGTCGGGGCGGTCAGCGAGATCAAGCCGCTGCGCACGGAAGAGGTGCTCTCCGACCGTGGGATCGGAATCGACGACCTCGACGGCGTGGAGGCCAAGAACACCACGACCGTGGCGATGGACTTCGGCCGCATCACGATCCGCGACGGGCTGGTCGTGTACCTGTTCGGGACGCCCGGGCAGGAGCGGTTCTGGTTCATGTGGGACGAGCTGTCCTACGGCGCGCTGGGCGCCGTCGTGATCGCGGACACGCGGCGGCTGACCGACTGCTTCCCGTCCGTCGACTACTTCGAGCAGCGCGGCACGCCGTTCGTGGTGGCCGTCAACTGCTTCGACGGGGCGGCGCGGCACAGCGTCGAGGACGTGCGCATCGCGCTCGACCTGGACGACGACGTGCCGGTCATGCTGTGCGACGTGCGGCGGCGCACCTCCGCCAAGGAAGTCATGATCGCCCTCGTGGAGCACTCCCTGCGGACGCTGACCTCGGCGAACTAGAGCGCCCTGAGGCCGTTGATCACCTCTCGGAGCAGGCTCTCCGTGGGCGTCGCGGCCTTGTCGCGCGGCGGGCGGACCGTGACCAGTCCGTGGTCGAGCAGGTCGCCCAGCAGCACTCTCACGACGCCGACGGGCAGGCTCAGATCCGAGGCGACCTCGGCGACGGGCCTGGACTGACCTGCCACGACGCTCAGCAGCCGCCGGTGCTGAGCGCTGAGCTCCGCCTTGGCCGGGACGGGCAGCCCCGTCCCGGCGACGGTCGCCAGCAGGTCGAGCGCGTTGGAGGACGTGGGCCTGGTACGCCCACGCGCGACCGCGTACGGCCGCACCACGGGACCCGCCTCCTCATCGACCCACTCGTGCTCGCCGCTCACGATTGAGATCCCCCATCCTGGTCACTGGCGTCCTGCCGCCCGCGCTGCCAGCCCGACTGGAGCGAGGAGAGCAGCGCCCGGGCCTCCTCCGGTGAGCGCTCCTCGGCCGGCGGCGCTGGTGGCGGCGTCTGCTTGAGCCGCTGCGGCAGGCCCGCCTGCCGCTCGCGCTGCGGCAGGCCCGTCTCCCGCTGCCGCTCGCGCTGCGGCAGCCCCGTCTCCCGCTCGCGCTGGGGCAACCCCGTCTCCCGCTCGCGCTGGGGCAGGCCCGTCTCCCGCTGCCGCTGGCGGCGCGGCAGGTCGGGCTCCTGCTGCTGCGGGAGGGCGGTCACCGGGTCGCTGCCCGTCTGCTGCTGGGGCACGGCCACGGGGCCGCTCCCGCCCGCCTGCTGGCCCCGTTTGCTGGTACGGACCCGGCGCGGCAGCTCGCCCGGCCCCGTGGGCTCCTGCCGGACCTCACCGCGGCCGAGCACCGAGACCGAGACGGACTCGAAGGCCATCGGCTGCACCGGGGTCGCCATGGGCTCCACCAGGGAGCCGGGCACGAGCACGATGGCGGTGGTGCCGCCGTACGGCGAGGGCTTGAGCGTCACCTTGACGCCGTGCCTGGCCGCGAGCATGCCGACCACCGCGAAGCCCAGCCGCTCGGTCTGGGAGGGGTCGAACTCCTGCGGGTTGGCCAGGCGCGCGTTGATGCCCCTGCGGGTGGCCTCGTCCATGCCCAGGCCGCGGTCCTCGATCTCGACGGCGAAGCCCCGGCCGACCATCTCACCGCGTACGGAGACCTCGTTGCTGGGCGAGGAGAAGGAGGCGGCGTTCTCGATCAGCTCGGCGAACAGGTGCATGAGGTCGGCCACCGCCGCGCCCGAGACGCCGCACTCGGTCATCGGGTAGACGCGTACCCGGGTGTACTCCTCGACCTGGGCCGCCGCGCCGCTGAGCACGTCCTCGATCGGGATGACGCCGCGCCACCTGCGGCCCGCCGCGCCACCCGAGAGCAGCACCAGGCCCTCGGCGTGGCGGCGCATGCGGGTGGTCAGGTGGTCGAGCCTGAACAGGCGCTCCAGCGCCTCCGGGTCCTCCGTCTGGCGCTGCATCTCGTCGAGCATCTTGAGCTGGCGCTGCAGCAGCGACTGGCTGCGCCGGGCGAGGTTGCGCAGCGCCTGCGACACGCCCTCGCGCAGCCTGGCCTGCTCGACGGCCGCGTCCACGGCCGTGCTCTGCACGCTGTCGAACGCCGCGGCCAGGTCGGTGACCTCGCTGGTCGCGCCGCGGCCCACCGTGATGGGCGGCGCCTCGGTGGCGATGTCCACGCTCTCGCCCTTGCGCAGCTTCGTCACGACCTCCGGCAGCCTGATCTCGGCCAGGTCCAGCGCGGTACGGCGCAGCGTCCGCAGCTCGCGGGTGAGCCTGCGGCCGACCTTGATCGAGATGACGATGGAGAAGATGACGGCGATGAGGCCGAGCGCGCCCGCGACGGCGGCCCGCACCAGGATGCCCAGGCCCGCGGGCTCCATCCTGGCCAGCAGCTTGTCGCCGGTGCGCCAGACGGCCTCACGGTATTCCTTCTGCACCTGCTCGGAGACGCCCCGCCACAGCTCGACGTCCACCGGCTGGCCGGAGATGTAGCTCTCCAGCAGGTTCTCCATGGTGCCGTAGCGCGGGGAGTAGTACAGCTTCTCGAACGGGGCCCGCAGCTCGGTGTCGAGGTTGGCCAGGGCCTTGGGGAACAGGTACGTCCTGGTGTTGTCCAGGCCGGCCAGCAGGTGGAGGTCGGAGTGCATGGTCATCCGGCCGTTGCCGGCGACGATCAGGGCGTGCTCCCGGCTCAGCAGCTCGCGTACCTCGTCAGCGGCGATCAGGCCCTGCGCCTGGAGCGCCATCTGGAGGTCGGTGCTGACCATCATCCTGGAGTACAGCAGGTGGATCTCGTCGGAGACCTTCGCGTACTCGGTGACGAGGGTGCCGGGGGTGAGCTTGCGGTCGTCCACCTTGCTGCGGATGTCCGGGATCCGGTTGATCGCCTCGAAGACGTTCTGGAGCTGGGTCTTCATGTCCTGCGTGAGCGCCGACTGCACGTCCTCGGACATGGCGCGCTCGCGCAGCGTCTTGCGGTTGTTGTCGACCTTGGCCCGCGCCTTGTTCAGCGCGTCGGGGTCCGTGACGGTGCCCGCGATCCGCTCGGCGGAGGCCAGCCGCTCGGTCTGGAGGTTGGAGATCAGGCCGTCGGCGTTGTTGATGACGCCCGTCCAGATGGTCTCGACCTTGAGCAGGTTGAGCGCGTCTCCCGACGTGGTGCTCGCGGCGAAGCCCCAGAGTGCGACCAGGGAGACCAAGGGGATGACGAGCAGCGTCGAGATCTTGAATCTGATGGATCTGCCCGATGCCATGACACCTGCTCCCGGATAGAAGATCGCGGGAGAGAATAGCATCGAAACAGGTGGTTTTAAGATCGACTTGCGATAAATCTGTGATATGTCAGGAAATCTGCATGTTGTGCACGGGCCGCGCGGCTGACCGGACGCCAGGTCAGCCAGGCCAGCCACGCGGCCAGAACGCCCAGCAAGGTCACCTCGGCGCCCAGCAGCAACCGCTCGACGAGCCCGATCATCACCCGCTCGCCGGGCAGGGCCACGTACGTGATCGCCAGCAGCCCGAACCCCCCGGCCAGGGCCACCCACTCGACCACCCGCGCCACGGGCTTCCAGCGGGCGTCTGAGCCCAGTCTGGGCACCATCAGCGCCCCGGCGGCGGGCAGGCTCACGAACGCCGCCACGGACACGTACCGGTGGATCTGGGCCGCGAGGTCGAGATCCGCCCCGAGGGGCGTGGTCGGGACCACGGCCGCCACGACCAGGGCCCCGGACCACACCCCCAGCAACCACTGAGGCATCCCCCGCACCGGCGCCCCGGCCGCCCGCAACCCCACGAGCAGCGCCAGGGACCCCAGCCCGAGCACCGCCATGGCGACCTCCGTGACGCCCCCGCGGTCGGACACGGCGTATTCGCTGACGGTGACGTTCATGGGGTCGAGCTGAGGGTCGGGCCCGAACTGCCCGACCAGCACGGCGACCACCGAGAACAGGATCGCGGCGCAGGCGATCAGGGGGGAGAGCCTCTTCACTGCGGTCATGAAGCAACTCTCCCGCCGGGGACGGGTGTTTAACATCGGGCCCTGTCCCCGAGCCGACCCTGACCCGACCCTGAGAGGTGGTTACGGCTGGATGACCGACAGCACGTTGCCGGCCGGGTCCGTGAACCAGGCGATGGGGCCGCCTTCACCGCGCATGACGCCCTTCGCGTCCTGCGGGAAGCCCTCGTAGCGCTCGAAGCGCACCCCTCGCCCCGCCAGCTCGTCCACCGCCTTGTCGATGTCCTCGACCGGGAAGTTGAGGATCGTGAACGTGGCCGGGGTGTGCTGCTCCTTCGGGTAGATCAGGATGTCGGTGCCCCCGGCGATGTGGAGCGTCAGCATCCCGCGCTCCTCCGACACCCGCAGCCCCAGGGTCTCCCCGTAGAACTGCCTGGCCGCCGCGATGTCGTTCACCGAGAAACCGCTGAACGCCTTCGTCGTCCCGAACATGATCGCCTCCCCCGATGTCACATGCCCGCCCGGTGGGCCTCGCTGAGCTGGATGATCTGGACGTAGTTGCCGTCCGGGTCGATCGCGGTGGCGAACAGGCTGCCGTCGCGGTCCTCGAGCTCGGCCAGCCACGTCACGCCCGCGCTCTCCATGCGCGCGGCGACCGCGCGGGCGTCGGCCACGTCGAAGTTCAGGATCACCCTGCCGGGCTCGGGATTCTTGTCCGACACGTCCGTCCGCGTGTCGATGAACAGGTAGCACTCGCCGAACTTGAGCACCCCGTAGCCGCCGACGTCGGAGTTGTCCTCCGGGTCGAGGGCGTCGGCGTACCAGGTGCGCAGACGCTCGGGGTTCGTGCTGGCGAGCAGCAGGCTGCCGAGAACGGGTCGCCTCATCGCGAGCTCCTCCGATGGTGTTGACGTGCTTTCCATCAGACAGACCGGACGGGGCGGGAGAACTCATCGCTGTGAACGCAAAAAACTTCCGCGCGGCACGCCCAGCCGGGCGTGCCGCGCGGAGTTCGGCGCCGCGGGTCAGCCTGTGCGGAGGGTGAGCCCGTAGACGCTCAGGATCTCGTTGACGGGCTGGTGGTACGTGGTCCCGCCGACGGAGCAGTTGCCCGAGCCGCCCGAGGTGACGCCCTGGGCCTGGCTGCCCGAGATGAACGAGCCGCCCGAGTCGCCCGGCTCGGCGCAGGCGCTGGTGCGGGTCAGGCCGGTGACGGTGCCCTGCGAGTACCTGACCGTGGCGTTGTGCTGCTGGATGGTGCCGCAGCGCCAGCCGGTGGTCGAACCGGAGCGGCAGATGGACGCACCGACCGCGGCCTGGGTGGAGCCGCGGACGATCACGTTCGCGCCGCCGGAGCCGCGTACCCAGGGCTGCGGGGTGTTGCCGGGAGCGGCGACCCACGCGTAGTCGTTACCAGGGAAGGACGCGCCCTGGAAGGTGCCCGTCGGGTTGGTGGTGTTGGTGGCCACGCGGCAGTGCCCGGCGGTGACGAAACCGGGGGTGCTGCCCCTGGTGACGGAGAAGCCGACGCTGCAGCGGCTGGAGCCGATGTAGAACGGGGCTCCGCCGATGATGTCGATCAGCGGCACGGGCCGCTCGGCGGTCGCCGCCACGCTGACCGCGCTCCTGTCCACGCCCGCGGCCTTGGCCAGGGCCTCGGCGGCCGCTACCGTGGGCGCCTGGATGGAGACGCTGTTGGTCTTGACGTCCACGAACCACAGCGCGGCCCCGGCCTGGGCCCGCTTCGGCGCCCGGTCGAGCTGCTGCATGATCGCGTCGAGCTGGGTGAGCGAGCGCGCGACCACGACCGGCTCGGCGCCCTGGGCCTGGATGGTGGCGGTGGCGTTCGGGTCGGTGGTGGCGACCAGGAGCTTGGAGGCGTCGTCGTTCAGCCAGGCGCCGCCGTACGACGCGCCGAGCTGGGAGGTGAGCGTGGCCTGCGTGGCCGCGGCGCGTTCCTCGTTGGCCAGCCGGGTGGTGACCTGCTGCTCGGACAGGCCGAGGTCGCGCTCCAGCGCGTCGACCACGGACGGGGGGAGGGATGGGGAGGCGGATTGAGGCGCCGGGTCAGCTGCTGCGGGGCTGAGGGGGGCGGCCAGGCAGGCGGCGAGGATGACGCCGCCCACCAACGCACAGCGTTTACTCAACATGTGCACTCCTCGGGTGGGGGTGCTGTCAAGCTAACGGCTGCTAAGGCGCCTGCCAGCATGCCAAAGAGCCTCTATTTCGGTGTTATGGGGGCTTTTCGGACACAGGTGGCATAGCCCGATTTATCGCCTTAAAGCGTGACGGGTCGGCATGGCACCGTTACCGCCCGTCACTGAATGCCGGATCGCTAGGCGGACTCCGCCTCCGGCAACGGGATCCACTTGTGCGCCCACGTCACCAGCTCGTCCAGCACCGGCCGCAGCTCCTGCCCCATCTCGGTCAGGTGGTATTCGACGCGCACCGGCGACGTGGGCAGCACGCGGCGCTCGATGAGCCCGGCGCTCTCCAGCTCGCGCAGCCGCCGGGCCAGCATCGTGTCGTTGATGCCGGGGATGGCCGCCTTGAGGTCGGCGTACCGGTGGGCGCCCTTGAAGATCATGTGGATCACCGCGCCCGACCAGCGGGCGCCGATCAGCTCTAAGGCGACGTGGAAGCGCACGCATACCGAATCGAGACTCATGCCACAAATCCTACCAACGCTTGCTCAGAAATATGTAGCAGCTCAATAATGTTGAGTAGCTACACCCGCCTGAGTGAAGGAGCATGTCATGGGCAAGCCGGTCCTGCAGATCGTCGTCGCCAGCACCCGCCCCGGTCGCGCCGGGCGCGCCATCGCCGAGTGGTTCCAGGGCAAGGCCGTGGCGTCGGGGCTGTTCGAGGTCGAGCTGATCGACCTGGCGGAGGTCGCGCTGCCGTTCCTGGACGAGCCCAACCACCCCCGGCTCAAGCAGTACGTGAACGCGCACACCAAGGAGTGGAGCGCCACCGTCGAGCGGGGCGACGCGTACGTGTTCGTGACCCCCGAGTACAACCACAGCTTCAACGCCGTGCTGAAGAACGCCCTCGACTACCTGCACCACGAGTGGCAGCACAAGGCGGCCGGGTTCGTCAGCTACGGCGGCGTCTCCGGCGGCACCCGCGCCGTCAACAGCCTGCGCCAGGTCACCAGCACGCTGAAGATGATCCCGGTGGTGGAGGCGGTGAACATCCCGTTCTACACGCAGTTCGTCGGCGAGGACGGCAAGGTGCGCGCCAACGACGTCATGGACTCCGCCGCCGACGCCATGCTCGCCGAGCTGGCCAAGCTGACCGGCGCGTTGCGTCCGATGCGCGCCGCCTGAGCTACGCTGCCGGACGTGGCACTGGCTGTATGTGTGGTGGTCCGTTACCGCAAGGCGGTGACGTACGGCGTGCACGCGCTGCTCGCCGCGCTGGAGACCGCCGGGGTGGAGCACGAGCTGAGGCTGGGCACCACCCCTGAGGAGACCGCGGAGCACATCACCGCCAGCCAGGCCGACCGCGTGCTCGTGCTCTGGTCGTTCTACTCGCCCGACGCCGAGGCCATGGCCGCCGAGCTGGCCACGGTCAGGTCGCTGAGCGGCGGCCGCGGGCTGCACATCGCGGGCGGCGTGCACGCCACGGCCGAGCCGCAGCAGGTCATCGACGCCGGCTGGGACCTGGCGGGGATCGGCGAGGGCGAGACCACGATCATCTCGCTCGTCCGGGCGCTCCAGCAGGACGAGCCGCTCACCTCGGTGCCGGGGCTGGCGATCAAGGACGCCGACGGCGTCGCCCTGCGCACGAGGCCGGCGCCGCAGCTGCCGCTCGACGCGTACCCCTCCTTCGTGGGCCGGAACGGGCCGATCGAGATCACCCGCGGCTGCCGCTACACCTGCCAGTAGTTCACCCGACTACCCCTATTTAGAGGTCACTCCCCTTCGTCGTCCTCGCGGGTGTAGCTGTCGAGGCAGTCGCGGACCACGTCAGAGACGTTGCGGCCCTCCCTGTTGGCCTTCTTCTCAGCCTTGTCCCATAGCTCTTTCGGGACGCGGACTCCATGACTCGGAGTCTGACCGGTGGCCGGGCGGCCACGTTTCCGCTTCTCTGTCACGGACCGAATCGTAGCGAGCCCTTGACCGGCACAATCAGGCTTGATTTTATGTGGCACATAAATACATAACTCCACAAAAGGGCGGCCCCGAACCGGTGACTCCACCACTGGCCGGGGCCTGATCCTGACCTACTGAGGAGGTCGGACTATGGGCCACCGTACCGCTCATCTCACCACCGCCGCCGAGGCCGTTGCCGATGCGTTGGCGGCGCTGGCTCGACGCGACGGCCAGCAGGGCACCGCCGAGGCGCTCCGCGCCGGGCACGCCGCCGTCAAGGCGATCGACGAAGCGCTGCGCGCACTCCACGAGGCCCGCAGCGCGCTCGTGGGCGAGCTGGTCGCCGAGCAGAACAGGCTGATCTGATGACCGCCGAGGCCATCGGGCACCCGGCCGAACCGGTCATGCTCAGCCGCGCCGACGCGCGCAGCCTCGCCGATGTCGTGCGCAGGCTGGTTGCCGCGTCGTCCGGCATCATGGGCGGCGGGCGGCAGCTCGGCGCCGAGGAGTACGCCGCGCTGAGGCGCTGCAACGCGCAGCTCGTGACGCTCATCTACAACTTCGATGGCGGCGAGGTGATCGACCTCGACCGCGAGCGCGCCCGCAGGCGCTGACTGGAAACCACTTTCCAGTTCCGACGCCCCGTCACCCCTCGCCGGGTGGCGGGGCGTCGTCGTTCGCGGCGCCCTCCGCGACGACCCATTGACCGGCCGCTATTCGCCGTTCACTATCGGGGTGGTCCAGGAAATTCTCGAATATGGGGAGGGCTCCGAGCATGAAGCTAAGGTTCCTCGGCACCACGTCGGACGACGGTCAGTGCCCCACCTTGTACGAGACCGACCGCGGAACCTACGTGGTCCAGGGCGACCGGGTGACCGACCCCGAAGCGCTCGCCGAGCTGCGCGACGTCCTACCGGGCGAGACGTTCGTGGAGATCCCCAAAGCGCTGCTGCGCTTCGCGCAGGAGTCCTGAGTGGCTCTGCTCACCCCGGCCGAGTTCGGCGCGTTGTGGGACGCGTTCCAGCACACCGCTTTCAAGTTCGAGGTGCGCGACCGGTACGACGTCCCGTCCGAACAGGAGTCTCTCCGAAGGTTCCTCGCGGGGCAGCCTGACCCGGAACGAGCCGCCAGGCCCTGGTTGGCCAAGATGAAAGCGGCCACCGGGGAGGGCAAGCGGGTCGAGCGGGTCCGCGTCGTCACCGAACCGCACAGCGACTATGTGCGGTGGCTGCTGGCCGGCGCTCCGCTGAATGCGGCTGCGGGCGAGGACGTCCGATACCTGCCGCGCACGCACGCTGCGACGTTGGAATTGCCAGATCACGACTTCGCGATCTTCGATTCCGCGCGGCTCGTCCTGCTCAACTTCGACGATCAGGATCGGCCTCTTCAGCATGAGCTGGTGACCGATCCCGACATGGTGCTGCGTCACTGCCAGTGGCGGGATGCGGCCTGGCACCACGCGATGCCGTACGACCAGTACGCGGGAAGGTAGAACTGCTTCCCGTGACCCGAGTACAAGAGGCCCGCGAGGGCCTCGGCCGAGAGCTCCGCGAGGCCCGCAAGGGTTCCGGGTACACCGGAACAGCCCTCGCGGAGCTGCTCGGGTGGCCTCAATCCAAGGTCAGCAAGATCGAGACAGGGCGGCAGACACCGACCCGGGAAGACATTCTCGCTTGGACGCAGGCCACTGGCCGCGCGGGCGAGGCTGAGCGGCTGCTGGCCCGGCTGGATGTCCTGGAGACCATGTATGCCGAGTGGCGGAGGCAACTCGGCGCGGGCACGTCGGCCCGCCAGCGGCAGAGCATCTCTCTCGAGGCCGCGGCCAAGCATATTCGCGCGTTCGAGACAACGGTGATCCCCGGCCTCCTGCAGACCCCCGACTACGCGCGCCACCGCCTCGCCCAGTCCATCGAGCGTCACGGGCTCCCGAACGATGTAGACGAGGGCGTGCGCGTCCGCATGCAGCGACAGGAGGTCCTGTACCGGCCGGGGAAGCGTCTGCACTTCGTGCTGACCGAGGCCGCGTTACGGTACCGGCTGTGCCCCGTCGAGGTGATGGCCGGGCAACTCGACCGGCTCGTGTCCCTGTGCGCCATGAGGACCGTCCACGTCGGCGTCATCGGGTTCGACGCCGAGCTGACCGAGTCCCCCAAGCACGGATTTTGGATCTTCGACGATAAGCGCGTCCTGGTCGAGACGATCGGCGCCGAGCTGACGCTGACCCAACCCCAGGAAATCGCGCTGTACGGACGCGTCTTCGACAAGCTCGCGGCCACTGCCAGCTACGGCGCCGCGGCCCGGAAACTGATCACATGCGCACTGGACGATCTCACCCGCTGATTCTCGCGTTTTCGCTGCTCAGCCCTCAACACCAGCGATATCGAATATTCGAGAATAATCATTGTCGCGCGCAAATCACCGCCCTACCGTCCTAGCCATGGGCACCTCCCGGTCCGTATCCCCCACACCACCGCCCGCCACCTGCCCGGCCTGGTGCGCCGGGGACCATGACGGCGAGGCGAGGCATCTCGCCGAGCTGCTCGACGTGACGGTGACGGCGGACGGCACCGCCGCGCACACGCCGCGCCTCTACCTCGACCTCAGACAGGGCCCGGACGACGCTCGCCCGCTGATCCACATGGAAGTTGACGAGCAGCCGGTCGCGCGCCTCCTCCCAGGCGAGGCTGTCGAGCTGGCGCGCGCGCTGTTGGAGCTGGCCCGATTGGCGGGCGAGCTATGAGGGAACCCCTAGACCGGCACGACGGCGAGTCCGCTCCCAGGCGTCCCGCCGTCGTGCCGCCCTTCAAGCGCCTGCGGTGGGTCTGGGTCCCTTCCGGCAAGTTGCCGGAAGATTCGGGCGACGTGCCGTTCGTGGCGGGAGACTGGCCGTGAGGCGCGTCCCCTACGTCACCGCCTACGACGGGGAAGATGTCACCTACCAGCTGGCGCTCGCCCGATCGGCGGAGGCGACGGATGGTATCCGGCTCTCCTATGCCGACCCGGTTGAGACGGACTGGATGTTCGGAGTGCTGTGGCATCGGCACGGCCTCTCCCGCGCGGGCAATCCCCAGTGGAAGCTGGTCAACACGATCCGCCAGCGCCGGTGCATGTGGCACTGCCTGTGTCAGGTGTGCGGGCAGTCGGCCAAAGACGAGAACGGCCGGATCTGGTGGGTGATGGCGGACGACCCGATCCGCACTCCTGCGGGCGAGCTGTCCACCAACGCGCCACCGACGTGCCGGGCCTGCATCCCCGAGGCTCGCATGCTGTGCCCCATTCTGCGGAAGCACTCGCGTGTCTACACCGCCCGAGACGTCGAACCATACGCCGTGGCAGGAGAGGTGTACCAGCGGGCCGGAAACCGCCTCGTGGCCGTGGGACAGGCGACGGAGATACCGCTGGACGCGTTCGCCCGGCTCGACTACACGCTGGCCAAACAACTCCTGGTCACTCTCGACGACCTGAGGCTCGCAGCCGAGCCACAGACCGCCCCCGCCCGAGGGACTGGAGGGGTTCCCCGAGTGGGGGTGTAGACGGCCGTCCTCGGATCACGCTCGCGCCGCCGAACGCGCCTGGCGCCGCTGCGAGCCGGGCCCCTCCGAGGACGGCCCCCTTTCTCACTTCGCCCGCCACCCGGTCCCCGAGCGGCGCTCGAACTCCTGGATCGCGCGCACGGTCGTCGCTCCGATGTTGGCCATGTCGGCGTTCGGCGGCACCTGCACCGTGATGCTGTAGTTGTTCATCGGACGGAGCATGCTGCCCAGGTTCGCCGAGACAGGCGAGCGGCTCACGGGCATCGTGCGGTAGTACCGGCCGCCGAACCGCTCCGCGACCTCGCCGAGAATCTCCTCCGAACGCTGCCGCTTCGAGGTCGCGAGCGGGATGTAAGCCTCCCCCTGCGTCTCCGGCTCCGCCCACACGCGGATCGTGTTCGCCGACGCGATCTGTGCGACGTGGTGCTCGCCGCCGGCCGCGAACCGGGCGATGCCGCCGTCCGCGAAGCCGGTCAGGATGCCGCCATTGGCCTGCTGGGAGATCCGCGCCGCGAACTCTTGTGCCTCGGTTCGGATGGTGACCACCCGGTCACCCATGATTCCCCGGTCTATCTCCAGGCCGATCCGCCTCGCCGCCTCGAACACGCTCAGCCGGCCATTGTCCATGGCCCGTCGGACCTGGTCGGCGACCGCCTCGCCGTGGCGGTACCCGATCAGGCGCAACACGTCCTCGGCCTCGTTCAGGTTCTTGGCGAACTCGTCGCCGGCCGACTTGCCCGACCGGCCGTACAAGCCGATCAGCTTGGCCAGCTCCGCGTCCGACATCTGCGCCGCGGTGGCGACGACGCCGGCCGCGCCCGGCCCCAATTTGGCCAGTTCGTCGAGCATCTCCGGGGGCACTCGGCCGGCCAGGTGGACCAAGTTGGCCCGCCATTGTTCCTGATCGCGGACTTGCCTCTCGAGCTCGGTGAGCAGCTCGGCGCTGGTCAGCTTGGCGTCACCGCGCAGCTTGGCCCACGACTCCAGCACGCTGTCATTGGCGGAGCGGGTGTCGCGAGCGGCTTCCTGCCGGGTATCGCGGACGGCCCGCTCAGCGTCGGCGATCTCCCGGGAGGCGTCCCGAACCGCCTTGGCGGCTTCCGCCTGCGCCTCCGCGACCGTGCGAGCGGAGTCCTTGGCCACCTGGGCGGCGTCCTGCTGGGCGCGAGCGACCTCCTTCTGAGCCTCCTGCACGGCTTTCGCTGACTCGACCCGCGTCTGGTCCAGCTCGGCCTCGGCGTCCGCCAGGCCCCGAGCAGCGTCCTCCCTCTGCCGGGCCGCCTCGGCGTACGCGGACGCCAGGGCCTGCTCGGCATCAGCCACCGTGCGGGCGGACTCCTCCCGCTGCCGGGCCGCGGCATCCGCGGCTTCGGCCTCGGCGCGACGGGCATCCTCGATCCGGCCGATCGCATCCACGACCTCGGTCGAGCCGTCGATCCCCCGACGTTGCGCGTCGGCCAGGTCGTCGCGCAGCTCGGCGTTGCGCCGGCGGACCTCCTCCAGCCGCTGGAGCGCTTGCCTGTAGGCCAGGTCCGCCTCGCGCCGGTCCAGCTCGGTCGCGTTCGGATCGGCGTTGATCTCGTCGAGGCGCTGCCGGGCTCGGTCGATCGCGAGTTGCGCGCCCTCTTCGTCGAGGGCAGCGCCGGACTCAGCGGCGATCAGGTCCTCGATGCGCTCTTGCGCCCGCTCCCGCGCGGCAGTGAGGTCCTCGACCGCCTCCTGCGTGCGCCGGTGGGCGTCGGCCACGCGCCGCTCGGCGTCCACCTGCCGTGCCGCGGCGTCCGCCTGGGCGTCGGCCAACCTCTGTGCGGCGTCCTCAATCCGGCGGCCGGACTCCTCGGCGACCCTCGCCATCTGCTCACGGGCGTCGTCGACGCGCCGCTGAGCGTCCTCGACCCGGCGGGCCCCTTCCTCCTCCGCCGCGGTCACGGCGGCCTCGGCGTCCCGCACCCGCTCCTGGGCGGCCTCCACCGCCTCGGCGGCCTGCCGGTGCGCGTCCGCAACCCGCTGCTTGGCAGCCTTCACGCGCTCCGCGGCTTGCTCCTGAGTGTCGGCGAGCTCGCGTTCCGCCCGTGCGATCCGCTCGGCGCCCTGCTTCTGTACCTCAGCCGCGCGCGCTTGCGCGGCCGCCAGGCTCTCTTGTCCGGACGCCCGGGAGCGGGCGGAGGACAGCAGGTCGCCCAGCTTGGAGAACTCGGCGTACGCGGACGCCCAAGCCGCGCGCATCTCCTGTGACGCTTCGTCGGCGGACGTGCCGATCACCTTGAGGTCATCGGCCGCCTCGCGGGTGGCCAGGCCCATGTTGAGGCTCGTGCGCCCGGCCTCGTCCGCCTGGCCCACGAAGAGCCCCAGGGCGCCGGCGGCCGGGTTGGTCACGGCGATCAGCCCCTTGATCGCCGCCGCGTTTTCTTGCGACCACCTCACGAATTTCGCGAGGGATGCGGTGGCGTTGGCCGCCCACTCGGTCACCTTGGCGAGGTTGGTCACGAAATCGGCCAGGAGCTGCGGGTCCTCTTCGACGGCCTGGGTGATCGCATTGATCGCCGCAGCAAAATGTCGGAGGATCTCCGGCATCTGGGGACCGAGCTTGGACAGCACAGCGGAGAACGCGCGCTCGACTCCGTCGAGGGTCGGCGTGAGCTCCTCCAGGCTGGCGCCCGCATCGTCGACGAAGCCCTCGAATTCGGGGGCGAGCTCGGCGAGGTTGCGGCGGACCACCGGCGACAGCTTGATCAGCTCACGCTCGGCAACTTGAACGATCTTGGTCCAGACCGATTCGAAGGGTTGACCCATCAGGGCGGCCTCGCGCTTGGCCGCCTCCTTCAGGTGTCCGATCGCGTCCTGTGCGGCATCCGAGCCGTGCGCCGCGGCCAGGCCCAGGGCGGCCAGGGCCCCGCCCAGACCGACCGTGACCGCGTTGGCCGCAACGGCGGCAATGCCAGGCAGCGCACCGATCCCGGCCGCCACCGCCGCCCCGGTGAGTGGGGCAGACGAGCGGACTGTGGCGAGTGCCGATCCGATCAAGCCGATCGCCGCGGACGCCGCGCTGGCCCCGTCCACGTCGACCTTGACGTTGACGCGGCGGTCGAGGTCGCGGGCCTCCCGCTCGACCCGGTCCAGATCGCGGATGGCGCGCTCGACGTTGGCGCCGACGAACACCTCGGGGTTCATCGCCGCCAGCTCGGTCAGCTGACGGCGGATCGCCTCCGCCTCGTTCGCCGCCTCCCGGGCATCGACGTCGATCCCGATGCGCATGTCTGACAGCGCCCGAAGACGCGTCGAGAGGGCCGCGACTTCCCGCTCAGCGTCCCCGGTGTCCGCCGTGATCTCGATCGCCGGAAGCCGCCGGGTGGCGTTCTCCAGCAATCGGCGGGTGCGGATAGACGTGCGGCCGATGTCGTCGAGCTGCTCGCTGAACCGGCCGGCCTGGGCGCCGCTCTGCGCGAGCGCCTCACGCTGCTGCCGGGCCTGCCGCTCCAGCCGCCCCAACTCGCTTGCGAACGCCTTGGTACTCGTGTTGCCGTGCTGGAAGCCGCTGTCATCCCACTTCGACTTCAGCGCGATGATCAGGTCACGCGACGCCATCGGTAACCTTCCTGGCCCGGCTCTTGCGGGCAGGCTTGGCGGTCACCTGCTGCCCGGCGGGCCCCGGATGGCCCAACCGGGTCAGCTCGGCGTCGACGGCGGCCACGCGGTCAGCCAGGCCGCGGCGGACGTACCCCTCGCGCTCCCGGAAAAGAGCTTGGGCGTGCACCGCCTCGGGGTCCGGCGCGGGCTCCCGTTCCGCGCCGGCCCCACTCCTGTGTATGGCCTGCTCGTCCCAGCTCGGCGTCCCCGTGACGGGGTCGAGGTGAGTGACGTCCCACTCGGCCTGGCTCATGGGGGCCGCCTTAGAACGTCGGCGCGATCAGCCCGGTACCGCTGATCACGCTGATGGACTTCGGGTATCGGGCACTGTGCAGGGCGACGTACTCGTACACCCTGAGCAGGACGCTCATCTGTGCAGCGAGCGGCTCGCGGAACGCCTCGGCACGGGGCAGGCTCTCATAAAGGATCACGTCGTTCGCGCGAGCGACGATGACCCGGTCCTCATTGGTGCCCGCGCCCAAATTGACCGGAATGTTCGGATCGACAAAAACGGGCAAACCGTGCATGCTGCCCACGAAGCCCTCCGCCGCCACGGTGCCCACCGCCGCGATCACGTTCTGCGGAGCGTTTGCCGCCGGGACCGCAAGCGGCCGGGACTGCGTGTCCACCGCCGCCATGATCCACGCCCACCGGCGCGGGTGCATGAAGATGTGGTCCGCGGCCATGAAGCGTCCGGTGTGGATCTGCTGGATCGCGTCGGCCAGCTTGGGATACAGCTCGCCGACCGTTGGCGAGGCGTCCGTGTACGAGATCGCGTTGAGGCCGCTCACGTTGAGCAGTCCTCGCTTGTTCGCCGCGTTGTTGTTGATCACGAACGTGTCCACCTTGACCGCCAGATCGGCGAGCAGGTCGGCGAGCAGTACGTCATCGATGTTGACCGGGCTCTGCTCGATGAGCTGCAGGGAGACGACCTGCTGACCGGCGAGCGTCGCCACGTTCGCGGCCACGCTGTCGGTCGTGGCGTCAGTGTTCGACACGGCGGTGTTCTGCGTGGCCTGCTCGGCGGTGCTCGTGCCGGTCGCCACCCTCGGCAGGTTGATCACGTCGGTGCCTGCCGGGAGGGTCTGGCCGCGCATCCGGTTGGCGACCACGCGGCCGGCGCGCGCCAGGTGCACCCACTCGGAGACCAGCCACGCGGGCGGCACGAACTCGCCGCCGGCGCCGTCCGTCGTGGACAGGGCGCGGGTCAGGCCGGCGACCTCGCGGTTGTTGCTGCGGAGCCGGTCGGCGGCGTCGCGGTCGTGGTGCATGCCTGCGGCGACCAGGTCGCGCACCCACGACACGCCAGGGTCGCCGCGGCGATAGACCGCCTCGTTGCGGGTAACGCTCAGCGAGGCGTACTGCCGATCGCCGAACTGCTGCGTCCCGTAGTCGACCGGGCGGTTGCCGTCGCCGTGCTCGAAGCCGGCCCGGCCGCTGCGCACGGTGTGGATCAGGTGATCCATCCGGTTGGCGCGGTCCTGGCTGGTGGCGATGTCGGTCGTGCGCCCCTCGATGCGGGTGAGCAGCTCGGCGTGCTCGGTGCGCTCCGCCTCGGTGAGGTCGCGGCCCTCGGCTTCGGCGGTGTTCAGGATGTGCCGTGCTTGCGCGAGCAGGTCGTCACGGTCTCGCGTGAGGTCGGCCGCCTGGCGGTGGTAGTCCTGTGCGCGGAAGTTCTGTGCGGGCGGGATGTGCGGCTGAGTCATCGCCGCTCCTCCTTCAGGTTCAGGGTGGCCTCGATGAGCGCGAGTCGCGCGCGGGCCAGGTTCAGGTGGGGCCTGGCGTCCTGGGAGCGGACGCCGGTGATCGTGGCGCTCTCGTAGGCGGCGAACGGAACGACGCTGATCTCGTTCAGCCGGACCTCGGTGCGGATGACCGTGCCGTCCGCGCCGCGCTCGTCGCGGATGGCGTTGAAGCCGATCGAGAGGCCGTCCAGCGCGCCATCGCGGATCAGCTCCAGCGCCTCGTCGCCGGCCGTCGTCTGGCTGATGCGCAGCTCGGCGTACAGCCCGGCGGGGTCCTCGCGGAGAAGGGTCGCGCGTCCAATGGGCATGGTGTTGCGGTTGTGCTGGGCGAGCACCTTCACGCGGTTGCCGCGCTCGGCGATCGTCCTGGTGAACGCGCCGCGCCGGAACTCTTCGCGGTACATCCCGTAGCCGTCGTTGACGTCCGCTTGGACGCCGAACGGCACGGCGACGCCGGTCACGGTGCGGCCATCGCGCCCGAGCGACAGATCGCCGTTCGGGAAGGCTCGAATCAGGGTCATGGGCAGCCACCACAGATCGCAAGGTCGAGTGATCGACGGCGGCGAGTGGTGGCGCAGGTGCGCTCCGGCAAGCGTCCGGACGTCGGCGGCGAGGGTGCCGGGCTGGTGGCAGGGGCGCTGCCGGTGGCCGGGCGGCCCGTGGCCGCGTCGTGCGTCACTACCAGCATAGACGGAAAGATCACGCGTTGTGCTCCATCTCCAGCACGACACTCGTCAGCCGTACCGACTCGCAGAACGCCAGCCATAGCGGCGCCGTGGGCGAGCCGGACGCCACGCGTACGGCGGCCTCCATGTCGAACTCCCGCACGATGCCGAACGTCTCGGTGCGTTCCGGGTTCGCCCACAGGGATTCGACGAAGTAGCCCAGCTCGCGCACAAACACCGGGCCCAGCTCCGGCGGCAGGCCCCTCAGCGCCTCCATCACGAGAGAGTCGGTGGCGCTCACGCGACGCCTCCGCTCTCGCCGCGGTCGTCGAGCTGCTCCGCCCGGCGACGCACATGGGCCGGCCACCGCGAGCGGTCGCGGCCATACCGTGTCCCGAGGTGCCGCAACTCCAGCGCGCGGGGGTCGAGATCCGCGACACCCTCGCCGTTGGCCAACGCCTGCTCCGCCTCCTCGTTGCTGATGCGCTGGAACGCCTCGGGCGCCCTCTGGCCGAAGTGCTGAAAGGCCCAGTGGCTCTCTGGGATGACGGTGCCGTTCTGGGCGAAGAGATGGAGCTCGTCGTCGTGGCGGTGAAAGGACCGCTGTCCGACGACGCGCACATATCCGCGTGGCCGGGTCAGTTCCCGAGGGTCATCCGGCACCGCCGGGATCAGCTCCGGCTCGGGCAACGGCCCGTCTCCGGTGAGCACCGTCCGCTCGATGGCGGCCAGCGTCTTGCCGCCCCACGTGAGCACCAGCACGCCCTCACTCTCGGCGTGCACCCTGACCCCGTGCTCGCCGGTGCGCTGGCAGTAGGCGACCCGCTCGGCGCGGTCAGCCGCGTCGAGGCCCTCCACGCTCCGGCGGATGATCTCGCCGAGCCTCGCCAACATCCTGTTCCCGTCCATGATCACCATTCCCTCGAATGCTGGCCCCGGGCAGAGCACCGGGCGCCGTGGATCTCGCACGGCACCCCGGCCTCGGTGATGGGCGTCGCGTCGGCCGCGCCACCGCCGGCCTCGCGCCGCTTGCGGAGACCCACCTCCGCCGCCTCCGCCCGCGACTTGATCAAGTTGCAGCGGCGGCACAACGCCTGCAAGTTCTCCGGCGTCGAGAGGCCACCGCGGTGGCGCGGGATGCGGTGATCCACATGTGCCGAGCCGTCACCCGCGCGAATCGGCGCCTGACAGTTGCGGCAGCGCCAGCCGTCCCGCTCAAGGATCTGGAGACGCAGTTCCTTCCACGCCATGCTGCCGATGCGGTCGGCGCCGTACTTCCGGGCCATATCACCCTCCGTGACATTTCAAGATCGAATGCCGGTTACGATCCGGTGCTGTTGATCTTGATGATTACTCTCCGTGCCCCCCGTAGCGGGGAGAGAAAAAAAGTTCCAGGCGGCCGGGTGGGGAACGGTTTCAAGATCCACGCGCCGACCCGGCCCCCCGGGGCCCTGACCTGCGAAAACGTCACTCGATTGACGATTACTGTTTGTCACGTTTGTTGATCTCCATTGGGATTCGTCACTCAACGTGTTCGTCATCGTGATTACTCAATGTGTTCGTGGTCGTGGTGGGTGGCAGGCAGGTGGGGTGCTGGCGGGGCACGGGCGGGGGCGGGGCGGGGGTGCCTGGCCCTGCCTCCTCCTCTCGTCCCGGTGCCCGGTCGTTGTCCGCCTCTGCTGCGTCCGCCTGCTCGGCTTCCCGCCGTGCCTCGATGGCGACGAGGGTGAGGATCGCGGCGAGGATCTCGGACGTGGTGCGGTGCGGCATCTCGGCGATCAGGTCGTACGCGACGCGGCGCCACTCGGGTGGCAGGGTGCTGATCACGTGGTTGATGCCGTTGGCCACGCGCTCGGGGTCGGGTCCGTCGCTCACGTCGTTGTCCTTGCTGCCTGGTTGGGTGGGGTGGAGGCCTGGCCCGGTGTGGCCCGAGCGGCGGCCTTACGCCGGGGCCGCATCGTGGCCTCGGTGCGCGTGGCCCCGGCGGTGATGCGGGGCCCTGGTCGAAGCCGCCCCCGGATCATGAGTGCCGCCCGTCGAGGGGCTCAGCAGTGCTTAGCCCCTTGAGTGGTGTCGGTGCTGCCGACGTCACCGGGACGACCTTGATCACCTCGTACGTCATGCCGCACGTGGTGTGCTGCGTGCCCGGGTGGCGGTGGACGTGCCGACGTCCGCAGCTTGGGCAGGGATCGACGACCAGGCGCCCGCTGGGTGTCGGCTTGCCTGTGACGATGAAGGGCATCACGCACCGCCGAACGGGCCGTGGTCGCTGGGTGTCGGTCGGCCGCCGCTGGGCGGGTCGCCGCCGGCGTCGTGCCACCCGACCGTGGCGGCCTGCCAGAGGATCGTCAGCCCGAGCCAGAGCTTGCGCAGCGACCAGCCGAGCAGCCAGGGCACGAGCACGATCGCGGTCAGTAGCGCGCGGCCGGGATGGGCCTGGCGGGCCCGCTCGGTGATCTCTTCAACGGGGATGGTGAACATGCGGTGTTCCTCTCCTTCGGGTCTGGACGGCCCGTGATTGGGCCTGGCGTGAGGCGTGTGGACCGGTGCAAGATGCCCGCATGGTCAAGGGTTTGGCCCTGGCGGGCGGCTTGGCGGTCCTGGTCCTGGCGGCTATCGCGACCGTGGTCCTGGCGCTCTCGCCTGGCACCGATGCCAAGCCTCCGGCGGCGGCGCCAGTCGCGGCGAGTCAGGCCGCGCCCCCGGCGCTGTTCGCGCTGCGCGGGGCTGTGATCCTGGAGCGTCCCTGGGTCTCCGCGAAGCCTGGCGACGCGCCGTTCAGCTGCACGGGTGCCGAGTCGTACGCGGACATCCGGCAGGGCGCCCAGGTCGTCGTTACCGACACGTCGGGCACGACCATCGGCCTGGGCAAGCTCGGCGCTGGGCAGCGAGACGATCGGGGCTGTGTGTTCCAGTTCGAGGTGGCGAACGTCCCGGCCGGTCAGCCCTTCTACGGCGTCGAGGTGCCTCTCAGCGGGCGGCGGCAGTACACGGCGTCGCAGGTGGCCTCTCACTTCGAGCTGCGCGTTGAAGTCCCGTAGGGCGGTCACAGTGCCCCCTGATCGGCCGCCCGATACTTCTGGAGGAAGCACGCCACGTGCACCCATGAGCCGCCGCGGCCGACACGGCACACCCGTTGCCCAATACGCATGGTCATGCAGCAGAGCGGGCACCGACCGTGGTCGTGCCTCGCCTTGCGGACGTGTGAGGCGATCACGCGGCATCACCGCCCGGTTCCACCGCTTCCAGGTGGCCAGCCGCGGCGGCGGCGATGCGCGGATCGTAGTTCGGGTTGGGGCCCTCGTTCGACGACCGGTAGGGCTTCCATCGGCTCGCGGGCTTGCCCTTGCCGACGACGCCGAGGCTTGCACGCGCACGCGCGATGGCCTGGTCCTTCGGTAGCGGTTCGCCTTCCTCCTCGGCCACCGCCGGGGTTTCGCCGGATGGCGCCGCGCTCTGCGTGGCGGCGCCGGTCGGCGCGGAGGTCTCTGGGAGATCCTTTAGAGGATCTCCAGAGAGAGGGTCGCGTACCGATTTCGGTACTGGTCCGGTACCGAAATCGGTACTGGTCGCGCGTGATTTCCGTACCGGTCCAGGCTCAAAATCCGTACCGGTCTGGTCGCTAGCTGTACCGGTATCGAAATCAGTACCGGTACTGATTTCGATACCGGTCGCCGCTGGCAAAGCGAGCCAGTACACACGGATCTGCTTGTGGCCGGGACGCGGCCCGGCGTCTTCGAGCCACCCAGCACCAAGCAGATCCTGATGGACCTTCGCCACGGTGTTCCGCGACCGGATCCCGGTCTGCTGCATGAAGCGGCCGTAGACCACCCACGCGCGGTCACGCTCGCGGTTGGTGCGGGCATGGTTGGCGTAGCAGAGTGCGGCGATCTTCTGTGTGCTCGTCAGCGACGACTCCCACACAGCGTCAATGTAGACCTGGTCCGGCCATAGTCGCTGGTCGGGCTTGCGGTCCGCGTTCGCCACCATGACGGCGCGGTGAAGGCGGGCACTGCCCGCTGGACGCTCCGACATCAGGCCGCCAGCGTGCCGCGCTGCCGCGCCAGGGTCTCGAGGTCGCGGAGCTCGGCGAGCCGACCCAGCACGCGCGCCCGGTCGGCCGGCCTCAGACCGCGCAGCGCGTGAACCGTGCGGCGAGCATGGGTGTGCCGTACGCTGGTCGCGTCGAGCCCGTTGATATCGACTCTGGAGGCCGCCCTTGCCCGGGGGCGGCCTTCTGCGTTGTCCTCAGGCGGCATCTGCGCCACCCCTGGCCACGCGAGGACCTTGGAGGAGCATGGCCAACTTGTCGCGCTGTTCCTGGCTCAACGGTGGCGCGCTATCCACTAGGGCCTGGATGTAGTCGGCGGCCCGTGCCGCCTTGAGGTCAACGCGTGCGCGCTCCTCGGCCTCCTTATCGCCGGTCTGTCTGGCGCGGGCCAACCGCGCTCGCGCGTTGGTCCACGATGGTGCGATGCGTTCCACGAAGTCCCCCTGGACTTCCCGGACGGCAGGCCCTCCTGATAAGGGCTTGCCGCGTGGCCGCGCTTCGGTTCCTCTTCGCGCAGCCACGACCTTGGCGACGGCATGGGGGACGGCATCGGGCGCGAACCGAGCCTGTGGATAAACCGTCGTCGTGCGGGCCAACTGCTCGCCCGGCACCGCCGCCTATCCCGAGGCGGACTGTGATCATTATTGCTAAGTCGGGATAGCCGCGCCAGTTTCGACACGAACACTAGGCCTAATTAGCTACCGCCCTTTAGCTAGCGATACGGCAAATCGCCCAAAAATCGAACATTTAGCGCCAGTCGATTTTTACGCTCGCGGGATCGAATACGCGGCGGCCCGGTCCAGCCGGCAGGATGGTCACGGTCATGAGCACGTCCACGACGGCGCGCTGCCGGTCCAGCATGAGCCCGTCCCAGACGGCCGACACGTCATCAGCCTTCACGAGGTCGGCGAGCACTGGCACGCGTTGCACGTCGCCCATGGCCGCCTCGACCTCGGCCAGGCGCGCGGCCACGCGCTCGTTTGCGGTTCTGAACTGCACGCGGGTCATCTCACCGTCGCCGAACGCGGCCGCAATGTCCTCCTGGCGGGCCCGCAGGGTCATGGCCTCTCCTCGGAGGGCCGCGAGATCTGGCGCGTCCTCGTTCACGAGCAGGTCGGCCGCATCTGGCCGGGACAACCGCTCAACAACGACGCGGGCAACCAGCTCGTCGACCGGCGCCGCGTTGCGCGTCAGGTGGCCGGGCGATCGCTTGCATCGATATACGCGCCTGGCGTCGTCGCGGTATGTGCAGAGCATCACGCTCTCAATATCCTGGGCGGCGCACACGCCGCAGTGTGCGAGGTTCGTCAGCAGCCACTTCCGCGAGCTGCCCACCTTGTTCGTGCGGCGGCCAGCGTCGGTCAGGATGGCATGGGCCGCTCGCCATGTCTCCTCAGCGACGATCGGCGGCCACGAGCCCCCGTACAGGTCGCCGTGGTACTCACGCAGGCCCGCGTTGCGCTCGTTCATGAGTACGCTGCGCACGCTGTTGTGTCCCCACGCGCCGCCCGTCGTGGTCCGCCATCCGGCCTCGTTGAGCCACTTCGCGATGCTCGACAGGCTGGCGCCAGTGAGTAGCAGTCGGTACGCCTCGGCGACCACTTCGGCCTCCTCGGCGACCAGTTCGCCGCCCGTACGGGCGTAGCCGAATGCCCGGCGACCGGTCGGCGGGCGGCCATCACGCACGGCCTGCTCCATCTCACTCACCTGCCTCTCGCTCTTAACTTCAACCTCCATCGAATCGAACTCGCCCAACAGCCCAGCCATCGCCCGACCGTACGCCGTGGCGAAGTCGATCTCAGGGCCTTTCACCATGATCAGCCGCACGCCGTACTTCTTGAAGAACTCGATGCCAGCGGCCCGCTCTTTGCGATTCCTCCACAACCGCGACAAGTGGTAAATGATCACGATGCGAATCAGGCCCGCAGCGATGGCGGCCAGGAGGTTCTCGTACTCGGGACGGTGCTTGGCGTTGGTCGCGCTGATGTCGTTGTCGACGAACTCGCGGGGCTCCGGCAGGCCCAGCCGTTGAGCGATGCCGCGCCCGTCGGCGAGCTGCCGCTTGACGCCAGCCTCCTGTCCCATCTTGTCGTCGCTGATCCTGGCGTACAGGGCGGCGAGGAGTGCCGACTCGCTCTCTGGCAATGGCGTCATGAAGTGAACAATACATGCCGCTTCTGCCAGACGCCGTTCATGTTCGGCGGGCAGTTCCGCCACCGCTCGGTCGCCAGCGTGCGCGAGCACGTGCGCGGGATGGTCGACCGGGGCCTGCGCGACATCCGCTTCATCACGCCGACCTCACTCTCCTACGGCTCCCCCGGCCCCGATCCCGACCTGGGCAAGGTGGAGGAGCTGCTGGCCGGGGTCAAGGAGGAGCTGCCGCCGCGCGGCCGGGTCTTCTTCGGGAGCTTCCCCTCGGAGGTACGGCCCGAGCACGTCACCCCCGAGGCCATGCGCATGCTCAAGCGCTACGTGGCCAACGACAACCTGATCATCGGCGCCCAGTCCGGCTCCGACAAGGTGCTGGCCGCCTCGGGCCGCGGCCACGACACCTCACCGGTGCGCGACGCCGTCAGGATCGCGGTCGAGCACGGCTTCCGGCCGAACGTCGACTTCATCTTCGGCATGCCGGGCGAGACCGAGGAGGACCAGGAGCAGTCGCTGAAGCTCGCCTCCGACCTGGCCGAGCTGGGGGCCCGCATCCACACCCACACGTTCATGCCGCTGCCCGGGACGCCGTGGCGGGACGCCGAGCCCGCGTTCATCCCGCTGGCGACCATGAGCGAGCTGGACCGGCTGGCACAGCGCGGCGACGCCTACGGGCACTGGCGCAAGCAGGCCGAACACGCCGTACGGCTGGCCGAGACGGCCAAGGCCTACCCGCGGCGGGCACGGCGCCGGCGCACCGGCTAGTGATCGTCGTCGTCGAAGGTGTGCATGACCCGCTCGAACGCGTCGCTGACGGGACGCAGCGCCTGCGCGAACGCGTTGACCAGCGGACCGAAGATCTCCGTCACCTCGGTCAGGAAATCGGGACTCTTGGTTTCGGGAGGCGACCAGCGCATGGCGTCCGCGCTCAGCGTCTCCCACTCGTCGACGACGCCGTCGATGGCGTCGAGCACGTGGTCAGGATCGCTTGGCATGACCGTTCCCCGTGGAAGAAGGGTCGTATCACCCCTACGGTACTTCAGGCGGGGATGGACACGCCCACTCCGCCTCGGGTCGTGGCGCCGTACCTCTCCTTGTCGGCGGCCAGGTCGAGCGGGCGGATGCGGGCGCGGGCGGCGAGGACCTCGTCGGTGATCAGCGAGGCCGGCACCAGCCACGACACCTCGAACTCCAGCCCGTCGGGGTCCTTGGCGTAGAGCGCCTTGGTGGTGCCGTGGTCGGAGGAGCCGACCAGCGCGCCGAGCTCGCTCAGCTTGACCGCGACCCGCTCCAGCTCGTCGAGGGTGTCGACCTCCCACGCCAGGTGGTAGAGCCCCACGGACGTCCGGCCGGCCGGGGACGAATCCGCGTCGGGGCCGATCTGGAACAGGCCCAGGTCGTGGTCGTTCGTCGAGCCGGGGGCCTGCAGGAAGGCGGCGCCCGGCATGCCCATCACGACGTCGAAGCCGAGGGCCTCGCGGTAAAAGGCGACGCTGCGCTCCACGTCACGGACGTAAAGGACCGCGTGGTTGAGTCGCTGAACAGGCATGATGTGCCCCTTTCCGGGCCGAGTCCCGTCTCAAGTATATGAGAGTTCAACTAAATTGGGACCGTGACGAGATGGCTGGATGCGGACGAACAGCACACCTGGCGGAACTTCCTGGCGGCGACCCAGCTCATCAACGAGGCGCTCGACCGCCAGCTCCAGCGGGACGCGAGCATGCCGCACACGTACTACATGATCCTCGTGGCGCTCTCCGAGGCGCCCGGGCGGTCGATGCGGATGAGCGAGCTGGCCGCCAGGGCGCAGAGCTCCCAGAGCCGCCTGTCGCACGCCGTGTCACGCCTGGAGGAGCGCGGGTGGGTCCGCCGCGAGCGCTGCCCCGACGACGGGCGCGGCAGCTTCGCGGTGCTCACGGACGCCGGGTTCGCCGCGCTGGCCGCCGCCGCGCCCGGACACGTCGAGGAGGTACGGCGCAGCCTCTTCGACGTGCTGACGCCCGAGCAGGTGCGCCGGCTCGACGAGATTTGCGTCGCAGTGCGGAACACGCTGGAGGGGTAGCGAGCGAACTGTCGTGCCGAGGCCGTAGGTTTCTCCGGGTACCCGAACAAGGAGAGGCCGATGCACGACACCGAAGAGGCGCTGTTCCGGGCGGTCCACGGCATCGCGGGGCGGTTCGCCGGCCAGCCCGTGCCCGTGGTGATGGAGGCGTTGCTGCGCCACCTGCCCGAGGCTCCGGGCCTCGAGGTGGCGGAGATCCGCAAGATCGCCGAGGAGATCAGCGTGGGACGTGATCCCTCGGGCTTGTGAACAGCTGATCGCCAGGGGAGCATCGAGACATGTACGAGCCAACTCCTGAAGATCGATTCACGTTCGGTCTGTGGACGGTCGGCTGGCAGGCGCGCGATCCGTTCGGGGACGCCTCGCGGGCGCCGCTCGACCCGGTGGAGAGCGTGCACCGGCTGGCCGAGCTCGGGGCCTACGGCGTCACCTTCCACGACGACGACCTGCTGGCCGTCCAGCCCGATCGCGACCGGGCGATCGCGGCCTTCAGGAAAGCGCTTGCCGAAACCGGGCTCAAAGTGCCCATGGCGACCACCAACCTGTTCACCCACCCCGTCTTCCGCGACGGCGCCTTCACCAGCAACGACCGTGACGTGCGGCGGTACGCCCTGCGCAAGGTCATGCGCAACCTCGACCTGGCCGCCTCGCTGGGCGCCACCACCTACGTGTGCTGGGGCGGCAGGGAGGGGTCCGAGTCCGACGCGGCCAAGGACGTGCGCGCGGCCCTCGGGCGCTACAAGGAGGCCGTCGACCTGCTCTGCGGCTATGTGCGCGAGCGCGGCTACGGCATCCGGTTCGCCCTCGAGCCCAAGCCGAACGAGCCGCGCGGCGACATCCTGCTGCCCACGATCGGCCACGCCCTCGCGTTCATCGGCGAGCTGGAGCACCCTGAGATGGTGGGCCTCAACCCGGAGGTCGGCCACGAGCAGATGGCCGGGCTCAACTTCGTGCACGGCATCGCGCAGGCGCTGTGGCACGGCAAGCTCTTCCACATCGACCTCAACGGGCAGCACGGCCCGCGCTTCGACCAGGACCTGGTCTTCGGGCACGGCGACGTGATGAGCGCCTTCTTCCTGGTGGACCTGCTGGAGCACGGCGGCTACGACGGGCCGCGGCACTTCGACTACAAGCCGCTGCGCACCGAGGACGCCTCGGACGTGTGGGTGTCGGCCGCCGCGAACATGCGTACGTACCTGATCCTGCGGGAGAAGGCACGCGCCTTCAGGGCCGACCCCGAGGTGCGCGAGGCCCTGCGGGCCTCCCGCGTCGAGGAGCTCGGCCTGCCCACGCTCAACCGCGGCGAGACGCTGGCCGATCTCGCCTCCGACGACTTCGATCCGGACCGCGCCGCCGCGCGCGGATACCATTTCACGCATCTCAACCAGCTTGCGCTGGAGCACTTGTTAGGAGTTCGTGGGTGACGCTGGTCGCTGGGGTCGATTCTTCGACGCAGAGTTGCAAGGTCGTCATTCGTGACGCGGAGACGGGCGCGCTGGTCCGGCAGGGCCGCGCGCCGCATCCCGACGGCACGGAGGTGCATCCGTCGCACTGGTGGGACGCGTTGTTGCGGGCCATCGAGGAGGCCGGCGGGCTGGACGATGTGAGCGCTATCAGTGTGGGCGGGCAGCAGCATGGCATGGTCTGCCTGGACGAGTCCGGAAATGTCGTACGTGACGCCCTGTTGTGGAACGACACCCGTTCCGCCCAGGCCGCCGCCGACCTCGTGACGGAGCTGGGCGGGCCGGAGGCCTGGGCCACCGCCGTCGGGTCGGTGCCGGTCGCCTCGTTCACGGTGACCAAGCTGCGCTGGCTGGCCGAGCACGAGCCGGACAACGCGGCCCGTACGGCGGCCGTCTGCCTGCCGCACGACTGGCTCTCCTGGCGCCTGGCCGGCGCGTTCGCCTCGGGGACGTTCTCGGCCGACTCCCCGGTGCCGCCGCTCGACCAGCTGGCCACGGACCGGGGGGACGCCTCGGGCACGGGCTACTGGTCGCCGTCGGCGGGCGCGTACCGGACGGATCTGCTGAAGCTGGCGTTCGGCTCGATCCCGCTGCTGCCCCGGGTGCTGGGGCCGGCCGAGGCGGCGTACGAAGGGAGCGCGGCGCTGATCGCGCCGGGCACGGGCGACAACATGGCGGCGGCGCTCGGCGTGGGCGCCCGTTCCGGCGACGTCGTGGTGTCGCTGGGCACCTCCGGCACCGTGTTCGCGGTCGCGGAGTCGCCCAGCGCCGACCCGTCGGGCGCGGTGGCCGGCTTCGCCGACGCGACGGGACGGTTCCTGCCGCTGGTGTGCACGCTCAACGCCGCCCGCGTCATGGACGCCGCCGCCCGCATCACCGGGGTGAGCCTGGACGCCCTGAGCGATCTGGCTCTCCAGGCCCCGCCGGGGGCGGACGGGCTGACGCTGGTGCCGTACCTGGAGGGCGAGCGCACCCCCAACCGCCCGACCGCGACGGGCTCCGTCCACGGGCTGACCCTGGCCACCTCGACCCCCGCCCACCTGGCGCGGGCGGCCATCGAGGGCATGCTGTGCGGCCTCGCCGACGCCCTCGACGCGCTGGGCACCAAGCCGGAGCGGGTGCTGCTGATCGGCGGCGCGGCCCGTTCCGAGGCGGTCCGCCGCATCGCCCCGACGATCTTCGGCGTCCCGATCACGGTGCCGCCGCCGGCCGAGTACGTCGCCAACGGCGCCGCGTACCAGGCCGCCACGCTGGTCACCACGCCGGACTGGCGGTCGGAGGAGACGGAGACGTACGAGGGGGACGCCGTCCCCGCGATCCGCGACCGCTACGCCCGCGCCACCACCCACATCCTCGACTGACCGTCGTCTCCGGCCGGCGCCCCTGACTTTCGACAGGGGCGCCGGTTGACCATCGGCCGATGACCGGCCCCCCTCGCCGGCGCCAGGCTCACTCCCATGAACACCCCCTTCCCCGGACGATGGATCGGCGGCGCCACGCTCATCGCCGGGCCGATCATCATGTGCGCCGGATACCTGCTGCGTCACCTGAGCACGGTCACCGCTCTCACCCCTCAGCAGCAGGCCTGGGACGAGGCACAGCCCTTCGCCGCCTACGGCCAGCTCCTCGCCTACACCTCAGAGCCCTTCATGCTCACCCTCTCCTACGCGGTGTTCGCGCTGGGGGCGTTGCTGCTCTTCCCCGCCTTCGTCGCCCTGGCCCAGCAGGCGGGCGGCCACCTCGCCTACTGGGGCGCCACGCTGCTGGTCGTCGGCCTCTTCGCCCGCCTGTACTTCGCCGGCGCCGACCAGACCGCCTTCCAGCTCACCGAGGTCATCGGCCTGGACCAGACGACGAGCGCGATCATGAAGGAGTACGTGGACATCTCCTACGGGCCGTGGCGGGTGCCGGTCTGGGCCTCAGTCGGCCAGTACGCGGGCTCGCTCCTGCTGGCCGTCGCCGCCTGGCGCTCGGGCCTGCTCGGCACCGCCCGGGCCGTGATGGTGCTGCTGGCCGGGGGCACGTGGATGGGCGTGCTGAAGGGCGCCTCCGTCCCCGACGTGCTGGTCACCGGCCTGCTCTGCGTGGCGCTGGTCCCGCTGGGCGCCCGGATGCTCCGAGACCGGCTGCCCGCCGCGGGCGGCCGGCAGAAAGCGCTGAGCTGGTGAGCAGGGCCGCGGCGGCAGGTAGGAGCTGAAGTGGTCGGCCACGATGTCCGCCACAGCCTCCGCATCATCGGCCCCGTCCACCTCCAGCACCCGGATGCCCAGACGGCGCGCCGAACGGACGGCCTCATCGGCGACGAGCCGGTCCCGGGCGAGCCGGTTGCGCTGGGCTCGTTCAGGATCGCTGACTTGATGACTGACGGCGGCGGCACGGGGCAGCTCGCGAACCTGGCGCCGGCGGAACCCTTCGCTCGGCACCATGACGATCATTCGCCAGGGCGAGTCGATGATGGGAGCGACCAGTTCGGGCCGCAGCCCCCAGCCTTCGGCGATGACCGGTCGCCCCGAGACCAGGCCGCGCAGGTCGTCCAGGGCCCATTCGAAGCGCACGGGAAAGCCGGCCAGGGTCTCGTCGGCCATTTCCTGCGGGCTGGTGTTCACCCAGACGGCGTCCGGGTCGGGCTCCGCGATGGGCTCGGGCTCGCCGAGCCGTACGCGGCGGGCGATCCGACGGTCGTTGTGTGCGCGTGCGTCGTGGTAGTCGTAGTGGTAGGCGGTCAGGCCGTACCGGCCGGCCAGCAGCCTGGCGACGGTGGATTTGCCGGCCCATTGTCCGCCTCCGATCCACAGGGCGTTGTGCAAGGTGCCGAACGGATCCCAGACCTCGCTGCTCATGGCGTTCACGGTTACAGCATTGCGACGGCACCGGCCGAAGAAACAGTCTTGTTCTGCCTGGCCGGACGGGTGACGATCGTAGAGAGAGGGCTCTTGCCGATGGCCCGGCGGATCAGCTCGTCATGCGTAGGTCGGTCGCGGTCAACAACGACGAAAGTCTGATGCCCTCCGCGGCCAGCGCCGCCGCGCCCCCTTGTTCGCGGTCGATGACGCACAGTGCCTCGCCGACCTGGGCTCCGAGGCTCCGCAGCTCAGCGGTGGACAGGACGATCTGGCCGCCGCTGGTGACGACGTCCTCGACCACGAGAACCCGCCGCCCCTCCACCTCCGCGCCTTCGGCCAGTCGACAGGTCCCGTACGCCTTGGCCTGCTTACGGACGAACGCGCACGGCAGGCCGGTGTGCCGGCCGAGGGCGGTGACCACCGGGATCCCGCCCATCTCAAGCCCGGCCAACACCTCGATGTCCCCCGGGACCAGGGAAGTCATGGCCCGAGCGATGTCATCCAGCAGAACAGGGTCACCCTCGAACCTGTACTTGTCGAAGTACTCGGTGGCGGTACGTCCTGAGCGGAGCACGAAGTGGCCGGTGAGGTGGGATGCGGCATGAATCCTGCGAGCCAGGTCGGAGCGCGTCACAGGCACCCAGTCTCCCAGAGACGCGGAAAACATGCTCAGGGCCGCGGCGCCGTCGGCGGCGACGTCCACGCCGTCCGCCGCGAATGCGACTGAGCCGGCTCTAGCGGAGGAACACCGGCAGGGCCCTGGGCCCCTCGGTGATGAGTGACGAGGTGTAGGAGACCTCGCCGGGCTGGACCGCCAGCCGCAGATCGGGGAACCTGCCGAACAACGACGCCAGCGCGATCCGTGCCTCGAGTCTGGCCAGCGGTGCCCCCAGGCAGAAGTGCGGGCCGCGGCCGAACCCCAGATGCGCGGCCGACTCCCGCGCCGCGTCGAACCGCCCTGCCTCCCCGCCGAACCTGTCCCGGTCCGTCCCGGCGCTGCAGAGGCCGACCATGATGGGCTGCCCCGCCCCGACCGTCACCTCGCCGAGCCGCACATCCCTCAGCGGATACCGGAACAGGACGCTGACCACGGAGTTCCTGCTGCGCAGCGCCTCCTCGACCACCTGCTCCCAGGCGTTCTTCGCGCGCGCGAAGGCCAGTTGCTCCGGGTCCGAGCACAGGGCGCAGACAGTGTTGGCGATCAGGTGCACCGTGGTCTCGTGGCCGGCGATGAGCACCAGCCACAGGATCCATAACATCTCGCTGTCGGACAGGCGATCGCCGTCGTCCTCCTGCGCCCGGATCAGCCCCGTGGTGAGATCGTCACCCGAATCGTCGCGCTTGCGCTCGATGAAGGCCGCCAGATACCCGAGCATCCCGGCGTTGGTGGCGAGCATCTCCTCCGGCGAGGTGGTGTGCTGCAGCAGCGTGTGGCTCCAGTCGCGGATCTGCTGCTGTTCGTCATGCGGCACGCCGAACAGCTCGCAGATCACCATGACCGGCAGCGGCTCGCTGAAGAAGCGCACGAGGTCCACCGCGTCATCCTGGTCGGGCATCCGGTCGAGCAGTTCGTCGGTGATCTGCTGGATGCGCGGGGCCAGCCCCTGAACGCGGGCGGGGGTGAAGGCCCGGTTGACGAGCCCCCGCAGCCGCCGGTGGTCCGCGCCATCCTTGGTCAGCAGGTGTTCACCCTCGATGAGCTGGCGCAGCGGCCAGTCAGCGGGGATGGTGCCGTCATTCAGCGCCGTGAAGTTCCCCGGGTCCTTGCTGAACAGCGTGCCGTCGTTGGTCAGGACCTCGTTGACCAGTTCGTACGAGGTCACCAGCCAGGCGGGCACCTGGCCCGGGAGCTCGATGCGCAGGATCGGCCCGCGCTGGTTGTGGTAACGGCGGATGGTCTCGGACGTCCGCTCCGACGGCACGGGGATCTGGAGAGGAGTAGCCATGAGAATCCCTCACGATGGGATGAGCATCCCCCTCACTTTCCGCGTTGCGCTCGCCCGGGCCAAGTCGCGAACGTTGTCACTGCCGAGCCCCCAACATCTGCCGCTCCCGCCATTGCGAAGGACCACCAGCCCGGGCTCGCCTCTCATGGCTTGCCGGCTTGCCTTGTTCGGGTAAGGCTGAGCCGGCGCGGGTGATCGGTCACGTCCACCACCCCGAACCCTGGCCCCCCGCTCCTCGACCTCGCAGACTCCCCTCTGGATACGCCCTCCTCGCAACCTGCCGCATCGATCAAGGCATCTTTGCATTGTTACCTACAGTTATGGGCATATAGCTCTCCGTATCACCAATAGGCCGTCTTGTCTGAAAGATGCCTATTTGTCGGGGAGTGGAGGCATCGACGATGCGGAACGGCCGAACCATACTCGTCAGCACGTTCACGGCTGTGCTGCTGCTGACCGCAAGCTGCACCTCGGGTGGCTCGAACCCACCAGCGCCCGCCGGCCCGCAGGAGCGGGCCCTCGCAGCCAAACTCTCGATCACCCCGGCGAACGGCACGAAGAAGGTGCCCCCGGACACGAGGGTCAGCGTCAAGGCCACCTACGGCAAGGTCACCAAGCTGACCGTCGCCGACGCCAAGGGGCATGAGGTACGCGGGACCCTGGGCGCGGACGGGACGTGGCGTCCCACGTGGCCGTTGCGGCCCTCGACGGCGTACACGGTGAGCGCGCAAGCCACCGGCACGGACGGCAAGCCCGTGACCGCGCGGTCCACGTTCACCACGCTCAAGCCGAAGCGGGTGCTGGAGAGCGGCATGTCCCCGCTGGACGGCGAGAAGGTCGGGGTCGGCATGCCCGTCCAGCTCCTGCTGTCGCGCCCCGTGACCGCCACGAGGGACCGGGCCGCGGTCGAGCGGTCGCTGGAGGTGCGGATGTCCAAGCCGGTCGAGGGCGCGTGGAGCTGGGTGAGTGACCGCGAGGTCCAGTTCAGGCCGCGCGAGTACTGGCCGGTCGGCGAGAAGGTCACGGTGGTCGCGCACCTGGCCGGGTTGCGTGCCGGGCGGGACGTGTGGGGCACCAGGGACCGCAGCCTGACGTTCACCGTCGGCGACGAGCACATCACCAAGATCCGCAATGCCACCCACCGCGCGGTCGTGCGGGAGAACGGCAAGGTCGTCAGGACCATCCCGGTCAGCCTGGGCAAGAAGGGCGACGAAAGCTGGTCCGGCGTCATGATCGCCCAGGAGAAGGCCGCGGAGACCCTCATGGACTCGGCCACCATCGGCAGGCCCGGCGAGTACTACGCCCGTACCAAGTGGAATGTCAGGATGACCTACAGCGGCATGTTCTTCCACGCCGCCCCCTGGTCGACCGGCGCGCAGGGCAACAGCAACGTCAGCCACGGCTGCGTGAACGCCAGCATGGCCAACGCCCGCTGGTTCTACAACTTCACGCAGCGGGGAGACATCATCGAGGTCACGGGGACGTCGCGGAAGCTCGAGTTCGGCAACGGGCCGACGCCGTGGGCGAAGTCGTGGGACGACTGGCTGGCGGGCAGCGCCCTCGGCAAGTCGATCAACGCCTGATGGAAGAAACCACGTCGGGAGTGCGCACCCTTGCGGCGAATTGACGGTGCCCGCCCGTGCGGGCATGATCTCGACTCGGTAGTTCATCCAGAGGATCTGAGGGACCTGGCCCTGTGACGGTCCGGCAACCTCCCCGGCGGGGAATCCGCGGGAAAGGTGCCAATGCCAGGAACGATGAGGGAGAGCTGATGAGCGTGCGGCTTGACGTTCCTGTCCTTGCCGGTGATCTGGTGCGGTTGGAGCCGCTGGCGATGCGGCACGCGCCAGAGCTCGCGGAGGCGGTCGAGGAGGATCGGTCGTCCTACGACTTCACGCTGGTGCCACGCGCCCACGAGATACCGGACTACCTGGCGGCCCAACTCTCACGCGACGGGCTCACCCCGTTCGCACAGGTCCGGCTCAGCGACGGCAGGGCGGTGGGCTGCACCGGGCTGTGGGATCCTCGCGGGTGGCCCGATCGGCCCGGCCTGCGGGCGATCGAGATCGGCTTCACCTGGCTGGCCGCCTCGGCGCAGGGCACCGGGATCAATGCCGAGGCGAAGCTGTTGCTGCTCTCGTACGCGTTCGACGTGCTCGGGGTCGCCCGCGTCGACCTGAAGACCGACGCCCGCAACCATCGCTGCCGCCGGGCCTTGGAGCGGCTCGGCATCCCCTTTGAGGGCGTGTTGCGCGCCTGGTCCATGTCGTGGGCGCGCGGCGAGAAGGGCAAGGTCCGCGACTCGGCCATGTTCGCGGTGGTCGCCGAAGACTGGCCTACCGTCAAGCCGGTCCTGCAAGCCCGTCTCACCCGGTCTTGCCGAGAGATCTCCGGCCTGTGATCATTTCCGCATGATTACTCCTGGCCAGGTGGTGCCCGATGGTGGCGGGTACGTCCATTCGTACGAGATCACGGCCCCTGCACGCGTGGTACACGTCAGCGGGCAGATCCCCGTGACCGCGGACGGCACTGTTCCCGAAGGCTTCGCGGCACAGTGCCGCCAGGTGTGGGCCAATGTGGCCGCCGTCCTGGCGCATCACGACATGGTTCTGGCTGACCTGGTGAAGGTGACCACGTTCCTGTCCGATCGGGCCTACCGCGCGGAGAACTCGGCCATCCGCCGCGAAATCCTTGGTGATCACAGCCCGGCACTCACCGTCATCATCACGGGCATCTACGACGAGGCATGGCTGCTGGAGATCGAGGCGATCGCCGCACGGTAGGAACGTACGCTTGGTCGGGGGTGTAAGCGTCCATCGCGTCACGTACGCTGCCGGACCGTTGGGTCCGGCAAAGGTCCGGCATGGTCCGCCGCCAGGCGGGCCCGGCAGCCATATGGCGCGATCTACAGGCCGAGGCGTTCCACCTCCGTCGCCTTCGCCTTGAGCGTCCTGGACGAGGACGGAGTGGAGGCGAACTCCTCCTCCTGGTAGCTGACCTCATCCCCCTGAATCGTGAACGTGTTGACGGCCGGGCCGTCCTCGAGGCCGGTCACCTCGTAGGTGACCTGATACTCCTGCTCCGGGTTCAGCGCCGGTCCGGAGTAGCTGACGCGGATGCTGTAGGTGACGTTGCAGCCGGCGCTGCCGAAACACTTCTTTTCGAGGATCTTCACGCGGATGCCGAATTCCTCAGGGTCCGGTGTGTGCGTGAACGAGGCCGGGCGGGCGGAGGTGGTAGCGGCTGCCGAGGGTGTGCCGCTCGCGGAGGCGGGGGCGGACAGTGGTCCTTTGGTGACAGGGGCACAGCCTGCCAGCAGCAGGCCGGCGATCAGGGCGCCGGGCAGGACGGTAAGGGTACGCATGGGTTCTCCTTCTCGGGTGATGGAAGCGTGGGCGAGCACGCATGCGTGCCGGTTGACGTGCGCTTTCTCAGCGGACATTTCGGGTGGCCGTCTCGATCGCGGCCGATGACGCACCCTGAGCCACGAGCCCACGAGCCCACGAGCCCACGAGCCCACGACGGCACAACGCGCACGCCGGGGTGCCAACCTCAGGGCGCAATACGGCGTCGCCGGGCATCCGTAAGGGCACGGCTGGCGCGCGAGAAGCGCCACCTCGCCTCATCTCGCGCCGAGGCGCCTCCGCCGACCCAGGCCCTGACTACGGACCGAGTACGCGATCCGGCGGGGCGTCTGGGAGGATCCGCGGCCGGCGACGTGGGTCGACGAGGTGATCGCCCGCATCCTCGGCGAGGGTCTCTCGCAGTCATTACCGTTAGCGCAATGGTCCGGCATCGGGTCAACCAAGATCAAAGAGCCCTGCCCCGCGATCCCGGGACAGGGCTCTCACCTGCAGAGGACCTGACCCGTGCGGACGTGCGCACTGCTCCAAGACACCCCGGTACCTGACCGTGTAACCAGCCAGTAGACCAGGCACCGATGATTTCCGGGCGGCAGTGTCGTCAAAAGCATCAGCGACAGGCCACAGACGCCGCCGCCACGCGAGCGCTGCGGCCCGGGGCACGCACGTTCCCCCCAGACGACCCGAGACCACGGAGTTCTGACCATGCGGAAGCTGATAGCGACAGTGTTCAACTACTCCCTCGACGGCCTCCTCGCCGACGAGGGCACCGAGTTTTGGAAGTTCTGCTTCGACCTGCCCGAAAACCGTGAGCCCGACGCCCCGGCGCACCTCGACTTTCTCCAGAGCGCCTACGCGCACATCATGGGCCGCACCGCCTACGAGGGCATCGCCGAGGGCATGACAACGTCCACCGACCACCCGTTCGCCGACATCCTGAACGCCGGGCGCAAGGTCGTCTTCTCCCGGACCCTGAAGGCGGCCGACTGGGCCAACACCACTATCGCCGCTGGTGACACGGCAGAAGAGATCGACAAGCTCAGGCTGGGCGGCGACGGCCACATCGTGGTCTGGGGCGGCGTCAGCCTCTGGCGGTCGCTCATGCGGCTCGACCTGATCGACGAGCTCCAGCTGAGCATGTTCCCCTACGTCGCAGGCGAGGGCACCCGGCTGTTCGACGGCGTCCCCAAGTCCTACCAGCTCGACCTGGTCTCCAGTACCGCCTCCAGCAACGGGATCGTATATCTGCAGTACCGGCAACACCGCTGACCCAGCGACCGGACATGCACGACGAGCGGCAGTCACGCGGGCACGCTACCTGGCCGAGGAGTCCACGACCCAGCTCGAACCAACCAGCGACAACGGCGGCAGGACCCCCACCGAGCGCTACACCCACGTATCCACACGCCTGATGTGCGACGCGGGCGAGCGGCTCGCCTCCGCTCTCTGGGAAAATCCCTAGCCGTTGCAACCGAAGATCAAAAGGGCCCTCTCCCCAACTACGGGAGAGGGCCTTCCGCCTGCGGAGGATCGGGGATTTGAACCCCGGAGGGGCGGTAAACCAAACCGCATCAGCAGCTCGAGTCTTGGGTGTCCCTATTGGTTCACCTGGACCACCTGGCCGCGTTGGTCTCCCTGGACGGGCTATATACGAGACGGGATTGCAACTAGAACTGCAACTAGACCAGCCCCACTGCCGCCTGATCGCCAAGCGCGGAGTGACGGACATCAATGTAGCCATCGCTCATCGCCGACCTACCGAGTCGACACGCGCCGAGTCGAGCGCGGAAACCTCAGAGCCATGAAATCTCGGCAGCGAGATCGCTACAGGTCGTTTGCGCTGCGCGCAGGGGTCATTAACGACCGCTCAAGGTCGCCCGGATATGGCGCGGTTGCTGCTGCGGTTGTTGCCCCCGGCCCACCGCCGCACGATGGGCCAGATTCTCAAATCATGGCACATCTGCGCAAATCGGAATTCGGGAGCTACACGTCGGGATAATATCCATTTAATGGCGAATATCCGGACATCAAGGACACGCTCTCTTTTCGCTCCTTGCTGATTGTTTGCCTGCCTCATAAAAGTGCGTACGTCTTTCATGTTTGACGCTGGGGTATCTCCCTTGTCGCACTATCGCAGCGGGGTGGGTGGATACAAAAAGTACAGCTCCGGCATCCGCGCTACCGCGGCACCATTCACGAACTCGATCTGACACAGGTCAACGAGCCTCAGGAAATTACCTGACGTTCTCGCCAGGAATGCTCACCACGGAAAGGAATGCCCTATGCCATTCATCATGCGCAACACACTCCCCAAGCCGGCCGCACGTACACTCACCGCCGCCGTCCTCACCGCAGCAGTCATGACGCCCGCGGTCGCGGCGTCCTCTGTCCCCAACCCGGCCGAGGCATACATCTCGAGCGTCAGTGCGAACGGAAACGGGTGCCCGCCCGGGACATGGGAGGCGGCGATCAGCCCCGACGGGAAGACGTTCACGGTTACATTCAGCTCATACGAGACGCTCATCGAACCTGGTGGTGATGCTTCGGATAAGGAATGCACGCTCTCGCTGAACGTGCATACGCCGCCGGGGACCTCGCTTTCCACCGCCAAGTTCTCCTACCAGGGCTACGCGCTCATGGACCAAGCAGGGATGAGCGCGACGCAGAGCGCAAGCTACGACTTCCTCGGTGCTCCCCTCCCGGCTCAGTCGGTTCGCTCGCAGATCTCGGGGCCACACGACGACACGTACCTCTTCTCCGACCGGATCTTGCTTCACGACGACGTGGCGTCGGCGCAGGGCGCAACCCGCGCGCTAAAGGTGGAAACGGGCCTGGTCCTCACCAACAACCCCGCAAAGACCGGCAGCGGCTTCTTCAACACCAACAGTGTCGACGGGACGCTCCAGAACGGACCGGGCTGCACCATCGACCGGCGCACCGCCACCTCGGGGCAGACCATCGTCGGCACCTCGGGCGCCGATGTCATCTGCGGGTCACCGTTCGCCGACCGTATCGCCGCGCTGGGCGGCGACGACGTCATCCTCTCCTTCGCGGGCAACGACCGGGTCTCCGCCGGTGGCGGCAACGACACCGTCTTCGGCGGCAACGGCGACGACGACATCAGCGGCGACGACGGCAACGACACCCTCGACGGCGAAGCCGGCAACGACCGGATCCTGGGCGGGCCGGGCACCGACACCGCTAACGGCGGGCCGGGCACCGATTCCTGCGTAGCCGAGACGACCACCTCCTGCTGAGTCAGGTCGACGCTCCTGCCACAAGAGATGCACGATCCACGGGACACCAGCCGACCTGCAAGCCGGGCCGCACCAAATCAGGCCATGCCTGCTACAAGCGGCCCTGCCTCAAGGACTGCGCCGGCCCTGCGGACAAGTGCCCCAAGCGCACCCGCGGCGGCCTGGTCTTCCGCCAGCGCAAGGGCAAGAGCAAGCTCACCCTCCAGTGCCCGCTCGAACTCCTCGCCCAGCTCAAGGCACATCCGAGGTGCAGGATGCCGAGCGGGAGAGGGCGGGAGATCGATGGGAAGACCGTGGCCTGGTGTTCGCGACCAAGCACGGCTCTCCCATCGAGCGCACCGAGGACTGCAAGATCTGGAAGTCCATCCTTCAGCAGGCCGGCGTCCGAGACGTCCGGGTTCACGACGCTCGCCACACCGCCACGACACTCCTCATCGAGCAAGATGTGAACATCCGGGTCGTTCAGCAAGTGCTCGGCCACACCCGAGTGACCACCACCGAGCGCTACACCCACGTATCCACACCCTTGATGCGCGACGCGGGCGAGCGGCTCGCCTCCGCACTCTGGGGAAATCCCTAGCCGTTGCAACCGAAGATCAAAAGGTCCTCTCCCCAACTAGGCGCATTCGAGGGGTCGTCGCAACACACGTGATCAATTGCTGTCAGCGGTCGGCATAGCCGCGAGAACGTCCGCGCTGACCCCGCGCGTTGCGGCGATGGCCGCCCGCTCCCTCGATAGCGGGGAGTGGGCGGCCGTTCGTCTGCGTGTTCATGCGATGCGGACGGCGGCGAGGTTCTGCGGGAGCCGACGCATGTGACGGGGGAGCGCCTGGCCAAGGTCGGTCACTCTGTCCAGCGCATCGGGCGTGGAGACGCTGACACTGGGGTCAGGGGGTCACGCTGAGAGGCGTGAGCCAGTGGATCTCCAGGTCTTCTCGTAGGTAGTCCATGCGGTGCTCCTGGAAGTGTGCGAGTTCGGGACGCGCGAGATGCGCGCGCAGGTCGTCGGCCGACCGCCACAGTTCGTAGAACACGAACGTGCTGGGGTCTGCCACGTCGCGGTGGACCTGATACTGCATCGAGCCAGGCTCGGCCCTGGTCGGCTCCACGAATGACAGCAGCAGCCGCTCCAGCTCATCGGCACGCTCGGGCTTCGGCCGGGCGAAGCCGTAGATACCGACCGCCCCGCCTCCTTCAGGTACGACAATTTTCATACCTGCCAACGCTAGCCATCAGACCAGGTATGATGCAAATCGTACCTAGGAGTGAGTCATGGATCTGGGCAAGGTGTTCCGCGCGCTGGCCGACGACTCCCGCCGCCGGGTCGTGGCCGAACTCGCGGCCGATCCCGAAGACCGGGAGCGCGCCTGCGGCTCGTTCGACCTGCCGGTGAAGAAGGCCGCGCGCACGCATCACTTCCGGGTGCTGCGCGAGGCAGGGCTGATCATGCAGCGTGACCACGGCAACGGCAGCGCCGTCTCACTGCCCAGGCAGGACATCGAGCGTCATCTGCCCGGCCTGTTGCAGCTCCTGTCCGAGGAGCTGAAGTCCGGCAGCGCGACGGGCAGAACCGGGAACACTGCGGCTGATTAGCCCACCAGGAGCACTGGCCGTCCTGCTGCTCCCACAGGTCAGAGGCAGGCCGTCATGAGCTCGGTGAGGCGCTGTGCACGAGACTCCCAGCCGAGCGTCTTGCGAGGTCTGAAGTTCAGCTCGGCGGCGACGGCGTCGAGCTGGTGGCGGATGTGAACGGGCAGGTCGGTACCTTTGGGGAAGTACTGGCGCAGCAGGCCGTTGGTGTTCTCGTTGGAGCCGCGCTGCCAAGGGCTGGCCGGGTCGCAGAAGTAGACGGGGATGTCGGTGGCGAGCGTGAACGCCCGGTGAGCGCCCATCTCGCTGCCCTGATCCCAGGTCGAAGAGCGCTTGAAATGAGCCGGCAGCGTGGCCATGGTCTCCACCAGAGCGTCGCGCATGCGCTCGGCGCTGCGGTCGATCGGCAGGTGGACGAGCATCACGTAGCGGGTGGTCCGCTCGACCAGGGTGCCGATGGCCGAGGTGCCGTTCTTGCCAATGATGCAGTCACCTTCCCAGTGGCCGGGCACGGCCCGGTCATCAGCCTCGGCCGGCCGCTCGCTGATCATCACCATGGGCGCGCTGTAGCGGGGTTGGCGCTGCTGGGCATGGCGACGGGGCTTGCGCATGTCGCGGCCGGCTCGGGCCTGCGCCGCGTGCGGGCGGTACTGACCATTGGCGGGGTGCCGGTTGCGGCGGATCTCCCGACTGATGGTCGAGGACGCACGACCAGCTCGCGCGCGATCTCGCGGATCGACGCCTTCTCCCGCACCCGGTCGGCGATGTGAATTCGCTCGGTCTCGTTCAGGTAGCGGCCACGCACGTCTGGGGGCCGCCGATGTGATCGGTAGCGCCCCCATGTGCTTGCCGGTCGGATTGCGTCCGTTACGCCATCGCCGACCGGTCCGGAGGTTGATGCCGACGATCCGGCATGCCTCCTTGTTGCTCAAGCCCTGCTGCACGAGCCGCAAGTATGCCGCTCGCTCACGGGAAAGGGCCCTGCGTCCCCGCGCGCGCTCCCGGTCCTCCCGGATCTCGAAGTCCATCGCATCCCCTCATCTGGGGTGTTGCGACGACCACTGGAAGGAGGGCTACGGGAGAAGGCCCTCCGCCTGCGGAGGATCGGGGATTTGAACCCCGGATGGGCGGTAAACCCAAACCGCATCAGCAGTCCCCTGTCCGCCGTGATCGCCTAGAACTGAGGATGATCGATGAGTACCGAATCCCCTGGTCAGCCGCCTCACACCAGTACCGAGGATGACTGATGACTACCGAGCATTGCCAGGGAGTTGGGTCCGGCAATGGTCCGGCACGGTCTGCCAGACCACCGCCGGCGGGAACGCACCCCAACGCGGGACGTCAGGTCTTCCCGGGCGGCTGACGGCCGGCCGCCGGCCCACATCCACGCTTCCGCCCGCCGAGCTCCATACCCCGCGTCATACTGTGCGCTATCTCCCCGACACTTGGAGTCACCATGCGCATGCTGAGGCTCACAGCCGCCACCCTGATCGCTGCCGCGCTCTTGGCCACCGGGTGTGGCACCACCACGGCCACGGACACAGGAACCAGCGGAGCTGCGGCGTCGGCCGCCTCCACGCCGCCCGCCGACGGCGGCAGCTACACCTCACCCCGCGACATCGTCACAAAACTCAAAGCCGCCGGCATCGCCTGCGACGACTACGAGCCGATAGCGGGCGCCACCGGCGCCAAGGATCGGGGATCATGCCAGCAAGGCGATCTTGTGGTGTCGATCTACGAGCGTGAAGGCGACGTCCAGGCTCAAGTTGAGTTCGAGGAGTCTCTCGGTATCGGCGTCTCGCTGCTGACCGGCCGCAACTGGACCGTCAACCACGACGACCGCGCCACACTGGACACGGCCCGATCCGTCCTCGGCGGCACCCTGGTCAGCAAGCCCTAGCACGACCCGACTACCTCGGCGTCCTGCGGTACACGGCCGAGCAGCTGCGCCAGCCGGTGGAGATGTCGCTCGGCCGCGGCCGACGTCCTACTGCTCTGCCTCTTCGCCGCGCGGGCCGCGTGTACGGCCTCCCGAATCGCGGGATCGAGTGCCTGGCGTTGGCTCCCCGACTCATGCCAGCGAAGCGGACGAGGTCGACCTAGCGCCGGCGCGTGGGGAGAGCTACCCAAGAGAACGCAGGCATATCGAGCGTTAGGCTTTGGGCGCCGCCGGGCCTGGGGTCAGCGACGACGTTCACAAATGGGGGCGACGAATGACTATCAGCCGCCGCCCCCAATTCCATCGTTTTGTGCGTGACCGCATCTACTCAACCATAGTGGCGGCTACTATGCCGACCAAATGATAGTTCAAACGCGGTCATTCGGGTCGGCGGGCAAGACGTAATCCCAGCTACGCCCCTGGCCGGCGTGTGAGCCCCCAGCAGGGCATACGCCGTTACTGGAGGCGTTGCCGTTCCACCACAGGCCAAAGCATTTGGCACAGGCCCGCCAGTTGTGCTGCATCGCCATGTCGCGCGTTAGCCCCACATCCTCCGGAGCTTTCTGATCTACCATCGGTGTCCTTTGTTTGAAGGTGCAGTCTAAACCTCTTTCGAACCAATACCCCCAGATCGGCCGCACAGCCTCTCCTCATAACCAAACATCCTTAACGGCGACCTTTTCGAGCACGTGCTGGTGGGAGTCGAGCAGGTGTTGCAGCGCGAGCAGAGGAGCCATCCCACCGCCCAGTCTCCGATGCCACGGTCGTGGTCGATTACCAGAAAGCCGCGGCTCGTCGCGACGATCATGCTGGCGGCCGGCGTCGACATGAAGTACATCTCGGCCACGCTCGCCACAGCTTCACGGCGGACGTGTACACAAGCGTCGTCCCCGACGTCGCCCAGGCGGCCGCGGACGCGACCATCGCGGCGATCCCGCGAGCTGTGGAAAACCATGATCGTTAGCGCAATGGTCCGGCAATGGTCCGGCATCGAGTCAATCAAGATCAAAGAGCCCTGCCCCGTGATCATGGGGCAGGGCTCTCACCTGCGGAGGATCGGGGATTTGAACCCCGGATGGGCGGTAAACCCAAACCGCATTAGCAGTGCGGCGCCATAGACCTGACTAGGCGAATCCTCCTGGAAGCCTTCGCGGCTCAGGACAGCGTACCGGCCTTCTGGCGAGGCGGCAAAGTGATTGATCCCCGTCCTTCGCCAAGAGTTATCAACAGCCTGTGGGTAACTGCCTGTGGATGAAGCCCGTCCAGAGCGTGGACGGGCTTCGAGGCTGTGGATAACCAGGTTACGCGGCCGGGTTGGCCTCGCCCTCGATCTCAATCTTTACCTTCTTGCCCACCAGGACGCCGCCGGTCTCCAGGGCCTGGTTCCAGGTCAGGCCGAACTCCTCGCGGTCGAACTCCGTGGTGATCGAGAAGCCCCAGACCGGAGCGCCCCACGGGTTGGTGCCGGCGCCGCCGTACTCGACCGTGAGCTCGACCTCCTTGGTGACGTCACGGACGGTCAGGTCGCCGACGACGGTGAACTCGTCGCCGGAGTGGCCGACCACGCGGGTGCTCCTGAAGGTGATCGTCGGGAACTTCTCCGTGGCCAGGAAGTCGTCGCTGCGCAGGTGGCCGTCGCGGTCGGCGACCCCGGTGTCGATGCTGGCGGCCTGGATCGTGAGCTCGGCGCTCGACTCGAGCGGGTTCTCGGCGATCGTGACGGAGCCGCTGAAGGAGCCGAAGTGGCCGCGGACCTTGCTGACCATCATGTGCTTGACCATGAAACCGATGCGGGTGTGAGCCGCGTCCAGGTTGTAGGTGCCGGCGGCGGGGATGGTCAGGGACTCCCAGGTGCGGGTGGTGGTCATCGGGGTTCTCCTCGATTGGGGTTCGTTGCGGTGCGGATGTCTGCGGCAACAAATTTCTACACGAGGAATATTCCGCGCGTCAACTATCGTCAGTTACGCTATGAGAGTGATGAACTTTGACGACCACCGGCTGACGGCCGTTGGGCTTCTGACGGAGGTGCATGGGGGTCTGCTGGCCAGACTCCAGCCAGTGCTCAGCGGCGCGGGGTTGTCGGAGATCGATTTCGAGACCGTCATCCGGCTGGCCCGCTCCCCGGGTCAGCGGCTGCGGATGAGTGATCTGGCCGCGCAGACCGAGTTGTCGACGAGCGGGGTGACCAGGGTCGTCGACCGGCTGGAGCGGGAAGGGCTGGTGACCCGGCAGGCGTGCCCGAGCGACCGCAGGGCCTCCTATGCCGTACTCACCGAGGCCGGAAGGGCGCGGCTGGAGTCCGTGCTGCCGCAGCACGTGCAGGACATCGAGGACTGGTTCACCGGGCTGCTGGGAGCGGAGGAGCTGGAGGGGTTCCTGGCCACGCTGCGGAAGATCAGGGATGTGGTACGGCCCTGTGCCACCGCAGGGGCAAATGGGGCAACTGAAGCAACTGGGGCGCAGGCCGTAGCATGCGCGGCGGAAGCCGCCATGAGGCCGAGGTCGTAGGTCGAAGCCGCAGGGCCGAAGGTCACGAGCCGTGACCGTGGGACGGCAGGCCCAGGGCGTTCCTGAGCTTGGCCATCGCGCGCGACACCGTGCTCTTGACCGTCCCCACACTGATCCCCAGCGTCCTGGCGATCTCCGGTTCGGTCATGTCCTCGTAATACCGCAGCACGATCGCCGCCCGCATCCGCTCCGGCAGCTCCTCCAGCGCCTGTTCCAGCTGCTCGTGCACGTCCCCGTGCGGCTCCTCGAAGGTGCAGCACACCTCCGGCAGATCGTCCGAGGGATACTCCTCCAGCCTGCGCCGCCGCCACTGCGAGATGTTGATGTTCACCATGGCCCGCCGCACGTACCCGTCGAGCGCCCCCCGGTCCTCGATGCGGTCCCAGGCCAGGTACGTCTTGGTCAGCGCGTTCTGCAGCAGATCCTCCGCGTCCAGCGGATGTCCGGTGAGCTGGTGGGCCGCGCGCAGCAGAGCAGGACCGCGCGCCCTCACGTACTCGCGGAACTCGTCTTCCCAACCGGTGGTCTGCATCGTGGCCAGAATCGCAGCCGGATGCTCTATTGAGCCTGAACCAGAATTCAGGTTTCGGTCCGCCGACGATAAAGGTAGGTCAAGGTCGGTGGCGGTTTGTTCGACGCCGGGTGTCATCTCACTTCCCCGGGGATGCGTATTTTGATCCCGTCTGCGCCGCTACGGTGTGAGCCACGCCCGAGTCGTGTGAACCTAGTACCGACGAGGGAGGGGCCGATGGGGTATCCGAGCGTTGAGCGCCGTCGGGTGCTCGCCGCGGCCGCGCTCGGTCGCGAATCCGGCGTTCCCGGTGCTGACCCGGACAATGGGGAGCCTTTACGCGCCGTCGCCGGCGAGATCAAGGACGTCAGCCCGCATCTGATCATCATCGAGACCCCCGACGGCACCGAGGAGCGGCTCGTGATCGCCCCCTGGGCCACCGCCTGGCACGGGAAGGACGCCGCGCCCGCCGACCTCCCCGCGGGTTCCATGGTCATCATGCGTACGCGCGACGGCCGCGTGGTGGAGCGCATCTGGGCGGACACCACCCGCATCACCGGGACGATCCTGTCGATCAGCGGGCGCAGGGACCTGACGGTCGAGCTCGACTGCGGCCCGCACCGGGGCCACCGTACGGTCGTCATCCCCTACCGGGCGTCGGGGCGGCTGCAGGTGCGGCATCCCAAGTTCGAGCCCGGCTACCTGTTCGACGCGATCGGGATCAGGCAGGAGGGGACGAGCCTGGCCATGTTGCCCGCGACCTCGCAGCCCCCTTACCCGGCCCGCGCGGTGCCGACCCCGCCGCCCGCGTACGCCGGGCTGCAGTCCCGCATCTCGGGCCCCGCCACCTGGTCGGACACGTTCGACCAGGAAGAGCGCGGCGCCGCGTACCCGATGCTGGAGCGCTCCGACACCGGCTGCCCCGACGCCGGGGTGTCGTGCACCGGGCTGCCGTACCTGGCCGTCGGGTCGCTGCTCCAGGTCAGGAACCTGTGCTCGCAGCGGAACGCCAACGTCCCCGTGGTGGCGTGCGGCTGCGTGGCGGGGCGCTTCTGCGACCGCTGCGTAGAGTGCGACACGTCGCCGCGCGGGCGGGTGGTGGAGCTGTCGCCGTTCTCCTACGTGGAGCTCGGCGGCGACCTGGTCAAAGGCTGTTTCAACGCTCAGATCGGATTGGGGTGACGGGCACGTGCTCGAATCACAGCTGCCGCTTCTGATCGCGCTGCTCCTCTTGGGCATGGTGGCCAAGTTGATCACCGTGCGCACGGGAGGCGAACCCGGCTCGCTGTCCAGGCTGGGGCCCGCGGTCCTGGTGCCGGGGCGGATGCAGGCCATCGCGCTGCTGATCTGCGCGGCGGGTGAGCTGTTCCTGGCCGTGGGGCTGCTGGTCACGACGCATCCGTTCTTCCGCTGGGGTACGGTCGCCTTCTTCGCCCTGTCCACGTACGTACTGCTGGAGCTGCGCAGACGCCGGCCGGACGCGGGCTGCGGCTGCTTCGGCGAGGTGAGCTCGGCGCCGGTCGGGCTGCGTTCGATCGGCCGGACGGTCGCGCTGACCGGGATGGCCGGATTGTCGGTGTGGGCGCCGGTGCCCGGGTGGGGGGCCGTGGCCCACCCGTCGTGGCTGACGGTCGCGGGCGTGGCCGTGCTCGCGCTCCTCTCCCCGGAGATCGAGGAGCTGATCGACCGCGTACGGTTCCGCGCCCCCTGCGAGCAGCGCCGCGGCCCCGCCGAATCGGTCACGCTGGCCAGGCTCCGGTCGAGCGGCACCTGGCGGGCCCACGCGGGCGAGCTGACCTCGGCCGAGCCGTACGACAGCTGGCGCGAGCTGTGCTGGCGCTTCTACGCCTTCCGCAACCACGACGCGGACGACGTGGTCTTCGCGGTCTACCTCAGCGGCCGGCGCCCGGCGGTGCGGATGGCCGTGGTCAGCGCGGCGGACAACGGGACTCTGCCGGAATATACGCCAGTATCGGCCTGACGCTAGAGAGCGTTAGATTCCGCTCGACAGGCATGGCGATATAGCTCTATTGGGCTGTCTAGCTTCCCCACTAGACAGCCCAATAGAGGTCTAGGGGCGTCGCTCAGATCGGCTGAGCGCGCAGGAACTTCCCGAAGTGCGGCACCGTGAACGCGATCAGGCCGCGCTCGGCGCTGTAGATGAGCCCTTTCTTGATGAGGCTGTCACGGGCGGGCGAGAGGCTGGACGGCTTTCGCCCGAGGGCGTCGGCCACCTCCGCGGTGGCGACCGGCTCGTCGCCGATCTGGGCCATGGCGTGCATGTAGTCGCGTTCGGCCGGGGTGGCCCGCTCGTAGCGGCTGCCGAAGAACCCGACCGCGAGCTCCTCCTCGGCCTCCGGTGCGGAGACCTTGACGTCTTCGATGGTGATCGGGCTGCGCGGCGCCAGGTCCCAGGCGACCTTGCCGTACGCCTGCACGAAGTAGGGGTAGCCGTCGGCGGCCTCGTAGAGGGCGTCGAGGGCCTCCTGGGTGAACTCCACCTCTTCCTCCCGCGCCGGCAGGATCAGCGCGAGATCGGCCGCCTCGCGGTCGAGCTTGTCGATACGCGCATAGCGGAACAGCCGCTCGGAGTAGCTCTTGCTGGCCGACAGCACGCTCGGCAGGTGCGGCAGCCCGGCCCCCACCACGATCAGCGGCCCGCCCGTCTGGGACAGCTCGTGGCAGGCGGCGCAGAGCGCGGAGACGTCGGCGGCCGGGACGTCCTGCATCTCGTCGATGAAGAGCGCGATGCCCACGGCCAGGTCGGTGGCCACGCTCGCGGCGTCGACGAACAGCTCGGTGAGGTCGATCTCCAGGTCGCCGGAGTCGGCGCGCCCGCGGCTGGCGGGCACCTCGATGCCGGGCGACCAGTGGGAGGTGCCCTTGGCCGCCGCCGGATCGCGCATGGCGAACGCCTTGAGCACGCCGAGGAACTCCTCGATGCGCTCGGGGGCGCGGTGGCGCGGCGCCAGCTCCCGGATGGCCATGTGCAGCGCGGCCGCCACGGGGCGCCGGATCGACTGGTCGGGCCGGGCCTCGATCTTGCCCGTGCCCCACAGCCGCTGCATGGCCATGGACTTGAACGTGTTGAGCAGGACGGTCTTACCGACCCCCCGCAGGCCGGTGACGACCATGCTGCGCTCGGGACGGCCGCGGGCCACCCGCTCCAGCACGACCTCGAACTGCTGCAGCTCTCGGTCGCGCCCGGCGAGCTCCGGCGGTCGCTGCCCGGCGCCGGGAGCGTAGGGGTTTCGCACAGGGTCCACGCTCTCGGACTTTATTGCCGGATATAGCGGCCGTCTTAGATTTGGGAAGAAAGTGCTACGGCGTGTCCGAGCAGGGGCGGTCGCCAGCACCGTCATCGGACACACCCCCTCTCACCAGGCCGAACCCTTGTTCGATTGCGGTACATAGAACTGTAGCGCGGACTCGAACACCTATGCGATGGTTTCGAGTAAAGATCTTCGCAACAGGTCGCGGCGGCGCCGAACTTGGCAGCCGTCCCGCCTGCGCAATAGCGTTCGGACCCATGCGGACCTTCGCGAATGTTCAGGAGCTCAAGGCGGCCGTCGGCGAGAAGTTCGGCCCGACCGAGTGGCGCACCGTCACCCAGGACCAGGTCAACCTCTTCGCCGACGCCACCGACGACCACCAGTGGATCCACGTCGACGTGGAGCGGGCCAAGGAGGGGCCGTTCGGCGGCACGATCGCCCACGGCTACCTGAGCCTGTCGCTGCTGCCGTCGTTCATGTTCTCGATGGTCAAGGTCGAGGGGATCGCCATGGGCGTCAACTACGGCCTCAACAAGGTCCGTTTCCCCCGGCCGATCATGGTCGGCGCCCGGATCAGGGCCGTGGGCGAGCTGACGGACGTCAAGGGCACCCCCGCCGGCTACCTGTCCAACCTGAAGATGACGATCGAGATCGAGGGCGAGAAGCGGCCCGCCTGCATCGCCGAGACGCTGAGCCTGTACGTGCCCGCCGAGTAGGTTTGCAACAGAAGCGCGCCCCGCGTGATCCCTGGGTTCGTGGAGGATTTCGACGAGTTCGTCCGAGCCCGGGGCGACGCGCTGCTCCGGTACGGCTTCGTGCTGGCCGGAAATTCCGAGGACGCGGCCGATCTCGTACAGGAGGCCCTGGCCCGGCTGGGTGACGCCTGGCCCCGCGTGCGCAAGAAGCACGACCCTGAGGGGTACGTCCGCACGACCATGGTCAGGCTCCACATCAGGTCGTGGCGCCGCCGGCGCCGGGAGGACCTGGTGGCCGCCGTCCCCGAGCGCGGCGAACCTGACCGGTACGGCGACGCCGACCTCTGGGCCGAGCTCCAGGAACTGCCCCGCAAGCAGCGGGCCGTACTCGTGCTCCGCTACTACGAGGACCTCTCGGACAAGGAGATCGCCGAGATCCTCGGCGTCTCCCGCGGAACCGTACGCAGCCAGGCGGCCCGCGCCCTGGACAAGCTCCGGATCAAGCGAGTGCTGCAGGAGGCGCGATGAACGGGGCTTCGGGAAGGCGCGATGACGCGGTGCGGGACGAGCGCGATCTGGTCCGGACCCTGCGGACTGCGGCCGTCCAGATGGAACACCGCGACCTCGCGGACGGCGTGGCCCGCCGGCGCCGCTCCCGGCGTACCAGGCGGCGCGTGCGGGTGGCGCTCGCCGCCGCGGCGGTGGTGGCGGTCGTGGCGGGTACGGCCGCGATCGTCTCGCGCCCGGACGGCCACCGCCGGGCCGAGCCCGCGACGATCACCCTGCCCGGCTGGGACGGGATCAGGTCGGCCGAAGAGCTGTGGCCGCGGGCCGTGGTCAGAGTGCCCGCCTACGACTCCGAGGGCTGGCGGACGCAGGTGGCGACCAGCATGAGCGCGACCGAGGTGCTGCTGCTGGCCAAGGCCGGGAAGGAGCGGCGGCTGGAGGTGTACGACGCGGCGCGCGGCACGATCCGGATCCTGGGCTCCATCCCCGAGCCCCAGAACCTGCGGTACGTGGCGGTGGGAACGCGGTACATCGCCTGGTACACGGGCCCGCTCAGCGGTGGGCCGGTGGATTTCTGGATCATGCCCCGAGCCGGCGGCGCGGCCAGGCGCGTCGGCCAGGTGGCGGCGGATGTCGACTCGTTCGGGATCCCGGACGACACCCTCGTCTGGTCGGTCAGAGGGGGAGGCGGCGTCTACCGCATGCCCGTGACCGGCGGGACTCCACAGCGGCTGCCCGGCACCGACGGGCTCCGGCTGACCTCCTGGCCCTGGGCGGCGGGCACGGGCTCCCCCTTGGTCCAGAACCGGATCGTCAACCTGGAGACCGGCGAGTCGACCGAGGTCTCCCTGCCCGACGGGGTGAGGACGATGCAGTGCCATCCGGAGTGGTGCGCCGGAGCGCGGGGGCAGCGCGGGATCGTGCAGCGCGTGGACGGGTCCGAGCCGAAGACCCTGCCTCAGGAGTTGCAGCCGAGGGGGCTGCTGGGTGACCGGTATGCGATCTTCGGCGTGCTGGACGAGCCGATGAAGCGGGGGGTGCCGCTGAGCATCGTGTACGACTTCGAGACCGGGGTGATGGCCAAGCTCGGGGAGCGGCCGTTCGCGGCGGGAGACGGCGCGGTGGGGAACGGCTACTCGACGTCGCCTTCGACCACGCCCTTCTGGTGGACCGGGTCGAGGGTGCAGGACGCCAAGGAGTACATCGTCCTGAACCTGGCGGCCGTACCCCGATGACTCCCCCGCAGAGCCCGCTACCCCGAGTAGTAGATCGCCGCCTGCACCCGGCTCTTCAGCCCCAGCTTGTTCAGCACCCGGCTGACATGCGTCTTCGTCGTGGCCTCTGCCATGTCCAGCTCTCTGGCGATCTCGGCGTTCGACAACCCCCGCCCGATGCAGGCCAGCACCTCCCGCTCCCGAGGTGTCAGGCTTCCCGGATCGGCCACCGGCTCCCTTCGCGGCGCCTGCCCGGCGAACGCCGCGATCAGCTTGCGCGTGACCCCCGGCGAGATCAGCCCATCCCCGCGCGCCACCAGCCGCACGGCCTCGACCAGCGATTCGGCGTCGGTGCTCTTCAGCAGGAACCCGGCGGCCCCCGCCCGCAGCGCCCCGAAGACGTACTCGTCGAGATCGAACGTGGTCAGGATCAGCACATCGCTGACCCCCGCCAGCTCCCGCGTGGCCGAGATGCCGTCGAGCCGCGGCATCCGCACGTCCATCAGCACCACGTCCGGGCGCACCTCCCGGGCCATGGCCACGGCCTGCTCCCCGTCCGCCGCCTCGCCGACGACCTCGATGTCCTCGACCCCGTCCAGGATCAGCACGATCCCCGCCCGGACCGCCGCGTGATCGTCGGCCACCAGCACCTTGATCGTCACCGCGCCCCCTCCGGCCGCGCCTCGGCCCCGAACTCCCTGTCCCGGGGGCCGAAGCCCAGGACGGCCGCGTACGGCACCACCTGCTCCTCACCGGTGGGCAACTCGGCCGACACCAGCCACCGATCACCGTCCGACGAAGCCCCGGCCTCGAAAGATCCGCCCACCAGCAAGACCCGCTCCCGCATCCCGATCAGCCCTGCGCCCGCGCCGGGCAGCCGCGCCCCACGCCCGCCGACCGCGTTCCCGACACTCATCAGAACCCGCCCCGCCTCGTACGTGATGACGACCCGGACGGGCGACTCCCCATGCTTGAGCGCGTTGGTGAGCGCCTCCTGCAGGATCCGGTATCCGGCGAGATCGACGGGGGCGGGCAGTTCCCGCGGCTCCCCCTCGACCCGCAGCTCGGCGACCAGCCCGGCCCGCGTGACCCGCTCCACCAACGTCTGCGCGTCGGCCAGCCGAGGCCGCATGGCCTCCGCGGGATCGTCACCCTCCTGCCGCAGCAGCCCGATCATCGCCCGCATCTCGGCCAGCCCCTTCACGCTGTTCTCCCGTACGGACTCCATGACCTTCCGAACGGTCGCCCGATCGAGATCCTTGCGGGAAAGCGCGGCGGTGGACTGGATGGCGATGGCGCTGAAATGGTTGGCGATCATGTCGTGCAGCTCGCGCGCCATCCGCGTACGCTCCGCCGCGACGGCCGCCTGCCGGTCCAGCTCGGCCAGATGAGCCACCTGCTCGGCCCGCTCCCGCTCCGCCGCCGCCCGATCCCGATGCTCCCGCAGCACCAGCGCCGTGGTGACGGGCGTCACCAGCACCAGCCCCGCCTGCACCCCCATGACCGCGAGCAGCCACCAGTCCGCGGCCAGTAACCCCGCCACGGCCCCGGCCGCGACCGCCAGCACCGCGGTGATCCCGAGCAGCCACCGAGCGAACCGAACCGGCCCGTAAAGCGCCGCGGCATAGAGGTTGTCAGTGAAAATCAGCACCGTCGCCAGCGAGGGCCCCACGAACGCGTCGATCGTGATCGCGACGACCCCCAGCCCCAGCGAGGCGAGGGGCGCCCGCTGCCGCACCACCACCCCGGCACAGGTGATCGCCAGCGGCACGCACAGCAGCCAGACGGGCACGCCCCGCTGGAGCGCGGCCCCACCCGCGATGAGCACCACCCCCACCGCAAAGGCCACCCCGGCCCCCAACGCCTCCCGCTTCATGCCCCCATCTCACCACCCGACACGCCCTGTTCCCTCCTGCACGGGACCCGCCTGTGGATACACCCTTCGATGTACCGCCATCCCCCGGTCGACCAGCGAGATCATCCTCCGGTCCGACTCCGCGAGCGCATGATTGCGATATCTGGTTCGAGGTACTCCTCAGAACCCGCTATGCTTGCTTACGCAGCGAGCGGCCGTAGCTCAATGGATAGAGCATCTGACTACGGATCAGAAGGTTAGGGGTTCGAGTCCTCTCGGCCGCGCACAGCAGCAAGGCCCGCTACCAGGGAAAATCTGGAGCGGGCCTTCGTGTTTGTCACGACGATCCAGCGACCTCGCTAACCGGATAGCGACCGCCTCAGCAGTGCCTCATCGGCCTCGGGCAGCCACGAGTGCGGCGGCCGGCGTCCCGCGCCGCCGATCTCCGTCACGGCCTGGAGCAGCGCGTCCAGACCCGGATGCCGCAGGCCCTCGGGGAAGACGAGGTTCTCCAGGGCGAGCGGCACGGGATCGACCAGCGGCCGCACCACGGCGCCGGGGATTCCGCCGACCTTCGCCGTGGCCAGCACGGGCTCTCGGTGCCGTTGCAGGTAGAGGCCCATCTCGTGGGATCCGACCGGCGGCGCGTGTGGCGGGGCCAGGGTGAGTCCGAACTCCTCCGCCAGGCGCTCCCCCAGGTCGGTCCACTCCGTGGTGGCGGGGTTGCCCGCCAGGGCGTCCAGCGGGAACTCGGCCAGCGCGCCGAGCGGCACCTCCTCCAGCGCGGCCAGCGGATGCCCCTCGGGCACCAGCAGGGCGAGGGCATCCAGCCGTACCGGCACCTGGACCAGGCCCTTGCGTACGGAAGCGGGCAATCCGGCGAACCGGCCGAACGACACGTCGAGGCGCCCCTCCCGCATGGCGGCGACCCCGGCGGCCAGGCCGCCGTGGAAGCGGGCGAGTATCTCCACTCCCGGCGCCAGCTCCCTGGCCCTGACCAGCGACTGCGGCGGCTCGTGCCCCTGCATGTTGACGTCCACGAGCAGCGGCCCCCGAGCGCCGGAGAGCTCCGCGACCAGCTCGTCATGCAGCGCGAGCAGCCGCCTGGCCCCGGACAGCAGCCGCGCGCCCGCCGGGGTCAGCTCCACGCGCCGGGTGGACCTCGTGAACAACGCCTGCCCGAGTTGCTCCTCCAGCCGCCGCACGTCGCGGCTGAGCGCCTGCTGGGCCACGTACAGGCGGGCGGCGGCGCGGCCGAAGTGCAGCTCCTCGGCGACGGTCACGAACACCCTGAGCAGCCGGGGATGCAGGTCCACGCGGCAACATTAACAACAGATCCGCGTTAATCCCGGCCTTTCCGGTGTTGGACCCCGCGTCGCGATCTCCCTCAGGCTGGACCCATGATCCCCATGAAAGAGCTGCTCAGCAGCAGCATGCCGCTGTCGACTGCCCAGATCGGCATCCTCCTGAGCCTGGTGCATCCGCCGGGGCTGACCGCTCAGAACGTCACAAGCGGGCCGCCCACGAAGAAGAAGCCGAAGCGCGACCTGTGATGACGGATCGCTGAAGGGCGGCGGTGTCTGCGGATTGCACGCAGTGGCGGTAGTTATCACCACTGTTCGGCACAATTACCGATATGCGAGTCGGATTGCTGGGACCCTTCGAGGTCCGGAACCATGATGGGGCCGTCGTCGAGGTTCCCGGGATTCGGCTGCGCGCGCTGCTGGCCGCACTCGCCCTCGAACCCGGCCGGATCGTCACGCGTTCGAGGCTGGTGGACTGGATCTGGGGCGAAGAGCCGCCCGCGGACGAAGTGAACGCCTTGCAGGCGCTGGTGTCCAGGCTGCGCAGGGTGTTGCCGGCCGGTGTGCTCGAGGCGGACTCCGGCGGCTACCGGCTGGCCGTGGCTGTCGATGCGGTGGATGTGAGCCGGTTCGAGCAGCTGGTCGGTCAGGCCCGTGCCGCCGAGCCGGCGGCGCGGGCGGATCTGCTGCGCTCGGCCTTGGCATTGTGGCGTGGTACGGCCATGGCGGACATCGCCCTGCAGGGCAGCGATACGTTCGACGCCGCGGTCACCCGGCTGAACGAGCTCTACGTCGCCGTGCTCGGGGATCGGGTGGATGCCGACCTCCGCCTCGGCCACGGCTCGGAGTTGGTCTCCGAGCTGACCGAGCTGGTCGCCACGTACCCGCTGCGGGAGGGGTTCGTGGCGGCCTTGATGCGAGCACTGGCCGAGGCCGGGCGTGGGAACGAGGCGTTGACCCTGTACCAGCGGACGCGCGAGCGGCTCGCCGAGGAGCTGGGCGCCGACCCGTCGGCCGAGCTGTCCGCGCTGCACACGGCGCTGCTCCGTGGCGAGCTGGGCGAGCGGGCGGAGAACCGCAGGACGAACCTGCGCGCCGAGCTGACGAGTTTCGTCGGCAAGGACGATGACATCGCCGCGGTCGCCGAGCTGGCCGTCAAGCACCGGCTGGTCACCTTGACGGGGGCGGGCGGCTCGGGCAAGACCAGGCTGGCCACCGAGACCGCGCGGACGATGCTCACCGAGCTGCCGGACGGGGCGTGGCTGGTCGAGCTGGCCTCGGTGGGGGGAGGCGGCGAGCTGGCGCAGGCCGTTCTCACCGCGATCGGCCTGCGTGACCAGGCCCTGCTCGGCGGTGCGCGAGCCGGGGACCCGATGGATCGGCTCATCACCGCGGTCCGGGAGCGCACGATGCTGCTGATCCTGGACAACTGCGAGCACGTGATCGAGGCGGCCGCGGCCTTCGCGGATCGGCTCCTGGGAGAGTGCCGCAGGCTGCGGATCCTGGCCACGAGCAGGGAACCCCTCGGTATCTTCGGGGAAGTGCTGTGGGGGGTCGAGCCGCTCGCGCTGCCCGCGGAGGGAGCCGACCCCTCCGAGGTGGCGTCCTCGTCCGCGGTGCGGCTGCTGCGGGACCGCGCGGGTCTGGTGCGCAAGGACATCGGCTCCGACCCGCACACCTTGTCGACCATGGCGCGGATCTGCCGGGCGCTGGACGGCATGCCGCTGGCGATCGAGCTGGCCGCGGCACGGCTGCGCACCATGTCCGTCGATCAGCTGGCACGCGGGCTCGATGACCGTTTCCGTCTGCTGACCGGTGGCAGCCGTACGGCGCTCTCCCGGCACAAGACGCTGCGCGCGGTCGTCGACTACAGCTGGGACCTGTTGACCGAGGCCGAACGCGGCGTGCTGCGGCGGCTGTCGGTGTTCTCCGGCGGGGCGAGCCTGGAAGCGGCCGAACGGGTGTGCGGGGGCGAGGCGTTCGCCGGGGAGCAGGTGTTCGACGTGCTCACCGCGTTGATGGAGAAGTCGCTGCTGCTCGCCGACGGCGGGGACACGCCGCGCTACCGGATGCTCAACACCATCAGGGAGTACGCGGCGCAGCGCCTCGCCGAAGCCGGGGAGAGCGAGCCGGCCCGCCGGGCGCACCTCGCCTACTTCACCGAGCTGGCCGAGACGGCCGATCCGCACCTGCGCCGGGCCGAGCAGCTGGAATGGCTGTCCACGCTCGAGGCCGAGTACGACAACATCAGCGTGGCCCTGCGCGGGGCGATCGCCGAGGGTTGGGCCGAGGAGGCGATGCGGCTGGTCGGGGCCGCGGGCTGGTACTACTACGGCAGGCACAGGGTCGAGGGCGCCGAGTTGAGCATCGCGGCGGTCTCGCTGCCCGGTGAGGTGTCCGATGAGGTGCGGGCGCTGGCGTGCCTCGTCGTGACCATCTTCGTGACCTCCGGGGTCGGCGGCGATCAGTACCAGGCGCGGGAGTGGATCCAGGAGGCGTACCGGCTGTCCCAGCGCAGCGGGTATCGACACCCGCTGCTCGGGTTCGTCGCGCTGCTGGAGCGGATGCTGCAGGGCCCCACGGACTTCCTGCCCGCGCTGGAGCCGCTCATCGCCGGCGAGGACCCGTGGGTACGCGCGCAGGCCAGGCTCACCCGTGGCCGATTCCGGCTCACGCTCGGCGGCGACGAGACCGACGTGGACATCGACGCCAAGACCGCCCTTTCGGAGTTCCGCGCACTGGGCGACCGGTGGGGGATCTCGTTGGCGCTGACCTTCCTGGCCGCTCGGCGCGCCATGCGCGGCGAGTTCACCCGCGCGTGTGAGCACTACGAAGAGGCGGCCGTGGCGCTGACCGAGATAGGCGCGACCGAGGACGTGATCGGCCTGCGGGCGCGGCAGGCGCAGCTGTACTGGCTGCTCGGCGACGAGCGATCCAGCGCGTCCGCCATGGCGGAAGCGCAGCGGTGCGCGGGCGGGATCGCGTGGCCGGACGCGCTCGCTGAACTGGCGCTTTCGAAGGCGGCGCTGGCGCGCTGGCGCGGCGAGCCGGACCAGGCACACGAGCACCTGGCCACGGTGCGGGCCATGCTGGGCGACGCGGACAAGCTCGGCCCCATCCGCGCCCAGACCCTGGACCTGTACGGCTACCTCGCCGAGGATCTCGAGACGGCCCGTGCGTACCGGACCGAGGCGCTCCACGCGGCCGCAGAGCATGCGTATCCACCGGCGGTCGCCGAGGTGTTGATCGGGATCGCGGATCTCGCGCTGCGCCAGGGAGAGTACGAGCAGGCCGCGCGGCTGCTCGGGGCGAGCGACAGCGTACGCGGCACGCCGGACCGTTCGCTGCCGGACGCCTCCAGGATCGCCGAGGAGACGCGGAATCGCCTCGGTGAACCCCTGTTCACCGAGGCGACCCGTGACGGTGCGGCGCGGGATTGGCGCGAGCTGGCCGAGATCACGCTCGCTTCGTGAACGACGCGCGCCCCCACACGCAGCCGATCGATCGCGCCGCCTTGGGGGGCCGAAAAGGCGTTGCGGGCAAAGGCCGGGACACGGAACGCTGCCAGCGTGGACATGCACGCCAACCAACTGACGGTGTCGCCGGAGACAGTACGCGCCTTGGTGGACGACCAGTTCCCTGAGTGGCGGAGCCTGCCGATCACCGGCATCGCGTCCCATGGGACGGTGAACGCCATCTTCCGCGTCGGCGACCGCTTCGCGGCCCGGTTCCCTCTGCAGGACGGGCACGTCGACGCGATTCGAGGCTGGCTGGAGTCCGAAGCGGAAGCCGCCCGCGAGCTGGCAGGCCGTACCCGGTTCCCCACGCCCGAGCCGGTCGCGCTCGGTGAGCCCGGCGCGGGATACCCTCTCCCGTGGTCGGTGCAGACCTGGCTGCCCGGTGCCGTGGCCACCGACGAGGACCCGGGCGAATCGGTCGCGTTCGCCCACGACCTGGCCGATCTCATCAAGGACCTGCGCGCCGTCGACACGCGTGGCCGTACGTTCGCCGGCAAAGGCCGCGGAGGCGACCTGCGGGCCCATGACGAGTGGATGGAGACCTGTTTCGAGCACAGCGAACAGCTCCTCGACGTTCCCCGGCTCCGGCGGCTGTGGAAGGACTTTCGGAGTCTGCCGCGCAAGGACGCCGACGTGATGACCCACGCTGATCTCATCCCGGGCAACGTGCTCGTCTCCGCCGGCCGGCTGGCCGGGGTTCTCGACGTCGGCGGCTTCGGACCGGCCGACCCTGCTCTGGATCTCGTGAGCGCCTGGCATCTGCTCGAGGCCGGGCCGCGGCAGGTGCTCCGTTCGGACCTCGGGTGCGACGACCTCGAATGGGAGCGGGGCAAAGCGTGGGCCTTCCAGCAGGCGATGGGCGTCGTCTGGTACTACCTCAGGAGCAACCCGCCCATGAGCCGGATGGGCCGGCGCACGCTGGACCGCATCCTGGATGACCACCCGCTCAGGCCATCAGGTGCTGCTCGGCCAGTTCGATGAGCGTCACCGTGCACAGGCCGCCGCGTTCCGCCTTCACGTCGACGTGCACGAGGACACGCCCCACCACGTCACGGTCCGGCCGAGCGGGTACTGCGCCCGCAGGTCCAGCGACACCCCGCGACACGGCCGAGAACAGCAGCCGCAGGTAAGGCAGGTACGGAACGACGCGGGTGCGGTCGGGATCGCGCAGGGTGGCGGTTGATCTGCCGGTAGCACGCCGACTCACAGGTGTAGAGGTAGAGGGCCGCGGGGTGTCGAACACGCCGGTGATCGCCGGCAGCTCCAGCCCCTCGTCCTTGACGCCGGCGAGCCGCTCCGCGAGCAGCTCGACGACCTCGACAGCCGCCCTGAGGAGCGGGTCCGGATCGTGCCGCCCTCCGCCGGGCCCCGCGGCTGACGCTGCGGCGAACCGGGGTTCCGGGGTGTGGCGGGCCCCCATCACGTCACGTGCTGCAGGTAGGTGAGGACCGCCATCACCCGGCGGTTGTGGTCGTCGGACGGCGGCAGGCCCAGCTTGGCGAAGATGTTGTTCGTGTGCTTGCCGACCGCCTTGTCCGTGACCTGGAACCGGGCGGCGATCGCGAGGTTGGACAGGCCCTCCGCCATCAGCGCCAGCACCTCCCGCTCCCGCGGCGTGAGCCCGCCCAGCGGCTCGTCCCGGCTGCGCCGGGTCAGCAGCTGCGCGACCACCTCGGGGTCCATGACGGTGCCGCCCGCGGCGACCTGGCGTACCGCGTCCACGAACCGGTCGACGTCGCCGACCCGGTCCTTGAGCAGGTAGCCCACGCCGCCGGACCGGTCGGAGAGCAGCTCGCGGGCGTACAGCTGCTCCACGTACTGGGAGAGGATCAGCACCGGCAGCCCGGGCACCAGGCGGCGGGCCTCCAACGCGGTTCGCAGCCCCTCGTCGGAGTAGCCGGGCGGCAGCCGCACGTCGACCACGGCCACGTCCGGGCGGTCGCGGGTCAGCGCGTCCAGCAGCATCGGGCCGTTGTCGACCGCCGCGGCCACCTCGAAGCCGTTCGCCGTCAGCAGGCGGATCAGGCCGTCGCGGAGGAGGGCGAGGTCTTCGGCTATGACAACGCGCACGGGAGCTCCATGGTGAGTTCGGTCGGGCCGCCGGGCGGGCTGCGCACGACGAGCCGGCCGTCGAAGGCGGACAGGCGCCTGTCGATGCCGCGCAGGCCGGTGCCGGCGGCTCGGTCGGCCCCGCCGCGCCCGTCGTCGCGTACCGCCACCCGGAGCAGGCCGCCCGCGTGGGACACCCGCAGCCACGCACGGGACGCGCCGCTGTGCTTGGCCACGTTGGTCAGCGCCTCGGCGGTGGCGAAGTAGACCGCGGACTCGACCGGCGCCTCCAGGCGGCCCGGCAGGTCGATCTCGACCTCCACCGGCACCGGGCACAGCAGCGCGGCGGCCTCGACCGCGCCGGCCAGGCCGCGGTCGGCCAGCACCGGAGGATGGACGCCGCGCACCAGGTCCCGCAGGTCGGTCAGGGCCTGGCCGGCGATCTCCCGGGCCTCGTCGATCATCATCCGGACCTCGGCCGGGTCGCGGAGGTCGCGGGCCAGCCCCAGGTTCATCCGGATCGCGATCAGCTTGGCCTGCGCGCCGTCGTGCAGGTCGCGTTCGATCCGGCGCAGCTCGGCCGCCTGCGCGTCGACCACCACGGCCCGCGACTCGGTCAGCTGCCTGATCCGTGCCGTCGCGGTCGCCTCCGGGAGGAGCAGCAGCGCCGACAGCCGTGCCTGTCCCGTTCTGATCAGGGGCAGCGCCGCCAGGGTGATCGTCGCGATGGCCGCGGCGGAGACGCTGAGGGAGAACGTGTTCAGAATGCTGGTCTGGACCACGTTCACCCGGAAGTAGATGTAGTCGAAGGCGGCCAGCAGCCCCCAGACGACGAGCGCGGGGACCGGCCACGTGACGGCGTGCACGGCCAGCCAGGCCAGCTCCCGCCGGGGCCCGCTCTCGTGCGGAGCGGGCCGCGGATCCGGGTCGAGCACGCGCCGCACCCAGGCCCGCTGCACCCCGGCCAGGGACCGGACGAGCGCGAGCACGCGGCGCAGCAGCGGCACGCCGAGCCCGGCCACCGGGACCAGCGCGGCGCTCACCAGCAGCAGGGCGATCAGCGCCGACGCGGCCACGCCCGTGGCGGCGTTCAGCAGCAGCCCGCCACCGGCGGCGCACGCTCGGCGGATCCAGGTCACGCCTGCAGTCTGCCCGACGCGCGGCGCGCAGTCGGTAGGCCCAGACCTACCTCCGTGGGTGGGCGCACCCCCATCGAGATCCGCCCGCCGGACCGGCAGGCTGGCGGCCGTCAACCGGACGACCGGGGGGAGAACATGATCGAAGTGAGCGGACTGACCATGAGATACGGCGCCAAGGTGGCCGTCGACGACCTGACGTTCACCGTGAAACCGGGGCTGGTGACCGGCTTCCTCGGCCCGAACGGCGCGGGCAAGTCCACCACCATGCGTGCCGTCCTCGGCCTGGAGGTGCCCACCGCCGGCAAGGCGCTGGTGAACGGCCGCCCGTACGCGTCGCTGCCCCGGCCCATGCGCTCCATGGGGGCGCTGCTGGACGCCGGGGCGGTGCACGGGGGGCGCAGCGCGTACGCGCACCTCGCCTGCCTGGCCCGCAGCAACGGCATCGGCCGCGCCCGGGTGGCCGCCGTCCTCGATCAGGTCGGCCTGAACGACGTCGCCGGCAAGCGGATCAGCGGCTTCTCGCTCGGCATGCGGCAGCGCCTGGGGATCGGCACGGCGCTCCTCGGGGACCCGGGGGTGCTGATGCTCGACGAGCCGCTGAACGGGCTGGACCCGGAGGGCATCCGCTGGCTCCGCGACCTGCTGCGCTCACTGGCGGCCGAGGGCCGCACCGTGCTGCTGTCCAGCCACCTGATGAACGAGATGGCGCTCACCGCCGACCACGTCGTCGTCATCGGGCGGGGCCGGCTGATCGCCGACACCGACATGCAAGCCCTGGCCGGGCACTTCCAGCGCGACGTGCTGGTGCGTACCCCTCACCCGGAGCGGCTCGCCGGCGTGCTGCGCGCGCACGGGGCGGCGGTGACCTCCGAGGACGACGGCGCCCTGTCGGTGCGGGACCTGGACGCGGCCCGGATCGGCGTGCTCGCGCTGTCTGCGGGGATCGCGCTCGCGGAGCTGTCCCCGCGTGCCGCGTCCCTGGAGGAGGCGTTCGTACGGCTCACCGAGGACAGCACCGAGTACAAGGCAGGCATCCGATGACCGAAGTGATCGCTTCGGAGTGGCAGAAACTCCGCTCCCTCCGCTCGAACCTCTACCTGCTGGCCTGCTCGGTGGCGGCCGTCCTGGCCTGCGCCGGGGTGGCGTTCATGATCGGGCGCGGGTTCGACAACCAGCCGCTCCACGAGCGGATGGGCTTCACCGGCAACGGGGACGGCCTGGGCAACGGGATCGCGGTCGCCTATTTCGTGTTCGCGACGCTGGGCGCCCTCGCGATCACCTCGGAGTACAGCACCGGGATGATCCAGACGAGCCTGGTGGCCGTGCCGCGCCGGCAGGTGCTGCTGCTGGCCAAGATCCCGGGGCTGGCCGCGGTCGCGCTGGTGGCGGGTCAGCTCCTGGCGTTCGGCATGCACGCGGGGGCCATGGTCGTGCTCGGCGACCGGGCCGGGCAGTTGCTCCGCGACGGGCAGACGCTGGGCACTCCGCTGTCGGAGCCGGGCGTGCTCGCCTCGGTGGTGCTCGCCGGGCTGTCGATGGCGGCGGTCGCGCTGATCGGGCTCGGCGTCGGGGCGGCCGTCCGCTCCACCCCGGGCGCCCTGGTCGCGCTGATCGTGATCATCGTGGTGCTGCCGGTGGTGGCCAAGACGCTGCCCATGCCGCTGCGCGCCCAGGCCGGCTCGTTCATGATCGAGAACCTGCCGCTCCAGATCGCGGGGGTCGGCGGCGGGATCCTGCCGCCTGCCGCGGCGGCGGGACTGCTGGTCGCGTACGTGGTCGCCGCACTGACGGCGGGCGCGGCGACGATCTCGCTGAAGGGGCGCAGGATCAGGGCGCTGGCGGTGGGAACGGCCGCCGCCGTCCTGGTGTCGGCGGTGCCCGCCGCCGCGTCCGGTTCGCCGGGCTCCGGCCCGTCCTCGCTAGCCTGGGCGGCCTGTAAGGACGGCGCCAAGGACATGCGGTGCGCCTCGATCGAGGTGCCGCTGGACTGGGCCAAGCCGTCCGGGCGGAAGATCCGGCTGACCGTCGGCATGCTGCCCGCCACCGGCGCCGAACGCCGGATCGGCACGGTGTTCGCGATCCCCGGCGGGCCGGGCGCCTCGGGCGTGGAGAACCTGGCCAAGAATTCGGGCAGCTTCGCCGAGCTCCGCGACCGTTTCGACGTGGTCAGCGTCGAGCCCCGCAACACCATCGACAAGGGCGTGCTGCCGTACGACTGCCTCGTCTCCGGCCCGTGGATCACCTGGCCCGATACTCGCGACGAGTACGCCGAGGTGGGCAGGCGCAACCGGGCGGCGGCCGAGCGGTGCCGCGCCGCCGATCCCGAGTTCTTCGACCACATGGATTCGTCCTCCGTGGCGCGGGACATGGAGGCGATCCGCGTCGCGCTGGGCGAGGAGCAGCTGAGCTTCGTCGCCAACTCCTACGGCGGCATGCCCGGCATCGCCTACTCCCGGCTGTTCCCCGGCCGGGTGCGCGCGATGGTGCTCGACGGCACGGTCAACCCGTACATGGACCGCGCGCAGGGCAGGCTCTCTCACGAAAAGTCCTTCACCCGCTTCGCGGCCTGGTGCGCGGCGACCACCACCTGCGCGCTGCACGGTCAGGACGTCGGCGAGGTCTGGCGGGCGCTGGTGGCCCGGGCCGACCGCTCCCCGGTGCCGGTCGAGGGAGAGCGGGTCGCCTACAGCGGGTTCGACATCAAGGAGGCCGCCGCGCCCAGCATCATCTCGCCGGGTCCGGAACCCGAGTTCCCCCGGTGGACGGAGCTCGCCGAGGCGATCAAGCGGGCCGCCGGCGGTGACGCCTCAGGGTTCGCCGGCTACGTCCGGCAGAGCACCAAAAGCCAGAAGGTTCCCGCGTTCATCGGGATGAACATGACCCACTGCCTCGACGGCCTGGGATTCCGCGACTACGAGGAGTACCGCGAGGAGCGCCGCGAGGGTGAGCGCCTGCTGCCGAACGTCGCCGGGATCGAGCTGTGGCACTCGCTCGCCTGCGTCGGCTGGCCGACTCCGGTCACCAACCCGCCCGCGCCGCTGCCCGCCAAGGGATTGCCGCCCTTCCTGGGCGTCGGCTCCTGGACGGACTTCGACGGGGTCGCGGACCTCGTACGGCGGGTGCCCGGCTCGGCCGCGGTCCAGTACCAGTGGCACGGCCACGGCCTCTACAACAGCAACAACTCCTGCATCATCGCCCACGTCAACCGCTACCTGACCAGCCTGCGCCTGCCCGCCCAGGGCACCGTCTGCCCGCACCCGGCGTGAGCCTCAGAGCAGGCCCAGCTCGCCGAGGGGTTTGCGCCAGTAGTCCGCGTCGAGGGACCTGCTCTGGAGGAGGGCCTCGGTGTCGTCGTGGGTGCGGCCGAGGTCGGCGGTGACGTGCAGGATCCGGTTGAAGATCCGGAACGCCTCGTCGTCACCCGGCTTCATCTGGCAGCGGTGGATGCGCTCGTACCAGTACTTCTGCTCCTCCTCGATCCGCGGCAGGAGTTCGGCGCGGGTCAGGGCACGTGCTTCCTCGATCGTGAGCCTCTCGAAGGCCGCCATGGCCTCATTGTGCCTGGGGGTTCGGCTCTGGGCTGACAATCCCGCGAAACATTCACTCTCTGCACTACTGTTGCCACCGTGAGTAACAGAGTCCTCCGGCGGATCGGGCGGCGCGGCGCGTCCCTGGCGTTCGTCGGCCTGTTATCTCTGGCGATCGCCGCCTCGCTGGCCTTCGCGCCGGCGAGCCAGCGTGCCACCGCCTCCTATGCCGTGCTGGCCTCCATCGCGCCGCTCGACGTCTGGGCGGTGCTCTGGCTCGCCACCGGCATGCTGTGCCTGGTGCAGATGTTCCTGCGCTCCGACCGGATGGCCTTCGCCGCCGCCACCGCGCTGGTCCTCCTGTACGGCCTGGTGTTCCTGGTCTCGACGTTCACCGGGGACAATCCGCGCGGCTGGGTCGGGGGTGCGGTGTGGCTGGCGTTCGGCGGCTGGATCACGCTGATCGCGACCTGGCCGGAGGCCGTCACGCTCGACCGGCTCCCGGGCTCCGGCTCGGCGGTGATCGTCGCCAACGCCGCCGGGATCATCCAGTCGTGGAACCCGCAGGCCGCCACCATGTTCGGCTGGAGCACCGACGAGGCGGTCGGGCGGCCGCTGACCATGCTCATGCCGGCGCGCTTCCGCGACAAGCACGACATGGGGCTGGCCAAGGTCCGCGTCAACGGCCACTCCGAGCTGGCCGGTCGGATCATCCCGCTGGTCGGCCTGCGCCGCGACGGCACGGAGTTCGCCATCGCGCTGACCGTCAACGCCTGGCACAGCGACGACGGGGTCACGTACACCGGCGTCATACGCACAGTGGAAGGAGGCCACGCTGACTGACATCCTCATCCAGGTCGCCCTCGGGATCGTCCCGCTCGGCGTGGCGTACCTGGCCTTCCGCTCCGCCACCGACGCCAACAAGAAGACCCAGCAGACCGCCATCCTCCAGGCCGAGCGCCAAGCCGAGTTAGAACGCTCCAAAGTGGACGCCGAGGCCTTCCTCAGAGCGAAGACGATCTATGAGGACGCGCTGAGCCAGATGGAGAAACAGCTGAGCAGGGTGCAGAACCAAGCCTCCCAGCTCAGCACCGACCTGATCAGCGAGCAGAGCACGGCCACGGCGATGCGCGACCAGATCGGCCAGCTCCAGGCCCAGATCCGCGCCCTCGAACGCACCGTCGTCGCCCTGCGCGCCCAGCTCATCGCCGCGGGGATGGCTCCCGTGCCTCCGTCCGAGGCCACCGGCCCCTACCTGCGCAGGCGCCTGCTCGGCGAAAGCTAGCCGGCGCTGACCTGATCGGGCTCCCCCCGCCCGGGCGGTCAGAGCCCGTGCGCCTCGGCCAGCAGCTCGGCCGAGCGCATCCAGACCTTCCTGTCGGTGGCCGAGAAGGCGACGATCAGCTCATCGGCGTCGGCGAGCTTCGCGAACCGGTCCACATACTCCTTGACCTCCGCCGCGTCCCCGACCGCCGAATACTTGGCCATCTGCACGATCTGCTGCCCGGCCGGCGACTCGAGGATCATGTCCGCCTCCTCCCTCGTGAACTCGCGCCCCCGTCCCAGGAACCTGCTCACCCTCATCCGCTTCGAGGCCAGGAACTGCTCCTGCGCCTCCTGCGACGTGTCCGCCGCGATCACGTTGAGCGCGGCGATGACATAGGGCCGGTCGAGCTGCGCCGACGGCTGGAAGTCGCGCCGGTAGAGCGCCACGGCCTCCTCCAGGGCGGCCGGGGCGAAGTGCGAGGCGAACGCGTACGGAAGCCCCAGCGCGGCGGCGAGCTGGGCCCCGAACAGCGAGGAGCCGAGGATGTAGAGCGGGACGTTCGTGCCCTTGCCCGGCGTGGCCTCCACGCCCGGGATCCGGGACTCGCCCGAGAGGTAGCCCTGCAGCTCCAGGACGTCCTGCGGGAACGCGTCGGCGACCGACGGGTTGCGGCGCAGGGCGCGCAGGGTCTGCTGGTCGCTGCCGGGCGCCCGGCCGAGGCCCAGGTCGATGCGTCCCGGATGCAGGGTTTCGAGGGTGCCGAACTGCTCGGCGATGGTGAGCGGGGCGTGGTTCGGGAGCATGACGCCGCCCGCCCCGAGGCGGATCGTCCGGGTGTGGGCGGCGACGTGGGCGATGAGCACGCTGGTCGCCGAGGAGGCGATGCTGGCCATGTTGTGGTGCTCGGCGTACCAGATCCGCCGGTAGCCCAGGTCCTCGGCCCGCTGGGCCAGGGCCACGCTGGCGGCGAGGCTGTCCGCCGCCGTCTCGCCCTCGCCGATGATCGCCAGATCAAGGATGGACAGCGGCAGAGCCATGAGTACGCGCCTTTCGCAGAGCGGTTCGACCTGGCTGTGGTCAACAGCCGCGAAGGCGCCGTTATTTCATCGATGGGCCCCTGGCGGGCGCAGGGGCCCATCGCGCCTCATGAGGCCGTACAGGTCACCGGTGACGGGACGCCGTTCTGGCCGTTCCAGTTGGCGACGAAGCCGAACGTGGTGCTCGCCCCGGCCCCGAGGGCGCCGTTCCAGTTGAGGTTGGTCACGGTGACGGTACCGCTGCCCGAGAGGTTGCCGTTCCAGAGCTGCGTGATCGTCTGCCCGTTCGGGAACGTCCAGCCGACCTTCCAGCCGGCGATGGCGGACGAGCCCGTGTTCTTCACGGTGACCTCACCCTGGAAGCTGCCCTGCCACTGGCTCGTCACCTTGTACGTCGCCGCGCAGCCCGCGGGGCCGGTGGTCGGCGTCACAGTGGGAGTGACCGTGGGCGTCACGGTCGGGCCGACGGTGGGCGGCGGGGCGGCGATGGCCAGGTCGTAGGCCCGCTGCGGCACGAACTGTCCCGCTGGCGCGATGCACCCGTCCGACTCGCCGGGCGGCTTGACCCACAGGTAGGCGTCGACGGCCGAGTCACCCGTGTTCGTGGTGCTCCAGATGCCGGTGGCGCGGCCCGCCGGGTCGCACCACTCGCTGCCCTGCGGCCCGTTGCCGTTGCGGCTGGTGTCCACGACCGCCTTCAGCCTGGACACGCCGGTCGCCGCGATGACGCTCTTCGCGTACGACACCAGGCCCGGGGTGGAGCGGTAGTTGGAGGTGTTGACGGCGATGCCGTCGGCGCTGTTGGCCACGTCCGCGCCGGTCAGCCTGGACGCGGCCTCCGAGGCGGACAACCAGGCGTCGTGCCCGATGTCGAAATAGACCTTGACCTGCGACGACGTCCCCTTGAACTTCTTGCCGGCATAGGCCATGGACGCCTTGACCTCGGCCTGCTGCGAGGAGTTCATGCAGTTCGTCATGATCGCCAGCGCGTCCGGCTCCAGCACGATCGTGGCGGGCCGGCCGCCGAGACCGGCCGCGATCTGGTCGATCCAGGCCCGGTACGACGCGTGGTCCGGCGCGCCGCCCGCGCTCGCGCCGCCGCAGTCGCGGTTCGGCATGTCGTACACGACCATGATCGGGATCTTGCCGGCCGACGCGGCGGCGCCGACGTACGCGTCGACCTGGCTCCGCACGGTGGCGGGGTTGTACGTGGCGAACCACCGGCCCTGGGGCACGGCGGCGATCCGGTCCCTGATCACGGGGGTGCGGCTGTCGTTCGGGTTCGCGGCGACCCATTTGGCCGCGTTCGTCTGCGGATCGACGTAGAAAGCGGAGTCGGCGGCCTCGGCGGTGGACGAGGACAGGACGATCGCCCCCGCCGCGGCCATGGCGGCCGCCGAGAGGAGCACCGCCAGGACGGGCCTTTTGCGAGACATGGAATTCACTCCGTCCGTCATGTGGGAGCGCTCCCACCAGCTCCTCGGATCGTAGGTAACGGTCAGTGTCCGTTCCAAGACATCCGATCGCTGGCGTCCAGGTCTTCCCAGGTCAGGCCCTTGGCAGGAGGTGAAACTTTCAGCGCAGACAGGCCTCGAAGACCGCGGTCAGGCGGTCGACGTCGGCCGGTCCGGGCTTCTCGGGGCCGAGGCGGCGGCGCAGGGCGCCGATGCCGAGGAAGACCGCCGTGGCCATGCGGGCCCTGGCGTGGGCGTCCGGACCGCCCAGCTGCTCCTCGAGCGGGTCGAGCAGCGCCGTGATCAGGCGCTCGCGGGCCACGGCCTGGATCTCCGGATCGCCGGCGGAGCGTTCGAGGGTGCGCAGGATCGGGCTCTCCGGCGGGTGCTCCATGCGCTCGGCCGCGTATTCCGCCAGGCGGCGCGGCAGGCTCTCGCGGTCGCCGCCGAACAGGTCTCTTATGGTCGGCTCCCCGTCCAGGACCGCGCCGAAGAGGCCGGCCTTGGAGCCGAAGTAGCGGCCGACCAGGGCGATGTTGGCGTCCGCGGCGGCGGCGATCATGCGCACGGTCACCCGTTCGTACCCCTGCTCGCCGAAGAGCGTGCGGGCCGCACGGAGGATCCGCTCGCGAGTGGCCTCGCGGTCGCGGGGCCTGGCCTCAGACAGCTGAGCATCCACACCCGAACTCTACTGAACGCACCCCCACTTGCCGCGCGGCTAGTAAACGGGCGTATACTCAAGTTCGCAAAGTTGTAGTAAGGGGATGAAGTGTCTTGGTAGCGCACGCTCAGGCCGCAGCCCCCGCGAGGCGGCAGTACACCCACCGCGAAATCCTCGAGGTCATGTCCGGGCTCATGCTCGCCATGCTCACGTCGATGATCTCGACCTCGGTGGTGGGCACGGCGCTGCCGACGATCGTGGGCGAGCTGGGCGGTCAGGACCAGTACTCATGGGTCGCCTCCGCGACCATGCTGACCATGACGGTGTCCACGCCGTTGTGGGGCAAGCTGTCCGACCTGTTCGGGCGGAAGCTGCTCTTCCAGACCGCGCTCGGGCTGTTCGTCGCGGCCTCGCTGGTGGCCGGCCTGTCGCAGAACATGGGGCAGCTCATCGCGGCGCGGGCCGTGCAGGGCCTTGGCGTGGGCGGCCTGTCGGCACTCGCGCAGGTGATCCTGGGCGACATCGTGTCCCCCCGCGAGCGTGGCCGCTACTCCGGCTACATGGGGGCGGTCTTCGGGATCTCCACGGTCGCGGGGCCGCTGCTCGGCGGGTTCCTGGTGGACACCGACTGGCTCGGCTGGCGCTGGTGCTTCTACGTCGTGGTGCCGTTCGCCCTGGTGTCCTTCATCGTGATCCAGAAGGTGCTGAAGCTGCCGAAGATCAGGCGGAGCACCTCGATCGACATCTGGGGCGCGACGACGATCACGGCCAGCGCGAGCGCGCTCATGCTGCTGCTGACGCTGGGCGGCGTCGAGTTCGAGTGGAACTCGTTGTGGACGTACTTCCTGGCGGCGCTCAGTCTGCTGATGCTGGCCCTGGCGGTGCTGTCGGAGCGGACCGCGCGCAACCCGATCCTGCCGCCGCGGCTGTTCCGCAACCGTACGTTCGTGCTCACCGGCCTCGCCTCGCTGTTCGTCGGCATGGCGATGTTCGGCGCGATGATCTACCTGCCCCAATACCTGCAGATCGTCAAGGGCCTCAGCCCCACCGAGTCCGGCCTGATGACGCTGCCCATGGTGGTGGCGCTGTTCCTGGCCGGCGTGATCTCCGGGAAGATCGTCACCCAGACCGGCCGGTGGAAGATCTTCCCGGTGGTGGGCCTGCTGGTCGTGGCGGTCGGGCTGTTCCTGCTGTCCCGGCTGCACGTGGACTCCAGCGAATGGCTCATCGGCTTCGACGTGGCGGTGCTGGGCACCGGGCTCGGCCTGTCCATGCAGATGCTCATCCTGGCCGCCCAGAACGGCTCCGAGCCCCGTGACATGGCCTCCACCACGTCCGGTGTGTCGTTCTTCCGCTCGCTGGGCGGCGCCGTCGGCGTGGCGGCCTTCGGCGCGATCCTGACGAACCGCCTCAAGGACGAGATGGCCGACATGATCAGGGCCGCGCACATCTCGTTGCCCGGCGGCTCGAACGTCAAGCTCGGCAGCCCCAGCGCCATCCAGCAGCTGCCCGCGCCGATCAAGAACATCGTGCTGGAGGCGTTCACCAGGGGCCTGGAGACGGTGTTCATGGTGGGCGTGCCCATCGCGCTGCTCGGGTTCGTGGCGACGATCTTCCTCAAGGAGCTGCCGCTGCGCGGCTCCTCGACGCCGCCCCCGGCGCCGAATCCGCTGAGCAAGGACGACCTGGTCCTGGCCGGACTGCTGCTCGAGCTGATCGCCCAGCGCATCGAACGCACCAACGGCCAGCCGTCCGCCCTGCTCACCGCGGTCGCCAAGATGGCGCCACCGGACGACCGCCCGGAACGCGAGCGGGCCCGGTCCGTCGCCCAGAACGTACTGCGGCCGACCTCGCGAGCCCTCATCGCGCAGGCCGCGCCCCCGCAGAAAGACCTCGTATCAGGAGGAATCTCACAGTGATTCGCAAGTTCGTGGGCGCCGTCGCGGCCGCCCTGGCCGTCCTGGCCGGGCTGTGGCTGATGATCGCCCCCTTCGCCCTGGGCTCCCAGCCGGAGGACGCCGACTGGACGGACATCACCCGGTCGGAGTTCTTCACCGGCCTCGGCGTGGCCGTCGTGGGGCTCGTCGGCGCGATCTGCTTCGTGCTGGCCATCTACGAGGAGCTCGTGGCGCGGGGCCTCGTGGTCGTCCGGCAGCGCCGGCCCGAGCCGGAGCCGGAGCCCGTGCCGGTGGCGCCCCAGGCGTCGTCCGCCGAGCTGGCGAGCCTGCTGGCCCCGCTCGTCGAGGCGCTGCGCGAGGACATGAACAACTCGGGTGAGCACCGCCGCAACGGCAAGGCTCCCCTGGTCGGAGTGGAGGACAACCGATGAAGGCCAAGCTGGGCGTCTCCGCCCTCGTCCTGCTGTTCCTCGGTGGCCTGTGGCTGGTCGCCGCGCCGTTCGCGGTCGGCTACCAGGGCAGGGGCGCGGCCTACGTCGACGCGACGGTCAACGACCTGTGGCTCGGCGGCGCGATCGCCGCGGTCTCGTTCGTGTCCCTGGTGATCTACGCGGCCGACGCCCTGCGCGAGCTGGCCCACCGCGACGTGCTCATTGCCGAGCACCGCTCGGAGGGCCGTGATGGACGTCCTCGCTCCGCTGCGGGTCCATCACGGCACTCCGACTCGTAACGCGAGACGTGCTGTGTTCGGCGGCGACACAGACCCCGGACGGGAGCCACTGACCGGCAGGCTCCCGGCCGGGCAGTTCGAGATCGGCAAGGACGGCGCCGGCCTGCTCGTGGTGGGCTTCGACGGATCGGGCCCGAGCCGCAACGCGCTCGCGTACGCGGCCGGGCTCGCCCGGCGGGACAACGCGGCGCTGCTCATCGCCTTCGTGGAGTCGCTCAACAGCGCCGCGCTGTGGTTCTTCGCCGGGTCGCCGATCATCCCCGACGCGGCGGCCGACCTGACCGAGGACCTGCGGGACGAGCTGAGGGGCGCGGGCGTTCCGTGGCAGTTCGTCAGCGTGCGCGGGGACGCGGCGCGCGAGCTGGAGACGCTGGCCAGCGCACACATGGCCGACGCCATCGTGGTGGGCCGCTCGCGTTCCTCCTGGCACGGCTCGGTGGCGGTCGGGCTGGCGAAACGGGCTCGCCGTACTGTGCTGATAGTGCCCTGAGCTGGTCGGATGTCGCATATGGTGGCGAGATGAAACGTACTGCCGCCATGGCGTTCGTGGTGCTCGCGTCCGTTTCGTGCGGGACGGGCAAGCCTGTCGCCACGGGTTCCGTCCCCCAGGAGACCGCTCCCGCTTTCGAGAGCCTGGACTCGCCCACGCCGTCGCCCTCGCCCACCACGGGCGCGCCCGGCTCGACCGCCCCGCCGGCCTTCAGCGCCAAGATCTCGCGGCTCTCCCGCGAGCAGCTGCCGTACTCGTGGCGGCCCGGCTGTCCGGTCCACTACCGCGACCTGCGGCTGGTCACGATGACGTACTGGGGCTTCGACGACAAGCCGCACACCGGGCAGCTGGTGGTGAACAGGGCGGTCACCGACGACATCGTGACGGTCTTCAAGAGGCTGTACGGCTGGCGCTGGCCGATCGAGCGGATGAAGCTGGTGGACGCGTACAAGGGTGACGACTTCGACTCGATCGAGGCCAACAACACCTCGGCCTTCAATTGCCGCCAAGCGACCGGGTCCACTCATTGGTCGAAGCACGCGTACGGGCAGGCGATAGACGTCAATCCCATCCAGAACCCATATGTCACCGCAAGCGGTAGCACAGCACACCAAGCATCCAAAAAGTTCACAAAACGCCCCATGAAGGGAAAGGGAGTAATAAATCCTGGTGACAAGGTAGTTAAGGCCTTTGACCAGGTTGGTTGGGAGTGGGGCGGCTACTGGTCAGGAGCCAAGGACCTGCAGCATTTCAGCAAGGGCGGAGGCTGAGAGAATCCCCCCATGGCGGCTAAGGACGGCGACGGCTGGATCGAGTGTTCCCAAGGCCACAGGCACTGGGGGCTGCACGGCGCCTCGGGGCTGCTCGTCGTCCACCATGACGAGCTGGGCACGCCGTACGTGCTCATGCAGAAACGCTCCTGGTGGAGCCACCACGGCAACACCTGGGGGCTGCCGGGCGGGGCGCGCGACAGCCACGAGGACGCCGTCGCCTCCGCGCTGCGGGAGGCCCGCGAGGAGGCGGCGCTCGCCGGCGACGGGCTGCGGGTGCAGGGCGTCTACCGCGACGATCACGGCGGGTGGGTCTTCGAGACGGTGATCGCGGCGTCGTCCGAGCTGCTGGCCGCCGCCCCCGCCAACCGGGAGAGCAGCGAGATGCGCTGGCTCCCGCTGCCGGAAGTGGCCGACCGGAAGCTGCACCCCGGCTTCGCCGCCACCTGGGGCGAGATCCAGGGGGAGATCAGGCCGGAGACCCTCGTGCTCGACGTGGCCAACATCGTGGGCGCGCGGGCCGAGCACGGCTGGTGGCGCGACCGGCTCGGCGCGGCGACCCGGCTGCTGGAAGCCGTGTCGCGGCTCAGGCTCGCGCATCCGGTGCTGGCGCAGTGGTATCCGCGCGTCGTGGCGGTCGTGGAGGGCGCCGCCAGGAGCGCACCGGAGCTGCCTGGCGTCCAGGTGGTCGCGGCCACCGGGAGCGGCGACGACGCGATCGTCGACGTGGTGCGCCTGGCCAAGCCGTGGGAACGGGTGCTCGTCGTCACCGCGGACCGGGCACTGAAGGAACGCGTGCACGAGCTGGGCGCCGAGACCGTGGGCCCGAAGTGGCTGCTCTCGCAGCTGCCCGACTGAGCTCACGGGCTCATTGCAGCTGGCCGGCTGACCTCTCGTCAGCGTTCGACGGCGAGTACGGCGTCGAAGGCGGCCTTCAGGCCCGTCACGTCGAGCACGCGCTGAAGCACGCCGTGCACCCCGACCAGGCGTAACGTGCCGGCCTTGGCGGTGACCCGGCGCTGGTGCTCCACGAGCACCCACAGGCCGCTGGAGTCGCAGAACTCCAGCGCCTTCGCGTCGATGTCGACCCGCACGAGCCCTTCGGCGAGCAGCCCGCCCAGACACTCCTTGAGCTGCGGCGCGGTGAGCTTGTCCAGATCCCCGTCGAGGCGCACGAGCGCCGCCGACCGGCCGCGCTCCACCTCGACGTTGAGATCTGCCACCTCCTGAACGTACACCCCTGTCACCGCAGCCGCTATCGTGGTTTCCGCACAGGAGGGTTCGCATAGTGGACGAGTGCAGCCGCCTTGAAAGCGGCCAGGTCAGCGATGGCCTCGTGGGTTCGAATCCCACACCCTCCGCTCACTCCCTGAGGCCGGCGAATCCGTCGCCCACGCAGGCGGCGAGCTGCAGGTAGGCGTCCCTGGTCGGCTCCTGCAGCCGGTCGAGGTCGATCTCCGCGCCCTCCTCCAGATGCGGGTCGTACGGCACCCGGACCACCGCGCGGCACCTGGCGGCGAAGTGCGCCTCCAGCTTCTTGATGTCCACCGCCGACTTCGAGCGCGGCCGCACGCTGCACAGCACCACGGTCGCGTTCTTCACCAGGTCGCCGTAGTGGTGCGCCTCCAGCCAGTCGAGCGTCGCGGAGGCAGCCCTGGCGCCGTCCACGGACGGGGAGCTGACCAGCACGATCTGGTCGGCCAGCCCGAGCACGCCGCCCATCGCCGAATGGAGCAGGCCGGTGCCGCAGTCGGTGATGCAGATCGAGTAGAAGTTCTCCAGCACCTGGGAGACGGCCTGGTAGTCGGCGCCGCTGAACGCCTCGGACACCGACGGGTCGCGGTCGGAGGCGAGCACCTCCAGCCGTGAGGGGGCCTGCGACGTGAACGCCCTGATGTCCACGTAGCGCTTGACCTGGTCACGCTCGTTGAGCAGGTCGCGCACGGTGGCCGAGGTCTCCAGGACAAGCTTGTCGGACAGGGTGCCGCGGTCGGGGTTGGCGTCCACGGCGATGACCCGGTCGCCGCGGACCTGGGCCAGGGTGGCGCCGAGGCCGACCGTGGTCGTGGTCTTGCCCACGCCGCCCTTCAGGCTCAGCACGGCCACGCGGTGGTGACCGGCGGTGACCGGGGTGCGGGCCCTGCTCACCAGCTCGCGGCGGCGGCGGACCTCCGGGGGTTCGCCCGGCTTGATCCAGCCTCCCGACGCCTTGTAGATCAGGCGGCGCCAGCCCTTGGAGGGGGCGTTACGCCGTCCGCGTAGCAGGGACTCCGGGTCGAGGCTGTCGGCGGTGGGGCGGCCGGTGATCGGCGGCCTGGGCGGGGCGTTGAACACGGGGATCGGGGCAGGGCGGCGCCGCCGCTCCGCGGGCGGCGGGATCTCGCGCTCCGCGGGGCGCCACTCGTGCTGCTCGGTCCACTGCGGGGGCTCCTCCTGCTGGGCCGGCTCCGACCAGGAGGGACGTTCCTGCGGGATCGGCTCGGACCGCGAGGATCGTTCCTGCTGGGCGGGCTCGGACCATGAGGGACGTTCCTGGAGGGCCGGGTCGGACCACGAGGACCGTTCCTGTTGAGCCGGCTCCGACCACGAAGGCCGCTCCTCGCGCCGCTCCTCAGGCTCCGCGTGCTCGGCCTTCGGCCACGACGGCGCCGTGTCCTTGGGCCACGACGGCTCCGCGTCCGTCGGCCATGACGGCTCGGCGTCCTTCAGCCACGACGGCTCCGCGTGTTCGTCCTTGGACCACGCCGGCTCGGCATGCTCGTCCTTCGGCCACGACGGCCGCTCCTCGGGCTCGGGCTCCTGCGTGGTGGCCGGCTCCGACCACTTGGGAGGCTGGATCGTCGGAAGGGTGTCCGACGGCTCCGGCCACTGCGGGCGCTCGCGCTTCGGAGAGGTCTCCTCGGAGGCGGACTCGTCGTCCTTCTTCGCGGCAGGCTCGGCTTCCGGCGCTTCCGCCCGGGCCGTCTCCTTCTCCGGCTCCTCGCGGGGCGGCTCAGGCGCCCGTGCCCACTCGGGCACGGACGACCAGGACGTGTCCTGCGTCTCCTGCTCCGACGGCACCGGGGATGCCGGGGGCGCCGACGGCTCGGGCGGGGTGAACGACAGCGTGTACGTGTCGGTGTCGTCGGGCCGCGGCAGCGGCTTCAACGGAGCATGGAACGGGTCGTCCTCACGCGGGGAGCTCGGTGGCAGGGACGCCGGGGGCTCCTTCGTGGCCGCGCTGGCCGTGCCGAGCCACTCTGCGGCCTCCATCTCACCGTCGGGCAGATCCTCGGCCGCCGCGGCGCCGTACACGGAGTCGACGGCCGCGCGGAACAGCGGCGGCGTCGGCGTGTCGGGCTGCGTGGGGACCATCCGCCACGGGTCCTGGGGGTACGGCGAGGCGACCGGCTCGTCGGCAGCCGCTGTCGAGGCGCTCACAGAGACGGGGGCCTCCTCCGTCTCCTTGATCGCGTCGAGCCACGCCAGCTGCTCCTCGAGCGATTCCTCTCGATCGTGTCTTGCCACCGTGTTCCCCCTCGGGTGGGTCTAAAGGGGCAGCAAATACCTTGCAGGTTAACGCCATGGGCAACCACGCAACCCGGCAACCCACAACTTCTTTGCCCGGCTACCGTAGTTCGCATGCGAGCCATTGAGATCGCCGAGCCGGGCGGACCAGACGTGCTGCAGTGGCGTGAGGTGCCGGACCCCCGGGTCGAGCGGGGAGAAGTCCTCATCGACGTGACCGCCTCGGCGGTCAACCGGGCCGATGTCCTGCAACGACAGGGGTTCTACGCACCTCCGCCCGGCGCGTCGCCGTACCCGGGGCTGGAGGTCTCCGGCGTGGTGGCCGAGGTCGGCGCGGATGTCGAGCAGTTCAAGCCGGGCGACCAGGTCTGCGCGCTGCTCGCGGGCGGCGGTTACGCTGAGCGCGTAGCCGTTCCGTGGGAGCAGGTCATGCCGGTGCCGGACGGCGTGCCGCTGGTGGAGGCCGCCGGGCTGCCGGAGGTGGCGTGCACGGTGTGGTCCAACGTCTTCATGATCGGGCGGCTGCGCAGGGGCGAGACGCTGCTGGTCCACGGCGGGGCCAGCGGGATCGGCACGTTCGCGGTGCAGCTCGCCAAGGCGCTCGGCTCGCAGGTCGCCGCGACGGTCGGCTCGGCGGCCAAGGGCGAGCGGGTCAGGGAGCTGGGCGCGGACGAGGTCATCAACTACCGCGAGGAAGACTTCGCCGACAAAGTTCGCGCGGACGTCATCCTCGACATCATGGGCGCCAAATACCTTGCCGGAAACGTCCGGGCGCTCCGCACCGGCGGCCGGCTGGTGATCATCGGGCTGCAGGGCGGCCTCAAGGGCGAGATCGACCTGGGGGCCCTGCTCGGCAAGCGCGCCTCCGTGCACGCGACCGCGCTCCGCTCACGTCCGGTGGACGAGAAGGGGGCGATCGTCCGTAGTGTTGTGGACAACGTCTGGCCCCTGGTCAGCGCCGGGGCCGTGCGTCCTGTGGTGCACGCGAGACTACCGATGTCGGACGCCGCCGAAGCTCACCGAATGTTGGATTCTGGGGAGCACGTCGGCAAGATCCTGCTAGTACGGTGAGTGTTATGAATGCTGAGGACAACAACACCCCTCACATCGTGGTGGTGGGCCCTGATTTCCAAGGTCAGGGCGATAGTGGCGCAGAGGATCGATCGGTCACCAACCTGGTCGAGCAGCCCGCCAAGGTGATGCGTATCGGCAGCATGATCCGGCAGCTCCTCGACGAGGTCCGGGCCGCGCCCCTTGACGAGGCCAGCCGCAAGCGGCTGAAGGAGATCCACGCGTCCTCGATCAAGGAGCTCGAGGACGGGCTGGCTCCTGAGCTGGTCGATGAGCTGGAGCGGCTGTCCCTTCCGCTCACGGAGGAGAACGGTGTGCCGCCGAGCGAGGCGGAGCTGCGCATCGCGCACGCCCAGTTGGTCGGCTGGCTCGAAGGGTTGTTCCACGGCATCCAGACCACGCTGTTCGCGCAGCAGATGGCCGCGCGTGCCCAGTTGGAGCAGATGCGCAGGGCGCTGCCCGGCGTGCCGCAGGGGGACGACCAGCACCGCCCGCCCGGCGGCTCCGGCCCCTACCTGTAGCGCCCGCTCCGGATAGCCGCCGGCCGCGGCTATCCGTAGAGCCGCTCGATCACCTGAGCGACGCCGTCTTCGTCGTTGGCCGCGGTCACATGATCGACGGCCGCGAGCACGTGCGGATGTGCGTTCGCGACCGCGTACGACGTGCCTGCCCAGCTCAGCATGGGCAGGTCGTTCGGCATGTCACCGAACGCGATCGCCTCCGAGGGCTTGATCTCGTGCTGCCCGGCGAGCGCCGCCAGCGCCGTGGCCTTCGTCACGCCCTGGGCGCTCATCTCGATCAGGCCCCTGCGGCTGGAGTGGGTCGCGGTCACCAGATGCCCCACCAGCTCCTCCACGGTGGCCTGCAGCTCGTCCGCGTCCATCCCGGGATGCAGGGCCAGCAGCTTGGCGCATGGACGCGCCGTCACGGAGTCGACGCGTGCCGTTAGGGCCCCCTTGTCCAGGCCGCCCAGGAGGAATTCTGACTCATGCGCAAAACCCGCCTCATACTCGACCGAAAATACGAGATCGGACACGTTCGCTCTTAGCTGATCGACGACTTCCTGCAGCACGTCGACCGTGATCAGGTGAGATTCCACTATCTGTTCGGTATGGAGGTCGTAGATCAGTGCTCCGTTCGCACAGATTGCGAGCCCACGGTGACGTACGGCACCCGCGACCCCGCCCATCCACCGGGGCGGGCGCCCCGTCACGAACACGAGCACAGCACCGGATTCTTCGACTCTGCCGAAGGCCGCCACTGTGCGGGGAGACACCGTTCCGTCAGTACGCAACGCGGTGCCGTCGAGGTCGGTGGCCACAAGACGGGGCGCGGGAAGGCTCTGCATAACACGTTCCAGTTTGCCCGGTGATGCCGCCTGACAGAAATCTTCGTTGGTACGGGAACACCAACGCGCCAGAATGGTGTTAGATGTGATGGCGTTGTATTAGCTGATCCCGTAGTGAAAACCAGCATGACTTTGTCTGAGCCACCCCGGGTGCTTGCTGTACGACACACCGGGACCCACGAGGTGTGGGTCCCATAGATTCACATCCTGAGGGAGAGCTTTTATGGCTCAGGGAACCGTCAAGTGGTTCAACGCCGAGAAGGGCTTCGGCTTCATCGCCCCGGACGGCGGTGCGCCGGACGTGTTCGTGCACTTCTCCGAGATTCAAGGCAGTGGCTACCGCAGCCTTGAAGACGGTCAGCGGGTCGAGTTCGAGATCACGCAGGGACAGAAGGGGCCGCAGGCCTCCCAGGTCCGCGCCATCTGACCTTGTAGCAGCGAGACAGGCCGGGGTTCGCTTCCAGCGGGCCTCGGTCTTTTGCTTGTTCCGGGTTGGTCACGGCCGCGAACCTTCTGCGCTTCGCGGCCATCCACCCCTATATGAGGTACGCCTGGTTATGTCACCCCGTGACCGTTGCCGGGGTGTTCGTGCTCTTCATCAACGACCACCTGCTCAAACAGGCCTGGCCCGGGGCGGTCACGGGCAAGCTCAGCGACGTCGCGGGGCTGGTCGTCGCCCCCGCGCTGGTGGCCCTGCTCTTCTGGCGGCGGGCCGATCTGGCGGCCACCGCGCTGACCGGGGTGCTCTTCACGCTCGTGAAAACGACGGAGACGGGCGCTGAGCTGGCGTCCCATGTCTGGACCCTCGTGGCGGGCCCATCGCGCGTCCTGGCCGATCCCACGGACCTCCTGGCCCTACCCGCGCTCGCCCTGGCCTGGTGGGTACGCCGCCGCAGCCTGGAGTCGGACTCCGCGCGCTGGCGCGTGCTGGTCACGATGCCGCTGGCCGTGTTCGCGGTGACCGCGACGTCGGCCGCCCCCATGCCCATCGCCGACTCCGTCGACGTGGACGGGGACTCCGTCGTCGTCCACCTGCAGGACGGCCGCGCCCAGACCTCCGGCGACGGCGGGATCACCTGGTCGCAGGACGCCGGCTCGCGGGATTGGAGCAGACGGCCGCAGAGCGCCGCCTGCGTCCCCATGCAGGCGACGCGGTGCTATCGGGTGGTGCCCGAACGGATGGCCGTCGAGCAGTCCGACGACGGCGGCAGGACCTGGGGCCCGTCGTGGACGCCCACCGGGGACGACCGGGAGCGGCTCACCCGGCGGTACCCGTCCTGGAACCGCGGGCACAAGATGGCGCTGGCCGTGCAGGCCCGTCCGGGCGGGCACGTCGTGGTCGTCGCGAACGGCCTGGACGGCATCCTGGTCCGCGACGTGTCCGGCGAGTGGCGGCGCGTCGGGTGGCCCGGCTCGCCGGAACTCAGCGAGGTGGACCTGTCTCCGGAGCGCAACGTGGCGATCTTCCTGGCCGTCTGCATGCTGCTCGGCGGCGCCGCCTCGGGGTTGCGCCGGTTCAACCGCGCCTATCTGGGCTCCGCGGCGCTCACGTCCCTGAGCGTGCTCGCCGTGCTCACCTCCTGGTCGGAGGCGTGGTTGCCCAGCCTCCTGAACCTCGCCGGCATGCTCACGGCCATGGCGGGCACGGTGGCGTGCCTCGTACTGGCGGTGGCCGGCCAGGCCCGGCCCACTCCCGCGGCCGTCGGGGTGCTGGCGGCCCCGCTCGTGTACCTGACCGTCTACACGCCCTTCTACGGCTGGTCCGAGGGCGTCCCGGGCCCGTACTGGGTGGCCGTCGCCCTGGCCGTGCTGCTGACCGGCCTGGCCGTGCTCGGGGGCGCCGTACTCATCAGGTACGACGCCCGCCGCGCCTACTTGGACGGCTCCAGCACGTCGAGGCCCACGTAGGGCCGCAGCGCCTCGGGAACCACCACGGAGCCGTCGGCCTGCTGGTGGTTCTCCAGGATCGCCACGATCCAGCGGGTCGTGGCCAGCGTGCCGTTGAGCGTGGCCAGGTGCTGCGGCTTGCCGTCCTTGTCGCGGTAGCGGACGGCGAGCCGGCGGGCCTGGAACTCCGTGCAGTTGGAGGTCGAGGTCAGCTCGCGGTAGCGGCCCTGGGTCGGGATCCACGCCTCGCAGTCGAACTTGCGGGCCGCCGACATGCCGAGGTCTCCCGCCGCCGTGTCGATGATCCGGTACGGCACCTCGATCTTGGCCATCATCTCCTTCTCCCAGGCGAGCAGGCGCAGGTGCTCCTCGTGGGCGTCCTCAGGACGCACGTACGAGAACATCTCGACCTTGTCGAACTGGTGGACGCGGATGATGCCCCGGGTGTCCTTGCCGTACGAGCCGGCCTCGCGGCGGAAGCACGACGACCAGCCCGCGTAGCGCAGCGGCAGGTCGCCGCCGTCGAGGATCTCCTGGGCGTGGTAGCCGGCCAGCGAGACCTCCGAGGTGCCGACGAGGTAGAGGTCGTCCTCGGGGAGGCGGTAGATCTCCTTGTCGTGGGCCACGTGGAAGCCGGTGCCCTGCATGGTCTCCGGCTTGACGAGCACCGGCGTGATCATCGGGGTGAACCCGGCCTCGATGGCCTGCTGCATGGCCATGTTGAGCAGGCCGAGCTGCAGGCGGGCGCCGACGCCCTTGAGGAAGAAGAACCGCGAGCCGGACACCTTGGCGCCCCGCTCCATGTCGATGGCGCCGAGCGCCTCACCGAGCTCCAGATGGTCCTTGGGCTCGAAGTCGAACTGGCGCGGCTCGCCATGGGTCTCGAGGACCACGTAGTCGTCCTCGCCACCCGCAGGCGCGGCCTCCTCGACGATGTTGGGCACCGTCTGGACGAGCTCGTCGAGCTCGCCCGTCAGCTTCTCCGCCTCGGCCTCGGCGGCCTTGACCTGGCTCGCGAGGTCCTTGGCCCGCTGGAGCAGCGCGGCCTTCTCCTCGCCCTGCGCCTTGGAGACCGACTTGCCCATGCTCTTCTGCTCGGCGCGCAGAGACTCGAACGAGGTCAGCGCGGATCGGCGGCGCTCGTCCAGGTCGAGCAGCGTGTCGACGACGGAGTCGTCCTCACCGCGGGCACGCTGCGACGCCCGTAGCCGGTCGGGATCCTCACGAAGGGTACGCAGGTCAATCACAAGCCAAAGGCTACCGGCGCTCGGCAGCAGCCCGCCCCCGTATTACCACGTACACGCGGACTCGATCGTCCGTCTCCCCTCAGCCCCACCCCACGCCCAGCCACCAACCCGCCCCGCGCTCAGTCGCCAACCCGACCAGCCATCGCCACAGACCCGAGCTGCGCGCTCAGCCACCGACCCGACCCGCGCGAACGCACGCGGACCAGTCGCCTACCCCGGCGAACCCGGACAGTCGCCGCCTCAGACCTGCCCCGCGCGGACCGGACGGCCGCCGCCTCAGACCTGCCCCGCGCGGACCCGGGCGAGCCAGCCGCCCGCCTCCGCGAACTCGGCATCCGACGTCCCCCGCTTGATCTGCGGCGCGATGCCGTCGGCACGCGGGTAGCTGCCCAGGAACCGCACCTCGCCGCAGATGCGGTGGAGCCCGGCGAGGGCCTCCCCGACCCGGGCGTCGGCCACGTGCCCCTCGAAGTCGAAGTGGAAGAAGTAGCGCCCGATGCCGTCACCGGTCGGCCGCGACTCGATGCGCGTCAGGTTGACCCCGCGTACGGAGAACTCCGTCAGCATCTCCAGCAACGCGCCCGGGTGGTCGTCAGCGAGGAAGACCACCAGCGTGGTGCGGTCGGAACCGGTCGGCTCGGGCAGCGGCCCCGGCCGGGCCACCCGCACGAACCTGGTCACGGTGTCGGACCTGTCACCGATGTCCGTGGCCAGCTCCACCAGCCCGTAGTGCTCGCCGGCGATGCGGGCGGCGATGGCGGCGTCGTACGGCGAGCCGGGCAGCGAGACCTCCTGGGCCGCCGCCGCGGTCGACGGCGCGGCCACCACGACGGCGTCGGGCAGCTCGCGCGCGAGGAAGGCGCGGCACTGGGTGATGGCCGCGGGATGCGTGTAGACCCGCTTGATGTGGGGAATCTCGGTGCCGGGCCGGGCCAGCAGCGAAAACTGCACCGGCAGCAGCAGCTCGGCCGTGATCAGCAACGGCTCGCCCCACGCGAACTCGTCGAGCGTCGTGGTGATCGCGCCCTCGATGGAGTTCTCCAGCGGCACGACGGCGCCGTCGGCCTCGCCGCTGCGGGCGGCGTTGAGCGCGGCGGGCACGTTGGCGCAGGGCAGGCGCTCGGCCGTGGGGTCGAGGAGCCGCAGGGCCTCTTCGGTGAAGGTGCCTTCCGGTCCGAGATAGGCGAGTCTGGGCATGCATCCAGAGTATCCGCAGGTGGACGCCCCCCGCCCCCTTTCGCCCAGGGACGAGCCCGCCAACACCAGCCCCGACCGGCCCGCCAACGCGACGCCGACCTCCCCCGCGACGTAACCGCAGCACAACGCCGACCTCACCCCGCGACGTAACCGCAGCACGACGCCGACCTCGCCGCACGACGTACCAGACCGGCTTACCAGCACGACGCCGACCTCGCCGCACGACGTACCAGACCGGCTTACCAGCACGACGCCGACCTCGCCGCACGACGTACCAGACCGGCTTACCAGCACGACGCCGACCTCGCCGCACGACGTACCAGACCGGCTTACCAGCACGACGCCGACCTCGCCGCGCCTACAACGGTCCCGACGCCCGGGACAGGATCATCGGCCCGAGCCCCAGCCTGGCGGCCCGCACCGCCTCCTCCTCCTCGGGCGACAGCGGCTCCCGCCCCTTCCCGCCGACCACGGGCCGCACGTACGTACGAGTCTCGCTGCGCCCGTTGATCGAGGTCAGCACGATGCCGTCACCCAGCCCGTTGATCATCGCCACCGAGAACGACAGCCGCCCGGTCATCTCGGAGAGCGCGTCGTACCGGCAGACGGCCACGTCCCTGATGGCCTTGAGATCCCCCATGCCCTCGCTGGTCTGCCGGGCGAGCATCCGCTGGCAGTCCTCCACCGCGGCTCTGGCCTGCCGGAGCGACAGATATCCGATGAACACGCCGCTGACCCCGGCGACGACGCCCACGATGACCCATGCGGTAACGAGCACGGCACAGAGGGTAATGGCTCGGTCATGCGATCTGACGCCGTTTCGGCAACCAGGACACCAACAACCACACGAGGACCAGCGCCCCAAGCCCGAACCCGTTCTGGACGATCTTCCCCAGCACCAGGCTGACCCCCGGGATGTCGGCCGCCTTCAACGAGACGCCCCACCAGGGGATCGGCAGCACGTAATAGAGCCACACGCCCGCCGCCACCCGCAGCCTGACCGGATCACGCCCGTCGCCCACGATCGCGCCGAGCACCACGACCACCCAGGCGAGGTGGTGGATCCAGGCGACGGGCGAGAGCAGCACGGCCATGAGCCCGACGAGGGCGACCGCGGTGAGCTGGTCATTCGCCTGGTACGCGGCCCGCGCGCCGCGGAACCCGTACCACCCGACCACGGCCACGATCACGACCCAGATCGCGGTCGTCGCGGTCTCGGGCAGATAGAGCCGGATCAGCATGCCGCGGATCGACTGGTTGGTGGTGCCCGCGTTCGAGCCGAGGCGTTCGGGGTCGAGCAGCGCCGAGAACCAGAACTGCGACGCGTCCCTCGGGATCACCGCGAACGGCAGCAGCGTGAGCACCGCCGTCGTGAACGCCGCCATGAAGAACGTCCGCCACTGCCGCGTGACCAGCAGGTAGATCAGGAAGACACCCGGCGTGAGCTTCACGGCCGTGGCCAGCCCGATCAGGAACCCCCGCGGCCACCAGGGCCGCTTGACCACGCAGTCGGCCAGGCACAACGCGACCAGCAGAATGTCCACCTGCCCGAACCGCACCTGGTCCCTGATGGGCATCAGGTACGTGCAGGCCACCATGAGCAGCGCGAACACCCAGGGCACGTACTTCCTGAGCGCCTGCCTGAACGACAGCCACACGGTCATGGCCAGCGCCGCGAAGATCCCGGCCGTCCAGACCCACTGGGCCGTCCCCCACGACATCTCGGCCAGCCCCACGGCCAGCATCGCGGCGACCGGCGGATACGTGAACGGCAACAGCTGCGGGGCGGGTGTGACATAGTCGTACACCGGCCGGCCCTCGAGCAACATCTGGCCCCCGGTGCGGTAAACGTCCAGGTCGACCAGCCGCTGGTCATCCGGATTGGTGAGCCACACGACCACCAGGGGCGCCACGGCCGCCGCGACCACGAGCACGACGACCGCCCACGCCCACCACTGCCGCCGTACCACCCGCACCTCGCCACTTGTCACGATGTGGCACGTTACCGTGGCTGTTGTTGATCGAGGGCAAACAATGGGGGTCCGTACATGCCACACGCCACACCCAACCGGGACGGCGACCACCCCACACCCCCCGCCCCCGCGCGCACCTCCACCAGTCCGGCACTCCCGCCGCCCCCGGACGCACAAGCACCCAACCACACCGAAGCTCCACAAACGAGCACGGCCACCACCGGCGCAGGCAACCCCACCTCGGGCACCTCCACCACCCGATCGGACAGCGCCACCTCCGCCACCCGGTCGGTCGGGCCCACTCTCGGCACCCTCGCCAGCCGAGCAAGCCACCCCGCCTCCGGCACCCCAGCCGCCCGGTCGGTCAGGCCCAGCCTCGGCACCCTCGCCACCCGAGCAGGCAACTCCACCTCCCGCACCCCCGCCACCGAAGCGGACAGCGCCACCTCCGCCACCTCCGCCGCCCGACCGGTCAGGCCCAGTCTCGGCACCCTCGCCACCCGAGCAGGCGACCCCGCCTCCGGCACTCCCGCCACCGGAGCAGACAGCGCCACCTCCGCCACCTCCGCCGCCCGGTCGGTCGGGCCCACTCTCGGCGCCCTCGCCACCCGATCAGGCAGCCCCACCTCCGGCACCCCCGCCACCCGGTCGGTCAGGCCCAGTCTCGGCGCCCTCGCCACCAGAGCAGGCAACCCCACCTCCGGCACCCCAGCCGCCCGGTCGGTCAGGCCCAGCCTCGGCACCCTCGCCACCCGAGCAGGCAACCCCACCTCCGGCACCCCAGCCACCGGATCGGACAGCGCCACCTCCGCCACGCCCGCCACCCGACCGGTCAGGCCCAGTCTCGGCACCCTCGCCACCCGAGCAGGCAACCCCACCTCGCGCACCCCAGCCGCCGGATCGGACAGCGCCACCTCCGCCGCCCCCGCCGCCAGAGCAGGCAGGCGCATTCTCGGCACCCTCGCCCTCACCTTGGCCTTCGCGCTGGCCACCGCAACCGGCCTCTGCCTGCCCCCACCCCCTGCCTACGCCGCCACGACATCCCCATTCCCGGGCACGCCTGCCAGAGCAGCGGCCAAAGACCCCTCCGCCACCGTTGGTGCTCAGCAGGACCACCAGACCACCCAAGGGCTCGATCAAGCCCACGTAGCCCTCATCGGCGTGCCCGGGCTCGAATGGAGCGACCTCAACCCGTCCCGGAACCCCAACCTCTGGTCTCTCCTCAGCCAGGGCGCCTCCGCCTCCCTCTCCACCCGAGCCGTCCCACCCCCGGACCGCGGCATCACCTGCCCCACAGCGGGCTGGTTGACCGTCTCAGCAGGCCAGCGAGCCGGTACGGCAGGCAAGGGCTGCCTCCAACCCCCCACCCCCCAACTCACCGGGGAAGCGGCCAAGATCCCGAACTGGCCCGCCCTGACCGCCTACCAGTCCGAAACCGGGTTCGACGCCCAACTCGGCACGCTGGGCCAGCTGGTGACGGACAACGGAGGCAAGGTCGCCGCCATCGGCCCAGGCGCCGCACTTGCCGGAGCCGACAAGTCCGGAAGCATCGCCAAATACGCCCCCACTCTTGACGCCGCCGGCGACCTGACCCCGTACAACCTGATCATCATGGAGGCCGCCGACCTGGCAACCGCCTGGACCGCGCAGCCGCTGGACGAGTACGGCGTCCCCACCCCGCTCCCGGCCGCGGCCCGGCAGGCGGCCGCGACCAAGGCGGACCAGCAGATCGGCGCCCTGATCGCCAAACTGCCCCCCAACACCACCATCCTCGTGGCCGGCATTTCGGACGTGTCCCCGATCGCCCACCTCCACGTGGCGATCGCCAAGGGCCCGTCGCCGAGCGGCCGACCGTACGACCACGGCTACCTCACGGCCACCTCCACCCGCCAGGACGCCCTGGTCACCATCACCGACCTCACCGCCACCGCCATCCAACTCCTGGGCCTTCCCGCCCCGCGCCAGGTGGTCGGCCGCCCCTGGCAACCCAACGGCCCATCCGCCGCCACACCGGCCGAAACGGTGGCGGAACTGGCGGACGGGGACCTGGCCAGCCAGGTGCTCCGGGAAGTACGCGGCCCGTTCTTCGCCGTACTCGTGACGGTCCAGCTCCTCTTCTACGCCTTCGCCGCCCTGGCCCTCCGCCGCCGCCGAAACACCGCTCCCCCCACTCCTCCCGGCGCCAAGCCCCCCGCCACCAACCTCCCACCCACCGAAATCCCGTCCACCGACCCCTCATCCACCGACCCCTCATCCGCCGAACACCCGTCCACTCAGCCCCAGCCCCAGCCCGTCGAGCGGCCGTCCACCGAGCGGCCGTCCACCGAGCGGCCGTCCACCGAGCGGCCGTCCACCGAGCGGCCGTCCACCGAGCGGCCGTCCACCGAGCGGCCGTCCACCGAGCGGCCGTCCACTGCACAGGCGGGCACCTCAGCCCTCGTCAGCTCAGACGGCGATTTCGCGAACAACTCCAGGCTCCTCAAATCCGTCCAGATCGTCGCAGTGATCAGCGGAGCCATCCCCGTCTCCACGTTCCTGGCCCAACTGGTGCCCTGGTGGACTCTCCCCGTACCGATGCTGTCGGTGATCGTGACGATCGTGGCCATCGCCGGACTGCTCACCGCCCTGGCCTTCGCCGGTCCGTGGCGGGCGCACGTGCTGGGCCCGCTCACCGTGGTCGCCGCCGTCACCTCCCTCGCGCTCCTCATCGACGTCATGTCCGGTTCCAGGCTCCAGGTGAACGCGGTGACCGGCTACGAGCCCGTGACCGGAGGCCGTTTCTACGGCTTCAGCAACATCGCCTTCGCCGTCTACGCCACGGGCACCATCCTCGGACTCGCAGGCGTGGCCCAGTGGTTGCTCAGCCGAGGGGTGTCCAGGGTCGTGGTCGTGGCGGCGTGCGCCCTGTACGGGGGGCTCGCCGTCTTCGCGGACGGGTGGCCTTCGTGGGGGGCCGACTTCGGCGGTGTACCGGCGTTCGTGATCGGCCTGGCGGTCTTCCTCATTCTGCTTTCCGGCAAACGCGTATCGCTGCTGAGACTCCTCCTCGTCGGGCTCATGGGGGCCGTGCTCGTGGGTGCCCTCTCGGTGTTCGACTGGCTGCGCCCCGACTCCCAGCGCACCCACCTGGGCAACTTCGTCCAGCAGATCATCGACGGCCAGGCGTGGACCGTCGTCGGGCGCAAGTTCAGCGCCATGATCGGCGTAACCGTCGGGAACTGGTCACTGACCCTCCTCTCGCTGGTCGCGCTTGCCTTCCTGTTCCTGATACTCGACCGCCCCTCGCGATGGGGCGCCTCCGCCCTCGGCCAGGCCTACCGATTGGCCCCCACCCTCCGGGCCGGCCTGTTCGGCGCCCTCACGTGCGCCTTCGTCGGCTTCCTCATGAACGACTCCGGCATCGCCATCCCCGCCATGGCCCTGACGGTGGCCGTTCCGCTGACCCTGGCCGCCTGCGTCCGCGCCCTTCAACTCACCACCGTTCCTGAAGACTGAGCAGGAACTGCGAGCACCGTCCGCATGAGCTGGGGTTGTCCAGATGGCAGGTGACTATGTGGCAGGTGACCAGGTGACAGGGGACCAGGTGGTCGGCATGGTGTCGACGCCGACCACCCCGGTGGCGAGCGCGGCCTGGAGCGGGACGACTGCCGTGGGTGGGTCTGCCAGGAGGCGGTCAGGCGCAAGGCGCACGACGCGGCGAACACATAGGGGAACTCCCAGCACCCAAGCCCTCACTCAGCAGCCGCTAACGATCAGTGCTCGTCTCTAACTCGCCACGCTGGACCGACGCCGATGGCAGGTGTTCCCGGCTGGCGGTTCGCCACGCCCACACGACCAATGCCACCGCCAGGGCCAGCAGCGCCCACGCGAGTTGAGGCCGGACCACCTCCCTGAGCCAGTCGAGATCCTCTGGCTGCCCCTCCACTCTGGCCGGGAGGTATGCCAACGACAGGACCAGCAGGTGGGCGACCACGAAGCCGTCCACCGCGGAGGCCGCCACCAGCGCCAGCAACCCGAGGGCCAGTCCGTCGTACCAGGGGAGGATGTACGGAGTGGCGAACACGTAAGCGACCATCAGGCCGGCAGCCACAACCGGGGCCTCGTTGCTCGGTGTGGGTGTTCGAGGGGGGCCAGGTTGGCGGGAGCGGGAAGCCAGACGGAGCAGGGACCAGGCGAGGAGCGCGAGCACCAGGAGTGAGCCGATCTGGATCTCTCCTCGGTAGGCGCTGCCTGTGCCCACGATGGACTGGAGCCAGCCCTGGACGAGCTTCCAGAACGAGGCGTGGGAGATCGACTTGCTGGTGCGCGTCATCGGGGCGATCGCTTCCGGGCCGACGAGCGCGTACCCGATGACCACTACGGCGAGTGCGCAGGCCGCCATGAGGGCCAGGCGGGCGGGGCGGCGTCGTAGCTCCCAGGCGGGACCGAGGGCCACTAGGCCGGCATTGACCTTGATCGCCACTCCTAGCCCGAGCAGGACGCCGGAGCCTGTGGGGCGGCTTCTGGCCAGGAGGGCGGCGACCATGCAGGCGATGGCGAGGGTGTCCACGTGCATTCCTGCTACCAGTTGGTAGAGCAGGAGGGGGTTGGCTGTCCACAGGAGTGCGGCGCGCAGGCGTCTGGTCGGGTCGTCTCTGGTGAAACGGTCGATGAGCAGGCCCGTCGCTATGAACGCGGCGGCGTTGAACAGGGCCAGCATGAATATCGTCAGGCGGAGGGAGTCTCCGCCGATCCAGCTCGCCATCGCTTGTACGGCTGTGGCCACCGGGCCGTACACGCTCGGCTCCTCGCGCCACGGCTCCTCGACCGCGTCCGCTATGGGGTCGCCTGGCAGGTCTACCGCGCCATGGGTGTACGGGCTGAGGCCCAGTGTCACCATGCGGCCGTAGGCGGCGTAGTTGAGGTGATCGCCGGAGCCGGATGGCGGTAGGAACGCCAGGATCGCGGCGGCTGTGCAGCCGATCAGGACGAGGAGGCGGGCGCTCGGCAGCGTCCAAAGCTTGCTCGACAGTGACCCGCGCTTCGTCGGCAGTGCCGCAGATACCCCCAGCGCAGCTGCTCGCGGCACATCTGTCCGTGTCGCGTCGGTCCGGGGCCCAGCTGCCCCCGGCGCACAGGGTTGCGGCACATCTGTCCCCGTCGCGTCGGTCCGGATTCCGGCTGCCTCCGGCGCAGGGGGCGGCGGGGTATCTGGCTGCGTCGGAGTTGGCTGTGGGGAGGTGGTGTGCCCTGGGCTGGTGGGGGGTGGGGTGTTGGGGGTGGAGGGGTGCGGGGGCTTTGGGGGGCGGGTCAGGGTGAGGGCGGTTAGGAGGCCGAGGCCGCCGAGAATGATTGCGGCGGCGGCGAAGGCGATCACCAGGTAAGGGTTGGGGTGGACGTCGAGGGAGTACGGCGGCTGCCAGGTCGGGCCGGTGAGTGCGGGCACCATCGGGGATGGGCCGAGGAGGCCTATGGTGATCGTCAGCAGGATCGAGGCGCCGATCGCCGCCGTGGCCAGCCCGGCGAGCCGGCCCCGTGCCTTTTCGTGCCGCTTCTCCGAAGTCACCGGCAAATTCCAGCACACTCGCAAGGGGGCTTCGGCCGGACGGGACCTTCCTGTGGATAACCGGGATCAGGCTGTGGGTCCTTGTGGAGGGGGAGGTCGCCATCCTGGCCCGATGAGGGGAAACGGCGTTGTGGTCGTTGCCAGGTGTGGAGATGGTCAGTGATTGGGGCGGATTTTGTTGAGGTTTTGGGCGATTAGCGGCTCTCGCGTGGCTAGCGCAAGGGCCACGTCCCGGAGTTGGATCGCTCGATGGAGCTGGGCTCGCCAGTCCGTCCCCGTGGCACGGTGGGCCATGTCGACCTCGACCTCCACGATCCGGTACCCCTTGTGGAGCAGGTCGATCGTCAGCGCCGTCTCCACCCCGAACCCGCGCGCCAGCGGCCGGGCCGCCTCGAAAGCGGCTCTGGTGAGGCAGCGCTGGCCGTTGAGCGGCTGGGCGGGTTCGAAGCCGGTGGCGCGGCGGATGCCTTCCTTCGACAGGCGTACGACCAGGCCGTGGCCGCCCAGCTTCACCCTGGTCGTGAAGACCGCGATGGTCATGTCGGCCTTGGCCGCGCGTACGGGCTCGATGAGGGGGGCGGCGGCGTGAGCCGTCTCGCCCAGGTCGGCGTCGAGGAAGAGCAGGTGGCGGGGGGTGGCATTCTCATCGAGGAGACGTACGGCCTCCGCGCCGGTCTCCATCGCGGCGGCCTTGCCCCTGTTGCGGCTGTGGCGCACCACCCTGGCGCCGGCCGCGCGGGCCACTCTGCCGGTCTGGTCCCTCGAACCGTCGTCCACAACTACGACCAGGTCCACGCCGGGCAGGGCCGCGGCAGCCTTGACGGTGGCCGCGATGCGGTCGGCTTCGTTGGCGGCCGGGATGATGACCGCTGTGTCGCCGCTGCTGCTCACCGAGCGCTACCTCCGCACACGACGCTTCCGTTTCTCCTCAGCCGAGCGCCGGAATCGGAGTCAGGGCCGGGGCTGGGGTCGCGGTCGGCGACTCGACCCAGGCCGTGTCTCGCGACCCGACTCGGGCCGTTATTGCCACCGTAGCCGACGTTCCAGCCACGGTCGGTACGGCAGCGACAGCGCTGCACGTGGTTAGGCGACTGCAACGTGCCACATATGGCGGCATGCACCGTCTCGTGCAGGGCTGTTTGCAGGGCTGTCTGCAAGGCCGCGTGCAGGGCCGGATGCCGGAGCGCGTGCACGACCTCGTGCAGGAAAGCGTGCCGGAGCGGATGCACGACGCCATGCAGGGCCGCGTGCCGGAGCGCATGCGCGATGCTCTGCAGGGTCGCGTCCCTGGCACCACGCAGGGCTGCGTTCACGACCCCATGCAGGGCTCCGTGCAGGAGCGGGTGCGCTGCCACGCTTGACGTCCCATGAGCAGGCTGAGGCGCTGCCGTCCTGCATGTCCTATGTGCGGGCCGGGGCGCTGCCATCCTGCATGTCCCATGCGCAGGCCGAGGCGCTGCTGGTACGCAGGATGTCTCGGCAGGTCGCGGTGTTAACGGCCCGCGCGACGGCGACGCGGCCTCAGGATGCGGTGCTGAGGTCCTGCGCGGCGTGGCCGCAGGTCGCGGTGCCGGAGTCATGGGTGGCACGTTCTCAGAGCGCGCCACACGTGTCCGGTGTGCTGCATGCGCGAGTAGCGGCGCCGCTGTCCAGCGCGCCGCCCCTGCGGACAGGGTCGAGGCGACCCCGCTCTGTACGTCGTCGGATCCGAGCACGGATCCCGTCATGAGCCCTCGGTTATGAGGAACTCCTGCGGCACCTCGTCGTACACGGTGAACACCGAGTCGAGCCCGGTGACCTGCAGAATCTTGCGGACCGCAGGACGGGGGGCGGCCACGTCGAGCGCACCTCCCTGCTCCTTCATCCGCTTGAGCGCAGACAGCAGAACGTTCATCCCCGTGGAGTCGCAGAAATCCACGGCGGACATGTCGATGACCACTCGGCTGGGCCCTTCCTGCAGCAGCCGAGTGAACTCGGACTGCAGGTGAGGCGCCGTATAGAGGTCGATTTCCCCGGTGATGGCAACGAGTGCGCACCCGGCATGTGATCGAGTCGAGACCTTGAGCTCCACATGGGCAGGCTAGCGGCGCGGAGGCTTCCGGTCACGTTGTCACGCCGATAGGGCAACCACAGGTTTTTGTCCTCCGTTTGGGCTCCATGGAAACGGAGAGTACGCGAAGCTTGACAGCGTGACACCGGACACGGCACGACTTCACGGCGAAGGAGGGGCTGGGGCACGACCGACGGGTCCCGCGACGATGAAAGCAGAAAAACCTGAAGACCCTCAGCGTCAAGGGCTCCGAGAGCGCCTGGAGAACATCCTCATCCGCACGGAGAAGGCCACCTCATGGCATGACGAAGCAGAACGCCTCCGCAGCCTGGTGAACCGCGAAGGCTACGTCCCCATCCGCACCCGGCTCGCGATCGAGGACCTTGACTTCCTGGGCGGTGCCCGGGCTGATCTGCTCAGGTTCCTGGAGCTGGGGCTGAGGTTGCTCGATCTTCATCAGCCGAGGGACGCGGGAGGCATCACCAGCGACGCCGCCCATCCGATCCTGCGGTGCCGGAGCTGCATGTGGCGCTGGCCCTGCCCGACATTTCGCGCGATGTCGGAATCGTTCGGCGCCTCCCGGGAGGCGGGGGAGCCGGAGCTCCCGGAGACAGAGACCGCCTGAGGACCGCGCCAGGAAGCGCCCCAAAGGTCCCAACGGCCTCAGTGGCCGCAATACGCCTCATCGGCCCCAGCGCCAGGAGGCTGCTGGCGGAAGGCGACGGGAGGAGGCCGGTAGCAGGAGGCAGCTGGCAGGAGGCAGCTGATGGGTGCGGCAGAGCCACCGTAGCCACCGCGCCGCCAGCGACGGCCAGGACGGTGCCAACCGATGCTGTCCGCGGAAGGGAGCCGGCGAGCCGGGCCAGGAACGAGCGGGACGGTCTAACCCGCGACCATGGGGAGCCGGATCTCGAACCGGCACCCCGGCCCGTCGTTGACCACCCCGATCACCCCGTCATGCGCCTCCACGATCCCTTGCGCGATGGCCAGCCCCAACCCCGCCCCACCATCAGCCGTAGGAGTACGAGCGGCCTCCCCCCGAAAGGCGACCTCGAACACCCGAGGCAGATCCTCCTCAGGAATCCCCCCACAACAGTCCGCAACCGACAGACAAGCCATCCCCTCCTCATCCACCCCGGCCCGCAACACCACGGTCCGGTCCGACGGCGTGTGCCGGATGGCGTTGACCACGAGGTTCCGCAGGGCCCGCCCCAGCGCCCCCGCGTCGGCCTCCACCGGCAGGGACGCCGACGCCTCGGCCGTCAGGACCACCCCCTTGGCCCTGGCCAGCGGCTCGGCCCCGGCGACGGTGTCGGCCACCAGGTCGGCCAGGCCGATGCGCGAACGCGACAGCCGCAGCGCCCCCGCGTGGATCCGCGACAGCTCGAACAGGTCGTCCACCATCCCCGAGAGCCGTTCCACCTCCAGCTTGATCTGGGCGTGGTAGCGCGCGACCGTGAGCGGATCGGACACCACCCCGTCCTCCACCGCCTCGACCATGGCCCGCATCCCGGCCAGCGGCGTACGAAGATCGTGGCTCACCCAGGCGACGAGCTCCCGCCGCGCCCCTTCGAGGGCCCGTTCCCGCGCGTACGCCTCCTCCAGGGTGTTCGCGATGGTCTGGAGCTCGGCCGGCAGCCCCCGGGGCGCGGTGAACGGCATGACCCGCACGGCGTCCACCAGCCGCCGGCTCTCCGCGACCACCCGCCTGGCCAGCACGAACGCGACCCCGAGCCCCACCAGCCCGCCCACGGCCACCACGCTCAGCACGAAGTCCTTGACGGGACCCTCGATGATCATCTTCATGATGATCGCCACGACCCCGGCCAGCGTGGCAGCCACGGCGACCACCACGACCACGGCCATCATCACCCCGATGGACCTGGTACGCAGCCGCCACATCACCCCGATGCCCAGCAGCGCGATCACGAGCCCGAGCCCGGCCGCCACCGCCACGACCATGGGCAGCTCACCGGGCTGCGGCATCAGGACTCCATCGGCTCATAGCGGTATCCGACCCCCCACACCGTGACGATCCTGCGCGGCTCGGTCGGATCCGGCTCGATCTTCTCCCGCAGCCGCCTGACGTGCACGGTCACGGTGGAGGAGTCGCCGAACGACCACCCCCACACCTGGTTCAGCAGCGCGGAGCGGCTGAAGGCCTGCCGGGGATTGCGCATGAGGTGCGCCAGCAGATCGAACTCCCGCGCCGTCAGCATCACCTCCTCCCCCCGCAGCCGAACCTCGTGCGCCCCCACGTCCACCACCAGGTCCCCGTCACGCAGCACCCCGGTGCCGCCGGTGACGGACGCCCCCCGCGCCCGCCGCAGCACCGACTGCACGCGCAGCGCGAGCTCCCGCGGGCTGAACGGCTTGGTGACGTAGTCGTCGGCCCCCGTCTCCAGCCCGACCACCCGGTCGATCTCCTCGCCGAGCGCGGTCAGCATGATCACCGGTACGGGCCAGCGCTCCCTGAGCTTCCTGCACACCTGCAGCCCGTCGAGCTTGGGCAGCATCAGGTCGAGCACCATGAGGTCGGGCGGATGGGCCAGCGCCCTGCGCAGCGCCTCCACCCCGTCGCCGACGCATTCGACCTCGTGACCGTCGCGCTCCAGATAGCGTGCGACGACCTCGGAAACGGTCGGGTCATCATCGACCACCAGGATGCGCGTGTTCACGACTTCACGGTACGACCGTGGACCAGGAATGTGTCGGGTACGTCATTGCTTCGTAAGCCTCGCGGATCATGTCCGGAGGACGTACGGTGGCTGCATGGGTAGAGTCGTGATGCTCGTGCTGGGGACCCTGCTGGGTCTCTTCGTGCTGTTCAATTTCCTGCTGCCGATGCTGGTGGGCCTGGTCAAGATCGCTCTGATCATCGGGGTGATCGCTCTGCTCGTCTTCGTCGCGGTCACCGTGGTGGGCAAGTCCTCCCGGTCGCATTGACGTTCCTGCTGTTCGACCCGTGGCTGGTCGGGATCACCATGCTGGCGATCCTGCTGCTGGCCACGTGGGCAGCCACGTTCCTGCCCATCCTCAGTGGGGAGCCGCCGAGCTTTCCGCTGAGTTACGCGCGCCGCACGGCCTACCAGCGGCAGCGCGACCCTGACGCGGCCGGTCGCTCGCGTCCACGAGCCCCTTAGGCATGCCCCGCTTCATCGCCAAGCGGGGCTCCTCGCACGAGTGAGCCCTTTCCCCCATCTCACTCCAAGTAGGGCTCATGATCGATTCTCTTGTCACGTTCGTCATCAGCATGTCCGGGGGCAGTGCCGCGCTGGGCATCGTGCTGTTCACCCTGGCCGTACGCCTCCTGCTGCTGCCCCTGAACGTCCGCCAGTCCCGGTCCATGAAGATCCGCCGGCGGCTCGCCCCCAAGCTGCGCGAGCTGCAGAAGCGCCATGCGCGCAACCCCGAGCGGCTGGCCAAGGAGACCTCGGCGCTGTTCGCCAAGGAAGGCACGTCGCCGTTCGCCGGGTTCCTGCCGATGCTGGGGCAGTTTCCGTTCATGTGGCTGATGTTCCGGGTGGCCACGCATCCGACCGCGCTGGCCGGACAGACCCTTTTCGGCGCTCCGCTGGGCCAGCAGGTGGCCGGGGTGGTGGCTAATTTCGGTCTGGTCAGTGCACCGGTTTTGGTCTTTGCCGTGGTCATCGCGCTGGTCGCGGTGGTGGCATGGTTCTCCGCCAGGAACATCGAGGTGACCGAGGACCAGCCGGAATGGCTGAAACGGCTCCTGCCGTGGCTGCCGTACGGCTCCGTGCTGGCCACGCTGGTGCTGCCGCTCGCGGCAGGGCTCTACCTGCTCGTGTCCATGGCCTGGGCCACGACCGAGCGGGCGGTGCTGGCTAGCCGGCCTCTCTGAGGGCTGTGACCTGCCCGTTCATCGACGCGCGAGGAGCGGGCAGGATGGCCCACACCGTGGTCGTGTCGCCGTCGTGCCGGACCCCCCAGCTCTCCGCCACGTACTCCACGATGCCGAGCCCCCGGCCCCCGAGCGACGACAGGGTCGGGCGGCCCGCGCGCGGCTCGGTCGCCGCACCCCCGTCGCTCACCGCCACTTCGATGTGATCGTCACTCCGCAGCCACGCCACTCTCACCATCCCCGACGGAAGGGGATGCGCGTGCCTCAGTGCGTTGCTCAGCAGCTCGCTCACCACGAGCACCGCGTCGTCGATCGCGGTCGAAAAGACCCCGCTGTCCTGCAGCTCATTGCTCAGGCGCTGGCGGGCGACAGCGACGCTGGACGGCGCGTACGGCAGCAGCACCACGCTTGACACACCCACCTCCCCGTTCCCTGTGCCCCCCGCGGGAACACTCCCCGGTACGACCGAAATGCCCCGTTACTCGATCCCAGAAACCGCATCTCGATCACAGCTTGTACACATTGGACGATAGATCAGCTCAACTGTGACCACCTCGTTACCGCCTCGGTGTGTCGGATCCGATAGGGAAACTAGGCCCCCAAAGCCGGCAGTTCGAGACGCATCCGTGTGCCGCCTCCGGGTCTCGGGTGCGCGCTCACGTCTCCGCCTTGGGCCCTGGCGAGGCTGCGGACTATGTAGAGACCGAGCCCCACTCCACCAAACCGTCTCCGGTCGCCGCTGTCCACCTGGACGAACCTCTCAAAGATCCTCTCTCGGTCAGTCGGGGCGATACCGACCCCTTCATCGTCCACGACCACGACGACGTTGCCGGCCTCGGGCCAGGCCTCCACGCTGATCAGCCCGCCCTTGGGCGAGTACTTGAACGCGTTCTCCAGCAGCTGCCCCAGCACGATGTCCGTGGCCAGGGCGTCCCCCAGCACGTTCGGCAGCCCGTCCGGGATGACGACCTCCACCCGGTGCTTGTCCGACAGCGCGGGCAGCCCGAGCGTGGCCGCGTCGATCCGCTCGGCCAGGTCGAACTCCTCGATCCGCACCTTGAGCTCGTCGGCCCCCGCCCTGGCCCCGAGCAGCAGGTGGTCCATGAGCTCGCCCAGCGACCTGGCCCGCTCGGCGATCGTGTGCACGGCCGAGCGGCGTTCGGGGTCGCTCATCTTGTCCCAGCGCCGGTCGAGCGTGCTGGCGAACCCGCGCACGATCGTGATCGGCGTACGCAGCTCGTGGCTGGTCGTGGCCAGGAACAGGTCCTTGGCCTCCTCCAGTTCCTTGGCCGTGGTCACGTCGCGGAAGTCGATGACCACCTCGCCGGTCTCCTCGATCTGCGCGCTCACCACGTCCAGCCACCGCCCGGTCTCCATCTGGAACGTGACCTTCTCGCCCGGCTTGGGCAGCGGGAACGGCGGCGGCCCGCCGATGACGGCCTCGGCCGGGAACGCGGTGAGCTCGGCGGCGGCCGGGTTCCACCGGACGACCCGCCCCGATCCGTCGAGCACGGCGATGCCGTCGGCGCTGGCGTCGAAGACGGCCTGCTCGTGCGCCCGCTGCCGGACCGCCTCCTGGTAGGCCACCGCGTTGCCGACGGCGATGCCCGCATGGCCCGCCAGGAGCTCCAGCAGCTCCAGTTCGAGGTGTCCGAGTGTGCTCTGGGCGAACAGCGCGTACAGGGCCCCGTACGGGCGCCCTCCGACGGCCGCCAGACCCAGCGCGATCGTGTGCAGCCCCTTCAGCCGGGCCCACACCAGGTCCTCGAGCCCGTTCGACTCCAGCATGACGGTCTTGCCGGTGCGTAAGAGCTTGTCGACGAGGCTCGTGCGCAGGTCCGTGGTGGTGCCCCTGATGGCCTCCGGCAGCTGGTACGTGCTGACCAGCCGTAACCGTTCGCCCTCGATCAGCACGAACCCGCCCGCGTCCGCCCCGGTGAGCTCCGTGAGGCTGGCCGAGATCCGGTCGAGCACGGCCGACAGCTCCAGCTCGGAGTTGATGTCGCCGACCACGTCGGTGAGCCGGCGCACCAGCCTGGCCCGGCGCGCCATGCGGTCCTTGGCCACCTGGTCGGCCCGCGCGAGGTGGTGCACGCAGACGTACCCGGCCACGGAGCTCCCGAGGCGCAGCGCGCTGATGTCGACGCGCACGTCGAGCATGGTCCCGTCGTCGCGTAAACGCTTGGTGCGGACCGAGACCTGGCCGCCGGTGCGTACGCGTTCGAGCACGGCGTTGTGCTCGGCGGTCAGCTCGCCCGGCACGATCGGCGCCCGGCGCCCGAGCATCTCCTCCGCCGTCCACCCGAACAGCCGTTCGGCCGCCTCGTTCCAGACCAGTACGCTCTGATCACGGTCGACGACCACGACGGCGTTGGGCGAACCGGCGAGGGCAGCGCGAGCTATCTCGTCGTCACTACCGGCCCATTCGTCCCCCACTTCTCCATAGTGCACGTGGCGTGGTGAGTGCGTCGGGCGATCCGTCCGATACGCTGCGGTCACGGTGATTCTCGGCGGCGGGAGGCTGGTGGCATGTCGAGCGGCGATCTCGATGCCCTGTTGCGCGTGACCTCCAGCACCTATCGAGGTGAGGCGCCTCCTGACATCGCGTTCGGCACCTATGACGGGGCCGTCGGCAGGCTGGTGCTCGCGGTCACCGGCAAGGGCATCGCGGCGTGCAGCTTCGAGCCGGAAAACGCCGTGTTCGAGCTGGTCACGAGGCACGTGGGCAGGTTCATCGGGCCGGATCCGCGCCGGCTCGACCCGGTGCGCAGAGAGCTGGACGCCTACTTCTCCGGCCGCCTGCGCGCGTTCACCACGCCCGTCGACCTGACGCTGGCGACGTCCTTCGCCCGCACGGTGCTGCAGAAGACGATGGCGGTCCCGTACGGCACCACCACGACGCTGGAGGAGATCGGCGCGAGCATCGGCAGGCCGCGCGCGCTGCGGGCGATCGGCAACGCGCTGGCCTCCAACCCCGTGTCCGTGATCGTGCCGTGCCACCGGGTGGTGCGCGAGGACGGCGCGCTCGGCGACTACGCGGGTGGCGCGGCCGCCAAGCAACACCTGCTCAACGTCGAAAAGCGCGCGTCGACCAGCTGATCAGCAGGGTGACCAGCACGGCGACGATGGCCGCGCCGAGCGCCCCGTTCATCCACGGCTGCCGGGTGAAGCCGATGGCGTCGCGGACCTGCTGCCAGAAGCCGTCCCACGGCTTGACCGTGGGCGTGGAGGTCGTCAGCCAGTACGCCACGAAGCCGAGGGCCCACGGCACCAGCCTCGACCAGCGCGAGGGCGCGTTCTGCGCGGTGTTCCAGCTCCGCGAGCCACCGAGCACGAAGTAGTCCACGGCCAGCACCGCGAACATCGGCACGAACACCGCCCCGATCACCCCCAGGAACGCCCCGTACGAGTTGACGTCCACGACCAGGGCGATCGCGACACTCAGCACGCCGATGGCGACGGAGAAGACGCGCCGGTCCACCCGGGGCATCAGGTTCTGCAGCGAGACCGTGGTGGAGTAGACGTTGGCGAACGACTGGTCGGTCTCCCGCAGCACCAGGATCGCGAAGAACAGCGCGCCCAGCGGCACCGCCACGAACGCGCCGAACACCGACGTCCCGTCGGCCGCCACCTTGTCCGCCCCCGCCATGGCCACCGCGAACACGCCCAGGCCCAGGCAGGCCACCTGGGCCAGCGTGTAGCCGCCGACCACGCCGGTGAAGGCGGCCCTGCTCGACCTGGAGTGCCGGGCGAAGTCGGCCGCCATCGGCACCCACGACACCGACAGGGCGATCACGTAGTCCACCGCCGGGGCGAACGCCGTCCAGGACCCGCCGGTGTGCGCGGGCGCCCTGGTCAGGAAGAACCAGGCGAACCACACCATCGACACGATCACGCCGATGGTGACGTACCGCCGCAGCAGCCTGACGGACCCGAGCGGCCAGATCGTGAGCGCGGTGGTCAGCACCCCCGCCACGATCACCCACACCTGGTACGGCACGGCGCCGAAGATCGCGCCGGCCGCCTTGGCGATCACCCACAGCTCGAACGCGGCCCAGCCGAGCATCTGGACGATGTTCAACACCGTGGGAACGTAAGAGATCCGCGCCCCGAACAGGCCCCGCAGCAGCACCATCGCGGGCTGCCCCGTCTGGGTGCCCGGGACGGCGGACAGGCCCACCATGGCGGTGCCGATCAGGCTGCCGACCACGGTCGCCACGAGCGCGGCGGCCAGGCTGAGCGGGGCGTCGGGCAGGGGGTTGAGCAGGAGCAGCGCGCCGGAGAAACCCAGAAGGCTGACTCCGAGGTTCGCCCAGAGCGCACCCTGATCGAGCACGCCCAGGGTCTTCGGCGGCCTGCCTTCAAGAGTCAGCGGAACTTCGTCGACGACATGCGTCATCGCACACTCCCTACGCCGGCATTATCCGGACAGGTTCAGGCGGTCGGCAGCGGATCTATGGCTGCCCTCTCAGCCCGGCGCACCCCGAGCTCCCGCGACAATCTGCAGTTGGCGCCCTCATCATGCCTCAGCGACGGCGAAACCGCCACAGTGGCGGCCTTTCTACGCCACGAACGGCTGCTGCCCGGTCTCGCTGACCATCGGGCGGCGCGCGAACTCCCACGACTGCATGCCGCCGCCGACGTTGACGGCGTCGCGCCCCAGCTGGTTGAGCCAGGCCGCGACCTGCAGGGACCGGCCGCCCACCCGGCAGACGACGTAGACCGTGCGGTCGCCGGGCACCTCGTCGACCCGCCCCTGAATCTGCGTCATGGGGATGTGCACGGCCTCCGGGGCATGCCCCGCGACCCATTCGTCCTGCTCACGGACGTCGAGCAGGTAAGCGTCTGCCGGAACGGCACTGGCCTCTATCTCAGGAACGGTCATGACTCCATCATCTCGCGCCTGGCGTCGTAGGCGGCACGCGCCGCGGCGATCTCCTCCTGGTGCGCCTCCGTCCAGGTGACCAGCGACTTGATGGTCTGGTGCAGCGTACGGCCGAGCGGCGTGAGCGCGTAGTCAACCCTGGGCGGCACGACGGGATGGACCGTGCGGCTGACCAGGCCGTCGCGCTCCAGCTGGCGCAGGGTCACGCTGAGCATGCGCTGGCTGACGCCGTCGATCTCGCGGCGGAGCTGGGTGAAGCGCAGGCTCTGGCAGTCGAGCAGGGCGATCACGAGCAGCGACCACTTGTCGGCGATGCGGTCGAGGATCTGGCGCACCTCGCAGTCCTCGCGCGTGTCCCACTGGCGCACGTCGTAGTCGTCGAGCGGTTCCACAGTGCCCTCTTCCATGCCTTCTTCCATCGGGCTCACTTGAGAAGGCGGGACAGCCGGCGGTCGGCGAGGGGCTTGCCGCCGGTCTGGCAGGTGGGGCAGTACTGCAGCGAGGAATCCGCGAAGGACACCTCCCGGATCGTGTCGCCGCAGACGTCGCACGGCTGCCCGGTCCGGTTGTGGACCCGCAGCCCCGACTTCTTCTCCGCCTTGAGGTCCTTGGCCGCCAGCCCGTGCGCCCGCTCCACCGCCTCCCGCAGGGTGGTGATGATGGCCTCGTGCAGGTCGGCGATCTGCGCGTCCGTCAGCGTGGCCGCGATCTTGAACGGGGACATCCTGGCCGCGTGCAGCACCTCGTCCGAGTACGCGTTCCCGATGCCGGCGATGATCTTCTGGTCGCGCAGCAGCCCCTTGATCTGGGTGCGGTTGCCGCCCACGATGCGCTTGAGCGCGTCGACGGTGAAGGACTCGTCGAGAGGGTCGGGGCCGAGGGCCGCGATGCCGGGGACGTCGTCCGGGTTCGTGGTGACGTAGACGGCCAGGCGCTTCTGCGTCCCCGCCTCCGTCAGCTCGAACCCGGGCGCCAGGCCCTCCTCGTCGGGCGCCAGCCGGACCCGTACCGCGAGCGGGCCCTTGCCGGGACGTACGGGCTTCGCGCCCGACAGGTCGTCGCGCCAGCGCAGCCACCCCGCCCGGGCCAGGTGGATGACCAGATGGAGGCCGTCACAGTCGAGGTCGAGGAACTTGCCGTGCCGCGCCACCCCGGTGATGGTCAGCCCGCCGAGCGCGGTCACCGGCGGGTCGAACGTCTTGAGCGCCTGGATGGCCACCACGTCGATCCCCAGGACGGTACGGCCCACGGCCCGCTCGCGCAGGAAATGGGTGAGCGACTCCACTTCGGGAAGTTCCGGCATGTCCCCAGGGTACGTGCGCGTCCGGCCGTCCACAGCCTGTGGACGGCTACGGCACGCTCCAGAAGGCCAGCTCGTGCGCCATCCCCTCGGCGAACAGCTCCTCGGCCCGCGCGGGGTCCGGCGCGGCCTCGTCGATCAGCTGCGCGATGCGCGCGGTGAGCGCCGCGAACGCCGGATCCGCGTACGTGTCCACCCACGCCCGATATTTCGACTCAGCAGGCGAAATTTCCGCCAATATCTGTCCGAGACTCGAATATCCCCACATACACGGATAAAGCGCCGCCAGCCCCTCCCCGTACGACGCCGCCGACTCCAGCAGGAACCCCGTGTACGCCACGCACGCCGGCCCCTTCACCGCCCCCTCCAGATCGGCGCCGAACCCGGCCGACAGCGACCGGTGCAGGCTCAGCTCGTCGTGGTACGTCGTGTGCGCCAGGTCCACCAGGTCGCCCAGATGCCCGTCGGGCGCCTGCCAGGCCAGCCGCGCGAACACCCGTACGTAGTCGAGCAGGAACAGGTAGTCCTGCTCCAGCCACGACCTGAACACCGACTCGGGCAGGTCGCCACGCGCGATGCCGGCCACGGTCGGATGTTCGAGCTGCGCCCGCAGCAACGGGCGGCCGACGGCGTGCAACCTCTCCGAGATGCTCATGGCTGGGAGGTTAGTGTCGAAGCATGACTGTGACGATCGCCGAGGAACTCCTCCTGCTCGCCTACAACGACGAGAAGGGCACGCAGCTCGTCTCCGGCACCCAGCTCGACCCGGCCCTCGCCGGCGCGCTCCTCGCCGAGCTGGCCGTCAACGGCCGGCTGGAGCTGTCGGACAAGAAGGTGACGGTCAAGGACCCGTCCCCGCTCGGCGACCCGGAGCTGGACGCCACGCTGGCCCGCATCGCCGAGGAGGGCAAGGAGCGCAAGCCCGCCTGGTGGGTCCAGCGGCTGCAGTCGGGCAAGCTGCGCAAGCGCCTGCTCACCAGGCTGGCGGAGTCGGGCGTGCTGAGCGAGCAGCGCGGCAAGGTGCTGGGCGTCTTCCCCACGACGCGCTGGCCCGAGGCCGACCCCGACGTGGAGGCCGAGGTCAGGGACCGGGTGATCAGCGCGCTGGCGGGCGCCGACCCCGACGCCCGCACGGCCGTCCTGATCGCCATCGCGCACGCGGCCAAGCTCGACCGCAAGGCCTTTCCCGAGGCGAGCAAGCAGCGCGTCAAGGAGATCGCGGAGGGCGCCTGGACGGCCGACGCGGTCGCCCAGACCATCGCCGCCATCAACGCGGTCATGATCACGACGATCACCGCGGCGACCGTCGCCGCGACGACCACCGCCACGGGGTGAGCCGCGCTAGTTGCCGGTGTCGATGACGTCCTTCGGCACCGGCTTGTCCGCCTTCAGGGCGTTGAAGAGGGCCAGCGCCTTGGGCCGGTCCGACTTGATCGCCTCGCCGCCGTCCGCCAGCCGCTCGGTGCCGCCGAACGGGACCACCGTCGTCACGGGGCTGTCGCCCATCGCCAGCCCCAGCGACAGCAGGTCGAAGGCGCCCGTGTCGCCGTCGACCGAGACCGCGTCGGTGGCGCTCATCGCCAGCGGGATCGACGTGAACGGGTTGATCAGCACTCCGGGGCTGGCCGCCTTCTTCACGACCGCGCCCAGGAACTGCCGCTGCCGCTTGGTCCGCTCGAAGTCGGGCAGCGCGCCGCCCTTTCTGGTCCGTACGTAACCCAGGGCCTGGGCGCCGTTGAGCACCTGCGTGCCCTTCTTCAGCTTCAGCCCGGCCTTCGGGTCGTCCACGGCGGCCCGTACGTTGATCTCGACGCCCCCGATGGCGTCCACGATCCCGACGAACCCGGCGAACCCGATCTCCATGTAGTGGTCGACATGCACGCCCGTCACCGACTCCACGGTGCGGACCAGCAGCTGCGGCCCGCCGTTGTAGGCGGCGTTGAGCTTGTCGCGCTTCCTGCCCGGGATGTCGACGGCCAGGTCGCGCGGGAGGCTGACCAGCGTCGGCTTGTCGCTGCCCTCGGGGATGTGCAGCAGCATCATCGAGTCCGTGCGCTGCCCGACCGCCTGGCCCGTGCGCAGCTTCTTGCGCTCGGCGGCCGACAGGCCCTTGCGGCTGTCGGAGCCGACGAGCAGCCAGTTGGTGCCGGGGGTGTCGGCGGGCCGGCCCTGATAGTCGTCGAGCACGCCGTCGATGCCGGCGATCCGGGAGTTGATCCAGAAGAACATGCCGACGCCCGCCACCAGCAACGCGACCAGGACCCCGGCGACGATCTTCAGGATCGTCCGGCCGGACACCCGCCTGCGGGGCTTCGACGGGTCCGAGGGGCCGCGCCTCGACCGCAGCGGCTGGACCGGGCTGCTGCCGGCGCGGGCCCGGCCGTACACGCGCGAGCGACCCTGGGGCGGCCCGTCCGGGGCGGGGCTGGGAGAGGCGGCGCCTGACCCCGGCTCGGGGTACTGCGGGGCCACAGGCAGCTTGTGCGTGGGCGCACCCGGCCCCCCGGCGGGCGCGGACGGGACCTGGTGAGCCGGCGCGCCCCCGGCGCGCAGGCCGTCACCTGGCCTCGGCGGCAGCGGGCGGCCGTCGCCTGGCGAGCGCATGGCCCGCGTCCGGTCGTCCTCAGACACTTCGCCTTCTTCCCTTCGATTTGCCATAAACGCTACGTCGAACCCCCCACCAGTGAAGACACTCGGCCAAGGTTTTCCTATGGAAAAGTACGCGGAACCAGGGAAGAGTCACCGCGGAAACATAGATGCCACCAGCATCGTTACGGTTATGGACGACCTCTATCGAAGGGAAGATCGTGTCCGCTCCGGACCCGTGGAGTCTTTGCCCGTGCGCCAGCACGGGTTCCTCTGAGAGCTCACCATGGTGAGCGCCTATCTGGGCCTGCTGGCCCTCATCCTCCTCACGGCGGCGACCGGCTACTTCGTCGCTCAGGAGTTCGCCTTCGTAGCCGCCGACCGCGCCCTGCTCCGCGAGCAGGCGGCGGCAGGTGACCCGGCCGCCGAAAAAGCGCTCCAGGTCACGTCCCGCCTCTCCTTCATGCTCTCCGGCGCCCAGCTCGGCATCACCGTGACCGCACTGCTGGTCGGCTTCCTGGCCGAGCCCGCGATCGCGACGATCGTACGACCATGGCTGGCGGACACCGGCCTGTCCGACACCGTGATCACCGGGCTCTCGGTCGCCATCGGCGTCTTCGTGGCGACCGTGGTCCAGATGGTCCTGGGCGAGCTCGCGCCCAAGAACCTGGGCATCGCCAGGCCGGAGCCGGTGGCCAAGTTCCTGGCGGGCTCGACGCTGGTCTACCTGGCCGTGGTGGGCCCGGTGGTCAAGCTGTTCGACTCGGCGGCGACCGGCCTGCTCAGGCGCGTGGGCATCGAGCCGGTGGAGGAGGTGGAGCACGGCGCGACGCCCGAGGAGCTCTCCCGCATCATCGAGGAGTCGACCATGGCGGGCGAACTCCCGCCGAGACTCTCCGACCTGCTCGAACGGGCCCTGGAGTTCGGCGACCGCACGGCGGAGGAGATCATGGTCCCCCGCCCGCGCGTCGTCGTGCTGCGCTCCGAACAGCCCATCTCTGACCTGATCGAGACCATGCGCAGCTGCGGCCACTCCCGCTACCCCGTCATCAACGAGGACGGCGACGTCACGGGCGTGACGGGCGTGCGCGAACTCCTCTCGTCGGGTCTGCAGGAGGGCGAGATGGCGAGCATCACCCGCCCCGCCCTGCTGGTCCCTGACTCGCTCCCGCTCCCCGCCGTGCTCGACCGGATGCGCGTGGCCAAGGACGACATCGCCTGCGTCATCGACGAGTACGGCGGCCTGGCCGGCGTCATCACCGTCGAGGACCTGGCCGAGGAGCTGGTCGGCGAGCTGGTGGACGAGAACGACCCGGAGCCGGCCGGCGTGGTCGAGCACCCGGGCGGCATCTGGGAGGTCCCGGGCCGGCTGCGGCTCGACGAGGTCGAGCGCGCCACGGGCGTCGCGCTCCCGGAGAGCGACGACTACGACACCCTCGCGGGCCTCGTCCTGGCCAAGCTGGGCAGGATGCCCGACGAGGGCGACACGGTGACGGTGCCGATCGAACAGGACACCGACCCCTTCGCAGAGGACGAACAGGAACACCTGGCAGAACTGACAGTGATGTCTCTCAACCGCAGAGTGCCCGAGTGGGTCCGCGTGGCCCCCGTCCAGCACGCGGAGGCGGCCCGATGACCATGCTCGTCGTCAGCCTCGCGCTGCTGGCCTTCAACGCGCTCTTCGTGGCCGCCGAATTCGCCTTCGTCTCCGCCAGGCGCCACCGCCTGGAGGAGATCGCCTCCCGCAACAACCGCCTGATCAGGCTGGCGGCCAGGTCGGCGGTCGGCGGCACCAAGCAGCTCTCCCTCATGCTGGCGGGTGCCCAGCTCGGCATCACGCTGTGCACCCTGGGCCTCGGCCAGGTGACGGAGCCCGCGATCGAGCACACCCTGGAGCCGGTCTTCGCCGCCCTCGGCGTCCCGGAGGGCCTGCGCATGCCCATCGCGCTGACGATCGCCCTGGCTCTGGTGACCTTCCTCCACATGGTGGTGGGCGAGATGGCGCCGAAGTCGTGGGCCCTGACCCACCCGGAACGCTCGGCCCTGCTGCTGACCGTCCCCTTCCGCGCCTTCACCTGGGTGATGCGCCCGCTCCTGTCGTCCCTGAACGGCCTGACCAACCTGGTCCTGCGCCTGTTCGGCGTCCAGCCCAGGAACGAGCTGGCCACGACCAGAACCCCCCGCCAGCTGGCCATGCTGGTGGGCGAGTCAGGCCGCATGGGCCTCCTGGACCGCGACGAGCACGACCTCCTGACCCGCGCCCTCCGCCTGGACGACGAGGGAATAGAACGCCTGATGATCCCAATAAGCCAGGCGGTAATGGTCCCACCCCAGGCAAACACGACAGAGATCAAGGAAGCAGCAGCAAAAAGCGGCCACCTAAGACTCCTGGTAGGCACACCCGGCAACATCAGAGGCGCCCTCCACGCCAGAGACGCCCTCCTGCAGCCGGCAAGCACGGCAGAGGACCTCTGCCGCCCCCTACCGAAGCTCCCCTGCGTAACCCAGGTCCCAGAGGCCGTGACGGCCCTCCAGGAGGCAAGAGCCCACCTGGTCCTGGTGACAGCTCAGGCGGGTGAGGTAATCGGCATGGTGAGCCTCACAGACCTCCTGGGCGAACTCCTGGACACCAGAACCCTGGCCACTGTGACGTAAAACACACCGACAAGTCACCCGAAAGCAGGTTGCAACCAAACGGGCGTACCGTCAAAACACGGCACGCCCGTTACCAACAGGTTCTTGAAAAGAGAGACGCCCCCTCTTGCGATCCACCAAACACTTCGCCAATGTGGGTCTGCCATGAGACGACAACCACAGCGATGGAGGGTCTGGGAGCCCGCTCCCAGACAGGGGGGCCCGGGGGACCTCCCCCGGAAGATGCTGGGGGTCCGGGGGTCATCCCCCGGAAGATGCTGGGGGTCCGGGGGTCATCCCCCGGAAGAAATGACGAGGGGACCCGAGGGAGCAAGCCTGCAAGGCTTGCGACCAGGAGTCCCCAGTCACCGAGTGGGCGAGGAGGGATTTGAACCCTCACGTCCTTTCGGACACACGGACCTGAACCGTGCGCGTCTGCCGTTCCGCCACCCGCCCTTGTGGGTGCGGAAAGAACACTAGCACGGAACAGCCACTGGTACTGAACCCGGATACGATCGCATAAGACACGGGAGCGGAGGAGCTGGGCGCGACAGCCGACGAGCGCCAGGGATGCCGTGACGTGGAACGAGCGGAAACCGGGCGCCGGACGCGTCTGGGGGCCGCGATCATATGCACGGAGGAAGGGAGGTACCCGGTGGGAGTCCTTCAGCGCTTCGAGCGAAGGCTCGAAGGCTTGGTTGAGGGGGCCTTTGCGCGGGCGTTCAAATCTGACCTTCAGCCGGTCGAGGTCGCCAGCGCGGTTCAGCGGGAGATGGATGAGCGTGCGGCGATCGTCGCTCAAGGTCGCACGCTCGTGCCCAACGACTTCGTGGTTGAGCTGTCCACGACCGACAGCGAACGGCTTGAGGTCTACGCCGACAGCATCAGTCACGAGCTGGCCAACCTTGCCAGGGAGTACGCCAAGGAACAGGGCTACTCCTTTGTGGGACCGGTCCGGGTCCGCTTCGAGACCGCCGGCGATCTGGCTGTGGGGCTGTTCCGCATCAGGTCCGGCGTCATCCGCGGCGCGACGGTCGAGCAGGACGAGATTCGCCAGCCGGCGAGCGACCTGCCTCCGTCGAGGCCGAACGCTTTCAACGGGCGGCCGCGGCTGCTCGTCTCCACTCAGGACGACCCGCAGGGCGACCGTTCCTACGAGCTCACCACTCCGGTGACCTTGCTCGGCAGGGGCACCGACTGCGATCTTCGTCTGGTCGATCCGGGAGTCTCGCGACACCACGCGGAGTTGCGCGTCGAGGGCCAGATGGTGGTCCTCGTCGATCTCGGATCCACCAACGGCACTTTCGTCAACGGCCAGCCGGTACGCAGGATCGAGCTCCAGAACGGCACGCGAGTGACGTTGGGGCGCACGACTCTGGTGTTCCGGCGCGATTAGGGGTAGACAAACGGTCCATGTCCGAGCTCACGCTGCTGCTGATCCGGCTCGCCTTCCTGGCGGTGCTGTGGTTCTTCGTCATTGCCGCAGTCGGCGTGATCCGGACTGACTTGTTCGGTTCACGCACGGCTCCCGCGGGTCCACGCAAGGGCGTGAAACCCGCCAAACCGCCGGCTAAGCCCAAGAACAAAAAGGGCGAGCCACGCCAGCTCATCGTTACCGGTGGCCCCTTGCAGGGCACCACCATTAACCTCACGGAGACGCCCATCACCATTGGCCGGGCCAATGACGCCACGCTGGTAGTCACCGACGACTACGCTTCCAGCCGGCATGCCCGGCTCTTTCCCCAGGACGGTCAATGGATCGTGGAAGATCTTGGGTCCACCAACGGCACGTATCTCGACCGCTCGAAAGTCACCCGCCCGACCCCGGTGCCGCTCGGTGTTCCGATCCGTGTCGGCAAGACAGTCATTGAATTGCGCAAATGACCATCGCACTCCGCTACGCCGCCCGCTCGGACGTCGGCCTCCTCCGCGAAGGGAACGAGGACTCGGCGTACGCTAGCGGCCGCCTGCTCGCCGTCGCAGACGGTATGGGCGGGCACGCACACGGCGAGGTGGCGAGTTCAGTCGCCATCGCCGCCATGGCCTCTCTGGAAGAGGCCCAACAGGGGGGTGACCTGCTCAACGCCATCGAGGCAGCGGTACGCGACGCCAATCGCAGGCTGCACGAAATGGTGGGGCGGGATCCCAGCCTCAAAGGCATGGGCACGACTCTGACGGCCATGCTCTGGCACGGCACCCAGGTCGCACTGGTGCACGTCGGCGACTCGCGCGCCTACCTGCTCAGGCGCGGGGAGCTCTACCAGATCACCCATGACCACACGCTGGTGCAGCAGCTCGTCGACGACGGGCGCATCACGCCGGAAGAGGCGGCCACGCATCCGCAGCGCTCGATCCTGCTGCGCGCGCTCGACGGCAGCGGTGAGGTCGATCCCGACCTGACCCTCCGCGAGGCGCAGATCGGCGACCGCTACCTGCTGTGTTCCGACGGCCTGTCGGGGGTGGTGAGCGCGGAGACGTTGCACGCCACGCTCACCAACATCGACGATCCCGAAGAGGTCGTGCGCCAGCTCATCGATCTGGCGAACAGAGGTGGCGGGCCCGACAACATCACGTGCGTGCTGGCCGACGTGCTGGAGATCACCGATGGGCAGCAGGTGCCCGCCGAGGCCGCCGTGGTCGGCGCCGCGGGCATGAACCGGCTGCGCGGCAATCCCCAGGAGACCCAGCCGGGGCGAGCCCACGCGGTGACCGCGCCCCAGCCGGTCCTCACTGACGACGACTTCGATGAGCCGGTCGCCGAGGCGCCCCGGCGCAGGCGTCGTCGGGTGTGGCCCGTGCTGGTCACCGTGTTCGGCATAGGCGTCGTCGCCGTAGGCGTCGGCGGTTATTTTGGATATCAGTGGACTCAGGACCAGTTCTTCGTCGGCGCTAGGGGCGACGAAGTGGTCGTGTTCCAGGGGATCCAGAAAGAGCTGGGTCCCTTCCAGCTCTTCAAGGTCACCAAGTCCACCGGCCGGCAGCTCTCCAAGCTGTCCGACGCCGACCAGGCGCTGATCAAGAGCGGCATTCCGGTCAGCAACCCCGACGAAGGCATTACGAGGATCAACGCTTTGAAGTTCGCCCAGGACGACAAGGACGACAGCGACGACACCCCCGCCGCGACCGCCAGCTCGTCGCCCACGCCATCCGTGAGCGCGACCAAGACGAAGCAACGGTAAATGAGCGAAGTCGCAGCCTCCCCCGTCCCCATGCCGGCCAAGCGCCGCATGGCCCAGCTCGTCATGCTCGCGCTGGCGGTGCTGATCGTCATGGGGGCCTATGCCAACGTGGGCCTGGCGGTGGACGGCAAGATCCCCGCGGGCATGCTGGCGTACGGACTGGGGCTGGGCGGCCTGATGCTGGCCGCCTACCTCGTTCTGGCGAAGTTCGCCCCCTGGGCCGACCCGCTGGTCCTGCCGCTGGTGACCCTGATCAACGGTCTCGGCCTGGTGATGATCTACCGGCTGGAGGCCGCCAAGATGGGCGGCGCGTCCACCACCAACCAGATCATGTGGACGGGTCTCGGCGTCGTCATGTTCTCGATCACCCTGATCGTGCTGCGTGACCATCGCATGCTCCAGCGCCTGACCTACACCGCGGGCGCCGTCGGCCTGGTCCTGCTCGCCATCCCGGCGGTGCTGCCCGGCAGCCTCAGCGAGGTGCAGGGCGCCAAGATCTGGATCCGCATCGGCGGCTTCTCCATCCAGCCGGGCGAGTTCGCCAAGCTCGCGCTGGTCGTCTTCTTCGCCGGCTATCTGGTGGCCAAGCGCGACGTGCTGGCGCTGGCCGGGCGGCGGCTGCTCTTCATCGACCTGCCCAGGGCAAGGGACCTCGGTCCCATCCTCGTCACCTGGGGGCTCAGCCTGCTCGTCCTGGTCTTCGAGAAGGACCTGGGCACTTCGCTGCTGCTGTTCGGCACGTTCATCGCGATGCTCTACATCGCCACCCAGCGCACCTCCTGGGTGCTGATCGGCCTGCTGCTCTTCGTCGGCGGCGCCTATCTCGCGGGGCTGGCGTTCTCCCACGTCGGCGACCGGTTCGAGATCTGGCTCAACCCGGGCTCCGAGGAGTTCTACAACCGCGAGATCGGCGGCAGCTACCAGATCATGCAGGGCCTGTTCGGGTTCGGGGCGGGCGGCATCCTGGGCACGGGGCTCGGCCAGGGCAATCCCCAGCTGATCCCGCTGTCGTTCTCCGACTTCATCTTCGCCGCGACCGGCGAGGAGCTGGGCCTGACCGGCCTGATGGCGCTGCTGATGATGTACGCCCTGCTGGTCGAGCGCGGCCTGCGCACCTCGCTGGCGGCCCGCGACCCGTTCTCCAAGCTCCTGGCGGGCGGCCTGTCGTTCATCCTGGCCTGGCAGGTCTTCATCATCGTCGGCGGTGTGACGAATCTCATCCCCTTGACCGGCCTGGTCACCCCGTTCATGTCCCAGGGTGGCTCGGCGTTGCTGGCTAACTGGATCCTTATCGCGCTATTGGTACGCATGTCAGACGCGGCGCGGCGGCCTCCGCCCCAGGCGATCCAGAACGAAGGACTGACGCAGGTGTTCCAGCGATGAACAGCACTCTGAAGCGCGTGGCAGTGGCCTGCCTGGCCATGTTCGCGCTCCTGATGATCAACGTGAACTACCTGCAGGCCGTGAAAGCCGAGGGCCTGCGCGGCGACGCCCGCAACACCCGCAACTTCTACGAGCGCTACGCCATCGAGCGTGGCCGCATCACGGCGGGCGGCAAGGTGCTCGCGCAGTCCGTCGAGACCAAGGACCCCCGGTTCAGGTTCGTCAGGCAGTACCCCGAGGCCAGGCTCTACGCCCACGTCACCGGCTTCTTCTCGCCGGAGAGCGAGAGCGCCATCGAGAGGTCCGAGAACCAGCTGCTCAACGGCTCCAGCGCCGACCTGCTGCTGCGGCGGAGCATCGACCTGTTCACCGGCGAGCCGACCAGGGGCGCCAACGTCGATCTCACGATCAACCCCAAGGCGCAGAAGGCGGCCTACGACGCGCTGCGGCAGAGCGGCAAGCGCGGCGCGCTCGTGGCGCTCGACCCGAAGACGGGCGGGATCCTGGCGATGGTCTCGCTGCCGACCTACGACCCGACCGAGCTGTCCACCACCGACAAGGGCAAGGTCTTCCCCCGCTACGAGGAGCTGGCCAAGGACAAGAGCCAGCCGCTGCTCAACCGTACGGTCGCGCAGACCTACCCGCCCGGCTCGACGTTCAAGGTCGTGACCATGGCGGCCTACCTCGAGGACGACTCCTCGCGCGGCCCGCAGACCAACGTGGACGCGCCGCAGCGGCTGCCGCTGCCCAACACGAACATCAGCCTGCCCAACTACGGCGGCGCGGCCTGCGGCTCCGGCTCGGTGACGCTGACGTTCGCGCTGGAGAAGTCCTGCAACACGCCGTTCGGCAAGATGGGCATGGAGCTGGGCTACGACAAGATGAAGGAGCAGACCGAGAAGTTCGGCATGGGGCAGCCGCTCGCCGTGCCGATGTCGGTCACCAACAGCGACTTCGGCCCGGAAGAGGACAAGGCCGCCCTGGCCATGGCCTCGATCGGGCAGCGCAGCAACCGCATGACCCCGATGCAGATGGCCATGATCGCCGCGGGCATCGCCAATGACGGCAAGGTGATGAAGCCGTACCTGGTCAACAAGATCACCGACGCCAAGGGCGACACGATCAAGCAGGCCGACCCCGAGGAGCTGTCGGAAGCGGTCAGCTCCGAGACGGCGGGCAAGCTGCGTGAGATGATGGTCAGCGTCGTCCAGAACGGCACCGCAAACCTGGCGCAGGTCCCAGGCGTCCAAGTAGCGGGTAAGACGGGCACCGCGGAGACGGCCGACAAGCAGCCACCGCATGCCTGGTTCATCTCCTTCGCGCCTGCCGAGGACCCGAAGGTGGCCCTGGCGGTCATCGTCGAGTCCGGTGCTGCCAACGTCGGCGCGGAGGCGACCGGCGGCCACACCGCCGCGCCGATCGCGAAGGCCGTGCTGGAGGCGGTGCTGAACAAGTGAGTGACGGTAACCTGCTGGGTCATGCGGCTCCGTAACCGCTACCTCCTGATCTCCCGCATCGCCACGGGCGGTATGGGAGAGGTCTGGCGTGCCCGCGACGAGTTGCTCGGGCGCGAGGTGGCGGTGAAGATCCTGCGCAGCCACATCTACGCCGACCCCACGTTCCGCGAGCGGTTCAGGAACGAGGCGCGCATCACCGCGGCCCTGGCCGACCCGGGAGTGGCGCAGATCTTCGACTACGGCGAGCAGAGCGACCTGGCCTACCTCGTGATGGAGCTGGTGCACGGCGAGCCGCTGTCGGCCATCCTGGCGCGCAACGGCTCCATCGGGCCCGAGGTGACGCTTGACGTGGTGGGCCAGACGGCCAAGGCGCTGCACGCCGCGCACACCGCCGGGATCATCCACCGCGACATCAAGCCGGGAAACCTGCTGGTCACCTCCGAGGGGACCATCAAGGTCACGGACTTCGGCATCGCGCGGGCCCTGGAGGCGGCTCCGGTCACGCAGACGGGCACCGTGCTGGGCACGGCCCAGTACGTCAGCCCCGAGCAGGCCCAGGGGTTCCCGCTCACTCCCGCGACCGACCTCTACTCGCTGGGCGTGGTGGCCTACGAGTGCCTGGCCGGGCGCACGCCGTTCCGCGGCGACAGCCAGGTGGCGATCGCGCTGCAGCACCTCAACGAGCACCCGCCGCCCCTCGGGGTGGACGTGCCCGCGCCGGTGCGCGAGCTGGTCATGTCGCTGCTGTCGAAGGACCCCGCGCGGCGCCCGGCCTCGGCGCTGGAGGTGGCCGACCGGGCCTACCTGCTGCGCGAGTCGCTGGCCAGCGCCGAGCAGGGCGCCGACCTCAGCATGCTCACCGACCCGGGCGGCTTCCGGGTACGCGAGCCGGCCCCGGAGGACGAGCAGGAGACGGACCACCTCCACTCGGCCACCACGCCGCAGGTGCCGGCCGTGGGAAAGCGCCACAGGCGGACGCTGGCCCTGGTCGCCACCGCGGGCTGCGCGGCCGCGGTGGGGCTCACCGCCATCACGTTCGCCGACCGGCAGCCGCCGCAGCCGACGCCGGACGTGGCCGAGCCGACCAGGTCGGCGGTGACATCGCACGACCGGGCGACACCCTCGCCCACGAAAAGACGCACCAAGCGGCCTTCCGTGGTTCCGGTGAAGTCACCGAGGCCTATACCCTCGCGGTCAGCTACGGTAAGCAAGTCGGCAACTCCCACCAAGAAGCCGACACCGAAACCGACCCCGACCACCCGTACCCCTACACCCACACCGACCCCGACGCCCACCACTACACCCAAAACTCCGACACCCACCGCCTCGCCGGACCCGGGTGATACAAACCCGCCCAAGGAGGAGACGTGATGCGCTATGGGGTCGATGATGGACACCGGCGGCCCCCCGAGCAGGCCGGTACCCAAGATGAACGGTAAGGGACAGTGCAGGAAATGACTCAGCCTCGGCTACTCGGCGGCCGTTACGAGCTCGACGGTGTCGTCGGGCGCGGCGGCATGGCCGAGGTGTATCGTGCCCGAGACATCCGGCTGGACCGCATAGTCGCGATCAAAACCCTCCGGTCCGACCTGGCGCGCGATCACACCTTCCAGGCCCGCTTCCGCCGCGAGGCACAATCAGCTGCCTCTCTGAACCATCCGGCCGTCGTCGCGGTCTACGACACCGGCGAGGACACCACCGACGGCACTCCCGTGCCGTACATCGTGATGGAGTACGTCGACGGCCGGACGCTGCGCGACCTGCTGCGCCAGGACCGGCGGTTGCTGCCGGAGCGCGCGGTCGAGCTGGTCGACGGCATCCTGCGGGCGCTCGACTACAGCCACCGCGGCGGCATCGTGCACCGCGACATCAAGCCGGCCAACGTGATGATCACGCGCGCCGGCGACGTCAAGGTGATGGACTTCGGCATCGCGCGCGCGATGGCCGACTCCGCGGCCACGATGACGCAGACGGCACAGGTGATCGGCACCGCCCAGTACCTGTCTCCCGAGCAGGCGCGCGGCGAGCGGGTCGACGCGCGCAGCGACATCTACTCCACCGGTTGCCTGCTCTACGAGCTGCTGACCGGGCAGCCGCCGTTCACCGGCGACTCTCCCGTCGCGATCGCCTACCAGCACGTGCGCGAGGAGCCCATCCCGCCGTCGCAGATCGACCGCGACATCCCCCCGTGGGCCGACGCGATCGTGCTCAAGGCCATGGCCAAGGACCCGGCCCACCGCTACCAGAGCGCGGGCGAGATGCGGGCCGACATCCAGCGGGCGATGTCCGGGATGCCGACCGACGCCCAGACGATGGCCATGAACGGCAACTTCAACCAGGGCACGCGGATGATGACCGCGACCCAGGCGGCGCAGGGTCCGGCCACGCAGCGCACCACCGCGGTCCCTCCGTACGAGTACGACGACGGTGACGGCGGCGGCCGCGGCGGGCGACGCAGGGCGAGCGGCGGCGGCGGGAACAACGCCGTCAAGACCGCGCTGTGGATCATCGTGCCGCTGCTGATCATCGGTGCGTTCATCGGGGTCGGCTACTCGGTGTTCGGGTCGAAGAGCACGCCGACCGACACGCAGGTCACGATCCCGTCGCTGGTCAGCCAGGAGCGCGCGTACGCCGAAGAGCAGCTCAAGAACCTCGGGCTCACCGTCCAGGTGGTGCAGGAGTCCAGCGACGACGTCGACAAGGGCAGCGTCATCAAGACGGACCCCGCCGAGGGCACCAAGGTCGACAAGGGCTCCCCGGTCAAGCTGGTCATCTCGAAGGGCCCGGAGAAGGTCAAGGTGCCCGACGGCCTCATCGGCCAGTCGCAGGAAGACGCCATGAAGACGCTGGAGGAGGCGGGCCTGCGCGGCACGGTCAAGACCAAGATCTCCAGCAAGTCGCAGGGCACGGTCATCGACACCAGCCCCAAGGCCGGTGACTCGATCGAGAAGGGCGGCACGGTCACCCTCTACGTGCCCAAGGAGCTCGGTGAGGTGCCCAGCGTGATCGGGCTCACCGAGGCGGACGCCAAGGCCCAGATCAAGGCCGCCGGCTTCAAGTCCAGGGTCGTCCCGCAGGCGAACGAGGCGCCCGAGGGCACGGTCATCCAGCAGAACCCGGGTGAGGGCACCAAGGTCAATCCGGGCACGACGATCACGATCGTGGTGTCCACGGGTCCCGGCCTGGAGAACAACAACCCGCAGCCCACCACCGAGGTGCCGACGGAGACGCCGACGGACGACCAGACGGACTTCCCGTCCGACGACCAGCAGCCGAGCGACGACAACCCGATCGGTGACGACGGCCTCGGAGGCGTCGGCAACTGAGACATGAAGAAGGGCCGCCCGTTCCCGGGCGGCCCTTCTTCATGTCGTCGCTGACACGAGAACGCCCCCGCCGCTCGGGGGCAACGGCGGGGACGTTCACTTGGTAGTCGCTCGCCGGGGGACATTTGTTACAAGATTCCTCGCAGCCAATTCTGGAGCAGCCGGTGGCCGTGTTCCGACAGCACGGACTCGGGGTGGAACTGGATGCCCTCGATGGGCGCCTCACGGTGGCGCAGGCCCATGATGACGCCCTCGCCGGTGCGGGCGGTCACGTCGAGCACGTCGGGGACGGTCTCGGGCAGCACGGCGAGCGAGTGGTAGCGGGTCATCCGCACGGGCGAGGGCAGCGCCTCGAACACGCCCTTACCGTCGTGGGTGACGGGGCTGGTCATACCGTGGACGAGCTCGGGCGCGCGGGACACGGTGGCGCCGTACGCGACGGCGATGGCCTGGTGGCCGAGGCAGACGCCGAGCAGCGGGCGGCCGCTCTCGGCCGCGTGGTGGACCAGGGGCACGCTCACGCCGGCCGCCTCGGGCGTGCCCGGGCCCGGGCTGATGAGGACGCCGTCGAAGCCGTCGGCGTCGCTCACGCGTACGTCGTCGCGCGGCCGTACGTCGCAGTCGGCGCCCAGCCCGCGCAGGTACTGCACGATGGTGTGGACGAAGCTGTCGTGGTTGTCCACGACCAGCACGCGGCTCATTTCCTCACGCTCACCTCGTCGAGCGTCACCATGGGCTCGAGTAGCGGAAACACGACATACCAGAGTACGACCCCCACGACGGCGACCATCACGGCGGCCGTCAGCACCTTGGTCCGCGCGGTGCCGGGCAGCTTGCGCCAGAGCCAGGCGTACATGTCACTCCTCGTCCTTGATCGCGTCCTTGAGCACCCCGTAGACGATCAGGCGCTCGGCGGCCGAGTATTCGGGGTGGCAGGTGGACAGCGTGATGAAGGCCCGGATGGGGCGGATGTCGGGCTTGCCGGGTACGGGGGCGAACACGTCGACCTCGTCCGGTTTCACGATGTCCTGAGAGGTCACCCGGTACGTGTACGTGGTGCCGCCGGCCTCCACGACGATCTCGTCGTCGCGTTCGAGCTCGTCGATCTCGTTGAACGGGGCCGCGTACGTCGTGCGGTGCCCCGACACCACGAAGTTGCCGACCTGGCCCGGCATGGCGCTGTCCGGGTAATGCCCTGGGCCTTTCTTCAGGTGCTCGGTGTCCACCCCCTCGATCACGGCGTACTCGTAGTCGCGGCCCAGCTTGGGGATGCGCAGCAGCGCCATGGGCTTGCCCGGCTCGGGTTCGACCGCCTTCCGCGCCGCCAGCTCGCGCTGGAGCAGCCGCTGCTGGCTCTGGGTGTACGCGCCGGTGCCCCAGAGCAGGTACGCACAGAACAGCATCATGATCAGGCCCGCGGTGATGCTCGTCTCCCCCACGGCCCGCAGCGTGGCCCGCATGCGATCAGCGTATTCGGGTCAGAAGCGGCAACTGGGGATCGCCATGTCCCGCGCGTGGCGGCTATCCTTGGCCACACTTCAATTAGGCTTAACGAAGAGCCTGTGGACGATCCGGATGCCCAGGCCCTCAGCAGGAGTTACCAGTGCCCAAGTCCAAGGCTCGCAAGAAGGCGGTCTACACCCCGCCGCAGAGATCACAGCAGGTCAAGGTCAGCCCGCGCTGGTTGGCACCCACGATGGTCGCGGCGTGGATCATCGGCATCCTGTGGATCGCGATCTACTACGTCGCACCACGGGCGCCCTTCTTCAGCGACCTCCAGAACTGGAACCTGCTGATCGGGTTTGTTTTCATCATCTTCGGGGTGGTCCTTTCCACCCGCTGGCGTTAGTTCTTTCCACAGTCTTTTCCACAGCCTGGGGAAGTCAGCCCATGCTCAGGATGGCCGACACTCTGACCATTACGAGCACGGCGAGCACGGCCAGCGCTCCCACGATCGCCAGCCCCTGCCACAGGGGCCTGTTGTTCTTGGGAGCGTAGGCCAGCGCCGCCGCCAGCAGCGTCCCGACGATCAGGCCGCCGACATGGCCGGTCCAGCTGATGCGGAGACCGGAGATCGCGGGCAGGACGAACGTGATGACGAGGTTGAGCCCGATCACCAGGGTGATGCCTCGCACGTCCAGCTTCAGCCTGCGGCCCACGACGAACATGGCGCCGAACAGCCCGAAGACGGCTCCCGAGGCGCCGACCGTGGGCGTGGGCATCGGGTCGAGCCAGAGCCCGAGCACCGAACCGCCCAGCGCGCTGATCAGGTAGATGGCCGCGAAGCGGAGATGCCCGAAGGCTCGTTCGAGGTATGGGCCGATCACGAAGATGGCCCAGCCGTTGAACAGGATGTGGAGAAAGTTGTCGGTGCTGTGCACAAAGGCGACGGTGATCAGCCGGTAATACTGGCCCTCGGCGACTCCTGGCTGCCACATCGCCAGCGCCGCGCCGACTGCGTTGCCGGTGAGGTATTGGGCGCCGAAGCCCAGGACGGTGAGCGCCAGGATCGCGTACGTCACGATCGGGGTGTTCACCACGCTGCCGCCGAAGGCGGACTTGGCCTGGCGGATGCCCCTGTTGCCCTCGGCCACGCACTCAGGGCACTGGAAGCCCACGGCGGCGTCGCGCATGCAGTCGGGGCAGATGGGGCGCTCGCACCGCTGACACCGGACCCACGTCTCCTTCTCGGGGTGCCGGTAGCACGTGGGCACCGCCTCAGCGGGCTGCTCGGGCTGCGGGGGCGGGCTGGGCGGCTGGCTGGTCATGACCGAAAGCCTATGGCTTACACGCCGCACCCGCGTGTCCCCACCCTCGCCCCCGGGAAGGGGGACGGCCGGGCGGGAGGCGCACGGACTGGAAGCGCGACCGGGCCGCCCCATCCCGAGAACGCCGCCGCGAGCGCGACCGCGTGCCGCCCCGGGAGCGCCCAGCGCGGAGTGACCCCGAGCCGCCCTCAGAGCACCCGATGCGGGCGGCGGAAGGCGGCGGCCAAGGCCCAGCACCACCACGCGACGGGCCGCCCACGCGCCATCGGACGCCGCCGCCCCTCACCGCGCCGCATCGGCGGGAAGGCGTGCGACGGAGCCCGGCGCCCTCGTGCGGCGACCAGCGGGCTGGCTCGGTTGTCGCGCCGCTTCGGGCGTGAGGGCGACCGCCAGGGCACCGGCCCAGGCGTAGCCTGAGCCACTCCCGCAGCCGCCCGGTGGGGCAGCGCCCATGAGCCACTTCTGGTGCCGTCGGTGCCGGAGCGGCCCGGGCCGTTCCGGGGCGCCCAGTGCGAGCGTGACCCGAGCCTGCCCGACAAGCGGCCGGTGGGAGTGCAACCCCGGCCCACCCGATGAGCGGCTGGTGGGGATACGACCCCGGCCAACCCGATAACGGCTGAAGGGGATGCGACCCCGGCCGCCCCGTGAGCGGCCGATGGGGATGCGACCCCAGCTGGCCCGGTGAGCGGCCGGTGGGGCATGTGGGGCCGCCCCAGGGCCGTGTGGGTGGGGCGGGATGGGGGCGGTGGGTTAGGCGGGGAGGCGGTCGATGGTGACGGACTCCAGGACGACGTCCTCCGCCGGCCGGTCCCGGCTGTCGGTGCGGGTCTTGGCGATGGCGTCCACGACCTCCTGGCCCTCGACCACCTCACCGAAGATCGTGTGCCTGCCGTTCAGGTGCGGCGTCGGCACGACCGTGATGAAGAACTGCGACCCGTTGGTCCCCTTGCCGAAGCGGACCCCCGCGTTGGCCATGGCCAGCAGGTACGGGCGGTTGAAGTACAGCTCCGGGTGGATCTCGTCGTCGAACTCGTAGCCGGGGCCGCCGATGCCCTGGCCGAGCGGGTCGCCGCCCTGGATCATGAATCCGGAGATCACCCGGTGGAAGATCGTCCCGTCGTAGTAGCGTGCGGTGCTCTTCTCACCGGTGCCCGGGTGCGTCCACTCCTTCGAGCCTTCGGCGAGCTCGACGAAGTTGCGCACCGTTTTCGGGGCTCTGTTGGGGAAGAGCTCCACCTTGATATTTCCACGGTTGGTCTGCAGGTTTGCGATCAGCTTCTCAGCCACGAGACAGCCGCCCCCTCTATGTACAGGGTTGGTTCTGTGATGTTTTGAGGACAATGGCCGTTAGGCCTTCAGAGCCATCCTCCCACGGCTCGCCATGATTGAGCCGCCTTGTCCAGGGAAGGTCAGGCTCGGGGCCCCAACGACAGGGGAGGTTGTCGTGTCCCTGACAATGAAGAGACGCCGCGTGGTCATAGAGGTACCCACCACGTGGACGGGCCGCATGAAGGCCCGGGCCGTGCGAACCGGCCAGCTGATGGCGCCCGTGGCGGACCAGGCCAGGATGGCCGCCGCCCAGCGCGTCGAGGATGCCCGCTACTGGGCGGCGCCGCGGCTTCACTCCGCGGCGCACGGGTTCGAGGATCAGGTCGCGCCCAGGGTCAGCTCCATGCTGATCACGGCGGCCAGGAAGATCGATCCCACGCCCACCCGGTCGCGGCGATGGCCGACGTTCGTTCTGCTGACCGGCCTCGCGGTGGGGGCGGTCGGTTACATGTTCTACCGCCGCAACGCCCAGCAGTGGACCGAGCACATGAAGGACTCCGCCTCCGATGCGTCACGCTGGGTCAGCGAGAAGGCCGACAGGACCGCCGAGTCCACGGAGCGGATGGCGGGCCGCGTGTCCGACACGGCAGATGAGGCATCGCGCAAGATGTCCTGATTCGGTACTGCCGGAAGGGGAGCGCGTCCTCGGGGGATCCCGAGGGCGCGCTTCCCGTTTCCGGACCCTTGTTGACGGTCCACCAAGCGCTTGCTACAAACCCGGCATGGCGCTGTCTCCCTTAGACGACTACCCCGTCCACCAGGCCGCCCAGGTCATGCGGCACGTCGCCACCTCCGACCGCAACTTCTACGACCGCTACTACTTCAACTGCCACCCCGGCACCGACGAGCTCATGCTGATCGTCGGCCTCGGCCAGTACCCCAACCTGGGCGTCACCGACGCCTTCGCCTGCGTACGCCACGCAGACCTGCACCGCGTCGTACGGGCCTCCCGAGAGCTGGGCCCCGACCGGATGAACACCGAGATCGGCCCGTTCCGCGTCGAGGTGCTCGAAGGGCTCAAGCGGCTCAGGGTGGTCCTGGAGCCGAACGAGCATGGCCTGTCCTTCGACCTGCTCTGGGAGGGGACGATCCCGGCGACGCTGGAGCCGCGGCACTTCCTGCGGTGGCAGGAGCGGGTCATGTTCGACTCGGTACGCCTGGCGCAGACCGGGCACTGGTCCGGAAATATCAGGATCGGTGAGGAGGACATACCGGTCACGCCCGACCGCTGGCAGGGCACCAGGGACCGCTCCTGGGGCATCAGGCCGGTCGGCGAGCCCGAACCGCCCGGCATCCAGACCAAGAACGCCGGCACGTTCTACTGGCTCTACACGCCCATGCAGTTCGACGACCACGCCATCCTCTGCATCGTCCAGGAGGACGAGCGCGGCCGCCGGATGCTGGAGGAGGCCGTACGCGTCTGGTCCGACGGCCGCGAGGAGGAATACCTCGGCAGACCGGAGTACCGCCCGGTCTACGCCCCCGGCACCCGCGACGTCGTGGAGGCCACGATCACCTTCTCGCCTCCCGGCGGCAAGCCGTTCGACGTGCGCTGCACCCCGATCCTGCCGGTGCACCTCATGGTCGGCACCGGGTACGGCCTGGAGCCGGACTGGAAGCACGGCATGTACCAGGGCGAGGGGCCGGTCGTGCAGGGCGTGACGTACCGGCTGCCCGACGACGCCGCCAGGATGTGGGGCATGGTGGACGCCGTCGGGCGCTTCGAGTACGACGGGCTCGTCGGCCACGGCCTCTACGAGTACTGGGCGCTCGGACCGCACCCGTCCTTCCCGGAATGACCTAGTCGGTCTTCTCGCAGATGATCTTCACCACCTTGATGCCGGCCGCCGGCGCGTCCAGCTTCTCGCCGGGCTTCGCCGGCTGGGCGGGCACGGCCTGTACGGCCTCAGGCAGCTTGCCGTCCTCCGGAAGGGGCACGGCCTTCCTCACCTCCACTCCGTCCGGCAGGGTAGGCAGGACCTTCGTCACGTCCACGCCGTCCGGCTGGGCGGGCACGGCCTTCCACACGTCCGGCGGCACCTCGCCCTCGGGAAGGGCGTCGACCTTCACCGTGTCGCCGGGCTTGAACTCGCGCACCTTGCCGTCAGGCCCGACGGTCCTGCCGCCCGCGCCCGGCAGGGCCTCGGCCATCTGGACGCTCTCGCCGTCGGCCGTCTTGCAGGTCACCTTGGCGCCGGCGGGACCCGGGGTCTCGTCGGCCAGGGCGGAGCCGGTCAGGCCGGTGACGGCGAGTACGGCGACCGCGCCGAGCAGCGCGAGACGTCGCTTGAACATGGGTTCTCCTCACTGGGATCGGTCGAACGCCTCCGAGACTGGCCCGGCGTACCTGAAGTGACCCTGAAGAGGCCCTAAATGATCTTCAGGTTGGCTTTAGGTGGCCTGAGGCACCCTGGTCGGTGTGCGAGTGCTACTGGTGGAGGACGAGGAGCGGCTGGCCGACCTGGTGAAAGGCGGCCTGGCGGGCGAGGGCTTCGCCGTGGACGTGGCCCACGACGGGCGTGACGGCCTGTGGATGGCCACGGAGAACACGTACGACGTGATCGTCCTGGACGTGATGCTGCCCAGGCTGAACGGCTACGCGGTCTGCGCCAAGCTGCGCGAGGCGGGCGACTGGACGCCGATCATGATGCTCACGGCCAAGGACGGCATCTACGACGAGGCCGAGGCGCTCGACAACGGGGCCGACGACTACCTGGCCAAGCCGTTCTCGTACGTGGTGCTGCTGGCCAGGTTACGGGCGCTGGTGCGGCGGGGCGGGCGGGAGCGGCCCGTGTCGATCACCGTGGGGGACCTCGTGGTCGACCCGGCGGCGCTGAAGTGCCGCAGGGGCGAGGTGGAGATCGGGTTGACGCCCAAGGAGTTCGCGGTGCTGCACGCGCTGGCCCGCCGGCCCGGCGAGGTCGTGTCCAAGGGCGAGCTGCTGGCCCAGGCCTGGGACTTCTCCTACGACGGCGACCCGAACATCGTCGAGGTCTACATCAGCGCCCTGCGCCGCAAGATCGACACGCCTTTCGGGCGGACGACGCTCATGACGGTCCGCGGCGCCGGCTACCGGTTGGAGGCGGCATGAGCCCGCTGCGGAAGGCGTCGGCCGCGCTCTCGTCCGTACGGCTGCGGGCGACCGCCGCCGCGACCCTGGTGGTGGCCCTCGCCCTGGGCCTGGCCGCGCTGGCGCTGGTGGCGGTGCTGCGCGGCACGCTGCAGAGCAACGCCGACGCCGAGGCCACCAGGAAGGCCGCGGCGGCGGCGCCGTACGCGGAGACGCTGGACCTCATGCTCGCCACCCCGGTCTCGCCCGGTGCCGAGGCGCCCGCGCGGACTCGCGCCGAGGGCCCGGTCGCCCTGGCCAAGCAGGGCGAGGGCGAGCCGCTCGCGATCGTCGGGAAGAGCGGCACGGTCCAGCTGCGCGACGGCACGAAGGCCACGATCGCCGACCCCGACGTGCTGCTGACCGACGACAAGAGCGCCTCCACCACCGAGTGGGCGGCGCCGCAGAAGTACGCCGTCGCCGGCGTCAAGGTCGCCACCGTGGGCGGCCCCGCCATGGTCTGGTCGCGGGTCCCCCTGGAAGGCGCCGAGAAGGCACTGCAGACGCTCTATAGCGCGCTGCTGCCCGGCGTGCCCGCCGTGCTGCTCGTGGTGGCCGGGATGACGTGGATCTCGGTAGGCCGCGCGCTGGCCCCCGTGGCCGCCATCCGCGCCAAGGTCGCCGACATCACGGCCCGCGACCTGCACCAGCGCGTGCCCGTACCCGGCTCGAAGGACGAGATCGCCGCGCTGGCCACCACTGTGAACGGCACCCTCGACCGCCTGGAGACGGCCGTGGACACGCACAAGCGGTTCGTCGCGGACGCGGCGCACGAGCTGCGCAGCCCCATCGCCACCCTGCGCGCCCGCCTGGAGCTGGCCGAGCCCAGCGAGCTGACCAGGGAGGCGCTGGCCGACGTCGAACGCCTGCAGTCCCTGGCCGCCGACCTGCTCATCCTGGCCAAGCTGGACGCGGGCGAGCCGCTGCGCGCGGCCGAGCTGGACCTGGGCCAGGTGGCCGCCGAGGAGTCGGTACGCGCCAGGCGGCGGCCCGAGGTGCGCCTGGAGCTGGACATCGAGCCGGACGTGGTGATGAAGGGCTCCCGCGCCCACCTCGACCGCCTGGTGACGAACCTGGCCGACAACGCGGTCCGGCACGCCGCCTCCACCGTGCGGGTACGCGTGCACGCCGAGGAGGACCGGGCCGTGCTGGAGGTGCAGGACGACGGGCCCGGGATCCCGCCGGAGCAGCGGGAGGCGGTGTTCGCCCGGTTCACCAGGCTGGACGAGGCGCGGGCCAGGGACGCGGGCGGCGCCGGGCTGGGGCTGCCGATCGCGCGGGACATCGCGCACCTGCACGGCGGCACGCTCGTGTACGCAGATTCCGGATTTATCGCCAAATTTCCTCTGAACCACTGAAGATCTGCAAACGTGTGAGTGGTTGAAGGAGGCAACAATGCTCACACGCCGCGCATTGATCACCAGAGGTAGCGCCGCGGGCGCAGGAGTCGTGTTCCTGTGGCCGCGTCCGGCAGAGGCGGAAGCGGAGGCGGCCAAGCCCGTCCTCGCCACCACCAAGAGCATCCCGGTAGGGGGCGGGAAGATCGTCCAGGGCAAGTACGTGATCACCCAGCCCAGGAAGGGCGTCTACAAGTGCTTCAGCGCCAAGTGCACCCACCAGGGCTGCACGGTGGCGAGCGTCAGCCGTGGCACGATCAACTGCCCGTGCCACGGCAGCAAGTTCAGCGCCTCGACGGGCGCGGTGGTGAACGGCCCCGCCAAGAAGCCGCTCGCCGGCAAGAAGATCAAGGTGTCGAAGGGGAAGATCAGGCTCGCTTGATTCGTGGCAAGGGCGTGCCCGATCAGCGTGCTCGCCACGCCCTTGCCACGCCACGCCTAGGTGAGCCTGGTGGCGCACCCCAAGCGGTTTCCGAGGTGGACCAGGCCCTCCGCGAACGACCGGCGCGTACGTTCGCGGAACCCGATGAACAGCCGGTTGGCCAGGGCGACGGCCCAGCCCTGGCCGGCCACGTCGTAGACGCGGTGGACCAGGCGCGTGCCCCCGGGGACGGGGGTGACCGACCACTCGCCGCGGTACCACCAGCCGCCCTGGTAGGCCAGGACGTGCTCGCCCAGCTCCGTCCTCGGGACGGTCCGTACGATCTCCGGCCACACCCGCTCGACCGGGGCCTCGATCACCCCGGCGACCTCGGTGATGAGCCGCCTGCTCACGGCGCGCTCACCCTCGTGTTCTGGAAGGAGGCGAAGCGCCAGCCCTCGGGCGTGCGGAGCGCGGTCAGCGTGATGACCGACTGGCGGCTCGGGTCGGCGGCGCCGTTCACGGACGAGCCGCCGCCCACGATCACCAGCGCGACGTCGTCGCTGAGCGGCTTGATCAGCGGCGGGCCGCCGCCCCCTTCGAGCTTGATGTCGAGCTTGAACAGCTCGCGGTGGGCCTCCTCGATGGCCTGCCGGCCCTCCAGGTGGCTGCCGAAGAACGTGATGTAGTCGGCGTCCTCGGTGAAGAGCGCGGCGTAACCCTCGGCGTCCCCGGAGTTCCAGGTCTCCGGGATCCGCGCGAGCAGCCGGACGATCTCTGCGGACATGGCACTGCTCCCTCTGTCGCGGCGCCTATCCTGTGAATGCGAGTTCGGGCAGGGCAGGCGCCTTGTTCGGATTTCCGGCCGCCGGGGTGTTGGCGCACCTCGGCGGCCTTCTCACATCTCGACCGTGGTCTGCCAGTCGAGCTCTCCCCTGTCGAGCCGGTCGAGCAGCCCCGTGATCCAGCCGAGCTCGGCGGTGTAGAGCGCCTGCTCGCACTCCACCTCCAGCATGAGGATCGCGGGCAGGCCGCTGTCGGCCATGGCTCGCAGGTGGGCCTCCATCCCGGCCAGGACGCCCTCGATCGTGGCCGCGCGCCCGCGCAGCGCCCGCTGCGCCTCGGGCAGCGGCAGGCAGCCCATGAGCGAGACGGCCGCGACGAAGGCGCGCCGGTCGGGGTCGGGTTTCTCCAGGAGCTGCCGCAGCCGGGTGACCAGCTCCTGGCGGCCCTCGTCGGTGATCTCGTAGACCGTGCGCTCGGGCCTGCGGCCCTCGCGGTCGGTCTTCGAGGGGACGATCAGCTCGTCCTTGGCCAGCCGCTCCACCGCGTGGTAGAGGCTGCGCGGCAGGCCGGTGATGTAGTCCTTGTGCGTGTCGATGATGAACCGGTGCAGCTCGTACGGGTGGCTCGGGCGCACGGTGAGCAGGGCCAGCACGGTCAGGCCGACCAAATTGTGGCGTTGCGCCATGATGCCACCTCCTATATTGCAATTTGCAATATAGCTCAGACATCCAGCTGCAGGAAGGCCCTGTCGATCGCCTGCCTGGTCACGTCCTCCGGATAGGGGAAGAGCTTGATCAGGTCACGCAGGCCCTCCACGTGTGCCCGCCTGGCCAGCTCGGCCACGAGGGCCAGCTCGGCCTGCTGCGCCTGCGCGTACGCCCGGTCCACGACCGCGCCGTGCCCCGGCACGATCACCTGCTCGGGCAGCTCGTCCAGCATCGCCGCCATGGTGAGCGGCCAGTCGAGCGGGTACGAGTCGCTGAACGCCGGCGGCGCCCCCTCCTCCACCAGGTCACCCGCGAACACCACGCCCGCGTCCGGCACGTGCACGACCACGTCGTTGCTGCTGTGCCCGAGCCCGAAATGCTGCAGGTGCACGATCCGTCCGCCGATGTCGAGGCTGGCCGCGCTCGTGAACGTGTGGTCCGGCGGCACGATCGTGACCTCCTCGAACTCCTCGCGCCGCTCGGGATGCCCTTCGATCATCACGGCGCGCTGCTGCTCGCCGTACTGGTCGATCTCCTCGGCGCACCTGACGTGGCCCCAGATCTCGGCGGGGCCGAAGAGCGCGTTACCGAAGTAGTGGTCGAAATGGGAGTGGCTGTTGACGACCGTCCACGGGCTGCCGGTGATCCTCCTGACCGCCTCGATGAGGTCCGCCGCCTCCCTGTGCGAGCTACGCGTGTCGAGCACCAGGCAGTGCCCGTCGCCCACGACCAGCCCCACGTTCATGTCGTACGACTTGTGGCGCCGGACATAGACCCGGTCGCCGACCTCCTGCCACTGCTCGTTCATGCCAACGAACCCTACTTTCCAGCCGCGTCATTTGAGGTATTCGAGCACCGCAAGCACCCTTCTGTGCCCGTCCGCGGCGGGCGGGAGGTCGAGCTTGGCGAAGATGTTCGCGATGTGCTTGGCCACGGCCGCCTCGGTGACGAACAGCTCCCTGGCGATCGACGCGTTCGTCCGCCCCTCGGCGATCAGGCCGAGCACCTCCTGCTCGCGCGGGGTGAGCCGGGCCAGCGGGTCGCGGCGCCGCCTGAGCAGCTGGCGGACCACCTCCGGGTCCACGACCGTGCCCCCGGCGGCCACCCGGTCGAGCGCGTCGACGAACTCGCGTACGTCGCCGATGCGGTCCTTCAGCAGGTAGCCGATCCCCGCGCCGGCGCCCGGCTCCAGCAGTTCGGCCGCGTAGGTCTGCTCGACGTACTGGCTGAGCACCAGGACGGCCAGGTCCGGATGCCGTTCGCGCAGCTCCAGTGCCGCCCGCAGCCCCTCGTCGGCGAAGCCGGGCGGCATGCGCACGTCGGTCACCACGGCGTCGGGGCGGTGCTCGGCGACGGCGGCGAGCAGGGCGGGCGCGTCGCCGACCGCGGCGGCCACGGTGTGGCCGAAGCGTTCGAGCAGCCCGACCAGGCCCTCCCGCAGCAGGACGGCGTCCTCGGCGATCACTACGCGCACGGTATCTCCGCTCTCATCAGGGTCGGACCGCCGATCGGGCTGGACAGGGACAGGCGCCCGTCCACCACGGCCAGCCGGTCGGCCAGCCCGGTCAGCCCCGTGCCCCTGGCCGGGTCGGCCCCGCCCACGCCGTCGTCGCGCACCTCCACGACCAGCGTGCCGCCCTCGACCCGCCCGGTGACGGCGCCCCTGGTGGCCCGGCTGTGCTTGGCCAGGTTCGCCAGGGCCTCGCTGACCACGTAGTACGCGGTCACCTCCACGGGCGCGGGCAGCCGCCCGGCCAGCTCCACGTCCACGTCCACGGGCACGGGGGAGCGCCCGGCCACGTCGCGCACCGCCGCGCCCAGCCCGCGGTCGGTGAGCACCTGCGAGTGCACGCCCCTGATCAGCTCGCGCAGCTCGGCGAGCGCCCGCTTGGCCTCCTCGTGGGCCTGCCCGACCATCCGGCCCGCGGGCGAGTCGTCCGGCAGGTCCAGCCGGGCCATGCCGAGCGCCATCGACAGGGAGACCAGCCGCTGCTGCGCGCCGTCGTGCAGGTCCCGCTCGATCCTGCGGCGCTCCGTCTCGAACGCGTCCACCAGCCGCGCCCGTGACCGCAGCACCTCGTTCAGCTCGGAGCCCTGCGGCGCGAGCATCGCGCGTACCATCGCCCCCCGGGCGCCGCCCCAGGCGGTGATCGTGTACGCGGCGACGGGCAGCAGCAGCACGCCCGCCACGGAGCCCACGGCGGCGATCCCGACCTCCGCCTCGGGCTGCACGACCGGCGAGAGCATCAGGACCACCGGCCCGCCCACCGTGAACCCCAGCATGACCAGGTCGATCCACCACAGCGCGAGCACCGTGATGACGGCCAGCCCGGCCTCGCGCCCGCGCCCGGCGGGCGCCTCGGGCAGCGGCACGCCGTCCACCAGCCGCAGCCTGCGCCGCTCGAACCAGGCGACCAGCGGCAGGCACAGCGCCAGCACGATCGGGGCCGCGACCACGCCGAGCGGGATCGTGGCGAACGCCGCGGCCCCCACCGCCAGGCCGGGGACGGCGCTGGCCAGCAGGTACGCCGCGCACCGCCAGGGCCACGCGGAGCCCAGGAACGGCAGCGGCCGCTGCGTCAGCGCCTCCAGCGCGGTCCGGTTGAGCACTTTCTGACGGTATCCGCAGGTTGGCGGGCCGGGCAGTAGTGCTGGGTCTACTGTCCGAGGAAGCGCGTGAGCACCGGGGCCAGCGCCTTCGGGTCCACCATGTGCGTCTGGCCCTCGATGGTCTCGCGCACGGCGCCCGGGACGAGCTCCGCGATCGCGTCGGCGGCTAGGGCGAAGAAGCCGCCGCCCCCGCCCGTGGCCACCAGCGTGGGGCAGGCGATGCCGGCCAGCCGGTCGGCGGGCGGGCGGCCGTCGCCCAGGCAGGCGGCGTCGTAGGCGAGCGTGGGCGCGAGGGCTTCCAGGCCCGGCCACGCCGGCGACTCGCGGGCCTGCTCCACCATCTCCTCGGTCGCGCCCGCCGTCACCATGAACAGCGCCAACGCGTCGCCGCGGCGGCCCTCGGCCAGCAGCGCGCGGAGCCGGTCGGCGTACTCCCGCGCGCGCTTCGGCCCGTCCGGCGCCAGGTCGTAGGGCACCTCGTACACGGCCAGTCTCGCGATCGGCAGCCCCGCGGCGGCGGCTTCGAGCGCGAGCGCGCCGCCCGACGAGATCCCGAACAGGTGCGCCGCCCCACCCGCCTCGGCGATGAGCGCGGCGATGTCCTCGATCTCGCGGTCGACCTCGTACGGGAGGGTGTCCTCGCTCTCGCCCCGGCCGCGCCGGTCGTAGTTGTAGACGGTGAACCGCTCCGCCAGCTCCCGCGCGAGCTGCGCGTTGGCCGAGCGGTCGACCGCGGCGCCGCCGACCAGGACGATCGCGGGACCGACGCCCAGGCGTTCGAACGCGATGGACGTGCCGTCTTTCGCCGTGACGCGGTGCATGTGACTCCTCCGGAGGCCCTTGTGACCACCCGATCTCGATGGGTGACTATCGGCGGCGGCGTTATGGGACTACCGTCGTGCGTATGGCGATCCCCATTCCATCACGGCGGAATTCCGCGGACAACGACAAGGCCCCTGACACCCCCGCTCCACCGTCCTGGCCTATGTCGGCGCCCCGCCTTTCCGCCGAACCCAAGACACAATCCGGGGAAACAGCATCAATCATCGTAAATTTAGACAAGGCGACACTTGATGCGGTTCATCAAAAAGCGCGCGCCGATGGCCGTATGATTTCCGAGGTGATTCGCGCCGCGGTGGAGCGCGAAGTGGGCAACATGACGCATGCGACCATCTTGATCCAACGCTGGAACCTGCAGTGCGACGACCTCGACAGGGCGGCCGACGCTCTCAAGGTGGACCGGATTTCGGACGACGTGATGCTCAGGCTCGGCCTGCATCGGAATCAAGAGGATTGACCATGCTTCCTGGGCGCGTTCTCGATGTGGGAGCGCTCGTCGACATAGCGGTCGCGAAAACGAATCATTCTCGCAGCATCGCGGCGCTGTGCCTTTATCGGGGCGGCGGGCTGTGCATTCCCGCGACCGCCCTCACCCTCGTCTATTCGATCGTCCCGCTCGTCACGAAAGTCGAACTCTTCGATCTGATCAGCAGTTCCGCCGTCCAGGTCGACGACCTCACCGCGGGAAAGGTGCCCGACATCGCCGAGATCCTCGACGGGTCGAGCGACATCACCGCGGGCCACGTGATCTTATGCGCGCGGTCCACCCAGTGGCCGATCCTCACCGACCGCCCCGGCATCCTGCGCAACCTGGACCCGGCGATCCTCGTCGATCCCCTGCCTGAGCAGAACTGACCCATCAGGCCAGGGTGATGTCCGGTTCACCCACTATTGTGGGGGCCCCGACACACGAGGAAGCGGATCCACCTTGGCACATCGCGCCCTGGTCATCGCCCTGCTGCCCGCGATCGCGCTGCGGGCTCTCGCCGTGCTCGGCTACCCTCCGTCGATCCTCTTCTACGGCGACTCGTTCGCCTTCCTGCGCGAGGAGCTGACCCCCGGCACCACCAGGCCCTCCGGCTACTCGCTGCTGCTGGCGCTGCTGCGCCCCGCACACAGCCTCACGCTGGTGACGGTCCTGCAGCACCTGCTGATGCTGGCGCTGGCTGTGGCGGTCTACGCGCTGCTGAGGCGGCGCGGCCTGCCAGGCTGGGGCGCCGCCCTGCTGGTCACCCCGCTGCTGTACGACGAGTTCCTGGTGCTGCTCGAACACATGATCATGGCGGACGCGGTCTTCGTCGTGCTGGTCACGGTCGCGATCCTGCTCGTGGTCTGGCGCGTCACCCCCGCCACCGCCGCCGTCGGCGGCCTGCTGCTCGGCCTGGCCGGGATCACCAGGACGGTCGGCCTGCCGCTGCTGATCCTCACGGCCGCGTACCTGCTGATCAGGCGGTACGGCTGGCGCCCGCTCGTGGCGCTGCTGGTGGCGGGCGCGATCCCGCTGGGCGCGTACGCCACCTGGGCGAAGGTGGAGAAGGGGAAGTTCGCGCTGACCGAGGCGGACGGGAACTTCCTGTGGTCCAGGACCATGAGCTTCGCCGACTGCTCGGTGATCAAGCCTCCGGAGCGGCTGGCCGTGCTCTGCCCCAACATGCCGGTGGAGCAGCGCCCGTACCCGCCGTACTGGCTGTGGGAGAGCTTCTCCCCCCTGCTCAAGGTGCCGGGCACGGCCCATCGCAACCAGCTTGCCGGGGAGTTCGCCAGGGCGGCCATCCTCGCCCAGCCCGGCGAGTACGTCGCGGCGGTCGCGACCGACCTCACGCAGCTGCTGCGCTGGGAGCGTACGGCCGTGGACGAGAAGACGCCGTACAAGTTCCCCTCCGCGGAGCGGCCGCTGAGCGAGTCGGTACGCGGCATCGCCGAGTCGTACGAGGGCGGACCGGCCGCCACCCGGGTCGTGGAGCCGTTCGCGGGGTGGCTGCGGGCGTACCAGCGGTTCGGGTACGTGCCGTTCCCGCTGCTCATGCTGGCCCTGGTCGGGGCGCTGGCGACGGCGCTCGTGCGGCGGCGGTGGGACGCGCTGCTGCCCGGGGTCACGGCACTCGCGCTGGTCGCCTCGCCGCCGTTCCTGGCGGCCTACGACGTGCGTTACGTGATCCCGGCGATCCCGCTGGTCTGCCTGGCCCTGGGACTGGCCCTCGGCGCCCGGTCGCCGTCCCGGCAGGAACGGGCGGGGACCCCCAGTCCCGAGCTTTCCCGGAGCACCACCTGAGTGCTAGGCTCACCTGTAAGATAATCATTACACGTGACGGGAAGCCATGACAGTGCCGGGGCCGACAGGTGACGACCTGGTCGAGATCTTCGCGGCCCTGTCCAACCCGCTGCGGCTGCGCATCATGGCGGTGCTGGCGGACGGGCGCGACTATGTCAGCCACCTGGCCCGCGAGATCGGGGTGAGCCGCCCGCTCCTCCACATGCACCTGCAACGGCTCGAGGCGGCCGGGCTCATCACCGGCACCCTGGAGCTGTCCGACGACGGCAAGGCCATGAAGTACTACGAAGTCACGGACTTCAGCCTGCACCTGACCGCGTCGGCACTGGCCGAGGCGGCCAAGACACTCACCAGGCCGGACCCCGGGAAGGGGCCAGGACCCAAGGAGCACTCCTGATGATCGATTCTTGGCCCGCGGCGATCTTCTCGTTAGGGGTGCTGCTCGTGGTCGGCTTCCTGATCGCCCTTTTCGCCGTGGGAATGTTCGAGATGCGCAAGGCCAAGCTCGACGCCCACCAGGCGGACGACCTGCGGCAGCTCGTGCGCCGGTTCGAGCAGCTCGCCGAGAACACCATGGACGCCCAGCAGCGGATGGCCGCCGACCTGGCCGAGCTGCGCGCCCGCGCCACGTCGATCGAGCAGATCCTAAGAACGGTCGAATAGGGCGACGAAGCGGCGCTGCCAAGGGGTCTCGACGGCGTGCGAGTCGTAGTGCTCGCGTACGTAGGCGACGGCCCGGTCGCCGGGCACCCCGTCGAGCACGGCCAGGCAGGCCAGGGCCGTGCCGGTGCGGCCCCGGCCGCCGCCGCAGGCGACCTCGACGCGCTCGGACCCGGCGCGGTCCCACGCCTCGCGGAACGCGTGGGCGGCGGCGCCCCGGTCGGAGGGCAGCCAGAAGTCGGGCCAGCGCACCCACCGGTGCTCCCAGTCGACGGCCGGGGGCCGGCGGCCCAGCAGGTAGAGGGCGAACGTGGGGAGCGGCCCTTCGGGGAGCGGGCGCCGCAGCCCCCGGCCGCGCACCAGCCGGCCCGAGGGCAGCCGCAGCACTCCCGCCGCCATGGGCTCCCAGGTCGCTGTCATGGTGCGAGCGTAGCCGCGGGGACTGCCAGGACAGGCGATCTTCAGCTCTCGGCAGACTTCAGAGACCGAAGGCCCCGCCCTCCACGAGGATGACCACCCCGAGCCCGATCAAGACGAGGGGCAGCAGGATGTGTCCCCACCGGCTGAGCGCGCTGGCGACCAGCGGGCGGGTGGCGAAGAACCTGCCGGCCAGGCACCAGACGGCGACCAGGATCAGGAAGACGATCACGTACACGGCCATGCCCGAGGTGCCGGACGTGGCGAAGACGGGGACGTAGACCCCGATGTTGTCGCCGCCGTTGGCGAAGGTGACCGCGGCGACCTCCAGCGCCTTCGGCCCGCCGCCCCGCGCGGGCGGGTCGTCGTCGCCGCCGTCGGCGCGGTCGCGCCACGCCTGCCAGGCCGCCTTGAGGCCCAGGGCGAGGGGGAGCAGGCCGAGGTACGGGACGGCGGACGGGGGCAGGAACGTGGCCCCGAAGGCGGCCGCGACGGCGACCACGAGGATCCCGGCGAAGCCGATGTACTGCCCGAGGACGATCCGCAGGTGCCCGCTTCCCTGGGCGAAGAAGAGCGCCAGGATGACGAGGTCGTCGATGTTCGTGACGGCGAACAGGCCTGCTGCTTGCCCGATGATGCCCGCGTTCACGCCTGGAACCGTACCGGACCGCTCTGGAACGCTCCCCGCTGGAGGACTGCCCGTGATTTTGACAGATGCCCTGACATCTGGGCCTCCAGCTTTCTGACGCAGATTGCGGCGTATGTGGTCACACCTGGTGAACTCTCGCTCATCCTTTGTTATGGTCACTCACTGTCCAGAAACGGACACCCTTTACCCGAGGAGGATCATGAGGACCCCGAGGACCGTCGCCATCACTGCGGCTGTGGCGGCGACAGTCGCTCCCCTGCTGGCCATCGCGACCCCGGCGAGCGCCCAGCAGTCCACCGAGACCACCAAGAGCGTCCAGAGCCTTCCGGTGCTGGACTGGCTCTCACTCGATAGCCTCAACCCGACCGAGCAGCTCAAGAAGGTCAAGCAGCTGCTCGGCACCGGCTACGTTCCCGAAGCGTTGAGCGTGACCAACGCCGCCAACCCGCAGTACACGTCCGTCTGGATCAAGGACGCCACCCGCAAGGTGAGCGTCCTGCAGGGCCTGTCGGCGACCGACCTGCCGACGCGCATCACCGAGCAGGCGAAGAGCGGCTTCGTGCCGACCATGATCAGCGGCACGGGCTCGGGGCCTGGTGCCATCTTCGCGGCGGTCTTCGAGAAGACGACCGAGAAGGTCCAGTCCAAGCTCAACATGACCAAGGACGTCTTCGCGTCCGTCAACGCCCAGCTCTCGGCCGCCGGCTTCAGCGTCGCCTCGCTGGACGTGTACGGCACGGTCGAGAAGCCGCTCTACGCGGCCGTCTGGGTCGCCGGGGCCGCCACGGGCACCGTCCAGGTGACCACCGGCCAGACGGTCGAGCAGCGCGGCAAGGAGCTCCTGGCCAAGACCAAGCAGGGGCTGCGCCCCGTCCTCATGGCCGTCGAGCCCGGCAAGCTCTACACCACCGTGTGGAGCAAGGGCAGCGCGACCGGCCTGAAGGAGTACCTGAACCTGTCCAAGCTGACCTACACGCTCAAGGCCACCGAGCTGAAGGCGCTGGGCTACCGTCCCGAGGTCCTGGACACCGAGGGCAGCACCATCGCGGCGATCTGGAGCAAGGGCTAAGACCTGGATCGTGGTGCCGCGCACCGGCGATCAGCGGACACACCCGTCTGGTCGCCGGAACGCGGGCATAATGGCGGACAATGCCGGAAATTCGGGAATTGTCTGAGTATGCGGCGGCCATCGCGCCCGTCATCGACGCGGCCCAGGTCAACGTGCACGCCTCCGCCCGCAGAGCGATCACCGCACTGGCCGAGACCGCCGGCGTGAGCACTGGATTCCTGTACGACCTGAGGTTCGTGCTGCCGCTGCGCCCGCTGACCCGAGCCGGCCTGGGCGCGATCTACCGCTACCGCGACGCGGCCGAGCGAGAGGCCGGGATCCGGGAGCACCTGAGCGAGGGCACCCTGGCCGAGGACGAAGGCGGGGCGCTGAGGGCGACGGCCTCGGGGCTGGCGTTCATCCGGAAGCTGTACGAGGCGCACGGCGCCGCCGCCGCGCGGAGCTGGGCAGGGCAGGACCTGCCCCGGCTGGCGCACCTGGCCGGCAGGGTGCTCGACCGGGCCGAGCGGCTGCCGGGCGGCGCGCTCGAACTCGTCTCACCTCCCTACGAGCCCGAGGGGAGCGAGCCGGGCCTGCTCCTGTTCAACCGGCTGGCCGTCCTCCGCTACCACCGCGCCGACGCCCACGCCCGGGCCTGGCAGGCGGAGGGCCTGTCCGCGGCCGAGATCGTCGGCCTGCGGGACGGGCCCGTCCGCGCGCGGATCGAGGCGGAGACCAACCTGCGGGCCGCGCGGCCGTACCAGGCGCTGGCCGAGGACGAGCGGCAGGCGCTGTACGACGGCCTGATGAAGCTGATCTAGAGCGCCGCCAGCAGGCGGCCCGCCTGGGTGCGGTCGTTCACGCCGAGCTTGTCGTAGGCCGCCTGCAAATGATTGGCGGCCGTACGCGTGGACAGCGTGAGCCGGTCGGCGATCTGCCGGTTGGTCAGCCCGGCGGCCGCGAGCTGGAGGATCTCCCGCTGGCGCGGCGTCAGCTCGGGCGTGGCCAGCTCCACCAGCGCCGGGGTCGACACGCCCGGGCAGCGCCTGGCCAGCGCCCACGCCCTGGTCTGCGCCCCCTTGGCCAGCGAGCCGCGGCCCGCGTCCCGGTGCGCCGCCGCCTCCTGGGCCGTGGCCTCGGCCGCGTACAGGAGCATCCCGAGCCGCTCGAACTCCCCGGCCACCGCGCGGAGCTCGACCGGGTCGCCGATCGCGCGGGCGTGCCTGGCCAGGAGCGCGGCCAGGAGGCCGTCCACCCGGCCGGCCAGCCTGGCGAACTGGTCGGGAGCGCCGAGCCGTACCAGGTCGTGCAGCGCGAACATCAGGCCGGCGTGCAGCTCGTGCCGCTCGGCGTGGTCCGCCGCCGCCAGGCACAGCCGTACCGCCTCGTCGAGCTCGCCGCCGCAGGCCGCCACCCACACCGCGGCCTGCAGCACGTGCTGCCGGGTGAAGGCCCACCTGGACGCCGTCGCGCCGGCCTCCGCCAGCACCTCCCGGGCCTGCGCCGTACGGCCCAGCAGCGCCAGCGCGTGCGCCTGCTCGGCCAGCACCCGCCCCAGGTAGGGCTCCCGCCCGGGCATCCTGGCCAGGTCGTCCCGGCACCAGCGCAGCGCCCCCGCGACATCCCCGCGCAACCGCCCGGCCATCGCCCGGTACGCCGCGAACCCCGACACCGACAGCTCGGCCGCCGGCAGCTCCATCCCCTGCTCCGCCGACCGGTCCGCCGCCTCCAGCAGGCCCGCGAACGTCTGGGCGGCGCAGAGCGCGTCCAGGAAGCTCGGCAGCGCGTGCGGCGCCTCGTCCCGCCAGCTGTCCACGCTCTCCAGCGTGCGCGCGGCGATGGCGAGGCTCTCTCGGGTACGCCCCGAGTACGCCGCGACCCACGCCTCCATGGACGCCGCGTGCGCGTCGGCGCGCGGCGACATCGGCCCGTACGAACGGGACCGCGCCAGCGAGCGCGCCGCCCCGGTCAGCCGCCCGGCGAAGCAGTCCGTCACGGCGCGGTAGACGTGCGCCTCCTGCAGCCAGACCGGCTCGGTCAGCGTCGCGGCGGCCAGGTCGAGCACCTCGCACGCCTCGGCGTCCGCGCCCGCCCACGCCAGGTTGATCCCCAGGCTGAAGGAGTGCTGGGCGCGGTCGGCCTCGGTGACCGCGTCGCGGGCCGCCCGACGCAGCGCCGACAGCGCCGCGTCCGCGTCGCCCAGCACCATGAGCACCTCGCCGAGCACCGCGACCGCGGCCACGCCCCCGCCCGCGTCGATCGCGGCCCTGGCCAGGCGTTCGGCCAGGTGGGGATCCTGCCTGCCCCAGGCCAGCCGGGCGGCCGACACCAGCATCTCGGGGGCCGTGACCGAGCCGGAGTCCAGCCGCCACACGGCCGCGCGCAGCTCGTCCTCGCGCCGCCGCAGCCCGCTGGCCTCCAGCGCGTCGGCCAGCATCCGCAGCCGCCGCCGCGTCCGCAGCGTGCCGCAGCCGCCGCGGACCACCTCGCCGTAGAGAGGGTGGCCGAGCCGCAGCTGCTCGCGCCTGCCCTCGCTGGCGGCCACGACCAGGCCGCGGTCCTCGACCCGCTCGACCGCCCGGGCCGAGGTCAGCGACACCAGCAGCTCCGTGCCCAGCGGCTCCCCGAACGCCACCAGCTCCAGCACCTCGCGCTCGTCCTCGTCGAGGTGGCCGATCCGGTCGCCCACCAGCTCGCGCAGCCTGGTCGTCATGGACAGCTCGCCCCGCCAGCGCCACTGCCCGTCCCGCTCGGCCAGGCAGCCCGTGTTGCGCCCCGCCTGCACGACCTCGCGCAGGTAGAGGACGTTCCCCTCGCTGACCCGCGCCAGGTGCCGTACGGTCTCCGCGGCGACCTCGCCGCCGAGCGCGCCCGCGAGCGCCTGCCCGACCTCGGCCCTCGTCAGCGGCGGCAGCTCGATCCTGTCGAGCAGTTCGTCCTTCCACAGCGCGGCCACCGGAGCCGGCTGCGGCTCCCCGGACCGCACCGTCACCAGGACGCGCGCCGCGCCGCTGTCGGCCAGGTAGTGCACCAGCGCCGCGGAGGCCGGGTCCAGCCGGTGCGCGTCGTCCACGCTGACCAGCAGCTCGCCCCGGGGCGCGCGCTCGCGCAGGTGGCGGGCGGCCCAGCTCAGCAGGTTCTCGCCGCCCTCCGGCGGCCCCGTGAGCACGTGCGCGAACGCCCCGAACGGGATCATCGACGCCGTCTCCGTGCCGAGCGCGCGCACCACCGCATAGCCCGGTAACCCGGCCAGCGCCTCCGCCGCCAGCCTGCTCTTCCCGACCCCGGCCTCACCGGCGATCATCACGCCCGCACCCGACCGCAGCGCCGCCCGCACGGTCGTGAGCGGCCCCCCTCGCCCGACGAACGGCCAACCGCTCCCCTGCTCGCTCATCGCGCCTCCTCTCGACAACCATCGTCGGCGCGGAGGTTCAGGCCGAGTTCGTGTTGAGTCCGGCGGCGGAACGCAGGAGGTCGAGAAGGGCTTCCGTGCCGCTGAACGGCACCGGCTCGCCGCCCACCTCTTCGAGCAGCCCGCGGAGCTGGCCGCCGGATTGCTCGGGCTCGACCAGCCGGACGATGACCGTTCTCATCTGGAAACCATCTCGCCGGGCGGTTCAGGTCTGGTTCAGGTGGGGTACGGGGCGGGCTCGACCTCCAGCTCACGCATGCGTTCGGCGTAGAGGTGGTAGCGCCTGCGGGCGTCGCCGCGGCGGCCGGCCAGGTCGAGCACCCGCACCAGGCCCAGGTGGGCGCGCTCGTCGTAGCGGTCGCGCTCCAGCAGCCGCAGCCAGTAGCGGGCGGACTCGTCGTAGCGCCGCTCGCCCGCCCGCGCCGCCGCGAGCCTGGCCGCCGCCTGCGTGTAGGCCAGCCGGGCCTGCTCGCGCAGCCCCACGGCCCAGTCCGCGTACGGGTCCTCCTCGCAGAACTCCCCGCCGTACGCGCTCTCGGCCGCCGTCCACCGCTCCAGCGCCTCGGCCGTACGTCCCGCCTGGTCCAGCCGTACGGCCTGAGCCACCAGATCCAGAAATTTCTCGACATCGACGTCTACATTGGACAGATCAAGCCGTAACGCGCCCTCATCCGAGACCACGATCTCGTCCGCCGGCCTTTCGTGCGCCGGATCCAGCACCGCGCGCAGCGTGGACACCATCACGTTCAGCCGGCGCAGCCCGACCGCCTCGCCCTCCTGGTCCGGCCAGAGGATCTCCACCAGCCGTTCCCTGCCGATCCCGCTCCCCCTCCGGCTGACCAGGATCTTCAGCAGGTCACGCGCCTTGCGCGACTGCCAGGCCGTACGCGGGACCGGAACGCCGCCCCGCAGCACCCGGAACGTTCCCAAAGTCTCGACGATCACCCTCGCGCCCGGCGCGGGAGCGGCGCGGGCGATCAGCGCGTCGATCCGGTCGTCGAGCGCCCGGCAGCCGATGGCGTGCATGCGCTCGCGCACCCCGGCCGCCAGCTCGCCGCCGGTCGCCGGGTCGGCCAGAGCCGCCCTGACCAGCTCGGCCCTGGCCTGCCCCACCGGGTCGCCGAGCATCGTCCACGTGCGCACGGCCTCGTCGGCCGCCCGCGCGTCGCCGTCCAGCTCGGCCCGCAGCTCGGCGATGGCGGCCTGCGCGGCGTGGTCCCTGCGGCTCACCGCGACGGGCTCGGTCTCGTCGAGCAGCGCCCTGGCGTCGTCGTGCCGCCCGCCCGCCAGCGCCACGCGGGCGGCCACGACCCTGGCGCTCACCCCCGCGATGCCTTCGGTGTGTTCGAGCGCCTGCTCGGCGACGCGGGCGGCCTCGGCCGGATCGTCGTCGGCCAGCAGCTCGGCGAGGCCGTTGAGCGCGTTGGACAGCGACTGCACCTCGCCCGACGGCCCCAAATCGGCGATGACCCGCCGGTAGATCGCCGCCGCCGTCCTGCGGTCACCGCGCAGGACGTTGATCTCGGCGAGCCGGTTCAGGCCGGTGCCGACCAGGCGGGAGCCCATCGCCTCCCACCTGGCCACCGCGTCGGCGGCCTCGGTGGCCGCCTCCTCCAGGCGGCCGAGGCCGATCAGGGCCTTGGCGCGGTTGGAGACGTTCAGGGCGGCATAGGGGGCGAACGACACCAGGTCGGACAGCCGGCCTCCGATCTCCGTCTCGGCCAGCGCCTCGGCGTAGGCGCCCTCGTCCAGGTGGCGGGAGGCCCGGTTGGCGTGAATGCGGATGAGCTGGACGATGTCGCCCGCGCGTTCGGCGTACTCCAGGGCGCGCAGGTAGTGGGCGTCGTTGGCGCGGCGGTCCCCGTCGAGCGCGGCGAGCATGGCCAGGACCGTGTTGGCCATGGCCAGCGCGCTCGGGTCGCCCAGGCTGCTGGCCTGCTCGAGCGCCTTGTCGGCGAGCTCGGCGCAGCCCGCCCGGTCGCCCTTCAGCCAGAGCACCGACGCCGTGGACGCGGCGCACATGGCGGCGTCGGCGGGCGGCAGGCCGTACTCGTATCCCCTGGCGTAGCCGGCCAGGGCCGCGTCGAGGTCGCCGCGCAGGTGGTCGATGAGGCCGAGCCGCCTGGCCACGAACGCGTCGAACGCCGGGCCCTCGGCGGCCCGGGCGAGCAGGTCGCGGGCGCGGGTCCAGTGGCCGCGGTTCTGCTCGGCGACGCCGGCCAGCTTGATCATGGTGGGCGCGTTCCTGGCGGCCTCGGGCAGCAGCTCCAGCGCCGCGACCACGTCCCCGCGCTCGGCCAGGCGCAGGCCGTACGCGTCGAGGAGCGCGGCCGCCAGGCCCGGGTGCTCGGTCGCGACGGCGGCCCGCAGGGCCAGCTCGGGCTGGTCGTGCTCGACGTACCAGCGGGACGCGACCGCCGCCACGTCGTGGGCCTCGTGCCGGTCGAGCGGCGCGTTCTTGGCCAGCACGTGGCGGCTGGTCAAGGTCAGGCGGTGGCCGTCCTGACCGGCCTCGAGGAAGAGGCCGCGGCTGGTGAGCGAGTCGAGCGTGTCGGGCGGCGCGCCGAGCGTGGCGGCCAGCCCGGCGGTCAGCACGGGCAGGACGGTGGCGGCCCGCAGCAGCTCGCGCATCGCCGGCGGCAGGTCCTCGAACGCGGCCAGCGTGAGGCGTTCGAGCGTGGCGGAGTTGGCGGCCAGCCCGGCGGCTGTGCGCGGCCAGCCGGACGGGTCCTCGCGGGCCAGCGCGTCGAGCGCGGCCTGCACGGCGGCGGGCCAGCCGCCGCAGGCGTCGTGGAGCGTGGCGGCGACGGCCGCGCCCTGCTCGCCCAGCCGGTCGTGGGCCCAGGCGGCCGTCTCGTCCGGGGTGAGCGCGAGATCGGTCGCGTCGAGGTCGAGCACCTCGTGGTCCTGGCGCAGCCGGGCGGTCGGGAACGGCAGCGGCGCCCGCGACGCGGTCACCAGGTGCAGGTGCCGGGGGGCGACGCGGACCAGCGTCTCCACGTAACGCACCGAGCCCGGGGCGCCCGCGATGGCGTCGATGCCGTCGAAGACCAGCGCGAGGCCGCGCCGCAGCCGCCTGGCCAGCGCCTCGGCCAGCGCGCCCGCCAGCGCCGCCGCCCTGGACAGCTCGTCGGCGTCAGGACCGAGCGGGGCGTCGGCGGCGGTCACCAGGTCGGCGGGCAGCCCGGCCACCCGATCCGACAGAGCCGATGCCACCGCTCCCGCCAGCGTGGGAAGATCACGATCAGCGGGCCCGAGCCGGTGCAGCACCGCGCCGACGGCCTGGCTCCACCCTGCCAGGGCGGTCGACTTCCCGTAGCCTGTAGTTGCGACGATCGAGGTGAGCCTGTACGTGAGCGCCCCGTCCAGCCGCCGGTCGAGGGCGGGACGGGGTCGCACCCACCCTCGTTCCACCCCCGCATGCTACGCCGGGGTTCGCGAGGGACTCCATAGTTCGGAAAGTGCCACCTCCCGGTAAGAGACCGGCGGGCGCACTATGGTCGTACTTCTTGACAGGAGGCACCGTGGAACAGGAACTGCCCGGCGGTGCGAGGCTGATCGTGGGGGTGGACGAGTCCCCGGCCTCGCGCTGGGCGCTTGCCTGGGCCATCGGTGCGGCCAGGCTGCACCGGATGGCCCTGGTCGCCGTACACGTCAGCCGCGCGCCCGTCCACCCCTTCCCCGAGGCTCTGCCCGTCCAGCACGCGCTCCGAGCCGGCGAGGAGGCGCGCTGCGGCGAGGTGATCGCCGGCGTGTTCGACGACGTCGCGGGCGGCGTGCCCGACGACATCAGAACGGCGGTGATCGGCCGGGTCGGCGATCCCGGCTACCACCTCGTCGACCTGGCCCGCGAGGGCGACCTGCTGGTGCTGGGGCGGAGCCGGCGCGGGCTGCTCAGCCGCATCTTCCTGCCCTCGACCAGCATGTACTGTGCCCGCCACGCGCGGACCACGGTCGTGATCGTGCAGCAGCCGGCGCCGCCCGACGACCCCGAGCTGTCAGGGGAGCGGGCCCGCCGGTTCTGGAGCCGCCGCCATCCGTAGGCGCCTGAGTCCTTCGGGGATGTCGTCCCTGGTGATGCCGCCGTAGCCGAGGACCACGCCGGGCTGGGCCGGGCTCTCGCCGCAGTACGCCGCCAGCGGCTCCACCGCCAGATCCGGCGCCGCGCGTACCTCCACGCCAGGGGCCAGCCGGGCGCACAGGTGCAGGCCCGCGGTGGACGGGACCACCCGCAGCCGCTCGTCGCCCGCCAGCGTCTCGGCGATCAGGGCGTGCCTGGCGGCGTACTCGCGGGTCGCCTTCCTGATGTGCCTGGACAGGAGCCCCTCGTCGATGAAGCGGGCCAGGGCGGCCTGCGCGGGCACGTCGCTGTGCCAGTCGGACAGCTGCTTGGCCGCGGCCAGCGCCGGGGCCAGCGAGGCCGGGGCGACGAGGAAGCCGAGCCTGAGCATGGGGAGCAGGGTCTTGGAGAAGGAGCCCACGTAGATGACGCGGCCTGCGCGGTCGAGGCTCTGGAGGGGTTCGAGCGGGCGGTCGCCGAAGCGGAACTCGCTGTCGTAGTCGTCCTCGATCACCACCGCCCTGCGGCGCTCGGCCCAGGCCAGCAGGGCGGTGCGGCGGCCCAGCGACATGGGCGTGCCCAGCGGGAACTGGTGCGACGGGGTGACGTACACGATGCGGGCGGCACGGGGGATGGCCCGGACGTCGATGCCCTCGGCGTCCACCGGCACGCCGGCCACGCGGGCGCCGAGCGAGCGGAACAGCAGCCGGGCGGGCGGGTAGCCGGGCTCCTCGACGGCCACGCAGGCCCCCGGCTCGATCAGGACGCGGCCGATGAGGTCGAGCGCCTGCTGGGCGCCGTTCGTGATCAGCACGTCGTCGGGGCCGGCGTGGACCGAGCGGCTGATCCCTATATGACGTGAAATGGCCTCTCTCAGCGGCTCATATCCGGCAGGGCTGCTGTACGCGGCGGCGCTCACCCGCAGCTCGCGGGCCACCAGCCGGCGCCAGCTCTCTATGGGGAACAGGCGCGGGTCCGGCATGCCGACGCGGAAGTCGTACCGGGCTCCCCGCATGGCTCGCGGGGCCTCGATCCCCTGCCAGAACGCCCTCGGCCGCACCACGCCCTTCGGGGCCGCCCTGCCGCGCACCGGCTCCCCCGACACGAACGTGCCCGCCCCCGCCCGTCCCACCAGGAACCCGTCGGCGACCAGGCGGTCATAGGCCACGGCGACCGTGTTCCTGGAGATCTCCAGGCGGCGCGCCAGCTCCCTGGTCGGGGGCAGCCGCTCGCCCGACCTGAGCCGGCCGTCGAGAATGGCGTCGAGCAGCTGCCGGTAGACCTGCGCGGCCAGGTCACCCCGGCCGTGGAGGCTGATGTGAACGTCCATCTTGGCCCAATCACTTTCCCAGAAATTGGAGCTTATATCGGGACAATGGGGGATCGAAGATGAGGGTATGGCACCCCGGCGCATCCTGGCTCAGGCCCAGCTCGCGAACTCCATCGGCGACGGCGTCTACCTCGTCACCTCAGCGTTCTACTTCACCAGGATCGTCGGCCTGTCGGCCACCGAGATCGGCCTCGGCCTCACGCTCGGCTGGGCCGTCGGCTCGGTGGCCGGCGTGCCGCTCGGCCACCTGGCCGACCGGCGCGGGCCACGCGGCGTCGCCGTCCTGCTCGCGCTCACGACCGCCACGGCGGTCGGCTCGTTCCTGTTCGTCCGCTCGTTCGCGCTCTTCGTGCTGGTGGCCTGCCTGTACGGGACGGCGCAGACGGGCCTGTCGGCCGCCCGCCAGGCCCTGCTCGCCGGGCTGATCGCCCCCGAGGAGCGCACGGTCGTGCGGGCAGTCCTGCAGTCCACGCTCAACGGCGGCCTGGCCGTCGGCGCCGCCCTGGGCGGGCTCGCCCTGCATCTCGGCACGCGGCCGGCGTATCTGGCGGTGTTCGCGCTCGACGCCGTGAGCTTCCTGGTCGCCGCCCGGCTGCTGCTCAAGCTGCCTTCTGTCCAGGTCCCGCCGGCCGCGCCCGGGCCCCGGCTGGCGGTGCTCAGAGACCGGCCGTACGCGCTGATCACGTTGATCAACGCGGTGATGCTCTTCTACATGCCGCTGCTCAGCCTGGTGGTGCCGCTCTGGATCGCCTCGCGTACGAGCGCGCCCACCTGGATGGTCTCGGTCCTGCTGCTGCTCAACACCGTCACCGTGCTGCTCTTCCAGGTGCGGGTGGCCCGGCGCGTGAAGGGCCTGCCGTCCGCCGCCCGGTCGGTGCGGTACGCGGGGCTGGTGATGTTCGCGGCCTGCGCGGTGTTCGCGCTGAGCCCGTACGGGTGGCTGTTCCTGCTCGTGGCGGCCGGCCTGCAGGTTCTCAGCGAGATGCTGCTGGCCTCCGGGTCCTGGGAGATCAGCTTCGGGCTCGCCCCCGACCACAAGCAGGGCCAGTACCAGGGCTTCTTCGGCACCGGCGTGGCCGTGGCCAGGATGCTCGGGCCCGTCGTGCTCACCACGCTGGTGCTCGGCGGCGGAACGCTCGGCTGGCTGCTGCTCGGCGCGGCGTTCGCGGCGGCCAGCGCCTCGATGGCGCCGGCCGTCAGATGGGGGCAGCGATCACTTGAAGCGGCGCAGCCGCAGGCTGTTGCTGACCACGAACACGCTTGAGAACGCCATCGCCGCGCCCGCGATCATCGGGTTGAGCAGCCCCAGCGCGGCCAGCGGCAGCGCGGCCACGTTGTAGGCGAACGCCCAGAACAGATTCCCCTTGATCGTCTTCAGCGTCCTCCGCGACAACCGGATCGCCTCCGGCGCCACCCGCAGATCACCCCGGACCAGGGTCAGATCCGCGGCCTCGATCGCGGCATCCGTGCCGGTGCCCATCGCCAGCCCCAGATCGGCCTGAGCCAGTGCGGCGGCGTCGTTGACCCCGTCGCCCACCATCGCCACGACCCGGCCCTCGGCCTGCAGCTTCTTGACCACCTCGACCTTGTCGGCGGGCAGCACCTCGGCGATCACCTCATCGATGCCCACCTCGGCCGCCACCGTCCTGGCCACGGCCTCGTTGTCGCCGGTCAGCAGCACCGGCCGCAGGCCGAGCGCCCTGAGCTGCTCGATCGCCTGGCGACTGGTGGGCTTGATGACGTCGGCCACCACCAGGACCGCCCGCGCCTGGCCGTCCCAGCCGACCGCGACCGCGGTGCGGCCCTTGGCCTGCTCGGTGCCCAGCGCTTGCTGAAGGCTGTCCGGCAGGTACTGCGACCATTCCGCCAGCAGCTTGGGACGGCCGACCAGGACCGCGTGGCCGTCCACGATCCCCTGCACACCCAGCCCCTCGACGTTGGCGAAGTCCTCCACCGTCGCCTTCGACTGGGCCTCGCGGGCGATCGCCTGGGCGATCGGGTGCTCCGAGGCATGCTCCAGCGCGCCCGCCAGCCGCAGGACCTCCTCGCGGTTCTCCCCCTCGGCCAGATGCACCGCCACCAAGGTCATCTTGCCCTCGGTGACCGTGCCGGTCTTGTCCAGCACCACGGTGTCGACCTTGCGGGTCGACTCCAGCACCTCCGGCCCCTTGATCAGAATCCCGAGCTGAGCACCCCGGCCGGTGCCCACCAGCAGCGCGGTCGGCGTGGCCAGACCCAGCGCGCACGGGCACGCGATGATCAACACCGCCACCGCCGCGGTGAACGCCGCCGCCACCCCGTTACCGGTGCCCAGCCAGAAGCCCAGCGTCCCGACCGCGAGCGCGATCACGATCGGCACGAAGATCCCCGAAATCCGATCGGCCAGCCGCTGCACCGCCGCCTTACCGGTCTGCGCCTCCTCCACCAGCTTGGCCATCTGCGCCAGCTGAGTGTCCGCACCCACCCGAGTGGCCCGGACGATCAGACGCCCGCCGGCATTCACCGTCGCCCCCGTGACCGCATCCCCCGGCCGCACCTCCACCGGCACCGACTCACCGGTCAGCATCGAGGCGTCCACCGCCGAGGAACCCTCGACGATCACCCCATCGGTGGCGATCTTCTCACCGGGCCGCACCACAAAGGTGTCACCGACCTTGAGCTGGTCGGTAGGGACCCGCCGGCCGTCGGCCAGCTCCACCTCCTTGGCACCCAACTCCAGCAACGCCCGCAACGCCGCACCCGCACGCCGCTTGGAACGGGACTCGAAATACCGGCCGGCCAGAATGAACGCCGTCACCGCCGCCGCGGTCTCCAGATAGATGTTGCCCGACCCGTCGGTGCGCTCGATCGTGAAGGCGAACGGATGCGTCATCCCGGGCGTGCCCGCGCTGCCGAAGAACAACGCCCATACCGACCAGCCGAAAGCCGCCAGCGTGCCCACCGAGATCAGCGTGTCCATCGTCGCCGCGCCGTGCCGCAGGTTCGTCCAGGCCGCCTTGTGGAACGGCCAGCCCGCGTACACCACCACCGGCGCGGCCAGCACCAGCGACAACCACTGCCAGTTCGTGAACTGCAACGCCGGGATCATCGCCATCGCGACCACCGGCACGCTCAGCGCGACTGCGGTGACCAGCCGCTGCCGCAGCGGCTTCAGCTCGTCCGCGGGTGCTTCGCTCGGGGCCGGGGGAGCCGGCAGTGCGGCGGTGTAGCCGGCCTTCTCCACCTCGCTGATCAGTTCCTTCGGATCGATATCCGCGGGGAAGGTGACCTTCGCCTTCTCCGTCGCGTAGTTCACCGTCGCGCTCACCCCCTCGAGCTTGTTCAGCTTGCGCTCGATCCGGTTCGCGCACGACGCGCACGTCATGCCACCGATCGACAGCTCGACGGATCTGTCCTGGGCCAGGGAAGTCATCACCCCTCCGTTTCCTGATTCAGTGCCCGTGACCACTGGTGCCCGGCTGCGCCGGTCCCGCACCACTCGCCCGGGCGGTGAAGTCCGCGGTACGGACCTTGCCGTCATGCTGGAAATCCAGGAACAACCGGTAGTCGCCGCCGCTGGGCACCTCTGCGTAGAAGGTGATCTCCGGCCCCGCCTTCACGCTCTCCTCCGGATGCACGTGCAGGTAGGCCAGGTCACCGGCCCGCAACGCCACCAGATGCCCGTACGCCCCCAGATACGGCTGCAGGTCAGTCACCGGTCCGCCGTCCTTGCTCACGCTCAGCGTCAGCTTGCTCGCCTGGCCGGGCACGAGATCGCCCTGCAGGGACACCGTGTAGCCGTCCACCGTCGCCGTACGGGTCACCGGGGGAAGGGGCTTCGGCGCGTAGTCCCCCGCCACCAGCAGATCCGTACCCAGCGTCAGGTTACCGCCACCCACCGGGGCGAAGTCCGCGAACGCCCGGTACGCGCCCGGATCGGCCAGCGTCAGCTTCACCGACCACGCCCCGTCGCCGTCCTGGACGGGGTGGAGGTGCTGGAAGCTCGTCAGATCCCGCGACACCACGATGAAGTGCAGCTTCTTGTCATGCTCGACCTGATAATCGGTCACCGGCTTACCGTCGGGTCCGGTCACCGTGAAACGGAAATCGGTCGGCTCGCCGGCCTTGACGGTGGTCAACGGGTTGAGGGTGTAGCCGTTCTCGGACACTTGAAGCCCCCTAGGGGTATCGTTCTTCGTCTGTTCGTGCTCGCCTTGCGGGGCCATCGCCGCGTGGTCCTCGCCTTGCGAGGCCATCGCCGCGTGGTCCTCGACCTGCTGGGCCGGGGCCGCCGTCGGGCCGACCACCTGGCCCACGCCCAGGGCGCCGCCGAAGACGACGGTCAGCCCCAGGACGTAGGCGCCGAGCTTGGCGGCGGCGTTCATGCCTGGCCCGCCAGCTCGTATCCGGCCTCCTCGACCGCGGCGGCGATCTCCGCCCGGTCGACGGGGCCCTCGCTGTCGACCGTCAGCAGGCCGCCGGCCAGGTCCACCTCCACGGAGGTGACTCCGGCGACCTCGCTGACCTCTTCCTTGACCGAGCTCACGCAGTGACCGCAGGTCATGCCCTTGACGATGTAGGTGGTGGTGCTCATGATGTCTCCCTTTTTCCAGTGTAACACCCTACCCCCCTAGGGTATCTAGAAGGGTTTTTGAGGATTCAGCCGACAGGCTCGCTCTCGCGTACGGCCGGCTTGCGCATGAGAGCGGCCGTGAGCGCCGCGCCCAGGACGGCCACCACCGCGGCGCCCGTGAAGGCGGCCTGGAAGCCGAGCTGCTCCTGGGAGGTGGCCAGCGCGGTCATGACCGCCAGGCCGAGCGCGGAGCCGACCTGATAGGTCGTGTTGACGATGCCGGAGGCGAGCCCCGCCTCCTCCGGGCGGGCGCCCGACATGGCCGACATCATCGCCGGGATGTACGCCAGGGACATGCCGACCGCCGCGACCAGGCTCGCGGGGAGCACGTTCGTGGCGAACTCGCCGGTGAACCCGAGCCCGGCCACCCCGGCCGCCAGCACCGCCAGCCCGACCACGATGAGCGGCTTGGCCCCGAACCTGCCCAGCAGCCGGGCGGTGATGCCGATCATGAAGATCATGATCGCCACGGTCATCGGGAGCAGCGCCGCGCCGCTGGCGAACGCGCCGTACCCGAGGACCTGCTGCAGGTAGAGGTTGAGGAAGTACCACATGGGGATCCAGGCCGCGCCGAGCAGGGCCATGGCCAGGTTGGAGGTGGCGAGGCCGGGCGTGCGCCAGATGGCCAGGGGCATGAGCGGCTCTCTGACCGTACGCTGCACGACCAGGAACAGGGCGAGCAGCGCCGCGCCACCGAGGCCGGCCGGCCAGTTCGCGGCGACGATGGCGTACACGACGAGCGCGATGCCCGCGGTGACGGACGCGGCGCCCACGAGGTCGACGGAGCCGCGCTTGCCGCGCACGGCGGGCAGGAGCTTGGTGGCCGCCAGGGTGGCCAGGCCGATCGGGACGTAGATGATGAAGACCCAGGGCCAGCTCAGGTACTCGGTGATCACGCCACCGAGGAACACGCCCGCGGTGCCACCCGCCGGGGCGGCGGCGCCGTACAGTGCCATGGCCTTGCCCAGCTCGCGGGCGTTGTGGCCGAAGAGCATCATGAGCAGCGCCATGGCGGCGGGCGCGATCAGCGCCCCGCCGATGCCCTGCACGGCGCGCCCGGCCACCTCGACCCAGGCGGTGGTGGCAGCGGCGGCGACCACGGACCCGGCGATCAGGACCGCCCACCCCGTGACGAACACCCTGCGCGCCCCGAACAGGTCGGCCAGCCGCCCGCCGAGCAGCAACAATCCGCCGAAGGCGACCACGTAGGCGTTGAACACCCACTGCAGCCCGCCGTCGGAGAAGCCTAAGTCGCGCTGCATGTCGGGGAGCGCGACGCCGATGATGGACGTATCCATGATCACCATGAACTGTGCCGCCGCGAGCACGAGGAGCGCCCACCAGCGTCTTGCGTCAGCCATGACGTGACCCCTTCCTTCCTTGCTACCCCCAGGGGGTATTTCCGGGAACGGCGAGGAACGTAACATACCCCCCAGGGGTTTGTCCAGTTCGAAGTCATGCGCGGCCGGGCGCGATATTTGGCATGATCGAGCTGTTGCCTGGACGAGTGGCCCCCGGAATGAAGGGGGATGGACACGGAGAGGAATCCGAGATGTCGTGCGGGATGGGGTTAACGCAGCTCACCTGGGGCTGACCACTCGTTCTCCGCACATTCCGCGCATCTGGTCCGTGCGCAACACAGGGAGCGCAGCCATCCCTTGCTAGGCTGCATGTCAACCGTTGGGTCTCACCCCGGCAGGTGAGGCCGTCGAAGAAGTGGGGTCACACCGTGAAGAAGCTGCTCGTTCTGGCGCTGATCGCCCTCGGGGGGTTGCTGATCTGGCGTAAGGTGCAGGCCGACCGCGCAGAGCTCGATCTCTGGACCGAGGCGACCGGCAGCGAGAACTAACCGACCGGCGAGGCGATGAGTGACGTCGTCCCCATCAAGCTGGTGTGCCTGGACCTGGCAGGCACCACAGTCGGTGACATCGCCATGGTCGAGCGCGCCTTTGCCGAGGCGATCGCGACCCAGGGCATAGTGCCCGGGACCGGAGCATACGCGCGTGCCATGGTTCACGTGCACCGGTCCCGGGGCTGCCCCAAGATCGATGTCTTCCGTGGGATCTTCCCCGGAAACGAGGCCCAGGCGCAAGCGGCGAACCTGACGTTCGAGCGCTCCTACGAGGGCACTCTCGAGCGGGCAGGTCTCGTCCCCATGCCCGGAGTCCTGGAGGTCCTCGACAAACTCCGCGGCACCGGCATCAAGCTCGCCCTGATCACCGGCTTCAGCCGCACCACCCTGAGCCGCATCCTGAGCGTCCTCGGCTGGCACGACAAGATCGACCTGGCCATCTCCCCCGAAGACGCCGGCGGCCGCGGCCGCCCCTGGCCCGACATGGTCCTGCACGCGGTGCTGCGCCTGGGCGTGGAGGACGTCCGCCAGGTGGCCGTCATCGGCGACTCGGAAAGCGACATGCTCTGCGGCAGACGCGCGGGCGCGTCGATCGTGGCGGGGGTGATGACGGGGGTCCACAGCCGGGAGCGCCTGCTGAAGGGCGGCGCCACCCACATCCTTGACTCGATCGCCGACTTCCCTGGTTTGGTATTGAGCGATGACCTTGGTACGACGCAGGTAGCTTCGTCCGCCCGGTAAGCTATCTTCGTCGAAGGGGCCTTAGCTCAGTTGGCAGAGCGCCTGCTTTGCAAGCAGGAAGTCAGGAGTTCGAATCTCCTAGGCTCCACTGCACGTAAAAGGCCACTTCCTATGATCGGGAAGTGGCCTTTTTGATCTTGTATGCTGCCACCTCAACCGTTCTCTGCACGCTCGCGCTGTTTCTGCGGGATCGGGAAGCCGTAGCGCTGTGAGATCTCCTTGAGGGCTTGAACGCAGGCTGAGGACCGGCGCGTAGTCCTTGTACTGGAGCTTCACGCTGGCGTACGGCTCGTTGGGACATGGTCTTCGATGCCGCCACCTCCGGGATCATGCCCCGGAGGGAAAGGCAGCTCAGATCAGATGCTGAGGCGGTTCGCCCACGAGCGCGGCCAGTTCGTCCTCAGCAACGGTGAGGACGAATCCCGTGCCTGGTTGCCCCGAGTTCCATCCTTGTTCGACGGCCCGCCGGATGCATTCGACGACCAGGAACGGACGGATAGCGATCGTTCGCTCTCCTAGCCAGTTGTCCGGACGGGCGCAGGGGAGTGACACCACAAGAACGGCTCCCGGCTTCTCAGCTCGCTCGACGGCGAAGCTGAGCGGCGCCCAGGCCATGCCCTCGTCGTAGGTCGGCTTGTGGCGGACACGCCAGCGGAAGACGGTGCCGTCGATGGTGATGAGCCGCGAGCCCTTCTTCGGTATCGCCACAGCCGCCTCCAAGCTCTGCTCTTGTTCCGTCACTGTTCCGTGGGAGCATCGGAACCGGGGAGAAGCGACGCGAGACGTCCGCCAGCGTAACCGCTGCTCGCCGACATGATCGAGTTGTTTTCGCGGGTGACCAGATCACGCGTCGGAGAACATGCGCAGTCATGGCTCAACCACCGCTCTTCGCGAAGTGCTGGTTGTCCTTATGCCCACAACGGAGTGCCTTGAGTTGTCACTGGCGTCCGGTTGGATGGAATGCATGACTGCTCACGATGTCGCCCCTCTGTTGCCCGACGTCCTGGTGCTCCGAGATCTTTGCCGGTCTATGGCGGTGCTGGAGGCCGTCCTGAGCCCGGATGACTGGGAGAGTCGCTACCACTCCTTTAGCGCGGGTTGGGGCCCGGCGGAGGAGATGGGGTCGATGCGGAACGGCTCTGGAGACGAATACTCCATTGTCTTCTTGGCCGGCGGCGCTTACATTCGTGGCTTCGATCATGAGGCGGTGATGAGCCCATATCGGAACGACGGGCCATGGCCGGGAGTGCTTGACTCAGTCCCCGATGTCTTCCGCCACTGCGTGGTGGAGCCCGCGTTCTGCGACGAGGACGGCATGCCGGTCGTGACCGCTTGTCTATGGCGCGAGGCCGGTGACGAGGGCTGGCGGGTGGGCGAGATCGACTATCCGGAGGGCGAAAGTGATCCCGACGGATCGGCCCACCTGTTCGCGCTGCTCACCGATCCGACGCCAAAGGCGTTCCAACGGTTCGCTGAGGACTACTACCAAGTCCGTGTGGATCTCGATGCGGTACAGCACGTCTATGCGCTCCGCCCGCTGACGCAGGCGGTCGTCACCGCGTTGAACGTCGACGTCGCGCTGAAGGACCTTGCCGAGGACCTCGCGACAGCCCTGTATCCATCGCACCTCGGATGAGGCCTGCGCACGCCGGACGTTGTCCAGCAGCTTGGTCCAGCAACATCGCCTTACGCGATCGCACTCTGGCAGGGCGTACCTGGCGCTTGAGCAGGACAAGAAGCTCTCAACGTTGTGGCTGACTCCCGTTTGCAAGCTGGAAGTCAGGAGTTCGAAACTCGCAGGCGCCACTCATATGAAAGCCCAGGTCAATGTCGATCTTTGTGGGGGGCTGGCTCTGAGGCCCGTGCCTGTTACGTGCCCGAGTGGCTTTCTTTGCCAGTGCGGTGTGTGTGAGGGCGTCAAGCTTGCGCGGCACTTCGCGCTGGCGCTCGTCGGTGGAGTGCTGGTAGATGAGCCCGGCCCGGGTGCTGGAGTGCCCCATGAGGGTCATCAACCTGTGCCGGCGGTGTGCCGCAGATCGTGGAAGTGAATCTTCGACACGCCCGCGTCTTCGAGCGCCTTGGCTCAGACGCGGCGGTTGAAGTTGGTGTTACTGAGCGCCCCGTTGTCGGGTCCGGCGAAGATCAAGCCTTCCGGTCGGTCCTGAGTGAAGGCTTTCACATGGATGCCTCCCCAACTGGCTAGGACGTGAGCAGTAGCCGCCCATGCACGCGCCATTTTCGTCGACAGAAATATGGATAAACGTGCAAATTACGCAAAACTCCAGCTTTATTTGCAGCGGCTCACGTATGGCGGCCGGGACACTCCTCCTGTGTCGGTGTCTCTTATGAGGTCCGCCCGCTGCTCCAAATGGACCGTCATCATGGCCAGCTCCGGATCGATCTTCCTGGGCCCCGCAGGCTATCTGCAGATCCCGCTGTACCGGCAGATTTGGTTGTTAACGCCGCTGATCATCGCTTTCGCTTGGCTGTGGGCGTGTCTCTGGAGCTTCACCACGGTCATCTCGTACCTCTCGGTCCAGGCGTATGCGCGAGCAGCAGTCGCGTGATCGTGGCCGTGACCCTTGGGGCGGTCGTCTGGAGAGTCGATTGGAAAACCACGTTCATCGACAGCACGCTGCAACTTCATCAGGGACCTTTGCCGAGCTTGCCGCCGCCTACCGGGAGAGGCCGCCTCTCGACCCTCCCTGGTGGATGAAGTACCTATCGGTCGACGGACAAGTCCAGGCGCAGACGCACGGACTCTATTTGCCGATCTACGTAGATGAATGGAGATCAGAGACCGGATCGGGCCTCGCTTCGGCGCTGCGGTCGACGTGCCGGGTCAGGCCGGTGGTGCCAGGCGTTTTACGCCCGCTCTGGGGCACGTCATCCGCCTGCGGCGTCCTCGGCCTCCCAGCGCAGCAGGTCGCCCGGCTGGCACTTGAGTACCTCGCAGAGCGCGGCGAGCGTCGTGAAGCGCACCGCCTTGGCGCGGCCGTTCTTGAGTACCGCCAGGTTGGCGGGCGTGATCCCTACGCGATCGGCGAGGTCGCCCACGGACATCTTCCGCTTGGCCAGCATCACGTCGATGTCGACGACGATCGGCATCAGATCACCTCGTCCAACTCGGCCTGCAGCTGCGCCGCTTCGACGTCGCGCGCGACGGCCTGGGCGAGCAGCATCCGCAGCACGAAGACGATGAGTGCGACCCCCAGGATGGCCAGGCCAATTCCGGCCATGATGACGGTGACGCCCGGGTCGTCCCGCTGGCCCGGCGCGTTGATAGCCGTGACCGCGAACCACAGGAAGGCGGCCGCCACGATCGCGCCGATCACGGCGTCCACGTACCGGAAGGCGGCGTGGGAGAACACGGTTCCGCGTCGCACCATCGTCACCAGCCGCCATACGCTGACCAGGGCGACCTGGCCCGACACCATGCCCAGGATCGCGATCACGCGGAACGCGGTCAGCGGGAGCGACCCGTCCTCCGGGTCGCTCCCGCTGACCAATGTCCACACCATCAATGCCTGTACGAACACGGTGCCAGTGAGCAGCACCACGAGCACGGCGCGAAGCGCACGCACTGCCAGCTTTCCCATGACTCATCCTTCGATCGAGTTGCGATGAGAATCTATCGAATTTCGATAGGTGAAGCAAGGGTGGGGGGCGGAGGGCTGGCGGCGGTTTCGTCCGCGGCGGGACGCCGTCGCCCCCTGCCGGGGCATGGCGTTCGCACGAACCGCCTTGATCTTGTCGAAGTCGGCGGCACCCCCGCCCCGTTCAAGCCTCGACGTTTACCAAGACTCCGACCGGCGCGGATGGGCCGGTCACGCACAAGGCGCGTGTCGTTCAGCAGCAGACGTCGGCTGTTCGACGTCCTGCCGTCCCCGCGTCGAGCTGGACATCGTACGGGTCGTCGACACGACAGCCTTCATGAAGGGGCGGACCTTACGCCCGGTGCGACATCAGAACGGCGGAGACGAGACATGCTCCGGAGAGGCCTGAATCTGACTGCTCCCGCACCCGCAACCGTGCGGCGACCGCCCCCGCGTACTGCCATGATGAAATTTCTCAACGTTCCAGGCAATCGCTCAGCCGTTGATATAGGTAATGCGGACAACAATCTGCATAATTGGACATGCTCTAAATTGAGGCCCTTGTCAGCATCTGATAACTTGTGTACGATCACTTCCGTCGAGCCCTGGCGAAACCAGAATCGCCTGGGATTTCGCGTTCGGAGGTGTTCCATGGCTTCAAAAATTAGAGCACGAAAAATGCTCATCACTGCGGCGGTGATTGCCGCCGCCGGCCTCGCATTTGCAAGCCCCGCCCACGCCGTGGACGAAACGCCCGGCGGAGGCCAGGTCACGACCAACGGCTATACCTGGTCCAACTAATATTGAAAGGTCGCAGTGTCGAAAATCGACAAATCCGCCTGCCGACTTCGAGAACGAAGCCTGCCGGAGACGCAATACAGAAGGCCATTCCTTAGCGGGAGCGCCAACAGCGGCCCAGCGCCTTCAGGTCTCCTCATCAGGTGAGACGCTGACGGAGATCGTCGCCTGCTTCGGCATCGAAGCTCGCCAGCCACACCTCGCCTGGAACAGGTGTTGTCGGGGGCTCCACCCCACAGACGATCTTGGTGCGGGGCGCTCGTCCCATTAACCCTTGATGATCTTCTGTGACGAGCGCTGAGGACGTCGGTGATCCGCTGGTCTGCGTCGCAGGTGGCGTGCTGGTAGATGAGCGCGGCGCGGTCGCTGCCGTGCCCCATGCGCGCCTTGAGGTCCGCCAGGATCGTGCCGGACCGGGCGGCGAGCGTGCTGCCGGTGTGCGGAGATCGTGGAAGTGCAGGTCGCGAAGTCCCATCTCCTTGAGCGCTTCCGTCCACCTGGCCTTGCACCGGAAGTTGCCGCCGCGCGGGAACTCGCCGCGCTTGCCGAGAAGCAAGAAGGCGTGGGTGGCGAGATGTTCTGTCAGGGGCCGGGATGATGGCCGAGCGGACGCTGATCCTGGCGCTTGGCGGCCCGGCATTTGGGCGGGCCTAGGCCGGCGAACATCGGGCGTATGCCATCAAAGAGTGAGTGGCTGATCTCCGATCAGGGCGTTGGCGCGGTCTCGCCTCCTATGCCCATCTCGTTGCCGTCGGCGTCGTGGAAGACCCACTTGCAGACGTTGCCGTGCTGCTCCTTGCCCGCCGGCCGCAGCCCGCGTTCTGCGATCCGGTCCACCTCAGACACCGGGTCGTCCACCCAGATCATGCTCACGCCGCCTCCGGCGCGAGCGGCGTCCTCGATGACGTACACGTACCGGTCCTCGGCCAGTTGCCACACCGCTTCGACGTCGTTGGGCCAGAACGCCGGGTCCTTGCCGAGGAGCCTGGTGTACCACTCCACGGCACTCTTGCAGTCGCGGACGGGAATGCCCGCGAAGATTCCCACTGCCACTGTCGGATCTCCTCTCCGTTGGGGCCGGGAAGGCCCGGCTCTCCGAAGGAGTGGACCCCGCGCGTCCGCAAAAGTCATCGCGGGCCGCGTCAGGTGCGGGAGACCGCCTTGTCCAGTTTCCATGGGCTAATGCTCTGAACTGCGCACTTTGATGTCACCATCGCGCGCCCGCCAAGGTTCATGGCACGCGCTCAAGGATCGCGTTGGTGAATGGCGGCGGATGTCGCGCTCTGTTCCCTCTGCCGCAAGGCGAGTACACGTGCCCATGCTGCTTCACCCGAGACGACCATGATGCGGACGTAGTGGGCGACGGTCACAAAGGAAGCTCTCAAGCCGCCCTCCCCATAGCCTGATCGTGGCCGGCGTTGCCGGAGCCGCTCTTCTCGCGCGGACCGGAAGACGCTACGCTGATCACGATGAATACCTCCTACATCAGATTGGGGGCCCCGTTCGCGCAAGGTGAGTGCTGATGCCGCACTCGACCCCGAACGAGGATCCCCGCCTTACCCTCTGGCTGCGCGTGCGCGAGTTCGCCGTGCCGCCCCCCATGATCGAGTCGGCGACCGCCCGCCGTGCCACCGGAGACTGGGCAGCGGCCTGTGCGGCAGCGCACGTGGATGTCGATCTCGACCTGCGCCGCATAGCGCGCCTCCACGGCCAGGAACTGGCCACCCATCTCCGCACCGACCTCCGCCACCTGGCACCTGACCTGCTGCGCTGGCACATGCCGAGGATCGCCCCCAACGGCCTGCTACGTCCGGGGCTGACCCTGTCGCTGGCCCGGTACCACGAGGGGGACAATACGGTTCACCTCGTGGCCAGGACCCCGCCGGCCTGGGCGGATGCCGGGCAGCGGATCAGCCTGGCGCTCTGGGACGGTTCCCGGTCCGGACCGCATCCGCACCCCCATCCGAATCGGCGCTTCCGCCTCGACCTGCATCGCCACCTGTGGGATGCGCGCAGGGCCGGTGAGCTGCGTACCCGTTCCGAAACGGCGCCGCACGCGCGGGGCTGGGCCGTCGATCGGTGGCCGGCCGAGGCCCGGTTGCTGCTCCGTGCCGAGGGGCAGGACGGGGGTACGGTGGCCGTCCGGGTCGGCGGGCGGCGTCAGGTGCTCGTCGATGTGGACGCGTCCCGGGCCGGCGACAGAGGACCCGCGCCGCCGCCGATCTTGCCTGACGCGGCGACCTGGGTGCTGCCCGACCTGGCGTTGCTGCGTGCCGGGCTGATCGAGGCCGGCAGGCTGCACCCGCTCGTCGCAGCGGCGCTCGTACCCGGCCATTCGCCGGACGCCAGGCCACGCGGCCGCCAGAGCGAGAACGGGCCGCGAACGGTCGAGTGCCGCGGCGCCCGGCACAGGATCGCGCTGGTGAACGGCGTGCTGGTCGCCCTGGATCACGACGCGAGCGAGATCCGGCGCGAGAAGCTGCTGGCCGAGTTGACCGGCACCCCGTTGCCCTGTTTGCAACTGATCGAGGAGGCCCACCGCTCCCCCGAGTGCCTCCTCGACGTCCATGCGCGGCTGGAGCACGGCGACGCCGCGGGCGCGCAGGCCACCGTCGACGGTCTCCTCGGACCTGGTGCGCAGCTGCCAGAAGGCGCGCTGCGCGACGCACTGGAGAAGGCGGCGCGGCGGCGGATCGACCACGGGCTGTTCCGTGCCGGGCTCGGGCCGGAGGCGGGACCGGCCAAGCGGCCGGAGCCGGGACTGGCCGAGCGGCCGGACCGCCGCTCCCGTAAGGGCCGGGCACGCCCGCGCCACGCCACGTTCCGCTGACACTTCCTAGACCTCAAAAGGTGATTAATCATGCTTACGTCTGTTCATGCCTCGCGCCTTGAAGTCGCCGGCGAGCTGCTGTCCCTGCTCCGCGACACCACCACGGAGCCACGTACCGACACGCAGTTGGAGGCCCTGACCCTGGCGGTGGCGGCCGACCTGCCCGTCCTGCTGTGGGGGGAGCCGGGGATCGGCAAGACCGCGGCGCTGCAGCAACTCGCCGACACGCTCGACCTGCCGCTCACGACGGTGATCGCCAGCGTGCACGAGCCGTCCGACTTCTCCGGCCTGCCGGTGGTCGGTGACGACCCCGCCGCGCAGGGCGTCCCGATGGCGCCGCCGGATTGGGCTGTACGTCTGGTTCGCGCGGGCCGGGGGCTGCTCTTCCTGGACGAGCTGTCCACGGCACCGCCCGCCGTACAGGCCGCCCTGCTCCGCCTGGTTCTGGAACGGCGGGTCGGGGCCCTGCGGCTCCCGACAGGTGTCCGGATCGTGGCGGCCGCCAACCCGCGTTCCTCCGCCGCCGATGGCTGGGAGCTGAGCCCGCCGCTCGCGAACCGCTTCGTCCACCTGCAATGGCGGCACGATCACGATGTCGTCGTACGCGGCCTCGGCGGGACCTGGCCGCGCGCGAGCCTGCCGTGGCTGGATCCGGAGCGGCTGTCCGAGGCGGTGACGTTCGCCCGGCGTGCGGTGTGCGGGCTCCTCGTCGCCCGCCCCGATCTCGTGCACCGGCTGCCGAACAACGAGGCGCACCGGGGCGGCCCGTGGCCCTCACCTCGCAGCTGGGAGATGGCGTTGTGCCTGACCGCCTTCGCCACCGCGGCCGGCGCGTCCAAGGACGTGCTGTCCATGCTGGTCAGGGGCACGGTGGGAGACGGTCCTGGGCTGGAGCTGCTTGCCGCCATGGATCGGATGGACCTTCCCGATCCCGAGGTGCTGCTGGCCGACCCGGAGGCGGCCGAGCTGCCGCAGCGGGGTGACCTGCGCCAGGCCGTACTTGACGGTGTGGTCGCGGCCGTGCGGAAGCGGCCGGAGAAGGGCCGGTGGGACGCGGCATGGGCGCTGCTGGTGCGAGCGCTGGAGACCGGCGCCCCGGACCTGGTGGTCGTGCCCGCCTCCACGCTCGCCGGGCTGCGCCGCGCTGACTGGAAGGTCCCGGCCTCGATCGAGAGGCTCGCCGGGGTGGTCTCCCTGAGCAGGAAGGCGGACGAGGTCGCGGCGCGGGTGGCGGGCTGATGGACCTCGAGAAGCTCTTCACCGCCCGGTTGTACGCCGCGCGGGCCCGGCCCTATCTGGCGACTGCGCTGTTCGCGCTGCACCCGGTGGAGTCGCGGTCCGTGCCCACGATGGCGGTGGATCGGCATTGGCGGTGTTACGTCTCACCGGCGTTCGTCGCGGGGACCCCCGTTGAGCAGCTGGCGAGCGTGTGGGTGCACGAGGTCTCCCACCTGCTGCGCGACCATCACGGCCGCAGCGACCGGGTCGCCCGGCAGCGGGAGCTGACGGGACGGGGAGAGCGGCTGCGGATGAACATCGCCGCCGACTTCGAGATCAACGACGACGTGTACGGTGACGGGCTGGCCTGGCCTGATGACGCCGTCCAGCCGAAGATGCTGGGGCTGCGCGAAGGCGAGCTCATGGAGGACTACCTGCGCCAGTTCCGGCTCGGGCCGTATACGCAGGGGCTGGTCTGGCTGGACTGCGGCAGCGGCGCCGACGGGCTGGAGCGGGAGTGGGATCTCGGGCCGGAGGGCGCGAACGGGCTCAGCGACCACGAGCGGGAGGCCGTCCGGTTCCGGGTGGCGCAGGGCATCAACGCCCATCCGGGGAACGTGCCCAAGGGATGGCGGCGGTGGGCGGAGGAGGCCTTCCACCCGCCGCAGCCGTGGCGGGAACTGCTCGGCGCGGCCATCCGCTCGGCGGTGTCGGGACCCGGCGTGGGCGAGGACTACACCTACGGCAGGCCGCCGCGGCGCTCGGCCGGCCTGCCCGGCGTCATCCTGCCGAGCCTGCGGCGCAGGCCGCCGCGGATCAGCGTGGTCATCGACACCTCCGGGTCGGTCAGCGACGCCGAACTGGGGAGCGCGCTGCTGGAGGTCGCCGCGATCGTCCGCGCCGTGGGCGGCCGGCGCGACCTGGTCAGCGTGCTGTCCTGCGACGCGGCGGCCCGGGTCGCACAACCGCTGTGCCGGTCCGAGGGGATGACGCTGGTGGGCGGCGGCGGCACGGACCTGCGTGCGGGCATCGCCAAGGCGCTGCGGGCGAGCCCGCGGCCGGATGTCGTCGTGGTCCTGACCGACGGGCAGACCCCGTGGCCGCAGGAACGGCCGGCGTCCCGGATGGTGGTGGGGCTGTTCTCCCGGACCAGGCGGTCGTACGACGAGAGCGATCCCGGCTACGTGCCGGACACGCCGCCCTCGTGGGCGCGGGTGGTCGACATCGGCTAGGCACGTCGGCCTTGGCGGTCCTGCGCTTCGCCTCCGGTGCCGCGCGGAATGATCCTCAGATCCAGCCTTCTTCCCAGGCTCGGTGGGCGGCGGCGTGGCGGGAGCTGACGCCGAGTTTGGCCATGGCCGCCGACAGGTAGTTGCGTACCGTGCCGGGCGCCAGGTGGACCTGGGCGGCTATCTCCCGGATCGAGGCCCCGGTCCGGGACGCCCGCAGCACCTCCAGCTCCCGATCGCTGAGCGGGCAGTCGTCCTCGGTCAGGGCCGAGGCGGCGATGTCGGGATCGACGTAGCGCCGTCCGGCGGCAACGTCGCGGATGATCTCCGCCAGCTTCGTGGCGGGGGTGGTCTTGGGCACGAACCCGCTCACACCCACCGACAACGCGCGGCGCAGCACCCCCGGGCGGGCGTGCCGTGTCACCAGGATGATCTTGATGGAGGACTCCGCCCTGATCTCCTCAGCGGCGCGCAGGCCGTCGGCCGGCGGCATCTCCAGGTCCAGTACGGCGATGTCAGGCTTGTGCTCGCGGGCCAGGCGCACGGCGTCGGTGGTGGTGGCCGCCTCGGCGGCGACGGTCAGGTCCTCCTCCAGCTCCAGCAGCGCCGTCAGGGCACCCCTGATCAGGTCCTCGTCATCGGCGATCAAGAGCCGGATCATCGCGCCTCCGGTTCGGTGGCCGCTGCGGCAGTCCGGGCGTTCGCGGATTCGTGGCCGGTTGTCTCCACCGGCAGGGAGGCCGCCACGACGAAGTGGTCGCCGTCGCGCTTCCAGGTCAGCTCCCCGCCGGCGGCCTCCAGCCGCTCAGCGAGCGTCCGCAGGCCGGTACCCGGAGCGGCCTGCCGTTCCGTGCCGGGATGCTCGGGCGCGCCATCGTTGGCGAACGTGAGGCGGGCCAGGCCGCCGGTGATCCGGTAGCCGACCTCGGCGTGCCGGGCGCGGCTGTGGCGTAGCACGTTGGTGGTCGCCTCCCGCATCACCAGGCCCAGCAGGCGCGGGCCCGGATCGGGAAGGATGCCGGGGACGGCGGGCGGGTCGAACTCCACCCGGGCGTCGATGCCGGCCGCGGCAAGCACTCTGGTCGCGTTCCCGATCTCCTCCTCCAGCGTGACCCGGCGGTACCCCTGGACGACGGCGCGAGTGTCCCGCAACGCGTCCGCGGCCAGCCGCCGTACCTCCTTCATCTCCGCGGCCGCCCGCGCGGGGTCGGCCCCCGCCAGCCGCGCCGCCAGCTCGCTCTTGAGCGCGATCACCTGCAGGTGGTGGCCCTGGATGTCGTGCAGATCGGCGGCGAAACGCAGCCGCTCGTCCTTTACCGCCAGCTCCGCCGACAACCGGCGGGCCAGGTTCAGCCGCTCGGCGACGTCCCATGCCCACAACATGCCGAGCGTGACCCAGCCGGTGAAGACCACCAGTCCGGCCGGAAACGCCGCCGCGAACACCGATCCCTGCCCCGACACCGCGGCCGTGACCCCGCCGAGAACGGCCGCGCCCGCCGCCGTGGCGGCGATCAGCAGCCACCGGCGCCGACCGGGTATGAACGTCGCGATGATCGAGACCATCATGGCCGGGCCGAACGACCAGAGCCCGTAGTCCCGCAGGGCGAGCAGGATCGCGCCCAGCACCATCGCGCCCGCACCTCCGGCCACCAGCCATCTCACCGGCGGTGGCCCGGCCGGGTCGCTGCCCGGCGACTCGACGGGGATACGCGGGAGCCGGCGGCTGACGGACACCCCGATGGCCGCCATCGTCACCGCCAAGGCGGCCACGGCGGCGAGCCGGACCGTGACCGGCACCGCCGTGTCCATGATCCGGCTCCTGACGCTGAAGATCAGGAAGAACGTGGTGACGCCGATGAGACTCCACCACGTGTAGCGGCGGAAGTTCGTCAGCCCCGTTCCGGGATCGACCGGCACGTCACGCACCCGGCCATTGTCGCAGCAATCCATCGCGTCGGCCCTTTGCGCCTCACCTCGGCCCCAAGATGACAAATGTCACGCGATCATGTGACATGTCCATCCTCTGACATGCGGTTTCGGCGCTACCGAGAAGACCCTCGTGTCGGCGAGCCTGGAGGTCGTCCATACCTCCCCCCCGTATCAAGGAGGATTCCGATGCAGGCAGCGAACATCGCACCCGCCCCCAAGCGCCGGATCCACGTGCTGACGGGCCGCTGGCCGACCGCCGTCGCCCTCGGACTCACGTTGCTGACGGTGAGCAGCGGCAGCGACCTGAGCAGCGAGGTGAGGAGCCTCGCGCAGGTCCTTCCGGCCCTGCCGCTGCTGTATCTCGCCGTCGCCAAGCTGGGCCGGCCCGCGCTGTCGTGGCCGCTGCTGGGCGTCGGAATGGTGATCATCATCGGGGCGCGGCTGCTGGATCTGGTCGCGCCGTCCACCGTCCTGCTCGCTCTCGCCCTGGTCGTGCTGGTCTGGGGCCTGATCGACGGACACTCGCGCCGGTCCGGCGCCTTCAGGATCCAGGCGATCGGCATGATCGGGTTCGGCGCGCTGGCGCTGGCAGGGCTGGCCCTCGACCCGGAGATCGGCCGGTACGTGGTGGCGGCCGGATGGTTGCTGCACGGCGTCTGGGACTTCGTGCACCTGCGGCGCGGCAAGGTCGTCAGCCGCTCCTACGCCGAGTGGTGCGGCGTGCTGGACGTGCTGATCGGGCTCGAGCTGATCTTCCTGGTGTGACGCGCGGTGGTGCCGTCGTCGCCGGCGTGGATGCCGGCGGCGATGAACCCGGGCAGAGTGCAGCACAATTGATCCATGGGACACCCTCGGCAACCCGGTCCGCGGGAATACCCCGGTGTGGTCTCTGCTCTGGTCGTGATCCTGGCAGTGCTCCTGCCGGGCGGCTTCACGTTCAGCTTGTACAGGTATCTGAACCCCCCGGCCGCGGCCTCGCCGACAGCAGATCCCACCCCCCAGCCCAAGAGACCGCGCCCCAGCGAGAAAGAGCGCCCGGACTCGCCGATCGACGCCGGCGAATACGGCGACTGGAACTTCCGCCTGGGCAGTGTCACGTTCAAGGCCGAGAAGGTGGGCGGCTGGACGTATGACTCCTGCGCGCCGGTGGACAGGCACGGCGTGCTCGCCAAGAACAGGTGCGAGCACGCCGTTCAACTGGCCTATGCGGCCTACCGGGGCCATCTCACGGCGGTGCAGGTCATCATGTCCTTCCCCACCATGAAGGCGGCCAGGGCCACGGCCGGGCGCCTGGCGAACTCCTCCGGGGCTGTGAAGTGGCGCCGGGACAAGATGCTCGGCACGTACGTCTACGCCAAGCGGCGGGTGACCTCGAGCGGGAGGTACGTCCTCCTCACGGTCGTCACGGCCGACAGGACAGCGCAGGCGAAGGCCACGCGGTTCCAGCACTACCTGCACGCGGATCGCTCGAACAGCTTTCTCTTCCGCGACCCGACCGCCTCGGACTGAACGGTCACGCCGCTCGCGTCTGACTCGTCCGTAAGCTGAGGGTGTGTCCCCCGCTCTGGTCCTGCTCGACGGCGTCCGCTGGCAAGGTGTGCGCGTGGTCGGCGATCGTGCGCAGACCCTGCTGTCCCTGCTCGCCATGCACGGGCGTGCAGGCGTCAGTGACGAGCGCCTGGTCGAGGAGCTGTGGCCGGATGAGGCGCCGGCCAATCCGACGAAGGCGCTGCAGGTGGTCGTCTCGCGTACCAGGGCGGCGACCTGTGCCGATGTCGTGGTGCGGATGCCGCGTGGGTACCGGCTCGGGCTGGCCGCCGATCAGGTGGACGCGCTGCTCGTCGGCGCGCTGGTGGAGCAGGCGCGGGCCGCACTGGGCGAGGACGACGTGGCGCTCGCGCGTCGCCGCGCCGAAGAGGCCATGGGTCTCGTGGCCGGCGGCCCGGACGGTGCCACGGGCGCGCTCGCCGAGCTGAGGGGGATGGCGGCGAAGTGGGCGGCCGAGGCCCGGCGGGTGGCGGCGATCGCGCGGGGCAGAAGCGGCGCTCACGAGGCCGCGCTGCCGCTGCTGGAGGAGGCCGCGGCCGATCGGCCGCACGACGAGGAGCTGCTGGCCTGCCTGCTGCGGAGCGAGGCCGCCGTACGAGGTGCCGCCGCCGCCCTGGAGCGCTACGAGCGGTATCGCGCGGGCCTGGTGGCGCGGCTCGGCACCGGACCGGGGCCCGAGCTCGCCCGCGTGTACGCCGAACTCCTCGCCGCGGATCGGCCGGTGCGCGCCGGCATCCTGTTCGACGGCTCCTCGCTGCTCGGCCGCGATGACGACATCCGAGCGGTGCACGCCCTTCTGCGGACCAACCGGGTGGTCTCCATCATCGGCCCCGGCGGGCTGGGCAAGACGCGGCTGGCTCATGTCGTCGGCAGGGACGTCACGCAGCCCGTCGCTCACTTCGTCGAGCTCGTCGGCGTGTCCTCCCCCGAGGGCGTGGTGGGCGAGGTGGGCTCGGCGCTCGGGGTTCGGGACTCGGTCAGCGGGCGTCGGGTCCTGACCGCCGAGCAGCGTTCAGACGTTCGCGCCCGCATCGCCCAGCATCTCGACCAGGCTCCGGCGCTGCTGATCCTGGACAACTGCGAGCACGTGATCGAGGCCGTCGCCGACCTGGTGGCGTTCCTGACCGTGACGACCCGCGACCTGCGGGTGCTCACGACCTCGCGCGCCCCCTTGTCGATCCCCGCCGAACGCGTCTACCCGCTCGGCGAGCTGCCCACGGGCGACGCGGTGGAGTTGTTCCGCCAGCGCGCCACGGCCGCTCGCCCGGGGGTGCGGATCGACGAGGCAGTGGTCGAGGAGGTCGTCGCCCGCCTCGACGGGTTGCCGCTCGCGATCGAGCTGGCCGCGGCCAAGGCACGGGCGATGTCGGTGGAGGAGATCGCGCGGCGGCTGGCGGACCGGTTCGCCCTGCTGCGCGGCGGGAACCGTACGGCCCCCGACCGGCACCAGACGCTGCTCGCGGTCATCGAGTGGTCGTGGAACCTGCTGGACGAGCCGGAACGGCGGGCGTTGCGATGGATGTCGCTGTTCGGCGACGGTTTCACGCTGGCCGCGGCCGAGCACGTCCTGGGCTCGGACGCCCTGCACGTGGTGAACGCGCTGACCGAGCAGTCGATGCTGAACGTCCGCGAGACGGCGTACGGCCTGCGCTACCGGATGCTGGAGACCGTCAGGGAGTTCGGGCGGATGCGGTTGAAGGAGGCCGGCGAAGAGGCGTCGGCCCGGGCGGCGCAGCTGGGCTGGGCGACGGCGTACTCCCTCGAACACGGCGCCAGGCTGTTCGGCCCGGCGCAGTTCGCGGCGGCAGACGCGTTGCACGCGGAAGAGAGCAACCTCGCCGACCTGCTCCGGCAGGCCCTCGGCGAGCCCGATCCCGTCACGATGGTCCAGTTGCTGGCCGGCGTCGGCGCGCTGTGGTCGATCCGCGGCGACCACTCCCGGATACTCGTTCACCGGGACGCGATCGCCCAGGTGGTCAGCGGCTGGATGCCGCCGCCGCACCTCGTCGAGGTGACCAGGGCCGCCATGCTGATCACGCTCATGAACAGCCTGAACTTCACCGACCGCGGCAGCGCTCCGATGCGCGACCTCCTCCGCGCGCTGCCCACCAGCGACGCGACGGACTCCCTGGTGGCGGCGATGAGCACCGTGCTGCTCGCGTGCGTCGCGGACGACGCCGCCGACGTGCGCGACCGGCTGGCGGAGCTGTGCCGGAGCAGCGACCGTGACGTGGTTCTGGCGGCGACGCAGATGAGCGCCCAAGTCCTGGAGAACACCGGAGACGTCACCGGGGCGATCGAGGCCGCCGAGCGGACCCTGGCGATGGTCCGCGAGGACGAGGGGCCGTGGCTGGCCGCGATCATGCACGCCATGCTGGCCCACCTGGTCATGCAGCTCGGCGACCGGCGGCGGGCGGTCGGGCACGCGCGTACCGCCATTCCGGTGCTGAGCCGGCTCGGCGCCGCCGACGACGAGGTGCAGCTGCGCGCGGTGCTGCTGATCTGCGCTCTCGCCGACGGCGACCTCGACACCGCGGAGGCCGAACTCGCCGGGATCATCCGGATCAACGACAACGAGACCGTGCTCGGCGGGGTGGCGATGGCCTCGTTGTGCGCGGCCGAGCTGGCCCTCGCCCGCGGCAGGACGGCCGCCGCGCTCGCGGAGTACCGCCTGGCCGTTCAGCGGGCGCACAACCTGCGGCTGCCCGGGGTGCTGCGCGCGGAGGTCACGCCGTGGGCGATCATGGCGGAGTCGGTCACTCTGACGGCGTACGCGTACCACGCCCCGCCGGAGGACGCCCGGTACGGCGAGGAACTGTTCTCCGCCGTCCGGGGCTACGACCTGCTGGCCGCGGACAACCCGATCCTCGACTATCCGCTGTTGGGCTCGAGGCTCTTCGGGCTCGGCGCGTGGGGGTTGCTGCGCGGAGCCCTGGCCCCCCGCGACGCGATCGGGTTGCTGGTGCTGGCCGAACGGTTCGCGTACAACACCAGCATGCCCAGCATGGCCTTCGAGCGGATCGAACCGTACGCGGAGCGGGCCGCGCCGGGGATGATCGCCGCCGTGCGGGCCGAGTACGGCGACCGGCGCGGCTCCGACCTGCTCGACGAGGCGCGCAGTCTCGTCGAGCGGGTCTCCGGCCGGGACGGGCACGGATCACATGTGCCGCTTGTAGCTGCGTACCGACAGCGGCGCGAAGATCACGATGACGATCAGGCACGCCAGCAGCGTCCAGGCCACCTCCCCGCTGACGAGGCCGCTGTTGGCGAGGTCGCGGGTGGCCGTGACCAGGTGTGAGACCGGGTTGAACCGGACGAACGCGGCCAGCCACCCGGGCAGGGTCTCGACGGGGACGAACGCGTTCGACAGGAACGTCAGCGGAAACAAGATCATCATGGAGATGCCCTGCACCGCCTGGGCGCTGCGGGCGATCGTGCCGACCCAGGTGAAAACCCACGCCAGCGACCAGCCCGTGAAGATCGCCAGCAGGATCGCGGCGAGCACGCCGCCCGCTCCACCGGCCGGGCGGTAGCCCATCACCAGACCCATGCCGAAGGTCAGAGTGGCCGCGATCGTGTAGCGCAGCAGGTCGGCCACCATGGGGCCGGCGAGCGGCGCGATCCGGGCGATCGGCAACGACTTGAACCGGTCGAAGACGCCCTTCTCCAGGTCCTCGCGTAGCTGCGTGCCCGTGGCCATGCACGTCGTCAGCACGGTCTGGGCGAGGATGCCGGGGATCATCAGGGGGAGGTAGCTCTCCACGTCACCGGCGATGGCGCCGCCGAAGATGAAGGCGAACATCGCGGTGAACAGGATGGGCTGCAGCGCCACGTCGAAGAACTGTTCCGGGTTGCGACGCATCTTCTTGAGCGCCCGCCATGCCATCGTCAGGGTTTGACCGACCGTCTCCCCCATGGAGACGCGACGCCGGGCGGCCGCCACGCGGTCGGCGGCCCGTACCGCCTCGCGGGCGGGTGCGATCACGGTGCTCATCGGTTCTCCTCCGTGCGGGTCTCGTCGTGCCCATCGGTCTCGTGCCCATCGGTCTCGTAGCCATCGGTCTCGTAGCCATCGGTCTCGTGCCCATCGGTCTCGTGGCCGGTGAGGGCGAGGAACACCTCGTCCAGGCTGGGCTTGGCCACGCTCACCGAAGAGATCGACACCCCGGCGGTGCGGAGCGCGATCAGTACGTCCGCGGCCAGGTCGGCCTGGTCGAGGGCGACGTTCAGGCGGCCCTGCTCCGGGCTGAGTACCGGGTCGGAGCCGAGGACGCGCCGTACGACCTGCACAGCGGCGGGCACCTCGCCCGGCTCGGCGAGCAGCAACTGGAGCGTGGAGTTGCCGACCGCGGTCTTCAGCTCGTCGGGCGTGCCCTCGGCGACCTTGCGGCCATGGTCGATGACGGCGACCCGATCGGCGAGCTGGTCGGCCTCGTCCAGGTACTGCGTGGTCAGCAGCACCGTGCAGCCGTCGGCGACCAGACCGCGGATGGTGTCCCACATCTGACCGCGGGTGCGCGGGTCGAGACCGGTGGTCGGCTCGTCGAGGAAGATCAGTGGTGGCCTGGTGATCAGGCTGGCCGCCAGGTCGAGGCGGCGGCGCATGCCCCCGGAGAATTGCGCGATCGGCTTGTCGGCTGCCTCTTCCAAGCCGAACTGGCCCAGCAGTTCGGTGGCGATGCGCCGGGCCCGCGGCGCGGGGATGCCCTGCAGGCGGCTGAAGAGCCAGAGGTTCTCGCGGGCCGTCAGGTTCTCGTCGACCGAGGCGTACTGTCCGGTGACGCCGACCAGCTGGCGGATCACGTGCGGGTTGGCGGCCACGTCGACCCCGAAGATCTCGGCACGGCCCGCGTCGATCGCCAGCAGGGTGGCCAGCATCCGTATCGTGGTGGTCTTGCCGGCGCCGTTCGGGCCGAGGACGCCGAAGATCTCGCCGGGGCGTACCTCCAGGTCGATCCCGTCGACGGCGCGGTGCCCGCCGAACGCCTTCACCAGCCCTTGCGCGCGTACGGCTAGATCGGCGCTCCCGTCGAGGGCGGGGCCGCCCTGGGTACGTCCGAGTTCTGTGATGCTCATGGCTTCACTCTCGGCGGTGGCGGTTTCACGGCACCCTCGCCGGGGTTTCACTGGTCGCCGGGTCAGGCGCGTCTCCAGTGGCTTTACACCGGGTCGCTAAGCCAGGTAGTCCGCCATCAGCCGTGCGACCTCCTCCGGACAGTCGGTGGTCAGCGCGTGACCGCAGCCGTCGAGTTCGCGCACCTGCACGGCGGGCAACCGGCGAGCGTACTCCTGGGCCTGCCCCACCGGGTTGACGGTGTCCTGGCGGCCCCAGATCACCAAGGTGGGCGTGGTGGTGGACGGCATGGCGGCCAGGGTTTCACGCCAGTCCAGGCCGCGTTCGAGCAGGACCTGGCTCTCCAGGTTGTCGGGGAAGGTGCCGGGTGCCCAGAACGCGTCGACGTCCTCCTCGAGGATCCTGCTTCGGTTGACGTGGATCCGGTCGAGCGCGGCACGGGAGCTGGACCTGTCGGCGTAGTACCAGTTGTTCCACAGCTCCCCGACGACCGGGTACTTCATGAGTTCATACACCCAGGTGTCGCGGGTGCTGGCGCCGGAGGGGGCCAGCAGGAGCAGGCTGCTGACGCGTTCGGGGTGGCGCTGGGCGTAGGCCAGCGCCCAGCCTCCGCTCCACGACAGCCCTCCGAGCGCGGGACGCTCGATGCGCGCCGCGTTCAGGAACACGCCGATCGCCGTGGTCATCCCCCTCAGGTCCCAGGTGAAGTCGCGGTCCTTCAGCCGGGTGAATCCCTGACCGGGGAGGTCCACTACATAGACCGTGTGGTCGCGGGCGAGCGCCGGCACCTGACGGCGCCAACCGTACGTCCATGAAGCCCCAGGCGACAGCAGCACGACAGGTGTGCCGGAGCCCTCCTTGACGTAGTGGAAGCGAGCGAGTGGGGTGTCGAGGAACCGCGCATTCGCCGGCGGCCGGTAGCCGGCCACCGCTGGGCGATAGCCGTACGCGCCGTAAAGAACGGCGCCGACGGCCAGGGTGAGGATCAGGCTCAGGACCGCGAGCGTACGAGGTCTCATGGATGCTCTCCGTTCTGTGGGATTCCACCAGAAGGAGGCGACCGAGCCTCAGGAGGTTCCTCACGATTGCCAGGCTTTGCGGAAGCTCCGGCGGGCGCGGTGCAGGCGCGATTTGACCGTTCCCTCCGGTACGTGCAGGAGCCGCGCGGCCTCCTCCTCCGGCAACCCCTCCAGGTCACGCAGGACCAGCACGGCCCGATGTTCGGGGGACAGCCGCTCGAGCACGTCACGGATGTCCACCGCGCTCTCGACGTCCTGCCTCGACGGCAGTTCGGCGAGCTCCACCGCGTGGTGCCGCCGTCTCGCGATCCTGACTGCTTCCCGTACGGCTATCGCGCGGGCCCAGCCGTGGAGCGCCTGCGGATCGCGCAGGCTGCCCAGGTTCCGGAAGATCGCGATCAGCGCCTCCTGAACGGCGTCGGACCCGTTGTCGAGCGCGATGGGCCCGCAGATCCGGCCGAGGTAGGGCGTCAGCTCGCTCAGCAGGTCGTTCATGGCCATCGTGTCGCCGCCTTGCGCGGCGCGCACCAGCTCGGCGCTCATCGACGTACGACCCTCGCCTCGAGCCTGGCCAGCGCCTTCTCCCCCGCGGCCCGCACGCCCAAGGGCACCAGCGCCGCCCGGCCGGGAACGCGGACCCCTCCCGTCTGGGCGACCAGGGTTCCTCCCGGTACGGCTGCCGCCGCGACGCCGACGATCAGGAACCTGCTCTGCATCCAGCACCAGCCGGGCTGCAGCTCGATGTCGAACCTTGCACGCATGCCGTACCTGCTTCGCGCCTTGGCCACCAGGCGCTCGCTCCCGTGCCCGGACACGATGGTCAGGCGGCGCATGTCCGGCTCGAAGGTGCCGAACTCCTCTTCCAGGGCGCTCACCACGGACCAGACGTCCTCGAACGGGGCGGCGATGACACGTTCCGCCATGTACGCCCCGGGGATGGCGGAGGCGAGCACTCGCAGCCTCCGTACCGGGTCCAGATCAGCAACAGGCCAAGTCATATCCATCCAGAGGCGTCGATCGTGGGAAAGGTTCCATGGAACCACCGGCGATTTTCGCTCCTCCTGCCGGGCATGAGAATCTCACTCCCAGCGGCCTTCGTCGCCGCCGTCCTGCTGCTCGACGCGTTCCTTCACCTTTCCTGGTGGGTACGGCCGGCCGCGGACCCGCGAGCACTCTCCCTGGCGTTGCTCAACTTCGATACGCCCTTCACGCCGCGCGTCCTCGTGCCCCTGATCGTCGTGCTCACCGTCGCCGCCCTCTCGACGATCGCCGTCTCCGTCGGGCGGGGCGGTCGGCTCGCCAAGGCGGTCACTCTCGCTCTGGGCGCCGGGCTGCTCACGCGTGCGGAACTCGGCCTCGCATGGGCCTTCGGGCTGGGCACGGACACCAGCACCCCGTTCTACTGGCTCAACCTGCTGCTCTACACCCCGTTGTGCGTGGCGCTGGCGTTCTCGACCGGTGCGGTGCTGATGCGGGCCTTCTTCACTGGCACCGTTCGAGCGTGAGCAGCGGCTCGGAGAACACGGGCGCCGGCGCGTCGGGATCCGCGGCCACGGCCTGCTCCAGGCGGTCGAAGCCGACCGCCAGCTCGTCGGGACTGAGCTGGGCGAAGAACGAGAGGGTGCGCAGGCGCAGCCGTTCGAGCATGTCGGCGCGGGTGCCGGCGGACGGCTCGGTCACCGTGCCGAAGCCGGCGACGCGCCAGCCGGCCGACGTGAACATCGCGATGACCTCGTGCAGCGGCTGGAACAGCGAGGCGTCCGCCTCGAAGCCGCGGGGGAAGTGCGCCAGCCACCACGGCCTGGGATGGTGGTCGCTGAAATTGGCGCGCAGGAGCAGCCGCCCGCCGGGCCTGATCACCCTGGCCAGCTCCCGGACCGCCCGCGGTTTGTCCTGGACGTGGTGCCAGGACAAGAACATGAGAGCGTAGTCGGCGCTGCCGGACGGCACCGGCAGGTCCTCGGCGGAGCCTGCGAGATACCGCACCTCGGGATGCTGGGACTGTGCCTGCGCTATCTCGCGCATGCGGACCGACGGCTCGACGCCGGTCACCGGTCCGAACGCTCGCGCCAGGGCGGGGGTGTACCTGCCGGTGCCTGAGCCGACGTCCAGCCCCACCAGCGGACGCCGCTCGGGCAGCACCGCCTCGAAGGCACTGATCCAGGTCCGCAGCTGCGGCTCGGAGAGCGCACGGCCACGCGCATAGTCCTGGTACTGCTCCGTGTCGTAGTCGATCCGCCTCATCGCAGCTCCCGACTCATTTGACTCGATATATCGACCTGATACATCGGCACGATATGCAGCGTCGTGTCATGCCGCAAGGGCATGGGGCTGCTACCGGGTCGGTGTGAAGGACGTGACGATCAGCCAGACGGCGCAGGCCACGATCAGAATCGCGACGGCGACATCTCTCGTCCGCCTGGATCTCATGCTTCGTGCCAGGTGAACGGTTCCGGACCAGGAGAGCCGTACCTGGGGGTGCCAAGCGGCCGAGGCGACGAGGACGGCCGCGAGAAGCAGGCGCCAGCGCACCGAATCGGCGAAATTCAGCCAGAAGGTGTCGCTCTCCAGGCTGACGCACGTCACGATGTCGAGCGGTACGAAGAGAAGAAGAGCCGCTGCGGCCGCGATGCCGGCTCTGCGTTTCCACCAGGGTGGAGCGGTGGCTGTCGCAGCCGCGGCCAGGGCGACGATGACGACCGGCAGGCCGATCTTGTCGGCGTCACTGGACCACCACGCGAGGCCGTTCCAGGTGGACGCCTTGGCCACATAGACGGCGCTCAGGAACCTGTCGTACGTGGCCGGAAGGCGGTGGAACATGGCCGCCCACGCTGCCGCGACGGCGGCGCCTGCCCAAAGGATCATCCCGTATTTCCTGCGGGTCGGGGATGATCGGGCCGCCAGATACAGCGCCCCTGCCGCCATCGGGTACGAGATGATCAGGGGCCAGGGCGGTGCGACCGCGTGTTCCCGCCCGGTGCATGGATCGGGGCCCGGCAGGACGAACGCGACGACGAGCCCGTACGCGAGCACTGCGGCGATCGTGGCGACGGCCGCGAGCGTGGCTCGGCGTGAGCCGTTCAGCACAAGGGCGGCCACGGCGATCGGCAGCAGGAGAACAGCCCAGAACAGCAGCTCTCCCGGCAGGTCGTTCGGCGCGTAAACACCCAGCCCGGACGGACCCGCCAGCGCATACGGCCCCGCCAGCTCGTACGGGCCTTCCGCCGGATAGAAATCGGGGGCCGCCGTGGAACAGAACCAGCCGACGCTCTGCCTGCCGACCCCGAAGGTGGTCAGGATCACCGGTCCGGACGCGGCCGCAACCGCACCGAAACGCAGCAGCGCCACCTTCGGGAATGGTGCCTGCGCCGCGGGTTCCTGTGTCACGGCACCTTCTCCCTGAACGAAACGATCAATCGGAGTCAGAATAGTGATGGGCGCTGCCTGCTACGTGAAATACACCGATGAGAGCGGGGCCGTCATTGCTTCACCCCTGGTCCAAAGCGCGGGAGGGCCACTGATCGCCGTCCCTGGCACGCTTTCGGGCGGTCTTATATCGAGGTGGCGCCGGAGGCGAGGGCGATGACGCCGACCACGGTCATCAGCAGCGCCGAGCCGGGGTGCATGGCGATCGAGATGCGGATGTCCTGCTTCTTCCAGGCGAGCCAGACGCCCGGGTAGAGGAAGACGAGCTTCGACAGGACAGTCCAGGGGGCCCAGAAGTGGTACACCGAGAAGAAGAAGGTGTTGAAGAACGGGGCCCACTTGCCGAGCTGCGGGAGGCGAGGCAGCAGGAAGCCGCGGAAGTAGTACTCCTCGAGCAGGGGCAGGGTGAAGCCGGTGAACGGTGCGCAGATGAGCAGCGTGGTGATCACGAGCTCCTGCGGGTAGCCCTGGAGGTAGGTGGTGCCGTCGGGGCCGGCGCCCTGGTAGTCCACCCAGGTGAAGAACCAGTCGTAGACGATGTTGTCCAGCGGGGTCAGCGAGAGCGAGACCACGGTCATCCACACGAGGCACGCGGCCCCGAGCCAGAAGACCTTGCGGCGCGAGAGCGGCTTGTCGCGGTAGTGGACGACGCCCTTCATCGTGAAGCGGCCGGTCTGCTGCTTGCCCAGCCACAGCAGGAACAGCTGGAGCGGGAAGAGCACAATCGCGAGGGCGATGGCCCAGGCCAGGAAGATCGGGAAGTTTATCGCCCGGACCAGGGGGGCGGCGATGAACGCGTACACGGCGACGATGGCCGCGCCGGGCACCAGGTGCAGTGCGATGGAGAACGGGACGGAGTGACGGTCGGCGAGGAGCTTCGCGACGAAGCCTTTCGCGCCTTGGGGGTCGGCCGGGGGCCGCATTGCTGTGTCCATGCCGAGAATGGTGGCCCGGCGACCTAACACGGACCTGACATCGCTCTGATACGGCTCCGAGTCGCCGTGCAAGGCGCAGGTCACGGTGGGTGCGGGCCGGGCGGGAGGTATCGGGTCGCTCGCATCAGTGCGTGTTTTGTGCTGGCCGGTATCTCAAATTCTGCCAGGCTGCAACCCGTTGACCCTGATGTGAACGCCATGTATACATACGCAATACCTGATGGATCCCCAACCCAACGACTCAGTGCCAGGCCCTGACGAGGCGGAGATGTCATGGCAGTGATCAGCAGGCGAGGATTTCTCGCCGGAAGCGTAGCCACCCTGGGGGCCTCTGCCCTGACGGCCTGCGGCAGCCCAGAGACCTTGCCCGTATCGATGCAGGAAATCCGCGAGGGCGGTGGACCGAATCGCGGCGGGGTGCTGTATTTCGGTCTCTCCACCGACCCGGCCAACCTCGACCCCCACCTCACCAGCGGCAGCGCCTCCGACTACCTGCGCCAGCTCGCCTACAACGGGCTGGTCCAGTACAACGGAGCCGGAGAGATCGTCGGTGACCTCGCGACCGAGTTCGGGTGGGCCGACGAGCTGACCTACAAGGTCAAGCTGCATTCGGGGGTCAGCTTCCACGACGGGTCCGCGATGACGGCCGACGACGTGGTCTTCTCCTTCCGCCGCATGATGGACAAGGCGACCGCCGCGGCGTCGGCGCCGCTGCTCGACCAGGTGGCCTCCGTCGAGGCGCCCGACGCCACCACCGTGGTGTTCCGGTTCAAGCAGCCCGACGTGGCCTTCCCGTTCGCCCTGGCCGCGCCCACCACCAACATCGTCTCCAGGAAGTGGATCGAGTCGGGGGCGAACACCAAGACGCAGGTCATGGGCACCGGACCGTTCCGGTTCGTGGAGCGCATCCCGGGGGTGAGCACCACCTTCGTCCGGTTCGAGAACTACTTCGAGGACGGCCTGCCGTACCTCAACGGGATCGTCTTCCAGCCGATGGGCGACGACTACGCCCGCGTGACGGCGCTGCGTACGGCGACCGTGGACATGATCGACTACGTCCCGGCCACCCACGTCGGCGTCATCTCCGAGAACCCGCGGCTGCGGTTCGTCTCGGACAAGACCTTCGGGTTCGGCTTCGTCGGCTTCGTGACCAGCCGGCGTCCCTTCGACGACGTACGCGTCCGCAAGGCCGTCGCGATGTCGATCAACAGGCAGTCCGTCCTGGACACCGCGCTGCTGGGGCACGGCAGGCCGATGGACGGCGCCCTGATGTCGGAGACCTTCGCCCCGTACGCGCCCCAGCTCGCCGGCTCCATGCCCTACGACCCGGAACAGGCCAGATTCCTGCTCAAACAGGCCGGGCAGGAGGGCCTGACGCTGCCGGTGGTGACCACCAGCTCGTACTCGGTCATCGCCAGGCCCGCGCAGGCGATGCTGCCCGGCCTGCGCGCCGCGGGACTGAACGTGAACCTCACCCAGCAGGAGTGGCTGACCTTCCGCTCCAGCGTGTCGACCAAGGCCTTCCCCGTCCACTCCTGGGGGACGGCGCCGAAGTTCGGCGATCCCGCCTCGCTCGGCGACTTCATCGGCAGCACCGGCACCTTCGCCAAGAACCTCGACTTCGCCGACGACAGGATCGACGAGCTGCTGACCCAGGCACGCAGGACCTCCGACCAGAGCCTGCGCAACGAGATCTACCTGGACGTCGAGAAACGGGCCCTGGAGCTGGTCCCGATGACGTACACGATCCGCCGCGAGCAGGGCGAGGCGCACTACAACCACGTCAAGGGCTACGAGCACCCCCCGAAGGGCGCCTGGACCGCCACGGCCCTGCGCCGGACCTGGATGGAGAAGACGGCGTGAGGCGTTTCCTGGCCAAGCGGTTCGCCCAGGCGATCCTGCAGTTGCTGCTCGTCGGAACCATCGTGTTCTTCCTGGTACGGCTCATCCCCGGCGATCCGGCCAGGGCGGTGCTCGGCGACGCGGCCACCGACGAGCAGATCGCCGCCACCCGGGCCGCGATGCACCTCGAAGAGCCGTTCTTCAGCCAGTTCGTCGGGTTCTGGACCCGGCTGTTCCAGGGCGACCTCGGCACCTCGCTGATCAGCGGCCGCCCGGTGATGCAGGACCTGCCGTCCCGGATCGGCAACTCGCTGGAGCTCGTCCTCATCGCGCTGGCGATCTCGCTGGTGGTCGGCATCGCGCTGGGCCGGATCGCCGCCACGCGCGCCGACAAGCCGGCGGACCACGCGCTGGTCGCCGGGTCGATCTTCGGGATCTCGCTGCCCGTGTTCGTGATCGGCACCCTGCTGCTGCTGGTGTTCGCGTTCTTCATCCCGATCCTGCCGCCGCGCCGGTTCGCCTCGCCGTTCGAGGATCCGCTCGCCCACCTGCAGATCCTCGTCCTGCCCGTGGCCACGCTGACGGCGGCCTCGTGCGCGGTGGTGACGAGGATGACCAGGGCGTCGATGCTGGAGACGCTCAACGCCGACTACGTCCGCACGGCACGGGCGAAGGGTCTGGTCGAGAAGCACGTCATCAACCGGCACGCGCTGCGTACGGCGCTGCTCGCCGTGGTCTCCGTGACGACGGTCGAGCTGACGACGCTGATCGGGAGCACGGTCCTGGTGGAGACCATCTTCGGGTGGCCCGGGATGAGCTCCCTGCTCATGAACGCCGTGGGGCAGCGCGACTATCCCGTCATCCAGGCCGTCGTCCTCGCCGCGGCCACCATCGTCATCCTGGTCAACCTGGTCGGAGACCTGGTCGCCAGGGCACTCGACCCCCGGGCGGAGGACAACTGATCATGGCCACCGTGCTGTCAGGCGCGCCCGCGATCGGGAACGCCGACAAGAAGACCTTTCTCCGGCGCATGCTGTCCAACCGCAGGACGTCCGTCGCGGGCGCCTTCCTGCTGCTGGTCGCGATCGTCACGCTGTTCGCCAGGCTGATCGCGCCGTACGACTACCGCGACATCGTCGGCAAGCCGCTGACCTCGGCCTCGGTGCTCGGCATCGACGACTTCGGACGCGACGTCCTGTCGCGCCTGCTGATCGGACTCCAGGTGTCGCTCGGGGTGGCGCTGTCGGCGGTGCTGGTGGCGGCGGTCATCGGCGTCGCGCTCGGGCTCGTGGCCGGGTACGTCGGCCGCTGGGCCTCGACGATCATCATGCGCGGCATCGACGTCCTGCTGAGCTTCCCCCCGATCGTGCTGGCCATCGCCGTCGTGGCGATCATGGGCCCGGCCCTGGTGAACGTCGTCCTGGTGATCGGCGTCCTGTACATCCCGAGGTTCACCAGGATCGTCTACACGCAGGTTCTGGCCATCCGGAACCTGGAGTACGTCGAAGCCTCGAAGATCATGGGCGCGCGGCCCGCGGGAATCCTCGTCCGGACGATCCTGCCGAACGTGGCGGCGCCCATCATCGTCCAGCTGAGCCTGTCGGTGAGCTTCGCCATCCAGATGGAGGCCGGCCTGAGCTTCCTCGGCCTCGGCGCGCAGCCGCCGCTGCCCTCGCTGGGGACGATGGTCGGCTCGGGCCGCGACTTCCTGGAGGTCCAGCCGACGCTGCTGCTCTACCCGTCCGTGCTCATCATCCTCGTCGTCCTCGCGCTCAACGTGTTCGGGGACGGCATCCGTGACCTGCTCGACCCGCGCCGCCGTGGCACCAACTGAAAGGAACGCGTTCATGACCCTCCCTTCGACCCACAGGCTCGGCGAGCTGTCCTGGACCCAGGTCAAGGAGCTGGCGGAACGGGATCCGATCATCCTGTTGCCGATCGGCGCGGTCGAGCAGCACGGCCCGCACCTGCCGATCCACGAGGACTCCATCGTGGCGGAATGGGTGGCCGACAAGCTGGCCAAGGAGAACGGGTGCTATGTCGCGCCCGCCCTCCACTACGGTCACTCCGGGGTGTTCCGCGGCTTCAACGGCAACCTCTCCCTGAGCCAGGCGACGCTGCGCGCTGTCACGTACGAGATCATCGAGGCGCTCGTGCAGTCGGGCTTCCGTCGCGTGATCATCGTCAACAACAACGGCGGCAACGTCGGGCCCGTCATCGACGCCGGCCTCCAGGCCCGCCATGACCTGGGCGTTCTCGTCGGCCACCTGTACCCGTGGCAGCTCGGCTACGCGCTCATGCGGGACGTGTACGACGACCCGGCCAAGGCGTACGGCCACGGCGCCGAGCCCGAGCACTCCGCGATGCTCGCGATGTTCCCCGACCAGGTCCAGAGCGAGCTGGCCGTCGCGGGCGGCCTGGCCTCGAGCAGCGGCTGGAGCCCGACGAGCTACACGGAGGCGGCGATCCCGGGGCACGACGTGCGCGGGACCGTCCTGTGGGACTTCTCCGAGGTGAGCGCGACCGGCTGCACCGGCGACGTGAGTCTCGGCAGCGCGAAGACGGGCGAGATCTGGATCGAGCGGGTCATCGGCTTCTGCTCCGCCTACATACAGGAATACGACCGGAACACCTCGGTGGACGCATGACACCCGCGGAGCCGATCCTCTCGGTCGAGGGGCTCTCGGTGGACTTCCAGATCGCGGGCGAGTGGGTGCCCGCCGTCAAGAACGTCAGCTTCGCGGTCGCCAAGGGCGAGGTGGTGGCGCTCGTCGGGGAGTCCGGCTCGGGCAAGTCCGTCAGCTCGATGTCGGTGCTCGGGCTGCTGGCGAAGAACGCGCGCCGCCGCGGCAGCATCCGGTACGGCGACACCGAGCTGCTCGACCTCGGCGAGGAGGCCCTGCGCGACATCCGGGGCAAGCGGATCGCGATGATCTTCCAGGAGCCGATGACCGCGCTGAACCCCGTCTACACCATCGGCGAACAGATCATCGAGGCGATCCGGTGCCACGAGCGCGTACCGGCCGCCGAGGCCCGCTCGCGTACGTTGGAGCTGCTGAGAAAGGTCGGCATCCCGGAGCCGGAGTCGCGGATCGACAGCTACCCGCACCAGCTCTCCGGCGGCCAGCGGCAGCGGGCGATGATCGCGATGGCGATCGTCTGGTCGCCCGAGGTCATCATCGCCGACGAGCCGACCACGGCCCTCGACGTCACGGTGCAGGCGGAGATCCTGGAACTGCTGCGCCGCCTGCAGAAGGACCTCGGCTCGGCGGTCGTGGTCATCACCCATGACATGGGCGTGGTCGCCGACCTGGCCGACCGGGTGGTGGTGATGAAGCAGGGCGAGGTCGTGGAGGAGGCCCCGGTCGCCCGGCTGTTCGCCGAACCCCGGCACGAGTACACCGCCAGGCTGCTGTCCGCGGTGCCCCGGCGCGGCCAGTCCGAGCCCGCGCTGCCCGGCGGCGACACGCCGCAGGACGCCACGCTCCGGGTCGCCGGCCTCCAGGTCGAGTACCCCGGGCGGCTGGGTCGCAAAGGGTTCAAAGCGGTGCACGACATCAGCTTCGAGATCGGGAAGGGGAAGGTTCTCGGCCTGGTGGGCGAGTCGGGCTCGGGCAAGTCCACGATCGGCCGGGCCATCGTCGGGCTGGTACGCGCCACGGCCGGCACGATCGAGATCTGCGGACGTGACGTGACCGGGCTCGGCGCCAGGGAGCTGCGCGAGTTCCGCAGGAAGTACTCGATGGTCTTCCAGGACCCGGGCTCCTCGCTCGACCCGCGCCGGTCGATCGGCGACTCGATCGCGGCCCCGATGCTCATCAACCGGTACGCGGGCCGCGCCGCCGTCCGCGAGCGGGTGCTGGAACTGCTCGACCAGGTGGAGCTGCCCAGGAGCTGGGCCGGCAGGTTCCCGCACGAGCTGTCGGGCGGCCAGCGGCAGCGCGTCGGGATCGCCCGCGCGCTGGCGCTGGAGCCCGAACTGCTCATCGCCGACGAGCCCACCTCGGCGCTGGACGTCTCCGTGCAGGCCACGGTGCTGCGGTTGTTCCAGGAGCTGCAGGACAGGCTCGGTTTCTCCTGCCTGTTCATCAGCCACGACCTGGGCGTGGTCGAGCTGCTCGCGCACGACGTCGCCGTGCTGCAGCACGGGCGGATGGTCGAGCACGGCCCGGCCCGCGAGGTGCTGAACGATCCCCGTACGGACTACACCAGGAGGCTGGTCGCGGCGGCGCCGGTGCCCGACCCCGCCGAGCAGGCCGAGCGCCGCGAGCTGTGGCGGGCGATCGCCAAGTGATCACCTCAGGTGGGAGACCACCCGCTCGTCGGGCCGCAGATGGTTGCGCAGGGTGCGTTCGGCGGTGTCGAAGTCGTGCATAGTCAGGGCCGCGAGCAGGGTGCGGTGCTCGGGGTTGATGACCGCCAGCCGGTCGGGGCGCGCCGCCACGGCGCTGACCCCGATCCGCTGGTGCCGCGGCTGGAGGCTGCTGAACAGGTCGGTCAGCACGGTGTTGCCCGTCGCCCTGACGAACGCGAAGTGGAAGAAGAAGTCCATCTTGGCGTGCTCGGCGATCGCGTCGCGGTCGCCCGCCCTGCACCGCGCCACCATGTCCGGATCCTCCATCAGGTCCAGGTGCGCCGACAGCTCCTGCGGGATGTCGGTCTTCTTGTCGCACAGGATCCGGAAGCCGTGGATCTCGAGCACCAGCCGCATCTCGTACGTCTCGAACAGCTCGGCGGCCGTCACGCTGCGCACCTGCGCGCCGCGCCTGGGCAGGAGGTCGATGTACTTCTCGGCCGCCAGGCGGTGGAACGCCTCACGGACGGGAGTGCGCGAGACGCCGGCCTCGTCGCAGACCAGCTTCTCCTCCAGGAAGGACCCCTCGGGAAACCGGCCGCCGAGGATCGCCTCACGCGTCCATCGGTAGGCGCGCTCGCCCGCGGTAGCCGCCGGCGCGATGTCCGGTTCCCAGTTCATGCCACCCCCACGCTCGTGTGTATACACAGCGTATATTAATCGTGAGAAGGAGTATCCGTTGCAGCGGAGATACGCCGCCTGGCTGTCCGGTCCGAGTTCCGCCGCCGCCGAGATCGTGGCCGACCTGGGCTACGGCGCGGTGGTGCTCGACATCGAACACGGCTCTTTCGACCTGGCCGACCTCGAACGCTTCATCCCGTTCCTCCGTGGTCTCGGTCTGGAGGTGCTGGCCAAGGTGCTCGGGCCCGAGCGGGGGCCGATCCAGCAGGCCCTCGACTTCGGCGCCACCGCCGTCGTCGTACCGCACATCGAGGGCGCCGCGCACGCGGCCGCCGTCTGCGCCTTCGGGAAGTTTCCCCCTCGGGGCGACAGAAGCTTCGCGGGCGGACGAACGGCGCGGTACGGCGGGTTCGACGACGAGTGGATCGTACGCCAAGATCGCGAGACCCGCGTCTACCCGATGATCGAGGACGCGGGCGCCATCGAGGAGATCGACGACATCCTCGCGCTCGACACGGTCGACGGCGTCTTCGTCGGGCCCAGCGACCTGTCCATCCGCCGCGGCCGGGGCGCCTACTCCCGCTCGGAGGGGGACTTCGCCGACCTCAAGATCGTGGCGGACGCGGCCCGTGCCGCGGGCAAGCCCTGGGTGCTGCCCGCGTGGTCACCGGAGGAGAAGGCGTTCGCCCTGGAGAACGGGGCCGACCAGCTCGTCCTGACCATGGAGCACGGCGCCATCATGGCCGGTTTCAAGGCCGCGCTCGACCAGACCCACGAACTCACCCACTAGGAGACCCCGCATGCTCGTCACCGTCGGACAGTTCAGCGCCACCACCGACAAGTCCGCCAACCTCGACGCCGCCACCGGGCTGATCGAGCAGGCGGCGGCCCAGGGGGCACGGCTCGTCGTCCTGCCGGAGAACGCCATGTACTCCAACCCGGACGTGACGGCCGACATCGTCCCCGAGACGGAGCACCTCGACGGGCCCTTCGCGACCGCGATCGGCACGCTGGCGAAGAGGCACGGCATCGCCGTCGTCGCCGGCATGACCGAGGCGCCCGCCGGGGAGCACGGCAAGCCCAGCAACACCGTGCTCGCCGTGGACGCGGGCGGCGACCTGCTCGGCGTCTACCGCAAGGTGCACCTCTACGACGCCTTCGGCTACCGCGAGTCCGACCGGGTGCAGGCGCACGCGCCCGAGCCGCTCGTCTTCACCCTGGACGGGCTCACTTTCGGTGTCCTGACCTGCTACGACCTCCGCTTCCCGGAGATCGCCCGGTTCCTGGTCGACGGGGGGGCCGAGGCCTTCGTCGTACCCGCCGCGTGGGTCGCCGGCCCCGCCAAGGAGGACCACTGGATCACGCTGGTCCGCGCCCGCGCGATCGAGAACACCGCCTACGTCCTGGCCAGCGGCCAGACCGGCCCGGTCTGCACCGGGCAGAGCGCGGTCGTGGACCCGATGGGCACCGTGGTGGCGTCGGCGGGCGAGGCCCCGGGGGTGGCGTCGGCCGTCATCGGCGCGGAGCGGCTGCGTGCCGTACGCGCCAAGAACCCGAGCCTGGCCAACCGCCGCTTCAAGGTGCTGCCGGCCTGAACGCCGCGTAACCACATGTTCTACGGATGGTGAGGGGGCGGCTTTACTCGCGATTCGGACGGTCGGTAGGGTGGGTTTGTCAAGATCTCTTTACCTTTATGAGGTTGAAGTATGACCCGCAAGAAGCTCGCATCCCTTCTGCTCGGTTCCGCCGCCACGGCCGCCCTGCTGCTGACCCCGGCGACGGCCGCCTCCGCGCAGGCCGGCTCGGCCTCCACCGCGACGACGGCTTCGGCCCGAGCTGGGATCGAGCGCGACAGCGTCAGTTGCTCCAAGCCCAGGGGCAAGTGGGCCAACTACTCCTGGGGCGAGGGCAACACGACCGCCACCATCTACTTCAACAACCACTGCAGCCACAAGGTCAGCGTCAAGATCACGTTCGTGCGGAAGGGCTCGGTCGGCGACAAGGCCGCCAAGTACCGCTGCATGACCGTCAACGCCAACACCAAGGGCAAGAAGAAGTTCTACGCCGCCGCCTACAAGCCGTACTCCGTGACCCGGGTCGCGCGCTGCAGCTGAGCCCTTAACCGGGCCGGCTGAACGTCGAAGGCCACTTCCTCAGGTCAGGAAGTGGCCTTCGTCGTCTCTACTGCCTGCGCATCAGCAGCCGGCCCTGGCGGAACCGCTCGTTCTCCTGGGGCTCGCGCAGCATTCGCCCCACTTCCACGAACCCTGCCGCACGCGTCAGTTCGGCGAGGTCCTCGATCGGCCAGCGGTAGGCAGTCGTGACCTTGTGATCGAAGGCGACCACCGGCTCGCCCCCGGATTCGTAGAAACCGAACAGGAGGTGGCCGCCCGGGGCCAGCACTCTGTGGAACTCGGCGAAGTACGGCGGCAGCTCCTGCGGCGGGATGTGGATGGCGGAGTACCAGGACAGGATGCCGTCCAGCGCACCGTCGGCCAGGTCGAGGGCGTCCATGGAACCGACCTCGAAGCGCAGGTCGGGGTGGGCCTCACGGGCAAGCTTGATCATCACAGGGGACAGGTCGATGCCGAAGGCGTCCAGTCCGAGGTCCCGCAGGTGCTTCGTCATGTGGCCGGGGCCGCAACCCAGCTCGGCGACCGAGGTCCCGGCACCGCCGGTCCGCACGAGCTCCGCGAACGCGGCGAGCACCGCGCGATCCAGGGGCTGGCGATCCAGTATGCCCTGGACGAACTCCGCGTAGATGACGGCGACGGCGTCGTAGGCCTCCGCCGTCGTGGTCAGGTAGGAGGGGGTTTCGGTCATGGTGGATGACTCTAGACCGTGGATCAGCGGGCCGGGCCGTCCCAGTCGAGGGGGACGCCGAAGGTCTCGTGCAGGCCGGTGCGGCCCGCGTCGGTGAGCTGGACCACCCGGCGGGCCCGGCCCCGGCGCAGCCAGTCCAGCGCGAACAGCCGGGTCGCGATGGCCGCGCCGAGCGCGCCCGCGAGGTGGTGGCGGCGCTCGCCCCAGTCGACGCAGTAGCGGATCGCCGGTCGCCGCCTGGAGAACTCCTCGACGTCGATCCCGAACTCCCCCAGCTTGCCGAGGCCCGCCGGGGTGATCCGGTAGCCGTTCGCGGCGGTGGCGAGCACACCGCCGTCCACCAGCGCGGCCAGCAGCACCACCCCGAGCCGCCCGGCGAGGTGGTCGTAGCAGAGCCGGGCGCGCAGCAGTGCCTGGTTGCGCACGTCCTCCCGCAGCGAGGTGGCCGGCAGCGGCCGGGCGATCCTGGCCAGCTCCTCCAGCGCCCGCGCCACGTCGGTGCTGGCCAGGCGGTAATAGCGGTGCCGGCCGTCGTGCTCGACGGTGAGCGCGGGGCGGCCTCCGCGGTCTTCAACGCCGCCCGCCAGACCGGCAGCGCCATCGGGGTGGCGCTGGTCGGCACGCTGGTCGCGGGCGGCGGTCTCGTGGCCGGCCTGCACGCCGACGTCGTGATCGGCGGCCTCGGCTTCCTGGTCGCCGCCGCGCTGGCCGTACTCGCCCTCCACCCCGCTCAGTGATCCGGCGGTCAGTGGCGCAGCAGCGTCAGGCTCGACTCGGCGCCGGTGACGGCGAGCCGGCCCTGGCCGCCGATCGGGAAGGTGGCCATGGGGTTGGTGTGCCCGACGTCGATGTTGGCCAGGACGGGGACGCGGCTGAGCACCGGCTGGGTGGCGATGATCTGTTCCAGCAGCGGGCGGGACATGCGGCTGGCGTGCTGGAACCGCCCGATCGCCAGTCCTCGGATCTTCGGGGCGTCGGGAAGCTGCAGCAGCGAGGTCAGGTCACGGGCGAACCTCGCCGGGTGCGACTCGAAGTCGTCCTCGACGATCAGGATCGCGCCGTCGAGGGACGGCATGGAGGGGGTGCCCCGCAGCAGGTTCAGGGTGCTCAGATTGCCGCCGACGATGCGCCCCTCGGCGGTGCCGGGACGCAGCGGCCACCATCCCTCGTTGGGGATCAGCTCGCGCTTGTCCTGGTCGAGGAACCAGAGATCGTCGCCCCACCGCGCCGCCGGGGTCAGGGCGACCGGAGCGGTGTCGAACATGACCGAGGTGAACCAGCGCAGGGTCTCCTCGAGGTGATCCCGCATCCCGAACGTCGACCAGTGCGGGCCGGAGTAGGTGACCAGCCCGCTGCGAGCGAGGATGGCGTTCTGCAGCGCGGTGATGTCGGAGTAGCCGCACAGGATCTTCGGGTTGGCGCGGATCAGGTCCCAGTCCAGGTACGGCAGGAGCTCGTTGCAGTTGTAGCCGCCGATGACCGTCAGGATCGCCGCCACCGACGGGTCCGCGAAGGCCTCGTGCAGATCGGCGACCCGCGAGGCGACGCTGGAGGAGTCGAACGCGTCCCGCTCGTCGACATGGGCGCCGTAGGAGAGCGTCAGGCCGAGCTCGGCGAACCGGGAGCTGATGAGGTCGGTGTGATCGTGCTCCATCACCATCGCGCGGGACCTGGCGGGTGCCACCACTCGTACGACGTCGCCTGCGTGCAACTTGCGAGGAAAGATCACATCCATACGACCGAAGCCTAACGCCGGGTTCGGCGTCGGGAACAATGGAAAAAGCCGCTCCATCGTTCCTCGACGCCGATATCGTCCACCGTCACCGAGCAGGCGCGAACGATCTCCACCCGGCGCCGGCTTCGGTGTCAGCGGAAGAATCCCTCACTCCGACGAGGTGCCTTCCGACCACTCCGGGTTGCCGGTCCAGCTGCCGTTGTTCTCGTCGTTCTTCTCGTCGTTCTTCTCGCGGTTGTTCTCGTGGTCGTGGTGGCGGTGCATAACGTTGCGCCGACGCTCGTGCCTGTTGAAGTTGCGGTTGCGGTTCTCCACGTCGACGAAGACGCGCTCGCGTCCCTCCCGGATGAACCGAGGAATGAAGACGGGCTTCTCGTGGCTGACGACCCTCGGCGCGGCCTGCTGCACCACGCGGGTCACCTTACGTGGTGCGGGTGGGCCGCCCGCCGTGGTGGCGCTGGCCACCGCCTGGCCCAGGAGCATGACACCGGCGACCGCGCCGGTGATAGCTAGTGCTGCGAGCCGCCCTCGCGTCCGCCGACTGTTGGTGTTCACGTGTCTCGTTTCCGTTCATGGATAGATCGGTGCGGAACCTGGCATCCGCCATTTCGCGGACACCCAGATGGAACCGGACATACCCATACAGATATTCTCAGTTACCTCGTTAATCGCAAATAGCACGTCAAAGCCCAAGCGTCGTATGTAATCACGATTTTTGTGTTTGAGCCCATCCACCACAGCAGCCCCGACGATCTACTGCTCGTTTCCGGAGAACCGGATGAAATTTTCTTCTTCGGCCGTTTCCTGGAGTTGCCGAGCCCAGTTCAGCGGGGGCGCGCCGCGGGCGGCACGCCGTGCGGGCGGCGCACAGCACGACCCGCGCCCTGTACGCCTCCTACAACGGCCCGCTGTACCAGGTTCGCCGCGCCTCGGACAACGCCACCCACGACATCGGGGTGCTGAGCGCGGGAGGGGGCGCCGACGCGATCCGTGAGCGACAAAGCGCGGCGATGCAGGGCTTTCGACTCAACTGCCGTATGGCTACTATCAGGCACCTATCGCCTAGTTGGGCGATTGTCACCGATTGGTGAGGAGAGTGTCCTGCACGTGGCTGGATGGGGCAGGCTCGGGCGACGGCGGACGGAGACCGGGGGCGACGGGAGCGCGTCGTCCCAGCCGCGGCGGCTGGCCGGCGTCCGCCGGCTGCCCCTGCGTACGGTGCTGCTCATCATCGTGTTCGTGCCGAGCCTGACCTTCACCCCGCTGCTGGCGTCGGGCATGTTCCAGCTGTCCTCCCAGTGGCGGGCCGAGAAGGCCCAGATGGATCTGGCCACCAAGACCGTCGGCGCGCCCGCGGCCGACCTGTTCTTCAGCCTCGACAAGGAACGGCGGCTCACCGCGGAGGCGCAGGCCGACCCCGGTGGCGCCGCCCCGGGCAAGCTCGCCAAGCAGCGCGCGGTGACCGACCAGGCCGTGAGCGCCTTCCGCCCCCTGACAGCCCTGGACACCGGCAAGGGTCCGGAGGGGCTCGCCGAGGCCATCGCCCGTACCGACCGCAGCCTCAACCTCCTCGACGAGCAGCGCCGGGCGGTGGACGCCGGTTGGGCCAGCCCGCAGAAGGCGTTCGACTACTACAGCGGGGTTATCGAGTCGGACCTGCGCGTGCTGACCGTCCTCAGCCACACCGACGAGGGCGAGGTGAACAGCAGCGCGCAGACCCTGGTCGACCTCTTCTGGGTCGTCAACCTGATCGGCCGCGAGGACGCCGTCCTGGCCCGCGGCTGGAAGACGGGGCGCCTGACGAGGGACGAGTACGGCCTCATCACCGACGCCGCCGGCACCAGGAAGCATCTCCTGCGGTCCCAGGTGATCCCCAGCCTCATCGGCGCCGAGAAGCGGTACGAGACGCTGATGACCGGCAAGGCGTGGATGGCCATGACCGCGCTGGAGGGGCGGCTGACCCCCTCGGGCCCCAACCAGGTGATCCTGCGCGGGAGCAGCGCCGAGTGGCGCGCCGCGGCGGACACGGTCACCGAGCAGGTGACGCAGCTCCTGCGGCTCCGGCTCGACGACGTCAGCAAGATCGGCTACGACCACGCCAGCATGCTCTTCGTGATCTTCGTCAGCGTCACCAGCGTCGGCCTGCTCGCCCTGGGCCTGGTGATCTTCACGAGCTGGCGCCTCACCTCCATCCTTCGCCGCCGCATCCTCCACCTGCGCGAGGACGCCCAGGAGCTCCAGGAGCGGCTGCCCAAGGTGGTCGCCCGGCTGGAGCGCGGCGAGGACGTCGACGTGGACGCCGAAGTACACATGCTCAAGCCCACCCCCGACGAGCTCGGCGAGCTGGGGCAGGCCCTCAACCTGGCCAGCCGCAGCGCGGTCTTCACCGCCGTGCGGCAGGCCGAACAGCACCGCGGCTTCCAGCGCATGCTCCAGCGCATCGCCCGCCGTACCCAGATCCTCATCGGCCTGCAGCTGAAGAAGCTCGACGAGCTGGAGCGCAAGCACGAGGACCCCGAGGTGCTGGAGGGCCTGTTCGACCTGGACCACCTCACCGCCCGGCTGCGCCGCTACGAGGAGAACCTGGTGATCCTCGGCGGCGGGCAGCCGCAGCGCCGCTGGCGCAAGCCGGTGCACCTGCTCGACGTGCTGCGCGCCGCGCAGGGCGAGGTCCAGGACTACCGGCGGATCTCGATCGACGTCGAGGGCGAGTCCTGGGTGAGCGAGCGCGCGGTGGGGCCGCTCGTCCACGTCCTGGCCGAGCTCATGGAGAACGCCACCACCTTCTCCAAGCCGATGACCCCCGTCGAGGTGCGGGCCGCACCGGTCAGCCGGGGCGTCGCCGTGGAGATCGAGGACCGCGGCCTGGGCATGGAGGCCGAGCAGTACGCCGCCGCCAACGCCCTGATGAAGTCGCCGCCGCAGCTCGACGTCATGACCCACGCCGACGACGTCCGGCTCGGCCTGTACGTGGTCGCCCGGCTCGCCGCGAGCCTGGGCCTCCAGGTGGAGCTGCGGTCGTCGGCCTTCGGCGGCACCCGGGTCATCGTGCTGCTTCCGGAAGCGCTGATCGTGGACCGCCCCCGCGCGGTGCCCGAGGAGGCCGCCCCGGCCCCGGCAGCGGAGGCGCCCCGCCCGCAGCCTCGCCCGCAGGAGGAGAAGGCGGCTCCCCGCGAGGACGGGCAGTTGCCGACCCGCTCCAGGGGACGCGCGATGGCGTATGTGACAGCGCCCACCGGAATCCCGGACGACGAGCTCCCGCCGTCCGGCCGCCGGCCGCTGCCCCAGCGGGTGCGCCAGGCCAGCCTGGTCACCGAGCTCAAGGTCCCGGTGAACAGGGACGAACAGACCGAACAGGAGGCCTGGGCCCCCCGCGAGCAGCCCAGCCGATCCAGTGCGACAATCGGCGCGTTCCAGAGGCAGTCTCGCAGGCGCCGGACCGGTGATGACGCCTTCCAGCCCCGGCCGGACGGATCCTCCGAGCCCGGTTCACCTACGACGGAAGATCGATGATGACGCAGCGAACCACCGCCACCAACGCAGACCTGGACTGGCTCCTGGACGGCCTGGTCGATCAGGTCGCGGGCACCCGGCACGCCATCGTGCTGTCCGACGACGGCCTGGTGATCAGCCGGTCCAGGACGATCGAGCGCTCGGACGCCGAACGCCTGGCCGCGATCGCCACCGGCCAGCAGAGCCTGGCGCGCGGTGTGGGACAGCTCTTCAGCGGCGGACCGGTCGAACAGGTCATCATCGAGATGGCCGAGCTGTGGCTGTTCATCACGACCGCCGGCCGCGGCACCCATCTGGCCGTGGTCGCCTCCCAGGAGGTGGACGCCGAGCTGATGAGCGTCGCGATGCACACCCTGGTCCAGCAGGTCGGCCAGAAGCTGGGCACCGACGCGCGTACCCCGCAGGCCGACGACGCGGGGAGACGCGGATGAAGCACTGGACCGAGGGGTTCGACGACGATGACGCCGACGAGCCCCTCGTCCGCCCCTACACGATCACCGGCGGGCGAACCGCCCCCGAGCGGGACGACCTCACGCTGATCACGCTGGTGACCTCGATCTCCGGCGTGTCTTCGCAGACCGGACGCGGGCCGAGGCGGATGCAGCCGGAGCACCGCACCATCTTCGCTCTGTGCGAGCGGCCGCTGGCGGTGGCCGAAGTCGCCTCGGCGCTGAACCTCCCGGTGTCGGTGACCAAGATCCTCATTGGTGACCTGATCGAGAACGGCCAGATGCGGGCCCGGGCACCGCTGGCCTTCGCCCAGGCGGGCGGTCGTCCCGATGTGACAATTCTTGAGGCGGTGAGGGATGGCTTACGCAAGCTCTGACCAGGGCGACGACGCTCCCCTGGCGGTGAAGATCCTTATCGCCGGCGGGTTCGGCGTCGGGAAGACGACCATGGTCGGCGCGGTGAGCGAGGTCGCCCCGCTGCGTACGGAGGAGTACCTCACCCACGCCAGCGTCGGCGTCGACGACCTGGAGGGCCTGAGCGGCAAGTCCACCACCACCGTCGCGCTGGACTTCGGGCGCATCACCATCAACAGCGGGCTGGTGCTCTACCTGTTCGGCACCCCCGGGCAGGAACGCTTCTGGTTCATGTGGAACGACCTGGTCCACGGGGCGATGGGCGCGGTCGTCCTGGTCGACACCCGGCGGCTGGACGTGAGCTTCGCGTCGATCGACTTCTTCGAGAGCCGCGGCATCCCCTTCGTCGTCGGCGTCAACTGCTTCCACGGCGTCAAGGACCGGACGAAGGAGGAGATCCGCAAGGCGCTCGATCTCGACCCGCAGGTGCCGCTGGTGCTCTGCGACGCCCGCGACCGGGCGGCGGCCCGCGACGTGCTGCTCGCGCTCATCGACCACCTGCTGGCCGCCCGGTCCGGCACCGCACCGCAACCCGTGGCCTGACGCCCTGCTGCCGCGCAGCCCTGAATAGCGCAATGGCCACCCCCCGCGATCGGGGAGTGGCCATTGACGTCAGGCTCTTAATCGCAGTGTTCGAAGCCGCTGGTGTAGCTGCTGCTGCCCACCGAGCCGCCCCACTTGACGCACTGTCCGGCCGCGTCGCGCCTGACGGGCCCCGCGTAGTAGTCGTAGCTGCCTGAGTCGGTCGTCCTGCTCTCGCCCTGCGGCTCCAGGAAGGCCGACATCGCCGACGCCGAGCCGAGGTTCGACGACTTCAGCGTCACGACGCAGTTGTAGCCGTTGCCCGAGTTGTAGAGCAGGTACGTACGGCCGCCCGTGAGAGCCGCCGAGTCGATGACCGCGTAACCGCTGCCGCAGACCTCCTCGGGGGTGTACGGGTTGCCGCCGCCGCAGCCGTTGGTGCTCGTGATGGCCTTCTTCTGGCCCAGGGACACGGTCACGCCGTCCACGGTCGGGCTGGTGTCCATCGCGCCGGTGGAGGTCCGCTGCTCGTAGTGCAGGTGCGGCGCGTTCGAGCCGCCCGTCGAGCCGACGGTCCCGATCACGGTGCCCTGGCTGACACTCAACGAGCCGCCGGCCGACCTCACCATGCTCGCCAGGTGGGCGTAGCGGGTCCTGGTGCCGTCACTGTGCCGGATCTCTATCCACTTGCCGTAGCTGGTGCTTCCCGCGTCGTAGAAATACGCGGTGCCCGCGGCGGTGGCACGCACTGTTTCGCCGTTGATGTCGTCGCCGCCGTAGTCCTGCCAGTCGATGGAACCCGACGGGTTGTGGGCGGGGGTCCCGGTCCAGTTGTTGGCGTAGAAGGTCTTACCGCAGTTGAAGGGGCTCTTGTGCGTCACAGCCAGGACGCCGGCGCTGTGGGCCGAGGCGGCCTGGGGAATCAGCGCTGCCGCGACAGTGACCAACAGTACGGTGATGGCGGGTTTGAGGGCCTTCGGCCAGGTCGGCTTGCCGATTGTGGGCATGCTCACCTCTCTGAACAGGTGCGTGCTGGGGGGATACGGTCGGGCACCCGGTGGCATTTCGACACCTCGCCCGTGGGGGAGGGCGGGTCGATCATGAAGATATCCTTGAAAGTTCTCTTCATCAATCTCTGCGAACATGAAATTTTGCGGCTCTTCAAAACCGCAGTCCATTTCGGCGAAATCAATGGAGGGCCTCTTTTATGTACGCCCGAAATTATAGATTTGGTCGCCTCTAGCCGTACCGGCCGCTCGAAGCCGGGCGCAGGGCGGCGGTGATGTCGTCCGCGAGCCGGTCCACCTCGGCGACGCCCAGGGGCGAGACGGTCAGGCGGATCGCGGGTGGCGTGGCGATGCGGTTGCGGGCGCCGGGCGCGGCGGCCCAGCCGCGGGCGAGCAGGCGGGTGATCGCGGTGGTCTCGTCCGGGACGGGGATCCACACGTTGAGCCCGGTGCGACCGTGCGCCGGGATGCCCCGCTCGGCCAGCGCCGCCACCAGGCCGTCCCTGCGCCGCGCGTACGAGGCCGCCACCGCCGCCGCGTCCACCGCGTCCGTACGCCAGAGGTACGCGACGGCGCGTTGCAGCAGGTGACTGACCCAGCCCGCGGCCAGGCGCTGGCGGCCGCGCAGCCGGCCGAGCGTGACCGGGTCGCCGGTGGTCAGGGCGACCCGTAGATCGGGGCCGAACGCCTTGGCCGTCGAGCGCGTGAGAACCCAGCGCTGCGTGACCCCCGCCAGCGGGTGCAGGGGCAGGTCCACGAAGCCGGACCCGTGGTCGTCCTCGACGAGCAGCACCTCCGGGTACGCCCCCAGCACCTCGCGCAGGGCCCCGGCCCGTTCGGCGGAGACGGCGGCGCCGAACGGGTTCTGGGCGCGGGCCGTGATCGCGACGGCTCGGACCCCGGCGCGCAGGGCCCGGCCGAGCTCGTCGGGCAGGGGGCCCTCGTCGTCCACCCGCACCGGCACCGGACGCAGCCCCATGACGCCGACCAGGTCGAGCAGGGCCGTCCAGCTCGGATCCTCCAGGGCCACCGCGTCGCCGGGGCGCAGCTGAGCGGCCAGCACGCGTTCGACCGCATCGAGGGTGCCCGAGGTGATCGCCAGCGGGCCGGCCGGTACGCCGTCCGCACGCATCCGTTCGCCGGCCAGGGCGATCAGCTCCTCGTCGTCACCGGTCCCGTACATGGCGGGCCGCTCCTCGTGCGCGCGGGCCGCGGCGGCGAGGGCGTCCCCCAGCGGCGGCAGCAGGGCCGGGTCGGGGTTGCCCGTGGACAGGTCGCGCGCGCCAGGAGGCACCTCGATGCGAATCTCCTCCCGGAACGTGCTGGCCGGACGCGGCCTGACCCGCGTGCCGCGCCGCCCGGCGGTCTCGATGACGCCGCGCTCGCGCAGCAGCCGGTACGCGGCCGCCGCCGTGTTGGGGCTGACCCCGGCCCGGGAGGCCAGCTCGCGCACCGGCGGGAGCATCGCGCCTGGTGGCAGCCGCCCCTCCGACACGGCGGCCTCGACCCCGGCCGCGAGCTCGCTGGCAGTCCCACCCGCAATCAGGTATTTTTCTGACACAAAACCCATTATGTACTAATACAAAGAGGTATGGGGTGCTCATTCATCCTTGGGACGCGGCCCACGACGGCGACGAATGGCGGGCCTGGCTGCGTACGCGCGACTTCGGGCAGCTGGCCGCGAACGGCGTGGACGGCGGCCCGCCGATCGTGGTGCCAACACATTTCCTGTTCGACGGGGACAGCGAGGTCGTGCTCCACCTGGCCAGGCCGAACCCTCTCTGGCCCGCGGTGGAGGCGAACCCGGGCGTGGTGGTGACCGTGCACGACGACTACGCGTACATCCCGTCGGGCTGGCGCTCCGACACCCCGGAGACCGGCGTGCCGACCAGCTACTATGCCGCGGTGCAGCTGACCTGCCAGGCCCGGATCGTGGACGACAAGGAGGGCAAGGCCGAGATCCTGCGCCGCCAGCTGGCCCACCACGAGCCCGGCGGCGGGCACGGCGAGGTGGCCGCGGACGCGGGGCCGTACCGGAAGATGCTCTCGGCGATCCGGGGGTTGCGGCTGGAGGTGGTGGACGTGCGGGCCAAGTTCAAGTACGACGACCACCGGCCGGTCGAGTTCCGCGAGCGGATCGCGGACGGGCTCGCCGGGCGGGACCTGCCGGGCGACGCGGGCGCGCGGGCGCAGCAGCTCAGGCGGATGGGACGGTGAACTCACCGGACACGGCTTGCCATTGCCAGTTGTTTCAGACTAGTCTGAAATTACTGGCTAAAAGGCTGAACGTTAGGATGACCGCATGAGTACGCAGGACGGCCCCGACCGCGAGCAGGTGCTCGACTGGGTCGAGCGGGTGGCCGCGTTCGTCTCCGCGGAATGGGGACTCGCCCCGATCACCGGCCGCGTCCTGGGCTGGCTCATGGCCTGCGACCCGCCCGCGCAGACCGCGAGCGAGATCGCCGACGCCATCGGCGCCAGCCGCGCCTCGCTCACGACGAACATGCACCTCCTGACGTCCATCAAGCTCATCCGCAGGTTCCGCAAGCCAGGGGAGCGGAACGTCTACTACCAGATCGAGGACGACGCCTGGTCCAAGGTCATCCGGCAGAAGCTCGCCGCGTTCACCGCGTTCGACGAGCTGGCCGCCGAGGGCCTGCGGCTCGGCTGGACCGACGAGGCGCAGACCAGGCGCATCGAGTCGGCCAGGACCGCCATCGCCGGCCTCGCCAAGGTGCTCGACCAGGCCGCCGACTGAAACCCGGAACGGACGCGGCGGGCTCTCTGCGGCCACGCCGCCGTCCCGCCATGCCTCCTTCCACAAGGGAACCCCCGTGACTCCTCCGCTCCCTGAAGGAAGCGGCTTCTCGCTAAGCCGCTTGCGCAGCCTCACGAAGGGCAAGCCCTGCCCTCAAGATGTTGATCGCCGCGTTCACGTCGGCGTGCGCCTCGTGCCCGCACCCCGTACATCGGAAGACGGCCTGGGTGACACGGTTGTCCTTCCCGCAGTGCCCGCAACGCGAGCACGTACGAGAGGTGTTGGCGGGGTTCACCGCGATCAGCTGTCGACCGGCGCTTTCAGCCTTGTGCGACAGGATCGTCAAGAACGCGGACCAACCCGCGTCGAGAATGCTCTTGCTCAGCCCCGATTTAGCCGACTGGCCGTTAGCCAGGTAGCCGCCTTCGCCGTCGGGTTTCGGCGCGGCACGCCGGGTCATGCCCGCGACGTTCAGCGCTTCGTGCACGATCACGTCGTAGCCGCGGACCAGCGCGAGCGCGGCCTTGTGCGCCGAGTCGAGGCGTTGCCGCCGCACCTTGGCATGCAAGGCCGCCACCCGCGCGACGGCCTTACCGCGCCGATTGGATCCCCGTTTCTTACCGGCGAGCTTCCGCTGGGCCGCTGCCAGACGGCTCGCGGAAGCGGCAAGGTGGCGCTGGTTGTCGAGGTGGTCGCCGTCGCTGGTCGTGGCCAGCCAGGCGACACCCATGTCAACACCCGCGACCGCGCCCGTGGCGGGAAGGGTGCGTGCGGGCACCCCATCGCACGACAGCACGACGAACCAGCGGGCGCCTTCCCTCTTGACGCTGATCGTCTTGACGATGCCCAGCACCCGGCGGTGCTGGTGAACCCGGACATGCCCGACGCCCTGCAGACGGACGAAAGCCGCCGTCGGGTGCTCGGGTCGGGAGTCCCATCGGCAGCCGTCACCGTCCTTGGGCCACTCGACCGTGTCGAACCAGCCCCGCCCCTTGAAACGCGGGAAGCCTGGCGTGCGGCCCGCTTGGACGCGGTCGAAGAACGCCCGGTACGCCTTGTCCAGCCTGCGCAGCGTGGCCTGCTGGGAGGAGAACGACCACCGGCCCTGACCGCCGGGATCGTCGGCGCGGATGTGCTTCAGCTCCGCCGATTGCTCGCCGTAGCGCACCGCCACCCCGGCTTTACGGTAGGCCGTACGGCGGTGTTCGAGAGCCGCGTTGTACAGCTGCCGGTGGTCTTCCAGGCACTGCGCGAGCGCGGCGGCCTGCTTGCTGGTGGGGCGCAGCAGGAACGTGAACGACCTGCGCACACCCCACCTCCCACGCTCGGTAACGAGACCACCACGATATCGCCCGGCACCGACAAACCCGGAAGGAAAGCTGTGACCCGCGAACCCGACAGGCCAAGGCACACTCGGGCCTTGACGACCCTCCCGCTCCCCATTCCCCCGTCGCCTGAAGACGGCGGTTTCCTCGGGAGACTCTGATGGACGACTTGATCTCGGTCGCCGCGCTGACGAAGTCGTACGGCGCGACCCGCGCGCTCGACGGGCTCGACCTGTCCGTACGCGCCGGCGAGGTGCACGGCTTCCTCGGCCCGAACGGCGCCGGAAAATCCACGACCATCCGCATCCTGCTCGGCCTCATCAGGGCCACCTCCGGCACGGTCAGGCTGCTCGGCGGCGACCCGTGGCGGCAGGCCGCCGAGCTGCACCGGCGCCTGGCGTACGTACCGGGCGACGTGACCCTGTGGCCCACGCTCACCGGAGGCGAGGTGATCGACCTGCTCGGCCGCGCGAGGGGCGGGCTCGACCAGCGGCGTCGTGCCGAGCTGATGGACAGGTTCGAGCTCGACCCGCGCAAGAAGACCGGCGCCTACTCCAAGGGGAACCGCCAGAAGGTGGCGCTGGTCGCCGCCCTCTCCTCCCGTGCGGAGCTGCTGATCCTCGACGAGCCGACCTCGGGGCTCGACCCGCTGATGGAGGACGCCTTCCGTACCAGCGTGATCGAGGAGCGGCGGGCGGGCCGCACGGTCCTGCTGTCCAGCCACATCCTGTCCGAGGTCGAGGCCCTGTGCGACCGGGTCACCATCATCCGCGCAGGCCGCGCCGTGGAGTCGGGCACCCTTTCCGGCCTGCGCCACCTCACCCGCACCTCGATCACCGCCGACCTGGCGGGCTCCCCCGGCTCGCTGAGCGACCTGCCCGGCGTGTACGACGTGCTGGTCGAGAACGGCCGCCTCACGTGCCAGGCCGACTCCGGCGCGCTCGACGGGCTGCTCGCCCGGCTGTCCGCGATCGGCGTACGCGGCCTGACCTGCGGCCCGCCGAGCCTGGAGGACCTGTTCCTGCGCCACTACCAGGGGGCCGCGCGATGACCGTGCTGCTCGGGCTGGCCGCCCGCCGCGAACGCCTCCGCTCGGCCGTCTGGATCCTCGCCGTCGTCATGCTCGGCGCGGGCCTGGTCTCCTACGTCGACGGCTACTTCCCCACCCAGGAGACGCTGCGCACGTACGCCCGGGTGATCTCCGGCAACCCGATCTTCCTCGGCCTCGGCGGCCCCGTCGCCGAACCCTCGGTCGGCGCGATGGCGGCCTGGCGGAGCGGCGGCCTGCTCTTCCTGCTCACCGCCTGGATGGCCCTGACCATCGTGATCAGGCACACCAGGGGAGAGGAGGAGTCCGGGCGGCAGGAGCTGATGCTGTCCGGCGTGATCGGCAGGACCGCGCCGCTCACCGCGGCCCTCGTCACCGCGGCCGTCGCCGCGCTGGTCGCCGGGGCGCTCACCGCGGGCGTCCTCGTCGCGATCGGCCTGGAGGCGGCCGGGTCGTTCGCGTACGGAGCGGCGATCACGGCGGCGGGGTGGGTCTTCGCCGCGATCGGCGCGGTGACCTCCCAGCTCGCGCGAACCACGCGTACCGCCACCACGCTCGGGCTGCTCGCGCTCGGCGGCTCCTACGCGCTGCGCTACCTCGGCGACGCCTCGGGCGCGACCTGGCTGACGTGGCTCTCGCCGCTCGGCTGGAGTCACCTGGTGCGGGCCTACGCGGCCGACCGGTGGTGGCCGCTGATCGTGTCGCTGGTGGCGACGGGGGTCCTGCTGGCGCTCGCGTACGCGCTGTCCGCCCGTCGTGACCTGGACGCCGGCCTTCTTCCCGTACGTCCTGGGCCGGCCGCGGGGCCGTACCTGAGGGGGCCGTTCAGCCTGGCCTGGCGCCTCCAGCGCGGCCTGCTGGCCAGGTGGGCCGCGGGCGTGGCGGCCGCCGCCGCGCTCTTCGCCGGCCTCAGCGGCGTCGCGCCCCGCCTCGCGGAGCAGCCCGGCCGGGTCCTCGACGCCTTCCTGCAGCGCTACGGGGGCCCGTCGGGGGATCCGGTGGACGCCTACCTGTGGATCATCGTGCTCCTGCTGGCGTACACGGTCGCGCTCTACCCGGTGCTCGCCACGCTCCGGCTGCGCCACGAGGAGTCCTCCGGCCACGCCGAGGCCCTGCTGTCCACCGCGGTGAGCCGGCTGCGCTGGGCGGCGGCGCATCTGGCCGTGGCCGCGCTCGGCACGCTGGCGCTGCTGGCCCTCGGCGGGTTCGTCACGGGGCTGATCTGCTCGCTGGTCATGGGGGAACCGGCGGTGGGCCGGGTCCTGCCGGCGGCGCTCGAACACGTACCGGCCGCCTGGCTCGTCGGAGCGTTCGCCGCCTTCGCCGTGGGGGTGCTGCCGCGGGTGTCGGTCGCGCTGTCGTGGGCGGTCTGGGGCGCGGTGACCGTGGTGGGCGACCTGGTCGGACCGCTGATCGGGCTGTGGGGCTGGAGCCGCGTGGAGCCCTTCCACTACACGCCCAACACGGTGTCGGGCGAGCCGTTCACCGCGGCGCCGGCGACGGTGATCCTCGCACTGACCGCGCTGCTCGTCGCCACCGCCCTGATCCGCCTGCGCGACCGCGACCTGGGCTGAGCCGCTTGATGTCCGATTTCCACTAGTGGGTGCGGCCGTGGAGCCGGAAGAGTGGTCCGCGTGCTCACCGACGAAGACGCGTATGCCGTGCTCAGAAGCCGCGACGGCCGGTTCGACGGCCGGTTCTTCGTCGCCGTCGTGACCACCGGCATCTTCTGCCGCCCGAGCTGTCCGGCCGCCCTCCCCAAGCGCGAGAACGTCCGCTTCTACCCCTCCTCCGCGGCCGCCCTGGAGGCGGGCTTCCGCGCCTGCAAGCGCTGCCGCCCGGACACCGCCCCCGGCTCCCCCGAGTGGAACGTCCGGGCGGACGTGGCGGGCCGCGCCATGCGGCTCATCGCCGACGGCCTCGTGGACCGCGAAGGAGTCGCCGGCCTGGCGTCCCGGCTCGGCTACAGCGAGCGCCAGCTGCACCGCCAGCTCACCGCCGACCTGGGCGCGGGGCCGCAGGCCCTGGCCCGGGCCCAGCGCGCGGCCACGGCCAGGACGCTCCTGGAGACCACGGACCTGCCCGCGAGCGAGATAGCGTTCGCCGCCGGCTTCTCCTCGATCCGCCAGTTCAACGACACCGTTCGCAAGGTCTACGGGACGACGCCCACCGCCCTGCGGGGCGCGCCCTCCGCCCGCCGCCCACCCGGCGCGCTGCGGCTGCGCCTCACCTACCGCCCGCCCCTGGACCTGCCGGCCCTGTTCTCCTACCTCGCCGCCCGCGCGATTCCGGGCCTGGAGGAGGCCACCGCCCACTGCTACCGCCGCTCGCTGACCCTCCCGCACGGCCTCGGCCTCGTCACGCTCCGCCCCGCAGGCACGTACGTCTCCTGCGAGCTCCACCTGGCGGACCTGAGGGACCTGGCGGCGGCGGTACGGCGCTGCCGCCACCTGCTGGACCTGGACGCCGACCCCCGCGACATCGCCGACCACCTGACCCGCGACCCGCTCCTCGCCGCCGTGGTGGCGCGGACTCCCGGCAGGCGCGTGCCCGGCCACGTGGACGCGGCCGAGATGGCGATCCGCGCGATCCTGAACGAGGAGACCCCCGCCGGCCGATCCCTGCTCGTCCACCTGGTCCGCACCTACGGCACGCTGCTCCCCCATCCGCCGTTCCACGCGGCCGGCGTCACCCATGCCTTCCCCCGTATGGAGGCCCTGGCGAGCTCCGACGGACCCGCCCCGGTCACCGCCCTGGCCCGCGCGTTGACCGCCGGGACCCTCCACCTCGGCCCCGAAGCCGATCGCGACCAGGTCGAACGCGAGCTCCTGACCCTGCCGGGCCTGGACGCGGAGGCCGTGGCACGGATCCGCATGCGGGCCTTCGGCGACCCCGACGTCTTCCTGCCCTCCGACCCGGCCGTGCGGGAGGGGCTGCACCGCCTCGGGCTGACGGCCGGGGACGCGCGCCGCTGGCGGCCCTGGCGCTCGTACGCGATGCAGCACCTGAGCGCGCCACTCACCCACACCCCCTGAGGAACCTTCGTGTCGACCTATTTGTCCCTCCTCAAGAACAGGCGGGACTTCCGCAGCCTCTGGCTCGGCGCGTCCGTCTCGGTGATGGGCGACAGCATGACGTTCGTGGCCCTGTCCTGGCTCGTCCTGGCCCAGCCCCGCGGGACGGCGAAGCTGGGCCTCCTGGCCGTCTGTTACACCGCCCCCGTCGTGGTCGGGGGCCTGGTGGCGGGGCCGCTGCTCGATCGGTTCGACAAGCGGGCGGCGCTGATCGCCGACAGCGTGCTGCGCGGTGTCGCCGTCGGGTCGATCCCCCTGTCGGCGGCGGTCGCGACCGTGCCGGCCTGGCTCCCCTTCCTCGTCGCCGCCCTCTACGGCCTGCTGAAAATGGTCCCCATGGCGGCGGTCCCGGCCGCCATCCCCGACCTGGTCGCCCCGGAAGAACGCGACGCCGCCAACGCGCTCGAATCCGTCAGCTACTCCCTGTCCGGCATCATCGGCTTCACCCTGGCCGCCCCGCTCCTGGGCGCCCTCGGCCCGGCGAACATCCTGGCCCTGGACGCCGCCACCTACGCCTGCTTCGCCGTGGCCGTGGCCCTGATCCGCCGCCCCCTGCGCCCGCACGCGAAGCCGGCGGCCCGGTCCGCACCCGTGCCTGTCTTCCGCGACAGGGTCCTCGTCGGCACCACGCTCGCCTTCATGGCCTTCAACATCGCCGAAGGCGCGATGACCATGGTGGTCGCCCCGTGGCTGGCCAAGGAGCAGCTTCCGGGCGACGGCGCCGCCCTCTCGCTCCTCATGGCCGCCCTGTCCGCCGGCGAGCTCCTGGGCGGGTTCGCGGCCGGGGCCTGGCGCCCGCGGATCGACCGGCTGGTCGCGATCGCCGTGGTGGAGCTGGTGGCGGCGGCAGGGTTCCTGGCGGTGCTGGGGTCGCCCGACTGGATCCCGGTGGCCGCGGGCTTCCTGGTCATCGGCCTGTTCAGCGCCCCCATGACCGTCTGGGCGCAGTCGCTGCGCATGGAGCGCATCCCGCCGTCCCGGCGCGGCCGGGTCTTCAGCGCCTTCCGCACGATGATGCAGGCGACCCCGCCCGTCGGGGCCGCCGTGGTCACCCCGCTGCTGGTGGCGGGCAACCTGGCCGGGGCCGTGATCCTGATGAGCGCTCTGGCGGCCCTTCCCGCCTTCGCCCTGCTGTTCGTACGAGAGGACCGCCGGCTGTGGATAACCGGGTCGTCCTGTGGATAACCATGCCCGTACCGGCCCTCACCAGGGGTGGCGGAAGCACCCGCCCCCGACGCCCCGGCAGGGCCGGAACGCTGGAGAATCAGGGCCTGGCGTCGCAATACCACAGCCCGCGACCACCTTGGCCCGGCTGTCCACCGGCCTGGGCACACACCTGTGGATGAACACCCTCAGCCGAGCCGCTTCACGATCTTCCTGGCCACCTCGGCGGGCGACCCGTCGGTCGTGTCGACGACCTGGCCTTCGCGGCTGAGCCAGGGGAAGGCGTCCGCGTACGCCGGCAGGTGCTCCAGCCGCCATTCCCGGGCCCACACGTCGTCGGCGGCCTCGATCCGGCGGGTCAGGGTCTCCTGGTCGGCGTGGAGCACGAAGTGGTGCACGGGGATGCCGGCCTCCCGCAGGCCGGCGCTGATCTCCCGCCAGTACTGCTCGACCAGGACGGTCTGCGGCATCACGAGCGCCCCGCCCACGTAGTCGAGCAGCCGCGCCGCGGTGTCCACGACGAGGCCCCGCCACGGCGTCCAGTGCTGGAAGTCCCCGACGCCCGGAAGGTCGGAAACGGTCCGCAGCATGGAGCCGACCTGCTCGGGATCGAAGTAGCGAGCACCGGCGACGAGCGGGAGGAGCTCCCTCGCGGTGCTCGTCTTACCCGCGCCGAACGTCCCGTTCAGCCATACGATCATGGATCACCAGGTCCAGTAGGAGCGCGCTTCCGACTTCCAGTCCTTCGGGAAATACTGCTGGATCTTGAACGCCATGCCAAGGCCGCGGGCGATGTACTGGTCCCGGTCCAGCTTCCTGGTGATCGGCTTACCGGGGGTGTCCTTGTTGTCCCACCAGGATTCCCACTGCTTGATGCAGGTCTTCCCGCTCAGGTACTGGTTCGAGCAGGGCGCGGGCGGCGACCAGATCTGGGTGTGGCCGAAGTCGATGACCTTGCCCGACGACTTCTCGGTGATGGTCCCCCACGCCTTGAGGCAGTACCCCTGCGAGGGAATGTCCCACTTCACGTAGTGCTGCGGCCCCGATGTGGCGAACGTCCGCAGATTTTCGCACTTGGCGTCCCCGATCTGCTCCTTGGTCACCCTGACGGTGTAGTACGTGCCGTTCCCCCGCCACCCGTCCAGCGTCAGCCAGTCGCCGTCGCGCACGAACTTCTCCGCGTAGTCCGGCGGCCACTTCTTCGGATCGCCCCAGCTGATCTCCGAGGTCGTGGACGACAGGGGCTTCCAGGTCCACTGCCCGGCCGCCTGCCCATCGGACCAGTACTGGCCGGCGCTGCGGTCGGCGAACCGGGAGTACTGCCCGTAGTTCTCCCCCGCCCGGGCCGGACCCGCCACCCCCGCGAGCACCGTGATCATCGCCGCGCCGGCGGCGAGCCACGGCCGCGTTCCCATCTTCTGGATCTTCACCGGCAGCACGGTACAGAGCCCCCGGAGGCGCGACGGCTCACATCAAGAAACTTCGAAACGCCCCTTCGAGGCCGGGCGGAGGAGGAACGCGGTGCTCTCGTGCTCGGGAACCTCCACCTCGAGCCCGGTGCCGGCCAGCGCCTGCGCGATCAGCTCCGGATCGCCGGCCCACTGCAGGACGAGCTCGTCCACCAGGTCCCCGTAGGCGTCGAAGCTCGCCGTGTGCGACTGCGTCGTCCAGAAGACGGCCCTCGGCGGTTGCCCGGCGGCGGCGGCCGCCTCGTGGACCTGCTGCCAGGCGCCGGACGCGGTCGGCCACAGGTCGGGTTCGGCGAGGTAGCCGTGCGCGGCCAGCCGGTCGAAGGCCGCCGAGATCCGGCACAGGTCGGACGACCGGTCGGCGGCCAGGCAGGTCACCACCCCTTCCTCCGGCTTCTTCAAGCCGTGGACCGAGGCGATGACCGAATCCATCAGGGCGTCGCCGTGCTCGGCCAGCTCGTCGGCGTCCATCTCCAGCAGCGCGTCGTAGTCGTCGTCCTGACCCGCCTGCCCGGGAACGGAGACCACGAGACCCTCACGGGCGAACGCCGCCTGGATGTTGGAGGGCAGCCCGCCCCGCCACGCGAGCGGCACGTCGTCGGCCAGCGCGCCGTCCGGGGTGAAGTGGTCGGCGCACGGGCTCAGCAGGCCGCTGGTCCCGGTGTCGGAGGCGAACCGTTTGGCGTCGACGATCTGCCAGCCCTCGTGCTCCAGCCGGCTGAGAGCCCGGTCGAAACCCTCGCGCTGCGTGCCGCGCGGCGCGACGGCCTCCTCGAACTCGATCAGCTTGGACAGCGTGTCGGCGACCTCGGCGCGGCGCTGTTCGAGGAAGGCGCGGGTCTCGGAGATGAGGTTCCGGCTCATCAGGGTGTCCATCACCATCGACCACCAGGCCTCGGCGTCGTCGAAGGCGTCCGGATCCAGCTCCTTGAGCGAGAGCCACAGCTTCTCCGTGTACTCCTTGCCGGCCTCCGGGGACTCGCCGTTCAACGCCTGCTGGCGCAGCCTGAGCCGGTAGAGGAACTCGACGAAGTTCGCCAGAGAGCTGTTGACCTTCTCCGCCTGCGGCGTCTCGTCCATCGAGAGCAGGCCGACGACGCCGCTGCGGATGTCGAGGAAGTAGCGCATGCCCGAGTCTCCCGACGTGCCGCCGAGCGTGAGGACGTTGAGGTCCCCGCCCGGCGTCCTGAACACGACGAGGGAGCCCACCCGCGGTTCGTCGGCGAGGAAGGTGGTGAACGCCTGGTCCGCGCGTACCGGCAGCCCGACCTCGGACAGGATCCGGACGTCCGCCTCCGACAGCCCCTTCTCGCGGCACTGTTCGACGTCCATCAGCAGCAGGCCCTCGTCACCGAAAGCCTCGACCATCTCTTCGTGCGTGACCACGATTCAACACCCCGACGTCAGACCCTTGGGATCAAGTTCCCCCAAGGGTAGGGGATCTTCGCGGATCAGACGGTACGTTCCCAGCGGACCTCCCCCTCGTACCACCGGTCGGTGGGGCGCAGGCCGGCCGCCGTGGCGACGGCGGCCGAGGCGGCGTGGTCGGGGTGGATGTGGGCGACGATGGTGTCGATCCCCTCGCTCACGAGCCGGTCGACCAGGGCGCGGGCGGCCGCGGTGGCCAGGCCGCGGCCCTGCCACGGCGTGCCGATCACCCAGGCGATCTCGGCGGTCCGGCCGTCGATCGTGGCCTGCACGTACCCGACCAGCCGCTCTTCCTCCCGCGACCGGATCACCCAGTTGCGCCAGCCGGGCGGCCCGGCGACCAGCCGCTCGTAGCGGGCGCGCAGCTCCGGCGCGGTGAGCGGGGCGCCGCCGGTGAACGCGTGCAGCTGCGGGTCCGACAGCACGACGGCCATCTCGTCGGCGTGCTCCGGACGCAACGGGACGAGGACGAGCGCGGGCGCCTCGATGGGACTGGTCACCGGCTCATTCTGCCCCTTCGGTGAGGGCCCGCAGGATCTTCGCCTGCTCCACGCCGGTCCCGTCCGCGCGCAGCGCGACCGCCTCGCCGGGCCGGAAACCCGCGCCCCGCCAGGCCGCGACCTCGTCGAACGGCACTCCGGCACGCCACCACCCGACCATCACCGAGACCGCGTCCTCGTCCAGCTTCGCCGCCTCGGCCGCGGAGAAGCCCAGCGCGCGGAAGATCTTGGCGTCGGTCGGCTCCACGCCACGCCGCGCCCACTCCACCGCGTCGCGACCGGCCCAGCCCGCGTCGGCGAACCCGCGTGCCGTCGAGGCCGCGACACCGGCCCGCAGCAGCTCCCGCATCGCGCCGGGCTCGGCGGCGGCCCGGCTCCGGTCGCCGCCGAACAGCCGGTGCAGCCACCGCCTCGGTCGCGGGCTCTCACCGGCCAGGTGCCGATCCGCCGCTTCCTCCAGCGAGTGCCCCAGCTCCCGCCAGCGCACCGCGTCCCGTGGTGTCATGCCCGCCCGCAGGCAGACGTCCACCGTGTACGGCGTCGCGCCCGCGGTGCGCCACTGCCGCGCCTGGTCGGCTGCGCAGACACCCGACTCGCGCCACCGCCGTGCCTGCGGGAGCCGGAAGCCCTCCTTGATCCAGCCGCGGGCCTCGGCGACGGTGAAGCCGCTCTCCTGCCAGGCGTGCAGCGGCTCGGGACGCGGCTCCGAGTCGTCGGGGAATGCCACGATCATGATCGATCCTCCTTGGGTACGCGCACAGCGGCCGCCCATTCCGGGGCGTGCCCGTCCTCGCCGATCAGGCAGACCACGACGTCGGCCGCGACCCGGCGCTCCGGCCAGGGGGTCTGCCCGTCGGTCAGCACGATCACCACGTCCGGCCGGGGGCGCAGCGCCGTCGCGGCGGCCAGCCCGGCCCGCATGTCGGTGCCACCGCCACCGGCCAGCCGTACGTCGGCGGCGCGCCGGACCTCCTGCACCGGATGAGCCGCCACGTCGCAGCAGATCACGCGCAGCCGCCGGTTCGGGCCGGCGACGCCGTCCAGGATGCCGGTGAGCTCGGTGAGCAGCTGATCGAGCCGCGGCTCTGTGACGCTGCCCGAGGTGTCGATGACCACCGCGACGCCGGGCACCGGCCTGACCATGGCCGGGGCCACGATCTCGGGATGGGCGCCCGCCCTCCGTGACGGCCGCCGGTAACTGAAGTCGACCCGGCCGGCCGCCGAGCTCAGCCCGCGCCGGATCACCGCACCGAGCCGCGCCCGCCAGTCGACCTTGGGGCGCAGGCGCTCCTCGGCCCAGCGCCGCCAGCCGGCCGGCACCTCGCTGCGGGCGCCGATCCGGTCCTGGATGCCGGCGGCGATGGAGCGCTCCAGCAGCTCCCGGTCCAGGTCACCGAGCCCGCCGCCCGATCCCTCGTAGGCGCGGCCGACGCCGTCCGCGGCGCTGCCGCAGTCGAGGGCCTCCGACAGCGCCCGGCCGCCCCTGCCGACGGCCTCGTCGAGCACGTCCAGCATCGGTACGTACTCCTCGGCCATGCGGTTGGGCGGCAGGCCCAGCGCGGCGGGCGAGATCACGCCGGCCGGTCCGGGCAGCCCTTCGGCCTCGAGGTCGTCGTTGATCTCCGCGTCGGCCGCCTGGTTCCAGCGGTGCGGCTCGGCCGCGGGCGAGCGCTCGGCGTGCGCCCGTACGAGGTGGCCCACCTGGTGCAGCAGCCACCAGCCGATCTCCTCGACCGGGGTGGCCAGCGCGGTGCCGGTGTCCACGTGCACGTTCCACCGGGTGTCGGCGGGGAAGGCGCGGAACTCCGCGTCCGGCACCGGCCGCCCGGTCCTGTCGTCCAGGTACGGCTCCAGCACCACCGGGTTCAGCGCGAACACCGCGGTGGCCAGGTACGGCGCCCGGTGCGCGGCCCACAGCCTGGCCGCCGCGAACCGGGCCATCGCCTGCCCGATCAGCTCCGCCCCCTCGGTCATCGCAGCAGACCCGCCGAACGCAGGATCGGCGCCAGTTCGAGCATGGTGTGCGGCAGGGCCGCACCGGCCGGCCGGCCCCTGGCCAGCGACCTGGCCGCGCCGGCCGCGACGTCGGGCGCGGTGCGGGCGACCCTGGCCACCACGGTCCACGCCTGCTCCCACGCCTGTGGGCTGCCGTCGGCCAGCACGTGGGAGACGACCGCGCCGAGCACCGCGTACAGGCGGTCGACCCGGGTGGGCAGCGGCGCGTGCGGGTCGGTCAGCAGGGTCTGGGGGTCGGGCAGGTCGAGGTCGCGCAGCCAGGAGATCAGCTCGAAGCCGGCCGCCTCGCCGACCGCACCCAGCACGAGCTCGGCGAGCACCTCGCCGTCGGCCATGCCGCCTTCACAGGCGGCGGAGGTCCGGGCGGCCATGCCGCCTTCGCAGGCCGCGGAGGTCCGGGCCGCCGGGCCGCGTTCGCAGGCGGCGACCGCTCTGGCCGCCATCTCCCAGCTTCGCGGGCTCGGCCAGCCGCGGCCCGCCCGTTCCGGGCCGTCCGGCACCGCGAGCACCAGCTCGGGCCGTACCCGCAGGAAGGCGCCGACCAGCGCGCGAGCCCGGGCGACCGCTTCGGGGCCCGGCGCGGGCGCCGGCTCGGGCACCGCGAAGCCGGTGGCGAAGCCCTCGGCGATGTCGGCCGCCTCGACCTGCCAGTGCAGGTGGATCAGGCGGTTGGCCAGCGGCGCGGACAGGTCCCAGCCGTCGGCGGCCTGGTCCGGGGGATTGGCCGCGGCCACGATCCGCACCTCGTCGGGCAGCGTGAGGTCGCCGACCGTACGCTCCAGCACCACCCGCAGCATGGCGGCCTGCACGGCGGGCGGCGCGGTGGTCAGCTCGTCGAGGAACAGCAGCCCGTGGCCCGCCTCGGCCAGCCGCTCGGCCCACCGGGGCGGGGCGAACCAGGTGCCGCCGTCCCGCAGGACCGGCAGGCCGGAGAAGTCGCTCGGCTCGCGGATCGACCCGACGACGACCTCGACGGGCAGGCCGAGCCGCGCGCCGAGCGCGAGCACCGACGAGGTCTTCCCGGTGCCCGGGGCGCCCCACAGGATGACGGGCAGGTTCGCGGCGACCGCGACCGCGACGGCCTCGCGCACTGCTGACTGAGAGCTCATGGGTCCTCGCAGGGGAGCGACGGGATCAGCCGGACAGCGTCATCTTAGGTTGACGCGATCGCTGGCGTCAACTTTGATTGACCTCGCAGCTCATGGGCGGTTCGGCCGGGGCAGGGCCTGGACCAGAGCAGCGACCGTCAGCGGACTCTTTCGCCGTACACGTGCTCGACCCGCATCGTCATGAGCACCCTGCGGTCGGACACCATCACCGACCGGTACTCGGCCCAGTCCGGATGCTCCCCCGCGGCGCGGCGGTAGTAGTCCACCAGCGCCTCCACCTCGGGACCGTGGGGGTCGGCGCCCGGCCCCGTGAGCGTCACCGCGCCCTCGGCGGTGGCCCAGGACCAGCCGTCGGGGCTGGTGACCTCCAGCGCGGCCCGCGGGTCCCGGCGCAGGTTCGCCGTCTTGGCCCGGCCCTCGGTCATCGAGACGTAGACGACCTCGGCCTCCCGGTCGTAGAAGGGCATGACGGGGGAGAGCTGCGGGCGGCCGTCCGACTTGATCGTCGCGAGGACGCCCAGCCGGCTCTCCGCGAGCAGCGTACGCGGGTCGAACGGGGTGGCGGTCATGACGGCTTGCGGAACTGCTCGACCATCGCCGCGTAGCCGTCGCCACCGCGCCCGTCGGCCACGGCCCGGTCGGTCAGGGCCTTGATGAACCTCGGGAGCTCGGCGCTGACACCGAGCGACTCGCTTTCGTGGATGAGGTGGTCCATCGCGGCCAGGTGGGTGTCGATCGTGGAGTCCAGGGCCGGGTACGCGCCATTGTCGACCTGCTCGGCGTAGTCCGCCAGCCAGCCGTTCACGATCTCGATCCCCTTGCCCGCGAGCGGGGCGAACGCTCCGGCCCGCACCCCCGCCGCGCCGAGCAGGGCGGCACCCTGCAGGAATCCGTTCAGGACGTTCCACATCAGGCTCAGCACGGCCATCTCGTGCAGCGCCGACAGGGTGTGGTCGTCGCCAAGGTACGTCGTTCCCGAACCGAGGCTCCTCAGCGCGGGCTCGTACAGCTCGAAGGCCGACCGCGGCCCGCTGTAGGTGATGACGGCGTCCGCCCCGATCTCGGCGGGGACGGCCATGATCGCGCCGTCGAGGTAGGCGCCGCCCTGCCGCGCCGCCCACTCGGCGGTCTCACGGGCGCCCTGCGACGTACCCGAGCCCAGGTTGACCAGGACCCGGCCGTCGAGAACCGCGCCCAGCGGATCGAGCAGCCCGTGCACGGCGTCGTAGTCGGTGACGCAGACGACCACGAGCGGGCTGGCCGCGACGGCCTCGCCGACCGAGCCGGCGAGCGTCGCGCCCTGGGCCACCAGCTGGTCGGCCTTGGCCGCCGTACGGTTCCACACGGTCGTGGGATGCCCCTCGCGCAGGAACGATCCGGCCAGCGCCTGGCCCATCAGCCCGAGGCCGATGACCGTTACGGGAGTGTGGTTGGCGTTGTTGGTGCTCATGGCAGAATCCTCAACGTTCATACCGATATGAAGGTCAAGGGGGAAAGAGCGCGCTGATCGGGGAGCTGAGCCGGCAGACCGGAGTCCACACGCATCAGCTGCGTTACTACGAGGCCCAGGGCCTGCTCGAACCCGCGCGCGGCAGCAACGGCTACCGCGAGTACGGCGACGACGCCGTACTGACCGTCACCCAGATCCGCAGGCTGCTCGAAGCCGGGCTGTCGACCCAGGAGATCGCGTACCTGCTCCCCTGCGCCACCGGCGCGGCATCCGACCTGGAGCCCTACCCCGAACTCCTGGACACCCTGCGGGCCCGGCTGCACGGCCTGGACGAGCACATCGACACGCTCGCCCGCTCCCGCCAGTCCCTCCGCGACTACATCGACGCCAGGGAGCGACGCGTTGTGGAGAGCGGGTCACATAATTGAGGCCTGTTGGAAGCCGTCTGCCCGGCTTTCTCGTCGCCTCAACGGTTCTACCGGTATAGGCGTGAGGTGGCCTCGGCGGCGACGAAGTCGAGGTAGCCGGCGGGAGGCTTCATCCCGCGCGACAGCATCCAGTGGATGCGACCGGCTCCGGTCAGCGCGAGCGTCGCCCGGTAGCCCAGCTCGACATCGGCGGCGTCGAAGCGGCCGGCCAGCCCGTCGAGGTAGTCGGGGAGATAGCGCCCGAGCGTGGTCAGCGCCAGGGATGCGAGATCGGCGCCCACCGGGCCCACCCCGAACGTCGCCCAGTCCAGCGCCACCGTGTCGGCTCCGTCGCCGGCGGCGACGAGGTTGCCGTGGGAGAAGTCACCGTGCACGAGCACTCGCGGCACCTGGTCGAGCCGCCTCAGCAGTTCGTGGCGTTCGTCCCACAACGCCGGGATGCTCGGGGGCACGTCCATGCCGGTCCAGTCCAGGTCGCTGACGGCGATCCGCTGGGCGAGCTGGTGGCCGGACAGCCACGGTACGTCGGGCACGGTGACGCCGGCCTGCCAGCGGCCGAGCCGGTGTGCGGCCACGGGCGGGGCTTCCGGTGTGGCGCCGGCGTCGGCGAGATAGACGGTGTCGCCGATGACGCCGTAGCAGCGGGGAGCGACCAGGCCAGGTCCCTTCGGCAGCAGCCCGCTGGCATAGGCGAGAAGCTCGCGCCGCCAGTTGGCCCAGTGCCGGGGGTCGGCGGCGCCGGCGGCGTGGCGTCCGGTGGTCAGCGGCCGGCAGGATTTGCGGATCGCGGTGAAGGAAACCTGATCGCGGCCGACCCGCGCCTGGCCCGAGAGCCTGGTCACGCCATCGGTGGCGGCCCCTGAGCTACCGGTGATCGATTCGTTCCGGCACGACACGAGCGAGCCACCCGGCCGGCCCAGCACCGCGTCCAGCACTGCCTGGGGAAGCAGATCCTCCATTCGCGGCACGGTAGGCCATCACTCTGGTCGCGTGCCCGGCATTTTCCATCGAGGTATCAGGCTCTCGCGTCGGGCAGGCGGATGTGGAAGGCGGTGCGGCCGGGGTGGGTTTCGACGCCGATCGTGCCGCCGTGCGCGGCGACCACCGCCTTGACGATCGCCAGGCCGAGCCCCGTCCCGCCGGAGGCGCGCGATCGCCCCTTGTCCACGCGGGAGAAGCGCTCGAAGATCTCCTCCCGCATGTCCGGCGGGATGCCGGGCCCGCCGTCGGTGACCGTGAGGTCCGCCTCGTCCCGCGTCCAGCCGGGCGAGCAGCAGCAGGTCGGCGACCAGCTCGCTCATCCGGCACGTCCGCCTCGGCGCAGCGCCGGAACCCCCTGGCGGGTGGGCGTCGCCCACCCGCTGCGCCCCGGGCGCTGGCCGCCGTCGTCTCGGGGACCGGCCTGGCGGTCGCCACCTCCGGCACCGCCGAACGCGGCCACCACATCGTGGACCCGCACACCGGCGCCCCCGCCACCGCGCTGGCCTCGCTCACCCTCGTCGGGTACGACCTGACCACCGTGGACGCCTACGCCACCGCCGCGTTCGCGATGGGCTCGGCGGCGCGGGGGTGGGTGGAGGAGCAGGACGAGCTGGAGGCGTTCGCGGTGACCTCGTCGGGAACGGTCTGGCGTACCAGCGGCTTCCACCGCTACGTGCCGTCGTAGCAGGCGGCGGCTTCGGCCGCTTTTCGGGCCAGGGCCCGGCGGAGCTCGGCCGGGGCGAGGACTTCGGCGTCCGTGCCGAAGGCCAGGAGCACTTCTGCCGCGCCCAGGGAGCGGAAGTGCAGCTGGACGCGCACCCGCTCCGGCTGCCCGTCGATCGCGGGCGCGGGACCGGCCAGATCGGCTTCGTGGATGCGCAGGAACCTGCCGAGGATGTCGCGGTGGACGCTGACCGTGACGGGCAGCGGGGCGGGGATGTCGTCGATGTGGCGGCGCAGGCCGTCCCAGACGTCGGCGAGTTCGAGGCCGTCCCGGCGGCGTACGGGCTCGTCGAGGATGCCGGCTGACAGGGCCCGGTCGGCGCGGAAGAGCGCGGGCTCGCCGCGGTGGTCGGCGACCAGGTACCAGACGCCGGCCTTGTTGACCAGGCCGTACGGATCGAGAGTGTAGGAGCGGACGCGGTTGTCGCGGCCGTGCCGGTAGCGCAGGCGCAGCCGCCGGTCGTCGAAGACGGCCTGCTGGAGCACGGCCAGGTCGACGGCGGGGCGCGCCGGCCCGCCGCGCCAGCGCACGGGGTCGATGAGGATGCGGCGGCTGGCGAGGTCGGCGTCGGGCCGGTGGGGGGCGGGCAGGGCGGCCATCAGCTTGCGCAGCGCGGAGCCGAGGGCCTGTCCCAGGCCCAGCTCGGTGTGGGCGTGGCCGGACAGCAGCACGAACAGGGCGCGGGCCTCGTCGGCGGTCATGCCGGTGACGTTGGTGCGGTAGCCGGGCAGCAGGGCGATGCCGCCGTGGGGACCGCGCACGGTGTAGACGGGCACGCCCGCCGACGACAGCGCCTCGACGTCGCGCATGACGGTGCGGACCGACACCTCCAGCCGCTCGGCCAGGTCACCCGCGGGCAGCTGCCCGTGGGTCTGCAGCAGCAGCATGATCGACAGCAGGCGCTCGGATCTCACGTCCTCAAACGTATATGACGCCACCTGACATATATCCCCGTGAAGATGCAGGTAGACGGGCCGCCCACGGGGGGCGGCGCCGAACGTCCCCGAAAGGAACCGTGCTGTGACCGCAACGAACGGGCTCGCCCAGCAGATCGCCGAGGACTTCGTCCGCGCGTGGACGAGCAAGGACATCGACAAGGCCCTGAGCCTGCTCGCCGACGACGTCGTGTGCGAGGCCCCGACCGGCACCTTCGAGGGGGTGGAGGGCTACCGCGGATTCCTCGAACCGTTCGCGACCTCGCTGATCGGCGCCACCGTCATCGACGTCCTGGGCGACGACACGAACGCGGCGACCGTGTACACCACCGACACCCCGCTGCTGAAGGACTTCCGCGGCATCGACTACTTCACCGTCGAGAACGGCAGGATCACGCGCGTGATCAGCGTCTTCGACATGCTCCCGATGCACCGGGCCAGGAGCGCCGTCCAGCCCTGACCCGGCTCGCACGACCTCGGGTGGTCACTTCTGTTCCTGGAGCCAGTCGTCGAACGTGGTCGGCGCGATGCGGGCGTGCTCGCCCGGCAGCAGCACATTGCCGGCCATCTCCGGGCCGAACAGCCCCGACCACGTCGGCACGAGCTTGACCTCCCGGCCGCGCGCCTGATGCGTGCGCCGGGCCATGTCGACGAGGTCCTGCGGCTCGGGCCCCGCCACGTCGACGTAGCGCCCCCGCGGCTCGCCCGCCGCGATCTCGGCCAGGACGGCGGCCACGTCCGCGGGCGCGATCGGCTGCACGAGCAGCGGGGCGACCGTGGCCACGCCGTCCTGCTCGGTCCAGCCGGCCACCATCTCGGCGAAGTCGTGGAACTGCGTGGCCGGTACGACCGTCCACGGCACCGGCCCCTCGGCCACCAGGCGTTCCTGCTCCCGCTTGCCGGCGTAGTGCGCGTTGCCGTCGATGCGGCCCACCCCGGCGATCGACAGCAGCACGTGATGGCGTACGCCGGCCCGCTCCTCGGCGGCGAGCAGGTTGCGGGTGGCGGTCGCGAAGTAGGCCACCGTCTCGGCCCGGTCCCCCGCCGGCCCGTTGGTGACGTCGACGACGGCCTCGACTCCGGCGAGGGCGTCGTCGAGCCCGTCACCGCTCAGCAGGTCCACGCCGAGCGAACGGCTGATGCGCACGACGTCGTGCCCGTCCCGTTCGAGGGCGGCCACGGTCAGGGAACCAATGTTGCCGGTAGCGCCGGCGACGGCGATCCGCATGATGATCATCACTCCTTGTCCACGATCAGCCATGACCATATCTCGGACTAAACAGGTCCGCAATATCCGCGATATGCTGCCGATCGTGAAGCTGCCCGTGAGCACCGAATGGCTGTTGCACTGCGCCACCTCGCTGGCGCAGCTCGAACCGGGGGCCACCGCATCGGCCGCCCAGCTGGCGGACTACTACGACCTGCCCGCGCCCTACCTCGCCAAGCAGCTCCAGTCGCTCGTCAAGGCGGGCGTGCTGTCGGCGACGACGGGGCCGCGCGGCGGGTTCCGGCTGGCGCGCGAGCCCGCGCAGATCACGCTGCTGCAGATCGTGGAGGCGGTGGACGGCGCCTCCGCCCCGTACGAATGCCGCGAGATCCGCCGGCAGGGCCGTGGCGCGCTGCCGGCCGAGGAGTGCCGGCAGGCCTGCGTCCTCGCCGTGAAGATGGCCGAGGCGCATCGGGCGTGGCGAGGCAGCCTGGCCGGGGTCTCGCTCGCCGAGGTCCTCGCCGACCTGCCTCCATGGGCGCCGGCCCGCACCCGTTCGCTGCTCACCGGCTCGAAGGACGCGCCGGAGACCCGTCCGCGAGGACAGGGCGGCGACGTTCTCCGCTGAGCCCGCCACCGGAGCCACATGACAGGATCTGTGGGGAGCTGCGAAGTTCGGAGGACGCGATGAACGACGAGACGGCCACGTTGCTCTTCGACGTGATCGCCCGGCTGGAGAAGAACATCCTCGCTCGCGACTGCCCCGCCATCGTCGCGCTCCAGGGCGAACGCCGGCTCGTGCTCAGCGACTACGACTACCTTCGCGATCAGCAGTCGGCGGCCGACTTCGAGAACCGAGCCGCCGCCAAGGCGCAGGAGATCGCCGCGACGCGATGGATCTTCGCGGTCCCCCAGGTGTGGGTGATCACACCGGACAAGGTCTTCAGCCGAGCCGTCTCGAACCTCCCGCTGCTCGACGGGGAGCAGGAGGCGATCACCTGGATGAGCTTCGATCAGAACGACGGCGTGGACTACGGGCGCGTCCCGTACGCGCGCCGCCCGAACGGCGAGCCGGTGTTCGACGAGCCGGAGATGTTCACCGTGGGCGTGCGTCCGGCCGAACGCATGCCGGGCTACACGCTCCTTCAGGGCCTCTTCCCCGGCCATGGCGCCGCCGGATGATCGACGAGGGACAACGGGACCCCATCACGCCTCGCAAGCTCGGGTCGTCGGCCGCCGGGGCGGACGAGCCATTGATGGCGGCGGCGTTCGGATCCGGTGGCGCGGTGCTCCGTACCATCGACGAGGCGGGCGTGCTGCGCGCGGTCTCCGTCGATCCGGAGCGCACGGCCGCGGCCGTCTGCGCCCGGGCCGGGCGCTCGCTGACGCGCGCGGAGTGGCAGGAGTATCTGCCCGGCCTGCCGTACCGGAAGATCTGCCCCCTGATCACCGGCTCCGGCGTGTCAGGGTCCTGATGTCCTCGAACAGCCGCTCGTGCGCGGCGGCCGCCTGCGCGGAGGTCAGGTCCATGTTCTGGATGAAGCCGTGCTCCAGGCCGGGCTCCTGCCGGTGCGTCACGTGGACGCCGGCCTGCGCCAGCCGGCGGGCGTAGGCGTCGCCCTCGTCGCGCAGGGCGTCGTGTTCGGCGGTCACGATGAGGGCGTCCGGCATTCCGGACAGGTCTGCCGCCAGCAGCGGGCTGGCGGGCACGCGGTCGGCGGGATCGGGCGTCCACAGCTCGATCGCCCAGGCGAGGAAGCCGGCGTCCAGCGAGTGACCGGAGCCCTTGCCGACGATGCTCGGCTGGGAGAGTGTCAGGTCGGTGTTGGGGCAGATCAGGATCTGCAGGCCGGGCACCGGCTCGCCGGCGTCCCGCAGCCGCAGGCAGGCCATGGTGGCCAGGTAGCCGCCGGCACTGTCGCCGGCCACCGCGGCCGGGCGGGCCCAGCGCAGCACCGCGGTCACGTCGTCGACGGCCGCCGGGTACGGGTGCTCGGGCGCGCGCCGGTAGTCGACGGCCAGCACCTCGACGTCGCAGGCGTGGGCGATGCGCCGGCAGGTGCGGTCATGGGTGTCCAGGTCGCCGATGACGAACGCGCCGCCATGGGCGAACACCATCAGCGGCCGGGCCTGTTCGGAGGGCCGGTAGTGGCGCAGCGGCAGCCCGCCCGGCCCGTGCAGGTCCTCCACACCGGCCTGTGCGGGGCCCTGGGGCCGGTCGGCGGCCCGCCTGCGTGAGCCTTCGCGCAGCTCGGACACGTCGGGGACGGTCATGAGCTCTTTCTCCCCTCTGGTCAGCTCTCCGGGTGGACCATGAGTAGCACGGCGCGATTGTGCGCGGCGTGGCCCCGGTACAGGTGCGGGCGGGCGGCGTCGAACCGGATGGAATCGCCCTCTGCCAGGTCGGTGGGGGAATCGGCGGGTCCGGTGGTGACCCGTCCGTGGGTGAGCACGAGGCACTCCTCGACGCCGGACAGGTGGGCGTCGGAGTGCTGGGTGCTCCCGGCGATGGCGATGTCATAGACCTCCACGGTGCCGCGCAGCCTGATGCGGTGGAGAAGACGCGCGCTGACCGCGTCGCCCTCGACCCGCGGCCGCCGGTCATCGGCGCGCACCACCTCGACGGTCGAGGCGGGCGACTCCAGCAGCTCGCCGAGGGACGCCTTCAGCGCGGTGGCCAGGGCCCACAGGGTGCTCAGGGTGGGGTTGCCCTGGCCCTGCTCGATGCCGTGCAGCGTGGTCTTGCTGATGCCGCCGGCGGACGCCAGGTCGGCCAGCGATATCCCGGCCGCCGTACGCAGCCGGTGCACGTTCGTCCCCACCACTTGCGCGAGATCCATGCGTATCAGCATAGTGGTATGGACGTACCAATAAAATGGTTTTGGAGGCGACATGACGGTGACGCGGCTGCGCGAGATCCCTGGCATCGGCGTGGACGCCGTCGGCGACGCGGCCGACGCCGTGGGCGACCCGGAGTTCTTGCGGCTGGAGAACCTGGACACCGACCTGCGGCCGCCCGCCGTCGCCCTCGCCGCCACGCGCGCCGCCGTCGACGACGACTCGGCCAACAGCTATCTGCCGTTCCAGGGGCGCCGCTCGCTTCGCGCGGCCGCCGCGGCGCACGTCGGGCGCGTCTCCGGGCACGTCTACGACGCCGACACCGAGTGCGTCAGCGTGGCCGGCGGGCTCAACGGCGTCCTCAACACGCTGCTGGCCACCGTGGAGCCAGGGCAGGAGGTCGTGCTGTGCGACCCCGTCTACGCCGGCCTGGTCAACCGCGTCCGGCTCGCGGGCGGCGTCCCCCGCTTCGTCCCCGCGCAGCCCACCGCAGGCGGCTGGACCGTCGACGCCGAACGGCTCGCCGGCGCCGTCGGACCCGGCACGGCGGCGGTCCTGATGATGGGGCCGGCGATGCCGACCGGCCTCGTCCTGGACGAGCGCCACTGGTCCGCCCTCGCCGACGCCTGCGAACGCCACGACGCCTGGCTGATCTACGACGCGGCCATGGAACGCATCCGCTTCGACGGCCGCCCTCCCAGCCACCCGGCGGCCCACGAGGGCCTGGCACGGCGGACCATCACCGTCGGTTCGGCCTCCAAGGAGCTGCGGCTCATCGGCTGGCGCGTCGGCTGGGTGACCGGCCCCGCCGACATCGTCGCCGACATCCGCCTGGTCGGCCTGACCAACGTCGTCTGCCAGGTCGGCCTGGCACAGGACGCCGTGGCCACCGCGCTGGACGCGCCCGACGCCGATGCCGACGTCGCCGCCGCCACCGCCGAATGGCAGCGGCGCTGCGAGACGATCCTGAACCAGCTCGCCGCGTACCCGGTCGTCCGGCCGCACGGCGGGTGGTCGCTCCTCCTGGACACCAGGCCCCTGGGGCTGACCCCTGCCGAGCTGTCCCGGCGCCTGTTCGACCGGGCGAAGGTCGCGGCCACCCCCATGGACGGCTGGGGTCCCAGCGGTGGGCACTATCTGCGGCTCGTGTTCGCCAACGAGCCCGTCGAACGCCTCACCGGCCTCGGCGACCGCTTCCGCCTGGCCATCGGCTGACACCATAGACGTTCCGGATATTTGCGCTTACCTTGCTATTGCGAATCTATCGCAATAAGTGACCGGAGCGTCGTCAATGCCCCATCTGGTGCCGGAAGCCGGGCCGCAGCGCGTCCTCGCCGCCTCCAACTTCGTCTACACCCTCGGCAGCGGCCTCTACCTGACCGCCGGAGTGCTGTACTTCACCGAAGGGGTGCACCTCCCGGCGAGCCAGGTGGGCCTGGGGCTCGGCATCGCCGGAATCGCCTCGCTGGCCCTGGGCATCGCCGTCGGCCACCTCGCGGACCGACACGGCGCACGCGGCGTCTACACGATCACGTTGGTCGTCCAGGCGCTGGCCACGGCCGCTTTCGTGCTGGCCGACAGCTTCTGGCCGTTCCTCCTCGCCGTGTGCGCGGCCACCGGGGCGAAGGCGGCCGGACTGGCGGCACGCAGTCCGCTCATCAGACACTACGGCGGCGACCGGCCCCAGGAGTTCCGCGCCTACCTCCGCGCCGTCACCAACGTCGGCGTCTCCTTCGGCGCCCTGCTGGCCGGCTGGGCCGTCCAGGCCGACACCTTCATGGCCTACCGGCTCCTCGTGGCCGGCAACGCCCTCGCCTTCGCCGCCTCCGCCGCGATCCTGATCTGCCTGCCGCCGGTCGCGCCCGGACCGGCCGTCCACGGGCCCCGCTGGATCGCCCTGCGGGACCGTCCCTACCTGCTGCTCACCGCGCTCGACGGCATCATGGCCGTCCAGTTCAAGGTGCTCACCGTGGCCATCCCCCTCTGGCTGGTCGGATTCACCGCCGCGCCGCGCTGGCTGGTCTCGGGCACCATGCTGATCAGCACCGTCATGGTGGTCGCGCTCCAGGTACGGGCCAGCCGCGGCGTCGACTCCCCGGCGGCCGGCGGCGGTGCCTACCGCCGGGCGGGCGGCGCCTTCCTCGTCTCCTGCTCGCTGATCCCGTTGTCCGCCGGGTTACCCGCATGGGGGGCGGCGACGTTCCTGGTGATCGCGGTGGTGATCCATACGATCGGCGAGCTGTGGCATTCGGCGGCGGGCTTCGAGGTCTCCTTCGCCCTCGCGCCGGAGCACGCCACGGGGCAGTATCTGGGGGTGTTCGGGCTGGGCGCCGGACTGGCCGAAGGGCTCGGCCCGGCGTTGCTCATCGCGCTCTGCGTCACCTGGGGCCGTCCCGGCTGGTACGTCGTCGGAGGGCTGTTCGCCCTCACGGGCCTGGCGGCCCCCTTCGCCGTCCGCTGGGCTCAGCGAGAGCGCCGTCCGGCGGAATTGAGGACCGCGGCCGGCTAGCCGTGAGTCAGCCGGACGTATCCGTACGGTTGAAGAACAGATCGTCCTCGTCGTAGCGGTCGCACGGGCCGGTGCGCAGCACCGACCTCGATCTCCACCTCGGGGGCGCCGAGCAGGTGCATGCCGCAGCTGTAGAGCACCTGACCGTCGTGGATCGGCCGCTTCACCCAGGCGCTGACCAGTACGTCGGCCAGGGCCTCGTCCGTGCCCTCGGCCGCCCGATCGGCCAGCACCTCGTCCGCTCGATCGGCCGGGGCGAGCCAGCGGCCCCGGTCGGCGCGGACAGCAGGTAGCCGACGGTGTCGTGCGACCGCACCGCGGCCCAGTCCGCCTCGTCGAACGAGGCCGCCGCCATACTGGCCCCGAACGCCTCCGGACCATGGCCATGGCCCGCCCTCCCCTTCCGGGGGCTACGTCCTCTTGGCGACGTGCAGCTCGCACACGCCGTCCGTACACGACCGCCGCAACCGTCCCCTCGAGATCGTCTGCGCCAGCCCGATCAGCCAGCACGTCGGGCACCCGCGGAAGGCCAGCAGCGCCACCGGCGCCAGCACCAGGCTGACCGGCCCGATCACCGGGATCAGCGCGAACGAGCCGATCAGTGCCCCGAACCCCACCACGCCACGCGCCAGGTGCCGCGGCAGCGACGCGCTGGCGAACTCGTGCCCGTCACTCATCGCACGCCCCCTCGCCCAGCCGGTGCTGCACGGCCGCGCGGGCGCGGTGCAGGCGCGACTTCATCGCCGCCACCGTCAGGCCCAGCGCGTCGGCGGTCATCCGGCCGCTGAGGCCCTGGACGTCCCGCATGATCAGCACCTGCCGCTGGTCGGCGGGCAGCGCCGCGATGGCCGCCGCCACCCGCGCCGCCTCCAGCCGCTGGAACACCTCCTCTTCGGCGGACCGCATGACGGCACCGTGGAGGGGAGGCGGTGGCCGCAGGGCCAGCCTGGCCCGGCGTACGCATTCGTTGCGGATGATCCGGAACATCCACGACACCAGAGCGCCGGTGGCCCGCAGCGTACCGATCTTGCGGTAGAGGACGATCAACGCCTCCTGCGCCGCGTCCTCGGCGTCCTCCGGCGTGGCGCACAGGTGGCGGGCGAAGCGCCGCACGTGCGGGTGCGCGCCCGACACCAGCGCGGCGATCGACTCGGCGTCGCCGTCCCGGGCCGCCGCGATCACCGCCTCGTCCGGCCAGGCCCTCGTCTCAGCCACGCGCACGCCTCCTCCGCCGCAGCACGACCACGCTACAGGTGCAGATGAGTACGACGGCGACGGCGACGCCCACAGCAACGATCACGACAACCTCTCATTCGTCGATGACGGAACGCATATGAGAGGCGCCACACCCGCCGAAGGATTCGAGATCCGGATTTTTCTGTGCGGGTGTCGATTGGCGTCGAGCGCGTTCGTAGCCAAGGTGAGAGACCGGGCAACGGGCCGGTCGCCACTCACCGGAGGTCCACGATGTCCGTCACCACCACCGCTCCCGCCGAACCACTGATCACCGGCGGTCTGACCGCCGCTGCCGTCGCGGCGACCGCGGCCGTTGCCAGGGCGGGTGAGTTCGCCGGCATCAGCCTCGTCGTCGGCGGCGCGCTGCTGATGTTGACGCACGTGGTCGCCGCCGCCATCGTGATCCCGGTCATCGCCCGCCGCCTGTCCGCCTGATCCCTTTCCAAGGAGTCCGTCATGAAGAAGTACCTGCTCGCCGTCCAGTTCGACGAGAGCGCGCCGTCGCTGTCCGAAGAGGAGATGCAGGAGCAGCAGGCCCGGACGGCCAAGGTCACCGCCGAGATGCAGTCCGCCGGTTCGTGGGTGTTCGTCGGCGGTCTGCTGCCCTCGCACTCCACCACGGTCGTCCGTCCCGGCAACGGCACGACCACGATGACCGACGGCCCGTTCGCCGAGACGAAGGAGCAGCTCGGCGGGTTCTGGGTGATCCGGTGCGACGATCTGGACCAGGCGCTGGCCTGGGCCGAGAAGTGCGCGCTGACCTGCGGGGCCCCGATCGAGGTGCGCCCGCCGTACAGGACGCGTTCGCGGTGGCCGTCCAGAAGTGGGACGAGACGCCGCCGCCCAATCCCGGCGCGTGGATCGTGACCACCGCCCGCAACCGGGCGATCGACCGCCTGCGCCGGGAGTCCACCCGCGAGGCCCGCCACGCGCAGGCGCTGCTGCTGCAGCAACCCGACGAGCCACAGGAGGTGGGACCGGTGCGCGACGACCAGCTCCGCATGATCTTCACGTGCTGCCACCCGGCGCTGTCGCCGCTCGCGCAGACCGCGCTCACCCTTCGCCTGCTCGGCGGGCTGGAGGTGGCGGAGATCGCGCGGGCCTGCGTGGTGCCGGAGGCGACCGTCGCCCAGCGGATCGTCCGCGCGAAGAAGAAGATCCGCGACGCCGGCATCCCCTACCGGGTGCCCGCCGCCGCCGAACTCCCCGACCGGCTGACCTCGGTGCTCACCGTGCTCTACCTGGTGTTCAACGAGGGATACAGCGCGACCTCCGGGCCGCTGCTGCGCACGGACCTGTGCCTGGAGGCGATCCGCCTGGCCAGGGCGCTCGCCGAGCTGATGCCCGACGAGCCGGAGGTGATCGGGCTGCTGGCGCTGCTCCTGCTCACCGAAGCCCGGCGCCCCGCGCGGGTGGGGCCTTCGGGTGAACTGGTGGTGCTCGCCGAGCAGGACCGGCGGCTGTGGAACCGGGAGCTGATCGCCGAAGGACACGAGCTGGTACGGCGGTGCCTGCGCCGTAACCAGCCGGGACCGTACCAGTTGCAGGCCGCGATCAACGCCGTGCACACCGACGGGCCGGCGACCGACTGGACGCAGGTGCTGGCGCTCTACGACCAACTGCTGCAGCACACCCCGACCCCGATCGTCACGCTCAACCGCGCGGTCGCCGTCGCCGAGGTGCACGGTCCGGCGCAGGCGCTGGCCGCCATCGACGAGCTGGACCTGCCCGGCTACCACCTGCTGCCCGCCGCCCGCGCGGACTGCTCGCCCGCCTCGGCCGTACCGCCGATGCCCGCGCCGCCTACGACGAGGCCATCGCCCTGGCCACCAACGACACCGAACGAACCTTCCTGCAGACGCGACGGGCGCTCCTTCGGCCGCGAGCACCTCATCAACTCGCTGCATCACCTGGCCGCGTTGATCTCCCTTAGGTGATGTCGTCAATCAAACGTTCAAGGAGAGCATCATGACCGCTGTCTACACCTTCGACATCTTCACCACCCTGGACGGCTTCGGCTCCTACAACAGCAGCGGCGACTGGGGCGGCTACTGGGGCAAGCAAGGTCCCGAGTTTCTCGACCGCCGCCTCGCCTTGTACGGCGAGGAGCAGCGCATGGTCCTCGGGGCCAACACCTTCCGGCAGTTCGTGCAGGTGCTGGCTCCGAACCAGGTGAGCGACCCGGTGAACACCCGGATGCGGAACCTGCCGACAACCGTGGTGTCGACGACCCTCGAAGGACCCTTCAACTGGCCGGACGCGACCCTCGTGAGAGGCGACGCCGTCGACGTCGTCGCCCGGCTCAAGGAGGAGTCGGAGGTGCCGTTGCGCTCGCACGGCAGCCTGTCGATGAACCGGGCGCTGATGGCCGCCGGTCTGGTCGACCGCGTCCAGGTGACGATCTTCCCCGTGATCTCCGGTCAGACCGGAGTGGACCCGATCTTCCAGGGGGCAGCCGACTTCGACCTCGAGCTGATCGAGAGCCGGACGCTCGACGGCCACACCCAGGAGCTCATCTACCGGCCCACCCTGCATGTCTGAGCCCCGACGGCCGGTCTCCCGCCACGTTCAGAAGAGCTCCACGTGCACCGTGCCCGGCGGCGTGGCCGAGGGCCCACCCTGGCCCGGCGCCGGTGACTGCCTGGTCACGTCGGGAGTCCCTTCGGGAGGGGAAGGCTCGGACGGCTCCGGCACGCTCTGCGTCGGCTTCGGCGTCAGGGTGGGTGCCGGCGTGGGGGTGCGGGTGGCGGGTGACGTGGACGGGATGGAGGACGGAGAGGCGCCTGCCGGCGTCGAGGTGGCAGGCTCCCGATACGGCGCCGGTGTGTGCCTGCTCTTCTTGGAGGATGGTTTGCGGGGTTCGGCCCGTTTACGGGATTTGCCGGTCACCTGGTCGGCCACCGTCTGATCAACGATCACCTGGTAGGTCAGGATGCCGCCCATGCTGACGCAGAACACCAGCGCGGCCGCCGCACCCAGCTTGGCCCACGGCAACGCCTTCAGCAGTGCCCCGGCCGAGGCCACGACCTGCGCGGACCGCCGCGGCGCGCCGTCACCCGCCTCGGCCGTCCGCTCGTGCCACGCGCTCGCGGTGTGCTGCCTGACCTTGTCGCCGGTGCGCCTGAGATAGTGCGTGTAAACGTCGGTGGCCACCGTGCTGGCGAAGCTCATCACGGCGGCGCCGATCACCGTGCCGGCGACGCCCAGGTACGACGCCGCGACCGCCGCCGTGACCGCGGCCATCGTGCTTCCCACGATCTGTGGCACGCTGAGCGCCAGCCTCCGAGGCTTTCCGCCCGCTTCTCGGATTCGGTCCCTCTTGGTCATGCGTGTGATGCAAGCCTTCTCGTTCGTGGACGCGCACGCGGTGGCGTACGGACCTTTCAGGGCCACGCGCGGCTCGGCGGACCGGTGGTGGAGACGGGGGTTGAGACCCGCTCGCCCGAACTCGACCACCATGGCCCGGCGGACAGAGGCGGCTGATGCGACACACGGCGCCATGTCGGATCGTGACGGCACCCTTGCATTTATGCGGAATTCGTCCGAGGCGCCGCAGCCTGGCGTGGACGCGTCGATGCCGAGGTCAGGAGGTGAAGAGATCGAGCAGGGCCGTGCCGCGCTTGGTCAGGTGGACGTAGATCTCCCTGCCGTCGCGCCGCCGGGTGACCAGCCCCGCCGATTCGAGGCGCTTGCAGTGGTAGGTGATCACGCTGGGGTGACATTTGATGCGCCTGGCCAGAACGCCCATCGACATCGGCTGGTCGACGCTGGCCAGGATGGTCGCCCGCGCGTCGCCGAAGAGGAACTGGAGCTGCTCCTCGGTGTCCTTCGGCCTGGGCGCCGTCAGGTGCGGCGGGGAGTAGCCGAGCCACACGGCGTCCGGGCCGTCGAGGCGGACGATGAGCGCCTTCGGCCCGGCGAGCATGGGTATCAGCACCAGGCCCCTGGACCCGATGGAGAACTCGTCGGGACCGTAGTCGGGCACGCTCAACGCGCCCTCGCGGAAGGTGCAGTCGGCGTGCAGGTCATTGAGCACGACATCGAGTGCTCCTCGGGCGCCGGCCACGGCGATCCGCTCGACTTCGCGATCGAACAGCGCGCGGGTCTGCTGCCATTCCGGATGCATGGCGGACCACGCCTGCTCGATCAGGTCGGCGAACCCCTGCAGCCAACGGCGGGGATCCTTCATCGCGGGCTGCCAGTGGGGCGGCGGTCGCCCGTCGGTAATGGCGTCCAGCTCTATTCGTAATGCGTCGGGCGGCTGATCGCGAAGCATTTCGAGCTGCGTGGCAACGTCCAGGTCCCGGCTGAAGTCTCCGGGGAACGCGACATCGGGAAATATGTTGTGGCCGGGTGCCGCGAGCGAATCCACCACCATTTCGTCAGGTGTCACCGCGGCGGAGCGCACCAGTTGCCGCCATCGTTCGGGGGTGCCCCTGTCCCGTCCCCCGAGCGCATCGGAGATCAGCGCGAACATGGACAATCCGGGGACCATCGTCACGGTCACGGGTACCCGATCAAGTCGTTCGATGACCAGGCGCGTGCCCATTAGTAACTCGTCCTCTCGAGCTTCGGCCAATAGCGAGCAGCGATGCTACTCATGTCACGGTGGCGGATACAGACTTGCTTCGGCGGTCGAAACGGTGCCGGATGGCGATGATCGCTCGTTCGTCCGCATCACCTGATCTGGCTGGTGCGCAGATGTTCGCGTACGGCGGGAGTCAGCACCTGACACGCACGGTCCGCCATGAGCGTCATGTGGTAGGCGACAAGCGCCGCGTCACAGTCGGGCTCGGCGAGCACGGCCAGGCAAGCGCTTTCGCCGATCGACATGGTGGTCAGCATCATTCCGTTCTCCATCTCCACCATGCTCCGAACGACCTCACCTCCGTCGAGGGCGCAGGAGGTGGCCACCGACAGGCCCACCAGCCCGGAGGTGATCGCGGCCAGCCGGCCGGCCCGGTCGACGGGGAAGCCCGAGGACGTCGCCAGCGGCAGGCCGTCGGCGGAGAAGAGGACGACGTGGACGACTCCTGGAATGATGCCGACGAACTCGCTGATCAGCCAGTCGACCTCGTACGCCATGTAGCTCACGTCGTTCATACGCCCTGCCCTCTGTGCTTCGGGTCGGGAGCGGCCCTGCCCATGCTGATGTCGTCGCGAGCGGACCGGTAGCCCTGCTGGAAGCTGGACAGGCGGCTGCGTACCCGGTCCGCCGAGACGGACGGCATCGGCGGGACATCTTGGGGCGCGGCGGCCGGGGTGGCCGAGCCGGGCACCAGGTTGGCCTTGGGCACCCGCTTGGGCAGCCCGGTCGCGGTCTCGCCGTCGCGCACCGGCTCCACGGCGGCCTTGGCGGCGTTCCATCCGGCGTCAGCCGTCCCCCAGCTGGCTCCCTGCTCGAACCACGCCGACTCGATCGAGGCGTAGATCGGCAGGTATTCGTCCGAGGTCGCCTTGGCGGCCGGGATGGGACCGGTGGACTCCGACGTCGTGTCGGGGAAGTCGTAACCGGACGGCCGCCGCGGCGCGGCGTCCATGCCGCCGCGCGGACCCAGGTTGGGGCGCCTGGGGTAGATCGTCTCCTGGTTCGGCAGGTCGTACGGCCTCCGCGGCGGCACCCACGGGTCGGCGACGGCGTACGAGCCGGTGTCGCCGGACGGCCAGCCACCGGCTTGCCCCGACCTCTCGGACGGCGTGAGCCAGGCGTCGGGCGGGTTGGACGGGTACGAAGGATGGCCCGGACCCATCTGGAACGAGCCCCACTGCGGCGGAGTGGGCACGGCCTCGGCGGAGCCGCCAGGATAGCCGGGCGCCTGCGCGGCGAGCATCGCCTCGGGCATGAGGATCATCGCGGTGAGCCCCCCGGATTCGTGCGGGCGCAACTGCACCCGGATGCCGTGGCGGTGGGCCAGACGCGCGACCACGAACAGGCCCATGCGCCGCGACACCGACACGTCCACGGTCGGAGCGTCGAGGAGGCGCTCGTTGGCGATGGCGAGCTCGTCCGGGGTCATGCCGATGCCGGAGTCGGTGATCGACAGCATCATGCCGCCCCCGTCGATCCTGCTGCCCGACACCATCACCTGGGCCTCCTGCGGCGAGAACGACAACGCGTTCTCCACAAGCTCGGCGAGCAGGTGGATGACGTCGTTGACGGCCTGGCCGGCCACGGCGACGCCGTCGGGCACCTGGAGGACGACCCGCTCGTAGTTCTCGACCTCCGACAGCGAGGCGCGGGCGACATCGACCAGCTTGACGGGCTTGCTCCAGCGGCGGGGCGTCTCCTGGCCGGCGAGGACCAGCAGGTTCTCGCTGTTACGCCGCATGCGGGTGGCCAGGTGGTCCAGCTTGAACAGGTTGCCGAGCCGCTGCTCGTCCTGCTCGCCCTGCTCCAGGCCGTCGATCAGGGTGATCTGCCGCTCCACCAGCGTCTGGCTGCGCCGCGACAGGTTCACGAACATCGCGTTGACGTTGGCGCGCAGGCGGGCCTCCTCGCCCGCCAGCCGGACCGCCTCGCGGTGGACCTCGTCGAACGCCCGCGCCACTTCGCCGATCTCGTCCTTGGAGGAGATGGCGATCGGCGGCACCTGGATCGCCTTCGCGTCGACCTCGCTGGTGCGCAGCTGCCGCACGAGCTCGGGGAGCCGCTGGCTGGCGATCAGGAGCGCGTCTCGGCGCAACCGCCTGAGCGGCCGGACGAGCGAGCGGGCCATGACCGCCGTGATGGCGAGGACCAGGAGCAGCAGCACGGCGAGGATGATGACGTTGAGCGTGGCCGCGGACCGGTCACTGGACTGGATGTCGGCGCTCCGGGTGCCGACCTGCTCCAGCAACGCCCGCTGAACGGTGTGCAGCCGGTCGACGGTGTCGCTGATGGCGTTGAACCACAGGGTGACGTCGTTGGAGGTCGAGGGGTCGAGCCGCCGCAGGGGCAGGCCGGCATTGGCGAGGAACACGGCCCTGTTGATGTAGAACTCGCCCCGGCCGACCTCCACGCTGGTGACCGTGTTGTCGTGGAACTGCCGCTGCGCCAGCGTGGCCACGGCGCGGAACGAGGCGCGTTCGCTCTCGCGGTTGGAGCGCGCGTCGAGGAAGGCCTTGTGCTCGGGCTCCTCGAACGACCCTTTGACGAGCGCGATCGTCAACAGGCCGCGCAGCTTGGCGGCCTCCTCCTCTGATCGGGCGACGGCTCGCAGCGCGGCGCTGGTGGAGATCAGCTGCTCGTCCGTCGAGCCCTGCGCCACCTCGTCGTACAGTTGCAGCATCTCCGCGATGACCTCGGAGTACTTCTCCATCGTCGGGAGCGGCGGCAGCTGCGCGTTCGGCCCGGACACGGTGGCGCGCAGCGAGGCGAGCTGGGTCAGCCTGATGCGGACGAAGGCCAGCTTCCTGCGGCCGAGATCGGACAGTGAGCTCTCGACCGCCGAGGCCGTCGCGTTCGTGCGCTGCACGCTGGAATCGACGATCCGCCGCTGGGCCGTGAGCCGCTCCAGCTGCGCCGTTTCCCTGTCGGAGGCGACATAGTACGCGGACAGGTCTCGTTCGAGTGCCATTTCGCGGGACAGCTCGCCGAGCTGTGCCACCAAGGAGCCCACATTGCTGATGCGCTGATTCTGCTCCGCGCTGCTGATCGATATGCCGACCCGCAGCGCGCCCAGGACCACGGCAACCAGGGTCGGAATGGCGATAAGCGTGATGAGGCGGGTTCGCACCCGCCAGTTCCGCAACGCCATCGGGTTCCCGTGAGCGGGAACCTGCTCCACCGACGCCTGCTCCGGTGACTTCTCGTCGGCCACGAACCGTTCCTGCAGAACGGGAACGCCGGCACGACCAACTTGGGTCATCTTTGTCCTTACCGATGGCAAACGTCCCCCGGACGGCCTGCCTCGGGAGACTTCAGCCACGTCGCTGACTGAACGCGGGCAAGCTCCGGCGCCACTGACCGAGCGGGGGCAAGCTCCGGCGCAATTCGACCACAAACCCCATTAGCTGGCCAACGGCAATCAAGATACTAGATAAATCAACATTTGCACGTCTCTGCAAACATCACGCACAGTCACTCGACAGCTCGATCTCGAGAGCATCGGAGCATTCGGCGACGCACTCAGCGTCAGCGCTGGTGACGCAATTCATTTGCAGAGAAATCCAAGAGAAACGTCATCCGGCGCGCTTCAGCATCGATCTCGCCTTCGGTACTCTTCACGCTCGGTGCCCCGGTGCCGATCACCGGAGGCTTCCTGTGTTAGGAGAACCTCAAATGACCCGCAAAGTGCGCTGTCGCACTCTCGTGCTCGGCGTTACAGTTACTCTGTTATTCACCGGCTGCGGTGGAAACGGCGCGCCGGCCGGCTCGCCGGGCGGCAACGGCCTGGAGAAGGCCACCATCAAGGTCGGCGCGATGCCGATTCCCGACCCCGTCTCCCTCTACATCGCCATCAACAAGGGCTTTTTCAAACAAGAGGGCCTGACGGTCGAGCCGGTCGCCATCGTCGGCGGCGCCGCGGCCCTTCCGCAGATCAAGAGCGGTCAGCTGGACATCACCCAGACCAACTACGTCTCGACCTTCCTGGCGGTGAGCAAGGGCGAGAAGTTCAAGCTCGTCGCGGACATGTACCAGGCCGGTCCGAACTGCTACAACATCATGGTCCCGAAGGATTCGCCGATCAAGACGGTCGCGGATCTCAAGGGCAAGACCGTCCTGGTCAACAACTTCCGGAACATCGCCACGTTGGCCGTCACGACCCAGCTGAAGGTGGCCGGCCTCACCGAGAACGACGTCAAATTCGCCGAGAAGCCCTTCCCCGACATGGGCAACGCGCTCCAGGCCGGACAGGCCGACGCCGCCTGGATCACCGAGCCGTTCATCACCGCCAACCAGAGCAAGCTGGGCTTCCGCAAGATCGCCGACACCATGACGGGGCAGACCGAGGACCTGCCGATCGCGGGCTGGATGGCCTCCGACGAGTGGGTCAAGAAGAACCCGAAGACGCTGGCCGCCTTTCAGCGAGCCATCGCCAAGGCGCAGGAACTCGCGTCGAACGACCGTAAGGAGATCGAGGCGATCCTGCCCACGTACACGAAGATCGACGCGAAGACCGCTTCGGTCATCACGCTGGGCACCTTCCCGAGCGCGCTGAGCGCCAACAGGCTGCAGAAAGTGGCCGACCTCATGCTCGAGTACAAGTACCTCCAGAGTCCGATCGACGTGAAGTCGGTCATCGCGACGCCGTCGGACGGATGAGTCATTCGCGGTCATTCCGCAGCGTCGCAGGCGTTGCGGCGTTCCTCCTCGCGGGAGAGCTGGTGATCCGGTTCGGGCTGGGCGACGGCCTGGTCTTCCCCGCGCCCTCCGTCATCCTGATGGAGGCCGCGCGGCTGGCGGTCGACGGAGAGTTCCTGTCGGGAGCGCTCACGACGCTCACGAACTGGGCACTCGGCCTGCTGGTCGCGGTGGCGGTGGCGGTCCCGGCAGGCGTCCTGCTCGGCGCGCTGGCCCCGGTGGAGCGCGCCGCCCGGCCCGTACTGGAGTTCCTGCGGCCCATTCCCTCGGTCGCGGTCATCCCGCTGGCGATCCTGCTGATCCCGGTGGATGGCCTGATGAAGGTCGGCGTCATCGTGTACGCGTCCGTCTGGCCGATCCTGTTCAACACGTTGTACGGCATGCACGACGTCGACCCGCTGGCCAAGGATTCGCTGCGGAGCTTCGGATTCGGGCCGCTGGCCGTGCTCGGCAGAGTGAGCCTGCCCAGTGCCGCGCCCTTCGTGGCGACCGGTGTCCGGATCGCCTCCGGGGTCGCGCTGATCATCGCCGTCAGCGCCGAGCTGTTCGCCGGCGGAACCGCGGGCCTGGGCGTCTTCGTCGTCCAGGCGGGCAGCGGGAACAGGACCGACCTCGTCATGGCGGCCACGCTGTGGGCCGGCATGTTCGGCCTGCTGGCCAACGCCTCGCTGCGGGCGGCCGAGCGCCGCCTGTTCAGCTGGCACCTGGCGCGGACGGGTGCGGCGCAGACATGAAATCGCTTGCCGGGGTCGTGGTGATCCTGCCTGCCATCGTCGTCTGGGAGCTCGTCACGCGACGGCTCGGGGACACCGACTTCCCGCCGCCCACGAGCATCGTCGCCCGCATGCACGAGCTGTGGTTCTCGGGCCCGGTCGCCCGCCTGTTCCTCACCGACGAGGCCGTGGCCAACATCCTGCCCAGCCTGGGGCGCATGTTCGCCGGCTGGTTCCTGGCCGCGTTCATCGGAGTGGTGGCGGGGGTGGCGCTGGGGCGCTCGCGGGTCGCGGCCGACTACGTGGACGCGCTGATCGAGTTCGGCCGTGCCGTTCCGCCGCCCCTGCTGCTGCCGCTGTTCCTGGCGCTGTTCCAGGCCGGGCTGGCGACGCAGCTCGCCGCGATCGTCTCCGGTGTGATCTGGCCCGTGCTGCTCAACTCGATCGACGGGGCCAGGAACGTCGACCGAACCTACACCGAGACCGCCACGGTCTTCGGGCTGTCGAGACCACAGCGGCTACGCCGGATCGTCATCCCCGCCGCCTCACCCAAGATCTTCGCCGGCCTGCGGCTGAGCCTGTCCCTCGCGCTGATCCTCATGGTGATCTCCGAGGTGTTCGGCAGCACGGACGGCATCGGCTACCAGCTGCTGGTGGCGCAGCGGAGCTTCGACACACCCGGCGTCTGGGCGACGATCGCCCTGCTGGGCATTCTCGGTTATATCGTCAACGCGCTGTTCGTGCTCGCGGAGCGCCGGCTGCTGATCTGGCACAGGCAGGCGAACCGTACGCCATGACTTCTGGAAAGGGACACATGCCGTCATCCGACAAGCTCCTCTGGGAAGCGGTCTCCGGTATCTCCCGATTCGCTGCCCTCTTGACCATGGCGGAGCTCGGCGTGGCCGATCACCTCGCGCATGGGCCGCTCGACACCGAAGAGCTCGCCGCCAGGTGCGGGGCGCACGCCCCCTCGCTCCGCCGGGTCCTGCGCGAGCTGGCGAGCATCGGGGTCGTCCGCCCGTCCGGCGACGACCGGTACGCCCTCACCGAGGAGGGCTCCGTGCTCCGCTCGGACGTCCCCGGCTCGATCCGCTCCTCCATGCGCATGCTGGGCGAGGAGAGCTTCTGGTACGCCATGGGCAAACTGCCGGAGACGGTGCGCGAGGGCAGCTCCGCGTTCGTCAGCAAGTATGGAGAGCTCTACGAGCACCTGGCCCGCCACCCCGAAATCAGCCGCATCTTCGACGACTACATGACCGCCAGGGCCGACGCCTTCACGCGGGGCCTGGTCACGCGCTATGACTTCACCGGCGTCGGCACCATGGTCGACGTCGCCGGAGGCAGGGGCTCGATCCTGGCCACGGTCTTACGCGCCAATCCGGACATGCGGGGCATCCTCCTCGATCTCGACCATGTAGCGGCCCATGCCGGGGATGTGCTGGCCGCGGCGGGACTGGCTGATCGGTGCCAGGTGGTGGCCGGGAACTTCTTCGACTCGGTGCCCTCGGGAGGGGACGTCTACCTGCTCGCCAGCGTCCTGCACAATTGGGGCGACGACGACGCTGTACGCATTCTGCGAAATGTCCGGCACGCCATGAAACCCGGCGGGCGCGTGCTGATCCTGGAAGTGGTGCTGCCCGACGACGCGGAGCCGCATCTGGGCAAGGACCTGGACCTGCGGATGCTGGCCATCTTCAACGGCGGCTCGGAGCGGAGCCGACAGGATTACGCGAAGCTCTTCGCCTCGGCCGATCTGGAACTGGGACAGGTCGTGGAGCTGGGCGCGGGAGCAAGCCTCCTCGAAGCCAAACCCATCTGACCCGGACCCTGCACGTCCGGCGCTACCAGCTCGGCGGCGCCTTCGGCCCGGCCCAGCATCATGATCAAGGCAGCGACCGGCTCCCCGCTCGCCTGAGCGCCGGCAGCACCGGGACCGCCGCCAGCACCACGGCGGTCAGCGCGGCGATACCGAGAAACGACCTCTGCACCCCGGTGGCCTCGGCGAGCAGCCCGAAGTACGCCGGCCCGGCGAGGTAGCCGAGATAGGCGACCGTGGAGACAGCCGACGTGGCCCGTCCTCGTGACCCGTCCGGAACGGGTCGAAGCCCGTAGGACAGCAGGGTGGGGAAGAGCGCCGAGGTGCCGACGGCTGCGGCGACGATGCCTGCCAGCGCGAGCGGCAACGTGGGCGCGAACGCCGTCAGGACACCACCGGCCGTGGCTATCGCGCTTGCCGCGACCAGCGTGGCGATCGGGCGGCGCAACGTGACCGTACCGGTGGCGAAACGGGTCAGTGCCGCCGTTGTGGCGAACGCCGACGGCGCGACGGCGGCCAGCGCCGGCGAGGCGGTGAACGCGTCGGTCAGCAGGACGGCGCTCCAGGACTGGTAGGCGTTCTCCGCCGCGAACGCGAAAGCGCCGATCGCACCGACCATGACCAGGGCGATCCACCACGACATGCGACCGGGGCGCGTGGGCTCGTCCTGACCTTCAGGCGCGCCCTCAGCATGGGCCAGGCGCGTCGTGATGACAACGGCCAGACCGAGCGCCACGACCACCACGGCGCCCGCGGCGAAGTTCACCAGCAGGCTGCCGGCGATTGCGGTGAGTGCACCGGTGCCCAGGCTCGTGAGCGCGACCGTGGCGGAGAACGCCGCGTGCGAACGGGTCACGACGGGACGTCCGGTTCGCTTCTCGACCGTCGCCGCCAGCGTGTTGAGCGCCACATCGGCCGCTCCCGAGCTGGCTCCCGTCAACAGGATGCCGGCACACAACGCGGCATAGTTCGTCGCGGTGGAAAGCACGACACCCATGACACCCAGGAGCGCGAGCAGCACTCCGGTGACCCGCAGACCGAGTGCGTCGACGAGCCGTCCGGTCATCAGCATGGCGGGCAGCGCTCCGGCGCCGATGAAGAGCAGCACGACCCCGAACTCCGCATCACTCACACCGGCCTGGACGCGCAGCAGGGGCAGGGTGGCACCCCACACACCCCAGAAGGCTCCGAATCCGGCGAAGCCAAGGAACGGCGCCGCGCGAAGCAGGCCGGCGGGGCGGGCAATCACTGTGGACACCTGTGTAACGCTACACAAATAGAATGGTGCCGTGCCAACCGACCGCAGACGCGTGACGCTGAAAGATGTGGCGGCTCGTGCCGGAGTGTCACCCATGACCGCCTCCTACGCCTTCACCCGACCCGCCCGGGTCGCGACCGCCACCCGCGAACGCGTACACCGCGCCGCCGACGAGCTGGGCTATCGCCCCGACGCCGTGGGCCGCGCGCTGAAGTCCGGTCGAACGCATCAGATCGGAGTGGTCTTCAGCGAGCATCTGGCGTACGCCTTCGACGACCCCCAGGCAGCACAGTTCCTGGCCGGGGTCGCAGAGGTCTGCGTCGAGGAAGGCCGGGGCCTCACGCTCATCCCCACGCGGGGCGATGCCGCCGATGCCGACCGCGTGCTGTCGGCGGCGGTCGACGGCTTCGTCCTGTGGACCACCGCAGAGGACGATCCGGTGCTGGCGGCAGTCGCCGGCGACCCCCGCCCCGCCGTCATCCAGGGCGGCCCACCGCGCCCGGGGATCGCCTGCGTCACCCAGGACGACTACCGGGCCGCGCTCGCGCTCGTCTCCCAGGGACTCCGCGAGAACCGCACACCCGTCGTGATCTCGTTCCCGCTCGACCGCGACCGCGAGCACCTGGTGACGACCGGCGCCGACCTGCCGCCACGCGCACCGTTCCCCGTCACCGACGCCCGCCTGCGTGGCTACCGCACCGCCATCGAACAAGCCGGGCTCAGCTGGACGAACACCCCCATCGCCGTCGTGGCCCGCAACACCCAGCAAGACGGCCTCGCCGCAGCGCGAGCGCTCGCACCCCACCTCACCCCCGCTGCGCTCATCATCGCCATGAGCGACGAACTCGCCCTCGGCGCCCACCAGGCCCTCCAGGAAACCCACCCGGAGGCCGCCTACCTCGGCTGGGACGCATCACCCGCCGGCCGCCGGCTCGGCATCACCTCCGTCACCAACCCGCTACGAGACCAGGGCCGCCGCTGCGCGCATCTGGCACTCAACCCCGGCCACCCGAACGACCAAGAGATCCCATGGACCATCACATCCGGACGATGACCCGGGCAGTCGCGCGCCGAGCCCTTTCGGACGGGGATGCGAAAGGGCTCGGCGCTGTTCTCAGCCGCGCGGGCGGGTCAGCAGAACTTCGCCTTTCTTACGTCTGACGACAGGTAGGTTTTCGTATAGAAGGTCCTCGTTTTGCCCTTGCCCACATATTCGCAGGGCGGGTCCAGCGCGTTGGACACGTCGACCGTGACCTCTCGTCCGTAGCTGCAGTTGAGAACCTTTGCCCAGATCAGGCCATAAGGGGTCTCTCCACGGTCGACGATGTGCGCACCGTTGCTTCCGTAGCAGGGGGCGCAGCACGGGTCCGCGGAAGCGGGGGGCGCGACCACTGCCGCGCCTGCCAGCACGAAAAAGCCGCCAAGCAGCGCACTTGCCGCGCGTTTCATCAGTGACATCTCAATTCCTTCCGTTCGAACCCAGGCTTTCAGTCCGCTCTGAAATGGCGCTTAAATGACGTTGAAACGGCAGATCACCTGACACGCCGGGGGAGTCGTCGGGCACAGGGGCGCACCTGTGCCCACGGACGAGCACGCCCAGCGCTCCCAGAATCCGTTATGTGACTCTTTACGTGTCCTGATACGTTATTGATAGGTGTGCCGGGAAGTCTGGTCGGCGAGTGAGCGACCCGACCCCTGCTGAAGAAGCGGAGTTCCATGCCCGGCCCCACCGCCACCCGCGTTCCCCGCCTGTTCAACCGGAGCACCTGGCCCGAAGCGCGCCGCATCGCCGACATCCTGCGCAAGGAGACCATCGGCGGGGCGCTGCTGCTCGCCGCCGCGCTCACCGCGCTGATCTGGGCCAACTCGCCGTGGGCGCAGACCTACCAGGACCTGCGCGCCATCGAGGCCGGCCCCGCCGCGCTGCACCTGAACCTCGACCTGGCCACCTGGGCCGCGGACGGGCTGCTGGCAATCTTCTTCTTCGTGGCCGGTCTGGAGCTCAAACGGGAGTTCGTCGCCGGCGATCTGCGCGACCTGCGCCGGGCCGTGGTTCCGGTGGCCGCGGCTGTCGGCGGCGTGGTGGTGCCCGCGCTGGTGTATCTGGCGGTCGCCGGCGGAACGGCGGCCAAGGGGTGGGCGATCCCGACGGCCACCGACATCGCCTTCGCGCTGGCGGTGCTTGCGGTGATCGGCCGCTCCCTGCCGGACGCGCTGCGCACGTTCCTGCTGACCCTGGCGGTGGTGGACGACCTGATCGCCATCGTCATCATCGCCACCTTCTACACCTCGCACCTGTCGGTGCTCCCACTGCTGGCGGCCGCGGTGCCGCTGGCGGTCTTCGCCGTGCTGGTACGGCGAGGAGTGCGTGCGTGGTGGCTGCTGCTGCCACAGGCGTTCGCCTGTTGGGCGCTGGTCCACGCCTCGGGGGTGCACGCCACCGTGGCCGGCGTACTGCTGGCTCTGACCGTCCCCGTCCTGTCCCGTACACCGCCGGGCGGCACGGAGGGGCCCGGACCGGCCGAACATTTCGAGCACCGGTTCCGCCCGCTGTCCGCCGGCGTGGCCGTGCCTGTCTTCGCGTTCTTCTCCGCCGGCGTCGGCCTCGGCGGGCTGGCAGGAGCCTTGAGCGACCCCGTGGCGATGGGGATCGTGGCGGGGCTGCTGCTCGGCAAGCCCGTCGGCATCCTGGCCGCCACCTGGCTCGTGGCCCGCTTCACCCGCGCCACCTTGGACGAAGGACTGGCCTGGATCGACATGATCGGGCTGGCGATCCTGGCCGGCATCGGGTTCACCGTGTCGCTGCTGATCGGAGAACTGGCGTTCGGCGAGTCCGGCGCACGGTTCAAGATCGCGGTCCTGGCCGGTTCCCTGTCCGCGGCCCTGCTGGCCACCGTGATCCTCCGGCTGCGTGCCCGCGTCTACCGGCGCATCCACCAGTCCGAGACCGCCGACTCCGACCATGACGGGATCCCCGACCTCTACCAGCAGCCCTAACCCCTTCACCCCGCAGCGGTCCCGCTGGGTCAAGCCGCTCCCGTTCCGAACAGGTGGTCCAGCTGGTAGTCGATGATCTTGATGGCGGCCTCGTGGCTGCGCTGCCGGCTGAGGACACTGGAGGTCAGGCCGTTGGCGAGAGCCAGCAGGCCGGCGACTTCGGTACGCGGGTCACGATCGGGGGCGATCTCCCCGGCCTGCTGCGCGGCGGTCAACCGTACGGTGAGGAAGTTCTCCAGCGCGTTGGGCAGGGTGAGCCCGACCGCGGCGAGCGCCGGGTCAGTGAGGGCGGCGGTGTAGTAGGCCGTCCAGGCCATGGAGTCCAGCTTGCTCTGCTCGTCGAAGGGCAGGATCGCGCCGAGAACGGCGGCGAAGACGCCTCGCGGTGTCAGCTCGCCCGCGGCAGCGGCGGCCCGCTGCTTGACCCGGCGGTCCATGCGGGCGCCCAGTTCGGTGAGACCGGACTCGAGCAGGGCCTGCTTGTTCGTGAAGTAGTACTGGACGACGCGCAGCGAGACTCCGGCCTCGGCGGCGATCTCACGCATCGACACTGCCTGCAGGCCGCGGGTGCTGGCGATGCGCAGCAGCGCCTCGGTCAGCTGACGCCGCCGCTCATCGTGATCCACCTGTCGGGGCATGCCCGGTTCCTACCTGTTGTTCGTGTTGTGCTTCGGCGTTGCGGTCCCGGGCCCCACTTGGCGGGGAAAGGTGAGGATCCGCTCGGCGACCAGGTCCGGAGCTTCGACGGGCAACCCGTGTCCGGTGCCGGGCACGATCTCCACACGCCAGGACGGCACGATGTCGGCCAGCCGTACGGCCACCGCTTCCGCGTCGAGCAGCGCGCTGCGGGCGCCCAGCAGCACCTGTACGGGCACGGACAGCTCGCGTAGCTGCTCGTCGGTGTAGGCGGGCGGAAGGGGCAGACGCCGGCGGAAGAACCATCCGGCCTGCATCAGCCTCATCAGCCCATCCTCGCGCAGCGCCCCGTTGTCCGCTAAGCCGGCCATGCGGTGTCGCAGCGTACGAGGAAGCATGGAGGCGACGGCGCCGGCAAGGGCCCACCGGACGAACCGCCTGGGTAACGGCGCGAAGCCGCCCGGGTCCACCAGCGTCAGCGCCGCGACCCGGCCGCCCCCGCCGAGTTGCTGTTCCACCGCGGTCCAGCCGCCGTAGGAGAAGCCCGCCACGTGTGCACGTTCGGCTCCGACTGCGGCCAGCACGTCGGTGAACCAGCCGCCGACCTCGGCACCGGTCGCGAGCGGCCGCCTCTGAACCGAGCGGCCCGGCTCGCCGAGAGGGTCGACCGCAAGGACCGGGCGCGTGCGCGCCAGCGGCTCGATGTAGCGGTACCAGGCCAACGCGTTCGCACCGGCACCGGCCAGGAGGACCACGGGATTCCCCTCGACGGGCCCGGCCCGGTAGATGCGCACCAGGCCGGCGCGGGTCTCCACGTCGATGGCGTCCACGGGCACCGGCCACAGTTCGCCGAGCACTTGGTCATAGACGGCGTAGTACTTGTCACGGGCAGAGTCGCTGGTGAAGGCGGACGGCCGGTCAGGCATGGTGCCCCCATCTCCCGTATGGATACAGTCGTATCCTAACAAGTGATGGGCGAGGCCACCATCCCGCTGGAGACGCGCGGACCGCTGTCTGCTGGGCGATCTCTGAGAAGCTCGCGCTACCGTAGCCCTCGGCCATGAACGCGGCCGCGACATCGGTCAGCCAGGTGCCGTTGGCGCCGCCGTTCGGGGTGCCCACGCGGGTCCACGACCGGCCGTCCCAGTGCACGACGTACGGCTCGATCTGGTGGCCACTGGTACGGCTGGGTGCGTACCCGACCGCCCACACGTCGTCGAAGGCACGCGCAGTCACCCCCGACAGCACGCTGTGACCCGCTCCCGGCGAGGGCAGCGGTACCAGCGTCCATGCGGCGATTCCCCCTCCGTAGTGATCAGGCGACTACTGGTATGCAGGTGTTGGAGCGGCTGACATGGCGGGGAGGGTTTACCGCAGCGCGTACCCCGTGAACGCTCACTGTTGATGATCGTGTTCCCTGATCGCGGCCTCCACGAGGGCGCGGGCGGCCCAGGTCATGGTGTCCTGCTCGGCTTGGGGGTCGAGTCCGCGGACGTCACGCAGGGCTATCTGCGCCTCCCAGCCGACCACCATGGTCAACGCGGAGATGAGGCGCTGGTAGGACTGCTCGCTCAGGGTGTCGCGCAGTGGTTCGCAGGCTTTGTCCAGCCATTCGATCCGGCGTTGGCTGCGGCGTGGGCCGATCGGCTCCGGGGCGCCGTTCAGGGGCGGGTCGACGGTCAAGCGGATCATGCGGCGTCCCAGGGGTAGCGATTGTGGCGAGTACTTCAGCAGCGTCTGGATGAGGACGTCGACCCGGCCCGCCGCGTCGTCGGCAAGCGCGGGATCGGACAGCGCCGCCTCGACCGGTGGCTCGTTGAGCGCGCCGGCCGTCGCGTCGATGAGCAGCTGGTCCAGGGCCGGGAAGTGCATGTAGATCGTGCGTCGCGACACGTCGGCGGCGGCCGCGATCTCGTCGATGGTTGGCGTCGCTCCGCCGGTGCTGAGGCGTACCGCCGCATCGACGATCGCCTTGCGGGTACGGCGGCGCTGCGCCTCCCGGCCGCCGCCGCGGGCTGGTTTGTCAGTGGTCATCGGGGTGCTGGCCCCTCCTCGGGTCTGGTGGTCACAGCCGTCTTGACGGCGTTTCCCACCCGAGTATACCGTTGTGCATTAGTTGCACATGAGTGCAACGAATGCACATGAGGGCAGTCATTGAGCCACCGCGGCGACCCGGCTCGCGGCTCGGCTCAAGAGCTGCACGCAGGTGCGGGTGGCGCTTGAGCGGCACCGCCCTTGAAGACAAGATCAGGTGAACCAGGAGCTGACCATGAGAGTGCTGGTAGCAGGAGCGACCGGAGCGATGGGCCGGCAGTTGGTGCCACGTCTGACCGGCGCGGGGCACGAGGTCTTCGCCATGACGCGGAACGAGTCGAGCAAGGCCAGGCTGTCGGAGCTGGGCGCGGTGCCGATCGTCGCCGATGCGCTCGATCGCGGCCAGGCCGAGGCGGCCGTGCTCGAGGCGAATCCGGATGTGATCGTTCATCAGCTGACCGCTATCGGGCACGTCGACACACGCCATTTCGATCGCAGTTTCGCCGCCACCGACCGGCTGCGGATCGAGGGCACCGACAATCTCCTCGCGGCAGGGCGCGTGGCAGGTGTGCGGCGGTTCGTGGCGCAGAGCAATGGGGCGTTCACCTATGCCCGAACGGGTGGGCCGGTGAAGACCGAAGAGGACCCACTGGACCCCTCGCCGATCAGGCAGATGGCCCCGATGATCGCCGCGATCGGGCATCTGGAGAGGGCTGTGCTGGGTGCCGACTGGACCGAGGGGATCGTGCTTCGCTACGGCGCCTTCTACGGACCGGGCACCTCGATGGAGCCGGGTTCCGAGCAGCTCGAGATGATCCGTAAGGGGAGGTTTCCGGTCGTCGGCGAGGGCGGCGGGGTGTGGTCGTTCATCCACATCGCCGACGCGGCCGAGGCGACGGTCGCGGCGATCGAGAACGGCGCCTGCGGGGTCTACAACATCGTCGACGATGACCCCGCCCCAGTCACCGAGTGGCTGCCGGAGCTGGCCCGGAAGCTGGGCGCCAAGAAGCCGATGCGGGTGCCGCGGTTCGTCGGGCGGCTGGCCGCCGGGGAGGCCGGCGTCGTGCTGATGACCGAGCTTCGCGGTGCGTCGAACGCGAAGGCCAAGCGCGAGCTGGGCTGGCGCCCGGCACACCCGTCCTGGCGCCAGGGCCTCCACGTGTCATGACTCCACGCCGATCCCGACGCCGCCCTCACTCGGGTCACGTTAACCGCAATGCCGGGACGCCATCGTAATGTGGGTTCCCAAGGGAAGTAGCTGGTCAGCCGCTTGAAGGTCGTTAAGGCGTCTAAGGCAAGTAGGCAGCCGCGCCAGTGTGCAGCAGAGGTCAGTTGCGGCGAGCCATCTTGATGGCTGAGATCTGCAAGACCCCGGGCCAGCCAGGCCCTAGCCGTGGCCGAAGCCCTGGAGCTGGAGATTCGAAGGTCCAGACGCCCGCGCCCCTCAGACCAGGACACCCAGGATGTCAGGCGTTTCCCAGACCGGCCCACGGCATCGAGCCCGGTGGGTGACCGCTGCAACGCTGACGTACGACACGTACGACTGGACTTGACGGAGATCATTGAGAAGGGGACATCTCAGGCACGTTCGTCGGGAGCCCACGTGCCTTACATGCCTGACGCCTTCTCAGCACCCCAGATAACCGACCATCCTTCTTCCTACGCGACCCGCATGCGCATTGCCACGGCACACAAGATCGGTGACAGCATTTGTCAGGCCTACTCGGCTACGCACGCGAAGCGGTACGCCGGCCCACGGGCTGGTCAAATCCGAGTGCACAGCACGAGCAAGATGCAGCTCGACGTTCAACTCGATCTCGGTCGGCACCGTTCGAACGTCTGCCTGCTGTCGATGTGGACTGATCTCTGTCACCTGATGCCAGGAGATCTTGATGGCAAATTGATGGCAAACGATCAAGAGGCCAGATCCGCGACCTCGGATCTAGCCTCTGAGCTGGTGAAACTGTGTGGGGCTACCAGGACTTGAACCTGGGACCTCTTCCTTATCAGGCAACCACGGTAGGAGCGGGACGGTGACTAACTCCTGCTCCTACCTGGGAGAACAGTCCGCAGAGATCCACAGCGGTCCGGGCTGATCCAGGGCGATTGTCACTCAGTTCGTCACTCACCCCGGGGACCTTCACCCAAGGAAGTTCCGGCATGTCAATCGACGTGGGAGTGCCGTCCCTCCAGATAATCCCGGAGCTGGCGCCACTGCGTGGGATGGATGTCGAGATCGGACAGGTTCTCCGGCGTCACCCACCGTACGTCGCTCGCCTCGTCGTTGGCTCCCGGCCGACCACCGACGGGGCGGGCGATCAGCATCACCTCGTACTCCTGCCGGATCTCCCCGTCCGTGTACGCCACGATGTGACCCGGATCGGAGTAGACGCCCAGCAAGCCCACCGGCTCGATCCGGACACCGGTCTCCTCCTCGGTCTCGCGCACGGCGCACTCGGTGGGGGTCTCGCCGATCTCCATCTTGCCCATCGGCAACGCCCACTGTCCGGTGTCGCGTCGGCGCTGCATGAGGATGCGTCCCGCCTCGTCCACCGTGATCGTGCCGCACGCGGGCACCAAGCTGTTCGCCTTCGGTGCGTTGGGGTCGTTCCAGTACTCGACTCGTCCCACGGGATGCTCCTCAGATCTCCGCGCCGGACCACGGCATCGCCCCGGCCCACACGCGCTCGAATGACGTGATGTAGTGCTCCGCGATCGTCCCTCCGTCGAGTCAGCGGAAGTGGAAGGTCGGGTTGGCCGAGGCCGGTTCGCCGTACGCGTGCGGGTTGACCAGGATGTCATCGTCGTAGCGGAACAACGAGGCGTACAGAGTCGTGGGATGCAGCCGCACGTCACAGCCGTCGAGATCGGGCAATGCCCGGTAGCACGTCAGCGACGAACGGATCTTGGCCGCCAGGGTGCCGCCCAAGCCCTCCTCCCGGTCGCGGATGTCCACGGCCTGGGCCGTGGGATCGCCGAAGCACAGCCGAACCGTCACTCCGCGTCCGGCTGCCTCGGCCAGCATTCGCGCCACCTTCGGCTGGGTCTGGGCATAGAACGTTCCGGAGAAGACCAGCACGTCCACGTGCTCCTGGGCCTCGCTGAGCAGTCGTAGCCACAGCTCACGGGGCACGCTCGCCCGGTCCGGGAAGATCTCGACCAGCTCGGACCGGTTCGCCCGGCCCCTGCGCTCATGGCTCGTCTCCAGCACGTCGGGCCACAAGTACGTCTCGTCAGCGGCGAGTAACTTCGCCGCCGCCCACCTGTGCCGGCGATGCGGAACGCGGCCGGTGTTGATCCACCGCTCGACGGTCTTGGGCTCGACCCCGCATGTCTCGGCCAGATCCTCCAGGGCCACCCCATGGCGCAACATCGCTGTCCGTAGACGCTCGTTCACGGATCCAGTGCACCGAACATCCCCGGACGTTTCAAGACTCTCTTGGGACGTTTCCTCGTCCCCCAACACGTCCCGACAACGCTCGTCGGCGAAGTTCAAAGGTCCCGTCCACCCGGCTTCACTGAACTGCCAGTCAACCACGGGCCTCAGGAGGTGGGCGATGACCTCGCAGCTCACGGCGCCACGCCTTGCGCCGTTGAACCCGCTGCTCGCTGCAGAGCAGCTACAGCAGGAGCTGTCTCAGCAGGGCATCGCAAGCGATGTGCACGACGGCTACCGGCTCGCTCTCGTGTCGGTCAGCGTCGGCCTGGTCGTATGGTGTGACGGCGCCTGGTTCTGGTGGCGCGTCGGATGGAACGGGGATCACAGGCGAGTCCTGTATGCGCGTCATCCAGCGGCTGAACCGGCGCGTGCGGCTCGTCGGGTCGCCTTCCGGTATGCCGATCTTCAGGAGCAGCACGCGCCGTCCGTTGTGATCGCCGAGGCCGGATCGTGAGAGATCTACATCACGCCATCGGTTCGCTTGCCACGATCGTGGACATGCTGCACAGTCCCGCATGCACTCGGGACTTCGCCACGTCGCTGGTCGGGCGGAGCGGGCGCGTGACGGGCCTGCTGCGCAACGGCACCTATGCCATGGTCGAACTCGACGGCGAACCCGGCGAACTTCCGGGCGGCATACGGCGCTGGCCCGTCCACTGGGACGACCTGGAGCTGAGCCAACCAGCACCTCGCCCCGAGTCGGCCGACGCCTACCGCCTCGGGCTGTCCGGCTCCGGCCGCGATGCGGTGCACCATGCGGTGCCTCAAGGTCGAGAGACGGGCCTCTGCGGACAGCGGGCCTACCCTCTGCCGGTCATGGGGTGGTCCCTGTCGTTCAGCGCGACGGCCACAAGGGCATGTCCGGCCTGCATCCACTGATCGCGACCCATAGACGGGCCAGGGCGGGATCAACGCCCGGCGCTACTGCGTGTGCCGAAAGCTTCCCGACCTCGCGTCGTCGCCCTCAGCGGCCGGTGCATCCCACGGCCACTCTTCCCCCGCCCCCGATAGCTGCCCGATTGTGTGTCCCGACCGAGGGGTCAACTCCGTCTTCCGATGCCGTCACCCGTCGGCGTTCCACGCGGCCCACAACCCATGCCGCACAGATGGAGTTGACGCCGACCGAGGGACACGAACAATGCGGTATCGGGGGCGGGGGTACGGACCCCAGCCCGCAAAGCCATGTGTGATCGGAGTGGAGCGGCCGGCGGCGGAATGGCCATCGTTCTGAGGTCATCACCTGCGTTTGTGGTAGCGCCGCCTCGGAGCGGAGGCGGCGCGCGCCGGGACCGGCCCCCAGGCCGCAGCCCGGCGCGCTGGCCGCCCGGAGCGGGCGGCGGCGCGGCGAGCGAAGCGAGCCCTTGAACCAGTAAAGAAACTCTGAGCCAGTTTGCTAGTCGCTCTCAATCCAGTGCGCCGTGCGGAGGACTTCCAGGGCGATATCGGTCAGCTCTCGGTCGGCGGTGCTGACGACGATATCGGCGACATCGCTCTTTGCCAGGCTGTCGGCGAGTTCCACCGCACGGCGTGCAAGCGCCTCCTGTGAGGAGCCTGCTTCCCTGCGGGCGACCCTCCCGAGCAATGTCTGTTTGTCGGCCATGAGTTGGCAGACGACGACGTCGGCCCCCGGTACTGCGGCGCGATAGGCCGCCAACTCGTCCCGCGTCTCGACCACCCGTGCGATGACCAACCGCTCTACACCGGCTGCGGCATAGTTACGCCAGACGTCGGCGAGGTTACGCATGGCCATCCGATCGTTGTACGGGTCCTCCTCCCCGAAGGGCCAGCACAAGCCGAGGTTGTCCAGGTCGATCACGGCGTGCGAGATGTCTCGCGCGATCAACTGATCGAAGATCTCTCCCGCCACGGAGGTCTTGCCGACACCGACAGGTCCACTGATGATCAGCACAGGCACGTGCTGATGAGTGCTGTGGCCTGGGGACGAGGGGTTCACGCTTCTCCTTCTGTGGTGGAACCGCGCTTTCCCGGGAACCCTACGTGCTCTCTAGATCACCAGGTCTATGCCGTTGTCTCTGAGTTCCTGCGCGGTGAAGACGGCTTCGGGATCTTCGGCGATCTCGCGGTGGTATCCGACCTCGTAGCGGTTGGCGGGGGCCTTGACCTCGGTTACCTCGATGGGGTGGCCATTGGCGTGGGCCATGGTGCGCCGGATGATGAGGACGGCTTCGGCGTAGTCCATGCCGAGCATGGTCCGTTCGTCCTCGTAGGCGATGCGGGCGGTGGTCAGCGTCATCCATCGGACGGGGCCGTGCTCGCGGATGAGTGACTGGTAGAAGAAGCCGGGACGCTTGCGGTACTGATGGAAGCGCTTGGGGTCGTCCCAGTCGGGGAGCATGTCGGCGTTGGCGTAGGAGTTGATCTCCAGGCGGGCCGATGCGCCGTGGATGACGGCGGCGTGGCCCCGGTGCCACATGCTGCGTCGGTGGATGATCGGATGGCCGGGCCGGACGCCCAGCATCATCGCGATGTCTCGGTCGGCGGTGGTCTTCTCGCCGGTGAAGAGCGGGCTTTCGGGTTCGCGGTCGCGTAGGGCGAGGTCCCAGCCGAAGGCTTGGATGTCGGGGTGGTTGCCGGGGGCGGCGAGGTCGGGCCGGTCGTGGTCGGTGATGATGATGGTCCGGCGCTCGGGCATGGGGCGGACGAACGAGCCGCGTCCGCGCATGACGTACGCCAGTCCCTCGGAGACGAGAGTGTCGATGGCCTTGCGGACTGTGGGACGGGAGACGTCGTACTTCCTGACGAGTTCGGGTTCGCTGGGCAGTGCGCCGCCGGGGGGATAGCGGCCGTCCAGGATGGCGGCCCGTAGGTCGGTGGCGATGACGCGCCAGCGGGCGTCCTTGTCGTCAGTGCTGGTCTCCATGGTGCGCCTTCCTCGGTAAAGCCTTCAGGACTACTTGTACTACAGGTTGACGACCAAGTGCCATGTCTGTCAACCTGTACTACAAGTGGTCTCGTGAAGGAGGTGGTGTCCTATGAGCAAGGAGGAACAGCACGACGGTCAGCCATCTAGCGACGAGTGGATGGCCGATCTAGCCCGCCTGGTCAACGCGCCGGGCTACAAGCGGTGGCAGTCCATGGTGGCGGCGACCGGGGGATGCGGCCACCCGGTCCACCTTGCCGGCCAATCGATGATCGTGGACGCAGGCACAGGCGAGATCCTGCACGCCTACACCACCGACGCCGAACCCTCGGGACACCTGCTGGTGGCCTGCGGCAACCGGCGCGCCTCGGTGTGCCCGGCCTGCTCGCAGACCTACCAGGCAGACACCTTTCATCTCATCCGGGCGGGCCTGTCGAGCGGCAAAGGCGTGCCTGAGACGGTCAGCGCGCACCCTCGGACGTTCGTCACCCTGACCGCCCCTTCATTCGGCCCCGTCCACGCCCACCGTGACTGTCGCGCCTGCCGTCCCCGCAAGCGAGACCGGCTGTGCGAGCACGGGCGGCTGGTCGGCTGCCACCTGCGGCACGCGCCCCAGGACGAACTGCTCGGCCAGCCGATCTGCCCCGACTGCTACGACTACACCGGCGCGGTCCTGTGGCAGGCACACGCGGGCGGACTGTGGCATCGCTTCACGCTGGCCCTACGCCAGGAACTCGCCGGCCAGGCCGGGATGACCCGCCGCGCCTTCGCCCAGCACGCGAAAGTGTCCTTCGCCAAGGTCGCCGAGTACCAGCGACGCGGCCTGATCCACTTCCACGCCATCATCCGCCTCGACGGTCCCAACGGGCCGACCGAGCCGCCACCCGACTGGGCAGGCCACCACCTGCTCACTCAAGCCATCCCACCCGCCGTCCACCAGGCCGCCGTCACCACACCGCCGAGCAGCCTCGGCCGGTGGACCCTCACCTGGGGCGACCAGCTCGACATCCGCCCCATCCTGCTCGACCCCAGCGCCGACGGACTTAGCGAACGCGCCGTCGCCTCCTACATCGCCAAGTACGCCACCAAGGGCGCCGAAGCCTCCGGCACCATCGACCACCGCCTGTCCTGCCGAGCCTTGCCGGACGCGGACGGCTGAGCCTGACGGTCTCCTGCGGCCACTGCCATGGCACCGGCCTGAAACCCGGCCTGAACCTCGACGCCCTCCCCGTCACCGACCATGGCCGTCGCATGATCCGTACCTGCTGGGACCTCGGCGCGCGCCCCGAGTTCAGGGCGCTACGGCTCCGCCCGTGGGCGCACATGCTCGGCTTCCGCGGCCACTTCGCCAGCAAGAGCCGTGCCTACTCGCTCAACCTCACCGACCTGCGCAACGCCCGCGCCACCCACCGAGCAGCCGAAGCCCGCGAACGCCACGGCCTGCCCGCCCTGGGCGACGCCACCACCCTCGTCCTGGGCCACTGGCGCTTCGCCGGAATCGGCTACACACCAGGCGAAGCCATCATGGCCGAGCAAATCCGGCAGCGCGTCCAGACCGCCCGAAAGATCGCGGCAGAGCGGGAGGACGGATGACCCCACCCACACCGCTCGACGAACGGCGGCTCTACCGCGTCTGCGATGCCATGCGCTTGCTCAGCCTGAGCCGCAGCGTGATCTACGAACTCCTCCGCTCCGGACGGGACCGCTCCGTCACCCAAGGCCGGACCAGGCTCATCCCGGCCTCGGCCATAGACGACTACATCGCCCTACTCGAACAGGAGGCACAAGCATCATGACCGCACGTCGCAGCAAGGGAGACGGCGGCCTGCACTGGGACGAGAATCGCCAACGCTGGATCGCCTCGGTGACGGTCGGCTACTCCCCAGCGGGCAAGCGCATCGTCAGGAAGGCCAGCGGCAAGACCAAGACCGAAGCCAAGGCCAAGCTCCGAGAGATCATCCGCGACTACGAGGACGGCCTGAGCGCGAAGAACGACAACTACACCGTGGCCGACGCCGTACGCGACTGGCTGGAGTTCGGCCTGAGCGGGCGGGAGGCCTCCACGATCAACAACCGGCGCATCCTCGCCGAACAGCACGTCATCCCGGCACTCGGGGCTCGTAAGCTCCGAGAGCTGTCCGCGGATGATGTGGACCGGTGGCTGGCGGCCAAGGCGCGGACGCTGAGCACCGAGACGCTGCGAAAGATCCACTCCGTCCTCAAGCGGTCGATCGCCCGCGCTCAGGCCCGAGACAAGGTCAAGCGCAACGTGGTCATGCTGTGCGAGATCCCCAAGGGCACGACAGGCCGGCCTTCCAAGTCCTTGACCCTCGCCCAGGCCGAGGCGGTACTCAAGGCCGCCGAGTCCGCGAACCTGTATGCCTATGTTCGCTCCTGCTCGGTGCGCGTACGGAGGAACTACGGGCGCTCACCTGGTCACACGTGGACTTGGAAGGCCAGCCCGACGCCGACCCTCCGGTTCCTCCCTCGATCATGGTGTGGCGCTCGGTTCGTGCCGGGGGAGACACCAAGACCCAGAAGTCCCGTCGCACTCTGGCCCTGCCTCGGCGGTGCGTGGAGGCGTTAACGCGTCACCGCGACCGACAGGCGATCGCGAAAGAGCAAGCGGGGGACTTGTGGCAGGAGAACGGCCTCGTCTTCGCGAGCAAGCACGGGACCGAGCTCGACGCCGCCAATGTCCGTCGGGCGCTACGCGTGATCCTCAAGCGGACGGACCTCAACCCGGATGAGTGGACACCGCGAGAACTGCGCCACAGCTTCGTCTCGCTCATGTCGGACGCCGGGGTGGCCGTGGAGGACATCGCCCGGCTGGTAGGCCACAAGGGCACCGTCGTCACGGAGAAGGTCTACCGCAAGCAGCTCCGCCCGGTCCTCCTGGAGGGTGCCGAGACCATGGACCTGATCTTTCCCGGCGAGGACTGAGAGGCATAGTCACTCACTTCGTCACCCAGAAGATCAAAAAGGCCACTTCCCTCGATGGGAAATGGCCTCTGAGCTGGGTGGGGCTACCAGGACTTGAACCTGGGACCTCTTCCTTATCAGGGAAGCGCTCTAACCGACTGAGCTATAGCCCCGCGCACACCGAACGTTATCGCATCCGCAGGATGGAGGCGAACCGGTTGTTCGGACGAGGAAAAGCTTACCGCCTCCAGCGTGCTGCTCGCGCCGTCCCCGCCCACGGGGCCGGCGCGAGCGCCACGTCTACTCGGCCTCGCTGAAGGTCACCTCGACGCCTCCGACCAGGTCAGAGGCGATGTTGTAGATGACCGCCCCCAACGTGGAGAGCGCTGTGATCAGTACGACGTTCACGGCGCCGATCAGTGCCGTGTAGCCGAGAATGCGGACCGGCTCGAACCAGGAGGCGATGTTGATGGGGATGGAGCTCTGCCCCTGCTCCCCCTGGCCGAGCTGGTTGACCAGGTCGACCAGCGAGTCGAACACGCCCAGGGCCGACAGCACGCCGTACAGGACGGCCACTGCCACGAACAGCACCACGAAGCAGACCAGGGACACCACGAAGCTGAACTTCATGGCAGACCACGGCTCGACACGGCGCAGGACCAGGTGGGCCTTGCGGGGGAGCCGGGATCCCGAGGAGTTCGACGACTTCTTCTTGGGCAGCTCGAGGGCGGGCGGGGCCTCGGTGGCGAGCGACGGACGGACGCGTACCGTGTCGTTGCCCTCCGGAGCCTGCGGGCCCGAACCAGGACCAGGACCGGAACCGCGACCGGGGCCGGGGCCAGGGCCGGGGGCGGACGGCGTGGGCGTGGGCGTGGGTGACGGCGCGGGCGCCGTCGACCGTGACTCCTCCTTGGGCGGGCCTGGCTTGCCCTGCGCGGGCGACGTGTCCTTGCCGTCGTCGACCGCGCCGAAGATCTCGGTTTCGTTGGGCTTCTTCGGCTGTTGTCCGTTACCCGAAGCCGCCTTTGTCCTGGCGGTGCCACCCTGGGCGCTCATGAACTACTCTCCTCCCCCGTCTTCCTCAGTTTCCACCGAAGTCTCCATCGACTCCGCGTTCCGGGCGAGGGCCACCACGCTGTCGCCTTCAGCGAGATTCATCAATCGCACTCCCATGGTCTGGCGGCCGGACTGCTTGATCTCACCGGCACTCGTCCGGATCACCCCGCCGGCGAACGTGATCGCGAAGACCTCGTCCTCTGGGTTGACCATGACGGCACCGACCAGCTTGCCACGGGAAGATACGATTTTCGCAGTAAGCACGCCCCTACCGCCACGTCCTTGAACTGGATACTGCTCCACTGGCGTCCGTTTTGCGTACCCACCCTCCGTGGCGATAAGCACATCTTGACCATCGGCGAGCCGATTCATGGCGAGAAGTTCGTCACCTTCGAGGAACCTCATGCCGATCACACCGCTGGTCGCGCGGCCCATGGGCCGCAGCGCCTCGTCGGAGGCGGTGAACCTGATCGACTGGGCCCCCTTGGAGACCAGCAGCAGGTCGTCTTGCTCGGAGACCAGCCGGGCTCCGATGACCTCGTCGTCGTCCCGCAGGTTGATCGCGATCAGGCCGCCGGACCTGGGGGAGTCGTACTCGGCCAGGCGGGTCTTCTTGACCAGCCCGCTGCGGGTGGCGAGCACGAGGTAGGGCGCGACGTCGTAGTCGCGTAGGTCGAGAACCTCCATGACTGTTTCGTCGGGCTGCATCGCCAAAAGGTTCGCGAGATGCATGCCACGCGCGTCACGACCGGCGTCAGGCAGCTCGTACGCCTTGACCCGGTACACCCGGCCCTTGTTCGTGAAGAACAGCAGCCAGTGATGCGTCGTGGTGACGAAGAAGTGGTCGACGATGTCGTCCTGGCGCAGCTGGGCGCCGCGCACACCCTTGCCGCCGCGCTTCTGCGCCCGGTAGAGGTCGGTACGGGTGCGCTTGGCGTAGCCGCCCCGGGTGATCGTGACGACGATCTCGTCCTCGGCGATGAGGTCCTCGATCGACATGTCGCCGTCGTAGGCGATGATCTCGGTCTGCCGCTCGTCGCCGTAGCGGCCGACGATCTCGGCGAGCTCCTCGTTGATGATCTCCCGCTGGCGGGCCTCGCTGGCCAGGATCGCGTTGTACTCGGCGATCTGCGTCATCAGGGAGTCGTACTCGTCCTGGATGGCCTGCCGCTCCAGGGCGGCCAGCTTGCGCAGCTGCATGTCGAGGATGGCCTGAGCCTGCACCTCGTCGATCTCCAGCAGCGTCATGAGGCCCTGCTGGGCATGCGAGGCGGACTCCGAGGCCCGGATGAGGGCGATGACCTCGTCGAGCCGCTCAAGGGCCTTCAGCAGGCCGCGCAGGATGTGGGCGCGCTCCTCGGCCTTGCGCAGGAGGTAGCGCGTCCGGCGGACGATGACCTCGATCTGGTGCGCGACGTAGTGCCGGATGAACTGGTCGAGCCGCAGCGTGCGCGGCACGCCGTCGACCAGCGCCAGCATGTTGGCGCCGAAGGTGTCCTGGAGCTGGGTGTGCTTGTACAGGTTGTTGAGCACGACCTTGGCGACCGCGTCGCGCTTGAGCACGATCACCAGGCGCTGCCCGACCCGGGAGGAGCTCTCGTCGCGTACGTCGGCGATGCCGGTCAGCTTGCCCTCGCGCACCAGCTCGGCGATCTTGAGGGCAAGGTTGTCGGGGTTGACCTGGTACGGCAGCTCCGTGACGACGAGCGCCTGCCGCCCCTTGTCCTCCTCGACCTCGACCACGGCCCGCATGGTGATCGAGCCGCGCCCGGTGCGGTAGGCGTCCTCGATGCCCCGCCGCCCGACGATCAGCGCCTTGGTGGGGAAGTCGGGCCCCTTGACCAACCTGATCGAGGCTTCGAGCAGCTCCTCGTCACTGGCCTCGGGGTTCTCCAGGGCCCACTTGACCGCCGAGGCGACCTCGCGCAGGTTGTGCGGCGGGATGTTGGTGGCCATGCCGACGGCGATGCCGCCCGAGCCGTTGACCAGCAGCTGCGGGAAGCGCGCCGGCAGGACGTCGGGCTCCTGCGACTTGCCGTCGTAGTTGGGGCGGAAGTCGACGGTGTCCTTGTCGATGTCGCGCAGCATCTCCATGGCGATGGGCGCGAGCTTGCACTCGGTGTAGCGCATCGCCGCCGCCGGGTCGTTGCCCGGCGAGCCGAAGTTGCCCTGCCCGTCGACCAGTGGGTAGCGCAGCGACCACGGCTGCGCCAGTCGTACCAGCGCGTCGTAGATCGAGGTGTCGCCGTGGGGGTGGTAGGTGCCCATCACGTCACCGACGACGCGCGCGCACTTGAAGTAGCCGCGGTCGGGACGGTAGCCACCGTCGTACATCGCGTAAAGCACTCGCCGGTGCACCGGCTTGAGACCGTCGCGGACGTCCGGCAGCGCCCTGGACACGATGACCGACATCGCGTAGTCCATGTAGCTGCGCTGCATCTCGGACTGGATGTCCACAGGCTCGATGCGATCAGCCGGGGGAGTGGTGTTCACGTCCGTCACAGGTGATGATCCTTTTTCTGGCTAAACGTCGAGGAAACGGACGTCGCGCGCGTTGCGGATGATGAAGTCGCGCCGGGCTTCCACGTCCTCGCCCATGAGCACGCTGAACAGGTCGTCGGCCTGCGCCGCGTCGTCGAGCGTGACCAGGCGCAGCAGCCGGGTCTCCGGGTTCATCGTGGTCTCCCAGAGCTGTCCCGCGTTCATCTCGCCGAGACCCTTGAAGCGCTGTACGTTGTCCCGCGGCCGCGGGTCGGCCTTGCCGTTGGCGATCCCTTCGGCGATGACCGCGTCGCGCTCGGCGTCGGAGTACGCGTAGGAGGCGTCCTCTCCCTTGCGGTCCCACTTGATCTTGTAGAGCGGCGGGCACGACAGGTAGACGTGGCCGGCCTCGATCAGCGGCCTCATGAACCGGAACAGCAGCGTCAGCAGCAGCGTGTTGATGTGCTGGCCGTCGACGTCGGCGTCGGCCATGAGGATGACCTTGTGGTACCGCAGCTTGGCGATGTCGAACTCGTCGTGCACACCGGTGCCCAGGGCGGTGATCAGCGCCTGAACCTCGTTGTTCTTCAGGACCTTGTCGATCCGCGCCTTCTCGACGTTGAGGATCTTGCCGCGGATGGGCAGGATCGCCTGGAAGCGCGAGTCGCGGCCGCCCTTGGCCGAGCCGCCGGCCGAGTCACCCTCGACGATGAACAGCTCACACTTCTCCGGGTCGTTCCACTGGCAGTCGGCCAGCTTGCCCGGCAGGCCGCTGCCCGACTCGAGCAGCGACTTGCGCCTGGTCAGGTCGCGGGCCTGGCGGGCGGCGAGGCGGGCGCGCGAGGCCTGCAGCGACTTGTTGATGATGTCCTTGGCCTCGCCGGGGTTGCGCTCGAACCAGTCGCGCAGGTGGTCGTTGCAGGCCTTCTGCACGAACGACTTGGCCTCGGTGTTGCCCAGCTTGGCCTTGGTCTGGCCCTCGAACTGCGGGTCGGCCAGCTTGACCGAGATGATCGCGGTCAGGCCCTCGCGGACGTCCTCACCGGAGAGGTTGTCGTCCTTGCCCTCCTTGAGGAACTTCTGCTCGCGGGCGTAACGGTTGACGATCGTCGTCAGCGCCGCGCGGAAGCCCTCCTCGTGGGTGCCGCCCTCCGCGGTATTGATCATGTTGGCGAAGGTGTAGACCGACTCGGAGTAGGAGTTGTTCCACTGCATGGCGATCTCGACCGCGATGCCGTCGCCCTCCTCCTCGAAGGAGATGATCGACGCGTGCGCCGCCTCCTTCTTGGTGTTGAGGTGCTGGACGAAGTCGGTCAGACCGCCCTCGTAGCAGTAGGTGACGGTGTGGACCTCGCCGTTGACGTGGTCGGGGCGCTCGTCGGTGAGCGTGATCGTCAGGCCCTTGTTGAGGAAGGCCGTCTCCTGGAAGCGGCGCGAGAGCGTCTCGTAGTTCCAGGCGGTGGTCTCGAAGATGTCGGGGTCGGGCCAGAACGTGATCGTGGTGCCGGTCTCGTCGGTGCCCTCGCCCTTGGCCAGCGGCGCCAGGGGCTTGGACATCTCGTAGCGCTGGCGCCAGAAGTGGCCGTTCTGCTTGATCTCGACGTCCATGGCGGTGGACAGCGCGTTGACGACGGCCGAGCCGACGCCGTGCAGGCCGCCGGAGACCGCGTAGGACTGGCTGTCGAACTTGCCGCCCGCGTGGAGCGTGGTCAGCACGACCTCGACCGCCGAGCGGTTTTCCTTCGGCATGATGCCGGTGGGAATGCCACGGCCGTTGTCGACCACGCGTACGCCGTTGTCGGCCAAGAGCGTGATGTCGATCTTGGTGGCGTAGCCGGCGAGGGCCTCGTCCACCGCGTTGTCCACAATCTCGTAGACGAGGTGGTGCAGGCCGCGCTCACCGGTGGAGCCGATATACATACCCGGGCGCTTGCGAACCGCCTCAAGCCCCTCGAGTACGGTGATAGAGCTAGCGTCGTAGGACAACTGCGAAATCCTCCTGCCGCGGACACGCGGCGGGGGAGGCCATCGACCTGCGAAAGCTGCCCCTACCGTGCCCGTCACCGTCGTGAGTGCCCCGATGCGCGGTCACCCAAGGGAGTCGGCTTACCGCCGGGGTGACACGCAAGCGGACGTGTCCGGAATCCGTCTTCATTCTACCGGGTCCGGAGGCCGAAGGTGGCAAGGAACGCGCCTGTGATGGCTCCTAGCTCGTTTTGCCCCCTGGTAAGCATCCCCCCTTCGGAAAGGGGGCTTATCGCGTCTGTGGCTTTCTGATCGCCCCTGGGGCCCAACCGAAGCGGCAAGAACGTCCGCTGCGGAAAACCGCTGTTCGAGGCTATCCGTAGGTGTCGCCGGGGCCCCGGCTTCCGGTCACGCGCAACCCTCCGGACGGCCGCGGCCCGTTCTGCGGGCCTCTGACCTTGACCTTTGTGACGGTCCCGTCGCCGAGCTCCTCGTTCAGCCTGCGTACGAGGGTGCGCGCGAGCAGCCGTACCTGCGTCGCCCAGGCCGTCGAGTCGGCCACGATCAGCACCTCGCCGTCCTCGAACGACTCGGGTTTGGTGTGGGCGGCCAGGTCAGGACCCACGATGTCGATCCAGCGCCCGAACACCCCGCCGACCGCCGCCGAACGCTCCCAGCCGCGGTCGGCCAGGAGGTCGGCGATGGCACGTCCGAAAAGCTGTGGATCGCCGCTCTCCCTGCGCGGCCCCGCCGCCTTGCGCCGGGGCTCGCGCCGGGGGAGCTGGCCGCGCTTGGCCGCGTCGGCCTTGGCCTGGGCGAGCTTCTCCCTGGCCATCGCGGCCCCTCGGGCCGCGGGGTTGTCGTCAGCGGACACGGGTCACGCTCCCTTCTGCGACGTCGAACCGGCCTCCCACCAGCTCCGCGGGCACGTCGTCCGGCACGGCGGCGGTGATGAGCACCTGCTCGGCGGGCGCGACGATCTCGGCCAGCCGCCGCCTGCGCTGGCTGTCGAGCTCGGCGAACACGTCGTCGAGGATCAGCACGGGATCGCCGCCGTCGGCCCGCAGCAGGTCGTACGCCGCCAGCCGCAGCGCCAGCGCGAACGACCAGGACTCGCCATGGCTGGCGTAGCCCCGGGCGGGCAGGTCGCCCAGGCCGAGGATCAGGTCGTCGCGGTGGGGGCCGACGAGCGTGACGCCGCGCTCGAGCTCCGCCGGGCGGACCTCCAATAGCCGCTCCCGCAGCCGTTCTTCAAGGGTTTTCCCCAAGTCTGTGGATAACGTCTGTGTATCGAAAGATCCCCGCTCACCGGCGGCTTCGTCTTCCTGGACACCCTCATCCGTATCCCCACCTGTGGACAACGTGCTGCGGTAGGCCAGCGTCGCGGGGTCGCTCCCGGGAGCGAGCGCGGAGTAGGCGCCGGCCACCAGCGGGCGTAGCGCCTCGACGAGCTCCAGCCGTGCCCGCAGCAGCTCCGCGCCGTGCCTGGCGAGGTGGGCGTCCCACACCTCCAGCGTGCTCAGCACGTCGCCCGCGCCGGCCGCCGCGAACGCGTTGTCGCTCTCGGCCCGTCGGGCGCTCCTGCTGCCTCTGCGGGCCTGCGCGGCCGTACGCAGGAGCGCGCCGCGCTGCTTGAGCACCCGGTCGTAGTCGGCCCGGACGCCGGCGAACCTGGGCGTCCTGGCCACCAGCAGGTCGTCGAGGAATCGGCGCCGCTCGGCCGGGTCGCCCTTGGACAGCGACAGGTCCTCGGGGGCGAACAGCACCGTACGCAGCAGGCCGACGACGTCGCGGGCCCTGGACACGGGGGAGCGGTTGAGCCTGGCGCGGTTGGCCCGCCCCGGGTTGATCTCCAGCTCGACCAGCGCCCGGCGGTCCTCCCTGTGGACGGCGCAGCGCACGATCGCCCGCGTGGCGCCCCTGCGCACCAGCGGCGCGTCGCTCGACACCCGGTGGCTGGAGTGCGTCGCGACGTAGCCGAGGGCCTCGACCAGGTTGGTCTTGCCCTGGCCGTTGGGCCCCACGAACGCCGTGACGCCCGGCTCCAGGCCGAGCTCCACGGACGCGTACGACCTGAAGTCGGTCAGCGAGAGGTGGGCGACATGCACCCCACGAGGTTAGTGCGCCTCGGGGATGCCTGTGGTCACCGACGCTCGGTCTCGCGCGGCGGGACCACGTCGGCGCCCGGGGAGTCGGCCCCCTTTTCGGTGGCGCCCTCCGCGGAGGTGGTCGCGTGGCCGCCGAACTGGTTGCGCAGCGCCGCCACCACCTTCATCGCGGGCGAGTCGTCCTGCCGCGAGGCGAACCTGGCGTACAGCGAGGCGGTGATGACCGGCAGCGGCACCGCGTGGTCCACAGCCGCCTGCACCGTCCACCGGCCCTCCCCGGAGTCCTGTGCATAACCTCGGAGCTGCTCGAGGTGCTCGTCGTCGTCCAGCGCCCGGACCATCAGGTCGAGCAGCCAGGAGCGGATCACGGTGCCGGTGCGCCAGCTCTTGAACGAGCCCTTGACGTCCTTGACGACGTCGGAGGCCTCGAGCAGCTCCCAGCCCTCCGCGAACGCCTGCATCATGCCGTACTCGATGCCGTTGTGGACCATCTTCGCGAAGTGCCCGGCGCCGACCTCGCCCGCGTGCACGAAGCCGTCCTCGCCCTCGGGCTTGAGCGTCTCGAAGATCGGCATGAGCCGGTCGACGTGGGCCTGGTCGCCGCCGCACATGAGCGCGTAGCCGTTCTTGAGGCCCCAGACGCCGCCGCTCACGCCGCAGTCGACGAACCCGATGCTCTTCTCGGCCAGCTCGGCGGCGTGCTTCTGGTCGTCCACATAGTGGGAGTTTCCGCCGTCGACGACGATGTCGCCGGGGTCGAGCAGCTCGCCGAGATCGTCGATCGTGGACTGGGTGGGCTTGCCCGCGGGGACCATGACCCAGACCGCCCGCGGCTTCTGCAGGCGTTCGACCAGCTCCTTGAGGCTGCCCACGTCGCTGATCGCGGGATCGCGGTCGTAGCCGACGACGTCGTGGCCGCCGCGCCGCAGGCGCTCGGCCATGTTGCCGCCCATTTTGCCCAGTCCGACCATGCCGATCTGCATGTTGTCCTACCCCCTTGTCAGACTTCCATCATCCCCGATGACAGGATCAGCCTGACAGGCGGATGGGCATGATCAGATAACGGTAGTCCGTAGCGGCTCCGTCATCCACAGGCTTGCCACCCGTGAGGATAGCGGGCTTCGTCGACGTGGTCATCTGAAGTCGCGCGACATCGGAGTCGATGGCCCCCAGTCCTTCCAGCAGGAACTGGTGGTTGAAGGCGATGTTCATGTCCTCGCCCTCGTAGTCCACAGGCAGGGCCTCGACGGCCTGCGCCTCGTCGCCGCTGCCCGCCTCCAGCACGACCTCGCCGCTCTTGAACGCCAGCCGCACCGGGGTGTTGCGCTCGGCGACCAGGGCGACGCGCTTGACCGCCTCCACGAACGGCCCTGTGGACAGGTCCGCGCGGGCGGAGAACTCCGTGGGCAGCAGCGACCGGTACTTGGGGAACTCGGGGTCGAGCAGCCGCGTGGTGGTCCGCCGGCCGGCGCTGGAGAAGCCGATCATGCCTTCGCCGGTGCCGCCGGCGGAGCTGAGCGCGATCTCCACCTCCGCGCCGGTCGTGCCGAGCGCCTTGGCCGTGTCGGCGAGGGTCTTACCGGGGATCATGGCGATGGCGGCGAAGTCGGGCTGGCCCGGCTGCCACTTCAGCTCGCGTACGGCGAGCCGGTAGCGGTCGGTCGCGGCGAGGGTCACGGTGTCGCCCTCGATCTCCATCCGCACGCCGGTGAGCATCGGCAGGGTGTCGTCCCGGCCGGCGGCGACGGCGACCTGGCCGACGGCGGAGGCGAACACGTCGCTGCCCACCCGGCCGGCGGCCGGCGGCATGGCCGGGAGGGACGGGTAGTCCTCCACAGGCATGGTGAGCAGTGTGAATCGAGCGCTGCCGCAGGTGACGACCGCCTTGGCGCCGTCCACCACGAAGTCCACAGGCTGTGCGGGAAGCGCGCGGGTGATCTCGGCGAGCAGCTTGCCCGAGACCAGCACGACGCCGGCCTCACCGGTCTGGAGCTCGAGCGTCACCTCGGCGGAGACCTCGTAGTCGAATCCGGACAGCTTCAGCTGCTGCTGCTCGGTGACCTCCAGGCGCATGCCGGCGAGCACGGGCACCGACGGGCGCGCCGGGAGGCTGCGTGCCGTCCATGCCACCGCCTCAGCGAGAACGTCTCGCTCGATTCGGAACATCACGGTGATCGGCCTCCTGGGTTCGTCGTTGATTCAAGTGTTCACTCTCCCGCACCTGAGCTCCGGGAGAACCCCTCTATGGGTCTTGAGTTTCTTTGTTAGAGAGATAAGAGGTCATCACACTAGGGGCTGTGGAAACTGTGGACAACCGGCGTTCTGGCTGGTCAGCAGTCCTGTTTTCATCCACTGGGGATGTGGGTGACGCCTGGGGAGAACTCGCGCGCCTGGGGATGAAGGTTCTGTGCACACAGGCCGTCCCCAGATCTTGGTGCCTTCATCCACTGGTTATCCACGAGGTTTCCACAAGTTGTCCACGGGGTAAAAGGGACACGGCTGGAGTCCCAGATCGCCTGTTCACAGGCCGTCCACACGTTATCCACGAGTAGTCCCCAGGTTCTCCCCAGGGTGTCCCCAACCTTGTCCCCAGGCCCTGTGGGGGATTTTTCCGGGCATTGTGTGGCGAAGAGCCGGTGGGTTTCGGCGTTTCCGCAGATCCACAGTGTTTTCCACAGGCTGTGCATGATGTTCAGGCCCCGCGGGATGTCCGCTTGATACGCAAAGTCAGCTCGTTGACCTGGTTGTACATCGACCGGCGCTCGGCGATGAGCGAGCGGATCTTCCGCTCGGCGTGCATGACCGTGGTGTGGTCGCGGCCGAACTGCTGGCCGATTTTGGGCAGCGACAGCTCGGTCAGCTCGCGGGCCAGATACATGGCGATCTGCCGGGCGTTGACGAGCGCCCGGCTGCGTGAGGTGCCGCACAGGTCGTCGATGCTGATGCCGAAGTAGTTGGCGGTCTCCGTCATGATCGCCGCGATGGTGATCTCGGTGTCGGACTCCGAGGTGATCAGATCCTTGAGCACCACCTCGGCGAGCTGCAGGTCCACACCCTGCCTGTTGAGGCTGGCGAACGCGGTGACCCTGATCAGGGCACCCTCGAGCTCGCGGATGTTGGTGGAGATGCGGCTGGCGATGTACTCCAGCACCTCGGGCGGCGCGGCCAGGCCCTCCTGGATGGCCTTCTTCCTGAGGATCGCGATCCGGGTCTCCAGCTCCGGCGGCTGGACATCGGTGATCAGGCCCCACTCGAACCGGTTGCGCAGCCGGTCCTCCAGCGTGGTCAGCTGCTTCGGCGCGCGGTCGCTGGAGATGACGATCTGCTTGTTGGCGTTGTGGAGAGTGTTGAAGGTGTGGAAGAACTCCTCCTGGGTCTGCTCCTTGCCCTCCAGGAACTGGATGTCGTCCACAAGCAGGATGTCGATCGCCCGGTAGCGGCCGCGGAAGCCGTCGGCCTTGTGGTCGCGGATGCTGTTGATGAAGTCGTTGGTGAACTCCTCGGAGCTCACGTATCTGACCCGCGCGCCGTCGTACAGGCTCTGTGCATAGTGCCCGATCGCGTGCAGCAGGTGCGTCTTCCCCAGCCCCGAGTCGCCATAGATGAAGAGCGGGTTGTACGCCTTCGCGGGGGATTCGGCCACTGCCACGGCCGCCGCGTGGGCGAACCGGTTGCTGGCCCCGATGACAAATGTCTCGAACGTGTACTTCTGATTAAGTCTGGCCGGTTCGCTGGGCTTGCTGCTCTTGGCTTCCCACCGGTTCGGCGCCGGCTCAGGCTCTTTTTCCACAGGCGGTGTGTACGGCTGCGCCTGTTCAAAAGAGAAGCCCGGCTGTGGATATTCGGTGGATATCTGGGGCTGCTCCGGCTGTGGAGAATAGAACTGTGGAGGCTCCGAAGCCTGCTGGTGCTGCGATGGCGCGGGCTGTGCGTAGAGCGGATGGTTCTCCACATTCTGGGGATAACTCTGAGTCACAGGCTGTTGATGAGAGTCGACCGACGGCGGCTCCGGCGCCGTGGTGTCGATCATCACGGCCAGCCGCATGGTCCGGCCGAGCTCCTGTGACAGCGCGTGCGCCACGAGCGGGCGCAGTTTGCCCTCGATGAGGTCCTTGAGGAAGTCATTGGGGACGCCGAGCACGATCGTGTCGTTCGCCAGCGCGATCGGGCGCACCATCGACAGCCACGTACGCTGCTGGATCGGCACGTTCTCGTTGAGGAAGTTGCTCAGGGCCCTCGCCCATACCGTGCCGAGGTCGACACCGTTCATGGTGCGGCTCCCCCTCCTTCCTCTCGCGGCCCCCCGCGATCGTTTATCCACAAGCGCGGCCGCCCGCGGTGATCGGCGGCCCCTTCGTCCACAACGTGGCGGCCGGGCTCCGTGCCCAGGCCCTCCACAGGAGATCCACAGGTTGTGCACAGCCCTTGAGCGGCTTCGGAAGGGCCGACAGTATCTATGTGCACAGCTGTGTTCAAGGCATTGTCCACAGCCTAGTGGCACCTGGGTGCACATACTGTGGACGCAGGGTCGGCGGTGGAAAAGTCGCCTGTGGAAAGGTGGATAACCCGTCCAGTTTGACCTGAGGGGTACTTCACCCGTAACGTACGACGGTCGGCTTGTCACGCGACGGCTATTTCGCGTGCCCTCGCTTCCCTGGCAGGCCATCCATGTGTTTACAGCGCCCTTGCGGCGTACCATCAAGCCTGGAGCCCACCCGTGAGCAAGCGTACTTTCCAGCCGAACAACCGTCGCCGCGCGAAGACCCACGGCTTCCGGCTGCGGATGCGCACCCGGGCCGGTCGCGCCATCCTCGCCGCTCGCCGCCGCAAGGGCCGCGAGAAGCTGTCGGCCTGATCGTTCCGCGCGTATATGGCCCGCCGGTGCGTCTTGCCGGCGGGCGTTAGGCGTATACGGTGCTGTCCCGTGAATCCCGCATGCGGCGCGGGGAAGAGTTCGAGGCGGCGGTCAGGCGCGGCAAGCGCGCGGGTCGCCCGACCCTTGTGGTGCATTTCGCCACTTCGGGGGAAGAGTCCCCTCGAGTGGGTTTCGTGGTGAGCAAGGCCGTAGGCGGCGCCGTGACCCGGAACAAGGTCAAGCGACGGCTCCGACACCTGATGCGGGACCGTCTCGACCGGCTGCCGCGAGGTAGCCTGCTGGTGGTACGCGCCAATCCACCGGCCGCGTCCGCGCGATTCGAGCTCCTGGCCGCCGAGCTCGACTCCGCACTGGAACGTTTGCTCAGGCGGCGCGAGTCCTCGACGGGTGGACAAAAATGACGGAGCAGCCGCAAGGGGTGACGCCGAGCATCGCGGCTCGGGCGCTGATCATCCCGATCCGGTTCTACCGGGCGTTCATCAGCCCGATGCTCGGTCCACGCTGCCGTTTCTACCCGTCGTGCAGTGCGTATGGACTCGAGGCGATCGCCACGCACGGAGCTTTGCGCGGCATATGGCTGACTGTCCGGCGCATCGGGCGGTGCCACCCATTCCATCCCGGAGGTATAGACCCGGTGCCCCCACGCCCGGTCCGGTCCCACGAAACGCAAGGGAGATAGCTCGGTGGAGCTGTCCTGGCTCAACTGGCTGTACACAGCCGTCGCCCAAGTCATCACCTGGATCCACCAGGCATACAGCACGGTGCTCGACCCGAACAGCGGCTTGACCTGGGCACTCACCATCATCACGCTGACCATCTGCATGCGGATCCTGATCTTCCCGCTGTTCCTCAAGCAGATGCGCTCGTCGCGAAAGATGCAGGAGCTGGCGCCGAAGGTCCAGGAGCTCCGCAAGCGCTACAAGAACGACAAGCAGCGCATGAACCAGGAGGTCATGGCGCTCTACCAAGGAGCGGGCGCCAACCCCCTCGGCGGCTGTCTCCCTGTCGTGGCCCAGTTCCCGATCTTCATCTCGATGTTCACCGTGCTGCGGGCGATCGCGGCGGACCAGCCGAAGTTCGGGATGTCGCAGGAGCTGGTCGACAGCGCCAAGCAGGCGCTCATCGTCGGTGCCCCGCTTCCTGCCACGTTCTTCGAGGCCACCCACATCGGTGAGAAGATCGTCATCGGTTGCTTCGTCGCGATCAGCTCGCTCACCACCTTCCTCACCGTCCGGCAGAGCGTCACCCGCTCGATGGCCCAGATGCCGGACAACCCCATGGCGCAGCAGCAGAAGATCCTGATGTACATCTCGCCGCTGTTCGCCTTCTTCAGCCTGAACTTCCCCCTGGGCCTGATCCTCTACTGGGTCACCACCAACCTGTGGACCCTGGGCCAGCAGCACTGGTTCTACAGCCGGCACCCGATGCCGCAGTTCGACGCCAAGGGCAACGCGATCCCCATCGAGGCCAAGTCCGGCCTGTTCGCCAAGCTTCGCAAGACCACGCCCGAAGAGCAGGCGCCTCCGCCCCCGCCGGAGCCTAAGATCGTTAGGCAGCAGCCAAGCCGCCAGTCCCGCAGCAAGCGCACCGGCAGCAAGAAGTCCTGAACATGAAGGAGAGGCCGGCCATGACCGAGGCCGAGCAGGAGAAGGCTCCTGATATCAACGCGCTGGAGCAGGAAGGCGAGATCGCTGCCGACTACGTCGAGGGCCTTCTCGACATCGCCGACATCGACGGCGACATCGACATGGACGTCGAGGGCGACCGCGCCATGGTCTCCGTCGTGGGGCTCAAGGGCAACGAGCTCGTCGGTCCGGGGGGAGAGGTCCTGGAGGCGCTCCAGGAGCTGACCCGCCTCGCCGTGCACCGGCAGACCGGCGAGCGCTCGCGCCTGATGCTCGACGTCGGGGGCTACCGCGAGCGGCGCAGGGCCGAGCTGACCAAGCTCGGCACCGAGATCGCCAGCCAGGTCAAGGACGCCGGCGAGCCGAAGTCGCTGCACCCGATGACGCCCTTCGAGCGCAAGATCGTGCACGACGCGGTGGCGGCCGCCGGGCTCCGCAGCGAGTCCGAGGGCGAGGAGCCACACCGCTACGTGGTGGTCCTGCCCGCCTGAGGGGTGTTACGCCATCCGATCCGGCCGTCTGCCCGCACGCACGCGTGGTGGACGGCCGTTTCGCATTTAAGCTCTTTTATCCCTGTACGTACGCCTATATGCGCTCATGCCCCTTGTTAACGCTCTCCATCCGGCCCGGGTCAGACCGACGGCGGCGTGCTGAAAGGTCGCCTTCAGACCGGCCCGCTAGTCTTCCACTGTGATCTCACCTTTAGCCTTGGGGAGAGACCACCCGGCTTCCCACCGAACAAGGGCCACCAGCCCCAGAAAGGGCCACCGACCAGTGAGCGATGAGCTTCCGGCGCCGCCGGACATAGCGCGGGACGTCTTCGCCGGGGAGGCTTGGGAGCGCGCGAACGCGTTCGCCCAGCTGCTGGCGGGGCCCGGCGTGGTCCGCGGGCTGCTGGGTCCCCGTGAGGTGCCCAGGATCTGGGATCGCCATCTGCTCAACTGCGCGGTCGTGGCCGAGGCCGTGCCTCCGGACGTGCACCTGGTGGACATCGGCTCCGGCGCCGGGCTGCCGGGGCTCGTGCTGGCGATCGTGCGGCAGGACATCAGGGTCACGCTCCTGGAGCCGCTGCTTCGCCGTACCGTCTTCCTGGAGGAGTGCGTCGAAGCGCTCAAGCTCGACAACGTCGAGGTGCTGCGCGGCCGGGCGGAGGAGCTGGCGGGCAAGCGGGAGTTCGACGTCGCCAGCGCTCGCGCGGTGGCGCCGCTCGATCGGCTGCTGAAATGGGCCATGCCGCTGCTCCACGAGGGTGGCGAGCTGATCGCCATGAAGGGGGAGCGCGCCGCCGAGGAGCTCGCCGAGGCGGAGCCCCAATTGCGGGCCATCGGGGCACGAACGGCCGAGCTTGTGACCGTCGGGCACGGTAAGGTCGAGCCGCCTGCAACATTGGTTCGGGTGGTAGCGGGTCGCACGCCGGAGCGAGCCAGGCGTCGACGAAGGAGGTGACGGTCGTGCCAGTCGCGTCAAGCGGTCTTGGCTGGCCGGACAGCCGTCCGTCCGAGAGTCCAAGCGGGGTTGGCTGGCCCGAAACGGGCGTGTCGCGACAGTCAATCGCCGGCACCGGCACATCACTGGTTGAAAGGATGGACATCGTGACCCAGACCCCCCTGAATCCTGGTGATTCGCCGTTGGTACGAGAGGCGCTCAGCTCAGTGGTTTCACGTGAAACATCCGCAACCCCGACGGCCGCCCAGACTCCCGACGGCGGGGACGGCACGTGGCCGCGCCCGTCCAAGACCAGGGTGATCGCGGTGGCCAACCAGAAGGGGGGAGTGGGCAAGACCACCACATCGGTGAACATCGCCGCTGCCCTCTCCATGCATGGCCAGCGCGTCCTCGTGGTGGACCTCGACCCTCAGGGCAACGCCTCCACAGCCTTGGCCACCGAACACCGCGGCGACGTGCCGGACGTCTACCAGGTCCTCGTCGACGACCTCCCGATGGCGGACATCGTCAAGCAGGTCCCCGACATGCCGAACCTCTTCTGCGCCCCCGCCACCATCGACCTGGCCGGCGCGGAGATCGAGCTCGTCTCGCTGGTGGCCCGGGAGGCCCGCCTCCGGCGCGCGCTGGCGGCGTACGACGCGATCGACCTGGACTACATCGTGATCGACTGCCCGCCGTCGCTGGGCCTGCTGACGGTGAACGCGTTGGTGGCGGCCGACGAGGTCATGATCCCGATCCAGTGCGAGTACTACGCCCTGGAGGGCCTCGGACAGCTCCTCAGGAACGTCGACCTGATCCGCGCACACCTCAACCCGACACTGAAGCTCTCGACCATCGTCCTGACGATGTACGACGGACGGACCCGGCTGGCCTCCCAGGTGGCAGATGAGGTCCGGTCACACTTCGGCGACACGGTGCTCAACACGGTCATCCCCCGCAGCGTCCGCCTGTCGGAGGCGCCCAGCTATGGGCAGTCGGTAATGACGTACGACCCGGGCTCCAGCGGAGCGATGGCCTACATGGACGCCGCCCGCGAAATCGCCCACCGCGCCATCGTCGCCTAACCGTTCCCCCTCCCCACCCCAAAATCACAAACCCCACCGCAACCACCCGTCGGCCGCCAACCCCTCACCCAGCCACGCCCACACACGGGGCCATTCCACGCCCTCACTCAGCCCCACACGGTCCCACACGGTCCCACACGGTCCTGCCGCCGCTTAGCTCCCCGCTAGAGCGCTGAGGACCCCTGGCCCCAGCCACCGCTCCCACCTCAGGCCCGACCCACCCGCCGGCCGCCCAACTCACCGGCGCCCCACCTACCTCCTCCTGCTTTCGACACGAACAGCAGCGAGCCAGGCAGGGCCCGCCAGCATGCCTTCCCACCGATCGCAAGACCGCCGTAGAGACACAACCCCTGCCGCGGCGTCCCAGGCACGCCGAGCCGACAAACCGGCGCGAACGGCAAGCTGCCGCCCATAGCGGCCCGACCCGAGGCGGCATTACGACGTCCCGGCGGCACAACCAGACAGGGGACACCGATCCCCTGCGCCCGAGCGGCACCAGCAGACGGCGATGCGACGGGAGGTAAAGCCGAGCCTGCCGAGACGAAAGCGGCCGGATGCGAGCTGCCCTGCGCGCTCGGCAAGAAGCCCCAGGGCGGCACGGAACCGAGTACCACGATGGGGGCGTCCGGGCCAGCAAGGGCGCTGGACAGCCGGACGGACAGGGCGAAGAGACCGAGCGCCAGCAGGCCCCTGAGACGCTGATCACCGCAGCGCGCGACTGTGGCACAGCGACCTCCGCTGCGGCCGGACCCGTCGGCATGATCCGCGATGCGCAGGCACCGTGGCACGGCGGGGCTGGGGGTACACGGGATGCAGCACAGCGAATGCGGCACCGGGGCGCAGTGCAGCGAACGCAGTGCAGCGAACGCAGTGCAGCGAACGCAGCGCAGCGAACGCAGCGCAGCGAACGCAGCGCAGCGAATGCGGCACAGAGATGCGCACAGGGGTGCGGCGCAGCGGGGCAGCACAGGGGTGCGCGCAGAGGGCGGCACCACGAGCGAGTGCAGCACAGCGAATGCGGCACAGGGGGCGGCCCGGCGCGGCGCAGCGAATGCGGTTGCGAGCCGGCAAAGTGAGGACAACCGACCAACGTTCGACAACCGCATCCCTGTGTTGCCGCATGGGCGCCCGCGGCTCCGCCTTCCCAGCAGGCTCGGGTTGCCGACCACCAGCGCACCCGCGAACACCGCAGGCGTCAAGCTGCGGCGTCTCAGTGTGCCGTGCGGTGGATGAAGGCGCCCTTCCGCAAGCGCGGCTGGCGCCAAGCCGCAGCGTCTAAGCGCGCCACCCGGCGGACGAAGGCACCCATGAACCCCCCTTCGACGGCCACCTCGACACCTGGGCTCATGGCGATGCGGCGATGCTGTGGGACTCTCACGCAAAGCGGAACTGCCCCCTCTGATGTCGCGGCGTAGCGGGCGAAGCGGCAGGGCAGCGAGGCAGCGGGGCAGCGGGGCAGCGGGGCAGCGGGGCAGCGCGCAGAAGGACGGCGGCGCGGCGGGACGGCGGGACGGCGAGGTGCCGGCGGCGAGGTGGAAGGACGGCAGGACGGGGGAATGGCGGGACGGCGGAGCGGCGGAATGGCGGGCAATGGGACGGCGAAGCGGAAGGACGGCGAGGTAGCGGGACGGCGAGGCAGCGAGGCGGTCGGACGGCGGCGCGGTGGGGCAGCGAGGCGGGACGGCGGGTAGCCGAGCGGTGGGACGTCGAGGTGGAAGGACGGCGGAGCGGTGGGGCAGCGAGGTGGAAGGACGGCGGCGCGGTGGGGCAGCGAGGCGGGAGGGCGGGTAGCGGAGCGGTGGGACGGCGAGGTGGCGGAGCGGTGGGACGGCGAGGTGGCGGAGCGGTGGGGCAGCGAGGTGGTGGAGCGGAGCGGTGAGGCGGTCACGCGGGTGTGGAGCAGTGATGTGGTGGAAAGGTGGTGAGGGCGTTAGGTGGGCGCTGTGGGGGACTGCGTTCAGGTGCGGCGAGGGGCGTTGGTGGTGGCGCCGGATCGGGTGGTGGGGCGATCGTCTCGAGCGTGAGATGGGTTCAAGTCCGTCGTTGGGTTGGTTTGTGATCGTGTCGGTGTAAATAGAACCGGGTGGTGTGTGGCGAGGGGGCGCCCCGTCGCGCGCACGACGGTAACCTCTCCTGGAGTGACCGGAATCGGCCGGGTGGATGAGGAGACGCAGTGAGTCAGCAGCGGCGGGGATTGGGCAAGGGGCTGGGGGCGCTCATCCCGACCGGTCCCATCGGTGACGGAACGGGAACGGCGCCGACCCCGTCGAACGGTTCAACGGGGGAGACCGGCCCTAGGCCGATCGCTGGAGCGTACTTCAAGGAGGTCGCGCTCGACGCGATCGTCCCCAACCCGCGCCAGCCGCGTGAGATCTTCGATGGGGAACGCCTGGAGGAGTTGGCGGCGTCCATCCGGGAGGTCGGGCTCCTGCAGCCGATCGTGGTCCGATCCGTCGGTGGTGGTCAGTACGAGCTGATCATGGGGGAGCGGCGCTGGCGGGCGTGCCAGCAGGTGGGCTTGGACCCGGTTCCGGCGATCGTCCGCAACACCCAGGACACCGATCTCCTTCGGGATGCCCTCATCGAGAACCTTCAGCGCGAGCAGCTGAACGCTCTTGAAGAGGCCGCCGCCTATCAGCAACTCCTCGATGACTTCCAGGCGACGCACGATCAGTTGGCGCAGAAGGTCGGCCGCTCCCGTTCCCACATCACCAACACCCTCCGCCTCTTGAACCTCCCGCCCGAAGTTCAGCAGAAGGTGGCCGCCGGGATCATCAGCGCCGGTCACGCTCGTGCCCTCCTCGGCCTCGCCAGCGCCGATGAGCAGATCGAACTGGCCAAGCGGATCGTGGCGGAGCTCCTCTCGGTCCGGGCGGTTGAGGAGATCGTCGCGATGGGCAGCGCCAAGGCGGCCAAGAAGCCCGCGCGTGAGCGCCAGGCGCCCAAGCCCACCGCTCCCGGTCTGACCCACCTCGCCGACCGCCTCTCGGACCACTTCGAGACCAAGGTGAAGGTGGATCTGGGGCGCCGCAAGGGACGCATTGTCGTTGAGTTCGCCACGATCGACGACCTTGAGCGGATCATCGGCACCATGGCGCCGGAAGCTGTCCGCGCGATGCGAGAGTCCGAAGGCTGACGCTTGTTTCACGTGAACCGCCACTGCTGGCTTGCCAGCTGATCGCCCCTGATCGCCTCGCTGTCCCGCCGTCCCGCCATCCTTCCGTCCCGCTGTCCCGCCGTCTCGCCGTCTCTGTCGTCCTGCCGCGTCGCCGTCCCGCCGCCTGTGGCGGTGACGGCTGGCGAACGACTGGCGCGCTTGGTCCGGATTCGCTGTTCACCTGAGACCGTCGCGGCGGCAGATGCGGCGGAGTCGCTGTTTCACGTGAAACAGGCACTGTCGGCCCCCATAGCCCCGACGCTGCTGTCCGCTCTCGCTTGCCGCTGTGGCGGGGGCGGGAAAGGGGTGACGCGTCCCGGGTTGAATTCGCTGTTTCACGTGAAACGATCGCAGTCAGCTCGCCGGGGCGCTGTTCATGTGAAGCCGACGCTAAGCCCCGCTTCGGGTAGTCGATGTTTCACGTGAAACGAGGGGCTTGGCGCGGTCGAGGGTGCGGGGTGGTAGATCGCCTCAAGGGCGGCGACTCTTGGGGTCGAGTGAGTTCCTGGGAGCGTTTCACGTGAAACATGGAGCTGAGTCGCGCTGCCGGAAGGGTGGCGTGTTTCACGTGAAACGGCGGCTGGTGAAGGAGTGAGGCTACGCGGCGGCGGCCTTGCGGATGTCGTCGAGGAAGTCGTCCACGTTCTCCGGCGTCGTGTCGAAGGCAGTCATCCAGCGGACGATGCCGGCTTGCTCGTTCCAGTAGTGGAACAGGTAGCGTCCCCCGAGGGTCTCCGCGACGGCGGGTGGGAGGACGGCGAAGACGGCGTTCGACTGGACCGGGTGCGCCAAGGAAACGCCGGGCACATCGGCCAGGCCGTCCGCCAGTCGGGCCGCCATCTTGTTGGCGTGAGAAGCGTTCTCGCGCCATAGGTCGTTCGTCAGAAGCGCCGAAAGCTGAGCCGAGATGAAGCGCATTTTCGAGGCGAGTTGCAGTGACTGGCGGCGGAGGAACGGGACGGCGGGCGCCAGCGAGGGATCGAGGACGACGACCGCCTCGGCAGCCAGTGCGCCGTTCTTGGTGCCGCCGAAGCTGAAGACGTCCACCCCGGCGTCCGTCGTGATGGCCTTCAGGTCGCAGTCGAGGAAGGCGGCGGCGTTCGCGAGCCTGGCGCCGTCCATGTGGAGTCGTAGACCCGACTCGTGTGCCGCCTCCGCCACGGCGGCGATCTCGGCGGGGGAGTAGCAGGTGCCGAGCTCCGTGACTTGGGAGATGGAGACCACCGTGGGTTGGGACTCGTGGGGATTGCCGATTCCACCCAGGCGGGACTTGATGTCTTCCGGGCGGAGCTTGCCGTCCTCGGTGGGGATCGTCATCAGCTTGACGCCGAGCAGGCGTTCCGAGGCTCCTGCTTCATGCGTGGCGATGTGGGCGCTGTCGGCGCAGAGGATCGCGTCGTAGCGGCCGAGCATGAGGGCCAGCCCGACCATGTTGGCGCCCGCGCCGTTGAGTACCGCGAAGCCCTCGGCCTCCGCGCCGAACACTTCCTTGGCCTTGTCCTCGAAGGCTGAGGTCCAGCTGTCGTCGCCATAGGCGGGAGCGTCTCCGTGGTTGGCTGAGGCGATGGCTTCGAGGATGGTCGGGTGAACGCCGGCGTGGTTGTCGCTGGCGAAGCTCTTGGGGTACATCGAATCGGTCAGCACACGGTAAGGCTACTTATCTGCCCTCAACCTGGTGCTGGGGCGTCCGGGGATCGATCTCGTCCCGTAGGCTGCGGATCCGGTGAGGTGAGGGCCGCTGTCTTCCGCCTGTTCTGTGGATGGGCTGGTGAGGAATGAGAGGCGTGCGATCCGGATGCAGCAGGCGCTGGCTCGCACGCATGCGCTCTTCCTCTGGATGGTGGCGTCCGTGGTGGCTCAGCGGGGGGGAAGAGGTGAGGATGGCGGGGAAGCGCTAGGTAGCAAGGAGAGCGGCGGGGAAGCGCTAGGTGGCGGGGAAGCGCTGGCGGCTATGAGGGCGGCGGGGTCTCCCTGCCCGAGGGCGCGTGGTGCTTCGCGTCGGCAAGTGTCGCGCCGCTGCGGCCTCTGTCGAGAGGAACCCGATCTGAGCCGCTTGCTATCTCAAGGATTTGGCCCCTCCGCCGGAAATGGGACGGCCCTCGAACCGACCGCGCTCTCGGATGTTCGCCTCTGAGTCCGCTGCGGTCTGGTCGTTAGTCTTCCGGCGGGCAGCTTGCTCGCCTCTGACTTAGTCGTGGTGTTGGGCGTCCACCTGGGTGTCGGCTGTGGTCCTGACGGTCCGTTCCGGGGTGGGCGTGGTGGCGGTTGCTCGCGTCGGGTTGGCCGTGGTGTTGGGCGTCCGCCTGGGTGTCGGTTGTGTCCCGACGGTGCGCTCTGGGGGTGGTCGTGTGGCGGTTGCTCGGGTGGGGGTTGGTCGTGGTGTTGGACGTCCAGGTGGGTGTGAGTTGTGATCCTGAATGTCCGCTCCGGGGGTGCCCGCGTCGGGGTTGGCGGTGCTGTTGGATGTGGTGGTGGCCGCCTGCTCTGGGGATGGTCGTGGTGGCGGTTGCTCGCGTCCGCGTTCGCCGTGCTGTCGGACGCCTGTTCGGGGGTCGGCTGGGGCGTCGACCGAGCGTTCTGGGGTGGCGTGCTGTCGGGGGCGTGAGTCTAAGTTGGCTGTGCAGGCGGGGAGCTTGTCGCCGAGTCGGCGGTGGTGCTGGTTGTTTGCCTTCGGGGGCGTGGTGGTGGCGGCTCGGTCTCAAGTTGGCTTGCCGGTGGACGCGCTTGCTCGCGAGTCGGTCTTCGACGTCGGCTTCCGGGAGGGCTGTGCTGCCGGGTGTGTGTGGACTCGAGGCGAGTTCTGAGTCGGCCGTGCTTGTGGCTCGATGAGAGCGGCTTGCATGCGGGTGCCGTCGACGGGTGGGAGGGCGCGCCTGGGGGCCGGGGCAGGCGCGCGGTGACGGGTTCGCTGTGGAGGAGGTGTTGGAGAGTGAGGGTCAGGTGTGGGCGCGGGTGGCGGCGTTTTGGAGGAGGGTACGGCAGAGGTCGCCCAAGTCTTGGCCGGCGGCCTCGGCGGCCATCGGAAGGAGTGAGGTCTCCGTCATCCCAGGGGCCACGTTGACTTCCAGGAAGTGCGGGATGCCGTCGGCGTCGACGATCAGGTCCGTACGGGAGATGTCGCGGAGGCCGAGAGCCGTGTGGGCGGTCACCGCCGTCTCGGCGCACGCCGCGGCCGCCTGGGCGGAGAGGCGGGCAGGGGCGAAGAACTCGGTGTGTCCGGCCGTGTAGCGGGCCGCGTAGTCGTAGACGCCCTCGTCCGGGACGATCTCCACGGCCGGCAGAGCCTCCGGGCCGTTGCCGAGGTCCACGACGGAGACCGCCACCTCCACGCCCTCCACGTACCGCTCGATCAGCGCCGTGTCGCCATACGCGAAGCAGCCGACCATGGCGGCGGGGAGTTCCTCTGCCGTGCGCACGATCGAGGCGCCCAGCGCCGAGCCGCCACGGGCGGGCTTGACGAAGAGAGGCAGGCCGAGGCGCTCGATGATGCGGCCCAGCACCACCGTGGCGCCGAGGTCGTGGAACGTCTCCTTCGGCAGCGTGACCGACTGCGGCGTCTGCAGGCCGACCGAGCGCACGACGGCCTTGGCCGTGGGCTTGTCGAAGGCCACCCGGCACGCGTCCGGGTCGGCGCCCACGTACGGGACGTTGAGCAGCTCGAGGACGGAACGGATCGCGCCGTCCTCGCCCGCGCCACCATGGAGGGTCACGAAGACCGCGTCCGGCGGATCCGCGAGGATGGAGGGCACGAGGGACGCGTCGGTGTCGCGGGCCTCCACGTCGATGCCCGCCGCACGCAGCACCTCGCTGACTCGGCGACCGGAGCGCAGGGACACCTCTCGCTCATAGGAGAGACCTCCGGCCAGCACGAGCACGTGGCCCAGATCGCTCATCACATCTCCTCCGCTGATCGCACGCGCCGCTGTCCAACCGTACCGCCAAGCCGCCGAGGCCCGGCACGCCACCAGCGCCCGACGCGCCTGACTGATATTTGCTCTTTCGCGGGGGTCGGGTGAGAGTCCTGGTGGTGAAGGTTCGCGGGTCGGGTCGAGGCGCGCCGATGCAGGGTCGCGGGTATGCCCGCAGAGCGTGGTGGGTGCAGCAGGAGCGGGAGTTGCTGGGCCTTGGAGTTGCTGGGCCTTGAAGTGACTGGGTGGGCCGAGGGGGGGGTGGTCCTGGGAACGGGTAGGGCAAGGGCGGCTGGCGCGGGGTGAGTAGGTGGGGCAGAGGTGGCTGACCCTGGAGGTGAATAAGTGGGGTAGGGGTGGCTGGTCCTGGAGGTGGAGTACAGGTAGCCAAGCCTGGAGAGCCGGTGGGTGGAGCGCGGCTTGGTGGGCCCAAGAGGGTTGGGTAGGGCGGGTCTGGAGGTGGGGCCGGCGGGCGGGTGAGGCGGCGCCGGCCCCCTTGGTCAGGCCAGGTCCGGGCCAGGGGTGTCGACGCCCAGGTGGTCGCGGGCCGAGCTGGTGCCGAACGTGTCCCTCAGCTGCATCTCCTGATCGATCACGCCGGCCAGCCGCCGCACCCCCTCCCGGATCCGGTCCGGCTCGGGGAAGCAGTACGAGAGCCGCATGTGCCGCGCCCCGCTCCCGTCCGAGAAGAACCCGGTCCCCGGTACGAACGCCACCCGCTCGGCCACCGCCCGCGGCAGGATGGCCTTCGAGTCGAGCCCCTCGGGAAGGGTCGCCCACACGAAGAAGCCGCCCGCGGGTCGGGTCCAGGTGACCTCGGGCGGCATCAGGGATTCGAGCGCGTCCAGGAGCGCGTCGCGGCGCTCGCGGTAGAGCTCCCTGAACGATTTGATCTGCTCCCGCCATGGCTGCGTGGCGAGGTACTGGCCCACGGCGAGCTGGGTGAACGAGGAGTGCGACAGCACGGCCGACTCCATGGCCAGCACGAGCTTGTCGCGGATGGCGTGCGGGGCCAGCGCCCAGCCGACGCGGAAGCCGGGGGCGAGCGTCTTGGAGAACGACCCCAGGTAGACCACGCCGTCCGGGTTGTCGGCGCGCAGGGCGCGCATGGGCTCCCCGTCGAAGCCGAGCAGCCCGTACGGGTTGTCCTCGATGATCAGCACCCCGGCCCGCTGGCAGATGTCGAGCACCTGCTGCCGCCGGGCGATGTTCAGGGTGACGCCGCCCGGGTTGTGGAAGGTCGGGATCGTGTAGAGGAACTTGATGGGCGCCCCGGCCGTCTCCAGCGCGTAGATGGTCTGGGCGAGGGACTCGGGCACGATGCCCTGATCGTCCATGGCGATGTGAACGACCTTGGCCTGATAGGCGGCGAACGTACCCAGCGCCCCCACGTACGAGGGCCCCTCGGCGAGCACCACGTCGCCCGGGTCGATGAAGATCCGGGTGATCAGGTCGAGGGCCTGCTGCGAACCGACGGTGACGACCACGTCGTCCGCCCCGGCGTGGATCCCCTCCAGCCGCATGACCTCGCAGATCTGCTCACGCAGGTGCGGGTCGCCCTGGCCGGAACCGTACTGCAGCGCGACGGGGCCGCGCTTGGTGACGAGGTCGGAGACCAGCTCGCCGACCATGTCGAGGGGAAGAGCCGTGACGTACGGCATGCCGCCCGCGAGCGAGACCACCTCGGGCCTCGACGCGACGGCGAAAAGAGCTCGGATCTCGGAGGCGACCATCCCGGTAGCTCGCGCGGCGTACCGATCGACGTAAGCGTCGATGCGCGACCCTTGGGTCGCGGGTGTCTGACCGTGATCCAGCTCTCCTGTCACGGCCCACCTCCTAGGTGTCATATCGGACTGAAATACCAGATTACGCTAACCGGACATGTCGCCCGTGACGGGCTCGACCGTCGTGGTGTCCGCTGGCGGTATCTTCACTGGGCTACGATGCCACCTGTGGACGCGGTTTTCGCGGGCTTTTCCGGGTCAACGACAGGGGGCCGTAGTTGTCGCGCCGGCTGGTCAACATAACCCTGGACAATCTCGAAGATCTGCCCCATCGCTGCAGGCGATGCGTGTTCTGGGAGCTTGACCCCATGAGCGGGGAGCGGGCGGTTCGGTCGGGGGATCCGGGGCTGGAGAAGGAGGCCTGGATCTCCGGCACGCTGCTCGAGTGGGGCAGCTGCGGGAAAATCGTCTACGTCGACGGGGTGCCCGCCGGGTTCGTGCTCTACAGCCCGCCGCTCTACAGCCCCCGGTCGGTGGCCTTCCCCACCTCGCCGGTCAGCGCCGACGCCGTGCTGCTGATGACCGCGCACATCATTCCGGAGTTCTCGGGTGGCGGGCTGGGGCGGATGCTGATCCAGGGCGTCGCCAAAGACCTGACCAGGCGTGGTGTGAAAGCCATTGAAGCTTTTGGCGACCTCAAGTGGGAAGAGCCTAGTTGCGTAGTTCCGGCGGAATACTTCCTTTCTGTTGGTTTTAAGACGGTTCGTCCGCATTTGCGTTTTCCGCGGCTCCGGCTGGAGCTCAAGACCGCCGTCTCGTGGCGTGAGGACGTCGAGGTGGCTTTGGAGCGACTCCTGGGCTCCATGAGTCCGGAACGGGCGCTACGTCCCGTCTGACGACCGCACAGGCCCGTACAAGCGGCTCGCAGGTCCGTACGACCGGGAGAACGCGGAAAGCCCCCCGCCAGGGGCGGGGGGCCGGGCGCGCGCCGCGGGAGAGCGGGCTAGATGATGCCGTCGAGCTCGCGCAGCAGCATGGCCTTCGGCTTGGCGCCGATGATCTGCTTCACGACCTCGCCGTTCTTGTAGACGTTCATCGTGGGGATCTGGAGCACACCGTACTGGCGCGGAACGTCGGGGTTCTCGTCAATGTTGAGCTTGACGATCTCCAGCTTGTCGCCGTGCTCCTTGGCGATCTCCTCCAGGATGGGGGCCACCTGACGGCACGGCCCGCACCACTCGGCCCAGAAATCGACCAGCACGGCCTTGTCGCTCTTGAGGACGTCGGCTTCGAAAGAGGCGTCGGTGACAGCCTTCACGGTGCGCTCCTTACTCACTTCTCGTTGTTCGCCAGCCAGCGCTCGGAGTCGAGCGAGGCCGCGCAGCCGGTGCCGGCAGCGGTGATGGCCTGACGGTAGGTGTGGTCGACAACGTCTCCCGCGGCGAACACACCGTCGATGTTGGTCGCCGTGGACGGCGAGGCCACCTTGATGTAGCCGTCCGCGTCGAGGTCGATCTGCCCCTTGACCAGATCGGTGCGCGGGTCGTGGCCGATCGCGATGAACAACGCGTCGGTGGCCAGCTCGCATTCCTCGCCGGTCTTGACGTTACGCAGCCGCACGGCCTCGACGCGGGAGTCGCCGAGCACGTCGACGACCTCGGAGTCCCAGACGAAACGGATCTTTTCGTTCGCGAGCGCCCGCTCCTGCATGATCTTGCTGGCGCGCAGCTCGTCGCGGCGGTGCACCACCGTCACCATGCGGCCGAACCTGGTGAGGAACGTGGCCTCCTCCATCGCCGTGTCGCCGCCGCCGACGACCACGATGTCCTTGTTGCGGAAGAAGAAGCCGTCACACGTCGCACACCAGGACACGCCACGCCCGGACAGGCGCTTCTCGTTCTCCAGGCCGAGCTCGCGGTAGCCGGAGCCCATCGCCAGGATGACCGACTTGGCGTAGTAGGTGTCGGTGTAGGTCTTGACGACCTTGGGGTTCGCCTCCAGGTCCACCTCGACCACGTCGTCGGCGACCAGCTCGGCGCCGAACCGCTCGGCCTGCTTGCGCAGGTTGTCCATGAGGTCGGGGCCCATGATGCCGTCGGGGAAACCCGGGAAGTTCTCCACGTCGGTGGTGTTCATGAGAGCGCCACCGGCTGTCACGGAACCCTCGAAGACCAGCGGCTTGAGCTCGGCGCGCGCGGAGTAGACGGCCGCGGTGTAGCCAGCTGGGCCGGATCCAATAATGATCACGTTACGAACGTCGCTCAACGCTCCACGCCTTCCTCGTCTGGTGTTGCACCGGCGTCAACAGATCCTAGGCCGCGCTGATTCCCGGCCCCGCACACAACGCTCGCACAAAGCGAAAGAGCCCGCCGAGGCGGGCTCTGACGCGTAGGTCCTTTACCAGCGGCCCAGTGTGGGCTTACGCAGGTTCTTGCAGTTGAACGGGTCGACGATGTCGATGCGCAGCCTCTGGCTGGCCTTGTCCTTCCACGAGGCCACGATGAGCGCCTCCTGGCCGTTGTACTGGCCCTGGTCGACCGCGTACGCCGGCAGCCTGGAGCGGCTCGAGACCCGCTTCACGCACTTGTCGACCTTGCCGTCGTCGTCGGAGCCGCCACCCACCATGCGCTGGAAGCCGAACATGCCTTCGAGCGGCTGGCGCAGGTCCTGGTCACTGTAGTTGTGACCGCTGTCGGTCAGCCCGTAGGACCTGGCCATAGTGGGGACCTTGGCCGGGGTCGAGGGGACCGCGGAGGTCTCGGTGGCGCCGCCGGCCATCACGTCGATGCTGCTGCTGCCGCCTCCGCCGCCGCTCGCGAGCAGCCCGGTCGAGGCCACCGCGGTGCCGACCACGGCGACCGCCGCCGCGGCCGCGATCGCGGGCATCGCCCATCGGCGCCGGCGAGATGGCCTGGCCGGGACGATCGTGCCGTCGTCGGAGACGACGCCCAGGCGCACCGGCTCGGGGGCCGCCTCAGCGGCCACCTCGACCGGTCGTTCCCACGGGGCGTCCCGCATGAGCTCGTCCCAGTCGGGCGTCTCCACGAGGCCGACGCCTCCCCGCCGGGACTCCGCCTCGGCGGCCAGGGCCTTGTCGATGCGCAGTGCGACACCCATCGGCATGGCCGGTGTGGGGGTCGCCGCGAGCACCTCGCGAACCGCCGCCAGGTCTGCCAGTAGCTCCCCGCATGGGTCGCAGACCGCGAGATGCTCGCGGACCCGGCGCGCCGTGTCGACGTCTAGGAGACCCTCGGCCAGCTCGGCCAGGATTTCCAGATCGTAGTGCGTATCACCCGTCACGAAGTTCTGCTCCCTTCGCGGATGAGACGCGATTGAGGTCCGATCGGTTCCGCAGATGGGAAAGAATTGGGGCAAGTTTCGCGCGCCCCCGAGCGCACCGGCTCTTGACCGTGCCGCTCGGCACCTGGAGCACCTGAGCTGCGTCTTCGACCGAATAACCCATCATGTCGACGAGGACGAGAGCCGCCCGCTGGTCGCTGGGCAGGAGTTTCAATGCTGCGGAGACCTCCATGGAGACTTCGCGTTCGACGGTCTGGTCGGGCAGAGGGGTCTCGCGCTCAGCGGCCTCGATCAGCTCGTCGTCGGCGACAGGCCTGACCGATTTACGGCGCATCCTGTCGAGGCAGGCGTTGACCACGATCCGGTGGAGCCAGGTCGTGACGGCCGCCTCGCCGCGAAACGTGGCGGCCTTGCGATATGCGGAGACGAAGGCGTCCTGCACGGCGTCGGCGGCCTCGTCGGGGTCACCGAGCGTACGCAGGGCGACCGCCCACATGCGGTCGCGGTGCCGTTTGACGATTTCGCTGAAGGCGTGAGGATCCCCGTTGATGTGCGCGGTCAGCAGCTCGGCGTCTGTGACCGCCGGCCGCTCCGCTGCTGAGGGTGTCTCGGGTGGGGAGTTCACAAGAGAGATTCCTGGTTATGCCGATCCGGGAGAGTGCACCACTACTTCATAGATGGTGCCATGAAACTCGCCCCCATCCATCGGAACCCGGGTAAACCAGATCAAAACGTACTGTCCAGTTGCCGGCTCACCAGGGGTAAGAGTCGTCTTACCTGCGGCGTTCTTCTCGGTCGCCACCGTCTTCAGTGACGACAGATCGGGAGAGTCGCCCACCTTGAGTTCGACGCTCGCGCCCGAAGCATCGGACAGCGTAGCGACCACGTCGCTGATCTGCATGGACTTGCCCATGTCGAGCAGCAGACCGACGCCCTTCTTGAGATTGCCCAGGTCGGCGCTGTCGTAGCGCTCCGTCTTCCACAGCGTGCCGGGCTTGCCGTCGATGGCCAGGTCGGCCATTTCGGGCTTCTCCTTGTTGTCGCCGAGCGGGTCGAAGCCCTGGGCCTTCTTCGGCTTGACGGTCTGGACCTCGGCCGAGGCGGACGCGGAGGTGCTGGGGCTGGAGCCCGACGCCTCGGGCTTGGTCGGGCTGCCCAGGCTGCGGCCGATCGTCCAGGCGCCGACGCCGACGGCCGCGATGACGAGCAGCACGACCAGCGTCATCAGCACGCGGTTGAGCGTGCTGCCACCGCCCGAGGGGCGGCGCGGCTGCGGGGGCGGGCTCGGCGGGACGGTGAGCTGCTGGCGGTGGACGAGGTCCAGGCCCTCGGTGTGGGAGGCGGAGGCCACCGCGGGGGTCGAGGGGTAGGCGATCGGGATCGGCATGGGCCTGGCCACGCCGGACAGCGCCTCGGCCACGTCGGCCGGGCTGGCCAGCGCGCCCGTGCCCTTGCGCGACTCGGGCAGGCACGCGCGCACGGTCACCGTGTCGAGGTAGCTCGGCACGCCGGCGGTGACCTGCCGGGGCGTGCAGAAGTGGCCGTCGGTCATGGGCGCCGCGGGCAGGCCGCCCTCTTCCTCGTCGCCCGGCCAGTGGCCGGTCAGCCCGGCGTACAGCAGCCGGCCCAGCCCCTCGGCGTCGTCGAGGGCCGGCTGGTCGGTGGTGAGCCCGGACAGGGCCGCGTCGACGGCCACGCCGAGCACCTTGACCGTGTTGCCCGTCGTCCACACCAGGTGGGAGGGGCGCAGGCACAGGTGGTAGAGCTGCGCCTCGTGGGCGTGCGCGAGCGCCTCGGCGGCCTCGGCCACCAGCCCGGCCGCGCGCTCGGGCTCCAGCGGGCCGGAGGCGAGCAGGTCCGTCAGCGACTCGCCGGTGACCCACTCGCTGACGACGTAGGCGGCCTTGTCGTCCTCCGCGGCGTCGAACACCTGCGTCAGGCGCGGGTCGGTCAGCCTGCTCGCCGCGCGGGCGGCCGTGACCACCTCGTGGACGCGGGGGAAGTCGGGCGCGAAGGTGTGGACGGCCACCGGACGCGCGAGGATCTCATCGATGGCTTTCCAGAGCGTGGCTCCGTCGGACTCGCTGACGCGGTCCTCGAGCCGGAAGCGCTCGGCCAGACGGGTGCCGGGTTCGACGGCCGACGTGCTCACAGGTTCACTCCGCTTGGCCGATCGGGCGTGTTCATGACTCGACTCACCTGCGTGGTGGTGTCCCACGAAGGCACGCTATGCCGGGTGGATCCGCCCACGCCCCTCCTGCTTCCATTCGCGCGTGTCGGGCTCCATGTTAGTGCCGAGTGGATTCGGCCCGCGTTCTTTACCGGCCTACCCGCCCAGCGACCATCCCAACGATGGAATTGACCTCGGGGATGCGCATTCTGTGCGCGACGCCTAGATAGAGCAGCAACCCGAGGCCCCCGCCGACCGCAAGGACGATCAGCGAGTTGACGAACCCTAGCCCGGCGAACACCCCCGTGACTACCCAAACCGCCGCGAGCGCCACCACAGCGGTGGGCAGGGCCGCCAGGTACATCCTGGTCAACGCCATGCCGATGGTCCAGCCACCGAGCCCTCTGACCCGGCGACTGGCCAGCAGCCACGCCCCGACCGCGCCCAGCGCGTACGCGATGGCGTACGCGAGCGCCAGCCCCATCACCAGGTACCGGGCCGGCAGCAACGCGTTGAACACCAGCATGAGGGCCGCGTTGGCCGCCGTGGTGGCGGCGCCGACGAACACCGGCGTACGGGTGTCGCCGAAGCTGTAGAAGACCCGCAGCAACAGCTGGAACAGCGCGAACGGCACCAGCGCGAGCCCGTAGACCTGCAGCACGTTGCCGATGTAGACGGCGTCCGCGACGCTGTTGGCGCCGTGGCCGTAGATGGGCACGGTGATGGCCGGCCCGAGCACCATGAGCAGCAGCGAGACCGGCACCATCAGCGAGCAGATCAGCCGCACGCTCGACCCGAACTCGCTGCGCACGTCGTGGAAGCGCCCCTCGCCGACGGCCCGGCTCATCCTGGGCAGCATCGCGGTGATCACCGAGACGCCGATGACGCCGTACGGGAGCTGGAAGAGCTGGAACGCCAGCGTGTACGGGCTGATGCCGTGCCCCTCGACCGCGTCGCCCGCCGCGCTGGCCAGGTTGGTGGTCAGCATGAAGCCGAGCTGGGTGACGATCACGTAGCCGATCGTCCAGACGCCCGCCCTGGCCATCTCGCCCAGCCGCGCGTTGCGCACGTCGAAGCGGGGCACGAAGGCGAACCCGACCCGCTTGAGCGCCACGATCAGGATGGCCGCCTGGGCCACGATGCCCGCCGTGGTGCCGAGACCGAGCAGCGCCATGTCGCCGGTGCTGATCTGCTCGATGTTGTCGCGCTCGCCGCCGACCATGGCGTAGGCCAGGAACACGCAGATGACGACCAGGTTGTTGACCACCGGCGCCCACATGGGCGCGCCGTAGCGGTCGCGGGTGTTGAGGATGGCGCCCGCCACCGCGCCCACGCCGAAGAAGGCGAGCTGCGGCAGGATGAAGCGGGCCAGCGTGACCGCGACCTCGAACTTGGGGCTGCCCGGCGCCCAGTCGGTGTAGAGGTCGATCAGCAGCGGCGCGCCGAACACCGCCAGCACCGCCACCACGATCAGCGCCACCGCCGAGATCGTCAGCAGCCGCTGCTCGTACGCCCGGCCGCCGTCGGCGTCGTGCTGCTGGGCCCGCACGATCATCGGCACCACGACGCTGCTCAGCACGCCGAGCAGCAGCAGGTCGAGGATGCTGTACGGGATCGCGTACGCCGCGTTGTAGGAGTCGCCCAGCGCCTTCGTGCCGATGGCGTAGGCCAGCACCATGGTCCGCACGAACCCCGTGACCCTGGACACCATCGTGCCCGCCGCCATGATGGCGCTGGCCCGAAGCATGCGACTCATACGTTCTCATTCTCCCGGGTCTTGGCCGCGTGCGCGAGCTTCCGCTCCGACCTGCGCCGCAGCACTCGCATCACCACGGCGGCGAGCATCACGGTCAGGGCGGCGCCCACGATCACCGAGGCGATCCCGGTGTAGCCGGTGGTGCGGATGGTCAGCCGCTGCGGCTTGCCGTACGGCTGGTTGTCGGAGGTCTTGAGCTGCACGGTCACCGTCGCGTCGCCGCTGGTGCCGGGGGCGGCGTTCATCTTCACCTGGACCATGCCGCTCTGCCGGGGGCCGATCTTCATCGGCTCCTTCTGCGGGAAGTCGACCTGCAGCAGCTCGGGGTTGTTGGACGTGACGTCGATGTAGAGGGCGATCTCCACGCCCAGCTCGTTCTTGACGCTGATCGGGACCTGGCCGCTGCTGCCCGCCAGCGTGCGCGTCCGGTTGGGGCCCGACCCGGTGATCTCGATCTTCTCGGTCTGCTCCGTCACCGCGATGCTTACTTGCTTGGTCACCGCGCGGCCCGCGCGGGTGCTGTTGCGCCAGGCCGAGGAGGTCAGCCGCAGGACCGCCGCGTCGAAGCTCGACGGCGTCTTCTCCGCCGTGATCAGGGAGGTGAGCTGCGCCTTCGACGTGACGTCCTTGACCGGGGTGAGGTATTTCGCGCTCAGCTCTTCCTTGCGGTCCTGGTCGGTGTAGGTCAGCCCGGCGCGCGGGACCGACAGTTTGGACTTCTTGATCGAATCCAGCGGGGTCAGGCGCAGCCACGGCAGCTTGTTCGCGGTCCTCAGCAGCGCGTTGACGAGCGTCGGGTTGGGGTCCCACCGGCGCGACGGGGCGATGACGATGGACCTGGGCGAGGTCTGGCCGGCCTCCGCGGCGATCATGGCCGTCTCGGCGATGAAATGCTGCGTGCTGAGCAGCACGGACGTGGGCGCCGCGGGCTCGAAGAGCTTGCTCAGCTCGGCGTCGGCGACCAGCGCGGTGACGGGCCCGTTCACCGAGTCGAGCGTGCCGGCGGCGTCGGGCGTGAACGGCACGGGGGGCTGCGGCGGCAGGTTGGTGGAGTTGAGCAGGACCGTGTCGACCGGGTCCTTGCTGACCGAGAGCAGGTCGAGCGCGTCGGCGTCGAGCATGCCCGCGGGCGGCCAGTTGATGTTGGTCTTGACCTCGCGCTGGAGCAGCGCGGCGGCCTTCTGCCGGCCCAGCTCGATCGCCCGGCCGGTCTGCGTGTCCAGCCCCTGGTGCGCGAGCGCGGCCACGTCGGGATCGGCGTACGGGACCGCGACCACGGGAGAGCCGGCCAGCGCGGTGCGCATGGTCGTCAGCCAGTTGGCGGCCTCGGGGTTGGCGGGCTTCTCCTGCGTCTCGTCCTTGCCCTTGACCTTGACCAGGTACTTGTTCTTCATCGCGTCGAGGTCGTCGAGCAGCGAGGGCTCGACGAACCAGGTGACGGCCTTGGGCGCGGCCTGCGCGATGCGCGCCAGGTCGGCCAGGCGCCCCTTGCCGGTGATCGACTGGCTCAGCTTGTCGTCCACGAACAGCGGCGCGCCGCTCTTCGCGTCGCGGTCGGTCCCGCGATGGGGCTGGTCGATGACCGGCAGGGCGATGGCCAGCTTGTTGCGCGGCAGCTTCGGCACCGTGGGCGGCGCGTAGGTGAGGTACGTGCGCTGCGTCATGACCTGCACGCCGTTCTGGATCACCTCCACGGCCACCGGGTAGACCCCGAACGAGCGGTAGCCGAGCTGCACGGGCGTCGCGGTGAACTCCCATCGCGCCTGGGCGCCGGCGGCCAGCGCCGGGATGTCCATGAACGAGTTCTGGGAGCCGATGCCCCACAGAGTCGCGGGGTTCTGGTCGCTCTGGTAGGTGGCCAGGGCGGCGCGGTCGGGGAGCTTCTGCGAGGAGTAACGCAGGCGTACGCGCAGGCTGCTCTGCGGCGTGCCGCTGTCGTTGCGGAGGGTGCCGGTGAACTTGATCACATCGGTCTGCGCGGTCGGCACCTGAGGCGAGATCGACGAGATCGACACGGCCAGGGTCTGCCTGCTCGCCTTCGCGGACTTCGTGGCAGCCGCGCCGGGCGCGGTCGCCACCACGGTGAGGGCGAGCAGCGCGGCGAGCAGCGTGGCCTTACGGATCACGCGAATGCCCGAGCTGGAGGACGACGACACACGCCCGCAATCGTACGGGCTCAGTGCCGCCGCGCGACCGCCTCACGTGTTCCTTTCGCCCTGAGGTCGACCATCTTGCCTGGCAGGAGTGCCATCAGGTCGAGTGCGCGCATGGTCAGGGCGGTATGCCGTTCACCGGTCGCGGTGAAGATCGGCCCGTCGTCGGTCAGGAAGTCGGCCGGCAGCCGGTCGTCGACGAACTTGGGCAGCGGGTCGGGCAGGAGCAGCGGGCACACCAGCCCGCTGGCGTAGTCGGTGGCCGCGTTGACCACGTGGGCCGGGGCGGGGCGGACCCGGCGGACGCCCAGGACTCCGCCGACGGCTCCCACCGGTGGCGGCGCCGACACGGGGGTGGTGACCGCGATGACGACCTCGCGGCCGACCCTCGTGGCGACCTCGAGCACCGTGACCATCAGACACCTGCTCGGCGCCGCGGAGACCGCCTCAGGCAGATCTGCCGCGCAAGTCATGGGACGCGGAAGGCGTACGATCTCATGATGGACCTGGTGGGCGAGGAGCCAGCGGTGGATCGCGAGGGCGTCCTTCATATAGTCCTCCTTGCCTCGTTCCCTGGCCCCCGACGGTCCTTGGACCGACGGTAACCCGGACCTGGTGTGGCTCGGGGGATATGTTCCGGAATGCTCCCAGAAGGACCTACCCGCTTGTCCGACTCAACTCTGACTGACAGCCAACGGCGGGCCATGACGGACCTGTTCCGCAAGATCGCCCCGGTGGCCGACGAGCTCGGCCGCCTGTTCGCCGCGCAGGGCCACGAGCTGGCCCTGGTCGGCGGCCCCGTACGCGATCTGCTGCTCGGCCGCATCGGCAACGACCTCGACCTGACCACCGACGCCCGCCCCGAGCGGGTGCTGGAGCTCGTCAGGGACTGGGCCGACTCCGTATGGACCATCGGCATCGACTTCGGCACGGTGGGCCTGCGCAAGGGCAGCTGGCTGATCGAGATCACGACGTACCGGAGCGAGTCCTACGACCCCAAGTCGCGCAAGCCCGAGGTCATGTACGGCGAGACGCTCGACGAGGACCTCGAACGGCGCGACTTCGCGGTCAACGCGATGGCGGTGCGGCTGCCGGGCCACGAGTTCGTCGACCCGTACGGCGGGCTCGACGACCTGAAGGCCAGGGTGCTGCGCACGCCGGGCACCCCCGAGCGGTCCTTCGGCGACGACCCGCTGCGCATGCTGCGGGCCGCCAGGTTCGCCTCGCAGCTCGGGTTCACGGTGGACGAGGGGGCCGTGGCGGCGATGACCGCGATGGCCGGGCGCATCGAGATCGTCTCGGCCGAGCGCATCCGCGAGGAGCTTGACAAGCTCGTCTGCGGCGCCAACCCGCGCGAGGGCCTGCGGCTGCTGGTCGAGACCGGGCTGGCCGCGCACGTGCTGCCCGAGCTGCCCAAGCTGCGGCTGGAGATCGACGAGCACCATCGGCACAAGGACGTCTACGAGCACACGCTGACCGTGCTCGACCAGGCCATCGCGCAGGAGGAGGACGGCAAGCCCGACCGGATCCTGCGCTGGGCGGCGCTCCTGCACGACGTCGGCAAGCCGAAGACGCGCCGCCACGAGCCGGGCGGGCGGGTGTCGTTCCACCACCACGAGGTGGTCGGCGCGCAGATGACCAAGAAGCGCATGACGGAGCTGAAGTTCCCCAAGGACGTGGTCTCGGACGTGGCCCGGCTGGTGGAGCTGCACCTGCGCTTCCACGGCTACGGCACGGGGGAGTGGACCGACAGCGCCGTACGCCGCTACGTGCGCGACGCCGGCCACCTGCTGGACCGGCTCCACAAGCTGACCAGGGCCGACTGCACCACGCGCAACAAGCGCAAGGCGGTGACGCTGTCGCGGACCTACGACCAGCTCGAGGAGCGCATCGCCAGGCTCGCCGACGAGGAGGAGCTGGCCAAGATCCGGCCCGAGCTCGACGGCAACGAGATCCAGCGGGTCCTGGGCGTCGGGCCGGGGCCGGTGGTGGGGCGGGCGTACAAGTTCCTGCTCGAGATCAGGCTCGACAAGGGCCTGATCGGCAAGGAGGCGGCTACCGAGGCGCTGTTGGAGTGGGCGAGGTCGAGCGGCGCGGGCGCGTGATCATCCGGTACGCGAGCGCGGCCAGGGGATAGCCGACGGCGGCGATCACGACGGCCGTGTAGGACTTGCCGTCGGCGGGCAGGATGGCCGCCGACAGGGCCGCGGCGAGGACGTACATGCCGTTGAAGAGCATGTCGTAGATCGAGAACGCCCGGCCCAGGTAGATGTCCTCGACGTCGCGCTGGACCGTGGTGTCGGCGCAGATCTTGACGCTCTGCCCGGCCACGCCCAGCACGAACCCCGCCACCGGCAGCCCCCACTCCTGGAACGGCAGCACCAGCGCCGCCGTCAGCACCCCGGCCGTGCTCAACGCGATCGGCACCCAGCGCTCGATCGTGAACCGCTCGGTGGCGTACGGGGTGATGACCACGGCGATGGCGTAGCCGACGCCGGAGGTCGCCACGACCAGGCTCACCCCGCCGAGCGCGGCGTCGGCGTCGCCGTTGTAGAAGTAGTAGCGGTAGAGGATGATGCCGAGCGCGGTGGCTATGCCGTAGAAGAACCGGTGGGCGGCCATCGCGCCCATGGTGGAGGCCGCGACGCGGTGCTTGACCAGGTGCCTGGCGCCGTCGGTGAGGCCGCCGACCACGTTGCGCAGGGCCTCGCGCGCCTGCGGCCGGCTCGGGTCGGACTCGGGGCCGAGCAGGCCGCGGTCCATCGTCCGCGCGACCAGCGCGCTCAGGCCGAACACCACGCCCGAGACGACCAGGAGCAGCGCCACGCCGTGGTCCTCGGCGCCGAACACCTTGCGCAGCAGGTAACCGAGCCCCACGCCCACGAACGTGACCACGGTGCCCGACGTGGGCACGACCGCGTTGGCGGCCATCAGCCGGTCGGGCGGCACCACGTGCGGCAGCGAGGCGCCGAGCGCGGCCAGGAAGAACCTGTTGACGCCCAGCACGGCCAGCGCCGCCCCGTAGAAGACCGGGTCCGGCACGTCGGCGGCCACCAGCGCCGCCGCCACCAGCAGCAGCGCGCCGCGCACGATCGGAGCGACCACCAGGATCTGCCGCCGTGACCAGCGGTCGATGAACACGCCCACGAAGGGCCCGAGCACGCTGTACGGCAGCAGCAGCACGGCCAGCCCGGCGGCCACCGCGAGCGCCGTCGTCTGGCTCTCCGGGCTGAAGAAGGCGAACCCGGCCACCCCGAACTGGAAGATCCCGTCGGAGAACTGGGAGATCAGGCGGGTGGCGAACAACCGCCGGAAATCATTGCCCCGCAGGACCACGCGTAGGTCGGCCACAAATGACACGCGGCCAGCCTAGCCCTCCCCTCATCGCCTAGGATGCGCGAGAGTCACGATGCGGCAGGTGGGCCGTGGGTTCCGAACGGTCACCGCGTCTCGTACGCTTCATAGCGTGACGACTGAGGAACACGTTGTGCTGGTCGACCGCGACGGCCACGCACTCGGCACAGCGCCCAAGCTGGCGGTGCACGGTCGCGAGACCCCTCTTCACCTGGCGTTCTCCAGCTATGTCTTCGATCACGAGGGCCGGGTGCTGCTGACCAGGAGAGCGGACAGCAAGCTCACATGGCCGGGGATCTGGACCAACAGCTGCTGCGGCCACCCGCTGCCGGGCGAGCCGCTGGAGCGGGCCGTCGAGCGCCGGCTCTCCTACGAGCTGGGGCTCGCGATGGACCGCGTCGACCTCATGCTGCCGGCCTTCTCCTACCGCGCCGTCATGGCCAACGGGATCGTCGAGCACGAGCTCTGCCCGGTCTACCGCGTCACCGTGACCTCGCCCGCCGTCCCCAACCCCGCCGAGGTGGGGGAGACGATGTGGATGCCGTGGAAGGAGTTCGCCGAGGGCGTGCGCAACGGGCTGCTGGCCGTCTCGCCCTGGTGCCAGGAGCAGGTGCCGCTGCTGGCCGACCTCGGCGCCGACCCGCTGACCTGGCATCCCGCCTCGCCCGCCGAGCTGCCCCCGGCGGCCCGGCCGTAGCCGGCGCGGCGCCGCACCCGTGTCCACGGGCGCGGCGCCGACGGGGGGTCAGCGCTCGACCTCGCCCCGGATGAACTTCTCGACGTAGTCCCGGGCCTCGTCGTCCGAGAACTGCTCCGGCGGCGACTTCATGAAGTACGAGGACGCCGACAGGATCGGCCCCCCGATCCCGCGGTCGAGGGCGATCTTGGCGGCCCGCACCGCGTCGATGATGATCCCCGCCGAGTTCGGCGAGTCCCAGACCTCCAGCTTGTACTCGAGGTTGAGCGGCGTGTCGCCGAACGAGCGGCCCTCGAGCCGCACGTACGCCCACTTCCGGTCGTCCAGCCACGGCACGTGGTCCGACGGCCCGATGTGCACGTCGGCCTTGCCCATCTCGTGCGGGATCTGCGAGGTGACCGACTGCGTCTTCGAGATCTTCTTGGACTGGAGCCGCTTGCGCTCCAGCATGTTCATGAAGTCCATGTTGCCGCCGAAGTTGAGCTGGTACGTGCGCAGCAGCTCCACCCCGCGGTCCTCGAACAGCTTGGCCAGCACGCGGTGCGTGATGGTGGCGCCGACCTGCGACTTGATGTCGTCGCCGACGATCGGCACCCCGGCCTTGGCGAACTTCTCGGCCCACTCCGGGTCGGAGGCGATGAAGACCGGCAGCGCGTTCACGAACGCCACGCCGGCGTCGATGGCGCACTGGGCGTAGAAGCGGTCCGCGTCCTCCGAGCCCACCGGCAGGTAGGAGACCAGGACGTCGACCTGGTTGTCACGCAGCACCTGGACGACATCGACGGGAGTCTCGTCGGACTCCTCGATGATCTCCCGGTAGAACTCACCCAGCCCGTCGAAGGTATGGCCACGCTGGACGGTCACCCCGGTGGGCGGCACGTCGCAGATCTTGATCGTGTTGTTCTCGCTGGCGACGATCGCCTCCGACAGGTCGCGCCCGACCTTCTTGGCGTCGACGTCGAACGCGGCGACGAACTCGATGTCACCGACGTGATATTCGCCGAACTTCACGTGCATGAGGCCCGGCACCCGGATGTCCGGGTCGGCGTCCTTGTAGTAGTGGACGCCCTGGACCAGCGACGACGCGCAGTTGCCGACACCGACAATGGCCACGCGAACCGAACCCATCGCACTCGCTCCCTTACTCATCAGTTGACGTGGTATCTCTTGCGGGCCCCTCTTCCGACGAGGCCCGACGCTCTGTCGCGATCAGCTCGTTGAGCCAGCGCACCTCGCGCTCGACCGACTCGAGCCCATGCCGCTGCAGCTCGAGCGTGTAACTGTCGAGGCGCTCCCTGGTGCGCGCCAGAGCCGTGCGCACCGCGTCGAGTCGCTCCTCCAGCCGGCTACGGCGGCCTTCGAGAATGCGCAGCCGCACTTCCGCCTCCGTGTGGCGGAAGAACGCGAAGTGCACGCCGAAGCTCTCGTCCTCCCAGGCGGAGGGGCCGGCCTGCGTCAGCATGTCCTGCAGCCGTTCCTTGCCCTCGGCCGTCAGCTTGTAAACGATCTTCGATCTGCCGCCGACGATCGTGGTGGGAGCGGGTTGCTCCTCCGCGATGAGGCCCTGAGCCAGGAGAGATCGCAGACAGGGGTACAGCGACCCGTAGGAGAATGCACGGAACATCCCCAGCAGGGCGTTGAGCCGTTTGCGCAGCTCATAGCCGTGTAGGGGCGTCTCGTGCAGCGACCCGAGCACGGCCAGTTCCAAGACCCTGCCCTGTCCGCCGCCCATCGGAACCCGCCCCCTCTCGCGTCGATGTATCGAGCCGATACATCCTCAGGATACGTCGGGTCGCTATATGGCGGCAATCTGTGAATCTGCCAAGTCGTTGGGATGAAGCCGCAAAACGCCGTAGTCTGGCGCCCATGTGGTCACAGCGAAGGGTGGTGGATTACGGCCTTGCGAAACGGGCGGTGGTCCGCTCCCTGCGCATGGGGCGCACCTCGCGGGGCGACGTGTGTGACGCACAGCCCTACCTCCTTCGCGCGGCCCGCCACTTCGGCGAGCCGACCGAACGCCTCTGCCCGGTATGCGAAAGGGAGAACGTCACCAATGTGACCTACGTCTACGGCGATTCGCTCGGTAGGCATGCCGGCCAGGCAAAGGTCACATCGGAACTCGTCGCAATGGCGCATGATTACGATGAGTTCCGCGTGTACGTTGTCGAGGTCTGCCAAGGTTGTTCCTGGAACCACCTGACGGTTTCATACGTCCTCGGAAACGGACCGCCTGACCTCGTCAGCCAAGTGTGAAGACCGAGGGCGGCGAGAAACCTCACGCCCAACCGCCGTTTATGTTTCCGACGACGATGCGAGGACGTGTGAGTAACAGCATGAATGAGGGGACGGCCCGCCCGGGAAGGCGCCGTCGATCCAGCTCATCCCGTTCTGTGCCCCAGGGTTCTCCTCCGCAAACCGGTGAGTCGAGCTGGAGTGGCCCGCCGCAGCCGCAGCGTCGTCCGGAAGCCGCTTACGAGCAGACCGGGGCCATGGCCGCGCAGCCGTACGACGAGCCTCCCAGGCGCGGTGACGGCCCTCCCAGGCGGGGCGACGGACCGCCCACGCGCGGCGACGGACCGCCCACGCGCGGCGACGGCCCTCCTGGGCGGGGCGACGTGCCGGCTACGCGCGGTGACCAGCCGGGGCCGCGCACGCGCGCCCGGCAGGAGGCGCGCTCGATGAGCAACCAGGAGACGATCGTCAGCGACACGCCGCGGCGCTCGCGCAGGAGGAGCGACGGCGGGCCGCCCGAGCCTCCCGGTCCGCCGACCAAGAAGGGCGGCGGCGGCAGGGGCGGCTGGCGCAGGTTCGTGCCCAGCTGGAAGATCGTCGTGGCCGGGTTCGTGGTGCTCGCGGCCGGCCTCTTCGGCATGATCATGGTCGCGTACGCCAACACGCCGGTGCCGACCGCCGACCAGGCCAAGTCCGACGCGCTCGCGCAGCAGAGCACCATCTACTACCGGGACGGCAAGACCGAGATCGCCAAGCTCGGCACGAAGCGCGAGATCATCGATGACATTTCCAAGATGTCCCAGAGCGTCAGGGACGCCGCGGTGGCCATCGAGAACAAGACGTTCTACGAGGACTCCGGCATCTCCATCTCCGGCATGTTCCGCTCGCTGTACATGACCGCGACCGGGCAGCAGCTCCAGGGTGCGTCGACGATCACCCAGCAGATGGCCCGTAACTACTACGACGGCCTCAGCCAGGAAGTGTCCATCAAGCGCAAGATCATGGAGATCTTCGTCGCGGTCAAGCTCGACGAGACCTTGTCCAAGGACGACATCCTGAAGACCTACCTGAACACCGTCAACTTCGGTAAGGCCTACGGCGTCCAGGCCGCCGCGCAGGCGTACTTCGACAAGGACGCCACCGCCGCCAAGCTGACGCCCGAGCAGGGCGCCTACCTTGCCGCGCGCATCCAGCAGCCCAACTGGGCGCCCGATGCTCCCGAGCTCAAGGCCCGCTGGAAGACCACCATCCAGTACATGGCCGAGCAGTGGCCGGACAGATACGGCAAGCTGCCGCAGACCGCCAAGTTCCCCGCGCTCCGCAAGGACAGCGACAGCAACGAGCTCGGCGGCCTCAGGGGCTACATGGTGACGCAGGTCCTCCAGGAGCTGGAGGAACGCCGCCGCCTCAGCCCCGACGCGGTCAGGAGCGGCGGTTACCACATCATCTCCACCTTCGACAAGAAGCTCATGAAGGCCGCGGAGACCGCCGTGAAGAGCACGACGGACAGCATGACCAAGGAGTACCACGCGGGCCTGGCCGCGGTGGACCCGAAGAACGGCCGCGTTCTGGCGTTCTACGGCGGAAGCAACTACGTCACGGACCCGTTCAACGAGCCCTTCGACGCCAAGAAGCAGGCCGCGTCGGCGTTCAAGCCGTACGTGCTGGCGGCCTGGCTGCAGGCCGGCTACTCGCTGAAGAGCTACGTGCCGGGCAACGAGACGGTGCCGAAGGAGCTGCCGGGCCAGGCGCGGGGCGGATTCAAGAACAGCCACAACGTCGGCCCGGCCGTCGATGTGATCAAGGCCACTGCCGATTCGGTCAACACGGCGTACGTGTCGATGGCATACGCGCTGCCCGGCAAGATCGACGACGTGAAGAACCTCGTCGAGGCGGCCGGGTTCAATCAGAAGCGCATGGAAGACGACGTCAGAGACCACCACTACCAGTTCGCCATCGGCAGCGCCCTGGTGACGCCGGTCGAGCAGGCCGCCGGCTACTCCATCTTCGCCAACGCGGGCAAGTACACCAAGTACCACGTGGTGCAGGAAGTCAGGCTGGGCAAGCAGGTCGTCTACGGCGAGCAGCTCGCCTCCAAGCGGGTCATCGACCCCGGTGTCGCCGCCGACGCCACGGTCGCCATGCAGGAGGTGCTGCGGAGCGGCACCGCGCGGGGCAAGGGCCTGGGCAACCGGCCGGCCGCCGGCAAGACCGGCACGAACAACGACGAGAACGGCGCCTGGTTCGTCGGCTACACGCCGCAGATCTCCACCGCGGTCGGCTTCTACCGCGAGGTGTGCAAGACGAAGACGGGCACGGTCGTCAAGCCCAATGCGAACCGCACCTGCCCGGTGACGCCCCGCAACAAGAAAAGCACCAGGTACAACATCCAGAATCCCTACAGCAGTCCGTACGAGGTGGGCCTGGGCTTCGAGGGTGCCGACGCGCCCACGCTCACGTGGCAGAGGTTCATGCTGGCGGCTCACGAGGGTCTGCCGATCGAGCAGTTCCCGCAGAAGGCCGATGTGGGGTTGGCCGAGAACATCGTGCCGAGCCCTGAGCCCAAGCCGACGAAGACGCCCGACAACCCGTTCGACAGCGGGGACAACCCCTTCGACGACCAGGGCAACCAGGACTGCCTCGTCAGCCCGTGTGACGACAACGCCAACCCCGACGACGACGTCACCATCGACGACCCGGGCAACAACGGCAACAACGGCAACGGCAACAACGGCGACGGCGGTGACCAGGGCTTCCCGCAGACCGGCGACGTCGGCGGGCCCGGCGGCGGCCGGGCGCCCGAACCGAGACCCTCGGGATGGTCGCCGATGTCCAGACCCGAGGACCGGTGACGAGCACGGAGGTACGCGTCCCCTTCGCGGCGCGTGCCGTTCCGTACCTGCCCCTGGGGCTGTTCGCGGCCCTGGGGGCGACCCTGGCGTACGTCGTGCGCCTGCCCTGCCGCACCGGCGGCTGGAACGACCAGGTCACGACGTACACGAACTTCTGTTACACCGACATCTACCCCCTGTACTTCGACAGGGCGCTGTCGACCCAGGACCCCTACTTCGCCGCCGTGCCGTTCGACAAGCAGGTCGAGTACCCGGTCGTGCTGGGTGAGGTCATGCAGGTGATCAGCTGGTTCGCCAGGGCGGTCGGAGCCGACGTGGGCGCGCAGGCCGTCAGGTTCTACGACCTGACGGTCATCCTGCTCGGCGTCTGCCTGGTCGTCGGCGTCCTGCTGATGGCCGCGGTGGCCGGGCCCACGCGGCGGTGGGACGCGCTCTGGTACGCCATCTCGCCAGCCGTCGTGCTGGCCGCGTACATCAACTGGGACCTGGTCGCCGGCGCGCTGTCGATGGGCATGCTGCTGGCCTGGGCGCGGCGCCGCCAGATGCTGGCCGGGGTGCTGCTGGGGCTGGCCATCGCGACCAAGTTCTATCCGCTGATGTTCCTGGGGGCGCTGTTCCTGCTCACGCTGCGCACCGCGCGATGGCGGCCGTTCCTGGTCACCCTGGGCTCCGCGGCCGGCGCGTGGATCGTGGTCAACGCGCCGTTCATGATCTTCGCGTGGGAGGGATGGCGCAGGTTCTACGTCTTCTCCCAGGAACGCGGGGTCGACTGGGGCTCGCCGTGGCTGTTCTTCCAGAGCAAGGGGATTCCCGTCCTGGGGACGGGTGACGTCAGCAAGCTGGGCATGGCCTCGCTGGCCATCCTGTGCCTGGGCATCGCCGTGCTCGCGCTGGCCGCGCCGCGGCGGCCCAGGCTGGCGCAGATCTGCTTCCTGGCGCTGGCCGCGTTCATGATGACGAACAAGGTGTGGTCGCCGCAGTTCGTGCTCTGGCTCGTGCCGTTCGCCGTGCTGGCCAGGCCCAACTGGAAGCCGCTGGTGTTGTGGCAGCTCGCCGAGGTCTGGTACTTCATCGCCATCTGGCTCTACCTGGTCGCGCAGTCGCCGTTCAGCAGGAACGACCTGGGCATCGGTGACGACACGTACTTCACCGCCGTCTGGGGCCGGGTCATCACGATCGGGATCATGATGGCGTTCGTCGTGCGGGACATCCTCCGTCCCGACAAGGACGTCGTGCGCCAGGACGACGTCGACGACCAGGGTGGCGGCGTCTTCGACGACGCTCGCGACCGGTTCGCGCTGACACCAGCCGTTCGATGATCACCCGCTCGGCCGGCCGGGACGCGCTGCTGCTCTGGTTCGGCTCGCGGGCGGGGCTGCTGGTGGTGACGCTGCTGGGGACGGCCCTCGGCGCGTACGCCGACAAGTGGCGCAAGTGGGACGCCGGGCTGTTCATCACCATCGCCCAGTACGGCTACGACGGCGAGCCCGGCAAGCCTGTGGACGACGGCTTACCCGCGTTCTTCCCCGGCTTCCCGATGCTGCTGCGGGTGGTGCACCTCGTCGTGCCGGACTGGGCGGCGGCCGGGCTGCTCATCTCGCTCGCCGCCGGGGCGGTGGCCATGGTGGCGCTGGCCCGGCTGGCCGAGCTGGAGGGCGCCTCCGGCTGGATGGCGGTGCTGGCGCTGCTGCTCTACCCGATGGCGGTGTTCCTGGCGGCGGGCTACAGCGAGTCCCTCTTCCTGGCCTTCGCGATCCCGGCCTGGCTGGCGGCCAGGCAGGGGCAATGGTCCCTGGCGGCGTCCCTCGCCGCGGGCGCCTCGTGCGTGCGGATCACGGGGCTGTTTCTCGCTGTCGCGCTCGTCGTGGAGTTCTTGACCCGGCGCGAGTCCATCCGGCAAGCGGGGTGGCTGGTGGTGCCGTTCGTGCCGCTGGTGACGTATTCGTACTACCACTACAGCAGGTCGGGTGACTGGCTGGCGTGGAAGCACGCGCAGGAGGCCGGGTGGGGGCGGGACTTCGCCTGGCCGTGGGAGGCGTGGAAGTCGACCTGGCGCTCGGCCATGGGCTCCGACGACAACGCGGTGGCGTTCCGGATGGAGATCGCCGGGGCGGTCCTGGCGCTGGCGGTGCTGATCTGGCTGCTCGCGCTGTGCCGGTGGAGCGAGCTCGTCTACACGGGGCTGCAGGCGGCGGCGCTGATGACCTCGGCCTACTACCTGTCGATCCCGCGCTCGCTGCTGCTGTGGTTCCCGCTGTGGATCCTGGTCGCGAAGGTCGCGACCAGGAGGCCGTGGGTGATGGTCGGGTACGCCCTGATCTTCGGGCCGCTCATGCTGCTCAACGCGGAACGTTTCCTGAGTGGCGCGTGGGCGGGCTGATCTTCCTACCCACTTCTTCGTCTTGGTAATCCAGGGAAGTTATCCACAGGCTGTGTGTATTTCCTAGAGGTTCTTGCGCAGGAACGCGATGTCGTCCGCCTGGCCGTCGGCGGGCGTCTCCACCACGATCGGCGCGTCGGCCGCGCGGCAGACCGCCAGGATCAGCTCGGGGTCGATCTTCCCCTTGCCCAGGTTGGCGTGGCGGTCGGCACCGGAGTCGAAGTCGTCGCGCGAGTCGTTGCAGTGGACGAGGTCGATCCGGCCTGTGATGGCCTTGACCCGCTCGACCAGGTCGACCAGCTCCTCGCCGCCCGCGTGGGCGTGGCAGGTGTCGAGACAGAACCCCACGTCGAACCCGTCGAGCGCCTCCCACAGCCGGGCGATGCGCTCCAGCTTGCGCGCCATCGCGTTGCCGCCGCCCGCGGTGTTCTCGATCAGCACGGGGATGGGGCACTCCATGCGCTCGAACACCTTGCGCCAGTTGTCGAAGCCGGTCTGCGGGTCGTCGTTCTTGTTGACGTGGCCGCCGTGCACGATCAGGCCCTTGGCGCCGAGCCCGGCGGCGGCCTTGAGGTGCTGCTCCAGCAGCTTGCGGCTGGGGATCCTGATGCGGTTGTTGGTGGTGGCGACGTTGACCAGGTAGGGGGCGTGGATGTAGATGTCGACGCCCTCGACCGGCCTGGCGGGCAGCACCGGCTTGTCGTAACCCTGCGGGTCGCCGAGGAAGAACTGCACCACCTCGGCCCCGACCGCCTCCGCGTGGGCGGCGGGATCGTCCTGACCGACATGAGCTCCGATGCGCACCATAGCTCCCGAGCTTACGCCGGAGAGTAAGGCGGCAGCGGCGGGACGGATCGGTTTGCCGGACGCGTGCTCGGGAAGTCGCCATGCGCCCCCTAAACGAGGAGAAACGACATGGCACGCTGGCGCTGGCGAGCGCTGATCTTATTGGTTTACGTCGTGATCGGGATCTACGTGGGCTGGGTGTACCACTACATCACCCCCGGACTGCTCAGGGACCTCGCGGAAGCGCTGCTCGCGGTGTTCCTCTGGTTCCTGGTCCTGCTCGGTATAGACCTGCACATCGGCGGATGAGCGGCATGCCGGAACGGCCCCGGGCGACGGGGCCGTTCCTGGATGACGTTCAGTGGGGGAGGAAGCCACCGTGGGCGATGCCCAGCGCGGCTCCCACGAACGACCCCACGATGCCGACGATGTTGAGCGCGCGCTGCGGCGTGGTCGCCGAGATGTACTGGGAGTACAGCCCGATCCCGAAGCCGAGCGTGCCGGCCCACGAGGAGACCGCGTGCGCGGAGACCCAGAACGTAGAGACGAAGGCAACGAGACCGCAAACGAGCGCCGCCACCGCCAGGGCGTTCTCCACCGGGTGCGCTTGCCCGTCGCTGTTGAGTGTGAGCCTGAACCGCTCCCTCTGGGAGGGCTGAAGCACATGTGGCACGGCCACCACCCCCTAGGTTTCCTAAAGGCCTTCCCACCTTCCTGCGGCTGGTAACCTGGGCAAGCTGCGTTGTGATGGATGAACCATCGCCCCGGGGTGCCGAAAGGGGCGTCCGGGCACAGACGTCAGCGTCCTCCTGTCACGGCAGAGTGTCGTGACCGCAAGAGTCCAGAGGAGGTTGGAGTCCGCATGCGTCGTTACGAAGTAATGGTCATCCTGGACCCTTCGCTCGATGAGCGCACTGTCGCGCCGTCCCTCGACCAGTTCCTCTCCGTGGTCCGCAACGACGGCGGCACCGTGGAGAAGGTCGACGTCTGGGGCCGTCGCCGTCTCGCCTACGACATCGACAAGAAGTCCGAAGGCATCTACGCCGTCATCGACCTGTCCGCGGAGCCCGCGACGGTCAAGGAGCTGGACCGGCAGATGAACCTCAACGAGGGCATCCTGCGCACCAAGGTCCTCCGCCCCGACGTGCACTAACCCCCGGTTTTTGTCGGGGAAGCCCCGTACTCTGAGCCGTAATCCAAGCGAAGGCGTGCAGGAAGGCGAGCGCTAGCCATGGCAGCAGGCGACACCGTAATCACCATCGTCGGCAACCTGGTCGACGACCCGGAGCTGCGCTTCACCCCGACGGGGCAAGCGGTGGCTCGATTCCGCATCGCGTCCACTCCGCGGTTCATGGATCGTCAGACCAACGAGTGGAAAGACGGCGAAAGCCTCTTCCTGACCTGCAACGTGTGGCGACAGGCGGCGGAGAACGCCGCCGAGAGCCTGCAGCGCGGCATGCGGGTCATCGTGCAGGGGCGGCTCAAGCAGCGGTCCTACGAGACCAAGGAAGGCGAGAAGCGCACCGTTTACGAGGTCGAGGTCGACGAGGTCGGCCCGTCCCTGCGTAACGCGACCGCCAAGGTCAACCGCACCTCCCGTCAGGGTGGAGGCGGTGGCGGCGGCTTCGGCGGCCCGGCCGACGACCCGTGGGCCTCCGCCTCGCCCGCTCCGCCCCAGGGGGGCGGCGGCTACGGCGGCGGCGGCGGCGGTGGTGGCGGCTTCGGCGGGGGCGGCGGCCAGCAGGGCGGCGGCGGCTTCGGCGGCGGCGGCGACTTCAGCGACGAACCGCCTTTCTAAAACCTGTCCACAAGCCCGAGTCCATTCCCGCCCGGAAGGCGGGGCTCTGAAAGGAGCACCACGATGGCTAAGCCGGCACTGCGCAAGCCGAAGAAGAAGGTTTGCCTGTTCTGCCACGACAAGATCTCCTACGTCGACTACAAGGACACGGCGCTGCTGCGGAAGTTCATCTCCGACCGCGGCAAGATCCGTGCGCGCCGGGTGACGGGCAACTGCACCCAGCACCAGCGCGACGTGGCGACCGCGATCAAGAACGCCCGTGAGGTGGCCCTGCTGCCTTACACGAGCACCGCGCGCTAAGGAGGCCTGTCGAAATGAAGCTCATCCTCACCAACGAGGTCTCCGGCCTCGGCACCCCTGGCGACGTCGTCGAGGTCAAGGACGGCTACGGCCGTAACTACCTCATCCCGCGCGGCTACGCCATGCGCTGGACGCGGGGCGCCGAGAAGCAGATCGAGACCATCAGGAAGGCTCGCGACGCCCGCGAGATTCGCGACCTCGGCACCGCCAAGGAGGTCGCCGGTCAGATCGGCGCGCTGCGCGTCCGCCTGACCACGCGCGCCGGCGAGTCGGGCCGCCTGTTCGGCTCGATCACGACGGGCGACATCGCCGACGCCGTCAAGGCCGCCGGTGGCCCGATCGTCGACCGCCGCCGCATCGAGATCGTCAACCCGATCAAGAGCGTCGGCTCGCACCGCGTCACCATCAAGCTCCACCCGGAGGTTTCGGCCTCGGTGGACGTGGAGGTCGTCGCGGGCTAGCCCTGCTGTGAAAGCCCCCTCCGCCCGGAGGGGGTTTTCGCATTTCCCGTCCCTGTGACAAGCTCCCCACCGCGCAGACCCTCCAAAAACGGCCGCTGCCTCCGGTCTGAGAGCCTCTGGAAACGGCCGCTGTCCCTGTGGAAAAGGCCCATACTGTACGGCTGCGCACGGGCAGGCCACCCGCCGTACTCCGGCTGAGCGCCCTCCAGGAAACGGCCGCTGACCCTTCACCGGCGGGCCGCCGTTACGCGAGCCCATCTTGGCCAACTCCGTGGTCAGGGGCACCGCCGGGCGTAATTTCCTATTCGGTCAGCGTAGAATGCGTTCGTTCTTTCGCGTGTTCCCCCTGGAGGCATGGCCATGGCCCGTCCCCTCATGCTGCTCGCGCTGGCCGTGGCGCTCGTCGGCTGCGCGCCGGTCGACAACACGTCGAGCTCGGCGAGCCCGCTCGCGTCCGCGTCCACCGCGTGCACCAAGGACCAGCTCAAGCTGGTCAACGCGGGCAAGCTGACCATCGGCACCGACAAGCCCGCCTACGAGCCCTGGTTCAAGGACGACGACCCGAGCAACGGGCAGGGTTTCGAGAGCGCGGTGGCCTTCGCCGTGGCCGGGGAGCTCGGCTTCGACCGCACCGAGGTGCAGTGGAGCACGATCCCGTTCGACTCGGCGTTCGCCCCTGGGGTCAAGCAGTTCGACTTCGACGTCAACCAGGTCTCCATCACGCCGGACCGGGCCAAGGCGGTCGACTTCAGCAAGGGCTACTACACCGTCAAGCAGGCCATCGTGGCGATCGACGGGAGCAAGTTCGCCGGGGCGAAGAGCCTGGCCGAGCTGCGGGACGCGAAGATCGGCGTACAGGTGGGCACGACCTCGCTCGACGCGGTCAAGAACGTCATCAAGCCCGCCGACGACCCCAACGTCTACAACGTGCAGATCGACGCCGTCACCGCGCTGAAGAACAAGCAGGTGGACGCGCTGGTCGTGGACCTGCCGACGGCGTTCTACGTGACGGCCGCGCAGGTCGAGAAGTCCAAGATCGTGGGGCAGTTCAGCTCGACGGGTGGCACGCCCGAGGAGTTCGGGCTGGTCATGGAGAAGGGCAGCGCGCTCAAGCCGTGCATCGACAAGGCCGTTGAGGCGCTGAAGTCGAAGGGCGAGCTGGCCAAGATCGAGCAGCAGTGGCTCGGCTCGGCGGCGGGCGCGCCAGAGCTGCAATGAGCGAGTTCGACGAACCCAGCAAGACCACGGCGGGCGAGTCCGGTGGGCCTGGCGGGGCCGCGGTGGGCGAGTGGGTCAAGTCGGAGCGGCAGGTCGAGCGGGAGCGGGTGCGCCGGTCGCACGCCCGCCGCTCGGCCTCGATCGCGACGGTTTCGACGATCGTCTTCATCGTGCTGGTCGTCTCGATCGTCACGAACTCACCCGGCTGGCCCACGGTGCAGGACAAGTTCTTCAACCCCGACGAACTCGTCAAGGCACTGCCCGACGTCCTGAGCGGCTTCCTGCTCAACATCAAGATCTTCCTGATCGCAGAGCCGCTGATCCTGATCGTGGGGCTGCTGGTGGCGCTGGCCAGGGGGATCAGGAAGCCCGCGTTCTTCCCGATCCGGGCGCTGGCCACGCTCTACACCGACGTCTTCCGCGGCGTACCGACGCTCCTGGTGATCTACCTGACCGGGTTCGGGCTGCCCGCGCTCCGGCTGCAGGGCATTCCGACCGACCTGGTGACGCTGGGCATCCTCGCGCTGACGCTCTCGTACGGCGCGTACGTGGCCGAGGTGTTCCGTTCGGGCATCGACTCCATCCACCCGAGCCAGGTCGCGGCGGCCCGCTCGCTGGGGCTGGGCCACTTCAAGACCATGCGGTTCGTGGTGCTGCCGCAGGCCACCCGCAGGGTCGTGCCGCCGCTGCTGAACGACTTCATCTCGCTGCAGAAGGACACCGCGCTCGTGGCGACCATCGGGCCGTTGGAGGCACTCAGGCAGGCGCAGATCCACGCTGCCAGCACGTTCAACTACACGGCCTACCTGCCGGCGGCGCTGCTGTTCATCCTGCTCACCATCCCCATGGCCAGGCTCACCGACCACCTGGCGGCCCGCACGCACAGGAGGCGTGGCGCATGAGCCTTCTTACCATTGACGGGATCTGGAAGAACTTCCACGGCCGCGGCGTGCTGCGTGGCATCGACCTCGAGGTGCGCCCGCACGAGGTGGTGAGCCTCATCGGGGCCTCCGGCTCGGGCAAGTCCACGCTCCTGCGCTGCGTCAACCTGCTGGAGACCGTGGACGACGGCGTCATCCTGCTCGACGGCGAGGACATCACCGACCCGCGCGTGAACGTGGACGACGTGCGCAAGCGGCTGGGCATCGTGTTCCAGGCGTTCAACCTGTTCCCGCACATGACCGTGCTGGACAACGTCACGCTCGCGCCGCGCCAGGTGCACAGGGTGGCCAAGGGGGAGGCCGAGGAGCAGGCGCACGGACTGCTGGCCAGGTTCGGGCTGGCGGACAAGGCGCGGGCGTACCCCGACCAGCTCTCGGGCGGTCAGCAGCAGCGGGTGGCCATCATCAGGGCGCTGGCCACGCAGCCCAGGCTGATGCTGCTGGACGAGGTGACCTCGGCGCTCGACCCCGAGCTGGTGCTGGAGGTGCTGGGGGTCATCAAGGAGCTCAAGGAGTCGGGCATGACGATGATCCTGACGACTCACGAGATGGGCTTTTGTCGCGATATTTCGGACACGGTGTGCTTCCTCGACGGCGGCGTGCTCCTGGAGAAGGGCCCCGCCGAGCAGATCTTCACCGAGCCGGAGAACCCCCGCACCAGGGAGTTCCTCCGCAGCGTCCTGAAGTCGGGCCGACTCTAGCGGCGGTGGCGGGGGCCGCGTACCGGCTTGGTCGGGTGCGGGGCCGGTTCTAGCGGTGGCGGGGGGCAGCAGTTGGGTGTGGGGTGGTTCTAGCGGCGGTGGCGGCCGCGTGCCGGCTCGATCGGGATGCGCGGGCGGGCCAGCAGGCTGTGGCGGCGGCCGTACACGAGGTAGACCAGCAGGCCGAAGGCCATCCACAGGGCGAACCACGCCCAGGTGAGCAGCTGCAGGTTCACCATCAGCCAGACGGTGACCACCAGCGACAGCCCGGGCAGCACCGGCGAGAGCGGCACCCTGAACCCCCGCTCCAGGTACGGCATGCGCCGCCGCATCACGATCACCCCGGCCGCCACGAACGCGAACGCGAACAGCGTCCCGATCACCACGAGCTCCTGCATCGTGAGCACCGGCACGAATTCGGCCAGCACGATCGCCACGAACCCGATCACCAGCGTCACCCGGGTCGGAGTGTGATATTTCCGGCTGACCGCGGCCAGGCCCCGCGGGATCAGCCCGTCGCGGGCCATCGAGAACAGCACCCGCGTCTGCCCCACGATCAGCACCAGGATCACCGTCGTCAGGCCGAGCACCGCGCCCACGTCGATGACGTGCACCATCCAGTCCACGCCGACCGCCCGGAACGCCCCGGTCAGCGGCGCGTCCTCGGAGATCTTCGTGTACGGGACCATGCCCACCATGACCAGGGCCACCGCGAGGTAGAGGACGGTGGCGATGATCAGGCTGCGGATCATGCCCTTGGGCACGGCGGCGGGCGCGTTCACGGTCTCCTCGGCGGAGGTGGCCACGATGTCGAACCCGATGTACGCGAACGCGATCGCCGAGGCCGCCGCGAAGATCCCGAACCAGCCGAACGCGTGGCTCTGGCCGAACAGGATCTCCAGCACGCTCGTGGGCGGCCTCGGCAGGATCTTGGACGGCACGTGGAACTCGCCGAAGTTCCGCACGTCGATGTGGGGCAGGCCGACGACGATGACCGCCCCGATGGCCAGCAGCTTGGCCGCCACCATGATCCACAGGGCCCGCAGCCCGATCCGCGCGCTGAGCGCCACCACGCCGGTGAGCAGCACCAGGATCACGAACACGAGCACGTCGCCGACGAGCTCCTGGTGCGGCACGCGTACCCCGAAGTTGGAGATCGCCCCGACCGTGATCGCGGCCCACGCCCTGGCCACGACGGCGGCGGCGAACTGCAGCTCCAGGATCAGCGCCCAGCCGATGATCCACGCCCAGACCTCGCCGAAGATGACGTACGTGAAGGTGTAGGCGCTGCCCGAGGTCGGCATCGTGGACGACAGCTCGGCATAGCACAGGCAGGCGAGCAGGCAGGCGATGCCCGCGATCATGAAGGACAGGATGACGCCGGGGCCCGCCGTGGTGGCCGCCTGCTGCCCGGCGATGGAGAAGATGCCGGCGCCGATGATCACACCGAGTCCGAGCACCACCAGGTCGGCCGGGCGGTAGAGCTCGGCCAGGCTGTGGCGGGCGCCCGTGCGCAACCCGGTCGCCTCGGAGGGCGGCAGCCGCCGCAGAATCGTGGACACGCAACACCCCGCTCAGGGAACGCGCCCACAATGTCTCACCACTCGGACAACGGCAAGCACAGGACGGTCACAGTGTTTCCGCAGATCACCGCATGTAGCGGGGTCTGCGCCCAAAGTGAGAGCGCCTACGCCCCGGTCACCAGCCAGGCGGTGCCGGCGGCGCGGCGTACGAGGCTGACCAGACGGGCGAGCATCCACACCCCGAGCGCGCACCACAGCGCCACGACCCCGAAGCCGGAGGCGAGGAGGGCGGCGGGGAGGTACGCCAGGGTCGTCCACACCCCCGCCCACGCCAGGTAGCGCTGGTCGCCCGCGCCGATCAGCACGCCGTCCAGCACGAATACCACCCCGCACACCGGCTGGAAAGCCGCCACCGGCCACATCAGCGCCAGCAGCAGGTCGGTGACCTGCGGGTCCGTGTCGAACAGCCCGGGCAGCAGCGGCCTGGCGGCCACGACCAGCAGGCCGAGCAGCACGCCCGACCAGATGCCCCACTGCACCATCCGCCGGGTCGCGGCCCTGGTGGACGCGACGTCCCCGGCTCCGAGCGAGCGTCCCGTGATGGCCTGCCCGGCGATGGCGATGGCGTCCAGCGCGAACGCCAGCAGCGTCCACACCTGGGTGGCGATCGCGTACGCGGCCAGCTCCGCCTCGCCCATCCTGGTGGCGATCACGGTGGCCGCGAGCAGCACCACCCGCAGGCAGAGGGTACGGACGAGCAGCGCGAACCCGGCCGTGCCCGCCTCCTTGACCCCCGCCAGGCCCGGCGTGAGCGGCGTCCCCAGCCGCCGCGCGCCCCGCGCCACGACGGCGAGGTAGACGGCCGCGCCCAGCGTCTGCGCGATCACCGTGCCCCAGGCCGACCCGGCGATGCCCCACCCCAGCCCCAGCACGAACCAGGCGTTCAGCGCCGCGTTCAGCACGAACGAGCCGATGGCGACCACCAGCGGCGTGACGGTGTCCTGCAGGCCGCGCAGCACCCCCGTCCCGGCCAGCACGACCAGCATGCCGGGCGCGCCGATCAGGCTGATCCGCAGGTACGTCACGGCCTGCGCGCCCTGCCCCTCGGCCGCCCCGAACAGCTCCACGATGGCGGGGGCCAGCGGCCAGCACACGGCGATCAGGAGCGCGCCGATGCCCAGGGCCAGCCAGATCCCGTCCACACCGCTGCGCATGGCCCGCGTGTGGTTCCCGGCGCCCGTCTGCCGCGCCACGGAGGCCGTGGTGCCGTACGCGAGGAAGACGCACAGGTTCACCAGGGTCGCGAGGACCGTGCCCGCCACGCCCAGCGCCCCCACCGCCGTGGTGCCCAGCCCGTGCCCCACGATGGCGTAGTCGGCGAGGAGGAAGAGCGGCTCGGCCACCAGCGCGCCGAACGCCGGCACGGCCAGCCGGAGTATCTCCCGATCCTTGGGGGTAATGAGCATTTGTCCATTATGACCATTACACGGCGTGTCGGCGAAACTTTCTTTTCTCCACAGCCGGTGGATATCGTTCGCCCAGGTCAGCGGCCCAGAGGTGGATATCCGAGAGAGTTATCCACAGCGGAGTCCACAGGCCTTTCACACCCTGGGCACGGTAGTGCACAGCTTGACCACAGGGTTGTCCACAGGTCACGTTGCCGTCGGCTCGCGACTCCGAGAAACTGTCAGACCGGTCGGCTACAAGTGGGGGTGGTGCGACCGCCTGCAAGTGTTCGAGGGGGCGCGGTGAGCATTGACGACGAGACGGGCGCTGGCCCTGGTTTCGAGCGCACCCCCCCGCACAACATCGAGGCGGAGCAGTCCGTCCTGGGCGGCATGCTGCTGTCCAAGGACGCCATCGCCGACGTCGTCGAGATCCTGCGGTCCGACGACTTCTACCGGCCCGCCCACCAGATGGTCTACGACGTCATCACCGACCTCTACGGAAGGGGCGAGCCCGCCGACGCGGTCACCGTCTTCGACGAGCTGCAGAAGCGCGGCGAGATGGCCAGGGTGGGCGGGGCCGCCTACCTCCACACCCTCACGGCCGTCGTCCCCACCGCGGCCAACGCCGGCTACTACGCCAAGATCGTCAGAGAGCAGGCCATCCTCCGCCGCCTCATCGAGGCCGGCACCCGCATCGTCTCCTTCGGCTACGGCGGGCAGAACGAAGAGGTCGACGACCTCGTCGACCGCGCCCAGGCGGAGATCTACAAGGTCACCGAGCGCCGCACCTCGGAGGACTACGCGCCCCTGGCCGACATCATGCCCGGCGCCCTCGACGAGCTGGAGGCCATCGGCAGCCGGGGCGGCCAGATGGTCGGCGTGCCGACCGGCTTCCAGGACCTCGACCAGCTCACCAACGGCCTCCACCCGGGCCAGATGATCGTCGTGGCCGCCCGGCCCGCCATCGGAAAAAGCACACTAGGTCTGGATTTCGCCCGTTCTGCGGCTATCAAGCATGGGATGACCACGGTCATCTTCTCGCTGGAGATGTCGCGCAACGAGATCACCATGCGTCTGCTGTCCGCCGAGGCCAGGGTCGCCCTCCACGCCATGCGCTCGGGCATGATGGGCGACGACGACTGGACGCGCCTGGCCCGGCGGATGAGCGAGGTTGCGGAGGCGCCGCTGTTCATCGACGACTCGCCCAACATGTCGATGATGGAGATCCGGGCCAAGTGCCGGCGGCTCAAGCAGCGTAACGACCTGCGGTTCGTGGTCATCGACTACCTCCAGCTGATGAGCTCGCCGAAGAAGACCGAGAGCCGGCAGAACGAGGTCTCGGAGATCTCCCGTGCGATCAAGCTGCTGGCCAAGGAGCTGGAGGTGCCGGTCATCGCGATCTCCCAGCTCAACCGTGGCCCGGAGCAGCGCACGGACAAGCGCCCCCAGGTGAGCGACCTGCGTGAGTCCGGATCCATCGAGCAAGATGCGGATATGGTCATTTTGCTCCATCGTGAGGATGCTTACGAGCGTGAGTCGCCCAGAGCGGGTGAGGCGGACCTTATAGTTGCTAAGCATCGAAATGGTCCAACTGCCACCGTCACTGTTGCCTTCCAGGGACATTATTCACGCTTTGTTGACATGGCTGCCCACTAGTATTATTCGAAGTCTATGGGAGGAAAGCTAGCCGAGTCGGAGAAGGCGGATGTTGTTCGGCGTTATACGTCGGGAGAAAGCGCCTCGAGAATCGCGACGTCGTTGGGGGTGACTCGTCAGGCCGTCGTAGGTATCCTTCGCCGACGTGGCATCGCAGTACGCGTCAACGCGAAGCTGACCTCAGAGCAGAAAGCGGCGGCTGTCGAACGCTATATTGCGGGTGAGAGCTCTCCACGGATCGCAGCCGCCTTCAAGGTCTCGGATATGGCCATCCTGGGTGTTCTCCGGAGACGTGGAGTCGCGATACGTGGCAAGCACTCTCTTCGAGAGGGCGCATTCGATGATCTTACGGCAGATGCCGCGTATTGGATAGGGTTCTTGTTCGCGGACGGGACTGTACATTTTCGGGAGGGTTTGAAGCCCCAAATTGGCGTAGCTCTGTCGAAGCGAGACCGAGAACATCTTGTTAAATTGCGGGATTTTCTCGGCTCGACTCACGCAATTTCGGACATATCTTCCAATCGTGCATGCATCTTCTCAGTGCGATCCGAAAGGCTGGCAGATAGACTCCTCGCTCTTGGTCGTTACAGCGGCTCCATAGATCGTACGCTTGCCAAGTCACGCCATTTTTGGCGTGGCGTCCTGGATGGAGACGGCTCATTGGGTGAGTATGGCGGGAAAGCGCAAGTGAGACTGGTAGGAAAGCGTCAGCTGTTGGAGGCTTTCAACGAGTTCCTTGCGTCTCAGGGCATGACGGGTCTCACGGTGCGCTCGCACAAGAGCATCCATATCATCGGAACGACTGGCAAGCCCGCCAAGAAGATCATCCATCTGTTGTACAACGATGCCCCAACCGTGCTGGATCGCAAAGCAGACGTCGCCCGTCGCATCCTGGCCAAGGGGACATCGCATCCCCGCCGATCGTGGCCTGTCGCCGTACTGTAACGGGTCCCACAGCCACGGTGACGGTGGCGTTTCAGGGCCACTACTGCCGGGTGCGTGGACATGGCGCAGCACTGACTCATCTGTTGTGTACGGGATCAGGCCGCCTCGTCCGTGGAATCCGGAGCGGGAGCCAGCCGCACGCTGCCGGACTGTTCCTTCTCGTCGGGGAAGACCCACTTCCGGAGCGCCCAGAAGCGGAAGACCATGGCGATCAGCGTGCCGATGACCTGGGCGCTCACGAAGTCGGCGATCTCCTGGGTCACCAGGCTCACGTCCGGGGTCTCCAGGTGGAACCCGTACCGGGAGATCCACAGCGGCGCGGAGCTGAGCACCAGACCGACGCCACTGACCAGGAAGAACAGCGCCGCCTCGTGACGGCGCTCGCGGCCGCCCCTGGTCCGGAACGACCATTCGCGGTTCAACACGTAGGACACGATCGTCGCGACGAGCACCGCGATGATCTTCGCGGTCACCGGCTTCGGTTCCAGAACGGTCAGCTTCAGCCCGTAGAACACCGCGTTGTCCACTAAGAACGTGGTGCCACCCACCACCGCGAACTTCAGCAGCTCATGGTGCTTCAGCGCAAGCGCGTGCAGCGGTGCCGGCAATCTCGCGAGTACTGCCTTTGCTATTCGGAGCACCCTCGATCTTCTCACCGGTCGAGCGGTGCCGCGCGTATCCTTCTTCCGTGACACTGCGGTTCGAGACGCGCGCGTCCGACTCGCCGTGGGTCGACACCGTGTGGAGCTGTACGAGCGAGCACGTCGCGGAGATGACCTCCGTCGCGACGGTGTGCTGGGGCCTGGTCTTCTGGGAGCGCGAGGGCAGGGCGTACGCGAGTGTTTCCGGCCCGGAGACCAGGGCCGGCACCGCGCCGGTGCCGGAGGGCGCGACCTTCGTCGGCATCGAGTTCGCCGTGGGCACGTCGCTGCGGGCAGTGCCCACCCGAGCCCTGGTCGACGCGGGCGTGGAGCTCCCCGAGGCCACGCGCGGGACCTTTCTCCTGGACGGCGTCCGCTGCGAATCCCCCGGCTTCGAAGACGCCGAAGCCCTGGTCGACCGCCTGGTCCGCGCCGGAGCCGTGATCCGCGACCCGCTCGTCGCCGAGGTCCGCCGCGGCCACCGTCCGGCGATCTCGGGACGAACCGTCGAACGCCGGTTCCGGGAGGCGACCGGCCTGACCCAGGGCGCCGTACGGCAGATCGAGCGCGCACGCAGGGCCTCGGCGCTCCTGGCCGGCGGCGTCCTGGCCGCCGAGGTCGTCCCCAGGCTCGGGTACTTCGACGAGCCGCACCTGGCCCGTGCGCTGCGTCGGTACGTCGGACGTACGGCGCGACAGCTCCGCGAGGGCACCGGCGGTGCGATCGGCCTGGATCTGGATCAGCGGGCGACGTCGTAGATCAGCTTGACGATCCCGTTGGGATAGGCCTCGGACGCTCGAAGGGTCAGCATCTGCTTGTCCATGTCCGCCTTGCTGAACAGGCTCTTCCCGGCTCCGAGCAGCACCGGGAAGAGGAGCAGGTGGTAGCGGTCGATCAGGCCGGCCTCCGACAGCCGCCGGGCGAGCTCCGCGCTGCCATGGATGAAGATCGCGCCGCCCTCGCTCTTCTTCAGCTCGACGACGTCGTCGGCCGAGCGCAGGATCGTCGTCGGCCCCCATCCCTCGACGAGGGCGTCCTCGGACAGCGTGGCCGAGACCACGTACTTGGGCAGCTCCTTGTAGGCCGCGTGGTCCTCCGAGTCGCGCCAGGTCGGCGCGAACGCCTCGTAGCTCCGGCGGCCGAACATCAGCGCCGTCGTGTCCGCGAGCTCCTCGCCCTTGAGCGAGAAGGCCTCGGGCAGGAACTCGACGTCCTTGACCACCCAGCCACCGCTGCGGTGCTCCTCGCCCGGCCCGCCGCCGGGGGAGTCCACAACGCCGTCAAGCGAGACGAATCCGGTGTAGACCAGATCACGCATGTGCCGTTCTCCTCATGGTCCGGCGACGAGGTCGCCAGGTGGATCGACAAGCGGGCCGGAGTGCCCGGGACCATGCTACGAAGGAGCCACCGTGACCGTCTTGTACGAAAACGACGGTCAGGGGCGGAGCTGGGCGGCGTGGGCGCGGGCGAAGTCGGCGAACGACCGGGCCGGGCGGCCCATCACCTTCTCGAAGTCCGGCGTCGTGTAGTCACCCCACCCCGCCGCGTACGCCGTCAGGTACTCCTTGGTGACCGCCGCGATCCACGGGGACACCCCGGCGTCCAGCATCGACCGTTGAGCGTCGTCCGGCGTCAGCGGCTGGTAGGTGATCGGAGCGCCGTACACCTCGCCCAGCACGGCGGCCGCGTCCCGCAGCGAGACGCTGGCCGGGCCCGTGAGAGTGTAGGTGCTGCCCTTGTGCTGTGCGGGAGCGCGCAGGACCGTGGCGGCGAAGTCGCCGATGTCGCGTACGTCGATCATGCCGAGCCGCCCCTCGCCGGTCGCGCCGTACAAGGTGTCGCCGTTGACCGAGCCGAAAAGGTTCTGCATGAAGAAGGCCGGGCGGATGACGGTCCAGTCGAGGCCCGAGGCCGCGAGCTCGACGTCCGACAGGGCGTGCAGGCGGCCGTTGCGGGTCGGCGCGTCGTGGGCCGCGCCGATGGCCGACATGCGTACGACGTGGCTCACGCCGGCCTTCCTGGCGGCCCAGACGGCGTTCATGCTGGCGTGCGGCGACTGCGGGCCCATGGCGGTCAGCAGCCACAACGTGTCCACGCCCTGGAAGGCCCGGTCGAGCGTGGCGGGTTCGTCCAGATCGCCGACCGCTACCTCCACCCCCGACGGCGCCTTGGCCGCGTCACGCACGAGGACCCGCACGTCGGCGGTGCCGGCCAGGGAGCGCAGGACAGCGCTGGAAACGGTGCCGTTGGCACCCGTGATCAAGATGCTCATGCGGTCGACGATATAGTAAGAATCAGTGACAATCAAGATTTATGACTAAATGGAGGACATGACGGTGCGCAGGAGCCGGCGCAAGCAGGAAGAGCCCGATCTCGGCATCCTGTCCAGCAGGACCCTATTCAGCCTGCAACGGCAGCTGTTCGAGACGCTGGCCCAGCAGGGGCATCCCGGGCTCAGGCCACGGCACGGGGCGGTGCTGGCGTACCTGGACGAGGAGGGCAGCAGGGCCACGGACCTGGCCACGCAGTCAGGCCAGCACAAGCAGGTGATCGGCACGCTGGTGGACGAGCTGGTCGAGCTGGGCTACGTGGAGCGGCAGCCGGACCCGGCCGACCGGCGGGCCAAGCTGATCGTGCCCACCGAGAAGGGGCGCGATCACATGGTCAAGTCGGACGCCATCCTCGCCGCCATGGAGGCGGAGCACGCCAAGGCCGTGGGCGAGGAGGCGTACACGGCGTTCAAGAGGGTGTTCAAGCTGGTCGCCGAGCGCCAGACCGGCGGCTCAGCCCTGGCGGAGTGACATGACGAGGTAGCGGAAGGCGGGCTCGGCGTCGCCGGGCACGTCCTGGATCAGGGCGGGCCTGGTGGGCGACTCCATGTTGATGCGGGCCAGCTCGCTCTCGATCCCGGTCAGCCCGTCGAGCAGGAACTGCGACTGGAAGGCGATCTGGATGTCGTCGCCCCGCAGCTCGCAGTCGACGACCTCGGCGCCGCGCCCGATGTCGCCGCCGCCCGCCTGGATGAGGACCTGCCCCTGGCTGAACGACAGCCGGATCGCGGTGTTGCGCTCGGCCACCAGGGCGACGCGCTTGATGGCGTTGACGAACGGCGTCACCGCCACGTCGGCCCTGATCGACCAGTCGGAGGTCAGCCGGGAGCGGTAGTCGATGAACTGCTCGTCGAGCAGCCGCACGGTCGTGCTCCGCCCGACGCTCTCGAACCCGGCCACCCCGTCGCCCATCGCGATCGACACCTCGCCGCCGCGCAGCGACTTGGCCACCTCGACCAGCACCTTCGCCGGGACCATGGCCGAGACCGAGACGTCGGGGCCGGCCGGGCGCCAGGTGAAGTCGCGGGCCGCGATGCGGTAGCGGTCGGTGGCCGCCATGGCCACGGACTCGCCCTCGATGTCGACCCTGATGCCGGTGAGCATGGGCAGCGTGTCGTCGCGGCTGGCGGCGGGCGCGACCTGGCCGACCGCAGAGGCGAACACGCCGCCGCCGATGGCGCCGATGCTCGGCGGCATCGTGGGCATGGTCGGGAAGTCCTCGACCGGCATCGTGATCAGCCCGAACTCCGCGCTCCCGCAGGTCAGCACCGCCTCGGCGCCCTCGGTGACGATCTCCACGTCGTCGGCGGGCAGGCTCCTGCTGATCTCGGCGAGCAGCCGCCCGGGGATCAGCACGCTGCCCGCCTCGGCCACGTCGGCGTCGACCGCGGCCCTGGCCGAGACGTCGTAGTCGAACGCGGACAGGACCAGCTCGTCGCTCGCCTCCAGCAGCAGCCCGGACAGGACGGGCACCACGGGACGGCTGGGCAGGACTCGGGCAGCCCACGCCACCGCATCTGCCAGAACATCGCGGTTAACCCGGATTTTCACCTGCTACCACCCCTTCGTCGCCGTGCCCCTATGAAAATAGCCGGTGCGACCGACAACTCTGGGCGGTCTCCTGGTGACCAACCCCAGGTGGAAGGTTCCTAACGGCTGTTGAGATAGGCGAGTACGGCCAGCACACGGCGGTTGTCGTCGTCCGACGGCGCGAGCCCCAGCTTGGCGAAAATCGAGGCCGTGTGCTTGGCCACGGCGCTCTCGCTCAGGTAGAGCCGCTGGCAGATGGCCGTGTTGGAGCGCCCTTCCGCCATGGCCTCCAGGACCTCCCGCTCGCGCGGCGTGAGCGCGGCCAGCGGCTCGTGCCTGGCGTTGCTGGCCAGCAGCTTGGCGATGACCTCGGGGTCCATGGCCGTGCCGCCCTCGGCGACCCTGCGTACGGCGTCGACGAACTGCTCGGCGTTGAAGACCCGGTCCTTGAGCAGATAGCCGATCGCGCCCGAGCCGTCGGCCAGCAGCTCGCGGGCGTAGAGCTGCTCGACGTGCTGGGACAGCACGAGGACGGGCAGCCCCGGCACCTGCTTCCTGGCCGCGAGCGCCGCCTGCAGCCCCTCGTCCGTGAACGTCGGCGGCAGCCGCACGTCCACGATCGAAACGTCGGGCCGCAGCTCCAGCAGCCCCCGCAGCAGCTCGGGCCCGCTCTCCACGGCCGCCACGACCGAGAAGCCGTGGGCCTGGAGCAGGTGCACCAGCCCGTCTCTGAGCAGGTAGAGGTCCTCGGCGACGAGTACGCGGTTCTTCATCAGCACCATGGTTTGATCGGCGTGGCACCCGCGAACCAGAGGTCGCGCTTGTGGTTGGAGGGTATCCAGATGGCCAGGATGTGCATGCACAGGCCCAGCATGATCATGCCGAGGATGGCCGGCCACTGCCAGGGATCGGGCAGGTACAGGGCGAGGAACCAGCTCCTCTCGTCGATGCCTAACGTCTTCATGACGCCGGCCACGATGCCCTGAGGGAAGGTCGGGCACCAGGCCGTCGCCCAGAGGAACACGACGATGGCCGCCTTCCATCGCGGCAGCTTGGGCAGGCCGCCCGCCCAGTGCTCGGGCAGCACCCGGGGCAGCTCCATCGACACGGTGGTGGGGCCGCCCGGCGGGCTGTGCACGGCGAGCAGCCCGTCGAAGGCGGCCAGCCGCCGCTCGATCCCGGACAGGCCGCTGCCCTTGGCCGGATCGGCGCCGCCCATGCCGTCGTCGGTGACCGTGACGCGCAGGTTGGGCCCGTTGGTGCTGAGATCCACCGTCACCGTGCGCGCGTCGCCGTGCCGGGCGGCGTTGGAGAGCAGCTCGCTGACCGCGAAGTACACCGCCGCCTCCACCGGCGCCTCGGGCCGGTGCGGCAGGTCGACGTCCACCGTGACCTGCAACGGGCTGTCCATGGCCAGCGCGCGTACGGCGTCGGCCAGCCCGCGCTCGGCCAGCACCGGAGGGTGGATGCCGCGGATGACCCGGCGCAGCTCGGTCAGCGTCTCGGAGGAGGCGTCCCGGGCCTTCGACAGCAGCGCCTTGGCCGCCGCGGGGTCCTTGTCGACGAGCTCCTCGACCGCGCCCAGCGTCATGCCGATCGCCACCAGCCGGGCCTGCGTGCCGTCGTGCAGGTCCCGCTCGATCCTGCGCATCTCGGCGGCCTGCGAGTCGGCGGCCAGGTTACGCGTCCGCGTGAGGTGGCTCACCTGGCTCGCCAGGCGGCTGGCGACGGTCGCGCGGAGCATGAGGTCGCTCCAGAGGGCGTAGATCCGCAGGCCCCGCTCGGGGAGCGTGACGAACACCGGCAGCAGTGCCGCCTTCACCAGCGGTTCGAGCACCAGCCAGATCAGGTCGCGCCAGGTCGCCGGGTCGGAGGTCAGCCACCTCCACCGGTTGTTCCACGCGGGGATCCGCGGCGTCTTGTAGAGGGTCCGGTCGGAGCGGTACATGCCGTCCGCCTGCGGCTCCGGAGGCGGGGGCTCGGGCAGGTACGGGGACTCGATGCGTACGTCGGCCCAGCTCCGCATCAGCCGCCGGTTGAGCTCGGCCAGCCTCCTGACCACCTTGACCTGCGGCGAGTACAGGAACACCATGCCCACCCCGAACGACAGCAGCAGCATGGTGAGGCTGAGCGCGATCGCCGGCACCTCGACGAGGAGGAGCCCGATCAGCGCCGCGGCCTGACCGAACCTTCGCAGCAGCATGCCCCCAGTCTGAGCCAACGGGCGCGGCCGGACCATTGCACCTAGGTGCACCCTTGCCCGACATCCAACCGGATTCCCCGGCGAAGGCCGCGTTCCTAGCGTCGTCTCCATGAAGGTCATCGAAGTCAGGAACCTGCGCAAGCAGTACCCGAACCAGCTGGCGGTCGAGGACGTGTCGTTCGAGGTGGCCGAGGGTGAGATCTTCGGCATCCTCGGCCCGAACGGCGCGGGCAAGACCACCACCGTGGAATGCGTGGCCGGCCTGCGCGTGCCTGACGGCGGCACCGTACGGGTGGCCGGGCTGGACCCGCAGCTCAACAGGGGCGAGCTGCGCCACGTGCTGGGCATGCAGCTGCAGAGCGCGGCGCTGCCCGAGAAGATCAAGGTGTGGGAGGCCATGGACCTGTACGCCTCCTTCTACCCCGACCCCGCCGACTGGTCCGAGCTGCTCGAACGGGTCGGCCTCGGCGGCAAGCGCGACACGGCGTTCAAGAAGCTCTCCGGCGGACAGCGCCAGCGGCTCTCGGTCGCGCTGGCGCTGGTCGGCAGGCCGCGCGTCGCGGTGCTGGACGAGCTGACCACCGGCCTCGACCCGCAGGCTCGCAGGGACACCTGGGAGCTGGTCGAGCAGGTACGCGACTCCGGCGTGACGATCGTGCTGGTCACGCACTTCATGGAGGAGGCCGAGCGGCTCTGCGACCGGCTCGCGCTCATCGACGCGGGCAAGGTGGCGGCCACGGACACTCCCGCCGGGCTCATCGCGCAGGTGGGGGAGGAGCAGCGGCTGAGGTTCCGGCCGTCGGCGCCCGTCGACGACGCGGTGCTCCGGGCCCTGCCGGAGGTACGTGAGGTCACCAGGAGCGGCGACCAGCTCGTGGTGAGCGGCACGGGCAACCTCGCGCCGGCCGTCACGCTCGCCCTGGCCCGGCAGGGAGTCGTTCCAGGAGACCTGCGGATCGAGCAGGCCACGCTCGACGACGCGTTCCTCGCACTCACCGGAAGGAAGCTGGCATGAAGCTGCTCCTCGTGGAGACCAAGCTGCACCTGCGCGAATGGCCGTTCCTGATCTTCACGATCGGGCTGCCGGTCGCGCTCCTGCTCGTGCTGGGACTCAGCATCCCGATCATGACCCAGCCCGCGGCATCGGGGGAGAGGGCCGTGGACACGCAGCTGCCGAGCATGATGACGCTGCTCGCGCTGCTGGTCCTGGCCTGCAACGTGGTGCCCGCCGTGCTGACCGCCTACCGCGAGCAAGGGGTGCTCAGGCGGATGTCCACCACCCCTGTGCACCCGGGACGGCTGCTGGGGGTGCAGCTCCTGATCAACCTGACGGTCGGGGCGATCACCACGGCCCTGCTGATCGTGACGGGCTCGCTGGTGTTCGGGTCGGCGGCGCCGCGGCAGTGGGTGGGGTTCGTCCTGGTCTTCCTGCTCGGCAGCGCCGCGCTGCAGGCCATCGGGCTGGTGATCGCCGCGGTGGCGCCCAACGCGAAGGTCGCGCCGGGGATCGGGTCCGCGGTGATGTTCCCGCTGATGTTCCTGGGGGGCATGTGGGTGCCGCGCGACATCATGCCGGACGCGCTGCGGACGGTCAGCGACTACTCCGTCGCGGGCCCGTTCGCCCAGGCGCTCAGGGACACCTGGGCGGGCCACGCGCCGCAGGCCGCGCACCTCGCGGTGGTGGGCGCCGCGCTGCTGATCTTCGGTGGGCTGGCCGTGCGGCTGTTCAGGTGGGAGTGAGGCTAGCGCCCGGCCCAGACCGGGCGCGCGCCGGTGACGTTGGTCATCAGGGAGTAGAGCGAGGACGAGGCCGTGATGAACATCCGGTTGCGCTTGAGCCCGCCGAACACCAGGTTGGCCGTGGGCTCCGGGAGCTTCAGCCGGCCGATCAGCGTGCCGTCCGGGTCGTAGCAGAGCACCGCCCTGCCTGCCGCGGCCCAGACGCGGCCCGTGTCGTCGAGCCGCAGGCCGTCGAAGATGTCCTGCTCCGTCCCCTCGGCGAAGATCTTGCCGCCCGCCAGCGTGCCGTCCTCGCGCACGTCGAACACGCGCAGGTGCTTCATCCGCGTGTCGGCGACGTAGAGCCGGCTCTCGTCGAGCGAGAACGCCAGGCCGTTGGGCCGGGAGAAGTCGTCGGCCACGACGCGGACCTCGCCCGTCACCGGGTCGGCGCGGTAGACGTGACAGCCGTCGATCTCCTGCTCGGCGGCGTGGCCTTCGTAGTTGCTGAGGATCCCGTACGGCGGGTCGGTGAACCAGATCGACCCGTCGGAGCGGACCACGACGTCGTTGGGGCTGTTGAGCCGCTTGCCCTCCCAGCGGTCGGCGACGACCGTGATCGAGCCGTCGTGCTCGGTGCGGGTGACGCGGCGGTTGCCGTGCTCGCAGGAGATCAGTCGGCCCTCGCGGTCGAGGGTGTTGCCGTTGGTGTAGCCGGACGGCTGGCGGAACAGGCCGACCGCGCCCGTCATCTCGTCCCAGCGCAGCATCCGCTCGTTGGGGATGTCGCTCCAGACCAGGAACCGGCCGGCCGGGAAGTAAACAGGGCCCTCCGCCCAGCGGGTGCCGGTGTGGAGGCGTTCGACATAGTCGTCTCCGCCTACCGCGGCGAACCGCTCGTCGAGCACCTCGAACTCAGTGGGGATCGTGTCCGTCATACGATCCACAATATGCTGTTCGACATCTGCGGCATATCACCGGATAGCATTCGGTTGTGGATGATATCGACAGGATGCTGATCGGCCTGCTGGAGGAGGACGCGACGCGGTCGTACGCGGTGCTGGGCAAGGCGGTGGGGCTGTCCAGCGGGGCCGCGCACGAGCGGGTGCGCAAGCTGCGCGAGCGCGGGGTGATCAGGCGCACGACGATCGAGGTGGACCAGGCGGCGCTCGGGCGCGCGGTGACGGCGTACGTGCTGGTGGACGGGAGCACCTGGATGGGCGACAGCGCCGACCGGCTGGCGGCGATCCCGGAGATCGAGGAGGCGCACGTCATCGCGGGGCCGGCGTCGGTGCTGCTCAAGGTCCGTATGGCCGGGACGGTGGAGCTGCAGGACGTGCTGCGCCGGGTGTTCGGGGTGGACGGGGTCACGGGGACGCGGACGATCGTGGTCCTGGAGACGCTGTTCGAGCGGACCCTCAAGTAATCTCCAGGTATGACGAAGGTCGCCTGGAACACCAAGGAGCTCACCGTCGGCCAGCTCGCCGAGCGCAGCGGGGTCGCCGTCTCCGCCCTGCACTTCTACGAGGCCAAGGGACTGATCAAGAGCCGCCGTACGGCGGGAAACCAGCGCCGGTACACCCGTGACAGCCTGCGCAGGGTCGCGTTCATCAGGCTGGCCCAGCGCATCGGCATCCCCCTGAAGACCATCAAGGACGCCCTGGCCGAGCTGCCGGACGAGCGCACGCCCACCCGGGACGACTGGGCCCGGCTGTCGGCCGCCTGGCGCGGGGAGCTGGACGACCGGATCGAGCAGCTTCAGCGGCTGCGCGACGACCTCACGGAATGCATCGGGTGCGGCTGCCTGTCGCTCGACCGGTGCCCGGTGGCCAACCCGCACGACCGGCTCGGCGACGAGGGCCCGGGCGCCCGCCGCATCGACACCCGCCTCTGCCCGCCGCCCCAGTCCTGCGCCGCCACCCCGGGCTGCGCCCCCTTCATGGAAACGCCCCTCCCGACGGCCTCCTGACGCCCCCCTCGCCCTTGGAGACGCAGAAGGACCCCAGCCGACTCGGCGGGGGTCCTGAGCCCTCTCAGCGGGCGGGCTTGGCCGGCGGGACGATGAGCGTCGGCCGGTGCGCGTGATGGAGCACGTGGTTGGACACACTGCCCAGCAACACCGATCGCACCCCCGCCAACCCCCGCGATCCCGTGACGATCAGCGAGGCGTCCACCTCGTCCGCCACGTCGACAATCGTCTTCCAGATCGACTCGTTGTCAGCCACCGCCCGGTAGGTGACATCCGAGAGCCCGGCCGCGATGGCCAGCTCGGCCCCCTCCCGGGCATGCTGCTCCGCCTGCGCGTGCGCCTCGTCCTCGGTGCTCTGGTCGAGGGCGCCCGCGGCCAGCGGATACTTCTTGAGCTGCACGAGCAGCGGCTCCCACACCGTCACGACGACGGTGGACTCGGCGGCGAGATGCTTGGCCGCGAATTCGATCGCGGTTCGCGAGTCGGCCGAGCCGTCGTAGGCGACAAGGATGGTCATGGCGTTCTCCCTTTCGCTTCACTCTTCTGCTAGAGCACCGAAGCGATCAGGCGCCATTCCAGGGGCCGCTGTCTGCTTTGTCACACCCCGGGGAGGGGATCAGGACTCGGTGAGGGCGATGAGGATGTGTTCCATGCAGGCGTGCCCCGCCCGCTCGGCCGCCGCCGCGTCCCCCGCCGCGATGGCGCGGGCGATGGCGTCGTGCGGGATGTAGCTCTTGTTGAGCGAGGTGCCCGCGGCCGTGATGCTGGCGCGCAGCGCCGCCGAGAAGTCCTCGTACAGGTCGATCAGCACGAGGTTGTGCGTCGCGTGCGCCACGGCCATGTGGAAGGCCAGGTCGGCCTCCACGAAGTAGTCGGGGTCGTCCAGCTCCCAGGCCCGGTCCCGCTCGGCCAGGGCCGCCTCGATGTGCTTGATGTCGTCATCCGTGCGCCGGGTGGCGGCCAGGCGCGCGGACTCGACCTCGAGCGCACGGCGTACCTCGAGGATCTCGAGCTGCTCGGCCTGCTTGAGCCGGCGCAGCATCGCGCCGGACAGCTCGCTGGTCGCGCGGACGTAAGTGCCGTCCCCCTGACGGCACTCGAGCAGCCCGGCGTGCGTGAGCGCGCGTACGGCTTCCCGAACGGTGTTGCGGCCCACCCCGAGCTGCTCGGCGAGCACCGTCTCGGTCGGGATCTTGCCGTTCATTGGCCACGACCCTGAGGTGATCTGCTCCTTGAGCTGGTCGATCACCTGGTCGACGAGCGAAGCCCGCTGCGCCGTACGCAGACTCACAGTCCGCCTCCTCCGGGGAAACCAATCATCCTATGAGTCAATGACTGGTAGACCCTAATTATTCCAGACTCAAAACACCAAATCTGGAGCTCCTGGAGGATCAGCGCGAAACTGTGGCGTCGACGGTCACCCCCGCCATGGCGGAACGGACCCCGGCAGCCTCGAGGGCTTTACGATAGGCGGCCGTCTGCTGCGTGCCGGACCCGGCCCTGCCGTAGAGGTCGCCCAGCTCGCGCCAGCAACGCGCGGCCTGCCGGTCGGAGCCGAACACCGGCCGGTCGAGCGTGTCGAGCGCCTGGTGGGCGTCGCGCAGGTGCGCGGAGGCGTCGCCCCCCTCGTCGAACGCGACGGTGGCCAGCACGAGGTGGGCCTCGGCGGGCGTGGTGCCGACGCGGTCCTGCGACAGGCCCAGGGCCGAGGTCGCCAGCTCGCTCGCCCGCGCCGAGGCGCCGGCCCGCAGCATGACCCGCGCGTGGACGACGAGGCTCTCGCCGTGCTCGCGTGCCGTGCCGGGGAAGGTGGCGAACGCCTCGGTGGCGGCCGAGATGAGGCGCTCGGCCTCGTCGACCGGCACCGTGGTCAGCCTGGACCAGTGCATGGCGGTCCTGGCCAGCTGCAGCGACAGCCGGGCCTGGCGGCCGGCCATGATGGCGTCGTCGGCGAGGCGCACGGCCAGCGCCGAGTCCTCGCCGGCAGCGGCGGCGGCGCTCGCGTGCCACAGCGCCTGGATCTCTCCGGAACGGTCCACAACTTGAGGAACGCCGGTGAGGCCCAGCACCCGCTGGACGTATCCCAGCTCGCGGGACTCGCTCTCGCGCTCGCTGCGTGCCTCGACCAGAGCGGCTGCCAGGTCGACGGCGATCTCGCCCTGCGTGATGGACAGCCGCTCGGCCTGCTGGAGGGCGGCGGTGGCCAGGTCGCGGGCCCGCAGGCGGTCGCCCGCCCGCTGGTAGCAGCGGCTCAGTGCGATCGTGAGCGGGAGGTCGGCCAGCCGCTCGGGGTGAGCCGAGGCCTCCCTGCGCAGGCGCTCGAACGCCTCCACCGCCTGGCCGAGGCGACCCTGGGCCTCGAGCGCGCGCGCCCTGCCGAAGCGGGCGTGCGCGGTCAGCATGGCATTCTCCTCGTCGGCCGCCTTCACGATCTCCGTGAAGCGGTCGGCGGCGACGGACGGGTCGCCATGCTGCAGCTCGAGCTCGGCGTGACGCAGGCCGAGCTCGGTGTCGATGCGCTGCCGAGGTTCGATCCCGTGAAGGAGGAACTCGGTCGTGCACCCCAGCCGCTCGGCCAGCAGCCGGGCCACGACCGGAGTCGGCGTGCGCTTGCCTGACTCTATGAGCGAGACATAACTGTCAGACAGGTCGGGTCCGGCCAGTTGGGCCTGGGACATCCGCCTGTTCAGCCGCAGTCCGCGGACGCGGTCACCGATGGTTCCCTGACTCGGCATCTCATCTCTCAAGGCGGGGAAGGGTCAACAACACGCAATGATTGCATGAAGTAGCCGAATCGGGTATCCCCGAGTGAAGAATTCCCCGCGAGGAGATTAATCGTCGCTCTCGTCCTTGCTGGGAAAAAGCATCCCGCAGACCTCGAGGTACAGCGTCTCGGGGTACGGAATGTACTCGACCGTCGAGAGTGCCTGGTCCTGACCTGCTGACTCGAGGATGAACTCGCCGTAACCGAGCATGCGCCCAAGGAGACTTCTTTGGAAGCTCATGTCGGTGACCTTGCCCAAAGGCATCATCGCGACCTTACGGGTGATCAAGCCCGTTGTCAGCAGCATGCGCTTCGAAGTCACCACAAAGTAATCGACCGACCACTCCGCGACTTTCCACACGAAACGCACCAGAAGCAGGAGCCACAACCACCACACGACGACGAGCGCCGTGCCACCCTGATCGCTGCCTCCGAAGAACCTGCTGAGCAAGCCCGCGACGATCAGGCCGGCGAGCACCTCGGCAACCGGGCGCAGCAAGATCGCAGGGTGCCGCCGGACCATGATGAACTGTTGTTCTTGGGGGAGAAGGTATCGGTTGACCGACGACGGGGCGGAGTCCCCGTGGGTCACAAGTCTCATGACAGGCTGTTCACAAATTGAGCCAGCGAGTCAGCCGCGTTGAACACCGTGTCGAACGCTCCTCTCACCGCGTCCGCGGCGTCAGATGGTCGCGCGAACAGGTAGTACGCGACAAATGCGATACCACCGTATGTGAGGACCTTTTTGACCTGCACCGTCGCCTCCGTGCCCTTACCCACTCCACCCGCCCTATACATTACCCACCCGGATGCCCGGGTAAAGATGCCTTCGCGGGATAGTTCCGATCTTGTCAGCCGCGTTCGCTGGCCACGAGGGCCAGGACGTGAAGGTGCTTGCGTGCGATGCGCTCTACAAGGCTTGGATGGGCGTAACCGGTGACCTCCAGCGCGCCGTAGTGCGCAGCTTCAACGCAGCGCGTTACGGTGGTCGCGGAGTGGATGCCGGCGAACTCGTCGCACAGCACAGTTTCCACCTCCGCGTACGGAGCCGGGTCCGCCTCGCTGTGATCGCTCATCGTGCTCCCTCACGCGCATGCGGAAGTTGCCTTCCTGCCTCTTCGTACCCACGAAACAACAGTATGTAACGAAGAGATGACTGCCTGTGACGGGAAAGGTGCTTTTCAGGCCACGTGTGGCGTCAGACCACGCCGTAGAGGCGGTCGCCCGCGTCGCCGAGGCCGGGCACGATGTAGCCGTTCTCGTTGAGCCGCTCGTCGAGGGCGGCGGTCACCACGCGGATGGGCTTGCCCGAGTTGGCGAACACCTTGTCCATGTACGCCAGGCCCTCGGGGGCGGCCAGCAGGCAGATGGCCGTGACGTCGACCGCGCCCCTGTCGAACAGGAACTGCACGGCCGCCGCCAGCGTGCCGCCGGTGGCCAGCATCGGGTCGACGACGTAGCACTGGCGCCCCGACAGGTCGTCGGGCAGCCGCGTGGCGTACGTCTCGGCCTGGAGGGTGGACTCGTTCCTGATCATGCCGAGGAACCCGACCTCGGCCGTGGGCAGCAGCCTGGTCATGCCGTCGAGCATGCCGAGCCCGGCCCGCAGGATGGGCACCACCAGGGGGTACGGCTTGGCCAGCCGCACGCCGTGGGCGGGGGACACGGGCGTCTCGACCGTGACGTCGGTGGTGCGCACGTCGCGGGTGGCCTCGTACGCGAGCAGCGTCACCAGCTCGTCCGCGAGCCTGCGGAAGGTCGGCGAGTCGGTGCGGACATCGCGCAGCGTGGTCAGCTTGTGGGCCACGAGCGGATGGTCGACGACGAGGGTTTCCATAGACGGCAAGGCTATCTGCTGGGGAACGTGCTGGGGACCCCGCCACCTGCGGTGGTTCCCCCGAGCGCGCTGACCCCGGCCGGACCCCTCAGGCATTGGTTTTGATCACAATTTGGTCCGAGAGGCACACGCCTAGTGCCCGGGTCTGGAACGATTGGGTGCTGGTGGTATCTGTCGTGTCAGAGGTCGGGTGGGGATGGCGATGGCAGACGAAGACGACGCTCTCGATTTCGCCATCGTGGTTTATCGCGAGGACGAGTGCTGGGACGCCGAGCTCCTGCCGGTCGTGCTCACGTCCGACCTGAAGGGGCTGATCCACGCCCTGCGGCAGCAGCCGAGCGAGAGCGGGACGATCGGCCTGGTCGCGGTGGGTGACGAGTTCTTCGTGGCGCTGCGGGTCCTGGGCGAGCGGGTGGACGTGTTCCTGTCCGACATCGCCGCCTCCTGGGACTTCCCGCTGGCCCGCCAGGTTCTCGACTACCTCGACGTGCCCGTGCCGGACGAGGAGGAGCTCGACGAGATCCTCCAGGACGAGGAGACCGTGCTCCCCGCCGGAGATCTGTCGATCTTCGCCGATCTCGGGTTGGACGAGATGGAGCTGGGCATCCTCTCCGGCGACATCGACTTGCTGCCCGAAGATGTGCTGTCCAGCATCGCCGCGCGGCTCGGCTTCTCCGAGCCGTTCGAGCGTGCCATCGAATCGGTCTTCGGCTGACCCCCTGGAGCTCGGACATGGCGTCCAACACCTTCTCTGCGGCATTCGTCAGGACCTCGGACGGCTGGAGCGGCGCCGAGATCGATCTGGGTGAGGCCGAGATCGTCGACGACCTCGGTGACGCGGTCATGGAGGCGCTGGGCCTGTCCGGCGACGAGCTGGCCCTGCTCTGCGTCGAGGTCGAGGACGAGTGGTTCGCGATCGCCCGCTACCGGGGCGAGGAGGAGCCGCGCGTGTTCCTGTCGGACGCGCACGCGATCCTGTCCGACCCGCTCGGCGAGCTGTTCGCCGAGTTCGCCGGCGTGGTGCCCGACAAGGAGGGCAACAGCCTGGGCGTGCGTCCGGCCGGCGACTTCGAGCTGCTCAGCGACCTCGGGGTGAGCTCCGAGGAGCTGCTGGAGCTGAGCATGGAGGAGGGCATGCTGCCGGCCGACATCCTGTCGGTGATCGCCGAGCGGCTGGCCTTCGCGGACGAGCTCGACCGGCTGCGGTGACCGAGCTCTTGCCGTGACGTACGAGGAGGCCATGCGCCTGGCGCTGGCGGAGGCGGACGCGGCGGGGGCCAGGGGGGAGATCCCCGTGGGCGCGGTGGTGCTCGACCCGCTCGGCGAGGTCCTGTCCGCGGCGGGCAACGACCGCGAGTCCTCCGCCGACCCGACGGCCCACGCCGAGGTCCTCGCCCTCCGGCAGGCGGCCGTGCGGCGCGGCCAGTGGCGGCTGAGCGGCTGCACGCTCGTGGTGACCCTGGAGCCCTGCACGATGTGCGCGGGCGCCGCTGTGCTGGCCCGAGTCGACCGGATCGTGTACGGCGCAGTGGACGAGAAGGGCGGGGCCGTGGGCTCGCTCTGGGACGTCGTACGCGACCGCCGGCTCAACCATCGGCCCGAGGTCGTCATGGGGGTGCTGGCGGACGAGTGCTCGTCGGCACTAAAGCGGTTCTTCGCTACTCGCCGGATCCGGTAAGCTCATGCGCGGTGGTGTCGCCTAGTGGCCGAGGGCGCACGCCTCGAAAGCGTGTGATGGGGCAACTCATCCGTGGGTTCAAATCCCACCACCACCGCCACCAGAAGGGCCTCCGACCTACGGGTCGGGGGCCCTTCGTCATGAGGCGGGGGCTTTCCAACATCATTTATGCGCGTACGCAAAAGGGAGCCGCGAATCCCGCGGCTCCCTTTTTTCCTTTCTCAGTTGGGCAGTTCGAGGACCCTGGCGTGCAGGATCGATCTTTGGTGCAGGGCCGCGCGCAACGCGCGGTGCAGGCCGTCCTCCAGATAGAGCTCGCCCTGCCACTGCACCACGTGCGGGAAAAGGTCTCCGTAGAAGGTGGAGTCGGCGGCGAGCAGCGAATGCAGGTCCAGTACGGCCTTCGTGGTGATCAATGAGTCGAGCCGGACCTGCCGTGGCGGGATCTGCGCCCACTCCCGGTTCGAGAGACCGTGGTCGGGATAAGGGCGGCCGTCGCCGACAAGCTTGAAGATCACCCCCCGATTTTAGGAGAGAATTCGATTCCTTGCGTTGTCCGGCGGCATCAGCGCAGGTCACCCGGGTCGCAGGCGCCGGGCGCGCCGTTTTCGTAGCCGCGTTGGAAGGCGTTGACGCGTTGCTCGGAGCTGCCGTGCGTGAACGATTCAGGATCGATTCTGCCTTGGGTGCGTTGCTGGATTCTGTCGTCGCCGACCGCCGCGGCCGCGTCCAGGGCCTCGGCGATATCCGCCTGGGTGAACGGCTTCTCGTAGAAGCCGGTCTTGACCGCGTTGTGCGCCCAGACGCCGGCGTAGCAGTCCGCCTGGAGTTCGGTGGAGACGGAGGAGCCGCCCGTGTCGAGCGCGCCGAGCAGGTCCTGCACGTGGTGGCCGTACTCGTGGGCGATCACGTACGCCTGCGCGAACGGGCCGCCCTTGGCGCCGAACTGGGTGTGGAGCTGGTCGAAGAAGCTCAGGTCGAGGTAGACGCGCTGGTCGCCGGGGCAGTAGAACGGGCCGACCGCCGAGCTGGCCGTGCCGCAGCCCGTCCGTAAGCGGCCGGAGTAGAGGATCGTCTTCGACGCCCGATATCCCGAAATTTCCTGCTTCCAGTAGTCCTGGATGCTGTTCACCACGCCGACCACCCGGCACTGCTCCGACTGGTCGGCGTCCTTGCCCGTCCGGCACTGCCCGGACAGGTTCGACGGGGACCGCTGCTGGGCGGGCTCGCCGCCGCCACCGCCACCGCCCACGTTGTTCAGCACGAAGACCAGCACGAGCGCGATCAGGCTGACGATGCCGCCACCGCCGAGGATCATGCCGCCGGGGAAGCCGCCGCCACCGCCCGGATTACCGCCGCCGCCGGCATCCTCGACCTGCGAGGAGTCGAGTTCGACGTCGTCTCTGAAGTCCATACTGACGTCCCTTCTGCTGCCGCCCGCATGACAGCTTCCCCACAGGGCCGTATCAAATACCTCCGGAGAACGTGTCGCACCGTTTGGGGTCCCCGCTGTCGTACCCGACGGTGAACCAGCTCTCCCGCTGCCGCGACGTGCCGTGGGTGAAGGCGTCGGGGGTCACCCGGCCCTGCGTGCGGCGCTGGATGCTGTCGTCGCCGACCGCCGCGGCCGCGCTGAGCGCCTGGTCGATGTCCGTCTGGGAGAACGGCTCCCGGAAGAAGCCGGTCTTGACCGCGTTGTGCGCCCAGACGCCCGCGTAGCAGTCGGCCTGCAGCTCCAGCCGTACCGACGGGCTGCCGGCGCCCGGCCTGCTGTCGGGGCCGACCCTGTTCATGGTGCCGAGGAGGTTCTGGACGTGGTGGCCGTACTCGTGGGCGACCACGTACGCCTGCGCGAACGGACCACCCTCGGCGCCGAAGTCGCGCTGGAGGGTGTTGAAGAACGACAGGTCGAGGTAGACCTTGCGATCGGCGGGGCAGTAGAAGGGGCCCACGGCGGCGTCGGCCGCGCCGCAGCCGGTGCTGACCGCGTTGGAGAACAGCACGGTCCTGGCGGGCCGGTACGTGCGCCCGCGCTCCTGGAACGCCTGCCGCCAGTACGACTGGATGCTGTTGACCGTGCCGACGACGCGGCAGTCCTCGGACTGGTCGGCGTCGGCGCCCGTCCGGCACCGCGCCGCCAGGTTGCCGGTCGGGGCGGGCGGAGCGCTGGGCTGCCGCCCGCCTCCCTGCGGCCCGCCGCCCTGGCCGCTGAACGGCGAGGGGATGACCCCGAACAGGAACAGCGCGGCCGCCGCCACGACGAACAGCAGGCACCCGCCGCAGCCGCCGCGACCGCCGATGGGCAGCATGCACCCGCCCGGCATCCCGCCCCAGCCCGGCTGCGGACCCGAGGCCCGTACGTCCTCGACCTGCGACGGATCGAGTTGCGCGTCGTCGTCGAACTGCATGCCTCCCTACTCCCCAGCAACGGATCGAATACGCAGCGCGACCAAATGGGGATGCGTGCGACCAGATATGTCCGCTAATCTGCCGATATGACGGGTGGCTTGATCGGAATCGCGCTGGTGTCGCTGGGCATGGTTCTCACGCCCGGGCCGAACATGGTCTATCTGGTCTCACGATCGATCACCCAGGGCCGCCGGGCCGGCCTGATCTCCCTCACCGGCGTGTTCCTCGGCTTCACGCTCTACCTGACCGCGACGTGCCTGGGGCTGACGGCTGTCTTCGCGTACGTACCGGCCGCCTACACGGCACTCAAGCTCGCCGGCGCCGCCTACCTGCTCTGGCTGGCCTGGAACGCCGTCAAGCCGGGCGGCACCTCGGCCTTCCAGCCGCGCACGCTCACGCCCGAACCCCCGCGCAAGCTGTTCGGCATGGGCCTGCTGACCTGCCTGCTCAACCCCAAGATCGCCATCCTGTACCTGTCGCTGCTCCCGCAGTTCATCGACCCGTCGATGGGCCACGTGCTGGCGCAGAGCCTGGCGCTCGGCTCGGTCCAGATCGTCGTCGCCACCACCGTCAACGGCCTGATCGCCATCTCGGCCGGCGCCCTGGCCGCCTTCCTGGGCAGCCGCCCCCTCTGGCTCCGCGTCCAGCGCTACGTCACGGGCACGATTCTCGGCGCCTTCGCCATCCACATGGCCACCGACCGCTCCAAGGCCCTGGTGGCCGCCTAGCGGCCTGACGCCCCTCATGAGCGAGCCGTCTCGGGGAGCGGGGCCGAGGAGGGCCGGGTCGCCGGGCGCATCGCCAGGACCACTACGGCCAGCCCGACGAAGATGACCGCGGCGACGACGCCGGTGACGTGCAGGGCGGCGGTGAACGCCTCCCGCGCGGCGTGCAGCAGCTCCGCGCCCTGATCGGCGGGAAGGCGCCGGCTGGCGGCGACCGCGCCGGCCAGCGAGTCGGACGTGCCGTCCATCCGGCTGCGGTAGACCACCGCCGCCACCACGCCGAGCAGCGCGAAGCCGAGCGAACCGCCGAAGTAGTTGCCGGTCTCCGACATCGACGCCGCCGAGCCGGCGCGCTCCGGCGGCACGGACCCGACGACCAGGCCGGTGCCCAGCGCGAACAGCGGGCCGGTGCCCAGCGCCAGCACGGTGATCCCGATCATCACCAGCGGCAGCGCGCCCGTACCGCCGACGACGACCAGCAGCAGGCTGCCCAGCGCCGACCCCACCAGCCCGCCGGCGATCGCGGTCGTCTGCTTCATCCGCCGGGCCAGCGCCGGCGCCGTCATGGTCCCGACCGCCACGCCCAGGCCCATGGGCGCGAACAGGACCGCCGACGCGACCGGCGAGAAGCCCAGCACGCTCTGCAGGTACTGGGTCACCAGCAGGCCCGTGCCCGCCATGGCGATGCCGGCGAAGACCAGCGCGACGATCACGGCCGTGAACGGGCGGTTGCGGAACAGCCGCAGGTCCAGCAGCGGCGTCTCCAGCCGCAGCTGCCGGCGTACGAACACCGCGCCGATGGCCGCGCCGGCGGCGAGGGCCACCGCCGGCACGACCGGCACGCTCTCGACGGCCAGCTGCTTGATGCCGTAGACCATCAGGAGCACCGCCACGAGCGACAGCCCGACGCCGGCGAGGTCCAGCCGGCCGGCCCGGTCGCTGCGGAACTCCGGCAGCAGGACCGGCCCGGCGAGCAGCAGCAGCGCCATCGCGGGGACGGCGACCAGGAACACCGATCCCCACCAGAAGTGCTGGAGCAGGAATCCGGCGAGTACGGGTCCGAGCGCGCCGCCGGTGAACTGGCAGGTCGCCCAGATCGCGATGGCCTGCCCGCGCTGCCGCTCGTCGCGGAACATGTTGGTGATCAGGGCAAGCGTGGACGGCGCCAGCGTCGCGCCGGCGATGCCCAGGAGCGCGCGTGCGATGATCAGCATCAGCGGGCCGGCCGCGAAGGCCGCCACGACCGACAGCACCGCGAACGCCGCCGCGCCGATCATCAGCAGCCGGCGGCGGCCGATCCGGTCGCCGAGCGTGCCCATCGTGATGACCATCCCGGCCACCATGAACCCGTAGCTGTCACTGATCCACAGCTGCTCGACATTGGTGGCGCCCAGGTCGGCGCTCAGCTGCGGAAGAGCGAGGAGCAGCGCCGTCATGTCCATCGCGACGAGCAGTGTCGGCAGCATGAGGACGACCAGCCCCAGCCACGCCCGGTTGACTCGCATATCCGAAAACTCCCTGTTCTCTCGACGTTTCGCCGGTTGGTCGGAGCGGTCGAGAGCTTCTTGACATCGGCAGGGAAATCGTGGGGAGCGGAAAACTCATGCGAATGTTCTGCCGGGGGACGTCAAGAAGGTGGCGGCGGCTCCGACCAACCGGTCGAAGGGGCCCCGGCCGGGGCTCGCGAACCACGAGGAGGACACGATGAAGTTCCTGATCAGCCTGCACATCAATCCGGCCGTGCTGGACGCGCTGACCGACGAGGAGAAGGCGGCGATCGGCGAGGGCCACGGCAGGTTCATGGAGGCGCTGAAGGAGTCCGGCGAGCTGATCACCACGCAGGCGCTGGTCGACCCGTCACAGGCGGCTGTGGTGTCCGTACGCAACGGCCAGCCTGTGGTGACCGACGGCCCTTTCCTGGAGGCGAAGGAGTACCTGGGCGGCTTCTACCTGATCGACTGCGAGAGCAAGGAGCGGGCGATCGAGCTGGCGACGCAGATCCCGGACACCGCGATCCAGGGACTGGGGGTGGAGGTGCGGCAGGTGATGTTCGCTGACGGACAATTGGAGGCATGACGACATCAGCCATCGAGGACCTGCTGCGTGAGCTCACGCCGCAGGTCCTCGGCGCGTTGGTACGCCGGCACGGCCAGTTCGAGGAGTGCGAGGACGCCGTGCAGGAGGCCGTCCTCGCCGCCACCGTGCAGTGGCCTGCCGAGGGCCTGCCGGACAACCCGCGCGGCTGGCTGGTGACCGTCGCCTCCCGGCGGCTCATCGACCAGATGCGCAGTGACCACGCTCGCCGCGAGCGGGAGTCGGCCACCGCCACCGAGGTGGTGCCCGAGGACGTGCCGGACACCGACGACACGCTCGTCCTGCTGTTCCTGTGCTGCCATCCGATCCTGACCGCGGCCTCCCAGACCGCCCTGACGCTGCGGGCGGTCGGCGGGCTGACCACAGCCGAGATCGCCCGCGCGTTCCTGGTGCCGGAGGCCACGATGGCGGCCAGGATCAGCCGGGCCAAGCAGCGCATCAAGGCCGCCGGCAGCTCGTTCAGCCTGCCGGAGGGCCCGGAGCGCGAGGAGCGGCTGCGGGTCGTCCTGCACGTGCTCTACCTGATCTTCAACGAGGGCTACACCGCCTCCTCGGGCAGCGAGCTGCACCGCTCCGACCTCGCGCACGAGGCGATCCGGCTGGCCAGGATGGTGCACGCGCAACTTCCCGAGGACGGCGAGGTGACCGGGCTGCTCGCGCTGATGCTGCTGACCGACGCCCGCCGGCAGGCGCGTACGACGGCGGCCGGCGACCTGATACCGCTGGACGAGCAGGACCGTACGAAGTGGGACCGCGCCCTGATCGACGAGGGCATCGAGCTGGTCAAGGCGTCGCTGGCCGGCCCGGAGCTGGGGCCGTACCAGCTGCAGGCCGCCATCGCCGCGACGCACGCCGACGCGGCCACGGCCGAGGAGACCGACTGGGGGCAGGTGCACGCCCTCTACCTGATCCTCGAACGGATCGCGCCCAACCCGATGGTCACCCTCAACCGCGCGATCGCGCTCGCCGAGACCGAGGGCCCGTCGGCCGGGCTGGCCCTGCTGTCCACCTTGGACAGTGACGAGCGGATGGCCGGGCATCACCGGCTGCTGTCCGTACGGGCGCATCTGCTGGAGAAGACCGGCGACCTGGCCGGGGCGTACGAGCACTACCGGCGGGCCGCGAAAGCCACCGCCAGCCTCGCCGAGCAGCGATACCTGGAGTCCCGGGCCGGCCGGGTGAAACCCTAGATCTCAGCGCCGCCTGGCGACCAGCACCTCGCTCACCAGCTCCTGTTCCCACCGGCCCGCCGGGTTGTCGGCGAGCAACGCCCGTCGCAGCGTCTCGACGAAGGCGGGCAGGCGGTCGCCGAGCCTGGCGGGCGAGCTGTAGGAGTAGGAGAGCTGGAGCCCGACCAGCCCGTCCACGTCCCAGACCAGCCGCCGGCTGAACACCCGGGATTCCACCCTGCAGAAGGGCGAGGCGGCCAGCACGTCGTGGTGGTGCTCGCCGGTGGCGTGGAAGGAGTCGGCGGCCGTACGGATGTCGAGGCCGAACTCCTCGCACACCCGCCTCTCGACCGGCTGCCACGGTTGCGCGTCCGGCTGCCACGGCTCTCCCCGCTGCCTCGCCGGCCCGACCAGAGCCACCGCACCGCCGGCCGGCAGCAGCTCGTCCAGCTCCGCCAGCACGGACCCGCGATCCATCCAGTGGAACGACCGCCCCATCACCACGTGCTCGAACGGCGGCAACCTCCGCAGAACGGTCGAGTCCCCCTGCAACCACGCGATGTTGGCGACCCCCTCGGCCAGCCGCCTCCCCTCGGCGAGCATCTCCCGCGCCGGGTCCACCGCGAGCACCGCCCGCACCCGCCGGGCCAGCGGGATCGCGATCGTCCCCGGGCCGCAGCCGAGATCCAGCACGCGGCTGTCCTCGCCGAACGTCTCCGCCAGGTGCTCCATCGCCGCCTGCCCGTAGCCCGGACGGTACCTGGCGTAGTACGGCGCCGCCCCGCCGAACAGGTCCTCCATGGACGGACCATAGCCATCCCCTGCGGATGTCAAGCAGTTGAGGGAGGCGGTGGCACAGCGCCGCGGTGCCGTCAACAGCGCCGTGCGCAGAACCTCGCCATGGTCGTGAGCACGGCTGGGCAGTGGGTGCTGCTGGCATACCGGATTCCGCGCCAGCCCTCGACGCTGCCCATCACGATCTGGCGCAAGCTGGACCGGCTTGGGAACCGCCCTGCTGCCGTGATCCACGGCAGTTGGCCGGGGGCCTCAGACAGGAGGCGCCAGCCGACCTATCCGGTCAAGAAGCGCATCGTCCAGATCCCCCGCAAGCAGCCCGTTGTTCACCGAAGGCCGGCAACGGGACATGATCCGCACCCAGGCCGGGGGTCCCTCCTCATAACCGAAGTGCAGATAGAACACCTCCCGTCGTCTACTACCGACTTGTCGGCACGTGTTCCCGCCAGGTTCGGTGTCCAGCGAGTTCAGCTCAGCCGCCAGCTCGCGCGCCCGCTGCTCCCCATGTTCCGACCCGGGTGACGGGCGGGGTGTGGGGTTGCCGCTCGGTGCCTCCCGGCAGACCAGCACCTTGATCGCCCCATCGGGCACCATCCGCTCATTCTGTCCCCGCCGCCCGGTCGCCGGGTCGCAAGGGTCCTTCGGCTGGAGGAGCTTCCAGGTCCCGGTGCGGTAGGCGACGGTGATGCTGGGCCCGACGTAGGAATGGCTGACGACTGTGCCGTTGGTGGTCGTGACGCAGGAGTTGATCTCCTCGGCGCTGCCCACCCACAGCGCCTGGCCGTCGGGGTAGGCGAACCGGATGAGGTAGTTCGTCGCCTGCCCGCCTATCAAGGTGCACGCCTTTTCGATGCGAGCGGTGGTGACCGGAAGGTAGCCCAGGTCGTACGCCATCGGCTTGGCCTGGTCGGTCAACGTCCGTGATCCGGCGAGCGGCTCCCCGCCCGAATTCGCGTTCTGCCCGGGATAGGCGCAGATCAACGCGCTCGTGGGCGCGCCTGGCACGAGTGAGTCCTCAACACCGTCGAGCTCGGCGGTGGCCGGCACCCAGCGGCCGATCTGCTTGCTCTCCCATCGCTGCGGACACGAAGCCGGCACCGGCGGGGCGGGCTCGCCGACCGTGCCCGGAGCCAGGACGACCGCCGCCAGCAGCAGGACCGCCGCCGCGACTGCGCTGATCCAATGGACGGGTTTCACACCGCTGATGACGTTGTCCGCCCGCCACCGGTTCACCGAACGGAAGCGGAGCGAGACCCGACATAGCAAAAGGGGCCGACTTGGATGGGGTCGGCCCCTTTGCGTTTACTGCCTCAAACCAGGCGCGGATCGGGCTGTAGCACCGGGGCGTGTGCGAGCCGGCCGCAGGGAGGCCGGTGGCAGCGTGAGTTAGCAGCAGCTCCTCGGGGCGTTGACCGGTTCGACGGCCAACCCGTCGGCCGATGCCGTGGCCGGGGTGCAGGCGGAATCGGCTTCCTTGGTCAGGGTGTCGGCGTCGCCCTTGACCACGTACACCTCCCAAGGCTCGGCACCCGGGCCGTGCACCCAGACCTTGTCCTGCAGGGCGTAGCAGCAGGAGGTGTCGTTCTCCTCGAAGGTGGCCAGTCCGGCGTCCTTGAGCCGCTGGGTGGTGGCATTGACCTGGGTGGTGTCCTCGACCTCGACGCCGAGATGGTCCATACGGGTGGGCTCCCCTTCCTCGCCCTCGATGAGCACCAGCTTGAGCGGGGGTTCGGCGATCGCGAAGTTGGCGTAGCCAGGGCGGCGCTTGGCCGGTTCGGTGCCGAACAGCTTGGAGTAGAAGGTGATCGAGCCTTCCAGGTCGGCGACACGGAGGGCGAGCTGGACGCGAGACATGACGATCTCCCATCGTTGTTTCGACGGATGTCTAAGTAGGGCCGAGTTTGTGCCTCTGCTTAGGAATCTGTCAAATTAGAGATATGCCGAAACAAGAGCTGCCGGTGCATACCTCCGAGTGCTGCACACCGCTGATCGCGGAGCCGATCGCGGAAGACGAGGCCGCCGAGATGGCGCGTGTGTTCAAGGCGCTCGGCGATCCGATCCGGTTGCGGCTGCTGTCCCTGATCGGCGCGCACGAAAGCGGCCGCCAGGTTGGTGACGGGGTGTGCGTGTGCGAGTTGACCGGTGCCTTCGCGGTGACCGCGCCGACGATCTCGCATCATCTCAAAGTGCTGCGCGAGGCTGGTCTGATCGACAGCCAGCGGCGTGGTACCTGGGTCTACTACTGGATCATCCCGGCCACGCTGAAGCGCCTGACGAGTGTTCTGGCCCTGCCCGAGACGCTAGTCGCGGACGCCCGGTGAACCTGGCCCGGCGGGCGCTGGCAGAGTTCGCCGGCACCGCCGCTCTGGTGGCCGTGGTGGTCGGCTCCGGCATCATGGCAACCGATCTTTCGCGTGACGCCGGCGTACAACTGCTGGCCAACAGCCTGGCCACGGCGGCGAGCCTGGCGGTGCTCATCTTGATCCTCGGGCCCGCGTCCGGCGCGCACTTCAATCCGGTCGTCTCGGTGGCGGCCTGGGTGCTCACCCGACGCGAAGCTGCCCCGGCGATGCGCGGACGGGAGGTGGCGGCCTACATTCCCGCCCAGGTCGCCGGAGCCGTCGCGGGGGGCGTCCTGGCGAACGCCATGTTCGCGCTCCCGGCCGTTCAGATCTCGGCTCATGACCGGTCGGCCCCTCACCTGCTGCTGGGTGAAGTGGTGGCCACCGCGGGGCTCATCGTGGTCGTCTTCGCGTTGGCCCGCCAAGACCGCGCCGCGCTCGCCCCGGTCACGGTCGGTGGCTACATCGGCGCCGCCTACTGGTTCACCAGCAGTACGAGCTTCGCCAACCCTGCCGTCACTCTGGGGCGGGCCTTCACCGACACCTTCGCCGGGATCGCCCCTGCTTCGGTGCCCGCTTTCATCGCTGCCCAGTTGGCTGGTGCCACGCTCGGCGGCCTGCTGCTGGTCGCGCTCTACCCGAACAGCCCGCAGCCCATTGCGGAGCCCGTCCCCGGCTCTGCCTACCAGCCTTGATAGGGGGAACCCGTGCCGGACCAGATCGATGCGCCGCCGCAGGTGTTGTCCGGGCCGGCGACGTCGTGATCACCATGGGCTGCGGCGACGCCTGCCCGATCTTTCCCGGCAAGCGCTACGAGGACTGGGTGCTGGACGACCCGGCCGGGCAAGGAGTCGAAGCCGTGCGCCCGATCCGGGATGCGATCGAGGCCCGCGTACGTGCGCTGATCGCTGACCTCACCTGGGCTCGGTTCGACGCGTCCAAGCTGCCCGACCACCGCCATGTCGCCCTGGGCAGCCTCGACGGCACGCCCGGCGGGGTCGATGCCCCTCGACACGCGCCTACATCTTGGCTCCGTGCCTGATCCAAGAAGCAGTCCCTAGGGCTGGACGTTGTTGGACAGGTTGATGCGGATCTCCGTGTTGCGGTATCCGGCGCGCCGGAATGCGGCCGCCATCGGCGCGTTGCCCATGTCGGTGGTGGCGGTGATGCGTGGCTCTCCGTTGGCCGCGTGGATGCGGGTGATCTCGGCAAGTATCTCGTCCACGTAGCCGCGCCCCCGGACCTCCGGGACCACCCCGAGATACCCGACGTTCACGTTGTACGGCGTCGCTGAGGGGATCGCCATGCCCGCCACCTGGCCCTCGGGCGTATAGGCGATCCGCCACCACTCCCGCTTGCTCGGCGCCCTGAGATAGAAGTCCATCTCTTCGCGCGCGGTCGCGTCCACGCCCTTGACCGCCACGTTCGCTCGGGTCTGGGCGTCCAGGCTGCCCTCGGCGATTCTCTTGAATACCGTCAGGAACTCCTCGTCGGACGCCTCGGCGAACCGCAGCACGCCGGTTGACGGGGGCACTCCGTCGGCGGGTGCCCATTCGAACTGCAGCCGCTCCACTTCCCGGGTGAGTCCGGCCGCGTGCGCCGCCGCCCGCCGCCATTCCACGGCCGTCGAGGTGGCCGGATCGTCGCGCCAGCCGCCGGCCACCTTGATCGCGTACTGCACCGGCTGCGGGAATCCGGCCAGCGCGGCCCTGATCAGCTCGGCGGCGATGGCGGCGCGGTCACCCGCTGCGGGATCCACATCGAGGCAGTCGAGCGCGACCGGGTGCGCGCTGTCCCGCGGCCCCCACCACAGCGCCCGTCCCACGACCCGGCCGTCGATCTCGGCGATCCACGTCCATTCCGGCCGGTACATGTTCTCGGCCAGTTCTGCGAGGTAACGCTCGGCGGGGATCCAGCCGACGGGCTCGGTCACGGTCCACGCCGTCACGCGGTCGAGGTCGGTGGGGACGGTAGGGCGGTTGGAAATCATCTGAAGAGATTACCGATCTCTTGTCATCATCTGAGTCAAGTGTCTGAACCAGACCCGGGCCCGAGCACCATCGCGGTGAACAGGCCGGTCTCGGGCCCGACAACCAGGTGGGCCTTGAAGCCGTCTTGGCGGTGGGGCGGATTTTTGCACATGCCAGGACTCGGGGTCGGCGGTGGAAAGCGCCCGGTCAGTGCAGCGTCCCAGCCCTGGACAGGGCGATCATGCCGCCGTATGCGCGAGGATCGCCGTCGCCAGTTCCTCGTGCACCTCCATCGGCAGCGTGTGCCCCATCCCCTCCACCATCATCAACCGCGCCCCTGGGATCCGCTCCGCGATGAGCGCGCTGTGACCGGGTTTGGCAGGCTCGCAGGTGCCCTCGATGACCAGGGTCGGCGCCTTGATCTGGTCCAGGACGCCCACCGGCTCGAAGTCCGGGTTCGCCGCCGCGGCCCGGCGGTGATTGGCCACAGCGGACAGGTCGCGGGCCCGGTCGTAGATGCGTTCTTGCAGCAGGCGGGCGGCGTCCTCGTCGAAGGGCAACCCCGTGCCGTGCAGGACGCGCTGCTCGGCGATCATGAGGTCGATCTGCTCGCGCCGGTCGGCGGGCGGCGGGTTCGTGATCAGCGCCCGGAAGAACTCGACGAACTCGGGCGCCGGCGGCGGCAGGCTGCCTTCGGGCTGCGGCTCGCCCATCAACGCCCGCATGATCACCGCGCCTTCACCGCCGCCGAGCGGCGAAGAGCCGATGACGGTGAGTGTGCGCACCCGCTCCGGCCGCTCCACCGCGATCAGCTGGCCGAGCAGCCCGCCTGCCGAGTGGCAGACCAGATGCGCGCTGTTCAGGCCATGCGCGTCCATCACCCGGAGTACGTCGTTCTTGATGTCGTCCCACGTATAAGGCTCCTTGTCGAAGTCGATGGTGTCCGAGCGGCCGGTGTCGCGGTGGTCGTATCGGATCACACGCCGGCCACCGGCCGTCAGCCTGCCGACGAACTCGTCCGGCCACAGGACGCCCTGCGACATCGAACCCATGATCAGCAGGATCGGCGCGTCCGTCGCCGCGCCGAACTCTTCGCTCCAGATGTTGTTCTCAGGCATGCTCAAAGCATGGCCTGTCCTGCTACGGGTGCCTTCCGTAGAACTACTAGGGACGCCGGTTCAGTACGGGTGCCGACGCCTACCTTCGGGTAGATCTTGAGAGGCCAGCCACTCGCTGTCCAGAAAGGTGGACCTTCCCGGACGGCGTGCCGACCTGCACGAAGACCGTCCAGAAACCTACGTCCGAGAAGTCCGCGGCCCATGCCCGCCGTATTCCGGTGACACCCGCAGCCGCTCGTTCTCTGCCCGCCGTACCTCGCCGACCAGCCGTACCGGCACGCTGATGCCCGGCAGCAGGATGCGCTCCTTCAGCAGGTGCACCCGCGCCCGGTCGAACAGCGCCCGCGGCCCTTCCACCGAGGCCCACACCCGCGCCGCCACGAACTGGCGCACCTCAGCCTCACACGCGCCGAAGTCGCGGTAGCCCGGCAGCTTGCGGATCTCCCACGCGTGCTCGTAGGCGGTCTTGGGACGCTGGCCATAATCGGCCAGGCAGGCCGGGTCGAGGTCAAGCTGCTCGGCAACGAAAGCGACCGCGCCGGGAGGCACCACGAGCGGGTCCTCGGTCAGGAACACCCCGAGCATCCGTACCGTCCCCCACTGCACCGCCCATCCCAGCATCGTCGCCGGGCGGCGCTTGGTCGCCAGAGCGTCCAGGGCCGCGCGGTCCAGGCGGAAGAACTGCTCCAGTTCCGCCGGCGAGGGTTCGTCGGGGAAGCGTCCGTAGCGGGCGACCTGCTCGCCGGAGAGGAATTCGAAAGGCATGGACCTGGAACGTAGGCCCGTCAACCAGGACAAACGAGAGCAGTCACTGAACCGAAACGAAGATCACGTTCCTAGCGCCAATTTCTGACGCAGACTCCTCGAAGGCCTGACGCTCTACACCACGGCGGCCGCGGGTGAGACAACGCGGAGCCGAAGGCGTCTCACCGATCATGAGGCAGGTTCCTCGCATTGTTTGCTGTCGCCTGCCGATGGTCCTGGGCCAGAAGCTAGGCGGACTCTTCCCCGGGCACCCTGGCGAGCGGCACACCACGCAGGCTGAGCAGTACCATCGCAACACACCCGCAGGTGAGCGCGATGTCGGCGACGTTACCCACGAACGGGCCGTAGTCGATGAAGTCCACGACGTGCCCGCGGGCGAAGCCGGGCTCGCGGAAGAGCCGATCGCCTAGGTGAGACACCGCCCCACCAAGCAGCACCCCCAGCACGAGCGCCCAGCCAGGGGAGGCCAGCCGGCGCGCGGTGTAGAGAATGCCGACCACTGCGGCTGTCGCCGCCAGGGCGAACACCCATGTGGCGCCGGTACCTACGGAGAACGCGGCTCCGGCGTTGTAAAACAGCCGGAAGTGAATCAGAGGAGGAATCACGGCGACGCGCTCACTCGCGGACAGCGTGGAGACCGCCCAGAGCTTGGTGAGCTGATCCACGACAAGGACCACCGCGGCCAGCATGAGCATCATGCCGTACAGCCGACTCGAACCCCGCTCTAACCGCATCATTCATGGCCTCCGCGCTGTCCGACAAATATCTCCCTGAGACTACTAAGGCGCCCTCTGAGGCACCCATGCGAATGCTGGGAGGCAAGCACGTGCCCTTGGGGTTGCCCGTCTGCCCCTTCCGGAAGTAGTCCACCGGGTTGTCGGGGTGATCGTGGGCATGCCCGCGTCCCTGGCCCTCGACGAAGTAGGCAATGCCTCGGCTGGATCGCCGCATCGCCCGTCTCGGCCCGCAGTGCCTACGCCGGAGTGGTCGAGCATTCGGTCTACGTGCATCCCGGTGCCCGCCGCCGTGGAGTCGGCCTGGCGCTGCTGCGGGCACTGATCGCCTCCACCGAGGCCGCAGGCATCTGGACGATCCAATCCGGCATCTTCCCTGAAAACACCGCCAGCCTGACCCTGCACGCCCGCGCCGGCTTCCGGGTGATCGGCACCCGCGAACGCATCGGCCGCCACCACGGGATCTGGCAGGACGTCGTAATGATCGAGCGCCGCAGCTCCACGGTGACGTGAATTCTCGGCCGAGGCCGCTCTCATCCTGGAGGCTTCCCGGCCGCCTTTCATCGTCTATCGTCGATTAACGATGAATGAAGAGAAAGGCCCGCTTGATCGGCCGACCGCAGCCACGTACGCCTCGTGGTTCAAAGCCCTGGCCGACACCACCCGGGTGCAGATCGTCTCGCTGCTGGCCCGCCGTGGCGTGCCGATGAGCGTGGGCGAAATCGTCGAGGCTGTGGACGTGGGCCAGTCCACCGTCTCGGCGCACCTCAAGACCCTTTCAGAGGTGCGGTTCGTGCTGGTCGAGCGCGTCGGCACCTCGGCGTTCTACCGGATCAACACCGCGTGTGTGGAGTGCTTCCCCAGCGCCGCCGATCTCGTCATGGGCCGCCCTGCTCCCGCACCGCCCACCTGTACGCCCGTGTCAGGAGACACCGATGAGTGAACCCGCCGATCGGCGTGAGGCCACCGTTCAGCGCTACTCCGGGCTGGCCCAGCTGGCGGTGTCCGGCGGCACGCCGCTGGACTGCGAGGCCGGCGCTTTCACCGACGGCTGCTTCGGCGCCGCCGCCTACACCGACCGCGACGCACCCGATGCGCCGGAAGCGGCCCTGCGCGCCAGCCTCGGCTGCGGCAACCCGCTCGCCGTCGCCGACCTTCACCCCGGCGAAACGGTGCTGGACCTCGGCTCCGGCGGCGGCCTGGACGTACTGCTGTCCGCCCGCCGCGTCGGCCCCACCGGCCGCGCCTACGGCCTCGACGCCAGCCCCGACATGCTCGCCCTGGCCCGCGCCAACGCCGAACAGGCCGGAGCGGAGAACGCCGAGTTCCTGTACGGACACATCGAGGACATCCCGCTGCCCGAGGCCGCTGTGGACGTCGTCATCTCCAACTGCGTCATCAACCTGTCCACCGACAAGCCCGCCGTACTGGCCGAAGCCTTCCGCGTCCTGACACCCGGAGGACGTCTGGGCATCAGCGACGTCATCGCCGACGACGGCCTGGACCCCGACCAGCGGGCCGCCGCCGAAAAACACGTCGGCTGCGCCAACGGCACCCTCACCGCTCGCGAGTATGAGCAGCTACTACGAGACGTGGGCTTCGCCAGCGTCCGCATCACGCCCACCACCGACGCTGGTGGCGGGCTCCACTCCGCCATGGTCCAGGCCCTCAAGCCCAGCGCTGGTTGAGTTCGTTTAGGGGCGCTCTGTTGACGGCCTCACCTTTCGCCCAAAGCTCCCGGCCACCGAATCGACGGCAAGCCCGTCACCCGGCGTGGCATTCGCTTCGACGACCTGGCCGACGTCATCGCGGAGCGACTACGGGATGGACGTCTTCACGATGCCCGCCGCACCGCGGTCGGGGGTCTCATCTGGGAGGCGGACAGGGGCTCTGGAAAGGCCAACTGGGACTCGAATAGCGAAAGGGGCCGACTTGGATGGGGTCGGCCCCTTCGCGTTTACTGCCTCAACCAGGCGCGGAGGATAGGGGATTTGAACCCCTGAGAGGTTGCCCTATACACGCTTTCCAAGTCTGTGGACCTTCGTTCGTGGCCGGTCACACGAGTCTCTAGCTGGGCTGTAGTCCTTGGGGCGGGCCCCGATGAACACCCACGAACGACGGTGAACTGAGACTACAAATGAGACTACGAATTCTGCTGAGTCGCAGGTCACGGAGGTGTTCGACGCCTTCTCCGTCCAGGCTCGCTTCGTCCTAGAAGAAGGCAGGCCAGGCGCATCAAGCGCTCGAAACGAGGATCCTCCTCCTCGGAGCTGAGGACGGTAACTACCGCGACGATCACAAGGGCGAGTATCGCTAGCGCAACCCCTCCTGCCAGCACATAGCCCAGAACAGGGTAGGCCCAAACTCCACCGACTCCTGCGCCTGTCAATGCCGCTCCGCCAGCCCACCGCCCTACAGCTCTCCACGTGGAGCTTCTGGGAGATGCTGACTCAAGGTTCGACGTAGTCACCAGGTTCTGCCACAGTGTCGCGTCGTAGCCACGCTCGGCGCTGGATCTGTGGAGCATGCCATCATCAGTAACGCCTCTCGAGATGCCCATCCGGAAGGTAGACGGCCTCCCGCGCCAACGGGAGGCCGTTCGCTTTCGCGAACGAATGCCGTCTAGGTCAAGGGTTCCGGGTGCGACCGATAAATCGCGGAGGTTCCGATATGGCCAACTACCTGCGGAAACGTCAGATGATGTCGTGTGCGCTGGACTTTCTAGATCGCTTCTATCAACATTTGTTGATGGCCCACTTAGAGCAAGATCCGATGTACCCCAAGGCGTTGCTTGGCGTTGCAGATAAATCGCGAGAACTGACTCGGTTGGTCGGTCAATGGGTCACGTCCCGCGGAGTGGTGTAGTTCGGCTCTCGCGTGAGGCTCTGCTGGGTTGACTATGCCGTCATGAGTTCGGTCTGCGCCACCTCCCACACGTGCACCTGTTCCGGTCCGGTCGCCTCGACGTGAACACCCTCCCGCCCGGAGGCCGGCCGGCCGCCTGTGAGGCGGATCACAACGGCGGTGTGTCACGTGCGAACCCGGTTGTTTGTCCCATGGGCGACACCGCTTCCGAAAACGGTGCCTGACCTTGGGGAGAACGACATGAACGACACCCACCGGATCGTGGTCATCGGCGCCGGCTACACGGGCATGTTCAGCGCCATCCGGCTGGCCCACCGCACCCGGCGGCTCGACGTGGAGATCACGCTGGTCAACCCGTCGAGCCGGTTCGTCGAGCGGCTGCGGATGCACCAGATCGCCGCCGGGCAGGAGCTGGCCGTGCACCGGATCCCCGACCTGCTCGCCGGCACCGGCGTCGCGTTCGTGCAGGGCGCGGCCACCGCGATCGACCCCGACGCCCGGCAGATCACCGTCGACGGTGACCGGACCCTCGCCTACGACACGCTCGTCTACGCCCTGGGCAGCTCGACCGACGCCGGCACGGTCCCCGGCGCCGACCTCCACGCGTTCACCCTCAACAGCCCCGAGATCGCCGGCCGGTTCGCCGAACGGCTCGCCGAGGTGGCCCGGGCCGGCGGTGCCGTCACCGTCTGCGGCGGCGGCCTGACCGGCATCGAGGCGGCCACCGAGATCGCCGAGAGCCACCCCGGCCTGAACGTCACGCTGATCAGCCTCGACGAGCCCGCCGCGATGATGGGCGGCAAGGCCCGCGCCTACCTGATGCGCGCCATCGAGCGGCTGGGCATCACGCTCAAGGCCGGCGCCGAGGTCGTCAAGGTGCTGCCCGACGCGGTCGAGCTGGCGGGCGGCGAGCTGGTCCACTCCGACGCCTGCCTGTGGACCACCGGGGTGAAGGTGTCGCCGCTGGCCGCCGACGCCGGGATCGCGGTCGACGAGCGCGGGCTGGTGCTGGTCGACGCGACGCTGCGGTCGCTGTCCCACCCCGAGATCCACGCGATCGGCGACGCCGCCGCGATCCGGATGCCGTGGGGGCGGATCCACGGCACCTGCCAGAGCGGCATGCCCACCGCCCAGTACACCGCCGACACCATCGCCCGGCTGCTGCGCGGCAAGCGGGTCAAGCCGTTCCGGTTCGGCTACTTCCACCAGCCCGTCAGCCTGGGCCGCCGCGACGCGGTCATCCAGTTCACCCACGCCGACGACACCCCCGGCCGCTGGTACCTCACCGGCCGGGCCGCCGTCGCCTACAAGGAGATGGTCAGCGGCAGCCCCCTCATGACGTACCGGCTCAGCAAGCGCATGAACGTGACCACCGTCGTCTCCAAGGGTGGCCGCGCCATTGACGAGCCCGCGCTCTGACAACGGCGGGGCGCCGCGACGGCCTCGCGGCAAGGCCACCCCGGCGCCGCTTTCGGATCAGCGCACCGAGAGGATGAGCTGGTGATGGACACGATGCCCGACTCAGATCCGTACCTGGAGCACCGGCGGCTGCTGTTCGCCACCGCCTACCAGATGCTGGGCAGCGTCGCCGATGCCGAGGACGTCCTGCAGGACGCCTGGCTGGCGTGGAACGCCGCCGACCGCGCCGCGGTCCGGCAGCCGAGGGCGTACCTGGTGCGGATGGTGACCAACCTGTCGCTGAACCGGCTGACCTCGGCCCGGGCGACGCGTGAGACCTATGTCGGCCCCTGGCTGCCGGAGCCGCTGCTGACCTCGCCCGATGTCGCAGGGGAGAGCGAGTTGGCCGACACCGTCTCCACCGCGTTGATGGTGGTGCTGGAGACCCTGAGCCCCGTCGAGCGCGCGGTGTTCCTGCTTCGTGAGAGCTTCGGCTACTCCTACGCCGAGATCGCGGGCATCCTGGAGCGGCCCGAGCCGACGGTCCGTCAGATCGCCCATCGCGCCCGCGAGCACGTGCAGGCTCGCCGGCCCCGCTTCGACAGCGACCGGGCCCAGCGCGAGCTGGTGACCGCGCGGTTCATCGCGGCCTGCTCGGGCGGCGATCTGAACGCGGTGATGGAACTGCTGGCGCCGGAGGTGACCGCCTGGTCCGACGGGGGCGGCAAGGTAACCGCCGCGCGCCGTCCCCTGTACGGACCCGATCATGTCGGCCGGTGGATGCTCGGTGTCATGGCCAAGCCGCAGGTGGCCGGTGCCGCGCTGCGGCCCGCCACCATCAACGGCGAGCTGGGCGTGCTGGTCACCGTCGAGGGGGCGGCTGTCGGCGCCCTGACCTACGACCTGGTCGACGGCCGCATCCGCAACCTGCGCCTGCAGGTCAACCCCGACAAGCTCGGCGGCCTGCACCGCCCCTGACCCGGTGGAGCCATCCGGGGTGACGGCCTGTCGCCCCGGATCAGTGGGCGGGGCCGGGCGGGCGGTCGAGCACGCGCCGCCCGGCGAAGGGCTCTGCCGTGCGGATCAGGTGGCGGCGCCCGAAGCTGGTCGGGACGGTGGCCTCGGGGTGAGGAGCAGGACGATCAGCGGCGGTCCGGAGCCGGTCGACGGGGCGGCAGGTCGCCCATCTTGACGCCACCTGCTCCGTCAGTCGCGAGGCGAGCGCACGAGGAACGCCCGGCAGATCCCACCTCGCGGAAACGGCCCGCGCCCTGACCTCGTCGGCCGCCCCAACTCACAGGTTCAAGGACACCGGGGACGCCGGGGACACTTTCTCGGGTCGGTGTCCCCGGCACTCGGTAGCGTCCGGTCGCGTCCACGCAGAGCACCGGCCTGTCCTACGAGCTCTGCATCGGCCGACTCCGCCGCGTCCCCATCGAGTGCTTGAGCGCTTACGTGAACAACCTGCGTGAGGGGAGCCGCTGACATGGGACGCAAGCCCAACGGTGCATCAAGCGTTTATCTCGGCAAGGACGGCTACTGGCACGGTCGGGTGACCGTAGGCGTCAAGGACGACGGGAAGCCCGACCGTCGGCACGTCATGGTCAAGTCGCAAGCCGAGGCCATCCGCCGAGTCCGTGCGCTGGAGAAAGAGCGCGACAGCGGCAAGGTCCGTAAGGCTGGGCAGACCTGGACGGTCGCGAAGTGGCTCACGCACTGGATCGAGACCATCGCGGTCCCGCCCTCCATCAGGGAGAGCACACACTCTGGCTACAAGGTGGACGTCAACACCCACCTGATCCCCGGCATCGGGGCGCATCGTCTCGACAAGCTGACGCCCGAACACCTGGAGAAGCTGTACGCCAAGATCCAGGCGTCGGGGAAATCGGCCGGCACCGCGCACCACGTCCACCGGACGGTTCGGACGGCGCTCAACGTCGTGGTGCGGCGGGGGCACATCACCACCAACCCAGCGACCCTGGCCAAGGCGCCGACACTCACTGAGGAGGAGGTGGAGCCGTACGAGATCGACGAGGTGAAGCGCCTGCTCAAGGCGGCTGACGAGCTACCCCGAAACAGCGCGCGATGGGCCGTGGCGCTGGCGCTGGGACTCCGCCAAGGCGAAGCGCTGGGGCTCAAGTGGGCAGACGTGGATCTCGACAGGGGCGAGCTGCGAGTACGCCGGGGGCGCCAGCGCCCGAAGTACGAACACGGCTGCCGAGAGAACTGTGGACGCAAGCCTGGCTACTGCCCCGAGCGCAAGCAGGTGCGAGCCGCAACCGCTGACACCAAGTCCCGCGCTGGCCGCCGCACCATCGGGCTTCCGGCTCAGCTCATTGCTCTACTCCGCAGACATCGGGAAGAACAGCAGGCGGAGCGCGCCAAGGCGCGCCGGCTCTGGGAAGAGGGGGACTGGGTCTTCACCACGGCGACCGGCCAGCCCGTGAGTCCGTACACCGACTACCACGAGTGGAAAGGCCTCCTGGCATCTGCTGGATTGAGGGACGGTCGGCTCCACGACGCCCGGCACACCGCCGCAACCGTCCTGCTGGTCCTCGGGGTCCCCGAGAGAACGGTGATGGCCATCATGGGGTGGTCCAGTAGCGGCATGGCACGCCGGTACCAGCACGTCACCGACGGCATCCGGAACACGGTGGCCAAGCAGGTTGACGGCCTGCTCTGGGAGACGAGTAAGGAGGGAGACGAGTCCTCCGAAGAGGTCAACTGAGACTAAAACTGAGACTGGAATAGCGAAAGGGGCCGACTTGGATGGGGTCGGCCCCTTCGCGTTTACTGCCTCAACCAGGCGCGGAGGATAGGGGATTTGAACCCCTGATAGGTTGCCCTATACACGCTTTCCAAGCGTGCGCCCTCGGCCACTAGGCGAATCCTCCGCCGACGAGCTTACCGGACTTCTGGGCGTGCGCAGACCACCTTTTCCGGTGTGGAGCAAGCACTGCATCATCCGGCTAGACTGTGCAGGGACCCCTCGCGCGGCGTCATCCTGTGAACCTCCCCAGGGCCGGAAGGCAGCAAGGATAAGCGGGCTCTGGCGGGTGTGCGAGGGGTCTCTTCGTTGAGAGCCCCCTCGCAGGCGGGATGGTCGCATGAGCCTTGCGCTTTACCGCAAGTACCGGCCCGGGACGTTCGCCGAGGTCAAGGGTCAGGAGCACGTCACAGACCCGCTGCGGCAGGCGTTGCGCATGGGGCGGATCAACCACGCCTTCCTGTTCAGCGGCCCTCGCGGGTGCGGCAAGACCTCCAGCGCGCGCATCCTGGCGCGCTCCCTCAACTGCGAGCAGGGGCCGACGCCTGACCCGTGCGGCGTCTGCGAGTCGTGTGTCGCGCTCGCCCCCACCGGTCCCGGCCACCTCGACGTCATCGAGATCGACGCCGCCTCGCACGGTGGTGTGGACGACGCTCGCGACCTGCGTGAGCGGGCGTTCTTCGCCCCCGTCTCCGCGCGCTACAAGATCTACATCATCGACGAGGCGCACATGGTGACCCGGGAGGGTTTCAACGCGCTGCTCAAGCTCGTCGAGGAGCCCCCGCCGCACCTGAAGTTCATCTTCGCGACGACCGAGCCGGAAAAGGTCATCGGCACGATCAAGTCGCGTACCCACCACTACCCGTTCAGGCTGATGCCGCCCGCGACGCTCCGTGCGCTGCTGGAGGAGATCCTCACCTCCGAGGGCGTGCCCTTCGAGCCCGCCGCGCTGCCCCTCGTCGTACGGGCGGGCGCGGGCTCGGCGCGTGACTCGCTGTCGATCCTCGACCAGCTCCTCGCCGGGGCCGAGGAGGACGGCGTCACCTATGCCAAGGCCGTCTCCCTGCTCGGCTACACCGACGGCGACCTGCTCGACGAGGTCGTCAACGCGTTCGCGGCGCGTGACGGCGGGCAGGTGTTCCACGCGGTCAACCGGGTCATCGAGGGCGGCCACGACCCGCGCCGCTTCGCCTCCGACCTGCTCGAACGCTTCCGCGACCTGGTCATCCTGGCCAACGTCCCCGAGGCGGCGTCGAGCGGGCTGCTCGACCGGCCCGCCGACGAGCTGGAGCGCCTGGTTCAGCAGGCCGCCTCGATGGGCCCGGCGGAGCTCACCCGCGCGGCCGAGGTCTTCAACGCCGGTCTCACCGAGATGCGCGGGGCCACCTCGCCTCGGCTGCTGCTGGAGCTGATGTGCGCGCGCGTTCTGCTCCCGGGTGCCGCGCAGGGGGAGGAGGCGTTGCTCGCCCGGATCGAGCGGCTGGAGCGCGGTGGGGCTGTCGCGCAGATGGCCGCCAGGGTCGCCGCCCCGCCTGTTCCTTCCGTGTCGTCTGTGCCGTCTGTGCCGTCTGTGCCGTCTGTGCCGGTTGTTTCCGCCTCGCCTGTTTCCGCGTCGCCCGTTTCCGGTCCCGCCGGTACGGCCCCCGCGTCCGGTCCCGGTTCGGCGGCCGGCTCTTCGCACTCGTCCGGTCCGGCGGGCGCGTCCGTCCCGGTGGGTGGTCAGGCTCCGGCCGCCGCCGGTTCCGGTGCGGCGGGGGGTGACGACTGGCCTGAGCCGGCTCGTCCCGGTTCGCCTTCCGTGACGCAGGCGGCCCCGGCGGCGGGTGACGCGCCCCAGGCGGCAAGTGGCGGACAGCCCGGTGGCGGTGCTCCCACCGCGGGTGGGACGGGGGCCATACAGGCGCAGTGGGCTGCCGTGCTGGCCTCGCTCAAGCAGCGCAGCATCGTCGTCTGGGCCAACGTGAGCACCAACGCCCAGGTGGTGGGCGTGGAAGGCAACGTCGTCACGCTCGGCTTCACCCAGGTCGGCGCGATGAAGAACTTCACGGGCGGTGGCAAGGACGCCGTCGTGGCCGGCGCGCTCGGCGACGTGCTCGGCGGTACGTGGCGGGTCGAGGCGGTCGTCGGCGGCTCCCCAGCCCCCGTCGGCGGCTCCGCGTCCCGGGGCGCTCCCCGACCGCCGGCGCACGGCGGCCCGGCGGGAGGCCACGGCGCGGCGCCCGGCCCGACTGGTCCGCACGCCGCCTCCTCCGGTCCCCACGCAGGCCCCTCGGGCTCGGCCGGTCCCCACGCGGGCCCCTCGGGCTCGACCGGTCCGCATTCCGCCGCCTCCGGCATGGCCGGGCCCGCCGGCGCCCACGGCGTGCCCGGTGCCCAGGGCGGGCCGGGTGCCCAGCAGGGGGCGCACGTTTCCCAGGGGCGTACGGCCTCCCACGGCGGGTCCCACGAGGACGGGGACGCCCAGGAGGCCGGCCCCGGCCATCCCGCGGCCGGGTCCGGCGGACGTCAGACCACGGACGAGTCCTGGCCCGACGCCCCCGACGACCTCAGCCCCGGCTCGCCGCCGGCCCCCGACCCCACGAACACCGTCACCGCCGTCGCGGTCGGCAGCGGGCTGGCCGCCGCGAGGTCGGCGGCGCGTGCCGCAGCCCAGGCGGGTCCCCGCGTTCCGGCCGCCCGTGGTGGCGCGGCGGCCTGGCCGGAGACCGTCCCCGGCCGTAACAAGGGCCCGGAGTCGGACGAGGTCGACCCCCTGAACGACGCCGACGCCGACGTGGACGCGGTCTCCGGCATGGCCCTGCTGGAACGCGAGCTCGGCGCCCAGGTGATCGGCGAGATCGACCACACCTGAGACCGCACCGAGGGTCGGGCCGAGGGTCGGGCTTGAGGTCGGGCCGAGGGCCGCACCAAAGGCCGCGCCGAGGGCGGTGTCTGGGGTCGGGCCGAGGCTCGCGGTTGGGGTCGTGCCGAGGGCGGCGGTTGGGGTCGTGCCGAGGGCCGCGATTGGGGTCGTGCCGAGGGCCGCGATTGGGGTCGGGCCGAGAGCGACGCCTGGGTCGCGCCGAAGGCCGCGCTTGGGGCGCGCCGAAAGGCCGGGCCTGGGGGTTAGGGGTAGAGGCGGGAGCGGGCGGCTGCGGAGCGGGGGTCGGTGGGGGGAAGGGCGGCCAGGCGCTCCAGGACCTCGTAGTCGTCGCGGCCGCTGCAGGTCTGCGCGTACGTCCACAGCTCGTCCGGCGCCCCGTGCCGCAGCAGGCACACGCGGACCTGCGCCTCCAGCTCGTCCCGCTCGCGGCGGATCTCCGGCGACTCCGAGCGGAGCAGCAGCGGGCCCCGGTACGCGCGGGCCAGCGCGCCGGTGTCGTTGGCCGACAGGTGGCGGCGTACCTCCAGGAAGTCGGCCTCCAGCGGGCAGGTCAGCCGGTACGGCTTGGCCGCGATGGCCTCCCCGAACTGGGCCCGCAGCCGGTGGATCTCCGCCCTGATGGTCACCGGGTTGCCGTCGTCGCCGTAGAGGTGGAAGGAGAGCTGCTCGGCCGTCAGCCCGTGCGGATGCAGCGCGAGCAGGGCCAGGATCTCGGCGTGCCGGAGCGAGAGCGGCCGGTTGAGCTCGCCGAACGTGGCCACGGGCTGAGCCTCGCCGAGGAAGGACAGGGCGAGCGTGGGAGGCGCGGCGGAGGGCGTGGGACGCAGGAGGAAGCCGTCGGCGAACGGCTCCAGCACGGCGGCGGAACCGTCCTGGAGTATCACCCGCCGGCCGGACAGCCGGATGCGCTCGCCCAGGGAGCCGGCCGGGTCGCCGGAGAGCACGCGGCCGCTGGCCGACAGCAGGACCCCGGGCTGCCCGCGCACGGACTCGAAGCGGCGGCGCAGGCGCTCGTCGCGTTCGTGCATGCGCAGCGCGAGCTGGGTCTCGGTGAGCTTGGCCGTGGCGGCGACCAGCGCGACGGTCGCGGGGTGCAGGCTGCGCGAGGTGCCGCTGACGTCGACGCAGCCGAGGATCTGGCCCGAGTCCGGGTCGGTGATCGGGGCGGCGCTGCACGACCAGACGTGCAGCACCCGCATGAGGTGCTCCTCCGAGTAGACGTGCACGGGCCGGCCCGCTTCGAGCGCGGTGCCGATGCCGTTGGTGCCGACCGTGCCCTCGGCCCACTGGTGCCCGTCGGCCAGACCGATCTGGTCCGCCCGGCGCATGATCGCGTGGCTGCCCTCGCGCCACAGCACCCGTCCGCCGCCGTCGGTGACGATCAGGACCTCGTCGGCCAGGCTGGACAGTGTCTGGGCGATGAGGGGCAGCAGCGGCCGCAACGGGTGCGCCTGACGGACGTCCTCGATGTGGGGAAGGTCGTAGACCAGGGGCGCGCTCTTGCCGTCCGGGTCGATCCCGGCCTCCAGCGACCGCTGCCAGGAGGCGGTGATCAGGCGGCGGGGCAGCTCCGGCGGCACGCGGCCGGCCTCCGCCGCTTCGTGCGCTCCGCGTAGCAGGCGCGAGTACGCGTCGAGGTCTGCGTAACTCATCGGTCACTCCAAGTAGTCAACAAAGAGCATCCGTCTTCCAGGGGGCGCGCGCAACCCCTTAAGGGGGATTGCGGAGGGTGATTGAATGAACGCAACGTGTGTGCAACGTTCAGGTCGTTAACTTCTCGTGGCAACGCGTCGGCGTGGTGCGGCCGCTCCGCCGACGTGGTGGCCGGGTCTCGGACGCTGGAGGGGGGCCGAGATCCGGCCAAAAAACATCCCAGGTAGGGCCGCACCAGTACAGGACGACGCCCAAACCCCGTAGGCTCGTGGCAGTCAAGAACCGGAGCCACGAGGAGCGCACGACGGTGAACCCAGGGGATGTCAACCTGCAGCAGCTGCTGGAGCAGGCCCAGCTCATGCAGCAGCAGCTTGTGAGCGCCCAGCAGGAGCTCAACGACGCGCAGATCGAAGGCTCAGCGGGCGGTGGCCTGGTCACGGCCGTGGTCAACGGCTCGGGCGAGCTGCTGGAGCTCAAGATCGACCCCAGCGTGATCGACGCGGGGGACGCGCAGGACACCGCGGACACGATCGCCGACCTGGTGATCGCGGCCGTCCGCGACGCCGTCCGCGCGGCGGCCGATCTGCAGCAGGAGAAGCTCGGCCCGCTGGCCCAGGGGCTGGGTGGCGGCGGCCTCGGACAGTTGCCAGGGTTCTAGGCATGTACGAGGGGGTCGTCCAGAACCTGATCGACGAGCTGGGCCTGCTGCCCGGCGTCGGTCCCAAGAGCGCGCAGCGGATCGCGTTCCACCTGCTGGCGGCCGATCCGGCCGACGTGAAGCGGCTCGCGCACGCCCTGCTGGAGGTCAAGGAGAAGGTCCGCTTCTGCCGGGTCTGCGGAAACGTGGCCTCTGAGGAGGAGTGTCGGATCTGTCGTGACCCGCGCCGCGACACCCACGTGATATGTGTGGTGGAGGAGTCGAAGGACGTCGTCGCGATCGAGAAGACGCGCGAGTTCCGTGGCACGTACCACGTGCTCGGCGGCGCGATCAGCCCGATCGACGGCATCGGCCCCGACGACCTGCGCATCCGCGAGCTCATGACACGTCTGGCGGATGGCCGGGTCACCGAGCTCATCCTCGCCACCGATCCCAACCTCGAGGGCGAGGCGACGGCTACCTACCTCGCCCGTCTGGTCAAGCCGATGGGCATCAAAGTGACACGACTGGCCAGCGGTCTGCCTGTGGGCGGTGACCTCGAGTACGCCGACGAGGTGACCTTGGGCCGCGCGTTCGAAGGACGGAGGCTGCTGGATGTCTGACCAGTGGAGTGCGCTGGCTGAAGAGATCGCCGGGCATGCGCAGGACTACGTCGACGGCCTGACCAGGGTCGCCGGCGGCGAGGGCGGCGATGCCATCTGGTCGCTGTTGCTGGTGGAGGTCGCGCAGGTCAGCCTGGCCGGCGCCAAGCTCGGGGCCAACCGCGACGTCATCCTCGCGGGCAACTACGAGCCGGCCATGAGCGAGGACCCCGACATCGACGGCGTGCGCACCGCGCTGGCCGAGCGGCTGAAGCCGGTCGACGACTACGCCGAGGTGTTCGACCCGTACAAGGACACCGGCGTCACGCCCTACCGGCTCTCCGACGACCTGACCGCGGTCGCCGCCGATCTCATCCACGGCCTGCGTCACTACCACGCGGGACGGCCCCACGAGGCGCTCTGGTGGTGGCAGTACTCCTACTTCAACACCTGGGGCAACCACGCGGGCGCGGCGATGCGCGCCCTGCAGGCCCTGGCCGCGCACTCGCGCCTGGACGTCGCCGAGGAGACCACCGTCTGATCGTCCAGATAGTGGTCGGCCCATCGGGTTCATAAGAGGCCCCCAGTAGACTGGCAGCTCACAGTCCAGACCGGGAGACTCTCGTGGCGCTCGTTGTGCAAAAGTACGGTGGTTCGTCCGTCGCCGACGCGTCCTGCATCAAGCGGGTCGCGCAGCGGATCGTCGCGACGAAAAAAGCCGGCAACGACGTGGTCGTGATCGTCTCCGCCATGGGCGACACGACGGACGAGCTGCTCGACCTGGCCGAGCAGGTGTCGCCGCTGCCCCCGGGCCGCGAGCTCGACATGCTGCTGACCTCGGGCGAGCGCATCTCGATGGCCCTGCTGGCGATGGCGATCGCCAACCTCGGCCACGAGGCCCGTTCGTTCACCGGCTCGCAGGCAGGTGTGATCACCGACTCGACGCACGGCAAGGCGCGCATCATCGACGTGACGCCCAGCCGCATCCGTGAGGCGCTCGACCACGGCCGCATCGCGATCGTGGCCGGGTTCCAGGGCGTCTCGCAGGACACCAAGGACATCACCACGCTGGGCCGCGGCGGGTCCGACACCACGGCGGTGGCGCTGGCGGCGGCCCTGCAGGCCGACGTGTGCGAGATCTACACCGACGTCGACGGCGTGTTCACCGCCGACCCCCGCATCGTGCCGGCGGCGCAGCAGATCCCCAAGATCTCCTACGACGAGATGATGGAGATGGCCGCGTGCGGCGCGAAGATCCTGCACCTGCGCTGCGTCGAATACGCCCGCCGGTTCGACCTGCCGATCCACGTACGCAGCTCGTTCAGCACCAAGGAAGGCACCTGGGTCGTCTCCGACCCTGACACCGAAGGAACCGAGATGGAGCAGCCGATCATCTCCGGCGTCGTGAGCGACCGGAGCGAGGCCAAGATCACCGTTGTCGGGGTCCCCGACAAGGTCGGAGAGGCTGCCTCGATCTTCAAAACGCTGGCCGACGCCGAGATCAACATCGACATGATCGTGCAGAACGTCTCGGCCGCGGCCACGGGCCGCACGGACATCTCCTTCACGCTGCCGACGGCCGACGCCCAGACGGCGCTGTCGTCGCTGAAGAAGATCCAGGGTCAGATCGGTTACGAGTCGCTGCTCTTCGACGACCAGATCGGGAAGGTGTCGCTGATCGGCGCGGGCATGCGCTCGCACCCCGGCGTCACGGCGACGTTCTTCGCGGCCCTCGCCGACGCGGGGGTCAACATCGAGATGATCTCCACCTCGGAGATCCGCATCTCAGTGGTCGTCCAGCAGGACGGGGTCGACGCGGCCGTGCAGGCCGCCCACCGCGCGTTCTCGCTCGACGCCGACCAGGTCGAAGCCGTGGTGTACGGAGGTAGTGGACGATGAGCAGGCCCAATCTCGCCCTGATCGGCGCCACGGGCGCCGTGGGCACCGTCATGCGCGACATCGTGTCGTCGCGCGAGGACATCTGGGGCGAGATCCGTCTCGTCGCCTCGCCGCGTTCGGCGGGCAAGGTGCTCCGGGTGCGCGGCGAGGACGTCGTGGTGCAGGCCCTCGCGCCCGAGGTGTTCGACGGCATCGACATCGCGATCTTCGACGTGCCGGACGAGGTGTCGGCGGTGTGGGTGCCGATCGCGGCCGAGCGCGGCGCGATCGTGATCGACAAGTCGGGGACGTTCCGGATGGAGCCGGACGTGCCGCTGGTCGTGCCCGAGGTCAACCCGCTCGACGCCCGCGACCGGCCGCGCAACATCATCTCGACCCCCAACTGCACGACGCTGTCGATGATGGCGGCCATGGGGGCGCTGCACGCCGAGTTCACGCTCACGGAGCTGGTCGTCGCCTCCTACCAGGCGGTGTCGGGCGCCGGCGTGGCGGGTTCGGCGCGGCTCTACGACGAGGTCGAGGCGCTGGCGGGCGACCGCACGGTGGGCCAGGCGGCCGGTGACGTACGCAAGGTGCTGGCCAACAAGCTGCCCGACGACTCGCCGTTCCCCGCGCCCATCGCGTTCAACGTGGTGCCGTGGGCCGGCTCCTACAAGGACGGCGGCTGGGCCTCCGAGGAGCTCAAGCTCCGCAACGAGTCCCGCAAGATCCTCGGCATCCCCGACCTCAAGGTCTCCGCGACCTGCGTACGCGTGCCGGTGATCACCACCCACTCGCTGGCCGTGCACGCGCGGTTCGAGCGTGAGATCACGGTCGCCGACGCGCACCGCGTCCTGGAGGCGGCGCCGACGGTGGTCCTCATGGACGACCCGGCCAACGGGGTCTTCCCGACGCCTCTCGACGTGGTCGGCAACGACCCGACCTACGTGGGCCGCATCCGTCAGGCGGTCGACTTCCCCAACACGCTCGACCTGTTCGTGTGCGGTGACAACCTGCGCAAGGGCGCGGCGCTCAACGCGGCGGAGATCGCCGAGCTGGTCGCGGGCGAGCTGTAGTAACTCCGTTCGGATGGTGTGACGCCGTGCGTTCCGCACGGCGTCCGCCGTCGGGGCCGTCGGGGTGGTGTGACGCCGTGCGCTCCCCGCGCGGCGTCCCTCTCACCCGGGCTCTGTCACCGGAAGAGGATGTCCCAGTGGTCGCTCTCGTCGGCGAAGACGGTGCCTGAGCCGGATCGGTAGAGCCGGGCGCCGTCGCTGCGCACGCCGGCCTTCGCGTGGTAACGCGTGATGTGCCGGTCGATGCAGGCGTTGTGGGAGATGTCGAGCTTGTAGCCGTTCCCGTGGCTGTACTGCCCGGGCGCGTGGCCCGCTTCCGTGCCACCCGTCACCATGATCGGGCAGCCGCTCTCGCGCTTCAGCTCGATCATCCGGGCGATGGTCCCGGTCCGCACCGAGTCGAGCGACGTGCAGTGGTGCACGTGCTTGCTGGAGCAGTTGCCGGTCGACTTCATCCGCACGCCCCCGCTCCTCAGCCAGTCCGTGGCGAGGCTGTGGGACATGTGCATGGCCCCGAAGCGCGGCAGGACACGCGTCAGATCGACTTCAGCGCGCCTGAGCGCCGCGCGCGGCCGTACCCGGGGTATCCGGGCCACCCTGGTGCGTACGCGGCTCTTGGCCGATCTGGCGGCCGGAGATCGCGGTGCCGTCGCCGGCGGGTCGATGACCGCCAGCTGAGCGGGCCGGCGCAGGGGGGCCGTCGTCCAGTCGTCGTCCGGCTCGTACGCCTGCCGCTCCTGCTCGTCGGCCGAGTCGCTGAAGGGCCAGCCCGGCGTGTCGGTGAGGTCCTCACCGGCCGCCATGAGCCGATCGAACGCCCAGGCCCTGCCCGGGTCCGGCCCTGCCTCGTGCTCAGAGCCGTCGGACCCGGCCGATTTTTGGCTGTCCGGCGCAGCCGACCCTTCGGGGTGGGTAGCGGCTGAAGCGGCCGAGGCCAGCGCGATTATGGTTATCTCAATGCCGAGGAGTGCGACTACTGCGAGGCGCACTGTTCCACGTATCCACATGTCGATGCCTTTTCGCGGAAATAGCCCTTCCGCCTGAAACGACAATCCCACCATTCGCGGGAGATAACTCATGCCGCAGGTGCAACTTTGCCTTGTGGCGGTGATCACCGTGCGGCTCCATGACCTTGGACTGCGAAACCTGCTAGGTTGGACTGCTGCTATGGCCCTGACCAGACACGACAGAGGGACAGGTGCCTGATGAGCGGGTTTTCTGCCCGACGCCCCATCCCGACGTAAAGTGACGAACGTGTCCGAAGCCCGAAACCGAGGATCGGAGAGCACCCGAGAGGTCATCGTCGAGACGGCATTGCGGCTGTTCAGGGAGCGCGGTTTCGACGCGACCACCATGCGTGCCATCGCCGCCGAGGCCGGGGTGTCCGTGGGCAACGCCTACTACTACTTCGAGAGCAAGGAGGCGTTGATCCAGGCGTACTACGACCGCGCCCAGGCCGAGCACGAGGCGGCCTGCAGGGAGTTCCTGGCCACCGAGACGTCGTTCGCGGCCAGGCTGAGCGGGGTGCTACGCGAGTGGGTACGCGTCTCCGAGCCCTACCACGAGTTCGCCGTGAAGTTCTTCAAGCACGCGGCCGAGCCCACCAACCCGCTGAGCCCGTTCAGCAAGCAGTCCTCCCCGGCCCGTGAGGCCTCCATCGCGATCTACCGCCAGGTCGTCGAGGGGTCGCGGGACCGCATGAACGCCGAGCTGCGCGAGGAGCTGCCCGAGCTGCTCTGGCTGCTGTCCATGGGCATGGTGCTGTTCTGGGTGCACGACACCTCGCCGGGGTGCGCGCGTACGTACCGGCTGATCGAGGTCACGGTGCCGCTGGTGGACCGGCTGGTCGGGCTGTCGCACCTGCCCGGGTTGAGGGGGATCACGAAGGACTTCATCGCGGCGGTCCACGAGTTGCGAGCCTAGGACGCCATACCGGTCGGTTGGTAGGGTGGAGCGGCCCGCTGCGGAGGCGCCTGGAGGCCGTGAATGAGTCACAACTGGGGCATGACCATCCCCTTCTACGATCGCCCGCTGTCGAAGTCGCGGGAGCTGATCGCGGAGCTGCCCGAGCTGGGCTACACCGACGCGTGGTCCGCCGAGGTCAGCGGGGCCGACGGGTTCGTGCCGCTGGCGATGGCCGCGCAGTGGGCGCCGGGGATCAGGCTGGGCAGCGCCATCGTGCCCGTCTCGACGCGCGGGCCGGGGCTGCTGGCCATGTCCGCGGCCACGCTGGCCGACCTGGCCCCCGAGCGGTTCGTGCTGGGCATCGGCGCCTCGTCGCCGGCGATCGTCGAGCGGTGGAACGCGGGGCGGTTCGACAAGCCCTACGCGCGCACGCGCGACACGCTGCGCTTCCTGAAGAAGGCGCTGGCCGGGGAGAAGGTCTCGGAGACGTACGAGACGTTCGAGATCAAGGGGTTCAAGCTGGAGCGGGCCCCCGAGCTCCCGCCGAAGATCGTGCTGGCCGCGCTGCGGCCCAGGATGCTCCACCTGGCCGCGGCGGAGGCCGACGGCGCGATCACCAACTGGCTCTCGCCCGACGACGTGCGCAAGGTGCGCGCCGAGATCGGGGAGGGCACCGAGCTGATCGCCCGCCTGTTCGTCTGCGTCAGCGAGGACGCCGACCGCGTGCGCGAGATGGCCAGGTGGATGCTGGCCACCTACCTGACCGTCCCGGTGTACGCCGCCTTCCACGACTGGCTGGGCCGGGGCGAGGTGCTGCGGCCCATGCACGAGGCGTGGCAGGCCGGCGACCGGCCGGCGGCGCTCAAGGCGATCCCCGACGAGGTGGTCGACGCCCTGATCGTGCACGGCGACCCGGCCACCTGCCGGGCCAGGATCCAGGAGTACGTGGACAACGGCCTCGACACCCCTGTCCTCGCGCCCGTCCCGGGTGGTGAGGTCTCCATCGAGCAGGCCGTGCGCGAGCTGGCCCCCAAGAGGTAGCTCCCCGAGCGTAGGAGGGTGCATGGACGACGTACTCAGGCTGGACGCGGTCGGTCAGGCGCAGGCGGTCAGGGACGGGCAGGTGACGGCGCGGGAGCTGGCCGAGGCCGCCATCGCCCGCATCGAGGCCCACGACGGCGAGCTGAACGCGGTCATCCACCGCCGGTTCGAGCGGGCGCTGGCGGAGATCGACTCCATCCCCGAGGAGGCGCCCTTCCGGGGCGTGCCGATCCTGCTGAAGGATCTCGGGTGGCGCGAGGCGGGCGAGCCGTACAGCGGAGGCTCGAACGTACGCGACGGCGTCGAGCCCGGCGTGGACGGCTACGGCGTCGTGAGCCTGCGCGAGGCCGGCTTCGTCCTGCTCGGCAGGACGAACACCCCCGAGTTCGGCAGCACGATCACCACGGAGCCGGTGGCGTTCGGGCCCACGCGCAACCCGTACGACCCGGCCTACTCGGCGGGCGGCTCCAGCGGGGGCTCCGCGGCGGCGGTGGCGGCCGGGATGGTCGCGCTGGCCACCGCCAGCGACGGCGGCGGCTCGATCCGCATCCCCGCGTCCCTGTGCGGCCTGGTGGGGCTCAAGCCGACGCGTGGGCGCGTGAGCCTGGGCCCGGCCATGGGGGAGGGGTGGAGCGGGTTCTCGTGCCCGGGATTCGTCACCAGGAGCGTGCGGGACACGGCGGCGGCGCTCGACGTCGTGTCCGGCCTGCGGCCCGGCGACCCGTACGACGCCCCCGCGCTGCCGGGCCCGCTGGCCGACGAGGTCGGCAGGGAGCCGGGGCGGCTGCGGGTCGGGTTCGTCACGAGGCATCCCAACGGGTCCGTGCCCGAGGTGCCCGCGCTGACCGAGGCCGTGACCCGGGCCGCCGCGCTGCTGGAGTCGCTCGGTCACGACGTCGCGCCCGGCGGCCCCAGGGCGCTCGCCGAGCCGGGCTTCGCCCAGCACTTCGGCGCCATCGTGGCCAACAACCTCGCCGCGCACGTGGAGAGCCTGGGCGAGCTGCGCGGCGCGCTCGTGCGGCCGGAGGAGCTGGAGCCGCGCAACGCCGCCATGCTCGGCGCGGCGCGTACGCACAGCGCGGCCGACCACATCCTGGCCACCCAGTGGATCGACGGCTACCGCCGCCGCATGGCCGCCTGGTGGAGCGCGGGCCACGACCTGCTGCTGATGCCCTCGCTGGGCGTCGCGCCGTTCCCGCTGGGCTGGATCCCACCGCAGGACCTCAGCGTCGCGTTCGGCCGCACGGCGCACGCCGTGGCCTACACCTCGCCGATCAACGCGACCGGGCAGCCGGCCATCTCGCTGCCGCTGCACCGCACCGAGGCCGGCCTGCCGGTGGGCGTGCAGCTCGTGGCCGCGGCCGGGAGGGAGGACCTGCTCGTCCGGGTGGCCGCGCAGATCGAGCGGGCCAGGCCGTTCGAGCACGCGGCGCTGCGCTGACCCCCCGTCGGGAGCGGGCCAGGAACTCGTGGCGGTCCAGACGCGTTATGTCGTGAAAGCCGAGGGTAGGGGGTTCCTCATGATGGCGAAGGCAGCACGGGCAGCGGCGGCCTGGCGGACTTACCGCGAGGTGACCAAGCCGGGGTCGCCCGGCCTGATGACCAGGATCCGGGCGATCCCGCGGATGGTCGGCGCGGTCATGCGCGGACAGTACGCGGGCATGGGCAAGAGCAAGCTCGCCATGCTCGGGCTCGGCGTGGTCTACATCCTGTCACCCGTCGACGTGGTGCCCGACTTCCTGGTGTTGATCGGCGTGGTCGATGACTTCGGCGTGTTCCTGTGGCTCGCCGCCACGCTGCTCGGCGAGAGCGGCCGCTACGTCGAGCACGAGCGCAACGTCATCCAGGCCAGGCTGGTCGAGGAAGACGGCTAGATCTCCTCCATGCGCAGCCAGGCGCGCGAGGGCAGCGGGTGGCCGAAGAGGCGGGCGGCGTTGCCGTAGGCGACCCTGGCGATGTCGGCGGGCGGGAGCGTTCCGAGATTGCGGGCCACGGACTTCTGCGTGTCGGGCCAGGTCGAGTCGGAGTGCGGGTAGCCGCTCTCCTGCAGCACGTGGTCGAGCCCGACCGCGAGCCGCACGCCGGACAGCGCGTGGTCGTCGAGCGTGCCGAAGAAGAAGTTGCGGCGCAGCACCTCGCTCGGCTTGAGCCCGCCCTCCCACGACGCCTCGCCCGCGACCGGGTGGTCGAGGGCGTAGTCGGCGCGCTCGGCCAGCATGGGCAGCCAGCCCACGCCGCCCTCGACGATGAGGATGCGCAGCGCGGGGAAGCGCAGCGGCACGCCCGACCAGAGCCAGTCGGCGCAGGCGAACATCGCGCTGGTCGGCATCAGCGTGGTGATGGCCTCGATGGGCGTGTCGGGCGAGGGCACGGGAGACCACGACGAGTCGCCCGCGTGCAGGGCGACCACCGTGCCGGTCTCCTCGCAGGCGGCGAAGAACGGGTCCCAGTGCCCGGAGTGGATCGACGGCAGCCGCAGCCGGGTCGGGAACTCGGGGAAGACCACGGCCTTGAAGCCGCGGGCGGCGTTTGCGCGGATCTCCTTGGCGGCCACGTCGGGGTCGGGCAGCCACGGCAGTTGCAGGCCGATGATGCGCTCGGGGTAGGTGCCGGCCCAGACGTCGATGTGCCAGTCGTTCCACGCCTTGACCAGGGCCAGGCCGAGCTCCTGGTCGCGGGTCCTGGCGAACGGCATGCCGGACTGCCCGGCCAGCATGCCGGGGAAGCACAGCGCGGCCCAGATGCCCGCCACGTCCATGTCCTGGACGCGGGCCTCGATGTCGTGGCAGCCGGGGCGCATGTTCTCGAACCTGACGGGGTCGAGCGTGCGCTGCTCGCGGGGCAGGCCGGCGCCCACGTCGATGCCGGCGCACGGGTATGTCGCCCCGCCGTAGCGCCAGACCTGATGACCCGCCTCCGTCTCCACGACCTTGGGCGCGACATCGGCATATTTCTCCGGCAACCGCCCTTCGAACAAGTCGGGAGGCTCGATCAGGTGATCGTCGGCGGAGATGATCACGTAGTCGCGCCGCCTCGGGTCAGGGTCGGGGAGCAGCGGCGTAGTCACGCAGGTAACCGTACGACGGCGGGATAACGTCGAACAAGCTGCGACGTATCCGTTGGGTATCCGAGATCTTCGACCCGGGACCGCCGGGAGGGGGGTCGACGGGCGATCCCGGGCCAGGGATGGGCCGCTCACCTGGACGCAGCAGGTGCGACCCGGCCCTGCCACTACCCGTCGGAGCCCGGTTCAGTCAGCAGGTGGCCGCGTAAATCGGAAATGGTGGCCGGCGAAATGTTCAGCACCCGTGTGACATACGTCTCGATCGAGCCGTGCCGTGCCGCCAGGTCGCCGAGGAAGAAGCGCATGGCCTCCGCGGGCGCTTGGCCGAACCCCGCCCACATGCGCGCCTCGGGGTGCCTGGTGCGCCAGCTGCTGATGAACTGCTCGGTCGCCAGCCCGGTGAGCGCGTAGTCCGCCACGATGTCGTCCTCGCTCACGCCCACCAGAGACAGGACGAGCGCGGCGAGCACCCCGGTGCGGTCCTTGCCGGCCGCGCAGTGGATCACCACGGGCGCGTTGTCGGCCCGCGCGATCGTCTCCAGGGCGGTCCTGAGGTTGCCGACGCCGTCCTCGGTCACCTCCAGGTAGCGGTCGGCGAAGAACCTCGCGACCCCGCTCTCCTCCTTGTAGGCCGCGAGGTCCCAGCGGCGGCCCTCGATGGGCAGGTGGTGATAGTTCTGCCCCTCGGCGTCCGGGACGCGGCCCACTTTCTCGATCTCGGACGCGTGCCGCAGGTCGATGACCGTACGCACGCGCAGCTTCCGGAAGATCCTGAGATCGTCTCCGGCCAGCCAGCAGAGCGAGTCGGCCCGGTAGAGCCGCTGCCATCGGACCGTGCGCCCGTCATGGGCGGCATATCCACCTACGTCGCGGAAATTGAAGATGTTGGCGAACTCAATGTGGCGGATCACCCTCAACACCTTAATTGGCGGCGGGGACCGACTCCTTGGACGAATCGCCGGCCTTCCGCTCGGCCACCTCGCGGCGGATCAGCAGGACCCAGCCGGCCAGGGCGATGCCGATGAACAGCCACCACTGGACCCCGTAGGCCAGGTTGAGGCCGCCTCCCGCGCCCACGTCGGGCTCGGGCACCGGGGCCGGCGCCGTGGCGGGCGCGGGCGTCTGCTCGGTCAGCTCCACGTAGCCGCCCACCAGCCGGTACGGCAGCCCCTTGCCGATCTTGTCGGCGTTGATCAGCAGCACCTGCCCGGCCGGCAGCCCGGAGCGCTCCCGGATGCCGCTGGAGTCCTCGGTCTCGCTGAGCCGTAGCCGCCCGGTGACATTTACCTGTCCCGTGGGCGGAGCGGGCACCTCGGGCGTGGCGTCGGCGGTGGCGCCCGCCTTGACCCAGCCCCGGTTGACGATCACCGCCGTGCCGTTGCCGGTGACGAGGGGCGTCAGGACGTAGAAGCCGTTCTGCCCCTCCTGGGGGCGCCTGCGTACGAGGAGGGCGTGGGACGGGTCGTACGTGCCCGAGACCGTGACCTTCCTGAACCGGTCATCCTCGCGGACCTGCCGCCCCGGGGCCGCCAGTCGCTCCAGCGGCACCGGCGCGGCCTCGATGTTGGCCGTCACCCGCTCGCTGTTGGCCGAGCGCTCCTCGAAGCGCCCGAACTGCCACCGGCCGAGGAACACGAAGGCGGGGATGACCAGCAGCACCACCACGTGGAGCGCGAGCCATCGAGGCGTCAGCAGGAACCGGTACACGCTTCAAGGTTAGGCACCGCAGGGGGTGCCCCTTCACGCGCCTATGCTTCTGAGCTGGGCCCCCGACCCCGGCACCGGGGTCACCTCGCGCGGCCCGCTCACCTCGTGGCCGTCCGCGCACCGGAAGTGCTGCTCGATGGGGGCGCCGCAGTCGCGGTGGGTCAGCAGGACCGCCGGCCCGTCCTCGTCCGCCAGGTATTTGTCGCCCCAGTGCATGAGCGCGACCAGGAGGGGATAGAGGTCGCGGCCCTTGTCCGTGAGGCGGTATTCGTCGCGCTGCCGCTGCCCCGGCTCGCGGTAGGGCTCCTTGCGCAGCAGGCCCTCGTCGACCAGCCGGGCCAGCCGGGCGCTGAGCACCTGGCGGGGGGCGCCGGTGATCGCCTGCATGTCGGCGAACCTCCGCACGCCGCTGAACGCCTCGCGGAGCACGAGGAAGGTCCACTTCTCCCCGACGATGTCCAGGGTGCGCTCGATCGAGCAGTTGTTCACCCGGAAGGGAACGTTCATTGCTGCATTATATCTGAGTTCATTTGACAGACTCAGCATCGACGGGCAGGCTGAGTCTATGCAGGGAACCCAGATCCGCCCCGCACGCCCGGACGACGAGGAGCGGATCAGACGCTTCCTGACCGGGCTGTCGCTCCACACGCAGACGCTCCGCTTCTTCACCGGCATCTCCACGCCCGCCGCGGGGCTGGTGCGCACGCTGCTCGCGCTGGACGAGCGCCGCGACGCGCTCGTGGCGACCACCGAGGGGGGCGAGATCGTCGGCCACGCCATGAGCTTCAAGGGCGGCTGCGCCGACGTGGAGGTCGCCGTGGTCGTGGCCGACCGGTGGCAGGGCCTCGGGATCGGGCCCAGGCTGATCGACGTGCTGCTGCTCAGGGCCTCCGTACGCGGTGCGCGGACCGTCGGCATGGACGTGCTGGGGGAGAACCGGCGCGTCCTGAGACTCGTCCGCCGGCTCTGGCCGGACGCCGAGATGAAGGTCACTTCCGGAACGGTGGAGGTGACCGCTATGATCGATCCACTCGGCCTATTTGCGGAACAAGGTTCTGTTGGCACACCATTGACAGCGTGAAGAGTGCCAAGAACGGACGCGACGGCCGTACCCGCATCATCGAGGGCGCCCTCCGCCGCTTCAGTCAGGACGGGGTCTCGGCCACCACGCTGGCCAGCCTCCGCGAGGAGAGCGGCGTCAGCGTCGGCAGCTTCTACCACCACTTCGCCAGCAAAGAGCATGTCTTCGGCGTGCTGTACGCGGAGATCCTGACCGCCTACCAGGCGGCCTTCCTCGCCGAGCTGGTCAGCCACCAGGAGGCCCGCGACGGCATCGAGGCCGTCGTGGCCTTCCACATGCGCTGGGCCGGCGAGCACCCGGAGCGGGCCAGGCTGCTGGTCAGCGAGCGACCGCCGCGCAAGCACGAGCCGGGCGGCGCGGAGGTGGCCGAGGCCCGGCGCGGGTTCTTCCGCCAGGTCTCCGACTGGTGGCGGCCGCACATGAAGAACGGCCTGCTCCAGCCCGTCCACCCGACCATGTGCTACGTGCTGTGGCTGGGGCCGGCGCAGGAGATGTGCCGGCTGTGGTTCGCGGGCGCCCACACGCCCACGGAAGAGGAGATCAAGGGGCTGGGCGCCGCCGCCTGGCAGAGCCTGCGCCAGCAGTGACCACAAGGGGCCCGGCCAGCGCGGGGAGCGATGATCCGGGCACCGTCTGTGGTGTTATTGTCCATTTGTGACTCGACCTCGGGCGCTGGCACTGCCCGCTATGCCGGAGAGCGCGCTCGCCCGCTTGGGCGAGGTGGCCGACCTGGCCGAGGTTCCCGCGCGTCCCAGCCTCGGCTTCACCGACGAGCAGCTCGCCGACCTGGTCATCGAGACCGGCGCGACCGTGCTCATCACCGACGGCGACCAGGTTCGCACGTCGGTGCTCGCCCTGCCCCTCGACGTGGTGGCCGTCATGGGCCCGACCACCGGCGTGGACCTGGCGCTGGCCGCCGAGCGCGGGGTGACCGTCCTGCACGCCGCCGACCGCGACCCCGAGTCGGTCGCCGAGCTCACGCTCGCGCTGATGTTCGCCGTCAGCCGCAACATCGTGGCCGCCGACCGGGAGGTACGCCAGGGACGCGTCGGCAGGGTGCCGCCCGCCCAGCGCCACCGCGGCAGGCGGCTGACCGGCAGGACGCTCGGCATCGTGGGCCTGGGCCGGGTCGGCAGGGCCATGCGGTGGCGGTGCGAGGGCCTGGGCATGCGGGTGATCACCTGCGATCCGTTCGTCCCCGAGGCCACCCACACCCTGCCCGCCCTGCTGGCCGAGGCGGACGTGGTGTCGCTGCACGTGCCGCTCACCGGGGAGACGCGGGGTTTCTTCGGCTATCCCGAGTTCGGCGCGATGCGGCCGGGCTCGATCTACCTCAACACCTCGCGCGGCGCGCTGCACGACCTGACGGCGCTGGTCGACGCGCTGCGCCAGGGCAAGGTGGGCGGCGCGGGGCTCGACCACTTCGAGGGCGAGTGGCTCGATCCGGCCCACCCCCTGACGGGCCTGCCGAACGTGGTGCTGACGCCCCGCCTGGGCGAGGCCACGGGGGAGAGCCGGGAGGAGCTGGCCGGGGCGCTGGTGGAGGACATCGCCCGGTTGTTGCGCGGCGAGCGGCCCGCTCACGCCTGCGTGCCCGCCCTGCCGTTCGCCTGATCCGCCCTCGCCCCTGGGCCCTCAGGCGGGCTGTCGGAGGCGCGTGTGGACGTGCCAGCTCGCCCGGTCGAGCGAGATGTCGAGCCGCAGGTCGCCGCGGTGCCTGCGCAGGCCGGGCACTCGGACCCGGGCGTGCACGTCGAACCTGCCCCGATGCGGGTAGCCGAACCCCAACTCGCCCGGCAGCACGCGCAGGTCGTCGCGGTTGCCGCAGCGCGGGCACGTCCAGGACACCAGGTCCATGCCCCGGTTGTAGTCGGAGCAGGCGCGGAAGTATTCGTCAGGTCCGAACCGGGACTCGCAGGCCAAGCAAGGGATCAGCATGGGTCCGCTCCTCGGGACGACGTGGCGACCTCCCTAGAGATACCGCTCACCACTTGTCCGCCGCTTGCAGAACGCTTGGGTGCTTAAGTAACAGTATGAGCACAGCGAGCGACGATTGCGAGCCCCGCTGAGTCCTGTGCGAGTGCGACCATCGGCCCGGAGCGGCGAGCCTGGGGCGGAGAGCGGCAGCCTGCGTCACCAGCGGAGCCCCGTGCGAGTGCGGCTATCGGCCCGGAGCGGCGAGCCTGGGGCGGAGAGCGGCAGCCTGCGTCACCAGCGGAGCCCCGTGCGAGTGCGACCATCGGCCCGGAGCGGCGAGCCTGGGGCGGAGAGCGGCAGCCTGCGTCACCAGCGGAGCCCCGTGCGAGTGCGACCATCGGCCCGGAGCGGCGAGCCTGGGGCGGAGAGCGGCAGCCTGCGTCACCAGCGGAGCCCCGTGCGAGTGCGACCATCGGCGCAGTATCAGGACATGCGTGAGAGTGCGTAGTGAAAGGATGGACTTGTGGAACGACTGCGCCATCACCTCCTGGAGACCGACTACACGATCGACGGCGTACGCGAGCGGCTGGGCAGCATGGCAGCCTCGGCCCTGGCCAGGGAGGAGCTGGTGCCGGCCCTGCGCGCCACCGCCGACCTCGATCCGCTGGCGGCGTCGATCAGGCTGTGGTGGCTCGGCGTTCCCGTCCCCGCCGCCTCCCTCGCCCCGGAGGTCCTCGGCTCGGGGCTGGTCAGGGCCGACGGCGACCAGGTGAGCGCCACCGTCCACCTGCAGCCCTGGGAGACCGGCGGCTACCTCGTCTCCGACCGCAAGGTGCGCCCCGGCGACCCGGCGCTGCGTCCCGATCACGTGGTCGGGGCCGGCGGCGCCTCGGCCAACCTGGCCCAGCTCGCCACCCGCCGCCCGGTGGGGCGCGCGCTCGACCTCGGCACCGGCTGCGGCGTGCAGGTGCTGCACCTGGCCGGGCGGGCCGAGCACATCGTGGCCACCGACGTGAACCCGCGGGCCGTCGAGCTGGCCAGGCTGAGCTGGGAGCTGTCCGGCATCTCCGGCGTGGAGGCACGTACGGGGTCGATGTACGAGCCGGTCGAGGACGACCTGTTCGACCTGATCGTGAGCAACCCCCCGTTCGTCATCGGCCCCGGGGCCGGCCTGACCTACCGCGAGGCCGGCGGCGACGGCTTCTGCCGCGACCTCGTACGCCGCACCCCCGGCCACCTCAACCCCGACGGCCAGGCCCACTTCCTGGCCAACTGGCTGCACGTGGAGGGCGAGGACTGGCACGACCGCGTGGGCGGCTGGCTGCGCGAGACCGGCTGCGACGCCTGGGTGGTCCAGCGCGACGTGCAGGACCCGGCCGAGTACGTCGAGCTCTGGCTCAGGGACGCCGCCGAGCAGGGCACGAAGGCGTACGCCGAGCACTACGACCGCTGGCTGGCCTGGTTCGACGAGCGGAAGGTCGAGGGCATCGGGTTCGGCTGGATCACCATGCGCAACTCCGGCACGCTCGACCCGGTCGTCCGCGTCGAGCACCTGGACCACGCGGTCTCGCTCCCGGTCGGCGACTACGTCGACTCCGTGCTCGACGCCATCGCCACCGCGCACCGCGTCAAGGACCTCGACACGGCGCTCCTGCGCACCGCGGACGGCCTGCTCGACGAGCGCATCGGCCTGCCGGGCGCGGAGGACCCCATCCGCATCGTGCTGCGCCAGACGCAGGGCCTGCGCCGCAGCAGGGAGGTCGGCACGGTGGAGGCCGCGCTGGCCGGGGTCTGCGACGGCGAGCTGGCGCTCGGCCCCCTGCTCAACGTGATCGCCGAGCTGGTCGGCGACGGCGAGATTCCCGACTCCGACGCGGTCAGGCCGCTGATCGCTGAGGGTTATTTCCTGCTTTAATCGCTCGTTAATTGGACGTTGAGCGCTCGGGTGGAGGCTCATGGCCATGACACGGACCCCGGGGGGTTCGAGGGACGTGTCAGGTCCGGCCGGTCGTCTACGGTGAGGCGGCTGGCCACGGCGCGGAGCATCCGGATAACCGGGCCCCCTAGCGACGCGTGGTGGCGACAGATGACCGGCCGGGCTGCATCACGACACCTTCCTGACGGCCTGATCGACAAGAAACCTGCCTGGTCAAGATCGTAGCGGCAGTCCATTCGGCAGGTTTCTCATCGAAAGGACAGCCTTGATCAACCATGTGTGGATGACACGTCTGGACGACGAGCTGTACTCAGGACTCGACGACGGCCCCTTCGGCGGGGATGGCCTCGATCAGGGCCTTGAGGTCCCCGGCCTCGGGGGCGCCGAGCCGGGAGAAGATCTCGAACGCCTGCCGTAGGCAGTCCAGGCTCCTGGTCGTGCTGCCCAGACCGCGCAGCGCCTTGCCGAGCACCGTGAGCGACAGCGCCTCGCCGTACGGGTGGCCGATCTCGCGGGAGACCACCAGCGCCTGCTCCGCGTGGCGCACGGCCTCGGGGTGGCGGCCGGCGGCGATGAACGTCTCGGCCAGCCTGGAGCAGACCCGCTGCTCCCAGACGCGCTGCTTGCTGGCCCGGAAGAAGGCCAGGCACTCGGCGTGGTGGTGGACGGCCTCGGTGAGGCGGCCGACCCGGGAGAGCACGATGCCGAGGTGGTAGCGGGCGCGGGCGGTCCCGGCGCCGCTGCCGATCTCGGTGAACAGGGCCAGGCCCTTCTCCGCCGCCGCGATCGCGTCCGCGGGGCGGCCGAGCCCCAGGTGGTCGCGGGCCGAGTAGCTGAGCACCAGCGCCTCGCCGGCCGGCACGTCGTTGGCGCGGTAGAAGCGCATGGCCGCGTCGAACAGCTCCAGCGCCTCGACGTGGCGGCGCTGCCGGCCGACGACGACGGCCAGGGCGTTCAGCACCTCGCCGGTGACGATCTTCTCGCCGCGGGCCGTGGACAGCTCGTGGACGACCCGGAAGTGCTCCTCGGCCGCCTTCAGCTGGTTGTCGGCGAACAGCACCCGGCCGAGCACGTACCGGCTGCGCAGCTCGCTGCCCTGGTCGCCGATCCGCTGCGCGGCGCTCAGCACGGCGCGCGTGCCCTGGGCGAACTCGCGCGTGTGCGTGCCCGCCTCCAGCAGCGGCTCCATCGCCACCAGCAGGTCGCCGGCGGGCAGCAGCTGCTCGGCGGCGACGGCCGACGCGGCGGCCTGGTTGATGGCCGCGAACAGCGAGTCGCCCTCGGCGATCAGCCAGGCCACGGCCTCGTCCACGCTGGTGAACGACAGCCCCTCGCTGATCGACACGATGTTGGCCGGGATCATGCTGCCCTCGTAGGCCAGGCTGTGCGCGGACTGGGCCGAGGCCAGGTAGAAGCCGAGCAGCCGGTGCAGCGCCTGCGCCTTGGCCTCGGGCCGCTCGGTCTTGTCGAGCTGGCGCCGGGCGAACAGCTTGAGCAGGTCGTGGAAGCGGTAGCGGCCGGGCGCGGGCGCCTCGAGCAGGCTCGCGTCCACCAGCGACTCCAGTACGGACTCCGCCTCGAACTGGCTCACCGCCAGCACGGCGGCCGCCGCCCCCGTGGAGATGTCGGGCCCCTTGGACAGCGAGAGCAGGCGGAAGGCTCGCGCCTGGGCCGGCGCGAGCTGCCCGTAGCCGAGCGCGAACGTGGCCTCGACGGCCAGGTTGCCCACGCGCAGCTCGTCGAGGCGGCGCTGCTCGTCGGCCAGTCTGGGCACGAGCGAGGCGACCGTCCAGGAGGGCCGCGCGGCCAGCCTGGCGGCCACGATGCGCACCGCCAGCGGCAGGAACCCGCAGGCGGCCACCACGTCCATGGCCGCGCCGTGCTCGGCCGACACGCGCTCGGCCCCGGCCACCGACGCGAACAGCGACAGCGCCTCGCCCGGCTCCATCACGTCGAGGTCGATGAGTCGCGCGGAGGGCAGGTCGGCCAGCTTGCCGCGGCTCGTCACGATGGCCGCGCACCCGGGCGAGCCCGGCAGCAGCTGGCTGACCTGCTCGGCGTCGCGGGCGTTGTCAAGCAGCACGAGGATGCGGCGGTCGGCGAGGATCGAGCGGTAGAGCGCGGCGCGTTCGGGCAGCCCGTCCGGGACGATGTCCGGCGGGATGCCGAGCGCCCGCAGGAACCCGCCGAGCGCCGACTCGGGCATGGTCGCCTCGTCGGTGTAGCCGCGCAGGTCGGCGTAGAGCTGGCCGTCGGGGAACAGGTCCTCGGCCAGGTGCGCCACGTGTACGGCCAGCGCGGTCTTGCCCACGCCGCCGATGCCGGAGACCGCCACCACGGGCACGCCCTCGGCCGACGACTGCGCCGACGACTGGGCCGACAGCAGCGTGCGGAGGCGTACGGCGACCTCCTTGCGGCCGGTGAAGTCGTTGACGGCGGCGGGGAGCTGCGCGGGGCGCGGCAACTGCGGGGCCTGGCGCTGCTCCGGCTCCTCCGCCGGCTCCTCGGCGGGCACCTCGGCGGCGGCCAGCGTGGGGTCGGCGGCCAGGATGCGCTGGTGCAGCGCGGCCAGCTCGGGGCCCGGCTCGATGCCGAGCTCCTCGATGAGGGCCTCGCGCGTCTCGGTGAACACGTTGAGGGCGTCGCCCTGCCGCCCGCACCGGTAGTAGGCCAGCATGAGCTGGGCGCGCAGCTTCTCGCGCAGCGGGTGGTCGGCGGTCAGCGCGATCAGCTCGGAGACGACCTTCGCGTGGTTGCCCAGCTCCAGGTCCACGTCCATGAGCGTCTCGACGACGCTGATGCGGCGCTCGACCAGCCGGTCGCGCTGGTGCTCGGAGTAGGGGCCGACGGTCCCGGCCAGCGGCTCGCCCTCGAAGAGCGACAGCGCCTCGCGCAGCCCCTCGGCGGCCTCGCGCAGCCGGCCGCCCTTGCGCGCGCTCTCGGAGTCCTGGACGCCGCGTTCGAAGCGGACGAGGTCGAGCGAGCCGTCGGGCAGCCGCAGCGCGTAGCCCCTGCCGATGGAGGTCAGCAGCTCCGGGCGGGAACGGGCGGGCCGGTCCGGCTCCAGCACCGTACGCAGCCGCGAGACGTAGGTGCGCAGGGCGCCCAGGGCCCGCGGGGGCGCGTCCTCGCCCCAGACCGCGTCGATCATCTCGTTGGGGGTGACCGCATGGCCCTCGCGCAGCAGCAGCATGCCCAGGATGGAACGCTGCAGAGGGGTGCCCAGATCGAGCTCCTGGCCGTCACGCCAGGCGCGGACAGGACCGAGCACGGCGAACCTCAGCCCGCCCTCGACGCTCTGACCAGCCATGCCGAATGTCTCCCAGCCAATGGATCGTTTTGTTACCAAATGATAGATCCAACGTCCTTTGTCACCTAGACTCCGGACTGATCGTTAAATGTGCCGTTAATCCGCCTTTGATCCGGTGTTGAGCGCGCCCCTGGATGCTGATGGTCGGCCAGGCATGACTCACACCGCGGGGGCGTGTCATGTAGAGCACTCGTAGGCAGGAAAAAATACGGCCCCGCCCGAACTTTCTTGGGGCGGGGCCGTGGTGGACAGGTTCTCAGGCTGCCTCGACCAGTCCGAGCCGCAGGGCGAGCCGCTCGCGTACGAGCGGCCATTCGGAGCTCAGGATCGAGTAGAACGCGGTATCTCGGACCGTGTTGTCGGCGCCTCGGCTATCCGCTCGCCGCACCCCGTCGAAGTGTGCGCCGAGGGCCTCGATGGCGGCCCGGGACTTGGTGTTACGTACATCTGCCTTGAGGGTGATGCGGTGGACGTTCCATGTCTCGAAGGCGTGCGAGAGCATCAGGAACTTGCTCTCACGGTTGACACCCGTGCCCTGGGCACTGGCGGCCAGCCAGGTGTAACCGATGTCCGCCACGGACGGGATCTCGCCCACCGCACCGCGTGTACCCGGTGGCCAGGGCATGGGGCCCTGCCAGTACTCCAGGTGCATGAGACGGGTGGCACCGACCACGCGGTCGGTGTTCAGCCACCGGATGGCGAAGGGCAAGGAGCGGCCCTCCGCCTGCTCAGCCATGGCGGCCTCCACATAGGAGACCATCTCGTCCCGGCTTTCCGGGACGCGAGTGAAGGCGTAAGTGCAACGGTCTTCACTCGCCGCGGCGACGAGATCATCGATCACCGCGAGGCTGAGAGGTTCCAGGCGCACGGAGCGCCCGGACAAGGTGACAAGAGCGGGCATGTGCACATGATGGGGGGAACCGGGGGTGCACGTAACCATGCAGTTAGGAAGATCTTTTGCAGCTTTCTGCAGACGGGGTGTTGCTGCAGGTCAGCGGCCCCTTTTGGGGGATGGTAAACCCGCCCTTGGGGAAAGATTCGCCTAACTGTGACATGGTGTCGGGACGTACGCGGGGCGCCGTTCACGCACCGTTCCGTGCCGCACCGAGGTCAGCTCGTTCAGACCCCTCGAAAGGAAGTCCAGATTGTCGGCGATCCAGGGGACTTGCAGGGGGTTCGGGCTGTTCAGGGCGGTGAGTCGCTCTTCGGCGGTGTCGCCGTAGAGGAGGCTCACCGCGACCCGCACCCTGGCCGCCGCCGGGTCGTCGCCGAAGGCGTGTCCGGGCAGGACGCCGATGCCGTGTTCCTCCAGCAGGATCTTGGTGATCTCGGCGGAGCCGCCGAGCCCGAGGTGGCTCAGGTCGGGATAGAGGTAGAAGCCGCCCTGCGGGGCGGGCACGTCGGCCCCGATCGCGGTGAACCTCTCGTGCACGGCCCTGGCGACCGTGCCGTGCAGCCGCCGTGCGAGGTCGATGCGGGCCAGCAGCTCCTGCGGCTCGTCGAAGGCGTACGCCGCCGCCTCCTGCACCGGGGCCGCGGGCGCCGACCAGATCTCGCTGGCCACCGCGAGCAGGCTCCTGTGCAGCGCGTGGCTGCCCGCGGGCAGCCTGGCCACGCCGATCCGCCAGCCGCCCAGCGCCAGGCTCTTGCTCAGCCCGGTGGTGATGATCGTGCGCTCGGGGGCGAGGTCGGCAGGGGAGGTGAACGGCTGGGCGGGGTCGTGCACGACGTCGCGGTAGATCTCGTCCGAGATGATCATCAGATCGAGCTCGCGGGCGATCTCCACCAGGCGCGCGATGGTCTCCGGACCGGCCAGGCGGCCCGTCGGGTTGTCGGGCAGCGTCACCAGCAGCGAGTTGACCCTCCTGCCCTGGGCCCTGGCCCGGCGCACCGCGCCGGCCACGAGGTCGGGGTCGGGCACTCCGCCCCCTCCTGGCGGTGCGGGCACCAGGATCGGGCGGGAGCCGACCAGCTCCGCCTGCGCGGCGTAGCTGACCCAGCTGGGCATGGGCAGGACGATGTCTCCGCCGATCGCCAGGAGCAGGCCGTACAGCAGGGACTTGCTGCCCGGTCCGCAGACGACGAGTTCGGGGTCGGTGGGGAGCCCGCGTCGTGTCCAGTAGCCCGCCGCCGCGGTCCTGAGCTCGGACGCCCCCGCGACCGGCCCGTAGCCGTTGCGTTCGGCCGCGCCGGCCAGCCTGTCTCGCAGCGCCGGGTGGACGGGCAGCCCCGCCTCGCCGAAGGCCAGGTGGAGGACTCGTTCCCCGGCGCGCCGTCTTCGGTCGATGTCTTCGTTTGCCGCCAATGTGGCGGACAACGTCACCGTCATGGTTGTCACGTTCCCAGGGTGGTTGGATGAAGGCATCGGTACAAGCGAGGCTTTTCGTGGGTAGGCATAAGGAAGACTGATGCTTGAATTGCGGCGTTTGGTGCTGATCTGCGAGTTCGCACGTCGCGGAAGTATCGCGGCGACGGCGGCTTCGCTGGGATACAGTCCTTCGGCCGTGTCGCAGCAACTCGTCGCGCTCGAACGTGAGACCGGCACGGCCCTCATCGACAGGACCGCGCGCAGCGCCGAGCTGACCGACGCGGGGCGGCGGCTGGTGGCGCACGCGGAGCGCATCCTGTCCATGGTCGAGGAGGCGGAGTCGGACCTGTCCGCCCACGCGGGGACACCCGCGGGGCGGGTCGTGGTCACCGCCTTCCCGACGGCCGCGGTGGCCTTCGCCCCCGCGCTCGCCCGCTCGCTGCGCCGCCACACCGGGCTGGCGCTCCGGCTGGGGCAGAGCAGGTCGGGCCGGGGCATGCGCGAGGTGCAGTCGGGGGAGGTGGACATCGCGCTCGTGGACGACTGGTACGGGCGGGTGCGCGACAACGAGAGCCTGCGGGTCTTCCCGCTGCTGCGCGACCCGCTGGTGCTGGTGGTGCCGCGCAAGCACCGTCTGGCCGACCCGGACGTGCCGGTGGACCTGCGGGAGCTGCGCGACGAGCCGTGGATGGCGACGCCCGACGGGGAGCCGTCCCGGCTGGCGGTGGACCGGCTCCTGGTGGACGTGGGCGGCACCAGGCCCACGCCGTGGGAGTTCGAGGGGCTGGGAACGATCCTGTCGCTGGTGGCGAAGGGCATCGGCATCGCCGCCGTGCCCGCGCTCGCGCTGGCGGCAGGGGTGCGGGGGCTGGCGGTGCGCCAGTTCCCGGGAAACCCGGTGGTGCGCGACGTGCACGCGGTCGCCAGGAACTCGAGCGTCAACCGGCCGTCGGTGTCGGTGACGCTGCGCGCGATCCACGTGGCCGCCCGCTACCTCGCCGCCGACCTGGATCCGGTACGCCCGGCGGACCGCCATCCGTCCGACGATCCGCTGGAAGAATGACGAGGCGGCCCAATGAACGGCTCGGGAGGCGATAGCGTCTGCCGTTATGGCGCCGACGTACGACATCGAGCACCTCCTGCTCTCCCAGCCGAGCATCCGCACGGTCGCGGGCGTCGACGAGGTGGGCCGCGGCGCCTGGGCGGGGCCGGTCACGGTCTGCGCCGTCGTCACCGACCTGTCCGAGCCGCCGTCCGGCCTCACGGACTCCAAGCAGCTCTCGGCGGCCAGACGCACCCCGCTCGCCGAGGAGCTGGCCGCCTGGGCGGCCGGCATCGGCTTCGGCGAGGCCACCCACACGGAGATCGACGAGCTGGGCATGACCGAGGCCCTGCGCAGGGCCGCCCGGCGGGCGCTGGAGGCGCTGCCGGTGCGCCCGGACGCGGTGATCCTCGACGGCAAGCACGACTACATCGGCCCGCCCTGGCCGGTACGCCTGGAGGTCAAGGGCGACGCGGCCAGCATCTCGGTCGCGGCGGCGTCCGTCCTGGCCAAGGTCCGGCGCGACGCGTACATGGGGACGATCGGCTGCGAGGAGTACGGCTTCGCCGACAACGCCGGCTACCCCTCGCCCCTCCACCAGGAGACGCTGGCCCGGCTCGGCCCCACGCCCCACCACCGGCTCTCCTGGTCCTACCTGGACGACCTCCCTCGATGGCGGCACCTCAAGCACCACCGGGACCCGCTCGTGGGAGAGGGCCAGGCCAGCCTCTTCGGCTGAACGGGGGGCATCGGGCATCATCGGGTGAATGCGAATCGGCGTCTTCGTCCTCGCGGCGCAGTTCCCCGGTCAGGAGGCCGGGCAGGTGCTGGCCGATGCCGTCGAAGTGATCGTGGCCGCCGAGGAGGCGGGGTTCGACGACGCGTGGGTCGCCGAGCATCACTTCATGTCCTACGGCGTGTGCCCCTCCGCGACCACCCTGGCGGCGGTCGCGCTCGGCAGGACCTCGCGGATCGGGCTCGGCACGGCCGTCAGCGTGCTGTCCACGCAGCATCCCGTGGCGCTGGCCGAGCAGGCGGCCATGCTGCACCACCTGTCCGGCGGGCGGTTCACGCTGGGGGTCGGCAGGGGCGGGCCGTGGGTGGACCTGGAGGTGTTCGGGACTGGTGCCGGGCGGTTCGAGCGGGGGTTCGGGGAGTCGCTCGACCTCCTGCTCGACGGGCTCTCCGGCGGTCCCGTCGCAGGTGACGGGGAGTTCTTCCGGTTCAGGGAGGTCCGGGTGGTGCCGGGCGCGAGGATGCGGCCGGTGGTCGCGTGCACCTCGGAGGCGACCGTGGGGGTGGCGGCGGAGCGGGGGCTGCCGATGCTGCTCGGGATGCACATCGGGGACGCCGAGAAGGCCGCCCTGGTCAAGGACTACGTCGACCGCGGCGGGAGCGCGACCGATCACGTGGCGGCGGGGGTGGCCTACGTGGCCGACTCCACGGCGGAGGCGGTCCGGGAGATCAAGGAGTCGCTGCCCCGGTGGCTGGGGCCGGGGCTGGCGGGATACGTGCCGGTGGACGATCGTCCCCGACCTACGCGAAATATCCCGGCATATGTGGATTTGTTGGCACGGATTCATCCGGTCGGGTCGGCCGAGCACTGTGCCGCGACGATCCGGCGTACCGCCGAGAACACCGGGATCGAGCGGTTCATCCTGCTGGTCGAGGGGCTGGGCGAGCACCGGCGCACGGTGGAGAACGTGCGCCGGTTCGGGGCGGAGGTGCTGCCGCTGCTGCGGGCCCGGTGACCCGGGCAATGCTGGCTCACTGGGCCGGGTCACCGGGCTGGGCCATCGGGCCGGTCAGCAGTCGACCAGCTCCGGCTTCTGGTTGAGGATCTGGGCCCTCGGGGTGACGAACTCGTGCAGGGCCTTGGTCGCCGTCGGGTCGAAGACGGCGACCCGGTGGCAGTTCTGGAAGGCCAGCCGTACTCCGAAGTGGCGCTCCAGCGCTGCGCGCATCGCGTCGCTCGCCAGGCAGCGCAGGAGCTGCCCGCGGGCCTCCTCGGACGGTGGTGGCACCTGGTTGTCGGCGAACTCGGCTCCGGTCTGCTCGCGCTGTTCGGCCAGCCCGCTGATCAGGGACCACGCGTACGGCAGCGAGTCGCGGACGCACGCGAGGAATGCCGCGTCGTCCACGTCACCGGCCCTGGCCTGGTCGAGCAGTTCGTTCGGAACGGTCAGCGACATGCTGTCTCCTCTCGAATGGGATCAATCTGACGCTAGGTGGGGATCTGTGCTCGCTCCAGATGCCTGGAGGGGGGCACTCAGGGGCCGAACACGAAATCCGGGTCTATCTGTGAGGCCAGGTCGGACCCCGTCCGCTCGTTGCCCCACGCCTGCGCGTTGCGCAGGTGGAACTCCACGGTCTGGCGGCCGAAGCGCGCCCAGTCCTTCTCCTGCTCGTCGAGGGCCTTGCGGAGCACCGCCAGCGCGTCGGCGTTGACCGGCTCCAGGTCGTCGAGCGCGAAGTGGCGGCCCTGCTCCATGGCGCGGACGGCGGCGGAGTGCTCCATCCAGGTGAGCAGGTCGTCGCCCACGTGCTCGCGCAGGAACTCGACGTCGGACGGGCCGTGGACCTTGTTGCCGACGACGGCCAGCGCGACGTCGTACGCGGCGGCGTACTCGCGGTACTGCCGGTAGACGCTCACGCCCTGCCTGGTCGGCTCGGCGACGAGGAACGTCAGGTCGAACCGGGTGAACAGCCCCGAGGCGAAGGAGTCGGCGCCCGCGGTCATGTCGACCACGACGTACTCGCCGGGGCCGTCGATGAGGTGGTTGAGCAGCAGCTCCACCGCGCCGACCTTCGAGTGGTAGCAGGCCACGCCGAGGTCGTCCTCGCCGAACGGGCCGGTCGCGAGCAGGCGCGGCCCGTCGGGGGTGGTCAGCGCGTACGGGTCGGCGGCCAGGTCGTCGAAGCTCAGCAGCCGGGACCCGCGGCCGGGCGGGGTGGTCTTGACCATGACGTCGGCGGAGGGGATGCGGGGGTTGTCGCCGCGCAGCCGCTCCTTGATCTCGCTCAGGTGGGCGCCGAGCGGCTCGGGCTGCCGGTCGAGGCCGAGCACCATGGCCAGGTGCTGGTTGATGTCGGCGTCCACGGCCACCACCGGCCCGCCCTGGCTCGCCACATGTCTGGCGAACAGCGCGGACATCGTCGTCTTGCCACTGCCGCCCTTTCCGACGAACGCCACTCTCACGACCCCTCCACCTGGGTATGAAAACCGTTTCCGTTTCGGTTGTCATCATGACACACTCCGTCCGGGGCATGCCCGGACAACACGAAAAAGGCCACGTGGAGGGGTTCCACGTGGCCGGGACGAGGCGAGTCAGGTGCAGGTGGCGTCGAGGTTGACCGGGGTCTCCGGGTCAGGTGTCCGCTCGGCGGCGGTGCCGGCCCTGGTCACGGGGCCGGCCTCCAGGGTCTCGGCGACCTTGCGGCGGATGAACGACCAGTCGGGGTAGGCCGTGTTGATCAGCGGCGGCACGAAGTTGAGGCTGCGGATCTTCGCGTCCTTGACCCGCTGCGCGAGCTCGATGACGGCCGGCAGCAGGTCCTGGGGGAGGTCGGTGGAGATGGCCCGCTTGGTCGCCGCGGCCAGCCGCTCGAAGCTGTTGATCACGGTCATCGGGTCGGCCTGCTTGGCGAGCGCGTTGAGCAGGCACTTCTGGCGTCCCATGCGGACGTAGTCGTCGCTGTTGGTGCGCGAGCGGCCGTACCAGAGCGCCTCCTCGCCGGACAGCCTGCGGGTGCCGGCCGGGAGCAGGCCCTCGCGGTACTTGCCGTACACGATGGGCTCCTTGATGGTGACCTTCACGCCGCCCATGGCGTCGATGATCTCCGCGAACCCCTTCATGTCCACCAGGGCGTAGTAGTCCACCCTGAGGCCGAGGATGTCGCCGATCGTCTGCTTGATCAGGGCGGGCCCGCGCTGGCGCCGCTCCAGGCCCGGCACCACCTCGGGGTGGTCCTCGGCGTACTGGAAGATCTCGTTGAGCAGGCCGGGCGTGTCGGCGCCGCTGCCGGTGAACCCGTAGGGGAACTGGTCCCTGGCCGGGCCCGGGGCGAACTCGACGCGCTGGAGGTTGCGCGGCAGGCCGAACAGGGTGGTCGCGCCGGTCTCGGTGTCCACGCTGGCCACGGTCATGCTGTCGGTACGCACGCCGGGCCGGTTCGGCGCGGCGTCGCCGCCCAGGAGCAGGAAGTTGACCCGGCGGGCGCCGTTCCACGGGTCCTGGGCCATGATGGGCGCGGTGGCGGTGGCGTTGGGGAACAGGGTGTTCACGACGTCGCGTGACAGGTAGGCGAGCCTGGTGGCGTACACCGTCGGGGTCATGATGAGCGCGCAGAGCGCGAGCGTCAGCGCCGTGGTCAGGAAGCGGCCGATCCTGTCGGAGCTCGGCGGGCGTACCAGGACGAAGGACCAGATGACCACGCCGGTCCAGGCGATCGCCACCGCCACCAGCACCACGGTGAACCCGACGAGCCAGCGGGGCTGCACCGCCAGCGACAGCAGGTGGGTGCTGTACGCCGTGAACACCATGAGGATGCCGGCCAGCATCACGACATATCCGAACATGAGCGCCAAGCCCGTCTTACGGCGCTCTGCGGCTAGATGTGCCACTCCCCACAACAAGGACGATGCCAGCGTCAGGGCCATGCTCGCCCCCAGGCCGAATCCCCGCTCTTTCTCCGTCATGCCTGGTCAAACCCCCATTTGCGCGCCCATCCACGCCACCTTAGTAATGCGCTGTGCGGGAAAGACGGTAGGAAGGGACGGGTCAGGTCAATTCCATGTCAAGACCACCTTGAGATATAACGTGAGTGTGCGCAAGCGACACGGAAGCTACGGATTCGACGCTCCCTGGGCACTGGTCGGCTTATCGTTCGGGGCGCTCGTGCTCCTCGCCCTGGCGTCGGTCTCGTTCCTGCTCGACATCCTCCTGGCAGGCATCGCGTTCCTGTTCGGCGGGCTCTACACGCTGGCCAGCGCGGCCAGCTACCTCTACACGACGCGGCGCGGCAAGTTCGCGGTATGGGCCGGCGAGCTGGAGAGGTTGAAGGGCGACGAGCTCCTGCTCGACCTCGGCTGCGGCCGGGGCGCGGTGCTGCTGATGGCGGCCCAGCGGCTGGAGCGCGGCAAGGCGACCGGCATCGACCTGTGGCAGTCGAAGGACCAGTCGGGCAACCGGGAGGCCAGGGCCAGGGCGAACGCCGCCGCCGAGGGCGTCGCCGACCGCGTCGAGCTGGTGACGGGCGACATGCGCGACCTGCCGTTCGGCGACGGCGCGTTCGACGCGATCGTGTCGAGCCTGGCCATCCACAACATCCCCGACGCCGAAGGGCGCGAGCAGGCCGTGCGCGAGGCGCACCGGGTGCTGCGGCCCGGCGGGTTGATGCTGATCGCCGACTTCCAGCACACGGCGGCGTACGAGGACACGCTGCGCTCGCTCGGCGTGGTGGACGTGCGGCGGCGCGACGCGGGCTGGCGGTTCTGGTACGGCGGGCCGTGGTTCGGCACCTGCATCCTGGAGGCCAGGAAACCCGCCGCCTGAGCCGGCGATGCACATCGCGGCGGAAATCCGGCGAGGGGGTTTGCATGGTCATGCATCGGTGTGTATATACTTCGACTCGTGTCTAAGATGCTCACCTCCTTGCCTGTCGGTGAACGTGTCGGGATCGCCTTCTCCGGCGGCCTCGACACCTCGGTCGCGGTCGCGTGGATGCGCGAGAAGGGCGCGGTGCCGTGCACCTACACCGCCGACATCGGCCAGTACGACGAGCCTGACATCGCCTCCGTGCCCGGCCGCGCCACGGCGTACGGCGCCGAGGTCGCCCGGCTGGTCGACTGCCGCGCGGCGCTCGTGGAGGAGGGGCTCGCGGCCCTGGCCTGCGGGGCGTTCCACATCCGCTCCGGCGGGCGCACCTACTTCAACACCACGCCCCTCGGCCGGGCCGTCACGGGCACCCTGCTCGTGCGCGCGATGCTCGACGACAACGTGCTGATCTGGGGAGACGGCTCCACCTTCAAGGGCAACGACATCGAGCGGTTCTACCGCTACGGCCTGCTCGCCAACCCCTCCCTGCGGATCTACAAGCCGTGGCTGGACGCCGACTTCGTCACCGAGCTCGGCGGCCGCAAGGAGATGTCGGAGTGGCTGCTCGCCCACGGGCTGCCCTACCGCGACAGCACGGAGAAGGCATACTCCACGGACGCGAACATCTGGGGCGCGACCCACGAGGCCAAGGCGCTGGAGCACCTCGACGCGGGCATCGAGATCGTCGAGCCGATCATGGGCGTGCGGTTCTGGGACCCGGCCGTCGAGATCGCCGCCGAGGACGTCACGATCGGCTTCGATCAGGGCCGCCCGGTGACCATCAACGGCAAGGAGTTCCCCTCCGCCGTCGACCTGGTCCTGGAGGCCAACGCCATCGGCGGCCGGCACGGCATGGGCATGTCCGATCAGATCGAGAACCGGATCATCGAGGCCAAGAGCCGCGGCATCTACGAGGCGCCGGGCATGGCGTTGCTGCACGCCGCCTACGAGCGGCTGGTCAACGCGATCCACAACGAGGACACCCTGGCCAACTACCACGCCGAGGGCCGGCGGCTGGGCCGGCTGCTGTACGAGGGCCGCTGGCTGGACCCGCAGGCGCTGATGCTGCGCGAGTCGCTGCAGCGCTGGGTCGGCACGGCGGTCACCGGCGAGGTGACCCTGCGGCTGCGGCGCGGCGAGGACTACTCCATCCTGGACACGTCCGGACCGGCGTTCAGCTACCACCCGGACAAGCTGTCCATGGAGCGCACCGAGGACTCCGCCTTCGGGCCGGTCGACCGCATCGGCCAGCTGACCATGCGCAACCTCGACATCGCCGACACCCGCGCCAAGCTGGAGCAGTACGCCGCGCTCGGCATCGTCGGCCCGCAGCACCCGATGCTGAACGACGTGCCGCAGACGGCCTCGACCGAGCTGATCGGCGAGATGCCCGAGGGCGGCGCCGAGGCGATCGCCAACCGCGGTGAGCGCGGCGAGATCCCCGGCGACGACGAGCTGCTCGACCACGCCGCGATGGAGTCCGGCACCGACTGACCGCCGTTTACCGACCGGCGGCGCGGCCGATGGGCGGCGCCGCCGAACCCCCGGGAGTCAACGCGTGGCCGAACCGCAGGGCGACGAGCTCTACATCATCGTGTGCGCCGCCGGACCGGCCCCGGACGTCGGCCGGCTCGTCGCCATGGCGCAGGAGCGGGGCTGGGCCGTCCAGGTCGTCGCCACTCCGTCGGCCCTCGACTTCGTCGACGTGGCCGCCCTGGAGGCCCAGACCGGCCGGCCCGTCCGCAGCCGCTATCGCAAGCCGCACGAGCCCAAGCCCCCTCGGCCGGGCGCGATCATCGTCGCGCCGGCCACGTACAACACGGTCAACAAGTTCGCCCGGGGCATCGCCGACACCTACGCCCTGGGCCTGCTGGCCGAGGCGCCCGGGCTCGGCATCCCCGTCGTCGTGCTGCCCTTCGTCAACAGCGCCCTGGCCGAGCGCCGGCCCTTCCTGCGCAGCATCGACGAGCTGCGCGCCGAGGGTGTCCGGGTCGTGTTCGGCCTGCCGCAGCAGTTCGCCACGGACGAGCCGGACGCCGGCGCCCACCGCTTCCCCTGGGAACGCGCGCTGTCAGAGCTGTCGTGAAAGGGCTTGCACCTGACACTGTGTGAGGCGGTATGCCAGGATGTGCCGACTTTCGGGAGGAACATCGTGGCAATGGCTGAGCGGGTCGACGAGATCCTGCGCGCGGGCAAGGCGCCGAACTTCCACGGTCTCGTGGTGATGCGGGGCGGGCAGACTGTGCTGGAGCGTTACGGCGCCGGGCCGGACCACCGGCTGGGCGACGCGCTGGGGCACGTCGAGTTCGACCGGGACACGCTGCACGACCTGCGCTCCGTGTCCAAGAGCATGGTGGCGCTGCTGTACGGCATCGCGCTGGGCGAAGGTCTGGTGCCGGAGCCGGGGGCGGCCTTGGTGGCCCAATTTCCGGAATATCAGGACCTGGTGGCGGATCCGGAGCGCGCTCATCTCACCGTCGAGCACGCGCTGACCATGACCCTCGGCCTCGAATGGGACGAGAGCGCCCCCTATACCAGCCCCGCCAACAGCGAGATCGCGATGGAGCTGGCGCCCGACCGGTACCGGTACGTGCTGGAGCGGCCCGTCGTCGAGGAGGCGGGAAAGGTCTGGCACTACTGCGGCGGGGCCTCCGCCGTGCTCGGCGGCCTGATCGCCCGCGGTGCCGGCAGGCCGCTGGAGGAGTACGCCGCGACCGCGCTCTTCCGCCCGCTCGGGATCGACGCGTTCGAGTGGTCCAAGGGGGAGCACGACACGGTGAGCGCCGCGGCCGGGCTGCGGCTGCGCCCGGTCGACCTGGCCGCCGTCGGGCAGCTGGTGCTCGACGGCGGCCGGGACATCGTGCCCGGTGAGTGGCTTCGGGAGCTGGTGCGGTCGCGGGTGGTGATCGATGAGGGCTTCGAGTACGGCTACCAGTGGTACGTGAACACCAAGGACCGCCGCTGGGTCGGCGGCCTCGGGAACGGCGGTCAGCGCCTGCTCGTCCTGCCCGAGGAGGAACTGGTCGTGGCACTGACGGCCGGCGACTACGACCAGGCCGAGGACAGCTCCAAGGCTGTGCTCGACGCGGTCCTCGCCTCCTGACGGTTCGTCACGGGACGAGCAGGATCCGGCCGGTGACCGCGCGGCTCTCCAGCAGGCGGTGGGCCTGCGCGGCCTCCTCCAGCGGCAGCGTCCGGTCGATGTAGGCCACGCTGCGGCCGGAGGCGAGCCGGTCGAGCATCGCCGGATAGTGCGTCCCGAACACCTCCCCGGCCCAGCCGGGCCCGCTGCACCCGGTGAGCGTCACCCCGAGCTCCATGAGGTCGGCGGCCGTGACGGCGGCGGGCTCCCCGCTCAGCATCCCGTAGTACAGCATCCGGCCGGTGCCGGGGGTGAGGTGGTCGAGCACGCGCCTGGCCGTCGTGCCGCCGATGGCCTCGAACGCCACGTCCACCTCGGGCAGCTCGCCGGTCCAGCCGGCCGGGCCGTGGTCGAGCACGAGGTCGGCGCCCAGTTCGGCGGTCCGGTCCCGCTTGGCGGCCGAGCCGGCGGTGGCGATCACCCGTCCGGCCCCGAACTCCTTCGCGTGCCGCACCAGGTACGTCCCCACCGAGCTGCTGCCCGCCTCGACGAGCACGGTCTCCCCGCCGGCGAGGCGGGCCTTGTGCAGCAGGGCGAGGGCGAGCGCGCCGGGCGCCCCCGCGGCCAGCGCCTGGTCCGGCAGCACGCCGTCCGGTACCGGGACCGTCATGGCGGCCGGGAGGACGGCGTACTCGGCGTACGAGCCGAGCCCGCCGGTGACCCCGACGATCGTGCTGCCGAGCAGCTTCGCGTCCACCCCCTCGCCGACCTCGACGACCTCGCCGGCCGCCTCCGCGCCGATCACGGCGGGCAGCGGCAGCGGGAACGGCAGCGTCCCCGCCCGGATCTGCGTCTCGGCGTAGCTGACGCCGGCGGCGCGGGTGCGGATGAGGACCTGGCCCTCGCCCGGATGGGGGCGCGGCAGGTCCGCGACTTCGAGCCGTTCGGGGCCGCCCTTTTCCGACAGGACGATCGCGCGCATGCTTGAGCTCCTCTAACTGAACCGATGGTCCAGTTAATATATGGACCACTGGTCAAGTTTGTCCATAGGAAAGAATGACCGGATGGAACGTCGAGAGCGGGCCGACGCCGCGCGCAACAGGCAGGCCATCCTGCGGGCGGCCGAGGAGCTGCTGCGGCGGCATCCGCCCGAGCAGGTCTCGGTCGAGCGGGTGGCGGCCGCCGCCGGCGTGGGCAAGGGGACGGTGTTCCACCGGTTCGGCAGCCGTACGGGGCTGATGCTGGAGCTGATGAGCGAGCGGGCGCGCGAGTTCGAGCAGGCGTTCACCGAGGGGCCGCCGCCGCTGGGGCCGGGCGCGGAGCCGGTCGAGCGGCTGGTGGCGTTCTTCGCGGACCTGGCCGTGCTGGCGGCGCGCAACGGCAACCTCGTCAGCGCCATCGAGCACGCCAGGGTCACCACGAAGGCCCACGGCGAGCAGCGCAGGGAGGAGAACCCGATCTACCGGTCCTGGCACCGGCACGTGTCCCGGCTGATCGCCGAAGGGCGGTCCGACGTGGACGCCGAGCAGATCGCTCACATGCTGCTCGGCACGCTGCACATGGAGCCGATCGCGAGCCAGCTGCGGGCCGGGCAGCACGAACGGCTCGCCGCCGGCTTCGCCGACCTGGTCAGCGGGCTGCTGCGTTAGAGGGGCAGGTGGGGGATCGCCGCGTGGAAGGCGGCGACGGCCGCCCTGATCGCCGGGTGCTCGCCGTTCCCCTTCCGGAACGCCGCGAGCGTGCGGCGGCTCAGCGGCAGGCGGGTGAGCGTCACCCCGCCTGGCGGGTCGATCGCCGCCAGATGCGGTACGAGCGCGACGCCCTGCCCGGCGGCGACGAAGGCGAGCACGGTGTCGAAGTCGTCGATGTGGTGCCGTACGAGCGGCTCGAACCCGGCCGCCTGGCACGCCCGGATCGCCATGGTGTGGCAGAGGGTGCCCGGCCTGTCGGTGATCCACGCGTCGGCGCGGGCGTCGGCCACGGAGGGCCGGTCGGTCAGGTACATCGGCTCGCTGTACAGCGGCTCCGTCTCGATGGAGGCGTCCGTCACGGGCGGCACGAAGTCGTACTCGTGCACGAGCGCCACGTCCAGCTCGCCTGCCCGCAGCGCGGCCGAGACGTCGGCGGGGTCGATCTCGGAGACCATCGGCACCAGCCCCGGATGCGCCCCGGTCAGGTCGACGAGCGCCGGGGGCAGGAGCACCCGGGCCGCCGTCGGGAACGCGCCGATCCGCAGCGGCCCGGAAGGCCCGCCACGCGCGGCGGCGAGCGCCGCCGAGGCGCGTTCGAGCTGTTCCAGCACCGCGTGCGCGTGCTCGACCAGCAGGTGCCCGGCGGGCGTCAGCGCCACGGTACGGCCGGTGCGCTCCAGCAGCGGCACGCCTGCCTCCCGCTCCAGCGCGCTGAGCTGCTGGGAGACGGCCGAAGGCGTGAACGTCACCGCCTCCGCGACCGCGGCGATGGTGCCGCGGCGGGCGAGTTCGCGGAGGAGGTGGAGCTTGCGCGGGTCGAGCATAAGCTCAGCTTAATCTCAACCGAAGAAATCCGCGCTGGACCTAACGGGTCCGGGCAGGACAGGCTCGAACCATGCTGAGAGGACTACACGTACCGCTGATCACCCCGTTCACCTCGTCGGGAGAGGTGGCCGTGGACGCGATCGAGAAGCTCGCCTCGGACTACCTCGACCAGGGCGCCGCCGGGCTGGTCGCGCTGGGCACGACGGGCGAGGTGGCCGCGCTCGACCCCGGAGAGCGGGAGCTGGTGATCGAGGCGTGCGCGCGGGTGTGCGCCGAGCGGCAGGCGCTGCTGACGGTGGGGGTCACGGGGAACGACACGCGTTCGACGGCCCGGGCGCTGCAGGGCCTGCCCTCGGGGGTCGGGGCCGCGCTGGTGACGGTGCCGTACTTCCTGCGGCCCGGCGAGCGCGGGGTGATCGCGCACTTCGAGGCGCTGGCGGAGGCGACGCCGGTGCCGCTGGTGATCTACCACATCCCCTACCGGACGGGTCAGGCGGTCGGCGCCGCGACGTTCCGGCAGGTGGGCGCGCACCCGATGATCGCCGGCATGAAGTACGCGGCCGGCGGGATCGACCAGGACGCGGTGGACCTGCTGGGGGATCTGCCCGAGGGGTTCGAGGTGGTGGGCGGCGACGACGCGTTCATCTCGCCGCTGCTCGCCCTGGGCGCCGTCGGCGGGATCCTCGCCTCGGCGCATCTGCAGACCCGCGGCTACGTCGAGCTGGTGGAGGCCTGGAACGCGGGCGACGCCGCCAGGGCGAGGGCGCTCGGCCACCGGCTGGCCAGGCTCTCGGCCGCGCTCTTCGCCGAGCCGAACCCCACCGTGATCAAGGGAGTGCTGCACGCCCAGGGCCTGATCCCGACCCCGGACGTGCGGTTGCCGCTGGTCCCGGCCGGGGAGGCGGCGGTCTCACAGGCTCGCCTGGTAGCGGTACATCCAGGCGAGTGACTCCTGACTCGCGCTCTTCTTCAGGAAGTACGGCAGCATCAGGTCGCGGAAGACCCGGGCGACCGGGCCTGCGGCCTTGCTGTTGCTGATCGTCCTGGAGTACGCCACCACCCGCTCCGCCCTGGGCCGCCGTTCGGCCTCGAACCGCTCGAACGCCTTCGTGTGGCTCCCGCTGTCGCGCAGGCACCTGGCCAGCACGACCGCGTCCTCCATGGCCAGCGAGGCGCCCTGGCCGGAGCTGGGGGAGGTGGCGTGCGCGGCGTCCCCGATCAGCAGGACCCGGCCGCGGTGCCACACGGGCACCGGCGGCAGGTCGTAGACCGGCGACCCCGGCCCGACGTCGCTGTGCCGGATGAGCTCGGCGGAGAAGTTCGCGTCGTCCTCGAACGCCCTGACCAGCACCGGCTTCCAGTCCTCCGGAACGTCACCGAGCCGCCTGGGCAGGTTCGCGAACCACCAGGTCTCGCCCGACTCAGGCACCGAAAAACCGAAGAACGCGCGCTTGCCGAAGACCATGTTGTAGACGCCCGGCTCGCCGGGGAAACCGGCGTCCTTGACGATCCCGCCGAAGCTGTAGAGGCCGCTGTAGCGGGCGGCGGGGGCCTGCGGGTCGAGGATCATGCGGGTGCGCGAGTGCACGCCGTCGCACGCGATCAGCAGGTCGCCCGTCGCCTCCGTGCCGTCCTCGAACCTGGCCGTCACCTGCCTTCCGCTTTCGTCGTACGCGACCAGCCGCTTGCCGTACGTGACCTCGATGCCGCGCCGGGTCGCCTCGTCACGCATGCTCCGGTAGAGGTCGGACCGCAGGACGGTGTGGCTCACCGTGCCGTCGTCGAGCCGCAGCCCGTTGGCCACCTCGCCCAGCCGCTTGCCCGATCCGCTCCACATGACCATGCGCGGGGTGGGGATGGCCTGCGAGAGGACCTGGTGGTGCGCGCCCAGCACCCGGAGCGCGGCCAGGCCGTTGGAGGCGACGTTCAGGAAGGAGCCCACGTCCTCCGCGCCCTGCCCGTACGCCTCGAAGATCTCGGCGTCGATGCCCACCTCGCGCAGGGCCATCGCCGTGACGGGTCCGGAGATGCCGCAACCTATGATCAGAGCCTTCATGGTGGTAACCTTTCGTTCGGTCGAACGAAATATATGCGGAGGCTTTACCTGTGTCCAGAGATATTTCGGAGCGGCGAAAGAATTTGCTGGAGGCGCTCAGCATGGCGGGGCGGGACAACAGCAACGCCGCCGTGATGTACCACACCGCCATGGGCGAGCGGCTGGGTCTCGGCATGACGGAGGAGAAGACGCTCGACCTGCTGCAACGCATGGGGCCGCTGACGGCGGGGGAGATCGGCCAGCATGCGGGGCTGGCGCCGGCCACCGTCAGCGGGCTGATCGACCGGCTGGAGGCGAAGTGGCTGGTACGGCGGGTGCGTGACACGCGGGACCGGCGGCGGGTCATCGTGGAGATCAACTACGAGCGGCTGGCCGGGTTCAGCGAGCTGTTCGAGCCGTTCGTGGCGGCGTTGGGGGAGCTGTACGAGCGGTACACGGATGACGAGCTGGAGGTGATCCTCGACTACGTCACCCGCGCCACGGCCCTGCAACGCGCGGCCACCCGCGACCTGACGGCATAGCCCCACTGTCCCCTGCGGCCACCCCCTTTGCGCCGCACGCCATCACGCGCGGTCTCCAGCACAGACGCCCTGCACACGGCGCACCGGGTCGGTGGATGCCGGCGGCGATGTGCGACACCGGGCGCGGTGGCCGATGGCCGATGGCCGGTGGTCGGTGGTCGGTGGATGGTGGCGTGCAGTGGCCTGGTGCGGCGGCCGGGTGGTGGCGTGTGGCGGCTTGGCGCGGCGGTCGGGTGGTGGCGTGCGGTGGCCTGGTGCGGCGGGTGGTGGATGGGTTCGCGGGCGCCGCACCAGGGTGGGCTGGCTCTAGCGGTCGGTCTCGCGGATGGCGGTGCCGACCTCGCCAACGCGGTCGGCCAGGAGGCCGAGGGCGCCCACGGCCCGGGCCATCGGGTCGTCGTCGGTGCCGCCCAGGGCCTTGGCCTTGAGGTAGGCGGTCTTGATCTCCGCCCAGCGCCCGGCCTGGGCCGGGGTGAGGCGGCCGCGCAGTTCGGCCAGCTTGAGCAGGTTGGCCTCGGCGTCCGTGGTCAGGGTCTGGGCCTCCCCCAGGTAGTGGTCGTCGATCACCGCTTCCAGCTCGGCGTCGTTCATGGCGGGGACGATGCGCTCGGCCAGCTTGTTCATGTTGCGGTACGAGCCCTGCAGCCGGTACGGGGGCTCGGTGCGGGCCGCGTCGGACTGGGCGGCCGAGGCGATGTAGGCCTGGTTGTTGGCCAGCACGACCTCCTGGACCCGTACGAGCTTGGCCAGCACGCTGAGGATCTGATCCAGCTCCGGCTTGCTGTACGGGTGACGGAGCTGGTCGGGCTGGACGGTCGTGTCGCCCTTGGCGAGCCGTACGAGGAGCTCGACGTCCGCGCGGTCGCGGCCGGAGAGCGGCGCGAGGACCGGGTTGGAGGTCAGCGCGTTGTCCACGTAGCTCAGCGCGAACAGGTCGTCCTTGCCCGACAGGACGTCGCCCAGGTTCCAGACGTCGGCGCGGTTGGCCAGCATGTCGGGGATGCGGAAACGCTGTCCGGACTCGGTGTACGGGTTGCCCGCCATGCACACCGCGAACCGCTTGCCGCGCAGGTCGTACGTACGGGTGCGGCCGTTCCACACGCCCTCGATGCGCCGCTGGGCGTCACAGAGCGAGATGAACTTCTGCAGCAGTTCCGGCGAGGTGTGCTGGATGTCGTCGAGGTAGAGCAGCGTGTTGTTGCCCGTCTCCAGCGCGAACGAGATCTTCTCCACCTCCTGCCTGGCCGTCGCGTCGGGCGCGTCCGCCGGGTCCAGCGAGGTCACTCCGTGGCCCAGGGCGGGACCGTTCACCTTGACGAACACCAGGCCCAGGCGGCTGGCCACGTACTCCATCAGGGTCGTCTTGCCGTAGCCCGGCGGCGAGATGAGCAGCAGGAGGCCCATCTGGTCGGTACGCTTGCCCGCGCCCGCCGCGCCGAGCTGCTTGGCCAGGTTGTCGCCGATCAGCGGCAGGTACACCTCGTCGAGCAGGCGGTTGCGTACGAAGGCGCTCATGACCTTGGGCTTGTACTCGTCCAGGCGCAGGCGCCGGCGCTCGGCCTCGACCAGCTCGCTCCTGCGCCGCTGGTAGGCCCGGTACGCCGGGACGCGCTCCTGGCGGAAGTGGCGTGTCCTGGTCAGGAGCTCGTCCAGGCGGATGTCGAGTTTGCGGTCCTTGATGCGGGGGTGGGTGCCCAGGAGGCCGTCCACGGTTTCCTGGGTGGCGGCGCTGGAGTCGTGGCGGGGGACGTCGCACAGCTGCACCGCGATGGCCTCCGCCACCTCGGGGCCCTGGTGGTAGGCGGCCATCCAGGCGTGGGCCAGCTGCAGGCGCTCGGGGAGCGGGACGCTCTTGAGCTCGTCCTCGAACTCCCGCAGCTTGGCGGGGCCCAGGGTCTGGCGGAAACCGTCGAGGAGGTCGCGCGCCGCCTTGCTGGTCACGAACCCGAACGGGCTGCTACCCAGCTCCTCGACGAGATACTCCCCCGCCAGCCCGGCCCCCATGCTGGTGTCGCCCGCTGCCAATGCGCCCAGCGGGTTCGGGCGGAGTGCGCCGAGGAAGCCCGCGATCGACGTCCCCAGCTCGACCGCCAGCGAGTCCAGGGCAGGCGTGGGGCCGAAGACGGTGCGGGCGCGGAGGAGCGACACGGCGCGCGTGGTGAATGTTTTACGTGAAACCTCGTCCACCCCGAAGGCCCAGAACAGCTGCGCCGCCGCCCGCACCTCGGCCGGGTACCGCAGCAACCCCGCCCCCGACCGCAGCCGTACCAGCACGTCCAGGATGGCGACGGCGTCGTGGTCGTGGACTCCGCGCTCGTACCCCTCGTCATAGCGCGACTCCACCGCCTGCCGCACCGCGTCCTCAACAGCGGCCCCGGGGGGCAGGGAGTCCAGGAGCGAGGCGGCCAGGTGCTCGCCCCGGTACACCTCGGGCGTCTCCGACACCAGTAGCTGGTCCCAGAAGGGCCGGGTGTCGGCGAAGGAGGCGGGCACCGGCGAGCGGTAGTCGGTCCCGGTGATCGCGAAGTACATGGACTGGTCGTGCGGCACCAGCGTCAGGTCGATGGGCTGGGTGTTGACGGCGAAGCGGTGGCGGCCGAGCCGGAGCGTCTCTCCGCCGTCGGAGAAGAGGTCGAGGCGGTCCCGGAGGGCCCGGCCGGCCTCCTGCTGGGCGGACTTGACGCGCCCGTCCAGCTCCTCGGCCCGTACGGCGTCCCCGAGCGAGCGCAGCTCCACGGCGGCCGAGCGGACCTTGGCCACCATCGGGTCGGTGGCGAAGTACGTGTTGACCTCGTCCATGGAGCCGAGCGCGCCGAGGCGGCGCGTGATGCTGCCCAGGATGCGTTCGGCGGAGGCGAAGACGCGGTCGGCGCGCCGGGCGAGGTCGTCGAGCTGGGTCTGCTTGCGGGCCGAGAACGCCTCGTAGACGTCCTCCCGCTTGGCCGACAGCTGCGCCGCGAAGTCGTCGAACTCGCCGAAGCGCGACTCCAGGGTCTCCAGCTGCAGCATCAGCCGCCCGAGCTGCTCGTCGCACTTGGCGGGGGAGTCCGCCATGGCCAGCGCGCCCGTGATGGCCTGGCCGAGCAGGGCGAACTCGGCGGCGAACGCGGCCCGCCCCTCCGCCCCGAGCAGCTCGCGCCGGCGCCCGTCCAGGATGGCGCGCGCCCGGTTCACCCCGCCGAGGACCTCGGCGATCCGGCCCAGGATGGAGGTGCGTACGGTCGCGTCGGCGATGTCCAGCGAGCCGACGACCTCGGTCACCACCTCCAAGCCCTCCGCCTGCGCGGCCAGCCGGTCCGCCACGGGGGCGGCCTCCGCGACCGTGCCGATCGCGGCCGCCGCGCCGGCGAGCTCCTCGACGGCCGCGTGGTAGGCGGTGAACGCGTCCGAGCCCTGCAGGAAGTCGACCGCCCGCCTGCCGACGGAGGCGAGCTCCTCCGTCACGGAGGAGGACAGCGCGTCCAGGCCGGCCAGGTCGATGTAGCGCGTCTCGCGCAACGTCACCAGGCGCCCCTGGGCCCGCCGCAGCGTGGCCAGCGTGTCGACCCAGGCGTCCGCGGTGAGCGGGCTGTCCGCCCGCGCCTCGCGTACCAGGTGGGTGGTCTCCTCGGAGGCGGCGGCGAGCGCCTCGGTGGCCTGGCGGGTGAGCTGCTCGACGTTCTCGTACTCGTCCAGCACCTGCTCGGCCGTGGCCCGCACGTCGGCGAGCGGCCCGCTCAGGCCGTGCTCCTCCAGCCAGTGGTAGGAGTCGAACGTCCGCGTGCAGGCCGCGATCAGCCCCTCGAACGTCCCCGCGGACGCCGCCATCTCCTCGACCATCCGCGAGACGGACAGGCAGTCGGAGATGCCGCGCACCAGCTCCGCGTTGCCGATGCGCTCCAGCGGCCCCGTCCCGGCGGGCTGGGCGGCGGCGTACGTGTCGGAGACGTACGGCGTCTGCCAGACCTGCATCGGGTGCACCCGCGTGGGCTCGTCGGAGGTCGCGCGGAAGACCACCATCGTGCCGTCGTCGAACAGCGAGTAGCCGTGGCAGACGATGGGGTTGGCGACCTCCTTCCTGATCACGTTGTACGGCAGCAGCAGCGAGCGCCCGTCGCCCCTGGCGTGGAAGACGTACAGGACGTCCTCGCCGTTGGGCGAGCGGACCACCCGCTCGAACTCCAGATCCGTCACGTCCGTGTCGAACGTCTTGCTGGTCCCGGTCGCCAGGTAGTAGCCGCCGGGGAAGATCAGCCCCTGGTCCTCGGGCAGGCGCTGGCACGCCTGGCCGAGGCCGTCGAGCCTGATGACGGCCTTGGTGCGGGTGTTGAAGACCAGGTGGCGCCACTCGGTCTCCTTGTACGGCCTGATCCGCATGAGGATGAGCGGCCCCACCCTGGCGTACTCGACGTCGGCGTCGGCCAGGCTCTGCAGCTGTTCGGTGACCGGCTCGGCGTAGATGCCGGCGCCGGTCTCCGTGTTGTTCTCGATCTTGATGGTCAGGTCGCCGCCGACCGTCTCGACGAACACCTCGCCCTCGATCGAGATGTGCGGGTGCCGTCCGAGCACGTGGTCGTCGCGCGTGGTCGGCGTCCACTCGAAGTCGTGGGACGGGGGGAAGGTGTGGTCACGCTCCCCCCGGTTGTCCAGATATTTCGGGACTCCGCCGTTGTCGACCGTCCACCGCAGCACCCGCAGGTCCGCCGGCCCCGTCTGGAACACCGCCAGCAGCTTGCCCTCGACCCGCCGCAGCTGCTGCAGCCTGGTCTCCTTGTAGTACCGGTACAGCTCGGCGAAGTCCTTCTTGAACGCCGGATCGTCCAGCGTCTCCAGCTTGTCGGCGTCGAACCGGAACGCGTCACCGTCCCTGGAGAACCGGTGCACCGCGAACACGTCCGCCACCGCCGTCTCCGGCTTGAGCCCGATGAAGACGTTGTAGCCGAAGAGCATCACGTCGCCCAGGGAGACGATGTTCCTGGGGACGCAGTTGTTCTCCGTGCGGATCCGCTCGGTGCCCAGCAGGCGCAGCTCCGCGCCCCCGAACACCTTCAGCCGCGCCCCGTTGAGCGCCTCGGCCGCCGCCGTCAGGATCTTGGCCTGGGCCTGGAGCCTGTTCCTGAGGACCTCGTAAGTCCCCGCCTCAAGCTCGGTCACCGAGCGGCCCCGGCGAGCGCCGCCACGGGGGAGTCGGCCACGCCGAGCCTGCGGGCCGTCTCCAGCAGCTCGCCGAGCGCCGTCGACTGCGGGCCGCCGTCCTGGATGAGCCGCATGAGGAGGGCGGAGACGGTCAGGTTCTTGATGTCCTCGCTGCGCACGCCGCCGATCACGTTCGCCAGGTCGGCCGCCAGGCTGGCCGAGCCGTTCACGTACGGCGAGACCAGCGCGCCCGCGACCTGCGAGTGGTCCACGAACCCGTCGACCACCTTGCCGGCGGTGATGGACCCGACCACCTTGTCGAAGAACATCGTGTCGCCGCCGACGATGTCGATGTTCGCCTTGGCCAGACCGGCGGCCAGCACGCTGGCCTGCGACTCCGCCACCTGCCGCGACACGTCGATGTGCTTGAGCCTGATCTCCTTGTCGGCCTCCAGGCGCAGGCGGTACTCCTCGTGCGCCCTGCTGGCCTCGTCCAGCGCCGCCATCGCGGCCGCCTTCTGCGTGAGACCCTCGGCCTCGGCCTTGAGCTTCTCGCCCACCGCGGCCGCCCCGGCCAGCGCCATCGCCTGCTCACCCGCGGCCTGCGCCTTGAGCCGGTCGCCCTCGACCAGCGCCATGGACCTGGCGCCCTCGGCCTCGGCGGCCAGCCGCTCCTTCAGCACCAGCGCCTCCGCGCGGCCGACCTTCTCGATGGCCTCGGCGTCGCGCTCCTTGACCTGCACCTGCGCCAGCCCGGCCGCGGCCGACTCGGCCTGGATGCCCTCGGCCAGCCGGATCTTGGCCCTGGTCTCCAGCTCCGCGGCCTGCTGCCTGGCCTCGGCGAGCACCAGCTCCTCGCGGGCCCTGAACTTGGACGCGGCCTCCGCGGCCTCGGCCGCCTTGATGTCCTTGACCAGGTTCTCCTGGGCCTCGGCCTCGGCGGCGATGATCACGGTCTGGCGGGTGCGCTCGGCCTCCTCGACCACGCGCAGCCGCTTGATGCTCTCCTCCTGCTCGGCCACGGTCTTGTCGACCGCGATGCGCTCGCGGATGACCTCGGCGATGGTCCGCTTCTCGGTCTCGACCTCTTTGTCCTTGGCGATGCGCGACAGCTCGGTCTCCCGCTCGCGGGCGATGACCTCCAGCACGCGGTCCTTCTCGATCCGCTCGGACTCGATCGCGATCACGCGCTCGCGGTTCTTCTCGGCGACCGCGATCTCGCGGGCGCGGTTCTCGTTCTGCACGCCGAGCTGCTCGTCGGCCTTGATGTTCGCGCTCTGGGCGCGCAGCCGCTCCTCGGCCTGCACGCGGGCGATCTCCGCCTCCTCGCGGGCCTTGACGGTCTCGATCTCCCGCCGCTGCTTGAGCTCGGCGTCGGCCTGGCGGCGCTGCAGCTCCAGGATGGCCTCGCGGGCGTCGACGTTCTGGCGGGTGATCTCCTTCTCCTCGTTGCGCTGGAACTCGTTCGTCCGCACGTGCTCGATCGCCGTCAGCTCGGTGATCTTGCGGATGCCCTGCGCGTCGAGGATGTTGCTCTTGTCGAGCTGCATGAGCGAGGTCTGCTCGAGGTAGTCGATGGCGGCGTCCTCGAGGCTGTAGCCGTTCAGGTCCGTGCCGATGAGCCGGACGATCTGGTCCCTGAACTCGTCGCGCTTGGTGTAGAGGTCCACGAAGTCGAGCTGCTTGCCGGCCGTCTTGAGCGCCTCGGAGAACTTCGCGCTGAACAGCTCCTGCAGCGTCGACTCGTCACTGGCGCGGACGGTGCCGATGGCCTGGGCGACCTTGATGACGTCCTCGGCGGTCTTGTTCACGCGGACGAAGAACGTGATCTTGATGTCGGCCCTGATGTTGTCCCGGCAGATCAGCCCTTCCCGGCCGGTCCGCTCGATCTCGATGGTCTTGACCGAGATGTCCATCGTCTCGGCCTTGTGGACGACCGGTAAGACGACGGCGCCGGTGAACGTCACGTCCACTTTGTTGACCTTGGAGATGATCAGTGCTTTGCCCTGCTCCACCTTGCGGAAAAGGCGGCCGATGACGACGAGCAGGCCAATCACGATGACCAGGATGACGGCGAGAAATACGCCGAAGCCGGTGGAGATGACGTCCATCAGTGCTCACTTTCGTAGGGCATGACCCAGAAGAATTCGCCGTCTTTGTCGTATTCGAAGATGAGTGCGTTGTCGCCGCGGGCGAGGCGGTCCTCGCCGGTCGTGCGTACCTGCACGACCGCGGACGAGCCGTCGGCGGCGGTGACCTCGGCCTGGCCGAAGTCGGAGGTGGCCGCGCCGGTGCGGATCACGCACATCTGGCCGACGAAGTCGCCACGCGAATGCCGGTCCCCCGGGGGGAACAGCCTGCGCAGCGGACCCAGCAGGCCACGGATGGCCAGCCAGGCCCCGACCGGTGCGGCGAAGGGGACGGCGATCAGCAGGCCGCCACTCGCCACCACGCTGCCTATGAGGCAGAGCAACCAGGCCAGGGCAATCAACAGCGAAAGCACGATGCCGGCCGGGACTCCCCCGAGGCCCAGCCAGGCGGCGTCATCTTCCAGTTCGAACAGCCCGGTGATCACGGTCAGCCAATAACCGATGACCACCACGAGAAGGAAAGTGAAAATGACAGTCGGAAAGCTCAGTACGGTGTCTAAGAACTCAGTCATCCCGCCTCGTGTGCCCATCCCCCGTTGACGTCCTGACGGACTATATACAGATAAAGCGCGACTAAAGCGAGAAGTTCCCGAAAAGTCTGGCGAGTTTCCCCGACTTGACCTCCACTTAGGTTGAGGTTGCAGGCTGGAGCTCATGACTGACGTGATGAGAGCCGCGGCCTTCGCCGAACCCGGTGGCCCGGAGGTCCTGAAGGTGATGGAGCTGCCCGCGCCCCAGGCGGGCCCCGGCGAGGTCCGGGTACGGGTGCATGCGGCCGGCGTGCAGCCGTTCGACACCGCCGTACGGGCGGGGTGGCTGCCGCCGTACATGGGCCCCAAGCCCTTCCCGCGCATTCCCGGCAACGAGTTCGCGGGCGTGGTGGACCAGGTGGGCGACGGCGTGAGCGGGGTCTCCGTCGGGGACGAGGTGCTCGGGTTCTCGGCGCTGCACGCCTACGCCGAGTACATCGTGGTGCCGGGGACGGACGTGGCGCCCAAGCCCGCGCAGGTGCCGTGGGAGGTGGCCGGCGGGCTGACCTCGGGCGTGCAGACCGCCGAGCTGGCGATCGACGGGATCGGCCTGGCGGAGGGCGAGACGCTGCTCGTCCACGGCGCGGCCGGGTCCGTGGGCACGGCGGCCGTGCAGATCGCCCGGCGGCGCGGGGCCACCGTGATCGGAACGGCCCGTGAGGCCAACCACGACTACCTGCGCGACCTCGGCGCCGTCCCGGTGGCCTACGGCGACGGGCTCGCCGACCGGGTACGCGCCCTCGCCCCCAACGGCGTGGACGCCGCGCTCGACGGGGCCGGAGGCCACGCGCTGGAGGTCTCGATCGAGCTGGTCAAGGACCGCGCCCGGATCGTCACGCTGGTCGAGCACGGCAAGGCGGCCGAGCTGGGTGTCCGGGTGGTGCAGGGGCAGCGCTCCGCCGAGCGGCTCGGGCGCTACGCCCGCCTGTACGCCGAGGGCGCCTTCACGTTCTCGGTACGCAGGACGTACCCGCTGGAGGAAGCGGCGCAGGCGCACCGGGAGATCGAGACCGGCCACGGCCAGGGCAAGATCGTCCTTCAGATCCGCTGACGTACGGCCTCGGCGACGGCCAGGCCGATCTCGTCGAGCTCGGTCTCCTCGTTCTTGACGTCCCACAGGGCGTTCTGCAGCACCCGACCGAGCGTCCACCCGGCGGCCCGCCGGGGGTCGAGGCCGAGCCGGTCCACCATGAGGTCGAAGCGGCGCAGCACGCCCCGCGTCACGTCGCCGGTCGCGACCACGGCGTCCCAGCGGTTGTGCAGGGCGGGCAGCAGGTCGAACCCCGGGTCGCCCGCCAGCGGCTTGGGGTCGATGCTGAGCCACGGCTCCCGGTCGGCGGCCAGCACGTTGTCGTAGTGCAGGTCCCAGTGCAGCAGCCGGTCGCCCGGCTCGGAGACGAGCTCGCCGACGGCGCCCGCGCAGTAGCGCATCCAGCGGCGGTCGCTCTCGCGCGGCAGCTTCGCCACGGCCCGGTCCACGTCCTCCAGCATGGCCCGGGCGATGTCGCCCAACCGGCGCATCCCCTCGGGCGCCCGGTAGGACACCAGGCGGGCCAGGAGGTCCGCGAGGATGCCCAGGGCCTTCAGGTCGTCCGGCATGGCGGACAGGGGCCGGTCGGCCTCCAGCCGTTCGAGCAGCAGGGTGCCGGTGTCGGGGTCGGAGTCGAGCAGCAGCACCGACGCGTCACCGGCCCAGGTGCGCAGGCCGGGAGCCTCGGTGGCGTTCTCGTCGGTGACGGGCTGGAGCTTGAGCGCCGCCTTCGTCCCGTCCTCGCGTAAGACGGGCAGCACGAGGGACACCACCCCGTGCCTGGGCTCCCCGTCCAGCCGCAGCGCCCACTCCTCCAGGTAACGCTCGGCCAGCGCGGGGAGCGCCGCGGACCAGGCGCGACCGGCCTCCCCGTCCCATTTCACGTGCGACTCGGTCAACGCCGCCGGCACCCTGATCGTCATGGCCCCAGTCTGCCCGGAAGCGCCGGCTCAGAAGTGCCAGGGGTACGGCGACCAGTCGGGCTCGCGCTTCTGCAGGAACGAGTCGCGCCCCTCGGCCGCCTCGTCCGTCATGTACGCCAGCCGCGTCGCCTCGCCGGCGAACACCTGCTGCCCGACGAGCCCGTCGTCGATCGCGTTGAAGGCGAACTTGAGCATCCGCTGCGCCGTCGGCGACTTGCCGTTGATCTTGCGGCCCCACTCCAGGGCCGTACGCTCCAGCTCCTCGTGCGGGACGACGGCGTTGACCATGCCCATGCGGTGCGCGTCGGCCGCCGTGTAGGTGTCGCCGAGGAAGAAGATCTCGCGGGCGAACTTCTGGCCGACCTGCCGCGCGAGATAGGCCGAGCCGAAACCGCCGTCGAAGCTGGCCACGTCGGCGTCGGTCTGCTTGAAGCGGGCGTGCTCGGCGCTGGCGAGTGTGAGATCCGCCACGACGTGCAGGCTGTGGCCGCCGCCCGCGGCCCAGCCGGGCACCACGCAGATCACGATCTTGGGCATGAACCGGATGAGCCGCTGCACCTCCAGGATGTGCAGCCGCCCGGTGGCCGCCGTGCCGTCGGCGTACTGGTAGCCGTCCTTGCCCCTGATGCGCTGGTCGCCGCCCGAGCAGAAGGCCCACCCGCCGTCCTTGGGCGAGGGGCCGTTGCCGGTGAGCAGCACGCAGCCGACGTCGGTGGTCTGCCTGGCGTGGTCGAGCGCGCGGTAGAGCTCGTCCACGGTCTGCGGGCGGAAGGCGTTGCGCACCTCGGGGCGGTCGAACGCGATCCGCACCGTGCCCTGGTCGACTGCCCGGTGGTAGGTGATGTCGGTGAAGTCGAATCCCTCGACCGCCTGCCACGCCTTGGGATCGAACAGCTCGGAGACCATGCGCCAGAGCCTAACCGATCTGACCTTCGGCCCATTCGGCCCACTCCTGCTGGGCCCTGCCCAGGCGCAGGCCGTATTCGAGGCTGATCCGGCCGTACACCGAGAGGTTGTCGTCGCGGTTCTCAAGGAACCCGCGGATGCCCTCCAGGTGCTCCACGTGCTTGCGGACGTGCTCGGCCTGGTGGCGCAGGTAGCCGCGGGCCTGCTCGGGCGCGACCTGGGCCAGGAAGAACACGCGGAGCAGCATGTCGCTGCGCAGGACCCTGGTCGGCTCGACCTCGGTGATCCAGTGACGCAGCTCGGCCAGGCCCGCCTCGGTGATCGCGTACTCCTTGCGGCCGCGCGGGCCCTCGGCCGACACGTCCACGAGACCCGCGTCGGCCAGTTTGCCCAGCTCCGCGTAGAGCTGGCTCTGCGTGGCGGGCCACACGTTCGACAGCGAGATGTCGAACATCTTCATCAGGTCGTATCCGCTCGCGGGTCCCTCGGAGAGCAGTCCCAGCACGGCGTGTCGAAGGCTCATATTCCTATATTGACATATCAGCGCAGGAGGTTCTAGCTTCGACATGTCACTTTAGGAATGTGAAAGGACACCCCACCATGCGCGGTCTGCTCGGCTTCCTGCCCTGGATCGTCTACGCGGTCATCGCCACCGGCGACGAGTGGCGCTGGGGCGCCATCACCGGGCTCGTCATCGCCCTCGGCCTCGTCGTCATCGACCGCAGGGCGGGCAGGGCCTGGGACGAGATGGTGATCGAGAGCAGCGCGGCGCTGTTCTTCGCCTGCCTCACGGCGCTGTCGCTGGTGGCCCCGCACTCGCCGCTCACTCCGTACGGCCCCGCGCTGGTCAACGTCTGGCTGGCGGGCACCGCCTGGGGCTCGCTGGCCATCCGCAAGCCCTTCACGCTCGGCATCGCGCGCACGATGGCGCCGAAGGAGGTCTGGGAGACCCCGCGCTTCCACCGCGTCAACGCGGTCATCACCACGGTCTGGGCGGCGGCCTTCACCGTCGCCGCGGTCTCCCTGACGCTCGTGCTGTCCCTCTCACCTCACGCGACGACGCTCGTCATCGCCATCAAGGTGCTCACCTTCGTTCTGCCCGCCGTCTTCACGGCCTGGTACCCCAAGCGCGTGCGGACGGCGCTGGCTAAGTGACCTCCGCTCGCAGCTCCGCGAGCAGCTCGCCCTGGTCGGCGAGCATGTCGGTGAGAATCCTGCGGGCAGCCCCGAGCAGGTCGGCCAGCTCGGGTGTGGCCAGCGTGTAGACGACGGTGCTGCCCTCGCGAATCGCGCTCACGATCCCCGCTCTGCGCAGGACGGCGAGCTGCTGGGAGAGGCTCGAGGCCTCGATGTCGATCTGGGCCAGCAGATCCCGGACGGGAAGCGGCCCTTCCTGGAGTAGCTCCAACACTCGGATGCGAGCGGGGTGGCCGAGCGTTCTGAAGAAGTCGGCCTTGGCCTGGTGGACCTCCACGTGCATATAGCCCAGACTAATCCAGCGCAGTTGCATAATTCTTCAAGTCGTAACGTTGTTGGCTAGGATGACAGCGGGGACTAGGGAGTAGCCATGGGCCGAGGAAGAGCCAAGGCGAAGCAGACGAAGGTCGCTCGCCAGCTGAAGTACACCAACCACAACATCGACTATGACCGGCTTCGCGAGGAGTTGGGAGCCGATGCGCGCCGCGAGGAGATCTACCCGCCTACGGGGTCCGAGCAGGAGTCCGAGCGCGCGCAGTGACGCGGGTCAGGTTCGCGGGTGCGAGCGTGACGTTCTTCAGCCGCCTGGCCTCCGGCGCCTGATCGGGTGCCGTGAGCTCCAGGCGGTGCAGTACCTCGCGGATGATGACGCGCATCTCCAGCAGCGCCAGCTGCGCGCCGACGCAGAAGCGCCGCCCGCCGCCGAACGGCATCCAGGCCCTGCTCTGGGGCCCGTCGAGGAAGCGCTCCGGGCGGAACTCGTCGGGTTCGGGGAAGGCGGCGGGGTCGTGGTGCACGAGCGGGATGAACGGTCCCGCGTACCATCCGGCGGGGATCTCGTACTCGCCCAGCCGTAGCGGGGCGTCGAGCATTCTCGGCGCCTCGTAGACCACCGGCCTGACCCGCAGCACCTCCTTGACCACCGCGTCGAGGTAGGCCTCGTCGTCGGGGAGCCGGTCGAGGATCTCGGGCATGCGCAGGAGCCGTTCGAAGGCCCAGGCGAGGCCGGTGGCGGTGGTCTCGTGCCCGGCGAGGAGCATGGTGATCAGCTCGTCGCGGATCTCGTGGTCGCCCAGCTCGGTGTCCAGCAGGCGGCCGAGCACGTCGGTGCCTCCTGGCGCGGCCCGGCGGCGGCGGATCTCGTCGAACAGGATCGCGTCCACCTCGGCGCTCACCCGTACGAACCGGGGATAGGGCCCGAACGGGATCCGGCGGAACCTCTCCGGAAGCATGGGGATCAGCGGGGACCCGCCGGTCTCGATCAGCTCGGGCAGCAGCGCGCGTAGCCGGCTGACGCGCCCGGCGTCGTGGATGCCGAAGATCAGCCGGATGATGATCTCCAGCGTGATGTCCTGCATGCGGTCGCGCAGCGCGAAAGGCCTGCCCAGCGGCCAGGTCGCGATCCTCTCCGCCGCTATGGCCGCGATGTCGTCGCGGTAGCCGGCGACCTGCTTGGCGCGCAGCGGCGGGTTGAGCAGCTTGCGGTGCCGCCACCACGGGTCGCCGTCGAGCGTGAGGACGGAGTGCTCGCCCACCATGTGCGCGAGGAACTCGCGCCGGGCCTCGCCCGCGCGCCCGCCGCCGTGGTCGGTCCGGAAGACCTGCTCGGCCAGCTCCCCGGTGGTCACGTAGACCTCCGGCGGGAGGCCGGTGAAGCGGACCGTGAAGATCGGCCCGTACTTGCGCCGGAGCCTGGTGAGCATGCCGGGCGCGTCCCGGATGAACCACGCCGTCTGCACCGCCGAGGGAAGTCTCGGCCCGGGAGGAATCATGTCCGACCTCTTCATTTCGTGTACGTACGTATGTCATAGACGCTTGTATATATCTGTAGCATGGATCACGTGGCACGAACAGAGGCCGGTGGATACCGGGAGAGACTGCTGGCAGGAGCGGTGAGCTGCCTGCAGGAGAAGGGCTATGCCCGTACGACGGCCCGGGACCTGGTCGCCGCCTCGGGCACCAACCTGGCCTCCATCGGCTACCACTTCGGCGGCAAGGACGCGCTGCTGAACGAGGCCCTCGCCGAGTTCTTCGACCAGTGGATCGCCCAGGTCGAGCGGGCGATGTTCAGCTCGCAGCCGGGCAGCGCGCGGGAGATGCTGGAGCGCGCCATGACGGAGTTGGTCGACAGATTCGAGGAGCTGCGGCCGCAGCTCGTGGTCTTCGTCGAGGGCTACCCGGCGGCGCTGCGCGAGGCCGCGCTGCGGGAACGGCTGGCCGAGTCGTACGCCCGCTGCCGCCGGGCGGGCGCCGACATGGTGCGCCGGGCCGTCGCCCAGTTCGGCATCGAGCTGCCGGTGGCGCCCGAGGTCCTCGTGTCGGTGCTGGTGGCCATCACCGACGGGCTGCTGCTGCAGTGGCTGCTCGACCCGGCCGCCACGCCCGACGCCCGGCAGGTCGTCGACTCCCTCGCCGCTCTCTCGTCGCTCATCGCGTAGCAAGCCTCTGACCTGGGGAGGAATGTGACCGGCGGGGTCTGGTGGGTCCCTTTCGGTGACGAGGTGATCAAGACATGCGTGTGGCAATCGTGGGTTCTGGAAGACTCGGCGTGCCTCTTGGCCGCCTGCTCTCGACGGGCGGACACGAGGTGTTCTTCAGCGACGCCGACCCCAGCCGCGTGGCAGCGGCCACGGCGGCGACCGCCGGGCGGGCCCGGGGCGGCACGCCGAGCGAGGCCGTGCGGTTCGGCGAGGTCATCGTGCTGGCGGTGGGCTGGGAGGCGTTCCGCGCCGTGTCGGCGGAGCTCGGAGACGCCCTCTCCGGCAAGATCGTCGTCGACCCCAGCAACCCGATCGCCGAACGGGACGGCCTGGCCGTGGTGGTCGCCGTCCCCGGCGGGCTCACCAGCCCGCAGTACCAGCAGCGCGTGCTCGGGGAGGAGGTCCGGCTGGTGCGGACGTTCAACACGAAGTACTCGAAGGAACTGCTGACGCTGGGGACGGTGGGGCAGCGGGGCGGGGCGCGGGCCGACATGCCTTACTGGGGGGACGACGACGCGGCCAAGAAGGAGGTGGTGCCGCTGATCGAGGACGCCGGCTTCACCGCCATCGACGGCGGAGGCCTCTCCGAAGCCCGCTGACCGCGGCCGCCTCCCGGCCACCCGCGAACCCGCCCACGGCGTCCTGGCCACCCGCGAACCCGCCCCCGTTCCGGCCTGCCACACCGCGCACCCACGCCACCACCGCGCCCCGCCGCCGCCGCACTGCCCGCCGCACCCGCAGTGGGCGCTCGTCTTTGGCGCGCCGCGTCGGCGGGGTACGGCGGGGGTCAGGTGGCGCAGGTGTCGTGGGTGGCGTCGAAGCCCTTGATGGACTCCGTGTCGTCCGCGCGCAACGGCTTCAGCCCCGTCCAGTCCGAGCCGATCACCAGCACCAGCCGATTCGTCTGCGCCCCCGCCACCTTCCGCAGCGCAGAGGTCTGGAGGTCGTTGGTGAGGGTGGGGACGCGGGTCTCGCCGTTGGGGCCGTACAGGAGGGTGGTCTTGGCCTGCGGCTTGCGGGCCGAGTCGCCGATCTTGGTGATGTGGTAGCCGCGCTGCTCCAAGGCGGCGGCCACCTGGGTGCCGAGGCCGCTGCGCCAGGTGCCGTTGCGGAGCTCGATCTGGATCTTGGTCCGGCCCACCTTGGCCTGGCCGCCCTTGACGCCCTGGACGCTCTGGTCCTTGGCCACGATCTGGAACAGGTGGCCGGCCTGCGGCTGCACCCACTCGACCCGGCCGGGCTGGGTGAGGGAGTAGTGCCAGGGGGTGGTGATGAAGCGGATCTGCCCCGCGTTCAGGCCCTGGAGGCTGGTGGCGAGGTCCTTCATGACGCCGAAGTTCAGGCCGCGGTCGGTGGTCACCGCCTTGGTGCCGGCGTCGAGGATGCCCAGCAGCTTGGCGGGGTCGGTGAGCGTCTCGCCGCTCATGACCTTCTTGACCATCGACGCGATGAACATCTGCTGCCGCTGGATGCGCCCGATGTCCGAGCCGTCGCCCATGCTGTAGCGGGCGCGTACGTAGCCGAGCGCCTGCTCGCCGGTGAGCGTCTGCCGCCCGGCGGGCAGGTGGAGCAGGGCCTTCTTGTCGTTCACCGGCTCGGGCAGGCAGATCTCGACGCCGCCGATGGCGTTGACCATGCTCTTGAAGCCGGTGAAGTCGACCTTCACGAAGTGGTCGATGCGGATGTGGGTGAGCGTCTCGATCGTCTTCCAGGTGCAGGCGATGCCGCCGGAGTTGAACGACTCGTTGATCATGCCCAGGTGCGGCCGCTGGCCGGGCAGGCCGCCGGTGGCGCGGCAGGCGGGGAGCTGGACGAGCGAGTCGCGCGGGAAGCTGACGACCATCGCGTTGTCGCGCTTGGACGACACGTGCACGAGCATGATCGTGTCGGTGCGCTCGCCCGCGATATGGTGCCCGTACTTGGCGTTCTTGCCGTCGCGCTGGTCCGATCCGACGACCAGGACGTTCATGGCGGTGCCCGCGACCTTGGGCGGCCGGGTGGCGCCGAGGTCGTCGGCGGTGACGTCGATGTGCTTGACGTTGCCGGTCAGCTTCGCGTAGACGCCGACCGCGACGCCCGCGACCAGGAGGACCACGGTCACGGCGACCGCGATCGTCCAGCGCAGCCAGCGGCGGCGCCGCCGGGGTGGCGCGCTCGGTTCGGACGGGGGCGCGTCGACTAGCCCGCTGCTCACGTGACTCCAGAGGGACGGGGCCGCGGGCCGCCGCCCATGGCCAAGAGCCTCGCCGTACAGATCTCGGCCGGTTGAACGTGCCCGAGTGTACTCAGTCGGGCCCGTTCATGCGGAACGATCTGTCCCCAACGTCGTCAGTCGGGCAGGTTGACGCGCAGCGACACCGTGCCGCGCAGGTCGAGCCAGGCCGTGCCCGGGCCGCGTACCAGCCGGAGGATCACCTCCTCGCAGCCGGGGCACCGGGCCACCAGCCCGGGGTCGGGGCCGTACACGCGCAGCGAGGCGACCGGGCCCGCGAGGCCGCAGCTCGCGCAGCGGCCGGTGGCGGCGGTGACGTCCACGGCGAAGATCTCGCCGAGCGGGCCCGCCAGCGCGTTGCCGTCGAGGTGCTCTGCGGTCATGTCAGCTCCCCCTGTCCGGAACTTCCGAAACGTTCGGTACGGATGCGCTCGGGCGCGTGCCCCAGCGCGAGCAGCAGGTCGGCCGCCGCCTCCACGAACCCCGTCGGCCCGCACACGTAGCAGTCGGGCTCGAAGGTCGCGGGCCAGCCGCCCTCGGCCAGGTCGTCCAGCATGATCCGCCCCGGCGGGCGGGACGTGCCGGACGGCGCGGACCTGGTGTAGAGGTAGGAGATGTCGAGCCCCGGGTCGGGGCTGCGCAGCTCCTCGGCGTAGTAGCGGCGGTCCGGGTCGCGCAGCGAGTAGAGCAGGCGGAACGGCACCCGGCTGCCCGCCTGCCGGCGCGTCCTGATCATCGCCATCAGCGGCACGATCCCCGACCCGCCGGCCACCAGCACGACCGGCGCCTTGCTCTCCGGCCGCCAGACGAACCAGCCGCCCACCGGGCCGCGCAGCTCGACCTGGTCGCCGACCTCGATGACCTGGGTCAGGTACGGCGACACCTCGCCGTCCGGGACGGTCTCCACGGTCAGATCGACGAGGTCGCCGTCGGCGGGGCCGGCCAGCGAGTAGCTGCGCTGCGCGGTGTAGCCGTCCTCGGCCGTCAGCCGCACGTCCACGTGCTGCCCCGCCAGGTGCCCCGGCCATTCGGGCACCCGGAACCGCAGCGTGCGCGCGGTCGCGGTCTCGGTGACGATCTCGGCGAGCTCGGCCGCCCGCCAGGCCAGGCGGCGCACCTCAGTCGCCCTCGTAGCGCTGCTCGCGCCACGGGTCGCCGTAGTTGTGGTAGCCGGCGGTCTCCCAGAAGCCGGGCCAGTCCTCGTTGAGCAGCCGGATGCCGCGTACCCACTTGGCCGACTTCCAGAAGTACAGGTGCGGCACGATCAGCCGGGCCGGGCCGCCGTGCCGGGGCTCCAGCTCCTCGCCGTCGAAGCGGTGCACGATCCACGCCTTGCCGTCGAGGAGGTCCTCGAGCGGAAGGTTCGTGGTGTAGCCGCCGTACGAGTAGACGAGCGCGTATTCGGCGGCGGTCTCGACGTCCTCGAAGAGCACGTCGAGCGAGACGCCCTCCCAGGTGGTGTCCAGCTTGGTCCACTTGGTCACGCAGTGGATGTCGACCGTGGGAGTCTCACTGGGCAGTGCCATGAACTCCTGCCACGACCAGCGGTGGGTCTGCTCCGCCTCGGTGTCGATGGCGAACTCCCACCGATCCAGCGGCACCCGCGGCGTCGGCCCTGCCGACAGCACGGGGAAGTCGTCGACCAGGTACTGCCCGGGTGGCAGCCGGTCGCCGTCCGGCCGGTGCCGTCCGCGGAAACCGCGCGAAATGATGTTCACGCCTCATTTCATCACGCGATCAGCCCCGACGCGGCGCCACCAGGCCCGACTCGTACGCGAAGACCACGAGCTGCGCCCGATCGCGTGCCCGCAGCTTGGTCATCGCCCTGCTGACGTGCGTCTTCGCGGTGGTCGGGCTGATCACCATGTGGGCGGCGATCTCGTCGTTGGACATGCCGCGGGCGACCAGCGCCGTCACCTCGCGCTCGCGGTTGGTCAGCACGTCCAGGCCCTGCGGCTCCGGCTCGGGGCGGCGGGCCACGTACTCGCCGATGAGGCGGCGGGTGATGGCGGGGGACAGCAGCGCGTCGCCGCGGGCCGCGACCCGGACGCCCTGCAGCAGGTCGGCGGGCTCGGTGTCCTTGACCAGGAACCCACTCGCACCCGCCCGGAGCGCGTTGAAGACGTACTCGTCGAGGCCGTAGTTGGTGAGGATCACGACGTGGACCTCGCTCAGCCGCTCGTCGGCCGCGATGCGCCGGGTCGCCTCGATGCCGTCCATGACCGGCATCTGGACGTCGACGAGCGCCACGTCGGGCAGGTGTTCGAGGGCGAGGGCGAGGGCCTGCTCGCCGTTGGCGGCCTCGGCCACGACCTCGATGTCGTCCTCGGCCTCCAGCAGGGCGCGGAAGCCGCCGCGGATGAGTGCCTGGTCGTCCACGAGCAGCACGCGGATCACGTCGGTTCCCCCAGTGGAAGCTCTGCGCGTACGGTGAAGCCGCCCTCCGGGCGGGGCTCGGCCCGCAGCCGGCCGCCGAGCGCCGTGACCCGCTCGCGCATGCCGAGCAGGCCCACGCCGGGCACGGGCGGTGCGTCGCTGCTGGCCAGGCCGTCGTCGTCCACCTGCACGACCAGCTCGTCGCAGCCGAAGTCGACGCGTACGGACGCCGCCGCCCCGCCCGCGTGCCTGGAGACGTTGGTGAGCGCCTCCTGGACGATCCGGTACGCGGCCCGGTCCACCTCGGCGGGCAGCTCGTGCCGTACCCCCGAGATCGTGACCGTGGCGGCCAGCCCGGTCGAGCGGGCCCGCTCCACCAGGTCGTCGAGCCGGTCGAGGCGGCTGTCCTGCGCGCCGGAGCCGTCCGGGTCGCCGCAGCCGTCCGGGTCGTCGGTGTCGCGCAGCACCTCCAGCGTGGCGCGCAGCTCGCGCATGGCGTCCCCGCTGGCCTCCTGGATGGCCAGCAGCGCCCCGGGCACCTCCTCGCCGCGCTTGCGGGCCAGGTGCACGGCCACGCCCGCCTGCACCTTGATGACCGAGATGCTGTGCGTGAGCGAGTCGTGCAGCTCCCTGGCGATCCTGAGCCGCTCCTCGCCCGCGCGCCGGCGCGCGACCTCCTCGCGGGTGCGCTCGGCCTCCACGGCCCGCTGCTCGACCTGCTCCAGGTACGCCTGCCGCTGCCGGGTGACCGTCGCCGTCACCCCCGACGCCAGGAACCAGCCGAGCAGCAGCGTCGTTGCCTGGACGATGTCCTTGGGGCTCTGCCCGGTGGCGGTGGCCAGGTCGACCGCCAGGCTGACGCCCAGGAACACCGCGCTCGCCAGCGCGGGCAGCAGCCGGTGTCCGGCCCACACCGCGGCGAAGACCGCCATCATCACGGGGAAGGCGGCGGGCGGGCCCGGCTGGGCGTGCACGGAGAAGACGAGCATGCTGGCCGTGCCGACGACCAGCGGCACCAGGGGCGCGCGGCGCCAGGCGACGAGGGAGAGCGAGCCGACCAGGACGGCGGCCAGGTCCAGGACGCCCGCCTGCGGCGTGACCAGCACAGTGGCGGACAGCATCACGGCCACGACGGCGGCGAGCGCGCTGTCCACGGCGAGCGGGTGCCATCCGCGCAGAAAGGTCATTCCTGCACATTAGAGCCTTGACCAGGGCACGATCCTCGCCGCCTGGATGTAATTCCGGACTACTCCCGGCGAAGTAGTCCGCACGAAGGTGCCTTCCGGGGCGGTAGGCGCATGAGTCAACCACGGCACGACGCCCCAAGGCACGAGAAATACCACGATGTCCGGCTATGGAGACACAGTTCCGTTATGTCACGCCGGTGCCGCCGCACGCGGCGACCGGCCGGGTGGCCCAGGTCTACGCGCAGCTCGCGGACGACTTCGGCATGGCGCGCATGGCGGTCTTCCTGACGCTGTCGCCCGCGCCGGACGTGCTCGCCGCGACGTGGGCCATGCTGCGCGAGTCGCTGCTGGCCGGGAAGGCGTCCAGGACCGGGAAGGAGGTCGTGGCGCTGGGCGTGTCGCTGGCGAACCGGTGCCCGTTCTGCGTGGCCGCGCACACGACGCTGCTGCACGCGACCGGCGACCACCGGCTGGCGGAGACCGTCGCCGCCGGCGGCACGCCCGACGACCCCGAGCACGCCGCGATGCTGGCCTGGGCCACGTCGCGGCGCGGCGGGGCCCAGATCGGGCCCGAGCACATCGGCACGGCGCTCGCCTTCCACTTCGTCAACCGCATGGCCTCGGCGCTGCTCACCGAGAACCTCCTACCCGCGAACCTCCAGAAATCGCGCCTGGTCAGGAGCGTGGGCGGCCGGGTGATGGCCCGTACGGTGCGCAGGCGGCTGCTGTCAGGCGCGAGCCTGCCCCTGGTCGCGGACCTGCCCGCCGGGCCGGAGCCCGCCTGGGGCGCCGGCACGTCCGTGGGCGCCGCCTACGCCGCGCTGCGGGCCGCCGGCATCGCCGGTGGGGAACTGCTCGGGGACGCCGCCCGCGCGGCCGTGGCGGACACGGTGGCGGCCTGGGACGGGGAGCACCCGCCCATGGGCGGCGCCTGGCTGGACGCGCCGCTCGCCGAGGTCCCGGCGGGGGAGCGCGCCGGGGCCCGGCTGGCCCTGCTCGCCGCGCTCGCGCCGTACCGGGTGACCGACGCCGACGTGGCCGCCTGGCGCGGCTCGCGGCCGGACGAGGACCTGGTACGGCTCTGCGCGTACGGCGCGGCGTCGGCCATGGAACGCATGGAGACCTTCATCACCGCCTCAGCACTCACAGGAGATGGATCATGACCGCGCAACAGACCCTTGCCGCCCCGCCGGCGACCTGGCCCATGTGGGCGCTCAAGGTCGTGGCGCCCCTGCACGCCGTCGCACTGCTGTTCGAGGCGGTGGCGGCGGGCCTGCTGCTCTCCACGCCCGGCGGCCGGTCGCTGCACATGGCTACGGCCGTCGCCCTGCTCGTCATAGGGATCGTCCATGTCGTCGTGGCGATCCTTGTCCGCTGGCCCGGCGGTGGGAAGGCCACGTTCATCCTTCCGGCAGTGATCCTTCTGGTGGCCACGGTGGTGCAGGCGATTCTCGGAGTCGCCGGGCTGAAGGTCCTGCACGTGCCCTTGGGGGTGCTGATGTTCCACGGAGGCGTCGAGCAGCTCAACCGGGTCATGGCGCGGCAATGACCCACACGCGACGCGACGCGCTGCGGCTGCTGGGACTGGGCGCGGTGGCGGTGGCCGCTGTGCCGGGCTGCTCGCTGATCACCGGCACCCCGCAGCCGCAGCTCCTGGCGAGCACGGCGCCGCTGCCCAGGCCGTACGCGGTGCCGCTGCCGGTCCCGGAGGTGGCCAAGCCGGTGCGCAGCGCGGGCGGGGCCGACTTCTACGAGCTGACCGAGCGGGCGGCCGAGGTGGAGGTGCTGCCGGGCCTGCGTACCGGGATCTGGGGGTACGGGGGCACCTTCCCCGGGCCGACCATCGAGGCGCGCGCCGGGCGGCGGACCGTCGTGAAGCTGGTCAACCAGCTCGGCGAGCCGACCGTCCTGCACCTGCACGGCGGGCACACCCCGCCCGAGTCCGACGGCTTCCCCACCGACCTGGTGGCGCCGGGGGCGTCCCGCGAGTACGCGTTCCCGCTGGAGCAGCGGGCCGCCACGCTCTGGTACCACGACCATCGCATGGACTACACGGGGCCGCAGGTCTGGCGCGGGCTGGCCGGGATGTTCCTGGTGCGGGACGCGGAGGAGGAGGCGCTGCCGCTGCCCGCCGGGGAGCGCGACCTGCCGCTGCTGATCTGCGACCGGTCGTTCGCCGCCGACGGCACGATGCTGTATCCGGCGCTGGAGGGCCGGCCGGGGGTGCGGGAGGCGTACATGGGGGGCGTGCTCGGGGACGTCATCCTGGTGAACGGGGCGCCGTGGCCCGAGTTGCGGGTGGCCAGGGCCCGGTACCGGCTGCGGCTGTGCAACGCCTCCAACGCCCGGACGTACGAGCTGGCGACCGGTGGGCCGCTGGTCCAGATCGGCTCCGACGGCGGGCTGCTGGCTCAGCCGCGTACGGTGCGGCAGCTCCGGCTGGCTCCTGGCGAGCGGGCCGACGTGGTGGTCGACTTCTCCGCGTACAAGGTGGGTCAGCAGGTCGAGCTGCGGAACCTGGCGGGGGAGGGCGCGCAGGCGAGGGTCATGCGGTTCGCCGTGGACCGGGACGAGAGGGACGAGTCGGCCGTGCCGGCGCGGCTGTCCACGGTGGAGGCGCTCGACCCCGGGAAGGCGAAGGTGACGCGGGAGTTCGAGTTCAGCAGCGGGGGGATGGGGTGGCTGATCAACGGCAAGCCGTTCGACCCCAAGCGCGTGGAGGCCAGGTCCAGGCTGGGGGACGTCGAGGTCTGGCGGCTGACCAGTGACGTCGCCCATCCCGTGCACCTGCATCTCGACCACTTCCAGGTGCTGACGGTGAACGGGGAGCGACCGCAGGGGCCGCCCGCGTGGAAGGACACCGTGGAGCTACGCGAGGCCCAGACCGTGGAGATCGTCACCAGGTTCACCGACTATCGGGGGCGGTACGTGCTGCACTGCCACAACCTCGAACACGAGGACATGGCGATGATGGCGGCTTTCGAGGTCGTATGAGGCCCGCCGTCCGTGGTTGCCTTGGGGTCATCGACAGTCCGGGCGGGCGCGCTCAGAATCGGGACCATGGGTGAGCCTTATGTCGGCGCCAGGACGCCGCGACGGGAAGACGCCAGGTTGCTGACCGGCCGAGGCAGGTACGTCGGGGCGGTGCGGCTGCCGGGAACGGTCCACGCGTACGTGGTCCGCAGCCCCATCGCCCACGGGCGGCTGCTCGGCTGCGACGCCAAGGCGGCCTGGGCGGTCGAGGGCGTGCTCGACGTCATCACCCCCGGCGACGCCCCCGACCTGCGCCTGCCCTGCGTCCACCTGTCCCCCGGCCAGCGGCTGCAGTCCTACCGGGTGCTGGACGACGCCATCAGGTACGCCGGCCAGCCGCTCGCGCTCGTCGTCGCCCGGACCCCCGAGGCCGCCAGGGACGCCGCCGAGCTCGTCGATCTCTCGCTGGACGAGCTGCCGGCGGTGGTCGGGACGGAGCGGGCGATGCGGGACGGCGCCCCGCTGCTGTATCCGGAGTGGGGCACGAACGTGCTCACCGACTTCACGATGGGCGACGAGGACTGCGCCGCCTTCGTCGAGGGGGCCGCGCACGTCGTGGAGCTGACGTTCACGATGGGTCGGGTCTCGCCGTACCCCATGGAGCCGCGCGGCGTGGTGGCCTCGTACGACGACGACGAGCTGACCGTGCACATCTCCTCGCAGGCGCCGCACCAGGCGCGCGAGCACCTGGCGGAGGCGTTCGGGCTCTCCCACGACCGGGTACGCGTCATCAGCCGCGACACGGGCGGCGGGTTCGGCGGCAAGGAGCACGTCTACCCGGACGAGGCGCTCATCTGCCTGGCCTCGATGCGCCTGGGCCGGCCGGTGAGCTGGTCGGAGTCGCCGGGCGACCGGTTGGTCGCCACGCTGCCGGCGCGCGCCGCCGTGCACCGGGCGCGGCTGGCACTCGACGGCGACGGGCGCTTCGTGGCGATGTACGTGGACCTGGTCGGCGACCTCGGCGCGCACCCCTCGAACGTGGGCGCGTCGACCTTCGCGGTGACGGCCACCCTGCTGCCGGGCCCGTACCGGTTCGACCGGGTGGCGGTACGCGTGCGCGGCGTCGTCACGAACACCACGCCGACCGGCTCCTACCGCGGGTTCGGGCAGCCGGAGGGCAGCCTGACCAGGGAGCGGCTGATCGACGAGGCGGCGCGCCGGCTGGGGATCGACCGGGTCGAGCTGCGGCTGCGCAACATGCTGGGGCCCGGCGAGCTGCCGTACACCAACCGCGTCTACCAGCGCTACGACTCCGGCGACTACCCGCACGCCCTGCGTACCCTGCGCGACCTGGTCGCCCCCGTCGAGAAGGCAGACGGGCGCAGGCGCGGCATCGGCTACTCCTGCCATGTGGAGACCACGGGCATGGGTCCCTCGAAGGAGTTCAGGGACACCGGGATCCAGGCGGGCGGCTACGAGTCGGTGTTCCTGCGCATGGAGCAGGACGCGTCCGTGGTCGTGTCGTCGGGGGTGGTGTCGATAGGGCAGGGCATCGAGACGGCGCTGGCCCAGCTCGCGGCCGATCGGGTGGGGGTGCCGATCGAGCGGGTACGGGTGGTGCTGGGGGACACGGCGGCCACGCCGTACTCGTCGGTCGGGTCGATCGCCAGCCGCTCGCTCGTGGTCGGCGGCGGGGCGCTCACCCGGGCCGCGGAGCGGCTGCGCGGCAAGCTCGTGGCCCTGGCCGCGCACCGCCTGGAGGCGGCCCCCGGCGACCTGGAGATCGCCGACGGCGTGGTGCGGGTGAAGGGCGACCCGGCGGCCTCCCTCACGCTGCGGGAGCTGGCCACGTCGGCGTGGCGCGGCTGGGACCTGCCCGACGGGGTCGAGCCGGGCCTGGAGGAACGGGTCAGCTACGACCCCGACGCCTACACGTTCGCCTACGGGGCCCACGCGGCCGCCGTGGCCGTGGACCCGGAGACCGGGGCCGTCGAGGTGGAGCGCTACTGGGTCGTCAACGACGCCGGGGTGCTGGTCAATCCGGCCGTCGTGGAAGGCCAGATCCGCGGCGGCGTGGTCCAGGGGATCGGCCAGGCGCTCACCGAGGAGATCGTCTACACCCCCGAAGGCCAGCCCATCACCGACTACTTCCTGCCGACGACGCGGGAGGTGCCGGACATCGAGGTCGTGATGCTGGAGACGCCGTCGCCGCTGACGCCCGGCGGGATGAAGGGAGTGGGGGAGTCGGGCACGATCGGCCCTCCGGCCGCCATCGCCAATGCCGTGGCCGCCGCCCTCCCGGAGATCGCCGGCCGGATCACCGACGTCCCCTTGACCCCGTACTCGCTCTGGTCCCTGCTCGCGGAGGTGGCCGAGACCTCCTGAGCCGGTCGCGCCGCCGAGCGCGGGTGGCCGAGACCTCCTGAGCCGAGCGGGGTGGCCGAGACCTCTTGAGCCGGTCGCGTCGCCGGGCCTCGGCGGCGGCGACGCGAACCGGGCCCTCAGGAGCCGGTGGTCATGGCCGGACCGACAGGATGTCCTTCAGCTCCTTGCCCGCCCGCGACAGCGCCTGCTCCAGCGCTTGCATCCCCGCGGGCTTGGGCTTGGGCGGCGGCTCTCCACGCCTGCCCGGCCGGCGGGCGGCGGCGGGGGGCTGGGAGTCGATCTCGGATGTGTTCTCGTCAGTGCTCATGGCAGGGCCATACCCGGGCCCATACCCGTCGTTTCGGGCGGCGGCTAAAAAGAATTGCGATTTCTCCCCGAAGATTCGACCCAAATGGCCTCCCCGTGCGTACAGGTTTCGACGGCCGTGTACGTCGACCCAAAGGCGGGCCCTCTTGCTGAGTGAAACGCGCATTCGCTGTCCCTCTGTCCCGGAACCCCGGCAAACACAGGAGAGAGATGCCATGACCACGCTGCGATCAGCTCGTCGGAGCCGGCTGCAGTACGTGTGGCCGCTGCACGAGGACGTCCGGACGGTCGGCCACGCGAGGGCGATCATCCGCGAAGAATTGTCGGCACTCTCCCTTTGTTCGGATCTCGTCGACGACGCCGTCCTTATGGCGAGTGAATTGATCACCAATGCCCTGATGTACGGCGACGGCCCGTACGAACTGGCCCTGCACATCGACGAGAAAGAGATCATGTGCGTGGTCGTGGACAGCAGTCCGCTGCTGCCGGAGCCCGCCCCGCCGGACGTGCGGGCCGAGCACGGGCGGGGGCTGCGGATCGTCGCCAGGCTCTCCGACGGGTTCTACGGCTGCCATCCCCAGCGCTACGTCACCCACCCCGATCTCGTCGGCAAGGCCACCTGGTTCGCGCTGCCGCGGAGCGGGGCGCCCGGCAACGTGGTGCCGATCCGGGCCGGGACCTAAACGTCCGATTTGAGTCAGGAAAAATCGGGACTTTCCGACTAAATCCAGTTAATGTGTCAGCCGCAAGCCGGGGATGATCTTCGTCGCGTGACGGAGCCCTGGCAGTTCTGGAGGCTGAATGTCAGGCTGGAACTTGCGGACCGGTGCGACGACGGCAACGCTCGCGCTCGTCGCCACCACCCTCGCCACAACCGTGGCCCCGGGCACCGCATCGGCGGCCGCCGCCGTCTACTACGTGGACTCCGTCAACGGCAACGACTCCGCCTTGGGCACCTCGGAGACCACCGCGTGGAAGACCCTCACCAAGGCGACCGCGGCGAATCTGCCCCAAGGCGCCAAGCTGCTGCTGAAGCGCGGCAGCAGGTGGAAGGGGCAGCAACTCGCGATCACCGAGTCGGGCAGCGCGCAGGCCCCGATCGTCGTGGACACCTACGGCACGAGCACCGCCAGACCGATCATCTCCGGGGACGACGAGGCGTGCGTGAGCCTGGGGGGCAACCACATCGAGGTCTACAACCTGCAGGTGGGAGTTCCCCAGGACGACGGCCGCTGCAAGTGGGCCGGTGTGAAGGTGACGGGCAACGACAACGTCATCGAGCGCAACTACATCACGGGCGCCGCGGCCGGGGTCTACATCGCGCCGAAGGCGCAGTACAACGCGGTGACGGCCAACGATTTCGTCGACAACAACTTCATGAGCAAGAACACCGAGGAGCCGCGCAACGACGACTCGGGCGCGTTCGCGATCCTCGTCCAGGGCGACAACACCGACATCGGCTGGAACGAGTTCCGCGGCTCGATCGCGGACAGCTTCGACTACGGGCTGGACGGCGCGGCCGTGGAGATCTTCCTCGGCTCCGGCAACCGCATCCACCACAACATCTCGGTGGACAACGAGACCTTCACCGAGCTCGGCACCAGCCATGACGTCGACGAGGACGGCAACCCCGTGGACCCCGACGGCACCTCGGGCAACGTCTTCGAGTACAACGTGATCACCGGCCCCAAGACCGGCGCGGCCCTCGTCACCCGCGGCCCGCAGGAGCCCGGGGAGGACCCCGACCCGAACGGGCCCGTGTTCGGCACCGTGTTCCGCAACAACTCCGTGTACCTGCCCCAGGCGGGCTCCCAGGGCGTCGTCTGCGACGCCGGTTGCACCAACGCCCACCTGTCGATGTCGCAGAACATCATCCAGGTCACGGCCAAGACCGCCTACGGCCCGAACGTCACCGACAGCCACCACAACGTGTTCTTCGGCGCCACGCAGCACCAGATGGGCGGCCACGACAACATCACGGCCGACCCGCTGTTCAACCTGTCGAACACCGCCAACCCGCTGAGCCTGCGTGCCGGGAGCCCGGCCATCGACTTCGGGATCACCAAGTTCAGCAACAACGACGTGACCGGCCGGGCGATCGACGGCAGTGACGGCGCGGTCGACGCCGGGGCGTACGAGTACGACAAGTAACTTCCTGCGATTTGTCGCCGCCGTCCTCTACTCTCCGGGGCAAGTGATCAAGCCCGGCAAATCAGGAGAAGTGCGGACATGACCTACCTGGAGCTGTCAGAGGACGGCGGCGGATCGCACAAGTTCTATGACGTGACCGTGGCGGGCACCCGCGTCACGATCACGTACGGACGCATCGGCGAGACCGGCCAGACCAAGGTCACCGACTTCCCCACCGAGGCCAAGGCCCAGGCCGCGGCCGCCAAGAAGATCGGCGAGAAGACCCGCAAGGGGTACGCCCCGGCGGTCCGCGGGGTGCGCCAGCGCCGGGCCGTCACCCACCGGGCCATCCCCAGCACCCGGTCGACCGCCCAGCAGGCGCCGGTCCTGTGGCGCTTCGACAGCGGGGCGTCGGCGTTCGGCATCTTCGTGGACGACGAGCGCTGCTGGGTCGGCAACCAGCACGGCGACGTCTACACCGTCACCCACTCCGGCACCGTGACCGGCCGCTTCAAGCTGCCGGACGGCGTCAAGTGCATCGTGGCCGACGACTTCTGGATCTACGCCGGCTGCGACGACGGCCGCGTGTACGACCTGAGCGGCAAGGTGCCGAGGTCCGCGTACGAGATAGCCGCCGACGTGGACATCTACTGGCTCGACATCCACGACGGCGTGCTCGGCGTCTCCGACCGCGCCGGCGGGGTCACCACGATCGACTACGAGGACGAGTTCCAGTGGTCGCGCGGCGTCGCCGGCGACTCGGCCTGGATGGTCAGGTGCGACGAGGACTCGGTCTACCACGGGCACTCCAAGGGCGTGGCCCGCTACGACGTCCAGGACGGCACGCCCGTCTGGCAGACCGCACTCGGCGAGCAGGTGCTGTTCGGCTGGCAGGAGGCGCACTCCGTCTACGCCGGCACCGCCCGCGGCTCCGTGGGCCGCGTGATCCGCCTGGCCAAGGGCGACGGCCGGATCGAGGCCGCCTACCAGTGCGACGGCGCCGTCTACTCCTGCGCCACCTCGCCGGGCGGCCGCCACGTCTTCGCCGGTGACGACCGCTCGTCGGTCTACTGCTTCGACGCCTCCGGCGAGCGGCTGTGGAAGCTCGGCACCGGCTGCGGCTCCGCGTTCTCCATGCAGTTCCTGGACGACCGCCTCTACATCGTCACCACCGACGGCTCGCTGGCCTGCATCGACGCCGGCGAGGCGGCCATCGCCGCGGCCCGCGCGGGCAGCGTGCCGCAGCCCCTCGACGTCAAGGCGGCCGCGTCGCTGCAGGTGGTCGAGCCGTCGGTGACGGTGGAGACCACCACCGACGCGGGCGACGGCGTGGTGGTGGAGTGCTTCAAGGAGGGCGAGCGGCTGCGCGTCCGCGTGGTCAGCCCCGGCTACGAGTCGTGGAACGTGCAGTTCCCCAAGGACATCCGGGAGGCCGGAGCCCGCTACCTCGTCGACGGCGTGCGCTCCGCCGGCCGGGGCGGCTTCTACCGCGCGTACGGGGACATCCGCCGCCTGCTCTGACGCTCACGCGGCTCTCGCGGGACGGACGGTCGCCAGGACCAGGAGCCCCGCCGCCATGCCGGTGACGGCGCTCGCGGCCATGCCCGCGCGGTGCGGCGGGGCGTACGACATGGCGGCCGAGCTCGCGCCCTCTACCGCTACCTGACCGAGAGCCTGGGCGCGCTGCCCGCGATCGGGCGCATCGAGACCGCGCCGATCATCAGGACCGTGAAGCGGTTCGGGGCCGTGCTCCCGCTCTGACCCGATAATCGAGGCGTGCACAGGCCAACCAGGCGCTCGCTCCTCCGGCTCGGCGGCGTGACCGCGGCCGGGGTGCTCGGCGCGCTGGTGCCCGCCGGCCCCGCGCACACCCCGGACGACTCCTTCCTGCGCTTACGCCGCCGCTGGCGGGAGGTCACGGTGGGCGGCGGGTACGACCCGGCCGCCGAGCCGTACCGGACCTGGCTGGCCGAACTGGGCAGGACGGCCGCCCGCCACCGCGACACCATGGCCCCCGGCCGCGGCTCGCTCTGGCCCGACCAGGCGTTCCCCTCCTTCGTGGCCACGCCGCGGCGGCTGCGGGCCATGGCACAGGCGTACGTGCTGGAGGGCACCGGCCTGACCGGCGACGCGGGGCTGGCGGCGGCGGTCGCGGAAGGCGTGGACCACTACCGGCGCAGCGTGTACGCCGACGGCGCCGAGGCGACCGGCAACTGGTGGCACTGGCAGATCGGCGTGCCGAAGGCGCTGCTCGACGCGGCGGTGCTCGCCGGGGTGCCCGAGCCGGTGAGCGCGCGGCTGCGGGACGCGGTCGACCACTTCGTGCCGGAACGCAGGCTCGGCCAGTACAGGGGCAACAGCACCGCGGCCAACCGGGTGGACCTGTGCCTGGTGATGCTGCTGCGGGCCATGCTCGGCTCCGACTACGGCAAGGCGGCGCTGGCGGTGTCCGCGCTCGCGCCGGTGTTCCGCCTCGTCGGCGAGGGCGACGGGTTCTACCGGGACGGGTCGTTCATCCAGCACACGCACGTGCCCTACCAGGGAGCCTACGGGGTGACGCTGCTGACGGGGCTGGCGACGATGTTCGCGGTGCTGCGGGGCACGCCGTGGGAGGTCTCCGACCAGAACGTGTTCGACATGGTCGAGCGGTCGTTCGCGCCCTTCGTCCGCGACGGCGCCTGCATGGACCTGGTCCGCGGCAGAAGCGTCGGCCGCAAGCCGTTCGGCGACCACGAGCGGGGGCGGGAGATCGCCGCCGCGGTCCTGCTGCTGGGGGAGGGCGCCTCGGCCGCCGAGCGGGCGCGCTGGCACGCCATGGTCAAGGGCTGGGCGGTACGCGACACGTACCGGCCGATGCTGGAGCACCCCGAGCCCGCCTTCCACGCCCGGCTGGCCGCGGTCGTGGACGACGCCTCCGTGCCCGCGGCGCAGGAGCCGGTCGGGCACCGGCTGCTGCCGATGAGCGCCCGGGCCGTGCACCGCAGGCCGGGCTGGTGCGCGGCGCTCAGCATGGCCTCGTCCAGGATCGGCCACTACGAGCACGGCAACGGCGAGAACCTGCGCGGCTGGCACACCGGCTCGGGCATGCTCTATTGGTGGGCGGCGGGCCACGGCGACCAGTATTCGGACGACTTCTGGCCCACCGTGGACCCCTACCGGCTGCCCGGGACGATGGTCTCCACCAAGCGGCTGCCCGACGGCGCGGGCGGCGACTGGGGCGACACCTGCCCGCCGGGCCGGTGGGTGGGCGGGGCCACGGACGGCACGTACGCCACCGTGGGGCAGCACCTGAACGGCCTGGAGAGCACGATGGAGGCGTTCAGGTCGTGGTTCTTCCTCGACGACGCGATCGTGTGCCTGGGCGCGGGCATCACCGCGGAGGACGGCGTGCCCGTCGAGACGGTCGTGGACAACCGCAGGACCGGCGCCGCGCTGACGGTGCGGGAGGGCTGGGCCCACCTCGAAGGGCACGGCGGCTACGTCGTGCGCGGGCCCCTGCGCACGCTGCGCGAGCGCCGCGCCGGCGGCGGCGTGACCCGCGACTACGTGACGCTCTGGATCGACCACGGCGTCGATCCGCGGGCGGCCGGATACGTCTACCTGCTCATGCCCGGCGCCGGCCAGGAGGAGACCCGCGCGAGGGCCGCCGACCCCGGCTGGGTGCGCGTGCTCGCCAACACCGACCGCCTGCAGGCCGTCCACGTGCCCTCGCTGGGCCTCACCGCGGCGAACTTCTGGGCCGCCGGGACCGCGGGCGGCCTGACCGCCTCGGCCCCGTGCGCGGTGCTGGTGCGCGGGGACACGCTGACGGTGTCGGACCCCCGGTGCGACCTCGACGAGCTGACCGTCACGTGGGCGGGGGAGACGTTCACCTTCGACGGCCTGGCCGGCCGGGAGGGCGCCGCCACGACCGTGCGGCTCCGCTGACGACCTTCGAGGCGTCACTCCCAGAGCGCCGCCACCTGGGCGACCGCGCCGCGGCCCTGGGCGTAACCGGCTCGGGCGCTGGGCGTGCGTACCTCCGGGGCGAGCGGGTCGGTCCCGAAGGCGGCCAGCGAGTCGGCGTCCGGCCCGATCACCTCGACCCGGCCGTCGAGCGCGGCCCAGGACGGCTCGCCGACGTCGGGCATCGGGGCCAGCACCAGGACCCGGTCGAACCCGGCCGCGAGGTCGGAGTTGGTGCTCGTACGCACGCCGCCGTCCATGTACCGGACCCCGCCGATCGTCACGCACGGCCACACGCCGGGCACCGCGCAGCTGGCCGCCACCGCGTCCACCAGCTCCACCCCCGACCCGGGGTCGAACAGCCGGGTCTCGCCGCTGACCGCCTCGACCGCCACGATCACCAGGTCGCGCCGCGGCCACTCGTGCACGGGCAGCCGGGCCTCGATCACCTCGCGCCGCCTGGCCTCGCTGACCGTGTCGGCGGCCAGCGCCAGCGCGCCGATCTTCCGCCGCTGCTCGACCGGGTCGGACGTGCTCTCGTAGACCTCCTGGAGCTTCGCCCACAGCTCCTCCATCCGCACCCCGCTGGGCAGTTCGAGCGTCTGGAGCGTGGGATCGACCTGCCGCTCGAACAACTCGGAGAGCGGCAGGCCACTGGTGACCTGGGCGGCGACCGCCGAGCCCGCCGACGTGCCGACGATGCGGTCGGCCCCTGTCACGTCCACACCGCCGTCGGCGAGCGCCGCCAGCACGCCCGTCGTCCACGCGATCCCGGCGACCCCGCCGCCACCCAGCACCAGTGCCCGCTTGCTCATCGGCCCTCCTCATAGGGGTTTTCCACCCCAACGCCCGGGGCCCGCGGGCGTCTTCCGCCGATCTCAGCCGGCGAGCGACGTCGGCCGGCCGGCGATCTCAGCCGGCGAGCACCTTGCGCAGCACCGCGGCGAACTCCTCGGTCCTGCCGATGAAGCCGCCGTGGTCGCCGGGGAACTCCGTCGGAGCCGTGCCCAGCAGCTCGGCCAGCGCCACGGAGGTCCGGTACGTGACCAGCCCGCCCGACTCGTCACCGATGCCCACCACGACCCGGGCCGGGGCGGCCTTCAGCGCGGCGACGTCGGGCACGTAGCGGGTGGTGCCACGCAGCTCATGGGCGAAGAAGCGCGCGCTGTCGGCCAGCATCTGCTCCGTCGGCTCCCCGGGAGGGCCGGCCGGGGCGCCCTCGTCGCCCTGGTCGAACCCGGCGGTGGCCATGAACTTGGCGAAAGCCGCCCAGACGCCGTCCCGGTGGTAGGTCGCGATGATGTCCTCGGTCGCGGCGCGCTGGTCGGCGGCGTCGGGGAGCAGCTCCAGCGAGGGCGGCTCGTGCGCGACGAGCGTACGGACCCGGCCGGGGTGCCGGGCCACCAGCGCCAGGCCGGTCACCGCGCCGCCGCTGCTGCCGAACACGTCGGCGGTCTCGACGCCCAGGGTGTCCAGGAGCCGGGCCAGGTCGTCGGCCCGCAGCTCGGGGGTGGAGTCCTGGGTGGGGTCGTGGAGCACGCTGCCCGAGATGCCCCGCGGGTCGTGGGTGACCACCGTGTAGTCGCCCGCCATCGCCTCGGCCAGTGGCGCGAAGTCGGCCGCGGCCATCGGCGCCCCCGTGACCACCAGCACCGGGCCGGCGCCGCGGACCTCGTAGTGCAGGCGTCCGCCCGGGATGGCGAGGGTGTGCGTGCTCGTCATGGAAACCTCCAGTCATTTCACCGTCGCCGATATGACTCCCGCCGCCGGCGGAACTCATCGGCCGATGGCGGCCAGATTGATGACTACCTGGGTGCTCCGTCCCTTCTGGAACCAGGCGATGCCGTCCCGCAGGGCCAGGATGGGAGTGCGCTTGAGGCCCGTCTGGATCTGGTACAGCAGGCCGGCGCGTCCCGTGGCGAGGTCGTACAGGGTGACCCACTTCTGCCCGCCGGGGACCGCCTGGAGCAGCCGGACGAAGCGGTCCATGGAAAGCTCCCCGTGGGTGTACCCCGGCAGCTTCCGCAGCCCCGCGCCGTCGCGCCGCCACGCCTCCTCGCCGTTGAAGCACCACGTCACCCCGCAGTCGGTCCACGACGTCCGCCCGGCGGGAGGGACCACGTCCCTGCGTTCGCCGGTGAGGAGGTTCTTCAGGTGCTCCACGGGACGGCGGCTGAGGTCGCCGACCATGCTGTCGTTTCGCGGTGACCCGGCCCAGGGCCATTCGACCAGGCTGTACCCCTTCGTCCCGTCGATCAGGGTCGCCTTCCCGCCCTTCAGCGGGGCCCGATAGACGCCGCCCTCGTCGGGCGACCACACCACCAGGCCGTCCGCGATGGCCAGGCGGGAGATCCCCAAGGTCATGTTGTCGCGGGTGACCGTGGCGCGGTCCGAGGCGATCCGGCGGGGCACGCCGCCCGTGACCGGTACCGTCCAGACCTCCTTCATACGGCCGCTGAACGCCGCCCACGCCAGGTGACCGTCGCCGAAGACCAGCGGGTGGTTCCCCACGTCCTTCTTCCTGAGCCGCGCGATCGTGGCGAACGTCCGCTTGTCCAGGTCGTACGACCAGATCTCGAGCGGCCGGTTCTCGGGGTATCCCCGTCCCACCACGACCCGATCGCTGACGAACACGTCCGGCATGAACCCCGCACCGCCCGGTCCCTTGGTCGGGATTTCGTGTACGGCGCCCGGCCACATCTGTTCGACGGGGGCCACCGAAGTGTCGGGGGTCGGCCGGACCGCCGGAGCGGGTGAGGTGACCGTACGGGTGACCACGACGGTGGCCGCCACCACGATCAGGATCGCGGCCGCCACCGCCAGCGGCGCCCACCACCTCGCGCCGGACGACCGCTCGCGCGGCGCGGGCAGGTGGCGGGGCCGCCCGTCGTCGCGTACGGTCTCGGCCCTGGCGGCCAGCGCGTCCCTCAGGCGTTCCTCGATGCCGGTCATGCCCTGCCTCCCATTTCGGGGCCTCCCATTTCGGGGCCTCGCATTTCTGGGCCTCGCATTTCGCGGCCTCCCAGTTCGCGCTGGAGCCGGTCCAGGGCCCTGGAGGCGGTGGACCGCACGGTGCTCTGCCTGACGCGCGTCGCCTTCGCGATCTCGGCGTCGGAAAGATCGAGGTAGTAGCGCAGGACGAGGACCTCGCGCTGCCGCCTGGGCAGCCGGCCCAGCGCGTCGAGCATCTCCTGGCGCGACTCCCCCAGGAGCGCGGCCGTCTCCGCCGAGTCGACCTGCTCGCTCGACCCGCCCAGCGGCGCCCGGGCGGCCACGCCGCGCCTGCGCAGGACCGAGCGGGAGGCGTTCAGCACGCAGACGCGGACGTAGGCCAGGGTGAGCTTCTCGGGGCGTATGCCGTGCAACCTGGAGAAGACGTCCTGCACGACGTCCTCGGCGCTCTCCCGGTCGCCGACGAGGAGCACGGCCAGGCGCACCAGGGCGAGCCAGTGCTCGCGGTACAGAATCGCCAGCACCGCCTCGACTTCGGGCGGCGCGGGCGCGCGGGCGACTGTCTCACCGTTCATGCCTTAGGAACGCGCACCGTCCCCGATCCGCTGCATCGCCGGGCGGCGCAGCCAGGTGGCCCAGCGCCAGAGCCACTCCATGGGGCCGTACCGGAAGCGGCGCAGCCAGAGGGTGGAGATCAGCCACTGGCCCGCGAGGATGGCCCCGGCGATCAGCAGCACCGTCGTCACCGGCCAGGTCTCCGGCGGGCCGGTCACGAACTTGGAGATCACCAGGACGAGGACCGTGGCGGACAGGTAGTTGGTCAGGGCCATCCGGCCCAGCGGGGCGAAGACGGCCTGCAGGACCGGCCGGAGCGGCGTCCTGAGCAGGACCAGCAGGCCGCACACGTACACGCCGGCCATGAGCAGCCCGCCGACGGCGAGCGATCCGTCCTGCGCGCGTTCCTGCAGCCACAGGGCGAGCGCCGCGCCGGCCGCGAAGAGCACGGTCAGCGCCACGGGGGCGGAGCGTTCGATCCGGTCGATCACCCCGTACCGGGTCAGCGCCGATCCGGCCAGGAACAGCCCGGGGACCAGCGCGGTCCCGCCGCCGAAGGCGAGCGCCGCGACGACGAGCGCGACGGCGAGGCCCGCCACGGCCCAGCGCGGCAGCCACGTCGAGGGCAGGAGCACCACCAGGCCGACGACGGCGTAGATGGTCAGGATGTCGCCCCGCCAGAGCGCGAACATGTGCACCAGGCCGATCGCGAGCAGCACCAGGAGCCGGCGCAGCAGGAGCAGCCGCGGGCTGGTGGTGCGCCCGGCCGCGGACTCCAGGAGCAGCGAGAAGCCGATGCCGAACAGCAGCGAGAAGATCGGGAAGAACCGCTGCTCGACCAGCAGCCCCATCCACATCGCGCCAGGGCTCTCCGCCGCGTGGTGGACGGCGACGAGGGCGTCGCCGACGTGGGCGATCGGCTGGACGTTGGCCAGGAGGATCCCGCAGAGCGCGAAGCCGCGTATGACGTCGAGCGCGCTGATCCGCGCTCTTCTTCGGGAATCTGGTGTTTCGGGTGGCATGACGCCTCATCCTGCGGGCTCATGCCGGTGCCGGCTTCGGCCGGAAGCAGGGTTCGCGACAGTACTTTCGGCCGGACCTGTGGCCTCAGGGGGTGACGACCTCCAGGTCGCCGGAGTCGCTGGAAACCTCGATCGTACGCGGCGCCGCGGCGTCGGTGGCCGCCGTGACGTGCTTGCTGCCGGAGTCGGTCTTGGCGATCACCTTGTACGGCCCCTGCGGCACGCGGACCCTGATCGCGCCCGAGTCCGAGGTGCTGACGACCTTGTCCGGCTGCGCGGTGAAGGCGAGCTCGACGTCCCCCGAGTCGGTCTCCGTGACGATCCGCTTGCCCGACAGCCCGCTGGCCTCGATCACCCCGGAGTCGCTCTGGACGTCCATCTCGCCGGACAGGCCCTTCAGCGTCAGGTCCCCGGAGTCGGAGTTGACCTTGACACGGAGCCCCTTGGGGATCTCCACCTTGTAGTTCACGTCACAGGCCGTGCCCCCGCTCCCCAGCCCCCAGGTGCGGGGGCACTTGTACGTCAGGGCGAGCGTGTCGCCCTCCACGCCATGGCTGGTCTCCGGCTTGTTCTTGCGCCAGACGAGATGCTCGGTCACGTGGATGCCCTGGCGGTCCGACTCCACCACCTCGATGGTGCCGGAGTCGGACCCGACCCTGATGCCGGCCACCTTGTCGGTGACGTCGTAGGACTTGGTCTCCTCATCGACGGGTCCACCGAGGCCGCAGCCGGTTAACACCGCCGCGACCCCCAGCAGCCCTGCGATCATGCCCGCTCTCTTCATGCCCATAACGCCTAAGTGTGGGTCACGAGACCCTGCCCGGGCGTCGGGGAGTTCCCTGAGACGTCCCTGAAGACTCCCTCAGGGGTGGGGGTCACCAGCCGAGCTCGTCGCAGCCGGTGTGGTCGGCCGGCTCCACCTGGAGCGTCGCGTGCGCCACGCCGTGTCGGCGGAGCAGCAGGTCGCGGGCCTTGTCCAGGATGGCGTGGTGGTCCTTCGGGTCGACGGTCACCAGGTGGGCGGTGGCGACGTTCATGCCGGAGGTGAGGGTCCACAGGTGCAGGTCGTGCACGTCGCGTACGCCGTCGAGCGCCGCCAGGTCGGCCGCCACCGCGGCCGCGTCCATGCCCTCGGGCACGTGCTGGCCCAGCACCGCGAAGACCTGACGGCCGAGGGAGATCGCGCGCAGGGCGACGAAGACGCCGATGGCGAGGGCGACGACCGTGTCCCAGAACGTCTGGCCGGTGGCCGTGATCAGCCAGCCCGCCGCGATGACGCCGACGGACCCGGCCGTGTCGGCCACGACCTCCAGGTAGGCGCCCTTGACGTTGAGGCTCTCGGCGGCCCCGGCGCGCAGCAGCAACAGGGCGACGAGGTTGACGACCAGGCCGACGCCGCCGACGACGAGCATCGGGCCGGAGGAGACCTCCGCGGGTTCGCCGATCCGCCCGATGGCCTCGGCGACCACGTACAGCGCGACGCCGAGCATCATGACCACGGCCAGCAGGGACGCGAACACCTCGGCCCGGTAGGAGCCGTAGCTGCGCCTTCCCGTGGCGTCCGGCCGGGCGGCGATGCGGGTGGCCACCAGGGCGGCGCCCAGCGTGACGACGTCCGCGGCCATGTGCCCGGCGTCCGACATCAGCGCCAGCGAGCCGGAGATCAGGCCGTAGACCAGCTCGACCACGAAGAACGCGCCGATCAGGACGAACGAGACTGTCAGCCGCCACCGGTGCCGGGCACCGGCGTGCCCGTGTCCGTGCCCCGCGCCCATCAGTCTGTCCCGTCCCGTTCGGGGTGGATGGCCTCGGTGTGCTCGGTGTGGGCGAGCGCCAGGTCGAGCAGCATGCGTACGTGGGGGTCGTCCAGCCGGTAGTACGCCATCCGCCCGGCGCGCCGGGCGACGACGATGCGGTGGGCGCGCAGCAGCCGCAGGGCGTGGGAGACCGCGGACTCGCTCTGGCCGGTCACCGCGGCCAGGTCGCACACGCACAGCTCTCCGTCCAGCAGCGCCACGAGCAGCCGCAGCCGGTTCGGATCGGACAGCAGGCCGAAGATGTCGGCGGTGTCGGCCAGATCGTCGGCCGCCGGCATTCGCTCGCACACGGCGGCGACGCGGTCGGGGTCGACCACCCGGACCGCGCACCCGTCCGGAGACAGGACGACTCGCTCACTTGAAGAGCTATTCATATAAACAACGATAGCCCGCGAAGCGATCCCTCCGTCAAGATTCTCCGCGCGTGCCCTTTCAAACCTGACCGCGAAAAGGGCTTCGGCCCGGCCTCGAACACGAGACCGGGCCGAAGTATGCGCAGCTCAGCGCTTCATGAGGGCGAACACGCCCCAGCCGAGCAAATGCCGCCGGAAGCGGACGTACCGCATCGGCTCGCGCGACAGCTCGGCGCGCAGTTCGGGCGCGAGCTCGTCGTCGGGGTTGGCGTCCAGCCAGGTGCGCAGGTTGCGCCACTGGGCGGCGTAGTACCGGTCCCAGCTGTCCTCGTCGGCGAGCACCATCTCGACGACGTCGTACCCGAGCCCGTCGAACACCTCGAAGAGGCCGGGCAGCGTCCCGAAGTCGTCGCGCGAGGTCGCGTGGCACGCCTCGACGGCCTCCTGGCTGGGCGGCTCGGCCCGCCAGAACACCTCACCGATCAGCATCGTGCCGCCCGGGCGCAGGCTGCGCTCCAGCAGCGCGACCGTGCCGGCGGTCCCGCCGCCGATCCACGTCGCGCCGACGCACGCCGCGACGTCGACCGGCTCGCCGGCCACGTACGTGGAGGCGTCCCCGTGCGTGAACCGCACCCGCTCGCCGACGCCGAGCTCGGCGGCTCGCTCGCGGGCGGCGGCGAGGAAGACGGTGCTGATGTCGACCCCGGTGCCGGCGATCCCGTGATCGCGGGACCAGGTGCACAACAGCTCACCCTTGCCGCAGCACAGGTCGAGCACGGTGGCTCCGGGCCGCAGCCCGATCGCCGCGCCGAGCGTGGCCAGCTTCTCAGGGGTGAACGGGTTGAGAATCCGGTGGCTGCTCTCCCGGATGGTGAAGCTACGTGGCAGATCCAAGATCGTGAGTCCTTACGTGTGATGACTGATTTACCGGGGTCAGCTCATCGACACGCATAAAGCAACTCCTCCGTCACGAGATGGTGATCGCGACCTTAGCCCTCGGCGGATTCCGGCGGCAAACGAATTTCCTCGTGCGCGTCCAGGAGATCCAGGTAGCCCTGTACGGCCTCCCACAGGTGGTGCTCGGGGTAGCGTCCCAGGGTGCGGTGCCGCCGGCGCCACTGCCGGTCCCAGTACGAGTCGCGTACGGCGCGCAGATGGTCCAGCGCCGCCTGCAACTCCCCGGCGACCTGGGCGGGCTCCTCCTGGGGCCGGGACGCCACCTCCCGCACCCGGTCGAAGCGGCGCTCGGCCAGCGCGTCGAGCACGTCCTGCTCGGGCCCGTCCAGCGACCAGAACCGCACCGGGTCGTGGATGCGATGGTTCTCCACCGGATCCAGGTGGGAGCGCCACCAGTACGCGACCCCGCCCTTGTCCAGCCGGAGGAAGTCGACCAGCCACGCGGTGCCGGGCGGCTGGGAGCCCCAGGTCACCTCCTCCGGGGGGAGGTTCAGCACCAGGACGATCTCCAGGTGGTCGATGGGGTCGGCGCCGGTGAGCAGGTCGCCGAAGACGTGCGCGGCGCGCAGGAAGGGTTGGTCCGCGGGCACGCGGCGGGTCTGGTCGCAGGCTTGGGCGAGCTGCCGCAGCCGCTCCACCGCTCGCCGGTAGCGCATCCTCCGCTCACCTCCGTGTCCCGGACCCGCGACCCAGCGTACGGTCTCCCCACCCCACCCCACCCGCCCCCCTGCCCACCGGCCATCCCCGACGGCCATCCCCGGCGCCGCCGGCCGCCCTCATGTCGCCAGCCCCCTGGGCCCGGTCACCCGCGCATCGGCCGCTGGTTGTCACGGCCGTCGCGCCAGGGCCGGTGCCTGGTACGCCCACTGCCAGGCCAGCTCCAGCGGCCCCCGGCTGAACCGCCGCAGCCACAGCGACGACAGCACCATGAACAACACGCAGATCCCGGCCCACGCCCCCGGCACCCACCAGGGCCGCAGCCCGTCGAACCGTTCCGCCAGCCCCAGACCCCAGCCGTAGCAGAGGACACTGGCCGCCAGGTTCTGGAAGACGTAGCAGGACAGCGCCGTCCGCCCGACGTCCGTAATGCCCCTCCTGAGCACGCCCGGCGCACCGCCCATACCGAGCACGATCGAGGTGATCAGCCCCAGCAGACCCAGGGCGACCAGCGGCGCCAGCAGATAGCGGTCGACGGCGAACCACGCCGGCCCAGCGAAGGAGGTCGCCAGGTTCAGCGGCACACCGGCACCAAGGCCGACGACGATCAGCCTCCTCCGCAGACCAGCACCGCGCTCCTCGAAGACGCCCGCACGCATCAGGCGGGCCCCGAGCAGGAACAGCACGATGCCCATGGGGATGATGAACACCAGCTCCGCGCGGAAGACGGCGACATGCCGCAGGCGGAAGACGACCTGGTCGAGCCAGCCGTCCTGGGGGTAGATCGGGGTGCCGCCACCGGCCGGCCCCGCCATCAGGGCCGCCGTGAGCAGGGCCACCATGGCGACGTGCAGTGCTCCAGCGGCGACCATCCAGGCGGTGACCGCACGGCGGCTCCTGCCCACCACGTACGCCACGATCATGGAGGTGATCGCGTACCCCATCAGCACGTCGAACTCGAAGACGAGGACGTAGTGCAGCGCCCCCTCGACGAACAGCAGCGTCGCACGCCAGAGATACCTGCCCGGCCACGTCAGCCCGCGCCGGACCGCACTGCGGTACTGCAACTCCAGGCCGACCCCGAAGAGCAGGGTCAGCAGCCCGAGGAACTTGCCGTTCGACAGGAACCTCAGGAACGTCTCCACCACACCGGCGCCGCCCCCGAACTGAAGGAACTCGGCGGATCCGCCCGGTGCGGTGAAGATCCAGATGTTCGTGCCGAGCGTGCCCATGATGGCCACGCCCCGTAACACGTCAAGCGCGTCGATACGTCTGGTCACACCATCAAGCCTGGTGGCGGGGTGGCCCGTCCCAGTCGTCCCGGCGAGCGAAATGAGCCGTACATCGATCGATGTATGGCTTTACATCTTTGGTCAATCCCCGGACGAGACGGACGGAGCCGGCAGCGACCGCCGATGACCCGGCCCCGCTGGACCTTGCACGACGCCGTCGATCCATCCCCAGCGCCAGGTCATGGACTGGTGCACCGATAGGCGGAAGGAGTCTGGGTGTCGCCGTTGGGGCGGCTGGCCTGGAAGCCGAACGTGGTGCTCTGACCGGGCGCGAGCGTGCCGTTGTGAGCGGCGTTCCTGACCGTGACGGTCTGCCCGCTGGCGGTCAGGGTGGCGTTCCAGGAGCCGGTGACGGCGTGCCCGCTGGGCAGCGTGAACGTCACCGTCCAGCCCGTGGTCGTGGCGGTGCCGGTGTTGGTGACCGTGACCGGCTGGATCACGTAGCCGGTGCTCCACTGGGTCTGGGTGGTCGGCGTGGCCGTGCATCCGCCGGTGCTGCCGCCCGGACCGGTGGTGACCGTGACCGTGTTGGACACCGGCGACACGTTGCCCGCCGCGTCGCGGGCGCGTACCTGGTAGCGGTAGGTGGTGGCGGCGGTCAGCCCGCTGTCGGTGAACGAGGCGGTCGCCGCGGTGCCCACCTGCGTGAAGGCGCCGCCGGACGAGCCCGGCGCGCGCAGCACGTCGTAGCCGGTCACGCCGACGTTGTCGGTCGAGGCGGTCCACGCCAGCGTGGTGCCGGTGGAGGTGGTCGCGGAGGCGGCCAGGTTGCCGGGGGCGGTCGGCGGGGTGGTGTCGGTTCCGCTCGTGGCGGGCGGGATGCGGATGATGCGGTCGTCCTGGGCCACGGGTGTGCCGCGGCCGTCCCGGTTGCTGGTCGTCACCCAGAGCCAGCCGTCGGGTCCGAGCGCGACCGCGCGAAGACGACCGTACGTGGACTGGAGCTCGGCCACCGGCGTGCCGGGGGTGCCGCTGCCGCTCAGCGGCACCGTCCAGAGGCGCCGGCCGCCCAGGGCCGCGGCGAAGAGCGTGTTGTTGGCGTACGCGAGCCCGCTCGGCGAGGCCTCGGCGGTCGCCCAGGTGACGATGGGGTTGCGGAAGGAGGAGTTGCCGCAGTTGCCTTCGCAGGTGGGCCAGCCGTAGTTGCCGCCCGCGACGATCTGGTTGATCTCGTCCCAGGTGTTCTGGCCGAATTCGCTGGCGTACATCCTGCCCTGCGAGTCCCAGGCCAGACCCTGCACGTTGCGGTGGCCGTAGCTCCAGACCCGGGATCCCGCGAACGGATTGTCCGAAGGCACCCCACCGGTGGGCGTCATGCGCAGGATCTTGCCGGCGGGGCTATTGAGGTTCTGGGCGTTGCTGGTGTTGCTCGCGTCGCCGGTGCTCAGGTAAAGCATGCCGTCCGGTCCGAAGGCGAGGCGCCCGCCGTCGTGGATGGTGGCGCTCGGGACGCCGGAGAAGATCACCGTCTGCGTCTGAGGCGCGCTCAACTGGAACCTGACCAGCCGGTTGTCCCCGGCGGTGCTGGTGAAGTACGCGTACACCCAGCCATCCCTGACCGCGATGCCAAGCAGGCCGCTCTCACCGGAAGCACTCACCCCGTTCACGGTGGCGACCTGGGTGGGCGTCTGACCGGGCCGTACCTGGAGGATCCGCCCGGTGTTCCGCTCGGAGACCAGCGCACTGCCGTCCGGCAGGAACGCCAACCCCCACGGCACCTGCAGCCCCGTGACGGAGACCTCCGCCCTGGAGAAGTCGAAACCCCCGACCACCTGCGCGCGTGCCTCGGGAGCGGTGACGATGAGGGCGATCAGGGCCAGAATCAGGGCGGGTACGGCACGGGCGCGCATGACGGACTCCTTGACGGGATCACCGTGTGCGGACCCCAGCACCGTAGGCATCGCAACCGCAGGACCTCAATCACCCCAAACCGCCCGCCCCGCCCATCTGCGACAACAGCCACGCGGCAACTGAAACTTTCAACATTCGACACTTGCTTCCGTGACAAAGGGGGAGTCAACACCCCACCCACCTCAACCCACAAAACGCACCACTCAACGCCCGCGGCCACGCCAAACCAAACACCGCCACCCCTTCAAACCCGCCCCTCACCAGCCCTCGCCCACCCGTCGTGGGGGTATCACTCCAGGTGTGGAAATGATCACCAAACGTAGACGGAAATCTGCAAAGATCATTGACCATCTCGGGGGAGAACACGATCATGTCCACGACACGGGGAAGAACCGCGCTGGCCGCGGTGGGGCAAGACCAGCACGATGACACATCGGCGCTGCTGGGGGCGGCTGCTCATCATGGCGGGGAAAAATCCCCCCAGCGTGACGGCGAGACGCCGTTGCGGGACCTGCTCGGCGATCACGTGCTGGACCTGCTGCTGGAACGCTCACGCGACAGCGCGGGCGGGCTGCGGCTGACCGGGCAGGGCTCGATGCTCGGCGAGTTGGTCAAGGCGGTGCTGGAACGCGCGCTGGAGGGCGAGCTGTCGGCGCATCTGGGCTACGGCAAGCACGAGGTGGCCGGCCATGGCAGCGGCAACTCCCGCAACGGCAGGATCGGCAAGACCGTGCAGACGGGGGTGGGGCCGGTGCGGCTGTCCGTGCCCCGCGACCGGGCCGGCACCTTCGAGCCGATGCTGGTGCCCAAACGGGCCGGCCGCGTCTCCGGCGGCCTGGACGACATGATCATCAGCCTGTACGCGCACGGCATGAGCGTGCGCGACATCCAGCACCACCTGCGTCAGATCTACGACACCGAACTGTCGCACGAGGCCATCTCCAACATCACCGACGCCGTACTCGAAGAGGTCCGCGCCTGGCAGGCACGGCCGTTGGATGCCGTCTACCCGGTGGTGTTCCTGGACGCCATCGTGGTCAAGGTCCGCGACAACCACAGCGTCCAGGCCAAACCCGCCTACCTCGCGATCGGTATCGACGCCGACGGCGACAAGCACGTGCTGGGGATCTGGCTGGCCAAGACCCCGCTCGATGCCGCCACCGCCGGCGAGTCGGCCCGTTTTTGGACCTCTGTGATGACCGACCTGCGCAACCGGGGAGTGCGCGACATCCTCATCGCCTGCACCGACGGACTGAACGGCTTCGAAGACGCCATCCACCATGCCTTCCCGCACACCATCGTGCAGGCCTGCGTCGTGCACCTGATCCGCAACGCGCTGCGGCCGGTCGCCCGTCGTGACCGCGCCACGCTGGCCGCCGAGCTCAAGAAGATCTATACGGCGCCCAGTGCGGAAGCCGCCTTCGACGCCCTGGCCGACTTCACCGCCTCCACCTGGGGCCAGAGGTATCCGCAGGCGGCCCGTGTGTTCGAGACCGCCTGGGACCGCTTCACCCCGTTCTTCGCCTTCTCCCCGGCGGTCCGCAAGCTGCTCTACACCACCAATAGCATCGAGTCGCTGAACTACCAGCTGCGCAAGGTCACCAAGGCCCGCGGCCACTTCCCCGGCGACGACGCCGTGGTCAAACTGCTGTGGCTGGCCATCATCAATATCGAGGACAAACGCGCCCGCGAACGCGCCATCACCAAGGAGGAGACCGGAAAGATCAAGAACTCGCCCAGCACCGCCCGCCTGATCGAAGGACAACGCACCATCGGCTGGCGCGAAGCGCTGATCGAACTCGACATCGCCTATCCAGGCCGCATCAGGTAAAGACCGACCTCAGGCCATCAGAAACGTTCTTTACACACCTGAAGTGACAACCTCCCCGTCGTGGAGTTTCGCCCACGCGTCGGGAGCCGTCACGCGGTTGGCATGGGGTTACTGGGAGACGTCGAGTTCTGCGCGCATGCCCGCGGCGTAGTGTCCTGGGAAGTTGCAGATCAGCTCGTACCTTCCGGGCTGCAGCGTCAGGGTGGCCCAGCCCGCGGAGCCGGGCGCGATGCCGCCGCCCTCGCCTGCGCCGCAGTTGTGGGCCGCTTCGCCGACGGAGCCCGTCTCGCTCACTCGGCTGTCGGATACGATCGGCCGCTTTCCGAGGGGCTGGCCCGCTGCGAGTGGCAGTACGACCACCTCGTGGGCCAGGGTGCCCGTGTTGGAGGCGCGGAGAGACACGGCGCCTGGCGGGACCTTGGTCGGCTTCACTGTCAGGCGCATGGGTGCTGCCCCGGCCGCGTCGGTCAGGTCGACGTCTACTACCTTGCCTGGCAGTGGCGGAGGGGTGCATTCTTGGGCGGGTCGCAACCCGGGCGTCTGCCCCACGGCCGTTTGTGTGCCGGTGGACACCTTTCCCGTGACCGTTGGTGTGCCGCCGCCGGCGCCCGTAGACAGCTTCCCCGTGGCCGTTGGCGTGCTGGTGGAGGGCTTCCCTGCGGCCGTTGGCGTGCCGGTTGATAGTTGTCCTGTGGCTGTTGGTGTGCCGGTGGACAGTTGGGCCGTGGCTGTCGGTGTGCCGGTGAATAGGGCGGCTGTTATTGCGACCGTTGCGGTGCCTGCGGACCAGACGTCGTGAGGCCTCATCGGGCTCACCCCCCGAGTGCGCGTGTGCTCACCCGTCTCCCGCGTCGTGGTCGCGCTCGACCGGCGAGCGTCCCCTCTTCCAGAGTACGCGCGGCACAACCAGCAGGGCTGGCGTGAGTCCATCAAGCGCCGCATGGCCTCGCGTGAGTGACGCATCCCCGTGTCCAGGCGTGCTTGATCGCGTCCGCGGCATCGTGTGACAGGGCCGGGAGCGCGGTGGAGGTGATCATCGTGAGGGTCGCCGCCGAGATTGCCGTTACCCTCTTCCATCGGTGGCCCACGCGTCGGCAGCCGTCACGCGCCTGTCGTGGAGTTCTGCCCACGCGTCGGCAGCCATCACGCGCCCGTCGTGGCGTTCCGCCCACGCGTCGGCAGCCATCACCCCGCCCGTCGTGGAATCCCGCTTGCCCGACCCCAGCCGTCACCCGCCCGTCATAGGCCTTCACTTGCCCGTCGCCAGCCTTTGCCCGCCCCTCACCGGCCTGGCTCACCTGCTCACCAGCGCCGCACCAAATCGCAGCGGCTTTGGCCTGTCCGCCTCGCGCTTTGTGACACTGATCACCCCACCCCCTTATGCGGATTTGTCCACAGAACATCGGATACCGCCTCACTAACGTCCTGCCGTGTCCGAAGAGATCCGTAAGACCAACCAGAGGCAGGTCCCCGTGAACACTTTCCAGCAGATCAGCAACGGGCGTATCCAGTGGCGGCGTGCGGTGGCCGGCGCGGCCATCGCGGCGCTGGCCTCCACCGCGGCCCTGGCCGTCACCTCGACACCGGCCAACGCCGCCCCCGCCACGTCCACCAGCGCCAAGGCGGCCAGCACGGCCAAGACGTACTACTTCGCCACAGTCCTTCTCGGCAAGAACGAGGTGCCGGAGGCCGGCAAGAAGGTCAACGACCGGAACGGCCTGGCAGCCGCGAAGTTCCGCATCAAGGGCAACCGCCTCTACTACTTCGTCCAGTGGAAGAAGGTCGCCAAGCCCACCGCCTTCCACATTCACCGGGGCAAGGCCGGCAAGAACGGCCCCGTCGTCATCGACCTACTAGCCAACGGCACCATCCGCGGCAACACCAGCTCCGGCTCCGTCCGCGTCAAGGACACCAGCATCCTCAACGGCATCAAGAAGAACCCGAAGAACTGGTACGCCAACCTGCACACGTCCGAATTCCCCGACGGCGCCGTCCGCGGCCAGCTCCACGGCGCCCACCACTGGTAAACATCCTGAAAGGTACGCATACCAGGGCCGAGCCGCCGCAGCGCGAGCACGCCGGCGCGGCCCCATTCCCATCAGGCGCCAAAGGGCCACCAGGCAGCCAAGATCAGACCAGCGAACGTCATCATCGGCCACGCAGCCCTAACAAACAGACGGCCCAGCACATCGCAAAAACCTCGGCATAGCGGACACCAGCCAACTCAAGCGAGTGGGGACGGCGCCGACATCCTTAAACGCGAGCACCCGTGAACCCCCAACCTTGCGAGCACCCCAAGACCGCAGCACCATCAGCACTGTGAACACCGAGGGACGCGGCGCGCACCGCGAGCGCCGAGCACCATGACCAGGGCGAACGCGATGGTCACCCTGAGCACCGCGAACGCCCTGAGCATAGAGAGCACTCCAAACACCAACAAACGCGACATGCACACAAGCCCCATGAGCACCACGAACGCCGTCCGCACCATGGCACCGCCAACGTCACGGTCCTCGAGACACCGGCGGACGCGCGACCGCAAGCGCCGAGCACCACCGCTGCCCACACCGCCGGCACCCTGAGCGCCAGAAGACCCCAGCACCGCTGAGCACCGGGAACGGCGGCACCGTGAACACCAAGGACGCCACCAGCACCTAACGCACCCACGAACGCCGTCGGCATGGGGACACTGGAACCCCGGCGGGCGCAGCGTGACCGCGAGCGCCGAGCACCTCGGCCACCGCCAACGCCGAGCCCCGCCAACGCCGAGCCCCGCCAACGCCGAGCCCCGCCAACGCCGAGCCCCTGCCAACGCCGAGCCCCTGCCAACGCCGAGCCCCTGCCAACGCCGAGCCCCGCGAGCGCCGAGCCCCGCGAGCGCCGAGCGCCGCGAGCGCCGAGCGCCGCGAGCGCCGAGCGCCGCGAGCGCCGAGCGCCGCGAGCGCCGAGCGCCGCGAGCGCCGAGCGCCGCCAACGCCGTCGTCACCGGGTGCATCGCAACGTCGAAGCACGCCGCCTGCGCAGCGAGCACCGAGGACGCGGTCAGCACCCAGCGCACCACGCGTCGCCATGGGGCGCTCGAACCCCGGCGGGCGCCGCCTGCCCCGCGAACGCCGAGCGCCGCGAACGCCGAGCGCCGCGAACGCCTTCGTCACCGGGTGCATCGCAACGTCGAAGCACGCCGCCTACGCAGCGAGCACCGAGGACGCGGTCAGCACCCAGCGCACCACGCGTCGCCATGGGGCGCTCGAACCCCGGCGGGCGCCGCCTGCCCCGCGGACGCCGAGCCCCGCGGACGTCGAGCCCCGTGAACGTCGAGCGCCGCGAACGCCGTCGTCACCGGGTGCATCGCCAACGCCGCCAACGCCGCCAACGCCGCCAACGCCGCCAACGCCGCCAACGCCGCCAACGCCGCCAACGCCGCCTATCCAGCGAGCACCGCTTGCAAAGCTTGGGCCGCCTGCGCCGCGAGCACCGCTTGACCGCCATGCCGGCGTCGGCGGCGGGGCCATCTGGAGCCGAGCCTCCCTTGAAGGCCGAGAGTGGCCTGAGCCAGAGGTTAAAAGGTGTCCTGTGACCTTTGATCGACATTCCCTGACGCTAGCGATCCGTTCGCTTACTATCTGATGTGCCCGTGCTGAGCCGGATATCGACAGGAGGCGACGAATGGTCGCGGAGTCCGAGACGTCGGTAATGGCACGGTGACGCTGCTCGCGGGCCGTTATCGCCTGCTTTCGCAGCTCGGTCAAGGCGGCATGGGCACCGTCTGGCGGGCGATGGACGAGCTCCTCCGGCAGGAGGTAGCCATCAAGGAGGTCCGGCTCCCGTCGGATCTCGACGAGGCGTCGCGGGCCGAGCTGGCCGAACGCACGCTCCGGGAAGCGCGCGCCGCGGCGACGCTACGCTCCCACCCGTCCATCGTCACCGTGCACGATGTCGTCCTGGACGACGGCCGGCCGTGGATCATCATGGAGCTGGTCCGCGGCCGCTCCCTCGACCGGGTCGTACGCGACGACGGCCCGCTGCCGCCGCATCGCGTGGCGGAGATCGGCATGCAGATGCTCGACGCCCTCGCCGCCGCGCACGCGTCCGGCATCCTGCACCGGGACGTCAAACCCGCCAACGTCTTGCTCACCGACGACGGGCGGGTGCTGCTCACCGACTTCGGCATCGCGACGATCGCCGGGGACACCGGGCTCACGCAGACGGGGATGCTGACCGGCTCGCCCGGCTACATCGCCCCGGAGCGCCTGCGCGGTGAGGCCGACGGCCCGCTCGCCGACCTGTGGTCGCTCGGTGCCACGCTCTTCACGGCTGTGGAGGGCGGCCCGCCGTTCCCCCGCCCGAACGAGGCCGCGGTCCTGGCCGCCGTACTGATGCAGGAGCCCGCCCCCTTCCGGCTGGCCGGTCCGCTGGCACCCGTGCTGGCCGCGATCCTGGAGAAGGACCCGGCACGCCGCTGCTCCCCGGACGAGGTGGCCGGCTGGCTGAGGGCCCTCTCGCGGGGCGAGACCACGAACGTCCCGACCTCGCCACGGACGCGGACAGTGCCGGGCAGCCGCCCGCGTCGGCGTCGCCGCGTCCAGGTCGTCATCGGCGCCCTGCTCGCGGTGGTACTGGTCGTGGCGGCGGGGGTGGTGGTCGTGCCCTACCTGTTCCCGAACGTCATCCGCGTACTCGGCGTCATGCTCGCGCCCCGCGTCAGCTATACCTATTCCCCGCGGCCGACGTTCGGCTTCTCACCAGAAGCCACCCCGGTCATCTCCCGCGACTTCGAGGCGTGCGATCTGCTGACCAGCGCCCAGACGCGCTCCCTGTTCGGCGGTTCGATGAAACGCCAGTTCCTGACCGACGCCGCCTGCTCCTGGTCCAGTGCGGACGCTTCCACCCTGAGCATCATGGCGTACCGCTTGCCGAGCGCCTCCGCGGCCAACCTGACCCATGATCAGATGGTCGAGTACATGAAGGACGAGCCGAAGCGCAACGAGAAGACCAAGATCCGCACGGGACCGAAGGTCGGCGACGAGGCGTTCAGCTACACCCGTCAGGTGCCCGGCTGGCCATGGCGGCTCTACGAGACCAAGATCTCCTTCCGGCTGTCGAACGTCTCAGTGTCCATCACCGTCAGAGCCCGCCGCTCCGGATTCGGCACCGCCGACCGCGCCGCCGAACTCGTCGCCGCAGCCCTCAACAAGTATCGCTGACACCCCACTGAACGAGGCTCCTTTACTCCGCGAATGGCGTCGGCGGCTGCTTCGGCGAGGTCGAAGGTCCGCCCCTTCGCCCCGTACCGGCATGCCGTTGCCCCTCTGCGCCGATAGGCCATTTGGCTTCGCCGACGCACGCTCATGAGCCGGATGGGACTGCAGCAGCGCGGGGCCGGGGAGAACTACATCGCACGCGGTGGGGAAGGCGAGGGCATAGCCGGCTGAGGCGAAGAGGGGCGAAGTCCCGGAGCGGTGCCTGAGACCGCCGCCGCCGCCGTACTCCCGCCGGACGTCACCCGAGGCGCTCAGTTGTGGTCAGGCGTCACGGCGGGTGATTGCCAGGACTGCTGCGGCGAGGAAGATCACGACATAACCGGCGAGGACGGCGGTGGCCCAGGAGGGGGCGAAGGCGCCGGAGTCGGGGACGGCGGCTAACTGCCTCGTCAGTGATGGGATGGTCAGGGAGCCGGTCCAGTCGTTCCAAGGGGCGGGGAGAAAGCGCTCGGTCACGGTCGGGGCCGTCAGTAGGGCGACCAGTGCGATGAGCGCTCCGGGTGTCGAACGCAGAATCGTGGCCAGGCACAGCCCCATCACCGCGGCGACGGCGGAGCCGGCGCCTGTTGACAGTACCTCGGGCAGGGCGGTCGGTTCGGAGAACGAGGCGCCGATCGGGCGTCCGCCCACCACTGCCTGTGCGGTGAAATAGGTGGCGAAGGCCAGCACCTGACCCGCTGCTGCGGCCACGGTGGCCACCACGGCGGCCTTGGCCAGGACGAGGATCCACGGGCGCCGGATCGTGGTCAACGTGAGCCTGATCATGCCAGTGCTGTATTCGCCGGAGATGGCGAGTGCGCCCAGCATGCCGAAGAGCACGGGGGGAATGTCGGCGCTGAAGGTGAGTCCCGTGCCGACGGGTTCGCCGCCGGGACCCTTGGTGTCGAAGTAACGCGAGATCGAGAAGGCGATGAAGCCGGTGAGCGCCACGGCCGAGAGCGTGGAGGCCAGGACGTAGTAGGTGGATCGGAGCGAGCGCAGCTTGAGCCATTCCGATGCGACGACGTTGATCATTGGGTTATCTCCATGAAGGCCTCTTCCAGCGACGCCTGGCGTGGCGTCAATTCGTGGATGGCGCAGCCGTTCACCAGGGCGAGATCTCCTATGGCGGCTGCGGACAAGCCGGTCACCAGCAGCTCTCCTTCGGCCCGGGAGACAGAAGTCGAAGGCGTGCTCGCGCCGGGCGCCTGGGCGCGGCGTACGGTTGCTCCCGCTGCTTCGAGTGCTCCGGTCAAGCGGGTCGCGTGGGGCGATCGGACCGATACGTCGCCTTGGAAGCGGGACAGTAACTCCGCCATCGTGGTGTCCTCGATCAGCTGACCGCGGCCGATGATGATGAGCCGGTCGGCGGTGAGGGACATCTCGGTCATCAGATGGCTCGACAGGAGGACGGTCCGCCCCTCGGCCGCCAGGGATCTCAGCAGCGTCCTGAGCCAGCGGATGCCGTCGGGGTCGAGGCCGTTGACCGGTTCGTCAAGGATGAGCACTCCCGGTTCGCCGAGCAGTGCCGCCGCGATGCCGAGGCGCTGGCGCATCCCGTGGGAGAACCCGGCGATCCGCTTGCGTGCCGCGCCGGCCAGGCCGACCTCCTCGAGAACCTCTACGACTCTGCGGCGCGCGATCCCACCGGCATGCGCCAGCGCCTGGAGGTGATCGAACGCGCTGCGCCCGCCCTGCACCTCGGTGGCATCGAGCATGGCCCCGACCTCACGCATGGGGTCACGGAGGTCGCGTTTGCGGACGCCATTGATCAACGCCCTGCCCGAGGTGGGCTTGTGAAGGCCGAGGATCACTCGCATGGTGGTGGACTTGCCGGCCCCGTTGTGCCCGAGAAATCCCGTGACCTGTCCGGGTTTCACGTCGAACGTCAGCCCCGAGACCGCCCGCGTGGAACCGTACACCTTTGTCAGATCTATGACCTCGATCATTTCCCCACCCGTTGAATCAGCTCGGCCGGGCAGCGCGTGCCCCGCGCGGGCAGCGCCCCCGTTGTCAGATAGGCGAAGACATGCCGCCGCAGGCAGGTGTTGCCGGCCCACGACGCGTGGCCGTCGCCGTGCCACAGGATCTGCGCGGACGGAACCTGCTCCGCCACGTGCTGCTGTCCGAGGTAATTGGTGTTGTTGTCGAGCTCCCCGATCGCGAAGAGGATCGGTGGGACGTCCTTCACGCGCAACGGGTGCGGCGCCCAGGACGCGCCCCCGCTGCGCCCCCAGCACCGCCCGAGCTCGAAGCGCCCCTCGATCCAGCCGAACCTCGGCGCGATCTCACGAAGCCTGGCCTCGATGCCTTGGAACTCCTCGTACGTCGGCAGCTTCGGCATGAAGTCGTTGCACAGGGAATCTTGGCTCACGGAGGAACTGCCCTGCTCCGGCGCCAGTTCGGTGAGAAAGTCGGCGGCGTCGCCGTCGAGGGCCTTTCGGATGGCAGTCGCGAACCGCGGCCAGTACGCCGGGCTGATGCCTTTGATCGCGCCCGCGTACAGCTGTCCCTCATGCACCGTCCTGCCGGCCGACGCCGGCAGTGGCGCGCGGCGCACCCTTGCGACCAGTTCGTCCCATGCCTTGCCTGCATCCCTGCCGTGCAGGGCGCAGTCCGTACGGCGGGCGCACCAGTCACGGAAGCGGGTGAGATGCCGTTCCTGGGTGCGCGCGTAGTTGCGCAACCAGGGCTCGAACTCCTGCTGGGTGTGATCGGCGGTCCCGTCGAAATACATCCGCTCCACCCGCTGCGGGAACAGCTCCAGATAGGCCTGGGCGTAGACGGTCCCGTAAGAGTTGCCCGCGTAGCGGAGCTTCTCCTGGCCGAGTGCCGCGCGCAGCGCGTCCATGTCGTGCGCCACGTTCCATGCCGTCATTCCGTACCACGCCGACCTGGCCGTCTTGCGGCAGCTCGCCTGGTGGGCCGCGTTCTTGGCGGCGTGAGCGTCCCAGTCCTGTTTCGTCCGCGCCAGGACCAATCCGAAGACGGAGGCCCCGGGCTCCTCGCAGCTCACTCTCTTGGCGCTCCCCGGCTCGGACATCCCGCGCGGATCCATGGCGATGATGTCGAACCGGCTCCGCAGCTCCTTGAGCAGGGCCGGCAGCTCCGGCGGAACATCGGGTTCGTTTCTGGGCCTGAGCATCGTCGAGTTGGTGCCCGGGCCTCCGAAATTGATGATCAGCGGCCCCATGCTCCTGCCCGTCGCGGGCAGTCTGGCCACGTGCACCGAGGTCTTGGGGCCGCCCGGATCGGCCCAGTCCACGGGAACGACCAGCTCGGCGCATCGCAGGCCGTCACGACATTCTTTCCAGACGAGGGGGTACGCTTGCGCCGACGCCAGCGCGATGCCGCCGAGCGAGACGGCGAGGCAGGCGGCGAGGCACAGGGCGATGAGTGTGCGTCGATCCATGCGGGAAACGATCCTGCACGGCGGTGGGTGTGCACATCGGAGCCAGATCCGGTCTTGCGGCTCGGACCAGGGTCATACGGAGCGGGCGTAAGAGAGCGGAGTACGACCCTGGTCTGACGGCTCGTGCTCCGATTCGCTCGCGGCCGTTCCTCGATAACGTCGAGCTGTGAACCTGCTCGCCCGGCGGCCTACCCACAGGCTGCTCATCCTGGCCGACGCCGTCGTCGCGGTGCTGCTCGCGCTGGGGGCGACGACGGATCCGGAAGGTCTGGCGGTGAGCACCACGTCGGTGCTGATCTGCTGGCTGCTCATGGTGCCCGTGGCGGTGCGGCGGATCTGGCCGATGCCCGCATACTACGGTGCGCTCCTGCTCGGCCCCCTTCTGCTCACGCTACAGGAGAACCGGCTGATGATGGTCGGTGTGGTGGCCCTGACCATTTACCCCGTGTCGGCCACCCAACCGGTGCGGCGATCGGCGATCGCCCTCGGGCTGGGCCTGCTTGTCACCGGAGGCGCTCTGCTGGCCTCGGTGATGGGCGCGCCGAGAGTGAACGGCTGGCCGGATCCCGTCCCCGTCGTCGGGGTGGCCTGGCTGGTCGTGGGAGCGAGCTGGAGTCTCGGTACGGCGGTGCGCACCCGCCGCGTGTCCGCCGCGCGCGAAGCCAGGATGCAGGCCGAGAAAGCGGTGGTCGACGAGCGCCTGCGGATCGCCCGCGAGCTGCACGACGTCGTCGCCCATTCGCTGAGCATGATCACCGTCAAGGCTGGGGTGGCGGCCAAGGTCCTGGACAAGCACCCGGAGGAAGGGCGTGAGGCGTTACGGGCCATCGAGCAGATCGGGCGCGGCTCGCTCGTGGAGATGCGCCAGTTACTCGGGGCCCTGCGCTCGTCCGACAGCGCGCCCGAGAGCACGCCGCTCCCCGGCCTCGCCGACCTGCCGTCCCTGGCACGCCGCGCGGCGGAGGCCGGTGTGCAGGTCGACCTCTCGGTGAGCGGAGCCGTGCCCGACAGCATGGGTCTGTCCGTCTATCGCATCGTCCAGGAGGCGATCACCAACGTCGTCAGGCACGCCGCTCCCGCCCGTTGCCGGGCCAGCGTGTCGGTCGTCGACGGGTTGCTGAAGATCTCGGTGGTCGACGACGGGCCGGGGCAGCGAGTGCTGCCGGGGAAGGCGGGCGGGCACGGGCTTGCGGGGATGCGGGAACGGGCGACGATGTACGGCGGCGCCTTCGAGGCCGGGCCTCTGCCGGGGGGTGGGTTCGGCGTACAGGCATCATGGGAGATCCCGTGACTTACCTGACTGGCGTCAGCTGCGTGGCACTCCGAGACCCCGGCGCGCCACGTCGGCCCGTGGCCGGCACGCCCCTGCGGTTGGTGTGACCTCGTGGTCGGCGAGGCTCCGTGGCTGGTGGGGCCTTGTGGGCGGTGTGATCCTGCGGTTGGTGTGATCCTGCGGTTGGTGTGACCTCGTGGTTGGTGTGATTCCGTGGTCGGTGTGGCTTCGTGGCTGGTGGGATCTTGTGGTCGGTGTGCGCCGTGGTCGGTGTGATCCCGTGGTTGGTGCGATCCCGTTGTCCACGTGGTCCCTGTGGCTGGCGTGACCTCGTGTTTGGGCTTACTGGCTGGTCGGCGATGTGGTTCGAGGTCGGTGGTCCTGTGCGGCGGGGATGGATGGATGCGGGAGCGGCTGATGTCAAGATCGCGGCCCGGGAGCCGGTATCCGTGGTGTTGAGTGGCGCAGGATGGGAGGCGGAGAGCTGGACAGAGCGTCAGCGGACCTAGTGTCGAGCCTGCTCGTGGTGGGTGTGTTGTGGGGGATCTCTTGATTCGAGTGCTCGTCGCCGACGATCAGGCACTGCTGCGTGGCAGTTTCCGATTGCTGATCGACTCGGAGGACGATCTCGTCGTGGTCGGGGAAGCGGCTGACGGCCATCAGGCGGTGGCGCTCGCGCGGAAAGAGTCCCCTGACGTCGTGCTCATGGACGTCAGGATGCCGGAGATGGACGGCATCGCCGCCACCCAGCAGATCGCCGGGGATACTCGGGTCCTCATTCTGACGACGTTCGACCTCGATGAGTACGTCTACGCGGCGCTGCGCGCGGGCGCCAGCGGGTTCCTGCTCAAGGATGCGCCCCCCGATGATCTCCTGAGGGCGATCCGGGTGGTTGCGTCGGGTGAGACGCTGCTCGCGCCCAGCGTCACCACGCGATTGATCGCGGAGTTCGTACGGCGGCCGGCCCAGCGGGTCTTCCACGGGCTCGACAACCTGACGGATCGGGAGCGAGAGGTGCTCACACTCATCGCTCACGGACTGTCCAACGCCGAGCTCAGCGCCCAGCTCCAGTTGAGCCCCGGGACCGTGAAGACGCACATCGGCCGCCTGCTGGCCAAGCTTCAGGCCCGAGATCGCGCCCAACTCGTCATCGCCGCCTACGAAGCCGGCCTCGTCAAACCGGGTTAGAACGCGCGGCCAGACACGGCTATCGCCGGTGGCAAGGCCAAGGGCTCTCCGATTGCCCTCGTTTGGCCGGGCTTGCGCATGTGTCGCGGGCGGTCATTGTGGGGTGGTGGCGCTGGCGTCTGTTCGGTTGGCCTGAGGTCGGGCTTGTGCATGTGTCAGGTGGTTATCGTCGAGTGGCGGTGCCGGAGGGCTCTTCAGTTGGTCTTGTTGGCAGGGATAGTGCATGTGTGAGGAGCTTGGTGTTCCGGAGGCCGGGGAGGTTCGCGCCTTCCTGGAGCGAGTCGGACGAGGCGGTCCTAAGGCTGGGGCTGCGCCGTCCAGGGCCGGAGCTTCTCGGGGTTGCGTACTGCCCAGATGTGCTTGATCCGGTCGCCCGTGACGTCGAACGCCGCCACCGTCACCGTCACGCCGTCCTGCTGGGCCACCAGACCGGGCTGACCGTTGACCGTACGTTCCAGGATCGTCATGCCGGGTGACATTCCGGCGATGGCGAGGAGGTAGCGGGCGATCTGCTCGCTGCCTTCGATCGGGTGGAGTCCGGCGCTGACGAGGCCGCCGCCGTCGATGACCGCTCTGGCGTCGGGGTCGAGGAGGTCGATGAGGGCTTTGATGTCCTTGGCTTCCCACGCCCGTTTGAAATCACCGACGATGCCGGGCCGGGCCGCCGGAGCCGTGGGAGCCTGTGCGTCGCGAAGACGACGGCGGGCCGAGGAGGCCAGTTGGCGGCACGCCACCGGGGTACGGCCGACGATCTCCGCCACTTCGGCGAAGGAGTAGCGGAAGACGTCGTGCAGGATGAACGCCACGCGCTCGGCCGGGGTCATCGACTCGAGCACGACCAGGAAGGCCATGTTGATCGACTCGTCGAGGGTGATCCGGTCGGCGGGGTCGATCATGGTGCCGCCCGGCCGTGCGCTGATCCACTCCGTACGGTCGGGCAGCGGTTCGGGGATCCACTCGCCCACGTAGCGCTCGCGCCTCTTGCGTGCCGAGCCGAGCACGTCGAGGCAGATGCGCCCGGCCACCTTCGTCAGCCAGGCGCCGGGGGACTCGATGGCCTGCCGCTGCTGCGGGGTCATGGCGTACCAGCGGGCGCAGGCCTCCTGTACGACATCCTCGGCGTCGGCAAGGGAGCCGAGGAGGCGGTAGGCGAGATTGATCAGCTGGCGCCGCTCGCTCATGATCACGTTCAGGCTCGGGTCGGTCCCTGGCTCGGATGGGGTGGTCATGGTGTCGCCTGCTCCTCGCTCGTTTCCGCCTTCACCCGGACAGACGAGACAACACTCCGGAACGTGAGGTCGCCGCACCTCACATTCCCGGAGGTCGTGTCGTCGGACTGCCGAGACACCGGGATCGAGAAGGGAAGCCCCGCCATGTCCACGCCCACGAACCTCAGGTTCTTGCAGATCGCGATCACCCTGCAAACCTTGGCCGTCTTTGTCCAGGCGATCACCGCCGGGCTGCTGTTGTCCTCGCCCGGGGGTGGGGCCCTGCACAGTGCTGGAGCATATGCGACGTTCGTCGTGACGCTGTTGCACCTGGTGGTCGCGATCTTGGTGTGGCGGCCGGGCGGCGGCTCGCCCAGGCCCATCCTGTACGCGGCCGGCTTCTTCGGGGTCACGTCGGCGCAGATAGCGCTGGGCATAGCGCACGTGAAGACCCTGCATGTCCCGTTGGGCGTCCTGATGTTCGGCATGAGCGTCGTTCAGCTCGGCCGGATCTGGGCCGGCCGTCGCGCCCGGGCGGAGGCCACGATGTGACCGTCGCTGCGCCCGGATGGAGGCCGCGACGTGATGGCCGGCGCGACCCGGGCGGTTTTGGAGCGTGTGCTCTGTTATGATGGTGGGCATGCCTCGCCCTCGGGTTCATGATCTCGATCGGTTGCTGGACGTCGCCGAGCAGTTGGTGGCAGATGGCGGCCCGGAGCGGTTCACGGTGCGAGCGCTGGCGACGGCCGCCGGGGTGTCGAACGGGGTGATCTACCACGCGTTCGGGTCGTTGCCCGTACTGCTCGGGCGGCTGTGGCTGAGGGCGGCGGGAGATTTCCTGGATCTCCAGGTCGAGCTGGCCGACGCGGTGCAAGGGGGCGATCGCGAAGCGGCAGTCGAGGCGGTGGCGGCGGTGGCGAGTGCGCCCGCGGTGTTCGCCGACCGCCGGCCCGCCGCCGCCCGGATGCTCGTGGCGGTCCGGCGTGACCAACTGCTCGGTCCCGAGGTGCCGCAGGAGCTGGCCGAGGAGATGTTCGCCCTGGACAAGCGGTTGGTGGCGCTGCTGACCCGGCTGTCGCGGGCGCTGTGGGACCGTGCTGACGGGGCGAGCGTCGAGGTGGTGACGCTGTGCGTGGTCGATCTGCCGACCGCCGTGTTCCGGCGGGCGCTGGCGGGTCCGACCGCGGACGGCCGGCCCGAGATCGGGGCGGACAGCCGCGAACGGCTGAAGGCCGCCGTCCGCGCGGTCCTCGCCCTCCCGCCGCCCCCACCTCCCACGCCGTCCTCGCCCTCCCCGTCGCCCCCACCGGCCGCGCGGCCGGGCCGGTGACTAGCGTTCGTCGGCCGGGTAGTCGGCCGAGCGGCTGACGTCGGCCCATTTCTCGGTTTCTGCGGCACGGAGCTCGGCGGCTTTCTGGGCGGAGGCGACGGCGTCGCTGCCGAGCAGGAGCCGCCGGGGCGGGTCGTCGTGGCCGACGACGTCGATGATGATCCTGGCGGCACGGGCGGGGTCGCCGGGCTGGGTGCCGTCGGTGTCGCGCCGGTAGCGGTGGATGGCGCCCACGGTCTGCTCGTAGTCGGGCCCGACGGGGTGGAGCTCCATGGAGGACCCCTGCCAGTCAGTACGGAACGCGCCCGGCTCCACGATGATGACCTTGACGCCGAAGGGCGCGACCTCACTGGCGAGCACTTCGGAGAACCCTTCGACGGCGAACTTCGCGGTCTGGTAGGCGCCCATCCCGGGAGTGCCGCCGACGCGCCCGCCGATGGAGGAGAACTGTACGAAGACTCCTGATCGCTGGGTGCGCAGGACGGGTAGGGCGGCCCGGGTGACGTTCACCACGCCGAAGAGGTTGGTCTCGATCTGGGCGCGGAAGTCGTCCTCGCCCATCTCCTCGATCGGCGCGCTGTTGCCGTAGCCGGCGTTGTTGACGACCACGTCGAGGCTGCCGAAGGCGTCGATGGCCTCCTTGACCGCCCGGGCGGCTGCGGCGGCGTCGGTGACGTCGAGCGCGACCGCTCGTATCCGGTCGCCGTGGCGGGCCACCAGGTCGTCGAGCTGCTTGGGGCTGCGCGCGGTGGCGATGACCCGGTCGCCTGCTTCGAGGACGGCTTCGGTGAGGTGGCGGCCGAAACCGCGCGACGATCCGGTGATGAGCCATGTCTTGGCCATGGGGTGTCCCTTCGTATAACCGCCTCATCAATGTAGCACTTACAAATCTAAGGTCACCGTTAGTGTTGCTGTTAACAGACCAGGGCCTCGGTGTCGCAAGGTCGGCCACGCGGCCTCACTCCTGGACAACGATAACTGCCTCACTAATGTGACAGTAAGTTGCTTCATGTGCCACGCTGCAGAGGTATCTTTGAGCGGGTGAGAGCAGACGCGACCCGCAACCTCGAACGCGTCCTGAGCACAGGCGCCCGCATGCTCGCCGACGACCCCTCGGCGACCATCGCCGCCATCGCCGCCGCGGCAGGAGTGGACCGCCGTACGGTCTACCGCCGCTTCGCCTCCCGCGAAGACCTCATGGCCGCCGTCTACGGAGCCCGCTATGACGCGGTCGAGAAGGCCATCGAGGCGGCCAGGCTCCGCGAGGCCCCGGTCGAGGTCGCGCTGCACCGTTACGTCGAGGGCATCATCGCCGTCAACCGCAAATGGCCTGTGGAAACGAGCCGCATGCTCCGCGAGGAGACGCTCCGCGAGCGCCGTCGCGGCCTGATCGACGAGGTCGACGCCTTCCTGCGGCGCGCCACGGACGAGGGCCTGCTGCGCTCAGACCTGCCGCCCGGCTGGGTGGCCACGGTCCTGCCGCCGCTGATGGTGCACGCCGCCGAGGACCTGCCCGAGCTGAGCGCCGCACAGGCCGCCGACCTCGTGGTCGACACCCTGCTCCGCGGCGTCGGTCGTGAGTCTCCTCGTACGGTACGGCCGGGCAAGCCCGCCCCGGTACGACCCTAGGCACCGCCTTCATACGGAACGGCGGGCAACGCGCATACAAGCCATAGCCGGCCGGTCGGTGAAGGGTGCAGCGGTGCGGTTGCTACGTGCGCTCCCGTGACGCCGGACAGGACGAGCGTGGCCTCCTCCGGCGAGATGCGCTCGCGCAACGCCGGGAACAACAGCGGCTGCCGATGCACCAGGTCCCGGACCGCTTCGGCCGCCCGCAGCAGTCCCGGACGGTTGCGGCCACGACGAGCTCATCACCCTGGTCCGCGAGAGCGACGGCGAGTTCACGGCCGCGTCCGTCCGGCAATGCTTGGGCCGTCAGCCAGAGGCGTTCGCCCTGCTCCGGTGCCGCGAGAGCAGCCGGCTGCCGACCTTCATGAGCCGGCTGACCCTGCCGACGCCGGAGCGGGACGAGCTGGAAGCCGCCCCGGTCGTGGGCGACGTCTGGCACGACGTGAGCTGACGCAGGGCGGCCCCCAGGGCGCATGTCACCGGCTTGACAGGTGACGCGAAGCTGCGCCAATATCGTCACCAGTTAAACCGGTGACGCACACGGTGTCCCCGGAACCCTTGAAGGGAAAAGCCATGCCTGTCAGCTACACCGGCGTCGTCACCGTCACAGGAGAAGGCCGGAACGGAGGCCGTGCCCAGGCCGACGACGGCCTCCTCGACACCACCCTCGCCATCCCGAAGCAACTCGGCGGCGCCGGCGGAGCCACCAACCCCGAGCAACTGCTGGCCGCAGGCTGGGGCTCCTGCTTCCTCGGCGCGGTCAGGAGGGCGGCGGCGCAGCGCAAGGTCACGCTGACGAGCACGGCCATCACCACGGAGGTGACCCTGCACCACGGCGACGACGGCGAGTTCAGCCTCAGCGCCGTGCTCAACCTGGAACTAGGAGGCGTGGACCAGCAGACGGCCGACGAGCTCGGCGCCGCCGCCCACCAGATCTGCCCCTACTCCAAGGCCACCCGCGGCAACATCCCGGTCACCATCAACGCGAAAGCCGCCTGAAATGCGCCCGGCCCAGGACCCGGCCGAGTCGGCACGCCGTGCCCGGTTCGGCCGGCTGCCTGAGCGGATCCGGCTGGAGGACACGGTCGAGGAGCACCCGGCCACCCCGCCGGACCCCGCACGGGACGCCTACGACGCGGACGAATGGCTCGTGCGGTACTGCCTCTGAAACTGGAAACCTGGGCCGTACGTCACTGTGGCTGAGACACGGGCTTCGCCAGGAACGGGGATCGGCCGAGGATGACGGTGCCGGTCACCATCGCGACCAGACCAGCCACCTCGCCCGCGATGGCCGCCGGAGTGACCTGCAGACGCTCGGCGAAGATCGCCACCCCCAGCACGATCCCGCAGATCGGCTCCGCGACCGTGGTGGCCGGCAGCGAGATCTGGAGCGGGGCGGCGTCGAACGCGCTCTGATTGAGGAGCAGCCCCACCACGGCGACGCACGGCAGGGCGTACAGCTGCCAGGTCACGAGCACGTTCGGCCCGCTGTCCAGCGTGAGCAGGGAGCCGCGGGTCAGCACGTCCTGCAGGCCGTACAGCACCCCGGCGGCCGCCGCCAGCAACATCGCCTTGACCTTCAGGGACCGCCGCAGCCCGAAGAAGACCAGCGCCACCGCGACCACGACCACCGGCAGCGCCGCGAGCCACCGCATGGAGACCGGATCGGGTAGCCGGCCACCCGTCGGCCGCCCGGCGAACAGGAACAGCGCCACTCCTCCGCACACCAGCACGGCCCCCAGTTGCAGCGTGCGGCCGAACGGCTCCTGGTAGATGACATGGGCCGCGGTCAGGGCGAACAGCAGGTTCATCGCGAGCAGCGGCTCCACCCGCGCCACGTCCGCGTCCCGCAGCGCGATGGCGCCGAGGATCTGGCCGCACACCATCAGCCCGATCCCGGCCAGCCACAGCGGCATGCGCATGAGGTCCAGCAGCAGGCGTGGGTGCAGCATCTCCTCCAGGGGCTCGCGGTAGGCGGCATGCTGCTGGGCGACGAAGCCGATGCCCAGGAGGCACGCCGCACCCAGGGAGATGATGATGATCATCACCTCGTACCGCTTCCCGGAACGCCCGCTCCATAACGCGCCCCGGTCCTGGCCATCACCAAGAAAGCTTGGGCCGCCGACCCCGTTAGCGGTGCAGGTCACGGGTAGGCGGGCCACACGGAGGTGAAGCAGGCCATGTCACGACGAGACGATTCCACGGACGCGGTCCGGGGCAACGGCGGTTCCGGCGACGGTGGGGCTCGCCGCGGTCCTGAGAGCTCCAAGAGCCTGGAGTACGCCAAGGAGATCCATTCGCCGGACGAAAAACCCGACCGCCCCGGCCAGACCCTGGTGACCACCGATCACGACGTCATCAAGAACTGGGCCGAGGGACGCGGCGCGACGGCCGCCACGGTCGAGGGCACCGAGCACGGCGATCATCTGGGGGTGCTGCGATTCGACTTCCCCGGTTACGGCGGGGGAGACAAGCTTCGGCACGTGAGCTGGGAAGAGTGGTTCGAGACCTTCGACAAGCGGGGGCTCAACTTCATCTATCAGGAATCCAAGAGCGACGGCAGCCAGAGCAACTTCTTCCGGCTGGAGAACCCTCAGCGCGAGGACGCCTGAACGCCCGCGACAGGCAGCACATGGACAGGGGCGGCGAACAGATGCTCGCAGGGCTGATCGCCGCCCATCACCTCACGCCCATGGACGACCTGCCCGCGGCGGTCGCCGCCTACGCCGGCCTGGCCGGCTTCTCCGAGCCGCTGGTGTATCTGGCCGATCTGCAACAGCAGTACCTGGTGCCGCTGCCCGGCCAGCACGCGCCCGACGGTTCGCCCCCGGAGCGCCTGCGCATCGACACCACCCTGGCCGGGCGCGCCTACCGCAGCCTCTACCTGGTCTCCTCCACCAAGATCGGGGATCCCGGCGCGGCCGACCCGGAGGGGCTCAAGGAGGCACGTCCCGGTGAGGACGGCCCCAGGCGCTGGTGGCTGCCGATGCTGGACGGCACCGACCGCATGGGCGTCCTGGCCGTCACCGCCCCCTGCGGCGACGACGACACCCGGCGCCGCGCGGACCGGCTCGCCTCCCTGCTGGCCCTGGTGATAGCCAGCAAACGGGCCACCAGCGACACCTACGCCACCGTGGTCCGCGACCGGCCGATGGACCTGTCGGCCGAAGTGCTGTGGTCCCAGCTGCCCGCCAAGACCTTCGCCACCGACCAGATCGTCGTCGCCGGCGCCCTGGAACCGGCCTACCAGATCGGCGGCGACGCCTTCGACTACGCCCTGACCCGTGACACGCTGAACCTGGCGGTCTTCGACGCCATGGGACATGACCTCACCGCCGGGCTGACCTCCGCCATCGCCATCGGCGCTTTCCGCAACCACCGCCTGCGCGGCCACGGCCTGCGCGCCGTCGGCGAGGCGATCGACGCCGCCATCGCCCAGCAGTTCCCCCGTACGCAGTTCGCCACCGGGATCCTGGCTGCCCTCGGCATCCGCACCGGAATGCTCACCTGGGTCAACCGCGGCCATCCGCCGCCGCTGCTGCTGCGCCAGGGCCACGTGGTGGCCGAACTGGCCACCGAACCCGACCCTCCCATGGGGCTGCGCCTGGGCGCCTACGAGAAGCCCGCCCACTACCAGCTCCAGCCCGGCGACCGGCTGCTGTGCTACACCGACGGCGTCGTCGAGGCCAAGGACCCGCACGGCCGCGAGTTCGGCCTGGACCGTTTCGTGGACTTCATCACCCGCCACGAAGCCGATCAGGTCTCCGCCCCCGAAACGCTGCGCCGGCTGGTCCAGGCGCTGCTGGAGTACCAGCGAGGCGTGCTCCAGGACGATGCCACCGTGCTGCTCGTGGAGTGGCAGCCGCAGGCGGGTGAGCCGATGGGACCTCACGCGGTCACGCGGGGGGTGCCGCGCATGCCCAGCGGCTCATGACCGCCCACGCCGCAGACCAGGGCGCGAGCCGGGCCCCGGCGAGCGGGCGCGCGAGATCGCCGACTTGCTGCGCTGCCCGGACTGCCAGGGGGTGTCGGCCGCGGAGTCGTCCTCGAAGCTGGCCCTGTCGGTCCGCGCCGAGAACGAGCGCCAGCTCGGCGCGGGCCGCGATCAGGAAGCGATCCTCGAACACTTCAGGCAGCGATACGGGGACTGGATCCTGCTCTCGCCGCGCGCGGACGGGCTGCCGGCCGTGCTGTGGCTGCTGCCGGTGGCGGCGCTTGTGGACCGGCCAGCGGGCCCAGTCAGCGGGCACCACCGGGCAGTCCGCACCAGAGCCGGAGTCCGTGTACCGACGAGGTCTCCGCCTGGTGGAGGAGGGGCGGGCGGCCGAGGCCGTGTCCCTGCTCCAGCCGCTGGCGTCGAGCCGTCCCGAGGACGCGGACCTGCTTCTCGTCCTGGGGCACCGCGCAGCTCGTGACGGACCCGCCGCAGGGCCGCCGGACCCTGGCCCGCTTCCTCCGCATCGCCCCTCAGGACCACCCGGCGGCGGCACGGATCCGCGACCTGCTCCGCTGAGCCTCGCCGCTCATTCGCCCATGGTGGCGCCGCCGTCGCCTTGGCCGTACCGGATCGCGCCGGGAGAGTAGTAGCGCCGCAGCCAGTCCGCGAGCCCGTCGAGCCCCGGGAGCAGCAATCGCTCGGTGATGTTCGCCTGGTCCAGGCGCTGCCTGATCTCGGCCTTCACCTCGGCGGGGATCACCCATCCGCGCCACAGGCCAGGATGCTCCTCGAGCCACTGCTCCAGCTGGAACGTCGGACCGGAGAACATCGACAGCACCGACGACTGGTTGACGACGCGCTCGTCCAGGGACGGCGGCTCGAAGAACGTCAGGAACGGCTCCTCGCCGCCCAACCGGTCCAGGCACGCGAGATCCGGGGCGCATTCGGCGAGCATCTCCGTGGTGAACACGAGCGCTCCCTCCTCTTCGAGGACCCGGCGCAACGACTTCGGCAGCAGCCGGTGCGCGCCCGCGCAGTCCACCGCGAGCAGCACGGCGTCCTCCTCGGGCCACGACGCGGTCGCGAAGTGCAGGGCCACCAAAGGGGAGAAGGTCCAGTCCAGCAGCCGGGTGGGCAGGCCGTGGTGCTGGCCCAGCGCCAGCCAGTCCCAGACCGTCGGACCCGGCTCCTGCCGGTGCGCGTACTTGCGGAAATTACGGATCAGGTGTGATTCGAGGGCGGCGTAGTCGCCTCTCAGCCGGGCCAGGCCGGACACGTGCGAGTACGTGCTGCGCGCCAGGCCGCGGAAAACCAGCGTGGAATGCGCGTGCGCAGGCCCGTCGCCGCGACCGGCCTCGCTGATCGCGTCATCCAGCTCCCTCCAGGACGACACCGTGACCACACCCATCCGAACCCGCTGCCCCCCGATCAGGTTCTCCACACCTCGTTTACGACCTCTACATGCGGTAGAACTTCTACGCAACGTAGAAGATCGCAGGGAGAGGCAGTCGAATGGGCGACAGGCCGCAGGGCACGTATAAGGAGCGGCTCTCCGCGCTGCAGGCTCAACAGCGGCGACAGGAGAGGCGGCGCCGGATCGCCTGATCTGGGGGCTCGTCGTCGCCGGGCTCATCCTGCGGCGATTCTGGACCCACTGGACCCTGCTGATGACGGTGCCCGCCGTCGCTTGAGGGGCGTCAGCCCCCGCCGCGTCAGAGAATGAAGGTGAACAGTGGCGAGCCCGGTGGGATGCGCTCCACCGTGAGCGGGCTCGCCTTCATCCGGGACAGGAGACTGTCGAGGTCGCCGGCTCGCTCGACCTCGATGCCGACAAGCGCCGGGCCGGTCTCGCGGTTGTTCTTCTTGACGTACTCGAAGGCGATGATGTCCTCGCCCTCTCCCAGAACCTCGTCCAGGAAGTGGCGCAGGGCGCCGGGGCGCTGCGGGAAGGTCACCAGGAAGTAGTGCCTCAGCCCGATGTGGACAAGCGAGCGCTCCAGCACCTCGTTGTACCGGCTGACGTCGTTGTTGCCGCCCGACACCACGCACACCACCGGTCCTGCGGAGGCGTGTGGCAGGAGCTCGCGGGCGGCGGCACCCGCGAGAGCTCCGGCGGGTTCGGCGATGATGCCGTCGGTCTGGTAGAGATCCAGCATCTCGGTGCACACCGCGCCCTCATCGACCGCGACCACCTCGTCCACCAGATCCTTGACCAGGGGAAACGTGGAGTCTCCCACCCTTCCGACGGCGGCGCCGTCCACGAAGGTGTCCAGCTCGGGCAGGGCGAGAGGCCCGCCGTGGTCGAGGGCGGCTCGCATGCTGGCCGCTCCGGCGGGTTCGGCGCCCACGATGCGGGTGGCGGGGGAGTGCTCGCGCAGCCAGACGGCGATGCCGCTGATCAGGCCGCCTCCACCGACGGGGACGACCACGGTGTGCGGCGCCTCCCCGCACTGCGCCAGGATCTCCAGGCCGACCGTGCCTTGCCCGGCCATCGTCCTGACATCGTCGAACGGATGCACGTAGACGGCGCCGGTGTGTTCGCTGTCGGCGTGCGCGGCGCTGCTCGCCTCGTCGTAGGTGCCGCCGCCGACCACGACCTCCACCTGGTCGCCGCCGAGCGCCGCGATGCGCTCGCGCTTCTGCCGTGGCGTGGTGGACGGGACGTACACCCGGCCGCTGATCCCCAGCCGGGCACAGGCGAACGCGACGCCCTGCCCGTGGTTGCCCGCGCTCGCGCAGACCACGCCGCGCCGCCGTTCCTCATCCGTGAGGGAGGCGATCAGGTTGAACGCCCCGCGCACCTTGTAGGAGCGGCAGACCTGCGCGTCCTCGCGCTTGAGCAGCACCTGACCGCCGAGCAGGTCGGACAGCCGATGGTTCGGCTCCAGTGCGGTATGGCGTATCACCGGCCGTAGCCGTTCGGCCGCCTGGCTGATCAGCCTGGCGGTGAGGCGGTCGGTCATGCACACTCCTGGCACAGCGGTGGATCAAGGGATGATGGCGGGGCGTGGGGGCCACGGTCGCAGCCGAACAGGCTATTGCCGGGAACGGTGCTCGTCGCCAACCGAGCACACCGGCCACAACGATCCCACCAGGTCATGCTATTCCGGCAGCGCCCGCCTCTCAGCAGTTGCCGGTGAGCCAGGCCAGGTCTGCTTCGTGGCGCCCGCGGGCGAGACGCTCGCGTTCGAAAAGGGCTTCTGTCTTGGTCAACACCAGGGTGTACGGGCGGCCCTGCCGTCTGGTCTCGTGACGGACGGGCAGCTCCGCGTCGTCTATCCGGGCGTGCACATGCCTGCGCTTGTCCTTCGCGAGCGGCCAGTCGAGAGCACGCCGTTCAGGGTGCAGGAGGAACGTGCCGAGCACCTCGCACAGGTCGCACGCGCATTCGGCGGGCAACTCGATCGACCAGTCGCCCGGCGCGCGTTGGGGTTGCGCCAGTGATGCCCGGAGCCGTTCGGCACAGTCGATGGCCAGCTCCTCGAAGCCCGCCTGGTGCGCCCCTGCGGCGCGCAGCGTGGCCATCGCCAGCACGTGCGCCCGATCATCGGCCGTCCGCATGAGCTTGCGGGCGTCCTCCGGTACGCCCGTCGATCCCAGTCGGGCCGCGGCCGCGATGATCCCCGAGCAGGGCGCCCCCAAGGCGGTCAGCCATGCTTCATGCCGGGAGGTGAGAGGCCCGTCGAGCGCTGGACCGACCTGGCCCGCGAACATCGCCCACGAGACATCGACGATGCGGCGGGCGGCCGTGATGGACGGGTTCCCCTCCGCCGAGAGCGCGGTACACAGCCGTGGGAGATTCTCGAGCCATTCCAGCGGCGCCTGGGCGAGGCCGTAGGAGCCGGGCCGCCAGCCCTCGGACCCGCGAGACATCCCCGGCGCGGGCCATCGCGGTGAGTTCGTCCAGCGCCCACCCCGGAGACGCCTCGGCCCGGCTGGCGAAGCCCTGGCCCCTGGGCCAGATGACCAGCGCCGCTCTCCGGTACCAGCGGTCCAGGGCGTTGCCGTAGTTGCCCATGTAACCCTCGTACTCGGAGAAGTAGGGCGTCAGATCGGCCGTCGGGGTCGTCGAGGCCACCTCGGCGTCGCTGAGGTCCAGCGAGATGTCCTCGAGCCGCCCTGTTTCCGGGCCGATCCAGTGGGCGAGCGATCTCCGCGAGAGCCAGGGTGATCTCGCAACCCGCCCGCTCCGCCGCAGCCTGCAGCAGCGCGCCCCGCGCGGCGTCGGAGCCCTTCAACCGGGACCAGCTCAGCCCGCGGGCGGTGTACTCGTGGTCGAGGAGGTAGGCCAGCCGGAGTGGTGAAGTGCGCGTGCAGGCAGGCCGCAAGATCGCTGACCAGCGGATGTTCGGCCGCCGCAGCCTGGCTGTCACCCGTCAGGAGCAGGTTGTAGGTGAGGGTGACGCGGTTGCCCGTCTTTACAGGAAGAACCTGGTGCCGGCAGTCGGCGTAGAAGGCCACCAGCGAGACCGCGGTCTTCAGCCCCGGTACTTCTTGCTCTGGCCCTGATGCTCGACGACGAGCTCGCCGCCGGTGTGCGCGGACGGCAGCGTCACCACCAAGGTCGCGACCATCGCGTCGTCCTTATCGGAATCCTGGTGCGCGACGAAGAACTGCCCGGTCTCGTACAGGAGCATGGAATGCAGGTCAGGCGCGAGCTCGCAGTGCGGCGGCAGCCCCAACCTTGGCGCATTCCGTCGAGGACGGCCGCGAGCGCACCAGACGGGGAACCGCAGCGGGCCGACCCCATCGACCACCACCGACAGGTCGGTCCTGGGAAGCTGCCGATGGACGCTGGACGCGGCCGGCTCCGCCGACGCGTCGAGCACTCGGCCAGGCGTTCACGGGCCATGCCAGGCACGCTACTGCGCGAGGAGTGCGCTCCGGTGGGGACTTTCAGGAACGCCGTCCGCGGATGCCGAAGACCACGACCGCAAACTCCCGCGCGGACCTCACGCCGGCTGACTCAGCTGAACAGCGACAGGTCTATGGAGTCGGCCAGGGCCTGGTAGCCCGCATCGCTGCCGTGCAGATGATCGCCGGCGTGGAAGCCCTCCCTGATCCGGCTGGGGCGGCCCGGGTCGCGCCAGACGGCGTCGAAGTCCAGCACAGCGTCGAAGGCGCCGCCGGTGCGGATCCATTCGTTGACCGTCTGGCGTGCGCTCTCGCCCTCCGGCGTGTAGATCTCCGTGCCTTCGAAGGGCGCGATCGTGGTGGCGTAGACCTTGACGCCACGTTCGTGCGCCCGGGCGACCAGCTGGCGGTAGCCCGCGATGACGTCGTCCGCCGTCACCGGCGCGCCGGGGAACCTCTTCAGGAAATCGGCCATGAGGCCGTCGTCCCGTGGGGCGAACGAGATGCCGATGTCGTTGCCGCCCACGGAGAGCACCACGTAGCCGAGGCCGGGCGTCGCCAGCACGTCACGGTCGAAGCGGGCCAGGGCGGCGGCACCGATGCCGTCGTTGAGCATCCGGTTGCCGCTGATGCCCTGGTTGGAGACGTAGCCGGTGGCCACGCCGCCCTGCTTGGCGAGACGCGCGGCCAGCAGCTCCGGCCAGCTGTGGTTGGTGTCCGGGGTCGAGCCGGCGCCGTCGGTACGGGAGTCGCCCACCACCACGATGGCCTTGGCAGGGGCGTCGGCGAGCAGGTCTACGCCGGAGATCAGGGCCCGCACCGGCAGGACCTCGGCGTTCTCCGGCAGGGCGGGGGCGGCGACGGCGTTGCCCGGGATCGTCCAGCCGGTCTCCAGGGCGGGGTCGTGGCAGGTGCAGGTCTCCACGCGCCCCGGCAGGTAGAGGCTGATCGCCAGCTTGGCGAGGCCGGGCAGGGGCAGGTCGACCGGATCGCTGAGGATCGGCGCGCCCGCCGGTACGGTGACGTCCGGTGCGCCGGAGAAGGTCAGCACGCGCTCGCTGCCCGGCCGCACCCCGCCACCGGGCACCGCGAGGCCCACCTGCGCCGCGCCGATGGCGAAGGGTGCGGTCCCGAACTCGTTGGTGAAGCGGACGCGTACCCGGCGCCCACCACCGCTGATGCGCACCACCTGGCGCAGGGTCACGTCGGCGAGGGGCGGGTGGTCGTCGAACGAGCCGAGCCCGTCGTGAGCCGCCTGAGGCGAGGCGCTCCAGCTCCGGACCCAGCTGCTGACGTCGTTCGTCCCGGTCATCTGTGGCCTCCGTTGTTCGTGAGGGTTGGTGCGGTATGCGAAGACTGACGGGAGTCGCTCACACGGGGCACACGCGACGCTGACACGGTCGCCCCGATTTGGGCCTCGCGGGCGAGCGCGCGAACATCGGGGCATGGACGAGCCGCCGCCCGGCCCCCGCCCATGCCCTGCAAGCGGTGGCCTGGGTGCGCGGGCGGCGCTCGGCGTCGTAGCGGTGGAGCGCGACCTCGATCGTGGGCTCGTCGGCGAGGGCGGCGGCGAGTACGACGGCGTCGCCGAGGGATTGCCTGGCGCCTTGGCCGCGGCCCGGGCTCATCGCATGCGCGGCGTCGCCGAGCAGGGCGGGCTGACAGCAGCACGTCCAGGCCGCCGCCCTCGGCGCGCCTTCACGCGATCAATGGCAGCACCGCGACGTACAGCACCAGCAGCAAGGCTGACTCTCTGCGGCTGAGCCGTTTGCCTCGGGCGAGCAGGGCCCAGGTGATGCGATGGCCGGCGCCGTGACCTACCGCGTCCTGCAGCCGGATCCACCGGACCCCGACGAAATGCTGCGCTATCTCACGTCCGTCTACCGGCAGGCCGGGCTGTACCCGCCTACGCAGGACGCATGATCTGCGGCCGCCGAAGCGTGAGGCTCAGCTCGACCAGGCGCGTACCGGCGGAGCGCTCAGTGCCTGCCTCATACCGAGAGGGCGGCGTGGGTCGAGCACATCCGGCCGGTCGAAGCGACGCCGGTCGCGGTGTTGGCGGCGGCATGGCGCGACAGCCTTCGCCATTGGTGAATCCGGCGACGAGGCGCGTGAAGGCGAAGTCGCCGGCGAGCGGGAGACCTCGCCCATGTCTCCGGCCCGGTGCTGCCAGGTGTAGTGGTAAGGCGACAGCGGTGCGAGAACCCATGTGTTTCTGCTGGTGAAGGTCGCGTCCGGGTGGAGCAGTGACCGGTCAGTGCCGGGCGACCTCCGGCAGGTCGAACGAGCGGAGGAGGTCCTGCCCTACTCCATGCCGTCAGGGCTTCAGCTTGTCCCGTTGGGCCCTGGTCAGCCGCGCAGCGAGCCGTCGAGGGCCACGGTGTTCCGGTGCCGCTTCGTCACCTTCCTGGTTTGGCTCCGCGGTCGGGCCAACGGTGGGAGAAGCCGCAAGAACAATCGTTACCCCTGCTGAGCCTGCGGCTGGCTGATGTTGACCATCCACGACACGCCGAACTTGTCGACGCACATGCCGAACTCGTCACCCCAGGCCTGCCTCCGCATGGGCATCGTGACCGTCCCGCCTGCGGACAGTTTCTCCCAGTAGCCGCGCAGGAGGCCGGCGTCGTCGCCGCTGAGACTCACCGAAGAGCCCGTCATGGGCTGGTACGGCATGTCACTGGTGACGTCGCTGGCCATGATCGTGTAACCGGCGTCGGTCTCCAGCGTCGCGTGCATGGTCCGGTCGGCGTCCGGCGAGTCCGTGGCGCCGAACTCGGCGAAGGTGTTGAGGGCGAGGTTGCCGCCGAACACGTTCGCATAGAACTCCATCGCCTGGCGGGCGTCGCCGTTGAATGTGAGGTACGGGTTGAGCCGTGAGGACATGGTTTCTCCTGGAACTGCGTTATGGACATAACGCTAACGTCTCGCATGCCAGAAGCGGGGGATGTCGGTGGTCTGTCGGGCGTCGGCCGCCGCTAGGGCCCAACCGCTGTTGAGCGCCTCCACCGACCAGGCGCGCCCGCCGGACCTCCTACCGGTGCTCGGGGTTGTCGAAGTCGAAGCGGCATCCGGCGTCCCATTCCGAGCGCTGGTTGCCGTGGGCCGGGATGCCGTCGGCGTCCTTGAGCATGCGTGCCAGGTGCAGCAGGTTCCAGGTCATGAAGGTGGTGTTGCGGTTGGTGAAGTCGTTGTCCGGCCCGCCCGAGCCCGGGTCGAGGTAGGACGGTCCGGGTCCGGCCGCGCCCACCCAGCCGGCGTCGGCCTGCGGCGGGATGGTGTACCCCAGGTGCTGCAGGCTGTAGAGCACGTTCATGGCGCAGTGCTTGACGCCGTCCTCGTTACCCGTGATCAGGCAGCCGCCCACCCGCCCGTAGTAGGCGTACTGGCCGGCCTGGTTGAGCAGGCTGGAGCAGGCGTACAGCCGTTCGATGATCTTCTTGGTCACCGAGCTGTTGTCACCCAGCCAGATCGGCCCGGCGATGACCAGGATGTCGGCGGCGAGCACCCGCTGGTAGACGGCGGGCCACTCGTCGCTCTCCCAGCCGTGCTCGGTCATGTCCGGCCACACGCCGGTGGCGATGTCGTGGTCGATCGCCCGCAACTGCTCGACGCGTACACCCTGCGTGTCCATGATGTGCGTGCTGAGATCGATCAAGCCCTGGGTGTGGCTGCGTTCGGGGCTCTTCTTGAGGGTGCAGTTGATGAACAGCGCCCGCAGATCGTCATACCGGGCAGGCGCTCCGTTGACTGTCATCATGACGGCTTCCTTCGATGCGATCCAGGTGCCCTCCGTGGGCAAGCTTCGGGCCGTCACCCGTTCTTCGGCCAGGAGGCTCGCCGTGTTGCGCAGCTGGGCGACGTGTTCGTGCTTCCGGCGGTGGAGGCCCCTGTCTAGCTCAGGCGGGCCATCCAGCGATCGTGAGTCGTCCAGCAGTCCACGTTCGGGAAGCCACCGGCGCCTGCCACGCGCTGGATGTCGCTCACCGACACGGTCGCCCATCCGAACCAGTCACCGACGTGCGGGCCGCGGCGTAGGCGTATCCGGTCGACGCGGCTTCTCGTCTCGGGCGGTGCTACCTCGACCAGGACCGTGCCGTCCGGCCGGACCAGCTGCCTGACCCGCCGCAGCAGCATCTCGGGGTGGCCGCCGATGCCGATGTTGCCGTCGGCGAGCAGCGCCGTCGCCCACTGACCGCTGCCCGGGACCTCGTCGAAGACGTTCCGGAGCATGGCGAAGCCTCCCGCCTTGCGGGTGAGGGCGACGGCGCGAGGGGTGATGTCGATGCCGAGCGACTGAACGCCGCGGCGGGCCAGTGCGACCGTGAGTCGGCCGGGCCCTGAGCCGATGTCCAGGGTCGGGCTGGTGCACCTGCTCAGGAGCGTCTCGTCGCCGTCGACCGGCTCGAACCAGCGGGCGGTCTCCAGGACGACGCGGGTGCCATCGACGTGCTCGATCTCGGTGGTGGCTCCGGCGAGCGCGTCGGCGTAGATCTGCCCGATCATTCGCCCAGCTCCCGTAGCGTCTTGGCGAAGTGGGAATCGGGCGCCTCTGCGGCGACCGAGACGGCGTCGGCCGCGGTGTCCACGTCGGTCAGCTCGGGCAGCAGATGGACGGCGAGTCCGGCCCGGTCCAGCCGGTCGAGCTGGAGCTTGCCGGTTTCCGGGTGTGACATGGGCACCCCGCGGAGCAGCGAAGGGTCCGGTTCGCGCAGGCCGAGCAGCCAGAAACCGCCGTCGGTGGCCGGGCCGAACACGGCGTCGTGGCATTCCAGCGCGTCCGCTGCCTCCTTGAGCAGAGCGGATGTCACCTGCGGGGTGTCCATGCCGATCAGTACGGCGGGTTCCGGCCGGAGCCGATAGGCGTCCGAGAACGCCGCCGCCAGACGCTCGTCCAGGCCCGAGCCGCGTTGCGGGATCACCACGAAGCCGGGCGGCAGCCAGCTACCTGGCAGCCCGTCCAGGGCGAGCACCCGCTGGGCGACGGGTGTCTCACCCACGGCGACCAGGCTGTCACGCAGAGCGGCCGCTGCGAGCGCCGCTGCCTGGTCCGGGCTGAACGGCGGGGTCAGCCGGGTCTTGACCCTCCCGGCTACCGGCTCCTTGGCGATGATCACGATCTGGGCCATGTGATCGACAGTAGGGCGACGGACCGTGCTCAATCCTTACGACATGCTGACGACTCCCGATGTCGCCGGGTCCGCGACGACTCCCGATGTCGCCGGGTCCGCGACGACTCCCGATGTCGCCGGGTCCGCGACGACTCTGGATGTCGCCGGGTCCGCGACGGAAGCCGTTCGGCCGGATCGCGGTCTCGCAACGGGGGCCGGGTTCGCGGCCGCTGCGGCGCAGGCCGTACGCACTTCGCAAGAACCTCGGGCCGCTAGATCTTACGGAGTGCGAACAAGACTTCGGCACGACCGCGCAGCGCATTAGCGTCAACCGGGTGACGGGGCGTCATGGCCGAACCGGGATGAGCCATGTCGCTGGGCAGCACTGCATGCGGGCGAGGCGCGAAGCTGGGACACAGGCGATCCGAAGCCTCGGACCTGGCCGAATACGTATCGCTGTGAAGCGTAGAAGGCGACGTAACCGGTAAGGACAGCAGCATCCGACATCGGCTTCGGGGGGATCTATGCCGGATATGTCACCCAGACGCGACCGTGAGCGTGACGCGAGTGGTGGGACGCGGTTGGCGGCATGGTTGCGTGACGGCCCTCCTGGGCCGTTCCGGCCCGAGTTCTGGCGCAGCCCCCTGCGTGGCCCGTGGCTCACGTCAGTGCTCGGCCTGGTCCTGCTCGTCGGGCTGGTCATCGTCGCGGTCACCGGGCTGTTGTCGTACGCCGCCTACGAGCCGCGACTGCCGGGGAACGACACCACCCCCTCCAAGGGCCTGCTGGGCTTCTATCTCTTCGACTGGCCGACGAACCCGGTCTGGATGTACCGGCTCACCCAGGGCGCTCACGTCGTCGTCGGGTTGACGCTGGTGCCGGTGCTGCTGGCCAAGCTGTGGTCAGTGATCCCGAAGCTGTTCGCCTGGCCGCCCGCGCGCTCGATCGCCGAGGCTGTCGAGCGGGCCAGTCTGGTGCTTTTGGTGGGTGGCGCGGTGTTCCAGTTCGTCACCGGGATTCTCAACATCCAGGTCTTCTACGTCTTCCCGTTCTCCTTCTACCCGGCGCATCTGTACGGTGCGTGGATCTTCCTGGCCGCGCTCGTCGTCCACGTCGTGGTGCGGCTGCCGAAGGCGATCCGCGCCGTGCGGTCCCGCGGCCTGGGCCGCGAGTTGCGCACGGGCCTGGCGGATACGCGGCCGGAACCGCCCGACCCGGACGGCCTGGTGGCCGTGGATCCGGCGCCGCCCACCATGTCCCGGCGCGGGCTGCTGGCGTTCGTCGGCGGGGGTTCGGCGATGATGTTCGGCCTGTCGGTGGGGCAGACGGTGGACGGGCCGCTGCGCCGTACGGCGTTGCTGGCGCCGCACGGGCGCGAGTACGGCACCGGGCCCAACGACTTCCAGGTCAACAAGACGGCGGCCAGCCTCGGTGTCACCGCGGCGGAGACGGGCCCTCAGTGGCGGCTGGCCGTCGTCGGCGCGGGCCGGATCCTTCTGTCGCGGGAGGACCTGCTGGCGATGCCGCTGCACACCTACGCGCTGCCGATCGCCTGCGTGGAGGGATGGTCGACCGAGCAGACCTGGACCGGCGTACGCCTGGCGGACCTGGCCCACCTGGCCGGAGTGCGGCTCGGTACGGCGGGGGTAACGGCCAGGTCACTGCAGCGCGTGGGCTATTTCGGCCAGGCGTCGCTCAGCGCCCGGCAGGTGGCCGACCTGCGCTCGCTGCTCGCGCTGCGGGTGAACGGCGCCGACCTGTCGCTCGACCACGGATATCCGGCGCGGATCATCGTGCCGAACGCCCCTGGCGTGCACAACACCAAGTGGGTGCGCGAACTCGACTTCCGCGTGGAGATCTCGTGAAGCGGTTGGCGAGTGTCTACGGCGCGCCCCTGTGGCATCTTCTCGTGCTGGTGGCCTGCTTCGTGGTCGCCGGCTATGTCGCCACGCGGGTGGTCGCCGCCGGCATCCTGCTGGGGTTCGCCGTGTGGTTCGCCGGTGCGATCATCTTGCACGATCTGGTGCTGCTGCCCTTGTATTCCGGGGCCGACGTGGTCACGCAGGCCTTGACCAGGCGAGTGGCTCGCCCACGCCGGACCGGTGTGGTCAATTACCTGAGAGTGCCGGCCATGCTGTCGGGCTTGTTGCTGTTGGTGTGGTTCCCGCTCATCCTCCGTGGCGCCGACGCAACTATCGCTGGGCGGTCGGATTGAGCACCTCTCCCTACCTCGCGCGGTGGTTGCTGATCACTTTGGTTCTCTTCGGCGTCTCGGGGCTGCTGTACGCCGTGCGGCGCCGTGCGCTGAGAAGCGGACGCGGGCGACGAGACCCGTGATGACCGCCAGCGCCGCGACACCGTAGGCGGCAGTCCCGAGCCCGGCCTGAGCGCTCAGGTAAGCGACCGAACCGGCCGGCGGGATACCGAGCCATTCCCACCGGCCGTCAAGAGCGGCGAGTGCGACGACCAGCAGGGCGTACCAGGAGTATCCCGGCGTGAAGACGAGGAAGGCCGTGCCGGTCACCACCAAGGCTCCACGCCACGGCCGGTGAGCATCGCCCCGGCGCAGCACGAACAGGGCCGCGGCCGCGAAAACGGCGAGGGCGGCAGGCAGGGCCCACGAGTCGGGCAGGATCAGGCGCAGTACCGCGTAGCGGCTGTCAGCGCCGGCATCGCTGTAGCCCTCTTCGTTCAGATAACCGAAGAAGTAGCCGAAGACGGAATCGCGGGACGCCAGCACGTACGGCAGATAGGCGAGCGCCACGACGAGAAGAGCAGGCCCGAGGACCGCCAGAGCAGCCGGCGCCCGCCGCCACCCGGAGGGCCCGCCCTTGGCCAGAAGCCCGGAGAGCATCCCGGGCGCGGCCGCGGCGGGCAGGAGCTTGACGGCGGTGGCCGCGCCGAGCAGCAGGCCGCCGCGGACTCTGTGCCTGCTCGCGGTGATCAGGGCGATGACGGTGAGCAGGACGCCGAACGCGTCGACATGGGCGTTGTTCACCGCCTCGATCGGAACGGCGGGGCACCATGCCCACCAGGCCGCCCGCGCCGGAGCCTTGGGACTGAGCGCTATCAGCAGGACGAGTGACGTGCCCAAGGCCAGCAGCGCTCCGCCGATCTGGAGCGGCTTGTGCCGCGACCCCTCGGGCGAGAGCCGGTGCACGACCGCGAAGTACGCCTCCGCCAGCGGCGGGTAGATCGTGTGGACAGCGGGGCGGTTGATCCGCGTACACGATCGGGCGCCGTCGCGGGAGGGGACCGGGTAACGGTCGGGGCCGTCGCAGTCGGCGCCCTCGGGGAAGAGCCAGCGGTCGCGTAGCGGCGTGAGCGCGGGGTCGGCCGGGGCGTGGTCATAGGGTGAGACGCCCGCCGCCTGCACGCGGCCGTCCCAGGCGTAGCGATAGGCATCGGTGCTGGTGGCCGGTGGCGCCAGGAGCCCCGTGGCGGTCACTGCGATGCCCCCGGCGATCACCAGGAACGCCGCCTGACGTCCTGGCACCTTGCGCAGCGCCCACACCCCCGCGGCGTAGAGCGCCCACGCGAGCGCGTACCGCCAGAGCAGGCCGGCGCGATCGGCGTAGAAGGATCCCGTGCTGATTGTCAGTGCGAGCACGCAGAGCAGGGCGAGGAGGAGCACGGTCGCGCAGGCGAGAGGGCAGCGGATCAGGTTGTGCATCTTCCCTCGCCATGCTGGGAATCGAGCCTCGATACGAGCGGTCAGGCCAGCGGCGCGGTGGCGAACTCCTTCATCCCCTCGGCGAAGCCGATCCGCGCCTGAAAACCGAGCTCGGCGGCTGCCCGGTGCGGCGAGGCCACGATGTGGCGCACGTCCCCAAGCCGGTACTCCCCGGTGGTGACCGGATTCGGGCCGCCCCGTTGCGCCGCCAGGATTCGGGCCATCTCTCCGACGGTGTGGGGCTCCCCGCTGGCGATGTTGTAGACGGTCAGCGTTCCCGGCTCCCCGCAGGTGAGGGCGGCGACGTTCGCGTCGGCGACATCGCGGACGTGGACGAAGTCGCGCATCTGCCCACCGTCCTCGAACACGCGCGGGGCGCAGCCGGCCTCCAGCGCGGACCGGAAGATCGCCGCGACGCCCGAGTACGGCGTGTTCCTCGGCATCCTGGGGCCGTACACATTGTGGTAGCGAAGTGCGGTCACCGTACCGCCCGTCTCTCGCGCCCAACTGGCGGCGAGATGCTCCTGGGCCAGCTTGGTGGTGGCGTACGCGTTGCGCGGATCCGTCGGCGCCTCCTCGTCGATCGCGGCGAGGACCACGCCCTCACCGCATCGGGGACAACGGGGCTCGAAGGACCCGCGCGACATGTCCGAGGCGGAGCGGGGACCTGGCCGCACCCGGCCGTGCCGCGCGCAGTCGTAGGCGCCCTCCCCGTAGACCACCATCGAGGACGCCAGCACCAGCCGCCCGACGCCGTGCTCCGCCATCGCCGCCAGCAGCACGGCCGTGCCGTACACGTTGACCGAGGCGTAGTCGGGCAGGTCCGCCACGTTCACGCCGAGCCCGACCTTGGCGGCCTGGTGCACGACCACGTCGGCCCCGGGCAGCAGCCGATCGAGAACGGCCGTGTCCCGGAGGTCGTAGCCGGATCGAAGGTCGAGACCGGCCACCTCATGGCCGCCCGCCTCCAGCGCCTCGACCACATGGCTTCCGATGAATCCGGCCGAACCGGTCACCAGTACCTTCGTCATCGTGGTGCTCCGATCCCGGCGAGCGCGGCGGCGTAGCGCGACCCCGGAACCAGCGCCGCCACCTCGATCGCGTCCGTGATGGTGTCCACATCGGTCAGGCACGGCATCAAGGCGACGCTCATCCCTGCCTTCCTGAGCCTTCGCAGCTGGACCTCGCCGGTGGCCGGCTCTGACATCGGTACGCCGAGCAGCATCGCGGGATCGGGCGCGCGCAGTCCGAGCAGCCAGAAGCCGCCGTCGGCCGCCGGGCCGAACACCGCGTCGTGGCCGGCGAGCAGAGACACGGCGTCGACCAGCAGGCCGGGGGAGACCTGCGGGGTGTCCATGCCAATGAGCACGATGGGGGTGGGCCGCAGCCTGTGGGTGTCCTCGAAGGCGGCGGCCAGCGTGGCGGCCTCACCGGGGGTAAGAGGGGGAACGAGCCGCGTCTTGACCCTTCCGGGCACGGGCTCCTTCGCGATCACAACGATCTGGGGGCGGCCGTCGCCGTCCCGGCCGTCCTCCGGACTCACGCGGCTCCATCCCGACGAGCCATGACCCGGCGCATGTCGCCGATCGCCCGCAGGGTGCCGCGTACCGTGCCGGTCACCTTTGACCGGCCCTCGCGGGGCAGGTAGTCCACCTCAGTCTCCCGAATGCGCCAGCCCGCCGCCCCGGCACGCAGCACCATCTCCAGCGGATAGCCGAAACGCCGGTCGACGAGCTCCAGCCGGAGCAGCGCCACGCGCCCGCACGCCCGCATCGGCCCCAGGTCGTGCAGCGAGGCACTGGTACGGCGGCGCAGCCTCCGGGCCAGCATCGCGTTGCCCAGCCGGGCATGCACCGGCCATGACGCGCCCGGCCGGAGGACACGGCGGCCGAGGACGAGATCGGCCTCGCCGGCCACGACAGGTCCGCTCACCCGGGGCAGCTGTTGCGGGTCAAGCGACGCATCGGCGTCCATGAAGCACACGACGTCCGAGACCGCGGCCACGAGGCCCGCATGGCAGGCCGCGCCGAACCCGCGGTGGGGCTCGCACACCACCGTGGCGCCGAGCCCGACCGCGATCTTCGCGGATCCGTCGGTCGAGCCGTTGTCGACCACGATCGGGCGAAAGCCGTCCGGCATCCGCCCGAGCACCCACGGAAGGGCCGCCGCCTCGTTCAGGCAGGGCAGCACCACGTCGATCCCCATGCGGCGACGTTAACGCCGCACCTCAACCCACACCTCGTGAAGAGTGCCGCCTTTCCGAGAAATGACCAGCTCAGGGCCACCCCGAGGGTCGTCAGGCGAACGACGCCAGTGATCGTGAACAACGCGTCACGCTCACCAGGTGAGCCACACCACGGACGGGCCCATGTGGTGAAGGCAGAAGCAGGGGCATCATCTCGCGATGTATGGACGCGAAGGATGAGCCGTTGCGGCTCGCCCTTTACGGGCGCACGTCCACTGAGGATTTCCAGGATCCGGTCTCCTGCTGTGGGTGGCAGCGCGAGGTGGTGCAGAGCTTGATCGCGGGCCAAGGCGTGATCGTGACCGAGCTCGTCGACATCGGGTGCCCGCGGCGGCTGCCGTGGACCGAGCGACCGCAAGGCCGCCGCGCTGCTGACCGCGCCGGCCGATCCGAATTCGAGCTGCTCGTCGACCCGGGACGGCGGCACGCGCATCTAGCTGCTCGCAGGGCTACTTCGGTGTGGCTTTGCGGGCGTCGGATGGACTCGCATTGGGTGAGCGGGAGGTTACCGGGGCCGTCACGGGTACACGAGCGCCAGATCTCGAGATGCGCAGACCCGCGTCGTGAGTGGGCTCAACGCTAAAGAGCCCGCTCCGGAGAGCGAGCCCTTTATGGAGTAATCCTGTGTCCGAGGGGGGACACACTCGATAAGTACATGCCCTTCAGCGCCTCCACCACACTCGTTCTCCCAGGTCGGGAGGGTTGAGCAGCTATGGAGACGAACATGCGAGCTGTGCGCCGCATTCACCGTACGACGATCACAGGAGTCCTGCTTCTCGCAACCATCGCGGCGGTCGTATCGTTCCGGCACATGCACGAGCTGTGCCTCCGCCACGGTGAGGATCATGTGGCGGCGGTGCTCATCCCGCTCGCGGTCGACGGCACGATCGTCGTCGCCTCAATGTCCATTCTCCTGGGCAACCGGTACGGATCCCGTGGCGGGTTGCTGGCTTGGACCATGTTGCTGATCGGCAGCCTCGCCAGCCTCGGAGCCAACATCGCCGTCGCCGATCCGAGCCTGATCGGTCGCATCATCGCCGCTTGGCCAAGCGCCGCTTTGATCGGCAGTTACGAGCTCTTGATGTCCCAGATCCGTCAAGCTTCCGCCCAAGAGCCAGTTGGGGCGCAGGGCGAGGTGGCAAGGGATCCGGAACCTGTCGGGGTCTATGACCACGATTCGCCAGAGCAAGCGGGTCCTGATGAGTTCGGGAGGGAAGATCTCCGTCGAACCGCTTGGCGGTGGGCTCTGGCGAATCGCCTTCCTGATGGGGCGCTCCCGTCGGGCCGGGTTATCGCTGAGCAGTTCGCGCGGAGTGCTCGGTGGGGACGTTGGATCAAGCGAATTGGTCTTGAAGGGAAGCTCGCAGGGCGCGATCACTCCACTGCCGCGTGACATAGCGGATACCAAGCATGACGTTGGTGACCCGGCCATGACTGCCGCCTGGAGCGGAACACCCGCATGCGCGGGGCCGACCTCGGCACGCCCTTCTACGAGACGCGCCCAGGGAACACCCCGCATGCGCGGGCCGACTTCGATCGGTCCACCTTCGCGCCCGCGTGGTACGGAACACCCCCGCATGTGCGGGGCCGACATGGACTGTCCGACCAGGTAGTCCTCCGGATCCGGAACACCCCCGCATACGCGGGGCCGACGGGGCCATAGCCTCAGCGATGTTGCCGATCGCCGGAACACCCCCGCATGCGCGGGGCCGACGATGCCGGTACCACACTGCACGTCGCACGGGCCGGAACATCCCCGAATGCGCGGGGCCGACCTCCTCTACCGGGCCGCGATCCCGGCCCGGGGGCGGAACGCCCCCGCATGCGCGGGGGCGACACGGATGGAACGGCGTGATATGGCGTCTACTACGGAACACCCCCGCATGCGCGGGGCCGACGAGCTCCACCCCAGGCACCCGCCCCTGAGCGGGGGAACACCCCCGCATGCGCGGGGCCGACGCGACGAGCCGCGCGAGATTGTCCCCCGACGGCGGAACACCCCCGCATGCGCGGGGCCGACTCCAGCGCACGCCACTTGACCGTGCCGTCCGCGGGAACACCCCCGCATGCGCGGGGCCGACCCGGTCTCGTCCTCGGCCAGGGTCAGCGTCCCAGGAACACCCCCCGCATGCGCGGGGCCGACGCGGCCACGTGGCCCTCGCACCCGGGGCAATGCGGAACACCCCCGCATGCGCGGGGCCGACACCAACATGGGGTCTGGCCATGGGTACGTCCCCGGAACATCCCCGCATACGCGGGGCCGACGTGATCCGCACGCTTGCCAACGGCGCTGGCTCTGGAACACCCCCGCATGCGCGGGGCCGACCGGCCGGCCCGATCCACGAACCCGTTGATGCGCGGAACACCCCCGCATGCGTGGGGCCGACGAACCCCTCACCACCCGGGCCCAGGACTCGCTCGGAACACCCCCGCATGCGCGGGGCCGACCGGGCGACAGTGGGGCGGGCTAGCCGTCTCACAGGAACACCCCCGCATGCGCGGGGCCGACGCATGTGGATCACCTACAAGCTAGCTGGATAGCGGAACACACCCGCATGCGCGGGGCCGACGTCGTGCAGGTCCGTGAGGCGCTGCATCGCCTGGGAACACCCCCGCATGCGCGGGGCCGACGCCTGGGCGGCGCCCGGCGGCAACGCGGACGGCGGAACACCCCCGCATGCGCGGGGCCGACCGCCCCGTACGCGCTACTGACCCCGCGTTGAGAGGAACACCCCCGCATGCGCGGGGCCGACAAGGTCCATTCCCGCTTCACGTCCGCCAGCCACGGAACACCCCCGCATGCGCGGGGCCGACCCGAGCGCCAGGAAGGCGCACCGCAGGGCGTACGGAACACCCCCGCATGCGCGGGGCCGACCAGCAGGGCACCGACTACTTCTTCCGGCAGATTGGAACACCCCCGCATGCGCGGGGCCGACTCCGTGGTGATGGACGTGTCGGTGCTGGCGGGCGGAACACCCCCGCATTCGCGGGGCCGACACCGTCCCGGGCATCGCGCTCGGGGCGACGTGCGGAACACCCCCGCATGCGCGGGGCCGACGGCGTCCAATGGATCAAGGACATCGTGTCCTGGGGAACACCCCCGCATGCGCGGGGCCGACCGGCGCAAGCTGTACGAGAACAGCCGAGGCCGGGGAACACCCCCGCATGCGCGGGGCCGACGTCACCGTGTGCGTGCCCGGGGGCACGTAGGTGGGAACACCCCCGCATGCGCGGGGCCGACGCCCGAGGGCGGCGGCCAAAGGGGAAAGCGACGGGAACACCCCCGCATGCGCGGGGCCGACCCGGCCTGCCAGATGTAGACGTTGTTGGCGTCCGGAACACCCCCGAATGCGCGGGGCCGACCACCCGATCATCCTGCCGCGCTGGCCTGATCGTGGAACACCCCCGCATGCGCGGGGCCGACGTCAGCGCTAGGAGCTGCTCGTTGAGACCCCAGGGAACACCCCCGCATGCGCGGGGCCGACAGCTCCTCAACGGAATCCCAGCGAATGACGCTCGGAACACCCCCGCATGCGCGTCGAACAGGGGGAACACCCCCGCATGCGCGGGGCCGACTACCTTCCCGAGCACATCGCCAATCTCAACGCCGGAACACCCCCGCATGCGCGGGGCCGACGGACGCTCGTTAATCGGCACCGAGCGAGGAAACGGAACACCCCCGCATGCGCGGGGCCGACCCAGGCAGCACTGTGGCGTACGAGATGCCGTACGGAACACCCCCGCATGCGCGGGGCCGACCCCCACTCGTACAGGTGGGCGTACTCAGAGAACGGAACACCCCCGCATGCGCGGGGCCGACTGCACGCCGCCCTCGGGGACGGCGACGATGCGGAGGAACACCCCCGCCTGCGCGGGGCCTGCGCGGCCCGGTCCATGTCGCCGATCGGAACACCCCCGCATGCGCGGGGCCGACGTCTCTCCCTGTCCCTTTACAGCCGATTCGACCGGAACACCCCCGCATGCGCGGGGCCGACTCGCAAAGCACGCAGTACGGCCGGACGCTGACGGGAACACCCCCGCATGCGCGGGGCCGACCGCAGGGGGTCGGGCAGGACAGGACGTCAGCGCGGAACACCCCCGCATGCGCGGGGCCGACAAGGCCGGCCCCTCCTCCTCCGGGGAAAAGCTCGGAACACCCCCGCATGCGCGGGGCCGACGCGCAAGGACTCGCCCCCGTGGTACGGGGTGCTGGAACACCCCCGCATGCGCGGGGCCGACCGCAGAACCGGCTCGCCGAGGTGACCCGCCAGGGGAACACCCCCGCATGCGCGGGGCCGACGCTGGCACAATGTGCTCGTACTGCTTGGCGGTCGGAACACCCCCGCATGCGCGGGGCCGACGGCGAGCATCGCGCGGACCAACTCTCGGGATAGGGAACACCCCCGCATTCGCGGGGCCGACCTCGAATCGTTGATGTATCAGCCGATCATCGCGGGAACACCCCCGCATGCGCGGGGCCGACGGACTGCAGTTGAGCATGATCGTGTGCTCGAGGGGAACACCCCCGCATGCGCGGGGCCGACCCAGGACACGACCGCGATCAACAACCCGAGCAAGGAACACCCCCGCATGCGCGGGGCCGACGGCAACTCTCAGCCCGTAAGTGTCGTACGCCATGGAACACCCCCGCATGCGCGGGGCCGACCGAATTTCCCCCTGTACTTTTCAGCGAAACGCGGAACACCCCCGCATGCGCGGGGCCGACGGCACGGGCACCGTCCTGTTCGACTTCATCGACGGAACACCCCCGCATGCGCGGGGCCGACACGCCCCTCCCGTCGTTATCGCGGTGGCGAGCGGGAACACCCCCGCATGCGCGGGGCCGACCCGAACTGGACAAACATGGCAAAGAGTGGGCCTGGAACACCCCCGCATGCGCGGGGCCGACCTCCTGCTCTGGGCCTTGGCCAACCGGGAGAACGGAACACCCCCGCATGCGCGGGGCCGACACCCAACGAGCACGACGGGCTTGCCCCGGGGGGAACACCCCCGCATGCGCGGGGCCGACATCCTCGTCCCCGTTGGAAATGGGCCAGCGTGCGGAACACCCCCGCATGCGCGGGGCCGACCGGGTCGCGACTCTGACCCCGACCCCGTGACGGGGAACACCCCCGCATGCGCGGGGCCGACTCCTCAAAACGCAGAGGACCGCGACGCTCGGTGGGAACACCCCCGCATGCGCGGGGCCGACGCGGTCGTACGCGGTGCGGGCCTTCGGGTCCTCCGGAACACCCCCGCATGCGCGGAGCCGACGCGTCGAGCTGGATCACCTCGACCGTGATGCCCGGAACACCCCCGCATGCGCGGGGCCGACGGTCAAGAGCGGCCAGGCCGCGCGCTGGCCGGCGGAACACCCCCGCATGCGCGGGGCCGACGCCACGTGCCCGTTCATGGTGGTCGCCCAGCGCGGAACACCCCCGCATGCGCGGGGCCGACCTAAGAAGGCACCCCACTACTCTATTGTCATTCGGAACACCCCCGCATGCGCGGGGCCGACCGGGTCCTTGACCTGCATAAGCTGCGTGATCAGGGAACACCCCCGCATGCGCGGGGCCGACGGTGGTACCACCCCGTGGAAAATGGCCACGCGGGGAACACCCCCGCATGCGCGGGGCCGACATGAATGCCGCGGTCGCGCGGCAGAGAGACTGAGGAACACCCCCGCATGCGCGGGGCCGACCGCGAAGCCCGGCTACATGAACCCTGAAGGGGTGGAACACCCCCGCATGCGCGGGGCCGACTCCGCCGCCTGCCGGTAGTAGCGCCGCGTGTCCGGAACACCCCCGCATGCGCGGGGCCGACCGGGGCAGTCATTGTCCTGGGCAGCGACCGGAAGGAACACCCCCGCATGCGCGGGGCCGACCTGTTCGACGCCGGCGTGCAGGCCGGCAAGGGCGGAACACCCCCGCATGCGCGGGGCCGACTTGCCCGTGCTCGCGGCGAAAGTCGCCGCCCGCGGAACACCCCCGCATGCGCGGGGCCGACGGTCGGCGGCTCGGATTCGCCGGTGCTGAGGAGGGAACACCCCCGCATGCGCGGGGCCGACAAGGCGAGCCTCGAGCATTGGCACTAGCGGGACGGAACACCCCCGCATGCGCGGGGCCGACCTCAGAACTTCTCATTGGGCGGAACACTGGCGAGGAACACCCCCGCATGCGCGGGGCCGACGATCACTTCTTTTTGCCGCCGCGTCGCGCCCGGGGAACACCCCCGCATGCACGGGGCCGACCTCCGGCATGAGCTGGTCATACAGATCCCGGACGGAACACCCCCGCATGCGCGGGGCCGACCCGCTGCCGTCCTTGGGCGTCTTGACGTCGGGCGGAACACCCCCGCATGCGCGGGGCCGACGCTGGTCATCAGCCACGGGTGCCACCCAGCATCGGAACACCCCCGCATGCGCGGGGCCGACGGACGCTCGTTAATCGGCACCGAGCGAGGAAACGGAACACCCCCGCATGCGCGGGGCCGACTGGACGCCCACCACGTCGTTACCGGTGGCGACGGGAACACCCCCGCATGCGCGGGGCCGACGCCGACGAAGTGCTCACCTCCGACTCCAGCCGCGGAACACCCCCGCATGCGCGGGGCCGACCACAAGGCCGTCCGCCGGTTTCCGGTCGCGTACGGAACACCCCCGCATGCGCGGGGCCGACGCTCGAACGATGACCTTGACGTCTGGACCGTCGGGAACACCCCCGCATGCGCGGGGCCGACTTCAAGGCCGCGCTGTCTGGCGACATCGACACCGGAACACCCCCGCATGCGCGGGGCCGACGACAATCCGTACCTGGACTGGACCGGTCTGGTAGGAACACCCCCGCATGCGCGGGGCCGACCTGTCACAGAGGCCTCGGCCATGGCGGGGATCGGGAACACCCCCGCATGCGCGGGGCCGACCCGGTCTCGATCGCGTCGATCAGGTCGCGCCGCGGAACACCCCCGCATGCGCGGGGCCGACCGGGCGAAGGCCTCGCTGCCGCGCTCGATCGGGGGAACACCCCCCGCATGCGCGGGGCCGACACGCGCCGAGTCGGGGACCTGGTCGCACGGGCAGGAACACCCCCGCATGCGCGGGGCCGACCGGAACCCTTCTACGACTGGGCCCCTGGGTGGGGGAACACCCCCGCATGCGCGGGGCCGACCTGGCCGAATTCATCCGCCACGCGTTCGGCGACGGAACACCCCCGCATGCGCGGGGCCGACATGCGGAGGAGGGCCGCGCGCCAGACCAGGGTCGGAACACCCCCGCATGCGCGGGGCCGACATCACGGCGGGTCCGTCGCTGCCTCAAATCGTGGGAACACCCCCGCATGCGCGGGGCCGACTCCCCGCCGCCGCTGTTGGCGACGTCGAGCACCGGAACACCCCCGCATGCGCGGGGCCGACATCCGTCTGTACGACGATGTCTCTGCCTGGCGGGGAACACCCCCGCATGCGCGGGGCCGACTCGAGGCGAACACTGGGCCGGCCCAGGCGGGGAGGAACACCCCCGCATGCGCGGGGCCGACAGGGAGTCGAGCCCGACCAGACAGCCGGGGTGGGGAACACCCCCGCATGCGCGGGGCCGACCGGCCGCGGTCCTGCCCGCCGGCGACAGAGCGTGGAACACCCCCGCATGCGCGGGGCCGACGTCGTGCTCGAGGTGACGGACTCGTCGGCCGCCGGAACACCCCCGCATGCGCGGGGCCGACGCGTGATGACTGATCAACCCGCAAACGCTCCGGGGAACACCCCCGCATGCGCGGGGCCGACCCGTGGCGGCCCGACCGGATCAGCCGCGAAAGCGGAACACCCCCGCATGCGCGGGGCCGACGTGACGGACGGGAACAGAACGCGCTCGCTGGGCGGAACACCCCCGCATGCGCGGGGCCGACCGCGCTCGGACCCGCTTCCGTGGTGCCCGCGGGGGAACACCCCCGCATGCGCGGGGCCGACGCCGGTCATGACCCCGCGCAGACCGCGGCGGAGGGAACACCCCCGCATGCGCGGGGCCGACGTACGACCGGCAAGCGTATGAGGCCCTTGTGGAGGAACACCCCCGCATGCGCGGGGCCGACGTCGTCGGCGGCGTTGTGGGCGGGGCGGTTGCGGGAACACCCCCGCATGCGCGGGGCCGACGACCGTCCAGCCCGCGAACATGTCGCCAAAGGCGGAACACCCCCGCATGCGCGGGGCCGACTCTACTCCTCGGATAGATCCATCAAAGCCCCTCGGAACACCCCCGCATGCGCGGGGCCGACGGCCTGATCCTCGGGCAGCCCGGCCTTGACGACGGAACACCCCCGCATGCGCGGGGCCGACGTGCAGACCGGCCACGGCGGCCAGGTCGATGGCGGAACACCCCCGCATGCGCGGGGCCGACACCATGATGCGGATCAGCATCGCCATGCTGTCCGGAACACCCCCGCATGCGCGGGGCCGACGGTCGCCGACGACGGCACGTACACGATCCCGCAGGAACACCCCCGCATGCGCGGGGCCGACCTTCGCGTCCCTACGCTGCCGTTCTTCGCGAGCGGAACACCCCCGCATGCGCGGGGCCGACCTTTGATCATCTGCTGGACTACCGGCATCACGCGGAACACCCCCGCATGCGCGGGGCCGACTCATCCCACCCAGGCCCGGGGGCATCCCCATGTGGAACACCCCCGCATGCGCGGGGCCGACAACCTGGTGGCCAACGCGATATCCCGATGCAGCGGAACACCCCCGCATGCGCGGGGCCGACGCCATTCCAGCGCCGAAGAACTCGCCAAAGTAAGGAACACCCCCGCATGCGCGGGGCCGACCCGGGAGATGTAGCTCCGCTCCGGGGATCTTGGGGAACACCCCCGCATGCGCGGGGCCGACACTTGTTCACCTGCGGGTTTACCAGCGGAGTGCGCTGGTTTCCTTCGGTTGCGAATCGGTGGGCTGCTGCATTCCCTGCCTACGGCTTATCTTCAGGTTGATCGTCCTGCTAACGCTACGCAGAAGTTGAACGATACCGGAGATGCGCCGTGGGGCTCTGTTTTGTCGGTGGCGGCGGTTAGGGTGCGGGCTTGATGGGAGGAGGTGTGATGAATTGGCATGACGCGCTTGACTGCGATCCGGTCGTGATGCGGCAACTTGGTGCGCTATGGGGTAAATCGCGCCAGAAAGCAGGAGGCAGGACAAATCTTCTGCTTTCGCATCTATTGGACACTGCGGCGGTGGCGGAGCAAATATGGGATAACTATCTGGCTCCCTCCACAAAACGGGTGTTGAACACGCTTTCGCAGGGCCGAGGCAGGCTGTTTTTCGCGTGGTTGTGTGGGATTCATGACTGCGGTAAGGCGACTCCGGCATTCCAGAGGGTCGACGCGGAGGGAGCGGACGCGGTCCGACGGGCTGGGTTGAGCTGGATCGAGCCGGTGGTGCAGAAGGCCCGATGGCGGCATGACAAGGCTGGCGGAACGCTCCTGCTGCGTCTGCTGAAGGAGGCCGGCTGGGAGGCCGAGCAGATCGCCTGGTTGTGGCCACTGGTCGCCGGTCATCACGGGACGGTGCCGTCGAAGGGGGCGCTGCTGGGGCTGCGGACGGGTCGGGGCGAACCTCAAGGAAAAGGTCCCGCCTGGGCGCGCGTACAGGCGGCGGTGGTGGAGGTGTTCACGCGGCTGGTCGGATTCGGAGATCTGGCCGACGTGCAGCCTCAACAGGTGCCCGGCCGGGCGGTGCAGCTGCAGCTCAGCGGCATGGTGGTGATGGCGGACTGGATCGCCAGCGATGAGCGGCACTTCCCTGGCGTCGACGACCTGGGCGATGTGACCATGCAGGGAGCTCGGGACCGCGCGGTGAAGGCGTGGGGGCGACTCGGCCTGAGAGGCGGCTGGGGACGGCTGGATGTCCCGAAGCTGGACGCCTTCGTGTGCCGGTTTGATCAACCGCCTCGCCCATCACAGGAGCTCGTGCTCGACGTGGCCCGCCGGATGCCGGCGCCGGGATTGCTGATCGTCGAGGCGCCGATGGGGGAGGGCAAGACCAAGGCGGCGCTGGGCGCGGCCGAGGTGCTGGCCGCCAGGTTCGGCGCTGACGGGGTGTTTGTAGGGATGCCGACGCAGGCGACGAGCGACCCGATGTTCAGCCAGGTCCGCACCTGGTTGAACAAGATCGATCCTGAGCTGGCAGGTCAGGTGGCGCTGCTGCACGGCAAGCGGATGTTCAACAAGGAGTGGCAGAGTCTGCTGGACGGGTCGGACGCCGACCCCGACAGCTTCTATGGCGGTATCGAGGAAGACGACCTGTATGGTCTGGCCGACTCCCCGTTCGGCGACGCGGGGACGGCGGAGCGGCAGGCGCCGGCGGAATGGTTCCTGGGGCGTAAGCGCGGGTTGCTCAGCCCGTTCGTGGTCGGCACGATCGATCAGCTGCTGTTTGCGGCGACGCGGACCAAGCACGTGATGCTGCGCGCCGCCGGGCTGATGGGCAAGGTCGTGGTCCTGGACGAGGTGCACGCCGCTGACGTGTACATGTCCCAGTTTCTGCTGGAGGGATTGCGCTGGCTGGGGCAGGCGCAGGTGCCGGTCGTGCTGTTGTCGGCCACCTTGCCTCCCGCACAGCGCCGCGCGTTCGTTGCAGCGTATCTGGCTGGTACAGCTTCGGCGGAGACGTTCGACGTCACGGATTTGCCGCCGCCGCAGAGCTATCCGAGCGTCAGCGCAGCGTGCCTGGTCGACGGCCGGGCCGTCTACGACGTCGATGACGCGCCGCAGTGGCGGCCGGACCTGGACGTGAAGGTGACCGTCCTGCCGGAGATTCACGGCGCGGACACAGCAGAAGAAGAGAGCCGGCAGGCTGAGAACGACCTCGCCGACCTGCTGCAGGACCGGCTGGCTCAGGGCGGGTGCGCGCTGGTGATTCGGAACACCGTGCCCCGGGCACAGCGTGCGTACCAGGTGCTGCGCGAGCGGTTCGGCGATGGTGACGTGCGACTGCTGCACGGTCGCATGACCGCACATGATCGCGCGGAGGGCACCGAGGAATGCTTGCAATCGCTGGGCCCGCCGGGCAATGACGGAGTACGACGGCCGGAGCGGCTGATCCTGGTCGCGACACAGCTGGCCGAACAGTCCTTCGACGTGGACGCGGACGTGCTGGTCACCGATCTGACCACGATCGACCTGCTGTTGCAACGGCTCGGCCGGATGCACCGCCATGGCGGGGTAGCTCGGCCGGCACGAGTACGTCGGCCAGAGGTGATCATCACCGGGTTCGCGCCGCATGGAGAGAAGTCGCCGTGGATATTGCCGGCGAGTGAGGCCATCTACGGCCGTTACTTGCTGTTGCGCACTGCCGCCATGGTCTGTGCTGCGGACGGCGGTAGCTGGTCGGTGCCGAGTGAGGTGCCATGTCTGGTCGAGCGCGTGTACGGCGATGCAACCGACGTGGTCCCGCCCGCGTGGAGCGCGGACGAGCAGCAGGCCCGCCAGAAGTGGACGGCCCAGCAGGAGGAACGGGCCCGGAGCGCCGAGCACTTCCTGCTCACCCGCGCTGGCGGGCACACGAATGAGACGCTGGACAGCCTGCACTATGGCGCGGCTCCAGGCAGCCTGGCCGAGCACAGGCTGGAGGCCGTGGTCCGGGATGGGGAGCGCAGCGTGGAGGCGATCCTCGTACGTGAGGACCAGCGGGGCTACCACACGCTGGCAGGCCGCTGGCTGGGAGTCAATGGCGAGGCGCTCTCAGACGAGGTGGTGGAGCAAGTGCTCGGCGCGACCGTACGACTGCCGTCCAAGCTGACTGAGTCGGCCGAGCGCGAACTGGCACCGCTGGACGGATGGCGAAGCCACCCTTGGCTGAAACACAGCCGGGCGCTGAAATTGACGGCCGATACCCCAACCACCCTGGGTGAGTATCAAGTGCGGTACGACAAGAAGCTCGGGCTATTGGTCGACGGCGGTCCACGGCGCCCACCCCGGAGACGCACATGAGCCCCGCACGGCCAGACGGCTTCAGGCACTGCCCTGATGGAGAAGACCGCCCGGCTCGCGCGGGGTTGGATCCCCGCATAGCGGGGCCGACGTATGCCCGAAACACGACCACGGGCCATCCCCGCGCCATCGGTGACGCAGGGCCGACCTACCCCACTTTAGGGATTCCGCAGACGCGGTGACGTCCGGCATGGCACGCTCCAAACCGCAACCTCTAAACAAGACTAGTTAGAGGAGCTCTCAATGTTCGGCTACGACCTGGTCGACTCCCCGTGGCTGCTTCCCCGGCCACGGGGCGAGACCGCCGCAAAACCCCGCTCCTTGCGGGAGACGCTGCTCCACGCGGACCAATTCGACGCGCTGGAAGTCCAGGTCTCCACACATACCCCGGCGCTGTTGCGCCAGGTCCTTCTGCCCGTCGTCATGCACGCTCTAGGACGACCCGCGGACCGCAAACAGTGGGCTCGCCGGTTCGCCAACGGGCGTTTCACCGAGACCGAGCAAGAAACGCTCAGCGCCTATCTGGACGAGGTTCGGCCTCGCTTCGACCTGTTCAGCTCCGAAGCGCCGTTCGCTCAGGCGGCCGGACTGCACACGGCGAAGGACGAGACGAAAGGCTCCGCACTCCTGGTGGCCAGCCAAGCGTCCGGGAACAACGTGCCGCTGTTCTCGACCCGCACCGAGGGCGACCCGCTACCGTTGACCCCGGCTGAGGCGGTCCACTGGCTGCTGCATACACATTGCTGGGACACCGCAGGCATCAAGTCCGGCGCGGCCGACGACACTCTGGCAAAAGCGGGCAAGACCACCGGAAATGTCACAGGTCCCTTGGGGTCGCTAGGCATGATCGTTCCGACGGGGCGCACGTTGTTCGAGACGTTGATGCTCAACATCCCGATCGGACGCCAACCCGCCGATGACCTCCCACAGTGGCGACGCCCACCCTCATCCGGGCAGTGGGCACCCAGACGCGCCACCGGTCTGCTGGACCTATGGACCTGGCAAGCGCGGCGGATCCGCCTGATCCCAGAACAGACCGAGCACGGCTTGAGGGTCTGCCGGGTCGTGCTGTGCGCAGGGGACCGGCTGCAGGCCATCCCGGAATGGGAGCCGCACACGGCCTGGACCTTCGCCAAAGAGACCAAGAGCCCCACGGGCACAGTGCGCCGGCCGCGGCGCCACATACCGGGCAAGGCCGCCTGGCGTGGCATGGAGGCGCTGCTGGCCGCGGAGCGGCAGAACAGTGACGGCGGCATGGAGACCTCGGTGCTGCTGAGCCAGCTCGCCGACCTTCAGGCCGACGATGCTCTTCCCTTCGACTACCCGCTGCAGGTGCAGACGATCGGCATCGTCTACGGCACCCAGTCCGCGGTCGTGGAGGACGTGCTGTTCGACTCGATCCCGCTGCCGATCGCCGGTCTACGCACTGAAACCGACACCTACACCACCTTGGTCGAGGTGACCGAGCAGGCCGAAGACCTGGCACGAGCGGTGAACAACCTGTCGGGCGACCTGCGGCGAGCACGTGGAGCCGATCCGATCCCCTGGAACAAGGGGCAACGTCCCGGCGAGTTCGTGCTGCACGCCCTCGACCCGCTGGTGCGGCGCTTCCTGGTCGGGGTACGGGCCAGCGCGGATGATCCCGACTTGCTGGAGCGGGGCCGTACCGCCTGGGAGAAGCTCGCCCACCGGCAAACCCAGGACGTGGCGGACAAGCTGCTGGCCACGGCCACCGGCAGCGAGTTCGCCGGGCGCGTGGTGAAGAAGGACAAGATGGAGTACGTCTACCGGCTGGCCTCCGCCGAGCAGAACTTCCGCCAGCGGCTACGCGCCGCACTGCCCCGCTGGGCTCAGTCCGTACGCGATGACCCGGACGCCGGCCCCGCGGAACTCCCCGCCTGACGGGCACCCCAGCCAGCCTGAGAACGAGGACACCCATGACCTCCACCAACGATCGCACCGTCCGATATTGGACCCGCTATGTGGCCGCCGACGGCACCTGGCGTCCCAAACAGGGGCCGCCGCCGGGGGAGGACCTGGCCGCCTTCCGCGCCGGACTGGGCCGCCCCGCGGGTACGGTGCCGGCCCTGTGGCCGTACTACACCTCGCCCATCGACGACCGGCTCGCCCGCCAGGGCAAGGTCTCACCCGAGCTGGCGGCCGAGCATGCCGCGCTCGCCCTGTACGGGCTTCATCAGCAGTCCCGCTCCGATCCCATGCACCGCCCCGGAACCCGGCTCGGTCAGGCGCTCCGGCGTCTGCACAAGCAGTCGGAGCACGACAAGGGGTTCTCCCGGGAGGCGGTGGACCGGCGGGTCAACGCCGCCGCCTCGGCCACCCAGGTCCCCGCCTTCCTCACCCACCTGCGCGGCCTGATCTCCCAACTGCGGACCGTAGGCGCGCCGCTGGACTACGACCGGCTGCTGCGCGACATCCACGACTGGCAACGCCCCGACACCCGGCAACTGGCCCGACGCCGGCTCGGACTCGACTACTACGGCTGGCAGCCAACCCCGCAGGCACCTGCCGAGTCCACGCCCAACCCCGAATAACGTTCCCTGATCTCATCCGGAGTTCCCATGGCCAAGCGCCTGTACGTCGACGTGCACATCATCCAGACCGTCCCGCCCGCGAACCTGAACCGCGACGATCAGGGAAACCCGAAGGAGGCCTACTTCGGCGGGCACCGCCGGGCCCGGGTCTCGTCACAGGCGTGGAAGCGCGCCACCCGCACCCGCTTCGCCGAGCACACCCATGAACAGGATCACGCCACCCGAACCAAGCGCATCGCGGCCGAACTCGCCGAGCGGTTGGCCGGTCGCACCGGCCTGGAGACCGAGCAGGCCACCCGCCTGGCCACGGCGCTCCTGCAGCCGCTCGGCATCAAGCCCGGCAAGAAGGCCGGCGACACCGCCTACCTGCTGTTCTTCGGCTACCGCCAGCTGGAGGACATCATCGATCTGGTCACCGACCAGGCCACCGACCTTATCGCCCTGGAGGACGAGGAACTGGCCAAAGCCGTCAAAGACCTCCCGGTCGCCGCGAAACTCCAGCAGGGCCACCCGATGGACGTGGCGATGTTCGGGCGCATGGTCGCCGACATCCCCGCCCTCAACGTCGACGCCGCCGTCCAGGTCGCGCACGCGCTGTCCACCCACGCCGTGGACCTGGAGTTCGACTACTACACCGCCGTCGATGACGAGAACCCGAAGGAAGAGACCGGCGCCGGCATGATCGGCCAGATCGGCTTCAACTCCGCCACTCTGTACCGTTACGCCACCGTCAACGTCCCACAGCTGATCGACAACCTCGGCGACGGCGACGCCGCCCTGACCGCCGTTGACGCCTTCATCGAGCACTTCGCCCGCTCCATCCCCTCCGGGCACCAGAACTCCTTCGCCCACCGCACCTTGCCCAGCCTGCTCGCCGTCGTCGTACGCGAAGACCAGCCGGTCAACCTCGTCTCCGCCTTCGAAAAGCCGCTCCAGCCCGACGAGGAGGGTGAGGGCCTGGCCGCCGACTCCGCAATCCGTCTGGCCGTGGAACACGACCGCGCCACTCGGCAATGGGGAGACACCCCCGCGTACGTCGCCGTCTGCCACACCTTCGACCCCGACCGGCACACCGGCGAACGCCTGACCACGATCCTCGGCCCCAACACCCCCTTCCCCACTCTGATCGCCGACCTACACGCCAGACTGGCCGAGAAGATCGAGCAGACCCGATGACCGCTCCCCAGGCCACGCTGCTACTGCGCCTGGCCGGCCCGTTGCAGTCCTGGGGCGACCGGAGCGTCTTCAACCGCCGCGAGACCCGCCCCGAACCCACCAAATCCGGCATCCTTGGCCTGCTCGCCGCCGCCTCCGGCCGAGCCCGCGAAGAACCCCTGGACGACCTGCTCGGCCTCCATCTCGGCGTCCGAGTCGACCAGCCTGGCAGCCTGCTGCGCGACTACCACACCGTCAGTGACTACCGGGGACGCCCGCTGCCGCAGGCCGGCGTATCCGCCAAAGGCGTGCAAAAGCCCACCTCGCCAGCCAAGCACACGCACGTCACCCAGCGTTTCTACCTCCAGGACGCGGTCTTCCTCGCCGCTCTGCACGGTCCCACCGCCCTTGTGGAGACGCTGGCCGAGGCCGTGCAACGTCCCGCCTTCCCCCTCGCGCTGGGCCGCCGCTCCTGCGTCCCCACCCAGCCCCTCTTCCTCGCCGTCCGCCAAACACCTCTACTCGAGGCACTGGAAAACGAGCCCTGGCAGGCTACCGACACCGCCAAACAGCTCTACGCCCGCGACCGCGGCCGCCCCGCCACAGTTCGCCTCCCGGCCACCGTGGACGACCCCAACGGCGAGGACTCGGCCACCGACGTCCCGCGCTCCTTCGCCCCTCGTGAGCGCAGCTTCACCAGCCGCCGCATCCACCACCTTTGGATCACCCTACCGACCGGATTCTCCAACGCCCGCAGCGCTCCGGACAGCCCGTCCAGCCACGACCCGTTCGCCCTCCTGGGCTGGTGACCACCGACATGACCTATCTATCCCGCATCAGAATCAACCCCCTGCGTGAGAAGAGCCGGGTGCTGCTGGCCAGCCCGCACGCCATGCACGGCGCCGTCATGTACGGCATCCCGGACGCACCCACCGACCAGCGCATCCTGTGGCGTCTTGACGCGGACGACCCCCGCAGGCCCATGTTGTTCGTCCTCACCGCCACCCGCCCGGACTGGAGCCACCTCGTCGAACAGGTCGGCTGGCCCGACGCCGACGGCGAACACGCCGCCATCCGCGACTACGCCCCATTGCTCAGTCAGATCGCCGTCGGCCGCGAGTTCGCTTTCCGCCTCACCGCCAACCCCGTTCAGAACACCTCCACCCCCACCAAGCCCACCGCCACGCAACTCGAACGCGCCGCCGAGACCAAACGCCGGTCCTTCCGCATCGGCCACCGCACGGCCGGCCAGCAACTCGCCTGGTTTCTGTCCCGCACCCAGCAGTGGGGATTCGAGGTCCCACGCGCGCGCACCGACCCGCCCGCCCTCGGCCTGCACGCCGCCGACGACGACCAGCAGCCGTCAACACCCCGCGAGGTACGCATCATCGCCCGAGCGCGCCGCTCCTTCCGCAAGAAGAACAACGGCGCCAAACCGGTCGTCCTGCACACCGCCACTTTTGAAGGCCGGCTACGCATCACTGATGCGGTCGCGTTCACCGAGAGGCTCCTGGGCGGCATCGGCCCGGCCAAGTCCTACGGCTGCGGCCTGCTCACCCTCGCTCCCTTGCCTGGTCTACGGCAGGAGAGGTGATGGCCGACATCTGGCAGAAGGCACACCCTCACGACCTGCACCGCATCGCCGACCGCGTCTCCAGCGTCTACATCGAACGCAGCCACATCGACCGCGACGAGAACGCCGTCGTCGTCATCAACAAACGCGACACCGTCCGTATCCCCGCCGCGATGATCGCTGTCATGCTGGTCGGACCCGGCACCCGCATCACCCACGGCGCCGTTCAACTCCTCGGCGACTCCGGCACCGCCGTGTGCTGGGTCGGCGAACAGGGCGTCCGCCTCTACGCCTCAGGCCTCGGCCCGAGCCGCGGCGCCGGACTGCTCTACCGCCAGGCCTGGCTCGTCACCCGCCCCAAGGAACGCCTCGCCGTCGCCCGCGCCATGTACGGCATGCGCTTTCCCGGCGAAGACGTCTCCGCCATGACCATGCAACAACTGCGCGGACGCGAAGGGGCCCGCGTCCGCAAGCAGTACCAGCACCACTCTCAACGCACCGGCGTGGCCTGGACCGGCCGCGACTACCGCCCCGGCGACCCGTTCGCCACCGGCGACGATCTCAACCGCCTGTTGTCAGCGGCCAACACCGCCCTCTACGGCATCTGCCACGCCGTCATCGTCGGCCTCGGCGCCAGCCCCGGCCTCGGCTTCGTCCACACCGGCTCCGCCACCTCCTTCGTCATGGACATCGCAGACCTCTACAAAGCCGACTACACCATCCCCCTCGCCTTTGACCTGGCTGCCCAAGGCCTGACCGAAGAACGCGACGCCCGCCTCCGCCTGCGCGACCGCATCGCCGAAGACAAACTCCTCGGCCGCATCGTCCGCGACATCAAAACCTTGCTGGCCCTTGATGGGACCGAAGTCCCCGAGATCGATGTCAACGAACTTTGGGACGACAAGGTCGGCACCGTCGCAGGAGGCGTCAACTGGGCCGGAACCGAAGAGTTCCCCGACGATCCCCTCTACGCCGAGTTCAACCAAGCCACCATGGGCGAGGACCACATCGCCGTCATCGGCCCTGACTTCGACAAACCTCTCCACACCGATGAGGCGAGCAACTCATGACCGTCATCGTCCTGGTGGCCGCTCCCGAAGGACTACGCGGCCACCTCACCCGCTGGATGGTCGAAGTCAGCGCCGGCATGTTCGTCGGAAACCCCAGCAAACGCATCCGCGACCGCATCTGGACCCTCCTCGCCAACCGCATCGGCGACGGCCAGGCCATCCTCGTCGAACCCGCCTCCAACGAACAAGGCTGGGCTCTCCGCACGGCCGGGAAAGACCGCTGGTACCCCGTCGACTTCGACGGACTGATTCTCTCCGCCCGCAACCGCCGATAAAACGTCAGCTCAACAATGCCGTCCCCCGGCCTCTTCATCGCGTAACCACCTTCGATGAAGAGGCCGGCTTCACGATGCAGGTCGGTTGGCCCTGCGGGATCACCCGAACGCGCCCATGCTAACCCCACAGATCACGCTATGGCCTCCACATACAGGGATCACGACGACGCCGTGGCGGGTACGCGCACCGACCAACCCACACGTCGCCCATAGAGGGATTTACAACACGGGCGCGGATTCCGAGCATGGCGGTAAACGCCGCGCGTGCGCGGGGCCGACGCCAGTACTTCCCCCCATATCCTCGGCCTGCACGGGAAACCTCCCCGCGTGCGCGGGGTGACAGAGCGGGACTCCGCCAGGCCGGCGCCGCCACGGAACACCCGCGTGCGCGGGGCCTGACAGCGACTGCCCGTCAACGGCGGCATGTGACACGAACACTCCCCGTGTGCGCGGGGCCGACTACGAATTCAAGGTCAACCAGCAGGTCAAGGGGGAACACCCCCCGCGTGCGCGGGGCCGACCATTTGGGACGTGAAGTCCAGCTCCCCACCGGCGGAACATCCCCGCGTGCGCAGGGCCGACGGCTGACGGTCCGGGAACCGCTTCCTTGAGCGTCGGAACATCCCCGCGTGCGCGGGGTCGACTTCGCGAACCGGTCACCGGCCGGGCTGCCTTCCGGAACACTCCGACGTGCGCGGGGCCGACGACGTGCTACTGCACGGGATCAGGCACCTCAGGGGAACACCCCCGCGTGTGCGGGGCCGACGTACGGCCGGGCTCGGTGGCCGGGAAGGCGCTCGGAACACTCCCGCGTGCGCGGGGCCGACGCCACAAGCGACGCCGAGATGGCCAAGGTGTGCGGAACACCCCCGCGTGCGCGGGGCCGACCTCCCCGCGGCACCGCGCGAGGTGGCCATGGAGGGAACACCCCCGCGTGCGCGGGGCCGACGGCGCCTTCCCGGTCAGCATGTGCGACATGTGCGGAACACCCCCGCGTGCGCGGGGCCGACTCTACCTTGGGTCGAGGCGCACGGCATGACCTAGGAACACCCCCGCGTGCGCGGGGCCGACGCGGCGAGGGTGATGACCCACCGGCCGCCGACCGGAACACCCCCGCGTGCGCGGGGCCGACGTGGTCGAAGTTCTGAACGAACGCGTCCATAGCGGAACACCCCCGCGTGCGCGGGGGCGACCCTCATCACCCGGAGGGGCTAACCAGGAAGGGGGGAACGCCCCCGCGTGCGCGGGGCCGACATCAAGCGCGCCTCCATCCCCCTCGGCGACCAGGGAACACCCCCGCGTGCGCGGGGCCGACCCAGACTGCACCTTCCCCCCTCATACTCGTTGGGAACACCCCCGCGTGCGCGGGGCCGACTGGATCAAGAACTCCCCGTCTCGCGCGGGACCAGGAACACCCCCGCGTGCGCGGGGCCGACAGCAGGGTGGCGTACGCCATCCCGAGCGCGACCGGAACACCCCCGCGTGCGCGGGGCCGACTTCTGGTTCGTGAAGATCGTGGTGCCGTTGATGGGAACACCCCCGCGTGCGCGGGGCCGACGGGGAGCTGGGCCCACTCCAACGGCGCACCGCCGGAACACCCCCGCGTGCGCGGGGCCGACACCTACATGATCCGCGCGCACATCCTGCCGCACGGAACACCCCCGCGTGCGCGGGGCCGACCACGGAGGGCCAGGTGTTCGTCCGTCCAGTCGAGGAACACCCCCGCGTGGGCGGGGTCGACGCATCGACAAGGTCGGCCGGGCCGGGGTTGGTCGGAACACCCCCGCGTGCGCGGGGCCGACGCTCAGCTCGTCCACAGGGACTATGAGGCCGAGGGAACACCCCCGCGTGCGCGGGGCCGACTCGCAGGCGGAGAACCCGTGCGCGCTGGTCGGCGGAACACCCCCGCGTGCGCGGGGCCGACACAAGATCCGGGTACCGGTCTTGCCGGTCCTGGGGAACACCCCCGCGTGCGCGGGGCCGACATCGAATATGTCGGTCGTGATGAACCCTCCGGGGGAACACCCCCGCGTGCGCGGGGCCGACGTGACATGGTGAAGATCACGTTGGCCCATCCGAGGAACACCCCCGCGTGCGCGGGGCCGACGTCCCCCTCGGCCTGCATCGCGGCGATGTGCTCGGAACACCCCCGCGTGCGCGGGGCCGACGTCCCCCTCGGCCTGCATCGCGGCGATGTGCTCGGAACACCCCCGCGTGCGCGGGGCCGACAGCAGCTCGGCGAGGGCGTTCGCCTCGCCGCAGGGAACACCCCCGCGTGCGCGGGGCCGACTCGGTGGCGGGGGCGAACTGGTGAGAGACCAGAGGAACACCCCCGCGTGCGCGGGGCCGACCACGTATAAGGCGGCAGGCTCGCCACGTAGTGCGGAACACCCCCGCGTGCGCGGGGCCGACGCATCCCCCCGGGCGAAACCACGTCACGCTACGGGAACACCCCCGCGTGCGCGGGGCCGACGATGGACGCCCACTCCTGGGTGACGTCGGCGGCGGAACACCCCCGCGTGCGCGGGGCCGACAAGTTGAGCCCGTTACGCACGTCGGTGTTCATCGGAACACCCCCGCGTGCGCGGGGCCGACTGACCAGCGAAAACCTAAGGGGTGCAATGGAAGGGAACACCCCCGCGTGCGCGGGGCCGACATTTCGTCCGCCACGATGATGGAATCCCCTTGCGGAACACCCCCGCGTGCGCGGGGCCGACCACCCCAGAGGAATGCCTGGCCGGCCTCCGCGCGGAACACCCCCGCGTGCGCGGGGCCGACCACGTCACGGTGCAGACCACGATCACGACGTTCGGAACACCCCCGCGTGCGCGGGGCCGACGCCTCGACCGCCTGGCAGGCCAGGCTCGCCCCGGGAACACCCCCGCGTGCGCGGGGCCGACCTGCTCCACGACGCCCATCGCGAGGCACTGCACGGAACACCCCCGCGTGCGCGGGGCCGACGAGCTTGAGGACATCCTTTACATGGGTCGCGAAGGAACACCCCCGCGTGCGCGGGGCCGACGGAAGTACAACTATCGCCTGTTGGCGGACATCGGGAACACCCCCGCGTGCGCGGGGCCGACGCGCGGCGATCACAGCGGGCGTCGTTGGGGCGTGGAACACCCCCGCGTGCGCGGGGCCGACCCTCGCGGGTGCTGATCGAGATAGGGTGGCCCAGGAACACCCCCGCGTGCGCGGGGCCGACGGGGGGCGCATGGCGTCAACCGCCTGGATGTGCGGAACACCCCCGCGTGCGCGGGGCCGACGGACGGGTCCTTGATCTCGATGGACAGGGGTACGGAACACCCCCGCGTGCGCGGGGCCGACACTTGTTCACCTGCGGGTTTATCGGCGGAAGGCGCCGTTTTCCTTCGGTTGTGCAACAGCGGGGTGCTGTTTCACCTTCCTGCGCTCCTCTCCAGAAATGCTGGGTCCACTAACTTCGTCGAGGAGGTGAAGGGTATCGCGGTGTGCCTGGCAGCGATGTTTGTCGGTGGCGATGTACCTAGGGTACGGAGTTGGTTGGGGGCACGAGTGCCTTTGAGGCAGTTCAGGGTGGCCCAACCAGGTACGGTTCCAAGCTCCGCTGGGCTATGCCTTCAGACTCGATCGCAGGCCAACGCAAGCTGGCCAGTTTCACAAGGTGACGTGGGCAGGCATCAGCGCCTTGTTGCTGGACGGTTGTAGCCAGCGCGCAGCAGCTAAAGCCTGTATGGCGGGTTTGAAGGGCCGTTCAGTTGTTTTAGGACGGTTTGGGTTTCGGGTGAGGGGGTGACGCCGAGGGCGTTGAGGCGGGCTTTGAGCTGCCGGGCGCGTTGCCGGGCTTCGTCAGTGCGGCCGAGGGTGGTCAGGAGGCGGATGGTAGATCGAGCGGCGCTTTCCATGTCGGGGTCGAGGGCGCAGGCCTGATCGTAGATCTCCAGGGCTCGTTCATCATGTCCTGCGTGTTCGTGGAGAGCACCGAGCTGGAGGAGGGCTTTGATGCTGGCGATGGTGAGCGGCCAGCGGTGGTCCTGATCGAGCCAGTCGTATTTGAGGCCCTTGCAGAGCTGCCCGAGGCATAGGGATGCGGCGGTTTCCAGGGCTGTGAGCTTTTCCTGTGCGTTGGTGGCGGTACGGGCCTCGGCGAGTGCTTGATGGAAGCTCCAGAGGTCGACGTCGATGTGTTGGGGCTCGATGCGGTAGGTCTTGCCGCTACGTTCGATGAAATGGGCCTTCTTGTCGTCAGGGGTGGAGGCGTCGCGAAGGGCGGTACGCAGGTCTTTGAGGGCGGCGTGGAAGCGGTAGCTAGCCAGGGTTTCCTCCAGGTCGGGCCATAGGCGCTCGCAGATCTCCTCGCGGTCCAGTCCCTTCGGGTGAAGGGCGAGGAGGACGAACAGTTCGAGTGCTTTGGTGCGTCGAGTGAGGTCCACGGGTGTGCCGCGTACGTCGATCGCGGGTTCTCCCAGGAGGGTGAACCGTACTGGTTGGGGTGTCGTGCTGGGCGGAGGGATCGGGAGATCGGCTAGCTGTTCGGGGTGTTCGGTGGGCATGCCGTTGCCGGTGGCGAGCGTGTGGAGCACCGACGTTGCGGCATCTGGCGGTAGGTGGAAGAGCGTGACGTTGTCGAGTTCGGTGGCCATGGGGCCGGTTGCTTCGGTGACGTGGTGATTCTGGTCGAGCTCGCAGGTGGTTCCTGATGGTGAATGGCCGGTCAGTACGGCGCCGAGCCCGAGGTGGGCTGTCATGGTCAGGAGGGTGTCCAGGTAGGGGTGGCCGTCGGGACAGCAGGTGGCGAGCAGTAGGGCGGGGAGGGGTTCGCCGGGTTCGGCTTGGCGGAGTTGCTGAATGTCGTTGGCCTCGTAGTCCTGGAGGAGGCCGCGGCGGCCGACGAGTTGTTCTTCGAAGTGGTTGATGGCTTCGTCGAGGGTGGCGGTTAGGTGGAGCTCGGGCAGGTGGTTGGTCAGGGTGGTGATGGTGGCGCCGAACCAGCGTTCGGCGTCTTGGATCGGGATGATGATGCTGGCGCGGTGGGCGTCGGCCTGGGCGAGCAGGTCGAGGATGATGGCGCGGATGCAATCGTCGGCTCCTGAGCCGGTGAGGGCCAGGTTCAGTCCGGACAGGGGCAGGTGTACGGGGTCGTCGTTACGCATTCCGGCTTTGAGCGTGACGGGTGGGTCGATCTCGAACGCCGAGCTGACCAGTTCGAAGTCGTCCGGCGGTGCCGCTTCTGGATCACTGTTGCGGTGTGCTTGTTCGAGCACTCGTACGGCTGGGGATTGGGGTTCTGGGGCGAGCACGCTGACGGGTTCGTCGATGGTCGGGGCGGGCAGACGGCGTCTGCGGTGGAGCCGGGTGGCGGCGAGTGCGACGGCGATGCCCGCGGCGAAGGAGAGCGCCATCATCCCGCCCTGGGGCAGCATGACCACCTCGGCAGAGGTCGCTACTGCGGCCGGTCTCGGAATCTGCGGCGCAGGCTCAGCAGGTGGGTGGGGCGAGGCGGGGTTGAGAACAGGGCGGAGCGCGATTGTTCCGGTGGCCGGATGAGGTGGGGCGATATCCCGGGAGGAGGGCTCTGTCTCGGTGGCGAGGGGAGATGACGAGGTCCGGAAGCTAGGTGGGTCCTCCGAGTGGTGCGACGAAGGGGTGCGATGAGTTGGCTTGGCTGCGTGCCGTTGGAGGGTGCGGCGGTGGACCGACTTGGTCTTCTGCGTGGCACGTCCGTGCTTGGGCAGGATCAGCCGCCAGCCCGGTTCCAGCACGTCAGGGTCGGTTAGCCGGGTCCCGCCAGGCTGTGGGCGTCCTTTGTTCAGCTTGAAGATCTTTTTGTACTGGATGCCCTTTCCGAGGTGCTGCTTGGAGATGCCCCACAGGGTTTCGCCCGAGGTGACGGTATGCGTCCGTAGCCGCGTAGGCTCAGGCTTCCTGGCGTCGGCGGGCAGGTGCAGGGTGCAGCCGGCCTGTAGCCACTCGCCCTGGGTGAAGGGGCGGCCGTCGTTCATGGTGCGGCCCTGGTTCAGGGCGATGATGTCCCGGTAGCGCATCGGGTCGCCGAGCTGCTTTTCGGCGATCGTCCAGAGGGTGTCTCTGGACTGGACTACGTAGGTCACGTACGGCTTCGCAGCCTCGCCCTTGTCCAATGCGGCGGTCGCAGGGTGATCGTGTATCTCTGTGGAGGTCGCGGCGATCGCTGCAGCTGGGATCAGGGCGCGAGGCGCGGCGATGGGGGCGGTCGCGGCCACGGTGATGGTGGTGATCAGGTACGCGGCGAGTCGTTGGAACGGCAGGCGTACCTGGCTGCGCTGGGCGCGGAGCGTGCCCACGAGCTCCACCGTCACCGCGAGGGCGAACAGGGCCCAGCAGGTCCACACCGTGGCCAGCAGCAATGTTTTGATGACGATGGGCTCGCCTGGAGTGGCCAGGTCGTCGAAGGTGGGCAGGTCGATCGGCCAGAAGAAGATCAGAAGGATGGCGGGGATCCCGGCCAGCAGGCCGGTGAGTGCCGCGCCGGCGGCGGTTCTGACGAGCAGTGGATGACGCAGCCCGTACATCGTCATGATTGTCCTTGTTCGATGCCGTGGAACATTCGCGCGGAGGCGGTGGCTGTGGCGGAAACGGTGCCGATGCCGATCAGGAGATCAGGACGGTGGGCTTGGTCACCGTGACGGTGATCCGCACCTGGTTGCCGGTCGTGGAGACGGTGCCGGCGTGGCCGGCCGAGGACAGGTAGGCGCGGGCGGCGTTCGCTGCCTGGGCGGGGTCGATCTTGAACTGGCCGCTGGTGTAGGCGTGGCCGGTGTTCATCTGCCCGGCTCCAGCGCGGGCGGCTTCCTCGGCTGCGGCATAGGCTTCGCGGTAGGCCTGGATCTTGGCGCCGCCGTCCACCATGAGTCCGGCGCACAGCAGCAGTGCGAACGCGACCACTGCGGTGAACAGCGTGACCGAGCCTCTCTCCGCGTTCACGGCTGGTCTCCTCGTGCGCGGTACGGGTCGATTGGACTGGTGAAGCTGCTGGTGATGTTCTTGGTGCCGGGGATTCCTGGTAGGCCGAGGTCGGCCAGGTTCACCTCGCAGGAGACTCGGGCGATCACTGAGGCCGGCCTGCCCAGTGGTGCGGACAAGCCTGCGGTGTCCACGGTCACCGACGGTGCGCATGCCAGTCCTTCACGAGCAAGTGCTGCCCGTGCGCTCGTCACAGCCGCCGATCGGGCAGTGGTGGGATCGCGTGCGAGGGAGGCTTGCCGGGCGGCGTCGCGGGCGGCGGCGTCGAGAGCGCTGCGGGCGAGGGCGACACTGCCCAGCCCGACGACCATCAGCAGCTGCGGGTTCGCACCTCTATGGCCGCGCTCGCCCAGGTGGAGGGCCGCTATCTCGGAGGGCGTCCACCGTACGGCTATCGCCTGGTCGATGCCGGTCCACACCCCAACCCGGCCAAGGCCGCCGACGGCAAGCGCCTGCGTCGCCTTGAGCCGGATCCGCTTACCGGCCCCGTGGTGCAGCGCATCTTCACCGAGTTTCTCGGGGGCAGGGGACTACTCGCCATCGCAGAAGGGATCACCCGCGACGGCATCCTGTGCCCCTCGGCCTACGACCAGGCCAGAAACCGCCATCGCAGCGGGATCGCCTGGTCGAAAGCGGCGGTCCGAGCGATCCTGCTCAATCCTCGCTACACCGGTCGGCAGGTCTGGAACCGGCAGCGCAAGGATGAGGTGCTCATCGACGTCAACGACGTCGCCCTCGGCCACATGACCAAGCTTCGCTGGAATGACCCTGACAACTGGATCTGGTCCCAGCAGGCGGCTCATGAGGCGTTGGTGGAGGACGAGACCTTCGCTCAGGTTCAGGCGCTGCTGGCGGCTCCTGGACGCGCCCAGGAGGGACGTAAGCCTCGCCGGACTCCTCGTCCGTACGTCTTCCGGGGGCTGCTGTTCTGCGGCATCTGTGAGCGGCGTATGCAGGGCAGCTGGAACAACTGCAAGCCGCACTACCGCTGCGTTTTCCCCCGCGAGTACGCGCAGACCAACCAGATAGACCACCCACGCTCCGTCTATGTGAGAGAGGAGCTGATAGTCCAGCCGCTGGATGAGTGGTTGGCCACGATCTTCGATCCCGCACACCTGCCGGACACGATCCGCGCGATGTCCGGCGCCCAGCTCGCCGACGACCACCGCCTGGCAGAACTCGAAACCGTCCGCCAGGCCGTGGCCGAGTGTGAGCGAAAGCTGACCTCCTACCGCGCCCTCGTCGATGCGGGGAGCGATCCGGCTGTGGTCGCCGGCTGGATCGCCGAGACGGAGGCGAAGCGGAAGGTCGAGCAGATGCGCCTGGACAAGGTGATGAGCAAGATCCCGAAACGACTCACCGAAGAGGAGATAGCCGAGATGGTGGCCACGATCGGAGACATACGCAGGGCACTTCGCACTGCGGACCCGCAGGACAAGGCCGAGGTCTATGGCGAGCTCGGCCTGCGCCTGACCTATGAACCGACCCGAAACGCAGTGATCGCCCAAGCTGAGCTTGGGCGATCATGTACGAAACTGTGTCCGAGGGGGGACTTGAACCCCCATGCCCATCACTGGGCACTAGCACCTCAAGCTAGCGCGTCTGCCTATTCCGCCACCCGGACTTGGTGCCTGCACGCGGGACCGTCATCTCGCGTCGGCTCAGTAAGGTTAGCAAACTCTGAGGGGTGCGTCATACCAAGAATCAGCTCGCCCCTCCGAGGTGTCCCCACGGGCCGGGAAATGGGGCGGCCAGGAGCTCCCGATGGGGCCTTGCTGACGTACGCCAGAGGGTGTTGGGGCAGTTGGTGGCGGTTTGGCCGGTGGGGAGTTGGCGATTTTCTGGGTCTCCGATGAAAAGCTCTTGCGGCAACCTTGAGTGCTGCTACGGTTACGGACCGTTGAGGGGTGAGTCCATGGACCGGCCTCACGACCAATGAGGCCGGTTCTGGAGTGCGGGAGGTCACGTGGCGCGCATGGTGGTGCAGCGGAGGGCTGTGGCCCTCGGTGCGCATCGCCTGCCCGTGACCGTCCCGGCGCATGACGTGACCACCGATCGGGTTGACCGGATGGCGCGGTTCGCGGCCGGTGCCCGGCGGCTCGTCGTGCGGGCAGTCACTGTCGGCGCCCTGGTAGCCGCCGGATGGCTGTTCGCCGTCATCTTCGGCATGCTCACCGCCGCCCCGGCGGCGGCCGAAGCGACGACTCCTGCGGCGGACGCGCAAGCGAAGACCACGGCCGCGCAGACCGTGGACGCAGCCGCGTCCGCTCAGGTGCTTCACTCCCTCACCAGCCCCGATGACAACGCCGAGGCCATGGCCGGGCGTACGGTCGACGGGCTCAACAGCCAGCGGGATCCTGGCCTGCCATCGCCATCCACCGCCGGAAAGATCCTGGACACCAATGGCTTGGTGCCCAACGGCGGTGGCAGCGGCTCGTTCGGGGCCGCTGCGGGGGACGTCGCGAGGTCCTTGTTCGACCCGCGACTGCAGGTGCGGCGCGCCCTCGTGGCGCGGGTGCCTGCCCCCGTCGTCCGCACAGCGGCGGACGACCCCTCCTTCTCGCCTGACTGATCCCGCCTTGCAGCTGCCGGTCCTTGAGTTGGCCGGCCCCTTTCCGAAGTAACGCGGTTGAGCGCGATCTGAGACGCCTCTCCGCCGGCGGGTGCACAAACACGTCAGTTCAGCTGTTCGCGAACCCGAGGTCTCCGCTGTGCGCGAAACCTCGCACGGCCTCGGGCTGCCCGCGAACCGCTCCGTTTTCCCCCAAAGAAGATATCCCCCCAAGAAGAACCACTAGGAGCATTCATCATGCGTACGTGGGCAAAGGCATCTACTCCCGCGGCCCTGCTCGCCGTTGCCGTCATGTCGTTCGGCGGCGGCACCGCCCTGGCCGACACCTCGGGCGACGCGTCCGTCGGCGGCGGCAACCAGGTCGACCTGCCGATCTCCCTGCCCATCGACATCAGCGGCAACTCCGTCGGCGCGGTCGGCAGCTCCTCGGCCTCCTCGCAGGGCGGCGCCCAGGTCGTCAACAAGGGCGGCATCCCCGGCAACCGCACCTCGGGCAACGCGAGCGTGCTCGGCGGCAACCAGGTGAACGCGCCCATCAGCGCCCCGGTCAACGCCTGCGGCAACGCCATCTCCCTGGTCGGCAGGTCCGACGCGGGCTGCAAGGGCGGCGCCGCCGTTCGCAACCAGGGCAAGGGCGGCGCGGGCGGTAACCGTACCTCCGGCGACGCCAGCGTGCTCGGCGGAAACCAGATCACCGCGCCGATCTCCGCGCCGATCAACGCCTGCGGCAACGCGGTCGCGATCTTCGGCGACGCGACGGCGGGCTGCAAGGGCGGCTCCAGCGTCCACAACACCGGGACGGGCGCGGGCGGCAACCGCACCTCGGGCAACGCGAGCGTGCTCGGCGGCAACCAGGTCGTCGCGCCGATCTCCGCGCCGGTGAACATCTGCGGCAACGCCGTCGCCGTCGCCGGCCGGGCGTTCGCGGGCTGCAAGGGCGGCTCGACCGTCACCAACGGCGGCGGCCACCGGGGCGGCTACCACGGACCCCGCGGCCCCGTGGGCTCCTCGGGCAACGACACCGACGGGCGCTTCGGGGTCGGCAGCGGCAACCAGGTGATCGCCCCGATCAGCGCGCCCATCAACGTCTGCGGCAACGCCGTGGGCAACGCCGCCGCCAGGTGCGAGGGCGGCTCCAAGGTGGAGAACACCCGCCGCGGGTCCGGGGCGGGCGGCAACGTCACCTCCGGCCAGGCGGGCGTCCTCAGCGGCAACCAGGTGGTGGCGCCGATCAGCGCGCCCGTCAACGTCTGCGGCAACGCGGTGGCCCTGGTCGGGCACGCGTTCGCCGGCTGCAAGGGCGGCGCCCGCGTGAAGAACGGCGGCACCGGCGCCGGTGGCAACCACACCTCCGGCCGGGCCGGCGTGCTGAGCGGCAACCAGGTCATCGCGCCGATCACCGCCCCGATCAACATCTGCGGCAACGCGGCCGCCGTGCTCGGCGCCTCCAGGGCCCACTGCAAGGGCGGGGCCAAGGTCGACCGCACCGGTGGCGGCGGCAACCACACCTCCGGCCGCGCCGGGGTGCTCGCGGGCAACCAGGTCATCGCGCCGATCGCCGCTCCCATCAACGTCTGCGGCAACGCTGTGGCCGTCCTCGGTGACGCCGCGGCCGGGTGCCTCGGCGGGGCCAACGTCGGCAGGCCCGAGTACGGGCACGGCTACGTCCGCGGCAGCGTCGAGAGGACGGCCGGCAAGGGCACCAAGGGCGGCCTGCTGCCCATGCTGCCCGCCGTCCCGGTCCTCGGCGGCGTGCAGGACCTCGCCGGCGTCGCCCAGAAGGGCAACGACCTGGCCGGGGCTCCCCAGCAACTGGGCGTGGCCGGCAAGCTGCAGGAGGTCACGGGTACGGGTCTGACCTCGGTGCCGCTGGTCGAGGACGCCGCCCAGACGTTCGGCCTGCCGAGCCTGCCCGAGCTGCCCGGCCTGCCCGCCCAGGCGCAGGCCCCGGCCCAGCCGAAGAAGAAGACGCACGCGGCCGGCCGGACCGACGGCGCCGGGCGCCCCGCCTCCGGCGGCGCCGTGTCGGTGCTCGCCCCGGCGACCGGTCTGGTGGCCGGCACCCCGGTCGGCGGGGCCGTCACCTCGGCCTCCCGCGGCCTGCCGGTCAGCGGCCTGATGAGCGCCGAGCAGCCCGCCGGCCTCGGCGGGATGAACTCCAGCTCCCTGCTCGCCCTCGTGATCGGCGCCATGTTCGCCGCCTCGGCGACGCTGTTCGGGACCGCCCGCCGGTTCCGGTTCGGCCGGAAGTAAGGGAATCAGGCAGCACGTAACAAGCAGGGCTACCGCTCACAGCCTGTGAGCGGTCAGCGTTAGACGCTTTGCCCGTTCCGGGGGCGCGGCCCGGGGCGGGCAAAGCCATGTCCGGGGTTCACAGCGTGCTGCGTACCCGTATGACCTTCCGGCGTAGCCGTACGTGACGGCTCCCGTCGGGGTACACGCGTACGCGGGCCAGCTCCCACTGCCCGTACTCTGCGTGTTCGGTCAGCAGCTGACGTGCTGCTTCACGAGTGAGATCGCGTGGAATGAAGATATCCATGTAGGAGTAGTCGAGCACAACGATTAGTCTCCAGGGTGAGTCAGGGCGCCATGCCGCTCGATGGGCCTTATTCTGCGTGCTTGTGGGTGGACCCGGAAGCTAGTGGGTAGCCCGGGGGAAGGAAATTTCCGCGAGTCGGGTTACCTTTCAGTCTGTGCCGACTCCCGGCAGGGGGATTTGCAAAGCGAACAGCGAGGTAGGAAGCAGCGTGCCAGCCAAGAACGGCAGCGCCGGCGGAACACGCCTGGTGATAGTCGAGTCGCCCGCCAAGGCGAAGACGATCGCCGGGTACCTCGGGCGCGGCTACATCGTCGAATCGAGCATCGGCCACATCCGTGACCTTCCGGAGAAGGCCGACGACATCCCCGAGAAGTACAAGGGAGCCCCATGGGCCCGCCTCGGGGTCAACGTCGAGCACGAGTTCGAGCCGCTGTACGTCGTCAACCCGGACAAGCGGTCGCAGGTCAACAAGCTGCGGCAGCTGCTGAAGGACGCCGACGAGCTCTACCTGGCCACTGACGAGGACCGCGAGGGCGAGGCCATCGCCTGGCACCTGCGCGAGGTGCTCAAGCCCAAGGTCCCGGTCCACCGCATGGTGTTCCACGAGATCACCCCGCAGGCCATCCAGGACGCCGTGGCCAACCCGCGCGACCTCAACCTGCGCCTGGTCGACGCCCAGGAGACCCGGCGCATCCTCGACCGCCTCTACGGCTACGAGGTCAGCCCGGTCCTGTGGAAGAAGGTCAAGCCCCGCCTGTCGGCCGGCCGCGTGCAGTCCGTGGCCACGAGGCTGGTGGTGGAGCGCGAGCGGGAGCGCATGGCGTTCACGCCCGCCCACTACTGGGACCTGCAGGCGCTCTTCGACACCAACAAGCCCGAGGAGCGGCCGCGTGACTTCACCGCGACCCTCACGGGGGTCGACGGCAAGCGGGTGGCGCAGGGCCGCGACTTCGCCAGCACCGGGCGGCTCAAGAACGTCGACGTGCTCCACCTGTCGGAGGCGGCCGCGGGCGAGCTGGCCGGGCGGCTGAGGGGCGCGTCGTTCGAGGTCAGGTCTGTCGAGCGCAAGCCGTACACGCGCAAGCCGTACGCGCCGTTCCGGACGACCACGCTGCAGCAGGAGGCCAGCCGGAAGCTGGGGTTCTCCGCTAAGTACACGATGCAGGTGGCGCAGCGGCTCTACGAGAACGGCTTCATCACCTACATGCGTACCGACAGCATCACGCTGTCGGAGACCGCCGTGGCGGCCGCCAGGTCCCAGGCGATCAAGCTGTACGGGGCCGCGTACGTGCCCGACAAGCCGCGCGTCTACAGCAGCAAGGTGAAGAGCGCGCAGGAGGCGCACGAGGCGATCCGGCCGTCGGGCGAGGAGTTCCGCACGCCGGGCGAGACCGGGCTGTCGGGCGACATGTTCCGGCTGTACGAGCTGATCTGGCAGCGCACGGTGTCCTCGCAGATGAAGGACGCGGTCGGCGAGTCGGTCACGGTCAAGGTGGCCGGCAGGTCGTCGTCGGGCGAGGACGTCGAGTTCAGCGCGTCCGGGCGGACGATCACGTTCTACGGGTTCCTCAAGGCGTACGTGGAGGGGGCCGACGACCCCTCGACCGACCGTGACGACTCCGAGAAGCGGCTGCCGAACCTGGCGGAGGGCGACGCGCTCAGCGTCACCAGGCTCGACGTGGCGGGCCACTCGACCAAGCCGCCCGCGCGTTACACCGAGGCGTCGTTGGTCAAGGAGCTGGAGGACCGCGAGATCGGGCGGCCTTCGACGTACGCCTCGATCATCGGGACCATCCTCGACCGCGGCTACGTGTTCAAGAAGGGCACGGCGCTGGTGCCGTCGTTCCTGGCGTTCGCCGTGGTCAACCTGCTGGAGCAGCATTTCGGCAACCTGGTCGACTACGACTTCACGGCCGAGATGGAGAAGGTCCTCGACGACATCGCCAACGACCGGGCCGAGCGGGTGCCCGAGCTGCAGCGCTTCTACTACGGCTCCGACGGCGACGAGGGCCTGAAGGAGATGGTCACCGACCTCGGTGACATCGACGCCAAGGAGATCAGCTCGTTCCCGGTCAAGGGCACGGACATCGTGCTGCGGGTCGGGCGCTACGGGCCTTACCTCGATCGGGACGGCGCGCGGGTCAACGTGCCGGAGGACATGACGCCCGACGAGCTGACGGCGGAGAAGGCCGAGGAGCTGTTCTCCAGGCCGACGGGCGACCGGGAGCTCGGGCGCGACCCGGTGACCGGCAACATGATCGTGGCCAAGGACGGCCGGTACGGCCCGTACGTGACGGAGGTCCTGCCCGAGCCGCCCGAGGACGAGGCGCCCAAGAGGCGGACGAAGAAGGCCGACGCGCCGAAGCCGCGCACGTCCTCGCTGTTCAAGTCGATGTCGCTGGACACGATCACGTTCGAGGACGCGCTCAAGCTGCTGACGATCCCCAGGGTCGTGGGCGAGCTGGAGGGCGAGGAGGTCGTGGCCTCCAACGGCAAGTTCGGCCCGTACCTGAAGAAGGGCTCCGACTCGCGCTCGCTCGCCTCGGAAGAAGACCTGCTGACGGTCACGATCGAGCAGGCCAAGGAGCTGTTCGCGCAGCCGAAGCAGCGCGGGCGGCGGGCCGCGGCGGCGGCGCCGCTGCGCGAGCTGGGCGCCGACCCCAACTCCAAGAAGCCCATCGTGGTGAAGGAGGGGCGGTTCGGGCCTTACGTGACCGACGGCGAGACGAACGCCTCGCTGCGCAAGGGCGACACGGTCGAGGACATCACCACCGAGCGGGCGGCCGAGCTGCTGGCCGAGCGGCGCGAGCGGGCGCCGGCGGCCAAGAAGACCACCACGAGGAAGGCGCCGGCGAAGAAGGCTCCCGCCAAGAAGCCGGCGGCCAAGTCGTAGGGCGAGCCGCGAGACCTTGCGGGGCCGCGTCGGCGGCCCCGCAAGTAGCATCGATGCTGTGATCGTCTTGTTCTTCGCGGGCCTGATCCTGCTGGCACACCTTTATCTGTGGCAGCGGATGGTCCGTTCCACCACGGCCCCCGGGCGGCTGCGCAAGGCGCTGACGTGGGGCGTGGTGGGGCTGGCGGTGCTCGTCGTGGCCACGTTCGCGCTCACGCGGATGGACTTCGGGCACTGGCTGGCCTGGCCGGGCTACGTCTGGCTGGCGCTCATGTTCTACCTGATCGTCTTCCTCGTGGTGCTGGAGGTGCCGCGGGCGGTGGCCGCGCTCGTCCTGCGCGGGGCCTCGCGGAAAGCCGTGACGCGCGAGGCGGCGCCGGTGCCCGTGCCCGCCATGGCGGGCGCCCCGGCGCCCCCGGAGCCCGCTCCCGTGGTGGCCCCGATCAGCAGGAGGCTCTTCCTGGGGCGGACCACCGCCGCCATCGCGGGCGTGGGAGCGCTGGGCACGGTCGGGTACGGCATGACGAGCGCCCTGGGCGACCCCGTGATCGAACGCGTGAAGGTGGTCCTGCCGAAGCTGGATCCTCGGCTCGGCGGCCTGCGATTCGCCGTGGTGAGCGACATCCACCTGGGGCCGCTCACGGGCATGGGGCACACCGAGCGGATCGTCCGCATGATCAACGGCCTGGAGGCCGACGTGGTGGCGATCGTGGGCGACCTGGTGGACGGGTCGGTGGCCCAGCTGGGGCCGCTGGCGCAGCCGCTGAAGAGCCTGGAGTCCCGCTACGGGGCCTATTTCGTGACCGGCAACCACGAATACTTCGCTCCCAGCGGGCCCATGGAGTGGATCGAGGAGCTCGATCAGCTCGGCGTACGCTCGCTGCGGAACGAGCGCGTGGAGATCAGGCACCAGGGCGCCGTGCTCGACCTCGCCGGGGTCAACGACCTCAACGGCGCCTCGGCGGGCGACGGGCCCGACTTCGACAAGGCGCTGGGCGGCCGGGACACCGGCAGGTCCACGGTGCTGCTGGCACACCAGCCGGTCCAGGTCGAGCAGGCCGCCCGCCACGGCGTCGACCTGCAGCTGTCCGGCCACACGCACGGCGGGCAGATCGCGCCGTTCAACCTGGTGGTGGGCCTGCAGCAGCCCGTGGTCTCCGGCCTGGCCACGGTCGACGGGGTGCAGGTCTACGTCACCAGGGGCGCCGGGTTCTGGGGCCCGCCGGTGCGCGTCGGGGCGCCACCCGAGATCACGCTGCTGGAGTTGCGCGGCTGACTTTACGCAATCCCCTGGTCACCTGCGGTCATGATGGCGTAGAGTATCCAACCGGATACCGATCGGAGGTGGGGGATGGTCTCCTCGCCTATGGAGGCGGCGCATGCCGCCTTCTGGGCCAAGCGTGGCGGGCAGCTGTTCAAGCAGGCGAGGCATGCCGCGAGCATGAACCAGCGCGTCCTGGCCAGCGTGAGCGGCACGTCGAGGACCACGCTGTCGGCCTACGAGCACGGCCGGAAGTCGCCGACGCTGGAGACCGCGGGGCGCATTCTCGACGCGGCCGGCTTCCGGCTGGCGCTCGAGGCGAAGGTCGAGTTCGCGGCCCGCGCGGGCGACGGGCGGACGTTCCACGTGCCGAGCCGGTTGCGGCGGCTGCCGGTCGGGGCGGCGCTGGGCGTCGTGCGGCTGCGGGAGCGGGTCTACGACCTGGCCGACCGGGAGGCCCGCCGGGCCGCCTACACCGTGCTGCTGTGCGAGGGCGAGCCCCAGGAGCTGCTCGATCACGTGGACGGGGTGCTGCTCGTGGAGCTGTGGGGCGAGCTGGAGCTGCCCGAGGAGATCCGCGCGGGGTGGGGGCCATTGGTGGAAGAGGCCCGTCTTGAGGCCGGAGTTATGAATTGATGATGCTTTTGGGGGCCTATTCGAGGTCTGTAACCTGCACGCTGGCCCGCGAACGTAATACCCTCAGCCCCGAGTCGGCCGGGAATATCCGGCTGGTCTGTTGTCCGCCCACTTCCTGGATACGCTGAAATCATGACTGCCCCTGGCCGAAGCCGCCCGGCCCACGTGCTGGCCAATGCGCCGTTCCGACGGCTTTGGATGGCCATGTCGGTGTGCAGCCTGGGCGACTGGCTCAACATCCTGGCGCTGACCGCCCTGGCCGGTAATCTCACGCAGAGCGACTACCGCCTGCAGTCGCTGGCCGTCGGCGGGGTGTTCATCGCCAAGATGCTGCCCGCCGTGCTGCTCGGGCCGCTCGCCGGGGTGTTCGCCGACCGGTTCGACCGGCGGCTGATGATGGTCGTGGCCGACCTGCTCAGGTTCGCCGTGGTGCTGTCGATCCCGTTCGTCCGCAGCTACCAGTGGGTGATCGTCGCGACCGTCCTGGTCGAGTGCGTCAACCTGTTCTGGGTCCCGGCCAAGGACGCCACCGTGCCCAACCTGGTGCGCAAGGACCAGCTCGAGTCGGCCAACCGGCTCAACCTGCTGGTCACGTACGGCACCGCGCCGGTCGCGGCCATGCTGTTCGCGGCGCTGTCCGTGGTGGGCGACGTGATCACGAGCGTGGTGCCGTTCATGTCCGGCCAGGATGCCACGTCGCTCGCGCTGGTCGTCAACGCCTGCGCCTACCTCGTCTCGGCCGTCCTGATCTTCACGCTGCGCGAGATCCCCAAGCGTGACGGCGCCATCTCCACGCCCTCCGTGCTCAAGCAGATCGTCGAGGGCTGGCGCTTCGTGGGCGGCAACCAGCTGGTGCGCGGGCTGATCATCGGCATGCTGGGGGCCTTCGCCGCGGGCGGGGCCGTGGTCGGCGTCGCGAAGATCTACGTCCAGGCGCTCGGCGGCGGCGACGCGGCCTACGGCGTCGTGTTCGGCGCCGTCTTCGTCGGCATGGCGCTGGGCATGTTCTTCGGCCTCAGACTGCTGCGCGAGCTGTCGCGGCGGCGGCTGTTCGGCCTGGCCATCACCGTGGCGGGGCTCGTGCTGGTGGCCACCGCGCTGGTGCACAACCTGGCGATCGTGGTCATGCTGACCGTGCTGCTGGGGGCGTGCGCGGGCATCGCGTGGATCATCGGCTACACGCTGATCGGGCTCGAGGTCGAGGACGGGCTGCGGGGCCGTACGTTCTCGTTCCTGCAGTCCACGGCACGGGTGACGCTGCTGCTGGTGGTCGCCGTGGCCAACCCGCTGGCGGCGATCTTCGACGTCCACTGGCTGAGGTTCGGCGGGTTCGCCTACCGGTTCGACGGCTCCAACCTGGTGCTGGTCATCGGCGGGGTGCTCGCCATGGTCGTGGGCGTCCTCGCGCTGCGGCACATGGACGACAGGAAGGGCGTCTCGCTGGCCGGCGACCTGATCGCGGCGGTGCGCGGCGAGCGCTTCCCGGCCGAGGCGGCCGAGGCGGTGCCCGGGCTGTTCGTGGCCTTCGAGGGCGGCGAGGGGTCGGGCAAGACGACCCAGTCGCGGCTGATCGCCATCTGGCTGCGTGACCAGGGCTACGACGTGGTGCAGACGCGCGAGCCGGGCTCGACCAAGGTCGGCATGCGGCTGCGGGCGATCCTGCTCGACGCGGCCGAGCGCGGGCTGTCGGCGCGCTCGGAGGCCCTCCTCTACGCCGCCGACCGGGCCGAGCACGTGGAGAAGGTGATCCGTCCCGCGCTCTACCGGGGCTCGCTCGTGATCACCGACCGCTACGTGGACTCCTCCCTGGCCTACCAGGGCGCCGGGCGGGCGCTCGACCCCAAGGACGTGTCCAAGATCAACGCTTGGGCCACCGGCGGGCTGGTGCCGCACCTGACGGTGCTCATCGACACGCCGCCGCAGGTGGGGCTGACCCGGCTGGGCGGGGCCGCCGACCGGATCGAGTCGGAGCCGCTGGACTTCCACGAGCGGGTACGCAAGGAGTTCCGGGCGCTGGCCGCGGCGGCACCCGAGCGTTACCTGGTGGTGGACGGCACGCTGGAGGCCGAGGTGATCACCCGGCAGATCCAGGACCGGATCCGCGACATCCTGCCGGACCCGGTGCCGCAGGAGTCGGAGGACGCCACGGGCACGATGCCCGCCATCCGCGGCGACTGGACGATGCCCACCATCCGCGACTAGCCCCTTCCCCACGTACGGGCGTGGGGGCTGCTGCCGGCGGTTAGCCTTACGTCGTGGCAGTTTTCGATGACCTCGTCGGGCAGGACCAGGCGGTGGCCGTGCTGTCGCGGGCCGCGGCGGCGGCCGGGGAGGCCGTCCGGGGCGGGCGCGGCGCGGGCATGACGCACGCGTGGCTGTTCACCGGGCCGCCGGGCTCGGGCCGGGAGGACGCCGCCCGGGCTTTCGCCGCCGCGTTGCTCTGCCCCGACGGCGGGTGCGGCCACTGTGACCAGTGCCACCAGGTGTTCGTCGGCTCCCATCCCGACCTGGAGTCCGTACGCCCCGAGGGCCTGTCCTACAGCGTCAAGCAGACCCGCGAGCTCATCCTGCGGGCGGCCGGGGCGCCGACGCAGGGGCGGTGGCGGGTCATCCTGTTCGAGGACGCCGACCGGGCCACGGAGTCGGCCGCCAACGCCCTGCTCAAGGCCATCGAGGAGCCCCCGCCCCGTACGGTCTGGCTGCTGTGCGCGCCCGCCCCCGACGACCTCATGATCACCATCAGGTCGCGCTGCCGGGTGGTCAACCTGACCACTCCCGCCACGGAGGCCGTCGCCCACGTGCTGGCCACACGCGACAGCGTGCCGCCGGACGTGGCCAGGTTCGCCGCCAGGGCCGCGCAGGGCCACATCGGCAGGGCGCGGGCGCTGGCGCTCGACGAGGGCGTCAGGCGGCGTCGTGAGGCCGTGCTGAGCATCCCGCGCTCGCTGACCGGGGTGGGGGAGTGCGTCTCGGCCGCCGAGCGGCTGGTCAAGACGGCGGAGGAGGAGGCCGCCGCGGCCACGGCCGCGCTCAACGAGAACGAGACCACCGAGCTGCGCAAGCTCTACGGCGAGGGGTCCACGGGCAAGGGGCTCAACCGAGGGCTCGTACGCGGCGGGGCCGGGGCCCTGAAGGAGCTGGAGGACCGGCAGAAGTCGCGGGCCACCCGGATCAAGCGCGACTCGCTGGACGCGGCGCTGCTGGAGCTGGTGTCGTTCTACCGGGACGTGCTGGCCATGCAGTTCGGGGCCTCGGTCGAGCTGGCCAACGACGACCTCCGCTTCGACCTCGACCAGCTGGCCAAGGCGGCCACGCCCGAGGAGACGCTGCGCCGGATCGACGCGATCATGCAGTGCAGGGAGCGGCTGGCGGCGAACGTCAACCCCCAGATGGCCGTCGAGGCGATGATGCTGTCGCTGCGTTCCTGAGTCGTGATCACGGGGCGTTAGGCTGCCCGGGTCGATCGCGCGGGGATGAGGAGTGGCAGTGGCTGGAGAGGCGCCCCGGAGGTTACGGTCGTTGATCGCCATGCTGCTGGCCGGGATGTCGGTCCTCGCGGGTACGCCGGCCGCGGCGGAGGTCAGTGCGAGCGACGAGTGGGAGATCGCCGTCTTCCTGTGCACTCCGGCCACCTACGGCTGCCACAAGCGCAACGCCACGGCGAAGCAGAAGCAGGCACTCAGGACGTTCCTGGAGTCCAGGCCGGAGCTGAGCGACGTCCGGTTCGTCGATCGGGCGAGCGCGTACAAGAGTTTCCGGCGGGACTTCGCCGGCAACAGGACGCTGCTGAAGGCCGTACGGGCGAAGGATCTGCCGGAGTCGTTCCGCCTGCGGGTGAAGACGGGGGTCGACCGGGATCGGATGCGGCACGCGGTGTATCGGCGGCCCGGGGTGGGCGAGGTCATCGACCAAACCGTGCTCTATGGCGATACGCAGCCTGTGGCGTCGGAATGGGACATTTCTATCTTTCTGTGCGTGAAGGACTCGGCCATGCCGGCCTGCCTGTCCGGTCGTGGCAAGGCGAACGGGAAGATCGCGACCCTAAAGGAGAAGAAGGTCATAGCCAAGGCGATCGAGGGCACGACCGGGGTCGAGACGTACATCTTCGAGGACCAGGCGACGGCCTACCGGAACTTTGTCGAGTCCTATGCCGACAACGAGTCGCTCATGAGCGTCACCAAGATGTCGGACATTCCTGAGTCGTACCGGCTGACCATGCGGCCCGACGTCGACTGGAACGCCGTGAGCCGCAGCCTGGCGCGGCTGCCAGGGGTGAGCCAGGTGTACAACCTGAGGTGTACGGACGCCAAGCTCAAGCTGGAAGTGGAGTACGGGCGCAGTGACCTGCCCGACAGTAAGGTCTGCGCGCCGCGCCGGTGAACCCGTAGGGTGACGCGAGCAGCAGATGGGGCTGACGGGCGTCTCTGATACGTGGAAGTCGAACTACTCACCCAACAAGAGGCCCTGGCGCGGCAGCGGGTCGACGTGGCGTCGATCTTCGCCGAGCACCACGTGGGCCTCGTACGGCTTGCCCTGATCATGGTCGGCGATCAGGCGACCGCGGAAGACGTCGTACAGGAGGCGTTCGCCCGCACCCACGCCGGGCGCGGCCGGTTGCGCGACGCCGACAAGGCGCTGGCCTATGTCCGCTCCGCGGTGCTCAACGGCTGCCGGTCGGTGCTGCGCAGGCGGGCGACCGTGTTCCGGCGGGCGGTGCCGTACGAGCCGCCCGTCTGGTCGGCGGAGAGCGCCGCGCTGCTGGGCGAGGAGCGGCGCGGGGTGCTGCTCGCCCTGCGTGAGCTGCCGCGCAGGCAGCGGGAGGCGCTCACGCTCCGCTACTACCTCGACCTGTCCGACCAGGAGATCGCCGACACCATGGGGATCGGCGCCAGCACGGTCAGGTCCACGATCGCGCGGGGGCTGGCCGCCCTCGGCCGGGCACTTGGGGAGGATTCATGAACAGCGCGATGGAAGACAGGCTGCGCGAGGCCCTCACCGAGGCGGGGGCGACGGTGGACGCCGGCACGCTCAGGCCGCTCAGGGCGCCGGAGCGGCGGCGGTTCAGGGTGGATTTCCGGCTGGTGGCGGTGGCGGCGACCGTGGTGCTCGCGGGGGCGGCGACCACTGTCGGGCTGCTGGGCGGCCCGGGTGACGAGAACCGCGCGGTGGCGGCCGATCCGCCGCCCGCCGAGCGGAAGGTGACCGTCTTCCTGTGCGCGAAGTCGTCGGACCGGAAGCAGACGGCCTGCAAGGGCGCTGTCAGTGAGGAGGAGACGCAGGAGATCGTGGCGAAGGTCCGGCAGGTGCCGGGGCTCAAAGAGATGTCCTACGCGGACAAGAGCGCGGTGTACGCCGACTTCCGGCGGAATTTCGCGCACAACGAGCCACTCCTGGCCGCTGTCGGCGTCGACGACATCCCTGATTCGTTGCGGTTGACCCTCATGGAGGGCACCGATCCGCGCAGTGTGCAGGAGGCGCTGCGCGGGTTGCCAGGGATCTTGGACGTTCGGGAAGTGGTACCCGACGACGCTACTCCGCCGAGCAAATGGGATCTGAGCGTCTTTCTCTGCAGCCCCTCGTCCGGCATGCCGTCCTGCGGCGCCGAGCGTAAGCCCGACGGCAAAGGCAGCTTCACCGTCACGAAGGAGGGGACGGGCGTCACGCTCGCGCAGAAGAAGGCCATCCAGAAGCTGATCGTCTCGACGCCCGGCGTCAAGGAGGTGTTCTTCGAGGACCAGACGACGGCTTACGAGAACTTCCGCCGCTTGTACAAAGACAACAAGGTGATGCTCAACGCCACGAAAGTCACCGACATGCCCCAATCGTTCAGAGTGATGCTGCTGCCCGAGGCCGACTGGAGCAAGCTGGTCAGCAGGTTGGGGCGGGAACCAGGGGTGAGCCAGGCTCTCTACCACGGATGCCTTTACGACAGCGCTCGGCTGATGAACCGCTACGGGTTGTTCCTGCCCGAGAGCAAGGTGTGCCCTCCCGACAGGCGATCCGGCGAACATCCGGACCCCGGCCCCTCTCCCACGGCGGGCTGACACACGTAATGTGGCAGGGAAGGTCGTTCGACCCCTAGGCCGTCAGGAGGCGAGCTCGAGCCCATGGGAATGATCATGGCCGTGAGCTTCACCCGTTACGGGAGGCTCTACTACCTCGATCCCGGCGAGCACAGCCCGAAGGTGGGCGACAAGGTGCTCGTGCCGACCGACTCGGGCCCCGAGGTGGCGGAGTGCGTCTGGGCGCCGCAGTACACGAGCGAGGACGTCGAGGGGCTGCCCCTGTGCGCCGGCCTGGCGGGTGAGGAGCACCTGGCCCGCGACGAGACCAACAAGCGCCGCAGGGCCGAGGCCCGCAGCGTGTCGAAACGGCTGATCAAACGGCACACCCTGCCGATGAAGGTGGTCGGGATCGACTACCTCGACGAGGACAACATCTACACGGTCTACTTCTCCGCGCCGCACCGGGTCGACTTCCGCGCCCTGGTCCGCGACCTGGCCCGCAACCTGCGGGCCAGGGTCGAGCTGCGGCAGATCGGCCCGAGGGACGAGGCGCGGCTGCAGGGCGGCATCGGGCCCTGCGGCCGTGACCTGTGCTGCGCCACGTTCCTGAAGGACTTCGAGCCGGTCTCGGTACGCATGGCCAAGGACCAGGATCTTCCGGTCAATCCGCTGCGGATCGCCGGGGCGTGCGGGCGGCTCATGTGCTGCCTGAAGTACGAGCACCCGCTCTACCAGGAGTTCCGCGCCTCGGCTCCCCGGGCGGGGGTCAGCGTGGAGACCCCACAGGGTCCGGGCGTCGTGGTGGGCCACAACGTCCCGTCGGACTCCGTGGTGGTGCGCCTCAACGACGGGGGGCGGCGGTGCGCCTGCTCGAAGGCCAGCGTGTGCGCGCCGCGCAAGGCGTATGACTCGACATATGGGGATTCGGCTGAGGCGTGAACGGGGGAGCGAGTACCCCTCCGGCTCCTGTAGACTCTTCCAAGTCGCAGAGCACGCCGCCTTAGCTCAGTCGGCCAGAGCACTTCACTCGTAATGAAGGGGTCTGGGGTTCGAATCCCCAAGGCGGCTCCAGGTCAAAGGCCCTCTCGGATGATCCGGGAGGGCCTTTTGCTAACACTTCTGCTAACGGGCGCTCGCCCAGATGATCGTTATGATGCAGCATGGGGCTGTGGACGTCTTACTCTCGCAACTCCCCGCCCTACTGGGAGTGATCGTCGGTGCAGTGGGCTCCTATACGGCTACCTACCTGGTAGAGCGTGTCCGTTGGAACCGACAACAGACGACTCGGTGGGATGAGGAACGTCGAAAGGCTTACGCGGAGTACGCGCACTCCGTCAAGGCGCTGATTCAGATGTCGGCCGAGATAGCCGCAGCGCGAGGTGTCAACACTCGCTTCAGGATCGTGAACAAGGTCGATGCTGAGGAGAGTCTCAAGGAGCTCGCCCGCGTCGCATTTGAGCGCTCGGCCAAATGGGAATCGGTCCTGCTGCTTGGCGATGACAAGACAATCGAGGCGGGACGCGCATGGCACTCTCTTGCACTTCGAATGGAAGAGTTCGCTCACGGTAGCCGGAACGACCCTGAGGAATGGGCGTCGGTCTACGCTGATGCCGGGGCGGCACGAGACTATTTCTACGAGCAGGCCCGACGTGACCTGAGGATCCACGTCGGCGCCAACGTCTCACCTCGTGGTCTTTGGAGACGGCGGCCCGCGTCGGCGGCAGGGGAAACGTTGCAGGCCCCTGCGTCGGAGCACAAGGGCCTGAGCGCTGGTTGAGGAGGCCGCGGCAAGGTGGTGTGGCGACGTGGGTGGTCGCTTGTGGCCGCTTGTGGGACCGTGAGTCCGTGGAGCCAGTTGATCAGAAGAGGTCGTGGTTTGACGCCCTGACCGTGCCGCAGCGCGTGATCGTGGTCGCAGTATCAGCGGTGGGCCTCGTGGGCGGGATGGCGCTGTTGCTGATGAATCCTCCCCACGATCTTGCCGCGTTCTTCCTGATCCTTGCTTATGTCATCTCGGCGGTGGCTGTTGTACACAGCATTCCCTGGGGGCGAGCACGCCTTGGGGGCGGGGCTCAGCTCTGGTTGGGGTTTGCGTTGGCCTTCAAGTCCCTGTCCGGTGAACTCACGACGCCTGCGTTCCGGATCGCGGGACTGATCCTGGGTGTTGGCCTGGTGACTCATCTGCTTGTGCTTGCGGTGATCAGGGATCGGAGACTGAGGCAGGGGCGTCAGCGAACCATGGCGCAGGTTCACTGAGCGCCGAAGATCCGGTTACGCCGGGCGAGCAGGGCCAGCAGGGCGATCATGACGAGGCCGAGCGCGGCCAGTGACACGCGGTCGGTGGTGTTCTCGCCGTTGGCGATCACGCCGAACACGGTGTGCGCCACGAGTGCCCCGCCGGCCAGTGCCAGGCTGTGCTGATCGCGCCATCCGTCGTGTGCCGTCCACCGGCGTAGCAGCATCCCTGCCGCCACCGCCAGGAGGGCCGCCGCCACCATCGGGACCGCTACCCAGCCGCCTTGGGTGAAGGCCGGGTGCTGGGCGCCGCCGAAGGGGAACAGTAGCGCGAGATATCCGAACGCCGCCGTCCCGGCCAGGCACGCGACGACCGGAGGTGTGGGAGTCGTCTGGAGGGCGGTGGCTGGCACGTCCGGTGGCGTGGGGGTCGTCTGGGGGGCTGTGGCTGGCGCATCTGGCGGTGTGGGGGTCGTTCGGGGCGGGGTGGACGGCAGGTTGCGCGGGCGGGGGGTGAAGCGCAGTGCGAGCACCGTGAGCGCCGCGATCGTCAGTGCGAAGGCCGCCAGCATCGCCGGCGGTGCCTGGTAGCCGGGGTCGATGAAGGCCGTTGTCCACCGCAGCAGCAGGGCGCCCAGCACGAACACCACTCCCGCCACGGCCAGCCCCGTCCGCCCCAGGTAGGGACGATGGCGAAGGCTCGGGACGATGAGATCCACCAGCAGGATCGGCAGTGCCACGCTGAAGACCGCGTGATAGGGGATGTTCAGCTCGGTGTAGGCGCTGTTGAGGCCGAGGATCCTGGGCGCCCAGTCGGCCACGCCGTAGATGGTCGGGCTGGTGAGCGCCTGCAGCGCCAGTCCTTCCTCCACGATCCCGTACGCCGCCCCGAGCAGCAGGATGGCGAGCCAGCCCCGGCCGGTACGGCGTACCAGCTCGCGGATCAGTACGGTGCCGGCGCCGTAGATCGGCACCCACAGCAGCAACAACCATGCCTTGCGGAGGGGCGGGTTGCCGAGCGTGAGCTCGGCGACAACCGGGGTGAGCCCGGCCAGCAGGAGCGCGGCCCACCGGCCGCGTGCTCGTGAGGTGACCATGCGCCTACGGTCTCCCGCGGCGGGTGCGGCGCGCTGCTGCCGCCAGGCCGGTCCGTGGCCTCTTCGGTCGCTTCCGGGTGGTGACTTTGGTTGCCATGGTGGGGCGACGATGGTGACCTTCGTTGCTTACCAAGCGTAAGGTCGGCGGATACGATCTGCGGTTGTGTTCGAAGCACAGGGGAGGGACGGGGGCCGTCGCGACGGCGGACCCCGGAGGCACGGAGACACCGCGGACGACGACGGTTCGGGGCGGGATCGCGCAGCCGCAGACGACGACGGCCCGGGAGGGGAGCGCGCGGCTGTGGGCGATGACGGGCTGGGACGGGGTCGCGCGGCTGCGGGCGGTGGCGCGGTTGCGGGCGGCTGGGGTTCGGGGGTGGGTGGGCGGCGGGGTTCGCGGCGTGACTGGGCGGTTGGAGCCGGTGGCATCGTGCTTGCCGTGGCCGGGGCCGGTGCGGTGGTCTGGGGGGATCTGGTCCCGGGGACGCCGGGCTGGTACCTGTGGGCCGACGTGGGCGGTGGGGTCCTGGCGTGCGTGGGATTGTGGCTGTGCCGGCGGTGGCCGGTGGCTGCCTCGCTGGTTGTCATCGCGCTGTCTGTCCCCGCCGCGGCTGCGTCGGTGGCCGCGGGGATCGCCGCGCTTGTCGCGGCGCTGTACCGGCGACCGCCCGCGGCTGTCGCGGTGGGGGCGGCTTGGGTGGCGGCGACGCTGGTCAGGTTCGCGTGGCGGCCGCCCGGGCTGGCGCCGTACCCGGTGTGGGCGCTGGTCGGCGTGCTGTTCGGCGGGGCGATCACCGGCTGGGGCATCCTGGCCAGGACCCGGCGGGAGCTGCTGGCGTCACTGGCGGAACGGGCCCGCCGCGCCGAAGCCGACCAGCGGCTGCGCGCGGAGGAGGCCCGCCGCTCCGAACGCCTCGGCATCGCCCGCGAGATGCACGACGTGCTCGCCCACCGGCTGTCGCTGCTGGCGGTGCACGCCGGAGCGCTGGAGTTCAATGCCGGTGCCAGGCCGGACGAGGTCGCCGAGGCGGCCGGGGTGATCCGGACCAGCGCCCACCAGGCGCTGCAGGAGCTGCGCGCGGTCATCTCCGTGCTGCGCGAGAGCCCGTCGGCCGAGCTCCCGCTGACCGGGCTCGCACCGCTGGTGGAGGAGTCGCGGCGGGCCGGGATGCGCATCGAGCTGGACGAGAACGACGTACGTTTCGCCGATCTGCCGGAGGCGACCCGGCGCACCGCGTACCGCGTCGTGCAGGAGGGGCTGACCAACGCGCGCAAGCACGCGCCCGGCCGGCCCGTCACCGTCGTGGTCTCCGGCGCGGCCGGTGGTGAGTTGACGGTCGAGGTACGCAACCCGCTGCCTGCCGGGTGGGAGGCGGCGGTGGAGCTGGCCACGACCGGGGGTGGAGCCGGGCTGGCAGGGTTGGAGGAACGGGTGTCGCTGGCGGGTGGGCGCCTGGAACGGGGAAGCACTGACGGCGGCGGGTTCCGGCTGGCGGCGCGGCTACCATGGCCACGTGAGCGGCCCCATGAGTGAGCCGGTGAGCGGGCCGGTGAGCGGCGCCATGAGTGAGCCGTTGAGCGGGCCGGTGAGTGGGTCCGCGGGTCCGCCCGTGAGTGGGGCTGGGGGTGCGCCCATGGGTGGGTCTCCGGGGCGGCCTGGGAGTGGGTCTGCGGGTGTGCCCGTGAGTGGGGTTGCGGGTGCGCCGCTCGGCGGGCCCGGGAGTGCGGCCGTCGCGATCCGGGTGCTCATCGTCGACGACGACGCGCTCGTCCGTACCGGGCTGACGCTGATGCTCAAGGGCGCGCCCGACCTCCAGGTGGTGGGTGCGGTGGCCGACGGTGCGCAGGTCCAGGCCGCGGTCGGCGAGCACTCTCCCGACGTGGTGCTGATGGACATCCGGATGGCCGGCGTCGACGGCATCGACGCGACCCGCAGGCTGCGCGCCCGCCAGGATGCGCCGGAGGTCATCATCCTGACCACGTTCGACGCCGACGAGCACGTGTTCCGGGCGCTGCGGGCGGGAGCCAGCGGGTTCCTGTTGAAGGACACGCCGCCCGAGGGGATCGTCGAGGCGATCCGGCGCGTCGCCGCCGGCGAGCCCAGCCTGTCGCCGAGCGTCACCCGGCGGCTGATCGCCCACCTGGTGCCCGAGGAGGACAACCGGCGGCGCGCCGACGCCCGGCGGGTGCTGTCGGCGCTCAGCGACCGCGAGCGGGAGGTGGCGCTCGCGGTCGGGCAGGGCAAGACCAACGCCGTCATCGCCGGCGAGCTGCACATGAGCGTGGGCACGGTCAAGGGCTACATCTCCCGCATCCTCACCAAGGCGGGTCTGGACAACCGCGTCCAGCTGGCGCTGGTCGTCCACGACGCCTCATAGGACGGCCGCCGCTCACAGTCCCCCCGCTTCAGGCCGCCCGTTCGCAGCCGCCCGTTCGCAGCCGCCCGCTCACAGCCGCCCGCTCACAGTCGCCCCGCTCACAGCGGCCGCGCGAGCCGCGCAGCGAACGGCGGGCCGGGCGACGCCCAGCGGGGGACCGCCGCCCTGCTCAGCGTCCTCGTCACCCTGCCACGTGCAGTCGACTTCTTTCAGGAGGGGATCGGACGGGACGGGCTGGCGGGGTAGGTCGTCGGTGACGTATGCGCTGAGGTGGCTGATGTAGGCGCGATCTGGCCGAGCTGGTCGGCGCTGTTGTAATAGGGCGACATATTGCACTACATAATGACCCGCCCAACCAGTGACGATCCTTGGCCGACGGCGATCGCGAGACAGTAAATCGTCCTGTACCGAGGCCAGTCTTCCGCCGAAGGCGCCAGGCCGCCCACGGCGACCTCGTCCTTTCGCTTCTCCACCAGTCGCATTCTCGGCGTGCACCCGTTCTCTGTCAGGCGCTGCATATCCCCCATCCCCGGATACGGACCATCAGGGATGACGTAGATAGTGGCGAATTCCGCCACATGCGGCCGATCGCATGGAACGACCGTCACCATGAAGTTGTCAGGTAGGGGATCGATGCAGTCGCCCGGCCTCAGTTCGGTGGCGTGATATCGGTGCACGCCGGCTGGAAGGCTGACCTCGGAGGGGGAGGGGGTCGGCTGAGCCGCCTGCCGGACGCTAGGGGTAGCGGAGGGCGAGGAAGCGGGCGCCGCGGTACACGCCGTGAGCGCGGCCACCATGCATATGGTCAGGCCTGGAAGTGCCGAAAGGCGGAACAGCATGCGGGAGATTGTGCCGTTCGCGGATCACTGGAAGATCGCGACGGGTCACCTCTCGGCGGATCCGGGAGGGCTTCTGAGCGTCTGGCGGGTGCCTGTTGTCGAAGATCCCTTGTAGGGCATCATGGCGCGATGAGCGCGCGCTACGACGACGTGATCGGCCCCCTCCGAACGGCATATGACGATGGCGCCCAGCGACGTGATGCCATGGGCAAGACCCAGTGGAAGCTGGCGGAGCGGGAGGCGTTCCTGAGCCGGCTGCAGGGCGACCGTTGCGGACGGCTGCTGGAAATCGGCGCCGGAACGGGCCAGGACAGCGTGTACTTTCAGGAAAACGGCCTGGAGGTCGTGGCCGTCGATCTGTCGCCTGCCATGGTGGCGCTCTGCCGGGAGAAGGGCGTCGAAGCCCATGTCATGGACTTTCTGGGCCTCGATTTCGCGCCTGGTTCGTTCGACGCGGTGTACGCGATGAACTGCCTGCTGCATGTGCCCAACAGCGACCTTCCGGCGGTGATGGAGGCGATCCACACGCTGATGCGGCCCGGTGGCCTCTTCTTTCTCGGCGTGTACGGCGGGGGCAGCCTGACGGGCGAGGGTCCCTTCGAGGAGGACGATCACCGTCCTCCTCGGTTCTTCTCCTTCCGCAGCGATGAGCAGCTCCAGGAGTACGCACGCAAGGCTTTCGAGGTGGTGGATTTCCACACCGTGGGATCTGACGAACTTCGGTTCCAGTCGCTGACGTTGCGGCGATCTGGATGATCAACTTTGGGAGTACGGGCATGGGAAGCCGCAGCGCGCCGGCCAAGGCGATCGCAATGGGCGCGTTGATGATCGTCGGATTGCTCAATCCGGCAGTGGGAAGCGACTTCCGCCTCGCGTCCGGCGCGCAGACCGGTACGGCTGCGGCCGCCTTGTCGCGGATAAATGTCCCTCCCCTTGGCACGCCCGTCGGCAAGCCCCTCAAAGGGCACACAGCCCGGGTGGAGGCGGTGGCGGTGGGCAAGCGCAGTGACGGCACTCCGGTCATCGTCTCCGCCGGCTACGACAAGACGGTGCGGATCTGGGACTTGGACACCGGAAAGGCCCTCGGCAAGCCCCTCAAAGGCCACAAGGGTGAGATCTACGATGTCGCCGTCGGCAGGCGCAGCGACGGGACCCCGGTCATCGTCTCCGGTGCCGCCGATGACATACGGATCTGGGACCTGAACACCGGAAAGCCGATCGGCAAGCCTCTCAAGGCTCGGAACGGGCTTGTCCATGCGGTGACGACCGGCAGGCGCGGCGATGGCACCCCGGTCATCATCTCCAGCGGAGACGCCCTGACCAGGGACGTCGAAATCTGGAACCTGGACACGGGGAAACTCATCGGCAAGCCGTCCGTCGACCCCTTCGCGTTCACGGTCACCCAACTGGTGACCGGCAGACGCAGCGACGGCACGCCTGTGTTCGTCACGGGCGCGACCAACGGCAGGGCGCGTATCTGGAACATGAACACGGGCAAGCCTCTCAGCAAATCTCTCAGCCGGTGCGGCACCTGCCTGGTGGAAGGGCTGGCCGTAGGCAAGCGGGGCGACGGCACTCCGGTGGCCGTCACCGTTGACATCCCGGGCTCTCCGGCCGAGGAGGGCAGCACTCCCAAGAGCTCGATCCGGATCTGGAACCTGGACACCGGCAAGCCCATCGGAGAATCCATCACCGCCCAGAGCGACACCATGGAGGTCGCGGTCGGGCAGCGAGGCGACGGCTCCCCGGTCATCGTTTCCGGTGACGGTGGCGGCCTGTCGGTGTGGGACCTGGATACGGGAGCTCGCGTCGGCGGGCCCTTCACCGGGGACACTCGCGCGATATTCGCGTTGGCGATCGGGAAACGCAGCGACGGCACCCCTGTCGCCATTTCGAGCGGCCTCGACAAGACCATCCGGGTGTGGAGCCTGGGCTCTTGAGGCTGCGCAGGCTGAGTGGCACCACGATGAAGGGCATGTGATGGATGGTCAGCGGTTCGCCGAGATCGCGCGTGCGGCGTTCGGGAAGGGGCGCCGGCTGGCTGGGGTCGAGCGGCTCCGGGGCGGGAGCAAGAAGGGCGTTTATCGGCTCTCGTTCGACGACGACGGGCCCGGTGCGATCGTCTATGTCTGGTCCCGGGAGGAGGACTTCTGGCCCGCCGCGGCGGACGCCGACCCGGAGACGCCGTTCGGCCACGCGTCCGGGCTGCGGTTTTTTGAGGCTGCCCATGGGCGGTTGAGGGGCCTCGGGGTGCGGGTGCCCGAGGTCTATCTCGTGGACCGGCCGGGCGACGTCGTGGTGGTCGAGGACGTGCGCGGCGGGACGCTGGAGGCGTTGCTGCGCGACGACCCGGGGCGGGCGGGCCGGGTGATGGATCGGCTGGCGCAGAGCCTTGAGGCCATGGGGCGGGAGCGGGCCCCGTGGGTGGGGAAGGTCGAGGGGACCCGGCGGCGATCGGCGGTCGAGGTCGTGCTGGAGCAGGCGCTGCGGGACCTGGACGAGGCGGCCGTACGGGTCGGGCGGATCGGCGCGGTCCGGGAGGACTTCGAGAGCGCGCTGCGGGAGATGGCCGCGGACGTGGAGCCCCGGGCCGATCACGGGCTCATCCAGGGGGAGCTCGGCCCTGATCACGTGCTGGTGGACGACCGCGACAGGCCGGTGCTGATCGACATCGAAGGCACGATGTTCTTCGACGTCGAGTGGGAGCACGTCTTCCTGCGGATCCGCTTCCACGAGCATTACGAGCGGCTGCGCGTCGACGGGCTGGACGAGGGCCGGATGAGGCTGTACGGGCTGGCCCAGCACCTGTCGCTCACCGCGGGGCCGCTCCGGCTGCTGGACGGCGATTTCCCGGAGCGGGAGTTCATGCTGGGGATCTCGAAGTTCCACAGCGGGCAGGCGCTCGAATTCCTCGCGAGAAGGTGATGAGTTCCGCGGGCGGCTCCCTGTACGGCCGGCGCCTCTACGAGAACACGTCCGCCTACTGGCCCACCGCCGACGAGCGGCCCGACGACCCGGTGCTGGAAACCCGGGCGTTCCCCTCGGGGATCGTTTACCTGCGCTACGAAGTCACGTAGCCTGACAAAAACCCTTAGGAAGGTTTCCTATCAATAATGCGCGCGCTGCCCGCCTTAGCGGCTCTGCTGCTGATCACCGCCTGCGGCCCCGCCCCGGTCCAGGAGGCCCCGGTCAACGCCGAGGACGTGATGTTCGTGCAGATGATGGTGCCGCACCACCGGCAGGGCATCGAGATCGCCAAGGTGGGGGCGGAGCGCGCCACCACGCCGGAGCTCAGGACGCTGGCCGCGGCCATCGCCAGCACGCAGCAGAGCGAGGTCGAGCGGATGCTGCGCTGGCTGCACTCCTGGGACCAGCCGCTCACGCCCCCGAACGGCGCGCACGACCACCACGGCGGCATGCCCGAGACCGACGTCAAGCGGATCCAGGCGCTGCGGAAGTCCAAGAACTTCGAGCACGACCTGCTCAACCTGCTCATCGCGCACCAGGACGACGCCGTGCAGATGGCCGCCGCCGAGGTGGCGGGCGGGGCGAATCCGGCCGTTCAGGAGTGGGCGGGGCAGGTGCGGACCTCGCGCAAGGGACAGGTCGAGATCATGATGAAGCTGCTGAAGCGCTGAGGAAGTCCCGGAGCGAGCGCTCGATGGGCGTAGACGCCTACACGAATAAGTGATTAGATCACTTGATATGTCCGAGGTAACGCGGCCGACGCTGTCCGACGCTCTGACCGAGCGCATGCTGGAGCTCATCCGTACGGGCGGGCACCGGCCCGGCGACAGGCTGCCCTCGACCAGGGAGCTCTCCCAGCGCTTCGCCGTCACCACCCCGACGCTGCGCGAAGCGCTCCGCAGGCTCGAGGCCACCGGGGCCATCGAGATGCGGCACGGCTCCGGCATCTACGTCGGAACCGACATCGAACGGGTCGTCCTGCCCAACCCCAACATGCGCGAGATGCACGCCGCCCAGCTCCTGGAGCTGCTCGGCGCGCGGATCGTGATCGAGCCGCCGCTGGCCGCGATGGCCGCGCACAACGCGGACCCCGAGGAGCTGGCTCCGCTCAAGCGGGTGCTCGAAGAGGCGGGCAGGCACCTGCGCGGCCACGACGCCCTCCTGCACGACGCGAACATGTCCTTCCACCGGGCGACGGCCCGGCTGGCCGGCAACAGCGTGCTGCACGAGGTCGTCGACTCGCTGCTGACCGTCCACGGGCCCGAGCAGCGGGAGATCCTGCAGATCTTCGACGACCGGCGCCGCGACTACGACGAGCACCTGGCGATCCTGGAGGCCATCGAGGCACGCGACGCGGCGCAGGCCGAGGAGCGCATGCGGGCCCACCTGGTGGACGTCAAGACGGTTATAGAGCACAGGTTGCAATCCCCCCTGATGTAAGACCCCCGAAGAAACAAGGAGGCCGGTCCATGTTCCGGTCACGTGTGGTCACGCTCGGCGTGGCGGCGCTCGTCCTGACCGCCTGCGGCGGAAACGGCGCCGAGACGCAGAAGAAGAGCGAGCTGACCCTGTACAACGACAAGGGCGCCTGGACGAAGTACTTCGACGAGATGGGCGCCCTGTCCAAGCAGAGCATCGGCCTGGGCATGAAGCCGACGGGATACACGGACTCGGCCCAATACCAGGCGTTCATCAAGGCGTCGTTCCGTACGAACGTCAAGCCTGACCTGTTCACCTGGCAGACCGGGGGGATGCTGGAAGAGATCGTCAAGCAGAAGCAGGTGGCCGACACCACGGACATCTGGCAGCAGGCGATCCAGTCCGGCGACCTGTCGAAGGACCTCGCGCCGTACTACACGATCGGCGGCAAGCAGTACTGCGTGCCGATGAACGTCGCGTACTGGGGCATGTTCTACAACAAAAAGATCTTCGACAAGTACGGCCTCACCGCGCCGAAGACGTGGGACGACCTGGTCAAGGTGGCCGACACGCTGAAGAAGAACGGCGTCAAGGCCTTCTACCACACCAGCGTGCTGTTCTCCTTCGTCTGGTTCGAGCAGCTCATGGCCGGCTCCGACCCCGACCTGTACGACCGCCTGGCCACCGGCCAGGCCAAGTACACCGACCCGGGCGTGGTCCAGGTGATGGAGAAGTGGAAGTCCCTCATCGACGCCGGATATTTCATCAACCCTGGCGATAAAACGGACCCGGGTGACGTGCTGAAGAACGGCAAGGCGGCGATGGTCTCCTTCGGCACCTGGTTCAACACCAGCATGACCCAGCGCAACATGAAGCCCGGCGAGGACTACGACTTCTTCGTCATCCCCAACGTCAACCCCTCGCTGCCCAAGACCTCGATGATCTTCGAGAGCGGCCCGCTCTGCTCGCTGACCAAGGGCGCCGACCCCGCCGCCAACCAGAAGTACCTCAAGTGGTGGACCACGGCAGAGGCGCAGGAGAAGTGGGCGTCCAGCAGGGGAGACGTGAGCGCCAACCCCAAGGTGAGCATCTCGGACAAGGCACTCGGCACCGTCACGAAGGACGCGGGCAGCGGCCAGTACCGCCTGGTCAACCGCTACTTCGAGGCCACGCCGCCGCCGGTCCTGACGGCCGCGCTGGATGGGTTCGGCAAGTTCGTGACGGAGCCCGGCAGCTACAAGGAGGTCCTGGACACCATCCAGAAGGCGGCTGACGAGTACTGGAGCACCCATCAGTGAGCGGGGGAAGGCGGCGGCATCGAGGGCGACCGAGCCCGCCTCACGGAGTGAGGCCATGAGCAGGCGGGCACCCATACTTGGGCGGTTCGGTTACGGGTACGTGGCGCCCGCGGTCCTGCTGGTCGCGGGGCTGCTCTACGCGCCGTTCCTGTGGACGGCCTACCTCAGCTTCACCCGCTATGACGGCCTGGAGCCGGCCCAGTGGATCGGCGCGCACAACTTCGGCAAGCTGCTCGACGACCCGGCCCTGCTCACCTCGATCCGCAACACGCTGCTCTGGGTCGTCGGCACCATGGTGCTGCCCGTCGGGCTCGGCCTGCTGGTCGCGGTGCTGTCGTACGACATCAAGGGCGGTGTGTGGTTCCGGGTGCCGTTCCTGCTGCCGTACGCGCTGAGCGGCGCCGGCCTGGCCATGGTGTGGAGCCCGATCCTGTCGCACGACGGCATCGCCAACCAGCTGCTCGGCGTGGACACCGCGTTCCTGCAGGAGGCGCCGGTCAACACGCTGGCGATGCTGCTGGTCTGGACGTGGCAGCAGCTCGGCGTCAACATGCTGCTGTTCGTGGTGGGGCTGCAGTCGATCCCGAAGGAGCCGATCGAGGCCGCCCGGCTCGACGGGGCCGGCGGGTGGCGGCTGTTCAGGTACGTCATCTGGCCGCTCATGAGGCCGCTGACGGCGGTCGTGGTCGGGCTGGCGCTGGTGGCCAGCCTGAAGACGTTCGACATCGTGTGGGTGCTGACGCAGGGCGGCCCGGGGCGCAACTCCGAGACGCTGGCGGTGACCATGTACAAGGAGACGTTCGTGGCCAGCGACTACGGCTACGGCTCGGCCGTGGCGGTGATGCTGACCGTCGTCACCGGGCTGGCGTCCTACCTCTACCTCAAGCGGCAGGTGACCCAGTGATCCGGCGTGCCGTCCTGGTGGTGCTCGGGCTGGTCTGGCTCGGGCCGACGTACCTGCTGCTCGTGAACGCCGCGCGACCGGCCGCCTCGTACGACCCGGGCCGGGCGTGGGCACCCTCGTCCGACTTCGCGCTGTTCGAGAACTTCGCGCGGGCGCTCGACAGCGCCAACCTGACGCAGAGCCTGGCCAGTACCGCGCTCTACGCCGTCGTCTCGCCCCTGCTCGGGGTGCTCATCGGGGCGCTGGCCGGGTACACGATCGTGGTGCTGCGGCTCCGGCACGGGTTCTTCTGGTTCATCCTGATCTTCGGCGGCACGGTCTTCCCCTCGCAGATGCTGCTGGTGCCGCTGTTCGTCGGCTACAGCGACGCCGGCCTCTACGACAGCCGCCTCGGCATGATCCTCGTCTACACGGCGATCAGCGTGCCGCTCGCCGCCTTCGTGCTGCGCAACTTCTACACTGGCGTAGCGTTCTCGATCTTCGAGGCGGCCAGGATGGACGGCGCCTCCACCTGGCGCATCTTCTGGGGCATCTACCTGCCGATCTCGTTCAGCGCGCTGACGGCGGTGTTCATCCTGGAGTTCACCTTCGTCTGGAACGACCTCATCTTCGGTCTGACCCTGACCCAGACCGAGGACGTGCGGCCGGTGATGACCGCCATCGCCGGCCTCATGACCGACGTGTACGCCGGGACGCCCGTGCCCGTGGGCCTGGCCGCGGGGCTCGTGGTCTCGCTGCCGACCGTCGTGCTGTTCCTCGCCACCCAGCGCCTCTTCGCCAGGGGCCTGTCTCTAGGGAGTGTTTGATGACGAGCCGGTTGCTCCAGCGGAGCCTGGGCAGTCCCGACTATGACGGGATCAGGCAGGCGCTGCGCGACGACACCTCGACACCGGTGATCAGCGTGCGCGGGCTGGAGGTTCGGGTCGCGGTGCTGCCGCTGTTCACCCATGACGGCCGGCAGGCGGTCAGGGTGTCGAGCACCGAGCCGCTGACGCACGTGCTGGTGGGCGTGGACAGCGCGTCGGGTGACGACGTGACGCTGCTGGTGCCCGAGGTGGACGCGCCGCGCGTGCTCACGCTGGAGTGCCGCGACGACGCGGGGGTGGTCGGCACCGCGCAGGTGACGGTGACCCCGCAGCGCAAGTGGAGCGTGTTCGTCGTCCACCACTCGCACCTGGACATCGGCTACACCGACCCGCAGGGCACCGTGCTCCGCCACCACCTCGACTACCTGGACGCGGCGCTGCGGCTGGCCGAGGAGACCGCGTCCTGGCCGGACGACGCGAAGTTCCGCTGGACGGTCGAGTCGTCGATGCCGGCGCTGAAGTGGCTGGCCGCGCGGCCCGCCGACATGGTGGAGTCCTTCGCGCGCAAGGCCCGCGAGGGCGTGATCGAGGTGACCGCGCTGCCGTTCCAGCTCCACACGGAGGCGTGCTCGACCGAGGAGCTGCACCGCCAGCTCCGCTTCACCACCCAGCTGGAGCAGAAGTACGGCTTCGCCACCAGGTCCGCCATGCACACCGACGTGCCGGGCGCGGTCGTCGGCCTGGTGGACGCGCTGCACTCGCACGGCGTGCGTTACCTGGCCGCGGCGCACAACTGGGCCGGTCGCTCCGTGCCCTACCTGCACGGCGGCGACAAGCTGACCAGGCCGTTCCGCTGGCGGGCGCCGAGCGGCAACGAGATCATCGTCTGGTTCACGGACACGCCGCACGGCATGGCGTACATGGAGGGCAACACGGTCGGCCTGACCGACTCCTACGAGCTGGCCGACGACCTGCTGCCGCGTTACCTGTCGGCGCTGGCCACGCGGGGGTATCCGTACGGGCCGGGGACGTTCGGCTGGCAGGGGCCGGACGCGCCGAAGGAGCCGTACGAGCTGGACGTGCTGCACCTGCGGGTGCAGGGCGCACACGCAGACAACGCCGGCCCGTCGATCGTGCCCGCGTCGATCGCGCGCCGGTGGAACGAGGAGTGGGCCTACCCGCGCCTGCGCTCGGCCGTGAACAGCGACTTCTTCCAGCACGTCGAGGAGCGCTACCACGACCGGCTGGCCGTGCACGAGGGCGACTGGACCGACTGGTGGGCCGACGGGCTCGGCTCGGGCGCGCGCCCGCTCGGCTACGTGCGCCGGGCGCAGTCGGCCCTGCGGGTCGCCGAGACGCTGCACACGCTGGCCGGGGTGGACGCGACCGAGCAGGTGGACGCGGCCTACGACAAGGTCGCCCTGTTCAACGAGCACACCTGGGGCGCGGCCAACCCGTGGGAGGACGCCGAGGAGGCGGGCGACTCGGGCGGCCTGCAGTGGACGCGCAAGTCCTCCGGCGCCTACGACGCCCAGGACGACGCGGCCGATCTGCTGCACGCCGCCGTCCGCAGGTTCGGCGCCGCGCTGTCGGAAGCGGGCACCGAGGGTGGCGCGCTGGCCTCGTTCGCCGTCTTCAACCCCGGCACCTGGACGCGGACCGACGTGGTCCGCGCGTTCCTGCCGAGGGACGTGGTGGGCGTGGACGTGCCGATCGCGCTGGTGGACTCGCGGACCGGGGAGACGCTCCCGCACCACGAGGAGCTGGTGCATCCGGACGACTGGCCGACCCGGCCCATCGGGCGGCACGTCCACGCGGTCGTCCCCGGCGTGCCCGGCTACAGCTACGCCCGCCTCGACGTCGTGCCCGGCGTGAACCAGGCCCCCGAGCCGGTCGAGCTGGACCTGAGCGGGGTGATCGAGAACGAGTTCTACCGGGTGGCCTACGACGTCCGCGAGGGCTACGTCGGCTCGATCTTCGACAAGCGGGCAGGCCGCGAGCTGGTCAACGGCGACGCGGCGGCCGGCTTCGGCCAGTACGTCTACGACCAGTACGCCACCGCCCCGCATTTCAACCATCTGTCGGGGCACGTCGGAGCGCACGACCGCACGCTCCTCGGTGACCGGGCCATCGGCAAGGGCGCCACGATCACCAAGGCCCAGCGCACGGCCGTCGGCGAGAAGCTGGTCGTGGAGCTGCACGGCAAGGGTGTCGACTGGATCCGCACGACGATCGAGCTGCACGCCGGCGTGCCCAGGGTCGACCTGACCTACCAGCTCGCCAAGCAGGGCACCCCCGCCAAGGAGGCCGTCTTCCTGGCCTTCCCGTTCGCCACCGGACCGGCCACCGCCTGGGAGCTGACCGGCGGCGTGGGCGGCCCCGGCGTGCCGCGCGTGCCGGGCTCGGCCGAATACATGCTGCCGATCAGGCACTGGATCGCGTTCGAGGACCCCGAGCTGACCGTCGCCTGGGCCACGCTGGAGGCGCCGCTGGTGCAGCTCGGCACCATCCACATGCCGTACGCGCCCTTCCCGCCGACCCTCGACCAGGAGGACGGCACGGTCTACTCGTGGGCGCTCAACAACATCTGGGACACCAACTTCCCGGCCCAGCAGCAGGGCGAGACCACGTTCCGCTACGCCGTGAGCTCGGAGGTGGGAGCCCGCGGGCGGCGGCTCGGCGCCGCGGCGGCCTCCGGGTTGACCGAGCCGTTCGTCGGCGCGCTCATCACCGACAGCCCCGACGTCACCGAGACGTACGTGTCCGTCGACCACCCGGACGTGCTCGTCACGTCCCTCGGGCGGGCGGGCGACGAGCGTGTGGTGCGGCTGCAGTCGCTGGCCGCCGAGCCGGTCGAGGTGACGGTCGGCCTGCCGGGCCTGCGCTCGGCTCGCGGGCTGGACGTAGTGGACGAGACGGTCAAGGTACGGCTGCCCGCCTGCGGGGTGGCCGTTGTTTGGGGGACGTGTTCGTGAAGATCGTTGACATCCGGGCCACGACGGTCGCGGTCCCGCTGGAGGCGCCGCTGCGGCACAGCAACGGCGCCCACTGGGGCCGGTTCGTGCGCACGATCGTCGAGGTCGAGGCCGACAACGGGCTGGTCGGGCTGGGTGAGATGGGAGGCGGGGGCGAGAGCGCGGAAGCGGCGTTCCGGGCGCTCGTGCCGTACCTGAAGGACCATGATCCCTTCCAGCTCGAGGCGCTGCGCTTCAAGATCGCCAACCCGACGGCCTCGCTCTACAACAACAGGACGCAGCTGCTCGCGGCCATCGAGTTCGCCTGCATCGACCTCATCGGGCAGCACCTGGGCGTGCCCGCGTACGACCTGCTCGGCGGGCGGATCCGCGACGCCGTGCCGTTCGCCTCGTACCTGTTCTTCCGGTACGCGGCCGAGGGGTACGGCGAGATCCGCACGCCCGACCAGCTCGTCGAGCACACCAAGCACCTCAAGGCCGACCACGGGTTCACCGTGCACAAGCTCAAGGGCGGCGTGTTCCCGCCGGACCACGAGCTGGAGTGCTACCGGGCGCTGGCCGAGGCGTTCCCCGAGGACCGGCTCAGGTACGACCCGAACGCCGTGCTGTCGGTGGCCGAGGGGCTGCGCTTCGGCCGGGCCATCGAGGGGCTGAACAACGACTACCTGGAGGACCCGGTCTGGGGGCTCGAAGGGCTCAGGACCATCCGCGAGCAGGTGAGGGTGCCGCTGGCGACGAACACCGTCGTCGTCAACTTCGAGCAGCTCGCCTCCAACGTCATGCGCAGGGCCGCCGACGTGGTGCTGCTGGACACGACGTTCTGGGGCGGCATCAGGCCGTGCGTGAAGGCGGCGGGGGTGTGCGAGACCTTCCAGCTCGGGGTGGCCGTGCACTCCTCGGGCGAGCTGGGCATCCAGCTGGCGACCATGCTGCACCTCGGCGCCGTGCTGCCGAACCTCACCTACGCCGCCGACGCCCACTACCACCAGCTCAGGGACGACGTGATCGAGGGCGGGAAGCTGGCGTACTCGGAGGGCGCCATCGCGGTGCCGTCCGGCCCTGGGCTGGGGGTGCGCCTGGATCCCGAGCGGGTCGCCCGTTATGCCGAGTACTACCGGGAGAGGGGCGGCTACCCGTACGACCGCGACCCCGGGCGGCCCGGCTGGTACGCCACTGTGCCGAACGAACGGTTCGCCGACCCCACCGTGTCCCTGGATATAGCTCCATAATTGGGCGATATGTCGGAAGAAACCCGGCCGGCCCCGCCGGCTGACAATCTCGTCACCACCTCGCACACGCTGCCGTCCGGGCAGGCGTACACCGCCACCACCGGCACCATGGTGCTGCGCGAGGAGGTGATCGACGACGGCAGGTTCGGGGGGCTGCGGCCCAAGGCCGAGATGTTCGTCACCTCGTACACGCTCGACGGGGCCGAGCCGCTGAGCAGGCCGGTCACGTTCGCGTTCAACGGCGGTCCTGGATCGTCGAGCGTGTGGCTGCACCTGGGCGTGCTCGGGCCGCGCCGGGTCGTGATGGGGGACGCGGGCGCGCTCCTGCCTCCCCCTTACGGGCTGGCCGACAACGAGGAGAGCCTGCTGAGCGTGAGCGACCTGGTCTTCATCGACCCGGTCTCGACCGGCTACTCGCGGGCGGCCGAGGGCGAGAAGCCGGAGCCGTACCACGGCTTCACCGGCGACATCGAGTCCGTCGGGGAGATCATCCGGTTGTGGACCACCAGGAACGGGCGGTGGATGTCGCCGAAGTTCCTGGCGGGGGAGTCGTACGGGACGGTCAGGGCGGCCGGGCTGGCCGACCACCTGCAGTCGCGCTATGGCATGTACCTCAACGGCGTGATGCTGATCTCCTCGGTGCTCGACTTCATCACCGGGGACTTCAACCAGGGCAACGACCTGTCCTACGCCCTCTATTTGCCGACTTATGCCGCTATTGCGCACTATCACGGGCTGCATGGCGACCGGCCGCTGGCCGACGTGCTGCGCGAGGCCGAGGCGTACGCCGAGCGCGACTACCCGTGGGCGCTGGCCCGCGGCAACCGCCTCACCGCCGAGGAGCGCTCGGCCGCCGTCTCCACGGTCGCCGCGCTGACCGGGCTGAGCGAGGACTACGTCGACCGGGTGGACCTGCGGATCGAGCACATCAGGTTCTTCACCGAGGTGCTGCGCTCGCGCCGCCAGACCGTCGGCCGCCTCGACGGCCGGTTCACCGGCTGGGACCCCGACTCGGGGCGCGAGCACTTCTCCTCCGACCCCAGCATGAACGCGATCATGGGCCCCTACAGCGCCGCGCTCAACCACTACCTGCGCGCCGAGCTGGGCTACGCCAACGACCTGCCGTACGAGGTGCTCACCTCGCGGGTGCACCCGTGGTCGTTCAAGGAGTTCGAGGGCGCCCACGTCGCGGTGGTCGACAAGCTGGCCGGCGCGATGCGGGCCAACCCGCACCTGCGCGTGCACGTGGCCTGCGGCTACCACGACGGCGCGACGCCGTACTACGCCGCCGAGCACGCGTTCGCGCACCTGCCCGTGCCCGCGGAGCTGGCCGCCAACGTCGAGTTCAGGTACTACGAGGCCGGCCACATGATGTACGTCCACGAGCCGAGCAGGCTGCGGCAGTCAGCGGACCTGGCCGCCTTCGTGCTCGGTCAGCAGGGCTGAGGCCCGGGCCAGGCGCTGTTTGAGGTTGTCGCGGAGCGCGGCGAAGCGGTCGGGGTTGTCCCGGACGACCGCCCGCTGGAGCTCCGCGTCGGCCGAGAACCAGGCCGCCACCAGGCCCGACGACCACTTGCACGTCGTGTCGGCGGTCGCGGTCTGCTTCTCTTCCTCGCTGACGTCCGGCTTGTCCAGGTCCCAGCGGCTGTCGGCGATGGCGGCCTCGGGAGCCGGGTACGAGTGGCCCGCCTGGCCCATGCACGTCTCCCAGCGCTTGGCCGCCGCCGTCACGGACGGATCCTTGGCGGCCTGCTCCAGCGTGAGCGAGTCCTGCAGGGCCAGCCATGGCCAGTCGGCCTTAGCCGAGCCCTTGTCCAGGGTGAGCGTGGCCCGGTCCAGGCAGCCGCGGTCGGCGGCGGTGCCGTACAGGCGGTGCCGGGCGGGTTTGGGGAGCTTGCCGGCCCAGGCGCCCGTGGTGTCGGGCGAGGGCGGCCGGGCGAGGTGGTAGCCGTACGTCTTGGCCGCCTCGACGTCGGCGACCCCGTAACGGCGGGAGTTGCCGGGGTCCACCGCGGCGATGGCGGCGGCGTCCTCCGCGGGTGGGTCGATCGTGATGCCCTGCTTGCGCATGCACTGCACGACGAGTTGGTTGTGGGCGTTGCCCAGGACGGCCCGCTGCTCGGGAGTGATCTTGTAGGCGTCGAACGGCAGCACCAGCTCCGACACCGAGGAGACGCCTTTCACCGGCGCCCGCGGCGCGGGCTCGTCGGCGGCGCAGGCCGTGACCGTGGTCAGCAGCAGTGCGCCCGCGAGGAGTCCGCGGCAGCCGGTTTCCGGCGGCCAAGCCCGGAAACCGGCACTCCCGTTACTGCTCAGCGGCACCAGATGTCGAGCGCGCTGGCGCGGTCGTCGTCGATGGCGTTGTTCGCCAGGAAGCCGTCGTTCGAGTTGTTCATGAACGTGCTGTGGGCTCCCGTGAAGCCCGGGTGCTGCCAGAGCGTGGCGCTGCAGCCGATGCGGTTCCTGACGGAGCTGGTGTCGTTGTCCATGCTCTCCCAGGAGTTGCTGAAGTCCCAGTTCAGCCAGTTGTTGTCGGAGAAGTCCGAGTCGTCCTGCATGAAGTCGCGCCAGTGGTCGGCCTGACCGCGGTTGTAGTCGAAGTCGGCGTACAGGCAGACGCGACCGCCGTAGCAGGTCGAGCGGGGGCTGGCCACCGCTGCGGTGGCGGGCACGACCGCGGACAGAATCGCGACCGCGGCGGCGATGCCGGCGGCCTTTCTCGATAGCCTCACAGGTCTCTCCTCGATCGGTGAGTCGTTTCGACCTCGTAACCTAGCGTGCAAGATCGATTGCGGGCCGCTATGACCCGCCGCACGATCAAGGGCTGCGCGCCCGGATCGGGTCGCGTGCCCGGCACGCCGAGGACCACTGGTATCAGTGGGACGACCTGCGAGTTCGTCGCGTTGACGCAACACTTGCCAGCTTTGGTGCGCCTCCAGGGGAACCTGTGGGTTATTCGGGAAGGGCGGCCGGATTCTGCGCGAGCAGGCCGCCGTCCACCCGGTGCTCGGCCCCGGTGATGAACGACGAGCGCGGCCCCGCCAGGAACGCCACCAGCTCGGCCACCTCCTCGGGCCGGCCCACGCGGCCCAGCGGGTGCGAGCGGCCCCACTGCGCGATCTGCTCCTCCTGCGACAGGTCGCCCCGCCACAGGTCGGCCGCCCAGCGCAGCATCGGGGTGTCGACCGAGCCCGGGCAGACCACGTTCACCCTGATGCCGTCGGCGGCGTGGTCGAGCGCCATGGCCCTGGTCAGGCCGTTGAGCGCCGCCTTGCTCGCGGTGTAGGCGGCCACCTGCGCCTGCGAGGAGAACGCCTGTACCGAAGACATGATCACGATCGAGCCGCCGCCGCGGGCCCTCAGCCTGGGGACGGCCGCCTTGCAGGTGAGGTAGACGCCCTTGAGGTTGATGTCGAGGACCTCGTCCCAGACCTCCTCCGGGGTGTCCTCGACCGTGCCGTAGCGCTGCACGCCCGCGCAGGTGACGACGATGTCGAGCCCGCCGTACCTGGTCACGGCCAGGTCCACCAGGTCGCGCATCTCGCCGGCCCGGCGCACGTCGGCGACCACGCCGGTGACACTTTCGGTATCGAGCACCGCGTCCTTGTCGACCCCGCAGAACACCACGGACGCCCCGCCGTCGGCCAGCCGGTCCACCACGGCCCGCCCGATGCCCATCGAACCGCCCGTGACCAGCGCCACTTTCCCCTTGAACTCGCTCATGCGCCCTCCTTCGTCGGGCGCATGAGCGATTCGCTACTGTGTTTGATTGTTCGTTCGCTACGCTCACTCACGCCAGCACCTCCGCGCGCAACCTCAACACCTTCGTCTCGTGCGGGCCCAGGACGAGGGCCGTGCCGTTGTCCACGGCGGCGGCCAGGCCGTCGGTCGGCATGCTGGAGAACGGTTCGAGCCCCAGCGTGTACGCCCGTCCCCACCAGGGATAATCGGTGGACGCGCCGAGCTCCTGCCACATCCACAGGTACGGCAGGAGCGTCGCATCCCACTCCACCCGCATACCGATATCCCCCGAAATTTCGTACCAACCCTCGTCGAAGCCCGTCAGGTAGACGATGTCGCTCGGCGACCCCGGCTCCTGCACCACGCTCAGGTCGGTCTCGCCGCCGCCGTCGGCCGGGACGACGGGCCACTCCCACGGCCCGCCCGCCCTGACCCGCCGGCCCGCCGGGTTTATCGCACTCTGGTGGGGGATCACCTTGACGCCCTCCGGCAGCCTGATCCGGGCGCCGGGACGCAGGAACGGCAGGCCGTACACGATGTGCTGCCCCCACATGGCGTGCAGCGGGAGATCGGCCTCGTTGGTGGCCCGGCCCTCGATCTCCAGCGCCGCCGTGCCCGACCTGAGCCTGAAGACCTTCTCGATCCGGTACGGCAGCCGCCGCGTCCGCACGCTGAGCCGTACCGCGACCTCCTCCTCGGAGTCGGCCACGACCTCGCAGCGCCACGGCAGCCCGGAGACCTCCCCGTGCTGCGCCAGCCGCGCGCCCCGGTACTCGCTGGGCGCGCCGCCGTTCGGGAAGACCTCCTGCCAGCCGCCCTCGTAGTGGTCGATGAACTGGGCGACGTCGTCGGCCGCGCCCTGGAGGTGGTCGTGTGGGTTGCGCAGGCCCTGCGGGGAGAGCCAGACGAAGTCCGTGTCGGTGGGCTTGTGCAGAAATTCCAGCACATCGCCGCCTTTGTCCGGCACGACGGTCACGCGCAGCAGCTCGTTCTCCAGCACGACCGCCCGCAGCCCGTCGATCGTGACGGGCCGCAGGCGGGCCGCCCAGTTACGCCTCACTGGAAGGTCACATCCAGGAATCTCGGCCGGTAGATGGTCACGTCGCGGTAGTGGTCGGTGTTCACGAAGCTGTTGACGTTGTAGGAGATCACGAGCCCGTTGCCCGCGACCTCGGGATGCGCGTGGGCGTTGTAGGTGAAGATGTTCCCCTTGGTCTCGGGGGTCGTGTAGACGTGCTGCTTGCCGGTGAACGGGCCGAACGGGGAGCACGAGGTGTAGGCCACGATGTTGGGGCTCAGCACTTCGGTCGTGTCATGCGTGATCAGGACATATCCGGATCCGACCTTGGTGACGCTGTACTCGTTCGCGACGCCGCTCATGATCCGTGCCGAGTCGGCCTCGTTCGGCGACCAGGTGCCGTCCGCCTTCAGGAACTCCCACGTGCCCAGCAGGCTCTGCCCGGCGACCCTGGCGACGTGCATGTACTTGGGCGAGCCGAGGTCCTCGACGCCGTACACGTAGGTGTATCCGCCGTCCTTGAGGATCGCCGAGGCCCACGAGACGCCGTGCCCGGACGGCAGGTCGGTGACGCTGATGGGCTGGTTCAGCCGGCCCGGGGCGAACCTGGCCACCACGTTCCGGTGCCAGCGCCAGTCCCAGGCGCCGGTGCCGTACCGCTCGTACTCCTGGTAGGTGACCTCCACGAGCCCGCCGGCCACCGTCGCGTCGCCGGCCCAGTACCAGTGGTTCTGGTCGCGCGGAGGCATGACGGCGGTCGGCTTGGCGGCGGTGCCGTCGTGGATCGTGGACAGCCTGCCGTCGCGCTCGACGGCGAAGGAGTTGTTCAGGAAGACCGTGTCCCCGCCCTCCCCGACCACGGGCGGGCGCGAGCCGTCGGCGTTCACCCGGCCGAGGAACGTGTCGGAGAAGATCCACAGCTCCTTGCCGTTCGGCAGCTTGACCGAGTAGGTGCCGTCGGCGCCCGTCCAGTCGTCCACCCGGCTGTTGTCGTTGCCGTAGTTGGTGAAAAGGCTGGTCAGGCGGGCGTCGGTGGTGGTTGCCTTGACGGTCGGGCCGCACGCGGCCTTCGGGGCGGCCGGCTGCTGCTGCTGGGCCACCGAGGGGACGGGTTTGGGTGGGGCGGCCCAGGCTTGCTGCGGTACGGCCGTCAGGCCGGCCAACGCGATGGCGAGGGGTGCTAAGGCGGAGCGGAATCGCGTCATCACTCGTCCTTGGGGAGGGAAGTTCCCTACAGTTCTAGTCATTAGATCACTTGCTGTCCAGGGCCCCCTCACACTCGGCCGAATCAGATCGTTGGAGTTCGGAGCTGATCCTCAGCGAGCTGCACTATGGTGATGACTTCCTGAAATATCCGTAAATATCCGTTATGGAGGTTGTATGCCGGTCACTCGCCGAGATCTGCTCAAGGTCGGCGCCGGAGCCGCGGCGGCGGCTCTGGCGGGCACGGAGACGGCGGCGGCCGCCGCCTCCGCAGCGGGCCGGTTCGACCTGGCGGCGCCCGCCACCCAGCTGATCTGGAAGAAGGCGCTGTACGACGAGACCGTGCTGCAGTCGTTCGCCTTCGACAACGCCAACGGGCACATTTACCTGGCCCAGCTGAAGAACGGCTCGGGCTCGGCGGCGGCCGGGGATCTCTGCGTGACCAAGCTGAGCCTGTCCGGATCGGTGCTCGGCCACATGTACCTCAAGGGCTTCGGCCACGGCGTGCAGATCGGCGTGGAGCCGTCGGGCGGCTCCGCCTACCTGTGGACGGAGACCGACGCGGTCGCCGACGGCTCGGGGAACGCGTGGGGGCGGCGGCTGGCGAGGTTCAAGTTCGTCAACGGCCAGACGCTCACGCCGTCGTCCTCGGCGCTCACCAAGTACACCCTGATCTCGGGCGCGACCAGCACCACCTGCGCCATCGACCCGTCCACCAACCGGCTGATCATGCGCTGCCGGGTCGACGGCCAGGCGCGGTTCGTGGCGTACTCGCTGGCGGCGGTCAAGGCGGGCACGGCCAAGAAGCTGTACGACGTCGCGCAGCCGTCCGGCCTGGGCGTCTTCCAGGGCTACACGGCCTACGGCGACTACCTCTACCTGCTCGACGGAACGGCGTACGGCGCCTCCAACCCCGCGCCGGGCAACACCTACCTCACCTGCGTCGACCTGCGCACGGGCGCCAAGGTCCAGCGCTCGCTCAGCCAGGCGGGCAAGTCCCTGGACTACCGGGAGCCGGAGGGCATGGCGATCCAGATCGTCTCGGGACGGCCCAGACTGTGCCTCGGCCTCGCCTCCGGCACCGCCGGGGCCCGCAAAGCCAGCATCTTCTACAAGTCCGCCCTCGTCTGACACGGACCGCCTCTTCGAGGACGGAAAATGTGGTGACCGCGCCCGAAGGGGCCCGGTAGCCTGCCGGGATGGGCCACGTCGAAGTAGGACATCTCACGTACGTGCTGCCCGACGGGCGGCCCCTGCTCAACGACGTGTCCTTCCGGATCGGCGAAGGCGTCAAGGCGGCGCTCGTCGGGCCCAACGGCGCGGGCAAGACCACGCTCATGCGGCTGATCGCCGGTGACCTCCAGCCCGTCGACGGCAGCGTGGCGAGCTCCGGCGGGCTGGGCGTGATGCGGCAGTTCATCGGCAGCGTGCGCGACGGGAGCAGCGTGCGCGACCTGCTGCTCGGCGTCGCGCCCCCGGCGGTGCGCGCGGCGGCCGAGCGGCTCGACGAGGCCGAGCTGGTCATGATGGAGCGCGACGACGAGAAGACGCAGATGCGTTACGCGCAGGCCATCAGCGACTACACCGACGCGGGTGGCTACGACATCGAGGTGTTGTGGGACACGTGTACGGTGGCCGCGCTCGGCGTCCCGTACGAAAGGGTGAAATATCGGGACGTGTCCACGCTGTCCGGCGGCGAGCAGAAGCGGCTCGTCCTGGAGGCGCTGCTGCGCGGCCCCGACCAGACGCTGCTGCTCGACGAGCCCGACAACTACCTCGACGTCCCCGGCAAGGAGTGGCTGGAGCAGCAGCTCAGGGAGACGCCCAAGACCGTGCTGCTGGTCAGCCACGACCGCCAGCTCCTGGCCAACGCGGCCGACCGCATCGTGACCGTCGAGTCCGGCAACATCTGGATCCACGGCGGCGGGTTCGGCACGTACGCCGAGGCCCGCAAGGCCCGCAACGAACGCCTCGACGAGCTGCGCAGGCGCTGGGACGAAGAGCACGCCAAGCTCAAGGCCCTGGTCAACATGCTCAAGAACAAGGCGCGATACAACGACGGCATGGCCGCCGCCTACCACGCCGCCCAGACCCGGTTGCGCAAGTTCGTGGAGGCGGGCCCGCCCGAGACGCCGCCCAACGACCAGAACATCAAGATGCGCCTCAGGGGCGGCCGCACCGGCAAGCGCGCGATCACCTGCGAGGGGCTCGAGCTCACCGGCCTCATGCGCCCGTTCGACCTGGAGGTCTGGTACGGCGAGCGCGTCGCGGTGCTCGGCTCCAACGGCTCGGGCAAGTCCCACTTCCTGCGCCTGCTGGCCGGAGAGCCGATCAACCACGAGGGGGTCGCCAAGCTCGGCGCCCGCGTGGTCCCCGGCCACTTCGCCCAGACGCACGCCAGGCCCGACCTGCTCGGCCGCACCCCGGTCGAGATCGTCATGACCGAGCACGCCAAGCTCAAGAACGAGGCCATGAAGACGCTGGCCCGCTACGAGCTGGCGGGGCTGATCGCCGAGCAGCGGTTCGACACGCTCTCCGGCGGGCAGCAGGCCCGGCTGCAGATCCTGCTGCTCGAACTGTCCGGGGCCACGCTGCTGCTGCTCGACGAGCCGACCGACAACCTCGACCTGGCCAGCGCGGAGGCGCTGCAGGCGGGCCTCGACGCGTTCGACGGCACGGTCCTGGCGGTCACCCACGACCGCTGGTTCGCCGCCGACTTCGACCGCTACCTGGTCTTCGGCTCCGACGGCACGGTCTACGAGTCGTCCGAGCCGGTTTGGGACGAGGCCAGGGTCGTACGTCCCCGTTAAAGAGTTGGTACGCCTGGCGCGTGTCATCTGCCAGCCGTGCCCATGCACGGGTTATCACGGCAAAGTGATCCCGCGCAGCCGAACCGTCAGCCTGCTCGCACTCTGCGCACTCGGGGCGATCTGCCTCTCCGGGTGCGCGAACGAGAAACGACCCGTGCAAGAGCTCAAGCCCCTTGCGCTCAAGGAGCAGGTCTCCAATATCGTCAAATCCGCCGACGGGTACGCCGTCACCTGGGCGGGTGTGCTCAGCAACGCCAACCCGTGGCACTTCGGCGAGCACGTGGTGGCCACGATCGTCGGACACGACGCCAAGGGCACCGAGGTGGTCAGGATGGACCAGCCGCTCGACGCCGTGCCGCCAGGCGGGTCGCTGGCCTTCACCGGCCAGGCCACCGCTTCCGAGAAGCCGGCGAAGGTGACGATCCAGTACCGTCCCGCGCGCTGGCGGGCGGCGGCGCGGATTCCGTCCGCGTTCCAGCGGTTCCCTATCAGCCGAGTTCAGACATTGCCCCAGAAAGACGGCTCATACCTTATTACTGGATATGTCGGCAATCCCTATCAAATGTCGGCCAGCAGCCTCGTCGTGAACGCGCTGCTGCGCGACAAAGCGGGCAAACTCCTCGGCGGCGGGAGCACATTCGTGGACGACGTCAAAACCGGAAGTCCGCCGCGATTCATCCTCACCGTGTCAGGGCTGCCCCAAGGGACGAAGGTCGCGAGGACCGACATCACGGCCAGGACCTGGGGCTCGACCGGCCGTCCCTACGAGGAGCTGGCACTCGCCGGAGCCGCGCCGGTCCACACCGTCAAGCCGGTGACGGAGCCATTCGCGGTAGACCGGAGCACACAGGTCGTGTCGGAGCATAAACAATGAATTGGGTAAAATCCAAAGGCGTTGTTATACCGACACCCCGAAAGCGGTAGAACTACTAGTTACCAATCAATTACCTTCGGTCATATGAATGACCGCGTCCTGGTCGAAGCCCTCCGCGCCCGTGATCCCGGCGCGCTCGCCGCGCTCTATGACACGTACGCGGAGAGCGTCTACCGCTACTGCTGGTCCCTCCTGCTGAACGCGGACAGCGCCCAGGTGGCGCTCCGTGACACCCTCATCGCGGCTGAGGCGCACGTGGGCGCGCTGGCCGACCCCGACCGGCTGCGCGCCTGGCTGTACGCGCTGGCCCGCGCGGAGTGCCTGCGCCGCCGGGCCGCCGCGCCGCCGGGGTCCGCCGAAGCCCTGGCCAAGGCGCCGCCACCGCGCGACGAGGCCGACGCCGACCTGCGGGTCATGGCCTGGAACGCCGTCCACAGCCTGCCCGTCGCCGACCGCGAGGCCCTGGAGCTCACGTACCGGCACTCGCTGCCCGCGCCCGAGCTGGCCCAGGTGCTGGGGACGCGGCAGGTCGAGCAGGTGCTGGAGGGGGCGCGCGAGCGGCTGCGCGACGCGATCACCGCCGAGATCCTCGCCTTGAAGGGCCCGTACGACTGCCCGCAGCGGGCCGCGATCCTGGCCGGCTTCTCCGGCGAACTGACCCAGGAGATGCGCGAGAGCCTGGTCCGGCACCTGCGGCGCTGCGAGACCTGCGCGCCGCACCGCAACCGCGAGGTGTCGCCCGCCAAGGTCCTCGGCCTGCTGCCCCAGCAGACCCTGCCCGACGCGCTCCGGCTGCGGGTGATGAGCTGCTTCGTCGACCCCGAACTCCTGCCGTACCGCCGTTACGTCGCCAGACGTACGGGCAACCTGGGCGCCGCCGGATTTCCCGTTCCCGCGGACAAGAACGCTCGAAGGTGGCCTAAGGCGCTGGCAGGCGCGCTGGCGGCGGTCGCGGCCGTGGTGGCGGTAGCGCTGATCCTGCAGCAGCTCGAGACGGAGGGGGGCGGGGTGTCGGGGGTGGCGACGGCCGCGTTCCCGGCCACGGGTGAGCCGCCCGCCATCCGCGTGCCCTGGCGCTCCGACCCTCCGGACGTGGTGGTGACGGGCGATCCCGTCCTGGACAGCAGGACCACCCGTCCGATCAGGGTCACCGGCGTCCCGATGCTGGTGCCGTCCGTCGCGCCCGTCCGCGACTCCGAACGCACCCCGCCGGCCGGCGACGCGCCCTCCTCCCGTGACCGCTCCGGCCCTCCTCGGTCCCCGGACTGGGAACCCCCGACGTACCTCCCCCCACCTCCACCGGTCCCGCCGACACACCGGCCACCGGCAGGCGGCCCACCCAAGGACCCGCCCCCGGCCAACCCCCCACCATCCGTCCCCCGCACCCGCACCCCCTGCCCCACCCCGACCCCCACCCCAGCCCAGACCCCCACCCAGACCCCCACTCCGCCCACATCACCGACCCCCACGGACGCCCCCTCACCCACCAGCACCGCCGGCTGACCTCCAACCCCTCCATTGCCTGAATCCGCGTGGGCCGATCACGTTACGTGAGTGAATTGCCGGGAACTGTGTGCATAGAGTAACCATGTGTTTCCGGGGGGACCAATGCGCGCATTCCGGGCCGGGCTCCTCGCGTGCTGCCTGGTCGTCGCTCTGTGCCCGCCCGTCGTGGCCGACCCCGTCCCCTCCTCGCGGGAGGTGCGCAAGGCCCGGCAGGCCGCGCAAGTCCGTTCGAGGGAGCTGGGGGCGGCCAGTGCCCAGCTGGCCACGGCGCAGGCGCGGTTGGACGGAATGGCGGCCGCGGTGGAGCGGCTGGTGGAGGCGTACAACGGCGAGCTGGTCAGGCTCCAGCAGGCCGACCAGACGTACGCGCAGGCCAGGGCGCGGCTGGCGGCGGCGGACGCGGAGGTCGAGCGGGCCAGGCAGGCCGTCGCGCTGCTGGCGGCGCAGAGCTACGGCGGGCTGGGGCTGATGACCCCGGTCGTCAGCATGCTCGTCGATCAGGGCGACAGGGAGGGCGTTCTGCGCAGGGCGGGCCTGCTGGCGCAGATGAGGAGCGAGCAGTCGGCGATCCTCGGCAGCCTGCGCGACGCGCAGGAGGTAGCCGCCATCCTGCGTACGCAGGCCGCGAACGCCTACGCCGCCCACCGGGTCCTCTCGGAGCGGGTCGCGGTGGCCAAGACCGTGGCCGAGCAGGCGGTGGCCCGGCAGCGGCAGGAGACGACGCGGCTGCGGGCCCGTACGGTGGTCCTCCAGCGCCGGGTGGACGCGGCGCGCACCCGCGCGGAGCTGCTGGCCAGGCAGCGGGCCGCGGCACTGCAGAACGCGGCTACCGGTGGCTCGGCCATGGGGGACGTGGCGGCCAACTGGGCGCTCACCCAGCTGGGCAAGCCGTACGTGTGGGCGGCCGCGGGACCGGACACGTACGACTGCTCAGGGCTCGTGATGCGGGCCTGGGAGAAGGTGGGCGTACAGCTGGACCACTGGACGGGCACCCAGTGGACCTCGGGCCCGCACGTGCCACTGGACCAGCTCAGACGGGGCGACCTGCTGTTCTTCGGCTACGTCAGCAGCGACCCGGGCACCATCCACCACGTCGGGATCTACGTCGGCAACGGCCAGATGGTGCACGCGCCGCAGACCGGCGACGTCGTACGGGTCGCCTCGATCTGGCGCGGGGACCTGGTGGGCGCCACCAGGCCCCGCTGAGGGGTCAGTGGTGACCCTCCTCCTTGGCCCGGCGGAAGGAGCGCTCGATCTCGGCCTCGGCCTCGATGCGGCCGACCCAGTTGGCGCCCTCGACGGACTTGCCCGGCTCCAGGTCCTTGTAGACCTCGAAGAAGTGCTGGATCTCCAGGCGGTCGAACTCCGACACGTGATGGATGTCCTGGATGTGGTGCATCCGCGGGTCGGTCGAGGGGACGCAGAGGACCTTGTCGTCGCCGCCCTTCTCGTCCGTCATCCTGAACATGCCCACCGCCCGGCAGGTGATGTAGCACCCGGGGAACGTGGGCTCCTGCAGCAGCACCAGCGCGTCCAGCGGGTCGCCGTCCTCGCCGAGGGTGTTCTCGATGAAGCCGTAGTCGGCGGGATACTGCGTGGAGGTGAACAGGAGCCTGTCGAGCCTGATCTTCCCGGTCTCGTGGTCCACTTCGTACTTGTTCCGATTCCCCTTCGGAATCTCAACGACGACGTCGAACTCCACCGCGGTCCTTTCTCATGGGCCGATTCCGCTTCACCGGGCAACGCCTGGTTCGGCTTCGTCTCCCGCACTCAAGCCCCCGGGAACCCCCGGTTGGGCGTTAATGTCTCGTAGGCGAACACAGGAGAGAGGCAGACGACGTGGCGCGGCACGACCGGTGGGTGATGTTGACCACTCTCGCCGTGCTGCAGGCCCTGACGATCGTCATCGGCGTTTACGCGATGACCACCGACTTCAGCCTGGGCGCGTTGACGAGGCAGTCTCCACCGACCAAGCCGACGGCGTCCCCGCCGGAAGGGTCTCCCTCCGTCCCCGTGGTCACCTCGGGGCCTGTGCTGGCCCAGCTTTCGGTGAAGTCAGGGGGCGGACCTCTCCCGACTAAGGGTACTTTGACGCGCCAGCTCACCAGTGCCCTGGGTGACGAAGCGCTCGGCTCACACGTGGGCGCGGTGGTGATCGACGCGGCCACCGGCGAACGGATTTTCGCCGCCAACGCCGACACCCCCATCGTCCCGGCCTCGACCACCAAGGTCGTCACGTGTTCCGCGGCCCTGGCCTCCCTCGGCCCGGACACGCGGCTGTCCACCAGGGTCGTCCAGGGCGCGAAGCCGGGCACGGCCGTCCTGGTCGGGGGCGGCGACCCGATGCTGGCCGGCCCGTCGGCGAAACCGACGTACCCGAAGCAGGCGAGCCTGGCCACCCTGGCGGCCCGCACGGCCGCCACCCTCAAGTCGCAAAACCTTCGAAAAATCACTCTTTCGTACGACACCTCGTTGTTCGTCGGTTCGCCGATCGCCCCCGGCTGGAAGCCGAACTACGTCCCGGACGGCGAGGTCGCGCCCGTCTACGCCCTGACCATGGACGAAGGCCGCCAGAACCCGCGCTTCCACCAGCCCCGGGTCTCCAACCCGCCCCAGTACGCCGCCGCGGCCTTCGCCAAGCTGCTGGCCAAGCAGGGGATCACGGTCTCCAGGTCCGTGAAGCCCGGCAAGGCCCCCGCGGGCGCCCCGGAGCTGGGCCGGGTGGACTCCGCCCCGCTCTACTCCCTCGTCGAGCACGCGCTCACCCGGAGCGACAACGACCTGGCCGAGGCCCTGGCCAGGCATGTCGCCATCAAGGAGGGCCAGGAGGCGTCGTTCGAAGGGGGCACCAAGGCCGTGGTGGCGGTGCTCCAGCGGCTGGGGGCCGCGCAGGGGATCTCGCTCTCCGACGGCAGCGGCCTGTCCACCCGCAACCGCATCAGCCCCGGCGCCCTTGCCAAGCTGATCGCCATGTCCGGCTCCCCGAGCCAGCCCAACCTGCACGCCATCGCCTCCGGCATGCCGATCGCGGGCTTCTCCGGCACGCTGGGGAACGGGCGGCGGTTCACGGGCAGCGACAGCAGGGGGGAGGTCGGGCTCGTCCGGGCCAAGACCGGCACGCTGAACAACGTCAACACGCTGGCGGGCATGGCGACCACGAAGGACGGGCGGCTGGTGACGTTCGCCTTCATGGCGGACCGCGTCCCGGCCACGGCCGAACCCGTACTCGACCGCCTCGCCGCCATCGTGGCAAGGTCCTGACCACGCTCCTAAGGCCCACGCCTCAGCCCAGACACCGGCGCTCCTTCGCGTGTTTATGGCGATCCTGCGGATCGCGGCTCAGTCGCTGGGGTCCGGTGTCTTCCTTCGTCACTCGGTCGCTTCGCTCCCTCCCTCCTCAGTCCAGACACCGGCGCTCCTTCGCAGGTTGGGCATCGAGCACGTACGGTGGACGGTATGCAGGTGATCGACTGGGATCTGGCCGTCACGACCGGCACGCGCCTGGTGCGCCCCGGTCCTCAAGTGAGCCGGGAGGAGGCCAGGCAGGCCGTCACCGAGCTCCGTACCCTGTCGCGTGAGGCCGAGGGGCACGTGCGCGAGTTCACCAAGATTCACACGGAGGCCGCGCCGCAGGCCGCGACCATCGTCGACCGGCCCGGCTGGATCAAGGCGAACGTCGAGGGCTTCCGCGTGGTGCTCGAGCCGTTGACGGAGCGCATGGGCAGCAGCGAGAACCAGCCGCCCGCCATCGTCACCGCCGTGGGCTCCCGCATCACGGGCGTCGAGGTCGGGGCCGTCCTGGCCTTCCTCGCCTCGCGGGTCCTCGGGCAGTACGAGCTGTTCCTCCCGCCCGACCCCACGGGCCAGGAGCCCACGGGCCGGCTGACGCTCGTCGCCCCCAACATCGTCCACGCCGAGCGCGAGATGGGCGTCGACCCGCACGACTTCCGCCTGTGGGTGTGCCTGCACGAGGAGACGCACCGGGTGCAGTTCACGGGTGTGCCGTGGCTGCGCGAATACGTCCGGTCGCAGATGACCGAGTTCCTGCTCGCCTCCGACCTCGACCTGCCCACGCTGCTCGAACGCCTCCGCAACGCCGCCGACACGGTGGCCGACGTGGTGCGCGGCGGGGAGGGCAACCTCATCGACGCCATCCAGTCACCGGGGCAGAAGGAGATCCTCGACCGTCTGACGGCCGTGATGACCCTGGTGGAGGGGCACGGCGACTACGTCATGGACGCGGTGGGCCCGTCCGTGGTGCCCTCGGTGGGCGACATCCGCGCCAAGTTCGCCCAGCGCCGGGAGGGCGGCTCCCGCCTTGACCGTACGGTGCGGCGGCTGCTGGGGATCGACCTCAAGATGAAGCAGTACGCGGAGGGGTCGGCGTTCGTACGGAAGGTGGTGGACCGGGTGGGGATGGATGGCTTCAACAAGATCTGGACCTCTCCCGAGACGCTTCCGACGACGGCGGAGATCTCGGACCCGGACGCCTGGATCAGCCGCGTCATCGGCACCCCGGCCCTCCCGGCCTGACCTCCCGGCCGCCTCTTCACACCAGCGGCCGCCCAGCGGGCTGCCCAGGCGGCCGGGTGGTGCGGGTGTGTCCCGTGGTGCAGCTGCGTGAGATCGGCATTCCGTCCTCGTGAGCAGCGCGACGGACGCAGGACCCGTGAACGCCGGCATGCGGGTGCCCTCAGCGGGCGCCCGCATGACCACTGCGGGCGGTGAGCGGCTGACGACGCAGGCGCGGTGAGCCCGGAGCCGGTGCCCTTGGAGCGCCGCGTCGGTGGGGTGTGGTGCCGTGGAGTCCGGCGCCCGGCGACGGTGGGCTACGGGTTGCGGGCTACGGGCTACGGGCTGCGGGCTACGGGCGGTGGGCTACGGGCGGTGGGTCGGGGTGGCGCGGGTGGTGTTGGGGTGGGGGCAGGGGGCGAGAATGGCACCCGTGGGTCCACATCCAGCCGTAGCCGACGTGCGCCGGGCAGTGCGTGAGGCGCTGGCCGACGTCGAGAAAGGCGCGCTCGTGCTGACCGCCTGCAGCGGCGGAGCCGACTCCCTGGCTTTGGCGGCGGCGCTGGCGTTCGTGGCCCCCAGGACAGGCCTCAGGGCGGGGCTGCTCACCGTGGACCACCAGCTCCAGCAGGGCTCGGACGAGCGGGCGCGGACGGTCGCGGACATCGGGGCGCGCCGGCTCGGCCTGAGCCCGGCCGAGGTGCTCACCGTCACGGTCGGCACCGAGGGCGGTCCCGAGGCGGCGGCGCGGGAGGCGAGGTACGCGGCGCTGGCCGAGGCGGCGGACCAGCTCCGGGCGGAGGCGGTCCTGCTCGGGCACACCCGCGACGACCAGGCGGAGACGGTGCTGCTGGGCCTGGCCAGGGGGAGCGGCGTCAGGTCCCTGTCCGGGATGGCGGCGCGCAGCGGCCGCTACCGCAGGCCGTTCCTGCACATCCCCAGGGCCACCACCGTGAAGGCCTGCGAGGCCATGGGGCTCGACCCCTGGGACGACCCGCACAACGAGGATCCCCGCTACACGAGGGTCCGCGTGCGACGCAGGGTCCTGCCCGTGCTCGAAGCGGAGCTGGGCCCGGGAGTGGCCGAGGCGCTCGCGAGGACCGCGGGGATGGCGCGGGAGGACGCCGACGCCCTCGACCAGTGGGCCGAATCGGCGTACCAAAATTGCGCTCTTAGCGATATTCCGGGATCCGTGACAATGGCCGTGCCAGAGCTGGAGAAGCTCCCCGACGCCGTCAGGCGGCGGGTGCTGCGGCGGGCGGCGATTGCGGCGGGAGCGCCGTCAGGGGCCCTCTCGGCCACGCACGTGCTGGCCGTGGATCGGCTGGTCACGAGCTGGCGCGGGCAGAAGGCCGTGGACCTGCCCGGGGGTCTGGCCGCTGTCCGGCGGTATGGCACCCTGATACTCGCCATCAGTCCCATCGCATAAGGAACCACAGGTGGACGCTGCCGACATGGGCAATGACCTGGAAAATGTCCTCATTCCCGAGGACGAGCTCCAGGCCAAGATCAAAGAGCTTGCCGGGCGGATCGACGAGGACTACGCGGGTAAAGACTTGCTGCTCGTGGGGGTGTTGAAGGGCGCCGTCATGGTGATGGCCGACCTGGCCAGGTCCCTGCACGTGCCCGTGCAAATGGATTGGATGGCGGTGTCGTCGTACGGCGCGGGCACGAAGTCATCCGGCGTCGTACGCGTGCTGAAAGACCTCGATACCGACATCATGGGCCGCGACGTGCTGATAGTCGAGGACATCATCGACTCCGGCCTGACCCTGCACTGGCTGTTGGAAAACCTGAAGTCACGTAATCCCGCCTCACTTGAGATCTGCACCGCGCTGCGGAAACCCGACGCGGTGAAGGTGCCGATCGATGTGAAATACGTGGGGTTCGACATTCCCAACGAGTTCGTCATCGGTTACGGCCTCGACTACGCCGAGCGATACCGGAATCTGCCGTTCATCGGCACACTGGCCCCACACGTTTACAAGTAGCAATCTGGACCACGGCCGGGAACACCGCGCAACGTGACGTACGTTGATAGGGCAAGACCGGTACAGCGGGCGGGTCCCCCCGTGCGCTCTGCCGGTGTACCTTCAGACTCCTGGAGGGTGACCGCGTGTCCCCCTCGGGTAGTCAGAAGTCGCGGTGCCGGATGCCGCGGCCCCGGGGCAGCCCGGGGTTCCAGGCCATGGTCAGGAAGGGACGGGCCCGCAAGGGGTTCCGCATCGGATGGATCTCAAGCGATTTACACGTGGGCCACTGCTGTGGATCCTGGGCATCGTCGTGCTGCTCCTACTCGTCACTCAGCTTTGGAGTGGCGGCGGTAATTTCAAGCAGGCCGACACGTCCCTGGTTCTCCAGCAGATTCGCGCCGGAAACGTCAGCAACGCCAAGATTGTCGACAAGGACAACCGGATCGAGGTGACGCTGACCAACCCGATCACGGTCAAGGCCGGCGACGCCCCGACGAAGCTGATCCAGTCCAACTGGGTCACCGGTTACGGCAGCAAGCTGACCGACGAGCTCCAGGCTCAGTACGAGGCCGGCAAGACCAAGAGCTTCACCACCGAGGTGCCGCAGGAGAACTTCCTCGTCAGCATCCTGGTGAGCTTCCTGCCGATCGTCTTCATCGTGCTGATCTTCCTGTTCATCATGAACCAGATGCAGGGTGGCGGCTCGCGAGTGATGAACTTCGGCAAGTCCAAGGCCAAGCTCATCACCAAAGACACCCCCAAGACCACTTTCGCCGACGTCGCCGGAGCCGACGAGGCCATCGAGGAGCTCCAGGAGATCAAGGAGTTCCTGCAGGCCCCGGCCAAGTTCCAGGCGATCGGCGCCAAGATCCCCAAGGGCGTGCTGCTGTACGGCCCGCCCGGCACCGGTAAGACCCTGCTGGCCCGTGCCGTGGCCGGCGAGGCGGGCGTGCCGTTCTACTCGATCTCCGGTTCCGACTTCGTCGAGATGTTCGTCGGTGTCGGCGCCTCGCGGGTGCGCGACCTGTTCGAGCAGGCCAAGGCCAACGCCCCGGCGATCATCTTCATCGACGAGATCGACGCCGTCGGCCGCCACCGCGGCGCCGGCCTGGGCGGCGGCCACGACGAGCGCGAGCAGACGCTCAACCAGCTGCTCGTCGAGATGGACGGCTTCGACGTCAAGGGCGGCGTGATCCTCATCGCCGCGACCAACCGGCCCGACATCCTCGACCCGGCGCTGCTGCGCCCGGGCCGTTTCGACCGGCAGGTCACCGTCGACCGCCCCGACCTCGAGGGCCGCAAGGGCATCCTCAAGGTTCACGGCCGCGGCAAGCCGTTCGCCCCCAACGTCGACCTCGACGTCATCGCGCGCCGCACCCCCGGGTTCACCGGCGCCGACCTGGCCAACGTGATCAACGAGGCCGCCCTGCTCACCGCGCGGGCCGACCAGAAGCTGATCACGATGGACGTCCTCGAGGAGTCGATCGACCGCGTCATGGCAGGGCCCGAGCGCAAGTCGCGGGTCATGTCCGACAAGGAAAAGAAGATGATCGCCTACCACGAGGGCGGTCACGCGCTGGTGGCGCACGCGCTGCCCAACTCCGACCCGGTCCACAAGATCACGATCCTGTCCCGCGGCCGCGCCCTCGGTTACACGATGACGCTGCCGATGGAGGACAAGTTCCTGGCCACCAGGTCGGAGATGATGGACCAGCTCGCGATGCTGCTCGGCGGCCGCGCGGCGGAGGAGCTCGTCTTCCACGAGCCCACCACCGGCGCCTCCAACGACATCGAGAAGGCCACGGCGGTCGCCCGCCGCATGGTGACCGAGTACGGCATGAGCGAGCAGCTCGGCGCCCGTAAGTTCGGCACCGGCCAGGCCGAGGTGTTCCTGGGCCGCGAGATGGGCCACGAGCGCGACTACTCCGAGAAGATCGCTTCCACGATCGACGAGGAGGTCCGCCGGATGATCGAGACGGCGCACGACCAGGCGTGGGACATCCTGGTCGAATACCGCGACGTGCTCGACAACCTGGTGCTCGAGCTCATGGAGAAGGAGACGCTCTCCCGCGAGCAGGTGCTGCAGATCTTCGCCCCCGTGGTGGTCAAGGCGCACCGCCCGTCCTACGCGGGCTACGGCAAGCGGCTCCCCTCCGACCGTCCGCCGATCCTGACCCCCAAGGAGCAGTCGGCCAACGGCTCGCTCACGGCGGGCCACCAGGACGCCCTCCCGTCCGGGGACAGTGTGTGACTCAGCACGACGTAGACCTGGGCCGGATCGAGAAGGCCGTACGCGAGATCCTCTACGCCATCGGCGAGGATCCCGACCGCGACGGCCTCCTCGACACGCCGGCCCGGGTCGCCCGCGCCATGGCCGAGCAGTATTCAGGGCTCGGCCAGAAGCCCGAAGACGTCCTGACCAAGGTCTTCGACGTAGATCATGACGAGATGGTGCTCGTCCGGGACATCGAGGTCTACTCGACCTGCGAGCACCACCTGGTCCCGTTCCACGGTGTGGCCCACGTGGGCTACATCCCCAACGACCGCGGCCAGGTGACGGGCCTGTCGAAGCTGGCCCGCCTGGTCGACGTGTTCGCCCGCCGCCCCCAGGTCCAGGAGCGCATGACGTCCCAGATCGCCGACGCCCTCATGCGGGTTCTGGAGCCGCGCGGAGTCATCGTGGTGGTCGAGGCCGAGCATCTGTGCATGACGATGCGCGGCGTACGCAAACCGGGCGCCAAGACCGTCACCTCGGCGGTTCGCGGCGATTTCCGCACGAGCGACAAGACCCGATCTGAGGCGATGGCGCTGATCCTGGGTCGTTGATGACCGAACGGGGTACCCACGATGTCAACATGTGTGGGGGAGCGCCTAGGCTTGGCCCATGACTAGCGTGCCCATCAGCGTGCCGGGAGGTGCGGATCGGTGCCTCGTCATGGGTGTGGTCAATGTGACCCCCGATTCGTTCTCCGACGGCGGCTTGTGGTTCGACGAGAAAGCCGCCATCCAGCATGGCCTTGAGCTGGTCCAGGAGGGGGCCGACCTGGTCGACGTGGGCGGCGAGTCCACCCGCCCGGGCGCGGCCAGGGTGTCCCTGGAGGAGGAGCTGGCCAGGGTCGTCCCCGTGATCAGGGCACTCCACGCCGAGGGAGTGGCGGTCAGCGTCGACACGATGCGGGCCGAGGTGGCCAAGGCCGCGGTCGAGGCGGGGGCGCGGCTGGTCAACGACGTGAGCGGTGGTCTCGCCGACCCGGAGATGCCGCGGGTGGTGGCCGCGACCGGCGTCCCGTACGTGGTGATGCACTGGCGCGGCCACAGCCATGACATGGACAGCCGCGCGGTCTACGCCGACGTGGTCACCGAAGTGCGCGAAGAGCTCGCCAAGCGGGTCGATCTGGTCCTGGCCGAAGGGGTCACGGAGCAGCAGATCGTGCTCGACCCCGGCCTGGGCTTCGCCAAGAACGCCGAGCACAACTGGACGCTGCTGGCCGGGATCCCCCAGCTGGCCGAGCTGGGCTACCCACTGCTCATCGGAGCGTCGCGCAAGCGCTTCCTCGGACGGCTGCTGGCGGGTCCTGACGGCGCACCCCGGCCGTTCAGCCGCAGCGACGACGCGACGCTGGCCGTGACCGCGCTGGCCGCCCAGGCGGGCGCCTGGTGCGTACGCGTCCACGAGGTGGGCCCCAACGCCGATGCCGTACGCGTGGCAGCCGCATGGAAGAGAGCCGGAGCCAACACATGAGCGTCGACACCGTCGCGATCGAGACGATCAACCAGGAGTTCTACGCCGCGATCGAGAACGCGGATCTCGACAAGATGACCGAGATCTGGGCCGAGGACACCGCCGACGACCAGGTGAGCTGCGTGCACCCCGGCTGGACCCTGCTCAGCGGCCGGTCCGAGGTGCTGCGGTCGTGGGCCCTGATCATGGCCAACACCACCTACATCCAGTTCGTGCTGACCGACGTCGACACGACCGTGCTGGGCGATGTGGCCGTGCTCACCTGCGTCGAGAACATCCTCACCGCCGGCGAGGAGGGCGAGTCCAGCTTCGCCGCGGGCAAGGTGGTGGCCAGCAACGTCTACATCCGCACCCCGCTGGGCTGGCGCCTGTGGATGCACCACGGTTCGCCCGTGCTCCAGGGAGATGACGACGAGGAGGAGGAAGGCGAGCTTGAGCCCTGATCGCATCGCTCTCAAGGGCCTGCGGGCCAGGGGGAGGCACGGCGTGCTCCCTGCCGAGCGGGAGCTCGGGCAGGAGTTCGTCGTGGACGCGACGCTGTTCCTCGACACCGCGCCGGCCGCGGCCGGCGACGACCTCACCAAGACCGTCCATTACGGGGAACTGGCCGAGGCGCTGGTCGAGGTCGTGGAGGGCGAGCCGGTCGCGTTGATAGAGACGCTCGCGCAGCGGCTGGCCGACGTGTGCCTGGCCAGTGAGCTGGTACGTAAGGTCGAAGTGAGCGTGCACAAACCGGCGGCGCCCATCCCGCTGCCGTTCGACGACGTGGTCGTGACCATAGAGCGGAGCCGCGTATGAAAGTCGTCCTCGCTCTCGGCAGCAATCTGGGGCCCCGGTTCCAGACTCTGCAAGGCGCCGTGGACACCCTGTTCGACGCCCCGGGGTTGGAGTTCGTCCAGGCGTCGCCGGTCTACGAGACCGACCCTGTGGGCGGTCCGGCGGGACAGAAGCCGTATCTCAACGCGATCGTGATCGCGGAGACCACCCTGCAGCCGCGCACGCTCCTGGAGCGGGCACAGAGCGTGGAGAACGCCTTCGGGCGGGTCCGCGCCGAGCGCTGGGGGCCGCGTACGCTCGACATCGACCTGATCGTGGTGGGCGACACGGTCTGCGAGGAGCCGGAGCTGACGCTGCCACATCCGCTCGCGCACGAGCGCGCGTTCGTGCTGGTGCCGTGGTCGAAGGCCGACCCCGACGCGGTGGTGCCCGGGCGCGGCCGGGTGGCGGAGCTGCTGGCGGGCATCGACCAGCAGGGGGTACGCCTGCGCGACGACCTGAAACTGCAGAGGCCCGATTGAAGCCGACCCATCCGGGACTTCTGGTCGGCATCATCGCCGTTGTCGCGCTGATCACGTGGGCGGCGGTCACGCCCGTCTACTCGGACCTCCCCCTGATGCCGTGGACGGCGATCCCGACCGTGCTGCTGCTGGCCATCGGCGAGGGTTACAGCGCCTGGGTGACCAAGGCCAGGATCGCCAGGAAACCGGGCACCAAACCGGTGGAGCCGCTGTCGGTGGCCCGGCTGGCCGCGCTGGCCAAGGCGTCGGCGTACGCGGGGGCGGTGTTCGGCGGGCTGTTCGCCGGGTTCGGGCTCTACACGGTGCAGATCCTGGACCGGGAGACGCCGCGCTCGGAGTTCTTCGTCGCGGCGGGGTCGTTCGTGTCCTGCGTGGCGCTGATCTGCGCCGCCCTCTACCTGGAGCACGCCTGCCGGATCCCCAAGGACCAGGACGAACACAAACCCGACTAACGCCGGCCGAACAAGTAGATGACCGGGGCGGTGCAGATCAGCGGGCCGAGGATGGCGATCGGGCGTTCCAGCCACCATTTCAGGTCCGGCGGGATCTTGGTGCCCAGGGAGCCGAAGAGCCACCACGACAGTCCCAGCGCGATGGCCATCCCGGTCGTGTGGAAGAGGAAGAGCGGCAGCGAGTAGCGGTTGATGAACGCGTTCACCCGGCGCCAGCCCGGACGCTCCAGCACGCGCTCCATCGCCGGCCGCAGCACCTCCACCAGCCCGACCTGGAACAGCAGCAGGGCGACGATCACGAACGTGGGCGGCGCCATGTTCGACCACTTGTCGCCCGGCACGCCCACCATCGAGCCCGGGTAGATGCCCGAGTAGACCAGGCCGAACAGGGCGAACAGCCCCGTCCAGAGCACCGCGATGTCATAGCGCCTGGGCAGGATGACGATCCGGTCGTAGAAGAACCCGGCCTGGTGGGCGAGCCCCCAGACGATGATCATGTTGAGCCAGCCGACCCAGTCGACCCCGTACCGGAAGCGCACCACGTCCACCACCAGCGACGCGCCGCCGAGCCAGATCAGCGCCAGCACGTCGTAGCGGCGGTGCAGCCAGAGCGCCACGGGCAGCAGCGCGATCAGCACGAGGTAGACGCCGAGGAACCACAGCGGGCTGAGCACCAGCAGCACCACCCGCCACATCCAGTCCACTCCGAACGTGTACGTCACGACCGCCCCGATGGCGATCCACACGCCGGACAGGAACAGGGCGGGTAAGGCCAGCGCGCGGATGCGCCGCCAGACGAACGAGCCGATGCCGACGCCGCGTGCCTTGGCCCGCTCCCAGGACAGCAGGTGCACGTGGCCGCCGACGTAGAAGAACAGCGGCAGCACCTGCAGCAGCCAGGTCAGGATCCACAGCCCCGAGGTGAAGCCCAGCGGGCTGGTGGGCTCGGGGCCGCTCGGCTTCCACTCCAGGATGGTGAACGCCCAGTGCCAGACCACCACGACGCACAGGCTCAGGGCGCGGAGCCAGTCGACGTACTTGTCGCGCTCGACTTTCACTTGTCGATGTCACCCACGACGAAGAACATCGAGCCGAGGATGGCCACCATGTCGGCGACCAGGTGGCCGGGCAGCATCTCCCGCAGCACCTGGATGTTGCTGTAGGAGGCCGAGCGCAGCTTGAGCCGCCACGGTGTCTTGTCGCCCTTGGAGACCAGGTAGTAGCCGTTGATGCCGAGGGGGTTCTCGGTCCACGCGTACGTGTGGCCCTCCGGCACCTTGAGCACCTTCGGCAGGCGCTGGTTGATCGGCCCCGGTGGCAGCGAGCGCAGCCGCGAGACGCAGGCGTCGGCCAGGTCGAGCGAGACCTTGAGCTGGTCGAACAGCACCTCGAACCGGGAGTGGCAGTCGCCGGCCTGCCGCGTGACGACCTTCACGGGCAGCTCGGGATAGGCGAGGTACGGATCGTCGCGGCGCAGGTCGAAGTCCACGCCGGAGGCCCTGGCGATGGGGCCGCTGACGCCGTACTGCGTGATCTGCTCGGGGGAGAGCACGCCGACGCCCTTGGTGCGGGCGATGAAGATCTCGTTGTGCAGGATGAGGTTCTCGATGTCGGGCACCCGGCGGCGGGTCTCCGCGACGGCCTCCGACACCCGGTCGAGCCAGCCGAGCGGCAGGTCCTCCTTGAGGCCTCCGACCCGGTTGAACATGTAGTGCATGCGGCCGCCGGAGATCTCCTCCATGACCGCCTGGATGCGCTCGCGCTCGTTGAACGAGTAGAACAGCGGCGTGATCGCGCCGAGCTCCAGCGGATAGGAGCCGAGGAACATCAGGTGGTTGAGCACCCGGTTGAGCTCGGCCAGCAGCGTACGCGCCCACACGGCCCGGACCGGGGGCTCCATGCCGAGCAGGCGTTCGGCGGCGAGGACCACGCCCAGCTCGTTCGCGAACCCCGACAGCCAGTCGTGCCTGTTGGCCAGCATGATGATCTGACGGTAGTCGCGGACCTCGAACAGCTTCTCCGCGCCCCTGTGCATGTAGCCGATGATCGGCTCGGCGGCGGTGATGCGTTCGCCGTCGAGCGTCAGCCTGAGCCGGAGCACCCCGTGCGTCGAGGGATGCTGCGGGCCGATGTTGAGGATCATGTCCTCGGTGGCCAGCTCTTTCGCACCCGCGCCGATCCCGACCACACGTTCCGTCATATGGCAATGCTGCCACCGCCCCGGTTGATGATCCAGGGCGGGGCCAGGTCAAGGAATGGTACGGAAACGCATCCCTAACTCGGACACGGGGAGGAATACCAGGAACGGGGGGAGATAACACCATGAAGAGAGTTGTGTTTGATGTCGCGGCGCTGATCGCACGGGTGGTGACCGGAGTGATCCTCGTGGCGCACGGCTCGCAGAAGTGGCAGGGCGGACTTGCGGCCACGGGGCAGGCGTTCAAGGGGATGGGGATCCCGATGCCGGAGCTCGCCGCCGCGTTCGCGACCGTCGTCGAGACCGCCGGCGGCATTTTCCTGATCCTGGGCCTGCTGGTGCGCCTCGTGGGGCTGCTGTTGCTGATCAACATGCTGGGCGCCATCACGTACGTGCACGCGGGGCACGGGGTACTCTCCAGCGCCGGCGGCTGGGAGCTGGCCGGCGCGCTCGGGGCACTGGCCCTGCTGTTCCTGGCGCTCGGTGGCGGCCGGATCGGGATCGACGGGATCTTCGCGGCGATGTTCCGGCGGCGTTCGGAACGCCGGGCCGCCGAGGCGGAACGCGCCTCGCAGCCACAGCGTCCCGAGCCGTCGAACGTCACGACGACCACCCGCCCCGCGACGCCCGCCGAGGCGCCTCGGGTGCCCAGGCAGCCGAGCGAGCACCGGGCGGGCGGGATCAACGACGAGGACATGAGGGACATCGACGCCCTGGTCTCCGACGAGCCGCCGCCGCACCGCAAGCCGCCGAACCGCTCCGACGCCCTCTAGCCGGCGCAGGTCAGCGGCGGTTGACGAGGTCCCGCACGGCCTCGACCAGCCGGTCCACGTGCTCCTGCGTGCTGCCGATGCCGATGGAGGCCCGCACCGCGGAGGCGGTCCCGTCCTCACATCCGCCGGCGTGCTTATGGTCGCGCCCGCTTCGGCCTCCGCTGGCTTCGCTCTCTCCGGCCGAGCTCCTGCGCTCCGGCTCACCCAGCAGGTGCCGGACGAACGGGTGGGCGCAGAACTTGCCGTCGCGCACCCCGATGCCGTACTCGCTGGACAGCGCCTCGGCCACCTCGCGGGCCGAGTAGCCGTCCACGGTGAACGACACGATGCCGACGCGCGGGTGGTCGTCCCCCCACAGCGACAGCTCCCGTACGCCCTCGATCGAGGCCAGCCCCGACCGCAGGCGCGCGATCAGCCGCTCCTCCTCGCGCACCAGCGCGGTCCAGCCGGTGGCCGTGAGCGCGTCGCAGGCGGCGGCCAGGGCGATGGCGCCCAGCACGTTCGGGGTGCCCGCTTCGTGCCGCGGCTCCGGGTCGTCGTGCCACTCGATGTCGTCGCCCACGGAGCGCACCGCGCCGCCGCCCTTGAGGTACGGCTCGCCGTCCGCGAGCCAGTCCCGCCGCCCGACCAGCGCCCCCGCGCCGAACGGCGCGTACAGCTTGTGCCCGGAGAAGGCCACGTAGTCCAGGTCGAGCGCGGTCAGGTTGAGCCGCCGGTGCGGTACGAGCTGGGCGGCGTCCACCAGGATGCGGGCGCCGTGCCGGTGCGCGATGTGGGCCAGGGCGGCGATGGGCCACAGCTCGCCGGTGACGTTGGAGGCGGCGGTGACCACGAGCAGCTTGGGGCCGTCGATGCCGGCCAGGGCCGCGTCGGCGGCGCGGACGGCCTCGCCGGGGAAGGCGGGCGGCGCCAGCCGTACGGACTTCTCCCAGGGGAGGAGAGAGGCGTGGTGCTCGGTGTCGAACACCACGGTGGTGGTGCCTTCGGGCAGGCAGCGGGCCAGGAGGTTGGTGGCGTCGGTGGTGTTGCGGGTGAAGATCACGGCGTCGTCCGGGCGGGCCCCGACGAACGCGCGGACCGTGTGGCGGGCCTGCTCGTAGCGGGCGGTGGTGAGCTGCGAGGCGTAGCCCGCGCCCCGGTGGACGCTGGAGTAGGCCGGGAGCGCGGCGGTGACGGCGGCGCTGACCGGCTCCAGACAGGGGGCGCTGGCAGCGTAGTCGAGGTTGGCGTAGCCGACGAGCCTGCCGCCCTTGACCGGTACCTCGAGATCGGCCCCGAGCACGGCCGGGATCGGCCTGCCCGTGGCGGCCGGAGCCGACTCGGCGGCGGTACGGGCGGGGACGGAGCTGAAGATCGTCAACGTGGACACGGCACATCTCCCTCAAGGGTCATCGGACCCCTGGAAGCAGCCACGGAGCCCGCGCTTGCCCGCCACACCTCGTGGCGGACCAGGTCTTCACCCGGGGCACCCCGCCGCGGACGCGAGGGTTGCCGGCCAGCTAGCCGGGGCTTGTCGCTGGCACTCATGACCTACGGCGGAGACTATAACCCAATCCCCACCATCGATCGCAAGTCGGGTGAACTTCTTCGCCGCCTGGCTCGTTGCTACCGGAAACCCCGCTCATGTGTCATGGAGGTGCGTAAATGTTGGACTGGGTGACCGATCCGCAAATATGGATCGGTTTCTTCACCCTCGTCGCCCTGGAGATCGTGCTGGGGATCGACAACATCATCTTCATCTCCATCCTGGCCGGGAAACTACCTCCCGAACAACGGGACAGAGCCCGGGTGCTGGGGTTGGGAGCGGCCCTGATCACCCGGCTGCTCCTGCTGCTGGCCCTGTCGTGGGTGGTGCAGCTCACCGAGCCGCTGTTCGCCGTCTTCGGTCACGAAATATCAGGACGTGACCTGATCCTGCTGCTCGGCGGCCTGTTCCTGCTGGGCAAGAGCGTCACCGAGATCGGCCACAGCATGGACGGCCCCGTGGGCAAGGACGGCAAGAAGGCCGCGGCGGCCTCCTTCACCGCGGTGATCATCCAGATCATGGTGCTGGACATCGTGTTCTCGCTCGACTCCGTCATCACCGCCGTCGGCATGGTCGACGAGCTCGGCGTGATGATCGCGGCGGTCGTGGTGGCGGTGCTGGTCATGCTGTTCGCCTCGGGGCCGATCAGCAGGTTCGTGGACCGGCACCCGAGCATCAAGATGCTGGCGCTGGCGTTCCTGGTGCTGATCGGCGTGGTGCTCATCGCCGAGGGCTTCGGCCAGCACATCCCCAAGGGCTACATCTACTTCGCGATGGCGTTCTCGCTCGTCGTCGAGCTGCTGAACATCCGGGCGCGGAGCAAGCGGACGGTGTCGCAGGAGAACCCCGCTCCTTAAGATGAAATAGTGCGATTTGACCCTTGGGATCCGGATTTCGTGGCTCACCCGTACCAGGTGTACGACGAGCTGCGGCGCGAGGCGCCGGTCAGCTACTTCGAGCCGACGAACCAGTGGCTGATCTCACGTCATGCCGACGTGAACGCCCTGCTCAGGGACCGCCGCCTGGGGCGGTCTTACCTCCACGTGGCCACCCACGAGGAGTTCGGCAGGCCGCCGGAGCCGGAGTTCCAGGAGCCGTTCTGGCGGGTGATCAGGGCGGGCATGCTCGACGTGGAGCCGCCGGTGCACACCAGGCTGCGCCGGCTGGTCTCCAGGGCGTTCACGCCGCGCATGGTCGAGTCGCTGCGTCCCCGGGTGCGCGCCATCGCCGGGAGCCTGGTGGACGCCTTCGTGGAGAAGGGCGGCGGCGACCTGCTCGCCGAGGTCGCCGAGCCGCTCCCGGTGACGGTGATCGCGGAGATGCTCGGCATCCCCCACGCCGACCGCCACCTGCTGCGCCCCTGGTCGGCGGAGATCTGCGGCATGTACGAGCTCAACCCGAGCCTCGAAGCCCAGCACACGGCGGTACGGGCGGCGTCGGAGTTCGCCGACTACCTCAAGACCCTGGCCGCGCAGCGCCGCCGGGCTCCCGGCGACGACCTGATCAGCGCGCTGGCGCAGATCGACGAGCTGACCGAGGACGAGCTGGTCGGCACATGCGTGCTGCTGCTCAACGCCGGTCACGAGGCCACCGTGAACGTGACGGGCAACGGCTGGTGGGCCCTGTTCCGCAACCCCTCCGAACTGGCACGGCTGCGCGAGGACCGCTCGCTGCTGCCCACGGCCGTCGAGGAGGTGATGCGCTGGGACACGCCGCTGCAGATGTTCGAGCGCTGGGTGCTGGAGGACATCGAGGTCCACGGGGTGGAGATACCGCGCGGGTCGGAGGTGGCGCTGCTGTTCGGCTCGGCCAACCGCGACCCGGCGGTCTTCGAGGACCCGGACCGGCTCGACGTGGGGCGGGCCGACAATCCGCACATCTCGTTCGGGGCCGGGATCCACTTCTGCCTGGGCGCGCCGCTGGCCCGCATCGAGCTCATGGAGTCGTACGGCGCCCTCCTGGACCGGGCGGCCAAGCTGGAGCTGCGGGAGGAGCCGAGCTGGAAGCCCGGCTACGTCATCAGGGGGCTGCGGTCGCTGGAGGTCACCGCCGCTGGCTGAGCCAGCCGAACCCGCCCAGCCCCGCCGGATCGATCAGCTCACCCTCCTCCGACGCCCTGGCCAGCGCCCGGATGTAAGCCCGCGGCTCGGTGCGGGCCAGTTCGAGCGGGGGCCTGGTGCCGGTGATCCCCAGAGCCCTCAGCGCGTCGCGCTGTGTGGACAAGCCTGTGGATATCGCGCCGGCCCGGCGCCCGGCCTCGGCGCACGCGTCAAGCGCGACATGAGCGGTGATATCGCAGGTCCCATCGGGGATCGGGGCAACGACCGCGCCGTCGCGGTAACCGGTCAACGTGCCACAGAGCGGCCGGTTATCCACAGGGTGTGCATAATCCACGGCAATCGCTCGGCCTCTTGTGAGGCTTCTCAGGACGGAGGCCCACGCCTCGTCGCGGGGGCGGCCGATCTCCGCCCGCGAGCCCGCCCGGGTCAGCGGCCACCACCGGTCGAGCCAGGCGCAGTCCTCAGGTTGCGGCGGCCCGCCGAGGCGCTCCTCGCCGGTGTGGACGTTCACCATGATGAGGCGCGGCCCGGCGGCGGTCTGCTCCGCCACGTCGAGCGGCACGTTGTCGAGCCACTCGTTGGCGATGGCCATGCCCGTGATGCCGGTGGGCACGCTCCGCCGCCAGGCGATCCGCTCCGGCAGGCCCTCGGGCCGGGGGGAGAGGTCGACGGCGGTGACGCGCAGCCGGTCGCGCAGCGCGGGCTCGGCGGCCTCCAGCACCTGGGCGACCAGCGTGCCCTCGCCCGCGCCGATGTCGACCAGGTCGAGCACGGCAGGACCGCCGAGCTCGGCGTCCACCTCCGACAGCAGCGCCAGCACCGCGTCGGCGAACGCCGGGGAGGCGCTGACCGAGGTCCGGAAGTGGCCTGAAGGGCGTTCGCGGAGGTAGAAGCCCTCCTCGCCATACAGCGCACGCTCCATTGCGGCGCGCCAGGTGAGCCACATGTCAGGACTATCTCATGACTTTCATGTGACACGCATCGTCATCATTTGGCTACTCATAGTCGCCGACTTGCGGTACGTTTACCTAATGTCATCGAGCGTTCGCGTTGCGTCACCCCCATTTGGCGCGATCGACCGCTCCCGAGCAAGCACCAGCGGCCCAGGGCCGCCAAACTGAGAGGAGCCCTCGTGCTGAAGAAGGTCATGGTCGTCACAGGAGCCGTCGCCATGCTGTCGCTCGCGGCCCCGGCGCACGCCGACACGACCAGCGGCAACGGCAGTGTGCTCGGCGGCAACCAGCTGCACCTTCCGATCGCGATCCCGGTCAACGTCTGTGGCAACGCCGTGGCCGTCATCGGCGCCGCGTTCGCCGGCTGCAAGGGCGGCGCCTACGCCAACGTGCCGAGCCACCACTGACAGAAGAAAGAGCCCGGGCCGGCACTCGTCCGGCCCGGGCTCCGACTCCGGCTGGCCGGTCGGCGAGCGGCCGGCCGGTCGCACCTCCAAGAGGTCACATCCTGCGGGCGTCGGGTCCTGGATGAGGGGACTCGGCGCCCGCTGCCATGCGATGGAACCCCTCTCCTCATCTCTTCCGACAGGGGGTGCACGTTTTGTATGCCCTTGTCGCATTTGTCGTTAACTCAACGGGCGGCAAAACCGCGGTCACGGAGGAGCCCCCGGGCGAGTCGCGGGACAGGCCCTACGGTCCGCAGCCCTGAGAGGCCGTTACGCTGGTCGGCAGTGCCACAACAGAAGCCTGCTCGTCGGACCGGAGTCCTGCTCGTCGTGCCTGGTTGAGGCCAGGACGGGAGTCCGCCCGGCAGGCTTCTCATCAGCAGGTCGACAGGGGTGTGACGTCATGGAGGCAGGGGATCGCCCGGCACGGCTGACTGTCGGCGTACTCGGGGCGGGCAAGGTCGGCTCGGCCCTCGGTGCCGCGCTGGCTCAGGCGGGCCACCGGATCGCGGCCGCGAGCGGCGTTTCGGACAATTCACAGCGATGGGCGGCCGACCGGCTCGGCGTCAAGCCGTCCAGGCCCGACGAGGTGGTCGCGGCGGCCCAGCTCATCCTGCTCACCGTGCCCGACGACGCGCTGCCCGACCTCGTCAACGGGCTGGCCACGACGGGGGCCGACCTCCACGGCAAGCTGCTGGTGCACACCAGCGGGGCGTACGGGCTGTCCGTGCTGGAGCCGGCGGCCAAGGCCGGCGCGCTGCCGCTCGCGCTGCACCCGGTGATGACCTTCACGGGCAGGGACGACGACCTCAACAAGCTCACCGGCATCTCGTACGGCGTGACCGCCCCCGACGTGCTGCGGCCGATCGCCGAGGCCCTGGTGATCGAGATGGGCGGCGAGCCGGTCTGGATCGCCGACGCCGACCGCGCGCTCTACCACGCGGCGCTGGCCGGGGCCGCCAACCACATGGTCACCCTCATCGCCGAGTCGCAGGAGCTGCTGGGGCGCATCGGCGTCGAGCACCCGGGACGGATGCTGGGCCCGCTGCTCGGGGCCGCGCTCGACAACGTGCTGCGGCTGGGCATCGCGGGGCTGACCGGCCCGGTCGTCCGCGGCGACGCCGGCACCGTGCGCAAGCACGTGGACGCGCTGATCCTGGCGGCGCCCGAGGCGGCGGACGCCTACATCGCGCTGGCCCGCCTCACGGCCGACCGTGCGCTGGCCGCGGGGTTGCTCAAACCGGAGGAGGCCGAAAGGCTCCTCGACGCGCTGGGGGGCAATATATGGACCTGAGATGCGATTAAGGGGCCTTTTATGGAGCTGATCGTTGCCAAAGGTCGGGAAGACCTGGTCAAGGCGCGCCGGGGTGGCGCGGTGGCCCTGGTGCCGACCATGGGCGCGCTGCACGAGGGGCACAGGTCGCTGATCAGGCAGGCCCGCGTCCGCGCCGATCAGGTCGTGGTCAGCATCTTCGTCAATCCCCTGCAATTCGGTCCAAGCGAGGATTTTTCACGCTATCCCCGTACATTCGACGCCGACCTGGACGTGTGCCGGGCCGAGGGCGTGGACGTCGTCTTCCACCCGGACGCCGAGGAGATGTACGCGGCCGACCGCCAGGTGAGCGTCTCCGCGGGCCACATGGGCTCGATCGTCGAGGGCGCCTTCCGGCCCGGCCACTTCGACGGCGTGCTGACGGTCGTGCTCAAGCTGTTCAACCTGGTCCAGCCCGACCTGGCGGTCTTCGGGCAGAAGGACGCCCAGCAGCTCGCCCTCATCCGCCGCATGGTCGCCGACCTCGACCTGCCCATCGAGATCCTTGGCGCGCCGACCGTACGCGAGCCCGACGGCCTGGCCCTGTCGAGCCGCAACCGCTACCTGTCCGACGACGACCGCCAGGTGGCGCTGGCGCTCTCCCGCGCGCTGCGGGCGGGCGCGGCCGAGCTCACCCCGGCCCGGGTCCGCGCGGTGGCCCAGGAGGTGCTCGACGCGGCCGGGCCCCGGCTCGCGACCGACTATCTGGCGCTGGTCGACCCGGCGACGTTCGCCGAGGTGGACGAGTCGTACGCGGGGATGGCCGTGCTCGCGGTCGCCGCCACGGTGGGCACCACCCGGTTGATCGACAACGTCACTCTCACCCTGAATCCCTCCTGAGCCGGATCGCCCCGAAGCGGAGGCCCGCTGACTCCTCACTCCGCACGAGGCGTTATCGTCATATTGACGAAATCCCTCAGTGAGGAGGCCCCCTGATGAGTGCACCGGCGATTCCCCTGCGGTTGACCGCGCCGGCGCCCGGCTGGACCGTCGAGGCGGACGTGGTCGTCATCGGCTCCGGCGTCGCGGGCCTGACCGTGGCGCTGCGCCACGCGGAGCTGGAGCCGTCCGCAAAGGTGCTGGTCGTCACCAAGGACGTGCTGTCGGCGGGCTCCACCCGATGGGCCCAGGGCGGCATCGCGGCCGTGCTCGACCCCCGCGACACCCCCGACGAGCACCTGAACGACACGCTGATCGCCGGGGTCGGGCTGTGCGACGTGCGGGCCGTGCGCGCGCTCGTCACGGAGGGACCCGGCGCCGTGCGGCGGCTCATCGCCCGCGGCGCCCGTTTCGACCGCACCCCCGACGGTGAGCTCCAGCTCACCAGGGAAGGCGGGCACCGGCGGCACCGGATCGTGCACGCGGGCGGCGACGCCACGGGCGCCGAGGTGCAGCGGGCGCTCGTCGAGGCCGTGCGCGCCGCGGAGATCGAGGTGATCGAGCACGCGCTGGTGCTCGACCTGCTCAAGGACGCGAAGGGCCGGGCCAGGGGAGTGACGCTGCACGTCATGGGCGAGGGCGCCCGCGACGGGGTGGGCGCGGTGCGCGCCAGGGCGGTGGTGCTGGCCACCGGCGGCATGGGCCAGGTCTACTCGGCCACCACCAACCCCGCCGTCTCCACCGGTGACGGGGTCGCGCTCGCGCTGCGGGCCGGGGCCGTGGTGCGCGACATCGAGTTCGTCCAGTTCCACCCGACCGTGCTGTGGCTCGGCGAGGGCTCGACGGGCCAGCAGCCGCTGATCTCGGAGGCGGTCAGGGGCGAGGGGGCGTACCTGGTCGACCACGAGGGCGTCAGGTTCATGCAGGGCGCGCACGAGCTGGCCGACCTGGCGCCGCGCGACATCGTGGCCAAGGCGATCATGCGCAGGATGCAGGAGACGGGCCGCGACCACATGTACCTCGACGGCCGCCACTTCGGCCGGGAGAAGTGGGAGACCCGCTTCCCCACGATCTACGCCGTCTGCCGCGAGCACGGCATCGACCCGGCCACCGAGCCGATCCCCGTGGCCCCGGCCGCCCATTACGCGAGCGGCGGCGTCATGACGGACCTGCGCGGCCGTACCTCGATCGAGGGCCTGTACGCGTGCGGCGAGGTGGCCTGCAGCGGCGTGCACGGCGCCAACCGGCTGGCCTCCAACTCCCTGCTCGAAGGGCTCGTCTTCGCCGAGCGCATCGCCGAGGACATCCACGAGGCACGCCCCGCGCCGGGCGAGCCGGTCGCGGGCGGCGCCGCCTCCGGGCTGGTGGACCCGAGGGTCAGGCCCAGGATCCAGTCGCACATGAGCCTCGGGGCGAGCGTGCTGCGCAGCCGCGAGTCGCTGCTGGCCACGGCCAGGGCGCTGCGCGACGCCCGCTGGACGCCGGTCGAGGTGCCCGCCTGCACCGAGTCCTGGGAGGCCACCAACCTGCTCACCGTCGCCACCGTGCTGACCGGGGCGGCGGCGGCCAGGCTCGAGACCCGCGGCTCGCACTGGCGCGAGGACTACGACACCCGTGACGACAACGAATGGCTGGGCCACCTGGACGTGACCCTGACCGAGGAGGGCCCCCGCATGACGTACACGCCCCATGGCGACGCGATGCCGCCGCGCCTGGCGCAGGAGCTCACCGCCGCCGGGCTGGACCCGGCCGAGGTGGACGCGCTGATCGACCGGGCGCTGGCCGAGGACCTGCAGGAGGCCGGCGACGTGACGAGCCTGGCCACGATCCCGGCCGAGCAGCGCTCGGTGGCCGACGTGGTGGCTCGCAAGGACGGCGTCGTGGCCGGGCTGGCGGTCGCGGAGGCGGTGTTCGTCCGGCTGGGCGCCGGCCGTACCGAGAGAAGGGCCAAGGACGGCGAGCGGGTGCGGGCCGGAGACGTGCTGATGACGGTCGAGGGGCCGGTACGGGCCCTGCTGACGGCCGAGCGCACCGCGCTCAACCTGCTCACGCACCTGTCCGGGGTGGCCACGCTGACCGGCAGGTGGGTGGAGGCGATCAGCGGCACGGCGGCGCGCGTGCGGGACAGCCGCAAGACGCTGCCGGGGCTGCGGGCGCTGGAGAAGTACGCGGTGCGCTGCGGCGGCGGCGTGAACCACCGGATGTCGCTGTCGGACGCCGCGCTGATCAAGGACAACCACGTCGTGGCGGCCGGTGGGGTGGCCGAGGCGTTCAGGGCGGTCAGGGAGCGCTACCCCGACCTGCCGATCGAGGTGGAGATCGACCGGCTCGACCAACTGGAGGCCGTGCTGGACGAGGGAGCCGAGGAGATCCTGCTGGACAACTTCACGATCGAGGACACGGACCGTGCCGTACATGTCGTGAAAAATCGGGCAGGAAAGAGGGTTGCGCTCGAGGCCAGCGGGGGATTGACCTTGGAATCGGCTCGTCGCGTGGCCGAAACTGGCGTTGACTATCTGGCGGTGGGAGCGCTGACGCACTCTGCTCCGGCTCTGGACATCGCATTGGATCTGCGGGGGTAATTGATGCTGCTCACGATCGACGTCGGCAACACGCACACGGTGCTCGGGCTGTTCGAGGGCGAGGACGTCATCGAGCATTGGCGGCTGGCCACCGACGCCCGCCGCACCGCCGACGAGATCGCGGTCGTCCTCCAAGGGTTGCTGGCGCAGTCGCCGCTGGTCAAGGGGGCCGACATTGACGGCATCGCCATCTGTTCGACCGTTCCAAGTGTGCTCAACGAGATGCGTGAGATGTGCCGCCGTTACTACGGCGACGTGACGGCGGTGATCGTGGAGCCGGGCATCCGCACCGGGGTGCCCGTACGCATGGACAACCCCAAGGAGGTCGGCAGCGACCGCATCGTGAACGCGCTGGCGGCCATCGACCAGTACGGCGGCCCCTGTGTCATCGTCGACTTCGGCACCGCGACCTCGTTCGACGCGGTGTCGGCCAAGGGCGAGTACGTCGGCGCGGTGACCGCTCCCGGCATCGAGATCTCGGTCGACGCCTTGGCCGCCGCCGGGGCCCAGCTGCACAAGGTGGAGCTGGTCAGGCCGCGCTCGGTGATCGCCAAGAACACCGTGGAGGCCCTGCAGGCCGGCATCATCTACGGCTTCGCGGGCCAGGTGGACGGGATCGTGGAGCGGATGGCGGCCGAGCTGGCCGACGACCCCGACGAGGTGACGGTGGTGGCCACGGGCGGGCACGCGGCACTGGTGGTGGGCGAGTCGCGCTCCATCGACGTGCACGAGCCGTGGCTGACGCTCATCGGCCTGCGCCTGATCTACAAGCGGAACACAGCCTGAGCTCCGACCGCAAAAAGCGGCCTCCCACTCGGGTGGGAGGCCGCTCGCACGTCCGGGGACGGCTCGTCACTCGCTCTCGGCGGTGTAGATGTACTCCCAGCGGCCGCACTTCGTGGGGTAGTTGCTGTACTGGCCGATCTGGCAGACCTTCACCCGCACGCTGAAGACGTCGTTCTCCGAGAAGGTGAACTTCTTGTAGCCGGGGAAGCCGCAGTACTTCTTGGAGTAGACCGGCGACCAGTCGTGGTCGAAGTCGCTGGCCTCGAACTTCACGAATGCGCACTTGCCGCCCTCGTCCTCGTCGCGGTTGTCCAGGTCGTAGAGCCGGCCCTTGACGGTGACCTCGTTCGACTCGCCGTCCTCGTCCCAGCTGACGCCGATCCAGCCCTGCGACTTGGCCTGGCTGTTCTTGGCGTAGACGGGGCCCCAGTAGTCGGAGTAGTCGTCGTCGTGGCTCGGGGCGGCGGCCGTGGCGGCGTTGGCGGCGGCAGGCAGCGACAGGGCCAGCGCGCTGGTGGCGGCGACGGCGAGGAAACCTGTCGCGATCTTCTTCAACATCTTCTCTCCTTGAGCTCCCCCTGGGACCGGCTCCCTACCGGTTCCCCCCTGAGCTCGTGAGACATTGATAGAAGAGGGCTCTTGCAGCGGCCCTTCAGCGTGCCGACGAACCCTTGCAGGTCGCCATATCCCCTACCCTTTGTTCTTGTGAGCGACGAACTTCCCGAGCAGATGCGCATCCGGAGGGAGAAGCTCGACCGCCTTCGCAGCGAGGGCGTCGACCCTTACCCGGTGAATTTCCCCCGTACGGCCACCAACGCCGAGGTCCGGGAGAAATACCAGGGCCTGGAGCCCGACACCGCCACCGGCGACACGGTCGCGGTCGCGGGGCGCGTCATGCTCAACCGCGTGGGCGGCAAGCTCTGCTTCGCCACGCTCCGCGACGGCGGCGCCGACCTGCAGGTCATGATCTCGCTCGACAAGGTGGGCGAGGACTCGCTGGCCGCCTGGAAGCGCGACGTCGACCTGGGCGACCACGTGGGCGTGACCGGCGAGGTCATCACCTCGCGGCGCGGCGAGCTGTCCATCCTCGCCGACAGCTGGCAGATCACCGCCAAGTGCCTGCGCCCGCTGCCGGAGAAGCACGTCGGGCTCACCGACCCGGAGGCGCGCGTCCGCCAGCGCTACGTCGACCTCATCGTCAACGACGAGTCGCGGAAGATGGCCCGCCTGCGCAGCGCCACGGTGCGCGCGGTGCGCGACTTCTGGCACGAGGAGGGCTACCTCGAGGTCGAGACGCCCATGCTGCAGCCCATCCACGGCGGCGCGGCGGCCCGGCCCTTCAAGACCCACATCAACGCCTACGACATGGAGCTCTACCTTCGCATCGCGATCGAGCTCTACCTCAAGCGGCTCGTGGTCGGGGGCATCGAGAAGGTCTTCGAGATCAACCGCAACTTCCGCAACGAGGGCGCCGACTCCACGCACAACCCCGAGTTCACGATGCTCGAGGCCTACGGCACCTACCTCGACTACAACGACATGGCCGACCTGACCCAGCGGATGTACCAGAAGGCCGTGGTGGCCGCCCTGGACACCACGGTGGTCGTCCACGACGGGGTGGAGGTCGACCTCGGGATCGCCCGGTGGCCGCGCATCACCCTGTACGGCGCGGTGTCGGAGGCCGTGGGCGAGGAGATCACCACCGCTACCGGCCTGGAGGAGCTGCGCAAGATCGCCGATCGGCGCGAGATCCACTGGGACCCCAAGTGGGGCCCGGGCAAGCTGGTGCAGGAGCTCTTCGAGGCCCTGGTGGAGCACACGCTCGTCCAGCCCACGTTCGTCATGGACTACCCGCTGGAGACCTCGCCGCTGACCCGCCAGCACCGGGACAACCCGCTGCTGACCGAGAAGTGGGACCTGATCGGCTTCGGCACGGAGCTGGGCACCGCCTACTCCGAGCTGATCGACCCGATCGAGCAGCGCCGCCGCCTGGTGGAGCAGTCCCTCCTGGCCGCCGGCGGCGACCTTGAGGCGATGCAGCTCGACGAGGACTTCCTGCAGGCCCTCGAGTACGCGATGCCGCCCACGGGGGGCATGGGAGCGGGCATCGACCGGATGATCATGGCCTTCACCGGCAAGAACATCCGCGAGACCATCCTGTTCCCGCTGGTCAAGCCCACCCACTGACCCGCGTCTTGGAGCGCCCGCCCCGGGCGCTCTACTCTCTTCTGGTAACCAGCAGGCGGGAAGGGGCGTGCGGGTGGCCACGAAGACGGCGGCGGAGCGGCGGGACGAGGCCAGGCGGGTCTTCGACGCGTACTTCGCCGAGTGCCCCTCCAGGAAGCTGCTCGACACCCTCAGCGACAAGTGGGTCACCCTCCTGCTCACCGCGCTGTCGCAGGGCCCGCGCCGCTACAGCGACCTGTCCAGGCGCGTCGCGGGCGTCAGCCAGAAGATGCTCACGCAGACGCTGCGGGGCCTGGAGCGCGACGGCCTGGTCTCGCGCACGCTCACCCCTTCTGTGCCGGTACGGGTGGACTACGCGCTCACCCCGCTGGGCGAGAGCCTGATGCCGTTGGTGGCCGCGATCAAGAGCTGGGCCGAGGCGCACATGGAGGACGTCGAAGCCGCCAGGGACCGCTACGACGCCGCCAACGCCTGAGCGATCATCGCCGTCGCGAATCCGGCTTCCGGTCCGCCCGGTTTCCGACCCCAGCGCGCTTGTCAGCATGGGGTCAAGGTCGCCGAGGGGCGGGCCCGGGCCCGCCCGCAGCGCTCCGGCCGCCCCTGTGTCCACCTCGCCACGCGCCGCTCACGCGCACCAGCAAACGAGGCCGCCCGGCATGCTCGCGGCCCTCCACCCGGCCGGAATCCAGGGTGGCGATTCCCCCGGTGGATTGATCACATCGCCTTGGTCAACCACCTGACCTGGGTGGTCGGATCCTATGGTGACGCCGTACAAAGCGAGCGATTGGTGGCTGACCCCGTGGTGCAAAGATCACGCCATAGATGTATCGATCATGGGGAATATCCATACCGCGCTGATCGAAAAGGGGAGTGCTGGTCAGGGCTATTCCGGAAGCCCCAATGTGATCACGCTACGTTCTGACATATCGCGAGTGCGTCATATATAGCGGATCATGTCAATAGCGCTCGTCAAGTGCGGCGATTGTCATGCTTGACGACCTTTCCAGGATGCGTTTACCGTCTGCGAGGAGCCGGCTTTGGCCCCTCTGTGAGGTCCACGTTCTGCTGTTGGGGGGAGGGCTCCCGATGGATGTGCTCACTGAAGGCGTTGAGCTCAGCCATGCTGAGTTGGCGCTGCTGGCGGAGTTGGCCAAGGGAGTCACGGTCGATCGGGTAGGGCGGCGGCTGGATATCAGCGGGCGCACGGTACGCCGAAGATTGCGCGGCATCTGCGACCGCATCGGCGTGGCCACGGCGATCGAGGCCGTGGCCTGGGCAGCCCGCCGCCAGCTGATCTAGCCGGGGCGGACCGCCGGGGTGCGGGCTCAGTCGGCGATGCGGACCGCGCCGGCGAACGGCCGCCTCGCGATCGACGCGATCCGCACGACGTCACCCGTCTGCGGGGCGTGCACCATCATGCCGCCGCCGATGTAGATGCCCACGTGGTGCAGGTCGCTGTAGAAGAACACCAGGTCGCCCGGCCGGAGCTCCTCGCGCGAGATGTGCCTGCCGGCCGTCCACTGGTCGCCGGTGTAGTGCGGCAGCGAGATGCCCACCCGCTGGAAGGCCGCCATGACGAGCCCGGAGCAGTCGTACGAGCTGGGGCCCTCGGCGCCCCACACGTACGGCTTGAGCTGCTGCGTGAGCGCCCACCGCGCGGCCTCGGCGGCCTTGCCCGAGCCCGGGATCGGCAGGTTGACGCGCACGGCCCGCGTGCCGGGACGCCCGGCCTCGCCCAGAGCCCGCCGGAACAGGCTGCTCTCGACCTTCGCCACCAGCTTGGTGATCTTGTCGCGCTTGGCGTCGAGGTCGGTGACGAGCTTCTGGACCTCGTCGATGCGGGTCGTGGCGCTCTGCTTGGCGCGGGTGGCCGCGTCCATCGCCTTGGTGAGCTGGTTGATCTCCTCGCCCTGCTCGGTCTGCAGCGCGTACGAGGTCGCGGCCCGGTTGAGGAAGCCCTCGGGGTCGTCGGAGGTGGCGAAGGCGAGAGTCTTCAGGCCACCGGTGATGTAGGCGTTCTGGGCCAGCGCGACGGCCTTCTCGCGCTTGGCGGCCAGATCCGCCTCGCTGCTCGTCAACGTCTTCTGCGCGGCCTCGGCGGCCTTCTTGGCGGTCTTGAGCTTCTCCCGCTGGCCGTTGTACTGCTCGGTCAGCGTCTCGATGTCGGTGTGCAGCTTCGTGGCCTGGTCGGCGAGCTCTTTCAGCGAGGGCTCGGGATCGGCGGACGCCGAACCGACGGGGATGGCGAACAGCAGCGCGGCGACTGTGAGACTCACCACACCGACGCGGCGCAGCCGCCGAGCCCGTTCCGGAGGGCGGGCGTGCTTGCCCGCCGACTTCCCCCCACCGCTGAGCGTGGGCTTCACCAACCAGCTCCTCTCGTCGACGCCTACCGGGTTAGCTGACGGGTTCGGGCCGGAGCAGCCCTACCGAAAGGCTCGGATTCACCCCAGTGGTGGCGTCGGAGGTCGCCACCGGCGGTTCCCCGGCTTCCCTTGCGAGAATTGGGCGTGTCTCCCGCGCGACACGCGGGGAACATTGTCGCTGGACACTAATGCACTCCGGGTTCGTGCTCAACCAGAACTGCCAAGTCTGTAGAGGTTTCACAACCGAAGGGTCACAAGGTGATCTCGTGAGCACCCGTACGGAAGAGGTCCTATGCCCCATTTGTCCGCGCTTTCGGCGGGCGCGGGCCGGCCCCGAGGTCCCGTGCCGATCTGACCACGAGATGTAACAAGATGGGCCGAGACATGGGAGTTAGGGCTGAGCCGTAATGAGATCTGTACCCTGGAGAACCATGGAGCAGGTGGCCGAGCTGACAGCGCCCGAGACCGCGGTGGTGGTCCGGCGTGCCCGCACGCCCGACGTGCGCACGGTCAGACGCCTGGTGGACACCTATGCGGGGGCGGGACCGCGCCTCCTGGAGAAGGCCACGGTGACGCTGTACGAGGACGTACAGGAGTTCTGGGTGGCCGAGCGAGGCGGGCAGGTCGTCGGCTGCGGCGCGCTCCACGTGCTCTGGGAGGACCTCGCAGAGGTCCGCACAGTGGCGGTGGATCCCGAGTGCCGGGGGATGGGCGTCGGCCACCGGATCGTCTCCGCACTGATCCAGCAGGCTAAGGATTTGGGTCTGCGACGTGTATTCTGTCTTACTTTTGAGGTCGACTTCTTCGCGCGGCTCGGGTTCCGCCCGATTCAGGGCACGCCGGTCTCGCCTGAGGTCTACGCCGAACTGCTGGCCTCGTACGACGAGGGTGTGGCGGAGTTTTTGGATCTTGAACACGTCAAGCCGAACACGCTGGGAAACACCCGCATGCTGCTCCACCTGACATCGGGTGACGTGGACCTTGACCAGATGGAAAGGTGATTGTTGATACCTATGTCGATACGTTGGGCAGCACAGGCATGTGTCCTGACACGTGCCACATGCGCACTCGAAGCGAGGTGACACGGTGAGCACCGGACAGCCGCCGTATCCACAGGACGAATCCGGAGACAACTCTGCGCCTCCCTATTACGGGCAGCAGAACCAGGGCCGCCACCCCGGCGAGCCCGACCCGGACGCGACTGTGATCGGCTACCGGGCGGACGACGCCTATGGGCAGCAGCCCCCGTACGGTCAGCAGGGCTATGGCCAGCAGCAGTACGGACAGCAACAGCAGTACGGTCAGCAACCCCAATACGGCCAGCAGCAGTACGGCCAGCAGCAGCAGTCCCAGCCGGGATATGGCCAGCAGGGCTACGGCCAGCAGGCCCAGTCCCAGCCGGGCTACGGCCAGCAGGGCTACGGTCAGCAGCAGCAGTCCCAGCCTGACTACGGTCAGCAGTACGGGCAGCAGCAGTACGGCCAGCAGCCGCCGTCGGGTCAGCAGGGCTATGGCCAGCAGGGTTATGGCCAGCAGCAGCAGTCCCAGCCCGGCTACGGCCAGCAGGCCCAGTCCCAGCCGGGTTACGGCCAGCAGCCCCCGTCGGGCCAGCAGGGCTATGGCCAGCAGCAGTACGGCCAGCAGCCGCAGTCGCAGCCCGACTACGGTCAGCAGCAGTACGGCCAGCAGCCGCAGTCCCAGCCGGACTACGGCCAGCAGCAGTACGGGCAGCAGCCCCAGTCGCAGCCCGACTACGGCCAGCAGGGCTATGGCCAGCAGCAGCAGTCCCAGCCCGGCTATGCCCAGCAGGGCTATGGCGACCAGCAGTACGGGCAGCAGCAGTATGGGCAGCAGCAGTACGGCCAGCAGGGTTACGGGCAGCAGGGCTACGGGCAGGCGCAGCAGTACGGCCAGCCCGGCTACGGCCAGGCCTACGGCCAGCCAGGGCCTGTGGGGGTGCAGCCGCCCGGTGCGCCGGCCCCGCTGGCGGAGTGGTGGCAGCGCCTGGTGGCGAGGCTCATCGACGGGGTCATCCTCTTCATCGTGAACCTCGTCATCGGCTTCATCATGGCGGCGATCTTCGTGGCCAGCTATGTCTCCTCGACGGGCGCCAGCAGCGGCATGTTCTCGTCCTGGATCGTGGCCATCCTGTCGGCGATCATCGTGACCGTCCTGTGGGTCGCCTACGACTTCTTCCTCCTGAAGGCGAAGGGTCAGACCGTCGGCAAGATGGTCATGGGCATCAAGGTCGTCCCCGTGGGCCAGGGCATGCCGCCGGGCGGCCTGCCGACCGACCTGGCGCTCAAGCGCGCCGGCGTGACGTGGGGCGGCTGGATCCTGAACGCCCTCCCCCTGGGCTTCGTCGGCTCGCTGCTCGCCTACGCCGCCGTGGGCGTCAACGGCGCCTCCCAGCTCTGGGACAAACCGCTGCAGCAGACGTTCGCGGACAAGCTCGCGAACACCGTGGTGGTGAAGATCAAGTAGTCCAAGCGTCAGGTAAAAGCAGGGGCCGGCTTCGCGTCGGCCCCTGTTTTGTGTGCACAGGCCGTACCAAAATGGGGAACCTGAGCCGCTGATGACGCGAGGTGGGGGGTTATGGCCGGGTCACCGCCGGGGGCGGACGCGCCGCCCGCGGAATGGTGGGAACGGCTCGCCGCCCGGGCGATTGAGGCGTTCGCCTTCGGGGTGCTCTATTACATTCTGTTCATCGCGCTGTGGGGCGTCTTCCGGACTGTCGGGATGCTGGCGGCGTTGGACGGCCGGCTGCCCGGTGTGTTCGCGTGGCTCGCGGTGGGGCTGACTTATACGGGCTACGACTGGTGGGCGCATTACCGGCGCGGCCGGACGTTCGGCAAGGCGATCATGGGGATTCGCCTGGCGCCGCCCCACGTGGCCTCCAGGGCGCTGCTCAAACGGTCCCTGGTCTATCCGGGCCCCGTCATGCTGATGGGCATTCCCGTGGCCAATCTGGTTGCCGGAATGCTCCTGTTCTGCGTGGGCCTGCTCATCCTGATCGACAAGCCCCTGGAACGCGGGCCGCACGACAGGCTGGCCGGAACACGCGTGGTAAAAGATCTTCGCTGATCCATCCCGTGCCTGGCAGGACGCCAATTCCAAAAATTTTCCCTTGATCCGGTAAGGAGCCTGGAGAGACTGGCATTAGGCTATGGGGCATCCAGGTTGCCGGATGTGGTGACCTGCGAGGCGCAGGGCATCTGTGCGCCGCTATGGTCGGGTGCGAACGGTAGTCACCTGGCGCGTCGTGAGGGCCGCAACGCCCCTCCTGGGCGCGCTCCCATCCGCATAATGCGCCCCTGAAACCCCGCAAGCCGTGGAGGCGAGGACGAATGGAAGCCCTAACAGACGTATTGTCAGCGCTCATCCCCCCTGCTGTGGTCGGGGGTGCCTTCATCTTTGGCGTAGTGAAGTTGGTCCGGTCCGAGGCCCTGGGGGGCCGCCGAAACCGCGAGGATCAGGCCGAGGGCCAGAACTGATCGGCCAGTCAGCCGAATCCCCGCTGCGCTGAATTGTCTCCGCGCCTTTCCGGGTATATGTTTGGGCAGGCGAATGAAACAATGCTCCGCGAAAGGATTGCGTAGATGGCCAAGCAGATCCAGGAGATTCTCATCGATGACCTCGATGGGGGCGAGGCCAATGAGACGGTCAGCTTCGCTATTGACGGCTCGTCCTATGAGATTGACCTCAGCGACCTTAACGCGAAGAAGCTGAGGGACGCACTCACGCCTTTCGTGCAGCACGCGCGCAGGGCGGGCGCCGTCACCACACGTCGCCGCGGTCGCGGCGGCAGCAGGGCGATGAGCCGCGAGAAGAGCTCGGAGATCCGGCAGTGGGCCAAGGCCCACGGCCTGCCGGTCAGCGAGCGCGGCCGGATCGCCTCCACGGTCGTCGAGAAGTACGAAGCGGCCCACTGAGCAAGCCGACGATCGACCATGCGCTTATGCCGTTCGCCTAGGACCCCGGCGGCCGCCATAAGCGCATGATCGTTATCCGGGGCCGGAACTCGAAAGCCGGACGCCCGGAGTGTGATCTTCCTGTGCACATATGCGGGCGTTTTGGCTGCGTGTTCGGCTTCGCCCGCGACGCTGTTTCACCGGCGGTCGTCCACATATGTGACGGCGCCGTAGTCGCGCGCCGAAAGCCGGGCGGGGCGGCCATGCCCCATTCAACGTACGTTCGCGTCCGTACGTCACGAGCGATCCCCGCGCTCATGGAACGCGCCATGCCGGAAAACCCGGCGCCGTATAGCCCGGAAGCGATCTACGGGGCGGTGCCGGGTGTATACGGGCGATCTCACTGAGCGTAAACCCGCGCCCGGCTCCGGGGTAAAGCGGCGCGGGCGGGACGCGTGGCGACGGGCAATACCGCGGGCGCCGGGATCCCCGCCGGCGGGCAAAACCCGCGAACCCGAGCAGGGCTCGGACAATCCCCGTTCCCCGGCATCTACGCACAATGCCGTGCCTTCTCAACTGCGCGGAAGTGCCACGAATCCCGGGCGCCGCGCGAGGCGGGGTCTCATCATGCGAGATGAAGTTGGTAACCGGGCTGACCGGATGCAAGATTCCCTTGGTGCGCCGCCCGTGCCGCGTTGTGCTCAGGGCGTAGAGCGGCCGTTTGGACGGCGGCCCTCCGCTACATAGGATGATTACGTAACGATACGGACGCGGCATCTGGGATGTGCGGGCGAAGTGGCGCCCCAACGCTGACTCCGCCCCGGCGCGTCCGATGGCCGATCCGTGTGTACCGCGTGCGCCGCAGGGGGCAATTTTTTTGACGCTTCCGCGAAGCGTCCTAAACCTCGTTCGCTTGCGGCGTATCGGGAACACGTCACCCCCGAACAGTAGTTGGATGAGGGTGAACGCCCTGCTCTCGGGGAACGTGTCTGCTATAGAGCGTGTCAGTGGCAGAGGGCACGGTTCGCCGAGCCAGGGCTAGCATGCGGGATGACGGGCCCGGATTTACCGGACCTGACTGACCGCTCTGTGAGGAGCGACGAGATGTTCGAGAGGTTCACCGACCGAGCGAGGCGTGTTGTCGTCCTGGCCCAAGAAGAGGCCAGGATGCTCAACCACAACTACATCGGCACTGAGCACATACTTCTTGGTTTGATCCACGAGGGTGAGGGCGTGGCCGCCAAGGCTCTGGAGAGCCTCGGGATCAGCCTTGAGGGTGTGCGCCAGCAGGTCGAGGAGATCATCGGCCAGGGCCAGTCGGCTCCGTCGGGGCACATTCCGTTCACCCCGCGGGCCAAGAAGGTCCTCGAGCTGTCGCTCCGTGAGGCTTTGCAGCTGGGCCACAACTACATCGGCACCGAGCACATCCTGCTCGGGCTCATCCGCGAGGGTGAGGGTGTGGCCGCCCAGGTGCTGGTCAAGCTTGGAGCTGATCTCAACCGTGTCCGGCAGCAGGTCATCCAGTTGCTCCACGGTTACCAGGGCAAGGAGCCGGCCGCGGCAGGCGGTCCGCAGGAGTCGGCCCCGTCGACCTCCCTGGTGCTCGACCAGTTCGGCCGCAACCTGACCCAGGCGGCCCGTGAGGGCAAGCTGGATCCGGTCATCGGCCGCGAGAAGGAGATCGAGCGGGTCATGCAGGTCCTCTCCCGGAGGACCAAGAACAACCCGGTTCTCATCGGCGAGCCCGGCGTCGGCAAGACCGCCGTCGTCGAGGGCCTGTCGCAGAAGATCGTCAGGGGCGAGGTGCCCGAGACGCTGAAGGACAAGCAGCTCTACACGCTTGACCTCGGCGCCCTGGTCGCCGGCTCCCGCTACCGCGGTGACTTCGAGGAGCGCCTGAAGAAGGTGCTCAAGGAGATCCGCACGCGCGGCGACATCATCCTGTTCATCGACGAGCTGCACACGCTCGTCGGCGCGGGCGCCGCGGAGGGCGCGATCGACGCGGCCAGCATCCTCAAGCCCATGCTGGCGCGCGGCGAGCTGCAGACGATCGGCGCGACCACGCTCGACGAGTACCGCAAGTACCTCGAGAAGGACGCCGCGCTGGAGCGCCGGTTCCAGCCGATCCAGGTGGCCGAGCCCTCGCTCAGCCACACGATCGAGATCCTCAAGGGTCTGCGCGACCGCTACGAGGCGCACCACCGCGTGTCCATCACCGACGACGCGCTGGTGGCCGCCGCGCAGCTGGCCGACCGCTACATCAGCGACCGCTACCTTCCCGACAAGGCCATCGACCTCATCGACGAGGCCGGTTCCCGGATGCGCATCCGTAGGATGACCGCTCCGCCGGACCTGCGCGAATACGACGAGAAGATCGCCAACGTCCGCCGTGACAAGGAGTCCGCGATCGACGCGCAGGACTTCGAGAAGGCCGCTGCCCTCCGCGACCAGGAGAAGCAGCTCCAGCTCAAGCGCGAGCGGCGGGAGAAGGAGTGGAAGGCCGGCGACATGGACGTCGTGGCCGAGGTCACTCAGGAGCTCATCGCCGAGGTCCTGGCGACCGCCACCGGCATCCCGGTCTTCAAGCTGACCGAGGAGGAGTCGCAGCGCCTGCTCCGCATGGAGGACGAGCTCCACAAGCGGATCATCGGCCAGGACGACGCCATCAAGGGCCTGTCGCGCTCCATCCGGCGCACCCGCGCCGGCCTGAAGGACCCGCGCCGTCCCGGTGGCTCGTTCATCTTCGCGGGTCCCTCCGGTGTCGGTAAGACGGAGCTGTCCAAGGCTCTGGCGGAGTTCCTCTTCGGCGACGAAGACGCTCTGATCAGCCTGGACATGTCGGAGTTCATGGAGAAGCACACCGTCTCCAGGCTGTTCGGCTCGCCCCCCGGCTACGTCGGCTACGAGGAGGGCGGCCAGCTCACCGAGAAGGTGCGGCGCAAGCCGTTCTCCGTGGTCCTCTTCGACGAGATCGAGAAGGCCCACCCCGACATCTTCAACTCGCTGCTGCAGATCCTGGAGGACGGTCGCCTGACCGACGCCCAGGGCCGGGTGGTCGACTTCAAGAACACGGTCATCATCATGACCACCAACCTCGGCACCCGCGACATCTCCAAGGGCATCGGGGTCGGGTTCGCGAAGTCCAACGACACCGAGTCCAACTACGAGCGGATGAAGGCCAAGGTCCAGGAGGAGCTCAAGCAGCATTTCCGGCCCGAGTTCCTCAACCGTGTCGACGACATCGTGGTCTTCCACCAGCTCACGCCGAAGGAGATCATCCAGATCGTGGATCTGATGCTCACCCAGGTGGACGCTCGGCTCAAGGACCGCGACATGGGGCTCGACGTCTCGCCCGAGGCCAAGCAGCTGCTGGCCGACCGGGGCTACGACCCCGTCATGGGCGCCCGTCCGCTCCGCCGTACGATCCAGCGCGAGCTCGAGGACTCCCTGTCGGAGAAGATCCTGTACGGCGAGCTCCGGCCGGGGCAGGTCGTCAAGGTGACCATCGAGGGTGAAGGCGACAACGCCAAGTTCATCTTCAAGGGCGAGTCCGCCTCCAAGGTCCCCGACTCGGCCGCCGCGATCGCGGCTCCGATCCAGCACTGACGGATCCCGAAAACCCCCGTGTGAATCCCTCACACGGGGGTTTTCGCGTTCCCGCCTCCTGCGGCCTACGCCTCTGGGGTGGTGCTGGTTTTCGTCGCACTGCACGCGGCCGGGGTGGCGAATGTGCCTCGGCCGGGGTTCCGCACGGGCGTACGGCCACTGAGGGCCCTCGTGGTGCGCCCGCGCGGGGTGCGCGCCTGGTCGGTCAGCGTCGTACGTAGCGCCGGAACATGGTTCCCGAGGCGAAGGAACGGTGCTCGACCAGGCGCAGCCGCAGTGCTTCTCTTACGGGCAGGTACGGCTTGCCGCCCCCGATGATCACGGGGAGCGCGTACACCCAGAACTCGTCGATCAGGTCCAGCAAGGAGGCGGCCAGCTCGGCGCCGCCGAGCTGGAGGGTGCCGTCGATCTCCTGCTTGAGGCGCGTCACCACGGACGCGGCGTCCTTACGGCGGACGAGCGTGACCCCTTCGGGGACGGTCTGGAGGGTGTCGGAGAAGACGTACCGCGGCGTCTCCTTGTAGAGCTGGGCGAACTCCCGCTCGACGGCCGGGGCGCCTTCCTTGCCGAGGTCCTCCGTCCAGGGCTTCTCCATCGCCTCGAACAGCCGCCGCCCGAACAGGAACGCCGAGATCTGGCGAACATGGTCGTTCGCCGCCTGCCGGAAGTCGTCGTCCGGCTCCATGAAGTCCATGCCACCGTCGGGACCCTCGAGGTAGCCGTCGATGGAGGTGTTCATCCAGTAGATGACCTTGCCCATAAAATTCCTCCTTGGCCGTAGCGGTCGTCCGGAATGGAGACTCGATGGAGCGCCGGAACTCATCGTCGGCGGGGCGGCCGTACGGCGCTTTTCTGGATGGACCGGAACCGTTGGTGTATCGGACGGCCAGGGCCGAAGGTGAAGCGGCCTTGCGTGATTGTTGGGGTACCGGGTGTGCTGCCACCGCGAGTAGTACTACACTGCGTAGAGCACCGCCAAGTCGCATCCAAGCGAATCACAAGATCGTGTTCCTAGGCTGAGGTCTGCTCCCTGGGGAGTAGCGTCAAATCAACTCAGGGCTGACGCGCACCTCCCGAACGAGCAGCCATGCTCTCAAGGGTCAGCATCGTCCAAGGCGGGCGACGGAACACAAGAGCAAGCCGTGGAGGAAACCGATGCGCCTGCGTCACAATGACGGAACGCTCGTTCACCTCGCCTACAACGCGGGCATCCACCCTGCCGAGGACCTGGAGAACCTGATCGCCCACCTGACCCGCTACGCGGTTCCGGTGCGCAAGCGGCTGGGCGTGGAGCGGATGGGCATCGGGTTGTGGCTGTCGCCGAGCGTCGCCGACCACCTCACGGCCGACCGTATCGAGCTCGTACGGCTGCGCCGCTCCCTGGAGGAGCGCGGCCTGGAGGTCGTGAGCCTCAACGGCACCGGCGGCCGCAACCAGGAGGTCCCCGGCCCCGACTGGGCCAAGCCCGAGCGTTACCGCTACACCATGGCCCTGGCCAAGATCCTGGCGTTCCTGCTGCCGGAGGACGTGCGGTTCGGGAGCATCTCGACGATCCCGATCGGGTGGCGCCGCGACTGGCCCGCCGACCTGCACTCCATCGCCACCCGCCGGCTGGAGCGCTTGGCGCGCGAGCTGCGCGGCATCTACAGCGTGACGGGTAAGACCATCAGGGTCGGGTTCGAGCCGTGGCCCGGGTGCGTGCTGGAGACCACCGAGCAGGCCCTTGAGCGGGTCGGCGGCATCGACTCCGAGCACCTGGGCGTGTGCCTGGACGCCTGCCACCTCGCCTGCGGGGCCGAGGAGCCGGGCGCGGCCCTCAAGGGGCTGGCCGAGGCCGGCGCGCCGGTGGTCAAGCTGGGGCACGTGCACAACCACACGGGGGAGACGCCGAGCACGGGGGCCGTACTGCATGACACGCTGACGGCCATGCTGTCGGGCGCGGTGAGCGGCAGTGCGCACATCGAGGTCGAGACGCACAACCTGATGGTGCCGGGGCGCGCCAAGGGGCCGGGTGCCCTGGTGTCGCTGCTGGCCGAAGAGCTGGCCTGGGCCCGTACGAACCTGACCAGCCTGGGCCTTCAACTGGCCGCCTGAGCGTGGCCGTGGCCTGTAGGGGCAACGCCCGGGTTGAGCGCGGCCTGTAGGGCCGCCACCCGGGCCGAGCGCCGCTCGCCCGAGCGGCATCCGTGAGCCCGGCCGGGCGGCATCCGTGACCGGGGACAGGGTGCGTTACAGGCTGCCGAACCAGCCCGGGGTGTCGAGGCGCCAGAGGTTGGCCGGGGTCATTCTGCGCAGGTCCGATTCCAGGGCCTGCAGGCGGTCCTCCCCGAGTTCGGCGGCCCAGCGGGCGCGCAGGGTGTCGAAGATGCGGGCCGACCGGTCCAGGGCGTCGATCCCGTACGGGGTGAGCCGGACGATCTTGCGTCTGGTGTCGTGGGGGTCGGCGGTCCGTTCCACGTAGCCGATGCGCTCCAGGGTGTCGATGGTCTTGCCCGCCGCCTGTTTGGACACCCCCAGCGTGCGGCCCAGCTCGACGGCCGTGGTGCCGTGCGGGCCGATCGCCTGCATGACGAATCCGTGCATGGGCCGTATGTCCGGATGCCCCTGCCGGGCGAGCTCGGCGTGGAGCTCGTCGATCAGCATCCTGAACGCGAGCAGCAGTCGCAGCGGAAGTTCGAAGCCTGGGCTTGACATGATAGACAACCTGGTTAACTATATAGACAACGTAGTTGCCTATCTTAGGGGAGTTCATCGATGTCTGTTGTCATGGCCGCCGATTCCCGCAAGACCGAGACGCCCAACGGCGTCATGACCACCCTCGCCTCTCCGACCCAGGGCGGGGCGACGGGCCAGGCCATGTGGCGGGTGGACGCCAAGCCGGGCATGGTGGGGCCGGTGCACGCGTTCGACGTCGAGCTGGTGTGGACCTGGCTCGAGGGGTCCGCCGTCGTCGAGCTGGGCGGCGAGCGGGTCGAGGTGGGCCCGGGAGACACCATGGTGCTGCCGGCCGACGTGAGCCGCCAGATGTTCGCGGACGCGGAGCGCGGATTCGTGTCCATCGTGGCCGCCCCCGCCGGGGCGCAGGCCTACAACCCGAGCGGGCTGTCGGAGCCGGACGCCTGCGACCTGGCGCCCAAGGACGCCGAGCGCCTCGTGCCGCTCTGGGTCAGATAGCCGCGTGGGGGAGGCGGTAGGTGCCGTCGTCCAGGTGCTCGGCCAGGCCGTCGGCGATCAGGCCGTCGAGGGCGCGCTCGCGCTGGACGGCGTCGTCCCACACCACGTCCAGGGCCGCTTTGGGGACGGGGCCGTGGGCCTTCCGCAGCACCTCCAGCAGGCGGCCCCGGCACTGCCGGTCGGTGCCCGCGTACGTCTGGCCCTTGCGCGCGGGGCCGGCGTGCGGCGGCTTGCCCGCCAGGCGCCAGGCGCAGACCTGGCTGATCGGGCAGTCGGCGCAGCGCGGGGCGCGGGCCGTGCAGACGAGGGCGCCCAGCTCCATCACGGCCACGCCCCAGCGGGGCGCGCCCAGCTCGGGCAGGAGGGTCTCCGCCAGCCGCCGCTCGGCCGCTGAGGTGGCCGTGGGAGGGTATTCCTCGGCGCGTACCGCCCTGGCGAAGACCCGCCGGACATTGGTGTCCAGGACGGCGTGGCGGCCGCCGTAGGCGAAGCTGGCGACCGCGGCGGCGGTGTATTCGCCGATGCCGGGCAGGGACAGCAGGGTCTCGTGGTCGGACGGCACCTCGCCGCCGTGCTCGTCGGTGATGGCCCTGGCGCAGGCGTGCAGGCGCAGCGCCCGGCGCGGGTAACCGAGCCGGCCCCAGTGGCGTACGGCCTCTCCCGGCTGCTCGGCGGCCAGCGCCGCGGGGGTGGGCCAGCGGTCCATCCACTCGTGCCAGATGGGCAGGACGCGTACGACCGGGGTCTGCTGGAGCATGATCTCGCTCACCAGCACGCCCCACGGGGTCGCGTCGGGGGCGCGCCACGGGAGGTCTCGGGCGTTGTCCTCGTACCAGTCCAGAACGGGGACGTGCAGGAGGTTCGGCTCAACCACGCGGTCAAGCGTATTCGGAGAACGAGGCCCCTCGGCGTGTCGTCACTCCTTGTAGCTGTACGGCTACCATCCTGTGCCTATGGATCCGGATACTATGCGCGGCGACGGCGGTGACGTCTACTGGCGGCGCCGGATGAGCGTGCTGGTGGCGGTGCTCGTCGTGGTGGCCGTCGTGGCGTGGGCGTGCTCCAGCGGGAGCAGCGGGCCGGAACGCGCGTCCAGCGCGAAGTCGTCACCGAGTGCGACCCCCGTGGTCGATCCCCTGCTGGCGGGCCTGCGTACCCTCGCGATGGGCACGGCCAGCCCGTCCCCGTCCCCGTCCGCCCCCAGGCCGACCCCCGCGGCGCTCCCCAGGCGCCCCGGCGACCCCTGCACCGAGCAGGACCTGGTGCTCAGCATGCAGGGCGGCAAGGAGCCGATCTACACGGGCGACAGCCAGCCCACGTTCCTGGTCACCCTGGTGAACACGGGCTCCGTGATGTGCACCGCCGACGTGGGGCCGCGCGCCATGGAGATCCGCATCACCTCGGGGGCCGACCGCATCTGGTCCACCGCCGACTGTGTCAGCGGGGCGGGTTCGGAGGTCAAGGAGCTCCAGCGCGGGGTGCCGTACGTCCGGTCCCTGGTCTGGAACCGGCACCGCTCCAGCAGCGACTGCCGCTCCACCCCGGCCGCCGCGCTGCCCGGTACGTACGTGGCCACCGTGCGCATGGGCCAGCTCCGCACCGTCAAGGGCGTCTTCCACCTCCGCTGAGAGGGCCCGCACACATGTCGTGATTTCTCCACACATGATCTGGACGCACAGTAGGGTGAGCCGGTCATGTGATCATGGAGGAGTCGTGATGAGACAGACGATCGGCCGTTCGGTTCTGGTAGCGGCGCTGACGGTGGGCCTGGTGCCGGTCGGCGTCGCGTCCGCGTCCGCGCCCGCCGCCGTCGAGCGCAAGCCGGCCTTCGGGCCGCTCGGGTACGGCAACCTGAAGCTCGGGATGACCGCCGCGAAGGCCAGGGCCACCGGGAGGATCGTTCGCAAGCCTGACGGAGACTCCGCCAGGTGCACGACGTATGACCTCAAGGAGAGCCAGTACAACGAGTACCGAGTGGGGATGTACATCTCGAAGAAGCTGGGCGTGGTCGTGATCGTCGCGCCTCCCGGCGCCAGGACCCCCAAGGGTATCGGGATCGGCTCCTCCAGCGCGCAGCTCAAGGCCGCCTATCCCAAGCTGCGGCGCGGCCCGGGCGGCTACCCCGCCGCCACCGTGCCCGGCAACAGGAAGGCGTACTACCTCTTCAACGAGAGCAAGGGCGAAGTGGTCGAGATGAGCCTCGTGATGGCCAAGCAGGACTGCCTCAGGGTCTGAACGTCCAGGCCGGGTGTGAACCTGGGCGTCGGTCGAGCTGGCCCCAGCGCCGCGATGGCCCCGGAGGACTGTTGAGGGGTCAGTTGATCCACCCGGCACTACGCCATCGACCCGTGACCCCCGCCGGAGCCGGCGGAGCCTGTCAACGTGTCCTGATGAACGTATCTCGATGCGATTTGCTGCGCCGGCAGTTCGACTTCAGCCTCGCTCGACCTGACCGACCTGGAGGAGACCAAGACGGTGCGGCTCGCCCTGCACGCCCTGACGCTGCGCCTCGACGGCAAGGCGGCAACCTCCACAACGATCGCCCGCAAGCGTGCCGTCTTCCACGCCTTCCTGGAGTACGCGGTAGAGCTGGACGAACTTCCGGCAAATCCGCTGCACAAGATCAAGTGGAAGCCGCCCAAGACCACAGAGACAGTAGACCCCGCGTTGTGGTAAACCCGTGCCAGGCGCAAGAACTGCTGACCGCGGTGACCTATGTCGGCCGTCGCGGCAGAGGCCCGGCGGCTCATGGCCCTCTTCGCCTGCATGTACTACGCCGCCCTCCGACCGGCCGAAGCGGTGGCCTCCGTATTCAGGACTGCCACCTACCGCCTGAGGGCTGGGGACGGCTGACGATCGACGTGTCTCGCCCCGAGGTCAACACGCAGCGGACCGGTACCGGGGACGCTCACGAGGAACGCGGCCTCAAGCACCGGGGCAGGCAGGACGTTCGACCGGTGCCCATCCCTCCCGAACTGGTCAAGATCCTGCGCGAGCACATCTCCGAGTACGGAACCGGCGAGGACGGCCGCTCGGGGCGGGCTCCAGCAGGCCCACCGGGTAATCGGGCAACGGGCGGGTGATGGCGAGCGGAGCGAGCGGGGGTTTGCGGGGTCGAAGGGGCGGAGCCCCTGGGAGGCGCTGCCTGAGCAGCCGGATGGCGCGTAGCGCCCCCCTCATGCGAAGACGATGCTTTTAGACGTAGCGCTCCAGGATGGAGGATTCGGCCAGGCGGGAGAGGCCCTCGCGGACGCTGCGGGCGCGGGACTCCCCGACCCCGCCCACCGCCTGCAGGTCGTCGATGCTCGCCGCCAGCAGCTTCTGCAGGCCGCCGAAATGGTTGACCAGGCGGTCGACCACCGTGGCCGGGAGGCGGGGGACCTTGGCCAGGAGGCGGAAGCCGCGGGGGCTGACCGGGCTCTCCAGCTTGTCGGCGCCGGCGTGGCCCAGGACGTGGGCGACGGCCGAGAGGTCGAGGAGCTCGCTGCCGGACAGCTTGTCCAGGTCGTGCATCGCCTCGACCAGGCGGCGCTGGCGGCGGCCCGAGGGGGCGGGGAGGTAGTCGCGGATGACCAGCTCCCGCTCCGAGTCGACCCCCGCCACCAGCTCGTCGAGCTGCAGGGACAGCAGGCGGCCGTCCGTGCCCAGCTCCACCACGTAGCCCTTGATCTCGTCGGAGATCCTGCGGACCATCTCCAGCCGCTGGGCCACCGCGGAGACGTCTCTGACCGTGACCAGGTCCTCGATCTCCAGCGCCGACAGGGTGCCGGAGACCTCGTCGAGGCGGTGCTTGTAGCGCTCAAGGGTGGCCAGGGCCTGGTTGGCCTTGGAGAGGATGGCCGCCGACTCCTCCAGGACGTAGCGGATGCCGTCGAGGTAGAGGGCGATGATGCGCATCGACTTGCTGATGGCGATGATGGGCAGGCCGGTCTGCCGGGCCACGCGCTGGGCGGTGCGGTGGCGGGTGCCGGACTCGTCGGTGGGGATGGACGGGTCGGGCACGAGGTGCACGGCGGCGCGTACGATCTTGTGGTCGCCGCTCAGCACGATGGCGCCGTCCATCTTGGCCAGCTCGCGCAGCCTGGTGGCGGAGAAGTCGACGTCGAGCTCGAAGCCGCCGCTGCACAGCTCCTCGACGACCCTGTTGTAGCCGAGCACGATCAGCCCGCCGGTCTGCCCGCGCAGGATCCGCTCCAGGCCGTCGCGCAGAGGCGTGCCCGGGGCCACCGCGGCCAAGGCCTCGCGACGGCGGTCGTCCAGACTCCTATCCACCTGACCCCCGTGTCGATCGGTCACGCTCAGCTTAGCCGCGCTAGGTCACGTGCGTCAGGGCGTCCCAGACGTTCTCCGCCTGCACCACCTCGAACCCGGGCGCGAACGCCACCGGCCCCACCGGCACCAGAGCACGCTGTCCGTTACGTTTGCGGCCGGCCTCTTCGAGCGATCCGGTCGGCACGAGGGCCCGCTTGAAACCGAGCCTGGCCGCCTCCGTCAGCCTCCTGCGTACGTCCTTGACCGGGCGCAGCTCGCCGGCCAGGCCCACCTCGCCGAGCGCCACCAGGCCCGGCGGCAGCGGCTTGTCGCCGGCGGCGCTCGCGACGGCGAGCATGACCGACAGGTCGACGGCCGGGTCGGCCAGCTTGATGCCGCCCACGGTCGCGGTGAACACGTCGCAGCCGCCCAGCCGGGCGTTGAGCCGGCGCTCCAGCACCGCGAGGATCATCTGCACGCGGTAGGTGTCGAGCCCCGACGACGTGCGCCTGGGCTGCTGCGCCTCGGTGCGGGCGACCAGGGCCTGGACCTCGGCGGGAAGCGGGCGGGTGCCCTCGACCGTGACGGTGACGCAGGTGCCGGGCACCGGCTCGCTGCGCCGCGAGACGAACAGGCCGCTCGGGTCGGTGATGCCCTCGATGCCGCGCTCGTGCAGGTCGAAGCAGCCGACCTCGTCGGTCGGCCCGAAGCGGTTTTTGATCGCGCGCACCATGCGCAGCCTGGAGTGGCGGTCGCCCTCGAAGTTGAGCACGACGTCGACCAGGTGCTCCAGCGTGCGCGGGCCCGCGATCGAGCCCTCCTTGGTGACGTGGCCGACCAGCACGGTGGCCATGTTGCGCTCCTTGGCCAGGCGGACCAGGTTGGCGGCCACCTCGCGCACCTGCGTCACCCCGCCGGGCACGCCGGTGGCCTGCGCCGAGCCGATCGTCTGCACCGAGTCGACCACCAGCAGCGTGGGCTCGACCTTCTCCACGTGGGTGATCAGGGCCGACAACTCGGTCTCCGCCGCGAGGAAGAGGCGGTCGCGGATCGCGCCGATGCGGTCGGCCCGCAGCCGCACCTGGGCCGCCGACTCCTCGCCCGTCACGTAGAGGACCGTCTCGCGCTCGGCAATGCGGGCCGCGGCCTCGAGCAGGAGCGTGGACTTGCCGATGCCCGGCTCGCCCGCGAGCAGCACCACCGCCCCCGGCACCAGGCCGCCGCCGAGCACCCGGTCGAGCTCGCCCACGCCGGTCGTGCGCGCGGTCGCGATCTCGGCCTTGACTTGCCCGATCGGCACCGCGGGCGCGGTGGTGGCGCCCGCCTGGACGACGTTGGCGCCGGCCCGCGCGCCCTCCTCCTCGACCGTGCCCCACGCCTGGCACTCGCCGCACCTGCCGACCCACTTGGTGGTGCGCCACCCGCACTCGGCGCAGCGGTATCCGGGCTTCTGGGCAGTCTTGGCCATGTCGAGCAGGCTAGCGGGACGTGCCGACAATCCTCGACAGGTACGCGCCCCCGGCCGCTACTCCAGGCCCAGCTCGGAGACCAGCATGCGCTTGGGCTTGGCGCCGACGATCTGCTTGACCGGCTCGCCGTTCTCGAACAGCAGCATCGTCGGGAGGCCCATCACGCCGTACCGGGCCATGAGCTCCGGGTTCTCGTCGGTGTTGAGCTTGCCGATGGTCAGCCCGTGCTCCGCCTCGATCTGGTCCAGCACCGGCGCCACCATGCGGCACGGCCCGCACCACTCCGCCCAGAAGTCGACCAGCACCGGCTTGTCGCTCTTGAGCACCTGCTCCTCGAAGTTCTCGGTGGTCAACGTGATCATTTCTATCCCCTTACGAAGCAACCTGGGCACGACTGCGCGAGCTGGGCGGCGACCTCGGCACGGCGGGCGAGCAGGACGCGGATCTCCTCGTCGATCTCGCTGAGCTTGCGCTCGTAGACCTCGACCGACTCCGCGCACGAGCCTCCGGAGCTGTGCCCCCGGCGCAGGCAGTCGATGAAGGGCCGGGTGTCCTCCAGCGTGAACCCGATGCTGAGCAGCGCCCGGATCTCGGACACCAGCCTGACGTCGTCCTCGCTGTAGTCACGGTAGCCGTTGGATCCGCGGCGGGCTCTGAGCAGGCCGTGCTGCTCGTAATAGCGAAGTGAGCGGGTGCTCACCCCCGTACGTTCCGCCAGCTCTCCGATGCGCATGCCACAACGGTAAACGTTGACACCGACGTCAATGTCAAGCCGCGCGCCCATGAACAGGCTCCCCAGCGACCGAGCCCGCCTTTGCGGAGCAGAGGCCATGAACAGGCGAGGGAGCGCCGTTGCCTGGACTGAGGAGCGTCGGGAGCGTAGCGACCAGAGCGACGAGGGAAGGCAACGGCTCCCCAGCGACCGAGCCCGCCTTTGCGGAGCAGAGGCCATGAACAGGCGAGGGAGCGCCGTTGCCTGGACTGAGGAGCGTCGGGAGCGTAGCGACCAGAGCGACGAGGGAAGGCAACGGCTCCCCAGCGACCGAGCCCGCCTCTGCGGAGCAGAGGCCATGAACTCAGTAGTAGCGCCAGCGGAGCACGTTCGGGTAGGGGAGTTCCAGGCCGGGCGTCTCGGCGATGGCCTGCTCGGCCACCTCGGGCGTGAACTCGATGCGCAGCACCGCCTCCAGGTCCGCCCGCCGCTCGAAGGCCATCCTGAGGTCCAGAGGCCGCCGCTGCCAGCCCTGGCGGTCCCAGAACGACTCGACCTCCCGGACGGAGTACGTCGGCACCGTACGCGAGAACCAGCGGCCGAACGCCCCCCGCGTGGCGTCGAGGTCGAGGACGAAGGCCGCGCCGCCGCGGCGTACCACCCGGTTCAGCTCGCGCAGGCCCGGCTCGCAGCCGGGGCCGAAGAAGTACGCCCAGCGCGCGACGGCCACGTCCACGCTCGCGTCGGGCAGCGGCAGGTCCTGGGCCGCGGCGGCGTGGACGGCCACGTTGGCCAGCGCGGCGCAGCGGCGTACGGCGAGCGCGGCCAGGTCGCCGTGCGGCTCCACGCCGATCACCTGCGCGGCCTCGGACGCGAGCGCGGGCAGGTGGAACCCGGTGCCGCAGCCGATGTCGAGCACGGTGGCGCCCTTCCAGGGGCGCAGGGCGCGCATCGCCTCGTCGGCGGCGCCCTCGGGGTCGACGGCGCGGTTCTCCAGCTCGTAGATCTGAGGCGCGTTCCAGATGTTCGGGCTGGGGATCGCACCTTTCGCTATCCGTGGCATGCCCCAAAGTTAAGCCAGCCCGCCGGGCGCGGCTCACCAAAGGGGCTTTCGCGCCAGATCGGCTCCACCGGCTTAGGCTGGCAGCGTGGCTGATGTCATCCGCGTGCCCAATGCGAAGATCGCATTGTCCACTGCTTCGGTATATCCGGAACGCACTCCCGACGCGTTCGAGCTGGCCGCGCGCCTGGGTTACGACGGTGTCGAGATCATGGTGGGCGCAGACCCCGTGAGTCAGGACATCGACGTGATCGAGCGGCTGTCCGACCACTACCAGGTCCCCGTCCTGGCCATCCACGCGCCCTGCCTGCTGGTCACCCAGCGCGTCTGGGGCCGCGACCCCTGGGCCAAGCTGGTCAAGGCGCAGAAGGCCGCCGAACGGCTGGGCGCCGCGACGGTCGTGGTCCACCCGCCGTTCCGCTGGCAGCGCGAGTACGCCCGCGAGTTCGAGACGGGGCTGGCCAGGATGCGTGACGAGACCGACGTCACGTTCGCGGTCGAGAACATGTTCCCCCTGAAGGCGCGGGGCAACGACGTGGTGCCCTACTCGCCCGACTGGAATCCGATCGACTACGACTTCCCGCAGGTCACGCTCGACCTGTCGCACACGGCCGTGTCGGGCTCCGACGCCATGGAGATGGCCGTCAAGCTCGGCGACCGGCTGGCCCACCTCCACCTGGCCGACGGCCTCGGGGTGACCAACAAGGACGAGCACCTCGTGCCCGGCAGGGGCAACCAGCCGTGCGCCCCGATGCTGGAGCGGCTGGCCAACACCGGCTACTCGGGGCTGGTGGTGCTGGAGATCAACACCCGCAAGGCGGCCAGCCGCACCGAGCGGATCGACGACCTGGCGGAGGGGCTGGCGTTCGCCCGGCTGCACCTGGCGGCGTCCTCATGAACATAGGGCCGATCAGGGGTCTGGGCCGGATGTTCGAGCGGGTGGCCGACGCGTACGACGCGGGCCGGCCGCACTATCCCGACGAGATGTACCGCGCCCTGACCGAGGTGACCGGCCTCGACCTCGACGGCGCCACCACGGTGGACGTCGGCGCGGGCACCGGCATCATGACGCGCGCGCTCAGGGCGCGCGGCTCCCATGTCATCGCGGTCGACCCGGGCGCGGAGATGCTGGCCCGCCTGGTCTCCCGGTCGGAGAGCGGGACGCCCTCCGTCGCGGCCGTGCTGGCCGACGGCAACGCGCTGCCGCTGGCCGACGGCGTGGCCGACCTGGTGACGTACGCGCAGTCGTGGCACTGGCTCGACCCCGTGGCGTCGATCGCCGAGGCCCGGCGGGTGCTGCGGCCCGAGGGGGCCATCGTGGGCTGCTGGAACTTCAACCACGCGGCGCAGGCCGAATGGCTGGCCGCCTACGAGGCCCGCCTGGCGGAGGCGGTGCCGACCTACTACGGGCCGGCGGTCGAGCAGTGGTCGGCGCCGCCCATCGCCTCGGCCTTCGAGGTGATCGAGGAGCGCTGGATCCCCTGGACCCGGCTGGTCGGCATCGAGGACTTCCTGCTCGACCTGCGCTCCCACTCCTACATGGCGGCCCTGCCGCCGGAGGCCGCCGACGAGTTGGTCGAGCGGCAGCGCGCCGAGCTGCGCAGGGAGTTTCCCGAAGGCGTGCTCTCCGTTCCCATGCGGGTGTACCTGGCGGTGGGTAGGTGACGCGAGGGAGCGCCGTCGCCTGGACTGAGGAGCGGCGGGAGCGTAGCGACCAGAGCGACGAGGGAAGGCGGCGGCTCCCCAGCGACCGAGCCGCCTCTGCGGAGCGGAGGCCATGAGCACGGATAAAAAAAGGCCTGGGCGTCGGCCGGGGTCGGCTGACACGCGGGGGGAGATCCTCGCCGCGGCCAGGAAGGTGTTCGCGGAGAAGGGGTTCGACAAGGCCACCGTGCGCGGCATCGCCCGCGAGGCCAACGTCGACCCCGCCCTCGTGCACCACTACTTCGAGACCAAGGAGGGCATGTTCGCGGCGGCCATGCGGCTGCCGTTCTCTCCCGAGAACCTCGTCAAGGTGCTGGTCGAGGGTCCGCGCGAGGAGGTCGGCGAGCGGCTCGTACGCATGCTCCTCCAGGTCACCGCCAACCCGGAGACGCGCGAGCCGATGCTGGCGCTGATCCGCTCGGCCATGACGAACGAGCAGGCGGTCACGATGGTCCGGGAGTTCTTCACGAACGCGCTGCTCTTCCAGGTGGCCGACCGGATGCAGGTGCCGCACCTGCGGATCGAGGCGGCGTTCGCGCAGATGTACGGCATCGTCATGGCCCGTTACGTGATCAGGCTGGAGCCGCTGGCGAGCGCCGGTCACGAGGAGCTCGTGGAGGTGCTCGCGCCGACCATCCAGAGGTACTTCACCGGCTAGAGCATTGTTCTGCACAAGGCGATGACCATAGGGTATGTCGCGTACGCCGGAAATGTTACTCGCGGGTAGGATCCGGGTAACGGTCTGTGCGACGGGTGACCGTACGCTGACAGCCAACGTCGTCTGTGGGAGGACCCTGTGCTCTGGGTAGCCATCATCGGGCTCGTGATGACCGTCCTCGCGGTGGCCGTCGCCGGCCGCAGGGCGTTGTTCCTGTTCAAGCTGGCGACCGTGGGGCCGCCGGCGCCCGAGCGGATCGACTACGCCAAGACCCATGCGGCCGACGAGGCGAAGGCGCAGCTGGTCGAGGTGTTCGGGCAGAAGAAGCTGCTGAAGTGGACGCCGTCCGGCGTCGCGCACTTCTTCGTCATGTGGGCGTTCTTCATCCTGCTGACCGTCTACATCGAGGCGTACGGCGCGATCATCCAGGGCGCGATCACCGGCACGCCCGACTTCCACATCCCGCTGATCGGCACCTGGGCCGTGCTCGGCTTCCTGCAGGACTTCATCGCGGTCGCCTGCGTGCTCGGCCTGATCGCCTTCGCGGCCATCCGGATCAAGAACTCGCCCGACAAGCTCGGCCGCCGCTCCCGCTTCTCCGGCTCCCACCTCGGCGGCGCGTGGCTCGTCCTGTTCATGATCTTCAACATCATCTGGACGCTGTTCCTGGCCAGGGGCGCGTCGGCGGCCAACGGCAACTTCCCCTACTCCTCCGGCGCGTTCGTCTCGCTGGCGCTCGGCGACGTGCTGCCGGCCAGCGCGCTGCTGGAGGAGATCGCGCTGCTGCTGCACATCGGCTTCATGCTGGTGTTCCTGGTCATCGTGGTGAACTCCAAGCACCTGCACATCTTCACCGCGCCGCTCAACGTGCTGTTCTCGCGCCGTCCCGACGGCCTGGGCGGCGCGCCGGAGATGCGGGTGGCGGGCAAGGTCGTCGACTTCGAGGACGAGGACCTCGACCCGGAGAAGCTCGGCCGGGGCAAGATCGCCGACACCACGTGGAAGGGCTTCCTGGACTTCTACTCCTGTACGGAGTGCGGCCGCTGCCAGTCGCAGTGCCCGGCGTGGAACACCGACAAGCCGCTGTCGCCGAAGATGCTCATCCTCGACCAGCGTGACCACGCCTTCAAGGTGGCACCGTACCTGCTGGCCGCCCAGCAGGGCGTCGAGCACAAGGACACCGACGTGCTCGCGCTGCTGGACAAGCCGCTGGTCGGCGAGGACGGAGTGATCCACCCCGACGTGCTCTGGTCGTGCACCAACTGCGGCGCCTGCGTCGAGCAGTGCCCGGTGGACATCGAGCACATCGACCACATCCTCGACATGCGCCGCTACCAGGTGATGGTGGAGTCGTCGTTCCCGTCCGAGGCGGGAGTGATGGTGAAGAACCTGGAGAACAAGGGCAACCCGTGGGGCATGTCCGAGATGAAGCGGGCCGACTGGATCGAGGAGCTCGACTTCGAGGTCCCGATGGTCGAGGACAAGATGCCCGAGGACGCCGAATACCTGTTCTGGGTGGGCTGCGCGGGCGCGCTCGAAGACCGGGCCAAGAAGACCACCAAGGCCGTGGCGGAGCTGCTGCACATCGCGGGCGTGAAGTTCGCGGTGCTCGGCCCGATGGAGGCGTGCACCGGCGACCCGGCCCGCCGCCTGGGCATGGAGTACCTGTTCAACATGCTCGCCCAGCAGAACATCGAGACGCTCAACGAGGCCGGCGTCAAGAAGATCGTCGCCACCTGCCCCCACTGCTTCAACACCCTGGCCAACGAGTATCCGCAGCTCGGCGGCACGTACGAGGTGGTGCACCACACGCAGCTGCTGTCGAAGCTCGTGGACGAGGGCCTGCTCACCCCGATCACCCCGATCGAGGAGAAGATCACCTACCACGACCCGTGCTTCCTGGGCCGCCACAACAAGGTCTACTCCCAGCCCCGCGACATCATGTCCAAGGTGCCGGGCGTGCGGACCCAGGAGATGCACCGCCACAAGGACCGCGGGTTCTGCTGCGGCGCCGGCGGCGCGCGCATGTGGATGGAGGAGCGCATCGGCAAGCGCATCAACACCGAACGCGTGGACGAGGCGCTGACCACCGATCCGGACACCGTCTCGACCGCCTGCCCGTTCTGCATGGTGATGCTCGGCGACGCGATCAACGAGAAGAAGAACAGCGGCGAGGCCAAGGAATCGCTCGAAGTCGTGGACGTGGCCCAGCTGTTGATCAAATCGGTCAAGGGTGCTTCCTGACCACCGATTGTCGGACTCCTCCACAGATTTTGTGGAGGAGTTTCGCACGTCAGAGGGTCGAGTGCGCGAAATCCAGCATCCACATAACGGGAAAATCACGGTAACCTCAACGTCGCATGGCTCTATTCGACGGGGAGGGGGCTCGTGATGGGCGTCGTCGTCACGGACGCCGAAGTCACTCTGGCCGACGTCCTCGCCCTCCGGCTCGCCATCGACGCACCACTGGAAGACGGCACCGAGCTCGTGCTCAGGCACCGCACCACGGGGGTGGAACGCGACGTGCGGCTCGGCACGCCGGGCGCTCGGGCGCGCGAGGCCACGGTCGCGGTCTCGCTGGCGCCGCTGGAGCTCAGCGCCGGGCGCTGGGACGCCTACCTGCGTCGCGACGGCAAGCGCAGCAGGCTGCGCAGCGTCGATCCGGGCTTCTCGCTCGACCACCTCGACGCGTACGCGCTGTGCAGGCGGACCCTCGCCTACCGCTCGTACCGCACGCGCAACGGGTTCCTGGCGCTGAAGATCTCCGACGCCGAGCCGGTGGCCGAGGTCCGCTCGATCTGGTTCAGGGAGGGGCGCTTCGAGGTGATGGGCCTGCTGGCGTACACCGGGCTCGATGACGACGACTCCCGCCATGAGGCCGTGCTGAGACTGGACCGCAGGCAGACCAGCGCGCGGCTGTCGGCCACCGCCACCGTGCAGGGCGTGCGCTTCCACGCCGCCGTGTCGCTCGTGGACGTGGTGGGCGCCGACCCCGACGCCGTGGCGAGCTCCGGCACCTGGGAGCCCGCGCTGGAGGTCGAGGGCGTGCCCACGCCGCTCAAGCTGGGCTCGCGGCTCGACGACGTCGACGGCAAGAGACGCCGGCTGCACTATCCCTCGGCCACGGTGGACGGCGTGCCCATCAGGCCCTGCTACACCGCCGACGACGAGCTGCGGATCGAGGTGGGCGGATGAAGGTCAGCCTGGTCCTCGCCTCCGCGTACGCGATGAGGGGCGACGTCCGCGCCACGCTGAACCTCGCCACCGCCCTGTCCGACCGGCACGACGTCGAGGTGATCAGCGTCCGGCGTCAGAAGGAGAAGCCGTTCTTCCCCGTCGGGCCCAAGGTGACCATGCGCAGCCTGATCGACGCCAGGCCGGGCGTCCGGCACCTGTTCCCGCGCGGGCAGGTCCGCGCGGAGGTGGCGCTGTGGCGGCTGCTGCGCAACCTCAAGTCCGACGTGCTGATCACGACGCGGCCGGGGCTCGGCGTCCAGGCCGCCAGGCACGCGCCGCGCGAGACCCTGAAGATCGCCAGGGAGTGGGGGCGGCCGGCCGTCCCAGGGCCGGTGAAACGGTTCTATCCGCGCCTGAACGCCGTCGTGACGGCCACGGAGTCGGCCCAGGAGGAATGGAGCAAGCTCCTCACCGACGGCCCTCCTGTGACCTCTCTGCTGGACGCGCTGCCCGACGGGCCGTGGCCGCGCTCGCGGATGGACAACCGGATCGTGGCCGCCGGCGGCCGGTGGGTGCCGGTCAAGGCGTACGACCGGCTGATCAAGGCGTTCGCGATCGTGGCGGACAAGCGCCCCGACTGGCGGCTGCGCCTGTACGGCGGCGGGCCGGAGGAGCGGCGCCTGCGCGCGCTGGTCCGCGAGCTCAGCCTGCACAACCACGTCTACTTCATGGGCACGACGCCCGACCTGGCGGGCGAGTTCGCCAAGGCGTCGATCGTGGCCACCACCTCGCTCACCGAGGACCTCGGCATGGCGGTGCTGGAGGCCATGGGCTGCGGGGTGCCCGTGGTGGCCTTCGACGGGGCCAGGGGGCCCAGGGAGTTCGTGGCGACGGGCTACAACGGGGTGCTGGTGCCGGAGACCGAGGGCGGTCTGGAGCTGTTCGCGGCGGCCCTGCTGGCGCTGATCGACGACGAGCGCAGGCGGCGCTCGCTCGCGGCGGGCGCCCTGGACACCGCGGTGCGCCACGCGGCCGGAGAGGTGGCCGGGCAGTGGGAGAAGCTCATCGCCGACCTCCGCTGAACGACCAGGGCACCCCCCACCCGTTACGGGTACCGTAGAAGCATGCATGGGTACAGCGGAGACAAGCAGGCGTATCTGACGCGTCTCAGGCGGATCGAGGGTCAGATCAGGGGCCTGCAGCGCATGGTCGATGACGACGCCTACTGCATCGACGTGCTCACCCAGGTCTCCGCGGCCACGCGGGCGCTCCAGGCCGTGGCGCTGGGGCTGCTGGAGGAGCACATCTCCCACTGCGTGGCGGACGCGATCAACAGTGGCGGGCCGGAGGCCGACGCGAAGGTCAAGGAGGCCTCGGCGGCCATCGCGCGCCTCGTCCGCTCATAGGCGCGGCGGTCCTCCTCCAGAAGGAGGACGTACCGAGGGATTAACTAGTTATGGGAAACCCCGGAAACCTTCTGACTAGGTCTCCGGGGCTAGTAATCGAGTTGATCCTTCAGCGGCTCGCCGAAGTCCGCAATCCGAGCGCGTCGTCGAGTTCGTCCAAGGTCAGCCGCCGCTCGCTGACAGCCACGGCCGTGAGCACCTCGGCGTAGAGCGCAATCTCGTCCAACGCGACACGGTCGTGGACCCGAGAGTCCAGGTCGTCGTGCCCCACCGCGTCGTCCTTCCTTCCGCAGCCCACACCCTCTACGAGGTTACGGCGGCGACCCTTCTGGCAACATGGCCCATCGGAGTCATTCCTTTCCGAACCGCGGGGGCCCCGGTCCGGATCATTTCCCGAATCAAAGATCACAATTCGGAGAATTGCCTGTTACCTGAGCGTTAGAACGATATAGGCGAAGTAAGGGTTAAATAACGATATTAGTGGTTTAGGTGTGGTCTGTGTGGTTGTCGTCGCGTTCGTGGATGAGTCTGTGCACGAGCGCCGTCTGCCCGGCCAGCCCCCGCTCCGGCACCTTGGCCCCCGTCAGCCGGCCCCATGCCAGCCCGGTCGCGTACGCGGCCCCGAGCACGGCCGCGGTGCTCGCCCGGTCCGGCGGCGCGATCTCCACCACCGCCGCGGGCTTGGTCAGCACCTGACCGGGCACGGGGAAGCCGTCCGGCTCGGTCGACTCGCTCGCCGAGGTCCCGGTCAGCCCGGCGCGTTCCAGTTCCTCGTACGCGCGCCTGAGCCGGTGGTCCAGCAGGGCCGGCAACCGCCCCTTGGAGTCCGACAGGTCGGCCAGGAACGTGGCGGCGGCCATGGGCGGGTCGGGCATGAAGGCCAGCGCCTCGACCAGGTCGTAGACGGCGTGCGAGAAGTCCGCCGCCGGGTCGTTCTCGACGAGCAGGGCCCGGCACAGCCGCCGCGGGCAACGCTCCAGCCAGGCCGCGCGCAGGGCCTCGGCGTCGGTGTGGGCGTCGTCGAGCCCCGGCCGGCGCAGCATGGGCTCGACCATCGTCAGCAGGGCGAGCGCCCGCGGCCTGAAGCGGGTGTCGGACATCAGGATCTGGGCCGCGTCCGCCATGGTGGCGGCGAGCCTGAGCGCGGCCCGCGGCTGCCCGGCCCGCTGCCGCTCGGCGACGAGCGTGGCGAGGTCCAGCAGCGGCGGCGCGGGCAGCCAGCGCACCCACTCGTCGCCGGGCAGCGGGCGGCGCAGGTATTCGCCGAACACCGTGATCAGCCGCTCGTTGCCGTCGAACGCGGGCGCGTACGCGCACCACATGATCGCGCCCCAGACGGCCGCCACCGTGCTCGGCACGTCGGAGCCGAAGATCTCGTCGAAGGCCGTCAGCGGGTAGTCCAGCTCCGACTTGAGCCCGCTGGCGCGCAGCAGCACCCTGAGCCGCTCGGTGAGGCTCTCGGAGACGTCCGGACCGATGAACGCCTGGGTGGAGCCGGGCTCGGCGTGGAAGTCGGGCCCGTACGGGATCACGTCCTCCGGCAGCACCGCCGCGGGATGCCGCACCTGGCGCGCCCGGGCGCCCCTCGGCGGCGGCGCGAGGTGCCAGCGGCCGTCGGCCGGATCGTGCAGATGCCAGCGCGCGTGCACCCCGAAGAGCCATCGGTCGCCATCTGGGGTCACAAGTATTCTGGCGGCCAGCACGTGGGCCCGGTCGGGGACGGAAAGCCCTTGCCAGCGCGGGTCCGCGACCATCGCTCGGACCTCCGCCTCGGCGGAGGTGAACGCATCCCAGGGTCGCACGGGCGCCATCGTACTTGGAGCGTCCAAATCATCCATCGGCATTTCACGGCAGAATGACCGTTATGAGGGCGAAGGTTGCAGGGGTGCTGGCGGTGGTCGGTGCGCTCTCCGCATGCGGTACGACCACGACGGCGCAGCCGTCCCCGACGGGGCCCGGCGTGCTCACGCTGGACAAGGCCAAGGCGCCGGAGCCCGGCGGCGAGGTGGGCGAGGCGTCCACGGAGTTCCAGAACGCGACGGACATGTCCATGTGGACCAAGCTGAGCGAGACGGAGAAGGACGTCGACCGGATCGGCAAGCTCGACATCAACAAGACGGTGAAGGGCTCCCTGTATCTGGAGCCCAGGACCTCGGCCTGGTTCGACGGCTTCCGTGGCCCCTTCGTGTACCAGGAGCTGGCGGGCGACGTCCTCATGTACGCCAGGGTCAAGGTCGAGGGCAAGAAGGGCGGCCAGCCCAAGCGGAAGTTCTCGCTCGGGGGGCTGATGGCCCGCCAGCCCGGCTCGTACGCCAAGCCCAACTGGGTGTCGATCACCACCGGCACGGCCGATAAGAGCGGACAGGTCGAGGTGAAGTACACCCAGGACGGCAGCTCCAAACCCCAGGAGCTGGCCGTCAAGAGCGGCTGGGTGGACCTGGCGCTCGGCCGGGTGGGCCGCGTCTTCGTCGCCCTCTACAGGGAGGAGGGCGGCAAGTGGAAGGTCGGCCGGCGCTGGCCGTCCAACCTCCCCGACGTGCTCCAGTGGGGCATCACCGCCTACACCGACTGGGACAGCTACAACCTGCTCAAGAAGGACGCGGCCAAGGCCAACGCCAAGCTGGTCAAGGGCGTGCCCGACCTGAAGCTGACCGTCGACTTCGTCCGGTTCTTACGCCCGGAGCTGCCCGAGTACGCGGACGCGCTCAACACCGCCTCGGTGTCGGACGAGGTCCTGATCAAAGCGATGACGCCTGCCGGTGCCTGAGCGCCTTGGCCATGTAGTTGTCCGGCGTGCGGGCGAAGGACGCCCGGTCGTCGTCGGTGAGTTCGCGTACGATTTTTCCGGGTACACCGGCCACCAGCACGCCGGACGGGATCTTCTTGCCCGGTCCGACGAGCGCGCCGGCGGCCACCAGGGTGCCCGCACCGATGCGGGCGCCGCCCAGCACGATCGCGCCGATGCCGATCAGCGCGCCGGTCTCCACATGGGCGCCGTGGACCATGGCCTTGTGGCCCAGGCTGACCCGGTCCTCCAGGATCGCCGGCTCGCCGGGATCGGCGTGCAAGCAGCTCAGATCCTGTACGTTGCACTCCTCGCCGATCTCGATCCGCTCGTCGTCCCCTCGAAGAACGGAGCCGTACCAGATGCTGGACGCCCGGCCCACTCGAACGCTGCCGACCACGACGGCGCCAGGGGCTATGAAGGCCTCAGGGTGTATGTCCGGGACTGCCCCGTTATCCAATGATGCGATGTACATCCAAGCCATCGTAATTCCCCGTCCGGCTGTGGCGTTCCGGTTGCGGACGTGGGCAGATGGCAGGAAAGTCGTTTCCTGACGTCTCGTTGTCAGACCCTCACAACCCGCAATTTTCCCCCGCCTCACGCAAACCACCCTTAGGTACCCCCATGATGAACCAGCACGAGAGCATTCCCGATCTGATGCAAGAGGACACCTTCGAGGTCGTGATGCGCGGCTACAACCGCCGTCAGGTTCACGACTACATGATCCGCACCCGCAACCAGGTAAGGGATCTGGAAGAGCGGCTGGCCCGGGCCATCGACCAGGCAGAGCAGGGCCGCATCGAGCTCGCGGAGGCCAGGCGGCGCATGGTCGAGGCGCCGCAGAGCTACGACGACCTCAGCCCGAGACTCGCCCAGATCCTGCGGCTCGGCGAGGAGGAGGCCGCGGCCAAGCGGGAGGACGCCGAGGCCGAGGCCGCCAGCGTGCGCGACGCGGCCAAGTCGGAGGCCGACCGGCTGCTGACGTCGTCCCGCGAGACCGCCGACAAGATCCTCACCTCCGCCCAGGCGGAGGCGGAGCGGCGCGTGAACGAGGCCACCCAGGCGGCGGAGCGGATGCTGGCCCAGGCGGGCTCGGATGCGGAGGAGCAGCTCGCGGCCGCCCGCACCGAGGCCGAGGACCTGCTGCGCGAATCGCGCGCCGAGTCCGAGCGGCTGGTCACGGCCGCCCAGGCGGAGGCGGAGCAGATCCTGCAGGCCGCCAACGCGCAGGCCGAGCAGCTGGTGACGGGCGCGCGCAACGATTCGGAGTCGATGCTGGCCTCCGCGCAGCAGCGCACCGCCGCGCTCGACGAGCAGACGGGGCGGCGGGTCGAATATCTGACCAACACGCACACGGAGGTCGTGCGGCGGCTGACCGAGATCAGCTCCGTGCTCGGCGACCTCATGCGCACCGAGTCGGCGGCCGGGCCGCTGGTCCCCGACGCGGTCGCGGCCCCGGTCCCGCCGGTCTCGCCGGTCTCGCCGCAGGAGGACGTGCGGGTCATCGTGGAGGAGACCGAGGAGGAAAAGCCCCTGGAGGAGGGGGGCGTCTCCGACGACACCGACATCCACATCGTCCGGCTGTCCGAGGTGAACAAGTAGTCCACACCCCGGGCGGGCACGGCTGGAGGCGTGCCCGCCCGGCTGGGACCGCCCCACAGCCGAGCGGGCGGTGAGAGCCGCGGGACCGCGCGGGGAAGGGGTGCGCGGCCCGCGGTGCAGGCGGTCCACGGAGCGGAAGCCCCCGCCCCCGATTGGGTCGGAGGCTTCCGCGTCAGTGGCCCCTCCTGTTTGGTGGCCCGGTGCCGGGGCCGCCGAGACGCTGGACACGGCACCGGGCTGCTCTTGGTGCGCCGGCCGTGGGACGAGCCACGGCCGGCGTCATGGAGGCGCGGGGCCGGCCCGCGGGTGCTGCCCGCCGGCCCGCTTCTCCTGGTCCCGGAGCCGGCCGCGCAGGCCGTCCGGGTCGTCCGCGTCGATGGTCATCGCACATCCGGCATCGCGCTGCGCCGCGCTGAGCGGACGGTGTCTCGTGGCCCACCAGCGGCCCGCGTCGCTCCGCCAGATGGTCCATTGGGGATACTCCCGGGCAATCTCGGCAAGATGCCGATCAAAGGACATCGCTGTTTCGCCTTTCCCGGCCCCAGGCGAGGTTTCCATCTCCTTCGACGATGCGGCACTTCTCTAGAGAACACAATGATCGTGCCGGACAGGGTCACCTTCCTTGACAAACTAGGCATCGAAGTCGTACTGGAGCACGTACGCGGCGGAGTCGAGCACCATCTCGTTGAGCTCGACGGGCACCCCGCCCGACGTGTAGGCGGTCCTGGCGATCACGATCACCGGCGTGCCCCCCGGCAGGTCGAGCAGCGCGATCTCGCGGGGTGAGGGCATCCGGGCCCGCACCTCCTCGGTGAAGTGGGCGGGGGAGACGCCCAGATCGCCCAGCCTGGCGTAGACGCCACCGGGTCCGGTGTCCGCGAGGGTGATCGCGCTGCCTTCGACCAGGTGCGCCGGGAAATACGAGGTGGCCAGCTGCACGGGTCTGGAGTCCACCGAGTAGCGGCGGCGACGTACCCATACCTCGCCGCTCTCCAGGACGCCCGCCACCTCCTCGCCGGCTCGCTCCAACACCACTTCCACCCGGTCCACCGTGAAAGGCCGGCCACGCGTGTCGGCGTCCCAGATGGCCCGCCCCTGACCCCACTGCTCTCTCGACAGGCGGCGTGAGCCGTGCCTGCGGATGGGTTTGAACAGCCGCACGTAAACCCCCGAACCTCGTTTGGGCACCGCCAGCCCTTCGTTGATCAGTACGGCAAGCGCCTGCCTGGCGGTGGCTCGTGCGATTGCGTATTCGGCCATCAGCGCGTTCTCGCCCGGTAGTCGGTCCCCGTCGCGCAGTTCGCCGGACAGAATCCGGGCGCGGAGGCCGTCGGCGATGCGGCGATAGATAGGGGGCTCGTGGGGTACCGGGGATTCAGACAACTTTGATCACCCTCTGTCACCAACCAGGTTGTGGCGTCTCCAGAGAACTTGCCCCGTCTTGTCCACGATCGCACAGATAGAAGGGATGGTCGCGGCCTTCTTTTGAGCGGATCGTGCCCGAGTGGTGAATTCCGGCGAGTTTTAGCAGCCCGTTATCGTGGAACGGTCCCGGCCGGTATCCGATCGGCCCACCAGCGCCGAGTAACCAAAGCGAAGATCACGGCACCTGCCGTGTTCAGGAGCACGTCGTCGACGGAGGAGAAACGGCCTAGTCGCAAGGCGTACTGGAGGATCTCGACGATGACCGAAAATGCGGCCGCGACCGCCGCAACGCGCGCGAGAGAGGACATCGCGCGGCTGCGCACCGGGAGCAGCGCGCCGAGCGCGGCGAACACCAGCAGGTTGCCCCCGACCTGCACCAACACCGCCTCCCACGGCGCGCTGACCAGGTCGGTGAGATCTTTGAACGGGACGAGACTGACTCCGGTCTGACCGTTGCGGGGGGTGAGGGTCATCCAGATCCACGGAGCCGTGCCGACCGCTATGCCGACGTCGGCGATCGACGCGCGCAGCGGTGCCGGGTGGCCGGCGCGAACGCGGTGACGGGAGAGGAGCAAGATTGCTAGCAAGGCCAGGGGAAGTGCAAAAGTACCAGCAATAATGACGTTTCCCCACAATTCCCACGTCCGCGCCATCCGCCCATAATGGCGATGATCTAGGGGTACCGGAAGATGTCTATCTGGACAGGGTCACCGGGAGGTGCTCCGACAGGAAGGTGAGCGCCACCTCCCAGGTGCGCGCGGCCGCCTCCGGGTGGTGGAACATCGGCGCCTCGCTGTTGTGGAAGGCGTGCCCGGCCTCCTCCTCGACGTGCATGACCACGTTCGGCCGGCCCTGCGCGGCCTGCTCGACGACGGCCACCCGGTCGCGCGTGATGTACGGGTCGCTGCCGCCGAAGACCAGCAGGAGCGGCGCGGCGATGCGCTCCATGAGCCCCGTCGAGTCGGGCACGGCGGAGCCGTAGAAGGACAGCACCGCGGCCAGCTCCACCTGCGTGGCCAGCATGTAGTCGATCGAGCCGCCCAGGCAGAACCCGAGCGCGCCGACCCCGCCCGCCACCTCGGGCAGCTCGCCCAGGTGGGCCACCGTGAGCGCGCAGTCGGCCACTCCCTGCGCGAAGTCGAACCGGCCGGCCAGCTCGATCGCGGCCGCCGTGCCCTCGGGGGTGTGCTCGCCCAGCCAGCCGGGGTGCAGGCGCCAGAACAGGTCCGGCGCGGCCACCACGTAGCCACGCGAGGCCAGGTCCAGCGCGACCTTCTCGATGTAGGGGCCAACCCCGTAGATCTCCTGGACGAGCAGGATGCCGGGGCCCGTCCCCGCCTCGGGGAACCACAGGTGGACGTCGAAGCTGCCGTCGTGGGCAGCCACTTGATCGGTTCTGGTTCGCATGTGCAACAGCATCGCGCATGGCGCGGGTCGCGTTCCGGGGAGACGATGCGATCAGGAAGGTCCCGGCGCACCCGTTGTCCGCCCATCGCCCAGCGATCTATACAGGGGGAAGAGGAGAGTGTTGTGCTGACCCATTTCATCGGTGGCGAGCCGGTGGGCGCGGGTAAGACGTTCCCCGTCCACGACCCCGTGACGGGCGCGGTGATCAGGCAGGTGCACGAGGCCGACCCCGAGGTCGTGGACCGTGCGGTGCGCGCGGCCAGGGAGGCGGCCCGCGACTGGGCGGCGCTGCCCGTCGGCGAGCGCGCCGGGTGGATGCGGCGCCTGGCCGAGGGCATCGAGTCCCGCTTCGACGACCTGGTGGACGCGGAGATCGCCGACACGGGCCAGCCGATCGACCAGACCCGCACGCTCGACATCCCGCGTGGCATCGCCAACTTCCGCGCGTTCGCCGAGATCGCCGCCCAGCGCCCGGACGACGCCTTCCACCTGTCCGGGGTGCTCAGCTACACCGTGCGCCGGCCGCTCGGCGTGGTCGCGGTGATCGTCCCGTGGAACCTGCCGTTCCTGCTGATGACCTGGAAGCTCGCGCCCGCCCTCGTCGCCGGCAACACCGTGGTGGTCAAGCCGTCGGAGCACACGCCGGGCTCGGCGGCGGTCTTCGCCGAGATCTGCGCCGAGGCCGGGCTGCCCGCGGGCGTCGTCAACATCATCTTCGGGTACGGCTCCTCCGGCCACCTCCTGGTCGAGCACCCGGGGGTGGACGCCGTGACGTTCACCGGGTCCACCAGGACCGGCACCGCGATCATGAACACGGTGGCCGACCGGGTCAAGCCCATCTCGTTCGAGCTGGGCGGCAAGAACGCGGGGCTGGTCTTCGAGGACTGCCGGTTGGACCGGGCCGTCGAGGGGACCGCGAAGTCGGTCTTCACCAACGGCGGGCAGGTGTGCCTGTGCACCGAGCGGGTCTACGTGCAGCGGCCGATCTTCGAAGAGTTCTGCGCCCGGCTGGCGGCCCGCGCGCAGGAGTTCGAGCCGCAGCCCATGATCTCGATGGAGCACCGCGAGAAGGTGCTCTCCTACTACGCCCTGGCCCGCTCGGAGGGAGCCAAGGTGCTCGCGGGGGGCGGCGTCCCCGCGTTCGGCGACAACCGCGATTGCGGATATTTCGTGGAACCGACGGTGGTGGCAGGCTTGTCGGAGTGGTCAAGGTTCAACAGAGAAGAGATCTTCGGGCCCGTGTGCCATGTCGCCCCCTTCGACAGCGAGGCCGAGGCGGTCGATCTGGCCAACAGCAGCGAGTACGGCCTTGCCTCCACGGTCTGGACGGGTAACCTCGACCGCGCCCACCGGGTCGCGCAGCGGCTGGAGGCCGGACTCGTCTGGGTGAACACCTGGTATCTGCGTGACCTGCGCACCCCGTTCGGCGGCATGAAACTGTCGGGCATCGGCAGGGAGGGCGGCGTCCAGTCACTCGACTTCTACTCCCAACCCACCACGATCACGATCAGACTGGAGCAGCCCGATGCATGACGAATGGTCCGAGGCCGTGGACACCCGATCCCAGGTCGCCGACCGGCTGGCGGAGGCCGCGAGCTCCGGCAAACCGTGCCCGCCGATCAGGGACCTGGTCGGCACGGTGGCCGAGGCGTACGCCATTCAGGAGATCAACACGCGGCGGGCGCTCGCAGCGGGACGGCGGCTGGTCGGCAGGAAGGTCGGCGTCACCAACGTCCTGCTGCAGCGGCAGTTCGGCATCGACCAGCCGGACTTCGGCATGCTCTTCGCGGACATGTCCTACTGCGACGGGCTCCCCGTGCCCGTGGACGCCTTCCTGCAGCCGCGGGCCGAGGCCGAGGTCGCGCTGGTGCTCGGCAGGGACCTGGCCGGCGGGCCCTTCACGGCCGCCGACGTGCTCAGGGCCGTGGAGTTCGCGCTGCCCGCCATCGAGATCGCCGACTCCCGGATCGCCGACTGGGACATCTCCCTGGCCGACACGGTCGCCGACAACGCCTCGGCCGGCGCGTTCGTGCTGGGCAGCACGCCCGTCCCGCTGGCCGGGCTCGACCTGCGGGCCGCCCGGATGACGATGACCCGGCGCGGCGAGGAGGTCTCGACCGGCTCCGGCGAGCTGGTCATGGGCAACCCGCTCAACGCCGCCGTCTGGCTCGCCTCCCGGCTCGGCCGCACCGACTACGCGCTGCGCGCCGGAGACGTGGTGCTGACCGGCGCGCTCGGCCCGGTCGTGCCCGCCGGCCCGCAGGACGAGTTCGAGGCGCGCATCGAAGGGCTGGGCTCCGTCCGGGCGGTGTTCTCGAAGTGATCGAACGCACCAAAGGGCTCCTGGTGCCCGGCAAGGCCACTCCCCGGGGCAGGTTCCCGCACGTCAAGCGGGCAGGCGACCTCCTGTACGTCTCGGGCACGAACTGCCGGCGCGCCGACGGCACCTTCGTGGGCGTGGAAGTGGACACGTTCGGCGCGACGAACCTGGACATCCGCGATCAGACCAGGGCGGTCATCGAGAACATCGGCGACATCCTCAAGGCCGCCGGCGGCTCGCTCGGCGACCTCGTGCAGATCACCACGTACCTGGTCAACATGAACGACTTCAAGGGCTACAACGAGGTCTACGCCGAGTTCTTCGACGAGGAGGGGCCCACGAGGGCCACGGTCGCGGTCCACCAGCTCCCGCACCCCCACCTGCTCATCGAGATGCAGGCCGTCGCCTACCGCCCGCAGGAGCGGCCATGACGTCCCGGGGGTGAGCCGTGCGCGCATCCGTCCTGGGGCTGGTGGTGCTGATGGCCGCCGGTTGCGGCGGGACGACGCCGCTGCTTGCCGAGGGCGATCCCCCGGTCAAGGTCGGCGCGATCATCTCGCAGACCGGCGTGTACGCCGCGCTCGGCGACGACCTGGAGGCCGCCATGCGCCTCTACCTGGACGACCACGGCGGGCGCCTGGGCGAGCGCCCGGCCGGGCTGGTGGTGGCCGACGACGCGGGCAACCCGGAGGAGGGCCAGAAGCAGGCCAGGCGGCTCATCGAGGACGAGGGCGTGAACGTGATCACCGGGCTCCTCTCCTCGCCCGTCGCCGAGTCGGTGGTCAAGGTGGCGGGCCGCACGCCCGTGGTGATCGCCAACGCGGGCGCCGACGCGCTGGGCGGCCCGGATGTCTTCCGCGTGTCGTACACCAACCACGACCACGGCTACGCGGCCGGCCGGTACGCCGCCGACCGGTACGGCAAGGAGGGCGTGGTGCTCATGGCCTCCGACTACTCGGCGGGCGTCGAAACGCTCAGGGGCTTCGCCGAGGGATACGGCGCAAAGCCGCTCAAACGCATCCTGACGCCCTACGGCAGGGTCACCGACCTGGAGCCGTACTTCGCGCGGATCCCGCGCGGGACGAAGCTCCTGTACGCGTTCTACGCCGGGGGAGAGGCGGTCGAGTTCCTGAAGGGATACCGGCAGCACGCCTCCAAGATCGCATTGCTCGGCTGCCAGAACCTCACGGACGAGGACGTGCTGCGGGCCGTCGGCCGGGAGGCCGAGGGCATCACCACCGTCGGCATGTACTCGCCCGCGCTGGACAACCCGGACAACGCCGCTTTCGTGGCCCGGTGGCGGGCCAGGACCGGCCGGAACCCGTCCGCGGTCGCCCTCCAGGGCTGGGACGCCATGCGGCTCATCGACCGGGGCCTGGCCGCGAGCGGGGGAATGGCGGCGGTGGGCGAGCTGGGCGGGCCTCGGGGGCCGTTCCGGCTGGACGCGACCCACAACCCGGTGCAGAACTGGTACGTCCGCGAGTACCAGAATGGCGTCAACCGGATAGTCGCCACCATCCCCCCGCAACAGGAGTGAACGTGGACCGCGACCAGTGCCTCGCCCTAGACGCGAACGACCCGCTGCGGGCTTTCAAGGACGAGTTCGTGCTGCCGGAAGGGGTCGTCTACCTCGTCGGCAACTCGCTCGGCGCGCTGCCCCGCCGCACCGCGGAACGGGTGCGGCAGACGGTGGAGGACGAGTGGGGCAGTCAGCTCGTCGGCGGCTGGAACCACGCCGGCTGGTACGCCCAGCCGCTGACCGCGGGCGACCGGCTGGCCCCGCTGATCGGCGCGGGCCCCGGGCAGGTCGTGGTGGGCAACACCACCTCGATCGCGGTCTTCCAGGCGGTGGCCGCGGCGCTGCGGCTGCGTCCCGACCGCCGGGTGATCGTCTCCGACGTCCGGAACTTCCCCACCGACCACTACATGGTCCAGGGCCTGGCCGGGCTGCTCGGCGGCTACGAGGTGCGCGACTTCGCGCAGGGGCGGTTCGACGACGCGGCCGTGGTGCTGCTGTCGGAGGTCGACTACCGCACCGGCGCCCGCCACGACGTGCCGTCGGTCACCGCCCGGGTGCACGAGGCCGGCGCGCTGATGGTCTGGGACGTGTGCCACAGCGTGGGGGCCATGGACGTGGACGTCTCGGGGGCCGACTTCGCGGTGGGGTGCACGTACAAGTACCTCAACGCGGGGCCGGGCGCGCCCGCCTTCCTCTACGTCAACCCGCGCCACCACGCCGCCGCCGAGAACGTGCTGTCCGGCTGGCACGGGCACGCCGAGCCGTTCGCGTTCGAGACCGGCTACCGCCCGGCGGAGGGCGTCCGGCGGTTCGCGGTGGGCACCCCGCACGTGCTGTCGTTCGCGGCGCTGGAGGCGGCGCTCGACGTGTGGGAGCGGGTGCCGATGGACCAGGTGCGGGCCAAGAGCATGGCGTTGACCTCGCTCTTCGTGGACCTGGTCGGCGACGCGCTGCAGCTGGTCTCGCCGGCCGACGCCGCCGCCCGGGGCAGCCAGGTGAGCTTCCGCCACCCCCACGGCTACCCGGTGATGCGGGCGCTGATCGACCGGGGCGTGCACGGGGACTTCCGCGCGCCGGACGTCCTCAGGTTCGGCTTCGCGCCGCTCTACATCGGCTACGCCGACGTGTACGACGCGGCGGCCACGCTGCTCGAGGTGCTGGACAAGGAGCTGTGGCGGGACGAGCGGTACGCCACGCGCCTGGCGGTCACCTGACCGGGTTCTCGTCCAGCCGCTTGACCGCCCGCTTGGGCGCGATGGCCCGGTAGCTCTCCTCCACCCAGTCGAGCAGCACCTCCGTCTCGGGCAGCTCCGACAGGAACGGCACCGTCACCCACCCCGCCCTGCCGAGCCCGTGGCCGGTGGGCGCCGCCCCCTCGACGGTCAGCGCGTGGCCGTGCGCCTCCGAGACCAGCTTCACGCTGAACATCGGGTCCCACTTCTCGGTCTGCTCGTCGATGCCGAGGAAGACGAAGACCTTCTTGTTCGCCTTGATGACGGTCTCGCCCCACGGGTGGTCCTCGTGCGCCTCGGGCAGCCCGAGCGCGAAGGCGCGCAGCTCTTCCCGTACGTCGTGCCAGTCGCTCATCCGCGGAACTCCTCCAGTTTGCGCTCGATGCGTTCCCTGATTCTGTCCCTGGCCTCCATCCTGGGCACGCCGGACATGAGCAGGCGGTCGTAGTCGGTGTCGAGGTGCCTGATGGAGGCGATGACCGCCAGCGTGATGGCGTTCTCGTCGAGCGCCCTGGCCGCCGCTGTCCTGCCCACCCGGCCGCTGCCGCGCTGGGCGGCGTGCTCGGCGATCTCCTGGGCCCGGTCCCGGGGGCAGCCGGGGAACAGCCTGCCGATCTCGGCCGCCATCCGGGCCTGGAAGTCGACGTCCTGCTCGGCCCTGCGGACGCGGTCGCGTTCGCGGCGGCGCTCGCGCACCTCCTCGTCGGCCAGGCACCGCTCCTCGGCGGCGGCCAGCGCGGCCTCCTCCACCAGCAGGCCGAAGCGCTGGTAGACCTTGCGCCGCCGGTTGTACCGCACGACCACCGCCGACAGGCCGCTCTCCTGCTTGGCGCGGCGGCTGAGTGCGGCGTTGCCGGACGGCAGGAACACCAGGTGGTCCATGTCGGCGCAGGTCAGGCAGTGCGGCCGGTCCTCCTCCATGATCAGGTAGGGGCCGGTGTCGCCGCAGGTGGCGCACGTCCAGGCGTTGAGCGGGGCCACCGCCACCAGGTCGGGCACCTTGGGCTCGCTCAGCTTGCGCACCCTGGCCTCGCTGAGGTCGGGCGAGAGCCAGTGCACGCGGAACGGCTCCTGCCCGGGCCCGGAGGTGAAGCGCAGCTCGCGCCGGTCGCGGGTGCCGGCCACGTACGGCGTGTCCACCGGCCTGAGCCCCTTGGCCAGCGCCCACTCCCGCAGCAGGCCGGCCGTCGCGAGCAGGCGGTCCTCGTCCACGGCCGCGAGCTCGGCCAGCGTGCCGGCCCGGCCCTGCCGCCAGGTGTCCACGTGCCTGGAGTGCAGCCAGCGCAGGCCCGTCACCACGTCGATGAACGTCACGTACTTCCGCGTGGCCAGCGCGACCTCGGCCGCCTCCGCGACCCTCCGCGCCAGATTGGGCTTGCTCATGACCCCAAGTCTCCCGCGCCTTTGTCGTGAGATGGCGAGACCGGCAGCTTTGCTTTTGCCCTTTGCGGCAAGTAACACGTTCGGACCACCGGCCGTGAGGCCATGGAGGATATCGTGCGCCTGTTCTTGCCGGCCGTGCTCATGCTCGCCACCTCGTGTGGCCTGGCCGAGGAGGGCACGCAGCCCGTCGTCACCGGCGCGTTCGGTACCAAGCCGGTCGTGGCCATCCCCAAGGGCAGCCCGGGCCGCACCCCGCGGATCACGGTGCTGTCGACGGGCAGCGGGCGGCGCACGCTCCCGGGCGACGTGGTGCTCTCCGACGTGGACATCCGGCGGTGGTCGGGCAACCAGCCGTACCTGAGCACGTACGACGGCCACCAGCCCACCTCGGTCGTCTTCGACGGCAGGCGGGTGCCGGAGACCTGGCGGCAGGCGCTCATCGGCCGGTCGGCCGGCAGCCGCATCATGGTGGTCAGCTCCGCGGGCGAGGCGCTCGGCCCGGACGCGCCCCTCGCGCCGACCGGTCTCTCGCCCGCCGACACGCTGGTGCTGATCTTCGACATCCTGGGCGGCTACCCGCCCGACGCCCGGCTGGTCGGCCGCACCCTGCCGGTGGTCCCGGCGGACATCGTGCCCGGCTCGCCGCCCCGCACGCTCATCGCCGGCTCCGGCGAAGAGGTCCTCGCCGGTTCGAAGGTGGTGGTCCAGTACGTGGCCGCGTCATGGCCCGGGCGGAAGGTCGTGGACTCGTCCTACCGGAGGGGCGGGCCGAGCGCGTTCACGCTGAAGGAGGGGGACGTGCCCGACGGCTGGCTGGGCGCGCTCGTGGGGCGGCAGGTCGGGAGCCGGGTGGCGGTCTCCGGCCGCGGCGACGAGCCGTCGCTCTACGTCATAGACGTGCTGGGCACGGTTCACGTATGAGAGGGGCCGGGCGCGTTCCACCCGGCCCCCTGTCTCGTCAGTCGCAGTGTTCGAGCGGGCTGTCGTAGGTCGAGGAGCCGGCCTTGCCGCCCCACCTGACGCACTTGCCGGCCGCCGAGGCGATGACCGGTCCCGCGTAGTAGGAGAAGTTGCCCGAGTCCGTCTTCCTCGTACTGCCCTCCACTTCCAGGTAGGCCGTGGTGGCGGTGGCCGTGCCGACGTTCCTGTACTTCAGCGTCGTCACGCAGTTGTTGCCGTTGGAGGAGTTGTAGAGCAGGTAGACGGCGCCGTCACTGCCGAGCGTGGCCGAGTCGATCACGTCGTAGCCCGAGCCGCAGACCTCCGTCGGGGTGTGCGGGTTGCCGCAGTTCTTCGAGGTCACCGACTGCTGCGGGTAGCCGAAGGTGACGCCGTTGAAGACGGCCTTCTGGATGTTGGCCGGGTAGTCGGTGCCCAGCCGCACCTCGTAGTGCAGGTGGGGGCTGATGTTGTTGCCCGGCTTGCTGGTGTTGCCGACCGTGCCGATCTGCTGGCCCTGCGACACCGCCTGGCCCTGGCTGACCGTACGGGTGTTCAGGTGGGCGTAGTACGTGGCCCAGCCGCCGCCGTGGTCGATCTTGACGAGGTTGCCGTACCCGTTGGTCGAGCCCTGGTGCGCGGAGATCACCACGGTGCCCGCCGCGGCCGCCACCACGGTGTCGCCGAGGTCGGCGTCCGCGGTGCTGCCCCGGTTGAAGTCGATCTCCCACGACTGGTGCGCGCTGCTGTTGCTGGAGTTGCCCGTCCACGTCTGGTTGCAGGGGAACGGGAGCTGGAAGTTCGTGGCCAGGAGCTGCGCTTCCGACCCCGGCACGGGGTCGGCCGCGGCGACTGACGCCGTACCGAGGCTGAGTAACAAGGCGAGGCCCGCGACCATTGCTGCGCCGAGCTTCATGGGGTGATCCTTTCCCGTGGGATCTCTGAGACCAGGGTCTGGACAAAGCGCACATGAATCGTTCAGAACCGATACAGGAAGCTGTCAGACCTCCGTAGAGGAGCCGATGTGCCGGTCACCTTCCATGTGCTCGGGCCGCTGGAGGTCCGTCGCGATGGCCGTCCCGTCCGGATCTCCGGCAGGAAGCCCCGCATGCTGCTGGCGACGCTGCTGCTCGACGCGGGCCGGGTGGTCGGCGCCGACCGGCTCGCCGACGTGCTCTGGCCGCACCGCCCGCCCCGCTCCGCCCAGGCCAACCTCCGTACGTACGTCAGCTCGCTCCGCTCCGACCTCGGGCCCGCGCTCCTACGGGCCGACGGGGCCGGTTACGCGATCGACGTGGCGGACGGCGCGCTCGACCTGCTGGAGTTCGAGGCCCTGGTCGACCGGGGCGAGTTCGCCGAGGCGCTCGCGCTCTGGCGCGGGGCGCCGCTGTCCGACCTGCCCGGCAGCCCCGTCTGGGACCGCCGCCTCGAACCTCTCCACCGGGCACGACTGTGGGCCGCCGAGGCGCTGATCGACCGGCGGATCCAGCGCGGCGACCACGACGGGGCCGCGTCCGAGCTGCGCGGGCTGCTGGCCGAGCACCCGTACCGCGAGGACCTGTGGGGGCGGCTGGTGCTGACGCTGCACAGCGGCGGCAGGAAGGCCGAGGCCCTGCGTGCCTACGCCACGGTCAGGGCCCAGCTCGTGGACGAGCTCGGCGTCGAGCCGGGGGCCGACCTGCGCGGGGCGTACGAGCTGATCCTGGCGGACGAGGCGCTGCCCGCCGTGCCCCGCCAGCTCCCGCCCCGCCTGCCCGACTTCACCGGCCGGGCCGGCGAGGTGGCCGCGCTGGGCCGGCCGTTCTCCGTCGCGGTGATCTCGGGGCCGCCCGGCTCGGGCAAGTCGGCGCTGGCCGTGCACGCGGCGCACGCGCTGTGCGGCGCCTACCCCGCCGGGCAGCTCCACCTGGAGCTCGGCCTGCGGGAGCCGGGTGACCTGCTGGCCGAGGCGCTCAGAGGGCTCGGCGTCCCCGGCGTGCCGCCGACCGTGGGCGAGCGGTCCGCGCTGTTCAGGTCGCTGCTGGCCGAACGGCCGATGCTGGTGCTGCTCGACGACGCCCGCGACGCGGACCAGGTGCGCCCGCTGCTGCCCGGCGACGGCAGCGCGGTGATCGTCACCAGCCGCCGCCGCGTCACCGAGCTGCCCGGCGCGGTGCTGGTCCAGCTCGGACCGCTGGCCCCCGACGAGGCGCTGTCCCTGCTCGGCTCCATCGCGGGCGCGGACCGGGTGGCCCGCGAGCGCGAGGCCGCGCTGGCCATCGTGGCCGCCTGCGGCGGGCTGCCGCTGGCCGTCAGGAACGCGGGCACCCGCCTGGCCGCACGGCCCGGCTGGTCGCTGTCGGTGCTCAGGCAGCGGCTGGAGGACGACTGGCTCGGCGAGCTGCGGGACGTGCGGGCCAGCTTCGACGACGGGTACGCGCGCCTGCCCGCCGAGGCCGCCCGCACGCTCGCGACGTTCCGCCTGCTCGGCGCGTCCGCGCAGCCCGGATGGGTGGTCGACGCGGCGCTCGGGCGGCACGGGGCCGACGACGTGACCGACCTGCTGGTGGACGTCAGCCTGCTGGACCTGGTCGGCACCGACGGGGTGGGCCAGCCGCGCTACCGCGTCCCCGACCTCATCGGCCGCCACGCACTCGAACGCGCTCCTGCCCTCCCTCCCGGACGGTCCGGGCCGGACGCGGTGGGCAGGGTGCTGGCAGCGTGGACGGCGACCGCGGAGCACGCCATGGCGCGGCTGCCGACCACCGTGTTCAGCCTCACGGCCGCCCGGGCGCCGCGCTGGCGGCTGCCCGGCCGCACGCTCGACCGGCTGACGGCCGACCCGGTGGCGTGGTTCGAGGCGGAGCACGAGGCGCTGGCCGGGGCGGTGGACGTGGCGGCCGGGTCCGGCCTCGCGGAGTCGGCGTGGGGGCTGGCCGCCGCCATGGTCCCGTACCTCGACCTGCACTGCCATCTCGGCACCTGGCGGCGGACCCACACGGCCGCCCTGGCCGCCGCCCGGGCGGCCGGCGACAGGTACGGCGAGGCCGCCATGCTCAGGGGCCTGGCGCAGGTCAGCCTCTACCAGGACCGCTACGATGAGGCGGCCGACGGCTTCACCCGCTCCCGCCAGATATTCAGCGACCTGGGCGACCGGCGGGCCGAGGCCACCTCCATCTGCGGGCTCGGGGCCGTGAGCCAGTTCAGAGGCCGGCCCGCGCACTCGCTCATCCACTTCAGGAACGCGCTGGCCATCTTCGTGGCCACCGGCGACCGGCACGGCGAGGCGTTCGCCCGCCAGGCCATCGGCCGGGCCTGCCTGAAGTCGGGCGACCTGGAGCAGGCGTCGGAGTCGCTCGGCCAGGCCATGCGGCTGGCCCAGGAGCTGGGGGACGCCCATCGGGAGGGCTGCGTGTGCCTCCAGATGGGGCACCTGCACCAGGCGATGTCGTTCCACCAGCACGCCCTGGAGATCTTCGAGTCGCTGGGGGACCGGCACTGCGGGGCGTACGCGCTGCAGAGCCTGGCCGGGCTGCAGGCGGCGCGCGGGGACCTGGCGCGGGCCTCCACCGGGCTCGAGCGGTCGCTGGAGATCTTCCAGGAGCTCGGCGACCTCAGCGGCGCGGCCTCCTCCACGCAGCTCCTGGGCGAGCTGTACCGCTCGGCCGGCCGTACGGGGCTGGCGCGCACCTATCTCAGCCACGCCAGCGCGCTGCGCCGCAGCCTTCCCGTCTAGGACCTTCCGCCGAGGTCGGCGCGGATCATGCTGTAGCGCACGCCGTCGTGCCACTCCCCGGCCCGGAAGCCGGAGCCCCTGATGACGCCCTCGCGGGTGAACCCGGCCTTCTCCAGCGCCCGCTGCTCGGCCACGTTGGCGACCTCCGTGGACGCCTCGATCCGGTTGGCCGTCGAGTGGTCGAACAGGTAGCGCGCGAGCAGCCGCTGCGCCTCGGTGCCGTGGCCCTGGCCGCGGTGCTCCGGCGCGACGATCAGCCCCATCTCCCAGTAGTAGCTGGCGCGGTTGGCGACCTGCTTGCCGAACGACAGGAAGCCGACCCGCTCGTCGCCGTTCGCGATGATCAGGATGCCGCCGTCGTCGCTCAGCATGCCGTTCTCCTGCCAGCGCGCCCGCATGTGATGGGGGTTCCGGAAGCCGTACCACTGGAACTCGCCCGTGCTGTCGGGGTCGCTCGTGAGCCGGTGCAGGAAGGGCAGATCGTCCTCTTCGACGGGACGCAGGCGAACAGTCATGATCCGGACACTAGACGACGTACCAGTCGCTTGAGGCGGGACTCCTGGAGCGGGGCGCTCTCCAGGGCGTCAAGGGCCTGCGCGGCGCTCGGGCGCTTGGCCGGGGAGTGGTCGAGCATCCTGCGGACGACCTCCGGCACGTCGGGACCGTGGGCGTCGGCGCTGGTCGGGAACTGGCCGGTGAGGAGCTGGTAGGCGATGGCGCCGGCCGCGTAGACGTCGGAGGCGGTCGTCATGAGGTCGGGCCGCTCCTGGCACTCGGGCGCCACGTAGTGCGCGTCGAGCACGTTGCCCAGCTCGTGGGCGACGGTGTAGTTGCGCGGGCCCGGCTTGGCGTAGTCGAACCCGGTCAGCACCGCGTGCCCGTCGTCGGTGACCAGGACGGAGGCGGGGGTCAGCGCCCGGTGGACGACGCCGTGGGCGTGGGCGTGCGCCAGCCCGCGCAGCAGGTCCTGGATCACGCCCAGCCGGGCGCCCTTGCCCAGCGACAGCTGCAGCGTCTCGCCGTGCACGTCGTCCAGCACCAGCACGAACCGGCTCTCGTCGTCGATGGCGAAGAAGTCGCGCGAGCGCACCACGCACGGGTGCGGGGGGATCCTGGCCAGCGTCTGGTACGCGTTGGCGATGCGCTGCCGCTCGGCCGCCCGCGCGTGGTGGTCGGCCAGCGGGTCGGCCTGGTAGACCCGCAGCAGCACGGTCTCGCTGCCCGGCAGCGTGGCGTTGAACGCGCGATATTCGGTGATCTTGGTGTCGCCGCCGAGTTGCTCCTCGACCTCCCAGTTGCCGAACCGCGGCGGCGCGGAGCTGCGGCGGACGCTCTGGTTGAGCGCGTCGAGGATCGCGGTCAGGTACGGCTTGGTGTCCGGGCTGCAGCCGCGCCTGACCCTGGAGACGTCGCTGAGCGTGGCGAGCAGACCGGGCAGGTCGGTGACGTTGATCGCGTCGCGCCCGGCCGGGTCGATCAGCTCGGCGTCGGGCGAGGAGAGCACGACCAGGCTGTCGACGTAGACCCGCTCCAGCTGGGTGGCCCTGGACACCAGCAGGCCCTTCAGCGCCTTGGCGGTGCCCCGCAGCTTGGCCACGGGCGAGCCGAACGCCTCCCTGCGCGGCGGGAACCAGCGCGTGCCCGACACCTCGATGCGGCCCCTGGTGCCCTTGACGTCGACGACCACGATCGAGTGGCCGGTCAGCACGATGATGTCGACCTCGAAGACGTCGTGGCCGCGCGGAACCTCGATGTTGTGCAGCAGCAGCCAGTCGGCGGGCGCGTGGTCGCGCAGATAAGCGATCACCCGCCGTTCGGCGTCGTTGACCGGACGTCCCCCGCCGACGATCTCTGCCATGAGGGGTATCCTCCCACGACTACGCATCGACAGCGTGGGGGCCGACCTGTGGGACACCGGTCCGTCGCCGCACCCGGCTCCGGCACGCGGCCGGCGGCGGAGTGGAATTCATGGTCGTTTCCGTATCCCGCCGCGCTGCTCAAGTTTCGGGCGATCGTTTGCTAAACGGCGGTGCGGGATCGGCCCATCAGGTGCGGGACGAGCCAAAATAAATCCCGGCAAAAGGACTCCGAACCTCGCGTGCGAGTCGCTTTTCGCTGACGGGTGCGAAAACCCCGTGCCAAGAAAGCGAGGCGCCGCCCGGGCCTCGGTGTGGGCTTTTTGAGTTGCAGTTACGGCCGCCTGCCGCGATGGTTATTTCCGGCACCTCACAGCCCTGCACAAACGACTAGGCGCTGAATTCCGGCGCCGTTCCGGGAGGAAATCACACATGATCCGTCGCATTCTGGTCGGTGCAGCGATCGCGGCCGCCGCGTTCGGCTTCGCCGCAACGGGCGCCTCGGCCAGCGTCGGCCCCAACCCGCACAACAGCGGACAGTCAATCCTGAGTCAGCTGAGCGCCCTGGACGACCTGACCGCGCTCAACGACGTCCTCAACGACTCCGTGAAGTACGTCGACATCCTGACCCTCCTCCACCTGCAGGACATCGACGCCAACATCCTGAACAACCAGGAGAACACGGGCGACAACAACTGACGGCTCCTCTCGTGGCGTAGGCAGGAAGCCGATCGGCGGTTCCCGGGAGGGGATTCCGTCCGGCCAAGGTCGTCTTCCTGGTGCCTTGAGGTGAACCGCGAAAACGGGCCGTGGACGTTCGCGAGTCCGCGGCATGGGCCCGGTGCGCACCGAGCTCTCCGCCGCGTGGCCCAGGTCGATCACTGCAGGACGGCCTGGGTCGCGCGGCCGTTCACGGCGGCGGAGCCCGGGGCGTCGCGGCCGTCCGGGGCCGCGGAGCTCAGCGCGTGGCCGTTCATCCAGGTGCCGGCCGGCCGGACCACGCCGAGGAGGGTACGCCTGCCGAGCGGGTCCACCCGGACCGTCTGCCCGGTGTAGGGGGCGTGCACCATCCGCGTCGCGTCCAGGACGATGCCGACGTGCTCCGGCCCGGGACTGTGGGAGTCGTTGTCGAAGAAGACCAGATCCCCCGGCTCCGCCTGCTCCTTGGGTATCCGGATCCCGGAGCGCCACTGCTCCCGCGTGGTCGAGCCGATCGACACCCCCGCCCGCGCCCACGCGTATTCCGCGAGCCCCGAGCAGTCGAATCCCCACGTCTTCGCGCCTCTCCCGGTGCCGAACCCGGGGCCGTTCACCCCGCCGCCGCCCCACGAGTACGGGACGCCGATCATCTCTATCGCCGCGCGCACCGCGATCGCCCCGCCCGCCGATCGCCGGGCCATCGCGGGAATGGCCGGAACCGCGCTCAGAATCGCCGCTGCCAGCGCTATTGGCAGCAGCCGCCGTGTTCCATTCATGACATATTCAGCGCTCCCGTCGCCACGCCTCCGCCGCCCCGTTCTCTCGGTAGCATTCCTCCTTCTCTATAGCGATAAAACGGACTTTGGCCATACGGGGCGTCCGTATGGCCATAAGCTGAAAAACTGCCCCCATGCCACCCCAGGGCAAATGCAGATTAATCGTATATATCCGGACGATCCATGATCAACAATCAAGGAAATGCTGCGCGCATTTGACTCCTGATTGGCGCAGTCGGGTTGCGACCCCTCCGGACGCCGCGAGAATGTTATTCCTGGAATCTCGCAGCCCGGTGCGAGTGATTCACGATGACGCGCATCCCGCGCAAATTCCGACGAAGGAGAAACAAGAAATGATGCGTCGCATTCTCGCTGGTGCAGCGATCGCGGGTTGCCTGCTCGGGTTCTCGGCGACGAGCGCCTCCGCCGACGTCGGTCCCAATGCGTTCAACAAGAAGCAGCAGATCCTCAGCCAGCTGAGCCTGCTCGACGATCTCACGCTGGCCAACGACGTCCTCAACGACTCCGTGAAGTACATCGACCTCGCGACCATCGGTCACCTGCAGGATCTCGACATCAACCTGCTCAACAACCAGTCCCACGTGGGCGACAACAACTGAGCGCGCACGCCTGACGCGCGGGCGCTCCGGTAGCCACGATGCCGGCGGCGGCACCGGTGGCGGCACCTTGCCGGAGCGCTCCCCGGGCCGGCGCAGCACCGTCCGAGTCGGATCTTCCGCAGCAGTCAAGGGCACGGCCATGCCGTGCCCTTCATAATTTCCCCGCAATTCGGTCATTTTCCGGCGAAAATTACATACGCAAACATACTTCGTGTAACCTGGGTTCTGGTTATTTGCCAGAGCAGGATTACACCCCCAGAGCGTGCGTGTTGGGGGGCGAAGAGCGTGAGCGTCCAAGAGCGGTTGCTCTACCAGGATGGGCAGCTGACCGTCACGGTGCGCGCGGTGCCCGGGCCGCCGGCTGTCGCGCTGGTCGGCGAGATCGACGCCTCCAACAGCCCAGCGGTGGCCGACGCCCTGGCGGGGTGCCGCCAGGGCGCCTACATCGTCGTCGACACGGGCGAGCTGACCTTCATCGACGTCTCCGGCCTGCGGGTGCTCGTCATGCCCACCCTGCCGCCCGCGGAGCGGTGGATCCGCCTACACAATGTCACGCCGTACCAGCGCCGATTGCTCCGCATGATGGGCTGGTTCTACGAGCCCCGCGCCCATCACCTGCCCGCGTAGGCCGCCGAGGTGCCGAGGCCCGTCGGCCCGCCCAGCCGCCGCTCGGGCACCCGGTGGTGGCGCAGCAGCGAGTCCTCGTCGAACCGGGAGCAGTTGTGGTGCCAGTGGAACACCCCGGCCACCCAGTTACGCAGCCCGTCCACGAACGCGTCGAGGTCCTGCCGGGTCTCCGCGTCGAGATCGGCGCACACGACCGGCAGCTCGTTCTCGACGATGTGCTGGAACTGGCCCAGCCGCGAGTCCAGCAGGTCGGTCACGATGCCGAGCGCCGTCGGGTAGTCGCAGTCGAAGAAGTGCCGCACCACCAGGATGCCGTTGTGCAGGTCCCCCTCGAACTCGATCTCCTTCTGGTAGGAGAAGACGTCGTTGATCAGCGTCCCGCAGTCGGCGGCGGTGTTCTCCAGCGACCGGATCGGCCCGCTCTCGCGCAGCTCACGGGGCAGCCGGCGGCCGTGCCGCAGCCGGCTGAAGCCCATGGTCAGCTCGCTGCCGGCGGCCTGCCTGCGCATCTCGATGAAGTCCACGGGGTCGGGGATGCGGTGGGCGAACTGGTTGCCCAGCTCCCACAGCCAGGCCAGGCACATGGTCTCGACCGCCTCGCGCAGCTCGCGCCGCCCCTCCGGCGGCATCGGCCCCACCGTACGCGCCCAGACGTCGGCCAGGCCCCGCTCCAGCACGTTCGCGGGCGGCGGCGCGGGCGAGCCGTCCAGCGGCATGAACGCCGAGAACCGCTCCACCGCGATCCTGGCCGCCGCGAGGTTGCGTGACCGGCCGAAGACGGCCGGGAAGTAGTCGTCCGCGTACGTGCCCCAAGCCATCCAGTACGACGCCAGGTCCAGCTCCTCCGCGCTGCCGTCGGGATGCAGGCCCGCGGTGCACAGAGGCAGGTCGAAGTCGACCAGCCGCCGCTCGTCCCACAGGGTCGAGTCGAGCATGCCCATCTCCCCGCACCAGGCCACGATGTTGCGCCGGGCGGCGTCGAGATGCGGCGACAGCCGGACCTGGAAGGGCATGGGCAGGTCGGGGATCCGCGAGGGCCCCACCCGCTGGTACGGCACGTACGTGAAGTTACGCAGCCGCTTGGCCCCCAGCAGGTTGACGATGGACGGCATGCCCAGCGGCTTGCGGGCGGCGACCCGCTTGTTCATGTACCGGCTGGAGCGCAGGTGCCACTCGTGCCCGCCCGACTGCCAGTCCTGCAGCCCCTTGACGTAGGCCAGCACGCCGGCCGCGGTGAGCGGGTCGACGCCGTACTCCACGAACAGCGGCCCCAGCTCGCCCAGCGCCGTGTGCTCGAACTGCTGCAGCCGCGAGGTCAGCAGGTCGTTGACCGCGTCCGCGGCCTCCTGCGTGCCGCACCCCAGGAACCTCTCCAGCACCAGCACGCCGTTGCTCAGCTCGCCCTCGTCCCCGACCTCCCGCTCGTACGAGAACAGGTCGTTGCGCAGGTGGACCCCGTCCGCGAAGGCGTCCTTCAGCACCCGCAGCGGCCGGGTCCCGGCCAGCCGGGCGGGCACCTCGGCGCCCACCGCGTGCTCGACGAGCCCCGCCGACCAGGGCGCCCCGCCGACCTTGCGGCGCATCTCGATGTACTCGACCGGGTTGGCCACCCGTCCCCGGTTGATGTTGGCCAGCTCCCAGAGGGACTCGTTCAGCAGGTTCCTGGTGCTCTCGGCGAAGCGCGCCCGCCAGTCCGCGGACCTGCTGGGCACCGTACGCACCCACAGGTCGGCCAGGCCCGCCTCGACCGGGTTGGTGGGCTCGGGCATGGTCAGGTCATCGCCCATCGGCATGAACCGCGCGATCCGGTCGAGGTACGCCTTGCCGCCCGCCAGGTCGCCGCTGCGCTTGAAGACCTCCAGGAAGTGGTCGTCGAAGAAGAAGACCCACACGTACCAGTCGGTGACCAGGCAGAGCTCGACGGCGTCGCAGTCGGGATGCGTGTACGAGCACAGCAGCGCGTAGTCGTGGGCGTCGAGGTCGGCCTCCTCCCAGATGCCCGAACCTTCGGACATGCCCAGCTCGCGCGCCCACTGCCGGGAGTGCGCGCGAGCCTCTTCGAGATGCGGGTTCAGCCGCGCCGGATACGGCATGTAGAAGTCCGGCAGTTCGAACGGCTGGCTCATGGCAACTCCTTCAGGTAAGTACTCGGCCGGCACCGCGCGCAGGCGGTGCCGGCCGTCCGGTCCCTCGCTCAGCCGTTCCTGCCGACCTCGACGTCCTCCAGCACGCCGAGCGCGTCAGGCACCAGCACCGCCAGCGAGTAGTACGCACTCACCAGGTAGGAGATGACCGCCTTCTCGTTGATGTTCATGAACCGGACCGACAGGCTCGGCTGGTACTCGTCGGGGATGCCGGTCTGGTGCAGGCCCACGACACCCTGGTTCTCCTGGCCGGTCCGCATGAGCAGGAACGACGTCGTGTACGTGGCGGAGATCGGGATCTTGTTGCACGGGAAGATCGGGATGCCCCGCCAGGCCGGCACCTTGTGCCCGAAGGCCTCGATGGACTGCGGGTAGACGCCGCGCTTGCTGCACTCCCGGCCGAAGGCCGCGATGGCCTGCGGGTGCGCCAGGAAGAACGCCGGGTCCTTCCACACGGTGGCCAGCAGGTCGTCGAGGTCGTCGGGGGTGGGGCGGCCGCCGCGGGTGCGGATGCGCTGGCTGAAGTCGGCGTTGTGGAGCAGGCCGAACTCCCTGTTGTTGACCAGCTCGTGTTCCTGCCGCTCGCGCAGGGCCTCGATGGTGAGGCGGAGCTGCTGGTCGAGCTGGCTCATCGGCTGGTTGTACAGGTCGGAGACCCGGGTGTGCACCCGCAGGACCGTCTGGGCCACGCTCAGCTCGTACTCGCGCGGGCTCACCTCGTAGTCCACGAACGTGCCGGGCAGCACGGGCTCGCCGCTGTGGCCGGCCGCCAGGTCGATCGCCGCCTCGCCGTAGTCGTTGTGGGCGTGCTCCCCGCTCGCCGAGACCCACCGGTCCAGGTGCTCGCGCAGCCCGGGCGACTGGTCGGCGAGCTGCTCGAAGTCCTGCCGGGACAGCGTGAGAACGGTGGTCTTGGTCTTGGCCCGCGCGGTGAAGTCGAACTGGCCACCACTCGTCAGTGTCGACTCGCCGAGATAGTCGCCGTCGGCCAGGACGCCGAGGCTCTGCTCGTCGCCGTACGCGCCGCGGCTCACCTTGGCCACCCGGCCGTGGGCGATCAGCACCAGCCGGTCAACGGGGCGGCCCTCGGAGACGATCTCCTCGCCCGCCTCCACCTCACGCTGGGCGAAACGGTCGGCCAGCGCCCCCAGCACCTCCGTATCGTCGAAGCCGCGCAGCATGGGCAGCTCGGTGAGCTCCGCCGGGATGACCCGCACGTCCGAACCGGTCGTGCTGAACGTGATGCGGCCGTCACCCAGCTCGTACGTCAGCCGCCGGTTGACCCGGAACACACCGCCCGAACACTGCACCCACGGCAACAGCCGCAGCAGCCAGCGGGAGGTGATCTCCTGCATCTGCGGCGGCGTCTTGGTCGTGGTCGAGAGCTGTCTGGCGGCCTCGGTGCTGAGGCTGAGCTGGCCGTTGCCGTTGCCGTTGACGGCCTCAGGCGTGCTCGAGTTGGTCGTTTCGGTCATCGTGCTGCACCACCAATCTGGGTTTGGGACCTAGCCGGGGTTGCGGGTGGATCGGATTTCGAGCGGCAGGGAGAACGTGAGGGTCTCCTCGGTCACGGTCACCGGCTCCACGTCGTCGTATCCGTGGGCGGCGAGCCAGCCGAGTAACTCCCCGACCAGCCGCTCGGGGACGGAGGCGCCGGAGCTGACCCCGACGGTCCGCACGCCGTCGAGCCAGCGCTCGTCGGCGTCGGCGGCCCGGTCGACCAGGTAGGCCGCGCCCGCGCCCGCGTTGAGGGCCACTTCGACCAGCCGCCGCGAGTTCGACGAATTCGCGGAGCCGACGACGATGACCAGCTCGCACCGCGGGGCGATCCTGGTGATCGCCTCCTGGCGGTTCTGGCTGGCGTAGCAGATGTCGTCGCTGGGCGGATCGACCAGCTCGGGGAAGCGTTTGCGCAGCTCGGCAACGGCCTGCAGGGTCTCGTCCACGGCCAGCGTGGTCTGCGACAGCCAGCTCAGCGGGCGCGAGCCGCCCGCCGTCAGCTCGTCCGGCCTGGCCGGGTCCACGACGTGGATGCGCTCGGGGGCCTCGCCGAACGTGCCCTCGACCTCCTCGTGCTCGGCGTGGCCGATGAGCACGATCTCGTAGCCCGCCTCGGCCATGCGGACGGCCTCTTTGTGGACCTTGGTGACCAGCGGGCAGGTGGCGTCGATCGTCCGCAGGCCACGCAGACCCGCCTCGTCCTTGACCGCCGGCGCGACGCCGTGGGCGGAGAAGACGACCAGCGAGCCGTCGGGGACCTCGTCGAGCTCCTCGACGAAGATCGCGCCGCGCCGGGTGAGGTCGTCGACCACGTAGGTGTTGTGCACGATCTGTTTGCGCACGTAGACCGGCGGACCGAAGCGTCTCAACGCCTCTTCGACGGTGCTGATCGCACGCTCGACACCCGCGCAGAAGCCGCGCGGGGCCGCGAGAAGAACCTGTCCCATTCTGGGGAACCCCCTACTTGGTGCGGTGCGCGAGCTGGTCGGCCAGCACGGCCAGCGCTCGCGCCGACTCCGGCTCCATCCGCGCCGCGGCCAGCGCCGTCACGGCCTCGCGCACGCGGTCTTCGATCATCTCCTCGACCTCGGCCAGCGCTCCCGTGTCGCGCAGGATCTGCCGCAGCTCCTCGGCGCGCTCCTCGGTCAGCTCCGGGTTGCCGTGCCAGCTCTTGAGATGGGTGAGCTGGGCGGGGGTGGCCCGCCGTACGGCGTGCGCGACGAGCACGGTGTGCTTGCCCTCGCGCAGATCGTCCAGCGCCGACTTGCCGGTCTCCGACTCCACGCCGAACGTGCCGAGCACGTCGTCGCGGAGCTGGAACGCCTCGCCCAGCGGCAGGCCGAAGCGCGAGTAGGACTCCAGCAGCTCCAGCGAGGCCCCGGCCAGCGCGCCGCCGATCTGCAGCGGCCGCTCGACGGTGTACTTGGCGGTCTTGAACCGGATCACGGTGAGCGCCTCGTCCACGCTCGCGCCCGAGCGGAGCTGGGCCAGGACGTCGAGGTACTGGCCGCTGATGACCTCGGTGCGCATGGTGTCGAACACGTGGTGCGCGGCCCGCAGCCGGTGCGGCTCCACGCCGCACGACGACAGCATGGTGTCGGACCAGGCCAGGCTCAGCGTGCCGAGCAGGATGCCGCCCGCCTGCCCGAACGCGTCCGAGCCCGGCCCGCGGTGCAGCCCGGCCAGGCTCCTGTGCACGGTGGCCCGGCCGCGCCGCAGCTCGCTGCCGTCCATGATGTCGTCGTGGATGAGCAGGCCGGCGTGGCACAGCTCCAGGGACGCGGCGGCGGTGATGATCTCGTCTCCGTCACCCCCGCCGGCGCCCCGCCAGCCCCAGTAGCAGAGCTGCGGCCTGACGCGCTTGCCGCCGTTGAGGACGAAGTCGGTGAGCAACTGGTACGCCGCCTCGACGTCGGGGTCGTCGACGGGAGCTCGCCAGGTCTCGAGGAAACCGGCCAGGCGGCGGTCGATGCGTGATCCAACGTTGTGCTGAGTGAAGCTCACCGGCATGCGCGCGGCTCCTTCTGTCAGGCGTCAGCTACCAATAGTTACTCACCCAATACAGAGCGTGTAAAGCGTTTTGGCGCGGACCGTTCGCGCTTTGCCAAGAGCTGGGCGTGTCGGGAGGCCACCCGGTGCCGCCGCCCGTTTGACGGCTTATGCGGGGGTATGCGGCATTTGTGCCCCTTCTGTGAGGAGACACCATGAAGGCAGTCACCTGGCACGGCAAGCGCGACGTCCGGGTCGAGGAGGTTCCCGACCCCGCCATCAAGGAGCCCAACGACGCGGTCATCAGGATCACCAGCACCGGGATCTGCGGCTCCGACCTGCACCTGTACGAGGTGCTCGGGCCGTTCATGGCCGAGGGCGACATCCTCGGGCACGAGCCCATGGGCGTCGTCGAGGAGGTCGGCCCCGCGATCGAGAACATCAAGCCGGGTGACCGCGTGGTCATCCCGTTCAACATCTCCTGCGGCCACTGCCACATGTGCGACCTGCAGCTCTACGCGCAGTGCGAGACCACGCAGGTGCGCGAGCACGGCACGGGAGCGGCCGTATACGGCTACACCAAGCTCTACGGCCAGGTGCCCGGCGGGCAGGCCCAGTACCTGCGGGTGCCCGAGGCGCAGTTCGGCCCGATCAAGGTGCCCGAGGGGCCGCCGGACGAGCGCTTCCTCTTCCTGTCCGACGTGCTGCCGACCGCCTGGCAGGCCGTCGCGGACGCGGACCTCCCCGAGGGCGGCAGCGTCACCGTCTTCGGCCTCGGTCCCATCGGCCAGATGTGCTGCCGCATCGCCCGCCACCTCGGCTACCGGGTGATCGGCGTGGACGGAGTCACGCAGCGCCTGGAGATGGCCCGCCGCCACGGCATCGAGGTCATCGACGCGAGCGAGGTCACCGACGTCCCCGAGGAGGTCCGGCAGCGGACCTCCGGGCGCGGCACGGACTCCGTCATCGACGCGGTCGGCATGGAGGCCCACGGCTCCCCGGCGGCCAAGCTCGCCCAGACGCTCACCACGATGCTGCCCGGCGCGGTGGCCGCGCCACTCATGTCGCACACGGGCGTCGACCGCCTCGCCGCCCTCAACCAGGCCATCGACACCGTAGGGCGCGGCGGCGTCATCTCCGTCATCGGCACCTACGGGGGCATGACGGACCCCATGCCCATGCTGCGCATGTTCGACAAGGGCATCACGATGCGCATGGGGCAGGCCCACGTCCGGCGGTGGACCAGCGCGCTGATGCCGCTGGTGACCGACGAGTCGGATCCGCTCGGCGTGATGGACCTCGCCACCCATCGGATGCCTCTGGAACAGGCGCCCCTTGCGTACGAGATGTTCCAGAAGAAGTCCGACGGAGCCGTCAAGATCCTGCTCCAGCCATAATCTGGCAGGTCACAGGGGTTTCGCTGCCCGATCGGCGGGCAGCGAAGCACCCATGAGAGTCGTCGTGGTGGGTGCAACCGGGAACGTCGGCACCAGCCTGGTGCGTGCGCTGGCCGCCGACGACGGCGTGACCTCGATCGTCGGGGTCGCCCGTCGGCTGCCCGGGTGGCGCATCGACCGCACCGACTGGCGGCAGGCGGACGTCGCGACCGCGGACCTGACGCGGATCTTCGACGGGGCGGACGCCGTCGTCCATCTCGCGTGGCTGTTCCAGCCCACCAGGGACCCGGCGACCACCTGGCGGGCGAACGTGCTGGGCAGCATGCGCGTCTTCCGCGCCGCCGCCGAGGCGGGGGTGCCCGCGCTCGTCCACGCCTCGTCCGTGGGCGCGTACTCGCCGGGGCCCGACGACCGGGCGGTGGACGAGAGCTGGCCCACGCACGGCTGGCCGGGGGCCGCGTACGGGCGGGAGAAGGCGTACGTCGAGCGGGTGCTCGACGTCTTCGAGCACGATCACCCGAGCATCCGGGTGGTGCGGATGCGGCCGGGGTTCATCTTCCAGCGGGTGGCCGCCACCGAGCAGCGCAGGCTGTTCGGCGGGCCGTTCGTGCCGGGATGGCTGATCAAGGAAGGGCGGATCCCGTTCGTGCCGGACATCCCGGGCCTGCGGCTGCAGGCCCTGCACGCGGAGGACGCGGCGGAGGCCTACCGGCTGGCCGTCACCAAGCAGGTGCGGGGGGCGTTCAACCTCGCCGCCGCGCCCGTGCTCGACCCGCCCGACCTGGCCAAACTGCTCGGCACCCGTACGGTCCCGGTCTCGCCCGCCGTGGCCAGGACGGTCATGTCGGCGGCCTGGCACCTGCGGCTCCTGCCGGCCGCGCCCGGCCTGCTGGACCTGGTCCTGCAGGCCCCGATCATGAAGACCGACCGCGCCAGGGACGTGCTGGGGTGGACGCCGCGGCACCCGTCGTGGGAGGCCGTGCGGGAGCTGTTCGAGGGGCTGCACGACGGGGCCGGCATGGACACCGCGCCGCTGGCCCCCGACGGCGGGCCCGTCGGCCGCGTCAAGGAGCTCGCCACCGGTGTCGGTGGGACGTCCGGGGTGTAAGTCGTCTTCCCCGGGGGAACGTGACACCTGACGCGAGGTCCCGAAGCGCGAAAGCCGCCCTGTAGCCGCCCTGTCGGACGACACGGAGGGAGCGCATGCGGACCCTGATGGCCCAGCCCTTCACCCTCGACGACGTCACCAGGCTGCGCCGCGGCGTGGCCGAGTGCGCCCGGAGCTGCGGGCTGAGCAGCCCCCGGCTGGACGACTTCGTCCTGGCCGTGCACGAGAGCGTCGTCAACGCCGTGGAGCACGGAGGCGGGCATGGGTACTTCAAGCTGTGGACCGTGAACGGCGTCATCCGCTCGGAGACCTCCGACGAGGGGGCGGGCATCCCCAACGGGTACGTCAACGGCAGCATCAGCCCGCTCGACCTCGCGCAGGGCGGCAGGGGGATCTACCTCATCCGCCGGCTGTGCGACACGGCCGACTTCGACACCGGTCCCGAGGGGACGACGGTCCTGCTCACGATGCGGCTGCCGGGCGGGCCCGATCGCGCGGCCCACGAGGTCATGAAACGCATCCGCGTGATGGCCGGCTGCCGCCCCTTCGGCCGGTTCACCGCCTGACCCCCGGTCCGCCCCCGCTGGTCGCGGGGCAGGTAGGCTCGCCACGTGAGCGGCGAAGCGCTTTCCTCCGGGATCATCTCGCCCGTCCGGTGCATCGGGCGGCGGCAGTTCGATTTCGCGCGCCAGGTCGCCGTCATGGCCATCGTCAACAGGACGCCCAACTCCTTCCACGACCAGGGCAGCACGTTCGAGCTCGACCGCGCCGTGTCGGCCGCGTGCCGGGCCGTGGACGACGGGGCCGACTGGGTGGACATCGGCGGGTTCGCCTTCAGCGCGGCCCAGGCGCAGATCGGCGCGGACGAGGAGATCGACCGGGTCGCCCCGGTCATCGCCGAGGTCAGGAAGGCCACCGACGCCGTCATCTCCGTCGACACCCACCGGCCCGACGTGGCGCGGGCGGCCGTCGAGGCGGGCGCCGACGTGATCAACGACACCAACGGCCTGCGCGAGCCCGGCATGGCGGAGTTCGCGGCCAAGTCGGGGGTCAGCGTGATCGTCACGCACAGCCTCGGCGGCCCGGGCAGGCGCGTCTTCCGGCCGAGCTACCAGGACGTCGTCGCCGAGGTGGCCGGCTACCTGCGCGAGCGGGTCGCGTACGCGCTGGAGGCCGGGATCGCCCCGGACCGGATCATCATCGACCCCGGCCACGACCTGAACAAGAACACCTTCCACTCCCTGGAGCTCACCCGGCGGCTGGAGGAGATCACCGCGATCGGCTACCCGACGCTGGTGGCCCTGTCCAACAAGGACTTCATCGGCGAGACGCTCGACCGGCCCCAGGGGGAGCGGAGGGAGGGCACGATCGCCGCCAACGTCTTCTCGATCGTCAAGGGCGCCCGCATCCTGCGGGTGCACGACGTGGCCGCCACGGTCGCGTCCGTACGCATGACCGAGGCCATGCTCGGCTGGCGTGGCCCGCTGGCCCCGAGTCACAACCTGGCCTGAGGAGGGCGTCTTGACCGAACGGAAACCCCTGGGCATGCCGTTCGAGAGCTGGGTCGACCGGCAGATCCGCGAGGCGCAGGAGCGCGGCGAGTTCGACAACCTGCCCGGGGCCGGCAAGCCGCTGCCGGACCGGCCGCACGACGACCTGTGGTGGATCAAGCAGAAGATCGAGAGCGAAGGGCTGTCGATGCCCCTGCCGCCCACGCTGGCGCTGCGCAAGCAGGCGGAGGAGGCGCTGGCCCAGGCGCGCGGGGCCAGGACGGAGAGCGAGGTGCGGCGGATCCTCGACGAGATCAACCAGAAGATCCGCGACGCGATCAGGACGGGGTTGTCGGGGCCGCCGCTCAACCTGATGCCGTTCGACGTCGACAAGATCGTCTCGGAGTGGCGCAGGTCCCAGAGGTAGCTGAAGGGGCCCCGCGTACGGGGCCCCTTCGGGTGGTCGAGGGACCCGGGTCAGGCGGGTCCCTCCGAGAGACCCGGGTCAGGCGGGTCTCTCGGGCTCATGCCGGGAGCGTCAGTTGACGGGCGGGTAGGCGTTCCTCAGCAGCTCCTGGAACTGCGCCGAGAACCAGCGCCCCGACAGCGGCGCGTCGGGCAGCGCGCCGCTCAGGTTGTTGCCGTTGAGGCTGTTGCCGTGGTAGGTCGGGTCGCACATCCGGTCGAACTTCTTGCCCTCGTCGTTCGGGATGTCCGAGCTGGCGCCGTCCGACTCGCCCGGAGGCTTGATCCAGACGTAGGCGTCGAGCCCGGCCGCCGGGCTGGCGGTCGGCCGCGCGCCCAGACCGGCACCGCTCTGGTTGCACCAGTTGCCGGCGTGGATGCGGCGGTCGATACGCGACTGGTTGACGAAGTCGTCCACGTTGGTCGCGGTGCTCGGCCCGCTCGGGCGGGCGGAGCCGCCCCAGCCGTTGCGCGAGGTGTCGATCAGCATGCCGAGCCCGTTCCTGAAGCCCTTGGCGATGAGGGCGCTGCGCAGGGCGGTGGCGAACGACTGCTCGTCGACGTACCAGTTCCAGTCGACCCACTTGGACTGCCGGACCGACGTGCCGTTCGGGGACGAGTTGATCGTGAAATACGGCTCGATGGTCGCGCCGTAGTTGGCGGTGTTGACGATGAAGCCGTCCACGCTGTCCACACCGGCGGTGGCGCCGGCCACGGTGTTGTAGAAGAGGTTGACCGTCGGGTTGAAGTTCGAGTCCCAGCCGAGCCAGGCGTGGTGGGCGGCGTCGATGTAGGTGTAGACGTTGGTGATGGCGTGCAGCTTGTTGAGCGCGTAGCGGACGCCGTCGACGTAGGCGCCGGACGAGTTGGCCTCGGCGCACTTGGCGAAGCTGAGGTTGGTGACCAGGTTGGGCAGCGAGTCCGGCTCGATGACCGTGACGATGCGCAGGTTCGCGTACGCCGAGTCGCTCATGATCGCGGCGATCGGGTCGATGTACTCGGCCTTGTAGCGGTTGAGCCCGTTCTCGGAGACGAGCAGCTCGCCGTTGGAGGCCAGCGCCGAGCAGTCGCGGTTGGGCAGGTCGTAGATGACGAACTGGACGGTCAGCGGCGCGGAGCCGTTGGCGGCGTCCTGCCTGACGGCCTCGTCCAGGTGGGCGCGCAGGCCCATGACGGAGGAGGAGCCGGCGATGGCCGCGATGCGGTCCAGCCAGACGGCGGTGGAGGTGTTGGCCACCGCGGAGCCGCCGGGCTCGGCCTGGGCCTTGGCCTTCCAGTTGGGGTTGACGTAGCCGGTGGCGCCGGCGTACGGGTTCTCGACGTGGCCGCCGGGGGTGGTGCCGCCGTCGTTGTCGGCCTCGGTGGCGGTGACCGTTCTGGAGGTCAGGCCGGTGGAGGCGACGGTGATGGTGCGGCTGCCGTTGGCCGTGTCGGAGTCCTCGGAGGCGGCCAGGGTGACCGTCTGCGGGGTGTTCCAGTTGGACGGCGTGAAGGTGAGGCTGCCGCCGCTGGAGACGGTGATGTTGGTGTCACCGGTGCCCGCCGTCGAGGTGACGGTCACGTTCGAGGTCGGCGCGGCGGCCAGGCGCACGGTGTACGTGGCGCTGGCGCCCTCGGGCACGGTCACCGCGGTCGGCGTCACGATGATCGACTGCTCCACCACGGCGTCGTCGTCCACCTCGGTGGCCGAGACCGTGGCCGGGGTGACGCCGGTGCCGCCGACGGTGAAGGAGGCGGTGCCCGCGGTCGTGTCGGAGTCCTGGGCCGCGGCCAGGGTGACGGTCTGGGCGGTGTTCCAGTTGGACGGGGTGAAGGTCAGCGAGCCGCCCGAGCTGACGGACAGGTCGGTGTCACCGCTGGTCCGGGTAGTGGTGACGGTCACGTTGGCGGAGGGGGCCGAGGAGAGCCGGGCCGTGAACGTGGCCGTGCCGCCCTCGTTCACCGCGACCGCGCTGGCCGAGGTGACCACCGACGGGGTGGTGGGGGTCCCGCCGCCGCAGGTGACCCCGTTCACGGTGAACGCGGTCGGGTTCGGGTTGCTGCCGGTCCAGGTGCCGTTGAAGCCGATGGACACCGAGCCGCCGGTGCTGAGGCTGCCGTTGTACGGCATGCTCGTCCCGGTCACCCGCGTGCCCGACTGGCTCCAGTTGGCCCCCCAGCCCGTCGGGGTGTACTTCTGCCCCGTGGTCGGGAAGTCGAAGCCCAGGTTCCACGAGGTGATGGGGTCACCGGTGTTCTTCAACGTGATGCTCGCGGTGAAACCGCCCTGGCCGGGGCTGCTCGTCCACGAATTGGCAGAGTAGGTCACGTCGCAGGCGACGGCGGCGCTGGCTGCCGTGCTCTGGCCGACGACGAGCCCTAAGGCCGCGACACTCGCGGCGGTCACGGTCACGGCCCATTTGCGGAGGCCGCGTTGGAGTCTCACGAGCGATCATCTCCAGTGTTAGAGGGCTGGGAGCGCTCCCATGGTCTGTCGTGGTTCCATCCGTGTACAGAGGGCGGTTCTCGCGGAGGTGTCCGCCGCGCCGCATGCTCGTTGAATGCCCCGGAACGCGGATGAAACTTTCATCCCGGGCAGCCTGGTGAGAGGAAACACGGGGGTTACCGGACCGCCATTCCGTTGACATACGCGTGAGGGCACCCACAATCCCGTTTGGGAGCGCTCCCACTCCTCTACTCCCATGGAGACCCCGTGAAGTACAGACCTCCTTCCCTTCTCTCCCGCTTGTCGCGGCGGCTGGCCGTGGCCGCGACGCTTGTCCTCGTGGCGGGTGTGACCTCGGCCGTGTCGGCCGGACCCGCGCAGGCGGCCGTGGCGTGCGATGTGACGTACACGGCCAACCAATGGACGAGCAGCCCCGGCCAGGGCGGTTTCACCGCGAGCATCACGTTGAAGAACACTGGTGACCCCATCACCTCGTGGAACCTGGGCTTCGACTTCCCGACCACAGGTCAGAAGTACACCCCGGCCGGCTGGGGCGCCAACTGGAGCCAGTCGGGCACGCGCGTCACGGGCACCAACATGTCCTACAACGGCAGCCTGGGCACCGGCGCGTCCGTGTCCATCGGCTTCAACGGCACCTGGACCGGCAGCAACCCGAACCCGACCACGTTCACCGTCAACGGGGTCACCTGCGGCGGCGGCGGGAACCCCAACGCCGCGCCCACGGTGTCGCTGACCTCGCCGACGGCGGGGCAGACGTTCACCGCCCCGGCCACCGTGCCGATCGCGGCGAACGCGGCCGACTCCGACGGCACGATCTCGAAGGTCGACTTCTACCAGGGCACCACGCTGCTGGGCACCGACACCTCGGCGCCGTACAGCTACAGCTGGACGAACGTGGCGGCCGGCAGCTACTCGATCACCGCGCGGGCCACCGACAACGGCGGCGCGACCACCACCTCGACGCCGGTCGGGATCACGGTCTCCCAGAACACGGGCCCCGCGCTCGTGGTGAGCCCGACGAGCCTGTCCGTGCCGGAGGCGGCGACCGCGAGCTTCAGCGTGAAGCTGTCGCAGGCGCCCTCGGCCAACGTGACCGTCACCACGGCACGCGTCAGCGGTGACACCGACCTGACCGTCTCCGGCGGCGCCAGCCTGACCTTCACGCCGTCCAACTGGAACACGGCGCAGAACGTCACGCTCGCGGCGGCCAACGACAGCGACACCACCGCCGGCTCCGGCGTGTTCCGGGTGAGCGCCACCGGCTACACCGCGGTGGACGTCACCGCCACCGAGGCGGACGACGACGTCGGCGGCAACAACACCTACGTCCAGCGCTTCGTCGAGATGTACAACGAGCTCCACGACCCGGCCAACGGCTACTTCTCGCCCGAGGGCGTGCCGTACCACTCGATCGAGACGTTCATGGTCGAGGCGCCGGACCACGGGCACGAGACCACGTCCGAGGCCTACAGCTACTACCTGTGGCTGGAGGCGGTCTACGGGCAGGTCACCGGCGACTGGACGAAGTTCAACAACGCCTGGGCCTCGATGGAGAAGTACATCATCCCGGCCACGGCCGACCAGCCGACGAACTCCTTCTACACGCCGAACAAGCCGGCCACGTACGCGCCGGAGTCGAACCAGATCAGCAACTATCCGAGCCCGCTCGACTCCAGCGTCACGCCCGGCGTCGACCCGATCGCGGGCGAGCTGCAGAGCGCGTACGGCACCCGCGACATCTACGGCATGCACTGGCTGCTGGACGTCGACAACACCTACGGCTTCGGCCGCTGCGGCGACGGCACCACCAAGCCCGCCTACATCAACACCTACCAGCGCGGCCCGGAGGAGTCGGTCTTCGAGACGATCCCGCAGCCGTCCTGCGACACCTTCAAGCACGGCGGCCCCAACGGCTACCTGGACCTGTTCATCAAGGACAGCTCCTACGCCAAGCAGTGGAGGTACACCAACGCCCCCGACGCCGACGCGCGCGCCGTGCAGGCCGCGTACTGGGCGCAGACGTGGGCCAAGGCGCAGGGCAAGGAGTCGCAGATCTCCGGGGCGGTCGCCAAGGCCGCGAAGATGGGCGACTACCTGCGCTACGCGATGTACGACAAGTACTTCAAGAAGCCCGGCTGCACGAGCCCGCAGTGCGCGGCCGGCACCGGCAAGGACTCCTCCAACTACCTGCTGAGCTGGTACTACGCCTGGGGCGGTGCGACCGACTCCAGCGCCGGCTGGGCCTGGCGCATCGGCTCCAGCCACAACCACTCCGGCTACCAGAACCCGCTCGCGGCCTGGGCGCTGGCGAACGTGGCCGAGCTGAAGCCCAAGAGCAGCACCGGCGTGGCTGACTGGAGCGCCAGCCTCACCCGGCAGCTGCAGTTCTACGGCTGGCTGCAGTCGGCCGAGGGCGCCATCGCCGGTGGCGCGACCAACAGCTGGGAGGGCCACTACGCGACGCCGCCGGCCGGCCTGCCGAAGTTCCACGGCCTGACCTACGACTGGCAGCCCGTCTACCACGACCCGCCGTCGAACCAGTGGTTCGGCTTCCAGGCGTGGACGATGGAGCGGGTGGCCGAGCTGTACTACGCCTCCGGCAACGCCGACGCCAAGGCGCTGCTCGACAAGTGGGTCACCTGGGCCATGAACAACACCACGATCAACGCGGACGGCTCGTACCAGATCCCGTCCACGCTGCGGTGGACCGGCCAGCCCGTGGGTGACTTCAACGCCACCTCCGGGATGCCTCCGGCCAACCCCGGCCTGCACGTGACGATCGCCGACTACACGAACGACGTGGGCGTGGCCGGCGCGTACGCCAAGGCGCTCATGTACTACGCGGCCAAGGCGAACAACACGGCGGCCAAGAACATGGCCAAGGCGCTGCTCGACGGCGTGTGGAAGAACCGCGACGCCAAGGGCGTGTCGGTCCCCGAGACCAAGACCGACTACAACCGCGTGGACGACCCGGTCTACGTGCCGTCCGGCTGGAGCGGCAAGATGCCCAACGGCGACGCCATCAACTCCAACTCGACGTTCATCTCGATCCGGTCGTTCTACAAGAACGACCCCGACTGGCCGAAGGTCGACGCCTTCCTGAAGGGCACGGGCCCCGCGCCGGTCTTCAACTATCACCGGTTCTGGGCGCAGGTGGACGTCGCCGTCGCCCTGGGTGAGTACGGGCGGCTCTTCCCGTGAGAAAAGCACTGATCGCCGTGGCGTCGCTGGTCCTGCCCCTCACTCTGCTTGCGCAGGTGGGGGCGGGGCCGGCGGCCCACGCCGCCGCACCGGCGTTCGCGTACGGCGAGGCGCTGCAGAAGGCGCTGTGGTTCTACGAGGCCCAGCAGTCGGGCGACCTGCCGAGCTGGAACCGCGTCGGCTGGCGCGGCGACTCCGGCATGAACGACGGCAAGGACGTGGGCGTGGACCTCACGGGCGGCTGGTACGACGCGGGCGACCACGTCAAGTTCGGCTTCCCGATGGCGTTCTCCACGACCATGCTGGCCTGGGGCGCGGTGGAGTACCGCGACGCGTACGCGAACTCCGGCCAGCTCACGCACCTGCTCAACAACCTCAAGTTCGTCAACGACTACTTCATCAAGGCCCACCCGTCGGCGAACGTGCTCTACGGCCAGGTCGGCAACGGCGGCACGGACCACGCCTGGTGGGGCCCGGCCGAGGCGATGCAGATGTCGCGGCCCGCGTACAAGATCGACGCGTCGTGCGGCGGGTCGGACCTGGCGGGCGAGACGGCGGCGGCGATGGCCGCCTCCTCGATCGTCTTCCGCCCGACAAATCCGACTTATGCTGACACGCTGCTGACGCACGCCAAGCAGCTGTACTCCTTCGCCGACACCGTCAGGAAGAAGTACACCGACTGCATCACCGACGCGCAGGGCTACTACAACTCCTGGAGCGGCTACAACGACGAACTGGTGTGGGGCGCGATCTGGCTCTACCGGGCCACGAACGACGCCTCCTACCTGGCCAAGGCCGAGACCGGATACGACAACCTCGGCAACGAACCGCAGACCACCACCAAGTCATACAAGTGGACGATCGCGTGGGACGACAAGTCGTACGGCGCGTACGTGCTGCTCTACAAGCTGACCGGCAAGCAGCGCTACCTGGACGACGCCAACCGCTGGCTCGACTGGTGGACGGTCGGCGTGAACGGCGCGAAGGTGGCGTACTCGCCGGGTGGCCAGGCCGTGCTCGACCGGTGGGGCTCGCTGCGGTACGCGGCCAACACCTCGTTCGCGGCGCTCGTGCACAGCGACACCATCACCGACGCCACGCGCAAGGCCCGCTACCACGACTTCGCGGTGCGGCAGATCAACTACGCGCTCGGTGACAACCCGCGCAACTCCTCGTACCTGATCGGGTTCGGCGCCAACCCGCCCAAGAACCCGCACCACCGCACGGCGCACGGCTCGTGGACCGACCAGATCACCAACCCCGAGCAGACCCGCCACACCCTGTACGGCGCGCTCGTCGGCGGACCGCCCGACCCGAACGACGCCTACACCGACAAGCGCGACGACTACGTCATGAACGAGGTCGCCACCGACTACAACGCCGGATTCACCAGCGCGCTGGCCCGGCTCTACAAGGAGTACGGCGGCGCGCCCGCGGCGAACTTCCCCGTGGCGGAGACCCCGGACGGTCCCGAGCTCTTCGTCGAGGCGGGCGTGAACGCCTCGGGCAGCAACTTCACGGAGATCAAGGCCATCGTCCGCAACCAGTCGGCCTGGCCCGCCAGGGTGCTGTCCGACGGCTCGTTCCGCTACTACTTCACGCTCGACGGCACGACGACGGCCTCGCAGATCACCGTGTCGTCGGCCTACACGCAGTGCAAGGCGCCCACGCTGCACCAGGCGAGCGGCACCACGTACTACGTGAACATCGACTGCTCCGGGCAGGCCATCGCCCCGGCCGGGCAGTCTCAGCACCGCAGAGAGGTGCAGTTCAGGATCGCCAGCGCGGGCACGTGGGACCCGGCGAACGACTGGTCGTACCGGAACATCCCCACCACGCCCGGCGCGACGCCGGTGCGCACGGGGAACATCACCCTCTACAGCGGCGCGACCAAGATCTGGGGTGAGCCCCCGGGTCCGGAGGAGCAGGACACGACAGCGCCCAGCAAGCCGGGCAAGCCCGCGGTCTCCGAGATCACGGGCTCGACGGCGAAGCTGAGCTGGACCGCCTCCACGGACAACGTGGGCGTGAGCGGCTATGACGTCTACCTGGGGTCCCAAAAGGTAGGCACGGCCACGAGCGCGTCCTTCAACCTGAGCGGGCTCACCCCTAGCACCTCCTACACCGCCTCCGTGGTGGCGCGGGACGCGGCGGGCAACGCCTCGGCGTCGTCCGACGGCACCGCGTTCACCACGACGAACACGACGCCGCAGCCCACGGGCGGGTGCGCGGCGACGTACAAGGTGACGAGCTCGTGGGGCGGCGCCTTCCAGGCCGAGGTGACGGTGAAGAACAACGGCACCTCGGCGACCACCGGATGGACGGTCGCCTGGACGTCGGCGAACCAGATCACCCAGCTCTGGGGCGGCAAGCACACCCAGTCGGGGTCCGGCGTCACCGTCAGGAACGAGGCGTACAACGGGGCGCTCGCCCCCGGCGCCACCACCACGTTCGGCTTCATCGCCAACGGCACACCCACCGTCCCCGACCCCATCACCTGCACTCCCGCCTGAGTGAAGACCCCGCCCCCGCCGCAGTAGCGGCGGGGGCGGTTCCACAGCTCAGTGAAAGGCAGCACATGAGATCCCTGATCACCGCGCTGGCCTGCCTCCTCGCCATGTTCGTCGCCCCCGTCGCCCCCGCGAACGCCGCCGTCGGCATTCACGTGAGCGGTACGAAGATCGTGGAGGCCAACGGCCAGGAGTTCGTCATGCGCGGCACCAGCCACGCGCACACGTGGTACCCGTCGCAGACCAAGGCGTTCGCGGACATCAAGTCGCTGAAGGCCAACACGGTGCGGGTCGTGCTGAGCGGCGGCCGCTGGACCCCCAACAGCGTCTCCGACGTGGCCAACGTCGTCTCCCTCTGCAAGCAGAACAAGCTCATCTGCGTGCTGGAGAACCACGACACCACCGGGTACGGCGAGCAGAGCGGCGCCTACACCCTCGACCAGGCCGCCAACTACTGGATCAGCGTCAAGTCCGCCCTGGTCGGCCAGGAGGACTACGTCATCGTCAACATCGGCAACGAGCCGATCGGCAACAACGCCGTCACCCCGGGCTGGGCCGCCGCCACCACGGCCGCGATCCAGAAGCTGCGCAGCAACGGCTTCCAGCACGCGCTGATGGTGGACGCGCCCAACTGGGGTCAGGACTGGCAGTTCGGCATGCGCGACAACGCGCGGGCGGTCTTCGACAGCGACCCGGCCAAGAACACGATCTTCTCCATCCACATGTACGGCGTCTTCGACACGGCCGCGGAGATCAACGCGTACATGGACGCGTTCAAGACCGCGGGGCTGCCGCTGGTCGTCGGCGAGTTCGGCTTCAACCACTCCGACGGCAACCCGGACGAGGACACGATCATGGCCCAGGCCGTGAGCCGCGGCCTCGGCTACCTGGGCTGGTCGTGGAGCGGCAACGGCGGCGGCGTCGAATACCTCGACCAGGTCACCAACTTCGACGTCACCCAGCTCACGGATTGGGGCCGGCGGCTGTTCAACGGCGCCAACGGCATCGCCGCCACCTCCAAGCAGGCCTCGATCTACGGCGGCGGCACCACCGACCCGACCCCGCCCAGCACGCCCGGCACCCCGTCGGCGTCCGGCATCACCTCGTCGGGGGCGAACCTGTCCTGGACCGCCGCCACGGACAACGTGGGCGTGACCGGCTACGACGTCTACACCTCGACCGGGACCTCGCTCGGCTCGACCGCGACGAACTCGATCACGCTGACCGGGCTGACGCCGGCGACCACGTACCAGGTGTACGTCAAGGCCAGGGACGCGGCCGGCAACCAGTCCGCCGCGTCGCCCACGGCGTCGTTCACCACGCTCAGCGGCGGCGGCACCGGCGGCGGCTGCACGGCCGCCGGCACCGTGCAGAGCCAGTGGAGCACCGGGTACGTCGTGCAGCCCGTGACCGTGACCAACACCAGCACCTCGACCAGGTCGAGCTGGACGGTGACCTTCACGCTGCCGGTCGGCCACACGCTCACCGGCTCCTGGAACGCCACGGTGACGGTCAGCGGCCAGACCGTGACGGCCAAGAACCTGAGCTACAACGGCACTCTGGCGCCCAACGCCACCACGAGCTTCGGGGTGCAGGCGAGCCGGCCGAGCGGCAACACGTCGGTGCCGTCCGGGTACACGTGTGCCAACTGAACCGCCTGTCGGATTGCTGCGTATGAGGAGGTGAGGCGAAACAACATCCCTGCCCAACGAACCATCCCGCCCGGATGGGACGGACGCGGCCGATACCTCCAATCGGCCGCGTCTGTATTTATGGCCTCTGCTCCGCAGAGGCGGCTCGGTCGCTGGGATCCGTTGCCTTCCCTCGTCGCTCTGGTCGCTGCGCTCCCGACGCTCCTCAGTCCAGGCAACGGCGCTCCCTCGCAAACCACAGCAACGGCTATTTGGCCTGGGCCTTTGTGGCTTCGGCGAAGCGTTGGCGGGCGGCGTCGATGGCGTCCTCGTCCTGGAACTCGGCGAAGGCCGCCTCGTGGTAGCGGGCCGGGATGAGGCGCTTGACGCGGTCCGGGTAGCCCGCGCCCGGCTCCGGCACCCGGACCAGGGGAGGGATGCCGACGCGTACCGCGATCGGGCCGGCGGCCCGTACGGAGGTGGCCCAGTCGGTGCCCGCGCCGGTGACCGCGCACATGTGGCGCGCGTACACCCACTTCACCTCGACGAGGGAGGTCGCGGTGGGCGGATCGAACCCGAAGGGCTCCACCGCGCACACGACGCGCGAGTCGAAGTCGTGGCCGTGCGCGTGGTGCTCGTCGAGCGAGGACTGCTCGAGGATGAGCGTCACCTGGGCGGCGAGCTCCCGGTTCAGCTGCGACGACGGCTGGCGGGCGGCGAAAAACATCACCCCGGCCAGCGCCAGGCCGGCCAGGGTGATGAGTGCCGCGGCAAGCCCGCGACGTGACTTGATCACGGGCTGGTGCAGGTCAGGGCCGGGGCCGGGTTGGGGATCGAACCGGTGGCGTTGAAGCCGAACGTGGTGGTCGCGTTCGGCGCGAGCTGCCCGTTGTAGGTGGCGTTCTTGACCACCACGTTGGGCGGCTGCCCGGACAGCACGCTGTTCCACGGCGAGCCGTCGAAGCCCTGCCCGCCGGAGTACGTCCACTTGACGGTCCAGCCGTTGATCGAGGAGGTGCTCGTGTTCTTCACGGTCACCTCGCCCTGGAAGTGGCCGGCCCAGCCGGTGTCGGTGGCCTTCCACGTGGCGGTGCAGGCGGCCGGGCCGGCCGTCGGCGTGACCGTCGGCGTCACCGTCGGGGTGGCGGTGGGCGTGCTCTGGCCCGGGCCGACACCGGTGACCTCGCCCTTGCCGCCGTCGAAGACGACGTCGGAGCAGCTGTAGAAGTTCTCGTTGCTGTCGGAGCGCACCCACATCGTGTAGATGATGTGCCGGCCGGTCTTGCCGGACGGGAGCTGGGCGTTCCAGTAGTAGTAGTTGAGCGCGCCGGCGGGGCCGGTGTCGGGCGGGTTGGTGACGCTGCCGAACGGCTCCAGGTCGGACCACTTCAGCGGCCCGTTGGGGTTCCAGCCGTTCTTGGTGATGTAGTAGTTGAAGGCGCCGGGGTGCTTGGCCCAGTTGCTGTGCCGCATCTGGATGGTCGCGCCCGCGGTCAGATGGGTCAGCGGCCAGTCGCTGCGCACCGCGTTGTAGGCCGAGAAGTCGTAGGGGCCGCCGGTGCCGCCGCTGCAGAGCTGCCCGTCGGGGATGAACCCGGTGGTCCTGCCCCCGCCGTCGGAGCGCAGCACAGCGAACCAGTTGTACAGCGGGGTCGTGCCGCTCTGCGCGACGGCCGCCGCGCACGCGGGGTTGTAGGGCATGATCTGGCCGTTCTCCCGCAGGCCGTCCTGCCAGCACAGGAACGTCCTCGCGGCGGGGAACATCGACACCCCGTGGGCCAGTGCCTGCGTGGGCACCATCAGGACAGTCGTGATCAGAACCATGACGGCGGTGATCGCCGCCGACTTGAATAACCTCATGGGGATTCCCTTGCGCTGACGACTTGAGGAAACCTGCCCCACGAGCAGCCCGCCCGGCCACCGCATTGAATCACGCCCCGCACGACGTCGACAACGCGCCGTGAAACTTTCATTCGATCTTGGTCATATCCGGTGCAGACGCTACTCTGGGAGCGCTCCCATCGGGGGATGTGGCGCGCGGCGTGCTTTGCGAGGGGTACGGACCGCGTATTAGAGGGGTACGGCGGGTGCTGCCGTACCCCTCCTCAACCCGGGCCGTCAATCCCGATCGAGCGCGGCGTCGATGTCGTCGAGCCTGGCCTGCAGCTCGCTCAGGCAGGCGGGTGCGAGCCGCCCCTCGCCGAAACGGTCGGACAGCTTCCGGCGCAGGCTGTCCGTCCTCGCCACGCTCGGGCCGTGCGGCCCCACCGCACCGCGCAGCACCTGTTTGAGGTCCAGCACCACGTCCGCGTCGGTCGCGCCGCACGGCGTCCTGGCCTCCAGCACCGTGTTGAAGCCGTCCACGGCCTGCTCGATGCTGATCGCCGTGGCCGGCGAGCTCTCGATCAGCCGGGTGGTCGGCGACGTCTTGACCGACACCTCCGGCGTCGGCGTCGGCTCTGGCGGGTGCGGCTGGAGCCCCGTCTGCTGGAACCACAGCAGGGCCGAGAGCGCGACGGCCGCCGAACCGGCGACCGTGAGGCCGCGTCTGACGTGCCGAGCCAGGCTCGCCGCGCCGAGCGCGGAGGTCAGCGCCGAGACGATCTCGGCCGCGGTCGGCCGCCGGTCCGGCCGGTCCGCCAGGCAGCGCTGGCAGAGCGAGGCCACGGCGTACGGCACGCCGGCGACGCGGGGCGGTGGATACGTCCTGCGCGCCGCCTCGATCTCCTCCCACGTCGTCTCCGGGTACGGCGTCCGCCCGGTGAGCATGGTGTGCAGCAGCACGCCGAGGGCGTACACGTCGACCGCGGGATGGGTCGGCGCGCCGAGCAGCCGTTCGGGGGCGACGTAGGGAGGGGTGCCGCGCTCGTCGTCGGGATCCCCGGCCCAGGCCGCGATGCCGAAGTCGAGCAGCTTGGGCCCGTCGGCGGTGAGCAGCACGTTCTCGGCCGTGACGTCCCGGTGGACCAGGCCGCGGGCGTGCCCGGCCATCAGGACCCGGGCCAGCCGCAGCGCGATGGCCGCCGCCTCGGTCCACGGCAGCGGACCCTGCTCGATGCGCTCGGCCAGCGGCGTGCCGTCGAGCAGCGGCATCACCACGTAGGCGGCGACGCCGCCGTTGGTGGTGACGGTCTCGCCGTAGTCGTAGATGTCGATGGAGTCGGGATGGATGAACCGGGCGGCGGCGCGCGCCTCGCTGCGGGCGCTGACGCGCTCGCCGCCGCCGGCATGAAGTGAGGCGGTGAGCACCTTTACGGCGATCATCCGGTGCAGGGACTGGTCGAAGGCACGCCAGATGACCGACATGCCCCCGCGGGCCAGCGGATCCAGCAACAGATACCTGCGGGCCAGTACGTCCCCCGGCTCAAGCCGACTCACGGACGACCAGTTCTGTAGGGAGTACGGGGTCGATCCCCGCGGCCCCCGTCAGGAGCAGCCGGGTGGCGACGGTGGCGAGCTCCTCGACGGGCTGGCGGATGGTGGTCAGGGCCGGGACGGTGTGCCTGGCGACCGGGGCGTCATCGAACCCGATCACCGCCACGTCCGCCGGCACCTTGCGCCCGGCCCTGCGTAGTGCCTGGATCGCGCCTGCCGCCATCAGGTCCGAGGCGACGAAGACGGCGTCCAGACCTGGGGCGTGGCGTAACAGCCACTGCATGGCGTGGGTGCCGGAGGCCGCGGTGAAGTCCCCGTAGGCCACGGGCACGTCGGGCGCGCCCTGTTGCCTGAGGGTGCGTACCAGGCCCTCTAATCGGTCGCGTGCGCCGGGCAAGGATGGTGGCCCGCCGATGGCGGCGACGTTGCGGCGGCCGGACAGCAGGAAGTGCTCCGCCGCCTGGCGCCCGCCGTCGAGGTTGTCCACGTCGGCGTACGGGAGTTTGAGATCGTGTGGCGGGCGGCCGATGTTGCGGACCGGGACGCCCGAGGTGGACAGTTTGATCGCCAGGGGGTGGCGCTCGCGCGCGCCCACGATCAGCACGGCCCCGGACAACGCGGGCAGTACGGACGACGTGGGCGTGACGGTGGTCACCATGAGATGGGTGCCGTGTTCGGCGATCACGGCCCCTGCGGCGGACAGGAGCCGTGCGTAGTAGGGCTCGGAGAACAGGCGTGGAAGGTGGTCGCAGATCACCACCGTGACGCCGTCGGCCATGGTCTTGGCGGCCGTTCCCCTGGGGGCTCGTTGGCGGACGTATCCCATGCGGGACACGGCGTCGTAGACTTGCCGGCGGGTCGAGGTACTGACCCGCACCGAGCCCGTGAGGACTCGAGATGCGGTCGCGGGGGAAACCCCTGCAGCGGCCGCCACCTGTGCCAGTGTGGGCTGCTCGGTCATGGAGCACCTCGCGGAAAAGATCCTGGGAGCGCTCCCACGTTACCAATGTTTCGTCGCTGTTAATAGGGCCTTTGCTGGGAGTGCGTCCCATTGTGCGGACGCACTCCGAATTTGCTCAGCTAGAGGCCCTGCCGGCCGACAGTTGTTTTTGTGTCGAACGTTGATCACGCAATATTTGCGTGTCTGTTTTCGCCGTATCCGGTCAGCGGGTCACCGTTGTGCCGATCTGTGCCTCGTCGAGTGGGCCGTCCGTGTTGTCCTCCGGCTGGGGGCGCACCGGCTGCCGGGGCTGGCAGCTCGCACCGCAGCCGCCGAAGCGCGCGGTGTTCACCGGGGTGAAGTCCGTCGCCGGGATGCCCTTGAGCGCGGACAGCATGGTGTCCTTCCAGATCGGCCCCGGGATGGAGGCCCCGAAGACCGAGGGATAGTACTGGCCGCCGATGGTGATGTTGTTCAGCTTGTGCGTCACCGCGCCGCGCGGGTCACCGATGCTGACCGCGCCCGCGAGGTCGGGGGTGTACCCGGCGAACCAGGCGGTGGACTGCTCGTCCGTGGTGCCGGTCTTGCCGGCGGCCGGCCGGCCGATGCCGCCGACGCCCTTCATGGTGCCCTTGGTGAACACGCCGGACAGGATGCTGGAGGCGGCGTCCGCGACCTCGGGGTCGAGCGCCTGCTTGCACTTGGGCTTGTAGTTCGTGACCTTGCCGTAGCGGTCCTTGATCGAGGAGATGGCCATCGGCTCGCAGTACTTGCCGCGCGCGCCGATCGCGGCGTACGCGTTGGCCACGGTCACCGGGTCCATCTCGTTGATGCCGAGCGTGAACGTCTCGTACTCCTGCAGGGGCAGCCCGTCGGAGCGCTCGATGCCCAGTGACTTGGCCGTCTTGACCACGTTGCACAGGCCCACCTTCTGCTCCAGCGCCATGAAGAAGGTGTTGACCGAGCCCCAGGTGCCGGTGGCCAGCGACTTGAAGCCACCGCCGCCGCCCTCGGCGTTGGTGACGGTGAAGCCCGGCTCGCCCATGTTCTGGCTCTTGCAGTTCTTGAACGACCAGTAGGCGGGGGCGCGGTAGCCGTCGCCCACCGAGATCCCGTCGTTGATCTTCATGCCCTGGCCCAGCGCGGTGAGCAGGGTGAACGTCTTGAACGTCGAGCCCGCCTGGAAGCCGGTGCCGCCGCCGTGCTCCGCGTTGGCGACGAGGTTGTAGGACATCTCGTTCTTGCGCTTGTTGGTGCCGTACTTGCGGCTGGCGGCCATGGCCTTGATCGCGCCCGTGCCCGGCTGGACGAGCGCCTCGGAGGCGACCGGGTTGTCGGAGGCGAACACGTGCTTCTTGATCGCCCGCTCGGCGGCCTTCTGCATCTTCGGGTCGAGCGTGGTCTTGATCTCCAGGCCGCCCCGGTTGAGGAACGCGGTCCTGGCCTTCTTCGTCTTGCCGAAGTCCGTGTTGCTGAGGATCTCGTTGCGGACGTACATGCAGAAGTACGGGAAGTCGCTGGCCTCGCAACCGCCGGGCAGCAGGGTGCCCCTGTAGCCGAGCTTGGTGGCCTTGGCCTCGGCGGCCTGCTCCGGCGTGATCTTCTTCAGCTCGGCCATCCGGTCGAGCACGACGTTGCGCCGGGACAGCAGCCGCTCCTTGAACTCCTTGCCCCGGCTGGGGTCGGTCTGCAGCGGGTCCTGCACGGCGCCGGCCAGGGTGGCGGCCTGGGGCAGGGTCAGGTCGGCGGCCTTGACTCCGAAGAAGCGCTTGGCGGCCGCCTCGATGCCGTAGGCCCGGGCGCCGAAGTACGCGATGTTCAGGTATTTCTCGAGGATCTGGTCCTTGGTGTACTTCTGCTCGATCGCCATCGCGTAGCGCAGCTCGTTGAGCTTACGGGCGTAGCTGGCCTCGAGGGCCGCGTTCTTCTCCTTGGCGGTGGTGGCCGAGTTGAGCAGCACCTGCTTGACGTACTGCTGGGTGATGGACGAGCCGCCCTGGGCGATGCCGCCCGAGGCGAAGTTCTTGGCCAGGGCGCGGACGGTGCCCTCGATGTCGATCGGGCCGTGCTCGTAGAAGCGGTAGTCCTCGATCGAGATGATGGCCGTCTTCATGATCTCGGCGATGTCCTCGAGCTTGACGTTCTCGCGGTACTCCTCGTAGAACGTCGCGATCGGCTTGCCCGTGGCGTCCAGCACCGTCGTCCGCTCCGCGAGGGGCGGCTCCTTGAGGTCCCGTGCCTTGATGCCCAGATCCTCGGATGCCGAGACGAACATCGCTCCGGTGCCTCCGACCGCGGGCAGTGCGATGGCCGCGGCGACCACACCAGCCGCTGCCGCCGCCCCGGTCAGGCGCGCGATACTCGACAAACGGGAACCCATGGTGGTAAAACCTCCCCCTCGTGGCATTAGGGTGCATCCTAAACCCCGCCATGACGTGCTCTCGGTAAAAGCTTGGACGCTGCTTGGGGCGAGTTTGTTCGCGCCGGGAAGCGGGATTTTTCCGGCTCTGGCGTCGTAACGCCGGATCGTGCTGCGTGGGGCCGCTGTGGCACGTGTGACGATCTTCAGTTTCTGCCAGGTGCGGGCAAAGAAGCGTGTTGACGCGCGGGTGGGCGTGTGCCCGTCTGGCAATGTCTGTTTCCTGCCGGTCATGGTGGGGGGACTTATGCGTCGTGCCGGAGATGGCGAGCATTTCGATCGGTTGCTCGCTGCTGCGAGGACATATTGGGGCGAGAGTCCCAGTGGTGAGAGCTGCGTCGTGGCCGAGGCGTTCGACCAGGACATCAGAGTCGTGGTCCGCACGCTCATGGTCGCGAAGGCGGTCTGCGAGCTGCTCTCCGCGCGGCTGTTCGCGCTGGTCGAGCCCGAGTGGCGGAGGCTGGCGGAGGTGTTCGGGGCCGAGGGGGACGGGCGGCCGAGGGTGCCGCCGGCCGCGCTGGTCACCAGCCGGGCGGATCCGTACGTGATCAGGGACATCCCGGTCGTGCACGTCCACGGGACAGGGTCGCTCAAGGCGTACGCGATCTTCCCCGACCAGGGGCCCTGCTCGTTCCGCGAGGAGCTGCCCGCCAGGGTGGGCGCGTTCTTCGAGCGGCACGTCTGGCCGTACCGGGACCTGATCAGGCCGGGCGCGGAGCGGACGGCCTGGCGGGCCAAGAGCGGCTACCAGATCCGCACGGAGACCGAGCGCCGCCAGCTGCGCGACTACGGCTGCGCCCGCCTGGGCCTGGACCCGAACCGGCCGACCATCGCGGTCTTCGGCCACACCCCGGGCGAGGACACCGATCTGTTCCAGTCGACGGTGGACTTCGCCTCGTCGGACCCCTCGGCGAACTGGCTGTTCCTCGACCCCGTCGGCTACCCGCACTCCCGGGTGAGGTGCGTGACGGGCGCCCTGTCCACGAACCTCCTGTGGAGCATGGCGGACGTGGGCGTCACGTTCAGCGACAGCGACCTGCCCGCGTTCGGCATCCCGGTCGTCCAGGCGGGCTGGTCGGTGGGCAGCTCCTGCGGCGGCACGCACGTGGCGCGCGACCCGTCGGACATCCGCCTGTGGCTGGACGAGGCCATCGCCAAGCACGAGAAGGGCGAGTCCATCCTGGAGCCCGAGCAGCGCGACCGCGCCCGCCTGTGGCTCTGGCTGCGCCGCTGCGGCGCGGACGTGCCCACCCAGCTCCTGCCGCACTGGGAGTACGGCGTCGACTACGCGCGGGCGCTGGCCGTGAACCTGTGGCACGTGGAGCGCGACGGAGACCCTCTCTACAGCGCGGTCGCCCGCATGTGGACCAGGCGCGAACCCATGCTCACGCGCTTCGACTTCCACGACCCGGCGGGGCCGTTCATCAGGAACACCTTTGACCGGTTCCCACGGTTCGGCGATGTCGTCCGCCCCGACGAAGACCCCATGAGCAGTTTCCACGAGCCGGAAGAGTCGTCATTCACGAGGAGCACCCCATGAGCACCCCAGGATCCGCCACCGAGCTGGACCAGCTGATCCTCCCCGCGATCCCGCCCGTCCACCTGCGCAGCGGCCAGATCGCCGCGCTGCAGGTGATCGACAGGCTGCAGCGGGGCAGCTCGATCGTGGGCAGGTTCGAGACCTCGGGGCTGGCCGGGTTCAAGGTCTCGGCGCAGGGTCGCCCGCTGCGGGTGCTGGTGTCGCTGTCCACCGACGACCGGTCCGTGAGCGGCTGGTACGCCGGCAGGACCGAGCCGCTCGGCCTGCAGCCGCGCCTGGTACAGGTGCGCTCCCAGGGCCGGCTGCGCCAGTGCGTGCTGCTCAGGGGGCGGCGGGCGCACGCCCAGGTGGCCTTCGACCTGACGGCGGAGGAGATCCCCGACGACGGGCTGATCTGCGTCGAGGTGCTCGACATCACGGAGGGCGACGGGGTCTGCGAGGACGTGCGCCAGGCCGTGTCGGGGCACGTCATGGCCGACGGCGTGGCCGGGCTGCGGCTGGACAAGGTGGTGTTCGAGGAGCCGCCGGCGGTGGACTTCGACCCCGACACGCTCGACGGGTTGCGCTGCGAGGTGTGCTCGCTGATCAGCGCGGGCGGCCTGGCCAACCGCAACCGGCAGGGCACGCGCGTGCTGCGCGCGGGCATGTTCGTGGTCAACCCGGTGCTCAAGGACACGTTCGGGTCGAGCGGCCGCCTCACGCTCAGGCTGGGCACGAAGGCGGAGCCGGCCAGCCTCATCCCCGCGACGTGGCGGCGGGTCAACAGCGAGTGGCGCTGGATGCGTCACGCCACCAGGAAGCTGCTGGGCATCGCGGCGCCGCCGGTGGAGCGCGTCATCAGCATCAGGGACGGGGACGCGGGGCTGCCCGAGCTGCGCACGGACGGCAACATCACCGAGCTCACGCTGCCCAGCCCCACGAACTCGCCGTACCTGGTGATGATGGGCCAGTGCCTGGGCGCGGTGCCGACGCTGGAGTCGGCTGCGAGCGGCCTGGCCTCGATCTGACGGCCATGGGCGTTTCGGGCGGGCTCGCCGCGATCCTGCGCAAGCTGCTGGACGGGCCGCTCGGCCACCCGGAAGGCCCCGCCGCCTAAAAAATCGCGACAATCCGTGATTATGCCGCTCAGGGGGCAGTCGTTCTTATGTGAGGAACGGCTTGTACATCGAGACGATCCGGCACCTCCATTGCACGGTCTTGCGCGCCGGCGGCGAGCTCGACCACGCGGGCCGGGTCCGCTTCAGTGCCCGCATCAACGCCGTGTGGGACTGGAGCGCGGGACCCGTGCTCGTGTTCGATCTTGGTGATCTGGACTTTTACGACTCGTCCATCATTGGGGTGCTGGCCATGGCGATGCAGCGGATGGAGGAGCAGGGGAGCGGCCGGATCATCGTGGTCCGGCCGTCGGACCACCTGCTGTCGGTGCTGCGGCTGACGGACCTGCTGTCGCATGTGGAGCTGCGGGAGAGCGTCGAGGAGACGGTGGCGGAGCTGATGCTGGACGACCCGGCCCGCGGCTCGCCGTCGCTCTCGCACCCGCGCTTCTCGACCCCCCGCCGCTGACCCCTCCGGGCGTCAGAGGCCGTACGCCTCCAGCAGGCGCAGCCACACCTCGCTGACCGTCGGGAAGGACGGGACGGCGTGCCAGAGGCGCTCCAGCGGCACCTCGGCCGTCACCGCGATCGTGGCGCCGTGCAGCAGCTCGGCCGTGCCCGGCCCGACGAACGTGACGCCGAGCAGCACCTTCCTGTCCTCGTCCACCACGGCCCTGGCCCGGCCGCGGTAGCCGTCGCCCAGCAGGTACGCCCCGGTGACCGAGCCCAGCTCGTAGTCCACCACGCGCACCCGGAACCCCTCCTCCCGGGCCACCGCCTCGGTCCTGCCGACCGCGCAGACCTGCGGGTCGGTGAAGACCACCTGCGGCGCGCCGAACCCGTCCGCCAGATCCCGCATCGCGGGCAGCTCGTCGCCACGCGCCCGCGCGGCGATCACGTCACCGCAGATCCTGGCCTGGTACTTGCCCATGTGGGTGAGCAGCGCGCGCCCGTTGACGTCGCCGACCGCGTACAGCCAGCCGTCGGGGACGCCGGTCGCCCGCATGCTGTCGTCCACCTCGACGTACTTCCCGTCGGGCAGGCCGATCGTGCCCAGCCCGATGTCGCCGGTGGCGGGCCGGCGGCCGGTCGCGACCAGCAGCTCGTCGGCCTCCACCGGGGGCCCCTCGGACAGGTGGACCGTCACCTTCCCGCCGCGCTCGGGGCGCTCGATCCTGACGGCGTCGGTGCGGGTGCGCACCTCGATGCCCGCCTCCGCGAACGAGTCGGCCAGCAGCTCTCCCGCGAACGGCTCCATCCTGGCCAGCAGCCCGCCGCCGCGCACCAGGACGGTCGTCTGCCGCGCGCCGAGCCCGTGCATGGCCTGGGCCATCTCGCAGGCGACCACGCCGCCGCCGAGCACGGCCAGCCGCTCGGGCACGGAGCGGGCCGCGGTCACCTCGTGGCTGGTCCAGGGCTCGGCCTCGACCATCCCGGGAACCCGGGGGACGGCCGCCGTGCTGCCGGTGGCCAGGACGACGGCCTGCCGGGCCGTCAGCACCCGCTCGCCGCCGTCCTCGGTGGTGACGCGTACGCGCTTGGGGCCGTCGAGCCGCCCGTGCCCGCGTACGAACTCGGCCGGCACGCCCTCGATCCAGCCCACCTGCCCGGAGTCGCTGTAGTTCGAGACGGCCTCGTCGCGCCGGGCCAGCACGGCCTCCACGTCGAGGGGCCCCAGCGAGAGCCCGGGGACCCTCGCCACCTCGCCCATCAGGTCGACCGGCCGCAGCAGCGCCTTGCTGGGGACGCACGCCCAGTAGGAGCACTCGCCGCCGGCCAGCCGCTCCTCGACGATCGCCGCGGTCAGGCCGCCGCGGACGGCCCGGTCCGCGACGTTTTCACCGGCGGGACCGCCACCGATCACGATGACGTCGAACTCGTCAGCCACCACGCCTCCAGAAGCACTCGCTTATGAACCGAACTCTTTCATGCCGCCGGCCCGGCCCTGCTGGGGGCAGGCCGGTCGGATGCCCCCTCTGTCGCTTACATCCCTCCTCCACCGCCTGTCACACTCATCTTCACGTCTCGTTCACCCGGCGGCCGTAGCGTGCCCGCATGGCGGATCGTTACCCGACGTCGGTGCCGTACCGGCAGCGGACGGACGGCTACAACACGTACCGGATCCCTGCGGCGGTGGTGACGAAGGCGGGCACCGTGCTGGCGTTCGCGGAGGGGCGGCACGCCTCGGCCGGGGACTCCGGCCACATCGACGTCGTGCTCAGGCGCTCCACCGACGGCGGCAGGACGTGGGGCCCGCTGCAGGTGGTCGCCACGGAGCCGCGCCGGGGGACCGCGGGCAACCCCGCGCCCGTGGCGCTGGCCGACGGCCGGATCGTGCTGGTCTTCGTCAGGCAGGGGCCGCAGGCCACCGAGGACAAGATCCGGCGCGGCCAGGTGGCGGCGGCCGACGGGCGGCGGGTGTTCGTGCAGCTCAGCTCGGACGACGGGGTCACGTGGTCGGCGCCCCGCGAGATCACCGGCAGCGTGAAGCGCTCCGAGTGGCGCTGGTACGCCACCGCTCCCGGGCACGCCGTCGCGCTGCGCAGCGGGCGGATCGTGGTGCCCGCCAACCACTCGCTGCCGCCCGCCGGGCCCGACAACGGGACCGAGGGCAAGTACAACGGTGGCCACGGGCTGCTGAGCGACGACGGCGGCCAGACCTGGCGCATCGGGTACGTCGACGACAACCCGGACGGATACGTCAACGTCAACGAGACCACGGCCACCGAGCTGCCGGACGGCCGCCTCTACCTCAACACCCGCACCGAGTCCACCGCCCCCGGCACCAGGGCCGACGCCTACTCGGCCGACGGTGGCCAGACCCTCATGCTGCCCTTCCGGCCCCAGGCGGGGCTGGTGGGGCCGGTGGTGGAGGGCAGCACGCTGTGGTGCTCGTCGCCGGACGTGCTGCTGTTCTCGGGGCCGGCCGCTCCGGACGCGCGGGCGCTGATGACCGTACGCGCCAGCGACGACCTGGGGGTGACCTGGCGGGTCGCGCACACGGTGTCGGGGCTGCCGGCGGCCTACTCCGACCTGGTCCGGGTGGACGGGGACACGGTGGGCCTGCTGTTCGAGACCGGCGACTTCGGCCCGTACGAGAGCATCGCCTTCCGCCGCCTCCCCATCGCCGAACTCGCCCCCTGATCCGACAAACGCTGACCCGTTACGCAGCGAGCGGGTTGGGCAGCCTGGTCCAGCTGTCGCCGGGCGGCGCGCCCTCCAGACGGGCGAGCAGGTGGGCCTTGACCGTGAGGCGCGGGCCGAACAGGGCCCGGCGGTCCTCGGCGCACGGGAACTCCGCGGCGCGCGCGGCCGCGGCCACGACGTCCCACAGCCGGGACTCGGCGGCCCGGTCGCCCTGGCAGAACAGCGCGATCAGGCTGCCGAACGTGGTGCCGACGAGCCCGCCGAAGAGCTTGGCGTGCAGCGCCCCGGGGTCGTCCGTGAGCAGCCGGGCGCTGACCGGCGGCACCTCGATCCCGTGGCGGGCGAGCCTGGCCGGGCTGATCCTGACGTCGGCCAGGTCGCGGTAGACCAGCCGGCGCGGGAGGCCGTCCGAGCCGAGCTCGACCAGCAGGTTCTGGCCGTGCGCCTCGAGCGCCACGCCGAGCCCCAGCAGGCCCAGGGCGTCCCTCCAGACCAGCCGGGCGAACGCGGCCAGCCAGGCCGCCGGGTCCCGCACGGTCGCGCGGGTGACGGCGCCGACGGGGATCGCGTTCCCGGTCGGCTCGCGGAGCATGGCCGACACGTCGGGGCTGTGCTCGCCGTTCACCTTCCCGGCGGCGCCGGCCAGGTAGCGGGCGATGCCGAGCCGCCCGCCCAGCCGGGCGGACAGGGTGGAGAGCAGGTCCGACAGGTGGACGCAGTCGCGTACCGAGCCGGGGGAGATGTCCCTGACGCCGGAGGTCATCCGGGTGCTGAACGCCGTCTTGACGTGCGGGCCGCCGTCCAGAGGGGCGAGGGTCCGTACGGACATCAGCGGGCGGGCCGGGACGGCGCCCGTGACGTGCGGACGCAGGCCCAGGGCGGGCAGCACGTGGGCGCTCTGCCAGGGGTGCACGGGGAGCAGGAGCCGGTCGCCGTTCATGAGCGTGGCCGGCCACGGGCCCGAGACCAGGCAGTCCGCGGCGGGCAGCGCGAGCAGGTCCAGGTGGACGACGGCGTGGTGCTCCGGCATGTAGGCGAGCTGTTCCGCCACGGAGACGCCCGGGCGGCTGCGGCAGCCCGGGTGGTAGGGATGGCCGTCCACCACGCTCTGCTCGTACTCCTCGGGGGTGGCCGGGACGCGGGCGGGCTCCGCGCGGGACAGCGCCAGCGAGGCCACGCCGTTGTCCAGGTCCTCGACCAGCCCGGCGGTGCCGGGCAGGCCGAGGGCGGCGAGCAGTTCGGCGGGGTGGGTGTGGGGGTGGCCGTCCAGCCAGAGCGCCGGCTCGCCCCCGAGGTCGTACGGCTGCCGCGCCCGCCCGGTGAGCACGCGGCCGTCCGCCAGTTCGACGCGGGCCTGTCCCCGCGTGGGCAGGAGCCCGGGGAGCGGTTCGTGGAGAAGGCCGCGCCAGAGGCGGCCCAGTACGGCGGCCCGCGCGTCCGGGAGGGCCGCCATGTACGCCGCCGAGAGGTCCGGGCGCACCAGGGAAAGGTCGGCCGCGAATTCCGCCTCCCAACGCCTCATAATTCCCACCATTTCCAGAAAACCCACCCAGTGGCTACCCTGTTGGCACCAATACGGACAAAGGGTAGGGATAAGGTCGCCATGGCACCTACCGACGGCCTTCTCCCTCTCCCGCGAGAGGCACAGACAGACGCCGCGAACCTCGCGACGACGGCACTGCTCAACTGCCTGATCCGCGAAGTGGCCCGGCCCGCCGGCGCCGGCGCCTTCCTGCTGCCCGCGACCGGCCGGCTGCTGCGCGTCGCCGGCGGGCGGTTCCCGGACCGGGCCGAGCGGCGCACCCCCGACGGCTGGCGCCCGCTCTCCCTGGACGACCTGGTCGCGCTGACGGCCGCCGAACTGCGTGCGGGGACCGGGGCCGGCAACGACACGCTGGCCGCCGAGATCGCGCACAGCCGGGACGTCATGGCCGCCCTGCTGGCCGCCAGGCGGGCCGCGACGCCGCCCGCGGACCTCTACCTGCGTTCCGAACAGGCCCTCGTCGCCGGCCATCGCTACCACCCCGCGCCCAAGGCCCGCGGCGGGGCCGGTCCCGGGGCCTGGCTCCCGTACTCGCCGGAGGCGTACGCGAGCTTCGCGCTGCCGCTGTTCGGCGTGCCGGCCGGGCAGCTGGTGGAGGCGGGGGAGGCGGGCGCGCTCGACCGGCTGGGGCCGCCTCCCGGCGACGGCCTGGCCCTGCTGCCCGCGCACCCCTGGCAGGTGGCGCTGCTGGGCGGCCCGCCGCTTCGCCACGTGGGCGTCACCGGGGTTCGCGCCTCGCCGACCTCGTCGATCCGTACGGTGTACCTCCCCGAGCTGGACCTGTTCTGCAAGTTCAGCCTGGACGTGCGGATCACGAACGACCTCCGGCGGCTGTGGCTGCGCGACCTGAACCGGCTGGCCGTGGTCGCCGAGGTCGTCGGACAGGCGTTCGACGACCTGCCCGACCACGTGGCCCGGCCCGCCGTGCTGCGCGACCGCGGCTACCGCAGCGCCGAGCTGGACGGGGACGGCGGGGAGGCGCTGGCGGTGATCGTCCGCGACGGGCTGCGCGAACACGTGCGCCCGGGGCTGACCGTGCTGCTCGCGGCGGGGATCAGCGAGGGCTTCCCCGGCAACCCGCTCGACGGGCTGGGCGAGGAGCTGGCGCTCGTGTGGTGGGAGCGGTACCTGGACCACGTGGTGCCCCCGCTCCTGCACGCCTACTTCCACCATGGCGTCGTGCTGGAGTGCCACCTGCAGAACGTGCTGATCGCGGTCGACGAGCGCGGGCTTCCCGCGCAGGCCCTCTTCCGCGACCACGAGGGGGTCAAGCTCGTCGCGGAGCGGCACCCGTCGCTGAAGGGCGTCGGGAGTGCGCGGGCGTGGGAGCGGCTGGTGTACTGCCTGGTGACCAACAACCTCTGCGAGATCGCGGGGGCCGTCGCCGAGCGCCATCCGGGGCTGCGGGAGGAGCTGTGGGCACGGGCCAGGACGGTGTTCACGGGGTGCGGCAAGGATCACGGGGATCCGGACGAGCTGCGCGATCTGCTGGCCGCCACCCACATCCCGGCCAAGGCCAACCTGCTCCTGCGCTGGCTGAACGCCGGGGGCGGCGACATGCGGGCCGTGCCCGTACCCAACCCTCTGGCTTTGGTGGAAGACGCATAGCGGGGTGGCCAGAGGGCGTCTGAGGGGGTGACGACTATCCCCTGGAGGTGATCGTGGACGTCGCGGACGAACAACGTTTCCGCGAGTTCGTCTCTGCGCGCTCCCCCGCACTCATGCGGCTCGGGTTCCTGCTCACCGGTGGTGACCAGCACGCGGCCGAGGACCTGGTGCAGGCTGCGCTGGCGAAGCTGGCGAGCCGGTGGCGGCGGGTGGAGGCGCCCGAGGCGTACGCCAAGCAGATCATGTACCGCCAGCAGATCAGCTGGTGGCGGGCGAGCCGGCGGCGCGGCGAGGTCGTGCAGGCGGCGCCGCCCGAGCTGGCGGACCGGGACCTCAACCACCAGAGCGAGCTGCGCATGGTGTTGCGGTCGGCGCTGGCGCGGCTCACGGCGCGGCAGCGCACCGTGCTGGTGCTGCGGTATTTCGAGGACCTGCCCGAGCGGGAGGTGGCCCGGGCGCTGGGCTGCTCCGTCGGAACGGTCAGGAGCACGGCGCACAGGTCGCTGGCCCGCCTGCGCGAGATCGCCCCCGAACTGGCCCGGGAACTGGAGGTGGCCCAATGACACGACTGCTCAGGGACACGTTGCAGGAGTGGGCCGACGAGACGAGGGTGCCGCACGACCTGGCGGACCGGGCGCTGCGGAGGCGCGCCTGGAAGCCCGCCGGCATGGCGGCGGTGGCCGTGGGGCTGGTGACGGCGGTCGCCGTGTTCGCCGTGGGCCTGCGCGGCACCGAGCCGGCCCTACGCGACCCGCAGGCCACCATGCACGCGGCCACCGGCGTCACGCTGCCCCCTCGCCCGTCGCCCGCGCCGACCGACGTGCGGACCGACACGGAGCACAGCCCGCCGGTGAAGCTGATCGCCGCGGGACGCATGGCCGTGTCCGCGTACTACACCACCAGGCTGGAGCGGGTCTCGGACGACGAGCAGCGGGTCAGGCGCACCTGGTCGCTGTACGACCCGCGGACCGAGGGCTACGAGGAGACCTCGTGGGCCTGGGTGGACGTGGCTCCGGGGCTGCAGGTGGCCGCCGTGCTGGAGGGGGAGCTGATCAGCAGGCGGCTGGGCATCCTCGACCTGAACACCCGGCAGATCCTCAAGTGGATCGACCTGGAACACCCGGTCGGGTCGGTCGCGTGGTCCCCCGACGGCACAAAGGTCCTGGCCACGGCGTACTCCAGCTATCCGGACGTCGAGCGGGGGAAGGGCGACCACGTGGACCCGACCGGGTACAGCCCCCGTACCGGCTACTACATCGTGGATGCCGAGGCGGGAACGGCCGCCTACCACGAGCTGCCGCCGATGGCCGACGCGATGCTCACCGACGACAAGATCTTCAACGGGAACGGCCGGCAGGATCTCGGCTGGAGCCTGGACGGCACGATGCTCTGGGCCCCCACCAGCACCACTCCGGACCGGGTCTTCTACACCCTCGACGGCGAAGAGGCGGAGTGGCCCAAGGGGGAGCGGTACGTGGACTACTCGGGCATCTCGGCGACCTCCCCGAACGGCCGCCTGGTCCTGGGCCCCGACGGCCTGCCGACCAAGATCACGGACGCGGGGACGGGCCAGGTCGTCGGACAGCAAAAGGTGCTGCAGCTGCACGCCTGGGCCGACGACGACAACGTCCTCGCCCTGGGGTGCGCCGGGTCGTGCCAGAGCGAGTTCAACAACGGGCTGGTCCTGGTGAGCGTGGACGGCCGGCGGACGACGCAGCTCAGCGCGAACCGCGACTCCGACAAGGACGGCTCCTGGCGATGGGTGCTCACTCCTAGGTAACTGGATCGATCGTTCTCAAATGTGCTAGCTTGGCACCCGTGGCGAGGAGCAAGGAGTTCGATCCCGAGGTCGCGTTGCAGAAGGCTCTGGAGCTGTTCTGGGAACGCGGATACGAGGCGACGTCGATGGCGGACCTCGTGGAGCACCTCGGGATCGCCAGGGCGAGCATCTACGGCACCTTCGGCGGCAAGCGCGAGCTCTACCTGAAGGCGCTGGAGCGCTACCTGGAGCAGCACAACGTGGTCGAGCGGCTGTCCCAGCCGGGGCCCGCGCTGCCCGCCGTCCGGGCCTTCCTCGACTCGTACGTCGCGGAGTGCCTGGCCGACGAGCTGCGGCGGGGCTGCATGGTCGTGAACACGGCGGTGGAGTTCGCCACGCGCGACGCCGCCGTGTCCCGCAAGGTGACGGAGAGCTGGGCGGGGCTGGAGGCCCTGCTCGCCGCCACCCTGGTCAGGGCGCGGGCGCAGGGCGAGATCCCGGCGGGCAAGGACCCGCACGCGCTGGCCAGGTTCCTGCTCGTGCTGCTGCAGGGCGTGAAGGTCCTCGGCCGGGCCGACCCCGATCCGCGCCGCCTGCGCGACGCGGTCGAGCAGGCCATGGTTGCCATCCAAATTTGAGAACGATTGGTATGGAATAGATGAATCGCTTTGAGGGCAAGGTCGCCCTGGTCACCGGCGCGAGCGGCGTCCTGGGACGGGCCGCGGCGCTGGCGTACGCGGGTGAGGGCGCTTCCGTGCTGGTCGCGGGGCGCGACACGGCCAGGCTGGCCGAGGTCGTGAAGGTGATCGAGGAGCGGGGCGGGCGGGCGAGCGCGTTCGCCGTGGACGTCACGCGGTCGGCCGAGGTCGCCGCCATGGTCGAGGCCGCGGTCTCCCGGTACGGGGGGCTCGACGTCGCGCTCAACGCGGCCGGCGTCTTCGGCATGCTCGCGCCGCTGGCCGACTACGACGAGGACGTCTGGGACACCGCGCTCGCGGTGAACCTCAAGGGCGTGTTCCTGTCGATGAAGCACGAGATCGCCCACATGCGCGCCCACGGCGGCGGGGTCATCGTCAACGTGGCCTCCAACCTGGGCGCGCACTGGCGGCTGCCCGGGGCCGCCGCGTACGCCGCCTCGAAGGCCGGGGTGAGCTTCCTGACCCGCACCGCCGCCCGCGACCACATCGCGGACGGCGTACGGATCAACGCCGTCAGCCCCGGCCCGATCGACTCGCCCATGGCGACGCGGCCCGGCGAGACCCGGGAGGAGCGGGACGAGCGCATGAGGGGCGCGCTGCCGATCGGCCGGGTCGCCACGCCGGAGGAGGTCGCCGCGGCGGCGCTGTGGCTGTCGTCGCCGGAGTCGAGCTTCGTCGTGGGCCAGGACCACGTGATCGACGGCGGCGCCACCGCCTAGACCGGGGTCACTCGGTGGTGTCGGCGTCGTCGTCGTGTGCCGCCGTGGCCAGGGTCTCGGGCCGCAGGACGTGGGACGCGCCGAGGATCTCCAGCCCCAGCAGCACGCCGTGCTCGTCCAGGTCGAGGATCACCTCGCCCGGCACCCCGTCGGCCTCGACCACGATCTGCCTGGCCGCCTCGCCCGGCCCGATGCGGTCCACGAGGTAGATGTAGGCGACGTCGTTCTCGTCGTCGTGTTCGATGCGCACGTCAACCCCGGTTCCTGTTCCGCCTGAAGGTGGTGACGATCTTAAAGGTGGAGTTGTTCCGGATCACGACGACGCCGTCCTTCCCCTCGTACTCGGACGTCCCCGGCGTCTTGCCGGGCTTCTTGGTGCCTTCGGACAGCGTCCGGTTGACGTCGGAGTCGCTGATGTCACGCTGTTCCTTGCGCTCTGCGGCGTGCCGCGTGTCGTACCCGCGACCGCCTCCGGTGCTGCGGCCCTTCTTGTTGTTGCGGCCCATGCTGGCCATGCCGTCCTGGACGGAACGGGGGCCGGTCGGCGCACCGTGGCCCGCGGGCCGGAGCGGGACGTTGCGTCCGCCTGCGCCGGCGAGTGCGGGGGTGCCTCCGGGGCCGCCGGGGCGGCGGAGGTTGTCCAGGACGCGGCGCATGGGTTCGGTGATGCGGCGGCGGATGATGGGGGCGATGACTTTGCCGGTGCCTTCGCCGCCTTCGTGGAGGATCTTGCCGACGGCTCTGCGGGCCATGAGGGTGCGGGCGGTGGCGTAGGTGACGCCGAACGCGCCGCCGAAGGCGAGGGCTTTGTAGACGGCGACGGTGGTGGAGATGGCCTGGGTGCCGGCGGCGACCTTGACCGCCGAGACGACGGAGGCGCCGGCGTCGAGGACGGCGGGGGCCAGTTTCATGGCGTTGCCGGCCTGGGCCAGGTGGCCGCCGCCGTCGCCGCCGGTTCTGGCCCAGTGAGCCTGGGCACTGGCGCCGCCCTCGCCGCGGTAGACCTGCTGCACCCCGCGCATCGAGGCGTCGGCACCGCTGGCGGCCGGCACGCTAGCGGCCTGGGCCAGCCGGGCCGCGTTGCCCTCTGCCCTTACGTCGTCCTCGTCGAGGTTCGGCCACGGACCCAGCATCGCCATCATCCCGGCGGCTTCTGGGGGGAGCACTACAGCCATGGGCGGCCTGAAGTCTCAAGTTCCGTCATGCCAGATGACCATAGCGGGACAGAAAAATCAGTACGGCTCGCCCCCTCACAAAGGGAGCGAGCCGTACGGACTTCTTCAGACCCGGCTGATGCGGACCGCGTCGGCGATGACGTAGCCCGTGCCCGAGGTCCAGCGGCTCACGCCGACGGCGTTGTACGTGCCGGCGCTGAGCGAGAAGGTGCCCAGGCTCTTCCAGGCCCCTCCGCCGGAGCGCTGGTCGACGTAGACGGTCTGGTTGCCGCCCGACGCCGCCACGATGAACGGCGCCGAGCTGTTGTACCCGGGATCGTCCGGATACCAGACCTCGACCCGGTACGTGCCCGCGCTCGGGATGGTCGCCGAGTACCACGCCGGATCGCTGGCGGCGACGGGGTCGGCGTAGCGGTAGTCCGCGCCGTAGCGCTGGCTGGAGTAGGTGGAGGTGCCCCAGTTCGCGCTGGCGGTGAACTGGCCGGAGGTGGTGTTGTCGATGGTCGTCGACCACGACGGGGTGCCGCCACCGGTCACGTAGTTCATGTACGTGGTCCAGTTCCAGTACGAGCCCGGGTCGGTGTGGGTCGCGCCCGGGACCTCGTTGTGCCCGATGATGTGGCTGCGGTCCTTCGGGATGCCGTACTTGTCGCAGATGGCCTTGGTCAGGGCCGCGGAAGCCCGGTACATCGCGTCGGTGAACCACGAGGCGTCGTTGACGTAGCCCTCGTGCTCGATGCCGATGGACCTGGTGTTGTAGGTCCAGTTGCCGGCGTGCCAGGCGATGTCCTTGTCACGCACCATCTGGGTGATGGCGCCGTTGGAGGACTTGACCACGTAGTGGGCGGAGACCTGCGCGGCGGAGTTCTGGAACCAGGAGATGGTGCCGGCGTACGAGCCCTGGGTGACGTGGATGATCACCCGGTCGATGGCGTAGGACGACGGGCGGCTGGAGGCGGTGTAGTTGCTGGAGCTGGCGGCCACCCAGGCGGCCGGCGGGTAGTCGGGGCTGGCCACTTCCGCCTGCGCGTTCAGCTGGCGGGCCTTGGCGAGCTCGCCCCGGTCGGCGGTGACCTCCTGGGGCTTGACCTGGACGCCGCGGATGTCGATGCCGAGGCCGAGCTGCTCGTACACGGCGTCGGCGTAGAGGCGGGCCAGCTCGGGCGAGGTGGCGTTGCCGTACTTGGCCACGGCCTGGTACCAGCGCCCGGCGTCCTTCCTGGCCGTCTCGTCGAGTCCCAGCCCGTCGGCGAGGGAACGCAGCACGGCCGCGCCGCCGAGGATGTTCGCCTCGTCGTCGGCCTTGAGCTTGTCGGCCGGGAGCTTGGTCAGCTCGGCGGCCTTCTCGAGCGAGTGGTTGGTCGGGTTGCTGACCAGGTGCATCACGCCGTATCCGCCGCTGGCGCTGGGCTCGCCCTTGTGGCCGTCGAGGTGGGTCTCGGCGTAGGCGAGCGCGACGAGCAGGTCGCGGGGGACGTCCTGAGCGGCGGCCGCCTTGGCGAACGCCGCTTGGAGCGGGCTGTCCTTGGCCACTGCCAGGGCGGGCTGGCCGGCGGCGATGAGGAGGACGGCGAGGATCGAGGTGGCGAGGGCCGCTAATCGCGTGCGGGCGAGAGTCATGGGGAGCTCCTCGTTGGTGGTAAGCGGCGCACCGTCGGCGCGCGGAACCCGCTACCTCCGGGGTGGACCGCTAGACGCGCCCACCGTATGGCACGCCTTGACATATGTCGATAATTGACATTACTCGCGTGTTAGGTGAAACTTTTCGCCCCTTTGACGGCGATCGTCCGGTGTCGAGGTCGTCCCCGGGGAAGAGGTATGAGTGCCGCTGCAAAGAGAGCGGGCGCGCCTGACGTGGTGCGTGTTTCTGCGCCCCGAGATTGGGCCCCACCGAAGCGGTGAAGACTATTGCACTTTCTTCTGAACGCGCTGAAACTTCTCTTCGTGATCGCGCTGCGTACCGCTCTCGCGGCCTTCGCCGTACTCGTCCACCTTGTGACCTCCACTTTCTCCGCCGCCGCGGCCGCCTGCACGCCTGACGCGGCCACCCCGAAACGCCAGCTCAGAGCCATGTGGATCTCCACGGTCGCGAACATCGACTGGCCCAGCGACACCGGGCTGAGCGCGGCGAAGCAGCAGGCCGAGTTCCGCGCGTGGCTGGACCTGGCCGTGCAGAAGCGGATGAACGCCGTGGTCGTGCAGATCAGGCCCACGGCCGACGCGTTCTGGCCGTCACCGTTCGAGCCGTGGTCGCAGTGGCTGAGCGGCACCCAGGGCATGAACCCCGGGTACGACCCGCTGGCCTTCATGGTCAACGAGGCGCACGCGCGCAACCTGGAGTTCCACGCCTGGTTCAACCCGTACCGGATCGCCAACCACGCCGATCCGAACAAGCTCGTGTCCACGCACCCGGCGCGGCAGCATCCCGACTGGCGCTTCGCCTACGGCGGGAAGCTCTACTACAACCCGGGCATCCCGGCGGTCCGCGCCTTCATCGAGGACGCGATCATGGACGCCGTCTCCAAGTACGACGTGGACGGCGTGCACCTCGACGACTACTTCTACCCCTATCCGGTGGACGGCCAGACCATCCCCGACTCGGGCACGTTCGCCCAGCACGGCGGCGGGTTCAGCAAGATCGCGGACTGGCGGCGCAACAACGTCAACCTGCTCGTGCAGGAGCTGGGCCAACGCATTCACACCGCCAAGCCGCACGTGGCGTTCGGGATCAGCCCGTTCGGCATCTGGCGCAACGCCGCGAGCGACCCGCTGGGCTCGCGCACGTCGGGGCTGGAGTCGTACGACGAGATCTACGCCGACAGCCGCAAATGGGTCAAGCAGGGCTGGGTGGACTACATCGCGCCCCAGATCTACTGGCACATCGGCTTCTCCGCCGCCGCCTACGAGGTGCTCACGGCCTGGTGGTCCGACCAGGTGCGGGGCACCGGCGTGCAGCTCGTCGTCGGCCAGGCCGCCTACCGCGCCGGAGCCTCCGGGCAGGACGCCGCCTGGCAGGACCCGGCGGAGCTGAGCGACCACCTGACCGACAACCGCCGGCATCCCGAGGTGGCCGGGGACATCTTCTTCAGCGCGAAGGACGTCAAGGCGGACCGGATCGGGTCGATCACCCGGGTGATGAACGCCCACTACACCAGGCCCGCGCTGCTGCCCGCCCGCGGCTCGGCGGCGGCGCCGCCCGCGCCCGCGATCACCTCGGCCACCCAGGGCTCGACCGGCGTCCAGCTCGCGTGGACGGGCTCGGGCACGTACTACGCGGTGTACCGGGTGAACGGGTTGCAGTCCACCGCGGACCCCTGCTCCTTCGCCGACGCCCGCAACCTGGTCACGACGACGCGGAAGACGTCCTTCACCGACCCGTCCGCCGCCTCCGGGGCGTTCACGTACTACGTGACCGCCCTCAACCGCACGCACCAGGAGAGCGCGCCCAGCGCGGGCAAGCCCGTGGGATCGTCCGGCGACGGGTTCAGCGTCGTGATCGACAACTCGGACCCCGGCTTCACCGCCAGCTCGAACTGGGGCACGTCCGCCTTCTCCGGGCAGCTGCACGGCGACGACTACCGCTTCGCCAACCCGGTCTCGGCCAGCGATCCCGCCTGGTACCAGACGACCATCCCCAGCGCCGGGACGTACCGGGTGGAGGTGTGGTATCCGGCCGACTCCGGCTACAACAGCGCGACGCCGTACATCGTCGCCGCCTCCGGCGGGAACCAGACGGTCACCGTGGACCAGCGCACCGGCGGCGGGCAGTGGCGGGTGCTGGGCACGTACACGCTGGCGGCGGGCACGTACAACGTGGTCGGGGTGAGCCGGTGGACCTCGGGGACGGGCTATGTCATCGCCGACGCCGTCCGCATCACCAAGATCTGACCCCAGTCGGCTGGAGGCTGGGCAGGGCCGGTGCGTGATCGTACGATGAGCCGGTGGACGGTGTCCGTCCGCGGCCGATCGACGCGGTCGCGGTCCTGGCCGCGGGAGGCTTGACGCTGGCGACCGGCTACACCGGCCCGGTCCTCGTGGTCCTGCTCGCGGCGGCGGTGCCGGTGCTCTGGACGCGCAGGGCACCGCTCACCGTCGCCTGGGTCAGCGCGGGTACGGCGATCGCCCTGCCCGTGCTGTCGGTGGTCTGGCACGTGCCGCTGCCGGACGGGGCGCCGGTCTGGCCGCCCACGGGCGCCTTCGCCGCGTACGGCGCGATGGCGTTCGCGGCCGAGCGGTATCGCGGCATCCAATGCTGGCTGCCAGTGATCATCCTGGCCCTGGCCGTCCTGTCACTCCCCGACCGCCTGCCGCTGATCCTGCGCACCGAGGCGGCGCTCGCCCTGGCCACCCTGTACGGCATGTACGTGGCCGTCAGGGAGCGCCTGCACCGCGAGCTGGCGGAGCGGTCCCAGCGGGTCGAGCGCGAACGGCTGGCGGGCGAGATGCACGACGTCGTGACCCACCGGGTCAGCCGGATGGTCCTGCAGGCCGGGGTGCTGGCCATGGCGGCGCGTGACGAGCGCGCGCGGGCGGCGGCGGAGGAGATCCGGGCGACCGGTTTCGAGGCGCTGGACGAGCTGCGCCACATGGTGGCGCTGCTGCGGCGCGGCACCGGGGAGGGCTTCGACCTGGGGCTGCCGCTGCCCGACCTGCGGCCGCTGGTCACCGAGTCGGCCTCCGCGGGCGTCCCCGCGGAGCTGGTGGTGGACGGCACGCCGGTGCCCGTCTCGGGCGTGGTGGGGCGCACCGCGTACCTGGTGGTCGAGGAGGCCCTCACCAACGTCCGCAAGCACGCGCCCGGGGCGGAGGTCCTGGTGCTGGTGCGCTATCGCCCGGGATCGGTACGGATCGCCGTGCGCAACACCCCCGGGCAGCCGGACGCCTGGGTCGGCGGCGCCGGGCCCGGGATGGGGCTGCCGGACCTGCGGCGGCAGGTGGAGCTGGTGGGCGGCACCCTGGAGGCCGGGGAGGACCGGGAGGGCGGCTTCCGGGTCGAGGCGACGTTCCCCACCTCGTAGGTCACCGCCAGTCGTCAAGCACCCGCTCGAACTGGGCGTTCGCCTCCACGGGGTCGTAGCCGGGCAGCGCCTCGCGCATGAGGTCCTGGGTCTGGCGCTGGGCGTCCGCGCACGCCTCGCCCACCGCGGCGAGCGTCTGCTCGGCCAGCTCGTGGCTGTTCAGGCGGGTCGCGCGCGGGCCGTACCGGACGTCCAGGACGCGCCCGTTGACGTCGACGGTCGCCTTGACCTGGCCGGCGGCCGCCTCGCCGGTGCCGACGATCTTTTCGAGGTCCTCCTGGGCCGTCTCCAGCCAGGCCAGCATCCGCTCACCCTGGCGGGCGACCTCGTCCACGTCCTGTTCCCTGATGTTGGCCGGGTCGTAGGGATGGCCGTACACACTTGCCTCCGAGCCTAAAGAAGATCGCGGGCCGCCTGCTCGACCCGCCGGCGTACGAACGTCTCGTCGAGCGGCTCGGGCAGGTTCGCGGCGCCCATGGCCTCGTCCGCGATCGCTCCCGCCTTGCGGGCCGCGTCCTCCTGCGCCGCCTGGAGCACGGCGGTCACCTCACGTCCGAGCGTCGCCTCGCCGAGCCGCAGGGCGCGCGGGTCGATGCGCAGGCGGGTCAGCCCGCCCAGCCCGTCGGCGGCCGCCTCGATCAGCCCGTCCTTGCTCTTGGCCTGGCCCTCCAACTGCTGGATGGCGGCCTGTGCCGCGCGCAGGTCACGGATGGCCCGCCGGCCCTGGGCGAAGTAATCCTCCAGGTATGCGGCGTCCTGCTCGGGCGTGGGGAAGGACATGGCGACCTCCGATGGTCAGGAGAGCGGACCAGGTGGCCAAGTCTAGACACACCCCAGCAAGATCATTACTCGGCGATGTGGCGCTCATTAACGCGAAATGTTGCGCAGACCGTGATATGTCACTATATGGTCATTCGCCATGACGGGACTCGAGATCGCTCTGGGGGCGGTGGGGCAGGAAGCCTCGCGGATCAGGGCCCATGGTGAGGACTACGACGCCGCTCTCCAGCCGCTCAAGGCACGTGGGGACGGGGTGTCCTCCTGGGGGGATGACGGCCTGTTCGCCGTCTTCACCAACGCGTACGCCGAATGCCGCGCGACGGCGATGGCCGCGCTCACCGGACTGTCAGCGGAGATGAGCGGGACCGGCGAGGGCCTGCAGAAGGCGGTCAGGAACACGGCCGAGACGGAGGCCGCCAACGTTCAGAACACCGAGCAGCTCGGCCGCACATGGGTGTGACCCTGCCCCCGGCGGCGGCCGGGATGATGGCGATGCTGGGTCCGTGGCCGAACCTCGACGAGGACGACGTAAGGGCTGAGGGGAACGCGTCGCGGGTCGCGCAGGCTGCGAGCGTGCCGGCCGCCAGCGGTGCCGATGCCTCGATGCGCGGGGTGCAGCAGGTCTACCGCGGCGAGGGCGGCGCCAGCGCCCAGGCCCACTGGGCCAGAACCGGCGGCGACGGCGGCGGCCACCTCGCCCAGGCCGGCAACGCCATGAAACTGGCCCCCGCCGTCCTGGACGCCGGCGCCTCCGTCGTCTCGGCGGTCAAGGTCGCCGCCGGCACCCAGGCCATCTCCACCACCGTCGCCGTCTACAAAGCCCTCGCCTTCGGCGGCGCGTTCGGCGTCACCTACGCCACCGCCCGCACCCTCATGGCCCGCAGAGCCGTCGGCAAGATCCTCCACGAAGGCGGCGAAGGCACCGGCAAAGTCATCGCCCCCATCATCCGCCGCCGCATCACCGAACCCATGCGCCGCGTCCTGGACAACCTCCGCCGCCCCGGCGGCCCCGGAGGCACTCCCGCACTCGCCGGCGCAGGCGGACGCAACGTCCCGATGCGGCCGGCCACCGCGGGCCGCGACCACCTGGACAACCCCAACATCGCCACTTTCGGCAAAAAGAAAAACAACAATAACAATAATAATAACAATGGCAATGGCAATGGCAATGGCGACCAGGGCCAAGGCCAGAGCGGAGGGCGTCGAGGCAAGGGTAAGCGCGGCGAGGACAATGGGCTCAACCAGCAGAACCGCAAACCGCATGACAGCAACGCGCGCAAATCCTCCAAGGACAGGCACGAGGGGGCGGCCAATCACGGCGGGCGGCGTAGGATCCCGCTGAACCCGAACAAGCGGCGGAGAAATAATGGCTGACCGCGACAGCGCCATCCGGGAGGTGCGACGTGAGCGTTGACGATCTGCTCGCCAGGGCCGACCGGCTGGCTGAGGAGGACGACCTGGAGGCGGCCGCCGCCCTCTACGCCGAGGCCGCGCGGCAGGGGGTGCCCGGGGCGGCGACGCGCCACGGCGAGATGCTGTTCCACCTCGGGCAGGACGAGGCGGCCGAGTCCGTGCTGCGCGAGGCCCTGGCCAAGGGCGAGCCGGACGCCCTCGACTGGCTCTCCGACCTGCTCGTGGAGACCGGGCGCGGCGCGGAGGCCGCCCTGCTCCAGGAGCAGGCGGACCGGGCGCTGCGCGCCGCCACCATCTGGGCCGACGCCGTGGGCGACCGCGAGCGCGCCGAGGCGTGGTACCGGAAGGCGGTCGAGCGCGGGGAGCGCGGGGCGCTGAACGACTTCGGCTCCTTCCTCAGCGAGGACGACTCCCGCCAGGAGGAGGCCGAGCAGCTGCTCCGCCGGGCCGCCGAGCAGGGCGACGCGCTGGCGTACAGCAACCTGGGCGGGCTGGAGCTCGACCGCGGCGACCCGGAGGCGGCCGCCGCGTGGCTGCGCAAGGGCCTGGAGATCGGCGACCAGAGCGGGTCCACGGCGCTGCTGAAGCTGGCCGCGGCCGAGGAGCAGATGGGCGACACGGAGGCGGCCCGCGCGCTCTACGACCGCGCCGTGACGGACGGGGTGCCGAACGCGCACGTCACGCGGGCCAGGTTCCTGGCCGACCAGGGCGAGACGGAGGCGGCGGAGGCCGACTTCCAGGCGGGCCTGGAAGAGGACGAGGAGGGCGCCCACTACTACTACGGCGAGTTCCTCGCGGCCAACGACCGGGTGGACGAGGCGGTCGGGCACCTCAACCAGGCGGTCGAGGACGGCTCCAACGCCGCGCACGAGGAGCTGGCGCTGATCTACCAGAGCCGCGGGGCCACCAAGGCGGCCGAGGAGCACTTCAAGGAGAGCATCGCCGCGGGCTGGCTGAGCGCCGTCTACGCGTACGCGGAGATGCTCAGGCAGGAGGGCCGCGGCGACGAGGTGGCCGCCCTGGTGCCCGAGGCGGAGCGCCTCGGCGCCACCCCCGAGCAGCTGGAGGAGCTCGCCGGCTAGCCCGGTGTCGACTCAGGTCGGATGCCGGAGTCCTACCACGGGGCGAACGGAAACGTCCCGTGGCAGGATGCCCGGGGCCGCTTCCCGGGCGAGTGTTGAGGTATGAATCGACTCGCCCGGACGGCCGCCCTGCTCTTCGCGGTCGTTCTGCTCGCCTCGTGCGGCGCCCGGAGCACCACCACGCCGGCCGGTCACCCGGGTCACACCGGGCACGCGGCCAAGGCCACGGTCGCGGCGGTCCCGCTGCGGGCCGGTGAACGGTTCGTCAACCTGACGATGGCGGAGCCGTACACGCCGAACCCGCCCAACGGCGGCACGGACGACTACCGCTGCTTCCTCATCGACCCCAAGCCGGCGAGCAAGGTCTTCCTGACCGGCGCCCAGTTCCAGCCCCAGAACCTCGACCTCGTCCACCACGCGATCTTCTTCAGGATCGACCCCGAGCACGCCGCCAAGGCGCGCGAGATCGACCAGCGCACCCCCGGCCAGGGCTGGACGTGCTTCGGCGACGACGGCGTCGGCGACTCCTCATGGGTGGCGCACTGGGCCCCCGGCACCAGCGAGACGCTGCTCGACCCCAGGTACGGCTACGAGCTGCCGCCGGGCAGCCGGCTGGTCATGCAGGTCCACTACAACCTGCTGGGCGTGGCGGGCAAGCCGGGCACCGACCGCTCGGGCATCCGCCTCCGCGTGACGGACCAGTCCCTGCGGCCCTTGGAGACCGCCCTGTTCCAGGCGCCGGTCGAGCTTCCGTGCACGCCGCAGGAGTCGGGGCCGCTCTGCGACCGGGCCGCCGCGGTCAAGGACGTCGGCGCCAGGTTCGGCGAGGAGCTGAAGGACCAGGTGGCGCTCCTCGCCAAGTACTGCGGCCCGAGCAAGCCGGGGCCGACCCAGCACTGTGACATGCCCGTCGAGGGCACCGCCACGGTCCACGCCATGGCGGGCCACATGCACCTGCTCGGCCGCGCCATCAAGGTCGAGCTCAACCCCGGCACGCCGAAGGCGCGGACGCTCCTGGACGTGCCCGAGTACAACTTCGACGACCAGTCGCTGCGGGTCCTGCCCGAGCCCGTCACGGTCAGCAAGGGCGACGTCGTACGGGTGACCTGCACGCACGACGCGGGCCTGCGCGCCCAGCTGCCCCAGCTGCGGAAGCTGCCGCCCCGGTACGTGGTGTGGGGCGACGGGACCAGTGACGAGATGTGCCTGGGCATCGCCATCGTGACCCCCGGAGCCACCTGACCCCGGAGCCGCCTGGCATCAGGCGGCCACGGGCCCCTGGCTCTCCCATCGGGTGAGCACCGCCCGGTGGCCGGTCTGGAGCCCGGTGCCCGGGTCGATCGCGAAGTCGCCGAACAGGGTCGCCGCCTCCAGGCCGGCGGCGGCCGACCACAGCTCCGCCCGCCCGGTGCCACCCGCCCGGGCGGCGCAGTGCGTCGCGATGATCGCCGCGGCGACCCCCTGGACCGCGATGTAGTTCGGCGGCACCCCGGTCCGCCTCTCGTAGGCCGCCACGAACTCCCGCTCGGACAGCCCGAAGGCCACCTCGCCCCCGCCGCCGGGGAACCACTGGCCGACGCCGTAGATCCCGCGCGGGTCGCCGACGGCCGCGCCGAACTCCCGCACCCCGGCGGCCACGGCGCAGATGGTGCGGGCGCGCCCGGCCCGCCTGACCACCTCGACGTCCTCGTCGAAGGCCCCGGCGCAGAAGAGATTCCAGGAGTCGTCCACCGGCCCGCCGAAGACCACCGGGATGCCCACCGCGTGCGCGGCCCGCGCGGCGCCCTCCGCGACCTGCAGGGCGAAGCGCCCCTTGCCGCTCACGATCCGCAGCGGGCTGCGGTCGCCGCTCTCCGCGAGCCGGCGCACGAACGGCTCGGCGTACCGGCCGGCCGGCGTCTGGACGGAGACCACGTGCCCCGGGTTGGCCGCCTGCACGTCGTCGCCCGAACCGCCGTGGTTCCAGATCAGCATGTCGAGCGCCGCGCCGATGCGCCCCGCCCGCCGCATGAGCTGCGTGGAGTACGGCCCCAGCAGCAGGTCGCACTGCCCCGCCAGCCGGGGGAGCACGACGTCCAGGGAGCGGGGCTCGCTGTGGTCGTCCTCGACGATCAGCTCCACGGCCGGGTGGAAGGACTGCCAGACTTCGAGGCCGAGCCGGACCTGCCCGCCGAAACGGGCGTGCTTGCCCGACAGGGAGACGGGCACCCCGATGCGCAGGCGCGAGGACGTCATCCCATTTTCACTCCCCACTCAGCAAGGCAATAACCCTGACCTGGGCTTTCAGTGGTTCGCGGGCCTCGTGAGCGGATAGGGACCACCACGTGAGCGAGGAGATTCTCAAGGCCGAGGGGCTGCGCAAGACCTTCCCCGGCGTGGTCGCCCTCGACGGCGTGGACCTGGGCCTGCGCACCGGCGAGGTGCACGTCCTGCTGGGCGAGAACGGCGCGGGCAAGAGCACGCTGATCAAGGTCCTCTCCGGCGCCTGCCACCCCGACGCGGGCCGCATCCTGATGGACGGCCGCCCGGTGCACCTCCGCACCGCGGGCGACGCGCAGCGGCTGGGGATCTCCACCATCTACCAGGAGTTCAACCTCGTCCCCCAGCTCACGGTCGCGGAGAACCTCGCGCTCGGCCGCCCGCCGCGCAGGTTCGGGTTCGTGGCCACCGGGCGCATGGAGCAGCAGGCCAGGGGGCTGCTGGAGCGGGTCGGCGTGGACGTGCACCCGCGTACGCCGGTCGCCGGGCTGGGCATCGCGCGCATGCAGATGATCGAGATCGCCAAGGCGCTGGCCCTGGACGCCCGGGTGCTGATCATGGACGAGCCCACGGCCGTGCTCACCACGGGCGAGGTCGCCCGGCTGTTCGCGATCGTGCGGCAGCTGCGCGACGAGGGCGTGGCGGTCGTGTTCATCACCCATCACCTGGAGGAGATCGCCGAGATCGGCGACCGGGTGACCGTGCTGCGCGACGGCAGGTCCGTGGCCCGGGTCCCCGCGGACACCAGCAGGGACGAGCTGGTCGCCCTCATGGTCGGGCGGCCCGTCGGCCGGCAGTACCCGCGGCGGCTGCCCAGGCGGGGCAAACCGCTGCTCGAGGTGTCCGGGCTGACCCGCAGGGGCGCGTTCGGCGACGTGTCGTTCGAGGTGCGGGCCGGCGAGGTGGTCGGGATGGCCGGGCTCGTGGGCGCGGGCCGTACGGAGGTGGTGCGGGCGGTGTTCGGGGCCGACCGTTACGACGAGGGCGAGGTCACCGTGCGGGGGACGCGGCTGCCGCCCGGCGACGTGCACGCCGCCATGGAGGCCGGGCTCGGCCTCGTGCCCGAGGACCGCAAGGGCCAGGGCCTGGTGCCGCAGGCGGGCGTCGCCGAGAACCTCGGCCTGGTCACCATGCGCGACGCCACCAGGGCCGGTTTCGTGGATCGTGCCAGGTTGCGCTCGGCCGCCGCGAAGGCGGCCGAGCGGCTCGGCATCCGGATGGCCGGGCTGGACCAGGAGGTGCGCACGCTCTCCGGCGGCAACCAGCAGAAGGTCGTCATCGGCAAGTGGCTGGTGGCCGACGCCCGCGTGCTCATCCTCGACGAGCCGACGCGCGGCATCGACGTCGGCGCCAAGGTCGAGATCTACGAACTGGTCAACGAGCTCACGGCCGAGGGGGACGCCGTGCTGATGGTCTCCAGCGACCTGCCGGAGGTCCTCGGGATGAGCGACCGGATCCTGGTCATGGCGCGGGGGCGGCTCGTCGGCGAGCTGCGCGCGGCCGGGGCCACGCAGGACGACGTGATGGCCCTGGCCGTCGCGGAGGTGGAGGGTTCCCATGCCGAGTGATGCGCTCCTGGGCCGCCGGTCAGAGGTGGAGGGTTCCCGTGCCGAGTGATGCGCTCCTGGGCCGCCGGTCAGAGGTGGAGGGTTCCCGTGCCGAGTGACGCGCTCCCGGGCCGCCGGTCGCCGGCGGCCGCCTGGTTCGCCGAGAACGGCGCGCTGGCGGCGCTCGTGGTGCTGGTCGTGGCGCTGTCGCTGCTGTCGCCCGACTTCCTGAGCGTGACGAACCTGCTCAACGTCGGCGTCCAGGCCGCCGTCACCGCGATCCTCGCGTTCGGGCAGACGTTCGTGATCGTGACGGGCGGCATCGACCTGTCCGTGGGCTCGGTCGCGGCGCTCTCCGCGATCGTCCTGGCCTGGACCGCCACCGTCGCCGGCCTGCCGTGGCCACCGGCCACCCTGCTGTCCCTCCTGGTCGGGGTGGCGTGCGGGCTGGTCAACGCGGTCCTCATCGCGTACGGCAGGCTGCCGCCGTTCATCGCCACGCTGGCCATGCTCGGCATCGCCCGCGGCCTGGCCCTGGTCATCTCGCAGGGCAGCCCGATCCCGATGCCGGAGGCCGTCTCGCACCTGGGCGACACGGCCGGCGGAGTCCTGCCGGTCCCCGTGATCGTGATGGTGGTCATGGGGGTGATCGCCGCCGTGATGCTCAACCGCACGTACGCGGGCCGCGCCATGTACGCCATCGGCGGCAACGAGGAGGCCGCCCGCCTGTCGGGCATCAAGGTCGGCCGCCAGAAGCTGATCACGTACGCGCTGTCCGGCGGCTTCGCGGCGGTGGCCGGGATCGTGCTGGCCAGCCGCCTGGCCTCGGCGCAGCCGCAGGCCGCGGCCGGGTACGAGCTCGACGCCATCGCGGCCGTCGTGATCGGCGGCGCCAGCCTGTCCGGGGGGAAGGGCAGGGCGCTCGGCACGTTCGTCGGCGCGCTCATCCTGGCCGTCCTGCGCAACGGCCTGAACCTGCTGTCGGTCTCGGCGTTCTGGCAGCAGGTCGTGATCGGTGTGGTCATCGCCCTGGCGGTGCTCGTCGACACCCTGCGGCGCAGGGGAACCACTTAGGGGGAGAGATCATGCGCATGCTGATAGCGGGGGTCGCGCTGGCCGGCCTGGCCGCGTGCGGCGGCGGGGGAGCCACGGGCGACGTCAAGATCGGCCTGTCGGTGTCGACGCTGAACAACCCGTACTTCGTGCAGTTCCGGGACGGCGCGCAGGCCGAGGCCAAGAAGCTGGGCGCCAGGCTGACCGTCACCGACGCCCAGAACGACCCGTCGCAGCAGGTGAACCAGGTCCAGAACTTCACCAGCCAGAACATGAAGGCGATCATCATCAACCCGGTCGACTCCGACGCGGCCGCCCCCGCGGTCAAGGCGGCCGACCGGGCCGCGATCCCGGTGATCGCCGCCGACCGCGGCGTCAACGGCGCCGAGGTGGCCCAGACCGTGGCCTCCGACAACGTGGCCGGCGGGCGGCTCGCCGCCCAGGAGCTGGCAAAGCTGCTCGGCGAGAAGGGGAGCGTGGCCGTGCTCCAGGGCGTGCCGGGCACCTCCGCCTCCCGCGACCGCGGCAGGGGGTTCGCCGAGGGCATCGCCGCGTACCCGGAGATCAAGGTCGTGGCCCGGCAGCCGGCGGACTTCGACCGGACCAAGGGCCTGGACGTCATGACGAACCTGATCCAGTCGCATCCCGGCCTCGCCGGCGTGTTCGCCGAGAACGACGAGATGGCCCTGGGCGCGGTCAAGGCCCTGGGGGGCCGGGCCGGGGGGCAGGTCAAGGTGGTCGGGTTCGACGGCACGCCCGACGCGATCAAGGCGGTCCGGGCCGGCACGCTCTCCGCCACCGTCGCCCAGCAGCCCAGGCTGCTGGGGCAGCAGGCGGTGGACGCCGCGGTGAAGGCCGCCAAGGGGGAGGACCTCCCGAAGGCGGTGGCCGTGCCCGTGAAGCCGGCCACCAAGGAGAACGCCGACCAGTTCGGCTGAGACTGAGCCGTTCGGCGCTCCCATCCGTCCAAGGAGGTGTGAAGAAGATGTGGCGAATCGTGCTCGTGCCGGTGCTCCTGCCGGCCCTCACCGTGTCCGCGGTCCAGGCCCCGGCGCAGGCGGCCGTCGCGCCGAAGAAGGTGCTGATCGACTACTGGAAGCAAGGCGGCTTCGCGGGGCTGAACGACCATGTGGTCGTGTACGCGAACGGCTGCGTGCGGCTCAGCCACCGTACGGGGCCGACCGTCGACAAGTGCCTGACCGGGAAGGAGGAGCGCAGGCTGCGCACGTCCCTCAAGGGGCTGAAGCTCGGGCGGTCCGAGGCCACCCCGCAGGGGGCGGACTTCCTCAAGTACACGCTTGTTTATAAGAAGCACCGCGTGAGCCGCTACACGCTGCCGCCGAGCTGGCAACCGGTCGTGCAGCAGCTCGACAAGATCATGGTGAAGTACTGGGCGCCGGACTGAGCCGGCTCTCCATCAAGTGATTGACCGAAAGGTAAGGGTGGTACTACCTTCGGCCGCATGGACAGCGGACCGGTCAACCTGATCCTCAAGGCCGCGACCCACCTGTTCGCCGCGCTCGGCTTCGACGGCACCTCCACGCGCCAGATCGCCGAGGCGGCGGGGATGAACATCGCCACCGTCAACTACCACGTCGGTGGCAAGCGCGAGCTGTACCTGGCCGTCATGGAGCGCGCGCACCGGGCGGAGAAGGCGGCCCTGGACCTGGCGCTCGCCCGGCTGCCCGGTGACGACCCCGTCGCGGCCATCCACCGGCTGCTGGACGACTACCTCGACTTCTGCGTGGACAACCCCGAGGTGCCCGCCCTGTGGATGCACCGCTGGCTCTCCGACGCCAGCGACATCACCGAGCTGGAGCGCGAGTACGTGCAGCCGCTGGTGGCCTCGGTGACCGCCGCCGTCCGGCCCGCGGTCGAGGCCGGGCTGATCGACGAGCAGGTCGATCTCGAGTACGCGATGTGGACGGTCATCTGGTCCGTGCACGGGTTCGCCAAGGGCGGCGTGCTGGACGCGGAGGGCCGCCGCAGGGCCGCCGGCGATCGGGCCGCCCTGCGCCGCTTCCGCTCCCATCTGCACCTGAGCGTCCACCGCACGCTCGGCCTGCCCGGCGACCCCCGCACGAAGGAGCCCACGTGAACCCCAGAGCGAGGACCACCGAGGAGCTGCTGGCCGAGGTGGCCAGGATGAGGTCGCGCGACTTACCCGTGCGCGGCGGCCAGGTGACGGCCTACGTCTACGACACCGGCCGGGCCGAGGTCCACGAGGCGGCGGCGCGGGCGTACGCCGAGATGCTGGAGGTGAACTGCCTCGACCCGACCGCGTTCCCCAGCGTGGTCGAGATGGAGCGGCAGGTCGTCGGCGCGGTCGCGGATCTGCTCGGCGGCGGCCACGGCATCTTCACCAGCGGCGGCACCGAGTCGATCATGCTGGCGGTCAAGGCCGCCCGCGACGCCGCGGGTAAGGCCAGCCCGAACCTGGTGCTCGCCGTGAGCGCCCACCCCGCCTTCCACAAGGCGGCCCACTATCTCGGCGTCGAGGTCGTCGCCGTCCCGGTGGACCTGGAGACGTACAAGGTGCGGGCGCGCGACGTGGCGGACGCGATCGACGAGAACACGATCATGGTCGTCGCCTCCGCGCCCTCCTACCCCCAAGGCGTGATCGACCCGGTCGAGGAGGTCGCCGCCGTGGCCGCGGCGGCGGGCGTGCCGTGCCACGTGGACGCCTGCGTCGGCGGGTGGCTGCTGCCGTGGCTGCGCGCGGCGGGCGCGGCGGTCCCGCCGTTCGACCTGTCCGTGCCGGGCGTCACCTCGCTCTCGTGCGACCTGCACAAGTTCGGGTACGCCCCCAAGGGCGCCTCGGTCGTGCTCTTCGCCGATCCCGCGATGCGGCGCAAGGCGTACTTCGCCTCCGCCGCCTGGCCCGGCTACACGATCGTCAACGCGACCGTGCAGAGCTCCAGGTCGGCCGGGCCGCTCGGCGGCGCCTGGGCCACGCTGCAGGCGCTCGGTGAGGAGGGCTACCTGGAGCTGGGCCGGGCGACCCTGGAGGCGACGGTCAAGCTGCGCGAAGGGCTCGCGCGGATCCCCGGGCTGCGGGTGCTCGGCGAGCCGGAGTCGTCGCTGGTGGCGTTCGCCGGGGACGGGATCGACGTGTTCGTGCTGGCGGACGAGGCGCGGGCGCGGGGCTGGTTCCTGCAGCCGCAGCTCTCGTACGCCGGGATCCCGGCCAACCTGCACATCACGGTCACCGGGGTGACGCTGGCGGGGGTCGAGGACATGCTGAAGGTGATCGCCGAGTCGGCCGAGGCCGCCCGGGAGCGGGGGCCCGTCGTGCTGCCCGAAGGGCTGGTCGAGCTGGTGGCGGCCACGGACCTGGAGGCGCTCGGCGAGGCGGACTTCGCCGCGCTGGCCTCCTCCGTGGGGGTGGACCTGCGGCCGGAGGCGGGGCAGCCGGAGATGGCGACGGTCAACGCGATCCTGGACGCGCTGCCCGCGGCCGCCAGGGAGGCGGTGCTCGTACGGTTCCTGTCGGCCGTCTACGCTACCTGAGCGCGTCCACCGGCTCCATCCTGGCCGCCCGCAGCGCCGGGTACAGCCCGGCCAGCAGGCCCACCAGGGCTCCGGCCACCGGCGCCGCGACGGCCAGGCGCACGTCCAGCAGCGGCGTCCACTGCTTGGCGGCCGACACCGCGACCACCGTGACGACGCCCAGGCTGGCGCCGATCACGCCGCCCGCGAGGCCGATCAGCGTCGACTCCAGCAGGAACTGCGCGGCGATGTGCCGCCTGGCCGCCCCGAGCGAGCGGCGCAGGCCGATCTCCGGCACGCGTTCCATGACGGTGACGAGGGTGACGTTCGCGATGCCGACCGCGCCGACCACGAGCGAGACCAGGCCGAGGATCAGGAAGAGCGCGTTGACGTCGTCCTGCGCCTGGTCACGCGCCCTGGTGGGGCTGGGCGGGGCGACCACCTGCAGCATGTCGCCGTTCCCCGGGCTGAGCGCGGTCGGCGCCTGCCGGGCCACCAGGTCCGCCGCGCCCAGGCTCGTGTTGACCAGCACCCTGGTGACGTCCCGCAGCCCGAACTGCCTGCCCACCGTGGGCGGCACGAACACGGCGGTGCTCAGGTTCCGCTCGCGGCGCAGATCGCCCAGGATGCCGATGACCGTGTACGCGTGCTTGCCGATGAAGATGGCCGGCGCCCGGTCGAGGCGTCCTACACCGAGCAGCTTGGCCGCCTGGTCGCCGATCACCGCCACCCGGTCGCGCCGCTCGATGTGCCCGAGGTCGTAGAACCTGCCCTGCACCATCCGGCCGCGCGCCGCCTCGGGCAGCCCGGTCGTCGCGGCCAGCACGGTCAACGACTGCGCGGTGACCCTGGTCGGGTCCACGATGTCGTTGGAGCGCACCGACAGGTTCGCGCTGTCGTCCGACTCGGCCAGCGCGGCGGCGGACTCGACGCCGCGCAGCCTGGTCAGCCGGTCGATCGCGTCCCACTCCACGAGCGGCGCGTTCGGCGACTCCGGCACCTCCACCGTGACGGCCGTGGCCACCAGCGCGTCGAAGCGGCCGACGATCTGGTTGCCCGCGGTGGCGGCCACGCCGAGCGTGATGACCAGCGTGGTGATGCCGAGCACGGTCCCGAGCGTGGTGAGCGCCGAGCGCACCGGCCGGGCGAGCATGCCGGCCACGGCCTCCCCGAGCAGGTCCCGTACGTGCATCACTCCTCCTCCACCAGCACGCCGTCGGTGATCCGCACCCGGCGCCCGGCCCGCTCGCTGACCTCCTGCTCGTGGGTGATGACCACGATCGTCATCCCCTGCCCCCGCAGCTCGTCGAACAGGTCGAGCACCGATTCGGTGTTGCGGCTGTCGAGGTTGCCCGTGGGCTCGTCGCACAGCAGCAGGGACGGCTCGCCCATGAGGGCCCTGGCGATGGCCGTGCGCTGGCGCTCGCCCCCGGACAGCCGGTCGGGCGCGAACCCGGTCCGGTGGCCGAGGCCGACTCGTTCCAGCGCCGCCAGGGCCCGCTCCCGCCTGCTCCTACGCGCATGCCGACCGTAGATCTCGGCGAGCATGACGTTCTCGACCACGCTGCGGTGGGAGAGCAGGTGGAAGGACTGGAAGACGAAGCCGATCCGGTCGCCGCGCAACCTGGTCCTGGCCCCGTCGCGCAGGGTGGTGGTCTCCGTGCCGTCGAGGCGGTAGCTGCCCGAGCTGGGGCGGTCGAGCAGGCCGAGCACGTTCAGGAGGGTCGACTTGCCGGAGCCCGACGGGCCGACGATGGCCAGGTAGTCGCCCCGTTCCACCCGGAGCGTGACGCGGTCGAGCGCCCGGACCGGCGGTTCGGCGGCGAACTCCCTGCTGACCTCCGCCAGCGAGATCACCGGCTCAGGCACCGCTGACCACCACCCGGTCGCCCTCCTTGAGCGCGCCGGCGACCTGGACGTTCCCGTCGGCGGTCAGGCCCGTGCGCACCTCGACGTCCCTGGTCCGGTCCGTGGCGTACTCGACCCGTACCCGGGCCCTCCCGTCCGCCCCCGTGATCACGGCCGCCACCGGCACGACCAGCACCGGCTCCTTGGTCGCCCCCACCGTCACCCGCGCCGTCACCGCCGTGCCCGGCTTGAGCCCCTTCATCGAGGCGGGCGTGATCAGGACGGGCTCCGACCCGTCCTTGGCCTCCTCGGCGCCGGGCACCTTGGCCTGCTCGCCGATCGCGGTGAGGCGCGCCTTGTACGTCTTGCCCGTGTCGAGCTCGATGGCCGCCTCCATGCCCGTGCGCAGCAGTTCGGCCTCCGTCGCCTCCACCGACCCCGTCACCGTGAACGCCGAGCTGGTCACCGTGGCGACCTCCTTCTCGACCTGCTGCCCCTGCTTGACCGAGACCTTGCGCACCCGGGCGGGCAGCTTCGGCAGGAACACCACCTCGCCGGGCGGGATGGAGGTCCCGTACGTGCGCGCGAACTCGGCCAGCATCCCCTTGGCCGCCGCCACGTCCTTACCGGCGTTGGCCACCTTGAGCCTGGTCGGGGAGAGCTGCCTGGCCTGGCGCAGCGCCTGCTCGGCGGTGGCCCTGGCCTCCTTCGCGGTCCGCACGGCCCTGCGCAGCTCCACCAGGCTCTTCTCCCTGGCCTGCCGCGCCTCCTCCGCGACCCGCTCGCGCGCCTCCAGGGCCGCCGCCAGGTCGGCCTGGGCGTTCTGGACCCGCAGCTCCAGCAGGCTCGTGTCGGTGGAGGCCGTGGGCTGGGGGGTGGCGGTGGCGGTGGCCGCCGGCGTGGGCTGCCTCCTGGCCTCGGCCAGCGCCTGCTCGGCCTCCACGAGTTTCTCCTGCGCCGCGCGCACGGCCGCCTCGGCCGCCGCCATCCTGGTCTCGTCCTCCGGCGTCACCAGCCGGGCCTCGGCCTCCCGGAGGGCACGCTCGGCCGCCTTCAGGTCCGCCTTGGCGTTGGCCAGCCTCATCTTGATCGGCAGCACGTCGCGCCCCTGGTCCAGCGCCTTCTTCTCGGCGGCGAGGGTCTCCTGGGCGGTCTGTACGGCCTTGCGCAGCGTGTCGTACGCCTGCCGGTCGGTCAGCGTCGGCTGCTGCGCCTCGTACCCCTTCTTCGTGTACATGCGGGTGACGGCGGCGATCGTGGCCCGGTCGAACACGCCGGAGACGGGACCGCCGTACCCCAGCCTGCGCAGCGCCCGCTGGAGCTGCTTGACGTCGTCCCCCTTGCTGCCGGGGGCGATCGTGCGGTGCATCGGTACGGACCCGCGCAGCGCGAACACCGGGCGGCCGTTGACCTCCAGGAAGACCGCGCCCTCCGCGAGCCGGCCCTGGCGCGGCGCCCGGGTGGCCCGCTGCTGCTCGGACGTGCCGCCGACCGCCCCGGCCAGGGTGACCGGCAGGGGCGAGCCGTACTCCAGCGTGCCGCTGACCACGACGGTGCTGACGAGCTTGCGGCGCTCGACGGCGGCGGTGACGAGCGAGGCCCGCGGCGCGGCGCGGCGAGCCGCCTCGTCGGCGGGGGAGCGCAGCCGGGAGCCCACGGCCCAGCCGGCGCCCGCGATGATCACTACTCCGGCGACGACGCCGGTGAGGAGCTTGCGCGGTGACTTCATGAGCTGGTCACATGCCGAACTGGGCGCTGACCTGCCGTTGGACCGACAGTTCCTTCGGCAGGTAGGCGCGGTAGAAGTCCTTGCCGCACTCCAGATCGTCCAGCGCCTGCCTGATCTCCTTGGTCAGGTACGGCCTGGCCTGCTCGGGGGTGAGCGTCGGGACGTAGTACATCGGCACCTTGTCGTCCTCGGCTGGGGGAGCGACGTCGGGCACGTCGTCCATCTGCTCCCGGCCCAGCTTGTCCTGCTTGAGCTGCCACGTCCTCTGTCCTTGATCGGACATGGCGACCGGCGCGGTGTCGCCGACGGCGTAGCCCTTGCCCTTCAGGCAGGTGGCCATGGCGGTGGCCAGCTCGACCAGCTCGGGGTCGGTGTTCAGCTTGTCCTTGCGGGCCCGGACGGAGGCCTTGAACTGCGCTTCGTAGAAGTCTTCCGTCGACTTCAGCTTCAGGCCGAGAACCTTGTTGGCCGCCGAGACCTGGCAGGCGTCCATCGCCTTCCGGTACGCCTGCAGCTGCGCCTTGGACAGCGACGACTGGATCTTCCCGTTCGGGTTGTTCTCGGGGCTGCCGGCCTGGGTGTTGAAGGTGTCGGGGTAGATGTACTCGGCGAAGACCCCGAAGCCGTATTTTTCGCGATATTTCTGCATTGCCTGGTAGTTGCCAGCTACGCGGCTCTTGTCGTCCTCGGTGGCCGGCTCGTGCGGCGTCACGTACGCGACGTACTTGAAGCCCTTCTGCTTCATGCAGTCGGCCTTGGCCGCCTCGAGCTGGACCTCCTTGCCCGCGGCGGTCGAGCTGGGCGAGGGCGCGGCGCTCTCGGTGACGCCCCCGCAGCCCGAGAGCGCGGCCAGCGCCAGCAGAGCGGTGGCGGTCATGGTGAATCTGGTGAGCATGGCGAAGTCCGTCCTCCGTTCAGGGCTGTCAGTAGGCGAACTGGGCCCTGACCTGCGCGTCGATCGCCGACTTGCGTGGCGCGAAGACCGGGTAGAAGTCCTTGCCGCACTCCAGGTCGTCGAGCGCGGCCTTGATCTCCTTGGCCAGGTAGGGCCGGGCCTGCTCGGCGGTGAGCGACGGCATGTGGATCGGCTGGTTCTCGCCCTTCTTCGCCGGAGGCGCGATGTCGGGCACGGTGTCGTCCTGCTCGCGGCCCAGCTTGTCCTGCTGGGCGGTGAACACGTCCCGGCCGCGTTTCGCCAGGGCCGTCGGCGTGGTGTCGGTGACGGCGTAGCCCTTGCCCTTCAGGCAGGTGGCCATGGCGGTGGCCAGCTCCACCAGCTTGGGGTCGGTGTCGATCGTGGTGGCGGTCGCGCGCTTCCTCGTCAGGGCTATCTGGTTGTAGTAGTCGAGGCTCGACTTCAGGGTCACGCCGAGGACCTGCTTGCCCGCCGTGGCCATGCAGGCGTCCTTGGCTTTGTGGTACGCGCCCAGCTGGGCCTCCGAGAGCGCCCCTTGGATCTTCATGTTCGGGTCTTGATCGGGGCTTTCCCCCTGGGCCGCCGGGGCGTTCAGCTCCTTGGGGTAGATGTACTCGGCGAAGACCTCAAAGCCGTATTTTTCGCGATATTTCCGCATGGCCTGGTAGTCGCCCGCGTCCCGGCGGCGGTCCTCGTCGCTCTGGGGCGGCTCCGGCCGCACCCACGCGACGTACTTGAAGCCCTTCTGCTTCATGCAGTCGGCCTTGGCCGCTTCCAGCTGGTGCTTCTTGTCCTTGGCCGCCGCCGTCGCCGCGCTGGGGGACGGCGGGGTGGCGGCGGTCTCTGCGGCGCCCCCGCAGCCGCAGAGGACGGCAAGGGCGAGCAGCGCGGTAGGCAGCGTCTTCCTCGTCATGGCGGGAGACCATACTCCGTTTAACGGAGCATGGTCAATCCAGGCAGTGCCGCCGCCTCCGGAACGGCACGGAAGCGGCCCCGAGGGCCAGCACGGTCAGCAAGCCCCAGTAGGCCAGGTGCTGCCTGGACAGGGCATCGGCGTGGACGGTCAGCTCGACCGATCTCACCAGCAGGTAGATGCCCGACGCGAGCGCCCACCGGTGGTCGCGCGCCAGGTAGCAGCCCGCTATGGCCAGCCCGAACGCCGCCGCCTCCGCCACGATCCGGCTCAGGCTGATCGGGAACATCGTGTCCTGCTCCATCCACCGAGGGCCCGCCCACGCGACGGCCACGACGGCCGCCGGCCACCACCACGACCGGATCCGCGGCGGCTGCCGCCTTCTCGACATGAGCACCAGCAGCCCGAGCAGCACCACCGCGTACGCGCAGGCCACGGCGAAGGGGCTGCTGTCCTCGAACAGGGCCCGCCCGGTGAGGGCCGACGGGTACACCGGCAGCAGCGTCGGCTCGAACGCCTGCCAGCCACCCGCGACCGCGACCGCCTTCACGCCCGCGACGAGCGTGACCGGGAACGCCACCGCCAGCCGGCCGCGCAGGACGGCCAGCAGTGCCAGCGCCGACAGCAGCGTCCACAGCGGCACCGCGCCCGCGTAGGGCAGCAGCTCCGCCAGGTTCGCGGCGGCCACGGCCGTGATGCCCAGGTGCACGCCGTCCTCCCACGCGCTGCCCGTCGCCAAGTGGACGATGCGGCTACGCACGCCGCCCACCAGCAGACCCCACACCTCCCTGAGCACCGGGACGTTCCTGCCGGGGTCGGCCGACTCCAGCAGGACTTCGAGCAGCTCGTCGCCGTGCGCCGCGCGATACTGCCTCGGGTAGGCCAGCAGCAGCCGGCGGTAGCGCCGTTCGAGGGCCGTCATGGGCTGGGGCACGGTAGCGGTCATGTGATGGGGCGCAGCACGAGGGAGGCGGCCTGCTGCATGCGTCTGGCCTCGGCCTCGACCAGGGACTGTCCCTCGTCGGTGATCCGGAAGTAGCGCCTGTTCCGGCCGTTGACCGTCTCCTCCCGGTCCACGGTGATCACGCCCCGCTCGTTCAGGCGCTCCAGGATGCCGTAGAGGGTGCCGACCGACGGCTGGACCCGGCCGGCCGACAGCTCTTTGATCGACTTGCTGATCGCGTGGCCGTGCAGCGGGCCGGCGCGTAGGGCGGCGAGCACGAAGAACATCGGCTCGCTGACTTCGGAGGTTCCCCTGGGCATGGGGTTGACAGTATTCCGTTCAACGGAGCGTTCGCAACGCCCGGCGGCCCCTCGTGGAGAGGCCGCCGGGCGGGCGGGTCACCCGCAGCGCTCGCCGTTGAGGTGGAAGACCTCGGGGGACGGGTTGGGGCCCGAGGGGTTCGTGGCCACGAAGCCGAACGTCACGGACCTGCCCGGCTTGATCTTTCCGGCGCTCCTGGCCGTCACCACCGGGCCGGACTGCGACAGCGCCGCGCCCCAGTCCTGCCGGACGCGCTGGCCGCCCGGGAAGGACCAGCGCAGGGTCCAGCCGTCCACGCTCTGCCTGCCGGTGTTCTCGATCACGATCTGGCCGGTGAACGTGCCCGAGCCGTGCGCCGTGTAGCGCACCCGGCAGTCGGACCGCCCGCTCTTGTCGGCCAGGAACGCGGAGACCCAGGCCAGCGGGGAGTTCCAGTTGATGGTCAGCTCGTTGGTGGCCCACGACTCGATGTCGTCGATGTAGCAGAACTGCGGCTTGCACCCCTTCAGCAGCCGCTGCGCGAGCGGGTCCTGGATGCCGGAGTTCGGGCCGCCGGCCAGCGTGCCGCGCGGCGGGTTGGGCAGCGCCGGGTCGAGCTGGTGGGCGTACCAGCGGCTGTGCTGGTTGCGCGAGGCGACCTCGCCGTAGCCGGTCACGTACGACTGGTTGAGCGCGTTGCGGCCGAGAATGTAGTCCATGCCCTCGCGCACGGCCGCGCGATACTTCTCGTGGCCGGTCAGGTCGTACGCCGTGGCCAGGACGACCAGGTTGTTCAGCACCAGGTTGTTCGAGCCCCAGTCGAAGTCCGGCGGGTTGTACGGCAGCCCGTACGGGTGCGCCCGCTGGACCGCCAGATACTTCTCGGCCCCCTCCACCACGGACTGCCGCACCCGCGCCCGGTCGGGCAGGGTGTTGGGCACCGTGGCCAGGTCGAGGCGGCCGAGCTGGGCGGTGTTGCCCCAGTCGAAGCCCCGGTCACGCCAGATGTCGCCCGTGTGGTGCGGCGAGGCCAGCACGAAGTCCTTGAACTCCTTCTCGCCCGTCGTGATGAACAGCTCCGCCGCCGCCCAGTAGAACTCGTCGCTCACGTCGGCGTCGTTGTAGGCGCCGCCGCCGGTGCCGTCGTTCGGGTCGGCGTACCTGGCCGGGTTGGCCTTGGCCGCGGCCCACGCCCTGCGGGCGGCCTTGAGGTTCCTGGCCGCGAACGCCGGGTCGTACGGGGCGAACAGCCTGGCCGCCTGGGCCGCCGTGGCCGCGAGGTTGAGCGTGGCGGCCGTGGAGGTGGGGTGCAGCTCGCGCGGCTGCGGGTCCAGGTGCGGCAGCAGCGGCAGGCCCGTCCAGTTCCGGTCGTGGATCTTGTGGTGGGCCATGCCCGCGAACGGCTTGCCCTCCGGCACCTGCATGCTCAGCAGGAACTCCTGCTCCCAGCGGGCCTCGTCCAGGATGTCCGGCCGGCCGTTGCCGCTCTCCGGGATGGCGAGCTGGCCGTCCTTGAAGGCCGCCTTGTCCCGCTCGTACGCGGCCATGAGCTGGTAGACCGAGATGCCGCCGTTGACGACGTACTTGCCGTGGTCGCCGGCGTCGTACCAGCCGCCCTTGACGTCGAGCGAGTAGTCGCAGACGCCGGGCTGGCACGGGACGCTCGCGTCGCCCTGGTTCGGCGCGACGCCGGCGTGGCCGGCGGGGCGGCCGTAGCCGGGCCTGAGGCTGTCGAGGATCTCGATGCCGCTGCGCTGGGTGTAGTAGAACTTCAGCGCGTCCGTGGGGAGCTGGTCGTAGATGTCCGAGGCGATGTCGAACGGCCGGCTCGTCTCGCCGTCGACCGTCAGCGTGTAGTCCTTGCCGGGTTTGCGGTAGGAGCCGAAGTCGAGCGTGTGAACGTTCTGGCCGGAGCTGGCGTCCACGCCTCTGGGGGTGGTCCGGCCCTTGGCGACCGTCTGCTTGTCGGCGTTCTTGAGCTCCCAGTCCAGGGCCGTGGTCGCGGCGGTGACCACGGTGGCGTTCTTGGGGCCCTGGGGGAGGTAGCCGACCATGTTCACGCGGACGCGCGGGCCCGTGTCGGGCTCGTACACCTCGGGGTCGGCGCCGCCTTTGAGCGACACGTCGTCCATGCAGAACCTCCAAGGCTCGGCGCTGCCGCCCAGTTGGAAGACGACCTGGGAGTTCGGCAGCGACACGGGGGCGGTGAACGTGTAGGAGTAGTCGTTGCCCGAGACGCTCAGCTCCGGGTTCGCCGACAGGTACTGCGTCCACGGGTCCACCGGGAGCTGGATCAGCGCCTTGCCGACCTTGGCGGGGGTCGCCGAGGCGCTGAACCGGTACGCGTACGTGTCGCCGGCCACCAGCGGGATGTCGTTCTGGCCGATGATCACGTCCCACGGGTTGGCGGTGCCGCCGGGGATGTCGGCGCAGAGCCGGCCCGCGTCTATGGCGAGGGTGGTGTTGGCGGTGCTCCACCAGGGGGCGGTGCCGGAGTCGAAGGTGCCGTTGACGATCTGCTCGGGTCCCTCGTCCGCCAGTGCCGTCGTGGCGGGGGACAGGGCGACCATGGTGAGGAGGGCCAGTAAGGCGGCCCGGCTTCGGGTCATGGAGGTCCTTAGGGGGGATGGGAGCGCTCCCAATCGGAGCCCTCCGATCCTCCTTTCCCGGCGCCGTCCCGTCAACGGCCTGCGGAAACTCTGAAACTTTCAGGCCGGGCGCCGCATCGGCCAGAACAGCGTCCCGTCCGGCAGCGCGAACGGCTCACCCTGCCGGTAGCCGTGGCGGGCGTACAGGTCCCGGTTGCGCGGGTCGCTGGCCTCCAGATACGCGGGCACGCCGCCCAGCCGCGCGTGGTGGTAGCGCAGCAGCGCCGAGCCCAGCCCCTCGTTCTGGCGGTCCGGGTGGACCGCCAGGAAGGCCAGATGGTGGTACGGCTCCGCCGGATGGTTCGCCTCGGACAGCGCGTCGAGCGCGCGGAAGCGATCGGCCCACTCGCCCGTCGTCTCGGCCAGGCGCCGGTCGTAGTCGGCCGGCTGGGGCAGCGGCGCGGTGCGCGGGAACCAGACCGCGACCGCGGGCCCGTCGTCGATGAGGTGGATCTCCCCGTGCTCGACGGCGTGGTCCACGAGGATCCGGAAGTTGGCGGTCATGACCCGGTGCCGCTCCCTGCGCTCCGGCACGAGGTAGTGCACCACCCTCAGCCCGGAGAACGCGGTCGCGATGAGCTCCGCCACCCGTCCCGCGTCGTCCGCCGTCGCGTGGCGGATGACCGGCCGCATCGCCCACGTCTGCTGCTTCATCGCCCAGGCTCCTCTCGTCATCGTCGTACGCCGTCCTGGGCGGTCGCCGCCTTGGCGCCCATATCACCCCAATTACCGCAGATACCCCGTAAACCTCAGGCAGAATCCAGGTCAGCGGATCACCCTCAGGTACGTCGCGCGGCGCCGCGAAGTTCGTCACCGCCGGACAGACCATCACGGCCGGCGCGAGCGGGGCGGGCCGCGCCAGCGGGTCGAGCCCGAGCCGCGACACGAACGCGCAGGTCAGGCGGGTCTTGGGTTTGCCGCACGGCAGCCGGTACGGTCGGGATCATGTGCGCGTACCGGACCGGATTCGCGTGGGTCGTCACGCTGGCCGCCTTGGCCACCGCGTGCGGCGGCGCCGTGCCCGCCGCACAGGAGGCGGCGCTGCCCGCGACGCCGTCCCCCGGCCGGACGCCCGGCGCGCTCGCGGGCAAGATCGTGGTGATCGACCCCGGCCACAACGGCGGCAACGCCGCGCACCCCGCGGAGATCAACCGGCAGGTCGACATCATCACCGGCAGGAAGCCCTGCAACACGACCGGCACGCAGACCAACGCCGGATACCCGGAGCACGCCTTCACCTGGGACGTCGCCAACCGGCTCAAGCCGATCCTGGAGAAGCTGGGCGCCAAGGTCGTGCTCACCAGGCCCGACGACAAGGGCGTCGGCCCGTGCGTCACCGAGCGGGCCGCCATCGGCAACGACGCCAGGGCGGACGCGGTCCTGTCGATCCACGGCGACGGCGCCGTGCCGAGCGGGCACGGCTTCCACGTGATCATGCCGGGGCTGGTCTCCGGGCACAACGACCAGATCATCAAGCCGTCCCGGCGGCTCGGGGTGGACATCAGGAACGCCTACCGGGACGGCACGGGCCTGCCGTACGCCACCTACACCGGGGTTGACGGGCTGCAGACCCGCACCGACCTGGGCGGGCTCAACCTCTCCGTGCGCCCGGCGGTGTTCATCGAGTGCGGCAACATGCGCAACCGCGGCGACGCGGCCAAGATGTCCGACCCCGGCTTCCGCGAGCGCATGGCCGTCGCCCTGGCCGCCGGGCTCAGGAGATATCTGACCTAGCCCTGCCGGTCGGGGAGGCCCCGTACGCGCGCAGGAACGCGGCGACGGCGGCCTCGGAGAGCCGTTCGAGGTCGGCCTCGGTGTAGTGGTCGCCGCCGCCCCAGAACATGACCTTGTTCACCGGGATCCACAGCAGCAGGCCCACGAAGTGCTGGGCGGCCAGCTCGGCGTCGTCCAGGCGGAGCAGGCCGCGGCCGGCGAGGCGTTCGAAGGCGGCGGCCAGGGTCTCCAGCGAGCGCTCGAAGCCCTGCTGGTACCAGGTGCGGCCGAGGTCGGGGAACCGGTCGGCCTCGGCGATCACCAGCCGGCGCAGGCGGAGCACGTCGGGCCGCATGAGCGCGCCGAGGAACTGGCGGGCCAGCTCGCCCAGGTCCTCGGCCAGGTCCTCGCTGTCGTCGAGGGCCGCGGTGATGAGCTTGGCCAGCCCGTCGACCTGGGTCGTCGTGTCGAGGATGATGCTCGTGAACAGCTGCTCCTTGTCGGTGAAGTGCTTGTAGACGGTCTGCTTCGAGACCGCCGCCAGCGCCGCCACCTCGTCCATGCTCGCGCCCACGTAGCCGTTGCGCAGGAACACCGGCCGGGCCGCATCCATGATCTGCCTGCGCTTGCGTGCCGTGCGGCCGTCCTCTTCCGGTGCCATGCCCATCCCTTCGCCCTTCGACGGAAACACAGTACTAGACAGTTCCGTACCAATGTGAGTACGGTACCGTCTAGTTCTCACAGTGAAAAGGACAGAACCCCTCATGAGTGATCTCCAGCAGCAGGTGCAGGAAGCCGCCGACAGGCTCGTCGAGTCGGGCGCGGAGCGCGGGCTCCAGGTGGCCGTCTACCGGGACGGCATCCAGGTGGTGGACGTGGTGGCGGGCGTGGCCGACCCCGGGACCGGGCGGCCCGTCACGGCTGACACGCCCTTCTACAACTTCTCGATCGGCAAGGGCGCCACCGCGACCGTGGCCCACGTGCTGGCCGAGCGCGGCCTGTTCGGTTACGACACCCCCGTGGCGGAGCTGTGGCCGGAGTTCGGGCGGCACGGCAAGCAGGGCGTGACCGTACGGCACGTGCTGTCGCACACGGCGGGCGTGCCGGGCGTGCCGCTCGACACCACGCCGGAGGACGTCTGCGACTGGGACAAGATGGTCGCCGCGCTGGAGGACGCCGAGCTGTGGTGGGAGCCGGGCACGAAGGTGGGCTACCACGCGTACACGTTCGGATTCCTGGTCGGCGAGATCGTCCGGCGGGTCACCGGCAAGCCCATCTCGCAGGTGCTGCTGGAGGACGTGGCGGGCCCGCTGGGCGTGGCGGACGAGCTCTACTTCGGGATGCCGGAGACCGAGCACCACCGGCTGGCCAGGCTGGAGGACGCGCCGGTGGACCCGGCGGCGTGGGGCGAGATGCCGGCGGACCTGCCGATGTTCAAGGCGGGGCCGTTGACGCTGATGCCGACCGCCGAGCTGGGCAACCGCGCCGACTACCTGTCCTCCGACATCCCGGCGGGCGGCAAGACCTCGGCCCGGGCCATCGCGCGCATGTACGCCGCGCTGCTCGGCGAGGTGGACGGGACGCGGCTGATCTCGCCCGAGCGGCTGCGCGAGGTGACGGCGGTCGCCTCCAGCGGGGTCGACGAGGTGTTCGGCATGCCGACGACCTGGGGGCTCGGGTACGGCATCGGCGGCCCCGGCTCGACCGCCGAGGCGAGCCCGACGGTGTTCGGGGTGCCCGGCGCGGGCGGCAGCGCGGCCTGGGCCGACACGGCGACCGGCACCGCGTTCGCGCTCACCAAGAACCGGCTCACCAACGACTTCGCGGCCGCGAGCCTGATCGGCGGCATCGTGACCAGTGCCTAGAGTGCTGTCGGGGCCCGCCGGTCAGCCGTCGCGGCAGAGGGGCTTGCCCCCGACCACGCAGGCGATGTCGTCGAGCTGGCAGCTGAGCAGGGTGCCGTCCATGCCGAGCACGAGCACGAGGTCGCGCCTGGAGGGATGAGCCAGCATGACCCTGCCGACCACGCCATTGTCCAAGACCACGGTCGGGCGGCCTGCCGCGTTGTCCATGCGCTCGTGACTCCTCTCCGCTGCGGAACGAAAGCCGTTCCCCACCAGGATGCACAGGTGTGTGCCGCGAGCGCATCGGTCATCCGGCTCTATTTTCCGGTCCAGGGGTCGGGAAGGCCGTGGAAGACTGGCCTCAACAGGGGTTTTCTAGGGGGGATGACCTTGCGCACATGGCTTACCGAACGGTTCGGCCTGGCGGTGCCCGTGGTGGGGGCGCCGATGGCGGGGGTGGGCGCGGGCCGGCTGGCCGCCGCCGTCTCCGAGGCGGGCGCGCTCGGCATGATCGGGGTCGCCGGCGCGGCCACGGGAGAGTGGATCACCAAGGAGGCCGCAGTCGCGAGCGGCGGTCCGTACGGGATCGGGCTCATGGCCTGGGCGCTGACCGGCAACCCGGCCCAGTTCGACGCCGTGCTCGAGCTGCGGCCCACGCTCGTCTCGGTGAGCTTCGGGCCGTACGCACGTTATGTGGAGGAGCTGCGGCAGGCGGGCATCACGGTCGTCACCCAGGCGGGCACGACCGACGAGGCCCGCGCGGCCGAGCAGGCCGGGGTGGACGCGGTCGTGGCGCGCGGGGCCGAGGCGGGCGGTCACGGGCGCGACGCGGTGGGCACGCTGCCGCTGCTGCAGAGCGTGCTCGACGCGGTGAGCGTCCCGGTGCTGGCGGCGGGCGGCATCTCGACCGCGCGCGGGCTCGCCGCCGTGCTGGCCGCCGGCGCCGCCGGGGCCTGGGTGGGGACGGCCTTCATGGGGTGTGCGGAGACGGCCCTCTCGGCGGCGGCCACCGAGCGCCTGCTGGCGGCCGAGGAGACGGGCACCGCGTACGGGCGGGTGTTCGACATCGCCCAGCGCCTGGACTGGCCGCCCGAGTTCGGCGGGCGGGCGCTGCGCAACGCGTTCTTCGACCAGTGGGCGGGGCGGGAGGACGAGCTGGCCGCGGACGACGACGCCCCGGCCCGGCTGGCGGCGGCGCGGGCCGAAGGCGACTTCGACACGGCCTGCATCTACGCCGGGCAGGCCGTGGGGATGGTGCGCGAGCGGCGCACGGCGGCCGACGTGGTCGCCGGCTTCGCCGCCGCCGAGGGGCTCCTGACCCGCTTCTCCTGATCGGCGGGCAGGCGAGAACCTGTTCTGTTCGGTATCCTGGCCCGGCTGAAGGGGGCCTGCTGAATATGCCCTATTACGTGCGGGACTGCCGAGTAGTATGACGTTCGGAGTCGCACGCGTGGAAGGAGACGGCCCCCAGTGACCGAGCTAGAACGCGTTCCGCCCGGTGTGGACCCCACGGTCCCCAGCTCCGCCCGGGTGTACGACTATCTGCTCGGCGGCAAGGACAACCTCGCGGTCGATCGGGCAGTGGCGGAGAAGCTTCTCGCGGTCGCCCCGGACACCCGCCTGGTGGCCAGGGCCAACCGTAAGTTCCAGGTCGAGGCCGTCCGCCATCTGGCGAAGCAGGGCCTGCGGCAGTTCATCGACCTGGGCACCGGCATCCCGACCTCGCCCAGCATCCACGAGACCGTCCGCTCGGTGAACCCGGCCTGCCGGGTGGTCTACGTGGACTACGACCCCGTGGTGCGGCTGCACGCGCAGGTGCTGCTCGCCGACTCGCCGGGCATCGCCAGCATCCAGGCGGATCTGCGCCGCCCCGACGACGTCCTCTCCGACCCCAGCGTCACCGGCCTGATCGACTTCGAGCAGCCGGTGTGCGTGCTGATGGTCGGGGTGCTCCACTACGTGATGGACGAGGAGGACCCCGGCGGCATCGTGTCCGCCTTCAGGAAGCGCATGGTGCCGGGCAGCTGTCTGGTGGCCACCCACGCGATGGCGGAGAGCGCTCAGGAGGCGATCGCCCAGCTCACGATGGCGACGCACGGCACCCCCGCGCAGGCGCGGTTCCGGACGCGGGAGGAGGTGCTGGAGCTGTTCGACGGGTTCGAGCTGATGGAGCCGGGCCTGGTGCCCGTCCAGGACTGGCACCTCGGCGACGACGAGCCCCACATCCCCCTTCTGGACGGCACCCCGCAGCTCCGCATCGACGGCGGGGTCGGCCTGCTCAGAGCCTGATCCCCTCGATGATCTTCGACAGTTCGGGGACGAGGGGCGTGCTGGCCATCACGGTGACGACGACTCCCTTGCGCTCGACCCAGCCCGCGTACCGGCCGTGGCCGAGCGCGCCGTCGCCCTCCTGGGTGAGCACCTGACGGCCGCCGATCTTCACGGTCTCGGTGTCGCCGGAGAACGTCCCGATGTCGAACGGCCCGTTCTTGAGCTGCGCCGGCTTGCTCGCCTTCGGCCAGCACACGACCCTGACCCAGAGTGAGCGGTGCTTGCGGTCCACGTCGTCGCGGTCGTCGGACCACTGGTAGCCGTACTCGGTGATGCCGTCGTGCTTGTTGACGGCGACCGTGCCGTAGGTGAAGCCCTTCGGGATGTGGTTGACGCGGACCCCCTTGATGGCGGTGGCGCCCCTGGCAGGCTTGTCGATCTTGCTGTCGGCCGACCGCTTCGCCTCCGCCTTGGTCGGGACGGGGCAGGTGGGGCGTTCCGCGGCCTGGGCGGGCAGGGCGATCAGGGCCGCGGCGGCGGGCAGCAGGGACAGGGCGGCAATCTGCTGAATCTTGTTCATGTGTGGGTTGGATGTGACAGATGTGAAAAAAGTTCAGTACTCCTTCAGGACGATGTCGTTCGCGAACTTGTCGGTCATCTTCATCATCCAACCGAACAGGAAGTTGTACTTGAAGATCCAGTTCCGCATCCGGATCCCCTTCCTGGTGCGAGGGGCGAGGAAGGGGCCCGCGTTGCCGTTCTTGGCGATCTTGGCGTATCCGCGCAACTGCTCCTCGTACTGGGCGAAGGCCACGCGGTGATCGCCGCCGGCCCGCTTGAGCTCGCCCGCGAGCACGTACGCGCCGACCACGGCCAGGCCCGTGCCGAAGCCGGCCAGGGTGTTGCCGTACGCGGCGTCGCCGAGCAGCACCACGCGGCCCTGGCTGTAGCGGTCGATGGAGGCCTGGCTGATGGAGTCGAGGTAGACGTCCGGGGAGCGGCGCACCGCCTCCATGAGCGCCGGGCCCTGCCAGCCCATGCCGGCGTAGGCGCGGGTCAGCAGGTTTTTCTGCTGCCGCATGTCGTACCGGTCGTAGTCGAGGCGCTCGGAGGCGAAGACGAAGAACGCGGGCGCCTTCGGCCCGCCGACGGCGGCCATCCTGCCGGGCTCGTTGTACATCTTCGAGACCGTGCCGAAGTCCCCCTCGACGTCGACCAGGGCGTAGTAGTAGCCGAGGTGCTTGACGTAGTCGGCCTCGGGGCCGAAGGCGAGGCGGCGGACGTTGGAGTGGATGCCGTCCGCCCCCACCACCAGGTCGAATGTGCGGGGGGCGGAGCGTTCGAAGGTGACGTGCACGCCGCCGGGGGTCTCGGTGAGCGAGGTGATCGAGTCGCCGAAGACGTACTCGCAGCTCGCGGCGGTCTTCTCGTAGAAGACCCTGGACAGGTCGCCGCGCTTGATCTCGATCTCGCCGCCGGTGAACTCGCCGGGTATGACCGCCACCTTGTGGCCGTCCGCGTCGACGATCACCTGGTCGGTGCCGCCGGTCTGGAGCGCCTCGATGTCCTTGAGCACCCCCATGCGGGTCAGGACGGTGCGGTGAGTGTGGCCCTTGAAGTCGACGGCCTGGCCGCCGGGGCGCAGCGACGGGGCCTTCTCGACGACGGTGACGTTGAAGCCGTAGCGGGAGAGCATGAGGGCGAGGGCGGGGCCGCCGATGCTGGCGCCGGAGATGAGGACGTTGGCGTTCTTCATGTCCGTCAGCTTCGCGAGCGCCGCTGATAGCGGAGCGACCGTCGGCTGACAACCGGGCCGGCCCCCGTCAGCGACCGCCGCCCCGACCGGCGCCCCGACCGGCGCCCCGACCGGCGCCCCGACCGGCGCCCCGACCGGCGCCCCGACCGGGGTCAGCGTTGGGTCAGTGGCCGGGGCCCGCGAGCGCGATCAGGGTGGCGAGCGCGTCGTCCCTGCTCATCGACGCCCCCCTGGAGTACGCCGCCGCGAATCCCGCCGGTCCGAGGACGTCCGTGGCGGTGGCGGCGATCCTGGCGACGTCCCGATCCCCGGCGACGGCCATGCCGCGCAACGCCACCCCCACCCCGAGCAGCACCGCCGCCCGCTCCGCCGATCCACCGCCCACCGATACGCCGTCCAGGCCCCGGCCCGCCGGTCTTTCCGCGCTGCCCAGCACGCGCGGACCCGCCGGATCTTCTCCGGCGTCCAGGGCCCGGCCCGCCAGATCTCCCGCACCGTCCAGGAGGCACTGGCCCGCCAGGCCTTCCGTGGCGTGGGCGAGGTCGGTGGTCAGCGGCGAGTTCAGGGTCATGGCCAGGGCCTCCGCGTGCCGGCGCGCGGCCTCGGGGGCGTCGCCGGTCGCCTCGGCCAGCCGGCCGAGCGCCGTCAGCACGTGCGACCTGGCCCCGTGGGCTGAGAACAGGCCGGTCTCGGAGGCGGCGAGCGCGGCCTCCAGGTGGCGGGACGCCTCCGCCAGGTCACCCTCCAGGCGGGCCATCTCGCCCAGCCGCAGGCTCACCCACGCCGTCTGTTCCGGCCGCCCGAGCCGGCGCGCCAGCTCCCCGGCCCGCTCGCAGTCGGCGCGGGCGGCCGGCGCGTCCCCGGCCCGCCAGTGCGCCTCGGCGCGCCGGTGCAGCACGTCCGCCAGCTCCTCCATCGCCCCGAGCTCTTCGAGCAGGCCGACCGCTTCCTGCCACAGCCCCATGGCGCGTCCCCACTCACCGCGCCAGCTCGCGATCAGCCCGAGCCAGTCGAGCCCCTGCGTCTTCCCCCAGCGCTCGCCCAGGGCGCCGAACTCCGCGATCATCGACTCCAGTCCCCGCTCCGCGCTGGCGACGTCGCCGCTCAGCAGCTCCAGCAGCGCGCCGCTGAACCGTCCGAGCGCCTTGCTCCACGGGTCGGACCCGATCACGCGGACGGCGACCGCCTCCCCGGGCGGGGGCGGCCCCGCGAGCATCCCCCACAGGGCCGGGCCGAACCGGCACCGCATCGGCCGCTCCAGCGAGCCGATGACCGTCCAGGCCTGCTTCCAGTGCGGGGACTCGGCGTCGGGTACGGCGTGCAGCACCACCAGCAGGTACTCCTCCCCCAGTTCGGGGCCGATCGCGTCGAGGAGCCGCACGGCGTGCCGGGTCGCCTGGCCCCGCCGCCCGCTGAGCCACCAGTACATGGCCAGCGCCGCCACCAGCCGCGCCGCCGCCGGCGGGTCGTGCTCGACGCTCCACCGCAGCGCCGCCTGCAGGTTCGCGTTGTCGGCCGAGAGCAGGGCCAGCCCCCGGAGCTGCTCGGCGCTGTAGAGGAGGCCGTCGGTGCGGCGCGCGAACTCCAGGAACCAGGCGGCGTGGGCCGCTCTCAGCCGATCCTCCTCGCCCGCCTCCGCCAGCCGCTCCGCGCAGAACAGGCGGATGGTGTCGAGCATGTGGTAGCGCTCGCCGTCGGTCTCGACCAGCGACTTGTCCACCAGGTCGGCCAGCAGGTCGGCGCTGTCCGCGCCGCACACCCGTTCCACCGCCTCCAGGCTCGCGCCCCCGGCGAACACGGAGAACTGCCTGGCCAGCGCCTGCTCCTCGGCGTCGAGCAGGCTCCAGCTCCACTCCACGATGGCGTGCAGCGTCTGGTGGCGCATGGGGGCGGTACGGTCGCCGCGCGACAGCAGCCGGAACCGGTCGTGCTCGGCCAGCCGGGTGGCGATCTCCTCCACGCCGAACGTGCGCATCCGGGCCGCCGCCAGCTCGATGGCCAGCGGCAGGCAGTCCAGCGCCGCGCAGATCCGCAGGACGGCGTCCAGGTTGCCGGGCCCGACCGCGAACTCCTGCCGCACGGCCGCTGCCCGTTCGGCGAACAGCTTGACGGCCGGGTCTGTGGGGAGGGGTGCCAGCGGGACCAGGTGCTCGCCGGTGATGCCCAGCGGCTCCCTGCTCGTGGCCATGATCATCAGATCGGGGGCGGCGGCGAGGAGGCGGCGGGCCAGCGTGGCGACCTCGGCGAGCACGTGTTCGCAGTTGTCCAGGACGAGGAGGAGGTCCTGCTCGGCCAGCGCCGCCACCAGGCGTTCGGTGGGGTCGGGGAGGCCGTGCAGCGCCGGCTCGCGCAATCCCAGCGCGGCCAGCACCGCTCCCGCCACCTGCCCGGTCCCGTCCACCAGCGACAGGTCCACGAAACACGCCTCCCGCACGCGCCACACCGCAGCCCCGTCTGCGGTGGCCGTCCCCCGGGGTAGGCCGGTGGAGGTCGTGCCCGGGGGTTCGGGGGTGGTGGTCGTGGCCGGGTGTTGGAGGTGGGTGGCGGCTTCGATGGCCAGGCGCGTCTTGCCGATGCCGCCCGGCCCGACGAGCGTCACCAGGCGGACCCCGCGCAGGGCGGTCAGCCGCGCGAGCTCCTCCTCCCGCCCGACGAGCCGGTTCAGCTGGGCCGGCGGCGCGACCCGCCGGACCTGGTGCCGTTCGGCGCGCAGGATCGCCAGGTGCAGGGCCGCCAGTTCGGGTGAGGGGTCGGTGCCGAGCTCGTCGGCGAGCAGGCGGCGCGTCTCGTCGAAGACCGTCAGCGCCTCGGACGGCCGCCCCGCCGCCTCCAGCGCGCGCATCAGCAGCCCGCGTGGCCGCTCGCGCAGCGGATGCGCGGCCACCAGATCCTGCAGCGCGGCCACCGGGCTGCCCTCGGGCAGGCCCAGCTCGGCCTCCATCAGGTCCTCCATGGCCGAGAGCCGCAGCTCCTCCAGCCGGAGCGCCTGCGGCCCCGCGAACGGCGCGTCGGCGACGTCCGCGAGCGCCGGTCCCCGCCACAGCTCCAGGGCTTCCCTGAGCGAGGAGGCGGCTCCCGGGAACCGACCGGCCGCCAGCAGCTTGCGCCCCTCGCGGGACAGCCGCTCGAACCGGTGCGCGTCCACGTCGTCCGGCGAGACTGCCAGCCGGTATCCCGACCCGTGGAACTCGATGAGGCCGGCAGGCAGGCTCCGCCTGAGCCGGGAGATCTGCGCCTGGATGGCGTTGGCGGCCTCCGTGGGCGGCCGGTCGCCGTACTGGCCGTCGATGAGCCGTTCGACGCTCACCATCCGGCCGGCGTCGAGCAGCAGCAACGCGAGCAGGGCACGCGGGCGCGGACCCCCGATCGCCAGGGGCTCGCCACCGGGGGAGCGCACCAGGAGCGGGCCCAGGATGCCGAATTGCACGCCCCGATTGTCCCGCAACTGAGCAGGTGAAACGGAATTATCGGTATAGCTACCGATGCGTATACGTATTTCCCAGTCGGGAGTGACCGTTTAGCGTCGCGGCATCAAGGCGCAACAGCACTGCTAGCTTCCCACCCCCCAATCTCCCCGCGATCCCGCCGCCGAGGCGATCCCCGTGCGGCGCGAGGGCCGTCGTGCGCTCACGAAGCGTGCCGAGCCCGAGGGAGAACGTCGAAAGGAGCAGCACAGCCGTGAAACGCAAAGCCTTACTCGCGGCGGTCGTCGGCGTGGCCACGGCCACGACACTGGCGTTACAGACGCCGCCCGCGAACGCCGCCCCTCCCGGAGCCGCACCGCAGCAGCAGCAGACGGCGCGCGTGAGTGACCCCGCCTCGCTCGCCGCACAGGTGGCCGACAAGGCCGTCTCCAGCCAGCTCGACGAGCTCACCCGGGGCCCCGACGAGGCCTACAGCCGCGTGGCGGTCACCCCGGGCGCGGCGGACATGTTCTACGTGTCGTACGAGCGCACGTACAAGGGCCTGCCGATGGTCGGCGGCGACGCCGTCGTGGTCACCGACGCGGCGGGGAACGTCCGGGACACGGTCGCGGCGACGGGCCCCACCCCGGGCGACGTGCCGACCAGGGCCACGATCAGCGCCGGCAAGGCCACCGAGGTCGCCAGGACGAAGCTCTCGCGCGTGGACGACACCGCGACGCCCCGTCTGGTCGTGCTGGCCTGGGGCGAGAAGCCGAGGCTGGCCTGGGACGCCATGGTCAGCGGCATCGCCGGCGGCAAGCCGAGCATCCAGCACGTGTTCGTGGACGCGCGTACCGGTGAGATCGCCGACTCGTACGACCTCGTACGCGCCGGCACCGGCAACGGCTACTACTACGGCCAGGTCACCATCGGGACGAGCGGCTCCGGCAGCTCGTACTCGATGACCGACACGTCCAGGCCCGGCATCCAGTGCGGCGGCCAGAACGGCAGCGCCTACACCGGCACCGACGACGCCTGGGGCAACGGCTCCGGCACCAACCTGGAGACCGCCTGCGTGGACGCGCTCTACAGCGTGCAGCGCGAGTGGGACATGCTGCGCGACTGGCTGGGCCGCAACGGCATCAACGGCAGCGGCCGCGGCTTCCCCGCGCGGGTCGGGCTCAATGACGTGAACGCCTACTGGAACGGCAGCTACACCAACTTCGGCCACAACCAGGCCAACAGCCGGCAGGCGACCCCGATCGACGTCGTGGCGCACGAGTTCGGGCACGCGATCTTCCAGACCACGCCGGGCGGCGCCGGGTCGGGCAACGAGAACGGCGGCATCAACGAGGGCACCGGCGACATCTTCGGCGCGCTCACCGAGGCGTACGCCGCCAACCCGAACGACCCGGCCGACTACCTGGTCGGCGAGGAGGTCGACCTGGTCGGCGACGGGCCGATCCGCAACATGTACAACCCGAGCGCGCTCGGCGACCCGAACTGCTACTCCTCCTCGATCCCGAGCACCGAGGTGCACGCGGCGGCGGGCCCGCTGAACCACTGGTTCTACCTGCTGGCCGAGGGCAACAACCCCGGCGGCGGCAAGCCGTCCAGCCCGATCTGCTCCGGCGGCCCCTCGTCGGTCACCGGCGTCGGCATCCAGAACGCCGGCAAGATCTACATGGGCGCGCTGGCCCGCAAGACCTCGTCCTGGCGGTACACCAACATCCGCGCAGCCTCGGTCGCGGCCGCGATCGAGCTGTTCGGGGCCAACAGCGCCCAGTGCAACACCACCAAGGCGGCGTGGAGCGCGGTCAGCGTGGCGGCGGCCTCGGGCGAGCCCGCGTGCGGCACCTCGACCAGCGACTTCTCGATCTCCCTCAGCCCGACGTCCGGCAGCGCGGCGCCCGGCGGCCAGGCGACGGTCACGGTCGGCACGCAGACCACCTCCGGCAGCGCCCAGACCGTGAGCCTGAGCGCTTCCGGGCTGCCCAGCGGCACCACGGCGAGCTTCAGCCCGTCGTCGGTGACCTCGGGCAACTCCTCGACGCTGACGCTCTCGGTCGGCTCGTCGACGGCTGCGGGCACGTACAACATCACCGTCACGGGGACCGGCTCGACGACGCACACGGCGACGTACGCGCTCACCGTCAGCTCGAACCCGCCGACGCGTGACTTCTCGATCTCCCTCAGCCCGACGTCCGGCACGGTGCAGGCGGGCTCGGCGGCCACCTCCACGATCAGCACGGCCACCACGGCGGGCACCGCGCAGACGGTGAACCTGTCGGCAAGCGGACTGCCGACCGGCGCCACGGCGGCGTTCAACCCGGCCTCGGTGACCTCGGGCGGATCGTCCACGCTGACGATCTCGACCGCGGCCACCACCCCGGCCGGCAGCTACACCGTCACGGTGACGGCCACCGGCGTGACGGCCACGCACACGGCGACGTACACGCTGACCGTCCAGACCACCTCGGGCGGCCGGACGTTCACCAACGGCACCGACTATCCGATCACCGACTTCAACAACACCCAGAGCTCGATCACCTCCACCGCGACGGGGACCGCGACCTCACCGGTCAAGATCTCCATCACGATCAGCCACACGTGCGCGGAGGACCTCGACATCTGGGTACGCGGGCCGAGCGGCACCTGGTACGCGGTCGACAGGTACGGCGGCACGACCTGCACGCAGTACGGCACCAGGACGTTCTCCGTCCCGGTGAGCCAGCAGGCGGCGGGCACCTGGGTGCTCGACATCGAGGACGTCTACGCCGGTGACACCGGCGTCCTCGACTCCTGGAGCATCACCGTCTAGCTCTCCGCGAGCCCCTAGCTCTCCACGAGCCCCTAGCTCTCCACGAGCCCCGGCCGGTCGTCCGGCCGGGGCTCCCGCACGTCCGCCCTCGTCCGCACGCCGAGCTTCTGCAGCACCTTGGCCACGTGGGTGTCCACCGTGCGGCGCGACAGGAACAGCACCTCCGCGATCTCCCGGTTCGTCCGGCCGAGCGCGACCAGCCTGGCCACCTCGCTCTCCCGGGGCGACAGCACCCCGCTGCGGCCCCGCCGGCCCCTGCGCCGCGCCCCGGTCGGATCGATCTCGCGCAGCAGGTGGCGGCAGCGGGCCGCGTCGTGGGTGGCGCCGAGCGCCGCGTACCGCTCGCCCGCGTCGGCGACGAGGTCGGCGGCCCCCGCCCGGTCGCCGAGCGCGAACCGCGCGCCCGCCTCGGACTCCGCCGCCCGCGCCGCGCCGTACGGCCGCGGCATCGCCTCGTACGCGCCCCGGGCCAGGGCGTGGTAGCGGACCGCCTCCTCCGCGTCCTGGGCCAGCGCCCCTCTGGCGGCGTCCAGCCCGGCCGCCGCGGACGGCGCGTTCCTGCCCTCGATCCCCGCCGCGAACTCCGCCACCAGATCCGCCGCCGCGCCCCGCCTGCCCGCCTTGAGCAGCGCGAGGACGGCGGCCGGCACGAGCTGGTCGCCCCACACCCACACGCCCTTGCGCCGGAGCCTGCCCACCGCCAGATCGGCCTCGCGCAGCGCCGACTCCGGCGAGTCGCGGGTCAAATGCAGCTCCACCAGCCCGCTGGAGGCCGCCGCGGCGACGGGCAGGAAGCCCGAGTCCAGGTCGCGTACGCCGGCCGCCTCCAGATGCGCGCCGGCCTCCTCCCACTCGCCCCTGGCCAGGGCCAGCATGCCGAGCGTCAGCCGGGCGTCCACCGCCAGCAGCGGCGCCTCGAAGCTCATCTCGACGGCGGCGACGGCCCGCTCGCGCAGCCCCTCCCAGCGGCCGGTCAGCAGGTCGAGCCGGATCGACGACATCTCCACCAGGAACTCCGGGTAGAGCGCGCCGGTCTCCTCGGCGATGCGCCTGCTCTGGCCCGCGAACCGCTCGGCCGCCGCGTAGTGACCGAGCGCCACCGCGGCGTCGTACAGGTTGGAGTAGCCGCGCGCCACCTGGCGGCGTACGGCCGGGGCCGGGTCGTTGACCGGCAGCGCCCCCACCAGCTCGAAGGCGTCCGGCGCGCCGACCAGCATGGCGAGGGTGACCTTGTTGACCAGCACGGCGGCGGTCAGCTCAGGATCGCGGTCGTCGAGGAGCTTCTCCGCCTGCACCATCCACTCCTGGTGCATGGAGAGCGGCTCGCCGCCCCACGCGGGCATCGCCAGCAGGGCCAGCCCGCGGGCGGCCAGGCTGGGGTTGTCGTGCAGGTCGGGGAGCGCGGCCAGGATCTCCTGGCGGCCCGCGGCGACCGCGCCCGCCTGGTTGGACAGGAGCACGCCCAGGTTGAGCCGGGCCTGGCCGCGTACCTGCGGGGACAGGAAGTCGTCCGACAGCAGGTGGCGCAGGATGCGTACGACGCGGCGGTGGGACAGGCCGATGGCGGCGACCCTGCTGAGGCTGAGCGCCAGCGGGCCGCGGGCGTCGTGGGGGAGCTTGGGGTCGGCGAGCAGCCCTTCGAGCACCTCGACGGCGAGCGGGATGTCGCCCAGCGCGGCGGCGTGGTCGGCGGCGGCGGCGCCGTGGCGCTGCCAGGCCGCGTAGTCGCCGGCGCGGCGGGCGTGGTGGGCGAGCTGGACGAGGGGCGGCAGGTCGAGCCCGGACAGCGCGGTCATGGCCCGGTGGTGGATCTGGCGGCGCTCGGGGCCGGGGATGGTGTCGTAGACGGCCTGCTGGGCGAGGGTGTGGCGGAAGCCGTACTGGCCGTCCTTGTGCTCGAGCAGCACGCCGGCCTCCAGCGCCTGGCCCAGCCCGGGCTCGGACGGGGTGGGCGCGGACACGGCGGCGATCAGGGTCTCGTCGGCGGGCAGCCCCAGGACGGCGGCGGCGCGCACGACGCGCAGCGCGGCCGGCGACAGCCCGGCGAGCCGTTCGGCCATCGCCTCGCGCAGCAGCAGCGGCACGGCCATGCGGTCGAGCGCGTCCGGCTCGGGTAAGCGGCCCTCGTCGTCGAGCAGCGAGCGCACCACCTCCTCGATCACGAACGGCACTCCCGCGGTGCGTTCGTGCAACCGGGCGGCGAACTCGCGGGTCGGCGCCGACCGGCCGAGCAGCGCGGCGGTGAGGCTGCGCACGCCCTCGACGTCGAGCGGGGTCAGCGAGATCACCTCGCCGCGCACCCCGGGAGTCCGCCGGTACGCGTGCCCGAACGGCAGCCCCGGCACCGGCAGCTCCTCCCGCCGGAACGTCACCACCAGCGCCAGCCCGTCGGGCGGCTGGTCGGTGAGGAAGCGCAGCAGGTCACGGGTGCCGTCGTCGGCCCAGTGCAGGTCCTCCACGACGAGGACGACGGGGCCGGCCGCGGCCAGCAGCGCGTGGACGGCCCGGAACAGCCGGTGCCGCTCGGCCCGCGGATCGTCGAACACGGGTGGCGAGGGGGCGGGCGGGAGGTGGCCGGCCAGCTCGGGCAGGTGGCCGCGCAGGACGCCGGTGAGGGGGCTGAGCCGGTCCTGGGGCGGGAGCGCGGGGGCGACGTCCCGGAGCGCGTCGAGGACCGGGCCGTACGGGAGCGGCTCGCGGATCTGGTGGCAGTGGCCGAGCAGCACCGTCCGATCGCTTCTGCGCAGGGGGTCGATGGCCGCTCTGACGAGCCTGGTCTTGCCTATGCCTGCCTCGCCCTGCACCTGGATGACGGAGGGTGGCTCCGCGATGGCGCCGGTGAGCAGCCGCAACTGGGTGTCGCGCCCGACCAATGCGGGAGAAGCCGCGCTTGCCATCGGGGTCTCCGTAACAGTGCAGGTTTACTCCCTTTGTCGGAATCCGTTATCCACTACGTGCGACCCCGGGTCAACCCTCCTTCCCGCCGCAGCGGGTTGCCGTCCCTTGGGGAGAGGGAGGGCTGTTGGGGTTGCTGTCCTTTCGGGGGGAGACGTTAGGGGCGCTGTTCTTGGGGGAGGGCCGTGGAAGAGGATGCGCTCCCTTGGGGAAGGGAAAGGCGAGCGCCCGCCCCGCGGTGCTGGGTCGTGGATCGCGGGGCGGGCGCTCGTTCGGGAGCCGCGGGCGGGAGCGCGTCCGCCCGCGACGGCGGGAGCTTTCGAGGCCGGTCAGGAGCAGGTGGCGTTGGTGGGCTGGGTGGCCGGGCCGTTGGCGGTGAAGCCGATGGCGACCGACGCGCCCGGGGCGAGGTTCTTGGCGTGGTCGGGGCCCTTGGCGGTCCAGGTGGTGCCCGACTGGGTCACGACCGCGTTCCAGCCGTTGACCAGCGTCACCCCCGACGGGAACGTCCAGGTGGCGGTCCAGCCGCTGATCGTGCCGGTGCCGGTGTTCTTCACCGTCAGCTCGCCCTGGAAGCCGCCCTGCCAGGAGTTCGTCTGCTTGTACGTCACCGCGCACTGCCCGGGAGGGTTGGGCGTAGGCGTGTCGGAGGGCTGCCCGGTGCCGCCGGTCGGCGGGATCAGGTACGGCTGGAGGATGGCCTGCTTGGCCTGGTTGACGGTGGTCCAGTCGTCGTTGAGGATGCCCCCGGTGTCACCGGAGTTCGGGTTCCACGACCAGTAGGTGAACGACATCCCGTTCACCCCGGTCCCCGTGTACTTCATCAGCTCCTGCAGCCAGATCTTGTCCACGTTCGCGGCCAGCGTGGTGCCGAACTCGCCGATCATGATCGGCGCGATGTTCTGCTTGTACAGGTAGCCCCAGTACTTGTCCCAGATGGCCGGCAGGTTGGCCGGGTAGTCGGGGGCGTCGAACCAGGGCTGGTGGTAGACCGAGGTCGCGTATTCGTGGGGCGAGTAGACCAAGCGGTTGGCCACGTTGAGCCGTACCGGGTACTGGCCCGCCTTCGACAGGTTGCCGCCCCACCAGCCGCAGTCCTCGTCGTTGCTGGGATCGCCGTCCCACACGTTGGACAGGCCGCCGCTCGGGCAGCTCACGCCCTCCACGAAGATCAGCCAGTTGGGGTTGACCGACAGGACCGCGTTGCCGGCCCGCTCGGCGGCCAGCCGCCAGTCGCGGGCCTGGTCGCCGCAGCCCCAGCAGGAGCCGGTCGCGTTGGGGTTGGTGCCCTCGGCGTGCGGCTCGTTGTGCAGGTCGGCGCCGATGACGGTGGGGTTGTTCGCGTAGTGCTGGGCCAGCGCCTTCCAGTCGTTGATCCAGGTGCTCTCCGGGGTGGCGGGGACGTACCAGAGCGCGGACTGGCCGGCGGCGGTCGGGCGGTGGCGGTCGAGGATGATCCGCATGCCCTTGCCGCCCGCGTACGCGATGATCTTGTCCAGGATCTGCAGCGGCGACAGGCCGATCAGGTCGGGGTTGACGTAGTCGTTGATGCCGGTGGCCGTGGCGCCGGACTTGAGGGCGTCGTTGGAGTACGGCACGCGGATCGTGTTGTAGCCCAGCGAGGCCATCTTGTCGATGTGGCCCTTCCAGGGAGTGCTGGACCACAGGCCGTGGAAGGTCCGGTTGTCGGTCTCCATGCCGAACCAGTTGATGCCGGTCAGGCGCACGGTCGCGCCCGTGCTGTCAACGATCTTGTTGCCGCTGGTGTGCAGGTAACCGGTGCCCGTGCCGGCGGCCGCGCCTGCCGGGGCGGCGGTGGTCACGGCGACAGCGACTGCCGCTCCGGCCACCAGCGTGGCCAGGGCGGCCGTCAACGCCTTGGACAAGTGCATGGGGGTGCCTTTCGGAGAGGGAGAGCGCGGCGTCATGCTCGGATGCCGCGTTCGCGCTCGTCAACGCACCGTGGGTGCTATGGCTGTGACCAGGCAGAATGCTTGAAAGTTTCACCGGGCCGGCTGGCGCTCGGGAGCGGGGGACAACCGGCGGACGCCCGCGGCCACCCAGATCGTGCCGATCCCGGCGTACCCGGCCAGCAGCGCGACGCTCGTCGAGCCGAGGACCACGGACGCGACGATCGCGACCGCGAGCAGCCCCGTCCAGCCGTACAGCACGCGGCGCCCGCGGGCCGAGCCCGTGTGCGTGGCCTCCTGCACCGGGGTGACCAGCGCCATGAGCGCCGCCCCCGCCGTGCCGAGCGCGTCCTGGCCGAGCGCGATGCCCAGCGCGAGCACGCCCACCCCGGCGGCCAGCAGCGCGCAGCTCGCGACGGCCACGCGGGCCTCGACGCCCTCGAACAGCAGCCTGGTCGCCTTCGCGCGGGCCAGCCGCAGCACGGTCACCGCCTCGGCCACCCACGCCGCCCAGTGCAGCACCGCGATGAGGACGAACACGGCGATGAGCGGCGGCACGGCGGGCAGCAGGAGGACCATCCGCCAGCCGCCCAGGAACCGGCCGCGCAGGTTCGACAGGATCCGGTAGAGCGGGTTGCGCTGCTTGAGCGCCGTGACGAGGAGGTCCCTGGCCGGGTCGAAGCCGGGGTCGAGGCGGAGCACCTCGCGGAAGGCCGCGGCGGCCGTCTTCGCGTCGCCGGCGAGCAGCGCCGCGTGGCCGTACGCCAGGTGCGCGGTCTCGCTCTCCGGATCGAGCCGTACGGCGTCCGCGGCGGCGGCCCTGGCCTGCTCCGCCTCCCCGAGCTGGACGTGCGCCATGGCCAGGAGGCTCACCAGGTCGGACTCCTGCGGATCGATGGCCAGCCCCCGGTGGGCCGCCTCGACCACCTGGCGGTACCGGCCCAGCCGCAGGTGGGCGCGGGCCAGCAGCTCCCAGGTCGACGCCGACTCGGGGTTGTGCGCCAGCGACGTCTCGGCGGCGGTGACGGCCAGGTCCGGCCGCTGGATGCGGAGGTAGACCTGCCCGGCCATGTAGTGCGGGTACGACTGGTCGGGCGCCAGCCGTACCGCTTCCTGGGCCGCGGACACGGCCTCGGCGGTCCTGCCCTGCTGGACGAGGGCCAGGCCGAGCAGCGAGAACGCGGTGAAGTGCTCGGGCTGGACGGCGAGCACGCCGCGCAGCTCCCGCTCCGCGTCGGCCGGGCGGCGCATCCGCAGCAGCGTGCCCGCCCGCAGGATCGACTCGCGAGGGTTCACCGCTTGCCCTTGATCCAGGGCATCAGCTCGTCCCACGCGCCGGACTCGTTGGCGTGCAGCACGTAGTTGCGCGCGGTGGCCAGCCACTCGCGCACGGCCGTGGGCCGGGTGTTCTGGGCGACGGCCAGCAGGTCGTGGGTGTTCATCGGGATGGGCCGGCCGGCGCTGATCGACTGCTGGAGCTTGACCTCCACCGCGCGGTCCACCACGCCCTTCAGGTCCGCGCCGACGAAGTGGTCGGTCACCCGCGCCACCGCGTCGAAGTCCATCTCGGCCAGCGGCTTGTCGCGGCAGAGCAGGCGCAGGATGGCCGCGCGCGCCGACGCGTCGGGCGGCGGCACGAACACGAGCTGGTCGAACCGGCCCGGGCGGCGGAACGCCACGTCGATGTACCAGGGCGCGTTCGTGGCGGCCAGCACCAGGACGCCCTCGTTGGCGTCCTGGTCCACGCCGTCGAGCTCGGCCAGGAACTGGTTGACCAGCTGCCGGGTGTGGGCCTGGCGCATGTCGGAGCGGCGCGCGGCCAGCGCGTCCACCTCGTCGAAGAACAGCACGCACGGGCGGTTGCGGCGGGCCAGCTCGAACGTGGCGCGCAGGTTGCGCTCGCTCGATCCGACGTACATGTCGAGGATGTCGGACAGGCCGACGTTGACGAACGCCGCGCCGAGCTCGCCGGCCGCGGCCCTGGCCAGGTGGGTCTTGCCCGCTCCGGGTGGGCCGTACATCAGGACGCCGCCGCCGGCGCGCTTGCCGTACGCGGCGAACAGCTCGGGCTGCTGGAGCGGCAGCAGCAGCTTCACCCGCAGCGCCTCCTTGACCGCCTCCATCCCGGCCACGTCGGCGAAGGTGACCTTCGACCTCTCCACCTCCGCGCCGGAGGGCGCGTCCGCCGGCGTCGTCGCGTACGGGGCGGGCGCCGCGGGCACGGACGGGGCGACCGGGGTGGTCAGGCGGGCGGCCAGCTCGGGGTCGGCGACGGACGCGTCGCGGGAGACCGCCTCGTGGTAGCGGTAGGCCGCCCGGCCGAAGTCGCCCTCGCCGAGCAGCGCCCTGGCCGCGAGCACGCCCATCCGCGGCGGGTAGCCGGGCGAGGCCAGGAACGGCTCCAGCGCCGACAGCGCCGCGCCGTGGGCGCTCTGCCGGACGAACGCCTCCGCCAGCCCCGCCGAGATGTCCGGGTCCTTGGGCGCGAGCAGGAGCGCGGCGCGGAACTCGGCCTCGGCGTCGGCCAGGTATCCCCTGGTCAGGAGCTGCTCGGCGAGATGCCGGCGGAGCGGGAGGTTGTCGGGAGACAGGCGCGCCGCCTCGCGTAGTGCCTGGAGGCCGGCATCGTCGAGCACGTGCCTGGTCCCTTCTGTCGCAGGATTCGGTCGTACTAAAACTACGCAGACTACTCCTTCAAGGGAGAGGTAGTGCTGGCTCTACCTCCGGTTCTCGCGACAGCGCCCGTGTGCGCGGGCGCGCCCGCCGCTTGGATCGGTGGCATGACGATCACGCACATGCTTCCCGGGCGCTGGGTCGAGGGCGCCGGGCTGGTGCTCGGCCCGTCGCTGCTGCTCGCCGGGGTGCTCATCCGGGCGGGCGAGGGCGATTTCTTCCCCGATCAGCTCGCCGCCTACGCCGCCCAGCCCGAGCGGATGGTCCTGTCCTACAGCCTGTACGCCGCCGGCATCGTGCTCCTGTGGCCCGCGGTGACCTCGCTGGCCCGCCTGATCGGCAGGTCGCACCCCGGCTGGGCGCAATGGGGCGCCACGCTGGTGATCCTCGGCCTTTTCGGACGGGTCTTCCACGCCGGGGTGAGCCACCTGGCCTTCCACCTGGTGGACACCCTCGGCCTGGCGCCGGCCCAGAAGGCGGTCAGCGAGACCTACGGCGCCTTCCACGTGTTCAAGGCGGTCAACGTCTGCATCATGGCCGGCTGGATCGTGCTCGCCGTCGGCGCCTACCGGGCCAGGGCGCTCGGCGTGATCCGGTGCGTCTGCCTGGCGCTGGCGGCCGGGCTGCCGCTGGGCGTGCTCAAGGGCAGCAGCGACCCGATCTCGCTGGTCGCGCTGGCCGGGCTGGCGGTCGCGCTCGTGCCACTCGGGGTCGCCGTGCTGCGGGACGGCCCCGCTCCCCGGTGGTGGGCCGCCACCCTGGTCGTGGCGCTGATCCCGGCCGCCTTCTTCTTCGGGCTGTCCGGCTGATCAGGTCGCCAGGAGCTTGACGATCGCGACGACGCCGATGCAGACGATCAGGCCGCGCAGGAACGCCGCGGGCAGCCTGCGCCCCAGGCGCGCGCCGAGGAAGCCGCCCACCGTCGAGCCCAGCGCCACCAGCAGCACGGCCTGCCAGTCGACGTCCGCGACGAGGGCGTACAGGACGGCGGCGGTGAAGTTGACCAGCAGGACGAGCACGTTCTTGGCCGCGTTGATGCGCTGCAGCTTCTCGTCCAGCATGATGCCCATCAGCCCGATGACCAGGATGCCCTGGCCCGCGCCGAAGTAGCCGCCGTAGGCGCCGGCGGCGAGCGCGCCCAGCCACAGCCACGGCCCGCCGTGCTCGCGCCCGGGCCGGGCGGCCAGCAGGCTGCTGAGCCTGGGCTGGATGAGGACCAGCGCGCAGGACATCGCGATCAGCACGCTCACGATCACGTTGAAGCTGCTTTCGGGCAGGGTGAGCAGCAGCAGCCCGCCGGCCAGCGAGCCGACGACGGAGGCCGGGGCCAGCCTGAGCAGCCGCTCCCGCTGCCCCTTCAGCTCGGGCCGGTAGCCCATGACGCCGGTGATGCCGCCTGGGACCAGGCCGATGTTGTTGGAGACGTTCGCCGTGATGGGCGGCAGGCCGACAGCCAGTAGCGTGGGGAACGTGATCAGCGACCCGTTGCCCACGATGGCGTTGATGCCTCCGGCCGCAACCCCGGCCGCCAGCACCGCGACCATCTCCAGTGGTGTCATGCTCGGAACTCTAGGACATGTCTCTCTTAATAAGACAAATCATCCCATAGTGTGGGATTCAGAGAGAGATGACGACCTTGCCGGACGCGTGCCCCTGCTCCTGGTAGCTGACGGCCGCCGGGATCTCCGCGAACGGATAGGTCCGGTCGATCACCGGGTGGATCTCGCCGCTCTCGATCAGCTCGGCCAGCGTCATGAGGTTCTGCCTGGTCTCCGTGCAGGGCACCACCTCCGTCACGACCACCCGCTGGGACACGAACAGCCCCGCCGCGAGCGTCGCGAACACGTGGCTCGCGGGCTGGAACCAGCGGCCGGCCGGGCCGCCGACGAGGACGTGGGTCGCCTTGCGGGTCATCACCCGCCGGCAGGCGGAGCCGGAGCGGCTGCCCGCGATGTCCAGCAGCAGGTCGTAGCGCCGCCCGCTCCGGGTGAAGTCCTCCTTGGTGTAGTCGACGACCTCGTCGGCGCCGAGTGACCGGACCAGGCCCACGTTCCTTGAGCTGCACACGCCGGTGACGTGCGTGCCGAACACCTTGGCGAGCTGGACGGCGAACGTGCCCACGCCGCCGGAGGCCCCGTTGACGAGGACGCGCTGCCCGGGCTGGACGCGGCCGTCGTCGCGCAGGGCCAGCAGGGCGGTGCCGGCCGCCATCGGCACCGCCGCCGCCTCCTCGAACGACACGTTCCTCGGCTTGAGCGCCAGCTCGCTCTCCTGCACGCACACGTACTCGGCGAAGCCGCCCTTCTTGGGCATCGCGTACACCTCGTCGCCGGGGCGGAACCCGGTCACGTCCTTGCCGACCGCCTCCACCTCCCCGGCCACGTCGGCGCCGAGGACGCTGAACCGCGGCTTGCGCAGCCCCGGGCCGCCACCGCCCATCACGCGCGCCACGTACGGCTCGCCGCGCAGGAAGTGCCAGTCGTAGGGCTGGACGGAGGTGGCGCGCACCCGGACCAGCACCTCGTCGTCGCCGGGCACGGGCTGGTCGACGTCGGTCAGGACGAGGGGTGAGCCGTACGAGGGTAGGACGAACGCCTTCATCGCTCTCTCCTTCGGGGGGACTTGCGACCAGTGTCGCCAGGCCCGCCACCCGCCCTCTACAGCCGAAAGTACGACCTCTTCCCTGGCCGATCGGCCCGATCAGAGCTTGACGCGCTTGGTCTCGTACGCCCACATGGCGATCTCGACGCGGTTGCGGACGCCGAGCTTGAGCATGAGGCTCGCGATGTGGCTCTTGACCGTGCTGAGGGAGATGTGCAGCTCGTCGGCGATCTCGTTGTTGGTCCGGCCGCGGGCCACGGTGGCCAGGATCTCCTCCTCCCGGAGAGTCAGCGCCTCGCGGGGCTGCGCCGGTGCCGTGGCGCGCCCGGAGTAGGCGAAGGTCTGCAGCAGCCGGGCCGTGATGTTGGGGGCGATGAGCGCGTCGCCGTCGGCCGCGGCGCGGACCGCCTGGGCGAGCAGGTCCGGGCCAGCGTCCTTGAGCAGGAATCCGCGGGCGCCCGCCCTGAGGGCGGCGTAGACGTACTCGTCGAGGTCGAAGGTGGTGATGACGACGACGGCGAGCGGATCCGCGACGCCCGGCCCGGCCAGGCGGCGGGTGGCCTCGATGCCGTCGAGGCGGGGCATGCGGATGTCGAACAGGCACACGTCGGGGCGCAGCCGCTGCGCGAGCTCGACGGCCCGCCGCCCGTCGCCGGCCTCGCCGACGACCTCGATGCCGGGCTGCGCGTCGAGGATCATCCTGAGCCCGGTGCGGGCGATCTCCTGGTCGTCGGCGACGATCACCTGGATGTCGCGGTCCTGGGCGCTCACCTCGCCGCCCCCCTGCGGGCTCACGTCGCCGCCCCCGTACGGGGGAGCACGGCGGTGACGGTCCAGCCGCGGTCGCGGCCGGGGTCGGGGCCGGCCTCGCAGGTGCCGCCGAGCAGGCCGGCGCGCTCGATCATCCCCAGGAGCCCGTAGCCGGGCATCGGGCCGGCGGCGCTCGTCTCACCGTCGTCGCTGACGCGCAGGCGCACCGACGTGTCGTCGGCGGCGACGCGGATCTGGATGCGGGTGGCGTGCCGGGCGTGCCGCCGGGCGTTGGTGACCGACTCCTGCGCGATGCGGTAGATCGCGGCGTCGACCGCCGGAGGCAGGCCGTCGAGGTCGCCCAGCATCTCCACCTCCACGGACGGGCCGAGGCGGGCACGCCCGGCGAGCTCTTCGAGATCGGCGATCCGCCGTCCGGGAGCCAGCTCCGCCGGCTCGTTGCGGCGCAGGACGCGGACCATGGCGCGCATCTCGGCAAGGGTACGCGACGCCTCGGCCTCGATCACGCGCAGGGCGTCGATGGCGGCCTCCGGCTTCGAGGGCGCCGTGGCCAGGCCCGCCTGTGCCCGGATCGCCATGGCGGAGACGTGGTGGGCGACGATGTCGTGCAGCTCGCGGGCCAGCTGCTCGCGTTCGAGCAGCTTGACCTGGTCGAGCTCGCGCATCCGCGCCCTGGCCCGGTACCGGAACGCCGTCCCCAGCGCGACGGCCGAGAAGATGACGGCGAACGCGCCGACCGCGTCGGCCGGGGCGAGGTCGTAGAAGGACGCCGAGACGCCCACGGACAGCAGCATGATCGCGAAGCCGAGCACGGTCTCGCGCCCCGACCCCCACCGGAAGAGCGCGTACACGATGATCAGCAGGAACGCCATCGTGTACGTCTCGGCACGGTGCCCGCCCGTCACCAGCGGGGCCAGCATTGTGGTGACGAAGGGGATCGCGAGCATCAGCAGCGGCCTGGTGCGCCGCCAGAGCAGCGTGAACACCAGCCCGACCGTCACGCTCACGGAGACCGCCCGCCACGGGAGGTCGGGACGGACGACCCCTTCGAGCACCGCGAGCGGCACGAGCACCCCTACGAGCGCCCAGTCCCGCCAGACGCGTAACGGAGGGTCGGGAGGACGGGGCTCGTTCCACAAGGAGCGAAACACGCTCTCATGGTAATCACCCGAGGACCGCGCCGATCGCGGTCATGATCGGGATGGACAGGCCCGTGGTCAGCAGCACCGCGCTGCGGGCCAGGCGCCGGGCGGTGTCGTAGTTGACCGCGTACACGTAGATGTTCTGCGCCGTCGGCAGGGCGGCGAAGAGGGTGGCGGCCAGCAGCGCGCTGCCGTCGAGGCCGAGGACCAGGCGAGCGGTCAGGTAGGCGACGGCCGGTTGGACGAAGGCCTTGAGCGTGACCGCGAGGAAGATGTCCTTGCCGACGCCGTTCGCCTCGGAGTCCGCGGGGGCGCGCTGGGAGCCGTACAGGCTGAGGCCGTACGCGAGGAGGGCGACGGGCACGGCCGCGCCGCCGAGCAGCTCGACCGGGCGCATGACCAGGACGGGCAGGGAGAACCCGGTGATCGCCAGCACGAGCCCGAGGAGGGAGGCGACCGTGAGGGGGTTGCGGAACGGCAGGAGCAGGGCCGCGCGCACCGAGCGGGCCCCCTTGTCGAGGATGAGGAAGGAGACCGGCGTGAGGACGATCAGCTGGAAGAGCAGGATCGGGGCGACCAGCGCGCCGTCGCCCAGCACGTAGATCGAGATGGGCACGCCCAGGTTGCCGGCGTTCACGTACGAGGAGGCCAGCGCGCCGATCGTGGCCTCGCGGCGGTCGCGGCCCCAGGCCAGCCGGGCCACCAGCACGTAGACGAGTTGCACGCACGCCACCGCCACCACCTCGGTCAGCAGCACCGGCGAGAAGAGGATGTGGAGGTCCGCCTTCGACACGGTGGCGAACATCAGCGCCGGCGTGGCCACGAAGAAGGCCAGGCGCGAGAGCACCAGCTCGTCGCTGGCCCGCAGCAGGCCCCCCATCCCGATCAGGTAGCCGATCACGGCAACGGACACCAGGGCGGCGAACGCCGCGACAACCCCCGACACTGACCAACCTCCGAAATGGGACGTTCAGCAGCGTATCGGGATGGTTGACCGGCAAAGCGGCGGGTCTACGCTGGGCGCATGCGAGTAGCGGTGATTGGCGCCAGCGGTCATATCGGCACGTACCTCATCCCCCGGCTGGTCGAAGGCGGACATGACGTCGTGGCCGTGAGCCGGGGCAAGCGGGAGCCCTACAGCCCGCACGGAGCCTGGCAGCGGGTCACCCAGGTCACCGCCGACCGCGAGGCGGAGGACGCCGACGGCACGTTCGGGCGGCGGATCGTGGAGCTGGAGGCCGACGTCGTCATCGACCTCATCTGCTTCACGGAGACCAGCGCCCGCGACCTGGCGGCGGCGCTGACCGGGAAGGTCCGGCAGTTCCTGCACTGCGGGACGATCTGGACGCACGGGCCGAGCAGCCGGGTGCCGACGACCGAGGACATGCCCAAGCGGCCACTCGGCGAGTACGGCAAGCAGAAGGCCGCCATCGAGGCCCACCTCCTCGAACGCGCCCACCGCGACGGCTTCCCGGCCACGATCATCCACCCCGGCCACATCACCGGCCCCGGCTGGGTGCCGGTCAACCCGGCGGGCAACGTCGATCCGGCCGTGTTCCAGACGCTGGCCGACGGCGGCGAGCTGGCGCTGCCGAACTTCGGCATGGAGACCGTCCAGCACGTGCACGCCGACGACGTGGCGCGGCTGTTCGTGGACGCCATGGTCAACCCGTCGGCCTCCGTGGGCGAGAGCTTCCACTCCGTCGCCATCGGCGCCCTGACGCTGCGCGGCTACGCCGAGGCGGTGGCGGGCTGGTTCGGGCGGGAGGCGCGGCTGACATTCCTGCCGTGGGAGCGGTGGCGGGAGACGGTGCCGGAGCGGGACGCGCAGATCACGCTCGACCACATCTCCTACAGCCCCCACTGCAGCATGGAGAAGGCCGAGCGGCTGCTGGGGCACCGGCCCCGGTACGCGCCGCTCGAGGCCATCTCCGAGGCGGTCGACTGGCTGGTCCGGGCGGGCACCATCACCCGCTGAGGCCGGTGCGGGGCTCACCCCCTCGTGCTGATCTCATACGTACGGGTGACCGCCACCAGGTCGCCGTCCTCCCGGGTCGCCGCCACCACGCCCTTCGGCCTGGGGACGAAGCCGGGAACCCGCTGCAGCCCGTCGGTCTCCGCGACGGCGGTCAGCCGGAACCGGTCCGCCCCCGGGACCCGCAGCGAGATCTCCGCCCCGGTGGCGGGCAGGCCGCGGAAGCGGATCTCGCCCGGCCACGTGTTGGCCCGCACGCCGGTGACGTCCACGCTCACCGGGGTCAGGCCGGCGGCGGCGGCCGTCGCCGCGGCGATCGGGCGCTCGACCCGCAGCGTGACCGAGCGCGCCGCCCTGCCCGTGGTCACGCGGAGCCGGACCGTGTCGCCGTCGCGGCCGAGCACGGTCACGCGGGGCTCGGCCGCGCCGGGGGCCGACGGTGCCCGTCCCGTCCAGAGCGAGGTGCCGCGGGCGTAGCCGGGAGGCAGCGGCGTGGTGTCGTGGCCGGAGACGTACCTCCTGGTCCAGGCGGGCGGCTCAGCGTCGGCGCTGACCCAGCTCGCGGTCCTGGTGTCGGAGTCCATGACGTACGCGAGGTGCGTACGCAAGGGGTTGGCCGGGTCGAAGCCGTCCCGGGCCAGGCCGACCGGCACCAGCAGCACCGCGAGCCCGGCGGCGGCGAGCGGGACCAGGGACTGCCGGCGCTCCGGCAGGCACAGCTCGACGATCGGCAGCACCGTCAGCCCGAAGACCGCCAGCACCAGCGCGGGCACCCCGCCGAGCGCGAGGCCCATCCCGTCGAACGCGGTCCTGGCCAGGGCGGGCAGCAGCGCCGCCGCCACGACCGCGCCCAGCGTCACCGCCGTCACCTGGAAGGCCGCCACCCGGCCGGTCGTGCCGCGCAGCAGGATCGCGGCCGTCCCTCCGAGCGCGCAGAACAGCGCGGGCAGCGTCAGCACGTACGACATGCCCGGCGCGACCTGGGCGCACAGCAGGCCGAGCGCGGCCGGCCAGGCCAGCGCGCCGACGGCCAGCGCCGCGGGGCCGAGGCGGCGGCGCAGCGGCAGGTACCAGCAGAGCAGCGCCAGCGCGGCCAGGACCACGACGGCCGCCTGGAACGCCTGCGGCCGGTGCAGCAGCCCGCCCATCCCGTCGTACGCGGGCCGCCAGGCCACCAGCACCTCCCACAGCCCCTGCGCCAGGGCCGCGGCGAGCAGCAGCGGCACGACCCCCGACACGGCGGCGACGGCGAGCCGGGGCAGGCTGAGCAGCCGCCTCCTGCGGGCCAGCACCGCCAGCCCCGCGACCGCCGCCGCCGCGAGCCCGGCCAGGGGCCAGACGAGCGCGTTCGGGTACGTGACCATGGTCCCGAAGATCCGGAAATAGGTGAGGTCGTGGTCCGAGGCCAGCGCTCCGAGGTCGGCGCCGCCGAGTGTGCGGGTCAGCGCCAGCATGTTCGAGCCGTGGTGCTGCAGGCTGCCCCGGTCGAGGTGGCCGAGGGAGTCGTCGGCGGTGTGGTAGCGGGAGGAGCCCTCGATGTAGGCGAAGTTCAGGCCGGTGAAGCCGTTCTCGGCCATCGGGGTGAAGTCGGTGTTGTTCGGGAGCAGCCGGTACAGCTCGCCCAGCGTGGAGTCGCCGCGCGGGTGCGGCACGGCGCCGGCGAACGTCTCGACCAGCCCGGCGTTGTTCCTGGACGTCTGGAACATCAGCGACGGGCCGCTCACGCCCCGGGCCTCCCAGTTGAGCAGCACCCCGCCCGTGCGGCCCAGCGGGTGCTCCCTGACGAACGCCTCGGCGCCCAGCACGCCGTCCTCCTCGCCGTCCGACATCAGCAGCACGAGGTCGTTGCGGAGCGCGGTTCCCTTGAGCGCGCGTACCGTCTCCAGCATGGCCGCGACCGCGGCGGCGTCGTCGGAGGCGCCCGGGCCCATGGCCGCGGAATCGTAGTGCGCGGCGACCACCACCGTCCCGGTCGGGTCGCTGCCCTTCGCCGTGGCCACGATGTTGTGCACCTGCCCGAACGACGCCAGCCCGGCCGACGTGTTCGCGCCGATGGCCCGCTGCACGCGCACGTCGAGCCCCACCGCGCGCAGCTGCCCGGCGAGGTAGTCCCTGGCCCGCTCACCGGCCCGGCTGCCGATCGGGCGCGGCTCGGTGGCGAACCTCTCCAGGTGGCGCAGCGCCCGCTCCGTGCTGAACTCCCCGTCCGGCGCCGAGGCGGGCAGGGGCTGCATGGTGCTGTCCGCCATGGCGGTCAGCATGATCACGCCGGCCAGCGCGAGCAGGGCGCACAGCCCCGCCAGCGCCCGGCGGGGCACGTCGAACAACTTTCCCGTCATGGCCAGGAACGCTAGGTACGCGGCCCATGGCGGCGGAATGATGCGCGTGCCCGGATCGACCTGCGGTTTTCCGCAGGTGCTACCAGGCCACCTCCAGGGAGCTCATGCCGTACACGATGTGGGAGGAGCGGAAGTCCGCGGCGCCCGCCTCGCGCAGGCCCGGGAAGCGCTGGAGCAGCGCCGGGAAGGCGATCCGCAGCTCCATGCGCGCCAGCGGGGCGCCCAGGCAGTGGTGGATGCCGTGGCCGAAGGCGACGTGGCCGGGAGCGCCGCGGGAGATGTCGAACGTGCTCGCGTCGGGCATGAGGGCGGGGTCGCGATTCGCGGCGGGCAGGGCGCACAGGACCAGCTCGCCGGGCTGGATGGTACGGCCGCTCAGCTCGACCTCCGTCGTCGCGACCTTGGTCGTGCCCGAGTTGACGATGCTCAGCCAGCGCAGCAGCTCCTCCACCGTGGCGTCGATGCGCTCCGGCTCCTTCCTGAGGAGTTCGAGCTGCTCGGGGTGGCGCAGCAGGGCCAGGGTGCCCAGGGCCAGCATGTTGGAGGTGGTCTCGTGGCCCGCGAACAGCAGCAGGCTGCCGATGCCGACGAGCTCGTCCGTGCTCAGGTCGTCGCCGTGCTCGCGTACCAGCATGCCGAGCAGCTCCTCGCCCGGGTCCTGCTGGATGCGGTGGACCAGGGCCTCCATGTACGCGCGCGCCTCGAACTGCAGCCCCAGCCGCTCGTCGCCGGGCACCGACAGGTCGAGCATCCTGCTGGTGCGGCGCTGGAAGCCGTCCCGGTCCTCGTACGGGACGCCGAGCAGCTCGCAGATGACCAGCGACGGGATCGGCAGCGAGAACGACGGCACCAGGTCGGCCGGCGAACCGGCGGCCTCCATGGCGTCCAGGTGCTCGTCCACGATGCGCCTGATCCGCGGCTCCAGCCGCTGCATCCGCCGGTTCGTGAACTCGGGGGTCAGCATCCTGCGCAGCCGCGTGTGCTCGGGCGGGTCCACACCGAGGAGGTTGCCCGCCTGGATCTTGGCTAACTGCTCGGGGGTCATCTCGGGGGCTCCGGGCAGGCGCGCCACCGTCTGCTGGGCGATCCTGAACCGTTCGGCGTCGCCGAGGACCTCGCGGACCTCCGCGTACCTGGTGACGAGCCAGGCGTCCAGGCCGAACGGGGTCGTGATCCGCCTGATCCCCTCCTCGTCCCTGAGCGCCGCCAGCTCGGGAGCCGGGTCGAACCCCACCCGCCGCATGTGCAGCGGCATCGTCGAGGACTCGGTCATGCAAACCCCTTGATGATCGTCGGTTGAGGCGTAAACCGTAACAACCCTCTGGTCCGGTCTCCAGTGCCCACCACCCGGGCCACGCTGGGGGCCGCGGCGATCGGCGCCTCGCGTCCGGTGTGCGGTGTCCTGCGCCTGCGCCCGGTGAGCGGCAGGGGTTGCGGGGGTGGGAGGGAAGGGACACCATGCCCCCTGTGGATGTGCCCGTGTTGGTCGCCGGAGGCGGGCCCGTGGGGCTGGCGGTCGCCGTGGAGCTGGCCTACCAGGGCGTGCGGTGCCTGGTGGTCGAGCCGCGAGAGGAGGTGTCGTGGCTGCGGCCCCGCGCGAAGACGACGTCGGCGCGTTCGATGGAGCTGCTGCGGAGATGGGGCCTGGCGGAGCGGGTGCGGGAGCGCGCCCCGCTGGCGGTCGGGTGGTCGGACCAGGCCGTGTTCGTCAGTAGCCTGCTCGGCCGGGAGATCACCAGGATCGGCGGGTGCTTCGGGCTGGACCTGGTGGGCTCCGAGCTGGCGGCCGAGCCGGGCCAGCAGGTGCCGCAGCCGCTGGTCGAGGAGGTGCTGCGGGAGGCCGTCGGGGACGCGCTGCTGACCGGATGGCAGGTGACCGGGCTGCGGGAGGACGCCGACGGGGTGTCGGTGCGCATCGCGTCCGCCACGGGCGAGGAGCGTGAGGTACGCGCCCGGTACGTGGTCGGCTGCGACGGCCCGCGCAGCGTGACCAGGGCGGCCATCGGCGCCCGCTATGAGGGCCGCCAGGACGCCAGGCCCAACTTCAACATCGTCTTCCGCGCCCCCGGCCTGGCCGAGCGGATGCCACACGGCCCCGCCGTGCACTACTGGGTGCTGAACCCGGCCCAGCCCGGCATCGTCGGCCGCCTCGACCTGGCTGACACCTGGTGGTGCATCGCCCAGGGCGTCCCGGCCGCGGGCGCGGATCCGATGCGGCTGGTCCGCAACCTGGCGGGGGCCGACATCGAGGCGGAGATCCTGGCCACCGACCCGTGGAACGCGCGGATGCTGCTGGCCGACCGATACGCGAGCGGGCGCGTGTTCCTGGCGGGCGACGCGGCGCACCAGAATCCGCCGTACGGCGGGCACGGGTTCAACACCGGGATCGGGGACGCGGTCAACCTCGGCTGGAAGCTGGCCGCCGTGCTGCACGGATGGGCGCCCGCCGCGTTACTGGCCACCTACGAGACCGAGCGCCGCCCGGTGGCCGCCGACACCATCGAGGCCGCCGCCGCGAACATGGCCACCCTCGCCCCCGAGCTGGCCGACCCGGCGCTGATGGGGGACGAGGCCGAGTTCGAGAAGGTGCGGCCCGCCGTGGCGGAGGCGGTGCGCAGGACGAAGGACAGCGAGTTCCACAGCCTGGACCTGGTGCTCGGCTACACCTACGAGGGCTCGCCCATCGTCGCCGAGGGCACCGGGGAGCGGCTGCCGCACCGGTGGCTGGCGCCCGGCGTGTCCCTGTACGACCGGCTGGGCCGGGGCTTCAGCGTGGTCGGGGACCGGCGCCTGCCCGGGGCTGCGGCGCTGGCCGGGCAGGTGCGGGAGCTGGGGGTGCCGCTGCGGGTGGTGGATCTGCCCGATGTGCCCCTGACGCTGGTCCGCCCCGACCAGCACGTGGCCTGGCGCGGTGAGCACCCGGACGGTGCGCTGCGGCGGGCGCTGTCTCACCGGCCCGTCAGCAGCCGCCCTTGAGGAGGGCTCTGCGTTCGACGATGCATTGGGGCCCGTTGGCATTGTTGCCGCCGCTGACGGTGTTGTTGCTGTTCACGGCGCCGTTCGCGTTCTGGAAGTTGCCGTTGTTCACCTGCCGGCCGCCCTTGCTCCGGTAGTTGCCGCTTTTCCAGGAGTTGCCGCTGTCCTTGGGGATCCCGTGCGCGAGAGCGGGGAAGGCGGGCGGCAGCGACAACATCAGCGTGAGCTGCGCCGCGACCACCCCGGTCCGCCGCCTGAAGATGCTCATCGCCGGTCACCGGGAAATGGACTGGGAGCCATTGGCGTTGTTCCCGCCGTTGCTGGTGTTGTTGGTGTTCACGGCGCCGTTCGCATTCTCGAAGTTGCCGCTGTTGATGGGATTTCCCTCATTGCGGTAGTTTCCGCTGTTGGTGGAGTTCCCGCTGTTCTCCGCGCCGTTCACGCACTTGGTCGGGGAATTGGGCGACGGCGAGTTGTAGGCGACCAGCCGATTTCCGCAGAAAACGCCGGGAAGCGCCCTCAGCACCGTACCGAGATCCGCGCCGACCAGCTCGGTGAGCAGGGAGCTCCCGCTGGGCGGCGGTGCGGCCGACGCGCCGGTCGGGGCCAGTAGCACAGCGCACCCGACCGTGACGCCCGCAACAATCCGCACCAATGCCCTCAATGCGTTTCCCGCCATTTCTCGCGACATGATCCACTGAAAGGTAGCACCGGGGGACGCCTTTTCACGGAAAGCCCTCGACAAACTCGGCGCAAAAACTACTTCCGGGTCCGGCCCGGGGGCAGGCTGAGCGTGAACACCGTGTTCCCCGGCTCGCTGCGTACCTCGACCCACCCGTCGTGGGCCGCCGTGACCGCCGACACGATGGCCAGGCCCAGCCCGCTGCCGCCGGCCAGCCGGGAGCGCGACCCGTCGCCCCGCGCGAACCTGCCGAAGACGTGGGGGAGCACGTGCCCGGGAATGCCCGGCCCGTCGTCCGCGACCTCGACGCACACCCGCTCCCCGAGCCGGACCGTCGCGGTGACCGTGGTGCCGGGCGGGGTGTGCGTACGGGCGTTCGCGAGCAGGTTGGTCACCACCTGGTGCAGGCGGTCGGCGTCCCCCAGGACCAGGGCGGGCCGGTCGGGCAGGCTGATCACCCAGCGGTGGCGGGGCGCGGCCGCGTGGGCGTCGCTGACCGCGTTGACCACGATCGGCGACAGGTCCAGCTCCACCCGCTCCAGCGGGCGGCCCGCGTCCAGCCTGGCCAGCAGCAGCAGGTCCGCCACCAGCGTGGTCATCCGGCCCGCTTCCGAGCGGATGCGGCCGAGCGCGTGCTCCGTCTGCGGCCCGTGCCACTCGCCGCTCCGCCTGGTCAGCTCCGCGTAGCCGACGATGGAGGCCAGCGGCGTGCGCAGCTCGTGGCTGGCGTCGGCGATGAACCGCCGCAACCTCGTCTCGCTCTCGTGCCGCACCGCGAGGGCGGTCTCGACGTGCCCGAGCATGCGGTTGAGCGCGCCGCCCACCTGCCCGACCTCGGTACACGGGTCGGTGTCCACCTCGGGCACGCGGGCCAGGCGCACGACGTCCCCGGTGGCCAGCGGCAGCTCCGACACCCTGGAAGCGGTGGCGGCGAGCCGTCCGAGCGGGCGTACGGCACGGCGTACGAGCAGGGTGCCGACGACGGCCGTCAGCACGACGCCCGCCAGCGTGACGGCCGCCTCCACCACGACGAGCCTGGTCAGCATGGAGTCCACGGCGGTCATGGGCAGCCCGGTGACCAGCACGTCGCCGTCGGGCGTGCGGGCGGCGGCCATCCGGTAGTCGCCCAGCGGACCCAGGTTGACCGTCACGGGCGCGCGGCTGACGGCGGCGAGCGACGGCGGCGCGGGCAGCTCCCGCACGGTGGCGATGCCGGTCAGGACGGCGGCCCGCCGCACCACGCCCTGGCGGATCCGCGCGCCGAACGTGCCCTCCGCCTGACCGGGAGACAGCAGGAACGACACCTCCCGGGCCTGCGGCGGCTGGTCGTCCCGCTGGGCCGCCGCGCTGGTGGAGCGGCGGGCGGCCGAGGTGACCTGGCTGTCGAGCCGGTCGGTGAGGAAGTCGTGGAACAGCAGCGTCGTCGCGGTGGCGATGACGGCGCAGACGGTGGCCAGCAGCGCGATCGAGGAGACCACCAGCCTGGTCTCCAGCGACATCGTCATCCGGCGGGTCGGAGCGTGTAGCCCACCCCGCGCACGGTGTGGATCATCGGCTCCCGCTGCGCGTCGATCTTGCGCCGGAGGTAGGAGATGTACAGCTCGACGACGTTGCTCTGGCCGCCGAAGTCGTAGGCCCACACCCGGTCGAGGATCTGCGACTTGCTGAGCACCCGGCCCGGGTTGTGCATGAGGAAGCGCAGCAGCTCGAACTCCGTCGGCGTGAGCCTGATCTCCTCGCCGGCCCGCCGTACCTGGTGGCTGTCCTGGTCCAGCGTGAGATCGCCGACCACGAGCCCGGCCTCGGCCCGCGCCCGGGCGGCGCCCGAGCGGCGCAGCAGGCCCCGCAGCCGGATGACGACCTCCTCCAGGCTGAACGGCTTCGTGACGTAGTCGTCGGCGCCGGCGCGCAGGCCGGCGAGCCGGTCCTGGAGCGAGTCCAGCGCGGTCAGGAACAGGATCGGCACGCCCGGCAGCACCGCGCGCAGCCGGGCAAGGAGCTGGACCCCGTCCATGTCGGGCAGCATGACGTCCAGGACGATCGCGTCCGGGCGGAACCCGCGCGCCGCGCGGATGGCCTCGCTGCCGTTGTGCGCGCTGCGGACGTCCCAGGACTCATGGCGCATGACCATGGAAAGGAGCTCGGTCAGCGGCGGCTCGTCATCCACCACGAGGATGTTGATCGAGCCGCCGTCCGATCGGCGCACGGGCTCGGACCGGGGGCTCGGGCTGGTCGTGTGCATACCCGTGACGATGACGTCCCTCTATGAAGGTTTGATGATGCCTGCTTGTGAATCGCCTGTGAGCTGCGGCCCGGCACTTATCCAATACATAAGGTGAGCACAGGGGTTTCTCAGATTGGCTCGGCAGGTTGATTGGCGAGGGAAGACCTTCGGGGGCTGAATTCAGATGTTCGGCCAGGTCTGTCCCGGATCGGATCCATATCTAATGCGCTTCTCCAAGCCTTTCGCCGTGACCCTCGCCAGCGCCGCTCTGCTGACGCTCCCCCTGTCGGGCGCCGCCTTCGCCGACGCCAGGCCGCAGCCGACGGCCACCGTCAGGGCCCCGCAGCCGGCGGCTACCGTCAAGGCCCCGCAGCCGGCAGCCACCGTCAGGGCCCCGCAGCCGACGCGCTCGAACCCCGCCACGCCCACCGTGACCCAGGACCAGCTCGCCAAGGGCCGCGACGAGGCTGGCAGGTTCGCGCTGAAGGTCTCCGTCGCCCCTGAGCGGGTGCGCGCCGGCGACTCGTACGACGTGACGATCGCCGCCAAGGGCCTGCGCTCGGGCACGGCCGTCGTGACCAGCCCCGAGGGCAAGACCTACCGCGTGGCGCTCTCCGACGGCAAGGCCACCAAGACCCTGACCGTGCCGTCCAAGGCCAAGCCCGGCAGCCAGACCGTGACCGTCAAGATCGGCAACAAGACCGCCACGGCCTCCTTCGACGTGGTGACCCCCCGCCCGCAGCGCCACCACGACCACGACGGCAAGTAGTAGGTGGGCCAGGGCCACCCACCCCGAAACAAAGGGCTTCGCCGGGGGCGCTTCGCGCAAGGGCTCAGACGTCCTTATTGAGGCGCCTCCGGCGCACCCCCCGCGCCTCCGGCGCCATCGTCCCCACCCGTTGACCGGTTGGACAGTGGGCCGTCTGCTGCCCACCCCGGACCGGCTCGCCTTCGGAGAATTCGTGGGCCGGGGAGCATGGGGTGACCAGCCGCACCCATGAGCCCCGTCGGTACGAAGAGCCTCGCCTGCGCGCCTGGTGACATTGGGCCTGCCGGGCGGTGGACCTGTCTGATGCTGCTAGTGGTAGCACTTCATTTCTCGCGACAAATCAGGCTCAGGCTGCGGGAGCACGTGGACTGATTCGCACCTCCAGCTCGGCATCCAGAGCCCTGGCCAGTCGCTCGAGGATCGGCAGCGTCGGCACGGTGCCTCCTCCTTCAAAACGGGCCACTGCCGACTGCGTCATGTCAGCCGCACGAGCCAGCTCACTCTGGCTCCACCCACGAGATTCCCGCATCTGTCGTACTGCCCGACCGAGTTCAAAAGCGAGACGAGCCGCATCGTATGCCTCGGCCGCCCCGGGCTCGGACAGTCGTCGGTCACGGAGATCAGCCCAATCGGTCCGCTCGGTCATCACCACTCCTCGTCCACCGAGTGCGCCTCGTCCTTGCAACGGGACAACGCCCGCCGCGCCCGGTCCACTTCTCGATCTTCCCTCATTCGCGTTTTGTGGAAAACGGTCAGGAGGATGATCCGCCGATCCGGAGCGATCCAGTAGCTGATCCGCATCGTCAGATCATCAAGGTAGAACCGCAGTTCGCGCAGCTTGCCATCGAGCTGTCGCGTGTACGGCTCTCCCAGCAGCGGGCCTTCGGCCGCCAGCAGATCGATGTAGAAAGCCGCTCGCGCGAACGACTCTGCCGAGAGCTTCTCCAGCCACTCCCGAACTTCCGGTTCCACCTCTACGCTACCCCAGACCATAGCAACGATGCTATGACCAGCAGGACTCCTCGATCACGCGATCGCAGAATCTGACCACTCAAAGTGATTTCGCAACTATCCATGGCTACTCCTGCGAACAGAAGAGGCAGAGGCTAGAGCGTTCTTCGGCACATGGCGGCTACGGATGGCCTGGGGCCTGGGTTCAATCAACGTGGGGATGCCTCTGCTCTAGGTAGTCGTTGAGCTGCCGCCACTGCGTGGGGTGAATGTCCAGCAAGTGCAGTTCGCCCGGCTCAACCCACCGCACATCGCTTGCCTCGTCGTTGGCCTCCGGCTGACCGACGACCGGGCGGGCGATCAGCATGACCTCGTACTCCTGGCGGATCTCGCCGTCCGTGTAGGCGACGATGTGACCGGGGTCGGAGTAGATCCCAAGGATGCCCACCGGCTCGACCAAGACACCGGTCTCCTCCTCGGTTTCCCGCACGGCGCACTGTGAGGGCGTCTCACCGATCTCCATCTTGCCCATCGGCAACGCCCACTGGCCCGTGTCGCGACGGCACTGCATGAGGATGCGCCCTGCGTCGTCCACGGTGACCGTCCCGCAGGCCGGTACGAGACTGTTCGCCTTGGGTGCCCTCGGGTCGTTCCAGTACTCAACTCGTCCCATGAGGTGCCTCTCAGATCTTCGCGCCGGACCACGGAACGGCTCCGGCCCAGACGCGCTCGAACGACGACATGTAGTGCTCGGTCATCGTCCCGCCATCGAGACGGCGGAAGTGGAAGGTCGGGTTGGCCGAGGCCGGTTCTCCGTATACGTGTGGATTGACCAGGACGTCATCGTCATAGCGGAACAGTGAGGCGTACAGCGTGGTGGAGTGCAGACGGACCTCGCAGCCATCCAACTCGGGCAGCGCCCGGTAGTAGGTCAGGGAAGAGCGGATCTTGGCGGCCAGCGTCCCGCCCAACCCTTCTTCGCGATCGCGGGTCTCGACAGACTGGGCGGTGGGATCTCCGAAGCACAGCCTGATTCTGATTGCGACACCGCGTTGCGCAGCCTCGGCCAATGATCGAGCGATCTTCGGCTGCGTCTGGGCGTAGAACGTCCCTGAGAAGACCAAGACGTCCACCCGCTCCTGAGCGTCCGTCAGGAACCGTAGCCACAGCTCACGAGGCACGCTGGCTCGGTCGGGAAAGACCTCCACGAGTTCCGACCTGTTCGCCCGGCCTCGGCGCGCTTGACTGCTCTCCAGCACGTCAGGCCACAGGTACGTCTCGTCAGCGGTCAGCAGCTTCGCCGCTGCCCACCTGTGCCGCCGGTGCGGGACCCGACCTGTGTTGATCCAGCGCTCGACCGTCTTGGGCTCGACGCCACACGTCTCGGCCAGGTCTTCCAGGGCTACACCATGGCGGAGCATCGCTGTGCGTAGGCGCTCATTCACGCATTCCAGTGGACGTTAACGTCCGGGACGTTGCAAGGCCGTCTCGGGACGTTTCTCGGTGACTCAACACGTCCCGACACCGGGCTGCGGCGAAGTTCAAAGGTCCCGCCCACCTGGCTTCACTTGGCCGTACTGGCACTGAAGTCACCGGAGGTAGGTGGATGTATCCACAGCATGCGCTGCCCGGCCCGCAGGTCGTCACGTCACTGGACGCGGCCCAGCAGTTGCAGCGGAAGTTAATCCACCTGAACATCCCCAGCGACGTGCACGACGGTTACGGCATCGCACTCGTCTCCGTCTGTGTGGGACTCCTCGTCTGGTGCTGCCATGACGCCTTCTGGTGGCATACGGGCTGGGAGCCGGGCCGAAAGCGCGCCGTCTATGCCTGGCACCCGCTCCCGGAGCCAGGCAGAGCCAGCCGCACGGCGTATCGCTATGCGTTACACGGAGCTGCGCAGGGCGCATCCGCACTCGCCGTTGGTCGCAGGGGTGCAACCATGGACGTGACCCTGCAGCACCTGCTCAGCAGGTTCCCCGGATGGCAGATCACAGACATGGCCGACGGCTGGGTCGCGATCCGCACCCACTTGGTACGTAGCGATAGCGGGCTCGCCAACGTCCGCTCCGGAGCGACTTTGGAGGAACTGGCCAAGAACTTTCAAGCCGAGTGCAGGGCCTCCAGTCCCGAAACTCTGGTAGCGGCGCGGCAGCAGGTTCTTCTTGTGTATCTTGGGCGCCGCGTCTGGGCCGAGACGTCGAGAGTCGTCGACCGCCGGTGCCGTGAATACGACGTCGGATACGTTTACTCGTCGTCCGGGATGGCGGCCAGCGATTCGCGGGTGTGCCCGAAAGTGGCCAGCACCTCATCGAGCGAGACCCGCTCCCCCGTGTCGGTCCCCGACCGAGCAAGCACCAGCGCCAGATCCCGCAGGTCGGCCGCCGCCGCCTCCAACTCGTTGAGCCGGCGGATGCTCACCACGGCCGCCACCGGCTGATGCCGGCGGGTGACCACCAGATCGGTCCCCTGCTCCGCCTCGGCCACCAGGCGGGCAACCCCTCGCCGGGCCGCCTCGGCAACGCTCAACTCAGTGGCGTCGTGCAGGGCAGTCACGCATCAACTGTAACCGCGCCGGTCCCCGGCCGCCGCCATCTGATCCACCCACGAAGCGGCAGCGGCTCGACCACCAAGGCTTGGACAAAGTGGTCAGGACGGTCGGGGCGGAGCGGTGCTTGATCGCGTGACCAGCTCCGTCGGCAGCTCGATCCGGCCCGGGCCGCCGTCGGTGAGCAATGCCGTCAGTGCCGCCGCGCCCAGCTCGGGCCAGGGCTGGCGGACCGTGGTGAGGGCCGGTGTGACGTGGGCGGCGGCCCAGGAGTCGTCGAAGCCGATCACGCTCACGTCGTCGGGCACGCGGAGCCCGTGCTCGCCCAGCGCCTGGTACACCCCGACGGCCATGGAGTCGGAGCAGGCGAAGACGGCGGTCGGCGGGTGGGGGAGGGAGGCGAGCAGGCGGCGGGTGGCTCGCAGGGCGTCGTCCTGCTGGAAGTAGCCGCACACCTCCCACCGGGGGTCGGCCCGGAGCCCGGCGGCGGCCATGGCCTGGCGGTGGCCGGCCAGCCGGTCGGCCGCGCACGGGACCCCCGGGCGGCCCGTGACGACGGCGATTCGCGAGTGGCCGAGGGCGATCAGGTGCTCGGTGGCCGCCCGCGCGCCGTCCACGTTGGCCGAGGCGACGGCGGGCAGGCCGGCCGGCGGCTTGCGGCGCGGGTCGACGATCACCGCGGGGATCCCCCGGTCGGCGAGCCAGGCCCGCTGCGCGGCGGTCGGCGACGTGCGCACGAGCAGGACGCCGGCGCTGTCGCGGGCGCCGATCCGGTCCAGCCATGCGGGCGGTGGCTGGCCGTGCTTGGTGCGGTCGCACACGGCCGAGACCACCAGGTCGACGCCTGCCCGCCAGGCCGCGTCCTCCACCCCGCCGAGGATCGCCAGCGCGTACGGCGAGTCGAGGGCCTGCAGCATGACATCCACCATGCTTCCCCGCGCGGGCCTGACCCGCTGCCTGGGGTAGCCGCGCCGCTCCAGCACCTCGGCGACCAGCCGGCGGGTGTGGGCGGAGACGTCGGAGCGGCCGTTGAGAGCTTTGGAAACGGTTGCAACGGACACGCCAGCCTCGCGGGCGATCACGGCCAGTTTGGGTAACTGCTGGGGCTGGTCCTCGACCGTCATGACCCCCACTCTCCCCGCCGCGCCCGGGAACCGCCAGGCCAGCGCCCCGAAAATTTCGAAATTCGGCCATGACGGCCTGCTCCCGGCCACCTCCGGCATCCGGGCCATTTGACGGCACGTACGTGCGGGTGCGACGTTTCCTGCAACCGATTGCAGCAGGTGCCGCCAAGGAGTGAGGGATGACGACCTACCGCAACCCCGTGCTGAACGCCGACTGGTCCGACCCCGACGTGATCCGCGTCGGCGCGGACTTCTACCTGACCGCCTCCACGTTCACCAAGGTCCCGGGCCTGCCGATCCTGCACTCGCGCGACCTGGTCAACTGGACGATCATCGGGCACGCCGTGACGAGCGGCTATGACGACGTGCGGCCGGGTTGCGGAGTGTGGGCGCCCTCGCTGCGCCACCACGACGGACGGTTCTGGATCTTCTACGGCGACCCCGACGTGGGGATCCACGTGGTGAGCGCGGAGGACCCGCGGGGTCCGTGGACCGCGCCGCACGTGGTCAAGCCGGGCGCCGGGCTCATCGACCCGTGCCCGCTGTGGGACGACGACGGCCAGGCGTACCTGGTGCATGCCTGGGCCAAGAGCCGGGCCGGCGTCAACAACCGGCTCACCCTGCACCGCATGTCGCCGGACGCCCGCGAGGTGCTGGACGAGGGCACGCTGATCATCGACGCCGACCTGCTGCCCGGCTACCGGACGCTGGAGGGGCCCAAGCTCTACAAGCGCGACGGCACGTACTGGATCTTCGCCCCGGCGGGCGGGGTGGAGCAGGGCTGGCAGTCGGTGTTCCGGGCGCACTCGATCTTCGGCCCGTACGAGGACCGGATCGTGCTGGAGCAGGGCGGCACCGACGTGAACGGGCCGCACCAGGGCGGCTGGGTGGACACCCCGTCGGGCGAGCACTGGTTCATGCACTTCCAGGACCGCGGCGCCTACGGCAGGGTCGTGCACCTGCAGCCCATGGCCTGGGAGGACGGCTGGCCGGTCATGGGCGCGGACGGCGAGCCGGTGCCCGGCGGCCGCGTGCCCGTCCCCGGCGGCACGCCGGCCGAGCCCGCCACCTCCGACGACTTCGCCGGGCCCGGGCTCGGCCTGCAGTGGAGCTGGCAGGCCAACCCCGACCCCGCCTGGTGGGAGCTGCGGGACGGCACCCTCCGCCTGGCCTGCGTACCGGGGCCGGAGGACCTCAGGGAGCGCCCGTCCGTGCTCGGGCAGCGGCTGCCCGGCGACCCGTGTACGGTCACCACCGGCCTCACCCTGGACGGCGAGGGCCGGGCGGGACTGGTCGTGCTCGGGTTCACCTACGCCTACGTCGGGCTGGAGCGCACGGCGGGCGGCACCGTCCTGGTGTGCGGAGACATGGAGCCCGTGCCCGTGAAGGACGGCACGCGCGTCACCGTCGGCGCGCGGATCGGGGAGGGGGCGCTGGTCACGTTCCTGGCGGACGCCGGCGACGGGCTGCGCGAGGTCGGCGCTCCCTTCCAGGCCACGCAGAGCCGGTGGGTGGGGGCGGTGGTGGGCCTGTTCGCGGCGGGGGACGGCGCGGGGCAGGCGGTTTTCGACGCGTTCACCGTGGACATCGAGAGGTAGCCCAGGGCCCCTGGAGAGTAATCGAATGACTACGTCTGGTTACCATAGATGGGACATATGCGCATCGAATGGTGCGGATCACTCCAGGGGGGCTGGACATGACTGATGACACCCGGGCCGACAGAGCGGGGCTGGACACGGCGGCGGTGGGCGGCGAGGAGGTGCTGCTGCACAGCCAGGACGACCCGGTGGCCGCCGCCGCGGTGGACGCGGCCGTCGAGAGCGAGCTGCTGGACGAGCCGTCCGTACGGGAGGCCGTCGAGGTCGAGTGGTCGGCGGCCAAGCGGGAGAGCGGGCGCCAGGTCGCCGGGCTGCCGCCCCAGGCCCAGGACCGCGTACGGCGGCTCCAGAGCGAGCTCGGCACCATGGGCGCGGAGGTCTGGCCGGTCTCCCGGTGGTGGGGTTTCGAGATCCACCTCAACGAGAGCGCCGCGTTGCTGGCCGCCGAGATCCCGCAGCTCGTCGGCGAGACCGCGGCCACCGTGCTGGGCTCCTGGCTCGCCCCGCTCATCGAGCGGCAGGTGCGCGCCAAGGCCGACTGGATCACCTCGGTCGCCCGGCCGTACGGCGTGAAGCTGGTCTCGCCGTGGGTCGCGCCCGCCATGCTGGTGCCGGCCCGCGAGGACCGGCGCGACGGCGAGCGGCTGTACTGGACGGTCCACGAGCCCGGCGAGGGGTGGACCCCGGACCAGACGTTCGTCGAGCACTTCGACGTGTCGAGCCCGGCCCTCGCGGAGTTCCAGGACGGGCTGGTCCTCGTCCACCGCGGCAAGGTCGACGATCCCAGCCTGTGGTGGACGGTCTACGACGCCCAGGACGGGTGGAGCGCGGACCGAAGGCTGCCGGCGCACGTCAGCGACTCGGCCCCGGCGCTGGCGGCGTACGACGGGCGGCTCTACTGCGTGCACCGCGGCGACGGCGACGACAACCTGTGGTGGACGCGGTGGGACGGCTCCACCTGGAGCCCCGACGCCAAGCTGCCCGAGCACCCCAGCGCCTCCGCCCCCGCGCTGGCCACGTTCGACGGGCAGCTCTACTGCGTGCACGCGGGCACCGACTCCACCCTCTGGTGGACGCGGTGGGACGGCTCCTCGTGGAGCCCCTGCACGCAGCTGCCCGACCACGCCTGCCGGTCCAACCCGGCGCTGGCGGTCTGGCGGGGCCACCTCTACTGCGTGCACACCGGCAAGGACTCCAGCCTGTGGTGGACGCGCTGGGACGGCTCCGCCTGGACGCCCGACCAGAAGCTGACCATGCACCTGGCCGCCGAGGGCCCCGCCCTGACCGTCTACAAGGACCGCCTCTACTGCGTCCACCGCGGCGCCACGGACCAGCGCCTGTGGTGGACGGTCTTCGACGGCTCCTCCTGGAGCGCCGACGAGCGGCTGCCCGGCCACCACAGCGCCGAGGCCCCGGCCGCGATCGCCTACCGCGACCGGAACGCCACCCGCGACCAGCTCCTGGTCGTGCACCGCAGCACCCGCTAGACGTGAAGAGGCGTCGGCTCGCCCGCGAGCCGGCGCCTCGCCGCGCGGCTACCAGCCGGCGAGCTGCTCCAGGAACCAGTCGATCAGCACCTCGGAGACGTTGCCGTGCTCGGTGTTGGCCGTGTCGCAGCAGAACGCGTCCAGGAATGTCTCGTCCTTCGGCAGCTCGGTGAGGTCCCTGTACAGGTCGGTCTGCCAGTGGTACGGGTCCCTGGCCAGGGCGATGGCGCTGACCGCGGGCACGAAGCAGCTGTGGCGGAACCGCTCCTGGACGGGCAGCCCGATCGCGTCGGCCACCCTGCCCCACGAGTCGAGCGTGCCGCCCGGCGCCCCGTCGAACGCGGCCACGTGCGAGGTGGCGCTCGTCCACGTCGGAGCCCCGAACTTGACCGTGCCGACGTTCTGCAGCTGGCCCATGTCCGGCTGGATCCTGGCCGTGAGCTGCAGCGGGTCGTAGTGCAGGTCGAACACCGGCGTGCCCGGCGGCAGGTCGCGCCCCGTGCCGTCGCCGACCCCGTTGGCCAGCCCCAGCTTGTACGGCCGGATCGGGAACCAGCCGACCCGGCGCAGATCGTCCAGGAACTCCGTGCGCAGCGGGCTGGCGGTGGTCACGGGGCCCGAGTAGTCCTCGTTCTCGACCCAGGCCCACAGGAGCTGCTGCGCGGCCGGGCTGCGGATCAGCTCGGCCTGCCCGGGGCCGTTCGCGTTCGGCTCCAGCGATTCGTGCAGGTAGGCGAGCTGCTGGAGCACCAGCGGGATCCAGGCGCCGAGGTGCGGTGTGTCGAAGGAGAAGTACTTGTCGGTCTGGTGGTCGGCGCCCTCGGTCTCCATGCGCGCCAGCGCGTACCTGGTGACCATGCCGCCCATGCTGACGCCGCCGACGACGAGCGGGAGGTCGCCCTGCCGCTCCTGGATGGCGCGCTGGACGCAGGTGACCGCCACGGCGGCGTTGGCCTGGAGGTACGTCTGGCGCTGGTCGAAGCCCAGGAGGATGACGTCGATGCCCATGGTCCGGAGCTGGTCCAGGAACCCGGGGCTGCGCTCGCTGTTGAAGTGGGCCCACAACGCGTCCAGGTCGCTGGGCCCGTAACCGAAGCCGTCGGCGAGGATCAGCGGCCGGGTCAGCGCGGTGTGCCCGTCGGCGAGATGGATCGCGGCCCGCCCGGTGGCCGTGCGCCCCAGGTGCGGCTTGTCGCCCACCAGCTCCCAGACGCGGTCGGGCCTGGGCGCCTCGCTCACGCCGGGATGCGGGGTCGCGAACCAGATCCCCTGCTCGCCGAGCGCGTCCGAGATCCGCTCGGACTGCTCCTCTGTCAGGCTGTTCCTGACCGACTGGGCTCTGCTCTCGACGTCGATTCTCGGCTCGTGCACCATGTCGATCCTCTCGCTAGGTGGGCCACTGACCACACCATATGGTCACTCTGCATGATTGACCGCGTACCCGAAGTGGGTGGCGCGTCCGGTCAATCCGCGGGTGGCCGGAGATCGACGGTGAGCGCGCCGGCCTCCGACCGGACCTCGGTGCCGAGGTCGGCGCAGGCGGCGGTGAACCGGGCCCGGATCCAGCGGGTCTCCAGGTCGTTCGCGATCCTGGTACGGCAGTAGTCCAGCGCGATGGGGACGGCGCGCAGCCGTACCGGGCCCCGCTCGTCCAGGGTGACCAGGAAGATCAGGCCGAGGTCGTTGCGGAGCTCGGGGTCCACGATGTAGTCGTCGATGAGGTCGCCCAGGTCGTACAGGACCGGTCCGGCCACCCCGTGGAAGACGTGCGCGGAATGCCCGGCCACCAGGGACGCGCCGGCCTTCACCAGGGCCCGGGCGGCGCGGCGGACGTGCGTGACGGGCTTGGAGGTCATGTTCGGGCCCCAGTGGACGCAGACCAGGACGAGGCCGGCGGCCAGGCTCCCGATCGTGCTCGTGAGCCGGTCCGGCACCCCGGAGCCGAGGTCGGCGTACGCGACGCCGGGCCTGCGCTCGGTGGCCGCGAACTCGGGGGGATGGTCGGTGACGCCCAGCACCGCCAGGCGGAGGTCCCCCACCTTCAGCTCGGCGGGCTCCCAGGCCCGGGCCAGGTCGGCGCCCGCGCCCACGGTGCGGATCCCGGCCGCCGCCAGGTGGTCGAGGGTGTCGAGGAGGGCCTCGTGGCCGTAGTCGAGGGCGTGGTTGTTGGCCAGCGTGACCGCGTGCACGCCCAGCTCCGCCAGCATCGCCGCGGCCTGGGGCGGGGCGCGGAAGTGGAACGCCTTGCGCATCGGGTCCCAGCGCCGGCCGCGGTCCGAGACGCAGCATTCGAGGTTGAACAGGACCAGATCGGCCCGGGAGAGCGCCGAGCGCACGCCGGTGTCGAAGAAGTCGGCCGGGTCGGCGCTCAGCCTCAGCCGCTCGGCCACGCCGCGGCCGAGCATGGTGTCGCCCGCGAGCGCCAGCGTGACCGTGGGGAGGGCGGATTCCCCGGCGCCCGGCGTGGTCCCCGTTCCGTCGGTCATGTCCACCCAGCTTCCCCGTCCGATGGCTTCGACACGCCCTCTGACCTGCGACGGAACCGTTCACGACGGAAGATTGCGGGTAAGGGATGAATTTGGGGGAGGGGGACGACGGTGTCCCTCACGTCACGGAGGTGAGAAAGCAGTGGCTTTGCCGATAAGGCGCAATCGCGGAGCGATGCAGGCGGGTGTTCCCTGGCAGAGGCGGTCCTGGGATCCCTTCACCGAGTTCGAGCAGCTGTGGGACCAGATGGGGCGGCTCTTCGAGCAGGGCGCGGAGGGCGACATGGCCGCCTGGCGGCCGGTGGCGGAGACCGAGGAGACCCCGGACGCCTACATCGTCCGGGCGGAGCTGCCCGGCCTGAAGCGGGAGGACATCAACGTCGAGGTCAACGACAGCGAGCTGTGCGTGTCCGGGGAGATCAGCGAGGAGGACAAGGGCCAGATGCTGCGCCGGCGCACCGGACGGTTCGTCTACCGGACGATCCTGCCGAGCGACGCCGACACCGAGCACATCGGCGGCGAGCTGGCGGACGGCATCCTGACCGTGCGCGTTCCCAAGACCGAGAAGGGCCGCGCCCGCCGCATCGAGATCAAGGGCTGACACCGGGGAGGCGCATGGCCGGCACGCAGGCGTTCTGGATCGGCGCCGCGCGAGGGCGCGACGGCGCGGAGCCGGGCAGCGCGCAGGAGCGCTACGGCGAGGAGCTGCGCAGGTGGCGGCATGCCTTCGAAGCCGTGGACGGCGAGCCGGCCGCGGGCGGCGTCACGCTGGACCCGCTGCACTTCGCGCTGGGCGCGTGGGAGGTGGCCACGCGCCCGGTGGCGGAGCACGCCTACGTGCGCCGCCACCCGCGGGTGCTGGACGCGACCTGCCACCGCCCGGAGGAGGCGCCGGGCCTGCTGGCGGTGGTCGAGCTGGCCGCCCCGCTCTCGTTCCCGCTGCCGCGGGGCTGGTCGAGCTGGCAGCGCCAGGAGCCCACGTACGTGCCGCCGCCGTACGAGCGGCCGACCGCGCTGAGCACGCTGGAGCTGCGCGTTCCGCTGCCGGTCGGGCGCCTGCCGACGCCCACCCACGCCCGGGCCGCGGGCCTGCCGAACCTCGACGACGCCCAGGCCTCGCTCGAAGCGCTCCTGGCCGAGCTGAACGCCGTGGTCAACCCGTTCCTGCACGAGCTGGAGGAAGCCGATCCGGCGAGGTGATCCAGGATGAACAGACGCGACAAGGATCCGGAGGACGAGTTCTTCGCTCCCGTGCTGCGCGAGCCGCCGCCTCCCGAGGAGATCACCTCCTCCGGCGTGGTGAGCGACACCGGCGTGCCCGACGTGCACGGAGGCGGCCACGGCGAGTGGCCGCAGGCGCCGCCGCCGTCGAGCTGGCTCGGCGTGCGCCTGCTGGCGGGCGCGCTCGGGCTGCTGGTGGGGGTGGTCCTGGCCGTGCTGGCGCTGCTGGCCGCGCGGCCGCTGCTCGCCGTACCGCCTGCCCTGGTGGCGCTGGGGGCCGGCGTGTACCTGGTGACGTTCGGGGTGCGGCGCTCGCACGCCGACGGCGGCCCCCCGACGTTCGGATGACCGCCGTCCGGGTAAGCGCCCAGCTTGAAGTCAGTCGGGGCAGAGGAGCCGAGATGTCTCTCATCGATCTTGAATGCGTCCGCCAGCTGCTGCAGTCGGAGCACCCCGACGCCACGTTGGTGTTCGTCCGGGGTGACTGCGTGGTCCTGCCGGCCGATGAGGTGGACGACGCGCACAAGGGCCTGGTCATCGCCAGCCGTGACGAGCTCGCGGCCCGGCTGCCGGAGGGCGGCCTGAGCGAGGAGGCCATGGAGGAGCTGGCCATCAGGCTGGACAACATCGCCCGCGACCTGGGCGCTTAACCCGCTATTTCCCGCTCTCCAGGTAGTGCAGGACGGCCGCCACGCGCCGGTCCGTCCGGTCGGTCGGCGCCAGGTCGAGCTTGGCGAAGATGCTGCGGATGTGCTTGTGCACGGCGCCGTCGGTGACGAACAGCCGCTCGGCGATCGCGGCGTTGCCCAGGCCCTCGGCCATCAGGGCCAGCACGTCGCGCTCGCGCGGGCTGAGCCGGTCGAGCCGGTTGTCGGGCCTGCTGCGGGCCAGCAGCTGCGCGACGACCTCCGGGTCGATGGCCGTGCCCCCCTCGGCCACGCGGTGCAGCGCTCCCATGAACTCCTCGACCCGCCCCACCCGCTCCTTGAGCAGGTAACCCAGCCGGGCGCTGCCGTGGGCGAGCAGGTCGGTGGCGAACGCCTGCTCCACGTACGCCGACAGCACGAGCACGGCCAGCTCCGGTTGCCGCCGCCGGGCCTCGACGGCCGCGACGATGCCCTCGTCGGTGTGGGTCGGGGGCATCCGGACGTCCACGATGGCGACGTCCGGCTCGTGGGCGTCGATCGCGGTCAGGAAGCCGTCCGGGTCGGGCGCGGTGGCCACGACGTCCAGCGACTCCGCCCGCAGCAGCAGCGCGAGCCCTTCGCGCAGGAGCGGGTCGTCCTCGGCGATCACAATCCGCATGGGAGGCTCACATTCATGGTGGTAGGTCCGCCTTCTGGGCTGGTCAGCGCGAAGGTCCCGTCCAGGGCCTCGGCCCGGCGGCGGATCCCGGCCAGCCCCGAGCCGCGCCGCTCGTCCGCTCCACCGCGGCCGTCGTCGGTGATCTGGAGGTCCAGCCGGTCGTCGTGCCGTCGGATCGTGACGGTGGCGTGCCGCGCCTGGCTGTACTTGGCGATGTTGGTGAGCCCCTCGGCCACCACGAAGTAGGCCGTGGCCTCGACGGACGCGGCGCACCTGCCGGGCAGGTCGACGTCGATCCGGCAGGGGACGGGGCAACTGGCGGCCAGGCCGGTCAGCGCGTCGGCGAGGCTGCGGTCCGTCAGCACCGGGGGCAGGATGCTGCGCGAGACCGCGCGGAGCTCGGCCAGCGCCTGCTCGGCGGCGTCCTGCGCGCGTTCGAGCATGGCGTCGGCGGTGGCCGGGTCGCGGGCCAGCGCGCGGCGGGCGGCGCCGAGCATGACGTTGACGGCGACGAGCCGGTTCTGCGTGCCGTCGTGCAGCGATCTCTCGATCCGCCGCAGCTCGGCGGCGTGCGCGTCGAGCGCCTCCGCGCGGGTCGCGGTGAGCTGGGCGACCCGCAGCGCCAGGTCGGTGCCGGGGTCGGCGGCCAGCAGCCGCCGCCCCGGCCAGGCCTGCAGGCGCGCCATGCCGGGGACGAGGGCCAGGGTCAGCGCGATCCAGCCCACGCTCAGCGCGCCGACCGCGAGGGCGCTCGGGAGGTCGTGCACCACCCAGAGGTCCACGCCCGCCCCGTCCGGCATCAGCCGCCACCACAGCGGGAACGTCAGGTCGCGTACCGCGCTGAGCGGCAGCGTCATGCCGAGCGCCCCGAGCAGCAGCCCGAAGGACGCGTGGACCAGCGCCCAGCACAGCTCGCGCCGGCTCGCCGGGTTCGTGATCGCGGCTCGCAGCTCGGACGGGACCGGGTCGGGACTGATGACGACGTCCGGCCCCCAGCGGGACAGCCGCCCCCGCTCCCGGTCGGCGACGGCGCGCAGCACGTGCAGAGCGGTGGGCACCAGGAACAGGCCCACGCCGAGGAGGCAGGCCAGCGCGGTGACGGCCACGGCGAACACGGCCAGGATCGCCAGGATGGCGGTGCCGACGCCGCCGACGAGGTGTTCGAGGGCGTCGAGGGTGGCGCGGGTCCGGGCCGCCACGTCCCACCGGCGTAAGGGCCCGGGGTCGGGAGTCGGCATCCTCAGACCCTAGGGCATCTCCCCGGACAAGGCCGCGATACCGGACGAACAGTACAGCCTGCTGTACCTCGGGCTGTCTCACTGGCGGGATCGCCCGTGGCGCCGGCGATCCGTAGCGTCTCGGGGTGTCACCCGATCTCGTGAGGAGCACCCGATGGCCCCCGTCCGTATCCCCCGCCCCCTGCTGTGGCTGCTGCTGGCGATCTTCGCGGTCGCCAACATGGTCACCTCCACCTCCGACCTCAACATGTTCGTCGGCATCGGGTTCGGCCTGGCCACGCTGGCCTGCGCGGCCGCGCTGATCCAGCAGCACTACGCGCGGCGGCGCGACTGAGCGGGGGATCCGTCCTCGCTCTTGAGAGGGAGCCGTGGAATCGCCCTTACCGGCGATGCCCGGGGACCCCCGCGACGCCGAGGATCGTCCCCATGAACTCCCGTACCGCCTTCATCGCCGCGCCCCTGCTCGTGCTCGCCTACGGCGTGATCCGGATCCTCGACGGCCTCGACGGCAGCCGGGGCCCCGGCATCGCGTGGACCACCGGCCACCTCGCCTTCATGGCGGCACTCGTCCTGTTCGTCCCCATCTTCTGGCAAATGCGGCGGATGGCCGGGGGGAACGCCCTGGCCACCGCGAGCGCGGCGGCCGGGACCGCCGGCGTCGTGGCGCTGCTCGCCCAGTTCGGCATCGACATCGTGGTCGGGTTCATGTCCGCCGACAACGAGGCGATGGGCGTGCTGTTCGACCGGGTCCAGAGCGTCCCCGGCGTCTCGACCGTCGTCTACGACGTCGTCCCCCTCCTGTTCTTCGCCGGCCAGCTCGCCCTCGTCGTGCAGCTCGCGGCGCTGCGCCGGGTCAGGGTGTGGACGCCCGTCCTGGTCCTGGTCGACCTCGTCCTGCCGTTCATCGACAAGGACCTCATCCCGCTCGGCGCCCTCTGCCTGCTGGTCTCGTTCGTCCCGCTTGCCCGCCAGGTCCCGGCGACGTCCAGGCCCGCCGCCGCGCTCGCATGACGTACGAGGCAAGATGGGATGCTGTGTCCGATCTACGGTTCTTTGCGGCGGTTCGCCGGTGGTCGAGCTCGCTGCCGCAGATCTGGCTGGACGCCGCGCTCGCGCTGCTGGTGCTGGTCGTGCAGCTGTGGCCGCTGTTCTCCCGCGAGAACCCGTACGGCGGGCCCTGGCACTGGTGGGGCTACGCGGTCGTGGTCGCCGCCGCGGTGCCGCTGATCTGGCGGCGCCGGGCGCCGGTGACCGTCCTGGTGGCCAGCCTCGTCACGACCGCCCTCTACGACGCCGTGGACGAGGTGGCCGCGCAGCCCATCTGGTACGGCTCGCTCATGGCGCTCTACACCGTGGCCGCCTACTCCGCCAGATGGACCCGCCTGCTCATGCTGGCCTTCACGATCGCCGGCGGCCTGCTCATCGTCGGCTCGTCCGAGACGGCGATGCGCGGCATCGTGCTCTTCGCCGCCGCCTACGCCATCGGCCGGGCCGCCGCCGTCTCCCGCGCCCACGCCGCCGCGCTCGAGGAACGCGCCGTCCAGCTGGCCCGCGAGCGCCAGGCCGAGGCCGAGCGGGCCGCCGAACGCGAGCGGGCCAGGATCGCCCGCGACATGCACGACATCCTGGCCCACGCGGTCAGCCTCATGGTCGTCCAGGCCGAGGCCGGACCGGTGGTGGTCAGGAGCGACCCGGCCAGGGCGGAGGCCGTCTTCGACGCGATCGCCGCCGCGGGACGCGACGCCATGGTCCAGCTCCGCCGGATGCTGAGCGTGCTCAAGGAGGAGGAGGGCCCGCGGGCGCCGCAGCCGACGATCGCCGCGCTCACCACCCTGGCCGAACAGGTCAGGGCCACCGGCCTCGCCGTGACATACTCCACCTCCGGCGAGCCGGGGCCGCTGACCCCCGACACGGAGATCGCCGCATACCGGATCACCCAGGAAGCCCTCACCAACATCGTCAAGCACGCCGGCGCGGCCCGTGCCGACATCAGACTCACCTGGCAGGACGACACCCTCATGATCGACATCGCCGACGACGGCCGCGGCTCCGGATCTTCGCTCCCCTCGGGCGGCAACGGCCTGATCGGCATCCGCGAGCGGGCCGCGGCCTGCGGCGGCACCGCCGACTTCGGCCGCCGCGCCGACGGGCCGGGCTTCCGGGTCCTCGTACGCCTCCCGCTGGCCGGCCGGGCGGTGGCGGCGTGAGCGTGCGCGTGGTGGTCGCGGACGACCAGGAGCTCGTACGCGCCGGGTTCAGCATGATCCTCGACGCCCAGCCGGACATCGAGGTCGTCGCCGAGGCGGGAGACGGGGAGCAGGCCGTCGCGGCCGTCCGCGCGCACGGTCCCGACCTGCTGCTGCTCGACATCCGCATGCCCGTCATGGACGGCATCGAGGCGGCCAGGATCGTGTGCGCGGAGAGCGGCTGCCGCGTCCTCATGCTGACCACGTTCGACCTGGACGACTACGTCTACGACGCGCTGCGCGCGGGGGCGAGCGGGTTCCTGCTGAAGGACGTCCGCCGCGACGACCTCATCCACGCCGTACGGGTGGTGGCGGCCGGGGAGTCGCTGCTCGCGCCGTCGGTCACCACGAAGCTGATCGCCGAGTTCACCGCCAGGACGGTCGCCCGTCCGGCCGTGCCGCCGACGGAGCGGCTGGGCGTGCTCACGGCCCGCGAGCAGGAGACGCTGCGCATGATCGCCCGTGGCCTGTCCAACGCGGAGATCGCGCAGGCCATGGTGGTCAGCGAGCACACCGTGAAGACCCACGTCAGCAACGTGCTGACCAAGCTGGGGCTGCGGGACCGGGTGCAGGCGGTGATCGCCGCCTACGAGGGCGGCCTCATCGTCCCCGGGGCGGGATGATCAGGCTAGCGTATGCGTCGGATCCTCAGGGGTCGCATCCTCAGGGGTCGCATCCTCAGGGAAGGAGAACGCACTTGCTGGGCGCTCACGTGCATGCCTATCTCAGGTCGATGGCGGGGGACCGGGCGGTCCGGTGCGGGCCGTTCACGATCAAGTTCGACGAGCACGACGACGCGCTCCCGTTCAACTACGCCGTTCCCGACGACGACGCCGCGCCCACGGCGGACGAGGTCGCCGCGCTGATCGAGGCGTTCCGCGCGCGGGCCAGGACGCCCCGCCTGGAATACGTGCCGCAGGTGTCCCCAAAGGTGGAGGACGCCCTGCTCGCGGCCGGGTTCGCCCAGGAGGGGCGCTACCCGCTGCTGGTGTGCCCGCCGGCGGAGGTGGTGGAGCGGCCTGTGGACGTACCGGTGGCGCTCGTGACCGAGGACGCCGACCTCTGGCAGGTCGCTCGGGTGATGAACGAGGCGTTCGACGCGCCGGAGCCCACCGAGCACGACATCGCGCGGTTCCGGCGGGTCCTCGACGGCGGCGGCCTGATCGCGGCCGCCTTCGACGCCGGGCAGGCCGTCGGCGCCGGGCAGCTCGGCCGCCCGCACGGCGGGGTCGCCGAGGTCGCGGGCATCGCGGTGCTGCCCTCGCACCGGCGGCGCGGCATCGCGGGCGCGGTCACGGCGCTGCTGACCCGCGAGGGCGCGGGCGCCGGGGTCACGACCCCGTTCCTCACCCCGGCCGACGACGGCGCCGCGCGGGTCTACGCCCGCGTCGGCTACCGCAAGGTCGGCGAGGCCCTCTACATCTCGCTCCGCTGAGGCCCCTGCGCTCAGGTCGAGGCGTTCCGGACCGCCGCAAGCTCGTCGCCGCGACGGTGATCGTCCACATTCCGCGCCCGGGCGCGGCTCCCGCGTCCACGCCCACGTCCGGATCGAGCACGCCGAGGAGCGGCATGGGCGCGGTGCGCGGGAGACGGGCTACTTCTTCTCCTCCATCGTCACGGTCACGGTGGCGGTCTTGCCGTCCCGCTGGTACGTGACCGGCACCTGCTGGCCGACCTTGAACCCGCGGACCTGGCCCACCACCGTGTCGCCGCCGGAGACCGCCGTCTCGCCAATCTTGGTGATCAGGTCCCCCTGCTTCAGCCCGGCCTTCTCGGCCGGGCTGCCGGCGCTCACCTGGCGGATCAGCGCGCCGGGCACGTCGCCGGTGGCGTCGGTGACGCTCACCCCGAGGAAGGCGTGGGTCACCTTGCCCTTGCTGATGAGCTGCTCGGAGACCTGCTTGGCGGTGTTCACGGGGATCGCGAAGCCGAGGTTGACGCCGTCGGCGGCGACCGCGCTGTTGATGCCGACCAGCTCGCCGGCCGCGTTCACCAGGGCGCCGCCGGAGTTGCCCGGGTTGATCGCCGCGTCCGTCTGGATCATGCCGCCGAGCGTGGTCGGCTCCTCCGCCTGGCTCTGCTGCTGCCCGCCCCAGCCCGGCGGGAGCTGCTGGTCGCCCCGGCCGCCGCCACCGGCGGTCACGGTACGGTCGAGCGCGCTGATGATGCCCGACGTCACCGTCCCGTCCAGGCCCAGGGGGCTGCCGAGGGCCAGTACGTCGTCCCCGACCTTGAGCTGGTCGCTGTCGCCCAGCGTGACCTTGGCCAGCCCCGACACGCCCTCGGCCCGGATGACGGCGAGGTCGGTGGCCGGGTCGGTGCCGACCACGGTGGCCTTGGCCGTCTTGCCGTCGCTGAACTTCACCGTCAGCTGCTTGCCCTGCCCGCTCACCACGTGGTTGTTGGTGAGGATCAGCCCGTCCTCCGACAGCACCACGCCGGAGCCCTCCGCGGACTGCCCCTGGATCATCACGACCGACGGCTGCACCTTCTCCGCCACCTGCGCGACCGTGAGCTGGCCGGAGGCCGTACGGAAGACCGGGCTCGCCACCGTCTTGGTGACCGTCGGGACCGGCTGCCCGGCGCCGGCGACGTAGGCGCCGACGGCGCCACCCCCGAGCGCGGTCGCCGCCAGCGCCGCGAACGCCGCCAGCGCCAGCCCGGCGACCGCCTTGCGCGTGAGCATGAACCCGGCCCGTGGCCGCTGCGGCGGCGGAGGAGGCGGCAGCACCGGTCCGGGCCGGGTGAAGGTCCCGGTGGCAGGCGGCTTGTCACCGAACTGGCTCCAGCCGCCGGCGCTGTCCTCGCGAGGCGTGTTCGCGTCCATGTCATCTCCTAGAGTCCCGATGACACCAGCGTGACGAACGGCGGGTAAGTCCTGCTTAAGCCCAAGATCCCCGCGCCCGGCGCACCCTGACACCCGCCTTATCGCCGCAGGCCGCGACGGCCCCGCCACGGGCGCAACAGCCCGAAAAATCTGTCCGGCCATCGCCGCGATGCCCGAGGTCAGCATGGCGATCACCGACTCGAACAGCTCGTCGGGCGGCTCCGCGGCCGCCTCCCCGGCCAGGCGCCGTAGGTGCGGCACTCCGCCGACGCCGGAGGCCCCGTCCAGCCCGCCCGGTTGCGAACGCCCTTCTCTTGTGCGTACAGTGTTCGCATAACGAGGACGACGTACTCGCGGCCTGGGAGGGTCTGATGCAAGCACGCGATTCGCGCCGCTGGCTGATCTTGGTGGTGCTGTGTCTCAGCACGCTCGTGCTGGTGGTCGACAACATGGTGCTCTCGGTGGCGATCCCGCCGCTGACCGCCGACCTGGGCGCGAGCGCGCAGGACATCCAGTGGATCCTGGACTCGTACATCCTGGTCTTCGCCGGCTTGCTGCTGACGGCGGGCAGCCTGTCCGACCGGTTCGGCAGGCGCAGGGTGATGGTCATCGGGCTGGCCCTGTTCGGGGTGGCCTCGCTGGCGGCCGCCTACGCCGCCGATCCGGTGACGCTGATCGCCGCCCGCACCGTGATGGGCATCGGCGGCGCGCTCATCATGCCGAGCACCCTGTCGATCCTGATCACCGTGTTCGACGAGCAGGAGAGGCGCAAGGCGATGGCCGCCTGGAGCGCGGTCGCCATGGTCGGCCTGGTCGGCGGGCCGGTGCTGGGCGGCGCGCTGATCGCCTGGTTCTGGTGGGGCGCCGTGTTCCTGATCAACGTGCCGATCGCGGCGCTGGCCATCGTCGCCTCGCTGGTGCTCATGCCCGAGTCCAAGGGCCCGCAGACCAGGCCCGACCCCCTCGGAGCCGTACTGTCGGTGGCCGGCATGTCGGCGCTGGTCTGGACGATCATCGAGCTGCCGCACGGCCTGTCCGTGCCCGCGCTGGCCGTGGCGGTCGTGGCGCTCGCCGGGTTCGTGCTCTGGGAGCTGCGTACGCCGCACCCCATGGTCCCGCTCCGCCTGTTCCGCAACCGCACCTTCAGCGGCGGCAGCTTCTCGCTCACCCTGGTCCAGATCGGCAACGGCGGCCTGCTGCTGGTGCTCACCCAGTACCTGCAGTACGTCCTCGGCTACACGCCCACCGAATCGGGCCTGGCCTTCATCCCGATGGCCGTCGCCTCCCTGGCCTGCAACACCCTGGGCGCGACCCTCGGCGCGCGGCTCGGCAACCGTCCGCTGATCGTCACCGGGTTCGTCGTGAGCGCCGGCGGATTCGCCCTGCTGAGCACCCTCGACGCGTCGAGCGGCCTGGCCACCGCGGCCGTGGCGCTGCTCCTCATGGGCGCCGGCGGCGGGCTGGCCATGCCCGCCGCGGTCTCCGCCCTCATGGGCACGATCCCGGCCGAGCACGCCGGCGTCGGCTCGGCGCTGAACGACACCATCCAGCAGGCCGGCGCCGCCCTCGGCATCGCCGTCCTGGGCAGCGTACTCGCCAGTTCCTACACCGCGGCCATGCCCGCGACCGCGCCGGCGGCGGCCCGCCTCTCGATCGGGAGCGCGCTCGGCCTCGGCGACGCCGGGATCGCGGCCGCCGCCCGCGAGGCCTTCACCACGGCCATGTCGTCCGCCTTCCTCATCAGCGCCGCCGGCGTGGTGGCGGCCGCCGTACTGGCCCTGCTGGTGATGCCCAAGAAGACCGCCTCGATCTAAGGAGAAAAGACCATGAACCTGAACTGGAACGCCACGGGCGACTGGGGCACGGTGGACTCGACCGGCCGCAGCTTCTACGTCGATCACTGGCAGCGGCGGCTCGACGAGCTGTGCGCCGCCCACCACGTGCCCGGCGCGACCCTGGCCGTGCTGACCGGCGGCAACATCCACGAGCTGGCCACCGGCGTGCTGAACCGAGCGACCGGCGTGCCGGTGACCCCCGACTCGGTGTTCCTGTCCGGCTCGATCGCCAAGGTCCACACCGCGACGCTGGTCATGCGGCTCGTCGGCGAGGGCCGGCTGGACCTGGACGCCCGGGTGGTGGACGTGCTGCCGGAGTTCGCCACTCCGGACGAGGAGGCCACCAAGGTGATCACCGTCCGGCAGCTGCTCAGCCACACCGGCGGGGTCACCAACGACTTCAACCACGACTCCGGCCGGGGCGACGACTGCCTGGCCAAGTACGTCGAGGCTGCCCGGGGCGTGCCCCTGGACTGCCGGCCCGGCACGGCCGTCTCCTACGGGAGCCTCGGCTACGTCGTGCTCGGCCGCCTCGTCGAGGTGCTGACCGGCAAGACCTGGGACCAGGCGCTGCGGGACATGGTGTTCACGCCGCTCGGGCTCGAACGCTCCATGACGCTGCCGGAGGAGGCGCTCCGGTTCCGCGTGGCGATGAGCCACCTGGGAGAGCCGGGCCAGGACCCCGACCCGGCGCCCGTCTGGGACATGATGCCGCGCTCGGCCGGCCCGTACGGGCGGATCATCACCTCTTCCGGCGACCTGGTCCGCTTCGCCCAGATGCACCTGGCCGGCGGCCTGGCCCCCGACGGCACGCGCGTGATGCCCGCCGACGCGGTGGCGGCCATGCAGCGGCGCGAGGTGGACGTCCCGGACAAGTGGACCGTCAGCGCGGACGGCTGGGGCCTGGGCTGGACCCTCTACGACTGGGACGGCGTCCCCGGCTACGGCCACGACGGCGCCGCCATCGGCCAGTACGCCTACCTGCGCGTCGTCCCGCAGGCCGGCGTGGCCGTCGCCCTCATGACCAACGGGGGCGGGGCGCGGCAGGTGTACGCGGCCCTGTTCCGCGAGCTGCTGGCGGAGCTGGCCGGGGTACGCATGCCGGACCCGTTCGGCCCGCCGGCGGAGCCGATCTCGGTGGACATGACGCCGTTCGTGGGCACGTACAAGCGGGAGGGCGTCGTCATCACGATCAGCCCGAGCCGGATCCGGTACGAGTTCGTCGACGGCATGAAGGACCTGTCGCCGCCGCTGGAGGCCGATCTGACCCCGGTCTCGGAGACGGTGTTCGCGGCCTCGGGCATCGGGGCGTCGTTCAGCGAGGACTACATGCCCGTCGTCTTCTCGACCCTGCCCGACGGGACCCCGGTGTGCTACGTCGGGATGCGCGCCACACCAAAGGTCTCCGGCTGAGTCCGGCCCGCCCTCACAAACGGCCAGGCCCGGCAACACCGCCGGGCCTTTTGCCATGGGCCCCGCTCACCACCGCCGCCCGCTGCGTCCGGCTGGCCGACGCCCGCTGCACCCGGCCGCCCGACGCCCCCGCTGCACCCGGCCGCCCAACGCCCACTTCGCTCGGCTGGGCGACGGCAGCTGCGCCTGGCCGATGCCCGCGGGGCCCGGTCGACCGACGGCAAGTGGGCCCGACCGGCTGGCGGCAGGCGCACCCGGCTGACCGGCTGCAGGCGTGTCCGGATGGCCGACGGCGCTGCGAAGCGTCGGGCGGCCTGCGATCGGGGTCCTGCCGCTGAGCCGCTGCCACGGGCCCGCCTGCCACGGGCCCGCCTGCCACGGGCCCGCCTGCCACGGGCCCGCCTGCCACGGGCCCGCCTGCCACGGGCCCGCCTGCAGTGGGCCCCATACCGCCGGGCCGCCTGACGCCGGGCCTCATGGCGTCAGGTCGTTTGCCGTTGGGGTCCGGGTCGTCGGGCGGGGGTGGGGAACGTCGTGGGGTTAGACGCGGAGGAGGGAGGGCCAGGTTTTCGGGCCGACGACGCCGTCCGCGCCGATCCCCTCCGCCTGCTGGAAGCCGCGGACCAGCTCGACGAGCCCCGGGTCGCAGCGGGTGGACTTGAGCCAGTCCTCCAGCCCGACCTGCGCGTAGGCGGACGCGGGCACCCGGCCCCGGGCGAACAGGCAGCCTCTGACGGTTTTGACGTCAAAGTTGTCGTCGCCCGGCCGGATCATAGGCAGTTGGTTCACGATCTCCTCCGTCCAGGATGGCTCAGGCGCGGGGGCGCCCTGGATGAGGGCGGCGACGGCCGCCCGGAAGTCGTTCATGTCGATGGAGTGGGGGTCCGGCTTGGAGGTGTTGACCTCCCGGTGCGCCTTCACGCGCGAGGCGGGCAGCCCGAACTCGCGGCACAGCTCCGCGCACAGCCGGATGTAGGCGTCCTTCTGGACGTCGGGCCAGGGCTGGGTGCCGTCGTTCTCGGCCTCGATGCCGAGGGAGGCGGAGTTGGTGTGCATCGTCGACGTCGAAGGGGCGTTGTGCCAGCAGCGGCCGGCGGCGATGACGTAGATGTGGCCGGATCTGCCGAGCCCGAACTGGGACAGCGGCCCGTCGAGGCCGGGGCGGCCGTCGCGGACCACCGCGAGCGACGGGTAGTCGCCGCCGCCGGCGGGACCGGCGGTGTGGTGGCACACGATGCCCTGCACCTGGGGCTGCGGCCCGTGGCCGCGGGTCTGCCATCCGGCCACTTCGGTCACGGGGAATCCGGTGCGGCGGGCGACGTCGGCCAGCTGTGTCAGGTATGGCATGGGGGACCTCCCTCAAGCTTTTCGATGAGTCTCGCAACCGCCGATTAACGAAAAGTAGTCATGTGATTGCTATATGTGATCACAGCAGGGTAAGGGGGTGATCGTTGCGCTGGGCGGGGTTTCGCGCGGCCACGGCACCGTCGCGCGGGCGATGGGCGGGGAGACGTCGTCGCTGGTCAGACGTCCTGTAGGAATCCATCGCCGGCTGCTGCGGGCGGTGACGGGGTGGATGACTACGGCTTCCATGGTGAGGCGAGGGCGGATGCTGACGGATCATTAGCATGCCCTACTTGCCCACGATCGAGGGAATCGAACGGGGAGGCGCGACGCCGGAGCTCAGCCCGAGGCGGCCCGCCAAGGCTCCGGTACGGTGGCCGCGTAGGCGACCTCGCGAGCCCCCGCGAACGCGGCCAGCTCGGCCACCGCCTCCCCGACGGCCCGCACGGAGATTTCGTCGCCCGGGAAGCCGGGCTCCGGGAACAGGCCCTCGATCTCCAGCACCTGCTTGCGCCGGTCGAGGCGGGGCACGAGCCGCCCGATGAGCCGCTCGCCGTGCAGGATCGGCATGATGTAGTAGCCGTAGCGCCGCTTGTGCTTGGGCACGTACATCTCCGTACGGAACTCGAAGCCCCACAGCCGCTCGGTGCGCGCCCGATCGCAGATGAGGTTGTCGAACGGCGACAGCAGCGTGGTGCGCGGCTGCCACTCGCGCTCCAGCAGCCCGAGGACGTCACGGTGCACGTGCCAGCGCTCGGTGCCGTCCTCGACCTCGGCGGGCACCACGCGGCCGGAGCGCTGGAGCTCCTCCAGGATCTCGGGGAGCTCGGGGTAGCGGTCGCGGATGAAGTGGCGCTCGATGTCGGCGACGCGGGCCACGCCGAGGGCGCGCAGCGCGTGCTCGGCCGCCAGCGACACCGCCTCCCGGCGGGGCAGCGGCGGGGCGTCGACCCACGCGGGCAGCCAGCGCTCGGCCAGGTCCCAGTGGCGCGTGCGGCCCGCCCGGGCCGCGACCATGATGCTGCCCTGGAACCACAGGAAGTCGAGCATCCGCTCGACGCTGCGGCCGTTGGTCCACCCGCTCGACTGCCAGGGCACGCTCGTGAGGTCGTCGAACGCCCCCGGCGGCAGCGGCCCGGCCGTGCGTAAGCGGTCGAGGACGTGCTGCCGCAGCCCGTCGTTGGCCTCGATCCAGCCGCGGACCCGCTGGGCGTAGGGGGACTCGCCCTTGGCGTGGCCGCGCATCATGACGTGGTGGATCGGATAGTCCTCCGCCAGCACGATCGAGGCGGCGTGCGCCCAGTATTCGAAGAGCCAGCGCTCCTGCCACAGCAGCGTGTCGAGGTCGGCGCGGTCGTAGTCGCCGAGCCTGCTCCAGAGCACCAGGAAGTGGCTGCGGGCCACCGCGTCGATCGGGTCGAGCTGCAGGCACCGCAGCGTGCGCAGCACCTGCCGCAGCCCGTCGAGGCCGCCGCCGGGGCGCGGGCCGGCCAGGTGCTGGCACGTCACGGCCAGGCGTCGCGCGCTCTCCAGGCTGAGGGCCAGCGGGTTCGGCATGCCGGCAGTTTACTCGAAAACACGTTCGTACGGGACGCGCTCAGGCCATCTTCGACAGCGTCTCGGCGCCCATGGCGACCAGCGTCACGGCCACCGAGACCACGCCCACGACGAGGAACGGAACGACCTTGGAAGCGGCGCTGCGCCACATCGCATATTCCTGCACGAACCTGGAGCAGACCGCGACGCAGCCGAGGACGCCCGTCACGATCACGCCGGTGCTGCTCGTCCCCCCGACCATGCCGGCGACCAGGAAGAAGTAGATCAGCTCGAAGGCGGCCAGCGTGAGCGCCGTGACCGGTCCCCACTCCCGCCACACCGAGCGGCGCTGCGCGGCGGCCGTCCCGGCCTGGCGCGCGATCCGCCGCCGCTGCCGCCGGGTCAGGCGCCGGCGCTCCTCCGGAGGCGCCGGCACGAACCTGCCCGCGTGCCGCCGGACGCGCCTTCCCAGTCGCCGCTCGATCGTGCCCATGTCCGCCTTCCCCCGGGGCTCCACGTGCTGATGAGAAAACGAATCGGGCGAGCGTGGGGTTCCGGTCAGAGCCCGCGCAGGCCGCGGATCAGCGCGTCGAGCGCGGCGGGGTAGGAGTGGGCCGGCGGCGTGGCGTACCCGACGACCAGCGAGGGCGGGTGCCCGTCGCGGTCGCCGCGGATGTACTCGCCCAGCGGATGCACCTCGACCGAGGCCGCCCGCGCCGCCTCCACGACGGCCTGCTCCGACGGGGCGGAGGGCAGTTCGAGCAGGGCGTGCAGGCCGGCGTCGATGCCGCGTACCCGGACGTCCGGCAGGCCGGATCGCACGGCGGCGACCAGCGTGTCCCGGCGCCGCTGGTAGCCGCGGCGCATCGTGCGCAGGTGGCGGTCGTAGTCACCCAGCTCGATCATGCGCGCCAGGGCCAGCTGCTCCAGGGGCCGGGTCTCGCGCGCCCGCCGCTTGGCCTCCGTGAGCGGCTCCAGCAGCAGGGGCGGGCAGGCGATCCAGCCCAGCCGGACGGCCGGGCCGATGGTCTTGCTGGTCGAGCCCGCGTACACGATCCTGGACGGGCGGCGGGACTGGAGCGCCGCGATCGGATGCCGGTCATAGCGGAACTCGCCGTCGTAGTCGTCCTCGACGATCCACCCGAGGCTGTCGTCCGCCCATTCCAGCAGCTCGGAGCGGCGCTCCGGCGCCATGCTCACGCCCAGCGGGAACTGGTGGGCCGGCGTGCAGACGGCCACCTCGGCGCCCGAGTCGCGCAGCGCGTCCACGCGCAGGCCCGCCGCGTCCACGGGGACGGCGGCGACGCGCAGCCGGCCGGCCAGCAGGCGGACGTGGTCGCCGATGGCCGGGTCCTCCATGCCCGCCGTACGCACGCCCAGCTCGGTGAAGACCTCCGCCAGCAGGCCGAGCGCCTGCGTGTAGCCGGAGCAGACGATCAGGTTCGCGGGGTCGACCCGGACGCCGCGGGTCCGGCCGAGATACGACGCCAGCGCCGTGCGCAGCTCGATGCGCCCCCGCGGGTCGCCGAACCCGAACACCTCGGTCGGCGCCTCCCGCAGGACGTGCCGCATCGCCCGGGCCCACGCCTCGCGGGGGAACGCGTACGCGTCCGGCCGCCCGGGCCGCAGGTCGTAGCGCCCCGATGTGGCGACCTCCGCCGAGCCTGCCGACCTCCCGGAACGAGCCGGGGCCTCCGCGGTGCCCGCCGCCACGCGGGTGCCCGAGCCCTGCCGCGCCGTCAGCCAGCCCTCGGCCACGAGCTGCTCGTACGCCTGCGTCACCGTCCCCCGCGACAGCCCCAGCTGGGAGGCGAGATCGCGGCTCGACGGCAGGCGAGTCCCGGCCACGAGCCGCCCGCCGCGGATCGCGGACCGCAGCGCCTCCTCCAGCGCCCTGCCACGAGAACCCCAGCCGGGCAGCTCCAGCAGGAGCTCGGGCCCGAGCGCGTCGGTCATGCGAATGGTCCAATTTTCCGGCCGATGACTGGACCATAATACTGGGACAGTTGTCTCCTAGCCTGGCCGTGCGAGCGTCGATCCGCCCGACCGCCCCCGCCGTCCAACGCAAGGAAACCTCCGCATGCACGTCTTCGTCGCCGGTGCCGCAGGCGCCATCGGCCGCTACCTCGTCCCCCTGCTGGTCGAAGCAGGTCACCGCGTCACGGGCACCTCCCGTACCGACTCCGGCCTCGACCGGCTGCGCGCCCAGGGCGCCGGCGCCGTACGGCTGGACGTCTTCGACGCCGAGGCGGTCGCCCGCGCGGTGGCCGAGGCCGCGCCCGACGCGATCGTCCACCAGCTGACCGCGCTGAACGGCGGCACCCCGGCCGACAACGGCCGCATCCGCAGGGTCGGCACCCGCAACCTGGTCGACGCCGCCAAGCGGGCCGGCGTGCGGCGCATCGTCGCCCAGTCCATCGCCTGGGCGTACGAGGCGGGCGACGCCCCGGCCACGGAGGACACGCCGCTGGACGTGACCGCGCCCGCGCCCCGCTCGGGCGTGGTCGGCGGCGTCCGGGCGCTCGAAGAGGCCGTCGCGGAGCTGGACGAGCACGTCGTGCTGCGCTACGGCCTCTTCTACGGACCCGGCACGTGGTACCGGCCCGGCGGCCTCGTGGCGGACGTGCTGCGCAACGGCGGCCCCACCGGCGACCCGGCCTCGATCTTCCTCAGCGGCCTGGCCGCCGACGCCGCGGTCAGCTCGTTCGTGCACGTCGAGGACGCCGCCGAGGCCACCGTCGCCGCGCTGCGCTGGCCGAGCGGGACCGTCAACATCGTGGACGACGAGCCCGCCCCCGCCCGCGAGTGGCTGCCCGCGCTGGCCGCCGCCGTCGGCGCCCCCGCCCCCGCGCCCACCAGTGGGCGGGCCGGTTGGCAGCGCGGCGCGGACAACGGCCTCGCCCGCTCGCTCGGCTGGCGGCCGCGGCACGCCACCTGGCGCACGGGGTTCGGGAGTTAGGGACTGACCTCGCGTTGTCCGGATGTGGCCGGACTCGCCTCCGGGCTCGCGCGCACCATGGTGCGGGTACGCGACATCGGGAGGTCCACCTTGCAACCGCCGCTCTTCCTGGAGACGGACCCGGCCGTGGAGGAGCCGGGGTTCGATCCCACGTTCGCCGCCGCGCGCCGCGTCCGGCTCGACGCCACCTCCTGGGTCGAGCACGTCCCCGGCTGGCTGCGCGGCAGCCGGCAACTGCTCGACTCGCTGCTGGCGAAGGCCGGCTGGGAGCAGCGCGACCGGTGGATGTTCGACAAGAAGTACGCCGAGCCCCGGCTCACCGCCGAGTACACCGACCTGGCCGAGGTGCCCGAACCCCTGCTCCTCGCGATCACCGCCGCGCTGTCGGAGCATTACGGCGTCCCGTACGACGGGCTCTGGGTGAACCTCTACCGCGACCACCGCGACAGCACCGGGTGGCACGGCGACTGGCAGACGTGCAGGCGCGAGGAGTGCGTGGTCCCGGTGCTCAGCCTCGGGGCGACCCGGCGGTTCCTGCTCAAGCCGAGGACCGGCGGGCGCAGCGTCGCGCTGACGCCGGCCGGTGGGGATCTGGTGGTGATGGGCGGGCGCTGCCAGCGCGACTGGCGGCACTGCGTGCCCAAGCAGGCGGCGCCGGCCGAGGTCCGGATCAGCGTCAACTTCTCCAGCCGCCTCCAGGCCACTCGCGCGTGACGTACATCTAGGACATGACCACGTACTCGGCCGTCGTCACCACCGGCATCTACTGCCGGCCTGGTTGCGGAGCCAAGCCGCTGCTCCGCAACACGCGCACGTACGAGCACCCGGCCGCCGCCGAGGCCGCGGGGTTCCGGGCGTGCCTGCGCTGCCGGCCGTACCGGGTGCCGGCCTCGATCGAGGCCGGCGCGCCCGAGCTGGTGTGCCGGGCGTGGCAGCTGATCATCGACGGCGTGCTGGACGGCGGCACCGAGGCGGCGCTGGCGGCGCGCATCGGCATGTCGCCGCGGCACCTGCGCCGGCTGTTCCTCAAGCACCTGGGGGCGACGCCCGACCAGCTCGCGCGTTCGCGGCGGGCGCACTTCGCCCGGCGGCTCCTGGACGACTCCGACCTGACGGTGCTCGACGTGGCCTTCGCCTCGGGGTTCGGGAGCCTGCGGCAGTTCAACCGGACCATGCGGGAGGTGTTCCGCGCCGCGCCGTCCGACCTGCGCGAGCGGCGGCAGCGCGCCGACCGGCTGGTGGCCGACGGCGGGCTGGTGCTGCGGCTGCCGTTCGTGCCCGGCTACGACTGGGCCGCCGTGCGGGGCTTCCTCGCCGTACGGGCCGTGCCCGGGGTCGAGGAGGTGGACGGCGACACCTACCGGCGCACGGTCACCGTGGACGGCGCGCCCGGGGTGCTGGAGGTGTCGCCGGGCGGCGCGGGACACCTGCTGCTGCGCGCCCACCTGCCGTACTGGGAGGGGCTGATCCACGTGGTGGGGCAGGTCGCGCGGCTGCTCGGCGTGGAGGCCGACCACGGGGCCGGGGTGGCGGCGCTGTCGGCCGATCCGGTGCTCGGACCGCTGGTACGGGCCCGCCCCGGGCTCGCCGTGCCCGGGGCGTGGAGCGCCCTGGAGGTCGGGGTACGGGCCGTGCTGGGGCGCGGCAGGACGCCGGGGGAGACGGCGGACCGGCTCGGGGAGTTCGTGACCACGCTGGGGACGAGGGTGCCCGGACTGCCGGGCGGCCTCACGCACACCTTCCCGGAGGCGGCCGCGATGGCCGGGGAGGCGTCCGTGATCGGGGCGCTCGCGGCCGACGTGGCCGGCGAGCACGAGGCGCTCGGGCACGGCACGGGCCCGGACACGATGGCGGCCCTGCCGTACGCGGATCGCGACCTGCGTCACGACCTGGCCTTCCGGCTCGGGCACCCCGACGCGTTCCCCCTCGCCGACCACTCTCTCCGCGCCGCGCTGGACGAGCTCGGCCTCGACCCCGCCGCCTCCGTGGAACGGTGGCGGCCCTGGCGCTCGCTGGCGGCGGCCCACCTGATGGCCCACGGCGACGCCCGGAGAGATGTACCGGTTGCTGCTGAAGCGATTGGTTAAGGAGTGCTTGTCTGTTCTTGAGATACCCGTGGTGCTACGGTGTGTGCCGTTCCCGATCGCATGCGTGAAAAGGGCACACCACCCCCCGCTCTGAGGACTTCCAGAACATGCAAGCAGACGTACCTCAACGGACGACACAGCGAAGGCTCTCCCCGAAAGAGCTGGCGGTCACTGCCTGCCTGGGCACGTTGATCGTCACCGCCGGCCTGTGGCTGTGGGCGCTGCTGGCCGCCCCGGCCGGCGCCATGGGGCTGATGGCGGCCGTGGGCGGAGGGTCGGCCCTGCTGCTGGCCGGCGCCGCCGGCGCGGCCGTCCACTACGCCGCCACCGCCCGCCAGCTGCGCGAGCAGGCCAGGTGGGCGGAGGCGCGCTACCTGTGGCTGCGCCGCGAGAACGCGCGGGTGGCCGAGGAGGCGCTGCCGGCGCTCGGACGCCAGGTACGCGACGGCGTGCCGCTCGCCGACGCGCTCGCCGCCGTGTCGCGGATCGTGGAGACGTCGGTGCAGCCGCTCGTCCAGGCGATCGGCAACGAGCTGGACCTGCTCCAGCGCGACCGCGCCGCCGCCCAGAAGGCGCGCGCGGTGGCGGAGAGCAACGCCCGCGCGGCCCGCCAGGCGGTCGAGGACGAGATCTCGCGTCTGTCCGCCGAGACGCTGCCGGAGCTCGTACGGCGGATCCGGACGGACCGGATGTCGGTCCGCGCGGCGCTGGCCGACGTGGGCCAGCCCGCGTACGGCCCGCTGCGTGACCTGCTCGGCGAGACGGCGGAGCAGCTCGGCGAGAGCGAGCGCGGAGGCGCCGCGGTCATGGCCGCCTGCGCCGGCGCCGCGGCCCGGGTGCAGGCCCAGGCGACCAGCCTGCTCGCCCAGCTGCGCGGCCTGGAGGAGCAGTACGGCGAGCACGAGGAGATCCTCAGCGACCTGCTCGACCTCGACCACCGGGTCTCCCAGCTGAGCCGCCTGGCCGACAACATCGCCCTGCTGAGCGGCGGCCGGTCCGGGCGGCGGTGGACGCGGCCGATCGTCATGGAGAGCATCCTGCGCGGCGCCATGGGCCGCATCGGCGCCTACCGCCGCATCCGGCTCCACTCCACCAGCACCGTCGCCGTGGCCGGGTACGCCGCGGAAGGCGTGATGCACGCGCTGGCCGAGCTGATGGACAACGCCGCCACCTTCTCGGCGCACGGCACGGAGGTGCACGTGTACGCGGACGAGGAGGACGCCGGCGTGGTGATCACGATCGACGACAGCGGCCTCGGCATGCGGCCGCGCGAGCGGCAGCACGCGACCAAGCTCGTGTCCGAGCCGCTCGACCTGCGCACGCTCTCCGGCACCAGGCTGGGCCTGGCGGTGGTGGGGCGCCTGGTCGACAAGTACGGCCTCACGGTGAGCTTCCGGCCGTCGGCCCGCGGCGGCACCGGGGTCGTGGTGCTGATCCCGCGCGTACTGATCACGCAGCCCAGGACGGCGGCCGCGGCGCCGCCGGCCGTGCCCGCGCAGGCCGCGCCGCCCCTGGAGCCCGCGCCCGCGCAGGAGCATCCGACCGGCGAGGAGCTGCTGCCCAGGCGGCAGCGCGGGCAGACGCTGGCCGAGGCGATGAAGGCGCGGCAGGCGCCGGCGGCCCGGCCGGTGGCGCGCGAGGGGCGCGACTCGGCGGCCAGGTTCGCCGCGTTCCGCCAGGCGGGCGGCCGCAACCGGCCGTCCCCGCCGGCCGCCTCCCCGGGCACTTCGCCGGTCACTTCTCCGGGCGCTTCCCCGGCCACTTCGCCGGCCGCGGACGATGCGTGAGCACGCGCCGTCGGTCACCGGAACTTATCGGATCACAGTAAGGAGGCAGGGGCAGCCCCTCCGGCGCCCGCGCCGGACGCCCGCCCCGTCGTTTCGATGAGCACTATCGACGCTGCAGGCGCCACCGATCGCGAGCTCGACTGGCTGCTTGAGAACCTCAAGGAGAAGACCCCCGGAGTCAGGTACGTCCTCGTCCTGACCAGGGACGGACTCAAGATGTGCGTCACCGCCGGCCTGGAGCGGGACCGCGCCGACCAGCTCGCGGCCCTGGCCGCGGGCATCCAGAGCCTGTCGCTGAGCGCCTCCGCCGAGTTCGGCGACGGCATCGGCGCGGGGCAGGCGATGGTGGAGTTCGCCGGCGGGCTGCTGCTCATCGTGCCGGCCGGCGAGGGCGCCCACCTCGCCGTGGTGGCCGACGAGGACGGCGACGTGGGCCTGATCGCGCACAACATGAACGAGATGGTCGAGCAGATCGGCGTCTTCCTCTCCGCCGCGCCGCGGAGAGCGCAGCCAAGCGGCGATCGCCCATGACGCCGCGCCCGATCGACCGGGAGAACCCGGACCGGCTCTACACGGTCACCGGCGGCCGCACCCGCGCCGACGAGAACGCGTTCGACTCGGTCTCCCTGATCGTCAGCGAGTGCGAGCCGGCCCCCGGCATGCAGTCGGAGCACGTCAGGATCCTCCAGCTGACCCGGCAGCCGACGGCGGTGGTGGAGATCTCCGCCGAGCTGCGGCTGCCGGTGAGCGTGGTGAAGATCCTGCTGCGCGACCTGCTGGACACCGGCCGCATCACCGTCCGCCATCCGTCGGCCGCTCTCCAGTCCGGGCGGCCGGATCCCGAAACTCTGAGGCAGGTGCTCAGTGCCCTCCACGACCTCTGACGACGTACGTACACCGCTGCGCGAGACCGCCCTGGACGCACTGAAGATCGTGGTCGTCGGCGGCTTCGGCGTGGGCAAGACGACCATGGTCGGCTCGGTGAGCGAGATCCGCCCGCTGAGCACCGAGGAGGTCATGACCCAGGCCAGCGTGGGCATCGACGACGCCAGCCGGGTGCGGGAGAAGACCACCACCACGGTGGCCTTCGACTTCGGCCGGATCACGGTGACGCCGGACAAGGTCCTGTACCTGTTCGGGGCGCCGGGACAGGAGCGCTTCTGGTTCGTGTGGGATCAGCTCTTCGCGGGCAGCCTGGGCGCGGTCGTCCTGGTGGACACCAGGCGCGTGGAGGACTCGTGGTACTCCATCGACCGGCTGGAGCACCACCGGATGCCGTTCGTCGTAGCCGTCAACCGCTTCGCCGACGGGCCCTCGCTGGACGCCGTGCGCGACGCGCTCGCGCTCTCGCCCGACGTGCCGCTCATCGAGTGCGACGCGCGCAAGCGGTCCTCGTCCAAGCACGTGCTCATCACGCTCGTGGAGCACATCACCCGGATGAACGCCCGTTCGGCCTCGGGGAGCACGTCGTGACCAACCCACTCCTGGAGGGCTACACCGGCCACGCCGACGCCGTGCGGATGTACGGGCCGGAGATCTTCGCCGACCCGGCCGCGGTGTACGAGGAGATGCGCCGCAAGCACGGCCCGATCGTGCCGATCCTGCTCGACGACGACGTGCCGGCCTGGCTCGTGGCCGGCTACCGCGAGCTGCACCACGTGACCAGCCAGCCGCAGCTCTTCGGCCGCGACCCCAGGCGCTGGAACCTCAAGGACCGCATCCACGAGGACTGGCCGTCGCGGGCGTACCTGGAGTGGACGCCGTCCCTGATGTTCACCGAGGGCGCCGAGCGCAAGCGGCGCGGCGGCGCCATCGGCGACGCGCTGGACACCATCGACCGCACCGAGCTGACCGCGATCTGCGAGCAGGTCGCCGATCGCCTGATCGACGAGTTCGCCGGGAACGGCCGGGCCGACCTGATCGCCCAGTACGCCTACCGGATCCCCGCCCAGGTCATCGCCCGGCTCTACGGCCTGGCGGAGTCCGAGCTGCCGGAGCTGGTCGAGGACCTGGGCTTCATGCTGGACGGGGGCGAGGAGTCCTTCGCCGCGTTCCTGCGCGTCCAGGACCGCATGGGCAGGCTGCTGGCCGGCAAGCACCACCGGCCGGGGCACGACCTCACCTCCTACCTGCTGGCGCACCCGGCCGGGGTGGCCGATGTGGAGATCATCCAGGACCTGCTGGTGCTGGTGGCGGCCTCCCACACCGGCACCGCCAACTGGATCGGCAACACGCTGCGGCTCATGCTGATCGACGACGACTTCTCGATGACGCTCCAGGGCGGCCGCAGCAGTGTCGGCGAGGCGCTGATCAGGGTGCTGTGGATGGACCCGCCCGTGCAGAACATGCCCTCGCGCTTCGCCGTACGGGACTGCGACCTGGGCGGGAAGCGCGTGCGCAGGGGCGACCTGCTGCTGCTCGGGTTCGCGGCGGCCAACGCCGATCCGCAGGTACGGCCGGCCGCGCACGCCCACTCGGGCGCCAACCGGGCGCACATGTCGTTCAGCCACGGCGAGTACGGCTGCCCGTTCCCCGCGCCTGAGCTCGGGGAGATCATCGTCAAGACGGCCATCGAGGTGCTGCTGGACCGGCTGCCCGACGTCCATCTCCTCGGGGCGCCGGAGGAGCTGCGCTGGCGGGCGTCGGTGTGGATGCGCGGCCTGGAGGCCCTGCCCGTCGGGTTCAGCCCGACCGGCCCCGTCGGTCAGGGGCCGGTCGAGGACTGGCGGATCTGATCAGCGGACGGTCTTGCCCGTGGCGCTGAGGTCGCGGCGGAAGGACTCCGGCGCCTTCCACACCGCGAACATGGTGATCAGGGCACCGAGCATGACGTACCCGGCGACCAGCGGCCAGCGGGTGCCGTCCGCGCCGGCCAGGGCGGTGGCGATGAACGGCGTCAGGCCGCCGGCGAAGATGGAGGCGATCTCGCGGCCGGCCGCGGCGCCGGTGTAGCGGCGCTCGGCGGGGAACAGCTCGGCGAAGAACGCGGGCTGGATGGCGTTGATGGCGTTGTGCCCGAGGTTCAGCACCAGCACGTAACCGAGCACGATCAGCACCATCGACCCGCTGTGCAGCATCGCGAAGAACGGGAAGGCCATCACGAACACCACGACCGCGCCGAAGAAGTAGACCGGACGCCGCCCGATCCTGTCGGAGATCGCGGAGAAGACGCCGTGGCTGATGAAGGAGAGCACGGCGGCGATGAGGATCGCGTTGTTCAGCTGGGTCTTCTCCAGGCCGAGCGCGCTGCTGCCGTAGGACAGCGCGAACACCGTGAGCAGGAAGTACGGCAGCGCCTCGGCGAAGCGCAGGCCGATGATCAGCAGCAGGTTGCGCCAGTCGTCCACGAAGATCGTACGGATCGGGCCGTGCTTGGGACGCTCGGCCTCCACCGCGCCCGGCTCGCTCTCCTTGCCGCCGGCCACGGCCTCGGTGAAGACGGGGGTCTCGTGCAGGCTGCGCCGCATCCAGAACGTCACGACGAGGACGACGGCCGACAGCAGGAACGGGATCCGCCATCCCCAGCTCAGCAACTGATCGTCGGGGAGCGTGTAGATGTAGGCGAAGACGCCGGTGATGAGGATCTGCGCGGAGAAGCCGCCGGTGTTGGGCCAGGCGCTGAAGAAGCCCCGGCGGTTCGGCGGCGCCGACTCCAATACGATGATCATGGAGCCGCCCCACTCACCGCCGACCGCGAACCCCTGCATCAGCCGCAGCACCACCAGCAGGACCGGGGCCCAGATGCCGATCGTCCCGTAGCTCGGCAGCAGGCCGATGAGGATGGTGCTGAGGCCCATCACGACGAGCGTGACCATCAGGGTGGACTTGCGGCCGTGCCGGTCGCCCCTGCTGCCGAAGAAGAGGCCGCCCAGGGGTCTGGCGAGGAAGCCGACGGCGAACGTGCCGAAGGCGGACAGCGTGGCCACGAAGCCGCTGGCGTCGGGGAAGAAGACTTTGGGGAAGACGACCGCGGCCGCTGTCCCGTAGACGAGGAAGTCGTAGTACTCCAGCGTGTTGCCGAGGAAGCTGGAGGCCGTGACCTTCCAGGTGTAGCGAAGGTCGGGCTTCGGAAGGGTCGCGACCATGGCGCCTCCCTTTCTGCTGGCGGCTTCGATGTTTCCGCGGTGGTTCAGTTGTCGCACACTATTACTTGGAAGACGGTTAACCGTCAACGGTCATCCGTTAACGTTGACCGTATGGAGTTGTGCGGGATAGTCTCCGTTCGGCGAAGAACCTTCGGGCGGGAAGACGAGAGGAGAGCCGGTGACGATCACCAATCCGCTGCGTAATCCACCGCTCGGGGATCAGCTGCTCACCCAGCTCCGCTCGCTCATCGTGCGTGGCGAGCTGATCGTGGGCACACACCTGGTCGAAGGCCGGATCGCGGAGCAGTTCGGGGTGAGCCGCGGGCCGGTCCGCGACGCGCTTCGCCAGCTGGAGATCGAAGGGCTGGTCGAGACCCGCAAGCGAGGGGTGTTCGTCCGCGGGTTGTCCGACAAAGATCTCCAGGAGCTTTACTCGCTGCGCGGCGCTCTGGAGAGCCTGGCCATCAAGGAGGCCATCGCCCGCCTCGACGCCGCCGACTGGGCCCCGATCGACGAGGCCGTCGAGCAGATGCGGGCCGCCGCGGACGACCGCGACGCCGCCAAGTTCGCCGCGGCGGACCTCGACTTCCACAGCGGCTTCTACCTGATCGGCGACAACCGCTGGCTCACCGCCACGTGGGCGCTGCACCGGCCGCTGTTCGCGGCGGTGCTGGAGATCACCAACACCGCCCGTGACCTGGTCCCCGTCGCGCAGGACCACGCCGATCTGCGCGACATCGTCCGCTCGGGCGACGTCGACGCCGCGCTCGTCGCGCTCGTCTCGCACCTCGACGGCTCCTGCGACCGCATCCGCGCCACGCTGATCGAGCGGGAGCGCGCCCAGGCCGCCCTCTAGCCTCCTCGTCCCACCGCCCGCACCGGACCGCCCGGGGTCCGGGGCCGTCCTTCGCCTGCCCCCCTCCACCAGCCGAGGCCCGCCGCGCCTCAACAACGGAAAACCACTGACGAACCGAGGCCTTGCCATGCCAGAAAACACCCGGCGCCGCGCCGAGATCCTGTCCGCCGTCCCGACCTTCTTCGACGAGGCGGGCGAGCTCGACCACGCCACCACCAAGGCGCACTTCACGGATCTCGCCAATCGCGTCGACGGTGTCTTCGTGTGCGGCACCACCGGCGAGTTCCCGGCGCTGGAGCGGGCCGAGCGCCGGGCGGTGACCGAGGCCGCGCTGGCCGCGTTCGGCCCCGACCGGGTCGTGGTGCACGTCGGCGCCGCGGCCACCCGGGAGGCGGTGGCGCTGACCCGCGACGCCGTCGCGATGGGGGCGCGCAGGCTGGCCACGCTGACCCCGTACTACCTGCCGGCCGACAACGGCGCCGTGCTCCGGCACTTCGCCGCGGTGACGCGGGCGGCCGGTCCGGCCGCCGTCTACGGCTACCTGTTCAGCGAGCGCTCCGGCGTGGCCGTCGAGCCCGCGGACTTCGCCGCCATGGCCGCCGAGACCGGGCTGGCCGGGGCCAAGCTGAGCGGCCTGGCCGCCGACCGGTTCGCCGAGTACCGCACGGCGCTGCCCGCGTCGGCCGGGCTGTGGTCGGGCTCGGACACCAGGCTCGCCGAGGTCGTGCGCGGCGGCGGCAACGGGGTCGTCTCCGGTCTCTCGTCGGCGTTCCCGGACCCGTTCGCGCGGCTCGCCGACGCCGTGGCCGCCGGGGACGCCGGCGCGGAACGTTCCAGCCAGGCCCAGGTGGACGAGGTGCTGGCCGCGCTCGGCGGCACCGTGGAGGGCATCAAGCTGGCGCTGCGCCTCCTGGGCCGCGGTACGGGCGCCCTCCGCATGCCGGCTCCCGAGATCGGCCAGGAGCAGCGGCAGCGCATCGCGCGGCTGGCCGAGACCGTCCGGGCACGATGATCACGCGCGGGTGACCAGATGAGCCAGACAGAGCGGATCCACCGGGAGTTCGTGACCGTCGACGACCCCCGCTGGACGCAGTGCCACGCCTCCACGCTCGCGGTGGCGGACGGCGTCCCCGTCGTCGCGTGGTTCGCGGGCACCAGGGAGGGCACGCCCGACAACCGCATCCGCATCGCCCGGAGCGGCGCGGTGCGCACCCTGGAGACGGGCCGGGACGTCGCCCACTGGAACCCGGTGCTGGCGAGCGGCCCCGACGGCGCCCTGTGGCTGTTCTGCAAGGCCGGCGCGCGCATCTCCGAGTGGGTCACGCTCGTCACCCGCTCGCCCGACGGCGGCCTCACGTGGGAGCCGGTACGCGAGCTCGTCCCGGGAGACCGGTCCGGCGGCCGCGGCCCCGTCAAGAACCCGCCGCTGCTCGCCCCCGGCGGCGGCCCCTGGCTGGCGCCCGGCTCGACGGAGCGGTGGGGCGAGCCGCCCCGGTGGGACCCGTTCGTGGACGTCTCCGACGACGGCGGGCTGAGCTGGACACGCGCCCCGATCCCCGTGGACCACGACGCGCTCACCGGCGCCGGGCACATCCAGCCCGCGCTGTGGTGGGGGGCGAGCGGCCCGGTCGCGTTGATGCGCAGCACCGAGGGGCGGGCGTACCGTTCGACCTCCCTCGACGGCGGGCGCACCTGGACGCCCGCCGAGCCCACGGGCCTGCCGAACAACAACAGCGGCCTCACGGCGGTCGCGCTGCCGTCCGGGCGGGTGGCCTGCGTGCACAACCCGGCCGCCGAGTCGTGGGGCAGCCGCTGCCCGCTCGTCGTCTCGCTGTCGGACGACGACGGGCTGACCTGGCACGGCGGGCCGACCCTGGACGACGGCGTGCTCTCCATAGACCCGGCCGTGCCCCGGCTGCCGCCCTCCGGCGCCGCCGCCCCCGGCTTCGCGCCCGGTGACGACGGCGTCGTGACCAGCGGCGTCGCCGAATACAGCTATCCCTCCGCCGTCCTCACCCCCGACGACCTCCTCGTCACCTACACCTGGCAGCGCAGGGGGATCGTCCTCGCCCGGCTGCCCCTCGCCGATCTGGAGAAGAAGACGCCATGACCAGCCCGTACCGCATGCCCGTTCCCCGCGCCGAGCAGCCCGTCGCGCCGCGCACCGCGTACCTGATCGCCAGCGGAGACCTGCGCCTGTCGGCCAACGTCGCCGGCTGGCCCGCCCAGGAGAGCCTGGAGAAGGCGGTCACGGCGGCGTTCGACGGCCTCGGCTGGACGGTGGTCCGCGCGCACGAGGTGGACCCCGCCAAGGGGCACGGCTTCATCGACAGCCAGCGGATGGGCCTGGAGGTCTTCAAGTCCGTCCCCGCCGACGCGCCGCTGATCGTCGCCGAGGCAGTGTGGCAGTACAGCCACCACGTGCTGGCCGGGCTGCGCACCCACCGGGGCCCGATCCTCACCGTCGCCAACTTCGACGGCACCTGGCCGGGCCTGGTCGGCCTGCTCGGGCTCAACGCCGGCCTGACCAAGATGGGCCGCGCGTACTCGACGATCTGGTCCGTCGACTTCACCGACCGCTACTTCCTGGACGGCCTCGCGAGCTGGGTGCGGACCGGCCACATCGCGCACGACTCCTCGCACGTCCGCCCGCTGCCCCCGCTGCCGCCGGGACCGGAGACCGAGCTCGGCCTCGCGCTGGCCGAGGAGCTGCTGCGCGACAAGGCCATCATCGGCGTGTTCGACGAGGGCTGCATGGGCATGTACAACGCGATCATCGACGACGAGCTGCTCAACCCCCTCGGGATCTACAAGGAGCGGCTGTCGCAGAGCGCCCTGTACGCCGAGATGCTCAAGGTGCCCGACGCCGAGGCGGCGGCCGTGCGCGAGTGGCTCGACGCCGCCGGGATGCGCTTCGCCACCGGCGCCGACGAGGCCACGGAGCTCACCGACCGGCAGCTGCACGAGCAGTTCAAGATGTACGTCGCCGCGCTGCGGATCGCCGACGACTTCGGCCTCGACGCCGTCGGGATCCAGTACCAGCAGGGCCTGAAGGACCTGACCCCGGCCTCCGACCTGGCGGAGGGCCTGCTCAACAACGCCGTACGCCCGCCGGTGACCAGCCGCGACGGCGCCCGCGTGCTCTACGACGGCGCCCCGCTGCCGCACTTCAACGAGGCGGACGAGGGCGTGGCCGTGGACGCGCTGGTGACCAACAGGGTGTGGACCGCCATGGGCCTCGACCCGGCGACCACGCTGCACGACGTGCGCTGGGGCGAGCAGTACGGCGACGACTTCGTCTGGGTCTACGAGATCTCTGGCTCCGTGCCGCCGTCCCACCTGACCGGCGGGTACGCGGGCGCGGTGAGCTGGCGGCAGAACCCGATGTACTTCCCCGCCGGCGGCGGCACCATCAAGGGCGTGAGCAAGCCGGGCGAGATCGTCTGGTCCCGGCTCTACATCGCCGGCGCCCGGCTCCAGCTCGACCTCGGCCGCGCCTCCGTCGTGGAGCTGCCGGAGGAGGAGACCGAGCGGCGGTGGGCGGCCACCAACCCCGAGTGGCCGATCGCGCACGTCGTCCACCACGGCGTCGACCGCGACCAGTTCATGGCCCGCCACAAGGCCAACCACGTCCAGGTCGCCTACGCTCCCGACGCCGCCACGGCCGACAAGGCGCTGGTGGCGAAGGCGGCGTTCTTCCAGCGGCTCGGCGTGGAGGTGCACGTCTGCGGGGACGTCGCCATCTAGACATATCCGGTCATCAGGGCGGGCCCGCTCGCATCCGGACGAGCGGGCCGCCGCACCACGCCTCCGGCGCCACAAGGAAATATCCGCTCTGTCGCGACTCCCGTGGCAATATTGACGGCGGGACCGGACTGTGGCGAGTTGCCGATTGAGGATATGGATGTCGACTGCTCACGGTATGGGTGACCTGGCGGAAGCGCTCGGTGGTGATGCCGTCCACTCCGGGCCGACCGCGCTGCGTATTCTCGTGGGTGCGCAACTGCGACGGTTGCGCGAGTCCGCCGGGATCTCCCGGGAGGACGCCGGCTACGCCATCCGCAGCTCACACTCCAAGATCAGCCGCATGGAGGGCGGGCGCACGAGCTTCAAGCCGCGTGACGTCTCCGACCTGCTCATCATGTACGGCGTCGCCGACGAGGCCGAGCGCGAGGCCCTGCTCGCCCTGGCCAAGCAGGCCAACGAGCCCAGCTGGTGGCACGACTACCGCGACGTGATCCCCGACTGGTTCGAGGCGTACCTGGGGCTGGAGCAGGACGCCTCGCTGATCCGCGCCCACGAGATGCAGTTCGTGCCCGGCCTGCTGCAGACCGAGGACTACGCCCGCGCGATCTTCACCATGGGCAACAAGGGCGAGTCCGAGGAGCGGATCGAGCGCCGGGTCGAGGTGCGGATGCGCCGCCGGCTCATTCTCGAGCCGCCCACGCCGCGCAAGCTCTGGGTGGTGCTGGACGAGGCGGTGCTGCGGCACCAGGTCGGCAGCCCCGAGATCATGCGCGGCCAGCTCGAACACCTCGACCGGATGGCCGCGCGGCCCCACATCACCGTGCAGGTGGTCCCGTTCGGCTGCGGCTGGGCCATGGGCGGCGTCGGCCCCGTCACCATCCTGCGCTTCCCGCAGTCCGAGCTGCACGACGTCGTCTACCTCGAACAGCTGACCAACGCCCAATACCTCACCAAGGAGGCGGACGTGCTGCCGTACCAGAGGCTGATGGACGAGCTCGGCGTGCACGCCCTGCCCGCGACCGCCACCCCGGCGCTGCTGCGCAGGATCATCGGCGAGCTCTGACCGTCACGGCTTGCGCGCGACCCCGCAGAACGCGTCGACCTCCGGCGGCAGCCCGAACACGTCGGACTCCACCTGCCAGCGGGAGACGGACACGAGGCCCGGCTCCACCAGCTCCAGCCCGTCGAAGAAGCGCGCGATCTCCTCGGGGGTCCGCAGCCGGTAGTCGTAGACCTCGCCCTTGTCACGCAGCCGCTCGGCCTCCGCGGCGGCGTCGGGCTTGACGATGTTCGTGCCGTCCTCGAACACCAGGTAGCTGCCCGGGGACAGCGCGCCGAGCAGCTCCCGGACCAGCCGGTACGCCTCGTCGTCGGCGAAGACCGTGCCCATCACGCCGAGGAGCATGAGCGCGGTCGGGCGGCTTAAGTCGAGCGTCCGGGAGGCGTACTCCAGGATGGTGCCGGGGTCGCGGACGTCGGCCTCGATGTAGTCGCAGGCGCCGCGGGGGTCGCTGGTGAGCAGGGCTTGGGCGTGCACCAGGACCAGAGGGTCGTTGTCCACGTAGACCACCCGGCTGGTGGGATCCACCCGTTGTGCCACCTCGTGGGTGTGGTCAACGGTCGGCAGGCCCGTACCGATATCCAAAAACTGCCTGATACCTACCGTTCCGGCGAGATATCGAACGGCCCGTCCCAAAAAGACCCGAGAATGGCGGGCAATGTCCTCCATACCTGGATAGATGTCCCGCAGTTTCTCGGCCAGCTGGCGGTCGGCCGGATAGTTGTCCTTTCCGCCCAGCCAGAAGTTCCAGACCCTGGCCTGATGCGGCTTGCTGGTGTCGATCCTGGAGAGGAGTGCGGGATCCAGGGGTGAATGATCTGTCACGAGAGCTTCACCTCATATGTCGCATCTGCGGTTTTTGCCTTTTCTACCAGGTCTTCATGAACCTGTGGGGCCGGGTGGCCGTACCTCTTTGCAGGACGAAGCGAGGAGGTCGGCCACGTGCGGCACCGGATCACGAGCGTAGGCGTCGGAGCGCTGCTGTCGCTGGGCCTGATCACCGCCCCGGCGGGCGCGCACGGAGCGCTGGAGAGCCCGCTCAGCCGGGCGGCGGCCTGCGGCGCCGACAGCCCGCTGAAGACGCGGCCGGCCGCCTGCCGCGCCGCCGCGGCGGCCGGGGGCAGGACCGCGAGCGCGGAATGGGACAACCTGCGGGTGGCGAACGTCGCCGGCCGGGACCGCGAGACGATCCCGGACGGCAAGCTGTGCAGCGGCGGCATCCCGGCGTTCAAGGGGTTGGACCTCGCGCGCGCCGACTGGCCCGCGACCACGCTCAAGCCGGGGGCGCGCTTCACCTTCCGCTACCGCGGCACGATCCCGCACCGGGGCACGTTCCGCCTGTACGTCACGAAGAAGGGTTACGACCCGGCCAGGCCGCTGAAGTGGTCCGACCTGGAGCGCAAGCCCTTCCTCCAGGCCACCGACCCGAAGCTGACGGACGGCTCGTACCTGATCAAGGGCCGCCTGCCCTCGGGCCGGACCGGTCGCCACCTGATCTATACGATCTGGCAGAACTCCGACACGCCGGACACCTATTACTCCTGCTCGGACGTCGTCTTCCGCAACACCGCCCCTGGCCCCGCCGCCGGAGCGGGCGCCGCCGCCCAGCCCAGGCCGGCGGCCGCGTACGAGCTCACCGGGTACACCGGCCTGCCCTGGCTGGTCACCGCCGCGGCGCTGTTCGCGATCGGCGCCGGAGCGATGATCATCCTCCTGGCCCGCCCGCGCCGCCACCGCTGACCACCCCTTGGTCCGCCCCGACGCCGGTCTCCTGGTCGAGGAGGGCCGAGCTGAGGCCGCAGACCGCCGTGACCAGGGTTTCGCCCAGCTCGCGCCACGACCGTTCGGCGGTGGCCGGATCGACCCGCCCGGTGGCCAGATCGCCTTCGAGCTCGGCGCACATGTGCACGATGAGCACGCGGGTCATGGACGCGTACCGCTCGAACAGCCCGGGGTCGCGCTCCTGGCCGCGCGGGGGCCGCAGCTGCTCCAGGCGCTGGAACGAGGGCGTGCTCACGTTCGCCTCGGTCGTGAAGTCGCGCAGGGACGGCTCCACGACGGCCTGGGCGAGGAAGCGCCCGTACCAGGACGGGGTGCCCAGCTCGATGTGGTGCTCGATGCTCGGGGCGATGACGCAGGCGATCCGGTCACGGCGCGACACCTCGCCCGAGGACTCCAGCTCGGCCACCATCGGGGCCCGGAGCCGGTCGATCTCGGCCGCGTGGCGCGCGAGGATCGCCTGGATCAGCTCGTCGCGGGTGCTGAAGTGGTATTGGACGGCGGACTTGTTGCGCTGGCCCGCCGCCTCGCGGATCATCCTGATCGAGACGTTGGCGAACCCGTGCTCCGCGTAGAGCCGCTCCGCGGTGTGCATGAGCTTGTCGCGGGCGCGCAGCGAGCGGGGTGACGGCGTGGCGACCGCCGTGCTGACTTTCATGATCGATCCTTGAGCTCGTCCTGCTGTGCCGTCCCCCGATCGATTATCGCCCTCGCCACGAGCACGGATGACGCCGGCGGACCGCCAGGTGGTCCGTCGGCGCCGTGCTCAGGAGGTCACCAGGTGACCCATACGTCCTGGAGCCCTCCCGACAGCCCTCCGGTGCGAAGGCGCAGGTCCTCCGGGGCGTCCCGCAACCGCAGGCCGGGCAGCCTGCGCGTCAGGGTGCTCAATACGACCTGGAGCTCTAGCCTGGCCAGCGGCTGGCCGAGGCAGTAGTGCGGTCCCGCGCCGAAGGTGAGGTGCTGGTTGCTGTTCTGCCGCCGCGGGTCGAACCGCTCGGGGTCCGCGAACTTGGCCGGGTCGCGGTTGGCGGCGGTGGTGTTGGGGATCAGGGTGGTGCCCGCGGGCACCGTGACCTCGCCGAGCTCGACGTCCTCGGTGATGAACCGGGGCACCCCGCCGATGACCGACAGCGTGCTGTCCAGGCGCAGCACCTCCTCGACGGTGCCCGGGATCAGGTCCGGGTCGTCGATCACGGCCTCGTAGCGCTCCCGGTGGGCGAGCAGCATCGCCACCATGATCGCGATCATGTTCGAGGTCGTCTCGTGGCCGGCCAGCAGCAGGCCGCGCACGGTGGAGATGAGCTCGTCCTGGCTGAGCCGGCCGTCCTCGGCGTCGGTGATCTGGGTCAGCTCGCTGAGCAGGTCGTCGCCCGGGTTCTCCCGGTTGTGGTCGACCAGGTCGGACACGTACGAGGTGAACTCCTGGTACGCCTGGTCGACCTCCTCCTGGGTGTTGCGCGTCAGCGTGAGCATGGTCCTGGACCAGTGCGCGAACTTGTCCTGGTCCTCGCTCGGCGCGCCGACCAGCGCGCAGATGACCCGCACCGGGAGCGGCAGGCCCAGCCCCGCCGACAGGTTGCCGGGGGAGCCCTTGGCCAGCATGGCGTCCAGCAGGTCGTCGGTCATCGCCTGGACCCTGGGCCGCCACACCTCCATCTTCCGCGCCGTGAACCAGCGGCTGAGCAGGCGTCGCCACCGCATGTGGCCCTGCCCTTCCCTGATGTCCATGGTGCCTTCGCTGCGCCGGTTGAACAGGCCGCCGTCCTTGGTGGTGGACAGCCGGGCGGCCCCCTCCCTGGCGAGGTTGCGGCTGAAGCGCGGGTCCGCCATGACGGCGCGGGCATCGTCGTACCTGGTCACCAGGGTGGCCACGTCCCCGCTCGGCAGCCGTACGTGCGACACCGGGCATTTGTCCCGCAGCTCCGCCAGCTGTGGCGGCGGCTCCAGGGCGGTAGGGCGGTCGAACGGGAAATCGGGGATCGCGTCAGCGGTCATGTGTCCTCCAGCTCGGAAGCCTGACCCTTCCGAATATAAGTCGGCCGCCTTATTAAGACAATCGCCTTGAAACGCGCGCCGAGTGCCCTCAGAGCGTGTTGGCGCGCTGGGCGGACTGGTAGACGGCCATTGCCTCGTTCCCGAAGAAGGGCCCGAACATGAACTGGGGGGCGAAGTCGTACTTGAAGCTGTTGACCGAGTTCAGCCAGCCCATCCCGGTGGACTCGTTGAACCCCTGGAACCACGGTCCGCCGCTCGACCCGCCGGTCATGTTGCAGCGCAGGCCCTGGTCCCTGGTCTGGACGGTGTCGTTGAACGTGCGCCCGCTGCAGTAGATCAACCGGGAGCCGTCGAAGGGCTCGGCCGCCGGATAGCCGAAGGAGAACATCTGTCGCCCTCTGGGCTGGTTGAACGCAATCCCCTGCCCGCCGACCACGTCGGTCAGCGTCCGCCCCTGCAGCGGCGCGACCACGGCGGCGGCGACGTCGAAGTTGATGTCCTCATTGGCGTTCCACTGCTGCGTGGTGAGCAATCTGGTGGCGACCCAGGTGCCGAACGGGCGCCGCCCGTTGTCGAACCCGGGCACGAACACCCAGTTGCGGTGCGCGGCCCCGTTCAGCTTCACGCAGTGCCCGGCGGTCATCACGACGCTCTCATTGGCGCTGGTCACTGCCGAGCCCGAGCAGGAGGCGTTGCCGCCGTCCGCGGTGGTGAAGAAGACGCGCCCGGTGGTGCGGACGACGGCGCCGCCGTCGGTCCACCGCAGGCCGGGGCTGTTGGGCACCACGGCCTGCAACCGCGCGCCGGCGGCCGAGGTGCCGGGGACCGACCAGGCCGCGCCCCGCGTGGCGACGCCGCCGCCGGTCGACCAGGAGGAGCGCTGGACCGAGCCGTTCCGGCTGGCCCACGGGGTGCCCTCGGTCGGCCCGCTCGACCGGCTGCGGCGCGGCGGCGGGGTCCCCAGCGGCTGCGCCGCCAGCATGCGCTGCGGTGTCCAGTACTGCTGGACGCTCCTGGCTTCCGACCAGGAGTCCGCGCCGGACCAGCCGACGGGCCTGGGGCCGAGGCCGCTCGGTGCGCTCGCCTGGGCGGCGCCCGCCGGGACCAGCGCGCCCGCCAGGGCGAGCGCGACGGCGGAGAGCAGGACGACTCTGCGATGCATTCGTACCTCCCGAAACCGGAATCTGCCGCATGGAGGTACGTACAGCGCTAACTATATTTCTCAAGGCATGCACATATTGATATGGCGCCATTGCCGGACGAACTGCTGCCGATACCGGGAGCAACCGCCACCGCCGCCGTCATTTGCGGCGATGAGCTGCGCCTATCACGCAGAGGCGTCACACTGTTACCTGCGGCCATCGCCCTTCGGCGGTCCAGGTCATAGACGCTCGGAGGAGCACGCGATGGCCGCACCCGGGTCTCGGGCCGTCGCGCCGGCGCGAGCGTCCTGTGGTTGACGGCCTCCTCGGCGACCTGGCCGCCGTCGCCGAGGAGGTTCAATCGGGGCTAGCGGCCCGTCTCGGTGGACCAGAGCGGACGCCTGCCGTCGTAGATGACGACGTTGCCGTCGTCCTGCATCTCCAGCCGCGCGCCCGGGTTCTTGCCGGTCTTGGAGTCCCACAGCGGCGTCGTGCCCTTGTAGACGACCAGGTTGCCGTCCTTCTGCATCTCCAGCCGCGCGCCCGGGTTGCCGCCCGTCCTGGAGTCCCACAGGGCCTTGCCGGCCCTGTAGAGCACGAGGTTGCCGTCCTCCTGCATGGCGAACTGGTAGTCGCCGTTGCGGGAGCGTACGTACTGGTTGGGCTTGAGCCCGTAGCCGGGCTTGAGCACGCTGATCGTGGCGTGGCGGGTCCACAGCGCGGTCTTGCCGGCATAGATGACCAGGTTCCCGTCGTCCTGGACGGCCAGGCGGGCGCCGGGGGTGTCGGTGTTCGAGGCCCACAGCGGGGTCTTGCCGCGGTAGACGACCAGGTTCCCGTCCTCCTGCATGGCGGCGAACGCGCCGGGGCTGTCGCCGGTCTGGCTGCTCCACAGCGCCGTGGTGCCCCGGTACATGACCAGGTTTCCGTCGGCCTGCTGCTGCAGGACGTAGTCGCCACCGGACGACCGTACGGAGTCACCCGCCTTGAGCAGCTGGCCCGGGTTCAACCACGTCGTACGCTCGACGCCCGCCGTGGCGCTGTGGGCCGCCGTCGCCGCCGACGCGGAGGGCGCGACCGAGCCCACGACCATCGCGCTCGCCAGTGCCAGCGCTCCGACGTATGCCGACATCTTTCGCATGTTGCTCCCCCAGTGAGGTGATCAAGGAGAGCGACAGTAACCAACGGCCCCCAGGGGGCCGGCTCATTTCGAAAGGCCTGTAACTGTCGGCCCGCTACAGCAGGTCCTCCCGGCGGACGGCCGCCTCCTGCCGGACCTCCGCCAGGAACGCCTCGACCGGGCCCCGCCGCAGCGGGTCGGTGCTCTCGTCGAGGAGGGTGCCCAGCGGGTGCGCGCGCCGCACGTCCAGCAGCCAGCAGCCGTGGATGGCCTCCAGCAGGTTCTCGAGCAGGTCGAGGGCCGGGCGGGCGGGGTCGAGCGGGGTGATCGGCAGGTAGACGGCGTCGAAGTCGAGCCCGAGCTCGGGGTGGTCGGCGTGGGCCCGCTCGGCGAGCTCCTCGGCCGCGGTGATGCGGTATCTGGCCTCCGTGACGCCGCTGAGGTTGCCCTCGGCGATGTGCAGCGCGTGGCGGATCATCGGCATGACGGCCTGCCGCGGGGACGTGCCCGCGCCTATCGAGGTCACGATCTCGGTGAGGCTCTCCTGGATGAGCGGCCTGAGGCCGTCGACCCGGGCCACGACCTGCGCCGGGTGCAGCCCGGCGCGGCGCGCGGTGGTGGCGGCCGCCGCGTAGAGCCAGTGCGCGGCGGCGATGGCGGCCGCGGCCGGATCCACGTGGGTGAACAGCTCCTCGGGGCCGAAGGGGTGCCGGTGCAGCAGGCCGTCGGCCTGGGCGATCTGGAGAGGGGAGGCGTCCTCGCGGCTGAGGACGACGGCCTGCTGGGCGCGGTCGGACAGGTCGCCGAGCTCGGCCTGCTCGATGGCGGCCAGCTCGTCGGTGACCTCGGTGATGATGCGGACCGTGAGCTGCGAGAGGTCGAAGGCGCGCAGGGAACGGCCGACGCGATGGGCGCTGTCCTCGACCCTGGTGGTCGCCGTGGGGAAGGGGCTGCCGATGGAAGGGCCCGGGCTGGTCAGCGCGGGGACGATGGCGGCGAAGGCGTCGCGTTCGCACTGCCGGTACCAGCCCAGGCTGTTGGGCCCGTGCCGCTCGGCGGTGCTGGCCGGATGGGTGTAGCAGCGCCAGCAGGCCTGCGACAGGTCGGTCAGGGAGGTGGCCAGCCGCAGGGCGTCCCAGGGGGAACGGGCCCGGGGCAGGTCGGCCACGGTGGTGGCGACGTCGCCGATGCCGGTGCCCCATTGGGCTATGAGCATGTTGCGGTTGTGATCTATGGCGTACCGGGTCACGCGACCTCCTCGGCTGAAGGGGGCGGGGTGAGCGTGATGGCATGCCCAGGATGCTGTATTCAACGATGCTTCGGAGGGGATTCGCTCGGACTGCAGGTCGCTGATCTGCGCTTTTGCCGGGAAATGCGGCGTAACTCCTCCGCGCCGCCTCGGCGACGCCCTGCGCGGCGCCGGGTGGCAGGGCCGCGCGCATCGCGTTCACCGCGCGCGGCCCTGGGGCGTCAGGAGACGCTCAGGTAGAACGCCGAGTCGGCCCGCTCCCTGAAGCTGACCTGGCTGTAGACGGCGATGGTGTCCAGGCGGTGCTCGCCGCAGGCCGACGTCGGATTGAGCTCGACGGACAGCGAGCGCGGCGCGGCGTACTCGCCGATGGGCGTGACGTGGATCGCCACCGCGCCGGTGAAGTCGACGCTCTCGTCCACGGCCACGCAGTAGACGCCCCTGTACGGGTGCCACGCCTCGGTGACGTGGCTGCCCTCGATCAGGGAGCCGTCCATGTCCACCTCGGCCGACGCCTGGGCGTACGGCGTGTCCGCGTGGGCGGCGATCGGCGTCAGGACGGCGACTGCGGCGAGCACCCCAGCGGCTATGCGCCTGATGTTCTTCATTGGTTGTCCCTTCGGGCCAGATCAGGAGATGGAGAGGTCGAAACCGGAGTCGGCGAGCCGCGCCGTGTGGGGGTTGAAGACGTTGACCGTGATGGTGTTGTCCCGGTGGCAGGTCGCCGAGGGGTTCCGGAAGGCGATGTGCGGCAGTCGCAGCGCGTGGCGCGCGGTGATCTGGATGACTGCCTCGGTGACGTCGACGTCTTGGGCGACCTGCACGCAGTACTTGCCGGTGGCCGCCCGCCAGGTCGCGACGATGTTCTTGCTCAGGTTGAGCTTGCCGTCCGCGTCGACGACCGCCCCGGCCCGCGCGTACGGGGCCTTGAGTTCGTCGGCGGACGTGGCGGACGCGGCGGAGCCGGTGGCCAGGACGAGACCGGTGGCGGACAGAGCGAGCCCGCCCGCCAGGATACGACGGAGCATGAAGTCCCCCTCGGTTACAGACAGATGTATGCCATGACGGAAAGTAATTCCGTGAGAGGGACTGCGCCGCGAGCCACCCCGGAACGCGACGCTCAAGCTTTTTTGATCAACCGCAAGTGAACCCGTGGCCCATAGCAGGCGTCATGCCTCCTCCGACGGCCGCGGGCATGGCCGCCGGAGGAGGCGGGTTCAGGCGGGCATCAGGATTCCCAGGCCCCTTGGACGGCGAAGCGGGCACTGGGGTCGAGGGAGATATCGAACATGACGCCGACTATCGCCCCGAGACCGGATCTCCACCAGGATGTGGCGCCGCGGATGTCCGGAACCTTGGGAGTCTGGTCCTGAGGTAACGGGATCGCGGGCCCGCAACGTCATGAACTGCGCCTTTGGGAAGCTTCTGACCTGTTTATCCGAAAAATACGCATCTTGTGGTCGCTCGCCGAGACGGAAGAACGTCAGTGGGAAGGATTAGCGTGGGGCGGTATGTCCCGGGCGAGGGCCGGCGATCGGTCCCGATGCCATGGATGTTCAGCGTTCGAGCGGAGGGAAGCGATCGTGGGGTCTCTCGCGGGCGGTGAGCTGCCCCCGGATGACGTCGTCGTCACGGCCCTGCGCGCCGGGGACGAGGCGATGTTCGCGGCGCTGCTCGACACCTGGTCCGGGGGCATGCTGCGGGTGGCCAGGTCCTACGTGTCCACCGACCACTCCGCGGAGGAAGTCGTCCAGGACACGTGGCTGGCGGTGATCGGCGGGATCGACGCGTTCGAGAGCCGCTCGTCGGTCAAGACGTGGGTCTACCGCATCCTGATCAACACCGCGAAGAAGCGCGGCGCCCGCGAGAGCCGTACGCTGCCGTGGAGCTCCTTCGAGCACGACGGCGTCTCGGTGGCGGACCAGGGCTTCGACGCGGTGCTGCCGGGCGGCTGGAAGGAGCTCCCCGCGGCCTGGCCGACGCCGGAGAGCGAGGCGCTCGCCTCGGAGGTGCGCGGGCTGATCGCCGCGGGGCTGGCGAGGCTGCCTCCCCGGCAGCGGATCGTGATCACCTTGCGGGACGTGGAAGGGTGCACGTCCGAGGAGGTGTGCGAGATCCTGGAGATCTCCGAGGCCAACCAGCGGGTGCTGCTGCATCGCGCCCGCACGGCCGTGCGCGGCTGGCTGGCGGACTATTTCGAGTCCGTGAAGCAGCCGGAGTAGCCGGTGGGCTTCTCCTGGGCGGCGAAGCGGCGACAATAAGTGAAACGGTTCATATCCAGAGGCAAGGGCGGTCGACGTCGTGAAGCGGTTCACCTGCGACGAGCTGGCGGGACTCATCACCGCCTACCTTGAGGACGCCCTCGACCGGCCCGCCCGCGACGGCGTGCGGGCGCACCTGGCCTGCTGTGAGGGGTGCGAGCGTTACGTCGAGCAGTTCCGGGCGACCATCGACGCCCTCGGCGACCCGCCTCCGGAGAAGCTGCCCGCCGACATGCGCGACCGGCTCATGTCCGCCTTCCGCGAGCGACGCCGGTTATGAGCCGCGTGGCGAGTCGCGCCGTGAGTCGCGTCCGGAGCCGCGTCGTGAGCCGCGTCGCGAGTCGCGTCGTGAGTCGGGGGCCGGCCGGAAGCTCGCCCGCAGCGCGGCGAGCACCGGCGCCGGCATGACGTCGTCGCGCAGGCAGCCGAGCGCCGCGATCGTCGCGAGGACCTGAGCCAGCCACTCCGAACACGCCGGGCAGGCGTCCAGATGGCCCGCGACCAGCAGCCGTCGCCGCGCCGGGAGGGCCATCTCCAGATAGTCCGTGAGCAGCTCCAGCACGTCGTCGCACCTGAGGTCGTCCGCTGCCCGCTCCATGTGACCTAGTGCCGGTCACGTCCGATCCGTTACACGAAAATCCGCCTGTAACGTTCGCGCGCCTCGCGGGTCTGTAGACCTGTGCGCCACGCGAAGAGCACGACGATGATCGGGCTGACGTCCGAGAGCACGCCGCTGCGGGACGTCTCCGAGGTGGCGGATTTCGCGCGCCGCTGCTTCCAGCCGGCCGCGCAGGATCCGGACGCCGACGAGCGGGTGGGCGTCGAGCTGGAGTTCCTGGTCTTCGACCGTGCGGCGGCGGCCGCGCAGGTCCCGATGGCCGAGGTCGAGCGGGCCGTCCCGGCGCTGCCGGGCGGCAGCCGGGTGACGTTCGAGCCGGGCGGGCAGCTCGAGCTCTCCGGCCCCGCGGCCCCGCTGCGGGACGCGCTGGACCGCCTGGCCGCCGACGTCTCCGCCGTGCGCGCCGCCCTGCGCCCGGCGGGGCTGGTGCTGGCCGGGGTGGGCCTCGACCCGGTACGCCCGGCCCGCCGCCAGCTCCGCCTGCCCAGGTACGACGCCATGGCCGAGTTCCTCGGCGAGCCGTACGGGGCGCTGATGATGTGCTCGACCGCCTCCGTCCAGGTCAACCTGGACCTCGGGGACCAGCCGCAGGCCCGCTGGGAGCGGGCGCACGCGCTCGGTCCCGTGCTGATGGCGGCCTTCGCCAACTCGCCGCTCAGCGGCGGCCGGCCGTGCGGCTGGATGTCGGGCCGCCAGGCCGTCTGGGACCGCCTCGACCGCACCCGGACCGCGCCCGTGCCCGCCTCGGGTGACGCCGCCGCCGATTGGGCCGACTACCTGCTGGACGCCCGGCTCATGCTGGTGCGCGAGGACGGGGAGCGCTGTCGCCCGGTCCGCGACGGCTCGACGTTCCGCGACTGGCTGAACGGCGCCGGCGAGCGCCGCCCCACCGCCGACGACCTGGCCTACCACGCCACGACGGTCTTCCCTCCGGTGCGGCCCAGGGGCTGGCTGGAGATCCGCTACCTCGACGCCCAGCACCCGGCGGCCTGGCCGGTGTGCGTGGCCGTGACCCACGCCCTCGTCGCCGACGACCGGGCCGCCGACGCCGCGCTGGCCGCCGTGGAGCCGTACCTGGGGCCCGGCCGGGCGCCGAGCCGGGAGCTGTGGCGGGACGCGGCGCGGTGCGGGCTGAGCGAGCCGCGCCTGGCCCGGGCCGCCGAGGCGTGCTTCCGCGCCGCGCTGGAGGCGCTGCCCCGCCTCGGCGCGGACCCCGGCCTGGTCGGCGAGGTGGCCGCGTTCGCCGACCGGCACGTGACACCGGGCCGCTCACCGGCGGCCGACCTGATGGATCCGGTGCCGGGACGGCGCGTCCCGGCCTGGCTGAACGGGGAAGGACGGCAATGAACGACATCAAGGAACGCATCGCGGCCGAGCTCCTGGCCGTGCGCGACCGGTCGCTCGCCTACACCGAGGCGGAGGACGACCTGCTGGTGCGTCAGCACTCACCGCTGATGTCGCCGCTGGTCTGGGACCTCGCGCACGTCGGCAACTACGAGGAGCTGTGGGTGCTGCGCGCGGCCGCCGGCATCGAGCCGATCCGACCCGAGATCGACGACATCTACGACGCGTTCAAACATCCGCGCAAGGACCGCCCCACCCTGCCCCTCCTGGGCCCCGCCGAGGCCCGCCGCTACATCGAGGGCGTACGCGGGCGCGTGCTCGACGTCCTCGACGCGATCGACCTGGAGGGCGCCGACCCGCTGCACCGCGACGGCTTCGTGTTCGGCCTGGTGATCCAGCACGAGCACCAGCACGACGAGACCATGCTCGCCACCCTGCAGCTGTCCGGGCAGCCCGGCCTGGTGCGCGAGGGCGACCTGCCGCAGGGCCGGACCGGCGGCCCCGAGGAGATGTACGTGCCCGCGGGCCCCTTCATGATGGGCACCGCCACCCTGGCGTGGGCCTACGACAACGAACGCCCCGCCCACCAGGTGGACCTGCCCGCGTACTGGATCGACCGGCTCCCCGTCGGCAACCGCGCGTACGCGGCGTTCATCGAGGAGGGCGGCTACGACGACCCGCGCTGGTGGTCCGCCGAGGGCTGGCAGTGGCGGCAGCGCAGCGGGGTGAGCGCCCCCCTGTTCTGGGTCAGGGACGGCGACGGCTGGTGGCGCAGGCGGTTCGGCCGGACCGAGCCGGTCCCGATGGACGAGCCCGTCCAGCACGTGAGCTGGTACGAAGCCGACGCCTACGCCCGCTGGGCCGGCAAGCGGCTGCCCACCGAGGCCGAGTGGGAGAAGGCCTGCGGCTGGGACCCGCGGGCCCGCCGCGCCCGCCGCTACCCGTGGGGCGAGGAGGCCCCCGACCCCGCCAGGGCGAACCTCGGCCACCGCGCCGCCCGCCCCGCGCCGCTGGGCGCCTACCCGGCCGGGGCCAGCGCGTACGGGGCCGAGCAGATGGTCGGAGACGTGTGGGAGTGGACCGGCTCCTGGTTCCAGCCCTACCCGGGCTTCCGCGCGTTTCCGTACAAGGAGTACAGCGAGGTGTTCTTCGGCCAGGAATACCGGGTGCTGCGCGGCGGCTCCTGGGCGGCCGACCCGGCGGCGGTCCGCACCACGTTCAGGAACTGGGACTACCCGATCAGGCGGCAGATCTTCACCGGGTTCCGCTGCGCGCGTTCGGAGCTGGTCTAGGTGTGCAGGCACGCGGCCTGGCTGGGCGAGCCCCGCCCGCTCACCTGGCTCATCCACGAACCCGAGCACGGCCTGTTCAAGCAGTCGTACGCGCCCCGGCACCAGCGCCACGGCATGATCAACGCCGACGGTTACGGCATGGGCTGGTACGACTCCACGCGCCCCGAGCCCGTGCGCTACCGCCGTACCGTGCCCATCTGGTCCGACGCCAACCTGTCCGCGCTCGCCCAGATCGCCCGCTCCACCTGCCTGCTCGCGGCCGTGCGCTCGGCCACCGCGGGCATGCCGATCGAGGAGAGCGCCACCGCGCCGTTCGCCGACAAGGGGTGGCTGCTCAGCCACAACGGGCGCGTCAGCAAGGACGCGCTGCGCGACCTCGCCGACGACCTGCCCGGCCGCGCGGAGAGCGCGTGCGACGCCGCCTGGGTGGCGACCGCCGTGTTCCTGCGCGGGCGCGCCGGGCTGGGGCTGGGCGAGGCGCTGGCCGAAGTCGTCGTCCACGCCGGGAAGAAGGACCCCGGCGCCCGCCTCAACCTGCTCGCCTGCGACGGCGCGTCGATCGCCGCGACCGTCTGGGGCGACACGCTCTTCCACCACCGAAGCCACGACGGCGTGCGCGTGGCCAGCGAACCGCTCGATGACCTGCCGGGCTGGCAGCCCGTTCCCGAGCGCAGCCTGCTGACCGTCACCCCCGACCGCGTTGCCGTGCAGCCGTTGTGATCTCACCATAGGAGGCCTCATGGCCGTCAGCCAGTCGTCCGTGCATGTGATCAACCATCTCGACCGTGACTACCTGCGGCAGGCGCTCGAACGTGACGTCAGGATGGGCCTGACGTCCTCGCCCAAGTGGCTGCCGCCCAAGTGGTTCTACGACACGGCGGGCAGCGAGCTGTTCTCCCGCATCACCCGGCTGCCCGAGTACTACCCGACCCGGCGCGAGCTGGCGATCCTGCGGGGCCGCGCCGCGGACCTGGCCGCCGCCTCGCGCGCGGACACGCTGGTCGAGCTGGGGTCGGGCACCAGCGAGAAGACGGAGCTGCTGCTGGAGGCGCTCTCCGCGGCGGGCACGCTGCGCGCGTACACGCCGGTGGACGTGGACGCCGTCACCCTCGAGGCGGCGGCGCGCCGGGTCGCCGGCCGCTTCGCCGGGCTCGACGTGCGGGCGGTCTGCGCCGACTTCGAGCACCACCTGGGGCTGCTGCCGCGTACCGGGCGGCGGATGGTGGCCTTCCTCGGCGGCACGATAGGCAACCTCGAACCCGTCGCCCGCAGGGCGTTTCTGAAGGAGGTACGGGCCACGCTCCGGCGGGGGGACACGTTCCTGCTCGGGGCCGATCTGGTGAAGGACACCGACCGGCTGGTGGCCGCCTACGACGACGCGGCCGGAGTGACGGCCGCCTTCAACCGCAACGTGCTCCACGTGATCAACCGGGAGCTGCGGGCCGACTTCGAGCCGGAGGCGTTCGAGCACGTGGCGCTCTACGACGAGCGGCACGAATGGATCGAGATGCGGCTGCGGGCCGTCCGGGACCTGCGGGTGCGGGTCGCGGAGCTCGGGCTCGAGGTGGACTTCGCCGCGGGGGAGGAGATGCGTACCGAGATCAGCGCCAAGTTCCGGCCGGAGGGGCTGCGGGCGGAGCTGGCCGCGGCGGGCTTCCTGGTCCGTCGCGGCTACACCGACCCGGACGGCGACTTCACCCTGATCCTGGCCGAGGCATGACCCCCGCCCCGGGGCACTGGTCGCCGCCCACCGAAGCCGAACCGGCCGCGCCGGCCGCCGGTGCCGGATCGGGCGCGGTGGCCGTCGGAGTTGGGCCGGGCGTGTCGGGCGATCGGGCTGGGTGGGGGGCGCGGGCCGGTGAGATGTGGCGGGCGGCGCGCAGTGTCGTGCCGCCCGGGCATCTCGACGCGGCCGGCTGCAACGTGCCCAGCGACCGGGTGTTCGACGCGGTCGTGGCGCACCTGCGGCTGGAACGGGAACGCGGCGGCTACGCGGCCGTCCCCGACCTGACCCCGGCCAGATCGGCCCTGGCCGGGTTGGTGGGGGGCGGCCCGGAGGACGTGGCGTTCCTGGAGAGCGGGACGGCGGCGATGGCGGCCCTCCTGGGCGGGTGGCGACTCCCGCCGGGCAGCCGCGTCGCCCACGCCCGCACCGAGTACGGCAGCACACTGATGCTGCTGCACCGCCTGGCCGCCGAACGGGGCTGGCAGCCGGTCGAGCTGCCGGTGGACGGCGCCGCCCGCCTCGACCTCGAAGGGCTGCGGGACAGGCTGGCGGCCGGGCTCGACCTGGTGATCGTCTCCCACGTGGCCTCCCACCGCGGCGTCGTGCAGCCCGCCGAGGAGATCGGGGCGCTGTGCCGCGCGGCGGGGGTGCCGCTCGTGCTCGACGTCTGCCAGTCACTCGGTCATGTCGAGGTACGTGGGGCGGGCGCGACCGCGTACGTGGGGACCTCCCGCAAGTGGCTGGCCGGCCCGCGCGGCGTCGGCTTCCTGATCGTCCCCGGGCTCACACCGGCCATGGACGCCGCAGTCCCCACCCTGGGCGGTCACCGGTGGAGTCCTGACGGCGACGGCCCGGTGCCGTTGCCCGGGGTGGTGCGGTTCGAGAGCTCGGAGGCGGCGGTCGCGGCGCGGGCCGGGCTCGGGGCGGCCGTGCTGGAGCTTCACGAGCTCGGGCTGTTCGCGGTCCACGCGCACCTGGCCGACCTCGGTCGTACGGCGCGCGGCGTGCTCGACGGGGCCGGCGGGTGGCGGGTGGTCGAGCCGCTCGACGAGCCGTCCGCCCTGGTCACGCTCCGGCCACCGCCGGGAGACAGCGCGCAGAGCGCCGCCGTCCGGGCCGCCGAGGCGTCGCTGCTGGTCAACGTCGTACCGACCGCCCGGGCGCCGCTGGACCTGCGCGAGCCCGTGCTCCGCGTCTCCCCGCCGCCCGGCACGCCCGTGGAGACCCTGCACGCCTTGGCCCGAGTCCTCGCCCGCTGACGCCACGACCCGCCCCGCCGATCAGACGGCCCGCTGAGAAGGGCCAGACGGCGGCCCGCCACGCCGCCCAGACGGCCCGCCCCGCCGATCAGACGGCCCGCCGCGCCGGTCGGACGTTACGTGTATGGCGGTCAGATGGCGGTCAGACGGCGTTCAGGACCGAGAACCAGACGACCTTGCCGCCGTCCGCCGCGGCCACCCCCCAGTCGTCGGCGATCGCCGAGACGATCTGCAGCCCCCGTCCCGAGAGCGCGTCGGCGTCGGGCGAGCACGGGCGGGGTTCGCCGTCGCCCGGATCGAAGACCTCTCCGTACAACCGGTCCGCACGGTCCTCCAGGCGTAACGCGTACGCGGACCCGCCGTACCGGACGGCGTTGGTCACCAGTTCGCTGACAATGAGCACGCAGTCGTCAATCAGGCGTTCCAGGCCCCAGCCGGTCAGCTCGGTTCGGACCAGGGAGCGCGCCTCGCCGACACCGGCCGGCACCGACGGCAGCAGGTACGCGACCGCGCGAATCGGTGCGGCGGACAAGGAGCTGGGGCGGGGGGACATACGCATCACGTCTCTCGGTTGGGAGCGCTCCCAACTCCACGATAATCTCTCGCCCTCACTTATGTGAATGCGATTTCGTTACGATTCCGGCCCCGGAGAGACGCGTCAGGGGATGCGGGCGACGGCGCCGTAGTTGCCCGACGCGCTCGGCTCGTCGGCGCAGGCGAGGTCACGCCCGCCGGGACGCCACTCGGGCACCCACACCAGCCCGGGCTCCACCAGGTCGAGGCCGTGGAGGAGGGATGCGACCTCCTCCCGCGAGCGGATCGCGAGGCGGGGCAGCGTCATGGCGACCATGTCGCGGATGGCGGGCAGCAGTTCCGGCGGTACGGCGTCGAACGTGGTGTGCAGCAGACCCAGGAAGCTGCCCTTGGGCGCCGCGTGCTGGAGCCGCTTGACGACGTAGTGGGCGTACTCGTCGTCGTCGAGGCTGTGCGACGACAGCAGGAGCACGGCCAGGGGCTTCTCCCAGTCGATGAACGTCTGGATCACGTGGTCCCGGAGCATCTCGTCGATCTCCCGTACGTCGCCGTCCACCACGCGGACCAGGTCGGTGAAGGGCTCGATGGTGGCCTGGGCGGTGGCCACGACCATCGGGTTGTTCTCGACGTACACGACGCGTACGGCGGAGCCGGGCGAGGCGCGGCGGGCTATGTCGTGTAACCGGTTCCCGGCCGAGAGGCCGCTGGGGACCCCGCTGCCTACGATCATGAACTGGTCCACGCCTTCGGCCGCCAGGTGAGCCACCACCCGGGACAGGAATTGGAGAACGGCGCGGGCCGCGGTCGTGAGGGCAGGTGTAACTTGATCAAAATGGCGCACCACGTCTTTGTCCGCCTGGAAGTTGTCCTTCCCACCTGCGGCAGCGTCGAATATCCGAGTGATTCTGGCTTGCGTCGTGTCGAGCCGGGCCAGGTTTCGGACAGCACGTCGGTGCATGAGCGTTGCCCCTTTCCCCTCGCCGCTGACCTTTTTGCGGTAAGCGATCTTTGGACTTCACTCGATGACTCTGACCATATGTTCCAACAATTCCAGTCAATGACAATACGATAGACCGGTTATTTCGGGAAATGTTTGTGACCAGAATCTACGTGACACGGCCCGCGTAATAGATCGTTTGCGAGTCACCCCTGGTCAGCGGCACCGTCAAGCCGCGCGGGGTAGCCGGCGGGCGGCGAGGGAAGTCGCCAGGGCTCGTGGACGTAGGGCGCGGGCACGCCGGCGAGTTCGGGCACATAGCGCCGGACATAGTGGCCGGCGGGATCATAGCGCTTGGCCTGGCGCAGGGGATTGAAGGTGCGATTGGGGCGAGTGTCGTTCCCCGTGCCCGCGACCCATTGCCAGTTGCCCGAATTGTCGGCCACATCGCCGTCGAGCAAGTGCTCGAAGAAGTGCCGTACACCCTCCCGCCAGTCGAGGCCGAGATGTTTGACGAGATAGGCGGCCGTGATCAGCCGGGCTCGATTGTGCATCCAGCCTTCGGCGAGCAGTTGCCGCATCCCGGCGTCCACGATGGGCAGCCCGGTCATCCCCGCCTGCCACGCCTGCAGCGCGTCCGGGTCCTGCCGCCAGCGCCGTTCGGGGTGGCGGTAGTTCTCGCGGCAGATCCGGGGGAACGCGTACGTCACCTGGTGGTGGAAATCCCGCCAGCAGAGCTGGCGGACGAAGGGCTCGCTGCGCTCGGCGCGGCGGGCCAGCTCCAGCGGCGACAGGCAGCCGAAGCGGAGGTACGGGCTGAGCCGTGAGGTACGGTCGCCCGCCAGGTCGTCGTGCCCGTCGGCGTAGCCGTCCAGACCGTGGCGCAGCCAGCGGTCGGCGCGCTCGCGGGCCGCCGGCTCGCCGCCGGGCACCGGTCCGGGCGGCTGGAGCGGGGGCAGCCGCCCGGCGGTCAGGCCCGGGGGCGTCGGCACCGTGCGCGGCGGCGGCAGGACCGGACGGCGGGGATGGCGGGTCCACGCGCGCCAGTAGGGGGTGAAGACCCGGTAGTGGTCGCCGCCGCCCGAGGGCCGCAGCGCGTCCGGGGGCACGACGGTGACGCCGGGGAAGCGCAGGTACTCGATCCGCTCCCGGGCCAGGTGCTCCTCGCGGCGCCTGGCGAGCGAGCTGACGTCCGCGCCGGCGTAGATCGTCGTCGCGTCCACCTCGGCGGCCAGCTTCATCGTCTCGTGGACGACGTCGCCCTGCCGTACGACCAGGTCGCCGTCGCGGGCGCGGAGCGCGGCCCGCAGCTCGGCCAGGCACTCCAGGAGGAAGCCCTGCCGGTTGCCCGCCGGCACGGCCGGGTCCAGCACGAACAGCGGCACCACCCGCTCGGCCCGCTCGCAGGCGGCAACGAGGGCGGGGTGGTCGTGGACGCGCAGGTCCCTGTTGAACAGCACGATCGCCGTGGCCATGGGGACAGTGTGAGCCGGACGCCGTTCGCCGGGCGCGCGGGAGCGCCGGGGTAGACCGACCAGGAGCTCCAGGTGGGCTGCTACGCCTCGCGCAGCCGGATCAGGCGGATGCCGTACATCACCAGCCAGACCACCCAGATCAGCCAGCCGGTGAGGCCGATGAGCCCGAGCGGCCCCTCCGCCTTCATGACCAGGAAGGCCAGGCAGGCCGAGGCGAACTGGAGCACCGCCGCCGCGAACCCCAGCGTGCCCTCCCAGGGGCGCAGCAGCTTCGCCCGCAGGCCCGCCACGGACAGGCCGACGAGCGCGATGGCCAGGAACGTGCCGTTGAGCGTGAACACCGCGTCGTGCCACGCCCACAGGCCCGGGGTCGCGGCGGGGTCGGCCGGGGCCGTTCTGGCCAGCGCGAGGCGGGCCGCCATGATCCCGGTGAAGGTGACGTTCTGCAGGATGAGGCCGGCGAATCCGACCAGGGACCACGCCTCGCCCCGCTCCCGTTCGGACGCCCACAGGGCGGCGACCGCGCCCGCGCCGAACACGGTGGCCAGCACCCAGGCGACGGGGCCGAACGCGGCTCCGAGGCCGACGACGTGGCCGTTCGCGCCGAAGAACGCGTTGACCTCGGCGAGCCCGGCGCCCGTGAGCGGCAGGCCGGCCGGGGCCATGATCAGGTTGGCGGTCACGATCGAGACGGCGAAGCCGATGGCGGCGAGGCCGCTGATCCGGGAGAAGCGCATCCGGAGGTCCTTTCGCTAGTTATATTCAATATAAGTAGCGTAAAGCCATAGGGTGCAAGTCATGGAGGCAGAGGTGGGGCCGCGACGTTACGACTCGTTGCGCCGTACGACGCAGGCGCTGGAGACGCGGGCCGAGATCGCCCGGGCCGCGCGGCGGCTCTTCGTCGAGCGTGGCTGGGCGGCGACGACCGTACGCGACGTGGCCCGCGAGGCGGGGGTCTCCGTGCCGACGGTCTACTCGGTGTACGGCAACAAGACCGGCCTGACCCGGGCCCTGGCCGACGCCGCCGACCTGTCGGCCGAGCCGTCCCAGCAGCTCGCCGAGCTGGAGGCCCCCGGGACGGACCCCGCGCGGCAACTGGCCGCGATGGCCGGCTTCGACCGGCGCCTGTACGAGCGCGCCGGGGACGTCATCACCCTGCTGCGCGAAGCCGGCCGCGTCGAGCCCGAGCTGGCGACGGTCTACCGCGACGGCCGCAGGCGGGCCGACGAGACCCGCACGGCGGTGTTCTCCTCCTGGCCCGCCGGCACGCTCCGCCAGGGCCTGGACGTGCCGGCGGCCGTGGACGTCTATGCGGGCATGTGCAGCATCGACGTCTACGCCACGCTCACCGGCGAGCGCGGGTGGTCACCCGAGCGGGTCGAGCACTGGTGGAGCGAGGCGCTGGTCCGCGAGCTGCTGAGCTGAGCCCGGCGGGTTCGGAAGCGGTGGAGGCCACTTAGTCCGAGCATAAGGCGAAAGATGCTCGATCATCCGCGATTACCCCCTCCTCTATCGGCGTAACTCGGGTTACATTCACGGTGATTTGCCCTCTCTTATCCCCCCGAGTAGACCGAAGGGAGAGGCGATGAGAGTGAGAACCGCGATCGCGGCCATGTCTGCTGCGGCGATCCTCCTGCCCGCCGCCGCCCACGCCTCCGGGAGCGTCGCGGCCCCGCCGCCCGACAGCGAGTTCCAGAAAGTGACGCTCAACGACAATCCGGGCGAGCCGATGGACCTGGCGGTGTTACCGGATTCGAGGGTGCTGCACACCACCCGGCGCGGCGAGGTCTGGTTACACGACCCGAAGACCGGCCTCAACACGCTGGCCGCCCGGCTCGACGTCTACCGGCACGACGAGGAGGGGCTGCAGAGCATCGCCCTCGGCCCCGGCTTCGGCACCGGCTCCAAGAAGGACGACTGGGTCTACCTCTACTACTCGCCGCCCCTCGACACCCCGGTCGACGACCCCGCGACGCCGGACGTCAACGAGGGCGACGCCCCGGTCACCGGCACGCCCGCGGACTTCGCGCCCTTCAAGGGGCTGATCAGGCTGTCCCGGTTCCGCTTCACCGGCGCCACCATCGACCTGCGCACCGAGCAGCGCATCCTCGACGTGCCCGTGGACCGCGGCATCTGCTGTCACGTCGGCGGGGACATCGTCTTCGACGCCGCCGGCAACCTCTACCTGTCGACCGGCGACGACACGAACCCGTTCTCCTCCGACGGCTACGCCCCGCTCGACGAGCGCTCCGACCGGAACCCGGCGTTCGACGCCCAGCGCAGCGCCGGCAACACCAACGACCTGCGCGGCAAGATCCTGCGCGTCAAGGTCCGCGCGGACGGCTCCTACACGATCCCGCGCGGCAACCTGTTCCCGCCGGGGACCGCGGGCACCCGGCCGGAGATCTACGCGATGGGCCTGCGCAACCCGTTCCGCATCGAGCTCAACCGGTCCAACGGTGACCTCTACGTCGCCGACTACTCGCCCGACGCGAGGGACGCCAATCCCCAGCGCGGCCCGGCGGGGACCGGCAAGTGGACGAAGATCCGCAAGGCGGGCAACTACGGCTGGCCGTACTGCGCGACGGCGCGGCTCCCGTACGTCGACTACGACTTCGCCACGGGCACGTCCGGCAACGCCTTCGCCTGCGCCGCACCCGTCAACGACTCGCCGCACAACACCGGCCTGCGCAAGCTGCCGCCGGTGGTCCAGCCGGACGTGTGGTACTCCTACGGGCCGTCGCAGGAGTTCCCGCAGCTGGGCACCGGCGGCATCGGCCCGATGGCCGGGCCCGCGTACGACTACGACCCGCGCGCCGCGCACGGCCGCACCGCCGTGGCCTGGCCCAGGTACTACGACGGCGTCCCGCTCTTCTACGAGTGGACCCGCGACTACGTCAAGGCGTTCCACCCTGACGGGCGGATCGAGGACGTGCTGCCGTCGCTCGTGTTCGACAACCCGATGGACATGGAGTTCGGTCCCGACGGCGCGCTCTACGTGCTGGAGTACGGCGACGGCTACTTCCAGGAGAACCCGGACGCCCAGCTGTCGCGCTTCGACTACATCGGCAACACCGGCAACCACACCCCCGTCCCGGCCGCCGCCGCGTCGGTGACCGCCGGCCACGCGCCGCTCACCGTCAACTTCACCAGCGCCGGTACGACCGACGCCGACGGGGACCGGATCCGCTACGCCTGGGACTTCGACGCCGACGGCCGGGTCGACTCCCGCAGCCCGCAGGCGTCGTACACGTACCGGCAGAACGGCCTCTACAACGCCACGCTGCGCGTCACCGACGACGCCGGCAGGTCGGCGGCGACGTCGGTGCGGATCGTGGTCGGCAACGCCGCGCCGGTCGTCGAGCTGGTCCGGCCCGCCGAGGGGCAGACGTTCACGTTCGGCGACGCCGTCGAGTTCGAGGTGCGGGTCACCGACGACCAGCCGGTGGACTGCGCCAACGTGACCGTGGACTACATCCTCGGCCACGACGAGCACGGCCACCCGCAGACCACCGCCCGCGGCTGCACGGGCTCCATCCAGACCACCGTGCCGAGCGGGCACGATCCGGAAACCGACCACCTCACCGGCGTCTTCGTCGCGACCTACACCGACCCCGGCGGCGCGGACCTGCCCCCGCTGACCGGCAGCGACGAGGTCATCCTCCAGCCCACCCGTTAGGAGAACCCCCATGTGCTACGGATACGGCCCCAGCAGGCGCTCGCTGCTCGCCGCGGGCCTCGGACTCGGGGCGGCCGCCGTCGCCGCCGCCTCCCCGGCCGCCGCCGCGGCCACCGCGCACCACCCCGGCAAGAACCGCATCCCCCGGGACCAGATCAGCATCCAGCTCTGGACGGTACGCGACGACCTCGCCAAGGACTACGACGCCACCCTCGCCTACCTGGCCGAGGCCGGCTACCCGAAGATCGAGGTCGCACTCGGCTACTTCGGCCGCACGGCCAAGCAGCTCCGTACGTTCCTGGACGGGCTGGGCATCCGGGCCAGCTCCAGCCACGACGGCCTCACCGCCGACCAGGCCGCCCTGGACACGAAGATCGACAACGCGCTGACCCTCGGCCAGTCCTTCATGGTCGTCCCCTACCTGAACTCCACCAGCCTGGACGAGTGGAAGGCGTGGGCCGAGCGCATGAACGTCGAGGCGCAGGCCGCCCGCGCGGCGGGCCTGCGCTACGGCTACCACAACCACGCCCACGAGTTCACGACCGACCTCGGAGGCGGGAAGACCCCCTGGGACGTGCTCACCTCCGAGCTCGACCCCCGCCTGGTCCACCTGGAGATCGACATCTACTGGGCGGTCACCGGCGGCGTCGGCCGCGGCGCCGCCGACCCGGTGCGCTTCGCCCTCGACGTCATCCGCAGGGCGCCGCAGCGCGTGCTGCAGTTCCACGTCAAGGACCGGCACCTGGACGGCGACATGGCCGACCTCGGCACCGGCACCATCGACTTCCGGCGGATCTTCGACAAGCACCAGGTGAAGGAGTACATCGTCGAGAACGACACCCCTGACGTGACTCCCCGGCAGACCGCGGAGGTCGGCTACCGCTACCTGCGCAAGCTCCGGTTCTGACCACCCCCGGACCCGCCGGGCCCGCGACCCCGTTTGTTTCAGCGCGCGGGCCTGGCGGGCCTTCGGGCCGGCCAGCCGCCTGCTGACCGGCCGCCTGGAGCGCGAGCTGCTGGCCGGGGCAGGCATGCCGCCGACCTACTACGAGCTGCTGGTCCTGCTCTCCGAGGCGCCCGCTCGGACCATGCGCATGAGCGTGCTGGCGCACCGGACCAGCGCCGCCCGGCTCGACGGCCCCGCCGCCGCATATACGCGCCGTCAACGTTCCGCATGCGCACGGGTCCTACGGTCGTGGGACATGTCGAGTCATCGGATATCGCCAGTGCGGCACGTTGAGCGCGGTGGGCGGCGGGTCCTGCCCCACAGCCCGTCGACCAGGTCATCGACGCCGACCGTAGGGCGCGGTCGTCCACAGCGGATTGACGCCGCGCATACGCTGAGGGCTCCTAGCGCGCCGGCCGCCTGTAGGTGAACGTGCCCCCCGCCGCCAGCTCCGTGACGAGGTGGTGGTCGGGGGAGAGCCCGCAGGCCGGATCGGTACGGCTCGCGTCGCCGGTCAGCGCGTACGCCTGGCAGCGGCAGCCGCCGAAGTCGAGCGTCCTGCGCGGGCAGCTCGCGCACGGCTCGCGCATCCAGCCGGTGCCCCGGTAGGCGTTGAAGGCGGGCGAGTGCTCCCAGATCCAGCCGAGCGAGTGATCGCGGGTGTTGGGGAGGTCCAGCGGCAGGTCGTACGCCGCCGGGCAGGGCAGCACGCGGCCGTCGGGCGCGACGGTGATCGAGATCGCGCCCCAGCCGCCCATGCAGGGCTTGGGCACGCCGTCGAAGTAGTCAGGTATCACCCAGATCAGCTCAACATCCGTCTTTTCCCGATATTTCTGGACTACGGCCTCGGCGCGGGCGAGCTGCTCCCTGGTCGGCAGCAGCGCCGACCTGTTGAGCAGCCCCCACCCGTAGAACTGGGTGTTGGCCAGCTCGATGCGCTCGGCGCCCCACGCCAGCCCGAGCTCGATGATCTCGCCGACGGCGTCCAGGTTCGCCCGGTGCAGGACCACGTTGAGCCCGAGCGGCAGCCCGCTCGCGACCACCGCCGCGGCGGCCCGCTCCTTCCTCTCGAACGACGCCACCCCGGCGATCCGGTCCGACTCCCGCGCCGTGGCCGACTGGACCGACAGCTGCACGCTGCGCAGCCCCGCCGCCACCAGCTCGCCCGTCCGACGCTCGCTCAGCCCCACACCACTGGTGACCAGCTGCGTGTAGACGCCCGCGCGATCGGCCGCCGCCACGATCTCCGCCAGGTCGCGTCTCAGCAGCGGCTCGCCGCCGGACAGATGCGCGTGCACGACGCCCAGCGCCGCCGCCTCGCCGAAGATCCGCCGCCACTCGCCGGTGTCCAGCTCGCTCGACCTGGCCGCCAGCTCGGTCGGGTTCGAGCAGTACGGGCAGCGCAGCGGGCACGCGTGCGTGAGCTCGGCCAGCATGGCCCAGGGGGCGTTCACCGGAGCCAGCCCTCGGCCCGGACCCGTTCGAGGAACTCCACGATGTCGGACTCCGGGCCCTCGGGCAGCTCGGCGACGATGTCCGCCACGGTCCGCGCGCCGTCGCACAGGGCGACGATGGCCGCGGCCTCCGCGTTGAGCACGACGATCCGCTCGGGCACGATCAGCAGGTCCGCCCCGCGTACGGGGTCGTGGCGGAGCATGGCCGAACGGGACAGCACCGGGCGCCAGGTCATCGGTACGCCCCGTCCACGGCGTCGAGCAGGGACCACAGGAGGTCGCACTTGTAGGCGAGCGCCGCGACGGCCTTGTCCTGGTCGGCCCGCATCCGCGCCCAGTCGAGCACCAGGGCCAGGGCCTCGCCGCTGTCCTGGCGGCCCTGGGAGACGCGTACCTGGAAATATCGCAGCCCGTCCGGGTCTATCCACTGGTAGTGCCGTTCGAAGGCCGCGATCCTCGTACGCATGAGGTCCGGGGCGAACAGCTCGGTCAGCGACGCCGCGACGGCCTCCAGCGCGGAGCCGTTGCGGCACAGGTTCACGTAGCCGTCGACGGCCAGCCGCACGCCGGGCAGCACGCCCTCGCCCGACAGCAGCAGCGACCGCTCCAGCCCGGCCGCCTCGCCCAGGCGCAGCCACCGCTCGATGCCGCCCTCGCCGGGCGCGGCGCCGTCGTGGTCCTGGATCCTGCGCAACCACATCCTGCGCAGCTCGGGCGTGGCCAGCTTGGCCAGGACGAACGCGTCCTTGACCGGGATGTGCCGCTGGTAGTGGAAGCGGTTGAGTATCCAGCCCCGCAGCTCGTCCCGGGTCAGCTCGCCCGCGTGCATGCGCTGGTTGAACGGGTGCAGGTGGTGGTAGCGCTTCTCCGCTACGGCCCGCAGCTCGGCCTCGAAGCCGTTCAAAGGTCGATCACCATCCCGTCGGCGGCCACCTCGATCCCCAGCTCGGCGAGCAGCTCGTGCTGCTCGGCCGCCGGGTCCACGAGGGGGTTGGTGTTGTTGAGGTGGGTGTACAGGCGGCGGCCGGGCAGCTTGGAGAGCCGTTCCATGGTCGCCTCGATCGGCAGGTGGCCCATCTGGGTGGCGGTCCTGGCGGAGATCCCGGTACGGCGGGGCTCCTCGTCGTCCCAGAACGTGCCGTCCACGATCACGCACGCGGCCTGCCGGAACGCCTCGTCCAGTTCGTCCGGCCACACCCCCATGGCGGGCGCGTACACCAGCGGCCCGAGGCGCAGCGCCGACACCCAGCCCGTGGCCTCTGCCCCGGCCTCTGCCTCTGCCCCGGCCTCTGCCTCTGCCTCGGCCTCGGGAGAGCCGGCGGCGTAGCGGGGCCGCTTGCCCGACACCGGGATGGTGGCGGCGTCGGCCCAGGTCAGCTGGAGGTAGGGGCGCAGGAGCTCGGCGAAGGGCCGCAGCGCGTGCCGTACGACCGGGGTCGAACGCACCTCCAGCGCGTCGGCCTCCCTGAGCCTGAGCAGGCCGATCGTGTGGTCGAGCTCGGCGTCGGTGAGGATCACGCCCTTCAGCGGCGACTCCCGGGGGCCCGGCCCCGGGCGCAGCCACGCGCACGACTCGATCTGCTCGGCGATGTCGGGCGTGGCGTTGACCACGTAGGCGCCGTCGTCGAGCTGGACGGCCAGGCTGGCGTGACGCCGGCGGCGGCCCGGATGGGCGCGCGCCCCGGAGCAGCCGGGGCACGCGCAGTTCCACTGGGGCACGCCGCCACCGGCCGCGGTGCCGAGCACCTGCAGTCGCATGGCGGCGCCCGGTTACCGGGTGGCCAGGAAGTACGCGGTCATCTCCATCGATGCCTCGACGACCTGGTAGTCCGGCCTGTGCCAGGTCGTCTCCTCGCCGCGGGTCCTGACCTTCTTCTCGTGGATCCTGCGAGGTTGCTTCTTGCCCTGCTCTTTCGGCTGGGACATATGCGTACCTGCCTTCCGTAGGGTGTTACAACCGATATGACCCTGCGAGATGGCGGACGTCAATGCCGTAGATCGGAGCTATATCGCCGATTTCCGGAATCTTTCCGGGCCCGGGGGAGTAGGACGGGATCGTTCATCCGATGTCTCGCCGTTCGGTCGGCGAAGCCGCCCGATCGCCAAACGAAGTTCGCCTCGTTCGCGCGGTCGCGCCGATTTCCGGCCGTTCGTTCGGGCCGAGGGGCCCGCGCGCCGGCGTATGGCGGACGCTTGAGCCCTGATGCCGCTCGACCGGAAGGACCGGAGCCGTGCCCGAACTCGACCACGAACACGTCGCCATCCGCACCGGCCCGCGCTCCGGGCTGCCGGTGATCGTCGCCGTCCACTCGACGGCGCTCGGCCAGGCGGTCGGCGGATGCCGCGTCTGGCGCTACGCCGACTGGCGCGACGGGCTCACCGACGCGCTGCGCCTGTCGGCCGGCATGACCGCCAAGTGCGCCGTGGCCGGGCTGGCCAACGGCGGCGGCAAGACCGTCGTCGCCGTGCCCGAGGGCACCGAGCTGGATCCGGCGCTGCGCCGCAGGGTGCTGGAGGACGTGGCGGACGCCGTCGCGTCCCTGGACGGCACGTACGCGACCGGTCCGGACGTCGGGACGAGCCCCGAGGACATGGCGGTCATCGGCGAACGTACCGCCCATGTCTTCTGCCGGCCGGTGGAGCGGGGCGGCAGCGGCGACTCCTCGCCGGCCACCGCGCTCGGCACGCTGGCGGCCCTGCGTGCCGTACGCCACCGCCTCCACGGCACCCCGGCCCTCAAGGGCGCCCGCGTGTCGCTGGTGGGACTCGGCAGCGTGGGCCTCCGCCTGGCCGGCCTGCTCGCCGAGGAGGGGGCCGAGCTCCTGGTCAGCGACATCGACCCCGCCAAGCGGGCCCCGGCCCGCGAGCTCGGCGCGACCTGGACCTCGCCCGGGCAAGCCCTCACCGCCGAGGCCGACATCCTCGTCCCGGCGGCGCTCGGCGGCATCCTCACCGGGGACGTCGTACCGGAGCTGCGCTGCGCCGCCATCGCCGGGCCCGCCAACAACCAGCTCGCCACCGAGCCCGTCGCCGACCTGCTGCACGAGCGCGGCATCCTCTGGGTTCCCGACTATGTCGTCAGCGCGGGCGGCGCCATCAACGCGCTCGCCGTGGAGCTGCGTCACGAGACCCCCGAGGAGGCCCGCGTACGCGTCGAGGCCATCGAGCACACCGTCACCGAGCTGCTCCACGAGGCCGAACACCGGAACGTCACCCCCGCCCGGGCCGCGACGGACCTGGCCCGACGCCGCCTCGACGCCGCCCGAGCCCGGCGGCCCGTCACATGAGTCCCTTGCAGGCCCGTCACGCACCCCCACGCTCGCCTTTTCCTGGCTCGGCGCGCTGGGCGCCCTCGACCGGCCGCCTGCGGTCATTGCCAGGTCAGCGAGCCCCGGGCCGCCCAGTAGGTCTCGGGTTCCTCCGCCAGTACGGCGAGCCGTTCGTCCAGGTCCGGGTCCCAGGCGACGTGGACCGCGGCGAGATTGCTGTGGAACTGTTCCACCGACGCGGCCCCGCTCAGCACCACGCCGGCCCACGGCCTGGCCAGGACGGCGGCCAGGGCCAGCGTGTCCGGGGTGAGGCCGTGCTCCCGGGCGGCGCGGGCGAGCGCGTCCGGGGCGGCGTGGGCGGTCAGGCGGCCGTTCGCCACGCCCTCCTTGACGATCACTCCCAGCCCGGCGCGATGGGCCCGGTCCAGGGCCGGGCCGGCGGACGGTTCGAGCAGGTTCCAGGTCGCCTGGACCGTGTCGAACAGGCCGAGCTCGACCGCCCGGTCGATGGTGTCCGCCTGGCGCGGGCCGGTCGTGGACAGGCCGACCGACACGCCGGAGGCGCGCAGCTCGCGCAACCCGGCGAGGACGTCCTGGTCGTCGAGGACGCCGCTCTCCACGGTGGCCGAGTGGATCTGGTACAGCGACAGGTGCTCGCCCAGCAGCTCCCGGGTCTCGTCGAGCTGCCGTCGCAACTGCCCGGCCGACAGCTCTTTCACCTCGTGCCGGTCGGCGTCCATCCGCCAGCCGCCGACGTAGGCGTACCCCCATTTCGATCCCACGGTCACCGCCCCGGGCGCGATGGCGCGCTCGCGCAGCCAGCCGCCGAGGAACTCCTCCGCCCAGCCGTAGGAGCGGGCCACGTCGAAGTACCGCACGCCGGCCGCCAGCGCCGCGTCGAGCACCGCCCAGCTCCGGGCCCGCATCGCAGCGACGCTGCGATCGGCGCCGAGGTCCTCCTCCCGGCCGAGCGTGATGTACGCCGGCCGGCCCAGCGCGGCCAGCCCGATCCCCACGGGCGTCACCCGCAGCCCCGTGCGGCCCAGCTCACGCACACCCATCCCGTCCCAGCTCTCCGCGCTCATGCCGCCAGTTGACCACATGCCGCCCGCGCCAGGCGGGCCGCCCCCGGCCCGTACGCCGCCCGCGCCAGGCTGGCCGCCCCGGCCCGTATGCCGCCCGCGCCAGGCGGGCCGCCCCTGGCCCGTACGAGGTGATCAGCCGCCCGAGCCCAGCCCCGCGTCCCTGGCCCGGGCGACGGCTTCGGCGCGGTCGGCGACCTGCAGCTTGGTGAAGACGTTGGACACGTGGTTGCGCACCGTCTTGTCCGACAGGAACAGCCTCTTGGCGATGGCGGCGTTCGTCAGCCCGCGGGCCACGAGATCGAGCACCTCGCGCTCGCGCTCGGTCAGCTCGGGGAACGGCATGGTCGCGGCCCTGCCGCCGGAGGCGAACCACGACAGCACCCGCCCCGCGATCGCCGCGCTGAAGACCACCTCGCCGCTGCCGACGGCCCGCAGCGCCCGCGCGATCTCCTGCCGGTCGGCGCCCTTGACGAGGTAGCCGCGCGCGCCCGCCCGCATCGCCGCGAACACCGAGTCGTCGCCGTCCAGCATCGTCAGGACCAGCACCGCGGTCTCCGGCCGGTGCCGGACGATCTCGCGGGTGGCGTCGATGCCGTTGAGCGCCGGTCCGCCGTCGCGCGCGGGCAGGTTGAGGTCCATCACCACGATGTCCGGCGTCAGCTCGGCGGCGAGCCGGACGGCTTCGTGCCCGTCGGGCGCCTCCCCGACCACCTCGACGTCCGGCAGCGCCTCCAGGGCGGTGATCAGTCCCTCCCGGTAGAGCGGATGGTCATCGACGACGAGCACCCTCACGCGGGCACCTCCTCGGTCAGCTCGATCTCGCCGCGCGTGTGCAGCGGCAGGCGGGCCTCGACGCGGGTCCCGGCGCCACCGGCCCCGGCGCCGATGGTCAGGTCGCCGCCGAGCTCGCGCGCCCTGGCCCGCATGGACGCCACCCCCATGCCCGGCACCGGCGCCCGCGGCATGCCGCGGCCGTCGTCCTCGACCACCACCCGCAGGTCGTCCGCCTCGCGCCGCAGCTCGACCCGGGCCGTGGCCGCGCCCGCGTGGCGGGTGATGTTGGTCAGGGCCTCGGCCACCATGCGGTACGCGGCGACCTCGACGGCGGCCGGCGCCGGATCCAGGGGTTCGGCGATCTCGACGTCGATCCGCAGGCGCGCGCCGGCGAACCGGCCGGCCAGCTCGCGCACGGCCGACGGCAGGCCGAGGTCGTCGAGGGCGGGCGGGCGCAGGCCGTGCACGATCCCGCGAACGTCGTCCACCGCCCCGCGCAGCCGCGGCACCACCTTGTCCAGCAGCCGCGTCGCCGCCGCCCGGTCCTCGCCGATCAGGTCGCGGGCGGTCTCGGCCTGCAGCGCCGCCGCGGCCAGCAGGGGGCCGAAGCCGTCGTGCAGCTCCCGGTAGAGCCGCCGCCGCTCCTCCTCCCGCGCGGTGACGAGCTGCTTGCGCGAGCGCACCAGGTCCCGCGTCAGGGCGACCGTGTGCACGGCCACCCCGGCGGAGGCGGCGAGGGAGGTCAGCAGCCTGCGTTCGGCCCGGCTCAGCCCGTCGGCGCGGTGGCCGACCAGCATGGTGCCGACGTCGGCCCCGCCGTAACGCAGGGGGAGGCGTTCGGTCTCCGCCACGGGGCTCCCGTGCGCGACGCGCTCGCCGTCCGCCAGCTCGATCGCCACGTACGGCAGGCGCATCGTCGAGGCCACCGTGCGGGTCATCTCGGGCAGCAGCTCGGCGCCGACCACGTCCGCGTCGCGGGCGGCGTCCAGGCGCCGGGCGATGCCGGCCAGCACCGCGTACGGGTCCTCGCTCCGGCCGTGCACCAGCCGGTTGACCCGGCCCCGCAGCAGGCCCTCCAACGGGCGGCCGGCCAGCGCCACCACCGCCACGGCGACCAGCGGCGCGCCGGTCGAGCGGCCGAGCAGGCCGCTCAGGAGGTCCACCAGCGCGGTGTAACCCACCAGGGCGCACAGCAGGAGCAGGGTGTAGCGCAGCGACCGGCTGACGACCACGTCGACGTCCCACAGCCCGTACCGCATGGCCGCCACCAGGCAGCCGAGCGGCAGCGGCAGCATCGCCGCCGCGGTCACCACCGGGCCGAGGGGGAAGCCCAGCCCGAACAGCACCACCGTGGCCGCGAACCCGAGCCCGATCCACTTGAGCTGCTGCCGCTGCGCCAGGCCGCCCTCGCTCCACCTGCGCCACAGGCACACGAGGGCGAGCGCCAGCGCGGCCGCCGGAACCGCGTTCACCGCCAGGCCCAGCCACGGCGGCAGCCGGTCCACGCCGACGGGATTGCGCAGGTAGGTGCCGATCAGGCTGGGGGCGTCCACGGTGTAGCCCATCCTCGCCGCGTCCACGCTGGCCGCCAACACGCCGGCCGCCGCCAGCCACATCGCCGGGTGCCAGCCGCGCCCCAGCAGCCGCCCGTCGGGCAGCAGCAGCGGCAGCACCAGGGCGATGAGGGCGAGCCCGGTGCGCCACGTCCAGTTCCCGACCCACAGCGCGGCCTCGGCGCCCGGCAGGGGGTGCCCGACCGCCAGCGCGTGGACGGCGTATTGAGGCCCGGCGAGGCTGATCGCCTGGAGCAGGCCGATCGCCAGCAGCAGCCAGCCGATGACGAGCCGCGGGCGCGCGCCGGCGAGCCAGGCGCCCATCAGGCCGTACGAGCAGGCGGCCGTCGCGCTCATCGGCCACCACGCCATGAGATCGGGGTTGCCGGGCGCCTGCCCGTCGGCGACGTGCAGCACGATGCCGGCCGCGGTGAGGCCCAGCGTGAGGACCGCGCCGGCGGCGGCGCCGGCCTTGGCCTGCCTGTCGCGGGCCGCGCCGACGGCGCCCGTCCTGGCCTGCCTGTCGCGTGGTGACACGGCGCCATTGTGCCCGCCGCGCGTGCGCAGGTCACGGGACAGGATGTCCCGACTGTCACGTCCCGCCCGGCCGGGACCGGAGGTCCCGTCGCGCTCATGACCGTGGCCTCGTGAAACGCGGACGGCCGGGCGCCCATGGTTGACCCCATCGACACACGGAGGAATAACCATGAACCGCCCCGTTCCAGCCCTGGTCGCCCTGCTGCTCCTCATGGATGTCACGGGCGCCCTGATCTCCATCGGCACCGGCCTCAGCCCGACCCTGCTCGACGCGCTCGGCTCCGAGGCACGCCTGTCCGCGCCGCTCCCCATGATGATCGTCCAGGCCGTCCTGGCCTTCGGGACCACCCGACGCCACCGCGGCGTGGCCGCCGTCTCCGCCGGGTTGCTCGCGATCGCGGGCGTGCTCGCGTTCGTCTCCGGCTTCTACGACGGCGGCTACGACGACCCGCGGCTCACCGCGTCCCTGCGGCTCTTCCAGATCGCCCTGGTCGGGGCGCACCTGGCGATGGGCGTCTTCAGCGGCGTCCGCGTGGTCCAGGTGCTGCGCGCCTGACCGGTCAGGGGGCCGGGCTATCGCGCGATCACCCAGGCGGGCTCGCGGGCCGCGGCGGGCTCCGGGTGGACGGCGCGGGTGAGCATGGTCTGCGCCACGCCCGCCTTCAGCAGGGCGGCCATCCGGACCACCGGCACCAGCGTCAGCGCGAACAGGGCGCCCACCGCCGTGGTGACGAGCACGAACGTCGTGGGCGTGCCGGCGAGCCCCAGCCACTCGGGCAGCCCGTTCTCGAGGACGCCGGGGATCCGGGCGATGGCCCAGCCGTAGAGGGGGAAGGTGAGGCCGGCGACGGCCCCTGCCCACCACACGGCGCTGAGGACGAAGGCGGCCAGCGCGAACGGCAGCGCGATGATCCCGTGCAGCAGGTCCATCATCGCCTGCCCGCTGGTCAGCGGGTTCATCACGCGGCGGAACCAGCCCGCGCCCTCGGGGACGGGGGCGTACGCCGGGCGGGCGACGGGGTGGCCGAGCACGCCGGGGAGCGCGACGCGTTCGAGGTCGGCGAGATGCCTGGCCGAGGCGGCGGTCGCGGCCAGCACCGGCAGGCCGACGAAGGCGACCGCGCTGCCCAGGCCGGCCGAGACGCCGATGACGGTGGTGGCGAAGGAGGCGACGGAGAGCGGGAGGCCGAGCAGGGTGTAGCGGGTGTCGGTGGCGAGGCGGCGCTGGAGGGTTCTCATGGGGAAGACGCTACGAGCCGGGCCCGGGACGCATCGACCCTGCGCACGGGCGTGTACGTGGTAGGGCCAGCCCTACCTGAACCGCCTCGGCAGCCATATTGTCGGGAAAGATCCGCGCCGTGATGATCAGAGCATGCTCCGATCACGAACCGTCCTGTCCGCGCTCGCCCTCGCCACGTCCGCACTGCTGATCAGCGGACCCGCCCAGGCGCAAGCGGACCAGCCGTTACCCTCGGCGATCTTCCGCGCCACGCACAACAGCTACTCGGGCAACGTCGCCGGCGCCAAGAACTCGATCGCCTACCAGCTCGACCACGGCATCCGCTTCCTCGAACTCGACATACACGACAACGGCTACGCCACCTCGAACGACTACTCCATCGGCCACGACTCCCCGGGCAACCAGGTCGACCACACCGGCAACCCCGCCTCCAACCTCCTGCGCGACTGGCTCAACGCGATCAACACCTGGTCCGCGCAGCACCCCACCGCAGCGCCGATCGTCGTCGCCCTCGACATCAAGGACGACCTGACCGACAACACCTCGTACGCCGCCGGCAACCTGGCCGCGCTCAACCAGGAGCTCGTGTCCGTGTTCGGCCCGCGGCTGCTCTGGGCCAAGGACTACCCGGCGACCCCGCCCACGGTGGACGAGCTGCGCGGCCGGGTGCTCCCCCTGATCTCCGGCAACGGCACGACCCGCACGCTGTACAAGCGCGACGTCGGCTCCAGCCCGGCCATCGCGATCAACGGCCGCGGCCAGGTCGTGGAGGTGCACGACTCGGGTGGGGGCGCGCTCTGGTACTGGTCCGGCACGTACGGCGCCGACGGCCGCGTGACCTGGCTGCGCCACGGCAAGTACGACAACGGCGTGACGCCGGCCGTCGCCCTCAACGACAACGGCGACCTGGTCGAGGTCCACCAGTCCCAGAGCGCGACCACGCTGTGGTACCGCGTGGGCCGCCTCGGCGCCGACGGCGAGATCACCTGGTCGGCCAGCCGCAAGTACGACGACGGCGTCCAGCCGACGATCAGGTTCACCGATCCGGCGGGCACGCGGCTGCGCGAGATCCACCGCAGCCAGAGCGGCAGCCAGAACTGGGACTGGGACGGCGTGCTCGACGCCGGCGCGATGTCGGTCTCGTGGAGCGGCAACGCCAAGACCTCCGACGCCCGCTACGACAAGACCACCTCGGCCGGCGGCACCTCGCGCGTGCGCGTGTGGACCGGCGCCGACGGCCCGACCCCGTCGCAGACCCTGCGCGTCGACACCGACAGGTACACCGGCGACCGCATCCGCTACCAGCAGGTCGCCTTCGACGAGTTCCAGCAGGGCGACAGCGCGGAGCTCCAGCAGGGCGCGCTGTTCTACGCCGCGCCCGCCACGCAGTCCTCGTTCCTCACCGCGGCGCGGCAGGCGGGACGGATCGTACGGGGCTGGGACTTCGACTCGGCCGGCGACGCGACCAGCCCGCTCGCCAACTACCCGGCGACCAACCACCCGTACGACACCTGGTACCAGGACCTTCTCTCCCAATCCGGCGCAATCCAGTAAGCCCGCGTCGTACGAGGGGGCGGCGGCCGGAAAATCGTTCGCTCCCTCGTACCCCCGGACGGCAGCATGAGCGGGGGCCGTGTCTGCATTCGGGGAGGGCGGATGGCTGTGCTCGGAACACTTCAGAAATCCAAAGACGCTCCGTCCGAGCGGAGGTCGGCGGTGCTGCTGGCGCTGCGCTACTACTGCGGCGAGCTGGTCCGCCAGCGGTGGGTCGCGCTGCCCGCGCTGACGCTGCCGGCGCTGGGCAACATCTGCCTGTCCTACCTGGCGCCGCTGGCGGTGGCCGGGCTGGTGGGGCATCTGGCCGGCGGCGGGGAGGGCAGCGTCGCCGCGCTCCTGCCGTACGTGCTCGCCTTCGGCGCGCTGCTGCTGGCGGGCGAGGTGCTGTGGCGGATCGGGCTGCACTTCCTCAACCGCACGGACGCCCGGGGCATCGAACGGCTCGGCGTGGTGGGCATGGACGAGCTGCTGACCAAGGACGCCGCGTTCTTCCACAACAACTTCGCCGGCTCGCTGACCAAACGGGTGCTGGGGTTCTCCGCCCGGTTCGAGGACTTCGCCGACACGCTCACCTTCTCGATCATGGCCAAGCTGATGCCGTTGATCTTCGCCTCGGTGGTGCTGTGGCAGTATCACCCGCTGCTGGTCCTCGTTCTCGTCGGTCTCATCATCGTCACCGGCGTGCTCGTCGCCCCGCTGATCCGCCGCCGCCAGGCGCTGGTCGACGAGCGCGAGGCCGCCAAGGTGCTGGTGTCGGGCCATGTCGCCGACGTGCTGGCCAACATGGAGACGGTCCGCGCGTTCGCCGCCGAGGACCGCGAGGCCACCGAGCACCGGGCCAGGCTCGCCGAGCAGCAGCGGCTGTCGCTGCGGTCCTGGGACTACGGCAACCTGCGGGTGGACACGGTCGTCGCCCCGATCTCGGTCCTCACCAGTGCCGTCGGCCTGCTCCTCGCCGTGGTGCTGCGGGGCGGGCTGGGCGTGGAGGCCATCGTGGTGACGTTCTCCTACTACACGAGCGCGATCAGCATCATGTTCGAGTTCAACCAGATCTACCGGCGGATCGAGAGCGTGCTCACCGAGGCCGCCCAGTTCACCGAGCTGCTGCTGGAGCCGCCGACCGTGCTGGACCCCGCCGTCCCGCAGCCGCTGCGCCCGGCCGACTCGAGCGTGCGCTTCGAGCGGGTGCGGTTCGCGCACGGCGGCGCCCCGCCCCTGTTCGAGGGCCTGGACCTGGACATCCCCAGCGGCACCAAGATCGGGCTGGTCGGCCAGTCCGGCGGCGGCAAGACCACCCTCACCCGGCTGCTGCTTCGCCTCATGGACGTCGACGCGGGCCGGATCCTGATCGGCGGCCAGGACATCTCCCGGCTGCGCCAGGCCGACCTGCGCAGCCTCATCGCGTACGTCCCCCAGGAACCCGCCATGTTCCACCGGTCGGTGCGCGACAACATCGGCTTCGCCCGGCCGGGCGCCACCGACGCCGAGATCCTCGCGGCGGCGCGGGCGGCGCACGTCACGGAGTTCGCCGAGTCCCTGCCGGACGGCTTCGACACCCTGGTCGGCGAGCGCGGCGTCAAGCTCTCCGGCGGCCAGCGCCAGCGCCTCGCGCTCGCGCGCGCCATCCTGCGCGACGCCCCGATCCTGCTGCTGGACGAGGCCACCAGCGCCCTCGACTCCGAGAGCGAGATCCTCGTCCAGGAAGCCCTGTGGCACCTGATGCGCGACCGCACCGCGCTCGTGGTCGCCCACCGGCTGAGCACCGTCGTCCGGATGGACCGGCTGGTCGTGCTCAACCGGGGGCGCATCGTGGAGCAGGGCTCCCACTCCGAGCTGCTCCAGGCCGAAGGCCCGTACGCCCGGCTCTGGCGGCACCAGTCCGGCGGTTTCCTGGTGGACGACGACCGCTCCATCGCCCCCGTCGCTCCCGTCGCCTCCGTCGCCGAGGCGGCGGTTGAGTAAGGGATACTCATGCCATCCCGGCCCGTCGTGCGTCATCGTTGGAACGGTGCATTCGACATCGAGGAGATCCCATGATCAGGGACGGGCGCTACGAGGGGCAGAGCGGCGGCATCTCGGTCACGCTGCGGGTGGACGCTGACGGCTCGGGGGTGATCAGCGCGGACGTGTTCCAGGTCGCGGCGGACGGCCGGAAGGCGTACCTGGCGTCGGCGCGCACCGCGCCCGGCACCAAGGTCGCGCTCGACGACGGCACGTGGCCGGCGATCTGGCAGGCCGCTCCCACCGGCAAGACGACGGGGTCGCTGGCCCTGGCCCAGGCACAGGCCGACGGCGTGTCGGTCACGTTCGTGCTCGACGCCCCGCTGAACGGGCTGCCCACCCGGACCGAGGTGGTCGTCCCCGTCGAGCGCAAGGACGACGCGCTGCGCGAGCTGGGCCTGGAGATCGAGCTGGAGCAGAACGTCCCGGCGCCGAGCCCGGTGATCTTCCAGGGCGTGGAGCGCACGGTCAACGGCTGCCTGCGGGCCGCCGGGTTCGCGGTCAGGGACGTCGGCCGGCAGAGCCCCATCCCCGCCGGGATCGCCGGAGCCTGGGACGACTCGCTGCTCTACACCATGCTGAGCGATCTCATGCTCATCACGGGCGACGCCTCGCTGCGCGCCCGGGCGTGGGAGCTGCATCTGCTCCTGCTGTCGCGGGCGGCCATCCCCGGGCTGGCCGGCGTGATGTTCGACGCCGAAGGGCTGCTCCAGCGGCAGGGCGCGGCGGTCTTCACCGCCGGGTTCCAGGGGGCGACCAGGGATCAGAAGATCATCAGGACCATCGTGCACGAGCTCGGGCACGCGCTCAACCTCGCGCACCGCTTCGAGCGCGTGGTCGGCCGGGCCGACTCGACCTCCTTCATGAACTACGACTGGCGATACCTGGGCGGCGGGCACGAGCAGGACTACTGGCGGGAGTTCGGGTTCACCTTCGACGCCGACGAGCTGGCCTTTCTCCGGCACGGGCCGTTGACGGCGCTGATCCCCGGAGGCGAGCCCTTCCACTCGGTTCGCTACTGGGCCGACGGGGGCGGCGGGCACTCGCCGTACGCGCCCGAGATCCCGTTCGACGGTTACCGGCTGACGCTCGCCGCGCCCGAGTCCGGGCCGGTCTTCGCCTTCGGCCAGCCGGTGTTCCTCAAGGTCACCCTGGAGAACCGTACGACGGCGGATCTGGAGGTGGAGCGCTGGGTGCTCGACCCGAAGGCCGGGCCGCTGGAGATCCTGGTGCGCCGGGCCGGCGATCCGCCGGCGGAGGCGACCGCGTTCACCCCGATCGCGCAGCGGTGCATGGCAGCCATGGACTCCACCGCCAAGCTCACCCTCCCGCCCGGCGGGGCGACCAGCAACAACGTCAACCTCACCTTCGGCTCGGCCGGTTTCACCTTCGCCGAACCCGGCGAATACGACATCACGCCGGTCCTCGGCCTCCCCGCCCGCGACCCGGTGGGCGAGCCCGTGCAGTGGGTGGTCACCGGCGAGCCGCTGCGCGTCCGCATCACACCCCCGCAGGGCGTGGCGGAGGAGCGCGACGCCGACGTGCTGCACGCGGCGGAGGTGGGCGCGTGGTTCGCCCTCGGCGGCAGCGACGCCCTCGCCACGGCGGGCGAGGCGCTGGCGGAGGTACGCGAGCGCCGCCAGGCCGAGACCGGGAGCCATGACCCCGTCGTGGCGGCGATCGTCCGGACCGCCGCGCTCGACGCCGCCCGCCCGTCGATCCGCTTCCAGGACGACGAGTACGTCCGCCGCGACGGAGACCCCGCGCGGGCCGCCCGGCTGCTGGCCGGCCTGGACGCCCGGGCGCTGCGCACCTTCGACCCGTACACCGCGCAGCAGACCATCGCCCTGGCCGCCCAGTACCGGAGCGCCGCCGGCGACTAGGTTGACGAAAGTAAGGGGACGAACGGGCCTTTCGGGAGTGCCGGCGGCACAGGCGTCATTCTTACGCTCCTGCCCATGATGAGAACCCGACTCGCGGCCGCGATCGTCGCCCTGCTGGGCGCCGTGTTCCCGGCTTCCGCGGCCACCGCCGCCGCGGAAGCCCTCTCCATTCCCCGCCCCACCGGGCAGTACGCGGTCGGGCGCGACACCCTGCACCTCGTCGACAGGAAGCGGCCCGACCCGTGGGTGCCCGCCGCGGACGGGCGGGAGCTGATGGTGTCGATGTACTACCCCGCCTCCACCGGCGGCGGCCCCGTCCCGTACATGACCGTCGAGGAGGCCCGGCTCCTGCTCAAGGGGCTGAGGCTCGACGCCAGGTTCGGGGCCGAGCAGGTCGCCGGCGTGCGCGTCAACGCCCGCGCCGGCGCCCGCCCGATCGGCGGCAGGCACCCCTTGGTGCTGCTCTCGCCGGGCTTCACGCTCAACCGCGCCACCCTGACGACGCTCGCCGAGGAACTGGCGTCCAAGGGGTACGTCGTCGCGCTCGTGGACCACGCCTACGAGTCGTACGGGACCGCCTTCCCCGGCGGCCGTACCCTGACCTGCGTCGCCTGCGAGGCGATCGAGCGGGCCCCCTCCGACGAGGAGGAGAAGAAGCTGATGGCCAAGGCCGCCGAAGGCCGAGGCGCGGACCTCTCTTTCGTGGTCGGCGAGCTGGCCCACTGGAAGCGCTGGAAGATGATCGACCCCCGGCGGATCGGCGCCGCCGGACACTCCCTGGGCGGCAACGCGGCCGCCGTCGCCATGGCCGGCGACCGCCGCATCCGCGCGGGGGTGGACATGGACGGCTCGTTCTTCGCGCCGGTGCCGGAGTCCGGCCTCGGCAAGCGGCCCTTCCTCATGCTCGGCACCAAGGCCCAGCACTCGCCCGGCACCGTCGACACGAGCTGGCCGCCGGCCTGGCAGCGGCTGGACGGCTGGAAGCGCTGGCTGACGGTCGCCGACTCCGGCCACTTCACCTTCATCGACCTGCCGATCCTCGGCGGGCAGGCCGGAGTCGTCGACCCCTCCGCCCCGCTCTCGGGCGAACGATCGGGCGAGATCACCACGGCCTATGTGGGCGCCTTTTTCGACCAGCACCTGCGGGGCGAGCACCAGCCGCTGCTGGACGGCCCGTCCGCCGCCAATCCCGAGGTTGCCTTCCAGAATCCCTGACAGAAAAAAGGGCCCGCACCCAGGTGGGTGCGAGCCCTTTTTTCGGCGCGCGTCAGGCGGGGACGATGTTCTCCGCCTGCGGGCCCTTCTGGCCCTGGACGATGTCGAAGGACACCTTCTGGCCCTCGTTCAGCTCGCGGTAGCCGCCGTTGGACACGATGTTGGAGTAGTGCGCGAAGACGTCGGCGCCGCCGCCGTCCTGCGCGATGAAGCCGAAGCCCTTTTCAGAGTTGAACCACTTCACGGTTCCGGTTGCCATGTCGATCTCCTTTAGATAAGTGCAGAAAACATGACCCATCCGGAAATGACCGGCAAGCAAAAACGCGCCCGAAGATCGTATTCCGTCGGGCGCGCAAGTGTTCATGGGTACCACAACTGCAACTTCACTCAGCCTAGCACACGATTCCGGTGCGGCCCCACAAGGCTTTCTTATTTGGTCCGGTCGTCGATAGTTTTTGCCCCGGATTGACCTTTTTATCCGGCGCAGCCGTACACGATGACCTCCACCATGCTCCGGACGGCCTCCCTGTTGACACTCCCCGGCGGCGCGCTGACCAGGGTGAACAGCGCACCTCCGTAGAGCGCGATCATGGCGGGGATCCTCTCGCGCGGGATGGCGAGGCCGAGCTGGTCGTGGTGCCCGGCGGTGACCGGCAACGCCGTGTCGTGCAGGCGCGCGACATGCTGCTCCGCGCCGTCCCGTCCCGCCTGGCCACCCGGCAGCTCGCCGTCCTCTGGCACGCCTAGATCCGCCCGGATCGGGGGTCGTAACGATACATGCCTGCCCCGGGCCTGGCCAGAGGCTCACTTGGGTGGGCCTGGCCGGTTGCGCGGTCGGTAACGCACTCTTGACACGCTGCGATTTGTGTCGATACATGTTTTATCGATACAACCCCGCGGCGGGTGCGGCTGTCCAGGCGGCCCGCAGACGACGATCCGACGTGCCCGACCCCCCGGTAAGAGTGCCAAAGAGGTGCGCGATGTCCCTGCTCAGAAGATCAACTGCGGTTCTGGCGGCTGCCGTTCTGGCCCTGGCCGGATGCGGCTCGGGAGGCGGAGGCGGTGGGAAGACCAAGCTGACGTTCTTCTCCTGGGACAACGAGCAGTCGATGAAACCGCTCATCGAGGCCTTCGAGAAGCAGAACCCCACCATCGACGTCGAGTTCTCCACGGCCCCGCCGGTGGCCGAGTACATCTCCACGCTGCAGACCCGGCTCGTCTCGGGCACCGCCGCCGACGTGTTCGCGATCGCGGCCGAGAACAAGACCAACCTCATCCAGGGCGGCTTCGTCAAGGACCTGACCGGCAAGCCGTACATGGCGAACCTGTCGAAGTTCAACACCGCCACCTACTCGCGGGACGGCAAGGCGTACGGCATGTCGATCTCGTCGTGGTCCGCCGGCATCCTCTACAACAAGGACCTCCTCGCGAAGGCGGGCGTCACCGAGTTCCCCACCAAGTGGGCCGACTTCATCGCGCTGTGCCAGAAGCTCAAGGCGGCGGGCACGACGCCGTACTACGACTCGGTGACGGGCATGCCGCTCACCCTCGCGGCCCTGGTCGGCCACGAGAACGCCCGCCAGGGCGGCGACGTGGACGCGCAGATCTTCGCGGGCCAGAAGAAGTTCGGGGACCTGTGGCTCGGCCCGCTGACCACCTTCAACCAGCTGTTCACCAGCGGGGTGATGAGCAAGGACGTCGTGGGCCTGTCCGGCGAGCAGATCGTGGACGAGTTCGCCAACGGCCGCGTCGCGATGATCTCGGCGGGCCCGTGGAACGTGTCCGCGCTGCGGGAGAAGGCGCCGAAGATGAACATGGCCTTCGTCGGCGTGCCGACGCCCGACGGCAAGCCGTTCTGGTCCGGCGCGGCCTCGCCCGGCTACGCCATCAACGCCAAGACCGAGCACGAGAAGGAGGCCGAGGCGTTCCTGACGTACCTCGGCAGCAAGGAAGGCGTGACGCTGTTCAACAAGCAGACGGCGGCCATGACCACCACGTCGGACGTCACCCCCGAGATCGACAAGGTGCTGGAGCCCAACCTCCAGGCGCTCAAGGACGGCACCTTCTACCTGCCGCAGATCGCCTGGCCGAGAGCGCAGGACGCGCTCAACACCGAGGCGGTCGCGCAGCTCCAGCTGATGGTGCAGGGCAAGGAGCAGCCGGCCGACGTGGCCGCCGCGCTCGACAACCGGCTCAAGGGCCAGAGCTGACATGACGGCGTTCGGCACGAGGGCGCCCGCCGCGACGGGCGCCCTGTCCTGGCTCACCTCGCCGAAGAAGCTGGAAGGGCTGCGCCTGCAGGCGTTCCTGGTGCCGATCGGGATCGTGTTCGCGGTGCTGTTCGCGATCCCGCTGGCCCAGTCCTTCTACTTCAGCGTGACCGACTTCAACGGCTACTCGACGGACGTCGACTTCGTCGGGCTGGAGAACTACCGGAAGATCTTCTCGGATCCGGCCATGCTGGCCGGGCTGGGGTTCACGCTGCTGTACGCGATCGGCACCACGGTGATCGTCACCCTGCTGGCGATCCCGCTGGCCGTGCTGCTCAACCGCCGCTTCTTCGGCCGGAACGTGGTGCGGGCCGTCTTCTTCTTCCCCGCCATCCCCAGCATCGCGATCCTCGGCCTGGTGTGGGGGTTCATCCTGTCGCCGCTCGGCTCCGGCGCCATCAACAGCCTGCTCGGAGAGCTGGGACCGGTGCCCTGGCTGTCCGACAGCACGCTCGCCCAGCTGTCGGTCATCATGGTCGCCGTCTGGTCGTCCACCGGCTGGCACGCCATCCTCTACCTGGCCTACCTGCAGTCGATCCCCGACGACTACTACGAGGCCGCGCGGGTGGACGGCGCCTCGCCGCGCCAGTCGTTCTTCTCCATCACGCTGCCGCTGCTCGCACCGGCCGTCACCATCAGCTCGCTGCTGCTGATGACCGGCGGGCTGAAGGTCTACGACCTGCCCTACACCCTCACCAAGGGCGGCCCCGGGTACGCCACGTTCACCATCACCCAGTCGATCATCCAGAGCGGCATCGCCCAGGCGAAGTTCGGCCAGGCGTCGGCGCTGGCGGTGGTCTTCATGCTGGTCGTCGGCGCGATCGTGGCGGTCCAGCTGGTCCTGTCGAGCCGGCTCGAAGGGCGCCTGTCATGAGAAGGCCGCTGCTCAGCTTCGCGATGATCCTGGCCGCCGCCGTGGTCGGCGTGCCGTTCTACTACATCGTCGTCAACACGTTCAAGACGCAGCGAGAGACGTCGGCCGCGCCGCTCGCGCCGCCGACGAGCCTGTACCTCGACAACTACGTGCGGGTCTTCGAGAGCACGCCGATCCTGCAGTCCTTCCTCAACACGCTGTACGTCACCGCCGTCTCCATCGTGATCATGCTGGTCATCGGGTCGATGGCGGCGTACGCGATGCTGCTGCGCAGGACGCTGGTCAACCGGGTGGCCGGCGTGCTGCTCGTGATCGCGTTCATGGTGCCGGGCCAGGCCACTTTGATCCCGGTCTACCGGATCCTCGTGCAGCTGCGGCTGGTCGACAGCCTCGAAGGGCTCATCTTCCTGTACGCCGCCGGCTCGGTCTTCTGCTACTTCCTCATCCAGGGCTACCTGCGGTCACTGCCGATCTCGATCTTCGAGGCGGCCCGCATCGACGGGGCGGGACCGTGGCAGATCTACTGGCGGATCGTGCTGCCGCTCATCCGGCCCATCCTCATCACGGTCGGCGTGTTCCAGACCATGTGGATCTGGAACGACTTCATCACGCCGAACGTGTTCATCAGCTCGCCCGACAAGCAGACCCTGGTCCTGCAGGTCTACAAGGCGGTCGGGCAGTACTCGGTGGACTGGCCGGCGTTCATGACGCTCAGCGTGATCGTGCTGACCCCCGTGGTGATCTTCTTCATCGCGATGCAGCGGCACATCGTCAACGGGCTGCTACGGGGGAGCGTCAAGGGTTGACGCGTGAGAGGATGCGGGCCGTGCGGGTGATCCGGAGATGGTGACGATCCAGGACGTGGCCAGGGCCGCGGGCGTGTCCGCCATGACGGTGTCCCACGTGCTCAACGACCACCCCCATGTCAAGAACGAGACGCGGGCGCGCGTGCTGCAGGCCATCACCGACCTCGACTACCGGGTCAACGTGGCGGCGCGCAACCTCCGCACCGGGCGGACCGGCACGATCGGGCTCGCCGTGCCCGAGGTGGACCGGCCGTACTTCGGGCAGCTCGCGGCCGAGATCATCACGGCGGCGGCCCGGCACAACCTCAAGGTGGCCATCGAGCAGACCGGCGCCTCCCGCGAGGGCGAGCTGGACGCGCTCTCCCTGTCCCGCAACCGCCTCTACGACGGGCTCATCCTCAGCACCGTCGGGCTCGGGCCGGCCGACACCGACCTGCTCAAGGTCGACTACCCCATCGTCATCCTGGGGGAGCGCATCTTCGACGGGCCCGTGGACCACGTCGCGATGCCCAACGTCGAAGGCGCCCGCGCCGCCACCGCCCACCTGATCGAGCGGGGCTGCCGCCGCATCGCGCTCGTCGACGGCGGCGCCCAGGGCGAGGAGGTCAACGTCTCCAGCCTGCGCTACACCGGCTACCGCGAGGCCCTCGACGAGGCCGGCGTCGCCTTCGACCCGCGGCTCGTGGCCCCGACCCGGCAGCTCACGATGGAGGGCGGGGCCGCCGCGGCCCGGCGCCTGGTGGACGGCGGGGTCGGGTTCGACGGCGTGTTCTGCGTGACCGACACGGTGGCGATCGGCGTGCTGCGCGGGCTGGCCGACCGGGGCGTACGCGTGCCCGGCGAGGTGAAGGTCATCGGCTTCGACAACATCGCCGAAGGCGCCTACACCGTGCCCTCCCTGTCGTCCATCGACCCCGACCACCCGCTGATGGCCGGCACGGCCGTCCGGTTCCTCGCCAAGCGGATCGCCGAGAAGGGCAAGAAGCGGGAGGTCGCCCGCGAGTTCGTCAGCCGCTTCACGGTCGTGGCCCGCGAGTCCACCGGCGGGCCGTGACCCGTTGCCCTTGAGTCCGGGCCCGGGAGCGCATCGTCCGCTGAACCGGAGAGGGCGTCAGGCTGACAGCGCGGCGGCGCGCTCCAGGAACAGGTCGCGCTCGCGTACGTTCCGGGTCAGCTCGGCCGCGCGCCGGAACTCGGCGGCCGCCTCCTCGGCCCGGCCGAGCTTGGCCAGCAGGTCACCGCGGACGGCGGGCAGATGGGCGTACTCCCGCAGGGCGCGCTCGTCCCGGAGGCCGTCGGCGATCTCCAGCCCGCGCTCGGGCCCGTACGCCATGCCGACCGCCACCGCCCGGTTCAGCTCGACGATCGGTGAGGGCGTGACGTGGGCCAGCAGCCGGTAGAGGGCGGCCATGCGCTCCCAGTCGGTGGCCTCCGGGGTGAGCGCGCGGGCGTGGCAGGCGGCGATGGCGGCCTGCAGCCCGTACGGCCCGAGCGTGCCCAGCTCCTCGGCGCGGCGCAGCGCGTCCAGGCCGCGGCGGACCAGGAGCCGGTCCCAGCGGCTGCGGTCCTGGTCGAGCAGCAGGATGGGCGAGCCGTCGCGGGCGGTCCTGGCCGGGATGCGCGAGGCCTGTATCTCCATGAGCGCGAGCAGGCCGTGCACCTCGGGCTCCGCGGGCATGAGCCCGGCCAGCACGCGGCCGAGGCGCATGGCCTCCTGGCACAGCGACGGGCGGATCCAGTCGTCGCCGGCGGTCGCCGCGTACCCCTCGTTGAAGATCAGGTAGATGACCTCCAGGAGGGAGGCCAGCCGCGCCGGCAGCTCGGCGGGCGGCGGCAGCTCGATCGGGATCTTCCGGTCGGCGAGGGTGCGCTTGGCCCGCGAGATGCGCTGCCCGATGGTGGGCTCCGGGACGAGGAAGGCGCGGGCGATCTCGGCCGTGGACAGGCCGCCGAGCAGGCGCAGGGTGAGCGCGAGGCGGCCCTCGGCGGGCAGGGCGGGATGGCAGGCGGTGAAGATCAGGCGGAGCAGGTCGTCGCCGATGTGGTCGTCGAGGGCCTCGTCGAGCTCGGCCTCCGCCGACTCCTGGCGCAGCTCCATGTCCCGGCCGACCTCCTGCAACTTGCGCTGGTAGGTGTCGCGGCGGCGGAACTGGTCGATGGCCTGATGCTTGGCGGCGAGCGTCAGCCAGGCGCCCGGATTGTCGGGTACGCCCTTACGCGGCCACTCTTCGAGCGCGGCCACCAGCGCGTCCTGCGCCAGCTCCTCGGCCAGCCCGATGTCGTTGACCATGCGGGCCAGGGCGGCGATGACCCGGGCGGACTCGATCCGCCACACCGCCTCCACCGCCCGGTGCGAATCGGCTACCGTCATGCGTCCTGCATACAGCATCCGGCCGCGGAGCACGTTCGCGGCCGGATGGGGCGGGGTCAGGCCGGTGGGGCGAAGTCCTCGGGCCCGAACAGCCGCAGCACGTCCGATTCGCCCTCCCATCCCGGCCACAGGTCACGGTGGAGCTTGATGAAGCGGGTGGTCCACTCCACGGCTTCCTCCTTGCTCCTGACCTCGTACAGGGCGTAGCTGATCAGCTCCTTGGCCTCGGCGAACGGGCCGTCGCTGACGGTCAGCCGGCCTCCGCTCACCTCGACCCGGGCCCCCTCGGAGCTGGGGGCCAGGCCGCTGTTGTCGAGCAGGGCCCCGGCCTCGGTGGCCTCCTGGCCGAGCTTGAAGATGGCCTCCATGAGGTCGGCCGGCGGGGGCCCGTCGGGCTGGGCGTTGACTTTGAGGGTGACCAGGTAGCGCATCGTGAATGTCCTTTCTCTACGGGTGGGAATGAAGATCAGCGGGAGAGGTCCAGCGACAGGAGCGACAGCCAGCTCCAGATCGCCACGATGCCGGCGACGAACAGCAGGTTGGCCCACGTGACGCCGCCGCCACTGGCGATGCCGACGAACGAGCCGAGGAACAGCGTGCCGGTGACGCGGGAGTACAGGGCCCAGCCCGTGCGGCCGTCGCGGGCCTGCCGGGAGGCGATGACGTAGCAGCCCGCGACCAGGCACAGGAATCCGACGCCGCCGACGGCCAGGTGGAGGATACCCGACAGGGTGACGACGCCCGGGCCTTCCGGGGTCCCGGCGGGGAAGCCCATCGCGGGGTCGGCGGGGAAGATCGCGGCGCCGATCATGCTGGCGCCGAACGCGCCGACCAGGATCGGCGCCCACCGGGCTCCCCGGCCGGGCGCCAGAGCGCGGCGCAGGCCGACGGCGGCGGCGATGGTGGCCAGGGCGGTGAGGACGAAGTTCGCGGTCTGGATCCAGCCGAGCTCGCCATTGGCGAGGAAGCTCCACGGGTGGCGGGCCAGGTCGAAGCCCTGCCGGGTGAACGCCTGGGCGAGGGCGACGATCACGTAGAACGGACCGGCGACGACGCCGCAGCCGAGGAGCAGGCGCTGGGCGGAGAGGGGGCGGGCGGATGAGTGGGCGAGCTGCCGGGTCATGGTCGTCAACCTCGTGTCGGCGGGGCCGGTCCCTCCGGCCCTCTGGGTACGCTGCGAACGAGGCCAGGCGTTTTCGACACGCGCCCGGAAGTTTTTTCAAGATTTATTCGGCGAACATCCCCTGCCCGGGAGTCAGCAGGTGGCGGGGGTCGAAGCGGCCCTTCGCGCTCTCGACGACCGGCCACAACGGGCCGTAGTGGACGCTCAGGGTCACCATACGTCAACCACGAGCTCGGCGGCCTTGCGGACATCGGCCTCCAGCGGGCGGTCGGGGTCGACCGGAGGGATCGCCTCGATCAGGGCGTCGAGGAGCGCCGCGCAGCCCGGAGCCGTGGGGCGGCGGGCGCCGACGTGCGCGGCCTGCCGCAGCCCCACCGCGAGCGACCCGCAGAGCAACCGCAGCAGGGCGGCCCCGTCGTGGGCGCGGAGGGCGGCCTGGGTGCCGAACGGCACCACGTCCTGGTTGTGCAGGTTGGTCGGCAGGCTCTGCATGCTGACGGGCAGGGCGGCGTGGCGGATCTCGGCGACGAACGCGGTCGTGGCGAGCTGCACCCCCTGCATCCCGTGCTGACGGCCGGGCCCGGCGGCGAGCATCGGGGGCAGGCCGCCGTTGCGGGCCGGGTCGACGAGGAGGTCCAGCTGCCGCTCGGCGAGGTTGCCGAGCTGGGCGGTGACCATCGCGAGGACGTCGGAGGCGAAGGCGGCCGGCTGCCCGAAGAAGTTGCCGCCGTGCACCACCAGGTCGTCGTCGGGGAAGAACAGCGGGTTGTCGCTGACGCCGGACAGGTCGGCCGCGACGACGCCGTCCACGTACCGCAGGGCGTCCTCGGCGGCGCCCAGCAGCTGCGGGGAGCAGCGGATGCTGTACGGCTCCTGCAGCGCGCGCGTCCCGGCCGGGACGATCCCGGCAAGGTGCTTGCGCATGCCGTCGGCGACGTCGGCCGCGCCCGGATGGCCGTACGCCGCGATCAGGCGCGGGTCGAGGAAGCCCGGGTCGCAGCCCAGCAGATCGACCAGCAGGCAGGTGAGCGCCTGCATCGCGCGGTGGGAGGAGCGGACGCCGTCCAGAGCCAGGGCGGTCGCGGCGGTGGTGAGGGACGTGCCGTTGACCAGCGCGAGCGCGTCCCGGCCGTCGAGCGTCAACGGCGTCAGCCCGGCCTGGCTGAGCGCCTCGGCCGCGGGCATGCGCCGGCCGTCGACGTACGCCTCCCCCCGGCCGCGCAGCGCCTGGGCGGCACAGGCGAGCGGGATCAGGTCGCCGCTCGCGCCGACCGAGCCGTACCGGGGGATCGCGGGGACGAACGTCGTCGCGAACATCGCGGCGAGCCCGTCGATCACGTGCGCGGAGACCCCGGACCTCCCCTGCGCGAGCGACCACACGCGTACGAGAAGCGCGGCCCGGCTCACCTCGTGGGCGAGCTCCGGCCCCTGCCCGGCGCCGAGGTGGGCCAGGGTGTTGTCACACTGGTCCGCCTCCTCCTCCCGGCCGGGGAACCCGACCAGGGCGCCGAAGCCGGTGGTCGCGCCGTAGACCGGACGTTCCTCCTCCCGCAGCACGTCGCGCAGGAAGTCACGGCCGCGCTGGACCCGGTCGTGGACGCCCGCGCCGGCCACGACGGGCACCGGGGTCGCGGCGCGGCGCAGGTCGGCCGGGCGGAGCGGGGCGCTGAGATCGATGGAACCTTCGGCGGCGGGCATGCCCGGACCATAGGCAGCCAATTCTCAGAATCTTCTGAGAATTCGTCCGTAGCTTCCAGACCATGGCGCATGACTACCTGATCATCGGGGCCGGACCGGCCGGGCTGCAGCTCGCCGCATCGCTCGAACGTAGCGGTCATGACTATGTCGTCCTGGAACGCGGAGCCGGACCGGGCACCTTCTTCACCACATTCCCGCGGCACCGCCGGCTGATCTCCATCAACAAGGTGCACACCGGGTACGCGGACCCGGAGCTGCGGCTGCGGATGGACTGGAACTCGGTGCTGAGCGACGATCCCGAGCTGCTGTTCACCCGCTACAGCGAGCGGTACTTCCCGCAGGCCGACGATCTCGTGCGCTACCTGTCCGACTTCGCGGCGGCGACCGGCGTACGGGTGCGCTACGACACCGACGTCGTGCGGATCAGCCGGGACGACGGCGGGTTCACCGCCACCGACCGCGGCGGGCGCTCGTGGACGGGCCGGCGGCTGGTCATGGCCACCGGCGTGTCCCAGCTGTACGTCCCGCCGATCCCCGGCATCGAGACCGCCGAACGCTACGACACGTTCGAGACCGACCCGGCGTCCTTCGCCGACCAGCGGGTCCTGGTGATCGGCAAGGGCAACTCGGGATTCGAGACCGCCGACGCGCTCATGGAGCAGGCCGCGGTCATCCACGTCGCCGGGCCGCACTCCATCAGGATGGCCTGGCAGTCGCATTACGTCGGGCACCTGCGCGCGGTGAACAACAACTTCCTCGACAGCTACCAGCTGAAGTCCCAGAACACGGTCCTCGACGGCACGGTGGAGAGCATCGAACGCCGCGATGACGGCCGCTACCGGGTGATGTTCCGCTACGCCCGCACCGTGGAGGCGCTGCGCGAGCTGTTCTACGACCGGGTGATCGTGTGCACCGGGTTCCGGTTCGACGCCTCGGTGTTCGACGACGGCTGCCGGCCCGCGCTGGTCATCAACGACCGGTTCCCGGAGCAGACGCCGGCGTACGAGTCGGTCAACGTGCCCGATCTGTACTTCGCCGGCACCCTCACCCAGCAGCGCGACTTCAAGAAGGCCACCAGCGGGTTCATCCACGGCTTCCGCTACGGGGTGCGCGCGCTGCACCGGATCCTGACCGTCCGCTACCACGGCGGGACCTGGCCGGCCCAGCAGGTGGAGCCGGCCCCGGACGAGATCAGCGACGCGATCATCGCCAGGGTCAACCGCTCCTCCGCGCTGTGGCAGCAGTTCGGCGTGCTCGGCGACGTGGTCACCGTGGACGGCGGCACCGCGCTGTACCAGGAGGAGGTCCCGGTGGCCTACGTCGCCGACGGCGGGCTCGGCCACCCCCGGCACGCGTTCGTCGTCACCCTGGAGTACGGGAAGGACCACGACGCCGCCGACCCGTTCGACATCTCGGTCCCGAGGGTCGTCGAGAACGACGCCGCCAACGCCCACGACGCGAGCTACCTGCACCCGGTGGTGCGGCACTACCGCGACGGCGCGCCGGCCGGCGTCCACCACCTCGCCGAGAACCTGGAGAACCAGTGGGACCTGCCGGCGGTCCACCAGCAGCCGCTGGCCGTCTTCGTCAAGGAGTGCCTTGCCGACGTCGGCTGAACCGTACCCGGGCGTCGTCCTGGACCTCCTCGCCGCGGCCGGGGACCGGCCCGTCTTCGAGCACGGTGCCCGTGCGGTCACCGGGGCGCAGCTGCTCGGCCTCGTCCGGCGGATGGCGGCCGGGCTGCGCGCCGCGGACATCGGGCCGGGGGACGGCCTGGCCATGCTGCTGGGCGTCAGCCCCGAAGCGTTCGCCGCGATCATCGCCGGGTACGTCGTGGGAGCCCGGGTCGTCGGCGTGCGGCCCGGGCTGTCCGACGGCCAGCTGCGCCACCTGCTCGGCCAGGACATCACCGCGGTCGTGACCGACACGGCCACCGGGCCGGCCACCGGGCCGGCCACCGTGCCGGCCACCGTGCCGGAGCTCGGGCCGCCCGCCCTGACCGCGCCGCCCGCCCTGACCGCGCCGCGCCCGCTGACCGCGCCGCCCACCCTGACCGCGCCGCGCCCGCTGACCGCGCCGCCCACCCTGACCGCGCCGCGCACGCTGACCGTGCCGGAGCTGCTGGCCGCGCCCGACGACGGCGGCCCGCCGCGGCTGTCCGGGCGGCCGCACGATGTCGCCCGGCTCGTCCACACCAGCGGCAGCACCGGCACACCGAAGGCGTGCGCGCAGACGTACGCCGCCATGAACGCGGCGTGGACGGCCCGGCCGCGGGCGTGGCCGCCGGCGATCCGGGAGCTGGCCTCCCGGCTGCGGCGCTACCTCGTGTTCGGGTCACTGAGCAGCCAGGTGATGATGGAGTACGGCGTGCTCACGCTCGCCGCGGGCGGCACCATGGTCGTCGCCGACCCGCCGGCGTTCCCCGACGCGATCGTCAGGCACCGGGCCACCGCCACCGTCATCACCGTGCCCCGCCTGTACAAGCTCGTCGCCGCCCAGCGTGCCGACCCGGCCGACCTGAGCAGCCTCCAGGCGCTCATGGTGTCCGGGTCGCCAGTGGCGGCCTCCCGGCTCCGAGAGGCGCTCGACGTGCTCGGCCCGGTCGTGTTCCAGGGCTACGGGCAGACCGAGACCGGCACGATCTCCATGGCCATGCCGTGGGACGTCCCTCCATCGGTCGGGTTCCCGCCCGACGTCGTCGACGTCGTGATCCGGGACGCGGACGGCAGGCCCGTCCCGCCCGGCGTCGACGGCGAGCTGTACGTCCGCACACCCGCGCAGGCCATCGGCTACTGGGCCGAGCCGGCGGAGACCGCGCAGGTGTTCGTCGACGGGTGGGTGCGCACCCGGGACCTGGGCCACTTCGACGAGGACGGGCGGCTGTACCTGGTCGGGCGGACGCGGGACGTCGTCATCGTCAACGCGAACCTCTACTACGCCGGCCCGATCGAGCGGGTTCTGGCCACGTCCCCCGAGGTCGCCGAGGCGTACGTGGTCGGCGCCCCCGACGAGGACACCGGCGAGGCGGTGCACGCGTTCGTGGTGCCGGTGGCGGGCCGGACCCCCGACCTCGGCGAGCTGCGGAGGCTGGTCGGCGAGCAGCTCGGAGCCGCGTGCGTGCCGGCGACCATCACCGTCATCGAAGAGGCGCCACCGGCGCCCAACGGCAAACCGGACAAGCGCCTCCTGATGACCGCGATACCCCGGGCCGAGACCTAGGAGCGGATGGAGCCGCTCACATGCCGCCGGGAGGCTCGATCGATCGGATGACGGCGTCGGGCACGATCAGGTCGGCCTTCGGCTTGGTGGTGGCGATCAGGTCCGCGTTGCGCTGGTCGACCTCCGCCACCCAGCTCGCCGCGCGCTCCGGCGGCTTGCCGAAGCGTACGTGCCGGGTGACCAGCCGGTCCACGCGCTCGGCGTGGTCCAGATCGCAGTACCAGACCTCGTCCAGCCAGGGCCGTACGCGGCCCCAGTCGCCCTCGTCGAGCAGGAGGTAGTTGCCCTCGGTGATGATCAGGCGGGCGGCGCGGGGTACCGGGATGCTGCCGGCGATGGGCTGCTCCAGGTCGCGCTCGAAGGCGGGGGCGTAGACCACGTCCTCCTCGTCCTCGCGCAGGCGGCGGAGGAGGGCGGCGTAGCCGGCCGCGTCGAAGGTGTCGGGGGCGCCCTTGCGGTCGCGCCGGCCGAGCCGGTCGAGCTCGACGTCGGCCAGGTGGAAGCCGTCCATCGGGACGTGGGCCACCCAGTCGGCGGTGAGGCCGGGGGGCGGCTCCTGGCGGAGCAGGCGGGTGAGGGTCACCGCGAGCGTGGTCTTGCCCGCGCCGGGGCTGCCGGTGATGCCCAGCAGGGCCCGGCGGCCGCGCCAGGCGCGGGCGCGGGCGAGGAGGTCGTCCAGGCTCATCGGGCTCGGCTGGTGTGGAGCCGGCCGGCGATGAAGGCGCGGGCGTGGCGGGCGAGGTCCTCGCCGTCGTCCCACAGGTTGCGCCAGATCGCCAGGTCGTTGGAGAGCCCTTCCATCACGACCGCCGAGGAGAACGACTCGAAGGTGATCGGCCCCTGGTATCCGATGTCGCCCAGGGCGTGGAAGAACGCGGTGAAGTCCAGGTGACCGGAGCCGAGGTAGCCACGGTGGTTCTCGCCGATGTGGACGTAGCCCAGCCGGTCGCCGACCTCGCGCACGGGGCGTACGAGGTCGTCCTCCTCGATGTTCATGTGGTAGGTGTCGAGGTGGATCAGGACGTTGTCCTCGCCGATGTCGTCGGCCAGGCGCAGGGCGTCCGCGGCGGTGTTGATGACGTTGGTCTCGTACCGGTTGCAGATCTCCAGGCCGAGCGTCATGCCGTGGCCGCCCGCCTCCTGGGCCAGCCGGCGCAGCACCGCGACCACGTTGCGCCGCCCCGCCTCGGTGAGCGGGCGGCCGTACTTGCCGAGCGCGCTGTAGAGCGCGCCGGTGAAGTGCGTGCCGCCGAGCTCGCGGGTCGTGGCCAGGGAGTCGTGCAGCAGCTTCTCGCCGCGCTCGACCACGGCCGGGTCGTCGCTGGAGACGTCGGCGTCGAAGGCGAGGCCGCGGGAGCAGGCCACACCCAGTCCGGCCGTACGCAGGGCCTCGCGCGCCGCGGCGACGTCGAGGTTCGCCGAGTCGTGCAGCGAGATCTCCAGCAGGTCGAAGCCGGTCGCCTTGGTCTTGCCGATCGCGTACGCCAGCGAGTCCGGGCCGGTGTCGCCGACCCAGACGAGAGCGTGGACGCCGATGGGATTGGTGGTCATCTGAAATTGCCTTTCTGGGCGCCAGTCAGTTGCTGAGCGCGCCGGTGATCAGGGCGACGATCTCCTCGCCGGTGGTCTCGGCCGTACGCCGCCCGCCCACGCACCGCCCGGCCCGCATCACCCACACCTGCTGGCTGAGCCGCATGACCTGGGCGAAGTTGTGGCTGATGAGCAGGACCGCGTGGCCCTCGTCGCGGAGTCTGAGGATCAGCTCCTCGACCCGGGCGGTCTCCTGCACGCCGAGCGCGGCCGTGGGCTCGTCCATGATCACGAGCTTGGAGCTGAACCCGGCGGCGCGGCAGATGGCCACGGCCTGGCGCTGGCCGCCCGAGAGCCGGCGTACCCGGGACTTCACGGCGGGCACGTTGACGGCGAGCGTGGAGACCATCTCGCGGGCGCGGGCCTGCATGGCGCGCCGGTCGAGCAGTGCGACCGGGCCGAACCTGCGGACGATCTCGCGGTTGAGGAACAGGTTCTGCCACACCGTGAGGTCCTCCACCAGCGCGAGGTTCTGGTGGACGGTCTCGATCCCGGCCTCGCGGGCGTCCTCGGGGGAGCGGAAGTCGGTCTCGGCGCCGTCGAAGACGATGCGCCCGCTCTGCGGCCGGTGGATGCCGGAGATGCAGCGGACGAGGGTGGACTTGCCCGCGCCGTTGTCGCCGACCAGCGCGGTGATCTCGCCGCGGCGCAGGGTGAGGGAGACGTCGGCCAGCGCGCGGACGCTGCCGAAGGCCAGGGAGACGTCATGGGTCTCGAGCAGGGGAGTGCCGTTCTCGGTCATCGCTGGAACCTTGTGAGCAGGGCGGCCAGCACCACGACGACGCCGACGGCCAGCGGTTGGTAGAACTGGGAGACCCCGAGCAGGGTCAGCCCGTTGACCAGGGCGACCAGCAGCAGAGCGCCGATGACCGGGCCGATGATGGTGCCCCGCCCGCCGAACAGGCTCACCCCGCCGAGCACGACCGCGGCCACGGAGTTGAGCAGGAAGGAGGTGTTGGAGGCGGGTTCGGCCGCGCCGACGCGGGCGACCAGGAGCAGGGCTCCCACCCCGGCCAGCACGCCGCTGATGGTGTAGACGGCGATCTTGATCCGCCGGGTGCTGATGCCCATCGCGTTGGCCGACTCCGGCGAGCCGCCGGTGGCCAGCACATGGGTGCCGAACCTGGTGTGGAACAGCACGACGTGCGCCACGACCGCGACCGCGATCGCGATCAGGAACGAGTAACCGAAGATCCCCACCCGTCCGGTGGACAGGGCCAGCAGCGCCGGGTCGATGATCGTGACCGGCTTGCCGTCGGAGAGGATCAGCGCCAGACCGGAGGCCGCCGAGAGCATGCCCAGCGTCACGATGAAGTCCGCGATCTTCCCCCAGGCGGTGAGCATGCCGTTGACCAGGCCCGCCACCGCCGCGGCGAGCACGCCCGCCACGCAGGAGAGCACCAGCCCCCACTGCGCCGTGTACGCCTGGCCGAAGACCACCGCGCCCAGCGTCATCGCCGAGGCGATCGACAGGTCGATGCCGGCGGTGGCGATCACGAACGTCTGGCCCACGGCCAGCACGATCAGGATCGCGGCGGCCAGCAGCATGGAGGTGATGTTGCCGGGGCTGAGGAAGGTCGGGTTGAGCGCCTGGAACACGATCACCAGGACGACCAGTCCGACCAGGGCCGCCCACTCCGCCCAGAACCCGACGTCTTTCAGCTTCGCGGCCCAGTGCTCTCCGTCGCGGGCCGCGAGCGTTGCGTTTGCCATGTCTGTCACTCCTCGTCCCACCGGGCCGGACGGCCGGGCAGGAGGGCGTAGGCGCTACTTGATGAGGGACGCGAACGGGTCGTCGTAGCTGCCGAACGGCTTGGGTGTGGCCGCCAGCGCCTTGTCCGCGTTCTCCTTGGTGACCAGCTCGACCGGGGCCTTCACGTCGGCGGGCAGCGTCTTGCCGGTCGCCGCCGCCTGGCACGCCTCCACGCCCATCAGCCCGATGGCGTACGGGTACTGGGCGACGGTGCCGTCCAGGGTGCCGGCCTTGACCGCGTTGAGCGCGTCCTTGATGCCGTCGACGCTGATGACCCTGACCTTGCCGGCCTTGCCCGCGTTGGCGACGGCGCGCGCCACGCCCAGCCCCATGTCGTCGTTGGCGACGAAGAATCCGGCCAGGTCGGGGTGGGCCTGCAGCACGTCGGTGGCGGCGGTGAGCGCGGTCTGCCGCTCCCAGTTGGCCGCGACGGTCTGCACCATCTTGACCTTGGGTCCGAGGCCCTGCTGGAAGCCCTCGATCCGGGCGCCGCTGGTCACGTCGCCCGCGATGCCGCCGATGGCCGCCACGTTGCCGCCGTCGGCCAGCAGCTCGGTCATGCGCTGCCCGGCCATCTTGCCGGCCTCGACGTTGTCGGTCCCGATGTACGTCGCGAGCTTGACGTTCGCGCTCTTGGCCGCCGCCGCGTCGATCGGGCTGTCGATGTTGACCACGGTCTTGTTCTGGGCGGAGAGCTGGGCCAGGCCCTGGACCAGGTTGGTGCCGGAGATCGGGTTGACCACGTAACAGGAGAAGTCCTGCCCGGCCAGGCCGTTGAGCTTGTCCGCCTGGCCGGTCGTGTCCGTGATGGCGTTGGCAGCCTGGACGGTGACCGGCACCTTGCCCGTGGCGGCCTGCTCGTCCATGCCCTGCTTCATCGTCTGGAAGAACGGGTTGTCCAGCCCCTTGATCACCGCGGCGATCTTGGGTGTCGCGGTGCCCGCCTCCCCGGCCGCGGGGGTGGTCCCCGTGGTCCCGCCGGAACCGCAGGCAGCCAGCGCGAGCGCGCCCGCAGCGAGAACCGCGCTGAGGGCCGCGGTGCGGCGACCTCGGGTGTTGGCCATCATCGGATGCCCCTTTCAGCGTCGATGGCATGACCGTAACCAGTGTTTCCGTTAGATTGCAACACTCCTTTCGACTTTTTATGTCGAAACATAGCTAACTTCCGTCTAGTGGGAGACATAGCTAGAGTGACCCCTATGGATGCACCGAGCCTGCCCGGCGTGTGGCGGGGAGCCAGCTCAGGCGAGATCCTCAGCCTGTTCCGCGACGCCCCCGACGGCCTGACGAAGGCCGACGTGATGCGCCACACCGGCCTGTCGCGCACCACCGTCAACCAGCGGCTCGACGGCCTGCTCGCGGCCGGTCTGCTGATCCCCGCCGAGGAGGAGGCGCGCACCCGCGGCCGCCCGGCGGGCCAGTTCGTGGTCAACCGCGACCGCGGGGTGCTGCTGGTGGCCGACATCGGCGCGACGGGCCTGCGGGCCGCCGTGTGCGACCTGGCCGGCGAGGTGCGGGCCGAACGCGAGGTCCGCGCCGAGGTGACCGCGGGCCCGCAGGCCATCCTCACCATCGTGGACGAGCTGTTCACCGAGGTCCTCGCCGCGGCCAGGCGCAAGCCCGGCGAGGTGCTCGGCATCGGGCTCGACGTGCCGGGCCCGGTGGACTTCGAGACCGGACGGGTCGTCAGCCCGCCGATCATGACCGGCTGGGACCGCTACGACATCCCCGGCTGGTTCCGCGCCCGCTTCGACTGCCCCGTCCTGGTGGACAAGGACGTCAACGCCATGGCGTACGGCGAGCAGCGGCTGCGCTACCCCGACGTGCCCCACCTGCTCATGCTCAAGATCGGCACCGGCGTCGGCACCGGCCTCATCGCCAGCGGCAAGGTGCACCGCGGCGCCGACGGCGCGGCCGGCGACGTCGGCCACATCCAGGTCACGGTGGACGACGTGGCCGAGCCGCCCATCTGCCGGTGCGGCAACGCGGGCTGCGTCGAGGCGTACGCCGGGGGCTGGGCCATCGTGCGCGACCTGCGCGAGGCGGGCCGCGACGTGGCCACCGTGGACGACGCCGTACGCCTGATCCGCAGCGGCGACCTCGTCGCGGTGCGGCTCGCCCGGCGCGCGGCCCGCATCCTCGGCGGCGCGATCGCCGACACGGTCAACCTGTTCAACCCGCGCGTCATCGCCATCGGCGGGCAGCTCGCCCACACCGACGAGCAGCTCTTCGCCGGCATCCGCGAGATCGTCTACCGGCGCTCGCTCCCGCTGGCCACCCGCAACCTGCAGATCGTGCGCAGCGACCTCGACCCGCACGCGGGCGTGCTCGGCCTGGCGCAGCTGCTGGTCGACGGCATCTACACCCCGGCGCGGGTCCAGCAGCTCGTGGACGGCGCGGTGGCCTAGCGGGCGGATGAAAGTTACAGGCTCTCCGGCGCGTTCGCCCAGGTCGCGATCGCCTGCCCTTGACCGGGCCGTAGCTCCGCGGAAAGAGTCGATCCGAACCTTTCTGGGTTGGGAGTCCGATGAGTTACGTTCGTCGCCGGTGGCTTGCCATCCTGCTTCCCGCTTTCCTGGTCGTGCTCTGCGCCTTCGTGTCCTTGACGGAACAGTCGGCCGGCGCGGTCAGCGACCCGCCCGGCCCGGTGACCGGCAACGCCACCTACTTCGACGGGCTCGGCTCGCCGTACGGCGGCTGCGGGATGCCCCAGGCGAACCTCGACTCGCAGGACTTCGTCGCGCTCAACGTCTACAACACCCCCGGCGACTACGCCTTCTACCCCCGGCCGCTGACGGGAGCCAACCTCAGCAAGGCCGGGTTATGGAACAACGGCCTCAACTGCGGCCGCTACGTGCAGGTCGAGATCAGCGACTACTGCACGGGCACCAACGACGGAGCGCCGAACCAGGCGTTCTGCCGCAACGGCTCCTGGGTCTCCGACGCCTACAACGGCGCGAAGCTGACCATGCTCGTCGCCGACAGCTGCGGTGACGCCAACGGCTGGTGCCGCGACGATCCCTACCATCTGGACCTGTCCAAGGACTCGCTCAACCGGTTCGTCAAGAACGGCGGCGCGGTCGGGGACCTGTACCCCAACCACTGGAACAACCGGCACGTCACCTGGTCGTTCGTCCCCGCGCCGAACTACAGCGGCGACATCAACATCGGGTTCCTGCAGGGCGCCCAGGTCTGGTGGCCGGCCATCTCCGTCTCGCACCTGGCCAACGGCATCCACGGCGTCGAGTACTACGCCAACGGCGCCTGGCAGCCGGCCCAGATGAACAGCGACATGGGCCAGTCCTACGTCATCGGCGGTACCACGTCGGGCGCGAGCCAGTTCCAGATCCGGGTGCGGGACGCCACGGACACGCTGATCAACGGCGGGCGGGTGTACAGCTTCTCGCTGCCGTCGGCCTGCAACCCGCAGTGCGGCGCGCCGTACACCAAGGTCACCTACACCACCTCGCAGGGCCCGACCTCCACGCCCACGGCCACCCCGACAGTGACCCCGACAGTGACCCCGACGGTGACCCCCACCGTCACGCCCACGGGCGGCACCGGCGTCTCCTGCAACGTGAACCACCAGGTCGCCAGCTCCTGGCAGGGCGGCTTCACGGCGAACGTGACGGTGAAGAGCACGGGCACCACGGCCTGGAACAACTGGACGATCACGTGGACCCCGCCGTCCGGCGTGAGCCTGGTCAACGCCTGGGGCTCCACCATCACGCCGTCGGGCGCCACGTGGACGATCAAGGCGCCGAGCTGGGCCACGAGCCTCGCGGCGGGCGCGACGGCCACCTTCGGCTACCAGGCCAACGGCCCGTCCACGGCCGCCCCGACCGGCATCACCTGCTCGTAGCCGAGCGGCGGGAGCGAGCGAGGGCCAGCCCGCTGAGTGCCACGCCGACCAGCCCCACCACCAGGGCGATGTAGCCCCCGACTATTCCGTAGCCGGTGCCGGGACCGCCCTCGGCGGCGGCCACGACCAGCCCGCCGACGACCGCGCCGGCCAGCCCCGCCGCCAGCGCCACGGCGGCACGGCGCCGTCCGTTGGCGCGGGCCAGGGCCAGCCCGCCGAGGACCACGCCGGCCAGCCCCAGCACTATGGCCACCAGGGACCAGAGACGCCCGGGGGTCAGGTCGTAGGAACTGACGTCCAGGGCTGCGGCGAGCAGATGACGGATGGGCATGAGGTGCTCCTTCTCCTGCGAACGGATGTGGCCTGAGCATGTCCGCCGGACCCGCCGCCGGTCGTCCGCCTGGCGTGGGCCGTTCGCGGTGCCGCCGATGCCGCAGCCGGCTACCGCGGATGCCGCAGAAGCCGTGGAAGTACCGCGGGCGCGGTAGCCGGCCGGTCATCCGTGCGGTGGAGTCGCCCACGGCGGTATCCGGCTAAGGTGCGCGCATGAGCACAGGACGGTTCGGCGTCCCGGCAGGGGTCACAGACTGGGCGATCGCCGTGGGCGTGGCGGCGGCGCTGCTGGTCACCGGGCTGTCCGGGCAGCACTCCGCCGCCCGTCTCGACCTGCTCGGCTACGCGCTGCTGGCGGCCGGCGGCCTGGCGCTGGCCGCGCGCCGCCGGGCCCCGGTTCCGGTCCTGGCCGTCACCGGGCTGTGCGCGGCGGGTTACCAGGCGGCCGGGTTCGACGTGCCCGCCGTCGCGTACCTGTTCGCGGTGTACGCGGCCGTGCGCGCGGGACACCGTACCGTCACCGTGGCGGTGAGCGTGGCGATGCTGGCCGTCCTGCCCCTCGCGGCCCTGGCCTCGGGCCTGCACGACACGGGCGAGGCGTTCGCCCAGGCCAGGGGCGCCCTGGAGCTGGCCTGGCTGGTCGCGGCCGGCGCCGCGGGCGAGGCGCTGCGGCAGGCCGAGCGGCGGGCGGACGAAGCCGAGCGCACCCGGGAGGAGACCGCGCGGCGCCGCGCCGACGAGGAGCGGCTGCACATCGCGCGGGAGCTGCACGATTCGCTCACCCACCAGATTTCGATCATCAAGGTGCAGGCCGAGGTCGCCGTCCACGTGGCCCGCAAGCGCGGCGAACCGGTGCCGGAGGCCCTGCTGGCGATCCAGGAAGCCGGGCGCGAGGCGACCCGGGAGCTGCGCGCGACCCTGGAGGCGCTGCGCGACGACGACACGAGCCCGCCGCGCGGGCTCGACGACGTCGCGGAGCTGGTCGAACGGGCCCGGACGGCCGGGCTGGACGCGACGCTGACGATCGGGGGACAACGCCATGACGTGCCCGCCGCGGTGGACCGGACCGTCTACCGGATCGTTCAGGAGTCCCTCACCAACGTCGCCCGCCACGCCGCCGCCGCGACCGCGTCGGTCCGGATCGACTACCGTCCCGACGCCCTCGCGGTCCGCATCGACGACGACGGCAGGGCCACCCCGGACACCGCCCCGCCGCCCGGCGTCGGGCTGCTCGGGATGCGCGAACGGGTCACCGCCCTCGGCGGCCGCCTGCGGGCGGCGCCGCGCGAGGAGGGCGGCTTCACCGTCCAGGCCGAGCTCCCCGTGGACCGGACGTCATGATCCGTGTCGTGCTGATCGACGACCAGCCGCTCCTCCGCAGCGGGTTCCGCGCCCTGCTCGACCTGGAGGACGACATCGACGTGGTGGCCGAGGCCGCCGACGGCGAGGAGGGCCTGGCCCTGGTCAGGCAGCACCTGCCCGACGTCGCGCTCATCGACATCCGGATGCCGGTCGTCGACGGCATCGAGGCGACCCGGCGCATCGCCGCCGACCCGGCCCTGGCCGGGGTGCACGTCGTCATCCTGACCAACTACGGCCTGGACGAGTACGTCTTCAACGCGCTGCGCGCCGGCGCGGCCGGATTCCTCGTCAAGGACATCGTGCCGGAGGACTTCCTGCACGCCGTACGCGTCGCCGCCCGCGGTGACGCCCTCCTCGCCCCGTCGATCACCCGCAAGCTGATCAACCGGTACGTCACCCAGCCCCTCCCCGCCGCCACCGGCACGGGGCTGAAAGAGCTGACCGGCCGCGAGCGCGAGGCCGTTGCCCTGGTCGCGCAGGGCCTGTCCAACGACCAGATCGCCGACCACATGGCGATCAGCTCGCTGACCGCGAAGACCCACATCAACCGGGCCATGGCCAAGCTCGACGCCCGCGACCGGGCCCAGCTCGTGGTCTTCGCCTACGAATCCGGCCTGGTGGTCCCGCGCAACTCCTGACCTCCCGGGCCGACAGTGATCAGGGGGCGTCCGGTGTGGGTTCGCCCACCGCCCTGCCCTCCGCCTCGACCCAGGCGTGCGCGCCGAACGGGGGCCGTACCCGGACCCCCGTACATCAGGTCGGCCACGAGCCCCGCCTCCGGCACAGCAGGGCGAGCACGGTACGCAGGCGCCGCGGCGGCAGCACGGCCAGCGAGAACGCCGCGGCCAGGCGCCGCACGTCGAGCCCGGCGGCCAGGGCGTCGGCGCGGTCGGAGGCGACGGTGGGCCCGTTCACGCGCGCGTGGAAGACCAGCCGGAGCCCGGACGCGGTGCCCTGGACGCGTAACCGGCCGTCCAGCGCGGCGACGAGGTGGAAGCTGCCGGGCAGGGTTCGGGCCGGCCGGGCGAGGTGCGCCGGGTCACGCAGCCGGCTCGCCTCCACGGCCAGCCGGTCGGCGTCGAACGCGCAGCGCCCGATCACCGCCAGCCTGGTGGCGCCCGCGGAAGGATCCGGCTGCCACAAGACGGGGCTTCTCGTAGCGCTTCATGCGATTTCCTTTCGGCTCGCTCCTCGCATTACAGGGACGACTTTGCAGCGCCTCCGGGGGATTCGTCCAGGTCAACCGTCGAGTGACCCTATAGCACTCTTTCTCCGCATAAATCGCCCAAAATGGCACAGGCGGTGAGGGGGACATATCTGTGCAATTGGATAATTCGTGTGTGCCGTAGAGTCGCAAAATGGAGCAAAAGTGTACGACGAATGCCGTGCCCGGAAAGGTTCCCGGGCACGGCATTCGTCATCGGCCGATCAGGTGACTCACCTACGCGTGAGGTCCATGAATTCGGTGCAGTTGTCGGGCCACTCCGGCGTGTCCTTCGTGCCCGGGGTCGGGAAGACCGTGCACCTGGTCTGGGCGATCTTGCCGCGCTCGTTCAGCACGGTGACGTGCACGGTGTCGCCTTCGTCGGGCGCGGCCAGCGTGATGTCGACCAGGCGGCCGAAGTCGCGCGGGAGCAGCGAGGTCAGGTCATGCCACTGCGGCATCGTCCGCGGGTCCCTGATCGCGACCTTGTCGTCGCGGATGACCCCGACGAACTTGACCGGCTGCCTCTTGGGGTCCTCCGGGTCGCCCTGGAAGGCCGAGTCGATCGCCCGGGTCGGCCTGTCCTCCTTGTCCGACCTCGGGTCGGTGGCGTGGCTGATGGCGGTTGCCGCCTTGGCGTGAACGCCGGTGACGGCCGTGGCGCCCGCCGCCCCCGTAAATGTAACCGTCGCGAATCCGCCGGCCGCCGCCGCTGTCACGGCAAAGGCCAGCGCGTTCCTGATGATCCGGTGCTTAATCATCTGTTTCTCCCCCTGTAGGTCGGATTCGGAAGAATCGGACTTAATGTCGCATCCCCCGGGTGGTGCGAGCTGGAGGTACCCGCTCGAAGGCGAGATAACTCGCGTCAGGGATCGACTTGGAGAAAAGGTGGAAATGATCAAAACAGGTGATTATCGAACTGTCTTTTCTCGGGCGTGAGGGCGTAGCGGAACCCGCGAATATAAGCGCGCTTTCGCCGCAGTCACGTAAGGGCTTCCCGGATCAGCGCCGCATCCTGGTCGAGAAGCTCGCGCGAGCGCTTCTTCCAGTCGGCGGTGACCACGACGCCGTCTCCCGGGAAGCGCGGCACCACGTGCAGGTGGAGGTGGAAGACGTCCTGACCGGCGGCCTCCCCGTCGGCCAGGGACAGCCGCACCCCGTCGCAGCGCAGCCCCGATGCCCGCAACGCGCCCGCCACCCGCCGCGCGGTCCGCCAGATCGCCGTACCGACCGCGTCATCGGCGTCCGCCAGCCCGGCCACGTGTACGCGCGGGATCACCAGCACATGGCCGACCGTGGCCGGCTTGTGGTCCAGGACGGCCACCACGCCGTCGTCCTCGTGAACGACGCTGGCCTCGGTGCGCCCGGCGACGATCTCGCAGAACACGCAGCTTCCCATGCCGACCATGATCCGGCCGGGCCGGCTCCGCCGCACCGGGTTTGCGCTAATCGCGGACGCTGAGGCCCATGGAGCGGGCCGTGCCCGCGACGATCTTCTCGGCCTGATCCAGGTCGGTGGTGTTGAGGTCGGGGAGCTTGGCCTGGGCGACCTCGCGGAGCTGGGCGCGGGTGATCCAGCCGCCGTTCTGGTGGCCCGGGCGCGGGCTGCCGCCGTCGAGCCCGGCGACGCGCCGGATCAGCGAGGCGGTGGTCGGCTGCTTGGTGACGACCTCGAACGACCTGTCCTCGTACACGGTGATCACCGCGGGGATCACGAACCCGCGCCGGTCCTGCGTCTGCGCGTTGTACTGCCGGCAGAACTCCATGAGGTTGATGCCGAGCGGGCCGAGATCCTTGCCGACGTTCGCCGGGCCCGCCTCACCGGCCTGTATGTGCAGGGTGACGACCCTGGCTATCTTCTGCTTCGCCATGTCGGCTACGCTAAAGTCTCCAGTTACTGGAGACTCAAGGGAATTATGAGCTACACGATCGGCCGCCTGGCGAAGCTGACCGGCCTGCCCGTGAAGACCATCCGCTTCTACTCGGACGCGGGCGTGCTGCCCGAGCGCGAGCGCACAGCCTCCGGTTACCGGCTCTACGGCGACGAGGACCGGGCGCGGCTGGAGCTGATCCGCACGCTGAGGGAGATCGGGGTCGACCTGGCCACGATCCGCTCGCTCGGCGAACGCGCGCTGAGGGACGTGCTCGATCTCCACCTCAAGGCGGTCGAGACGCAGCTCAAGTCGCTCCAGCGGACCAGGGCCGTGCTCAGGGCGACGCTCGCCCGGGACGGCGATCCCGCCGAGGAGGACCTGAGCAGGCTCCACGCGCTCGGCCGGCTCGGCACGGCCGAGATGGAGATGCTGCTGGACGAGTTCGTCGACGAGGTCGGCGGCGACATCGAGGCCCGGCACGAGTGGCTGACCCACATGCGCGACGCCATGCTCCCCCAACTGCCCGAGGAGCCGACCGTCGCGCAGCTGGACGCCTGGCTGGAGCTGGCCGACCTGCTCGCCGACGAGGACTACCGCGACAGCCTGCGCCGGCAGAGCGCGGACTTCTGGGATGAGGACCGCGATTTCGACGCCTGGCACGAGATGAACGTCCAGATCATGCGGGAGGCGCTGACCGCTGCGCGGGCGGGCATCGAGCCCGGCTCGCCCGAATCCGAGCCGATTCTCGATCGGATCCTGGCGGTGATGGGGCAGAGCCGCGAGGAGATGCTGCGCGCGTTCGACGAACACGACCCGCGGGGGGCCCGGGTGTGGGAGCTGGTGTCGATCATCGAGGACCGGCCCTGGCCTGCGGAGCAGGGGATCGCGTACGGCTGGATCGAGGCCACACTGCGCCACTTCACGAACGCGCACGCCCGGCACCCGGCGGTGCCCGCCGCGCTCCCGAACGAGGCGGGCACCACCGAGGCGGCGGCCCAGTCCCGGTCCGGCTCCGCCGGTGGCGGGGTCGGCGGGTCGTAGGGCGCGACCCAGTCGAAGTCCTTCGCCCGGTAAGGCAGCTTCTCCCCAGGGTCCGGAGTCTGGAAGGTGGGGAACGCCCAGGCGTCGATCTTCACGTGGGCGAAGTCCACGTCCTCCAGCCTCGCGCCGAGCACGCACTGCGCACGATGGGCAACGACGAGCTGGCCAGGGCCGTCGTGGCGGCATTGCGTACGGCGCAGTTGTCGGGGCGCGGGCAACTGGAGGAGCACCTGGCCTCCGCCCCGGTCGGGCAGCACCTCGCCCTCGACCGCACCTAGGTCACCACACCGGCAACCCGCCGCACCACGGCACCGTCCTCGCCCTGAAAAGGCCGAGCGGCGGGAGCCTCCAGCACAGGGGAAAGGGGAGACGACACGGCGGGGCCATTCCGGCGGGGTGCCCGGCACGGGGACTTCGGTACGGGGCCGGTGCGCGAAGTGCCCGGCACGGGGACTTCGGTGCGGGGCCGGTGCGCGAAAGCGCGATGACGACCGGCACGGCCGGCGCGGTTATTTTTGCGCGGTCCCCCGGAACCGCGAGGGCTACGTTTCCGGAGAGCACGCGAGCCGGTGACCGCCGCCTCGGCCGGCGAAGGCGTGCGGCCGCTCGCGCGTCCGCGCGAGGGGAACGGCTCACACCAGGAGAAACTCACATGACCATGCCCTCAACCGCCCCATCACGCCGCCGCCGCGGCCTGCGCCTGTCCGCGCTGGCCGTCGTGGCCGCGGGTGCGCTGCTGGCGGGGAACGCCAACTCGGCCGAGGCGGTGCCACCGGAGGTGATCAGCCGGTGGGACAACGAGATCGTCCATTCCAACGCCCTCAGCCCCGGCTTCAGCGGGCTCCTGGGGACGGGAGCGTACACGATCACCGCGAAGCTCTACGCCGAGAACACCGGCGCCTCGGCGATCAACTACCTTTGCACGATCGGTACGGGCCCCAACTCGGACGGCGACATCACCGAGGTGACGCTGGCGCCGCACAGCAGGCACAGCATCTTCCTCAACGTCGTACACAACTACCCCAGCACGGGACCGCTCAGCTTCGCCTGCACCAAGCCGGCGGGCGCGCCCCAGGTGCTGATGAGGCAGGTGAAGATCACCGCCGTGAAGGTGAACACGCTGGACAACCAGCCGTTCGGCTGATCGGCGCGATGAGTCTGGGAACGAGCAGGTGAGGCTGTGGCCGGATCACGAGCCCGCGTGATCCGGCCCCAGGTCAGAGGGTCAGCTTCCGCAGTGTTCGAAGCCGCTCTCGTACGTGCTCGTCCCGGCCTTGCCGCCCCACTTGACGCACTTGTCGGCGGCGGCGGCCCGGACGGGGCCGGCGTAGTAGTCGAAGTTGCCGGTGTCGGTGGCCCGGGTCTTGCCCTTGACCTCCAGGAAGGCGGCGGTGGCGGTGGCCTTGCCCAGCGAGGCCTTCTTGATCGTGGCCACGCAGTTGTTGCCGTTGGTGGAGTTGAAGGTCAGGTAGACCGTGCCGCTGGAGCCGAGGGCCGCGGAGTCGATCACCTTGTAGCCGGCGCCGCACACGGACTCGGCGGTGTGCGGGTTGGTGCCCCCGCCGCCCCCGCTTCCACCGGTGACGTACTGCATGTACTTGGTCCAGTTCCAGTACCGGCCCGGGTCGGTGTGGTCGGCGCCCGGGACCTCGTTGTGGCCGACGATGTGGGTGCGGTCCTTGGGGATGCCGTAGCGGTCGGCGATGTTGCGGGTCAGCGCCGCGGACGAGCGGTACATGGTGTCGGTGAACCACGTCGCGTTGTCGACGAAGCCCTCGTGCTCGATGCCGACCGAGCGCCGGTTGTAGTTGCCGGCGTGGAAGGCCCGGTTCTTCTCCCTGACCGTCTGGGTGATGGCGCCGTCGGAGGAGCGGACGACGTAGTGGGCCGAGCTAGGGTTGGGCCGGGGCCCGGTCTGGAACCAGGAGATCGTGCCGGCGTAGCTGCCCTGGGTCACGTGGATGACGATGCGGTCGATGGCGTCGCTGGTGGGCCGGTTGGAGACGGCGTAGTTGCTGCTGTGCGCCGGGGCCCACGCGGCCGACGGGTAGTCGGTGCTCGCCGCCAGCGTGCTGGGCTTGTCGAGGTCGTCCGCGTTGGCGTACGGGCCGCGGTCGGGCGTCACGGTGCTGGCGGGTGTGGTGACGGATTCGCCCGTTGGGGTGGTGGCGCGGATGCCCTTGGCGAGTTCCTCGTACACGGTGTCGGCGTACAGCCGGGCGACCGCGGGCGAGGAGGCGCCGCTGTACCTGGCGATCGCCTGGTACCACTTGCCGGCGTCCTTGCGGGCCGCGGCGTCCAGCTTGAGCTCGTCGGCCAGAGAGCGCAGCACGGCCGCGCCGCCCGTGATGTTGGCCGCGTCGTCGGACTTCAGGGCGGACAGCGGCTGCTTGGTCAGCGTGGCGGCCTTGTCCAGGGTCTTGGCGGTGACCAGGTGCATCACGCCGTAGCCGCCGTCGGCGCTGGGCTGCCCCTGGTGGCCGTCCAGGTGGGTCTCGGAGTAGGCCACCGAGACCAGCAGGTCACGAGGCACCTCGTACGTCGAGGCCGCCTTGGCGAACGCCTCGGTCATCGGATCGGCCGAGGCCGCCCCGGCCGGCTGCCCCACGAGCAGCGACAGGGGCAGGACGGCGGCGCCGGTCAGGAGAATACGCAGCTTCACAGGGGTTCAGCTCCCGCAGTGCTCGGACGGGCTGTTGTAGGTGCTGGAGCCGGCCTTGCCGCCCCACTTGACGCACTTGCCGGCGGCCGCGGCGCGTACCGGGCCCGCGTAGTACTCGAAGTTGCCGGTGTCGGCGGCCCGGGTCTTGCCCTCGACCTCCAGGTAGGCGGCGGTGGCGGTGGCCTTGCCCAGCGAGGCCTTCTTGATCGTGGCCACGCAGTTGTTGCCGTTACCGGCGTTGAACGTCAGATAGACGGTGCCGCTGGAGCCGAGCGCGGCCGAGTCGATGACCTTGTAGCCGGCGCCGCACACGGACTCGGCGGTGTGCGGGTTGGTGGAGCCGCCACCGCCGCCGCACTTGTTCTTGGAGGTCACGCTGGCGTTCGGGTAGCCGAAGGTGGCGCCGTTGAAGGTGGCCTTGCGGATGTTGCCCGGGTAGCTGGTGCCCTGGCGCACCTCGTAGTGCAGGTGCGGGCTGATGTTGTTGCCGGGCTTGCTGGTGTTGCCGACCGTGCCGATCTTCTGGCCCTGGGCGACCTGCGCGCCGGCCGAGACCGAGCGGACGGTCAGGTGCGCGTAGTAGGTGCTCCACCCGCCCCCGTGGTCGATCTTGACCAGGTTGCCGTAACCGTTGGTCGAGCCCTGGTGAGCCGAGATGACCACGGTGCCGGCCGCGGCCGCGACCACGGTGTCACCACGGTCCGCATCAGCGGTGCTGCCCCGGTTGAAGTCGATCTCGTACGACTTGTGCGCGCTGCTGTTGCTGGAGTTGCCCGTCCACGTCTGGCCACAGGGGAACGGCAGCTGGAAGCTCGGCGCCGCCAGAGTGGACACCGGCGGCACGTCCACCTGATCCGGCGGGTTACCCATCTCTCCCTCGTCCTCCTTGGCGGAGGACGACGGAGACGGAGACGGGGTCGGGGCGGCCCATGCCGCCGCGACCGGGCCGGTCGTGAGGCTGAAGAGCAGGGCGAACCCGGCCGTAAGCACCCCTCTGGTTCTCATGCGGATACCTTTCTGCGCGCACCGGAGGGGCGATGCCCCACCGGCGCCGCGAATCTTGACCGTTGACCTTGCAAAGCGCTCTTGCCGGTGATCAAGATTGGGAGCCCCACCTACAGAGAACATCCAAAAGAGCTACAAAGGCCCTTCCACCTTGAACGTTGCGCTCAAGGGGCGTCCCGCCCGAGGCCCAGCTCAGGGGCACGCGCGGTCATGGTGGTTGAACAGCCCGTATTCAAGCTCACGACGGGCCCCGGTCCGCGTTGATCGATGGACCGGGGCCGTCCGCCGTCACCGGGCTGTGGGTCACAGGCTGCGGGCGGTGATGTCGCCGCTGGCTGTGGTGGCGTGGATGTCGAGCTCGGCGGTGCCGTCGTTCTTGAGGGCGTTGGTGATGCGGCCGTGGGCGGTGCCGGCGTCCAGGGCCGCCGAGACGCCGGCTGCGGCGGCGATCGAGATGTCGCCGGCGTCGGTGCGGAGCACGACCTTGCCGCCGGTGGCCTCGGCGATGCGGATGTCGCCCCGTGCGGTGCTGACCTCCGCCGGGCCGCCCAGCCGGCCGACCTCGACGTCGCCATCCGTCGCGGTCAGGCGCAGGCTCGCGGTCTCCTCCAGCCTGACCTGGCGGTAGGCGCCGTCGAAGGCCACGTCACCGAGACGGCCGACGGTCCGCAGCTCGGCGGCGCCCGCCTTCGCCTCGATACGGGAACCGGCGGGCAGCTCGACCGTCACGTCGATGGATCCGGACGGGCCGAGGTACTGGTTCTTCACCGACGTCTCGATCCGCAGGACGCCGCCGGCGTATTCGACCGTGGTCTGCTCGGCCGCCTTCACGTCGCGGCTCTTGGCGGCGTTCGTGGGGCGGACCTCGACCGTGGTGTCGGCCCGGTCGGCGGCGATGAAGTGGACGCGGCCGGCGGGGATGTCCAGGACGGCGGAGATGGCGGCGGGGGTGTCGAACTTCTGCATCAGGTGCTCCTTGTGCTGCGCTCTTGTTTCGATGTCCACCATCGCCGACCGCTCTGATACCGGGCTGTCGCCGTCCTGACGCCGCCGCTGACATACGGCGGCAGGGGAGGCGGCCGTTCTCAGGAGGACGCTTCGTAGCGGGTGGCGATCGCGGTGGCGCGGTCGCGCAGGGAGTCGCGCAGCCACTGCGGGGCCAGGGCTTCCGCGCTCGTCGAGAGCTGCCACAGCGCCCATTCGGCGTGCCTGCGGTCCTGGAAGGTCACCTCCAGCCGCAGCCAGCCGTCCGGGTCGGCTTCTTCGGCGAGGACGGCCAGCGCGGTGCCCACCAGTTCCTCCCGCCGCGCCGGGTGCATCCGTACCAGCACGGCGACCTGGTCGCCGCCGGTCCGGAACCGCGTGCTGCGTTCCTGCCAGGCCCGGTCCAGATCGACCCGGTCCGGTCGCTGCGCGGGTTCGGGGAGCTCCTCGGCGGCCAGGATCCGGGACAGCCGGTAGGTGCGGTCCTCGCCGGACCTGGTGGCCAGCAAGTAGCCCCGGTCTCGTACGGTGACCAGGCCGATCGGGTCCACCGTGCGCCACTTCGGGGGCTGGTCCACAGCCGCGTAGTGGATCTGCAGCTTGCGCCCGGCGAACACCGCGCGCAGGACCTCGGCCGCTATGGCGTCAGGCACCTCCTCGGCGGCCAGCCGGCGCGAGAGGAGGTCGGTCTCCGGGTCGATGAGCAATCGCTCGGCCGCGCCGGCCGCGGTGTCCCGGTAGCTCTCCGGCAGCGCGTCAACCACCTTGAGCATCGCCGAAGCGAGCGCCGAGCCGAGGCCGAAGGCCTGCGCGCCGCGCCGCGATCCGGCGACCAGCAGGGCAAGGGCCTCGTCGGGGTTCAGCCCGGTGAGCTCGGTCCGGAAACCCGGCAACAACGCGAAACCGCCGTGCCGGCCGCGTTCGGCGTAGACCGGGACACCGGCTGCGGACAGCGCCTCGATGTCGCGCAGCACGGTGCGGGTGGACACCTCCAGCTCGCGGGCCAGCGTGGTCGCGGACAGCCGGCCGTGCTGCCGCAGCAGCAGCACCAACGAGACCAACCGGTCGGCGCGCATGCGGAAACTCTACAGAGATACACGACACAGGATGTCGTGATTTGTTGGGAGGCTCATCACCACCTAGCGACGACTCGAATGGAGCTGATGTGGCAATGGAGCGAACGGCGGTCAACCCGTGGGCGTGGTCGGTGGAGATGGGCTACAACCAGGGTGAGATCGTCTCCGGGCACACCCGGACCCTGTACTGCTCCGGACAGACCGCGATGAGCGGCGAAGGCAAGCCCCAGCACGCCGACGACATGGCGGCGCAGCTGGCGCTGAGCCTCGACAACCTGGAGGCCGTGCTCGGCGAGGCCGGCATGTCCCTCGCGAACCTCGTCCGGCTCAACGTCTACACCACCGACGTCGACCGGCTCTTCGAGCACTACGGCGTGCTGGCGTCGCGGTTGGGCGCCGCCGGGGTGGCACCGTCCACCACGATGCTCGGGGTGACCCGGCTGGCGATCCCCGACCTGATGGTGGAGCTCGAGGGGACCGCCGTCGCGTGAGGTGACCTCGCCGCCTCCGGCAGGGCTGTCGGAGGCGGCACGAGCAGCATCACGTCACTCGCTGTGACGGGTTGATTCCTCAAACGTGTCCGCTACGGAGTAAAAGCCGGCAGAAATTATCCCGAGCCTGCGACGCCATATTTGAAAGCGTGGTCCGAGCTGCTGCGTTGCGTGCTGTCCCGGACACTGTGCGAATCAACGGCCTGAACATATGCCACCGAGGCCAGGCCTAATCATCTATATCCATCATTATTGGGTGGGGCAGGGGTCCGGCCGGGATGCGGGCCTGTTCGGCCTGGTCGCGGCCGCTTTACGGTGCGGCGGGGACCAGCCGTACGCCCATCTCGCCCGGCTCCGCACCGATTCCGGTTCGAGTTGAGTGACGACGGTGGGTGCTGTTACCTTCACACGGTGGACGACAGGCGTGCACGTGCGGAGATAATCGAGGACTTTGCGGCGATCCTGCGGGAGTTACGCAACGCGGTCGGAAACCCACCTTTCCGTGAGATGTCCGGGCGGTCGAGGGCGATTTCTCACACGACGTTGCACGAAGCCACGAAGGGTAACCGGCTCCCGAGTTGGGAGACCACCGTCGAATTCGTCAAGGTGTGCGACGCGGACCCGGCCGCGTACCGCGAGCTCTGGGAGAGAGCCAACCGGGCGGTCAGATCGACGAGCGCCGGGGATCCCTCGATCCGCGCGGACACCTCGGTGGACCAACCGCCTGATGGACTCGCGCCCGCCGCCGCGGAGCTCCGTACCGTGCACCTCACCCTCGGGTCGCAAGCGCCCCCGCCACCAGCCGACGAGGCCCAGCCTCCGGTCCCCGCACCGGGGAGCAGCGGGCGATTACGGTTGGCCCATGCGGCCGCGTTCGCGGCAGCGGCCGTCATCGTGGGGGCAGCGGCCATCGTCGTGGCCGTCGTCAATCGCGGCTCCACGCCCGACGGACGCAGCCTGAACCCGACCGGCAACCTGTCGATCGCCGTGCCGTCCCCGGCCGAGTGCCCGGTGCGTTCGACCAACCCGCCCTGGGCCCCGCCGCTGCACAAGGGCGATGCGGCCGTGTTCATCGAGGACGTCACGCTCGCCGACTGCACGCGTGTCCGTCCCGGCCAGACCATGCCCAAGGTATGGCGCCTCAAGAACGCCGGGACCGTGCCATGGAAGGGATATTCGCTGCGTCGCCTCGACCTCGCGCAGCAAGCCGACCATTGCCAGACCATCTCCGACGTGCCGATCAAGGACACGCTACCCGGCGAGACAGTCGACATCCGGACCGACATCACCACGCCCAGGAAGCCCGGCTTGTGCTACGTGCGATTCAAGATGGTGGACGCTTCGGGAGCGGTCGCGTTCCCCGGAAGCCGGCCGATCAACTTCCAGATCATCGTCGACGGACACTAGTTCCCCGCCGCGCGTGGCACGGCGGGGAACCGGAATCGTACGGGCTCAGGAGCTGAGAACGATCCCCGTGTAGTAGTGCTGGAGGATCCTGGAGTAGCTCCAGCCCTCTCGGGCCTTATCGCGAGAGCCGTTCTGCGACATCCAGTCGCCGTCGACCCAGTTGCCGCACGCCGTCGTCGTGGCGCAGTACTGGGCCCGGAAGATCTTCCCGTTGCGGGTCAGCCGGGCGCCCCACGTCGCGTCCACCGCGGCGCTCGTCACCGCCTTCGCGGAGCCGGGCTTGTACACCTGGCTCGACGTGTGGTCGTAGACGTCGAAGCACCGGCCGTCCGCCGTCTTGCGGTTGGAGTGCAGCGCCCAGTACCAGCCGAAGTTCTTCACGGCCATCGCCCCGGCCTTGAGAGACTCGCTCGGCCAGCTCGACACCCACTCGTTGGGCAGGACGTTCTTGACGTAGGTCTTGAACTCCACCCGCTCCACGCGATCGAGGGACTTGCGGTACACGAGGATCGTCGTGGGCAGCTTGGTGTCCGTGCCGTCGGTCTTGCACCCGGTCGGCGTCGGCGAGGTGGAGCTCAGGAACTGGTGCGAGGCGTTCTGGTTCTTGAGGGTGGGGTTCAGGTTGCCTTTGGCGCCGGGGGCGAAGTCCTGGTAGGTGCCGGTGTGGCCGCTGTTGAAGTAGACGCGGACGGTTTTGCTGCTGCGGTTCCAGGCGGAGGCGGCGGCGTTCTTGATGCATTTGCCCTTGCCGTCGCCGGGGCCCTTGAAGTCGTAGCAGGTGGGTTGTGTGGTGGCGTAGTCGTCGATCGATTCGGTGAAGTCGGAGAGCGAGCCCTGGTTGTTGCTGTTGAAGTAGTAGCAGAACTCGCCGGTGTCGCAGACGCCGTCGCGGGCTGCCGCCGAGGCGGGCGATGCGGTGGTGAGGACCGTTCCGCCGAGCGCCATCGCGGCGGTCGCCGCGGCGAGCCGCGGGATCAGCCGGACAGTTCGTAAAGGCACAGTTGTCTTCCTCTTCTTGTCGGTGGCCGCGACGCGTTATCGGACGTTGTAGCCCTGGGAGTTCCAGAACGAGGTCGGGTTCGGGTTCTCCAGGTGCGGGTCGCCGACGCTCTTGGCCGCACGCGTCTGCTGTCCGGGGCGCATCTCGACGTGGGTGTGCGCGGACGAACTGCTCGACACTCCGCGCCACGACTCGGTGGCGATGACCTGGCCGCGGCTGACCTGCTGGCCCACGCGCAGGGAGGACACCGGAGCGGAGTGCAGGTAGATCACCGTCTTGTTCAATGAGGCGTTGTAGACGGCGATCGTGGACAGTCCCGCCCTGCCGGTGGATCCGCGTACGACGTTGATGACCTTGCCGGCCACCAGGTTGTAGACGTTCGAGCCGATGCCGCGGGCGATGTCGATGCCTTCGTGCCGGCCGGAGGTGGAGGTGTAACCGTCGAATCCGCAGGTGATCGTGGCGCTGGCCTTGTACAGAGAGGACGACATGTTGCTGCGCGCCGAGGTCGACGGGCCGAACTGGTGCGAGGCGTTCTGATTCTTGAGGGTGGCGTTCAGGTTGCCTTTGGCGCCGGGGGCGAAGTCCTGGTAGGTGCCGGTGTGGCCGCTGTTGAAGTAGACGCGGACGGTTTTGCTGCTGCGGTTCCAGGCGGAGGCGGCGGCGTTCTTGATGCATTTGCCCTTGCCGTCGCCGGGGCCCTTGAAGTCGTAGCAGGTGGGTTGGGTGGTGGCGTAGTCGTCGATCGATTCGGTGAAGTCGGAGAGCGAGCCCTGGTTGTTGCTGTTGAAGTAGTAGCAGAACTCGCCGGTGTCGCAGACGCCGTCGCGGGCTGCGGCCGAGGCGGGCGATGCGGTGGCGAGGACCGTTCCGCCGAGCGCCATCGCGGCGGTCGTGGCGGTGAGGATCCTGGTGAACGTTCTCATGCTGTTTCTCTTTTCTGTTTGCGGAGATGGGGTTTCGGAGGGACGAGTTCAGCGGCGCTGGTACTCCTCCCAGGTGCGGATGGTCACCTTCGGGCCGTCGTCCGGGCCACGGCCGGCGAGCCCGTTCAGGCCGAGGTAGTAGTCACCGATCTGGTGCTGGGCCTGGCCGGAGAGGCTGGTGTCGCTGATGGCGGCGGCGTGGATGTGCCACGGCCAGTCGTCCTGCTGGGGGCTGCGCAGCCAGGCGGCGAAGCCGACAAGGCGCAACGCGCGGACGGCCGCGGTGCGGGTGGCGGAGTTCATGCCCTTGACCGAGATGTCGACGACGCCGCCGCCGTCGTGGGTGCCCGCGGACGTGGGGTCGCCGCCGGGGTTGTACGAACCCTGATCCAGCTTGAGGTCGCGGCCGAGCAGCCGCCTGGCCTCCGCCAGCATGCTTCGCGTGCGGGCGTTGACGACGAAACCGCCGGTGGACACCCGGGCGCCCGGGTCGATGACGTCGGTGACCTTGAAGCGGCCGGCACCGAGCTTGGTGAGCGACGTCTTGCCCGGCAGGCCGTTGGCGTCCAGACCACTGAGGCCGAGCGACTTCTGGTATTTGGCGTAGGCGGCGACCGTCGTGGTGCCGAAGTAGCCGTCCACCCACTTCGCATCGAGGAAGCTCCGGTCACGCAGCGCCTGCTCGACGAGGAGTACGCTGGCCTTGGCGCCCGGGGTCAGCGTGCTGTCGGGCCGCCGCGGGTCGATCTGGGCCGCCTTGACAGCGGCCTCCATGTTCACGCTAGGAAGGGCCTCAGCCGCCGCCGACGCCTCGGACACTCCGGTCAGCGAAGTGAACAGGACGGCCGCCGCGAGGGCAGCGGCGCATGAGGGCAGCTTCATCGTTACTCCTGGTTCAGGGGCTGGGGCGATTCCGGTCTGGCGGGATCCAACCTTCCGGTTCGCCCACGTGTCCGGTACGAGATCGGTGTTGTCAGCCTGTTCGACGGGCTTCTCCGTACGGGCGTACGCGCCGTTCGACAGGTGATCCGATGGCGGGAAACGCCAGCTCACGCGACAGGCGGGCACGCACCGCACTGCTGGGCTTCGCGCGAGCGCCGGCCGTTCAGCTCATGGCGACGGACAACGCGGCGAGCGCGAAAAGGCCCCTCCAAGCCGCCTCGGCGAGCGCGAAAGACCCCTCCTAGCCGCCGAGGCGGATGATCCCCCGCGTGGCCGCCACCGTCACGGCGGCGGTGCGGTCGTCGACGTCGAGCTTGGCGAAGATGTGCAGCAGGTGGGTCTTGACCGTGGCCTCGCTGATGCACAGGTGGGCGGCGATGGCCTTGTTGCTCATCCCCTGGGCGACCGCGCCCAGGACCTCGATCTCCCGGCCGCTGAGCGCGCCGGGCACGTCGGCGCGCGCCCACGACAGCACCCGGGTCGCTATCGCCGGCGACAGGGCGCTCTGCCCCCGGGCCGCCGCCCTGATGGCGTCGAACAGCTGCTCGCGATGGGTGTCCTTGAGCAGGTAACCGATCGCTCCGGCGTCGATGGCGCGGGAGATGTCGCCGTCGGTGTCATAGGTGGTCAGGACGATCACCCTGGCGGCGGGGTCGTGCTCGCGGATCCGGCTGATCGCCGTCGCACCGTCGAGCTCGGGCATCTGCAGGTCCATCAGCGTGACGTCCGGCCGGAGGTCGCGCGCCAGCCGTACCGCGTCCGAGCCGGAGACCGCCTCGCCGACCACCTCCAGATCGCCCTGGGTGCCGAGCATCGCCCGGATGCCGTCACGGACCACCGGGTGGTCGTCGGCGATCAGCACCCGGATCGCGCCCCGCGCGGTCATCGCGCCGGCACCGGGAGGCTGGCCACGATCGTGGTGCCCTCCCCGGCCGCGCTCTCCACGAGGAGCGTGCCGCCGAGCTGCTCCATCCGCTCAAGCATGATCAGCAGGCCGTGGCCGGCGGCGGCTCGCTCGGGATCGAAGCCGTCGCCGTCGTCGTGGACATCCAGCACGACCAGGTCCTCCATGTACGACAGGGTCAGGGTGACCCGCTCGGCGTGGGCGTGGCGGCGGGCGTTGGCGACCGCCTCCTGCGCCACCCGCAGCAGTTCCACCTGGACGTGCGCGTCCAGGGGCCGCGGCGCGCCGGTGATCACGGTGTGCGCGTCGATGCCGGTCTCGTCGGACAGCCGGCCCGACAGCCGCCGCAGCGCCTGCGGCAGGCCGCCGTCGTCGAGCTCGCCGGGCCGCAGCGCCAGCACCACGCGGCGGCTCTCCACGAGGTTCTCCCTGGCCGCCCGTAACGCCTGGCTCAGGTGCCGGTCGTCCGGCAACCGCTCCTGCGCCGCCTCCAGCAGCATCACCACGCTGGCGAACCCCTGGGTCAGGCTGTCGTGGATGTCGCGAGCCAGCCGCTGCCGCTCGGCGGCCACGCCCGCCTGCCGTTCGGCCGCCGCCCGCGCCTCCTGGGCGGCCTGCAACTGGTCGATCAGCTCCTTGCGCTCGGCGCTCTGCCGGGCCACCGAATAGAAGTACCCGACCGAGGCGGCCGCGCTGATCGCGATCAGCGCGGTGATGGCGATCTCGGTCCAGGTGATCGACCCGCCTTCGTGGTAGCTGTGCCACAACCAGCCCCCGGCGCACGACAGCACCGCGACCAGCCCGATGCGTACGGCGTCCATGCAGTACGGCACGAGCACGCTCAGGCAGACCACCAGGAAGGACGAGTCGATCGCGAACAGCCCCAGCCAGAGCAGCCCGCCGCCGACCACGTACGGCAGGGGCACTTCACCGGCGGGAGGCGTGCGCAGCACGAACCACACCGCATACCAGGCGGCCAGCCCGGCCACGAGCGCCACCGGCAGGACCTGGCCCACCTCCATCAGCGGCCCGGCCGACGTCAGCACCAGCCACGAGACGAAGAAGGCGTGCTGCCACCGGCGCCGGGACCGCTCCCAGGACTCCACGGCACCGACGATAATCAGTCACCCGCCGGTCCGGCATCAACCAGTCGACTGACCCGGCGATCGGTGTCCCGCTCGATGTGCGCGCGGCCGTACCGGAGCGAGACTCGACGGCGTGACAGCCATCCCCAGTCCGTCCCAAGCCGTCTGGTACCTCGGCCCGCTGCCCATCCGCGCGTACTCCCTGCTCATGGTGCTCGCCGTCGCCGTCGGCAGCTGGGTCACCCGACGCCGCTGGACGGCCCGCGGCGGCGAGCCCGGCACGGTAGCGGACATCGCCACCTGGGCCGTGCCGTTCGGCCTGATCGGTGCGCGGCTCTACCACGTGGCCACCGACTGGCAGCAGTACTTCGGCCCCGGCAGGAACCCCCTGCGCGCTTTCGCGATCTGGGAGGGCGGGATCAGCATCTGGGGCGCCATCGCCGGCGGCGCGCTGGGCGCGTGGCTGGCCTGCCGCCGGCGCGGCATCCCGCTACGCGACTTCGCCGACGCCGTCGCGCCCGGGATCGCCTTCGGCCAGGCGATCGCCCGCTGGGGCAACTGGTTCAACCAGGAGTTGTACGGCAGGCCGACCACCCTGCCCTGGGCGCTCGAGATCGACCCCGCCCACCGGCCGCCGGGCCTGGAATCCACGGCCACCTACCACCCGGCCTTCCTCTACGAGTCGCTGTGGAACCTGGGGGTGGCCGGGCTCGTCCTCTGGGCCGAGCGCCGCTTCCGGCTGGACCGTGGCCGGGCGTTCGCCCTGTACGCCGCGGCCTACACCACCGGCCGCGCCTGGATCGAGTGGCTGCGCGTGGACCCCGCCCCTCTCGTCCTCGGGCTGCGCTTCAACGTCTGGACCGCGCTGCTGGTCTTCGCGGCCGCGGTCGCCTACCTGACCGCCACCCGCCGCCGGCCTGCGGGACGAGGCTGAACGGGCTCCCAGATGCCAACGGGCGGTCGTCGGCGGGCCCGTGCGTCTCGACGGCGACGGTCCGGGTACGGGACGGGCATGGGCCGCATCCTGGTGGGGACCGCTTCGTGGACCGACAAGACGCTGCTGGAGTCGGGGTGGTACCCGGACGACGTCACCTCCGCGCAGGAGAGGCTGGCCTACTATGCGAGCTTGTTCCCCGTCGTGGAGGTGGATTCGTCCTACTACGCGCCACCCGCAGAGAGCACGGTCTCCCTCTGGCGCGATCGCACTCCGGCGGGGTTCACCTTCGACATCAAGGCGTTCTCGCTGCTGACCCAGCATCCGACCAAGCCGGCGGCGCTCCCCAAAGACCTGAGGGACCGCCTTGGCGACACCAAGAAGAACCTCTATCTCCGCGACCTGGACCCGCAGGCCGTCGAGCAGGTGTGGGACCGGTTCCTGACGGCCCTGGCGCCGCTGCACGACTCGGGCAGGCTGGGCGCGATCCTCTTCCAGTTTCCGCGGTGGTTCCCGATCGCCAAGCGCAACAAGCAGTACATCCTGGAGTGCAAAGCCCGCTGCGATCCGTTGCGAATCTCTGTCGAGTTCCGGAACCACACCTGGATGAGCGAGGAGAACCAGAGCGAGACGCTGGATTTCCTCACCTCTTACGGGCTTCCGTACGTGAGTGTGGACATGCCTCAGGGATATCCCGACTCCATCCCGCCCGTGCTCGCCGCCACGGCGGACCTGGCCGTGGTGCGCTTCCACGGTCATTCGGCGAAGTGGACCAGCCACGACGTCCACGAGCGGTTCGGCTATCTCTACAGCGAGGAGGAGTTGCGGGAATGGGCGCCCCGGCTGCGGCGGCTGGCCGATGACGCCGACACGACGCACATTCTCATGAACAACTGCTACCGCGACCACGCCCAGGTCAACGCCAGGCAACTGGCTCGCCTGATCCCGCGCGACCACGCCGAGGCCGAATAACCGAAGACCCCGTCGGCATGGAGCCGAAGGACAAGGGTAGGTCCGGGGTACAACATTGGGCTGCCGGGCACTGCTGTGACAGGCCTTCTCCCCGCCGGCATTCAGATCGCATCGGTCGGATCGGCAGGGGGCAGTGGCCATGGACAGACCGCGCTTGGAAGAGCCGTTGACGTCTCCGGCTCCGGTCCGCGCGCGCCGCCCTGGTGAGGTGATAGCCGACTGGCTGTCGTCCACCGATCACAAGGTGATCGGTTACATGTATCTGATCGCCTCGTTCCTCTTCTTCGCGCTGGCCGGGCTCATGGCGCTGGTCATTCGCGCCGAGTTGATCCAGCCCGGCATGGACCTGGTGAGTCAGGAGATATACAACCAACTGTTCACCATGCACGGCACGATCATGATGCTGCTGTTCGCCACCCCGCTGTTCGCCGGGTTCGCCAACGTCATCATGCCCTTGCAGATCGGCGCACCCGACGTCGCCTTTCCCCGGCTGAACGCCGTCAGCTTCTGGCTGTTTCTGTTCGGCGGGATCATCACGGTCAGTGGCTTCTTCGCCAGCGGTGGCGCGGCCGACTTCGGCTGGTTCGCCTATACGCCGCTGTCGTACTCCACCTTCAGCCCGAGCCTCGGCGGCGACCTGTGGCTCATGGGGCTGGCGCTGTCCGGACTGGGCACCATTCTTGGCTCGGTCAACTTCTTCACCACCATCATCTGCATGCGCGCCCCCGGCCTGACGATGTTCCGGATGCCGATCTTCACCTGGAACGTGCTGCTGACCAGCATGCTCGTGCTGATGGCGTTCCCCGTGCTGGCCGCGGCGCTGCTCGTGCTGGAGTCGGACCGAAAGCTCGGCACCCAGGTCTTCCACGCTGAGAACGGTGGCGCGCTGATCTGGCAGCACCTGTTCTGGTTCTTCGGCCACCCCGAGGTCTACATCATCGCCCTGCCGTTCTTCGGCATCATCACCGAGATCATCCCCGTCTTCAGCCGCAAACCCGTTTTCGGTTACGTCGGTCTCGTCGGCGCCACCATCGCCATCGCCGGGCTGTCGATGACCGTCTGGGCACACCACATGTTCCCCACCGGGCAGGTGCTGCTGCCGTTCTTCTCGTTCATGACGTTCCTCATCGCGGTGCCGACGGGGGTGAAATTCTTCAATTGGGTCGGCACCATGTGGCGGGGGCACCTGTCCTTCGAGTCACCCATGATGTTCTCCATCGGGTTCCTCGTCACGTTCCTCCTCGGCGGCCTGACCGGGATGATCCTCGGATCGCCGCCACTGGATTTCCACGTCACCGACACCTATTTCGTGGTCGCCCACTTCCATTACGTCGTGTTCGGCACCGTGGTGTTCGCCATGTTCGCCGGGTTCTACTTCTGGTGGCCGAAGATGACCGGCAAGATGCTCGACGACCGGCTCGGCAAGGTGCACTTCTGGACGCTGTTCATCGGCTTCCACACCACGTTCCTGGTGCAGCACTGGCTGGGCATGGCAGGCATGCCCAGGCGGTACGCCGACTACAGCGCCGCCGACGGCTTCACCGACCTGCACCAGATCTCCTCGGCGGGGGCGCTGCTGCTCGGCGCCTCGACGCTGCCCTTCCTGTTCAACGTCTGGCACACCGCCCGCCACGCCCCGCGGGTCGCCCTCGACGATCCATGGGGGTACGGTAACTCGCTGGAGTGGGCGACCTCGTGTCCGCCGCCCCGGCACAACTTCACGTACCTGCCGCCCATCCGCTCCGAGCGGCCCGCCTTCGACCTGCACTACCCGCATTCAGCACCCCTGGAACTGCAAGACCGTGACGACGACGGCGAGAGCAGCGGGACGTGAGCGATGGACCGTCCGAGCGCGAGCACCGCCTCCTGAAGGAGATCGAACAGAACCTCCGCCATCAGGACCGCGCCTTCGCCTGGCGCATGGACGCGCTGAACACCGCCTCCGCCCGGCAGGGGCCGCAACGCTTCGCCTGTCACACCACGCGCCAGGAACTCGTATGCGTCTTCCTCATCGTCGTCATCCTGACGGCGCTGTGGATGCTCCTGATCCTCACCGCCGGCCCCACCCGCATCCCGCCGCCCACGCCGGCCGACACAGCGGTATCAGAGAACGGCACGTTCGCCTCGGCCGACGGACGGGGATGTCAGGCGGACGGGATGGCCGTCTTGGTCAGTTGCTCGGAGATCTCCCAGACACGTACGGCGTCGTCCGTGCTGCGCAGCGGGGAGTACATCCGTTGCTCGGCGGGCGGACCGCCGAGGCCGCCGGGGCCGCTGGGTCCGTAAAGGGTGCCGGCCTTGGCGTCGGGGGCGGTCGCGGCCATGAGCGCGGGCAGCTTCGCCGTCTCGACCGTGCCGAGGAGGATGCCCCGGGCCGACAGCGCGCGGATCAGGCGGACCTGGGGGGTGTCCCGGCTCCGGCCCAGCTCGGGACGGGCGGCCAGGAGGCTGGTGGGTGCCACCCCGGGGTGGGAGAGGTTGCTGGTGATGCCCCAGCCGTGGGCCTTGCTGCGGCGGTCCAGCTCGAGGCCGAACAGCCCGAACGCGATCTTGGACTGACTGTATGCGCGCTGCCCGTGGTAGCCGCGTTCCCAGTTCAGGTCGTCCCAGTTGATGGTGCCCCGGCGGGCGGCGATGCTGATCTGGGAGGTCACGCGTGCCCGTCCGGCACGGAGAAGCGGCAGCAGGTGCCCGACGAGGGCGAAGTGGCCGAGATGGTTGGTGCCGAACTGCAGCTCGAACCCGTCCGCCGTCGTCTGCCGGTCGGGCGGGGTCATGACGCCGGCGTTGTTGATGAGGATGTGGATCGGGCGGCCCTCCCCTCGCAGGTCCTCGCCGAGGGCTGCGACGGAGTCGAGCGAGGACAGGTCGAGGCTGCGTAGCGAGACGTTCGCGCCAGGGACGGCCTGCCTGATCGCGGCGATCGCGGCCTCGCCCTTGCGCGGACTGCGGACGGGCATGATCACCTCCGCGCCCGCCGCGGCCAGTCGAGTGGCGATTCCCAGCCCCATCCCGTCGCTTGCCCCGGTGACGACGGCGCGCTTTCCGGACAGGTCGGGAACGGTGATGTCGATGCGTGTACGTGGCATTGGTTCTGCTCCTTCAGGTTGTCGTCGTGGGTCACCCCCGCCGACGTACGCTGCGCGCCCGACACCGATCTTCGGCGGACGGCAGAGACGCATCCAGGGCCTCCCGATCCCCGGCTCACCGCCGGTATGGGCGGATCGGCAGTCCGTGGATACCTCTGAGCGCGGCTGGTAGAAACGAAGCCGTATCAGGGAAGAGGGAGCGTCGTGATCGATCGCGCCGGGCTGGCGGAGTTCCTCCGGAATCGCCGGGAGGCTCTGCAACCCGAAGACGTCGGCCTCCCGCGCGGGTCGCGTCGCAGGACCACCGGGCTACGGCGCGAGGAAGTCGCGTCGCTGTGCAACATGTCGACCGACTACTATGCCCGGCTCGAGCGGGAACGCGGGCCGCAGCCGTCGAACCAGATGCTCGCCTCGATCGCCCAGGGCCTGCATCTGTCGCTCGACGAGCGAGACCACCTGTTCCGCCTCGCCGGCCACAACCCGCCGGCAAGGGGAGCGTCCAGCGACCACATCAGCCCCGGCCTGCTGCGGGTCCTCGATCGGCTGAACGACACGCCCGCTGAGATCGTCACTGAACTCGGCGAGACCCTTCGGCAGACCCCGATGGGTGTCGCGCTCACCGGCGACACGACCCGATACACCGGTCCGGCGCGCAGCACGGGATACCGGTGGTTCACCGACCCCGCCGCCCGGCGGATCCACGCGCCGGAAGACCATCCGTTTCTCAGCCGGATGTACGCCTCGGGGCTGCGCGAGATCGTCACCCTCCGCGGCCCCGACTCCCGAGCCGCGCACCTCGCCGACCTGCTCCTGGCCTGCAGCGATGAGTTCCGACAGGTGTGGGCTGACCACGAGATCGGGATCCGCCCGCACGAGGTCAAGCATTTCGTCCACCCCGAGGTCGGCGCCCTGGAGCTCACCTGCCAGAGGCTGGTCGACCCGGGCCAGGCTCACTCGCTGCTCGTCTACACCGCCGTTCCCGGCAGCGAGAGCTACGAGAAGCTGCAGGTGCTGTCCGTCATCGGAACCCAGACGCTTCGCTGACGCCCACGAGGCCGAGCCGAAGGAGGCTTTTACAGCCAGTCGTGTTCGCGCGCGTACCGCGCCGCCTCGTGCCGGGTCCGGGTCTGGGTCTTCTGCATCGCGTTCGAGAGATAGTTGCGTACGGTGCCCTCCGCCAGATGGAGCTGGGCGGCGATGTCGGCGACCGAGTGTGTGCGACGGCGCCGAGCCCGTCCACGCCGGGCATCTCCAGATCGATGACGAGCACGTCGGGCCGGTGCAGCAGCGTGGCCCGCACGGCCGCCTCGCCGTCTCCCGCTTCGGCGAGCACGGTGATCTCGCCCTCGAGCGGGAGCAGTGACGCCAGCGCCTTGCGGAGGAGGGCTTCGTCGTCGGCGAGTACCACGGTGGTCATCGGTTCTCCTGTGCTTCGGAACGTCGGCGCGCGAATGCCGGGAAACGCCCGTCTTTCTGCTCCACCGTCAGCTCGCCCCCGTCGGCCTCCTGCGCGCCGCCGTCGCCGGCCCCGATGCCCGGCCGGGAGAGAAACCCGCGTCATGCCGGCGGCGCCAGCCCGCACCGGCCGCCCGAGCAGGCGGCCAGGATGATCTGGCGGGCGGCGGGGTCCTGGTAGGCCACCAGCGCCCACCCGGCCGCGTCCGTCACCACGGCGGGAAGCGCGCTGTTGTAGGACGGGCCCGACAGCGCGACCGGGTCGATCCGGGCGCAGCCACGGTCACGGCAGTCGAGCAGTCTGACCGAGCCGTCCCGCACGTCGCGGCGGACGATGACCGGACGCCCGTCGGCACGCATGGCCATGGACACACCCCCGCGCACGCGGCTCCGGTACGAAGGTTCCGTGTCCCGGCCGTCCTGGGCCGTCGTCACGCGCGGCGTCGTGCAGGCCGCGTCGGCGCAGGTGATCAGGGACAGGGCGCCGTTTCTGGAGTTGAGCCGCGCGGCCACCGGACGGTCGTCCGCGCCGACCGCCACCGCCAGGCTGCGATAACCGCTGTCGTCGAAGGGCGACTCCAGTTCGGCGGCCATCTTCCGCTCGGGCCGGACCTTCGACGCCTTACGGTGGTCAGACGTCGCCGAACATCCGCTGCTTGTCGCTCTCCGGAGCGTCGAGGGCGCGCAGCGCACGCTTCAGCGCCCCTTCCTCGAAGCCGAAGTGCGCCTTCATGACCCCCTTGATCTCGTTCATCTTCTGGAAGAGCTCCTGCGGCGAGGAGCCGGAGGAGTCCAGGGCCCGCTCGAAATCGGTGAGGAGCTGCGACAGGACCTCGTGCTCGCGGGTGAGCTGGGTGATGACGGGCTCCAGCTCGGGCATCTGCTTGAGCAGGGCGGGGAAGAACGCGGCGTCCTCGCTGCGGTGGTGGCTGCCCAACGCGGAGCAGAACGTGTAGCAGAACTGGCGCAGCTCAGGCTTGAGCACGGCGGCACGGTTGCCCTCACGCAGGGCCTTCCGGGCCTCCTCCAGTGCCTTCTCCAGGCGGTGGTGGACGTTCTGCAGCTCAAGGTGCCAGGCGAAGATGCGGTTACGCAGCATTGTGGGGCTCCTTTCACGCGACGGAGTCCGGCGGTCGTCGCTGTGCTTGGGCAAGGGCGAAGACGAGTGCCATGGCGCCGGCCGGCCAGGCGGAACAGGTGGTCACCGGTGTTTCACGTCGCTGGGTCACGCGAGGTCCTCCGGGTCTTCTCGTCGAGGATCAGCTGAGGCAGCTGCGCCACGAGCTCCCGGTGCCAGGCGATCTCCGCCTCCAGCCGCACGACGTGGTGCCGCATGGCGAGGGACTCGGCCAGGGACAGATAGCGGGCGACCGTGCGCATGTGCGCCTCGTAGTCGGTGAGCATCGCCTCCAGCGAGGCGAGGCGGGCCGCGATGACGGATTCCAGGTCATCGAGCCGGTCCGGGTCCAGCCGGGTGATGGCGAGGTCGAACGGGTCGGGCCGCATGACGATCTCCCGCAGGGCGCTGATCTTGAGCGACGACAGCGTCTTGGAGCCGGCTTCGGTGATGCGCCAGACCTTGCGCGTCGGGTAGGCGCCCACCTTCTCCGTACGCACCTCCTCGATCAGCCCTTCGGCGGCCAGGCGCTTGATGGCGCCGTAGAGCCCGCCGGTGGTGATGTCGGTCCACAGGTCGAGGTGCTCCTCCTCGGACAGGAGGCGTAGGTGGTGACCGTGCATGGGGCCGCGTTCGGACAACGCGCTGAGGATGAAGATGCGGATCGATGACACGCGACTAGTTTCGCGAGAGTAGTCTTACGAAGCAAGGGTACGCCCCCCGTGGGCCCCTCCGTACCGGCCGGGCCGATGTGCCGGAGCATCCTCAGAACGAGGACGGCGACGACGGCCATGAGGATCGCGGTGATGTGCATACAGGTCATGAACGCCGTCTGCGCGCGGTTCATGAGGTCACCGGCGACCTCCGGCGAGGCACCGCCCATCGCGCCTGATGGGAACGCGTTCGCTTATGCGCTCTCCGAAGTTTCGCCGAGGCGACGCTCCAGTTCCTCGGCGAAGCGGTCCCATCTCTGTGCGAGCCCCCGAGCGGTCTCCGCGAGAAGGATCGTGCTGTGCGGCGGCAGGAGATCGACCAGATCCTTTCCCTTGTCGACCTCTTTGACGTGCATCGTGAGCCAGCGCAGCAGCGCACGCCCCGTTTCACTGGACCGCAACGACGGATCCCGGAACAACCGTTCCAGCACCGCCTCCGGCGACCTGCCCGCCGAACGACGCTCAACCCCACCACCACGCCGCCCCGGCGGGCGAGCCTCATCCCCACGCGGCTCCCTGTCACGCTGGCTCACCGGCACCGGGTCTCGTCCCTCCGCCAGTCTCCTGCGCACATCACGAGCCGTCCCCACGGAGATCCCCGTCTCCCTGGCGATCTCCCGCAGTGAGGCATCCGGCCGCTCCGAGAGCAACCGCACCGCCTCCCTGCGTCCGCCGGCCGTGCTCAGCGGTCGAACCCTGCCATCATGACCGACCCGGCCGTTCGGCTGATCAAAACTGACAGTCGCACGCTCCCGGATCGCACCGACCGTCCCCGCGGCCAACCCCGTCACACGCGCAATGGCCCGGTCGGACCAGTCAGGGTAGAAGCCGAGAATCCGCGTGGCCGAGGCCGGCCTTGGCGATGAATCCGCAGACCAGCAGTGAACGGGAAAAACCGCCGGAGACGGGCCACCACCTGCCTCCACGGTGTGGGAGATTCGGCACGCCGGCGGGAACAGCCCCGGACCGGCCGACCCCGTCCGGGGCTGTTCCCGCATACGATGTCTCGCCGGGCCCGATGAGGCACGGACATCGGCAGGCAGGCGCCTGCCGGCTCAGCCGGTGCGCCAGCCGTGCTTGATCAAGAGGTTGCGCGCGTCGTCGGCGATGGCCACGTCGGCCACGACAGCGTAGCGAGCGGCTACCAGTGACCGATTGGTCAACAGGTCGCCTCGGCCGCGCGCGGTCCAGTACGCGGTCACGCCGAAGGCGGCGCCGACCAGCGCGCCGAAGGCCACCCCCGCCAGCAGCGCCGCCCACGGGCCCGCGATGAGTAGGACCATCAAACTGGAAGGCAGGCCGAACCAGGCGCCAAGCGCAGCGCCCATGCCCGCCGCACGGGGAGTGGTCATCCGGCCCAGAACGTTCTCCATCAGGCGCAGGTTCTCCCCGACGATGCCCACTCGGTGCGCCGGAATACCATTGTCGGCCAGGAAGGCGACCGCCTCACGGGCCTGTTCGCGGGTGTCGTATGAGCCGACCACCGGTCGGTCGCCGCCCGCGGCCGCGGATGCGATCGCCGGAGCGGTCTCGATCATGACAGGTGCCTCCTTCCTAGGTGGGTCGCTTCAGGGCCGCACGCAGTTCGCGGACTTCCTGCTCCAGTTCGAGGATGCGGCGGATGGCGTTGAGTGTCATTCCCTGGCCGGTCATCGTGGTGACGTGCTGCAGCAGCCCGATGTCGTGGCGGGAGTAGCGGCGCTGCCCGCCGGGGGAGCGGTGCGGGCTGACCACGTCGTGCTGGTCGAGCCGGCGCAGGAAGGCCTGCTGCACCTGCAGCATCTCCGCGACCTGACCCAGGGAGTACAGCGGGGCGTGCTCATCGTCGAACGGCATGCCGGCCATCCGGACCTCCTCTCGAATGGCAAGGGCGGGCCCGTCGGCACCCGCCCTTGCCATGGACGTGCGTATCAGGCCCGGATGGCCTTGACGTCGCCCTGCTGGATCTCGACTTTGCGGGGCTTGGCCCGCTCGAGCACGGGGATGCGGACCTTCAGCACGCCGTTGGCGTACCCAGCGTCGATCTTGTCGCTGTCGAGGTACTCCGACAGGTAGACGCGGCGGGTGAAGGTGCCCACGGGGCGTTCGCGGACGAAGACCCGCTCGCCCTCGGGGATCTCCTCCTCGCGGCGAGCGCTGACGCTCAGCACTCCGCGGTCGACGGTGACCTCGATGGACTCGGGGTCGATGCCCGGCAGGTCGAACGTCAGCACCACGTCGTCGTCGCGGCGCAGGCCGTCCATCGGCATGAGGGCGCCCGTGCCGGTGCCGGTGCCGAAGGTCCGGCGGGCCAGCTGGTCGAACTGGCGCTCGAACTCCTGGATGAACGGGTCGAGAGATGTGAGCAGCATGTCCAGCTCCCTTCGCGAGCTCTCCGGGAAGAACCTCCAACTTGATTTGCATGTTAACTCCACCCATGGATGAATGCAAGCTTCCGAACAACGTTGAGGTACTTCGGATGGACCGGTCGAGAAGAAGGGCTTGGCGCGAGCGCCAGGCCCCGGCCATCGGAGACCCATCGGTCATGGGGATCAAGGATCGTCAATCCGGCGCGATCAAGCTGACGAAGATCGAGGCCGCCCAGGAGCCGTGCCCGGTCGTGGTCCTGGCCGTGATCGCCCATCGCCGTCCCCTCACCCCCGGCTCTGCCCGCTTTCACATCGATCAGGTGGCATGGCAGCGGCTTCTTACCTCAAGAGCGAAAGAAAATCTGTAGTCGCCAGGGTAGACATTCGCGCTGTGGGCGGCTAGAGTTCCTGACATCACAAGGGACGGATCCACGAGGGCAGCACAAGCACAAGCACCACGATGGGGCTGCCCGGACGGACGTGGACAGCAGTACAGAACGAGGTAGAGGGCAGAAGGTCGGACTGCCGCGGCCAGTGTGGTTGAGCAAGAGGGCCGGGGCGGTGGACGCGCTGCCGCTTGCAGGAAGTCGGCGCCAGCAGTCGGGGCGCCGAGGTACGGATAACTGGAAGGGAGTGTTGAACGCCATCAGGATCGCCCGTCGCCGGCCGCATGTCGCCGCACGGGTACCGCAGCTCCACGAACAGGACGGTGGTCTACGGTCACGCTTACGCGATCCCCGCACCCCCGCATCGGGCGGCTGGTGCGGCATAAGTGAACCGCCCCTGCAGCACGCAGGCAGGGCCGGTCGATGGTGTTAACCTCTGGGCCCCGGCGCATCATGACGCCGGGGCCCCTGTCCGCGTTCGGAAGGTTGAATGGATCAAACACCTCAGGCAACGGTCACCGCCTCCAGGCAGGAGCAGCCCCGCCCCACCGGCGCTCACCCGGCCGATCACCGGGTCCAGGCGGTCGAAGCGGCCGGCAGTCTCGGGCAGCGGCTCGATGACGAGGACTATCCCGCCTACAGCATGGGCCGGGCCGCCGAGATGCTCGGCGTCACCCCGGCGTTCCTTCGCAGCCTCGGCGCCGCCAAGCTGATCGAGCCGCTACGCAGCGAGGGCGGGCACCGCCGCTTCTCCCGCTACCAGCTGCGCCTGGCCGCCCGCGCCCGCGAACTCGTCGACGCCGGCACCCAGCTGGAAGCGGCCTGCCGCATCATCATCTTGGAAGATCAGCTCGCCGAGGCGCTGCGCATCAACGAAGAACTCCGCCAGCGCCACTGACCGCTTCCGGCCCCCGGCCACACCCGGGGGCATCAGGACCGGCCGCGCCCGAAACGCCGGGCAGCCCCACGACAGCGAGGCCCGCGCGGCATCGGCCGGTGAGGTTCGCCCCGGAGGACCGGGCCTTCCTCGCCGCCCTCCTGGCACCGCTGCCCCGCGACGTCCCGTCCCGGATCCGATCATTGATCCAGTGCGAATCACGAGCTTGACCGTGCGCCGGCGAGACCGGCTCGGCGGAGTCCTCCACGAGTACTCACATGCCGCTTGAACTGCATGGATGGAATTTTCGGCAGGCGCAGAGCCGGTGCCGCACCGGTCCCGCCTCCACGTGGCTGATGCAAGAGGGGGCATGAGCTTGCTGCATCCAGCACCGCTGTAAGCTTGGAGCAATTGTGTAGTTACTGTACGTAGTCGGGAGTGATGGTGTCTTCCTCTCAATTGGCTGAGGCGTGCATCGCGCTCTCGTACGATCTGAGCTCTGGTTGCCAGGATGTGCAGGTGAACGAGTTCGACTCCGCGGCCACCCGAATGCTGCTGGCCTGCGAGGGGATGACGACACCGCTGCTGCAAGCCGTGGCACGAACTGTCATCCGCGCGCAGGTGGACCCTGTGGTGGACGTCGCCGCAGGACGGCTGCCGGCCTCCATTCGCTGCGCACTCCGCCTCACTGCGCGAGACCGGTGCCGGCTGCGGCGCTCGCAGCTGACGGCGGCGGATGGCCAGACCCTTTCGCACAACCTGGTGGTCGCGCGAGAGGACCTCGACGCCCCGCTGCGACAGGCCATCGGGGACCGCGAGACTCCGCTCGGCTTCGCGCTCGCCAACGCCGGGGTGACGCTGCGACGGCGTATCCTGCGCGCCGGCCGAGCCCGCTGGCCGGGATCCGAACGCCTGTCTTGCGCCTGCAAGACCTACACCTTGGATGATCGGCAAGGGGCACTGATCTACATCTGCGAGCGGTTCAATCCCTCCCACATCCCCGCCGCCATCAGGGCGGCCCGCTGGCCGGATTCCGTGACACCCTGCTGTGGGAATGCAGTGCATGCCATGTCTTGACCTCGGCCGGGACGAAATGCCCATCAACGCTTGCATTACGATACGTAACGTTATGTAGCGAATAGTAGTCGTCCTGGCGAGCGCGAGGCAGAGGATGAGTCACCACATTTGCGTCCGGCACAACTTTGAGACGGCGCATCGGCTACCGCACCTGAGCGGCAAGTGCATGAACCTGCACGGGCATTCCTGGTGGGCCGAGATCACGGTGAGCGCTGCGGAGCTCAGCCATGACCAGACAGTCGTCGAATTCGGCGCGCTCAAGAGAGCGCTGCGCGCGTTCATCGACGACCAGCTCGATCATGGCGCCATGCTGGGCGCCGAGGACCCGCTCGCCCCACTACTCGCGGCCCACGGGTGCAAGGTCTTTCTGTTCGGGCAGCGCGACCTTGACCTGGCCACCAGTTACACGGAGGACCTGCCGCATCCCACGGTGGAAGCGGTGGCGGTGATGCTCGGCAGGGTCGCGCAAGCGCTCCTGGCCGATCTGCCGTGCGCCGTCGGCGCGTCGATCAGCCACGTCAAGGTCGTCGAGACACACGTCAACTCCGCCGAGTTCCGCCCAGTCGCCGACGGGCCGCCGAGCGGCGGCGTCGCGCTGCGGCGCGCATCTCTGGCCTCGAAAAACGGAGAATGACCCATGGTCATGAAGGAAACCCTGGAGGTCGTCCCCGAGGTGGAACACCTGGACGACGACGCCTACGTCCATGCGCACCGCATGATGACAGCGCTGGGCTTCCCGCTCGATCACCCGGGCATGGCCAGCACACCAGGGCGACTGGTAGCGGCGCTGCGCGAGCTCACGTACGGCATGCACGAAGATCCGGCACAGCACCTTGAGGTCAACTTCCCGCCAGAGGCGTCCGAACCGGGAATCATCGCGATCACTGACGTGCCGTTCATCTCGCTGTGCGAGCACCATCTGTTGCCCTTCGTCGGCCACATGACCGTCGCGTACATGCCCGCCCCTGGAGCGCCGATCATCGGGCTGTCCAAGCTCGCCCGGATGGCGCAGGGGTACGCGGCCAGACCCCAGGTCCAAGAGCGGCTGGGTGAGCAGATCGCGGACAGCCTGTTCTCCCGCGTCGACAGCCTGGGTTCCGCCTGCAGCGTCACCGGAGAGCACTTGTGCATGACCATCCGTGGTGCCAAGGCCGTCGGCGCGAAGATGACGACCCTGCATCTGAAGGGCGTCTTCAAGACGGAGACAGCGGTGCGTGAGAGCTTTCTCGATCTCCGGCGCTCTGCGGGTTCTTAGACCGTAAGCGGGCGACACGTAAGGGGGAGACACATGAGCCTGACGGCCGAGCCGTTGCCGGAACTGCCGACGAGCCGGCTGAGCCATTACGAGCAGGGCTGGTGGCGCCGTGAGACCTTTCTCGACGATCTGCGGGCGCTGGCACGTGACGCCCCTGACTCACCCGCGTACCTGGAGGGCGACGCCGTCGGTGGCGAAACACAGGTGATCAGCTTCGGCCGTCTGGCCGAGGAGACCGAACGGCTGGCGGCGGCGCTGTGGGAACGTGGCACGCGACCGGGAGACGTGGTGGCCTATCAGCTGCCTGACAGCTGGCAGAACGTCGCCCTCTGGTTGGCGTGCGGCCGGATCGGAGCCGTGGTGGCCTCGCTGGGAATGACGGCGGGGGTTCGTGAGCGTGATCTGATTCTCGACGGCATCGGGGCCGCGCTGTTCGTGGCGGCGGGCGACCGGGCGGAAGGCAGGATCGGTACGGTCCCGGTAGCCGCCATGGCAGGCCTGCTCAGCCAGGCGGAGACCGCTTCATCGTCGTCTCTCGACCACGTTCCCGGGCTGGGCCCGGACGACATCTGCCAGATGCTGTTCACCTCGGGCACCACGGGCCGGATCAAGGCCGTGATGCACACGCCCAACAGCCTCTACGCCGCCGCGCGCTCCATGACCGCACTGCTGCCCGCAGACGGCCCGACCTCCTGCCTCATCCCGTTGACCAGCGCGTTCAGTCTGACCTTCAACGTAGCGGCCCCGCTGGTGACCGGACGCCCGACAGTGCTCCTTCCCCTGCCGGACCCCGGCAGGTGCCTCGACCTGATCGCGCGCAATCGTGTCACCTGCGTGGCGTCCAATCCGGCACGCCTCAACACCTTGCTCCAGGCCCAGCGGCGACGACCCCGGGATCTGTCCGGTCTGCGACAGATCGTCAGCGGGGGAGCGGCGCTGTCCGGTCCGATCGCCGATGGGATCCGTACGGTGCTCTGCCCGGCCGTGGCCAACCTTTATGGCATGACGGAAAGCGGAGTGATCGCCTGGACTTCGCCGTCCGACCCCGCTGTGCGGGCGGAGAACAGCGCGGGCCATCCCGTTCCCGGCATCCGCCTTCAGTTGCGCGAACGGCACGCCAGTGGAGCCGGCTGCCTGCACGTTCAGGGGCCCGCCATGTGCCGCTCAATGATCGACGTACGAACGGGGGAGACCCTCTGGGACGGTACCGCCGATGAGGGCTGGTACGACACCGGCGACGTGGTACAGCAGGACGAGCAGGGGCGGCTGCGGTTCCTGTCTCGAGTCGCGGACCGCATCGGCTGGGGGTTCATGATCCCGATCGCGGAGGTGGAGGACGAACTGCTCGGTCACCCGGCCGTCGCCGAGGTCACCCTCGTCGGCATCGTCGACGCCGAAGGGCTCGAGTCGGCCTGCGCTGTCATCGTCCCGGACGGCAACCCGCCCTCGCTCGACGAGGTGAACGCCTTCCTGCGCGCCCGGAACATGACCGAGGGATATCTGCCCGCCCGCCTGGCCATCGCCTCGGCCCTGCCGCGCACCGCCACGGGCAAGGTCCGCAAGGCCGAACTCCGCGAACAGATTCTTTCGGGCGGCCTGGCCGTCGAGGGTCCCATGAGGACCACGTGAACCACCGCCCCATCAGGGCGCACGGCCGAGTCCCATGACACCGGTGACTTCTCCGGCGCACACGCGGGCGCCAGCGAACCGCCGTCCCGCAGCGGGGGACTGGGCGACGCTGCGCGCCCAAGTACGGGGCAGGGTCTTCCTGCCGGACGAAGCCGGATACGAACAAGCGCGCCAAGTCGCCGATCCCCGCTTCGCCCTGGTCCGGCCGGCCGGGGTCGTGTCCTGTGCCGACGAGCAGGACGTACGCGCCGCCGTGGAGTTCGCCCGGCGCCACCGTCTCACCCCCCACCCCCGCTCGGGCGGTCACAGTTACACCGGCTACTCGACGGGATCCGGTCTGGTCATCGACGTGTCCGCGATGAAGGACGTCTCCGTGGAGGGCAGCGAGGCGCGAGTGGGCGCGGGCGCCACGAGCGGAGAGGTGACCCAGGCACTCGACGAACACGACAGGATCCTGCCGGTCGGCACCTGCCCTGGCGTCGGCATCGCGGGGCTGACGCTCGGCGGTGGCATCGGCACCGTAGGCCGCGCGTACGGCCTCACCCTGGACAATCTCCGCGAAGCCACCGTCGTGCTCGCCGACGCCGGCCTGGTGACCTGTGGCCCCGACTCCCATCCCGACCTGTTCTTCGCGCTGCGCGGCGCGGGCACGGGCAACTTCGGCGTGGTCACCTCACTGGTCTTCGACACGCACCCGGCGCCGGAAGTGTGCACATTTCTCCTCGACTGGGCGCCAGGGCGAGCCTCCCAGGCCATCCTCGGCTGGCAGGAGTGGGCCCTGGCCCTGCCCGACCAGATGTTCACCCAGGTCCGCCTGCTGACAAAGCCCGCGCACGTGCGGGTGATCGCCGTCTGGTGCGGCCCCCCTGGGGAGGGTGTGCCGCTGGTCGAACGCCTCATCACCGTCCTGGGCAAGCCGGACACCGTACGGTCCCACCGATCCCGTTATGCTCCCTCGATCGAATTCCTCAAGAAGCAGAAGCTTTTCGACGGCGGCGGTCAAGCGCCCTTCATCTACACGGAGGACCACCAGCTGTTCCGCCCACTCCCCCCGAAGGCCGTGGACGTGCTGGTGAGCAAGATGATCGAAGCGTCGGACAGCACCAGGCTCGCCGCCCTGGAACGCCAGGGGGGCGCGCTCGGGCGAACGCCGGGAACGGCGTGGGCGCATCGAGCCTGTCTCTTCGGGAGCTGGTACCAGGCCGTCATTCCGCCGGCCGCGGGGCTCGCCGCGGTGCTGGCCGCACGAGACTGGGTGGCCGGTCTGTGGCATGCCCTGCGGCCATGGGCATCCGGCCACTCGTACCAGAACCACCTGTCGCCGCGGCGACCCGACTGGGCCCGTGCGTACTATGGCGAGCATCTTGACCGGCTAAGGGCGGTCAAAGCCCGCTATGACCCGGACGATCTCTTCCATCATCCGCATGGACTGCACCACCAAGGGCTCCGCGGCAGATAGCACACTCCGGTCGGATGCGGCCTTCACGGTCTTCGGTGGAACTTTTACCGTGTCCGGCCGCCTCCACACTTTGATCTCCGTACGGACGTGCTTGTCTGAAGCGGTGAAGATAGCCAATCCCTTCGAGGATCCCGAGATCGCCGCTGCGTTCACCGCCTGGAGCAGCCGCGACTGGAACTGGTTGCTTGGATACCCCTTCCTGTTCCGGGCCCTGGATCTGGGAGCCGAGGGCGAGCCGGGCCCGGTCCTGGACGTCGGGTGCGGGCACGGCGATGTCGCCGCAGAGGTGGCCCGGCGGTTCGCGACCCCGGTCGTAGCGGTCGACTCCTCAGCCGCCATGCTGGAGATAGCGCGCCGGGATCATCCTCACCCCGCGGTGACCTATCACCAGGCGGAGGGGCACCGGCTGAACTTCGTCGAGGCTGGTTCCATGAGGGCCGCCTACTGCGCGTTCCTTCTGGTGGGGATGCCTTCGCGGGAAGCCATGCGAGATCTGGTCGCCGAGATCGCCAGGACGCTACGCCCTGGAGCGCGCTTCGTCATCCTGGACCGCGACCGCGAGATCGATCTCCTCCCGACACAGCGCCCTCGCGAGGGCGACCTGGTGACCTTCCCCTTCGGGGACGGGACGGGGCGGGAGATCACCACCCACTATTGGCCCATCAGCACCTACGCCGAGATCCTTGCGGAAGCTGGGTTCGGCGATGTGCGGATCGAACGGCCCACCCTGGAGGCCGCGGCCGAATTGGCCGACCCCGCACTGCTCGCCTCACGCGACTGGTCAACTGCGACTGGAAGCCGCGCTTATGCGATCTTGTCCGGCACACGTCGCTGATTCTCGGGTCCGGTGCTGATCTTCTCCCGCACCGGCCTGTTCCAGCACCCGAATTCGGCGGGCCATCCCGGGATCCGTGCTCCGTGAGAGGACAGGTCACTGCTGTCGTTCGTGGACGAGCCGGCCGCCCACGTAGGTCGCCGTCACCGCGCGGTCATCGCCGAGCAGGGCCAGCGCGAACAGGACATCGCTGATGACCCGGCTCTCGCGCGTACGGTAGGCCAGGACCGGAGCGGCGGCCGGGTCGAGCACCACAAAATCGGCCTCGTGCCCGCGCTGGAGCGAACCGATCACGCCCTCCAGCCCCATGGCGGCGGCCGCGCCCAGCGTGGCCAGGTAGAAGAGCTTGATCCCGTCCATCGGGTATTTGATCTGCGCGCCGAACTTGTAGGTCTCGTCCATGGTCTTCAGTATCGACAGGCTGGTGCCGCGCCCACGTCCGTGCCGAGCCCCGCGCGTAGGAGGTGACCCGCTCGGTCGCGAAGTCCCTGGCCCAGACGGGCGCTCGGCATCAATTGTCTGCTGCCCGTCATGCTGCGTGCACGACGGGCAGCAGACATCACGGCAGACGCCCCCGTATGGGGATGGCCTTCAGACGGTCTGCCGGGGCGGGCAGATCAGTGCGAGAGCGGGGCGCCCGTGGTGTCGACCAACTGGCAGTCGGCCACCGGGCCCTCGGCGACTCGGGCCCAGATGCCGGCGACTTTCTCGTCGTCGCTGACGCTGAACTCCAGCACGCCGGTCTGTCCTTCCTTGATCACCTTGGGGTCGATCACGAACGCAGCGTCGTGGCTCTCGGGCGGGGGGAACACCGCCAGAGGCGCCTCCTCCTTGCTCAGGAAGCGGGCGGCGCGTGGTTCGGGGCCGCACTTTTTGCCGTTGGGCACGTAGCTGACCACTACCTTCGCACCCAGCGCCTGCAGGTCGGCCTGGAGCTTGGCGGGGTCCTTGGCCTCGTTGATGGTGATGTCGATCAGCCCATCGGGCGTCTTGTCCACCGCGTACGCGGGGCTGCCGAGCAACAGCGGGGCGGCCACGGCTGCGGCGGCGGCGAGCGCGCCGACGGGGGCGAGTAGCTTGAAACGGGATATTCGGGTGCGGGGCGTCTTCTCGATCTCGGTCATCACGAACTCCTTGAGCAGTTGGTGACGGCCCTCGGGAAGATCGCGCTCAGCCGGCATGTTCATCGGATCTCCTCCTTGGCGGGGCCTCGGTCACCTATTACCTGTCGAGTCGTGGCGGGGAGTTCCCCCCACTCCGCGAGTTTTCTGCGGGCTCTCGACAGGCGGGATCGGACCGTACCCACCGGAACGCCCAGCGCCTCGGCGGCCTCGGCGTAGTCGAGCCCGGCCCAGACGCACAGAGCGACGACATCCTGCTCCTGCCTGCGCAGCCTGCCGTACGCCTGCTTGATCGCGGACAGCCGCTCAGCGTCGTCGATGCGCCCGACCACCTCGTCGGCGAAGTCGGGTACGGACTCACCTCTGGGCATCCTGGCCAGCGCGTCGTCGTGCCGGCGAGCGGCTCGCCTGGTGTTGCGTGCCACGTTGGTCGCGATGCCCAGCAGCCATGGCCGCAATGAGCCGCCCTCGGCGTCGATCTTGCCTCGTAACCGCCAGGCCTCGAGGAACGTCAGCGCCATGACGTCCTCTGCCTCCGACCAGGTGGCGGTCAGGCGGAAGGCATGGTTGTAGACGGCCTTGGCGTATGCGTCGAAGAGCTGAGCGAAGGCCGCCTGGTCCCCATCGCGAATCCGGGCACGCATTGATATATCCACGTATCACTACTGTCCGCTCGCGGCTTCGAGTTCCCGGTTCAGCACTGTTGAAGGTTCTCCAGGAAATCGTTGATCACGTGTCAGTGGAGGATCGGCTTGCGACAATCGGTGGCGTGGCCAGCGCCCGGCTATTCGGACGTGTGCGAACTGCGGTCTTCCACTGCCGGAGGACTCGCGGTCGTCGCGACGATATTGCTCGCCCGCATGTCGAGCGCAGCAGTGGCGCGAGCTGCGGCGCTCCAGCGCCGCATACGCCGCGGTGGTGGAGGAGCTCACTGCCCAGGGCGCCGGCCGGGGCCCGACCAACCGGGAGGTTCAGCAGCGGCGGTTGCGATCGCGCTGCCCGGTGTGCGGGCGGACGTGGTGGGCGGGCCTGCAAGAACGCGCCGATGCCAAGCTCCCTGTCAAGTATTTGTGTTCAGCTGCGGGCGTTGGAGTAGGACCACGTTGTCAGGGTTGTCCTCGCTCTCTTGCGGCTCTCTGCCGCGGCGAGAACGACGCTCGCGAGGGTGAGTTGGGTGACCTGGTTTCGGAGGTCTTCAATTTCGGTTCTCTGCTCAGCGACGGTCTTCTTGAGTTTCGCGACGGTCTCCCGGAGACGCTTTTCCGTTTCGGGAGTCTGCTTGGTTTCGGTGCGGACGCGGTCGTAGAACTCGTTTTTCAGGTCTGCGTGACGCTTTTGCAGAGCCATGTGATGAACGCCGGCCTCGGCCGCGAGAGAGACGATGGTCAGTGCGCCGTCGGAAGCTGTGGGCTGGCCGGCGAGGAGGCGATCGATGGCGGCGCGGATACGGGTTCGCTCGTCGTCGTGCTGCTGGTTCATGTGAGGGCCTCGGCGGGGTTGGGCATTGGCGTCGGCGTACGGGTTCAAGTGCAGAGCCACGTACAAGTAAACGTGCAGAGATGACCAGCATTGGCCGTGGTGTCGACCGTGATCGTGAAGCCTGGTGAGATGGTTGCTGGTCATCTCGTTGTGGGGACGTGTCACGGTGGTGCTGGTGGCTGAGCGGGGGGCAGGACGGCCGCCGGGGAGACAAATGTCCAGAGCAACGGGCAGCACGCCCGCTGTCGGCGGCGCTCAGCGTGGTGACGCCGGCTCGGTGATGGAATTGTTCGTCTCAACCGGCGCTCGACGCTGTGTGAGGAGGAACAGCAGCCACGCCAGGGCGCTGAGCACGGCGCAGACAAGCAGGGCCGCGCGATAGCCGAGGGCGTGGGAGATGCCGCCGGCGGCGATGCCCGACACGAGTGAGCCGGCCGTCGCGGAGTTGGCGAACAACGTGGTGGCCCGTCCTGGGGCGGTCGGGAGCAGGTCCTGTATATGGCTGATGCCCAGCGCGCCCACGACCGCGATGGCGACACCTCGGGCGATGTGGACGATCACCAGAGCCACGATGCCGGTGAACGCCGCCACAAGCGCGAAGTAGGCGAACATGAGTCCCATGCCGATCAGGATCATGCGCTGCCTCCAGCGGTCCGGCGCCAGCAGCAGGGCGAGCGCCGCGGGGATCTCGGCCGCGGCGCAGACGCTGAACATCCAACCCACGCCTCCCGGCGAGCTGTGCAGCACCTCGGTGACATAGAGCGGCAGCACCACCGCACCCGAGAACATCGCGACGTGGAACAGGGTGAAGCCGGCGATCGACAGCGCGACGGCTCGCGAGGTGAGTGGCCGGTCTCTGCTCGCCTCGGCAGGCCGGGCCGCCACCGGTGGGCGGACATCCACTCGGAGCACGGCCACGACCACCAGGCAAAACCCGCAGGCGGTGGCCGCGAGGACCCCGGAGTAGCCGGGGCCGGCCAGCAGCGCGCCGCCCGCCAGCGGGCCGATCGCCCAGGCGAGCGACCACGCCGAGCGCAGGACGGGTGTGCCGCCGCCGGGTCTTGCCGCTACCCCGTCCGCGTGGCTCTTGGCGAGGGCGAAGAGCTGCGGGAACACGGCGCTGCCCGCACCGAGGAACACCACGCCTATGAGGAGCAGCAGCGGATAGGGCGGCGTCGCCAGGAGCAGCAGGTACCCCGTCCCCGCCAGCGACGCGGCCAGCACCGCCGGCCACCGGCCGGGGCGGTGATCGTAGCGGCGGCCGAGCCAGACGCTGGTGGCCATGCCGCTGATCGCTGTCAGTGAGACGAAGACGCCGATCTCCAGTGCGGATAACCGCAGTCGTTCGGCGCCGAACAGGACGAGGTAGGGCCCGATCATGGACTCGGTGATGCCGAGCAGCAGAACGGTGATCAGGAGAGTGATGAACCGGCGCCTCGGCCCGGATGCCGGAGTTGACTCCATTCGCAGCGTGCTACCCAGCCTGCCGTGCTCATATGCGCATACGCCGATCCGCCGAATTGGCATGGTCGTACGGGCCAGCGGCCTGGCGGGCATCGCGCCGGATGGCAGCGAACAAAGGGACCGCGCTCGAAACCAACCGTCAAGCCGAGCCAGTCTCGACGACAAACCATCGGACGGCATGACCAGCGAAACCTTCCCCCTGACAGCTCTGCGCGTTTACTCGTACTCACCTCTGCACATCAACGAGTACGCCGACAATTGGTGTCGTGGGCGTCGGCGGTGGCTCGGTCGCGCGCTGCAGCTGTCCGGAGGCGCCTGGCCATGGGCTCGGGGGCATGGGCGGCGCGTTGGTCGCTTCTGTCCGCGCGGGCGCGCAGGGCATCATCGTGACTGTCGGTTCGGATCGCGTTGCCGCAGCCGGGTCGACACTCGGGCTGGTTGGGAACTGTGGCGTCGGGGCCCGGTTCGCAGAGTGCGTTGTCGCGCTTGAAGACGCAGATCAGGCAGGCGTCCGGGCTGTCGAAGAGAACCAGGCCGTCGCGGGACAGGTAAGCGGACGCCTTCTTCGCGAAGGTGCGTGGAACAAGACGCCCTTCGAATCGTGGGGCTTGGGCGGCAGCGGTGAGGGCGCGCCGGGCGGCTGGGCCGGAGATCTTCTCTCCCTCGGCGATGCGGTCGCGCAGGTGGGCGGCGGTGTCGGCGGCGGCTAGAGCGGTCTCGACATCGATGACTCTGTGGATTCCGCGGCGGCTGCGGGTCGCGTAGCCGCTGAAGATGCGCGCATCCAGAACGGTGCGCACGTGACCGTATTGGATAGCGAGGGCGATCAGTCCGCCGGGTCGGCGGGCGATGTGCCAGGCGAGCGTGCGCCTGAATCGGGCCAGGCCGACGCGGCCGTGTGGGTCCGGCGGGATGACCTGCTCGGGTAGCCCCTGTGCCAGGGCCTCTCGGTTCGCCCAGGCGATGAAGTCCTCGATCCGCTGGCGAAGGCCGGTGTTCTTCAACGCCCCAGGGCGTTTGCGCCCAGCGTAGAAGCCTTGGTGCGCCGAGCTCAGGAGGAGTTCGCCGTCGGGAACCATGCGTTCAAGCACGCGTATGGCGTGGACGACCGGGGTGATGGCGACCCATGGGACGTCGCGTTGCTCCCCGGCCGAGATGTGGTTGCCGTCGGCGTCAGTGACGTTCTTGTAGTGGTAGCTGAATCAGGTGCCGCCCGGGACTGCCATCCGGCATCGGCTCGGGGCTCGGGCAGCAGCCCGAGCGCAGTCCCGGACCTATCCCTGCCGATAATGTCATCCGTGCAGGTCATCGGGCTTCCCTGACCGCGACCGACATGCGCCGGCTCTGGCGTTCGAAAGGGGCAGGGCAACGGCAAGATGATCACTTGTGCTTCTTCGCCTGGCCTACCTGGCCGTCACGAACGTCTTTGCCGCGCTGAGGTTGTTGCCGCTGGGCGATCGGGACAAGGACGTCGAGATTCTTGCCTTGCGTCACCAGATCACCGTTCTTGAACGGCAGCTCGGCGCGGACACCAGGGTGGGGTTCGCTCTCGAGGACCGAGCCTTCCTTGCCGCGCTCCTGTCATCGTTGCCCCGCGAGGTCTTGTGCCGGCTGCGGCTCCTCGTTCGCCCGGACACCGTCCTGCGCTGGCGCCGCGATCTGCTCAAGCAGCAGCACGCCCGCACCTGTCGGCCGAAACGACCTGGGCGTCCGCCCACCGCGCGGTCCATCCGCCTGCTCGTTCTGCGGTTGGTCCGGGAGAACCCCTCGTGGGGGTACCGGCGGGTGCACGGTGAACGCGACCCTCGGCATGAAGGTTGCGCCCTCCACCGTCTGGGAGATCCTCACACAGGAAGGCATAGACCCGTCCCCTGACCGAATGTCGCTCACGTGGGCAGACTTTCTGCGCTCGCAAGCCGATGCGCTCCTGGCCGGCGACTTCATCGAGACCATCACCTTGAACGGGCAGCGCCAGTACATTCTGGCGGTCATCGAGCACGCAAGCCGGCGCATCCGCGTGCTGGGCACCACCGCCCACCCAACCGCCGCCTGGGTCACCCAGGCGATCAGGAATCTCGTCATGGATCTGGAGGAGGCAGGCTGCCGGGCGCGCTTCTTGATCCACGACCGGGACGGGAAGTTCCCGGCCCCGACGGAGGAGCTCCTCGCCGACGTCGGCATCCAAACCGTGCTCACCGGTATCCGGATGCCGCGGATGAACGCGGTCATGGAGCGATGGGTGCAGTCGTGCCGTCGAGAGCTCCTGGATCAATGCCTGCTCCGGAACGAGCGCCCTCTGCGGAGGGCCTTGCGCGAGTATGCGGAGTTCTCCAACCGGCACCGGGCCCATCAAGCCCTGGACCAGGCGGCTCCACTCCGCGCCGTCCCCGATCCGATCACTGATCCAGCCGGAATCGCCGACCTGAAGGTACGCCGACGAGATCGGCTCGGCGGAGTACCCCATGAATATTCACATGCTGCTTGAGATGGGTGGATGAGGTTTTCGGCAGGCGCACTGTTCCACCTCCAGACGACAGGCCAGCTCGTGCTTGTTGTGGCGGTTTTTCTCCTCTTGATGATCAAGCAAGGAATCCAGCTCCGCGGTGACCTCAGGAGGATGCACGAACGGCTTCTACGGCCGCGCATCCCCACAGACCTGATCCAAGAGCCCTTCGTGCTGTACCTGCGTCCGCACCCTGGCGACCCGCTCTCCCTCTCCCCCTGGACGGGCCCCCTGGACCTCGATCTGAAAGTGGTGTTCTCCGACGAAGAGCGGCTGCTCCGAGTGGGGCACATGCCGCACACGGCACCGCCGACCGAACTGGCCCGGCTGCCACTTCCCGAGGACGGCTGGCGGGAGCAACTCACTGGAGTGCTTCCGTACGCTGATTTGGTCATCCTGGCCACAGCCGGGACGACGCTGGCGACGCTCTGGCAGTTCACCGAGGCCGTGCGGCTTCTGCCGCCCGGCCGGCTGCTGCTGCTCGTCCCCTCGGAAGAGGGAACGGAGGAGGGGTACGCGCGGTTCCGGACGGCCGCTGAGCAAGCCCTCGCGGAGCGTCGCGCGGCTCTGTCTGAAGATGAGCGGGCCAGCTTCACGAACGTCATCCTGCCCCAGGAACTCCCGGCCGTTCCCGACCCCGACCGGGAACCGGCGCTGCGTGCGGCAATCCATTTTGATGGGGATTGGAGGGCGGCCGTCCTACCGTTCGACGAGCTCGGCATGTCCTTCGCCGAGATCCCTCGGCGCGCGCAGCTCCACCGCATTAAGGAGGAGCTGACTGTGATCCTGCCATCACCACGCCGGAGGTCTGCGCCAGCATAATGCCTGTACAGACACTAAGCCCACGACCACACGGCCCAGCGACATGATCTTTCTTTGATCGCTCTCTGTGTCGTTGTAACGCTCTGCTACTGCCATTCAGTGTCGCGGTCTTCTGACGCTCTCCTGTCGCTCAACAATCGCTAAGTATCGTCACCGGCTTGGTGGCCTGGCGCACTTCGCCTGGAACCGCCATCGCGTGCGCCAGCAGCGCCCCGGGCGCGCGGTACGGGGTGGCGGGCGCTCGCGCCGGCCAGTACGGGCGCGGCACCCTCCTTCCGATCGGAGATTCCCGCCATGAGCACACCCTGCGGGTCCTGCCCGCCAGGCCTGGGCTGCGGTTCGCCCACCTGCACCGTCGCGAAGCTCATCCACGACTACCCGTCCCTGCACGTCAACCGCACCCAGACCCTTCACCGGCTCCTCTGCCACACCGGCAACGGCTTCGAGTGGCACGGGGAGCACTATTGCGAATATGAGGTAACGATCGCTGGGTTCAGGAGGCCTAGACCGCGAGATCGCAACGCGGGCTGTGCGGAGTCTTGACGCCTTCTTGCGTACGTGGCTGCGCCAGGACACCCTCGTGTCCGCCGGCGAAGCGGCCCTCCACCCCCCCGCGCTGCACCGGCTCGTCCGGGCGGCGCCGCCCGCTGCACGGCGTCAAGGGGTACGGCTGGTGCCGCGTCAGAAATCGCCGGGCCCGGGTGTGAACTTTTCGGCGGAGCAGCGGTAAGTACAGGTGAATCTGCCCGCACCCGCGAGAAGGAGCTGAACCGTTCATGGCCGAACCGGCGACAGCCGAGGCCGCCGACAGCGACTTGATCCGCCGCTCCCTGCGGGAGCCGCAGGCATTCGCCGCGCTGTTCGACCGGCATGCTCCCGCCCTGCACCGTTACGCGGCGCGCAGGCTCGGTCCGGAAGCGGCCGAGGACGTGGTGTCCGAGACGTTCCTGGCGGCGTTCGAACACCGGCACCGCTACCGGTCCTGCCAGGCCGACGCCCGGCCCTGGTTGTATGGCATCGCCTCGAACGTGATCGGCAAGAGGCGCAGGCACGAGGTGGCCCGTTACCGGGCGTACGTGCGTGGTGGCGTACACCCGGCGGAGATCGACGGCGGGCTGGTGGAGGACGGCGTGAATACGCTCGCGGTGAACAAGCCGCTGGTGGCGGCCCTGGCCGGGTTAGGTGCCGGCGACCGGGACACGCTGCTGCTGGTGGCGTGGGCGGGGCTCACGTACGAGGCGGTGGCCGAGGCGCTGGACGTCCCGGTCGGGACTGTCCGCTCCCGGCTCAACCGGGCGCGCAAGAAGATCCGGCAGGCTCTGGAAGGAACAGCCCATGAATGAGATGGAGGAGCTCGGCCACCTGTGGGCCGACACGCCCGAGCCGAGCGCGACCGACCTGGCGGCCTCCCGGGCCGCCCTGATGTCCACGATCGCCCGTCCCGGCGGACGGGGAGTGCTCGCTCGTCAGCGTGGCCGTGGGGTGCTCGCCCGTCCCGGCGCCTTCCTGCGTACCAGGCGAGTCGCCCTGACCGGCGCCATGGCGGCGGCGCTCACCGTCGGCATCCTCGCCGCCCAGGTGGGCCTGGGCGGCTCCGATCCGGACAATCCGCTCGCCGCGCCTCCCGCCGACGCTCAGACGCTGCTCAAGCTGGCCGCGCGGGCCGCCGCCGAGCAGCCGGACAGGGTGCCGGCCCGCGGCCAGTACGCGCACACCAGAATGCTGGTCCAGCGCAGCCTGTTCACGACAGACGAGGCCGGCCCGCCGCAGTACACCAAGGTGCTGGTCAACGAGGAACGCTGGGAGGCCGCCGACGTCGGCAAGCCGTGGCTGAGCCGCGAGCAGGCCGTGTCGGCCACGGGACCGGCGCCCCGCAACCGCTGGGACCACGGCGTCGAGGACACCGTGTACGAGCCCGCGGCCTGTCCCGGCGAACCGGCCTACGCCCGGCTGCGCAGCTGGCCCACGGACCCCGCGCAGGTGCGGGCGAAGATCGTGGCCGACACGGGCCCGGATCCGCTGCGCATGTGGTCCTCCCTCCAGGGCCTGGTCGCCGAGTCGGTGGTTCGCCCCAGCCTGAGCGCCGCGCTCTACCAGGTGGCCGCGGGGCTGGACGGCATCGTGCTCATCCCCGACACCGTGGACGTCGCCGGCCGGCCCGGCCTGGCCGTCGGGATGGACCAGGGCGATGGCACTCGCTCGGATCTGATCTTCGACAAGCGCACCTATCACTACCTGGGTGAGCGCACAGTGAACACCACGGACAGGAAGGCGAAAATGCCCTTCGGCGAGGTCATCAAGAGGAAGGGCACGGCGAACGGCACCGCGGTGCTCGCCGTCGATGTCGTCCCCAGTCTGCCCGAGGTGTCGCCGAACGCGTCCCGCATGCAGATCCCCTGCTGAGACTTCCCCCGATCCGGCCTTTCGGCCGGAAGTTCTGTTTCGCATGCCGCTGATACGCATGCGCCCGTTTCGCATGCGTGGTTTCGCATGCCCAAGTGAAGGAGCAAACCATGTTGATCGCAGCGAAGGCCGTCGCAGCCACCCTGCTCATCGGTACGTTCAGCGCTCTCCCCTCGCCGGAGACGCAGGCCGCCTACGAGAAGAAGGCCGCCATGGAGGAGACCAGGGTGGCCTGCATGCAGGAGAAGGGGCTCACCTACCTGGCCGAGCCGATCGTCAAGCGCAAGTGGCAGCCGGGAGAGCTCGAGCGGCTGGCCGGCGACCATGAGGCGCTGCGCGCGTACCGGGCCAAGTACGGGTTCGGCGTCTGGTCCAAGCTGGTCTATCCGGGTGACCCGGCGGTCAACCCGGTGTCCGGGGAAAGCGTGAACAACAAGAACCTGATGGCGATGCAGGCGGACGAGCTCAAGAAATGGCGCGCGGCCGACGACGCCTGCTTTGCCGAGGCGGCCGAGAAGCACCTGGGCCTCACCGTCACCTCGCAGCGGGGCGACTACCTCACCCAGCTCAACGCGGCACTGGACAAGTCCGTGGCCGCTCTAGACAAGGACGAGCGGCTCGCGCAGCTCGGCAAGCGGTTCGGCGCGTGCCTGGGCATCAGCGACACCAGGCCTTCGGCCCTGGCCGAACGCGGTCGGTCGGCGTTCACGAAGCAGGCCACGCAGGTCGCCAAGAAACTGCGCAAGAGCCCACTGCCGAAGGTGCCCGAGGGCCGCCCCCTGGCCCTGATGCCGCCGCTGAAGCCGGAGCAGGCCAAGCCGTACCTGGAAAAGGAGATCAAGGCGGCGCTGAAGGACCTGGAATGCGGCAAGTCCTTCTACGCCGCCTACTCGCCCAGGGCGAAGGCGGCCAGGGAGCAGGTGTACCAGAGGTTCGCCGTGGACTTCGCGCTCTGACCGGGGCGGGCGCGGGGGCCTGGTCGCTCGGGGCAAGCGAGCGATGTTCGAGGTGATGGAGGGGGCCGTTCACAGCTCGGCGAACGGTCCCCTTCATCGGAGCCGGCACCCGAACGTGGGCCGCCTCCTCCCGCACCGCCGGCACAGTCGGCGGCCCCTTTCACGTCGCCGCGCCCGCGGAAGCGGCGATCCCGCTGGAGCGGACCGGGCGGAGGTCGTGCGATGGCGGGCGGGACGCTCGGATGTGGCCGTCACTGACGCGTCCGTCTGCTGGAGCAACCCGTTCGGGCGGCGGTTCCTGCAGACCCTGACCATGGTCGCCGAGTTCGGGGCCAACCTCGGGCACCTGCGAACCCGCGAAGGCATGGCCTGGCGAAGTGGGTGCTGTCCCGCCGGGTGGCCGGGGAGAACTTGAAAGAGGTCTGGCTGTCACTTGATGACACAGCCCGGTCCCGCGCCGTCGAGCACGCCCGACCTCGATCGCCGTTCTTCCCTCAGAGCCCGGGGAGGCAAACAGCTGCCCTCGATCGGCTGGTCTCGTCCGGAGGGCTGTCCGGCTCCCAGGCCAAGGGACTCGGTCGGGCGCTCGACCGCTTCTTGGCCATGCCGCCCGACGCGCCCAAGGCACTGAACCACGGCGACTTCTGCACGCCGAACACCGCTCGCCGGCTTCTTCGCCGGGCCTGTCTGCTTGGCCCCGGCGGTCCCGTCTGTCTGGGCCTGACGCACCCAGTTGCGCAAGGTTTCCCGGCTGATGCCCAAGTCCTGAGCCACTGAAGCCAGCGCCCGGGCCGGGTCAGACAGGTACAACGCAGCGGCGTCCGGGCGAGGGGCGAAGCCGGACCGCGCCAGCGCCAGCCAGGTGAGCACCAACACCACCGCCGTCACCAGCGCCACCCGGGCAGCGTGATCCGCAGGGACATCCGCCGGGGCGGGAGCGGGCTCGGTGGTCATGATCTGGTGCATCAGGTCGCGCCCCCTCGCCCAGGCCGGGCCCCGGGCCGGGCGAGACGGGCGACGACGCGGTCCACATCGGTGTTCATGACCTTCTTCCCACGAGGGAGACGGCGCGTATGCCGTACGAGGCCACATCCAGGTCGGCGGCGGCCAGCTCCCTGGCCAGCCGCTTGCGGGCGCGGTGCAGGCGCAGCCGTACGGCGCCGCGCGAGCAGCCGAGCAACCTTGGCGATCTGAGCGTGGTCGAGCCCTTCCCAGCCGACCAACGCCAGCAGTTCCCTATCACCGGGAGACAGCCGCCGGAACGCCCGGCTCGCCGCGCCGCCGTCCCCACCGGATACCGGGCGCGTCCAGGCGGCGAGTTCCTCGCGCAGCCGTACGGCCAGCGCCGACCGCCGCTCCTGGGCGCGGAGAGTCGGCACGCCACGTGACGTAGGCGGCGACGGTGGGATAGCGCGCCAGGTAGAGCGCCTCGAAGCGCTGCTCCGGCGGCGGTAACCCGATGTCGCCCTCTCTCGGTTGCTTGGTCGCATCTCAGCAGATGCCCGACTCAGCGGGCGCATTTCAGGAGATGCCCGGAGAAACGTCATGAACTCTATAGCCGCCTGGCGGTAATAGCTTGTGTCGATCTTCAATCCTCGGAGAGGTGCGCATGAGCTTAGGCAGTGGCTTGGTCGCCGCCGTCCTGGCCGGGTCAGTGGGATTCGCGACTGTGCAGGCGCCCGCCGATCCCGGCGGGCAGGACTCTGGGCAGGCGGTCGCGCAGCAGGGGAGCGGCCGGTCGGGCACGGTGACCCTGCTCACCGGCGACCGGGTTGTCGTCACCCCCGCCGGTCACCGGGTGGAGCCGGGGCCGGGCAGGCAGGTCCGCTACTCCACCCGGTACCGTGACGGGCACCTGCACGTCTATCCGTCCGACGCGTTCGCGCTGGTGGCGCAGGGGGTGCTGGACGAGCGGCTGTTCGACGTGACGCAACTGCTGGAGTGGGGGTACGGCGACGAGCGGCGGGGCGACATCCCGTTGATCGCGCAGGGGGACGTGCCCGCCCCGCGGAGCGCGAGGCTGGCCGGGCACCTGTCCCAGTTGGGCATGTCGGCCATGCAGGTGCCGAAGGAGAGCGCGGCCGAGGCGTGGAAGGGCCTGGTCGGCGGCGCCCGGACGTTGAGCGGCGGGAAGACGAAGCTGTGGCTGGACGGCAAGCGCTCGTTCAGCCTGGACCGGAGCGTCAAGCAGATCGGCGCTCCGCAGGCGTGGCAGCAGGGCCTGACGGGCAAGGGCGTCACGGTGGCCGTGCTGGACTCCGGCTACGACCCCGACCACCCCGATCTGAAGGGTGTGGTCACGCAGGCGCGGGACTTCACCGGCGGCACCGACGCGCGCGACAACGTGGGCCACGGCACGCATGTGGCGTCGATTCTGGCCGGCGCGGGCGCCGCGTCCGGCGGCAAGTACCGCGGCGTGGCCCCGGACGCGAAGATCGCCCTCGGCAAGGTGGGGGATCAGGTGATGTTCGAGTCCCACATCCTGGCCGGCATGGAGTGGGCCGCCGTAGAGGTCAAGGCCAAGGTCGTCAACATGAGCCTCGGCGGCCCGGACACGCCCGACGCGGACCCGCTGGAGCAGGCGGTCGACACGCTGTCGGAGCGGACCGGCGCGCTGTTCGTGATCTCCGCAGGGAACGACGGGCTCGCCGGGACGGTGGGTAGTCCCGGCAGCGCCGACGCCGCTCTGACCGTGGGCGCGGTGGATCGGGACGACATGAAGGCGTCCTTCTCCAGTGCCGGGCCCCGCAAGGGCGATCACGCGATCAAGCCGGACGTGACCGCGCCGGGTGTGGAGATCACGGCCGCCGCCGCGGCGGGCACCGCGGACGGGCCGTACGTGGCGCACAGTGGCACGTCGATGGCGGCGCCGCACGTGGCGGGCGCGGCGGCGATCCTGGCGCAGCGGCACCCCGACTGGAACGGGGCGCGGCTGAAGGCGGCGCTCATCGGCAGCGCCGCCCCGAACGGGAGCGCCACGCCGTACCAGGAGGGGGCGGGCAGGGTGGACCTGGTCCGCGCCCTGGCCCAGCCCGTGGTGGAGACGACCGGCAACGTGTGGGCGGCGTTCCCCTGGAACGGCACGGGGGAACGAGCGGCCACCAAGACCCTCACCTACACCAACTCCAGCGACACCCCGGTCACCCTGGACCTCACCACCTCCAACGACGTGCTGCGCCTGGAACAGCAGCGGCTCGAGGTGCCCGCCAAGGGGGAGGCCTCGGTCAAGCTGACGATCCACGCCGAGGGCAAGGCCCCCGGCGACTACCCGGGCACCGTCACCGCCAGGTCCGGCGACATCGTGGTGCGCACCCTCGCGGGCGCGTACGTGGAGCCCGAGTCGTACAACCTGACCGTCAAGGCCGTCGGCAAGGAGGGCCAGCCGCTCTTCGCGAGCTCCGGCGAGGTCTACGACCTCAAGACCGGACGCCGGGAGGCGCTGTTCTTCAAGCGTGGCGTGGCGAAGGTCCGCCTGCCGAAGGGCGACTGGAACCTCTACGCCGACGTGGGCGACGACGAGGTGACCATGACCGCGCACCAGGCCGTGCCATTGACCGACGCCGACCGCGAGGTGACGCTCGACGTGCGGGAGGGCAAGCAGGTGAGGTTCGCGGTGGATGAGCCGACCGCTCAGCAGGCCGATCTGCTGGAGATGAACCTGATCAACGGGTCCTGGATGTTCGGGTTCATGGCCGGCGGCGGCGGGATGACCTACTACGCGCTCCCTGTCAGAACGCCGGGTCTGACGTACCTGGCCAGGACCGTCTGGCACAAGAAAGGCACCCGGCCGAGCCCGTACCGCTACGACCTGGTCCATTACCACGAGAATGGCATCCCGGACGATCCCACCTACACGGCGCGGACGAACGAGCTGGTGAAGGTGGAGGCGAGCTACCGGGCTCCCGGCACGGCCGCCCAGGCCCGGGCATACGTGGGCGTCCGGCTTCCGGGATACCCCTGGAACCTCGTCTTCCCCTACGCCAGCCCCGCCATGGACCTGCCCGGGACGATGACGCACTACCGCACGCCCGGGTTCGCCTGGACGACGGAGGTGTGGACGGGCACGCACGTCGTGGCCGGCACGACCGAGGTCCTCAAGCGCGGCACCGTCAAGGAGACCTGGAACGCCGCCGTGACCGGTCCCGCGTTCGGCACACCGGCCGGCGATCGCGACGGTGACCGGCTGCGTTTCAGCGCCGACCGGCTCTTCACCGACGCAGCCTCCCTCACCGGCGCCGACAGCGCCACCACCGGCACGCTCACCCTGGCCCGCGGCGGTGCGGTGCTCGCCAGGGCGGACCTGGCCGGGTGCGCCTACCTCCAGCCCGCCCGATGCCTGCTGGAGGCCCGTCAGCTCCCAGCCGAGGCGGCTGACTACACGCTGACCGCGTCCGCCCAGCGGCTGGGCACGCTGTCCACGGGCATCGAGTCGGTGTGGACGTTCCGCTCGGAGCGGACCGCCGAGGCGCGAGCGCTGCCCTTGATGGCGGTCCGCTACGTCCCCGCCGGGCTGGACGACCACAATCGCGCCAAGCCCCGGTCGCTGACCCGAATTCCCATCCGTGTCGAGCGCAACCCCGGCGCGGAAGAGGCGCGGGTCAGGACGATCAAGCTGGAGGCGTCGTTCGACGACGGCGGAAGCTGGCGTCCGGTGCCGGTGGTCCCGTCCGGCTCCGGCTGGGCCGCGCTGCTGGCCAACCCCGCTACCAGCGGGTACGTATCGCTGCGCGCCACTGTCGCCGACACCCGAGGCGGCCGTGTGACACAGACCGTGACGCGCGCGTACGCGGTGGGCTGAGGCCAGGATCCCTGCCCGGCACCCGGTCGGGCAGGGACACCTGCCAGGTCAGCGGCGCCGGGCAGCCAGTTCACCAAGAACGTCAGCGTGTAAGTTCGGTCAAAGGTGAGATTCTGGCGGTAGAAGGCCATCAAGCTGGACAAGGCCAAGCGGCCCAAGGCTCTGGTGTGGACCAAGCAACAGGTGGAGACGTTCGACGCCAAGTTCGCCGAGCGCCTGGCGGCCGTGAAGGCGGAGAAGGGCGGCAAGAAGATCAGTGCCGTACGGGTCTGGGAGTCCCTCGAACTGCGACCGTCCCCCGTGATGGTCTGGACTCCGGTCCAGCTCGGCGCATTCCTCGACGTCGCGGCCCAGCATCGGCTGTACGCCCTGTTCCACCTCATCGCTTTCCGTGGCCTGCGCCGCGGCGAGGGGTGCGGCGTTCGGTGGGAGGACCTCGACATGGACGAGCGCACGCTGGCTGTGGCGAAGCAACTCGTTCAAGTCGGATGGGAGTTCGAGGAGGGCGAGCCCAAGACGGAGGCGAGCGACGGAGTGATCGCCCTCGACACCGGTACGGTCTCCGTGCTGAAGGAGCACCGCGCTCGGCAGAACGAGGAACGCCTGGAGTGGGGCGAGGCGTGGACAACCACCGGCCGCATCTTCACGCATGAGGACGGTACTGAGCTGCACCCGGCGTGGGTCAGCGAGCTCTTCTCGCAACTCGCTTACCAAGCGGGCCTGCCGCCGATCCGTTTGCACGATCTACGGCACTGCGCGGCGACGCTCGCTTACGCGGCCGGCGCCGACACGAAGATGGTGTCCACGATGCTGCGCCACAGCTCGACGAATCTGACCGAGAACACGTACACGACAGTGCTTCCGGAGCTGGCGCACGAGGCGGCCGAGGCGAGCGCCGCGATCGTCCCGCGGGCGGTCTCCCAAACTGGCGGTCTCCCCTCGGTCTCCCAAGGGGGGATCAGTGGCCCTGCGGATTCCGGGGGAGAGGCAAAGCCCCTGGTCAGAAGAGTGAAGGGTGGTAGGGCGCCCGGGGCTCGAACCCGGAACCTACGGATTAAAAGTCCGCAGCTCTGCCAATTGAGCTAACGCCCCTCGCAACAGCAAGGGTACAGAGATTACCGCCCTGCCCGCGACGCCTACATCACCGGTAAGCGGCCAGACCCGTCAGCGCCTCCCCCAGCACCAGCGTGTGGATCTCCTGGGTGCCCTCGTACGTCAGCACAGACTCCAGGTTGTTCATGTGCCTGATCACAGGGTACTCCAGGGTGATTCCGTTCCCGCCCAGGATGGAGCGGGCCTGGCGGGCGATGTCCAGGGCGGCGCGTACGTTGGCCAGCTTGCCGAAGCTGATCTGCCGGGGCTCCAGTTGGCCGGCGTCCTTCAGGGTGCCCAGATGGAGGGCGGTGAGCTGGGCCTGGGCGGTGCCGACGTACATCCAGGCGAGTTTCTCCTGCGTCAGCTGGAACGACCCGATCGGCTTGTCGAACTGGACCCTGGTCTTCGCGTAGTCCACCGCGGCCTCCAGGCAGGCGCGGGCGGCGCCCACGACGCCCCAGACGATGCCGAAGCGGGCTTCTGAGAGGCAGGAGAGGGGGCCGCGGAGGCCGATGACGCCCGGGAGGGCGGCGGAGGCGGGCAGGCGTACGTCGTCGAAATAGAGGGACGAGGTGACCGAGGCCCTCAGGGACAGTTTCTTGTGGATCTCAGGGGCGGAGAAGCCGGGGGTGGAGGTCGGTACGACGAAGCCGCGGATGCCTTCGTCGGTCTGCGCCCAGACCACGGCGACGTCGGCGATGGAGCCGTTGGTGATCCACATCTTGGAGCCGTTGAGGATCCAGTCGGATCCGTCTTTCTTGGCATAAGTCCGCATATTGGCGGGGTCGGAGCCGTGGTCCGGCTCCGTCAGGCCGAAGCAGCCGATGGCCGAACCGGCCGCCATCCGCGGCAGCCACTCCTCTTTCTGCTCGTCGGAGCCGTACCGCCAGATGGGGAACATGGCCAGCGAACCCTGCACCGACACGAACGACCGCAGCCCCGAGTCCCCGGCCTCGAGCTCGCGGCACGCCACCCCGTACGACACCGCGTCCGTCCCGGCGCAGCCGTACCCCTGCAGGTGCATCCCCAGCAGCCCGAGGGCGCCGAGCTCGGGCGCGAGCTCGCGCGCCGGGAAGGCCGCCTCCTCGAACCAGTCGCCGACGTGCGGCAGGACGCGGTCGGAGACGAACGACTTGACCGTGTCGCGGATCAGCCGCTGGTCGGCGTCGAGCCGGTCGTCCAGGCGCAGCAGGTCGTCCATCGCGGGTCCCTTCCTCACATAGGGGGCTACCAGGGTTGTACCAGGGGGAATCCTGATGTGCTAACACCGGGCCCACGGGCAGTCTTGAGACATGAGCGAATACAACGTCAAGAAGCTGCGTCGGACCCACAAGGGCAGGATCGTCGCGGGCGTCTGCTCCGGCATCGGCGAGTTCGTCGGGATCGACGCCAACCTGGTGCGCATCGCGCTGGCGATCGCGACCCTGTTCGGCGGGCTGGGCGTCGGCGTGTACGCGATCGGCTGGCTCCTCATGCCCGAAGAGGACACCGACACCTCCATCGTCCAGGATCTCATCAACAAGCAGCAGGACCGCAGCAGGACGGACTGGAGCGGCGAGCAGAAGCCGCAGTCGTGATCAGGCTGCGGCGGGCACGCGTTCGCGAGGCTCGGTCCAGAACAGGGCCAGCACGGCCGCGCAGATCAGCCCGGTGAATCCGGCCAGCGCGACCACCGGCTCAGGACCGAGTCTCTCCGCCGCGAACCCGCCCACCAAGATCCCGATCCCCTGTACGGCCATCAGCCCCGACTGCACGAGGCCGAACGCCTGGGCGCGACGTTCGGCCGGCACGCGCTGAACGAAGGCGGCATTGGCCGCGAGCTGGTACGCCCCGCCGACCCCCGACAGAACCCACGCGGCGAGCACCACCTCCAGCGGCGGATACAGCGCTGTCACGATCAGGGGCGCGCAGCTCAGCATGGCCAGCCACCCCATGAGCCGCAGCCGCCGCGGCGGTGGCACGAACCTGCTGAAAAGGAACGCCCCCAGCACCGTCCCCGTCGGCATCGCCGCCATCAGCAGCCCGGTGATCACCGGCACCGGCAGCGTCCACGTGGCGAACAGCGTGCCCGTGGAGAGCTTGGCCGCGTACGGCACGGCGATGCCCTCAGGCAGGATGTAGAAGCCGCACAACCACGCGAACAGGACGAGCGTCCGCAGCTTCCGCGACCCGAACACGAGCCGGGCTCCCGCCCTGGTCATCGTCCACATGGACGGTTTCGAGCCGTCGTGGCTCGCGGAGGGCCGGCGCCGTACCCCTGACACGAGGATCAGCGCGGAGCCCAGGAACGTCGCGGCGTCCAGCGCGAGCGCCCGGTAGGGGCCCATGGTCGCGATCACCGCTCCGCCCGCCGCGAAACCGAGCATCTGTACGGCCTGGTTCGTCATGTTCTGGATCGCCGAGCCGATGACGTACCGGTCGCCTTCGAGCACCTCGGGCAGCAGCGCCGCCCGCGCGGCCGAGAACGGCGCGCTGAGCAGCACCACCAGGAACACCAGCACGCACAGCGCCCAGAACGGCATGCCCGGCACCGCCATCGCGGCCACCAGCGCCGCCCGGACCAGGTCGCAGATCAGCATCACCGCTCTGCGCGCGAACCGGTCCGCCAGCCCGGCCAGCAGCGGCCCGCCCACGATGGACGGAAGGTACGTCAGCGCGTAGACGGCCGCCGTGGCCAGCGGTGACTGCGTGCGGTCATAGACGAGTACGGCGAGTGCCACCTGGGCGAGCTGGTCGCCAAGGAGGGAAAGGCCCTGGCCGTACCAGAGTGCTCTGAACTCCCTGAGTGCGATGACTTCCCGATATGTGGCGTGCCCTTCAGCACGGCGATGCCGTCCCGGCGGACGACCTGCCCGCATGGCCCCCATTGGACTCCGCTGTGCCTGACTTACAGTGTTCGCTACGTCACCTAAGGTGCCCGATCATTATGGCAAGCCGCAACCCAAAGAAGCCAACCAAAAGCAAAGGGTTACCAGCCCAGCTCGTGAAGTCTAGCGTCGTCGATGCCGAAGTGATGGCCGACCTCATGGACGACCGTGATGCGCACCTCGTCGATGACGTCGTCCTCCGTATCGCAAATCTGGCATATCGGATTGCGGTAGATCTCGATGCGGTCGGGCAGGACCCCTGAGTACCAGTCGCCGCGTTCCGTAAGGGGGACACCGGTGTACAGGCCGAGCAGGTGGGGCTCCGGCGGGTCATCGACGACAGTGACGACGACATTGCTCATGGCGCGCGTGAGGTCGGGAGGGATCGTGTCCAATGCCTCGGCCACGAGTTCCTCGAACTTCTCCCGCGAAACCTCGATCACACTTGCCATTCTGCCCCGTCCCTCGGGTAGGCAAGAAAGCGTATGAAGTTCGTTCACAGGTCAAAGGCAGTCATTAGGTCCAGGGTGGCGAGGGGTGCGGCGGTGCTCCTCGTGGCCGCGGTGGGTGCTTGGCTGGGCATCTTCCTCAGCGGCACCGTACGAGCCCAGATCGGGCCTGTGGAGACCGGCATGTCGCTCCGGCCGGCCTGGAACGGCGAGACGGTCGTCGACGCCAGCCCGCTCGGGACGCTCACGTTCCGCACGCATGACGCGCCGCTGCGGCTGCGCATCACGCTCGAGAACATCGACCAGGAGCGCGCCAAATCCCTCATCGAGGACCCGCGGCTGGCCGACCGCCTGCCGGGGCTCGTCGAGGACGACCTTCTCGACGGCGTACGCGCGCTGGTGATCCGCTCGCTGCTCTGCGCGGGGGCCGGGGCGCTCATCGCGGTCCTGATGGTCTTCAGGCGCCCCAGAGTGGCCCTGATGGGCCTTCTGGCCGCCTCCGTGGCGCTGGCGGGCACCGGGGCCCTCGCGGCCCTGACGTTCCGTCCCAGCTCTCTCGTCGAGCCCCGCTACTCGGGCCTCGTCGCCGCCGCGCCGTCGCTCGTGGGCAGCGCCGAGTCGATCGTCACCCGCTTCGAGTCGTACCGGTCGCAACTCACCAAACTCGTCACGAACGTCTCCAAGCTGTACGACACGGTCTCCACCCTGCCGCTGTACGACGCCAACCCCAAGACCATCCGGGTCCTGCACGTCTCCGACATCCACATCAACCCCATCGCCTGGAACGTCATCCGCTCCCTCAAGGACCAGTTCAGCGTGGACATGGTCATCGACACGGGCGACATTTCCGACCATGGCACCAAGGCCGAGAACAAGTTCGTGGACGAGATCGGCCGCCTCGGGGTCCCGTACGTGTACGTACGCGGCAACCACGACTCGATGACCACCCAGAAAGCGGTCGAGAAGCAGAAGAACTCCGTGGTTCTGGACGACACCACCGAGACCGTGGCAGGCCTGAAGATCTACGGCCTGGGCGACCCCCGCTTCACCCCCGACAAGTCCGTGGCCGCCGACTCGGACCCGGCCGTGCTCGGCCAGTACGCCCGCTCCCACCTCGCCAAGGTGAACAAGCCGGACGTGATCGCCGTACACGACCCGGACGTCGGCAAGGGCTTCTCCGGCGCGGCCCCCATGATCCTCGCCGGCCACACCCACGCCCGAAAGACGTCCATGCTCCCCTCGGGCACCCGTCTCCTCGTCCAGGGCTCGACCGGCGGCGCCGGCCTGCGCGCCCTCGAACACGCCCAGCCCACGCCGGTCCAGGCCTCGGTCCTGTACTTCGACAGGGAGACCAAGCGCATGCAGGCATGGGACGACATCACGCTGGGCGGCCTGGGGGAGCAGTCGGTGTACATCCAGCGTCACGTGGAGCCCGACCCACAACGTATGATTTCCCCGGAGCCAACGAACGCCCCGTCGCCAACGGGACCGATCTCTGGCACGCAGTCGCCGTCCGCCGGTAAGCCACTTTGGCATCAAGGGCAATCGTCCCCTATGCTTCAGAGGTCTCCGACGGAAGGCGACAGGGAATCCTGAGCCCCCATCGTCTAGCGGCCTAGGACACCGCCCTTTCAAGGCGGCGGCACGGGTTCGAATCCCGTTGGGGGCACTGCGAGCGGTTAGCGCACCGGAAAACGGCTGGTCGAAGACCACCGAAGACCTGGTAAGCTAAACGAGCGCAAACGGCAAGAACAGCAAGAAACGCAAGGTCCTGTAGAGCAGTTTGGAGTGCTCGCCACCCTGTCAAGGTGGAGGTCGCGGGTTCAAGTCCCGTCAGGACCGCTCTGGGTCAGGTAGCTCAGTTGGTACGAGCGTCCGCCTGAAAAGCGGAAGGTCGGCAGTTCGACCCTGCCCCTGACCACCAGCATTGAACAGCCAAGATGCCCCGAAGCGAGAAACGCTCCGGGGCGTTTTCGTATTTGTGCCAAGGCCCAGGCCACAGCAGGGTGGCGAGCCACCCCGGGATGTGGCCGCGCCTTAATGGCTACCGTGTGATGCTTGGTCTTCTGCCACGTCCAGCCAACGCCGATACCAATGGGCGAACCCGAGCGGCTTTCCGGCGTCGTCGTACAGCGGTTCGTATCCGGCATCGCCGGCGGTGTTGTCAGCCCACATCTGGCCCCGCGCCGGGCCGGTGATCACTAAGGCTTCCCGGTACGCGCAGCCGAGATGGCACAGGTACAGCAGCCCGATCGAGTGCCGGGCGTCGTGGACGATCGTGTCGTGCTGCTGCCAGTACGCATCCTCGGCCGCGTCGAATTCCTCGGTGGAATCGAAATCTGCTTCGTCAGGCGGTTCAGGAAGACCGTCGGCCGGGTTGAACGCCTCGACATGAGGAAACGGCTGGTTCAGTGTGTACAGGTCCGTGAGCTCGGCGCCGTCGCCCTCCCACTGCCACCGGCCCTCCGTACGACGCAGGGGAAAGAGCCCATAGGCAGGACCTGCCCCACCGCGCCCCGCCTGGAGCAGGAAGGACCGGTACTCGCCAGGTAGCTCTATCCGGAGCTGGGCCTCTACCTCGGCCAGTTCTTCGGCTTCCAGCGGCGGCTCCAGCTTCCAGCCGTGGCCCTTGGAACCGAAGACCGCGTCGGAACCGGGTGCGGCGGCCAGCCGCGAAAGCCGTTCTCGTACGTCTGACCAGTCGGCACGCGTCACGTCCGGCACGATACAAGCACGAGCGGGCGCCGTCCTCCCAGCCCAGGCCGACAAGGGTCGAACGACTGAGGCGCCACTCTCCGCGGGTGGCGCCTCAGCTCGTTTCCAAACGCTCTCGACCAGGTGACTACGGCGTCGCGGCGTGCGGCCAGCACCTCCACGCCGTCGCCGGGCTTCTCCGTTACAGGCGCCCCGTCATCGCGAGGACCGCTCCGCGTCCGAGGAATCGAGGGCCATCGTGGCGAGGTCGCGGCCGATGCCGTAGGTGTCGGTTTCCTGCACGTTGCTGAGCACGACTACCTCGATGTCGTCATCGGGCAGGTACATGTTCATCGCCGCGTAGCCCTGGAGGAGCCCGTGGTGGTACCGGAGCCGGTGCCCGTGGAGGCGGTCGACGGCCCAGCCGAAGGCGTACGAGGTCGACGGCAGGGTGAGGCAGCCGTTGGGGGGACACGGGGCCTGTGGCGTGAACGCCTGCTTGACGGTGGCGGGCGGCGCGACCAGATCGGCGCCGAACGACCGGTCCCAGCGGGCGATGTCGTCCACGGTGGAGTAGATGCCGGTCGCGGAGAACGCCTGGGAGCCGTTGGTGGGCGGGGCCGGTGATCCGACCGTGAAGTAGCCCTTCGCGTACCCGTCGGGCGGATTGCCCCGGCTGTAACCGGTGTGCCGGAGGTGCAGCGGGCCGGTGATCTCTTCATGCAGTACGGTGCCGTACGGCTTGTGGGTCACCGCCTGGATGATCGCTCCGGCCAGGACGTAGCCGCCGTTGCTGTACTTCCAGTTGGTCCCGGGCTTGAAGTCCAGCGGCCTGTGGACGAAGCGCTGGATGAGCTCCCGGGTCGTGGTCGGTTGCGAGAGCTTGGCATAGAAGTCCGGCAGATCCTGGATGTTGACGATGCCGGACGTGTGCGTGAGGATCTGGCGGATCGTGACGGGTCGCCACGCCTTCGGGCAGGTCTCGATGTACGCCGGGACGAGATGCCGGCAGATCGGGTCGTCCAGGCCGAGCAGCCCGCGGTCGCGCAGCTTCAGCATGAGCATCGAGGTGAACTGCTTGGTGACCGAGGCGAGGCGGAAGACCGTGTCCGGCCGGTTGGGGATGTGCCTTTCCTCGTCGGCCTCGCCGGCAGCGGTCCGCAGCAGCACCTGACCACGCCGTACTACCAGCACCGAGCCGCTGAACTGCTTCCGCTGGGCCAGGTCCCGGAAGTACTCGCGCATCGCCGCGGCGGTGCGATCGCCGCGTGGTGCCGGTACGGTGGCCAGCGGGTCCGGATTCTGAGTGGCGTGGGTTGTGATGGCGGACGCGGCGATGGCGGGAGCGCCCGCAGGCATGGCCCCACTAGTCAGAGCGGCGCCGACCGCAAGCAGCCAGGCCATATTAGGAAATTTAGGCATATTCTCCCCCGGGAATGTACCAAAGCCCCGAAATTTGGACATGAAATCCGAATCGGGCGAGTCTCGCGCGAGAGTGCCCGCCGGACTATTTCTGGGGGTTGGTTTCCGGTCGCTAGAGCCGCAAACGGTGATCGATGCCTTTTTCCCTCTGCATGTCCCTTTGTTAGTACTACTCGATAGTCACTGGTCATCTCTGCAAAAATGTCGGCTATTTCCCGAATATGGCGCCATATCCCGGCCGCCGGGCGGTCGCTCAGGCTCTGGACCGGGCCAGCCGGTGGTGTCCGACCGTTTCGTCTCATGCTTGCTGGTCGGGCTGGACGATGAGCGTGTAGTCGACGCCCGTGCGGAAGCTGCCGGAGGAGCCGCGGATGATCAGATCGTGCCGACCGGGCTTCAGCGGTGGAAGGCGCGCCCAGAGGCCACAAGCGTAGGACGTGGTGGTTCCCTCCTCGCCGCTCACGGGATTGCCCGCTCCATGTGTCACGGTGACGTTGTCGTTCTCCATCCGTTCTGGCGTGACAGCCTTGCGGTCAAGGGTTGCCTTGCCTGTCGCCGTGGCCATGAACCCTTTGCATTCCTGCTCGGTGGAAATCTGATTCACCAGCGGGAAGACCACTGGCCGTCCGGCGGGCACTCTGCATGTCCGCTTGACGGCGCCGCCGAAGGTCCCAGCGAGAAACCACACGTCGTCGGGCTGGTTTCGGTCGCAGAATTCCCCGGTCGTGTCCGCCACAGGGTTCGTGCTCTCCTCTTCGGAGGCCGCCCACGTCCACCAGCGTCCCTGGATGTTCTCCGGCGCTGCGGCCTTCGGTTTCGAGGACTCGACGTCGTCCGTGCCGCTGCCTTGGGCCGCCCCGCAGCCGGCGACGAGACCGAGGGTCAGCAGGAGCGGAACGGCGGGCCTGAGCGACATGCGAAGATCATAGACTCGGCCGGCAAAGAGTGATCACATCTCATGCTGTGGCCATCGCGTCCCCAAATGGCCGAGCAGAGTATTTCCGGCGGCGGGCGCATCAACCGTTCGGTGGATTTTCCGGTCAGCAGCATTCACCGGTGAGCATGGCCGGCAGATCGATTCGGCGCAGGGGCGGGAAAACGATGCTTGAGCCATGGCAGTCATCGAAGTCACAGACCTCCGCAAGAAGTACGCGGACCTGACGGTTCTGGATGGGGCGTCGTTCTCCGTGGAGGAGGGCGAGATTTTTGGCATCCTCGGTCCGAACGGTGCCGGGAAGACCACCGCCGTGGAGTGTGTGGAGGGGCTGAGGCGGGCCGACAGCGGGGCGATCAAGGTGCTCGGGTTCGACCCGGTCAAGGACGGGCCCAGGGTGCGCGAGCAGATCGGGGTGCAGCTCCAGCACACGCAGCTCCCCGAGAACATCAAGGTGTGGGAGGCGCTCGACCTGTACGCCTCCTTCTACGCCGAGCCGCGCGACTGGCGTGAGCTGCTGGAGGAGTGGGGGCTGGCGGACAAGCGCAACGGCCGGTTCGGGAAGTTGTCGGGTGGGCAGAAGCAGCGGCTGTTCATCGCGCTGGCGCTGGTGGGCAATCCGCGGGTGGCGTTCCTCGACGAGCTGACCACGGGACTCGACCCGCAGGCTCGCCGTACCACCTGGGAGCTGATCAAGCGGGTCCGGGCGAGTGGCGTGACGGTGGTGCTGGTCAGCCACTTCATGGATGAGGTGGAGGAGCTCTGCGATCGCGTGGCCGTCTTCGATCGGGGGCGGGTGGTCGCGCTCGACACGCCGGCGGGGCTGGTCGACGGGATCGACGCCGAGCACCAGATGCGGTTCACGCTGATGGCGGGGGACATGGTGGAGCTGGGCGGGCTGCCGGGGGTGACCGGGGTGGTCAGGACGGGGGACCGGGTGGTCGTCACGGGCAGGGGTGACTTCGCCACGGCGGTCACCGCGCAGCTCGCCCGCCACCACGTGCTGGTCAGCGATCTGCGTATCGACAAGCGCACCCTTGACGATGCGTTCGTCGCGCTGACCGGCCGTTCGTTCGACGGCCCCTGAGGTACGTCTCCCGGATGTCCACCACCAGGTGCCCAAGCATGTCCGGGCTGCTGAACGTCCGATCCACCGACGGAGGAAGATCATGACCAAGCTCGCCATAGTCGAACTGAAACTCCTGACCCGCGAACCCGGAGCGATGTTCTCGCTCCTCATCCCGTTGTTCATCATGGTCGTCTTCGGAAGCTCCATCGGGCCAGGCGACACCGTGCTCCTGCCGATGGCGCTGGCGATCGCCGTGGGGCTCGTGGGCCTGTACATGCTGCCCACCACCATGGCCACCTACCGCGAACGGGGCATCCTGCGCAGGCTCTCCATCACCCCGGTACGCCCGGTGAACATGCTCGTGGTGCAGCTCATCCTCCAACTCGTCCTCGCCCTGACCGCCTGCGCCCTGCTGGTGACGGTCGCCGGCACCGTGCTGAAAGCCCACCTGCCCGCCCAGGTGCTGCCCGGCGTGCTGGTCTTCCTGCTCGGTACGGCGGCCATGTTCGCCATCGGCCTGCTCATCGCGGCCCTGGCCAAGAACGGCCGGAGCGCCAACGGGATCGGGGTCCTGCTGTACTTCCCGATGGCCTACCTCGCCGGGCTCATCCAGCCCGCGGATCAGATGCCCGCCTTCGTGGCGACCCTCGGCGCGTACACCCCTCTGGGCGCGTTCCGGCAGAGCCTGCGGGACGTCTGGGAAGGCGGCGCTCCCAGCCCGCTGCTGCTCGCCGTGATGGCCGCGTACGCTGTGGTCATCAGCATCGCTGCGGCCAAGTTCTTCCGCTGGGAGTAGTGAGGTATGACCGGGCGGCTCGACCGATGGGAGCGGCTGCTGGAGCGCCAGCTGGCGGCCTCTCCGTACGTTCTGCTCGGGACCTCCGCAGTGCTCTCGACGCTCGTGGACGGCACGTCGTGGGTCATGCTCGCCCTGGTGGCGCTCGCGGCCGTCTGGATCTGGCTGGTGCCCCGGGGCGTGGTCTACGTGGCCGGGCTGGTGGCGCTGATCGGAGCGCTCTGTACGCAGGGGTTGTGGTTCGCGAGCTTCTTCGGGTTCGCCGGATACCTCCACTCGTGGCAGTACCTGAAGGGGAAGTGGCGGTTCGCCGGGGTGGCCGCCACGGCGGCGATCAGCGTCGTGACCTACAACGGCGGTCTGCCCGACGCCACCCCGACCGGGATCCTCACCTTCCTGTTCTTCACCGCCGCCATCGTGGGTCTGGTCGGCCTGTTCAGCTTCGTCGGCGAGATCACGGCCGAGCGGAGCGCCGAGCGCAAGCGGATGGTGGCCCAGCTCGAAGCGGCCATGAAGGAGAACGCCGGACTGCACGCCCAGCTGCTGGTCCAGGCCCGCGAGGCGGGCGTTCTCGACGAACGGCAGCGCATGGCGGCCGAGATCCACGACACGCTCGCCCAGGGTCTCACCGGCATCATCACCCAGCTCCAGGCGGCGCACAGGACCGAGGAGTGGCGGCGGCACGTGGACAACGCGATCCGGCTGGCGCGGGAGAGCCTGGCCGAGGCGCGGCGCTCGGTGCACGCGGTGGGGCCGGGGCAGCTGGAGGCGGCGCCGCTGCCCGACGCGCTGGCGGAGGTCGTCGCCCGGTGGGGCGAGCTCAATGGGGTACGGGCGGATCTCACCATCACTGGTACGGTCCGTCCCATGCATCCGGAGGTCGAGGAGACGCTGCTCCGCACCGCGCAGGAAGCCCTGGCCAACGCGGCCAAGCACGCCGGCGCCTCGCGGGTCGGGCTGACTCTGTCGTACATGGAGGATGTGGTCACCCTGGACGTGCGCGACAACGGCGCCGGGTTCGACCCCGAGCGGGTCGGTGACGGCGGTGGCTTCGGCCTGACCTCGATGCGGAAGCGGGTGAGCCGGGTGGCGGGCACGCTGGAGATCGAGTCCGAGCCCGGCCTCGGCACCGCGATCTCCGCGAGCGTCCCGGCGGTGGCGCGTGGCTGAGGTCCCGATCCGGTTGCTGATCGCTGACGATCATCCCATCGTCCGTGACGGCATTCGCGGCATGTTCGCCGGCGACCCCGACTTCGAGGTGCTCGGCGAGGCCGGGGACGGCGCGCAGATCATCGAGCTCGCGCGGGCGCTGGCCCCCGACGTGATCCTCATGGACCTCCGCATGCCCAGGATGGACGGCGTAGCGGCCATCAAGGAGCTCGCCAGGCTGGGCATCGCGGCCCGCGTCCTCGTGCTCACCACGTACGACACCGACAGGGACGTCCTGCCCGCCATCGAGGCCGGAGCCACCGGCTACCTCCTCAAGGACACCGGCCGCGACGAGCTCGTCCGCGCGGTCCGTACGGCGGCCCAGGGCGAGGCCGTGCTCTCCCCGTCGGTCGCCACCAGGCTCCTCGGCCAGGTCCGCGCGCCCGCCGACCCGCTGAGCGCCCGGGAGCTGGAGGTCCTCCAGCTCATCGCCGACGGCGCCACCAACCGCGAGGTCGCCACGCGCCTGTTCATCAGCGAGGCCACGGTGAAGAGCCACGTGCTGCACATCTACACGAAGCTCGGCGTCAACGACCGCGCGGCCGCTGTGGCGGTCGCCTTCCGCCGCGGCCTGCTCACCCTCGAGAACGGCTGACCGAAAGCCCTGCCGACAACGGAGAGAGCGCTCTCTTGACAATGGGTGTGATGTTGCCGGATTGTTTCCGTAAAGCGACAGCCGTGGATCGGATGAGGTAATCAGGATGGTCCGCACCCCCCATTTCAGAGTGTTATTCACCGTCGGCGCCGTTCTCGTCGCGCTGCTCGCCCCCCTGGCGGGCACCGCCGGCGCCGCCCCCGCCCCCGGGCCGCTGGTCTGGTCCGACGAGTTCAACGGAGCCGCGGGCAGCGCCGTCGACCAGTCGAAGTGGCGCTTCGACATCGGCGGCAGCGGCTGGGGCAACAACGAGCAGCAGTACTACACCGACAGCACCCGCAACGCCGCCATGGACGGAGCCGGCAACCTCGTGATCACCGCCCGCCGCGAGAACCCGGCCAACTACCAGTGCCACTACGGCACCTGCCAGTACACCTCCGCCCGCCTGCTCACCGCCGCCACCTTCACCCGCGCGTACGGGCGTTTCGAGGCGCGCATGAAACTGCCCCGCGGCCAGGGCATCTGGCCGGCCTTCTGGATGCTCGGCGACAACCTCGGGCAGGTCGGCTGGCCGAACAGCGGCGAGATCGACATCATGGAGAACATCGGCCGCGAGCCCAGCACCGTGCACGGCACCATTCACGGCCCCGGCTACTCCGGCTCCGGAGGCATCGGCGCCCCGTACTCGATCGGCGGCGCGTTCGCCGACGCGTTCCACACCTTCGCCGTCGACTGGTCCCCGAACCTGATCATCTGGTACGTCGACGGCGTCGAATACCAGCGCCGCACGCCCGCCGACCTCGGCGGCAACCGCTGGGTCTTCGACCACCCGTTCTTCATGATCATGAACGTGGCGGTCGGCGGCAACTGGCCCGGCTACCCCGACGGCACCACGACCTTCCCGCAGACGATGTCCGTCGACTATGTCCGCGTCTATGCCCCGCCCACCAGCGGCTCCGGCGGCCGGATCACCGGTATCGGCGGCAAGTGCGTCGACGTGGCCGGCGCCGCCACCGCCAACGGCACCGCCGTCCAGCTGTACGACTGCAACGACACCGCGGCCCAGAACTGGACGTGGAACTCCGACGGCTCGGTGCGCGCGCTCGGCAAGTGCATGGACGTCACCGACGGCGCCACGGCCAACGGCGCGAAGGTGCAGCTGTACGACTGCAACGGCACCGGCGCCCAGCGATGGACCTACGACTCCGGCACCGGCCGGATCGTCAACCCGCAGTCCGGCAGGTGCCTCGACGCGACCGGCGCCAGTTCGGCCAACGGCACCCGGCTGCAGATCTGGGACTGCGCGGGCAGCGCCAACCAGAAGTGGACCCGCGCCTAGACAGACCGGCAAAGGGCTCCTCCCGGCAAGGGGGAGCCCTTTATAAATGCTGTAATTAGCGAGAACGCGCTCTCCCAAAAGGCCCATCTAGGCGGGGCTGCCGGGCACCCCTAGTCTGGTCCTCCCTGGGAGGACGGAGGGAACCGGTGGAGCTCCGGGAGATCGAGATCTTTCTGACGCTGGCCGAGGAGCTGCACTTCGGCCGCGCCGCCGAGCGGATGTACCTGTCCCAGTCGCGCGTGAGCCAGACCATCCGCGCCATGGAGACGCGCGTGGGCGGGCGGCTGTTCGAGCGCTCCTCCCGCCGCGTGCGGCTGACCCCGCTGGGCGAGCGGCTGCGCGACCGGCTGCGGCCGGGGTTCGAGCAGATCCACCTGGCCCTGGCCGAGGTCCGGGAGATCGCTTCGGGGATCACCGGCGTGCTGCGGGTCAGCCTGCTCAACTTCGCCGCGGGCGGCCCGGCGTTCTCGGAGATCGTACGGGCGTTCACCACGGCCCATCCGGGCTGCGAGGTCGTGGTGTACGAGGCGTTCCCCGGCGAGGCGCTGGGCCGGCTGCGCCGCGCCGAGCTGGACGCCGTCGCCCACTGGCTGCCGATCCGCCGCCAGGACCTGGTCGTCGGCCCCGTCCTCATGCGCGACGACCGCGCGCTGGTGGTGCGGGCCGGGCATCCGCTGGCCGAGCGCGGCTACGCCACCGCCGAGGACCTCGGCGACCACCATGTGATCGACGCCGAGGGAATGGTCCCGGCCGAGACGTTGGAGGCGCTCTACCCGCCGCTGACCCCGGCGGGGCGCCCGATCGGCCGCCGCCACCGGGAGGGCCGGATGATCGAGGTGCTGTCGCTGGTGGCCCGCGGCGAGATCGTCCATCCGACGGTGGCCTCGCTGTCCGACTACTACACCCATCCCGGGGTGACGGTGATCCCGCTGCGCGGGCTGCCGCCGTTGGAGAGCGCGCTGGTGTGGGCGGCCGAGCGGGAGACGGCGGCGGTCCGCGCGTTCGCCGAGGTGGCCGGCCGGCTCAGCGGGGTCTCCAACGCCTGGCCGGCCACGGACGGGCGGCTCAGCGGGGACTCCAGCGCCTGGCCGGCCACGGGCTCGCCGAGCTGAAACACCAGCCAGATCCGTGTACGGTCCCGCAGCACCGCCGGATCGGCCAGCGGATCCCCGTCCACCACGACCAGGTCGGCGAGCTTGCCGGGTTCGACGGTGCCCAGCCGGTCGTCCAGCCCGAGGGCGCGGGCCGCGGTGGCGGTCGCCGCGAGCAGCGTCTCAGCGGGGCTCATGCCGTGCCGGACCATGCGCACGACCTCGACGGCGGCGTCGGAGAACGGCTGCCAGTCGTGGCCGAGCGCGATCGGCACGCCGGCCGCGCGGGCCGCCGCGAGCGTACGGCCGGCCTCGACCAGGTTGCGCTCGGCGAGCTCCACCAGCGGCGGCGCCCACCCCGCAGGAGACCCGGCAGGAGGCCCGGCAGGAGACCCGGCAGGAGACCCGGCAGGAGACCCCGCATGAGAGCCGTCCTCGGAGAGCCCCGCGACGCCGTAGTAGCACGACAGCGTCGGCACGAGGATCTGCCCGGCCGCGGCCATCATGTCCAGAAGGTCGGGACGCCGGTGAAGGTACATGCCGTGCTCGACGGTGTCCACGCCGTGCCTGATCGACAGCTCCGTGCCGGCCAGGCCCTCCGCGTGCGCCGCCACCCGGTACCCGAGCCGGTGCGCCTCCTCCACCAGCGCGGCCATTTCCGCTCCGGTCACCTGCGCGGGCCGGGGGTCCTCCAGCTCGACCGACCGCGCCCCGGTGGACATGATCTTGATGAAGTCGGCGCCCCGCCGCACCTGCTCACGCACCGCCTTGCGCACCTCGTCCGGCCCGTCCGCCTCCCGGTACATCCCGTCGAAGAACCGGCCGCCGGGCGCCGTGGCCGACACGATCCGGCCGCAGGTCAGCAGCCGCGGCCCGCGGAGGGCCCCGTACCGCGTCGCCTGCCTCGCCGTGACCACCGCGTCCCCGTACGAGCCGACGTCGCGCAGCGTCGTGAACCCCATCCGCAGCGTCTCCCGCAACCGTGCGGCCAGGAAGTGCGCGGTCACGTCCGGCCACAGCGGCTCGGCCCCCTCTGCGGGCTCGGGCGGCGTCGCGAACACGTGCGCGTGGGCGTCGATCAGGCCGGGCATGACGGTACGGCCCGCCACGTCGACGACGTCGGCCCCGTCGGGCACACCGTCGCCGGCCTGCCCGACCAGCCTGACCACGCCGTCCTCGACGAGGATCCCGGCGCCCGGCCGGACGGGGCCGCCGGTCCCGTCGAACAGCCGGGCGTTGGCCAGCCAGAGACGGCCGGGGCGGCAAGGGGGATCTGAGAGCCTCATGCCGTTCATCGTTCGCCGATGACCGCCCCGGAACAACGACGGACCGCTCACCCCATCCATGAGCCGGACTCATCGCTGGCATGCGGAGATAGCCTTTGTCCGCCTCCTGCGCGGCTGCTCACAATGACCGGCATGAACAGAATCAACTACTGGGCCGTAGGAGCCGCGGCGGTGGTGACGCTCGTCGCGAGCTCCGTCTACTACATGGTCTTCGGCGGGGTGTGGGCGTCGCTGCGGGGCGTGCCCACCGCCGCGCCGCAGCCCTGGGAGCTCGCCGGGCAGCTCGGGAGGAACCTCGTCGAGGTGCTGGTCATGGCCGTGCTGCTGAGCCGGCTCCAGATCCGCACGCGGCGCGAGGCCGCGGGGTTCGGGCTCCTGGTGTGGCTGGGGTTCCAGGCCATGATGATCGCCGGTTCCGTGCTGCACGAGTCGTACCCTGTGGGGCTGTACGTCCTGCACGTCGGCGACGCCCTCATGACCACTCTTCTGGTGGTCCTCATCCTCTCCACGTGGCGCCGGGGCCGCCAGGCGACAGACGGCCCCGGACAGGCGGTCACTGTGTCGTGCAGACGGATCCGTTGAGGGTGAAGACGGCGGGCAGGACGTTCGGCCCGGAGTAGTTGCCGACGAAGCCGACCGTGGCGGTGGCCCCCGTGGCGAGCGCGCCGTTGCCCGCCTCGTTGACGACCTTCACGTCCGACCCGGTCTGCGTCCAGACGCCGCCCCAGCCGCTGCCCAGGCTCTGCCACGACCTGGGCCAGCCGAAGTTCAGGGTCCAGCCGCTGACGGGTGCGCCGTTGTTGGTGACGTCGATGGCGCCGACGTAGCCGCTGCCCCAGTCGGTCGTGACGGTCAGCCGTACCGAGCAGGAGCTGGAAGCGGGCGTGCCGGTCGTGAACGTCAGCGGCGGGGAGGCCCACGACAGGCCGCCGCCGTTGTCACGGGCGATCACGTTGATCGTGTAGCGGGTGCCCGGCTTGAGGTTGTTCACGGTGAACGAGGTGCCGGACGTCTCGCCGAGCTGCTCGCTGACGGCTCCGTGCTGGCGGTAGAGCTCGTACTTGGCGACGGGGCGCGAGCCGGGGGTGGCGCCGGACCAGGAGATCGTCGCGGTCGTGTCCGTCACCTGCGAGGCCGCCGGCTGGCCGGGCGCGCCGGGCAGGCCGGTCTGCGGGCGCGCGGGGTGCAGGACGAGGGTGGTCAGGGAGAGCGGCGGCAGCGTCTGGCCGGTCGCGGTCCCGCCGGTCGAGGTGGTGATGCTGGTGGCGCCGTTGGTGTGGGTCAGTACGGTGGGCGCGCCGGCCGCCGGGGTGTAGCCGGAGTAGTCGATCGCGACCGGGTACGACGTGTCGTTCGAGGTGTTGATCAGCATGACCGCCAGGTCCCCGTTGGGCCGGCGGGCGGCGTGCGCGACGACCTTGGCCTGGTCGGTCGCGGCGCGGACGAACTGGTCACCCGGCCGGGCGAACTTGCTCACCATCTGCAGCGCGTAGTACGGGGCGAAGGGCGTGTTGAGCGCCGGTTCGCAGACGCTGTTGTCGGCGGTGCACGTGCCGCTCGACAGCAGGCCGAAGTCGCCGTAGTCGGTGTGCCCCTCGACCTGGGTGACGGTGCCGATGCCGTTGTGGACGTTCCACCAGTCGACCGTGAACACCCCGTTGGCCAGCAGCGTCGCGTACGCGTCGGCGGCGGCCAGCGCGCCGGGCTGGGTGTTGGTGCCGTTGCTGCTGGACCCGGTGTTGAACTCGGTCATCGCGATGCCGATCCGCTCCGAGCCGGGCCCCACGTACTTGGCGATCTGCTGGCGGGTGAGCTGGATCATGTCGGTCACGTGGCCGGCCCTGTCGAGGGCGCCGGGGTACCAGTGCAGGATCACGAAGTCGATCTTCGATCCGGCGTTCGAGAGGACGACCTTGTTCCAGCTGCCGCTGTCGCCTTCGGCGGTGATGGCGTCGGGCCAGTTCGCGGGCGTGGTCAGCACCGCACCGATCTTGATGGTCGGGTCGACCGCCTTCATCGCGTCCGCGTAGGCCACGACGTTGCGGGCGTACTCGGCCGGGCTCTTGTCGGCGTGGTCGTCGGCCTCCCAGGCGGAGCCGTAGTGGCCGTTGCCGTAGTTCTCGTTGCCGATCTCCCAGTACTTGATGCCGTAGCCCTTGGTGACGTTGGCCTGGCGGACCCAGGCCGCGGCCTCCTCGGCGGTGCCGGTGCCGTAGTTGGCGGTCACCATGGCCTGCGCCCCGGTACGGCGGACGCCGCGCATGAACGTGTCGAAGTCGGTGTTGGGCGCCACGTAGCCGCCGGGGGCGGTGTGGGTGGCCCAGTGGTAGATGTCGGAGTACGACCCGCCGGGATAGCGCAGCATCTTCACGCCGGCGTCCTTGAGCCGGTCGGCGGTCTCGTCCGTCCCGAGATTGGAGTCCCAGATCGCATGGTTGGAGCCGATGCCGGTTCCGGGGACGGTGGCGAGTGCGGCACGCGCGTTGACGGTCACCGCTACCGGGGTGACGTCGTCGGCGTACGCCGCGGGGGCGTTGAGGGCGGTCAGCGTCAGCAGCAGAGCGGACGCGGCTCGTAACAGCGGTGTGGGCATCGGCGTACCTCGCCATGGATAGCGGAATTCACTCGACGCCTCCTCCTGACCAGGAGGCATCATGATCATGAGGTGCGCCGCCCCGCCCGTCAAACACCGCTGAAACTTTCATGGGGGCGGCGCACCTGGCCGATGCCGTAGGCCTGGTGATCGGGCCCTAGTTGTACTTGTACAGCCTGGTGGCGACCCGCCGGTTGTGGTCGAAGAGCGAGGCGCGGTACATGCTGACGGCGAGGTCCCCGTGCTCGGCCTTGCCGCAGGTGTTCACCCCGGCCAGCTGGTGGATCTCGAACCGCGCGGTCGGGTCCCCGGCGATGAAGTACTCGGCGCGGGCCTGGTACTGGTCGGCGCTCGTGTCACAGGCGAAGACAACGGTGTTCCGCTCGTTGAAGCACAGGGTGGAAGCGCCCTTCGTGGAGGTGCACGTCTTGGACCGCGACCGCGCGGCGGCCGGCGTGACCCGCGTATCCCGCTTTATCGGATATTTCGTGATGTTTTGGACGGTCTTCCATCGCCCGAACCGCACCCGGTGGTTGCCCTCGTAAACCGCCGCCCGGAACGTCACGATCTTCCCGATCTCCCGGTTGCCCCGGACCTCGCCCTTACGCCCCAGGTTGTGGATGGCGTACTTGGTGCCCAGGTAACCGTTGAGGTAGTACTCCACGGTGGCGTGGAGATCGTCGTTCGCCGTGTCCTCGATCGTGATGCCCGGACGGTCGCTCCCGTCCGGCCCCACGCAGGCCTCCGCGCCCTTGATCCGGACGCACTCGGGCTCCGCCGCGACCGCGGCGGCCGGCGTGGACACGGCCACCGCCGGAACGGCCGGCCGGGGCTCCGCCTTGGGCGCCGGCTCGGCCATCGCCGCTGCCCCGTCGGCGCTGAACACGGTGGCCGCCATCGCCACCGTCGCTATGAATGTACGACCTAACGCCACTCGAACCTCACCAGCCTTACGAGTCACCACGAGCTTCGTGTGGGTGTGACGCGAAAGATGAGGGAAAGGTTCCGGGCCGGGACCGTTCAGCCGCCGTTCATGGGCGATCGGTCTTGGATGTCAGCGTGGCCAGCGAGAGCAGCAGCGCGCTCTGGGCGAGCATGCCCGGCGCGAGCGGCGGCGCCTGGCCGACCGACTTGGTGAGCGCGTACCACCATTGGGTGAGCGGGGAGAGGGTGTCCCACGTGGGATCGGCCGCGCCCGCGCCGTGGTTGACGGACACGTGAATGAAGACGCCGTACGCGGACGCGAGCAGCACGACCAGCGCGACCACCCGTACCACGGTGACCGCCCGGGGAGTGTCGCGCAGGGCGAGCAGCACGAGCGCGAACGCCAGCAGCGCCAGGGCCACCCACGGGATCAGCTGCACCGGGCTCTGCCAGTGGCGTTCGAAGGCGAGCTCGAGCGCGGCGCCCAGGATGCCGATCGCGACCAGCCCCAGGAGGCCGAGCCGCACCACCGCGCGGCCCGTGGCGCGGGCAGCGGGCTCCACCGAGGTCGAGGTCGAGGTCATGCGGGACCACCGTCCGATCCGAATGAGGGGGGAATCTCCGGTCCCCTCAACGCTCTCCGGGATCCCTCAGAGCTTCCTGTGCGGATTCTGAAGATCTCGTGAGAATGACCGCCTCGAACATCCGCGCCAGCTCCGCCGCGTCCTCCCCGGCGTGATGCGTGTGCGGCAGCCCTTCGAGGCCCACGAACATGCCGTCCAAGCGTAGCTGCACGACATCTGCACCACATCCGCACACGGGGCTGGTAGATCCGGCGGGGCGGCACGCGGTGTGCTCGAGGAGCAGCCTAGTGGGGGAGGCGTCGCGCATGGACGAACCGATCGTGGACCCGGCCGCCTCCCGGCGGGAACGGCGGCGGATCGGCGGTGTCCGGACGCTGTTGCTCGGCCGCCGGGAGCCCGCGCCGCCGCCGTGGATGAGGCGCCTGCTCGCCGTCGCCGCGGGGGTCACAGGGCTGAGCGGCGCGCTGTTCGGCGCCGCGGCCCTCAGGACCGACCACGAGTCGGCGGGGATGGCGGGCCTGATGGTCTTCCTCGTCACCACGCTCTACGTCGGCCTCTCCCTGCCGGAGCCGGAGCGCAGGGGCGGCGAGCATCACGTCCACCCCGCCGAGCTGGACTCCCAGGCCCTCATCCTGCTGGCCCGGGCCAGGCAGGCGATCCTGGAGGTGACCGACTCCCGGGTGCACCGCCTGGGGCTCCTCGACACCGTCGCCAACGACGTCGTGCTCCCCGAGCGGCTGTGGCACATCGCCTGCCTCCTGCGTACGCAGACGGAGCTGCGGGCCGAGCAGGCCGAGGCGCGGGCCGAGCTGATGACGCCCGAGCTGGCCGCCGTGCTCGAACCCCAGCAGGAGGCCCTGCGGCGCTCCGTGGCGGCGGTCACCGAGCGGGTGTGGGAGCTGGAGGTGTACGCCGGCCACGTCAAGGCGGCCGACTCGGCCCTGCGCGCCCAGGAGCTGCAGCGCAGCAACGACCGATACCGGGACCTGCTGGCTCGGACGGGCGACGCCGAGGGTCTGCGCGACCTCACCGAGCGGGCGGACACGCTGGCCAGGAGCCTGCGCGAGGCGGTCGAGGCCGGCCAGACCCTGGCCTCAGAAGTCGCGCCACTCGTCGAACCATGAAACGGCCTCGCCCGTGGGCACGCCCGCCCGCGCCGCCAGCGCCATGAAGGCGTCGCCCGCCTCCTCCCGCCGCAACGTGTCGATCATCCCGTGCCGCCCGTCGAGGTCGTTGAGCCTGGTCACGAACTCCCGCAGTGTCTGCCTGGCGTCGGCCACCCCGCCCGGGTCGTCGGCGCTCAGCCGCCCGATGGCCTCGGAGGCCGTCGTGTAGGCCCGGCACGCCGCCGCTCCCGCCCGCCGGTCGTCGTCGACCCAGTTGCGCAGCGGATTGTCGATGTTGGCGGCCAGCCACTTGTCCGACTTGGCGCCGCGCAGCCGGACCTGCACCTGCGAGCCTCGGTAGCGCTGCTTGATCGGCCCGCTCTGGCTGCTCCTGAGCGAGGCGACGCTGAGGTGCCGGAGGGCGCCGCCGGGCGGGGGCAGCATCGACGCGTCCACCCCGTAGGCGTCGATCAGCTCCAGCGTGTGCAGCTTGGGGAACGCGGTCGCGCCGACGAGCCCGCCGTACGAGCGCAGCCACTGGATCCGCAGCGACTCCAGCTCGCCCAGCCCGTCCAGCGCCGCGAGCCGCAGGTCGCCCGCCACCTCCATCGCCACCTCGCGCACGCCGCTCAGCCCGGCGGGGACGCCGGAGCGGGTCGTCAGGCGGATCCACCGCCCATCGGCGGCCGCCGTGACGAGGTCGGGCGGCGCCGCGTCCAGGCGCAGGCGGGTCAGGGTGGGCGGCAGGGCGAGCCGGCGCGGCGAGGCCCCGGCGAACGTCAGATCGTTGAGATGCGTCCCACCCAGATCGACCTCGCCGGGCGGATCGGCCCAGTGCAGGCTGGTGATGATGGGCCGGGACGAGAGGGCGGCGGCCAGGCCCCGGTCGGGCCCGGCCCAGGTCAGCGAGGTCACCCGGGGCAGCGCGTCCAGCCCGGCCCAGCGGACCTCGCCGTGGAGCTCGCGCAGGTCGAGCCCGGACACCATGGCGGGCCTGCGGATGCGCCGGTCGCCGAAGTCGGCCTCGATCTGCCCGGGGGCGGCGCTCTTGTAGGCGGCCTTGACCTCGTCGGGCACCCGCAGGTCCCAGTGCCGCTGCAGGACGACCTGCACGCCGAGGGCGGGCCACCCGCCGTACGCGCTGGTCGAGCTCGGCATGCCGGCGCCCACCGGCAGCGACCCGAGCCGGACGAAACCGGCGGGCAGCGGGGCGGAGGCGTCGACGGACAGGATCTGGGGCACGCCCTCCCAGCTGTGGTGGTCGATGATCAGCGGGCGGGCCCCGCGCAGGTCGTCGAGCGCGGGCACCGCGTCGGAGTGCCAGTCGAACACGCACACCGTCAGCTCGCGGCCCGCGGCCGTCACCTGGCAGGCGCCGAAACCGCCGAGGGGCAGGGGCACGGCCACGACGTCACCGATCTCCAGCATGCCCGGCAGGCTAGCAACCACGGGCGACAACACCCGCGCTCTAGATCTGGGAGTGATCCGGCTTGTGCCGCTGGTAGTAGCGGGCGACGCGGATCCGGTTGCCGCAGAGCGTCGGTGAGCACCAGCGGCGGCGGGGGTGGGCCGGCAGGAAGAGCATCCGGCAGTCGGGCGCCTCGCAGGAGCGCACCTTGCCCACGTTGGGGTCCGTCAGCAGCTCCACGGCCGCCTCGGCGAGCTGTGTGAGCAGGCGGCTCACGGCCGTGCCGTCCCGCCGCGTGACGCTCGCGAGAACGGCGCCCCGGGCCTCCAGCCGAGGGTACGGCGGGGAGAGCCGCAGGGCCTCGTTGATCGCCGCGATGGAGTCGGGCGGCGCGGGGACGGCCTGGCGGGCGGCGTCGAGGGCCGCCTCCACATGAGCGCGCAGCCGGCGGACGGCGGGCAGGTCGGCGGCAGGGAAGGGCGTGCCGGGCAGGGTGAGGCGGCCGGACTGCCTGGCCAGCCAGTCGTCGAAGTCGGCGGCCCGGTCCAGGGCGTCGTGGTCGCGGGACCGCGTGTTGACCAGGTCCAGGGCCAGGGGCTCACCCGTCAGCAACTCCATGTCGCTAATGGTACATCCCCGGGTTGACCCATTAGGGCTCTTCCGTCTATAACTAATGCGTCTTCGAGAGAAAGAGGCATGTGATGCAGATTCCGTACGTCAGGCACGGGTTCGTGGACGTCGAAGGGGTCGAGGTCTTCTACCGGGAGGCGGGGCCGGAAGGCGGGGTCCCGCTGCTGTTGCTGCACGGGTTCCCGTCCGCGTCGCACCAGTACCGGCGGCTCATGGACGCCCTGGGCAGCCGCTATCGGGTGATCGCGCCCGACTATCCCGGATTCGGGCACACGCGGACCCCCGACGGGTTCGAGTACTCCTTCGACCGGCTGGCCGACGTCGTCGAGGGGTTCGTGGAGGCGATCGGGCTCGGGCCGTTCGTGCTGTACGCGTTCGACTTCGGCGGGCCGGTCGGGTTCCGGGTGGCCGAGCGGCATCCCGAGTGGATCGCGGGGCTCATCGTGCAGAACGCCAACGCGTACGACGAAGGGCTGTCCGAGGCGGCGCGCCAGGCCGTCAAGGAGCCGTCCGGCGAGCTGTTCACGCTGCCGTTCACCCGCGGCCAGTACGTGGACGGCACGGCGGACCCGGCACTCGTGGCGCCCGACGGATGGACGCTCGATCAGCACTTCCTGGACCTGCCCGGACGCAAGGAGGCGCAGCTGGCCCTCGCCCGCGACTACGCCGGCAACCTCGCGCGCTACCCGGCCTGGCAGGCATGGCTACGCCTGCACCGCCCGCCCACCCTGGTGCTCTGGGGGCGGGGAGACGCGATCTTCCTGGAGCCGGGCGCCCACGCGTACCGGCGTGACGTGCCCGAGGCGGAGGTGCACGTCTTCGACACCGGGCACTTCGCGCTGGAGGAGAAGCTCCCGGAGATCGCGCCGGTCATCGCGGGCTTCCTGGAAAGGACGATCACGTGACGAAGCCCCACGGTTACCCGTGGGGCCCGACGAGCGTGACGAAGATCCGGCGCGACGGCCGGGCCCTCGTCACGTCAACCAGGAACGGCTATCGACGGCCGGAAGGACGGTCGTCTTCGTCGTCTCCGGCGCCATAGTCAGCGGCGTAATCGGCATAGCGATCCGCCAGCTCATCGTTGAGGTCGTCGGCGTCGTCATTGCGGCTGGGGTCTCCGACCCCGAGTTCGTCGCGAAGACGGTCAAGATCTGTGCCACCGCTGTTGTACTTCAGCTGGCGAGCAACCTTGACCTGCTTGGCCTTTGCTCGGCCGCGCCCCATTGGCTCGACCCCCTCGTGTGGGGTCGTCCCCGACCCCTCGTCGCTAACGCACCACACACTGACGCCGCTCTCTTTGGGCGTCAGCCTATCGTTCGCCTATTACCGTACCTGTTTTGTGCCCAGCTCGGTACGTCGTATGGGCGTGGGCCGTCAGCGGCCCAGCCAAATGCCCCTAATACGCCCGACTTCCGACATTCTGCGCTCGGCTAGCCTATCCGCTGCGACAGCGGGAGGAACGCCCTCATCGGCAGCGATTTGGAAGATCTTCAGGGTCGTGTCGTAGATCTGGGCGGCCTTCGATCTGGCTCGTTCCATGTCGAAGCCCTCGATCTCGTCCGCGACCTGGATCACGCCTCCCGAATTGACGACATAGTCGGGCGCGTAGAGGATGCCGCGCTCGGCGAGCTGCTTCTCCACCCCGGGGTGGGCGAGCTGGTTGTTGGCCCCGCCGCAGACGATTTTCGCCCGCAGCCTGGCCACCGTCGCGTCGTCGAGAGCGCCGCCCAGCGCGCACGGCGCGAACACGTCGATGTCGGATCCGGTCAGCTCGGCCGCGTCGGCCACCACGTCGACCTCCGGGTGGCGCAGGCGCACCCGCTCGACGGCCTTGGGGGCGACGTCGCAGATCACGACCTCGGCGCCGTCCTCGCGCAGGAGGTCGACCAGGCGGTGGCCCACCTTGCCGACCCCTTCGACGCCGACGCGCCTGCCGTGCAGCGACGGGGTGCCGTACACGCGCTCGGCCGAGGCCCGCATGCCCTGGAACACGCCGAACGCCGTCAGGATGGAGGAGTCGCCCGCCCCGCCGTAGGCCGGCGAGCGGCCGGTCACGAAGCGTGACTCGCGGGCGATGACGTCCATGTCCTCGCTGTAGGTGCCCACGTCGCAGGCCGTGACGTAGCGCCCGCCGAGCGACTGCACGAACCTCCCGTACGCGCGCAGCAGCGCCTCGTTCTTGTCGTGGGCCGGGTCGCCGATGATGACGGCCTTGCCGCCGCCCAGGTCCAGCCCGGCCAGCGCGTTCTTGTAGGACATGCCCTTGGCGAGGTTGAGCACGTCGGCCAGGGCCGCGCTCTCGCTCTCGTACGGATAGAAGCGGGTGCCTCCCAGCCCCGGGCCCAGGGCCGTGTTGTGGATGGCGATGATGGCACGCAGGCCGCTCTGCTCGTCGGCGCAGAACACGACCTGCTCGTGGACGTCCTTTTGGGACGAGCCGAAGACGTCGGTCACGGTAGTGACTCCCTGTCCGGTCCGCCGCACCTTTGCGACGGAGATCACCTCACAGCGTAGTAAGCCACAACGGTGCACGCAGGTTCGCTTCATGACACGATGCCTCCGTGCTGCCCTATGCCGCCTACCTCCGCGTCTATGAGCCACTGACCGCGTTCGCCGAACCCGAGCGCAAGGTGTGGGCCGACTACGCCGACTCACGGGACCGCCCGCGCCGCGCGAACGCGCTCAATGCGGAGCACGGCGAGTCGGTGATGCGCCTCCTCGGCATGCCCCCTCAACCCGTTCCCGCCCAGGAGAGCCCCAACGCCTATCTGCGGCGTGTTGAGGACCGTCTCTATGTCTGTCCATGGCAAAGCCGTTTGCGCTCGTGGCTGGCGTTCTCACGGCTGCGTGGCACCACTCCGGTGAAACTGATGGACCGTCTGGTGCCCAAGGCGATCGCGGACCAGGTGGCGGACGACTTCGACCGGTACAAGCGGCAGGCCGGTTCGTCCGCGTTGCGTACGCACATTCGCACCACGGCGTGGCATGTGCCGCCATCGTGGTTCGTGCCGTTTGATGGGAACGAGCGCTGGCTGGTGCTCGGCTCCGCCAACCCTGGACAGGACGTGACGACCGCTACCGGACGCAACCTCATCTACGTCACCTCCATGGCGCAGGCCAGGAGGCGGGCGGCCAGGGCGCTCAACGTGCTGCGCAGGCACCTGGGCGACGTGTCGGCCAACTTGGACGTGGAGGACGTCGCCAGGTGGCTGGAGGAGTTCCACCCGCACTCGCTGGTGGAACTCGACTACGGCGGCCTCGTCCACCTCATGGACGACGACGCGCTGCAGGCGGACCAGTCCGTGGCCGAGCTGTCGGCCGCCCTGACGGGCCTGGACACGGGTCAAGAAGAACTTGCCTACGCCATGTATCAGAGGGTGATCCTCCGGTGGAAGTCAATGCAACAGCTGGAATCTGCCAACTGAGGCTCAATACGACCGTCTGACCTGCATGAGTAGGTCACGTCTCCCGGCTGCTCTCTTCTGCGAACTGAGTAGTTTGCCGTTTTCACTGCGATACCACGAACCGTGTCGCTAGAATCACCGAGCGTGACATCGCCGCGGGGGCGGGCAGTTGGGTCAAAGAAGGGCTCGCCAATCGCTCTGCGTGGCGGTATGGTCACATCGGGTGATGCCGCATATGGCTCAGAAAAGCCGCACGCTCTGTGCCATAGGGGGACATCCGTGACACGCGCAAAGGCAGTCACAGGATCGCTAAGCCGGTCCACACGGAGGAGAGGCCGCACAAATGTCAGCTCGTACACCCGAGGCCGAGCCACTGCTCACGCCCGCTGAGGTCGCGACCATGTTCAGGGTCGACCCCAAGACCGTAACGCGGTGGGCCAAGGCGGGTAAGTTGACCTCGATTCGCACCCTCGGCGGGCATCGGCGTTACCGGGAGACCGAGGTCCGGGCACTGCTCGCGGGCATTCCGCAGCAGCGCTCGGAGTAAGCGAGGGTCGTCACGGATCCTCAGGGGGGTTGAGGGTGAGCCAGGCCGACGGCCTGGTCCACCGTTGTGACGACAACGTCGCATGGGAGAGTTGGCGCCGCCCGCCCGGCGCCATCCTTCTCTCACGCTCCGAGTCCGCCTCTGCGGAGCAGAGGCCAAATTACGCGAGTCGTTCCAAGAGCGTGGCTACGTCGCTGTCGTAGGCGGCGGCCACGCCGAGCAGCGCGACCATGTGATCAACGAGCATCTTTTCCAGCGTCGGTCGCTCTATGTCACGGTGCTCGAGCCAGTCGAGGCCGGCCGTCTCCACTGAGGCGATCCACGAGCGCAGCGTCGTGCGCAGCACCGGGCTGGCCTCGTCGACCCGCATCTGCCTCAGGATGAGGCGGAACAGACGCTGGCGTACGCCGTCGACGATCTCGCCGATCTCGCCCGCCCGGTTGGCGGGACCCCCGCGCAGCAACGCGGCGAACCCGGCCGCGTGCTCCTCGACGAAGTCGAAGTAGCGCCTGAGCCCGGAGGCAAGTTCCTCGAGCGGCCTGCCGCCCTCATGGGGCCGGAGCCGGGACTCCAGCTGCTCCGCCGCGCTCCTCAGCGCGGCCACATAAAGCTCCTGCTTGCCGCCGAAGTAGTGGTAGACCAGGGCCCGCGAAGCGCCCGCCGCCGAGGCCACGTCGTCGATCGAGACGTCTTCCGCGTCACGGGTGCTGAACAGCTCGAGCGCGGCCGCCATCAGTTCCTCGCGACGCCGGTCGACGCTGAGCCTGCGCCGCGCCGGCCGTGCCGTCTCGGCTGACTTCCCGGGTGTCACACCTGCACAGTAGCCGACGCCGTGCCACCCGTTCCCCGGGCCGACCCGTGACGATTCTCTGAGTCAAACAGTGAGAAGGCCGTACCCTGCGGCGAACTCGATCGTTTGGTCAGGCAGGTGCCCATATCCGCATCGCGGGGGAGACACATGTCAGGACCGCCCGTCAACACTTCAACCATTACCGAGCTCAGAGAGGTAGACACGCTGCCTCGGCCCAGACCGACCATCCGCAACGTCGCCGAACGAGCCGGCGTCTCGAAATCGCTGGTCTCTCTCGTGCTGCGCGGATCCCCGCACGTGAGCGAGCACCGGCGCCAGGCCGTGCTGCAGGCGGCCCGCGAACTCGGCTACCGGCCGAACGCGGTCGCGCGGAGCCTGGTCGAGGGCCGTACGCATCTGGTGGGTGCGCTCGTCGCCGACCTGCACAATCCGTTCTACGCAGAGTTCCTCGACGGTCTGCAGGAGAGCCTGCACGGCGACGGCCTGCGCATGCTCATAGGGAACAGCCAGTGGGACCCGGCGTTCGAGGACGAGGCCGTCGAGGCCTTCCTCGAGCTCAGGGTGGACGGGCTGGTCCTCCTGGGCATCGCGCCGACCAGCGAGACGCTGATCGAGGCCACCGCCTACACCCCGACCGTCGTCGTAGGGGAACGTGACATCGAGCTCGACGGAGTCGACATCGTCGTCGACGACGACCAGCTCGGCGCCCGCCTGGCCATCGACCACCTGGTCGAGCTGGGCCACAAGCGCATCGCGCACATCGAGGGCCGGCGCTCGTCGCGCTGCGAGGGTTACCTCGTGGCCATGCGCAGGCACTCGCTGGCGCCGTACATCATGGTCGAGGCCGCGGACTCGACCGAGGAGAGTGGCAGGGAGGCGGCAATGGCGCTGCTCACCCGCGACCCCAGGCCCACGGCGATCTTCGCCGCCAATGACGTGGTCGCGCTCGGCGTGCTCTCGGCCGCCAGCGACCTGGGCCTGCGAGTCCCGCAGGACCTTTCGGTGGTCGGCTACGACAACACGCACCTGTCGGCCTCCCACCACATCTCACTCACCTCGGTCGACCAGCCCCGCCGCACCATGGGAAGGTCGGCGGCGGCGCTGCTGAGCGACCGGATCGGGGACCCCGCCAAGGTCTCGCGCCTGCGCGAGATCCGCCCCGAACTGATCGTGCGGCGCAGCACGGGTCCCGTCTAAAAGACGCTCAAGGCTGGGTCAAGCCGCGCGGAGACGTGGCCGCGCGGCTGTTTACTCGTCAGGGTCATGCTATTTGTGGCCGGATTCGATCCGGCCATGACCTGATCCGGGGGAACAGTCATGCGTGATCCGGAACTAGTGTCTTGCGCCCAGCGCGCGGCGGCCGAGCTCGAGCGCGCCTGGGGCCACTGGCGGGCGGGGAGGGGGCGGGGCGTCGACGGCGCCGCGGAGTCGGTCGCCAGTTACGTCGCCCACTCCCTCGACCACCCGTGGGGCCGGCCCCGCGTCGTTCTCGGGCTCGACGCCGAGGACGCGCGGGAGCTGGCGGCCCTGCTGGAGCGCCAGGAGATCGGCGAGCGCGTCTGGTGACGGGTTAGGGGCCCGGCCAGGACGTACGATTCCCCTCCCCTCGCCGTAGTCGGCATAAGACGGGCTTGAGCTCCGGGCGTGCCGTAAGTTGGAAGCCATGCGTGCTCTGCCAGCCTCAGTTCTCGCCGTTTGCGGCCTGATCGCCTCCGCGTGTGGCGGCACCGGCACCGGTGGCGCCGCGGCAGGTCAGGCCGCTCCCGCGACCAGCGCGGAGCAGACCGCCGCGGAGCAGACTCCCCTCAAGCAGACTCCCGCCAAGCAGTCCCCGCCCGACGCCAAGCCCCTGGAGGGCAAGGTCGTCGTGATCGACCCGGGCCACAACGGCGGCAACTACCGCGACCCCGCGGCCGTCAACCGCAAGGTCAACGTGCTGACCAAGTGGAAGCCCTGCGACACGACGGGCACCCAGACCAACAGCGGCTACACCGAGGCCGCCTTCTCCTTCGACGTCTCCAAGCGGCTCGTCAAGATCCTCGAATCCCGCGGGGCGACGGTCAAGCTGACCAGGACGAGCAACAACGGCGTGGGCCCGTGCATCACCGAGCGGGCCGCGATCGGCAACAAGGCCCGCGCCGACGCCGCGATCTCCATCCACGGCGACGGCGCGGCCCCCGCCAACCACGGCTTCCACGTCATCATGCCGAAGAAGATCAACGGCCCCGTGGACAAGGTCGTGAGCGCCTCCAGCAGGCTCGGCATCGACGTGCGCAACGCGTTCGCCAAGGGCACGGGCCTGCCGTACTCCACCTACATCGGCCGCAACGCGCTCGACTACCGCAACGACCTCGGCGGTCTCAACCTGTCGACCGTGCCGAAGGTCTTCATCGAGTGCGGCAACATGCGCAACGCCGCCGAGGCGGCCAAGTTCCAGGATCCCGGCTTCCGGCAGAAGATCGCCCTGGCGCTGGCGAACGGATTGCAGCACTATCTCGGAACATGATTCCTCGCCCAGCGCTGCTCAGTGATCTTGCCGGTTCCTACGAGCTGACCGCGGGCGCGACGGTGTCCGGCGACCTGGTGGACGCCGTACGCCGCGCGCTCCCGCTGCTCGACCTGCGCCCCGGTGACGCGGGCGAGATCGACGTCCGGCGGGATCCGGCGCTCGGCGAGGAGGCGTACCGGCTGACGGTGGGTTCGCGGGGCGTGGAGATCGTGGCCGGCGGGCCGGCCGGGGCCTTCTACGCGGCGCAGTCGCTGCACCAGCTGCTGCCCGCCGCCTCCTACCGGTTCTCCACCGGGACCTCGTGGCCCGTTCCAGGGGTGCGGATCGAGGACGCGCCGCGCTTCGCCTGGCGCGGGCTGCATCTCGACGTGGCGCGGCACTTCTTCCCCAAGCGGGAGATCCTCCGCCTGCTCGACCTGATGGCGATGCACAAGCTCAACCGCCTCCACCTGCACCTGGTGGACGACCAGGGGTGGCGGGTGGAGAGCAGGGCGTACCCGCTGCTGCACGAGGTCTCCTCGCACCGGCCGCGCACGGCGACCAACTACTGGCGCGAGCCGGACACCTACGACGACCTGCCGCACGGGGGCTACTACACGCTCGACGACCTGGCCGAGATCGGCGCCTACGCCCGCGCCCGGTGCGTCACGGTCGTCCCCGAGATCGACGTGCCCGGGCACGCGTCGGCGATCCTGGCGGCGTACCCGTCGCTCGGGGCCACGGGGGAGCGGTACGACGTGCTCGACCGGTGGGGCATCTCCTCGGCGATCCTGTCGCCGCTGCCGCCGACCGTCGAGTTCCTGACCACGATCTTCGACGAGCTGATCGGGGCGCTGGGCGAGACGCCCTACGTGCACATCGGCGGCGACGAGGTCGTGCTGGACCATTGGGGCGAGTCCGCCGAGATCATCGCGTACCGCGACTCGCTCGGGCTGGCCACCTCCAACGACCTGCAGGCGTGGTTCCTGCGGCGGCTGGCGGACGCGCTGGCCGAGCGGGGCGCGCGGGCCGTGGTGTGGGACGAGGCGTTCGTCAGCGGCGGGCTGCGGGAGGACACCGTGGTGATGCCGTGGCGGGGCATGGGGGTGGGCCGCCGGGCCGCCGCGGCCGGGCACGACGTGGTGGCGACCCCGGTGTTCCCGCTGTACTTCGACTACGCGGAGGCGGCCTCGGCGGACGAGCCCATGGCCATCGGCGACGCCGTCACCGTCTCGGACGTGGCCGCCTTCGACCCCGCGCCGGACTCCTGGACGGAGGAGGAACGCGCCCGGGTCCTGGGGGTCCAGGCGCAGCTCTGGACCGAGCGCGTGCCAGACGCCCGCACGGTCGACTACCGCCTGTGGCCGCGGGCGTGCGCGCTGGCGGAGGTCGGCTGGACGGGCCCCGCCGACGGCTTCGAGGGACGGCTGGAGGAGCACCTGGGGCGGCTGGACGCGCTCGGGGTGGAGTACCGCCCGCTCGCGGGGCCGCACCCGTGGCAGCGGCGGCGCCCGCACCGGCCGGGCGTGGTGCGCGTCTCCGAGGTGATGGCCCGCATCGACGGCATGACGCACGACGCGGAGTCGACCCGCCCCAGCGTGTGACTCAGAAGGCCGGGCGGTCGTTGAGGATGCGCTGGAACAGGCGGCAGGTCTGCCACCTGCCGTCGATCTCGAGGTAGCGCTCGGCGGTGCCGTACGGCTCGAACCCGGTCTTGACCAGCACCTGCTGCGAGGCCGCGTTGTCGAGCAGGGTGCTGGCCGCGATCCGGTGCAGCCCCAGCTCCTCGTCGGCCATCCGGCACACCTCCCGCACGGCGCCGGTGGCCAGGCCGCGCCCGACGTAGCCGCCGTCCACCCAGTAGCCGAGGTCGGAGCTCAGCCAGGGGCCGCGGACGATGCCGCTGAGCGTCGCGCGGCCCACGATCTCCTCGCCGTCCGCGAGCACCCAGGCCATCGCCCGGCCCTGCGCCTGATCCTCGAGCAGGCCCTTGAGCCGCTTGGCCTGGCCGGCCGCGGTGAAGAACTCGTCGAGCCTGCGGGGCTCCCACCGCTTCAGGTGGTCGCGGTTGCGGTCGTAGGCGCGTACCAGGGCCTCGACGTCCTGCTCGGCGGCCGGGCGCAGGATGACGCCGTCCGCTAGAGGTACCTCTTCGATCATTCGCCCCACGATAGGGGATTCAGGCGGTACGGCCGATGGCGTCCGTGATGGACTTGAGGCCGTGGCGGCGTACGCGCCTGGAGAGCTGGCGGTGGATGCGCGAGGCCCAGAACGGGCCGCCGTAGACCCAGCCCGTGTAGCCCTGGACCAGGGTGGCCCCGGCGAGCAGGCGCTCCCAGACGTCGTCCACGTCCTCCACCCCGCCGACCGACACCAGCGTGAGCCGGTCGCCGACCCTGGCCCGCAGGCGCCTGAGCACCTCCAGCGAGCGGCCCTTGAGCGGGCGGCCGGACAGCCCGCCGGTCTCGCCGCCGTGCCTGATCGTGGTGTTGGTGGCGATGATGCCGTCCAGGCCCAGCTCCAGCGCCAGGTCGGCGACCGCGTCCACGTCCTCGTCCGCGAGGTCGGGCGCGATCTTCACCAGCAGCGGCGTGGGGCGGGCCGTGCCGTCCGCGACCTCCTTGACCGCCGTGAGCAGCGGCCGCAGCAGCGAGACCGCCTGGAGGTTGCGCAGCCCCGGCGTGTTGGGCGAGCTGACGTTGACCACCAGGTAGTCGGCCAGCGGCGCGAGCTCCTTGGCACTGGCCACGTAGTCGGCCACGGCCTCCGACTCGGGCACCACCTTGGTCTTGCCGATGTTCACCCCGACCACGACGGGGACGCCGCGGGGGCGGCGCAGCCTGCGGGCGGCGGCGGCCGCCCCGGCGTTGTTGAAACCCATCCGGTTGATCACCGCGCGCTCTCCCACCAGCCTGAACAGGCGCGGGCGCGGGTTGCCCGGCTGGGCGTGCGCGGTGATCGTGCCGACCTCGACGTGCCCGAACCCGAGCGCCGCGACGCCCTCGGCGCACGCGGCGTCCTTGTCGAAGCCGGCGGCCAGGCCGAGCGGGCCCGGGAAGTGCACGCCGAACGCGGTCACCCGCAGGGCCGGGTCGCGGGGCGCGAGCGTGCGGAAGAGCAGCCGCTTGACCACGGGCAGCCGCGCGAGGAGCGCGAGGGCGCTCACGGTCTGATGGTGCACGGCCTCGGCGTCGAAACGCCGCAAGACCTGCGTGAACACGAGGCGATACATCACGCGTCAGGCTACCAACCCGGCCTCGTGGGCGATTATCGCGGCCTGCACGCGGTTGCGCACGCCGAGCCTGGTGAGGATGGCGCTCACGTACGCCTTCACCGTGCCCTCGACGATGTGCAGCTCACGGGCGATCTCGCCGTTCGACATGCCCGCGCCGAGCAGGGCGAGCACCTCCGTCTCGCGGTCGGTGAGCGAGCCGATGCGGTCGCGGGCCTGCGCGCCCTTGGTCATCCGGCCGCCCGCGAAGTGCGCGATCACCCGCTGGGCCACCCTGGGCGACAGGTACGCGGCCCCGTCGGCGACCGCGTGGATCCCGGCGATCAGCTCGCGCGGATCGCCCGACTTGAGCAGGAACCCGCTCGCCCCGATGTCGAGCGCCTTGGCGATGTAGTCGTCCTCCCCGAATGTGGTCAGCATCACCACGGCCGTGCCCGGCGCGACCCGGCGCATCTCGCTCGCCGCCCCCAGTCCGTCGAGCCTGGGCATGCGGATGTCGAGCAGCGCCACGTCGGGGTGGTGGCTGATGGCCAGGTCGACGGCCTGCCTGCCGTCGCCGGCCTCGGCCACCACCTCCAGCGACGGGTCGGAGGCGAGGATGGCCTTGACCCCGGCCCGGATCATGGCCTCGTCGTCGGCCAGGAGTACGCGGATCACGCCCTCTATATTGCCGACATGGCACAAGTGAAGGTGTACGGGCGCAGGGACGTGTGGGCCGGGCGGCAGCGGGAGGTCTCCGACCTGGTGCAGTCGTGCCTGGTGAGCGCGTGGGGCCTGCCGCAGGAGAAGCGGTTCCACCGGTTCCTGCTGCTGGACGAGGACGACTTCATCTGCCCCGGGCGCAGTGACAAGTACCTCATCATCGAGGTGATCTGCTTCACCGGGCGCAGCGACGACGCCAAGCGGGCGCTGATCAGGGAGATCTACGCCAAATCCGGCTATGAGCCCGAGGACGTGGAGATCACGATCATCGAGATGCCCCAGACGAACTGGGGAATCCGCGGGGTGCCCGCCGATGAGCTCACCCTCTCGTACAAGGTCGAGGTCTAGCTGACGGTATGGTCCGACTCATGAGCACTCACTATGACGTCGTCGTTCTCGGCGCGGGTCCGGGAGGGTACACGGCCGCCGTCCGCGCCGCCCAGCTCGGACTGCGCACCGCGGTCGTCGAGGAGAAGTACTGGGGTGGCGTCTGCCTGAACGTGGGCTGCATCCCGTCCAAGGCGCTGCTGCGCAACGCCGAGCTGGCCCACATCTTCAACAACGAGGCCAAGACGTTCGGCATCAGCGGCTCGGTCACCTTCGACTACGGGGCGGCCTTCCAGCGCAGCCGCAAGGTGGCCGACGGGCGGGTCAAGGGCGTTCACTACCTGATGAAGAAGAACGCCATCACGGAGTACGACGGCCGCGGCACGTTCCTGGACGCGAACACGATCCAGGTGAACGGCGAGACGATCACGTTCTCCCATTGCATCATCGCGGCGGGCGCGACCACCCGGCTGATCCCGGGCACCCAGCTTTCCGAGCGCGTGGTGACGTACGAGGAGCAGATCCTCACCGAGGAGCTGCCCGAGAGCATCATCATCGCGGGCGCCGGCGCCATCGGGGTGGAGTTCGCGTACGTGCTGCACAACTACGGCGTCAAGGTGACGATCGTGGAGTTCCTCGACCGGGTGGTGCCGCTGGAGGACGAGGAGGTGTCGGCCGAGCTGGCCAAGCGCTACAAGCGGCTCGGCATCGAGGTGCTGACCTCGACCCGCGTGGACGCCATCGAGGACACCGGCGCCTCCGTCAAGGTCACCGTCACCCGCGGCGGCGAGACCCAGGTGCTCGAGGCCGACAAGGTGCTGCAGGCCATCGGGTTCCAGCCGCGCGTCGAGGGCTACGGCCTGGAGAAGACGGGCGTGGCGCTGACCGACCGGGGCGCCATCGCGGTCGACGGGCGCTGCCGTACGAACGTGCCGCACATCTTCGCCATCGGCGACGTCACCGCCAAGCTGATGCTGGCGCACGCCGCGGAGTCCATGGGCATCATCGCCGCCGAGACGATCGCCGACGCGGAGACCATGGAGCTCGACTACGTGATGATCCCGCGCGCCACGTACTGCCAGCCGCAGGTGGCCAGCTTCGGCTACACCGAGGCGCAGGCGCGCGACTTGGGCTACGACGTGAAGGTGGCGAAGTTCCCCTTCACGGCCAACGGCAAGGCGCACGGCCTGGGCGACTCGGCCGGCTTCGTCAAGATCATCAGCGACAACACGCACGGCGAGCTCCTCGGCGCCCACCTGATCGGTCCCGAGGTCACCGAGCTGCTGCCGGAACTGACCCTGGCCCAGCAGTGGGACCTGACGGTGCACGAGGTCGCCCGCAACGTCCACGCGCACCCGACGCTCGGCGAAGCGGTCAAGGAGGCGATCCACGGCCTCGCCGGCCACATGATCAACATGTGACCTTCCCGGAAAGCAAGGTCCTCGCATCGGGAGGCACTTCGTGCCATGCGAGTGCTCGGGCCCTGCCCCCCAGGGGCTCCGCCCCTTCGACCCCGGGAAACCCCCGCTCGCTGCGCTCGCCGGCGCCCACCCGTTGCGCGATTACCGGGTTGGCCTGCTGGAGCCCGCCCCGAGCGGTCCTCACTGACGCTCGGGCTGTCTCCATAGGGATCGGGGCTTCGCCCCGATCCCCGGCGAGGTGGCCTGCCGGCCCCCTCGCGCTCCCCCGGCTGTGGGCCGCATTCTCCACGGGCATGTCGTCGGCCGTGAAGCGGGCTCGAAGGCGTGGTGGCCGGCCAAGAGGGATGTATGGATGCGGGGACATCAAGCACCGTCGATCGTTCGTGCAGGCCAGGCGCAGTGAGAGGGCGTTGCGTCGGATGAACATGCGGGGCGTGACGAAGGCGGCGGCGAGGTCCACGGCGCTGTTGCTCTTCTCGGTGCAGCACCGCAGCTTGCCGTGGCCGTTCATCCACGAGCTGCACCGCTCGACCACCCACCACTTGCCAGCCTGGATCGGTGCGGGCACACCCTCACGGCCATCTCGCCGCTGAAGCCGAAGTCGTCGAGCAAGGCGCGAGTCCTGGCACTGTCGTAGCCCCGGTCGAGATTGACGTTCACCTGCTCGGAGCGTGCTCCTACCGGGCTTTCGTTGCTTCGAGGGCGGGCCCGAGCAGTGGTGTGTCGTGCCGGTCGGCGCCTGCGGAGACAATCCCCAAAGGGGTCCGGCACGGACGGAGGTTGTGCCGGCGTCACACCGGCCGACTACTCGAGATCGAGGACGGCTTTGCCGTGGAGGCGACGGTCGAGCAGAACCTTGACTGCCTCGGCGTGGCGAGTCCAGGGGCCGCGCCAGCTGATGCCCGGATCGAGGGTGCCTGCGGCGATCTCTCCGGCCAGCCAGGTCAGATCCGCAGAGAAGTCGGTCGTGGGGTCGCCGAAGAGGAAGAAGGTGCGGATCGACCGGTCGTGCCGTCCTCCGGTGCCCAGTAGGGCATCCGGTGACAGCACCGCGTCGGCCTCAGAGGAGCGGCCTACGCTGATGAGGCTGCCGCCGGCCGACAGGGAGGCGAAGGCGTCGACGAGGTGCTGTCCGCCGACGTTGTCAAGGACGGCCCACACGGCCTGCTGCACTGCGGCCGGCTCCGGGTGGACCTCGTGGGCGCCCAGGGCTCGCAGCCCGTCCGCCTGAGCGGTGCTCCGGCTGATGGCAACGACGTGCGCGCCGGCGCGGGCGGCCAACTGGACGGCGTAGCGGCCGACGCCGCCGGAAGCACCGGTGACCATCACGCGGCGACCGAGCAGCGATCCCATCTGACGTAGCGCGTGCAGGGCGCTCAGCCCGGCCACGGGAACGGTGCTCAACGCGCCGGGATCGGCGTCCCTTGGCGCGGTGCCGAGCAGGGCGGCGGGTACGGCCCGCAATTCGGCCCAGCCGGCCTCCCCTCCGAGGGTGACAACCCTCTCTCCCTCGGCCGGACCCGAACCGTCGGCGGCCGCCTGGACGACCACGCCGGCCGCGTCCCATCCGAGCACGGTGCCGTCCGGCATCTCCGGACGGACGGCCTCATGGACCTCACCGAAGTTCAGCGAGACCGCCTCGACCCGCACGAGCGCCTCGTGGGCGGCGGGTCGCGGGGCAGGGACGTCCGTCAGCGACAAGTGTCCAGGTGAGGTGTGATCCACGACGAGTGCACGCACAGGAAGACTCCCTTTCCATAAAGTGCCACAGTGTGGCGTTTGCTTCAGTAGAGCATATGCGTGATGTCGGCGTAATTGGTACAGTGATGGTGATGACGACCGTTGAACAGCCCGCCACCCTGCGCGAACGCAAAAAGCTGCGTACTCGCCAGGCACTGATCGACACCGCCAGCACTCTCTTCGGCGAACGCGGGTTCGACCACACTCCGCTGGACGCGCTGCTGGAGCAGGTGGAGGTGTCCCGGCGGACCTTCTTCCGCAACTTCCGCTCCAAGGAGGACGTGGCGCTCACCGCCGTCAAGCAGCTCTGGGACATCTACCTGGAAGTCTTGGACGGCATCGAGAAGTCCGGTCCGCTGGCTGATGTCTTCCTCGCTGCCATGCTGACCACCCTGGAGCACATGGACGAGGACTGGTACCGGCGCTTCCCGCTCACGCTCCGGCTGATCGCCGACTCGCCCGCACTCGACGGGTACACGCTGCGGCACTGCGCCGAAGTCCAAGCCGAGATCGCGTGCCGATTTGACGAACAAAACCGTCTCGAACTGCGGCTCCTCATCGAGTTCTTCGTGGCCACCTGGCGCTGCGCTCTGGACCAATGGCTGCCCGACTGCACACCGGGCGAACTGCCCGCGCTCTTGCGCCGGGCCTGCTCAACCATGAACTCCGCCCTCAGCCTGGAGGCATGAGCTCGTTCTGTGCCGCCCGGCCTCGAACAGAGCCCGGACGTGACCACCGCCCCACCAGGTAGGCCCGCCACCCCCACGTTCCGGCCGCCCAACGCCGCGAACGCGCCCGCGTCGATGCCGAGAACGGCATCCGCTGTGGCGGCCGGCTCCAGGCTCCGGCAGCCTGAGTCCTTACCCGTCCCGATGATCATTTCATTTCACAGCACTAGTGCTGTGAAATGTCCGGTGAATGTCCGGGTGCCACCCTCGTCCGGGTCCTATTCGGAGACGAAGCTGTAGTCAGCTCGGTTTCGGGTCGTCAGAAACCGACATGCGTGTGCGCTGTTAGAACCGAAGACGGAGACGACCATGCCTACGAAAATCATACGGACAGGGCTAGTGCGGTGACCAAGAACCTTCACCGGGTCTCTACCCTTATCGCATGACCACGGAAGATCGACTCTCCACTGTCGATGACCTGCTGGCCCGCCCTTTCCCGAGCGAAGAAGAACGAACGGTGCCGGCCAGAGGGACTTGGGAGGGCTATCACTCCAGCGGACAGCGCCACCACATGTGCGTCCTGAAGGCCAGCAGGGACTTTTGGGACGACCGCAGTGAGGATGTCGTCGAGGCGGCAGAGGAAGAGATCGCCGCCGCCTTCGAGGCGCTGGCCACCGCCCTGACGTCGCGCTGGGGCGGACCTGAGGCGGTCGATCTGCGGCCTTACCTGGAGAATGAGATCCCAGCGCCTGAGCCGATAAGCGAGCTCTGCCAGCTCAGCGGTGAGATGTTCGTCTGGTATCCGGGCGCTGGCCGATGGGTTGCACTCGCGGTCGGTCAGGCTGATTCGGAGTTCCCGATCCTGCTGCTCGCAGCCGTTGGTGAAAGGTCGCTTCTGTAAATGTCGTGGAGCCCAAGGCCGTCCGGTGAACCTTTGTGGTCACCGCACTGGTGGCCATCGCTACAGCCGCGACGGCCATAGCCTTGCCGCACCTGCAGAAGCGCACAGTTAAGAGTGGGAAACGTCTGCAGGATCCTCGGAAGCTGGCCCGATTCAGACGTCTGGGTGACAGTAAGGTACAGCGGCGGCACTCTCATCCGCTATGACGCGCCTACTCTCAGCGGCCTGTGTTACCCCCACTCCCTAAGGGCCAACCCCACCGATGTCGGGTGCTGTTGGCGGCCTTCAGGAACGAACAACCAATGCACGGGGTGGAAGGCCATCTGACCTCTTCTGCAGCTTCTGTCCTTCTTGGTCCATGAGCCTGCGGACTTGACCGGCTGTGCCGCCTTGCCTCCCAATCGCCGGCCGAACATGATCAGCGCCATTCAACCGGCCATGACGCCCTACCGCTCGGCGATCGTTACCGGTCACAGCACTAGCTCGCGTGTTTCTGCCGTGCTCGTGGCGCCAGGACATCGGACAAGAAGTCACTCAACATTTCCTCCGCGCGTGCATGCGCCTTGGCGCGTGTACGCTCCATGGACTGAGCCACCTCGAATGTCTCGCTTTTCATGGCGATGCCGTCGCGCCCGAACAGGCGCGGGTAAAGCACCAGCTTGTGGTGGTAATCGACGATTGAGAACAGCAATCCGGAGCCAACCCAACCTTTCTCGCAAGTCATGGAACCCGGGGACGGCTTCCATTCGATCTCGGGAAGGCGGTTCGACCGGCCCCTGCTGATCACAGGCTGCGCGTTCATGGTGTGGCCTCCTGCGCTGCCGGCTTCCCCGCCAGAGCAGTGGCACCGTTAGCCGGCTCGGACATCTCCGCGTACTGCGCTACCAGGAGAGCGACACGTTCTGGGAGGTCGGCCGGTAGGGCCTGGATTCGATCGGCCTGCGGCCCATTGCCAGGGCCGACGCGTGGTAGTTCGACCATGTAGCTTCCTGAGCGTTTCCCGACGCTCACGGTGGCGATCTCCCGACCAGCGTCGGCGTAGATGATGAGTTCCGGTGGATGCCATAGGTTCTCGCCGGTTGCGCAGAGCGTGATCAGGCATCGGCCGACGCGGCGCTTGATCAGTTGGGCGTTGATGCCCGCGACCGTCAGATGCTCCAGAACCCGGTCGAGGGCAGCGTTCTGTGCCTCTGCCGTCTCCCGAGTGACGGCCTGGCAGAGCAGAGCGTCACCCGACCTCATCGTGTCTGTACCTGCCATGCCTCAACCGTAGGAAGCCCAGGTCAGAGTGTCTGTGGCACTTTCATTCGGCCTTGGTGGGGAGTGCCACTACGGCTCAAGGCCGATCGCGTCGGCGAGCGCCCTCATCTCTGCCGTCAGGGTCCGACGCCTGCCGATGATCGTTGTCAGCAGGTCTTTGGCGTAGTGCTGATTTGGCAACCACTCTGGGGCCTCTCGCGTGAGCTGCGTCATGATATCCAGAGCTTTGTCGTATTCACGCAGCATGACGCGGGCGTTGGCGACGTCCAACAGATGCCGATTCCGATTGTCGCTGGTCGGCCTCAAGCCAGGCGATACCTCCCGCGCGAGCTGCAGGGCTCGCTCCGGCTGCGACTCGATGATGGCGTTCTCCACCCGCTTCATCTGGACCGTAGCGGGACCGAAAGTCGTGAAGTACTCGTGATAGCTGCCATGCTCGCGCCCCAAGCGCACGGCGCCGGACAGCGCCAGGCGCATCATCTCGTCGGCCTCATCCGGCCGGTTGTCCCGGATCGCCGCCGCGCTTCCCCGCAACAGCAGCCAACCCCAGGCTGAGAGCTCCATGTTGCTCGCTCTCGACATGCGCGGCTCGATCTCGTCGGCCCAATCGACGGCGCGCACACGCGCCTCATCGAGGCGGCGTTCCCGCAACAGCAGCCAACAGAGGGTGATGACGGCCGATGCCGCCTCGATTCGGTCGCCGGTCTCGATCGCGTCGGTTACAGCCCCTTCCAGGGCGATCTCTGCGACGTCGAAGACTCGGGTCTGCGTCGCCAGCGAGCCGACCAACTGCAGAACCCTCGCGCGGATGGCCAGTGCGTCCGGTCCGCCCTGCTCGACAAGCGTTTGCGCTTCCTTCACGAGTACAGGCAGGACAGCGGTCAGTTCGGCGTACTGGCCATCGTGGTACAGCCGCACCGCTCCGGCCACAGCCGACCGCAAGCCATCCGCCGTAGGGACATCTTCCAGGTCCGTGGCGCCGGTCTGGAGCGCTTCCCGTAGCGGCGCGAGGTCATCCGGATGGCTGCTCTCCGGCTGGGAGGCCCCGTCAGCCTCCAGGAGCGTGGTGGTGGTCACCCCGAGGGCTTCGGCCCACTTGCGTAGCGTCTCGACACGCACGCTGTTGCGCTCGCCTTGCTCAACCTTCCGGACCAGGGACAGGGCGACGCCAGACCGCGCGGCCAGCTCCCGCTGGCTCAGGCCGCGCCGCTTGCGGACGGATTGAAGGCGCTCACCCAGCATGCCTCTATCCTGCGCCATAACGTGTCCACGGGGGCGGCGACAGGTGACGAGAGGACCATAGGTTCTCTGCTCGGTACCGCAATCCGCCGAATCAGGCTCGAACAGCGCCGTCGTCGGGGGCTCTGGTCATTCGGGAAGACCTGCTGTTGCGTGCCGCAAAAGCAATATGAATGCCGTCGGGCATCAAACTGTTTTGCCCCCGAGCAGGCCGAAAATCACGCCCAGACCCGCCCACGCGGCTCTCTGCAGCCATTCCGTCGTTGACGTCTGCGAGGGAGTGGGGTTGGCGATGAAAAGACCCGAATAAATAGCGCCGCCCACGAAGAGCACCGTAAATCCGAGCACCACGAAGAACACGAGTCTGAAATTCCGGTCCACGGTCGTCGCGCCGCCGCCCGGGCTCATTCCGGCCCCCCTGCGTACCGGCGGGGGCGCGCCGGCGGGCTGGGCGGCGCGGGTGGGACGCTTCGGTCGTCGTCGACCTTGATGATCAGCTCATCTATGGGGATGACCTCTTCCGCCATGGCGGCGCGTGCCCCTTGCGGGGACTCGAGCGTGGTCCCGGCTTTCACGATCAGGGTCAGCTCGCCGAGCGGGCGCCTGAATATGGCGTGGAGAGCCGCACGCGTGCCGGAGCTGCGGGCCATCGTCAAGGCCGTGGCCACCAGGGCCGCCGTGGCGAATCCCCAATAGAATCCGTTCATGGCCCCCTCTTGGGTCGCAGTGCCCGACTATCGGCGCGATTCCCTTTTTGTGGGCGCGGATCCCGCCTCCGGGTGAACTTTGACTCAGCCTTTCCGGGGCGAGGGCGCGGCTTCGGGGTCTGGCTGGGGCGCCGGTGAGTGGTTCGGCTGGGGTGACGCTTTGGGTTCTGGCTGGGGTGCCGGTTCAGGGGGTGGCTGGGGTGCGGGTTCGGTGCGGAGCGGGATCTCGCGGATGAGCCAGGCGATCGCGAAGGAGATCGCCGCGAGGGCGGCGGCGCCGAGAAGGAGGGCGTGCAGGCCGCTGGTGACGGCCTCGCGGACGGCGTCGGCCACGGGGGCGGGCAGACGGGGCAGCGATCCGGGCGTCAGCTCGCCACTCCGCTCCAGCCGTTCGGCCTGGCCCGCGCCGAGGCGAGCGGTCAGGTCGGTGCGCATCCGGGCCGCGTACAGGGTTCCGAGCACGGCGATGCCCAGCGATCCGCCGACGGTGCGCAGCAGGGTGACGGTGCCGCTGGCCGCGCCCATGTCGCGCGGGTCGGCGCCGTTGATCGTGATGAGCGTGGTGCTCTGCATCACCAGGCCGATCCCCGTTCCTATGACGAGGGTGAGCGCCGAGGCGGCCGGCGCGGGGGTGGAGGCGTCGAGCAGGAGCAGGGCCAGGGAGCCGGCGGTCATGAGCGCGCCGCCGAGGATCGGATAGCGGCGGTAGCGGCCGTCGCGGCTGATGAGCCGGCCGGTGACCAGTTGCGCGGCGAGCATGCCGAACATCAGCGGCAGCAGCAGCATGCCGGCCGCCGCGGGCGAGGCGCCCTGGACGAACTGCATGTACTGGGGCAGGTAGTTGGTCACGCTGACCATGGCGGCGCCGACGAGGAAGCTGAGGACCTGGGCCAGGGTGAAGCCGCGGTCGGCGAACAGCCGGGGCGGGATGACCGGTTCGGCGGCCCGGCGTTCGACGGCGACGAATCCGGCCAGGGCGAGCACGGAGAGCGCCCCTAGGGCGAGGACCTGCGGTGAGGTCCAGGCGTACGCGGTGCCCGCCCAGCCGGCCAGCAGGGTCAGGGCCACGATGGCGGTGGTGAGCAGGGCCGCGCCGCCGTAGTCGATGCGGGGTTTGACGCGTTCGGCGGGCGGGAGGTGGATCCGGGTGGAGATGATCAGCAGCGCCACGGCGCCGACGGGCAGGTTGACGTAGAAGGTCCAGCGCCAGCTCAGGTAGTCGGTGAGCAGGCCGCCGAGGAGCGGCCCGCCGACGTACGCGATCGGCATGATGACGCCGATCATCGACTGCAGCCGGCCGCTCTCGCGGGGCGGCACGAGCACGCCGATGATGGCCAGCGCCCCGACCATGAGCCCGCCGGCGCCGAGCCCCTGCACGGCGCGGAAGGCGATGAGCTGGCCCATGTCCTGCGACAGGCCGGCCAGTCCCGACCCGGCCAGGAAGAGCGCGATCGCGCTGATGAAGGTCGCCTTGCGGCCGAACAGGTCGCCGACCTTGCCCCAGATCGGGGTGGTGGCCGCGGCGGCGAGCAGGTAGGCGGTCACTACCCAGGGCAGGCGGTCCAGGCCGCCGAGGTCGCCCGCGATCGTGGGCAGCGCGGTGCCCACGATCAGGCCGTCCAGCATGGCCAGGAACATGCCGAGCAGCAGGCCGAACACGCCGACGTAGAGAGATCGGTTCATGGCGCGTCACGCCGCGTACGGTCGGACGGCCTTGGCCTCGCGCAGCGCCTGCGCCCACCAGGCGAGCCGGTCCAGCATCACCTTGGTGGCCGGCTCGACGGCCGGGTCGACCGCTCTGCCCTCGCCGTCGAACTGCTCCCAGACGCGCTGGAACCCGATGCTGTCGCGGATGGTGACCGCGTGCAGCTCGGCCAGGACCAGGCGCAGCTGCTCGACCGCGCGCGTCCCGGCGGAGAAGCCGCCGTAGGAGACGAAGGCGACCGGCTTGGCGTGCCACTCCGGGCCGTGCCAGTCGATGGCGTTCTTCAACGCGGCGGGGAAGCTGCGGTTGTACTCAGGCGTGACGATCACGAAGGCGTCGGCCGCCGCCATCCGCGGTGACACCGCGGCCAGCAGGTCTCTGGCCTCCTGGGAGGCGGGAGGCTCGCCGAGGACCGGGAAGACGGTCGGCAGCGGCGTCTCGACCAGGTCGATGAGGTCGGCTTCCATGTCGCCGCGCTGGTCGAGCAGGCCGACGATCCAGTTGCTGACGACCGTGCCGAGGCGGCCGTCGCGGGTGCTGCCGAGGATGACCGCGACCTTGAGCGGGCTGTCGTTCATGGGGAACTCCGTCTGTGTACGTCGTATTTAGCGAGATACAACGTACACACGAGAATGTACGTTGTCTACTTCGGATACGCTGTATCGGACACCGGAAGGGGAGCCACATGGCCGTCGAGAAAGACAAACCGCGCGAACCGCTCTGGGCGCGCCTGGAACGTCCGGCCCCCGCCCCGCGGCAGACCCTCACGCCGCAGCGCATCGCCACGGCCGCGGTCGGGATCGCCGACGCCGAGGGCCTGGACGCGGTCACCATGCGCCGCCTGGCCACCGAGCTGGGCGTCGCGCCCATGGCGCCCTATCGGTACGTGTCAGGCAAGGACGAGCTGCTGGAGCTGATGGTCGACCACGTCTACGAGGAGCTGCGGCTGCCCGAGGGACTCGGCTGGCGCGAGACGATGCGCGCCCTGGGCCACGGCACCCGCGAGATGACGCTGCGGCACCCGTGGCTGGCCCAGCTGTCCCCGCAGGCGATGCTCGCGCTCACCCCGCGCCGCATGGCCGTCACCGAGCGCTCCCTGTCGGCCCTGGCTGGATCGGGCCTCGACCCCGACACGACGATGAGCGTGTTCCGCGCCGTGGACGCCTACGCCCACGGCGCCATGGCGTCCGAGATCGCCGTGCGGAGCTTCATGGACGAGCGGGGCTGGGCCGACGGGGGCGAGCTGCGCAGTGAGCTCGCCCCGCAGATGACCTGGCACATCCAGACCGGGCGCTACCCCACCTTCGAGGGCTATCTGATGACGGCCACCCGCAAGGACGACGTGCTCTGGCGGTTCGAGACCGGCCTGGAGTACGTCCTCGACGGCATCGCCGCCAAGCTGGGGATCTGAGGAACGGCTAGCGGTAGCGGGCGCGGCCCTCGCCCGGCACCACTTCACCGAGCATCCAGGCGTCCAGCCCGCGTGCCCCCAGCACCCTGACGGCCTCGTCAGCCGAGTCGGCGGCCACGATGGCCGCCATCCCGACCCCGAGGTTGAACGTGCGGTCCATGTCCTTCTGGGCGATCTGCCCGTGCCCGGCGAGCACCCCGAAAACGGCGGGCGGCGTCCAGGAGGACCGGTCGAGTACGGCGTCCAGATGGCCGGGCAGCGACCGGGACAGGTTGCCCTCGATGCCGCCGCCGGTGATGTGCGCGTAGGCGTGCACCTCGACGGTCCGGGCCAGCTCCAGGCAGTCGAGGGAGTAGATCCGGGTCGGCTCCAGCAGCTCCTCGCCCAGCGGGCGGCCCAGCTCGGGCAGGACGGCGTCGAGCGACAGGTCGGCCTCGCGGAGCACGTGGCGTACCAGGGAGTAGCCGTTGGAGTGGATCCCGGAGGACGCCAGCCCCAGCACCACGTCACCCGCCACGACCCGGGAGGACCCCAGCATGGCGGCGGCCTCGACGACGCCCGTCCCGGCGCCCGCCAGGTCGTACTCGTCCGGCCCCATGGCCCCGGGATGCTCGGCCGTCTCGCCGCCCACCAGCGCGGCCCCGGCCAGGCGGCAGCCCTCGGCCACGCCGCCGACGATCTCGGCGACGCGCTCGGGCACCACCTTCCCGCAGGCGATGTAGTCGGTCATGAACAGCGGCTCGGCCCCGCACACCACCAGGTCGTCGAGGACCATGCCGACCAGGTCGATGCCGATGGTGTCGTGCTTGCCGTACCGCTGGGCGATCATGACCTTGGTGCCCACGCCGTCGGTGGAGGTGGCGAGCAGCGGCCGCTCGTAACGCAGGAGGGCCGAGGCGTCGAACAGCCCGGCGAACCCGCTGGCGTCGTCGACCACCTCGGGCCGCCGCGAGCGCGCCACCTTGCTCTTCATCAGGTCGACGGCACGCTCGCCCGCCGCGATGTCGACACCCGCGGCCTCGTAACTACTCACGCTTTGCTCTCCAACACGAACTTGCCCACGTTGTCCTGGTCGATGGGGATCGGGTAGGAGCCGTCGAAGCAGGCCCTGCACAGGCGGTCCGCGGGAATCGTGGTGGCCTTGGTCAGGCCCTCCAGGGAGATGTAGCCGAGCGTGTCGGCGCCCAGCGAGGCGCGGATCTCCTCGACCGACAGCGATCCCGCGATCAGCTCGGCCCTGGTGGCGAAGTCGATGCCGTAGAAGCACGGCCAGGCCACGGGCGGCGAGGAGATGCGTACGTGCACCTCCTTGGCCCCGGCCTCGCGCAGCATCCGGACGATGGCCCGCTGGGTGTTGCCGCGCACGATCGAGTCGTCCACGACCACCAGCCGCTTGCCCTCGACCACCTCGCGCAGCGGGTTGAGCTTCAGCCGGATGCCGAGCTGGCGGATGGTCTGCGAGGGCTGGATGAAGGTGCGGCCCACGTAGGAGTTCTTGACCAGGCCCTGCCCGTAAGGGATCCCGCTCTCCTCGGCGTAGCCGACGGCCGCCGGGGTGCCGGACTCGGGCGTGGGGATGACCAGGTCGGCCTCCACCGGGTGCTCGCGGGCCAGCACGCGGCCCACCTCGACCCTGGTGACCTGGACGCCGCGCCCCGCGATGGTGGTGTCGGGGCGGGCGAGGTAGACGTACTCGAAGAGGCAGCCCTTGGGCTCGGCCAGCGCGAAGCGGCGCGACCTGACGCCGCGCTCGTCGATGGTCAGCAGCTCGCCCGGCTCGATCTCGCGGACGAACGTGGCGCCCACGATGTCGAGCGCGGCCGTCTCGGAGGCCACCACCCACCCGCGCTCCAGCCGGCCCAGGACCAGCGGGCGGATGCCCTGCGGGTCGCGGGCCGCGTAAAGCGTCTTCTCGTCCATGAACACCAGCGAGTAGGCGCCCTTGACCTGCGGGAGCAGCTCCGCCGCCGAGTCCTCGATGGAACGCGTGCGGTCCTGCGCGAGCAGCGTGGTCAGGACCTCGGTGTCGGTCGTCGCGCGGGTGGAGCCCGGAGCCAGGCGTTCGGCCAGCTCCGGGGTGTTGATCAGGTTGCCGTTGTGGGCGAGCGCGAGGCCGCCGACGTCGGTGGAGCTCAGCGTGGGCTGCGCGTTCTCCCACACGCTCGATCCGGTGGTGGAGTAGCGGCAGTGTCCGATGGCCAGGTGGCCGCGCAGGGTGCTCAGCACCGACTCGTCGAAGACCTGGGCCACCAGGCCCATGTCCTTGTAGACGAGAATGCGGCTGCCCTCGCTGACCGCGATGCCCGCGGACTCCTGCCCGCGGTGCTGCAACGCGTACAGCCCGTAGTAGGTGAGTTTGGAAACTTCCTCGCCTGGAGCCCAGACGCCGAAGACGCCACAGGCGTCTTTAGGAGCGCGGTCATCGAGGTCCAGGTCATGGCCGAGCCGGCCGTCGCCCTTCAGCACATGCCTCAGTTTAGGTTGGCCGCTTCTGTGCTCGCACACTCGGGTGCGATATCAGGCGACGTGGCTGGATCTGCCCGCATTGGAACCGTCCCGGATGATCTCTCCGGTGAGGTTTCGGTTCGCCGCGGATCCGAGGAAGAGGATCAGCGCGGCCATGTCCTCCGCGGTGGACAGCCGGCGGGTGGGCGTGCGGGCCGCGATGGCGTCCAGCGCCTCCTGCGAGACCGGGCGCTCCCGCTCGGTCAGGGTGAGCCCGGCGACGGCCACGTTCACCAGGACGCCGTCCTTGCCGGCGTCCCAGGCCAGCGCGCGGGCCATGCCGTGCAGGGCCATCTTGGCGGTGCCGTACGCGCCCGGCCCCGGCAGCCCCTCCTCGCCCGCGCCCGACGAGACGAACACGATCCGCCCGAACCCCCTGCGCCGCATCCCCGGCAGCACGGCCTGCACGAGCAGCGCGTTGGCCACCACGTTGGCGTGCATGACCGCCGACCACTCGGCCGCGGGCACGCCCTCGAAAGGCACGCTGTTGGGCATGATGGTGCCCCAGCGGACGGCGTTGGCCACCAGGGCGTCCACCTCGCCCGCCTGCGCGACCGCGGGCGCGATGGTCGCGTGGTCCTCCAGGTCCAGGTGTACGGCCGCGGCCTGGCCGCCCTCCTCCTCGATCCGCTTGACGACCCCGGCCGCCCGGTCCGCGCCCGTGTTGTAGGTGATCGTGACGCGGGCCCCGGCCCTGGCGTACGCGAGCGCGGTGGCGGCGCCGATGCCCGACGAACCACCTGTGATCAGTACGTGCATGGAGACATCCCCTCATGGTTAATTAGCCGACTAATTAGCCAGCTAACTGGATGGCTCGCCCTGGTCGCAAGGGTGTTTCGCTGGGAGTGAAACGACTAATGGGGGATGGCGCGTACGAGCCGGGCCAGCAGGGTGCGCTCATCGGCGTCGAAACCGCGCAGGAGCTCCTCGTCCAGGCGCTTCCAGATGTCCTCCACCGGCTTCTGCAGCGCCTTGCCCGCGTCCGTGAGGTAGACGCGGGTCACCCGCGCCCGGCCGGGGTCGGGCGCGCGGCGGACCAGCCCGGCGCGCTCCAGGCGCTGGAGGGTCTTCGTGACGGTGGGCGGCTCGACGCCGAGCCTGGTGATGAGCTCGCCCTGGCAGAGGCCGTCCTGGCGCCACAGCTGGTTGAGCAGCAACTCCTGCCCGGCGTGCAGCCCGAGCGGGCCCAGCTCGGCGGCCAACTGGTTGCGGTGCGCCTTCATGACCTTGATCAGCGCGTACGTCAGGGTCTCCTCCAGCATGCCCCCATCTTGCCCGCCGCCTGCGGTTTTGGCGCATGGTGACCCAAGTATCGGAAGCCTTTTACCGTGTCGCGTGGTTTAGCCGACCCCCTCCGCGAAAGGGTGAAGTGTCCGGCAATTGAGCCGTCGGGGAGACGCATGACCACACCTGGGGACCCGAACGAGCCCCGCCCGGGCCAGGGCCCGCGCGAAGGCCGTCCGGAAGAGGAAGAGCCCGGCCGGCACGCGCCCGAATGGTGGCGCGACGGCGAGCCGGGGGAGGAGCGGCGGGAGCCCGCGCAGGAGGGCGAGGAGCCGATCGCTCCCGTGCCGCCCGTGGTGCCCCGGCCCGACGTGCCGCCCACGCACGAGCCCAGGCCGGGCGGCGAGCCGACCCATCCCGACCTGCCCACCTCACCCGAGACCCCGCCGCCCACGGGAGGCGACGCCGAGGCGACGCAGGCGTATCCGATCCCCGGCGCCACCCCGACCTACCCGGGCTGGGGAGCCCAGGGGGAGCCGCCGGCCAGGCCGGCGCCGTCCCGCTACGAGCAGGACGACCAGCGCCCCTACCCGCCACCGGACCAGGGACCGCCCAGCGGCGGCGCTCCCTACCCGGGCGGGTACGCCGCCCCGCCCCCGGGCCAGGAGCCGTCCGTCCCCGGCACGTCGCCCTCCAGCCCGTACGGCGGCCCGCCCGGCTACGGCCCGCCGCCCTACGGCGTCCCCTACCAGCAGGCCCAGCCGGGCAGCGGCCTGGCCACGGCGTCACTGGTGCTGGGCGTGGCCAGCCCCTTTCTGGTCTTCGTCTGCTTCACGGGCCTGATCACCGCCATCCTGTCGATCGTCTTCGGCTGCGTGGCGCTCGCCAAGCGAGTCGGCAAGGGCCGCGCCGTCGCCGGCATCGTGATCAGCGCGCTCTCGCTGGTGCTCTTCGCGATCGTGGCGATCTGGTTCTGGAACGTGGTGCAGGAGTGCGCCCACCTGCCCAGCCCGCTCGTGGACAAGTGCGTCCAGGACAAGTTTCCGTGGATGAGCGGCGGCAGCAGCTAGGAAGGCTGGAGCGGCAGGTGCTCTGACAGGTCCGCCCGCGACCCGCTGGCGGACACCAGGTTCTTGGCCATGGCCTCCGCCCAGGTGAGGCGGCCCAGGGCCAGCTCCATCCAGGTGCGGCCGTCCATCTCGACCACGTTCGGCGGCGTGCCCCGGGTGTGGCGGGGGCCCTCGATGGCCTGGACGGCGGCGTACGGCGGGACGCGTACCTCCACGGTCCTGCCGGGCGCGGCGGTCGCCAGGCGGTCGAGCAGGTAGCGCACCGCCTGCCTGGCCGCGGCGCGCTCCGGCTCCAGCCCCCGGTCGTAGGCGGCGAGCACGGCGGCCACGAGCGCGTCGGGCAACGACGACGCCGGACCGTCGTAGGCGGGCTCGTCGAGGGCGACGAGCTGGCCGTCGAGCGCGGCTCTCAGCTTTTCCTGATCCAGTTTGCGTGGTGGCACCCCACCATTGTCTCCCTGGCAGCGTTCATCGAGACGGAGGTCATCGTTCACCTCCGGTTTTGACAACGGCCGTAGCCTCCCCGCCGTACAACCGCGCACAAATATGGAGGATCTGTGGCGAACCGGAACGCGGGCGGGCGGCTGCTGCCGCTGATTTCCACCCCGCACAAGGGCGGTCGCTCCGCGATGACGTGTCAGTTCCGCTGCGGGAACGCGTGCGCGCATGACGTGGCGAACACCAGTGGCAACGCTTATTTCGGTGATGTGGTGAAGGAGGCGCTGTCGCGCCGCGGCGTGCTGCGCGCCGGCGCGCTCGGCGCCCTCGTGGCGGGCGCGGGGATCGCGGGGGCCGCGCCGGCCATGGCCGACGACCCCGAGGCGCAGGCCGCCGAGCTCGCCCGGGGCGGGCAGTCCGGCGACCTCCGCTTCACCCCGGTCGCGCCGAACAAGGACGACAAGCTGACCATCCCCGATGGCTACCGCTCGTCCGTGGTCGTGCGCTGGGGCGACCCCGTGCTGCCCGGCGCGCCGGCCTTCGATTTCGACAACCAGAGCGCCGACGCGCAGGCCGAGCAGTTCGGCTACAACTGCGACTACGTCACGCTCCTGCCGATGGGCCGTGACCGCGCCCTGCTGTGGGTGAACCACGAGTACACCAACGAGGCCCTGATGTTCCGCGGTTACACCGGCGGCGCCGCCGCGACCGAGGAGCAGATCAAGATCGCGCTGGCCGCGCACGGCGGCTCGGTCGTGGAGATCGAGCGGGCCGGCGCGGGCGAGTGGAAGCTGGTCACCAGGGGCCGCCGCCGCTACAACCGCCGCATCACCGCCCAGACCAAGATGAGGTTCTCGGGCCCCGCGGCCGGGAGCGACCTGCTGAAGACGGCCGCCGACCCCGAGGGCCGCAACCCCGTCGGCATGCTGAACAACTGCTCGGGCGGCACCACCCCCTGGGGCACCGTGCTGACCGCCGAGGAGAACTTCGACCAGTACTTCGTCAACGGCGACAAGGTGCCCGCGGAGCAGAAACCGTACATCACCCGCTACACCATCACCACCGGCACCCCGTCGGGCAACCGCCGGTTCGACCGGGTGGAGGAGCGCTTCGACCTGGCCAAGCACCCGCAGGAGGCCAACAGGTTCGGCTGGATCGTGGAGATCGACCCGTTCGACCCCGACTCCACGCCGATCAAGCGGACCGCGCTCGGGCGCTTCAAGCACGAGGCCGCCAACACCACGCTGGCCCGCGACGGCCGCCTGGTCGTGTACATGGGCGACGACTCGCGCTCCGAGTACATCTACAAGTTCGTCTCCAAGAACCGCTACATCCCCGGCTTCGACCGGCACAACCGGACGCTGCTGGACGAGGGCACCCTGTACGTGGCCAAGTTCACCGGCGACAGCCCCGCCTCCGAGATCGACGGGAGCGGCAAGCTGCCCTCCGACGGCGAGTTCGACGGCTCGGGCGAGTGGATCCCGCTGGTCTCGGGCGACAAGTCGTACGTGGACGGCATGACCGCCGTCGAGGTCCTGGTCTACACCCGCGTGGCCGCCGACAAGGTGGGCGCGACCAAGATGGACCGCCCGGAGGACATGGAGCGCAACCCGGTCACCGGCGCCGTGTACGTGGCGCTCACCAACAACACCAACCGCACCGCGGCCCAGGTGGACGAGGCCAACCCGCGCCCCTCGAACAAGCACGGCCACATCCTGGAGCTCGTCGAGAAGCGCAACGACGCGGGCGAGACGACGTTCGCCTGGTCGCTCCCGCTGGTCTGCGGCGACCCGAACGACCCCACCACCTACTTCGCCGGCTACGACAAGACCAAGGTCTCGCCGATCTCGTGCCCGGACAACGTGACGTTCGACCGTGACGGCAACCTGTGGATCTCCACGGACGGCAACCAGCTCGGCAGCAACGACGGCATGTTCGTGATGCCCGTACGCGGCAAGGAGCGCGGCCACCTGCGCCAGTTCCTCACCGTCCCGTTCGGCGCGGAGACCTGCGGCCCGCTGGTGACCGCCGACCAGCGCAGCGTCTTCGTCGCGGTGCAGCACCCCGGCGAGACCGACGGCGCGAACCCCGACAGCCCCAGCAGCCACTGGCCCGACGGCGACCAGCCGCGCCCGTCGGTCGCGGTGGTCTGGCACGGCCAGGGCAAGAAGATCGGCGCTTGACCTCAAGTTAACTTGAGGCAATACCGTTCCATGCCATGAGCATGGAGATGACCGCCTGGCACCAGCTGTATTCGATGAACAACCAGAAGGAGCGTCGCCCTGTCTCCAGGGCGACGCTCCGGCGTATCGGCGGGTTCGCGCGCCCGCACCGGCGGAAACTGGCGCTCTTCCTGGTGCTCAGCGTGGTGATGGCGGGCTTGGCGGTGGGGTCCCCGCTGCTCGCGGGGCGGGTGGTGGACGCCATCTTCAACAGCGAGCCGCTCGACGTGGTCGTGGTGGTGGCGCTCGCGATCGCGGGCCTGGCCCTCGCGGAGGCGGGGCTCGGGCTGCTCAACCGGTGGTTGTCGGCCGGCCTGGGCGAGGACCTGATCCTCGACCTGCGTACGGCCGTCTTCGACCACGTGCAGAAGATGCCCGTCGCGTTCTTCATGAGGACGCGCACCGGCGCGCTGGTCAGCCGCCTGAACAACGACGTGATCGGGGCGCAGCGGGCGTTCACCGACACCCTGTCCGGCGTGGCGGGCAACATCGTGACGCTCGCGCTGACGCTCATCGCCATGATCGGCATCTCCTGGCAGATCACGCTGCTCGCGCTCCTGCTGCTGCCGGTCTTCGTGCTGCCCGCCCGGCGGATGGGCACCCGGATCGCCAGGCTGCGGCGCGAGGCGGCCGACCACAACGCGGCCATGGGCACGCAGATGACCGAGCGCTTCTCGGCGCCCGGGGCGACGCTGGTCAAGCTGTTCGGCCGGCCCGCGCACGAGTCGGCCGAGTTCGCCCGCCGGGCCAGGCGGGTGCGCGACATCGGCGTGCGCTCCGCCATGACCCAGTCGGCCTTCGTCACCGCACTGACGCTGGTCTCGGCGCTGGCCCTGGCGCTCGTGTACGGCCTCGGCGGCTTCTACGCCCTGCGCGACCAGCTCGCGCCCGGCGCGCTCGTGTCGATGGCCATGCTGCTCACCCGCCTGTACGCGCCCCTGACCGCGCTCGCCAGCGCCCGCGTGGACGTCATGAGCGCGGTCGTCAGCTTCGAGCGCGTCTTCGAGGTGCTCGACCTCGAACCGCTCATCAAGGAGAAGCCCGGTGCCCGCGCGGTCCCGGAGGGCCCGGTCTCCGTCGAGTTCGACGACGTCCGCTTCGCCTACCCCTCGGCCGACAAGGTCTCGCTCGCCTCTCTGGAGGAGGTCGCCACGCTCGACTCTCGCGGCGGCGTCGAGGTGCTGCACGGCGTCTCGTTCCGGGCCGAGCCGGGCCAGATGGTGGCGCTGGTCGGCTCGTCCGGCGCGGGCAAGTCCACGATCGCCCAGCTCCTGCCCAGGCTGTACGACGTCGACTCCGGCGCCGTCCGGCTCGGCGGCGTGGACGTGCGCGACCTGACCGCCGACTCGCTGCGCGACACGCTCGGCATGGTCACCCAGGACGGCCACCTCTTCCACGACACGATCAGGGCGAACCTCCTGCTGGCCAGGCCCGAGGCGAGCGAGGACGACATCTGGGACGCCCTCACCAGGGCCAGGCTGGCCACCCTGATCGAGTCGCTGCCCGACGGGCTCGACACGGTCGTGGGGGAGCGCGGCTACCGCCTGTCGGGCGGCGAGCGCCAGCGGCTGACGATCGCCCGGCTGCTGCTGGCCAGGCCCCGCGTGGTCATCCTGGACGAGGCCACGGCGGCGCTCGACTCCACCTCCGAGGCGGCCGTGCAGGCGGCGCTCGGGGAGGCGCTCGAAGGCAGGACCGCCGTGGTGATCGCCCACCGGCTCTCCACGATCCGCGCCGCCGACCTCATCCTGGTGATCGAGGACGGGCGCGTGGTCGAGCGCGGCACGCATGCCGACCTGCTCGCCGCCGGCGGCCGCTACGAGGAGCTCTACCGCACTCAGTTCGACGAGCCCACGGTGGCGGCGGTCTGAGGCTCCTGCCGCGGCTCCTCACGACGAGTGATACGCAGCGAATAGAGCGCGACCGGGACCGCCACCAGCACCACGACGGCCGCGATGACCAGCGTGAACTGGTAGGCGTCCAGGAAGGCGAGCAGCGGCGCCCGGTCGCTGCCGCTCTGCCTGGCGCCCAGGATCGCCCCCAGCACGGTGATGCCGAGCAGCCCGAACACCTCGCGTGAGACGTTCAGGACGCCCGAGGCCACGCCCGCCCTGTCCCGGGGCATGCCGCCGAGGATCGCCGCCGTCAGGGGCACGAGCAGGCCGCCGCCCAGCCCGTACAGCACGAACCAGGGGGCCACGTCGGCGTAGCCGGCGTCGGCGCCGACCCCGGAGAGCAGGTAGATCGCCGCGCCCATGAGCACCATCCCCAGCGCCACCGCGGGGCCGATGCCGATGCGCGCGCTGATCCGCTGCGACAGGATCGCGACCACGGCCATGACCAGGGCCATCGGCACGAACGACGCGCCCGCCTGGGTGGGGGAGAAGCCGAGCACGTTCTGCAGCCACAGGGCGCTGAAGAAGTAGATCCCGAACACGCCGAACGACCAGATGCCGCTGGTGAGCAGCCCGCCGCTGAACACCCTGGACCTGAAGAGCGAGATCGCGATCATCGGCTCGGCGGCCCGCGCCTCGACCAGCACGAACGCCACGGCCGCCGCCGCGAACACGCCGAACGCGGCCAGGATCTCCGGCGAGGTCCACCCGGCGCTCGCCCCTTCGATGAGCGCATATGTCAGGGCGAACAGGGCGAGAGCGGAGGTGGCCAGGCCGGGCAGGTCGATCCGGTGCCGCACGCGGGTGAACGCGGGCCTGACCGCCCACATCCCCAGGCCGAACGTCACCACGCCGATCGGCACGTTGATCAGGTAGATCCAGCCCCAGTGCAGGTTCTGGCTGATGAAGCCGCCCGTGATCGGCCCGAGCGCCATGGAGAGCGCCCCCGCGGCGCTCCAGACGCCCACGGCCCTGCCGCGCTCGCCCGGGTCCGGGAAGATCTGGCTGATCAGCGTCAGCGCGGTGGGCGTGAGCAGCGCCGCCCCCACGCCCTGCACGGCCCGCGCGGCGATCAGCGTCGCGCCGGACGTGGCCAGCCCGGCCGCCAGCGAGGCCAGCGTGAAGACGGCCAGCCCGCCCAGGAACACCCTGCGGGCCCCGAACACGTCCGCGAGCCGGCCGCCGACCAGCATCAGGCCGGCGAAGACCAGGATGTACGAGCTCACGATCCATTCGAGACCCGAGATCGTCAGCCCGAGCTCCCGCTGGATCGTCGGCAACGCGACATTGCCGACGTTGTTGTCCAAGTAAGTCATGAATGTGCCCAAGGTCACCGCGACCAGCGCCCACCACCGCACGGACATCTCCTCCTATACGCCGTACTTGTACGTCGTATAGTTGAACTTGTACGGCGTATAGTTGTCAACCGTGATGGGAAAACTGACGGCGCAGGCGATCGCGGAGCGGGCCCTGGAGATCGGTGACGCCGAAGGGCTCGACACCGTGACGATCCGGCGCCTGGCCACGGACCTGGGCGTGACCCCGATGGCCCTCTACTGGCACTACAAGAACAAAGAGCAGCTGCTCGTCGGCATGGCCGACCACCTGATCGGCGGCTTCGCGCCCAAGCAGGCCGACGAGCGCCCGTGGCGGGAGCAGTTCCGCGACCTGATCGAGGGGCTGATCAGGACGCTGCGCGCGCATCCCTGCGCCAAGAGCGTGATCGAGCAGATCGACCCCGTCGAGGTGCCCAACTTCCTGGCCGTCTGGAACCAGGCGCTCGGCCTGGCCCGCAGCGCCGGGTTCGGCGTCGACGAGAGCTGCCTGATCAGCAAATACCTGCTGCAGAGCGCCATCGCCATCGCCGACGCCCCCGTACACGTCAAGACCGTCGCCCCGGAGGTGCTCAGGGCCAAGCTGGCGGGCCTGCGGTCGCTGTCCGAGGAGGCGTACCCGCACCTGGTCGAGATGGCCTCACCGCTGGTCAGGGGGACGGAGCCGGGGTTGTACGACACGTTCGGCGTCGATCTCGTGCTCGGCGGCATAGAGGCGCTCGCGCCCAAGGGTTAGAGTCTCGACCATGCCCTTCGAGCTGATCTGCGAGATCGAACCTCCCACCAAGCCCGATCTGAAGCACGTCAGGCACCAGATCGGCACCATGAGCAAGATCGCCCACTCGTTCCTCATCCCCGACAACCACATCGGGCGCGCGACGGTGTCGAGCGTGGCAGTGGCGCACGAGGTCGAGGCCATGGGCGGGCGCGGCATCGCCTGCCTCAACTCGCGCGACCGCAACTTGCTGGGCTTCCGCCGCGACCTGCTCACGGCGGCGGCCTACGGGGTGGACCAGTTCCTGTTCGTCTACGGCGACAAGCCCACGAGCGGCAACCGGACCAGCGACCTCACCGTGCGCTCGATGATCGAGGAGGCCCGGGAGTTCTCGCCCGGCATGCGGCTGGGCGCGGCGGCCTCGATGCGCTCGCTGCCCGCGTGGAAGCGCGCGGCCGACTTCCTGTTCCTGCAGGTCGGCTTCTCGCTGGAGGCGCAGCTGCGCTGGCGCGAGGCCCATCCCGTGGACGTGCCGGTCTACGCGGGCGTCATGGTGCTGGCCAGCGAGCGCCACGCCAGGATGCTGGCCGCCGCCATCCCCGACATCGACCTGCCGGAGGACCTGATCGCGAAGGTGGCCGCGGACCGCATGGCGGGCGTGGAGGCGGCCTGCGAGCAGGTGCTCGCCCTGCGCGACTCGGGCGCCTTCGACGGCGTCCACCTCATCCCGGTCTCCCGCTACCGCGACGTGGAGTCCAGGCTCGCCACCGCCCTCTGAGGGCGCGCCAGGGCCGCGAGCAGCGCGCCCGCGAGGGCCACGGCGAACAGCACGGCGTACGCGCGCTGGAAGCCGTCCATGAGCTGACCGACGGCGACCGGCGACAGCCTGGACAGCGTGCCCGCGTACACCTGGGCCCGCAGCCCGGGCCCCACGGAGGCGGTCAGGACGCTGAGCGACAGGCCGACGCTGATCACGATGCCGACATTCATGATCATGACCCGGAACCCGTTGACCACGCCCAGGCTGCCGGTCGGCAGCGCCCGCATGACCTGGGTGGTGTTGCCGGTCAGGAACGTTCCGCTGCCGCAGCCGGCCACGAACAGGCCGATCCCGATCACCCAGTACGGCGTGGCGGGATCGGCGGTCAGCATCAGCGTCCCGAGCCCGAGGGCGCTGAGCACCGCCCCGCCGATGGACAGCGCGTACGGCGACACCCGCCGCCCCAGCAGCCCCACGATCGGCGAGGCCAGCCCGATCCCGACGGGCACCGGCAGCACGCTCAGCCCCGCCGCGAACGCGTCCACCCCCCTGGCCGCCTGGAAGTAGAGAGCCACCACCAGGATCAGCGCCGAGCGGGCCAGGGCGTTGCAGAACGAGGCCAGATTCGCGTAGGCCAGCAGCCGCCCGCCGAACAGCCGCAGGTCCAGCACCGGGTTCGAGGAGCGCCGCTCGGCCAGCGCGATCAGCGGCAGCAGCACCAGGAAGATCGCCGCCCCCGCCAGCACCACGGGGCTGGTCAGCCCGGCCGAGCCCGCCTCCGACAGCGCCAGCAGGGCCGCCGTCAGCGCCGCGAACAGCAGCACGTTGCCCAGCGCGTCCACGGGCTCCTTCGGCCGCCTGGGCATCCTGCGCAGGATCACCGCCCCCACGGCCAGCGCGGCCAGCCCGGCGGGCACGTTCACCCAGAAGATCCACTGCCAGCCCGCGGTCTCCGCGATCAGCCCGCCCAGCGTGGGCCCGGCCAGCTGCGCCACCGACAGGGTGCCGATGTAGACGCCCATGCCCTGGCTCAGCCGGTCGGGCGGGAACGCGTCCGTGATGATGACCGTGCCGTTCGCCAGGATCATCGCCGCCCCGACCGCCTGCAGCACGCGCATCGCGATCAGGAACCACACGCCCGGCGACAGCCCGGCCAGCAGCGAGGCCACCGTGAAGATCGCGAACCCCGTCAGGTAGACCTCGCGCCTGCCCAGCAGGTCGGCCACCCGGCCGAAGAAGACCAGGCTCGCGGTGTTCACCAGCAGGAACGCCAGGAGGATCCACCCCGACTCCAGGGCGTCGGCGTGGAAGTGCCGCACGACCGTCGGGAGCGCGACGTTGAGCGTGCTGCCGGCGATGCCGATGAGCACCAGCCCCAGGCTGGTGACCGCGCAGACCTGCCAGGCGTAGCGTAAGCGGCTGGCGTCGGGAGGAATGACCGCGACCATGACCTCCACTATGACGTACGGCGTACGTACCGGATCTGGCGGGCGGGCTCTAGCGGGCTCTCTTGCGCAGGCCGTCGAGGTCGTGGATGACCACGCGCCGCCGCCCGGTCTCGATGAGCCCCCGGTCGCGCAGCGTGCGCAGCGCCTTGCTGACCGCCTCGCGGGAGGCGCCCGTCCAACCGGCCAGCTCGTCCTGCGACAGGGGCAGCGCCACGCGGACCCCGCTGTTGGTCTTCTCGCCGTACCGGTCGGCGAGTTCCAGCAGGCGCGTCGCGACCCGGCCCGTGGTGTCGAACGCGCCGTACTCGATGCGCTTCCTGTCCGCGTCCCGCAGCCGGCCGGTGACGAGCTGCATGAGCAGCACCGCGATGCGCCCGTGGGACTCCAGGAACGACGAGAAGTCCCGCACCACGATGCCCGAGATCGGCTCCAGCGCGGTCACCGTGGCCGAGCGGGGCGAGCCGTCGATGGCCGACATCTCCCCGAGCAGCGCGCCGGGGCCGCGCACGGCCAGCACCACCTCGGTGCCGGCGCTCGTGTGCGACGAGCACTTGACCCGGCCCTCCGTCAGCACGAGGACCCAGTCGGACGTGTCACCCTCGTTGATCACGGTGGTGCCGCGATCCCAGCGCCGCGGCCGGCCGGCCGCGCGCAGGGCCGCGACCTCCTCCTCGGTGAGCATGGACAGAAACTCGCCGGACTCTGGCTCCATGCGCCCGATTATGGCGGTACGGGAGTCACCCTTCTATTGCAAATCAGTCAGAACGTACGCGTTGACGGGCTCTTCCTTGCCCTTGAGGTTGAGCGGGCCCAGAGGGTTCACCGACGCGCCCCGCCCGAGCTGCCTGAGCGTCGTCTCCCCGATGACGACCGTGCCCGGCTCGGCGATGCCCTCGAGCCTGGCGGCCACGTTCACGCAGTCGCCCATCGCGTTGAATCCGCGCAGCTCCGGGCTGCCGATGTTGCCGACCAGCGCGGGACCGGTGTTGACGCCCACCCGGAACGTCGGCCACGGGACGTCGTCCACTCGCTTCCACGCCATCTCCTCGGCCACCTCGGCGGCGGCCCGCTGCATCTCCAGCGCGGCCTTGCAGGCGGCCCGCGCGTGGCCCGCCTGGGTGGCGGGCGCGTTGAACAGGGCCAGCAGCGCGTCGCCGACGAACTGCACGATCGTGCCGCCGTTGCTGAGGATGCAGGGGACGGCGGCCGTGTGGTAGCGGTTGAGCATCTCGACGATCTCGCCCGGCGTGACCTTCTCGGAGAACGTCGTGAAGCCCTTGAGGTCGGCGAAGAGCGCGGTCAGCTCCTTCAGCTCGCCGCCCAGCGCGGCCTGCGCCGGGTCGGCCAGCAGGGCGTTGGCCACGTCGGGCGACATGTACTGCCGGAAGAGCGTGTCGAGCTCCTGGTAGAGGCGGGCGTTCTCCAGGGAGATCGACAGCTGCCCGGCCAGCGTGGCGGCCAGCGCCTCGTCCTGCCGGGTGCGCCCGACGGGGACCTCCAGCACGCCCGCCAGGTGGCCCTTGACCGTCAGCGGGAAGGCCAGCAGGTTGTCGCGCTTGACGGGCTGGTTGCCGGCGAAGTCGTACTCGCGCGAGCCGATCTCCGTCCTGCCCTCCGCGACCAGGCCGATCTTCACGTCGCCGTACGCCTGCCGCACCCGGTCCAGGGCCGTGGCCAGGAGCTGGTCCTCGGGCAGGCCCACCCGGGTCTGGGCGCTCACCGCCACCAGGGCGGCCAGCCGCCCGGACAGCTCGCGCTCGCTGGCCAGCGCCTCACCTGCCCGGTCGAGCACGGCGACCTGGCTCTCGTTCAGCCGGAACTTGTCCGACAGCCGGGCCGCGGCCAGCGGCTCGCCCCGCCGTACGTGCTCGACCAACTCCTCAAGGGCCTTGTCGTAGTCCTGCTGGATGCGCCGCACGGTCGCCGCCAGCGTCACCGAGTCAAACAGGCCCGCGCTCGACCCCTCCCGCCTGAACTGCAGGTAGGCGCTGTAGGCCACGAAGACGAAGGCCAGCGTGAGCAGCAGGTGCCACTCCCACCAGGACAGATGCCAGTTGAGCTGCGACATCCCGGCGACCATGGCCTCGGCCAGCAGCGCGTACGCCGTGATCAGGCTGATCAGCATGGCCGACGGGCGCTTGCGGTGCAGCAGGAACATCATCACGCTCGCCGCGCCGTACAGCAGGACGCCGGGGACCGACATCCAGACCAGCCAGTCGACCGGGGACGCCAGCGGCGGCTCGCTGAGCCGCGTCAGCCCCGGCACCAGCGACGTGACGCCCCAGAGGACCATGAAGCCGAACAGCGTGGCGCGGATGAAGTGCTGGGCGTCCAGCACCTTCCTGGCCGCCGCCTCGCCCAGCGGCAGCGCCGAGGCGAACGCGAACGCCGCCGCGACGGAGAGCCCCACCTGCTGGCCCACGTCGAAGCCCAGCGAGCCGATCGGCAGGATGATCTGCGGCGTGGCCAGGCCGTGCATGAAGAAGAAGCCGGCGCTGCTCAGGAAGACCATGGACACGAGGAACAGCCGGGCATCCTGGCGCCGCCGCGACGCCTCGCTGATCATCACACCGAGGACCACGTTGATCCCGGCGACCGTGATGATCATCCAGAAGTGGCTGAGGTTGTGGTGCCACATGACGTTGAACAGGGGCTGGGCCAGGAGCACCCAGAGCCCTAGCAGCGGCAGCACCAGGTGGATGCCCCAGACCACGCCGCGCACGGGCTGGGTGGCGGGAGGCAGGTAGGGGGTTGGCACAGACCCGATTATCCACCGCACATCGAGGCCGCCAATGCGTCGTTTTACTCACCCGTGTCGCCAAATCCTGTCAATCTGGTCAGTAACCCTCCGTTTCGTGATGGATACGTTACGTAGTTCTTGTCACCTCTTGGAACGATTGAAACGTGAATCTCATGGAGAACATGAGCATCACTTGTTCGGAAGGACAGCCGTGGCTAACAAGATTCGCGGTGGGCGTGCGCTCACCCTCGCCGCCGTGGGGGCGCTGGCCGCCTCGCTCCTCACCGTCGGTGGCGTCGCCACCGCATCGTCGGCCGCCGGCGAGGTGCACGCCTGCGTGCACAAGAAGACGCGCTACGCCCGCATCGTCAACCCCACCACGAAGTGCCGGAAGACGGAGGAGCGGATCCTGATCGGCGGCGCCTCCCAGACGACGATCCAGCAGGGCGAGCAGGGGGCGCAGGGCGCGAAGGGCGAGACCGGCCCGGCCGGCCCCCAGGGCCCGAAGGGCGCGGACGGCAAGAACGGCAAGAACGGCCTCCCCGGCAAGGACGGCCTGCCTGGTAAGGACGGTAAGGACGGGCTGCCCGGCAAGGACGGCAAGGACGGGCTTCCTGGCAAGGACGGCCAGGACGGGAAGAACGGCCTGCCCGGCAAGGACGGTCAGGACGGCAAGAACGGCCTGCCCGGCAAGGACGGCAAGGACGGCAAGGACGGCGCGGACGGCCTGCCCGGCAAGCAGGGCGAGCGGGGCCCCCAGGGCCCGCAGGGTCCGAAGGGTGACCCCGGCGACGGCGCGGCCTACACCACCTACACCAGGACCGCGTCCCTGACCTCGACCGGCTCCACCACGGCCGGCTGCGACAAGGGCGGCATGGCGACCGGCGGCGGCTTCTCGTTCACCGCCCTCAAGAACGCCGTCGTCATGAGCAGCGCGCCCAGCGGCGGCGGCACCGGATGGACGGTGAGCGTGGCCAAGGACGACAACGGCTCCAACACCTACTCGTCCACCACCGACGAGAAGACCATCAGCAGCGGCAACCACGGCACCAGCGTCAGCGGCACCGTCTACGTCGTCTGCCTGGAACAGAAGAAGGCGTAACACGCGAAGAAGGGCCGGTACGGGCGACCCGTACCGGCCCTCCGGAAGACCGTCAGCCGAACAGCGCGGGCAGCGCCGCCGAGTGCGTCTCCCGCAGCTCCTCGACCGGCACCTCGAACACGCCCTCGACCACCAGCGAAGCGCCTCCGGTCGTGCCGAGCCCGTAGCAGGGCACCTCGTGCCGCCCGCACAGCGACGCGAACTCCTCGTAGGCCTCCGGCCGCACCGTGACCAGCGCCCGCGCGGCCGACTCGCTGAACAGGTCGGTGAAGGCGTCCCCGCTCAGCGCCACCGAGACCCCGACGCCCCGCGCCAGGCACGACTCCGCCAGCGCGATGGCCAGCCCGCCGTCCGACAGGTCGTGCGAGCCCTCCAGCAGCCCCTTACTGGCGGCCTCCACCAGCACGGTCGCCAGCGCCTGCTCGGCGTGCAGGTCGGCCCGGGGCGGCAGCCCGCCCAGGTGGTGGTGCGCGACGTGCGCCCACTCCGAGCCGCCGAACTCCTCGTGCGTGTCGCCGAGCAGCACGACCTTCAGCCCTTCGGCGGTGAACCCGGACGGCACCCGCCTGGCCACGTCGTCGATGACGCCCAGCACGCCCACGACCGGCGTGGGGTGGATGGCCGTCGAGCCCGTCTGGTTGTAGAAGGAGACGTTCCCGCCGGTCACCGGCACGCCCAGGGCGCGGCACGCGTCGGCCAGGCCGCGCACGGCCTCGGCGAACTGCCACATGACCTCGGGGTCCTCGGGCGAGCCGAAGTTGAGGCAGTTGGTCACGGCCAGCGGCTTGGCGCCGGTCACGGCCACGTTCCGGTACGCCTCGGCCAGCGCCAGCTGCGCCCCCGCGTACGGGTCGAGCTTGGCGTAGCGGCCGTTGCCGTCGGTGGACAGCGCGATGCCCCTGGTCGTCGGCTCCGCGCCGGCGATGACCTCCGAGATCCGCAGCATGCCCGCGTCCGCCGGCTGCGCCAGCACGGTGTTGGAGCGGACGTAGCGGTCGTACTGGGAGGTCACCCACTCCTTGGAGGCCAGGTTGGGCGAGCCGAGGAGCTGGAACAGCGTGGCCCGCAGGTCCGCGGGCCGCTCCAGCCGGTCGGGCGTGTCGGCGTTGAGCGCGGCCTGCCCGGACGGCTCGTGGTACGGGCGCTCGTAGACGGGCCCGTCGTCGGCCGCCGTGCCCGGCGGGATGTCCACGATGACCTCGCCGTCCCAGGTCATGACCAGGCGGCCGGTGTCGGTGACCTCGCCGATGACGGTGGCGGGGACGTCCCACCGGTCGCAGATCGCCATGAACGCCGCGATGTCGTCGGGCCGGACCACGGCCATCATCCGCTCCTGCGACTCACTCATGAGGATCTCCTCGGGCCTGAGCGAGGGGTCGCGGAGCGGGACGAGGTTGAGGTCGACGTGCATGCCACCGGTGCCCTTGGCGGCCAGCTCGGTCGTCGCGCACGACACCCCGGCCGCGCCGAGGTCCTGGATGCCGACGACCACGTCGGCGGCATACAGCTCCAGGCAGCACTCGATGAGCAGCTTCTCCATGAACGGGTCGCCCACCTGCACGGCGGGCCGCTTGGCGTGCGACTCGTCCTCGAAGGTCGCCGACGCCAGCACGGAGGCGCCGCCGATGCCGTCGGGGCCGGTGGACGCGCCGAACAGCACGACCTTGTTGCCCGGGCCGGGCGCGGTGGCCAGCTTGATCTGGTCCTTGCGGAGCAGGCCCACGCACAGGGCGTTGACCAGCGGGTTGCCGATGTAGCAGGGGTCGAAGACGACCTCGCCGCCGATGTTGGGCAGGCCCAGGCAGTTTCCGTAGTGGCTGATGCCCTCGACCACGCCGGGCAGGACCCGGCGGGTGTCCACGGCGTCCGCGCCACCGAAGCGCAGCGCGTCCATCACCGCGATCGGCCGCGCGCCCATCGACATGATGTCGCGCACGATCCCGCCGACGCCGGTGGCCGCGCCCTGGTGCGGCTCGACGTAGGAGGGGTGGTTGTGCGACTCGATCTTGAACGTGGCCGCCCAGCCGTCGCCGATCTCCACCACGCCGGCGTTCTCGCCCATGCCGACGAGCAGCGCGTCAGACTTGGGCGCCTTGGTGGCGAACTGCTTGAGATGCACCTTGGAAGACTTGTACGAGCAGTGCTCGGACCACATGACGCTGTAGATGGCCAGCTCGGAGCCGGTGGGACGGCGACCCAGGATGTCCTTGACCCGGTCGTACTCGTCCTGCTTCATCCCCAGCTCGGCGAAGGGCATCGGCTCGTCGGGCGTCTCCGCCGCCCGCTTGACACTATCCGTCATGCGTTCACCAGCTTCTTGAGGACGGAGGTGAAGAATCCGAGGCCGTCGGTGCTCGGCGCGCCGACCAGGTCCTCGACCGCGTGCTCGGGGTGCGGCATGAGGCCGACCACGTTGCCCGCCTCGTTGCGGATGCCCGCGATGTCGTTGAGGGAGCCGTTGGGGTTGCCGCCGACGTAGCGCACGACCACGTGGCCGCCCGACTCCAGCGCGGCCAGGGTGTCCTCGGAGGCCACGTAGCGGCCCTCCCCGTGCTTGACGGGCAGCACGATCTCCTGGCCGGGCTCGAAGGAGCCGGTCCAGGGGGTGGCCGTCTGCTCGATGCGGACCCGCTGGTCACGGCAGACGTAGTGGAGCGAGGCGTTGCGGGTCAGCGCGCCGGGCAGCAGGTGGGCCTCGCAGAGGATCTGGAACCCGTTGCAGGTGCCGATCACGGGCAGCCCCGCCCTGGCGGCCGGGATGAGCTCGTCCATCAGCGGCGCGAACCGGGAGATGGCGCCGCAGCGCAGGTAGTCGCCGTAGGAGAAGCCGCCGGGCAGGAAGACGGCGTCGACCCCCTTCAGGTCGTGGTCGGCGTGCCACAGCGGCACCGCCTCCGCGCCCACGAGGCGTACGGCCCTGGCGGCGTCCTGGTCGTCGAGAGTTCCTGGAAACGTGACTACGCCCACACGGGCAGCGCTCATGACAGTCGTCCCCTCCGAGGAATGCGCGCGCACGCGCCACCGTCTCTTCGGGTGGACGGTGGTCTGCGGCGGTGTCTTCAGATTATCGGGTGCTGCCGGGTGGTCCACATCGGCTGGTGCGTCGGGCGAAGGCGCAGGTCAGACTGCCGCCAGCTCGCGGGGACGGGCGTCGGCCGAATCGTCCCAGGCGAGGTGCTTGCGCAGGTGGACCGTGGTGCCGCGGCCGGGCGTGATGCCGAAGGAGATCTCGTCGACCACGGAGCGCATGATCAGCAGGCCACGGCCGTTCTCCGTGTCGGGTGGCGGGAAGTGCGGCGGCATCGTCGGCAGCCCGTCGCCGTTGTCCACGACGCGCACGTCGCAGCGGCCGTAGCCGATCGCCGCGCTCACTTCGTAGCGGTTGGCGGGCCCTCCGTGCCGCACCGCGTTCGAGCACGCCTCGGAGACGGCGAGGAGCATGTCGGCGATGCACGTCTCACTCACGTTGAGTGAACGCATGGCATCGCCCAGCACTCGCCTGACCATCGGGATGCCGATCGCATCCCGAGGCAGTGCCAACGAGAACTCAATATCCACCGGACTCCTCCGGGCGCCAGAACGTCACCTGGAGTAGGTTTCCCTGTGAAAACGGGGCTAACCGCAAAATCACGTTGTTGTTATTTAGTGTTGGCACGCCCGTGGCATTGTGCCGCCCCCGAACCGCGCTTTAACCGGCCAGGGGGGAATCCGGGCGGCATATCTCCCCTAATCCTCAACCCGGACGCTGTAGTCCTCGATCACGGTGTTGGCCAGCAGGGTCTCGGCCATCTTGCGCACCTCCTCGAGCGCCGCCTCGTCGGCCGGGCCGTCGAGCTCGACCTCGAAGCGCTTGCCCTGCCGCACGGCCGAGACGCCGGAGAAGCCGAGCCTCGGCAGCGCCCTGGCGATCGCCTGGCCCTGCGGGTCGAGGATCTCGGGCTTCAACATGACGTCCACGATGACGCGGGCCACTGCGTTCCTCCTGGATGCGGTGGGTGACTGGGAAGCACAGCCTACCGGCGCGTGTGGCTGCCGACACAACGGGAACGGGGAGGACATGGGGCTTGCGCGGAGGGCTGTGACGTCTGCCACGATGTCCCCAAACGCGTACGAACCACCACCAGATGGTTCATCGCTTGGAAGGCCGGCCCAAGGTGGCAACCCCACCAAGGACCTGCCCTGACGACCGCACAGGAGTGGCTCATGACCGAGCTTGTCGAGGTCATCAATGGACACAGCACCTGTGTCACGAGGCCGACGAAGGAGGCCTCGTGACAGTCGACGCCTCTCGTGGTGCCTCTGGCGCACCTCCGGAGCTCGTCCAGTTGCTCACCCCCGAGGGCGAGCGGGTAGAGCACCCCGATTACGACATCGACCTGACCGATGAGGAGGTCCGGTCGCTCTACCGCGACCTGGTCCTCGTACGGCGCATCGACCTGGAGGCCGTGGCGCTGCAACGCCAGGGCGAGCTGGGCATCTGGGCCTCGCTGCTGGGCCAGGAGGCGGCCCAGATCGGCTCGGGCCGCGCACTGACCGACTCCGACATGGCCTTCCCCACCTACCGCGAGCACGGCGTGGCGTGGTGCCGCGACGTGGACCCGGTGAAGCTGCTCGGCCTGTTCAGAGGCGTGAACCACGGCGGCTGGGACCCCAACGAGCACAACTTCCACCTGTACACGATCGTGATCGGCAGCCAGACCCTCCACGCGGTCGGCTACGCGATGGGCATCCAGCGCGACGACGCCAGCGCCGCCACGATCGTCTACTTCGGCGACGGCGCCACCTCGCAGGGCGACGTCAACGAGTCGTTCATCTGGGCCAGCGTGTTCAACGCGCCGATCGTGTTCTTCTGCCAGAACAACCAGTGGGCCATCTCCGAGCCCCTGGAGAAGCAGACCCGCATCCCCCTCTACCGGCGCGCCTCCGGCTTCGGCTTCCCGGGGATCAGGGTGGACGGCAACGACGTGTTCGCCTGCCTGGCCGTGACCAGGAAGGCGCTGGAGGCCGCCCGCACCGGCCAGGGGCCGACGCTCATCGAGGCGTTCACGTACCGGATGGGCGCCCACACCACCACCGACGACCCGACGCGCTACCGCGTGGCCAGCGAGCTGGAGGCGTGGAAGCTCAAGGACCCGATCGAGCGGGTCAGGTCGTACCTGTTCAAGAACGAGCACGCCGACCCGTCGTTCTTCGACGCCGTCGACGCCGAGGCCGACCAGCTCGGGGCCGACCTGCGCAGGCGCTGCCTGGCCATGCCCGACCCCCGGCCGCTCGACATCTTCGACCACGTCTACCGCGAGCCCCACGCCCTGATGGACCAGGAGCGCGCCCAGTACGCGGCGTACCTGGAAGGGTTCGCCAAATGACGGTCATGAGCCTTTCCAAGGCGCTCAACGAGGGCATGCGCAAGGCCATGGAGGACGACTCCAAGGTCCTCATCATGGGCGAGGACGTCGGCAAGCTGGGCGGCGTCTTCCGGGTCACCGACGGCCTGCAGAAGGACTTCGGCGAGGACCGCGTCATCGACACGCCGCTGGCCGAGTCGGGCATCATCGGCACCGCGATCGGGCTGGCGCTGCGCGGCTACCGGCCGGTGTGCGAGATCCAGTTCGACGGGTTCGTCTTCCCGGCCGCCGACCAGATCATCACGCAGCTCGCCAAGATGCCGATGCGCTCGCTGGGCGCGATCAAGCTCCCGGTCGTCGTACGCGTGCCGTGCGGCGGCGGCATCGGCGCGGTCGAGCACCACAGCGAGTCGCCCGAGGCGTACTTCACCCACACGGCCGGCCTGCGGGTCGTGGCCTGCTCCAACCCGGCCGACGCGTACACCATGATCCAGCAGGCCATCCGCAGCGACGACCCGGTGATCTTCTTCGAGCCCAAGCGGCGCTACTGGGAGAAGGCCGACATCGACACCGGCTCCACCGACTGGTGGCCGCCGCTGCACGCGGCAAAGGTCGTGCGGCCCGGGTCCGACGTCACGCTGCTGGCCTACGGTCCCATGGTCAAGACGTGCCTGGAGGCCGCCACCGCCGCCGAGGACGACGGCCGTTCGCTGGAGGTGATCGACCTGCGCTCGCTCAACCCGCTGGACGAGCAGGTCGTGATGGACTCCGCACGCCGTACCGGGCGGGTGGTGGTCGTCCACGAGGCCCCCGTCAACAGCGGTTTCGGGGCCGAGCTGGCGGCCAGGATCACCGAGCAGTGCTTCTACCACCTGGAGTCGCCGGTGCTGAGGGTCGGCGGCTTCTCCACTCCCTACCCGCCGTCGAAGCTGGAGGAGCACTACCTGCCCGACCTGGACCGGGTGCTCGACGCCGTCGACCGGGCCTTCGGGTACTGAGGGGGTGGTGCTCATGCGACGCGAGTTCAAGCTCCCTGACGTCGGCGAGGGGCTGACGGAGGCCGAGGTCGTCCGCTGGCACGTCGAGGCGGGTGACGCGGTCAAGGTCAACCAGATCGTCGTCGAGATCGAGACGGCCAAGTCGATCGTCGAGCTCCCGATCCCCTGGGACGGGGTGGTCGCGGAGCTGCTGGCCGAGGCGGGCCAGACGGTCGACGTCGGCGCCCCCATCATCGCCGTCGAGACCTCCGAAGGCGCCGAGACGCCCCAGGGCGCGCCGGCCGTCCCGGAGGAGACCAGGGCCCTGGCCGAGGACCTGGTGCCCACGCCTCCGGCGGAGGGCGCCGTCGAGCCCGGGGCCCACGGCAGCCCGGCGCCCAAGGAGGAGCGCCAGGCGGTCCTGGTCGGCTACGGCGTCAAGACCGGCGCCACCAAGCGCCGCCCCCGCAAACCCCAGGCCCCCGGCATCCCGGCGAACCCGGTGGCCAACCCCTCCCGCGTGGAGGTGGACGGCGGCTCTGCCCCGGCTCCACCGTCTCCCAGGCGGGTCAGCGTCCTCGCCAAGCCCCCCGTACGGAAGCTGGCCAAGGACCTCGGCGTCGACCTGTCCACCCTCGCCGGCACCGGCCCCGAGGGCTCGATCACCCGCGAGGACGTCCACGCCGCGGCGGAGGCCGGCGCGGCCCCGGTCGCGGAGGTGGCGGCGGCCGAGCGGCCGGAGGAGCGCATCCCCGTCAAGGGCGTGCGCAAGATGACCGCCCAGGCCATGGTCGCCAGCGCCTTCACCGCTCCGCACGTCACCGAGTTCCTCCAGCTCGACGTGACGAACACCATGGAGACGGTGCGGCGCCTGCGCACCTTCCGGGACTTCGCGGACGTCAAGGTGTCCCCGCTGCTGCTGGTGGCCAAGGCGGTCCTCACCGCCGTCAAGCGCCACCCGCTGATCAACTCGTCGTGGGACGAGGCGGCGCAGGAGATCGTGGTCAAGCGCTACGTGAACCTGGGGATAGCCGCCGCCACCCCCCGCGGCCTCGTGGTGCCCAACGTCAAGGACGCCCACACCCTGTCGCTCTCCGAGCTGGCCGGGCGGCTGGCCGAGCTCACGGAGACCGCCAGGGCGGGCCGCACCCAGCCGGCCGAGATGGCCGGCGGCACCTTCACCATCACCAACGTCGGCGTCTTCGGCGTCGACGCCGGCACCCCCATCCTCAACCCCGGCGAGGCCGCCATCCTCGCCGTCGGCCAGATCAGGGACATGCCGTGGGTGGTGGACGGAGAGCTGGCGGTGCGCAAGGTGACCACCCTGGCCCTGTCGTTCGACCACCGCATCATCGACGGCGAGCTGGGCTCGATGTTCCTGCGCGACGTCGGCGACATGCTGGAGGACCCGCTGCACATGCTGGCCTGGAGCTAGCCGGGAAGCCCACGGCGACCGCCGGGAGGACCCCTCTCCCGGCGATCGCCGTGGGCCGGGACACCCGCACCCATCCCGTACAGAGTCACGCCGCCGCGATCTGATACACCTGATCGCATGATTCGCCACATCGTGTTGTTCACCTGGACCGAAACCGCGACCGACGAGCAGAAGGAGACGGTGACCGCCGAGCTGGGCAAGCTGCCCGGCATCATCCCGCAGCTCCGCTCGTACACCGTGGGCCCGGACGCGGGCATCAACCAGGGCAACCACGACTACGCGGTGGTGGCCGACTTCGACGACGTCGACGACTACCTGGTCTACCGCGACCACCCGCACCACCAGGCGGTGATCGCGGAGCACATCAGGCCGATCCTGGCCTCACGGGCCGCGGTGCAGCTCAGCCTCTAGATCTCCGGCGGGTTGTTCTCGCGGTGCATCAGCCGGCCCTCTGAAGTGCGCCCCCGCCTGGGGGCCAGCACGACGCTCAGCACGACGCCCACGCCACCGACGATCATGAAGATGAGCCCGACGACGTCCATGTGGACGCTCTTGCCGAACACGTCGGGCTCGATCGCGAATCTCAGGATGGCGCCAAGCGTGAGGAAGAAGATGCTTACCCCGACACCCATGACGACCTCCAGGCAAACGGCGAGTACAGCCACGGTCATACCCGGGTACAGAAGATCACACCCGTGACATCTCACGCGAGACAGGACAGAGGCTTGCCGCCGTTGTAGGTGATCATGTCGAACACGGCGGCGGCCAGGTCGATGGGCGCGCCCGGCGGCTGCCCGTCGAGCTCGGCATAGGCGCGGTGCAGGTTGCCCACGATGCGCTCGGAGTCCAGCAGGTCGCCCCACTCGCCCAGGTCGGTCTCCCTGGCCGCCTCCAGCGGCGACAGGCCCGCCGCCCGGCCCCGCGCCGCGGTCTCCTGCACGAACCGCAGGTAACCCTCGACCCGGTCGTACGCCTCCGGCCCGCACACCGCGCCGTGCCCCGGCACGACGGTCTCCGCCCCCAGCGCCCTGAGCTGGTCGAGCGCGTCCAGCGCCCCGGCGACCGAGCCCATCAGGACGAACGGCGTGCCGCCGTTGAAGACGAGGTCGCCCGAGAACAGCAGCCGCCGCTCGGGAATCCACACGTACGAGTCGTTCGTCGTGTGCGCGGCGTGCCCCACGTGCCGCACCTCGCACCGCAGGTCGTCGGAGTGCAGGGTGATCCGGTCGGTGAAGGTGAGGAACGGCGGCGCCACCTCCATCTCGCCCCACTCCACCTCGGGCGACCACGCGGCACGGTAGGTGGGGACGCCCTCGGCCAGGATCTGCTCCCGCACGCCCTCGTGCCCGACGATCGTGGCCTCGGGGAAGAGCCAGTTGCCGAACGTGTGGTCGCCGTGGTGGTGGGTGTTGACCAGCGTGGTGATCGGCCGGTCGGTGACCGTGCCGATGGCCTCCCGGAACGCCCGCGTACGGCGCTCGGTCGAGCAGGCGTCGACGCAGATCACGCCGCGCCGGCCGGCCAGGAAGCCGGTGTTGTTGATCCACCAGCTCCCGTCGGGCTGGATGTAGGCGAAGACGCCCTCGGACACCTCTTCGACCGTGGGCGGGGGAAGGGGGTGGTCGTGAGAAGTCGAGCTCATGCCGCGACCGTACTCCCTCGAAGCACCCCCCGCCCCTGAGGACTAGAAGGCCTCCTCGGGAAGCTCCATGAGCTCCTGTCCCGTGGAGTCCAGCACCCGGCGCTCGGCCGCCAGCCGCGGCAGGACGGTCTTGGCGAAGAACGAGGCCGCGGCCACCTTGCCCAGGTAGAACGGGTCGTCGCCGCCGGCCAGCTTGGCCAGGGCCACCTCGGCCTGCCGCAGCAGCAGCCAGCCGATCACCAGGTCGCCCAGCGCGAGCAGGAGCCGGGTGGTGTTCAGCCCCACCTTGTACACCTCGGCGGGCGTCTCCAGCGAGCTCAGCGCCCAGCCCGCCATGGTGTCGCCCATGGCCTTGACCTCGGCGGCGGCCTCCGCGAGGAGCTTGCGCTCCTCCTTGAGCCGGCCGTTGCCCGCCTCGGAGCCGGCGAACTCGCCGATCTCGGCCAGCAGCGACCCGACCGCCGCGCCCTGGTTGCGCAGGATCTTCCGGAAGAACAGGTCCAGGCCCTGGATCGCGGTCGTGCCCTCGTACAGGGAGTCGATCTTGGCGTCCCGGATGTACTGCTCGATCGGGTAGTCCTGCAGGTAGCCCGAGCCGCCGAGGGTCTGCAGCGAGCGGGAGAGCAGCTCGTACGACCGCTCGGAGCCGACGCCCTTGACGAGGGGCAGCAGCAGGTCGTTCATCTCGGCGGCGTGCCGGTCGCCGGGGTCGATCAGGAGGGCGTCCTGGAACGTGGCCGTGTAGAGGACCAGGGCCCGCATGCCCTCGGCGTACGACTTCTGCAGCATGAGCTCGCGCCGCACGTCGGGGTGGTGGGTGACGGCCACCCGCGGGGCGGACTTGTCGGACATCCGGGTCAGGTCCGCGCCCTGCAGGCGCGACTTGGCGTACTCCAGCGCGTTCAGGTAGCCGGTGGAGAGCGTGGCGATGGCCTTGGTGCCGACCATCATGCGGGCGTGCTCGATGACCATGAACATCTGCCTGATGCCCTCGTGGACGTCGCCCACCAGCCAGCCGACGGCCGGGTGCTTGTCGCCGAACGTCAGCTCGCACGTCGTGGAGACCTTCAGCCCCATCTTCTTCTCGACGTTGGTGACGTAGACGCCGTTGCGCTCGCCCAGCTCGCCGGTCTCGAGATTCACGTGGAACTTCGGCACCAGGAACATCGACAGCCCCTTGGTGCCCGGCCCGTGGCCCTCGGGGCGGGCCAGCACGAGGTGGAAGATGTTCTCGGCCATGTCGTGCTCGGCGCTGGTGATGAAGCGCTTGACGCCCTCGATGTGCCAGCTGCCGTCCTCCTGGCGCACCGCCTTGGCCCGCCCGGCGCCCACGTCGGAGCCGGCGTCCGGCTCGGTGAGCACCATGGTGGCGCCCCACTCGCGCTCGATGGCCAGCTCGGCGAAGCGCTTCTGCTCCGGCGTGCCGAGCTTCCACAGCGTGTAGGCGAAGTTGGGGCCCGCGGCGTACATGTACAGCGCCGGGTTCGAGCCCAGCACCAGCTCGGCCGTGGCCCAGGCCAGGCTCCTCGGGATGCCGGGGCCGCCCAGCTCGGCGGGTAGGTCCAGGTTGGCCCAGCCGCCGTCCACCAGCGCCTTGTAGGACTTCTTGAAGCCCTCGGGCACCTTCACGGAGCTGGTCGCCGCGTCGAACACGGGCGGGTGCCTGTCGCCCTCCTCGAAGGAGTCGGCCAGCACGCCGGTGGCCAGCCTGTTGACCTCGTCAAGGATGCCCCGGGCGACCTCCTCGTCCACGTCCGCAAAGGGCCCTGTGCCGAGGATCTCGCGTCGCCCGAACACCTCGAAGAGGTTGAATTCCAGGTCTCGCACGTTGCTCTTGTAGTGGCCCATGGGGTCGATCTCCTTGAACCGAGGGGATTCCGTACTGGCGAGTAACCTTACTCTGCAATGCTACCCGCGGGTAACCCCAGGTATGCGTGGCATGCTCGTCTCCATGGACGCCGAACAACTCGCCGCGAGATGGCGAGAGCGCCTGGAATCCTGGGCCATTCCCGACGAGATCATGGCCAAGGTCTCTGCCAACCCTTGGGGTCACTCGCCCGAGCGGTTCGGCACCCGTACCGACAGGGCGCTGGCCGAGCCCGACGACGGCCCCACCATGTCCCGGCTCTCGGAGGCGCTGCCCGACAAGGGCACGCTGCTCGACGTGGGCTCGGGTCCGGGCGCCTCGTCGTTGCCGCTGCACGAGCGCATCGGCCACCTCTACGCGGTGGACACCTCGGCGTCGATGCTGGAGGGGCTGACCGCCCGGGCGGAGAAGCTCGGCGTGCCGGTCACGGCGGTCGAGGGGCGCTGGCCCGACGTGGCCGGCCAGGTGCCCGTGGTGGACGTCACCATCGCCGCCCACGTGGTCTACAACGTCCCCGACCTGGCCGGCTTCCTGCGGGCCCTCGACGAGCGCACGCAGGGGCGGGTGGTGCTGGAGCTCACGCACCGCCATCCCATGAGCTGGACGACGCCGCTGTGGCAGCACTTCCACGGGGTGAGCCGGCCGGTCCGGCCCATCGCCGAGGACTGCGTGGCGCTGGCCGCGGCGCTGGGGTACGCGGTCCAGGTGGAGGAACGGGAAGCGCCCCTGGAACGATTCACCTCGCTGGAGGACCTGGCGGACAGCGCGTGCCGCAGGGTGTGCCTCGACCCGTCCATGGCGGAGGAGGTGGCGGCCACGGTGATGGAGCTGGGCATGTGGCCGTTGCCGCGCGACCGATGGGTCACCATTTGGTGGGAATGATCCCGTCGAGGGCCGCGTTGTCGCTGATGAGCTGACAGCTCCCGGACGAGACGCGCCGTACCCGGAACGCCAAGACGACGCACGCACTGATGTCTCGTCCCAAGGGAGTTCTGATCATGGCGTGGATCGTCCTCGTGCTGGCCGGCGTCTTCGAAGTCGCCATGGCCCTTTCGCTGAAGCTCAGCAACGGGTTCGGCAACCTGTGGTGGACCCTGTCGTTCCTCGTCACGGCCGTGCTGAGCTTCGGCCTGCTCTCGTACGCGCTCAAGACCCTCGAAGTCGGCACCGCGTACGCCGTCTGGACCGGCGTCGGCGCGGCCGGCACCGCCGTGCTGGGCATGATCGCCATGGGGGACGAGGTCTCGCCGGCGCGCATCGTCTCGATCGCGCTGATCCTGGCGGGGGTCATCGGCCTGCGGGTGCTCGCCTGACCTTGACGTTCCGGCTCGTCACGGGTTGGGTGGCCGGATGATCGAAATTCATGCCGTCACCATCGACGCCGCCGACCCGTACGAGATCGCCACGTGGTGGAGCAAGGCCACCGGGCTGCCGCTCGGCGAGGGCGACAAGCCCGGCGACGAGGAGGTCATGCTGCGGACCAAGCAGGACCCGTTCCTGCTGTTCATCCGCGTGCCCGAGGGCAAGACCGGGAAGAACCGGATCCACCTCGACGTCAACGGCACCGAGGGCAGGACCCGCGACCAGGAGGTCGAGCGGCTGATCGGGCTGGGCGCCACCGTCCACGACGACCGGCGGCAGCCCGACGGCAGCGGCTGGGTGGTGATGCTCGACCCGGAGGGCAACGAGTTCTGCGTGTGCCGGAGCCAGGCGGAGCGGGAGGCGCAGGGCTGACCTCACCGGGCGGAATCGGCGCGGCCCCGCATGGTGAGGGTCAGGATGCCGGCGATCAGGTAGACCAGCGCGCCGTGCCACAGGGCCTGGATGCCGGAGCCGAACACCCCTTCGCCGTCGAGCACGAGCTGCACCGGATAGTCCAGCACGGCCGCGATGCCCGCGGGCAGCAGCGCGAACTTCCACGGGTGCTTCAGGGACCAGAGGCGGGCCTGGCGGGTGACCCGGTCGCCCTCGTGCGGCTTGGAGACCGCGCCGATCGCGGCGATCAGGGCGAACAGGCTGATGCCCAGGCCCAGCGCCCACACCAGGTCGCCGCCGCCCGTGATCACGCCCAGGCCGAAGCTGGTCGCGGCGACGGCGCCGCCGCCGATGGCGGCGGCCTTCCAGGGGGCGCCGCGGAGCGCGGCGCCGGACAGCGAGACTTCATCCCGTCGGCTGATTTCGTTCATGTCATTCATGGTGCCTTTTCGGCCCCCTTGGGGGCATCGGGGACGGACCCTGAGCCATCCCTGACATCATTCGGACATGCAGCAAAGTGAGGAAGTGCTCTTCCGCGAGGCCCGCAAGGAGGACGTGCCGGCGATCGTGGCGATGCTGGCCGACGACCATCTCGGGGCCACGCGCGAGGGCGACCCCGGTGACGAGCGCTACCTGGCGGCGTTCGAGCGGATCGACGCCAACCCGTACGACGAGCTGATCGTGGCCGAGCAGGACGGCGAGGTGGTGGGCACGATGCAGCTCACGTACCTGGCCGGGCTGTCGCGGCTGGGCGCGGAGCGGTGCCAGATCGAGGCCGTCAGGGTCGCCGCCACCGCCCGGGGCCGGGGCCTCGGCGGCCGGATGATCAAATGGGCCGTCGACCGGGCCCGGGAGCGCGGCTGCGCCATGGTGCAGCTCACCTCGGACAAGTCACGTACGGACGCGCACCGCTTCTACGACAACCTCGGCTTCACGGCCTCCCACGAGGGCTACAAGCTGTCGCTGAGCTGAGCCAGCATCCAGCGGCACCACTCGGCCCGGTGCCGCTCGTAGCTCAGCCCGCAGCGCAACGTGGCGTAGCTGCCGAACCGGGGATCGCCGAAGGCGGGCGGCCCGTCGAATGACGCCTCCTGCCGCTCGTACTCGGCCAGCCGCTCCTCGTGCGCGGCGAGCTGGTCGGCGAACATCCGCCTGACCAGCTCCGGCTCGGCCAGCCACGACGCGTACGTCTTCAGCACCAGCTCGTCCCGCTCCGGCCGCTCGCGGGGCGGCTCGGTGACCCATTCCCGCAGCGCCGCCCCGCCCTCGGCGGTCAGGTGGTACACCTTCCTGCCCTGCGGCCCCGGCCCGTGCTCGGCCTCGAACCCGACCAGCCCCCCGGCCCGCAGCTTCTGCAGCTCGGCGTGGATCTGGCTGTGCCCGGCCGTCCAGAAGTAGCCGACGGGCCGCCGCATGGCCGCGGCGAGGTCGTACCCGGTGCGCTCGCCGCGGGCCAGCACGGCGAGGATCGCGAATCCCAGCGTTGAGGTCATGGTTCGCCCAAGGATATGGTGCTCGCGGAACTATGTCAGTTCTGACATAGTTGAGCGGAAAGGGCGGCCATGCGCGCGTTGGTAGGTGTGGTGGGGCTCATGGTGGGGGTGCTGACGGCCTGCGGGGGCGCGGCCAGCACCGGTGCCGCGGCGCCCGGCCAGAGCACGGCTCCCGCCCCGACGAGTCCGGCCCCGGTTCCCGAGGCGACGACGTCGGCCCCGATTCCCACGGGGCCGAACGTCTCCGGGTGCTTCACCGAGGCGGACGGCAAGATCTTCGAGCACGACGGCGACCTGCCCGGCGTGATCACCGGTGACGGCCCGGTGGGCGTGGTCGTCACCTACGAGCGCCGGGGCAACGTGTGCACGTGGCGGCCCCTGTCGGACCGCCTCGTGGCCGCCGGCTACCGCGTCCTGCTCTACGCCAGGAGCTCCACCACGCTCCCCGAGGACGGCGCCGTCGCCATGGCCAGGCGCCTGGCCAAGGAGCCGGGCGTCAAGCGGATCTTCCTGGTCGGCGGCTCGATCGGCGCCACCACCGCCGTCCCCGCCGCCCTGAGGCTCGGCTCGAAAGCGGCCGGCGTGGTGGCCGTCTCAGGCGAGATCAGCGCGGAGAACGCGGCCAGGCTGACCGTCCCGCTCCTGCAGATCGGCTCCGCGAACGACGGCTACGGCGGCGCCGACGACCTGGCCAGGGCGCACGCCGCCGCCACGAAGGCCCCCGACAACCAGACCATGGTCATCCCGGGGGAGAGCCTGCACGCCTCGGCCCTGTTCGCCAGCCCTCACGGGAAGGACGTGCTCGACCGGATCGTGGCGTTCATGGACCGGCACAAGGGCTGATCTCGACCAGGTTGTCGTGGAAGCCCGGCCCCCTGCCCATGTCCCCGTCCCGCTCGGCCACGACCGCGTTCGGGTTGGCGCCGCCGGGGGTCAGCTTCGGCCAGCGCCCCTTCGGCGAGGCCACCACCCCGGCCGCCACGCGGTCGCTGATCTCCACGTCCGCCAGGAACTCGCCGCCGTCGTTGTGCACGCGTACCCGCTGGCCGGCCACCAGCCCCCGGGCGGCCGCGTCGGCCGGGTTGACCAGCACCACCGGGTCCTTGGCGCGCCGGCGCAGCTCCGGGTTGTTGCCGAAGGTCGTGTTGAGGAACGTGTGCGACGCGGGCGTGACCAGTGCCAGCCGGTACGGCGAGCCGCCGCCCCTCGCGCCGGCCGTGTGGGACGGCGTGTACGCCTTGCCCGCCGGCGGGAAACGCATCCTGCCCGACCGCGTCGGGAAGCCCTCGGCGAACGGCGCGAAGGGCTGGGGGTAGTTCAGCCGCACCCAGCCCTCCTTGCGCAGCCGGTCCAGCGTGATGCCCTCCAGCGACGGATGCCCGCTCGACAGCAACTGCTCGGCCAGCTCCAGGTCCGAGTCGAACAGCGACGGCTCGGTCATCCCCATGTGCGCCGCCAGCCGCCGGAACGTCTCCGTCGTGGACAGGCACTCGCCGGGCGGGGGCCCGGCGGGCTCGTTCCAGAGCAGGTAGAGGTGCCCGTATCCGGCGTGCAGGTCCTGGTGCTCGGTCTGCATCGTCGCGGGGAGCACGATGTCGGCGTAGTCCACGGTGTCGGTGGGGAACTGCTCCATGACCACCGTGAACAGGTCCTCGCGGGCGAGCTGCCGCCTGATCGCGTTCGCGTCGGGGCTGGAGCCCGCCGGGTTGGCCGCGTACACCCACAGGCACTTCACGTCGTCGAGCTGGGACGCCAGCTTGGTCATGACGAGGGTGCGGACGGGCTTGGCCAGCAGGTCGTCACGGGTGTCGATGTCGAAGTGGACGTGGCCGGTGGTGGAGTACGCGATGCCGCCGCCGGGGTGGCGCCAGTCGCCGGTGACGCCGGGGATGGAGGCGATCGTGCGCAGCGCGGTGCCGCCGCCCTGGTGCCGCTGGAGGCCCTGGGTGGCGCGGATGGCGGTCGGGCGGGTGTGGGCGAGCCGCATCCCCAGGCTGTGGATGGCGGCGGCGGGGATGCCGGTGATTTCAGCCACAGTCTCGACCGGATATTTCAGGATTTCCTGGCGGAAGTCCTCCCAGCCCTCGGTGTGCTCGGCCAGGAACTCCTCGTCCTGCGCGTTCTCGGCCAGCACGACGTTGAGCAGCCCGAGCGCGAGCGCCGCGTCCGTGCCCGGCCTGATCGCCAGGTACTCGTCGGCCTGGTCGGCCGTCCTGGTGCGGATCGGGTCGATGGCGACGACGTGCGCGCCCTCCGCCCGCGCGTCCTGGATGAACTTCCACAGGTGGTGGCCGCTGGTCAGCGTGTTCGTGCCCCAGAGCAGGATCAGCTTGGCCAGCGCGAAGTTCTCGGGATCCATGCCGCCCGCGGTGCCGTTCGTACGCGTCAGGCCGCTGCTGCCGGCCGCCGAGCAGATGTTGAGCCAGTGCTTCGAGGCGCCCAGCATGTTCCAGAACCGCCGCCCCGCCACGCCCTCGCACCCCTGCAGGTAGCCGAGCGTGCCGGTGCCCAGGTACGGCCAGATGGCCTCCCCGCCGTGCTCCTCGACGATGCCGCGCAGCCGCACCGAGATCTCGTCGAGCGCCTCGTCCCAGGTGATGCGCTCGAACTGGCCGGAGCCCTTGGGGCCGGTGCGGCGCATCGGGTAGAGGATGCGGTCGTCGGCCCGGGTGTGCTCGAGGTAACGGTTGACCTTCACGCACAGGGCGCCCCGGGTGTACGGATGGTCGGGATTGCCGCGGAGCTTGACGGCTTCGCCGTTCTCGACGGTGACGACCCAGGAGCAGCCATCCGGGCAGTCCAGCGGACACGCCCCCAAAACCCTCAATTCACCCGACATGAGACACAGACTACGTCCCGTACCTGGAATGACGGGAGACGCGGAAATGCGTGTAGCCTGCCCGGTGCGATGTGTGCGGGGGACGATTGAGGACACTGGAAACCTAGAGATCGCACGGTCCGGCCGGGAAGGTGCAGAATCGCTGTCGGTGGCCGAAATCAGGGAACGAGATGACACGGAGGACCTCGAGGGGGATCCAGCCGTGGTTGAGTCACGCGCGGAAAGCGACGTCTACGTTGTAGAGCCGCTGCTGCCCCAGCGTCTTCGCCGCCCCTCCGACCTGCTGCGCTTCTTCGCCACGCTCATCGTGCTCGGCGCGGTCGTCCTGCTCGCGCTGGTCGCCAAGCAGACGCTCATCGGCCTGGAGGCCGACGTCAAGGAGGGCGCGCAGCTCGTACCGCTGCTCAGCAGGATCGCCGCGTTCCTCGGTGGCGCGGCCGTGCTCATCGTGCCCGCGGCGTTCGCCGTCGAACGGGTCTTCCACCGCGACGGGCTCCGCGTCGCCGAAGGGCTGATCGCCGCGATCATCGGCATGGCCGGGTCGTTCCTGCTCGGGCAGTGGCTGGTCGCCGGCAACGCCGACGACCTGCGCGTGCTGCTGACCGGCGACCGGACGATCGAGCCGCTGAACACGCTGCTCACCTCGGTCGTCGCGTACGCCACCGCCGTCCGCATCTCGCGCCGGCCCACCTGGCGCATGCTGATGTGGACCACGATCGCCCTCTACGTCCTCGCGTTCTTCTCCGGCCGGCAGATCACGATCCCGAGCGCCATCGTCACGGTGCTGGTCGGCATGGTCATCGGCTACGCCACCCTCTACGGCGTCGGCAGCCCCAACACCAGGCCGGCCGGCAGCGCCGTGGTGGCCGCGCTGCGCAAGCTGTCGTTCGCGGTGGTCTCGGCCCGCCGCATCGAGGACGACCACCAGGGCAGCCGCCGCTACGCCATCGGGCTCAAGGACGGCACCAGCCTCGACGTCACCGTGCTCGACCGCGACCGGCAGGTGGCCGGGCTGCCGTACCGGCTGTGGCGGCGCATCCGGCTCAACTCCGAGACCCGGCGCAGGGCCATCAGGTCGCTCCGGGCGGAGCTGGAGCGCGAGGCGCTGATGGCGTACGCGGCCCAGGCGGCCGGCGCGAGCACCCCCAGGCTGCTCGGCACCAGCGAAATCGGCACCGAGGCCGCGATGCTCGCCTACGAGCACATCGAGACGCGCCCCCTCGACGAGGTGGCCGACGAGCAGATCGACGACGAGCTGCTCGCCCAGATCTGGGAGCAGGTGGAGCTGCTGCAGATCCAGCGCCTGGCGCACCGGCGGCTCACCGGCGACAGCATCCACCTCGACCGGGCGGGCCGCGTCGTGCTGACCGACGCGCGCAGCGGCGAGATCGCCGCCGGTGACCTGCTGCTCAGGCTCGACATCGCCCAGCTGCTCACCTACCTGGCGCTGCGCGTCGGCCCCGAGCGCTCCGTGCGGACGGCGGCGGCCGTCATGGGGCCCGACACGCTGGCCGCCGCCATGCCGCTGCTCCAGCGCATCGCGCTGACCAGGGAGACCCGCTCGGCCCTCTCCAAGAACAAGCACCTGCTGGCCGGCCTCCGCGAGCACATCGTCGCGCTCAAGCCGCAGGGCAAGGTCGAGGAGGTACGCCTCGAACGCTTCAAACCGCGCACCCTGATCACGATCATCGCCAGCACGCTGGCCGCGTACATCGTGCTCTCCCAGCTCAGCCGGGTCGACATCTACCGGGTGGTCACCACCGCCAACTGGGCCTGGTCCGGGGTGGCGCTGATCGCGTCGTTCGTCAGCTTCGTGGCCGCCGCCCTGATGCTGCGGGGCTTCGTGCCCGAGCCGCTGCCGCTCTGGCGTACCGTGCTCGTGCAGTTCGCCTCGTCGTTCGTCAAGCTGGTCGCGCCCGCCGCCGTCGGCGGCGTTGCGATCAACACCCGCTACCTGCAGAAGCGCGGCATCCCGCCGGCCAGCGCGGTGGCCAGCGTGGGGGCTTCGCAGCTCATCATGCTGGTCTTCCACATCGCGCTGCTGCTGCTGTTCGCCTACATCACCGGCTCCACCCAGACCACGTCGTTCACCCCGTCGCGCGGCCTCGTCGTGGTGCTGCTCGCGGTCGCGGTGCTGGTCGTGGTGGTGCTCGGCGTGCCGCCGCTGCGCAGGCTGGTGACCTCCAGGATGCGCAAGCTGTTCTCGAACGTGCTGCCCAGGCTGCTCGACGTGCTGCAGTCGCCGCGCAAGATGGTGGAGGCGTGCACGGGCACGCTCATGATCACCCTGGCGTTCGTGCTGTGCCTGGACGCCTGCGTGGCCGCGTTCGGCGGCTCGCTCAGCTTCACCGCCGTCGCGGTCGTCTACCTCACGGCCAACGCCATCGGCTCGGCCGCGCCCACACCGGGCGGTCTGGGCGCGGTCGAGCTCGCGCTCGCGGGCGGCCTCACCGTGGCCGGCGTGCCCGCCGAGCTGGCCACCTCGGCCGTGCTGCTGCACCGGCTGCTCACGTTCTGGCTCCCGGTGCTGCCCGGCTGGGCCGCCTTCACCTACCTCCAGCGGCACGAAGCCCTCTGATCAGCGGGCCGTGTACCCCTCGGTGACCTTGTCGATGGCCGCCAGCTCGTCCTCCGTGAAGGCCGGGCCGTCCACGCACGCCACGTTGTCCTCGAGCTGCCGCACGCTGCTCGCCCCGATGAGCACGCTCGTCACCCGCGGGTCCCTGAGCGTCCACGACAGCGCCATCTGAGCCAGCGTCTGGCCGCGCCCCCTGGCGATCTCGTCGAGGCCCCGGGCCAGGTCGAGATCGATCCGGTCGGCGCTGAGGAACCTGCTCGTCGCCGCCCGCGAGTCCGCCGGCACGCCGTCGAGGTAGCGGTCGGTCAGCAGGCCCTGCGCCAGCGGCGAGAACACGATGCAGCCCATGCCCGCCTCCTCCACCGCGTCGAGCAGCCCGTCCTCGATCCACCGGTTGATCATCGAGTAGGACGGCTGGTGGATGAGCAGCGGCGTGCCCAGCTCGCGCATGATCCGCGCGGCCTGGACGGTCTGCTCGGCCGAGTAGTTGGAGATGCCCGCGTAGAGCGCCTTGCCCGAGCGCACGGCCCGGTCGAGCGCCCCCATGGTCTCCTCCAGGGGCGTCTGCGGGTCGGGGCGGTGGCTGTAGAAGATGTCGACGTAGTCCAGCCCCATGCGCCGCAGCGACTGGTCGAGGCTGGCCAGGACGTACTTGCGCGAACCCCACTCGCCGTACGGGCCCGGCCACATGTCGTAGCCGGCCTTGGTCGAGATGATCAGCTCGTCCCGGTACGGGATGAAGTCCTCGCGCAGGATGCGGCCGAAGTTCGTCTCCGCCGAGCCGTACGGGACCCCGTAGTTGTTGGCCAGGTCGAAGTGCGTCACCCCCAGGTCGAACGCGCGCCGCAGGATCGCCCGGGAGTTCTCGATCGGGCGGGTGTCGCCGAAGTTGTGCCACAGGCCCAGGGAGACCGCGGGCAGCTTCAGCCCGCTGCGACCGCTGCGGTTGTACGGCTGGCGCTCGTAACGCCCGTCGTCGGCCTGATAGGTCATGAGGTGCCCCTCTCGATGATCCAGGAGAGCGCGAAGGCCTCCTCGCGCCAGGCGTCGTAGCGCCCGCTGCGGCCGCCGTGCCCGGCGCCCATCTCCGTCTTGAGCAGGAACGGCCCGCCCTTCGCCGTCGCCCGCAGCCGGGCGATCCACTTCGCGGGCTCGTGGTAGAGGACGCGGGTGTCGTTGAGGCTGGTGATGGCCAGGATCGGCGGGTACGCGCGGCCGTCCACGTTCTCGTACGGCGTGTAGCTCTTCATGTAGGCGTAGACGTCGGGGTTGTGCAGCGGGTCGCCCCACTCGTCCCATTCGATCACGGTGAGCGGGAGCGACGGATCCAGGATGGTGTTCAGGGCGTCCACGAACGGCACCTCGGCCACCACGCCCGCGAACTCCTCCGGCGCCAGGTTCGCGACCGCGCCCATCAGCAGGCCGCCGGCCGAGCCGCCCCTGGCGATGATCCGCTCGCTCCAGCCGGTCGCCTTCAGGTGCCTGGCCACGGCCACGAAGTCGGTGAACGTGTTGCGCTTCCTGGTGAGCTTGCCGTCCTCGTACCAGCGGCGACCCATCTCGCCGCCGCCCCTGATGTGCGCGACGGCGAAGACGAACCCGCGGTCGAGCAGCGAGAGCCTCGGGACCGAGAAGCCGGGGTCGATGGAGGTCTCGTAGCTGCCGTAGCCGTACAGCACGGTCGGCGCGGGCCTGGCGGAGTCCTTGCGCTTCACGATGGACACCGGGATCCTCGTGCCGTCCTCGGCCGTGGCCCACTCGCGGAACTGCTCGTAGTCGGCCGGGTCGTAGCCGCCCAGCACCGGGCGCCGCTTGAGCAGGATCAGCTCGTGCGTGTCGAGCTCGTAGTCGTACACGCTGGGCGGGGTGACCATGCTCGTGTAGGCCAGCCGGAGCCGCGTCGTGGTGAACTCGGGGTTGCCCGCGGGCCCGACGTCGTAGAGCGGCTCGGGGAAGTCGATCTCGTACGCGTTCCGCTCGGCGGCCTCGATCCGCTCGCGCCAGTCCCGGACGTCGCCCGGGTACGGCAGCACGCGCAGGCCGGTCAGCCCGTCGCGGCGGAAGTGCACCACGGCGTGGTCGGAGAAGGCGTCGATCTCCAGGAGCCTGGTGTCGTCCCGGTGGGCGATCAGCGGCGTCCAGGTGCCGGGGGCGTCGAGCGGGGCGGTGGCCAGCTCGAAGTTCTCGGCGTTCTCGTTGTGGAGCACGTAGAAGAAGTCGCCCGCGTGCTCGACGCCGTATTCGACGCCGGTCTTCCTGGGACGCACGACCGTGAACTCACCGGCAGGATCGGTGGCGTCGAGAATGCGCACCTCACTGGTGATCTTGCTGCCCGCGCCGAGCACGAGGTATTTCTCGCTGCGCGTGAGGCCGATGCCGACCCAGTAACGCTCGTCGGACTCCTCGTAGACCAGCACGTCCTCTTCGGTGCCAAGGGTGTGCCGGTAGACCTGGAACGGGCGCCAGGCGTCGTCGACGCGCGTGTAGAAGAACGTCGAGCCGTCGGCCGACCAGGCGCCGCCGTAGAAGATGTCGGTGATCTCGTCGGGGAGCAGCTCGCCTGTTTCGAGGTTCTTGAACTTCAGCGTGAATCGCTCGTCACCCTTGAAGTCGGTCGAATAGGCCAGCATCGTGCCGTCGGGCGAGACGGAGCTGGTGCCGATCGAGAAGAACGGGCTGTCGCCGGCGAGCTCGTTGCCGTCGAGAATCACCTCCTCGCGTTCGAGAGTGGCTCCCGGCGTGATCTCCGGAGGCGCGTCGCTGTCGGCCGGGACCCGGCAGGAGACGGCGTACTGCTTGCCCTCCGACGTGCGCGAGAAGTACCACCAGGAGCCCTTGCGGCTGGCCACCGACAGGTCGGTTTCCTGCGTGCGGCCCTTGATCTCCTGGAACACCTGCTCCTGGAGATCGGAGAGGTGAGCGGTCTGCTGTTTGAGAAACTCGTTCTCCGCCTCCAGATAGGCGGTGGTATCGGGATCTTCCTTGTTGCTCAGCCAGGCGTACTCGTCGATGACGGTGTCACCGTGGTGGGTGCGCTCAGTCGGAACCTTCTTCGCCACTGGCGGCGTGTTACTGCTCACGTGGGGAGTCTATGTTCGGTCGTGATCGATCTGTGTCCGTCGTACGCGGCGATCCGGCCCGAGAGGTCGGGAGCGCTGCTAATCTTGAAGAGCCGACGCAGTACGGCACAACCCTTCTTCTCCTCCATCACGGCGGGCGTGCGCGTCCACTCGTGAGGGCTGGTAAGTTAGAGGGGTTGTCCCGGAAGCGGGGCAGGTCTTAATTCCAGCAAGTCGAGCGAGTCGGGTCAATTTGACAGGGACTTGAACGGCTGAAAGAATAAAGACACAACGAAATGAACGCCTCCGAGCGGAAGACCGGAACGGTTTCGAGCAAGGAAGTACGCGTCCGTTTCTTGAGAACTCAACAGTGTGTTAAAAGCCAGTGCATGATTTACATGCATATCCCCGTCATGATTGACGGAAATTGCTTGGATTCACAATCCAGACGAAAACATTGTTTGGAGAGTTTGATCCTGGCTCAGGACGAACGCTGGCGGCGTGCTTAACACATGCAAGTCGAGCGGAAAGGCCCTTCGGGGTACTCGAGCGGCGAACGGGTGAGTAACACGTGAGCAACCTGCCCCTGACTCTGGGATAAGCCCGGGAAACTGGGTCTAATACCGGATACGACCGCCCCCGGCATCGGGTGGTGGTGGAAAGTTTTTTCGGTTGGGGATGGGCTCGCGGCCTATCAGCTTGTTGGTGGGGTAGTGGCCTACCAAGGCGACGACGGGTAGCCGGCCTGAGAGGGCGACCGGCCACACTGGGACTGAGACACGGCCCAGACTCCTACGGGAGGCAGCAGTGGGGAATATTGCGCAATGGGCGGAAGCCTGACGCAGCGACGCCGCGTGGGGGATGACGGCCTTCGGGTTGTAAACCTCTTTCAGCAGGGACGAAGTTGACGTGTACCTGCAGAAGAAGCGCCGGCTAACTACGTGCCAGCAGCCGCGGTAATACGTAGGGCGCAAGCGTTGTCCGGAATTATTGGGCGTAAAGAGCTCGTAGGTGGCTGGTCGCGTCTGCCGTGAAAGCCCGCAGCTTAACTGCGGGTCTGCGGTGGATACGGGCCGGCTAGAGGTAGGTAGGGGCAAGTGGAATTCCTGGTGTAGCGGTGAAATGCGCAGATATCAGGAGGAACACCGGTGGCGAAGGCGGCTTGCTGGGCCTTACCTGACGCTGAGGAGCGAAAGCGTGGGGAGCGAACAGGATTAGATACCCTGGTAGTCCACGCTGTAAACGTTGGGCGCTAGGTGTGGGGATCTTCCACGATCTCCGTGCCGGAGCTAACGCATTAAGCGCCCCGCCTGGGGAGTACGGCCGCAAGGCTAAAACTCAAAGGAATTGACGGGGGCCCGCACAAGCGGCGGAGCATGTTGCTTAATTCGACGCAACGCGAAGAACCTTACCAAGGTTTGACATCACCCGGAAACGCCTGGAGACAGGCGCCTCTTCGGACTGGGTGACAGGTGGTGCATGGCTGTCGTCAGCTCGTGTCGTGAGATGTTGGGTTAAGTCCCGCAACGAGCGCAACCCTTGCTCCATGTTGCCAGCACGCCCTTCGGGGTGGTGGGGACTCATGGGGGACTGCCGGGGTCAACTCGGAGGAAGGTGGGGATGACGTCAAGTCATCATGCCCCTTATGTCTTGGGCTGCAAACATGCTACAATGGCCGGTACAGAGGGTTGCGATACCGTGAGGTGGAGCGAATCCCTAAAAGCCGGTCTCAGTTCGGATTGGGGTCTGCAACTCGACCCCATGAAGTCGGAGTCGCTAGTAATCGCAGATCAGCAATGCTGCGGTGAATACGTTCCCGGGCCTTGTACACACCGCCCGTCACGTCACGAAAGTCGGCAACACCCGAAGCCCGTGGCCCAACCACTTGTGGGGGGAGCGGTCGAAGGTGGGGCTGGCGATTGGGACGAAGTCGTAACAAGGTAGCCGTACCGGAAGGTGCGGCTGGATCACCTCCTTTCTAAGGAGCATCTTCACCCGTCACCACCGAATGTGTGGTGGGGTGACAGCTCACTAGTGGAGCACTGGCTACTCAACCAGGCCGTGGTTGTCGGACTGCTAGTACCGCCCGTAAGGGAGTGGGAACGGGGTTTCGAGGGTCCGGGCTGGTTGGACACACTGTTGGGTCCTGAGGAAACGGGTGACCGGTTCTTCTGGAGTACAGGGCCGCTGAAGGGTTCGGGTTTCCCGGGCTTGGATGCGGTTGCTGTTTGTTGTTTGAGATTTGCATAGTGGACGCGAGCATCTTTGTGGCCAAGTTTTTTAGGGCACACGGTGGATGCCTTGGCATCAGGAGCCGATGAAGGACGTGGGAGGCTGCGTTAAGCCTCGGGGAGTCGCCAACCAGACGTTGATCCGGGGATGTCCGAATGGGGAAACCTAGCACCAGTCATGTGGTGTTGCCTCCGCCTGAATGTATAGGGCGGTTGGTGGTAACGCGGGGAAGTGAAACATCTCAGTACCCGTAGGAAGAGAAAACAAGAGTGATTCCGTGAGTAGTGGTGAGCGAAAGCGGATGAGGCTAAACCGGGCGTGTGTGATAGCCGGCAGGCGTTGCATGTCCGGGGTCGTGGGACCTTCTTGAGATAGCTGCCGCTGTCTCGAACAGTGATAAATCGATGGGGTAGTTGAAAGCTCTGGGAAGGGCTGCCGTAGACCGTGAGAGCCGGGTAGGCGAAACCTTGTCGACTGTTTGAGGGGATCCCAAGTAGCACGGGGCTCGAGAAATCCTGTGTGAATCTGCCAGGACCACCTGGTAAGCCTAAATACTCCCTGGTGACCGATAGTGCACGAGTACCGTGAGGGAAAGGTGAAAAGTGCCCCGGTGAGGGGTCGTGAAATAGTACCTGAAACCGTGTGCCTACAAGCCGTAGGAGCTTAGTCGTTCTTCGGAACGGCTGTGATGTGACTGCGTGCCTTTTGAAGAATGAGCCTGCGAGTTATGGTGTGTGGCGAGGTTAACCCGTGTGGGGGAGCCGTAGCGAAAGCGAGTCTGAATAGGGCGTTGAGTCGCATGCTGTAGACCCGAAGCGGAGTGATCTACGCATGGGCAGGTTGAAGCTCAGGTAAGACTGGGTGGAGGACCGAACCCACCAGGGTTGAAAACCTGGGGGATGATCTGTGTGTAGGGGTGAAAGGCCAATCAAACTCCGTGATAGCTGGTTCTCCCCGAAATGCATTTAGGTGCAGCGTCGCGTGTTTCTTGCCGGAGGTAGAGCACTGGATGGCCGATGGGCCCGACAAGGTTACTGACGTCAGCCAAACTCCGAATGCCGGTAAGTGAGAGCGTGGCAGTGAGACTGCGGGCGATAAGGTTCGTAGTCGAGAGGGAAACAGCCCAGATCACCGACTAAGGCCCCTAAGCGTGTGCTAAGTGGGAAAGGATGTGGAGTCGCAGAGACAACCAGGAGGTTGGCTTAGAAGCAGCCACCCTTGAAAGAGTGCGTAATAGCTCACTGGTCAAGTGATTCTGCGCCGACAATGTAGCGGGGCTCAAGTACACCGCCGAAGTCGTGGCACTGACAGCGTTAGTTGTTGGTGGGTAGGGGAGCGTCGTGCAGCCGGTGAAGCAGCAGAGTGATCTAGTTGTGGAGGCTGTGCGAGTGAGAATGCAGGCATGAGTAGCGAATCGAGGGTGAGAAACCCTCGCGCCGGATGACCAAGGGTTCCTGGGGCAGGCTAATCCGCCCAGGGTAAGTCGGGACCTAAGGCGAGGCCGACAGGCGTAGTCGATGGACAACGGGTTGATATTCCCGTACCCGCTTCAACGCGCCCATATCGAACCTCGTGATGCTAAGAGTCCTTAGCTCGCTCGGGCCTTCGGGCTTGGGGTCAGAGTGAACGCTCGATCCGATCGGGTAGTAGGTAAGCGATGGGGTGACGCAGGAAGGTAGTCCAGCCCAGGCGATGGTTGTCCTGGGGTAAGCATGTAGGGAGTGAGGTAGGCAAATCCGCCTCGCATATATCCTGAGATGTGATGCCGAGCCGATTGTGGTGAAGTGGATGATCCTATGCTGCCGAGAAAAGCCTCTAGCGAGTGTTGTGGCGGCCCGTACCCTAAACCGACTCAGGTGGTCAGGTAGAGAATACTAAGGCGATCGGGTGAACTGTGGTTAAGGAACTCGGCAAATTGCCCCCGTAACTTCGGGAGAAGGGGGACCTCTGCTGGTGATGGGTTTTGCACTCGGAGCTGGTGGGGGTCGCAGTGGCCAGGGGGAAGCGACTGTTTACTAAAAACACAGGTCCGTGCGAAGTCGTAAGACGATGTATACGGACTGACGCCTGCCCGGTGCCGGAACGTTAAGGGGACCGCTTAGTCAGCTTCGGCTGGCGAAGGTGAGAACTTAAGCGCCGGTAAACGGCGGTGGTAACTATAACCATCCTAAGGTAGCGAAATTCCTTGTCGGGTAAGTTCCGACCTGCACGAATGGCGTAACGACTTCCCCGCTGTCTCAACCGCAGACCCGGTGAAATTGCAGTACGAGTAAAGATGCTCGTTTCGCGCAGCAGGACGGAAAGACCCCGGGACCTTCACTACAGCTTGACATTGGTGTTTGGAACGGCTTGTGTAGGATAGGTGGGAGACTGGGAAGCTCGGACGCTAGTTCGGGTGGAGTCATTGGTGAAATACCACTCTGGTCGTTTTGGATGTCTAACTCTGGTCCGTGATCCGGATCGGGGACAGTGTCTGGTGGGTAGTTTAACTGGGGCGGTTGCCTCCCAAAGGGTAACGGAGGCGCCCAAAGGTTCCCTCAGCCTGGTTGGCAATCAGGTGTTGAGTGTAAGTGCACAAGGGAGCTTGACTGTGAGACTGACGGGTCGAGCAGGAGCGAAAGCTGGGACTAGTGATCCGGCATCGGCGTGTGGAAGCGGTGTCGCTCAACGGCTAAAAGGTACCCCGGGGATAACAGGCTGATCTTCCCCAAGAGTCCATATCGACGGGATGGTTTGGCACCTCGATGTCGGCTCGTCGCATCCTGGGGCTGGAGTAGGTCCCAAGGGTTGGGCTGTTCGCCCATTAAAGCGGTACGCGAGCTGGGTTTAGAACGTCGCGAGACAGTTCGGTCCCTATCCGCTGCGCGCGCAGGAGACTTGAAAGGGGCTGTCCCTAGTACGAGAGGACCGGGACGGACGAACCTCTGGTGTGCCAGTTGTACCGCCAGGTGCACGGCTGGTTGGCTACGTTCGGGAGGGATAACCGCTGAAAGCATCTAAGCGGGAAGCTTGCCTTGAGATGAGGTCTCCCACCCTGTGAGGGGGTAAGGCTCCCGGTAGACGACCGGGTTGATAGGCCGGAGGTGGAAGCGCGGTAACGTGTGGAGCTGACCGGTACTAATAGGCCGAGGACTTGACCACAAAGCAGACTTTCTGAGTCGTTGCTCGCGTCCACTATGTGACTCTGAGACAGCAAGCAGCTGTTTCGCAGAGTTACGGCGGTTATGGCGGGAAGGAAACACCCGGTTACATTCCGAACCCGGAAGTTAAGCTTCTCTGCGCCGATGGTACTGCACTCGGGAGGGTGTGGGAGAGTAGGTCGCCGCCGGACAATCTTTGGAGGGGGTTCGACGCCTTGTGCGTCGGACCCCCTTTTTTTTGTGTTGTGCCGACGGGCGTGGAGCAGCCGTGAGGCGCTCTCTCGTACGGCCGACTGAGCGCTCGCACCCCGACGCCCGAGACGCGTGCCTGCGAGCCTCAGGCGCCGGCTCCAGGCGCCGCATTCTCATACCTGTGCCGTCGCGTCCATCTGCCCGCTGCGCATCGGTCTGCACGCTCCACCGAATTCGAGTGGTGTCTCCGTCGCCTCCGTTGAATAGAGGACGGGCATCGGGCGGGCTCGGCGGGCGACCACGGAGGGTGACTTCGGCGGCGAGAGGGAGCCGGCGAGGGGTGAATTGGCGAGGCTCCGAGTGGTTCCTCCCGATGGCTACTCTCTGCATCCGTCCACGAGTAACCGGAGTGCCCAGCAGGCAGCGCGCCGCGCGATTAGGGTGGAAAACCTTGGCTGGTGAAGGCGTCAGCAGTGGAGAGGCGCACGTGACCGTTGGCGGGCGGGGGTCGGATATCCAGATGCAAGCGGGCTGCAAGCTGTACAAAATGGAATTAGGGCTGGGCGTGTCGCGTGGCGAATGCGGAATCGTCGGTTACCGTCCAATGTGTAGGGACGTGCCGATTACGGTGAGTTCCTGAGGAAAGGACAAGCCGATGGGGGCAGTGCGCAAGGTGGTGAGCTACCTTGGCCTGAGCGGGGTCGATCACTACGACGAAGGTTACGACGACGACGAGCACTACGAGGACGAGTACGTCCCCGCGACGGAGCGGGCCGCCAGGCGGTGGCGCGCGAATGTCGACTCGTCACGAATCGTGATGGTCCAGCCGCTCAAGTACAACGACGCGCCGTTGATCGGCCAGCACTTCCGTGACGGACAGACGGTAATCATGGACGTCTCGGGCATGGCGATGCCGGAGGCGACGAGGATGGTCGACTTCGCCGCCGGGCTGGCCTATGGGTGCGAAGGGCGGATCGAGCGCATCGCCGACCGCGTCTTCCTGCTCGCGCCGGCGCACGTGGAGATCGAGACCACCTGAGTGTGGTAACCGGGCCGCTGGGCCGTGGTCGGCGCGCAGAGGCGGGCTGCGCTGACCACGACCATCCGGCGGGGTCGAGCCGGTGGCCGGGTACGGAGGCGGATCGTCGATACGCCACCGACCCAGGCCATTCAGGCAGGCCGCCAGCAAGTCACGGTCCGCTGGCCCCTGGGCGGGTTACCGCCGACGACCAGCATTCTGAGTGTCCCGGGATGCGGTCCACTGATCACAGGACTCTTCCCGACAAGCCACCCGTCCACGGCACTCCGCCTGGACGGTCGTTGGAGCCGATTACCGTAAGCGTCCGTCCCGTTGGCTGTGGGACCGATTGCTGTAAGCGTCCAGTCCCATTCGCTACGGAGAAGCACCCGCCTTGACGGCTGCGCGGCCGATTACCGTAAGTGTCCGCTCTGTCGGCTGCAGGACCGATTGCTGTGAGCGTCCAGTCCATTCGCTACGGGGAAGCGCCCGCCTTGACGGCTGCGCGGCCGATTACCGTAGGTATCCGATCGTTCGCCGCGGGCTCGATCCCGTGAGTATCCAGTCCGTCCACGATCGGGCCGATGGGCTGTAAGTGCCCGTCCCGTTGGCCGCGGGATCGAGGCCGTGAGCCACCAGTCCGTTCGCGATGGCGCCGATGGCCGTGAGCCACCAGTCCGCTCCCCCCGAGGGCCGATGGTCGTGAACATCCACCCCGTGCTCCGAAGGGCGGATGGCGGTAAACGTGCACTTCGCTGGGCAAGGGCGCACTGAGCGTGAGCGTGAGCGTCCCCTCCGTTGGCGACGCGGTCGACGACCGCATGTGCCCCGTCCGTATCGTCAAGCGGCCGATGAGCGGAAGTGTCCAGCTCGCAGATCACGCGCACCGTTGAGCCCACGACCGCCGAGGCGGCGAGCCGGGCCTGGCCGCGTGACGGGTAGCGTCCAGCCCGGTGGCCGCAAGTGAGCCGACAGCGGTCCACGGCCATCAGGACAGGCGGGAGGTCAGCTGGCGCGGGGACCGCGGCGGATGAGGCGGGTCAGTTCGGCTGCGTCCTCCGTGGCCTGCTTGGCGCGCTCGTCCGCCTCCCTCGCGTACGCGTGCAGGGCCCACACCGCCCCCTCCGCCAGCTCCTTCAGCTCGCTGACCTGGCCGGCCACGTACCGGGCGTCGGCTTCGACGAGCTTGCGGCGCTGCCAGAGCTGCCACCCGGCCAGGCCGATCATGGCCACCGCGGCGGCGGCGAACAGCCTGCTGGAGATCACCGCCCCGACGAGGCAGGCGATGCCGGCCACGATGAGGACCATGGCCGCCCACGGACGGGGGCGAGGCATGACGCCGTCCGCGACGAGCGCGGCCTCGGCGGCGGCCAGCGACGACGCCTCCGGGCCCTCCGGGCGCAGGTGGATGCGGTGGCCGAGAAGGGCGACGGTGAGCGTGGTGGGCGGCGCGAGGCGGCTGTCGGCTTCGAGCTCCTCGGCGACGCCGCGCAGGATGGGCCCCGCCACGTGCAGGGCGATCGCCGCCAGGTGCGGGTCGGAGCCGGGGCGGAGGTCTTCGAGCAGGTACGAGTTGAGCGAGGCCATCGGGCCGGCCGGGCCGCCGAGGCCGATCAGGGAGCGCAGGACGGCGAGCGGTTCGTCCTCCTCCCAGCTGGAGGCCGGGCTGCCGGAGCTGTTGTCGAGCGAGATGGCGGTGTCCTGCTCGGCCTGCCGCGTCGAGGTGATCTCGGCGCACCGCCCACGCAGTCTCGCGAGGCGGGCGGCCGCCACGGCGGGTCGGGCCAGTTCGGGGATCTCGGCCATCTCCGGGAAGTCGGCCAGGGACGGCGGCACCACGACCGACGGCTCGCCCGGCACCAGCGCCTGCACCCACTGCTGCGGGTCGGCGTGTTCCTGGACGGCCAGGGCGTCGAGTTTGCGCAGCACGAAGATCTTGCCGGCGGGGCCGTACGCCCCCCGGGCGGCGGCCAGCCAGAGCGAGCGCTGGCCGTGGGAGACCGGCCGGTCGAGTGAGAGCTCGCCGAAGGCGGTGCCGAGCCAGGAGGCGTGGATGCGGCTGCCCTGCCCGGACACCGCGAGGGCCAGGCAGAGGAAGAGCGCGGTCTGCTGCTGGTCACGCCCGGCGGCCCTGCTCAGCGGCTCCAGCGGGTCGTCGCCGGAGAGGATGGCGACCAGCGCTTCGATCGCCGGGGGCAGCCAATAGCCGGGTATATCGCGAAAACCTGGTGCGGCGGGAGGGGCGGCGCCCTTGGCGGCGAGGTGAGCGAGCAGCGCCTCAGCGTAACGATGCAACTCCGTAGCCGCTTGGGGGCTCGCAGTCAGGTCCGTGCTCAAGGCAGAGAACTCCCCCATTTCGGCCTCAATTCATGACCGCGTAAAGCCTAACCGTTCGGGCGCGCCAACCAGGTGAAGGCGCGCCCACGGCGGATCTGCGGGCTTTGAGCCAACTGCCTGTTACATACGCTCGGGAACGGGCACACCCAGCAGGTCGAGCCCCTTCTCCAGAACGTCCAGGACCAGCTTGCACAGGGCCAGCCGGTGCTGCCTGGTCTCCGGGTCGACGCCTTCCTTGGTCACCGGGCACTCATCGTAGAACGTGCTGAAGAGGCTGGCGGTCTGGAACAGGAAGTTGCACAGCCGGTGTGGCTCCGACTCGGTCGTGACCTGGGAGACCAGCTCGCCGAAACCGAGCAGCTGGAGGCCCAGCGCGCGCTCGGCCGGTGCGGCCAGCACGATGGGGCCTGTCGCCTCGGCCGGAGCCACCCCCGCCTTGCGGAAGATGGAGCGGATCCTGGCGGTGGCGTACTGCATGTAGGGGCCGGTGTTGCCGGTGAAGCTGATCATGCGGTCGAAGTCGAGGACGTACTCGCTGTCGTGACTGACCGACAAATCGGCATATTTCACCGCGCCCATGCCGACGGCGTGCGCGATCTCCTTCGTGGTGGCCTCGTCGTAGCCCCGGTCGGCGATGGCCGCCGTGGCCCGGTCGACGGCCTCCTGGAGCAGGTCCATCAGCTTGACGGACTCGCCGGAGCGGGTCTTGAACCGGCGCCCGTCCTTGCCCAGCATCATGCCGATCTGGACGTGCTCGGCCGAGACCGAGTCGGGCAGCCAGCCCGCCAGCCGCGCCGCGGCGAACACCATCCGGAAGTGCAGCGCCTGCTCGTTGCCCACGACGTAGAGGATGCGCTCGGCCTTCAGGTCGTGGACGCGGTAGCGGATCGCCGCCATGTCGGTGGTGGCGTAGCCGTAGCCGCCGTCGCTCTTCCTGATGATCAGCGGCAACGGCTTGTCGTCGGAGCCGGTGAAGCCGGGCGGGAACACGCAGAGCGCGCCGTCACTGATCACCGCCGTCCCGGCCGCCTCGAGGTCGTCGCACGTCTTCTGGAGCATGGGGTTGTACATGCTCTCGCCGGCGAGGTCGGCATCGGTCAGCGTCACGCCGAGCAGTTGGTAGACCTTGTTGAAGTAGCGGACGGTGGCGTCCATGAACACGTGCCACAGCCGCATCGTCTCGGCGTCGCCCGACTGCAGCGTGGTCACCCGCACCCGGGCGCGCTGCCTGAAGGCGTCGTCGGAGTCGAACTTCGCCCGTGCCGCCTGGTAGAACTCCGTGCCCTGACCGGCCTCCAGCTGCGCGACCGCGGCCTCCTCGCCGATCTCGAGCAGGTGCTCGATCAGCATGCCGAACGGCGTGCCCCAGTCGCCCAGGTGGTTCTGCCTGATCACGGTGTTGCCGAGGTGCTCGTGCAGGCGGGCCAGCGAGTCGCCCACGATCGTGGTGCGCAGGTGGCCGACGTGCATCTCCTTGGCCGCGTTGGGCGCGGAGTAGTCGATCACCACGGTCTGCGACGGCGTGATCGTGCCGACGCCGAGCCGCGGGTCGGCCAGCATCCGCGTCGCCTCGGACTCGATCCACGAGTCGTCGAGGGTGATGTTGAGGAAGCCGGGGCCGCTGACCTCGATCGTGCCGGGGAAGTCGGACAGCTCCGTCTTGATCGCCTCGGCGACCTCCCGCGGCGCCCGTCGCAGTCGCTTGGCCAGGCTCATCGCGACGTTCGCCTGGAAGTCGGCGAACTGGGAGGGCCGGATCAGCGGATCTGCGTCGGCGTGCTCCTGGCCGAACGCGCGCGCCAGCGCCTGCTGGACGCGCTCGGTGAGCACTATCTGCGGGTCGGTCATGTTCTAAGGGTACCGGCGACCTTGACAGCGACGCTTATCATTACCGCCGCCACGATCGAGATGCCGACGGAGGTCAGATCGTTGCCGAGGTCGCCGGGTTCGAGGGCGAAGAAGTGCCGTACGAAGGGGATCGTCAACCCGATCGCGAACGCCGCCGCCATCGAGGCGACCAGCGCGATCCGCCACCAGTTGAGCGGCCTGGCGATCAGCACGAGCACCCACCAGGTGGTGAGGAAGAGCGTGATCACCGCCGAGGTCTGATCCTCGACGAGCGTGGAGGTGCCGCTGTGGGCGGCCCAGAACGACAGCAGCACCGCCGCCGCGCACAACACCCCGGCGGGTACGGCGAAGCGCAGCACCCTGGGGACGAACCCCGGCTTCGAGCGCTCGAACGTGGGCGCGAGCGCGAGGAAGAGCGCGGGGACGCCGATGGTCAGAGCGTTCGTGAGGGTGGAGTGGCGGGGCGCGAACGGGAACATGACCCCGGCCACGCCGACCAGGAGCGACAGCACGATCGCGTAGAAGGTCTTGGTGAGGAACAGGTTGGAGACGCGTTCGATGTTGGCCAGCACCCGCCGTCCCTCGCCCACGACGTGCGGCAGCGTGGCGAACTTGTCGTCGAGCAGCACCACCTGCGCGACCGCCTTGGTGGCCGGGCTGCCCGCGCCCATCGCGATGCCCAGGTCGGCGTCCTTGAGCGCGAGCACGTCGTTGACGCCGTCGCCCGTCATGGCCACGGTGTGGCCCCTGGCCTGCAGCGCGGTGACGAACTGCCGCTTCTGCCGGGGGCTGACGCGGCCGAACACGGTGTGGGAGTCGAGCAGCTCGCCCAGCTTGTCCTCGTCGTCGTAGGGCAGGTCGCGGGCGTCGATCGAACGGTGCGCGTCCGGGATCTCCAGGCCGGTGGCGATGGCGGAGACCGCGGTGGGGTTGTCGCCGGAGATGACCTTGACCGCGACGCCCTGCTTGGCGAAGTAGCGGAGGGTCTCGCGGGCGTCGGGCCGGACGCGCTGCTTGAGCGTGACGAGCGCCACCGCCTCGATGCCGTCCCCGCCCGCCTCGACGTCTGCCCTGCCTGCCTCTGCCCTGCCTGCCTCGATGCCGTCCCCGCCTGCCTCAATGCGAGTCGTGCTCGCTTGAGGGGCGGGCAGGGTTCGGGCGCGGCCCAGGACGAGCACGCGGGCGCCGGTGGCGGCCAGCTCGGCGGCCTGGTCGTAGGCGTCCCCGCCGTCGAGCAGCACGTCCGGCGCCCCCAGCACCCACGCGCCCCGCTCGCCGAAGTGGGCCCCGCTCCATTTACGCGCCGACGAGAACGGCACCGTCTCACCGGCCGTCCACCCGTCCCGGGCGCTCTCGTAACGGGCCCGGATGGCCTGGGCGGTGGGGTTCGGCGAGTGGTCGAGGTGGGCCAGGGCGGCCAGCGCGTCCTCGACCGGGTGGCCGTCGCGCAGGGGCAGCACCTGGTCGAGGTCCATGCCGCCGGCGGTGAGCGTGCCCGTCTTGTCCAGGCACAGCACGTCCACCCTGGCCAGGCCCTCGATCGCGGGCAGCTCCTGGACCAGGCACTTGTGCCGGCCCAGCCGTACGACGCCGACGGCGAACGCGATCGAGGTCATCAGCACCAGGCCCTCGGGGATCATGGTGACGATGCCCGCGACCGCGCCGGTGATCGCGGTGCCGAAGTCGGCGGAGTGCTTGAGCTGGCTGTAGATCAGCAGGGCGCCGATCGGGATGACCAGCCAGGTGATGTACTTGATGAAGTTCGCCACGCCCTCGCGCAGCTCGGAATGGGCGAGATGGAACTTGCTCGCCTCTTCCGCGAGCTTCACCGCGTACGCGTCGGTGCCGACCCGCGTGGCCACGAACGCGCCCGCGCCCGCCACGGCGAAGCTGCCCGACAGGACCTCGTCGCCGGGCTGCTTGTGCACCGGGTCGGCCTCGCCGGTCAGCAGCGACTCGTCCACCTCCAGCCCGTCGGACTCGACCACCTCGCCGTCCACCAGCAGGCGTTCGCCGGGGCCGAGCAGGATCAGGTCGCCTAAGACCACGTGGCGGGGCTGGACCAGCCGTTCTTCGCCGTCCCGCCGGACCCGTACGGGCGCCTCGTTGATCACCGCGAGCTTGTCGAGGGTGCGCTTGGCGCGCAGCTCCTGGACGATGCCGATCAGTACGTTGGCCACGATGACCAGGCCGAACAGGCTGTCCTGCCACTCACCGAAGATCAGGACCAGTGCCCAGAGCACGCCGATGACGAGGTTGAACAGGGTGAAGACGTTCGCCCTGACGATCGCGCTCAGCGACCTGCTCGACCGCCGCGGGACGTGGTTGGGCTTCGCCCCCGCCACCTGTGCCGAAGTGAGTCCGCTGGCCACTGTGGAGAGCCGGTCCACATAACCCCCTGTTTCTGTGGATCGGTCACACCCTACGGGGTCACCACAATCTGTGGGAGCGATGTGTGGTGGCTATCTTGTCGCCGATGCGGGACACGATTCCGACCGAGGACAGGTCGGCCGCGAGCTTGCAGGCCGCGCTGATTCCGTCGGCCCTGGACGAGCCGTGGGCGATCACGACGGTGCCGTTCAGGCCGAGCAGCACGGCGCCGCCGTACGCCTCGGGGTCGAGGCGGCGGCGCAGCTCGCGGATGCGCGAGCGCTGCATCGCGGCGCCCAGCCTGGCCAGCCTGCTGTCGGTGACGGCCGCCCTGAGCTCGGTGAACGCGTAGCGGACCGCGCCTTCCATGGTCTTCAGTGCCACGTTCCCGGTGAACCCGTCGGTGGTGATCACGTCCACCTTGCCGGTCAGCAGGTCGTGTCCCTCGACGTTCCCCTCGAACCGGAGGCCGGGGGAGGCCTGCAGCAGCTCGTGGGCGCGCTTGACGAGCTTGTTGCCCTTCTCGGCCTCGCTGCCGATCGTGAGCAGGCCGACCCGGGGCGTCTCGATGCCGTACGCGAGCTCGGCGTAGGCCGTCCCCAGATGGGCGAACTGCACCAGCATTTCCGGCTTGACCTCGGCGTTGGCGCCCGCGTCTATGAGCACGGTGGGGTTGGGGAGGGTGGGGATGGGGACCGCTATGGCCGGTCTCAGCACGCCTTGCTGGCCTTTGAGCCGCAGCCTCCCGGTGGCCACGATGCCCGCCGTGGAGCCCGCCGACACGACCGCGGCGGCGTCGCCGCGGCGTACGAGGTGGCAGGCGACGGCGATGCTCGAACGGGGCCGGCGCAGGCTCGCCAGCGCGCCCTCGTCCATGGCCAGCGCCTCCTCGGCCCGTACGATCGGGACCTCCTTGGTGGCGTCGTGGTCGGCGAGCGCCTCGTAGAGCACGCGGGGGGAGCCGACGAGCACGACGGACAGACCGCGCTCCCGGACGGCATGCACCGCTCCCGCCACGATCTCGTGGGGTGCGTGGTCGCCGCCCATGGCGTCGATCGCGATGGGCCTGCTGTCGGACAATGATCACCTCGTACGGCATCGAGCCCGCCGCCACGGCTTGACCGGAACGCGGGCTCGGTATGTCCGCATAGTAGGCAAGGCAGGTGCCAGGTTAACCGGCGGGTAGGCCCTGTTGGTTCCCTCGAGGACCCCTTCCAGTCTCACCGACTCCCCGGCTCGCCCCCACACCCCGCCGCCGTCGCCCGGACGACCCACCCCTGCCTTCTCTTGCGAGGCGGCGGCTCGGTGGCTCCGCGGCCTTCGCGGCGCCGACTCAGTGGAGGTTCCAGTCGTCCTTACCGCGCGACACGATCACCTTGGAGAACTTCGACGACCCCGTGACCCGGATCAGCGGCCCGTCGGCCTGCGAGCCCCCCGTCACGTTGCGCTTGCCGAAGATCGACGCGCCCTCGTCGATCACGTGCGCGTTGTCCGGAACGCGCACGATCAGCTTGCTGAACCAGGCGTTCGTCTCGATGGTGATCTCGCGGCCCGGCAGCACCGCTTCCGAGAGGTCGATGATGAGTGCCCCGAACCGGGCCGACAGCCGGGTGTTGCGGGAGGCCACCCACCGCCCCTTGCGGACGATCTTGCTGAACTTCGAGTCGATGACCTGCTGTTCGATGGCGGCGGGCACGTTGGACGCGGACACCTCGGGCAGGTCCCGGGTGAGGGGGACGAGTTCGCCCACCGTCTTCGCCGCGTAGGCGACGTCCAGGCGGTCGGCGTGCTCGACGCTGGTGAGTCTTCCTGTGGCGAGGGCCTCTGACAGGACCGCGGCCACGCGGTCGCGGTCGGCGTCTGAGGCCCGCTGGTCAGGGTCATGGATCACGGTAAATCAGTGTATGCCCATTCGCGATATGTCGCGAGTGTCCGTGAACCTCAAGGAAAACTTGGAGTCCAGCGGAACCGCTGACGTGCCTGACAGCGTCCGGGTATTAAGAACCGTAGACGCGCGACAGGGTCGTGAGGTTTACACCCGATCGAACAAAAAAGATGGGAACGGCCTAGTGATCTTGAACCAAGCTGGCACGCGGCGCTTCAAGGCGTACACGTCCAAGCACCTCGACGAGCTCTTGAAGCGTGCGGGGCTGGGTGACGAAGAGCGGCTGAAGGTCCGCGCCGTCGCCACCGTGCTGCCGTTCCGGACCAACGCCTACGTCGTCGATGAACTCATAGATTGGTCGGCCGCACCCGACGACCCGATTTACCGGCTCGTCTTCCCGCAGGAGGACATGCTTCCCGCGACCGACGTCGCCCGGCTGGCGGACCTGCTCAAGGCCGAGGCGCCGAACGTCGAGATCCAGGCGGAGGCGAACCGCGTACGCGCACAGCTCAACCCGCACCCCGCAGGCCAGAAGGAGCTCAACGTCCCGAGGATGGGCGACGAGCCGGTGCCTGGCATGCAGCACAAATATGCAGAGACCGCGCTGATCTTCCCCAAGCAGGGGCAGACCTGTCACGCGTACTGCACCTACTGCTTCAGGTGGGCGCAGTTCGTCGGGGACGCGGACCTGAAGTTCGCCTCCGACGACATCGACCAGATGGTGGCCTACATTCGCCAGCATCCCGAGGTCACCAGCGTCCTGATCACCGGCGGCGACGCGATGATCATGGGCGAGCCCGTCATCAGGCGATATATCGAGCCCTTGTTGGATCTGGAGCAGCTCGAGTCCATCAGGATCGGCACCAAGGCGCTGGCCTACTGGCCGCAGCGCTTCACCACCGACCCTGACGCCGACGCCACGCTCGGGCTGTTCGAGGAGGTGGTGAACGCGGGCAAGAACCTCGCGTTCATGGCCCACTTCTCGCACCCGCGCGAGCTGGAGTCGCCGCTGGTCGAGTCCGCCGTCAAGCGGATCCTCGGCAGCGGGGCCACGATCAGGACCCAGGCGCCGCTGATCAGGTCGATCAACGACGACCCGGCCGTGTGGTCGCACATGTGGCGGCGGCAGCTCCGGATGGGGATGATCCCGTACTACATGTTCATCGAGCGCGACACCGGGCCGCAGGACTACTTCGCGGTGCCGCTGGCGCGTGCGTACGAGATCTTCAGGGACGCGTACTCGACCGTCTCGGGGCTCTGCCGCACGGTCCGCGGGCCGTCGATGTCGGCCACGCCCGGCAAGGTGTGCGTCGACGGCGTCACCGAGATCGCGGGCGAGCAGGTGTTCATGCTCCACTTCATCCAGGCGCGCGACCCCTCGCTCGTGGGGCGGCCGTTCTTCGCGCGCTACGACCCGTCGGCCGTCTGGCTGACGGACCTGCGCCCGGCGTTCGCCGAACGTTTTCCGTTCGAGCCCGCCGGGGCGCTGCTGCCCGTCTGACCGGTCGCCCGCGTCCACGCGACCGGAAATCCGCGCCCGCGGCCCGTGACATTTGTTTTCGCGACCCTTTGTTCACGGGCCGCCCGGGGCGTAAATTTCCCGGGATCCGCTCCAAGTTTTCGTGTACGCCATCCAAAGCTTCCCCGTACGGGATCCGAACCGGCGCGCTCGTGAAGCCGTACCGAGCGCGCGCAATATCGGAAACTAGACCCGTCTATTTCCCGTTTTGTCTCCCCGCTCAACGCTCTTCCTTCACTCGGTAACCGGCCTGCAAACCCCTGCTACATGGGCTTTCATGCGCCTGCGGCCGATCACGGCGAGTGATAGAACTGCTGGCGTAGCTCAGCCGTGACGGCACGCTTCGTGTGGTGCCCATAGCGCGCACGCCACGGCTTTCGGGGGTTATCGATTCGCATTTCCACCGCATTCGAGAGCGATCGATCACGAGCCGGGAAGGCAATCATGAATCGAGTAGTCAAGACGGCTGTCGCCGTCACAGTATTCGGCCTGGCGGCGGCTTTGGCCGTGCCGGCACAAGCGGAGGCCGGGAACAACGCCGTCCGCAACGACGGCGGCGGCACCAACAGCCCGCTCGACGGCCTGCTGGGCGGCGGCCTGCTGAAGGACGGCCTGCTGAGCGGGCTGGTCGGCGGCGGCCAGCTGAACGGGCTGCTGGGCGGCGGCCTTCAGGGCAAGTCCGCGGCGCAGCCCAGCCGTCCGATGACGAGCGTCGAGCGGGACATCGCAGCGGAGAACCAGAAGAGGCAGGGATACACCACCACGCCGAACGCGGCCGAGGACGTCACCAACTTCGGTGGTCCGCTGCCGGAGCTGTCACCGATCGTCGGCGGGTTCTCGCTCGGCGGCGGGGGCCTGACCGAGTCCCTGCCCGTGCCCGCCCTGTCGGGGGCGGCCCGCATGGCCCAGCCCGTCGCGACCTCGGTTAAGGCCGGCCGGCAGGACGGCGGCCAGGTCCTGACCGAGGGGGAGACCCTGCGCGGCGCGTACGACGCGACGACGGGCCTGTTCAACACGTCCTTCGGTGACGCGATGGACAAGCTGAACAACAACAGCGTGCTGCCGGGCACCGGATCCACCCTCCTGAACGCCGGCGCGGCCACGGCCAAGACCATGGGCAGCACCAGCAAGGGCATCGAGACCCTGTCGGCCGAGTCGATCGTGGCCGGTCTCGGCGAGGCGGCCCGTCGGGCCCTGCCGCACGCCGCGAGCGGCCGGCTGTCGCCGGTGGTCGGCCAGGTGGCGCCGGTCGAGATGGCTCCGGTCATCGAGGCGCTGCCGAGCACCGCGCAGGCCGCCTCCGTGGACGAGCTCACTCCGCTCGTCGAGGACACCTCCGGCGTCGTGTCGGCCAACGGCGCCAAGGCCACCGGCACCTACGGTGACGTGCTGATCGCGCTCGGCTGGTCCACCGAGTCGCTGACGAGCTCGGTGCGTGACTCCTGGATTCGCCACTAGACGCGATGGAGGCGCCGTAGAGCGGTGGCTCGCCGAGGGCCGGGGTGACGGTTCGCGGGCGTCCTAGGTGCCGACGCCCAGGAACCGGCCGTGCCGGCCGCGAGGCGGTCCCGTTCGCGCGCCCCAGCTGTTCTCCGAACGGCGTGTTCCCTTTCCCGGGCCGGGCGACTGCCGGCGCTCTGGCGCGGCAGGTCCGGTGTCGCCGCCGCGACGTGGCGCGTCGCGTGCCGATGTGCTGGAACGGCGGTCCGCGTGCCGCCCGTTCCCGCCCGGCAGGCCCGGTGCCGTCACTCTGGTGCGGTAGGTCGGCGGGGGCTGACTGGGAACACCGGCGCTCCGGCGCGGCAGACCGGCAGACCGGCAGGTCGGCAGGGAGGCTGACTGGGGACGTTTCTCGCACCGACGCGGCAGGCCGGCGGGGCGCTCACAGGTGCCGAGCGCCGACGGCACTGGCGCGCGTGGGTGGCGAGACCCCGCGCAAGCGGGCAGATCTCATGACGGGCCTGGGCGGACGCGCCCACGGCCCGGCTCGCGCAGCGCGCCGCCACTGCAGGGCAGCGGCGCCGCCCGAGCCCGCCGCCGACCCCGACATCCGGGGTCGGCGGCTTTTCCATGCGCCGGCCGGCCATGGAGATCGCCGGACGCTTTCCCGGCGGGTTCGGGGTGCGGCAGGTCTACAACCCGCACCACCGCACCCCGCTCGCCCGCGACGGCGTGCTGCGGGGGCCGCTCCCTCGCGCCGGCTCAGGCCCGCTCTTTTGTGCCGGCTCTGGCCCGCTCCTTTGCGTTGGCTCAGGCCCCTCTTTTGCGCTGGCTCTGTGCCGCTTTTGTGCTGGTTCCGGGCCTGTTCTTTGTGCTGGCTCTGGGGGTCGCAAACCCCATCCTGTACGGCGGAGCACGGGCGGCGCCACCCGCCGCACGGGGCCGGCGGCCTCCAGGGGGACGCCCGCTGACCCGCACGGGGCCGGCCGCCGTCACGGCGTGCTCTCAGCCGTCCAGGGGGACGGTGGGTCGTGGCTCTGCGGAGTGGGTGATTGTCGTGATTACGGGCCGGTCGGGGGGCTCAGGGCAGGCGGACGCCGGTGCGCCGGGCTATCTGGGCCTGCAGTCTGGCCATCTGCCAGTGCAGCTCCAGCAGCTGCTCGGCGAGCTGTATCCGGGGAATCTCGGCCACGTCCTCGGTGGCCAGGTGGTCGATCGCGGTCGAAAGCTCCACCATCGCGCGCTCCCACTCCATCAGCGTACCTCGGATCGAATTGACGTTCGAATCCTATCGGAACGGCAGCCACGATGTCAGTCTTTTGCCACTGCAGTCGCCCGCGTTTCGCACACAACAGCGAAAAACGCAAAGGTGTCGGTGTTTGTGGCCGTAACCCGGCAGGGCATCGGGCCGGAGCGGGGGGAGGCTCCGAGCCGTGCGGCGGCGGCGGTCGCGCCGTGAGAGGAGATCAGCCCTTGTTGTAGGCGGCGATGACTTCCTTCGGGTCGCCGTCCATCTTGATCTTGCCCTTGTGCAGCCAGATGACGCGGTTGCAGGTCTCCTCGATGACCTTGAGGTCGTGGGCCACGAGGAAGACCGTGCCGGCGGACTCGCGGATCTGGCGGATGCGCTCCTCGCTCTTCTTGCGGAACTCGCGGTCGCCCGTGGCCAGGGCCTCGTCGATGAGGAGGACGTCGTGGGTCTTGGCCGAGGAGATGGCGAAGCGGAGCCGGGCGCCCATGCCGGAGGAGTAGGTGGACATGGGGAGCTGGACGAACTCGTCGATGCCGGAGAAGTCGACGATCTCCTGGTACTTCTCGCGGACCTCGGCCGGCGTCATGCCCATGGCGTAACAGCCGAGCACGATGTTGCGCTCGCCGGTGAGCTCGCGCATGAGGGCCGCGTTGACGCCGAGCAGCGAGGGCTGGCCGTCGGTGTAGACGGCGCCCTTGTGTGGCGGCAGGAGGCCCGCGATGGCCCGCAGCAGCGTGGACTTGCCCGAGCCGTTGCGGCCCACGATGCCGATGGCGTCACCGTGGTAGGCCACGAAGGTCACGCCCTTGACCGCGTGGACCTCTTTCATCTGCGGGCGGCCCTGGCGCTTGAGGATGCGCGTGAGGGCGTTGACCGCGTTGCCCTTCTCGGCGTCGGAGGCGGCGCCGTAGACGCGGTAGACGATGTGGAGATCGTCGACGATGACGGTCGGAGTGCCCGTGGGGACGTCGAGTGGCCGCTTGCCCTGGGGCTCCGGATTGGGATGCACTCTCACATCCTTGCCGGGGACGGCGGGCTTCTCGCCCTTCACCTGTGACAGCTCCTTGGTAAGTTCAGCCACGCCCGTACCTCTCCTCGGACCGCCAGAAGTACCAGAACCCGAAGCCGAGTGTGAACACCGCCCAGAATACGCAAGACACCAGCACCATGGTCGGGGGGTGGTGGCCGAACTGCTTATTGTGGCTCGAGATGAGGATCTCGCGCATCCATTCGATGTAGGAAGCGGCGGGATTCATGTACATCACATTGGCCACCCATTGGGGCAGCTCGGCGGAGCCGACGACCTTGTCCTGGATCGAGAAGAACACGCCGGAGGCGTAGAGCCAGGTGCGGGTGATGAACGGCAGCAACTGGTTGAGATCGCGCATCGAGGCGCCGAGCCGGGCGACGATCAGGCCGGCGCCGATGTTGAACATCGTCTGGAGCAGCAGCACGACCGGGATCATCAGCCAGAACCAGTTGAGCCCCTCGCCGGTGAGCAGCACGATGACGAGCAGGATGCCCATGGAGATGGCGAGCTGCTGGAGCTCCTGGATCGTGTAGGCCAGCGGCAGCGAGGCGCGGGGGAAGTGGAGCGCCCTGATGAGCGACAGGTTGCCCGAGATCGACTTGGCGCCCGCGGTGACCGTGCGCTGCGTGTAGGTGAAGACGAACATCCCGGTGAGCAGGAACGCCGTGTAGTTCTCGATGTTCTTGCTGCCGCCGAGGATGAGGCCGAACATCAGGAAGTAGATCCCGGCGTTGAGCAGGGGAGTCAGCACCTGCCACAGCTGGCCGAGGGCGGAGCTGGTGTACTTCGAGACGTTGCGCGAGGTCGCGTACGTCAGGATGAAGTGTCGCCGCTCCCAGAGCTGGCGCATGTAGACAGGGAACCTCGGCCGCGCGATGGCACGGCGAAGTCCGTATCTCTTGGCGAGCTTGGCCAGCGGCTCCTGCCCGCTTCGGCCGCCCGCCTGGGCGTCCGCGACAGCGGATTCCGGCTGGCTCATGGCAAGGACTCTATTGGATCCCGGTCGGTGAGGTGCCTGCCGCGCGGGTTGGCGGCAGCGTCAGTTGGACGGAGCCTCGGGACGCTCGGTTCCCAAGGTGCCGTCAAGACCTGCTCAACCGTAGCCCAGCGAGGCGCGGTGCGCTGGCAAGGGCGCGACCACTCTCATGTAGAGGGTAATTTTCATCGTCTGTTCACGTCCTGGCCGTACCGGTTACACGGGCTCTGTACGATTTGTTGCCTGTTGGGCTGAATGTCTGTGACGCTGGATTGGCACACGTGTGACCGAACTGCAACGCGCCAGAGACTCCCTGGTGGCAAGTAGTAAGGGATAGTCGCGATCGACTGGCAGGGCGTCGGCTGGTTTGACCATGTCAGCCAAACCCGGGGGGAAAACCAGGATCCCCCCGTCAGGCTGCTCACGATCACCGCAGCTCAGCGCTTACGCCCACCTGTAGAGGGAGGAATTCTTTCACCATGCGTGTTACTAAGGGCGTACAGATCGTCGCCGGTACCGCGCTGCTCGCCCTCGCGGTTGCCGCGTGTGGCGGCGGTGCCTCTGACAGTGGCGGCACTGCTGCCGGGGGCGGCGGGGAGACGCCGGTCCGCATGGAGATCGGTGAGCCCCAGGAGCTCCTGAACCCCCAGAACACGACCGAGACCGAGGGTTCCGAGGTCCTTGCCGCAGTGTTCTCGCCGCTGGTGCGCTACGACGAGAACAAGCAGCCAGTTGAGGAGGCCGCCGAGTCGATCACGACGTCGGACAGCAAGGTCTGGACGATCAAGCTCAAGTCCGGCTACACGTGGCACGACGGCACGCCGGTTACCGCCGCCGACTACGCTCGCGCGTGGAACTACGCGGCCCTGCAGGACAACGCCATGGGCTCGTCCTACTTCTTCGGGCGCGTCGACGGCTACGCCGACGTGCACCCGGGTGAGGGCAAGACGCCGACGGCCAAGGAGATGAAGGGTCTCAAGGTCGTCGACGACTCCACCCTCGAGGTGACGCTCTCGGCGCCGTTCTCGCAGTTCAAGACGATGCTGGGCTACACGGCCTTCTACCCGCTGCCGAAGGCGGCCCTCGGCCCCGACGGCAAGGTGACGCAGCAGTTCGGTGAGCAGCCGATCGGCCAGGGTCTGTTCAAGCTCGACAAGCCCTACAAGAAGGGCACCGACCAGACCATCGACCTGACGGTCTACGACAAGTTCCCGGGCGCCAAGCCGAAGAACTGGAAGAAGCTCCAGTTCAAGGTCTACACGAGCTCCGAGACCGCGTTCAACGACCTGCAGGCCGAGAACCTGGACATCCACGACTCGCTGCCGCCGTCGACGATCGCCACCGCCAAGTCCGTGCTCGGCGACCGCTACCACGACGAGCCCGACGCCGCCGTGGGTTACATCGGCGTCCCGCTGCAGTACAACCCCGAGTTCAAGGACCCGCAGGTCCGCAAGGCCATCTCGCTGGCCATCGACCGGAAGACCATCACCGAGACGGTCTTCTCCGGCACCCGCGCCCCCGCCGACGACTTCATCAACCCGGCCATCCCCGGCTACCGCCAGGGCGCCTGCGACGCGTGCACGTACAACCCGGCCGAGGCCAAGAAGCTGTACGACGCCGCCAAGGGCCCCAAGACCATCGAGCTGGGCTACAACGCCGACGGTGGCCACAAGGAGTGGATCGAGGCGGTCGCCAACAACCTCCGCGCCAACCTGGGCATCGAGGTCACGCCGAAGCCGTTCGAGAAGTTCCAGGGCATCCTGGACGCCCTGGACGCCAAGGAGTACAAGGGCCTCTTCCGCATGGGCTGGTCGATCGACTACCCGTCGGCTGAGAACTACCTGACGCCGATCTTCGGCACCGGCTCCATCGGCACCGGCTCGAACTACGGTGGCTACTCCAACAAGGCGTTCGACGACCTGGTCGCCAAGGGTGACCAGGCCGCCGACGCCGCCGAGGGCCTGAAGTTCTACCAGCAGGCCGACGACATCCTCGTCAAGGACCTTCCGTACATCCCGGTTTACTTCTACCGGAGCAACTTCGGGTACTCCTCGAAGGTGAAGAACGTCAAGCTCAACCTGCTCAACCAGGTTAACTGGGCCGACATCGAGAAGGCCTGACGTTCATTCGCGCGGTGGACGGCGCTTGCCGTCCACCCGCCGGAGGGCTGAGCTTGGAGGCAGCCACTCGAGCCGGGTGAACCACGGGCTCCGGGGGCTGCCTCCAAGTCATGTACCGGAGGGCTTGTATGGGCCGTTATGTCATCAGGCGCTTGATCCAGGCGATACCCGTCCTGCTCGGCGCCACGCTACTCATCTTCATGATCGTCTTCGCACTGCCTGGGGACCCCATCGCGGCGCTGTTCGGAGACAAGCGTCCGGACCCCGCGGTCGCCGAGGTCCTGCGCGAGCAGTATCACCTCAACGATCCGCTGCTGCTGCAGTACTGGTATTACATCAGCGGCGTGCTCTTCCGCGGTGACTTCGGCGTGAACTTCGCCGACGTCCCCGTGTCCCAGGTCATGGCCGGCAAGTTCCAGGTCACCCTGAACCTCGCGGTGACCGCCCTCGTGATGGAGGCGCTCATCGGCGTCGGCCTGGGCCTGTGGGCGGCGCTGCGCCGCGGCAAGGCCACTGACACCGCGATCCTCGCCTCCACGCTGCTGCTCATCTCGGTGCCCACGCTGGTCACCGGCTTCGTGCTGCAGCTGATCCTGGGCGTCAAGCTCAAGCTGTGGACAGGGCTGGACATCTTCCCGGTCGCGGGCACGTTCGCGGGCTGGCGCAGCTACCTGCTGCCCGGCTTCGTGCTCGCCGGGACGTCGATCGCGTACCTGACCAGGCTCACCAGGACCAGCCTGGTGGAGACGCTCAGAGCGGACTACATCCGCACGGCCACGGCCAAGGGCCTGCCGAGGCGGCGTGTCATCGGCCGGCACGGGTTGCGTAACGCGCTGATCCCGCTGGTCACCTATCTCGGCGCCGACCTCGGCAACCTGATGGGCGGCGCGGTGATCACCGAGACGATCTTCAATCTCCCGGGGATTGGAAATCAGCTGTTCCAGTCGGTTTACTTGCGAGAACAACCGGTTGTGGTGGGAATCATCACCGTCCTGGTGCTGATCTACATCCTGGCCAACCTGGTCGTCGACCTGTTGTACGCCGTGCTCGACCCGAGGATCCGCTATGAGTAACCCCATCCCGCCGGTCGGGCCCGGGCTCCCGGAGACGCAGACACTGGTCACGGACGCGGTTACCGACCCGGCGCCCGCCCCGCGGGGCAAGAAGGGCAAGGAAGGCAAGCCCGCGAGCCTGTGGACCGACGCCTGGTACGACCTCAGGCGCCGGCCGATGTTCATCCTCTCGGTGGTCATCATCCTGGTCCTGCTCGTCATGTCGTTCCTGCCGTGGCTGTTCACCTCGATCGACCCGTTCAACGCCAGGACCTGTGACCTGTCGACGGCCAGGCAGGCGCCCAGCGCCGGCCACCTGTTCGGCAAGGACAGCCTGGGCTGCGACGTCTACGCCAGGACGATCTACGGCGCGCGCAACTCGATCGTGATCGGCGTGTTCACCACGATCATCACCACCCTGGTCGGCGGTCTGCTCGGCCTGGTGGCCGGCTTCCGGAGCGGCGTGGTCGACACGGTGTCCTCGCGGGTCACCGAGATCTTCTTCGCCATCCCCCCGATCCTGGGCGCGCTGCTCATCGCCGCCACCTTCCGCGGCCGGGCCAACAGCATCATGCTGGTGATCCTCGCGCTGGCAGTGCTCGGCTGGCCGATGACGTTCCGCATCATGCGGGCGGCCGTGATCACCGCGAAGAACCAGGACTTCGTGGTCGCGGCCAGGGCACTGGGCGCGGGAGCAGGACGGATCATGTTCCGCCACCTGCTGCCCAACTCGCTGGCGCCGGTCATCGTCGTGGCCACGATCAACCTGGGCGGCTTCATCGCCGCCGAGGCCGCGCTCTCGTTCCTGGGCGTGGGCGTCCAGTCGCCGGACATCTCATGGGGCCTGATGATCGCCGACGCGCGCATCAGATTCCTGGAGGCGCCGCTGCCGCTGGTGTTCCCGGCCGTGTTCCTCAGCATCACGGTGCTGGCGTTCATCATGATGGGCGACGCCGTACGCGACGCGCTCGACCCGAAACTCAGGTAGAAGGGGGGATCAAGTGAAGAAGACGTCAACGGATGTGTTGCCCGCCGAGGGAGGGCTGGGCGACCAACCGCTGCTCGCGGTCGACAACCTGCACGTGGAGTTCCGTACGCGTGCCGGGGTCGTACGCGCTGTGAACGGCGTGAGCTACACGGTCAGCCCCGGTGAGACGCTCGCCGTGCTGGGCGAGTCGGGTTCGGGCAAGTCCGTGACCGCGCAGGCGATCATGGGCATTCTCGACATGCCGCCGGCGGTCATCCCCAAGGGGGAGATCCGCTTCAAGGGCACCGACCTGCTCAGGCTGTCGGAGGAGGCGCGCACGCAGGTGCGCGGCCAGCGCATCGCGATGATCTTCCAGGACGCGCTCTCCGCGCTCAACCCGGTGTTCACCGTGGGCTGGCAGATCAGCGAGATGTTCCGGGTGCACCGCGGCATGTCCAAGCGCGACGCCATGAAGAAGGCCGTCGAGCTGATGGACCGGGTCCGCATCCCGGCCGCCAGGCAGCGCGTGAACGACTATCCGCACCAGTTCTCCGGCGGCATGCGGCAGCGCATCATGATCGCGATGTCGATCGCGCTGGACCCCGAGGTGCTGATCGCGGACGAGCCGACCACGGCGCTCGACGTGACCGTCCAGGCCCAGATCATGGAGCTGCTGGCCGAGCTGCAGCGCGAGAGCCAGATGGGCCTGATCCTGATCACGCACGACCTCGGCGTCGTGGCCGACGTGGCCGACAAGATCGCCGTCATGTACGCGGGCCGCATCGTGGAGAAGGCCCCCGTGCACGACATCTACAAGGGCCCCGCCCACCCGTACACGAAGGGCCTGCTGGAGTCGATCCCCCGGGTCGACCTCAAGGGCCAGGACCTGTACGCGATCAAGGGCCTGCCGCCCAACCTGCTCGACCTGCCGACCGGTTGCGCGTTCCACCCCCGGTGCCCCTACCGGCAGGACAACTGCGTGACCGACGTCCCCCCGCTCCACGAGATCAGCGGCACCCGAGGCAGCGCGTGCCACTACTGGAGGGAGGTCCTCGATGGCGAACGGTGAGCGCATCCTCGAGGTACGCGACCTGGTCAAGCATTTCCCCCTGACCCAGGGCATCCTGTTCAAGCGGCAGATCGGCGCCATCAAGGCCGTCGACGGCGTGTCGTTCGACCTGCACAAGGGCGAGACGCTGGGCATCGTGGGCGAGTCGGGCTGCGGCAAGTCCACCCTCGCCAAGGTGCTGATGGCGCTGGAGCGGCCGACCTCGGGCTCGGTGCTGATCAACGGCCGTGACATCGGCAAGGCCAAGGGCGGCGAGCTCAAGCGGATGCGCCGCAACGTCCAGATGGTGATGCAGGACCCGTACACCTCGCTGAACCCCCGGATGACCGTCGGCGACATCATCGGCGAGCCGTACGAGATCCACAGCGAGGTGGCGCCGCGCGGTGACCGCCGCAAGAAGGTGCAGGAGCTGCTGGAGGTCGTCGGGCTCAACCCCGACCACATCAACCGCTACCCGCACCAGTTCTCCGGAGGACAGCGGCAGCGCATCGGCATCGCCCGAGGGCTGGCGCTCCAGCCGGAGATCATCGTCTGCGACGAGCCGGTGTCGGCCCTGGACGTGTCCATCCAGGCGCAGGTCATCAACTTGCTCGAGCGGCTGCAGAACGAGTTCGACCTGGCGTACATCTTCATCGCCCACGATCTGTCGGTGGTGCGGCACATCTCCGACCGGGTCGGCGTGATGTACCTGGGCAAGTTCGTGGAGCTCGGGAAGGACACCGAGATCTACGACAAGCCCGCGCACCCGTACACGCAGGCGCTGCTGTCGGCGGTGCCGGTGCCCGACCCGGAGGGCCGGGAGCAGCGGGAGCGGATCATCCTGCAGGGCGACCCGCCGTCACCGGCGAACCCGCCGTCGGGATGCCGGTTCCGTACGCGGTGCTGGAAGGCGCAGGAGATCTGCGCCGAGGAGGAGCCGCTGCTGCAGATCCGGCCGGGTACCGGGCACGAGAGCGCCTGCCACTTCGCGGAGACGCACGACGTGGTGCACGTGGGCTGACGCGCCTTCCGAAGACCCTCCGAGGGAGCTCCCCCGGAGGGTCTTCGCGTCTCTACGTGGTGACGATCAGGGCGGAGCCGTGGCCGAAGAGGCCCTGGTTGGCGGCCAGGCCCACGCGGGCGGCGGGCACCTGGCGGTCGCCGGCCTCGCCCCGCAGCTGCACGGTCAGCTCGCAGAGCTGGGCGATCGCCTGGGCCGGGATCGCCTCGCCGAAGGAGGCCAGGCCACCCGAGGGGTTGACCGGGATGCGGCCGCCGAGCCCCGTCTCCCCGTCGTGCAGCAGCTTGGCCGCCTCCCCTGGCGGGCACAGGCCGACGTCCTCCATCCAGTCCAGCTCCAGGGCCGTCGAGAGGTCGTACACCTCCGCCAGCGAGACGTCCTCGGGTCCCACCCCTGCCTCCTCGTACGCCGCGTGCGCGATCGCGGCTCTGAAGGGCCTGTCGGGGGCCGGCGCGGCGGCGCAGGAGTCGGTGGCGAAGTTCGGCAGCTCCAGGATCGTGCTGGGGAAGGTCGGGGTGACGGTGGAGACCGCGGCCAGGCGTACCGGAGCCCGCAGGCCCCGGCGGCGGGCGTAGGACTCCGAGGCCAGGATCACCGCCGCGCCCCCGTCCGAGGTGGCGCAGATGTCCATGAGGCGCAGCGGGTCGGCGACCAGGGGCGAGGCCAGCACCTCCTCGGCGGTGACGGGCTTGCGGTAGCGGGCCATGGGGTTGAGCGAGCCGGCCCGCGAGTTCTTGACCTTGACGGCGGCGAAGTCGGCCGGGGTCGAGCCGTGCACGGCCATGCGCCTGCGGGCGTACAGGGCGAAGTAGGCGGGGTTGGTGGCGCCCAGCAGGCGGAAGCGGAGCCAGTCGGGGTCGTCGGGGCGGTCGCCGCCGACCGGTTTGAAGAAGCCCTTCGGGGTCGAGTCCGCCCCGACCACCAGCGCCACGTCGCACAGGCCCGCGAGGATGCGCGTGCGGGCGATGTCCACGGCCTGGGCGCCGGAGGCGCAGGCCGCGTAGCAGGAGGCGATCCTGGCGCCCGACCAGCCCAGCGCCTGCGCGTAGGAGGCGCCCGCGACGAAGCCCGGGTAGCCGTTCCTGATCGTGTCCGCCCCGACCACGAACTCCACGTCGGTCCACGCCACCCCGGCGTCCCGCAGGGCCGCGCGGGCGGCCGCGACGCCGTACTCCAGGAAGGGCCTGCCCCATTTGCCCCACGGATGCATCCCGACGCCCAGCACCACCACACTCATGAGACCCGCTCCCACATCCACACCAGCGGCCCGTCCGACAGCGGCCCGGAGGTGAGCTCCAGCTCCATGCCGACCTCGAGCTCGTTCACCGTGAGGCCCTTGACCTGCCCGAGCACCACGATCCCCACCTCGTCGAGCTCGACGGCGGCCAGCGTCACCGGCACGTACGGGTCCGCGGCGACGTAGGGGGCGGGGGGCGGGTAGCAGGCGTTCGTGTACGACCACACCCGGCCGCGGCGGGGGAGGCGGATCGTCTCCGTCGGGGTGGCGTCGCAGCGCGGGTTGGGGCAGAGGCCGGTGCGGGGCGGGAAGGCGACGGTGCCGCAGGTCGCGCATCGGGTGCCCAGGAGGAAGACGCCGTCCTCGTCGACGGCGAACCAGCCCTCGATCGCTAACGCCATGCCCTTAGTATCGCACAAGCGCTTGCTAGGGCGACTCCGCTCGTGCCAGTGGCCCGCCGACGTCCCTTCCGTCCTTTGGGAGGAGAGGGACGGTTGCGCGGCGGGTTTCGGGAAGGGGTGTGGGGGTCAGAGGCGGCGGCGTTTGCGGTGGCGGACGAGGACGCGGGCCGACATCGCCGCGGCCAGCATCACGATGCCCGCCACCACCGGCCCCCGGGAGGCGGGCGGAGGGCCGTCGCCGAAGTACGGGCCGGGCCGGGCCAGGCCGGCGCCGGGCGGGTCCAGGCGGGCGGCCTCCCGCAGGGCGAGCAGGGCGTCGGCCACCCCGTGCCCGTAGGCGGGGCTGTGGCCGTCGGCCGGCTGCCGCCTGGTGCCGAGCTCGATGGCCGTCCGCACGTGGTAGGGCGACATGCCGGGGTACGCGGACTTGATCAGGGCCGCCACGCCCGCCACCATGGCCGCCGCCGAGCTGGTGCCGTCGCTCACCACGTACGAGTCGCGGGCGTCGGCCGTGACGATCTCCGTGCCCGGCGCGACCACCGAGAGGTAGTCCTGCCTGTTGGAGAACGCGGCCACCCTGAGCTCCCGGTCCACCGCGCCCACGGCCATCACGCCGGGGTAGGCGGCGGGGAAGTTCTTCCTGTTGGCCGTGCCGCCGTCGTTGCCCGACGAGGCCACCAGCACGGCGCCCCGCGCGATCGCGTACTGGATGGCCTCCTCCTCCGCGGGCGAGCCCTCCCACGCGCCGCTGCCGCCGCCCAGCGACATGCTGATCACGCCGGCCCCGTGGTCGACCGCGTACCGGATGCCCTTGGCCAGCGCGTCGCGCCCGCCGGCGCGCTGCTGCTCGCGCAGCGGGTCGCCGTTCTCCAGCGTGACGCGGATGGACAGCACCTTGGCCGCGGGCGCCACCCCGATCACGCCGCCCTTGTGCTCGTCGCCGTGCCCGCGCCCGGCGATCAGGCTGGCCATGGCGGTCCCGTGCCGCCCCCAGAGGCCCTTGGCGGTCCCGGTCAGGTCGGGGCCCTGGATCACGGCGCCCTCCAGGTCGGGGTGGCGGCCGTTCACGCCGGTGTCGAGCACGGCGACGATCACGCCCTCGCCCCTGCTCGACCGCCACGCCTCGGGCAGTTGCAGCGCGGCGAGCTGCCACTGTCCCGCCCGGGCGGCCTCGCCCACGTCGTCGGTGGCGCTCGCCGGAACGGTTCCCAGCACCAGCGCGGTGACGAGGAAGGCGACGGCGAGCCTGCTCATCGGGTGAGCGTCCGGTCCAGCTCGGTGGCGAGCTGCCGCGCCGTGTCGCGCAGGCGGGGCACGAGGCGGTCACCCGGCTGGTACGGCCGCCCGTCGGCGTACCCGGCGGCCGTGGCCACCACGTAGCGCTCGTCGGACCTGAGCACCACCCCGGCGAAGTACTGCCGCTCGCCGAAGCGCTCGGCCGGCCCCCGGGGGAAGGCCACCGGCCGCACGGTCGCGGGCCGCCCCACGCGGAGGTAGTCGCGTCCGGGCAGGTCGAGCACGGCGATGCCCACGGTGGCGACGAACGTCTGCGTGCTGTCGGCGTACGTGGCGCGCAGGGCCACGCGGCAGCCGCGCCGGACGGCGGCGGGCTGGAACGCCGTCCGGCAGGGCGCTTCGGGGGCGACCCCGGCCAGCACGTACGTGACCCGCGCCCCCGACGGGCTGACCCCGGGCACGGTGGCGGGGAAGATCTGCGCGACGGGCCAGGCGTGCCAGCGCTCTGACACGGGCGGCTCCGGCGCGGGCCAGATCGCGGACATTATGGAGAGCAGCACGATGGACAGCTGGTACACGTCGACCTCTGGAGGGGAGGGGAGGGACGCCCGCGCGTTGCATTCTGACACGCGCCAGCTGATTCATTCCGACGCTTCGGTAAACAGACCGATACGCGGAGTAATTCCGATCTGTGTGCCTTTGCCCTATGGAGTCGGAGCAAGTCGGACATGTGCGCCAGGTGGGAGCCCCAGCCGCTGCGCTGCGTCACCGGAATTGACGGCGATCGCGATCAGTCCCGCCGAGTCCGCGAACGCCACCAGCTCCCCCGGCGGCACCGCCGCGAACGTCTCCCGGTAGGGCAGCGAGAGCTGCCGCCGGCCCAGCCAGACCCCCAGCGTGTCGCCCACCCGCACGCCCAGCGCGTGCAGGTCGCCGACCGCGATCGACAGCTGGGTGTTGCCGTAGCGGTCGACCGAGACGACCTCGCCCTCCACCGAGCCCTCGCGCAGCAGCGAGGTCGGCGCCGGCAGCGTCACCAGCCTGCCGATCGGCACCTCCGGCCCCAGGTCCGCCGGTCTCAGCCCGCCGAACAGCCGCCCCGCGACCGGCGAGAAGACGTCGCGCCCGTGGAAGGTCGGGGAGACCGGCCGCAGGAAGTGCTCGTCGTTGCTGATCGCGTAGGCGGCCTCGGCGCCGCCGCTGGCGTGCACGGCCCACGACAGCAGCCCGTTGTCGGGTCCGATGAACACCCGCCCGCCCGCCTCGACGGCCACCGCCCGCCGGGCACCGCCCGCGCTGGGATCGACCGCGCCGATATGGATGCCCACGGGAAGGTAGGGAATGGTCTGGGCGAGAATCGCCGCGCCACGCCGTACGTCACCCGAGGGGATCAGGTGGCACACGTCGATCACCCGCGCCTCGGGGGCGATTCCGGCGATCACTCCGTGACACGCCGCCACATAGCCGTCTTCGAGCCCGTAGTCGGTGAGGAGCGTGATTACTGAGGTCACATTTCGTGACTGTACGTCTCTCAATACGTCGTGAACAGCCGCACTTCGCACATTACGATTGGCCACGGGCCGCGTGCGTGCGGCGTCATCGCACGCACTCTTTCCCGAGGAGGACACCATGGGAGCACCGCTCAGCGGTGACGATGCCCAGGAGACGTCCGGCCAACCCCTCTCAGAACGCGATCTCGAGCTCCTCGCCTTCGAACGCCAATGGTGGCGCTACGCGGGCGCGAAGGAGCAGGCCATCAAGGAGAGCTTCGGGTTCTCCGCCACGCGCTACTACCAGTTGCTCGGTGAGTTGATCGACCGTCCGGAGGCGCTGGAGCACGATCCCATGCTGGTCAAGCGGCTGCGCAGGTTACGGTCCACCCGCCAGCGTGACCGCGCGGCAAGGAGACTCGGCATGCGTCCCTGACCGGCTGGGTACGGCAGCGGCGTGAGGAACATCCCTGGAATCAAAGCGATCTTGAACGACCCGGCGGGCGCGGTGATCGGGCTCGACTTCGACGGGACCCTGTCGCCGATCGTGCCCGACCCCGCCGAGGCCGTGATCCACCCGAAGGCGCCGGAGGTGCTGGCCGAGCTCGGCGCCCACGTCCTGGCGGTGGCCATCGTGACCGGCCGGCCGCCGGCCACCGCGCTGGAGCTCGGGCCGGGCCTGGCCGACGTGCCCCGGCTGGTCGTACTCGGGCACTACGGCTTCGAGCGCTGGGAGGCCGGGCAGATCTCCGGCCCCCCGCCGCCTCCGGGCGTGCTCGAGGTAGAGGCCCGGCTGCCGCTGCTGCTCGAGTCGCTCGACCTGCAGGACGTCACCATCGAGGACAAGGGCCGGGCCGTGGCCGTGCACACCAGGCGCAGCTCCGACCCGCAGGGCGCGCTGGCCAGGCTGCGCGACCCGCTGGCCGATCTGGCCGGCCGGCACGGCCTGGTGGTCGAGCCGGGGCGCTTCGTGCTGGAGCTGCGGCCGCCGGGCATGGACAAGGGGCAGGCGCTCAGCCTGTTCCTGGCGGAGCGGGCCGCCAGGTCCGTCATGTTCGTGGGCGACGATCTCGGCGACCTGTCCGCGTTCGCGGCCGTACGCTTCTCGGGGCTGCCCGGCGTGAACGTGTGCAGCGGCTCCGCGGAGGTCACCGAGCTGGCCCGGCAGGCCGACCTCGTGGTGGACGGGCCCGACGGCGTCATCGCGCTGCTGGAGGAGCTTGTGGGGGCTTTCAGTCGTTCGTGATTGAGCTGCAAGTCGCGCTCCCTAGGGTCGGGCCCATGCACAAGCGACACCTCGCCGCCGTGGCCGTGGCCACCCTCCTCGCGGCCTCCCCGCCCGCGCACGCCGCTCCCGCCCAGGCGGTCAAGCTGCGCAAGGGCCTGACCCTCTACATCCCGATCAAGTGGCAGGTCCACCGCTTCGGCGACGAGGTCCAGATCGTGACCGGCAAGTGCGGCAAGCCGGTGGGCTGGGGGACGCCGGAGTGCGACGCCTTCTACGTCCTCGGCCCCTCCTCCATCAAGCGCGGGGCCGAGGGGTTCGGCCCGTACACCGGCAAGAGGCCCTTCTACACGGCGAGCGACGTGCAGCCGTGCCCGTTCAACGACAAGTGGGGCGAGGCCATCGGCCCGAAGGTCACCAGGGGCCTGCGCCAGGTCGGCGCGGGGCACAAGGCCGCCTACAACGCGTGGAAGTCGGAGTGCGTCAAGTATTCGGGTTCGACCACGAAGGTCCTGCTCCGCTTCACGCAGCGCGAGTGGTACCTGCCGCAGAGCAAGATCCTCGTCGTGGACCAGTGGAACACGCCGGGCCTGGCCGACACGCTCAAGTACGCCGACTGGAGCTGACCGCGCTCAGATCTCGGCCAGCGCATCGAGCTGGGCCGCGAGCCACTTCTGCGGGGGCAGGGCGGTGGCCGCGGCGTGCAGCTTGTCGCGCCGCATGCGGCGCTCGTCCTCCGGCATGACGAGCGCCGCGTGCAGCGCGGCGGCCGTGCCGCTGATGTCGTACGGGTTGACCACGAGCGCGTGCGGGCCCAGCTCGGCCGCCGCCCCCGCCTCGCGCGAGAGCACGAGCGCGCACCTCGCGGACAGGATCGGGCCCTCCTTGGCGACCAGGTTCATCCCGTCGCGGATGGGGTTGACCAGCAGCACGTCGGCCATCCGGTACGCGGCCAGCGAACGCGGGTAGTCGTCGTTGACGTTGAGGATCAGCGGGTCCCAGTCCTCGGTGCCGTACTCGTCCTCGATCTCCTGCGCGCAGCGCAGCACCGACGCGGTGTACTCGCGGTATTCGGGCAGGTCGTGCCGGCTCGGGTAGGCGAAGGCCAGGTGCACCACCTTGCCGTGCCACTCCGGGTGCGCGGCCAGGAACTCGCGGTAGGCCACCAGGCCGCGCACGATGTTCTTCGACAGCTCGGTGCGGTCGATGCGGACGATCAGCCGGCGGTCGCCCACCTGCTCCCTGAGCGCTGTCATGTGCGACTCGACGTCGGGCTCGACGGCGCGCTCCCACAGCGCGTCGCCGTCGACGCCGAGGCTGTGCACGCCGATGCGGGTGGTCCTGCCCTCGTGGGTGACGCTGCGGCCCGCGCGGTCGACCTCCGCGCCCAGCAGCGCCTCGCAGCAGTCCATGAACGCCTGGGCCCACCTGTCGGCCAGGAACCCGGCGTGATCGGCGCCCAGGATGCCCTCCAGGACCTCTCGGGCCACCTCGTCGGGCAGCAGCGAGAAGTATTCGGGGGGCGCCCACGGGGTGTGGCTGAAGTGGGCGATGCGCAGGTCCGGCCGCTCGGCGCGGAGCATCGCCGGGGTCAGCGCCAGATGGTAGTCCTGCACCATGACGCGGGCGCCGTGGCCGGCCTCCTCGGCCAGCGCCAGCGCGAACGCGCCGTTGTAGTCACGGTAGGACTCCCACTCCCGCTCGAACCTCGTGCCGAAGTTGGGGGCGTTGGGGATGTCGTAGAGCAGGTGGTTGACGAACCACAGCGTGGAGTTGGCCACGGCGTTGTAGGCGCGGTGGAAGGTGGCGGGCGGGATGTCGAGCATGCGCATCGGGCCCGTGTCGTAGCCGGCGTGGTCGATCCGGCCGCCGGGCACCAGGCGCACGGCGCTGCGGTCGCCGTCGGACAGCGCCGCGCACACCCACAGCACGCCGTCCTTCCTGGCCACCTCGGACAGCGCCGAGACCAGGCCGCCGCCACCGCGTCTCATGGTCAGCTCGCCGTCGTCCGAGACGGTAAAGGAAACGGGTCCTCTGTTGGAGGCCACCAGGACGCTGTTCATCTACGCTCCCTTCGCCAATAGGATCCCAGCTATGGCGCTAGATGAGCTAACCGAGGAACTCGCCCGCTCGGCTGCCGGAGGAGATCATCGCGCACTTGGCGAGCTCCTGGCGCGGATCGAGCCCGATGTGATGCGGCACTGCGCCCGGATCCTCCCCTATCACCAGGACGCAGAGGAAGCCTCCCAGGACACGTTGCTGGCCGTGGCGCGCAACATCGGCCGGTTCGAGGGCCGGGCGCGGTTCAGCACCTGGCTGCACATCGTGACGGCCAACTGCGCGCGCACCACGTACAGGTCGCTCAAACGCCGCGCGGCCGAGCAGAGCTCGGACGAGCTGCCCACGCAGAAGCCCGACGTGGCGCGGGTGAGCGTGATCGCGGGCTCGCGGCTCGACCTGCTCGACGCCATGGAGGCGCTGGAGGCCGACAAGCCCGACCTGGCGCAGGCGCTGGTGCTGCGCGACATCGTCCAGCTCGACTACAACGAGGTGGCCGAGCAGCTCGGCATCCCGCTCGGCACCGCCAAGTCGCGCATCCACCAGGCCCGCAAGTACGTGCAGGGAGTGCTGGGTGATGATTATCGCTGAGACGCTACGTCTCACATCTTGAGACGGATGGCCATTACCGCCCCGTGGGCGGGTAGAGTCCCTTTCAACAACTGAATATTGCTCATCCAGAGGGGTGGAGGGACCGGCCCTGCGAAGCCCCGGCAACCCTCCCGGCTTGAGACTCGCGACCTGGCGAGGCCGACCGGGACAAGGTGCCAATTCCGGTCTGCGGTCAAGGTGGCCGCGGGCGAAGATGAGGGAAGGCCTCGCTTCATGTCGCTCGACTTTGGTCCTGCTGTCGGTCTGTCCTGCCGCGAGTGCGGCACGCGTTACCCCCTCGGTCCGAGCTTCGCGTGTCTGGAGTGTTTCGGGCCGCTCGAAGCGGCCTATTCCTTCGGTACGGTGACCCGCGCCGACATCGAGTCGGGTCCCGCCAACATCTGGCGTTACCGCTCGCTGCTCCCGGTGCCGGTTGACGTCGCCAGTAAGCCCAATATGAACCCCGGTTGGACCAAACTGGTCAAGGCCGGAAACCTCGGACGCGCACTGGGCCTCAAGAACCTGTACGTCAAGGACGACTCCGGCAACCCCACCCATTCCTTCAAGGACCGGGTCGTCGCCATCGCCGTCGAGGCGGCGCGCAACTTCGGCTTCCACACCCTCTCCTGCTCCTCCACGGGCAACCTCGCGGGCGCGGTCACCGCGGCGGCGGCGCGCGCCGGGCTCGAGGCGTGCGTGTTCATCCCGGCCAACCTCGAAGCGGCCAAGATCGCCATGGCTCGGGTGTTCGGCGGCAAGCTGATCGGGATCGACGGCACCTATGACGAGGTCAATCGGTTCTGCTCTGAGCTGATCGGCGACCCGCTGGGTGACAAGTGGGGGTTCGTCAACGTCAACCTGCGGCCCTACTACGCCGAGGGCTCCAAGACGCTCGCGTACGAGATCGCCGAGCAGCTCGGGTGGCGGTTGCCCGAGCAGATCGTCATCCCCATCGCCTCCGGCTCGCAGCTCACCAAGATCGACAAGGGCTTCCGCGAGCTGGTGCAGCTGGGGCTGGTCGAGGACACGCCGTACAAGATCTTCGGGGCGCAGGCGGCCGGGTGCTCGCCGGTCTCCACCGCGTACAAGGCGGGGCACGACGTCGTGCAGCCGGTCAAGCCCGACACCATCGCCAAGTCGCTGGCCATCGGCAACCCGGCGGACGGGCCGTACGTGCTCGACATCGCCCGGCGCACCGGCGGGGCCGTCGAGGACGTCACCGACGCCGAGATCGTGGCCGCGATCAAGCTGCTGGCCTCGACGGAGGGCGTCTTCGCCGAGACCGCGGGCGGGGTGACCGTGGGCGTGCTGAAGAAGCTCGCCGAGAGCGGGCGGCTCGACCCCGAGGCCGAGACGGTGGTCCTCAACACCGGCGACGGGCTCAAGACGCTCGACGCGATCAGCGACGACGCCCAGCCCACGGCCGTGATCCGGCCCTCACTCGACGCGTTCCGCGCGGCTGTCTGACAACCAGGAAAGGCGAGATAAACCATGAGCGTTTCGGTGCGGATTCCCACCATTCTGCGCACGTACACCGGTGGCAACGCCGAAGTCAGTGGCGAGGGCGCGACTCTTCGTGACGTCCTCGCCAAGCTCGACTCCGACTACCCGGGGATCGGCGCGAGAATTCTGGATGAATCGGGCAAGATTCGTCGTTTTGTCAACGTTTACGTTGGGGAAGAGGATGTCCGTTTCGCCGACGGGCTCGACACTCCGGCACCTGAGGGCACTCAGATCTCCATCATCCCGGCGGTCGCCGGCGGCTGAGTGCCATAGATCACACTTGTGGAAGGCGCCCCTAGTGGGCGCCTTCTCCATTTCCAGGGCAATTGAAACGTTGAAGCACCTACGTTGCGAAGAAATGCGCCGTTTGCGGATTGACTCTGTTGCCAAACCCCGTGCCACAGGTATGGTCGAGGGCGATCGTCTGGCTGATTTTCCCTTAAGTCCGGCGATTACGGGTCTCGCGGAGGAATGGGCGAGATCTGAAAGCCCAGTAAGAGGAGTCGGAAGTGGCGCAGGGCACCGTCAAGTGGTTCAACGCGGACAAGGGCTACGGCTTCATCGCGGTAGACGGTGGTAAGGATGTATTCGTCCATTACTCAGCGATCATGATGGACGGGTACCGATCTCTCGAACAAGGCCAGCGCGTCGAGTTCGAGATCACGCAGGGCCAGAAGGGACCCCAAGCGGAGTCCGTCCGCGCGGTCTGAAACACCCCCTGGTATGCACCGGCGGGGATCGCCCGGCAGCGCAGTCCGTGCGAACCCGCAACCTTTCATTCGTCGACTCGGTCACGGCGAGCCGCGCGAGGTGGCTCGCCGTGGGCACGGATCCCGCCGTCTGCGGCGGCCTGGACGCGGCTTGTCGCAGGTGGCGGGGTCCTGCAGCCGGTGACGGATGGCCCCGCCGTACAGGTTGATATGGGGAGGAAAGCCCCGGTAGGAGGCTTCTCGCTTGCACTCGGCAGGGTAGAGTGCTAAACAGTTCGTTGGCACTCTGTGCAGCAGAGTGCCAACTCGGATCGGGACGATGGGGTCTGCCGAAGGAGATGCTGACCCATGCCGTCGCGGGCGTCGGCTCGGTCCACGACAAGCCACCCTGCATCTGGGAGGTCTAGCCTTATGGCAGCCAAGATGATCGCGTTTGACGAGGACGCCCGGCGCGGTCTCGAGCGCGGTATGAACCAGCTCGCCGACGCCGTCAAGGTGACCTTGGGCCCCAAGGGCCGCAATGTCGTGCTGGAGAAGAAGTGGGGCGCTCCCACGATCACCAACGACGGTGTCTCCATCGCCAAGGAGATCGAGCTCGAGGACCCGTGGGAGAAGATCGGCGCCGAGCTGGTCAAGGAAGTCGCCAAGAAGACTGACGACGTCGCCGGCGACGGCACCACCACCGCCACCGTGCTCGCCCAGGCGCTGGTGCGCGAGGGCCTGCGCAACGTGGCCGCCGGCGCCAACCCGATGGCTCTGAAGAAGGGCATCGAGGCCGCCGTCGAGCGCGTCAGCGAGGAGCTCTCCAAGCTGGCCAAGGACGTGGAGACCAAGGAGCAGATCGCTTCCACGGCCTCCATCTCCGCCGCCGACCCCGAGATCGGCTCGCTCATCGCCGAGGCGATGGACAAGGTCGGCAAGGAAGGCGTCATCACCGTCGAGGAGAGCAACACCTTCGGCCTCGAGCTCGAGCTCACCGAGGGCATGCGCTTCGACAAGGGCATGACGTCGATGTACTTCGTCACCGACTCGGACCGCATGGAGGCCGTGCTCGAGGACCCGTACATCCTGATCGTCAACAGCAAGGTCTCCGCCAACAAGGACCTGCTGCCGCTGCTCGACAAGGTCGTCCAGTCGGGCAAGCCGCTGCTGATCATCGCCGAGGACATCGAGGGCGAGGCCCTGGCGACCCTGGTCGTCAACAAGATCCGCGGCCTGTTCCGCTCCGTGGCCGTCAAGGCCCCGGGCTTCGGCGACCGCCGCAAGGCCATGCTCAACGACATCGCCATCCTGACCGGTGGCCAGGTCATCGCCGAGGAGGTCGGTCTCAAGCTCGAGAACGCCACCCTCGACCTGCTCGGCCGCGCCCGCAAGGTCGTGGTGACCAAGGACGAGACGACGATCGTCGACGGTGCCGGTGACGCCGAGCAGATCTCCGGCCGGGTCAACGAGATCCGCGCCGAGATCGAGCGCACCGACTCCGACTACGACCGTGAGAAGCTGCAGGAGCGGCTGGCCAAGCTGGCCGGCGGCGTGGCGGTCATCAAGGCCGGCGCGGCGACCGAGGTCGAGCTGAAGGAGCGCAAGCACCGCATCGAGGACGCCGTGCGCAACGCCAAGGCGGCCGTCGAGGAGGGCATCGTGCCCGGCGGTGGCGTGGCGCTGCTGCAGGCCGGCGCCAAGGCGTTCGACAAGCTGGAGCTGTCGGGCGACGAGGCCACGGGTGCGGCGATCGTGCGCAAGGCTCTGGAGGAGCCGCTGAAGCAGATCGCGGTCAACGCCGGCCTCGAGGGCGGCGTCGTGGTGGAGAAGGTGCGCAACCTCACCCCGGGTGAGGGCCTGAACGCCGCTTCCGGCGAGTACGTCAACATGTTCGAGTCGGGCATCATCGACCCGGCCAAGGTGACGCGCTCGGCGCTGCAGAACGCCGCCTCCATCGCGGCGCTCTTCCTCACCACCGAGGCCGTCATCGCCGAGAAGCCCGAGAAGACCCCTGCCGCTCCGGCCATGCCGGGCGGCGGCGACATGGACTTCTAGGTCTTTTCTTCGCCGTTCATAACAAGGGCGGCCCGGCTTTCCGGGCCGCTCTTGTTTTCGTTTATCAGCCATTACGTTTCATAATTGATCCGCTACTCCGAGTGAGGAAAGGTGGTGATCACACACCTCAACGAAGGAGTAGAGGATGCTTTCCCGCAGCAAGCGTATTTTCGGCATCGCCATTCTGAGCGCGGCCGCCGCGGCCGCCTTCGCCGTCCCTGCCCACGCGTCCCACGTCCCGGTCACCGGCGGGGTGATTCCCTACCAGCTCCTGGGCGCGGTGCGGGCGCCGCTCTGCCTGACCACGGGGACGCTGAGCGGCGACGCCAAGATGGGAATCCCGCTCGTCGAGGAGCTGCTGCCGACGCTCGGGGCCTCCTGCGCGGTGCTCAGCTGAGGCCTGGCGCGCACTCGGTCTCTCGGACGCCCCGCCCTTCGCGGCGGGGCGTCTCCGCTTTTCGGCCCGCCGCGACGGGCGTGGGTGTCTCCCTTTTTCCCGGCCGGTCGCGCCACCCTCCGGGGGGCGGTGCGGCCGTGGGCGCGGTCAGGTGCTGTAGGTCGGGACGACGTGGCCGCGGGCCAGGGTGTTGGCGGTGATGTTGAAGCCCACCACCGCCGGGCTGGCGTCGCTGTCCACGCCCAGCTTGTCGACCCCGAGGGCGTGCACCGTGAAGACGTAGCGGTGCGGGGCGCCGGGGGGCGGGGCCGCGCCGCCGTACTCCTTGGTGCCGTAGTCGTTGCGGGCGTGGACCGCCTCCGCGGGCAGGACCTTGAACTCCGGGCCGGTGCCCGCGCCCGCCGGCAGCTCCGTCACCGAGGCCGGGATGTCGAACAGCACCCAGTGCCAGAAGCCGCTGCCCGTGGGGGCGTCGGGGTCGTAGCAGGTGACGGCGTAGCTGCGGGTCTCGGCGGGCGCGCCGGACCAGCGGAGGTGAGGCGACTGGTTACCGCCCTTCATGCCCCAGTCGTTGAAGACGTGGAGGTCGTTCAGCCGCTCGCCGTCCTGGATGTCGTCGCTCTCGACCACGAGCGCGGGAACCGACGGCAGGTGTTCATGTGGAAGCGGTGCTGGCACGGCATCCTCCTAGGTTGAGAGCTCCTTGCTCAGCCATCCTAGAAGCGGCCGTGCCCGCCGACGATCAGCCGCCGGGTCCCGCCGTTCAGGTCGTCAGCTCGGCCGGCAGCGGCTTGTCGTGCAGGACCGTCAGGGACGTCACCGCTCGGGTCAGCACCACGTACAGCCTGGCCAGGCCCCTGGGTTCGGCCGCGACGATGTCCGCGGGCTCCACGACGATGACGTGGTCGTACTCCAGACCCTTGGCCAGGGTGGCGGGCACGATCAGGAGGCGGTGCTCCTCGTCCGAGTCGGGGCCGAGCACGGCGTGGGGGAGGTCGGCCAGCGCGCGGGAGACGTCGGCGACCAGGGCGTCCGGGACGATGACGCCGATGGAGCCCTCCCTGGTGAGGACCTCCGCGGCGGCCTGCGCGACCGAGCCGCCGGGGCGTACCGTGAGCGAGCCGACTCCGGGGCGCAGCGACCGCGGCGCGGCGAGTTCGGGGGCGATGGAGGGCAGCAGCCGGGCGGCGTAGTCGAGGACCTCCCGCGGCACGCGGAAGCCGAGCGTCAGCTCCGTCACCTCGCCTTCGCGCTGGCCCAGGTGCTCCAGCACCGACTCCCACGAGCTGGTCGACCACGGGGTCGTGCCCTGCGCCAGGTCGCCCAGGACGGTGGCCGAGCCGTTGCGGCAGCGGCGGCCGAGCGCTCTCAGCTGCATCTCGGAGAGGTCCTGGGCCTCGTCCACCACGAGGTGGCCCAGGGACGGGGTGCGTTCCATGAGGTCGCGGAGCTCGTCGAGGAGCGCGGCGTCCGCGGCGGACCATTTCGCGGACTTCCAGCTCCGGTACGGCTTCCGCCAGACAAGCATTTCCTGCTCATCAGGCGACAAATCGGATTTAGCGGCCTTTTTCAGGAATTCTGGGTCGGAGAGGAGGCGATAAAGGACCTGCTCTGGCGTTAGTTTGGGCCAGACCGTATCAACGAGCTGTTTGACCGGTTTCGACCTGGCCACGGCGTCCTGCACCCGGTCGTCGGGCGATTCGCCGCGCTGCTCCATTCGTACCAGCACCATGTGGGCCAACCGCTGCGCGAGTGCCGCCCGGCCGGGGTTGTATCGCGTGGTGCCGCGCAAGGAGGCCACGATCTCGCGTACCTCGTAGTCCGCCACCCGGTAGCGGTAGACGCCCTTGGTGAAGACCACGCCCTCCTCGGGCTTGACGATGTGCAGCCAGAGCGCGCGTTCGAGCACCGCCGCCATCCTGGCGTCGCCCTTCACCGCCGCCACCATCGGGTCCTCTTCGGCGGCGTGCTCGCCGAGCAGCCCGGCCACCGTGGTCTGGTCGACCTTGACCTCGCCCAGCGCGGGGAGCACCGAGGAGATGTACGACAGGAAGGCGCGGTTCGGTCCGACGATCATCACGCCTGCCCGGGCGAGCCGTTCACGGTGGGTGTACAGGAGATACGCGGCCCGGTGCAGGCCCACGGCGGTCTTCCCGGTGCCGGGGGCGCCCTGGACGCACACCGTCTGGGCCAGGGTGGACCGGACGATCTCGTCCTGGTCCGGCTGGATGGTGGCGACGATGTCGCGCATGGGGCCGGTGCGCGGGCGTTCGATCTCGTCGGTGAGGATCCGCGACGGGCCGATCTCGCCGCCCTCGCCCAGCGGCTCGTCCTCGAACGCGGTCAGCGCGCCGCCGTGATACCCGAAGCGGCGCCTCCGTACGACTCCCATGGGGTCGGCGGGGCTGGCCTGGTAGAACGCTTGGGACACCGGCGCGCGCCAGTCGATGACCAGGGGCTTGCTGCCGCCGTCGTGCACGTGGCGGCGGCCGACGTAGATCGTGCCGGGGAGGTCGTCACCCGCCTGCCGGTCGAGGCGGCCGAAGAACAGCGGGGTGTCGGGGTGGTCGGCGAGCGCGGCGACGCGCTGGTCGAGGAGGGACTGGAGGATCTGCTGCGACACCCAGTCACCCGCCGCGTCCGCGGACAGCGACTGGGCGTGGGCACGCATCGCCTTGAGCGCGGCCCTGGACTCGGCCAGGTGAGCCTGCTCGGAGGCGAGCACGTCGGAGGGTATGTCGGGGGCCAGTTGGTGTCCGGGCATGCGGAAGCGCCTCCCTGGGTCGGGAACGATGGTGGTCAAGGCAGCGAATCGGTCAGTCTAATGGCGACGCGGGGCGGCCTCCAAAGCATTTACCCCCCCGCCCACCGACGCGCCGCCGCATCCACCCACCCGGTGGCGACCGAGGCGCCGCCGCACCCGCCCATCCGGTGAGCACCGAAGCGCCGCCGCCCTCGCCGGTCGCCCGTCTTTGCCGCTCGGTCCGCTCGCCGTCCCGCCCCGACGTCCGCCGCCCTCGGCCGCCCGTTATCACCCCTCAGCCTCGGCGCCCTCCGTGCGGCTCCCCGGGGAGCGGCGGGCCGGGCGGGCGTTCCTCAGGGGGTGAGAAGGGTGGGGCGTTGAGCGGTGCTTCTGCTCGTCCGGTGCTTCAGCGCCGCGCCCCCAGGGGCCGGCGGCCGGCGCGGTGGGTGAGGGGCGCTTGGTCGGGTGAAGCGGTGCCGCGCCGGGGAGTCCAAGTGCCGTGGGGTGGGCGGGGATGGGGGGCGAGTAGCGGCATTCGGGGGCGGGTAGAGACGAGTGATGGCGCGGATTCAGCTGCGTGTTTCGCCGATCATCCCCACGATTGCGAGCTTCCTGCTCGCCGCCCTCTGGGCGTTGTCCGTCTTCGCGGGCTGGGGGTTGGAGGCGTTCTGCCAAGGCGGCGAGTCCGCTTCGACCTGCTCGCAGCGTCTTGGTACGGTCTCCACGGTGTCGGGGCTGTTCGCCGCGCTCGCCGCCTCCTGCACGGCGGCCGCCTGGCTCATCCCGTGGTCCAGGCAGGACCCGCGCACGTTCGGGCGGGTCATGGGCGCGGGAGTGGGGGCCTGGGTCGTCGCTGAAGGGGTGCTGTTCCTCGGCGGCCTGATGGCGCGGTAGGGCGCCCCCGCCGGCTGGAAGCCTCTTTCTGGGAACAACCTGGAAATACCGAAAAATTCGGGCATTTCAGGTGCGTTTGTCGGATCATGGGGGTATGTCGCAGGCGGCGTGATAGTACGCAGGTGAGGGGGGTGGTTCGATTGTCTTCGGCCCGCGGAGTTTCGTGGACGTGACACCACGCTGAACATGCCTGGCCGCTCGAGCTGAGCGGCCGGGCATCACACCCCGCCGTGCACGTCGTCGGCGTCGATGATCTGGTACGCGTACCCCTGCTCGGCCAGGAACCGCTGCCGGTGCGCGGCGAACTCCTGGTCCACCGTGTCCCTGCTGACCACCGTGTAGAACCGGGCGCCCCCGCCGTCGGCCTTGGGCCGCAGCACCCGGCCGAGCCGCTGGGCCTCCTCCTGGCGTGAGCCGAACGTGCCCGACACCTGGATCGCGATCGCGGCCTCCGGCAGGTCGATGGAGAAGTTCGCCACCTTAGACACCACCAGCACCTGGATCTCCTTGTCGCGGAAGGCCTGGTAGAGCCGCTCGCGCTCCTTGACTCGGGTCTCGCCCTTGATGACCGGCGCGTTGAGGTGCTCGCCGAGCTCGTCGAGCTGGTCGATGTACTGGCCGATGACCAGCACCTGCTCGCCCAGGTGGCGGCGGACCAGCGCCTCGGTGACGTGGGTCTTGGACGGCGTGGTGGCGCAGAAGCGGTAGCGCTCCTCGGACTCGGCCATCGCGTACGCCAGCCGCTCCTCGTCCGTCAGCGTGACGCGCACCTCGACGCAGTCGGCGGGGGCGATCCAGCCCTGGTTCTCCATCTCCTTCCAGGGCGCGTCGTAGCGCTTGGGGCCGATCAGCGAGAACACGTCGCCCTCGCGCCCGTCCTCGCGCACCAGCGTCGCGGTCAGCCCCACGCGCCTGCGGGCCTGCAGGTCGGCGGTCATCCGGAAGATCGGCGCGGGCAGCAGGTGCACCTCGTCGTAGACGATCAGGCCCCAGTCGCGGGCGTCGAACAGCTCCAGGTGCGAGTAGACGCCCTTCCGCCTGGTGGTCATCACCTGGTACGTGGCGATGGTGACGGGGCGGATCTCCTTCTTCGAGCCGGAGTATTCGCCGATCTCGTCCTCGGTCAGCGACGTGCGCTTGATCAGCTCGGTCTTCCACTGGTGGGCCGAGACCGTGTTCGTCACGAGGATGAGCGTGGTGGCCTGCGCGTGGGCCATGGCGGCCGCGCCGACGATGGTCTTGCCCGCGCCACACGGCAGCACGACCACGCCGGAGCCGCCGTGCCAGAACGCGTCCGCCGCCTCCTGCTGGTACGGCCGCAGCGCCCAGCCCTCCTGCAGCAGCTTGATCGGGTGGTGCTCGCCGTCCACGTAGCCGGCCAGGTCTTCCGCCGGCCAGCCCAGCTTGAGCAGGGCCTGCTTGACGTTGCCGCGGTCGCTCGGGTGGACGATGACCGAGTCGGCGCCGAGCCGCTCGCCCAGCATCGGCTGGATCTTCTTGGAGCGCAGCACCTCCTCCAGGACCGCCCGGTCGGTGGAGGTCAGGACCAGGCCGTTGACCGGGTCCTTCTCCAGCCGCAGCCGGCCGTACCTGGCCATGGTCTCGGCGATGTCCACGAGCAGGGCGTGCGGCACGGGGTAGCGGCTGAACCCGATCAGCGCGTCGATGACCTGCTCGGCGTCGTGTCCGGCGGCGCGGGCGTTCCACAGGGCCAGGGGGGTGACGCGGTAGGTGTGCACGTGTTCGGGAGCTCGCTCGAGCTCGGCGAACGGCGCGATCGCCTTACGGCACTCGTCCGCTCGCTCGTGGTCGACCTCGAGCAGCAGTGTCTTGTCCGACTGGACGATCAACGGTCCATCGCTCACTGGCTTTTCTCCGTGGGGTTCGTACGGGGGCCTCGCGCAACAGGACCATCGTCTCCCGATCCTGGCTCTCCCGCTCCGAGACTCCAACAACCCGCGTGCCCGGATTAGTCCTGGGACGGGCCAAGAGCCGCGCGGGTCAGTCGTCGAGATTGCCGGACAGGCCCAGGGCGAGGATGATGCCGGCGCTGAGCACGAAGCCGAGCCCGAACATGATCCAGCTCCAGATCACCATCGTGCGGGCGGTCCGCGGCTCCGTGCGGGCCTTGCTGAGCGCCAGACCGGCCAGGATCGCGCCGGGCAGGCCCAGGATGTTGCAGCACGAGACGAGCGCGAAGAGGTTGAGCACGAGGGAGACGATCGTGTTGGCGCTGGGGCCGTCGTCGCGCCGCGGTGGGGGATAGCCGTAACCGTAGCCGTACTGCTGCGGGGGCGGCTGCTCGCCGTAGGGCGCGCCGTAAGGCTGGTACGGGTAGCCCGAGGGGTCTTCCTGGCTCATCTTCACCTCCAGACACGTCAACACTTATCACGGAAAGGAGGCGCGCCCGACCGGTATCGCCCGCTCAGGGCGGTCAGCCGAGGCGGGCCCGCAGCGCCTTGCGGTCGAGTTTGAGCACGCTCGTCACCGGCACCGAGTCCACGAACCGCACCTCGCGCGGGTACTTCACCCGCCCCACCCGCTCGCGGGCCCACTCGATCAGCTCCTCGGCCGTCACCGTCGCGTCCTGCCTGAGCTGGACGAACGCCACGACCTCCTCGCCGATCCGCGGCTCCGGCCGGCCCACGACGCCCGAGACGACCACGTCGGGGTGGCGGTTGAGCGCGTCCTCGACGTCGCGGGGGAACACGTTGAAGCCGCCTCGGATGATCAGGTCCTTCTTCCTGTCCACGACGTAGAGGTAGCCGTCGTCGTCCACGCAGCCGATGTCGCCGGTGTGCAGCTCCCTTCCGACCAGCGCGGTGCCCTCGGGGTCGGGCTCGTGCTCGCCCCAGTAGCCGAGCATCAGCGCCTCGCCCGAGACGCAGATCTCGCCGACGTCCCCGGTCTCCAGCTCCTCGCCCTCGCCGTCGCGGATGGTGATCGTGTAGCCGGGGAGCGGGAGGCCGACGCTGCCGGCCCTGCGCCTGCCCGGCGGGTTGAACGTGGTGACCGCGCTGGTCTCGGTCAGGCCGTACCCCTCGAGGATCTGCACGCCCGCCATCCTGCGCTCGAACTCCTCCAGCGCGTCCCTGCCGAGCGGCGCCGCGCCGCAGGTGAGGAAGGACAGGTCGGGCAGGGGGTGCGACTCCAGCGGCTCGGCGAGGAGCAGCTGGATCATGGAGGGTACGACGGTGCCGTACTGGACGCGCTGCTCGGCGGCCAGCTTGAGGAACGCCTTCGGCTCGAACCAGCGCATCAGCACCGCCTGCTGCGGCTCCGTCGCGTGCATCGAGGCGACCGAGATGATCAGCCCGTACGCGTGCGAGAGCGGGACGGGCACCAAAGCGCGATTTATCCCTTCCTGGTGGGACATTTCCCAGACGTCCTTGGCCACCCGCCAGAGGCCCCCGTGGCTCAGCATGACGCCCTTGGCCCGGCCCGTGGTGCCGCCGGTGTACATCAGCGCCGCCAGATCGCCGGGGTCCCTGGTCACCGGGCCGCGTTCGGGTGCCCGTTCCAGCTCTGCCGTATCCACAAAAATCGGGATATCGACGGCGGTGGCCCGTACGGTCTCCACCAGCTCGGGAGAGGTGACGATCGCGGACGCGCCGCTGTCGAGCAGGATGTGCCGCAGCTCGTCGGCGCCCACCAGGAACACCACCGGGGTGACCACCGCGCCCGCCGCCCACAGAGCCTGGTAGATCAGCGGCACCTCGGGCGAGTTCGCCATCATCACGACCACCCGGTCGCCGGGCCCGATCCCGCCCTCGGTGAACCCGCCGCACATCCGGCGCGCCCGCTCGGCGAGCGCGTGGCTGCGGTGCCAGACGCCTTCGTAGAACATCGCGTCGTGATCGTCGAAGCGGCCCCAGGACTCCTCGGCCAACTGGCCCAGCGTTTGCTCGGTCACAATGCCCAACCTGATGCGATCGTGGTCACGCCGTCAACCCTTGACTCGTCCTGGTGGGCGTGGGGCAGTTGACCGGTAAATGACGACATATCTCCCTCTATAGTCGTTCGTGTTTTCTTGTTGGCCTAGATCGTGTAATGGTGGAAGATCTAGGGGGCCATGGGGCCTGCCGAGGCAAGGGAAGTCATGATCGACATGTCCGCATCAAGCGGCCCCGAACGCGAACGTCACGCGAAAGGCCAGGTCAGGGTGGCTTTGGTGACGCTCCGCAAGCTCTTCGTAGTAAAAGAAGAAACTTGTTAGGCGTAGTTATTTTCTGTAGAAAAGTTTCCAGTCAACCCTGAGGTGAATTCGTGACCGAAACGCCTGAATCAGGCGAGATCGACCTCGGTGACATAACGCTCGGCCAGAGCTTCTTAACGGTGTACGAGCACCTGCGGCCGTTCGCCGCGCCGGTCACCAGAGACCTGAAGAGGCGGGACGCCGACGCGCTCCTGCGCTCCTACCTGGAGCCCGGCTGCTTCCCCGAGGCCGTGCGCCGGCTCACCGTCCGCCACCTGCTCGTCCTCGTGGGCGAGCAGGAGACGGGCAAACGACTGGGCGCCATCGCCCTGCTCTCCCGGATGTCCCTGGCCGAGAGCACGATCACCGTGCTGTCGCCCGCCGGCGGCGCCGCCGACCTGCTGTCCAGGACCGAGTACGAGCCGGGGCGGGCGTACCTGCTGCACGACTGGATCGCCGAGAGCACCGACCGGATCGAGCTGCTCAACCTGGCGCGCAAGCTGGCCGAGCTGGGCTCGTACCTGGTCATCACGAGGAACGGCGCTCCCTCCCAGGCGGCCGAGGTGGAGCAGGCGTGGAGCGCGCCGGAGCCGGGGGAGCTGTTCGACCTGTGCCTCAGGGCGTACGGCGTGCGCGCGGGCCACAGCCCCGAGGAGCTCACCCGGGCCAGGGACCTGGCGCTGACCCTGCCGACACCGGCCGAGGTCGTGCGCCTGGCCGGACGGCTGGTCGGGGACGACGAGCCCTCGGGGGAGGACGTGGCGGCCTGGTTCGACACCAAGCCGCTGCTGCACGAGGTGCGGGAGGTGGCCGCGCTCGCGTTCCTGCACGGGGTGGGCGGGCCGGTGTTCGAGCGGCAGTTCGCCAGGCTCGAGCGGATCTGCCAGGCGCAGGAGCGGCGGGTGCCCCGCGTGTCCCATCCGCTGGTCGCCCGTGAGGAGGGTCGCGTCGCGTTCCGGGTGCCGCGGCACCGCGGGCAGGTGCTCGCGGAGCTGTCCGGGCGGTACGGGTTCTGGCTGTGGCAGCCGCTGCGCGAATGGGTGCGGTCGCTGGCCTGGGAGGGGGCCGACGTCCGGACGCGGGCCGCCGAGGGGGTGGCGTTGCTGGCGGCGTACTCGCTGAAGGACGCGCAGCTGGAGTTCCTGGACGTGTGGGCGCGGGGCGGGAACGCGGAGCGGCTGGCGGCGGGGGACGCGCTGTCGTACATGTGCGCCGACGACACGCTCGCCACCGAGGCGCTCAGGATCGCGTTGGACTGGACGGCCGATCCCCTGGACCCGCGCGCCACGGCGGCGGCCGTGGCGCTGGGCGGCGGGCTGTCCCTGCGGTATCCGGCGGACGCGGCGCGGCGGTTGCGGCGGTTGGAGTCCGGCGGCGGGCCCTCGGCTGGTGTGGCGGGACGGGCGTTGGCGCTGCTGGCCGAGCACGCGGGCCGGTGCCACGATGCCCGGGGCGGGACGGTCACCGCGCTGCCCGCGACCCTCGCCACGGACGCCTGACCGCCGCCCCGATGACGCTCGCCGGGGCCGCGGGACCCCGGCGAGCCCCCACACCAGGACCCCGCATCGCCACCTCGGGGCGGGGGCCGGGGTCAGAGGCCGGCGACGCCGGTGATGCGGTGGAGGGCGAAGCGGTGGACGGCGGCCCGGGTCTCGTCGTAGGCGGTCAGGTAGCCGCCCTCCATCCGAGCCGGCTCCAGGATGCGCGAGGTCGCGTTCCCCTGGGAGTCGAGGTACCCGATCCACACGCGTACCCCCTGCTTGATCGCCTCCTGCAGGGCCGAGATCGTGGCCGTGGCGGGCCCGCGGGGCACCTGCCCGCCCGGGGCGTCGACGGGCTCGCGCCGCGCCAGGTGCGCCGCGTCACCGGCCCGCAGCGCGCGTACGGCCGCCGTCGCCACCTCCGGGTCCAGCCCGTTGGGCGACGCCACGGCGCGGGCCGGGGCCAATCCCTCGGTACGGCGGCTGTCGAGCTGCGAGATGATCACGTCGCCGTCGAGCGACTCGGCGACGGGCGCGTACCCCATGGCACGCAGCGAGTCGACCAGCGCCGCCCTGGACGAGCGGGAGGCGATCACGGTGGGGGCCAGCCTGCGCAGCCGCAGCGCGGCGGAGCGCCGGTCGGCGGTGATCTGGTCGAGCAGCGCCGGGTCGTCGCACCGGATGTACGCGCTGGCGGTGCCCACCCGGATGCGCCCGTGGCGCCTGGCCACGTCGGTCACCAGGTACGACAGCGCCTGCGGCACCGGCGTGGCCGAGTGGCGGGACAACATCGCCACCAGCTCCTCGCCCCCGTGCCCCGCGTCGAGCGCCCGCCGGATCGAGCTCTCGCTGAACCGGTAGACCGTGGCCCCGCCTTTCGACTCCACGTCGGCGGTGAGCGTCATCCAGCGGTTGAGCTCGCTCGTCAGCGGCCCCGGCGCGACGGCGGTGAGGTCGGCCTGGAGCAGCACGTGGTCGACGGGCTCCGGCAGCAGCGGAGCGAGCACCTCGGCGGGCTCGCCGCCTTCGAGCAGCGCCCGCCCGTGTCCCGACAGCGCGCCCAGCCCCGTGACGCCGACCTGCTCGGCCTCCCGCAGCGCGAACTCGGTGAGCTGCTCGCGCAGCGGCCCCCGGCGGCGCGGCTGCTCCCACGCCAGCCGTTCGAGCACCGAGTCGCGCGTCGGCGCGAGGCCGGGCGCGGCGGCCAGCACGCCCAGCGTGGCCGCCCTGACCCCGGGCGCGGAGGAGCGGCGCAGGTCGGTGTGCAGGGCGTTGAGCGGCCTGTCGCGCTCGTCCCGGTCACCGACCAGGCCGGGCACGCGGTCCATCTGCAGCCAGGTGAGCGCGAGGGTGACCCACCGGTCGGCGGTCGCCCTGACCCGCCAGAGGTCGTAGCCGGAGGTCGGCAGCCACTCGCCGTCCACGCCGCCGCCCGCCGCGATCAGCCCGGCCGCGTGCGCCACCTCGATGACCAGCGCCGCCGCCCACTCGGGCAGGTCCAGCTCGCTCGTCGTGCGTTTCAGGTCGCGCACGCCCAAGCCGCCGGTACGCAGCACGCCGGGCGGCTCGACGCTCCACCGCTCGCACAGCTCCTCGACCGACCGGACGAACGCGAACGCCTGCCCGGCCGCCGTACGATCGGCCAGCTTGCGGTCGCGCGCCGTCCCTTCGAGCGGCGGCGGGAGGGCCAGCAGGCCGCGGTGCACCCGGCCGCCACGCAGGTAGAGGCCGACCTCGCGGGGCAGGGTCACGCTCTCCTCGCCGGTGGCCGCCAGCAGCCCTCTGGCCAGCAGCTCCTCGATGGGCGAGCGGGCGGAGGCCACGCTCACCTCACGCCTGGCGTTGGGCACGCGCCCGGTCGGCGGCCCCCAGGCGAGCTGGTCGAGCGCGCCTCTGGCCTCGGGCGAGACGGACCCGATCAGGGCGGCGGGCTCCGCCAGCACGGCCGCCAGCCGTTCCTTGCCCGAGCCCTCGGTGCCCGGCGCGACCTCGTCGGCCATCTCGTCGAGCTGCTCGGGCGCGTGATGCCGGAACGCGTCGACCGCCCTCGGCCCGAGCCCCGCCGGGTCCTCGAGCACCTTGCGCACGCCGGGCCCCAGATCGAGCGCGTCGTCCGGCCCGTAGACCAGCGCCAGCTCGAACAGCCGGTCCAGCGCGGCCGACAGCGCGGGCTCGGCGTCGCGCGCCCCGCTGTCCGCGCCGCGCGCCCCGCTCTCGGCGTCGCGCGCCCCGCTGTCCGCGCCGCGCGCCCCGCTCTCGGCGTCGCGCGCCCCGCTGTCCGCCTCGTCGCCCGCCAGGGCCGCGGCCACGAGCTCGCGCAGCCGCTGCCTGGGCATCGGCCCGTCCTGTACGGCCAGCGTCTCGACGACGGCCAGCGTGAAACGGTCGAGCCGGTCGAGCACCCTGGCGATCGCCGACGGGCTGCCCGCCCGCGAGGCCAGACCTTCCAGATGCGCGGGCACCGGAGTGATCAGCTCGGGCCGCGCAGAGACGAGCGCCCGCAGCTGTTCGTCGGTGCGCCCCCTGATCCACTCCGTGAACTCCATCGTTGCCATGGTATGTCCCACCTGATTGGGGCAGCATTGCTTGACGTGATAGAGCGCGCGGACCAGCTCGTCCTGAACTACGTCTCCAAGGCGGCCGATGCCGCCCACGGCGTGCTCAGGACCGACCAGCGGCTCGACTTCGCCAAGCGGCTGCGCGACAGGATCGAGGTGGAGCGGCGCGGCAGCCAGAACGCGCGCGAGGTGTCGAAGGTGCTGGCCAGGTTCGGCGACCCGGTGGCGCTGGTGGAGCGCGAGGCGCGCCGGCTCGCCGAGGCGGGCGTCCCCACCATGCGCGCCCCCGCTGAGGGCCCGCCGGCACAGCCGTCCGGGACCCAAGGCACGACGCAGCCGCTCGGGGATCGAAGCGCGACGCGGCCGTTCGGGGCCCAGAGCGTGGCGCGGCCGTCCCAGGATCAGGCCAACACGCGGCGCTTCCCCACGATCGTGGACGACGCCGACACGCCTCCCGGAGTCCGGACGTACCGGAGGATCGCCAGGGAGAGCCTCGGCGCGGGCCGGGGCCTTCCGTTCGCCGGGCTGCGCAGGGTGGCCATGTCCAGCGCGAACCCCATGGCGACCGGCGGCAGGGACGCCCGGACCCTGGTCAAGGAGCATCCGCGCGACGCCGCCGCGATGGTCGTGCTCGTGGTGGCCGCGCTGCTGCTCCCGTTCGACCTGCCGCCGCTGGCGATCTTCGAGATCCCCGTGCTGGTGTGGGCGGCCGGGGCGGTGCTCGTGCTGCTCAGCGAGAGCTGGAGCCTGCGCGACAAGCTGCTCGGGATCGGGGCGCCGCTGCTCGGCTACTCGGTGGGCGGCGTGCTGGTCGGTGGCCTGCGGGTGGGGAGCCAGCCGGGATTACAGGCGTTTTTCGCGCAGTTCTACAGCGTCAGCGGCACCATGTTCATGATCGGGACGGGGCTGGGCGTGGTGTGGCTGGCCTACCGGCTGCTCGACGTCAGCTGACCGGCGCGGGGCTGGGCAGCAGGCCGACCGCCAGGCGCACCCACGCGGCGACGAACTGGTCCTTGTCCGCGTAGCCCGGCAGCTCGCCCACCGTCTCCTGGAACAACCGGTAGTGCACCACGGAGCCGCCCAGCACCACGGAGATGCCGGCCCAGTCGACCTCGACGTCCTTGTACTCGGGCTGAGCCCTGAACCAGGTGACGATCGCGTCGAACATGGGCTGCAGCAGCCCTTCCCTGACCACGGCGACCAGCTCGGGGAACTGGCTCAGGTCGCGGAAGAACACCCGCGTCAGCTCGGACTCCTCGCGGACCTTGGCCAGCCCGGCGCGGCACAGGTGGGACAGGCGATCGTCCAGCGCCGCCGACGCCTCCATGCTGCCCAGCTCGGCCAGGCTCTCCGCCACCTGGCTCCTGGTGCGGGCGGCGTGCTCGTTGATCGCCGCGGCGAGCACCTCGTACTTGGACTTGAAGTGCCGGTAGAGCCCGCCGGCGCCGGGCGAGAGCCCTGAGGCGGCCTCGATCTCCGCCACGGAGGTGGCGGAGTAGCCCCGCTCCGCGAACAGCCGCAGGGCCTCATCGATGATCCGCGCACGGGTCGATCTGGTCATATCTATCCTGTTACCTCCGCCTTGAGAGTAGTAGCAGTATGTAACGGGGACAGCACCTACGGAGCGGCACGCCGGACCAGGCCCGCCAGCGCCGAGCCGATGATCAGCCAGACGATCGCGGCCAGGCCGTAGTTGACCAGGGCGGTCCAGCGCGGGTCGGCGAGCTGGAAGAGGTTGGCCAGGCCCAGCGACAGCCAGGCGGCGAGCGACTCGACGAACTGGTACCAGACGTTGGCGGGGTTGGCCTTGAACACCGTGAAGACCGCGTACAGGATCACCACCAGCGCCGCCATCCGCGAGGCGACCCTGACCAGGTAGGCCAGGGCCGACACGGTCCGGCTCCAGACCGTCACGGGCGGGCCGCCGGGCCGGGCGGGCCGGTGCGGGCGCGGCGGGGCGGAGGAGGCGACGAGCCGGTCGCCCGCGTGCGGCGGTTGGGGGGCGTTGGTCACGGCCGCTCCTCTCCGATAAGTAATTCCTTTCTTCCCATTCCCACGGTCCCACAACAAGAGGCCGTTACGTGGCGTAGGTCGGCGTTTGGCATCCTGCACATGTGACGACTTCCGTGGGATTCGACCTTGACATGACATTGGCAGACACGCGAGAGGGCATCGCGGCCGTTTACGACGAGCTGTCCGTGCGTTTGGGCGTGCCCATTGACTCGGCGGTGGTGGTGACCCGGCTGGGGCCGCCACTGGAGGTGGAGCTGGCCAACTGGCTGCCCGCCGAGGAGGTCGCCGCGGCCGCCGACCTTTATAGGGAGATATATCCGCGAATAGGGGTGCCGGTGCACAGGGCCATGGCGGGCGCGCACGACGCCATCGAGGCCGTACGCGCAGGCGGCGGCCGGGTGATCGTGGTGACCGGCAAGAACCTGCGTGACGCCATCGGCACGGTCAAGGTGCTCGGCCTCGCGGTGGACGAAGTGGTCGGTTCCGTTTTCGGGGCAGCGAAGGGATCGGCACTCGCGCGGTTCGGCGCGGCGGCTTATGTTGGTGACCATGTCGCGGACATCGAGGCGGCGCGCGCGGGCGGCGCCGTGAGCGTGGCGGTCGCGACCGGCCCTTACACGGCAGGAGAGCTGCGTGAACACGGAGCGGATGTGGCGCTGGCCAACCTGACCGAATTCGCCACCTGGTTCGCAGGTTGGCGCAAGCATGATGAACTCCGGTAATTGCCCGGGATTTACCCGGTCGCCCTGGCGCGCTCCGGGGCATAACCTACTTCCATCCATCTTTTCGACTGTTTGAACGAGGTCCTCCTGTGCCGAGTGGCAAGGTCAAGTGGTACGACGCCGACAAGGGGTTCGGCTTCCTCACCCGCGACGACGGCGGTGAGGTCTTCGTGCATTCCTCCGCGCTGCCCACAGGTGCGGCCCCGCTCAAGCCCGGCCAGAAGGTCGAGTTCGGCGTGGCCGAGGGGCGCCGCGGCCAGCAGGCGCTCTCGGTGCGGATCCTCGAGCAGCCGCCGACGCTGGCCAAGCCCAAGCCCAAGGCGAAGCGGAAGAAGCCGGACGAGATGGTCGTCATCGTCGAGGACCTGATCAAGCTGCTCGACGACGTCTCGACCTCCTACCAGCGGGGCAAGCACCCCGAGGCGGCCCACGCCAAGAAGATCGCGCAGGTGCTCAGGGCCGTCGCCGACGACCTCGACGCCTGAGACCCCGCGTCAGCTGTTGGGGTTGGTGAGCGGCTTGGTCGGGTCGAGGGTGTCGGTCAGCTGGAGGTCCTGACCGCCCGCCTCGGCCCGCTGCCTGCGCAGCTTGTCGTCGGTCGCGCGTACGCGCCGCCGCCTGGCGATCAGCAGCCGGCCGAGCGTGGCCGTCAGCGCGACGGCCAGCGTGACCAGCCCGGCCACGCTGCTCTCCGACAGCGACAGCACCAGCCCGACCAGGCCGCCGAACACCCAGGCGAGCTGGAGCATGGCCTCGACCACGCCGAACGTGGACGAGCGCACCTCCTCGCCGATCTCCCGCTGCACGATCGCGTCGAGCGCGAGCTTGCCCAGCTCCTGCGCGAAGGCCGTGACCAGCGAGATGGCCAGCGCGGTCCACAGGCCGAAGAAGATCGCGGTCGCGATGCTGGTCACGACGGTCACGGCCAGCGTGACCAGCACGATCAGCTGGGGCGAGTGATTGCGCGTCCAGTTGGCCACGGCGGCGCCGACCAGGCCGCCCAGCCCGGCCCCGGCCGCCAGCAGCGCGATCGTCTTGGGAATGTCGAAGAACGGATCCTGCGGCTGCCCGGCCGCGAGCCAGGGCACCGCCTTGTCCTGCACCAGGAAAAGCAGGAAGAACAGCAGGAACCCGGAGAAGACGCGCAGCGCCACGTTGGCCCAGACGGCCTCGGCCACCGCGGGGCCCACCTTGAGCAGGGTGCGCCAGCGGGGCGGGGCTCCCTCCTCCTCCAGGTCGGGCGAGTCGACGTGGCGCGGCAGCCGTACGGCGACGACTCCCAGCAGCAGGAAGGCCACCATCGCGACGCGCAGCACCAGGGCGCTGCCCAGCCAGGCGGTCAGCCCGGCGCCGACCGGCACCGCGACCCCCGCGGCCACTAACGTGAACAGCGCCACCCGCGCGTTCGCCGACACCAGCGTGATGTCCGCGGGCAGCACGCTCGGCATGATCGCGGCCCGCGACACGTTGTACGCCTTCGACAGCACCAGCACGCCCAGCGCCCCGATGAACAGCGTGGGCAGGTCGCCGGGGCCCACCGCGGCCGCCATCGCGAAGCAGAGCAGCCCCCGCCCGAACAGCGTGCCCGCCATCACGTAGCGCCGCCCCGACCTGAACCGGTCGAGGATCGGCCCCACGAACGGCGCCAGCAGCCCGAACGGCAGCATCGTGATGACCAGGTAGAGAGCCACCGAGCCGCGGGCCTCGCCCACGGGCACGCCGAAGAACACCGTGCTCGCCAGCGCCACCGTGACCAGCGCGTCGCTCGCGCTGTTGCCCGCCGACAGCTCGATCAGGCGGCCGAGGCCGGTGCGGCCGGCGCCGTTGGCGTAGGTGAGGCGGCGGGTGGCTTGACCGACTTTTCGCGCACCTTTTGCCGTGGCCTTGCTCGCCCTGGCCGTGCCGCCGGCCGTGGCCCTGCCCGCGCGCACGGTAGCGCGTCCCGCGTCGGCGGCCCCGCGTGCCACCCGCCGCGAGATGTCGCGTGCCCGGCCCCAGCCTCCCTCCACGCATACCAGTCTTACCTGATTCATCCGCGATCTCGGTTCGGGATCCCCCGTTGTGGGACGCTCAGGTCCGCCCATGGGTGAGAATGAAGTGTGAGCGAACAGCACCTTTCGGCGGAGGGCGCCCGATGAGCCGCACCAGGGCCCGCGTCTCCGCCCCCGACCAGGCCTGTGTCGCCGCGGTCGATCTGGCGCGCAGCGCGGCCGAGGAGCTCGCGCGACCGGGCGAGCCCGGCGAGCACCTCGGGTTCGAGGGCGAGGGCGACCGGATCGTCACCCACTACTTCGCCTGCCTCGACCGGGCTTACCGCGGCTGGCGCTGGGCCGTCACCGTCACGCGCGCCTCGCGCGCCAAGAAGGTCACGGTCAGCGAGGCCGTCCTGCTGCCCGGCGCGGGGGCGCTGCTGGCGCCCGAGTGGCTGCCGTGGAGCGAGCGACTGCGCCCCGGCGACCTCGGCGTGGGCGACCTGCTGCCGACACCGGAAGACGACGACAGGCTCGTGCCGGGCTTCACCGAGATCGACGACGACAGCGACCATCAGGCGGTTTTCGAGTACGGCCTGGGCCGGGCCCGTGTGCTCTCGGCCATCGGCAAGGACCGGGCGGCCAGGCGCTGGCACTCGGGCGAGCACGGGCCGCACACGCCGATCGCACACGCCGCTCCCGCGCAGTGTTCCACCTGCGGCTTCTACTGGCCGCTCGCGGGTGGCTTGCGGCTGACGTTCGGGGTCTGCGCCAATGAGTACGCCCCCGACGACGGCAAGGTCGTCGCCGCCGACCACGGCTGCGGAGCCCACTCCGAGGCCGCCGTCCTGCCGCCGTCCGTCGAGCAGGCCACGCCGATCCTCGACGACCTGGGGTATGACCTGATGGAGGAGGAGGCGGGCTCGGTCGACGAGTCAGCCTCCGAAGAACTCGGCCATTCCTGACAGAGCAGGCCGCTAACCTACGCGTGGCCGTTACCCCTCTACCAGGATCGTGATCGATGACCGACACCTATGGCACTGACCGGATGCGAGCCGCCGTCCTCTCCGCGTGGACGGCCTCGCCCGCGAGGTTCCGCGAAGACGCCAACGCCGAAGAGGACTTCGCGCTCGGCGGCTACCGGGACCGGCTGATCGTCGAGCTCGCCCAGAACGCCGCCGACGCGGCCTTGCGCGCGGGTGTGCCGGGGGTGCTGCGGCTGACGCTCAGGGGCGACGTGCTGACGGCCGCCAACACCGGCGCCCCGCTCGACGCGACCGGCGTGGAGGGCCTGTCGACGCTGCGCGTCTCCGGCAAACGCGACGAGATCGGCGCGGCGGGGCGGTTCGGCGTCGGGTTCGCCGCGGTGGTCTCGGTCTGCGACGAGCCCGCCATCTGCTCGCGCGGCAGCGGCGCGGTCCGCTGGTCGCGTTCGCAGACCGCGGCCGCGGTGGCGGAGATCCCCGCGCTGGCGGGCGAGCTGGCCGACCGTTCGGGGCACGTGCCGCTGCTGCGGCTGCCGTTCGACGCGCCGCCGCTCGACGTGCCCGAGGGTTTCGACACCGTCGTACGCCTGCCGCTGCGCGACCCGGTCTGCGTCGACGCGGTCCGGGTCATGCTCGCCGAGACCAGCCCCGCGCTGCTGCTCGGCATGCCGGCGCTGGAGGCCATCGAGATCGACCTCGACGGGTCGGTCCGCACCGTGGCCGCCGACGGCTGGCACGTGGTCTCGGAGTCGGGGGAGTTCACGGCCGAGGAGGTGAGCCGGCTCTTCGCCGACCGGCCCACCGAGGAGCGCGCGCGTCCCTACTGGTCGCTGCGCTGGGCGGTGCCGCTCACCGGCACCGGCGAGCCCGGGCCGCTGCCCGCCGCGGTGCCGGCGGTGGTGCACGCGCCGACGCCCAGCGACGAGCCGCTCGACCTGCCCGCGCTGCTGATCGCCTCGTTCCCGATGGCCACCGACCGGCGCCACTTCGCCAAGGGGCCGCTGGCCGACTTCCTGGTCGAACGGGTGGCCGACGCCTACGTGCGCCTGCTCCAGGAGCTGCCGCGCACGCCCAAGCTGCTCGACCTGGTGCCGTCGCTGATGGGCAAGGGCGAGCTGGACGCCAGGATCCGCCGGGCCGTGCTGGCCAGGCTGCCCTCGACGCCGCTGCTGCCGGCGCTGTCGGCGCCCGCGCCCGCCGTGCAGACCCCGTCCTTCGCCGACGCGGAGGTCTACGAGCCCGACGCCCAGTGGCAGGTCGAGCACCCCGCCCGCGAGCCCGAGGGCGACGGGTGGGTGGTCGCGGGCCAGGAGGCGGCCGTGGTGGCCGCCGGCTCCGCCGAGCTGCTCGCGGCGGTCGCCGACTTCGTGCCGGGGCTGCTGCCCGCCGGGTGGCCCGCCAGGCATCCGGCCATGGCCGCGCTGTGCGTGCGCCGGGTCGAGCTGGCCGACGTGATCGATCTGCTGTCGGGCGAGGCCGTGGAGGCGCGCGAGCCGTCGTGGTGGCGCTCGCTCTACGAGGTGCTGCCCGCCGACGATCCCGAGTCGCTGGGCGCCCTGCCGGTGCCGCTGACCGACGGCCGGCTGGTGCGCGGGCCGCGCGGCACGCTGATCCTCACCGACGGCGGGGCCGAGCTGGACCTCAGCCCGCTGGGGCTGCGCATCGTGCACCCCGAGGCGGCCCACCCCGCGCTGCTCAGGCTGGGCGCGGCCGAGGCCACGCCGCGCACGATCCTCGAAGACCCGCTGACCAAGGCCGCCGTCGCGCAGTCGCTCGACAGCCCCGACCCGGAGCCGGTGGCGCGGGCCGTGCTGTCGCTGGTGGAGGCCTCGGCGCTGGCGCCCGGCGAGGCGCCGTGGCTGGCCGAGCTGGCCCTGCGCGGCACCGACGGCGAGCTCTACCCCGCCGGTGAGCTCATGCTGGCCGACGGGGCGCTGGCGGGCCTCCTGGAGCCGGACACGCACCTCGGGGTGGCCGCCTCCGAGCTGGAGGAGGAGTACGGCGCGCGGGTGCTGGCCGCGGCCGGGGTGCTCGACGGGTTCGCGACGGTCCACGAGGCGGACGTGCTGCTCGACCAGGACGACTGCGACCACGACCTCGACGGCGAGGACGACTGGCTCGACCACGTCCTCGATCTGCTGCCCGAGCTGGGCGTGCCGCCGATGGTGCCGGAGTTCCTGGCGGTGCGCGACCTGGAGCTGGTGGCCGACTGGCCGGCCGCCCTCGCGCTGCTGAGCCGCCCGCCGCTGCGGGCCGCCCTCCACCCGCTGCGGGTGGCCGGCGTGGAGGTGCCGTCCTACACGGCGTGGTGGCTGGCCAACCACCCGGTGCTCGACGGGCGCAAGCCGCTGGAGCTGCGGCTGCCCGGGGCCGACCCGCTGCTGCAGGGCCTCTACGCCGACGCGCCCGCGGGGCTCGACGAGGCGGCGCTGTCGATGCTCGGGGTGCGCACGACGCTGCCCGACCTGCTCGCCTCCCATGGCGGTCCGGAGGAGCTTCTCGACCTGATGGCCGACCCGGCCATCGAGGTGGACCGGGCGCAGCTACGCGCCCTGTGGATCGCGCTGGCGGGCGTGGACCCGTCCCGGGTGGCCCCGCCGTCCCGGGTCCGCGCGGTCCTGGCCGGCTCCATCGTGGTGGCCGCCGCGGACGACGCGGTCGTGGTGGAGGCGCCCGACCTGCTGCAGCTCGTGGCGGACCGGCCGCTGGTACTGGCGCCGTACGACCTGGCGGAGTCGCTGTCCGAGCTGCTCGATCTGCCGCTGGCAGGGGAGCTGACCTCCGGGGAGGTCACCTCGCAGGGCGAGGTGCGCCCGGTGCCCCCGCAGGTGCAGGCGCTGCTGCCCACCGCGCCCACCAGCTACGTGGAGCACGAGAAGCTGCTGGTGGACGGGGTGGAGTGCACGTGGCGCTTCTTCGAGGGCATGGTCCACTGCACCGGCCTCGACGGGCTCGCCCGCGGCCTGGCCTGGGCGACCGGACAGTGGAACGACCGGCTGGCGGTGGCCGCGCTGCTGCGTGACCCCGAGTCGGTGCCCCTCCTGCTCGCCGAGTCCGACCTGTCCTGACCGCCGGTGGGGAGGCGCCCCCGTGGTGCCTCCCCCGGAGCGTCAGGCCGCGCAGTTGGTGGACTTGGCGGGCACCTTGCCCTCCAGCACGTACGCGTCCACCGTCCGCATGACGCACGCGTTGCCCGTCAGGTAAGCCCCGTGGCCCTCGCCCTCGTACGTGACCAGGACGCCCGTCTTGAGCTGGTCGGTGAGCCGCGTGGCCCACTGGTAGGGCGTGGCCGGGTCGCCCTTGCCGCCGATGACCACGATGGGCCCGGAGCCGGTCGCGTCGATGCGCTTGGCCGCGTCGTCGCCCGGCACCGGCCAGTGGGCGCAGGGGGTGCTCGAGCCCTCGGCCGACAGGATCGGGAAGATCTTCTCCACCCGGTTGTTGATCTTGGCGACGTCGGCGGCGGTGGGCCGCTCGGAGGTGTCGGCGCAGCTGATCGCCTGCAGGCTCGTCATCATCGTCGTGTACGTCCCGTCCGGCTTGCGCCCCGTGTACGCGTCAGCCAGCATGAGCAGCGCCGTGCCGTTCCCCTTGATCGCCGCCGCGGCGGCCTGCTCCAGCACCTGCCAGCTCGCCTTGGCGTAGAGCGGGGTGATGATGCCGAGCTGGGCCAGCCCGTACGTGAGCTCCCGGTCTCCCACCTTGAGCGGCTTGTCCTTGAGCCCGTCGAGCAGGCCCACGACCGCCTTCTCGACGGCGGCGGGGTCGGCGCCCAGCTCGCAGCTCTGCGCCACGCAGTCCTCGGCGAACGCCTGGAACGCGTGGTCGAAGCCCTCCGCCTGCGTCACCGCCCGCTGCTCCCACGTGACCGTGGGGTCGAAGGCGCTGTCCAGGACGAAGCGGCCGACGTTCTGCGGGAACCGGGTGGCGTACACGGCCCCGAGGTGGGTGCCGTACGAGAGGCCGAAATAGTTGAGCTTCTTGTCGCCGAGCGCGGTCCTGAGCAGGTCGAGGTCCTTGGCGGCGTTCACGGTGCCGACGTACGGCAGGACCTTGCCCGAGTCCTGCCGGCACGCGGCCGCGAACTCCGCGGCCAGCCGGTCGCCGTCGTCCTCGGTCGTCACCGCGAGCAGCTTGGCGATCTGGCCGCCGCACTTGACGCCGGAGCTGCGGTCGACGCCGCGCGGGTCGAAGCTGACCAGGTCGTAGCGGGTGCCCAGGCTCCCGAACGCCCTGGCGGCCTGCGCCATCGTGTCCACGCCGGACGCGCCCGGGCCGCCGAAGTTGAAGACCAGCGAGCCGAGGCGGTCACCGGTGGCCTTGACGCGGATGAGCGCGAGGTCGATCTTCTCGCCGTCCGGTTTTCCGTGGTCGAGCGGGACCTGGAGCTTGCCGCACTCGACGCCGGGGGCGGGGGGCGCCGGCTTGCCGTCCGGGCCCATGAGGTCGGTGCAGGTGCTCCACGCGACCGTACCGGACTGCTGGGCAGGCCGGTCGGCCGTGCCGGACTGCTGGGCGGGCCGGTCGGCCGTGCCGCATCCGGCGAGCACCACTGCGCTCAGGAGGATTGTCCCTATGGCCTTCTTCATGCTGACAAGCATGCTGAAGCGGGGATATGCCGAGGTAGTGGAGGGAAACACCACATCCGGATGACTTCGGCGACGCGCTGGAGATGACGAATGTCAGTTTCGGGACCGGCGGCGTACGAACCACATGCCGAAGAGCCCGAAGCCGATCCCGGTCACGCAGGTCCAGATCCACCAGGTGTTCTCTGGGGCGGGACGGAAGATCAACAGGGCGACCAGCGCGACCGCCCACACGGCGGTGCCGATGGCGACGGCGGCCGTGTCGTTGGTCTTGATCGGCTCCGGATCGGGGTGCCACTGCTTCACGTTGTCCAGCCTAGCTTCCAATAGGGTCTCGATCTCATTACCGACTCTTTTCCCAGCTCATCGCGCCTGTCACTCTTCGCGTCGTGAGCGACACTCGTAACGCTATCGACCGTTTCTTCCAAATCTCCCAACGAGGCTCGACCGTCTCCCGTGAGGTGCGGGGCGGCCTGGCCACGTTCTTCACCATGGCCTACATCGTGGTGCTGAACCCCATCATCATTGCCAACGGCACGGACGTGCAGAACCAGGTCATCGGCGACGGCACGGAGCCCAACGTGGCGCTCGTCGCCGCAGGTACGGCTTTCGTGGCGGGCCTGCTGACCATCCTCATGGGCGTCGTCGGCCGGGTGCCCTTCGCGATGGCGGCGGGCCTGGGCCTGAACGCCTTCGTCACCATCAACATCGCCAAGGTGATGACCTGGGAAGAGGCCATGGGCCTGGTCTTCCTCGAAGGCGTCATCATCGCCGTCCTGGTGCTGACCGGGCTCCGGACGGCGGTCTTCCACGCCATCCCGGCCCAGCTCAAGACCGCCATCAGCGTGGGCATCGGCCTGTTCATCGCGTTGATCGGCTTCGTGGACGCCGGCTTCGTGCGGCGCGTGCCGGCCGGGCCGCCGCTGGAGATGGGCATCGGGGGCAACCTGACCTCGTGGCCGATCTTCGTGTTCGTGGTCGGCCTGCTGGTCACCGCCGTGATGGTGGCGCGCAAGGTCAAGGGCGCCATCCTGATCGGCATCGTCGGCACCACCGTGCTGGCGATCGTCGTGGAGCTGATCACCAAGTCCGGTCAGGCTTCGGACAAGAACCCCGGAGGCTGGCAGCTGAACGTCCCGAAGGTCCCCGAGCAGATCTTCGGCATCCACAACCCGCTCACGCTGTTCACGGAGTTCGACCCGTTCGGCGCGTTCAGCAGGATCTCCGTGCTCCTGGCCGTGCTGTTCGTCTTCACCCTGCTCATCACCGACTTCTTCGACACCATGGGCACCATCGTGGGCGTCGGCCGCCAGGCGGGCCTGGTGCAGGAGGACGGGACGCTGCCGCGTACGAGGGAGATCCTGCTCGTCGACTCGATCGGCGCGGCGGCCGGCGGCGCCGGGTCCGTCTCCTCCAACACCACCTACATCGAGTCGGCCGCCGGTGTCGGCGAGGGCGCCCGCACCGGTCTGGCCAGCGTGGTCACCGGGTTGCTGTTCCTCGTGGCGATCTTCTTCGCGCCGCTCGTCACGGTCGTCCCGTACGAGGCCGCCGCGCCGGCGCTGGTCGTGGTCGGCTTCCTGATGATGACCTCGATCCGCGACATCGACTGGGACGACTTCGAGGTCGCGATCCCGGCGTTCCTCACCGTCGTGATCATGCCGTTCACGTACTCGATCTCCAACGGCATCGGCGCCGGCTTCATCAGCTACGTGCTGATCAAGGTCGTGCGGGGCAAGGCGCGCGAGATCCACCCGCTGCTGTGGGGGGTCACGGCGCTGTTCGTCCTGTACTTCGCGATCGGCCCGATCCGGGTGCTCTTCGGCGTCTGAGCACGCCCTCGGGGCCGCCCCGCGCGTGCGGGGCGGCTGCGAGGTACCAAGGAGGTACCAGATATTTGCTTTCGGAAATTTCTCGACATGCCGTATAGTTAGCAAAGGTAATGACACATGCTAACCAACACCCAGCCCAAGACGGACCTGCGCAGCGACGCAGGCCTGGCTTCAGCCCTGCGCGTCTCACTGGCAAGGCTGACCAGGCGCCTAAGACGACAGGCGGCAGCTCACTCGCTGACTCCCACGCAGTTCGCGACGCTCGCCGCAGTGGAACGGCATTCCGGGATAACCCCCGGCGAATTGGCCGAGCTCGAGAAGGTTCAGCCACCCTCGATGACACGCGTGATCGCCGCCCTCGAGGAGCGCGGCCTGCTCTCGCGCAGCCCGCACCCGACCGACCGGCGCCAGGTGACCGTGACGGTAACCGAGGCCGCCGAGAAGCTGCTGAAGGAGGAGCGACGCCGCAAGGAGGCGTGGCTGACCCAGCGGCTGAAGGAGCTCTCGCCGGAGGAGCGGTCAGTGCTCCGCCAGGCGGCGCCGATTCTGGAGAAGCTCAGCAGGATATAGAGCCTGAAGAACCCAAGACCGGGATGTTCCGGTCGCTCAGGATTCCTAACTACCGCATGTTCGCGGCAGGTGGCATCGTCTCCAACGTCGGCACCTGGCTGCAGCGCACCGCCCAGGACTGGCTGGTGCTCGACCTGACCCACGGCAGCGCGGCGGCGCTCGGAACGGCGACCGCGCTGCAGTTCCTGCCGATGCTGATCTTCGGGATGTTCGGCGGCGTGCTCGCCGACCGCTACCCCAAGCGGCCCATCCTCATCGCCGCCCAGTCGCTCATGGCCACCCTGGCACTGACCATCGGCGTGCTCACCATGACGGGCTCGGCCCAGGTCTGGCACGTGTACGTGATGGCGTTCCTGCTCGGCCTGATCTCCTGCGTCGAGGTGCCCACGCGGCAGGCGTTCGTGGTCGAGATGGTCGGCCGGCGTGACCTGTCCAACGCCATCGCGCTGAACAGCTCCATCTTCAACCTCGCCCGCGTGGTCGGCCCGGCGCTCGCCGGTGTGCTGATCTACGTGCTGGGCGGCACGGGGCCCATCTTCCTGATCAACGCGGCGACCTTCGGCGCGGTGATCTCCAGCCTGATCTTCATGCGCAAGTCCGAGCTGAACCCCGCCGCTCCCGTGCCCAGGGCCAAGGGCCAGCTCCGCGAGGGGCTCCGGTACGTGATCGAGCGCGAAGAACTGCTCATGCCGGTGCTGCTGATCGGGTTCGTGTCGATGTTCTCGCAGTCGTTCTCGATGTCGATCGCGCTCATGGCCCGCGAGGTCTTCAAGGCCGGGGCGTCGTCGTTCGGCCTGGCCTCCAGCATGTTCGCGGTGGGAGCGCTCGGGGGCGCGCTGCTCGCGGCGCGACGGGCGCGCCTGTCACGCAAGGTGCTGATGGCCGGGGCGCTCGGGTTCGGGCTGTTCCAGATCGCCACCGGGCTGGCCCCGTTCTACCCCGTCTACCTGCTGCTGCTGATCCCGACCGGGATCGCGCTGATCACCATCAACACGGCCGCCAACGCCAGCGTCCAGATCGCCACGTCCCCGGACATGCGGGGCCGGGTCATGGGGATCTACATGCTGGTGTTCACCGGCGGGGCTCCCGTGGGCGCGCCGCTGATCGGCTGGCTGTCGGAGCTGGGCGGGCCACGGGCGGGCGTGATCCTGTCCGGCGTGCTGGTGCTGGTCGGCACCGGGCTGGCGGTGCTGGTGACGCGCCTGATCAGCGCCCGCGTCGCGAAGCCGGCGCTCGCGACCGCCTGAGCGCCCACCCTGGGGCTCGGGCGGCGGCTGGGCAAGAGACAATCAGGTGGTATGAGGCTGTTCGCGGCGCTGGTGCCGCCCGACGAGATCCTGGACGAGATCTCGCGCGCCATCGCGCCGCACGTCGGGCAGGTGCCGGGGCTGCGCTGGCCCGACCGTGCCACCTGGCACATCACGCTGGGCTTCTTCGGCGAGGTGCCCGAGCGGGTGCTGCCCGAGCTGGAGGAGCGCCTTGCCCGCGCCGTACGCCGCTACAGCGTGCTCGACCTGGCCTTCGACGGCTTCGGCGCCTTCTCCTCCGCCCGCCGGGCCAGGGTCTTCTGGGTGGGCGTCACGGGCGACTCCATGACGAGGCTGGCTGACTCGGTCAAGGCGGGCGCCCGGCGGGCGGGGGCCGTACAGACCGATGAGAAACGGTTCCACCCGCACCTCACGCTGGCCCGCGCCAAGACGGAGACGGACCTGCGCCCGCTGGTCGAGTCGCTGTCCGGGTTCAGCGGCTCGCCGTGGCGGGCGGAGCAGGTCCGTCTCGTCCGCAGCCATACAGGACCCCAGGTGAGGTACGAGTCACTCGCCGAATGGGCGCTCGCACCCTCAGGGCAGGGCTAGGCTCCAGACCGTGGATCGTCCTCGCATGTGGCTGTTGCCCATTGTGCTCGGCCTGCTGCTGCTCATCGTCGTCGTCGGCGCCCTGGTGACCTGAGCTACCAGGCGTAGTCCTCCGGGGCCGTGCGGTGGCCGGGGAAGATCTCGTCGAGACGGGCCAGCGTGGCCTCGTCGAGGTCGATCTCCAGGGTGCGCAGGCTGCCCTCGAGCTGCTCCAGGGTGCGCGGGCCGATGATCGGCGCGACCACCGCCCGCTGCTTGAGCAGCCAGGCCAGGGCCACGTACGCCGGGTCCTCGCCCAGCTCGTCGCAGAGCTTCTCGTACTGCTCGATCTTGTCGCGGTGCTTCTCGAGCTGCTTGACCATGTGCTCGGAGGCCGAGCGGCCCTTGTCGATCTTGCGCAGCACGCCGCCGAGCAGGCCGCCGGCCAGCGGGCTCCACGGGATCACGCCGAGCCCGTAGTCCTCGCACGCGGGCAGCACCTCGAGCTCGACCGTGCGGGTGAGGAGGTTGTAGTGGGACTGCTCGCTGATGAGGCCGTTGACGTTACGCCGGGCGGCCGCCTCCTGGGCCTTGGCGATGTGCCAGCCGGCGAAGTTGGACGACCCCACGTAGACGATCTTGCCCTGCTGGCGCAGGACGTCCATCGCCTCCCAGAACTCCTCGTACGGGGTGTCCCGGTCGACGTGGTGCGCCTGGTAGATGTCGATGTAGTCGGTCTGCAGCCGCTTCAGCGAGGCGTCGCAGGCCCTGCGGATGTTGAGGGCGGACAGCTTCTGGTCGTTGGGCCAGTCGCTCATCTTGCCGTTGAGCTTGGTCGCGATGACGGTCTTCTCCCGGCGCCCGCCGCCCTGGGCGAACCACCGGCCGATGATCTGCTCGGTGATGCCCTCGCCCAGCTTCCAGCCGTACACGTTGGCCGTGTCGAAGAAGTTGATCCCCAGCTCCAGGGCCCGGTCCATGATCGCGAAGGAGTCTTCCTCCGTGGTCAGGGGGCCGAAGTTCATGGTGCCGAGGCAGAGCGGACTCACCTGGAGGCCACTGCGTCCGAGGTTGACGTAATCCATGACTTCAACCCTAAAGACCTGGAGTGCGCTCCAGGCCATACACCAGGTCCATGATCCTGAATGGAGCGCTGCCGGACCTCCGCGTGCCTGTGGGCGGCCATGGCGGTGGCCAACGGGCTCCTGGTGGTGCTCCAGGGCACCGGTTTCCACCGCCACAGCGCCAAGGTGGGCCGGGTCCTCGTCGGCTAGAACCCCGGCAGGACGAGGTCGCCCGCCCAGGCCTTGTACGTGTACTCGTCGAGCTTGCGGATCCGGCCGGTGTTGACGTCGATCGCGTACGTGGCGTCGCCCAGCGTGGGCATGCCGTTCTTCTTGCCCCCCCAGGACGTGTCGCGCAGCACGTCGCTGAGCACCACTTCCGTAGGGCTGTGCCAGCCGCCGATCCGCGGGAAACGGAAGCCCTTCGGTACGTCGGTGAACTCCGCCCTGGACAGGACCTTGCCGGTGGTGACGTCGAGGGTGACGATCGCGTCGAAGTCGTGGGTCACGACGTGGTCCTTGACCTCCTGGCCATCGAGGTAGGTCAGCGTGCGCCCGTCCGCGGACAGCTCGCTTACCTGCGCCGAAATCTGGTTCAACGGCGTCACCTTCCCGTCCTCGAACAGCCCCAGCCGGTCCTTGCCGTCAGTGACCACGATCGGACTCCCGCCGTTGCCGATCCGGCGCACGCGCCACCCCTCGGGGATCTCGGTCACCTGGCCCGTCTCCATGTCCACCACCGAGCTCTTCCGGGCCAGCGGGCCGAGAAAGCGCCCGTCGGGCGAGAGCACCAGCACCACCCCGTTCTTCACCATCGTCTCCCGCGTGACGGTCTGCGGGGTGAGCCAGATGCGGCCGTCGGCCAGATCCCGGACCGCGAACTTCTGGTCCTTCTCGCTGTAGTACGCCACCCGCTTCCCGTCCGAGGAGATCGTCAGAGGGCCGCCGGTGTTCATGTAGTTCTCGGGGACCTGCTCGGTGTACACGCTGAGCGCCTCGGGCATCCGGAAGCTCCCGCCGGTCCGGGTCACCAGCCGCCACTGGGCGCATTCCGTGCCGAAGTCCCGGGTGTTCTTCGGGGTCCACTCCTTGCCGCAGAAGTCGTAGTACGCGTACGCGGCCGGGTCCACGCCGGAGGCGGGCAGCGCATCCGCGATCTCGCCGCTGAACGTGGCGCCGCCCGGCGTGGTGATCAGGACGGTGGCCGTGAGCGCCGCCGCGACCAGCGACGCCAGCGCCGAGCCGAGCGTCGCCGCCTTCCGCCTGCGCGCCCCCCGCACCACCCGCTCGGTCAGGTCGACCTCGGGCGCCTGGGCGGCGATCAGGTGGAGCTCGTCACGGAACCGGGTCATCGGTAGACCTCCTCGGGATCGACGTCGTGGAGCAGTTCGGCCAGCTCGGGGGCGAGGACGCGTAAGCGGCCGAGCGCGTGGCTGGTCTGGCTCTTGACCGTGCCGGGCGAGCAGCCGAGCAGGTCGGCGGTCTCGTCGACGCTGCGGTCCTCGTAGTACCGCAGCACCAGCACGGCCCGCTGCCGGGGCGTCAGGCGCAGGAGGGCCCGCTGCAGCGCCATGCGGTGCAGGCTCTCCTCCTCGGGGCCGGCCCCGTGCTCGATCTCCGGCGGGTACGCGGTGAGCGTCTCCTTGGCGCGCCTGCGCCGCCGCCAGGAGATGTGCTCGTTGACGAGCGCCCTGCGGACGTACGCCTCCGGATTGCCGTCCTTCATCAGCTTCCGCCAGTGCCTGGCGGTCCGCATCAGAACGGTCTGCAGCAGATCCTCGGCCTGCGGGGCGTTGCCGGTGAGCAGGTACGCGGTACGCATCAGCGCGTGCTGGCGCCCACGGACAAACTCCCTGAAGCCCTCATATGGGTCCATGCCTCTCCTTCCACCCGCTATCAACGCGGACACGAGCGGCGGCGTTGGAGGTCGGTCTTGCGCGGCGACTCGTGGGGCATGATGTCGGAGTGGGGGATGGAGTGATGCGGGCGCTGGCCGCCGCGGGGGCTGTGGCGATGGCCACCTGTGTGCTGTTCACCGTTCCCGCCCGTGCGGCGGTGGCGGACGAGGGGATGGAGAAGCTTTTCACCTTCAAGGACCCGAAGATCACGGAGTCCAGCGGCCTGGCCGTCTCGCCGACGCACGCGGACATCTACTACACGCACAACGACAGCTCCGCCAGCCCCACCTTCTACGCCGTGGACGGCAAGGGGCGGACGCGGGCCACGTTCCAGGTGCGGGGCGCCCAGGCGAGAGACTGGGAGGCCATGGCCGCGACCAAGGACCCGGCCACGGGGCAGGCCACGCTGTGGTTCGCGGACATCGGCGACAACCTCAACGGGGCCTGGCCGGACGTCTCCATCTACCGCGTGGTGGAGCCCCAGACCATCAAGGACGCCACCCTGCCCGCGACCCGCTACCGCTTCCGCTACGCCGACGGCGGCCGCAACGCGGAAGGCATCATGATCAACCCCAAGACGGGGCGCCTCTACGTGGTGTCCAAGGAGTTCTCGGGGTCCGTCTACGCCGCGCCGAAGAAGCTCCGTACCGACAAGCCGAACGTCCTGCGCAAGGTGACCACCGCGCCCCTCATGGCCACGGACGCCGCCTACGCCCCCGACGGCTCCTCGTACGTCATCCGCACCTACTTCTCGGCCACCCTCTACCGCCCGTCGGGCGAGATGATCAGCAGGGTGTCGATGCCGGCGCTGAAGCAGGCGGAGTCGATCGCGTACACGGCGGACGGCAAGTACCTCCTCACCGGCACGGAGGGGCCCCGGAGCCCGGTCTACCGCGTCACGATCCCCGCCACCGCCCGCCCCGCCACCACCCCCACTCCCAGCCCGACCGCGGCCGCGCGGCAGGCCCCCGCGAAGGACCCGGGCGCGGCCTCCCAGGCGGCCGTCGAGGCGGGCGCGACCGGCTTAACGGCCAAGGACATCCTCATCTGGATCGCCGCCGCCGCGACCGCCCTGGGCACCATCACCTTCATCGCCCGCCGCACCCGCTGAACCCCCCGGAATGATCGATCGTGAAACGCGATCGTTCCGATGAAAAACATGCGTTGGACTCATTGATGCCCCATCGCCCAGGCTGTCCGCATGACGGCGATGAGACCTCGAACGGACGGCCGCCTGTCGCGCGGTCTGCTCCTGCTCATGTCAGTGGCGACCGGGTTGGCGGTCGCCGGAAACTACTTCGCGCAGCCGCTGCTTGACCTGATCGGCCGGGAGCTGGACGTCGGGCCGTCGCAGGCGGCACTGGTGGTGACGGCCGCGCAGGGCGGGTACGCGCTGGGGCTGATCCTGCTGGTGCCGCTCGGCGATCTGGTGGAGCGGCGGCGGCTGGCGGTGGCGCTCTACGCGGCGACCGCGGTGTTCCTGCTGGTGTCGGCCATGGCCCCCAACGGCACGGTGCTCCTGGCCGGTACCGCCCTGACCGCGCTGACCTCGGTGGGCGCTCAGGTCGTGGTGCCGTTCGCGGCGACGCTGGCGAACCCCGCCGAGCGTGGCCGGGTGGTCGGCACCGTGATGACCGGGCTGATGCTCGGGCTGTTGCTGGCGCGCACCGCGTCCGGCGCCCTGTCGGAGCTGGGCGGGTGGCGGACGGTCTACTGGGTGAACGCGGCCCTGATGGCGCTGATGGCCGTGCTGCTGCGTACGTTCCTGCCCCGGCTCGGCGGGGACGGCGGCCGCCTGACCTACCTCGGCCTGCTGCGCTCGACGGTGGCGATGTTCCGGTACGAGCCGCTGCTGCGGTGGCGGGCGGGCATCGGCGCGTTGAGCCTCGCCTCGTTCAGCGTGCTGTGGACGGCGCTGACCTTCCTGCTGTCGGGCTCGCCGTACGACTGGACGGAGCCGGCCATCGGCCTGTTCGGACTGGTCGGGGTCGTGGGCGCGCTGACGGCCACAGTCGCGGGGCGGCTGGCCGACCGCGGACGCGTACAGGTCGTGACCGGCGCCGGGACGGTGCTGCTGGTGGCGTCCTGGCTGGCGCTCGCGGCGGGGGCGCGGTCCCTGATCTGGCTGCTCGCCGGCGTGGTCGTGCTGGACCTGGCGCATCAGGCGGTGCTCAACAGCAGCCAGAACGTCCTCTTCGCGCTGCGGCCCGAGGCCCGCAACCGGATCAACTCGGCCTTCCTCACCGTCTTCTTCGCCGGGGGCGCGGTGGGGTCCGCGCTGGCGTCCGTGGTCTGGGTGCACGGGGGCTGGAGCGGCGTGTTCGTCCTGGGCGCCGCCCTTTCGGCCGGGACCGTCGTGCTCTGGGCCCTGGAACGCATCACCGTCAAGCGGCCGGCGGGCGAGCCCCCGAAGACCGCGCCCCGTACCCCTGCCACTGCCAAAGGAGAATGAGCGTGTCACGCACCGTACTGATCACCGGGGCCACCGGGACCGTGTCCACCGCGCTGATCGAGGCGCTGGAAGGAGCCGATGTCGGCCTTCGCGCCCTCGTCCGCGACGAGTCCCGCGCGGGCGGGCTGTCCGAGCGGGGAGTCGAGGTCTTCGCCGGTGATCTCGACGACGCCCGGTCGCTGCCGCCCGCCTTCGAGGGCGTGCGGGACGTGTGGCTGCTGACCCCGAACGGCCCGCGCGCCCCGGAGAACAGCATGAACGCCGTGTGGGCCGCCCGCCGGGCCGGCGTGGAGCGCGTCGTCCGCCTGTCCGTCGTCGGCGCGGCGCACGACGCGCCGAACCGCAGCGGCAGGCTGCACGCGCTGTCCGACCAGGAGCTCGAACGGTGGGGCATGCGCTGGACGATCCTGCGCCCGCACTGGTTCATGCAGAACCTGCTGAACGAGGCGGGTGACATCGCCGCCACCGGCACGTTCTCGCTGAACCTGGCCTCGGCGCGGATCGGCATGATCGACGTACGCGACATCGCCGAGTGCGCCGCCCGCGTGCTCCTCGACGACCCGGATCGCCACCACGGCGAGACGTACACGCTCACCGGCCCGCGCTCGCTGACGTTCGACGAGGTTGCCGAGCAATTGGGGCTCGCTCTCGGCAGGTCCGTCACGTACCTGCCGGTCGGCGACGACGCCAAGCGCAAGACGCTGCTCGGCTACGGCGTCCCGGTATGGATCGTCGACATGCTGGAGGAGTACGCGCAGGCGTACGCCTCCGGCTGGGGCGACTTCACCACCGACACGGTCGCCGGCCTTCTCGGCCGCCCTCCGCGCGACATCGCCGACTTCGCCCGCGACCACGCCTCGGCGTTCACCTCGGCGTTCACTTCGGCCGGAGGTGGCAAGTGACGCGATCGTTCAGGGCCCTCGGCGCGATCCTCGCCGCGCTCGCGCTGGCTGTCACCACGGGCGGCCCCGCCGGAGCGGACTCGGACCGGCGGGCAGGGAGGCTTCCGACCTCGATCTCGCTGCCCGACGGCTTCCAGCCCGAGGGCATCGCCACCGGCGCCGGACCCTTCGCCTTCATCAGCTCCATGGCCGACGGCTCCATTTACCGCGCCGACCTGCGCACCGGCCGCGGCGCGATCATCAGCCGCGGACCCGGCACGCCGTCACTCGGCATGAAGCTCGACTCGCGGGGGCGGCTGTTCGTGGCAGGCGGCACGGGCGGTGACGCGCGGGTGGTCGACTCCCGCACCGGCCGGGTGCTGGCCTCCTACCGGCTGGTCACCGGCCCGGCGTTCGTCAACGACGTCATCCTCACCCAGGGCGCCGCGTGGTTCACCGACTCCACCAACCCGGTGCTCTACAAGCTGGCGCTGCGCGGCGACCGGCTGCCCGCCACCGCGGTGCGGATCCCGCTCACCGGGGAGCTGAAGTACGGCGACGGCTTCAACGCCAACGGCATCACGCCCACCCCGGACGGCCGGGGCCTGATCGTCGTGCAGTCGAACACCGGCGGGCTGTTCCGCGTCGACCCGTCCGGCGCCACCCGCCGGGTGGACCTGCACGGCGAGTCGCTGCGGGAGGGCGACGGCCTGCTGCTGCGCGGCCGGACGCTGTACGCGGTGCAGAACCGGCTCAACGCCGTGGCCGTCCTGCGGCTGAACGCGACGGGGACCGAGGGGCGCGTCGTGCGGCGGGTGAGCGATCCCAGGTTCGACGTGCCGGCGACCGTGGCCGCCTTCGGGTCGCGGTTGTACCTCCCGAACGCCCGCTTCGACACGACGCCGGCCCCGGACACGCCGTACGACGCCGTCGCCATCCCCCGGCCCTGAACCGGCTCTTCAGGACGGCGCGGGACCCCTCCGCCGCCCCTGGCCGCGCAGGGTCGCGGTGAAGAGCTCTCCGCGCAGGGCCTGCCCGACCACCTCGATCGAGCGGGCCAGCCGGACCAGGCGCGGGCCCTCGTGCCGGTAGACGTCGAGTACGGCCTCGACGGCGTGCGGCGGGAGGTGCCCCTTCAGGTCGACGGCGGCCTTCCGGTAGCCGGTCCTGGCCGCCTCGACGGCGGCGTTGACGTGATAGCTCGCCATGCTGACCAGCGCGATCGGATGGCGCCGGAGAACCTCGTGCTGCCGGTAGTCCGGCGGGAGCGCGTCCAGGAGCCAGGTCGTGGCGGACAGCTCCCAGTCAGGGACGCTGGGCGGCCGCACCTCGGGCGGCCACTCCGGCGGAAGGTACATGCCGCCATCGTACTCATGTTCGACTGGATGTCATGGAAAGGGCCGCTGTGTCCGTCGGCTCAAGCGCTGGATCGCCCGGATATAGCGGGGACGGCCGGTTAGCCGGAAAATCGTCGTGTGACGGAGAAGATCGGAGTCGTGGGGGCGGGCATAGTCGGCCTGGCCGTGGCGCGCGAGCTGGCCAGGGTCAGGGGCGCCGAGGTGACCGTGCTGGAGAAGGAGTCGCACGTCGGCGCCCACCAGACCGGCCACAACAGCGGCGTCGTCCACGCGGGCATCTACTACCCGCCGGGCTCGCTCAAGGCCCGGCTCTGCCGCGAGGGCGTGGCACTGCTCAAGGAGTACTGCACCGCCAACGCGCTGCCGTACGACGAGGTGGGCAAGCTGGTCGTCGCGAGCACCCGTGCCGAGCGGCCGCTGCTGAGCGCGCTGGCCGAGCGGGCGCGCGCCAACGGCGTGCCCGGCATCGCCGAGCTCGACGGGCTGGCGCTGCGCGAGATCGAGCCGCACGCGGTCGGCGTCGGCGCGATCCACTCGCCGTACACCGCGATCTGCGACTTCCCCGCCGTCGCGCGCCGGCTCGCGCTCGACGTGGCGGAGATGGGCGGGTCCGTACGGCTGTCGCATCCGGTCAGGGCGATCAGGGAGCGGTCCGGGGGCGTGGAGGTGCTCGCGGCCAGGCGGAGGTTCACCTTCGACCGGCTGGTGGTCTGCGGCGGCCTGGGCACCGACACGGTGGCCGGGATGGCGGGGCAGCCGGGGGATGTGCGGATCGTCCCGTTCCGAGGGGAGTTCTACGCCCTCCGGGGCGCGGCCAAGGACCTCGTCCGCGGGCTGATCTATCCGGTGCCGGATCCGCGCTACCCGTTCCTGGGGGTGCATCTGACGCGCCAGATCGACGGCGGGGTGCTGGTGGGGCCGAACGCGGTGCTCGCCCTGGCCTACGAAGGCTACACCTGGCGAAATATCCGAAATTTCGGTCAAATCCTTGGATGGCCGGGGACGCTGCGCATGGCCAGGAGCCACTGGCGTACGGGGATCAAGGAGGTCTACGGCTCCCTCGTCAAGGGCGCGTTCGTCAGGGGCGCCCGCCGCTACGTCCCCGAGCTCACCGCCGCCGACCTCGTACGGGCCCCCGGCGGCGTACGCGCCCAAGCCGTCGCCAGGGACGGCCGCCTGGTCGACGACTTCGTGGTGGACGTGCACGGCAACATCGTCCTGGTGCGCAACGCGCCCTCGCCCGCCGCCACCTCCAGCCTGGCAATTGCCCGGCACATTGCCGGAATTGTCCCAGCACTCGTCCGATGAGGGCATCCTTGGATGTGATGGAATCACGCCTGCTGATCGTCGAGGACGATCCCAACATCCTTGAGCTCCTGGCCGCGAGCCTGAGGTTCGCGGGCTTCGACGTGACCACCGCGAAGAGCGGCCACGACGCCGTCGCCGCCGTGCAACGGCACCGGCCCGACCTCGTCGTGCTCGACGTCATGCTGCCCGATCTGGACGGATTCGAGATCGTCCGGCGGCTGCGCGGCGGCGGGCTGCACACGCCCGTGGTGTTCCTGACCGCCCGTGACGAGACCGAGGACAAGATCCGCGGGCTCACGATCGGCGGCGACGACTACGTGACCAAGCCGTTCAGCCTGGAGGAGGTGGTCGCCAGGATCCACGCGGTCCTGCGCCGTACGAACGGCGACCTCCCGGCCGCCCCGCCCCGGCTCACGTTCGCCGACATCGAGCTGGACGAGGAGAGCCACGAGGTGTGGCGCGGAGGCAACGCGGTGGCGCTGTCGCCGACGGAGTTCAAGCTGCTGCGCTATTTCATGACGAACGCCGGCCGCGTCCTGTCCAAGCCCCAGATCCTCGACCACGTGTGGGACTACGACTTCAGGGGCGAGGTGGGCATCGTCGAGTCGTACGTGTCCGTGCTCCGCCGGAAGATCGACAACCGCAGCCCCCGGCTCATCCACACCCTGCGCGGTGTCGGATACGTCCTACGCCTGCCACCGAGTCCCTGATGCGCGGTCTGCCGCTGCGGATCAAGCTCATCGCGTCGATGCTGGCCCTGCTGGGGTTCGGCATGACCTTCATCGGCCTGGTGAGCGTCTCGGTGCTGCACGGCTACCTCATCGACCGGGTGGACAGCCAGCTCAGCCTGCTCAACGCCCGCATGCACAAGAAGGTCGTGAGCGACTGGCGCAAGGACAGGGAGACCTCCGAGCGGCCGATCATCATCGAGTCCGACGCGATCGTCCTGGTCAAGGAGCCGGGCGGCAACTTCGTACCGATGCTCACCGACCGCGACGTGGACCTGAAGCCCAAGCCGGTGCTGTCCCCCTCGCCGGGCACCGAGGCGTACACGACGCCGGCCATCAAGGGCGACGGCGAGTGGCGGGTGCTGGAGCGCGTGGTCCAGCGGCAGACGCTCGTGGTCGCGGTGGACCTGGAAGAGGTCGACGCGATCACCAGGCGGCTCGTGCTCATCGAGCTGCTGGGCGGCGGCGGCATACTGCTCCTCCTGACCGTCGCGGGCATCACGATCGTGCGGCGCAGCATGCGCCCCCTCGGCCAGATCGAGCGCACGGCCGAGGCCATCGCCGGCGGCGAGCTGGGCCGCCGGGTGCCGGACGCCGACCCGCGTACCGAGGTCGGGAGCCTGGCCAACTCGCTGAACGGGATGCTCGCCCAGATCGAGGCCGCCTTCGCGGCGCGGTCGGCGTCGGAGGCGGCGGCCCGCCGCTCCGAGGACCGCATGCGCCAGTTCGTCGGCGACGCCTCCCACGAGCTGCGCACCCCGCTGACCTCCATCCGCGGCTTCGCCGAGTACGCCAGGCAGAACCCCGGCGCCGACCCCGCCGAGCTGATGCAGCGCGTGGAGAAGGCCGCGGGCCGGATGAGCCTGCTGGTGGACGACCTGCTTTTACTGGCCAGGGTGGACCAGCAGCGGCCGCTGAAGATGCGCCCGGTGGACATGCTGGCGCTGGCCGCGGACGCCGTGCAGGACGCCAGGATCCTCGCGCCCGACCGGATCATCAAGCTGGACGTGGTCGGCGGCGCGGCCCTGATCGTCTCGGGCGACGAGGTACGCCTGCGCCAGGTCATCAGCAACCTCGTCACCAACGCGATCATCCACACCGAGCCCGGCTCGCCGATCATCGTGCGCATCGGGGCGGGCCCGGAGAAGCTGTTCCTGGAGGTCGTCGACAACGGCCCCGGACTCACGCCCGAGCAGGTCGAGCACGTCTTCGAACGCTTCTATCGCGCCGACTCCGCCAGATCGCGCCGCCGTTCCGGCGAGGACCGGGGCAGCGGGCTCGGCCTGGCCATCGTACGGGCGCTCGTCCAGGCCCACGGCGGCACGGTCACGCTGGACAGCTCGCCGGAGGCCGGCTCCACCTTCCGGGTGGAACTCCCACTCGCCTTGGAGTGAGCCTTCAGCTAACCCTCAGGTGGCTGGGTCACTCTAAGTAGGTGATGAAACCCGAGGCGCTGATCATGGTGGTGGACGACGAGCCCAGCATCAGGGACCTCCTGTCCGCCAGCCTGCGCTTCTCCGGGTTCGAGGTGCTGACCGCCGCCGACGGGCAGGAAGCCGTGGAGGTGGCCGACCGGGCCTCGCCCGACCTCGTGGTGCTCGACGTGATGCTGCCGGACCTCGACGGGTTCGAGGTGGCCAAGCGGATCGACGCCCCCGTGCTGTTCCTGACCGCGCGGGGCGACACCGAGGACAAGATCGCGGGCCTGCGGGTGGGCGACGACTACGTGACCAAGCCGTTCAGCCTGGAAGAGGTGCAGGCCAGGATCCGGGCGGTGCTGCGGCGCACGCGCGGGGAGGGCGCGCCGGCGAGCCGGCTCAAGGTGGCCGACCTGGAGCTGGACGAGGACGCCCGCGAGGTGTGGCGGGGCGGCCGGCAGGTGCGGCTGTCGCCGACGGAGTTCAAGCTGCTGCACTACTTCATGGTCAACGCGGGGCGGGTGCTGTCGAAGGCCCAGATCCTCGACCACGTCTGGAACTACGACTTCGGCGGCGACGCGGGCGTGGTCGAGTCGTACGTGTCCTACCTCAGGCGCAAGGTGGACGACGTCGAGCCGCGGCTCATCCACACCCTGCGCAGCGTCGGCTACGTGCTACGGGAGCCGCCGCCCGGCTAGGCGCTGCGGTGGACCGCCGGGGCAGGCGTGACGGTTCGCGATCTGTGGTGGACCGCCGGACGTGGCTCACCGTAGCGTGAGTCGTATGGAGCCGCTGGCCGCGCCGGAGACTAGCGTGGGCCGTATGGACCTGCTGGCCGCGTTGGAGGCGCTGCGCCGGCCGCTGGATCGCGAGCTGTTCCCGCTGGCGGTCGGCGAGGCGGCGCGAGACCGGCGTGCGCTGCGCGAGCTGGCCGGGCAGCTCGACGACTACCTGCTGCCCCGGCTGCGCGCGCTCGACGCGCCGCTGCTGGCCGTCGTCGGCGGGTCCACGGGGGCGGGCAAGTCCACGCTGGTCAACTCGCTGGTCGGGGCCGACGTGACCGAGCCGGGCGTGCTGCGGCCCACCACGCTCGTCCCCACGCTCGTGGTCAGCCCGGCCGACCAGTCCTGGTTCATGGGCCAGAACGTGCTGCCCGGCCTGTCCCGCGCCACCGGCACCGGTCCGGGGGCGCTGCGGGTGGTCACCTCCGACGCGCTGGGCGCCGGCCTCGCGCTGCTCGACGCGCCCGACATCGACTCGGTGGTGGTGGCGAACCGGGAGCTCGCCGCCCAGCTGCTGGCCGCCGCCGACCTGTGGCTGTTCGTCACTACCGCCGCCCGTTACGCGGACGAGGTGCCGTGGAGCTTCCTGCGCTCCGCCCGCGAACGCAGCACCGCCCTGGCCCTCGTCCTGGACCGGGTGCCCCAGGAGGCGGTCGAGCCCGTCTCGCGCGACCTGACCCGCCTCCTCGCCGAGAACGGCCTCGACGGCACGCTCCTGTTCACCGTCCCCGAGGCGGCGCTGCCCTCGGAGAAGGCCAGGTTGCCGGAGGAGAGCGTGCGGCCCATCTCCTCCTGGCTCGCGGGGCTGGCCACCGACGCGGCGGAGCGGTCCCGCGTCGTACGCCAGACGCTGTCGGGGGCGCTCGACAGCCTGGCCACCCGGGTGCCCGCGCTGGCCCTGGCCGTCGAACGCCAGCAGGCCGCCTTCGACACCCTGCGTTCCGTCGTGGCGGGCGCCTACGCGGGCGGCATGGCCGACTTCGACGCGGGCATGCGTGACGGGTCGCTGCTGCGGGGCGAGGTGCTGGCCCGCTGGCAGGACTTCATCGGCACCGGCGACCTCATGCGCTCCCTGGAGAGCCGGGTGGGGTGGCTGCGCGACAGGATCGTCGGCTTCTTCACCGGGCAGATGCCGGAGGGCCAGCTCAGGGACGCCCTGGAGAGCGGGGTGGGGGCGCTCATCAGGGGCGCCGCCGACGGGTCCGCCGAACGCGCCCTGGAGGGCTGGTCGGCCGCGCCCGGCGGTTCCGGCCTGCTGGAGCGGCTCGGCCCCATGGAGTCCGCCCGCCTCGGCCGCGCCGCTCCCGATGTGGGCAAGCGCGCGGAGGCGACGGTCCGGGGGTGGCAGGAGTTCGTCCTGGACCTCGTACGGGAGGAGGGGCGCGAACGGCGGACGGCCGCCCGCGTCGCCTCCTTCGGGGTGAACGGGGCGGGGCTGCTGCTCATGCTGGGCGTGTTCGCCTCCACGGGCGGGCTGACCGGGATCGAGGTGGGGATCGCGGGCGGCACGAGCCTGCTGTCGCAGAAGCTGCTGGAGGCCGTCTTCGGCGACCAGGCGGTGCGGACGCTGACGGTGCGGGCGCGCGACGACCTGCGGGATCGGGTGCGGCTGCTGCTGGAAGAGGAGTCGTACCGGTTCACGGCCCAGCTGGAGGCGATTGAGCCGCCCCGGGGGACGGCGAACGCGCTGCGCGCCGCGGCCGAACGCATCCAGGCCCACCGCGCGGAACTCCCGCCGACGGCCACGGGCGAACAGGGCACGACGGCGGGCGGGCAGGGCACGACCGTGGGCGGGCAGGGCACGACTGCGGGCGGGCAGGGCACGACTGCGGGCGGGCAGGGCGCGACCGTGAGCGGGCAGGGCGCGACCGTGAGCGGGGAAGGCGCGACCGCGGGCGGAGAAGGCGCGACCGCGGGTGGAGAGGACGCGGGGGACACGTCGTGAAGCTGCTGCGTCGTAAGGAGGGCCCGTCCCTCGACTCCCGCCTGGCCGCCCTGCTGGAGGCCGCCGAGCTGGCCGAGGGGCGGCTGCCGGAGGAGGCGGTGTCCGGCGCGCGGGCGGTCGCCGAACGGGCCGGCGTGCGCCGTACCCTCTCGATCGACCACACCGTGGCCGCGCTGGCGGGCGCGACGGGCAGCGGCAAGTCGTCGCTCTACAACGCCCTCGCCGGCGCGGACCTGGCGGCGGTGGGCGTCGTACGGCCCACCACCTCGGCCGCCCAGGCGGCGCTGTGGGACGGGGAGGGCTCGGGCCCGCTGCTGGACTGGCTGGACATCCCGCAGCGCCACCCCGCCGCCTCCGCCTCCGACCTGTCCGGGCTCGTCCTCCTCGACCTGCCCGACCACGACTCCATCCAGGTGTCCCACCGCCTGGAGGTGGACCGGCTGGTGGAGCTGGTGGACCTCCTGGTCTGGGTGGTGGATCCGCAGAAGTACGCCGACGCCGCGCTCCACGACCGCTATCTGCGCCGGCTGGCCGCCCACCGGGGCGTCATGCTGGTGGTGCTCAACCAGGTCGACCGCCTGCCGGAGAGCGCCGTCGACCGCTGCCTCCGGGACCTCCGCCGCCTCCTTGACGAGGACGGCCTGGCGGGCGTGCCGGTTCTGCCCGTCTCCGCCCGCACCGGCGCCGGGCTCGCGGAGCTCCGCGCGCTCCTGAACGACCGCGTCGCGGAGCGCAAGTCCTGGTCCACCCGCCTGGCGGCCGACATCACCACCACCGCCGCCCGCCTCGGCACGCCGGAGGAGACCCCGGCGGGTCAGGCGATGGATCGGACGCTCACGGCGGCGCTCTGCGAGGCGGCCGGGGTGCCGCTGGTCGTGGAGGCGGTGGCCAAGGGGCACCGCCACCGCGCCGTCGTCGCCACCGGCTGGCCCGTCACCCGCTGGATCCGCAAGCTCAGGCCCGACCCGCTCCGCAGGCTCCGCATCGGCCCCATGACCCCGACGGGCGGGCCGACGGGCGGGCCGGCGGGCGAGCTGCTCCCGGGTCGGGCGCAGGCCGCGCCTTCGGGGCAGTCAACCGGGTCCTCGGGGCAGTCGGCCGCGCCTTCGGGACATTCGGCCTCAGGGCAGGGATTCGGGGCCGAGGTCGTCGGCCGTACCTCCGTCCCGGCGGCCTCGGCCGTACAGAGGGCCAGGGTCGAGACGGCGATCAGGGACGTCGGCGAGGCGGCCGCGGCGGACCTGCCCGGCCCGTGGGCGGCGGCGGTGCGGCAGGCGGCGCGGTCCCGTTCCCAGGAGCTGGCCGACGCGGTGGACCGGGTGGTGGCCACGACGTCCGCCCGCGCGACGCGGCGGCCCAGGTGGTGGCGGGCCGTGAACGTCCTGCAGTGGCTGGTGTTCGCGGCCATGCTGGCCGGTGCCGTGTGGCTGGGCGGGCTGTTCGGGATGGACTACCTGCGCCTGCCCCAGCCGCCGCTCCCGACCGTGGGCGTGGTGCCGTGGCCGACGGTGCTGCTGGTGGGCGGGGTGCTGGCGGGTGTGCTGATCGCGCTGCTGTCAAGGCTGGCCGCCTGGGCGGGCGGCAGGCGGCGGGCCCGGCGTACGGCCAGAGCCCTGCGTACGGCCGTGGGCCAGGTCGGCGACGATCTCGTGCTGGCCCCCGTGCGGGCGGAGCTCGACCGGTACGCCCGCTTCACCGAGGCCCTCACCCGAGCCCGCGCGTGACCCACCGGGCTCACCGGGCTCACCAGGAACGCTCGGTACCGTCGCGCGGGGGCAGTACCGTGCAGGCCGTGCCGTCGTGCCGGACCAGCGCCGTTCAGCGCGTGCTGTCGCGCCGGAGGAGTACGGTCGCCAGGGCCGCGCCCGCCAGCGCGAGGCCGGAGGCCGCGAGGAAGGGCGCCGAGGCCCCTAATCGTTCCCCGGTCACCCCGGCCACCCCCGACCCCAGCGCACCCCCCACCCCGATGGCCGTGGAGACCCACCCGAACGCCTCCGCCTGCGCCCCCGGCGCGAACTCGTCCACCAGCAACGACGACGTCGTCAGCGCCGGATTGAGCGCCAGCCCCCCGCCGAACAGCACCATCCAGAACACCGGCCACGACTCCACCAGCGCCAGCGGCGCCAGCACCGCCCCGAGCGCCAGCATCAGCGCCACCAGCCGCACCCCGGCCCGGGACTGCCAGGACCGGGCGCCGTAAGCGGCGGCCCCCATGATGCCGCCCACCGACAGCGCCGCCACCAGCACCCCGGTGGCGGCGGGCACGTGGCGGGCGGCGGCCAGCGCGGGCACGCCCACCTGGAGCGCCCCCAGCGTCCCGCCGAGCAGCAGCACCACGGCCAGCAGCACCGGCATCCGCCGGTCCGCGAACACCCGCCCGCGCCCCCGCTCGGACCCGCGGGCCTCCGCCCGCAGTGCCCGGGTGAAGCCCAGCGTCCCGGCCCCCGCGGCGACGGCCACCAGAGCCAGCCCCAGCGAGGTCGTGGTCAGCGCGATCACCACCCCGAACGCCAGCGGCCCCACCAGCATGGCCAGCTCCTGCACCAGGTAGACCAGGCTGTAGGCGGCGGTACGCCCCTCGTCCGGCACGCGGCGCCCCCATTCGATCCGCATGCTCACCGAGACCGGCGGCAGCCCGGCCCCGGCCACCCAGGCCAGCGCCACCACGGCCCACCAGAGCCGGTCCCCGGCGGCCGCGACCAGCGCGACGAGCGCGGACACGTGCACCAGCGCGGTGACGAGGAGCACCGGCCTGGACCCGCGCCGGTCCATGAGCCGCCCCTGCACCGGCCGCCCCATGCCCGCCCCCATGGCGAACGCCGCCGCGGTCACCCCCGCCAGCGTCAGCGAGCCGCTCGCGCCCTGCACCACCAGCACCGTCCCGATGGGCGCCACCTGCTGCGTGAGCTGCGCCAGGAATCCCAGCACTGCCTGAGCGGGCACGCCGGGCAGGCCGAGCAGGCTTCGATGGCGCGGATCTTCCATGGGCCGCACGCTATCCCGGAGATCAGGACGCCGGGCAGCCCTCCGCCTTGTTGCGGGCGTCGATGACCCGCTGCGACAGCGGGGTCGTGTGCGCCAGCACCACGGCCACTCCGGGTTCGGTGAAGAACCCGCCGCGCACCAGCCAGGTGTCCGGCACGGAGGCCTGCTCGCTGCCGCCACCGGCCTTCTCGGCGGTGAGGTCGGGGACGAGGAACCCGCTGATGCGCACGCCGCGTTCCGTCAGCATGGCCCGCACTTCGGCGACCGTCTTGTTGGCGAAGGGGACGCAGTGCATGGGCTCGCCCTTGGTGTCCCATGTGGTGGTGACGTAGTACTTCTCGCCGGGTCTGGCCTTCCTGCTGACCGTGACCAGGGCCGTGCCCTTGAAGCCGACGGGGATCTTCAGCCCGATCGCGCAGGCGTCCCCCACCATGTCGCACGGGCCCGGCGGGTTGATGCCCTGGATCTCGCTCACGACGCTCATGTCCGGGGCGGTGGGGAACACCTCGCGCTCGAACGCCGCCGTGGCGGGACGTACCTTGAGCGAGACGTCGAGCCCATAGTGACGCAGCTGCTCCTCGTACAGCTTCGGGTTGGCGTAGAGATCCTTGATTTCGATGACGTAGTAGCCGCCCTCCTGCCGGATGTTCAGGGCCGAGGCGGAGGTGTCCGGCTGCAGCCAGGTCAGCGCCACGACGGCGGCGGTGAGCAGCCCGCCCGCGGGGATCGCCAGGCGCGGGCTCAGCCGCCTGCGCCTCCTGGCCGGGGTGGGGCCGGGCGATCCGGCGGTGATCTCGTGGATCAGCTCGCGGGCGCCCTCACTGACCTCCGTCACCGGCGGGGCGGCGAACCTGGCGACGATCTCGTCGATGTTCCGGGTCATGATCGGCCTTTCGCGGGGGTGACCTGTCCATAGCGGGGATAGTCGGCTTCGGCGTACGCCAGCTCTCTGGCCAGGCGCTTGCGGGCGCGGTGCAGCCGGAGCCTGGCGGCTCCGCGCGAGCAGCCGAGCACCTTCGCGATCTCGGCCCCGCTGAGCCCCTCCCACGCGACCAGCGCGAGCAGCTCGCGGTCGTCGTCCGAGAGCCGCTTGAACGCCTCGTACGCCGGTTCGGCGCCGGTGACGGAGTTCGCCCAGTTCGGGATCTCCTCGCGCAGCCGTACGGCCAGGGCGGCCCGTCGTTCCTCGCCGCGGAAGTGGTTCGCGAGCGTGCGCCTGGCGACGCCGTACAGCCAGAGCCGGGCCGCGTCTCCCTCGGGGATGTCGTTCAGGCGGCGCCAGGCGGTCGTGAACGTCTCGGCGATCACGTCCGCGATGTCGTCAGGCGAGCCGGCACGTCGCCTCACATATGTGGCTATGGCCGGATAATGCGCCATATAGATCTCCTCGAAGCGCTGCTCGGGCTCGGGTGGCCCCATGCGGTGGTCCTTCCACTCGGCGAACACACCTCAGGAGATGTCCGGCTAAGTCCGGATGTTTCACCCGGCGTCGAGAGAGCGGCCGATCGTGCGCAGCGCCGACAGGAGCGGGCGCAGGAGGGGATGGGCGTCGGAGCCGCGGCGTACGGCGGCGAAGACGCGGCGCTCGGGCCCCGGCGTGCGGCGGACCGCCACCCCCGTCAGCGCCATGTCGCGCAGGGCCAGCCGTGGCACCAGGGCCACCCCCGCCCCGGCCCCGACCAGGGCGACCACGGCGCGGAAGTCGTCGGAGCAGTGGGCGAGGTTTGGCGTGAAACCTGCCTGCTGGCAGGCGAACGTGATCACGTCGTGTACCGGGTTGCCCGGATAGGGGCCGATCCAGGTCTCGGAGGAAAGCGAGGTCAAGGTCGCCTCCGAGGCCAAGGGGTGGTCGTGGGGGAGCACCAGGTCGAACGGCTCGGCGTAGAGGGGCAGCCGGGACAGGCGCCGGTCGGCCGCGTCGGGGGCGCCCCGGTACTCGACCGTGACGGCCAGGTCGGCCTCGCCGTCCAGGAGCATGGCCAGGCTGTGGTCGCCCTCGGCGTCCAGCACGCGTACGTGCAGCCCGGGGGACGTGGCGCGCAGGGCGGCGATGGCGGGGGAGAGCACGGCGCCGATGGCGGTGGCGAAGCAGGCCACGGTGACCTCGCCGGCCTCGCCCGTGGCGTACGCGGCCACCTCGGCCTTGGCGCGTTCGAGCTGGGCGAGCACCTCGTTCGCGTGGCCCAGCATGATCTTGCCGACGGCGGTGAGGTGGACGCCGCGGCCGTCGCGGGTGAACAGCCGGTGGCCCACCTCGTGCTCCAGCGCGACGAGTTGCTGGGACACCGCGGAGGGGGTGAGGTGCAGCGCGGCCGCCGCGGCGGTCACCGTGCCGTGGTCGGCCACCGCCCGCAGCGTGCGCAACCGCCGCGTGTCTATCACCCGTGCTCCTTGGCCTCACCGCGTGAGGCGCGCCCGATCGCTGGGATCCGTCGCAGCGAGAATACTCACCCGCCGGTCATAACCCCGCACGGCCGGGTCAGGACGGCCAGGTCGGCATCCCGGGTGGGGTGTCAGCCGCGGGCCTGGACGAACGCGTGGATGGCGCGGTCGACGTCTTCCGTGGAGTGGGCGGCGGAGAGCTGGACGCGGATCCTGGCCTGGCCGTGCGGCACGACCGGGTACGAGAAGCCGATGACGTAGATGCCGAGGTCGAGCAGGCGTTCGGCCATAGCCGCGGCCTCGGCGGCATCGCCGATCATCACGGGCACGATCGGGTGGTCCCCGGGCAGGATGTCGAAGCCGGCCCTGGCCATCTCCCCACGGAAGCGCGCCGTGTTGGAGCGGAGCTGCTCGCGGGCCTCGTTCGAGGTCTCCAGCAGGTCGAGGATGCGCAGCGACGCCGAGGCGATGACGGGGGCGAGCGAGTTGGAGAACAGGTACGGGCGCGAGCGCTGGCGCAGCAGCTCGCAGATCTCCTTGCGGGCCGAGACGTAGCCGCCGCTGGCGCCGCCGAGCGCCTTGCCCAGGGTGCCGGTGATGATGTCGATCCGGTCGGTGACGCCGTGCAGCTCCGGCGTGCCGCGGCCGGTCGGTCCGACGAAGCCGACGGCGTGGGAGTCGTCGACCATCACCATGGCGTCGTACCGCTCGGCCAGGTCGCAGATCTCCCGCAACGGCGCGAGATATCCGTCCATGGAGAACACGCCGTCGGTCACGATCAGCCGCCGCCGCGCCTCGGACGCCTCCTTGAGCCGGGCCTCCAGCTCGGCCATGTCGCGGTTGGCGTAGCGGAAGCGCTGGGCCTTGGAGAGCCTGATGCCGTCGATGATGCTGGCGTGGTTGAGCGCGTCGGAGATCACCGCGTCCTGGGCGTCGAGCAGGGTCTCGAACACGCCGCCGTTCGCGTCGAAGCACGAGCTGTACAGGACGGTGTCCTCCATGCCGAGGAAGTCCGACAGGCGAGCTTCGAGCTCCTTGTGCACCTCCTGGGTGCCGCAGATGAACCGTACCGACGCCATGCCGAACCCCCACCGGTCCAGCGCCTCCTTGGCCGCCTCGATCACGGTGGGGTTGTCGGCCAGGCCGAGGTAGTTGTTGGCGCAGAAGTTCAGGACCTCGCGGCCGGCGACGCTCACCGACGAGCTCTGCGGGGAGCCGATCACGCGCTCGGGCTTGAGCAGCCCGGCCTCGGTGATCTCGTCGAGCGTCGTACGCAGCTGCTGGCGCACGTTCGTGAACATCAGGCGCTCCAATCGAGAATGACCTTGCCCGTCCGCCCGCTTGCTGCCGTGTCGAAGGCGGCGTCGAAGTCTTGGTACGGGAACCGGTCGGTGATGACGGGGGTGAGGTCGAGGCCCTTCTCCAGCAGGACCGACATGTTGTACCAGGTCTCGAACATCTCCCGCCCGTACACCCCCTTGATCGTGATCATGGAGGTCACAACGGTCGCCCAGTCGACGGCGAACTCCTCGGCGGGCAGCCCGAGCATGGCGATCTTCCCGCCGTGGGTCATGTTCGCGATCATGTCGCGCATGGCCTGCGGGTTGCCGGACATCTCCAGCCCCACGTCGAAGCCCTCGCGCATGTGGAGCTGGCGCATGCCCTCGGCGATCGAGGTCCTGGAGACGTTCAGGGCGAGGGAGACGCCGAGCTTGCCGGCCAGGGCGAGCCGCTCGTCGCTGACGTCGGTGATCATCACGTTGCGCGCGCCGACGTGCGTGGCCACGGCCGCGGCCATGAGCCCGATGGGGCCCGCCCCGGTGATCAGCACGTCCTCGCCGACCAGAGGGAAGGACAGTGCGGTGTGTACGGCGTTGCCGAACGGATCGAAGATGGCCGCCACGTCGGGGTGGACGGGCACCCGGTGCACCCAGACGTTGGAGGCGGGCAGCGTGACGTATTCGGCGAAGGCGCCGTCCCTGTTGACGCCGAGGCCCACCGTGTTGCGGCACAGGTGCCTGCGGCCCGCCATGCAGTTGCGGCACTTGCCGCACACGAGGTGACCCTCGCCGCTGACGAGGTCGCCGACGGCGACGTCCTCGACGCCCGGCGCCACCTCGACCACGTGGCCGGAGAACTCGTGCCCGACGATCAACGGGAGCTTCAGAGTGTGCCGCGCCCAGTCATCAAATTTCCGGATATGCAGGTCGGTGCCGCAGATGCCGGTCCGCAGGACCCGGATCTTCACCTCACCGGGACCCACCTCGGGCTCGGGCACGTCCACAAGCCAGAGACCGGCCTCGGCCTTCTCTTTGACCAGCGCTTTCATGGCTCCATTTCCCCCACTCCGAACCTAACGCACTGTGCCCTCTCCCCTCGGGGGATGTCCATCGAGGCTTTCTTAAGTGCCCCCACAGCTCCGCTTCACGCCCCAGCAAAGGCGGGTCTGCGGACTCCGGATTGCTTAGAGCTGCATGATTCAAGCTATTTATCTGCATAAATGAGTACTAGCCTGACGTCTGCTGCGGCTGATTCGGGAAGGGACACCAGTGGAAGACCTGCGTATCGGAGTCATCGGCCTCGGGCTGCGGACGAGCCTCGCCCTGCACGCGCACCGGCCGGGCAGGGGCGCGATCGTGACCGCGCTGTGCGACTCCGACCCCGCGGTGCTCAAGAGCCAGGCGGGACGGTTCGAGGCGGAGTTCCTGACCGGGGACTACCGCGAGCTGCTCGACCGGCCCGACCTCGACGCGATCATCGTCAACACCCCCGACGACACCCACGAGCGCATCGCCATCGACTGCCTCCAGGCCGGCAAGGCCGTCTACCTGGAGAAGCCGATGGCGATCACCGTCGAGGGCTGCGACAACGTCCTGCGCGCCGCCCGCGACACCGGCACCCGCCTGTACGTGGGGCACAACATGCGGCACATGGGCGTGGTCCGGCTCATGCGCGACATCATCCGCAAGGGCGTCATCGGCGAGCCGAAGACCGTCTGGGTGCGCCACTTCGTCTCCTACGGCGGCGACTACTACTTCAAGGACTGGCACGCCGACCGCACCCGCACCACGGGCCTGCTGCTGCAGAAGGCGGCCCACGACCTGGACGTCATCCACTGGCTCGCCGGCGGCTACACGACCAGGGTGAACGCGTTCGGCGACCTCATGGTCCACGGCGACCTGCCGCGCCGCGAGCCCGGCACGCCGCGGCCCGACGGGTGGCTCCAGGAGTACGAGTGGCCGCCCACCTCGCGCACCGGCCTGCACCACGTCGTGGACGTCGAGGACGTGTCGGTGATGAACATGCGCCTGGACAACGGCGTCATCGCCGCCTACCAGCAGTGCCACTTCACGCCCGACTACGTCCGCAACTACACGGTCATCGGCACGGAGGGCCGCCTGGAGAACTTCGGGGACGAGCCAGGGGCCACGGTCAAGGTCTGGAACCGGGGGCCCACGGCCTACCGGGACGACTGCGACATCGCGTACAAGGTGCCGCCGGCGGATGGCTCGCACGGGGGAGCGGACGCGCAGATCGTGGCGGAGTTCTGCCGGTTCGTACGGGACGGCGGCGCGACGGACACCTCGCCGGTGGCGGCCAGGATGAGCGTGGCGGCGGGCTACCTGGCCACGATGTCGCTGCGGAACGGCGGCATGCCGTACGACGTGCCGCCCCTTGACCCGGAGCTGGCCGCGTACTTCGACAACGGCCAGCGCTGATCCGCGGAACCCGGTTCATAGGGACTTGACCGAGGCGTCCTCCGGCGGGAGCTCCCGGGGGGAGGCGCGCAGCCAGCGGGAGCCGTACGGGTCCAGCGGGAGCCGTACGGAGCCCTCGGCCGAGACCTCCAGCGTGCCGTCCACCAGGAGGTCCGTGAGCTGGTGGTTCTCGAGCCCCTCCAGGGTCAGCTCCACGTCCCTGACCGTGTCGCAGAGGTTGTGCGCGACCACCACCGTGGCCCCGTCGGCGTCGCAGCGGTGGGCGAGGACCGCCCGGTCGCCGGTCTCCAGCACGGTGTAGTCGCCCCACGCCAGCTCGGGGCACTCCCGGTAGCGCTCGATGAGCAGCTGGAACCAGCGCAGCAGCGAGTCCACGTCCCGCTTCTGGTCGGCGACGTTGACGCGGTCGGGCCCGAAGGAGCCCTCCGGGGTCTCGCGTACCGGCTCGGCCTGGGTGAAGCCGCCGTCCGCGGACCACTGCATCGGGATGCGGACCGCCATGCGGCCCTCCGCGTCGAGGTTGTCGCCCAGGCCGATCTCCTCGCCGTAGAAGATCACCGGGGTGCCCGGCAGCGAGAACAGCAGGCTGTAGGCCATCTTCATGCGCCGCAGGTCCCCGCCGAGCATCGTCGGCAGCCGGCGGCGCAGGCCGCGGCCGAAGATCTGCATGTCCTTGCTCGGGCCGAACGCCTCGAAGATCTCCTGCCGCTCCTCGTCCGTGAGCTTGTCTAAAGTGAGCTCGTCGTGGTTGCGCAGGAACATGGCCCACTGGCAGTCCTTCGGCGGCTCGGGGCGCTCGCGCAGGGCGTCGGCGAGGGGCGTGGCGTCGTTGCGCGCCAGCGACAGCCAGGCGTTCTGCATGCCGATGAAGTCGAAGCACATGGTGATCTGGTCGCCCAGGCCCTCTCCGAAGAACCGGGTCAGGTCCTTGTACGGGACGTTGACCTCGCCCAGCAGGATCGACCCGCCCTTGCGCCGCGTCATGAACGCCCGCAGGTCCGCCAGGAACTCGTGCGGGTTCGCCAGCTTCGGATCGACGTTCTCGATGAGGAACGGCACCGCGTCGACCCTGAACCCGGACAGCCCGAGCTCCATCCAGAAGCCGAGTATGCGCGTGATCTCGTCCCTGACCTCGGGGTTGCCGACGTTCAGGTCCGGCTGGTGCCGGTAGAAGCTGTGCAGGTAGTACTGTCCGGACCCCTCGTCGTACTGCCAGACGCTGTTCTCCTTGTCCGGGAAGACGACCTGCGAGGGGTCGTCGGGCTCCGGGGTGTCCGACCAGACGTACCAGTCACGCATGGGGGAGTCCCGGCTCGACCGGGCCTCCACGAACCAGGGGTGCTGGTCTGAGGTGTGGTTGACGACGAGGTCCGCGATCACCCGCAGCCCCCTGTCGTTGGCGGTGCGCATGAACTCCACGAAGTCGCCCAGCGTGCCCAGCCGCGGGTCAATGGTGTAGAAGTCGGTGATGTCGTATCCGTCATCCCGGTTGGGGGTGGGGAAGAACGGCATGAGCCAGAGGCACGTCACGCCGAGCCCCGCGAGGTAGTCGACCTGCTGCGTCAGCCCGCGGAAGTCGCCTATGCCGTCGTCGTTCCCGTCCTTGAACGTCTCCACGTCGAGGCAGTAGATGACGGCGTTCTTCCACCAGACGTCGGAGGTGTACGTCAGTCGCATGGGTGGCCGCTACCCGCCACAAGGGCGCTCAGGCCGCCGGATCCGCAGGAGGTTCAGGTACGGGTGCTCGCCTGGACGGCCTGCCTGGCCCGCAGCGCGATCTCCAGCTCGAAGCGGATGTCCGGGTCGGCGAGCTGGTCGCCGAACAGCTCCTCCAGCTGCCGCAGCCGGTAGCGCACGGTCTGCGGGTGCACGTGCAGCCTGGCGGCCACCTCGCCCGCGCCCCGGCCGTGCCGCAGCCAGGCCAGCAGCGTCTCCGCGAGCCGGTCCTGCTGGGCGGGCCGCAGGTCGGCCAGGGGCGCCAGCCGCGCCTGCGCCAGCGTGCCGACCAGCTCCTCGTCCTTGAACACCACCAGCGTCGCCATGTGGTCCGCGCACCGCAGCGGCCCCCGGGGCAGGATGCCGCGCCGCGACAGCTCCAGGGCCTCCCTGGCCCAGCGCAGCGAGGTCGCGGCGGCCGGGAGGGGCACGGCGGGGCCGATCGCGGCCTGGCGTCCGCGCAACGCCTGGTCGAGCAGCTGGGCCTGGCCGGGACCGGTGGGGTCGGGCGCGAGCAGGCAGGGCACGGGCCGGTCCAGCCCGGTGAGCACGTCGGGCGGCAGCGCGGGGGCGCGGTAGGCGGTGTGCCGGTCGTCGAACGCCACGCAGGCGACGGTCCTGGGCTGCCGCCACCCGGCGGCCCTGGCCAGCTCGGCGATGGCCTCCGCGCTGGCGGGCGGGCGGCTGAGCAGCAGGTCGAGCAGGCGGGCGCGGCGGCGCTCCGTCTCGCCCGCGGCGTGCGCCCTGGCCTCCTCGAAGCCCTCGGCCGCCGCGTCGGCGAGCTGGTCGAGGTAGACGAAGATGGCCTCGCCCAGGTCGTACAGGGTCTGCGGGGACAGGCGCAGCGGCTCGGCGAGCTCGGTCAGCCGCCGCCAGCAGACCCGGGCGCCGAGCCGCATCGCGGTCTGCAGCGGCTCGAGGTTGCGGCCCTCGGCCGCCTCGCCCCGGCCGATCAGGCGGAACGGCTCGGGGTCCCACGGGGCGCCCGGGGTCTCGACGCGGTCGAGAAAGCCCTCGATGGCCTGCTCGACCGCCATCCTGACGACCTTGATGTAGATCTCGTCCGATGGCCTGGCGTACTCGGGGATCCGGGTCTGGATCTCCTCGATCACCTCTGCCGAGACCCTGCCGATGCCCGCCCTGAGCGCCTGCACGGGGATTTCACTCGTGATGACCATCGTCCCTCCCGTCGCCATTGTGACCCAGGCAACAGGAGAGTGTGTAGCAAGAGCTTGTTTTTGTCACTTCTGGAGGAAGGCGGCGAACTCCTCCAGGCTGATCAGGCCGTCGCCGTCCTTGTCGAGCTTCTGCACGCCTTCCTGCGCGGCCTCCAGGGTCACCGGCTGGCCGAGCACCTCCATCAGCTTCACGAGCTCGACGGCGGAGATGCGGCCGTCCTTGTCGGCGTCGATGAGGTCGAAGGTGATGGCGTAGTCCTTCATGGGGTCGCTCATGGGGGGTCACCCTTCCACGTGAATGGATGTCGCGTCAGACCTTAGTCGTGACCTGCCGCAGCGCGTCGATGAATGCCATGACTTGCGGGCCGGCATCCCCTTCGCGCCACGCGATGGCGAGCTGCCCAGGAGGCAGCCCGCTAACCGGGCGGTAGGCCATCCCGGGCCGGTTGTAGAGCGCGGCGTTCCCCTCGGCGACCAGCACCACCCCGAGCCCGCTGGTCACGGCCTCGAACACCTCCTCCGGCGTGTTCGCGGTGAACCCGACGACGGGGTCGTCGTCGCGGGCGTCCCGCGCGAGCCAGAAGTCCCGCAGCGGCCCGGCCTCCGGCGGCAGGGCGATGAACGGCTCGTCGCGCAGCGCCTCGAACGGGATCTCCGCCAGCTCCGCGAGCGGGTGCCCGTCCGGCATGGCCACCCCTCTGTTCTCGGTGGCCAGCACGTACGTCCGCAGCCCCGGCGGCACCGGCAGCCAGATGAACGCCACGTCGGAGGACCCGTCGGCCAGCCCGCCGCTGGGGTCGTCCCAGCCCACCAGCCTGAGCGACACCTCCCATCCGGGCATCGCCGTACGGAAGCGCCGCAGCGCCTCCTGCTGCAGCCCCCTGCCCACGGCCGTCTGCATCCCGATCACCAGCGTCCCGGCGGGCGCCGCCGCCCGCGCGGACTCCACCCCGCTCGTCCACCGTTCGAGCAGGTCGCGGACGACCGGCAGGAGCGCCTCGCCCTGCCGGGTGAGCACCACGCCGCTGTGCACCCGCTCGAACAACCGGAACCCGAGCTGCCGCTCCAGCACCCTGAGCTGCTTGGACAGCGCCGGCTGGGACACGAAGAGCCGCTCCGAGGCCCGCGTCACGTTCAGCTCCTCGGCCACCGCCACGAAGTACCGCAGCTCACGCAGGTGCACATCCATAACCAATGGTTATACCAAGAGGTCTTGGACACGGCGGAGGCGCGCGCAGCAGGATCGCAGCCATGAAGACACGTACTCTTGGCAGCTTGCGAGTGCCCGCCATCGGCTTCGGCGCCATGGTCCTGTCGCCGGGCGTCTACGGGGAGGTCGACGACGCCCGCGCCGAGGTGGCGCTGAAGGCCGCGCTCGACGGTGGCGCGACCCACGTGGACACCAGCGACGCCTACGGCGTGGACGGCCACAACGAGCGCCTCGTGGGCCGGGCTGTCAAGGGCCGCAGGGACGAGGTGGTGGTCGCGACCAAGTTCGGGCTCGCGATCCCCGAGGGCGAGCCGAGCAGGTCGCACCCGGTCGGTTACGCGTTCAACGAGCTACGGGTGAACGCCGACCCCCGCCTGATCCGGCGCTACGCGGAGCGCAGCCTGCGCAACCTGGACACCGACGTGATCGACCTGTACTACTCGCACTATCCCGACCCCGCCGTGCCGATCGAGGACATGACCGGCGCGCTGGCGGAGCTGGTGCGGGACGGCCTGGTCAAGCACATCGGCCTGTCCAACGTGACGGCCGCCCAGCTCAGGGCCGCGCACGCGGTCCACCCCGTGACGGCCGTGCAGAACGAGTGGTCGATGTGGCGCCCCATCGACCCCGGCCTGCTGGCCGCCGCCCGGGAGCTCGGCGTGGGGATCGTGGCGTGGAGCCCGCTCGGCACCGGCTTCCTGACGGGCACCGTGCGGGAGCTCGCCGAGGGCGACTTCCGGCACAACGCGCCCCGCTTCTCGGCGGAGAACCTGGCCGGCAACAACGACCGCTACGCCCCGATCAGGGCCCTGGCCGCGCAGCTCGGCATCACGCCCGCCCAGCTCGCCCTGGCCTGGCTGCTGCACCAGGACGAGCACGTGGTGACCATCCCCGGCAGCCGCACTCCCGCCCACATCGAGGAGAACCTGGCGGCGGCCGACCTCACCCTCCACCCCGACACGCTGGCCAGGATCGACGCGGCCCTCGCGAAGTTCGAGGTGACGGGCGGGACTCTCCTGTGAACGCGGCCGGCCAGGGCGCGGATCGCGCTCCTGGCCGGTGGCGTACTTCTTCGGTGTGTCTCAGGCGGCGTGCAGGTAGACCTGGCCGAAGACCTCCGACAGGTTCTTCAGGTCGGTGGCCACGTCGACCTCGGGGTTGGCCGGGTCGTAGATGGTCGCCAGGCGGGGACGGACCGCGTCGAGCTTCTTGAGCTGGTCCCAGATGGCGTTGGCGGCCCACTTCTCGCCGTACATCCGGCTGACCTGGCCCTGGTCGTTCTGCCAGCGCGTCCACAGGGTGACCGTCTCGGCGGCGTCGTCCTGGAGCGGGGCGGCGATGCGCTCGGTGATCGCCTTGGTGGCCTGCTCCTCGGTGAGGTTGGAGGTGCCGGCGGCGGCGAAGGAGGCGTCCTCGCTGGCGATCTGCGCGTAGGCGTCCCAGGCGCGGGCGCGGACCTGGATCCACTGGTTGCGCTGGGCCTCGGTGGCGTCGATCTTCCAGGTGGCGTACTCGGTGCCCAGGTGGCCGTCGTCCAGGGAGAGCTGGTCGATCAGGCCCTTGGAGAGCCAGGCGCCGATGCGGTCGGGGTCGAGCAGCGGGTACTTCTTGGTCATCTCGGTCTTGCAGGCGTCGTTCGCGCCGCAGCCGAACAGCGGCACCACCGTGTGCGCCGACAGCTTCTTGCCCGGCATCGCGGTACGCAGCGCGACCGTGGCCTCATTGACGAACTTGTCCAGCTCGTCCGCCGTCGCGAACGTCTTGTTGTAGCCGAGCTGCGAGGTGAACCGGATGCCGATCACCCCGGGCTGCGCGGCGACCAGCGCGGCGATCTTCTTGACGCCCTCGGCCAGCTTGCCGGCCTTGTAGTCGTCGGCCAGCTCGGTCTCGATCCACAGGCGCATGGTGGTCTGGACGGCGGCCTGCGCGGCCTTGCCGGCCGGGGTCTCCATCGCGGACTGCTTCTCGGCGGCGCTGACGCCGGTGGGGTCGACGTAGCCGCACTGGTCGCCGTTCTGGCATTCAGGCGTGCCGCCGTCCTCGGCGCCCGGGACGTCCGGGGAGCCGCCGTCGTGCATCTCGCCGTCGCCCTCGGAGTCGGTCGGGCAGGAGTTGCCCTCTTCGGTGCAGTCCACCAGGATCGGGTTCCCGGGACCGGCCTCCTGCATGTGCTCGCCGTCGTTGTCCAGCCAGAACTTCGCGATGTCGGCGGCCTCCTCGGGGGTGGCCAGCCACCGGCAGACGACGTACGCCGGGGTGTCGCCGGACATCAGGTCGTTACAGCCTCGGGGGTCGTCCTCCGACCACGCCGGAATGCCGACGCCCAGGAGCGAGAGGGCTAATCCGATGACGAAGATCTGCCGTAGCCGCTGTCGCATGGCACCTTTACTTCCAGGGGATGATCGTGGGCATATCGCACACTATCCGGACGATCAATAACGTTCAATGAGATCTATGGCTTCTTCACGCACTATTCGACGCGAAGTAGCCGCGCCAGTAACGAGTCCTCAGTCGTCCACCTCGACCCACGTCCAGCCGGCGCCGCCGGGGTCGGCGCGTACCGCCCGGGTGCGCCCCGCCGCCACCTTCACCCATCCCGGCTGAGGGGGCTTGACGGGCACCGGCACCGGATCGGTGTCCGCGCCGAAGACGGCCGGCCGGCCCTTGACGGTGATCGCGGGCCGCCCGCCCGTCAACGGGCGCCGATCGCGCGGGGGAGCGAGCGCGGGCGGCTCGACCTCGGGGACAGGCGGGGACGCGGCAGGTGAGATCCCGGGGGAGCGCAGCGGCCACCAGCTCGCCGGTCCCAGCAGCCGCATGGCGGCGGGCACCAGCAGCAGCCGCACCAGCACGGCGTCCACCGCGACCGCCACGCACAGGCCCACCCCGAGCAGCCTCACCACCGCGATCCCGGCCGCCGCGAACGTGCCGGCGACCGCCATCACCAGCAGCGCCGCACCGATGATCACCTCCCGCGCCCCCGTCGCGGTTGTTCGCGCCTCCGAGACCAGGAACACCTGGTGGACGACCGACAGCCCGAACGCCACGACCCCGATGAGCAGCGCCACGGAGACGTCCAGGGGGCCGGCGAAACCCAGGAAGCCGCTCCCGGCCACCCAGCCGATCACCCCGAACGACGCCCCGGCGGACAGCACGCTCGCGACCACCGCCGGAACGGGCAGCACCAGCGACCCGAACGCGAGCGCCAGCACCAGGGCCATCGCCGAGCACACCACCACCGCCAGCCACGGCAGCGTGCCGGAGAGGCCGGCCAGGAGGTCCAGCCGCGCCGCGACGGGCCCGCCGACCACGACCTGCCGGACGTCCGGCCCAGCGGCCGCGGACCTGATCGCGGCGACCAGGTCTCCGGCCTGCGCCGACAGGGGATCGAGGTCGTGGCGGACGGCCAGGCGCACGGCACGGTTCGGCCGCGAGAGGCCCGCCGTCTCGACCCCGGTGACGTGCGGCAGCCGCTCCAGCCGCTCCGTGATGGGGCGGACGTCGAGCGCGGTGACGGCGGTGCCGTCCAGCGGCTCCACCACGACGTGCACGTCGATCGGCGACAGGGCGTTCCTGGCGAAGTCGCGCTCGATCGTCTCGGCCACCCGGCGGCCCTCGGAGGCGGCGGGCAGCGCCCGGTGGTCCGCGTTCCCGAACTCGGCCCCGGGCAGCGGCCCCGCCAGCGCGACCAGCGCGACCGTCACCGTCACCAGGTACACGACCGGCCGGCGCGCCCCGTCCCACAGCCCGCCGTCCCGCAGGCCGCCGTCCCGCCGTACGGGCATGGGCCTGACCCGCAGCGCGTCCACGCGCCGCCCGAGCACCCCCAGCAGGGCGGGCGCCACGAGCAGCGCGGCCACCGAGGAGACCAGCGCCACGCCCGCCGCCGCCGGCCCGAGCGAGCCCAGGAACGGCTGCGGGAACAGCGTCAGCCCCAGCAGCGACGCGGCCACGCACACCCCGGCCACGCCCACGGTCCGCCCGGCCGTGGCCAGCGTGCCCGCCACGGCCTGCTCGTTCGACGCCCCGCCCGCGATCTCCTCCCTGAACGCCCTGAGCAGGAGCAGCGAGTATTCGGCCGCCAGCCCGAGCCCGAGGAGCACGACGGCGTAGAACGAATAGACGGACACCGCCGGGAGCAGCGCCAGCGCGCCGAGCACCGCGAGCAGCCCCACGACCAGCGGCAGCAGGGCCGCCACCAGGCTCCCGAACACCACCACGAGCAGCACCAGCAGCACCGGCGCCGCGATGGCCCCCACCCGGGCCAGGTCGGCGGCGGCCGCGCCGTCGAGCTCGGCCTGCACCGGCACCGGCCCGCCGACCGCGACGCGCAGATTCTTGACGGTCCTGAGCCGCGCCGCGACGGCCGCGTAGCTCGCCCGCTTGGCGCCCTTCAGCGTGACGATCGCGTACGTCGAATGCCCGTCCCTGGACACCATCGCCTTCGACCCGGTCGTCCAGTACGTGACCATCCCGCGCACGTACTCGGCCGGCAGCCCGCGCAGCGAGTCGTGCACCGCCTTCTTGTAGCGCGGGTCGCGCACCTTGACCGACGGGTGCCGGTAGAGGACGACCACGTCGGGGCTCTGGCCGGCGTACCACTCCGCGCTCCAGCGCGCGGCGGTCGCCGAGTCGGCGCGCGGGTCCTCGAAGCCGCCGCCCACCGCCCGCCCGGACAGTGCCAGCGGCGCGACGAGCAGGGCCGCCACCAGGCTCAGCGCCAGCAGCGTCCATCTACCGCGATAGACCAGCCGCCCCAATGGAGTCCCCTCGCCGACAGCAGGGTCCTAGCAAATTACGGGAGATCGAGTCTGGATTCTTGCCAAACGCGCACATATTCCGCTTCCGCTCTTGTCAGCGGACCAATATTCAGGCGACAGCGGCGAGAGAACTCGGCAGAATAGCGGGGTTTGACTGTTTTCAGGGGGGCGTGCCGGTGCACAGTTATCTCAGCGATCTCGGGCTGCTCCGGGATCGCCGCTTCGCGCTGCTGCTGTCGGCGCGGACCCTCTCGGTCCTGGGCAGCGCGTTCGCACCGGTGGCCCTGGCGTTCGGCGTGCTCGGCCTGCCCGGCGCCACCGCCGCGACGCTGTCCGTCGTGCTCACCGCCGAGTCGGTGCCCATGATCGTGTTCATCCTGTTCGGCGGGGTGCTGGCGGACCGGCTGCCGCGCAAGTGGGTGATGATGGCCGGCGAGTCCCTGATGGCGGCGGGGTTCTTCGCGCTGGCCGCGATGCTGCTCACCGGCTGGACCCCGCTGCCGGCGCTGTCCGCGGCGGCGGCGGTGACCGGGGTGGGCATCGCGATCATGTTCCCGGCGCTGACCGGGATCATCCCCGAGGTCGTGCCGCCCGACCGGCTGCAGGCCGGCAACGCCCTGCTCGGCCTGGGCCAGAACGCCGCGCGGGTGGCGGGCGCGGTGCTGGGCGGCTTCACGGTGGTGCAGGTCGGCGGAGGCTGGGCGCTGGTGGTGAGCGGCGCGATGTTCGCGGTGGCGGGCGCGCTGCTGGCGCTGCTGCGGATGGAGCCGGTCGCGAGCCGGCGCGAGCGGCACTCGGTGCTGGCCGACCTGCGGGACGGCTGGCGGGAGTTCAGCTCGCGGCAGTGGATCTGGGTGGTGGTGGCGCAGTTCTCGCTGCTGGTCATGGCCATCCAGGCCGGTCACGGCGTGCTCGGCCCGCTGATCGCGAAGGAGACGCTGGGCGGTCCCGCGGGCTGGTCGGCGTTCCTGGCGGGCGAGGCGGTCGGGACGATCGTCGGCGTGCTGGTCGCGATGCGGCTGCGGCCGCGCCGGCCGATCCTGGTGGGCGTGCTGCTCTGCCTGCCGTCCGCGCTGCCGTACGTGCTGCTCGGGCTGGACGCGCCGCTCTGGGCGATCGTGACCGGGGCGTTCGTGCTGGGCGTGTGCTTCGACGTGTTCGGCGTGCTGTGGCAGACCACGATGCAGCGCGAGATCCCGGCCGAGTCGCTGTCGCGGGTGAGCTCGTACGACCTGCTCGGGTCGATGATGTTCGGGCCGATCGGGCTGCTGCTGGCGGGGCAGGCGGCCGACCTGTTCGGCACGGAGGAGACGCTGCTCGCCTGTGCCGTCATCATCGTGCTGTCCACCCTCGCCGCCCTGCTGGCTCCGGGGGTGCGCAACCTGCGCGCCCCCGAGCGGGAGCCGATCTCAAGCTGACCTGAAGTAGGCGTTGGCCCTGGGCTGGAACATCAGCGTCACCGCCCCCAGCACGGCCACCACGTGCAGGATCCTGCTGCCCGCGAAGACCAGCTCCATCGCGTCCGCCCCGGCGACGGCCTCGGCGATCGAGCCGCCGGCCAGCAGCCACTGGACGGGGCCGATCACGAGCGAGAGCGTGCCGAAGACGCCGAGTGTCACGGCGAGGATCGGGCGGGTCCAGTTCGCCCCGGCCTTGAGCCGCAGCGCCAGGAAGGCGGCCCCCGCGAACACCGCCAGCCGGATCCCGACCTGCGGCAGCAGTTCGGCGAGCGTGGAGGCGCCCGTGTACAGCTGCTCGGAGACCACCAGCACGGTCTCCAGCGCCCCGAAGGCGACGGCGACCAGCCAGAGCATGGCGGCGGTGTGGACGACGGGCGGCGGGTCGGTTCTGCGGGTGTCGTCGAGGACGGTGGTCATGGCGTGGCCTCCAGAGGTGAAGTGACTACGCCTGAAGTGTCCGCTTTCGGGCGGGGTGGGGGCATGCCCGCTGTCCGCCGAGTTCAGGTGAGGCGAGCCCTACCACGCGATCGCCGGGAGGCTCAGGCGATGATGAGCCGTACCACGACGCCCGCGCAGTTTCCCGCCACGCAGATCCGCACCGGCACCTCGGAGATGCCCGCGGCCGCGGGCACGCCGCTCACGTGGCCGTCGGGCCCGATGACCACGTCGCGGGGCAGCTTGGCGCGGTCGGTCACGGTGAACGTCGGTATCACGCCGGACGGGCCGCCGTTGATGCCGATCTCGCCGCTCAGCGGGGTGCCGACCCGGCCGGGGAAGGTCAGCTCGCGCGGCTCCCACGGCACGTTGCCGAGCACGACGAAGGTGAGCCGCTGGCTCTGGCACGACTGTCCCGCGCACATCCGGACGGCGGCGAGGTACGTGCCGGAGCGCTGCGGCGTGCCGTACAGCTCGCCGCCCTGGTCGACCTTGATCCCGACGGCGAGGTAGCCGGGGCGGAACGAGACGCCCTTCGCGGTGGGCAGGAGCCGCTGGTGCACCTCGATGCCCTCGGTGACGTAGAAGGTGTCCTCGACCAGGCTCTCGTGCACGGGGTCGAGGGGGAGCTGCCGGGACATCGGCGTCATGGTGAGCGAGGGCACGGCGGCGGACAACGCGCACACGGCAAAGCCCGCGAGCAGGAACACCCACCACAGCCGCATAGCCACCCCCCACCTTTCCCTCGTTCAGTACCCTCACCAGCGCGAACAGTCACTGGATAATCGATGGCATGGCCGCTGAATCCGCTCAGACCCTGGAACGCGGGCTTCGCCTGCTGAGACTGCTCGCCGACGGGAGGGGCGGCCGGACGCCGACCGAGCTGAGTGCCGAGCTGTCGCTGAGCCGTCCCGTGGTGTACCGGCTGCTGACGACGCTGATGAGCGAGGGGTTCGTGCGGCGGGACGCCGAGGGGCGGGTGCACCTCGGGTTCGGGGTGCTGGTGCTGGCGCAGGCCGTTCAGCCGCTGCTGCGGGCCGCGGCGGTGCCGACGCTGCGGCGGCTGGCCGAGGACGTGGGGGCGACCGCGCACCTGACCGTGGCCGAGGGCGACGACGGGCTGGCCGTGGCGGTGGTGGAGCCGTCCTGGACCGACATGCACGTGGCCTACCGCGAGGGCTCGCGCCATCCGCTGGCGAAAGGCGCGGCGGGGCAGGCGATCCTGGCGCTGCGCGGGGGGCGTGACGACTACTTCGCGACGGAGGGGCAGTTGCAGGAGGGTGCGCGGGGCGTCGCCGCGCCTGTCACCGGCTTGCCCTGGTTGGAGGCGTCGGTGGGGGTGGTGACGTTCGGGCCGCTCGAGGAGTCCGCAGGCCCTCGGGTGGTCGCCGCCGCGGCCGAGCTGGCCGCCGCGCTGGGTTGACATCTCCAGGCCGATGGCGGACGGTTGTCACATATAGAGGACATATTCGTCCGATAAACGGACACTATGGAGGCAGCGGATGCCGTACTACCGCGTCGTTGGGGAGGTGCCGCGCAAGCGGCACGTGCAGTTCAGACGGCCGGACGGCGGTCTCTACGCCGAGGAGCTCATGGGCGAGGAAGGCTTCTCGTCCGACTCCTCGCTGCTCTACCACCGCTACCTGCCGACCGCGATCGTCAAGGCGGAGGCGGTCACGCCGACGGTGGAGACCCGGCTGGAGCCCAACCTGCCGCTCTCGCCGCGCCATTTCCGCACGCAGGAGCTGTCCAGCGCGGGCGACCTGGTCACGGGGCGCATGCTGCTGGCGGGCAACGGCGACGTCCGATTGTCGTACGCCACCAGCGACCGGCCCAGCGAGCTCTACCGCAACTCGATGGGCGACGAGTGCGTCTACGTGCAGGGTGGCCGGGTCCGCTTCGAGTCCACGTACGGCGTGATCGGGGCCGGCGAGGGCGACTACGTCGTCATCCCGACCGGAACGATCCACCGCTGGGTGCCGGACGGCCAGGTCAGCGTGCTGGCCATCGAGGCGGCCGGGCACATCAGGCCGCCCAAACGCTACCTGTCGCAGTACGGGCAGTTCCTGGAGCACGCCCCCTACTGCGAGCGCGACCTGCGCAGCCCCGCCGAGCCGTTCACGGTCGAGGGCGAGGAGGTGCCGGTGCTGGTGCGCACGCGGGGCGGGCTGAGCCGGCTGGTCTACCGCAACCACCCGTTCGACGTGGTGGGCTGGGACGGCTACCTCTACCCATTCGCGTTCAACATCGACGACTTCGAGCCGATCGTGAAGAAGACCCACGCGCCGCCGCCCGTCCACCAGACCTTCGAGGGGCCGGGGTTCGTGGTGTGCTCGTTCTGCCCGCGGCCGCTCGACTTCCACCCGGAATCCGTGCCGATCCCGTACAACCACCACAATGTGGACTCCGACGAGTTCATGTTCTACGTGGGCGGCGACTACTCCGCCCGCAAGGGCTCGGGCATCGACATCGGCTCCATCTCGCTGCATCCCGCCGGGTTCACCCACGGGCCGCAGCCCGGCGCGGTCGAGGCGGTGATCGACGCGGTCTCCCGCGGCATCACGACGACGAGCGAGAAGGCCGTCATGGTGGACACCTTCCGCCCGCTCGACCTCGGGCAGGGCGCGCTGTCCTGCGAGGACACCGGCTACGCGTGGACCTGGTCACGATGAACGTCTACACCGAACTCGTGGACGACGCGGGCCTGTTCCCGCCGACGTCCCTGCACATGGACGAGGCGCTGGCCCGCAACCGGCGCGACCTGGAGCACGGCAGCGCCGTGCTCACCCACCGGTTCCTGTGCCCGGCCAGCCGGCTGCACCGGCTGCGGGACATGGAGTACCGGCCGCGGCGGATCGGGCTGATCCTGGACCAGGAGGAGGTGCCTCCCTTCGACGACCTGCCCGTGGACTTCGTCGAGACCGTGCTGCCGCCGGGCCTGACGATCGAGGCGCTGGCCGGCCGGCTCGAGCTGCCGGCGGGCGTGCGGCTCTTCGTGGAGGTGGCGGCGGGGAAGGTGAGCGTCGAGGTGCCCGAGGGGGTGGGGCTGAAGGTGCGCTGCGGCGGACCGGCGGCCGACACCTTCCCACCGGCGGAGCACCTGGCGGCGTTCATCGGGTTCTGCGTCGAGCACGACGTCCCGTTCAAGGCCACGGCCGGGCTGCACCACGCCGTACGCCACTTCGACCCCGCGCTGGGCGTCGACCGGCACGGCTTCCTCAACCTGCTGCTCGCCGTCTGCGAGGCCGTGGACGGGCGCGACCCGGTGCCCGTGCTGCGGGCCACCGACGTCGGGCATCTCGTACGGCTCGCGCAGGCCGTACCCGACGAGACCGCGAAACGGGCGCGGCGGCTGCTGGTGAGCTACGGCTCGTGCAGCACCAGCATCCCCGTCGAGGACCTGCGCACCCTGGGACTGATCGCGTGACGGAGGAAAATTTCGTGAGCTGGGGAGTGGACAACCTGCCCTACGGCGTGTTCTCGCGTCCGGGCCAGTCGCCCCGCGTGGGCGTCCGGTACGGCGACAGGGTGCTCGACCTCGCGCCCGCCCTGCATGACGAGGTCTTCGACGCGCCCTCGCTCAACCCGTTCATGGCCCGCGGGCGGACGGCCTGGCACGACACCAGGACGCTGATCCGCAACAAGCTCACCGGCGACCTCGCCGTGACCGAGCGGCACCTGGTCCCGCTGGAGCAGGTGCGGCTGCACATGCCGTTCGAGGTGGCCGACTACGTCGACTTCTACTGCTCGATCGACCACGCGAGCAACATCGGCCAGATCTTCCGGCCCGGCACCGAGCCGCTGCAGCCCAACTGGCGGCACCTGCCCGTCGGCTACCACGGCAGGTCCGGGACGGTCGTGGTCTCGGGCACGCCGGTCAGGCGCCCGCACGGCCAGCTCGGGCGCGGGGCGTTCGGGCCGTGCGCGAAGCTGGACATTGAGGCGGAGCTGGGGTTCGTGGTGGGCGTGCCCACCGAGCTCGGCTCGCCCGCCGGGGCCTTCGAGGACCACGTGTTCGGGGTGACGCTGGTCAACGACTGGAGCGCGCGTGACATCCAGGCATGGGAGTACGTGCCGCTGGGGCCGTTCCTGGCCAAGTCGTTCGCCACGTCGATCTCGCTGTGGATCACGCCGCTGGAGGCGCTGCCCCGCGTCCCCGGCCCCGCCCAGGACCCGGCACCGGCCGACTATCTGCGCAGGCGAGGGGACTGGGGGCTGGACATCTCCCTGGAGGTCCTGCTCAACGGGGAGGTCGTGTCGCGGCCCCCGTACGCGAGCATGTACTGGACGCCCGACCAGATGCTCGCGCACATGACGGTGAACGGCGCCTCCCTGCGGACCGGCGACCTGTTCGCCAGCGGCACAATCTCGGGGCCCTCGCGCGGCGAACGCGGCTCCCTCATCGAGCTGACCTGGAACGGGACCGACCCGCTCAAGCTCGCGAGCGGTGAGACGCGCTCCTTCCTGGAGGACGGGGACACGGTGACGATCCGGGCCACCGCCGGCGCCCTGACATTGGGGGAGGTTTCCGGAACTGTCGTATAGGTGACTCAGCGTGCTTGACCGCTGACTCGCCGCTACCCTGATGTCACCCCTTCCCTCGGACAGCAGGAGTGACATGCGGCGTGCCGTGCTGACTTGTGTCGCCTTCCTCCTCCTGGCCTGCGGCTGCTCCTCGGCGCCGGCCAGGGCCCCGTCCCCGCCCCCGGTGGTGCGGGTCTCGCCCGCGTTCGACTCCAAGCGGGCCCGCACCGACCGCGGCCTGGTGGTCAGGGCCCGCGGCGGCACGCTCAGCCAGGTGCTGGTCTCGGAGGGCGGGGAGCAGGTGCCCGGCCGGCTCGACGGCACCCACACGACGTGGCGCTCGGCCTGGACGCTCAAGCCCGCGGCCGAATACTCGGTGACCGTCACGGCCGCCGGCGCCCGCGGCCCGGCCACGGTCGCCGTCGGCCGCTTCCGCACCCGGCCCGCGGCCAGGACGTTCCAGGTGGCCGCGACGGCGCCGCTGCCGGGCGAGACGGTCGGCGCCGGCATGCCGATCATCATCGACTTCGACACTCCGGTGGAGGACAAGGCGGCCGTCGAGCGGGCGCTGGAGGTCCGGGCGGCGACGCCGGTCGAGGGCGCGTGGCGGTGGATCAGCGACACCCAGGTGGTCTACCGCACCCGCCGGTTCTGGCCGCCCCACCAGCAGGTCACGGTCACCGCGCACCTGGCCGGCGTACCCGCGGGCGGCGGCGTCCACGGCACCACCGACTCCACCTTCGCCTTCACCGTCGGGCGCAGGCAGACCAGCACGATCGACACCCGGACCCACCAGATGGTCGTCCGCCGCGACGGTGAGATCGCGCAGCGGATGGCCATCAGCGCGGGCATGGCCACCACCCCCGAATACACCACGACCAGCGGCATCCACCTGACCATGGACAAGGGCAACCCGGTCCGCATGATCTCCCCGGGGCGCGTCAAGGGCGAGCCCGGCTTCTACGACATGCTGATCGACCACGCCGTGCGCATCTCCAACAGCGGCGAATACGTGCACGCCAAGGACAACGTGTGGGCGCAGGGCCGGGCCAACGTCAGCCACGGCTGCATCAACGCCAGGCCCGACCAGGCGGCCTGGTTCTACGGCACCTCCCTGCGCGGCGACCCGGTCACGATCGTCGGCACCGACCGGGAGCTCGCCTGGGACAACGGGTGGGGTTTCTGGCAGCTCCCGTGGGAGAAGTGGCGGCAGGGAAGCGCCCTGCTCGAAGCGGGTCCGGTGGACGCACGGGTGCCGTCAGGTTGATTCCGGGACTACGGTAGAGAGGGGGGAACCAGACGCGAACTCAGGCCCGTTGTCCCATCAGGAGGGCCGGACATGGATGAATGGATCATCTGGGTAATCCTCGCGGTAGTCCTCGGCGTGGCCGAAATCTTCACCCTCACGGCCTCGCTCGGGTTGCTGGGCGCGGCGGCACTCCTTACCGCCGTCGCCGCCGTCATCGGGCTGCCCGTCCCCCTGCAGTTGCTGTGCTTTGCTCTGTCGTCCGCCGCCGGCCTGATGGTGCTCAGGCCGATCGCGATGCGCCACATCAAGCAGCCTGCGCTGCAACGGTTCGGCGTGGAAGCACTCGTCGGCAAGCCCGCCTACGTGGTCTCGGAGGTGACGGGCCGCGACGGTCGCGTGCGCATCGGGGGAGAGGAGTGGTCGGCGCGCGCCTACGACGAGACGCTGGTGATCCCCACGGGGGCGACCGTCGACATCATCGAGATCGAAGGGGCGACAGCCCTCGTATATCCCCGGGAGTGACTCATGGATCCGCTGTTGCTGGTCGGACTGCTCGTCATACTCTTCGCGGTGTTCACCGTGCTCAAGGCGGTGCGGATCGTCCCGCAGGCGCGGGCCCGCAACGTCGAGCGCCTCGGCCGCTACCACCGCACGCTCAAGCCGGGTCTCAACTTCGTCATCCCTTACGTCGACCGCGTCTACCCCATGATCGACCTGCGGGAACAGGTCGTCTCCTTCCGGCCGCAGCCCGTCATCACCGAGGACAACCTGGTCGTGGAGATCGACACCGTCCTCTACTTCCAGGTCACCGACCCGCGGGCGGCGGCGTACGAGATCGCCAACTACATCCAGGCCGTCGAGCAGCTGACCGTCACGACTTTGCGTAACGTCGTCGGCTCCATGGACCTGGAGAAGACGCTCACCTCGCGCGACACCATCAACAGCCAGCTGCGCGGCGTGCTCGACGAGGCCACCGGCAAGTGGGGCATCCGCGTCAACCGCGTCGAGATCAAGGCCATCGACCCGCCCAAGACCATCAAGGACGCGATGGAGAAGCAGATGCGGGCCGAACGCGACAAGCGCGCCGCGATCCTCAACGCCGAGGGCCAGCGGCAGTCGCAGATCCTCACGGCGGAGGGTGACAAGCAGAGCCGCATCCTGCGTGCCGAGGGCCAGCGCACCGCCGCCATCCTGGAGGCCGAGGGCCAGTCGCGCGCCATCGACCAGGTCTTCCAGGCCGTGCACCGCAACGACCCCGACCCGAAGCTGCTGGCCTACCAGTACCTCCAGGTGCTGCCGCAGCTCGCGCAGGGCGACGGCAACACGTTCTGGGTGATCCCGAGCGAGGTCACCTCGGCGCTGCAGGGGGTCTCCCGGGCGTTCACGGAGGCCCTGCCCCGGTCGGCGGCGACGCGGGAGGAGGCGCCGGAGACGTCGGAGTTCGACGAGGAGGTGGCCAAGGCGTCGGAGGCGGCGGCCGAGGCGGTGGCGGACGCCCAGGACGCCGAGACCCCCAAGGGGCCCCGCCAGCTCACCCAGGGGGTCGAGGAGCCGTCCCCGTTCCCCGACCTGGACCGCGAGCACACCGAGGTCGAGCGCTGACACCCCGGACAGGCGCCCGCTGCGAGCCGGCGGGCGCCTGTGGTTGTCGAGGAGTGAGGTCTCAGGCTGACGGGTTCAGGCGATGACTTCGAACAGGTGGCGAAGTCCGTCTTCCCGATGTGCGGCTCGGGCCCGGCAGTTGAGCCTGACGAGCGCATCCGCCAGAGCGACATCCGGGTTTTCCGGCGGGATGTCATCCCCCATCCGGGTGCGCAGCCACTCGGAGATCTCGGCCCACGAGTAGAGGCGGATGTTGTCGGCCTCGATGAGCGGAGCCGGGAAACCGCCGGGACCTCGTTGTCCCGCGGCCAGCTGGCGCAGGCTGGCCTGCGTGCGCCCGCCGTGCCGGCGGGCGGCGTCTCCCAGCGTCACGCCGTCGTCCTCGCCGACGGCGATGGGCCAGAGACCGGGGACCGTCTTGATCTGGGCGATCACGGAGGCGATGGCGTCGAGCATGCTGTCGGCCTCGCGGTCGCACAGTACATAGATACTGCCGTCCTTGTCTCCGGAGACCGTGCAGTCATCCAGACCGGCCTCGAACAGAGCATTCAGCTCGTCACGGGTAGGTGCTCGGTTCAGAGTTACGCGGAAATCCCAGGTAATCATGACCTCTCCTCGTCCTTTGCGCACTCCGAGTGATTCTTGATCCATCGGAGAAGGCGCTTCGCGTGGTTGCCTGGGTTACGCGGCGTGCACCACACTGGCTGCGGCTCCTCGCCACAGATGCATTCGATCCACCCCCAGCAGTGACCGTTGTGGCTCTCCACCACGGTCAACGATGCGATCTTGCGCGCTTCCTTGAAGGCCGCGTTGATTTCGTTGTGCTGATGTCTTCCTCGACCAACCATGTAGCAACCTTGCAACAGTGTTACATGATTAGTACGGCGTTTCCAACCCTGGAACCCCTACTTTGTGTAGCTGATTGACTACACAATGTCGCTTTTGGGCCAAGCGGACATGGCGAGGGTGGCGATGTGGAGGAGGTCGGTGTGGGTGGCGCCGTCGCGGGACTGGGTGGACATGCCCTGGATGACGGCGGCGTAGAAGGTCGCCAAGCCCGCCGTGTCCGTGCCGGCCGGAAGGCGGCCCGCCGCCAGGTCCTCGTCGATGCGGGCCTTGAGTGCCGCCTTGCTCCCCTCCCTGAAGCCGCGTAGCAGCTCCTCGATCTCGGCGGACTCCGGCCCGCAGTTCACTGCCGCCGTGATGATCAGGCACCCCGTCGGATGCGAGCGGTTCGAATACTCCTCGGCGGTCTCGCGCAGCACGCGCTCGATGGCCTGGCGGCCGGTCGGTTCCTCGGCGAGGGCCCGGGTGGTGAAGGCGCCGTACGTCTCCTGGTAGCGCCGCACCGCCTCCTCGAACAGCCGCCGCTTGTCGCCGAAGGCCGCATACAGGCTGGGTGGGCGGATGCCCATGGCGGCGGTCAGCTCGGCGATCGAGGTCGCCTCGTAGCCGTGCCGCCAGAACGCGAGCAGCGCCGTCTCCAGCGCCGCCTCCCTGTCGAACGCCCGCTGTCTGGCCATGCCCCACATTCTATAGCGATCGCTATGTTATGGTTACTGTATCGATCGCTAAAGAAAGGTGGTTGCCGGGATGAAGACCGCGCTCGTGACGGGAGGCAGCAGGGGCATCGGCCGCGCCATCGCGCTCCGCCTGGCCAGGGACGGCTTCCGCGTGGCCGTCAACTACGCCAGGGACGAGGCGGCGGCCGAGGAGGTCGTCGGCCTGATCGGCAAGGACGGCGGCAGCGCGTTCGCCGTGCAGGCCGATCTGGGTGAGGGGAGCCAGGCGCTGGCGGAGCGGATGAAGGACGAGACGGACGTTCTCGACGTGCTGGTCAACAACGCCGGCATCGGCATGTCCCGGCGCATCGGCGAGGAGACCCCCGAGGCGTACGACCGGCTGTTCGAGGTCAACGTCAAGGGGCTGTTCTTCCTCACCCAGCAGTTGCTGCCGCTGATCCCCGACGGCGGGCGGATCGTCAACATCACCTCGGGCGTGGCCCGCATCGCCTTCCCGGAGGGGATCGCGTACGCGATGACGAAGGGCGCGGTGCAGGTGTTCACGCTGGCCCTGGCCAAGGAGCTGGGCCCGCGCGGCATCACGGTCAACAACGTCGCCCCCGGCATCATCGACACCGACACCAACGCGGGCTGGCTGCGCGGCGACCCGCAGGCGCAGGCGTACGCGGCGAGCAGGCACGCCCTCAACCGGATCGGCCACGTGGACGAGATCGCGAACGCGGTGGCCTTCGTCGCCTCGCCGGAGGCGAGCTTCATCACCGGCAGCACCATCGACGCCACCGGCGGCGGAAACCTCTAGGAGCCCCTCATGCCCACGGTCACCCACAGCTCGGGCGCCGTCCACTACCTGCGGGCGGGCAGCGGGCCCGGCCTCGTCATGGTGCACGGCACCGGCGGCGACGCCGTCAGCAACTACGCCCACCTCGTGCCGGAGTTCACCGATCTGCGCACCGTCATCACCCCTGACTACGCGGGCAGCGGCCAGACCGCCGACCCGGGCGGCGACCTCACGCTCGACCTGCTCGCCGGCCAGGTCGCGGCCACGTTCGAGGGCCCGTCCGACCTCGTCGGCTTCTCGCTGGGCGCGGCCGTGGCCGTGGCGGTCGCCGCCGAGCACCCGGAGCTGGTCAGGCGGCTGGTGCTGATCGCCGGCTGGACGCACGCGGAGGACTCCCGGCTGAGCCTGGGCCTGCGCACGTGGGCCAGGCTGGCGGAGACGGACCCGGAGAGCTTCGCCGCGTTCGGGCCGCTGGTGGCGTTCGGCCCGGAGTACGTGAGCGCGGTCGGCGCGCAGGCCCTCACCGCCGGGGAGCCGCCGCACGGCGTCCGCCGCCAGATCGAGCTGGACCTGCGCCTCGACATCAGGGACCTGCTGCCGAAGATCACCGCGCCCACGCTGGTCGTCGGCAACACCCGGGACTACCTGATCCCGGTCGAGCACGCCCGCGCGCTGCACGCCGCCCTGCCCGGCAGCGAGTACGCCGAGCTGGACAGCGGCCACGTCGTCCTGCACGAGAAACCGGCCGAAGTGACGGCCCTGGTCCGGGAGTTCATCACCCGCGTGGCCGCCGGCTGAGCGGGCTGGTTACGCTCCAGCCTCATGCAGACCAAGAATCTCGCCCTCACCGGGGCCGCCGCGTTGTGCGCGCTGGTCCTGGTGGCGCCCCCCGCGCAAGCCGGCGCCGCCTCGGTCACCGTCACGGTCGTGGGCACGTCCGACCTCCACAGCAACGTCCTCAACTGGGACTACTTCAAGGACGCCACGTACGCCGACAGCGCGGGCAACAGCGTCGGCCTGGCCAAGGTCTCCTCGCTGGTCAACCAGATCAGGGCCGAGCGCGGGGCGGACCGCACGCTGCTGTTCGACTCGGGTGACACCATCCAGGGCACCCCGCTGGCGTACTACTACGCCAAGGTCGAGCCGATCACCCAGACCGGCCAGATCCACCCGATGGCCAAGGCCATGAACGCCATCGGGTACGACGCCGTGACGCTGGGCAACCACGAGTTCAACTACGGTCTGCCGCTGCTGGCCACCTGGATCAAGCAGATGCGGGCACCGGTGCTCGGCGCGAACGCGGTCTACGACCGGACGGGGCTGCCCGCGTACAAGCCGTTCGTGATCAAGACCATGAAGGTCAAGGGCGACAAGCCGGTCAAGGTCGGCGTGCTCGGGCTGACCAACCCCGGCGTGGCCATCTGGGACAAGGCGAACGTCGAGGGCAAGCTCCGATTCACCGACCTGGTCGAGTCGGCCAGGAAGTGGGTGCCGGTCATCCGCGGGCTGGGCGCGGACGTGGTCGTGGTGACCGCGCACGCGGGCGACAACGGCCTGTCGTCCTATGGCGGTGACCTGCCGGTCGAGAACGCCTCCGCGATGGTGGCCGAGCAGGTGCCGGGGATCGACGCGGTGCTGTTCGGGCACGCGCACAACGACGTGCCGCAGCGCTTCGTCACGAACAAGGCCACCGGGCAGCAGGTGCTGCTGACCGAGCCGGGCAGGTGGGGCCAGCGCCTGTCGAAGCTGGACTTCCAGCTCACCAAGCAGCACGGCAGGTGGGTGGTCACCGGCAAGTCCGCCACCACGATCAACACCAACACGGTCCAGGAGGACCCCAAGATCGTCCAGCTGCTCAAGCCGCAGCACGACACGACCGTGGGCTACGTGAACAAGGTCGTGGCCAAGTCGGCGCAGGCGCTGTCGGCCGCGGAGTCGCCGTACAAGGACACGCCGATCCTCGACTACATCCAGCAGGTGCAGGTGGAGACGGTCAAGCAGGCGCTGCCGGGCAACACGCTGCCGGTGCTGTCGATCGCGGCGCCGTTCAGCCGCACCGCCGTCTTCCCCGCCGGCGACATCCGCGTCAGGGACGTGGCCGGCCTGTACGTCTACGACAACACGCTGCTGGCGGTCAAGCTGACCGGCGCGCAGATCAAGGACTACCTGGAGTACTCGGCCAAGTACTTCAACCAGCTCGCCCCCGGCGACCCGGTGGACGTGACCAAGCTGACGAACGCCGGCAACACCCCCGACTACAACTACGACCAGCTCTCCGGGGTGTCGTACGACATCGACATCTCGAAGCCGGTGGGCCAGCGGATCGCCAACCTGTCCTACGACGGCGCCCCGGTCCCGGCCGACAAGGAGTTCGTGGTCGCGATCAACAACTACCGGCAGTCGGGCGGCGGCGGCTTCCCGCACGTCACCGGCGCCCCCGTGCTCTACAACGCGCAGGTCGAGATCCGGCAGGCGCTGATCGAGTACGCCACCGCGAAGGGCACCATCGACCCCAGCGGGTTCGCCGTCCAGAACTGGAAGCTGACCAGGGACGGCGTCCCCGTCTTCTGACCCGCCGTCACAGATAGGACGGCCCCGTGACCCGGTGCCTGAACGTCCACCACACCCAGCCCTGCGCCGCCACCAGCAGCGGGATCAGGGTCAGGATCACCGGTACCAGCACGGGGCCGGAGGTGCCGGGCTCCAGCGGCAGCCGGAGCCCGGCCAGCAGCCCCACCGCCACCAGCGCGGCGGCCGTCAGCAGGTAGGTGCGGCCCTCGCCCGCCCCGCCCGACAGCACGGCCGCCCGCTCCCGCAGCGTCCCGTGCAGCCGCAGGGCCGCGAACGCCAGCCCGTGCGTGGCGAACAGCGCGGCCACCACCAGCACCGCCACCACCAGGGCGGGCGGCATGCCGACCAGCGGGTGGCTCAGCAGCACCCCCCAGCCCAGCGCCAGCCCCCAGCTCCCGGCCACGATCGCGCCGTCCCAGAACGTCTGCCACCGCGCCCCCGGCAGCCGCCCCCGCAGCCACAGCCCCATGTCACGCACGACCCACGACAGGACCAGCGCCACGACGACCGTGTAGTTGCCGCTCAGCAGCTCGCCCTCCAGCTCGGGGAACAGCCCGGCCAGCACGCCCGCCGTGGCGACCAGCCACACCTCGTTCCCCAGGAAGAACGGCGCGATGGCGGCGATCACCTCGCGGCGCTCGGCCGCCGACCTGCCCAGGTACGGCAGTACCATGCCGACCCCGATGTCGGCCCCGGCCAGCACGAGGTAGCCGAGCGCGAAGAAGGCCAGGACGAAGATCTCCATGACGGGCTCCTCAGAAGCTCAGTGCGGGGGCGGCGGGGGTGGCGGGGGCGCCGAGGGACTCCGCGCCGGGCCCGCGGCGGGCCTGCCTGGCCAGCAGCCAGTAGTTGATCGCGATCAGCACCGCGAACACCGCGGCGAAGGCCGTGATCGAGAAGCGCATCTGGGCCGCGGTCACCGGTGACATCGCGTCAGCCGTCCGCAGCAGCCCGAACACGGCCCACGGCTGGCGCCCCAGCTCCCGGAAGACCCAGCCGGACAGCACGGTCACGAACGGGACCGGGATCATCAGGGTCAGCAGCCAGTGCCACAGCCTGAACCCGCGTACGACGGGCCGGAAGAGCATGAGCACGAGGCTCAGCGCCGCGACCACGGTCATCACCAGCCAGAGCACCATCATCGTGATGCCCGCCGCCTGCACGGGGCCCACGGGCGGCAGGTAGTCGCCGGGGCCGTGCGCCGCCACCATCTGGGCCTGCGCCTCGGCCAGCCGGTCCATGTCGCCCGTCCACGCCGCCGACTTGGTCGGCTGCAGGGTCTGGAACGAGATCCCGCCGAAGGTCACGGTGAAGAACAGCGCGGGCAGCGCCACGCCGATCCCGATGCGCAGCGACTTGCGGAAGAAGTCCTGCTCGGCGGTGCGCTTGCGCAGGTGGTACGCGCTCACCCCGGCCATGAAGAACCCGCCGGTGATCATCGCCCCGCCCATCACGTGAAAGAACGCGAGCAGCGCGGCCGGATTGCCCACCATCGCCCCGAGGTCCACCAGCCGCAGCACGCCGCCGTCCAGCACGTGGCCGGCCGGGTGCTGCAGGAAGCCGTTCGCGACCATGATCCAGAACGCCGACGCGTACGCCGTCAGCGTCACGACCCAGATCAGCGCCAGGTGGGCCCACCGGTTCAGCTTGTCCCAGCCGAAGATCCACAGGCCCAGGAACGTGGACTCGACGAAGAACGCCACCAGCGTCTCGATGGCCAGCGCCGACCCGAAGACGTTGCCCGCGTACTCCGTGAGCCCGCTCCACGACAGCCCGAGCTGGAACTCCATGACCAGCCCTGTGACGATGCCCATCGCGTAGTTGATGATGTAGAGCTGGCCCCAGAACCGCGTCATCCGCAGGTGCACGGGCTCGCCGCTGAAGGTGGCCCTGGTCTGGATGACGGCGACCAGCGTCGCCAGGCCGAGCGTCAGCGCCACGAAGAGGAAGTGCGCGCCCGCCGTGAGCGCGAACTGCAGGCGGGCCAGGTCCACGGTGTCCATGCCCAGAGCGTCCCGGTACGGCTCCGCCCCCCGCGTCATGCCCGGGCGGCAACCTGGCGTACATCCCGGGTCGCACGAGCTCTCCCGGGCTACGACTCAGGGAGTAACCCAGCCCGGGACGATCATGCCGGCCTCGTAGGCGATGACCACGAGCTGGGCCCTGTCGCGTACCGACAGCTTGGTCATGATGCGGCTGACGTGCGTCTTCGCCGTGGCGGGGCTGAGCACGAGCCGGGCGGCGATCTCGTCGTTCGACAGGCCGCCGGCCACCAGCGCCATGACCTCGCGCTCGCGTTCGGTGAGCGCGTTCAGCTCGGGGCCGGGCTCGGGGCGCTTGACCCGGCCGGCGAACTCGGCGATGAGCCGCCGCGTGATCGACGGCGCGATCAACGCGTCGCCCCTGGCCACGACCCTGACGGCGTGGATCAGCTCGGCCGGTTCGGTGTCCTTGACCAGGAAGCCGCTCGCGCCGGCGCGCAGCGCGCCGTACACGTAGTCGTCCAGGTCGAACGTGGTCAGGATGATCACCTTGACGTCCGCGAGCCGGGGGTCGCCGGAGATCTGGCGGGTGGCCTCCAGGCCGTCGAGCTCCGGCATGCGGATGTCCATGAGCACCACGTCGGGGCGGTGCTCGCGGGCCGCGGCCACGGCCGCCGCGCCGTTGGCGGCCTCGGCGACGACCTCGAAGTCGTCCTCGTCGCTGAGTATGGACCGGAACCCGGCCCGTACCAGGGTCTGGTCGTCGGCGAGCAGTAGGCGGATCATCGAGCCCCATCCCCGAGCGGCAGCCGGGCGACGACGCGGAAGCCGCCCTCGGGACGCGGGCCCGCCTCCAGGGTGCCGCCGAGCGCGGTGGCGCGCTCGCGCATGCCCTGCAGGCCGAAGCCGCTGCCCCCGTCGTACGTGGCGCCCGGCCCATCATCTTCCACGCGGATCATGATATTTCCGGACGTGTTGTTGATTGTGAGGGTGGCCTGCTTCGCACCGGAATGGCGGGAGACGTTGGTCAGCGCCTCCCTGACGATGCGGGCGGCGGCCAGGTCCACCTCGGTCGGCACGGCGTCGAGCGGCCCCGACAGATCCGTGCGCACCTCCAGCCCCGACGCCGCGACCAGCGCGTACACCCGGGCCAGGCTGTCGGCGGGCGCGGTCGGCGCGTCCTCGTCCACCTGGCGCAGCACGCCCAGCGTGGTCCGCAGCTCGCGCAGCGTCTCCTTGCTGGTGTCCTTGATCGTCCGCAGCGCCGTCTCGGCGTCCTCCGGCCGCTTCTTGAGCCCGTGCAGCGCCGCCGCGGCCTGTACGTTGATCATGGAGATGTTGTGCCCGAGCACGTCGTGCAGCTCGCGGGCGATCCGCAGCCGCTCCTCGCTCGCCCGCCGCCTGGCCTCCTCCTCCTTGCCGTGCTCGGCTTCGAGCGCGCGCTGCTCGACCGCCTGAAGGTAGAGGCGGCGGCTGCGGGTGACGCTGCCGAACGCGACCGCCGCCACCTCCCAGCCGGCGATCATGAGGAACAGGCTGTTCTCGACGTGCCGGACGCCGCTGGTCTCGCCGAGCCCCATGCCCAGCAGCGACGCCGCCCCGATGGCGATGGCCGCGGTGAGGTGGCCCTTCTCGGCCGCGGTGTAGAGGTTGACGAACGGCAGGATGACGAGGGGCCCGTCGAGGCCCGCGTACCGGTAGTAGGCGGCGACGCAGGCCATCACCAGGAGCAGCGCCCCGACGGGATAGCGCTCCCGAAGCAGCAGCCCGCCGCAGGCGATGACCGGCAGCACCACGTCGAGGGCGTTGATCGGGGTCTGGCTCCTGGTCGCGTAGGTGATGGCCATGCCGACCAGCAGGCCCGCGAGCACGACGAGTGACACGATCATGCTGGTCGACGGCTTGCGCATGCCACCATTCTCGGGGGTAATCGCCGGGGCGCATCTGGGTAGAGCAGGTAAATGAGCACAAAGGACGATCTGCGGCAGGTGGAAGAGGACCTGGCCCGGTTGAAAGCCGAGAACCAGGACCTCCGCAACCAGACCCGCGACATGGGCGCGACCGACCAGGTGGAGATCTCGGCCATGATCAGCCAGGCGGACGAGCAGGAAGAGCTGATCGCTCAGCTCGAGCGCCGCCGCGACTCGCTGCTCAAGCGCCTTGAATCGGAAGGGGGCGCCTGAGCGCGGCGCCGACCTCGTGCAGGTGGCGGAGTGCCTGCCCGTACGACTCGACCAGGCCGGTCTGGAGGTAGTCGACGCCGATCTCCGCGCAGTACCGCTCGACGATCGGCTGCGCCCTGCGCAGATTGGGGGCCGGCATGTTGGGGAAGAGATGATGCTCGATCTGGTAGTTGAGCTGGCCGAGCGCCACGTCGGTGAACAGGCCGCCCCGCACGTTCCGGGAGGTCAGCACCTGCTTGCGGAGGAAGTCCAGCTTGTCCTCCGCGGTCAGGATCGGCATGCCCTTGTGGTTGGGCGCGAACGTGCTCCCCAGGTAGATCCCGAACAGCCCCTGGTGCACGATCAGGAACAGCAGTGCCTTGCCGACCGGCAGGATCGTGAAGACGAGGCCGAAGTAGAGCACGAAGTGCGTGACGAGCATCGTCAGCTCCGGGCCGCGCCGCTTGGCCTCCGGCTTGAACAGGGCCTTCACGCTGGCGATGTGAAGGTGCCAGGCTTCGAGCGTCAGCAGCGGGAAGAACCAGTAAGCCTGATATTTCGCGACAAATCGCGGTAGGCCGTTGCTTCTGGCGACCTGATCCTCCGACCAGACGATCACGGCGGGGGAGACGTCGGGATCGTGGTCCTCGTGGTTGGGGTTGGCGTGGTGACGGTTGTGCTTGGTGGTCCACCAGCCCCAGCCGAGCCCGATGCCGAGATTGCCGATGATCAGGCCCGCGATGTCGCTGGGCCGCCGGGTCCTGAAGACCTGCCGGTGACCGAGATCGTGGGCGAGGAACCCGAGCTGCGCGAAGACGACCGCCAGCGCGACTGCCACGAGGAGCTGCAGCCACGAGTCGCCGAGCCAGATGAACAGCGCCCAGCCGCCGAGGTAGACGGCGGCCATGATGGTCATCCTGATCGCGTAATAGAAGGGACGCCGGTCAAGGAGACCGGCGTCCGTGATCTGACGGGCTAGTCGGGCGAAATCGCTGCCTCTGGTGTCGAGCTTGCCGGGACTGGCCACGGGTCTCCTTACGAGTGCGAGGTAGGTGACCCTAACCTTTGCGCATCGGGGACGGATCCGGAAGCATAGGCTTTCCGAAGTGGTCTACGCCGATATCCCGCTTACGTCCGAAATCCGTGCAGTCGTGGCCCTGACCTGGGGCATCACGGGGAACGGAGAACGGCTGCACGGTGGCGAGGAGTCCGCCGCGTACCGGCTTGACGGCCATGCTATCCGCGTCGGACCTGTGGGTCGGACTGTCGCCGAGTCCGAATGGTGCCACGCGATCGCCCGCCACGCCGCCGGCACGCTCCCGGAGGCCGTCGCACCCGTGCCGGCCCCCGACGGGGCGACGGTCGTCATGGTGGCGGGCCGCCCGATCTCCTGCTGGCCGTACGTCGAGGGGAGCTGGCCGGACTCCGACGTGCCCGCCCAGCGCGCGGCGGGCGCCCGCCTGCTGGCCAGGCTGCACGAGTCGCTGGCCACGTTCCGCCCGCCGCCGCGTCCGGTGCCCGCCTTCCAGGAGTCCGGCCTCTACGGCGGCCTGCCCCAGGACGCCCTCGAACTGGACGACCCCGCCCTCGACCGCTGGCTGGCGGAGTTCCACGCCCGCCACCCGCTGCGCCACCCCCTCCACGGCGACTACTACACCGGCAACACCCTGGCCAGGGACGGCGGCATCGTGGCGGTGCTCGACTGGGACGAGGCCTTCGTCGGCGCCCCGGAGGTGGAGCTGGCCGCCGCCGCGCTCGAATGGGGGGACGACGAGCTGGGGCCGAGCCGGGAGTTCGTGGAGGCGTACCACGAGGCCGGGGGCACCGCCGGAGAGCTGGACGAGGAGGCGCTGGCCCAGCTCATCAGGCACAAGCTCCGCAGGGAGTACGCCTACTTCCACAAGGCCGTGCGCGCGGGGGTGCGGCACGACGCGGACGACCTCGAATACCACCGCGACCGCGTGGCGCTGTTCCACCGATTGCGTCCCTGAACGGGTCTGGCAGCGGCTGACAGAGATCTGGCAGCGACCCCAGGCATCGTCCTTGGCATGACACACGTGCTGATCGTCGGCTCCGGGCCGACCGGACTGACCCTGGCCATCGAGCTGGCCCGCAGAGGCGTCGACCTCCGCATCGTCGAGAAGTCGCCGGAGCCACCCACGGGCGTGCGCGGCAAGGGCCTGCAGCCGCGCACGCTGGAGGTCTTCGACGACCTCGGTGTGGTCGACGAGATCCTCGCCACCGGCCGCGAGTACCCGAGCCTGCGCAGCTACCAGGGCGACCAGGTGATCTGGGAGGGCCGGATGGACGAGCTCCGGGAGCCGTCCGCCGACGTGCCGTACCCCAACCTGATCATGCAGCCGCAGTGGCGGACCGAGCAGATCCTGCGCGACCGGCTGGCCGAGCTGGGGCACGAGGTCGAGTTCGGGGCGGAGGTGACCGGCTTCGAGCAGGACGCGGACGGCGTGACCGTCACCCTGGGCAGCGGCGAGCGGATCCGCTGCGCGTACCTGGTGGGCGCGGACGGCGGTCGCAGCGTCGTACGCAAGCAGCTCGGCGTCGGCTTCGTCGGCGACACGTTCGAGGACGAGCGCATGCTGCTGGCCGACATCAGGACCGGCGACCTGGACCGCGAGCACTGGCACGTGTGGGGCTCGCCGGCCGAGCAGAAGATCTACTTCACGATCTGCCCGCTGCCGAACACCGACATCTTCCAGCTCGTCGCCCCGTACACCGGTGACGACGACCTGATCGCGCTCGTCGCCGAGCACGCGCCGCACGTGCGCATCGAGGAGATCCTCTGGCGGTCGGAGTACCGCGTCAACATCCGCATGGCCGACCGGTTCCGGGTCGGCCGGGTGTTCCTGGCCGGCGACGCGGCCCACGTGCACACGCCGGCGGGCGGCCAGGGGCTCAACACCGGCGTGCAGGACGCCTACAACCTGGGCTGGAAGCTGGCCATCGGCACCGAGGCGCTGCTGGACACGTACGAGGACGAGCGGATGGCCGTGGCCGCGCACGTGCTGGGCCTCAGCACCCGCCTGTACCGGGAGCAGGCCAACAAGCGCGGCGACGACACCAACCAGCTCGGCCTGGCCTACCTCGGCAGCCCGCTGTCCGTCGGCGAGCGCGGCGGCGAACGGCTCGGCGCGCTCTTCGCCGAGCAGCGCGGCACCGGCTTCCTGCTGCTGGCCGACACGGAGACCAAGTACCCGTTCACCGTGCTCCCGCCGCTCGACGGCCAGGAGGGCGTCATCCTCGTCCGCCCCGACGGCTACATCGGCTATCACGGGGACGAGAGCGGCCTCAGCGCGTACCTCTCCGGGTTCGGCATCGCCGCGCCCCTGGCCGACGCCGAGCGGTAGCCGTGCTCGCCCAGCGCGGCCCGGCACCTGGCGGCCAGCTCGTTGACGTGGGGATCGGCGGACTCGTCGATCCCGCGCAGCGCCCGCGCCGCGCCGAGCAGCTCGGCGGCCGCCTCCGGCTCCAGGTGCTCGGCCACCCCTTCCAGCACGGTCGCCCGCGCGGTCCTGTCGGAGCACGTGGCCATCAGCTCCAGGGCCCGGCGCAGCGGCTCGCGGGGCTCGCGAACCCGGGCGAGCTCGACATTCATGTACGCCCTGAGCTGGGCTGACACCTCGACGTCGAGCGCCAGCGCCGCCTCCAGCAGCCGGGCCGCCTGGTCCGGGTCGCCGGTGCGCCTGGCCAGCTCGGCCCTGGCGTGCATGACCCTGGCGAGCATCGCCCGGTCCTCGGACCGCACGGCCGACTCCCACGCCCGTTCGAGCGCGCGGGCCGCTCCGGCGTGATCGCCCGCGCGCCCCTTGAGCTGGCCGACCCGGATCAGGAACGTCATCGGCCCGAGCGCCGTGTCGAGCCCGGACAGCTCGGTGGCCAGCCGCTCCGGCTCCTCGGCCAGGGCGACCGCCGTGGCGAAGTCCCCGCGGTTCTCCGCGACGAGCGACAGCCAGAAGAGCCCCGCCCACTGCCCCCACCGGTCCCCGACGGTCCTGAACCCGTCGACCGCCGGCCCCAGCAGGTGCTCGGCCCCGGCCACCGCCCCGTACTCGAACCGCACGATGCCCGCGCCCAGCAGCGCCGCCGACCTGATCCACAGGTCGGGGTGGTCGCGCAGCCGCGCCGCCTGCCGCTCGGTGATGCTCACCACGTCGGCGGGCGTGCCGACCCCGGCCAGCGCCCACGAGTTCAGGGCGGCGGGGTGGTCGGAGCCGAGCACCGCCTCGGTCGGCGCGAACCCCGCCAGCACCCGGCAGATCCCGTGCGCCAGCTCCCGCCCCGGCGGCGGCACATCGCCCACCCTGCGCAGCACCGACGCGGCCTGCTCGCTGATCTCGCGATGCCTGCCGCGCATGATCCACGGCCAGAACCGCGGCAGGATCAGCCTGAGCGGGTCGTCGGAGTGGCGCAGTGCCGCGTCCAGGTTGCCCTGCTCGGCGTCCAGCACGGCCAGCCACTTGAGCTGCTCGCCGGTCCGCAGGTGCGGGTCGGCGGTCTCGGCCAGCTCCGTGTAGTAGCGGGCGTGGGCCTGTCGCAGCTCGGGGAGGTCGGCGGCGGCGTACTGCCTGATGGTCTCCAGCATCGTGTAGCGGTCGCCGGAGACCGCGATGAGCGACTTGTCCACCAGCGAGGAGAGCAGGTCGAGGTCGCCGCCGCAGACCTGGGAGATCGCCTCGTACGTGGCGCCGCCCGAGAACACCGTCAGGCCCCGGAGCAGCTCGCGCTCGCGGTCGGAGAGCAGGTTCCAGCTCCAGTCGATGACCGCGCGCATGGTGCGGTGGCGCGGCTCGGAGGTACGGCCGCCGCGGAAGGCCAGCCGGTCGCCGAGCTGCCGCACCAGGACGGACAGCGGCATCGTACGCAGGCGCGCGGCGGCCAGCTCGATGGCCAGCGGGATGCCGTCCAGCTCGCGGCAGATCCGCGCGGCTTCCTCCGGCTCCACCCGCAGGTCGGGCCGGGCGGCGGCGGCCCGCTCCGCGAACAGCTCGGCCGCCTTCCCCTCGGGCAGCGGCAGCACGTGGTGCAGGGTCTCGCCGGGGATGTCGAGCGGTTCCCTGCTGGTGGCGAGGATCCGGAGGCCCGCCACCTCGGACAGCAGCGTACGGGCCGTCGTGGCGGCCTCGTCGATCACGTGCTCGCAGTTGTCCAGCACGATCAGCGGCGCGGTGCCGCGCAGGGCCCTGACCGGGTCGGTGGTCCTGAGCGTGCCCTCCAGGGCGGCCCGTACGCCGGTGGCGGTGGCGAGCTCGACCAGCCACACGCCGTCCGGCACGTGCAGGCCCGCGGCCACCTCCACGGCCAGCCGCGTCTTCCCCGCGCCGCCCGGCCCGACGAGGGTGACCAGCCTGGCCCTGCCGAGCTGGCCCTTCAGCCGGGACATGTCCTCGGAGCGGCCCACGAAGCTCGTGAGGCGGGCGGGCAGGTTGCTCTTCGGCTCGGCGTCCCGCAGCGCTTCCAGGTGGGCTTCGCGCAGCTCGGGTCCCGGGTCCACGCCCAGCTCCTCGGCCAGGGCCGCCTTGATCCGCTCGAAGAGCGCGAGCGCTTCGGCCCGCCGGCCCTGGGTGACGAGGGCGCGCATGAGCAGGGCGTGGAACGGCTCCCGTAAGGGATACGCGGCAATCAACCCCTCCAACTCCGCCACCAGCCCAGCCCCCCGGTCAGCGGGATCGGCCGAGCCGGCGGGGTCGGCGGCGGGGTCGTCGGTAGTGGTGGCGCTCGGGGCGGCAGCGGGGTCGGTGGTGGGGTCGGTGGTGATCGTCGTGGTCAGGTCGGCGGCGATCCTCGTGGTCAGGGCGGTCAGGCGCAGCTCCTCCAGGCGGGCCGCGGGGGCCGTGGCGAAGGGCAGATCGGCCGCGTCGGCCAGCACCGGCCCCCGCCACAACGCCAGTGCCCGGTGCACCTCACCGGCCCGTACGAGCCGCTCGAACGCCCACGCGTCCACCTCACCCGGCGGCACATCCAGCACATATCCAGCGGGATGGGACGAGATCACGCCCGGCGCCTCCCTGCGCGCCCTGGACACCAGCGACTGCAGCGCCGCCATCGGATGCGCCGGCGCCTCACCCGGCCACAGGTCGTCGATCAGCCGGTCCGTGGTCACGACGCGTCCGGGGTCGAGCGCCAGCCGTACGAGCAGCGCCCGCACCCGGGCACCGCCGACCGCGCACCCCGCCACCTGAAGCGGCCCCAGAATCCCGACCCGCATCCGCCCTCCCCGCCCGGACTCCACAGTACGCACCCGACAGGCTCCTATCGCAGGCCCATCCCATCCGCACTTCGGCTGGGGTCCTTGAAGGGGAAGAGGTGGAGTGGCCGGCTATCGCCGCCCGCTCCGAGTCGCGCCCCCGCGTCCTGAACGGAGGGCCTGAGGGAACGGGGCGTCCGTCGGTCGAGGTTCAGGGCGCTCTCCAGCGACGGCCGCGAGCCGGCCAGCGCGCACCCGTCGAACAGCGTGACCCGCAGCCCCGGGACGGCTCGCAGCACCGCGAGGTGGCCGGCGGTGACGCGGCCGTGGTCCTGGTTACCGCGCGTCCCGGGGCACGTCCTCGGGGTTGTTCCAGCCGGAGACGAACCACTGGGTTTCGCCGGTGGCGAGGTCGTACGACCGGCGTTTGATCGTGCCGATGTTGCCACCGTAGACGTGGATCCCGACAGTGGGTTCGCTGCCGACGGCAGCGACGGCATGGACATCGTCGTCGGTGGTGCAGCAGACGGTCACCTGCCCCGGCGCCCACCGCGTTTCGCCGGCCGGGGTCAGCGGCGTGCCCGCGGTGGACGCCGTCGGCTTGAGGTAGCGGAACTCGTGTTCGACTCCCGCGTAGATGCCGGCGACCCCCCACGTCTCGTGCGAATGTACGCCGGTCCGCTGGCCCACGTCCCAGACCACCGACGCCATCGACCAGCTGTCGTCGGGAGCGATGTAGAGCGGATACGTCACGTGACGCGCGGACGATGCTCGCGTGGCCTCTACCGGCAGCCGGTAACCGCCGGCCAGGAGAGCCGACAGCAGCTCGGCGACCCGCGCCGTGATCTCGTGCTCGTCGTCGGTGCTGCTCACCACGAGTCCTACGTCGTCGATGAACGTCCGCAGGCGATCAGGCTTCACAGCGCTCTCCTGTCCGCAGTGGCTTCAGCGCGGCGCTCCAGGCGAGGACCTGGTCCAGCAGGGTGGTGAGAGTGTCCTCGTGGCGTCCGGCCGGGCGGAAGACCGTGAAGTCCTCGAAATCGGTGAACAGCGACAGCTCCACCTGCGCGCTGACGTGGGCGACCTGAAGGCAGCTCATCACCAGCCGCAGGTGCTCGATGGCACGGACGCCGCCGACGCTTCCGTAGCCGACGAACCCGACCGCCTTGTTGGTCCACTCCGCGTACAGAAAGTCGATCGCGTTCTTCAGCGGGCCGGGTGCCGAGTGGTTGTACTCGGGTGTCACGAACACGTAGGCGTCGAACGAGGCGATCTTGGCTGCCCACGTGCGGGTGTGCGACCGGGTGTACCGGCCCGTGATCGCCGGCATCGGCTCGTCCAGGGGTGGAAGCGGGAAGTCGGCCAGGTCCACCACCTCGAACCTGGCGTCGCCGCGCTTGACCGCAAGATCATGGACCCAGCCGGCGACCGCCTCACCGTTGCGTCCGGGGCGGGTGCTGCCCATGATGATCGCTACGTCGATCATGATGAAGCACCCGGCAGGACCCGGTACTTGAGGTGGGTGACGCCGGGCGCCTCGACGGCCCGGATCTGCTCAAGCCGTACGTTCGCGCCCCCGAGGTTGTCGAGGAGGCGAGAACCGCCACCGAGCAACACCGGAACGACGTGCAGTTCGAGCTCGTCCAGCAGTCCTGCCGCCAGGTACTGCTGAACGACCTGGCCGCCGCCCCACAGCATGACGTCCTTGCCACCGGCGGCCTTCTTCGCCTGATCGAGCGCGGACTCGATTCCGTCGGTGACGAAGTGGTACGTGGTCCCTCCCTCCATCTCCACCGGCTCACGCGAGTGATGGGTGAGGACGAACACGGGGTAGTGGAAGGCCGGGTTCTCACCCCACCAGCCCTTCCACTGCCCGTCGCCCCAGGCGCCACCGCCGATGGGGCCGAACATGTTCCTGCCCATCACGCCGGCGCCAAGGTTGGCGATCGCCTCCTCGAAGACGGGTGTGCTCTCGTTCACCTCGCCGCCCTGACCGCCATGGGCTCGGCGGAAGGCGGCCAGCGGAACCACCCAGTCGTGGAGCCGGTCGCCACCCTCGCCGAGCGGGTTCTCCTCGCTCTGGTTCGGGCCGGCGACGAAACCGTCCAGCGAGATCGAGATGTGACACCTGAGCTTGCTCATCGTTCCTCCGTATCGGCTCGGCGCCGCTGTCCGGCGCCTCACCAGAGAGCATGGCCGGATCAACAGATGACGTCTAATGCCAATACTTCGGACTTCATATGGATATTCTGAATATGTGCTGAACCTGGTCCATCTCAAGGTGCTGGCCGCCGTGGCGCGACACGGGTCCGTGACTGAAGCGGCGAGAGAGCTGCACTACTCGCAGCCGTCGGTGAGTCATTACCTGTCCCGCCTCGAAGCGGCCACGGGTGTCAAGCTCGTCCAGCGGGTGGGTCGCGGGATCCGGCTGACCCCGGAAGGACAACTGCTGGCCGGCCGCGCCACCGAGATCGTGGGACGGGTCGACGCGGCGACCAACGAGCTGGCGGCGCAGGTCGGTTTGCGGACGGGACGGGTTCGGCTGGCCGCCAACGCGTCGCCGCTGAGCACGATCGTGCCGAAGGCGGCCGCCTCCTTGGACCAGGCGCATCCGGGGCTTGAGCTGATCCTGATCGACCGCCATCCGGTCGAAGCGCTCCAGATGTTGCGGCAGGGCGAGATCGACGTCGCCCTCATCTTCCGGTACGCCGGCGCTCCGGCCGAGGAGGAGGACGAGGGATTCCGCCTGGTCCACATCGGCGACGACCCGGTCTACCTCGTGAGCCGGCGACCCGACGACAACATCGCGAACCATCGCCACTCCGCATGGATCGGCGGCTGCGAACGGTGCCAGAACGAGCTGATCAACCTGTGCCGGCAAAAGGGCTTCACTCCACGCATCGCATCACTCAGCGACGACATGGTCGTCGTGCAAGCCCTCGTCGCCGTCGGCAAAGGCGTCACCACCCTGCCCGGACTCGCGCTACAAGCCCACCGCCGGCCCGACGTCCACACCACCGAGATCACCGGCTTCACCCGCCGGCTCTACGCCGTCACCTACGGCGATCCACCCGACCCACCCGCCACCCTCGCGCTGATCCAGGCCCTCCAGGACGCCGCCCGGTAGAGAGCCGGTCCGGTGAGCGGGCACCGCCAACGCGAGCGAGGAATGGACCGATGCCGATCTTGGCACCAGGCCGTCCACCGCGTCGACGCCTGGCATGCCTCCACACCCTTCGCCCGGCACCTCCCGCGCAACAGGCCGGATCAGGAGAACACCCTGGCCTTCAGCGCGGGAAAGCGCTGGACCAGCCGGAGGAAGGTCTTGAACCCCGTCCTGCTCACCCTGCTGCCGCCGACGAACTGCTCGGCCGCCCGCAGCGAGTCGCGGACGGCGGCGAAGCCGTACTCGCGCATCCGGGCCTCGTAGCCCGCGATGGCGTCAACAGGGTCGCCCCCGCCGGTGAGAGAGCCCGTCAGGGCCGCGCAGAGCAGGCGCGCGTCGCGTAGCGCGGTGTTCGCGCCGATGCCGCGCATCGGCGTCATGCTGTGGATGGCATCGCCGAGCAGGGTGATGTTCGTGGCGGGCCAGGGGTCGATGGGGATGGAGGTACGGATCGGCAGCAGCGAGACCGTGTCGGGGTCGGACCGGCCGACCACGGTACGCAGGTCGGGGTGCCACGATTCGATCTTCCGGGCCACGGTGGCCTTGAGCTGCTCGCCCGTCATTTCGGAAATGTTGGCGGGAAAGCGGGAGCGGGGCGCGCCGAACGCCCACAGGATGTAGCTGCTGGAGTTGTCCATCAGCGCCCCCTCCTGCTCCGTCACCCCGAACTCGCCGGACGCCACCCCGTCGCCCAGGTCGTGCGGCGCGGTGAAGAACCCCATGCCGCTGGGCGGGATGACGTTGTTCGGCCCGTCGATCAGCCGCGGCGCCACGAGCTTCCGGGTCTCGGCGGTGATCGGGAGCTTGCCGGCCACCGTGGTGATCCCCGTGTCCACCCGCTCGGCGTGCGGCAGGTACTGCTTGCGCACCCGCGAGTTCCCGCCGTCGGCGGCGACCACGATGTCCGCGCTCGCGCTCGTGCCGTCCGCGAAGAACAGCTCGACCCGCCCGTCGGGGAGCCGCTCGTACCTCTCGTACGTCTTCCCGAACCGTACGACGTCGTCGAGCCCCGACAGCAGCACCTGCCTGAGCGTGATGCGGCTGGCCGAGTGGTGGTCGTCGGCCGGGTCGGCCGCCCTGGGCGCCTCGATCACCGCGAGCCGCTTCAGCTGCTCGGTGACGAACCCGAAGTCCTGCCCGCCGTGCCCGGTCGTGTCGAGGAACGCCTGCCAGAGGTGCGCGGGCAGGCAGTCGTGCAGGGCGCGGGCGCCGTTCGGGTCGATGTGGACGCGGTAGCCCTGCAGCCGGTCGGCCGGGGTCCGGTCCCGCTCGTAGACGGTCACGTCGAGCCCTGCCTTGCGCAGCCCCTGGGCCAGGCAGAGCCCGCCGACGCCGCCGCCGATGATCGCGATGTTCCGTGTCATGACCCCGACTATCATCCATACGGATGATTCTGTCAACCATCCGGATGGATGATAGAGTGCCTATCGTGAGACGAGCACCCGAGGAGAAGCAGCGCGACCCCGAGCGCACGAAGGCCCGCATCCTGCAGGCGGCGCTGGAGGAGTTCGCGGCGAAGGGGTTCGCGGGGGCGCGGGTCGGCGAGATCGCCACCAGGGCCGGGGTGAACAAGCAGCTGATCTCCTACTATTTCGGCGGAAAGGAGGGCCTCTACCAGGCCCTGACCGCCCGCTGGCAGGCCGAGGAGAGCGGGTTCGCCGACCGGTCGGCCTCGCTCGGCGCGCTCGCCGCCGATTACGTGCGCGCCAACGCCGCCCGCCGCGACTACGGCCGGCTGATGCTCTGGCGGAGCCTCACCGACGACGGGCCGCCCGACCCGGCGTTCGTCGAGGACGTACGCCGGGATCTGGAGCTCCTGCGCGAGCGCCAGCGGGACGGGGAGTTCCCCGCGGACCTCGACCCGGCGGCGGTGCTGGTGGCGCTGTTCTCGATGGCGGCGGCCGGCATCGCGTTCCCGCAGCTCGTCCAGGCGGTCTGGGGGCGGGATCCGGCGTCGCCGGAGTTCGCCGAGCATTATGCGCGGGAGGTCGACAAGCTCCTGGGCCACCTGCGGGGTTCGTGACCGTCCGGGGCTCAGACGGTGGTTTCCTGGTAGATGTGCCTGATCTCGTGGTGGACGGCAGTGGCAAGCTCTGCGTGCAACTGCTCATCGAACTCCGCGGTCACGTGCGCCAGGCCGGTCCCGGAGCGGTGATCCACCTCATCGCCACCGACCCCGCCGCGCCCGTCGACCTGCCTGCCTGGTGCCATCTGACCGGGCACACGTACCTGGGGCCGGTGCCGGGGGCCGAGCCGCCGACGTACGCGCTGCGCGTGGCCGGGGCCGCCAAGGAGACCGACGACGCCAGACCCTGGCACGTGGCTTAAGCGGTTAATTCCCTTACCGAATGGGGTGGCCTAGAGTATGAGGGTTATCCGGTTCAGAGAGGGAGCCCGTGAAGCGACCCACGATCGCCGACATCGCCAGCCGGGCGGGAGTGTCCAAAGTGGCGGTCTCCTACGCGCTCAACGGGCAACCGGGCGTATCCGATGCGACGCGGGCCAGGATCGTCGCCATCGCCGAGGAGATCGGCTGGCGGCCCAACAGCGCGGCGCGGGCGCTCAACGGCGCCCGGGCCAACTGCGTGGGCCTCGCGCTCTGCCGCCCCGCCCGCATCCTGGGCGTCGAGCCGTTCTTCATGGAGCTGATCAGCGGCATCGAGGGCGTGCTCGCCGACCGCTCGTATGCGCTGCTGCTCCAGGTCGTCACGGGCCATGAGCAGGAGAGCGAGGTCTACCGGCGCTGGTGGGGCGAGAGCCGCATCGACGGCGTGTTCCTGGTGGACCTGCACTATTCGGACTCCAGGGTGGTCGAGCTGGAGCGGCTGGGGATGCCGGTCGTGGTCATCGGGCATCCCACCGAGTCGGGCTCGCTGTCGGCGGTCTGGTCAGATGACGGCGAGGCCGTGCGCGAGACCGTCGGCTACCTCGTCGCGCTGGGCCACCGCCGCGTCGCGCGGGTGGCGGGGCTGCCGGAGCTGGTCCACACGACCGTCCGCGACCAGGCGTTCGAGCAGGCGTGCGAGGGCGTGGCCGAGCACGTTACCGTGCACACCGACTACACCGGCGAGGAGGGCGCCAGGGCCACCAGGCGGCTGCTCAGCTCGCCCAACCGGCCCACGGCGATCATCTACGACAACGACATCATGGCCGTGGCGGGCATGTCCGTGGCCCAGGAGATGCGGGTCGAGGTGCCGCGCGACCTGTCCATCGTGGCCTGGGACGACTCGCCGCTGTCGCAGGTCGTCCGGCCGCCGCTGACCGCGCTCACCCGCGACATCCCCGCGTACGGGGCGCACGCCGCCCAGCGGCTGCTCGCGCTGATCGCGGGCGAGAGCGTGCCCCCTTACGAGGACCGGGCGGCCGTGCTCACGCCGCGCGGCAGCACCGGCCCCGCTCACTCGGTGTAGCGGGGCCCTGCTCGCGCTGTGCAGCGGCGGCTCTCTCGCCCGGTGTGGCGGCGGCCCCGGCGCGTGCCGCGGGTGGGGCGGGCGGCTGGCAGACCGCCGCTTCCCCACCCGCGGCACGTGCCGTCCCCTCCTCCGCGGCACGTCCGGAGCCGTCTTCTGCTTCCCCCCGGCTCCACCATGACGGAGTTCGCAGGAGAGCGCCTGAGTACCCCTATACCTAAAAGAGACGAGAACGTGACCGGGCGTGGCGGCGGCGATCGGGGCTTAACGGCTGGTCGGGCGGGTAGGCGGGCGATATGACCCGCTGAGGGGGTAACAATGGTCGAGCCGGGCCCATGGATCGAGGGATACGTACGTGCCTGGAACTCCAACGATCCCGACGACATCGCCGCGTTGTTCACCGAGGACGCCGTCTACTACACCGAGCCGTACAGCTCTCCGTGGCAGGGGCGGGACGACATCGTCTCGCAGTGGCTCGGGCGGCAGGACAAGCCTGGTGAGGCCGAGTTCGAGTGGCATCCGGTGAGCGTGGCCGACGACGTCAGCGTTATCCAGGGGGTCACGACATATCCCGACAAAACGTACAGTAATCTATGGGTGATCAGGTTTGTGCCCGATGGTCGATGTCGTGAATTCACCGAATGGTGGATGCGGCATGATTCCAAATGATGCAATGGGCCGAGCCGTCTTCATCCGAGGAGATCCGTTGAGAGACAACCTCGACCTCGCCGCGAGCGCCCAGGAACTGGCGGACGCCGCCCCGACGGGATCGATCGACCACGCCGCAGCCTCGTCCGTGGCCATCACGCTCGCCACCACTCGCGACATCACAGATGCCAGGAAGACGCTGGACGGGGTCTCCCCGGAGGAGGTCCGGGAGGCGGCCCTGGCCCTCTTCGAACAGCTGTCGACCGGCAGCTGACGCCTGCAACCCGGGCTCGGGCGCCGCATCCGCCGCGCCCGAGCTTTCGCGCGCCCTGGGATCGGTGGGAGCACGACGACAAGCAGGGCGAGCGCGTCAAGGGGGAGGGGCGGCCGGGGCCGAGAGCCGGGTCAGGTGGTGAGGCGGGTCCGGATGGCGTGGCGGGCTTGGGAGGGGGCCATTGGGTCGTGGTGGAGCTGGAGGGCGTGGTTCAGGGCCATGACCGCGCCGAGCAGCTCGAACGCGAGCTGATCCGGGTCCGTCCCCGCGGGCAGCTCGCCCGCGTCCACCGCGCGCCCGGCCTCCTTGCGCAGCCGTCCGCGCCAGGCGTCGAACCTGGCCGCCACCGCGTCCCGCACGGGCCCGGGCCGGCCGTCGAACTCGTGGGCCGCGGCCACGAAGAAGCACCCGCCGGGGAAGACCCCCCGCTCCAGGTACGAGATCCACGCCTCGCACAGCACCCGCAGCCGGGTCAGGCCGGGCGCGGCGGGCCGGGCGGGCTCCCAGACCTCGGTACGGAAGATCTCTCCGGCCCGGTCGAGGACGGCAAGCTGCAGCGCCTCCTTGGAGCCGAAGTGCCCGAGCACGCCTGACTTGCTCATGCCCAGCTCGGCGGCGAGGCGGCCGATGGTCAGCCCTTCGAGCCCCTCGGAAGAGGCGATGGCGACCGAGCGCTCCAGGATGGCCGCACGGGTGCTGAGGGCTTCGGCGACGGACTTGCGCGGGCTCACGTCCGCTACTTTAGCGTCCGAACGTTCGGTTGCTATAGTCCGCCCATGAACGGATCACGACTTGTCGCCACAGGTCACTATCAACCAGCAAAAATCCTGACAAATGATGAGCTGGCGGCCATGGTGGACACCAACGACGAGTGGATAACCAAGCGCGTCGGCATCCGTACCCGGCACGTGGCCGAACCCGACGAGACCGTGACCGACCTGGCCCGGCACGCCGCCGCCAAGGCCCTGGCGGCGAGCGGCCTGGACGCCGCCGAAATCGACCTCCTCCTGGTCGCCACCTGCACCCAGACGGAGCGCGCCCCGAACATCGCCTCCCGCGTCGCCGCCCGGCTCGGCGTGCCCGGCGCGGCCCTGGTGGACGTCGGCGTGTCGTGCTCCGGCTTCACCCACGCCCTGGCCGTGGCCGACCACGCCATCCGCGCGGGCGCGGCCACGAACGCCCTGGTCGTGGGGGCGGACAAGATGACGGCCGTCACCGACTGGACCGACCGGACCACGTGCGTGCTGACCGGCGACGGCGCGGGGGCGGCCGTGATCAGCGCGGCTCCGGAGGCGGAGATCGGCCCCGTGGTGTGGGGCTCCGCGCCGGAGCTGGGCAGCGCCGTACGCATCGAGGGCACCCCGACCCGCTTCTCCCAGGACGGCCAGACCGTCTACCGCTGGGCCACCACCCAGCTCCCCGACATCGCCAGGAAGGCGTGCGAGCGCGGCGGCGTACGCCCGGAGGACCTGGCGGCGGTCGTCTTCCACCAGGCGAACCTGCGCATCATCGAGCCCGTCGCGGCCAAGCTCGGCGCGGTCAACGCGATCGTGGCGCGCGACGTGGTGGAGTCGGGGAACACCTCGGCCGCGAGCGTGCCGCTGGCGCTGTCCAAGCTGCTGGAGCGGGGCGAGGTCCGGCGCGGGGCGCCGATGCTGCTGTTCGGGTTCGGAGGGAACCTGTCGTACGCGGGCATGATCGTCCGATGCCCCTGACGGGCCCGCCTCAAGAGCTGCCCCTGAGTCAGGACAGGCCCGGCGGGGAGGTGGAGTCGCGGATCACGAGCTGGCAGGGCATCTTGTGCACCCCGGGCGTCGCCTTCCCGTCGATGGCGGCGAACAGGTGCTGGGCCGCGGTGCGCCCCAGCTGCTCCAGGTTCATGTCCACGGTGGTCAGGGCGGGCCGGGTCTCCGTGGACAGCACCTCCCAGTTGTCGTAGCCGACCACCGCGATGTCCTCCGGCACCCGCCGCCCGCGTTCCCTGGCCGTCTCCACGAAGCCGGCCGCGATCTGGTCGCTGCCGCAGAACACCGCGTCGACCTCCGGCTCGGCCATCAGCAGCATCTCGGCCGCGTGCCGCCCCCACCGCTGCGACCAGGGGCCCGACAGCGTCTGCCCCGCCTGCGGCAGCCCCGCCTCGGCGAGCGCCTGGCGCAGGCCCTCCTCGCGGTCGCGTGACGCCTTGTAGTGCGTGGGCCCCGTGATGTGCGCGATCCGGCGCCGACCCATCGCCAGCAGGTGGTTGACGGCCATGGCGGCCGCGCCGACGTCGTCCGGCACGAACGACACGTCCGACGGGTCCTCCGAGGGGCCGTAGGCGTACACGACCGGCACCGGCAGGTCCTTGCTCACCGACGGCCGCGGGCTCGTGCTCTCGCCCACCACGATCAGCCCGTCCACCCGGCGCGACAGCAGCGCCCGTACGTGGTGCTGCTCCCTGATCGCGTCGCCGCGCGCGTCGCAGAGCAGCACGGCCATCTCGCCGGCCCCGAACGCGTCCTCCGCCCCGAGGAGCACCGGGATGCCGAACCGGCCGACGCTGTCGGAGGTCAGCAGGCCGACCGTGCGCGTCTGTCCCGAGATCAGCCCCCTGGCCAGGGCGTTCGGCTGGAAGGAGAGCTCCGCCGCGGCGGCCAGCACCCGCTCGCGCGTCGCGGCCCGCACGTCCTGGCGCCCGTTGAGCGCTTTGGACGCCGTGGCGATCGAGACCCCCGCCAGCGAGGCCACATCGGAGATGGTCGCCCGCTTACTCGCCATGTTTCGAAACCCTTTTCGTCACCTGTGAACTGCATAGAACCCTAGCACCCATTGACATGGACTCTTGTTTCTTCTACGTTTCCGAAAACCTTTAAGTCCAGGAGCACAACATGAGACGAAGGCTGGCCGGGATCTCCCTCCTCGGTGTGTTAGCGCTCACAGCGGCGGCCTGCGGCAGCGGCGGCGGTGGTGGTGGGGGCAGCACTCCGTCGTCGGACAGTCCCGTGACGATCACCATGTGGACCCGTGCGGCCACCCAGACGCAGAGCGAGCGGCTGGTCAAGGCCTACAACAGCAGTCACAAGAACGTTCAGGTCAAGCTCACCGTCATCCCGACCGACAACTACCAGCCGCGCATCGCCGCGGCGGCCGGTGCCAAGCAGCTCCCCGACGTGTTCGCGGCCGACGTCATCTTCGTCCCGAACTACACCTCTCAGGGTCTGTTCATGGACATCACGGACAGGGTCGCGAAGCTGCCGTTCAAGGACGGCCTGGCCCCCTCCCACATGAAGCTCGGCACGCTCGACGGGAAGATGTACACGCTCCCGCACACGCTCGACCTGTCGGTCTGGTTCTGGAACAAGGACCTCTACCAGAAGGCCGGGCTCGACCCGGAGCAGGGGCCGAAGTCGCTGAAGGAGTTCGCCCAGCAGGCGACCACGATCCAGGAGAAGCTCGGCAAGGACGGCAAGGTCCACGGCACCTTCTTCGGTGGCAACTGCGGCGGCTGCTACGTCTTCACATTCTGGCCCTCCGTCTGGGCCGCCGGCGGCCAGGTCATGAACGCCGAGGGCACCCAGTCGCTCAACGACCAGGCCGCGATGACCGACGTGTTCAAGATCTGGCGCGACCTGTACGACAAGAAGGTGACCGGGCCGACCGCCAAGGAGGAGCAGGGCCCGACCTGGACCGGTTTCTTCCCCAAGGGCGAGATCGGCGTCATGCCGATGCCCTCCACCACGCTCGGTCTCATGCCCAAGGACATGAAGATCGGCGTCGCCCCGATCGCCGGCCCCGACGGCGGCGAGTCCACGTTCGTGGGCGGCGACTCCGTCGGCATCTCCGCCACCTCCAAGAACCCCGACGCGGCCTGGGACTTCCTGTCCTGGACGGTCTCCGACGAGGCCCAGGTCGAGGTCATGGCCAAGAACAAGGACGTGCTCGCGCGTACCGACCTGGCCAGCAACAAGTACTCCGCGGAGGACCCGCGCGTGGTGCTGATCAACTCGCTGGTGGCCAAGGGCCAGACGCCGTACGCGCTGCGCTTCGGCCAGACCTTCAACGACCCGCAGGGCCCGTGGCTGCGCTTCGCCCGCGAGGCCGTGTTCGGTGACGCCTCGAAGCTCCCGCAGCTCAACGCCGAGATCACGAAGTCACTTCAACAATGACTCTGACGATGAACCGAACCGGGCGGCGGGCGGCGCACTCCGCGCCCTCCGCCCGGTGGCGGAGCAGGAAGGTACAGGGCTGGCTGTACACGGCTCCGACGGCTGTCATCGTGGGGGTGCTCTTCATCGCGCCCCTCGTGCTGGTCGTCTGGATGTCGCTGAACCGCTGGCCCCTGCTCGGCCAGGCCACGTTCAACGCCCCCGACAACTACCTCAAGATCGGCGACAACCCGCTCTTCATCGACGCGATCCTCTTCACGCTCAAGTACACGGCGATCACGACCGTCCTGCTGTCGGGCGTGGCGCTCGGGCTGGCCATGCTGGTGCAGGACCGCAGGCCGGGCATCGGCTTCTTCAGGACCGCGTTCTTCCTGCCCGGCGCCGTGGGCTTCGCCGCCGCCGGCCTGCTGTTCTACGGGATGCTGAACAACGACTTCGGCCCCATCGACCCCCTGCTCCAGGCGCTGCACATCACCAGCGAGCCGGTCAAGTGGATCGGCACGCCGAACATGGCGCTGTTCTCCACGATCACGCTGGTGCTGTGGCGCTTCGCCGGTTTCAACATGCTCATCCTGCTGACCGGCCTGCAGGCCATCCCGACCGAGGTGTACGAGGCCGCGAGGAGCGACGGCGCGAACCGCTGGCAGATCTTCACCAAGATCACGCTCCCGCTGCTGCGCCCGACGCTGGCACTGATGCTGATCCTCAGCGTCACCGGCTCGCTGCTGGCCTTCGACCAGTTCTTCGTCTTCACCAACGGCGGCCCCGACAACAGCACGGTCTCGATGGTCATGGTCGTCTACCGCGACGCGTTCTTCCGCTTCGACCTCGGCGGCGCGGCGGCGCTCTCGGTCGTCCTGCTGGTCGCCCTCGTCGGGCTCAACACGCTGATGATGCGGAGGCTGCGATGAGCCGTTACCTCACGCTGTCCGCCCTGGCGGTGCTGTTCCTGTTCCCGCTGGTGTGGAGCGGCTACGCCTCGCTGGAGGAGCCGTCGAACTACCTGGAGATGGCCCGCTTCGGCGAGGGGCTCGGCACGTACGCGACCAACAGCGTGCTGGTCTCGGTGATGACGGTGGCGGGCACCCTGGTCGTCTCCGCGCTCGGCGGCTACGGCTTCGCCCGCTTCGACTTCCCCGGCAAGAACCTGCTGTTCCTGGCCACGCTGGCGATCCTCATGGTGCCGTACGCGACGATCCTGATCCCCCTCTACGTGCTGCTCGGCTACCTCGGCCTGCAGAACTCCCTGGTCGGGCTCTCGCTGGTGTTCGTCATGTTCCAGCTGCCGTTCGCGCTGTTCATGATGCGCAACGCGTTCGAGGCGCTGCCGCGCGAGCTGGAGGAGGCCGCGCTGGTGGACGGCTGCGGCACGTTCAGGGCGTTCGCCAGGATCCTGCTGCACGCCGTGCGGCCCGCGCTGATCACGGTGGGCCTGTTCGCCTTCCTGGCCTCGTGGAACGACTTCTTCGCGCCGCTCATCCTGCTCAACGACGGCGCGTCGTTCACCCTGCCGGTGGCCGTGGTCAGCATGACGCAGCAGACGTTCGGCGCCATCGACTACGGCATGCTCCAGGCCGGCGTCATGGTCATGGCCTTCCCCTGTCTCATCCTCTTCATCGTGCTGCAGCGCCACTACGTGCGCGGATTCATGTCAGGAGCTCTGCGTGGCTAACCCTGTCCTGCCCTCATCGGGCGCCCTGTCCCCCCTCGGCCTCGACGCGGTACGGCTGCTCCCCGGCTTCTGGGGCGACCGGGCCGCGCTCAACCGCGAGGTCACGATCGCCCACTGCCAGGAATGGGAAGAGCGGGAAGGCTGGATCGGCAACTTCCGGGGCGAGCGGCCCCGCCGGGGGCGGGAGTTCAGCGACTCCGAGATCTACAAGCTGCTGGAGGCCATGGCCTGGGCCGACCACCCGGCGCTGCCCGCGCTGGCCGCGACCGTGGCCCAGGCCCAGGAGGGCGACGGCTACATCAACACCCGCTGGTCCGGCAGCCGCTACACCGACTTCGAGTGGGGCCACGAGCTCTACTGCTACGGGCACCTGATCCAGGCCGGGGTCGCCCGGCTGCGCATGCACGGCGAGGACCGGCTCACCCAGGTCGCGGTCAAGGCCGCCGACCACGTGTGCCGCCGCTTCATGGAGGGCACCCAGACCTGCGGTCACCCGGTGATCGAGATGGCCCTCGTCGAGCTCTACCGCGCGACCGGCACCGAGCGCTACCTGGAGATGGCCCGCCGCTTCGTCGAGCGCCGCGGCCTGCCCGCGCTCGCCGACATCCCCTTCGGCCGCGCCTACTACCAGGACGACATCCCGGTCAGGCAGGCCCAGGTGTTCCGCGGGCACGCGGTGCGCGCGCTCTATCTCGCCTCCGGCGTGGTGGACGTGGCGGTCGAGACCGGCGACCAGGAGCTGCTGAAGGCGATCGAGTCCCAGTGGGAGCGCACGGTGGCCCGGCGTACCCACCTGACCGGCGGCATGGGCTCGAGGCATGCCGACGAGTCGTACGGCGAGGACTACGAGCTGCCGCCGGACCGGGCCTACAACGAGACCTGCGCGAGCATCGCCTCCGTCATGCTGGCGCACCGGCTGCTGCTGGCCACCGGCGACGCCCGCTACGCCGACCTGGCCGAGCGCACCCTCTACAACATGCTCGCCACGGGGGTGGCGCTGGACGGCAAGTCGTTCTTCTACGCCAACCCGCTGCAGGTGCGGGTGCCGGCGGTGCCGCTGGAGGGGGTCAACCACGCCGCGGAGGGCGGGCTGCGCTCGCCCTGGTTCGACGTGTCCTGCTGCCCGAACAACATCGCCCGCACGATGGCCTCGCTGGCCGCGTACGTGGCCACGACCACCGCGGACGGGATCCAGATCCACCACCACACGCCGTCGGAGATCCGGCACGACGGCCTGGCGGTACGCGTGGAGACCGGCTACCCGTGGACCGGCTCGGTGAGCGTGCGGGTGCTGGAGGGCGGCGAGGGCCGGATCGGGCTGCGCGTCCCCGCCTGGGCCACGGACGCCACGCTCGCCCGCGTCCCGGCCTCCTCGCCGGAGGCGCCGCTGGCGGAGGGCCCGGAGGTGCGCCCGGTCGATCCCGGTTACGCCTACGTCGAGGGGCCGTGGCGGGCCGGTGACGAGATCCGGCTGGAGCTGCCGATGGCGCCCAGGTGGACGTTCCCGGACCGGCGGATCGACGCGCTGCGGGGGAGCGCGGCCGTGGAGCGGGGGCCGCTGGTCTACTGCGCCGAGTCGGTGGCCGACGAGCCGGCGCTGGGCGACCTGACCGCGCGGGTCCAGCCGCCCGTGGAGCACCACGGGGCGGACGGGGTGGTGGAGCTGGAGGTGGAGGCGTCGCTGGGCGCCGGCGGCGGCAACGGCTGGCCGTACGCGCCCGTCCAGGACGGGCAGGGGAGCGGCCCCGACGTCAGGCTCCGGCTCGTGCCCTACCACCGGTGGGGCAACCGCGGCCCCGCGACCATGCGTGTCTGGCTACCGATCTAGGAGAGGCAAGTGCGTAAACCGTTGGTGTGCTTGGCTGTGTTAACGCTCACAGCTTCGCTTGCCGCGTCACCCTCGTACGCCGCCCAGGACGACCTGGGACTGCCGGTGTTCACGGGCGCCGACCCGGTGCCCGCCGAACCCGTGGCGTACCACCCCCGCAAGATGATGGAAGAGATCTACAAAAAGGAGAAGGGCGGCGACTCGTACTGGATCGACCGCATGCTGGCCCGCCCCGGCGACGATCCGGCGGGCCCGTGGTTGATGACGCGCGGGCGGGCGCTGTTCATGAAGGAGCACGATCCCTCGGTCATCGGTTTCGGCGGGTTCGTGGCGTACTGGGAGAGCATCGACAACCGCGGCGCGTACGAGGTCTCGCTGGGCACCCAGCTCACCGAGGACGTCTCCAAGCGCCTGCAGATGCCCAGCCACTGGACCGGGCAGTACGCGGGTGACGGCCTGTCGGTCGGGGTGAAGAAGTTCATCACCCACGAGAACGTGGCCGTGACGACGCTGGAGATCACCAACACCGGGTCCGCGGCGCGCTCCGTGCCGATCACCGTGACCTCGCCCTACACCAGGACGCCCGACGGCGACCGCGAGCTGACCGGGACCGTCTGGGCCAAGAACAAGCTGACCACGATCTTCCCCCGGCTCAGCGGCGACGGGCTGAAGGTCTCCGACGGCACGCTCAGGGGCTCGCTGACGGTCGAGCCGGGCAAGACCGTGCGGACCAAGGTGCAGATGGGCTTCGTCACCGACGAGCTGCCCGGGTCGCGCGCCGAGTACGACGGCTACAAGGGCCGCTCGCCCGAGAAGGCGCTGCGGCGCCAGCTCCAGGACTACAACGCCTGGTGGGCCGAGAACCTGCCCTACATCGACGTGCCCGACGAGAACATCAAGAAGTTCGTGTACTACCGCTGGTGGCTCATGCGCTTCAACTTCCTCGACGCCGACATCCCCGGGAACGACTTCCAGTTCCCCACGTCGGTCGAGGGGGCGCTGGGCTACAACAACGCGATCGTGCTGACCGTGCCGATGTTCGTGCAGGACCTGAAGTACCTGCGGGACCCGATCTACTCGTACGGGCCGTGGGTGTCGGCGGGCGAGGTCTCGCGCAACTCCAAGTACACCGACAACCCCGGCGACCCCGAGAACTGGTCGAACAGCTACACGCAGTACATCTCGGCCGCGGCCCTGGAGAGCTACCAGCTCCACGGCGGCCAGCCGTCGATCCTGCGCAACCTGGCCCGCTACGCCGAGAAGGACGTGTACGGCCAGCTCGACGCCTACGACTCCAACAAGAACGGCGTCATCGAGTACGACTGGGAGGCCATGACCGGCAACGACGCCGACGCGGTGTCGTTCCACTACTACGACCGGGCCAACGAGCGGCTCGAAGGCGCCTACGTCTACGCCAACGCGATGGCGGCGGCGCAGGCGTACGAGCTGGCGGGCGACGTGGCAAAGGCGGCCGAGATGCGCGGGGTGGCCGACAAGGTCAGGAACGGCATCCTCACGCTGCTCTGGGACGAGCAGAACAAGCTGTTCAAGCACCGCGACCTCCAGACGGGCAACCTGATCCCGTGGAAGGAGTCCAACAACTACATCCCGTACGCCACCGGGCTCGTGCCGACGGACGACCCGAAGTACCGGGAGGCGCTGCGCCTGTGGACCGATCCGGCGGAATATCCGATCTTCCCGGCGTACACCGCCAACCAGAAGGACAAGAAGGAGGCCGCGGCCGCCGGCAACCCCGGCTCCAACAACTTCTCGCAGATCAACTCCACCCGGAACTTCGCGCTGTTCTCCAAGGCGCTGCGGCAGTACAGCTCGCCGTACATCACCGCCGACCAGTACAAGCAGCTCCTGTACTGGAACGCCTGGTCGCAGTACGTCGGCGGCGACACCCGCTACCCCGACGCCAACGAGTTCTGGGCCGACTGGAACCCCTCGACCAAGACCATCGGCTACCGCTCCTGGATCCACCACACGATCCTGGGCAGCAGCAACTGGACCGTCATCGAGGACGTCATGGGCCTGCGCCCGCGCTCGGACGGCAAGGTCGAGCTGTGGCCGGTGGACATCGGCTGGGACCACTTCAGCGTCAACGGCGTCAACTACCGGGGCAGTGACCTGACCATCGTCTGGGACAAGCCGGGCGACGGCACCAGGCACTACGCCGGGGTGCCCGAGGGGTACTCGATCCTGATCGACGGCAAGCGCAAGGTCACCCTGTCGGGGCTGGCGCACGCCGTCTGGGACCCCGCCACGGGCAAGGTCGAGGGCGGCCAGGTGGTCCACGCCGAGAAGGCCGCCTCCATGAAGGCCCCCGCCCAGGTCGAGCTCAAGGGCGACCGGGTGGAGGACCTGTTCCAGAAGGCCGGCGTGGACCTGCGCTCCACCCGCCCGAACCTGGTCAAGTCCGCCACCGCCTCCCACGGCGACCCAGCCGGCGCGGTGGACGGCTTCACGATCAACGAGCCGTACTGGGGCAGCAAGGGCTCCGGCAACGCCCAGGACTGGCTGGCGGTGGACCTGGGCTCGGCCCGGAAGGTCGACCAGGTCAAGCTGTACTTCTACAACGACCGCAAGGCGGGCGGCTACCGCGAGCCCGCCTTCTACACGGTGCAGTACCAGGACGGCGACACCTGGAAGGACGTGCCGGGCCAGGCCAGGAAGCCGGCCCACCCGCGGGCCAACCTCAACGTGGTCCGCTTCCCGGCCGTCACGACGCAGAAGCTGCGGGTGCTGGTCACGCACCAGCCCGGCTACGCGACGGGACTGAAGGAGGTGCAGGCGTACCTGACGGGCGCCGGCGCCGGCGCGGTCGCCAACAAGGCGCCGTCCGTGGTGGTCGTGCCCGACCCCGCGTTCAGCCGCCCGGGCCAGGCCAGGTTCGACGCGGTGGTCAAGGACGACGCGTTGCCGTCGGGCAAGCTCACGACCCAGTGGGCCAAGGTCGACGGGCCCGGCGAGGCGTTCTTCACCAACCCGACGGGCACCGACACGGTGGTGTCGTTCTCCGAGGCGGGCGCGTACCGGCTCAAGCTCACCGCCACGGACGGCGAGAAGAGCGGCTCCACGACCGTGACCGTGACCGCGACGGCCCAGGCCGCGCAGGTCAACGTGGCGCCCAAGGCCACCCCCACGGCCTCCTACACCTCGCCGTGGGAGAAGGTCACCGCGATCAACGACGGCATCGACCCGCCGCGCTCCAACGACGGCGCCAACCCCCGCTGGGGCACCTGGCCGCAGCAGGGCACGCAGTGGGTGCAGCTCGACTGGCCGTCGGCGGTGCGGATCAACAAGAGCGACGTGTACTTCTTCGACGACGGCGGCGGCGTGCGCGTCCCCGCCTCGTGGAAGATCCAGTACTGGGACGGCGACTCGTTCGAGGACGTCACCGGCGTCGCCTCCTACCCGAAGGCGGCCGACGCCTACAACACGGTCGCGTTCGACACCGTGACGACCTCGAAGCTGCGCGTCCAGCTCGAGGCCGGCGGGGCGTCGGTCGGCCTGCTGGAGGTCAAGGCGTACGAGGTCCCGCCGGACTCCGTGCGCCCCGCGCACGTCCCCACCCTGGCCGGCACGCTGCCGAAGCTGCCCGCCACCGTGGAGACCCTCTACGCGGACGGCACCCGCAGCTCGGCCGCCGTCACCTGGCAGCAGGTGACGGCCGACCAGGTCAGGACCGGCGGCACCAGCTTCACGGTCGCCGGCCTGGCCGAGGGCGTGCGCCAGCCCGCCCAGGCCACCGTGTACGTCCGCACGACCTCGGCGGTGACGATCACCTCGATCGCCGAGGAGGGCGTCGCCACCCGGGCCGGGGTCGCGCCCTCGCTGCCCAGGACCGTCGTGGCGACGTACAACGACGGGTCGAAGGACAGCTCGGTGGAGGTCATCTGGGAGGCGATCAGCCCTGACAAGTACGCCCAGCCGGGCACGTTCACGGTGAACGGTCAGGTGGCGGGCACGCCCGTCGCCGCCAAGGCCACGGTCACCGTCGGATAGCACGGATGCTCCCTGCCCTGGCTCAGCGGCGATCGCGGGTCAGGGCAGGGCCCGCGGATAACGTCCCGGAAACGGCCTACGGATTCATCCCAATTAAGGGGTCATAATCCTCTTCTACGGGAGGCGTGCCGGGGATCGGAGAGGCGGAGCGCGGGATGGCTGGGGGATTCGCCGAGGTCGCCGATGATCAGAGGCCGGCACGGGTGGCGCGAGCCGCCTCCGTGACCATGGCCGTGGTGTCGCCGGCGCTCACCGCGGTCGCGCTGCTGATCTGGGCCGGACTGCCCGACGCGTGGACGCCCGCGCGGACGGTGTCCCCGCAGACGGCCGCCGCGCTGACGTTCCCCGCGGTGGGCGCGTTCCTCATCTTCCACCGGCCCCGGCTGAACCTGGCGTGGCTGATGTGCGCGGGCGGCCTGGCCGCCGCCGTCAGCGATTTCTCGCAGGCGATGATGTTCCGCGCCGCCGCCGGCGGCGACCTCCTCCTCGCGGGCTACCTGCGGCTGCCGGGCCACCTCGGCTGGGCGGTGTGCGGCGTGACGCTCACGATGGTGCTGCCGCTGTACTCGCCCGACGGCCGCCTGCCCTCGCCGCGCTGGCGCCTCGCCCTGGCGCTGGGCGCGGCCTCCATCACGGCCGACTTCCTGCGCGCCGTGCTCCGGGTGCCGCCGCCCCCTGGGAGCTACCCGTACCCCCAGGTCATCCCGAACCCGCTGCAGATCCCCGCGCTGGCCCCGTACGCGCAGACGGTCTCGGCGATCGCCTGGACGGGCATCTACGTCGCCATGGCGCTGTCGGCGCTCTCGCTGACGGTGCGGTTGCGGCACGCGGACTCCGTCACCAGGCGGCAGATCGGCTGGCCGCTGCTGGCGTTCGCCGGCTACATCGTGTTCCTGGTCGTGGCCGCGTTCGTGCCCGAGTTCACGTGGATCGCGTTCGGCTGGGCGGCGATCATCCCGGTCGCGCTGGCGTTCTCGGTGATGCGGTACCGGCTCTACGGCATCGACACGGTGATCAGCCGGGCATTCGTGGCCGCCGGCGTGGTGGCCGTGGTCAGCGCCGTCTACTTCGGCGCGGGCGCGCTGTCCGGCCTGCTCGTCTCCGGGTACGGGCAGGTGGCCGGGATCGCCGCCGCGCTGTTCGCGGGCGCCTTCTTCCAGCCGCTGCGGCGGGCGCTGCAGCGGGCCGTGGACCGGCTCCTGTACGGCGCCGTCGGCGACCCCGGCGTGCTGGCCGAGCGCCTGACCCAGGCGCTCCGGCGCGGCGACCCGGCCAAGGCGCTGACCTCGGTGGTGAGCGTGCTGCGCGACGGCCTGGCGGTCGAGGGCGTGGCCGTGGAGGTGGCCGACGGCGAGCCCCGCTACGTGGAGAACGGCCGGGTGGGCCCGGACGCCCGCGAGGTGCCGCTGGTCTGGCACGGCGAGCGGGTCGGCCGCCTGCTCGTCGGGCCGCCTGGCCCGCGCCGCTTCCCCGCCGCGCACAACGAGCGGGTGCTGGCCACGCTCACCCCGTACGCCGCGGACGTGGCGCACGCGGTGCGGATGGCGGCGGACCTGCAACGTTCCAGGGAGCGCATCCTGACGACCAGGGAGGAGGAGCGCCGCCGCCTGCGCCGCGACCTGCACGACGGGCTCGGCCAGACGCTCTCGGCGATGGCGATGACCATCAACATGGCCCGGCTCAGCCTCAAGAAGTCCCCGGAGGCCGCCGACGAGCTGCTGCGCGAGCTGCACACGGGCATGGGCGCGGTCACGGGGGACATCCGCGAGCTCGTGTACGGCCTGCGCCCGCCCGCCCTCGACGACCTCGGCCTGGTCCGGGCGATCGGCGATCTGGCGGGGCAGTCGGCGCCGCCGGCGGAGGTCGAGGTGCAGGGCGAGCTGTCGGAGCTGCCCGCGGCCGTCGAGGTGGCGGTCTACCGGATCATCCAGGAGGCCCTCACCAACGTCCGGCGGCACGCCCAGGCGTCCAGCTGCCGGATCGTCCTGCAGCGGGAGCGGTCGGTGCTGCGCGTGCTGATCGCCGACGACGGCAAGGGCATGCCCGAGGAGCACCGTGCGGGCGTGGGGCTCGGCTCGATGCGCGAGCGGGCGGCGGAGCTGGGCGGGATCTGCGTGGTCGGCGGCGAGCCCGGGGCCGGGACGCGCGTGGAGGTCATGCTGCCGCTGCTGACCGCGCCTCCGGCCGACATGAGCGTCCACTCATGACGTTCGCGCCGGCGGGGCTGTTCGGCGCCGCCTGAACAGGGCTTGGGCTGCGCTTTTGCGGGCAGGGGGCGCTTGAGCGAACAAATCCAGCCGCAGGGAGGCGAGATGCGTTCATCCATCCCTCTGGGCCGCATCGGGGGCGTGCGGGTGGGGCTCAACATCAGCGTGCTGGTGATCGTCGCGATCCTGGTCTTCGGGCTGGGGTTCGGGCGGTTCCCCGCGGTCTTCCCCGGCTACCCGCGGGCCGCGTACGTGCTGGCCGGGGTGGCGGCGGCGGTGCTGTTCATGGCCTCGCTGCTCGCGCACGAGCTGGCGCACGCGATCATGGCCCGGCACGAGGGCGTGGAGGTGTCGCGGATCACGCTCTGGCTGCTGGGCGGGGTCGCGGAGCTGCGCGGCGAGCCCCGCTCGCCGGGCGCGGATCTGAAGATCGCCGTGGTGGGGCCCGCGACGAGCCTGCTGGCCGGCGTGGTGTTCGGGGCGATCGCCCTGCTCATCTCTGGCCTGGTCTCCGGGGCGGCGCTGGCGGGCGGCATGTTCGCGTACCTGGCCGGGGTGAACGTGCTCCTCGCCCTCTTCAACCTGGTCCCGGCCGCCCCGCTGGACGGAGGGCGGGTGCTGCGGGCGATCCTGTGGGCGCGGTGGCACGACCGGGCGCGGGCGGCGATCGCCGCGGCCCGGGCCGGGCGCTGGTTCGGATACGTGCTCATCGCGGTCGGCTTCCTGCAGGTGGTCACCGGGCGCAGCTTCGACGGGCTGTGGCTGGCGCTGATCGGCCTCTTCCTGGTGAACGCCGCCAGCGCCGAGGAGCAGCAGACCCGGCTCGGCACCGTCCTGCACGGGATCCGCGTCGCGGACGCGATGTCGGGGCACCCCGTGGTCGCTTCGCCGGACGAGACCATCTCCGGGCTCATCGAGCGGGTCGTGATGCGGCACCGGCTGTCCACGTATCCGCTGGTCGCCCCGGACGGGACCTTCGCCGGCCTGGTGACGCTCAACCGGATCCGCCGGGTCGAGCCGGAGCGCCGGGGCGCGACCCGGCTCGCCGACATCGCCTGCCCGCCGCAGGAGGTGCCGCGGGCGCGGCCCGAGGAGCCGCTGACCGACCTGCTGGCCAGGATGGAGGGGTGCGCCGACGGGCGCGCGGTCGTGCTCGACCCGGCCGGGCGGCTGGTCGGCCTGCTGACGCCCACCGACATCAGCCGGACCATCCAGATGGCGGACCTGCGCGCCACGCTGTCGGGGCCGCGCGGCGCCGACCTCGCCCCGCCGTACCACGGTGACCACCGCGACGCCGCGTAGCCGCTTAGGGAGTAGTACGTCTGAGCGGCTCTTGACGCCTCTTGATATGTTCGTGACAGGTGTGCCGGGAAGTCTGGTCGGCGATCGTGCCGTCGTTCCCGGAGTTCGCCCCTCATGCTCATCGAGTCGCCATGACCGTCACCGCCTGGCTGGCGGTGGCCGCCTTCCTCTTCGCGTACACGCTGATCGCCACCGAGAAGGTGCACCGGGTCGCGGCGGCGCTCGGCGGGGCGGGGGTCATGCTGCTGATCCACGCCACCGACGGGAGCGCGGCGTTCTTCGACGAGCACACCGGGATCGACTGGAACGTGATCTTCCTGCTGCTCGGCATGATGGTCATCGTCGGTGTCCTGAAACAGACCGGGATATTTGAATATTTGGCGATCTGGTCGGCCAAGCGGGCTCGCGGGCAGCCGTTCCGGCTCATGGCGCTGCTGATCGTGATCACCGCCTCCGCCTCCGCGCTGCTGGACAACGTCACCACCGTGCTGCTGATCGCCCCCGTGACGTTCCTGGTGTGCGAGCGGCTGGCGCTGCCGGTGGCGCCGTACCTGATCGCCGAGGCCATGGCCGCCAACATCGGCGGCGCGTCCACGCTGGTCGGCGACCCGCCGAACATCATCATCGGCAGCCGCGGCGGGCTGACGTTCAACGACTTCCTCGCGCACATGGCCCCGCTGATCATCGTGCTGGTGGTGGTGTTCGTCGGGCTGTGCCGGTGGCTGTTCAGGGCGTCGTTCAGCTACGACCCCGAGCGGGTGGCGGAGATCATGTCGCTGAACGAGCGGGAGGCCATCGCCGACCGCAGGCTCCTGTGGCAGTCGCTCGCCGTGCTGGCCCTGGTGATGGCCGCGTTCGTGCTGCATCCCGTGCTGCACTACGCGCCGTCGGTCGTGGCGCTGCTGGGCGCGGGGGTGCTGGTGGCGGCCACCAGGGTGACGACCGAGGAGGCCATCCGCGAGGTCGAGTGGCCGACGCTGGTGTTCTTCGCGGGGCTGTTCGTCATGGTGGGGGCGCTGGTGGAGACCGGCGTGATCGGCGAGATCTCCAAGGCCGCCTCCGAGGCCACCGGCGGCCGGCTCGGCCTGACCACGATGCTGCTGCTGTGGGTCTCGGCCGGGCTGTCCGCCGTCGTGGACAACATCCCGTACGTCACCACGATGAGCCCCATCGTGGCCGACCTCGTCCAGGCCAACGGGGGCAACGGCCCCGCCCAGGTGCTGTGGTGGGCCCTGGCCCTGGGGGCCGACCTGGGCGGGAACGCCACGGCCGTGGGGGCGGCGGCCAACGTCGTCGTCATCGGCATCGCCGCCCGCAACGGCACCCCGATCAGCTTCTGGCAGTTCACCAAGTACGGGCTGGTCGTCACGCTCGTGACCGCCACGCTGTCGGTGCCGTACCTGTGGCTGCGCTACCTCATCTGAGCGGCAGCACGTCCACGCCTCGCTCGTCGTCGCCGCGCGGCCCGAAGATGCGGCGCTCGCTCTCCTCGATGCGCACGTCGTTGATGCTCGCCTCCCTGCGCCGCATCAGCCCCGACTCGTCGAACTCCCACTGCTCGTTGCCGTAGCTGCGCCACCACTGCCCGGAGGCGTCGCGGCACTCGTACTGGAACCGGACCGCGATGCGGTTGCCCAGCACGCCCCACAGCTCCTTGCGCAGGGCGTAGTCCAGCTCCCGCGCCCACTTGCGGCGCAGGAACTCCCTGATCTCGTCGCGGCCGGTACAGAACTCGTCGCGGTTGCGCCACACCGAGTCCTCCGTGTACGCGAGCGCGACGCGGTCGGGGTCGCAGGTGTTCCAGGCGTCCTCGGCGGCCTGCACCTTGACGCGCGCGGTCTCCTCGGTGAACGGCGGGACGGGCGGGCGGGACATGATCGCCTCCTCGGCACTGCTTCAGAGAGGCAGCAGCTTATCGAGCGTGATCGGCAGATCCGTGACCCGCTTGCCCGTGGCGTGGCGCACGGCGTTGGCCACGGCCGCGCCCACGCCCGTGATGCTCACCTCGCCCACCCCGACCAGCCCCAGCGGCATCGTCGGGTCGGGCTCGTCCAGGCAGTGCACGTCGATGCGCGGGACGTCGGCGTGCACGGGCACGTGGTAGTCGGCCAGGCTCGCGTTGACGATCCGCCCGGTGCGCGGATCGACCAGCGTCTCCTCCGTCAGCGCCAGGCCGAGGCCCATCACGATGCCCCCGCGCAGCTGGCTGGCCACCGTCTTCGCGTTGATCACGGTGCCGACGTCGAACACGCCCGTCCAGCGCGAGACCCGTACCTCGCCCGTGTCGCGATCCACCCGCACCTCGCAGAAGTGCGCCCCGCTCGCGGCCTTCACCCACCGGCTGCGGTCGCGCACGGTCTTCGCCATGAACCGCAGCATGCCGCCGCCGGCCGCGGCCTCCAGGTGGTCACGGCCCGCCCGGGTCAGGATCGCCGCATATGTCTCGCCTCTGGAGCCCTGGTAGAGCCCGCCGTCGCGGGCCTGCGGATCGCGCACGCCGCGCAGCGGGGAATCCGGCGACTTGCGCGCCAGGTCGAGGGCGGAACGCCGCAGCTTGCGGCAGGCCTCCAGCACGCTCGCCGCCGCGCTCGCCGTCTGCCCGGAGCCGCCCGCCATCGGGCCGTCGGGGAGCTCGGAGTCGCCGATCTCGACGCGTACCGACTCCAGCGGCACCCCCAGCTCGTCCGCGGCGATCTGCGCCTGCACGGTGGCCGCGCCCACGCCGATCTCGTGCAGGCCGCACCGCACCACGACCCCGCCGTCCGCGCCCAGCCGCACGGTGACGCTCGCCGGGAGCTGGAACGCCGGATGGTACGCCGACGCCACCCCCATGCCGACCAGCCACCGCCCGTCGCGCATCGAGCCGGGCCGCGGATCGCGCTCGCGCCACCCGAACCGCTCCGCCCCCACCTCGTACGCCTCGCGCAACATGCGGTGCGCGAACCGCTTGCCGTCGATCGGGTTGCGCGCCGGCTCGTTGAGCATCCGCAGCTCGATCGGGTCCATGCCCAGCTCGCAGGCCAGCTCGTCCACGGCCGACTCCAGGGCGAAGGTGCCGATGGACTCGCCCGGGGCCCGCATGAACGTGTTGGAGACCAGGTCCAGCTCGACGAGGCTCTGGCTCAGGCGGATGTTCGGGGAGTCGTACAGGTGCCGGGAGGCCGAGGTGATCTGCTCGCCACCACCGCCGACCCGGCCCGTCCTGGCGACGCTGGTGTGGATCAGCGCGGTCAGCTTCCCGCTGGATTCCGCGCCCAGCGCGACCCGCTGGGTGCTCGGGGTCCGGCCGCCGACCGTGTGGTAGACGGCCGCCCGGGTGAGCGCCAGCCGTACCGGGCGCCTGGTGGCCCGGGCGGCCAGCACGGCGAGCAGCGTGCCCGCCCACACCGACCCCTTGCCGCCGAACCCGCCGCCCACGTAAGGGGACAGCACGCGGACGTCCCGCTGGGGAACGCCGAACCGCTGCGCGAGATGGCTGCGCAGCCACGAGATGCTCTGCGTGCTCTCGTGGACGGTCAGGCGGTCGCCGTCCCACACGGCGGTCGTCGCGTGCGGCTCGATCGCGTTGTGGTTGTGCGGCGGCGTGGTGAAGCGCAGGTCCACCGAGACCGCCGCGGCCGCCAGCGCCGCCTCCGCGTCCCCCTTGCTCGCGGCCGCCGGCATCAGCGCGTTGCCCTTCTGCGGGGTGGCGTTCGGCTCCTCGGCCGCGAAGTCCACCACGGCGGGCAGCTCCTCGTACGCGACCCGCACCAGGCCCGCCGCGTGCCGCGCGGCCTCCGGCGACTCGGCCACCACGACGGCCACGGGCTGGCCGTTCCAGTGCACCTCGTCCGTGGCCAGGTAGTTGACCGACGTCCCGATGACCATCGTGCTGGGGTTCAGCAGGCTCCGGGAGGGCGCGGGCTTCATGGCGGGGGCGTTCTCGTGGGTGAGGACCTCGATCACGCCCTTCACCGCGCGGGCCGCGTCCGCGTCGACGGCGGTGATGCGGCCCCGGGCGATCGTGGAGTGCACGAGCGCGGCGTGGGCGAGGTCCGGGTACGGGTGCTCGGCCGCGAAACGGGCCTGGCCGGTGGTCTTGGCCCGGCTGTCGAGCCGGTCGACGGGGCGGCCGACGTACTTGATGCTCATGCCGGCTCCCTTGGCGTCTTGATGGTCATGCCAGCTCCCTCAGCGTCGCCACGATCGTGGCCCTGGCCAGGTCCACCTTGAACGCGTTGCCCGGCCGGACCGTCGCGGGCGCCAGCTCGGCCTCGGCCGCGCGGCCGAACGCCTCCTCGGTCGCCGGGCCGCCGACCAGGACCCGCTCGGCCTCGTACGCCCGCCACGGCTTGGTCGCGACGCCGCCCAGCGCCAGGCGGGCCGCCGTCACGGTCCCGTCCCGCACCTCCAGCGCCGCCGCCACCGAGACCAGGGCGAACGCGTACGACGCCCGGTCCCGCACCTTGCGGTAACGGGAGTTGGCCGCGACCGGCGCGGGCGGCAGCTCGACCGCCGTGACCAGCTCGTCGTCGGCCAGCGCGGTCTCGACCTGCGGCGTGTCGCCCGGCAGCAGGTGGAAGTCGGCCAGGGGGATCCGCCGCGTGCCGCGTACGCTCCGCACCTCGACCGTGGCGTCCAGGGCGGCCAGCGCCACGCACATGTCGGACGGGTGCGCGGCGATGCAGCTCTCGCTCACGCCCAGGACCGCGTGCCCGCGGGTGAACCCGCCGAGCGCGTCGCAGCCGCTGCCCGGCTCGCGCTTGTTGCAGGCGTGCGCCTGGTCGTAGAAGTAGCGGCAGCGGGTCCGTTGCAGCAGGTTGCCGCCGACGGTGGCCATGTTGCGCAGCTGGGGGGAGGCGCCGGCGAGCACGGCCTGCGACAGGACCGGGTAGCGGGCGCGGACGCGGCGGTCGGCGGCGAGCGCGCTGTTGCGTACCAGCGCGCCGATCCGCAGGCCGCCGCCGGGCAGCTCGTCCACCTCGTCGAGCGGCAGGCCGGTGAGGTCGACCAGGGTTTCGGCGCGTTCGATGCCCTCGCGCATGAGGTCGACCAGGTTCGTCCCGCCGCCCAGGAACTTGACGGCGGGGCCGGCGGCTCGCAGGGCCTCGTCGACGTCGAGCGGCTTCACGTACGCGAACGGCTTCATGGCGCCTCCTGGGCGGCGACGTCCTTGATGGCGTCGAGGATGCCGTTGTAGGCGCCGCACCGGCACAGATTCCCGCTCATGCGCTCCCTGATCTCGTCGTCGGTCAGCTCGATGCGCTCTGTCGTGGGGGTGACGGCACTGGGCATGCCGGCGGCGTACTCGGTCAGCATGGCGACAGCCGAGCAGATCTGGCCCGAGGTGCAGTAACCGCACTGGAACCCGTCATGGCGCACGAACGCCTCCTGCATCGGGTGCGTGCCCTGCTCGCCCTTCGCGATCCCCTCGATCGTGGTGATCTCCTTGTCCGCGTACTGCACGGCCAGGGCCAGGCACGCGTTGATCCGCACCCCGTCCGCGAGAACCGTGCACGCGCCGCAAGCGCCCTGGTCGCAGCCCTTCTTCGGGCCGGTCAGCGCGAGGTGGTCGCGCAGCGCGTCGAGCAGGCTGACCCACGGCTCGATGTCGAGGGTCCGGGTGACGCCGTTCACCCGCATGCGTATCTCGGTCACACGCTTCCTCCCGTCCGTAGGATGCCGACGCTAACAGAACGCTGTTTCCTTAACAAGAGAACGTCGTCCTCTAAAGTCTGGTCACCTATGCTGGAGCCCGACATGAAGCGGGCATTCGTCCGGGCCAGGCGGCCGGAGCACAAGCAGCAGCGGCGCGAGGAGATCCTCGCGGCCGCCCGCGATCTCGCCGTGGCGTCCGGGGTTCGGAACGTCAGCTTGGGGGCGGTCGCGGAGGCTGTTGGGCTGGCGAAGTCCAACATCATGCGATATTTCGGGACTCGCGAGGAGATCTACCTCATCCTGGCCACCGAGGAGTGGCACCAGTGGGCGGAGGCCGTCACCACCCGCCTCGAAGCCGCGCCAGACGATGCCGCCCGTCTTGAAGCGTCATCGGACCATGTCGTTGCGGCGCTCGCGGAAACGCTCGCGGACCGGCCGCTCCTGTGCGACATCCTCAGCCAGACCGCCACGACCCTGGAACACAACGTCTCCATCGAGGCGGCCCGCACGTTCAAACGCGCCATCCTGGCCGTCATCGCCGACCTGGGCGCACAGGTCGCCCGGGCCACGGGCCTGACGGTCGGCGAAGGGAGGGAGCTGGTCTCGGTCGCCACCGCCTTCGCCGGGATCCTCTATCCCATCGCGCACCCCTCGCCCACGCTGGCCGAGCTGTATGCCCAGGACCCCGTCATCGCCGCGACCTGCCCCGACTTCCTCCCCACCCTCACCCGTGCCCTCAAGGCCCTCGCCGCGGGCCTGCCCACGCTCAGAGAGGACTGAGCCCGCGGATGGTGACGGTCGGCGTCGATCTCGCCGCGGAGGCGGTGCGGACCGCGGTGGCCTGGCTCGACTGGCCGACCGGACGGGCGCGCCTCGTCAGGGTGGTGGCCGGGGCGGACGACGCCCTGATCGTCGAGGCGGCCATGGCCGCGGACAAGGCGGGGATCGACTGCCCGTTCGGCTGGCCCGACCGGTTCGTCGACTTCGTCACCGCCCACCGCGCCGGCCACGTCCAGGTGCCGCCGGGCCTGGCGGGCCGGGCCTGGCGCCGCGATCTCGCGCTGCGGGTCACCGACCAGGTCGTACACCAGGAGACCGGCCTGACCCCGCTGAGCGTGTCGGCCGACCGCATCGCCCACGCCACCATGCGCTGCGCCGCCCTCCTGGCCGAGCTCGCACGAAGGGGCCGGCCGGTCGACCGGCGCGGCACCGGGGCCGTCGTGGAGATCTACCCCGCGGCCTGCCTGAAGCGGTGGGGGCTGCCGTACCGGGGATACAAGCGCGCTGCCAACCTCGCCGCGCTGGGCCACCTCGTGGACCGGCTCCAGGAGGCGGCGCCATGGCTGGACCTGGGCGAACACGAGCCCCTCTGCCGGACCTCGGACCACGCCACCGACGCCGTCGTGTCGGCCCTCGCCGCCCGCGCCGCCGCCCTCGGCCTGGTCACCGTACCGACGGAGGAGCAGGCGGGAGCGGCGACCACGGAAGGCTGGATCGCCCTGCCCACCGCACCCCTGGCCCGCCTCGTCGCAGATGGGTGAGGAACGACCGGCGACTCACAGGCCCCGCGGGGTGTCATCCACTTGCCGCTCTCATGAAGTCAATGTCAGTGAGGCACTGCGACAGGAGAGTGGATGCACGAGCAGTTCGACGCGTACGTGGCAGCGCGCTACGAACGCCTGAAACACACGGCGTACCTGCTCACGGGCAATCGGGCGACTGCCGAGGACCTCGTGCAGACCGCTCTGGCCAAGGCATGGGTGGCGTGGAAACGCATCGAGGGCGACCCCGACCGGTACGTGCACCGGATCATCGTCAACACCCATACCTCCTGGTGGCGGCGGAAATGGCGGGCTGAACTACCCGCGCCGCAGCTGCCCGACCGGGCCGACCCGCGCGACTTCACCAACGAGGTCGGACGGTGGCAGGAACTCCGGGAGGCGGTCGCCGGTCTGTCCGACCGGCAGCGCGCGATCATCGTCCTGCACTACTACGAGGAGCTCACCCTCATGCAATGCGCCGACGCGCTCGGCTGCTCTCTCGGAACGGTGAAGACACAGCTGACGCGCGCGCTCAAGCGTCTTCGTGTGCAGTCGGAACTCCAGATAGAGGGAACCAAATGATGGCCCACACCGAGCGCTCCTACGCCGAGGACGAGCTGCGCGCCGCGCTGACCGAGCACGTGGAGCGGGCTCACGCCGACCTGCCCGAGATCATGCGACGGGGGCGCCGGATCAGACGACGCAGGGTGGCTGCGGGCGCGGCACTGGCGGGAACGGCGGTGATCCTCCTGGCGCTGCCGCTGGGGGTGGGGGCGTGGTCGGCCTCGCACCAGAAGGAGTCGGCGGCCGTCGTGCTCACCCCGACCCCGGATCCCTCTGGACCGGTGCCCTCCGGGAGGGTTCCTGTGATCAAGTCCCATTCCTCTTCCGACCTGGGACGTACGACCGTTGACTTCCAACCGCTCAGTACGTACACGTCCTGGCAGATCTTCTGCAAGGATCCCAAGGCCCTGGTCGTGATCCAGGCCCCTGGCGGGGGCAGCCGGGTCAGCGGTCGGTGCGACAAGACCGGCCTCGGCGGCTCCTTCGGCGGCTCCACCGCGATCGGCCCTGGCTGGCTGGAAAAGGCGCAGCAACTCGACGTGTTCGTCTTTCCCGCCACTCCGCCGAAAGTCGCCGACAAAGGTCCCGACGCCAAGTGGGGCTGCAAGAAGGCCCGCCTCGACCTGGGACTGTGCGACGGCCACTACGTGGTGCCCCAGCTCGCGCACTCCGGGGTGGCGGATCGGCTGGCCGCTCTGGTCGAAGGCCGATCAGCGGGCTGGACGATCGAGCTCTACGACCGCCAAGGCATGACCGCACCCTTCGTGCCACCCCCGAACTACCGGCCCGGGAAGAGCGGGGGAAGCTGACACGCCTGCGGCGTCCAGGGCCGAGATACGTCTTCACTGACATGTGGTGTCAGTGAAGATGCGGAGACTGTGCGCATGCCCGTTCAGATCCCCCATCGCACGACCATGCGGCTGCTCATCGCCGCGGCCTTCACCACCGCGCTCGGCAACAACGTCCAGCTCATCACCGGGGCGCTGCTGCTGGCCAGGGAGCAGCAGACCATGATGGCCGTGGGCTGGTTGTTCATCGCCGTCGCGCTGCCGCAGGCCGTCCTGTCCCCGTACCTGGGACGGCTCGCGGACCGCCTGGATCGCCGCGCCCTGTGGATCGCCTGCGACACGGTGAGCGGGATCGTCGCTCTCGGCCTGCCGTTGTGGCTGGCCGCGGGCGGTGCGGCCGAGGCCGGCATCTACGCCGCGAACTTCGCGCTCGCCCTGGTCAGCGCGATCTTCGTGCCCGCGAGCGCGGCGCTGATCAAGGAGCGGGTCCCCGGTGGTGCCGTCCTGCGCCGGTTCAACGGCCGCTACGAGATGGCCACTCAGGCCGGGATGCTGCTGTCCGCCACCGTCGGCGGGCTCGCCGTCCAGCTCTTCGGCGCCGTCCCCTTGCTCGTCTTCAACGCGGCCACGTTCGCCGTCTCCGCCCTGTGCGTGACCGCCACCGGCCGTACGAGAGCCGCCGGCGGGCTCGCCGCCGAGCCGGTGGAGGCGGCAGGCCCGGATCGGCCGCCGCTTCCGATGGGCAGCCTGATCCTTCTGTACGCGCAGGGCAGCGTCGTGGTCACCGTCTTCAACGCCCTCCTGCCCACGTACGTCCTGATCGAGCTCGATCGCGGGGCGGGCACCTTCGGGGCCATCGACGCCCTGGGCAGCCTCGGCTTCCTCGCCGCCGCCGCCGGATACCGGCTGTTCGCCCAGCGGTACTCCGATCTGCGCATCGCCGTCGTGGGCTTCCTCGCGTGCAGCCTGCTCATCGTCGCGCAGGGACGGCTGGGCGTCGCCGGACTGGCCGTGCTGGTCCCCCTGGGGGCATTCGTCTTCGGCCAGGCGAGGATCTCCTCGCGGAATCTGCTGATGGCCCGGGCCGGTCGTACCGACATAGGCCGGGTCTTCGGCCTCGCCAACGGCGGCGGGCTCGCCGCGACCATCGTCGTCATGCTGCTCGTGGCCGCCGTCACCGATCACACCAGCGCGGGGGTCGGTTTCGCCGCCCTCGGCGCCTTCGCGCTCCTGTCCACGGCCTGGGCGCTGGTGCTCCAGCGACGTGCCGCCAGGGGGACGCGATCCGCCCTCCCGAGCGCCAAGAAATCGCTCCGAAACGGAGCTGTGCTATGACCGTCCGGAAGAACGTACGTGGATGGAGGACCGCACGTGGACGACCCCCTCGGTAATTTCGCGAACATCGACGTCGAGGCGTTCCTGCGGGATTCCGAGAAGCGGGTGGCCGATTTCGCCGCGGCGCAGGAAGGGGTCGCGGCGGCGGTCGGGCGGGCGACGGCCGCCGACGGTCTCATCGCGGTCGAGTGCACCGCGCAGGGCGGGGTGAGCCGGCTGGACATCGATCCGAGGGCGAAGCGGATGAGCGCGCAGGAGATGTCCGTGGCGATCCTCGCCGCCATTCGTGACGCCGACGCCGACCTCCAGCGCCAGTTGTCCGCGATCATGACGGGCGCGTTCGGCGGAGGGCTGGACCGCGCCCTGGGCGACCCGGACACCGCCCGGGCGAAGGTCGCGGAGGCGCAGCAGGCCTTCGACCGGATGATGGGTGATGCGATGGGCGAGCTGGATCGTATGCGCAGGAAGCTCGGCTACTGATCAGACCTCCTGCGGCTTGAGGCCGTCCGTGAGGGTGCGCTCGGTCATCCAGGCGGCACCGTACTTCAGAGCCAGGCCCAGCACGGTCCTGAGGGTGAAGTTGCGCAGCTCGATGACCCGCTTCTCGGCGGTCATCGCCTGCGACAGCGCCTCCCACGCGTAGTACACCCTTCCCGGGCCGACCAGTGCGGCCTTGGCCAGGGTGACCATGGCCAGGCTCGCGATGCCCAGGTGGAGGTAGATGTACAGCGTCCAGAGGTTGGCCAGCACCCTGAGCAGCCACGAGAGGCTGTGGGCGGAGCCGGCCGCGCTGTCCGACTCCATGGCGTAGCCGGCGACCCGCTGCCCGTAGAGCTCCCGCGCCGGCGCCTGCCAACTGGCCTGGGACACGCTGTCGTGCTGCTCCCGCGCCGTCGCGCCCGCCGCGTGGACACCGTCTCCGAAGGCGCTCCAGCCGTCCGCGGCCCTGTGCATCACCTGCGGGTCGGACGGGACCGACAGCCCGTACGCGACCACCACCCGCTCGAACGCGGGGAAGATCAGGGCGGCGAACGCGTACATGCCGAGCGTGGAGTACTGCATCAGCTTGAGGTCGCCGCCCTGGTCACCCGGCTGGAACGGGTCGGGGGTCCCGCCGGGGACGGGGATCTCAAATCCGCCGGACATCGGCCTCGTTCCTGTTCTCCACGGTCTGGATGTTGCCGGCGACCGTGTGCAGCCGGTCCCGATCGTCATGCAGGGCTTCGATCGTGTTGCGGACCGTGCTCTCCGCGTACCCGACGATCTTGTCGTGTTCGCTGGTCAGGGGCCAGCCGAGCACGCCCATGGCCCAGGGTCCCAGGCGCATGTTCGAGGGGAAGTCGCTCGCCTCGGCCAGGTGCGACACGGGCGAGGGGCCTTCGGCGTCGTCGACGAGAGCGTCGCCCAGCGCTCTGATCGCCGATAACTGGTGGATACGTGATGCTTCGTCTTGGCTCAAAGTTACTCCAAGTACGTGATCCATTACTTGGCTGGACATACTAGCTGGCCTCTGCGACGGCGGAGTGCTGTCCGAGCCTGGACGGGTGTGTCCGAGCCGCTGTTGGACACCTCACCACGCCGGCTTTCCTGAGCCTGACGCCCAGCGATCCAGGGCGTTCGACGAATCAGAACAGGAGTCCAAACCATGCCAGTCAAGATCAAGAAGCCGTCCCCGCTCGCCCTGCTGACCGTCCTCGCGGCCGTCAGCGCCACGCTGGTCACCGCCGCCCCGGCGGCCGCCGGCGTCAGCGAGCGCAGCCACCTGGCAGCCGCCTGCGGCATGTACCGGGACGGCGACGCCACCATGTACAAGAACTGCACCGGCGCCGGCGAGAACATCTTCGTGACCTACCTCCTGGGCGGAAACACCTACTTCTGCGTGCCGGCGGGTGAGTCGAGGTACGTCGGCAGGTGGAGCAACGTGTTCAGGGTGTACAACCGGGGCGGCTGCTGATCGACGCGGGGCCACGGGCCAAGCCCGTGGCCCCGTACGGGCCTCATCAGACGGTACGGGGGAGCACGGCGGCGCGGATGCCGCGGCGCAGCAGCGCGGGCAGGCACAGGATCGTGCCGAGCGCGCCGATCCACACCGTCGCCTCCAGACCGGCGAGCGCGGTGGCCGCGGAGGCGAGCAGGGCGCCGAGCGCGACCGCCCCCCACAACTGGAACCGCTGCACCGCGGACACCCGGCCGAGGAGCTCGGGTGGGGTCTGGGTCTGGCGGAGGGTCAGGGAGATGGGGCTGAACGCGCCCTCGCCCACGCAGTGCACGATGCTGCCGATGACCAGGCCGGCGGCTCCCACGATGCCGTGCGCCGCCCCCAGCGCGGGCATGGCCACGATGCCCGCCACCGACACGGTGGCGGCGAGCATGAGCGCGCGGGGGCTGCCCAGCCGCCTGATGAGGAAGGCCGAGGCGAGGTTGCCGATCGGGTAGCCGGCCGCGGCGGCGCCCACCACGATCCCGATCCACTGCGGCGACAGTCCCAGGACGTTGCGGCAGTACAGGACCAGGCTGGTCTCGACCATGGACAGGAACAGCACGTAGACGGTGCCGCAGGCGATGACCGGCTCCAGAACCGGATGCCGGAGCGCGAACCTGAGCCCGGCGGCGACGTCGCGCCGTACCCAGCCCCGCTCCCGCGCGGTGACGGCGGGCGGCGCCTCGCGGTGCCGGATCGCGAACAGCGTCACGAGCGAGGCGGCGAAGCTGACGGTGTTGGCCAGGAGCGCGCCGGCCACCCCGAGCAGCCCGATGAGCGGCCCCGCGGCCATCGGCCCGACCGCCTTGGCGGTCGACTCCGACAGCGCCAGGCGGGTGTTGCCGGTGTGCAGCTCGCCCGGGTCGGGGAAGAGGCCCGGCAGGTACGAGGTGTAGGCGACCTGGAAGAACACCACCGCGCAACCGCTCACCAGCACCAGCGCGAACAGCAGGGGGAAGCTGAGCACGCCGGTGACCGCCGTGACCCAGATCGCGCCGAACGCGACCACCTGCACGCCGTCGCAGACGAGCATGACGGCACGGCGGGGCAGCCGGTCCACGATGGCGCCGGCCGGCAGACCGAGCGGCAGGAAGGGCAGGAACATGGCGAACGGCAGCAACGCGGCCTGCGCCGGAGTCGCGCCCAGCACGGTCACCGCGAGCAGCGGTAGCGCCAGCGTCATGAACTGGTCCCCGAACAGCGACAACGACTGCCCGGCCCACAACAGCCCGAAGTCCCGGCGGGCCGCACGTCCGGCCGTCTGTGTGCTGGTGGTCATGGCTGCCGTCCGAAGTCGCGGGGGGCCGTGTGCCCGACCGTCCGTGTGATGGTGGTCATGGCTGCCGTCCGAAGTCGCCGGGGGCCGTGTGCCCGGCCGTCTGCGTCATCGCGGTCATGACTGCCGCCAGAAGTCCCGCAGCAGCGAGTGGACGGTCTCCGTCTCCTCGACGTGGCCGAACGAGCCGCTGCGCTCCAGCATGTGGAAGCGGGCCTGGGGCGCGAAGCGCCGGAAGTCCTGTTGCAGCGCCGGGTGCAGCGCCCGGTCGTGGCGGCCGGCCAGCACCATCAGGGGAACGCGGATCTCCTTGAGCCGGGGCCGGAAGTCGGGGATCCTGGCCACCTCACCACCGATCACGAAATCGACGTCGTCGCCGCAGAAGATCGGATATAGCTCCTGGTTCCTGGCGCCGGGCTCGTCGGCCAGCAGGGCGGCGTTGGCCGGGTCGTAGAAGCGGACCAGGGCCGCCGCCTTGGCGAACTCCCGCCTGAGCGGCTCGTCCGTGGAGCGCAGCCCGTCCAGCCGCAGCGCCTGGATCCGCTCCCACACCTCCGGGAGCTGGGTGGCCAGCTCGCGGTTGATGTTGGCGTGGTTGAGCTGCCACATCTCGGGACTGTGCAGGGTGTTGGCCAAAGTGACGGTACGCGCCAGATCGGGGTGGTCGAGGGCGATCGCCTGCGCGATCAGGCCGCCGTACGAGAAGCCGTACAGGTGGGCGGGGCCCAGTCGCCCGAGCAGCGCGGCGACGTCGGCGACGTCATCGGCGAAGGTGATCTCGGAGAGGTGCCGGGGACGGCCGGAGCGACCGCGGCCGAACAGGTCGACGTAGATCACCCTGTGGTCCGCCGCCAGGGCGTCGAAGTGCGGGTGGAAGATCACATGCGACCCCGCGGGGCCCAGCCCGGCGAGCAGCACCACGGCGTCGCCGTCCCCGTGCTGCTCGACCCAGGTGCGCCGGTCGGCGCGGATCTCGTACGCCTGACCAGGGGGATGTTCGATCATGGCGCTCATCTTGGCGCGACCGGGAGGCGGAACGACGGCGGATATCGGACCTGTCATTTCGGGCAGTCCGGGCGCCGGCCGGGCCCGGTGAAAACCGATGGGAAAGTGTCGGTGCCCGGTGATAGAAAGCAGGTTCGACACTCGCGTGCTCGCGCCCGGGGGAGGGCCTGCAGTGACCACCAGCAGTTCGGAGTTCTCCGTCTCCGGCCCGCGCTACAACCGGCGCGGCCCGGTGCGCTGGCTCTGGTCCCACCTTCGCCGGCATCCGGTGCACCTGCTCGGGTTCCTCGGCGGGTCGCTGGTCATGGTGGTGCTCAACGCCATGGTGCCGCAGTTCACCGGCGACGCCTTCGACTCCGTGCTGGGCCAGCGGGGCGAGCCGCTGGACGCGCTCGGCTCCATCGCGCTCGCGCTGCTGGCGATCGTGCTGGCGCGGGGGCTGTTCGACCTCGTGGCCAGGCTGTCGAGCGAGGTGCTGGCCAAGCGCCTTGAGCGGGACGCGCGCGACGAGCTCTACGTGAGCCTGCTCGGCAAGAGCCAGACCTTCCACAACCGGCAGCGGGTGGGCGACCTGATGGCCCGGGCCGCCAACGACATCCGGCAGCTCTCCGTCATGGTCACGCCCGGGCTCGACCTGATCGTGGACTCGGGGCTCACCGGGCTGGTGCCCCTCTTCTTCATCGCGGCGATCGATCCGCGGCTGCTGCTGGCGCCCGGGCTGTTCGCCGTCGTGTTCGCGGTCGCGCTCTGGCACTACATGCGGCAGCTCACCCCGGTGGCCACACGCATGCGCGAGCAGTTCGGCGATCTCAACGCCGGGCTCAACCAGGCGGTGCGCGGCATCGAGGTGATCAAGGTGACCGCCCAGGAGGGGCAGGAGCGGCGGCGCTTCCGTGCCGACGCGCGGCTCTACCGCGACCTGTTCGTACGCAACGGGCTGGTCCAGGCCCGCTACCTGCCCACCCTGCTGTTCTCCTTCGCCATGGCCGGGGCGCTGTGGCACGCCCTCTATCTCCAGGGCATCGGGGCGATCACCATCGGCGAGCTGGTGGCGTTCATGGGGCTCATGGGCCAGCTCGGGTTCCCCACGCAGATGTCGATCTTCACGTTCTCCCTGATCCAGATCGGCATCGTGTCCTCGCGCCGGATCCTGAGCGTCGTCACCTCCGACAGCGAGCTCGAGCAGCGGGCCGAGGGGCACGCCGCGCCGATCAGCGGGGAGCTCGTCTTCGAGGACGTGACGTTCGGTTACGAGGACGACGAGGAGCCGGCGGTGCGCGGGGTGACGTTCACCGTGCGGCCGGGGGAGACGGTGGCGATCGTCGGCGAGACCGGGTCGGGCAAGAGCACGCTGACCAAGCTGGTGCCGCGGATCTACGACGTCACGTCCGGGCGGATCCTCGTCGACGGCGTGGACGTGCGCGACTGGGACCTCGACTCGCTGCGCTCCCAGATCTCCACCATCGAGCAGGACATCGTGCTGTTCTCGCGGTCGGTGTCCGAGAACATCGCCTTCAGCCTGGGGCAGCGGGCCGATCACGAGGCCGTAGTGCGGGCGGCGGAGGACGCCCAGGCCGCCGAGTTCATCGCCGAGCTGGACGACGGCTACGAGACCGTGATCGGGGAGCGCGGGGTCACGCTCTCCGGCGGTCAGCGGCAGCGGCTGGCCATCGCCCGGGCGCTGCTGACCGATCCGGCGATCCTCGTGCTCGACGACTCGACCAGCGCGATCGACTCCGCCACCGAGGACAGGATCCAGCAGGCGATCGGGCGCATCCTCGAAGGGCGCACCACGCTGCTGATCACCCACCGGCTCTCGCAGATCCGGTGGGCGGACAAGGTGCTGCTGCTCAGACGCGGCGAAGTGGTCGACTTCGGCACCCACGACGAGCTGATCGCGCGCAGCCGGCTCTACCGCCGGATCTTCGCGCACTACGACGAGGTCGAGCTGGACGACGAGGTCGAGCTGAACGGCGGGGCCAAGCTGGACGGCGAGGTCAAGCTGGACGGCGATGGTGACGTCGGCGGTGAGGGCGCCGCGGACGATGGCGGTGGCGTGGCCACTGCCGCGGACGGTGGCGGTGGCGGTGGCGGTGGCGTGGACGCTGCCGAGGACGGGGTGCTGGCCGCCGAGCAGGGAAGGGCGCGCTGATGGGCTTCATCATGGACGGCCTCGACGCCGAGGACTACGACCGCACCTACAGCGATCGTGCCCTGCTGCGCCGCATCATGTCGTACTTCCGGCCCAAGCTGGGGTCGATGATCCTCGTCGCCACCATGATCGTGCTGCTGTCCGCGAGCCAGGCGGCCGTGCCTGCGCTGGGCAGCCTGGCCGTCGACGCGGTCTCCGACGGCACCATCGGCGCGGTGGGCTGGCAGCTCACCGCGGGCATCCTGGCCACCGGGGTGCTCTCGTGGATCTTCAACTTCATCCGGCAGAAATACAGCGCGCAGGTCACCGGTGACGTGGTGCTCCGGCTGCGCGAGGACGCGTTCGACGCGGTGCTGGAGCGCGACCTGTCGTTCTACGACGAGACCCCGTCCGGCAAGATCGTCAGCCGGGTGACGTCCGACACCGACGACTTCGCCACCGTCTCCACGCTGACGATGGACCTGATCAGCCAGGTGCTGATGGTCGGCTTCGTCACGGTCCTGCTGTTCGTGCGCAGCGTCGAGCTGGCCCTGCTGACCCTGCTGGTGGTGCCGATCGTGGTGGGGCTGGCGCTGATGTTCCGGCGGCTGGCCAGGATCAGCACGCGCAGGGCGCAGCGCTCGCTCAGCCGCGTCAACGCCAACCTGCAGGAGACCATGGGCGGCATCGCGGTCGCCAAGAACTTCCGCCAGGAGCAGCAGGTCTACGACGAGTTCCGGCCGATCAACCGGCAGAGCTACCAGGTGACCCTCCGGCAGGGGTTCGTCTTCTCCACCATCTTCCCCGTACTCTTCCTGGTGGCCGGGCTCGCGACGGTGGGCCTGGTCCGGTTGGGCGGCGCGCAGGTGCTCGACGGCGGGCTGTCCGCGGGCGACTGGTACCTGTTCCTGCAGGGCGTGTCGCTCTTCTGGTTCCCGCTGACGTCCATCGCCGCCTTCTGGTCCCAGTTCCAGCAGGGGCTGTCCGCGTCCGAGCGCGTCTTCGCCCTGATCGACGCCCCGCCCCGGGTGGTGCAGAGCGCCGCCGAGCCGCCCGGCAGGCTGGCCGGGCGCATCGAGTTCCAGGGCGTCACCTTCGGGTACGACGCCGCCAACCCGGTGCTGCGCGACTTCGACCTGCGCATCGAGGCGGGGGAGACCGTGGCGCTGGTCGGTCACACCGGCGCCGGCAAGTCGACGCTCAGCAAGCTGATCACCCGCTTCTACGAGTTCCAGGAAGGCCGCCTGCTGATCGACGGGCGCGACATCCGCACCCTTGAGCTGGGCGCCTACCGCAGCCAGATCGGCGCGGTGCCGCAGGCCCCGTTCCTGTTCAGCGGCACGGTCGCCGACAACATCCGCTACCCGCGGCCGGAGGCGGGCGACGACGAGGTACGCGCCGCGGCGGCCGCGGTGGGCGGCGGCGACTGGATGGAGGCCCTGCCCCACGGGCTGGAGACGGACGTGGGCGAGCACGGGCGGGCGCTGTCGATGGGGCAGCGGCAGCTCGTCGCGCTGGCCCGGCTGCTGATCCAGGACCCGGCGATCGTGGTCCTGGACGAGGCCACGGCCAGCGTCGACCCGCTGACCGAGGCCCAGATCCAGGAGGGCCTCGACCTGGTGCTGGCCGGCCGGACCTCGATCGTCATCGCGCACCGGCTCTCGACGATCGAGCACGTCGATCGCATCATCGTGCTGGATCACGGGCGGATCGTGGAGGAGGGCGACCACGCGACCCTGCTGGCGCGCGGGGGGCGCTACTGCGAGGTCTACAACACCTACTTCCGCCACCAGTCACCCAACTACCGCGCGGGCTCCGGCTTCGTCTCCGTGACGAGCGGCGGCTCCGGCTGACCACTCGGCTCGCCGCTGCTCAGGTTGCCGGCTCGTCGCCTTCGACCAGCGGCGCCGGCTTGGCGAGCAGCGCGAACCTCCCGGTCAGCCAATCGGCGAGCAGGTCGCGCTCGACGAGCAGCAGCCGCTGGCGTGCGTTCGTCGCCTCCTGGCGGGCCGGGCTGGTGAGGCGCCCCGAGGTGATGAGCACGCCGGTGTGCCCGGTGAAGGCGTTGGCCAGGGCTCCGAGGAAGTTGCGGACCGCCGGTGCACCGACGGCCTTGTTGTAGCGCTTGCACTGGACGGCGCATGGCGTGCCGTCGGGTGCGACAGCGGTGATGTCCACACCGCCGTCCCCGCTGCCGCCTCGGATCCGCACCCGGCGGAACCCCTGGGCGATCATGTGCTCGGCGACCAGCTGCTCGAACTGCGGGCCGGTCATGAGATCGACTTTCTCCAGGGCCGCGTTGGCCGCGAGGAACTGCAGGCGGCGGGCCTGGATGACCCGGTGCCGAAGGAAGAGCCCGCCGGTCAGGGCCGCGATCAGGACGATGGTGATGGCTATCGCCCAGCCGGGATATTCGGTGATGAGGTAGGCCACGAAAGCGATCGCAACACCGGCTCCCACCAGGCCCATCAGCCGAAGATCGTCGATGCCGTTCGACTTTCGCCGCTTGTTGCCCCGTCTGGATCCCCTCGCCATGGGCCCCTCCTGGAAGACCGGTGTTGATGGGGAGTATGAGGCGCGGCACCGACAGAATCTGCACGCTGAAGAAAATCACAATAGAGCGCCGTTTATCCATGCCGTCTGTTTCCGCCTAATGCGCCGGAAACCGCTCCAGCCCACGGGTCTGGCATGGGATGCGGTCGAGCGTCTTTCCCGCACGTATGCCGGTTCGCCGAGGTTGCAGCCATAGTGGCTGCGGCAGGTGCCGCCGCTGACTGTCATGATCCCTGCCGACCCGGATCGCGATCCAGCGCTATTTCGTGAGGCCCTGAAGCGTCTGGAAGCGGTCGCCGAAAGGCTGAGCCCATGAGCAAGACGATTACCTATGTCATCACCTACGAGAACGGGCGCTGGGTGTCGCGTTGCCCTACTGGCGAGATTGAGGGCGTCGGCGTGGCGTGTGCACCAGTTGAAGGTCAGCGCCTGACAAGTCGTCCGGGGTCAGCGGGCGGCAGTGCTGCTCGACCGGCTGGACTGGGGTGACGGCTGCTGGTGGTGCGGGCGGTTACGGTCCTCAAGGCTTTGGGCCAGGATCCGTAGGTCCGAGCCGTGATCCGGATTGAGTGGCTTGATCACCTCCTACTCGCGGGCTCCGGCCCCCACAGGATCGTTTCGCTTTCAGGGCGAAGTATGAGCACTTCGGGCACCTGGTTCTTCTCGGGGGAGGGCCGGTCTCGCGGTGCGGTGCCCAAGGTCCTGTCGCGTGGATCCTGGCGAGAACTTGATCGAGTCTCCACCTGCAGTGGGCTGGTCTGTGACGATTGTCCATTTTCGTGACTTGTGTGGTAAATCTTCTCCGTCACGCTTGTCACGGAGGTCCCATGCGTACCTTGCCCATCGTCGGTTTGACCGCCTTGATGCTCGGGCTGGGTACCCACGCCGCCGTCGCCGAGCCCCCAGCGGCGGATGCGCCGCTCGCGCGTCAGGTCCCGACGACGTTCGCGGCCGGGAGCGACTACTGGACCCCCGAGCGGATGCGGGCCGCCCAGCCGCTTGCCGCCCCCGACGAGGCGGGGAGCGGCTCGGGCAAGAGCGTGACGCCGTACGCGGCGCAGGAGCAGGTGGACATCGCGCCCACCCCGTCGGCCGGTACGAAGCGGTGGGTCACCCCGTACGTCACCTCGGCGGCCAAGCAGCGGACGTGGAAGTCCGGTGGCCTCATCGCCAAGACGGCGGGCAAGGTGTTCGGCACCGGGGGCAACGGCAGGGACTTCGTCGCCTCCGGCAACGTCGTGACCAGCGCGGACGGAGACGTGGTCGTCACCGTCGGGCACGCGTTGATCGACGGCGAGGGCCGGTGGAGCACCAACCTGGTCTTCGTCCCGGCGTACAAGAACGGCTCGGCGCCCTACGGCAAGTTCGTGGCGCGGACCATGTTCATCTGGTCGGGCTACTACAAGAACGGTGCTCACCAGCCGCCGTTCGACTTCGGCATGCTGGTCGTCAAGCCGGTGAAGGGCAAGACGGTCGTGCAGACCGTGGGTGGGCAGGGCATCAGGTTCAACTCCACCGCCGCCGGTTCGTCCAACCTGCTGCTCGGCTACCCGAGCAACGGGAACGGCGGGCAGACCCTGCAGTACTGCAGCGGCGCGTCGGCGACGCCGGCGTACGGCATGAAGTACGCGCTGCTGTGCGACATGGGTGGGGGTTCCAGCGGCGGTCCGTGGTTCCAGAGCTTCAACAAGATCACTGGCACTGGCTACCAGATCTCCACCCACGCGCTGCGTAACAGCACCACCAGCTACGGCTCCTACTTCGGTCCTGAGGCGCTCAAGACGTTCCGCGCCGCAGAGGCCGCCTGAGCGCCGACGACTGCCGTGGCCTCGCCGACTGCCATGGCCCCGCCAACCGCCTCGGCCGTTCCAAGGCCGTAGGCCACTGTTGATGTGACAATAGGGGGAAATGTGACCACGCTCAGCCGCCGACGGCTCCTCCAGGTGGGCGCGGGTGCCGTGCCGGCGATCGCGCTCGGGGCGCGTCCCGCGTCCGCCAGCGCGGCAGAGCCGCTGACCACGGGTGTCGTGCCGAGCGCGCTGGCCGGGTTCGACAAGGCGATGAAGACGTTCATCACGGAACGGGACATCTCCTGCGCCCAGCTCGCGGTCGCCAAGAACGGCAAGATCCTGCTCGCCCGCGGCTACGGGTTCTACTCCAAGCCGGGCGCCCCCATCGTGCGGGTGCAGCCGACGTCCCTGTTCCGGGTCGCCAGCCTCAGCAAGAACATCACGGCGGCCGCGATCGTCCGGCTGGTCCAGGACGGCAAGCTGACCCTGGGCGCCAAGGTGGCCACCGTGCTGGGGTTGTCCACCACGGCGGACCCCCGGCTGGCGAACGTCACCATGTGGCGCCTGCTCCAGCACCTCGGCGGCTGGGACTCGAGCGTGTCGAGCGACCCGCTGTGGAACGACCACACGATCTCCGCGTCGCTGGACGCGCCGCTGCCGATCGACCACGCCGACATCATCAAGTACGTCACCGCGAGGAAGCTCGACCACGACCCGGGCACGAAGTTCTCCTACAGCAACTACGGCTACATGCTGGCCGGGCGGGTCATCGAGAAGGTCTCCGGCATGAGCTACGAGTCGTACGTGCGGCAGAAGCTCCTCGCCCCCGCCGGGATCACCCGGCTGCGCCTGGGCCGCAGCCTCCGCTCCGAGGCCTTCTCCACCGAGGTGACCTACGCCTCGAAGTACACCCGCAAGAGCGTCGTGGACCAGTCGGGCGCCGTCGTGCCGTACCCCTACGGCGGTTTCAACATGCCCAACCAGGACGCGAACGGCGGCTGGCTCGCCTCGGCCGTCGACCTGGTCAAGTGGGGCTTCGTCTTCAACGCCGCCGGGCCCGTGCTCAACTCCACGTCGATCTCCCGGATCTTCGCCAAGCCCGAGATCGGCGTGAACGCCAACGGCTCCTGGTACGGCCTCGGCTGGTACGTGCGCAACAACAACGCCGGAGGGCTGAACACCTGGCACACCGGCAGCATGCCCGGCACGTACAGCTTCCTGGCGAGGGTGCAGAACGGCGTCAGCTACTGCGCGATCTTCAACCGCAGGGAGGAGGAGGGCACGCCCGACTTCGACGCGATCGACCCCATCCTCGGCGAGGCGATCGGCACCGTGAAGACGTGGCCCACCACGGACCTGGCCCCCAGATACTTCTGAAATCGCCCTCGTGACCACCAATGTTGCGTCATGTAACGTCGCGGGAAAGGTAAGACCTACCGAGGAGCGGTAGATGGCAGAGGAGCAGCGACTCGACGCGACAGGTCAGCAGCAGACGAGAAGGCAACTGGTCCGGGCGGTCATCGCCTCCGCCGTGGGGACCTCGATCGAATGGTACGACTTCTTCCTCTACGGCTTCGCCGCCAGCACGATCTTCGCGGAGCTGTTCTTCCCCAAGAGCGACCCGACCACGGGCCTGCTCCTGTCTCTCGGCACTTACTTCGGAGGATTCGCCGCCCGCCCGATCGGGGCGGCGATCTTCGGGCACTACGGCGATCGGATCGGCCGCAAGGCCACGCTCATCATCACGCTCCTGAGCATGGGCATCGCCACCGCGCTGGTCGGGCTGGTGCCGACGTACGAGCAGATCGGCATCTGGGGCGGCATCCTGCTGACCGTGCTGCGGCTGCTGCAGGGCATCAGCGTCGGCGGTGAGTGGGGCGGGTCCGTGCTGCTGGCCACCGAGTGGGGGCAGTCGCGCGGCGGGCGGCGGGGGTTCCTGGGGAGCTGGCCGCAGTTCGGGGTGCCCGTCGGGCTCGTGCTCGGCTACCTGGCCCTCGAGGTGTTCCAGCCGCTCGACCCCTACTGGGGCTGGCGCATCCCGTTCCTGCTCAGCATCGTGATGGCCGGGGTCGGCCTCTACATCAGGCTCGGCATCCTGGAGACGCCCGTCTTCACCAAGGTCCTGCAGGAGAACCGGGTCGAACGCGTCCCCGTACGCGAGGTCATCGTCAGGAACTGGCGGGAGATCGTGCTGAGCGCGCTGCTCAGGACCGGTCAGCAGGCGCCGTTCTACATCTTCACCGTCTTCATCCTCACGTACGCCACCAAGACCCTGGGGTTCCAGGCGGGTGACATCTACCCGTACGTCATCGCCGCCGGGATCGTGTCGCTGTTCACCGTCCCCTTCTGGGGATACGTCTCGGACATCGTGGGGCGCCGCAAGCTCTACATCATCGGCGCGGCGGCCATGGTGGTCTGGTCGTTCGTCTACTGGCCGCTGCTGGACACCCGCGTCCCCTCGCTGGTCCTGCTGGCCATCGTGCTGGCGGCGCCCATCCACGACATCCAGTACGGTCCGCAGGCCACGTTCATCGCCGAGAGCTTCACCGGGCGGCTGCGCTACAGCGGGGCCTCGCTCGGCTACCAGCTGGCCTCGGTGACGGCGGGCGGGCCCGCGCCGCTGATCGCGGTCTGGCTGTACGCGACGTACCAGAGCTCGTTCGCCATAGCCGTCTATATGGCGATATGTGCGCTGATCAGTGTGGTTGCGGCGTTCGCCTTGAAGGACCGGTCGAAGCAGGACTACGCGGTCGAGTACGACGACGTACAAACCGAGCCCAGGACCGAGACCAGCCCCTGAGTCACGCGTCGCTCGGGCCCGGCGTCCAGCCGGTGGCCTGAGACCAGTCGTCGGCGTGGCGGAGCGTGTCCCAGATGAACGGCCGCTTCGCCTCGACGTACCGGTGCCGCTCGTGCCGGAACTCGGCCGCGAGACGCCGCTTGACCGTCGCGTACTCGGCCGCGGCCCCGGCGTGGGCGCGCAGGTAGTCGCGGAAGAGCAGGGAGAGCTGCTGGGAGAAGCTGCCCAGCACGCGTACGTGGACGTGCGTGCGGCGCTCGCCCGGCGCCTCGCGGAAGTAGCGCTTGGTCAGGTCGGGATTGTCCGCCCGGTACACCAGGCCGAGGCTCTCCAGCGGCGACCTGAACGCCTCCAGCGGCTCGAACGACCGCACCGACACCTGGACGTCGATCACCGGCTTGGCCGCCAGGCCGGGCACCGCGGTCGATCCGATGTGATCGATCCGCGGTGCCACGTCGCCGAGCCGCCGGCGCAGGGCCTCGCCGATCCTGGCGAACTCCTCCTGCCAGGCCGGGTCGTGGTCCACTATTTCGACGGGGTCTGCCATGCGCCGATTATCCTGCGTCCCATCAGCCGAAGGCGCGGACCTCCAGGAGGCCGACCGAGCCCTGGCCGCTCTGCAGCACGACCCGCAGCCTGGTGGTGCTGACAGCGGTGAACGTGACCGGGTTGTACGCCCCGGCCGTGATCCCGTACGCGCTCGCCCCGGGTACGTCCGCGTACGCGCTGCCGTTCCAGTACTGCAGCTTCCACGAGGCGGGCACGCGCACGCCGCCGCCGTCGTCGAAGAAGTAGACCTCGGCCGACTTGACCGTCTGGGCCGAGGACCAGGTCAGCTCGGCCCACTGGGTGCCGGTCTCCGGCCAGGTGCCCCAGCGCGGGCTGGGCACGAGGCCGTCGTTGATGGCCGCGACGCTCTCCCAGGGCGAGGTGTAGGAGGCCGAGGGCGTCGCGCTCGAGGCCAGGTTGACGGGCGTGGGGTCGCCGCCCCCGCCGCCGAAGGCGAGGTCGTCGTCGCTGAAGATCGGGTGGGACGGGTTGACGTCCGCCTCGCCACCGCCGCCGTCGCAGCGCCGGTCCGGGTTGAACATCAGGTACGTGCCCGAGGAGCAGGCCGTCGCGGGCTCGGCGTCGCCGCCGATGACCACGCTGCCGCCGAGGTTGGCGCCGCCCTGGACCAGCGCGCTGTTCTTCACCACGGCGTTGCCGCCGACGGTCGCGCCGCTGTTGACCCAGGCCAGGTCCTCGATGCGGGCGTTGCCGCTGACCGTGCTGTTGCCGTACACGGCGGCCCGGGGGCCGACGTAGGCGGTGGCGGCCACGTTGGCGCGGTTGTCCACCCAGCCGCCGCCGTTGGAGTGCCAGTGGCCGCCGCCCGGCGCGGCCGGCTTCACGTGGCCGGGCTCGAAGCCCCACGGCGTGGCGCCCTGCAGGCGGAACTGGTACGGGTAGCGGTAGTTCTTGGGGTAGCCGTCGAGGAAGGCGTACTTGTGCACCGCGCTCGGGGCGCCGACGACCACGAGGTAGACGTCCTTCTCGCCCGCCTGGGTCTGGAAGGTCACCTCGCCGTTCGAGGAATTGTAGATCGGGCTGTAGCGGGGCGTGCCGTTCTTCACCGCGACGAACCCGTACGACCAGCCCGACCCGGCCGCGGAGTTGACGTGGCCCCTGAACCGCATCCGGATGAGCGCGCCGTCGCTGCTCGGGACGAGGCGGATCTTGTTGTAGCCGTAGTCGGAGGGGGCGAGGGCGTCGGAGATGCGGAAGTGCCCGGCTGCCGCGTTGACGGCCTGCACCTCCACGCCGTTGTAGGCGGTGACGAAGGGATACAGGCTGTTGATGAACGGCATGAAGTCGGCGCGGTTGGAGTAGTCCCACGTGACGTTGCGCTGGGCGTACTCACCCAGCCGCCGGTTGAGTTCCGCCTGGTCGATGCCGGCGATGCGGCGGTAGGTCTCCAGCGGGTGCTCGTTGCTCCTGGCCTCGTTCCACAGGCGGTTGAACATGGCCAGCCCGTCGCGGTCCTTGATGTACTGCAGCAGCATCCAGTTGCCGTAGTGGTGCCGGCTGCTGCTGTAGGCGAGGTTCTCCGTGCGGATGAACCTCGTCAGGTCACCCGCGGCCGTCTTCGGGTAGACCTGCATGGCCATGAACTCGGCGCTCGTCTCCCAGAACGTGCCCGCGCTCGGGTCCGTGAACCCGTAGCCGGACCTGCCGAGGAACGTGTAGTTCTGGAACACGTGCCCCAGCTCGTGCGCCAGCCCCCAGGAGCCGGGGAGCGCGGCGGCGGGGGCGATGTTGATGACGCCGACCTTGCCGTCGGTCGAGCCGCCCGTCGCCCACGCGTCGAGCGGCGCGTTCGACCAGGTCCTGGTGACGATGACGATGATCTTGTACTGGGCCAGCAGCCCGGTCTCCGGCGTGAACTTCATGGTGTTCACGTAGAAGGAGTAGAGGCTCTCGAGCTGGCTGAGCATGTTGTCGGGGTCGAAGTTGTACGGGGAGGGCGCGGTCTTGGGGTTCGTGCCCGATCGGTCGCCCCATAACAAGATGAAGTTCGCCGATTCCTTCGTACGGTCGCTCGCCCACGGCACCTCGCCGGTGCTCTGCCAGCGCGCCGGGATGAAGACGCTCTTGGCCGCCGCTGTGGCCGCCGGGGTGGTCGTGAGGAACGCGGTGACAAGCATCAGCAGGGCGACCGCCGCCGCCCGCAATCGTCTCATTCGGAAACCTCCGGGAGCCGCTCGTTTTGTTAACGCTAACAGCGTGCGTTATGTCACATATTTTGGAGCGGCATAGAGTGTTGAGGTCCGCAACAGAGCCTGTCAAGAGCCGGTGAAACTTTCAGTTCCGACGAAAGGCCGCCTCCGCCGCGTTCGCCTGGGCGCGCTTCTCCTGCTCGGCCGTCCACCCGGCGAACTCCCGCTCCAGCGTGGTCCCGGCGGTCGTGCGCGCGTCGGTGCTGATCGTGACCGCCAGCCCGGCCTCCAGGAGCGGGATCGCGGGATGCTCCGGCAGGCCGGGGACGGCGCCGGTCAGCACGTTGCTGATCGGGCACATCTCCAGGGCGATCCGGTCGCGGCGCAGCCGTTCGAGCAGCGCGGAGTCGCCGGTGCAGCGGACGCCGTGCCCGATCCGGCGCGCGCCGAGCACGTCGATCGCCTCCCACATGCTCTCCGGGCCCGCCGCCTCCCCGGCGTGCACCGTGCAGGGCAGACCGGCCGCGTGGGCGAGGTCGAACGCGGCCCGGTGCGGCGTGGCCGCGTACCGCCGCTCGTCGCCGGCCAGGTCGAGCCCGGCCACCTTGTCGCGGTGCCGCAGCGCCGTCTCGGCGACGGCCAGGCTCTCCTCCGGCGTCTGGTGCCGCAGGCAGCACAGCAGCAGCCCGGTACGCACTCCCGTCGCCGCCTCGCCCGCCGCCAGACCCTCGGCGACGGCCTCGACCGCCTCGTCGACGGTCATGCCCTGGCGGCCGTGCTGCTGCGGGGCGAAGCGCGTCTCGCCGTAGACCACGCCGTCCGCGTGCCAGTCCTCCACCAGCTCGCGGGCGGCCCTGCTCAGCGCGTCGGGCGTCTGCAGCACCTGGAGGGGCACCTCGATGTACGTCAGGAACCGGCTCAGGCTGCCGCACCCGGCGGGCGCCGTCACCAGCTGCTCGACGGGGGCTTCCAGGGTGATGCCCTGGCGGCGCGCGAGATCGGCGATCGTGCTGGGGCGTACCGATCCGTCGAGGTGGCAGTGCAGCTCGTAACGTGGAGTCATCGCGGTCCCTCGCAGGTGTCGAAGAGCAGTTGTTTGAAAGCGGTCTCGTCGACCCGCCGCACCAGTGTCAGGTTCGGGGCGGGGGCCGAGCGGCGGCGGTCGATGATGAGCTGGCCGCGGGTCTCGTCGCCGAGCGCGACGTCCACGTACGCCCGTTCCCGCTCGACTGCCAGCTCGGGCCGGAGCGCCACGGCCATGGCGACGGGGTCGGGCAGGTCGTAGCCGGACAGGCCGGTGACGTCGCGGGCCCACTCGGCGACCGTCCGGTTGACGCGGTGGGCGAAGGTGGCCATGGGGGTCCCGAGCCGCTCCATCCGCAGCTGGTCCGCCGGGGTCATCACGGCGTCCCGGCGCGAGACGTCCCAGCCGATCCAGGTCACCTGGTCCGGCGTGGCGGCCCGGAGCACCACGCGGGCGGCCTCGGGGTCGGCCCACACGTTGAACTCGGCGGTGGCCGAGACGTTGCCCCACAGGTCCGCGGCGCCGGCCATGCAGTACACGTGCCGGTAGCGGGAGAGCAGGTCGCGGTCGCGGAGCAGGGCGGCGGCGAGGTTGGTGAGCGGTCCCAGGGTGACCAGCGTCAGCTCGCCGGGCAGGCGGCGGGGCGCGGCCAGCAGGACGTCCACGGCGTGCTCCCGCTCGGCGGCCCGCAGGGGGTCGGGGAGGTCCAGGTCGCCCATCCCGTCCTGGCCGTGCACGTGCTGGGCGGTGGACAGCGCGCGGGTCATGGGGCTCTGGCAGCCCTCGTGGACGGGGACGTCCGGGCGGCCGGCCGTCTGCAGGGAGATCAGCGCGTTGCGGGTCGCGGTCGCCAGGGGCACGTTGCCCGCCACGGTCGTCACCGCGCGTACGTCGGCCAGGCCGCTGGCGGCGGCCAGCAGCAGCGCCACGGCGTCGTCCGAGCCGGTGTCGGTGTCGACGATCAAGGGCAGCACGGTCACCTCTTGTCTAATCGTTTAGAATCGCCAAGTGCATATCTAATCGATTAGATGCGAGAATGTAAACCGCCATGAGGAAACGTCCGAGCACTCTGGCCGACGTGGCCCGCCGAGCGGGGACCTCGACGGCGGTGGTCAGCTACGTGATGAACAACGGGCCCCGTCCCGTGGCCGCCGCCACCCGCGAGCGGGTCCTGGCCGCGGCGGCCGAGCTCGGCTACCGGCCCAACCGCATCGCCCGCGCGCTGCGCTCGCGCACCACGGGCGTGGCCGGGCTGGTGCTGGCCGACGCGTCCAACCCCTACTTCGGGGCCCTGGCCAGGCACGTCGAGCGGGCTCTGGAGGGCCGCGACCTGCTCACGCTGGTCGGCAACGCCGGCTACTCGGCGCAGCGCCAGCGGCATCTCGTCGAACGGTTCCTGGCCGCCCAGGTCGACGGGCTGGTGATCGTCTCGTCCGACTCCGTGGGCGACGTGGCAGAGGTGGCCGAGGCGGCCGGCGTACCGGCTGTCTACATCCACAACGGGCCTGCGGGCGCGCCCGTGGCGGCGGCCGACAATCAACAGGCCGTACGGGAGGCGGTCGCGCACCTGCGCGGGCACGGGCACCGGCACGTCGCCTTCCTGGCCGGCCCCGACGACGAGGGGCCCGTGGGTGTGCGGCGGGCGGCCTGGCACGCGGCCGTCGACGGCGACCCCGGCGCCGAGCTCCTGCGCTGCGACTACTCGCGGGCCACGGCGGACGCCCTGACCCGCCGCCTCGCCGCCGCGGGCACCCTGCCGCGCGCCCTGGTCACCGCCACGGACGAGCAGGCCATCGGGGTGCTGTCCGGCGCCTGGGCCCACGGCCTGGCCGTCCCCGACCGGCTGGCCGTGATCAGCCTCGACGGGACCCCGGAGAGCGCCCACACCGCTCCGGCGCTCACGGTGACCGAGCAGCCGCTCCAGGCCATGGCCGAGCAGGCCGTCGCCCTGCTGTTCGACGAGGCGGCCGCCCCGCTCACCCCGCACGCCGCCCTCGTCGCGCGGCGCAGCTGCGGCTGCGCAGGACAGGACCTAGGCTCGTAAGAGAAGGGATAGGTCCATGGACATCAACATCGTGCTCGGAGTCATCGCCTTCTTCCTCTTCTTGGCGGTGGTCGCCGGGGTGAGAGTCGTCAACCAGGTCGAACGCGGCATCGTCTTCCGCTTCGGCCGGGCACAGCAGCAGATCCGCCAGCCGGGCCTGAGGTTCCTGATCCCCGGCGTCGATCGGATGCGGAAGGTCAACGTCCAGATCGTCACGATGCCGATCCCCACGCAGGAGGGCATCACCAGGGACAATGTCTCCGTACGGGTCGACGCCGTCGCCTACTTCCGGGTGCAGGACCCGATGCGGGCCGCGATCGAGGTGCAGAACTACCTGTTCGCCGTCGAGCAGGTGGCGCAGACCTCGCTGCGGTCCATCATCGGCAAGAGCGAGCTGGACGACCTGCTGACCAACCGCGAGGAGCTGAACCGGGGCCTCGCGCTCATGATCGACAGTCCGGCGCTCGGCTGGGGCATCCACATCGACCGCGTGGAGATCAAGGACGTGCAGCTGCCCGAGGCCATGAAGCGGTCGATCGCCCGCCAGGCCGAGGCGGAGCGCGAGCGGCGCTCCAGGGTGATCGTCGCCGACGGCGAGCTGCAGGCCGCGAGCAAGCTGGCCGACGCCTCGGGCATCATGGCCCAGACGCCGGGCGCGCTGCAGTTGCGCCTGCTGCAGACCGTGGTGGAGGTCGCCGCGGAGAAGAACTCCACGCTGATCATGCCGCTGCCGGTCGAGCTGCTGCGCTTCTTCGAACGGGCGACGCAGAACGCCGCACCGGCCGAGCCCGCCACGGTCGGCTCCGAACGGGTGCGGCCCGAGCGGCCCGAGCGGCCCGCCCTCGCGGAGGAGGAGGCCGTTCCCGAGCTGCCCGCGCAGCGGAGCGAGAGCGATGCGGCCCTTGAATCCGGACAGAAGCCAGGTGATCTCCCGCTGACCCGGTGAGAGCCACTCGGCGACGTCCGCGACCCCGGCAGGATCGACGTGCCGCGGCGCGCTCACGCGCGCCCGCAGCGGCCCCGCGAACTGATGAGATCGCAGGAGCGGCGGTACGGGAGTGCCGGAATCGGTGGGAGGACGTCATGGCATCCGGAGAGTTCGCCAGCTATTGGCGTTATGGCGGCCTCGGTGGCCTGGATCTGATGCGGGCACGTTTCGTCCGGCGCCGGTTCGCCCGGCACAGCCATGAGACGTACGCGATCGGGACGCTGGAGGCGGGCCTGGAGGCGATCCGTTTCGCGGACGGCGTCGAGTACGCGGGCATCGACGACGTCGTGCTGATCGAGCCCGGCATCGTCCACACCGGCGAGTCCCCGACCGCCGACGGGTGGACGTACCGGGTGCTGTACCCGAGCGTCGAGCAGATGCGGGAGGTCGCGGACGAGCTCGGCGTGCCCGCCGGGATCCCGTCGTTCGACCGGAGGATGGTGCCCGACGCCCCGGTGGCCCGGCGGGTGAGGGCCGCCCATCGCGCGGCGGAGTCCGGCCCGTCGCTGGCCGCCGACTCCCAGCTGCACGCGTTGCTGACCGTCGTGCTCGGCGCGTACGGCACGCGCCGCCCGAGGCGCCCGGCCCGCTCGGCCGGGCGCAGGAGCATGGCCGAGATCCGCGACCTGCTGCACGCGACAATGCCGAACCCGCCCGGCCTGAACGAGCTGGCCGCCACGGCCGGGGTCACGGCGTTCGCGCTGTTGCGCTCGTTCCGGCGCGCGTACGGCATGCCGCCGCACGCGTACGTGACCCAGCTGCGCGTCTCGAAGGCCCGCGAGCTGCTGCGGCAGGGCATGCCGCCGGCCGAGGCCGCCGTGGCGGTGGGGTTCTGCGATCAGTCGCACCTTTCGCGGCACTTCCGGAGCCTCGTCGGCGTCCCGCCCCGCGCTTACCAGCGGGGGGTGCAATAACGTCCAATCCATGACGTTCGGCACCGGTTTACGGTGCCTCGCGTGACTACCGACGAAAGTGCTCTTCCCCTCGAACTCGACCGATCCGCCGTCGCCCGGCTGGGCCGCCAGGCGGTGGACTTCCTGGCCGACTGGGTCGCCGAGCTGGACTCGGCGCCCGCGAGCGACTACGGGCAGGTGGACCGGCTGGCCCCCGCGCTGCTCCGGCCGCCCGCCGACGGCCCCGGCGACTTCGGCGCGCTCCTGGAGACGTTCCGTCAGGCGGCCGGGCAAGGCGTGAACACGGCGGGGCCCGGCTACCTGGCCTACTTCCCGGCGGGTGGTCTGGTCACCGCGGCGCTGGCGGAGCTGCTCGCCCAGGCCGCCAACCGCTTCACCGGCGTGGCCCAGATGTCACCCGCCCTGGTCGCCATGGAGCACGGGGTGGTGACCTGGTTCTGCGACCGCTTCGGACTGCCGGCGGGCGCGGGCGGGCTGGTCACGACGGGTGGCTCGCCGGCCACGTTGTCGGCGCTGCTCGCGGCCCGGCACGGCCGGCCGGGCGACGGCACGTTGTACGTGAGCGAGCACACGCACTACTGCGTCGCCAAGGCCGCCCGCGTCGCGGGCCTGCCCCCGGAGCGCGTCCGCGTCGTGCCCGCCACCGCGGACCTGCGCATGGACGTCGCGGCGGCGGCCAGGATGATCGCCGACGACCGTGCGGCGGGACTGCACCCGTTCCTGCTGGCCGGCACCGCCGGGACCACCAGCTCCGGCACCGTCGACCCCCTGCCAGAGCTGGGCGAGCTGGCTCGCCGTGAAGGGCTCTGGTTCCACGTGGACGCGGCCTACGGCGGCGGCTTCCAGCTCACCGAACGCGGCCGGACCCGGCTCGCCGGGATCGAGGCCGCCGACTCGATCGTGCTGGACCCGCACAAGAGCCTCTTCCTCCCGTACGGCACCGGCCTGCTGCTGGTGCGCGACCCGGCCGTGCTCCACGCCGCCCACGCGGCCGACGGCCGGTATCTGCAGGACCTGCGGGAGCTGGACGGCCTGCCCGACTACGGACATCTCGGGGTGGAGCTGACCAGGGAGTTCCGCGGCCTGCGGCTGTGGCTGCCGCTGCACCTGCACGGCGTGCGCGCCTTCGCGCGGGAGCTGGACGAGAAGCTCGACCTCGCCGGCCACGTCCACCGCCGGCTCGCCCAGGACCCGCGCTTCGAGGTGCCGTGGCGGCCGGACCTGACGGTCGTGCTCTTCCGGCTGCGTGGCACGGACGAGCGCAACCGGCGGCTCCTGGCGGACGTCAACGACACCCAGCGCGTCTTCCTGAGCAGCACCACCGTCGACGGGAAGTTCTTCCTGCGCCTGTGCGTGCTCAGCTTCCGCACCCACGCCGACCGCGTGGAGGAGGCCCTGGGCATCATCCGCACGGCGGCGTGAGCGTCAGGAACTAGTGCTTGATGGGCAGGTCCTTGCGGGCCTGCTCCAGGTCCCTCTGCCAGATCCACAGCCGGTTCGGCGGCGGGACCTGGTGGTAGCCGTACAGGCCGACCTCGGTCAGGGTGCGCAGGTCCACGCACACGCGCTCGTAGGCGTTCGCGACGGCCTCGGCGGGATTCTTCAGGTCCTTGACGCCGAGCTTGACGCAGGCCCGGTACTCGTAACCCAGCAGCAGCTCCGGGCCGAACTGCGCCCACGCGCCGCGCTTCTGCTCCCAGGCGACCTCGGCCTCGTCGAGCATCAGGTTCAGGTCGAAGGAGGGCGGGATGGAGGGGTAGATGAGGAAGCTGGCGGCCCATCCGAGGGAGAGCAGGTCGAGGTTGAAGGTGCGGCGCTGCGGGTCGTCGCGGGGCGGCAGCGGGTCCGACGGCCCGCCGGCGAACCAGGGCGCGGTGTAGGCCAGCAGGCGGCCGTGGTTCTCGACGAGCTCGCCGGTGGCGACGACGGCCAGCTTGCGCTGGGTGCCGTCCGGGCGGGTCAGGCGGGTCTTCACCATGGTCTTGTGCGCCTCGGCCGCCAGCTGGCCGGCGGTGATGTGGTGGTCCGCGGCGTTCGGGGTGATGCGCGAGATGAGGTACTCGCGCAGGTGCTCGGGGATGGCGTCGTACGTGCCGTCCTGCAGGCGGGCCTTGGTGCGCTCGAGCGCGGCCTGGGCCGTGGCCGGGGTGCCCCCGAAGTGGGTTTCCGGGGTGTCGATGGACACCATGCGGACCGACATTTCGATCTTCGGGGTGTCACCGTCGACCACGTCGGTGAGCTTGTAGTCATTGGCGGGACGGCTGGGCCCGACGAAGCCGAGATTGATCATTTTGCGCTCCAACACAGGGTGAGACCTGGAGCGCCAACATCGCAGCCGATCGGTCTCTCCTGGCGGCTGACACGCTGGCCTGCGCCGACCTAGATCGAAAACATTGCCCGAGATCTACCTGAGCGCTCTTTCTGGGTGGGGATCAGGTGCTCGCGCCCCAGGTGAGCGAGAGGCCGGTGGCGGCCCGTTCTGTGCGGATCTCCATCATGCTGGCCAGGATGGTGGCGTGGTCGGCGACCAGCGCGGTGGCGTCGAGCGCGTACGTGATCCGCTCGCTGAGGAAGACCGGGCTGCCGGGCGGCTCCCCGAGGTGCGCCGCGACGGCCGGGTCGAGCAGGCCCGGCCGGATCTTCTCCGAGGCCCGCGCCACCGCCACGCCGCAGTCGGCCAGGGCGCCGTAGAGGGAGACGGCGGTGAAGTCCCGATCGCGGATCTGCTCGGCGGCCGGCCGCCGGATCCACGAGACCTGGTGGATCGCGGGGCGGCCGGCGAACTCGCGCACCCGTTCCAGTCGCAGCGCGCTCTCGCCGGGAGCGGTGCGCAGCTGCGTGGCGACCCCGGCCGGGACCCGGCGCAGGGAACGCCCGAGCACGACCGTGCGTACCTCGTGGCCCTGCTTCCTGAGGTCGTCGGCGAGGCTCTGCAGGGAGCCCAGCTGGTAGGCCAGGTGCGGCGGGGACACGAACGTGCCCCGGCCGGCCTGCTGCACGATCAGCCCTTCGTCGCTGAGCTGCCGGAGCGCCTGGCGCAGCGTCATCAGGGTGACCCCGTACGAGGCGCTCAGCTCGCGTTGGGGCGGCAGCGCCGCCCCAGGGGCGTAATGTCCCGACCGGATCTTCGCGGCGAGGTCGGCGGCTATGGCGCGGTACCTCGCTTCGTGTCCGGCGTCGCGGGCCATCGTCTTTCGTCACGCTCCTGGTCCAGGGCCCGCCGCAGGCCCGTCAGGTAGGCGCCGACGTCGTCCGGCGCCGCCCCGTCGAGGATCCGGCGCATGATCGCGGCACCGATGACGACACCGTCGGCGCGCCGGGTGGCTTCCACGGCCTGTTCCGGCGTGGAAATGCCAAATCCTAGCAAGACCGGCCGGTCGCTGCCCTGCTTGATCCGTTCGGTGAGGGCGGCGGCGGGCTCGGCGAGCGCGGCCCTCTCGCCGGTGGTGCCCATCACCGAGACGGCGTAGACGAAGCCCCGGCTGCGGCGCGCGATCTCGTCCAGCCGCTGCTGCGGCGTCGCGGGGGAGGCGAGCAGGACCAGGTCGACGCCGGCCTCGGCGGCCGCGTCCGCCAGCTCGCCGGCCTCGTCCAGCGGCAGGTCGGGCACGATGAGCCCGGCGACCCCCGCCCGCCGCAGCGCCCGGCAGAACTCCGCGGGCCCGTCGCGCAGCACCAGGTTGTAGTAGGTGCTGGCGACCAGCGGCACGTCCAGGCGCAGCTCGGCGACCTCGGCCAGGATGCCGTGGGCCGTCGCGCCCCGGGCCAGCGCCGCGTCCGACGCCTCCTGGATGGTGGCGCCGTCGAGCGTCGGGTCGGAGAACGGCAGGCCGAGCTCGATCGCGTCCGCGCCGGCGGCGGCGAACGCCCGCAGGTAGCCGGTCCAGCCGGGGGTGATGCCGCCGGTCACGTACGGCATGAGCAGCTTGTGGCCGCCGTCGCGCCGGGCGCGCAGCGGCCTTTCGAGCAGGCCGGTGCTCATACCAGCTCCTTCAGGGTCGAGATGTCCTTGTCGCCCCTGCCGGACAGGGTGAGCAGGACCGTCGAACCCGGCGGCAGCTCGCCCGTACGCGCCGCGCGGATCACCCACGCGACCGCGTGCGCCGACTCCAGCGCGGGCACGATGCCCTCGGCGCGGGCCAGCCGCACGGCCGCGTCCACCACCTCCTCGTCGGAGACCGTGACGTAGCGCGCCCGGCCGAGGTCGCGCAGGTGGGCGTGCTCCGGCCCGACCCCGGGGTAGTCGAGACCGGCGGCGATGGAGTGCGCCTCGGTGATCTGCCCGTGGCCGTCCTGGAGGAACAGCGAGCGGAAGCCGTGCAGCACGCCGAGGCTTCCCCTGGCCGCCCCGGCGCCGCCCTCCGCCTCGACCCCGACGAGCCGGGCGGTGGTGTCGACGAAGCCGGCGAACGTGCCCGCCGCGTTGGAGCCGCCTCCCACGCAGGCCACGACGTAGTCGGGCACGGCGGCCGGGAGCGTCCCGGCGCACTGCTCGCGCGCCTCGTCGCCGATGACCCGCTGGAACTCGCGCACCATCCACGGGTACGGGTTGGGCCCGATGACCGAGCCGACGCAGTAGTACGCCTCCTCGGTGGCCGCCACCCAGTGGCGCATCGCCTCGCTGGTGGCGTCCTTGAGGGTGCGGCTGCCGGTGCCGACCGGTACGACCTCGGTGCCCAGCATGCGCATCCGGAACACGTTCAGCCCCTGCCGCTCGACGTCCCGTTCCCCCATGAACACGGTCGCCGGCAGCCCCAGCAGCGCGGCGGCGGTCGCGACGGCCACGCCGTGCTGCCCCGCGCCGGTCTCGGCGATCAGCCGCGTGCGGCCCATCCGGAGCGCCAGCAGGGCCTGGCCCAGCACGTTATTGATCTTGTGGGAGCCGGTGTGGGCGAGGTCCTCCCGCTTGAGCAGCAGGGTCACGCCCAGTTCGGCGGACAGCCGCCGCGCGGGGGTCAGCGGCGTCGGCCGCCCCACGTGCAGGACCAGCGACTCGGCGAGGCTCTCGCGGAACGCCGGGTCGGTCCGGGCCTCCCGGAAGGCCGCCTCCACCTCCCGGCAGGCCGCGACCAGCGACTCCGGCACGTAGAGCCCGCCGTACTCCCCGAACCTGCCCCGCTCCCCGGGGTCCGCCATCACACCTGGCCGCGTGGCCAGGACTCCTGTCACCATATGCCTCACCCATCTATAACTGTCGAGACTGTTCTATAACAGTTGAGTGTGGCACAGGCTGCCTGAAAGCGCTACGCCGGAGCTGTCGAGTCGGCGGTGGCCAGCTCGGACAGGTTCATCGCCATCGCGTGGTGGACCGCGGGGACCCAGTCCAGCGCGCGCAGAGCGGTGTTGCGCAGGGAGCGCAGCGGGCCGCTGCCGACCGTCGCGATCTTCGTCATCCGGTGGGTGAAGGCGACCACGTCCTCGGCGACGGGACGGCGCTCGGTCCCGTACGTGTCCAGGATCGACTCGGGAGCGCCGTCGCGCAGCACGGCGGTGAGCTTCCCGGCCAGGGAGAGGGCGTCCTGGATGCCGGTGTTCATGCCCTGGCCGCCGGCCGGGCTGTGGACGTGAGCCGCGTCGCCGGCCAGGAAGAGCCGGCCGGCCCGGTAGCGCTCGGCCAGGCGGTGGTGGACGCGGAACCGCGAGCTCCAGACGAGGTCCGTGACCGTGGCCGGCTGGGTACGCGGCCCGCGGGTGTCGAGGAGCGACTGGACGTCGGCGACGCCGGGGCGCTCCGGAGCCTTGTCGACCGTCGCGACGATCCGGTGGCGGCCGCCCGGCAGCGGGGCGACGACGGTCACCCCTTGGGGGGCGAAGTAGAGAGCGACCTCGTCGGCGGGGCCCGCCCAGTCGAGGCGGACGTCGGCGAGCACGAACGACTGGGCGTAGGTGTCGCCCGTGAAGGCGATCCCGGCCTGCTCGCGCACCGTGCTGTGCATGCCGTCGGTGCCGACGGCGTACGAGGCCCGGATCAGGCGGCCGCCGGACGTCGTGGCGGTCACCCCGGCGGCGGTCTGCTCGACGGCCGTGACCTCGTACGGGCGGTGGACCGTGCCGCCCGCGGCCCGGAGCCGGTCCAGCAGCACCTGCTCGGTGATGTCCTGGGGCACCAGCAGCGTGTACGGGAAGTCGGTCGGCAGCTTGTCGAAGGCCACGGTCAGCAGGACCCGGTCGCGGTCGCGTACGGTGAAGCGGGGCACCGTGACGCCCCTCGACACCAGCTCGTCGCTGACGTCGATCGCGCGCAGCACCTCCAGGGTGCGGGCGTGCACGACCGCGGCCCGCGACGTGTTGGCGCCGCCGGCCGCCCTGTCCACCAGGACGGCGTCCACGCCCTGCCGGGCCAGCGAGGTGGCCAGGGCCAGACCGGCCGGGCCCGCGCCGACGATCAGGACGTCCGTGCTGTCCGGAAGCTGTGCGTTCATACCGCGAAATCCCCTTGTCTCAGTAGTAGTTGCGCATCAGTTCGGTCGCCCAGGCCGGCTGTACGGTCTCGCCCTGCGGCCCGAACTCCGCCATGTAGGGCTTGAGATCGAGGACCGGGCTGCCGTCGATGGCGTCCAGACCGCGTACGCGCACGTCGAGGCCGTCCACGGCGAGCAGGCGGCAGCGGGAGACCCCCAGCCGGTTCGGCCGGTTCTTGGCCCGCTGCGCGAAGATGCCCACCGGCGGCCAGTCGGGATTGCCCCTCGGGCGGCGGGCCGAGGTGTGCACGGACTCCGGGTCCACCAGGTGGAAGAGGAAGACCACCTCCAGGTGCGAGAACGCGTCCAGCCCCGCGAGGGAGTCCGGCTGGAAGCGCGTCCCGTCGAGGCGGATCAGCGCTTCCTCGGTGTTCCAGTCGTCGTCGAACGCCTCGGTGCGCCCGCCCACGACGGTGCCCACCGGTTGCAGGGTGACGGCGTGTTCCACGGCTTCCTCCACTGTCGGATTTCCGCTCACGACCGTACGGGCGGGGGCTCGCGGGCGAATAAGTCACGATGACCGGGTTGCTCGCGGGCGGCGGCGGCCGCTTAGGTAAGGTCGGGACATCATGATCGGGCGAAACGCCGAGATCGCCCTGCTCAGCGGGCTGATCGCCGAGTCCCGGACCGGCCGGGGCAATGCCGTCGTCGTGTACGGAGAGGCCGGGATCGGCAAGTCGGCGCTGCTGGCGCAGGCCGCGCGGGCGGCGGGCGACGACGTGCTGGTGCTGCGGATCACCGGCGTGGAGGCCGAGGCCGAGCTGCCGTTCGCCGCCCTGCACCTGCTGCTGCGGCCGGCGCGGCACCTCGTCGCGGGCCTCCCCGAGGCGCAGCGGGCGGCCCTGCTCGGCGCGTTCGGCGAGAGCCAGGGCGGCGCCCAGGACCGCTTCCTCGTCGGGCTCGCGGTGCTGACCCTGCTCGCCGAGCTCGCCGAGGAGCGCCCCCTGCTGTGCCTGATCGACGACGTGCAGTGGCTGGACCGGGCGTCGGCGGACGCGCTGGTGTTCGCGGCGCGCAGGCTGGGGGCCGAGCGGATCACGATGATCCTGGCCGCCCGTGACGACGGTGCGCAGCCGCCCGTGGACGGCGTCCCGGAGCTGCGGCTCGCCGGCCTCGACCGGGCGGACTGCGAGCGGCTGCTCGCCGGGTCGGCCGCCGATCTGGTGCCGGAGGCGCGGGACCGGGTGATCGAGGAGGCCGAGGGCAACCCGCTCGCGCTCCTGGAGTTCGCCGCGGCCCTCGACCCCGAGCAGCGGGCGGGCCGGCTGGCCCCGCTGCCCCTGCAGGCGCCCAGGCTCCCGCTGCCCGGACGGCTCGAACAGTCGTTGCGCGCCACCATCCGGCGGCTCCCCGAAGCCACGCAGCTGCTGCTCCTGGTCGCCGCGGCCGAGGGCTCCGGCAGCCTGGAGCTCGTCCTGCGGGCCGCGGAGGGCTTCGGGGCCGGGCTGGCCGACCTGGAGCCGGGCGAGCGCCACCACCTGGTGCAGGTCTCCGACGGCCGGCTGCGCTTCCGCCATCCCCTCGTCAAGACCGCCGCCTATCACGAGGCGCCGCTCGCCCGGCGGGTGGCCGCCCATCACGCGCTGGCGGACGCCCTCGACGGCGACGAGCACGCGGACCGCAGGGCCTGGCACCTGTCCGCCGCCGCCGTCGGTCCCGACGAGGAGATCTCGGACGTGCTGGCGGCGGCCGGGGAGCGGGCCCGGCGGCGGGGCAGCCACGCCTCGGCAGCGACCGCGTACGAGCGGGCCGCGCAGCTGACCGTCGATCAGGGGCGGCGGGCCCGCCGGCTGGCGGCCGCCGCCGAGGCGGCGATGGGCGCCGGGCAGCTGGCCCGCGCCGGCGCCGCGGCCGACCGGGGCCGGCGGCTGACCGGGGACCCCGTGGTGCTGGCCCGGCTGGTCGCCGTGCGGGCCGCGGTCGACTCCGAGCACGGCAGCCCGACGCCGGCGGCGCTGATCGACGCGGCCGCCGGCATCGCCCGCACCGCGCCGGCCGACGCCGCGTCCCTGCTCGCGACCGCCGCCGCCGAGGCCTGGTTCGCCGGTGACCACGCCGCGCTGGGGCGGGCCGCGCAGCTGCTGGAATCCGTCGTGCCCGGCGACGACCCCGTGGCCGGAACCGTACGCGGCATGGAGCGGGTGGCCGCCGGCGACCCGGCCGCGGGGCTGCCGCTCATGCGCGCCGCCATCTCGCCGCGCGCCGCCACGGATCCGGTCGCCGGCACGTACGCGGTGTTCAGCGCGTTGATGACCGGAGACGACGAGGCGGCCTGCGAGCTGGCCGCGGCCCGCGTGGCCGCCTGCAGGGAGCAGGGCCTGATCGGCGCGCTGCCGCACGCCCTGCAGCTCCTCACCCAGGCGCAGCTCCTGCGGGGCAGGCACGCGGAGGCGGCGGAGTCGGGCGCCGAGGCCTGGCGGATCGCCCACGACACCGGGCAGGCGGGCCGGCTGCGGCATCTGCACGGCATCCTGGCGTGGCTCGCCGCCGTCGAGGGCGAGGACGACACGTGCGTACGGCTCGCCCGCCAGGCCGACGGCGCCGCGCGGGAACGCCACGGATCGGGGTGGGGTGGTTGCGCGCTGATCCTGCTCGACCTGGTACGAGCCCGCTACGACGCGGCGGCCGAGCGGATGGAGCGGATCCTCGACGGCCCGCTCGGCCACACCGTGATCGTCACCTTCGCCATGGCCGACCACGTCGAGGCCTGCGCCCGGCTGGGCGACCCGGGCCGGGCGGCCAGGACGTCCGCCCGGTTCGACGCCTGGGCGGCGGCCAGCGGGCGGCCGGGCGGCGCCGCCGTCGCGCATCGCTGCCGCGCCCTGCTCGCCCCGCGCGGCGAGGCCGAGCCCCACTACCGCGCGGCGCTGGAGTGGCACGCCCGGGGCGGGCGGGTGTTCGAGCACGCCAGGACGGAGCTGCTGTACGGCGAATGGCTGCGGCGGGCCCGCCGGCGCTCCGATGCCGGGGCCCAGCTGCGATCGGCGATGGGCCGCTTCGCCGCGCTGGGCGCCGCTCCCTGGGCCGAACGGGCCCGTACGGAGCTGGCCGCGACCGGCGCCCGCGCCGACCTGCCCGAGCTCGGCGTGGCGGCCAAACCGCTCGACGCGCTGACCCCTCAGGAGCTCCAGGTCGTCCGGCTCGCCGCGACGGGTGCCACGAACCGGCAGATCGGCGCCCAGCTCTTCCTGAGCCCGCGGACGGTGGGATTCCACCTGTACAAGGCGTACCCGAAGCTGGGGATCTCCTCGCGCGCCGACCTGGCGGGCCTCGACCTGGGCCGTCCCGCCTAGTGCCGGCGCCCCGACCGCACGATCACCGTCACCAGCAGGGCCAGGGCGAACGCCGCGCCCAGCAGCAAGAGTCCGAACCCGACCAGCAGGTTCCAGTTACCCAGCTCCGACAGGAACGGGAGAGTGGGGTCCACGTAGTACAGGACGATCCACGCGACGCCGAGGAACCAGGAGACGCCCATCGCCGCGGCCAGGCGGCGGGCCAGGCGATTGTTCGGCGCTACCCGGGCTTGGAGATCGGACACCGGCATCACCCCTGTTCTGTGATCCAGCGTAACGCGATCAGGCGCAGAGCAGGCGGGCGATCGTCAGGTCGGTGACGAGGACGTTGACCCAGCCGCCCTCGATCGCGGCCCTGATCGCGGAGAGCTTGCGCATGCCGCCCGCGACCCCCACCCGCCGCTCGACGGCGCGGAAGGTCGGCGCGTCGATGCCGATGACGCGCTGGTCGAAGGCCGAGTCGACGGGTTTCCCCGTGGCGTCGAAGAAGTGCAGGCAGACGTCGCCGACGGCGCCGAGCCCGCGCAGCTCCTCCTGGTCGGCCTGGCTGACCGCGTTGCCGCTGCTGAGCAGCAGGGGCGAGGGCTCCAGGCTGCCGATGCCGACCAGCACGACGGTCAGGTCGTGCCACTGCGCCTGCACGTCCTTCACGCCGGGGTCCTCCAGCAGCGCGTCGCGGATCGCGGTGGTCGCGACCACGCCGGGCAGGGGCACGAAGATCGGCCGGGCGTAGGTGAGGTTGGCCAGGCGGGCGACCAGCCGGGTGGCGTGCACCTGCGCCTCGGGGCTGCCGACCCCGCCGACCAGCTGGATGACGCGGTCGGCGACCTGGGAGTTCTTCTGCGGCAGCCGTTCGACCGTGGCCAGCAGGGTCTCGCTCCAGGACGAGATGCCGATCACGTCGCCGCCGGTGAAGGTGACGCCGAGGTAGGCCGCGGCCGCCGAGGCCAGCGGCGGGATCACGTCGTCCTGGTAGTCCTCGACGTCCACGACGACGGCGTCGCGCAGCCCGTAGCGCCGCTGCAGCTCCTCCTCCAGCTCGGTGTGCACCCCCTCGGGGAGCGTGACCACCGTGCGGACCATGCCTTGCGCGACCGCCTCCTTGAGCAGGCGGGACACGCGGGGCTGCGAGATGTTGAGCGTGGCGGCGATCTCGGGCTGGCGCATACCCTGCTCGTGGTACATGCGTGCCACCCGGGCCAGGAGGCGCAGGTGATCCTTGGTCGTGTCGCGCCTACGTTCCGCGTTCTGGACCACCGCGCACCCCTTTCTATTCACTCCTGAATGAAAGCCTATTGTCCGAACCGCCGTCGCGGAGACTCCGGCGGGGTTCTTGCATATATATTCCATTATGACTAGGCGTATTCTGAAGCCAAGGCGCGATCAAGGGATGGGTGTGGACGGCTGATGGGGGACGTGACGCGCGTCGGGGGAGCCTGGCGCGAGGTGGAGATCACGCTCACCGCCTCCGCCGACCTCCCCGACGCCTACACCGCGGTCGAGGTGTGGGCCGACTTCACCCACGACGCCGGGCTCGCCCTGCGCAGGCCCGCGTTCTACGACGGCGGCCGCACGTGGCGGATCCGGTTCAGCTCGCCGCTGGCACACGGCCGCTGGCACTGGACCACCGGAGCGTCCCTCGACGACCGCGGGCTCCGCGGGGCGTCCGGGACCATCGAGGTGGACGCCGTCGAACCGCCCGCGCACCGCTTCCGGCGGCACGGCTTCTGGACCATGTCGCCGGGCGGGCGCAGCCTCGTCCACGCCGACGGCACCCCGGCGATCATGGTCGCCGACACCGCCTGGGGCCTGCCCTGGCGGGCCACCGAGGAGCAGGTGCGCACGTACGCGGCCGACCGGCAGGCCAAGGGCTTCAACGCGGTGCTGCTGATGTCGGTCCAGCCCGACATGCGCGCCGTCGGCCCGCGTGACCGCCGCGCCGACGAGGGCTTCGACGTCGCCTTCGAGGACCTGCCCACCGGCTACCTCAACGCGCTCGACCCGGCCTACTTCCAGTACCTGGACCGGCTCCTGGACATCCTGGTGGAGCACGAGATCGTGCCCGTGCTCCAGCCGGTCTTCCAAGGGTTCGGCTGGAAGGGGCTCGACGCGGCCGGCACCGTCGTGCCGCCCGCCGAGTACGCCCGCTACTGCCGCTACCTGGTGGCCCGCTACGGCGCCCGCCCCGCGATCTACCTGGTCGGCGCCGACGGCTCCGGCCGCGAGCCGCAGATCGCGGCCGGCGGCGCCGAGGTCCACGCCTGGGACTGCTACGCCCAGCCCACCGGCATCCACTACCGCCCGCACGCCGACAACCGGGCCTGCCAGGACGCCGACTGGCTGGACTTCCAGTGGTGCCAGACCGGCCACGGCGGCGAGCACGTCCCCGAGCGGGTCGCGGTCATGCGGCGCGACACGCCCGTCAAGGCCGTCGCCAACGGCGAGCCCACCTACGAGCAGACCCGCAGCGTCACCAACGCCGCCGGCTGGTGGCAGGGCCACGAGGCGTGGAGCAACCTGTGCGCGGGCGGGGCCATGGGCGTCGTCTACGGCGCCGCGAACATCTGGCAGTGGAAGCTGCACGCCGACGAGCCCGGTCACGCGCCGTACTTCCTGGCTCCGTCGGGCGGCTGGCGCGAAGCGCTCGACTTCGAGGGCTCCACGTACGTCGGGCTGCTCGGCAAGATCCTGGACGGGCTGCCCACGACCGACATGGAGCCGGACTGGGAGACGTTCATCAGCCCGCGCGCCCTGCGCGTGCCCGGCCGCCTGCACGTGGTCTACCAGGAGAACGGCGGCGCGCTGCGCCCGACGCGCGAGGACGGGCTGCCGGCCGCCTACCGGGTCGTCGACCCGCGCACCGGCGACGTCGTCGCGAGCGGCCGGCGCCGCCCCGGCGAAGCCGTCGAGGACGAGCGGCAGGTGGCCCGCGTGGTCATCTTCTGCGACGAGTGAAACAGGGGATCAGGCGATCGCCTGGTAGGCGGTGGTCCAGAAGTCCTTGTGGAGGCGGGGCGTGTGGACGGAGTCCATCGCGCTCTGGGTCAGCAGGATGCCGACCAGGTCCTCGGCCGGGTCGGCGTACCCGGTGGTGCCGAGGCCGCCGTCCCAGCCGAACTGGCCCGGCGAGGCCAGGTCGCGGCGGTGGGTGCGGACCGCCAGGCCGAACCCGTAGCCGCCGTGCCGGCCGAAGTGGTCGCCGAACGCGTCCTTCTCGACCTTCTGCCCCGGCGTCAGGTGGTCCATCGTCATCAGCTCGACCGAGGCCCGCGACAGGACGCGCGTGCCGCCGAAGGTGCCCTTGTTCAGGAGCATGCGGAAGAAGGCGTGGTAGTCGTCGACGGTCGAGACCAGCCCGTCGCCGCCGGCCTGGAAGAGCGGCGGGCGGCTGTACTTCCCGCCGGCGGCCTCGTCCCAGACGACCAGCTCGCCGTTCTCGGGGTTGTGCGCGTAGCTGGTGGGCAGGCGGTGGATCCGGTCGGCGGGGACGTGGAAGCCGGTGTCCTTCATGCCGAGCGGCCCGAACAGCCGCTCGCGCAGGAACTCCTCCAGCGGCTGCCCGCTCACCCTGGCCACGAGCACGCTGAGCACGTCGGAGCCGACGTGGTACTGCCACAGCTCGCCCGGCTGGTGCATCAGCGGCAGCGTGCCGAGCCGGCGGATCCACTCGTCCGGCCCGAAGTCCGGTGCGGTGGTGTCCAGGCCGAGCTCGCGGATCGCGGTCTGGATCGGGTACGTGTCCGGCGCCGCCAGCACCACCCCGAACCCGAAGGTGAACGTCAGCAGGTCGCGCACGGTGATCGGCCGGGCCGCGGGGACCGTGTCGTCCAGCGGGGCGTCGATGCTCCTGAGCACCTGGCGGTCGGCCAGCTCGGGCAGCCACTCGTCGACCGGGTCGTCCAGCCGCAGGCGGCACTCCTCGACCAGGATCATCACCGCGGCGGCCGTGATCGGCTTGCTCAGCGACGCCATCCGGAAGAGCGTGTCACGCCGCATCGGCTCGGTGCCGCCCGCGTGCAGGGTCCCCAGGGCCTCGACGTGCGTCTCGTCGCCCCTGCCGACCAGGGCGACCAGCCCGGGCACGGCTCCCGACCCGACGTGTCCGGCCAGGACCTGACGCATCCGGTCCAGCCCCGCCTGTGACAGGACGGGCCGCTCGTGCTCTTCCCACCGGCCCTTCGTGTCCCAGGCACCCTTGGCGTCCCAGGTGCCCTTCATGTCCCAGCTCGTGCTCTTGGACATCGTCATTCTCCCCGCGCTGCGTACGGCGTTCCCGATGTGCGAACACTGTACTCATGCGGAACGGTGTGCGCAACAAGGGACGCCGGATGGGCGCGCGGGGCGGTCAGGCGATCCGGAGGCCCGCCGGGCTGAAGATCGACGCGACGAGGCTCTGGACGAACCGGGCGAGCAGCGCCTCAAGGAGCATCATTGCGGCCTTGGCGAGCAGGGAGGCCAGGAATTCGGACAACTCTCTACCTTTTCCTCGAAACTACGCTTCAAGTCATATTTGGGTAGAAAGATGTATATACGGTAAGAAACCGGATGTCCATAGGGTGAACAGCAGGTGACTATCCCTGGGTGGCCGACCGTTCGATCATGGCCCCCAGCCAGGTCGTGGCCCCGGCGCACCCGAGCGCGATCCCCCACGCCAGCGGCCCCACCGGCTGGCAGCCGAAGAGCTGGCTGAGACCGGGCACCGAGACGATCACTCCCAGCGCCGCCAAGGACGACACCGAGGCGAGCACCACCGTGCGATCCCCGCCGCCCAGCGCCAGGGTCTGCAGCAACTGCGCCGCCACGAGGCCGATGAGCCCCACCGTATCGGCCCGGCGCCGGGTCCCGGTCATCCGGGCCAGCACCCAGGCCGCGCCCGCCGCCACGGCCGTGGTGACGGCGCGCAGATAGATGTCCCTGGTCAGCGCGGCGCCCAGCGACGCCTCCGGGCCCTCGGCCAGCAGCTTGTCCGGGCTGCCGGCGCTCGGCGGCCTGATGGCCACCGCCATCGCGGGCAGCATGTCGGTGAGCAGGTTGACCAGCAGGAGCTGGCGGGCGTTGAGGGCGCTGCGCCCGGTGAGCAGGCTGGAGCCTAGGGTGAAGGCGATCTCCCCGACGTTGCCGCCGAGCAGGATGCCCAGGGCGTCGCGCACGGAGGTCCACATCGCCCGGCCCTCCACGATCGCGTCGATGATCGTCTCGATGCGGTCGTCCACCACGACGATGTCCGCGGCGGCCCTGGTGGCCGGCGCGGCGCGCGACCCCAGGGCGACGCCCACGTCGGCGAGCCGGATCGCGGGCACGTCGTTGGCGCCGTCGCCGGTCACGGCCACGACCTTGCCGGCCTTGCGCCAGCAGGTGACGATCCGGGCCTTGTGCTCGGGCGTGACCCGGGCGAACACCGCCACCTTCGGCAGCGCCTCGGCCAGCGCGTCGTCGTCGAGCTGCTCCAGCTCCGGGCCGGTCATCACGCGCAGCCCGTTCAGGGCGCCGATCTCCGCGGCGATGGCCTCCGCCGTGCTGGGGTGGTCGCCGGTGAGCATGGCGACCCGCACGCCGGCCCGCGCCAGGTCCTCCACGCTGCGCTTCGCCGTCGGGCGCACCGGGTCGGCCAGGCCCAGGAACCCGAGGAAGCACAGGTTCTCGATGCGCGACTCGTCGAGGTCGGCGCGGCTGGAGGCGGGCCGCTCGGCGACGGCGAGCACGCGGTAGCCCCGCAGGGCGAGCCGGTCCACCTCTTCCTCGAGCTGCCGCCTCATCCGGTCGTCCAGCGGCACGCGCTCCCCGTCGATGGTGATGCTCGTGGAGCTGGTGAGCACGATCTCGGGGGCGCCCTTGACGCTCAGCAGCTGTCCCGCCTCCGACCGGCCCAGTACGGCGTGGTAGCCGCGGGCCGGCTCGAAGGGCAGCTCGTCCACGCGGTGCCAGGTACGCAGCCCGTACCTCGGGGTGACGCCGAGCTTGCCGGCGCCCTCCACGATCGCGCGGTCCGTGGGGTGCGGGATGGCCCGCCCGCCCTCGAACCTGGGCCCCGCCCGCAGCGCCGCGCCCACGATGGCCCGCAGCTGCGGCGTGGCCTCCTCCACCGACTGCTCGGCCCGGCCGTCCGACACCCGCCGCAGGCTGATGTGGCCTTCGGTGAGCGTTCCCGTCTTGTCGAAGCAGAGCACGTCCACGCGGCCCAGCGCCTCGATCGTGGACGGGTTGCGCACCAGCGTGTTGTGGGCCGACAGCCGCTTGGCCGAGGCCAGCTCGGCCGCGGTGGCGACGAACGGCAGCCCCTCGGGGACCGCCGCCACCATCATGCTCACCGCCGGGGCGAGCGCCTGCGACAGGGGCGAGCCGCGTACGAGCTCGACGACCATCAGGAGCAGGCCGGAACCGAGAGCCGCCGGGAGGATCCGGCGGCTCAGCGTGCGCAGGCGCAGCTCGACCCCGCTCGGCGGCGGGCCCTCCTGGGCGAGCCTGGCCGTCCGGCCCGCCTCGGTGGCCGCCCCGGTGGCCACGACCACGGCGAACCCGTGGCCCGCCGCCACGGTCGTGCCCTCGTAGACCATCGAGGTGCGGTCCGCGACGGCGGGCGCCGCGGTCGGCGTGTCCGTCTTGGTGACGAGCTGCGACTCGCCGGTGAGCGTGGACTCGTCGATCTCCAGCCCGGCCGCCTGGATGAGCCGCGCGTCGGCCGGTACGGCGTCGCCGGCCCGCAGCTCGATCACGTCCCCGGGCACCAGGTCGTCGGCGAAGCCCGCCACGGAGCCCGTGGGACGGCGGATCCGTACCTGGATGGCCGTGGTCTCGGTGAGGCGGTGCAGCGCCCGCGCGACGTTGCGCCGCTGCGCCCCGCCGAGCACGGCGTCCACCACCATCACGCCGCAGATGAGCACCGCGTCCAGCGCGGAGCCGAGCCCGGCCGACACGCCCGCGCCCGCGGCCAGGACCGGGCTCAGCGGGTTGGCCAGCTCGTGCAGGGTCGCGCTGAGCAGGGATTCGGGGCCGGCCGCCGCGGGCCGCGCCAGGCCCGTCCTGCGGTGCGCGGCCTCGGCCTCGCTCAGCCCGTCGGACGAGCTGGCGAGCCGGGCCAGGACGTCGCGGGCCGCCATGGCATGCCAGGGCGTGTGGTCGGCGAGGATCGGCGCGGGCCTGCTCCCGGCGCTGCGCCCCGCCCACTCGCCGACCGCGAGGGCGGCCAGCGCCGTGCAGTCGCGGGCCAGGTTGGCGCGCCCGACGGCGGTCGAGGCCGGGCCGATGAGCGCCAGGCCGGTGCCGACGACCGAGCCGGCGGCCGCCACGAGCACTCCGCGGACGCTCGCCTTCCTGGCCGACGGCAGGCACTGCAGCAGCAGGTGCACGCCTTCGAACCCGCCGATCACGTCGGCGTCCCACGGGACCCGCCGGGCCCCCTCGATCACCCCGATGCCCAGGTCGGCCTGGCGCAGCCCGCTGCGCCCCCGCTGCGAGACCACCGCCACGGCGTGGCCCTCCGACTGCAGCGCCCGCACCGACGCGCCCAGCCGCTGCCCGTTCTGGACCACGCGGTCCACGCGCAGCCGCTCGGCCAGGGCGGGTTCCCCGCCGGCCAGGACCACCTCGCAGGTGTCCCGCGCCGCCGCGACCAGGGCCTCGGCGAGCGGATGCAGCTCGGGGACCAGGCGGACCACGGCGATCGGCGTCCCGTCGCGTTTGACCATGACGGCGGTGCCGTCCTGCGCCTCATGGGGTTCGGCGCTCCACCCGTCGCGCTCGCGCCGGGCGGAAGGGTCGGCGAGGTCGATCAACGCGTAGAGCCGGGTGTACAGATCGTCGCTGTCCACGTCGGGAACGAGCGGGGTGACGTCGTCGATCGTCCACGCGCCCGTGGTGAGCAGGGCGGCGTCGAGGACCACGGTGTCGATGCGATCCATGTGGACGAGGACGTGGCGGTTGAGCACGATCGTGTCGCGCCCGGCGAGGCCGCGGGCGACGGCGCTGGCGAAGGCCTCCCTGCCGAGGTTCGCGGCCTTGGGGATGCCGGCGATCAGCACGGACAGGCCCCGCTCGCGGTCGCTGCTGAGCACCGTGGTCAGGCCGAGCCCCGCCAGCGACAACGCGCTGGCGGCGTCGGCGTACCGCTCCACGGGCCCGCGGGGGAGCCGGCCCGGCCGCGGCGGCGTGGCGGCCCTGATGTGGCGGTACGCCCCCGTCACGGCCGCGAACTGCTCCTCGCGCTGTTCCCACGCCTTGAGCCCGGCACGCGAGTCGATGTACCGGCCGGCCGCGGCGACCGAGTCGATCAGCAGGGACATGGGCCGCATGGCCAGCGTGTGGGAGACGACCCGGGTCACCGCGACCAGCGCGTCCGCGCCGGGCTTGCCGATGCGCTCCTCCAGCTCCCTGCGTACCAGCGGGGTGTGCTCGGCCAGCGTGAGGAAGCCGGGCACGGCCGTGGACAGCCGCGGGACGCCGGCCAGCCGGCCGGCCAGGGCGAGCCCGGTGCCGGCCAGGTGCAGACCGAGGCTGACCACGGAGCGGTCGCGCTGCTCCGCGCCGTCCTGGGCGGGGGCCGGAGCGCCGTCCCCGTCCTCGTCGAACTCCTCCACGACGGCCACGAGCTTGTCCATGTCGTCCGTCGTGACGTCGCAGGCCACGAAGACGCAGCCGAGCGCCCCGTTCACCTCGGCGCGCGGCACTCCCACCGCTCTGAGGCGGTCCTCCAGCTCGCGGGCGAGCCGCTCGGTGCGCGGGCCGCCGATGTTGCGCAGCTCGATACGAGCTCCGCCCGGGCACGGCTGCACCCGGCGGGAGCGCGGGAGGACGCTCCGCACCGGCTCCGGGAACATCTTCAGCAGCGTGCCAGCGTTGAGCAGGCCGAACAACGCCATGTCGTCTCCCGTCCGTCTACGGCGTCGTGGTCACCTGCTCGGTGCGGTGCTCTTTCGCCTGCTTGTCGACCTCGAAGTCGAGGTGGTCTAAGTGGTGGTGCCGGAGGTCTCGGCCGGCTTGCTCGTGGTGCTTCTCGTGGTGCTTCTCGTGGTGCCGGTGCTCCTGCCGGTGGTGCGGCCGGTCGTCGCGGACGACTTGGCGGCCGTGCCTCTGCTGGTGCCCCTGCTGGTGCCTCGGGCGGCGCCTCTGGTCGTGCCGCTGGTCGACGGCTTGGCGGCGGCGCCTCCGGTCGTGCTCTTGGCGGCGGTGCCTTCGGTCGTGCTCTTGGCGGCGCCGGTCGTGGCGGCCCTGCGCCTGCCGGTGGTCGTGCCGGTGGTCGTGGTCCCGGCCGTGCCGCGCCGGGTGGCGGCCGTGGCCCGCTTGGTCGTCCCGGCCGTGGTCCGCCTGCTCGGGGTCGTGGTCTCCCGCGCCGCGGGCTCCCTGGCCGGCGTGGTGGTCGCGCGTGGCTGGCCGAACGCGGTCCGCGGCAGTCCTCGCCGCGCGAGCATCGTCCCGGCGCCGATGGCGGCCGCGACGGGCCATTCGAGCACCCCTACCGCGGCGAGCGCGCCGAGGGCTCCGTAATAGGCCATGCGTTCGGGCGGAGGGAGGAACGTCCGGGCGACGTCGACGTAGTGGCCCAGCTCCTGCCTGCTGATCCGTGGCATCGGGATGTTCGGCATCTGCATGCGCGGCATCTCGATGTTTGGCATTTCTATGTGTGGCATCCGCATTTCGGGCTGCCGGACCTGGATGCCGAGCATCGGCAGGTCCAGGCTGAACCGCTTGGCGCCATTCCCGTCGTGTCCGGCGGTCGTGCGCCCTCGCGGCTGGGTGACGGCCATGATCCCTCCTAGCAGGACGCTAATTCCTTATATGTCCCTATCCACGGCGTGGGCTCTATATTCCGGGCGGGAGAGATTTGGGGATTTTTGCTGTCCCTTATCCGTTCCTTTGGCAAAGCCCAGGTCAGGACGAGGGCGATCGTGTGCCCGCGAACGCCTCGACGACGCGGCGGACCTTGCCCACGGCCTCGTGGTCGCCGAGGCGCAGCGCGGTGTTCGCCGCCATGAGCACCGCGTCGATCTGGAAGGCGGCGAGCTCGGCGTCCAGGTCGGCGATCTCGCCGGCGTCCGCGGCGCCGCGCAGCTCGCCGGCGATGAGCGCGAGCCAGTCGCGGTGGTGGCCCACGAGCGCGTCGCGCACCGGCCCTGGCCGGCTGTCGAAGTCGGGCAGGTTCGCCGCCCAGAAGCAGCCGCCCGCGAACAGGGGCGTCTCGGCGTAGGAGATCCAGCGCTCGGTGAGCGCGCGCAGCCGGGCCACGCCGTGCGGCACGTCCGAAACGGGCCGGATGACGGCCTCGCGGAACGCCTCGCGCGCCGAGGCGACGGTGGCGAGCTGCAGCTTCTCCTTCGTCCCGAAGAGCGTCGCGACCCCGCTCTTGCTGATCCCGAGGTCGGTGGCCAGCCGGCCGATGCTGAGCCCGTTGAGCCCTTCCAGCGACGCGACGTCCACGGCGTGGCGCGTGATCGTCTGCCTGGCCCGCGCGCCGCGCAGCAGGCGCTGGTCGGAGATCCCGGCCGTCGCCGGGGCGGGTCGCTCTAGCTCGCTCATGAGCCCTCATCATGTCACTTGCCAATAAGTACGAACGATCGTACGTTTTGTTCGTGACTATGACAACAACGCCTCGCACCGAGGCCGCCACGCCGTGGAGCGCAGTGTCGATCGTGCTGGTCGGCGCGTTCATGGCGCTTCTGGACTCGTACATCGTCATCGTCGCGGGACCCGCGATCCAGGCCGACCTGGGCGCCTCCGGCGGCGAGCTGCAGTGGATCCTGGTCGGCTACCAGCTCACCTACGCGGTGTTCCTCGTCACCGGCGGCCGCCTCGGTGACCTGTACGGCCGCAAGCGCACCTTCGTCGCCGGCATGGCCCTCTTCACGCTGGCGTCCGTCGCGTGCGCGCTCGCCCCGGCCGCGCTCGCCCTCATCGCGGCCCGTCTCCTGCAGGGCCTGGGCGCCGCGCTGATGCTCCCGCAGGTCTACGCGGTCATCACCGTGCTGGTCCCGGAGCAGGGCAGGCACCGCGCGTACGGGGTGCTCGGCGCCGTCATGGGGCTCGCCACGGTCGGCGGGCAGCTCGTCGGCGGCCTGCTGATCGGCGCCGACCTGCTGGGCTCCGGCTGGCGCCCCGTGTTCTGGATCAACGTCCCCATCGGGCTGGTCGCGATCCTGCTCGCGGCCAGGCTCCTGCCGGAGTCACGGGCGCCGCTGGCGCGCCGGCTCGACCTGCCGGGGGTCGTCGTGCTCAGCGTCGCGCTGTTCCTCCTGGCCTTCCCGCTCATCCAGGGCCGGCAGGCGGGATGGCCCTGGTGGACCTGGGCCTGCCTGGCCGCGGCCGTCCCCGCCTTCGCCCTGTTCGTCCTCGTCGAGCGCAGGACCGCCGATCCGCTGGTGCGGATCTCGCTGTTCCGCGCGCGGCCGTTCGCCGTCGGCATTCCCCTCGTGGCGACGATCTACGCGCTGCTCTCGTCGTACTACCTCGTGCTGTCGATCTCCCTGCAGGACGGGCTGGGCCTGCCGGCCCTCGGGGCGGGGCTGGTCTATGCCCCGGCCGCCCTCACCTTCTTCGTCTTCAGCATGGTCGCGAGCCGGCTCGTGCCCCGGTACGGCCGCCGCGTCCTGGAGTCCGGGGCCGTCGTGCTGGCCATCGGGTACGCGCTCACCGCGGCCGTGCTGCTCGGCGGCCTGCCGTTCACGCCGGCGGCCGTCATCCCGACGCTCATGCTGCAGAGCGTCGGGGGAGGGCTGCTCATCACGCCGTCGCTCAACGCGGTGCTGGCCCGGACGGACCCCGCCGACGCGGGCATGGCCTCCGGCGTGCTGTCCACCGCCCAGCAGGTCGGCAACGCGCTCGGCGTCGCGCTCATCGGAGTCGTGTTCTTCCACGCCTTCGATCCCGCCACCGCAGGCCGGGCCGCCGCGGCGGCCCACGGCCTGGGGATGTCGTCGGTGTTCACCTTCGCCGTCGCGACCGTGGCGGCGGTGCTGGTGTACCTGCTGCCCGCCCGGAAGGGCTGACCGGCGGCGAAAGGCGTCACTCCGACAGCAGGCGGGCGGGGAAGCCACCGGTCGCGATGGGCCCCCAGCGGTCGATGTGGATGCGGATCAGCGACTTGTCCTGGCGCCGCATGGCGGCCCGGTACTCGTCCCAGTCGGGGTGCTCGCCGGCGATGCACCGGTAGTACTCGACCAGGGCTTCGAGGGCCTCGGGCATGTCCAGCACCTCGGCGTGCCCGTCGACCTGGACGTACGGGCCGTTCCAGTCGTCGGACAGCACGCAGATGGACACCCGCTGGTCGCGGCGGGCGTTGCGGGCCTTGACCCGGTCGGGATAGGTGGAGACCACGATCCGGCCGTCCGCGTCGACCCCGCAGCTGACGGGTGAGAGCTGCGGGCGGCCGTCCTTGCGGGTGGTCGAGAGCAGGCCGTGGTGCCTGGGGCGCAGGAACTCGAGCAGCTCGGGCAGGTCGACGTGGCGGGCGGTGGCGATGTTCGGAGCCATCTCATGTGCCTTTCGGTCATACGAAAACGCTTCGATCCTTTCATCCGGAGCGGCGGCTGCCGGGCGGGAGGCGCGCCCCGGCGTGATAACCCCCCAGGTCGGGGCATCAGGGGGGCGTCGGGGAAATCGGGAGGAGTCGGGCATGTGTGGCATCTGCGGGTGGGTTGACTTCGAGCGGGACCTGCTGGGCGAGAGGGCCACCGCGCAGGCCATGACGGACACGATGGCCTGCCGCGGCCCCGACGACCAAGGGCTCTGGATGGCGCCGCACGCCGCCATCGGCCACCGCAGGCTGGCCATCATCGACCTCCCCGGCGGCCGGCAGCCCATGGTCGCCGACGGGGACGGGCTGGAGCCGGCCGTCCTCACCTACAGCGGCGAGGTCTACAACTACCGCGAGCTGCGCGCGGAGCTGGCCGCCCGCGGGCACCGCTTCCGCACCCAGAGCGACACCGAGGTCGTCCTGCGCGCCTACGTCGAGTGGGGTGAGGACCTGGCCGCCCGCCTCAACGGCATGTACGCCTTCGCCATCTGGGACGCCGAGCGCGAGGAGCTGCTGCTGGTCCGCGACCGCATGGGGATCAAGCCGCTGTACTACTACCCGACCGCCCACGGCGTGCTGTTCGGCTCCGAGCCCAAGGCGATCCTCGCCAACCCGCTCGCCCACCCGGTGCTCGACGCCGACGGGCTGCGCGAGCTGGTGGCGTACGTCAAGACGCCGGAGCACGGGATCTTCAAGGGCATGTACGAGGTGCGCCCCGGCCAGCTCGTCCGGGTGAACCGCGACGGGTGCCGCAAGCGCCGCTACTGGCAGCTGGAGTCCCACGAGCACCGGGACAACGTCGACTCCACGGTCAAGACGGTGCGCGGCCTGCTGGAGGACATCGTCCACCGCCAGCTCATCAGCGACGTGCCGCTGTGCGCGCTGCTGTCGGGCGGGCTCGACTCCAGCACGATCACCGCGCTCGCCGCCAGGGGCCTGGCGGAGCAGGACCTGGGGAGGGTCCGCTCGTTCGCGGTGGACTTCGCCGGCTACACCGAGCACTTCAAGCCCGATCAGACCCGTTCGACGCCCGACGCGCCGTACGTCCATGAGGTGGCCCGGCACGTCGACGCCGAGCACACCGACATCGTGCTCGACTCGCGGGAGCTGATGAACCCGGCCGTGCGGGCCGCCGTGCTGCGCGCCCGCGACCTGCCGATCGGCATCGGCGACATGGACAGCTCGCTCTACCTGCTGTTCGAGGCGATCAGGGGGCGCTCCACGGTGGCGCTGTCCGGGGAGTCGGCCGACGAGGTGTTCGGCGGCTACCGGTGGTTCCACGACCCGGCGGCGGTGGCGGCCGACACCTTCCCGTGGTTCATCGGCGGCCTCACCGACCGCCTGGGGGTGGAGCAGCTGTTCAAGGAGGACCTGGAGCGCACGCTCGACGTCTCCGGCTACCAGGACGCCGGCTACCGCCAGGCCATCGCCGAGGTGCCCGAGCTGCCCGGCGAGGAGGGGCACGAGCGGCGCATGCGCCAGATCAGCTACCTGCACCTCACCCGGTTCGTGCAGATCCTGCTCGACCGCAAGGACCGGATGAGCATGGCCGTCGGGCTGGAGGTCCGGGTGCCGTTCTGCGACCACCGGCTGGTGGAGTACGTCTTCAACGCCCCCTGGGCGATGAAGACCTTCGACGGGCGGGAGAAGAGCCTGCTGCGCGCGGCCGCCGCCGACCTGCTGCCGGAGTCCGTGCTCCAGCGCGTCAAGAGCCCCTACCCGGCCACCCAGGACCCCGCCTACGAGCAGGCCCTGCGCGAGGAGGCCCGCGCCCTGGTCGAGCGCGACACGCCCTGTGCCCAGTTGCTCGACCTGGGCAAGGCGCGTGCGCTCATCGACCGCCCTGTGGGCGACTCCAGCTCCCTCGCGGCCCGCGCCTCGCTGGAGCGGCTGCTGCAGCTCGACGCGTGGCTCAGGGAGTACCGGGTCCATCTCGCTCTCTGACCGCCGGCCGGACGCGGGGCGGCACGCCGTTCGATTCCCGAGTGAGAGGGGAGCCGCTCGGGACGAGGACGGCGCTACCTGCCGATCACGAGGTCGGCGTGGGCGTCGGGGTCGGGGTCTCCGAGACCGATGACGACGGATCGGGGGTCGGGGTCTCGGTGGGCGTTTCCGTCGGAGTGTCGGTCGGAGTGTCGGTCGGAGTGTCGGTCGGGGTCTCGGTCGGGGTTTCGGTCGGGGTTTCGGTCGGGGTCGGGCACGCGGTCGGGGTCTGCCACGCGGGCGGGCCCTGCCACCACTGCCATGCCTGCTTCCAGCCCTTGTACGACCAGATCCGCTTGATGGGCCGCGACAGGTCGTAGACGGTGGCAGCCGTGGCCGTGGCCGTGGCCGTGGCTGTGGCCGTGGTCGTGGCTGTAGCTGTGGTCGTGGCTGTAGCTGTGGGCGTGGACGGAAGCGTGGCCGTGGCTGTGGGCGTGGGCGTGGGCGTGGACGTCTGGTCGGCGCCGATCGCGGTCACCGACACCCAGTCGTCCTGCTTGACCGCGCTGTTGCCGCGCCGTCCGGCGATGGTGTGCGTGTTGTCGTCGATCGCGTACGTGCGCTCGAAGCCGTCCTGGCTGCGCACGGTGATCGAGTCCTCCGCGACGGCGGTCGCCTGCCCGGTCTGGGCGAACAGGGTCACGGTGCCGCAGCCGTCCTTCGTCGCCACCGCGAACTCGCCGTGCATGGTTCCGACGAACCCCCACGGGTTGATCGGCGCTATGTCCGGAGGGGCCGTGGTGGGCGTATCCGTAGGTGTTTCGGCCGGCGGGTCGGTCGGCGTTTCGGTTGGTGTTTCGGTCGGTGTCTCCGTGGGTGTCTCGCTGATCGTCGGCGTGGGGGTCGGCGTGCCCGTCGGCGTCGTTCCCGACGCCGCCGAGGCGGCTCCGACCCCGCCCGTCGTCGCCAGCACGACGGCGGCGGCGACGATCAGCGGTCGGGGGACGCGCCTGCGCGGACGGTCCGGTTCGAATGACAGTTCCTCGTGTGGTTGGTCAGTTGGTGGCACCTTGTCCTCCACATCGGGTTCGTCCGATTACAACCCCGACGGACTAAGCCACGTGTAAGCCGGCGTCGGGGGATCCGCCCGCACAGCGCTGCCCACATCCGTTGCCTTCATGCGCCAGATGGTGGACACCCCTTCAGATAGTTAGGCATGAAATGCGACTATCAGAGTCGTTTGTCCCTTAAGCGATAGGCGGGAGCATGACAGACGAACACGGCAGGAAGGCTCTGGTGGTGCGCGGTGGCTGGGAAGGGCACGCCCCGGTCGAGGCCACCGAGCTCTTCGTGCCCTTCCTCGAGAAGCAGGGGTTCGAGGTGCATCGGGCGGAGTCTCCGGCGCCGTACGCGGACTCCGAGTTCATGTCCGGCATCGACCTCATCGTGCAGTGCTACACGATGGGCACGATCGAGAGGGAGGAGCTGAGCGGGCTGGAGGCCGCGATCCGCGCGGGCACCGGGATGGCCGGCTGGCACGGCGGCATCGCCGACTCCTACCGCAACTCCTCCGACTACCTGCATCTCATCGGCGGGCAGTTCGCCTGCCATCCCGGCAAGGACCCGGCCGAGCGGGAAGGCTCGCAGGCCGACAACTTCGTGCCGTACACCGTCAACATGCTGCCCGAGGCGGCCACGCACCCCATCACCGAGGGCATCGCCGACTTCGACCTCGTCACCGAGCAGTACTGGGTCCTGACCGACGACTACATCGACGTGCTGGCGACGACGACGCAGCAGGTCCGTCCGTGGGATCCCTGGCACCGGGAGGTCACCTCGCCGGCGATCTGGACCCGCCGGTGGGGGAACGGGAAGATCTTCGTCACCACCCCCGGGCACAGCCTCGACGTCCTGCAGGACGACAGCGTGCGCACCATCATCGAAAGGGGAATGTTGTGGGCCAGCCGGTGAACGTCGGCGTCGTGGGGTGCGGGGCGATCTCGGCCCAGTACTTCCAGACCATCGACCGGTTGCCGCAGCTGCGGCTGGTGGCCGTGGCCGATCTGGACCTCGACCGGGCCCGGGAGGCGGTGCGTCCGTACGCGGGGGTCGACGTGCTGAGCGTGGCGGAGCTGATGGCGGACCCGCGCGTGGACGTCGTGCTCAACCTCACCGTTCCCGCCGCCCACGCCGAGGTGGCGCTGCAGGCCATCGCGGCCGGCAAGGACGTCTACTGCGAGAAGCCCCTCGCCGCGACGGCCGCGGACGCCGCCCGCGTGCTGGAGGCGGCCGCCGCCGCTCGCGTGCGCGTGGGGTGCGCGCCCGACACGGTGCTGGGCACGGGTACGCAGACCGCGCGCAACGCGATCGACGACGGCCTGATCGGCAGTCCGATCGCGGCGACCGCGACGATGATGACGCCCGGCCACGAACGCTGGCATCCGAACCCCGACTTCTACTACGTCCCCGGCGGCGGCCCGCTCCTGGACATGGGGCCGTACTACATCAGCAGCCTGGTGACGCTGCTCGGGCCGGTGGCCAGCGTCATCGGCGCGGCCAGCCGTACGCGTCCCAAGCGCACCATCGGCTCGGGCCCCCGCCAGGGGGAGGAGATCCCGGTCCTGGTCGACACCCACGTCACCGGGGTGCTCGTGCACGCCTCGGGAGCGCTGTCCACGCTGGTGATGAGCTTCGACGGGGTGGCGACCAAGGCGCCCAACATCGAGGTGCACGGGGAGAAGGGCTCGCTCGTCGTACCCGACCCGAACCGCTTCGACGGCCCGGTCCTGATCTCTGGCCCGGACGGCTGGCGCGAGCTTCCCGAGTCGGCCGGCTACGTGGGGGCCGGGCGCGGGGTGGGGCTGCTCGACTTCGCGGCGACCCCGGTGGACCAGAACGTGGGCCAGCAGCTCCGCGCGGGGGGCTCGCTGGCCTTCCACGTGCTCGACGTCATGGAGTCGCTGCTGGCCGCGGCGGGCTCGGGCACGGCGGTGACCGTCACGAGCACCTGCGAACGGCCTCGTCCCGTGGCTCTCCATCCGAGCGTGTCGTAACCAAGGGTGCCCGATCGGGCACTTACCGTTGGAGCATGGACACCGTGGATCTCGCGCGCTGGCAGTTCGGGATCACCACGGTGTACCACTTCCTGTTCGTGCCGGTCACGATCGGGCTGTCGGTGCTGGTGGCGGTCCTGAACACGGCCTGGGTACGCACCGGCAACCCGGCCTACCTGCGCGCCACCAAGTTCTGGGGCACGCTCTTCCTGATCAACTTCGCCATGGGCGTGGTGACGGGGATCGTGCAGGAGTTCCAGTTCGGGATGAACTGGAGCTCCTACTCCAGGTTCGTCGGTGACGTCTTCGGCGCCCCGCTCGCGCTGGAGGCGTTGCTGGCGTTCTTCCTGGAGTCGACGTTCCTGGCGCTGTGGATGTTCGGCTGGGACCGGCTGCCCAAGCTGGTGCACCTCGCGTGCATCTGGACGGTCGCGATCGGCAGCATGGTGTCCGCCTACTTCATCCTGGCCGCCAACTCGTTCATGCAGTGGCCGGTGGGCGTCACCGTCGGCCGGCGGGCGGAGCTGGCCGACTTCGGGGCCGTGCTGACCAACAAGGTCCTGCTGGCCACCTTCCCGCACACCGTCCTGGGCTGCTGGCTGTCCGGCGGCGTGATCCTCATGGCCGTCTCCGCCTGGCACCTGGCCAGGAAGCGGGACGCCGACGTCTTCGGCCCGTCCCTCCGGCTCGGCGCGGTCGCGGTGCTGGTGGGCGCCGCCGGCACCCTCGTCTCCGGCGACGTCCTCGGCAAGATCATGACGCAGACGCAGCCGATGAAGATGGCCGCCGCCGAGGCGCTCTACGACACCCGGCAGCCGGCGCCGTTCTCCCTGTTCACCATCGGGACGCTCGACGGCACGCGGCCGATCTTCGCGCTGGAGGTCCCGGGCCTGCTGTCACAGCTGGCCACCGGCTCGTTCGACGGCAAGGTGCACGGCGTCAACGACGTCCAGAGGGAGTACCAGCGCAGGTTCGGACCGGGGGACTACCGTCCCTACATCCCGCTGGCCTACTGGTCCTTCCGGCTGATGATCGGCTTCGGCATGCTGGCGGGGCTGGTGGCGCTCGTCCTGCTCTGGCTGACCCGCGGCGGACGCGTACGCGGCAAGGGCTGGATCTGGCGGGCCGCCGTGTGGTCCGTCGTGCTGCCCTTCCTCGCGCACAGCTTCGGCTGGATCTTCACCGAGACGGCCAGGCAGCCGTGGGTCGTCTTCAGCCAGATGAAGACCGTTCAGGGCGTCTCGCCCAGCGTCGGCGTGGGCACCGTGCTCACCTCGCTGATCGTCTTCACCCTCCTGTACGGCGTGCTGGCCGTGGTGGAGGCGGGCCTCATGATCAAGTACGGCCGGATGGCCCCGCCGTCCGGCGACAGCACCGGCACCGAGCCAGGCGAGCCGTCGCCCGCCTACTAGTGGAGAGATCGCGGCATGGAGCTCACCGACGTCTGGTTCGTGGCGATCGCCGTGCTCTGGCTCGGCTATTTCGTCCTGGAGGGGTTCGACTTCGGCGTCGGCCTGCTGCTGCCCGTCGTCGCCGGGAACGACGCGGAACGCCGGGCGATGATCGAGACGATCGAACCCGTCTGGGACGGCAACGAGGTGTGGCTGATCACCGCGGCGGCGGCCACGTTCGCCGCCTTTCCCGAGTGGTACGCCTCGCTGTTCAGCACGTTCTACCTGCCGCTGCTGGTGATCCTGGTGACGCTGATCGTGCGCGGGGTGGCCTTCGAGTACCGCGGCAAGCGCGACTCCCCGACCTGGCGGCGGCGGTGGGACACGGGCCTCGCGGTGGGCTCGTTCGTGCCCGCGCTGTTGTGGGGCGTCGCCTTCGCGAACATCGTGCGGGGCGTGCGGCTCGACTCCCGCCACGAGTACGTGGGCACGGTGGCGGACCTGCTCAACCCGTACGCGCTGTTCGGCGGGCTGACGACGCTGGCGCTGTTCGCCACGCACGGGGCCATGTTCCTGGCGCTGAAGAGCACCGGGGAGATCAGCCGGCGCGCGGTCGCGGTGGCGGTGCGAGCGGGCGTCGTCGCGGTGGTGCTCGCGGTGGCCTTCCTGGCCTGGACGCAGCTCCAGGGCGGGAGCCTCGCCACGGTCGTCCTGGCGGCCCTGGCCGTCCTCGCCCTCGCCTGCTCGCTGCCCGCCGTGGGCAAGGGGCGCCAGGGCTGGGCGTTCCTGCTGTCGGCGGTCGCCATCGGCTTGGCCGTGATCAGCCTGTTCGCGGTCCTCTATCCGAACGTCCTGCCCTCGACCGTCGACCCCGCCTACAGCCTGACCGTCGGCAACGCGGCCGCGACCCCGAAGACGCTCGTCGTCATGACCTGGGTCGCGGTGATCTTCCTGCCGCTGGTGCTGCTCTACCAGGGCTGGACGTACTGGGTCTTCCGCCACCGGATCAGCGCCGGCTGACGTGCGTCCACCTGCCGGCGGTCGCTGCTCGCCTGACCAGAGCCCCGCGATCACTTCGCGGGCGCGTCCGGGGTGCGCGTGACCTTCGAGCCCAGCCAGGACACGAGCCCGGGCACCGACTCGACCACCTGGCTGATCACATAGAACAGCCTCGGCGGCACGTACGGGAGCAGCGGCGAGTGCCGGTGGCCGAGCAGCGTGAACATCTGCCGCGGCGACAGGTCGATGTAGCGCGGCAGGCTCTCGTACCACTGGGCGCTGCGGCGGGCCGCCTTCTGGGTGCCGAGGATCGCGGCTCGGCGGTCGCGCTCATAGCGGGCCAGGGCGGCCGGCAGCGTCGTCTCCTCGTGCAGCGCGTTGACCAGGCCGGCGGCGTCCCCGAGCGCGAGGGCGGTGCCCGCGCCGACGGAGTAGTGCGTGGTGTGCGCGGCGTCCCCGATCAGGACGACGTTGTCGCGGTGCCACGTGCGGCAGGTCAGGGTGCGGAACTTCAGCCAGTGCGAGCTGCCGTCGGGGTGCGCCCGGCCGATCAGCGGGTGCCCGTCCAGGATCTCGGAGAAGAGCTTCTCCAGGAGGGCCAGGCTGTCGGCCTCGTTGGCCTCGTGGAGCCCGAGCCCTCGCCAGGTCGCCGGGGAGCACTCGACGACGCAGGTGCTGTGCGTCCGGCTGAATCCGTAGCCGTAGCACCAGATCCAGCCGTGCGGCGTCTCGGCGAACGCGAAGGTGAAGGCCTTGAAGATCTGGGTGGTGCCGAGCCAGGTGTAGTAGTTGTCCCCGACCGCGAACTCGGGGCCGAAGTGGTCGGCGTGGCGCTGGCGCAGCGTGCTCTTGACGCCGTCGCCGGCGACGATGAGCTCGGCCTCGGGCAGCTCGTGCTCGCCGGTGATCTCGCGCTCGAACTCGACGCGTACGCCGAGCGCGCGGGCCCGTTCGACGAGGATGTCGAGCAGCAGGTGCCGGCCGATGCCGAAGCCCTCGTCCCCGTGGTCCACCGTCACCGTCGCGCGGTCGCGGATGTGCGCGACCCAGCTGTCCCAGTGGACCGAGTTCGCACGGATGGCGCTCGCGGACTCGGGGTCGGCGGCGAGGAGGTAGCCGAGCAGCTCGTCCCAGTAGGTCACGCCCCAGCCGTACGTCGATCCGGCCGGGTTTCGCTCATAGACGGTGATGTCGTGGGACGGGTCCACCCGCTTCATCAGGATGGAGAAGTACAGATTGGCGGGTCCGCCACCGACGCAGGCGACCTTCACAACAGCCCCCGAATTTACACAAGGTAACCTATTGCTCACTAAGTGTAACAGACGGGGAGCGGGACACCTCAGAGGATCAGCTCGTACTCGATCTGCTCGATCGGGTTGCCGTCGCCGAAGTCGTGGCCGCGGACCGCGCCGGACTCCGTGAACCCGCTCTTGGCGTAGAAGCGCCGGGACTGGGGCGTGTCACGCAGCGTCCACAGGTGGATCCGCCCGAAGCCCTCCTCGCGGATCCTGTCCAGGGACGCGGCCATCAGGGCGCCCGCGATGCCGGTGCCCCAGCCGTCGGGGTGGCCGTAGAAGCCGAAGATCTCCGCCGAGCCGGGGTGCGCCGGCGAGGTGCCGAAGTAGGAGAACCCCAGCGGTCGCCCGTCCAGCGTGGCCAGCAGGATGGTGTCCTTGCCCTCGGCGAGCACGCCGTGCCACTTGCCACGCCGGTGGCTCACCGCCGCGTCGAAGAACTCCGTAGGGAAGAACCCGGCATAGGCCGCCTTCCAGGACTCGGCGTGGATCTCGCCCACCGCGTCCCCATCGTCGCGTGTGGCTGGGAACACGTTGAATGCACCGTTCATGGAAGAACGGTATCGATGCGGCGGGCACGCCAGGCAAAAGCGACACGATGCCCGGCTATTCGGACGAGCCGGCCGGTCACCGCTTGCCCGGCCTCCGGCCGCCGGGCTGAACTGGCACCGGTCAGCCAGGGCGGCACACCCCCATCAACGACGTTCAGGAATCCGGCAATGACTGTTCACGGGCCACACACGGGAAGAGCGCGCCTGGCCGGGCGCTTCATCTGGCACTACCTCGAGATGGTCATCGCCATGATCCTCGGGATGCTGCTGCTCGGCCTGGTGTGGAGCGCGGTCCTGCCGGGGGACACCCGGTTCGACGTCAGCACGTTGATCATGGCCGCCGACATGACCGTCGGCATGGCGGTCTGGATGCGGGTGCGCCGCCACGGCTGGGCCGCCATCGGAGAGATGAGCCTGGCCATGTTCGCGCCGTTCCTCGTGCTGCTCGTCCCGTACTGGTTCGGGGCGCTGCCGGGCCACCTGGTGATGTCGATCGGGCACACGCTGATGTTCGTCCTCATGGCCGTGGCCATGCTGTGGCGGCGCGAGGAGTACCTCCACCGTCACCACCGCCTGCGCGTCCCGTGGACGTGGGTCAGGAGGGCGGCCGTGGTGCTGGCCGTGCTGCTGATCCCCGCTTCGGTCTCCGCGGTGAACACCATCGGCAAGTTCGGCGACCAGTACCGGGCGCGCGCGGACGCGGTCTCGGCCCGGCCGGTGGCCAGGACCCATGACCCGGCCAAGCCCACGGTGGCCTTCCTGGTCGGCGGCAAGGGCACCAACGCGGCCGACCTGCTCGGGCCGTACGAGGTGCTGGCCGGCACCGGCCGGGTGAACACCTACGTCGTCTCGGCGGGGCCCCGGCTCGTGCCCCTGACCGGCGGCCTGGACATCGTGCCGGACCTCACGTTCGACGAGCTGACGCGGCTGATGAGCGAGCGGGGCGACCGCCTCGACGCCGTGGTGATCCCCGCCCTGCAGCCACCCGACCCGGCCGAGTCCGCCTCGATCAGCGCCTGGCTGCGGCAGCAGTCGGCCGCCGGCGCGCTGACCGTCAGCGTCTGCGTCGGGGCCCGTACGCTCGCCGCGAGCGGGCTGCTGGACGGCAGGCCCGCCACCTCCCACTGGCTGCGGCTGTCCGGGCTGCGGAAGGACTTCCCCAATGTCAGGTGGACGAGGGGCACGCGGTACGTCGACGACGGAAACGTGATCACCGCCGCCGGCGTGCTGTCCGGAATAGAAGGCGGCCTGCGGATCATCGAGCGGCTGCTCGACCCCGAGACGGCTCGTGCGGCGGCGCAGCGGGTCCACTGGCGCCACTACGTGCCCGGCACCCCCGCGCGGATCCCCGAGTCGGTTCTGGAGCCGTCGGACGTGGTCGTCGCCCTCAACGCCTCCTACCAGACCGGGCCGTCGACCATCGGCGTCCAGCTCACGGAGGGCGTCGGGGAGCTGGAGCTCGCCTCCGCGTTCGTCTCCTACACCGAGTACTCCATGGTCGGGCGCACCGTCGCGGTCGGCGACGGCCCGATCCACTCCAGGCACGGCCTGACGTTCGTCCCGCGTTCGACGGTCGCGGCGGCCGGCCTGGACCGCCTCCTCGTGCCGGGGCTGGACGCGGCGCGCCGCCACCCGGCGGCCACCGGCGGGCCGCGGCCCGAGTACCTCCACGTCAATCCGGAGTTCGCGTTCGACCCGGTGCTGCGCGACCTCGCCCGCACCTACGACGTGCAGACCGCCCGGTTCGCCGCCAAGACGCTGGAGTACCCGGTGCTCGACGTCAAGCTGACCGGCAGCGCCTGGCCGTGGTCCGCCACCCTCGTCCCCGTGCTGCTCGCCCTGCTGGGTGGCGCCGCCGCCGTCGCGACCAGTCTGGTGTTCCGGCGGATCCGCGCCCGGCGACTGGGACCGCCGGTCATGACGGAGCCGGCCACGCTCGGGTGAAAACACCTGAAATGCTCATGGTGCCTCCGACATGTACGGGGTGTCCTGCCCTGAGACCCGAGGAGGCCGACCATGGGGACCGCCTGTGGATGACGACCGGAAGACCCGGTTCGAGGCCGTTTACCAGCAGACGTACGAGCACATACTCGGCTACGCCACGCGCCGCTGCGACTCGCCGGAGGACGCGGCGGACGTGGTCGCCGAGACGTTCGCGATCGCCTGGCGCCGCATGGACGCGCTGCCGGCGGGCGGCGAGGCCAGGCTCTGGCTGTACGGAGTGGCCAGGAACGTGCTGGCCAACCACCGCCGGGGCCAGGCCAGGCACCGGCACAGAAGCGTGGAGCTCGACACCGATCTCGCCGACCTGTACGCCCACGCGCCCGAGACCAGCCTCGAACTGAGCGCGATAGCGCGGGCGTTCGACGCGCTGCCCGAGGACGACCGGGAGCTGATCGCGCTGGTGGCCTGGGAGGGCCTGGAGCGCGCCGAGATCGCCACAGTCCTCGGCTGCTCCCGCAACGCCGTCCGCATCCGCCTCCACCGGGCGCGCAAGCGCCTCTCCAAGGCGCTGGCCGCGGCAGGTGTGACCGTCAACCATCTGATCATGGAGTCCGCGTGAACGAGTTGCAGCACCTCGCCAGGGTCCGCGACGAGGACCTGACGGGCCAGGCGTCCGGCGCGGGGGCGCGGGCGCTCCTCGCCTCGATCACCTCCGAGGAGCCCGCCGTCGAGCCCGCCGTCGAGCCCATCGCCGGGCGCGCCCGCCGCCGGAGCTCCCGGTGGCGTGCCCGCCTGGCCGTGGGCGGCGTGGCCGTCGCCGGGCTCGCCGCGGCCGCCGTGATCGCCCCCGCCGTCCTCGGCCCGCGCGGCCCCGCCTCCTCCTACGCCAACTCCGCCATCGACATCGAGCTGCGCGGCGACACGTACGTGGCCACCATCAAGGACCCGCTCGCCGACCACGCCAGGTACACCGAGGGCTTCAAGGCCGTGGGCCTGAACGTGAACCTGGAGGTCGTGCCGGTGCCCCCGACCCAGGTGGGTCAGCTCACGGGCATGCGCCTGAGCGGCCGGCTGGCCCCCAACGGCCAGTCCATCGCCAACGGCACGACGCCCGAGGGCTGCAGGCTCGGCAGCGAGGGCTGCGCGATGACCGTCGAGGTGGCCCGCGGCTGGACCGGCTGGGCCTCGGTCCAGCTGGGGCGGGCGGCGCGGCCGGGGGAGAAGTACCAGAACTGGCGCTCGGCCATGAAGAAGGGCGAGATGCTGGAGGGCTACCGCGCCGACGGGAAGACCGTGGGCGAGGTCATGGCCGAGGTCCGCCGGCGCGGCCTCAAGGCGGTCTTCCAGATCATCACCCCCGCGCCGGACAACGGCGGCTACGGTGTGGAGTCGAAGCGGCAGTCGGCCGAGGTCGGTGACGACTGGATGGTCTGGGAGGTCCAGTCGGAGGAGGCCGGCGTCGTGCGCCTGATGGTGACCAAGGAGCGGCTGCCGAAGAACCCCGTCTACGGCGACACGAAGATCGTGGACGAGTAGCCACGGTGATATCGGTTCAGACCGGAATCTGCGTCATGGGCGGCGCTCGGGTCGGGCCATCCCCCGTGAGAGCTACCTGAATCGTCCGCTCATTGGTGATTCGCCGGACACCGCCGCCCTCGTAGCGTCGTCGCCGGGCCGCCGAACGCGCGGCCGACGTCAACGGAGGTCACCATGAGCACGCCAGCCGCAATCCCCGGCGACGGCCGGATGCGCAGGATCGCCCGCTTCCCCCTCACCTGGATGCTGGTCGGGCTGCTCGGCCTCAGCGTGGTGTCGGCGCTCACCGGGGGCGGAGCGCCGGTGCTCGCCGTGGTGGGCGCGGTCGCCGCGGTGGTCGTCTACCGGGCGGTCATGCGCTTCGTCGCGGGGCGGCCCACCCCGGAGATCGCCAGAGCCGGGGCCGGAAGGGAGGCGCTGTCCGGCGCCGGGATCGGCCTGGGGTTCGTGCTCGGCTCCGCGCTCCTGATCGCGGCGGCCGGCGGCTATTCGTTCTCCTGGTCGTCCGGGAACCTCCTGCCGGTCGTGCTCGCGGCGGCCGCCACGGCGGTCGGCGCGGCGGTCACCGAGGAGCTGATGTTCCGGGGCCTGGCGTTGCAGGCCCTGGAGGCGCTGTGGGGCAGCCGGGTGGCGCTGGCGGTCACCGCGTTGCTGTTCGGCGGCATGCACCTGGGCAACCCGGGAGCCACCGTGTGGAGCTCGCTGGCGATCGCCATCGAGGCCGGCGTCCTGCTCGGGGCCGCCTACCTCTGGCGGCGCAGCATCTGGTTCGTCGCCGGACTCCACTTCGCCTGGAACGCCACCGAGAACCTGCTGGGCATCCCGGTCTCCGGCCACGTGTCGCCCGGTCTGCTGACCGCCGAGGTCTCGGGGCCGGCGGTGCTGACCGGGGGCGAGTTCGGGCTGGAGGCGTCGATCGTGCCCGTCCTGCTGAGCCTGCTGCTCGCCGTGCCGATGCTCGTCAGGGCGCACCGGCGCGGTGGACTGCTCCCCGCGCGCCGTGGGGGTCGTTAGGCTTGCCCGGTGTTCGCGAACGCCGCCCGTTCCGCCCGCATCTGGTCAGACTGGTGGCGAGCCCGCCCCCTGTCCGTGAAGGACGCCGCGCTCGCGGCGGCGCTCATGCTGCTGGCGTCCGTACCGACGATGTCCGCCATCGGGGTGCAGCTCGGCGACCTGCCCAAGCGCCCGCCGGACGCGCTGGCCGTGGCGCTGGCCGCGGCCCAGTCCGCGCCGCTGGTGGTACGCAGCCGATGGCCGGCGGCCTGTCTCGCGATCATCGGCGCCGCCTTCGCCCTCCATCAGGCGCTGAGCTGTCCGCAGACGTTCGCCGGCGTCGGGCTCTACCTGGCCCTGTACGCCGCCGGCGCCTATCAGGCCCGCTTCCGCCGCGGCCTCGTCGCGGTGTCGACCGCGGGCTATGTCCTGCTGGCCGTCGTGCTGCACAGCCTGGGGTCGCCCAACGGAGTCCCGGAGTTCGTGGCGTTCTACCTGACGTTGGCGGTGATCTGGATGGCTGGGGCCGGGATGCGCCGGTGGCGGGCTGACGAGGCCGAGCGACGGCGCCTGGGCGCGGAGGTGGCCGCGGCCGCCGAACGGGCGCGGATCGCCCGCGAGCTGCATGACGTGGTCACCCACCATGTGACCGCCATGGTCGTCCAGGCCGACGCGGCGCAGTTCCTGGTCGGCAGCGCGCCGGAGCGCGCCGGGGCCGGGCTCGCCGCCATCAGCGACACCGGCCGGCGGGCGCTGACGGAGCTGCGGTACCTGCTCGGCGTGCTGGAGGCCACCGGCGATTCGGCGGTCGCGGGCCGCGCGCCCACCCTGGGCAAGGTCGGCGACCTGGTCGAACAGGCCCGGCTGGCAGGCCAGCCCGTCGAGCTGGCCGAGCGCGGCGAACAGCGGCCGCAGCCCGTGGACGTGGAGCTGGCCGCCTACCGGGTCGTGCAGGAGGCGCTCACCAACGCGATCAAATACGCGACAGGGCAGCTCACCGCGGTCACGGTCCACCACCACGACGATCACCTGGAGATCGAGGTGATCACCGACGGGCCCGCCGACGCCGCGCCCGCCGTGCCGTCGGGCGGGCGAGGTCTGGACGGGCTGCGCGAACGCGTACGCATGCTCGACGGCGAACTGGCGGCCGGCCCCCGCCCGGGCGGCGGGTTCGGCGTCCGGGCCCTCATCCCGTACAGGAGCACTCCATGACCGACACGCCGATCCGGGTGCTCATCTGCGAGGACCAGGCACTGGTACGCGCCGGCTACATCACCATCTTCTCCGCCCAGCCGGACATGGAGGTCGTCGGGGAGGCCGCGGACGGCCGCGCGGCCGTCGAGGCGGCCCGGCGGCTGCGCCCGGACGTCATCGTGATGGACATCCGGATGCCCATCGTGGACGGCATCGAGGCCACCCGGCTACTGTCCGGCCCCGGCACCGAGACCCCGGCGAAAGTGCTGGTCGTCACCACCTTCAACGTCGACGAGTACGTCTACGAAGCGCTCAAGGCCGGCGCCGCCGGTTTCCTGCTGAAGGACGCCCCACCGGCGGAGCTGGTCAACGGCGTGCGGACCATCGCCCGCGGCGACTCCCTCCTGGCGCCCGCCGTCACCCGCACGCTCATCGGCCACTTCGCCGAACGGCTCCGTCCCTCCGACACGTCCCGTCCGGCCAGGGACGAGATCGTGCGCGCGCTGACCCGCCGCGAGCTCGAGGTCCTCGAACAGATCGCGGGCGGCCTGTCGAACGCGGAGATCGCCGAAAAGCTGTTCATCACCGCCGAGACCGTGAAGACCTACGTGTCGCGGATCCTGGCCAAACTGGAGCTGCGCGACCGCGTGCAGGCCGTCGTCCTCGCCTACCGGGTCGGGCTGGTGTCCGGCACGGACTGAGCTGCGGGCTCCGAGGTCGGGCGATTACGCAGGGTTATTTTCGTAGTTCGGGCGGGCACAACGTGAGGAGTGTCCGCCTGGAGGAGCCCAATGCCGACCCTCGTCCGGTTCACCGCCGCCGCTCTGCTGGCCGTGCTCGCCGCCGCCTGCGCCGACTCGCGTACCGCGCCGTCGACGCCTCAGTCGGTGGCGACGGACCCGCTGCCGTCCGCGGCGGACCCGCTGTCACCCATGCCGACCGTCTCCGTCCGGCCCTCGTCCACCGGGCATCGCCCGGCCGACGGGAGCAGCCTGGCCTCCTGCAGGGACGCCGACTGCGAGGTCGAGGTCCGGGCAGGCGACCGGCTCCGGATCGACAAGCGGTTCGGCGTGCAGCGGCTCACCATCAGCGCGCTCGACCCGGACGAGGTCACGATCGCGCTCCTGGGCTTCACCGGCGGGCTGCGGGCCGAGGGGGCGAACGTCAGCATCTCCAGCAGCTGCGTCAACGGGCGCTGCCGCGACGAGGGCAAGCTGTCCCTGGCTCCCGGCAGGTCCGCCCGCATCAACAACCTGCGGCTGGAGCTGCCCTACGCCTCCGCCGACCACGCCGTCCTGCGCCTCACCTCCAGGTGAGCGCTGACACCGTCCCCGGCCGTCATCAGCGGCCCTCTCCCTCGACCTCGCCGCGACCACCGCGCACCTCCGCGGCGAGCGCCGCCATGACTCCCCGAACGGAGCCCTGCGGTCGGCCCCCGTCCCGGGCGTGCCGGCCGGCGGGGCGTGCCTTTACCCTTTCCGTCTTTTCGGCTTTAGGTGCCCGCGTGCGTAATGAAGGAGTAGGCGCCGCAGAGGCTCGTCCGCGCCCTTCCCGGATCCCATGAATTGTCACCCCTCAGTCCGTACGGGACACCGAAAGGACGAAACGATGATGGACATCCAGCGGAAGGCCCGCCTGGGGCTGGTACTGGCCGCCACGGTCGTCGCGACCGTCACCGGCGCCGCCACCGAAGCCGCCACGACCCGGGCCGCGCTCTCCTGGCACTCGGGCTGGTTCGTCAAGACCATGTGTTACAAGGACACCCGCTCGTTCGCCCAGAGCGCGCTCAGCCGCAACGGCTACAAGACCGTCGCCACCCCGCCCAACGCCGTTCTGGGCAGCGACGACAGCACCCTGGTGGAGGTGTCCTACGCGCCCGCGCAGACCAGTTACCACCCGAACCAGTTCGCGAGGGTCCACTTCACCGTGACCGCCATGTCCAACGACTCGAGCGCGGCCCGGACCGCCCGCGACCGCGTCCGCGAGAACATCCAGAAACAGCGCTACATCGACACGTGCTGAACCTGCGACCGGCTGTTTCCGGCGGGCGATGATCGGCGCCGGAAATGCGTCACAAACGCCCGCCGGTGAAACTTTCAGCCACCGGGCCGACAAATGTTTGACAACAGGTGCCGCACGGCTGACGATCACCTCGGAATGTCGTTCCATGACACAAGGGGGATCGATGCGTTTTCTGCGGCGCTCGTCAGGGATCCTCATCGCCGGGCTCCTCCTGGCCGCCCTGCCCGCCGGAACGGCCCAGGCGGACGCGCCCCCCGGCTACGCCTGCGCGGTGACCTACGCCAGCACCGGGTGGGGCACCGGGTTCACGGCCGACGTGACCATCAGCAACACCGGTACGCGTACGTTCAGCCCCTGGATCCTGCAGTTCGTCTTCCCCGGGGCCCAGACCTTCACCACCGGCTGGAACGCCACCTGGTCCGCGACCCCGCCGAGCGTCCAGGCCACCGGCCCGAGCTTCCACAAGAGCATCGACCCCGGTACGAGCTTCGGGGTCGGCTTCAACGCGAGCGGCTCGAACGACCAGCCCACCGGCTTCACGCTCAACGGCGTCCCCTGCACCGTGTCCTGAATGCGGGCACCTCGACGCGGCTGTCAGGGCAGGCCGCAGGTCAGGTCGTGCTCCAGCGTGCGGGCGTAGGACCCGACGCCCGGCACCGTCGGGTACACGCTCCTGGCGAGCTCACTCGACGAGACGCGCAATGACGTCATCGACGGGGTGATCAGCGCCCTGGACGGGACCTGCCCGTCCTGCCCCCGGTACAGCTGGCTGTACCCGGACGCTCCAGCGCACGGGATCGATCAGGGATGCCGTTCGCCGACATGCTGGGTGATGTCCGAAGCGGACGACCCCCACCCAGAAATCAGGAGCGTTTCCCATGTCGCCTACCTCTTCCGAGTCGAAGTCCTCCCGGCGCGTGCGGGTTCTCGCGGCGGCGCTGGCGGCGTTGTCGGGGCTGGTCGTGGCGGGGACGCCGGCCGCCGCGGCCACCGGGCCCGGCCGCGCCGCGAACGTCGTGCGGCAGAGCCCCGACGAGAGCCTGTCCGCCGAACTGGCCGAGGTACGGGACGAGCTCAAGCGCAACCACCGGCCCGACGCCCTGCAGCGCAAGCTGGACGGGCTGGTGGAGAAGGACAGGTTCCCGGCGGCGCTGGCCGCGGTGCGGGACGGCAGGGGCCGGACCCGCCACTACACCGCCGGGGTCGCGGACCTGACGACCAAGGAGGAGGTCCCGGTCGACGGCCGGGTGCGGATCGCGAGCAACACCAAGATGTTCACCGCGGTGGCGGTGCTGCAGCTGGTCGGCGAGGGCAAGGTCGATCTGGACGAGCCGATCGAGACGTACCTGCCGAAGGTGGTGCGCGGCAAGGGCATCGACGGCAGGAGGATCACGGTGCGGCAGCTGCTGCAGCACACCAGCGGCCTGCCGAACTACACCCGCTGGATGCCGAGCATCTTCAAGAGCCGCAATGTCTACCGCTCGCCTCAGGACCTCCTGGAGATGGCGTTCGCGCACAAGGCGTCGTTCGCGCCGGGCACGAGCTGGGAGTACAGCAACACCAACTACGTGCTGGCGGGCCTGCTGATCGAGAAGGTCACCGGTCGTCCGGTGGCCGAGGTGATCACCGATCGCATCATCGAGCCGATCGGGCTGCGTGACACGTACTGGCCGGGCAAGGGGGACAGGACGATCCGCGGGCGTCACCCGCAGGGGTACGGCTCGGAGAAGCCCGGCGGCAAGCTGAAGGACATCACGAACCTGGACCCGTCGTGGGGATGGGCGGCCGGCCAGCTGATCGGCACCCCGAGCGACCTCAACCGCTTCATGACCGCCCTGATGGGCGGCAAGCTGCTCGAGCCGGAGCAGCTGGCGGCGATGAAGCACACGATGAAGGCGCCCGGCTTCCCGGCCGGCTGGGAGTACGGGCTGGGCCTGATGAAGATGCCGCTGAGCTGCGGCGGCGTCATCTGGGGCCACGGCGGTGACATCGACGGCTACGAGACCCGCAACGGGGTGACCGAGGACGGCCGCGCCGCCACCGTCGCCGTCACGGCGCTGCCTCCCGGCGAGGAGGCCCACCAGCACGTGATCGAGGCCATGGACACCGCGCTGTGCGCCAAGCGGTAGCCGATTCCTGAGAGGGCCGCCCGGAGCAGGATCCGGGCGGCTTTCGTATGTCGAGATTTACCGTGCTTCAGTCATTCGTGTCAATTTTCTCGTCGGGCACTGATGAAAATTTCACGAATGCGAAACTTTATACCCTCGATGTCCGGGCAGGTTATGCGTGTACAGCGCGTTTTGGACCGATCCTACAAGTGATGCGACATTGACATATGAGCGTGACTTGAAGAATCTGTTTGGGAGCGCTCCCATATTTTTCAACAGCGGGAAAGGCCGTTTGCCGTGGATCTGTTGGACAAGAATCAGGGGCTCTTTCTGGCCCTCTACCGGTTCGTGCTGGGACTGCTGTTCGCCTGCCACGGCGCGGCGACGCTCTTCAACGTGCTGGGCGGGCCACAGGGCCCGGCGCCGAGCTTCGGACAGTGGCCCGGCTGGTGGGCCGCGGCCATCGAACTGGTCGGCGGCATCCTCGTCCTGCTCGGCCTGGGTGCCCGCGCCGCCGCCGTCCTCTGCTCGGGCACCATGGCCTATGCCTACTTCGTCGTCCACCAGCCCCAGGCGTTGTTCCCGATCGAGAACGGCGGCGAGAAGGCCGTCCTCTTCTGCTGGGGCTTCCTGCTCGTCGCCGTCCTCGGACCCGGCCGCTGGGCGCTGTCCACCCTGCTGACGCCTTCGCGGCAGCTCGCCCACGACGGGGCTGAGGTCACTCGGTAAGGAACAGCTCGACGACGGGCACGGCGACGTCGGGACGCTGTACGGGCAGGTCGAGGGTCAGGACGTCCGGTGCCACGGCGCCCATCGTGGTGAGGCCGGCCTGCTGGCCGGGGTCGATGACCCGGGTGCGGATCTCCGACGCGTCGTGCAGGAACTGGGCGTACTTCACCCGCCCGGCCAGCCCCGGCAGGTGCAGGTGGCCGAACGGCCAGGCGAACAGGTGCAGGTAGAGCCGGTCGCCGCGCTGGGTGTAGCGGCAGTCGGGAGGCGCCGCGAAGCCGCTGGGCCCGCAGCCGTAGATCGAGCGGGAGTTGACCCGCATCCAGGCGCCGATGTCGGCGAGCGTCCCCCGCGCGCGGGGATCGATCTGGCCGCGCCCGTCCGGGCCCACGTTGAGCAGCAGGTTGCCGCCCTTGGCGACGCTGTCGACCAGCATCCGTACGAGCAGGTCCGGAGACTTGTAGTCGAGGTTGTCCCGGTCGTACCCCCAGCTGCCGTTGAGCGTCTGGCACGCCTCCCACGGCACCTCGCGGCCGTCGACGACCATCGGCCCGGCGGGCTGGTACTGCTCGGGGGTGACGAAGTCGCCGGGGATGTCGAGCCGGTCGTTGACGATGACCTCCGGCTGGAGCTCCCTGACCATCGCGAGCAGCTCCTCCGAGCGCCAGTCGTCGGCGCCCTTGCCGCTCCAGGTCCCCGGCCTGCCCCGGTAGGAGAAGTCGAAGAACAGGTAGTCGATCCTGCCGTAACCGGTGAGCAGCTCGCGCACCTGGGCGTGCAGGTAGTCGGCGTACTTGGAGACGTCACGGCCGGCGGCGGCCGCCTTGTACGCCTCGTCGTCGCGCTGGGGGTGGAACGAGTCGACCGGGAACTCGGGATGGTGCCAGTCGATCAGCGAGTGGTAGAACCCGACCTTCAGCCCTTCGGCGCGGACGGCCTCCACGAACGGCGCGATCAGGTCCTTGCCCCAGGGGGTGCGCGTCGCCTTGTAGTCGGTCTGCGCCGAGTCCCACAGGCAGAAGCCGTCGTGGTGCTTGGTCGTGAGGACGATGTAGCGCATGCCGGCCTCCTTGGCCAGCCGCGCCCATTGCGCCGGGTCGTACAGGTCGGGATCGAAGTGGTCGAAGTAGCGCTGGTAGTCCTCGTCGGTCAGGCGCTCGCGGTTCTTCACCCACTCGTGCCGGGCCGCCAGAGAGTACAGACCCCAGTGCACGAACATGCCGAACCGGGATTCGGCGAACCAGGCGTGGTGCTGCACGATGTCCCTCTTCTTCGTATGATTCAGCGTCCGCCGAGACCGCTGGTGGCGATCCCGCGTACGAGATGTTTCTGCAGGATGATGAGCAGCGCCGTGGTCGGCGCCATGGAGATCACGGCCGCGGCCATGATGAGGTTCCACTGGGTGCCCTGCTGCCCGAAGAACAGCTGCAGACCCAGCGGGACCGTGGCCTTCTCGTCCACCGAGTTGATGATGATCAGCGGCCACAGGAAGCTGTTCCAGTAGTTGATGAACGTGAAGACCGCCAGCACCGCCAGCGCGGGCCTGATCAGCGGCAGCATGATGCTGGTGAAGACGCGCACCGCTCCGGCGCCGTCGAGGCGGGCGCTCTCGGCGAGCTCCTCGGGGATGGTCAGGAAGAACTGGCGCAGCATGAACGTCCCGAAGGCGGTGAACGCCCAGGGGAAGATCAGCGCCTGGAACGAGTCCACCCACCCGAACCAGCGCATCAGCATGAACATCGGCACGACCAGCACTTCCTGGGGGATCATCAGGGTGGCCAGGAAGACCAGGAAGACGCCGTCGCGACCGCGCCAGCGCAGCCGCGAGAAGGCGTACGCCGACATGCTCGACGCCACCAGCACCACGACGGTGCCGCAGACGGCGACGGCGAGCCCGTTGACGATGAACCGCGCGAACGGCAGGAACTCGAACGCCTCGCTGTAGTTCTCCCACCGGATCACCGATCCGAACAGGCTCGGCGGCGACCCGAACACCTCGTCGGCGCGCTTCAGCGACGTGGCCACCATGTAGACCAGCGGTGAGACGAAGGCGGCGGCCACCAGGTAGAGCGCGGCATGCGAGACGACCAGCCGGACCCTGCGCGCCCATGGGGAGACCGGGGCGGCGTGCACGTGCTCAGACATCGTAGGTGACCCATCTGCGCTGGCCGGCGAACTGCATCGCGGTCACGCCCAGGATCAGCACGAACAGGATCCAGGCCGCGGCGGACGCCAGTCCGAACTGGTAGACGGAGAAGCCCTGGTTGTAGACGAACATCATGAGGGTCTCGGTGTCGATGCCGGGCCCGCCGCCGGTCATCAGGAACGGCTGGGTGAAGACCTGGAACGACGTGATGAGCGTCATGGTCGTGGCGAAGAACATCGCCGGGGAGATCATCGGCAGCGTGATGCGGAAGAACAGCCGCCACGGCCCCGCCCCGTCGATCTGCGCCGCCTCCACGAGCTGCCGCGGGATGGCGTCCAGGGCGGCCGAGAAGACCAGCATGTTGTACCCGAACCCCTGCCACACGCTCATCGCGACGACGGCGAACATGGCCCAGCCCTGCTCGCCGAGGAAGTTCGGCGCGTGCACGCCGGTGGCGGCGTGCAGCGTGCCGTCGATGAAGCCGTTGGGCTGGTAGATCATCCGCCAGACGATCGCGTTGGCCACCATGGGCGTGACCACGGGCAGGAAGAACACGACCCGCAGCGCCTGGCGGCCCTTGATGCGCGGCGAGATCCACACCGCCAGCCCCACCGACACGATGAGGTTGAGCGGCAGGTAGAGCACCACGAACAGCAGCGTGTTGAACAGCGTCCGCCGGAACACCGGATCGCCGAACAGCTGCGTGAAGTTCCCCAGCCCGGTGAAGACCTGCTCGCCCACCGCGGGCCACCGGAAGAAGGCGATCACCAGGGACATCACGATCGGAAAGAGCGTGAACAGCGTCAATCCGATCAGGCTGGGCGCGGCGAACAGGGCGGCGACTCTTCCGTCGCCGCGCAGGCGGCGGGCACGCTGTCCGCGGGCCGGCGCCGCCCGCCGGGGCATGGCGTCGATGGTGGAGCCCGGCACGTGATTCCCTTCCCTACGCCGGTGCCTGCTGTTGCACCTGGTCGAGGACGCTCGTCGCCGTGCCCTGCCCGTTGAAGACCGGCACGCCGTACTGGGCCAGCAGCTTGGACACCTGGTCCCAGCCGGCGGTCGCCCGGAACGGCGTCGCCGAGGCGTTGGCGGCGTCGAGGACCTCCTTGGCGCCCTCGAAGGCGTTCTCGTACCACTTGTTCTGGACGGACTTGCGCGCCGGGTAGGCGCGCCCGATGGTGGCGAGCTGGCCCAGCACGTCGGCGCTGGTCATCACGCTGATCGCCTTGAACGCCTCGTCCGGGTACGGGCACGACTGGGAGATGCCGAAGCCGGAGCCGGCCGAGTAGGTCTTGGACCCGCCGGGACCGGCGGGGATGGTGGCCAGGCCCACGTCGAACTTGGCCTGCTGCTTGAGCGACAGGACGGCCCAGGGGCCGTTCACCTGCATCGCCACGTTGCCGTTGAGGAACTGGGTGTCGGGGAAGTTGTTGTCCACGCCGGGCAGCTTGGGCGCGACCCCGGCCTTGGCGACCAGGTCCGCGTACCACTGGAAGCCGGTCTTCATCGGCTCGGAGGTGAGGGTGAGCTTGCCGGCCGCGTCCACCGGCTCCGCGCCGGTCTGCGACAGGATCATCGAGAACATCGGCAGGTCGATGGGGTAGGCCACGAAGCCGTACTTGCCGCCGGTGGTCAGCTTCTTGGCCGTCGCCTCGAAGTCGGCCATGCTCCATCCGACCTTCGGCGCCGGCACCCCGGCCGCCTTGAACAGGTTCTTGTTGTAGGTGACGATCAGCGAGCCGACGTCGTACGGCAGGGCGTACTGCTTGCCGCCGGAGGCCAGCCCGGCCATGATCGAGGCGTCGAAGTCGCCTGTGTCCAGGCTGTTCTTCTTGATCAGCTCGTCCAGCGGGAGCATCCCGTTGACGTAGCCGCCGGTGCGCAGGCTCTGCATGGAGACGATGCACGGCGCGCTGCCGCCGGCCAGGCGGGTGCCGAGCTTGGTGAAGTAGTCGTTGAACGGAGAGGTCTCCAGCGTGATCTTGATGTTCGGGTATTTCTTGGTGACCTCGTCGGCCACCTTCTGCCAGGCGTCGCGGTCCTCCGTGCCGGAGGCCCACATCGACCAGGTGAGCGTCACCGCTCCGTTGGTCGCCTTGCTGCCGCCTGATGACTGCTGACCGCCGTTGTCCCCGCAACCGGCGGTGAATCCCCCCGCGATGACCACCGCTACGACGACTGCCAATGATCGTCGACCGCCATGCATCTGCCTGCCCATCGCAGCTCCACTCAATAAGCTCGGGGCCGAGTTAATAATTGTGAAACTTAAGCGTCGCCCTCTGTAGTGTCAATGAGATCGAGGTGGAAATATCCGATGACTGCTCGTCGAGTCGCCCCTCGTGGCGATCTGACCCGCGTCGAGATCCTGGCGCTGCTCGGCACCGCGGGCGCGCTGGACCGCCGCCAGATCGCGGCCCGTCTCCGGCTCGGCGACGCGACCGTACACGAGCACACGCGACGCCTTCTGGCCTGCGGTTACCTGCGGGCTCTCGCTCCGCAGGCCGGGGCCGTCGGCAGGCCCCGCATCCCGCTCCAGGTCGTCCCCGAGGCCGCCGCGACCATGGGCGTACGGGTCGCCACCGACCACGTCGTCACCGTCGTCGCGGGTCTGGACGGTCGGGTGATCACATCCGATGTATCAGCCTTCGACTGCCGTTCCGACCCCATCCCTCAGCTGCTCGCGGTGATCAAGCACCGGCTCGCCGACCCCACCTTGGCGCCCAGGTTGAGGGCCGTGGGAGTGGTCACTCCGTCCTCTGTCGATTCGGCCACCGGCTATATACGTGTATGTCCCCGATTCGGCTGGAGCGAACTTCCCCTCGGCGAACGGCTGCGCGCCGAGCTGCCGATCCCCGTACTGGTCGACAACGATCTCAGGGCGAGCACCACCGCCGAGCTGCTGTACCGGACGGGCCGCGAGCACGACGACTTCCTGGTGCTCGGCATCGGCGACGGGGTGGGGCTTGGCGCGGTCCTGCAGCGGCGGGTGCACCGCGGCCCGAGCGGGCTCTCCGGCGAGTTCGGCCACACGCCGGTCGCCGCCACCGGACCGCGCTGCTCCTGCGGCGCCCGGGGCTGCCTGGAGACGCTCACCAGCGACGACGGCATCCTGCGCGCCGCCCGCCGCGCCGGCCTCGCCGGGGCGGGCACCACCATCGAGGAGCTCCGCGCACGCTGGGTCTCCGGCGGCGAGCCGGGGCTGGCGGACGTCCTCGCCCGGATCGGCACCGTGCTCGGGCGGGCCGTCGCCGGCGTCGTCAACCTGCTCGGCACGCCCACCATCGCCGTCATCGGCGAGAACCACGTCCTCTGGCCGGGGCTGGAGCCGGGGTTCCTCGCCGCGATGCGGACCAGCCAGGTCACCGCCGCCCACCGCGTTCAGGTGATCGTCCGCCCGTGGAGCGACGTCCAGCACGCGCTCGGCGCCGCCGGCCTGGCCCTGGCCGCCCCGGAAACCCTCGGCTGACCACGGCGAACGGTCAGGAATGGAGAAGCGCCGGTCGCCGGGCCGCAACTAGCGTCGTCGCCATGGACTTCACCATTCACCAGACCTTCCTCCCGCACACCGACCCGGAGGCCTCCCTGGCCTTCTACCGCGACAATCTCGGCTTCGAGGTCCGCAACGACGTCGGCGACGGCACGATGCGCTGGATCACGGTCGGCCCCGCCGGCCGGCCCGGCACGTCGATCGTCCTGCATCCGGCGGGTGCCGAGCCCGGCATCACCGAGGACGAGCGCCGCACCATCCTCGAGATGATGGCCAAGGGCACCTACGCTCGCATGATCGTGGCCACCCCCGACCTCGACGGCGCCTTCGCGCGGCTGAGGGACGGCGGGGCCGAGGTCGTCCAGGAGCCGACCGAGCAGCCGTGGGGGATCCGCGACTGCGCCTTCCGCGACCCCGCGGGCAACATGATCCGTATCAACGAGCTGAGCTGAGGTCACCGATGGCACAGCAGCGCCAGAGCGGCACCCCCGGGCCGGTGTCACGGTGGATCCAGCGGAAGATGAACGCCCGGATGACCCGCAAGATCCGGCGCGGCCAGGGCTCGTTCATGGGCATGGACGTGCTGATCCTGAACACGGTGGGCCGCCTGAGCGGGCAGCCGCGGCAGTCGCCCCTGGCGTGGTTCGCCGACGGCGAGGACGCCTGGCTGATCGTCGCGTCGGGCGGCGGGAGCCGGCATCCGGACTGGCACGCCAATCTGATGGCGCATCCCGAGCGGGCGTCGGTCGAGTTCCCCGGCCGCGACGCCGTGCCGGTGAGGCCGCACCGGCTCGACGGCGCCGAGCTGGCGCAGGCCTGGCAGCGCATCACCGCCGCCCAGCCCCGCTACGCCAAGTACCAGGCCAAATCCGACCGCGAGTACCCGGTGATCCGGCTCACCCCCCGGTGACGTCACCCCTTGAGGCCGGTGGTCGAGATGCCCTCGGTGATGCGTCGCTGGAAGATCAGGAAGAAGCCCAGGATGGGGATCAGCGACAGCACCGCCATCGCGAGCATCGGCCCCCAGGTGGAGCCGCCGCTGGAGTCGAGGAACGCCCGCAGCGCCAGGGGCACCGTGTACGTGGACACGTCGCTCAGATAGACGAGCTGGCTGAAGAAGTCGTCCCAGGTCCAGATGAAGGTGAAGATCGCGGTCGTGATCAGCGCGGGCCGCGACAGCGGCAGGATGATCCGCCAGTACACCAGGACGGGCCCGCACCCGTCGATGCGGGCCGCGTCGTCCAGCTCGCGCGGCAGCGACCGGATGAACTGCACCATCAGGAAGATGAAGAACCCGTCCACGGCCAGGAACTTCGGCACGATGAGCGGCAGGAACGTGTCCACCCAGCCCAGGTACTTGAACAGCGTGTACTGCGGCACGATCAGCACGTGGATCGGCAGCATGATCGACACCAGCATGATCGCGAACCAGAGCTTCCTGAACCGGAAGCTCAGCCGGGCGAAGGCGAAGGCCGCCATCGAGCACGACATCACGTTCCCGGCCACGGCCGCCGCGGCGATGATGAACGAGTTCGCGAAGAACCCGCCGAAGGGCACGCCCAGCGCGGTCCACCCGGTGGCGTAGTTGTCCGCGACCACGGTCTGCGGCACCGGCCCGGGATCGGTGAAGATCTCGTCGTTGGGCTTGAACGAGGAACTGATCAGCCAGAACAGCGGATAGAGCATGACGAGCGCCCCCACCACGACCAGCAGGTGGAGGGCCCAGCGGCGGCTAGTCGGCATAGTGCACCCAGTACTTCGAGGAGCGGAAGGCCAGCGCGGTGAAGGCCGCGGTCACCAGGAGGAGCACCCAGGCCAGCGCGGAGGCGTAGCCCATCCGGAAGTTCCCGAACCCCTCCTGGTAGATGAAGAGCGTGTAGAAGAGCGTGGAGTCGGCCGGCCCGCCGGTGCCGCCGCTGATGATGAAGGCGGGGGTGAAGGCCTTGAAGGCGTTCACGGTCTGCAGCACGAGGTTGAAGAAGATGATCGGGCTGAGCATGGGCAGCGTGATGCGGAAGAACGCGCGCACCTTCCCGGCGCCGTCCACCGCGGCGGCGTCGTAGAGCTCGGCGGGGATCTGCTTCAGCCCCGCCAGGAAGATCAGCATGGGGGAGCCGAACTGCCAGATGTGCAGCACGACCAGCGTGTAGATCGCGTACTGGGGCGTGGAGATCCAGCTCGGCCCCACGATCCCGAAAGAGCGCAGGGCGTCGTTGATCAGGCCGTCCGCGCCGAAGATCTGCCGCCAGAGGATCGCCACCGCGACGCTGCCGCCCAGCAGTGACGGCAGGTAGTAGGCGGCGCGGTAGACCCCGACGCCCCGTACGGGCCTGTTCAGCAGCACGGCGACCAGCAGCGCGAACGCGCCGGACAGCGGCACGGAGAACACGACGTAGATCAGCGTGACCCGTACGGCGTTGACGAAGTGCGGGTCGTCGGTGAGCATCCTGGCGTAGTTGTCCAGCCCCACGAAGGACGGGGCGGTGAGCAGGTCGAAGTCGGTGAACGAGAGGGCCAGCGAGGCCAGGATCGGCCCGCCCGTCAGCAGGAGCAGCCCGGCGAACCACGGCAGCAGGAACAGGTAGGCCGCGCGTCCCTCTACTTGAGCACTCGTCGAGCTTCTTCGAAGAATCGGGACACCCCCTGCTCGATCGTGAGCTTGCCGAAGCCGATCTGCTGGTTGATGTTGGTGAGCACCTTGTTGTGCAGCTCCCCGGCGCCGAGCGGCTGCGCCGGCGGCAGCGGGCCGACCTGGTCCTTGATCGAGTCGATGTAGTCGTAGACCAGCCGCTCCGCCGGCGACGCCTTGGGCCGCAGCGCGGCGCGGATCGGGGTCGCGGGCGGGATGCCGCGCTCCGAGCCGAGCTGACCGGCCACGTCCGGGTCCGCGACGAGCGCGTTGACCAGGGCCACCGCGTCGTCCTTGGCCTTGCTCCCGGAGCTGACGGTCAGCAGCATGGACGGTTTGTAGTACTGGCCGGGCTTGTCGCCGGTCGGGAAGGTGTGGACGCCGACCTCGTCCTTGGTGAGCGACATGTAGGCGGTGAGCTGGTTGGACCAGGCGAAGTCCATGACCGCCTTGCGGGTGGCGACCAGGCTGTTCTGCACGTCGCCCGCCGCGGTGGCCTGGACGTCCGGCGGCGTGGCCGCGCCCGCCTTGCGCAGGCCGTCCCAGAAGGTGAACCACTCCTTGAGGTCGTCCTCGTCGTAGGCCAGCCCGCCGTCGGCGGTGAAGAACATCTTGCCCCGCTCCAGCAGCCAGTTCTCCAGCGCGCCGCCGTCCTGGGCGCCGTCCTCGGTGCCGAAGACGTCCTTGCCGGCCAGCTTCCTGGCGAGCTCGCCGTACTCGGGCCAGGTGAAGGTCTCGGGGATCTCCACCCCGCGCTCGGCCGCCAGGGTCTTGTTGACGATGAGGGCCATGGAGTTGATGCCGAAGGTCACGGCGTACTGCTTGCCGTCGATCTTGCCGGCGTTCACCACGTCGGCGTCGAAGCCGGACAGGTCCAGGCCCTTGCCGACGTACGGGCCCAGGTCCAGCAGGCTGCCGCGCCTGGCGTACTCGCCGAGGTAGGAGTAGTCCATCTGGATCACGTCGGGGGCGTTGCCGCCCGCGGTCTGGGTGGCCAGCTTCTCCCAGTAGCCCTCCCAGCCGGAGAACTGGGTCTTGATCTGGATGCCGGGCTTCTTCTTCTTGAACGCGTCGATGGCCTTCTGCGTCGCGGTGTGCCGCGTCGTACTGCCCCACCAGGCGAACTGGAGGCCGGCGCCCGAGCCGCCGCCTCCGGCGCAGCCGGTCAGTGCGAGGGCGGCCGCGGCGACGCCGGCCTGGAGGAATCCACGTCTGCTGAGATCTCTCATGCGGGGGGTGTCCATCCCGTCTATCAAATAGTTAACTGGGGACGTTAATTGCCTGGTAACACGACGTCAACGCCTCTCGTCAATCGGTTGCAGCTTCGATACGACCCGACCTCTGGAGCTCTTGACCATCCCGCTGTGCCGAAATACGGTGCATTGGTGCCTGATACGTCGGATCTATTTGCCGCGAGCGAGCCGTCCAGGCGCGAACTCCTCGGCGCCGCTCTGGCCGCTCCCGCGCTCGGCGGCAGCGGTCCGCTGGTCCATGACGAGATCGACTGGCAGCGCTTCCTGGCCGACGCCGACCTGGTGTGGAAGCGGATGCCGCAGACCTGGTACGAAGGGCCGTTCCTGGGCAACGGCTTCCTCGGCTCCGGCGTCTACGCGCAGCAGGGCGCCAACGCCGTGCGCTTCAACGTGCAGCACAGCGAGGTCCAGGACCACCGTCCCGAGTACGGCGCGCTGTTCGGCCTCGCCCGGCTGCCCATCGGCCACCTCACGCTGGAGCCTGTCGGCGCGATCACCGGCGTCGACTGGCGGCTCGACCTGTGGAACGCCGAGCTGACCGGCGCCATCACCACCTCCTCCGGCAGCCTGGAGATCAGGGCGTTGATCCACAACGACCGCTCCGTACTGGCCGTCGAGGTCCTGCCCAGCGAGGGCGAGCGCGACTTCCGCTGGACCTTCCACCCCGAGGAGGCCGTCAGCCCCCGGGCCGACCCGATCTTCAACCGGCCGCCTCCGCCCGGCTACACCGCCAACCCCGCCCCGTCCGTGACCCGCCACGGCGACCTGGAGCTGGTCACCCAGCCGCTGCTGTCCGGCGGCGGGCACGCGACGGCCTGGCAGGAGGTGCGGCGCGGCGCGCGGCGTACCCTCTACGCCGCGGTCGCCTGGTCGTTCCCGCGCGACACGGCGGGGGACGAGGCGGTCAGATCGGTACGTTCCGCGGCCCGGCTGCCCGTCGAGGCGCTGGCCGCCGACCACCGGCGATGGTGGCACGGCTACTACCGCAAGAGCTTCCTGTCGCTGCCCGACCAGCGGACGCAGAGCTTCTACTGGATCCAGCTCTACAAGGTCGCCGCCGCCGCGCGCCGGGACGCGCCGCCGATGGCGACCACCGGCCCGTGGCTGGAGCCGACGCCGTGGCCGGCCACCTGGTGGAACCTCAACGTGCAGCTCGAATACTGGCTGATCCACGGCTCGAACCACCTGGAGCTGGACGCGGTCACCAGGAGCCTGTCGCAGTACCGGCAGAACCTCGTCGACCAGGTGAAGTTCCCCGAGGACTCCGCGGGCGTCCCGCGTACCACGGACATGACGCTCGACAACGGCGCCGGCCTCGGCAACAGCGGCTACCCGGTGGGCGTCCCCGGCCAGGCCACCCCCGTGCCCGAGGTCGGCAACCTGACCTGGGCGCTGCACAACGTCTGGCTCTCCTACCGGCACACGATGGACGTCCGGATCGTGCGGGACGTGCTGTTCCCGCTGCTGCGCCGGGCGATCAACTACTACCTGCACTTCCTGGAGCCGGGCCCCGACGGCAGGCTGCACCTGCCCGCCACGTTCTCCCCGGAGTACGGGGTCGACGCGCCGGACACGAACTACGACCTGGCGCTGATCCGCTGGGGCTGCCGGACGCTGGTCGAGTCGGCGCGCCTGCTGCGCGTGCGCGACCCGCTGCTGCCGAAGTGGCAGGAGGTCCTGGCGAACCTGGCCGCCTACCCCGTTGACGCGAACGGCTTCATGATCGGAGCGGGCGCGCCCTTCGCCAAGTCGCACCGCCACTACTCCCACCTCCTGATGATCTATCCGCTGTACCTGGTCACGTGGGAGCAGGAGGACCAGCGCGCGCTCATCGAGAGGTCGCTCAAGCACTGGATCAGCTTCGAGGGCGCCCTGCAGGGCTACAGCTTCACCGGCGCGGCCTCGATCTCCGCCCAGATGCTGCGCGGCGACGACGCCCACTTCTACCTCGACGAGCTGCTGCGCCGCTTCGTCCAGCCCAACACGATGTACAAGGAGAGCGGCCCCGTCATCGAGACGCCGCTGTCCGCCGCCCAGTCCGTGCACGACATGATCTGCCAGAGCTGGGACGGCGTCATCAGGGTCCTGCCCGCCATGCCGGCCGCCTGGCCCGACGTCACCGTGCACAACTTCCTGACGCAGGGGGCGTTCCTGCTGTCGGCCGCCCGCCGCGGCGGCCGTACCGACTTCGTCCGGCTGCTCTCCCTGGCCGGGGCGCCGTGCCGGGTCCGCACCGGCATCGACGGCCCCTTCACCGTACGGAGCAACGGCCGCAAGGTGCCGTGGCGGACGCTGCCCGGCGGGGACCTCGAGCTCGACCTGCGCCGTGGCGAGGAGGTCCTGATCCAGGCCCGGGGCGACGCCGTGATCCGCCCGGTGACCCCGGCGAACCAGGCCCGCTGGGGTCTGCCGGCATAGGATCCGGTCCGGCCGCGTTCCGGATGGTTCGCCCGTACAATCCCCCTCGGGGGTGGGCGATGGCGACACGTTCCAGGGGCACCACCGCGTTACTCGCCGTCGCGGCGGGAGGGGCTTGGCTGCTGGTCGCCGACGTTCTGGGGGCCGGTCAGGTCGCCATCTGGCGGCACGGCCCGATCATGACGCTCGGCGCGCTGGTCGGCGTGGCCTTTCTCGCGGCCGGGGTCGTGGCCTGGCGGGAGCATCCGCGTAACCGGGTCGGCCCGCTCATGGCCGTGCTCGGGATCGCCTGGATTCCCCAGCAGCTGCTGTTCCTGCCCGGCAGGAATCTGTGGGCGCTGGCGTTGTGCGGCGCGTGGGCGGGGGTCGCCTGCCACCTGTTCCTCGCCTTCCCCACCGGCAGGCTGGGCCTCGTCTCGTACCGGGTGGTGACCGGCCTGGCGTACGCCGCCTCCCTCGTGCTGCCCTCGGCCCAGGCCCTCACCTACCTGCCGCTGCCCCCGCCGCTCTGGCAGCTCGTCGTCGCGCTCGACGCCTCGTCCTGGCAGGTGACCGTGCTCTTCGCGGGCGCGGTGCTCGCCCTCACGGTCAAGCGCTGGCGCCAGGCGAGCATGGCGCAGCGGCGGGCGGTCGCGCCGGTCACCGGCGCGTCGATGGTCGCCACGGTCACCTTCGCCGCGGACCGCCTGGCCGACCTGGTCGATCCGAGCCCGCTGCGGCTGCCCCTCGCGATCGTCATGCTGGTGGCGTTCATGGCGGTGCCGCTGGCGTACCTGGCGGGTCTGATGCGCAGCCGGATGGACCACGGCCGCGTGGCCGACCTCGTGGTACGGCTGAGCCGGCGCGAACGGCCGGGGAAGCTGCGGGACGAGCTGGCCGCCACCCTGCGGGACCCGGGGCTGACCGTCGGCTACTGGACGGCCGAGCAGGGCAGGTACGTGGACGCCGACGGCCGCCCGGTCGACCTCGACCCGGGGCCGAGCAGGGTCGTCACCCGCGTCGACCAGGGCGAGGCGCCGCTCGCCGTGCTCGTGCACGACGTCGCCCTCCTCGAACAGCCCCTTCTCGTCGAGGCCGCGTGCGCCGCCGCGGCGCTCGCCCTGGAGAACGAGCGGCTCACCGCGGACCTGCGGGCCCGCCTGCGGCAGCTCGCGGCCTCGCGGCGGCGGATGTTGCAGTGGGGCGAGGCCGAGCGCCGCAGGATCGAACGCGACCTGCACGACGGCGTGCAGCAGCGGCTGCTGTCGGTGGCGATGACGCTCGGGCTGGCCGAGGCCGGCACCGACCCCGGGCGGGCCGCGCCGCTGATCGGCGAGGCCAAGACGGCGGTGCTGGCCGCGCTGGACGACCTGCGCGCGGTCAGCCACGGCATCCACCCGCCGGTGCTGACCGAGCGCGGCCTGTCGGGCGCGGTCAAGGAGCTGGCCGCGGTCGCCCCCATGGCCGTCACCTGCGACCTGGCGCTGGACGAGCCGCTGCCGCAGGCCGTGGAGAGCGCGGCCTACTACATCGTCAACGAGGCCCTGGCCAACGTGACCAAGCACGCCGCCGCGTCGAAGGCGTGGGTCCGGCTCGCCCAGGGCGGCCGCCGCCTGCTGGTCGAGGTGGGCGACGACGGCGTGGGCGGGGCCGATCCCGCGCTCGGCTCGGGGCTGGCCGGGCTCGCCGACCGCGCCGAGGCCAACGGCGGCAGGCTCACGATCGACAGCCCACCGGGGAAGGGAACCGTGCTGAAGGTGATCCTGCCGTGCGCGTAGCGATCTGCGAGGACTCCACGCTGTTCCGCGAGGGGCTGGCCCGGCTGCTGACCGAGGCCGGGTTCGCGGTGGCGGCGTGCGTCGAGCACGCCGACGAGCTGCTCGCTCATGTGGCCAAGGACCCGCCCGACGTGGCCGTGCTCGACATCCGCTTGCCCCCCACGCACACCGACGAGGGGCTGCGCGCCGCGGTCACGCTGCGGGAGCGGCATCCGGAGGTGGGGGTGCTGGTGCTGTCGCAGTACGTACGGGTGAGCTACGCGGTCGAGCTGCTCGGCGGCCACACGGAGGGCGTGGGCTACCTGCTGAAGGACCGGGTGTCGGACCTGGCCGAGTTCGCCGCGGCCATCCGCCGGGTGGGGTCGGGCGGATCCGCGCTGGACCCGGTCGTGGTGGAGCAGCTCGTCGGCCGCCACCGGCAGCCCGGCGACCCGCTGCGCATGCTCACCGAGCGGGAACGCGCCGTGCTGCGGTTGATGGCCGAGGGGCGCACGAACATGGCGATCGCCGAGCTGCTCGTCATCGCCGAGCGCACCGTGGAGAAGCACTGCACCAGCATCTTCGCCAAGCTCGGCCTGGAGGCCAGCCCGCACGACCACCGGCGGGTGCTCGCGGTGTTGCGCTACCTGAACGCCTGAGGGGTGCGGATAACCGTACCTTCCGGTGGGTGCCAGCCGGGTTCCGCTTCCGGCGGCCGTCGCGAAGGATCGGATCAACGGGAAGGAGCATGCTCATGGTGGCAGTGGACGCTGGGGTGCGGCGGGTGCTGGCGGACTCCGGGGAAGCGCGTACATGGGTGAGTCCTCGGGCGGACCTGGTCATGGCGTTGCTCGGCGTCTGGTTCGGCGTCGGGCTGATGATCGACGCCTGGGCGCACAGCAACCTGGCTCAGCTGGAGACGTTCTTCACGCCGTGGCACGCGGCGTTCTATTCGGGGTTCGCCGCGGTGTCGGCGTGGATCATCTGGCAGGTCTACCGCAACGTGCGCGCCGGCCGGAGCGGGCTGGCCGCGGTGCCGAACGGGTACCTCGCGGGGTTGCTCGCCATCCCGGGGTTCGCCGCGTTCGGGTTCGTCGACATGATGTGGCACACGTTCCTGGGCATCGAGCAGACCATCGACATCCTGTTCAGCCCGTCCCACCTGGGGCTGATCGTGACGATGATGCTCATCATCACGACGCCGCTCCGCTCGGCCTGGAACGCCCCGGACATCGGGGAGCGGCCCCGGCTGTCGCGGCTGCTGCCGGCGCTGATCGGCTTGGGCTTCGGCACCACGCTGGTGTCGCTGTTCGTGTCGTACGGCAACGCCATGCAGCGCAGCGCGGACGGCATCGTCCGGGACTTCTCCGCCCTGGAGGACTACGGCGCGGGCGTGCTGGCCGCCTCGATGATCATCACGAACATCGTGGTGCTCGCTCCCGTGCTGTTCCTCCAGCGGCGCTGGCAGCTGCCCTTCGGGAGCGTGACCGTGCTGTCCGCGGTGGGCATCCTGATGCCGGGCGCGCAGACGGCCTTCCGCAACCTGCCGATCCTGCTGACGTTCGTCGCCGCCGGGCTGGTCAGCGACCTGCTGATCCGGTGGCTGCGGCCCTCGGGGCAGCGCCGGGGCGCCTACTGGGCCTTCGCCGGCCTGTCGGCGTTCGCCACCTGGTCCCTCTACATCGCGGTCGCCTCCGTGGCCGCCGGGCGGCTGCCCGTCGTACCCGAGCTCTGGACCGGCGCCCCGATCGTGGCCGGTCTGGTCGGCCTGGCCCTCGGCGCACTGTTCCTGCCGAACGCGATGCCCGCGCAGGCGGGCGAGTCCGGCGCCCGGCGGGCATGATCCGGCTTCTCTTCCTGGTCGGCCTGCTGGTGGTGATGCTGGCGTCGCCGGCGGCGGCGCACGACGTCAAGGCGGGGGCGGACCTGCGGATCGCGCAGACGATCGCGGGCGCGGAGCTGACCCTCGTGATCAAGGCCACGACCCGGGTGCCGGGGCCGCTGCGCGTCGAGGTGATCGGGTTCCCGTCCGCCCCGACGCTGGACCTGCGGCTCCGGTCGGTGACCGACGGGCGGGTCGTGACCGGCGCGGTGGCGCCGGGCCGCCCCGCCCAGTTGCGGGTCGAGGAGACCGGGCCGCACGAGCTGACCGTCGGCGCCGGGGGCGAGAGCGCGGTGATCCCGTTCCGCGTGCTGGTGGACCGGGGTTCCGGGTGGGAGTTCCTGATCTACGGGGGCCTGTTCGTGGCCGGCCTGCTCCTGGTGGGCGGCCTGCTGACCGGCGCGTTCAACCGGCGCGGCCGGTCGGCGTTCGTGGTGACCGCGGTCGCCTCGGTGGGGCTCGCGGTGGCCGCGTTGATCGTGATCCTCGACCCCTGGCTGCCCGCCCGGTCGCCGGACGGCGCCGAGCCACGTCCCACGGACACGATGATCGGCCGGCCGTACGTGCAGCGGGTGGTCACCACGGTCCCCGCCGCCCCGGCCGCGGGCCAGGAGTTCGTGGCGCGCGTCGAGCTGTTCGACGGGTCCACTGGGCGTCCCGTCGACGACCTCACCATCCACCACGAGGCCATGGCCCACCTGGTGGTCACCAGCGAGGACGGCCGCTACTTCCGCCACGTCCATCCGCTGCGCACCGCGCCCGGCCGCCTGGAGGTACGCCTGCGCGCCGACCGTCCCGGCCGCTATCTCACCTATGTCGAGCTCGAACGTACCGACTCCGGCGGCCAGCTCCTCACCGGCTCGTTCACGGTCACCGGGTCTCCTACGCTCTCGCCCGACCCGGCGATCCAGGACACCGCCGCCGGGACGGTCACGGTGATGCCCGCCGCACCGCAGGCGGGCCGGGCGGCCACCGTCGAGGTGGCCACCAGCGGCACGCCGCGGCCGTGGCTCGGGATGGCGGGTCACCTCATCGTGCGCGGCGCGGACGGCGAGTTCCTCGGCCACGTCCACGAGATGGGGACGCCCGGCAACCGGTTGCGCTTCACGTTCAGCTTCCCCGCGCCGGGCCGCTACCTCGCCTGGGCGCAGTACGCGACGGACCGCGGCATCACCACCGTCCCCTTCACCGTGGAGGTCCCCCGATGAAGCAGGTCAAGAGTCTGAGGCTGCTGGTGCTGGGCGGGCTCGTGGCGGTCGTGGTGGCCGCGTTCGTCATCGCCCGCACCTCGGGCCCGGACCCGGTGACCACGACGGGAGCCCGTTACGCCGTCACCGTCACCGCCGACCGGAGCGCGGTCGGCATCCGGGTGGACAGGGGCGAGGCCGACACGGTCACCGTCGCCGCCGTGATGCCGGCGATGGGTCACGCGGTGCCCGAGGTCACCGCCAAGAAGGCCGCCCCCGGTCACTTCGTCGCCGAGGGTGACCTGTTCCTCATGAACGGGGCGTGGGAGCTGTCCGTCCGCCTGGCCGGCCGCTCCGGCGAGGAGACCCTCACGCTCAACACTCTCGTCACCGACTAGCTCTCGAGGTAGTGGGCCCAGTGGCCCTGCCAGGGTCCGCCCTGCCAGGGTCCGTAGCGCTCGGCCGCCGCGCGCAGCTCGGGCTCGCCGCACCGGCCTCGCCGCAGTCGCCTCGCCACAGTCGCCTCGCCACAGCCGCCTCAACGCACCCGCCTCACCGCACCCGCCTCGACGCACTCGCAGGACGGTGACGAGGCCGGCCGTTTCGGGCACGGCCCGGAAGATTCGACGTCGGCCCGCCGGGCCAGGCCGGCGCCCTGATCGGTGATGCGGTCTCTTCATCGGTCTATATCGCCTGAAGCTGGCGGGTGATGGAGGGGTCGGTGATGGCGGTGTCGTTCGCCAGCAGGAAGGCCTTGCTGAGGATGAGCGCCAACCGGCCGTCCTCCTCGAACGGGAGGAACAGCCCGGCCTGGGGGACTCTCGCGGCGACGATGCACAGGTAGGCGTCGTTGGGCTCCATCAGGATGTTCGCCGACCCCAGGTGGATCTTGTACGTCCGCAGATCACCCCGTACCACCAGGAAACGGTCGGTCACGGTGCAGCGGTCGGCGATGGCCGTACGCCCGATCAGGCGGGACAGCGCGTCGCGGCGCACCTCGGCGGAGGGCGGCAGGGCCGCGAACGAGCCCGTCCGCCAGTAGTCCCGCAGGTGGTCCGGCCCCTGGTCGGCCCACCGGGGATCGCTCGTGATCGAGGCGACGGCCACGAACAGGTCCACGTCCCGCATGGCCTCGCTGAACACCAGCGCCGGGACCTCCGTCAACGGCGCGTGCCGCCACCTGCCCTCGGTCAGCCGTTGGAAGTGGATCCGGCCGGTGCTCGCGTGGACCTCGTCGTACAGGCCGTGGTCCAGGGACACCCGCCACCGTCCGCTCGCCAGCACCCGGTGGGCCTCGCCCTGGTAGCCGTCGTCCCACTGTCCGAGGAAGGGCGACTGCCAGCCGCGCTGTTTGAACAGCGCCCGGAGCCTGCGGTAGTCGACCACGTGCCCGTCGAACCGCAAGGAGTCGCTCCCGCTCTCCTCCTCGGCGGGGGTGATCAGGTAGACCTCGCGGAAGGCCTGCTTGAACGGCTGGCGCAGCTCCTTGCCCTGCACCACCTCGCGCCAGGCGCGGACCTCCGCCACCGACGCGCGGGCCGGATGCCACAGCCGTACGGGCACGTCCGGCACGCTCATCCCCAGCTCGGCGCGCCACACGCCGGGCGAGACCTCGAACTCCCAGATCAGCCGGTCGACGACGGAGCGGCCCTCCAGCTGCCGGTAGGGCGCGGGCGTCTCGCCGGTGTATCCGGCTTCCAGCGCCCTGAACAGGGTCGCCTGCTGCTGCATGGTCTGCTTGGCCAGCTCGCGCAGCCGCTTGACCTCGTCGGGGTGCTCCCGCCTGACCGCCGCCGGTACCGCCTTCAGCTTCCTGTCGCCGTGCCACCACGACAGCTCGACCTCCCCGTCGGTCGAGATCACCGCCGTGTGCTCGCCGAACGCCTGCCGTACGCGCCCGTCGGGCAGCCTGAACGCCACCTCCAGCCGCTCGCCCAGGGCGGGCTCGATGCGCTTGAACATGCGATCCAGCTGCTTGGGCACCCCGGCGTGCCGGGTGACCTGGCGGGCGGCGCGCAGCGCGGAGATCGCCTCGGGCGTCGGATGGTCCCGCACCGCGCGGGCGATCTCGAACAGCAGCGCCTGGGAGGGCAGGGTCCTGGCCTGGGTGGGCGCCACCGCGATCCCGCGCGCCAGCGGGTCGAGCAGGGCGGGCAGCCAGGGCTCGTCCAGGAAGAGCGCCAGCCGCAGGGCCCGGCCGAGCGCCGACTTCTCCTCGTCGTCGAACGCCTTCTCCGCCTCGTAGGGGATCTCGCCGGCGTGGATCGCCGCGACGCGGGCCCCGGCCGCCTCCAGAGCAGTCCGGGCGAAGTCGAGGTAGCCGGGCAGGCCGCCGAGCCATTCGATCACGACGGGCGGCGGCCCGTCCCACTGTGCCCGCTCCGCCCCCCGTGCCCGCTCCGCCTCGGCGAACAGCGCCCGGCGCTCCACGTCCCAGCCGAGCAGCACCTCCGTTTCGGCGACCGCGATCGGCCCGCACCTCTCGGCGAGCCGGGCGCCCACCTCGGCGTCCATGCCCGCCAGCCCCGCCGCCACCAGCACCGGGAAACGCCCGTGCCGCCATGGCCCGTCCTCCGGCAGCAGGAACCCGACCAGCTCGCGGGCCGGCGCCGCCAGTTGCTGCCTGGCGCGCTCGTCGACCGCGTACCGCCCCGGCGCCGAGCCGGCGACGCCGGTCAGCCCGACGTTCAGCTGGGAGGCGTCGGGCCAGCGCGTGGGATCGTTCGCGGTCCCGAGGATCAGATTGAGCAGGCGCTGCGCGAGGGCGGAGAGGTGCATGCCGGTGGGTCCTGTCAGAAGTGGAGCTGGCGGGCGATGGACGGGTCGGTGATGGCGGCGTCGGCGGCCAGCAGGAACGCCTTGGACAGAATGATCGACAACCTGCCGCCGTCTTCTTCGAAGGGCAGGAAGACCTGGTCACCGGTGCCGGGGGAGACGATGCACAGGTAGGCGTCGTTGGGCTCCATGAGGATGTTGCCCGAGCCGAGGTGGATCTTGTAGGTGCGCAGGTCGCCGTGGACCCGCAGGAACCGGTCCGCCAGGGTGCAGCGGTCCGCGATGGCCAGGCGGGGCAGCAGCCGGGCCAGGGCGTCACGCCGGACCTCCGCGCTCTCGGTCAGGTCGCCGAAGCTGTAGGACTGCCAGTAGTCCCCTTGGCCCTCGGGGTCCAGGCCGGTGGAGGTGACGCCGACGGCCAGGTCGGCGTCGCGTAGCGCCTCCGACAGGGTGAGCGGCGGGACCTCGGCCAGCGGGACCGGCGCGGTGCCGGTGTGGAAACGAAGCTTGCCGCTGACGCAGACGGAGGCGGTGGTGCTGTAGCCGTCGCGTTCGAAGGAGTGCTCGTCCAGATGGAAGTCCCAGGTGGCGGTCAGGCCGCCGGGCAGCTCCTTGGTGGCCTCGCACTGCTCGGACCCTCCGGCGGCGTCCCAATGGCCCAGCGACATGCCGGTCCAGCCGCGCTCGGTGAGCAGCGCCTTGGCCTGGCCGTACCGGAGCAGGTGGCCGGAGAAGCGGCGCGAGTGGTCGTGCGTCGCCTCCTCGGCGGGGGTGAGCAGGTAGACCTCACGGAAGGCCTGCTTGAACGGCTGGCGCAGGCCGATCGCCAGCAGGCGGTCCCGCCAGACGCGGACCTCCTCGGGCGTGTGGGAGATGGGATGCCACAGACGGACCGAGGTCTCCGGCCGGGGCCGGATGCGGCGCCCGGCCGGATCAGTCAGCTCCCATGCTCCGTCGACGTGGGCGGGAAGCCCGGCGGAGCCCTCGACGACCTCCCAGATCAGGCTACGGGCGAAGGCGCCGGTGACCGGGTGGTCGAGGTAGAACTCGCACGCCTCCCGCCAGGGCCAGGTCCGTCCGGCCGCCAGGGCGTGCTCGACGCGGAGCCGTTCGGCGGGGACCGTCTTCTTCAGCTCCTTCGCCGTGGCCCTGAACTCGGCCAGCAACTCCCGGTCGACACTCCTGGGGATGGTCTTGCGGCCGTCGCAGGTGATCGCGCCGGTCACGGCGAGGGTCAGCCCCTGCTCGGTGCGCGTGCCGTCGTGGCCCAGCCCGAAGGTGGGCACGGTGCGTTCGACCAACTGCTCCGGAGACAGCCCGGTCCGTACGGATATCGTGTCGAGGATCTGCTTGACCTTGGTCAGGAGGCTCTTCCTGCGCACCTTGGCCTGCACGCGGGCGAGCTGGGCGATCACCTCCGTACCCTCGCGCCGGGCGAGCACGCCGAGGGCCGCGTTGGCCACTCGCTCGCTGCGGGAGTTGGGGCCCGATCCACCCATCCCGATGCCGGTGGCCAGGGCCACGTCACCCAGGAGCCCGGTCACCCAGGGCTCGTCGATCAGCTCGCAGGTCCAGATCATCCCGCGCAGGAGCTCGGCGGTGCGCTCGTGGAGATAGGTGACGACCTCGCGGTAGCCGTTGTGCCAGAGCCCCTCACGGTAAGCGGGCACGCGGCCCAGGATCTCCTGGATCAGCTCGGTGGCGCGGGGCGTGAGCAGCTCGTCCGCGCGTGCCGTCCACTGCGGCGCCGGGGTGGCGGAGGTCGCGGTGGCCCAGTGTCTCGCGAGCGGGAGGGCATCGGGCCGGCCCAGCCGCTCGCCGTACTCCTCGCGCAGCAGCACGGCGAAGCCGTCGCACTCGGGCACGAGGGAACGCGCGGCCGCGACGGGGTCGCCGGAGAGGTGCTCGGCGATGAGACCGTCCAGCAGCCGCCTGATCGTCCAGCCGGCCGAGAGCGGGACCGCCTCCATCTCCCGCTGCGCCTGCATGAGGAGCGGCAGGAGCGGTTCGCGTTCGCTCGCCGGCAAGTCCTTGATCGAGGACATCGGAATGCGGTAGCAGAGATCCTTCCAGTGCGGCTCCGGCCGGCCGAGCGTGGTCCGCCACAGCAGCTCCCGCTCCCACGCGGACCAGCGCAGCTTGCGCTGGGCCAGCCTGGTGAGGATCGTCTCGCCGGCGATGCTGCCGTCGGTGGTCCGCGTGAGCAACTGCGCCCACAACGCCGTCGTCCGCCATTCGGCCTCGCCCCACCCGATGGAGAGCTCCTTCAACAGCGCCTCATCGACGAAACGGTAGGTCTCCTGGGGGCGCAGGATGGCGTCGAGGCGGCGGAACATCTCCAGAGCCGCCTGCCCCAACCCGCTCTCGCTTTCGCCTCCGGTTTCGCATTCGTCGAGCCAGGTGCGGAGCTCGGACGGGAGGCCGTCGAGGACGCCCACGTCAGCCTCCGACCAGCGGGACGAGCTTGACGAAGGAGACGACGGGATCGGCGACCAGATCGATCTCCTCGTCCAGGTCCAGGATCTGCCGGTCACCGACCAGCAGCAGGAAGCCGTTGCGGCCGAACGCGGCCTCGGCGGCGTCGGCCTGCTTCTCCCAGTCCAGCCTGCGCGTGCTCCGCATCCGGTAGCCGTTCAGCTCGGTCTCGGCGTCGGTCGGTCTGACCAGACCGCGGAAATGTTGAGAGGGGGAGGCGTTGTAGCGGGCCACCTCCTCTCGTACGCGCAGCCGTACCAGCTCCCGGGCCGAGATCCGCTCGGGCAGCTCGGGCACGGAGAACTCCTCCAGAGCCCGGCCGGTCGCGGTCTCGTCGCGAAACGTCACTGATGCCATCGGACACCCTGCTTCCATGAAGATCAGGCGGTGCGGCTATCTATAGCAGCGGCGAACGACAGAAACCCCGACGGCGCCGGGCCTGCCGTACGAGACCTGCGCCCTCTTCACTGCGGGCTGAATCCGTCAAGGACGTCGCGGCTTGGGCAGCGCCGCGATGACCCCTGCGAGCACCGGCAGTCCGGTGGCCAGGGCGGCGATCGCCCACCACGGGGTCTCGAAGGACACCCGCGGCAGCACGTCCCAGTCGCTCGAGGCCGTCATCGGCCACGCCAGGAGCAGCCCGATGACGCACCCGGCGAACGTCCCCAGCGCCGTTCCGCAGACCATGCTCCAGCCTGCGCGACCCGCGGCGAACATCCGCAGCGCCAGGGGCGAGCCGGCGCGTACCCGCAGCAGCACCCGCCTCGTCCGGCCTCCGGCGCCCGCTTGGCCACCCGCGATCAGCGCGCTTGCGAGCGCCACGGCGAGCGCCGCCGCGACCACGCCCATCCATTCGGCGGCCGGTTCCTGGAACCCGCGCTCGACGTAGGCGCTCATTCTCTCGCCCAGTCGCTGGTTGATCCGCTCCTGCTCGGCCTCGGTCGTCCGGTGGGCGGAGGGATCGACGATCAACTTGATCGGCTGGGGGCGCAGGCCCAGGTCGCGGATGACCTTCGTCGGGATGAAGACCTCGTTCACGTACGGGTCGGCGGACTTGACGGCGATCGCGGGAATCGACTTGCTCGGCAGTTCTTTCTCCGCGTCGTCGTCGGTGGGCATGGAGTAGAAGAGCGTCACCGTGTCGACTTTCAGGTCGTTGGGCGTGACCACCACGGCTGTGCCCTCGTCGTACGGCGTGGCCGGGTCCCCGGTGAGATAGCGCAGGAGCGCCGGGTCGCCGATGAAGCCGGCCGACGCGACGCTCTCCACATCCGGCAGGTCCACGTCCTCGACATCCAGGCTGAAGTGCCCGAGATGGGCCGGATCGTCTCTCTGGGCGATGGGGACCCCGGGCAACTCCTGCTGAATGACCGCCCGTGCGGCTGCTGCGTCGTTCGCGTCGCCGGTCTGGACATCCACGACGAGAGCGCCCGAGCGAGCCTGGGGAAAGTACCCGGCTCTGTGCTGCGCCGTCACGGCGACCGTGAGGATCATCCAGCTGACCGCGAAAGCGGTCATCACCATCGTGATCGCGATCGGCGGAGCCGTCCGCGGGCTGTTACGGGCCACGTCCCGGGCGGCCAGGCGGATCGCCGGCGACAGCCGCGCGGTGTGCCGCCGCAGGACGCCCAGCAGCCAAGGAGCCGCCGGCCCCAACCCGGCGACGAACAGCGCACCCCCGTCGATGGCCGCAAGGACCTGCAGAGCCGACCCGAAGTCGTCATAGTGCTCGTCTTCGTGCGTCGCCCAGGCGATGACGGCCATCACCAAGAGACCGACGACCGCCAGAGCCGCCCCCCACAACAGGAACCGCGATCTCAGATGGGCACGCTGAGCCGACCCCCACGCGAAGAGCACCGAGCTGCACACTAACGCCACAGGAATAGCCAGGACGATGGAGAACACCGCTAATCCAACGATCACGGTGGAATCGTACGCAACGCCACCCGGAGAATTAGGATATTCCCATTTCCCTCGTGAAAGAGGTCGACTGTGCGGGTGTGGCGGCTGTTCGCGGACTGGTTCTGGCGAGTGGACAGATCCCTGGGCGGTGCCGCGGAGCCACACCGCGGCCAACGTTTCTCCGCGGCCCACCCCGTGTGCCTGGGCCTGATCATAGGACCCGCTTTCGGCGCGCTGATCGGCGTCATGCTGCTGATCAGCGCCATGGCCGGCGGGCAGCGCCCCCTCACCTCGACCACTCTGCTGTTCTCTCTCGGCTTCTCGGTTTTCGTCGGGGTGTTCTTCGTAGGCCTGGGTTATTTCGAACGCCTGCGCCAGCGCCATTATGGCCACTATCAGGAGCCACGGCTCCGGCCGCCTCGATGACGACTTTCTTGCCCTCCAGCGGGCGAATCATCTCAACGGAAATGGAAGAGCCGTTTCCATCACGGCGCTGACCTTGGCCCCGTCCCCGGGGAACGCCCGAGTCGGCTCAGCCCGCGGTGGCCTTGGCGTAGTGGAACACCTCGGGTGGGAGCGGGTGGTCCAGGCGCCAGACGAAGCGGATGGGCCGCTCGCCCTCGTGGCTCACGTACCGCATGGGCCCGGCATACGTATACGGCGGAGCACCAAGCCCTTCGTCCCGTTTGGACTGCCGGATCAGGAGATGGACCGTGGATTCCCCCGCCAGGTAGCGGCGCGCGGTGGCGGTGGAGGACCGCAGCGTGCTCTGCGACTCCCACTGGAACAGCTCTTCGCTGATCGCCCGGTCGTGGTAGAGCGTGGTGGGCGAGTAATGGTCCTCGGATTTGTCGACGGTGACGAAGAACAGGTCCGCCCGGTGCTCAGGGACGTACTTCACCCCTTCCCGCATGTGCGCGGGCCGGTCGATGCCGAAGGCGGCCAGCACTTCGTTCTTGCTGTAGCGGGCATGGACGAGCAGCGGCACGACCGGATCCAGCGGCGGCGCGACGTGCCGGATTCCCGATCGGAGGACGTCCGCCAGTTCCCCGAGCTCCGCGGCACGAGCGCCGGTGAGCCGCGCGAGGCGGGCCTCCATGCCGGAGGCGGGCTCGGCGCCACCCCACAACATCGCATCCAGCATGGCCATGAGGCGTAGCTCGCGTGGCGACCGGGGAGCCCGGCCGGCCAGCACCTCGCTCACAAAGGTCAGCCGCTCGACGTCGTCGATGTGCAGCATGCGGCCGAAGGCGCGCCCGAGCCCCGCGTCAGGGGCCGCGGCGGCGAGCCCCGCGGTGTTTCGCAGGGAGGCCCAGCCCTGGCGGCCGCGCCGGTAGAGATCCTCCACCTCCAGCCCCGTCTCCCGCAGGAACGCGGACATGCCGACGTCCCCCAGCTCGCGGAGCTCGCGCGCCAGATCCCGCCAGTTCAAGGTGAGCGCCTGCCGTACGTTCTCGAGAACGAGCCGCCGCACGTCACGATCCAGATCGATCACGCACCCGGCGGGCAGCGTCGGGAACCCCTGCTCGATCTCCCGCGCGATGCCGGTACGGCTCGCGCCGGTGAGCGCCCGGTAGCGCCGGTCGAAGCGGAACTGCTTGTGCTGGTGGCCGACGAAGTCGAGCACGGTCAGGCACGGTTTGTCGTCGGCCAGCCGCAACCCACGCCCGAGCTGCTGCAGGAAGACGGTGGCGCTGTCGGTGGGCCGCAGGAAGAGCACGGTGTCGATCTCCGGAACGTCGACGCCCTCGTTGAAGAGGTCGACGGTGAACACCGCGTTGATCCGGCGCTCCCTCAGATCACGCAGCGCCTGGTCACGCTCGTCGCTGCGGCTGTGCGTGGTGACGGCCACCGACGGGAGCCCGGCCCGGGTGAACCGGTCGGCCATGAACCGGGCGTGATCGACGCTCACGCAGAACCCGATGGCCCGCATCCGTCCGACCTCGCCGACCTTGCGCCGAAGCGTCTCCAGCACCACGGCGGCGCGGCGGTCGTTGCCGGTGTAGACGTTCGAGAGCTGGCCGAGGTCGTAACCCTGGCCCCGGCGCCAGCCGATCCGGCGCAGGTCGGTGCCGTCGTGGACGCCGAAATACTGGAACGGGGCCAGCAGCCCGCGCTCCAGCGCCTCCCACAACCGCAGCTCGGCGGCGATCCGGCCGCCGAACCAGTGCTTGATGTCCTGCCCGTCGGCGCGCTCCGGCGTCGCGGTCAGCCCCAGCAGCACCTTGGGCCGCATCCCGGACAGCAGCCGCCGGTACGTGGCGGCCTCGGCATGGTGGAACTCGTCCACCACCACCATGTCGAACCGGTCCGGCTCCGGCAGCGGGTTGGCGTGCAACGTCTGGACCGAGGCGAACACGTGCCGCCACTGCTCCGGCCGGGCCCCGTCCACGTACAGTTCGCCGAACGTCTCGTCCCGCATCACCTGCCGGAACGTGAACAGGCTCTGCCGCAGGATCTCCTTCCGGTGGGCGACGAACAGCAGCGACTCCGCCTGCCCGGCCGCGCGCAGCCGCCGGTAGTCGAGCGCGGCGACCACGGTCTTGCCGGTGCCGGTGGCCATGACGACCAGGTTCCGCCACCGGTCGTGGATCTGCCGCTCGGCGGCGAGCTCGTCGAGGATCTCCCGCTGGTAGGAGTACGGGCGGACATCCACGTGCGCGAAGTCGAGCACGACCGCCCGGCCCCCGGCCCGCTCGGCGGACAGGGCGCGGTCGAGCCGCTCGGCGTCCTGCGCCGGATCGTAGGGCTCGAACGACGGGTCGCCCCAATAGTCGTCGAACGTGGCCGCGAACGTGTCGATCAGGTGCGGCTGTTCGGCCTGGGCGAGTCGTACGTTCCACTCCAGCCCATGGCTGAGGGCGGTGCGCGACAGGTTGGAAGAGCCCACATAGGCCGTGGACAGGCCGTTGTCCCGATGGAACAGCCACGCCTTCGCGTGCAGCCGCGTCATCCGCGTGTCGTAGGACACGCGGATCTCTGCGCCCATGGCCGCCAGCCGATCCAGGGCCAGGCGGTCGGTGGCGCCGATGTAGGTGGTGGTCACCACTCTCAGCCGACCGCCGCGCTGGAGGAACTCCTCGATCGCCTCCGCCAGCACCCGCACGCCGTTCCACTTCACGAACGCGCACAGCAGATCCACCCGATCGGCCGAGGCCAGCTCGCGCTTGAGCTCATGGCCGATCTCCGGCTGTCCGCGGCCGTTGACCAGCAGCGCGCTACCGGTAAGGGGGATCACCGGCCGCGCGGGAAAGCGTACCCGGCCGGCCGCATCCCGATCCCGGCTCCTGGCGACGCCCATCAGCTCCTCAGCCGCCTCCACCATTTCCTCGGGCGAGGCGGCCTCGGGCACCAGGTCCCCGATGAGATCGGCGACCCTGTTGACGATCTCCACCTGCCGCGCCAGCCGTACCGCGTCGTTCTCGCCCCGTACGGAGCGCAGCGCCCGGCGGGTGAGCGCGGCCAGATGCCGGGCCAGCGTCTCGTGGGAGTCGGCGAGGTCCAGCGACCGCCGGTCGACCAGGTCGCGATCGGGAACGGCACGCAGCAGGCCGTCCAGCTCACGGGTGATCAGATGCTGGTAAACGCCCGGCTGAAGATCGCTCACCCCGGCGACTATAAGGCGCGGCCGGCCGCGGGGAAATACGTATCGCCGAGGCCGGAGAACCGCCCTACACTGGCCGACCGTGGTGGACTGGATCGAGCGGGTCGCCGAGCTCCGGCGCTGGACCAGAGGCGGCGAGCGCGCACCGCACAAGCCGCTCCTCCTCCTGTACGCCCTGGGCCATTTCCAACGGAACGGCAACCGGCCCATCCCGTTCAGCGCCGCCGAGGCCGAGCTCAAGAAACTGCTCAAGGAGTACGGCCCGCCCCGCGACACCAGCCCCGGCTACCCCTTCCACCATCTGACGAACGACGGCCTCTGGCTGGTCGACACCCGCCACGGCCCCGGCAGCCCCGGCCCGGAGCTGGGCCGCCTCCGCGACAGCCAGGCCGCCGGCCGCCTCCACCCCGACCTGGCCCGCGCCCTGTCGGAGGAGCCCGGCCTGCTGGGGCGGATCGCCCGCCACCTCCTGGACGCCAACTTCGCCCCATCCCTGCACCCGGACCTGTGCCTGCTGGCCGGCCTCGACCTGGAACCCGGCGTGAAACTCAGGACACCGCCGCTCCTGCGCCGTGACCCGGGCTTCCGCGATCGGGTGCTCATGGCGTACGAGTACTGCTGCGCGTTCTGCTCCTACGACGGCTGGCTGGACGGCGCGGCGGTGGGCCTGGACGCGGCACACGTACGGTGGTGGGCCTTCGACGGTCCCGACGACGTGGCGAACGGCCTGTGCCTGTGCGCCATCCACCACAAACTCTTCGACAAAGGAGTCCTCGGCCTGACCGCCGACCGGACCATCGCCGTCTCCGCGAGGTTCGTGGGCCGGTCGCAGGCCTCCCACGACATGGTCCTCTCCCTGGCCGGCCGCCCCGCCCGAAGCCCTCAGCCTGGACTGGACGGGGTGGAGGCTGACCACATCAGCTGGCACAGCCGCCAGGTCTTCCGCACCCCCGCCCGCGCCTGACGTCATCCTGGTCTTCGTATGCACGCGCTCCCCATAGCCGTCGCGAATTCCGAAATGAGGGCGCCACGACCGGCGCTTTTCACCTCGGCATTCCTCGCACGGGGCACAAGCTCGTGCTTCGATGTTGCCTTGCCAGTACATCGCGTGAATCGCACGATGAGAGGTCACCATGCCAGCTCTCGACGACCCGACCGCCACGTTCCAGGAGTTCGACCGCGACGGGGACGGATACATCACGCGCGAGGAGTTCGCGCTCGCCATGAACGCGCGCGGCGAGGAGGTCACCGACGCCGAGCTCGACTCGATCTTCAAGGTCTCGGACGAGCACGATGGGGACGTGGACGGACGCATCTCGTTGGCGGAGTTCCTGGTGGCCTGGAACAAGTGACGACGCGCTCGCCGGACCTGAACGATCACCTGGTAGCCCCGGAAGTCCGACACCCGTACTGCGTCTCCCGGTTCGGGGATGGCGTGGGGGATTTTGCGGCGGCGCAAGTAGGTGCGGTTGGTGCGAGAGGGGTATGCCTTGCCTTGTCCGCGGCCAGCCGGCCGGGCCGGGTGTGAAGACATCCCGGCCCAGCCGGGAGACCCGGGTGGCTTGCGGCACTGGCAGGAAACTGCGGGTTGTCGCCGTACTGGCCTGGCATCAATACCCGCCCGGCAGCGGCAGTCCGCCGACAGGGGGATCTTGGCACTGACCCCGCCACCGAGCGGCCTAAGCACTCCGCAGCCTGACGACCTCCGCCAGCACCGGATCCTCCCGTCTTATCCCGGTGGCGTCCCCCTTTGCCGTCATGGCACGGGAGGTGGCGGGGTGGGTGCGCGGAGCGCGCCTGCGGCCTGCTGGTTTGCCCGGACGGTGGCGGAGTCCATGGAGATGTCCCAGTCCATGCGGCCCTGGGTGTCCTGCTAGGTCATTCCACCGCTCGCCCCGCCTGCCGTTTTTGGGTAACAGCGCCTTGAGCCACTCCGCCTCGGCGTTCGTCGGCCATCACGTCCCATGCGCTAATCGCGATAACTCGGTCGCATTAGTGAGGAGACCTAAGAAACAACCACTAATCGCTCGCATCATCGTTTCCGTGACTTCGGGTCTCGGCTATGAGGTGATCCATGAACCGGTGTACTTGGATGGGCGTGAGAATCTCGATGGCGTGAGGAGAAATTTTCGCCTCTTTGAACGTGTGCGCCGAGGAGGGACAGTTGTGGCCCCATGGGTGCGCCGCGGCGATGTTCACGTGCCACACACTCGCGCGCAGGGATAGCGAGTCGACCAGCCATAGCTCGTAGTCTTCGCGGTGTTCGGCCAGATAGGTGATGTAGTGAGTGAGTACGGTTTGCGCGACCGCCTCGGCCGTGTCGGCCAGGACGATTCCCTGGGAGTGCTCGCTAGGAGCGGGGTGCCAGCCTTTGGCGTGCTGGTCGGTGTATTCGACGAGGTAGGCGTATAAGTCGGTAGCGTCGGCCGCGTCCGGCTTGCCGAGTTGTTCGGCCGCCTGCGCCGATAGCCGAGCCCAGTCGGCGATGCCGGCGTACAGCACCGCCTGCTGGTTGATTTGCTGAGTGTCTTCGTGCGCGTCGGTTTTGCCAAGGCGCGGCATGTTGAGCAGGGCCGCCACCTGGTAGAGCCGACGGAGAGGAACCAAGCGGTCCCACGCGTCGGTGAGATCGTCCGTCACGGCTTTCAGTGTGGGGGACCGTCAAACGAACAGTCAGGAGAAAGCCAAAAAATCTTCCATGGCGCTTTCTCAGGGCTGTGCGGCGGCGCCCTTGCGCCTACTTTTGTCCTTCTCGTGCTGACTGATGCGATCCGCCTTTCGTGGATTGCCGCCGTCGCCCGCGCTTCTGCGCCTGTATGGCCAGGTCCTGCTCCGATGATTTCGGGCGTTCGATGCGGGTCGGGTTGCCGCGTACGAGCTCATCGTGGATGCGCCAGCGGGCGGTGGTGACGGCGCGCCCCGCAGCCTCGTCGCCGTCCTCGATGCGCTGTCGCAGCAGCCGCATCGCGATGCGGCGGTTGAGGCTGAACTGCCGCTCGGTGTCGACCACGACGACGATCCCCGTGGGCCGGTGGGTCGCCCGTACGGCCGTGCTGGCCTTGTTCCGATGCTGCCCGCCGGGACCGCCGGTCCGGCAGGCGACGATGTCGACATCGGCTTCCGCGAACGTCGTGCGCGGGGTGTCGACCTGGCACTGCTCGGCGATGACGTACCAGTTCTTCCGGCCGGTGCCGGCCCGGTACGGGCTGGGGGCCTGCCAGCAGAGAGTTCCGGTCCACGAGGCGGCGAACGCTCCGGCGCCGTCACCCGCGATCCGGATGAGAACCGATCGATAGGTGCCAGGCCGGTCACCGGGCACAGTCTGGGCCCGATGAGTCTCCAGATTCTGCCGGATGGCGTCGGCTTCCAGGCGGTGCAGCAGTTGCGCCAACGCCCAGGCACACTCCTGCGGACCGCGCCCGGCCGACAGCAACAGGTGGACGCTCACGAACGCCCCCGCTTGCGCCGGTTGTCCCGCTGGGGCGCAGACCCGAGATCAGGGGTCTTGTAGGTGACCAGAGGGATCGTGGTGGCCACGGGCGTAGCCAGGTCATGGTCGACGAGGTCGGCGATCACTTGCTCGATGCGCTTGTACGCGGTCGGCGCCTCCTCGAAAAGCAGCTGGCGGTCGCCGCACACCACCAGCGACCCCATCGGTGTACGGCGCAGCTCCTCGACCGTGTGCTTGGCTCGCCCCCGGCGCAGAGCGTCCGCACGCGACATCTTCCGGCCCGCGCCGTGCGCCACCGAATGGCCGGCCTCCGGCCCGGCGTGGGCGGCCACGAGGTACGAAGGAGTGCCTCGCGTACCGGCGATGAGCACGTCACGGCCATCACCCGGCGCCGCCCCCTTGCGGTGCAGGTAGACCCCGTCGCGGAGCTCGACCAGGTTGTGGCACTGGTCGACGATCGGCTCGGTGGGCTCGAACCCCAGCGCATGGGCGACCCGCGCCGCCAGCAGCCGCCGATTGAGCGATCCCCAGCGTACGGCGTCGTCATGCATCGCCAGATAGGCCCCCGGATCAGGAGCGGGACCCGCCCCGTGGACCTCGGTGTGCGCCCGCAGGATCCGTTCGCCCAGCCCTCGCGAACCGCTGTGGACGATGAGAACCAGGTCACCGGCGGCGAGTCCAAGCCGGCTCGCGTGGTCCGGCTCGAAGACGGTCCCGATCCGCGCCAGCTCGACAAAGTGGTTGCCCCGGCCGACCGTCCCGAGGCCCTCCAGGTGACCTGCGGGAACGTCACCCTTCACCACGGCCCAGGCCGGGTCGTCGGCATCCCGTTCAGGGTCCAGCGCGCGATCGAGATCGGGGAACCGGGCGGCAAGCTTCTCGGGTACGGCCCGCTTGAGCTTGACGGGGAACACGGCGATGCCGCAACCGATGTCGGAGCCCACCAGGAACGGGTACAGGACAGTCGACGCCATGGCGGCGCCGATGGGGGCGCCCTTGCCGGGGTGCAGGTCCGGCATGGCGGCGACGTGCATCATGCCGTCGAGGGCGGCCACCTGGTGACACTGCGCGACGGCATCGGACTCGATCCAGCTCGCGGGGGAGGCGAACACGGCGACGGTGGCCGGGGTGGGCGGCAGCGGGAACTCCTGCCGGGAGTGTTGCTGAGACAAAGACGCTCTCTTCGCTGAAGAGGGTATGGGCGGGCGGCATCACGGCGCGAGCCGGCGCCGTGGCATCTCGGGGTAGCGGGGTGCTGTCCGTCAGAGCATCATGAACACACGTTCCCCTGAGCCCGCAACGCGAGGCAAGCGATTTTCGGCCGTACGTCGCGCCTCCAGCGGATCTTCAAGCACCTGTGCTGGTGCAGTTCGCCCGATCGATGGTCTCGGTCACGGGCCGAGTTCCGCGTGGTCGCCTCGACCAAGGGAACCATCCGGCCACCGCCGCCACCGTGAAGATGAGTCGGCGGCCCGCGCCACCCGGCCTGCCTGCCGAATGGGCCGATCTCCAGAAAGGGCTGAGATGCAGCCGGTCTTCGTCGGCAGCGATCCGGCGCCGGAACGGCGGCCGCCTCGCTCGGATCACGCCGTTCCGCCCTGACCGCCGAGCGTGGCCCAACGGCCTGAAGGTCACGGCCATGGGCGCCGTGACCTTCAAGATCAGCATGTCAGGCCGTGAGAGCGGCCGCCGCTTCCCGGTAGACGACACTCGGGTCCTCGGACAGCCACGCCTTCACCTGGCGGCTCCAGTCGTCGGCGAGCACCTCGGGCCGGCGCGCCTCGATGCCGTCGAGGGCTGCCTCGACGATCACCTCAGGAGCGGCCTTGTCGCCGGTGTACCAGGCCATCATGTCGGTGTCCGCGGCACCCAGGTGCAGACCCGTCACCAGGGTGCCCTGGTTGGCGAGCTCCAGCCGTACGCTGTTGGTGAGCGCCCACTCAGCCGCCTTGGCCGCATGGTAGGCACCCGCGCCGTCGAAGGCGAGCCAGGAGAGCGCGGACAGGACGTTGAGGATCGCGCCGTCGGCCAGCTGGGGCGCGAAGGCGCGGATCACGTTGAGGGTGCCGTAGAAGTGGGTGTCCATTTCGCGGCGGATCGTGTCCAGGTCCCCGGTGACCAGGTTCGCCCCGGTCGAGATTCCCGCGTTGTTGATGACGATCTTTACGTCGGGTGCTGCGGCGGCCGCGGCGGCGACCGATGCCGGATCCGTGATGTCGAGGCGCAGCGGGACGACTCCCGGTACGTCAATGAGGTCCGGGCGGCGGGCGGTGGCGTACACCTTGGCGGCACCGCGGTCGAGAAGGGACAGGACAAATTGTCGGCCGAGGCCCCGGTTGGCGCCGGTGACCAGCACATGTGCTCCGTTGATCTGCATACCGGATAGGCTAAAACCTGACGTTGACGTCAGAGGCAAGTCCTGTGATGGAGGTCACGGTGCGTATCGGTGAGTTGGCGGCGAAGTCGGGCGTCAGTGTGCGGGCCCTGCGCTACTACGAGGAGCAGGGGTTGCTGGAGGCGAACCGGAGCGCCTCTGGACAGCGCCACTACCGAGAGTCAGCGGCCGACCGCGTCAGGCTGATCCAGATGCTCTACGCGGCCGGCCTGTCCAGCCGGACCATCGCCGAACTGCTGCCCTGCGTTGACGCCAAGGTCAGCACTCCGGAGTCGCGTGCCCGGCTCGCCGCTGAGCGTAATCGCATCGATGCCCAGATCACTGAGTTGACCCGTACTCGTGACCGCCTGGACGCGGTCATCCGGGTCTCCGAAAGTGCGGCCAGCGACTGCACATGGGTCGCGGACCGAGACATGGCCGCGGAGGCGAGTCCCCAGTTCCAGTGAACCCGAGGCTCGAAAAGCCTCCTCGAGTCTTGGGTCCGTGTTGAGGACTCTTCAGTTCGCGTGGCTTCTCCCCGCATCTCGGACCCGTATCCCGGACTCTCATATCCCGTCCGCACCCCCAAGAGCCCGGGAACCGTCGGCCCGCCCGGCGAACTGCCTACTATCACCCGACCTCTGATCGGGCGATGCGCAAGGACAGATGGTGCCCCGTACGGTCAGGCGTATGAGCATCGAAGATCGGAAGGTGCGCACCGCGAGGAAACGCCCTCGTCACATCGGCGGATGGTGTCGGGGCGAGGGGAATGTGGCGGACCGGACGTCCTGGTCCTGGACGCGTGGACGGGTCCTCGCGGCGGTTGCGATGCTGGTGGCCGGGCTGCTGGCGTTCCCCGGCGTCGTGCCCAACACCGTGGGCAATCTCGGCAGCCTGCTGGAGACCTTCCTGCCCTGGGGCGGTCTGGCCGTTCCCGTACTGATGCTCCCGGCACTGCTGCGTCGTTCGGCCACGGCGATGGTGTCCCTGGTGCTGCCCACCGCGGTCTGGGCCGGCCTCTTCGGTGAGCGATTGTTACCCGCTGATCGGGGAACGGCTCACGACCTGACCGTGCTCCAGCACAACGTCAACGACGAGAACCCCGATCCCGAAGGAACCGCGCGAGCCCTGGCCCAGGCCGGAGCCGACCTCATCGCTTTGGAGGAGCTGACGCCTGACGCCCTGCCCGCCTACGAGGCCGTCCTCACGTCCGGCCATCCGTACCACACGGTCGTGGGCACTGTCGGGCTCTGGTCCAAGCATCCCCTTGCGGACTCCCGTCCGGTGGACATCAGACCCGTGGAGGTCGGAGGAGACTGGAGCCGAGGTCTGCGATCCACCGTGCGGACGCCATCCGGCGACGTGGCCGTGTACGTCGCTCACCTGCCCTCAGTCCGTATCCGACTGCCGGACGGCTTCGGCACCGGCTGGCGGGACGAGAGCGCTGCCGCACTGGGCGCGGCCATCGCCGCGGAAGATCTGGACAGGATCATTCTGCTGGGCGACTTCAACAGCACCCTCGACGACCGAGGCCTGGCTCCGGTCACCTCCCGGATGACCCCGGCAGAAGAGGGTTTCGACTTCAGCTGGCCGGCAACCTTCCCCCTGGCTCGGATCGACCACGTCATGACGCGCACGGCGACCCCTGTCACCACCTGGGCCCTGCCCGCCACCGGCAGCGACCACCTGCCGATCGCAGCCCGCATCAAGCTCTGACCCGCACCGGCGACCGAGGGAACCGCGCTCGTCTCGCGTCTCCCAGGGGGCGACCGCACTACGCCGGAAACGTACCGTTGGACCGGCGATGGGCGCTTCACTCAGGTCAGCGGCTTCAAGATCAACCATGGCTGGCTCTGGCCACCCCTCAGGGAGTATGGATTCGAACCTAATGACCCCATACGACCCCGAGTTTCGCCGACTCGGGCACTCGCCTCCTCAGAGGCCTCAACCCGAATCGGAGCTTGACTCCGGACCGCAGGCAGTGCAAAGGGGGCAAGGGCCTGACGGGCGGCGGTCGGCAGGGACGAGTGAATGCCTGAGTCGATACCGGACCTGGAGTCCTCTGCTCACGCCGTGCCCCTTGGTCCCTCTCGACCGCCGTTCACCAGTCGCCTCTTTCGCCAAGATCGTGGCGCGAGCCAGCCGGAGGAGACGCCGCGCATATCTACCCGGCACCTTTGCGCCGAACGCGGACGTGCGACGGGCTGGGATCACGAACTGCTAATCGGATGTCGAGCCGCCGAGCTCTCTCGTTAGGGCATAGCGTGCCCCTGCGCCGCTCACCCGGGCCAAGAATCGAACAAAGAAGCCGCTGCCGCAGGACTCCGAGCTGGCCGAGGCGATCGCCGCGCAGGCCCGGACGCAACAAGACGCTGTCTGGAACCATCAGCAACTGGCCAACCAGCTGCGATCCCTGCTGCGCGAGTACTGCCCCGCAGCGCTGAAGGCCTTCCACGTCAAGAACATCGGCCTGATCCCCCGTGAGGCTCGTGCCGTCCTTCAAGCGGCGCCCACGCCCGCCAAGCTCACTGCCCGTCGCTTGCACCCCTTGCTGCGCGCGCCTCGGGCCCGCAGCGCAACATCGCCGCTTGGACCAGCCGCCCGCAGGCACTGTTCGGCGAAGAACACCTTCACCAGCTCCCGCCGGTGGAGAAAGCACTCGGCCGCCACGCCCAGGCGCCCCCCGGCAGCCGGATGCAGCATGCCGCGCCGCTGACGATCTCGCCGAAGCCACCAGTGAGGCCTTCCACCAGCACCAGGACACGGCAATCAGCACCAGCTTCCCGGGCCCTGGCCGATCTCACCAGCGCCCGGATGCTCGCCGAGCTCAGCGATGACCGCGCCCGCTTCGCCGACGCCCGAGCGCTGAAGACCTACGCCGGCGCAGCCCCGATCAGTTGCGCCCCGGGCAAGAACCTGGTCGTCCACCACCGCAAGCTGAAGAACCAGCGCCTGGCCGCCACCGGGTACGTTCGGCCCTTTGCCGTCCTGCGAGCACCGGGGCCTAGGAAGCACTACGACCGGCGACGCGCCGAAGGCGACCGGCACTCCAGCGCGCTACGCAACACCTTCGACCGGATGCTCGGCCACCTGTTCCACTGCCTGCAGAAAAGCAAGACCTATGACGAGCTCACCGCCTTCCCTCCTCGTCCATCGATGCGACTCAACCAAGCGTCCTGAGTGTCGGCCAACCCCTCTACCAGCGGCAAAGGGACGAAGCGGCACGCGAACTCCATACCAGCGTCCGCGCCATCACCATGAACACGGTGGTGCCATACATCAGCGCCATCGGGGTCGGTGGTGAGCTGGAAGAACGTCGTCTGCCGCGGCTGGCCGTTATCCTCACGAGGTTTGTGGTCCACCGCAATGGGCCCGACGATGGCGACTTCGGTCAAGCCGGTCTCCTCTGCGACTTCCCGCAGGACGGCTTCTTCCAGACTTTCATCCGGCAGGACCCCTCCCGCCGGCACTTGGGTGCCGGCTTCGGGTGCGTCGACATGATCGAAGACAAGGAGCTCCGGGGTGGACCGGTAACGGAGGACGTAGGCAGCGACGCGGATTCTTGGCCCAGACATCCGTCCATAATCCCACGCACCGATCTTGAAGGCTTCGCCAGAGCCAAGGATTTGACACTCTAGGCAGATCGGATATCTGCAGCACCCGCTTTAGGAGAGCGTGAATTGTGCGGCCAGACCATCTAGTCTGACCTGCGAAAACACCTTGCCTAGCCCCCCTGATGGGGAAGATCATCCCGCCCATGTCCCGCGTCATCGTTGACTGCAGTCACAACAGTACTCGGGAAGTCGGGCCAGCACCTGGCGCGCGAGGCTATCTACCAGGCAACGCGCCTACCGCACCGCGGCGGACTAAACGACGGCAGGAATACCGCGCACCGACTGACAAATCCGGCGACGTTGGCGCTGTGCCGACCAACGCGCCATCTGGTTGAAGTGCCAAAATTGATCAGTCAGCGGTCCACGAAGGTAGCCAACCGCCAGATATCCGGATTGGGAACCTTATTGTCAGCCAGGGACCACATCGGCTGGAGCACACAGACGCTGGTACATCGCGCCACTGAGCGTGGCCAGGGCGCCATCTCCGCTTGGAGAGAGACCTGGGCGTATAGGGACAGGTCATCCAGAGGGAGGCCTGGGTATGCTTCGTTGACGAAATAAGCCAAACCTTCTTCCGCTCAAGGAAACAGCTGGGTCAGGCGCGGGTGGACCCCGATCGTGAGAGTGTCCGACGAGGGTTCGGACCGAGTCTCGGTTGCCAGCCTGGTGGGTATCACAGCCCGGGCGGTGCACACGGCTCATCTAGCGGACGATCAACTTCACGGTCGCAAGAACGACCCCAAACGCCTCGCCGTCCACGATTTCAAGCTCCTGTTCCAGGTCGCCCACCAGCAGTTACACAACCAGCCCATGATCGTGTGGGACACCCTGCCCGCGCATATCTGCACTGAGATACACATCTCAGCGTATCGCCACAAATATCTCCCCACCAATATAGGATCGGGTCGAACATCTGAGCTCCAGCCCAAGCCATGCGTCGGTGATACCAGGTGCTACAGAGTGTGAAAGTTAGGGTGTCATGTCGATCTCGGGTGTGTGATCAGGCCAGTGTGTGTCAGGAAGGCGTCTAAAAGCTTGGGGCGGTACTGCATCTGCTTGAGACGGCTGCGGATGACCGCGGCGAGGTCGTCGAGCGTGCCAGGGGCCAGATTGCCCAGGCCACGTTTGAGGTGCGACTACACGCTCTCCACGGGATTGAGCTCGGGCGCATAGGTCGGTAAGGAGAACACCGTCAGCCACGGGCGCGTGTCGATCAGGCTGCGCATCAGGGCGTCGACGTGGGTGTTGACGTTGTCCCAGATCAGCACGATCGGCCCACCGAGCTGCTGATGGGCGGCATCCAGCAGACGGGCGTAGTCGCTCTCGTTGAACCCTTTGCGTTCGTTCTTACGACGCCGGTAGATCCTCATGCGGTAGATCAGCCGAGTCCGCTGCCCCGGCTTGAGACAGATCATCCCGGCCAGGTTGACGCGTCCGGAGCCCTTGCCCGAGACGGTGACGGTCGGGGTGCATCCACCGCGGGACCAGGTACGGGCCTTGGGAGGCCTCAGCGACTGGCCTGCCTCGTCGGCGAAGCAGATCCACGCGTCCTGATCCCGCGCCGTTGTTCCACGAGCGGCCAGGTGTCCTTCACCCAGGTGGCGATCGCCTCTTCGTCGCGCTCGGCGGCGCGGCGCTGGGGAACCTGCGGACTCCAGCCCATCCGATGCAGCAGATAGGAGATCCCACGCGGGGTGTAGGACAGGTGGAACAACCGGCCGACCAGCACCGTGACCCGCGCCGGCGTCCACCGCTGATCCTCACTCCACCCCCACACGGCCGGACCGGCGTCCAACGCGGCCTCCAACCGCTCCACCTGCGCAGCGCTGAGCCGGCAGCGCTGCCCACCCGGCCCCTTCGACTCCAGCGCCTGGGCCCCTGCCGTGCGCCAGGCCTTGTGCCAGACATAGGCCGACTTGCGTGAGACCCGCAGCCTCTTGGCCACCTGGGGCGGTGACATGCCAGCGGCGAACAGCCCGGCAGCTTCCAAGCGGACCTGTTCACGCTTGGCTCGCGCCGCCGGGGTCAGACCACCACCATCCGGATAACGCATCCCACCGGCATACTCCCGAACCCCGCCACGAGCACGCAACCACGCCGTGTTACCTCAGACTTTCAACCGCTGTAGCACCACGGCATTTCCCTACAAGCGGACTGTGTGAAGGCTGGGACGTACCTCGCCATCGAGCGATTCCCTGCAACTAGTATCACCATTTGTTATGACTGCTACACGCGGCGTAGCGATCATGTATAAGTAGGTCAGTAGTCTGCTGGGCTTATGCTCTCGATCGGAGGCGTTGTGTCGATCACAGTGAAGCGTGGGATCGCAGGCGCGCTGGCGGTCATAGCCGCTGCAGCAATCGGATTGATCACAAATTTCCTGACAGATCGTCCATCTTGGGGCTGGTGGGTCGCACTTGGAGCTCTGACTGTTCTGGCCGTTGTCCTCCAAGTCGGCCTCGAACAATCATCGAGCAAGGAGGGCGGCGATCGAACGATTGCTGCTGGAGATGGCTCCGTGGCAGTGGGCGGTTCGTCATCCGGAGCCATTAGAACCACGGTTTCTATCAACAATAATCACGTAGATTCTCCCGCAGGTGATGGATGCATCGCCTCCGGAGCTGGCGCCGTAGCTATCCAGGGAGATGCTACGGATTCTATCGAGACAAACGTCCGAAGCGCATCAGAATCGACGAGGTCGAGGACAGGTGATGAGGCGGAAGGGCGATGAGGTACAGGCTTCGGGTAATGCGGCGACTGCCGTTGGTCGAGACGTAAACGCGCCAATACTCACCAATCCTGTATTCTTGATGGCTGGCATTCGTGAGGACGACGTGAGCGCTCCGTGTCCGATTATTCTGCCACCAAGGATTGTAGACTTCACCGGTCGCGATACCGAGATAGACATCATTGAGGCATTAGTTGATGATGAACGCGGCACTACAGGCACGCTTGTTATATCGGGAAAGCCAGGTGTAGGGAAGACAGCCTTAGCAGTTCACGTGGCCTATCGCCTGCTTGACCGATTTCCTGACGGATCTATGTATTTTGACTTGCGAGGTGTTGATAAGGAGCCAGCGTCCACTGAAGACATCATGGCGCGAATAATGAGGGCTCTAGGCGTGTCCGAGGATGGCATTCCAACAGATGCTGCTCAGCGTTTGGATGTCTATCGCAGCCTTATCGGTCGAAGTTCTTTGCTTATTATCTTGGATAATGCAGCGAGTGAGTCGCAGGTGAGGCCACTAATCCCGTCAGGAAATACAACACTTACCTTGGTTACAAGCCGCAATCAACTCGCCGGTCTTGAGAGTGTTCTACGTGTCGACCTGGATGATTTCCCGCTCAAATGCTCCTTGGATTTACTGGAGAAGATAAGCGGAAGAGGCCATGGCGATATGAGCAAGAAGAGTGCAGGCGACGTTGCAAGGTATTGTGGCTATCTGCCTCTAGCCCTTCGTATAGCCGGTAACCGGCTTTACTCTTCAAGCAATATGCGGATGGAGGATCTCGCGAAAGAACTGCGGGACGAGAGTAGGCGCCTGGACTCGCTTGAAATAGGCGATCTAGCCGTTCGTGCCGCATTTAGGATTTCGTACCGCAGATTGGGAAAATCAACCAAGCGAGTCTTTAAGTATCTATCGGCAATCCCGGGCGAAGACTTTGGTGTTGCAATATGTTCAGCGCTCACCGGCTATCATGAGAAAGAGGCCAAAAGATCACTGACCCGACTTGCCGAAGCTAATTTGATCGAGCGATCAGAGATATATGGCCGATACAGGCTCCACGACCTGATAAAAATATATTCACGCGAAGAGCTTTTGAAAGAGTCGTCAGCGAATGTCGCTACAAGTCTTACACGCATGTTCGAGTGGGTGGAGCATTCTCTCATTAGAGCGACAACTACCCTATCTGGCCAGATACAGGTTGAGCTCCCTTCTGCCTCTGGAGCAGATTTTGATTCGGTCGATGACGCAAGCGAATGGCTAAGGCAGGAGCTTTCAACTGCGGTCACCGCTATGCGTTCTCTTGTAAGCGACCGGAAACACGAATCGGCACTTCTGCTTGCTACCACCCTCAATATGGCCTGCGAACTCACAGGCCGTTGGCACGAATGGGACGAGGTTATTGCTCTTGGTAAGAGGCTATCGTGCGATTCTGGAGACCCGCTGAGCCGGATAATTTTTCTGGCGGCTAAGGCTAATTTGTGCCGATATCGTCGCGAATATGCTGAGGCTCTGACCTCTGCGACTGAAGCCTATGAAGTGGCAAAAGCGCTCAATGTTAAGCCGATCATCGCGCAGGTAGCTAATCAGTTAGGCAGTCTGTACAACGAGACCGGAAGGCAGTCGGAAGGTGTCCCTCTTCTGGAGAAGAGCCTGTCGATCTTTCGTGAGCTTGGCCTAACGCACTACATTGGGGAGGTCTTGTATAACTTGGGTAATGCTCACCGAATTGCCGGCGACCCGGAAACGGCTATTGCGTACTATATGGAGGATTTGAAGATCTGTCGCGAATCTGGCGATGTGTGGGGAGTTGGAGAGACTCTAAATACACTCGCTGTCGCATATCATTATACCGGCTCGTTGTTAGAAGCCGAGGAGTGCCAAAGGGAAGCACTAGAGATCTTTCAGCGCCTTGGCAATGATGATAAAGAGAGCATGGTCCTCATAGATCTGGGGAACACATTGAGAGGTCAGGGGAGGCATCAAGAGGCACTTTCACTGTGCCTTCGAGCGATCGAGATTACTCGGGCTATAAATGACACGTCGGGCCTGGGTATTGCACTGTCTAATGCTGCCGATGCGCTACTTCATCTGGGGAGGTATGAAGAAGCCCGGACGATGTCAGATGATGCGATCGCTACCCTCGAGCCTATTGGAGATGACCCAAGGCTTGCACGCAGCTTGGTCGGGCAGGTTCCCATTCTGTTCAACGCCGGACATGTCGAATTTGCTCTTCAGCGTGTTGAACGAGCGGTGTCAATCCTCGCAAAGTTTGGCGAAATACGCGATATCGCAGATGCCTACCGGACCGTTGCCCACGAATGTGGCCAAATTGGTAACCACGCTTATGCGCTCGAGTATGTTGAAAAGGCCCTCGACCAAGGGGTGACCTCTCCGCGATTCCTGGCTACTTGCTACTTGATAGGAACAGTAGCAGCTGTCGGAGTGGAGGATCCGAATATTGCTCGCCGTTTCCTGGCGGGGTGGCGAGTTCTCGCTTCCGCGCACCCATTTTTAGAGGAAGAGATGGCTGTTTCCTTCAGTCAGTTCATCGATAAGGAACACAACGGCGACGAGGGCGCGTAGAAGGAAAGGTGGCGAGGATAAAGGTTCTTTATATAATTATCGCGGTGTTAACGCCTGGGTGCCTGTTGCTGTGTGAACAGACGCGGGCCGAACAGTATGCTCAAGTGGCATGGACATATTAATTCCAACGCTGAGAAGTTCATCAGAAGAAACCCAGGTTGGGTTGATCTGACGTCCCTGTCAGCAGGGCGCGATCAAGCAAGGTATTGAATTCCTCGCAACTAGTTTCGGGCAGTAGCACGCACGAGTGGCAGGCGGCTCGGTTCAGATTGTCGGTTCCGCTGGCGTCGGACTCAACGCAGAGAGGATCGGCGGAGCACCACGAGATTTGCTCGATGGCCGTGTGAATGGAGGTTGCGAGATTTCCCGATTCCACTTGGGCCACGATGCCGCCGAGGCTTCCGGCGGAGTCGCTCGTCGCTGTGTAGATGAGGAATCCGGACATCTCGTTCGACACGTAGAGTCGTTCACGCAGCGAAGCGGTGGGATAGCCCGAGTCGAGACTCCACTCATTGATGATTGAGTGGGCCAGCGTGTGGATCATCACCAGGCGTGGTGTGATCTCTTTGTCAGGGGTTAGGCCGAATCGAGCGAACCGCTCTCGGTATGCGGCGTCGATCGGAGCGACCCGTGCTTGAACCTCAGCTCGTGACTCCCAAGCAATCAGTCGAGTGGTGTCCAGACGCAGGAACACCCCTTCACCGATGACCTCGATCGCCGGGAGCCAGTCGGGGCGGTTCTCGGCCGTATAGAGCGCCGCCCGGCGGCTTGGGCTGTCCGCGCTCGGCGCCGCGAGGCGACTGAAGCCCTGAAGGACACGAACCTCGCGCAGCCGCTTGATCCGCATCACCTGGTCGATGCCATGTTCAGCCGCGACCTTGTCGTCAGGCCACGGCACGCAGACGAAGTCCTGCTTTCCGGGCTTCTCCTCAGTCGTCCTCGTCAGAGCCCGATATTCCTCCAGCTTCAGCGCCGGTTCGGAGCCGTCTGAGAGGCCTGCTTCGTCCTGACGCCGACGCTCAACCGCCTGAATGATCTCCTCCACGCTGTACAAGCGATGGTTCGTGAGGGCCAGCTCTTCGAGACGCTCGCGGAGGTCGGGAGCCTTCCGCAGAGACTTCCAATTGCGTTCGACGAGCTTCTGAACGCCTTCGGACCATGGAGGGATGGAGAGAGCGGATCGCACATCGGAGAACCAGACTCCGGATGCACCACGCTGCATCGCGCGGGGGAGTTCCTCGCAGTCCTCCTCGGACACGTCGCCCAGCCACGGACGCCTTCCCGTGCAAGAGGTTATGCCCTTCAGTGCGCCTTTACGGAGAGCGCCTTCCATGGTCACGGGACGAACTCCGCAGCTGCACGAGATCTCGATGTCGCCGAGCGACGCGCTGCGACCCGTCGCCTTGAGCTTCAGGTCATGATTGCGGCTCTCCCCACCTGCAGTGTTGGCGCCCTTATGGAGCCAGCGGAAATAGGGAAAGTCGTCGATGTGGCCAGCGGCACAGCAGACGACGAACCTGGAGGGAACCAGCTCCCGATCGCATTCCTTGCACTTGGCCGGGCTGCGGGTGGCGCCGAAGAACCTTGCCTTCGCCAGTCTGTTGCACCCAGGGCAGGACTGAACCTCCGGGAATCGAATGACGGGGACGTCGCCGTACTTGTCGCTGTCAGAGGCGGGGGGAAGCCGGAAGCATTGAACGCCGAGTTCCTTCTCTAGCCGACGCTCGTGGATGGTTTGATCGTAGGGACCCAGCTCAGACCACCGATCAAGTCCGGCGACCATGAATGATTCACTGCCTACTGCGATCAAGGAGCCCACCCCGTAGGTGGTGATCAGCTGGGCGCGGCGCACGCCTCCGATAGGCTTCCCCTTCACCTTGTTCCCCTGTCCAGGTAGATGGTGGATTCCACGTCGACATCGCGCAGACTCCACAGAGTCGCGAAGGAGTCCGCGATTTGATCATCAGACTCGTCCCAGCGGCCGGCGTCGACCAGCAGTCCAGGCTGTCGGTAGGTGCCGTAGATCAGGCCGGGGTTCGCTTCCGCGGCCTCATGCCACTGATGGATGATCTCGTCGATGTGCTTGGCCGTCATGTCCCGCTCGGACCGGCCCGCCACTCGCTCCACGCGATCCAAGATCTGTTGACAGACCTTGCGAAGATCGTCTTCGAAATCGGCAATGTACCCTGCGGCCTCCATCGGACGTGCCATGGGGATCAAGAGCCGGGCGAGGCCGACGATGGCCGCGTGCAGGCCACGATCGCGGGCCCGTGCGGAGAACGGCGTGACACTGGTGGCTTCCACCTGCCGATACAACGCCGAGTGATAGGCGGTGAAGTTCTCGTAGTGCGATCGATCCCTGGACCTGGCCGCGTTGAACAGGGTAACCACGAGTCCGGGCCACTTTCGGCCGACACGACTCGTTGCCTGGATGTACTCAGAAGTGGATTGGGGCTGGCCCATCATCACCATGAGGCCGAGACGATCGACGTCCACGCCAACGGAGATCATGTTGGTGGCGAGGATCACACCGAGTGCATCCGGGTACGGCGTGGCCATGTCCTGAAGGTGGCCAGGAATGGCGCTGGACGGCTCTCGACTCGTCAGTTCGATGTCGCGACCGATGCCCCGTCGCTTCTGGCCGAGCGTCTCACTCAGAAGATCGAGTCGATCATTGACGTCGTCCTGTACCTGGAGTTTCGCGCCCCCCAGGAGCCGCAGGCTGTTGAAGTACCCCAGAAGAGTCCAGTACGCGTCGCGTACAGCGTCGTCCCCTTCGATTGCCTGGGCATGGTGAAGAAGTGCCGCGTAGACCCGCACCATCAGGCTCGTCTGGCTGGTGGCTGGCGCCATCAGTCCCACATACCGCCTGTTTGCCTTCCGCATTGGCGGAGCCTCGACGGAGAAGTAGGAATCGCGCGCGTCCAGGCCTGGCGGTGGGAACTGTTCGACCTTGCGGTCGAACAGTGCGCGGCCTTGTTGTACGGCGCGACGAATCGTGGCCGTCGATGCCACAACCTTGGGACGGCGACCGATCAGATCGACGGCGGTCTCATACAGGCCGGCCAGGGTTCCCAACGGGCCCGAGATGAGGTGAAGCTCGTCCTGAATGATCAATTCAGGCGGCGGTTCGGCGCTCAAATGATTGAAGAGATTTCCGATCTCAGGCTTCCACGGAAGGCCGGCGAACTTGTCGGATGTCGCAATGATCAATGTCGGCCGGACGGCGTAGATGCTTTCGTCCACGACATGGATGGGTAGCCCGCGTGCGAAGTCACATTCGCTTGTCTCGCAGGCGATGACCACGCGATCGTCCGAGATCCTGTAGTTGTAGTGATCAAGCGCGGTCCCGCACCAGGGGCATGAGCGGATTTGAACGGGGTTCTCTTCCTGGACCTCTTCGTTCTTGGCCAACCTGCGTAGCGCACGCTTGGCCTCGTCCAAGGTGTTGGGCGTGGATCCGCGACCGACCCACATGCCGATGGACATCTCTGTTGGGCCGAGGCGTTCAGGTCGATCCAGCCGCAGTCGCTCCATGCAGCACATCAGCAGGGCCGCACGTTCGAACTGTTGGACCGTGAGAAGGCGGAGTGTATAGCGCATAAGAACAGTCACCCCGCCTCCGTTGAGCGGATCACGCAGACGCCTGAGGAAGGTAGCGAAGGCGATCAGGCCCAGGTATGCCTCGGTTTTTCCACCGCCTGTGGGGAACCACAGCACGTCGGCGATGTCGCGATCGTCTGACGTGTGGTCGGCTAGGCCTTGCAGCGAGAGAAGCATGAAGGCGATCTGGAACGGTCGCCAAACACCCACGGATTCATCGGGCGAGGTGGTCCCTCTCTCAGGGGACTTCAGCCACTCCGTCCGAGCGCGCTGCATGGCCATGGCCTGATTGGCCAGTCGGAACGCCTCCATGGGAGCGGGGTCCACCGAGTTCGCCAGGAGTTCGATCCCCGCTTCCATCCGGCCGCAGACTTGCTTGCACCGCTCCAGATGCTCCACGGCGGTCTTCTGCAGCCTGTCGTCGAAGATGCTCCGGGCCTGTTCCATTCTGTGTTCGATCCAGCGTCGATATCCTGACGTCAGACCCCGCAGCGCGGAGATGACCTCTGCGTCGGATGCCGTCGCGAGGCGATGCATCCCGAGACTGCCTGTATCGATCGTTGGATTGGAATCAGCCAATCGTAGATCGTGCGTAGGGACGAAGGTGGTGCGGATCCAGGCGGTGGACGGCTTGGCTGCCGTGTCATTGATGGCGATGTCCGAGGGCTCCCACTCCACTGCGCAGCCGTGGCCGGTGGCGAAGATCGGAGCATGGCGGTAGAGCAGACGGTACGAGTTGAGCTCCTCGTCCGAGTCTGCTGAGCCGAGCGAAGGACGCTCTACGAACGGGGATGAACCATTCGTTGCTCTTACCGTGATGCGGGGCTGGAAGAAGGCGGTCGCATCACGGTCGCCGCTGTTGGCGGACGCCTTGAACATATTGATCAGTGCCAGGGTGACAGCGGCTACTCCGTCCGCGTTGGCCTGGCGCACTCGTACGAACAGTCTCAAGTTGTCCATGAGTCGGATCGGTTCTGGCTGATCGGCCACGGAGACCTTGATACTTCGGGGTGGTATCGAGATGGGCTCACGTTGCCAGGCCTCCTCCACTACCGAACTGGTCCGATTGCGCCGGGCTTCGGCCGAAGCCGGTACATAGCAAGCCGCTTCCACCTCGACGACGATCGAGTCCGCCACGGTGGTGTCGACTGAGAACGTCATTCCCATGGATGACGGGTACCGGAGGTTGGCCATGGTGACGGCAGGGTCGGGGACGTCGGTCGGATGCCGGTTCTCGAGTTCTACGTCCGGGGCGTTGTCGTCGTCCACATTGTCGTCCGACTGAGGGAAGAGGATGCCTGCCGCGTACTTGGTGATCGGAGGGTCCACGATCACTTCCTCGGGTGACGATGGGCCGATCAGGTCACGCTCCAACCGTGCCACCAACTCGTCGCGAAACACATAGTGCTTGTCGAAGCTCACGCCTGCTCCCCAGCCCAATCGAAACGGCCCAGTCCTGTGATCCGCGGCCGCAGCCATACGCCCGACCATCCGAGACCGGCGTTGACGCCAGCGGCTTCGCGACCGATCACGGTCTCCACACTGTCTACTCGAAGCTCCGTGACGCCGAAGGGCAGCCTGCGATCACGTCCTGGAAGAAGCGTTCGTAGAGCCTTGGTGAAGGCATCGGTGGTCGCACCGATGCGCCGACCCCCATGTTCCAGTGCGTATATCGGGAGGTCCTCAGACGAGAAGCCCGGGACCTGAGCCAGTATGACGGGGTCTCCGCCCCGTACCGCTGTGGCCAGGTACTTCTGGATCTCTCGCGGGTCGTCTTGAAATCCGACGGTGCCGGCGGGGTCCTCGGCGTTCACGTCGTCGGGGCGGATCTCCATGCCGAGGCGGTGTCCCGCTCTGAAGCCGAGTTCGGCCCACCGTCCGTCGTGCAGCTGCTTGAGCTGCCCTGGAGACAGTTTCGTGACGGGCTTCACGTATATCAGCAGGTCACGGGGACGGGTCATCGCGACGTACAGCAGCCGCGCACGCTCGGCCTGCTCTATCGGATCGTCGTCCGGTGCCTCACCTGGGTCGACGACGATGACTTGCTCGAACTCGAGGCCTTTGACCCGATGGATGGTGGATACGGCGAGCGGCTCCGACGGCTGCTGAGTGAGCTCGTCGGGGAAATTTCCACGCGACAGCCTTCGACGGACGGCTGTGAGATCAAGCGTCTCGTCGCGCCGGTTCGGATCCATACGCCGAAGGAGGTCCCATGCTTCCTGGGGATCAACACCGGCTTTCTGCACGACCGTCAGGACGGAGTCCTTCGCCGGTTGCTTGGAATCGAGTTCGCGGAAGAGAGCACTAATCCACGCAGGGAGAACCTTGTCCTGGGCGGCACGCTGAAGACGATGCCTTACGCCAAGCTCATGAAGGCGCCTGGAAACCAGGAGGACTTCTTTGTTGCCTCGACACAGCAGCGCCGTGGGTGCTGTCATACGGGCCATGACCGGGGCAGCCTGGTCCAACGTGCCGAGTGAATCACCGGACAGGAGGACGGTTCTGAGGTCGCGCTGGATCTGAGCGAAGGGCGCGTTGACCTTGCCCAGCGCGGTGCCGAAGGAAAGTGCAGCCCTGGCTTCCGGTTCCCGGGCGCGGAAGTTGCCCTCGAGCGTGATTTCCACAAGATCGTCGGTGAAGCGCCTGCGCACGTCGTCATAGAGCCGGGCCGCGCCCGCCAGGCGTTCCTGCGGATCATCAAGTTGGAAGCCGTAGATCCCTTGTGCAGGATCGCCCAGGAGAGTGAAACCGTCGAGATCGGTACTGAGCAGGGCCTTGACCAGCTCAGCGCGGTCGCCGACAAGATCCTGCACCTCATCGACGACGAGATGACGTACGTCTCCGATCAACTCCGCGGTGTCTGGATCTTCCTTTATCAGTCGGGTGGCCTCCCGGATCCGTTGATCGAAGCCCTGCCGTTGCCATGGACCGTCCGGTGCAACCTCAGACAGTAGCCACGTCGCATAGGAGTCGAACGTCCGTACGTCGATTTGCGCAACGGTGGAACCGTATTCGATGAGGCGATCGCGGATCTCGCGGACGGCTGCACGGGAGAAGCTCAGGACCAAGATCTCGGCAGGTTCGAGGTCCTCTTCGTCGCTGAGAAATGCCAGGCGGCGGATCAACGAGAACGTCTTGCCCGTTCCAGCAGGAGCCGTTACCAGGAGGCAAGCAGTCGCGGGGGCTTTGACGACGCGTTGCTGCGCCGCCGTCAGCGTGGCCTGGCCTGTCATCGTCTCTTCCATAGGTACTCGAACTGGCGGAACGCGAGCTCCTCACCGTATTGGGCGATGTTGTCTGCGACATTAATGATGAGGCACTCCTCCTTGCCGCCGTTCAGAGGACCGCGAATACCCCGGCCGATCATCTGCTGGTAGACGTTGGGGCTGTACGTAGGTCGTGCGACAAGCACTGCCCGCGTAGCCGGGGCGTCAAATCCCTGGGACAGCACGTTGTAGTTGGCCAGCACTCGGATCTTGCCCTGGCGGAACTGCTCGATCACATGCCGGCGCTGACCAGGGTCGGTGTCACTCGACACCGTGGCGGCCGAGACCCCCTTGCGAGCAAGAAGTGCCGCCATGGTCTGGGCATGGTTGACGGACGTGGCGAAGAGCAGGATCGGCCAGTCGTCCGGCAAGCTGAGGATCTTGTCGATCAGAATTCGGTTACGAATGGTGTCATGACCGAGTCGCTCCTCCGCCGATGCCGGCAGGCGACGCAGTTGTGTGAGTGTGTCTCGCTCCCGTGTACTTAGATCGAGCCGCGCACCCGGCAGTTCTTCGTGTCTCACCCGGGCCAGCACGCCGAGCTCCTGCAGAGCGGCGTACGGGTCGCCGCCTAGGATGTCTGTGCCGTCCCGGTGATGATCGAGCCGATTCCCCCCATAACGAGCCACCAGACGGTTTGTCTCTTCCGCATTCGTTCCTCGGAAGGGCGTTGCGGTCAAGCCGACCAGAGGGCATCGCGATCGATGCGGCGTGAGACCGAGAGCGGCCAAGACCCGTGTGTACCGCGGACTGATCGAGGTGTGGGCCTCGTCCACGATGACGGCTTGAGCCTCGCGAAGCCACGCGTACCCGTCCGTCTCGATGACCTTCTCCAATTTGGCATCTGTGGCGATGACGAGGTGATGTCCCTCCTCGACAGGGTCTGCCTCGTTGGTGGCCCACAGTCTGCTGATGGTCAGCTGCCGGGCTGGGCCGGTGTGGCGCCATACCATCTGCCAGGTCTGGACCGCCTGCTCGCACAGCTCTTCTGTCTGTGCGACCCATAGCACCGGGACGGAGACGGCCTCAGACGGAAGCGCGCGCAGGCGGCGGATGATCGCCTCGACGGCGACTCGTGTCTTGCCCGCTCCGGTAGGCAGGCTGAGCATTCCTCGTTGTGAGGGCTTGCTCTGTAGGACCTCCAGAATTCGACCGACCATCGACTCTTGATACTCATGCAGAGCCGGGAAATCCACCGGGCCCTGCACAGTGAGCACTGGGTCGAGACCAGGCTGTCGAAACCCGGCATACTCGGCGGGAAGACCGAGATCGGCTACGAATGTTCGCGCCTGATGGTTACCGGTCATCTGGGTCGGTACAGGGAAGCCTCGATCCTCCAGTTCCTGACGGAACTCTCGCAGAATGCCAGAGCCGTACACCGCAAGTGCCAGCTCGGCAACGGTTCGGTCGTCAACAGGACCGTCCTCGGCCTCGACAGCGTCGACCAGACCGTACGGCAGTCGTTCCCGAAGCATGTCTCCACCGAGCATGGCCACTAGCTTGTCTCTGAGGTCCGGCAGCTCTCTGACCTTGACGACCTGCTGGTCTCGCTGGATGTCCGTACGGTGCTGGAGGACCTGCCGGCAGCGCTCCTCCGAGAGCCCTAGCTTGAGGAGTGCGTTCAGCTCTCGGAGCAGGTCAAGGTCATCGCCCTGGTCGCGCCAGTAGATCGTCTCGTCGCGTCGGCCGATCTCGACAGGCTCCGACGTCTGTCCCGCCGGTGTGCGGATGAGCTGCTCCAAAGCCTCACAGCGCAGCAGCTGCAGCCCGCGCAGCGGGCGTCCCGGTTCGAACTTCAGTTGGGGGAAGACGTCCTCGAGAGGGATCGGCTGGCTCGGGTAGCTTGCCCGGAGCTCGGTGATGTAGACCTCGTCGAACGTCTTCATTCCCCACTGGGACACAAGCTGGGCGACGTCGTCCGATCTAGGAACCAGCAGAGCGGCGACATCCCCTGCCATGAGACGTCGATACTGGCTTTGATCCGCGGTGGCGGCGGCGTTCGCCGGAGGACAGGTGATCCACTGCTCGCCCTGCTGGCAGCGGATCTTGGGTGGGGCGCTCAACTGGGTGACGGCCAGTGCGTAAAGCATGCCGAGCTCTACAGGCCTCTCGTTCTCGAGAGCCTGATTGAGGAGTGAGAGCCACAGCCCCCCTTTGATCTCCTCAAGGGTGTTTGCGAGCCCAAGGGCACGTGCAAGGCCAGGGTCGATGTCGGCGACCGGCAGGACGCGGGCATGGTCCCTCAAGCCAGGTCCGACGCAGTCCGCGATGCGACGAACTCCCATCGATGTGGCCAGTCGGCCGCGCTGGGCAATGGCCCAAACCAGCGGTGACTGAATGGACAGAGGAGCGTCATCGGGGCGAGTGAGTGCATAGACAGACCAGGTTGTGACCATTCCACTGGGCGGCAGGTTCTGGATGAACCTGGAGCGCGCCGCCGGCGAAAGACCGAACAGAAGCCCGAGGTGACCAGCAGGGTTCGCACCTGAGACCACGATCTTGCCATGCTGGGGCCTGCGATCACCGTGAGGAATGGACTTGTAGTACAGATCGATCATGCTCGATCGATACTCTTCGAACCATGCAGCCCGCGAGGGATCCACATCGGCGCTCGGGACGTCGGACATGCCCAACTGGCGCAACATGGCCATGTCATCATGGTGAAAATCCTCGTTCACCACGAATTCCCCGTCGTCGGGACTCCCTGAGGGAATGACCGCCCCAGGGAGCAAGCAGTCGTTCAGCCTCTTGTAGGCACCCGTGCGTGTACGCACCTTGAGATCCGTGATCACGCCTCGGCTGGTCAAGTGTTCGACGGCACGTTCGGCGCCTGTAGCCCGGGCAAGCAGCCACAGCCGGTCCCAGTCGGTTTCCCCGAAGTGGGCGAAACCGCCCGAGAGGGCCGCGGAGAAGCGGCCGAACGCGTCTGCTTCCCGGATACCGAGAATGTCGAGGAATCGAGAGGCGGCTGGGTCGCTCTCCAACTCCGGGTCAACATAGACGGTGCCCTCGGTGGAGGGATCCAGCGGCGAACGTCGGAAGACCTTACCCTCTTGGGGGAGAACCAGTTGTCCGTCTGTCGTGCGCAAGACTGCAGCCTTGAGCGCCTCGCTCTTGTAGGGGTGGTTCTCTGCAACCATCTCCGCCACGATGGACAGCGCAACGGCTGAGGCAGCAGTGGAACCGTCGGCGACCAGTGCCTCCAACCACTCCCGGACAGTGGCTGCTCTGCCCCCCGCCTCCTCGATCAGCATGTCCGCCCGGGCTCGACGAGTCGCCGTTCTCTCGACTGAAGGATGGCACCATGCGACAGGGCGCCCAGGAAAGGCGGCCCACCGCTCCACCCAAGTCATCCAGCGCCGACCGTCATCGGTTGCCGGAGCCCTCGGGTGGATCCTCATGTCACTGGGCTTCTGGAACACCCCTTCCTGATCAGGGAGCGAACGGTTGCCCGCTGCCTCGGCGCGGACCAGCTGGGTGAGCAGTTCGTCAGCCCAGTTACGAACCTCCCGACCTCGTGCAGTGATCAGCTCCAATGGCTTCGCAGGATCCTCTGATGTCGCGAGACCCGGCAAGGAGGCCACGATCAGACGCGCGGCGGCCTTCATCAGTTCCTGATTGAAGACGTTACCTTTGAGGATGTGTTGGCGGTCCTCATTGGTCTTCCATGCTGCATTAAGGACACCGCTCAAAGTAGTTTTGTACTCTGTCGGAAAGAAGGCCCAAAAGGTTCCCTCTCGCTGCCATCCGGAGTCCGGAACTGCCCAGGCGATCGGAACCGCGACACGATTTCGGTACTCGCCTGCATCCGCCCACGCCTCGTCGGACAGTGGGGAGGAGGTCTCGAAGACTGACCATTCCAAGGGCTCCGCATCGACGCCGTTCTCGACGAGTCGGAGCGAGCGGCGACTGCCCTCGCCCCCTACGATGATCTCCTTGCGATAAAGCTCGCCTCGGCGGTCTTCCAGGATGATGCGGCCGGCGTGCGGTGAGAACACTGCGAACACTTCCGGGAAGTCCCGCAGTTGCTTGGATAGATGGTCGGCGACGCGGCCGTTGCGTAGAGGAAGCTTGACCACGGTGCTGGCCCAGGTCATCAGCTCGTCCAGTGTCGCGTCCGACATGCGCTCATGCCCGGCGTCAAGTAGATGGGCGATACGGAGAACCGGTGTGGGGCCGGCGGTGGGAACGTGTTCCAGGATTCGGGCGCGGGCACGGCTCGCGGACCATCCGAAGGAGCCGCTGCGGCTGAAGAACTGCGGCTGATCTGAGACGCTCAGGACAGACTTGAAGCCCACACCGAACCGTCCGATCTCAGCACCACGCTTACCAGACAGGTGCGAGGCCAGAATGGTTCGAGCTCCCTCAGGAGTGACCGGATTGCCACGATTTGCGCAGTACAGCACATCCGCCGTCAGGACCACGTGAATCAGTCCGTCCGGGGTGGACCGTAGTTCATCGGCGCCGTTCTGGATCAGCTCGAAGAGCTGTCGGGTTCCGTAACCACCCTCCCGAACTGACGTCTCGATGTTCGCGTGCTCTTCGACCAGGGCGAGGTTGGCCACGTAGGAGTTGAGGCATGCCTCGGATTGGGTCAGGACAACCTTGGCTACCGGACTGTCCTCGCCCGCCCAATCGTCGCGACCAGCATGCAGGGCCTCGTTCGAACTGACCACCTTGATCTGCTCTCCTCGCAACCACGAACGGATGCTGATTTTGAGACGTTTATGCCAGAGAGGTACGACAAACTAGGCACTACTCCGCCGTCATGCCTCTAGGTTCGCCAGCCGGAAGTGGCCAGGTGGGATGTCCTCGGGGCTGTCGTCGTGGGACTGAATCAGCCACCCCTGATCGATCAGCTGCCGGACCTCCTGTCGCCATGTCGGTGTCTTGGCGACGCGTTCCAGCTGCTGAGGACTTGCCGGCCACGGGCTGATGTGGAGGAGGTATTCGATCAGTCGTTCCGCGGGGCTTGTGCCACCTACGGACTCGACCGTTGCTTCACTCGAAGCAACGGATTCCTCCAGTTGTGGAGCGTTCAGGCGGTACGGTGCCTCAGCCCCCGAGCCTAGGGTGTCGATTTCCCAGCCGAACGTACGAAGCTCACGGATGCGGCGCGCCCACGCCCGGATTGCCGCTACACCTTCCAGCTCTTGGGGTGAGACCTCCTTGCCTGGGTGGCTGCGGAAGTAGAGGAGGAGTGCTGTCCGGGCGCCGCCGATGACGTCTTGTCGCACTTCGGCGAGGGCATCTCGCGATTCCGCAAGGCAGACGCCGACCTTGGCAGCGGTGTCCAGCCAGTCAACGGGCCTCAAATTCTCGCGCTGTGTGTTCTGGACGATCGCCAGAGCGTTCTTGAGCGACTGTTCGAGCTTCTCCAACTGTTCCCCGTGGAGGTGCCGGGCGCTGCCGCTGGAGGAAGGTTCCATTTAGCTCCGAATGCCTTTCATCGCCTCATTCGACAACGGGGAATGCATGCTGACGTTTGGGCACGCTGACACAGACCCTCTAACAAAATCACACTCTGCCCCGTTGAAAAGGGTGCGTCTAGTTGTTGGTCACGTCTTCAGGCTCAGAGCACATCCAGACATGATTGTCGACTCGAAGCGAGTCGCCCACGCGAGCGTAGATGGTGTGTGGTCCAGATGTCAAGAAGAAGTGGGAAGAATCCCTCTTTGTCTTGGTGCTGTACCCATCGGCGCAAGAGGGGCCAAATCGGCACAAAAGGTATCTATGGGATGTTGTATAGCATGCTAAGGTTTGAGGTCATATATAGGCTTCCGCTTGCACCCAAGCTGTTTGTGTAGGATCCTTTTGCCTAGACTTCGGTGATCTCGGGACCGATGACGCGTTTCATGTGGAAGCAATCTATGTGCGTTGATGCCTGGTAGGGCGAAAGCCGAAGGTGTCAGGCAGTCGATTGCGAAGCGTGAGCCGTTGCGGTTCTGCTGGCGTGAAGGTGGTGGTGTTATGCGGTGAAGCATCGCAAGAGCAGGGCGTCGCTTTGACGGTCTGTGTCGGCATGGACGTCCCGACGGCTGTTTGCGCTTGCCTATGCGCCGTTGACCGCATGGCCTTGTCGAGCGTTGCATTTGATGGCGCTCAAGCGGTGTCGGGAAGTCGGTGCGGATAACGATGCGATGCGTTGACGTGGGGTCGGTGGAATTTATCGAGCGTCTTCCAGGGTTGCGATCTTGGGGGTCCTTGTCATGGTCATGCATCATCAGCAGCACGGCGATGGACGCGTGAACTTCGTCGTCATCTGGTAGAGGCGTGGTCGCGGGACTGGGGTTGCGCTACGGGCGAGGCTCGCGGTACATGGCACTTCCTGGTGTCCATGTCTCCTGCGCGATGTGGCGAATTAACTGATTCTCCGCATATGTGAGGATCGCCAATGATCAATTCCGGCGGTCCAGGTAGGCCTCGGCCAAGGGGTGGCTCTCACCTGCGTCGAAGCCGCCTCTCCGATCGACGAAGAAGTGGTGCTGCTCAGGATGCGGCGCCCCGAACCGAGAACGAGGTTCCCGATGGACGACAATTCCCCCAACGGTTCCGACAAGCTGCCCTCGCGGTGGGTGATGATTCTGTCCGTCAGCACTGCCGTGGGTATCGGCACCGGCCTCGTCGGCGGACTCATCGCCGGCGTGGGGCTGGGCTTTGTCTGTGCGGGATTTCTGCACACGGTGCTTCCCGGCGACAAACGCTGACGTTCATCCTTGACCGCCGCCGTGCCGGGAGTTCTCATTGGACTCGTTTACTGGCACGGCGACTGGTTCTGCACTTGCTGTCGGGCAGACGAAACTGAGTCGTCGGCTCCTAAGTGCTCGGAGCTCGTCTGACGGATATCAGACGAGCTCCACGTCTGCCTCGACAGCGCGGTCAAGGAATGGTGGTTCTGAAGCTGTAACGGATCTCCACGTCGTGAGGCTCTGCAACTGCTTCTCCGTGGGACGACTCCAACCAAATGCAGCACAAAGGATGTGCATGGCCAACCGCGGAGGGACAGCATTCCCGATCTGCTGACCCACGTCTGATCCAGACCAGGGGTAGTCGACGGGGAAGGTCTGAAGGCTGCCCGCTTCTGCGTGAGAGAAGCGTTCCAACTCGGTGCCGTCCAAAGAAACGACACGGTTGCGGCGGATCTTTCCGGTGACCGTGGCTGAGGGTTCCCATGAGGCACGACGGCCGCGAGCCTTGGGATCCCCGCCGGTGCCGTAGTTCGAGATCACGAGGAACGGTGACCGTCGGGTAAGAACATCTGCCATGGTTGTCCATTCCGCACGCGTCTGGTCGCCGGCCTCGCGCGGGACACCCTTCCGATAAGGCCGGTGCGTAGGTTCAGGCAGGCTCACCTTCTGATCGTCCTTGCGAGCGATCAGTACCGCTCTCTTGCGGGTCTGTGGAACGCCGTACTCCTCCGTTCGGAGGATGCCACAATCCACTTCATAACCTTCATCCTCCAGAGCCGCAGCGTAAGCCTCCCATACCGGAAGTACTGCGGGGACCTGCTCAAGTACGATCGCCCGATACGCGGTGCTCTTCTCGTCGTCGATTGCCTCAAGGGCCCAGCGGAGAGGTTCCAGCACCAAGCCGGTTCGCTCGTCCTCCAGCTTCGCAAGATCTCGATCGATCTCTTCTCGGTCCTCTCGGGCGACCAAACGCTTGACGAAGCGCAGTACTTCGTCGAGCGCCCTGCGGCCGGCTCCCGTGCCGGCGACAGTGAAGGTTTGACACGGTGGTCCACCCGCCAGTACATCCGCCTCAGGGAAGTCGGAAGGACCATAGCGGCGTACGTCGTCCTCCACTGTGGCAAGGCCAGCGGCGCGGCGCGTCATGCAAGCTGAGGCGTCCCATTCCACACCCACCGTCGCGACACCGAGCTTCTCCGCTGCCACGTCGAGTCCGCCGGGACCGGCGAACAAGTCAACAATCTTGACAGGGTGCACTTGATCTCCAGGGGTGTGTCGTTCGGGACGATGTTGCCATAGTTCCGGGATTGGTTGTCCCAGAGGGAGCAAGCTGGCCGGGACGCGCACACAGCGTACTGAGGGCCACCGACGGTATCAGGGGGCACGCCTGATACCAGTGGTCACAGACAGTGCGTTGTGTACATGGCTGGTGGTTTCGAATCTCAAGCGCGTTGTACGGGACGCCCGTCACATGGGTGCGCTCGGCCTCTCCACGAGGGCAGCTCAGTTCTCGTTACACAGTTGACCTGCACCTGGACGTGGTCGCCTTCGAGGTGTAAGACGGAGGGCCGGTGGTGGTTCGGTCGTCTCGGACAACCCTTGGTGTCACAGGGGTTGAGGACGAGATATAGCGTTCTTCTGTGGCCTCTATGCCTTTTCCTAGTTCGGTCGGTGTGTCGGCGCGGATGAGTAAGCAGCGTCGCAGAGACACCGCACCTGAGATCTCGGTACGGAAACTGCTGCACGCTCGTGGTTTGCGGTACCGGGTGGCGTGGCCGATACCCGGTATGAAGCGCCGGACGGTCGACATAGCCTTCACACGAGCGAAGGTTGCGGTCTTCATAGACGGGTGTTTCTGGCACTCCTGTCCAGAGCACGCCACACGCCCTGCCGCGAACGACACGTGGTGGTCCGAGAAGCTGGCGAAGAACATCGCCAGGGACGTTGTCACGAATGAGCACCTGCATCAGGCAGGATGGCGGGTCGTCCGTATCTGGGAGCACGAGGATCCGTCCGAGGCAGTCGATCGGATTGTCGAGGAGGTCACGCGTTCGCTTGCCGGGCCCTGACGCGTCTTGCACTCGATATTCGATTCTCGAGGTCGACGTTGAGGTGTGGCCGGGCAAGATGCCTGGGTCAGGCCTGGGGGCCTCCTTGCGACTCGGGTATGCCAGTCATCAGACGTGTGATCGTCTCGTTCGTCAACGCGCGACACAGGTCTCGGACCTGCTGGTCGGAGAGGGCCCGAACGTCCAGGAACGCCAGGTAGCGGCGCAGCCGGGCAGTGACGTCACGGATCACTGGTCTGCGGGGAGCGTTCGCGGCGAGTTCGGTGACTGCCCGGGCCATCTCCCGTACGAGACGAGGATCGCCGCCGATGCTGCGGCGTTCCAGAAGCTGATTGAGGTCGCTCTCGCTCAGCGCGGCCAGGATGTGCTCATGACCGGCGAACACCACGGCCTGCCACCACAACCGCGCCCACGTGTGCCGCGTGAGGTCTGTAGCGACCCATCGTTCCTTGTTGCCATGCCCGAAGCGCCACATGGTCACGTGAGGAAGGGCCACGAGGGAGAGGAAGGACCAGAGATCCCGGTTGCCGGCTTCCGCCCACGACAGGTCCAGCTGGCCACGGATCACTTTGGCCGCGTCCCGGTCGAAGGAGATCCGCGCATCGCTCCCGGCTGGCTCCGGAAAGCCGTACTCCACGGCAGACGCCGAGACCGCACCGATGAGCTCCCGTACTCGCTTCGCTGACACACGACCCCCGACGGGAGACCACGTCTGGTCCGGGTGGTTGTCTCGTGGGGCAGGAGGTCGCCCCGCGGCGACTTCGGCGTACACGGCTGCGCCTACGACGGCAGGGAGATGCGGCCACAGTTCGCTCACTGGAAGATCCGCCCCCTGCCGAGGTTTCTGACCGCACCCGAGATCTGAGTCCTGAGGTCCGCGAGGTCCACGGCCGACGGTGGGGTGACGACATGCAACGGCGACGCGGCGACGGTTCTCGCCAGGACATCGCCGACGGTGTCCGGCGGCCATTCCTCACGTTCCGCGAGTTCGGCGCTGAGGTGAAGTGCGAGTTCCAGCAGCAACGCGGCGACGCCCGCCTGGAGCTCGTCGAGCAGGGCCTGCTGTCGTCTGTCCTTGGCGCCACGGGCGACTGCTGTGCGCAATTCGCGGTCGCGTATGTTGATGAGCACGCGGAACGTTCCGTAGAAGGGTGCGGTCAGGTCCGTGCTCGTCTCGAGGTGCCAACTGGCGGTGGGGGAGAGCCGCGTGTGGGAGAAGTCGATCTCGTGCACCGGGAACATGGAGGACATGCTCTCCAGCACGACTCGCTGGACGTGCTCGGCAAGCACCGAGCCGGGGACTGCGGCCACCCCCGCTCCTCGCATGGCGGAGGGGTGGACGAGACTGATGGTGCTGCGGAGCGACAGGGTTCCGGACAGGCGTTGACCGACGAGCATCGTGTCCACCAAGGCCGTGCCGTTCGGGTCGAATTTCGCAGCCGGCGCGGCCTCCGTCATGTCGGTGGTCGAACTGGTCCACGAGACTGTCAGCGCGACGTCCGCGAGGTCGAGCCCTGTCTCCTTAACGAACCGTGCGATGTCGACCCGCACTCGTCGTGCTGCTCGCAGATCCGTGCCGGGATCCCACCCGTCGATCGTGTCCGGCAACGACCTCCACTCCTCTGCGTCCAGCAGGAACCATGGATCCCACATGACAGTGCCCGGACGCGGCACCAGATAGGGTCGGACGTCAGCTGGCATCGGACGTCACCTGGCTCACCCGGAAGCGTACGACGGCGTCAGGCACGTGTGTGGCGTAGACGTACCAGTCCGATTCCTCTCCAGCAGGTATTCGTACGGTCCTTCCTGACTCGACGCGTCCGGCAGCTGATTGCCATTGCATAATTTGCGGCACGGCGGCACCGAGTGGGGGCTCGCTCTCGCAGCCGCCCCCTTCCACCACGACCTCCACGTCCGCGGACAGGACTCTTGTGACGTCCGCTGCAGGGACCTTGACAGCGGCGACCAGGTACGGTTTTCCCTCACGTACCTGCAACTCTGGGCTTCCGTGCAACCGGGGCCTTCCCCCTGGCCGCGGTGACGAGCCGCCTCCGTAGCCGCCACCACCGCCCCCGGAGCCGTTTCCGCCGTTGGTGCCGCTTCCTCCAATTCCTTCTCCACCGGCGTTGTCGTTGTCCGATTCACCGTCCTTCGGCCGCGCGCTCAACCGTGCAGGGACGATGCCGGCGAGCAGCGCCGACAGTTGTCCCAATCTTTGGCCTCCTGAGCCGCCGGTCTGGGGTCCGAGTCCGAGTCGTTCGTCCAGCTGTTTCTGGACGAAGGTGCGCGCTCCCTGGATGACCCCTCGTGCGGTTCCGGTCAGGCCCTTGGAGATCCAGTCGTCGTGCGTGGGTGGTTCGGCGGACGCGAACAGTGCGTCGGCATCCTCGGACGCCTTGAACACGCCACCGTAGGCCAGGCGGGGGTCGGAGTGGGGCGGACCGGGGAGGTAGTCCACCACGAGCTCGGCGATGCGCATACGGGCGACGTGATGGGACGGGCCCTCGAACGGCTTCGCCGCCGCGATGAGTAAGCGGGCGCTCGCACTGTCGGCGACCCCAAGGGCCATTGCGAAGGTACCTGCGTGCTTGGGTGGGACTGTACGCGAAAAGACGACTCCGTCACTTGCCCTGACCTGGCGCAGAGCCTCCACGAAGGGGGCCAGCTCGTCGAAGGTGTCGGGTTCGGGAACAGGGACGTCCGAACCATTGACGCCCACGACGAAACGCATGTGTGGCCCGTGCTCGTTCGGGACCATTTTCGGCCACAGATTCCACAGTACCGAGGACGCGATGAAGTTGGCGGCCTCCTCGGGAGTGCGGTCACGTGCGGTCGACTCGAACCCCACGGTCCCCAGGTCGGCGGCCAGGACGACGATGTCCGTGCCGGTGCGGCCGTCGTCGAAACCCGGTAGCTTCAGGGTTTTCGAGATCGCATCCGCCTGTGCGTCGAGGACCGGGTCCGGTACGTCGTCCGCTGCCACAAGCCCCCACCAGTGACGGCCGGTGAAACGGCGCTCGCCGAGGTACCAACTGTGTCCGAGTGCGGCACCCATCAGTCGACGAGCAGTGGGATCGCCCGTGGCGGTGCAGGTGTCCACGAGGATCGCGCCGGCCCGACTGAGTTGGTAGAAGATGCCCTTCCCAAACCCGTACGTTCCGCCGCCGAACTGGTTGTCGCGAGGTTCTCCGACGTTCCGGATGAACTGTACGAAGTCCGGTGTCTCCTCGCCGTGCGCCCGCTCACCGGCCCGAAGGGGACCGCCCAGCCCGCTGGTGTTCCGGTCAGAGACCACCAGCACGACGGCCTCAGGTCGCAGAGCATTGTCGAGGTCGACGTTCGACGCGCTCAGCGGTCCGGGCAACAGCAATTCACGCCAGGTATCGACATCGTCGCCAAGCACACGGACATCGACGCGGAACTCCACCACACCATCGGGAAGGTGCGCGTCCCAGCTGTTCTGCGCCGCCTCACGTACCAGGACGGTCAACGGATCGAGCGCGGGTCGTCCCAACTGCTTGACGATGCCCTCCGCTGCGGCAGAGCCCTCCGGCGCGAACGGTTGTGACCACCAACGAATGCTCAACGGACGGCCTCCTCTGCGATCTCGGCGAGCGATGCCCCGGAGCTGAACGGAAGTACGGCGGCGAGGTCGAGCTTGTAACTGAGGTCTGTGACGCCCTCCGAAAGTGAGCCCGCGACGAGGGACGACGGGACGACGCGAGGTATGTCGGGGTCGACCACGATCCTGAGTACCTCCTCGATCGCGAACGTGTCCAGGTCTGGTCGATCCGGCTGGTCCGACCATCCGGCCGCCGAGAGCCGTGTACGGAGGTCCGTCCGCGACGCCACTGCGCTGCGGAGCTGCTCGACGAGGTCGCTCACAGTCGGCCCGTCCGGGTCTTCCACCACGCGCAGAAGAATGAGGTCCAACGGCCGTCCGTCGTGGCTGTTCAACTGCTCCAAGCCGTGGACGACGATGTTGTCGCCCGCAGCGCTCAGCCCTTTCACCTCGAGGCACCGGGCGGCGGCCTCGAAGTCGTGCGGCTCGTACAGCGGTCCCCGCCACGCACTCACAGGGAACCCAGGATCCGCCTCCACGAGGGACGAGAGCACGGTGAGTTCCGCGAAGAGACCCAGTTTGGCCTGACGCGACAGCCCACGAAGCAGACTGCTCCGGAAGAGCCGCCGCCACCGCGCGATGGCATCTACCGCCGTCAACGCCGGTCGCCGCGCGCTTGCCACGGCCTCCAACACGTCGGTCACCACCTCGTCGAACTCAGGGAAGAGGTCCGACTCGGCACACGACACGTCCACGTACGCGACCGTAGAACCTCCGAAGCCGAGCTTGCGGATCACCGTCCCGAGCACCGCCGGTTTGGGATCGACGGACACGGCCTCGTCACCCGTGGGAACGAGAAGGTGACGAGTGCCCGTGCCGTCGATCGCCACGCGGCACGGCTCCGCATGGCACACCACTTCCAGCGGGAAGGACGCGAGCTCCGTCGCCCGCGGCCGTGTCAGGACCGCCCATGCACGCTCCAGCATGGTCGATTCGATCCCCGTCACGCCATGTCCTCGGTGTCGACGCCGAGTGCCTCGTCGACGTTCTCGCTCTCGACATCGGTGAGGTCCACCGCGACGTGGGTGGCCCGGATGCTCTTGGTCCGGACGTCCCCGGGAAAGATGATGCCCAGGCCTACCACCGCCTGTGCTGCGCCGAGCGCGGTACGCAGCGGGCCTGCCGGGTTGGCGTCCTGTTGCGGGTGGACGGGCCGGCTCGTCGGTTCGATCAAGTAGAGGACCACCAGCCCGCGGTCGTGACAGACCGGGTGGTTGTTGCGCAGCGCGACGAGTTCGCTCTCGCTCTTCGCCCTTGCTTGTGCGGCCGTCAGACCGAGGTCGAGCGCACGATCCTGCTTGCTCATCAGCGTCTTGATGTCAGCCCGCTCGGCGTGGCCGTCGATCAGACGGGACCGGATCGAGTACTTGATGTCCAGGCCGCCCAGTGCTGCGCCCCCGCCCTCACCGGTGACGACGGCGACGGACCACATCGCCAGGCTCGGCGGGTCGCTCGTGAGCTGTCGGTCGATGTACTTGACCATGAGCGCCGGCTCCAGATCCGGCGATTCCTCGTGCACCTGGTACCGGGAGAGGAAGGTCTTCACGAGCGATACGGGGACATCCCGGATCAACCGGGCGGCGCCCAAGTCCTCGACCTGACCGTGTCGCACCGCCTCCTGGACCAGGTTCTCCGCGGCCTGGCGGTTGCTGTCCAGCCACTCGGTATCCCGGTGCCTGAAGTACCGGGTCTGCAACCGACGCCCGGCGTAGGAGATGAAAGCTGGCTGGGCGGCGCCCATCTTTGCCGTGATCCGCAGCGACGGGTGCGTCCGTATACGCACCGCCACTTGGGACGGCGTCAAGTTCTCCCGCTGATAGCGGTCGATGTCGTCCCGCATCTCGTGCTCGACGGTCGCGAGGTGACGGAAGGCGGCGGCGAGGCTCGGCGTCATCCAGATCCTGGGAAGATCCTCGTACCCGGTTCTGTATCCGAACCAGCGGCCCATCTGGAGCAGGGTGTCGTACGCCGTCGCCCCTCGGACGAAAAAGCTGACGACGAGTCCCTCCAGCGTCAGCCCTCGGGAGAGGGTGTTCCCGCCCACGGCGATGGCGACCACGGAGGGGTCTGAGTAGTCGAGCCGGTCCTGGCTCCGGTAGTTGTCGAGGATGATCCGCGTGGTGGAGATGACCTCCTTCAAATGTGGCAGCACGTCGTCGAACGTGTTCTGCGTCCGATCGAAGTCCTCGGCGGGCACCCGTGACGACTCCTTCTCCCACAAGTTCCGCCACTCGTCGAGGATCTCGGGACGCCCGGAGCCGAGGCCGGCGGCGTCCTCTTTCCGCAGCTTCTTCAGGGGCGTCTGGTAGCTCTCATGAACCGCGATCTTGACGGAAGTGTGGATGAGCATCGTGCTGTGGCCGCTGTCGCCACGCGCCCGACGAGCGGCTGTGGCCAGCCAGAACCAGCGGACGGCCGTCACCAGCTCATCGATCATGGTGGGGGCGAATCCGTCCGCAGGCTCCTTACTGCTTGGACGCAACAGGGGGACGTCGTCCTCGGCGACCAGTCGGACCATGTCATAGCCGTCCGGCGGCCCTTGATCGTCGGCCGCCTCCCATTCGACGGCATCCCGGCCGAAGATCTTCTCGGGGCCGAAGTAGCCGTCGGGACGCGGCAGGTTGAGGATGAAGGACTTCGGATAGAGGTCGTCCTGGGTGGGATCCACGAAGACGTTGGCGAAAGGCGTTGCTGTGTATCCGACATACGTGCACCGTGGCATCAAGCTCAAGAGCTTCCGGATGAGCGGGTTGATCCGACCCGTGGCCACCGACGCTTGGTCCGCCTCGTCATCGATGATCAGGACCGGTGCCGACGCGAGCGCTTTTCGACTGTTGGCCGTGTCCAACCACTTGATGAGCTTGTTCAGCACGGCGGCGTTCTTCTTGACGACCGCCAGGACCGTCTTCTCGTCGCTGAGCGCAGCCGACGCCTCGTGGGTCTGCTCCACGAAATCGCGGGCTTCTCCCGTCAGCGTCATCCAACGGTCGGGATTGAGGTCTTTCAGATACTGGTCCAGACGCACCTGCGTCTGGCGGCGAAGTCCGTTGTGGATGCCGGAGAGCACGATGACGAGGCGGTATCGCACGTCTCCCAACTTCGCGATGACGGCGGTGAAGTTGGTGGTCTTTCCGCTCTGCACGTAACCCACCACCAGACCCTTCGCATCCCACGTGGAACGGTCCGGCCGGGGAGTGTGGGCCACGACGGTGCTGGACGAGTGGTCCACGGAGGTTATCCGCTCGTCCGGCCACTCTTCGGCCTTGAACTGGTCCTTCAGCGCCAACCAGTAGCGGTCGGACTCTCCTGGCCCGCTGTACCAGTCGTCCGATCCGGCCGTGATGATCGGCGGACCGCCGGCCTGCACCTTTGCCTTGTCGGCCTCGAACTGACACCGGAACTTGTCGACGACCTCTTCGGGCAGCGAGTCCGAGAAGCTGGCCGTGGCCGCATCGATGCCGTGTCGCCTGGCCCAGTCCGCGAAGACGGTGTACAGGCCCAAGATGCATCACCCTTTTCCTTGTCCTGGGGAAGAAATTTAGCTGAGAAGAGCAAAGACGACCAGAATTCTCGATGGGGAGCGCCTTGAACGATGCAGTTTGTGTCGAAAGATCCCGTACCGACTGCGGCCAGCTGAAGTGGTCGTATGTAACAACGGTGCCGGGGGACGCTGGGCTATACCGTCCGCATCCACCGGCAGGTCTTGGGGCCGGAGCCGGCATGCCCGGGTAACCTGCCGGTGCTGTGAGCGAGGGCAAGGAGCACGAAACAGCGTGGGATCGTAAGAGGCGTTGTTGTACCGTGCGTCGACTGCGTGCAGCACTCAGCGAAGATCCACCATCTCAGCCAGTTGGCAGAAGCGCCGAACCGTCGAGTCGACAGGCCCGAGGAGCGGAAGCGCCGTGGCGTGACAGCTCATATGCGTGCCGAGCTAGAAGAGAAGGATTTCTTCAGAGAACGAACAAGATCACCCCGAGTGCATCCCTGAGGCTGGCGATGAGGGTGCCGCGTCATCAGACAGCATGCAGACCCGTAGGGCAGGTTCTTCAATGGCAGCGGCCTCAAAATCATCACGCCGCGTTGCTCCACGGGTCTAAGCGTGTGAGAGATGATCCAAGATCATTTTCTCGGCATTGTTGGATAAGCGGGACAAAGCTGCTGAACTGGTGCGAATTTATAGCATTAATTGATCATTTGACGGTGATTGTCGGAGCGAATATCAACTAGGGACACGCCAGTCAGTCGCACGTGGCACTCTATAGCCATGAGTTCTCCGGCCCCCCAGCGCAGGTCTCGGCAGCCGAAGGCGCCAACCGTCAAGCGCAGTATCTACTTCTACCGAATCGATGCTGGTGCTGACGAGACAGGCATCCCGAGGAACATCGCTGCCGAGCTCGACGCGGGACTCAAAGCGATCGACGATCTTCCCTTCGAGTCCGACAGCCGCCGCTACATGAGTCAGGCGGACGGCAGTAGCTTGTGTGCCTGGGTAGATGACGCGGTAGGAGAGATCGCTAAGGTTCGGCTCGGAACAATTCGAAAGAACGCGCTCCCGCAGTCCGAGCTCGGAGGGATCCTCCGTAACCTAGCTCTTACCGATGAAGAAGGGCTGTGTGAAACATCCCATATGTGCCTGTTCCCTAACGGTATCGTTGGCGTGGAGCACAATTTTTACGGCCCTCGTGCTAAGCGGCTGGCTGCATATATGATCTACGCCCTGTCCGGATCTTGTCCCCCATTTGCCCTTGAGGCGCTCCTCAACCATGATGTCGCCCAGCAACTTGAAGGGCTCAAGTCTGTTCGAAAGCTGACCTTGCGTGTCCGCAAGTCGTATACGCAGAGCATCTCGGATGCAAATGAGTCACTCGGCAGGGCACTCGACGCTGCGGCTGGGAAGCGATGCCGCTGTCATTGGACTCATACTCCAGCCGGAACCGTATAAGAGAGTCGACCTCAGGTCAGACTTGCTTCACTTCTTGCAGAGGCTTACTCGCAAGAAGGATCTCCGCGAGCATGTGCACGAACTGAAAGCGACTATTGTGGATGGCGAGACTGGCAAGGCCGACGAAATCAACCTTCTCGAAGATCAGCTCATCGCCAAGAGGACGATCCTCCGACTAACTCACCGGTCCAGGGTCTTGAACAGGGAGGATGCTTACCGGCAGATCGTGCGCGCCTACGAAGAGTTGCGCGAAGATCTTTTGTCGGCCTCGTCCGCTAGTGTGGCCTCAAAGGGTTCAGATAAATCCCCCTAAGAGGTGTGACTGATGGTGCGGAGGCGACTCCCCCCGTTCGCCAAAGAGCTTCTAGCGTTCGCCGTCGTCTCGCTAATACTCTACAAGCTGTCCCTGAATCCAATATTTAACGAGCCGGTCCAAGCTGTATTGGCAAACCGTCGCAAGGAAATATATGCTGCAGTCCTTGGGCTGCACGGCACACTTCTCGGCTTCATCATCGCTGCCATCACCGTCGCACTAACATTTGTCAGCTCCCCCAGGTTTCAAATGTTGCGCAGCACAGAGCAATGGCCTCGCCTGTTCAATTCTTATACTAGAAGTATGAGATGGGCTGCTGTGGCAACGCTCCTGTCACTTGCTGGACTTCTGATCGATAGTGATGCAAGTCCCAATCGGCTCGCAGCAATCCTGTGTGCATGCGCGGTAATGCTCGCGGTCTTGACCAATACGCACATGCTATGGGTCACCCATAAAGTGGTAAAAGTAGTTATCTCGGCGAGGCCCCGCATGGCTGGCGAGTGATGCTTGCGAGTGCTGTCCTGAATGTTGCCGGTCCGTGCCCCGCCGTACGGCACGTGCCCGCGACCGAGCTGGCAAGCGTAGGAGTCTGATGCAGGACATCACCGTCAGATATAGGTATCTGCCCGGTAGGGCCTTCGCTGGCGTAACCGGACTGCTGCTCGTTAGCCAGCCTGTTTCTCCGGCGTGACCTGCGGCACGGTAGCTGGCCTGTGCCCGCTCAAAACGGACGAGCGTCCCGTCTGGCACCCGTTCAGGTGCTCCCGCGATCTGCTCATCCCGCTGATCGGCCTGGGGTCCCACACCGCCTGAGATCCTGATGGGCACGTCCAAGCCGTGGCACTCGTGCTGATCGCGGCCGGATGGATCGTGGTTAACACTGTCGCGGCCGCCCCGAGCCGACCATGACCCGGTGACTCGCCCCAGGAGGCCCGGCAGGCGACTCGCCCGGATGTCAGGTGTGCGGGTTGTCTCGCGACCGATGGGCCGAGCTCGGCTGTGCTGGCGCTGTCCAGTGCACGGATCGGCAGCAAGGCAATCTGGTGCGAACGTCCCAGATGTGCCTCTCCTTCATGAGTGGTTGATTGTGCGTGTCTCGGCGGTGGAGAGCGTGGTGGTGAGGCATCCCGGCATTTTCGCCATGGCAATAGCCTTCGTAGAGCCGACGAGGTCACCGGCGACAAAGTATCCCATGTTCACCAGCAGTACCCGTGCGTACACTCGGCTGGATGTTTCATTGGCCTGATCCCTGTAGGCGAATGGTCGCAGTTTGCTCGCTGATGTCGCCTCTACTTTGATCGCTGCAGCCGCGCTTCGGTCAAAGGCGAACTAGATTCGCTTACCGTCACTGGCGACTCTAGCAGGAATCACCCCTGCCTCGGCCCTGCCGCCGGATGCAAGGATCTAATCACTTCGTCTTTGCGCCGCGTTGGAGTGAGGACCATGATGTCCTGCAGGAAAGTCGATCGAGCGTAGTCTGGTCACGGCGTAGAGAGGATCAGCATGTCTATCTGCATTCAATTCGATGGCCGCGGTTCCGAACAGGAGCTGCGCTCCCTCCGTGAGTGGCTGATCGATGACCCGGAGATGCGAAGGCATGCGAAGATCCGACTGGGCGGTGCTCCCGTCGAAGACGGGGAGATGGGCTCCGCACTGGAAGTGATCGAACTGATCACGAACAGTGGTTTTCAGGCGATTACCTTTGCGCTCGCCTATGTCTCCTGGCGTTCCACCCGCCCGGCAAAGCCGTCCGCCACCATCGAGCACAACGGCATGAAGATCGTCCTATCGGATGGCGATCCTGAGACGGTCGAGAAGATCGTTCGCATGCTCGAATCAGATCGATCATGAGTATGGTTCCAGATCCTCGCCTGTCTCGGGTCGTGTTGATCGGGACGGCACGCTACGACTCCCTTCCCGATCTGGCCTCCGTGGAGGACAACCTGTTGTCCCTCGCCGAAGTCCTGACCGCGAATGAGATCTGGGGGCTTCCTCCCGAGCATGTGGCGATCGTGGCTGATCCGGTGACGAGCGCAGACATGCTGGATCCGGTCGTGCATGCGGCAGACGAAGCCATCGACACCGTAGTCCTCTACTACGCGGGTCACGGGCTGATCGATCACTTGCGTGGAGACCTGCACCTGGCCTTGAGAGGGTCCGATTCTCAGCGCATGTACACCGCCGTAGCATACGCCCACATCAGAGACGCGTTGCTGGGAAGCCGCGCGACCCGCCGCATCGTCATCCTGGACTGCTGCTACAGCGGGCGAGCGTTGGGCACGATGGCCGATCCCGTCACCGCCGCCGTCAACGAGGCCAGCACCGAGGGCACCTACGTTCTGGCCGCAACGGCAGAAAATCAGAAGGCGCTCGCGCCTGTGGGCGAGCCACACACCGCTTTCACCGCCGAACTGCTGCGAATCTTCCAGGACGGGATTGCCGGGCGAGGCCCACTGCTGGACCTGGATACCATCTACAACCACGTCCGCGCGGTTATGCGTGGCAAGGGACGTCCGCTACCGCAAAAGCGCGATCGCAACACCGCGGGGCAACTGACTCTGATCCGGAACAGAGCCTACGCGTCGCACAGCGCGCCCGTTCTTCCCCAGCAATCGTTTCAGGCCACCACGGCACAGCGGAGGGCGGGTCCATCAAGCCCTCCCTCGGCGAGGTCGAGGACCGGACCGGGTGCTTCTCCCGCCACAAGCGTCCAGGGTCTGGAGCTCGAATTCCATACCGCCATGGTCGACATCTACAAGCGCGCCCAAAAGGAGGCAGGATATCCCGCAACCTATTTCCTCAAAATGGTCTCCGAGCGTGGCGGGCTCGCCAGCGCACGAAAACTGCTGAGCGCGCCAAGCGTCTCTGATGGATTCACCGCGCTATGGGAGCGCAACCGTCTCGACCTCAGTGTCGAAGCCGTTGTCCTGCAGAGCAGGTTCGCATCACTGTTCACTGACGACGAGCGAGAACAGGCACGGGCGCGTCTCGAGGAGTACGGCTACGTGCCCCCTGATCCGCCGATGACCGAAGCCGCCACCATGCGATCACAGCTGGTACAGGAGCGCGACTTCAATGCCAGCTATCATGCGGGGGGCCAGCTGGCGGCACAGGTGAGGTGTTCCTGGCACGGCAGGAGGTGCGACGAGGCTGTCGTTGCCAGTGTGCTGGTTCGTGATCGGGGTGGAGAGACCTGGCATGCCGTGTGCCGGCGGGCCCTCGATACGCTCCGTGCCGGCCAAGCTGACTAGGCTGCTGTCTGATCGGGCGGATTCTGATAAGAAGGCGAATGCTCCAGCCGGTTTCCAGGCGGCTATCTCGTAGCTCGGACGGTGAGGACATGGCGTTCAGCGGCTGCCTGAGCACCGAAGATGTCCAGTCATGCTTCGGTACGGAGGCCTGGGGGTAGCAACGGGCATGACAGTTGGGCATGGGATAGCGGAGGTGGCTTCCCCACTTCCGACTGAGTGGCCCAGCAGGATTCGAAGCCGCGGCTCTCGCTGTAGGAGAGCGCGGATTGTAAGGCTGGTTTGCCTCGTTCGACCTGCAGAAGTAAGCTGCCCGGCTCGTCGAGCAGGAAAGACCATCCCGCGCATTCCCCAGCGCAATGCGACTGTGTAATAGGCATTCGGATGGTCATGCTTGCTGCCGTTGCACCGCAAAGCGACGTGTAGTTCATGCTCCGCCTGCGCGTCCGTGCCGCATGACCTCATTGACGATGCGAGTGGCTGCTTCTGATGGTTCTTCGTGCTCCCATATTCGAATGACATGCCACCCTGCCTGTTGCAGGTGCTCGTTGGTGGCTATGTCGCGAGCGACGTTCTTGGCCAGCTTCTCTGACCACCAGGTGTGGGTATGTCCAGTCAGTGGTGTATCTCGATCTTGTTTGATTAGCGGGTGGTCGGGGTCAGACGGCCTTCGAAGGTGATGGCGAAGGCGTTCAGGGCGGCTTTCCAGCGGGTGATCCAGCGCTTGCGGCCCTTGCCGGTCGGATCCAGGCTCATGATCGCCATGTTGACGCACTGGAGCGCTGTGAACAGAGATCGCGGGGCGGATAATCCGGAACAGGGTGCGGGCGAGGTAGCGCTTGAGACAGCGCATGATCTCTCGTTTGGAGAGGCCATCGGCAGTGCGGCGGACCACGTAGTCGCGAGTGCGTTCATCGCAACGCAGCCGGGTAAGGATCACCCGAAACAGGGCTGCGTTGGCCTGCCGGTCACCGCCGCGGTTGAGCCTCCGGCGTCGGCTCTTGCCGGAGGATGCCTCGACGGGGCTGACGCCGCACAACGCCGCGAAGGACGCTTCGTCGCGGAGGCGTCCGGGGTTGTCACCCGCGGCGATGAGGAGGATCGCGGCCGAGTCGGCACCGACCCCGAACTCCTCCAGGAGGTCTGGGGCGACTGCCTTGATGGCATCGGTGATGCACCTTTCAAGATCCCTGACCTCCCCATTGAGGTACTGGATCCGGTGGGCGAGCAGCCTCAGAGTGTGCATCGAGGCCGCCACCGTTCCGGAGTGGTCCTCGGGTCGAAGCTCGGCGCATCGGGCCACGAGCGTGACGTTGGTCAGGCCGGTCAGGGACGCGCGCAGCCACGGCTCAGCGTTGACCAGCAACATCTTCAGCTGATTGATGGCCTGGGTGCGGGACTTGACCGCGGAGTCCTTTGCGACTTTGTAGATCCGCATCTGTTCGACCTGACCGTCGCCGGCCTTGGGAATAGCAGTGGCTCGCCCGGACAGCACAGCCATGGCAGCGGCGTGGGCGTCGGTGGCGTCGCTCTTGCCGCGACTGCGACGCATCTGCCGGTCTGGCCGGTTCACCTCAATGACCGTGACACCTTCGCCCTGCAGATGACGGGTCAGCGCCGCCCCATAGGAACCGGTTCCCTCCACTCCAGCCCGAACTACCTGCCCGAGACTACGGGCCCAGGACGAAAGCTGCTGGTAGCCAGCCTCGCTGGCCGGGAACTCCTGGCTTCCCAGCAAGACACCGACAACTGAGACAACGGCGGCGACGTGGACGTCCTTATGGGTGTCCACCCCCAAGACCGCCTCACCGAGGTCATGGGGGAGCTGACTGGCGGCGTTGGGCTGCGGCATGCTGGAGGCGGTCATGTGACTCCTTGATCGCATCAGGGGTGATGGCCGACGCCGGACGCGGAGCAGCGGTCAGAACTGTGACGGTGCTCTTGTTCGCAGCAAGGCCACTATCGGGACACGCTCGCTCCGCTCCGGCGACAGCAAGCACCGCTTCGAACTCGCAGCCGACAGATCGAACACAAGACACCCGCAGGGCCAGTTAGGGAACGGGTCAGGCAGCGAGCCGAAGCGGCACATCCCCATACTCACAGTTCGGGAAGTGGCCGCGGGCCTTGACCGCCCGCCAGATGCGGGCGTTGACCGACTCGATGGCGTTGGTCGAGCAGATCACCCGGCGGATCTCGGTGTCGAAGTTGAGGAAGGGCACGAACTCGGCCCAGGCGTCCTCCCACAACTTCACGATCGCGGGATACTTACCGCCCCAGACCTCCGCAAACTCCAGGAAGCGCTCGAGCGCGGCCGCCTCGGTGGGCGCGGTGTAGACCGGCTTGAGGGCCTTGGCGATGGCGTCCCAGTGCTGGCGGGCGGCATACCGGAAGCTCGCCCGCAGCAGATGTGGCTGCCAAGAATCAACATGCTGGTTTCCCGGGGTCGGGGTGTTCTTGTGGCGCCTGGATCGAGGTGAGAAGGTCGGCGGCCGTGGCGTAGCGGTGGTCTGCGGGGGTGATCGGGGCGTGATGGGTGTCGAGGACGGGAAAGACGTCGTTGATCGCGTTCCAGAGGGTGCCTTTGCTGATGTCGAAGAGTTCGGCGAGAACGTTGAGGGTGCAGACGCGGCGTTGGTAGAGGATCGTGGCGAGGATCCGATCACCGTCGGTGATCTTCTGGCGGAAGACGCCGCTGCGGGTGCCGGGGCGGCGGTTGCCTCCGCGTTGGCGGTGGCGGCGCTGTTCGATCGCGGCGGCGTAGGGCACGATCAACTTCTCGAGCAGGCTGTCTAACTGGTCGCGGTTCATGCCGGTCAAGTGCGGGGCGGTCAGTGCGAGGAGGGTCGGGTGCGCCGGAGTGTGCGCGGCGGGGTCGGTGCTGGTGGCCCAGGCGCGTAGGTCGTCGGCTCGGGTGAAGTAGCGGACGACGGTCGGGGTGATGCTGATCTTCTTCTCGTCCAGGAGCTGCCGGGTGGCTTTGATCGCCTGGCCGACGGTGACCGGGTTGATCCCGAGCAGGTCACACAGCCTTTTTGCGGGCAGACCTGCCGCAGGTAGATGACGGTGATCAAGACCTCGTCGGAGCCGGAGAGCAGGGCGCGGCTGCGGCCGGTGGTGGCGACCCGTCGGCCGCCGCGCAGCACGAACCGGCGCTGCTCAGCCTGAGCCTCCTGGGCCGGAGCAAGCCGGGCCTGTAGTGCGCTGAGTTCGTCACTGCTCATACCGGTCAGGCGGAGGTTGGCGAGCATGACGAGGGTCTGCGTCCGAGCTGCGGCCCGCTGGTCGGCGCGCGGCGGGGCGGTCGTGCCGCTGGCTGGGGCGATGCTGTAGTTCCAGGCGCCGTGTTTGGTATGCGCGGTGATCGGCAGGGCGTGGAGCTGGTCGCGGCTGATCCCGATCCCGGTCGGATAGGAGCCGGGATCCAGGGCGGCTTCGACCTTCAGCCTGGTCGAGGTCGTGGTGGCCGCGATCGTGTTGAGGACGACCTGGTGGCTGGTCAACGGCCGTCCGCGCCAGTTCATGGTGATGTGGGAGAACAACCGGTGCTCGATCTTGTTCCATTTCGAGGTGCTCGGCGGGAAGTGGCAGACCGTGACCGTCAAGCCGGCCTCGGCGGCGAACGCGGCCAGCTCGGCCTGCCAGAGCCGGTAGCGGTAGCTGTTCGACCCGCCCGCGTCCGCGGTGATCAGCAGCCGGGACGCATCCGGGTAGTCCAGGTGACCGCGCGCCTGCCACTAGCGGCGGATCGAGGCGACCGCGAAGGCCGCGGTGTCGTGGTCGACCCCGACGTTCACCCACCCGGTGTTGGCGGTCATGTCGTAGATCCCATAGGGGACGACTGTCTCGACGTTCGGGCCGGCCCAGAAGCTGTGGTCCTCGACCTGCACCGGGTCACCGCGAGACCGCCATTCCCGCCTGGCCATCGGCAGCAACCCCACCTGCTCCTTCTTCTTCGCATCCACACTGACCACCGGCTCGCCCGCCGCCTGATGGTCCTTGACCTGTGCGTTGATAACGGAACTGCGCATCCCGGTCAGGATGCTGATCGCCCTCCAAGACCTTGGCGGTGCCCTGCAGGCTGAACCCGTTCTCCTTCAACAGCCGACCCACCGTCGGCGCGGTCACCCGATGCCCCTGACGCGTGAGTTCGTCGGCCAGGTGCCGCAGCGACTTCGTCGTCCACCGCAACGGGGACTCCGGGTCACCTCGCTCGTCCGGCTCGACCAGCCCCATCAACGCCGGTAGCAGAAGCCGATCAACCACCTCGGCCCGCAACCGGCCCCCACCCGAGCGCCGGACCCGTCCATCAGGCAGCGGCTCAACCCCGGCCTCGAGTTCGAACACGCCCTTGCGAACGGTGCTCTCGCTGACCCCTGTCACCCGCGCGACCAGCCGAACACCCCCATGCCCCAGCAGCCGGGCCTCGGTCGCCAACGCCAACCGCCGCTGACGCTCGTTCAGATGCGGCAACAACACCGCGAACCGCAACGCGAGCTGATCGCGGACCTCGTCCGGGATGGCCATACCGCCCCATCGAACCGGAAACCACGAGGCACCGTGTTGTTTCCTTACAACTCCGATGCACGACACACGTTTGAACGACCGCTTGGGGCCAGACGCTCTCGATGGCCTGCGGCAGCCCCTTGAGGCCGTCGCAGACACCATCAACGCATCACCGACGCCGCGATTCTTGATCTCGGTCAGCACGTGCAGCCAGAACTTGGCGCCCTCGCCACCGTCGCCGGCCCACAGCCCGAGGATGTCCCGCTCGCCGTCCATGGTGACCGCCATCGCCACGTAGATCGGCCGGTTGGCGACCTGGCCCTCGCGCAGCTTCACGTGGATGGCATCGATGAACAGGACCGGGTAGACGGGGTCGAGCGGCCGATTCCGCCATTCGGCCATGCCCTCCAGCACCTTGTCGGTGATGGTGGAGATGGTCTGCCTGGACACCTCGGCGCCGTACACCTCCGCCAGATGCGCGGAGATCTCGCCGGTCGTGAGCCCCTTGGCGGCCAGCGAGATGACCATCTCATCCACACCGGACAGCCGCCGCTGCCGCTTGCGCACAATCTTCGGCTCGAAGCTGCCGTCCCGATCGCGCGGCACGCTGATCTCCACCGGCCCGACATCGGTGATGACGGTCTTGGACCGGGCGCCGTTGCGGCTGTTGCCTGTCTCGCTACCACCACGTTCGTGCTTGTCGTAGCCGAGATGGTCGGTGATCTCACCTTCCAGAGCGGACTCCAGCACCAGCTTGGTCAGCCTGCCGAGCAGCCCGTTCTCGCCCACCAGTTCCACGCCCTCGGCGCGGGCCTGGGCGACCAGCCGGGCCACCAGCTCCCGATCCGAGTCCTTGGCCTTGCTGGCCTTGGGCTGCTTGCGCGCCACTTCGGCGTCCTCCAGGTCGATCTCCGTCGATGCCTGGATCACACTACTCATCAGGTGTCTTCTCCTTGATCAGGAGTTACACCAGTGACCGTACAGACCCGCCGATGGCAGCATTCACACATACGGAAGGCCGACTTCGCCGCTGGACAGACTGGCAGCCAGCGGACCAAGCCCTCCTACCAACCCGATACCGTTATACCCTCCCCAAATAGCATCACCGAGCGTACGATTGCTCCCCTTCCCAACCTCTGATCCGTAGCGAACGGCAGAAGCGCGGTCAGCGCCTCGGCGCCCAGCTTGGGCGGTGGGCGGCGGGCAAGAAGCATGAGATCGCGTGAGGTGCTGCTGCTGTACAGCAACGCCTGCCGGGCGGTACCGGGTTGTCAAGCGCAGTCGGCCCGGAGCGCAGGGCCGCCAAGGCGCCAGCACCGGAAGCGGCGCGGCAGCATGACCTCCGCTTTAAGACGGACCGACTGCCCTGGTACCGATAATCCGAGCCGAGGCCAGCGGTGGTACCAACCTCCCGCTGCACGCCCGCGGTGGCTGGCGTGTCGTCACCGTTGTCGTCAGCTTTCGATCTGCCTCAACTATGGTCACCCGGTGCCGAGTCCCGACGAAGGAGGGGCTTGGCGTCGATCGCCCGACCACAACCGGCGGGCACCGAAGTACGCGATCGTCACGGCTTCAGCCGCTGCGCGGCTGGGGTGATTGGCGAGGCTTGTTTAGCTCCCGTCGTAGGCCACCTGCAGTCGTGTGGTGCCCTTAGCCGTGTGCAGAAAGGCGTCGCCATGTCCGGCCAGAGCTTCGGCTCCGGTCTCGTCCAGAATGATGCGACTGTCGGTCGCAGTCTTGACCCGCAGGGCGAGTTGGGCGGGGAAATTGGAGCGGATGGTCGTCGAGATGACGTCCGCGCTCGGTCGCTGCGTCGCTGCGATGACGTGGATGCCCGCAGCGCGGGCCTTCTGCGTTAGGCGCTTGAGCAGCGCTTCGATCTGCTTTTTCTCTTCAGGATCGCTGGTGAGGTCGGCGTACTCGTCCAGGACGACGACTATCCATGGCTTTCGGTCTGCTTTGTTGACCTTGGCGTTGTACTCGACGAGTTTGCGTGCGCGGATCGCCTTCATGTCCTTATAGCGCTCGGTCATCTCTTCGACGGTTGCCTTAAGAATTTCGATCGCATCGGCGGCGTCCATACCGATCACGCCATCAAGGTGAGGGTCGTCCTCGAAGTCGACAAGCTCGGTGCCCTTAGGATCAACGAGACGGAGTCGCAGGGCACTCTTGTCGTACCGGATCAAGCCCTTGAGGATCGTGTCCAGGGCAACGGACTTTCCTGATCCGGTCGTGCCGGCCACCAGCAAGTGCGGTGAGTCTGCGGAGGAGAGGTCAATGGTGACCGGGTTGCCCTCGATGTCGGCGCCCAGCGGGGTTATGAGGCTCTCGGGATCAACTGGGCACTGCTGCCACAGCACCTTGGCGTCAACCCCGTACATTTCGCCATCGATCTTGGGGATTTCAAATAGTACGGAGCCGCGGTCGCTGCGGGTGCGGATGCTGAACCCGGAGGGTAGCGCCAGAGCCAGGAAGATCTCGTCTCGCCGGTTGGTCAGTTTGTCAACGGTGACCCCAGGATGGGGGATGAAGCGGAAGATGTAGAAGCCGGGCCCCTCCTGCCACTTGTCGACCTCCGGGGAGGTGACCTCGACCTTGTGGCGGACGAAGACGTCAAGGACCTTGTTGTATCGAAGCCTCAGCTCCTCCTCGGAGAGCCCACTGTGGCGAGCCTTCCGAGGGAAAGGATCCACCTCTGCGGCAGAGTGGCGCGCAACTACCACTCCCGGCGCGTTTGTTGGAGCAGTCGTTCCGACAACCTCGGCAGGTGCCGTCGGTTCTTCCGAGGTAGGCATTCTGGTGGAAATCTCTGTCGAGGTGGTCTGGGCGGCGGGGTCAGAGACCTTCACGGTCCCGCCGAGGTCAACAAGGGGGTCTGCATTGGCGGGGTCCTGATTTGCCCGCAGAGCGCCGATGAGGTTCAGCAGCTCGTGCTTGTTCAGCCTCACCAGGGTGTGCTTGCCGAGGCTTCCGACCATCGGAGCTGGCTGGTCGTCCTCGGCTGAGATAGCCACGGCAACGCCAGTAACCTGACCGAGCTGGACATCCTCGGAGCGTAGGGCGTCAAGGACCTTCGCCTCGATCTGACGGTGGTCGTCGTCGCCGATCACGGTACGAGCTGGAAGGTCTGCAGCCTTTAGGACGTTTCCACTGGTCTGAGCGATCGCGGCGGCAAGCTCGTCCAGCCAGAAGGGACGGTCGTGGCGAACCTCGCCGTCCGAGCGAAAGGCGTCCTCGCATAGGTCGGTGGTGCGGTTGAGTTGTTCCTCGGCCGAGCCGACGTCGAAGGTCTGGCGGAACTTGGACTCGGCGACCAGGATATCCAGGCGAACCATGCCGTCATCCTGGACGGTCAGCAGGAAGCGGCCCAGATCGGCACGAGTCTTGAGTCCCCGGCCGAACCAGCGGTGGTGCTCGTCGAAGCTGATCCAGGTGACCAGGCTCGTGCCCTGCGGAGGGACGGGGAACTGCTGGTCAATAACGAACCGGGTGGCGACCAGGCCGACGACTTCGTTGACCGTGGTGCCGATGCCGAGGGAGCGCAGCACGGCGCCAGGGGCCACATTGCGGCCTACCTCGTAGATCCGCTTAGCGGTGCCTTCGGAGTCCCGCGGAGTAACGACCCCGATCTGCTCCAACCGGCGCCGCAGTCGTTGGACCACAAACTGCTGGCCGGTCTGCGAGCTGACAATAAGGGTGTAGGACTCGTTCTTGCCGACACTGGGCTTGACGAGGATGACGTCAGGACGGTTACGCAGGGCATCAATCTGCTCGCGTCCGATGAAACTGTCGAGGGTGACGACCCAGTGGGCCACGCGGTGTAGGGCGGTGAACAAGCCTTGGTGCTGGTCGAACTGCACCTGCATCTCGAAGTAGTCGATGCCGTCGACGCTCTCTCTGGAGACCGGAGAACGGCGGTCGTAGCGCACGCACAGGGTTGACCAGGACTCAAGTGTCTCGTCGGCGGTCTCGGGCAACAGCGCTCTTACGACGTTCTCGCTGGTTTGCGCCAGATTATGGGAGGCCGGGTGCTTCCAGGAGTTGAAGGAGCCCGACAAGGATTCCTTCTTGGTGCTCTCCTTGATACTGGTCTGGGTGCCGAAGAGCGCCGGGGCCAGGGCGAGGTCAATGGTGTCTTCCAGCCCTGACAGGTCTGCTTCTTGTTCGGGCTCCCATGCTTGCAGGATGAGTTGGACGTCGGGCAGGAAGCTGTCCTCGGACATCTCCGCGCTGGAGAACTGCGGGTCGAAACCCTGGATGATCTCGTGATGGGTTGCTTGGGGAGCCAGCACGACAAGATCGACCTTCAGACGGGGGTTCTTGGCCCGCATTTGCTTTGCCACGCGCATGGGCAGTACGGGGTCGCCGTTGCGATCCAGGAGCAGTAAGCGTAGGCCGTCGAGCTTGTGGGGGTAGGTCGTCAGGTAGTCGGTGATGACGCGAACCATCTCATCGATCGCGGTCTCGTCAACGCTGGAGAGCCAGTCCTTGGACTCATTGCCGCCGTGGCGGACAGGCGCGTACTCCTCGTGTCCGGCCGATTCCCGCATCGGAATGGCAACCGTGCCGCCGGGCCCGACGAGGATCGCAGGTGTCCCATGTGGGGATATACGATCGATGGCGTCGAAGAAGAGGTCCTCGTTCTCCTGGTTGAGGCTCAGCCCTCCCTCCTTGTTCAGGGCCGTCTTGATGCTGTCGGCGGCCTCCGCGTAGTTCTTTGCCAGCCAGCGCAGCTTCAGCGGGTGGGTGGCCAGCATCATCATGCGGTGGTCGGCCAGCCCGACGACATCGGTCAGGACGACGGCCTCGAGATCTGCGTTGGGGGCGTTGTTGGGGACCAGGGCGGTGCGAGCTGCGCGAAGTATGCCTTCCCATTCACGTACGTACTCGTTGATGTTCTCGGCGTCGAGCCCGTCCGAGAACCGCTTGAAGTGCTTCTGTTTGAGGCGCTCCATCTGGCCGGCGAAATGTGATGTGGGGTCGGGCACGGGCTCGTCAACCTGCCAGTGCCTGGGCTCGTTGAACTTCTGAAGGAAGGTGTCGAAGGTCAGATTGCTGGCATGGCCGGGGGGAGGTCTCCAGCCGCGGATGAGGGCCGCCAGAGCGATCTGGCCAGGGATGCCCAGGGGGTCCCAGCGGAAGCGCCGCTGGGCGGCACCGTCCATCTCGACCAGGATGCGCAGCGGGGCCCACTCGATGTTCGGGTCGAACGGCTCGTCTTCCTTCGGCAGGCACGGCATGTTCAGGTCCAGCAGGCACTCCCTGACCTCGAGAGTCAGGCGAAGTCCGGTGGAGTCCTGGACATCTCGCAGGGTGCGTGCGTACAGAAAGGCGAACAGCCAGCGGCTCCACTGTCCGGTTTCCTGGTTGCCTTCAAGCCCGACGACGACAGAGCCTTCCTCTTCGTCGGAAAAATAGGTCAGCTCCCGCAGCAGGGCACGCAGTGGGTCATGGACGAATTGAGAGTCCGGAAAGGCGAGCTTTTCGACTTTGCGGCGACATCGCTTGGACAGCAGGTCGGCTAGCGGTTCGGTTCCTCCGACGGGAGCCTCGTCAAGGAAGCGCTGTGCGGATTCCTGGTCTCCGCGGTCGAGCGCGTCTTCGATCATCATGGCGTCGTACTCGTTGATCCGCTCTGCGGCGGTTCGCTCGATCTCCTGACGGATCTGCTGGCCTAGGCCGATCTTCTTGGACTTCTGCTCGAAGACTTCGAGCCAGAGGGTCAGGTCCTGCTCGCGGCGAAGCTGACGAGGATCCTGTGGGCTAGAGCCACTGCGGTTGAGGTTGAGTACGAGGCTGCGCATGCGCATTTTGGCAGTCTCGGAGTCGGTACCGATGTACTCCAAGGACTCGTTGCTGAACTCGGTGGTGGCAATGCGGTCTATCAGGTCGTCTTCGGTGATCTCCTTGCCGGTGGGCTGTTTGAAGGCACTGACCCAGACGTTCTTCTTGATTCGGGCGGGCAGCGCGGCGGGCTTGATGGAGAGCCCTCGGTCCGGAAAGAGGTCAAGAGCGGGTAGGGCTGCAGAGATCTCGGGGTAGACCGCTTCAGGGGTGTGGACGTGAGTTGCTGCGACTCTCTGCGCGGTTTCGACCAGGAAGGTCGCCCAGCGGTGCAAGGACCGGGGCTCCTCATCGGTGACAGCACGCCAGATCTCCGGCAATAGGGTGGCCATGAGGGCCGGAACGGTACCGATGCCACCGGCTTCCCGCCACGCTTCTGCCATGAACCTTTCGAACCCGTGCTCGCCAGAGGTGTCGTGGTGGTCCCCCAGGATTGCAGCATCGTCAAGGGCGTTCATGGCCGCCAGCCCCTGTGCGTCCGGAGATTCTCCCCACTCGAAGAGCAGCACCGCCGCACCCTGTCCAGAATTTCGCCACTTGGTCAGCTGGTCCTGCGGGTCCAGCAGGTAGTCAACCGGTACGCCTTTGATTGGCTCCGAGGTGCCGACCTTGACGACAACCTGACGGCCCGGCGACTCCGACAGCCTCTGGGCGGTGCGACGGAGCGCTTCGGCCACGGTCGGCCGATCGAATCCGCTGACTCGCAGGACGGCACGGGCTCCACTGATGTCGGTGACCTTGCGGAGCGCTTCGTCGGCGACGAACCGACCGAGCGCTCGGATACTACTGTCGGTCACCGGGGCTCCCCTCGGACCATGCTGGTGGCATCTGAATACTGAGTGAGCAAACCGATAGCGGCCAGCTTTTCCCTGAACGCCTTGCCGTTGTGTTCAAGGAACGATGAGTCGACCTCGTAGGCCAACGGGCTCGCAGCCGCGACCTTGTTCTCTACTACGAGCCCGTACTTCTCGTACAGCAGTTTACAGAACTGGTCGAACTCCATCTCCGTTCCTTGCGGGATGGTGGCGGATACCAGACTCTCGAGCATCGGGGGCTTCATGGTGAAGTGTCGGCGGCCAGCCGTCGCGTTCAGGGCCCCCACAGCAGCTAGGGTCTCGCTGAAGAATGCTCGGGGCGAGGCGACCGCGTTGCCCGCCTCCTTGGTGAATCTCTCGTAGCGGCGCCTCCTGCCCTCGTCGCCCTCGGCTTCGTCGATCATTTCTCGAGCCTGAACGTTGATCGCGTTGACGATGTCGTTACGGAAGCGGGTTAGGTTCTTCTGCGACTCTGTACGCAGCGGAGTCGCCTCGTTGCCGAAGTCCAACAGGATCGACACCTGACCGGTGGCGCCGAGCTTCATGCGTGCGAGATGCAGCTGGTGGCGCGCCAAGCAGTAGGGGACCCAGTGCATGAGGCTCTCGGTGCGCTTGGCTCTGGGGACCGTTGCGATCCGAGTGACGATGTTGCGAGTTCCTCCCCGGAGCAGATCGGGCCACGGGCTGAGATCCTCGTGCAGCGTGATTCCCTTGTCCATGCCCTCCACGGGTGCTTCGTCGTAATCGAAGTCATGCGCGCTGAGGGCTTTGGCAAGGTTGCCCAACGGGGTGCCACTGTCCTGCACGAGGTCGGCCATACCCTTTCGAGTCGCTTCCTTGCGGTCGGGATCAGGGTCGCTGCGTAGGACTTTGTAAGCCCATTCCCCGCCATCGCGGAAGAGGTAACGCTCGATACTCGGAGCATTGATGCCAGGCGCAACCTTGCTGGCTTGCTTGCGCTTCTTATCGCTGTTCTTGGCGGAGGCATCGGATTGCTTGATTCGTCGTTCGACTGCGTCGTAGTGGATGAGCTCACCGACGAACGGATAGATGTGCACGCCGAACCAACCGGGTTGGCTACGACGCCCGGGGATTTCGACCAACAGGGAGGAGAACAGGGCGTGGAGCGTTGCCATCGTCTCGGGGGAATCCAGCTCGACGGCCTTGCTCAGTTCCTCGTCGCCCTCGACAATGTAGGCCCTGGTCGCGATCCGCCGGGCCAGGTCGTGCGAGGTCCTTCTGTAAACCATATCGGCTCCGCCGTCCAGGAGCCCTGCAAACTTCTCCGGGTTTTCCTGATGCGCCAGGTAGACGCCACGGGCGATCGCGAGCATCTCGAGCGGGACGTAGAAGCCGCGGCCCTGCCGTTCGAGATTTACCCCGAAGAGCCGAAGGACGACCTCAGCCTTGGAACGATCAGCCATCAGGCACGCACCGACCTGATCTTATCGCCGACGTCGATCATGAGCTTTCTCATGGTGTTGCCCGCCAATACCTGGATCTCGTCGTCCTTGTTCGACGAGTCGGCCAGCTCTGCCAGGGATCCACTCAGACCGCGGATCTCTGCCTCATGCTGTACCTCGCTGCGCAGGCCAGCGGCCCACCGCGTGAGCAATTCAAAGCGCAACAGGTCCGCTTCCACCGAGACCGCGTCTTGTCCAGCCACGACGGCCGGGATACGGATGTAGATGGCCCGGTTGAGCCACTCGACGGCGTTCTGCATCTCAGGGGCGACGCCCGTCTGGCTTCTCACTTGCCACAGGGTGACCTGGTCAACAACCTCGACACCCTTGCTGGGCACTCGCCGAGAGATCACGGCCGCACGGCCGCGGTGGGTGAAAAAGGCTGGATCTAGTATCAGGAAGTCGGGGTTGCTCCCCGCCCGGTGGATGCCCTGGACGGCCTCCAGTCCCTTGAGAAAGCGGTCTCGTACCCTGGTGTCTGCCGGGTCCCGGTTCTTGTCCTGGACAATGACAAAGTCGTCGCCGGCCAGCAGGCCCATACGGGCGAACCGATCCCTATCGTCGTCGCTGTTGAAGAAGTCAGCTCGCCGCAGGAACGTGTACACGCTTCGCAACTGTTCGGCCTGTTTTTGGGCGTCCCGACTCGTACGGACCTTCTGCAGGTAGCTACCAGCGTCCGCGGGAGGGAAGTCGCCGGCCGTGTCCGGGTCCAACCGGTCGTCGACCTGGCGGCGGGAAACCTTGCCAGGGTCCAGTTTTCGTAATGCGAAGAAGGCAGGCACCAGATGACGCTGTTGCTGGGTCAGCCGGTCACCAAAAAGCGCTTGATGGTACAAGTGGGGAGCTTGCCATAACCTGTTCGAATGTGACCGCTGGTACCTGGCGTGAACGTTCTCGCAGGAAAGGCCACCCGTGAGCATGTAGCTGATCACCGATAGCGCCTGACGGGTCGTAACCACGGCCCCGGTGCGCTCGGCTGCGGCGAACAGGTCCCGGACCGCGGCCCGGCGCTGAGGCCCACGGGTGGGATCGCTGAGCTCGATGCGGTTGGCCAGGATGGGGCAGACTACCCGTGCATCGCAGGTCTCGCAGGACTTCCATCGTGACCATTGAGTTGTCGTCCACTGCTTCAGGACCCACAGGATGAGCCCGCCGTTGGAGCTGTCGGCCGCTACGGACTGGTAGTTGAGGTTGATGACGGTGACTGTGCCATCGGGGTCGCTCACCTGCCCGCAGAGGATGCCCTTCGTGAGGGTCGTCACCAGGATCTTGGCGCGCCCCGTGCCGCCTTTGTCGAGGTTATCGTCTTCAGCGGCGCACTTGCGTAGCTGGCCCTCGTTCGCGCAGATGATCGCGACACCCCCATCCGCAGGGTCGAGCAACTCCACGAGTTTGCGAGCGCCCGCCGGCACGCTGAGCTCGCTGAGATCCTTGAGGATGTAAAGCGGACGTCCGCTACGGGTCTGACCTATGGGGCGGCTGGCATCGCCGGCGTCGGACAACTCGCGGAAAACCGTCTTCCGGATCTCTGGTGTGACTGTCTCGGCATCGACCCGCAGCTCGGCCAGGAGGCTGGCGCACAAACTTGTCTTGCCATGCCCGGCGTCCCCGGTCAGGACGATGGTCTTCATGGTCGGTCGTTCGATGGCATCGAGCAAGTAGGTCAGCGTTACGACGGGGAACAAAGACTGCGTCCAGTCCGCCTGCAGCTCGTAGATCATCTCGGAGGTGTCGGCGTCGAACGGCTGGTAACGACGTATCCGTTGAACGTGTTTGTTGACCTCTAGCGGCATGCTTTTGTCCTTTGTCGACCGAGCCGAGAGCGTTGTGAAATTCTAGCGGTCGGAGCCGCTGTCGGTAGATCAAATTCCCCGGCCGATCGCTGAAGTTCGCCTGGCTCACGCTACGTGACTGTGCCGGAGACCGCGAGGATCATTGATCCTCATGCTTGGTGATGCGGCACTCAATGTTGACTGCGATCGCGCTTAAACGTGAGCGACGTGGGCTTTGATGACCTCTGGGTGACAACAGCGCGCATTGACGGTCGTTGATGAGCTTATTCAGAATGTCCGTGATGTCGGCAGGTGAGGCGTAGAACCGCTGCGATCAGCACGTCAGGTTACATTCAGATATCGGTCTACGCATGCACTCATCCTTGATCGAGTGCGGTGACCGCTCGTTCCGTCAGTCCTGATAGGCAAAGACCGATAGGGGACCACGCATGGATGAGCTATGCCCCTTGCGGGCCAAGCAGAGACCGAAATTTGATGAGGGCGTCGTTCCCCCGCTATTCGTGAACCTTGCGCTGGCTGCGGTGGCTCGCCCTCGGTATCGCCCAGGGCGACCCAGAAGCATGACGTCTTGCTTGACGTTGGTCTCGCAGTTGACTTAGAGACAGCTCTGTCGGCCTCATGCGCTGGGCCAACAACGGGCTCCTCTGGCCATGAACCGTCGGAACAATGTTGCTGGTGAGCTGCAGCCGTTCAATCGAAAACTTTGTTTGCGTCAGTGCCCCAGGCAATTTTCTCCAGCCTAGACAGGTCGGCAGCAGAATTGCTGGAGAGGTTGATTTCCTGCGGCTCGATGACCACCATTTCGACGATCATCCAAACCTGGAAGAGCCACCGCTTGCGGCCGGTATCCGCCAATCCCCTAGCAGGCCTGCTGATTGACTGCCGCGAGGAGGGCGCTCCCCACTGCTTGTGCGATCGCTGGAGGAACAGCATTTCCGATCATCCGACCTATAGGGTTGAACTCCACAGGTTCTCCTGGCTGGACGAACTGGTAATTTTCTGGAAACCCTTGAAGTATCGCCGCTTCCCGCAGGGTAATCGCACGATCTTGCTCCGGATGGCCGAACCTTCCAGTACCGAAATTGTACGACATGGTCGTGATAGTCGGAGACGGCTTGTCCCATTCCATGCGGGCGTAGACGTTCTTGAACGTCGCGCCAGAAGGTCTGGTGTGGCAAGGAGATAGCAGCTCTGTTGGCCAGTCATGCCATGTCCCCCCCGGCCTGGATGCTTTGATTCGCTTCAGGTTCAGGGGGCTTAAGGCTCTTGCCTTATGCATGCTATCAAGGTCATGCGTTGTCCCTTGATGAACTGCCGGGAGGCCGGAAATTGCATCTCTCACCGTCGTGAACTCTTCGGGCTTGCGACTACCTCCAGGGACCCTGATGTGTCCGATACGCGACGCAATGAGAACAAGTCGACGGCGCTCTTGCGGAAGGCCATATTCCGGGCCGTAGCAGCTCTTAAAGGAAACTTCGTAACCAATTTCTTCGAGTGAGTCGGAAAACTCCCTGAAGATCTTGGAGCTCGCGATTCGAGGGACATTTTCCATGGTTACAAGCTCAGGGCGAGACTCTTTGACGAGTCGTGAAAATTCACCAAGGAGCGACCACTGCGGCTCTGAAGACGTATCTATGCCTCGCCTGTATGGCGAGAAGGGCTGGCACGGCGCGCATCCCGCCAAGAGGCGTATTGAACCTGGCTCCCACAGGAGTTCAAGCTGCTCTTTAGAGACCGTTCGGACATCTTGCTCAATGAACGGAGCTTCAATATTTTTCTCGAATGGGTATTTGCATCGAGGATCTATATCAAAACCGGCGACTACGTTCAGCCCGGCCTGCATCAGTCCATGCGACAGCCCGCCCACTCCGCAGAAGAGATCTATCGCTGAGATGCGCCTTGCCATGTCGCCCATACTCTGAACTTAGCGTAGATCACCCCGCCTCGTCGACGGGTGGGGGATAACGACACGAGCTCATCATCGCAGTTCTCCTTGACTGCCAGCGGCAGTACCCTCCTGCCCAGGTCTTGGAGGACGGGAACAGGGATGAACGCGTTGGCTGCCGCAATCTCGGCGTCCCTTACAGCCTCACTCAATGGTCTAGGGCCTGTCTCGAGGTCGGTTATCAGCGTGTCGCTGGTTGCAACGCAGTGAGGTCTCCGGCGTGGGTTCAACGATGAAGAAGAGCCGAAACCGGACACCTCGTGGCCTCCTTCGCGGTGACGCGGCTCAGACCTGAGTGATGGGCAGTGGGCACCTCACTGCCGCCACACCAGCCATGTACAGCATGACGCGTGGCAAGCTCGATGACCGCGAACCTCGCACCGCGATGCACCGCTGGGCCTGCAACACGAAGCAACGCGAGGAGGCACCCGAGGAGGCCGCCACGGCGCGGTGGATCGCGAACAACACCAAGCCTGTCTCGGCGCTCACCTACGATCCCGGGCTCGCCCTCGAACTGCTGGATGCGGCCACGTCACTGCTGGACGGTCGGCGCGTCGCACCCAACACGGTGCGCAAACACCGGATGCTGCCGTATAACGCCCTGGACTACGCAGTTGAGCTCAAGCTGCCACCCGCCAACCCGCTCAAGACGCTGAAGTGGAAGCCGCCGGCAAGCGCCTACGAAGTGGACTGGCGAAGGGTGGTCAACCATGCCCAGGCCAGGCGCTGCTCGCCGCCGTAAAGGCGCAGCGGCCGAGCGGTGAACGCCTCGTCGCGTTCTTCGCGCTGATGCACTACGCCACCCTACGCCTCGAGGAGGCCATCAATCTGCGCCGCGACAACATCGCCCTTCCACCGCTCGTCAAGAATCCGGAGTCCGGCGAGATGGAGGAACCGCCCGCATGCCTGGGGAGACTTCCACCTGCTCAAGGTCGCACCCTACTCCGGACGGGGAATGGACCGACACCGGTACCGCCAAGGAGGAGCGCGCGCTTTAGCACCGTGCCGAGGGGCACAGCCGCACTGTGCCGGTTCCTCCTCCGCTGGTCCGCATCCTGCGGGCACACCTCACGGAGTTTGGGAAGGCCCAGGAGGCCGCGCCTTCTACAGAGTGCAGGGCGTAGAGCTTCCATTCATCACTTACCGGCACGCCTGGCGGGCTGCTCGGCGGACGGCCCTGTCAGCAAAGAAGTTGGCCTCGCCGTTGACCGCCAGGCCGACCTTCGGCACGCCTGCGTCTCGACCTGGCCTAACGCGGGCTTCCAGCTCCCCAGATCGCCGAGTGGGCAGGCCACGGCGTGGACGTGCTGTTGCGCGTCGCGTCCACGCCAAGTGCATCGTCGGCCAAGACGGAGCGGCCAAGCGCCGAATCTCCGATGTCCTGATGTGACCGTCGGGTACGTGGGAGGCCTGGATGCCCGGGCGCCGGCATCGAGGCGAGCACTCTAGCCATGGCTGTGTCGGCCCCCTACTCCGCGTGGGGTGCCAATCGCAGCCGGGTACACGAGACGTGACCGTTGTCGATCTTACCGTTCGCAAGTGGGTAGTGCAGCGGGGGACGGCGTTGAAGATCGTGCTCGATCTGGCTGTCAAGGCCGAAGGACGACAGAAGCGGTAGATCACTGGGCAACTGTGATCTATGTTGGACTGTTCGAGTGTGATTTAATCTAAAATGACAAGGTTAAGGGGGCCTCGAGGTCCGCTGCAATCGTTGGGAATCGTTCGCGATGTAGCAGTATCGTGAGCTGGCACGCTGGGCATGGATAGGGTGCTGGTCGTGCTCGTGGATCACGAGATTGCAGTCCGGTGCCGGAGCCGCGAAGGAAGGTCATGACTGCGTCGGCGGACCATGTCAAGGCTCTCGTTCGAGCCCACGCCGAGGGCGACGAAGACGCCTTCTATAGTGTTGCGCTACAGTTGGCTGCAAAGTCCGCTCGCCAAGGACACAATCGACTGGCTGCTGAGCTGCGAGATCTTGTAGACGAGGCCCGTGCGCAGCCGATTCGCAGATACGAGCCCACACCTGTCGTACAACCTCGCGGCGAATTGGCTGATCTTGTGGCTGCGAGCTTCCCAGATATCCGTCTCGCTGACATGACGCTAGCGAGACACGTCCGGGAACAACTCCGACGTGTGCTGCATGAGCAGCGTCAGCGGGAACGTCTTGAGAACCACGGGTTCGCGCCGATCTACAGGCTGCTGCTGGTTGGACCACCCGGAACCGGTAAGAGCATGAGCGCGGCGATGCTCGCCCAAGAGCTGAGCCTTCCGTTGTTTACTGTCCGCTTGGATGGGCTGATAAGTCGGTTCATGGGGCAGACAGCAGCCAAGCTTCGTTTGGTGTTCGACGCCGCGGCCAAGAGTCGGGCCGTCTACCTTTTCGATGAGTTCGATGCGATCGGCGCTGAACGCCGAGTCGAGGGCGATGTCGGCGAAGCTCGACGCATTCTCAACAGCTTCCTACTCTTCCTAGACGAAGCTAGGCCAGAGAGTCTGGTGGTAGCTGCCACTAATCATGCTGGAATCCTAGACAACGCGCTCTTCCGAAGATTTGACGCGGTCATTACTTATGATGTACCAAGTGCGGAGCAAGCCATCGAGGTACTGCGTCGGAGGCTCGGGTCGATGAACATCAATGAAGTGGACTGGGACGGTCTCGCTAACCAGGTTGGCGGACTCAGCCACGCTGAACTCGTACGTGCTGCTGAGGCCGCCGCGAAGGATGCGATCCTTGCCGGAGGTAATCAACTCTCGTCCGCTGCATTGAGGGCAGCCCTCGACGCTCGTCGTGCCACCCGCAATGGGTGAGCCTATTCCCCCTTCGTCCCGTTACCTTCCGCATTTGCTCGTTCCGGGAGGTGGCGCTGACGTTGGATACAGAGGACGTAGCGTGCCGATTGGTGGGGGCATTCGGCAGATCGGCGACCGCCGAGGGCATGCCTCAAAGCTAAAGGCTGACCTCAATGTGGCGGAAGCAGCGGCCCGCTCGGCTCGTGCTGTTGTGCCAGAAGACGTGAGGGGTGATGGCTTTGTCCTAACGGTTGCTTGTTGGTCCGCTACTCATCATTTGGCGCTGGAGCGACTCGACGCTCACGGTGCCAAGTTGCTCTCGGTTCTGCCCAAGAGCGAGGACCTGCCCGAGCGTGCCCTCGTCTGGTTGCCGTTCAAAGCAGTGGGGAAATTTCTCGAACTGTTTGAGCAGTTCGCCACCGGACTCACCGCAAGTGGAAATCCAAGGAATGCGGCTCTAGTAGCCAACATCGACGAGCTCCGTCTATCGATGCTTCACGAGTTGTGGCAAGAGAGCGAGCCATTTCCAGACCCGGCGGAACGCCGGTGGTGGGAAGTTTGGCTCGTGCAGCTCAAGAAAGGTCAGGATCCTGTTAGGGAACTTCAGCGTATAGCTGAGCAGCTGCGCTGGCAGATTTCCGAAGCGGCCCTGGTATTCCCTTATCGGACCGTAACGTTGGTACATGCCAGCGCGGAGGAGCTCGGGGCCCTACTCACCACGAATGCCATCCCGGGTGAGCTACGCAAGCCCGATTTCGCAGAAGAGCTTTTTGGGCTGGACCGAAATTTTCAAAATGAGCTGATCAGCGATCTAGAGAGCCGGACGGAGCCGGCAGGGCTTGAAGCTCCGGCGGTGTGCGTGTTGGACTGCGGCGTCCAAGCTGAGCATCCCCTCCTGAAGGCATCCTTTGATAATGGCTACACCGTCATTGAGGGGACAACGCCTGCACCGGCGCCGGCTGCTACACACGGCACAGAGATGGCGGGCCTCGCCCTGTACGGCGATCTCGAACAGCCGCTCACTGGGTCTCAGCCTGTGAAGCTATCGCATCGGCTTGAATCAGTGAAAATCCTACGAGGACATCACGATAGCCAGAACGAGCCGGAGCTCTATGGCAAAGTGATGGTGGATGCGACATCCCGAGTGGAAATCGGGCAGACCCGCCCTCGCGTTTACTCCATGGCTGTGACGTCCGGAGATGTCAAGGGTATCGACGGGAGACCGACGTCGTGGTCATCTGCGATAGATGCACTAGCAGCTGGGACAGATGTCGTTCCCGACGCTAAAGGACTCAGACTTCTTGCACAGCCAGACCCTCAGGCGGCCCGGTTATTCTTCGTAAGTGCAGGAAACGTCACAAGAGGTGACTGGCGCCTCGACCATCTCGCGGTCAGCGATACGCGGCAGATAAGTGATCCCGCGCAGGCATGGAACGCTCTTACGGTAGGTGCCTATACCGAGCGCGTACATCCGCCCGCTGACGTGGCATATACGGGTTACGGAGTAGTCGCGCAGTCTGGCGAGCTATCGCCTTTTAGCCGGACATCGGTTATGTGGCCGAAGGGCCGCCCTATCAAGCCGGACATCGTGATGGAGGGTGGCAATCTTCTCGTAACCCCGTCCGGTGACTTTGATCAACACGAGGTTGTCGAGGTTCTTACAGCAAGTGGGAGGCCGTACAGCCTCCTCACCACAGCAAATGCTACAAGTGCGGCGACGTCACAGGCGGCGCGGCTAGGTGCCCTTGCGCTTAGCAAGTACCCGAGCCTCACCCCCGAGGCGGTTCGCGGTTTGCTTGTGCATGCGGCGGAATGGACGTCGGCAATGAAGGCAAACTTTCCGGCTCCTAAGGAGAGTTCACCCAAATCTAAGCGTTATGCTTTGTTGAAGCGCTATGGATGGGGCGTACCTACCGAACAGCGTGTGCTTGCAAGCGCGGCAGGCGATGTGACGATGATCGTTGAAGACGAGTTTAAGCCGTTTGTGAGATCGTCTGGCAGTATATCCATGCGGGCCATGCGCGTTCATACTCTGCCCTGGCCTGCGGATCTACTCCAAGATCTAGAAAATGCTCCAGTGCGGATGCGTGTGACGCTGTCGTACTTTATTGAGCCTAATCCGTCGAACCGGGGATGGCAGGGTAAGTATGCCTATCCTTCACATGGCCTCCGGTTTGACGTTATTCGTCCGACGGAGAGCCTAGCCCAGTTCTATAGAAGGCTTAGCAATGAGGCTGAAGATGAGGAGCGCGGAGTCCGGGCCACATCAACAACGGATGATCGGTGGTTCCTCGGGCGGGCCCGGAACTCCGGTTCCCTCCACGCAGATCTTTGGAATGGCCATGCGATCGATCTCGCACGTTGCGGAGTGATCGCGGTCTATCCCGTCGGCGGTTGGTGGAAGCAAAACAAACGTCGTGATCGCGTGGATGTGCCCGTGAGATATGCCTTGCTTGTCTCCTTGCTCACTGAAGTTGGGGCGGATATCTACACACCGATCGTCAACAAGATTCAGATACCCGTTCAGGTCGAAACATAAGCTGAGACCAGTGAGCGCAGGAATAGATCCAACGATCAGAGACCATGGTGGCCTTTGAGTAGGACTGGTGACCGTCCTTGTTGTAACGGATCCCACCTTGACCACTGGCAAGGCCCGACGAAGGAGGGCCGCGGCAGCCGATCGCCCCAGCCGCCTATGGCGAGGTCCGAAGTCGGCGATCGTCACGGTCTGAGCTTTCCCCGGTTCTAGGGACACTTGCCTTGACGTCACCCTTGATCGTTAGAAACGCGGTCCATCGTGCCCTCGCCGCCCAGCGACGTGAACTTTGCCGCCAGCTCGATCGCCTAACCGGCAAGACTGTCACCCCTGCAATCAGTCGCCTGACCCAACTGCTCGCACGAATCTCACCCGAGATCGCCGGCGGAGGTCGCCGTCGCCGCCGCTGTCACGCAGAGGGGTCCCTGCCTATGTGATGAGACCACAGGTGTGAGGTTCCCAGGTTCCACCCCTGGGAACGGATCATCTGTCTAAGATCGAATCACCTACCCCCTACAGAGTGTGAAAGTTAGGGTGTCATGTCGATCTCGGGTGTGTGATCAGGCCGGTGTGTGTCAGGAAGGCGTCTAAAAGCTTGGGGCGGTACTGCATCTGCTTGAGACGGCTGCGGATGACCGCGGCGAGGTCGTCAAGCGTGCCAGGGGCCAGATTGCCCAGGCCATGTTTGAGGTGCGACTACACGCTCTCCACGGGATTGAGCTCGGGTGCATAGGTCGGTAAGGAGAACACCGTCAGCCACGGGCGCGTGTCGATCAGGCTGCGCATCAGGGCGTCGACGTGGGTGTTGACGTTGTCCCAGATCAGCACGATCGGCCCACCGAGCTGCTGATGGGCGGCGTCCAGCAGACGGGCGTAGTCGCTCTCGTTGAACCCTTTGCGTTCGTTCTTACGACGCCGGTAGATCCTCATGCGGTAGATCAGCCGAGTCCGCTGCCCCGGCTTGAGACAGATCATCCCGGCCAGGTTGACGCGTCCGGAGCCCTTGCCCGAGACGGTGACGGTCGGGGTGCATCCACGGCGGGACCAGGTACGGGCCTTGGGAGGCCTCAGCGACTGGCCTGCCTCGTCGGCGAAGCAGATCCACGCGTCCTGATCCCGCGCCGTTGTTCCACGAGCGGCCAGGTGTCCTTCACCCAGGTGGCGATCGCCTCTTCGTCGCGCTCGGCGGCGCGGCGCTGGGGAACCTGCGGACTCCAGCCCATCCGATGCAGCAGATAGGAGATCCCACGCGGGGTGTAGGACAGGTGGAACAACCGGCCGACCAGCACCGTGACCCGCGCCGGCGTCCACCGCTGATCCTCACTCCACCCCCACACGGCCGGACCGGCGTCCAACGCGGCCTCCAACCGCTCCACCTGCGCAGCGCTGAGCCGGCAGCGCTGCCCACCCGGCCCCTTCGACTCCAGCGCCTGGGCCCCTGCCGTGCGCCAGGCCTTGTGCCAGACATAGGCCGACTTGCGTGAGACCCGCAGCCTCTTGGCCACCTGGGGCGGTGACATGCCAGCGGCGAACAGCCCGGCAGCTTCCAAGCGGACCTGTTCACGCTTGGCTCGCGCCGCCGGGGTCAGACCACCACCATCCGGATAACGCATCCCACCGGCATACTCCCGAACCCCGCCACGAGCACGCAACCACGCCGTGTTACCTCAGACTTTCAACCGCTGTAGTGGGCCCGACGAAGCAGATTCCTCCTTTAGATGACAACTGATCCAAGTGGTAGACATCAAGACAGGTGGGAAACTTCGTATAACCCCTGTTCATTGGCAATTCCGCTTGTTTATTGCGATGCGTGGGGCAAGCAGCGCCGTCGAAGCGAGGCCAGGCGCGCCGTTACAGGTCGTATTGGCGGATCAGTCGCTGGGCCTCTTTCTCGGTGACCATGTCGGCGGTGCGGGTGATCTGCAGGCGGAGTTCGTTCAGGATGGTGTCGCCGGCGTACCTGACGCGGCCGGTGTGCCGATCAAGCTCGCCATCGAAGTCCTTGGCCACCGGGCCGGTCCAGATGCGGCCGGAGTGGAAGTCCTTGGCGCGGTTGACGAGCGCTTGCTGCATGTCGTGGATCAACGGCTCGATTGTGCGCAGGGTCTCCTGTAAGGCGGGGAGCAGGGGATTGGGGACCATCTCGGTCATGGCTCAGTCTTTCGTCTCAGGAGGAGGGGTGCCCGTGCCCACGATGAGTTTGGGGGCTATCAGTTTCATCAGCGCCACTACGTCCGCCTCGTTGTCGCGGCCTTTGACGCCACGCACGAGTTCGATGCCCAGCCGCTCCTTGCCTCGCACCAACACGGAACCTACCCGGGTCTCCATGTTGGTGTCCTTCACGTAGTAACCGACTCCGTCGGGAACTATCGGGGGTAGGGGCTTTGAGCCGTCCTGGAGCTGTTCGTTGATCTGTCCGGGAGAGCCTGCCGTGTCGAGCGTGATGCGGAGGATGGACGGCTTGTCGCCGCTGTTCTGGAAGATGGAGCAGGCACCGATGGCAGGTCGATCCTTCACTGCCGGATTCAGTGAGCCGGTTGCCAGCGGGTCACGGACGCCGGTCATCTGCTCCACAGCTGCCTTGGGGACGTAGTTGCAGATGAAGGGCGGTGCGTATGCTGTCGAAAGCGGGGACGTGTCGACCTTCTCGGGAGCCTTCCCGGCGCAGGCACTCATCCCGATCGCCGCGGCCACGGCCACTAGCGTCCGGAAAAATAAGCTCCGCATGATTACCTGTATTTCGATATGCCGAGATCGTAACCCTCGTTGAGTCGGCTCTGGACCCCCAACTCTAGCCATGGGTTGTTCTCCGTCTGCCGGTAAAGCCAGGTCTGGTAGGCGTTCAACCGTTTCCCAGTGCCTTCACTCATCTCTTTCGGAGTCATCAGCTGGCCGTCCTTCTTGAGGAAGTTGTTGGGAGCATTGAGCGGATCATCCCCCGGACGACGATCGCTGAGGGAGGCCCACGGATGAGTTTTGGCGGGAGGGTTGGACGAGCCGTACAGGCCGTGATTGAGCATGGCCTGAGCGCCGAGTTGATGGAGGAGCGCTCGAGTCTGCTCGAGGGCGGTGTTGGCCTCGAACACAGCGGTTTTCTCTGCGGTGCCCTTGACGCTGTCCTCGATCATGCCCGTCCACGACCCTAGGATCGTGGATCCGATTGGCCAGGCACCGGTTTGAGGGAAGGCGAGTCCGGTGTTGACCACGGCCAGGAGGGCTTTGACGTTGCGCTTCTGCGTTTCGTCCATGTCCTTGGCCAGGTCGATCTTGGCGATGTTGCCCGCGTCCATGATGAGGCCGAAGCCGGCGCCGGCCTCTTGGGCTGCGTTACTCAGACTCCCGGTGCCGTGCTTTGCCGCTAGCACACCGACCCCGTGGTCGAGCAGCCTGGACGCCCAGGCTGTCTGAGCCGCGGTGACAAGCGCGAGGGCCTTGTCGTCGGCTTTGAACGCTTCCTCCATAACGGTGCGCAGCTCTCCCTTGTCGAACTGCGCACCCCACTCCTCCCGACCGGGCAGGTTGGGATTGTCCTCCATGAACACGCCTGGCTTCTCGACGCCTGGCATCGCTGCCACACGGGCCACGTCGGGAATGTAGGCGGCCAGGATGCGCCCGAAAGAAAGAGGCGCCACCAGTGATTTTGCGGGTTCGCCGGCCTTGATCCGCCCATATTCCAGATGAATGAGATAGGAGGCCAGTTTTGCCGACACGTATCCCGAGGATGGGCGGGCCTCTGACCCGCTGTGATCTCGGAACTTGATCGTGGCCGCTTCCAGCGCCTGGCCAACCGCCTCGCCGCGGTCGCCCAACTGGTGCACGGTCGTGTAGTACTTCAGCGTGTCGCCGCTGTTGAAAAAGTCCTGGGCCGCTTGCGGGTTCTTCCCCAATGCCGCCATCACGTCCGCCATCGGTTGCCGCCGATGAGCGCCGGAGCTGAGGGAGATCCGCTCGGCGGCGTCCAGCTTCCTGGCCACCTCCAGTAGGAACCCGCTGTTGTAGGTCCCATAGGTGAGCACGCGGGCGAGTCCCCGATGCGGGCCCAGCTTGAAGTTCGCGGTCAGCCGTTGGCGCCACTCAGAGCTGAGTTGCGCGCTGGCCGCACCCAACGCCGTGCCGAGGGCAGCCAGCAGGCGCTGCGCGTCTTTGTCGCCCTCATTGAGCACGGCTACGCCGGCCACTTCGTTGAACTTTTCCGGCCCCAGCGCGTTCAGGAGTTTGAGAGCGAACTGCGGGTCCTTCCCGTGTTTCTCCAATTGGGCGAGGGCCTGCTTGTTCACGTTGGAACTCTTCGCGGTCTCCCGAAGGAAGATCGCCGCGGCGTACGCATCCGGGTCGTGGGAGACCTTCTTGTGCAACTCCTCATCGAGTCCGATCAGGCCGTTCCCAGGCGACAGCTTCCACGTGTCGTTCATCGCCTTGATCGTGTCATTGCGCCGCCGCAGTTCGGGCTCCTTGCCGCGGATCCAGATCTCTGCCTCTCGCATCGCACGCAGCCCCGAGACGTCCAGCTCCAGCTTTTCCAGAGCACGCCGCACCGCAGGCTCGTTGCGCCGCAGCAGGTCACCGGCCCGAGAGAACAGAGGCTCGAACCGGTCCATCACGTCCGGGTTGATCCCGGAGTACTGGCTGTCGAACGGCTTGGGTTGCAACTCAAGGGGCGGCTCGGTCATAACCGGGCTCCGGCATCTTCAGAGGACATGCGCAGGCTATCTCCGATCCGGATCCGTCTGGAGGTGTCCTGCCCGACTGATATGGGCGGGAGTTCGCCGATATGTACGCACGCTGCCCTAAGACCGGTTCAACTCGATAGGGTCTTCCGGATTACGGCTATCTGAAATCCATCCCACTCCAGGCGGCCGCCGAAAGCGTGGGCCATGCTCAAGGGCCGGTGGACCGTCGTCACCAGGTCGGAGTTCGTTCGATGTGGTGGTGGGTCGGTCGGGCAGCTACCTACTCCAGGATCTCGTTGGCCCGATGCAGTTCACGGATCGTCCGCTCCGCCGAATCGATCCGCTGCGCATCGGAGGCCCTCGATCGGCTGATCGGGACTGGAAAATCCCCGTAATCTCATGATATATCGGTGATCCATCCCGACGGGCTTCTGCTCTGATGGCGGACACGCCCCCGTACCGCACGAGTCTTTCGTGCTGCTTGGGGTAGATCCGTGGCCGTTTTCTGGCATTCGGCGGAAAGTTTGGTCCAGTTGGTGTCCGAGTCGGTGCCCGAGCGCGTCCTTAGTGATGTGATCGCCGACTACTGCGCGCCACCCAAGGGATCAATCTGGGCAGGAGTAAATGCAAGTCATGGGACTGGAGCGTCCCGATTCAGGCCAGGATCTGGTCGAAGCCGGACTTGGTGGCGTCGAGATGCTCATCGAGTACAGATTGCTGGTCCTTGTAGGTCGGCGAGAAGTGGATCCGCGACGGCCTCTTCGTATACGGCCTTGCTGTGTTCGCACATGGCTTGAGAGAGCCGTGGATCCCACGGCGAGGGGATTTGGCGCCCCACGAGCTTGACATGGTCGTCGCCTGTAGCGAGACCGCCGAGGTAGTCGGCAGCGGACATACGCCAGGGGCGTGCCTCGTGGCGCTCGAATACGTTAGTGGCGATGGCGATTCCGGGCCAGTCGAAGTCGCCGTGGTATCGCAGTTCTCCGCCGCCTGCGGCGATAGTTCGTGCGAGCCGGTGGAATGCGGTTGAGGGCCGCCCTTCGGTACAGACAAGGGGTAGTGCTTTCGGGCCGAGTTCGCCGGCTGCTCGGCGTAGCACGGCCGGGTTCTCACAGACATAGACGACTGGAGCGGCGATCGTGATGGGGTGGTTGATGATTTGGTGGAGGGTGACGTAGAACGGTGTGCCGAACCGGGCGGCGCCCGTGAGCCACTCTCCCAGTCCTGTGCCGTCCGCCGGCAGATTGAGTACCAGGACCCGGCTGGCCAGGTCGTCGAGGATGACATCGAAGCGGTCCCACAGATCACGACGCTCTTCCGCGGTCGTGGGCTTCGGGATGCCTGCGCGGGTGGCGAGAGCTCGGATGACGAGTGTGGACAGGCTGATGCCGTGGTTGAGGGCCTTGGTGTTGTGCGTGACGGCAGCGGCCAGCGCAGGAAGCGTGATAGGAGCGCTCGACTTTGGGCGGTTCTCCATGAACTCCAGAACCCTGGTGGCCTGGGCGACGATGTGCATGGTTTCCCGCTGGGCGAGGAGCTTGGTCAAGGTGCCGTCTCGGCTAAGCTCGTTGAGCCAGGTTCGATACCAGTCAGCCGTTTGGTATAGAGAGCTCTGATAGGCGGGGCGAAGGGCTTCTTCCCGGGATGTAGCGTCCTTGGCCGCTTCGGCGGGCCGGTTGGCCAGCTTGGGGCCGATCTGTTCAAGGAGTTCGGTAAGGCTGAGTCCGGTGGCGGTGTGTACGGCGGCGTCCAGCTCGCTCAGCGTGATCTCGATGCGCTTGATGCCTGCGCGGTGATATCGGCCGGTAATTCCGATGATCCCGTTACGTTCGGCCTCGTCGGGATTGGTGACACCGATCGTTCCGCTCAAGTCCCAGCCTGTGCGTTCCAGGGAGCGCCTTGCCGCCGCGAAGAGGCGGCGGTATTCGGCACCTCGGTAGCGTGCGACGGCGTCCAGATGCGTGGTCACTCGCTCTCCTCCTCGTCGGAGCCTTGGTCCTCAGCGAGTGATTCCAGGAGCGTGCCGTCGGTGGAGGTTGGGGTTCGGCGGCTGGGCCGGAAGCCGAGCAGTTCCTCAGCCAGTTCGTCGTTGCCGGCGAACCCGGCGTCGGCGTCGATGGTCTGTTCCCCATCCCAGAGCATCAGCATGGCGGAGACGGCGTGGGCGCTCTTGTCGTGGTGCATGTCGTAGTGGGCGGCCATTGGGACCGAGTCGTAATGCACCCACAGGTCGTGGCCGGTCATGAACAGATCCAGGTCGAACTTGACGGTCAGTCCCAAGAGCTCGGGCTTGTAGCGGTCGTCGATGCCGGCGAACGCCTCGTCGAGGGCGATCATGCGTGGGCAGGCCGGTCTGGCGGAGGAGTAGAGGGCATTGGCTGCGGCGAAGAGCGGCAGGTGGATGGCGGCCGACTTCTCGCCACCGGACATCTGTTCGTGCTTGGCCTTGGTGAGCTTCACGTCGTTCTCACCGGGTACCGCGAGCATCAGCTCGAAGGTGTACCAGGTTCGGTAGTCGAGGACGTGGGCCAGCGCCTGTTGGTAGGTGACGCGGGGGTGCCCGACTCGATAGTCCCGGATCATCTCCCTCAATAGGCCGCGAAGCTCGGCCAAGCCCGCGGGACCCAGCCCGTGCGCGTCCCGGTCGAGTAGCCGTGATACCTCTAGTTGCTTACCATCCAGATCGTCAGAGCGGATCCAGCGGATACCGATCTTGGTGCCGGAGGACATCGGCCTGGACCTGGTGTCATCGTTCATGCCCTTGACCAGGTCGCGAGCGGTGCGGACGCGATCGTGAATCTGCTGGGCGAGCCCGGTCAGCAGCTCGTCCTCCAGGACGGTGCGCTCCTTCTCCTCCAAGAGGATGCCTTGTTCCTCGACACGGTCGGCGATACGGCGGCCGAAGGCGGCAACCGGATTGCGTCCGCCTTCGTCGCTAACGTAGACCATGACGACGCCGAGAGGGTCGTGATCTAGGCGGTAGTCCTCGGTGCAGGCATCGAGAGCATCCTGGAACGTGCGCAATGCAGTCGACATCTGCCCTGCGGCGTTCTTCAGGGCGTTTTCGCTGACGGCGCGGACCTCGGTCATTTCGGTGTCAAACGCCGTGAGGAGGCTGTTGATGTCGCTGGGCAGTGCTCGGCGGACCAAGATGCCGAGATCCGGCTGAGTCTCGGGTGCCTCTGCACGCATGGCGTTCGCGACTGATTCGACCGCCTCGTGCGGGGCGGGCCAGACGGTGTCGGCTGGCCAGGGGGTGGTGGCGCGGACGCCCAGCAGCCCTCGCAGGTCGCTGTGCGCGTACGGTGCGAACGACCTGGCGTGTTCGAATAGGTGGCCGAACGCCGTAGCAAGTGCGTCCCGCCCATGTTTGAGATCGGCTTGCGCGCTGATCATCGTGTCGTGCTCTCGGGAGACCGTGGATTCGTACTTGTCGTACGCGGTGCGAACGGTGCCGAGGCGCTGCTCGACCTGCCTGATTTGTGCAAGCACTTTCTGGAGGGGCGCGTCAAGGGCCTCCTCTCGGGCCCTTAGTTCCTCGGCTTCGGCGGCGTGTTCCTCCTGTTTGGCCTGTAGGGCTGCGGTGTCCTCCGCGTGCTGGGCGCGTTGGCGGGCGATAGCCGCTTGGCGCGTGGCCAGATCCTGCTCCGTGGTCTTAGCCTCGTTTCGGCCGTTCTGGAGGAGCTGGGCCGTGGTGACGAAGTCATCGACCGCGCGCTCGACGGCGTCGACGTCCTCGGCTTTTGTCGGCATGCCGCGTTCCGCGGCGACCTGACGCAGTCGCCGACGTTTTGCGTCCACGTCCGCCACAGCGGTGTCAAAGGCTTGTTGCCGCTCGGTGAGTTCGGTGCGTGCGAGGGCCAGCCGTGTGGATTCTTCGACCACCCGCGAGGCGGCCTCGAGGATGGGCTTGGTGAGTGGCAGATCCACTCGAGCGCGTCCGAAGCTCTGCAGGACGTCGTTGGCTCGCCGCAGGTCTCCCTGTATGGCCTCCAACTGTTGTTGGGCCTTGTTGATCAATTGATCGTAATGGGCCAACCGGGCCTTGCGCCGGTTCGCCCGATTGGTGGCCCCGATGTACTCGGGCGCCGGTTTGGGCCGGGCACCCAGGTGAATGCCAAGGCTGAACTGTGCCTTCATGGTCACCGTTGGAGTCTGTGCAGAGCTGAGAAGCTCCTCGCCAAGGGCGATGGAGCGCAGTACATCGACGATCACGTCCGCCGCCACCAGGTCCTGATCCTCAGGGGTGAGGACGTCGGCCAGGGTCGGCCCTGCCGGGCGCCGCTCCATCGGTAGCGGGATCAGATAACCGTCCGCCTCGGCGGCGTTCACGGCGTTCTTGGTGAGCGCCGGATCAGGGTGTACCCAGGCGGTGAGGAGCCCGGCCCCGTACAACGCGCCCTCGATCCCGGCGGCCTCGCCAGAGCTCACATCGTCGGTGAACCGTACAAGCCGCCACAGTGGTGCCCCGGGTTGTCCATCACGGTCGGCAGTGCGCCGGTCATCGGCGGGCGGCGCTTCGTCCCGCTCAGCCGCTATCTCGCCCCGTTCATGACGCAGGCGCTCAAGCTCGGTGTCCACGTGGAGGGCCTGGTTGCTCAGACGTTCGGCGGCTCGGACGGTCTGAGCGTGGCGTTCCGCGGTTCGTTCGTTGAAGATCTCTACGAGCGTAGATGCGCCGACTTGGCCAAGGCTGCCGATTGCCTCACGCAGTTCTGCGACGTCGCTGTGTTCTGCCACCGTGTCGTCGGTCTGGGTCCAGCGGGCGGCCCAGGTGGTGAGGCGGTCGTGGGCCTTCTGCCGGGCACGTTCCAGCGCCGAATCCGCATCGTGGCAGTCTTGTTCTCGTTGTGCGATGGTCTGTTCCGCCTTGCCGAGGTCGGTCTCGGCTCGTGTGCGTTCCTTCTCCGCATCTTCGACCTGTCCGATATGGCTACGTATGTGCGAGATGTCCCCTCGCCGTGCGGTGCTGCGTGCCTGAGTCGTCGTGAGCAGGTCCTCACCAGTGTCGACCGCGCCGTCGCCGTCGTGGTTGATGCCTGACCGTTCTGCCGCTTCCGCCAAGTCCGTCGCCTGCCGTGTGATGGCTTGACGGATGCCTTCGAGGCGGTCGGCGAGGGCGCCCGCCTCCTGCTCAAGGTCCTCTAGATGCTGGGCACTGTGGGTCAACCGCCGTTGCTCCTTGGTGATCTCCTCAGCGGTTTTGGCGATCTGGCGGCGCTGGAGCTCGATCTCGCTCTGAGTCCGGTAGGCGTCGTCCTGTTTGAGGACGGTCAGGCGGCGCTCGAGACCAGTCTTCTCGGCACGGGCCCGTTCCTTGGCTTGGGTAGCCTGCTCGTGGGCTTTTGTAGCCCGGTTCAGTTCGGCCGTGGCGCTCGCCACGGTACGGGCGTGCGCCACCGTGCCGTCGATCTCGCTCTGGATGCGGGTGAGCTTGGCCTTGGTGTGCGTACATAGGTAGTGGGTGTAGTCGACGAGGAAGGCACGCACGGCGCTGTCCGCAGTGGTGAAGTCGTCGAACTGCTTCTGGACGGCCGCCAGGTTCTCAAAGTCGCGTGCCGCCTGCTTGACGAGATCGTCATCCACTGGGCTGAGGCCTGAGGTTAGTGTGGCCGAGACCTTGCCTGGATCCAGGTCCTTGGCCAGCAGGGGGCGACGTAGCGCTAGCAGTAGATCCAGCAACTGGGTGTAGCGTTCCCGCCCCAGTCCGAACAGCCGGGCGTCCACCTTGCCCCGGTAGGCTGTTGCACTATCACAGTAGGCTTTCTCCCCGAGAATCGCTTTGAGTTGCCTTTCGGTAAGCGGCCGTGAATCGGGAGTCAATAGCCCGAAGTCGACGCCGAGGCGCTGGTCGGTGACGAAGAATGAGGTCCGCACGCCATCCTTGTTCTTGTGGGCACGCATTCCGATGATCAAGGTGACGGTCTCGTTCGCCGGTAGATCGGTAGTCGACCGAGCGAACTCCATCCACACATAGCCGTACTCGGCGTCCTGCCCGCGGTAGAGCAGATTGGACTTCATCGTACGGTTCTCTCCGCTAAACGGGTCGAGCCGTCGGGCATCGGCCACACCATCGAGGACGAAGGGGAACAGCACCTCCAGGGCCTTGGTTTTGCCCGAGCCGTTGTGTCCCCGCAGGACCAGACGACCATCCGCGAAGACGAATTCCTCATCCGCGTAGTCCCAGACATTGATCACACCGGCGCGGCTGGGCCGGAACCGGTCGCTCGGTGACGTCATCGGTTCTCCTCGTCATCGGCAGACGGATCGGCCAAGTCGAGGGGCAGCTGCCCGCTTTGCTCCTGCACGGGCAAGGCTGCCCTGATGTTGCGGTACCGGAATGCTGCGGGCAGGACCAGTACGCCACCGGGAACTGGGCGCACTAGCATCAAATCTGCCAGGAACGCCACCGCCGCCCGCAGCAGTCCCTGGGGATCCTGTTGCCACGCCGCGGTGAACGAGGCGGCTCCGAACTGCTCGTACAGTTCTTCGATCATCGTGTCGAGCCGGCTCTGTTCCACTAGCGGCACCTCGGTTTGAGCGGCCCGATGTCGACCATCCTCGGTGTGCGCTGTCGTGTCCGAAGTTGCGGTCCAGGCGAGTTCGGACACCACTCCTTCATGCGGAAGCCCTGCATCCACTCGGGTCGCCAGCTCAGCGTGATCATCGGCAAGTGTGGGCGTGGGCAAGCGCGCTGGAACGTGCATTCGATCCTCCAGCAGATCGGCGATCTTCGCCAATAGCAATCCAGCCGCACGACTCACCGCATTGCCCCGCCCAGGAAATGGCCGATCGGTGAAGGATCCGCCGGGATCGACGAGCATGACGCCTTCAGCGCGCCGCTCCACGACAAGGCCGGTGAAACGGGCCAGATCATCGGCGATGCCAGAGTCCCGGAGCGCATCGGCAACTTCAGCCTCGACATCGGCGTAGTACACGACCGGGAACTCGACCAGTAGCCGACGGGCTCGGCGAACAACGTCCTCTCGCCGTGCGGCCGATGGTTCATGTAGTAACCCAGCAGCGCTGGTGAGGTGCTGAAGCGGACGGGCCGGCTTGAAGAGCGCCCCGCAGATGTCGTGATCGATGTCGTACAGCGCGTCACCACGTTCGGTGTCGCGGGTCCATGACTCTAGAGAACCGTCCGACAATTGCAACGCTCCACGGTCCACCAGCCACCCCAAGACATCGACAATCGCGGCTTTGTGGGAACCGACGGTCGGATCGAATCCCAGGCCCTCGATCGAGTTGGCGAGCGGAGTAAAGATCCGGATGAGGTCGGCCAGGCTGATCTCGACACGGGAACGCTGGAACGAACTCAGTACCAGGCACAAGTAGGTCAGCCGGCGACGGTCGAACGCCCGTCCCTTCCTGGAAAACACCGACTGCTGCGTAGCATCCAGCAGATCGAGTCGGCGGACTAGCCGGACATAGTGCGTCGTGGCAATAAGGGAGTAGTCCAGCAGTTCCCGGAGGTCGCTGGCCATCTCATCGGCCCATCGCAGCACCTGTTCCAGGACCCCAGGCCGGGGCCGCTCCTCAGTGATCAGTTCGCAGGTCAGGACACGACGTACGGCATGCTGGTAGGAACCCAGGTCACTGGGTTGCACATCGCGCGCCGGCTGCGGGCGCCTCATCAGGAGTTCCCCTTACCGACTCGAGGCCGCTCTTGGAGCTCGACCCGAAATCCCGGCAGGTGGAGCACTCCTTGTGACGTACGGATCGCGCTACCGCCCTCGGCCGGGACCAGGCGGATCATCATGACGTCGCTCGTGCCGGACGCCCTCTTCAATCGTCCGGCCACGACCGTACGCCCTTCCAGGGCTTTGGTCATCAGTTTGAGCAGCACCCTGGTCTCGGCATCGTTAAGGATCTTGCCGTAGATGCCCGCCGCTGCCAGATGCCCGACGGCCTCGTGTTCGGCCGCCCGCGCTGCCGCCTGCTTACGACGTAGCTCACGCTGCGCACCGGCGTTACCTCGCAGGGGGGCGGGCACACCCGTCGTAGGGGACTTCCCGCTGCGAAACAACGTCACCGACACCTCCACGCCTGGCGCATTCCACCAAGTCGCCCGAGGCGAGATCTGCTCGTCATCATCGTGGGCCGCGCCCAGATGCCGCGCCGAACGCACATTGAACGCCGCTCCCATAAGCGCATGTGCCGCGCCCTCATCCGGTGCCCCCCACACCCACTCCGCCAGATGCCGCAGTTGGGTAGCCCGGTTGACACCGCTACGCCGTACCTCGCTGATCTGCCGCAGCAGCGCGATCACCCCTGATACTGCGACTCGGGTGGCCGACCGCAACTCAGCCGCGCGTGACTCCTCCTGGCCGTCACGAGCGAACCATGCTCGCAACGCGGCCCAACGCCGCCGCCATTCCTCCAGCCGTTCCTCGTGATCCATGAACGGCCGCTCGTCCGCCTCTGCGGCACGATCGAATAGCGTGGCCAGCCCCGTCTCCTCGACCTCACGGACAGCCCGGCATAGACGCGGAAGGTAGCGATCGAGTTCGGCCGTGAACTCCGTCATGTGCGTCAACAGAGCGTTCTTGTGACGTAGGAACATCTCGGATGAGGTATCCGTCGATCGCATGATCTCCCCCAGCGTCACATGAAAACGCGCTGAACGACGCCCCATGTCCTCCATCACTGAGTCCAGACGCGACAACCGGCGATAGACCTGCTCGCCCTCACCGGTCCGGTTGGCTGTCGCAAGCGCCTTGAGATCCTCCAGGATGTCAGAGAACACCAGCCGCGACAGGTTGGCATCCTGGATCCGCGTCGCCAGCAGACTCTCGACCGACGTGTATGCCCAATACCCGAGTTCGCTGAACTGATAGACCGACTGGCGGTTCCGGTAACGGACCAGGCTGCCCGCCCGCGAAGCATCGTCGAACCGGTGAACCACTCCGTCGTCGTACAGGGCGTCCAGCCGATTCCGCAGATTCCCATCGATGGTGGGCACCTCATCATGAAGCCGTGCCAGTTCTGCCAGAGCTTTCGCGACCTCGTCGGCGTCTACCTGTACCTGATGCACCTCGCGTAGACGATCCATCGCCCGCAGTACCCATAGATAGGCCACATGATCGTCACGCCTGGTGAAATTGAACAGCCTGAAGCGGTCGCTGATCGCCAGCGCGTCCAGGTCCAGAGCCCTATGCTCCGCCATTCAGCACTCCCGCCCGCTAACCGCGGTATCCACTACCGCATAGAGGCCTTAGCCGCGCACCGATATCGAAGGTAAGCGACGGCGCGGACACTCGCACGCGACTTGCTGTTAAGTGGCGAACTCGGTCGGATATGGCTGTTCCGCGGGTTTGACATCTACAGGTACGTCCTTGCGGCTGTACGAGGACAACGCCGCGAACACGTTCGCCTAGTTGCTCGCCGATGTGGTGTGAGGATACGGATGGCCGCCGCTATCAGTTTGCCGGTTCTTGCTGCTGCTGCGGCGGGATCAAGGAATCAAGCCATAGTGGTGTGCGGGGCTCGCCCGGAAACGGACACACGACAACAAGACCTGAATGATTCCGCCCAAGACCGTCCCGATCAGTGTGACGTCTCAGCGCCGTCTCTTCCGCCAACTTCACCCAGAAGGGGCGATCTTCACCGACCTGAAGGCGTGAGCCCTCGGTTTGTAAAGCAATCGCTACGGAGAGTCTATGGTCGCTCGTGCCGTTTCGATGAAGCTCTGCAGCCGTTCGCGGAACACCTGGTGTGCGCTGTCAAATCGTGAACGTGCGTCAGGGGTATCTTGTGCGATCTCCCAGAGTGCTCCGTTAGCGTCCGTGACGGCTTGCTTGACGGCTCCTGCCGTTGAGGCGATGGCTTCTGGACCTTCGAGGAGAACCACCCTGGCGCATCTTGCCAGCGGGTCATAGGCGTCCCGCAAGGCAGTACGCAAGTCCTGAATCTTCTTCAACTGCTCGTCAGGCTGCGTCAGTTGTATGTAGATGTCGCCGAGCCTGTAGTAGAGCTCGCCCGTGATATGGGCTTGCTCAAGGAACTCCAGGTAGGCCGTGCGGCGTGCTTCACGAATCTGCGCATGATGTTGAGCCTTGGCGGACGCTTCGGCCTGGATGCGTGCTGCGCGGGCGTTCCCCAGGCTGGTCACCCACCCCGCCAGGATGGCCGTCCCGCCTGTCAAGATGGCAACCCATACCGTGCTGTCCACACGACCCCCTGGTTAAGGTTGGCGCGTTGGCTCGAAGGCTGCTAGACCTAGACGCGAATGGCCCGTTGAGGACGTTTACTTCCGGTCTCCGCACCCTGTGTACCCACCATCGCTGTTCTGTGGCTTGTAAACCAGGCTGGTCCGCAGCGAGCTTCCTGTAGAAGACGAACAGAGCCCGGGCGTGTACGAGTCCCTCCCAGAGGAGGCGTCTCAGCGTCAGACTGGTGCATAAATCTGTGAGTGACCTGCGGAGACGCGTCCAAGATCATCCCGCACATATCCCGTGATCAAGGTCCTACGGCTGCATACGGGTGCCCTCGGCGCCCTACCAAGGGCGTGACAAGCAAAAGACCTGCGGCCGAGAAACCGCAGGTCAGAGGCCAAAATGCCTGGTGGAGAAGCGTGCCCCTGCAGGATTCGAACCTGCGGCACCCGCTTTAGGAGTGCGGACGCTTTCTGGAGTCCAACATGTCTTGCAATGGGGCATATGTAGCTGCCGCTCGAGTGCGTCTGCTCGTCGATAATGGCCTCCCGCTGCCCATCGCTTGCCTGCTGGTTGGCCTGGTCGGGACGATATCCGTGGCTGGAAGTGCGCAAGGAGTTCCGCTCTTCAGATGCGGGTGCTTAATGCTGATTACAGCGGTTGGGAGCTCCGGTGCGGAGTCTCGCGGCGGGCGCAATGAGCCAGGTCCGCAGGGGCAAGGGGTCAGGGCCACGCCTGGAGTTCTTCGCCGTGCGGGTCGTCCACCACGCTCCAATCGCCGCCGATGCGCATCGTGGCCCGGCGTCCGGTGTCGTAGCGGTCCCAGCCGGGGTGGCCGGCGGTGGCGAAGGCCACCCAGGCTGCGTGCATCCGGGCGGCCAGGTCCGACGGCGGCTCGTCCGGACCGAGCAGGGCCTGTGGGCCGCGCAGCCGGGGCAGGTCGGTGACGTCGAAGACGAATGGCAGCTCCACGGCGTGGGTGGCACCCAGTTCGCCGCCCAGCGCGTTCGAGCGCCACGAGAACGAGTAGCGGTAGGTGGCGGCGGCGCTCCCCGCATGTGCGTCGGCCAGGCGCCGGCTTCCCGCGCCGAACAGGGCATCGCCCATGATGGCCGAGCGCAGTTCCCCGTCGGACGCCTGCGGCCTGGCCTTGCGGTAGGTCTCGACGAGGCGGGCAGGCTGCGGGTGCGAGCGGGCCGCGGCGGCGTCCACGTCCGCCGCGGTCGAGGTGGACAGGTTCCCGAACGGTGCCAGGTAGAGGTTGCCCTCCTCAGCGTTGGTGCCCACCAGCAGGTCCACACCGGCGCCGCGGCCCGCGGCGACGGCCTCGGCCGGCTGCCGGTCGAGCACGATGCTGAACGGGCTGAGCCCGATGAGGGGGTCACTGTGGGTCTCGGTCTGCAGATCGATGCCCGACAGTTCGGACATGACCTCGACCAGCCGCCGGTCGGGAATGCCCGCGAAGGCGTCGGCATGCGGCTCGACCCCAAGTGCGTGGGCAGCGGCGCCGGTCACGCGGGCGGCCTGCTCAGGCGTGAAGGCGCCCAGGCCGCTGCCGCTCTGCATGATCACGCGCCGGAACAGCCCCTCGGCCTCGGGCGCGGCCAGCACGCCACCTACGATCGTGGCGCCCGCGGACTGGCCGAACAACGTCACGCGTGCCGGGTCGCCGCCGAACGCGGCGATGTTCTCCCGTACCCACCGCAGGGCGGCGATCACGTCCAGCAGGCCCCGGTTGGCGGGCGCACCAGGCAGGTCGAGGAAGCCCGCGATGCCCAGCCGGTAGTTGAGCGTCACGAGCACGACCCCGTCGCGGGCGAAGGCGGCCCCGTCGTAGACCTCCGACCGGGTGGATCCCGCCACGAACCCCCCGCCGTGCACGAACACCATCACGGGCAGACGCTCCCCAGAGGCCGCCGGCGTCCACACGTTGACGGTCAGGAAGTCCTCGCCGGGAATCCAACCGGGCCCGAAGTACGGGGTCATGTCCAGGCTGCCGAGCCGGCGTTCGGCCTGCGGCGCGGTCGGCCCGGGCTCGGTGGCGTCCCGTACACCGTCCCAAGGGGCGTGCGGGCGTGGGGCGGCGAATCGGGCGGCGCCGGTCGGCGGAGCAGCGTACGGGATGTTCAGGAACACGGTCGTCCCGTCGCGCAGCAGGCCACGCACGGTGCCTTGCGTGGTGACGACGGTGTCTGCCGCGTGGTGGTTCCGGTTCATCAGGCCTCCTTCGAGGTCTCGGAGTAGGAGGCGAACGGAGCCCAGTTCTTGATGGCGAACCCGCTCCCTTGGCGGACCACCTCGGCGGCGCCCTGCCCGCCCAGATGCGCGGGGACGACCAGGGCGCCCCGGTCGGCAGCCCAGCCGAGAACCTTGCGGCGGGTGGCGCGGGCCCCGGCCGGGTCCTCGCAGAAGCAACTGTTGGTGTCCGGCTCGACGAATTGCACGGGGTTGTGCAACATGTCGCCGACGAACACCGCCCGGTCCGTACCCGATTCGAGGGTGACCACCGAGGACCCCGGGGTGTGCCCCGGCGCGAGGTCCAGGCGCAGGTTGGAGTCGATCGTGTACGAGTCCTCCCACAGGCTCGTCAGCCCCGCCTCGTGGACGGGGGCCACGCTGTCCTCGAACACGTTCTGATTGCCCCGCCCGAGGAGCGGCTTGTGCTCGTTGGCCGGGTTCCAGAAGTCGAAGTCGCTCTTGGAGATGAGGTACGTGGCGTTGGGGAAGGTCGGCACCCAGGTACGGCCGTCCAGGTAGGTGTTCCAGCCGACGTGGTCCACGTGGAGGTGGGTGTTCACCACGATGTCCACGTCCTCGGGCCGTACGCCGGCGCTGGCCAGGTTGACCAGGAAATCGGTGTCGAGGCGACTCCAGACCGGCGAGTAGGGCCGCTCTTTGTGGTTGCCGACCCCGGTGTCGATGAGGATGTTCTTGCCCTCGCTGCGGAGCAGCCAGGTCTGGATCGCGGAGTTGACGATCCGCGTCTCGGGGTCCACGAAGTGCGGCTCCAGCCAGGAGGAGTGCTCCTCCCACGTACGTGGCGAGCTTTCCGGGAAGAACGTCTCCGGCGTCATCTCGACGGGCCCGTAGTATTCCCAGACCCGCGTGATCGTTACGTCACCCAAAGTGATCCGGTTGGCAGGCATGAGTATTCCTTGGTCAGCGGAGTGGAGATGAGTGCGGTGAGATCCGCCGCCGTCCATGGTGCGCCGTCGCACGAGGCCGGCGGTATGCGTCACGTGACTGCATCCGCTGTGGGGTCACGCGCTTGCTACCGTGACAGAACGTGGGCGCGGACCTGCGACGACGCTGCGGTCCCGCTCGATGAGATCTTTTGGAGGGCCTGTGCAGGAGCGGGCGCCGAGTTCCCGCGCCAACGCGGAACGTGACGCGATCGTCGGGCGGGACGCCGAGGTCGAGCGACTCTCCGCGCTGGCGGCGGACGCGTCTGGTGGCGGCCGGGTCCTGCTCATGTCCGGAGCCACGGGGATGGGCAAGAGCGTGCTACTGGAGCACGCCGCTCGCGTCGCTGGGGAGGCAGGCCGTCGGGTGCTACGGGCGAGCGGGTGCGAGTCCGAGAGGGACCTGGCTTTCGCGGGCCTGCACCAGCTTCTTCGGCCGGTGTTGGCCGAGGCGGCCCACCTGCCGGATCGACAGCGCCGGGCGCTGCTCGGTGCCTTCGGGGTGTTGCCCGACGCCCCCGATTCCCTGCTGACGGGGATCGCCGTCCTGACCCTGCTGTCCCAGTTGGCCGAACGGGCGCCGCTCATGGTCGTGCTCGACGACGCCCAGTGGATCGACTCCGCCTCCGCCGACGTCCTCGCCTTCGCTGCTCGCCGGCTGGACGACGACCCCATCACCCTGCTGGCCGCCGTACGCGACGACGACCTGGGCGCACCGCCGGTCGGCGTACGCGAGGGCGGGCCGAGCTTCGACCGGAGGCCAGGCTTCGACCGGGAATTCCCGACGCTCGTGCTGCCCCCGCTCGACCACACGGCGTCCCGACGGCTGCTCGGCCTGCGCGCGCCCGGCCTGACGAGCAGGATCAGGCAACGCGTGCTCGACCAGGCTGCGGGAAACCCCCTGGCCCTGCTCGAACTGGCCGAACACGCATCGCTCAACCCCGACGAGCACGGCCCGCTGCCGGTCGGCCGGCGACTGGCGGCCATCTACGCCGCCCGGCTGGCTGAGCTGCCCGAAGCCGGCCGGCAGGCCCTGTTGCTCCTGGCAGCCGCCGACGTGGAAGATCCCCCCGACGCCGTGCTGGCGCTGCTGCCTGACGCCGACCACAAAGTCTGGCTCGCCGTCGAAGAGTCCGGGCTGATCCGCCGAGCAGGCCGTCACCTACGGTTCCGCCACCCGCTGGTCCGCTCCGCGATCTACCACACGGCGCCGTTCGGCGCCCGCATGGAGGCCCACCGGAAGCTGGCCGACGCCCTGCGCCACGAACCGGACCGCCGTGCCTGGCATCTCGCCGCCGCCTCCCTCCACCCTGACGCGGAGGTGTCGGCCGCCCTGGAACAGACGGCCGACAGGGCTCGCAGGCGAGGCGGTTACGCGGCGGCGGCCAAGGCACTGGCCCGCGCGGCGGAGCTGCATCCCCGGCGCGACGACAGCGCTCGGCTGCTGGCGGACGCGGCCGGCGTGGCCGTCTTCACCGGGGACCTGCCCTGGGTGGAGGAACTGGCCGGCCGGGCCCGCGCCCGTACCGACGACCCAGCCCTGCTCGCCGCCGCCTCACTGCACGTCGGGCGACTGTCCGCGCTGACCAGGCAGCACGCCGCCAGCTTCAACGACCTGGCCGCGATCGCCGGCGACCTGGCGGCCACCCACCCGGCCATCGCGCTCGACGCGCTCGCCGCCGCCGCAGTGCTGCGCTTCTACTCAGGCGAGGAGTCCCAGCGGCGGGAGATCGACCGGCTCCTGCCGCACCTGCCCGCCGGGCCGCTGCGGGAGTGGGCGCAGATCGTCTCGGACCCGTTCGGCGGCGGTCGCGAACTGGCGCCCCTGCTGCCTGACAGGATCGCCGCAGCCGGGGGCCGCTTTGGATCAGGCAATCGCGGAGGGGCCGGCGGCGCCGGTGGTCGACCGGAACGGTTGACCGCGCTGGCCATCGCGGCCTGGGTGCTGGACGAGACCCCGTTGGCGGTCCGGGCGTTCGACGAGGCCGTCCAGTCGTGGCGCACCGCAGGGCCGCTCCCCGACGGGCTCGGCGGCGTTGTCGCGCTGGCCTACTTCGAATATGGCCGCTGGGATCGGGCCCGTCAGGTCTGCGCCGAAATCGGCGCGCTGCCGGCCGCGGCCGGACTCGACCACGCCGTCGCGTGCGCGCGCGCCATCGAGGCCATGGTCGTGGCCCCTCAGGGCGACGCGGCAGGCGCCCGCGCGCTCGCCGACGAGGCGCTGCGCCTGGTGGACCCGCTGGAAAGCCGATCGGTCGCCGTGTACGCGCACCGCGCACTGACCGCCGCCGCCATGGTCGAAGGCGACTACGAGGCCGCCTACGAGTACGCGCGGATGGTCTTCGACATCAACGGCGACCCCGTCCACTACCACGCCTCCTACCCTGCCCTGCCGGAGCTGGCCGAGTCCGCCACGCGCAGCGGCCATCACGCCGAGGCGATCGAGATCATCGAGTGCTCGGCCCGTACTCTCGCCCGCGGCGGCTCGCCCCGCCTGCGGAGCCTGGTGCACCGCAGCCGCGCGTTGCTCGCCGAACCCGAGCACGCCGGGCCCGCCTTCCTGGCGGCCCTGGCCGATCCCGCGCTGGAACGCTGGCCCTTCGAGCGAGCGCAGGCACTGCTGGAGTACGCCGAATGGCTGCGCCGCCGTCGCCGGATCGCCGAGGCACGGCCGTTCCTCACCGCGGCGTACGACACCTTCCGCCGGCTGGGCGCGTGGCCGTGGAGCGAACGCGCGCAGGCGGAACTGCGGGCGGCCGGTCTGGACATCAGCCCGGCCGATCCCGGAGCCTTCGCCGGCCTTTCTCCGCAGCAGCAGCAGATCGTCCGGCTCGCCGCCCGCGGGCTGACCAACCGTGAGATCGGCGAACGCCTCTTCCTGTCGCCGCGCACCGTCGGCTCCCACCTCTACCGCACCTTCCCCAAGCTGGGCGTCACCGCCCGCTCCCAGCTTCGCGACGTGGTGGAGGCGGCGGCCGTGGACGGCCCGCCCGACTAGGTCATCACGCAGGGGACGCGGCCGCCGTCGAATGTCTGTGCAAGCTCGGCCGTCGCCTCGTCCAGGCGGTTCACGTGAAAGAGCTCGAGGGACATACGATCGCCGCCTCGCCGGCGGTCTGCGGCCAGCCGCGCCAGTGTGCGGCGGCCGTCGTGGCAGGGGATCGTGGGCCACGCGCCGGCCTCCATGAGGTGGATCGCCCGGTCCAGGTTGCTTGGTCAATGCCGGCGACGACGGTGGGATCCACCCCACCGTCTCCAGACGATCCCGGCAACCCGATACGACGGCGCTGTGACGTGGCCCATGAGCAGCGGGAACGCCGCGCCGATGCCGAAGACGGCCCGTGCCGCGGCGGCGGCCGACACGCTGGTGGGCCTCGGCGACGCCCACCACGCCCTCGGCGACCGGACGGCGGCCGAGACGGTCTGGCGCGGCACGTGCCCTGTACGAACCGCACCACCGTCACATGGAGACAGGTCGTGTCCGCGCCCAGCTCGGGTCGTGACTTCGAGTGCCGGGCACCGGCCCGCTACGGGCATCAGCAGTCGTACTTGATCAGGGCTTTGTGGCCGAGACAGGTCCTGCCGGGGCCGACGCGGATGGTCGTGGTCGGCGCCGAAGGGGACGCCCGGCCCACCTGACATCGTGACCCGCAGGATCCACGCCGCTCGACCTGTGACCCGCTCCGGCTCGTCCTCCTCTTCCACGTCCTCATCGAACACGTACTCGTATGCCGGTAGCAGGCCGACTGCCGACAGTTGGTCATCGAGTGCGTCGGGGGACCGCCCCCGGCGGTCGCCCGGGAAATAGATATCGAATGCGGTGATTATCTCGCCGTCCATGGCATAGGCGAACGCAGCGTTGCCCAGGAAGTCACGTAGCACCACGACGGCCTTTGTGCCCTGGGAAAGGCGGCGGATCACCTCAAGCATCATGCCGCCGAACCCGCCATTCTCGAACATGATCGACCCGCTGCCGGCGGCGTGTATGTGGGCGATGTACGGCTGTGTCGTGTCGAGGGCCGGCACGGCACCCAGGAACGTGCGCAGGATGTCTTCCACCCAGTCGGGCGACTTGTTGGGGAGCAAGGTGACGCACAACCCGGTCGTCCAATAGGGGAAAGTCATCGCCTGTCAGCCAAGCATGGTCGGCAGGATTTGGAGTGGGCATGTTCATGCGTTCCCGATTAACCTTGGTGGCTGGTAAGGCCGCGCCAGATTTCTCAATACGACAGCCCTTGGGTGATCATTCTTCTTGTCGAGGGAGGAAGATCTATAACCAAGGGCTGTCGTGATGACTAGTGTGCCTGATCTATGTCCGGTTGATGCATGGGGCAGCGCATGTCGCCGAGAGCTGGGGCAACAGGGCCAACGGCGCCTACTGCCTCCGGTGACCGTGGAACGGCGGCAACAACCAGCAGTGGCGGCTCAACAGCGTGGGCGGCGGCCGCTACCAGATCATCAACCGCGGCACCGGCACCACGCTGGACGGCGCGGGCAACGCGACCGTCGGTCCGGACGTCGTGTGGATGCCGAACGGCAGCACGAGCAACCACGGGACCATCCCCATCGCCTGCCGGCACGAAGACCATCGGGCCGGCACCCCCACCCGCGAGGTGGAAGTGCCGGCCCGGCGGGGTTGGCGCGTCAGGCGGTCAGCGCTGGAGCGTCAGCACGCCCGGCCGCCAGGGCAGGGAGTTGTAGGCCGTGCCGTCGGAGCGCGGGTCGCGGCCCTGGTAGAGGAGTTGGAGGTTGCAGGGGTCGATGGTCTTGGTCTGGTCGGGATTGGTGCGCACCAGGTCGCCGTGGCTGATGTCGTTGGTCCACGTCGCGCCGCTGTTGGCCTTGCCGGCGAACGGGTTGCTCTCGGTCGCGGCCTGGGGGGTCCAGGAACCACTCAGGCTGGTTGCCGTGAACGAGCGGAAGTAACGCCCGTTCGCGCCCATGGCCTCCACGAGCATCAGGTACTGGTTCTGGTCCTTGACCTTGTAGACCTCGACCGCCTCGAACAGGTTCGCCGTCGTGTCGCTCATGATCGTCGTGTAGGACGTGCCGAAGCTGCCCGGGAAGTTCCCGATCGGCATGCTGGCACGGTAGATGTTCCCGTTGTCACCGGCGAAGAACAGGTACATGTTCGTGCCGTCGCCGATCAGCGTCTGGTCCAGGGCGCCGCCGCCGGGGATGTTCCCCGAGAAGAGTTCCTGCGGCGCGGACCACCCGTTCGCGTTGGTGGGGTCGCTTGAGGTCCGGTAGCTGAACGTGGTCGGACCCCACTGGTAAGCGAGCACCCAGATGTTCTTCGGGGTGAAGTAGAACAACGTGGGCGCGACGGTGCCGAGATTCATCGTGTTCTGCGGAGCCGAGGCCATGTCCGACCAGTTCGTGAACGGCCCGAAGTTCATCGAGCCGTAGTGCTGCCCAGCGGAGTCGACCGTCGACCCGTAGACCACATGCTTGCCGTTGTAGACGACGTTGGTGAAGTCCTTGAGCGAAACCCAGCCCGCCTTCGGCGTCGCCAGTGCGCCCGTCGAGGACCAGCGGTACGTCGACGGCAGCGAACACGTCCCCGGCGTGGTGCCGCCCACACGGACCAGTTGCCACTGCTGGTTCGAGCCGTTCCAATCGCCGTACTGCACGACGGCCGCCCCGTCCGCGGTCGACAGGCCCGTCACTTCCACGGCCTTGCCGCTGTTGCGGTTGATCAGCCGGAGATAGCCGCCATCGGAGTCCACGAGTCGGAACTGCTGGTTGGTGCTGTTGTTGTCCGTCCACTGCTGGACCTTCGCGCCGTCCGCGGTCGACCAGCCGTCGACGTCGAGCACCTTGCCGGAGTTCTTCGACTTCAACCGGTAGTAGCCGCCCCCGGAGTCCACGAACTGCCACTGCTGGTTCGCCCCGTCGTGGCGCGCCCACTGCTCGATCACCGCCCCGTCGGCCGTGGAGGCACCCGTGACATCCATCGCCTTGCCGCTGTTGCGGTTGACCAGCACGTACCAGGCGTTCGTGTCGACGGTCGCCGCCGACGCCGCATCGGGGGTGATCGCGAGCGCCGACGCAGCGGCTAAAACGGTCGTGACCGCGGTGATCAGGACGGACTTGAAACGGCTGCGTCGAACGCGACCCGCATGCCGGCGCACCGCCGGCGGTGACACGCCCGCTCCGGCCGAGACCATCGAACTCAAGGCGATTCTCCTTCGGTGTCAGCGCCCGCGCGAGGCGCGTTATGCGTCGCAGAAGAGCTCGTTCCCAACTCCGGGTTTGGTCGCCACGGGAGGCTGCCGTTGTTGCGCTCCGACTCGCCGTGGGACGTCATGGAAGCTTCTCGTCAAAGTTGATGTTAGCGCTAACATTCGTACCGCAAAGCGGTTTACACAAATCAGGGCATGGAGGGGAAGGGTGACCATCTGGCGCTCGTGACGTTGCCAGATTATTTCGGCACATTCAAGAGGTACCGTCGACGAACTCCGGTCCGCCCGCACCGAGCGAATGTTCGTTCCGCATGAGACCGAGTCTCGACGACGCCGCAAAACTGGATCAGGCACACTTTCCGTGATCGGACCTTGGTCAGTCGGCCAGTAGGATTCGTTTGCGCAGGAGATCGGGGTTAGCGCGGCCGTACATCTGTCGCTTGAGCATCTTGGTCCGGTTGACGTGCCCTTCGACGGGCCCGGAGCTGTAGGGCAGGGTGAGGCCGGCGGTGACGGCGTCTTGGTCGTGGCGTAGCCGGGTGACGAAGGAGTGGAGTTCAGGCAGGTCGTCGTTGAGGAACGCGTTCATCCAGGTCTCCAGGTTGCGGCCGTGGCGGTGCATCATCATCTCGGCGAACTGGCGGACGCGCAGCCGGAGCTTCGCCAGCTGGGGCATGCGCTGGTGAGCGCCTGGAGATGGCGGCCTTCCTCAGGGTCGAGGTGCCGTACGCGTCGGCGCGGTTGTCGCAGCGGGCGTCGTCGGCGCCGACGTCCCTGCAGATCGAGTAGACGTCGGCTCTCGACCCGCAGCTGGCGGTGTCCACCTTCTCGCGGCGGCAGCCGAGAAACCACGGGAGGAGGGCCCGCACAGCAGACCGAGGTGCTCGACATCTACATCTTCCGCGTCTACGGCAACGGCCTGTTCGCCCAGGCGACCACGATGAGCCTCGCCCTCCTTCTCCTGGTCGCCCTGCTGGCCTTCCCTGTCATCGGCTACCTGCGCAAGAGGGAGCGTGTCCTGTGAGGAGCTCCGCCCGGGGCTGGTCCCGCCTCGTTCACCCGGCCGTCGTCATCATCCTGACCGCCGTCGTCATCGGAATCCCGCTGTGGCTGGCCCTGGTGACCTCTGCCAAGTCGCAAGGCGAGGCGAACCTGCCCGACCTGTCCCTCCCCCGGGTGTGGCACCTGTGGGACAACTACTCCCAGGCGTTCACGCAGGGCCGCATGCTGTGGGCGCTGTTCGGCAGCCTGCTGGTCATGGTGCTGTCCGTCGCCGGCATGATGCTGGTCTACATGGGCATGTACATGTCCCTGGTGATCTTCTTCGTCACCGGTTTCGTGCGGACCATACCGGTCGAGGTGGAGGAAGCGGCCCGCATGGACGGCGCACGGCCGCTCGGCATCTTCATCAAGGTCGTCCTGCCGCTGCTGCGCCCGGTCATCGCGACCGCCACGATCCTCATCTGCCTCTACATCTGGAATGACGTCTTCTACGCCTTCTTCGTGCTCGGCGGAGGGACGTACTCGACACTTCCCCTGAACCTGTAGTCGGTGGCGAGCAGCAACCTGTATCAGAACAACTGGAACCTCGTTTTCGCCTACGTCGTGCTCATGAGCCTGCCGCTGGTCGTCGTCTTCGTCGTCGCCCAAAGACGGATCATCTCCGGCATCACCGGAGGAGCCGTCAAGTGACGGTGGCCCACTGCTGGTCGAGCAGCCCGTCGATCTCGTGCGGTTCGGGCGGCACCGCGCCCTCCCGGGTGCATACCACGGCCGCCGCCGCGCATCCGTAGCGCAGCGCGTCGCGGACGCGCTCCTCGGTGAGCTCGCCGTCACCGAGAACCGTGAGATAGGCGGCGGTGAAGGTGTCGCCCGCGCCGACCGTGTCGACGACTTCGACGACGGGAGCGGGGCAGGTGATCACCGAGTCGCCGAGGATCGCCGACGCGCCGTCGCCGCCTCGGGTCACCACGACCAGGCGCTCTCCCGGCCACGCCGCCCAGCGTTTCGCCGCGTTCGGGCCGGCCTCGCCAGGATACAGCCAGGCCAGGTCCTCCGCGCTGACCTTGACCAGCCTCGAGAGCCGTACACAGTCCTCGACCAGCGTCAGCGCGGTCGCCCGGTCGCCGATGAGCGAGGGGCGGATGTTGGGGTCGTAGGAGACGATGACCCCGGCGTCGGCCGCGGCCCGCATCACGTCGCGGACATGCGGGCCACCGGGCGGGACGAGCGTGGCCAGTGATCCGGTGTGCAGGCAGGTGACGCCGTCGAGCGAGACGGGGCCGGAGAAGCGCCAGTCGAACCGGAAGTCGTAGGACGCCGACCCGTCGTCGCCGACCCTGGCGAAGGCCAGGCTGGTCGCGGCGCTGGGGACGAGCTCGCCGTGCCCGACTCCGTACCTGCCGAGATGGCCCCGCAGCAGATCGCCGAAGAAGTCGCCGCCGATCTCGCCGGCGAGTCTGACCGGTTGCCCGAGCGTGGCCAGCGCGACCGCGACGTTGAGCGGACTGCCTCCCGCGACGGCGTTGAACCGCCATGCGCCGGGCGAGCCGATCAGGTCGACGATGCTCTCGCCGATCACCAGGAACGTCATGTGCTCTCCCCTCATGCCGGCGACATGGTGACATCTGCTGAATCGATTCCGCAAGAGCGAAGGCGCGTTTCACGGGGATTGCGACAATGTTTCCGACACCATCTTGACCTCGTCCGATGCGGGAGCTACGTTTGCGCAAACGTTTTAGCTCAGTGGCGGTTCGGGGCGCACCGCATGAGCCCCGGGCTGACGGGAGAGAGCACCATGTCTCACAACTCTGGCCTGTCCCGGCGCGACCTGTTGAAGTGGACGGGCGTGTCGGGTCTGGCGGCAATGGCCACCGCGTGTGGCGCAGGCGGGACCACGACCGGATCGGGTACGGGCGGTGCCAAGGCGCTCAGCGTCCTGGTCGAGGCGGGCGGCAAGGCGGAGCTGACCAAGATCGCTGAGGCGTTCACCAGGAAGACCGGCGCGAAGGTGACGTTCATCGAGCTGCCGTACGACGGCCTGTTCAACCGGTTGTCCGGCGAGCTGTCCTCCGGCGCCCTCAGCTTCGACGTGGCCGCGCTGGACGCGATCTGGCTGACCGCGTTCGCCGGCGCCGTCCGCCCCCTGACCGAGCTGTTCACCGCGGACGTCAAGGCCGACCTGTTCCCGGCCCTGGTGACCGAGGCGCAGGTCGGCGGCACGTTCGTCGGCATGCCGGTGTGGACGAACGCCGAGATCCTCTTCTACCGCAAGGACCTGTTCGAGGACGCCGGCGAGCAGGCCGCCTTCAAGAAGAAGTACGGCTACGAGCTCGCCCCGCCCACGACGTGGGATCAGTTCAATGACGCGGCGACGTTCTTCACCCGCGACGGCAAGCTGTCCGGCACCGACGTCAAGGGCGCGGTCGAGACCGAATGGCTCGCGCACGTGCTCCAGGCCGGGTCGCCGGGCGTGGTCCTGGACGCCTCCGGCCAGGTCATCATCGACAACGAGCAGCACCTGAAGGCGCTGACGTTCTACAGCGACCTGAACAACAAGCTCAAGGTGAGCCCGCCCGGCGCCGAGCAGCTCGACTGGGCGGGCGCGCAGAACCTGTTCAACCAGGGCAAGACGGCGATGACGCGGTTCTGGGCGCACGCGTTCCCGCTCATCCCCAAGGACTCCCCGGTACACGGCAAGGTCGGCGCCGCTCCCATGATCGGCGGCGCGGCCGGCGTGGCGGGCATCCCCGGCCCTTGGTACCTGTCGGTGCCGAAGGCCACCAAGCAGGCCGACCTGGCCACCGAGTTCGTCAAGTTCGCCTACGACAACAACGCGATGGCGATCGAGTCCTCGCTCGGGCTCGCCGCGCGGAAGTCGGCGTTCGAGCAGTACGCCGACAAGCCCGGCTACGAGCACTTCAAGCCGCTGCTGGAGACCCTCAACGCGACCGCCACCAAGCCACGCCCCGCGACGCCCAAGTGGCAGCAGATCGTGGACACCGTGCTGATCCCGACGCTGCAGAAGTCGCTCACCCCGGGCGCCGACTACGCGGCCCTGCTGGCCGCCGCCAAGGAGAAGGTCCAGAGCCTTGCGCAGTAGCTCGAAGCCCGCGCTGGAGCCGGCCGCCCCCCGGCCCTCCGGCGGGGACGTCCGGGCCGGCGTCGATCACGTCCGGCGCCGGCGGGGTCCCGGGCTCACCGACAACCGGTTCGCGCTGGTGCTGATGGCTCCGGCGGCCGGGTTCCTGGCGGTGTTCGTCGGCTGGCCGCTGGTCAAGCTGGTCGTGGACAGCCTGTACGACATCGCCCCGCTGGCCGGGACGCGCGAGTTCACCGGCCTGGGCAACTACGGCGAGGCGCTGACCTCGCCCGAGTTCCTCGGCGCCGCCGGCCGCACGGCCCTGTACACGATGCTCGTGGTCACGCTGGAGTTCACTCTCGGGCTGGCGGTGGCCCTGCTGTTCAACGTGCTGGGCCGGCGGGCGAGGTGGATCCGGACCCTGTTCCTGTACCCGCTGATGATCGCCCCCGTCGTCGCGGGGCTGCTGTGGCGGTTCCTGCTCATCGACAACTTCGGCATCGTCAACGAGCTGCTCGCCCGGCTCGGCATCATCGGCGGCCCCGACGCGATCGGCTGGTTGAGTGACCCGGACATCGTGCTGTTCTCGGTGGCGCTGCCCGACATCTGGCTGACCACGTCGTTCATGGCCCTGGTGCTGTTCGCCGGACTGCAGAACATCCCGGGCGACGTGCTGGAGGCCGCCCGCCTCGACGGCAGCGGACCCTGGCACACTCTCACCCGGGTGACGCTGCCGCTGCTGCGGCCGGTCATCGCCGTCGCGCTCGTCGTACGCGGCATCGACGCGGCGCGGGCCTTCGACGTGATCCTCATCCAGACGAACGGCGGCCCCCAGTCGGCCTCCGAGACGCTCAGCCTGCTCATCTATCGCACGATGGTGCGCTTCGGCGAGCCAGGGCTCGCCAGCGCCATGGGCACCCTCTATCTGATCGCGATGCTGGCCGTGGCGCTGATCGCGGTGGCCACCATCTGGCGGCCCGGGAAGGGGGCGGCGCGATGACCTCCCGCATGAGCACCCGGACCCTGCTGTGGGCGCTGCTGGCCGCCATCGTGGTGCTGTACGCGTTCCCGTTCGCGTACCTCATCCTGACCTCGCTGAAACTGCCCACCGACGCCATCTCCGTGCCGCCGACGGTGCTGCCCAAGGCCTGGAGCCTGGAGAACTACGGCACCGCTCTGGCCACGCCCGGCGTGATCCCCTCGTTCATCAACAGCACCTCCACCGCTGTGATCAGCACGGTGCTGTCGGTGCTCCTCGCGGTCCCGGCCGCATACGGGATCACCCGCTACGGGACCGTGAGCGGGCGGATCTTCGTCATGCTCGCCCTGGTCACCCGGATGGTGCCGCCAGTCGCGATCGGGGTCCCGCTGGTCAACCTGATGAGCACGGCGGGCATCACCGACACGCCCACCGCGCTCGCGCTGGCCCACACGACGATCTCGCTGCCCCTGTCGATCTGGCTGATGGCCAGCTTCTTCGAGGCCGTGCCGCCCAGCCTGGAGGAGGCGGCGCAGGTCGACGGCTGCACCCGGCTGCAGGCGATGGTGCGGGTCGTGGTGCCGGTCGTCGGCGGCGGCATCGCGGTGACGGCGATCTTCGCGTTCCTCGCGTCCTGGAACGAGTTCCTGTTCGCGCTGCTGCTCACGGCGGTGCGGGCACAGACGACGCCGATCGTCATCGCCAACTTCCAGACCCAGTACGGCCTGCAATGGGGGCCCATGACCGCACTGGCCACCCTGTACTCGGTCCCCGTCGTCCTGTTCACCCTGCTGCTCCAGCGGCGGATCGTCGCGGGCATGACCCTCGGCGCCGTCAAGGGCTGATCCACACCAAGCGAAAGGTTACCTGGCAATGCAGTTCTGGCAGCCGACCAGCCCACTCGGCGGGCTCCCGCGCATCAAGGCGGGGCGATCGCGGCGATCGTCCAGCTGGGACCGTACCGGCGGCAACCGCGACTTCGCCGTCGTCCCCCCTGGCGAGACCCACGTGCTGGCCGACATCGAGGGCAGCGGGATCATCGAGCACATCTGGCTGACCACCCGGTGCTACTCGGAGAAGTACCTGCGCAAGCTCGTCATCGAGATGTACTGGGACGGCGAGGACAACCCCAGCGTACGCAGCCCGCTCGGCGACTTCTTCGGCGTCGGCCACGCCACCTGCACGCACTACGTGTCGCTGCCGCTGAGCATGGTCTTCGGCCCGCGCCGCGGCCCCAAGGGCCCCTTCGCCGCCGCGATGAACTCCTACTTCCCCATGCCGTTCGGCTCGCACGCCAAGATCGTGCTGCGCAACGAGAGCGACATGCCGGTGGAGAACTTCTTCTATTACGTCGACTACGAGCTCACCAAGGAGCCGATCCCCGACGACATGGGCCGCTTCCACGCCTACTACCGGCAGGAGAAGCCCTGCGAGAAGGTCGTGCACCCCGCGGGCGCGGAGAACCCCCCGCCGTGGGAGCTGCCGGGCGTCAACCTGACCGGGGACGACAACTACGTCATCCTGGACGCCACCGGCACCGGGCACTACGTCGGCTGCGTGCTGAGCATCGACAACTTCGACGCCTCCAACCAGCAGTTCACCTGGCCTGGCGAGGGCGACGACATGATCTTCATCGACGGCGAGAAGTGGCCGCCGTCCCTCCACGGCACCGGTACCGAGGACTACTTCAACGCCGCATGGGGATTCCCCAGCGGCGCGTACGCCGGGCCGTACCATGGGGTCTCGCTGGCCAGCAGCCCGCAGGAGCACTTCGGCCTGTGGAGTTTGTACCGCTTTCACATTGAGGACCCGGTTCGCTTTGCCGAGTCGATTCGCGTCACCATCGAGCATGGTCACGCCAACGATCAAGGCAACGACTTCTCCAGCGTCGCGTACTGGTACCAGCTTCACCCGCACGCCCCGCACGCCGACCTCCCGCCGGTCGAGGAGCGACTGCCGCGCCGCTGGCCCGAGCACGGCCTCTGGGACGAGTGATGCCTCCGGTCACGCCATCAAGGGATCCCCCAGAAGACAGCGGAACAGAGGAGAGATGCGGTGACCAGGCGGCCGAGCATCCGTGACGTCGCGCGCGAGGCAGGTGTGTCCATCACGACCGTCTCCCGCGCGCTCAACGACGTCGAGGGCGCCCGACTGCCCGACGACACCCGTCGACGCGTACGCGAGGCGGCCGAGCGGCTGGGGTACGCCCCCAACAAGATGGCACGCGGCCTGCGCACCCAGCGCAGCCACCTGCTCGGGATGGTCAGCGATCACATCGCCACCACCCCGCATGCCGGCCGGCTGATCCTCGGCGCCCAGGAGGTCGCGACGACCCGTGGGTGGGCGTTGATGCTCGTCAACACCGGGGGAGACCCGGCCGCGGAGGCGCGCGGCATCCAGGCGCTGCACCAGCAGCAGGTCGACGGGGTGCTGTACGCCACGATGTACCACCGGATCGTCGAGGTCCCGGCCGCGCTGCGCGGCCTCCCCCTGGTCATGGCCGACGCCAGGACCGGGGGCGACGGACCGCCCGCCGTGGTCCCGGACGAGGTCCGGGGAGGGTACGACGCCACCCGGGAGCTGGTCGAGCACGGCCACCGGCGCGTGGGGCTCGCGCTCAACAGCGACGACGTCCCCGCCACCCACGGGCGCCTGCGCGGTTACCGCCAGGCGCTGGAGGAGGCGGGCATCGCCTACGACCCGGAACTCGTCGTACGGGAGGAGTCCGAGTCCACCGGCGGCTACCGCGCCTGCCGCCGGCTGCTGGAGCGCACGCCCCGGCCCACCGCGATCTTCTGCTTCAACGACCGCATGGCCATGGGGGCCTACCGCGCGGCCGCCGAACTCGGCCTGCGCATCCCCGCGGACCTGTCCGTCATCGGCTTCGACAACCAGGAGTACATCGCCGACGGCCTGTACCCCGGCCTGACCACCCTGCAACTACCCCACTACGAAATGGGGGCCTGGGCCGTCAATCGCCTCATGGAGCTGATCGACGACCCCGCCCGGAACGCGGGCGACGTCCCAGTGCGGACACTGCCCTGCCCCCTCGTCCGCCGGTCCTCGGTCGCGGCTCCGACCGCCTGAGGCGTACCGGCGTCATCACCGGAAAGGCATTTCGTGCTGCGTCTCGACGACCACTGGGTCTGGGACTTCTGGCTCGCCGACGACGGCGAGACCTACCATCTGTACTTCCTCAAGGCACCCAAGGCGATCGGCGACCCCGACCAGCGCCACTGGAACGTCTCGGTCGGCCACGCCGTCTCGGCCGACCTCACCGGCTGGACCGTGCTCCCGGACGCGCTGGCCCCCAGCGCCGGTCCCGCCTTCGACGACTACACCACCTGGACCGGCTCGATCGTCCGGGCCGACGACGGCACCTGGCACATGTTCTACACCGGCACCAGCCACGCCGAACGCGGCCTCAAGCAGCGCATCGGCCTGGCCACCTCCGACGACCTGCACACCTGGCGCAAACACGGCACGGCAGCGATCCTGGAAAGCGATCCGCGCTGGTACGAGCAGCTCGAGACCGCTCAGTGGCCCGACGAGGCCTGGCGCGACCCCTGGGTCTTCCGCGACCCCGGCGGGGACGGCTGGCACATGCTCATCACCGCCCGCTCCCGGGTCGGCGACCCCGACCAGCGCGGCGTGATCGGCCACGCCCGCTCGCACGATCTGCTCACCTGGGAGGCGCAACCCCCGCTCAGCGCGCCCGGCACCGGCTTCGGCCACCTGGAGGTCGCCCAGGTGGAACTCGTCGACGGCAGTCCTGTGCTGCTGTTCTCGTGTCTGCACACCGAGCTGTCGGAGGAGCGGCGGCTGGCCGGGGAACGCGGCGGCGTCTGGGCCCTCGAACCCGGCGATCTGCTCGGACCGTACGACCCGCTCAAGGCGCGGCGCCTCACCGAGGAGTCCCTCTACAGCGGCCGCGTCATCCGGGATCGCGCGGGCGCCTGGGTCCTGCTCGCCTTCCGCCACACCGACGACGACGGCTTCATCGGGGAGATCACCGACCCGATCCCCGTGCGCCTCGATCCGGCACACGGCCTGCGGAGCACCCAGCCGCTTCCGATGTGAAACCCGGGGCATTCCCCCACCCCCCAACCATCAGGAGGAACCGCATGACCGAGAAGGATCCCGGCCTCACCCGCCGCCTGCTGCTCAGAGCGCCGGCAGTCGGCGTGGCGGCAGCCGGCGTGGCCGTGCTGTCGAACCCGCCCGCCGCCTCCGCCCAGGCCGGGCCGTCCATGGCGTACGACGTCACGACCTGGGTCCACTCCACCAACGCGGCCATCACCTGCTTCACCGATATCGGCGCGCTGATCAACGACATCATCGCCGACATCAAGAAGCGCCAGCCCAATCAGTCGTCGAAGCCCGGTGCGGTGATCTACATCCCGCCCGGCGACTACCCGCTCAAGACCAGGGTCACGGTCGACGTCAGCTATCTCACCATCAGGGGTGACGGCCACGGCTTCACCTCCTCCAGCATCCGGTACAACGCCGGAGACACCTCGGCCTGGCACGAGATCTGGCCGGGCGGCAGCCGGATCCGGGTCGAGAACACCGACGGCAAGAGCGAGGCCTTCCTCGTCTCCCGCAGCGGGGACCCGCGGCTGAGCTCGGTCGTCTTCGACAACTTCTGCCTCGACGGGATCTCGTTCACGCCGAACCAGAACTCCTACGCCAACGGCAAGGTCGGCATCCGCGTCGACACGGCCAACGACGCCTTCCGCGTCGAACGGATGGGGTTCGTCTACCTCGAGCGCGCGCTGATCATCCGGGACGCGGACGCGCTCAGCGTGCACGGCAACTTCATCGCCGAATGCGGCAACTGCGTGGAGCTGATCGGCTCAGGGCAGGCGTCGAAGGTCACCGACAACCATGTCGGCGCGGGCTACATCGGCTACTCGATCTTCGCTGAAGGGCACCAGGGCCTGCTGATCGCCGGGAACAACATCTTCCCGCGTGGCAAGAGCCTGGTTCACCTGCGCAACACCAGCCGATCGTCGATCACGGGGAACCGGCTGCACGGCTTCTACCCCGGAATGCTCGACTCGGACGGGGTCAACAAGGAGAACCTCATCAGCGGCAACCACTTCCGGAGGGAACCCGAGCCCTGGGCGCCGATGCAGCCGTACGACAACGGCAAGGACGACCTGTACGGGGTGATGCACCTGTGCGGCGACGGCAACATGGTCACCGGCAACCTCTTCGCCTATGACGTCGCCCCTGCCAAGATCAAGCCATCCGGCGCGAAACCCACCATGATCCTGGTCGCCACCGGATCCAACAACCACGTCTCCAACAACAGCGTGGCCAGCAACGTCGCGGCGAACGCCGTCGTGCTCGACGCGAGCACGCGAGGCACGAAGGTGATCGACAGCGCCACCGCCTCGCAGTTCGTCACCTACGCCACGGACTACGCCTTCCGCGCCACTCCCTGAGCCGCAGCAGGGCCGGCTGACGCCGCGGCAGGTGACGCGCCGGGAACGAACCCTTGTCAGATGTCCGTTCCGGGGTGAAGAATCGATTTGCTGAATCGTTTCTTCAAGGAGAATCATGGGCAAGCCGCGGATCAAGGACGTCGCAGCCCGAGCGGGCGTAGGCGTCTCCACGGTGTCCGTGGTCCTGAACAACGTCGAGGGCGCGCGCGTCAGCCTCGAGACCCGAGAGCGGATCCTCTCCGCCGCCCGCGACCTCGGCTACACCTCCGACCCGATCGCCCGAAGCCTGCGCACACGGAGGACGCAGACGATCGGCTTCGTCGGGGACGACATAGCGACCACCCCGTTCGCCGGGCGGATGATCCAGGGAGCTCAGGACGCCGCCTGGCAGGCCGGCTACCTGCTGTTCCTGGTGAACACCGGGGGCGAGCACGCGCTCGAGCGCCATGCCGTTCGGGCGCTGCTCGACCGGAGCGTCGACGGTGTCATCTACGCCACCATGTATCACCGGCACGTCGAGGTCCCCGAGCTGCTGGGCGACGTGCGCACCGTCGTCCTGGACGCGCGCCCCACCGGTGGCTCCATGCCGTACGTCGTGCCCGATGAGCGCGGAGGCGCGGCTGCGGCGGTGGGCGAACTCCTGCGCGCGGGTCACCGGCGGATCGGCTTCGCCACCGAGTCGCTGGAGGTGCCGGCGGCGACCGGGCGCCTGGCCGGCTACCACGAAACGCTGGCGGCGGCCGGGATCCCCGCCGACCCGGAGCTGGTGGCGGCCGAGCACGGCGACACGGCGGGAGGCTACCGAACGGCGAGCCGCCTTCTCGATCTCGGCGAACGGCCCACCGCGATCTTCTGCTACAACGACCGGATGGCCATGGGGTGCTACCGCGCCGCGGCCGAACGCGGCCTGCGCATCCCCCACGACCTGTCCGTCGTCGGGTACGACGATCAGGACCTGATCGCGCCCGAGCTGTCCCCGGCACTGACGACCGTCGCCCTCCCCCACTACGAGATGGGGACGTGGGCGGTCCGCCGGCTGCTGCGGCTCGTCCAGGACGACCCGGAGCAGGGGGAGCAAGGACATCTCATGCCGTGCCCGCTGGTCAGGCGGGACTCGGTGGGGCCGCCGCAGCCCGCGCATGTACAGCCCACGGGTTGCCAACTCTCCAGGAGCGTCCGGACTGACCGTTCATCGGTTCCTCCACCGGTCGCTCAATAGAGCAGCGTGCTGGTGGTGCGGATCCGTGGCCCGGTCTGCCCCACGCGTGGCCGGCGTCAGATCATAAATGGAGCGGCCGGCTGCCGGCGCCCGCTTTTGTCAGCCGACCACAGTTCCACTACCAGACATTCCCGAGGCCTGGCGCACGTATCTTCCCTGACTGGACCGCTAGATCGCTCTACACTTGCCGATCGTGGACTGGATCGAGCGGGGCGCCGAGATCCGGCGGTGGACCAGGCGGGGGCCTGTGCGGCGAGCCGGAAAAAATGCCCACGATAGCGGCCAATCGCCCGTTCGATGAATCCTTTCGAAAGAGTGGAGCGTTTGATCCTGTCTCGCTGACTTTCGTTCAGTTCGTCCCAACGGCGGAGTCCCGCCAGATAATCTAGGGCTTGTTGGCTGAGCTCCCCATAGACGGTTTCGATCTGTTCCAGGACGACTTCGGTGGGTCGGGTCGGTCCTGGAGGCTCGATCGTGGACTGCGCTGCCCAGTTGACCAGCCGCAGGCGCTTCGACTGCCCCTTTCCTACGTCCTGCCATTGACGTAGCTCGCGGCTCCATTTACCGCCCGCGTCCAAATCCTCTAGCCGCTCCGCCAATTCTTCGGTGAAGGCGGTCATGACGATGACGGCGTGGGCGGCAGCCAGCAGGCCCTCGTACTCCAGCCGAGTCGACGATTTCATCCGCTCCTTCAGCCAGTTGGTCAGCTTGCGAAGGTGCGCGATGAGCTCATTCTTGGCGTCGAAATAGGGTAGGGCGCTGTTGGGTCGGAACGCGGTAACAGCCCAGTCCCAGGCCCTGATCCAGCGCATCGACGACCGCCGAATCATCTTTGGCGAGCAGCTTGACCGCGTCCTCATAGGTCATCATGGAGCGCCGTACCATCGCGTTCCCCCAAGAGTGCAACCACGGCAGGGGCCTCACACTACGCGTACTCGGCGATGTTCAGGGCCGATATTGTGATCCCCGACCTTGCCGGGGCGTCTCCCTGTTCAAGGTCGGAGGAAGTCGGGGCCGAACCTGCGGCTACAGAGGTTGAAAGGTCAGTGTTCAAAGTGGGCTGATGGTGACGTGCAGCCTGATGTGAGCGATGAAAGCGTCTAGAGGCTGGATCGGTACTGCACGCTCGGGAATCCGGACGTCCTGATCGCTGGCAGATGCCGGGTACGACGTGACCAGGTGACGTTCTCCCGGCTGATCGGCCCGTGGAACTTTGGTCGGACCCGTGCAGGTCAGGCACTGCGGTTGCCGACACCAAACGGCCATGACGATGGCCGCCGCCAGGGCATCACCGCGGACCGGGCCGGGTGACGGCGGACGCAGCCCCGCCGGTTCTAGGCCCCAGCGGGATGTCGGTGAGCAGGAGCGGGGAGGCAATCGTGACGGATGCGACGCTGGCCGCCCGGAAGCGCTGCTGGAGATGATCGATTACCTCGGGAGGTGGGCGGAGCGCACAGCAGATCTACGCCGTCCGTAGCATTGCTGTCGCGATCAAGGTCGGTCAGCCGGTGGAGTTGCTCAGCTTCCTGATGTCGGCGTTCGTACTCAAGGAGGTCTTCACCGGCGGACGAAGGTCGGGGTCAGTGCGTGTGCCAGACGCCTCTTCCAGACGTGGGCCTGGTCCTGGACTTGCGGATATTCGACCTGGAACTCGTCCCAGTTCACGTCCCAGCTCCGGATCGCCTCCAGGTCGAACTCCGCCGCCTCGCGCTCGCCCAGCGCCTCCTCCAGAACCTGCCGGAGCAGCTCATGGGGCAGCGTGACGCGCTCGGCCAGCAGTACGGCGTCGTACAGGTCCTTGCCCTGCGCCCATATGTCGGAGGCCAGCCACAGGATCTTCCAGGCCAGCGACAGTTCGGGGGTGGCGGCCTGGACGAGTGTCGGCTCGCCGCCGCCCGCCCGGGGGATCAGCGCTGTGACAGGTGGGACCGGCAGCCGCTCGTTGAAGACAAAGTCGAGCTGAACGGTCCCTGACGGCAGGCCCGCGGCGTGCCAGGTGAACACCAGACGCTGCCCCGGGGTGCGATCGTAGGTCCAGATGTCATCGACGCGGATGCCGGTGGCATCGACGGTCACCGTGCCGGATACGTCCGGGTTTTCGGCCACGGCGCCGATGAGCCCCTTGAACATCTCTGCCGTGAACGAGCTCTCGAGTTCGACGTCGTGCGGCACCACCACCCAGTCGAGGTCGCCCGGATCCCGGGCATCGGCCCCGATCCACGCCTCCAGCAGCAGGCTGCCGCGCAGCACGAGGTTCTCGGACCAGGGCGAGCCCGCGACGATGGCGACCAGGTGGTCGATCGCGTCCCGTCGTGCCCGCCGCCAGCGTCGCCCGGTCTCCTCGTCCTCGAAGGCGGGCTCTCCGGCGCGGAAGGCGTACGTGAACTGCTTCAGCGCCGGGTCGAAGATCCGGGGCTGGCGTACGCCGTCACCGCGTGTGAGAGGCAGGTACGTCACCGGGACTTCGGGTGATTCCTTCGCCGGCATGTCGTACCGGCCGGGCACGGGCTGCTGCTTCTGCTTCTGTCGCGACGTCATCGTTCCTCGATCCAGCCGTTGTCGATGCCGGGGTTGTCGTCGTGCACCACGAACTCCTGCTCGGCCTCGAGCACCGCGAAGCCGACCGATCTGAGCTCCTCCAGAAGTGCGTCGAACCGCCGGCTTGCCTCGGGCAGGCCGACGTTCCTGCAGCGCTGTGTCACGAACCGCTCATGGGAGCCGTCGCCACGCAGTCGCCTGGCGTTCTGCGACACGTGCGCCGAATGGCGTCCGGCGATCGTGGCCAGGGCCGCCGGGTCGTCGCGTACCGTCACCTTGGCGTGGTGCTCGAAATAGCACGCGCCCAGCGCGGCCGCCGCTTCCGTGGTCGCCGGCACGTCGTCGTTCCATGGCGCGGCCTCGATCTTGACCCGGACGACGTCGAAGCCTTCGTCACGCAGCCGGTTCACGCTGATCGCGGCGGCGGCCCGCTGGCCGGTCAGGGTGCCGCGGCCGGTGAAGGTAAGCATGGGCTGGGAAGGGACCTCGCCGCGGGCGAGCACGATGTGGGTGAGCTTCCCGCCGTTGCGGGCCGCCCAGGGTGCCAGGCGCTCGAGTGCGGTGCTGGCCGCGACGGTCACATGGATGTCGAAGGCACCCGCGAACTCCAGGCCGGACGGAGATCGTTTCCCCATGACCGCATATCGTTCCATCGGAGGGCACCCGCTTCGACCGGTTTTCTCCTCGGTTAGTGCAGGACGGACGTGTACAGTACCGGCCTCACAGAGGCACCGTGCGGCCGGTCCCGTTCGTACCTGACGCTGCACTGCTCGGCCGGCTCGTTCATGCCGTGGCTGGGCTCGATGAACGATCTTCTGGAAGAGGACTGGTCGGCGTTGTACATCCGAAATCTCGGCTAGCGAGGTCTCGACCAGGTTCCTATCGGTGGCTTAAGGCGGCGCCGACTCGGGCAGGCGGGCGGCGGTCGATGCCGCGCCAGCGGAGGAGATCAAGCGGATCCATAGCGAGTTTGACGGCGTCAATATGTACGCACGTATTTGGCACGATCAACGGCCGTGTTCGTCGCATGCCGGGGTGGTCGTAGCGGGTTGCCTGAGGCTTGAATGGCACAGAATCATGGTCTGACCTGCGAAAACACTATGAAGATCATCCCGCGCATGTCCCCTGATCATGGTCTTACGGCTGCATGCGGGCACCGCCGGCTGCCTATCAAGGTCCACAAAGCAAAAGACCTGCGGCTGAGAAACCGCAGGTCAGGGGCTGAAATGCCTGTTCAAATGAGTGCCCCCGGCAGGATTCGAACCTGCGGCACCCGCTTTAGGAGAGCTCGAGCTGTTTCGAGTCCAACATGTCTACTGATGGGTGATATGCGATTGCTGCGCGATGTGCCTTGGTGGGTCGACAAGGACCTCCCATCGCTCATCGCTTGACGGGTGTTTGGCCTGGTCAAAACGATACTCGCGGCGGGAGCCTCGCAAGAAGCTCCCGCTCTTCACACGCGGGTGCCTTCACAGGAGTACGTGCCGACCACGGTGACCTTCTTCTTCGGGAATGCCTTCGACAACGACAACTTTTGCGAGCCGGCCAGTGATGGCAAAGCACATCACGGAGCTTCAACCCATGGCGATCGTGGAATGCATCCGCATGGGCGTTCCACCCGGTGCCCCTGCCGTTCAATGATCCTCGCTGCCGTAGCGGCTCAAGGACGTGCCCGCAGGGCCTGCTCCCGGCCCTCACCTGCTGTGCCCGCTTTCCGCCGGTACTGAGTGACTTGGGACAGGGGCGCGTCGGGTGCGGGCGAGCACCAGGATGAGCACGGCCATCCCGGCCAGCAGGTGGGAGGTCGCCGCGGGCGCCGTCGAGGACGTTGCTGGCGGCGGTCGTGCCGTCCGGAAGGCCGAGCCGGACGCGGTAGATCACGGTGCCCAGGGAGCCGAGGACGGTGAGCCCGACGGCGATGCCGAGCTCGTTGCTGACCTGGGCCAGGGGCGGCTCCCACTCCGGCCCGCTCCGGCCCGCTCCGGTGGCGCGGCGCTGATGACGTGGTCCATGAGCAGCGGGAACGCCGCGCCGATGCCGAAGGCGGCCAGGGCCGCGGCAGCGGCCGACACGCTGGTGGGCCTCGGCGACGCCCACCACGCCCTCGGCGACCGGCCGGCGGCCGAGACGGCATGGCGTGGCACTCGCCCTGTACGAACCGCACCACCGCCACATCGAAACCGCCCGCGTCCGCGCCCGGCTCGGGTCGTGACTTCGAGTGCCGGGCACCGGCCCGCCACGGGCGTCAGCAGCAGTCGTACTTGATCAGGCTTTGTGGCCGAGACAGATCCTGCCGGGGCCGACGCGGATGGCCGTGGTCGGCGCCGAAGGAGGCGCCCGGCCCATCTGACATCGTGACCCGCATAATCCACGCCGCTCGACCTGTGGCCTAATCAGGCAAAGCGTCGGGCGATGTCGCTCTCGTAGAGGCGTGCCAGCGAGACCGCGTGAGGGGCGGCATTCAAGTGGCTCTGGTCGAACCGCACTCCGGTCACAGCGGTAGCCACCGCCAATGCTCGGATCACCTCCGCGCTCAGGTCCCGCTCCGGTACGTCCTCCTCATCCACGTCCTCATCGAACACGTACTCGTATGCCGGTAGCAGGCCGACTGCCGACAGTTGGTCATTGAGTGCATCGGGGGACCGCCCTCGGCGGTCGCCCGGGAGATAGATATCGAACGCGGTGATTACCTCGCCGTCCATAGCATAGGCGAACGTAGCGTTGACCAGGAAGTCACGTAGCACCACGACGGCCTTTGTGTCCTGGGAAAGGCGGCGGATCGCCTCAAGCGTCATGCCGCCGAACCCGCCATTCTCGAACATGATCGACCCGCTGCCGGCGGCGTGTATGTGGGCGATGTACGGCTGTGTCGTGTCGAGGGCCGGCGTGGCACCCAGGAACGTGCGCAGGGTGTCTTCCACCCAGTCGGGCGACTTGTTCGGGAGAAAGGTGACGCAGAACCCGGTTATCCAATGGGGGAAGTCATCGCCTGTCAGCCAAGCATAGTCGGCAACATTTGGAGTGGGCATGTTCATGCGTTTCCGATTCGACTGAGCCTGAGAGGCTGAGAGTGATGGCCGAAGGCCTCAGAGGACTGACCCTGAGGCCTTCGGCGCTCGAAGCTATGACAGTGATTATTACCAGCCCGTCAATTTAATCCAGAATTCGTCGCCGTCGATTATGCGCTCGTTATTGTACCACGTACCCAGGACCTTGCTCCCCCAGTCCACATTCTGTTTTCCGTCGATTACCGCCACGGAGTAGTTGTCGAGGAATTTTTTTGTACCGGGGTCGCGGGCGGTGGAGCCTTCCCTGACCGATGCGAAGGGAAACTCGTCACAGTTTCCAGGGTTGCCAGGTGCGCCATTTGGTCCTGGGTGCGTTCTGGCGTAGGTGGCGGCGTACCCGCTTCCGTGAATTCGCACGCATGTCCGCACCGACCGTCCTCGGTTGCGCGCATTAAGATTCTCGTCACCGGTTCGCGTGATGCGGTCATGCAAGTCCCCGCCGGGGATATCCTTAGGCAATAGTGACCTTCCGCGGTGGTCTGTTTGCGGATCAGTGCCGTCTGGGTACCAGATGGCATACGCGAGGTGATTCACCTGTTGCGGATAGGTCGTCGAGGGCCTGATGACCATGTGCGGGATGGACCAGTAGTACACGCACCCGGAATTCGTCACGTACATCGCACTGTCGCAGCGCAGGTTGGATTTCATGCGATAGGTGATCCGGGGATTCTTGAGTGCTTGAGGATTGTATCCCCAGACCCGCACCTGACAGTAGTTGCGTTGCTCGCTGGCCTTGGTCTTCGTGTTGTAGGGCGAGGTGAACGTGGCTTCAACCACCACGTGGTCGTCGTACCCCCTCCACTGACTGAAAGTGGCCGTCCGGTGGATGTTGCTGGGGTCCGGCTTGCAGTTGGACGTGCCATCCGGACGGAGTTCCTCGTTCGAGATGGAGAAGCCGACCCTGAGTTCGTCGTTCCATCCAAAGGCCTGCCCCCATGGGGTGAGGTCATCTATGTACGCTTCGTACTTAAAGGTGCGGCTGTTCGGATTGAGCGTGCCCAGGACGGTCACCCGGTAGCGTATGTACCCTACGGACCGATGGGTCGTCCCGTTGAATGTCGTGTAGTCGCGGTACTGGTACCAGCAGTACGAATACCTGTTCGTCGCCTCGCCCAGATCTCGCGGATTTTCCCGGGCCCGGCATTCTTCGAGGCGGCTGGCGGCGGCTGCCGTGGAGGCCGTGCTCCGCTTCGCTGGGGACTCCTCGGTCGTGACCCGCAGGGCCTGCCATGACGACCATTCGCCGGTGCTGTCATCCGTCGTGGTCACGCGTGAGCGCCAGCGCACCTCCGAACCGGCCTCCAGCCTGCCCTTGGGAACGCGCACCGTTATCCGTGATTCGCCGTTCGTGGCGGTGGCCGAGCCTGACCAGATCAGTTGTTCACCTGCGCCCGCCTGGTCCACCTTGACGAGGTTGCCCGGGCTGGCGGCCTTGCTGATCTTCGTCGGCGGGCGGGCGATTTCCACTTCCACCTTCGCCTTACCATCACGGCCAGCAGCCATCCAGGTGGTCAGGCGCGGAGTGAGAGTCGAGGTGACGGTGGTACCGCCCATGGTGCGGCTGTCGGACACCGTGAGTTTCCCAATCCCGGCTGCCGGCTTCGAGGCGGCGTCCGTGCTCACTTTCCGCGCTGTGCCGCCGGCCGCCGCAGCACCGATGGGGGTGTTCATGTCGGCCTGGATCTCGCTGGCGGTCTGGACGCGGTTGTAGACACGTACCTCGTCGATCAGGCCGCTGTAAAACTCGCCCCAGAAGGCGTTACCGCCAATGCGTAGCGCGCCGTCGTCGTCGACGACCTCGCCGGCCATCGGCACCTGCCCGACAAGGGTGCCGTTGACGTACACACTGGCGGCGGCGCCGTCGTAGGTGAAGGCCAGATGGCTCCACTGATTCAGCGGCAGCGCGGTGCGACTGGCAATGCCGGCGGCCTCCTGGGTGGTCTGCAGCCAGCCTCCCGGGCCGGAGCGTTCGGTGGAGGCATACAGGCCATAGCCGCCGCCCTCGGCATGCTCCTTCATCAGCACGCTACGCCAGAGGCTGTCCTGTGTCGCGGGCCGTACCCAGGCCGACAGCGTCAGCGTGCTGGTCAGCCGCAGCGACGCGGCGTGCGGGACGGTGACCCAGCTGGTCACGCCGTTGAACGACAGCGCGCCGCCGTGCCGACCGGCCGCCCAGCTGGTATCCCGGGCTGCCCCGGTATTGTTTTGCCCGGAGGAGTCCCCCACAGCGGTGCCGGTGGCTTCGTTCATGCCGTAGGCAGCCACCAGGCCCGGGTTCGTCGGCGGGGCCGTGACGGTGGCCGAGACCTCGTTCGAGGATGGGCTGAGGTTGCTGGCCGCGTCGACCGCGCGGACCCGGTAGTAATATGTCCCTGCGGCGAGGCCCGCGTCGGTGAACGTGGTGGTCGGCGACGAGCCGACCTGGTTCGCGGCCGACGGGGTGAATCCCGGCGTCGTGGAGCGGTGGATCCGGTAGCCGTCCACGCCCACGTTGTCGGTCGAGGCCGTCCAGGTGAGCTGCGCGTTGCGGGGACCGCCCGTCGCGGCGAGCGAGCTGGGCGCGGTGGGCGCCTGGGTGTCTGGCGGGGCGCCTCCCCCGATCGGGGTGGTCATGTCGGTCTGAATTTCGGCGGCGGTCTGGGCGCGGTTGTAGACGCGCACCTCGTCGATCAGGCCGCTGAAGTACTCCCGCCAGACGACGTTGCCGCCGATCCGCAGCGGGCTGCCGTCGTCGTAGAGGCTGCCGTTCAGCGGGGTCTGGTCGACCTGCTGGCCGTTGACGAACAACCGCAGCGCGGCGCCGTCGTAGGTGAGCGCCAGGTGGCTCCAGGTGTTCACCGGCAACGGTGAGAGCCCCTCCGCCGTGGTCGGGGTCTCAGGAGCGGTCTGCACCCAGCCGGACGGCAGCGCACTGCCGTTGGCGGCGTACAGGGCGTAGGAGGCCCCACCAGCACTCAGTTCCTTGGTCACCACACTCTTCCACGGGGTGCCGGTCACCGTGGTCGGATTGACCCAGGCCGACAGCGTCATCCCGGTCGTCAGGCGCAGCGACGCGGCGTGCGCGACCGTGACCATGCTGGAGGAGCCGTTGAACGACAGCGCCTTGCCGTACTTGCCGTTGGCCCAAGTGGTGTTGCTACCTGCACCGGTGTTGGTCTTCCCGGAGGAGTCCGCCACGGTCGTCCCTGAGCCTTCGTTCATCCCCCACGCTCCGACAAGCCCAGGGGCTTGCCCTGGCGGTGGCCCCGTGGGAGTGGGCAAAGGCGGGAGGGTGGGGTCGGGCTGCTCACTGGCACCGGTGGTGAACGTGTACGAGTAAGGCGCCATGACATTGCCTGACGCGTCGGTGAAACCGCTGATCAGCACGGTGTACGTCGTCGACAGCGCCAACGGCTGGGCCGGCGCGAAGGTCGCGAACGGATCATCGATCAGAGTGGGCAGGTTGGGCTGGCCTTGGACGACATTGCCTTGGCCGTCCTTCAGGACGATCGAGCCGTTCTGTACGGCTTCGTCGAAGGCGACGACGATCTCCGTCTTGTTGCCCACATCCCTGGTGTTCGCCGCGGGTTTCAGATCTACGATCGTAGGAGGAGTGGAGTCCGCGGACGGCGTGGGGGTGGGCTCGGGCGCCCCTGGCAGCAGGTTCTCGGGTTTGTTCGCCTCGGCGATCTCTTCCGCTGTCGTCCATGGCGGGACCTGGACGTCGGTGTCCGCCGTACCGTACGTCACGTCGGACTGCTTCGCCTCAGCCTCGGCCTCTGCTCGTGAGATGGCCGGAACCACCGGCTCCTCGCCCGTGAAGATGTCGTTCTGCAGGGAGGCCAGGGCCTCGGGATAGGTGGCGGAGCTGTGACTGCCGTCAGGATTGGCTGGAATGTCGAGAAATTCCTGGACCGCGGGCGTGTATTTGATGATGAGGGCGGGTGGGTGGCGGTAGCCCGGGTAGGGGTTGCCACCGCCGAATTGGCTGGAGTAGTACTGGCGCCAGTTGATCGTGGCGGTTTCGCTGGCGGCCTTCAGTACGATTCCGTGGTTGGCCTCGCCTTGTTGGATCCAGGCGCGGGTCATGGCGGTGACCTCGTAGAAGAGTTCCCAGTCCTTGGCACACCAGCTGCCGCTGGGGTCGTCGTAGTTGTAGCCGGCCCAGTTCACCGTCTCGGCGGCCGTGCTTGAGGGCTGGTTGTACCAGTCCAGGCTGTCGAACGTGCCGTCGAGGGTCCATGTGGAGATGACGCGCGCGGCCCGGATGCCGGAGCCGCCCATCGGGTCCCCGCACAGTTCTCCGTTGGGCCCGCCGGACTTGTAGTTCCACATCCGCAGGTCCGCGTCGTTGACGGTGGCACCCTGCAGCACCGGGTCGGTGAGGTCGAACTTCATGTACACGCGAGCGATGTCCGCGCTGGTGGAGGTGGTGCCCGCGCGAAGGTACCCGGCCGCGGCGTTGTTGTTGTACGGGTCGTTCCTGCTGACCCAGCCGTCGGCGGGAGCACCGCCGCCGAACCATTCGGAGGCGGCGGCGATCGTCACCGGGTAGGTCACCGCCGGGTCGGCCAGGAACTTCTCATCCGGGGAGAACACCAGCTCCGAGGTCTTGCCGGAGGTCTCCACGCGCGCCTTCACCGGGGAGCTTCTGCCCTGCTCGGGGGAGGCCTCCACCTTGGCGTCCGTCGCGGTCAGCACGATCGGGGCGGCCTTGGCCTTGCCCTTGGTGTCCTGGAGTTGCGGCAGCCCCTGGGGCGTCTTACCGAACGTGGTGTCTTCGGGCAGGGTGAGCGGCAGCCGCACGGTCACCGGGCCGGTCGGCCGCTGCCGGAAGACCACCTGGGAGGTGAAACCGTCGGCCTGGGCCAGCACCACCAGGTCGGCGCCGGGGGCAACGGCGTCGGGGTAGGTGACCGCGTTGCCGGAGATCTTGGGTTCCGGCAGCGCGCGGGTCACGCCCAGGCCGGTCTTGCCGTGCGTGCCGTCCGCCGTCACCAGGTGCATGGTGCCGCGTGCGCCGAAGGTCAGCGGGGTCTTGACGCGGGCGGCCTGGAGCTTGCCGTCGCGGGTGACGATGGTGGGGTCGATGGGTTCCCAGGCGCCGCTCGCCGGGTTCTTCAGCTGCACGGGCCGGGTGTGCACCTCGGCGCGCAGGTCCTTGCCATCGGGGTTGGCCCAGACCTTCATGGTCTCGGTGAAGTGGGCGGGGACCTCGACGGGCTGGCCGGACTTGGCGGCCTTGTCCCAGGCGGTCTTGAGGGCGGGATCCGAGGTGGCACCTGGTGGTGGTGTCGATGCGGAGGCCGGGGTGGGGGGTGGCGTGGGGCCCTGGGCGATCGCGGGCGCGCTCATGAGCGAGAGCGGCATCGTCAGAGTCGCGATCAGGGCAGCGCGGCGGCGCGTCCGAACAGATAAGCCGGACGCTAATCGGCGTGTATTCACTCACAACCTTTCGAACGAATATGACAAAACGGCCCTGATCATCACATAAGGCAGAACTAAAAGTAAAGATCGTTTTCGGTAACGGGAACGAGATACTCCGTAATCGCCAAACGTGATCCACTCACTGGCTCGACCATGGTTTGCTCACGGCCCAACTGCCATGAACACCTGGCCCCGCGCCGGTGGCCCAGACCGCCATCACGCCCCACCTGGCACGGGAAACCCGCTCAGCGAGCCGGCGAACTGGCGAGCGACCCTGGCCGAAGCGCGGTCCTTGTTCGCGAGCCCCGCTTCATCGACCACCAGCACGCCCGCTCCGCCAAGCTCAGCCCGGCACCCTGATCATTCACGCCCTCGACCACGCAGTAGCGGCGCGTGAAATCACGCAGCTCATCGGCATCCCAACGCACCCGGGACAGCAGGTGCTGCTGACCGTGCAGACCCGCGTCGCCTACATGCTCAGCCAGTTGCCAACTGTTCTGCACGACGGCGGCGCCAGCAGACCACCCACACCCGCGGCCCGGCGCCGTGAATCCGCACGCGAGAAGATCTGCCCCACCTCCGGCAACGGATCCTCTAACTGATCGGCCCGTTCATCCGCGCGTTCCCGATCCGTGACGGTCAGCGGGATATCCGGCAAAGGCGCCTGCATGCGCGGTCGTTTACCCGCGCCCGAGATCCACGAATTCCCACAGACCTACTGATCTACAACTGAAGAGATCGTCACGTTGAGTGACGCTATCCATCGATACGACGACCAAGGCCATTCAATTAGGCGGTCTTGGCAATTTGGCGATCGGTGCGGAAAAACGGAAGTGACCAAGTAGTTATAAATGGGCTCAAGCTGCCGTTACTTACGCAGCTTGAATGCGTAGAGTCCTAGCATCGTGACGGATCGCGTTCGGTGCGGTACGACCGGAGCATGCGGTATGGGCTAAGGGGCGGGTACGCGCCCGCGGAGCAGGAGCGGCGGGAGCGCGTACGGCTGCAGGCAGCCGAGTGGTTCGAGGCCGGGGAGTGGACCAGGGCGATTGCCGCGCGGTTACGGGTGCACGAGTGGTCGGTAACCAGCTGGCGCAAGGCTTGGCGTGAAGGCGGAACATCGGCGCTGCGGTCGAAGGGGCCGGTATCGAGGGAGAAGTTGTCGGCCCGCAGTGGGCGCGGCTGGATGCCGAGCTGCGGCGGGGACCGTTGGCCTGGGGCTACGTGGAAGACCGGTGCTGGACGCTGGGCCGGGTCAAAACGCTGATCGGGCGGCTGTTTCACATCGGTTACACCATCGAGGGCGTGGGCAAGCTGCTGCACCGGCACGGCTGGCCGGTGCAGGTGCCGGCCCGGCGGGCCCTGGAGCGGGATGAGGAGGCCATTGCGGTGTGGAGGGCCGAGGTGTGGCCAGCGGTAGAAGCACCGCGGCGGACCTGGGCGCCTACCTCTGCTTCGAAGACGAAGCCGGGCAAGGGCTAAGGCCGCCGAAAGGGCGCACCTGGGCACCGGTCGGCGCTCGGCCGGTGGTGACGGTCCGCGGCAGAGGTTCCGGCCGGTCAACATGGCCGGCGTCGTGGCCTTCCGGGACGGGGAGCGGCCGCACCTGTTCTATCGCCTGCACGTCTATCACGGCCGCAAGGGCGAGCCCAAGACGTTCTCCTGGATGGACTACCGGGACCTGATCGTGGCCATCCACCAGCACCTGGACGCACCACTGGTGTGGTGCTGGCACAACCTGAACGTGCACCTGGCCGGTCAACTCGCCGACTTCGCCGCCGAGAACGCCGACTGGTTACGTCTCTTCCAGCTCCCCGCCTACGCTCCTGAGCTCAATCCAGCCGAGGGTGTCTGGTCGCTGCTCCGCCGGGCGCTGGCCAACTTCGCCGTCACCGACTGCCCGGGCTCGTCCGGCTCGTCAAACGCAAGCTGAAAAAGATCCAATACCGGCCCCACCTGCTCACCGGCTGCCTGGCCCAGACCGGACTCACCCTGGATACCCCGCAAAGCCATGACCGACTCTACGAATTCAACCTGTGTAGACGCCCGGACGGCCAGGGACTGAAATGCCTGATCAGGTGAGTGCCCCCGGCAGGATTCGAACCTGCGGCACCCGCTTTAGGAGAGCTGGAGCTGATTGGAGTCCAGATTGTCTTGCAATGGGCGACATGTAGCTGCCCCTCAATGTGCGTTACTCGTCAATAATGACCTCGCGCCGCCCATCAGCTGACTGCTGTTTGGCTTGGTCGGAACGATATCCGCAGTGAGAGAAGCCAAGCTGTTCCCGCTCTTCGATGCGGGTGCGGGGCACCGTCAATTTTCCTCTCAGATGCGAGGTTTGGAGCGCGTGCGGGTCGTGGCATGCGCTCGCAATGCCACGTCAACCGCTGCGGGCGCGGCCTCGGCCCGGGAGGTCGCCCGTTGTGTGTCCTGGCAGCGGCCGTCAGGATTCCTCGGAGCGTCGGTGATTCGCTGATGCCAGCCGCGCGGTCGGCGACCCCGCGGAAACACGTTTCCATGTGCCTTTTCTCAAGCGCATCTGCGGAACCGAGACTATGTGTGGTTGTGCCGCTCTTCAGGAGGCGCAGAGACGAGATATTCCATCGGTCCTGGTAGGAGGCTGATAACGGCCTCAGCCCCTTCGTCATAATGCCAAGATTGAGGGTTATGCAGCAGCAACAGCAGGTCCTCACCCTCAACCCTCACGCCCTCAAAGTGGGCTGGCCATTGCGGTCCGATGTAGACTTCAACGATTCGCCTGTGCTCCCACTCTTTAATCATTTCAAGGAACATCGGCCTGGCCTCGTCCCATTTTGACTCATCTTCAGACTTGGTCCAGTCGGCAAGTAGCGCCCACAGTGGCGACATTTCCCTAGCGTTGAGCAGAAGACACTCTTCCGCCTCGGACAGCCACTCCATGAAGATCTTCCTTTCGAAATTGGTGCCGCGGTCCATTTGTCAAGACCGCGGCACCATCATGCTAGCGACGGGTGGAATATGTGGCTATTGGCCTAGGGCAGGGTTTCCCTCGAGGGGGATCCGGACCGCTTGCTTGCCTATCTGATATTTCAGGTAAGGACCCCGGTGTACGATGTCCCGCATTGCCGGATCCCCATTCTCGATGAGGATCGTCGGGTTCCCGCGACGAAGAACGTACCCTCCGCCGGTCGCTGCACGCGCAGGTTCTTTCACCCAGCCGTCCCCCTTCATGAGGTCGAGTGTCTCTTCGACGGAGGCGCCCCGCATACTCTCAGGGTTCAGTGGGTTGCGAATAACTTTGGCAGCCTTGACAGCGTCGGTAGCCGCATCTGCCGCATCGTCGGCTTTGCCCACTACGGCTGCAGCCTCGTCGGCTTTGCCGAGGAGGCGGCCTTTGCCGCCGGGGCCGATCATGGCGAGCCCTGCCGCGGTGCCTAGCTTTGATCCGTCTCCGAAGACAGAAGCGCCTTCAGAGAATGCGTTGGATGAAGGGTCCGCTCCCCAGACCCAGATTCCGGTGCTCTCGAAGCAGTTGCCCAGAGACTGACCCTCACAGGGTTCGTTGTCCATCATTGGTGCGGTGGCTTGCGAGAAGCCCATCACGAAGCCGACAACGCGGTCCCAGAAGCCCCCGGGGGCCTGAGGCGGTGGAGGCGGCACGACGGCGGGGGTAACTGCAGCGAGGCCGGAGCCCGTGCTCGTGCCTGATGAGCTGCCACCCCCGGTGGTTGCGGGTGGGTAGTAGGTGGTTTTGCTGCTTCCGCCGACGGTTCCGGTTTGGTGTCCTCCAGGGACGGGCTTGTAGTAGGAGTCGCCGGTTTCGCAGGTAGATGCACAGGCCATCTGGGGCAGGAGCCCGGTGGGGTCACTCCAGGTGACAGGGTTGTTGCTGGAGTAGGCGTAGCCGTTGAAGCCCTGCGGGTCGGTCATGGCCATGACCGGGTCGACGCTGATGAACCGGCCGGTAGCGGGATCGTATTCGCGGGCGCCGATGTGGGTCAGGCCGGTGCTGTCGTTGATGCCGACGCCGAGGAAACCATGGTCTCCTTGCCAGATGCCGCTGCTGCCGCGCAGGCCGCCGAAGGGCAGGGTGCGGCGTTGGGCGATGGCTTGGGTGTTGCCGTTGATGGAGATCTGGCCGGTGCCTTGGTGGTCGGGAGCAAGGAAGTAAACGCCGCCGCTGCTGGTGCGCATGGCGACGGTGGCGCCGCCGTGGGTGTAGTAACGGGTTGCGGAGGTGGCCGTGCTGGTCCGCTTCAACTCCATGCCGCCGGGCAGATACAGCGTGGTCGCGGAGTTGTCGCGGCGGAGCAGTCGGTTGCCGTTGGCGTCGTAGACGAAGGTGGCGGTCTTGGTGCCGTCGGCGACCTTCTCCAGGCGGCTTTCGATGTCCCAGGTGAGGGTCTGGGCCGCGTTGGTGCCGATCTTTCGGGTGGTGGTGTTGCCGACCTGGTCGTAGCCGAAGGTGTCGGTACGGGCGCCGGCGGCACCGGTCTGGCCGACGGAGGACAGGCGGTGCTGTCCCTGGCCTGCGGCGGGGTAGGTGTAGGTACGGACGGTGTCGGCCGCGCCGGCGAGGCCGTGCCAGGTTTCCTTGGTGCGGTTGCCGGTGGCGTCGTAGGTGTAGCTGTGCCAGTACGGCTGCACGCCGCCGATCACGCTGCCGGCCGGGGCGGCCGTGCAGGTGGTGTCGCCTTCGGTCCACGCTTCGCTCAGGCGGCGTAGGTAGTCGTAGGCGAAGCACTGGGTGTCGGTGCCCTTGGCGGACACATCCGTGATGGAGGTGATGTTGCCGGCCTGGTCGTAGGCGTAGCCGGCGTCGCGGTCGATACCGGTCTGGCCCTGGCGGTCGACGCGCGAGGAGGCCAGGCGCTGGGTGCCGTACTGGTAGGTGTAGGTGAACCAGGCCTTCTTGTCGGCGACCGAGCCGACTTCGTACTGCTCGACCTTGCCGGTGTGGGTGTAGGTGGTGCCGGTGACGTAGGTGGACAGGTTGGAGCCCATCGTCGTCGGGCGCAGCAGTTCGTCGTAGCCGTAGGTGACGGCTTCGGCCGCGAGCCCGCCGGCGGCGGGGTAGGTGAGCGACTGCAGGGTGCCGTCGGTGTTGTAGTTGGTGTTGAAGGTGTAGGTGCCCTCCAGCCCGCTCTCGGCGGCGGGGATGACCACGCTGGTGCGGGTGGCCCGGCCGAGGGAGTCGTAGCTGTCGACGCGGTTGACGTACGGCTGGCCGCCGACGTACCGGGTGGCGGAGGTCAGAGAGCCCTTGCGCAGGGTGTCGTAGACGAGGGACGTGAGTTGGGTGCCGGTGGCCGAGCCGTCGCGGGTCTCGGTGACGCGGGAGAGGCCGTCGTAGCCGGTCCAGATGGTCTTGCCGCGGGCGTCGGTGCTGGTGACCTTGCGGTCCAGGTCGTCGTAAGTGCTCTTGGTGAGGCCCTTGTCCGGGTCGGTGGACTCGATCTGGCGGCCGCGCTGGTCGTAGGTGTAGGTCCAGATGTTGCCGGCCGAGTCGGTGACCTTGGCCAGCTCGCCCCGCGGCGTGTAGCCGTAGATCGTGGCGTCGTAGGCGCCTGTAGGGCTGTCGTCCTTGTACTGGCGGCGCTCGGTGACCTGACCGCGGGCATCGGAGATGACCGTGGTCGGGGTAACGCCGGTAGGCGGGTCGACGTGGACGCGGTCACCGCCGTAGCTGGTGGTGGTGCGCCACTTCTCCTCGCCGGTGCCGTTGCCGGCCAGTAGCTTTTCGGCGACCACGCGGCCCAGTCCGTCGTAGTCGTAGGCGATCTGGGATTCGACGCCGTCCATCGGCTTGAACAGCGCGGGCTGCGGGGCGCCGGTGGTGTAGTAGGCGGCGTGGCTGCGCTCGACCTTGCCGAGCTCGTTGTAGAGGGTGTCGGTCAGGATCCGTCCGCCGTTGGGGCCGGGCGCCTGAGTCTGCCGGGGTCGCAGCAGGCCGTCCATGAGGGTGTAGGACCAGGGCAGGTAGTTGCCGTCCTTGCCCAATGTGCGCGTCCCGACCGCGGCGACCTCCCCGCTCTTGATCGAGTAGGAGTACTCGATGCTGGCCGACAGGCCCTGGCTCTTAGGTCGGTCGGGCAGCCACACCTGGGTGAGGCGGCCGAGCGCGTCATAGGTCAGGTCCGTGCGGCCGTCGGCGGGATCGGTCGTCACGACCGGGAGTCCCCAGGCCGGGTCGAGGTCCTGCACGCTGGTCTGCTTGGTAGTGGCGTCGCCGGACGTGGCCGGCGGGCTGGTGGTCGTGACCTGGGTGACCAGTCCGGTGGCCGGGGTGTAGGCCGTGGTGGTGGTGCGGCCCGCCGAGTCGGTCGCCGAGGTGGCACGGCCGTAGCTGTCGTAGCTGGTGGTGGCCACCGTCTGGTAGCTGGCGGTGGTGCCGTTGTGCGCGCTCAGCCGCTCGGTCTTGGTCGCCTGGCCCTTGGAGGGGGCGGCGCCGAGAGCGGCGTTGTCGAAGTAGGTGCGAACGTCGGAGGCCACCTGCTTGGACCGGTCAGGCGTGGCGGTGCAGGCGACCGTGACGGTCTCTTCGCGCGCCACATAGTTGATCAGCCAGGCGGTGGTGTTGGGCGTGGTGTAGGTGATGCGGGTGCACCGGTCGTCGGCTGCGGTGGCGGTGTCGCCGAGGTCGGCCGTCTGCGTGCGCAGGCCGTAGGTGGACTCGTAACTGTTGTCGATGCGGGTCTGCCGCCACTGGCCGCCCTCAAGGGCAGTCCAGGTACGGCTGGTGGCGGTTCCGGTCAAGGTGGCCTCCGCCGTGCCCCAGGAACGGGTACGGCTGGCCGAGACATGCCGCCACGGCGTGTTGACGGTCTTGGTGGCGATGCTGCCGCCGGCCTTGTCCAAGGTGGTGGTCTTGAGCAGGAAGCCTTCGAGTCCGTCGTGGTCGGTGTGCGTGCCGCCTTCGCCGTCGTCAACGGTGACGGTCTTGGTGTCAGAGCCGTCCTTGGAGGCGCGGTCGCCGTGCATGCCGCGCAAGTACAGGGCGGTCGACTCGGTCTTCATGCCGACGCCGTTGCCACCGCCGGTCTTGGTGGTGACCTGGCCGTAGCCGCGCCAGGTGGACCAGGTCTTGTACTTCTCCTTGGTCAGGCCGTCGTCGTCGTCGAAGTGCCAGGCGGCGTCACCGGAGTAGGTGTAGTCGGTGACCATGTCGGCGGCCAGTGTGGTGCGGTCGGAGACGATGATCTGGGTGACGACGTACTTGTGGAACCAGTCGCGCACCGGGTCGACCGAGCCGGCGTGCTCCCAGAAGACGGGGAAGCAGCGGCGGGTGTTGGTCGAAGCTGCGGGGAGGTCGGCAGGGGTGCAGTCGGGATCGGAGTAGTTGATGTCGATCTGGCCGCCGGCCTCGTCGTAGACGGCGCCGAGCCGGTACTTGATGAACGGCGGGGTGTCGTCGCCGTCGGCGTCGACCCGGTTGGCCAGCTGGACGTGGTTGAAGGTGACCGGCGGCAGGGTGATCGGGGTGCCGGTGGCGTGGCCGGTGTGGGTGATGGACTTCAGCAGCAGCGCCTTGTCGGCATCGGCGTCGCCCCACAGGTGGTCCAGGCTCCAGGAGTCGACGGTGCGGTAGGTGCCGTCGCTCTTGAGCACGCTGGAGGTGACCTTGGTCAGCCTTTTGCGGGTGAAGAAGGCCGGTGACAGCACCTGTTCGCATTCGCCGTCGGCGTTCTTGCACTGCTGGTCCCACGGGACGTCGGCCCACTGCCGCGGATCGTCGTCGATCTTGTTCTCGGCGCAGTCGAAGGTCTCGGTGGGCAGGCACCGTTCGGCGACGGCGAAGTCGACGCGGGCCAGCGGTTTGGCCGAGTACACGCTGCCTGAGCGCAGCCCGTATTCGATGTGGTCCAGCCAGCCGCCCCGGTCGTAGGGGGTGTCGTCGGTGGATTCCAGGTTGCGGCCGTAGTGGTTGCCTTCGGCCTGGTAGTAGTAGGCCATGGCGTTGTCGGCCGGGTCGACGACGTAGTCGAGGTTCCATCGGTAGGCCTGCTGGCACCAGGAGTCGGCGAAGCTGCCGTTGTTGCACGGCTCGCCGCTGTTGTTACCGAAGACGGGCACCGTGAGGGCTGACTTGGTTTCGGCCTTGCCGCTGCTCCAGCCGGGCAGCCGGTTCTTGCCGAAGTAGTACTGGGTGCCGTTGGTGGTGGTGAGGCGCCAGTATTCGCCGTTGTCGTCGCCGTTGCCGGTGGCAGTGTCGGTCAGGTGCTCGATGCGGGTGCCGTCGTCGTTCTTGAACTTCCAGACGTCGGAGCCGGGCGCGGTCTGGATCAGTTCGCCGCCCTTGCCGTTCCAGGTGATGGTGGCATTCGGGTAGGCCCAGCACAGGTCGCCGGGCTTTTCCAGATCGGTGCCTTCACCGTCGTCCTGGCACGGCTTGTAGCGGCGTTCGATGAACCCGGGCGCGAGTTCGAATCCTTCACCGACCCAGGAGGGCTGGTTGTTGGTGTTGGCGGTACGGCCGTCCACGCTGCCGGAGGAGTAGGAAATTCCGACGTTGGGCGTGAGGCTGCCCGGGACCGGCGGGACGCGCATCGGGTAGGACCAGGTGAAGTCCCCAGTATTCCCGCCGCTGGACCAGGTGGCCGAGGGGGCCAGCGAGGTGGCCTTGAAGTCGCCCTGGCTGCTGGAAGGGCCGGCGGTGGCGGCCAGTACCATCGGACCGGCCAGCGCACGCGGTGAGGTTGCCGACGGGGCGGCTGCCTCAGTTCCGGCCCCCGAGGCAGTTGCGGACGATGGCTGAGGCGGGGTCGCCGTGGTGGAGGGTGATGTCGCAGGGGCACCCGGCAGGGTCACCGTGGCGGTGACGGTCTTGTCCGCGGGCCGGTTGGCGCTCGGCACCGTCGTTGGCGTGCGGCATTCGCTCTTGTTGGGCGTGGTCAGCACGCACGCGGGCAGCTGCACCAGGCGTAAGCGCGCCCCGTAGCCGCCGCCGTAGGCGGCGGCTACGGCGGCGTAGTCCAGGCTGACTTCCGCCTGGCCGCCCGGGCCGGTGAGCGGGGTGAGGCTGAGCAGTACCCCGTCCAGGCCCGCGCGCTGGGCCACGCCGCGATCATGGGTGGTGATTTTGATCTTGCCGGAGGCTGGTGCTGGTGTGGAGCTTTGAGAGCGGGCTGCGGGCGAGACGGCCTTGACGCTCACCGGCAATGTTCCTGCCGTTGCCCGAGCGGCGGTGGGCGTGGACAGGTCCGTCTCGGTGCTGGCTTCGCCTGGCCAGGCGGGGACTGGGATCGGCTTGGTTGCCAGCAGGGCGGGGTCGACCTTGCGGTCGCGGACCTTGACGCCCTTACCGATGGCGACCTTGTCGAAGTTGCTGGGGTCGGGCCGCTGATTTCCTGCGGCCTGGACGGGCATCGGGGCCAGCAAGGTGGCCGACATGGTGGCCACGGTCAGCAGTGCCAGGCGTGAGGCCCAACTGCCGGCCCGGCTGCGGCGCTCGGTGCGCGCCGAAAGGGGGGATGGCATGCCGTACGGCACGAGAATTGCTCCAACGAGAAATGACGAGAAGGGAATGGATGGCAGGCGCCGGTTGGCTGACGGCTCCAATGGAGCCGTCAGCCGGGTCGGCAAGGAGGTGTGATGGCGGCCCCGGCCTGCAAGCCCAGGCCGCCGTCACGGGGTTAGCCGTCGGTGAGCGACAGGCGCGCGATCTGGCCCGAGCTCAAGACGCCCTGGTAGAGCCGGACGTCGTCCAGTTCGCCGACCCAGGCGTCGGCGTCCGCGCCGGCGTAGCGGCCGCGGCCGATGGAGGTGGGGCCGGTGGCATTCCATGGCGTGTAGGTCCACACCGTTTCCTGCTGCAGGACGCCGTTGACGTACAGGCGTAGCGACTGGGTGGCCCGGTCATAGACGCCGGTCAGATGCGTCCACGTATTGAGTTGCGGTGCCGCCGTCGACTGGGCGAGCGCACCGCCGGTGCCGACGCCGTCGGTGGCGTAGCGGTTGAAGACCCAGCGGTTGAGCGTCTTGTGGTACTGCAGGAAGAAGCCGCTGACGTTGGTGCCGTCCTGGCCGGCGACGGTGTAGACGGCGCCGGCGCTGGTCAGCTTGACCCAGGCCGCGACCGAGAAACTCTGGCTGGTGTCCACGACCGGGCCGCTGGTTGTGCCTGTCGAGTCGGACTGGCCGTTGAGCAGGAGCGAGGCGCCGCCCCCGTCCCACAGCTCTTCGGTGGCGAAGTTCGCGCCGGAGCCCAGCGTGGCATCGTTGCCGGTGGGAGACAGGTCGGCACCGTCACCGTCGTTGAAGCCGAGCCACAAACGCTCGGTCAGGTCGCGGTAGGTGTCAAGTTCGGCACCGGCAGCCCGCTGGGCGATGACGTCCTCCGAGGCGACACCTTGGAAAGCCCAGACGTCGTCCACGGTGCCGGCCCAGTACTCGTCGAAGCCGCCGCCGGGCTTCATCCGGCGCCCGATCTGCAGGTTGCCGCCATCGAAGGCGACGGTGTTCCCGCGGACCGACACCGACTCGGCCAGCTGGCCGCGAACATAGAGCCGCAGTTCCTTCTTGGGAGCCTCGTAGACCACGGCTAGGTGATCCCACAGATCAGTCGACGCGGTCAGGAAGTTGGGGTGCTCGACGCTCTGGAGCGTGGCGGTCGCGCTGTCTGCCGATGGCACTTCAACCTGCCAGCGCTTGCTGGTGACGTTGTAGCGCACCGAGAAGGCGCTGGTGGCCGCACCGGCCTGGCTGAAGGCGGTGCTGTTCCTTGTCGGGGTGGCGCTGGTGGCGCGCACCCAGCCCGCCACGGTGAAGCTCTCGCTGGCCCGTACCGGGGCGACGCTGGTGGCTGCGTAGTCGTCGATGCCGTCCAGGGCCAGCCCCTGATCGTTGGTGTAGCCGTTGTCGGTGCCGATCATGGCGCCGCCGCCGAAGGTCAGGTGGCGGGAGAAGACGGAGTCGTCCGTGCCCGAGGTGCCCTTGTTCAGCTTCCACCGGCCGGCCACGACCGTGCCGGAGGCGGCGTACAGATCGGCGATCTCTTCGGCGGGCAGCAGCCGGTCGTAGACCTGGACTTCGTCTATTTTGCCGGTCCACCGGTCGACCAGCGCGCCCTTCCACTTACTGCGGCCCAGCACGAAGCTGCCGGTGGCGTCGAAGCCGTTCGGCGCCGCCATTTCACCCGACAACTTGCCGTTGACGTACAGCTGCAGCTTGCCCGCGGCGGAGTTGAAGACACCCACCAGATGGGTCCAGCGCCCCACCTGCGCGGTCTCGGTCGAGTACAGCCAGTAGGAATTGGTGTAGGTGTCGCTGTCCTGTCCCATCCGGAGCAGGCCCCACTTCTTCTGATCAGTCCGGTAGGACAGCGAGAACCCGCTCATGCGGTTGCCGTCTTGAGAGATGATCGCCGCGTGTGCGGCGCCGTTTTCCAGGTAGGCCCAGGCCGAGACGGTGAAGTTGGCCGTGGTAGTAATCACCGGTCCGCTGGCGGTGGGCCAGGAGTCGGTCCCCGGTAGCCGGATCGCCGTGTTGCGAACGTTGACGTTGCCATCGGCGTCGGTCTCCTCGTTGACGATGCCATTGGCGCCTGCGACCACGCCGCCGTCGTGGGTGAGCGGGAAGGTCTTGGCGTCCCCATCGGGGTTGACGTCCGCCAGCGGGTTGGCGCCGGGCTGGTCGTCCAGCTTCCACTGCGCGACAGCCTTGCGGCCTGCGGCCACGACGAAGGTGTAGGGGTTATCCGCGCTGAACTTCTTGGCGGCGTCGTACGCCTGAACGTGCAGGACGGAGGCGCCGGTCCCGGTGGGAGTGTACGAGACGGTCTTGGCTGCGCCGCTGGTCACCGCGTAGTCGGTGTAGGCAGCATCGTCGAACCACACGCGGTAGCCGGTGACGTCGGTGGAGGCGGAGTCCACGGTGAACGAGACCGCCTGTCCGACCGCGCAGCCTGCGGCCCCGTCGGCCGGACAGGTGCTGGACGTCACGGTGGGAGCCGCAGGGGCGGTGGTGTCATACATGAACCGGCAGCGTGGGCTCCACGCGCTGTAGGCGGTGCCGTCGTAGGCACGCACATCCCACTCGATGATCTTACTTTGCGGGATGGCCGCACCACCGACGGTCGAGGGCAGCGTCTGCTTGAACCACGTCTTGGTGGTCTGCGCATTGGTCAAGGCTGACGTCCACTTGTCCACGCCATCCCAGCGCAACCGGAACTGGCCCTGGACCTTGGCACTGTCCTGGGTGTCGGCATCCTGGAGGTAGGCCTGCAGCTGCGGCAGCTGGTTGACCGGCGTGGGCGTGCCCGTGACACAGGCGCCACCCGGGCTGGTCTGCATCTCGGTCGTCTTCGGCACCGACGGCAGCGTGTTGTAGGTGATGCGGAAGGCCGCGTCGTAGTGGAAACGCTTCCAACCCAGCCGGTCGGCCTCGTCACCGGCGCGCAGGCCGAAGGCGAATCGGGATTGGCCGGCGGCCAGCGCGTCGACGAGGGCGTCCTTGACTGCGGCCTGGTCGAAGATGACATCGGAGGCGGGGCAGTCGGCGCTCCATCCGTTCGCCTCGTTCTTGGTGGCCAGCTGGCGGCGCCACCAGCCGGACTCCTTCTGCTTGTCCCAGTCGATCTGGTCAGCGAAGTTGTCAGTCCACCACAGCTCGACCGGAGTCTTGGTGCACGAGGAGGAATGCGTCTCCTTCACCTGGAACTCCGCGTCGATGATGGACTTACCCGCATACGCGCTGATCGGGAACTCGTAGTGCAGCCGCTTGATGTGGCTGGAGCCGCACCCGACGAAGCTGGAGTGGCAGTACCCCATGCCTTCGTTGTCTTTGCCCTTGAACTTGTAGTACGTCGTGCTGGGGTATGCGCTGGTGGTCATCGCCCACTCGGCCGCGTGGACCGTCGTGGTCTGTGGGTCGATGAAGACCGGGAACTGGGTGTCAGGCGACGCCAGCAACTGCGCATCCGGCGTCAGCACCATCTCCTGCCCGGACACGGCGGTGGCCATCTCCGCGACCTGGGCACCATCACCCGGCCCGTCGGCCGTGCTGGCCTGAATGGGCGCCTTGAAGTCATCAGGCGCCGGCAGATCAGCCGTCGATGCCTCCTGCGGCGAGGGCGCCGGCTCGGATTCCTGCGGTACGGCCAGGCGTGACTGCGGCTGCGCTGCGTCCGTCTCCGGCGCCTGTTCGTCGGGGAGGCTTTCTGCTGAAGATGGCTCACCAGATTGCGTGGACGACGGTGTGGCCGTCGGGGAGGCCTCGGGTGCAGCCACCTGCTGCACCTCGCTGCCGGTAGAGTCCCACATCAGCGGCACCGGCGTTTCGAAAACCGTGCCGCCGGTGGCTTCATCCACAGCGATGATCTTTCCGGCGGCATCCGCCTTGATCCGCACGCCCTTACCCGTGAGCGGGTAGCGCACCTGAGCCAGCGCGGGGTTGGCGGCGGCTTCGCGCGTCTTGACGACGAGCACGTGGGAGAAGCCGGTCGGCTCGGCACGCACCTGCAGGTCCACCCCGGGGAGCACCTCGGCGTACAAGGCCGTGTCCCCGTCCAGGGCGGGCTCAGGCAGCGTGCCCTTCCAGCCCAGCACAAGCTGACGGCCAGCCTCGTCGACCGTGGCCAGCGGACCGTCGCCACCGCCCGACAGTGTCAGCCCTACCGTGGTGGCCACGGGGCCGATCGAGCCGTCGGCGCGCTTCTTCAGCGCGGTGTCGATCTTGACCCAGCGGCCGTTCTTTCGCGTTCTGACGGGCCGCAGATGCTGCACCGAGGTGTAGGTGCCGTCAGGGTTGACCAGTAACTCACTGGACTCGCCGAGCATCGTGGCGAGCTCCACCGGCTCGCCGCTGGCCTTGGCTCGGGCCAGTGCCTCTTCGACGGTGACCGCCGGTCCATCGGCGGAGCTTGTTGCGGCAGCCGCCGCACCCAGCCCCGCTGCCAGCGGCACCCCTTGCACCAGCCCGAGGACCAACGCCCCCACGGCCGCCGCGGACGCCCCGCGTAACCACGACATGAATCCCCACAGAAATGATCAGTAAAGCCGACATAAGCCGCAGAAACGTATCAAGGTCGCGTATCCAGCCAAACAAGATCATTAGCGGTAACGCACAGCGGACCGCGCGGGAAGCACGCCCACATCGGCCATCCCGAACTTGCGGAGATCAATTCAGCGCCCCGTATCGATCGGATCACGATGCCGTCGCCAGCCGGGAGACACCTCGGATGGCACCACGATGGCCAAGTGCTCTACCTCAAGTGCCGGGTTTGGCGGGCAGGTAGGAGCGGGTCTCCTCCCAGGTCAACCTCAACCAGAGGAAGCGCACGCCCAAGATCAGTCAACGTTGGAATGGTCAGCGGGCGCGATCCAACTGGGAGGTCGGATTCGGCTTGTGCAGCGCGGTGGCGCTTGGAGTGTATGCACGTATTTAGCACGGTCAACGGTTGTGTCCGTCGCGTGCCCGGGCGGTCGTAACGGGTTACCGGAGGCCTGAATGGCCCAGAATTAGGGTCTGAACTGGGGAAACGCCATCAAGATCATCCCGCGCATGTCCCTGATCATGGTCTTACGGCTGCATCTGGGCACCGTCGGCTGCCTACCAAGGTCCACCAAGCAAAAGACCTGCGGCTGAGAAACCGCAGGTCAGGGGCTGAAATGCCTATCTAGGTGTGTGCCCCCGGCAGGATTCGAACCTGCGGCACCCGCTTTAGGAGAGCTGGAGCTGTTTGGAGTCCAGTATGTCTTGCAATGGGGCATATGTAGCTGCCGCTCGATGTGCGTCGGCTTGTCAATGATGACCTCCCGTCGTCCATCGCATGACTGCTGTTTGGCCTGGTCGGAACGATATCCGTGACGGGAGCCTTGCAAGGCGTTCCCGCTCTTCAGATGCGGGTGGCCTATACGAGCCAGCACCGCTGTAGTCGGCTCAGCCCGTTGTGGCCTTGGCGTAGTGGAACACCCTTGGGCGGGAGCGGGTGCTCCAAGCGCCAGGGGAAGCGCGGACGGGGCGTTCGCTTCGTGAATTGGTACTCGATGCTGGTCAGCTACGTGGACGGCGCCATGACCATAAGGCCCACTGCGCCCTGTGGATCTATTTCGTGTCGACGAGCTTTCCGAGGGCCAGGAGTCCACTGGCGATGAGCAGCAGGCTGAAACCCCCACACGAGCACGCCAAGAACGGCGCTCGCCACAACCCCGCCCATGGCCAGGATGATGACGGTGGCAATGGCGATACGCATGGCTAGTCCGCGATCGGGCGGCCGAAGGTGACGGCCTCCAGCACGGACCGCGGTGCTGTGGAGCGGAGGGCGGCGTCGGGACGTGCGCCGAGCGCGTCGTTGACGGTCGAGAATGCGATCCGCAGCGTCACGAACACTGTGATCGCGTGCCACCTTTCGCGCTTAGGGCGCCAGCGCCGCTCCTCAGGCGTCAACCCGTCATCGTCGCCCCGCAAGCACTCCCGCTGCCGTACGGGCGTCGGCGGACTCGGCCAGCTTGTATCCCCAGGCCAGCGAGCAGTACAAGTCCCCGAAGGCCGACGCGCAGGTCACCAGGATGCCGCGTGTGCGCAGGTCGAGCCCGCCTGCTTTGACGATCTCCCGTACCAGGTCGAACAGCCTGGAGACCGTACCGAGCTGTCGCCTTCTTCTCGGTCGGTGTGCGCCTCACGCTACGCCAATGGCCGTTCGTCCCCCCAGGCCGTCCGCAGCGTCCGGGTCGCCTGGCCGGAGAGCGCAGTGCGACCGTGGAGGTTGCGGCGGTTGTCCAGCCAGAGGATGTCACCGCGCCCGAGGGCCACCGGACGCTGCACCGAGGGTTGCCTCACGAGATCGCTCAGTTCCTCGACGGCTGCGGCTCCTTCCGCGGTGTCGGCCCTGATCCGGTACTTCTCGTCGTGGCGGAAGCGGATTGTGGGCGCGTCGCCGATCCCCAGCACGGGGCCCCGCCCGAGGGCGGTCCTGCCGTCGTCGCACCGTACGAAGTGGAACTCGGGCCGGCGGAGCACCTCGACGGTGGATCGTGGCAGGTGTGTGGCGAGGTCGCCGGCCCGCACGACCCGCGACTCACCGAATCCCGGCAGGTCTGGCTCCACGTACTGAAGGAACAGCATGTCGGGGGGAGAGGGCTCGAAGCTGCCGTCGCTGTGCGGCAACAGCCTGCGCTCGGAATTGGCCACGGACTCCCCAACCGCCATACCCGGCTCGAAGTGCACCATCTGGATCTCTGGCCAGAACGTCCCGCCGCGCGGCGTGCTGACCGCGTTGACGAGCCGCATGAGATCGTCGACCGAATCTCCCGCCTGGCGCAGCACCGCGTATCCCGTGGCCGCGAACTCTTGCCGTGCCTGGTCAAATGTCGCGCTCATATCATCCTCTCCGGTTCGTGGCCAGCAACATCCGCACCGTGGCCGCCACCTGGGCTGGGGTTCGCTGATCGGTGTCCACGGTCAGGCCGGCGACGATCCTGTAGTACGGCTCCCGCACGGCCTCCAGCTCCAGCAGCCGTGCCCGCGGGTCGCCCGCGAGCAGCGGCCGCCCTGCGCCGTCGCCGACGCGCTCGTGCAGGCTCGCCACGCTCGCGCGGAGCAGCACGACGGGGGCGGCGGACGAGAGCAGCGCCTGGCGGGTGGCGTCCGTGACGACCGCGCCTCCGCCCAGGGCGAGCACCCCGTTGAAGGCGCTTAAAGCATCTGCGATAACCTCCGTCTCCAGCTTGCGGAACGCGTCCTCGCCTTCGGCGGCGAACAGGTCGGGGATCGTCTGTCCCGTGCGTTCTTCGACGAGCTGGTCGGAGTCGGCGAAGGGCAGCCCGAGCGAGTCGGCCAGCAGCCGGCCGATGGTCGACTTGCCTGCTCCCGGCATGCCGATCAGTACAGCGTACGGCCTGACCAGCAGCGCGCGGGCCTGAGCGGCCACCTGCTCAGGACACTGCGCGGAGTCGAGCGTCACCTGTTCGTAGGGCAGCTCGCGACCGGCCAGCTCGTAGGCGTGGACGCGGTCACGCAGCCGGGCCAGCGGCTCGGGCGCGCTCAGCACGTCGTCGCCCTTGACCCGGTTGCGGATCCGGTCGAGTGCCGTCTCCGGTTCGACGGTGAGGCGCAGGGACAGATCCGGTGGCGGCAGGGACCTGAGCAGATGGCGCAGCGCCTCGTCTGCGGCGAGGCCACGTTCGTGCAGCCGGGCGAGCAGGGCGCAATGGTAGAAGGTGACGAACGCGTGACTGTGCGGGCTGCCTCGGTAGACGTGCAGGTCCGCGTGGCTCTGCCGGATGGCATCGAGGATGACCACTAGCTCGTGTTCCCTGCTGCTGAACGCGTCGGGCCGGCCGAGCTCCAACATCACGCGTTCGAGGAGGTTGCGCGACTCGCTGCGGACGATCCGCTCGTAGGCGCGTACGCTTGAGCGCAGGCGGACGCGGAGCCCGTCGACGAGCGTCGACTTGCCGGCCCCGTCAGGGCCGCAGACCTCGATCAGCACGACAATCCCTCCCCAGCAGGTGTCTCTTCAGCGCCTCGGCCGCCGCCTGCCATGGTGGCGTCGCGGGGCGATGGCTCATGGCGACCCGCCACGCGAGGATCTGCGTGCCGCCGATGGCGACCCAGGCGTCCAGGTCCGGCCGGCGGGGCAGCGCGTGGGCGGTTCGGTAGCCGTCGAGCAGAGCGGCGTTCGCCTGCGCGGCGCCGGCGCCCTCGACCAGCGCGGTGGCGAACAACGCGCGGCCGAGGTCCAGACCGAAGGGCGCGATCATCGCGGACTCGAAATCCACGAGAGTCCCGTCGGCGGGCCGGTCGAGATAGTTCTCGGGCCCGGGGTCCCCGTGCGTGACCACGTGATGTGCGCGCGGAACGGTTACCGCCGCCAGGATCGGGCCGGTCTCCCCCAGGTACAGCGCAAGGTTCCGGACCCGCCGGCGGTGCTCCGTCTCGATGGTCTCGCCCGGCGACGTCCGCAGACCGTCGCCGGGCGCCGGGACCGTCGCCAGGGACGCCAGCGCGTTCCCCAGCCGGAAATATGCGCCGGCCGTGCGGCTGGGAGAGCCGTCCACGTGGGAGAGCACCAGGCACGTACGCCCCTGCCAGGTGGTCTTGTCCAGGACTGCGGGGACAGGCGCGGCGTGTCCGGCGAGCAGCCGCAACGCCTCGTACTCGTTGTCCAGGCGGCCGCTCCCCGAGTCGTCCAGCTTGATAACCACCCTGTTGCCCCGCTGCGCGTCCACTCCCGAGTACACCTGATGCGACCGGCCGGCGGGTAACGGCGTCAGGTCGGTCACGCGGCGCCCGCTCGCGAGCATCGCCTCACTCGGCGACCTCGTCATCGGCGAGTGTCCTGCGGCGCGGCCCGCTCCCGGTCCGCCAGCTCGTAGAAGAGCTGCGGCACGATCTCCGACATCGGCGTGGCGGCGAACTTCGATCGCAGGACGGCCCGCTCGCTGTCGTCCTCGTCGGTCGCCACGCGGCCGAGCGCGATGAGGAAGGACCGCAGCTCCCGATAGCGGTCGTAGGGCAGGTGCCCGCCGGGCTCCAGGAGGAAGGACGCGAGATGCCCGATCCCCTCCTCGACGATGCCCGCGATGGAATCCCCGAGGGGGTTGGCCGGGCGCAGGCGTCCATCCGCGGGGAAGGGGTTGTCGTCCGCAGGGGCGCCGGAGCGGACCTCGCGGCTGACGATGTCCGCGATTAGTGGCGCCATCAGCAGCCCGTTGCGGTATGTGCCGGTCGCGACGTACAGGCCCGGCACGGGGGTTCTGCCGACGAGTGGATGGTAGTCGGTGGTGAGCGGACGCATGCCGTACGTGACCGACCGGAAGGCGGCTGCCCGGAAGCCTGTGTTGATCTCGTGCATGGCGGCGTGCAACAGCGAGTGGACCTCGCCCGGCGTGACGCTGTCGGCGGAGCCCGGGGTGCCGGAGATCCGGTTCGTCGCACCGATGTAGATCGATCCGTCCCCGCGCGGCACGACATGGGTGCCGCAGGCGAAGTCGCGGTTGGGCGTACGGACGACGTGCGGGTAGGCCATGGGCATGCCAGTGACGACCGCACTCACGCCCTTGCCCGCGAGCAGCCGCGGCAGACCTGGGCAGGCCTCGCGCACGCCGTCCATGAGCGCCTGCACGCCCGCGCCGGCGGCCAGCACCACCACCGGCGCGGAGATCAGAGACCCGCCGGCCGTGCGCGCGCCGACGATCCGGTCGCCGGCGCGCAGCAGCTCGGAGACGAACGTGTCGATCCGGTGCGCCCGGGGCGTGGCCCGGATCAGGCCGTCGAGCCTGCGCAGCAGCTGCACCGTGTCGACCGCTCCTTCCTCCGGCAGGAACAGCGCCTCAAACGCGTCATAGCCGCGCGCGGGGCGAAGGCCGGGGACGTCGTCAGGATCCATGGGCTCGGCGCGAAGGCCGTACCGGTGCGCTGCGGCCCTCATAGCGGCCAGCGTGCGCCGGTCGGACTCGTTGACCAGGTTGGCGATCACCACGGATCCGGGGGTGTAGAACACCGATCCGCCGTCGTCCTCGTTGAGAGCTAACAGGAAGTCGGCGTAGTAGGCCGACGACCGGATGCGGAACTCCAGCTCTTCGAGATTGCCCTTCTTGTCCCAATCGGGGGAGATCTCGCTGATCGGAGAGAGCATGGCACCGGCGGCTGAGGAGGCGGTGCCTGGGGTGGTGTGATCGGGACCCACGCACGCGACCGACATGCCGTGTGCCGCCAGGGCGCGACTGATCGCCAGTCCCAGCACGCCCGCTCCGACCACGACGGCGTCCACGCTCAGGTTCTCAATTTCCATCGGGCTCCTCCAAGCAGAGATCGAGATAGCGCAGGGTCGTGTAGGCCAGGTACGTCGCCCACGTGGACGTGTGGCGGGTGGCGAAACGCCAGTAGCCGGTATCGCCGGTGCGCACGCCTTTCAGCAGGTCGCCGCCGTCCGCCGCGGCGCGGTCCCATATCTCCCGCGCCGTACGCAGGGCGACGGCCGACGGGCCCACCTGGTCGGCCGGCCAGTCCGCCTTGCCGATCCAGGGCTCGACGGCCTCGGCGATGGTCGTCCACATGGGCAGCCGGTGGGGCCGGCCGGAGCGTACGGCGGTGGGTGGCGGCCCGGGGAGGGAGGAGGCGTGGCACAACGGGGCGTCGAACAGCGCTTCGGTCTCCCGTTCCAGGTCCTCGGTTGCGTCGGTGGCGTGGACCAGGTTGAAGATGGGATTGAGCGCGCCCAGCGCGCCGCGCAGGGTGTCGGGCCGGGCCCGGCAGGGGATGAAGTGTCCCTTCAGCGCACGCGAGACGTAGTCGGAGACCGAGTCGAACCTGGACGGGTACGACCCTTCAAGCAACACGGCATGGACCGGGCCCAGCGTGTACAGGATCGCGTTCAGATCCCAGTCCAGGCGGCCGCCGGTGCGGGAGGTCGCATAAAGGCGCGCGCGGCGTTCAGGCGTGAGCATGACCTCGCGGAAGGCGAGCGGCGCGAGGCCTCGGGACGCTAGCCACGCGAGCAGCTCTCCGGTGACGTTCTGGACGACGCCATCGGGTTTCACCACGATCATGGCGCGGCGGTTCAGATCGACCATGGGCTCTCCAAGATCGTGGAACAGGTGGTCAGCTCGCGGTACCAGTGCGCCGACATACGCTCGGCGGTGGGGGTCAGCGGCGCGTACACGAGCCGCGAACCCCACAGGGCGGCGGCGACGCGCGCTTGGCGCCCGCCCATCGGGGTGAGCGACAGGCCCGGCCGCCCGGCCGGCCACTGGGACAGGACTGCGAGCGCGGCTTCCACATCCGGACGGGAAGGGGCGGGATGAGCCACCTTCACCAGTTCGCCGCCGAGCTCGGCCAGGGTCTCCGCGACGGCCCGGAGTTCATCGGGGCCGCGGGGCGGCCGCGGCAGATGGCGAGCGAGAATCGGCGTGACGCCGCGGTCCTCGGCCAGGCGCGCCAGCTCGCGGGCCGCAGCGTCGTCTCCGGCAACCTCGAACTGCAGGTGCGTGATGCCGGCAGGGAGCCCGCGCCGTACCATGACGGCCAGGTCCGGGCCGGCCGGTGCGCGGGTGGCGGCGATCACGTTCGCCGTCCAGTCCGTCGGCCGGGGCGGGAGCGCCGGGATCCCGCGATCCAGGTCGAGCTCGTACCAGTGGAACTCCGCGGCCTCGGGTAGGCGGGCGACCTCGCACACCAGGTGGTCGAGCCGGAAGGCGCTAGTCATGCCGCGTCCCGTTGCCAGGCCGCCAGCTCTTCCGGCGCGCCCATGATCCGCTCCCACGCCGTGGCCAGGTCCTCGCCGAACCGCGGGTCCAGGAGCATCCTGTGATGCAGCCAGATCCCCCGCCGGGCCGCCTCCCGGCCGGCCGGGCACACCTCCGGTCGCGGATCGTCCAGTCTCGCGAACGCGGGCAGGGCCGGCCAGGCCGGGTAGAGAACCTGGGCGGGAAGGCCTTCCGCAGTCAGCGCGGCTGCGAAGGCGGCGTTCGAGATCCCGTCGTCGAGCAGCGTCTCGGGCATCCTGATCAGGAACATGTAGTGATCGTGCCGGGACACCTCGGGATGGGTCAGGACCGCCGCCTCCGGGGGCAGGAAAGCCGCGGCCGCGACGGCCGTGCGGTCCCGCACCGCCCACAGGGTCTCGTAGTCGTCGATCTGCGCCAGCACCACCGCCGCCGCGAACTCGCTGATCCGGCCGTTCGTCCCGGCGATCCGGTGATCGTAGCGGCTGCTTCCCCGAGGGCGCCCGCAGTTCGCCAGCCGCTCGACGCGTTCGGCCAGCGCAGCGTCGCCGGGGATCAGCACGGCTCCGCCGTCTCCGCCAGGAAGCAGCTTGGCGGCCTGGAAACTGAAGGTGGTGAGATCGCCGGCCGTGCCAACCCGGGCCTCCGCCCAGCGGGCCCCGATCGCCTGGGCGCTGTCCTCCACCAGGGCAAGCCCGTGAGCGTCGCAGAACCGCCGGCACGCTGTCAGGTCCACGGGCTGGCCCGCCAAGTGCACGGCGACGAGCGCCCTGGTCCGCGGCGAGAGCCGGTCCTGGGCGGCCGTGACGTCGAGGTTCCACGTGGCCGCGTCGACGTCCACGGAAACGGGGAGGGCGCCCACGGCCACCACGGCCGACGCCGTGGAGACGAACGTCGTCGCCGGCACCAGGACTTCGTCTCCCGGCCCGATGCCGAGCCCGCGCAGTCCGATCTCCAATGCCACGGTGCCGTTCGCCACGCAGACCACGCGCGCGGCTCCGAACCACCGCGCCAGCCTCTCCTCCAGCCGCTCGCTGACCCCGCCGCCGCTCTGCCACCAGTGGCCGCTGCGTACGACCTCGCGGACGGCCGACTCGACCCGCTCGTTCGGCGTCGGCCACAGGGGGAAGGGGCTCGTACGGACCGGCGCCGCTCCCAGGAGGGCGAGTGTCGTGACCGGCTCAGACACGTGCGCTCCTTTCCCGGCGGTCGCCGAACAGCCGGGCGAACTCGTCATGGAAGCCGGGGAAGGTCTTGCTGACGCACGCTTCGTCATCCAGCTCCACGCCGGGTGTGCGCAGGCCCAGCACGGAGAACGACATCGCGATGCGATGATCGCGATGGCAGGCGACGAGCGCGCCCGACGGCCGGGACGGATGGATGCGCATCCAGTCAGGGCCGGTCTCGACCGCGACCCCGCAGCTCGTCAGGTTCCGCGCCACGACCTCCACACGGTCCGACTCCTTCAGCCGCGCGTGCGCTATCCCGTGAATGTGGACGGGTCCGTCGGCGAAGGGAGCGAGGCAGGCGAGTGTCATGAACGTGTCCGATATGTCGCCCATATCAACGCTGAAGCCGCCTCGAATCCGCGCCGGGCCCGCAACAGTGGTGTGCGTGGCGGAGATCTCCACGTCGGCTCCCATGGTGGACAGCACGTCCACGAACCGCAGATCGCCTTGGCCGCTGCCCGAGCCCAGACCCGGCACGGTGACGGTTTGCCCAGTCAGGACGGCGGCCGCGAAGAAGTACGACGCGGTGGACGCGTCGGGCTCGATGTCGATGTCGGCGGCCCGGTAGGAGCCGGGGCGCACCGCGAGCGTCCCGTCGGGGCGCCGGTCCACGCCGACGCCGAAACGGCGCATCAAGCCGATGGTCATGTCGATGTAGGGACTGCTCACCAACGCGCGCACCCGCGTAACGAGCGGCTTGTCCATGAGCGGAGCGGACAGGAGCAGGGCGCTGAGGTACTGGCTGCTGAGCCCCGCGTCCATGTGGATCTCACCGCCTGCCAGGCCATCCGCCCGCATCTCGAACGGCAGATCCCGCGTGGCCCCCACCGGGTCGATCCTCGCTCCCAATGCGCGCAGGACGTTCAGGAGCGGACCCAACGGGCGGCGGCGCAACTGGTCGGAGCCGTCGAAACGGAAGGAGCCGCGCCCGCAGGCGGCGAGGGCGGGGAGGAACCGCGCGGCGGTGCCGGCGTCCTGGCAGTCGAGTTCGGCCCGCGCCGCGGCGGGGCCTCCGCCGGGGCTCGTCACCCGCCACGTATGCGGGTCGCGATCGTCCACGGCGTACCCGAGCGCGCGCAGGCAACGCGCGAACGCGAGGGTGTCGTCGCTGATCAGCGGACGACGGATCAGGCTGGCACCGCCGGCGGCGGCCGCGGCGAACAAGGCGCGGTTGGTCAGGCTTTTCGAGCCCGGAATCGTCGCGACTAGCTCTGTCGACATGGTGTGTGCTCTCCAGTGGGTGAGGTGACCGGCGACTTCGACGCGGGTCCTGATCAAGCGAGGGTAGCGGCGACGGACGAGGTCGTGGCCAGAGAGCGCGCGAAGGCGTCGCACAGCGTCACCGACCGCACGGCCACGTCAAGATCGGCGGCCTCCGGCGGGTCCGCGCCCGTCATCGAGGCGTAGGCGACGTCCAGTTGCCGCCGGTACTCGACGGGCTCTCGCGACTGGCGGTCCAGCACGACCTGCCATCGGGCGTTGCGGGGATCGCTGACGCGGACGCAGGGGCCCTCGATGCGCTGCCGGTCGGGACTGAAACCGAAGACGGTACGGAGTTCGGCCACGCCCCGGGTGCCGACCGCCTGAAGGCATACCTCGTCGCCCGCTCCCTGCTGGTTCCACGAGACCAGCAGCCGGACGACACCATGCCCGGCCACTCGCGCGAGCGCGTGCACGGTGTCTTCGGCGGGGCCTTCAGCGCGGTTCTCGGCGGCGGGTCTGGACTCGCCGCACCACGTCCCGCCGTACCACGGGGCGACGCCTTCGTCCACTGGAGCGGGCGACGCCGCGGCCGCGAACGCGGTCACCTCGCCCGACCAGCCGGTCAGATGGAGCGCCAGATCCGCGAGATGAGAGCCGAGATCCCACAGCACCCCGGCGGCAAGCCCGCCCTGAGTCCCGGGAACGCCGTGCCGGCGCGTCCACTGCGCGGAGAGCTCCCGGATCCGCCCGATGCGCTTCGAGGCGAGGAGGTCCCGCAGGATCTCGACGTCCTGACGGTAGCGGTTGGTGTAGCACGGGAACACGCGGCGCCCGTGACGGCGGCTCGCCTCGGCCACCCGTCGCGCGTCACCGGCGGCGATGGCGAGCGGCTTTTCGCATATGACGTGCATGCCGGCCGCGAGCGCCTCGACGGCCAGGTCGGCGTGGGAGGCGGCAGGCGTGCAGATCACCACAATCTGCGCCCGCGCCGAGGCGATGGATCCGCGGTGGGCACGTGTCCCGAACTCCACGGCGACCCGCTCGGCCACGCTCGGGTCGCGGTCCGTTACCAGGATCTCCGGCTGCCACGGCTGGGAGAGCAGGTAAGGCAGATGAACCCGCCTGGCGATCTCCCCTGACCCCACGAGCAGCACGCGGATGCGATCCCGGAGCATCACGAGGGGTCCTCCAAGAGGTCGCGGAGCATCGCATCGAGCTGCCAGGGACTGGAGACGAACTGGTCCGGACCCTCCGCCTTGAGGTCGTCCAGACGGCCGGCCCCCCACAGACAGGCCACAGTCCGGACACCGGCGGCGTTCCCAGCCGCGATGTCGGCGCAGGAGTCTCCGATGAGGATTGCGTTACGCGGTGCGACGTCGAAACGCTCGCACAACCACCAGACCCCGTCGGGGGCGGGCTTGGGTCGGGGCGGGTCCGACGGTGTCACGAGGTCGTGGCACACGGACGTCAGCCCGAGCAGCGACATGACGTGCTCGGTGCGCGGGCGGTCCTTGCCTGTGATGACGCCGATCCGGGCGCCGCGCCGCGCCGCCTCCGTCAGCACCCTCCACATGCCCGGAAAAATCTGGACCTTGTGTGCCTGCTCCTGGGACCGGCTGCGGAAGCGACCCACGATCGCGGGAGGCAGCCGCAACTCCGCGACGATCTCCTCGAACGGGCGCCCGGCCATGGCCAGGAAGCGGTCGACGGGCGCCTCGCCGAGGCCGCCGCACTCGACGTAGGCCGCTCGGAACGCTTGCGTGGCGATCGGTTCGGAGTCGATGATCGTGCCGTCCAGGTCGAACAGGACCGCGGTCGTCACGACGTCCCCCGCACCAGCGCGCCGAGGAGGGACGAGCGCTCGGGCCGTTCGGGGACGACGCACTCCAGTCCCCGCGCCGCGAACCCGCCGCGTACGAAGCGTCGCACGGCCGTACGGCGCAGCAGGCCGCCCGTGGCCAGGATCCGGCGTATACCCAAGACACGGGCGAGGTCGGCCAGGACGTTCAGGCAGCCTTCCCCGTCCGGCCAGGCAGCGGTTCCCCGCTCCAGCAGGACGTCGTCGGCGGGCAACGCGGCGAGGGCGGTCTGCAGGCAGCCGCGTCGTCCGCAGGAGCAAGCCCGGCTTGATGCCAGCGCCCTGATGTGCCCCAGCGTGCGGGCGTCGCCGGGCAGGCCGTTGCGCACGCCACTATCGAGGAGGAACCCGCCGCCCATGCCCGTGCCCAGCGTTAGCACCAAGAGATCCCGGACATCCCGGGCGGCGCCCAGCGACATCTCACCGCGGATGGCGGCCGCGCCGTCGTCGATGATGTCGAGGTGCGCCCTGTCGTCCAGGCCCAGAACGGAGCTCAGGCGGCTGCCGGTCCAGTCCGGGCGGTTCGGCCATGCGGTGACGACGCCCGATCCGTCCGTGGCGCCGGGGAAGGAGACCCCGACGGTGGCCTCAGGTCCCGCGGCGGCGGCCCACGACCGGACCGTCTCACGGAGGTCGGCGAGCTCTCGCGGGTGGCGGTGGCCGGTCGGGCCTTCGCCGACCACCCGCAGCGACCCGCGCTCCAGGACGCCGGCGGCCCAGGTGGTGCCGCCGATGTCCACGGCCAGCCGGTGCCGCGCCGCCGGCCCCGCGTCCCGGCTAGACACGGGGAACCGTCGAGGAGCCGCGGACCGCGCCGCTGCGGTCCCGGGCGAACAGCCGATCGGCGAAGGACAGGTCCCAGGTCTCCACCCTGCCGTCGACGGCCCCGTACTCCTCCAGGAAGCCGAGGTCGTCGGGACGCAGCGCTGCGAGCCGGTCTTCCGGCACGTCGCCCGGGTAGAGAAGCGCCGCGTAGTACATTGCGTAGTAAACGCCGTCCGCGGCGCCGCTTTCGGCCGCGTGGTCCAGGACGGCCTTCCAGGCGCTCTCGGTGGTGACGTACGCGCACATCGACGCGATGTCGAGGAACTTCAGCAGTTGGAGATCGACGCCTGCCTCGATGTAGTGCCGAGAGGTCGCCTCCTTGCGGAAGTGCAGGCAGAGGTCGACGAACTGGTCCTCCAGGGCGAGCGCGTAGGCGTCCGCACCGCACAGCCGGGTGGGCCTTCTCCTTGCCAGCAGGTCCCTCGTCGTCAGCGTCTCCTTCGACCTCGGCTTGGACACGCTCAGGCACAGGTCGACGAAGAAGACGTCGACCTCCTCGCGATCAGAGAGCTTGGCGTAGGGGAGCTCGTTGGGGACGTGCATGCGCCAGAACGCCTGGGTGGAGCGGGTAAAAGGCTCGATCGAGGTCCCGTCTGCAGACAGCCGGCCCTGGGTGTAGCCGTGTGCGGCCAGGATGTCGCCCACGCGCTCCGCGTCATCCCGATCGATGAGGAGATCGAGGTCGTTCATCCGGCGCAAACCCGGATCCCGGTACAGCGTCTCGGCGATGACGGGGCCCTTGCGGACCGCGTACGGCACGCCCGCCGCGTTGAGCGCGCCGAACAGCACGGCGAATTCCTGGCCGAGGACCTCGTTTCGCCGCTTGTTGGCGAAGTAAACGGAGTTGTGGAGCCATCGGTATGGGATGAGCGGGATGCCGTCCCCGCCGTTGTGCAGATTATGGCGTACGATATGCCTCCCGACCAGCGGTAATACTTTGTGCCGACCGGCCTGGTCGATGAAGAGTCCCCAGTCGAAGTCGTTCTTGTGGTCGCGGAGAAGGCGGCGGCAACGCTCCGCTTCTGACGTGGTGACCTCGATCCTGGAGAGCGACAAGAGCAGGTCGAACTCCGGGCGATCCGACCACCAGGCATGACGAAATAAGCTCATCCCGTTCCTTTTGCTGTGGCAGAAATCGGCGGTGCGGGGCCGAGGGGTCATCGCCCGTGGTCGCGAGCGGCTTCCTGGATCTCCGCCGTGATGCGGTGAAGTGAGCGGAGCGTGTCCGCGCTGAGCTTGCTCTGTTCGAACTCGATGGAGAACTCGTCCTCCAGCGCCAGGAGGAGCCTGACACTCGCCAAGGACGTCATGCCGGCCGCCCACAGGTCCGAGTCTGCGGAGAGTCCGGAGGCGTCGTCGATTCCGGCGTGCGCTTCGACCACTTTTCGCACCCGCTGTTCGACAGACGCCTCATCATCATTTTCGAGCACGCTTCGGCTTCCTCCCGATCAGCCAAATACCCATGTCCCTCGCCTCTGGCATGCGGCAGACGTGCGCACATAGCGGAGGAGGGGGTATTGATCCGATGAGATCACGGCCGACTTAGTTTGGTCAACCGTTGAACTAATTGAGGCAGTGCATTATGGTCCCGCAGAGGGCTCACCGGCTCGTCCCGGATGTTGTCATGAGCCTAGTTAAAGTCCGCTATTCATCGGAGGTCTTCATTGACGCGCCCACAACGGGTTGTCCTCTCTTGAGCGGCATACGTCGACATCACATCCGCTTCGCCGCGCCACCGGGCAGAAAAGGACCGTTGACGTGGGCGCAAAGGCATCTTTGGGAGTGGCGGCTGCAGGACTCGGTCGGACCGGCGGCCTTCGGACTGTCCCGCGTCGTCCCGGTCACCGGCCGTCCGCCAGCTGCGGTCATGGACGCGATCAGGGCGCTGGTGGAGCGGTACGAGGCCTTGCGCACCAGCTACCACGTGGCCGCCGACGGCGTCCCGTACCAGGTGAGCGCGGCTGACGGCGGCTTCGACGTCGAGATCAGGCCGGTGCGGGGAAGTTGTGAAGACCAGGCCGTGGCCGTGGCCCAGAAGCTCCGCCTCGCAGCCGGTGACGTCACCGCGGCGTGGTCGTCCCACTTCACCCTTATCACCGAGGATGAACAGCCCCGATACCTCGTTTTCGCCGTTTCGCATTTCAGCGTCGACGGTTGGGGGATGCGCGTGCTGACGGAGGAATTCCACCGGCTGCTGAACCACGATCGGCCGCCGCGAGCCCAGGAGTGGCAGCCGATCGATCAGGCCCGATTCGAGGCCGGCGCGGCAGGCGAGAAACGCAGTAGGAGATCGGTGGCCTACTGGCGGCACTGCCTGTCGAGACGGCCGGAAAACCAGCTCACCCTGGCCCACGGCGACCCAGCCGAACCCCGATTTCAGGACGCGACCCTGGAATCCGCCGTTCTTCCCGGATACGAGCGGATCCTGGCACAACGGTATGGAGCGACCGGCTCCAGCGTGATGACGGCGGCGGTCGCCGTGCTTCTTGGCACATACACCGCGAGCTCGTCATGCCTGCTGGAACTCATCGTCTGCAACCGGATCGAGACCAGGCTGCTCGATTCCGTCTGCAACATCGCGCAGAACTCTATCTTGCTCGCCGATCTCACCCCCGGCACATTCGGCGCGGTCATTCAGTCGACCAACCGGTCGATCGTCAGCACGAACCTCTTCGGTCAGTACGATCCGCTGCGTCTGGAGGCGGAGATTCGCGAACTCCGCGCGAAAGACCCGTCCGTCCTCCCCCATCTCTGTTGCGTCAACGACAAACGGATCGGCGGAGCAGGCGGCCTCCAGCAGTCACCGCCTGCGCCGGCCGCGTCAGAACCATCGACATTCACCTGGGGAGAGCGATATCCGTCGGGCTCCACCCGCTTCTTCTTCGCCATCGAGGGTGACGCGAGCCGCACCCGCCTGCGCCTGCACGCGGACGCGCTCTACATGCCGCCGGCGGACGTCAATCGTTTCCTGTTCGGTGTCGAGGCCCTGCTCGCGCACGCGGCGGAGCAGGACACCCCCCTGGCGGACGTGGCGGCCGTGGCCGGGATCCCGGTCATCGGCGGGGTCACGAAATCGGTCTCTCGGACAACCACATGAGGATTCGACGGTGACGCAAGCAGAAGCCTCCACAACGACAGACGAAAGCACGTCCGCACGGACGATCGCCCGTGAACTCGTCGCGGTCCTGCGGCGGAACGCGGGAGCGGTGGACAGCCAGGCGCGGTTTCCCGAGGAGAGCATGGCCGCAATTCGCGCATCAGGCCTCATGGGACTGCTGGTGCCGCGCGCGTACGGCGGGATGGGGCTCGGCCTGCGTGAACTGGTGGACGCTGCGGAGATCCTCGGCGGCGGATGCGTGAGCACGGCCTTCATGTGGGCGATGCACTGCCAGCAGGTGGACGCCATCGCCCGGTTCGGCGGCGCGGAGCTGCGCGGGGACGTCCTGCCCGCCGTGGCACGGGGGGAGGTCTACATCGCCTCGGTCACCTCGCAGAAGGGCAGCGGCGATCTTTTCTCGGTCGCGGAGGCGATGGTCGACCTTGGGGACATGGTGTCCTTCACCCGATTCGCGCCCGTGGTGACGGGCGGCGCCTATGCGGACGGCTACTTGATCACCCTCCGGAGGTCGGAATCAGCGCCGAACGGCGACGTCCGGCTCGTCTACGCACATCGGCGGCAGGTCGACTTCGCCGTCCGCGGCGAGTGGAATGCGCTCGGCATGCGCGGCACGCGCAGCGCCGGGGCCGAGATCAGGGGCTCGGTCGCTCACCACCAGATCATCGAGACCGCCGGCGGCATGCGGCGGGTGGCGATGGAGAGCCTCATCCCCACATCCCATCTCGCCTGGGCGGCATGCTGGCTCGGTACCGCCAGGACCGCACTCGCCGAGACGACGGCGAAGCTGAGGCGCCAGGGCGCGGCGGCCACGGGGCAGGAGGCGACGTTGCTCAGGATCGCGCGGGCCCGCCTGACCCTCGAACTCGCCTCCTCCTACGTACGTACGGTCTGCGACTACGCCGCCGACGCGCGGTCGCACGGCATTCCCGACGGCCGCCTGCCTGATCTGCAGATCCATCTGAACAACGTCAAGGTTGCCGCCGCCGAAGCCTCGTACGAGGTGATCAACCAGCTCATCCACGCCGCCGGCGTGGCCACCGGATATCTGCAGAACTCGGACATCCCCCTGGAACGGCACCTGCGAGATCTCCGCGCCGCCGGCCTCAACCAGCCCGACGATCGCCTGATGAGCGCGAACGGCCACCTCGCCTTCCTGGACCGCAGGGTCCTGCGACCGGGAATGGCAGGCTGAGATGTCACTGCATGCAGGCGTCAGCCACGCCGTACGCCACCGGCCCGACGCGACCGCGCTCATCGTCCAGGGACGCCGGGTCACCTTCGCCGAACTGTGGTCACAAGTGGGCGGCATCGCCGCTGGCCTGCTCGACCGGTTCGGGGAGCCGCCGCCGCGGATAGCCGTTATGAGCGGTCCCCGGCTGCTCGGGTTCGCCGGAGCCCTGGCCTGCTCCGTCCTGGGCGCGGCGTGGGTGCCGATCAACCCCGCGCATCCGCGGGACCGGGTGGCCGCCATCCTGAGGTCCGCCGAGCCCGGCGCGGTCGTCTGCGAGCAGGAGGATGTGCCGCTGCTGGAGGCCGCGGCGCGGGCCGCCGGCGTGGAAGAGCGCGTGCCGTTCCTCGTGTCACCGCCGAGCGGCTCCAGTGTTCCCGAGGAGAGTCCGGGGGAGGGCTTTGCCTACATCTTCTTCACCTCGGGCAGCACCGGCTCTCCCAAGGGGGTGCCGATCACGCGTGCCAACCTTCAGGCGTTCCTGGACTGGGTCGGCGCCCGGTACCGGCTCTCCCCGGAGGACGTGGTCGCCCAGTTCTCCGACCTCAGCTTCGACCTCTCCATCCTCAGCACCTTCGGCGCCTGGGCAGGCGGGGCGGCTGTGGCCGTGCTCGACCGGCGTGACATGGTGCTGGCTCCGGAGCGTACGCTCGGCAGGGCAGGATGCTCGGCGTGGGTCTCCGTCCCGTCGCTGGCGCGCCTGCTGTCGGCCCGCCGGGGCCTGCGTCCGGGGGCCTTTCCCGGCTTGCGTCTCAGCTTGTTCTGCGGAGAGGCGTTACCACGCGACGTCGTGGAGGAATGGCAGACGGCGGCGCCGGACTCGGTCATCGAGAACCTGTACGGACCGACCGAGGCGACGGTCGCCTGCTTCGCCTATTCGTGGGACGGCGGCACGTCGCCGTCCCGGTGCGCGAACGACGTCGTCCCCATCGGCCACCCCATGCCCGGGACTCTGGCCGCCATCGTCGACCCCGAGCACGGGCGGCCGGCCGACAGCGGCGAGTTGCTGCTGGGCGGGACGCAGTGCTTCGCCGGATACTGGCGGGACGCGCGGCGGACGGCGGCTTCCCTGGTCAGGCTCGGCGACTCCGCGAAGGTCTACTACCGGACCGGGGATCTGGTCCGCCGCGACGCCGACGGATGCCTGCACTTCGTCGGGCGCGCCGACCGGCAGATCAAGGTCAACGGCCACCGCGTCGAACTGGGCGACATCGAGGCGGCGATGAACGCGCTCCCCGGTGTCCGCGCCACCGCCGCCCTCGGCTGGCCGGTCGTGGGCTTGACCGCCGAGGGCGTGGCGGCATTCGTGGTCTCCGAAGAGTGTGAGCCGGCCACGTTGCGCTCACGGTTGCGGGACGCGCTGCCCGCGTACATGATGCCGTCCCGCGTCCAGGTGCTGCCGGAACTCCCGCTCACGGCCAACGGGAAGACGGACTACCGGGCGCTCATTACCCTGCTTGAGGGAGCACGGGGTTGACCGGCCTGGTTCGCGAGCGGGCGCGCCTCGTTCGCCTGTTGCGCTTGGCCGGGCGGGCGCGTCCTGCGGCCCTCATCGCCTGCCTGCTCCTGGCGGCGGCCGCGCCGGCGGCCATGTCCCTGGCGGCCGGATGGCTGGTCGGCGCGATCGCGGCGGGCGGCGACGTCGTGGCGCCGCTCGCGACGCTCGCCGCAGTGCTTCTCGTCCAGCGGACGGCGGAGTCCCTGCAGGATCCGCTCGGCGCCACCTGCTCGCGCAGTATCGACGGGCACGTCCGCACCCGGGTGCGGCAGATCGCCCTCCGGCAGCGCGGCATCGCCCACCTTGAGGACGAGGAGTTCCAGGACCTGTTGAGCCGGGCGTCGGACCGGGGCGAGTCCTGGCGCGTGCGATCCCCGGGCACCGCCGCGACGGGACAACTCATGATCGTGTTCCGCGCCGGCGGCGCCGTGGCCGCCGGGGCGATCCTGGCCGGCCACTTCCCGCTGCTCGCGCTCCTGCTGGTGGCCGGATGCCTGCTCCAGCGCTCGTACGCGCTGCGGCAGTGGTCCTCCACCGTGTCCGTGGAGGACGGACTCACGTCCAAGCAGCGGCGCACCGAGTACTGGGCGGAGGTGGCCTCGGGGGCGGAGGCGGCCAAGGAGGTTCGGATGTTCGGACTGGCCGACTGGGTGATGGAGCGCCGTCTGCGCGCCCACACCGAGACCACGGACATCATGTGGACGGCCCGCATGGCCTCGTTGCGCAGGCAGGCCCCCGTCGCGGCGAGCGCCGCGGTCATGGCGCTGGCCGCCCTCCTGGTGCCCGGCATTGCGGCGGCCACGGGTCGGCTCGCCGTGGACGGCCTGGCCACCTGCCTCGCCGCCGCCTGGGCAATCTTCCAGGCCACGTACATGGGACAGGAGGCGCTCGACATTGCCTACGGCCTCGGCGCTCTCCGCGCCCTCGACCAACTCGACGCGCCGGGCGCCGACCCGGGCGGCGAGCCGGCGCGCTACGGGCCCGTCCGCTTCGAGAACGTCACCTTCGCCTATCCCGGAGCCGCCGAACCCGTGCTCCGCGGCCTGGACCTGACGATCGAGCCTGGGGAGGTGCTCGCGATCGTCGGCGTGAACGGCGCCGGCAAGACCACCCTTAGCAAGCTGCTGACGGGACTCTACACACCCTCGGCCGGGCGGATCCTCGTCGACGGCGCGGACCTCCGACGGCTGGACGTGGAGAGCTGGCGGCGCCACATCGCGGTGGTGTTCCAGGACTTCGTCCACTACTCGGGCTCTGTACGCGACAACATCCGCTTGTCGGCTCCGGAGATCGTCGCGTCCGACGACGACCTGCGCCGCGCCATCCACGTAGCTGGCGCATCCGACGTCATCGAGGATTTGCCCGCCGGACTCGACACGTCGCTCTGGCACACGGGAACGGGTGGCACCGATCTGTCCGGCGGGCAGTGGCAGCGGCTCGCTCTTGCCCGCGCCCTGTTCGCGGCCGAGCACGGCCGCCGGCTGCTGATACTCGACGAGCCCACCGCCAACCTGGACATCCAGGCGGAAACGCAGTTCTACCAGCAGGTCATCGCCGGCGTCCCCGGCACCACGGTCGTGCTCATCTCCCATCGGCTCTCCACCGTGCAGCACGCGGACCGCATCGTTGTCCTGGATGGCGGGCGGATCATCGAGTCCGGTGGTCATGCCGATCTGCTGCGGGCCGGCGGCGCGTACGCCCGCCTGTTCCGGCTCCAGGCCGAACGCTTCACGGCGGCCTCATGAGGATCCGCACACTCACCCGCACTCTGACGCTCGCCTTCGAGGCGAGCCCCCGCCACGCGGCTCTTGCCTGCCTGCTGACGCTGCTCCGCGCGGTCGGCGTGGCCGGGGTGGCGCTCGGCCAACGCGAGCTGGTGGACTCAGCGGGCCTCGCCGACTGGGTCTCGATCGCCGTCGCGGCCGCCGTCGGCGTGCTCGCGCACACCTCCGTCGCCGCCCTGGGCGGCGTCGAGATCGCCCTGCGCATCGGCTTGATGGAGAAGGTCAGTGTCCGGCTCACCCAGGAGATCGTCGGCAGCACCGCCCGCATCCCCACCATCGAGCACGCCGAACGTCCCGACTATCTCAACCGTCTCCTGCTGTTGCGCCGGGGAGCCTGGGCCATCGCGCTGTCGTGCTGGGCCTACGGCCAGGCGGCGGCCAGCATCGCCGGCATCGCGATCAGCGTCTGGCTGCTCGCCTCGGTCCACCCGGCGCTCGCCGGCTTGGCCATGGTCGCCGCGCTGCCGCTGCTGGCGGCGCGCCGCGCCCAGTCCATGCTGCGCGCCACCGTGGACGCGTGCGCGGAGGAGGTACGGCACGAGCGGGAGCTCCACGAGCTGTGCCTGCGGCCCGGACCCGCCAAGGAGATCCGGGTCTCCGGTGCCGGGCACGAACTCAGCGAGCGAGCCGGCCAGGGCTGGCGCCGGGTCACGCGCCGGGAGGAGGCCGCCCGGTTGCGCGGATCTCTGTGGCGCTGCGCTGGCTGGGCCGGATTCACCACCGGGCTGATCGCCGCCCTGGCGATCGCCGATGGCGCCTCTGCCGGAGCGGGCGACATCGTGCTTATCCTCACCCTGGCGACGCAGCTCGGCAGTCAGATCCACATGACCGCCGCCGGCCTGCGGGAGATAGGGGAGTTCGGCCGGGTCATCGGCCACTACCACTGGCTGCTCGACCACGCGGCCGCGCAGCGGTATGACGGCGCGCCGGCGCCGGCGCGGCTCGCCACCGGCGTCAGGCTGGAGCGGGTCTCCTTCGCCTACTCTGACGCGGCGGCGCCCGTTCTGCGTGACCTGGACCTGACGATCGAGCCTGGATCCATCGTTGGCCTCGTGGGCGTCAACGGCGCCGGCAAGACGACTCTCGTCAAACTGCTCACCGGTCTCTACCGGCCGACCGGCGGCCGCGTCTGCGTCGACGGCCGGGACCTGGCGGAGGTCGCCCCGTCGTCATGGGCGGCCCGGTGCTCCGGCGTCTACCAGGACTTCCTCAAGCTGCAGTCGACCGTACGCGAGGGGGTGGGCGTGGGCGACCTGCCCCGGGTCGACGACCTCGACCGCATCGGCGACGCGTTGCGCCGGGCCGGAGCCGATTCCGTCGTCGCGGCCCTGGAAGACGGCCTCGCCACCAGGCTGGGAGCGGTCTTCGGCGGTGTAGAGCCGTCGTACGGGCAGTGGCAGCGCCTCGCGCTGGCTCGCGGGCTCATGCGGGAGGCGCCCCTGATGCGGGTCCTGGACGAGCCGACGTCCGCCCTGGACGCCCAGGCCGAGCACGATCTGTTCGAACGCTTCGCGGCCCAGTCCGCCGCGGCGGCCAGCCGCCACGGAACGATCACCCTGCTCGTGTCCCACCGCTTCTCGACCGTGCGCATGGCCGATCACATCGTGGTGCTGGCCGACGGGCGGATAGTCGAGCAGGGCACCCACGACCAGCTCATGGCCTCAGACGGACGGTACGCCACCCTATACGCGATGCAGTCGGCGGCGTACGCGAACCCGAAGGGGATGTCCGAGAAATGAGATGTTGTGTTCGTCACGACCTGGTGAGGGGCCAGCGGCCCGCTTGGGATCCATCCCCGCGTGGGCAGGGAGCACATGTAGATCGTCTGCCCCGTGGCAAGCGTGTAGGGACCATTCCCGCGTGGGCGGGCAGCACCCAGTAAGTCTCTGAGTTGGCAGGGGCAACGGGACTGCGCGGGGAGCACAGCTTGGCCCGCGCCATCGGATGGGATCGCTGGGACCATCCCCGCGTTCGCAGGAGTGCTCTCGGTCACCTGCGTGTTTAGCGCAGGTAGAGGCCGTTCTGAAGCACTTTCGTGGAATCGGACATTACGGGCTCCCGTGCTGCTTTCGAACGAGGTGATGATCTCAGTTGATGGGTGCAGGGCTCAGATGGAGTGTTGCATGCCAGCGGCCTGCGCACGTATTTGGCACGATCAGGGGGCTGTGTTTGTCCAATGTCCGGGCGATCGTAGCGGGTTGTCGGAGGCCCGATAGCTCAGAATCAAGGCCTGACCTGGGAAAACGTCATCAAGATCATCCCTCATATGTCCCCTGATCATGGTCTTACGGCTGCACGCGGGCACCGTCGGCTGCCTATGAAGGTCCACAAACCAAAAGACCTGCGGCTGAGAAACCGCAGGTCAGAGGCCAAAACACCTGATCAGAAGAGTGCCCCCGGCAGGATTCGAACCTGCGGCACCCGCTTTAGGAGAGCGGTGCTCTATCCCCTGAGCTACGGAGGCGGACTCTCGTAAGCCTAGCGAAAGTCTGGCACTGCGTGGGACGTGGAGCCGGGGTGAGTTTGGTGGGGTTGGTTATGGGTGCTCTGAGCTGCGGTAAAGGCATGACAAGTGGTCGGAATCTTGTGGATCCGGCGTGGATAGCGTCTGCCTGTGACCAGGAGGCGATGCAAGCAGGCGCGGCGGCGGCCTGTCGTGTTGTTCGGGGCGTTGTTGGCGCCGGCGATCCTTGCTGGGGGGTTGTTGGCTGGGGAGATGCGGGGGTTTGAGGGGAGTGTCCCGGCGGTGGTTCGGGAGCGGGTCGTGCGGGCGGGGTTTGGGCCGGTGGTGGTGCGGGAGCCGGCGCATCCGGATCGGGTGTACGAGGGGAGTGTGCCGGCGCCGGTTCGTGTGGTGAGTCGGCGGCCGCGGGCTGTTGTTCCGTTGGTGCCGCCTGTCGAGCATGTGGAGCCGGGGGTGGAGGAGCCTGTGACGCCGGCGGCTCCGGTGCGGACTCCCGCTCAGGTGGGGTGTTCGGGGGAGTGGGTGGACACCTGGTTGTGGGATGTGTGCCGGGAGGAGAAGGAGGAAGGGGTGGGGTTGAGGGTTGGCGGGAGTTTGGTGCCTGGGATCTGATTGGCCCTGATTTGGGGCTGGGATCTGGCTGGTTGTGGGGGGTGGGCGGACAGAGTGCGCTTTTTGTCTCATAACAGCTCTCCCGAGTTCGGTCCGGGCACTCGGGGGGCTGTAGTAACGTGCGTGCCTGACCCAGGTAACGAGTTTGCAAACGGAGGAGTCGAACGTGCCAGCCCCTCGATCAGCGGGTCTGATCGCGGTAGTCATGGCGGTGGCTTCTCTTTTCGTGCCTTCCGGGCAGGGGCGCGCTCAGGCGCAGGTGGTGCAGCAGCAGGAGCGGCAGGCGCCGGGCGACCTGGCGGAGCTGCGCAAAGAGGCCGAGCGGTCGGCCAAGGAGCTCGAGGATGCCACCAAGGCACTGGAGAAGCGGCGGTCGGACATCGCCGCCTCCGAGAAGCAGCTGAAGACCAAGCTGGCGGCCCTGCAGGAGCTGGAGCAGAAGGTCGCGGTGATGCGGCAGCCGGTGTCGCAGATGGCCGAGCTGCTGTATGAGCAGCCGATCGTGGCGGACGGGATCGTGCCGTTCCTGTCCGGGACCGCGGACGAGACCACGCTGCGGGCGCTCAGCGACGTGACTCAGATCGTCTCCGTACGGCAGCAGGCCGTCGAACAGACCAGTGCGCTCTACAAGCAGGCCGAGGGGCTGGCCGCGGAGGCGCAGGAACTGCGGGCGGGCAACCTGCTGGCCGAGGCACAGCTGGCGGCCGAGGTGGACACGCTCCGGCAGCGTTCCGACAAGATCGTGAAGTCGCTGACCGCCGCGCTCGTGAAGATGGGCATCAAGATCGACAAGGTTGGCCGGGCGGCGCTGGGATGCAATCCGTTGCGGGCGGCGACGGCCAACGACTATCCCAACGGGCTGATTCCGAAGAGCATGCTCTGTCCGTTGCAGCAGAAGGGTTTCAGTCTGAGGGCCGACGCCACCATCGCGTTCGTGAGCCTGAACGAGGCGTATCGGAAGCGGTTCGGGAAGAACATGTGCGTCACCGACGCCTATCGGAGCCTGGCCGAGCAGCAGTCGGTCTACTACCGGCGGCCGGGGTTCGCCGCCGTGCCGGGGCGGAGCAACCACGGGCTCGGGCTGGCCGTGGACCTGTGTGGTGGGGTGGAGAGGTCCGGGTCGGCGGAGTTCGTCTGGATGGAGAAGAACTCGAAGAGGTACGGGTGGTTCCATCCTTCCTGGGCCTACACCGGCCCGTTCGAGCCATGGCACTGGGAGTACGATCCCAAGATCGATTCGCTGCTCTAGCCGCCCCTACGCGACCTGTGAGCTGCAGAAGGCGCAGCGGGACGCGGCCCTGGGGATTTCCGACAGGCATTCGGGGCAGTCGCGGGTCTTCGATCCGACCTTGGCGGCACTGCGGTCTTTGAGGTGCGTGTACGGCTTCACCAGCACGAAGTAGATCACCGCGGCGACCAGCAGGAACGAGATGACCGCGTTGATGAAGCTGCCGTACATGAAGTTGGACCGGCCGACCGTGACCTTGAGCGAGGCGAAGTCGGGCAGGCCGCCGAACGCCGAGATCAGCGGGGTGAGGAGGTCGGCCACGAACGACTGCACGATCGAGTTGAAGGCCGCCCCGATGATGACCGCCACGGCCAGGTCGATGACGTTCCCCTGCATGAGGAACTTCTTGAATCCGCTCATGACGAAAATCGTAGCCGAGTGATTACGTAGCGTCAGATTTGATGGTGATCGAAAGGTGACCGGTCGTCTGGGCGGAGGCGAGTTCGGCGGCCTGGGTCGGGGTGGTGGCGAGCACGATCAGGGCGCCGTGGGTTTCGCTCGTCGTCTTGGGCGTGCGGGGGATCGTGATGATCCGTACGTCTTCGGCTACCGCGCGGGCCGGATGGGTTTCCTCCCCGGCCGCCAGGACGGTGATCGTGGCTCCCGGGGTCAGGAGGCTCGCGGTCGCGGCGTCGGCGATGCGGACCGGGGTGGCGACCATGCCCGGTGGGAGCCGGTAGGAGTGGAGAAGGCGGACATCCGTCAGCGGCTCGCCCTTGCGCATGGGGCTCGCCAGGATCTGGCCCGCCGCGGCCGCGCGTACGGCACCTGTGGGTGGATGGTTGAGGGCCGCAGGGGTCAGGTCGCCCGGGCCGAGAAGGCCGGGAGACAGGTCGCGGGCCGCGACCAGGACCGTGGGGGCCGGCTCGGGGCGGGTGGCGATGAAGCCCGACATGACGGCCAGGGCGGCCAGCGCCGCCGCGACGAGGCGGCGACGACGGCCGTAGCGGATCAGCCAGGCCCGGATCACGGCAGCTCGAAGGGGAGCTTGATGCCGTCGAGCGCCGCCCTGCAGGGGCAGGTGCGCTCTTCCGGGAGGGCTTGTACGGTCTGCGCCACCAAGGTGCGCATGCGGGTGACGTTCTGCGCGAAGAACTCCAGGACCTCGTCATGCGTGACGCCCTGACCGGCCTCCACCCCGGCGTCATGGTCGGTCACCAGGGATAGCGAGGTGTAGCAGAGGGCCAGCTCGCGGGCCAGGACGGCCTCGGGGAAGCCGGTCATGCCGACGATCGACCACCCGTTGCCCGCGAACCACTGGGACTCCGCCCGCGTCGAGAAGCGCGGGCCCTCGATGACCACCAGGGTGCCGCCGTCGACCGTCTCCCAGCCGGTGGAGCGGGCGGTCTCCACCGCGGTGGCCCGGCCTGACGGGCAGTAGGGGTCGGCGAAGGAGACGTGGACCGCGCCGTCCACGTCGTAATAGGTCTGGACGCGGCCTGAGGTGCGGTCTACGAGTTGGTCGGGGATGACCATGGCGCCCGGGCCGTACTCGGCTCTGAGGGAGCCTACGGCGCTGGGGGCGAGCACCTGGCGCACGCCGAGCATGCGCAGAGCCCAGAGGTTGGCGCGGTAGGGGATGCGGTGTGGGGGGAAACGGTGATCTCGCCCGTGTCTGGGGATGAACGCCACCGAACGGGTGCCGATGCGTCCGACGGTGACGACGTCGCTCGGGGGGCCGTAGGGTGTGGCGAGCTTGATCTCTTCCGCGTCGTCGAGCAGCGAGTAGAAGCCGGAACCGCCGATGACGCCGATGTCTGCGCGAGTGACCATGGCCGAGAGAGTAGCCGGATCGGGGACGGGCCAGGGGACGCCGAATTCCGTTCTGTGGATAACTTGATTTCGGCTGCCGACGTGTGCATCACCGTGGTGGTGGACGGTGCCGGTTTCCCGCGGGTCCGTTCAGGTGCGGGTGTAGATCGCACGCATGGTGACGGAGGGCCTGGCTGCGGGCCCGCCGTGGGCGTACATGAGGCGCGGGTCGAGATCGGTCCCGCGCGGGCCTGTGTCCCGTGTCGGTGCGCGCACGCGACCCCGCCTGACGCCGCACACGGCCTTGCGCGCGGGCGCATCGCGAAAAACGTGCGGGCGCACCGCGAAAACGTGCGGGCGCACCGCGAAAACGTGCGGACGCAACGCGAAAACGTGCGGGCACGACGCCGAAACATGCCGACGCGACGCGGAAACGTACGCGCGCGAAACCCGTCCAGGTCCCCGTGGCCGCGGCAGTTGGCGCTGGGCGGCCAGGTCCTGGGGTGGAAAGGCCGGCGGAAGGGTCAGCTGGAGGCTGCGGCGGGGGCGGCGGCAGGGGACGACGACGTGCTCGTGTCCGAGGACTTGCTCTCCGCCGGCTTCGACGACGAGGAAGAAGAGGACGTCGTGGAAGCCGAGGTCGACGACGAGCGGTTGTCGGTCCGGTAGAAGCCCGAACCCTTGAACACGATGCCGACAGCCGAGAAGACCTTCCGCAGGTTCCCCTCGCAAGCAGGGCAGATCGTCAACGCGTCGTCGGTGAACTTCTGAACGACCTCAAGCTGCTCGCCGCAGTCGTTGCAGGCGTACTGGTACGTCGGCACGCGCTCCTCCTTAAGGTCTGGCACTCGAGGGATGCGACTGCTAATGGTAACCGATTAGGTCAAACGCCTATTCCAGTCCCCGCTCTCCGTACCAACCCGCCAGCTTTCCGCTGCGGCTCACGGCGCGCAAGCGGCGTTCGACCTGGTCACGGCAGGAGGCGGTGGTGACCAGCAGGATCTGGTCCTCCACCCTGATCCTGGTATTACCGGTGGGGACGAAGGATTTGCCGTCACGGACGATCAGCGTCACCTGCGCCCCGGCGGGCAGGCGGAGCTCGAAGATCTCCACGCCGTGCAGCCGCGAGCCGGGAAACACCTTGACCTGCAGCAGGTCCGCCTTGAGCTCTTCGAGCGGTGCCGCCTCCACCTCCAGGTCGTGTGCCTCCCCGGGCGCCGCCACCCCGAGCAGCCGGGCCACAAAGGGCAGCGTCGGCCCCTGCAGCAGCGTGAACACGATGACGATCACGAAGACCTCGTTGAAGATCTCCTTCGATCCCTCCACGTTCGACGCCCAGGGGATGGTGGCGAGCACGATCGGGATCGCGCCGCGCAGTCCCGCCCACGACAGGAACGCCTGTTCGCGCCAGCTCACCCTGCCCAAGCGCAGCGCCCACGACAGCAGCGAGCTCGCCATGACCGAGAGCGGCCGCGCCAGGAGCACGAGGACGGTGCCGGCGATCAGGCCGGGCACGATGGACGACGGCATCTCCTTGGGGCTGGCCAGCAGACCGAGCATGACGAACAGCCCGATCTGCGCCAGCCACGCGGCGCCCTCCGCGAACCCCCTGGTCGCCGCCCGGTGCGGCAGCCGCGAATTGCCCAGGATCAACGCCGTCAGGTAGACGGCCAGGAACCCCGAGCCGTGCAGCAGCACGGCCCCGCCGTACGAGACGAATGTGAGCGAAAGCACAGCGAGCGGATAGAGGCCGGAGGCGGGGAGGGCGACGCGGCGCAGCGCGTACGCGCCCGCGGGGCCGACCGCCAGGCCGACCGCGGCACCGATGATCAGCTCGGCCGCGGTCTCGAGGAGGAACGTTCCCGGGGACGCCGAAGAGCGCCCCGCCCCGCTGAGCAGCATCACGGCGATGACCGTGGGGGCGTCGTTGAAGCCGGACTCGGCCTCCAGCACGCCCGCCAGCCGGGGCGGGAGCGGCAGTCTGCGCAGCACGGAGAAGACGGCGGCGGCGTCCGTGGAGGCCAGCACCGCGCCGAGGATCAGCGCCGTCGTCTGGTCTATGCCGAGAAGTGCCTGTACGGCCAGCGCCACCACGACGATGCTGACCGTCACGCCCACGGTCGCCAGGATCAGGGCCAAGGGGACCGAACGCCGCACATGAGACCAGTTCGTGGTGAGTCCACCTTCGGCCAGGATCACCGCCAGGGCCGTCAGGCCGATCTGCTGGGCGAGCTGGGGGTTGTCGAAGGGGATCCCGAACCCGGCCTCGCCCAGGACCAGGCCGAAGCCGAGGAACACGAGCAGGCTGGGCAGGCCGGTGCGGTGCGCGATGCGTACGGACGCGATGGCCGCGATGACAATTGCGGCACCCAGAAGAAGCCAGACATCTAGTGTCATCTGGCCCCCTCTCGTACCTGCGGTCACATAAGCCTAGTGAGTCCCTCCGGGGTTGCGGCAAAACGGACGTGCCGGTCATGAGGCTCCGCCGGGATGCCGTCGATCAGCTCGCCGTCGTGCAGCAGCGCGACGGTCGGGACGTTGGGACCCACCCTGGCCAGGGCACGATCGTACGAGCCGCCGCCGCGCCCCAGACGTACACCTGTCGTCCTGTCCACCGCCAGGGCCGGGACGATCACGAGGGCGGCGGTGCGGACGGCGTCGACGCCGCGGCGGGTGTCGACCGGCTCCATGATCCCGAAGCGGCCCGGGGCGAGCGAGTCCGGCCCGTCGTACACCGCCCAATCCAGGTCATTGTCCTCAAGCAGGACGGGGAGGATAACGGTGGCTCCATGTTTCCAGAGAGCGAACACGAGCCCGTGCGTATCCGGCTCCGACCCCGTTGACCAGTAGCAGGCCACGAGACCGGCCATCTGGACCCACGGCTGGTCGAGCAGCGTTTCGCGGATCTTGATGGAGTTTGCCCGCTGTTGTTCGGGGGAGAGGGAGGCACGTGCCGAGATCAGCTCCCGACGCAGGTTCAGCTTGTTCACACATACCTCCACTAGGGTCTACTCATGGCTGACTTCGACCCTGTGACGAAAGCCGTCGTGCCCGCCGCGGGTCTGGGCACCCGGTTCCTTCCGGCGACCAAGGCGACACCGAAGGAGATGTTGCCCATCGTCGACAAGCCCGCGATCCAGTATGTCGTCGAGGAGGCAGCCTCCGCTGGGCTCCTCGACGTCCTCATGGTCACCGGCAAGAATAAACGCTCCATCGAGGACCACTTCGACCGCGCGTTCGAGCTGGAGGAGGCCCTTGAGGCCAAGGGCGACGAGCACCGGTTGTCCCAGGTACGCGAGCCGGCCTCGCTGGCGACGCTCCACTACGTACGTCAGGGCGAGCCCAAGGGGCTCGGCCACGCGGTGCTCTGCGCCAAGCAGCACGTCGGCGGCCACCCCTTCGCCTGCCTGCTCGGCGACGACCTGATCGACTATCGCGATCCGCTGCTCAAGCGCATGATCGAGGTGCGTGACACGTTCGGGGGGAGCGTGATCGCGCTGATGGAGGTGCCCAAGGAGCAGGTCTCCCTGTACGGCGTCGCGACCATCGAGGCCACCGCCGACGACGACGTCGTACGCGTGACCGACCTGGTGGAGAAACCGCCGGTGGACGAGGCGCCGTCCAACTGGGCGATCATCGGACGCTATGTGATCGACCCCGCGGTGTTCGAGGTGCTGGAGAACACGCCGCCGGGCCGCGGGGGTGAGATCCAGCTCACCGACGCGCTGCGCACGCTCGCCGGACGCGGGTCCGGAGAGGGCGGGCCCGTGCACGGGGTGCTGTTCAGAGGCCGCAGGTACGACACCGGCGACAAGCTTGACTATTTGCGGACGGTGGTGAAGTTCGCGGCGGACCGGGAGGACCTGGCGCCCGATTTCGTGCCGTGGCTGCGGGAGTTCCTCGATGAAATCGGTTGACGAGCATCTGGCCGAGATCCTGGCCACCGTTCGTCCGCTGGCGCCGCTGGAGCTGGAGTTGGAGCAGGCGCTGGGGGCGACGCTGGCCGAGGAGGTCGTCTCGCCGGTGCCGCTGCCGCCGTTCGACAACTCGGCCATGGATGGCTATGCCGTACGGGCTGCCGATATTTCGGATGTTCCGGTTACGTTGCCGGTGACGGACGATGTGGCGGCCGGGTCCCAGGAGCTGCGGGCCATAGGGCCCGGGCACGCCATACGGATCATGACCGGTGCTCCCATGCCGGCCGGGGCCGATGCCGTGGTGCCGGTCGAGTGGACGGACGGCGGGACGGTCACCGTACAGATCTCCCGCCCGGTGAGCGCCGGCAACGCGATCCGGCGGGCGGGGGAGGACGTGCAGGCCGGTGAGGTCGTGCTCAAGCCGGGCACGGTGATCGGGCCTTCCCAGCTCGGGATCATCGCCGGGGTGGGGCGGCGGCGGATCTGGGCGCGGCCCCGGCCCCGGGTCGTGGTCATCTCGACGGGCGCGGAGCTGGTCGAGCCGGGTGCTCCGCTGGCTCCCGGGCAGATCTGGGACTCCAACAGCTTCACGCTGACCGCCGCCGTGCGGGAGGCCGGAGGTGAGGGGTTCCGGGCGGGGTCCGTCGGGGATGATCCGGGCGTACTCCTCGATCGGCTCGACACCCACCTGATGCGGGCCGATGCGATCATCACCAGCGGTGGCGTGTCCATGGGGGCGTACGAGCCGGTCAAGGAGGCTCTGTCGCCGCTGGGGACCGTCCGGTTCGAGAAGGTGGCGATGCAGCCGGGGATGCCGCAGGGGTTCGGCGTGCTGGGGGAGGACCAGGTGCCGATCTTCGCGCTGCCCGGCAACCCGGTGTCGTCTTTTGTGTCTTTCATGCTGTTCGTACGTCCGGCGCTCGACAAGATGCGCGGGCTCCCCGCGGACCTGCCGGAATCGGTGACCGCCCGCCTGACCGGGCCGGTGCGCTCGCCCGCCGGGCGGCGGTCGTTCCTGCGCGGCGTGCTGGCCTCGGACGGCACGGTGTCGCCGGCGCACGGGCAGGGCTCGCACCAGCTCGCCGCCCTGGCCTCGGCGAACGCGCTGATCGTGGTGGCGGAGGACGTGACCGAGCTGCCCGAGGGGGCGACTGTCGAGGTGATCCGGCTGTGAGCGACTCGGGGCTGACCCATGTGGATGAGACCGGGGCCGCTCGCATGGTGGACGTCTCCGCCAAGGACGTGACGGCCCGCACCGCCACGGCGACCGGGCGGGTGCTGCTGTCGGGCGAGGTCGTGGAGCTGCTGCGGTCCGGCGAGGTGCCCAAGGGCGACGCGCTGGGCGTGGCGCGGATCGCGGGGATCATGGGGGCGAAGCGGACGCCCGACCTGATCCCGCTCTGCCATCCGATCGCGTTGCATGGCGTGAAGGTCACGCTGGACGTCGAGGACTGGGGCGTGGCGATCACCTGCCGCGTCAAGACGGCCGACCGCACCGGCGTGGAGATGGAGGCGTTGACGGCGGTCTCCGTGGCCGCGCTGGCGCTGATCGACATGGTCAAGGCGGTCGATCCGGCCGCGGTGATCACCGACGTGCGGGTGGAGGAGAAGCTGGGCGGCAAGACCGGCCGCTGGACCAGGGAGCCGGAATGATCCGCGCACTCGTGATCACCGTGTCGAACCGGGCGTCGGCCGGGGTTTATGCGGATAAATCCGGGCCGCTGCTCGTTGACCTGCTGCGCCGCGACGCGGGCTGCGAGGTCGTGGAGGGCCCCTTGGTGGTGCCCGACGGGGAGCCGGTCGAAGCAGCGCTCCGTGACGGGGTGGCGCAGGGGTACGACGTCATCGTGACCACCGGGGGGACCGGGTTGACGCCCATGGACCTGACCCCGGAGATGACGGCCCGAGTAATTTCTCGGGAAATTCCCGGGATAGCCGAGACCATTCGGCTGGCGAATCGGGAAAAGGTGCCGACCTCGATTCTGTCCAGAGGGCTGGCCGGCCAGGCGGGCAACACCTTGATCGTTAATTTGCCCGGATCGTCGGGTGGCGTACGCGATGGCGTCGCCGTACTCGCGCCGATTCTCCAGCACGCGGTCGATCAGATCCGGGGCGGTGATCACCCGCGCTGATCGCGATTCCGTGATGCGTGGCGACATCATGCCCGATGGGGGGATGATGAGAGTGTGGATCGACTTCGTGGCTGGCCGGTGACCCTGAACGAAGGTCCGGTAGGCCTCCGGCCGCTGCGGCTGAGCGACGTGCGCGTGTGGCGCGAGACCCGGCTGCGAAACGCCGACTGGCTACGCCCCTGGGAGCCAAGCAACCCCGAGACACCGCTGTTCAGGACCGGGCTCGGCCCGTACGTCTCCATGGTCGGCACCCTGCGCCGCGAGGCCCGGCAGGGCCTGGCGATGCCGTGGGTGATGACGTACGGAGGGCGCTTCGCGGGGCAGCTGACCGTGGGCGCGATCGTGTGGGGCGCCGCCCGTTCCGCCCAGGTCGGCTACTGGATCGACGGCGCGCTCGCCGGGAAGGGGATCACTCCCACCGCCCTGGCCATGGCCGTTGACCATTGCTTCTTCACCACGGGGCTGCATCGGCTGGAAGCGAACATCCGACCCGAGAATCAAGCCAGCCGGCGGGTGGTTGAGAAGCTCGGATTCCGGGAAGAAGGCATTCGGCGGCGCCAACTCCACATCGACGGAGCCTGGCGCGACCACATTTGCTACGCGTTGACCGCTGAGGACATTCCTGGCGGCCTGCTCGTGCAGTGGCGTCGCGCGCGTGAGTCAGCTGCTCACGGGGGGCCTTCCGTCGAAGAGGTTTGACGATCTCGCGACACACCGCACCGAATGCTCGTCAATTAGTGACACGCGGTCTTACGGTGCGTGACGTGAGCACATTGAAGGCGCGACAAGCACACTCGCGTCTTTGTGCTGCCCGGAGGTGCCCATGAGCAGCGCCTTCCTCTATCTGGTCATCGTCGTGATGTGGCTTTGCGTCCTGATCCCGATGTGGCTGCGCAAGGACAAGACAAACCTGGCCGAACTGGCCGAACTCGAAGAGCACTACACCGGCGAGCACCAGCTTCCCGATCTCGACAACCTGGGCCCGTCGGACGCGGACGACGACGACGGGTCGCCTCCTGCCGAGGTCGAGAAGGTCGATGTGCGCCAGTTCCGGCTCCGGCGCCGCGCCATCATCGTGGCCCGCCGGCGGCGGCTGCTGTTCTTCACCACGCTGCTGGTGCTGGCCTCTGTCGTGACGGCCGCGGTCCAGATGATCCCGTGGTGGGGCGTGGCTCCCTCGGTCGTCATCATGTTCGCGTACATGGCGTTTCTCCGCATCGCCGTACAAGTCGATAGGGAACGCCGCGAACGCGCCCGCCAGGCGCGCGCTGAGCGCCTGCGGCGGGCACGCGAGCGGCGACGGGCCGCGGAGGCCGCCGCCCAGGCCGAGGTCATCGATCTCACGGCGCTGCACACGGACGTTCTGTTCGATCAGTACGCCGAACCGCCCAAGCGGGCGGTGGGCGACTGACAACGGTGGCGCGAGGACCCCTCAAAGTTTGCTAACCTGGTCGAGTCCTTGGGGATGTAGCGCAGTCCGGTAGCGCACTTCGTTCGCATCGAAGGGGTCAGGGGTTCGAATCCCCTCATCTCCACCAGGAAGATGCAGGTGAGAAGGGTCTTTGGAGTAATCCAGAGGCCCTTTTCTCATGTCTGGAAGTCGATGGGAGCCAATCGGGGAGCCATCTCAGTCGGACTCTCAACCCGTGGGCTTCTCGCCGAAGATGGTGTTCATGGTCTGGGCACCCTTGGTGATCACCGGCCTGAGCTGGTGCCGGTAGACCGCTTCTGTGACGCTGGTGCCCGCGTGCCCGACAAGATCGGCGATGGTCTTGCCAAGCCTCGCCGGCCTTGAGCTTGAGCACGGCTTGGCGGGTGTGGTGTTGGCGGAGCGCCTGCGCCGCGAGCTTGGGCAGTTCCAGCGTGCGGCGAGACTTGCGGGTCTTGGTGTCCCCTCCTTCTCGATCGGCACGCCATACGTAGATGGCGAACTTCCTGTGCTTGAACCCCACCTCCGTCACCGGATGCCAGGTCTTGAGACTTGGTATCCAGGCGACGACGTGATCCCAGCGCAGCGCCCGTGCCTCCTCGGTGCGGACTCCCGTGGTGAGGCTGATCACCACGTAGGCGTGGAGTTCGGAGAACTCGGCGGCCTTGAGCACGGCCTCTGCCTGTTGCCGGGTGAGTGCCTTGCTGGGGCGTCCATTCGTACCGGTGGGTGTGGTGACCAGCTCGGCAACGTTCCTGAGGACCATGTCGCGTGCCTGAGCTTGCCGGATGGCTCTCCTGAGCACGCTGTGGATCTCTCGGAGGGTGGTGGTGGCCAGCTTGCCGGCGAGCTGGTCGAGCCACTCATCCACGTGATCGGCACGTAGCTGCTGGAGTTTGATCTTTCCCAACCCTGGGATGACGTGCGTCTCGGCGAGGATGCGTAGCTTGGTGACGGTGTTCTCGGACCGGCCTTTGAGGCCCTTGCTGAGCCAGTCGTTGACAGCTTCCCGCACGGTGTAGGTCTCCGATGCGGTGACGCCTGCCTCTAGGGCCTTTACGGCCTTGATCAGCTTGTCCTTGACCAGGGTCTTGGTCTTGGCCTTCCGCTTGAGGCGTTGGCGCTTGCCGTCAGGGCCGAACCCGAGGGAGATGGCTCCGGTGTAGCCGTCCCCCTCGGGATAGATGGTCGCTTCGTACTTGCCGATCAGGATCTTGGCCAAGGGATCACCCCTTCTCGTGACGGTTGAGGTACTCCTCGATCGCCTTCCTGATCACCCACGACACATCCCGTTCCTGCGACTCGGCGTACCTGCGGAGACGGTCCTTCAGCGCCGTGTCCACCCGTACGGGAGGCAGGGTCGTTCGGTCGCTCGTCATAGACGGCTTCCTTTCGTGTCATGCAGTTATCAAGAGGCGCCGGCCGGACGGGCGGCTGTGCCTTGCGTCCGGCCTATATAGAACGGTGCAGCACGGTGTTCTACGCCTCGTCCATCGGTTCCAGCGAGGAAATGAAGTCGGCAAGGTGCTGGTCGGTGATCCGGCGAAGCTTGCCGATCTTGATGCTCTTGAGCTGCTGTGTGCGGAGTTAGTAGACCTTGTCGCGTCCGATGCTCAGCATCTCTGCGACCTGTTCGACGGTGTATGCCTGCATGTGCATCCCCCCTCTCGGTTGGTCGTGGGCGGCTCTCTTCCTTCGCGGGGTTCGTGTGTTACTGGTTACGGACTGTGATGGTCCGTCCGTCCGTTCGTCCGTCCGTGCCTGTCACGCCCTATACACGCGCAGACGCGCGGACGGACGCGGACAACGGACGCGGACGATTACGGATCGTGTATCTCGGGGAGGGCGCGCCAGCGTCCCCGCGCGACCTGTTCAACCTGGCGCGCATGGCCTAGTTCTTGGAGGCGCTGGTAGACCCAGGTGCGGCGCATGCCGGTTGCGCGTATGAGATCACCGATGCTTGTCCTGTCGTCGGGGGCCTGCCTCAGCGCGGTTGTCAGGGCCTCCTCGGCTTCCCGTACGGCGTTGTCGCGGGCGTGTCGGGGTGACGGTCGGACGGCGGGTTGCGGCAGCGGGGCAGGCGCCTCAGTCGCGCGTTGGAGGGCTTGAGCCGATACCGCGTCGAGGGATGGGCGGTGTTCGGCGTGCCGTGCGGCGGTGACCTGTACGCCCTCGTCGTCGAGGAGGTAGGTGCGGGCGCGGCGGGGGATGTCGTGTTCTGGGGAGCTGATCAGGAACCTGCCGGGGGCGTCGAGCTTGTGGGGATGCCAGCCGGCCTTGACCATGCCCTGTCCCAGGATGAGATCACCGTCGCGGGGCTCTCGCACGCGGAAGCACAGCCGGACGTCCATCTGTGCGCGGACCGCGCTCTTGCCCATGGCGTCCTTGGAGGGGCGTTGGGTGGCGGCGATCAGGTTGACGGCTGGGGCGCGGCCACGTCGGGCGATCGAGTCGGCGTAGTCGATGGCGCGTGGTGCCTCGCTGGCCAGCTCGGCGTACTCATCGATGACGATGATCAGCGCGGGCCTGTCCGGGGACGGTTCCCAGACGCGTTCGCCGCGTCTGGTGAGGTCATCGGCCCGTCCGTCGAGGATGACCACGGCATCGGCCAGCAGGTTCTCTGCCTCTTGCGGGGTGGTGGCCAGGCGATCGATGCACGATGCCCAGGGCATCAGCTCCATGCCGCGCTTGAGGTCGACCGCCCACAAGATGACGTCCTGGCAAGCGGCCAGGTCCCCGAGCAGGACGTTCACACCGCCCGACTTGCCCGCCCCCGACATGCCTGCGAACAACCCATGCCGCCGCAGCAGGGGGACGCGGACGGGTGCGCCGTCTTCGAACAGTCCCAGCTTGGCGGGCTGAGTGATCGAGGTGATGGAGGGGCCTGGCCAGGCGATGGCGTCGGCGTGCGGGGCCAAGAAGGTGCGCTTCGTCCTCATGCCAGGTCAGCGTGGCCGCGGCGAGGAGAACCTTCACGACGTCCGTCATGCCGCTGACGGTGCCTCGCGGAACGGCAAGGTCGGCATCGAAATCACCGCCGAATACGAGCTGGCCGACGTCGAGACTGCCATCGCCGATCTCGCCGGTGAAGTGACCCACGGCAAGAGCATCATCCGGATCGGATGACGCCAGTCCGGGTCTGCCCGGGTGAGCAGGGAGCTTGGGCCTCGGCAGGGGCGAGCGATCGTCATCTTGGGTTATTTCGAACGTGCGTGCGGGGTGTTTCGGCCGAAACACCCCGCACGTGTTGTCGTAAGGCAACGGCTGTGCCCCAACAGGCGATTGACCATCTATAGGACACTCCAAGCTAATTCAGTGGCTCTCCTCACCGATCGGGCGCAAGTGCCGCAGCAGCGTCATGGAGACCACGGCCAGGCTCAGCGCGAACACCCCGCCCGCGGCAGTGACCGCCATCAGTCCCTGGGTGAACGCGGCCTGCGCCTCCGTCACCAGCGCCGCCGCCGGGCCGGGTGGCAGCCCGGCGGCGGCGTCGAGCGCCTCGTTCAGCGAGCCGCCCGCCCGGGGCGAGGTGACGGCACCGCCGTACACGGCGGCGCCGAGGCTGCCGAGCAGCGCGATGCCGAGCGCGATCCCCAGCTCGCCGCTGCTCTCCGCCAGCGCGGACGCCGACCCGGCCCGCTCGGCCGGCGCCGCCCCGACGATGAGGCCGAGCCCCAGGGCGCCCACCGGCGCCATGCCGAGGAACGCCACCGTGACGCCCGCGATTAGCGCGGCCAGTCCGTCGCCCACGAGGACCACGGCGAACCCGGCCGCCGATAGCACCAGCCCCCACCCGACGACCAGCCCGGGACGCAGCTTCCCGGCGAGCACCGGGGACGCGAGCGACCCGGCCACCAGGCCCAGGGCCGGGACCGCCATCCACAGACCGGCGGCCAGCGGTGAGAGCCCTTCGACGAGCTGCAGGTGCTGGCTGACGAACAGGTACACGCCGCCCTGCACGAGCATGGCGACCGTCAGGATCAGCAAGGCCCCCGTGAACGAGCGGTCGCTGAACAGGCGCACATCCAGGAGCGGCTCGGCCAGCCGGCCCTGCCGCCGCACGAACGCCACGCAGAACGCCAGCCCCGCGGCGAGCGCCACGTACGCGGAGATCTGTGCGGGGTCGTCCGCCAGCTCCTTCAGCCCGTACACGACGGGCAGCACGGCCGCCAGCGACATGGCCACGCTGACCAGGTCGATCCGCCCAGAGCCCGCGTCCGTCGCGGTCTCGGGCAGCAGGAACAGGCCGCCGACCACGACCAGGACCATGACCGGCACCCCCATCAGGAACACCGACCCCCACCAGAAGCTCTCCAGCAGGATCCCGCCGATCACCGGCCCGGTCGCCGCCCCGCCCATGAAGCAGGCCGTGAACACGCCGATCGCCATCGCCCGCCGTTTCGCGTCGGGGAACAGCCCAGCCACCAGCGCCAGGGCGGACGGCCCCATCGCCGCGCCGGCCAGGCCCAGCAGCACGCGCGCCGCGATCAGCATCGTGGTCGTGGTGGAGAAGGCGGCCACGATCGAGGCGGCGCCGAACGCCGCCGCGCCGATCACCATCAGCCTGCGCCGGCCGATCCGGTCGCCGAGCGAGCCCATGGTGATGATGAATCCGGCGATCATGAAGCCGTACACGTCGGTGATCCACAGCAGCTCGGTGCCGCTGGGATGCAGTTCGGCGGCCAGGTGAGGGAGGGCCAGCATGAGCACCGTGTTGTCGACCGCGAGCAAGAGCGTGGCCAGGCACAGTACCGACAGCCCCAGCCATCCGCGCACCCCGGTCCGAGGTGCGATAGTCGTCGTCATGCCATCAGCCTGAGGTCCGGACGTTCGGGTCTGATTCGGAACTGCTTAAGGTGAGGTTCATGCACTTCGCCGTACTGGGCCCGTTGGAGGTGACCACGGACGACGGCCGTGCCGTGCGGGTGCCCGAGCTCAAGGTCCGGGCGCTCCTGGCCTGCCTGCTCGCCCACCCCGGCCAGGTCGTCGCGGACGACCGCCTGATCCGGGCCCTGTGGGGGCCGCAGCCGCCGGGCAATCCCCTGGGCGCGCTGCGGGCCAGGGTGTCGCAACTGCGCCGCGCGCTCGACGAGGCCGAGCCGGGGGCCAGGGAGCTGGTCGTCACCCGGCAGCCCGGCTACCTCGTCACCGGCGACACCGACGCGCGCCGCTTCCAGGAGGCGCTCGAACAATCCCGGGCCGCGGCCGAGCCGGGCGAGCGCGCCGCGCTGCTGGCCGAGGCCCTGTCGTGGTGGCGCGGGCCGGCTTTCGCCGACTTCGCCGACTCCGGCGGCCCCGCGGGTGAGGCGCCGACGCATGGGGCCGCGCTCCGGCTGGAGGAGCAGCGGCTGATGGCCCTGGAAGAGTACGCCGACGTGCGGCTCGACCTCGGCCAGGACGCCTCGCAGCTCGGCGAGCTGGCCGAGCTGGCCGCCCAGCACCCCACGAGAGAACGCTTCCACGCCCTGCTCATGCGTGCCCTCTACCGGTCCGGACGGCAGGCGGAGGCGCTGGAGGTCTTCCACGCCCTGCGCGAACGCCTGCGTGACGAGCTGGGCCTCGACCCCGGCCCCGAGATCGTCGCGCTGCACCAGGCGATCCTGGAGCAGAGCCCCCGCCTGCGCCGTCCGCCGGGCGTCGCGGCGCCGGTTCCCGTCCGGCTGCCCGAGCCGCTCACGGAGCTCGTCGGCCGGGACGAGGCCCTGGCCGGGCTGCTCGCCCTGCCCGGCACGGCCAGGCTCGTGACGCTCACCGGCACTGGCGGCGTGGGCAAGAGCCGGCTCGCGCTGGAGGCCGCGCGGCGCCTGGCCGGGGAGTTCGCCGGCGGAGCGCACCTGGTGGAGCTGACGGCAGTGCCCTCGGGGTCGTCGTCCGGGGTGACCGAGGCGGTCTCGGTGGCGCTCGGGCTGCGCGCCGACGGCGGGGCGGCTGACCCGGAGGAGCGGATCACCGCCGCCCTCGGCACCCGCCGGACGCTGCTGCTGCTCGACAACTGCGAGCACGTCGTCGAGCCGGTGGCCAAGCTGACCGAGTTGCTGCTGCGCGCCGGCCCGCAGACCCGGGTCATCGCCACAAGCAGGGAGCCACTAGGCGTCACCGGCGAGGTCGTATGGCAGGTCCCGCCCCTGGACACCGCCGCCGCGATGCGGCTGTTCGCCGTGCGCGCCGCCGAGGCCGAGCCGGGCTTCGCCCTGACGGACGCGGACGCCGCGGCCGTCCAGACGATCTGCCGCCGCCTCGACGGCATCCCGCTGGCCCTGGAGCTGGCCGCGGCCCGGGTGCGGTCGCTGAGCGTGGGCGTGCTGGCCGAGCGGCTCGACGACCGCTTCCGCCTGCTGTCGGCCGGGCGCCGGGCCGGTCCCGCGCACCAGCGGACCCTCAGGACGGCGATCGACTGGAGCTGGGAACTGCTGACCGAGCAGGAACGCATCGTGCTGCGCCGCCTGTCCGTCCAGGCTGGCGGCTGCACGCTGGAGTCCGCCGAACGGGTCTGCGCCGTGCCCATGCCGATCCCGGGCGGGCCGCCGGGCGACGCCGAGCTCGCCGCCGAGGCGCTGGCCGCCAGGTCGCCCGACCTCCACCCGGCCGAGGTGGTGGACCTGCTGGGGCGCCTGGTGGACCGGTCGCTGGTCGTGCGGGTGGGCGACAGGTACCGGTTGCTGGAGTCCGTGGCGGCGTATGCGCTGGAGCGGCTGCACGAGGCCGGCGAGCACGACCGCGTCCTGCGGTGGTACGCGACGTATTACACGCAGCTCGCCGAGTGCGCGGAGGCGTACAAGCGGGGACCCGGCCGGCACCACTGGGTCCGGCGGCTCGACGCCGAGGCCGCCAACCTGCACGAGGCACTGGAGGCGGCGCTCCGCCTGGGCGACAGGCGGCTGGCCGAGCGGCTCACGGGCTCGCTGGGCTGGTACCACGTCCAGTCCGGCCGCGCCGGCCGTCGCCTGGACGGTCATCTGGTCGGCGGTCTGGCCGGCAGCCGTGACGACGGCCACGGCGGAGTGCCGGATGAGTGCCCGGATGCCCGACAAGCCAGGGTCTGACCCAGCTTGAGACTGGCCACCGTGCCTTGGTGATGACCTGTCGCCCTGGTCCGGGCGGTGCCGCCGGACCAGGCGCGGATGTGCCCCCATAGGGGCCTCGCCAAGTGCATCATGGGCCTGATCAAGCTCGTCGGCTCCTGGCCGAGCAGCTGGGGATCGGTGACGCGTCGCAGGTCAAGAAGTACGCCGAGCGGCCCGAGACGACGTACGAGCACGCGTGGATGATCCGGGACGCCTACGGTTACCACACCTTTGATGACACCAGCAGCTGGAGCGAGCGGCAGCTGACGCGCCAGTTTCGGACCTTCCTGCACGGCCGAGCCTGGACACACGCCGAGGGACCGGTGGCGCTGTTCGAGCAGTCGGTGGCGTGGCTGCGGCGGCATCGGGTGCTGCTGCCAGGGGTGACCGTGGTGCGGGAACGGCTGGTGGGCAGCGTGCGGGAACGGGCCGATGTCCGCATGTACACCGTAGTGGCCAAGCAGGTCCGCCGTGCCGATCCGAACCTGCCGGCCGCATTGTCGAATCTGCTGGTAGTGCCGGAGGGATCGCGCATCTCGGAGTTGGAGAAGCTACGGCAGGCACCCAAGCGCACGTCGGGCACGGAGATGGTGCGGGCGCTACAGCGGGCGGACAACCTGGCCACTTTCGAGCTGGGCCGGGTTGCGGTGTCGAAGGTGCCGGTACGGCGGATGAAGACCCTGGCCAAGTACGGGGCGGGCAGCAAGGCGCCGGCCCTGGACCGGCTGGTCGAGCCTCGCCGGACCGCGACGCTGCTGGTGGTCACCCGGAGCCTGGAGGCCGGGGCGATCGACGACGCTCTCGATCTGTTCGCCCTGCTGATGGCCACCAGGTTGATCAGCCCGGCCCGCCGCAAGTCCGCCGACGAACGCCTGCGTATGCTGCCCCGGCTGGAGCGGGCCTCCAAGCTGGCGGCCAAGGCCGGCCGCGTCCTGGTCGACCAGCTCGACCTGGTCGACCAGGAGGGCGCAGACCTCGATGTGGCAGCGATGTGGACCGCAGTCGCCAAGATCGCCGGCACCAGCAAGGAACAAGTCCGTGCGGCGCTGGAAGCGGTGGAGGAACTGGTCCCCGAGGAGGACGGCGCGGCCGAGGCGGCGATGCGGGCCGCGCTGGTGGAGAAGTACCACACCGTGCGCCCATTCCTGAGGCTGCTGGGCGAGTCGAAGGCGCTGTCGGCGGCACCGGGCGGGCGCCGGGTGCTGGCCGCGGTGCGCCGGCTGCCGGAGCTGTCACGACGGCAGGTCAGCAAGAAGCCGCTGCTGCCCAAGGAGATCGACGCCGTGCTGGTGACCGCGTCGTGGAAGCGGACGGTGTATGCCAACCCGGACCTGCCGCAGGGTGCGGTGGATCGGGACGCGTACGTGGTGTGCGTGCTGGAGCACCTGCTGCGGGCCCTGACGATCCGGGATGTGTTCGCCTCGCCGTCGCTGCGCTGGGCCGACCCGCGCGCGCATCTGCTGGCCGGGGCGCAGCATGAAGGACCTTCAGCGCGAAAAGGACATCCGGTCCGAGAGCATGTACGGCGACGACACCCTCCTGGACACGGTCACCACCTGGCGCACACCGGACCTCGTCTTCGACTCCTCATGCGAGATCGATCTCGGCGGCCGCCAGATCGTCCGTCTCCACGCCTTCGGGCCGGGCAACGGCCCTGGCGACACCGTGGTCTACGCGCCGTCCGCCAGAACCGCGTGGACCGGGAACTTCGTCTCCCATGGCGGGGTGGCGATGCTGCACCAGGGCGGCCCGGCCCCGTACGTCGAGTCGCTGCGCCGGATGCAGGCGACGCTCCCCGACCTGGAGACGATCGTGCCCGGCCACGGACCGGTCGGAGACGGCCCCGCCGCCGTCGCCGAGCTGATCGCCTACCCGGAACGCCTGGACGCGGAGGTCCGCGCCGCGGTGCACGCCGGGCGGAGCCTGGAGGAGACCTACGCCGCATGCACCGATCCGTTCGCGACCGGCCTGTCCGAGTCACTGCTCATGGCCCTGGCCGGCTACGACCCCCCGCAGGATCTCGTACGAGCGGGCCTTCGTGACCTGGCCGGCCACCTACATCGCCGCAACGTCCTGGTCACGTACCGCGCCTGGGAGGACGTTGCCGAGTGACGGACCCGATTGTCGGTCTTCGTCCGTAGGATTCGCCGCATCTCTGATGCCTTCACGGTCCTGTGGACGCACGACACATGCCGTTCCCTGCGCACAGCAGGTCGCGTGGGCGAGCGACCGCCGGTCGCCTTCAGCGGTGTCCACATGTCCCTGCCCAACGATCAGGAATACGACCATGCGGCGCGATGGACACACCAACCAGGCGACACGCCCACGCCCCTAAGTGGAAACTGCCATGACTGCCTGCCCTCTGTCGCCTGCTCACCTGAAGGCGTCGAGGTTCTCGACCGCCCAGTCGCGGAAGGTGCGCGGTGCCAGGCCGGTCAGGTCGTGGACGGTGGGCAGCGGGGTGCCGAACAGGCCGTCCTGGCGCGCCGACTGCACGCTCGCCTCGGCCTCCTCCGCTGAGATGCCGAAGGCCCTCATGGAGCGCACCCCGGCCGCCCTTGACACCTCCTCGAAGGTCAGCCGCCGTTCCAGCAGCTCGCCGAGCAGGCGAGTCTGGGCGGAAGGAGTCGTGCGTTCCGGCCCGGTCAGCGCGTACGCGCGCCCTTCATGCCTGCCTGCCAGCAGCACCGCCACCGCGACCGCCGCAATGTCGTCCGGATGGATCGGCGCCACAGGCGTGTCACCCGTCACCGATCGGACGACGCCCTCGGCGCGGATCGACGCCGCCCATTGCAGGGCGTTGGAGGTGAACACGCCGGGCCGCAGGAACGTCCATGGGATGCTGGATCTCCGCACCACGTCCTCCGCCTCGCGATGCCAGCGGGCGACGACGCCGCCGCATTCGAGTTCCACGCTCAGCGAGGACATCAGCACGATGTGCCGGAGGCCTTCGGCGGCGTGCACGAAATTGGCGACCTGCTCGGCCGTCCGCGGGCCCAGGCCCATCACGTACGCCTTGTCCACGCCCTCCAGGCAGCGGGGCAGCGTGGAAGGCTCGTCGAGATCGCCGATCACGACGTCCGCGCCGTCGAACACCGTGCCGGGGTTGCGGGTGAGTGCCTTGACCTTGTGACCCGCTGCGGTCATGCGCCGTACGATGCCGCGCCCGACGTTGCCCGTCGCCCCCGTGACCAGGATCATGCCGCCTTCAGCCCACTGGTCTGGGCGAGCCAGGTTTTGAGCGTGAGCAGGCCGGGGTGCTGCTTGCGCAGGGCCGGGATGTCGGCGTTGTATCCAGAGTCTTCGAACCAGAACAGCATTCGCGCCTCCTTGCCCATCGCCCGCAGCAGCACCCTTGGAACGCGCGCATAGCGACCCGGCCTGCCCGCGGCCTTGAGCCTGGTGGCGATGTCCGGCACGGTGAGCTGGTCCCCGGCCAGCTCAAGTGCCTGACCGGTGTACGTCTCCGGCTGCTCAAATGCGAGCCGGGCGAAGACGCCGATGTCCCGTACTGCGACCATCTGCAGGGATTTGCGCGGCCCGAGCGCGGCGGCCATCATGCCGAGCCCGACGGAGGCACCGCGCATGGTGAACACGTCCATGAATGTGGTCGGGCGCAGCACTGTCGCGGGCAGTCCGGCGGCCCGCAGGTGTTGCTCGATCTCCCACTTGGTGTCGAAGTGCGGGATACCGCGCACACGTTCGGCCCCGCCCACCGAGGCGTAGACGAAATGCTCGACGCCTGCGGCCCTGGCCGCGTCGACCAGCGTGATGCCCTGCTGGACCTCCCCCTTCAGCCCGGCGGTCCGGGAATTTTGCACCCCGAAGACGCCGTAGGCGCCTTTCAGTGCCTGCTTCAGCGACTCCTTGTCCGCCATGTCTCCGGCGACGATCTCTACGCCCCGCGCCGCCAGCGCCTTGCCGGGGGCACCCGACGGATCTCGGGTCAGCGCCCGCACCCGCCACTGGTCCGAGTGTTCAAGCAGCGCGTCCACGACGGCACCGCCCTGGTTGCCGGTCGCCCCGGCGACGAGGATCAGCGGCCTGTCCATGACATTCCTCCCGTAGAATCAGAATTACTGAACCCTCAGATAGTTACCTAGTTCAGCATGTCGTCAGTGTGGAGAGGAACGCGCTCGAATGTCAAGTGCAGCGACGGAACTGGGTGAGTTGCTGGTGGCCGCGCACAGGGCTTTCGCGCAGCAGGGAAGAGCCAGGTTCGGCGAGCACGGGCTCTGGCCAGCCCAGGTCCGCCTGCTGACCACCCTTCATGACCGCCCGGGAAGCCGTATGCGGGATCTAGCGGACGTGCTCGGCGTCAGCGGACGGGCGATCACCCCACTGGTGGACGCGCTGGAATCCGACGGCCTGATCACCAGGAGGCCGGACCCCGGCGACCGACGGGCCTTCCGACTCACGCTCACCGACGTCGGGCTGAGCGCGATCGACCACATCGCCGACCTGCAACAGCAGATCAGCGAGGACATCTTCAGCGGCATGTCCGCCGAGGACCAGCGCGACCTGGCCCGCCTGCTCCGCGCCTTCCTCGACACGACCCACCGGTCTGGATGTACTCCAGCTTGATGGCCCTCCGCTCGGAGCAGATGTACTTCCGAGATTAGACGTCATTCCGGCAGTACACATCCAAGATGTGACTTCCGAGATGACGCGCAGCGCGGCATCACAGGAGCCCGGATCCGCTTCCGAGATTACGAAGCGCGGTCCGGGCGCTCGCCCCACCGGGCTCCCTGCCGCCTACGACACCGTCCTCGGCGAGTACGCCGCCGCGCTGGAACGCGCGCCGCTGTCGGCCGAGACCCGGCGCACCTACCGCTCCCGCGTGCGCATGTTCCTGGCCTGGCCGACCACGCCGCCCACCTACACCTCCGATCCTCTGACGGACCGCCAGGCGCGTGACTGGGCCGTGCGCGACTACCGGATGTGGCTGCTGCGCGACGGCCCCGCCAAACGCGGCAGCGTGTACGTCAACTCCGCCCTCACCGCGCTGGACGACTTCTGCACCCGCCCGGGGCCTGGGCAAGGCCAACATCGGCCGGGAAGACCTCCCCAAGAACGCGCCCCGCGCACTCGAAGAGCGCGCCCGCATCCGCTGGCCAGCCGCAATCAAGATCCTTCTCAGCGCCAACGGCTGTCCGCTGGTTCCTCGCCCCCGATCATCACCGAAGCGGTCTCACCTGCGGGAATCTCGTCCAGCTCGCCGCCTCGAGAACGACCGCGAACGCCCATCCATTGAGCAGGGCGGCCCATCCCGCGGCGACGAAGTACAGACCTCGCGGCACCATGGGCTTCCCCGGGTCGGCCGGGGAAGCGGGCACCCGAGCACGATGAGCGCTGTGGACGATGCTCAACACCCACAACCCTAGGTGATCATCGAATGCGGCCCCGGCGACTCCCGGCGGTGGCAAACGAGATCATCCTGCTTCTGGAGGCAGTGCATTCCCCGCGCTCGGCGGGATGTCGCCCCCTCAAGGGGACGCCTGGGGCCGCTTCGGCCCCAACGCATTCTGACCCGAACACTTCCAGGGTGACCACCGCAGGCGGGGGTGCATCGGCGCCGAGGGGCCGCCCGCCAGGGACAGCCCAGAACCGGGAGATCACCATGACAACGCAGAGCGTGGCCCTGCGCCCCATCGGCGGGGCCTCCGGAGGCCCCGCACTGACTCAGGCCAGGCGGTCGGGGAGCGGGGCCAGCTGGAAGTTGTCCCAGATGAAGGCGTCCATCTGGTGCTGGTTGGCGGAGAGGTTGACCACCCGGTCGACCTCTCCGTCGGCGTTGAAGTGCCACACGAGTGCCCACAGGGTGTCGACCTTGCCGATGCCCTCGGTGGTCCAGCCGCGGTGGATGTCCACGACGTACTCCTCGTTGGCCTCCAGGAACAACGGATCGGCCTGGAAGCCGGCCTTACCCAGCTGGGTGAAGAACGCGACGACCTCCTCCGCTCCGCGCTTGACGCCCGACAGAGGGTGGTGTCCAGGGATCGTCCACTCGATGTCGTCGGCCAGCACCTCGCGGATGCCCGCCCGGTCGTTGGCGGCGTACGCGGCGAAGAACCTGCCGATGGCTTCGATCTTGGTGTCTTGAGTCGTCATGGCCAAGGTGCCTTTCGTAGATGTGCAGCCTCCCGGTGCGGGGGCGAGGCAACTGTAATGTACTGTGTTATCAAATGTAAATTTGTGAATTACACCTGATAGGATGCCGGTCATGACGGACGAGGCGGTCGGGAAGCGCATCCGGGAACTGCGCCAGGAGCAGGGGCTCTCGCAGGCGGAACTGGTCAAGCCCGGCCTGCTGTCGGCCGGCTATTTGTCCTTGATCGAGTCGGGCCGGCGGCGTCCGTCGCCCGACGTACTGCGGTACCTGGCCGAACGGCTCGGCACCACGCCCGGCCACCTCGCCACCGGACGGCAGCCCGATCTGTGGCAGGAGACCGAGCGCCGGCTCTCCTTTGCCGAACTGGCGCTTGAGCACGCCACCGCCGAAGCCGCTCTGAGCGAGTTCGAGGAGATCTCGCGGTCCGGGCCGCCCCCGTACCACCCGCGCGCAGAGCTCGGCCGGGCCCGGGCGCTGGAGTTGCTGGGCCGCACCGAGCAGGCCTTCGCCGTCTACGAAGCCCTGTGGAAGGCCGCCGAGCCGGGCACCGCGCTATGGGCCGAACGAGCCACCGACCTGCTGCGCTGCAGCCGAGACCTGGGCGACTACGGCTACGCCGCCGACCTCGGGGAACGGGCGATGGCCACATTCGAGGACCTGGGCGTGGAATGGAGCGACAGCTCGGTTCGGCTGGGCGTCACCCTGGCGGGTGTCTACATCCACCGGGGCGACCTGGTGCGTGCCGCCAGGCTGCTGCGACGCCTCATCGAGATCTCCGACAGCACGGGCAGCCCGCTGGCCAGAGGCTCGGCCTACTGGAACGCTGCCGTCACCGCTCACTACCAGGGCCGGGGCGCCGACGCCAAAGCCTTCGCCGACCGCGCCCTGGCCCTGTTCGGCGAAACCGACCATCAGCGGAACCTTGCCGTGCTGCGCACCTTCTATGGCGAACTGCTCTTGGACGGCGAACCCGCCGACCCGGGACAAGCCCGCGAGTTCCTCCTCGATGCGCATGAGCGCCTCACGCAGCTGGCCAGCCCGGCGGAGATCAGCGAGTGCGAGACGTACCTGGCTCGCGCCGCGGTACGACTCGGCGACCTTGATGAGGCGTTGCGCTGGGCGCAGGCCGCCCGATCGAGGCTCACCGCTGACGCGGCCCCTACAGCCGAAGCCGAAGCTGCGATCGCCCTCGGCATGGTTCACCTTGCGGCAGACGATGCGCGACAGGCCGCCGCCGCCTTGGCCGAAGGAGAACGCGTGCTGGAACGCGCGACTCCGGGGCGCGCCGTCGTCAGCCTATGGAACCGGCTGGCCGATCTGCACGAGGAACGCGGTGATACCACGGCGGCCCTGCGCGCCTACCGTCAAGCCATGACGGCGGCCGGCTACCGGCGGCCATCACACCCATTGACACGCGTCTAGCTCGAAGTCGTCCTGCCGGACTCCCGGGGCGAGTCTCAGCTGCAGGCGGCCGGGCCCGGCGAGCTGGTCCAGCGTGGCGACGTCTTGGCGAACAGGGCGTGGTTGGCGCGCAGAGGTCGACAAGCACGCTGGTCAGCAGCCGGATGCGGGCTCGGGTGGTGCGCGGCGGCCAGGCGCGTGGCTTCGCCGTACTCACATGGCGCGGATCATCTTGCCATCGGGGATGGAGACGTAGGCGGGGGTGGGTAGCGTGCCGTCCCACAGGGTGCGCGCGAAGGCGGGGAGATCGGCGGCCGTGCAGTAGGCCACGCGATGTGGGCCGGCGAGTGGAAGCAGGCTGGCGGTGAAGTCGACCCGGGGCCGGACGGCTGGGTGGCGTACGGGCGCGCGACCGTCCGGTCGGCCGTCACTTGTATCTCACCCAGCCGGAACTGCGCCGCTCTCGTAGGCTGAGCCGATCGTTTCGAAAGGAACGCCCCCGGATCTTGGAGCCGCTCCGCTGCTGACGTGCGTGAAAGGGCCCTTTCGGTTATCCGGCGTCGCAGAGCCGTGCCGCGTATGTGCCACGACTGCCCACAGGTTCTCAATTCTCCAGCCGCACTTGGCGATCATGATCTGATCACGCTCGCCTTGTGCGGCTGGAGTGATCACTTCGCGGGGCAGAACAGCGATTTGAGGGCGTTGGTGATGCGCGACGGTACGGTGCTGCGCTCGTCGTTGTCCATGGCCAGGGTCAGGGATACGGCGAACTGCAGACGGCCGTCGGAGGAGGTGATGGTCGCGGCGGTGAAGCCGGGGGCGCTGCCTCCGCCCCCGGCGGCGAACTCGGGGTTGCCGGCGCACGGGCCGCCCGCAGGCGGCGGCGTCTGGCTGGGCGGCGGGTCGGTGATCAGCTTGCTCAGGGACGCCGGCAGGAGCTTGTTCTGGCGGAAGGCGCGCTGGAAGACGCTCATCTCGCGCGTGGTGGAGATCACGCCGCCGGCACCGAGCATGCTGGTGGCGTTCATCATCTTGTCGACATCGCGCATCGTGCCCGTCTCGTCCGGGGCGTAGCCGTGCCCGTGCGGGCCCTTGATACCCTGGCCCGCCTTCGTGGGCAGGTAGGTATGGCGCATGCCGAGCGGGGCGAAGAGCCTGCGGTTGAGTTCGGCCGCCAGTGATCTTCCGGACAGTTTCTCGATGATCATGCCGAGCAGGATGTAGTTGCTGTTGGAGTAGTTGAAGGTCCCGACTTCCACGGGCCGGGCGTTCTTGCGTGAGGCCGCCAGCAGGTCGGTCGGGCGATAGTTACGCGTGGGGTCGGAGGTGTCCGGGCCGATGTAGTCAGGGATGCCCGAGGTCAGCTGGATCAGGTTGCGTACCGTGATCTCGTCGGCCCGCTCCACCAGGTCCTTCTCCGCCACCTCGGGCAGGACCTCGCTAAGTTTGTCGTCCACGCTCAGCTTGCCTTCCCTGACCAGTTGCAGGACCGCGGTGGCGGTCATGGCCTTGGTCTGCGAGCCGATCCAGTAGCGGGCGCTCGCCGGGATCGCGCCGCCCTTGCCGTCGAGCAGGCGGGAGCCGGCTGAGCCCTTCCCGACCCGCTTGCCGTCCACGTACACCTCGCCGATGGCTCCCACCACGTGGCCCGTCTTCACCAAGTCTTCCATCGCCTTCTGCACATCCCCGACCTTGACGGGGGCGGCAGCTGTCGAGGCGGTGGCGGGCGGGGCCGCGCTCAAGACCAGCGCCGCGCACGCCAGCGAGGCTGCGCCAGTGAACGTCGCTCGACGCAGAATCATGAAGTCTCCCGCTTCCAAGTTCGAATACTCGGCTGTCGAGCCACAAGTTCTAACGAGGGCGGTGTTTCCTCGGCGTTTCCGTACAGGGCCAGGTGGCTCTGCACGGAGCCCAGAGCACAGGCGCGGACCTTGGCCTCCGCTCCCGCACTCTGGGAAACGATCAGCGCTACGCCGGGAAGCGATCTTCTCGACCGTTCTTCCGGCCCAGGTCGGGGCTATTCGTGAACACCCCACCAGGGGCCGTTCTTGAAACGGCTGGACTGAAGTTGACAGGGTCCCGTCTGATCATTGAGATCAGGCGGGATCTTGTCGTTTCTGAGGTTCCCGAATCTGGTCCGTCCGGGAGCATACGGGTTTCGTGGAGATCGTCGATGTCCTGTCCCGGGACATGCTTGACGCGTCGATCCCAAGACAGTGTGCGGACGGAGGTGAAGAACCAGGGGTGAGGACGGATACCTCGAGGAGCAGGATCAGAGCCGGATGCCCTTGATGATCTCCGCCAACCCTGGCACGAGAGGCGGGCTCGCCATCACGGTGACGACGACTCCCGCGCGCTCGACCCAGCCCGTGTACACACCGGCCCCAAGCGCGCCGTCGCACTGCTGGCGGAGCACCTGGCGATCGCCGATCTTTGTGGTGGTCGTGTCACCGGAGAAGGTCCCGATGTGGAACGGCGCGTTCTTGAGCTGGGCCAACGAGGTCGCCTTCGGCCAGCACACCACCCTGACCCACAGCGCCCGGCGCCGGCGGCTCATGTCGTCGCGGTCGTCGGACCACTGGTAGCTGTACTCGGCGATGCCGTCGTGCCTGTCGACGAGGACCTGCCCGTACGTGAACCCCTTCGGGATGTGGTTGACGCGAACTCCTTTGATCGCTGCCGCGCCTCTCGCCGGCTTGTCGACCTTGGCAGCTGACGACCGCAGAATGTCTGCCTTGGAGGGGACGGGACAGCTCGGCCGCGCCGCCGCCTGTGCGGGGAAGGCCACGACAGACGCGGCAACAGGGAGCACGGCCAGGGCGGCAAGCTTCTGAATCTTGTTCATGCCAGGGTTGGATGCGTCCGGATCGAGAAGGGATCGGCAACTTCGTCGGTGATGAGTGCATCAAACCGAGCGTGTTGATCGAAGGAGACCCTCAGCGGCTCGGTCGTTACTGGCTGGCCGGGCGGCTCGGCGCCGGCGGCCAGGGAGTGGTGTACGAGGCATATGGCGAGGACGGCCGCCGGGTGGCGATCAAGGTGCTGTACGGCGATCAGGTGGCCCAGCTCGGCCGGGAGGCGGCGGCCGCCCAGCGGGTGGCCTCGTTCTGCACCGCGCCGATCATCGAGGCCAAGCTGGAGGGCCCGCGTCCCTACATCGTCAGCGAGTACGTGGAAGGCCCGAGCCTGCGCACGGCGGGCAGGATCTTCGCGGGTGACGACCTGCACCGCCTGGCCACCGCCATCGCGACGGCGCTGACCGCCATCCACGACGCCGGGGTGATCCACCGCGACCTCAAGCCCGACAACGTGCTGCTGGGCCCGGACGGCCCCCGCGTGATCGACTTCGGCATCTCCAGGACCGCCGAGATGTCGCTCACCGCGACCGGCGTGGTGAGCGGCACGCCCACCTACATGGCCCCTGAGGTGTTCATCGGCCAGCGAGCGGACGCCTCGGCGGACGTGTTCGCCTGGGGAGCCGTCATCGTCTTCGCCGCCACCGGCCGTGATCCGTTCCACGCCGAGAACCTGGGAAGCGTCATGCACCAGGTGTTGTCGGCCACCCCCGACCTGTCCGTGCTGCCCAGCACGCTGCGCCGGTTGGTCTCCTCGGCACTGGCCAAGGAGCCGGCCCAGCGGCCGACCGCCCGCGAGCTGCTGCTGGCGCTGGTCAGCGGCGACGGCGACCTCGACACCGCCCGCCTGCTCGCCCAGGGCGGTCACCGGGCCGCCGGGATCGGCGCGCAGGGGCACGATCCCGCGCTCGGCACGCTGGCCGAGCAGGCGTACACGATGCTCGATCCGGCCGAGCGCGAGCTGGTCCCCGAGGTGTTCCTGCGGCTGGTGACGGTGGACGAGGCGGGCGAGCTGTCGGCCCGGCACGCCGAGCTGGCCGAGCTCGTCGAGGGGCGGGCGCCGCACGAGGTGGCCGCCGTGCGCAGGATCCTCGCCGTGTTCGGCTACCTCCTGGCCAGGCAGGACGGCGGCGTACGGCTGGCCAGGCCGGCCCTGCCCCAGGCCTGGCCGCGGTACCGCCGGTGGATCGAGACCAACCGCGACGGCCTGGCCGTACACCGGCAGATCCTCGCCGCGGCGCGACGCTGGGAGACGGCGGGACGCCGGGACGGCGACCTGTTCCAGGGCAGCAACCTGGACAACGCGTTGGAGTGGGCGGCCACCGCCCGCCGCGACATCACCCTGTCGCCCACCGAACGCGACTTCCTGTCCGCGGCGGCCACCCTGACCAGGCACAAGGCCAGGCGGGCCCGGCTGACCTCGCTGAGCCTGGGCGGGCTGCTGGTGATCGCGCTGGTGGCCGGCGGGCTGGCCGTACAGCAGAGCGCGGTGGCCGACGACCGGGCCGAGCAGATCGCCGGGCAGCTGACCAGGTCGGAGGCGGCCAGGCTCGCGGGGGTGGCGACCACGACCCGCGGGAGCGACCCTCGCCAGGCGATGCTGGCGAGCCTGGCGGCCTGGCGGCTGGACCGCACGCCGGCCACCAGGGCGGCCCTGGTGGCCTCGCTGGCGCAGCGCGAGACGGCGATGTTCCGCGACCCGTCGAGCGCGGGCGACACGGTACGCACGCTCGGCGCCGACGGCCGGACGCTGATCAGCGCCGATTCCACCGCGACGCGCGTGTGGGACGTGCGCAACGGCCGGCTCCTGCGGACACGCGGTGCCCGGCCGGCCGAGCCGATGGACAGCGTGACGCTGAGCCCGTCGGGCAAGGTGCTGGTGACCGTGACGGCCAGGCGCGCATCCGCGGTGGACCTCGTCAGCGGCAGGCCGATCAGCGACTACGTCTTCCCCACTGCCAAGGATTTCACGAACGAGTGGGTCGATGTGGCGTTCGAGCGGGACGATTCCGTCCTGCTCCAGGAGGCTGACCGGCGTACCCGCTGGGACCTGCGAACCGGCGCCGCCAAGGCGCTCGGGCCCGCCCCCGCGGGCACATTCAGCCGGGACGGGGTCTGGCGGGCCGCACGGCGCGGTCACCAGCTGGAGCTGACCAACATGAGGACCGGGGCGAAGGACTTCATCGGCGACAAGGACGGCGCCGGCACCCAGGGCACCTGGAACGGTGGCGCGGCCGTGTTCGGCGCCGGCCTCGTCGCGACGGTGGCATCGCGGTCCATCCAGTTCTGGCGCAGGTCGGACACGCAACTGCTCACCACGGTCCAGGTACGGGGGGAATTTGATGAGGCGGTGCAGGGGGCCTTCGACGGAAGCACGTTCCGCTACCTGCTGGGCGACCAGGTTTTCTCGGTGGACCTGGCCGACCTGACCACCGAGGACGACGATCACCTTGTGGGCACGGCGGCGCTGAGCGGCGACGGGCGGCTCGTGGTCCGCGACGGCGAGCTGTCGGCCGTCGGCGGGAGGAAGGTCGGCGCGTTGCCGGAGGCGGAGTACGCGGTATTCAGCCCGGATTCCCGTTTCGTCGCCACGTTCGGGCCCGGGGTGCGGATCGTGGACACCGCCTCGGCCGCCGTCCAGGGCACGCTGCGCACGTCCGCCGTGCAGGTGGCCTTCTCTCCCGACGGCGCCAGGCTGGTCGTGGTCACCGAGAAGGGCGGGGTCGAGCTGTGGGACCGGCAGACCAGGCGGCGCATGTGGTCGGCCGAGGCGGGCGCGGCGAAGTACGCGGCCTTCTCCTCCGACGGGCGGACGCTGGTGGTGGCGGGCGACCGCATTCACCTGCTGGAGACGGCCGCAGGCAAGGCGTTGGGGCCGGCGTTCGGCGGCGGCGGCAGGGACGCCGAGGGGGTGCGCGCGTATTTCACCCGCTCCGGCAAGGCGGTCGTGGTGCTCGACGCGCGGCGACGGATGACGGTCTGGGACGTGGCCACGCGCCGCAGGCTCGCCACCGCGCGTGGGTTCGGCGACCCCGCCGCCTACTCGCCGCGCGAGGACCTGCTCGCCAGCCTTCAGGTGGGGGGAAAGGTGCGGCTGGTCGACGTGATGTCGGGCACGGATCTGGGCGCGCTGCTCGACCAGGGCGGCGGGCAGGACCCGGAGATCGGGCAGCCGCTAGACGTGGCGTTCACCGGCGACGGGTCGGCGGTGCTGACCGTGGACGGCAACGGCGCGGTCAGGCGGCACGCCGTGGGCGGGGAGGCGTTGGCGGCGGTGGTGTGCGCGAAGGCGGGCGGGCTGAGCGCGGCCCAGTGGCGGGTGATCGTACCCACGCTGCCGTACAGAAAGGCGTGTCCCTAGCCGGCGACCGCGACGAAGCCCGTGCCGCGGTGGGTCACATCGGAGTAGGCGCGTGTGCGATTCTCGTCCTCAATGGTCTGCAACCGACGACACCCGACCACATCCATGGACGGGTCATGGTGTTCGTCTTCAGCTCTCGTCCGCGTTCCGTTCTCTGCGCGATCATCTGGTCAATCGGGTCATCACGTATCAGGGTCACACAATTGGATACCCCACGAGGGCCCCTTCGATGCCTGACGCTGACCTCACCGGCCCTGCATCGTCAACGCTCAGAACGGAGCGACACCGGGCCGGGTGTAAGGGCCCGTTGGGCGATGACCCGAGCAGGTTGCATCGCCACCTGCTGGAGCGCCTGATTCCTGCCGTTATCGCTGCCCGGCCGACCGCTGCCCTGATCCCGCCCAGCGCCGCAGGCCGGGACCCTTCCCGATCATCGTCTGCTAGCGTCCGAGCGGGATACGGATGGAGGTCGCTTGATGGGCCTGATCATGCTCACCTGCTCAGCCGCCCTGGTCCCTCTCGTCGTGGCCACCGCCATCGCGCTCGGACGCGAGCTCGCCGCCGTCCACGCGGCCGTCTCCGGCTTCCGCCCGCGCGAACTCGGCCCGTACGAGCTGGCCTACCTGGACGGAGGCATGAGAAACGCAGTGGACACGGTGATCGCGGAGCTGGCCAGGACGGGCAGGATACGCGTGTCCCGTGGCGGCCGCGTGCACCGGGTCCGTCCGGCGTCCACCCCGAGCGACCCCCTCGAAAAGCAGGTTCTCCGCTTCGTCAACAGCCGTTACGGGACGGCCATGGTCGATGTGAAGCACGTGACCAGCGTGACGGTGATGGACGCCATCGGACATCGCCTCGTCGAGATGGGGATGATCTACCGGGTCGACGCCTTCGACCGGGCCCACCGGTGGTTCGACATCCTGTCGGTGCTGTTCTGGACCGGGTTCATGGGGATATTGGTCATGTTGTTCACCATGCTGGCGATGAACCTGCCGTGGGAGCTGCCGATGCTCGCCGTGGGCATCATCGTGATCACGCTGACGATCGCGCGGATCGCTCTCTGGCGGTACGGGAGACGGCTCGGAGTGACGTGCACCCCTGCCGGCCAGGAAACCCTGAACGCGGCCCGGCGGAACACCCCTCGGGGCGCCGCCGGAGGGACCGCCGCGATCGCGCTGTACGGACTCGGCCAGCTGAACAACCCCGAGCTGGAGGCCGAGATCTCCGGCAGACGGAACAAGCGAACCGGCTCGTATGGCTCCGGCGGCGGTGGCTGCGGCGGCGGTTCGGTCGGCGGCGGCTGTGGTAGCTGTGGCGGCTGCGGGGGAGGCGACTGACGCTCAGAAGCGAGGCAGGGCGACTGGCGCTCAGGGGCGGGGCAGGGTGAGGGTCAGGACGGCGCCGCCGTGCGGGGCGTTGGCCCGGTGAGGCTGCCGCCGTGCAGGCGCGCGTTCTCGGCGGCGATCGCCAGGCCCAGCCCGCTGCCGTCGCTCCGCGTACGGGCGGCGTCCCCTTTGGTGAAAGGGTCGAAGACGTGGGGCAGCAGGCCGATTCAGGGGATCGTTGCACTCTCGGCGGGTGCTGGCAACGTCGGAAATTGTCTATTCCGACGCCGTGGTGTCCCGGTGCGGCCTCAGCCCCTGGTCCGGTGAGGGCTCGCAGCGGAGGGGGCAGTGGGTCCGCCGAGGAAGGTCGAGGCGCTCGAGCGTGCCCGGCAACCCGGAGCCACCCCTGGGAAACGATCACCTCTGAGCTGGGAAGCGATCTTCTTCGCTGCCCTTCCGTACCGCGACGGCCTCCTCCAGCGCTTTCAGGCGGGTACGCAAGACCCGGCGCCCGACCCGGTGGGCCTGCGCCTGCGCCGGCATCATCTGTTCCAGCGACATCGCGGTACTCGAGAGCGAAGGTCCCGTCACATCTTCGGGCCTTGGCCTGAGTCGGAACGGCATGACCTTCCACGACGCGCTGCTCATCGATGACTCGGCGAACAACTGCGCCGCCTTCCGACAGCAGGCAGGAACCGCACTGCCCTGGCGAACGCGCGCCGACGACTCGCCGAGGCTGCAGCCGCGCTGAGCCGATGGCTCGACGCGCCTGCCGTCGGGATATCGCCTACGCTGCCGTCGTCGTGAGCGGATACTGGCGGCATCCAAGGCGGAGAGCGACCTCACCGACCCGCACGCAGGGCCTGAATGAACCAGTTGAACAGCGGCGCCATGCTCGGCGGCACCGGCCAGCCATTGATCACCGCGAGCAGCTGCAGGTAACGCTCGGCGAACGGTTCGTCGGCCGCCTGCAGGCGGTCCAGCATCCAGTCCCGCAGGTGGGCGTCGTTGTCGCGGCCGAAGGTCTGCGCGTATCGGGTGGCGAGGGCGCCGACGATGGCGGCCGCCTGCGGCGAGGCGGGGTCCACGCCCGCGGCCAGCGCCGCGCCGACGCGGTCGCGGACCTCCTCGGTGAGCTCGTGGTGCAGCCCCGTGGTGTCGCCCTGGGCGCGTTCGGCCGCCTGGTATTCGGCCAGCCGGCGGACCGCCGCGCGGAACTGCGGGTCCTGAACCAGTTCGGCCAGCTCCACCCAGGCGTCCACCTGCGCGGCATCAGGGTCGTCGGGCAGGTCCGGCATGGCCGAGCGCATCATCGCGACCCACTCGGGATTGGCGTCGAGATCGCCCAAGACCTCGTCGATGAAGTCGGTGACGAGGCGGTGGCGTTCCTCGTTGGAGAGTTTGGCGAGCCTGTGCATGAGTTCCGTCTCCTCTAACGTCGATCCCCGTCTGGCCACCGCGCGTAGCACGGCTCGGCGCAGCCGCATGATGCGGATCTGCACGTCCAGCGCCTCGGCGTACTCCTCGGCGACCTGCGCCACCGGAAGATCGCGTTCCAGCAGGCGCTGCACAGTGGCCAGATCGATCCCCAGCTCGCGCAGCGCGCGCACGAACTCCAGCCGGACCAGCGCGCCGACGTCGTACAACCGGTAACCAGCGGGACTGCGGGTGGTGGGCGGTACGAGCCCGCGGTCGGAGTAGAACCTGATGGCTTTCACCGTGAGCCCGGTGCGCCGGGCCAGGTCTCCGATCGTCAGCAGCACGTCGCCGTCCATGCGCACACTCTGCCGTCTCCTCTCAGGGGAGACTCAACCGCAAAAGCCGGGATCTTCACAGCATGTGAAAGATCAAGGGCCCGGCGGTAGCTGTGTTCGACGGGGCGGATGTCACGCCACCGGCGAGCACCGACGTTCCTGATCGACGTTGTGCCGCTCGATGGGAGACGCCACAGAATCGCCGGGCGAGCCTGGAAAGTGCCTCCGAGCCCGGGAAACGATCACAGGCACGCCGGGAAGCGATCTTCTCAGTCCTCACTCCACCCCTGGTCCGTGCCATTCGACCGCAGCGCGGGTGTCCGGGAAGGCCGGAGCCGGCCGAGAACCCAACAGATCGCTCAGGCGGACACGCGCTCCTGGTCGGCATCGTCAAAGGGTGGGTAGCTCTCGCCGGCCATTCGATCGGCCGCATCAATGTAGGCGGCAAGGGCGTCGCGGGATTGAGCGAGCCTGTCCATCTGCTCGTCCAGTCGCTGCAGCCGTGATCGCATCGCGGCCAGCAACTCGGGACATCCGAGCAGCTCCGGGGCCTCTCCGATCGCACAGGGCAGCAGGTACGCGATGTCCTCAGAGGACAAACCGGCACCAAGCAGATGCCGGATCTGCTTCACCCGCAGCACGGCGCTCTCGTCGTACTCGCGGTAACCGTTCGCGCCCCGGTCTGCCTCCAGCAGACCCTGGGCCTCGTAGTAGCGCAACTGATGGGCGTTCACGCCCGTCCGACGGCTCAGTTCCCCGATCAGCATCGAACCCTCACTTGACCTTCACATCGGTATCAACGTTGACGATGCTGCCATGAACAGCAAAACCGGTACACCCGTGACAGTCATCGGACTCGGTCGCCAGCTGGGGACCTTCTCCAGAAGGGCGTGGTAGCGCTCCCGCTCGACGCCGGCCGGGTTCACCCGCTCGATGTAGTCGGGGCTGAGACTGGTCCAGACCCGGGGCGCGCTGCCCTGCCAGGGGAACGCGTCCGTGGCCAGCACCTCGGGGTCGTGGAACCACGGGTATCCGCCGAAGATCTCGTCGGAGAAGGAGCCGGTGAGCACGGTGGCGCGCCGCCTTCCCCGCACGGGTCGCCGCGCTCGCGGGATGCGGGCTTCACCGTCTATGTCCCCTCACTCTTCGGGATCGACGGTGCCTACCCCACGGTCGAGGGTGGTACGGAGGTCGTCCGCCGCGCGTGTGTCAGTGCCGAGTTCCGCGCGTTCGCCGGGGGCGGGACCAGCCCCGTCACGGCATGGCTACGTGGGCTCGCGCGCCAAGCCCACACCGAATGCGGCGGTCCGGGAGTCGGCGCGATCGGGCTGTGCTTCACCGGCAACTTCGCTCTCACCATGGCGCTTGAGCCGGCTGTCATCGCGCCGGTGGTCAACCACCCGTCACTGCCGCTGGACGACCCTGCCGGACTCGAGATCAGCGACGAGGACGCGCACGCGGTCCGAGACCGCATCACGCGCGACGGGCTGAAGGTTCTCGCCTACCGCTTCGACGACGACCGCTGGTGCACCGGCCGGCGCTTCGCCGCCTACCGGGCACTCCTCGGCGTCGCCTTCGACGGTCGTGTTCTTCCGGGCAGTTCCGCGAACACCAGCCCGCCACCGTTCTTCGCCGACGTGGTCGGGACCCCCCACAGCGTTGTCACCGCCCACCTCGTCGATGAGGAAGGACATCCCACGCTCAAGGCCAGGGACGAGATCGTCGCCTTCCTGACCGACCGCTTGAGCCCGTTCGGACATTTTGCGGGGTGCGAAGGTGAGCGCTCACTGCTTGAGTGAGGCCGGGGCATAGGCGCTCTTGGGCGTGACCAGGTCGCAGCGCCGCCACATCCTCCGCACGGCCGGGTTGCGGTTGGAAGCGGGACACAGCCAGGCGTCTTTCAGGCACCTCTCTTCTGTCCCAGGCCGGCCCTACTCGTGAACGCCCCACCCAGGGCCGTTTCGTGGCCTGCTCCGGCCTCCAAATGGAGCGCTGTCGAAGGTCCCGGCTGGAGTCTGCGGAGTGTCAGGCTCGCCTTGGGGCTCGTGGACCTGGGGCCACTGATCGAGGAAGTGGTCATTGGCGAGCAACGCGAGCAGGATGGCCGCCACCGCGAGCGCGGCCCGGAGCCGATCAGCCGATCGGTGGTGCGAGGTATTCCAGCGCATAACCGTCGCCGGAGGGGGTCACACGGGCGATGCCGGGCGAGTCGAGGTGGGCGCCGGCTACGAAGTGGTGTGGTCGGGTCAGTCGCTGGAGGAGGGCCGCCCGCGCGGCGCGGGCCTGGGGCTGGTTGCCGTCGAGCTCCCAGGACACGTTCGGCTGAGCGAATTGGAGCGTGGGGACGTGAACGGTGTCGCCCCAGACGAGAAGGTGGCCGGTGCCGCTCCTGACCTCGTAGACGGTGTGACCGGGTGTGTGGCCCGGTGTCGGGATCGCGGTGGCCCAGTCGTTGATCGCGACCTTCTCCGACACGGGTACGACCCGGTCGCGGATCGGCTCGAGCCGCCCCGTGAACACCGAGGTGTCGCCCGCGCCGATCCACACGCGCTCGAGTTTGGTGAACGCCTCTGAACCGTCCGGCGCGATCAGGCCGCTCACGTGGTCTTCGTGCTTGTGGGTGATGGCCACATCGGTGACATGCGCGCGGTCGACTCCCGCTTCGTCGAGCGCGTCGTAGATCAATCCCATGGTGGGGTCGTGCCAGGCGTTGGACGCGCCGGTGTCGATGAGAACCGACCGCGTGCCGTCGGTGACGAAGAAGGCGTTGACCGACAGCCGCAAGTTGTCGCCGGCCAGCGGGACGGCGGCCGGCAGCTCATCGAGCGGGCGCCCATCCTCGTCACGGAGCCGTGTCGGCGGCATGTCGATGTACCCGTCTCGCAACGAGATCACCTGCAGATCGCCGAATTCGAACGTGGCATGGTGCCGGCCTCTCGAGATCAAACGCATGGGGAACCTCCGTCGCGTCGGGCGTCTCCGATAGAAGACTCTATCTTCTTTAGAAGAAACCCTACACTGTGGGCGGCGAGATACCCATCGATCGAGGAGCACGGTGGTCGAGCAAGACGCAAACGCGGCCGAACCACAGCACGGTGACGACCTGGCCGGCGCGTTCGGCGGTAACGTGCGGCGACGCCGCGAGGAGGCAGGCCTGACGCTGGAACAGCTGTCCGCACAGTCGTCGGTCAGCCGGGCGATGCTGTCCAAGGTCGAACGCGGTGAGAAGAGCCCGACAATCGGCGTCGCGTCCAGGATCGCCCACGCGCTCGGCGCGTCGCTCTCGGACCTGATCGGTGCGCCGGCTGCTGCCGCGTCTGGTGTGGCCATCGTCATGCGCAAGAACGATCGCCCCGTTTTCCGTGACCCGGAAACCGGCTTCGAGCGGCACATGGTGTCCGCGGCCCCGGGCGCGGGAGGAGCCGAGATGGTCGTCCACCACCTCCCCGCGCAGGTCTCTACCGGGCTGCTGCCCGCGTATCCGCCGGGTACGGAGAAACAACTCGTGGTGCTCGAAGGCACCCTCACCGTCGCGATCGGCGGGATCAGCGAGACCCTGAACACAGGCGACTCCCTGTTCTTCCAGGCCGACGCGGACCACGGTTTCGCCAACCGAACGAACGCTCCCTGCGAATACATCATGGTCATCTCGCGCAGAACCTGATGGGCCGCAGCTTGCGGTACAAACCTGCCGTTCCCGCCGAGCAAGAGGAACCCTGCTTGAATACCGGACAGCCACCGACCGCCGACCTACGCGAGCACTACCGGCGACTGATGAACAGCACGCAGTGGCTCGGCGTAGGCATGTGCTGGACGGCAGTGGTCCCCGACGACGGACAAGCGCTCACCCTGGACCAGGTCGCCGCCCGGCTCGCCGGGAACACGCCCTACCGGCTGCACGAGCCGGCCCCGCCCAGCGCCATCAGGCCACCCGAACGCGACGCCTACCCCGTGCTCCTCGACCGGTGCGGCTCGACCACGCTTCTCTTCGAGTGGGGCCACCTCGGGGCAAGCCCCGCCGTGCTCCGGCGGCTCAGTGAGGGAGCGCGCGTCTACAGCGCCTGGTGGAACGTCAACGCCAACAATCTGCTGAGCTTCGCGGCCGGAGGCGAACTCATCCTGACGATCGACGCGCTCTTCCCCGGGCGGCAGGAACACCATGCCGGCCTGGCTCGATGGCCCGAACTGCGGGCGATGACGGACTTCTTCGCCGCTCCCGCGTCCGAGGACCCCGACGAGGAAGAGGACGAGGACCGCGCCGACTACGACTGGAGGGCCGCCTGCCTGGCACTCATCGACCACACCACCGGGGCGCGGCTGACCGGCGAGTGGCTGGAGCAGCCGCATCCCTACGTGACGGTCCGCATGCCTGACGCGACCCGCTGACCCCTGAACGGTCGGCGCCCGCAGTTCGCCGGCCTTCAGGTCGGGCTGGGAAGGCCCTCGGGCAGTGCTGATCCGGATTTGACCCTAACGTTGCGTCAGGCACCACGATGAACGCATGACCGACTACTACGAGGCATTCGATATCAGCCCTGTTCCTCCGCCCGGGCCCGACGTGAAGCCACCTGAGATTTTCCGGGGCATCTACGGCATGCCGATGTTCGTCACCGTGCCGACGCCGGACCTGGCCGCGTCCGTGAATTTCTGGACCCGCGGGCTCGGTTTCATCGACCTGTTCACGGTCCCGGGCCAGGTCACGCACCTTCGACGGTGGGCGTTCCAGGACGTTCTGCTCGTCCCGACCGGCGCCCTTCCGGCCCCTTCAACGGTGAGCATCGGCTTCAGTTGTGTACTGAGCCAGGTCGACGAGATCGCGCAGGCGTGCACCGCGCTGGTGCCCGGATGCACGTCGGAACCGCGAAAGACTCCGTGGAACACCGTAGAACTGGAAGTCATCACGCCGGAGAACGCTCGCGTGATCATGACCGCGGCCCGTCCCTTCGACCCCGACAGCGCCGAGGCACGTCACCTCAAAGAGAACGGCTACATGCTCCCTCAAGGGGGTGAAACTGCTTAGGTCGGACGTGCATGTCAGACTCGACGGCGTGACCGATACCGCGATGGACGATGCCGCGGGCCCCGGCGGGCTGACCGTCGGGGCCGCGGCATCGCACGCGGGAGTCACCATCCGCACCCTCCATCACTGGGACGCTATCGGGCTCGTCCGCCCGTCCGGGCGAACCACCGGCGGTTACCGGCTCTACTCCGCGGCTGACGTCGCACGCATCCACCGGGTGCTCATCTACCGCGAGCTCGGTCTGTCCCTCGACGACATCGGTGAACTCCTCGATGCTCCCACGGTCGACCTGACCGTGCCGCTGAGACAACAGCGCGCCCAGCTCCTCGATCGCATCTCCCGCTTGCAGACCATGGTTGACGCGGTCGATCGCATGATCGAAGCCGCACGCGACGGCATCCTGCTCTCCCCGGAGGAACAAGTCGCGATCTTCGGGCAGCGCTGGGAGCCGTCACTGGTCGCAGGCGCACGTGAGCGGTGGGGCGACACAGCTCAATGGGCGCAGTACGCCGAGCGCGTCGCGGGCAGGACCTCCGAGGACTGGCAGCGGATCGCGGACAATATCGCAACGATCGAGGACGACCTGGCAGCAGCCAAGCGCGCCGGCGTCAGGCCAGGTAGTGCCGAAGCCAATGCTCTGGCGGAACGGCACAGGGCCTCCATTCAGGCGTACTTCGACTGCACCCTTTCGATGCATGTCTGCCTGGGAAGGAAGTACGTCGCCGATCCTGGCTTCACGGCCTACTTCGACGCGATCGAGCCGGGCCTGACCATCTGGCTCCGTGACATCATCGACGCCAACGCCCGCGATCGAGGCATCGACCCGGATTCGGCGACCTGGACCTGACGCATCCGCGCCCGCGTCACCACGTACGCTCCAGGTAGCCCTATCGAAGCAATCCCCGGATAGGCCGATAACCAGCTCGCCGCCAGGCTCGGCGGAGATGCGCCGTACCAGCTTCATGAGCCGGCGCCGCCCAAAGCCGTCCTGCTCCCCTACGACACCGGCAATCCCGCCAGGGGGCCCGGGCCTACAGCGCCTGGTGGAACGTCAACTCCCACAACCGGCTGAGCGGGAAGACCATACCGGCATCGGTCGGCAGGCGATGACGGACTTCTTCGTCGACTTCGAGGAACGCGACGAGGACTACGACTGGCGAGCCGCCATGCTCGCGGTCATCGACCAGACCACAGGAGCAAGGCTGACCAGCGAGTGGTTTTCGCCGGGCCGTCATCGTCGCTGCTCAACCACACTCGTGAACGCCCCCTGCAGCAGCCGCCCCAGAATGTAAGCGGGGGTGAGGTGGCTGTCACGGCCGGCCATCGTCAGCAAATTTGCGAGCCAGCAGGAATGCCTGCTGCGTGTCCTCCGGATAGTCACTGTCGTCATCAGGCTCGCGCAGCAGTCGAGCGCACACGACGAGTCCGACCTGGTTGAGCAGATCAGCGACATGGTCGGGCTCCCGCCGGTGGAAGTCGAGCGAGATCGCGTGACCCGCCGCCTCCGTCCAGTGCGACACCCCCTCGCCGACCTGGAACGCGAGCAGCAGATGGCCGCCTGGCGCCAGCACCCGATGAAACTCGGCGAAAACCTTTGGAAGCTGCTCTTGCGGGACGTGAATGGTCGAGTACCAGGCCACAATGCCGGCGAGGGTGTTGTCGGGCAGGTCCAAGGCAGTCATCGAACCAACCTCGAATCGCAGGCCCGGATACGTCTGTCGCGCCACTGCGATCATCTGTGGCGACAGGTCGACGCCGAACGCCGGCAATCCCAGGCCGTGCAGGTGCGCCGTCAGGCGGCCAGGACCACATCCGACGTCAGCTACAGGTCCTGTACCCGCGGCCTGTACGAGTTCGGCGAATCCGGTGAGTATCGCCCGGTCCAGCGGCTTGGCCGCCAGCTCGCCCTCGATCCAGCGCGCGTAGTCAACGGCCATGGCGTCGTAGGACGTACGCGTGGCTCGAAGGAAGTCCGGCTCGGTCACGGCCAGGGATCATATCCGGCGGCTTGTGAGCGGTCGCACGAATGGTTCAGCTGCTGATTTTCGCGGGGCCCAGACGGTTCCGATCCCCGCTTCCTTGGTGACCTTGCGGCTGGCGCGCCCTCGTGCTCGCTGATCAGGGGCTGCGGCGAAATAGCGGTGCTGGGTTGCCTCCAGCCAGGCCCGCGAGGGTGGAGCGCCGCTCGAGCGCGCGTTCGAGGCACCCCAGGCGTGCGCGCCCTGGCCGCGCTGCACACCGAGCTCGCGCCATTGAGCGCGGTGGCCACTCCGCTGGGCGAATCGAGCTCGCGGGTGCGGCTGGCTGCGGTGGTTACCCACCGACGCGGCTGAGCAGTCCCGCCGGCAGATGCACGACGCCCAGGAAGCCCGAGGCCAGGCAGCACGGCCACGAGGTACCCCTCGCGGGGCCCGGCAGCGACTGTCCGGCGCCGAGCTTGCCCGAGCAGCAGGCCCCATGGCTCGCATCAGGCGGAGGCGTAGTCGGCCAGGGCGGGCTCCAGCAAGTCGAAGGCTTGGGCGGCTTCGGCGGCGATGGTGTGGGCGATCTGGTCGTTGGGGTGTCCGGCGAGGGTGAGGGTCTGGATGCGGTGAAACAGCACCCGGTGGACGCTGCCCAGCAGGGCGGCGGCGGTCTGTACGGTGATGTCGTCGGACGGCGCAGCGGTGACGTCGGCGAGCACCTGGGCGAGGTGGTGTTCACGCTGGTCGTGCAGGCCGCGCAGGCAGACGGTCAGGGTGGGGCTGTCGGCGATCATGCGGGCGAACTCCTGGCCGGAGAATCCGGCGACCGGGTCCTGGGTGGCCACGGCGTCGGCGAACGCGCGGCGCAGCGCGGCCAGCGCTGATTCCCCTGGGCGTCGTGCGGTGACGGCACGGCCCAGGGAGGCGGCGAACTCCTCCTGATGGTCCAGGGCCAGGTCTTCCTTACGTGGGAAGTAGTTGGTGACGGTCTTCTTGGCGACGCGGGCGGCGGCGGCGATCTCGGCGATGGTCGTCTCCTCGAAGCCCTGGGCGATGAACAGCCGGGTCGCGTGGTCGGAGATGAGCTGCCGGGTCTCGTGCTTCTTGGTCTCGCGCAGACCGGCGGCCGGGGCGGGAGTCTGAGTAGCCATGACGCAATCTTACCCTCGTAGCATCTTTATGTTGACACCCTCGAACGCCTTGGGCTAAATTTACCTCCGTCATAAGTTTATGACGATGGAACGCTGAGTCCGCAGGAGGATGTCCATGCGCAAGCACACCCACGACGCCGCCGCGCCTGTGCCCCGGTCGCAGCAGCCTGAGCGGCCCCCGCTGTACGGCGCCGAACTGCGTCGTCTGCCTTCCGGCCGCAGCATCCGTGCGTCGCAGCAAGTCCGGAGCATGCGCATCGTCCCGCGGCGCCGCAGCTCCTGACCTCACCCCGTAGCTACGACCCCCACCCCACCAGAGGAGATCCCGTGCAGTTCATCGCTTCCACTGTCTCGCTGACCGTCGACGACGTCGCCGCCTCACAGGAGTTCTTCACCACCTACCTGGGCTACACCGTCCAGCGGGCCGCCGACGGCTTCGCCTCCCTGTCGCGCGACGACGCGGTCGACATCGTCCTGCTCGCCCGCGGCATCGAGGTGCTGCCGCCCGAGCAGCGTGACCAGCGCGCCGGCGGTCTGATCCTCGCCTTTACCCTCGCCGGCGGCTTGGCCGAGCACGAAAAGCGGCTGCGCGAGGCCGGGGCGCAGATCACCATGCCGCTGCGCCAGGAGCCCTGGGGCGAAGCCTTGTTCCAGGTCACCGACCCCAACGGCGTGATCGTCCAGTTCGTCGAATGGGTCACCCCCGAACACCCCTGACCCGGTCGTGGGATGACGCCATCACCGCCCGGGGCCACACCGTGCTCACTATCGAGGAGGGCATCGCGGTGATCACCAATTTCCGTAGATCCTGGTCAAGAACGAGTACTTCTCCCTCGACGGCTCCCGTTCCGGTGACCGCCGCGTCCCGGCGCTGTACAACCCGCACACCTGGCTCGGCATGGCCTCCGCCGGGAATCGTCGCGCGGCCGCATAGCCGACGACCACGCAGCGGCAGGGCCAGCGGGCGTGGCGGCGGGGCCGAAGCGGGGGCAGGTGATCGATGGAGGCGCCGGTGGCAACCGTCAAGCCTGTCCGAAGTCGGTGCAGTGTGCGATCGTCGCATCGTCCGCCGCTACCGCGTGATGTGCCTCGGCCTGCCGGACACGGCGAATGATTTCGTCCGGTCCGCTCGACGCCAGCATGGCCATGACCCCGGACCAGTCCGTGAGCCCGAACCGGTCCACGATGCCGCTGGCGCCATTGCTGAGGAGTGCGGCGCCGGCATCGGTCAGCTCGGCGATCGGACAGCCTCCGGTGATGGCCTCGTCCGCCGCCCGCGGGTCGTCCTTGGCGACCCAGAAGCCGCCCGGCTGGTTCCGGTTCGAGCGTAAGTCGCTGAGGATCCGGTGGTACTCGTCGCTGCCTTCGGCGGCGGTCTTCAGCGCGGGCTCATACGAGCGGCTGATCACGACCTCCCGGGGATCGGAGACGACGAGCGGCGCGCTGTCTGCTTTGTCGAGTACGACGTACGCGTCCCCGAGCACCAGGTACTCGACGAGACCATGGGACAGGCGCAGGATGGCTACCGCCGCCGACGGGCTCATGCGGTTGGCGACGTCGCAGGTGTCCCGGTGATCGTCCGTCACCTGCTCGATGGCATCCGCGAGCACTGCCGGAAGGCTGCGGTCCGGTACGAGTGACAAGAGACCGAGGAGGCCGCCTCCTAAACGGTTGGCATACCAGGCCACGCCGTGCCGGCAGATCGATTCCGTACCGGGGATGCCGGCACCGTCGACCAGCACGGCCGCCGTCGGCAAGGCTCCGGTGAAGTCCTCGTTCGCGCGGCCGGCCCGCCCCGCGGCAGCGCTCGCCATGGCCACCCGCATGCCCTACCGCCGCCCTCCCGCTGATCCAAGAAGCGTCCACCGTAACAATCGCCGACTGCTTGAAAGGGACACCCCGCGGTCCTGGCCCGGCGATTCGTCACCATGTCCGAGCACCGCGACGCTCTTCTCCGTTTTCCACCATCCCTCGCCGAATTGACGAGATGATCACGCACATGTGCTTACGCCGCCACGGCCTCCCCTCAGGAGCCGCCCTGTGACCACGACACCGATCGACTTCGAGGTCGGCGCCATCATCGATGCCTACCGGACCTGCGAGTTCGCCACTCTCGGGCCTGATGGCACCCCGCTGACCTGGCCCACCGCGGCCTGGCGCCGGGCAGACGGCACGCTGCTCGTCACCACCAGCCTGGCCTTCGCGCAGAAGGCGCTCAACGTCCGCCGGGACGGACGCGTCGCGCTGCTGTTCTCCGACCCCACCGGCAGCGGCCGCGCCGACGCGCCCCAGGTGTTCGTCAGCGGAACCGCGACCTGCCCCGATGAGATCCGGACCGGGCCGGACGAGGCGGCCGATTACTGGCGTACGCTCTTCGAACGGCAGCCCCACAGCCGAAGCTACGTCCGGGCCCCCGGCCGGTGGTTCATGGACTGGTACTACCTGCGGCTCTTCATCACCGTGACGCCCACCCGGGTCGAGGTCCGGCCACCGCTCGCCGAGTTGACCGCCGCCGAACAGCCCGCGCCCGCGACACCCGCCGCCACGGACCTGCCCGGCGCGGATCTGATCGCCCGCTTCACGAGCGCGGTCCTCGGCGCCCGGGACGCCTCCGGAGCGCCGCTGCTGGTACGTACGCGGCCAAGGGCCACCGCCGACGGCTTCGCCATCGCGACGGACGCCGCGGAAGGCATCGCGACGGACGCCCCCGACGGCATTGCGACGGACGCCGCCGACGGCATCGTGCCGGGCCAGGCCAGCCTGCTCGTGCACCGGCACGACGAACGGCTCAACGCCATGCACAACGCACTGATCCGCGGCGAACTCCGCGCCGACGGCGACGACCAATGGACGCTGGTCCCGCAGAAAGTGGTCGAGCCGGCCGGATCCGGCCGCATCAGCGACGCGTTCCGCACCCTGCGCACCGTCCGCCGCTCCACGGCCCGCTACCTGGAACGGCGCGGCCTGCCCCGGCCCCGGGTTCAGTGGGACCAGTTCCAGCTGCTCGCCACACCCAACGACGACACATGAAGCCGGCTGGGCAGGACGGCAGGCTCACCGATCCTGCCGTCCGCGGCCCTCACCGGGCGCCGGTGAGGCGCTGACGATCTCTGCCGTTCTTGGGTCCGGCGCGGCGGCGTCGCAGGGTTCGGGCGCCTGCGACGAGGACGACGGCGCGGCGGCGGGCGACGGTGCGGCGGGCGACGGCGACGGCGACGGCGACGGAGACGGTGCGGCGGCGGGCGACGGCGACGGTGACGGTGCGGCGGCGGGTGACGGCGACGGCGACGGTGCGGCGGTGGGGGACCGGCGCGAGAGCAGGTAGCCCATCAGCGCGGCGAGCAGGCCGGCCAGACCGGCCGCCGCGAACCCACCCGCCGGTACGGACGCGTCGATCGCCACTCCCACGACCGGGGACCCCAGCGCGAACCCCGCGCTCGCCGCCGAGGACTGCAGGCCGGTCGCCTCACCTCGCACACCGGCCGGCGCCAGCCGGCTCACCGCGTCGGAGACGGTGGAAAGGGTCGGTGCGGTGAGCAGCCCGGCCCCGATGACGGCCACGCACAGCCAAGGCCAGTCATGGGCAAGTCCGGCCGGAATCGTCACCAGCCCGAGCAGGCCGAGCAGCAGCCAGGTAGGCATCGGCCGGGACAGCGCTCCGTACACCAGACCACCCACGACGGACGTCACCCCGAACACGGCGATGACCACGGCCGCCCACGAGACCTGACCGGCTTCTCGAAGAGTGGCGACGATGGCCAGGTCGACGCCGCTGAGCAGCATCGCGACGCCGAACCCCATCGTCAGAACAGCGACCATGCGCGCCCCCAGCCACTCCCGGCGCCGGGGCCGGCCCGCTGCCTCGCCGCCCGCCTCGTCCTCGGCCCGCAGCGGCGGGTTGAGCAGGGCGATCCCCGCCCCGCCGGCGACGATCGCGGCGCCCACCCCCCACGCCACCACGCCGGGGGACACCTCCGCCGCGCACAGGATCACCACCGCCGGCCCCACCATGTACGACAGCTCGCCCGCCACCGACTCCAGCGCGAACGCCGCCCGCCGCTGCCCTGCCGCCGTCATCGCGGCGATCGCCTGCCGGGTGACCGGCTGGATTGGCACCATCAGCAGACCGGCGGCGAAGGAGGCGCCCAGCAAGATCACGTACGGCAGCGCAGGCACGGCCAGCCAGAACACGAGCTGCGCCACCACCGTGCCCACCAGCACGGTACGCAGCCCCCGCCGGTCGATCATCCGCCCCAGCAGCGGCCCGCCCAGCGCGACGCCGGCGGTGAGCGCCGCCACGACGGCTCCCGCCGCCGCGTAACTCAGGTCGAGGGCAAGGACGACGTACATCGTCAACGCCATCGCGTCCGCCGTGATCGCGGTACGAGCGAGCAGCGAGATGCCCAGCAGCGGCGTCATCCCCGGCACCGCCAGCACCTGTCGAAATCTGATCACCGGTTTGACGCTAGATAACCCGTCATGCCATAGGAAGTCGTCAATTCATTGGACCGGACATAATGAGCGCTTATGGCACGCGATCTCGAGACCGCACTGCTGCGCTCGTTCGTCACCGCCGTACGAGCGGGCAGCATCAGCCGTGCGGCCGCGGCGCTCGGCCGCACCCAGCCCGCGCTCAGCCAGCAGTTGCGCAAGCTCGAGAGGGCCGTCGGCAGTCCGCTGCTGCACCGGGCGCCGTCCGGCGTCTCGCTGACCCGGGCGGGCGAGGAACTGCTGCCCTACGCCGAGCGCATTCTCGCTCTGTCGGCACAGGCGCTCGCCGAAACGGGACGTGCGCTCACCGGGCATTGCGGGGTGGGACTCCTCGAAGATCTCGCCGCTTCCCGCCTGTCCCAGGCACTCGCCGACCTCGCGCGGCTCCATCCCCACGCGACGCTGGAGGTGCTCAGTCTGTCCAACGCGGCGATGCGGGAGGCCTACGACACGGGCCGCGTCCAGCTCGTACTCGACGAGGCCGCGCATCTTCCCTGGCCGCCGCGCTGGACGGTACGCCTGCCGCTGGTCTGGGCGGTCGGGCAGGGGGTCGCTACCGACGCCGATCCGCTGCCGGTGGTGCTGTTCTCGAACACGTGCGCCTGGCGAACGTCGGTGCTGGAAACGATGGAAGGCACGGGGCGCCGATGGCGGGTGGTGTTCGAAAGCAACAGTCTCGCCGGAGTGCTCGCCGCGCTACGGGCCGGGCTCGGAGTCGCGGCGCTCATGCCCGCCAACCTGGAGCCGGCCATGGCCTGCCACGACGCGGCCCCGTTGCCTGCTCTGCCGGACGTCGAACTCGGCCTTGCCCGCCACCCCGGTACCGAAGGTGACGCGCTCATCGACGCTGTGGAGACCGCACTGCGGCGGATGCTCTGAGCCGCACACCTGGTCCGGCCTGTCTCCGTCGGCTGCGGGGAGGTGTGCCGCCCTCCTCCCTGCCGCGCGCGCGTCCCCTTCCCGCCATCCAGCCTTCGATGGCCGCGCCCGTCAGGGCCGGCCGACGCTGAGGTAGTGGTAACCAGCGGCCCGCATCGCCACCGGATCCAGCAGATTCCGGCCGTCGAACAGCACCGGCCGGCGCATCGTCGCGACGGCCTGCGTCCAATCGACCTGGGCGAGCTGGGGCCACTCGGTGACGATGACCGCCGCGTCCGCGCCTTCGAGCGCCTGCTCCACGCTCGTATGGCGCGTTGTCGACGTCCAGGGTTCGGCCGCGGCCGGGCGGGCCATCGGATCCCAGCAGTGCACCTCGGCCCCCTCGGCGAGCAGCCGGGACGCCAGGACGGTGCTGGGGGACTCGCGCATGTCGTCCGTCCCAGGCTTGAACGTCAAGCCGAGCAGCGCCACCCGCGCACCCGCCAGCGTGCCGAGCTCGTCCTTGAGCTTCTGGATCGCCCGGCGCTTCTGCAGATTGTTGACCTCGATCACCGCTGACAGCAGCTGCAGGTGGTAGCCGGTGTTGTTGGCAAGCTGCCGCAGCGCCTCGCTGTCCTTGGGGAAGCACGAGCCGCCCCAGCCGATGCCGGGCCGCAGGAAGTGCGGCCCCAGGCGATGATCCAGTCCGACGGCGTGAGCCACCTCCTCGACGTCGGCCCCGGTCTTCTCACACAAGGTGGCGATCTCGTTGATAAAGCTGATCTTGGTGGCGAGCAGCGCGTTCGCCGCGAGCTTCACCATCTCCGCCGAGCGCACGCTCATCACCACGACCGGCCCGTCCACGCTCTCATGCAGCTCGGTGAGCAGGCGGGCGGTCGCCTCGTCGGACGTCCCGATGACGATGCGGTCGGGATGCATGAAGTCGCTGACCGCGCGGCCCTCAGCGGTGAACTCCGGGTTCGCGGCATAGCCGACGTGACCGAGCCCGGCGGCGTCCAGCGCGGCTCGCACCCGGCTGCCGGTGCCCACTGGCACGGTGGATTTGACCACCACGGCCCGCAGGTGAGCGGCGTCCTTCAGCGACGTCACCACCGACCAGACCCGTGACAGGTCCGCATCACCGGAAGCCGACGGCGGCGTGTCCACGCAGACATAGGCGATCTCGGCACCGGTGACGGCCTCGGCCAGGTCCAGCGTGAAGCTCAGCCGTTCCTTGTTCCGGCCGATCAGGTCGCTCAGGCCCGGCTCGTAGATCGGCACCTCGCCGGCCTGCAAAAGCTTGATCTTCTCCGGGTCGATGTCCCGGATCACCACCCGGTGGCCGAGGTCGGCGAGGCAGGCACCGGTCACCAGACCGATGTATCCCGCCCCGAACACAGCAACACGCCGGTAGGGCGGCTTTTCCATCATGCGGCAGATCATCCCTTTCTCCGGCGTCACGGTCAGTCATCAATCCAAGGAAAGCCCTCGGGGTCAGCCGCGGAACGGGCCTGAACCGTCACATCGTCGTGTCCACGTACGTCGCTCAGGAATGGGAATTCCTCGGGAACCACCCGGATCTTGGCCACCGGCCGGGCCGGAGCCAGTTTGGCCACCTGGAGTTGGCGGACACCTCGTATCGGAGGCTGATGCTCGAACCCTTCGGCAGGCAGGAGATAGACCGTTCCCTCCTGCCACGGGCCGAGGTCGAGTGCGGACCGGCTGATGGAGAAGTAGTAGCAGGTCTCGCCTGCGACGTCGGTACATGAGTTGACCATCGACACCGGATGATCGCGGTTGAGTATCGCGTAGAACATCGGCCAGATGCCGTCCGACGCGGCATAGACGGCTGTGCGATTGCCGAAGGCGTCGCTGTCATAGGACCGGCGCGGATCGAAGCGCTCGATCGAGGGATTGTTCGAGCCGTGGAGAACGTATCCGGCTTGCTCGGCGGCGTAGCAGAGGAACTGCCACTTCGGCGCGGCCAAGGTGTAGGAAATCGGCTTGTCAGGCCCTCGGGCAACCGCGTCAGAGAGTAACGCGGCGAAGTCGGCCAGGGTCTTGCCGTCCGGGCTGAAAGGGGGCCGGGGCAGCCAATAGGAAGGAAGATCCACGACCTCAACCTATACAGCGTGCTGCCTGTACGAGCCCTGGCTGTCCGGCGGGACGGTGATCCGGTGGGGATGGTCGTTCCGGCGCGAAGCCCGGGTTCGCCTACTCGCTGCCGCAGTACGCCGGGCTGGTGCTGGTCTGCGCGGTGAGCGGCCTGGTGGGAGGGCTGGCCGCCACGCGGTGAGTACGGCGCCGGGCCCTCGTGTCCGATTGAGCTCGAAGGCGTGCTGCCGTCATGGTGCCGATGAGGCGGGTGTGGGGAACTCCTCGATGCCGAGCACCAGCAGCAGCTCCAGCCGCTCGCGGGTCTCGGCGTCCGCCGGGGTGAGCACCAGCAGCTGCTGACCCTGATCGGGGGTGACCAGGGTCTCGCAGTCCATCAGCAGGCGGCCCACCCGCGGGTGCAGCAGGGTCTTGCGGTCGGCGCGCCGTACCGCCACCTCGTGCTCGGCCCACAGCCGCCGGAAGTCGGCGCTCGCGGCCTGCAGCCGGCCGACGAGCCCGGCGACCGTGGGGTCGCCGGAGCGGCGGCCGGCGGCCGCGCGCAGGTCGGCCACGAACTGGCGGGCCCGATGCTCCTGCTCCTCGGGCGGGCAGACGGCGCGCACGGCGGGCTCGGTGAACCAGCGGTAGACGACGTAGCGCCGGTCGCCGGACAGGCCGGTGGGGTCGCCCGTCAGCAGGACGGCCGCGCGGTTCTTGGCGAGGATCTCGCCCAGGTCGGACAGCACCAGGGCCGGGGTGTCGCCGAGCAGGTCGAGCATGCGTATCAGGCCGGCGCGGGCCAGGCGGGCCACCCCGTCGGCGGGCTGCGGCCGGTGGCCGGCCAGGTGGAACAGGTGGTCGCGCTCGTCGTCGGACAGGCGCAACGCCCGGGCCAGCGCGCCGAGCAGCTGGGTCGAGGGCCGGCTGCCGCGGCCCTGCTCGAGGCGTACGACATAGTCCACCGACATGCCGGCCAGCATCGCCACCTCTTCCCGGCGCAGGCCGGTGGTGCGGCGGCGGGGGCCGTCGGCCAGGCCCACCTCGGCCGGGCGGATCCCCTCGCGGCGGCGGCGCAGGAAGTCGGCGAGCTGGTCACGTTGCATGGCTTCATCCTGCCTCGCGGCCGGCGAGCCGAGCCAGGGAGCGGCTCTCCCATGATGAACGCTCCGCTCCCGCCCGTCCCCGCCCGGGCGCAGGGTTGGGGACGACATCGAGAGCGAGGGAGAACGTGATGCAGAGTCGAACCCTGGGCCGCACCGGACCGGCCGTTTCCGCGCTGGGCCTGGGCGCGATGGGCATGTCGGGCCCGTACGGCGCGGCCGACCGCGCGGAGAGCATCGCCACCGTGCACGCCGCGCTGGAGGCCGGAGTCACCCTCATCGACACCGGCGACTTCTACGCCATGGGCCACAACGAGCTGCTGCTCGCGGAGGCGCTGCGCGGCCGGGATCGCGACAGCTATCAGCTGAGCGTCAAGTTCGGCATGCTGCGGGGGCCGGGCCACGAGTTCGGCGGGCATGACTGCCGTCCGGCGGCGGTGAAGAACTTCCTGGCCTACTCGCTGACCAGGCTGGGCACCGACCACATCGACATCTACCGTCCCGCCCGGCTGGACCCGGCGGTCCCGATCGAGGAGACGGTGGGCGCGATCAAGGAGCTGGTCGAGGCCGGGTACATACGGCACGTCGGCCTCTCGGAGGTCAACGCGGAGACGATCCGCCGGGCGCACGCCGTTCACCCGATCGCCGACCTGCAGATCGAGTACTCGCTGATCTCCCGCGCGGTGGAGGCGGACGTCCTGCCCACGCTGCGGGAGCTCGGCATCGGCCTGACCGCGTACGGCGTGCTCGGCCGCGGCCTGATCTCCGGGCACTGGACCGCGGGCCGCACCGCCGGCGACGGTGACAGCCGCGGCTCCAGCCCGCGCTTCTCCAGCGGGAACGTGGAGCACAACCTCGCTCTCGTGGACGCTCTGCGCCGGGTCGCCGAGGCGAAGGGCCGCACCGTCGCCCAGCTGGCCATCGCCTGGGTGGCCGCACAGGGCGCGGACATCGTGCCGCTGGTCGGCGCCCGCACCCGCGAGCGGCTGGCCGAGGCGCTGCCCGCGATGGACCTGAACCTCACCGCGGACGACCTCGCCGAGATCGAGAAGGCGGTGCCGCCGGGCTCGGCGCGCGGCGACCGGTACCCGTCCGTGTTCATGTCCGGTCTCGGCGTCGGCAACTGAGCAAGGAGCAAGGAGCAAACGGCCGGTCTTCCGCCGGAGCCGATCGCGTGTTACGTTTTGGACATACGTCCAGGGCGATCGTCCAGGGCGAGTGACCAGGAGTGTGGACGATGAGCGCGACGGCGGCGGAACGGGGGCGGGAGGCGCGTCGGCGCCTGCTGGGGGTGGCGGCGGAGCTGATCGCCGAGCGGGGCTGGTCGGCGGTCAGCACGCGGATGCTGGCCGACCGGGCCGGAGTGGCCCCCGGCGTGGTGCACTACCACTTCGCCTCCGTACAGGCCCTGCTGGCCGAGGCCGCGCTCGGCGTGATGCACGCGCTGATCGAGCAGATCGGCGCGGGCCTGGAGCAGGCGCGCACGCCCGGCGAAGCGCTGACGCTGATGGTGGGTTTCCTGGAGGACTATGACGGCCGGGATCCGACCTCGCTGCTGTTCGCCGAGACGTACCTGGCCGCCGGCCGGGACGAAGGACTGCGCCGATCGGTGGGCGCGACCGTCGACGAGTTCCGGCGGCGGGTGGCCGGGCGGCTGGCCGAGCAGGGGGTGGCCGCGCCGGAGGCGACCGCCGCGGTGCTGGCCGCCGCGGTCGACGGCATCATGCTGCACCGCGCGCTCGGCCCGGGACCGGACGCCACGGAGCTGACAACCGTCCTGGAACGGCTCATCACGCCCGTCGAGTAAGGAATGGTGAAATGTCGTGAAAGTGGTCATCTGTGGGGCCGGGATCGCCGGGCTGGCCCTCGCCCAGCGACTAGCCTCGGCGCCGAGGTCGTGGTTCTGGAGAAGGCGCCCGGCCCTCGCGCCCAGGGTTACATGATCGACTTTTTCGGCCCCGGCTACGACGCCGCAGAGGCCATGGGCGTGCTGCCGCGCATCCGCGAGCTGGGCTATCGGATCGATGAGCTGACCTACCGGGACGACCAGGGCCGACGGCGCTCCCGCATGCGGTTCGCCCGGTTCGCCAAGATCGTGAACGACCGGCTGATCAGCATCATGCGCCCCGACCTGGAACGCGCTCTGCGCGAACACCTCTCCGACCGGGTCGACGTACGCCACGCCACCACCCTCATCCGCATCGACCACCGCGCCGACGGCGTCACCGTCACCCTCTCCGACGACAGCACCCTCGAGGCCGATCTCCTGGTGGGCGCCGACGGCATCCACTCCACCGTCCGCGGCCACGTCTTCGGGCCCGAACGGGAGTTCCTGCGGTACCTGGGATTCCACACCGCCGGGTACTCGTTCGACGACGCCGACATGCACGCCCAGGTGGCCCGGCAGTTCTGCGTGACCGACACCGTCAACCGGCAGATGGGCCTTTACGGGCTGCGGGACCGGCGCGTGGCCGTCTTCACCGTGCACCGCACCCCCGACCCCACGCTGCCGGCCGATCCACGCGCGGCGGTCCGCCGCGAATACGGCGCCCTCGGCTGGGTCGTGCCACGCGCGCTGGCCGCCTGTCCACCGCCGGAGCAGGTCTACTACGACCAGGTCGCCCAGATCGACCTGCCGGCCTGGAGGCGGGGCCGCGTGGTGCTCATCGGCGACGCCGCCCACGCGGTGTCCCTTCTCGCCGGCCAGGGCGCCTCCCTGGGCATCACCGGCGCGTACGTGCTGGCCGAGCACCTGTCGCGGGCCGGCACCATCGACACCGCGCTGGAACGCTACGAGCAGGCACTGCGACCGCTGGTCACCGAAAAGCAGCAGGTAGCCCGTAACGGGACAAGCTGGTTCATCCCCGGCCCGCCAGCACCCGGCAGCTGCACCTCCGGCGGGCCGCCCTCAAACTGGCCCGGCTCCCGGTCATCGACCGGTACGTGGCCGGCGCCCTCACCGGCAAATCCACCGCCATCATCACCAACCTGCGCGCGACCGGCGCCGTCGCTGGGGTCAGCCGGCGCTGAGGAGGGCGAACCGCTCGGCGAACGCGGACATCTCATCGCGCTGGTGCTGCGGGTCCGCGGAGGTGGGGCCGACCACGATGCGGGTCACGCCCTGCGCGGCGAAAGTCTCGACCCGCTCGGCGGACATGTCGATCGACCCCCACCGGGTGTACTCCAGCGCGCCGGGGTCACGGCCGGCCTCCGCGGCGGCGGCCCGAGCCAGCTCCCACTGGATCGCGCGTTCCTCCGAGGTGAGGGCGCCGCCGGGGAAGTAGCCGTCGCCGCGCCGCCCGGCGCGCCGCGCGGCCGCCCGGCTCGACCCGCCGACGTGGATCGGCAGGCGCGTGCCCGAGTACGGCTTCGGGTAGCTGGTCGCGTCGTCGAAGCCGAAGAACTCGCCGTCGAAGCTGACGCCCTTCTCGTCGCCTTCCCACAGCAGCCGCAGCACGTCGATGGCCTCGTCGGTACGCCGTCCACGGGTGCCGAAGTCGACGCCCATCGCCCTGGCCTCGCCGGGCAGCGTGCCCAGCCCCACGGTGAGCAGCCGCATCCGTCCCTTGGACAGCACGTCGATGGTCGCCAGCCGCTTGGCCAGGACCACGGGGTGGTGGTACGGCAGCAGCAGCACGGCGGTGCCGAGCAGGATGCGCCGGGTGGCCGCCGCGACGAAGGCCAGGCAGTCGAGCGGATCGGGGTAGGGCAGGGACGGCGGGAGCTCGAAGGAGCCGACCGCGGCGCCGGGATACAGCACGACGTGCTCGGGCAGGTACAGCCCCTCGAAGCCGCAGTCCTCGGCATGACGGGCATACGTGACGAGCCCGTCGGGGTCGAGCCCGCCGGCCGTGGAGTAGCTGATCGCGAATTTCATCGTCATCCTCGAGGTCGGAGTCCGCGGGCACGCTACACCCTTGACGTCAGTGTCAGGGCAAATGCCCGCCGTCGCTGTTGAACACGACGGCGAGCAGCCCGGGAAAGCGCGCCTCGAGATCGTCTCGGTTCACAAGTGTCGTCACAGTCGAGCACCGATAGGGTCAGAACGCGCAAATCGATCAGAGGGGTTCAAACGCCCTGATCGGCCCCCCGCACGACAGGAGAGACATTGATGTACCCCCCGTCCGGCTCCGGGCCGGGGTTCCATCCCCCACAGCCGCCCCCTCCGTACCCGCCCGGCCCTTACCAGCAGCCGCCGCCGCCACCACCGCCACCGCCGCCGCCGACCGGACCGGTGCGGCCCCGGCGCAGCGCCTGGCGGGTCGCCGTGGGGTTCGTCGTCGCGGGCTTCGGCCTGCTGGCCGTGCTCGGCGGCGGCGCGCTCATCGCGCACGCCTACTCCAACAGCCGGCAGGTCATCCACAACTCGGATTACTCCAGGGAGCTGTGGCGCAACGTGCCCGTCGAGAAGCTGCTCCCGCCGCAGCTCGGCCGGGAGCACCCCGACAAGGGCTACCGCTCGCCGAACGACGAGCGCGGCTGGACCAGGGCCGCGATCTCGTCCGACACCTCCTGCCGGGCGGCGCTCTCCGGCGAGCTGGCCCGGGTCGCCGCCGAGCGGGGCTGCGTGGCGGCCGTGCGCGCCACGTACGTGGACGACACCGGAGGGACGGCCGCCACCGTGGCGCTGGTCGCCTTCCGCGAGTCGCAGTCCCGCGTCGACCTGGAGGGCATCGTCCGTGAGGCGCAGCGCAAGCCGGACCACGCGGTGCGCGCTCTCGCCGCGCCCGGCACCCAGTGGAAGGACTCCGCGCGCACCGGGAACGGCGGCCGGACGGTCGGGGACGTGCCCATGTTCGTGGCGGTCACCACGGGACCGGCGGACGGCCGCAGGCCCGGACGGCTGCCCGAACCGTGGGGCAGGAGGGAGTTCCCGCAGCGGGAGGACCGTGAGGCGTGGGCGTACACCGCGCAGGGGCTCGCGGAGAGCCTCGCCACCCGGCTGTACGCGGAGTCCCGGAAGGTGGGGGCATGATTCGCAGGCTGACCTGCGCGACTGCGCTGGTCGCGGGGCTGGTCGCCGGCCTGGTCGCGGCCAGCGCCGCGCCGGCCGTGGCCGAGGCGCCGCGGGGCTGGGAGCAGCAGGTCATGAAGGTGCCGGCGGCGCAGCGGCTCGGGCAGGGCAAGGGGATCACCGTCGCGGTCCTGGACACCGGGGTCATGAAGAACCATCCGGAGTTCCGCGGACGGGTGACGAACGGCCCCGACTTCATCGGCGGGGGCGCCCGGCCCGGACAGTCGTACTGGGGCGCGCACGGCACCGCCATGGCCTCCAGCGTGCTGCGGGTCGCCCCGCAGGCCCGGGTGCTGTCGGTACGGGTGATCTGGGACCACGAGGACCCGGCGCGCAAGCGGGCGGAGGCCGCAGCCAAGTCCGGCAGCGCCGCCGCCGACAAGGAGAGCGTCAAAGCGGGCACCGCCCTGGCCAAGGGCATCCGGTACGCCGTGGACAAGGGCGCCCGGGTGATCTCCATGTCCCTCGGCACCGACGAGTGGGGCTTCGGCAGCGGCTACGACGAGCTCACGGCCTCGGCCGTCGACTACGCCCTCGGCAAGGGGGCCATCCTGCTGGCCAGTGCGGGCAACGGCGGATCCACCGACCCGCTGGAGGTCGACGCGAACAACGTCGTCTCCTACCCGGCCGCCTACCCGGGGGTGATCGCGGTGGCGGCGATGGGGCCGGGCGGCGCGCGGGCGGACTTCTCCCAGGTGCACACGTACAACACGATCGCCGCACCCGGCGTGGACATCTACGCCGCCGACAACCGCGGCGGCTACAAGGCGGGGGACGGCACCTCCCCGGCCTGCGCGCTCGCGGCGGGCACCGCGGCGCTGATGCTGTCCCGCAATCCCGATCTGACGCCCCGGCAGGTACGCGACATCCTGGTGCGGACCGCCAGGAAGCCGCCATCCGGCTACAACGTGTTCCTCGGCTTCGGGCTGATCGACGCGGCGGCGGCGGTGCGGGCGGCGGGCGCCGCCAAGGACACCAAGATCGAGGCGGCCCCGTACAAGGGGAAGGAGTACCTCGGTGGCGGGCCGGTCGCCGCGCCGACCACCAACCCGCCGATCGACATGACCTACGTGGCCGTGGGCGGCACGGCCGCCGGAGTGGGGCTGTTGTTCCTGCTGCTCGCGGTGCTGCTGATGCGCCGGCCCCGCGCGCGCAGGGGGTAGGAGCCGGGCGGCTGTCTTAATGAGACGAGACGGTCCGTCTTGACTTGGATGGAGAAGTGCCGGTATACATGCTCATAACGAGACGGACCGTATCGTCTCATGATAGTCAGGAGCCTGTGTGACGACTGCCCGAGTCTGGTTCATCACCGGCGCGTCGAGGGGCCTGGGCAGGGCCTTCGCCGAGGCGGCGCTCGCCGCCGGAGACCGGGTGGTGGCCGCCGCCCGCGACCTCAGCCCCCTCGCCGACCTCGCCGCCGCCCACCCCGACAGCCTCGTACGGCTGGCGCTGGACGTCCGCGACCGCGCGGCCGTCCAGAAGGTCGTGGACGAGGCCGCGGCGGCGTTCGGCCGGCTCGACATCGTGGTCAACAACGCCGGCGGGCTGCTGCTCGGCATGGTGGAGGAGGCCACCGAGGAGCAGATCCGCGCCCAGTTCGACGTCAACTTCTTCGGCGCGGTCTGGGTGGCCCAGGCCGTGGTACCGCACCTGCGGGCGCAGGGGTCCGGCCACATCCTGCAGGTCACCTCGATGGGGTCCGGCGGCGGGTTCGCGTCCGTCGGGTTCTACGCGGCGAGCAAGTCCGCGCTCGACTCGGTCAGCCAGGCGCTGGCGATGGAGGTGGCGCCGTTCGGGATCAAGGTGACGATCGTGCAGCCGGGCGGGTACGGCACGGACCTGTTCACGCGGGGCACCACGCTCGCGGAGCGGCGCCCGGAGTACGAGCCGCTGCACGCCCAGCTGGCCGAGATGTGGGGCGAGGACGCCGGTCCTGACCCGAGCACCGCGGCGCCGGTGATCATGGAGCTGGTCGAGCTGGCGGAGCCGCCGCTGCGGCTGATCGTCGGCGGCGCCTCGTACGACATGGTCCAGCAGATGGAGCTGGCTCGTACGGAGGAGTACCGGGCCTGGGAGCACCTCAGCCGGAAGGCGCCGGGCTGACCTGTCCATCCTCAGAAAGGAGATACGCCCTTTGCGTACCGCTGCCCAACTCGCACTCACCGAGATCACCAAGCGTTACGGCACCCGCGTCGTTCTGGACCGGGTGTCGCTCACCGTCAGACCCGGCGAGCGGATCGGGGTGATCGGTGACAACGGGTCTGGCAAGTCCACGCTGCTCAGGCTCATGGCGAACGCCGAGCGGCCGGACAACGGCGAGCTCGTGGCCGTCGCGCCCGGCGGCGTCGGATACCTGCCGCAGTCCCTCGAACTGCCGCCGCACGCGACGGTGGCCGACGCCGTCGACCTGGCGCTGGCCGACCTGCGAGAGCTCGAGGCCAGGATGCGGGCGGCCGAACGGTCGCTCGAAGAGGCGGACGCGGAGACGTACGCGGGGCTGGTGGCGCAGTTCGAGGCGCGGGGCGGGTACGAGGCGGACCTCCGGGTGGAGATCGCGCTGCACGGGCTCGGGCTGCCCGGGCTCGACCGGAGCCGCCGGCTGGGCACGCTCTCCGGAGGCGAACGCGCCAGGCTCGCCCTGGCCGCCACGCTGGCCGCCGCTCCTGAGCTGCTGCTGCTCGACGAGCCGACCAACGACCTGGACGACCAGGCCGTGGCCTGGCTCGAACACCGCCTGCGCGCCCACCGGGGCACGGTCGTGGCGATCACGCACGACCGGGTGTTCCTGGAGCGGGTGACCACCGCCATCCTGGAGGTCGCCGACGGGAAGGTGCGCCGCTACGGCGACGGGTACGCCGGATACCTCGCCGCCAAGGCCGCCGAACGCGCCGCCCAGGCGCGGGCCCACGAGGAGTGGAAGACGGAGCTGGACCGGCATGCCACGCTGGTGGCGGCCAACGCGGGCCGACTGGCCGGGATCCCGCGCAAGACGCCCAAGGCGGGCATGGGCACCGGCACCTGGCGGGCGCGCTCGCGTACGCACGGGGCCGCCGGGCGCATCCGGCAGTCCCAGCAGCGGCTGCGATGGCTCACCGAGCACCCGGCGCCGCCGCCGCCCGAGCCGCTGCGCTTCACCGCCGCCCTCGCCACCACCGGGGCCACCGCCCTCGCCACCACCGGGGCCACCGCCGGGGCCACCGCCGGGGCCGCTTCCGGGGTCGCTTCGGGGGCCGAGGTGGCCGCGCTCGACGGTGTGGTGGTGGCGGGCCGGCTCAGCCTCGACTCCCTGACCGTCCGCGCCGGCGAGCGGCTGCTCGTCACCGGACCGAACGGCGCGGGCAAGACCACGCTGATGCGGGTGCTCGCCGGGGAGCTGCGTCCGGACGCGGGCGAGGTACGGCGGGCCGGCCGGGCCGGGCTCTTCCGGCAGGACGAGGGGGACATCGGGCCGGCGGACCGGACGGTGCTGCGGGCCTACGCGTACGGGCGTCCCGGGAGCCTGGACGAGCACGCCGACGCGCTGCTCGCCCTGGGGCTGTTCCGGCCGCCGGACCTCGGGTTGCGCCTGGGGGAGCTCTCCTACGGGCAACGGCGCCGGATCGAGCTCGCCCGGCTGGTGAGCGAGCCCGTGGACCTGCTCCTGCTCGACGAGCCGACCAACCACCTGTCGCCGATGCTGGTGGAGCAGCTGGAGGAGGCCCTGGCCGCCTACCGGGGCGCGCTGGTGGTCGTGACGCACGATCGGCGCCTGCGCGCCGCGTTCACCGGCTCCCACCTGGAGCTGGGCGCGTGAGGTCGATGACACGCCCTTCCACCAGGAGTCGTACACCGGCCGTCCGGTAGCCCAGAGCCCGGTTCACCGCCACCATCGGCAGGTTCCGCTGCTTGACCGTCGTGGTGACGGCGCGTACGTGCGGGAAACGTTCGTGCGACCGCAGGGTAGGACCCGGCGAACGCTTCGCCGGGTCCCCCGGCCGGCACCATGCCCTGGATCCGCTCCATCCCGGCCGCGCGAGCCTCATCGACGATCCGCGCCAGCAGGGCGGAGCCGATGCCGTTGCGACGAGCCCGCGCCGCGGCACAAAGGCTTCCAGGGTCACAGCAGACTGTGGCATGCGCCGGCCCTCAACGGAGAGCGGGGGCGAGTACGGCGGCGTACCCGCCCCCGTCCGTCACGGCGTCACCGGCGTGCCGCCGAAGGTCACGACGAGGCGGCCGTCGGAGGCGAAGGACCAGTGCAGGGCGCCGCTGTAGGAGGAGCACCGGGAGCCGTTCGAGCCGGACCAGAACTGGTTGGAGCTGTCGGAGTTGCCGACGATCCGGTCGTTGGTCCCGCTGCCGCTGCGGCAGGAGACGTTGTTGCGGAACACCGAGGTGCCGGCGTCGAACGAGTAGTTGCGCTCGGAGTTGTCGATGCTGACGTTGTCCGACACCGTCATCGTGCCGGGGTTGCGGTTGTAGGTGAAGCCGTGCTTGCCGTTGCGGTACGCGATGTTGCGCCGGATGGTGTGGTTGACCGCGATGTCCTCGCCGCCGAGTTTGTAGCCGTTGCGGTCACCGTTGCCGGCCTGGCTGCCGTCGCTGAGGGTGCCGTTGTTGTACGACAGGGAGTCCTCGATGGTCACCGGGCCGATGGCGCCCGTGTCCGTCTTGGTGTAGAGATCCCAGCCGTCGTCGATGTTGTTGCGGGACACGCAGTAGCGGAAGACGTTGCCGGACCCGACGGTGAGCTTCGCGGCGAAGCCGTCGGCGTCCTCGCCGTCGGAGTCGGCGTTGTCGTGCGACAACGCGCTCAGGATGAGGTTGTTGGACGGCCACTGGTCACGGGGCGTGTCGGAGGCGATCCGCGAGAGCTGCAGCCCTGTGTCGCGGTTGAAGCGCGTCTCCGTGCGCTCGATGATGTTGTTGCTGCCGCCGACGAAGATCCCGTTGTCGCCGGCGCGCTCGACGACGATGCCGTAGACGTGCCAGTACGACCCGTTCACGGCGAGCCCGCGGGCGGCCGGGTCCTCGCTCTGGGCGGAGAAGTTCAGGATCGGGGTCTCACCCGGGTAGGCGGACAGCTTCTTGCGGGCGCTGGAGGTGCCGTTGTTGCCCGGCGCGATGGTGACCGTCTGCGAGAAGTTGTAGGTCCCGCCCCGTACGTAGATCGTCCCGCCGGCGGTGATGCGGGTGATCGCCGAGGTGAGGGTCGTCGGGTCCGACTGCGTCCCGGTCGCGCCGTCCCTGCCGTTCGGCGCCACGTACAGCGTGCTGCCCGTCGGCGGGGTCGTGCCGCCCGCGTCGACGTCGATGTAGTCGATGTTGGCCAGGCCGTTCGAGGTGGTCGGGTTGAGCTGGATGGTGTTGCTGCCCGAGCGCACCGATACGGTGAGCGTCTTGGTGACCCAGGTGTCCCACGCGCCGGTGCCCTCGTACGAGACGTTCTGGACCGTCGATCCGTTGACGATCAGGTCGGCGGGCCGGGCGGTCGTGGTCCCGTTCGCGAAGCGCACGCTCAGCGTCGCCGTCCCGGCCGCGCCGGCGTTGACGGTGAACTGGGCGGAGGCGCCGGTGGCGTTGTTGCCGTTGCAGAATCCGCTGCCCGAGTATCCGGACCAGTTGCTGTCGATGGTTCCGGTGCAGACCGCGGGTGAGGTCTCCGCCTCGTACCGCGTCGGGGCGGCCTGTGCGGCGGTCGGTGACAGTGCGACGAACGCACCGGCTAACAGGCCGGCGCAGGCGAGGACGGCTTTCAGGCGCATCATCGTTCTCCAAGGTGTCGGTACGGGGTACGCCACGGTAGGAAAGCGCTTTCCCCGCGTCAATGAGCCACTGCAAACCCGTCACCCCCCAAAGCATCGCCGCTGGCCAGGGATTTACCGCGGGCTCGACCGCCGGTGAAACTTTCATTCAGCCCGCGAATCGGGGTGTCCCGGCGAGCGTGAAAAGCCTTGTCGGTCTGCATGCACCACATGCATGAACAGCATTATGCTTGCATCATGGATGCTACCTTGCAGGTCAGAGGACTGGACGCAGAAGTGGTCGCCGAACTGAAAGCGCGGGCCGCGCGTAAGCGCATGTCGCTGTCGGCGTATGTGGCCGGCATCCTTACCGAGGTCGCCGCCACCCCCGCCCCAGATACGATCAGAGAGCGGCTGGAGGCCCTCCGGTCACTAGGCGGCGGCGCGAGTCATGACGACGTCGTAACCGAGATACGAAAGATCCGCGAGTCGTGATCGTCATCGACAGTTCGGCGCTCGTCGAGGCCCTGGCCGGAGATGCCCCGACGGACGGACTGCTCGCACGCGTCGCCGAGAACCGGCTTCACATCCCCTACCTGCTCGACTACGAGTTCCGCAATGCCATGCGCGGCCTGCTCCTCGGCGGAAAGATCAGCGTGGCCCGCGCCGAGGGAGCCCGGATCGTCAAGGCGGGCCTGCCATTCACCCGTCACGCCGACGACGTGACCGCCGACCGCGCCTGGGACCTACGAGCCAATTTCAACGGTTACGACGCCACCTACGTCGCCCTTGCCGAGGCGCTGGGCTGCACGCTGGTTACCACGGATGAGAAGATCTACAAGGTGGCCCGCAAGTACATCAACGTCGACCTCTGCTGATCGCTCGAGCGGTCCAGCCGTGAAGCTTGCTCCCGGGCTCCGTCGCTTCCTCGTCCGGCTGCCCCCGACCGGCCTGGCCGGGCCCCATGCACGCAGGTCGTCGTCCGTCAGGCCGTGCTCCTGCTGGATCTGCTGACAGTAAGCGGCGAAGAATTCTGCGGGCGAACCGCAGGTGGATCCTGCACAGAGCCCTTACATCCGGCGCGTATGACGCGCACATCCGTCTGCTTCGATGGCAGCGTGATCGACCGGAGGCTGGAGAAGGCCGGCGAGGTGTCCTGGACGTTCGGGTGCGGCCTCTCCGTGGTCGTCGCCATGGTGTGCGCGATCGCCGGGAGCTACTTCGACATGACCCTGGTGGCCCGAGCTCAGGTCTATTGCGGTCTCGACCTGAGCTCGGGCGAGAAGCTGTCCGAGGTGCTGTGGCTGCTGAGCCGTTACGCCGTCATCCCGGTCGTCTCGGTCCTGTCGGCGGTGCTGGCGTTGCCGTTGCACCTGGTGGCCCGGCTTCCCCCGGTGGCCGGCCGGGTGTGGCCGGTGCCCGTCCTGTCGCTGCTCGCCGTCGGTGTCTCGATCGCGGGCCCGGTGGCGATGGTCATGTACGACATCGCCACCGAGGGCACGCCCGATGATTGCGTCCTGCCCTGGTGGCCCTCGTGGCTGCCTTCGTAGGGCGGTCGGCGAGGGACCGGCCGGAATATCGCCGCCCGAGTCCGGGCTGACCCGGTCATGACCGAGATTCTGGTGACCGGGGCGACCGGGAACGTGGGCCGGCAGGTCGTGGCCGGGCTGGTGGCCGCCGGTGGTTCCGTGCGGGCGTTGGTGAGGGACGCGCGGGCGGCGCGGCTTCCAGGGGGAGTGGAGGCCGTGGAGGGGGACCTGGGCGTGCCGGGCACGCTGGAGCGGGCGCTGGCGGGGGTGGAGACGGTGTTCCTGGTCTGGCCGTTCCTCACCGCCGACGGAGCTTCCGCCGTTCTGGAGGTGATCAGGAGCCGGGCCCGCCGGGTCGTCTATCTCTCGTCGTCGGGGGTGGACGACGGGGCGGAGCGGCAGAGCGACCCGATCAACCAGCTGCACGCCGACATGGAGGACCTGATCGAGCGGTCCGGGCTGCGGTGGACCATCCTGCGGTCGAACACCATCGCCTCCAACACCCGGGGATGGGCGGCGCAGATCCGTGCCACCGGTGTCGTGCGCGGGCCGGAGATCGCCGCCACCGCGGTGATCGACCCGCGCGATGTCGCGGAGGTGGCGGTACGGGTGCTGGCCGGTGACGGGCACGACGGCGCGACGTACGTGCTGACCGGGCCGCAGGTGGTGGGCCGGGCCGAGCAGGTGCGCGCGATCGGGGAGGCCGTCGGGCGCCCGCTGCGGTTCGAGAAGGTGCCCGTAGAGGCCGCCCGTGAGCAGATGCTCGCGGACGGGAGGCCGCCGGCCCTGGTGGAGGCACTGCTGGCCGGCGCGGAGGCGCGGCCCCGGTCGGAGCTGGTCACCTCGACGGTGGAGGAGATCACCGGGGCGCCGGCGCGTACGTTCGCGCGATGGGCCGCGGACCACGCGGGCGAATTCCGCTGATCGCGAGCGGCCTGCTGTACGCCGCGCGCGGCGGCGTACAGCATCGTGAATCCCCCGGGGCGGTGGGAGGGGACGGCTCGGCATCGGTGTGCCGGCAGAGGAAATGCTGTCCTCCTGCCAGGCGCATTCGGTTCACGCGATGCCGAGGCCGTCCGTCTCCGGCTGGGACGGGCCGGTGCGAGGTGCTCGCCGTCCATGCCGAAGTCCCCGTCCCCCTGACGGTGAGGCCAGAGGCGCGTCAGTTGCCGAGGAGCTGGCTGACCAGCGACGAGACCCCGATGGCGCCCAGGAGCGACGTGGGCTCCTCCACCGTGAGATCGCCCGGCGACTCGATCATCCAGGTCCCGGTGGCCGGGGACCAGGTGGTCACCGTGGTGCAGGGCGCCGCGCCCACCCAGACCGAGCCGACGACCTGAGTGAGCCCCAGGGCCGCCAGCAGCGACGAGGACGATGTGGCCGCCGTCGAGCACGACGTCGCGGGTGCGGGGGTGAGCAGCCCGTCGACCAGGCCGAGGACGCCGCCGGACTTGTACGTGGGGACGCTCTGGCTGCACGTCGTCGTCCGGTTGAACCAGGTCTGGCCGTCGACGAAGCTCGGGCGTGCGGGCCACGGCGGGCCCAGTGGCGACTCGTCGAAGACCGCATCGGTCAGGGCCTCGAAGTCCCGGGCCCAGGTTGACTGCGCGTTGTAGCTGACGACGTTGTTGTTGCCGCACAGGACCGTGTCCACGGTCCCCTCTTCCGCGGCGGCCGGCCCTGCGGCCAGCAGCAGGCCGGAAGTCGCGGCGAATGCGGCAATGGCGTGCTTGTACATGGTGCTCCCTGCGGATGGTAATCCGGTTATCCGCAGAGATCATTACCCTTAGTGGTGGTTGAATTACTTCATAGTTGTATCTAGCCCTCTTTACCGAGAGGTCCTATTCTCACGACTCGTGAAACTTCTCATGCTCGCGGCGCTTACGGGCGCCCTCATGATGCCGTTAGCCGGTACGGCTACCGCCCAGGCGGCTGCATACCCCGTCAAATCGTCCCAATTAACCGCCAATCCGCTCTATAATGCGGGCGCACTCCCGACGACCACCTGTACGGAGCCGTCGCTGGAGCCGAACAATCGCAAGCAGGCCCGCGCCTACCTCGACGCGGTCATCGCCTGCCTGGAAACCACCTGGGAACGGCACCTCACGAATGCCGGCATCACGTACAGACCGGTCAAGGTGCAGCATATGGACCGGATTCCCAAGAAGTGGTGCGGCTACGACATCGGAAAACTGAATTCCCAGACCTGGTACTGCGACCGCACCGAGACGCTGGTCTTCCAGCTCGGCAAGGACTGGCTCGACGAGCCCGACGACCTCTGGCTGTTCACGACGGCGGCCGCCGTGTACGGCTACCACGTGCAGAAATTGGTCGGAATCGCCAAAGCGTACGACAAGTTGCCCTATGACAAAAAGACGGAGTTGCATGAGCAGCAGCGCCGTATGAACCTTCAGAACGAATGCTTCGCCGCCGCCTTCACCAAGAGCGTCTGGCCGATCGAGGGCAGGAACCTGAGCGACTGGAACAAGCTCGTCCGCCTCCGGCAGAGCGACGACCCCGCCGAGGTGCGCGAGTTCGGAGGCCGGGCCTCGGTGAGCTACTGGCTCAAGCGCGGCTTCACCACCGGCGACCCCGGCTCGTGCAACACCTGGGCGGCCCCCTCGTCCAAGGTCGCGTGACCGCACGGCCGCGGTGGTCCACCGGGTCCACCGCGGCCGTCTCGATAAGCTCGCTCCATGTATCCCCCCATCGAGCCGTACGACCACGGCCTGCTCGACACCGGTGACGGCAACCTCGTCTACTGGGAGGTCTGCGGCAACCCGGAGGGCAAACCCGCGCTCGTCGTCCACGGCGGCCCCGGATCGGGGTGCAAGACGGGGGTGCGCCGGCTCTTCGACCCGGAGCGCTACCGGATCGTCCTGTTCGACCAGCGAAACTGCGGTCGCAGCCGCCCGCACGCCAGCGACCCGTCCGTCGACCTGAGCACCAACACGACCCACCACCTCGTCGCCGACATGGAGCGGCTGCGCGAGCACCTCGGCATCGACAAGTGGCTGCTGTACGGCGGCTCATGGGGCTCGACGCTGATGCTGGCCTACGCCGAGGCCCATCCGGCCCGGGTGTCGGAGATGGTCATCGTGGCCGTCACGACCACGCGCCGCTCCGAGATCGACTGGCTCTACCGCGGCGTCGGGCGGTTCTTCCCCGAGGAGTGGGAGCGCTTCAGGCAGGGCGTGCCCGAGGCCGACCGCGACGGTGACACCTTCGCGCTGCTGGCGGCGTACTCGCGGCTCCTGGCCGACCCCGACCCCGAGGTCCGCGCGAAGGCGGCCAGTGACTGGGTCACCTGGGAGGACGCGGTGATCTCCATGGAGCCCAACGGCAAGCCGAACGCCTACAGCGACCGCCCGGCCGACGCGGTGATGGCGCTGGTCCGGCTCTGCTCTCACTACTTCTCCAACGCCGCCTGGCTGGAGGAGGGCGTGCTGCTGCGGGAGGCGGGGCGGCTGGCGGGGATCCCCGGCGTGCTGATCCACGGCCGGCTCGATCTGGGCGGCCCGCTGGAGACGGCCTGGGAGCTGGCGAAGGCCTGGCCGGACGCCAGGCTGGTCGTCGTGGACGACTCCGGGCACACCGGCAGCGGCACGCTCTCCAAGGAGCTGTCCGCCGCCCTCGACGGCTTCGCCGGCCGGTGAGGGGGCGGGACCCGCGGCTCGCGATCGTCGGGGGCGTTGGGACGGCGCCAGTGGTGACCATCGCTTCGCCGTCGGTCGATTCCGTACGGGTGAGCCGCGGGTCCGCAGGGGACAGCGCGCTGACAACCGCGTGCCCACTCGCTGACCTGCAGCAACAGTAGCTTCGCCGGCTGTCAGGACACCACCGAATTAAACGCCCGTGCGCGGAGGATTCCCCCGCCGTGCCCGCGACCGTCACCCCGGCGGTGTCTCGAAAATGTCTCACACAGTGTCTCAATATTATCCGGACAAGTGCCGGTAGAGGGTGGCGCGGGAGACGCCGAGGGCGCGGGCGATCTCGGCGGCGGTGTGCCGGCCCGAGGCGTGCATGCGCCTGGCCCGCTCGACGTCCTCCGGCGTCATCGCCCCCGGCCGGCCGCGGCGGCGCGCCTCCTGCGCCGCAGGCTCGGGACGGTCCTCCAGCAGGCGTTCGACCCCGGACAGCACGGCGGGGCGCAGCATCTCCGCCGGCAGGTCGGCGAACATCACGACGGGGTCGCTCAGCATGCCGAACGCCTGCGCCGCCCGGATGCGGTCCACGTGGTCGGCGAGCGGGCCGGCGATGAGGTGCTGGGCCAGGTAGGCGGCGTCCCGGAAACGGTCGAAGACCGACCCCTCCGCGGCCAGCGCCAGGTCGCGCATCTGCAGCCTCAGCAGGTCGCGGTGGGTCAGCCAGACGTCGAGCAGGCCCTCGATCACCGCCCACCGCTTCCGGCGCTCGTCGCTCCCCGGCGCGCGGTTGGCCGCGTCGACGGCGGCCTCCATGTCGGCCAGCAGCGGCTCGGCCAGGGCCGCGATGATCTCCTTCTTGCTGGGGAAGTGGTAGAGGACCGCGGTCTTGGTCAGCTCCAGCCGCTCCGCGATCTCGCGGATCGAGGTGGCGTGGTAGCCCTGCGCGGCGAACAGGTCGTGCGCCACCTGGAGGATCCGCGAGCGAGTGTCGTCCGTCACGCCGCCGATTCTAGACCTTGCCTGACCGTTGGTCGGGAGCCTATAGTCCTGAACTGACCAACGGTCAGGAGGGTGGAGACATGACGGAGATTCTGGTGGTCGGGGCGAGCATCGCCGGGCAGACGCTGGCGTACTGGCTGGCGCGGCACGGGATGCGGGCCACGCTGGTCGAGCGGGCGCCGCGGCTGCGCACGGGCGGCAACGGGGTGGACCTGCGCGACGAGGCGACCGAGGTGGCCGCGCGGATGGGGATCCTGCCGCGGGTCAGGGCCGCGGCGGCGGACGTGCGGGGCATGAAGTTCGTCGACGCGGCGGACCGGGCCGTGGCCCGCGTGAACATGAGCCGGAACGGCGAGATCGAGATCATGCGGGGCGACCTGGTGGGGCTGCTGCACGAGGTCGCCGAGCCGGAGGTGGAGTACGTCTTCGGCGACTCCGTCCGGTCGATGGAGGAGGACGCCGGCGGCGTGACGGTGTCGTTCGAGGGCGGCACGACGCGGCGGTTCGACCTGGTCGTCGGGGCCGACGGGCTGCACTCTTCGGTGCGGCGGCTGGCCTTCGGGCCCGAGGAGGGGGCCCTGCGCCACATGGGGCACTACTTCGCGTTCGCGAACGCGGACTCAGCGCTGGGGGAGGACCGGTGGGTGACGATGTACAACCTTCCGGGCAAGATGGCGGGGCTCTACCGGTCCGGCAACCACGCCCAGGCGAAGGCGTACTTCATCTTCAGGTCGGCGCCGCTGGCCCATGACCATCGCGACGCCGAGCAGCACAGGACGCTGCTGAAGGAGGCGTTCGGCCACGAGACCTCCTGGCGGGTGCGCGAACTGCTCGACGGGGCCCTCGCCGATCCCGACTTCTACTTCGACGCGCTGAGCCAGGTGCACCTGCCCTCGTGGTCGTCGGGCCGGGTGGCGCTCGTGGGGGACGCCGCCTACTGCGCCTCCCCGGCGTCGGGAGCCGGGGCGGAGCTGGCCGTCGTGGGGGCGTACCGGCTGGCCGAGGAGCTCGCGGGCACCTCCGACCACCAGATCGCCTTCCGGCGGTACGAGGAGGGGCACCGGGAGCTCGTCAAGCGCAAGCAGCAGATCGGGCCCAACGTACGCATGATGGTGCCGAAGACCCACCTGGGCATGTGGGCGCGCAACGGGCTGGCCCTGTCGATGGGACTCCTCGCCCGCAGCTCGTAGGAGGGGGTCACACGGGAGGCGCCAGGACGAAGTAGCGGTCGAGCCCGCTCTTGTCCCCGCGCACGTCGAGGCCGTCGGCCGGGATGCGGTTCCAGAGGAACAGCATGAGGTCCGACGCGCTCCCGGCCAGCTCGACGTCGAAGTCGCCGCCGCCCGCCCCGGAGGACAGCCGTACGTCCGGGCCGTCGAAGTGGACCGCCCAGTCGCCCTCGCCGTCCGTGCGCAGGAAGCGGAACCGCTCGCCCGCCCCGGCGGGCGCCTGCGTCCACTCCCGCCGCGCGGGCACCATGACCTCGAACGTCTGCGTCACCGCGTCGGCCGCCACGTCCTCGTGGATCGGGCGGGGGACGCCGAGGGCGTTCTCGGCGTCCCAGCGGTGCACGGCGGCCTCGATGGTCTGCATCCGCACCCAGAACCCGACGCTCTGCTCCTTCGACCAGGTCCACGCCGGATCGCCGGCGTCGCGCTCGTCGAAGAGCGCCGCCAGCCGGGCCGCCCCTTCCTGGAACCAGCCGAGCACCCCGTCAGGGATCGGCCCGAGGTTGGGCGCGTGCCGCGGGTCGGGCCACCCCGTGAGGTCCGGTGGCAGCCCGGCGAAGGACAGGTCGGAGCCGTCCGGAGGCCCGTCGAGCCGGTCCTCGATGATGCGGAACACGCCCCGGTGCACGGAGCCCAGGTGGATCAGCAGGTCGGCGACCGACCAGCCGGGACAGGACGGCACCGGCGGCGCCGCGCCGGTCTGTGCCGCCTGCCGGGCGGCGTCCTGAAATGCTCTGACCTCTCGGCGAAAGCGCGCAGCGGGTTCCATTCCCCTTACTGTGCTACAGCCGGCTGGCCCTTCTCCACCGGGTTCACCCCGACGGCGCGAGCGACGGCGGCGGTGACCAGGGCGGCGGCCACCAGCAGGGCGCTCACCCACAGGGGCGAGCGCAGCCCGAGCCCGGCCCCGATGGTCAGGCCGCCCAGCCACGGGCCGAGCGTCGCGCCCACGTTGAGCGCCGCCGTGGCGAACCCGCCGGCCAGGGTGGGGGCGCCGGTGGCCGCGTACAGCACCTGGGAGATCAGCGTGGAACCCACGGCGAACGAGAGCGTCCCCTGGACGAAGACGAGCACGACCGCGGGCACCGGCGCGCCGGCCGCCAGCGCGAAGACGGCCCATCCGGCGGCCAGCGCCGGCCCGCAGATAACCAGGAGCCGGGTCGGCCGCCGGTCGGCCACCCGCCCGCTGGCGGTCACCCCGGCGAACGAGCCCAGCCCGAACAGCGCCAGCATCAGCGGCATCCAGGAGGACCCGATCCCGGTGTCCCCGGTGAGCAGGGGCGCGAGGTAGGTGAACGTGCAGAAGGTGCCGCCGTTCACCAGAGCGGCCAGCGCGAGGAGGACCAGCAGCCGCGGCCGGCGCAGCGCCCGCAGCTCCCCGCGGGCCCGCGCACCGGCCGGGCCGGCACCCCCGTCCCCGCCCCCGGCCGGGCCGGACGGTACGGACTTGAGCACCGCGACGATGGCCGGGACCAGCGCGACGGCCACCGCCCAGAACGCCGAGCGCCACCCCCACACCTCGCCCAGCAGCGCGCCGCCCGGCACGCCCGCGACGCAGGCGATCGTGACGCCGCCGAGGAGGACGGAGGTGGCGCGCCCCTTGGCGTCGGAAGGCGCGAGCGCGACGGCGGTCGCCATGGCCACCGCCAGGAACCCGGCGTTGGCCAGCGCCGCGATCACCCGCGTGCCGAGCAGCACGCCGTAGCTGGTGGTGAGCGCGCCCACCACGTGTACGACCAGGAACGTGACCAGGAAGGCCAGCAGCGCGAACCGCCGGGACCAGCGCAGGCTGAGCACCGCCATGAGCGGCGCCCCGACCACCATCCCGACGGCGAAGGCCGAGGTGAGCAGCCCTGCGGCGGGGATGGATACCCGCAGGTCCCGCGCGATGCCCGGGATGAGCCCGGACAGCATGAACTCGGACGTCCCCTGGGCGAAAACCGCCAGTCCGAGCAGGTAGACAGCGAAAGGCATGAGAGAACTCCGCGACCGTATCGAGGATCGACAAGGAAGCGGGCAGGCCGGAGGAAGGTCCTGCCCCGCTGGAGGAATCGGCCGCATCACGAAGAAGCGCACGGCTCGCGGAGAGCCCGGCGTCAGCGCGAGACAGCCACCGGATGACCGGTGGCTAGCGTCTTGACGCCTCGGGGCTGGACATGAGGGCGAACGTAGCAAGGCTTCGGAGATCCGCGCAAATGATTTGCTATCTTGGACCAGTTGTTCCAAGATAAGCGCGGAGGTGCCGATGCCGGACGTGAAGCATTTCGATCCCGACGCGGTGCTGGAGCAGGTGGAGCGCCTGTTCTGGCAGCGCGGGGCCGCCACCACGGGCATCGCGGAGGTGATCGCGGCGACCGGCCTCAGCCGCTCCAGCCTGTACGCGACCTACGGCGGCAAGCAGGACCTGTACGTGCGGGCGCTGCGCCGCTACGTCGAGCGGCGCTCGCAGCCGATGTTCCAGGCCCTGGCAGACGACGGGCGGGGGCTGCCCGCGATCGAGGAGTTCTTCGACCGCCTGATCCGCATCAGGTGCGCGGGCGAGCACGCGCGCTGGGGCTGCATGGCGACCAACGCCGGCGCCGAGAGCGCGGACCCGGCCGTGCGCCAGGTGCTGGACCAGCACCACGACCGGCTCCGCGCGACGATGCGCACGGCCCTGGAGGCGGCCAGGGCCCAGGGGCAGCTCGCCGGCGGCCTCGACCTCGACGCGACCGCGGAGTCCCTGACCCTGCTGGCCTACGGGGTGAACCTCCGCTCGCGCGCCGGCGCGGACCCGGCCGCCCTCGGCAAGGGCGCGTCCGCCGCACTCGACTCTCTCAGAAGGGACCGGCCATGAAGCCGCAGATAGTGATCTTCGACGTCAACGAGACGCTGACCGACATGGAGCCGATGCGGGGCAGGTTCGAGGAGGTGGGGCTGTCCGGCGAGCAGATGGGGACGTGGTTCGCGAGCGTGCTGCGCGACGGGTTCGCGCTCACGGCGGCGGGCGGTTTCGCCGAGTTCGGCCGGATCGCCGCCGACGTGCTCAAGGAGATGGGGGCCGGGGACGAGGCGGTGAGCCACGTGCTGAAGGGGTTCACCGAGCTGCGGGTGCATCCCGACGTCCCCGAGGGCATGCGGCTGCTGCGCGAGAGCGGCCTGCGCCTGTTCACCATGACGAACGGGGCGGCGGCCATGACTGAGGGGATCCTGCGCCGCGAAGGGCTGTTCGACCTGGTGGAGGCCACGCTGGACGTGAGCGGCCCCCGCGCGTGGAAGCCCGCCCGCGCGGCCTACGAGTATGCGGCCGCCCAGGCCGGGGTGCGGCCCGACCAGGCGGTCCTGGTCGCGGTGCACCCATGGGACATCGACGGGGCCCAGCGGGCCGGGCTGTCGGGGGCCTGGCTGGAGCGGCGCGGCACGCCGTACCCGAGCGTGATGAGCGCCCCGTGCCTGTCGGCCCCCGACCTCGTCTCGCTGGCCAGGCGCATCACTGCTTAGGGAAGAAGTCCGCGCCCTGGACGTACTCCATCGCCTTCGTGAAGACGGGGTCGCTCATGCGGAGCTCCATCTCCTCGGGCGAGACCTCCTCGACGCGCGCCTGGATCCACCACAGGTTGCCGAACGGGTCGCGCACCCGCCCGACCCGGTCGCCCCAGAACAGGTGCGTGACCTCCGTCACCGACGTCCCGCCCGCCTCGACGGCCCGGCGGTGGGCGGCGTCGGCGTCGGGGACGTACAGGCGCAGGAAGGCGGGCGTGGGCGGCCAGCCTGGAGCCGAGTCGAACATCATCACCACGGCGTCCCCGATCCGCACCTCCGCGTGCCCGATGCGCCCTTCGTCGTCGGTCACGCGGGACAGCTCGACGGCGTCGAACGCGGCCTTGAGGTAGTCGATGAGGCCCGCGGTGTCGGGTCCGATGATCCACGGCGTGACGGTGGTGTATCCCTCAGGAATGTTCATGCCCGCAGGCTACGCACGAAGTAGGTCAGATCAGGTCCTACTTGCGCCGCCGAGCAGGAAATCCAGCACCAGAGGGCTCGCGACCTGCCTGAACTCCTCGAAGTACGCGTGCCGCGCCCCCTCGATCATCCGCAGCTCCGCCCCGGGGATGCGGTCGGCCAGCAGCGGCGCGTTGGCCGCCGGGTTGAACACGTCGTCGGTGCCGTGCACCACCAGCGTGGGCGCGGTGATGGAGGGCAGCGCGGCCCAGCTGTCGTGCCCGGCGCTGGCGGCCAGGTGGCGGCGGCGCGCGTACGCGGGCATGGCCGGGTCGCCGACCGTGCGGTGGGGGCCCGGGTGGGTGGCCAGCCAGGCAGGCGTGTACATGAGCTCCAGCAGCGCCCGCTCGGCGGCCGCCCGGTCCGGCTGGGCCAGCGACCTGCGCACGTCGTTGTCCCGCTCGATGCCGTGGGCGCCGCCCGGCGAGCTGCAGCCGAGCACCAGCGACCCGACCCGCTCGGGATGGTCGGCCGCCAGCCACTGGGCCACCCGCCCGCCCATCGACGTCCCGTAGACGTGCGCCTTCTCCACGCCCAGCTCGTCGAGCACGGCCAGCACGTCGGCGGCGAACCCCCGGGTGGTGTACGGCTCGTCGGGTTTGTCGCTGCCGCCCGTGCCGCGGTAGTCGAAGGTGATGGTGCGGAACTCCTGCTCGAAGTCCGGGCGTACGGGATCCCACCAGCGGTGCTCGTTGGCCTGCCCCTGCAGGAGGACGAGGGGCTGCCCGCCGCCGCGGACCTGGTAGGACAGCTTCACGCCGTCCACGGCTGTCGCAAATGGCATGTCTGGCATCGTAGGGGTGTCCGGTGAGCGGGCTCGGCTCCGACGTACCTGGTGAGAGGCACACGAGAGAGGACTCGGTCACCATGAAGTACATGATCCTGTCGTACGGCACGCAGCAGGACTACGACGTCCTGTCCGGCAAGGACGCCGAAGGGCAGCCTGCCTGGTCGCCGGCGGACGTCGCGGCGATGCACCAGTTCATGGAGGCGTTCAACAAGGAGCTGGAGGAGTCCGGCGAGCTCGTGGAGACGCGCGGCCTGGTCGCGCCCGTGCACACCAGGAGGCTCCACCTGCGCGACGGCGTCCCGGTCGTGACCGACGGCCCGTACGCGGAGACGCAGGAGGTGCTCGCGGGCTACTGGATCGTCGAGTGCGACAGCTTCGACCGGGCGACCGAGATCGCCGGACGCCTGTCGAAGTGCCCGAGCCCCGGCGGCGTCTGGGACGGCAGCGTGACCGACGTCCGGCCCATCGCCGAGGGCGGCGCGGACCTGGGGTTCTGATCGACGGCACGGTGGCCGGGGACCTGCTGCGCGAGCTGGCGCCGCAGGTCCTCGGCGCGGTGGTACGGCGTTACGGGCATTTCGCCACCGCCGAGGACGCCGTCCAGGAGGCGCTGCTGGCGGCCGCGGTGCAGTGGCCGAAGGAGGGCGTACCGGACGATCCGCGGGCGTGGCTGATCACCGTCGCCGCGCGCCGGCTGACCGACCTGCTGCGCAGCGAGCAGGCGCGCCTGCGCCGCGAGGACGCCGTGGCGGCCTGGACGCTGCCGGAGGACTGGCTGGCGCCCGCCGCCGACCAGCCGGTCTCCGGGGCGGACGACACGCTCATCCTGCTGTTCATGTGCTGCCACCCGTCGCTGTCGCCGGCCTCGCAGATCGCGCTCACCCTGCGCGCGGTCGGCGGCCTGACGACGGCGGAGATCGCCCGCGCGTTCCTGGTGCCCGAGGGCACGATGACGCGCCGCATCACGCGGGCCAAGCAGCGCGTCAAGGACAGCGGCCTGCCGTTCGGGCTGCCCAGGGCGGAGGAGCGGGCCGAGCGCCTCGGCGTGGTGCTGCACGTGCTCTACCTGATCTTCAACGAGGGGTACGCCGGCACGTCCGGGCCCGACCTGGTGCGCGCGGAGCTGACCGACGAGGCGATCCGGCTGGCCCGCATGGTGCGCCGGCTGCTGCCCGACGACCCCGAGGTGGCGGGGCTGCTCGCGCTCATGCTGCTCACCGACGCGCGGCGACCGGCGCGTACGGGCCCCGACGGCGCGCTGATCCCGATGGCCGAGCAGGACCGCGCCAAGTGGCACTCCGGCCACATCGCCGAGGGCGTCGACCTGGTCACTCGGGCGCTCTCCCGCGGCACGCCGGGCCCGTACCAGCTCCAGGCGGCGATCGCGGCCGTGCATGACGAGGCGCCGAGCGCGGAGGAGACCGACTGGCCGCAGATCGTCGCGCTGTACGAGCTGCTGATGCGCATCGCCGGCAACCCCATGGTGGCACTCAACCACGCCGTCGCCGTGGCCATGGCCCGCGGCCCACTCGCGGGACTCCGCCTGCTCGAACCCCTCCAGGAGCACCTCTCGGACGACCACCGGCTGCACGCGGTCCGCGGGCACCTGCTGGAGCTGGCGGGCGACCACGCGGCCGCCCGCGACTCCTACGAGGAGGCGGCCAGGCGTACGACCAGCTTCCCGCAGCAGCGTTACCTGCGTGGCCGGGCGGCGCGGCTCTAGCGGGTCTTCGCCTCGACGTACCATTCGCGGCCGAGCAGCAGGCCGAACACGGGCGCCGGGAGCCGCACGAGCACTCTCGCGACGGCGGACAGCCGGCCGCCGCCGCTGATCTGGGAGCGGTGGGCGGCCAGCGCCCGCTGCTTCCGCCCGGCGTAGCGGCGCACGTCGATCCGGTGGGTGATGGCCTTGCCGGGGCTGTACGCCTTCGCCAGCTCGCGCTCGTCGTAGCGGAGCGGGATCCGCAGCAGGCGGACCAGGCGCAGCAGCCGGACGGCGGCGTCACGCGGGACCGTGGCCTCCAGCACGCGGGGCACCCCGGCCAGCGCGGCGGCCCGCTTGCCGACCTCGTGCACCTTGACGTGGTCGCGGTGGCCGTAGCCGCCGTTGGGGTCGTAGCTGAGCAGGAGGTCCACCTTCTCCTCGCGCAGGATCGCGGCGAGCCTGGCCGCGGCCTCCTCCGTGCTCGCGCGTACGAACCGCATCCGGTCCGGCGGGTCGGGGTACAGGTCCTTGCCGTGCCCGCTGTCGGCGTAGCCCAGGTGCTCGACGCGCGCCACGCCCAGCTCGGCGGCGGCGGCGCGCAGCTCGTCCATCCTGGTCGTGCCGCCCTCCGCGACGGACTTCATGACGCCGTCGGTCGCGACCACGACGATCACGCGGTGGCCCTCGGCGGCGGCGCGGGCGAGCGTTCCGCCGGTCAGGAGCACCTCGTCGTCCGGATGCGCGTGGAAAGCCAGGAGTGTCGCCATAGCCGGTCACCCTATATTCCATTGACGGAGTGAGTACTCACTCCGTACCGTGATGGCCATGACGAACGAGACGGGCCGGCGACGCGCGCCGGCGATGAGTCCTGAACAGCGCCGCGAGATGATCGTCAGGGCGGCGCTCCCGCTGGTGGTGGAGTACGGCACCTCCGTGACCACCGGCCAGGTCGCCCGCGCCGCGGGCATCGGCGAAGGCACCATCTTCCGGGCCTTCGGCGACAAGGAGACCCTGCTCGCCGCCTGCATGGCGGAGGCGGCGCGGCCCGACGACACGCTCGCGCACGTGGCGGCGATCGCGCTGGACGTGCCGCTGGAGGAGCGGCTGATCGAGGCCGCGGAGGCGCTGCGCGGCTACCTGGCCCGGATGGGCGCCGTCGCCGGTGCCCTGGCCGCCTCGGGCGGCCTCCGCCGCGACCCCCGCCTCCTGGGCACGCCCTCCGACGCCTCCGGAGAGGGGCGTGGCCCGGCCGAGGGGCCGCGGGGAGGGGCGCAGGCCCTGTCGGGGCGGGAGGCGTCGATGGCGGCCACCCGCGACGTGCTGACCGGGCTGTTCGAGCCCGAACGCGACGACCTCAGGCTGCCCCCGGAGCGGCTGGCCGAGGCGTTCCAGTTCCTGATCCTGGCGTCCGGGCGGGGCGGCTCGTCCCCGCTCACCTCTCAGGAGCTGGTCCACCTGTTCCTGCACGGCGCGCTGAAGGGCGGCGAGGCCGGGTGACGGACCTCTACGAGGACCTCCCGGCGCGCAGCCGCACGGCGGTGACGTACGCGCTGCTCGGCTGCGCCTTCCTGAGCATGCTGGACGGTGGCGTGGATCGGCGGGGTGGCGGGGGTGCTGGCGTTCGCGGCCCTCCTCGCCATGCGCGACACCGCCCTGACGGCTCCCGCCCGCTCCTAGCGGCCCTGGGCCGGTCGTCATCTCGTGGTGGCCGGAAATTCGTGTCGGGGTGGGGAATGTTCGGGGGGTGGGTGTGGTTACATAGATCGTGGCCGGTGTGTCCAGTGTCCCCGGGCCTCACCTATTGCCTTCGCGGAATACCGTTCGGCTGGAGCCGCGTTGTGCCTTTCGCCGAGAGGCGACCTGCACACCGGTTGCCATACGTTGAGCGCCCGCCCTCCCCGGAGGGCGGGCGCTCAATACTTTCCGCTCAGTACTTCTCGTAGTACGGGTCCGTGACGCCCCCGGGGGAGCTCAGCGCCTCCGTGTCGAGCCCGGTCAGCCGGGCCCCCGCCCGGTAGGCGCTGTCCAGGAACTCCAGCACGGACGCGACCGGGTCACCCATCGCGCGCACGTCGTCGTACCGGAGGACGGCCAGGTGGCTGCCCCGTGCGGCCAGCCACTCGGCCTCGATGGGCCGCAGCGGCTCGCGTTCCAGGCCCTGGGGCTCCGGCGCGGTGTAGGAGTAGAACGCCGGCCACGGCCGCTCCTTGTCGCCGAACCAGAACCCCGAGCTGATGACCTCCCAGCTGTACGCCTCCCGCGTGACCGGGTCGGCGTCGGGCGAGACCCGGACCACCCGCCCGGTGAAGCGGGTCACGGCGATGTCGAACGTGTGCCAGAAGTGGTGCACCGGCGAGGTCTTGCCGGCGAAGTCCGCGGCGAAGCGGTCGAGGAGCTGCGCCACCTGCGACAGGATCCGCCAGTAGCGGTTGATCAGGACGGGGTCGTACCGGGCGTGCAGGGTGTCGTCGGCGAACGGCGTGTCGTCGCCCAGGTCGAACGGCACGGCCCAGATCTCCGGCCGGATCCCCAGCCCCGCGAGCGTCTCGAAGAGCCGGTCGTGGAACGACGCCACCGACCGCCCGATCAGGCTGAACTCGGCGCTGCGCCCGTCGAGCACGTCCACCACCAGCCGGTGGCGCACCAGGTCGAAGTCGATGCTGAACAGCGGCTGCTCGCCCAGCCCGCCCATCGGCCGGGTGGTGAGCCCGCGCCCGGTCGGATGGAAGGGCACCTGCCACCAGTGATTGCGCCGGTTGCTCGACGACAACCGGATCTTCCCCACGATCTGCGCGAACCTGTGAAAGGTCTCCTTGACCTCCGCCCACTCCGCGAGCGGCATGGCTGGGAACAACTCCATGAGACCAATGGTAACTACCGTATGTAATGGGACAGTTCCCACGGGTCATGCGCGGAGAAGACTGTGACGCCGTGGTCGTGTACGAGCGAGCGCAGGCGCTCCTGGCTCGACAGGCGGCGCTCGGCGTCGACCTGGGCGCTGACCTGCACGAGGTCCATCAGCGGGTGCGGCTGGGGCTCGCGGTCCAGTTCGCCGTGGTAGAAGTACGCGTCTCCGGCGTGCAGCAGCCAGCGCTCGCCGTCGTTGACCGCCACTCCGGCGTGCCCGCGGGTGTGCCCGTCCAGCGGCACGAGCAGGAAGTCCTCGCCCAGCCCCGCCAGCGGCCGCACCCCGTCCACGCCCAGCCAGCGGGTGCCCTTATCCGGATAAGTCACCCAATTGGGGGAGTGGGCCCAGTGGCCCGGGCGGTAGCGGCGGTTGGGGGCCTGGGCGAGGGCGTCCTCCAGTTCGGCCGCCATGACATGCACCTGGGCGTGCGGGAAGTCGGGCAGGCCGCCGCTGTGGTCCACGTCCAGGTGGGTCAGCACGATGTGCCGTACGTCGAGCGGGTCGTAACCGAGCGCGGCGACCTGCCGCACTGCGGTCTCGTCGGGCGAGAGCAGCGGCTCGACGAGCTCCGCCCACTCGCGCTCCAGCATCTCCTGGGGCTTGGCCACGTCGTCGAGGCCCAGCCCGGCCTCGACCAGGACGAGCCCGGAGGCGGGCGTCTCGACCAGCAGCGCGTGGCACACGGCGGGCGCCGCCGGCTGCCCGGCCGGGGATTCGATCTCTCGCATGGAGCCGAGGTTCAGGTGGTGAATTCGCATGCGCACTAGACTGCGACTTGAAGCGCGGTTCAAGTCAAGGAGCCAGGTCGTGGAAGACACGTTGATCGACATAGGCGAGGTGGCCAGGCAGAGCGGGCTGGCCGCGTCGGCGCTGCGGTTCTACGAGCGCAAGGGGCTCATCCAGGCGGAAGGGCGCAACGGCCTGCGCCGCGCGTACCGTCCCGAGACGCTGGAGCGCCTGGCGCTGATCACGTGCGCCCGTGACGCGGGGTTCACGCTGTCGGAGATCGCCGAGTTCCTGCGGGCCAGGCCGTCCGACGCGAGGCTGCGCGAGCGCATGGCGGCCAAGGAGCGCGAGGTGTCCGAGCGGGTCGCGCAGCTCACCCGGCTGCGCGACAGCCTGCGGCACGCGGTGACCTGCGACCACGACCCGCTCGTGGAATGTCCCGAGTTCAAGCAGGCCGTGGGCCGCGTGCCGCTGGGCTGAGCACGTTCGTCAGCTTGGGTTGACGTACTTCCTCGGTCGCAGGGCGTGGGCGCGCAGGGCCGCCAGGGCGGCGAACTGGCCGGAGCGGTCCATCCGCACCACCAGCTCGTCGCTGAAGGCCAGCCCCAGGGCGGTGAGCTGCGAGATCAGGTCGGCCACCGGCGCGGCGACGTCCTTCACGGTCGTGGTGGGATGCCAGCCCTCGCCGCCGACCACTTCCGCCACCCGCTCGCGCAACTCGGCGGGTGACATCAGCGTGCCGTCGGCCAGCAGCATCAGCGCGGCCTCCCGCGCCGACACCTCGAACTCGTGCTTCCCCCTGGCCAGCAGCAGCTTCGTGACCGCCGACCACATGGCCGACTTGGACTTGAGCAGCCGCCGGCCGTAGTCGGTGATGGCCAGTTTCGCGCCGTCGCGGCTGATGGCGCCGAGCTCCCGCTCGGCCAGCTCGCGCAGCCTGAGCGCCTCGGGCGAGGGCGCCAGCCGCAGCGGCAGGCTCTCCTCCGAGGCGGCCAGGGTGAGGAGGCGGTGCAACGGGGGCAGGGGCTGCGGGGTGATGGGCGCGTGCAGGCGCACCTCGAACGGCTGGGCCAGCTCGCGCCTGGCCGGGCCGCGCCCCAGCACCCAGCGGTTGAGGCGTTCGCCGTGGACCCGGTTGAGCCAGCTGTCGCCGCCCAGATCGGAGCGGGGCTCGGTGAGCCAGCGGCGGGTCAGGGCGATGCGGTCGACGGTCTCACCGGCGACGATCGCCAGCTCCAGGGCGGCGGAGCAGGCGAGGTGCGCACCCAGCTCCTCGGGCCCCATGATCATGCTCCACTGCAGTTCGGGGACGTCGGGCGGGAGCACGCCCGTGGCCTCGAGCGCCTGCTGGTAGGCGCTGGTGCCGGCGTCCTCGCCCTCGCGGGCGTAGGTACGGAGGATCTGGAGGGTCGTGGGTGACACGCACAGAGCGGCATAGCGCTCCATCCCGCCGAGCTGGAGCAGCCGCCCGAGCGAACGTGCCAGCCGTTCGTGGTCGCCTCCAGGCTTGAGCGGCCCTACTTTGATCGGCAGGGTGTACCAGAGGAACTCGCAGACGTCGAGCTGGGTCACCGTTTCCAGCGGCTCCCCGCCCGTCAGCCATTCGACGGCGGTCCTGGCCTCCTCGGCCAACTCCGGCTGAGAGCGCTCCAACTCGGCGAGCAGGGCGGTGACATCCGGTGCACTCATGCCTCGAAGTTTGCCGTATCGACCCCGGGCCTGACGATGGCCGAATCCGGTGCGTATTGGGTCTTGCACAGCGATAACCCTAAGAAACCACTATTGGGCGGACGGTAAGCAGATCATATCCACCGCTTCTCGAACAACATGCGAGCCTTCCACTCGGTGTACGGGATGAGTTCGGCGGACAGGATCGGGTGCAGCCACCAGAAGTTGATGAGCGCGAGCAGCGTGAACGCGCCGACCACGGCGGCCCCGACGGTGCGCCGTACCGGCATCGCCCCCGTGATCGTCGGTTTCGACGACCCGATCAGCAGCCCGGCGCACAGCGTGATGGCCAGCACCATGAACGGCACCATCGGGATGGCGTAGAACAGGAACATCGTACGGTTGTCGGCGACGGCGAAGTAGATCCACGGCACCAGACCCATGGCGTACGACAGCAGCACGGCCCCCGCCCGCCAGTCGCGCGAGGAGACGTACCACGCGATCAGGGCCACCAGCGCGGCCACCGCCCCGAACCAGATCACCGGCGTGCCCACGCCCAGCACGGCCTCGGAGCAGTCCTTGACGCCGCACGCGTTCTGCCTGCCCTCGTAGTAGAAGGCGACCGGGCGCAGCAGCAGCGGCCACTGCCAGGGCTCCGACATGTACGGGTGCGAGGTCTCCAGCCCGCTGTGGAAGGTGTAGACCTGCCACTGGTACTTGATCCACGACCGCATCGAGTCGAAGAGGAAGAAGAGCGGGTTGTCCGCGGAGGTGGCCTGGGCCCAGTTGCGGCCGTAGCCGGTCGCGTTGGCGAACCAGCCGACCCAGGTGGCCATGTAGGTGACGAACGGCACCACGGCGAACGCCAGGAACGCCTGCGGCACGTCCTTGTTGAACGCCCCGACGTACGGATGCCGCAGCCCCACGGCCCGCCGGGCGCCGAAGTCCCACATCACGGACATGATCGCGAACGCCACGGCGAACGCCAGCCCCGACCACTTGACCGACATCGCCAAGGCCAGGCAGACCCCGGCGGCGATCCGCCACCACCTGATCCCCAGCGAGGGGCCGTGCGGCGACAGCGGCGAGCTCTCGTACCAGGTCGCGAGCCGCTCGCGGGCCTGGTCGCGATCGACCACCAGGCAGGCGAACGCGGCCAGCACCCAGAACATCAGGAAGATGTCCAGCAGCGCCGTGCGCGAGAGCACGTAGTGCAGGCCGTCGAGGGCCAGCAGCAGGCCGGCGAAGCAGCCCAGCAGCGTCGACCGCGTCATCCTGCGGGCCACCCTGGCCAGGATGAGGATCGACAGCGACCCGATCAGCGCGGCGGCGAAGCGCCAGCCGAACGGGTTGAGCCCGAACAGCCACTCGCCCGCGCCGATCATCCACTTGCCCAGCGGCGGGTGGACGACGTAGGAGGCGCACTTGTCGAGGGTCTCGGGCGTGCACGACTGCCAGATGTCGGTCTTTCCGGCGATGATCGCCTTGTCGGCGTCCTTGATGGTGGTCCGCTCGACACCCCAGGTGATCAGCGAGAACGCGTCCTTCATGTAGTACGTCTCGTCGAACACCACCGCCTTGGGGTGGCCCAGGTTGATGAAGCGCAGGATGGCGCCGAAAAGGGTGACCAGCAGCGGGCCGATCCAGCCCCACAGGATGCTGCCGTGCATGGGAGGCACGAGCCGTTCGCGTACGGACATCGTCTTGGGAAGGCTGTCGCCGACCTCCGAGCTCTCGTTGGCCTGGTATGGGGAATCGGTCACCGCCATTCGGACATCGTACGGGCCCCAAGCCGATCGCAAACGCAGAAACACGGTTATTTGGGATGCCCTGCCACAATGGTCAGGTGACTGGAGACGGCAGGTTGGTGCTGGCAGGCGCCCCCATCGGCCAGGCGGGTGACGTCTCGCCGCGGCTGCGCGAGGTGCTGGAGAGCGCCGACGTGGTGGCCGCCGAGGACACCAGGCGCCTGCGCAGGCTCGCGACCGAGCTGGGCGTGGAGATCGAGGGCCGGGTGGTGTCCTATTACGACCAGAACGAGGCGGCCCGGGCCAAGGAGCTCCTGGAGACCCTGAAAGAGGGCCGCACGGTCGTGGTCATCACGGACGCGGGCATGCCGGGCGTCTCCGACCCCGGCTACCGCCTGACGCGCCTGGCGATCGACGAGGGCATCACGGTCACCGCGCTGCCGGGGCCGAGCGCCGTCACGACCGCGCTGGCCGTGTCCGGGCTGGCCAGCGACCGGTTCTGCTTCGAGGGCTTCCCGCCGCGCAAGCCCGGCGAGCGGGCCCGCCGCCTGGCCGCCCTGGCGGCCGAGGAGCGCACGATGGTCTTCTTCGAGTCGCCGCGCCGGCTGGCGAGCTCCCTTGAGGCCATGGCCGAGGCGTTCGGCCCCGACCGGCAGGCCGCCGTGTGCCGCGAGCTGACCAAGACGTACGAGGAGATCCGCCGGGGCGGGCTCGGCGAGCTGGCCGAATGGGCGGCGAAGGACGTCAAGGGCGAGATCACGCTCGTGGTCGCCGGATATGCGCCGGGGGAGGGCGAGCCGGACCTGGACGAGCTGGTCGCCGAGGTGGACCGCAGGGTCGCCGAGGGCGTCCAGCGCAGGCTCGCCGTCGCCGAGGTGGCCAAGCAGGCGGGCATCCCCAAACGCGAGCTGTATGACCTGGTTCACAGGAGATCCCCTACGCCATAGGGTGCGCATCGTGAGGAACTGGGGGGTTTCCGCTCAGCGACTGGTCCCGCCGATGCCGGGGACACCCACGCTGGGCTGGGCCGGGCCGATCCTGGTCGCGCTGTTCGGCGGCCTCCTGCGGTTCATCAGGCTCGACGAGCCCAAGGCCGTCGTCTTCGACGAGACGTACTACGCCAAGGACGCGTACTCGCTGATCACGCACGGCGTCGAGCGGACCATGCTCGGCGACGCTAAGGACCCGATCGCCGACAAACGCCTCATCACCGGCAACCTGGACATCTTCAAACAGTGCCCGCAGCCCGACGACTGCGCCTCGTTCGTGGCCCACCCGCCGCTGGGCAAGTGGATGATCGGCGTGGGGGAGTGGCTGTTCGGGATGGACCCGTTCGGCTGGCGCTTCGCCGCCGCGCTGATCGGCACGCTGTCCATCCTGGTCATGGCCAGGGTGGCGCGCAGGATGACGCGGTCGACGCTGCTGGGCTGCCTGGCCGGGCTGCTGCTCTCGCTCGACGGCCTGCACCTGGTGCTCTCGCGCACGGCGCTGCTGGACATCTTCCTGATGTTCTGGGTGCTGGCCGGGTTCGCCTGCCTGGTGACCGACCGGGACTGGGCGCGGCAACGGCTGGCCGACCGGCACGAGCGCGGGCCTGTCAGAGGGCTGGGACCGCGGCCGTGGCGGCTCGCGGCCGGGCTCTGCCTGGGGGCGGCGTGCGCGGTGAAGTGGTCGGGGATCTTCTTCCTGATCGCGTTCGCGGTCATGAGCCTCATGTGGGACCTGGGGGCCAGGCGGGCGCTGGGGGTGCGGCAGCCGTACCGGGGGGCGTTCTCGTACGACCTGCCGGGCGCGTTCGCGGCCATGGCGCTCGTGCCCGCGCTCACCTTCCTGGCGTCGTGGACCGGGTGGTTCGCCACCTCCGGCGGCTGGGGGCGCAACTGGGCGCAGGCCACCTCGTCCGGGCCCGTGTTCTTCGTGGTCGACTCGGTGCGGTCGTGGCTGCAATACCAGCTGCAGGTGCTGGGCTACCACAGCAACCTGCACGAATACCACCCGTACATGTCGGAGCCGTGGCAGTGGCCGCTGCTGATCAGGCCGGTCTCGTTCCACTACCCGTCGGACCTCCCGCCGTCGGCCTGCGGGGCCGACAAGTGCTCACAGGCCGTGCTCGGGGTCGGCACCCCGGCCCTGTGGTACGCCGCCGTGCTGGCGCTGGTCGGCCTCGTCGCGTGGTACGTGGCCACGCGCGACTGGCGGGCGGGGGCGGTGCTGCTGGGCGTCGCGGCCGGCTGGCTGCCGTGGTTCTACTACGCCCTCGCCGACAACCGGACGATGTACCTGTTCTACATGATCCCCGTCGTGCCGTTCATGGTGCTGGCGCTCGTGCTGGTGGCGGGGCTGGCGCTGGGCAGGCAGGACGCCCCGTCGCCGCGACGGGCGGCCGGGGCCGCGGTGGTGGGGGCGTTCGCGCTCGTCGTGCTGATCAACTTCTGGTGGCTCTATCCGGTGCTGACCGCCGAGACGATCACACACGCAGACTGGTGGGCTCGGATGCTGATGCGTTCTTGGGTGACCGCCGCGCCCAAGTGACGCCGCGGCGCAGCGTGATCGCCGCGGCGACGCAGGCCAGCGGGACGGCCGGGAGCACGTACCGGTAGTCGAACTCCGCCGTCGCCGCCGGGGCCAGCAGCAGCCCCACCGCGCCGAGCCACGGCAGCACCACCGGGCCGCCGAACTTGCGCCACCTGACCGCGACGCCGTACAGGCCGATCAGCAGGATGCCGCCGAGCATGATGCCGCGCAGGTAGAACACCTTCTGGTAGCCGCTCATGATGTCGGCCCACGGGTGCACGATGCGGGTCTCCGGCGGGCCCTGCTCGTAGCTGAACGCGTCGGTGTCGGTGCGGCCGCCCGCGTACGACGACCACCTCGGCAGCCGCTTGGGCTGGCCGCTCTCGTCCGGCTCGACGTACGGCTTGAACTCGTACATGCCGTACGTGGACGGGTCGGGGAACATCGGCCGGCTCCAGTGGAAGGAGCGGAAGAAGTCACGCGTGACCACCTTGAGGTAGTCGCCGGGCTGCGACAGGATCGCCCGCGTGGCGAACGCGCTGGCCGCGTCGTTGGTGATCTCGCTCCACTTCTTGTTGATGCCCCACCGGTGCAGCACCTCGCCGGTGCCCGTGCCGTCGCCGTTGCCCTGGCCCCACAGGTACCACTGCGCGTAGTCCTTGCGCTGGCTGACCGGGTCGTTGATGCACAGCAGGAGGAGCTGGACCTCCTTGTACTTGTCGATCTTCATCTTGTTGCAGTCGGCGAAGATGGCCGTGCGCATGTAGAGGATGAGACCGTCGCTGTTGGTCATCGCGAACTTGCCGTACGCGGAGGCGAACCAGCCCATGTACGCCATCACCGGCACCGCGCAGGCCGTGATGACGGCGACGACCGGGCGCCAGCCGGTCCGCTTGACCAGCAGGTAGAGCACCACCAGCGCCAGGATCGGCAGGCCGATCGAGCGGGTCAGCCACGTCACCGCCAGCAGCAGGCCGACGACCGCGCCCGCCCGCCACGACAGCCGCCGCTTCCACAGCACCAGCGTGATGACGCCCACCACGAGCAGCGTGAACATGCTGTCGGACATCACCAGCTGCTCGAGCTGGATCTGGTACGCGTCCAGCAGCACCGGCGCCGCCGCCAGCGTGGCGCCCCACTTCGGCAGCCGGAACTTGATCCGCAGCAACGCGTAGATCAGGCAGGCCGTGGCCAGGCCCATCAGGTGCTGGGTGAAGATCACCAGTGCGAAGCTGTGGAACGGCTTGAGCATCATCAGCCAGAAGCTGTAGCCGTCGGGCCTGATCGGGTGCGGCCGCGGGTGCAGCGCCACCGAGACGTACTCGTAGGAGTCGTTGAACCACATGGCCGGGCCGTAGCCGAGCATGGTGATGAGCCGCAGCACGGCGCCTACGCCGAAAACCGCGGCGAACACTCGATGCCGGCGCAAGAATGACAGCCAACGCGCTGCCCGGCCAGGAGCGGAGTGGTCCACAGGGGTAATCTCCGCGACGCTCACCATGCTGTAAAGAATGCCAGTCGTTTTTGGGTCTTGACCCGAGCACGGTTGGGCACAGGGCATGATGGTTCACTGGAAGAGTCTTAACTGAAGGGTAGACACGTGGAACTGACGGTGGTCATGCCCTGCCTCAATGAGGCGGAGACCGTGGAAGTCTGTGTACGCAAGGCGCTGGCGTGCATGGAGGAGCACGGCATCGAGGGCGAGGTCCTGATCGCCGACAACGGCAGCACGGACGGCTCGCAACAGCTCGCCCGCGACGCCGGAGCCCGCGTGGTCCACGTCGACGAGAAGGGCTATGGCAACGCCCTCATGGGCGGGATCAGGGCAGCTCGCGGCAAATACGTCATCATGGGCGACGCCGACGACTCCTATGACTTCACCGCGCTGCTGCCGTTCGTGGAGCAGCTGCGTGACGGCGCCGACCTGGTGATGGGAAACCGCTTCAAGGGCGGCATCGCCCCGGGCGCCATGCCCCCGCTCCACCGCTACCTCGGCAACCCGGTGCTGTCGTTCATCGGCCGGCTGTTCTTCCCCTCGGCCATCGGTGACTTCCACTGCGGGCTGCGCGGGTTCCGGCGCGACTCGATCCTCAAGTTGCAGCTGCAGACGGGCGGCATGGAGTTCGCCTCCGAGATGGTGGTCCGCTCCACGCTGTCGGGCCTCGACGTGCGCGAGGTGCCCACCACGCTCTCGCCCGACGGCCGCTCCCGCCCGCCGCACCTGCGCTCCTGGCGCGACGGCTGGCGCCACCTGCGCTTCCTGCTGCTCTACAGCCCCAAGTGGCTGTTCTTCTACCCCGGCGTGCTGATGATGATCATCGGCCTCGTCGCCGGGACGGCGCTGACGTTCGGCCCGGTGGAGATCGGGGAGCTGGCCTTCGACGTCGACACCCTCGTCGGGTCGTCCGCCCTGGTCGTGATCGGCTTCCAGGCGGCCCTGTTCGCCGTGTTCACCAAGGTCTACGCGGCCGAGGAGGGCTTCCTGCCCGAGTCGCCGCGCATCCGGCGGCTGATCGACATCGTGAGCCTGGAGAAGGGGCTCGTGGTCGGCGGCCTGCTCGCGCTGGCCGGTCTGGTCGGCCTGGTGATGTCGCTGGTCCACTGGCAGGTGCGCAGCTTCGGCGAGCTCGACCCGCGCGAGTCCCTGCGCATCGTCGTGCCCTCCGCGACCGCCCTGATCATGAGCTTCCAGACGATCTTCGCGGCGCTGTTCGTCAGCATCCTCGGCATCCGCCGCACGCGCGAGAGCTCCATCGACGTGGCCGCCAAGGCCGCCGAGGAGGCCGCGGAGGCGGTTTCCCTGGAGGAGTCCAAGCGATAGCCGTTCCCGGCGGCGGGGTCCGGACGGGCCCCGCCGACACGGGGGATTCGGTCCGAGACGGACAGGGAGCCCCGTAGGCTAAGGACTATGTCCCAGCACATCTTGACCGCCGTAGCGTGGCCGTACGCGAACGGCCCCCGCCACATCGGGCACGTCTCCGGGTTCGGCGTGCCGTCCGACGTCTTCAGCCGCTACCAGCGGATGGCGGGCAACAAGGTGCTGATGGTGTCAGGCACCGACGAGCACGGCACGCCCATCCAGGTGCAGGCCGACAAGGAAGGCGTGACCGCCAGGGAGCTGGCCGACCGCTACAACCGCGTCATCGCCGAGGACCTCACCGGCCTCGGGCTCTCCTACGACCTGTTCACCAGGACCACGACGAAAAACCACTACGCCGTCACACAAGAGATCTTCAAGGGCCTCTACGACAACGGCTATATCTTCCCCAAGACCACGATGGGGGCGATCTCCCCCTCGACCGGCCGCACGCTGCCCGACCGCTACATCGAGGGCACCTGCCCCATCTGCGGCTACGACGGCGCGCGCGGCGACCAGTGCGACAACTGCGGCAACCAGCTCGACCCGATCCAGCTGATCAACCCCAAGAGCCGCATCAACGGCGAGACGCCCACGTTCGTCGAGACCGAGCACTTCATGCTCGACCTGCCCGCCTTCACCGAGGTCCTCGGCTCCTACCTGCAGTCCAAGCAGGGCGAGTGGCGGCCCAACGTGCTGAAGTTCGCGCTCAACCTGCTCGGCGACCTGCAGCCGCGGGCGATCAGCCGCGACCTCGACTGGGGCGTGCCGATCCCGCTCGACGGCTGGCGCGACCAGCCCAACAAGCGGCTCTATGTGTGGTTCGACGCGGTGATCGGCTACCTGTCGGCGTCCATCGAGTGGGCCAGGCGCTCCGGCGACCCCGACGCGTGGCGCGAGTGGTGGCAGAACCCCGACGCCCGCGGCTACTACTTCATGGGCAAGGACAACATCGTCTTCCACGCCGAGATCTGGCCGGCGATGCTGTTCGGCTACAGCGGGCGCGGCGACCGCGCCGGCACCGCGGGCTCGCTCGGCGCGCTCGAAGTGCCGTCCGAGGTGGTCTCCAGCGAGTTCCTGACCATGGAGGGCAAGAAGTTCTCCTCCTCCAGGCAAGTAGTAATTTACGTAAGAGATTTCCTGGCGCGTTACGACGCCGACGCCCTGCGCTACTACATCGCGGTGGCCGGACCGGAAAACCAGGACACCGATTTCACCTGGCAGGAGTTCGTCAACCGCAACAACGGCGAGCTGGTCGCGGCCTGGGGAAACCTCGTCAACCGGTCGATCTCGATGGCGGCGAAGAACTTCGGGGCCGTGCCCGAGCCGGGCGACCTCACCGACGCCGACCGGGCCCTGCTGGAGCGCTCGCGCAAGGCGTTCGCGCCGGTGGGCGAGGAGCTGAGCAGGTCGCGCTTCAAGAACGCGATCAACGAGGCGTTCGACGTGGTCCGCGAGGCCAACAAATACCTGGCCGAGCAGGAGCCGTGGAAGCTCAAGGAGGACCCGGAGCGGCAGAAGTCGATCCTGCACGTCGCGCTCCAGGTCGTCGACGACGCCAAGACGATGCTCACGCCGTTCCTGCCCAGCTCGTCCAACAAGGTCTTCAGCATGCTCGGCGGCGAGGGCGTGTGGTCCGGCATGCCGGAGATCCGCGAGGTCGACGAGGACGGCGGCACCCCCTACCCGGTGATCACCGGCGAGTACGACGGAGCGGCCCGGTGGGAGCACCGGCCGATCAAGCCGGGCACGCCGCTCGCGCCGCCCGTGCCGCTGTTCAAGAAGCTCGACCCGAAGGTCGTGGACGAGGAGCTGGCCCGGCTGGGCGAGTGACCTCGTAGGCTCCATAGTCCTTGAGGCTGATGGCGCTGGCGGTCTTCCTGACCGACTTCGCCATCAGCCCCTTCCACGGCAGATACGGCAGGAGCCGGTAGTTCTGGTTCATGAACCAGGCCATGAACCTGTTCTCCGGCACCATGAACCTGCTGACGCCCACGGCCGACCGCTGGCAGCCCTCGGCGTAGGCCCGCACCTCCCGCTCGTAGCGGGCGAAGGCGGCCCGGTGGTCCCCGCCTGCCCCAGCCAGTTCGCTCGCCAGCTCGCCCGCCAGCACGTACGCGCTCACCACCGCCAGCCCGGTGCCCATGCCGGACAGCGGGGAGGCGCAGCACGCGGCGTCGCCGAGCAGCACCACCCGGCCGCGTGACCAGGAGTCCAGGCGGATCTGGCTGATCGAGTCGAAGTAGAGGTCGTCGGTCAGCCGCATCCTGCGCATCAGCTCCGGGACCTCCCAGCCGACGCCCTCGTACGCCCGCTCCAGGAGCTCCCGCTGGCGGTCGACGTCGTGCCGGTCGTGGTCGAGCGGCGGCGAGCCGAACCAGAACACCGCCCTGGCCTCGGTGTTCCCCCGGGCGCTGTGGATCGCGACCATCTTGCCCGGCGGGTTGTAGGTGAGGCCGGTGTGGTCGAGCCCCAGGTAGTTGTCGATCGGGAACACCGCCGCGTAGAGGCCCAGGTAGGACAGGTAGTCCTCCTCGGGACCGAAGGCCAGGGAGCGCACGTTGGAGTGCAGGCCGTCCGCGCCCACCACGAGGTCGAAGCGCCTGGCCGGGCTCCGCTCGAAGGAGACCGTCACCCCGTCCGCGTCCTGGTCGACGGCCGTGATGGAGTCGCCGAAGACGTACTCGGTGGTGGGCTCGGTGGCGTCGTACAGGATGCGGGCCAGGTCGCCGCGGAGGATCTCGACGTCGCCCGCGAACAGGTCGGCGGGCATGGCCACGATCTTCTTCCCGGCCTCGTTGACGTTCCACATGGCGCCCATGTGGGTCTGGTGGCGTTCGACGGCGTCCAGGATGCCCATCCTGCGCAGAACGGTCAGGTGCGCCTCGCCGCGGAAGTCCACGGCGTAGCCGCCGTCACGGAGGGCGGGGGCACGTTCGACGACGGTGGCGCGGTGGCCGTACCGGGTGAGCCAGAGGGCGAGCGCGGGGCCGGCGACGCTCGCGCCGGAGATCAGGATGTCCATGCCCGCGACCCTGCCGCCCCGGCCTCACCGCACCCTCACCGCGCCCTCACTGGGCTCTCACCAGGGGCCCTGCTGATCGGTGACGGCGGCGATGGCGCTCAGCGGTGAGCGGTCGACGACCTCGTCGGGCACCCCGGCGAGCGCCAGCGCCTCCCGGTGCGAGAGCCGCGTCCCCGCCCGCCGCGCCCGCGTGTAGGCCGGCTCGCCCAGCGCCGCCCGCACCCGCCCCGCGACCTCGGGCTCCCGGGGCAGCTCGATCCCCCGCATGACGACGGCGGCCCCCAGCAGCGTGGCCGCCCGCTCGGCGCCGTCGTCATCGAACGCCAGCGCGGCCAGCGCCTCGAACGCCCGGGCGGTCTCGGGCAGCGCGCCCGACTCGACCGCGCCCGCCACCGCCCGCTCGTAGGACTCTCTGGCCGCCTTCCGATCCCCTTCGGCCTCGGCCACCCGGCCCAGACCGACGTGGAGCCGGGCCTGGTTCCCCGCCGACTTGACCCATGCGGGGTCCGACTGCCGCAGCGCCCGCTCGTACAGCTCCCGGGCCCGGGCCGGATCGCCTTCCGCGAAGGCCACGTCACCGAGCCCGCGCAGGGCGGCGGCCAGGTACGTCGGCAGGCCCGCCCGCCCCGCCAGCTCGGCGGCCCGCTCGTAGTCGGCCCGCGCCCCGGCCGGGTCGGTCCCGATACGGTGATCGCCCCGGTTGCACAACAGGTCGGGCAGGTCCTCCTCGGCCCCGAGCTGCTCGGCCAGCACGATCGCCTCCTCCACGCGCGCCACGGCCGTGGCGTCGTCGCCGCAGGTGCCGGCCAGCCACGACAGCCCGTCCAGGGCCAGCGCCATGCCCCAGCGGTCGCCGAGCACCCTGAACTGGCCGAGCGCCGCCGTCAGATCGGCCTCCGCCGAGGCGAACTCCCCGGCGGTCATCTGCGGATAGGCCCAGATGAACCGGGCTATCGCCTGCTCCCACGGGTCCCCGTCCCGCGCGGCCCGCCGCAGCACCGTGAGCGCCACCGTCGGATCGATCGAACCCGCCGTGATCATCGGCCACAGGAACGTGACGAGCGGGTAGCGCCGCGCACCGGAACCCGCGGTGACCATCGTCTCGGCCCAGCTCTTGTGGCTCTCCCAGGCGTCCCTGCCGGTGCTCCCGGCCAGCGCGGACAGCAGGCACAGCACGTACGCCTCGCCCAGCTCCGGATCCGGCGCGGGACCCGCCGCCTCCAGCAGCGCCACCGCCGGGGCGGTCGCGGCGGCGCGCATGCCGCGCATCCACAGGTACGACGACTGGGCCGCCAGCAGCCGCATGCCGAGCGCCACCTCCCCGGACTCCACCGCCCAGCGCAGCGCCGCCTGCAGGTTGTCGTGCTCGGCGGCGAGCAGGTCGAGGTGGTGGAGCTGCCCGGCGCCGCGCAGATGCGGGTCCGACCGTTCGGCCAGGTCGAGGAAGTAAGCGGCGTGGGCCCTCCGTACGGTGTGCGCCTCGCCGGCCAGCTGCTCGGCGCAGAACGCGCGGATGGTCTCCAGCATGCGATAGCGGCCGCCGCCCGCCTGGAGGAGCGATTTGTCGGCCAGGGAGTCCAGCAGGTCCTCGGCGTCCGGCAGCCCGCACACCTCGGCGGCGGCCCGGGCCGTGGCACCGCCGGAGAAGACGGTCAGGCGCCTGGCCATGGCCTTCTCCCGGTCGGTGAGCAGCTCCCAGCTCCAGGCGACGACCGCGCGCAGGGTCCGGTGCCGGGGGTCGGCCGTACGGCTGCCGCGTGAGAGCAGGCTGAAGCGGTCCTGGTCCGCCAGCCGTACGGCCAGCTCGTGGGCCTCGTGCGTACGCATGCGGGCGGCGGCCAGCTCGATGGCCAGCGGGAGCCCGTCGAGCGCCGCGCAGATCCGCTCGACCGATTCGTCCGGAGTGAAGCCCGGGCACGCGGCGGCGGCCCGGTCGGTGAAGAGCCGGACGGCGTCGGCGGGGGCGAGCGGGTGCACCGGCCAGAGGTGCTCGGCCGTGACGGCCAGCGGCTCGCGGCTGGTGGCCAGGACGCGGAGGGCGGGGCAGGCGGAGAGCAGGCGTTCGGCGAGCTGGGCGGCTTCGTGGACGACGTGCTCGCAGTTGTCGAGGACCAGCAGCAGCGGGCGCCCGGCCAGCGCCGCGACCAGCCGGTCCACCGGCGCGGCCCGCTCCGCCGGGCCGAGGGCACGACCGCCCAGCAGGCCGCTCTCCCGCACACCGAGCACACCGAGCACCACCTGCGCCAGCTCCACCCCGCCCCCGACCCCCGCCGAGCCCGCCCCCGCCGCACCGGGACCCGCCGCACCGGGACCCGCCGTGCTCGTCCCCGACGCGACGGCACGCACTGAGGCCAGCTCGACCAGCACCACCTCGGCCGGCTCCCGGTTGCCGCCCTGGGGTGGCTCGCCGATCGACCGGGCGACCTCGACCGCCAGCCGGGTCTTGCCCGCGCCGCCCGGCCCCAGCAGCGTCACCAGGCGTGCGGAGCCGAGCAGCGCGGACACCGCCGCCACGTCGGCGTCCCGTCCGACGAAGCTCGTCAGCCTGGCGGGCAACGCCCGCCGCACCGGCGCGCCAGGATCGGCATCCCCGCGCAGCAGGCGGCCGTGCAGGTCGGCCAGCTCGGACGACGGATCCGCGCCCAGCTCGTCCGCCAGCAGCCGCCGGCCGTCCTCGAACACCACCAGCGCCTCGGCGGGCCGCCCGTCCGCCTGGAGGGCACGCATGAGCTGGCCGCGCAGCCGTTCCCGCAGCGGGTGCCGCTCGATCAGCTCGCGCAGCTCCGCCACGACCTCCCGGTGGGCGCCGCGCCGCAGGTCGGCCTCGATCCGGTCTTCGAGCGCGGCCAGCCGCCGCTCCTCCAGGAAGGCCCCGTGCTCGGGGTCCAGGTCCGCGACCGCCGCCCCCCGCCACAGCGCCAGAGCCTCCCGCAGCAGCCCGGCGGCCCGGACGGGGTCCCCGCCGCCCTCGAAGGCGTCCCGGCCCTCGTCGGCGAGGCGCAGGAAACGGTGGGCGTCGATGTCGTCGGGCGCGGCGAGCAGCCGGTAGCCGAGCTCGGTCAGCTCGATCGCGACCCCGTCCCGCCGCAGCCGGGACACCTGCGAGTGCAGCGCGTGCACCGCGTCACCGCGGCCCCGATCCCCGTAGAGGACGTCGACGAGCCGATCCCGGCTGACCACCTCACCGGGGCGGAGCAGCAGCAGCGCCAGCAGCGCCCGCCGTGCGGGACCGCCGAGCGGCACCTCGCCCCCGTCCGCGCGCCAGGCCGTGGTGCTGCCGAGGATGCCGAACCGCATGGACGCTACTTTAGAACTCGTGACCAAGCTTCCCGCCGCTCCCGAGCCGCTTTCCGCACCGGTGTTCGACAGCCACTGCCATCTTGACATCATGGTCGGCAACAGGCAGGCGTCGTCCGGCGATCCGGTGGCGCAGGCCGCGCAGGCGTCGGAGGCCAGCGTTCGGAGCATCCTGGAGGACTCCAGGGCGGTCGGCGTGACGCGGCTGGTCACCATCGGCTACGACCTGAGGTCCTCCAGGTGGAACGCCGAGGTGGCGGCCGAGCAGGAGGGCGTGTACGCCGGGGTGGCCATCCACCCCAACGAGGCCCACGAGGCCACCGCGGAGGTCCTGGCCGAGATCGAGAGCCTCGCGCGGCGGCCGGAGGTGCGGGCGGTGGGGGAGACCGGGCTCGACTACTTCCGGGACTGGGCGAGCAAGGAAGATCAGCACGCGAGCTTCCGCGCGCACATCGAGATCGCCAAGCGCACCGGCAAGGCCCTGGTCATCCACGACCGCGACGCGCATGAAGACGTGCTGAGGGTGCTGGCCGAGGAGGGCGCGCCGGACAAGGTCGTCTTCCACAGCTTCTCGGGCGACGCCGAAATGGCTAAAAAGTGTGTCGAAGCCGGATATTTCATGTCTTTTTCCGGGCCTGTGACGTACAAGAACGCCGCCTACCTCCGCGAGGCCGCCCAGACCGCACCGCAGGAGCTCATGCTCGTCGAAACCGACGCCCCCTACCTGCCGCCGGTCCCGCACCGCGGCAAGCCCAACGCCCCCTACCTCATACCACTCACTTTGCGCTGCCTGGCGGAGGTCAAAGGGGTCCATCCGGATCAGTTGTGCGAGGCGATCAGTGCCAACGGAGTCATGGTCTTCGGCGAGTGGTGACCATCTTTTGATGAACCCGCGGCTGCGGGGACGGGCGCGACGCTAACGTTCGGGCGGTCACTGACCGTTACCGGAGGTGGTTCGTGCGAGGTAAGAGGCGCGCGCCTCGTCCCCCGATCCCGTGGCGTTCACCGTGGACGCCGGTCGTGTGCCTGGCGGGCATGGTGGCGCTGGGGGCGCTCGTGGCGGTGTCGTCCCTGGTCAAAGAGGTCGTCTTGATCGTCGACGGCAGGCAGTCGCAGGTCCGCGCGTTCGCGGGGACCGTGCACGACGTGCTCGCCGAGGCCGGGGTCTCGGTGGGGTACGGCGACCTCGTACGCCCTCCCGCCCACGAGGACGTCACCGACGGATCCACCATCGAGGTACGCCACGCCCGCCCGATCACCCTGACCCTGGACGGCCGCACCAGCAGGCACCTGGTCACCGCCACGAACGTCGGCGACGCCCTCGCCGAACTCGACCTCACCCCGGCCGCCGGCAAGCTCTCCGCGCCGCCGGACGACGCGGTGCCGCTGTCGGGGATGGAGCTGACCGTCTACACCAGGCGCAAGGTGTACGTGGTCGCGGGCACGAACCGGATCACCTCCCGCACCACCGCCAGGACGGTACGCGAGGTGCTCAGGCAGAAGCGCATCCCGCTGCGCCGCGGCTACGTGGTGAACCCGCCGCTCGGCAGCTTCCCCAAGGACGGGACGGTCATCACGGTCACACCACCCCGCACCATACCGATCCGCCCGGAGGTGCTACGGCTCAACTGGCAGGCCCTGGCCGAATGCGCCGCCCTGGGCGACCCGCAGGCATACAACCCGGACGGGCCGTACTACGGGATGTACCAGTTCAGCCTGCCCGTGTGGCAGGCCGTGGGCGGGATGGGGATACCCAGCACGTGGCCGGCGGAGGAGCAGACGTACCGGGCGCAGGTCCTCTACCAGCAGATGGGCAGCCGCTGGCAGACCCAGTGGCCGAACTGCGCCGACCGCCTCTTCGACCCGGTGGGGTCATCCCGATAGGGACACCCCGAAGTCCGCGCCCTCGGGCGGCTGGATCGGCTGGAGCGTCTCGGCGTTCCGCCCGGCCACCCCCACCTTCCCGGACGGCCGCGCGTCCGGCTGTCCCACGTACAGCTTGTTGCCGCTGAACGCCACCGACCATCCGAACAGCCCGTCGGTGGTCGCCAGCCGCCGGTCCTCGGCCGCGTTCTTCCAGGAGACCACCCGGACACCGCCCCCGTACGGGGCGCCGATGGCCAGCCTGCCGTCCGCCGACGCCGCCATCGAGAACCCGAACGCCTGCTTGCCCCCCTGCGTCACCCTCCGCGTCGGTTTCCTGCCGGGGTCGAGCAGCTGCACGTAACCGGGGCCGGGGGAGCTCACCGCGTACCCGGCGCCCTCGCCGTACGCCACCGAGTAGCCGAACCTGTCGCCGGAGACGTCCGTCGGCGAGTCCAGCTTGAACGACGTGATCTTGGGTGCCAGCACGTCGTCGATGAAGACCACCGACCCCGAGTCGATCTTGCCGGTCTCCACCTGGCGGCCGGCGCCGTCGTCGTTCTCGTACGGGACGCCGACGACCAGCTCGTTCTTCGGCCCGAACGCCATCGACCAGCCGAACTGGTCGCCGACCTCGCTGTTGCCCCGCACGTCGTCGGACTCCTGGCTGATCCTGCGCAGCTGGCCGGCGCCCTTGCGCACGTAGATCGCGCCCGCGTCCGGGAGCCGTCCCTCGTCCTCGTACGGCGCGCTGATCGCCAGCAGGTCGCCGCGCGCGGCCAGCGACCAGCCGAAGTGCGCGAACCGCTGGGGCTGGGCCGCGGTCAGCCGCTGGGGAGGCGTGGCGCCGCCGCCGTAGACGACGTACGCGGCGCCGGCGTCCTCGGTGCCGTCCACGTCCGCGTACGGCGCGCCGATCACCAGGTCGGCGCAGGCGTCGGCGTCGACCTTGGCCAGCCGTACGGACCAGCCGAAGGCGTCGCCCCTGGCCAGGTCCGGGACGGTGACGGGGACGACCTTGTCGCCCGACAGCACGCTCACCGAGCCCTTCTGGTCGTCCGCGAACGGGTCGCCCACGGCGACGTCGTCCACGCCGTCACCGTCGAAGTCGGCGGCTCCGGCGCAGGCCGCCGCGCCGGAGTGCATGAGCGGTGTCCCCGCCGCGAGCATGAGCGCGATGAGCGCGGATCGGATCATCACAGCGCGACCTCGATCTGCTTGCCGTTCTCGAGCATGGTCGCCGTCAGCTTCACGGGTTTGCGGTACATGGCCAGGTCGAACACGAACGCGCTGTCCACCCGCGCGCCCGGCAGGATGGCCGGGGGCAGGGTGAGGGCGGCCGGGTCGTGTTCGCCGCCCCGGTCGTCGACCATGGTGACGACGGGCTGGATCAGCTGCCTGCGCTCACCGCCGGGGTTGAGCATCGTCCAGCGGATCACGCAGAGCTGGCCCTGGGTCGCGGTCTTGCCCTCGTACTCCTTCAGCCCGCACTCCGGCGCCGACGCGACGATCGCGACGGGGTCGTCGAAGTTGGCGCCCAGCGCGAAGCGGCGGCCCACGTCGTTCGGGCCGGCGGTGCCGGCCGTCTGGGACGGGGTGCCGGGGGTGGCGGTGGTGACCGTGTTGCGGGCGGAGTTGACGATCAGTACGGCCACCGTCACGACGATGGCCAGCACGGCGGCCGCGGCGGCGATGAGCCACCGGGTACCCTTCGTCCGGGAGCCGCCGAGAGTGTCGGGTTCGTCGACGCCGGCCAGGGTCCCGGGCGGCCGGGTGTCGGTGCCGGGCAGGCTGCCTTGGCGGAGCTGCACCAGGGGGTCCGGCCCGCCCGAGCGCGCCTGCTCCTCCTTCTTCTTGGCCAGGGCTTCGGCCTGAGCCTGCTCCCGCTGCCGCGCCTGCGCCTCCCAGCGCGCGAACTCTTCCTTGGCGGCTTCTTCCTCCCTGCGCGCCAGCTCCTCGACGGACGGTTGAGGGGGCGCGCCCGCGTTCCCGAACGATCCCGGCACGCTGGGAGCACCGGCAGCACCGCCCGGCACACCGGGAGGCCCCGTCACGCTGGGAGCCTCCGAGACACTGGAGACGCCAGGGATACTCGGGTTGGCCGGGACACTGGAGCTTCTACCGGTGGCATCGCTCGGCGGCGGTGTCGTAAAAGTAGCCGTGATATCCGGCTCATCCACGACATTCTGCGGCGGCTGCCATTCGTTGAGCATCTCGGTCGCGACCAAGGTGGGCGGATCGGCGGGGCGCGCCGGCGTACTGCCTCCCACCAGGGCGATCAGGAGATCCTGCGCCGACGGGCGGGCGGTGGGGTCCATGGAGGTGGCCCGCCGTACTAACTCGTTGAGCGGCGCGGGCAGCACGCCCAGGTCGGGCGGGGCGTTCAGCACGCGCGTGGCCAGCGTGATGGGGTCGCCGCGGCCGAACGGGTGCCGCCCGTTGCCCGCGTACGCCACCAGGCAGCCCCAGGCGAAGATGTCGGCCGCCGGGCTGACCACCTCGCCCCGCACCTGCTCAGGGGCCCACCATCCGGGGCTGCCCAGCAGTTCGCCGGAGAGCGTGAACCCGGTCTCCCGGTCGAGCGCCCTGGCGATGCCGAAGTCGATCACCCTGGGCCCCGACAACGACAGGATCACGTTCGCCGGTTTCAGGTCTCTGTGCACGAGCCCGGCCACGTGGATCGCCGCCAGCGCCGCCGCGACCCCCAGCGCGACGCCGTGCAGCGGCCCGGGTTCCAGAGCGCCGTATTTCGCGATCTGATCCGAGAGCGGGGTGCCCGCGATGTACTCGGTCACCATGTACGGACGTCCGTCCCCGGTGTTGCCGTTGTCCAGCACCTGGGCAGTGCAGAACGACGCCACCCGGCGAGCGTTCTCGACCTCCGCATGGAACCTGGCCGCGAACCCCTCCTGGTTGGCGAACTCCGCCTTGACGACCTTGAGCGCGACGAATCGACCCGTCGGTGCCCGCGCGAGGAACACGGTCCCCATCCCGCCCTCGCCGAGCCGGCCCAGCAGCCGGTACGGTCCGATTTCCCGCAAGTCCGTCGGGCGGAGCGGCGCGGCGCCCGTTGGCTCCATGAGGGACGTCCCTTCCTGTTCCACGCCATCCTCTCCTTTGGTCTCCCCAAGCGCCATCGATGGTTCTTCGATGCGAGAGACTGGTTGGATGATGAGGCTGTTGGGCCCTGCAGAAATACGTATTTTGGCGGACAAGCTAGATCTTCGTCCGACAAAGAAGCTAGGCCAGAACTTCGTGATCGACGCAGGGACCGTCCGGCGCATCGTCCGCGTGGCCGATCTTTCGGAGAACGACGTGGTCATCGAGGTGGGGCCGGGCCTCGGCTCGCTCACCCTCGCCCTCCTGCCCTCCGCCGCGCACGTGGTGGCGGTCGAGATCGACCCGGTGCTGGCGGGCCAGCTCCCCCTCACGGTGGCAGACCGCGGCGGGCTCGACAAGCTCACGGTCGTGCACGCGGACGCCATGAAGATCACCCCGGACGATCTGTCCGGATTCACCCCCACCGCCCTCGTCGCCAACCTCCCCTACAACGTGGCCGTCCCGGTGGTGCTCCACCTTCTCGAGGTCCTGCCGTCCCTGCGCAAGGGCCTGGTCATGGTCCAATCGGAGGTCGCCGACCGCCTCGCCGCCGGCCCCGGCTCGAAGGTGTACGGGGTGCCGTCGGTCAAGGCCGCCTGGTACGCGGACGTACGCCGCGCCGGCCCGGTCGGCCGTACCGTCTTCTGGCCCGTCCCCAACGTCGATTCCGGCCTCGTGTCCTTGGTCCGCCGCGAGCCCCCCACGACGAGCGCGTCACGCGAGGAGGTCTTCGCGGTGGTGGACGCCGCCTTCGCCCAGCGCAGAAAGACCCTACGCGCGGCCCTGGCGGGTTGGGCGGGCAGCGCGGCCCAGGCGGAGGAGGCACTGAGGGCGGCCGGCGTGGACCCCTCGGCCCGCGGCGAGCAACTGGACATCACATCCTTCGCCCGCATAGCCGAACAAAAGCCCTGACCCCACCCCGAGCCGTCCACCCCGAGCTGTCCACCCCGAGCCGTCCATCCGAGCCCCCACCCAGCCCACCCCCCGAACCGGCACCCCAACTAACCGTTCCGGCTAAGTGCCCTGCCCCACCCTCCCGGTCGGCACCCAACCAGCCCTCCGGGGGTGCTCCGCCCCGCCCCTTCCCTACTGGCGCCCTAACCCACGCTTCCGTCCGGCGCCCTAACCCACGCTTCCGTCCTGCGCCCACTCTCCCCGTCGGCGCGGACCCACCCTGGCCGGTGCCCCCTCCTGGTCGGCCCCAAGCAGCCCTCCCGGCCCGTGTCCGAACCCTCCCCGGCCAGCAGCTCCCTCCCGGCCGGCACTCCAACTCACCCTTCCGTCGGCCTTCCGTCCGGCACCCCGATCCACCTCTCGGCCGATACCCCAACTCACCCTTCCAGGCCGACGCCCAACCAGCCCTTCCGGACCCCGGTCGCCCGCTTCCGGTCGTGCCGGACGCCGCCCCCTCCGGGCGTGCCCCCGCGCCGGCTCAACGGTCCTTGTCCACAGCCCAAACCACCCAGTCTCCCGCTTTCCACAGAACCGCGTTCGGCCCAACCCCACCTCCCGCCACCGAATAATCCTGGCCTCCACAACCACCACCCGGTCAGGAGGCCACCATGATCACCCTCCCCACCTTCCTCAGGCTCACCCTCGGCGGCATCCTCTTCGGCGGGCTCATCACAGTCCTGACCCCCCTCCCGACCTCCGCCCAAGCCGCAGCGACCCGGCCCCAACGCAGGGCCCTGGCCACCCTCCCAACCTTCACCCAAACCACGGCGACCCGGCCCCAACCCAAGACCCTGACCACCCTCCCAACCTCCGCCCATGCCATGGCGACCCCACCCCAACCCAGAACCCTGACCATCAACCCCGAAGCCGAGCCCCTTCAACGCACCTCAGCAGCGAGCACCACGAATCCCACAACCAGACTCGATCGGTTCGACTCACTCCTACACACCCCCGGCCGCAGGATCACCACCCTCACAAGAGGCCAGATCGCCGCCTCAGCCGCCCTGGACCAATTGGGAGTCTCCTTCTCCTGGGGCGGCGGCTCAGCGAAAGGCCCCACCATCGGCATTGGAAGGGGCGCCGGCACAAGAGGCTTCGACTGCAGCGGCCTGACCCTCTACGCCTGGTCGAAGGCCGGCATCACCCTCGCCCACTACACCGGCGCCCAGTTCCGCCAGGGCCGCAGGATCCCGTTCCGTGCGAGACGTACAGGCGACCTGCTCTTCTTCGGCGGCGGCACGGGCGACCCGACCCACGTGGCCCTGTTCCTCCGGGACGGCCTCATGATCCACGCCCCCAGAACCGGCGACGTGGTCAGAAAGACCAACTTCCTGGCCTCGCCGTACTTCCGTTCCGTCTACCGCGGCGTCGTACGGCCAGGCTGAGCACAGACCTTCACCAGCTCTCCGACCAGCCCGGAGAGCAACTCCTGATCTTCCTGCCTGGCCAGCTCGTACTCCGTGAGCCCCAACCCCGCCACCTCGAACCGCTCGGCAACAGCGGCGACGAGCGCGAGCAACTGATCAAACTGCAGCCCACCCGGCGTAGGACACCCACACTCCGGAAGACCAGAGGATCTAGCGCATCGAGATCGATCGGAGATCTAGGGCGCGGACCCCTGGCTTCAGCCATGGGGGTAAGCCCTTCTGTCCGAATCTTTGAGCGGTAGATAGATCAACTCCGTATATTGATCCAGGTGGCTGTGACCTTGCGTCAACAGTTACGCACGAACAGCAACATCGCCAGTGCGCCTTTCACATGATGTGGTGCCCAAATACCGCGGGCGGGTGCCGGACGGACGGATCGAGGCACGACTGAAAGAGCTGATCAGCGAGGTGATCGAGGAGAAGGGGGGCATGTCTGATGGAGATGGAGGTCATGCCCGACCACGTTCACCTGCTGGTCGAGGCGGACCCGCAGTCCGAGATCCACAAGCTGGTCAAGGCCACCAAAGGCCGCTCTTCCCGCGTCCTGCGTCAGGAGTTCCCGAGCTTGATGTTGAAACTTCCGATGCTGTGGATCAACTCTTGCTTCGTGGCCACCGTGGGCGGGCGCCTTTGGATGTGGTCAAGCGGTACGTCGAGAACCAGGGAACCGGTGATCGCGGATGCTGACCGGACGTAAGTACCGCTTGGACCTGGCCCCTGGTCAGGCAGAGTTCGCCGAGCGGATCGGCGGCGTCTGCCGCAGTGTGTGGAACACCGCCCTGGAGCAGCGCCGCGCCTACCGCCGTCGGGACGCGTGGATCGGTTACCACGAGCAGGCCCGCCAGCTCGCCGAAGCCAAGCAGGAATTTCCGTGGCTGACAGAGGTGCCCGGCCACTGCCTTCAGCAGACGCTCCTCGATCTGGACCGGGCGTGTAGTCGGCACGGGACCTGGAAGGTCCGCTGGAGATCCAAGGCCAGGACGCGGCCGTCGTTCCGGTTCCCCGAGGGCGCCAAGATCGCCATCGAGCGGCTCAACCGGCGCTGGGCACGGGCGAAACTTCCCAAGCTCGGCTGGGTCCGCTTCCGCATCACCCGCCCGCTCGGCGGCAGGGTCAAGAACGCCACTGTCAGCCGGGACGGCACGCACTGGTATGTCAGTTTCCTCGTTGAAGACGGCGTGGTAACGCCGGAGCGGCACGACAAGGCGGGCAGCGCGGTCGGTATCGACCGAGGTGTGGCCAAGGTCGTCACCCGCTCGGACGGCATCTTCCACCACCAGGTGTTCGCCCGCGAGCGGGAGGTCGAACACGCCGCCACGCTCCAGCGTCGCCTGGCCCGCACCCGTAAGGGCTCTACCCGGCGCAGGCACGCCGCCGGTAAGCTCGGCAAGGCGCTGGCGAAGGTGCGGCGTCGCCGCGCTGACTTCGCCACCAAGACCGCCCACACCCTGGCCACGAGTTTCGAGCTGGTCGTGTTCGAGGCCCTGGCGACCAAGAACATGACCGCCGCCGTGGCGCCCAAGCCGGACCCCGGACAGCAGGGTGCGTTCCTGGCCAACGGGGCTGCGAGCAAGTCCGGCCTGAACCGGTCCATCCTGGACAAAGGCTGGCACCGGATCGAGTTGGCCACCCGCAGCAAGGCCCGTTACACGGGCACCTGCGTGATCACCGTGAACCCGGCGTACACCAGCCAGACGTGCAACGTGTGCATGATGGTGGATCGGAAGTCCCGCCAGAGCCAAGCGGTCTTCCGGTGTACCTCGTGCGGACATACCGAGCACGCCGACGTGAACGCCGCCAAGAACATCCTCACCGCCGGGAGGGCGGAGCACGCACGACCCAGACCGGGTGTGCGGGCTGGGGCGCGCAAACCACGCAACCGTGTGGGCCGGAAGGCGAACCGCCAAGCAACAGCAGCTCAGGGCCACGCTACGGCGAGCCCCGAGCTGGCTGAAATCCCCTGACCTTAGTCGTGGGGAGCGCTTCAAATGAACGTAGACCACAGGCTCCCCGCCCCTCAATGCCGTCACCCTGAGCGTCCCAGCACCACAGCCCTCGATCGCCGCGACCAGCCCCGCGCCGTCCACCACCGGAAGATGCCGGACCCCGTGCTCCTCGACAAAGGCGGCCTCACCTGAATCGAGGTCCCGCACTCCCATAAGCACGATCCGCCCAGGCGCCACCGGCTCCCGCGCCACCAGCCCCCTCGGGCCCTTCCCCGGTGAGCGCCCGCAGCACCATCCCGTGATAGGCCCCGGTCAGGGCGGTGTCCTGGACGAGACAGTGGGCGCCGACACTACGCGGGAGGACAGGAATCAGACCAGGGTGGCACCCTGGACCGGGCCGTGGGCGGCTACGGCCGTGTGCGCGGCGCCGGTAGTGGTCAGGCTGAGGGCGAGGTCGCGGGCGTGAAGGGCGTCGATGGCCAGGAAGGCGCACGTCGGACCCGACCCCGAGACGATCGCCCCCAGGGCCCCGTGCTGGCGGCCGGCGTCCAGCGTCGGCGCGAGTTCCGGCCTCAGGCTGAGCGCGGCCGACTGGAGGTCGTTGCTCAGATGGGCGCCCAGGGAGTACGCGTCGCCGGTGCCCAGCGCCTCCATCAGGGAGTCGTTCAGCTGAGGCCAGGGCACCTCGGCCCCTTCGGCCGCCCTGAGACGGTCGCACTCGGCGTAGACGCTGGGCGTGGAGAGCCCACCTTCGGCCAGCGCGAACACCCAATGGAACGTGCCCCCGGTCGGCACCTCGCTCAGCTGCTCACCGCGACCGGTGCCGACCGCCGTGCCCCCGAGCAGGGAGAACGGGACGTCGCTGCCGAGGTCTCCGGCGATCTCCATGAGGTCTTCGAACGGCAGCCCCAGACCCCACAGCTCGTTGCAGGCCACCAGCGCGCCGGCCGCGTCGGCGCTGCCGCCCGCCATCCCGCCCGCCACGGGGATGTCCTTCTGGATGATCAGGTCGGCGCCGTAGGTGCGACCCGCATGCTTGGCAAGCGCCCGGGCGGCCCTCATCGCCAGGTTGCTCTCGTCGGTCGGCACCTGGTCGGACCATTTCCCGTTCACCGCCACGGTGATCGACTCGGACTCCTTGGCCACCACCTCATCGAAGATCGATACCGCGTGGAAGACGTTGACCAGGTCGTGGTAGCCATCTTCCCTGAGCGGGCCGACAGAAAGCTGTACGTTGACCTTCGCAGGCACACGTACGGTCACCGAACTCATCGATCTTCTGCCACTCTCATCGCTTGCCGGGGTCAAGGACACTCGATGTTATCCACGCCCGCCGCCCTGACATGCGGTTCTCGAAAGATGACCTCGGGAACGCCCAACTCATCACCACGCAGAGTCAAGTTCGTAGACATTTGCCCCAGATCCTCATGCGCAAGCAAGAGTCCTTCCACGTGGCGTATGGCTCGTGAGCCGGTCGTGCGTCCGTGTGGCGTATGGCTTGTGAGCCGGTCGTGCGTCCGTGTGGCGTATGGCTTGTGAGCCGGTCGTGCGTCCGTGTGGCGTATGGCTTGTGAGCCGGTCGTGCGTCCGTGTGGTTGGGCAAGTGTGCCGTTGGGCGTCACGAGGAGGGGCGGAGGCGCGCAAATCGCCGGGCGTTGGGTGGGCGGGGAGCCGATACCCTGGGGAGGTCATGAATCTGGTCAATCTTGAGTCGGTTTCCCATGCTTACGGGCCCAAGCCGCTCCTCAGCGACGTATCCCTGGGCGTCGAGGCGGGCGAGCGCATCGGTGTTGTCGGGCGTAACGGGGGCGGGAAGACGACCCTCCTGTCCGTGATCGCGGGAGCGGTGCGGCCCGACAAGGGGCGGGTCACGCACAACCGGGGCCTGCGCGTGGGGTTCCTGTCGCAGCAGGACACCCTCGACGCCGGCGCCGCCGTACGCGAGATCGTCCTCGGCGAGCGGGCCGAGCACGAGTGGGCGGGGGATCAGGGCGTACGCGAGATCCTCACCAACCTGATCGGCGATCTCGACCTCGACGCCAGGGTCGGAGATCTGTCCGGTGGGGAGCGCAGGCGTACGGCGCTGGCGCGGCTGCTCATCGACGACCATGACCTGATCATGCTCGACGAGCCCACGAACCACCTGGACATCGAGGCCATCGCCTGGCTGGCCGGGCATCTGGCGGCCAGGAAGAGCGCGCTGGTGGCCGTGACGCACGACCGGTGGTTCCTCGACGCCGTGTCGAGCCGTACGTGGGAGGTCGTGGACGGGCGGGTCGAGCGGTACGAGGGCGGCTATGCCGCTTACGTGCTCGCGAAGGCCGAACGGGCGCGGATCGCGCAGGCCGCCGAGGAGCGCCGCCAGAACCTCATGCGCAAGGAGATCGCCTGGCTGCGCCGCGGTCCGCCTGCCCGCACGTCCAAGCCGAAGTTCCGCATCGAGGCCGCCCAGGCCCTGATCGCGAACGAGCCGCCGCCGCGCGAGACCGTCGAGCTGATGAAGTTCGCCGCGGCCCGCCTCGGCAAGACCGTTTACGACCTCGAGGACGTCACCCTGCACGCCGGCGGGCCGGGCAGCGGGCCGCTGGTGCTCGACGATCTCACGTGGCAGTTCGGCCCGGGGGACCGCATCGGGCTGATCGGGGTGAACGGCTCCGGCAAGTCGTCGGTGCTGCGCCTGCTCGCCGGCACGGTGGTGCCCGACTCCGGGCGCGTGATCAAGGGCAAGACGGTACGCCTCGCGCACCTGTCCCAGGAGCTGGCCGAGCTCGATCCGACGCGGCGGGTGCTGGAGACGGTGGAGGAGGTACGCAAGTACCTCCAGGTCGGCAAGCGGGAGTGGACGGCCTCTCAACTGCTCGAACGCCTGGGCTTCAGGGGCGAGGCGCAGTGGAAGGTCGTCGGCGACCTGTCCGGTGGTGAGCGGCGGCGGCTGCAGCTGCTCAGGCTCCTCATGGACGACCCCAACGTCCTGCTGCTCGACGAGCCCACCAACGACCTCGACATCGAGACGCTCAACGAGCTCGAGGACCTGCTGGACGCCTGGCCGGGCACGCTGGTCCTGGTGAGCCATGACCGCTACTTCCTGGAGCGGGTGACCGATCGCTGCGTGGCGCTGCTCGGCGACGGCAAGCTCTCGCTGCTGCCCGGCGGGGTGGACGAATACCTCGAACGCCGCGCGGCCGGCACGGCCCTGACCGCCCGTGTCGGCACCTCGGCCAACTCCACGGTCGCGCAGACGCCCAGTGCCGCCGCCGCATCGGGTGGCGTCGCGGGTACGTCCACGTCCGACGAGGCGAACGGCGGGCTGCCGGGGCTGTCGGCCAAGGAGGAGCGCGAGCTGCGCAAGGAGCTCAACCGCCTGGAACGCCAGCTCGACAAGCTGAGCGACCAGGAGTCCCGCCTCCACGCGGCCATGGCCGATGCGGCCAGCGACTACGAGAAGCTGGGCTCCCTCGACGCCCAGCTGCGCGAGATCACCACCCAGAAGGACGCGATCGAAGCGGAGTGGCTGGAGGTGGCCGACCGCTTGGGCGACTGAGGCCCCGCGTCCCTGGGGCGCGGTGGCTGACCGCTTGGGGCGGCCGATCGCTTGGGGTGGTCGGTCGCTTGAGTGGCTGAGGCTTCGCGTCCCGTGAGGTGGCGTGACGCGAGGTGGGCGAGGCTGCGGGGCTTGTGCGGCGGGGTGGCTTGGCCGGACGCCTCGGTGATGCCGCCTGGGCGATTGGGGGGTTTGCGTCTGCTGCGTGATGTGGCTGACCGCTTGGGTGGCTGGACGGCTCGGTGAGTGAGGCTTGGCGTCACCCCCGGGCTAGTGGGGGGAGTCGAAGGGGGCGAGGAGGGTGCGGAGGAGGCTGGAGAGGGTGCGCTGATCGTCGGGGCCGAGGCCGGACAGGAGTTCGTGTTCCCGCCGCAACAAGTCAGAAAAGGCAGCGTCCACGCGGGCGAGACCCGGGTCCGTCAAGGACACCAGGACGCCACGCCGGTCCTCCGGGTCGGGCCGGCGGCGCACCAGGCCGGCCTGGGCGAGCCGGTCGATGCGGTTGGTCATCGTCCCCGACGTGACGAGCGTGGCCCGCAGCAGGGCGCCGGGGCTGAGTTCGTACGGCTTGCCGGCCCGTCGCAGCGCCGTCAGGACGTCGAACTCCCAGGGCTCCAGGTCGTGCTCCGCGAACGCCGCCCGCCTGGCCCGGTCGAGATGCTTGGCCAATCGTGACACCCTAGAGAGCACCTGGAGCGGCTCGACGTCGAGGTCGGGGCGCTCCGCGCGCCAAGCCGCGACGAGGCGGTCGACCTCGTCTCTAGCATCCTCCGTCATGACACAAGAGTGTACTGTCTTGACATCGAGATATCTCTCTCGATATCAATTATCTTCATGTCAAGAGATATGTGGGACCCGGTAACGTACGCCGTCTACGCCGACGAGCGGTCGCGGCCGTTCATCGAGCTGATCTCCAGGGTGGGGGCGGTCGAGCCCGATTATGTCGTGGACGCGGGCTGCGGCAGTGGCGAACTCACCGTTGAGCTGGCCAATCGCTGGCCCCGCGCGACCGTGGAGGGCTACGACTCCTCGCCCGCGATGATCACCAAGGCCCGCGGGCTGGAGTCCAGGGTGCGGTTCGCGGTGGCGGACGTGGCCACGTGGCGGCCCGACCGGCCGATGGACGTGATCGTCTCGAACGCCGTCCTGCAGTGGGTGCCGGAGCATCGCGAGGTGCTGGAGCACTGGGTCGAGGATCTGGCTCCGGGGGGCTGGCTGGCGTTCCAGGTGCCGGGCAACTTCAGCGCGCCCAGCCACGTGGCCATCCGCGAGCTGTGCGCCTCCCGTGCCTGGTCCGACAGGCTCGACGGCGTTCTCCGGGCGCACCCGGTCGACGACCCCATCGACTATCTGGATCTGCTCAACCACGGCGGTTCGCAGGTGGACGCGTGGGAGACGACCTACATGCACGTGCTCCAGGGCGAGAACCCGGTGCTCGACTGGGTCTCCGGCACCGCCCTGCGCCCGGTCTTCGACCGGCTCGACCCGGACGAGCAGCGGCGGTTCAAGCAGGACCTCGCCGCGTCGCTCGCCGAGGCGTACCCGGCCAGGAGCTATGGGACCCCCTTCCCGTTCCGGCGGATCTTCGTGGTGATGCAGAAATGATCAGAGCGCTGCACCACGTCCAGCTCGCCGCGCCCAGGGGCAGCGAACCTGAGCTGAGGCGTTTCTACGAGGGTGTGCTGGGGCTGCGGGAGGTCCCCAAGCCGCCGGAGCTGGCCAAACGCGGTGGGGTATGGTTCAGGGGCGAGGGTGTGGAGGTCCACCTCGGCATCGAGGACGACTTCAGGCCCGCGCGCAAGGCGCATCCCGCCTTCCTGGTGGACGACCTCGACGTGTACGCCCCCGGCACGGAGCCCGACCTGCTCTTCCCCGGCTACCGGCGGACCTATCTCTCGGACCCCGTCGGCAACAGAATCGAGCTCCTGCAGGTCGTGTGATGTTCACCTCAGAGTGGCATGATGTTCCGAAATCGGACTCTTGCGAGGTGTAGTGGGCATCGAGATCGAGGACAAATTTGACGTTCCTCCCGACTACGCGATTCCGGACCTGAGCCGTGTGGCCGAGGTCATAGGGCCGAAGAGCTTTCAGCTGGTGGCTCTCTATTACGACACCGCCGACCTGCGGCTGGCCGCCCGAGGCGTCACGCTCAGGCGGCGACGAGGCGGCGACGACGCCGGCTGGCATCTGAAACTTCCCAAGGCCAAGGGCGTGCGGCAGGAGATCACCCGCCCCCTCACCCGCAGCACCAAGATCGTGCCCGAGGAGCTGGCCGAGCTCGTCCGCGCCTACACCCGCGGCGCCCCGCTCGTGCCGGTCGCCGAGCTGGACACCCGCAGGAGCGTGACCGTCCTGCTCGACGACGGCGTCAAGCTCGTGGAGGTCGCCGACGACCGCGTCAAGGGCACCGTGTTCGGGGCGGAGCCCACGGTCGTACGGTGGCGCGAGGTCGAGGCCGAGCTGCTCGCCCCCGACCGCCAGGCCGTCCTCGCCAAGGTCGGCAAGCGCCTCAGGAAGGCCGGCGCGACGCCCTCGGCGGCCACCAGCAAGCTCGCCAAACTGCTCGAACCCACCCCGCTCCCCAAGGCCCCCACCGAGCCGGGCACGGCGGGCGAGATCGTCGTCGCCTACCTGGCGGGGCAGGTCAACGCTCTGCTCGCGCAGGATCCCCGCGTACGCAGGGCCGAGGACGACGCCGTGCACCAGATGCGCGTGGCCGCCCGCAGGATGCGCAGCGCGCTCAAGGCGTTCAAGAGCGTCGTCGCGGACACCGCCCAGGTGCAGGACGAGCTGCGCTGGCTGGGCAACGTGCTCGGCGAGGCCCGCGACCTGGAGGTGATCAGGGCCAGGTTCGCCAAGGAGCTGGCGAGGCTGGAGCCCGAGCTGGTCCACGGCCCCATCCAGGCCCGGCTCGGCAAGGATCTGCACGAACGCGAGCAGGAGGCGTACGGTCGCATCAAGGAGACACTCAGCGGCGAGCGCTACTACATCCTCCTCAACGCGCTCGATCAGCTCGTCTCCCACCCGAAGCTGGCGAAGGCGGCGGCCAAGCCCGCCCAGGAGAAGCTCAGCACCATCGCGGCGGCCGGCTGGAACCGGGTGACGAAGGCCTACGAAACCGCTCAGGCCATAGAAGACCCAGAACGTCGTGAAATAGCCATGCACGACGTGCGCAAGGCCGCCAAACGCGCTCGCTACACCGCCGAAGCGCTCCAACCCACCCTCGGCGCGAACATGGGCAAGCTGGCCAAGCTCTCCGAGAACGTCCAGGAAATCCTGGGAACGCACCAGGACGGCGTGGTGGCGCAGGAGACGCTGGCGAAGGAGGCCGAGAGCGCCCGCCAGGCGGGCGAGGACACGTTCACGTACGGCGTGCTCATCGGCATCGAGCGCAGCGCGGCCGAGCGGGCGTACGCGGAGTTCCCCAGAGTCTGGGCAGAGACGGTCGGGGCGGTTATGAAGGTTCTATGAGGAACCTTCCTACCATCCCCTTCGAGCGCGGCAGCGTGCTGGAGGTGCCCGCCGCGTACCGCGACCTGCGGGCCGAAGCGGGCATCGCGAAGGTACGCACCCGGACGGGCGACGAGGTCTGGCTGGTCAGTGGCTACGAAGACGCGCGCAGCCTGTTCAACGACCCCCGGCTCGGGCGTTCGCATCCCGAGCCGGACAAGGCCGCCAGGCTGTCGGGATCGGCCATACTCGGCGGCCCCCAGGGCGACTTCGCCACGGAGAAGGCCGAGCACGACCGCATGCGCAGGCTGTTCATGCCGTCCTTCTCGGCCCGCCGGATGAAGGCGCTCAGCGACGACGTCGGCACTCTCGTGGACGAGCGGCTCGACCACCTGGCCAAGCTGACGCCGCCCATCGATCTGCACGCCGAGTTCTCCTTCCCGCTGCCCGTGCTGGTCATCTGCCGGCTCCTCGGCGTGCCGTACGAGGACAGGGAGTACTTCGGGGGCGTGTCGTTCCGCTTGGGCGACATGCTGGACCTGGAGAAGGGCCAGGCGGCGCGCGACGAGCTGAGCGCGTACATGGCCGGGCTCATCGAGCGCAAGCGGCGCGAGCCGGCCGAGGACGTGCTGTCCGACCTGGCGAAGGAGCTGGACGACGACGGGAGTATCGCCGAGCTCGCCGGCGGGCTGCTGTTCGCCGGCCACGAGACCACGGTCAACCGCATCGACTTCGGCGTGCTGCTCCTGCTCGCCAACCCCGGCCAGCGCGACCTGCTCATCGCCGACCCGGGGCTGGCGCCCGGCGCGGTCGAGGAGATCCTGCGGATGGCCACGCCGAGCCTGCACGGCCTGCCCAGGTACGCCCACGAGGACATCGAGATCGGCGGCCACACGATCCGCCGGGGCGAGGCCGTGGTGCTCACCCCGGGCGCGGCCAACCGGGATGAGCGGATCTATCCGGATCCGGATGTGTTCGACATCCGCCGTCCGCAGACCGACCCGCATCTGAGCTTCGGGTACGGCCCGCGCTTCTGCATCGGCGCCAGCCTGGCCAGGGTCGAGCTGGTGGCGGTGTTCAGCCGGCTGTTCCAGCGCTTCCCCACCCTGCGGACGGCCGTACCCGTCGAGGAGCTGCCACGCAGCGAGGGCAGGATCGCCGACGGCTTCGCGAAGCTGCCGGTCACCTGGTGAGCGGCGCGGGCGGTCAGGCCGGGTAGCGCTCGACGCTGACGACCTGCCCGCCCGCCCGCTGCAGCACGGCGAACGCGCCCTTGCGCAGGTGCACGTCCTTTCCGCTCAACGTCCTGATCAGGTCGGGGAGCACCTTGCGGTGGCTGCACAGGGCCGCGGGCACGGTGATCTCCCTGACCATGGCGGGCGTCTTGCGCGGGTCCTGCCCCTCCTCGCTGAGGAGGGGCTCCAGCTTGAGCTCGGCCCCGTACGGCTCCAGGGTCTGGACGCATCGGGCACTGGGGGAGCTGATCAGCAGCTCGGGCCGGTAGGCGGGCAGCGCGGTGGCCAGGTGCGCCGCCTGCGACCGGCCGTCGTCGTCGAGCGGGCGCTGCTCGTCGTCGCCCTGCCACTCGTTCCTGGAGCCGGCCGAGCCGTGCCGTACGAGGACGAGGGGCACGGTATCGAGCGGCGCGGCCCTCAGCGCGCGCAGCAGCCCCACATCCCATTCGTACGTCAGCAGCCGCCTGGCCTCCTCCAAGGGCAGCCAGCGCAGCTCGTCCACCTCTTCGCCGGGGGAGAACCCGTCGTCGGCCGCCACCCGCGCGGCCCAGTAGTCGACCCGCTTGAGCTGCCCGGAGCTGAGGTAGTGGACAGGTGGCAGCGCGCGGCCGAGCAGCACGGTCAGCCCGGTCTCCTCCCGCACCTCGCGCAGGGCGGCGGCGATCACGTGCTCGCCGGCCTTCAGCTTGCCCTTGGGGAAGGTCCAGTCGTGATAGGTCGGGCGGTGGATGACCGCAACCTCGGGGCTGCTCTCCTCGCCCCTCCAGACCACGGCTCCTGCGGCGCGGAGCGGGTCAGTCATCAACGGTCCTCCAGCGGCGCATGCCGATGAGATGGCTCTGCAGGTCCTCGCCCTGGTGGCGGGCCCACGTGCCGTCGGAGTTCAGCACCCACGCGTCCGAGGTCTCGGCCATGGCCAGGTCCATCAGCTCGATGAGGTACGCCTTGTGCTGCGGTGCGGTCACCTTGACCAGGGCCTCGACGCGGCGGTCGAGGTTCCTGCGCATGAGGTCGGCGCTGCCGATCCAGACCTCGGGCCGGCGGCCCAGGCCGAACTCGTACACGCGGGAGTGCTCAAGGAAGCGCCCCAAGACCGACCTTACGCGGATATTTTCGGACAAGTCTGGAATGCCGGGGCGGAGGCTGCAGATGCCCCGCACCCACAGGTCCACCGGGACGCCCGCCCTGGACGCCCGGTAGAGGGCGTCGATGATCGGCTCGTCCACCAGGGAGTTCGTCTTGATCCTGATCCGCGCAGGCCGCCCCGCCTCCTGGTGGGCGATCTCCCGCTCGATCCTGGCCAGCAGCCCGCTGCGCATCGAGTGGGGCGCGACCAGCAGCCGCCGGTAGGCGGAGTGGTTGGAGTAGCCGGTCAGATGGATGAACAGGTCCGTCACGTCCTCGCCGACCAGCGGGTCGGCCGTGAGCAGGCCGAAGTCCTCGTACTGCCGGGCGGTCTTGGGGTTGTAGTTGCCGGTGCCGATGTGGCAGTAGCGGCGCAGCTCGCCCGAGGCCTCCTGGCGGACCACCAGCGCGAGCTTGCAGTGGGTCTTCAGCCCGACCACGCCGTAGACGACGTGGCAGCCGGCCCGCTCCAGCTTGCGTGCCCAGGAGATGTTGGCGTGCTCGTCGAAGCGGGCCTTGATCTCCACGACCACGACGACCTGCTTGCCCGCCTCGGCCGCGTCGATCAGCGCGTCCACGATGGGGGACTCGCCGCTCGTGCGGTAGAGGGTCTGCTTGATCGCCAGGACCCTGGGGTCGGCCGCGGCCACCTCGATGAAGCGCTGCACGCTGGTGGCGAACGAGTCGTACGGGTGGTGCAGCAGCACGTCGCGCTCGCGCAGGATCGAGAAGAGGTCGTCCTCGGCGCTGATCACCTCGGCGGGCACGAACGGCCGGTAGCTCAGCTCGCCCCGGTCCAGATCGGCGATGGCGTGCAGGCCCGACAGGTCGAGCGGCCCGGGCAGCCGGTAGATCTCGTGCGGCGCCAGCTCCAGCTCCTCGATCAGCGGCGCCAGCACCTCCGGGGTGATCGTGTCCTCGACCTCGAGCCGCACGGGCGGGCCGAACCGCCGCTTGAGCAGCTCCTTCTCCAGGGCCTGCATGAGGTTCTCGGTGACGTCCTCGTCGACGTCGAGGTCCTCGTTCCTGGTGACGCGGAAGACGTGGTGCTGGAGGATCTCCATGCCCTTGAAGAGCTGCCCCAGATGGGCCGCGATGACATCCTCAAGGGGGACGAACCGGTCCTTCGAGGCCTGCACGAACCGCGGTAGCTGCGACGGCACCTTGACCCGCGCGAAAACCGTGTGGTCGGTCGCCGGGTTCCGCACCAGGACCGCGAGGTTCAGGCTGAGCCCGGAGATGTAGGGGAAGGGGTGCGCGGGGTCCACGGCCAGCGGCGTCAGCACGGGCCTGATCCGCTCCCTGAAGAGCTTGCGCAGCTCCGTACGCTCCTCGCGGCCCAGCTCGTCCCACCTGACGATCTCGATGCCCTCGCTGGCCAGCTGAGGGCAGATGTGGTGGTGGAAGGCCTCGGCGTGCCGCCGAGCCAGATCGTCGGCGATCGTGGCGATCCTGGCCAGCTCCTCGCGGGGCTTCAACCCGCTCTTGGTACGCAGCAGCAGGCCCGTGGCCATGCGCCGTTTCAGACCCGCGACCCGTACGCGGAAGAACTCGTCGAGGTTGCTGGCGAAGATGGCCAGGAAGCGCACCCGCTCCAGGAGAGGGGTCGATGGGTCTTCGGCCAGATCGAGGACGCGCTCGTTGAACTGGAGCCAGCTCTCTTCACGATTGAGAAACCGCTCCTGAGGCAGGGGCAGGTCGTTGGCGGGTTGGAACGGTTCCGCGGACATATCGCCTATATTGCCCCGATTGGTTGAACAGAACGTTAACGCGGTCGCAACGGCTTATCCCGGAAAGTCAACCACGCTCCACCCAATGGTCACTCAAGACATCCCCCCTGTTCAAGGCACCGCGGGACCGTCTTCGCACATCCGCCCCTTTCGCCGACGACTTTCGCATCCCGCGGCCCCGGACCGTACGGCGTCGGGGGTTACTCCGGGGGGTCTGTCTGCTCGAGGCGGGCGGCGCGTTCGGCGAGGCGGGCCTCGCGCTGGCGGATCTTCTCCTCGCGCTCCCGCGCCTTCTCCGCCTCCTTCAGCACCCGTTCCCGCTCCTTCTCGGCCTCCTTGAGCAGTCGTTCCCGCTCCTTGAGGTCCCGGACCCGCGCCTTCTCCGCCTCCTTGAACTCCCGCACCCGCGCCTTCTCCGCCTCCTTCAGCTCCTTCTCCCGCGCCTTCTCCAGCTCGCGCAGCTCCTTCTCGCTCGTGCGCGGCTTGGCGGGGACGGTGGTCGGGTCGGGGACGGAGATGGGCTGGTCGCGGGTCGCGGCGGTGATCGCCGGGTGGGGGTTGAGCCCGGTCAGGCCGTTCCAGGCCAGGTTGACGAGGTGGGCGGCGACCTCCTCGCGGCCCGGCTTGCGGACGTCGAGCCACCACTGCCCGGTCAGCGCGACCATGCCGACCAGCATCTGGGCGTACATCGGCGCGAGCTTGGGGTCGTAGCCGCGGGCGGCGAACTCGTCGGCCAGGACGTCCTCGACCTGGCTGGCGATCTCGCTGATCAGGCTCGCGAACGTGCCGGTGCCCGAGGCGGCGTGGGAGTCGCGCACCAGGATGCGGAAGCCCTCGCTGCTCTCCTCGATGTACTGGAGCAGCGCCAGCGCGGCCCGCTCCAGTTTGATCAGTGAATGGGACGCGGCCAGCGCCTCGGTGATCATGGTGAGGAGCTTCTGCATCTCGCGGTCCACGACGACCGCGTAGACGCCTTCCTTGCCGCCGAAATGCTCGTAGACCACGGGTTTCGACACCTGTGCGGTAGCTGCGATTTCCTCGATAGAGGTCCCGTCGAACCCCTTCTCCGCGAAGAGGGTGCGGCTGATGCGGATCAGCTGCTCTCTGCGCTCGCTACCGGACATGCGCCTGCGAGTTGGGGGTTCGGTCACGGTCTCCATAATGACGGCCACGGGTGCGTGGCCGTTCACCGGCAGATCTACGTGCTGATCGACGTCAGGCAATGCGCTTCGCCGCCAGCCGCTCGGGGGTCGGCCAGCGGACGTCGTACACCCAGCCCAGCTTCTCGAAGATCCGGATGAGGCCGGCGCTCAGGTCGATCTGGCCCTTGAGCGCACCGTGCCGGGCGCAGGTCGGGTCGGAGTGGTGCAGGTTGTGCCAGGACTCGCCGAACGACGGGATGGCCAGCCACCAGACGTTGCGCGACTTGTCACGCACCTGGAACTCCTCCTCGCCGAAGACGTGGCAGATGGAGTTGATCGACCAGGTCACGTGGTGCAGCAGGCCGATGCGGACGAGCGAGCCCCAGAACAGCGCGGTCAGCGCGCCCTGCCAGGACCAGGTGACGAGCCCGCCGATCACGCCGGGGAGCACGATGGAGATGAGGGCGATCGTGCCGAACCACTTGTGCAGCTTCATCACGTCGGCGTCCTTGACCAGGTCGGGAGCGTACTTCTCCCGGTTGGTCCGCTCGCTCTCGAACAGCCAGCCCATGTGGGCGTACAGGAGGCCCTTGGCCAGGGACTTGAAGCCGGGGCCGAAGCGCCACGGCGAGTGCGGGTCGCCCTCCTTGTCGGAGAACTTGTGGTGCTTGCGGTGCGTGGCCACCCAGTCGAGTACGGACATCTCCAGCGACAGGCTGCCCGCGATGCCCAGCGCGATCTTCAGCGGCCGCTTGGCCTTGAACGAGCCGTGGGTGAAGTAGCGGTGCAGCCCCACGGTCACGCCGAGCCCGGAGGCCACGTAGAAGACGAAGGAGATGACGATGTCCGACCAGCCGAGGCCCCATCCCCAGGCGAACGGGACCGCGGCCGCGATCGCGATCAGCGGGAGCCCGACGACGAGTGCGAAGATGACCAGTTCTGCCTTGGTCCTGGGCTCGGGCTCGAATTCGGGCTTCGGTGTCGGGGCGGAACGCTCGGCGACAACGGTCATGGACGACCTCCAATGGCATGTATGAGGATGTATGTCCTGGCTACGCCACCGTAACCTACGTCAGCGTAAGTAAGGAAGCCCTAAGTCGTGAATGGGCGGAACGTGAAGCTCTGAAGAGCAAGGTGGGTGGGGTTCGTGTCTTGCGCCGTTTGGGTCGGTCTGTTATACGGTCGGCGTGCCGCATACCTGACGCTACCTGGGACTTCGCGCCGGAGCCGGGTGTGGGGCGCAATTACGGGCGCGCGCCGGGGTGCGGGATCGGTATCGTAGGGATGTGTCGGACGCCACGTGTCCGATCTGTCCCGGATCGTCTAATCGGCAGGACAAGTGGTTTTGGTCCACTTTGTAGGGGTTCGAGTCCTCTTCCGGGAGCTGTGACCTGCTCCCCCGGCGAGAATGTTCGGGGTGCGTCCAGGTATCCTCACGGTGTCGGGAGGGTAGCGGTGCGGTAGACGTACCAATTGCCCTGATCCGTCCAGTCACAGGGAGCCGCAGTCCGTGAGTGTGCCGCGCCCGGCAGCCGTCATCGTCCTCGCCGCCGGCGAGGGCACCCGGATGAAGAGCCAGACCCCCAAAGTCCTGCACGAGCTATGTGGCCGTGCGCTGGTCGACCACATGCTCGCAGCCGCCCGGGACCTCGGTCCCGAGCAGCTGATCGTCGTCATCGGCCACGCGCTGGAGCGGGTCGGCGGCCATCTGGCCGCCACCAGCCCCGACGCGCGCGCCGTCGTCCAGCATGAACAGCGCGGCACCGGCCACGCGGTCCGCACCGTGCTCGAAGAGGTCGGCGTGATCTCCGGCACAGTGCTGGTCACGTACGGGGACGTGCCCCTCATGCGCCCGCGGACCCTCGCCGAGCTGCTCGAACGGCACGAGGCCGAGGGCAACGCCGTCACCGTGCTGACGGCCAACGTGCCCGATCCGACCGGCTACGGGCGGATCATCCGCGACGAGAGCGGCGCCGTGCTGGAGATCGTCGAGGAGAAGGACGCCAGCCCCGAGCAGCGCGCGATCAAGGAGATGAACTCCGGGATCTACGCCTTTGACGGCTCGCTGCTCGCCGACGCGGTCAAGCGCGTGTCCACCGACAACGCCCAGGGCGAGGAGTACCTCACCGACGTCCTGGCCATCCTGCGCGGCGACGGCCACCGGGTCGGCGCCTGCGTCGCGGGCGACTTCGTCGAGGTCGAGGGCGTCAACGACCGCGTGCAGCTCGCCGCCGCCCGCAAGGTGCTCAACCTGCGCCTGCTCGAGGACCACATGCGCGCCGGGGTGACGATCATCGACCCCGGCAGCACCTGGATCGATGTCGGCGTGCGGATCGCGCCCGACGTGGTCATCCACCCCGGCACCCAGCTCCACGGCGACACCGTGATCGAGACCGGCGCCGAGGTCGGCCCCGCCACCACGCTGACCGACACCCGCGTCGGCGAGGGCGCCGTCGTCCGCAACGCCGTCTGCGACAGCGCCGACATCGGCCCCGAGGTCAACGTCGGCCCCTACGCCTACCTCCGCCCCGGCACGGTGCTCGGCCGCAAGTCCAAGGCCGGCACGTTCGTCGAGATGAAGAACACCAAGGTCGGCGAGCGCTCCAAGGTGCCGCACCTGTCCTACGCGGGAGACGCCACGATCGGCGACGACGTCAACATCGGCGCCTCCACCGTCTTCGTCAACTACGACGGGGTCAACAAGCACCAGACGACCATCCGCGACGGGGTGTTCGTCGGCTGCGACACCATGCTCGTCGCCCCGGTCACGGTCAATGACGGGGCCTACACGGCGGCGGGTTCGGTGATCGTCGACGACGTGCCCCCCGGCGCCATCGGCGTGGCGCGTGCGCGGCAGCGCAACATCGAGAAATGGGTCTTGCGCAGGCGCGCGGGCACGAAGTCGGCCGCGGCCGCCCAGCGGGCGCTGGCCGAGCAAGAGCAGCAGGAGAGTGGCAAGTGAGTAGTATCAAACAGCCGGGCGAGAAGAACCTCATGCTCTTCTCCGGCCGGGCCTACCCTGAGCTCGCCGAGGAGGTGGCTCAGCACGTCGGCGTCTCCCTCACCCCCACCAAGCTGATCGACTTCGCCAACGGCGAGATCTACGCCCGCTATCTGGAGTCCGTACGCGGCTGCGACGCCTTCGTCATCCAGAGCCACACCGCGCCCATCAACCAGTGGATCATGGAACAGCTGATCATGGTCGACGCGCTGAAGCGGGCCTCCGCCAAGCGCATCACCGTGGTCATGCCGTTCTACGGCTACGCCCGCCAGGACAAGAAGGGCCGGGGCCGCGAGCCCATCACGGCCCGGCTGATGGCCGACATGTTCAAGACCGCGGGCGCCGACCGGCTGATGTCGATCGACCTGCACACCTCGCAGATCCAGGGCTTCTTCGACGGCCCGGTCGACCACCTGTTCGCGATGCCGGTGCTGGAGAGCTACCTCAAGAACAAGCTCGACCTGGAGAACACCACCGTCGTCTCGCCCGACACCGGCCGCGTCCGGCTGTCGGAGCGCTGGGCCGACACGCTCGGCACGCCGCTGGCGTTCATCCACAAGCGCCGCGACCTCGACGTGGCCAACCAGGTGAAGGTCAGCGAGGTCGTCGGACGGGTCCGCGGCCGCACCTGCGTGCTGATCGACGACATGATCGACACCGCGGGCACCATCTGCAAGGCCGCCGACGCCCTCTACGAGCAGGGCGCCACCAACGTGATCACCGCCGCCACCCACGCGGTCTTCTCCGACCCGGCCGTCGACCGGCTGAAGAACTCCCGGATCTCCGAGGTCATCGTCACCAACACGCTGCCGCTGGCCGAGGCCAACAGGTTCGACAAGCTGACGGTGCTGTCGATCGCGCCGCTCATCGCCCGCGCGATCACCGAGGTCTTCCAGGACGGCTCGGTCACGAGCTTGTTCGAGGGTGACACCTGACCGAGTAGACTGGGACGGTTGCGCTCGTAACGCCTTCCGCTAGGGCGGGTGAGGGGGAGCGCCGACACCCACGATCTCAAGCATCCCTAGGAGATGTCATGTCCGAAGTACGTATCGCCGCCGAGCCCCGCACCGCGTTCGGCAAGGGCGCCGCCCGCAAGATCCGCCGCGCCGACAAGGTGCCCGCCGTTCTCTACGGCCACGGCATCGAGCCCAAGCACCTGACGCTGCCCGGCCACGAGGTGCTCCTCGCGCTCCGCACGCCCAACGTGCTGATCCGCCTCAAGGGTGAGGGCGTCGACGAGCTGGCCCTGCCCAAGGGCGTGCAGCGCGACCCGATCAAGGGCTTCGTCGAGCACGTCGACCTGCTGCTCGTCAAGCGCGGCGAGAAGGTCACGGTCGAGATCCCGGTCACCACGGTCGGCGACGTCCACACCGACGGCCTGCTCGACCAGCAGCTCGTTTCCATCGCCGTCGAGGCCGAGGCCACCCACATCCCGACCGGCGTCGAGGTCGACGTCGAGGGCCTGGAGGTCGGCACCGCCATCACCGCCGCGCAGCTCACGCTGCCGAAGGGCGCCACGCTGGCCGCCGACCCCGAGGCCGTCGTGCTCCAGGTGAGCGCCAAGCCGGTCGAGGAGCCCGCGGAGGGCGAGGAGGCCGCCGAGGCCGCCGCCGAGGGCGAGACCGCCGAGGCCCCCGCCGCCGAGTAACGCGTCCGATTCGTGAACGGGGCGGCCGGACTCGAGCCGCCCCGTTCCGCTGTAAGGGGTGCAGATGGATCGCTGGCTGATCGCCGGCCTGGGCAATCCCGGGCCCGAATACGCGGGCAACAGGCACAACGCGGGCTTCATGGTGCTCGACGAGCTCGCCGCCAGGGCCGGCGGGCGGTTCAAGGCGCACAAGAGCAGGGCTGAGGTCTGCGAGACCAGCACCGCCATCCTGGCCAAGCCCCTCACCTACATGAACCTCTCCGGCGGGCCCGTCAAGGCGCTCTCCGACTTCTACAAGATCGGCCCGGAGCGGCTGATCGTCGTCCACGACGAGCTCGACGTGCCGTACGGCGCCCTCAGGGCCAAGCTCGGCGGCGGCGACAACGGTCACAACGGCCTCAAGTCGATCACCAAGGTCCTCGGCACCCGCGACTACCTGCGGGTCCGCTTTGGAATCGGGCGCCCGCCCGGCCGCATGGACCCCGCCTCCTTCGTGCTGCGGGACTTCGCCACCATGGAGCGCAAGGACCTTCCCTTCCTCGTGGACCGGGCGGCCGACGTCGTGGAGTCGCTGATGTCCCGCGGTCTCGAAGTCACCCAGAACGACTTCCACCGGTCTGATCTGCATATTTCGGGCCCACCACGCTGATCGCCACATAGGTCCGTTCGCCGGTTCCCTGCCTCTCTCGCAGCTACCATCTGTGACTGTCCGTTCAGGAATGGTCACCTGGAGGCATGCGTGCGGGGTGAGGGCTTCATGGCCGTCGTCGGACCGGGCCATGTGGCCTCCTGGCGAGTCAGCCCGCGCACGCCCACCTGGGTCCGCTCCTATCGCTTCCGCGCGGTGCTGGGCGACCTCTGCGGGGCCTGGGTGGGCTCCGGGCTCGCCTTCTACCTGCGCTTCGGCGAGCTCACGCCGTACGTGCTGCCGTACCTGCTGGTCAGCCTGGCCCTGCCGGTGGTGTGGGCGTTCGCGGTGGCGCTCAACCGCGCCTACGAGCCGCGCATGCTCGGCGTCGGCTCCGAGGAGTTCCGCCGGGTCGTGCAGTCGGGCGTCGCGCTGACCGCGGGCACCGCCATCTGCTCGTACCTGACCAAGACCGACGTCGCCCGGGGCTACGTCGTGCTCGCGCTGCCGCTGGTGACGTTGCTCACGCTGCTCCTGCGGTACGCCCTGCGCCGCTCCCTGCACCGGCGCAGGGCGGCGGGGGAGTGCATGCGCAAGGTGGTCGCCGTCGGGCACGCGGCGTCCGTCGAGGAGCTGGTGCGGCTGTTCCAGAAGGAGCGCTACCACGGCATGGACGTCGTGGCCGCCTGCCTGCCGGGGGGCGCGCCTGGCGACTTCGTGGGCGAGGTGCCGGTCGCCGGCGACCTCAGCGACGTGCCGATCGTGGTCGACCAGTTCCGCGCCGACACCGTGGCCGTGCTGGCCTGTCCCGAGATGGACGGGCAGGCGCTGCGGCGGCTGGCCTGGCGGCTGGAGCGCACCCACACCGAGCTGGTGGTCGCCCCGGCGCTGATGGACGTGGCGGGCCCGCGCACCATGATCAGACCGGCCGCCGGGCTGCCGCTCCTGCACGTGGAGCACCCCGAGCTGGGCGGGGCCAGGAAGCTGGTCAAGAACGTCTTCGACCGGCTGGTCGCCGCCGCGCTGCTGGTGCTGCTCGCGCCGCTGCTGGTGGGCCTGGCGGTGGCCGTACGCGTGACGAGCCCCGGGCCCGCGCTGTTCAGGCAGACCAGGGTCGGCAGGGACGGGAAGCTGTTCACGATCCTGAAGTTCCGCACCATGCGGCGCGGCTCCGAGCAGCAGAAGATCACCTTGGTCAGCGACCGCGACGGCGTGCTCTTCAAGATCAGGAACGATCCCCGGGTCACGCCGCTCGGCACGTGGATGCGCCGCACCTCGCTGGACGAGCTGCCGCAGCTGATCAACGTCGTGCGCGGCCACATGTCGCTCGTCGGTCCCCGGCCGCCGCTGCCGGAGGAGGTGGCGCGCTACGGCGACGACGTGCGCAGACGGCTCCTCGTACGCCCTGGGATGACCGGCCTCTGGCAGGTCAGTGGCAGATCTGACCTATCGTGGGAGGAATCCGTGCGCCTCGATCTGCGTTACGTGGAGAACTGGTCCCTCACGCTCGACCTCCAGATCCTGTGGAAGACTTGGTCGGCCGTCGCCCGCGGGCAAGGAGCTTATTGATGACGATTCGCGACGACCACTCACTTGCCGCCGATCTGGCCACCGAGGCGGGTGAGCGGCTGCTGCGCATTCGCGAGCGCACCGGGTTCGGAGACTCCTCCGCCCTGCGCGCGGAGGGCGACCGGGCCTCCCACGTCTTCCTCATGGAGTCGCTGGCCAGGCTCCGTCCCAGCGACAGCGTGCTGTCGGAGGAGGCCACCCGCGAGGAGCGGCTCGACCCGCGCCGGCTCGGCGCGTCCCGGGTGTGGATCGTGGACCCGCTCGACGGCACCCGCGAATTCTCCGAAGAGGGCAGGTCCGACTGGGCCGTGCACGTCGCGCTGTGGGAGGGCGGCACGCTGACCGCGGGCGCCGTGGCGCTGCCCGCCCAGGGCCGCACGCTGACCACCGCGCAGCCGCCCAAGCCGCCCTCCTTCGACGGGGGGCGCTTCCGCATCGCGGTGAGCCGCACCCGGCCGCCGGAGTTCGTGCAGAGGCTGGCCTACCTCGTCGGAGCCGACCTGGTCCCCATCGGGTCCGCCGGGGCGAAGATCTCGGCGGTGCTCACCGGCGAGGTCGAGGCGTACGTACACGCCGGGGGCCAGTACGAGTGGGATTCCGCCGCGCCGGTCGCCGTCGCCCAGGCCGCCGGAGCCCATGCGAGCCGCATCGACGGCTCCGAGCTGACCTACAACCAAGCCGACCCGTCACTACCGGATATCCTGGTTTCCCTACCTGAGCTAGCGACATCGCTGCTCAGCGGGATTCGGGACCTGCACCGCTAAACCGCCGGAGGAAGCTCCCATGCTCCAGCGCGACTACACGACGTCGCAGCTCGACGTGCTCGAAGCCGAAGCCATTCACATCATGCGCGAGGTGGCGGCCGAGTTCGAGCGTCCCTGTCTGCTCTTCTCCGGAGGCAAGGACTCGATCGTCATGCTCCGCATCGCGGAGAAGGCGTTCTGGCCCGCGGCCATCCCGTTCCCGCTCATGCACGTCGACACGGGCCACAACTTCGACGAGGTCATCGACTTCCGCGACCGCCGCTCCGCCGAGCTCGGCGCGCGGCTGATCGTGGCCAGCGTGCAGGACTCCATCGACGCCGGACGCGTGGTCGAGGAGACCGGGCGGCGCGCCTCGCGCAACCGCCTGCAGACCACCACGCTGCTCGACGCGATCGAGGAGCACGAGTTCGACGCGGTCTTCGGCGGCGCGCGCCGCGACGAGGAGAAGGCCCGCGCCAAGGAGCGGGTCTTCTCCTTCCGCGACGACTTCGGCCAGTGGGACCCGAAGAACCAGCGCCCCGAGCTGTGGAACCTCTACAACTCGCGCATCCGCAAGGGCGAGCACATCCGCGTCTTCCCGCTGTCCAACTGGACCGAGCTCGACGTCTGGGACTACATCAGGCGCGAGGGCATCGAGATCCCCTCCATCTACTTCGCCCACACCCGCAAGGTGTTCGAGCGCGACGGCATGCTGCTGCCCGACTCCGAGGTCGTGGCGCGGGGTGACGACGAGCCGCTGTTCGAGGCCGTGGTGCGCTACCGCACCGTGGGCGACATGACGTGCACGGGCGCCGTGCAGTCGACGGCCGCCACGGTCGAGGAGATCATCGAGGAGATAGCGGCCACCCGGATCACCGAGCGCGGGGCCACCAGGGCCGACGACCGCTCGTCCGAGGCCGCGATGGAGGACAGGAAGAGGGAAGGCTACTTCTAATGGACATTCTTCGCTTCGCCACGGCGGGAAGTGTCGATGACGGCAAGTCCACCCTCATCGGACGATTGCTCTACGACTCCAAGGCGATCTTCGAGGACCAGCTGGAGGCGGTCGAGCGCACCTCGCGCGACCGGGGCACCGAATACACCGATCTGTCGCTGCTGACCGACGGCCTGCGGGCCGAGCGGGAGCAGGGCATCACGATCGACGTGGCGTACCGCTATTTCGCGACGCCCCGGCGGAAGTTCATCATCGCCGACACGCCCGGCCACATCCAGTACACCCGGAACATGGTCACCGGCGCCTCCACGGCCGACCTGGCGATCATCCTCATCGACGCCCGCAAGGGCGTGCTGGAGCAGTCGCGGCGGCACGCGTTCCTGACCACGCTGCTGCGGGTGCCCCACCTGGTGCTGGCCGTCAACAAGATGGACCTGGTGGGCTACTCGCAGGAGCGGTTCGAGGAGATCAGGGAGGAGTTCACGGCGTTCGCGTCCAAGCTGAACGTCTCCGACCTCACCTTCATCCCGATCTCCGCGCTCAACGGCGACAACGTGGTCTCGCGCTCCGAGAACATGCCGTGGTACCTCGGCACGTCGCTGCTGCACCACCTGGAGAACGTCCACATCGCCTCCGACCGCAACCTGGTCGACGTGCGCTTCCCCGTCCAGTACGTGATCCGCCCGCAGCGGGCCACCGACCAGACCCTCCACGACTACCGCGGCTACGCGGGCCAGGTCGCGGGCGGCGTGCTCAAGCCCGGCGACGAGGTGGTGCACCTGCCCTCGGGGCTCACGACCCGCATCGCCTCGATCGACACCTACGACGGGCCGGTGGAGGAGGCGTTCCCGCCCATGTCGGTGACGCTGCGCTTCGAGGACGACCTCGACATCTCGCGTGGCGACATGATCGCCCGGCCCAACAACCAGCCGCAGGTGGCGCAGGAGCTGGAGGCGATGATCTGCTGGATGGCCGACGGGCTCAAGCTGACGCCGCGCTCCAAGCTGACGATCAAGCACACCACCCGTACGGCCCGCGCCATGGTGCGCGACCTGCACTACCGGCTCGACGTCAACACCCTGCACCGCGACGAGGAGGCCGCCTCCCTCGGCCTCAACGAGATCGGGCGGGTGTCGCTGCGGGTCACCCAGCCGCTGTTCGTGGACGACTACTCGCGTAACCGGATGACCGGCGGCTTCATCCTCGTGGACGAGGCCACCAACGGCACCGTCGGCGCCGGCATGGTCATCGACGCCCGTTAGGTAGATCTTTCCGGGTTCTCCGACCCCCGATTACTCTCCGCGATAGGGTCTTCGCGTTCCGTGTTCACGACGTGAAGGCCCTTTTTCGTGACCGACCGCGAAAGCCCCACCCGGGTCATCTACCTGGGCGGCCTCGGACGCAGTGGCACCACACTGCTGGAGCGGCTCCTGGGTGAGCTGCCGGGCGTGGTCGCGCTCGGCGAGGTCGTGCACCTCTGGGAGCGGGGCGTGCTCGCGGGGGAGTCGTGCGGGTGCGGCGTGGCCTTTCCCGACTGTCCCTTCTGGCGGCAGGTGGGGGAGCGGGCGTTCGGCGGATGGAGCCCGGAGCTGGCCGGCAAGGTCCTGACGCTGCGGCGCCGGGTCGACCGCACGCGCAGGATCGCGCGGATCGCGCATCGCGACCTGGCCGAGTACGTGCAGGCGTACCGGCTCCTGTACGAGGCCGCGGGCGCGCCGGTCGTGATCGACTCCAGCAAGCACGCGTCGCTGGCCTGCTGCCTGGTGGCCGCCGGGGTGGACGTACGGATCGTCCACGTGGTCAGGGACCCGCGCGCCGTCGCCCACTCCTGGGCCAGGACGGTGCGGCGCCCCGAGGACGGGCGGCCCATGACCCGGTGGCGGCCCGCCCACACGGCCGTCCACTGGACGGCCCAGAACGTCGCGCTCGAGCTCCTGCCGGGGCGCGGGGCGCGCGTCACCAGGGTCCGCTACGAAGACCTTCTCGCCGCGCCCGGGCCCACGCTCAGCTCCCTGGCGCTCGGCCTCGGCCTGGCGGAGCCGGAGCTGCCGTTCCTGGACGGCCGCACCGCCTGGCTCGGGCCCTCCCACACCGCCTCCGGCAACCCGATGCGCTTCCACGTGGGGCGGATCGAGCTGCGCCGGGACGACGCGTGGGTGACGGGCCTGCGGGACGGCGACCGCCGGGTGGTCGACGCCCTCACGTGGCCGCTCAGGGCCCGCTACGGCTACCGGGGGCTCGCATGACCCCCTCGGTAGGCGTCGTGATCCCGACCCGGGGCGACCGCCCGGCGCAGTTGCGCGAGGCGGTGGAGTCGGCGCTGGCCCAGGACCACCCCGGCCGCCTGTCCGTGGTCGTGGTCGCCGACGGCGCCGCCCCTGGGGAGATCGAGGCGCCGGCCCGTCACCCACGCGTCCGGGTCCTGCCGAACACGCGCACCCCGGGCCTGCCCGGCGCCCGCAACACCGGCATCGCGGCCTGCGACACCGACCTCGTCGCCTTCTGCGACGACGACGACGTGTGGCTGCCCGGCAAGCTCGCCGCCCAGACGCGGGCGCTCGGCGAGCGCGGCGGCGAGTTCGCGAGCTGCGGCATCGAGGTCGAATACGGGCACCGCCGCGTGGCCCGCCTGGCCGGGTGCGACACGGTGACGGCGGACGACCTGGTCCGCTCGCGCATGGTGATGGTCCACTCGTCGACGTTCCTGTTCGAGCGCGGCGCGCTGCGGGTGGACGAGAGCGCCCCGGGCGGCCAGAACGAGGACTGGGACCTGGCCCTGCGCGCCGCCCGCCGCCGGCCGATCACCCATGTGGACCGCCCGCTCGTCCGGGTGCGCTGGGGTGGATCCCACTATGTCGCCCGATGGGCGGACCGTATTGCCGGGCTCGACTGGATGCTCGCCCGGCACCCCGAACTGGCCGTGGACCCGCGCGGCGCGGCACGGGTCTACGGCCAGCTTGCCTTCGGCCACGCGGCGCTCGGCCACCGCCGCGAGGCCGTCCGCTGGGCCGTGCGCGCCATGGGGGCCCGGGCCGGGGAGCCGCGCGCCCCCATCGCCCTGGCGGTGGCGGCCGGCCTCATCTCCGCGCCGGCGGTTCTTTCCGCTCTTCACCGTAGGGGGCACGGCATTTGACTCGCTCGGAGACCACCACCACTCCGCACGTCCCGCTCCAGCGCCTCCCGGAGGCCCTGCACCAGGACGTCATCCCGGCTTCCCCCGTCCCCCTCCCCGACGATCCACCGCCGCCGGCTCTTGGAGGTGCGCCGACGGGTGCCGTGCCTCAGGGACGCGGGCGGCTGGGCGTGTGGGCAGGCGGCGGTGAAGGGCTGCAGGTGGCGGCGCCCGTCCGCTGGTGGGACCGGGTGCGGGTCGGCGGGATCGGGGTGGACGCGCTCACCGAGGACGAGGTGGTCCGGTGGGTGGAGGCCGAGCTGGAGGCCGGCAGGGGCGGCCGGATCGTCACCCCGAACGTCGACATCTGCCGCGCCGCCGCCACCGACCCCGCCCTCCGGGAGCTCGTGTGCACCGCCGAGCTGGTGGTGACCGACGGGATGCCGCTGGTGTGGGCGGCCAGGCTGCTCGGCACCCCGGTGCCCGAGCGGGTCACCGGCGCGGACCTCATCTGGTCGCTCAGCAAGCTCGCCGCCCGCCGGGGCTGGCCCGTCTACCTGCTGGGCGGCCCTCCCGGCGTGGCGCGCAGGGCCGCCCAGGAGCTCACGAGCTGCCATCCCCGGCTGCAGGTCTGCGGGGTCCACGCGCCGCCGTACCACTTCGACACCACCCCCGAGGGGAGCGCGCGCGTCCGGAGGATGGTGACCGCGTCCCGGCCGAGGGTGGTGTTCGTCGGGCTCGGGTTCCCCCGGCAGGACCGGCTCATCGCCGACCTGCGGGAGGAGCTGCCGGAGGCGTGGTTCGTGGGGTGCGGGGCGGCGATCGCGTTCGCCGCCGGCACGGTCTCCAGGGCGCCGGGCTGGATGCGCAGGACCGGGCTGGAGTGGGCGTACCGGCTGGGCTGCGAGCCGGGGCGGCTGGCCCGCCGCTATCTGGTCGACGACCTGCCGTTCGCGCTGCGGCTGCTGGGAGGCAGCCTGGTCACCCGCCTCACGAGGTGAGGGCGCGGACCCGGGCCGCGTCCCGCGGGCTGAGCCCCCGGGCGGCGGCGTCGAGCGCGCGGCGGGAGTCCATGGGGCGGTAGGCCGTGCGCGACAGGCCTGACCAGGCGAACCCCGTGCCCGCCCGGGAGGAGCCCGTGCAGGCGCGCGTGATGCGGCGTTCGGCCGCGGGCGTCCATGGCAGGCCGGCGTAGGCGTACAGCTCGCGGAAGCCGGTCAGCGGGTCGGCGGCCAGCGACTCGTACGAGGTGACGCGGACGCCGGGCGTGCGCTCCAGGATCGCGCGGGTCGCCCGCCACAGCGCGGCCGCCTTGGCGAGCCGGTCCTGGGAGCCGACGAGCGCGCGCAGCTCCAGCAGCTCGGGGTGGTCGCGGACGAGGAGCGGCTGTTCGAGCAGCTCGTGGAAGTAGACCGTCCAGCCGAGCCGCTGCCAGCTCGCCACGAACGACACCGGGTCCCGCACCAGCGCGATCACCCGGCAGCCCAGGGCAGCGGCGAACCAGCCCGCGCTCAGCACCGCGAACGGGTCGTCGAGCAGCGCCCGGCGGCCCGTCAGGCGGCCGAAGGCGAAGGCGGTGCCGTAGCGCAGCAGGCGGGCCAGGTCGTACGGGGAGCGGTTGGCGCGCAGCTCGGCGAGCCAGCGGTAGCGCAGGGCCACCGTGTCGCGGAAGGCGGGCAGCCAGTCGGCGGCGTTGTCGTCGCAGATGTACTGGAACCGGTGGGTCACGGTGGCCCTGAGCACTCCCGGGCAGCGGCCGGGCGGGTGCTGCGGGTTGAGCGGCTCGTTGACGTAGACCAGGTCGCCGCCGGCGGCGAGCATCTTGCCGGTCCAGCTCGTACCGCTCCTCGGCAACCCCGTAACCAAGACAGTCATGCCACCCTCCGCGTCCATGGCCTCCACTCCGTGGAGGCGGCTCGGTCGCTCAAGTCCGTTGCCTTCCCTCGTCGCTCTGGTCGCTGCGCTCCCGACGCTCCTCAGTCCAGGCAACGGCGCTCCCTCGCAGAGCAGGCAGGGTGTGGCGGCCGAAGGGGTGGAGGCCGTAGCGGTGGTGCAGTTGCCACAGCGGCAGGAGGTTCTTGACGAGCACGCCGCCCGACCAGCCGATGACCGCCCCGAACGCGCCGTGGACGGGGATCAGGGCCACGTCCAGCGCCACCGTGCAGGTGACCGCCGCCACCAGGTTGAGCAGGCTCGTGCCCGTGTGGCCGGCGGCCGTCAGCACGACGTCGACCATCCCGCAGGCCGTCGCCACCATCATCGTCCCGGCCAGCACGAGGGCCACCGGGACCGCGGACCCGTACGTGGGGCCGAAGAGCCGCAGCAGCCACGGCGCCAGCGCCGCGTACGCCAGCCACACCGGCCACGTCAGCAGCACCAGCCAGATCGTGGCGGTCTGGTACAGCTCGCGGGCCCGCGCCCGCTCGCCGTCGGCGAGCGCGCTCACCAGGCGGGCCTGTACGGCCTGCGCCAGCCCCTGGTTCGCGAGCTGCCCGACCACCTTGAACCGGGTGGCGGCCGTGTAGACGGCGGCCTGCGCGGGCCCGCCGAGCAGCGCGACGACCACGATGTCCAGCCGCTGGAACACCGCCTGGATCGCCCCCGCGACCGACCGGGGAGCCGTGTGCCGCCACAGGTCGCGAGCCGTCCCCGGCAGGTACGCGGTCCGCGGCACCCGCCCCCGCAGCTCCGCCCGGGCGACGACCGCCACCAGCGCGTACGGCGCCCCCCAGGCCACCGGCAGCCACGCGACCGCCCCCGCCAGCGCGGCGATGGTGACCAGCGCGAGCTGCGAGAACGGCACCAGCAGCCCGTCCACGAGCACGGTGGGCCGCATGGCCCCGAACCCCCGGGTGGCGGCCAGCAGCACGTCCCCCACCACCATGACGGGCAGGATCGCGGCGAGCGGGCCCAGCCGCGGGTAGAGGACGGCCCCGGCCAGGCAGGAGGCCACCACACAGGGCACGAGCGCCGCCCGGATATATCCGGATATGCCGAGATAGTCGTAGGTCTTCGCCCGCGCGATGAAGAACACCAGCCCGTTCCCCGCGTCCAGCTTGGCGATCCCCGCCGCCATGAGGGCCATCGCGGTGACCGTGAAGAACGCCCCGGCGTCGGCCGGGCTGAACGCCCTGGTCACGACCATCACGAGCACGAACTGCGCGACCGCCCCGCAGCCCGCCCCCAGCACCCCGGCGATCCCGCCCCGCCGCAGCCGCCGGTCCGCGAGCGCGGTCATCGCCGCCACGAGGGCTCACCGTCCAGCCACCGCACCAGCCGGGCGTCGTACGGCTCGAAGTGGTCGCGCAGCTTCCGCGCCAGCACCCGCGGCACCGGCCGCGGCAGCGGGCGGCCGTTGTGCCGCTCGAACCGCGGATAACCGAGATGCGGCACGCCCAGGAACGCCAGGACCCGGTCGTAGGCGGTCTCCGGCTCGGCGAAGAACCGATGGCTGTCCAGCACCAGGATCCGCTCGCGGCCGACCAGAGCCTCCAGCCGGTCGAGCTGGTCGGCGTAGCGCCCGCGGGCCACGTACGCGTGGTGGCGGTGGGAGTGGTGCACGGAGAAGGGCGACTCGCGCAGCGCCTCCTCGGCCCCCGCCAGCCGCTCGGACTCCAGCTCGATCGCGCGCTCCAGCAGCGACTCCGTCTCGTAGCCCCTGGCCAGCTCGTGGGCGTGGGCCGAGCAGGCCCGCTCGACCGGGTCGCGTACCAGGACGATCAGCCGCACCCCGGGCAGGTCGGCCGCGATCCGCTCCCCGGCCAGCGGATGGAACAGGTAATAGGGGGACGACTCGAAGGCCAGCGCCCGCGAGCCGTACCGGTGCTCGACCAGCCCGGCGCTCATCCGCAGCGGGAAGTGCGCCTGATACCAGTGCAGTCCCCGCGCGTAGCCGACGTCGAAGTAGTGGACCCCCTTGTGCAGCACCGGCTTGAGCAGCAGCGGATGCTGGGCCAGCGCTCGGTACAGCGAGGTGGTGCCGCACCGCTGCGCCCCCACGATCAGGAACGACGGCAGCACCCGCACCCCCGACGTGATCCTCCCCGTGGCCCGTGACAGCGACAGCACCGACCGTTTCATGGTCTTCACGTGAGCAGCTCCTCGTGGTCGACGACCGGGCTGAGCCAGGTCTCCGGCGGTCCGAGCGGCGCGTGCCCGTCGGCGGCGTGCCGGTCGGCCAGCGTGATGAGATAACGCAGCGCGGTCTGCCTGGCCACCGCCGCCGACACCCCGAGGGGCGCCAGCTCGCGGGCGGCCCGCGCCACGCACGCCCGCGCCGCGACCGGCGGGGACATCCTGCGCAGGGCCCGCTGGAAGAAGTGGTGCACGGCGTCGAAGCCGTAGGGCACGCCGAGCTCGTACCGCTCCCAGTCCCACACCAGCAGCCGGCCGTCGGGGGACGGGCACATGTTCCACGGCGCGAGATCCCCGTGCCAGGCCGCGCACGGCCCGCCGGTGGCCGCGATCTCCCTGACCGCCTCGACGAGCAGCGGCCGCGGCACCCGGCCGCGCCGCACCGGCAGCGGCGACAGCGCCAGCACCGCCAGCCCCCGCCAGCTGCCGTGGTGCAGCACGGCGGGCGGCACCACCGTGCCCAGCTCCAGCGCGGCCAGCCTGCGCAGGGCCGCCGCCTCGGCGGTGATCAGCGCGCGGGCCCGCGCGCTGTCGCCGATCTTCACGAACGCCAGCAGCCGCCCGCCCGAGCGGGCCTCCAGGACGGGCTTGCGGTTGGCCCGCGCGGCCGGCCGTACGTGCAGGACGGTCTCGACGGGCCGCCCGAAGACCTCGCCCAGGTACGTGGCGATGGACCCCTCGCCCGGCACGACGACCGGGGACCAGGGATGCCACCAGCGGCGTGGCACCATGCGCCGGGGCACGGCGGAGTGCGGCAGCACGGTGTACGCCCGGGGCGAGCCCGGCCCCGGGTACAGCAGCCGCACGGTCTTCTCGAGATAGTCGAGCCGGATGGCGGCGTCGTTCACGTGACTTCCCCTCGGCTGTTGCGCCACAGCAGGGCGAACGAGATGAGATAGAGGCAGAGCGGGGTGACCAGGCCGTCGTAGACGACCATGTAGAGCAGCACCAGCCCCATGACCAGCACCCCGGCCAGCCCGATCGGGCTGCGGTCGGTCCAGTGGCGCCGGATCGCGCCCACGAAGAACGCCACGTAGAGCACGGCCCCGGTGAACCCCTGCGTGATGATCAGCAGCCAGAGCTGGCCGTCGCTGCCCAGCGGCGGGTGCCCGCAGCCCTCGCACCACTCGGTGCGGCCCGTGGTGATCGTGCGATGGTTGCCCAGGGCGTTGCGCGTGTTGCCGTACCCGATGAGCGGCGAGTGGCCGGCCGCCGCGACGGTGGCCGTCACGGTGAAGGCCCTGATGTCGTTGGAGTGCGGCCGGTCGAGCCGCTGCGCGACCAGCGGCGCGAGCGGGCTCAGCGCGAACGCCACCGCCGCCACCGCGACGGCCCCGCACAGCGCCACCCTGGTCCGGCCCCGCACCCGGACGATCAGGTACGCCACGGCCAGCCCGAGCCCGATCCACAGGCCGCGGTTGAGCGAGTAGACGACGGGGATCGCGGCCAGGGCGACCACGGCGGCCACGAAGATCTTGCGCCGCCGCCCCCCGTACACCCACCACCCGACCACGAACCACACCAGCAGCACCGACAGGTTGCTGCCCCAGGCGTTGGCCCACTCGAACGGCGCCTCCGGCCGGGGGGAGGCGAAGCCCAGCACCTTCTGCGTCTGGGCGGCGGTCGGGTGGATGAGGTTCTGCACGAACGAGTTGGCGGCCACCCAGTCGGGCAGCAGCAGCTCCACCGGCGAGGTGAACGTGAACGACGGGACGAACACGCCGAGCAGCCCGCCCGCGACCGTCGTGACGAACAGCACGCCGAGCATCCGCACCAGGCGCAGCTGCGGCAGCTCGCGCTCGGTGAGGTTGCCCAGGTAGAGCACCATGATCAGAATGGCGGTGTAGAGCGCCAGCCGCATGGCGTAGCCGACGACCCGGCCGGGCCCGATCTCGCCGTACGTGCCCGGCGGCATCTCCGCCAGCATGAGCCCGCTCACCAGGTAGCCGGCGATCAGCAGCAGCCACAGCCCGAACCCGCGCGGCACCCTGATCGGCCGGCGCCGCCACAGGATCACCGCCATCGGCACCGCCACCACGATCACCGACAGCCCGCCGAACCCCAGCGCCCACCACACCGGATAGCCGACGAGCAGCGCCGCGATCGGCCACGCGGGCCCTCTCACGTCGGCCCTCTCACGTCGGCCCTCTCACGTCGGCTGGCCGGGGCGCCGCGGGTGCATGGGCATGGGGGTGGTCTCGCCGAGGTCCAGCTCGCCCGTGGCGACGAGCTTGCCGAGCGGGGTGTGCGTGCGTGGCTCCAGCAGCGGCACGAACGACGGCAGCGCGTCGGTGACCGTGACCACGCCGATGACGGGTACGTCGTGCCTGGCGAGCCGCCGTACGGCGGCGGCGACGTGGACCGAGGTGGTCCGGCCGAGCCCGACCAGCAGCAGCGCCGCGTCGGCCCTGGACAGGTCGCGTACGTCGTAGCCGTCGAGCACGGTCAGGGGCATGTTGACGGCCACCGGGTCGGCGGACTCCTCCAGGTCGGGCGGCAGGATCCGGACCAGCAGCCGCTTGCCGGGACAGGCGGCCACCGCGGCGCAGGCCAGCTCGTGGGCCACGCCGGGCTCGCGCGGGCTCGACAGGTCGCCCAGCACGGGCAGGCCGGTCAGCCGTTCGACGTCGGCGACCGTGCGCAGCCGCCGGTCGAGCCGGTCACGGGCGTAGGCGGCGGCCGAGCCGGCGAGCAGGCCCGCCATGAGCCCGGTGCCGAGGTAGAGGGGCAGGCTGGGCGAGCTGGGCGCGGTCGGCGGGGCGGCCTGGCTGATGATGGTGCCGGGGGTCACCGCGACCGTCCTGAGCGCGTCGTACCTCAGCGCGAGCTCGGCGGCCTGCCGGTTGAGCACGCTCTCCCGCTGGGTGGCGATCGTGTGCTCGGCGCTGCCCTTGGACAGCCCGGCGAGCTGCTTGACCACCGCGCCGAGCGCGGTGTTGACCTGCTTGAGCTTGCCCAGCACCACCTGCTGCTGGGCGGTCAGCCCGGCCAGCGCGCTCTCGCGGCGGTTGGCCAGGTACGCCTCGGCGTACGCGCGGGACTGGGCCGCGGCGACGCCCGCGTCGGCGGCCGTCACCGAGATCCACAGCACCGCCGAGTTGGGCGGCACCGAGACCTCGACCGGCTCCGGGGTCTCGACCCGCAGCGTCCTGGCCGCCCGCGCCGCGACCACGGCGGACTGCGCGACCTGGGCCTCGGTGTCGAGGTTGAGGGCCTCGCGCTGGCGGCTGGTCACCTGGTTGGCCGGCTCCTGGGGGCCGACCGGCATGACGAGCACCTGCGTGGTCGCGGTGTAGGACGGCGGCGTGAGCCGCATGAGCGCGAGGCCGGCGGTGCCGCCGAACACGACGCAGCCCACCAGCAGCAGCCACCGCCTGCGCAACAGCGAGAGGTGCTCGTCCAGGTCCGTGCCGGAGCTCATTGGGGAGGGTCTCCTGGAATTGCGTCGAGATGTGCGCCCACTATAGGGCGGACGATTATCAGCCAAGCCTAATACCCAAGATTTTCTGCAGAACGGCACAAGGCAATGGCCTTATAAAAGGACATGTCCGGAAAATTCCTTGAGCCATATACCCATCGCGAGCTGGTGAGACCCGGCACACTTGCTGAAGTTCCCGGAACGGCTTGGCAACGATCCGGTTTGATAGTCGGGGGTCGTTCGACGAGGGGGTTGAAAGGCTTTGCAGCTACGGGGAATTTCTCATAACACCACCAACGTGGCGCTCATTCTGGCCGCGACCGCGATGCTGGCCGCCTGCTCCACGGCGGAGGGCTCCAACGTCCGCGCGCCCGTGGCGATCAAGGAAGCCTCGGGCGCGCCCTCCTGCACGGCCACCTCCAGGCTCATCCCGTCCTGCGGCGCCTGGTGGGGCCTGGCGCCGGAGGTCTTCAGCGGCGCCCCGCTGGACCAGGCCCTGCACAGTGCCGAGTCGCGCATGGGCGCCGCCGCCGACGTGGTGCACGTCTACCACCGGGGCAGCGAGCTGTTCCCCACGCCCGCCGAGATCAGGCTGGCCCGCGACCCGGCCAGGCCCCGGCTGCTCATGGTCAACTGGAAGCCCTCGCTCGACCACACCTGGGCCGAGATCGCCGACGGGGCGCTCGACGCCAGGATCGACCGGCTGGCCGGATACCTCAGGCGCACCTTCCCCGAGCGGTTCTTCCTCACCCTCCACCACGAGCCCGAGAACGACGTGGACGAGTCGTCGGGCTCGGGCATGCAGGCCACCGACTACGCGGCCATGTTCCGGCACGTCGTGGCCAGGCTGCGGGCCGAAGGAGTGAAGAACGCCGTCATGGTCATGACGTACATGGGGGCGCCCAACTGGGCGGCCGAGCCGTGGTTCGAGGACCTCTACCCGGGTGACGACGTGGTCGACTGGGTGGCCATGGACCCGTACGCCGACGGCCGGGTCGAGGACTTCGAGGGGCTGGTGAACAAGACCCGCAAGGAATATCCGGACTGGCCGGGGTTCTACCGGTGGATGCAGGCACGCTTCCCGGGCAAGCCGGTCATGGTGGCCGAGTGGGGGGTGTTCGAGCGGGGTGACGACCGGGGGTTCAAGCGGGCGTTCTACGAGTCGGTGCGGCGGCAGATCAAGCGATATCCGCAGATCAAGGCGCTGCTGTACTTCGACTCGCCGCAGGCGCCGCGCGGCGACACCAGCTTCGACACCGGCACAGGGGCCGACCGGGCATTCACCGAACTGGCTCGGGATCCTTACTTCCGCTCGACACCCGTCCCCCGGCCCTGACGCGCCATCCCACGACCGTGACCACCGTGGCGGCCACCAGGGCCCAGACGGTGAGGGTGTTGCTCACATTGAGCAGCTTGAGCGCGGAGGCGAGCAGGACGATGGCCAGCAGCGCCCGGATCAGGCCGCCGGGGGCGCGCGAGGAGATCCGGGCGCCGAGGTAGACGCCCGGGATCGAGCCGACGAGCAGCGACAGCGTGAGGTCCAGCTGGAAGTCGCCGAACAGCAGGTGCCCGAGCGCGGCGGAGGCCACCAGCGGCACGGCCTGGACGAGGTCCGTGCCGACGAGCTGGTTGGCCTTGAGCGCCGGGTAGAGGACGAGCAGGGCCACGATGATCAGCGATCCGGATCCGACCGAGGAGACTCCCACGACCAGTCCGCCGACCGTACCGACCAGTAGGGTCGGAATTGGGCGTACGACGATCTCGTGGGCGCTCGACGTGCCGCCCCGCGCGCCGAGCCAGCTCTTGAGCGCCATGCCGGCCACGGCCAGCAGGAGCGCCACCCCGAGCGCGTACTTGACCGCGTCGGTGACCGCGAACGCGCGGGCCAGGAACACCCCGCAGAAGGCGGCCGGCACCGAGCCCGCGCACAGCCAGCCGACCAGGCGCAGGTTGACCGTGCCCCGGCGCAGGTGCACGACGCTGCCGACCGGCTTCATGACGGCCGAGGCGACCAGGTCGCTGGAGACCGCGGCCAGCGGCGGGACGTTGAAGAACAGCATCATCATCGGCGTCATGAGCGCCCCGCCGCCCATCCCGGTCAGCCCGACCACGATCGCGACGACGAAGGACCCGAGGATCAGGGGGAAGTCGATCAACGAACCCAGCCTCCAGACCGCAGCGCCCCCAGGACCTGGGAGACGGCCGCGTCGATCGAAATGTGCGTGGTGTCGATCACCAGCTCGGCGTCGTCCGGCTCCTCGTAGGGGTCGGAGACGCCGGTGAACTCGGGGATGAGGCCGGCGCGCGCCTTGGCGTACAGGCCCTTGCGGTCGCGGCGCTCGCACTCCTCCAGCGGCGTCGCGACGTGCACGAGCAGGAAGTCGGCCCCGACCGACTCGACCATCTCGCGCACCTCCTCGCGGGTGGCCGCGTAGGGGGCGATGGGCGCGCAGATGGCCAGGCCGCCGTGGCGGGCTGCCTCGGCGGCGACGAAGCCGATGCGGCGGATGTTCAGGTCGCGGTCGGCCTTGGAGAACGTCAGGCCCTTGGACAGCAGGTGGCGCACGACGTCGCCGTCGAGGTAGGTCACCGTGCGGCTGCCGAGCTCCAGCAGCGCGTCGCGCAGGCCCCGGGCGATCGTGGACTTGCCCGAGCCGGACAGGCCGGTGAAGAAGACCACGAGGCCGCGGCGGTGCGGCGGGCCGGGGATGTGCACGGGGTCGGGGCCGGCCAGGTGCTCGGCGGCGCCGTAGGCGGTGGCGACGTGCTCGCGCAGCTCCAGGTCGATCTCGGGCTCCGCGCGGGGCGCCAGGGGCACGGAGACGACGATCGTGTCCTCGGGCAGCTTCTCCTTGGCCCGCAGCGCGGCGCGTACGACCGCGGGGCCCGCCTCGCCGTACGAGAGGGGGAGCAGCATGATCAGCGCGTCGAGCTCCTTGGCGGTGGCGACGATCTCGGAGAGGTCGTCGAGAGGCCCCCGCATGGTGACGGCGAGCGCGGGACGCCCGCCGAGCTCCGCCTTGACCTCGGCCGGAGTGCGCCGCAGGCGCGCGAACGGGCCGTGCTCGGGCGTGCCGAGGCCCTTGACCGGCCCCGAGGTCAGTCCGTCGGGCTCCTGGGCGGCCACCGTGAGGGCGGCCAGCGGCAGGCCCTCGGGGTCGAGCAGCGTGACCTCGTCGCCGGGCGAGAGATCGGCGGACACGTGGAGCGTGACGGGCGCGGGCCACGGCGTGCCGTCGGCGAGAGTGCCCCGCTCGTGCACAGCGTGGAGGTCATCGTGGCCCAGGAACCCGGTCAGCGGCTCGAAGGCGCCGGAGAGCAGCAGCTCGAGGTCGGCCAGCTCGCGCGCATCGGGGGTCCACTCCACGGCTCCAACATCCCAACTATTCCGATTGAATTGGTAGGGATGGAGTCTACCGATTGATGCAAGTGTGCCGCTAGAGGACCCGGGCGAAGTGGTGCTGCGGCTTCCTGATCACCATGGTGATCTCGTCGTGGGTGGCGGGGTAGCGGCCGTTGCTCAGCTTGGAGGCCAGCGCGACCGCGGCGACGGTGAGCCTGCGCCTGCGGGCCGGGCCGCTGGTGTTCCGCTGGTCGTCGGTGATCATGAGGCCTCGGCTGAGGCAGAAGGCGTAGATGCCGTCGCTCGACGCCAGCGGCTCGTAGACGCTGGGCAGCGGGCCCGGGGTGCCCGGGGCGACGAGCATGCGCCAGAACATGCGGCGCAGCAGCGACGGAGTGATCCGGTCGAGCAGCCCGTAGGCCGACTTGCGGTCGCGCATCCGCAGCAGCACCAGGCCGCCCGGGCGCAGGGACTGCAGCAGCCGGTCGAACACCAGCTCCGCATGCTTGATGCGCTCCAGCAGGAAGGACAGCTGGATCACGTCGTACGACCTGGGCGGCAGCGGCACGCAGCGCAGGTCGCCCAGCGACCACGACACCAGGTCGGCCCGCTCCTCGAGCACCGCCCTGATCGCGGGGATCTCCTCGTCGGCCCCGGTGGCCCTCGTCTCGATCTCCTCCAGGGCGAGCGGCTCGTCGTGCGCGCAGCCGGCGACCAGCACGTCGAGCCGCCTGCCGGGCAGCCCGGACCAGTGCTCGCGGACCCGTTGACCGAAGAGGTCGCCCCTTTGGGCGACCGATCGCACCTCAGACATGTCACCTACAGTAATCACTCGAACGGTTTCAGTGAGCCATTTCCTCGCTAGCATCCTTCCCCGTGAACGGCGAGGTTTACGTAGGAAATGCGGGCGTGGATGCGGCCATGGACCGGGGCTGGCTGCTGGGTCATTTCAAACCCCTCGGCGACCCAAGGCACAGTGACGACGTGGAGATCAAATGGGGTGTCCACGCGCCCGGCGAGGAGCGGGCGGAATGGGTCAAGGGGGAGGCGCGCACGGCCCTGCTGGTGCTGATCAGCGGCCGGTTCCGGGTGGAGCTGCCGGGCCGCAGCGTGCTGCTGGCCGAGCCGGGTGACTACGTGGTCTGGGGCAAGGGCGTCGACCACTCGTGGCGCGCGGAGGAGGCCTCGACCGTGCTCACCGTCCGCTGGCCCTCCGTGCCCGGCTACCGGGCCGGGTAGTCGAGGACGGCTGAGCTGCGCCTGCGAGTACCCTTGGAGAGGACCCCCGCGACCTGACCCGGCCGGGGGTAGTCGTGTTGCCGTCGTGGGGCTGTGGGCGTATCTGATGAGTCTTTCCGGGCTACTTGACCTTGTTCGCGCCGACCCGAAACTGACCGCCGCTCTCGAAGAGGGCGGCGACGTCGCGCTGATCGCGCCGGTCGCGCTGCGGCCGTTCGGCGTGGCCGCGCTGGCCACGCACGACCAGCGGGCCGTGCTGGCGGTCACCGCGACGGGCCGCGAGGCCGAAGATCTCGCCGCCGCGCTGACCAGCCTCATCGAGCCCAGCTCGGTGGCCGTGTTCCCGGCCTGGGAGACGCTGCCGCACGAGCGGCTCTCGCCGCGCAGCGACACCGTGGGGCAGCGGCTGGCGGTGCTGCGGCGGCTGGCGCACCCGATCAAGGGTGACAGCGCGGCCGGGCCGCTCAGCGTGATCGTGGCGCCGATCAGGGCGCTGCTGCAGCCGATCGTGAAGGGGCTCGGCGACCTGGAGCCCATCAGGCTGCGCGCGGGCGACGACGCCGACCTCGACGAGGTCGTCGACCGCCTGGTGACCAACGGCTACCACCGCGTCGACATGGTGGAGAAGCGCGGCGAGGTGGCCGTGCGCGGCGGGCTGCTCGACGTGTTCCCGCCGACCGAGGAGCACCCGCTGCGGCTGGAGTTCTGGGGCGACACGGTCGAGGAGATCCGCTGGTTCAAGGTGGCCGACCAGCGCTCGCTGGAGGCGGCCGAGGAGGGGCTGTTCGCGCCGCCGTGCCGCGAGCTGCTGCTGACCGACGAGGTCAGGGCCCGGGCGGCGGAGCTGGCCCAGGAGCACCCGGCGCTGGCCGAGGTGCTCGACCAGCTCGCCGAGGGCACGCCGGTCGAGGGCATGGAGGCGTTCGCGCCCGTGCTGGCGGGGGAGATGGACCTGCTGCTCGACCACCTGCCGGTCAGGTCCGCGGTGTTCGTGTGCGACCCCGAGCGGATCAGGGGGCGGGCCGAGGAGCTCGTACGCACCTCGCAGGAGTTCCTGGAGGCCTCCTGGGTCAACGCGGCGGCCGGCGGTGAGGCGCCGATCGACCTGGGCGCGGCGGCCTTCCGCACGCTGGAGGAGATCCGCGACCACGCCGACGCGCTGGGCCAGCCGTGGTGGACGATGGCGCCGTTCGGCGGCGGGGTCGAGCTCGACGCGCAGGACTCCGAGGCCTACCGGGGCGACACCGCCAAGGCGCTGGCCGACATCAAGGGCTGGCTGGCCGACGACAAGGCCGTCGTGCTGCTCAGCGAGGGCCACGGGCCGGCCGAGCGGATGGTCGAGCTGCTCAAGGGCGTCGACGTGCCCGCCAGGCTGCGGCAGTTCCTGGACAAGGCGCCCGAGCCCAAGGTCGTCCACGTCAGCACGGGCCTGATCGAGCACGGCTTCATCACGCCCAACCTGGCCGTCCTCACCCACCTCGACCTGGTCGGGCAGAAGGCGTCCACCAAGGACATGCGGCGCCTGCCCTCGCGCCGCCGCAACATGGTCGACCCGCTCCAGCTCAAGGTCGGCGACCACGTGGTGCACGAGCAGCACGGCGTGGGCCGCTACGTCGAGATGGTCCAGCGCACGGTGCAGGGCGCCACCCGCGAATACCTGGTCATCGAATACGCCAAGGGCGACCGGCTCTACGTGCCGACCGACCAGCTCGACGAGGTCACCCGCTACGTCGGCGGCGAGGCGCCCACGCTCAACCGCATGGGCGGCGCCGACTGGGCCAAGGCCAAGTCCCGGGCCAAGAAGGCGGTCAAGGAGATCGCGGGGGAGCTGATCAGGCTCTACTCCGCGCGCATGGCCTCGCCGGGCCACGCGTTCGGGGCCGACACGCCGTGGCAGCGGGAGATGGAGGACGCCTTCCCGTACGCCGAGACCGGCGACCAGCTGGAGGCCATCGACGAGGTCAAGCGCGACATGGAGCGCGGCGTCCCGATGGACCGGCTGATCTGCGGCGACGTCGGCTACGGCAAGACCGAGATCGCGGTGCGGGCGGCGTTCAAGGCGGTGCAGGACGGCAAGCAGGTGGCCGTGCTGGTGCCGACGACGCTGCTGGTCCAGCAGCACATGTCCACCTTCACCGAGCGCTTCTCCAGCTTCCCCGTCACGCTCAAGCCGGTCTCCCGGTTCCAGACCGACGCCGAGGTCAAGGGCACGCTCGAAGGGCTCAGGTCGGGCGCCGTCGACGTCGTGATCGGCACCCACCGGCTGCTCAGCCCCGAGGTCCGGTTCAAGGACCTGGGGCTGATCATCATCGACGAGGAGCAGCGGTTCGGCGTCGAGCACAAAGAGGCGATGAAGCACCTGCGCACGCAGGTCGACGTGCTGGCCATGTCGGCCACGCCGATCCCGCGCACGCTGGAGATGGGCCTGACCGGCATCCGCGAGATGTCCACGATCCTCACGCCGCCGGAGGAGCGGCACCCGATCCTCACGTTCGTGGGGCCGTACGAGGAGAAGCAGATCGGGGCGGCGATCAGGCGCGAGCTGATGCGCGACGGGCAGATCTTCTTCGTGCACAACCGGGTGGCCTCGATCAACCGCGTGGCCGCGCGGCTGCGCGAGCTGGTGCCCGAGGCGCGTATCGCGGTGGCGCACGGGCAGATGAACGAGCACCAGCTCGAGAAGATCATGGTGGGTTTCTGGGAGCGCGAGTACGACCTGCTGGTCTCCACCACGATCGTCGAGTCCGGGCTCGACGTGCCCAACGCCAACACGCTGATCGTCGACCGGGCCGACAACTACGGCCTGTCGCAGCTCCACCAGCTCCGCGGGCGCGTCGGGCGGGGGCGGGAGCGCGGTTACGCGTACTTCCTCTATCCGCCGGAGAAGCCGCTGACCGAGACCGCCCACGAGCGGCTGGCCACGATCTCGCAGCACACCGAGATGGGCGCGGGCATGTACGTCGCCATGAAGGACCTGGAGATCCGGGGCGCGGGCAACGTGCTGGGGGCCGAGCAGTCCGGGTTCATCGCGGGCGTCGGCTTCGACCTGTACGTGCGGCTGATGGCCGAGGCCGTGCAGGAGCAGAAGGCCAAGCTCGATGGCGGCGAGGCGCGCGAGGAGCAGCCGGACGTCAAGGTCGAGCTGCCGATCAACGCCCACATCCCGCACGACTACGTCACCTCCGAGCGGCTGCGGCTGGAGGCGTACAAGCGGATCGCGGCCATCGCCGCCCCCGCCGACATCGACGAGGTGCGCGCCGAGCTGACCGACCGCTACGGCAAGCCGCCCGCGGAGGTGGAGAACCTGCTGGAGGTCGCCAGGTTCCGGATCAAGGCGCGCCAGGCCGGGCTCACGGACGTGACGCTGCAGGGCCAGAACATCAAGTTCGGCCCGGCCAGGCTGAAGGAGTCGCAGCAGGTCCGGCTCGACCGGCTGTACAAGAAGGCGATATACAAGCAGGCGGCCGAGACGCTGCTGGTGCCCGTACCCAAGACGAAGCCGCTCGGCGGGCAGCCGCTCCGGGATCTCGACCTGCTCAAATGGTGCGGTGACCTGGTCGAGGCGATGTTCCTCGAGCCAGCGCGGGTAAGCTAGCGGCGGTTTTCGGTCGGAAAGGGACGCACGTGAAGTCGATACGAGTGGCTGTGGCCGCTGCCGCGGTGGGCATCGCGCTGACCGCCTGCTCCTCCCCCATGCAGGCCGGCGCCGCGGCCGTGGTGGGCAAGGAGCGCATCTCGACGGGTCAGCTCAACAGGGACGCGGAGGCCTACAGGGCCGCGCTGAAGCAGAACAAGCTGGACGAGACGGCGCTCGGCGTGCCGGTCAGCCAGTACGTGCTCCAGCGGCTGGCCGACATCAGCGCCGCCAGGCAGCTGCTGGCGCGCAACAACGTCCAGGTGACCGACAAGGAGATCGACGCCAAGCTCCAGGACCCCGGCCAGTACCAGTCGCCCCAGATCAACCTGCTGGCCCTGGGCGTCGCGCCCAGCTACGCCCGCGAGTACGCGCGCACGGCGGTCGGGATGGCCAAGCTGCAGCAGCAGGCCGGCCAGGGTGGGATCGACAAGCTCCGCAAGGACTTCGCCTCGATCAAGACGACCTTCAACCCCCGCTTCGGCGTGGTCAACACCAACCCGTCGCAGGAGAACCCGTCGCTGTTCGTGGACGCCGGCAGGTTCGGCAAGGCCACCTCGCAGCAGGCGCAGCAGCAGCCGCAGGGCTGAGCCGTGCCGCTGACCGTCGTCACCACCTCGCCCAGGGTCCCGCCGGGCCTGCTGAGCCATCAGGCCTGGCAGGCGCTGCGCTCGGGCCCGGTGCTGACCGGCTCCGCCGCGCATCCGCAGCTGCCCTACCTGGCGGAGGCGGGGGTGGCGGTCGAGGTCGTGGAGCCCGACCCGCGCGGGCTGGCCGCGCGGGCCGTCGGCGAGAGCGTGGTGTGGCTCGCCTCGGCTTCCGAGAAGGAGGACGAGGAGTTCATGCGCGCGGTGGGGCACGCCGCGATCGCGCTGGAGGAGCCGCCGCTGATCGAGGTGGTGCCGGGCTCGTACGACCTGCCGGGGGCGCGGGTGCTCGACCTGGTCGCCGTGATGGACCGGCTGCGGACCGAGTGCCCGTGGGACCGCAAGCAGACGCACGAGTCGCTGGTGCCGTACCTGCTCGAAGAGGCGTACGAGGTGCTGGAGACCATCGAGCAGGGCGACTACCCGGCACTCCGTGAGGAGCTGGGCGACCTGCTGCTGCAGGTGGTCTTCCACGCGCGGGTGGCCGCGGACTTCGACATGGACGACGTGGCGGCCGGGATCGTCGAGAAGCTGGTGCGCCGTCACCCGCACGTCTTCGGCTCGGTACGCGTGGAGAGCGCCGACGAGGTCAACGACAACTGGGACGCGATCAAGGCGGCCGAGCGGGCCGCCAAGGGCCGCGAGTCGGTGCTCGACGGCGTGCCCATGGGGCAGCCCGCGCTGTCGCTGGCCGCCCAGCTCCTGCGCCGGGCCGAGCGGGCCGGGGCGCCCGACGCGCTCGCGGCGGCCGTCGGGCAGGGAGTGGCCCGGGAGCTGTTCGACCTGGTCCGCCGGGCCGCGGAGGCCGGTCTCGACGCCGAGGCCGAGCTGCGGGCGGCCGCCCGGACGTACCGCGACCGGGTGCGTGCCTGGGAGTCGGCCTGACCCTTCGGCACGCGGTGACCGTGCGGCCCGGCGTCCGGGCGTACCGATAGGCTCTGATGGCATATCGCCTTTCACTTAGGAGCGCATCCCGTGGCTACCATCGAGGTCGTATACGCCCGCGAGATCCTCGACTCCCGAGGCAACCCCACGGTCGAGGTCGAGATCGTGCTGGACGACGGCAGCACCGGCCGCGCGGCCGTGCCGAGCGGGGCGTCCACCGGCCAGTTCGAGGCGGTCGAGCTGCGTGACGGCGGCAAGCGTTACGGCGGCAAGGGCGTGGAGAAGGCCGTCCTCGCCGTGACCGACGAGATCTCCGAGGAGATCAACGGCATCGAGGCCGAGGACCAGCGCATCATCGACCAGATCATGATCGACCTGGACCGCACGCCCAACAAGGCCAAGCTCGGCGCCAACGCCATCCTGGGCGTCTCGCTGGCCGTCGCGAAGGCCGCCGCCGACAGCGCCGACCTGCCGCTCTTCCGCTACGTCGGCGGCCCCAACGCCCACGTGCTGCCCGTGCCGATGATGAACATCCTCAACGGCGGCGCCCACGCCGACACCAACGTGGACATCCAGGAGTTCATGATCGCGCCGATCGGGGCGGAGACGTTCCGCGAGGCCGTGCGCATGGGCACGGAGGTCTACCACGCGCTCAAGAGCGTGCTCAAGGAGAAGGGTTACGCCACGGGCCTGGGCGACGAGGGCGGCTTCGCGCCCAACCTGCCGTCCAACCGCGACGCGCTCGACCTGATCCTGGTCGCCATCGAGCGGGCCGGCTACGTGCCGGGCGAGGACGTGGCGCTGGCGCTCGACGTGGCCGCCTCCGAGTTCCACAAGGACGGCGTCTACACGATCGACGGCAAGGGCCTGTCGGCGCAGGAGCTGATCGAGTTCTACGCCGACCTCGTCGCCAACTACCCGCTCGTCTCCATCGAGGACCCGCTCGACGAGGAGGACTGGGCCGGCTGGAAGGCCATCACCGCGGCGCTCGGCGACAAGGTGCAGCTCGTGGGCGACGACCTGTTCGTCACCAACCCCGAGCGGCTGGAGCGCGGCATCAAGGAGGGCACCGCCAACGCCCTGCTGGTCAAGGTCAACCAGATCGGCACGCTGTCGGAGACCCTCGACGCCGTGGACCTGGCCCACCGCAACGGCTACAAGTGCATGATGAGCCACCGCTCCGGCGAGACCGAGGACACGACGATCGCCGACCTGGCGGTCGCGGTCAACTGCGGCCAGATCAAGACCGGCGCCCCGGCCCGTTCGGACCGGGTGGCCAAGTACAACCAGCTCCTGCGCATCGAGGAGCTCCTCGACGACGCCGCCCGCTACGCGGGTCGCGCCGCCTTCCCGCGCTTCCGGCGCTAGTTTCGAGTACGGCGCGAGGCGGAGACCGCGCTGCCTCGCGCCGTAGGCCATGAGCAGGGGGGTGCAGCAATTGGCCAAGAGGCCGCAACTGACCGGGCGGGCCGCCATTCTGGCCGTCGTGGTGTGCGCGATCGCGATGAGCCTGGCCTACCCTGTCCGCGAGTACATCAGCCTGCGCCGCAGCATCGCCGAGCACCGGGCGGAGAAGGCCAGGGTCGAGGCGGAGAAGCAGATGCTGCTGGAGCGCGACCGGCAGAGCGACGATCCCAACTGGATCAAGAAGACGGCCAAGGAGCGGCTGCACTACTGCGGGCCCGGCGAGAAGTGCTACGTGGTGATGGACCAGCAGCAGATCAAGGAGCCGGCGGCCGTGCAGCAGCCGCCCGCGCCGCCGCCGTGGTACCAGACGCTCTGGGAGTCGGTGGAGGCCGCCGACAAGGGCACCGGCCGCCGGGCCGTGACGGGGAAGGAAAGTGTTGGACAGTAAAGACGTCGAGACAGTGCGACTGCAGCTCGGGCGGCCGCCCCGGGGGCTGCGCGGGGTGGCGCACCGCTGCCCGTGCGGCAACCCCGACGTGGTGGAGACCGCGCCGAGGCTGCCCGACGGCTCGCCCTTCCCGACTCTCTACTACCTGACCTGCCCCAAGGCGGCCTCGGCCATCGGCACGCTCGAAGGCTCGGGGCTGATGCGGGAGATGCAGGCCCGGCTGGCCACCGATCCCGAGCTGGCCGCCGCCTACCGCGCCGCGCACGACGACTACGTCGCCAGGCGCGACGAGGCGGCGAAGGAGGAGGGCATGGAGCCGCTCCCGCGCGACATGCAGAGCACGGGCGGCATGCCGCTGCGGGTCAAGTGCCTGCACGCGCTCGTCGCGCACGAGCTGGCGGCGCCCGGCAGCAACCCGTTCGGCAGGGAGGCGCTCGAGGCCCTCCCCGACTGGTGGAGTGACGGACCATGCGTGTAGCCGCCGTCGACTGCGGCACCAATTCCGTACGCCTGCTCATCGCCGACGTGGGCGACGACCTCATCGACGACGTCGAGCGGCGGATGGAGATCGTCCGCCTCGGCCAGGGCGTCGACAGGACCGGCAGGCTGGCCCCTGACGCCCTGGAGCGCACGTTCAAGGCCATGAGGGTCTACCGGGAGCTGATCGACCGGCACGGCGCCGTCAGCACCCGGGTGGTGGCCACCAGCGCGACCCGGGACGCGGCCAACAGGCAGGAGTTCGTGGACGGGGTCCGCGAGATCTTCGGGGTGGAGCCTGAGGTCGTGTCGGGGGCCGAGGAGGCCGAGCTCTCGTTCGTGGGGGCGACCAAGGGGCTGCTGCGGCTGTCGCCGGAGACCGAGATGCCGCAGGGGCCGCTGCCGCCGTACCTGGTGGTGGACATCGGCGGCGGGTCCACCGAGTTCGTGGTCGGCTCGGAGCACGCCGAGGCGGCCCTGTCGGTGGACATCGGCTGCGTGCGCCTGACCGAGCGGCACCTGAAGGACGCCGGCGACCCGCCGTCCGCGCCCGCGCTGGAGGCCGTGGTGGCCGACATCGAGGCGGCGCTCGACCGGGTCGAGGCGGAGGTGCCCGTACGGCGGGCCCGCACGCTGGTGGGGCTGGCGGGTTCGGTGACGACGGTCGCGGGGATGGTGCTCGACCTGCCCGCTTACGACTCGGCCAGGATTCACCACTCGCGGATTTCGGCCGGGCAGGTTCATGAGGTGACGCGGCGGCTGCTGGCAATGACCCACGGTGAGCGTGCCGAGGTTCCGGTCATGCATCCGGGCAGGGTCGACGTCATTGGCGCCGGCGCGCTAATTCTTGACCGGATCGTCCGTCGTTTCGCGTTTTCGCAGGTCGTGGTCAGCGAACACGACATCCTTGACGGTATCGCCTGGTCTATCGCCCGATAGCTGAAGAAATCCGGACATTTCCGGTCTATGCATCGTGTTGAGCGTGCAATCAGTATTGTGCTTAGGTAAAGGGGCATTACGGGGGCTTTGCCATATTGCTGTGCACGGAAGGTGCCGGCGTGGCGACCGTTCCCGAGCGCGTCTCTTCCCTCAAAGGAATGGAGCACTCTCACATGAAGTCTGTTGGGTTAGCACGTAAGGCGGCGGCGTTCGGTGCATCCGCCGCGGTGCTGGCCGCCCTGGCCGCGGGCCTGGTCGCCAGCCCCGCCCAGGCGGCGACGGCCGCCACCGCCAAGGCCGCTCCCAAGGTCTCGGTGTCGACGCCCTCGGTCTCCGCGGGCGACTACGAGGGAACCTGTCCGGTCAAGGTCAACTTCTCGGCCAAGATCAAGGTTCCCGTCAAGGGCAAGACAGAGCTGGCCTACCGCTGGCTCCACGGCGACGGGTCCAAGGGCAAGGTCAAGGTGATCAAGCTCAAGGGCAAGGGCACCAAGTCGGTGACCGTCAAGCAGTCCATCACCTTCAAGGAGGACGTCAAGGGCTGGGAGGCCGTCCAGGTCCTCGGTCCGAAGAAGGTCACCTCCAAGAAGAGCTACTTCTCCGTCTCCTGCCAGGAGCCGGAGGAGGTGTCGCGTACGCAGCTCGACCTGTCGGTCTCGGCCCGCGCATGGGCCAGCCCCGACTCGTACGAGGGCGTCTGCACCCCCGGCGACAAGATCGACTTCGTCGGTCTGATCGAGACCAACCGCCCGGCGCGGGTCCGCTACCGCTGGATTCTCAACGGTGAAGTGGCCGACTACGGCACGGTCAGGGTCCGCGACACGCGCAAGGTGGGCTTCGGCATCTCCCCGCGTCACAGCCAGCGTGGCTGGGCGCAGCTGGAGATCCTGAGCCCCGAGGGTGCCTCCTCCAACCGGGCCTACTACAAGGTCTGGTGCAAGGACCCGGCCCCGGCGCCGGCCCCCAAGGTCTCGGTTTCGAGCGCCTCGGTCTCCGGCACCCGGCTCGACATGTGCAACGACGGCCGTGGCCCCGGCGTGGACTTCAAGGCCACGCTGACCAGCACCGGTCCCACCACCGTCCAGTACTACTGGGTCGTCAACGGCGTCCGTGACCACAACACGCTGGAGCGTTCGGTCAACGGCAGCCTCGACGTGACGTGGGGCATCGGCGGAGCGCCGAACTCCACCAAGACGGAGGGCACCGTCGAGCTCGTCGTCGTCAGCCCGAACTCCGCGTCCTCGGGCGTCGCCTCCTACTCGGCGACCTGCCCGCCCAAGTAGGCCGCAGCCTAGGCTGACCTGACCGGGTGGCGACCCTCGCGGGTGGCCACCCGGTTTTCTCGTTGCCACTACTGTGCTTTGCACAGTAGTGTGCATTACGTGGATAGCAGCCAGCTCCTCAAGGGCGTGCTCGACCTGGCCGTGCTCGCCGTGCTCAACGAGCGCGACGGCTACGGCTACGACGTCGTGCGCCGGCTGAGGGAGGCGGGCCTGGAAGAGGTGGGCGACGCCTCGGTCTACGGCACGTTGCGCCGCCTGTTCAAGGCCGGGGCGCTGACGTCGTACGTGGTCGCCTCGGACGAAGGGCCGCACCGCAAGTACTACGGGCTCAACGAGGTCGGCCGGAGCATGTACGCCACCTCGGCCAAGACCTGGACCTCGTTCTCGGCGACCATGGCAGCCCTGCTCAAGGAGGGACAAGCATGACCCCCGAACAGTACGCGCAGGCCGTACGGGAGGCCCTGGCCGACCATCCCGAGCGGGGCGAGTTACTCGAAGACCTCGACGACCACCTGGCCGAGATCGCGGCCGAGTCGGAGCTGCCGCTGGAGGACCGGCTGGGCCCGCCCGAGGTGTACGCCGAGGAGCTGGCGGCCGCGTACGGAGACCGCCCCGAGAGCGGCGGCAGGCGACGCATCGACCCGCGGGCGTGGGCGCTGGGCGCGCACGCCCGGCTGATGGACCAGGGGGCGTACCGCGGCTTCGTGGGCTTCCTGCCGGAGCTGCGCCCCGGGTGGTGGGTGCTGCGCGGCTACCTGCTGGCCATGCTGCTGCCGGCGCTGGCCGGCCAGGGCGGCATCGTCCCGTCCGACCTGGCCGGCTGGGCCCTGGTCGCGGCGGGCGTCTGGGTCTCGGTCTGGATCGGCCGGCGGCACAGGGGACGGCTGGCCGCGGCGCTCATGGGGGCGCTCAACCTGGTCGCGGCGCTGACGTTGTTCGCCGGGATGGTGGAGGCCGCGTCGCGCGATGCCGAAGGGGCGCGGGTCGCCATGGCGAACCCGTACCCGCCGATGACCGTGGACATGGCGTCGACCAACGACGACGTCTACAACATCAAGCCGTATGCCAAGGACGGCACCCCGCTGACCGACGTCTACCTCTACGACCAGGACGGCAAGCCGCTGACCACCAACCCTCAGGACTTCGGTTACACGGTCGACCGGTCGTGCGGCGAGCCCATACTCAACCGCTACCCGCTGCCGCTGATCGAGGAGACCACGATGGACACCGAGGACGCCGTGAAGCCGTCCGCGTGCCCGACCCCGACCCCCACACCCAGTCCGAAGCCCACCAAATGATCGGGCACCATCGGTGTCATGAGCTTCGTACCTCCTGGCACCGGCTGGCCGGAAGACCCGGCGACCGCTGACACCCCGGTCGCCCTCGACCCCGCGGACGTGCGCCGCCTCGCCGCCACCAGTGACACCCTCGCGGAGCTCACGGCCGGACAGTCCGTCTGCCGTGCCTGTCCCCGCCTGGTGGAGTGGCGCGAGCAGGTCGCCGAGGTGAAGCGGCGCGCGTTCGCGGACGAGACGTACTGGGGCCGCCCGGTGCCCGGCTGGGGCGCCGAGCGCCCGCGGATCCTGCTGGTCGGCCTGGCACCGGCCGCCCACGGGGGCAACCGCACCGGGCGGATCTTCACCGGCGACCGCAGCGGCGACTGGCTGTTCGCCTCGCTGCACCGCACCGGCCTGGCCACGCAGGAGACCAGCACGCACGCCGGGGACGGGCAGCGGCTCATCGACACGCGGGTGGTGGCCTCCGTGCGGTGCGCGCCGCCCGCTAACAAGCCGCTGCCCTCGGAGAAGGCCGCCTGCTTCCCGTGGATGGCCAGGGAGGTGGCGCTGGTGGCGCCGTACGTACGGGTGGTCGTGGCGCTCGGCGGGTACGCCTGGCAGGCCGTGTGGCCCGCGCTCAAGGACGCCGGCTACGAGCTGCCGCGCACCAGGCCGCCGTTCGGGCACGGGGCCGAGGTGGAGGTCCGCCACTCCGGCGCCCCCGTCACGCTGATCGGCTGCTACCACCCCAGCCAGCAGAACACGTTCACCGGCCGCGTGACCGCCCAGATGCTCGACGACGTCTTCACCAGGGCCAGGTCACTGGCTGTGTGACGCGTTCCACCACCCCCGGGTTGGATTCATCAAGAGCGCTTGACGTAAGCTTGTGAATGCTTTCACAAGCACTCCACGAGGGATGGGGCCTCAGGATGAACAAGCACATCTTGATCGTCGGCGGTGGATACGTCGGCCTGTACACAGCGCTCCGGCTGCAGCGCAGACTCCAGCGGGAGCTGCGCGGCGGCGAGGCACGCATCACGATCATCGACCCCCAGTCCTACATGACCTACCAGCCCTTCTTGCCTGAGGCGGCGGCGGGTAACCTCTCGCCCCGGCACGTGGTGGCGCCGCTGCGGCGGATCCTGCCCAAGGTGCGCATCCTCAACGGCAGGGTCACCAAGGTCGACCACTCCGAGCGCACCGTCACGTTCCAGCCGCCCGAGGGCGCGCCGCGCCAGGTGGCCTACGACGTGATCGTGATGGCCGCCGGATCAATCTCGCGCACGCTGCCGATCCCCGGCCTCACCGACATCGGCATCGGCTTCAAAGCCGTGGGCGAGGCCATCGCCCTGCGCAACCGCGTGCTGCACCTGCTCGACGTGGCCGAGTCGACCGACGACCCGGAGGTGCGGCGCAAGGCGCTCACGTTCGTCGTGGTCGGCGCCGGGTTCGCGGGCGTCGAGGCGCTCGCGGAGCTGGAGGACATGGCCAAGGACTCGACGCGCTACTACCGCAACATCAAGCCGTCGGACCTTCGCTGGGTGCTCGTGGAGGCCACGAACCGGGTGCTGCCCGAGGTCGGCCCCGAGATGGGCAGGTGGACCCTGGAGCAGCTGCGCGAGCGCGGCATCGACGTCAAGCTCGAGACCCGCCTGGAGTCCTGCACCGACGGGCACGTGATCCTCTCGGACGGCTCGGAGTTCGACGCGGAGACCCTCGTGTGGACCGCGGGCGTCAAGCCCAGCCCCGTGGTCAACGACAGCGACCTGCCGCTCGACGAGCGCGGCCGGATCAAGTGCACCGCCATGCTCACCGTCGCCGGCACGAGCGACGCCTTCGCGGCGGGCGACGCCGCGGGGGTGCCCGACGTCACGAACCCCGGCCAGTACTGCGCCCCGAACGCCCAGCACGCCGTCCGCCAGGCCAAGGTGCTGGCCGACAACATCGTCCGTCACCTGCGGGGCCAGCAACTGGTCGAATACCGCCACAAGTATGTCGGATCGGTTGCCGGTTTGGGCCTGCATCAGGGTGTCGCCAATGTCTATGGCGTCAAGCTTCGCGGATTCCCTGCGTGGTTCATGCACCGGACCTACCATCTGTCGCGGGTGCCGACGCTGAACCGCAAGGTCCGTGTCGTCGTCGATTGGACCCTGGCCCTGTTCTTCAAGCGCGAGACGATCTCGCTGGGTGAGATGGAGCACCCGCGTGAGGACTTCAGGGCCGCAGTCGCGACGACCCGTCGCTAGCCCAGGAACGGCAAGCGCCCCGGCGAACCTCGCCGGGGCGTATTCGGCACCCCTGGTCGCAAGCGGAAGGGGTGCCACGGGTGGGGCTCTCAGCGGTGACCGTGCTCGGCGTCGACCGGCCCGGCGTGATCGCCGCGGTCACCGGTTCGCTCGCCGACTGCGGGGCGAACATCCAGGACTCGACGATGACCTTGCTCGGCGGTCACGTGGCGATGATGCTGCTGGTGTCGGGCGATCTCGACTCGGCCGAGCTGCTGAAACATCTGTGCGCGCCCGATCTCGTGGTGACCGCCTCGGCCATCGAGGCCCAGCGGCACTTCTGCGAGGAGGGCGGCGGTCTCGGTTACGTGCTGACCGTGCACGGGCCCGACCGGCCCGGGATCATCTCGGCCATCAGCGCCGTGCTCGCCGCGGACCGGGGCAACATCACCGGGATGAGCACCAGGCTCACCGGCCGTCTCTACGTGCTGATCGCGGACGTCGAGCTACCGAAGGAGGTGGACGTGGCGGCGCTCATGCGCAGGCTGGCGGCCGTCGGCGCCAGCCTTGACTCGGAGATCACCTTCCGCCCCGTCGAACCGGACCTGCTGTGAACGAGCCGGAGGACATATGAACGGGTGGGGCGGCGTGCCCTGGGGGGCGCCCGGCGGCCGTGACGTACTCGGCGGCCGCATGGGCATCCCCCGCGAGGTCCTCGGCGCCCCGCACCCGCTCCTGTCCACCGCCGCCGAACCGGTCGACCCCACCGCCCCCGAGATCGTGGCCGCCGCCGCCGATCTCCTGGCCACCCTCCGCCGGGAGCCCGCCACGACCGGGCTGGCCGCCCCCCAGATCGGCCTGAGTTGGCGCCTGATCGCCTTTGACGCCGGACTCCACCCCCGGAGTCGTTCATGGGCCGGAGAGCTCGTCCTGGCCAATCCACGCCTCGCCAGAGCGTCCCACTGGGACCCGGGCCGCGAGGGCTGCACGTCCATCGCGGGGCTCACGGCAGATGTCCTCCGTGCCACCCGTATCACCGTACGTGGGCATTTGCCAGGTACGGGGGAGCCCGTCACCATCGAAGCGGACGCCTTCGAAGCCCGCTGCATTCAGCACCAACTCGACCATCTGGACGGTCTACTCTTCTTGGACAGAGTCCCCGGAGCCCTCTCACTTCACCGCAGACTTCACAGTTGTGACGCCTGATGCGAAGTTGTGCTCCTCTGAACCATGGTCTGTTTCGTATGATTGCGGCGCCCCCGTAGCCCAATGGCAGAGGCAAACCCCTTAAAAGGGTTGACGTGCGGGTTCGAATCCCGCCGGGGGCACTTGCCGTCTTCATCGCCTTTGGGTCCCTGACCTGGAGGTTTACCGCGATCGTCGGACGGGCCTGTTGCGGCCGATATCGAGTTGTTACGCAGAGGCGCCTCCTCCAGGCGCTTCCCCCCTGGTGGACGGGGCTCTGGGCGCCGATGCCGGACCGGTTGAGCCCGACGCGGAGCGGCCGAGTAAGCTCGGGTGGGCGTCGTTTACTTTCTCCTTCGGCCATATTGACAACGGGCTGTCTTTCTGCCTCTTCGGACCTCTCTCGAACGTTTCTTTCTGTGAATGCCTGACTACGCAATTACTACCGGTCTTTTCTCGTGGACGCACAGTAAATAGGGCGTGCCGAGGCCCTGGTGCCGGGGCTGGGATGATCTTGACGGACGAGCTCGATGACCTTGGGAACTCTCGGCCTGGCATGTTCGTTGGGTAGCTGCCGACTAACACGTCAGTTGACCAAGGTGTCGCCGCGCCCCGTAGGCTCGGCGCCACAGGAGGCATCGATGGAGAGCAAGAACCCCGTCTTCAGCAGGTCGCGGCAGCAGTCCGCGGGCTGGGCCGGCCCGGCCCCGTCCCCCAGCCAGCTGCAGAACATGTACGACGCGCCGTCGTACGCGCAACCCACTCGGCCCGCGTACCGCACCATGACGCTAGACGACGTCGTCGTGCGCGGGTTTCTCACCCTCGGGGCTCTCGTCGCGGCCGCCGCCGCGGCCTGGGTCCTCAACGTCCCGCCCGGGATCGCCATTGGCGCCGCGATCGTCGCGCTGATCCTCGGGCTGATCGCCTCGTTCACGCAGAGCACCAACCCGGCGCTCATCCTGGGGTACGCCGTCGCCGAGGGCGTGTTCCTCGGCAAGATCAGCTCTGTCTTCGAGGGCATGATCAGCGGCATCGTGCTGCAGGCCGTGCTCGGCACGGCGTTCGCGTTCGGCGCGGTGCTGACGGTCTACTCGTTGCGGATCATCCGCGTCACGCCCAAGCTCGTGAAGTTCGGCCTCGCGGCCGGCATCGCGGCGCTCGGGCTGCTGCTCGTCAACCTGGTCCTCGGCTTCTTCGTCGACGGCGGCCTCGGCCTGCGCACCGACAGCCCGATCGGCTGGGTGTTCAGCATCGTCATGATCCTGATCGGCTGCTTCTTCCTGCTGCTCGACTTCGACTCGATCGAGCAGGGCGTGCGGCAGGGGGCGCCGGAGAAGTTCGCGTGGCAGTGCGCGTTCGGTCTGACGCTGAGCCTCGTCTGGATCTACCTCGAGGTGCTCCGGTTCGTCAGCTATTTCACCAACAGTGACTGATCGTTAACGTCCGCGTCACCCCCGGGGGCCTCGCCGTTCAGGCGGGGCCCTCTCCGTGTGCGACCGAAAATCTACGTGCCGTCACGAAATGATGCCTGGCTAGGGGGTTGCCATTCGGACGTCAGTGTTGCAGTGTCGAGCGAAAGGACCGTTATCCGCGGAGGTGCCCATGTCCTTGAACCACTCACCGGAGACGCAGACAAAGCTGATCGCAAGGGTCCCGTCCATAACGGGGCGCGAACTCCCCGAGTGGTTCCAAGCCATCGACAACGGCCCGGCTTTCCTGAGGTGTGACGAGCGGGCCAACTGGCTTGCCGACGAGCACGGGCTATCCCACGGCTACGCCGCCGCGATCGTGCACGAACACGAGCGGCACCGCCGTAACCGTATGGGCTTCATCTAAGCCCATCCATCCTCGCGCCCGTGCCCTGAGCGCGGGCGCGTCCTCATGGCGTCATCATGAGGAGATGGACCTCGACAAGGCACTGGCCTTCCTCCGCACCCACCACCACGCCGTCCTGCTCACCAGACATCGCGATGGGCGCCCGCAGATGTCCCCGGTGACCGCCGGCGTCTCGGGCGGCCAGATCATCATCAGCACCCGGGAGACGGCCGCCAAGGTCCGCAACGCCCGCCGCGACCCGCACGTCTCGCTGTGCGTCTTCACGGACGCCTTCTTCGGCGAATGGATCCAGGTGGACGGCACGGCCGACATCCAGTCGCTCCCGGAGGCCATGGAGGGCCTGGTCTCGTACTATCGCGACATCTCCGGCGAACACCCGGACTGGGACGACTACCGCGCCGCCATGATTCGCGACCGCCGCGTCCTCCTCCGCATCACCCCCCACCACGCCGGCCCCGACACCCACGGCTGACCCACTCCCGGGGCGCGTGGTGGGCTCGGCGGGTCGTTTGGGCGCCGGGTCGGCGGGGTGGGGTGCGGTGGCGCCCGGCGCAAGGCGGACGGCGCTCAGGGCGCGCTGGCTGGTGCGCGTGCGGGCGCTGCTCGGCGCAAAGGTGGGCGCGGGCAGGACGGAGTGATGACCGGGCAACCTTGGGCTCGCGTAGCGGCGCTCAGCCGGTGAAGGGTCAGCGGCCGTTTCCCTGGAGGGCCCTCAGCCGGAGTGCGGAGGGTGGTTGCCCGGGCACCGCGTAAAAACGGATTGAAGGATCAGAGGCGCTCGAGGATCATCGCCATCCCCTGGCCACCACCCACGCACATGGTTTCCAGTCCGATGCTCTTGTCGTGGTGCTGGAGGCTGTTGATCAGCGTGGACGTGATCCGCGCCCCCGTCATCCCGAACGGGTGCCCCACCGCGATCGCCCCGCCGTTGACGTTGAGCCGGTCCAGCGGAATCCCCAGCTCCCGATACGACGGGATCACCTGCGCCGCGAACGCCTCGTTGATCTCCACGAGGTCCACGTCCTCGATCGCCATCCCCGCCCGCGCCAGCGCCTGCTTCGAGGCCTCCACCGGCCCCAGCCCCATGATCTCCGGGGACAGCCCGGTGACCCCGGTCGAGACGATCCGGGCCAGCGGCGTGATCCCGAGTTCGGCGGCCTTCACGTCGCTCATCACGATCACGGCCGCGGCCCCGTCGTTCAGCGGGCAGCAGTTGCCGGCGGTCACGGTCCCGTCGGGCCGGAAGACCGGCTGGAGGGTGGCGACCTTCTCGTACGTCGTCCCCGCCCGCGGCCCGTCGTCCTTCTCCACCACCGTCCCGTCCGGCAGCGTCACCGGCGTGATGTCCTTGGCCCAGAACCCGTCGGCCAGCGCCTTCTCGGCCAGGTTCTGCGAGCGCACCCCGAACTCGTCCTGCTCCTGGCGGCTGACCCCCTTGAGCTGGGCGAGGTTCTCGGCGGTCTGCCCCATCGCGATGTAGATGTCAGGAATGGCGCCGTCCTCGCGCGGGTCGTGCCACACCTTCCCGCCTTCGGCGAAGGACTTGGTACGCGCCAGGGCGTCCAGGAAGACCGGGTTGTGCGTGTCGGGCAGCGAGTCGGAGTTGCCCTTCGCGAACCGGGACACGGTCTCCACCCCGGCCGACACGAACACGTCCCCCTCGCCCGCCTTGATCGCGTGGAAGGCCATCCGCGTGGTCTGCAGCGACGAGGAGCAGTAGCGCGTCACGGTCGTGCCGGGCACGTTGTCCAGCCCGAGCATCACCGACACCACCCGGGCCATGTTGAACCCCTGCTCGCCCCCGGGCAGCCCGCACCCCAGCATGATGTCGTCGATGGACGAGGGATCGAGCTGGGGCACCTTGGCCAGCGCCGCCTGGATCATCTGCACGGTCAGGTCGTCGGGGCGGATGTCCCGGAGCGAGCCCTTGAAGGCCCGGCCGATCGGGGAACGCGCGGTCGCGACGATGACTGCCTCGGGCATGGCCCCTCCTTTGTCGGTGCTACAGATAGAACTATATTCCGGTCCTATCCGTACATACCTGGCGCGGTGGAGGTTTGGTCGTTGATGGCGTGGACAGCCCCCTTCTCGTCGCGCCACAGCCGCCACCCGTCCTGGCTGCCGGTGAACCAGGGGGGCGGCACGACCGCGCCCTTGACCTGCTTGCCGGTGGCGAGGTCGTACTCGCAGACGGCCGCCGTCGAGTAGAAGCCCGGCGCCTGCCCGCGCAGCGGCAGCGGCTTGGGGTCGGTGACGCAGAAGGACCAGCCGTCCTGCCCCTCCACCGGCACCGGCTTGCCCGAGACCAGGTCGAACGCCGTGCCCTTGGCGTCGTGCTTGAGGAAGCCGAGCTTGTCCATCCGGTCGGGGAAGGCCAGCCACCAGCCGGACCCGGGCACGTCGGCCGCGGTGACCTGCCCGACCACCCGGCCGCTCTCCGAGTCCAGCCGGGCGAAGCCGCCGTAGGCGCCCTGGCGGTCGACGGGCCGTACGACGGGGGCGTAGCCGGGGCTGCCGCTCGGATAGACGCGTACGACCGAGGGTCGCATCCAGTTGATCGTCCCGTCGGCGATCTTGACGGAGAAGAGGCCGAAGGTGGAGACCTTCTTCGTCTGGGGGTTCGTGTAGGGGGCGACGTAGCCGACCAGATTGTCGCCGGTCGCCCCGAACGCCCACCCGCCCGACATGTCGATCCCCGGCCCGAGCGCCTGCTCGATCGGCTGCTGCCACTGCAGCTTGCCGGTCTTGAGCTCGTACGACTCGATCATGGGGTTGGCGGCCAGCCTGAGCAGCAGGACCCGGCCCGGGTCCGACCACTCCACCTCGGAGATCCCCGGCAGCTTCCACAGGGTCTTCCCGGTGGACGGGTCGAGCACCACCATGCGGGCCTTGGTCAGGGCCGTGTGCTCCGACACGCAGACGTACGGCCCGCACCGCTGCGGCCCGAACGTCGAGTGCACCGGCCTGGTCCACTTCTGTGCCCCCGAGCGGGCGTCGCGGGCGATGAGCGTGGCGTTCCAGCGGCCGCTCTTGGCCGGGTCGAGCGCGACGACCACGCCCTGGCCAGGGGACGTCTCGACGACCGCCGGGGCCGAGACGCCCATGCCGGGCAGGCGGCCGGCCATCGTGGCCGGGTAGGCCCACAGCCGCTTGCCGTCCCGCAGGCCGAGCGCGACGGTCTCCAGCGAGCCGTCGGGCTTCATGGAGGTGGCGGCGACGACCCCGCCCGCCACCGCCGTCCGGCTGACGGCGTTGACCTGGGTGTTCTGCCAGGTCGGGAAGGTCGGGGTGGTGGCCGCGTCGCTGCCGGAGCAGGCGGCCGCGGACAGGACGCCGACGAGGGTTCCGGCGAGGGCGACGGACGGTTTCCAGAGGGGTCGCTGCACGGGCAATCCACTCCAAAGGGGACGAGGAGTGGCGACGCAGGCGCGCAGAGTAACCGACATTCGGCTCGGCGGGCCTTGACGGGGGACGTCAGGCGTCGTCGAGCGTCTCGCCGAGCCGGGACGTCAGACGCCGTGCGTCGTTGAACGTCTCGCCGAGCCGCCGGCGGAACAACGTCGCCCACTTGCCGTGCAGGCCCGTCGCCCGTCCGTCGACCCGGGTCGCGGTGACCTCGGTGCCGGGCTCCTCCGCGGCCGTAGCCGCCGCAAGGTAGATCGGTTGTAGTGCTTCGCCACGTGCGGGACGCGGCTCAGGCCACAGCCCCAACGCAGCGCACACTGACGGTAGCACTGCGTTAGCGGCCTGCGCGTAACCTCGGGCAGATGGATGGAAACGATCCGGTCCGAACATTTCTGTCGGATTTGTAGCGAACTCGGGGCCCAGGAGGTCGGCGAACGCCACCGTACGGCCGCCCGCGTCCACCACCGCCACCGTCTGCGCCGCGGCGAGCTGGCGGCTCCACCGCCGCGCCACCCAGCGCAGCGGCTGCCCGATCGGCCGCACCGTGCCGAGGTCGGGACACGTGCCCACGACCACCTCGACCCCCGCGTCCCGCAGCCGCCGCACGGCCTTGGCCAGATGGCGTACGGCGACGGCGGGCGGCGTCTGCGTGATGATGTCGTTGGCCCCCACGAAGATCACCGCGATGTCGGTCTCCATGGCCAGGGCCTTGTCCACCTGGTCGCCCAGTTCGGACGAGGGCGCGCCCGACTTGCCGACGACGATCAGGCGCACCGGGCGTTCGGCGACCGAGGCCAGGCCGTGCGCGAGCAGCCCGCCGGGGGTCTGGGCGGGGTCGGTCATGCCGAGCCCGACCGAGGTGGAGTCGCCGAGCATGGCGAGCTTGAGCGGCTCGCCGGGAAAGTCACCGTACGTGCCGTCGGAAGGCGGCCCGTCCAGGCCGTGCGGCTGCCCGATGGCCCTGCGCGCGAGCAGCCCTTCGGCGACCAGCAGCCCGTACGCCGTCACGCCGAGGGCCGTCAGACCGCCACCTCCGAACGCCGCGGCCGTGGCGATCTTGCGTGCCGCGCGCGCCATACCAGCTGGCCAGACCACCTTGCGTGCCCTCCTAGTCGAACTCAGCGGTAGCGTTTGCTTGAAAACTAGCCGAGTGCCGGCCACCCCCACTGGATCTCGGCCACTGGCAAGCTGACCAAGCTTCGGTAAAGAAGGTGAACACCTCGGTGCGCGTTTACGATTCCCTGGTTGATCTCATGGGGAACACCCCGCTCGTCAGGCTGCACAAGGTCAACGCGGGCCTGTCCGCACAGGTGCTGGCCAAGGTCGAGTACTTCAACCCGGGCGGCTCGGTCAAGGACCGCATCGCCGTACGGATGATCGAGGCCGCGGAGGCGTCCGGCGAACTGCGCCCGGGGGGCGTGATCGTCGAGCCGACCTCCGGCAACACGGGGGTGGGCCTGGCGATCGTGGCCCAGCAGAAGGGTTACCGGTGCCTGTTCGTGGTGCCGGACAAGGTGGCCCAGGACAAGATCGCGGTCCTGCGGGCATATGGGGCCGAGGTCGTGGTCTGCCCGACCGCCGTCTCGCCCGACCATCCTGACTCGTACTACTCGGTCTCCGACCGGCTGGCCCGCGAGGTGCCCAACGCCTGGAAGCCCGACCAGTACTCCAACGTCAACAACCCCGACTCCCACTACCACTCGACGGGTCCGGAGATCTGGGAGCAGACCGAGGGCCGGATCACGCACTTCGTCGCGGGCATCGGCACCGGCGGCACGATCAGCGGCACCGGCCGCTATCTCAAGGAGGTCTCCGGCGGCCGCGTGAAGATCATCGGAGCCGACCCGGAGGGTTCGGTCTACTCCGGCGGCAGCGGCCGTCCGTACCTGGTGGAAGGGGTCGGCGAGGACATCTGGCCCGCCACGTACGACACCAAGATCTGCGACGAGATCATCGCGGTGTCCGACAAGGACTCCTTCAACATGACCCGCAGGCTCGCCCGCGAGGAGGGGCTGCTGGTCGGCGGCTCCTGCGGGATGGCGGTCGTGGCGGCGCTGCGGGTGGCGGCCACGGCCGCGCCCGACGACGTGATCGTCGTGCTGCTTCCCGACGGCGGGCGCGGCTACCTGTCCAAGATCTTCAACGACGACTGGATGGCCGACTACGGCTTCCTGACCACGTCCTCCGAGGAGGGGCTGGTCGCCGACGTGCTGGCGCGGAAGGGGGCGGGGCTGCCGGAGTTCGTGCACGCGCATCCGCACGAGTCGGTGGGCACGGCCATCTCGATCATGCGGGAATACTCGGTGTCCCAGCTCCCGGTGATGAAGGAGGAGCCGCCGGTCATGGCGGCCGAGGTGGTCGGCTCCATCGTCGAACGCGACCTCCTCGAAGCCCTCTACCACGGCAGACTCTCCTCCGACGACCCGATCGGCGATCACATGTCGGCGCCACTACCCATGATCGGTAGCGGCGAACCTGTGGCCCGCGCGGTCGAGGCGCTGGAGAAGGCCGATGCGGCCGTCGTGCTGGAGGACGGCAAGCCCTCGGGCATGATCACCCGCCAGGACCTGCTCGCCTTCCTCGCCAATCACTAGGGATTTCTGATCGACTCGATCACGGTGCCGAGCCCCTCGTGGCCCCGGCCCTCGGCGTCGGCGCGCTCGAACAGCGCCTTGAGCGCGCCCGGCACCGTGGTCTCCAGCCCGGCCTCGGCCAGCGCCTCCACGGCGTGACCGATGCCGACGGCCTGCATGTGCAGGGAGTTCAGCTCGCCCGGATACTTCCCGGCCGCGAACTCCTCGGCCAGGATCTTGGCGTACCCCATGGGGCCCTCACCCCCGAGCTGCGTGAACAGGTCCCGGGCGAACGGCAGGAACTCCGCGGGCGCGGTCCCGGCCGTGTTCAGCATCGCCATGGCGTGCATGAAGCTGGTCAGGCTCGACCAGAAGATCAGGAGCTGGGCCTGGTAGTACATCATCGCCAGCGCCTGGTCCGCCCCGACGTAGGTGACCTCGCTCAGCGCCTCCAGCGTCCCGGCGTGCCGGTCGAGCACGTCCTTGGGGCCGCTGTAGAAGGTGTACGCCCCCGGCTGCCCGATCCCCGGCGGCGGCACCATGATGCCCGCCGTGATCAGCGTGCCGCCGCGCTCCTCCACCCACTTGGCCGCCCTGCGCAGCGCCTCCGGGGTGTCGGAGCTGAGGTTGACCACCACTTTCCCGTCCAGCCTGGCGTCGCCGAGGCTGTCGTACATCGCCTGGTAGCTGATCTGGCTGACCACCAGCAGGTCGCCGTCCGCGGCGCTCGCCGCCTGCCTGGCGCCCCGGGCGACCAGCGGTCCGGTCTTGCTCGCCGTACGGTTCCAGACCGCCACCTCGTGCCCGGCGGCCAGGAACGTCTCGGCCATCTTCGAGCCCATCGGGCCCATTCCCACGACTGTCACTTGACTCATGCCCGACACCCTCGGGCACGCCGCTACGGAAATCCTTCGGCCCCGCCACGGGTTGGGTACTGACGTGGTGCGATTCGGGGTGCTGGGACCGCTGGAGGTCCGGGCCGAGGACGGCACGCCCGTCCCGGTGGCCGAGCCCAAAGTACGCGCGCTCCTGGCCGACCTGCTGGCGCACGGGGGCGGGCCGGTCTCGGCGGACCGGCTGATCGACGACCTCTGGGGCGCCGCGGCCGGCCGCAACCCGGTCGGCACCCTCCAGGCCCGCGTCTCCCAGCTGCGCCGCGCGCTCGGCGACCCCGGCCTGGTCGTGCACGGGCCCGCCGGCTACCGGCTGGCCGCCCACGACTGCGACGCCCGGCGGTTCCGCTCCCTCGTGGAGCGCCGATCCCCCGATCCCCGCGCGCGTGCGGCCGAGCTGGAGCAGGCGCTGGCGCTGTGGCGCGGGCCCGCGTACGCCGACTTCGCCGACGCCGCCTTCGCGCTCCCGGAGGCCGCGCGCCTGGAGGAGACGCGCCTCACGGCGCTGGAGGAGCAGGCGGAGGTACGCCTCGAGCTCGGCGAACCCGTGGACCTGGGCGACCTGGTGGCCCGCCACCCGCTGCGCGAACGGCTGGTCGCCGCCCACATGAAGGCGCTGTACCGGGGCGGGCGGCAGAGCGAGGCCCTGGCCGCCTACGAGAGCCTGCGCAGGCGGCTGGGGGAGGACCTGGGGCTCGACCCGTCACCCGCGCTGGCCGGCCTCCACCAGGCCATCCTGCGCCAGGACCCCGCCCTGGCGCCCGCCTCCTCGGCGGCGCCGGCCACCAACCTGCCGGCGCCGCTCACCGCCCTGGTCGGCCGGGAGGGGGAGCTGGCCGAGGTGCGTACGCTGCTGGCCGCCTCCCGCCTGGTGACGCTCACCGGGCCGGGTGGGGTCGGCAAGACCCGGCTCGCCCTGGCCGCCGCCGCCGACGCGGGGCCGGACTTCCCCGACGGGGTGTGGCTGGCCGAGCTGGCGGGGGCGGCCGAGGCCGCCGAGGCGGTCGCGGCCGTGCTCGGCGTGCGCGACGACGCCGCCGGCCCGCTCGCGCCCAGGCTGGCCGGGGCGCTGGCGGGCAAGCGCCTGCTGCTCTTCCTCGACAACTGCGAGCACCTGGTGGAACAGGCGGCCGAGCTGGCCGCCGCCCTCCTGCGCGCCGCCCCCGGGCTGCGCGTGCTGGCCACGAGCCAGGAGCCGCTGGGCGTGACGGGCGAGTCCGTACGCGTGGTGCCGCCCCTGCCCGAACCCGAGGCCGTACGGCTCTTCACGGCCCGGGCGAACGTCCCACCGAGCGAGACCGTGGCCACCATCTGCCGCCGCCTCGACGGCATCCCGCTGGCGCTCGAACTGGCCGCCACCCGCGTGCGCGCCCTCGGGGTGCGGGAGCTGGCCGACCGGCTGGACGACCGGTTCAGGCTGCTCAGCGCGGGCATGCGGGACGCCCCGGCACGGCAGCGCACGCTCCGGGCGATGATCGACTGGAGCTGGGAGCTGCTGAGCGAACCCGAGCGCGTGGTGCTGCGGCGGCTGGCCGTGCACGCCGACGGGTGCACGCTGGACGCGGCCGAGGAGGTGTGCGCCGAGCCCGGCGTGGACGTGCTCGACACCGTGGCCAGGCTGGTGGACCGGTCGCTGGTGGTACGCGTGGCAGGGCCGCGTTACCGCCTGCTGGAGTCCGTGACGGCGTACTGCGTGGAGCGGCTGCGGGAGGCGGGCGAGTACGACGCGATCAGGAAGCGCCACGCCCGCCACTACACGGCCCTGGCCGAACGGGCGGACCTCAAGGGGCCCGGGCAGCGGGAATGGCTCGCCCGGCTCGACGCCGAGAGCGCCAACCTCCGGCTCGCCCTCGCGGGACCGGAGCCGCTGCGCCTGGTCAACGCCCTGGCCTGGTACTGGTTCCTGCGCGGGCGCCTGCGCGAGGCCCACCGCTCCCTGTCGGCAGCCCTGTCGGCGGGCCTGGGGACGAAGGCCGCCTCGGGGGCGGAGGCGGCGCGGGCGTCGGTCTGGCTGGCCGGGATCGAGCTGCTGATCGGCGAGCCGGCCCCGCCGGCCTCGGCGGCCTCGGTCTCGGCGGTACGGTGGGCCGGGCTCGACCCGGCGGGTGCGGCGCTGGCCGACTGGTTCCTGAGCCACGTCCGGTGGGCCTACGGCGACCGGCGGGCGCACGAGGTGGCGGCGGAGCGGGCGCTGGCGGCCTACCGGGAGCTGGGCGATCGGTGGGGGGTGGCGGCGGCGCTCTGCCTGCGCGGGAAGCTGGCCGTCGGCCGGGCCGACCTGGCGGCGATGGAGCGCGACGGCGAGCGGGGCCTGGCGATCTTCAGGGAGCTCGGGGACGAGTGGGGCCAGATCGAGGCCATGGACGTGCTCGACCGGGCGGCGGAGATCCGCGGCGACTACGCCAGGGCCTCCCGGCTGCGGGAGGAGGCGCTGCGGCTGGCGGAGGAACTGGGGTTCGAGGTGTCGTTCAGGGTGGCCGCGCTGGGGCGGATCGCGATGTTGTCCGGCGACTACGAGCGGGCCGACGACCATCACGAGCGCGCCAGGCGGCTGGCGGTCGAGCAGTCGTACAAGTCCGCCGAGGAGAACGCCGTGCTCGGCCTGGCCCTGAGCGCCCGGCGGCAGGGCAGGTACGAGGAGGCGGAGTCGTACCTGCTGTCCCTGCTCGACTGGCTGCGGCAGGTGCGGGGGACGCCCGGGATCGCGTTCGTCATGGCGGAGCTGGGCTTCGCGGCAGAACAGCGCGGAGCCGCGGCGCTCGCGCTGGCCAGGCATCGCGAGGGGTACGAGGCCGCGCGGGCGAGCGGCGATCCCCGGGCGGTCGCGCTGGCGCTCGAGGGCCTGGCGGGAGCGCTGTCGCTCGACCAGGAGGGCAGCCCCGTGGAGGCGGCCAGGCTGATCGGGGCGGCCACGGCCATGCGGGCGGCGGTCGGGGCGCCCCTGCCGGTGGGCGAGCGGCTCGACGTGGAGCGGATCAGCGGGAGGCTGCGTGCCGTTCTGGGCGATGAGGCGTTCGAGCAGGCCCTACGGGAGGGGGAACTCGGCGACCACCTCCCAGGCGCCCTCGGCGGACGGGCCCGCGTAGAGCCTGCCGCCCAGCGCCTCCACCCGCTCGGCCATCCCGACCAGCCCGAACCCGCCGCCGAGGCGCGACACCTTCGGATCTGACCCCGACCCGAAGTTCCGCACCCGCAGCACCACCACCTTCTCGAAGCGCCGCAGCGCCGCCTCGACCCACGCGGTACGGGAGGCGTGCTTGCGGATGTTGGTCAGCGACTCCTGGAGCACCCGGTGCAGGGTCGTCATGACCTCGGGCGGCAGCGTGCGATCGTCCAGCCCCTGCCCGATCTCGAACGCCACCTTGGGCCCTTCGGCGGAGAACCGCTCGGTCAGCATCCGCAGGTCGGCCAGCGTGACGCCGGGTTTGCGGGCCGCGTCGTCCTCGGTGCGCAGCACCGTGACCATGCGCCGCATCGAGGTCAGCGCCTCCGACCCGGCCGTGGCGATCGCGTCGAGCGCGGGCGCCACCGCCTCCGGCTTGGTCTCGGCGACCGTACGCGCGGCCTGGGCCTGGACCACGATGCCCGTGATGTAGTGGGCGACCAGGTCGTGCAGCTCCCTGGCGAGTTCGAGGCGTTCCGCCCGCCGTACCGAATGGACGGCCTCCGTGCGGCGCTCCTGCTGGAAGCGGAGGTAACCGCCGACCCCGGCCGCCGTCGACCACCCCGCGAACAGCAGGAACGAGAACGCCAGCCCCGAGTTGTTGTAGTCGCGCCCGACGGCCTCGGCCAGCAGCACGATCAGGCCCGTGCACGCGAGCACCGCCGCCCGCCGCACCGGCTCCACGTGCCGCAGCACGCCGATGATCAGGATGAGCAGCGATCCCGTCTCCGCCATGCCAGGCGCGGCCCTCATCTCGGTGCTGCCGATGACGATCGACATGCTGAACGACAGGGCCAGCATGATGCTGAACCCCTCGATCCGGTAGCGGCGCCGCAGCACCACGGCCGCGATGCCGGCCGCGCCGCCGAACGGCACGAGCCACTGGACGCCTCCGGTGACGCCCGCGAGCACGAGGTCGAGCAGCAGCATCATGCCCAGCCAGCCGAGCATCGCGATCTCGCTCAGCCGCCGGATCCAGTAAACGATGCGCTTGCTCTCCACCACGGCTTCGAGCCTAGGCCGGAAGTCGGACATCTCGTATCAGCCGTTCGGCCGAGACGGGCGGCCGGAGACCGGTCCTTCAGCGGAGGCGGGAGCCATGGCGCTTCGCCGATGCTGGGACATGTCGGAAGGGGACAAGGAAATGGTTGCCATCGGATTCGTGCTGCTGGGTGTCGGGCTGCTGGTGGGGGTGCTGCTCGCGCTGGCCGACCCGGTGCTGCTCTCCCGCATCAACGGGGAGCCCGCGCAGGGCGGCAGCGGCCGGTTCATCGAGGCGGACGTCGTACGGCTCCGGCCTCGCTCGGAGGACCACGAGTCGAAGGCGGCCTGAGGACCTGGCTCGCGCGGGCATGGTGCGCGAGCCATAGCGGGGGCCGTTGGGGGACGGTGCCCGCGAGCGGCCCGCGATCCGGAGGGGACGGATCGCGGGCCGACTTCCATTAACGTGGCGGGTATGAGCAACGGTTTTGAGACGCTGGCCATCCACGCTGGTCAGGAGCCCGACCCCACGACGGGTGCGGTGGTGCCGCCGATTTACGCGACCTCCACCTACAAGCAGGACGGCGTGGGCGGTCTGCGTTCCGGATACGAGTACAGCCGTTCGGCCAACCCCACCAGGACCGCGCTCGAAGAGGCGCTGGCGGCGGTGGAGGGCGGGGTTCGCGGCCTGGCGTTCGCGTCGGGGCTGGCCGCCGAGGACACCCTGCTGCGCACGGTGTGCAAGCCGCAGGATCACGTCATCATCCCGAACGACGCGTACGGCGGGACGTACCGGCTGTTCGCCAAGGTGCACCAGCGCTGGGACCTGCACTACGACCCGGTCCCGCTGCACGACCTCGACGCCGTCGCCGCGGCGATGACGCAGAAGACCAAGGTCGTCTGGGTCGAGACGCCCACCAACCCGTTGCTCGGCGTCGCCGACATCGCCGCGCTGGCGCAGCTGGCCCACGACAACGGGTCACTGCTGGTCGTCGACAACACGTTCGCCTCGCCGTACCTGCAGCAGCCGCTCCAGCTGGGGGCCGACGTCGTCGTGCACTCGACCACCAAGTACGTGGGCGGCCACTCCGACGTGGTCGGCGGGGCGCTGGTCACCGTCGACCGCGGGCTGGGGGAGGAGCTGGCCTACCACCAGAACGCGATGGGCGCGGTGGCCGGGCCGTTCGACGCGTGGCTGACGCTGCGCGGGCTCAAGACTCTGGGCGTACGCATGGACCGCCACTGCGACAACGCCGAACGCGTCGTCGACCTGCTGCTCGCGCACCCGCGGGTGACCCAGGTCCTCTACCCGGGGCTGCCCGAGCACTCGGGGCACGAGGTGGCGGCCAAGCAGATGCGGCGGTTCGGCGGCATGGTGTCGTTCCGCGTCGCCGGGGGCGAGGCGGCGGCCGTGGAGGTGTGCAACCGGGCGAAGCTCTTCACGCTGGGGGAGTCCCTGGGCGGGGTGGAGTCGCTGATCGAGCACCCGGGCAGGATGACGCACGCTTCGGCGGCCGGATCGCCGCTGGAGGTGCCCGCCGACCTGGTGCGGCTGTCGGTCGGCATCGAGACCGTCGACGACCTGCTCGCCGACCTCACCCAGGCGCTCGCCTGAGCGGCTGCCCGCCGATCTCACCCAGACGCGCACCTGAGCGGCCGCCCGCCGACCTCAGCCAGTCGTTCGCCCGAGCGGTTGCCGGTGGCCTCAGCCAGGGACCACCATCAGGAACAGGATCACCAGCCAGATCACGGACACGAGCCCGCTGATCGCGGCGATCCTCCCGATCTGCACCTTCGCGTCGTCCTCGGGGCTCTCGCTGGAGAGCGCCCGCAGGGCGGTGCGCAGGTCGCGGTCGATGATGACGAGCAGCACGGCGGCCACGATGAACAGCGTCATCGAGGCCGTCATGTACCACTTGCCGAGCAGCCCGCCGCCGAGCACCACGCCGAGCGCCACCCCGAACACGAACACGCCCAGGGCGCCGAGGCTGTAGATCCTCGTCATGCGCTGGATGATCTGCAGCGCGGGTACGTTCTTGTTGCGGATGACGCGCGGCGCGGTCATCGTCGCGGCGGTTACCGGGCCGATGGTGAAGATCGCGAAGGCGATGTGCAGCCAGAGAAGCAGGGACGACATGCCCGAGAGACTAGTCCCCGGTGATCTCGGCGGCGGACTCGACACTCTCTTTGCTCTTCACGGAGCACCACATGATCATTTCTGTGGCCGCGACGGCGACGAGCATCAGGACGATGAGCAGAACCGTGGCTATCATGGGCACCCCTCCTTCCCCGGATCGGACCCGAATATCGTCCGTAATGACTAGACGGCTGCGCAACGGAATAAGTTCGCCGCGGGTATGGTTGGTCCCTGTCATTTTTTCTTACCGTTAGGGCACAAGGGGGTGCCGTCCGTGGCCATCAGGCATGTCAAGCCGTACTCCGACGAGTGGCTGCAGCAGCCGACCAGCTATGTGCGGCAGGTCATCGGCGTACTGGGACCTGAGGTGGCGGACTGGTGGGAAGGCCCCTGCGATCCGCGTGACGCGACGCTGAAGCTCGTGGACGGGACCGCCCTGGTCTGGGACGAGGAGAGCGGCTGGCGGCTGGGCACGTTCGTCTCGGGCGGCCGCGGGGCCCACACCGAGCTGACCGGCATCCGCTACCTGGGCCACGGCCTCATCCCCAAACCGGAACGCGTCCCCTCGGCCCTCAGCGACGCCAGGGCGGGAATCGGCGCCAGCTCGGCCTGGCGACCCTGCTACCGATCCCACCGCAACTGCCACGACGGCTTCGACGTGGCCCTCGACTTCTACACCCGCCTCATCGACGCCTGACGCCCCACTGCACGGGCCTCCGCATGGGGGCGCTTCGCGCAGAGTCGGCTCCGGGCTCCTCTTTCGGGGGAGCCAAGCTCCCCGGCCCCCCTTGCCGGGGTTCTCCCGACCCCCGGACCCCGGTGGTCGGCCGGTTACCGTCCGGTCATGGTGCCCCCTGAACGCGCCACACCCGATGCCGGCCTGGTGGGAAAGGCCCGCTCTCCTACCCGTTGACCGATTGGGTGGCCAACCTGCTGGAGCCCGCCCTACCGGCTGAGCAGGCACTTCGTTGGCCTTCTGGATAACGGTGGGATGGGGGCTCGTGCCCCTAGAATTCCGCGGAAGCAGCAGTGGCTGATCATCGCCTTGCTGCATGGTGGTGCGGCATGCCGAGTGGTCCACCCGGCCCCCTCCATGGCATAGCGGCCTCGGGCGGTCTCATAGCTGTTGTCGGTCTGACAGGCGGGGAACAATGCGACGCGCCCCCTCCTCAACATCCAGGCCGGGGAGGGGCGCGCCTCGCTGCTGATCACGCTCCAGACGAGGACCACCGTCCGGCTTAGGTTTTTTGCACAGATTCGGCTGGACGCCTGATCAGCCCTTCGCCTGCCAATAAGCCAGCCAGGCCCGCCCCGGGGCTCCCTGTTTGGGCAGAGCGGCTCAGGCATGAGCGGCGCGTACGCGGATGGTCCCAAAAGCATCTGGCCACACGGCTCTTCAGCGCAGCCGGCAGCGATATCGCGTTGCCCGAGTTCGCCTCGGTACTACGTCGGATCAAGGACCAGAGGCTAACTAGTGGCTGACCCTGGGTAGGCGGGATGAAGAAGTCGGGGTTCCCCGGTCGGTGAGCAGGGCGTGCCGGACCTGCTCAGGGGCCATCGTCGGCAGTCGGCGGAGGCGCCGGCCGTGATCGGCGTGCTTTCTCGTCGCGGCCGAGCGCCGAGATGACGGCGTCGAGGCCGGCCACGGAACGGGCGAGGCCGGCGCGGTGCCGCTCAGGGGAGGCCGTAGCTGGCTTCCGGTAAATGGTGACCGCCTCTTCCGCCAGGGGCAGTGCTTCGGCCGGCAGGCCGCGTTCGGTCAGGGTCACGCCGAGGTCGGCGAGCACCTCTGCGAGGTCGGCCAGGTAACGGTCGGGAGAGGCCGCGGCCAGGCGCCGGTAGATGGCTACCGCTTCCTGCTCGGCGCTCAGGGCGTCGGCCGGCCTGTCCAGCTTCGCCAGAGTCGTCCCAAGGTTGATGAGGGAATCGGCGAGGTCGGCCAGGTGACGGTCGGGGGCGGCCGCGGCCAGGCGCCGGTAGACGGCTACCGCTTCCTGTTCGGCGTTCAACGCCTCGCCATGCCGGTCGAGTTCGGAGAGGGTCACGCCGAGACAGGTCAGGCAGGTGGCGAGCTCAGACAGGTAGAGCTCGGGGGAGGCCGCGGCCAGCCGTCGGTAGACGGAGATGGCCTCCCGCTCGGCGCTCAGGGCTTCGGTCGCGCTCTCCAACTCCCCGAGATGCACCGATTCCATGAGCAACCGAGCCCGCCTGCTCCCGTCGCCCTCGTCCGGGACTTCCGCCACAGCTCATCTCTCCATCGACATCGGGCGGCGACCGTTACGGTGCCGCTCTTTCCTGGAAGGCCGTCACAGGCCTGAAGGCGCGTGACGGCCGTTCAGACGCGGTGAGCGCGGTGAGCGCGGCTTGAACGATTTGGGCCTACGCACACTGAGCCGGCGCCCTACCCTCTTGCAGGCCTTGAGCGTCTCGCCGGGTCGCCGGGGCAGGGATCAGAACCAGGGAGTACAGCGACAAGTGGGGCTCGCCTTGACACACAGGGGCCCTCCCTCCCTCCCTCCCGCCCGCCCGCCAAAGCCAGCGCTATTCGGGTGCGGTCCGCCCGGCCTGGGCAAGACGAACAACCGGTCAGGTGGAACCGTGCGCGACGACAGGGCTGCACGAACCCGGGAGGATGTAGTTGGTGCTCTGCTTTCCCAGGCAGGTGTAGAAGGCGATGTCCAGACCCTCGGCGACATTGCCGTAAGAACGCTCGGTGCACTTGTCGGCACCGCTCGTGTGCCACTTGTCCGGCTGGGGCTTGAGATCGATGTCGGCCCTGACGATGACCGAATATCCATCGGCGTACCCATCGCAGATCACCATCTTGTCGCCGTCAGCTATCCATCGGCCAGAGCCGGAGCCCCAGACGATGCTGCAGCCATATTTCGTGCAGGCGGTCGGCGGGGCGGCCACGGCGGGCGTGGTGGTCAGCGTGGCCAAGGCCACGGTCGCGGCGGTTACGAGCCCCAGAAAGGAGATGCTGCGCCTCATGGCGTTGTGCCTTATCGTCCCGCGCCACCCGTGACGCGTTGCTCTGTCGTTCATCTGTCCTCCGAATTCGGCGGTCTTGAAGCTCGTGCGCATGAATGTCCTTTCGCAGGTGGTCGATCAACAGGGACGGGATCGCGAGACTGGCTGCGATCACCGGCAGTCGCTGAGCCCTATCTCTGAGCAGGCCGGACAGGTCCCACGCCGGATGGCCGTCCCGGCGGTTCCCAGTGGCAAGCGGCCCCCGTGGCGCTTGCCCGCCGAGGCCTGTGGCACCAGGATCGTGGCGACGGGTTTGTTCGGCACCCCTCATCGAGCAGGCAAACAATGCTTTCTCGGCGCATGAATCCCGCTCCGCGCCTCCCCGGCCAGTGGCGGCGGCTCCTGATATCGACCGACCTTCCGGCGGGCTCTTGCCAACGGCCATGAGTGTGTCGCTCATGCGTACAGGCATTCAGGCCCGCAACGCACGCGATCGCGAGCCAGGGCAAACAGTTGATGTAATCAGCGAGCACGTCTGAACCGTCTTCGTCGTCCAGTGAATGGAGTCCCGTAACGGTGGTGGGCCGTCGTGAAAGTCCGGTGGACCCGGCAGCGGGACCGGTGCAACGCTTTGCCTCCGAGTTACGGAAGCTGCGCCAGGAAGCGGGCCTCACCTATCGGGCCATGGCCAAGCGTGCTGGTTATTCGGTCACCACGCTGTCGCAGGCAGCGGCAGGTGAGCGTCTGGCTTCACTGCCCGTCGTCCTCTCTTTCGTGGAAACATGCGGCGGAGACGTCTCCGAATGGGAGCGCCGCTGGCAGCAGGTCGCTCATGAATTGGCCCGCGAGACGGTGGACGATGACGGTGCCGCCGGGCCGTACCTGGGCCTGGCCCCCTATGACACGCACGATTCCGGACGGTTCTTCGGACGGGATCGCCTCGTCGAGGAATTGCGCGAGCTGCTTCGACGGCATCGTTTCGCCGCGGTGTTCGGCCCTTCGGGCAGCGGCAAGTCGTCCCTGTTGCGCGCCGGGCTCGTGCCCGCCGCACGTGGGGAGACGGCGCCCACGGGCGAATCCCTCGGGCAGAGCCGGATACTCACACCAGGCGAGCACCCGATGCTGCACGCCGACCGGCTCCGCCCCGGCGAGGGCGACTCCGACATGCTGATCGTGGTCGACCAGTTCGAGGAGGTGTTCACGCTCTGCCAGGACCAGCGCGAGCGGCGGCAGTTCATCGACCTGCTGCTCAACGCGCGGCAACCGCAGAGCCAGATGAAAGTGGTCATAGCGGTGCGCGCCGACTTCTACGGGAGATGCGCCGAGCACCGCGAGCTCACCGCAGCCCTGCGCGAGGCCAACCTACTGGTGGGGCCGATGAACCAGGAAGAGCTCAGAGAAGCGATCGTCCGGCCGGCCATGGCCGAGGGCTTGACCGTGGAGCGAGCGCTGACTGCCGAGATCGTCGCCGACGTCGCCGACGAGCCTGGGGCTCTTCCGCTGATGTCGCACGCGCTGCGGGAGGTCTGGCGCCGCCGTACGGGGAAGATGCTGACCTTGGACGCCTACGAGAGCGTGGGCAGAGTCCACGGGGCGATCAGCCATACGGCGGAGGAGCTCTATTCCGGCCTCTCGCCGGCGCAGGCGAGCATCGCCCGGCGGGTCCTGCTCAGGCTGATCCAGCCGGGCGAGCAGGCCCAGGACACCCGCCGCCCCGCCGCGCGGGCGGAGCTGGATCCGTACGAGGAGTCGGACACCGGGCTGGTCATCGAGCAGTTGGCCGGGGCCAGGCTGGTCACGCTGCACCAGGACACCGTGGAGCTCGCGCACGAGGCCTTGATCGAGTCGTGGCCGCGACTGCGTGGATGGGTGGACGAAGGACGCGATCGCCTGCGCACGCATCGGCAGCTGACCGACGCGGCCACGGCATGGGAGGCGCATGGCCGGGATACCGGGCTCCTCTACCGGGGCACCCGGCTGGCCGTCGTCGACAAGCTGTTCATCGAGCCGCCGAACCGCGACGACCTCACGCCCCTGGAACGGAGCTTCGTTGACGCGAGCGCGGCACTGGCCCGGCGCACCTCCCAGAGGCGGGTCGCCGTCTCGGCCGTTCTGGTGGTCTTGCTGGTCGCCTCCATGGTCGCGGCGGGAGTCGCCATCCGGCAGGCCGACCTGGCCGACGACCGGCTGGCGGAGGCGACGGCCCGGCTGGTCGCCAGGCGCGCGGCTGCCCTGCGGATGAGCGACCCGAAGCTGGCCCGCCGATTGAGCGCGGCGGCCTGGCGGATCGCCCAGGTCACCGAGGTCAAGAGCGAGCTGATCGACTCGATGGCGACGCCCTTGGTGGACGTCTTCACCGCCCCGTACAACGCGACGGACTTGGTGCATGGGCTCAGCGTGGACGGCACCAGGCTGGCCGTCTACACCCCCGGTACGGCGGTTGAGCGGGACACCCTGCGCGTGCTCGACCTGGCCACGAAGAAAGAGGTCGCGAGCGCAAGATGGACGGGCCAACCTGTCTCGGAAGTGGTGTGGAGTCCTGACGGCCGTACGCTGGCGGTGGACGACGGGACCAGCGCGCAGCTGTGGACCGTCGGCGCCGGCGGCCTGACGGACCTCGGCGTGGCGTTCCCCCACCTCGCCCCTACGAAGTTCAGCCCGGACGGGCGCTTTCTCATCGGGGTCCGCGACGGGATGAACGAAGCCTTGAGCATCGCGGACCGAACACGCGTGCTGGACGAGCCGGTCAGTGCCATCAGCCCGGACGGCCGGCTGGCCCTGGTCATCCCGGCGAAAGCCAAGGAGCGGACGGGCACCCCGTCGCCCTCCGGCAGCAGGGCGAGCTCGGGGCGGGCCGTGGAGCTCTGGGACATCGAGAAGCGCAAGCCGCTCCGGGCCACCCGGCTACCGCAAACCGCCACGGAAGGCGTGTTCAGTCCAGACGGGAAGCACCTGGCCGTCTCGACCAGCGACGGTGTCCGGCTGTGGGATATCTCCTCGGGCAAGGAGGCCCTGAGCCCGCTGCTTCCGCCTGCGGAACGTGTGGAGTTCAGCCCCGACGGCCGGTTCCTGGCCGGGACGAGGGGTGGGGGGTGGGTGCTTCTGTGGCGGGTGGACGACGGCACACTGCTGATGAGCTCCTCGGTTCTCTCCAACGTGGTGGGAGCCGATGCCCGCTTCTCGCCGGATGCCCGGGTCCTCGGGGTGATCGGCCAGTTCGGCACGGTGAACGTCCTGGACATCTCCCCCTACACCCGTCCGGAGGTGCTCGCTCCGGGAAGCGGCAAGCGGGTGTTCAGCCCGGACGGCCGCTTCCTGGTGACGGCGGGTCGCCGAAAAGGCAGGCCGGAGGTGCGCCTTTGGGATGTCGCCGCGAGGAGACCCGTGAGCGACCCGCTACCCGTCGACGATCTCCCCGGAAACGACTCAACGGAGACGGCGTACTCCCCGATGTTCAGCCCCGATGGGCGCACGCTTGCGCTCACCCACCCCTGGTCTCCCGTGGTGACCTTGTGGGACACCACGAACGGCCGCAACGTCGGCGCATTGCGTGTCCGGAGCGGGACAGCCGTCGGAGTCTTGCGCGTGGCCTTCTCCCCCGACGGCAGAACCGTCGCGATCGTCCCCCTCAGCGCGCACCCGGACAACGAAGAGGCGCTCGACGGCCTGGATCTCGACGGCCTGGAACTGTGGGACGTGGAAGCCAGGAAGTGGATCCGCACCGTCCCCGGTGCGGGATCAGGGGCGCTGATCTTCGAGCCGGATGGACGCCGGTTGTTCGTGGACAGATCCAGCAAAGGGCGCATCCTGGTCGATACGGCCACCGGAGAGGTACTTCAGCACCCATCGGACGCCCGCGCCGAGGGAGAGATTCTCTTCATCGAGAACACGGCCGCGATCGGCGACAGGGATGGGCATTTGACGTTCTGGGACAGGGAGCTGCGCAGGCGCCTGGCCCCGCCGCAGACCGTACACACTGCATCGATCAATGCTCTTGTCCCTTACCCGCCGGGCGAACTACTCGCGACCGTCGCCGACGAAGGCGATCTTGGCATCCAGCTGTGGGACTGGCGGGGATATCAGCGGATGGCCGCACCGATCAGCTACTACACCCCGTCGGTACCGGCCGTGGCGTTCAGCCGGACCGCCCTGCTCGTCTCATCCGCCGACGGGTCCTTACGTGAGATCACCGTCGATCCCGGCACCGCCACCGCCGTGATCTGTCACCGGGACGGCGGCCTGTCCCCTGCCGAGTGGCGACAACACATCCCAGAACTGGCCTATGAAAAGACCTGCCGCTGACGATACCCGTGCTCGGCCGTTTCTCCGGGCACAACAGGGCATCCCATGGCATGGCTGAAGCCCCGCACCGCAGCCTGGGCTGACTTGCTCGATGTCCCTCGCCCCGTCCTGGAGGTCGTGCTGCCCTCTCGTGATTACCGGCAGGTGAAGGTCAAGCCGGACCACGCAGAACAGTTCGACGCGCTGCCGGCGGCGGCCAAAGCCGTGCGTGTCATGGATTTCGATCGTGCCGGCCGTGCGGCGTACGAGGCTGCCAACGAGGCCATGCTCTCTTCTGTGGATGAGATGGTGGCCGTATGGGATGGGCAGCCGGGCACCGGATCCGGGGGGACCGCCGAGGTGGTGGCTGAGGCGCGTGCGCGCGGGCTGAAAGTGACCGTGATCTGGCCAGACGGGGTTGCGCGAGACTAGAGGCCCGTGATGCGGAACAGGTGATGTGCGGTCCCTGGCCCAGCGCCTTGCGGAAACAGCGGAGATCGACTTCCGGCAGGGCCGGGCCGGCCGCCACCCGAGCCGACCGCCGTGCCATGGTGAACCAACCACACCAGCCCCCTTTGTCGTAAGATCAGGCGACTTCGTGAGAGTGGTAGGGCTGTGGACATCCGGGTGCTGGGCCCGCTGGAGGTCGTCGGCGACGACGGGCGGTTCTGTCAGATCGGCTCGCTGAAGATGCGGGCGCTAATGAGCGCGCTGGTGCTGGCGGAGGGCCGGCCGGTGGCCCCGAGTGCGTTGATCGACCGGTTGTGGGGCGAGGAGCCGCCGGCCGAGGCGATGGCGTCGCTGCACTCGTACGTGTCCAACCTGCGTCGCCTGCTGGAGCCCGGTCGCCGGGCCAGGGAGCAGAGCCGGTTGCTGACGTTCGGGCCGGTGGGTTACACGCTGGCGATCGAGCCGGAGCAGGTGGACTCGACGCGGTTCCTGCGCCTGGTCGGGCAGGCCGAGCAGGCGGCCGAGCCCGCCGAGGCGGAGCGGCTGGCGGGTGAGGCGCTGGCGTTGTGGCGCGGCGAGCCGTACCAGGAACTGGACGATCAGGCGTATGTGACGGCCGTCCGGGCGCGGCTCACCGAGGCCCGGGAGCGGGCCCGCGAGCTGCGGGTGAGCGCGGTCATCCGGCAGGACCGCCACGGCGAGTTGCTGGGCGAGCTGGAGGCCCTGACCTGCGAGCACCCCCTGCGCGAACGGCTGTGGGCGCTGCGGGCGCTGGCGCTGTACCGGAGTGGACGCCAGGGGGAGGCCCTGGAGACGCTGCGCACGGCCCGCCGGATCCTGGCCGAGGAGCTCGGCATCGATCCGGGCGAGGAGTTGCGCGCGCTGGAACGCGACATTCTTGACCAGTCGCCCGCGCTGTTCCCGCACCGGCCGCCACCGCCGCCCGAGCCGCAGGTGGCCGAGCGGGGGATCACCGGCCGGCAGGAGGAGCTGGCCGCGCTGGACGGGCTGCTGGAAGCGGCGGCGGCGGGGCGGACGGGGTTCTCGCTGATCACCGGGGAGCCGGGGATCGGCAAGACGCGGCTGGCCGAGGAGCTGGTGAGCCGGGCCCGTGCCAGGGGTTTCACGGTCGCGGTGGGGCGGTGCGCGGCGACGGAGGGCGCGCCGGCGTTCTGGCCGTGGGTGACGGTGCTGGAGCGGCTGGCCGACACGCTGCCGCCACTGCCCGCCGACGTGCGCGCGAACCTGCCCGGAGTCGGCTCCGCGACCGGGAGCGACCCCGAGGGAGCGAGGTTCCGGACCTACGGAGCGGCGGCACGGGCGCTGACCGCCGGCCAGCGGCCGGTGCTGGTGGTGCTGGACGACCTGCACTGGGCGGACCGGTCCTCGCTGCGGCTGCTGAGCTACCTGGCCGAGTACGTGCTGGACGGCCGGCTGGCCGTGGTGGGCACGGCTCGCGACTGGCCGCCGCCGGAGGGCGCGCTGGCCGAGGCGTTCGAGGCGCTGTCGCGACGGCAGGCGGTGCGGCTGCCGTTGTCCGGCCTTTCGGCGTCCGACCTGGCCGAGCTGACCCCGGCGGGTACGGACGTGTGGGAGCTCAGGGACCGCACGAACGGCAATCCGTTCTTCGTCGCGGAGCTGATGCGTTACCTCGAAGCCGGCTCGCCGGGCCGCGGCACGCTGCCGCTGGGCGTGCGGGACGTCGTGCTCGGCCGGGTGAACCGGCTGCCCGAGCCGTCCGCCGAGCTGTTGCGGGTGGCGGCGGTGGCCGGGCGGGAGTTCGACGTGACGATCGTGGCCGAGGCCGCCGGGCTCGACCTGGACGCGGCGCTGGACCGGCTGGAGCCGGCCATGGCCGCCGCCCTGGTCACGGAGGGGCGGCCGGGCCGGTTCCGGTTCGTGCACGCGCTGGTGCAGGAGGCGCTCACCGAGGTGGTGCCGGTGCTGCGGCGGGCCCGGCTGCACGCCGCCGTGGCCGCCGCGATCGAGTCACGTACCGGCGGCTCGGCCTCCGACCGGCTGGCCACCGCCGCCCACCATTGGTTCCAGGCGATTCCCGCGGGCCACACCGCGCGGGCCTGGCGGGCGGCGTGGCGGGCGGCCGAGGAGGCCAAACGGCTGCGCGCGTACGACGTGGCCGTCGAGCTGCTGGAGCGGGCCGACCGGCTGGCCGAGGACGACCCCGAGCTGGGCCCGGCCGAGCGGATGGACCTGCTGTTCGCGCTGGCCGAGGCCAGGTTCGGGGCGGGCGACTCGGTGGGCCAGGAGGCCGAGCTGACGCGGATCCGCCGCCTGGCCAAGCAGGAGGGCGACCGGCGGCGCTGGATCGAGGCCGCCACCGGGTACGGCGGACGCATCCTGCAACCCTGGAAGGTCTACGGCGACTACGACGCCGATCTTCTGGCCGACCTGAGGGAGCTGGCCGCCGACGAGGGGCTGGAGCCGTCGGCCCGGGCCCGGGTGCTGGCCTGCCTGGCGCTCCAGGCGTACTACCAGCCGGGCTGCGAGCCTGCGGAACGGGACCGGTGGAGCGCCGAGGCGGCGCGGCTGGCCCGCCGGGAGAACGACGCGACGCTGCTGGGCCGGGTGCTGTTCGCCCGCTACTACGCGATGCTCGACCCGGACTCGGTGCGTCAGCGGCTGGAGGCAGGGGAGGAGATGGCTCGCGCCGGGCTGGAGGCGGGCGACGACGAGCTGCGCACGATCGGGCTCACCTGCCAGGGCGGCACGCTGCTGGAGCTGTGCCGGGTGCCGGAGGCCCTGGACGTGCTGGCCGAGGCGGAGCGGCTGATCGGGCGTACGCACATGCCGTACCTGCGCATCATCCTGGCCTGGCTGCGGCTGGGCCTCCTCGCCAACCGCGGCGACCTGGAGGCGGCCGAGTCGCTGCTCGCGGACACCGCCGCCGAGCAGCACGCCACCTCGATGTGGGGCGTGGAGTCCACCACGGCCGGCGCCACGTACCAGGTCGCGCTCATGCGCCTGCGCCGCGGGGCGGCGGACGCGGTGCCGCCGCCGGGGGACATCTCGCACGACCAGCTCGACCAGTTCAACCGGGACGGGCTCGCCCACTACCTGATGGTCAGCGGCCGGCTGGAGGAGGCGCGGCAGGTGCTCGGGCCGTGGGAGCGGCAACCACCGATCCCGCGCACGTTCGTCTACCTGTTCTGGCTGGTCGTCCGCTGCGAGGTCTGGGCGGGGCTGGGCGACCGGCGGGCCTGCGCCGACCTGTACGAGGAGGCGTCCGCGTACGGCGACCGCATGGGGATCGCCGGGCTGAGCATGCTGATGTGGCCGGTCAGCCGTTCGCTGGCGCAGCTGGCCGGGGCGCTGGGCGACGCCGAGGCGGCGCGGCGGCACGCCGAGCACGCCGAACGCGTGGAGCGGGAGCTGGCTCAGCCTCACAGGTAGGCTGGCTCAGCCCCACAGGTAGGCCGCGCGCCGCCGGTAGCGGCCGCCGGCCAGCGTGTTGAGCAGCAGCAGCGGCCTGGGCGAGGTCCTGCGCAGGTGGGCCTCGACCTCGGCGGGCAGCTCGGACGTGATCCAGCCGAGCAGCGTGATCAGCTTGCGGAGGCCGTACTGCTTCATGATCGCCTTGTGCCCCTCCGCGTCCTCCTCCGGCGTGATGTAGGCCATCATCAGCGGGATCCCGTCGGTCTCCTCGTGTGCCAGGTGCGCGCCGAGGGTGTCGGCCAGCGCGCGCAGGGCGGCCATGAGCCGCTCGCGCCGCTCCTCGGACGGGCCGGCGTCGAACGCCTGGAAGGCGTCGGTGCTCTCGCGGATCCAGCGGTCGCAGGCCTCGTGCTCGGCCTCCAGCGCGTCGATCGTGCCGATGGCCTGCGGCGCCCGCTCCCGCAGCCGCGGCCAGACCGTCTCGTCCTCGGCGGTGTGGTGATGGTGCAGCACGAACAGCACCCACGCGTGGTGCTCGCGCAGGGCGGTGATGCGCCGGCGGTCGCCGAGGCGGACCCGGCCGATCGCGGTGATCAGGTGGCCGAGGTCGCGGCGGAAGCCGTAGTGCGCCAGGTACATGTTGGTCATGTCGAGCGGCCCCGGCGCGGCGGCGGCCTGGCCGGGCAGCGTGATCTGGGGCAGGTTCGGGTGGGAGGCGGTGCGCATGGTCGGGCTCCTTCTGGTTTGTCACGATGCCGTCATCGTGGCCTCCCGGTCTTGGGCGGCTCTGGAAGATCGGCTCCAAGAGCGGCTCAAGACACCGTCATTAGCGTGCGCGGCCATGACCCTCACGCTTCCGATCACGACGTTCCGGAGCTCCGTGGTGTGCGCCTACACCTCGCTCACCCGTGACGGGCGGCCCATCACCTGGCCCGTCACCCCGTACACCGGGCCCCGCGGCACCATCGACGTCAGCACCGGCCTGACCTATCCCGACAAAGCCGAGCGGGCGCGCCGCGATCCGCGCGTCGCGCTGCTGTTCGAGGGCGATCCGGTGGTGCTGGTGCAGGGCCGCGCCACCGTCCGCGACGCCGACCTGCAGGCCAACACCGACCGGTACGTCCGCGAGTCCCAGGCCAAGATCCCGGACGCCTTCGCGGGACTGCCGTGGTTCCTGGCCAAGCGCTTGACCTGGTACTTCGCGCGGATCTACATCGAGGTGACCCCTGAGCGGATCGCCTGGTGGCCGGGCGGCGACCTGACCCGCGACCCGCTGACCTGGACCTGCCCGCCCGGCACCACGGCCCCCGCCTCGGACCCGGCCCCGTCGGGTCCCCGCCTGCCCGGCCGCTCCGCGCCGCCCGCCGACTGGCGCCCGTACGCCCGCCGGGCCGGCGACCTGGGCCGGCCGATCGTGTCGGCGGTGGCGGACGGCCGGCCGGTGTCCGTGCCCGCGCGTGCCTTCTCCCGCATGGCGACCGGGTACGAGCTGCACCTGCCCGCCGGCGTGGCCGCCGTGCCCGGGCCGGTCTGCCTGACCTTCCACCGGCACGATCCCGGCATGCGCTGGCAGGAGAACGTCGTGCTGCTCGGCACCGCCACCGCCCCTGGCGGCGACCGGCTCACCGTCACGATCGACCGCGCGCTGCCCGACTGGAGCCTGCCCGAGGACCGCCGCCTGCGGACCCGTTCCTTTCTCGGCCACGGCAGGCAGCTGAGGCGCCGGCTCGGGGCCGAGGCCGCCCGCCGCGCCCAGCCGGTGCCGAAGGTTCGCCGGCGGGCGGATCATTCATAGCGGGCCCGGCGGGCGATCACCTCGAACCCGAGGCCACGGAAGAGGGCAGCCGAGGCCGGGTTGTTGACGTTGACGTCCAGGAAGGCCTCCGTCGCCCCGCGTGCGCGCATGCGGTCGAGCGCGGCGGCCGCCAGTGCCCTCGCCAGGCCGCGCCGCCGCCACCCGGGCACGGCGCCCACCTGGATCAGGAACCCCTCCGCGCACGTCACGAAGCCGGCGGCCCCGCCCGCTGCGCGCGCCACCAGCGAACAGCCCGGCAGGAACTCGTCGTCGACCAGCCAGTCGACCCACTCCTCCCGCGACCAGCCGGGGAAGCCGGGACGGTCGGCGAACGACGCGGAGTAGGCCGCGTAGAAGGCCCCTTCGGTGTCCTGCGACCATTCCTCGATCTTCAGCTCCTGCGGGAGGGGGACGGCCGGGAGCGGGTGGGCCAGGTCGCGGCGGTAGACGTCCTCGGCGAACGTCTGCCGGAACCCGCGCGAGAGGAAGAGCGCGTGGGCCTCCGGGGTCACCGACTCGGTCTCCAGCCGGACCGGCCCCGCCTCCCTGATCAGCCGGTCCAGGAGGCCCGACCCCAGTCCCTGCCCCCGGTGTCCCGGGTCGACCAGACCGGTCGCCGCCGACACGTCGCCCACGGCGCGCACGGCCCCGCAGGCCACCAAACGCCCGTCGGCGAACGCGCCCACCACCGTGCCCGCGACGTACCTGCGCTCCAGGAAGGACGGGGACGTGGTCGCTGGGAGCCCGCCGTCGTGCGCCACGCACCGGCGGGCGAGATCGGCGATCGCCGGCATGTCCGCGGGGGACAGCGCGGCCCATCCGATGGTCATTGTCGGCTCCTTCGCGTGCGTGATCATAGCGTCCTCCGCCAACGAGGTTCAGAGTCGCATGGGAGAAGCACAGGGAGATACCGCCCGATCGGCCGTTGCCATACTCCTCGCTCAAGCCGGGTGCCCCGGCCGTGACTGAGCGCCGCGATCAGGCCGCCGGCGCGCGGCGCGGGTGCCGATGCCGCGGCCCCAGAACTCGCGGCCGAACCAGTAGCCGATGAAGCGCCGATCCTCCTCCCACCAGGCCACGATGTTTCCGGCCACTTCGCCCTCGACGAGGACCGCCTGCACGAAGACGGTGGGGTCGGCCAGGATCCGGGTGGTCCAGTGGTGGAGGAAGCGCCGGCACCGACAACTCAGCGGGCGCGGCGCAGGCGGAGGAAGTCGCTGACCACGTACTCGCCCAGGCGCTCGGCGCTCGGCGAGAAGACGCGGCCGCCGTTCCTGCGGGCCACCTCGTCCACGAACTCCTTCAGCCGGTCGTCGGCCGCCAGCATGAAGACGTTGATCGTCGCCCGCCGCCGGGTCATCTTGTCGACCTCGGCCAGGGTGAGCTCCAGCGTCTCGTGTGACGGCGGCCACTCGAACGCCGACCTGCCGTTGCGCATGAGGTGGGCCGTGGGCTCGCCGTCCGTGACCACCAGCACGACCGGCTCGAAGTCGGGGTGGCGGTCGAGGTGGCGGCCGGCGATCAGGAGGGCGTGGTGCAGGTTGGTGCCCTGGACCATGTCCCAGTCGAGGCCCGCCAGCTCGTCGGGCTGCAGCACCCTGGCGTAGTTGGAGAAGCCAATGATCTGGACGGCGTCCTGCGGGAACTTGGACGCGACCAGGGCCTGGAGCGCCAGTGCCGTCTGCTTGGCGGCGGCCCAGGTGCCCCGCAGGGCCATCGAGTACGACAGGTCCACCAGGAGGCAGACGGCCGCGGCGGTGCGGCGCTCGGTCTCGGCCACCTCGAAGTCGTCCACCGAGAGGCGGACCGCGACGCGCCCGCCGGAACGGGCGGTGCCCGGGGCGGCGACGCCGCCGCTGCGCACGCCGTTCACCAGCGTGCGGACCACGTCGATGGGCTGCTCGTCGCCGAAGCGCCACGGCCGGGTCGAACCCGTCAGCTCCCCGGCCGAGCCCGCGTCGTGCTGGTCGTGGTCGCCGCGGCGGCCGGCGTCGAGGGAGGAGAACACGCGGCGCAGCGCCGTCTCGCCCAGGCGGCGCACCGCCTTGGGGGTGAGCTCCAGCTTGCCCCGGCGGCGCAGGAGGTAGCCCTGCTCCTCCAGCTCGCGCTCGATGCGCTTGAGCGCCTCCAGGTCGTCCACGGCCGAGCGGCCGAGCGCGCGGCGTACGGCGGACTCGTCGATGTCGTCCAGCCTGGCACCCGGGTAGTCCTGGCGCAGGGCGGTCTCCAGCTGGGTGAGGTCGGCCAGCTCCTCCAGGGCCGTGACCGCGTCGCCCATGCCCAGGGGCTCTTCGCCGGTGAGGCGTTCGGGGGCGTTCCACGCCAGGTCGGGCCGGCGGGCGTAGAGGGCCTCGCCGAGGCGGCGCATCTCGTCGGAGAGCCCGGCCTGGTCGAGGGTCTGGTTGATCAGGCCGGCGAGCTCCTCGCGCTGGCGCGGGGTCATCGAGGCCAGCATGCGCTGCGTGGCGGCGGCGCGGCGGGCCAGGATGTCGACGAGCTCCTCCAGGTTGCGCGGCTTTTCGGGGAACAAATCGCCATATTTCCCCATAAAGGCGTCAAAATCGGCCTGGGTGTGCTGGCCGCGGGAGTCCTTGTCCAGCATGTCGTTCAGGTCCGCCATCATCTGGCGGACGCGTTCCATCGCCTCGGGGTCGGGGTTGGCCAGGGCGTCCCGCAGGCCCCTGAACTGGCTGTCCAGGACCTCGCGCCGCAGCAGGTCGCGCAGCTCCTCGAACGTCTGGCGCGCCGCCGACGAGCGCCACTCGTACGTGCTCAGCTCCTGGATCGCGCCGGCCGTGTCCTCCGGCAACGCGTCGAGCTCGGCCTCCCGCAGCCGCGCGTCGTCGGACGGGTCGGGGAACAGCTCGGCCCGCTCCTGCCCGATCGCCTTGTCGAGCAGTGCCCGCGCCTTCTCCAGCGTGCCGTCGAGCCGCCCGCGCTCGCGCAGGTCGCGCCGGCGCCGGCGCACCTCCCTGAGCATGTCGTCGAGCCCGCGGCGGTCCTGCGCGCCGGGCAGGCCGCGCTTCAGCAGGTCGCGCAGGGCGTGGACCGGCGTCGAGCCGGACAGGATCGCGTCGCCCATCTCGTCGAGGGCCGCCCGCACGTCGTAGGGCGGGGCGAGGGGATCGGGGCCGTCGTGGTACTCACCATAGCGAAAGGCCATCACCCACCCACGCTAACCCCATCCGCCCGTTTACGCGTCCCCGAAGACCTCCCACACCTCGTTGAGGCCCCCGGCCTCGGGCGTGTAGTCGATCTTCACCAGGACGGGGTGCTCGGCCGCCCTGAGCGCCTTGGTCAGGTCCACCGAGGTGCACGACTTCTTGCCGAGCCCGTGCTTGTCGGCGTTGACCGGCTTGCCCGCCAGCCACCCGTCCCGGCAGCGCGCGGTGGTCCGGTAGAAGCCGGCGGCGTGCGTGTACCCGAGCTTGACCGTCTTCCCGCCGGTCGTGAACAGGACCGTCGTGTCGTTGACGCGCTTGAGCGTGCCGCGGGCGGTACGCGTGCCCGGCCACTCGGTGACCAGGAACTCGTTGATCCTGACGGCTTCCGTGCCCCGGTATTCGACGCGGAGCGGGACGGGGCCGCGGGCCAGCCCGTCGGTCAGGTCCCCGGGCTCGCAGGCCGTCCGGCCCAGACCCTTGGCGTCGAGGGCCACCTGGCCCTCGGTCTCCTTCAGGTCGCACGCCACCGTGACCCGGCGGAAGGAGGCGCCGGTGTAGTCGAGCCGCACCTCCTTGGCCCCGGCCACCGGCTTGAGCCGGTAGCTCCGGAACTCGCCCTTGCGCACGAAAGTGGCCGACTTGGGGACGATCCGCAGGTGCCCCGCCCCGTCGGCCCAGGCGTACCCGTAGACGACCTTGGCCGCGGTGGCCTCGGCGGAGGCGGGCACGGCGAGGACACCCATGGCAAGAGCGGTGGCACAGGCAAGCAGGCGCATGGGCGGTCTCCCGGTCGGCGTGATCAGCTATCCACTATGACGCGGAAGACCGCCGATATGTTCACGTGCGGTAGACGCTCACCCCGTCAAGGTCTTCCTTGGACAGGCGCCGCATGAGGTAAAGACCCTCCAGCGCGAACTCCAGGGCTGCTGCCGCGTGCCCCGGCGACTCCTCGCCCGCGCCCATGCCGAGCCTGGACATGACCTTCGCCAGGCCCGTGACCGGGCCCATCCGGTGGAGCAGCTCGCCGGCGGGGACCAGCTCGCCCGACTCCACCTGGGTGCCCTCGGAGAACTTGTCGATGATCGCCGACAGGTCCATGCCGCCCAGCCGGGTCCTGAACGTCTCCGCCGTGGCCCGGCGCAGCAGGTGGGCGAGGATCTCGGTCTCCCTGCCCTCCTCGCTCACCTCGAACTCCACCTTGCCCCGCAGGCTGTGGACCACCGAGGCCAGGTCGACCACGCGCGTGACGGCCTGCTCCTCGCCCGCCAGCGCCGCCCTGCGCACGGCCGAGGCCGCGGCGGTCTCGGCGGCCGCGATCGAGAAGCGCGCCGACACGCCGGAACGGGCGTCCACCGCCGTGGACTCGCGTACCAGCCGGGTGAACCTGGCGATGACCTCGATCAGGTGTTCGGGGACGTCGGCCCCGATGTCCGGCACGGACTCCTGGCGGATGAGCGTCAGCTCGTCCTCGACGGTCAGCGGGTAGTGGGTGCGGATCTCGGCACCGAAGCGGTCCTTCAGCGGGGTGATGATCCGGCCCCTGTTGGTGTAGTCCTCGGGGTTGGCGCTGGCGATGAGCAGGATGTCGAGCGGGAGCCGCAGGTTGTAGCCGCGTACCTGGATGTCGCGCTCCTCCAGCACGTTGAGCAGCGACACCTGGATGCGTTCGGCCAGGTCGGGCAGCTCGTTGACGGAGAAGACACCGCGGTTGGTGCGGGGGACGAGGCCGTAGTGGACGGTCTCGGGGTCGCCGAGGGTGCGCCCCTCGGCGATCTTGATCGGGTCGACGTCGCCGATCAGGTCGCCCACGGAGGTGTCGGGCGTGGCGAGCTTCTCGCCGTAGCGCTCGTCGCGGTGCTTCCACGCGACCGGCAGCTCGTCCCCCAGCTCCCGCGCGAGGGCCTGGCAGCGCGTGCAGGCCGGCGCGTACGGATGGTCGTTGATCTCGCAACCTTCGACGACGGGGGTCCATTCGTCCAGCAAACCCGTGATGGTACGGATGAGCCGGGTCTTGCCCTGGCCGCGCTCACCGAGGAGGACCAGGTCGTGCCCGGCGAGCAGGGCCCGCTCCAGGTGCGGCAGGACGGAGTCGTCGAAGCCCACGATGCCGGGGAATCGTGGCTCGCCTGCCCGCAGCTTGGCCAGCAGGTTCTCCCGGACTTCGGCTTTGACGGTGCGATGAACGTGGCCGCTCTCTCGCAACTCGCGGAGAATACGTGGCTGATGCACGGGATCGAGACTACGTCCCCCGCGAGCATTGCGGCAGAGAGTTTCGCATCTGGCGCAGATTTCGGATCTCGACCATTGCGTGACGTTTCGTGCGCGTGCTTGTCCTTTTAGTGGGGAGAATCGGGCCTAGGGAACTTTGACATGTCGAGGGAGGCGAGACTCGTGGCCGTTATGACTAGCCGCTTCGCCGACGGCCTCGCCGTGGGTTCCGACCTGGTGGGGGCCGCGGAGACCGCCGTCGGTCAGGCCCTGTCGAGGCTCAGTGGCCGGGCCGACCTGGTCTGTTTCTTCATCTGCGGCGATGATCCCGAGGACGTCGCGCGGGCCGGTGAGGCCGCTATGAGGCTCGCGCCCGACGCGCACGTGGTCGGATGCAGCGCCACGGGGGTGATCGGCGACGGACAAGGGGTCGAGCTGCTGCCCTCGGTGAGCGCGTGGGCGGCGACCTTGGACGGCGCCAGGCTGACGACCTTCCAGCTGGAGACACTGGCGGCCGAGGACAGGTTCGTGGTGGTCGGGCTGCCCGAGCGGGGCGCCGACGACCATGTGGCGATCCTGCTGGCCGACCCGTACACGTTTCCGACCGACGCCTTCGTCGAGCGCTCGGTCGATGTGCTCGGCGACCTGCCGTTGATCGGCGGGCTGGCCAACGGGTTGCAGGGACGGGGCTCCGTACGGCTGTTCGCCGACGGCGAGGTCTACACCGAGGGCGCGATCGGCGTGCTGATCAGCGGCCCGGTCAGGATCAGCACCGTCGTCAGCCAGGGCTGCCGCCCGATCGGCCCCAGCATGGTCGTCACCGCGTCGGAGGACAACCTGCTGCTGGAGCTGGCCGGGCAGCCCGCGCTGGCCCGGCTGGAGGACATCGTCAGCGAGCTGGACGAGGACGACCGCGAGCTGGTGGCCTCCGGCCTGCAGATCGGCGTGGCCATGGACGAGTACGCCGAGCGCCACGAACGCGGCGACTTCCTCATCCGGGGAGTCATCGGCATCGATCCCGAACGCGAGGCCGTGGCCATCGGCGACATCGTGGAGATCGGCAGGACCGTGCGCTTCCAGGTACGCGACGCGGCCACCGCCGACGAGGACCTGTACGACCTGCTGGACGCCCACCGGGAGCAGCTCGGCAAGGTGGACGGGGCGCTGCTGTTCTCGTGCAACGGGCGGGGCTCGGCCATGTTCGGCACGGCCGACCACGACCCGGTCGCCCTGCGTGACACGCTGGGGCCCATCGGCATGGCAGGCTTCTTCGCCGCCGGCGAGGTCGGGCCGGTGGCCGGCCACAACCACGTGCACGGGTTCACGGCGTCCGTCCTGGTGTTCTCCAGCCCGGGCCCGTGACACGCGCCTGAAGGCCCGGCGACCCCGTCTGCTCGGGAGGGCCGCCGGGCCTCAAGCGGCCGGGCGGCCTCCGGGAGGTCCCCAGCCTGGCCGGGGCCCGGTTACTCGGTCGCCGAGTCGTTGCTGGGACCCTGGCCCTCGTCCCCGGTGCTGGTGTGGAAGCCGCCCCCGCCGTCCTGGGTGCCGGGGGCGGGCATCGCGATCGGCTCGCAGGGCGCGACCGGCCCCTTCACCACGGTGAGCGACATCCCGAACGGCGGCTGGTCGTCACCGGCCTTGCTCTTCGAGACGGCCATCACCAGCGTCGAACCCTTCGGCACCCTTCCCTTCTCGAAGAAGAACGAGGTCACGTTGCTCGACCGCTCGAAGTTCAAAGAGAATCCCCACGGATCGTTCCCGTTCCCGTTCGCGCCACGCGGCTCCTTGCAGGTCTGCCCCTCGGGCAGGTAGTCGACGATCGCCGTGATCCCCGCCTCGGCCAGGTCGGCCTGCAGCCCCTCGGGGTCGTTGAACCTGTTGATCCGCACGGTGATCACCCCGTCGTCCCCCTCGGTCACCGCGTACGCCGGGCTGCCGCCCAGCCCGGACAGCACCACCGCCGTCGCGGTGGCGGCCGCCGCGACCCCCGCCAGCGCGGCGGACAGCCCCACGTAGCGCCGCCGGGAGCGGTCCCGCCCGGCCGGTGTCACCGTCGTCGTCACGCCGTCCTCCGCCGTTCTCGTCGCGATCTCTTCCTTGAGTGCACTGAGAAGGCGCTCCTCGAAATTGCTCATGCCTGTCCCTCCACGTACACGGGTGCCGTCAGCGAAGCGACGTCTTCAAGGGCCTTTCTCGCCCGATGTAATCTGACTCGTACGGTCACCTGCCTGATCCCCAGGACCGCGGCGACCTCGGCGACGGTGAGCTGGTCGATCGCGACGAGCTCCAGCACCGCGCGCTCACCCTCCGGCAGGCCGCGCATGGCCTCCAGGGAGCCGCGCAGCCGCCGCTCGGCGTCGATCCGCTCCTCCATCCGCACGAGGTCGTCGTCGTCCATCAGCCGGCGGCCGGCGACGCGGCCGGTCGCCCGGGCCTCCCGGGCGGCCTGCCGGTGCCGGGCCGACACGACGTTGCGCGCGACGCCGTACAGCCAGGCGATCTCGGTGCCCCGGCCGGGCACGTAGGTGTGCGCCGAGTCAAGGACCGCCAGGAAGATGTCCGCCGTCAGGTCGGCGGCGAGGTGAGGGTCGCTCACCCGCCGGACCACGAAACGCATGACGGCATCGACGTGGCGGCGATAGAAGGCCTCAAAGGCCGCGGGGTCTTCGTTGAGGCGCACTGGCCTCGCTCCCTTCGTCGTTCGCCTTACATCCGTACTTGGACCGAGCGACGAGAAGCGTTTCCCCGCAGGTCAGGCGGGACGGCGTGGTTGGAAGAGCCAGGCGTCGAAGAGCGGGCGGAGGTCCTTGCCCGACAGCCGTTCGGCGAGGTCGATGAACTCCTCCGTGGTGACGTGACCGTAGCGGTGCTCGGCGGTCCACGTCCTGAGCAGCCTGAAGAAGGTGTCGTCGCCGATCGCGTCGCGCAGGGCCTGCAGCGTCATGGCGCCGCGCGTGTAGACCGACGAGTTGAACAGGTCGGAGGGCTTGGCCCGCCCTGGCGGGTAGGCCCACATCGGGTCGTCGGCCGGGCGGGCGTGCAGGCCCTTGAAGATGGCCTCGGCGGTCTTCGTGCCCTTGTGCTCCTGCCACAGCCACTCCGCGTACGTGGCGAAGCCCTCGTTGAGCCAGAGGTCCTTCCAGCGCCTGATGGTCAGGCTGTCGCCGAACCACTGGTGGGCCAGCTCGTGCGCGATGATGGTCGCGTCGGGCTCGAAGCCCCCGTAGAGGGGTTTGGTCTGGTTTTCCAGCGCGTAGCCGGCCATGTAGTCGTCGATGACGCCGCCGGTCGAGGAGAACGGGTAGGGGCCGAAGACCTTCGACCAGTAGTCGGTGACCTCGCCGGAGAGCTGGTAGAGCTTGCCGAGCGAGCTCTTGAACCTGGGATCGACGGCGGCGAACTCCGGGATGCCGCCGGGCGTGCGGCCCTGGCGCAGGTCGAACTTGCCCATCGTGGCGGTCGCCAGGTAGGTCGCCATCGGGTGGAGCTCGCGCCACCGGTAGGTGGTCTTGCCGCCGGTGGTCGTGGGCCGCCCCTGGAGCTCCCCGTTGGACACGGCGGTCAGCCCGGCGGGCACGGTGATCGTGAAGTTGAAGGTGGCCTTGTCGGCCGGGTGGTCGTTGTTGGGGAACCAGGTCTTGGAGCCGTTGGGCTCCGAGGCCACGAACGCGCCGTCCGCGGTCGGGATGAACCCGTACGTGCCCAGGTTGGCGGCGTCCTGGGCGGCCCTGGGGCGCCCGCCGTAGACGACCTTGACGGTGAAGCGGGACCGGTTGGCGAGCGGGCGGGAGGGGGTCACGGTGAGCTCGTCGCCCGCCCGCCTGAACCTCGCGGCCGCGTTGTCGACGGTGACCTGGCGCACGTCGTAGCCGGCCAGGTCGAGGTTGAAGCTCGACAGGTTCTGGGTGGCGGCGGCCTGGATGGTGGTCCGCCCTTCGAGCTGCTTGGTCTTCGGGGTGTAGTCGACGGCCAGGTCGTAGTGGGACACGTCGTAGCCGCCGTTGCCGTCCTCGGGGAAGTCGGGGTCGCCGATGCCGGCGGCCCCCGGTCGGTATCCGGCGACCGCGGGCGGATCGTCCGCGTGGGCCGGCCTGCCATCGGTGGGCCCACAGGCCAGCACGCTCAGCGTCGCCAGCAGGGCCACCCCGCGTCTGTCGAAACGCATCGGCAACACGCCCCCTTCGGATCGTGACCAAAATCTTACGCTGAGTCAGGCATTCACCACGACCGTCCTGGCGGCCTTGTCGTGTACCGCCTGTTTGCGTGAGTCGAAGAGGATCCAGCCGAGGTCCACCAGCGAGCCTACGCAGCAGACCCAGGCGAGCGCCGTCTCGACGAGCTGTCTCACCGCGGCCTGCGCCACGGTGATCGGCGCGCCGTTGTCCTGCACGACCCGCATGCCGAACAGCCTCTTGCCGAGGGTCTGTCCGTTCCAGAAGGCGTGCAGGAGCCAGAAGTACAGGAAGGCCACGAGACCGGCCAGGAAGGTGTGCTCCACCGGGTAGCGGTCCCAGGCGCCCCTGCTCCGGTCCCAGACGTACTCCCAGCTCGACCAGCTGAAGGGGGCGGAGATGACGTTGACGATGAGCCAGTCGAGGACGCCGGCGAACAACCGTCGCCAGCGTCCCGCCAGTCCCGGTGGTGTTCCCATGATGTCCTGATGACCACCACTAAGTCGGGACAAACTATAGATTGCCCCTTCGTTCCTGCTCTCGCTCGATCGCCTCGAACAGGGCCTTGAAGTTGCCCTTGCCGAATCCCAGCGAGCCGTGCCGCTCGATGAGCTCGAAGAAGACCGTGGGCCTGTCCTGCACCGGCTTGGTGAAGATCTGCAGCAGGTAGCCGTCCTCGTCGCGGTCCACGAGGATCTTGCGCCGCTTCAGCTCCTCGATCGGCGCGCGCACCTTGCCGATGCGCTCCCGCAGCTCGGGGTCGTCGTAGTACGAGTCGGGCGTGTCCAGGAACTGCACGCCGGCCGCCCGCATGTGGTCGACCGTGGTCAGGATGTCGTTGGTGGCCAGGGCGATGTGCTGCACCCCGGGGCCGCCGTAGAACTCCAGGAACTCGTCGATCTGCGACTTCCTGCGGCTGACGGCCGGCTCGTTCAGCGGGAACTTGACCTTGCGCGTGCCGTCGGCGACGACCTTGGACATGAGCGCCGAGTACTCGGTGGCGATGTCGTCACCGACGAACTCCGCCATGTTCGTGAAGCCCATCACCTTCCGGTAGAACTCCACCCACTCGTCCATCTTGCCGAGCTCGACGTTGCCGACGCAGTGGTCGATCGCCTGGAAGAGCCGCCCGCCCTTCGTCGCCGGCGGCGCCACCAGCGGCTCGGCGGCCACGTAACCGGGCAGGTGGGGGCCGCTGTAGTTGGACCTGTCGACCAGCGTGTGGCGCGTCTCGCCGTAGGTGGCGATGGCCGCGACCTGCACCTTGCCGTGCTCGTCCTCCATCGTGTACGGCTCCGCCAGCCCTCTGGCCCCGTGGGCGACCGCGTACGCGTACGCCGCCTCCACGTCGGGCACCTGGATCGCCAGGTCGATCACCCCGTCGCCGTGCTCGGCCACGTGCCTGGCCAGGTCCGTGCCCGGCCGGACCGCGCCCCGGAACTCGAACGTGGCGCCGCCCGAGACCAGCACGTACGCGACCTCGTCCCGGCTGCCGTTCTCGGGCCCGCGGTAGGCCACCAACCTCATGCCGAACGCGGTCGAGTAGTAGTGGGCGGCCTGCTTGGCGTTGCCCACGGCGAACACGACGGCGTCCATGCCGTTGACCGGAAAGACATCATTCATACCGGCAACTCTCGATATCCCTGGGCTGGCTGCGCAAGAGTTACTTCAATCAGTGGACAATCTGCCTAGCAGCGCTCGGAGATATCCGGTAAATCTGTACAGTATGACGATCGATGAGCTGGACGCGAGGTTGATCACCCTCATGACGGAGGAGCCCCGCCTCGGGGTGCTCGAGTGCTCCCGCCGGCTCGGCGTGGCCCGCGGCACCGTTCAGGCCCGGCTGGACCGGCTGGTCGCCAGGGGCGTGATCACCGGGTTCGGGCCGGACGTTTCGCCGGAGGCGCTCGGCTATGACGTCACCGCGTTTGTCAGCATGGAGATAAGGCAGGTCGCCGGGCACGACCCGGTGGCCGACCGGCTGGCCGCCATCCCGGAGGTGCTGGAGGTGTACACGATCACCGGCGACAGCGATCTGCTCTGCCGCGTGGTGGCGCGGACGAATGCCGATTTGCAACGGGTTATCGACCGAATCGTCGATGTACAGGGTGTGCTCCGGACTAATTCGATCATCGCCCTGGACACCCCGGTTCCTTATCGAGTGCTGCCGTTGGTCGCCGATGTTCCGCGCCGCGGTGACCGGTAGCCGTACTATCGCTAGGGGACGAGGCACCGTTGTCGATCGTCTAGCCTTGACATTCGCCCAGCGTGTCGGGGGTTGACGAGGGGGGTCGAGGGTGCGGAGCGGCGGTGGTAACGGGATGCGAAAACGACGAGTACTCCGACTTCTTCTGATTTCATTTGGTGCGGGAATCCTCGTACTCGTCGGGCTTTTCGCCGTCGCATGGGCGCTGACGCCAATTCCCGATTCCACGCAGAAGCAGGCCACCGCGCAGGGCTCGGTGATCTATTACCGCGACGGCAAGACCGTGCTCGCCCGCCGGGGCATCGACCGAAAGATCGTCGAGCTGGCCAAGGTGCCCAAGCACGTGCAGGACGCGGTCATCGCGGCCGAGAACCGCTCCTTCTACGACGACGGCGGCGTCTCGGTCAAGGGCACCGCGCGGGCCGTCTGGTCCACCGTCACCGGCCAGCAGCTCCAGGGCGGTTCGACGATCACCCAGCAGCTCGTGCGCAACTACTACAGCGGCCTCAGCCAGGAACGTTCCGTCACCCGGAAGTTCAAAGAGATCCTCATCGCGATAAAGGTCGACCAGTCCAAGTCGAAGGACTGGGTGCTCGAGCAGTACCTCAACACGATCTACTTCGGCCGCGGCGCCAACGGCGTCCAGTCGGCCGCCCGTGCTTACTTCGGCAAGGACGTCGGCCAGCTCAGCGTGGCCGAGGGCGCCTACCTCGCGGCGGTGATCCAGCAGCCCAGCCGCTTCGCCGACCCCAAGGGCCCCGACCTGACGGCGGCCCAGGAGCGCTGGAAGTCCGTGATCGACGCGATGGGCCAGACCGGCATGCTGACGCCCGCCGAGGTCGCCGCCCAGCGCTTCCCCAAGCTCGCGGCGCCGAAGAAGCCGTTCGAGCTCAAGGGGCAGGCCCAGTACATGCTGGAGCAGGTGACGGCCGAGCTCAACCGGCGCGGCTACAGCGACGAGGACATCAACGGCGGCGGGCTGAAGGTCGTCACGACGTTCGACAAGAAGCTCATGCAGGCCGCCCAGCGGGCCGTCAAGGACGTGCTGCCCGACGCCACGCCCAAGAAGGTCCACACGGGGCTGGCGGCCGTCGATCCGGCCACCGGTGAGGTCGTCGCGTTCTACGGCGGCAGTCCCGCGCAGTCCCAGTACGACAGCGCATTCTCGGCCAAGGTCATGGCCGGCTCGACGTTCAAGCCGTACACGCTGGCGGCGGCGCTCGACAACGGCTTCGACCTGTCCACCAGGGTCAACGGCAACTCGCCGATGCGCGTGGCGTCCGACCCCAAGCCGATCCCCAACGACAGCGACCGCTCCTACGGCGAGATCGACCTGGTGCAGGCCACCCAGAACTCGGTCAACACCGCGTTCGTGGACCTCGGCCAGAAGGTCGGCCTGGACAAGGTCGCCGCCGTCGCCGAGAAGGCGGGCATCCCCAAGGGGCAGCTGGAGAAGCAGCAGAGCTTCGCGTCCTTCCCGCTCGGCGTCTCCTCGGTCAGCGCCGTCCAGAACGCCTCGGGCTTCTCCACGTTCGCCAACAAGGGCGTGCACATGGAGGCCCACGTGGTGATGTCGGTCACCGACGCCGAGGGCAAGAAGAAGACCGTCGAGCCGGTCTCGACGCGGGTGGTCAGCGAGCAGGCCGCCGCGGACACCACGTACGCGATGCAGCAGGTCGTCAAGTACGGCACCGGCACCGCCGCCCGGCTCTACGACCGCCCGGTGGCCGGCAAGACGGGCACCACGGACAAGTCGAAGAGCGTCTGGTTCAACGGGTTCACGCCGCAGCTCGCCGTCGCCGTCGACATGTTCAGGGACGACAACGCCACCGTCACGATCCCCGGCTACGGCACGCAGTTTGGCGGCCAGCTGCCGGCGCAGATCTGGCGGGCGTTCATGACCGAGGCCATGGCGGGCAAGCCGGTCGAGGAGTTCCCCGAGCCGTCCGACTACGGCTGGGGGCCCGACTACGGCTCGCCCGACCAGAACCAGGACGGTCCCCGCCAGGATTACCCCCAGCCGTCCGACCCGAACGACTGGTTCGACAGCACGCCCGAGCCCGACATCACCGCGCCCCCGTCCACGGATGACCCGCCGGTGACGGATCAGCCCAGCGACAACGGGCCGCAGCAGGACCAGCAGCAGCCCGACGAGCAGACCGGCCCGCCGGCCACGCAGCAGCAGGCGCCCGACCAGCCCACGACCGGGGGCGACACGATCAACGAGGCCGACACGGGCCGCCCGCAGACGGGTTAGCGGGCCGCGGCCAGCTCGGCCCGCAGGTCATCGACCGTCGTCACGGGCAGGCGGCAGGTGAAGCCCTTGCACACGTACGCGGCAGGCGTCCCGCCGACCAGCCCGCGCCCCTCCAGCAGCTGCGGGAAGTCGCCGGGGCCGCGGGCGACCACCAGCCCCGGCACGTCGGCCAGCAGCGCCGCCCTGTGCAGCTCCGCCGTACGCGGGTCGTCGGCCGGGCCGATCACGGCCACCTCCACGGGCCCGTGCAGCGCCGCCAGCGCCACGGCGAGGCCCCAGCCGGCGAACCTGGCGTGCCCCGTGGCCAGCACGGACACCGTGCCGAGCGCGGCGTGGGCGGCCTCCCTGTGCCGCGTGGAGCCGGTCAGGGCGCCGTAGGAGAGCAGCGCGCCCGCGGCCGCGAACTGGCCCGACGGGGTGGCGTTGTCCGTGGGGTCCTGCGGCCGCTGGAAGAGCCGTTCGGCGTCGTCGGCCGTGTCGTAGAAGCCGCCCGTGGCGTCGGCGAACCTGTCGAGCACCGTGTCCAGCAGCGACCCCGCCAGCCGGAGCCACCTGGCCTCGCCGGTCACGCCGTACAGGGAGATCAGGCCCTCGGCCAGGTTGGCGTAGTCCTCGAGGACCCCGGCGTTGGTGCCCGCCCTGCCGTCCTTGGACGTGCGCAGCAGCCTGCCGTCCACCACGTGCGTGCGCGCGAGCAGGTCGGCCGCGGCCGTGGCCGCCGCCACGAGGTCGTGCCGCTCGAACACCACGCCGGTCTCCGCCAGGGCCGCGATGGCCAGGCCGTTCCACGAGGCCACGACCTTGTCGTCGCGCCCGGGGCGTACGCGCCGGTCCCTGGCGGCCAGCAGCCGCTCGCGGACGCTCGCGTAGCGCGCCGGGTCGCCGGGATCGCGGGGGAGCTGCAGCACGGACGTGCCGTGCTCGAACGTGCCGGTCACCTCGAACAGCTCCTGCGCCCAGCGCCCGTCGTCCTCGCCGAGCACCTCGCGCAGCTCCTCGGGCGACCAGACGTAGAACTTGCCCTCCACGCCCTCGCTGTCGGCGTCGAGCGCGGAGGCGAACCCGCCCTCCTCGGTGCGCAGCTCCCGCAGCAGCCAGTCGGCCGTCTCCAGCGCCACCCGCCGCGCCAGCTCGCCGCCGCCCGCCTTCCACCAGTGGGTGTAGACGCGCAGCAGGAGCGCGTTGTCGTAGAGCATCTTCTCGAAGTGCGGCACGACCCACTCCGCGTCCACGCTGTAGCGGGCGAACCCGCCGCCGAGCTGGTCGTACATGCCGCCGCGGGCCATCGACTCGAGCGTCTTGCCGCTCATCTCGCGCTCGCCGGCGCGCAGCAGGAACTCCAGCACCATCGACGGCGGGAACTTCGGCGCCCTGCCGAACCCGCCGTTGACGGCGTCGAACTCCTGGCGCAGGTTCCGCGCCGCCAGCGTCAGCGTCTCCTCCTGGGGCACGGCCCCGCTGGGCAGCGTGGTGTTGGTGTTGAGCGCCTCCACCACCTTGGCGCCCTGCTGCAGCACGGACTGGCGGTCGCCGACCCACACGTTGTGCACCTCGGTGAGCAGGCGCTGGAAGTGGGGGCGCGGGAAGTAGGTGCCGCAGTAGAACGGGTGGCCCTCCGGGGTCGCGAACACCGTCATCGGCCAGCCGCCCTGGCGCGTCATGGCCTGGGTGGCGCCCATGTAGACGGCGTCCACGTCCGGCCGCTCCTCGCGGTCGACCTTGATGTTGACGAAGTGCTCGTTCATGAGGCGCGCGGTGGCGGTGTCCTCGAAACTCTCGTGCGCCATCACGTGACACCAGTGACACGCCGAGTAACCGACGCTGATCAGCAGCGGCACGTCGCGCCGCCTGGCCTCCGCGAAGGCCTCCTCGCCCCACGGGTGCCAGTCCACGGGGTTGTCCGCATGCTGCAACAGGTAGGGGCTCGTGGCGTCTTTCAACCGGTTCATCAGGACCTCCCCCGATCAGCCTAGTCCGCCCCCACGCCGCCGCCTCCGGCGTCGCGGGCGTACCCCCTCACAGAAGGACCTCAGCGGGGGGCGGCTGACTGGGGAGGCCGGGACGGCGTAGGTTACAGGGCGTGGATATGGACTTCGTCTGCGCACACGCCGATCGCCCCGTCGGCGCCCTCACCCGCAGAGACGTGGCACGCGCCCTGCTGGCCGTCCCCTCAGGGGTGGCGCTGGTGGCGCTGCCCGACCTGCGGCGCGCGATGATGGCGGCGGGCAACCCCCTCTCCCGCCCGTTCTGGGAGTCCGCCAAGGCCACGCTCAGCTCGATCGAGTCGGGTGTCGCCACGGTCGGCGACGTGCAGCGCTGGGTCGAGTCCACCGGTACCGAGCCGATCCTCATGACGCCCAGCTACTTCGTCTGGCCGGAGGAGGACGAGCGCGGGCCCGTGGCGGCGGAGATGTTCGGCCGGTTGGTCGCGTACCTGGAGGAACGGGTCGAGGCCGGTGAGATCGACCCCGACGCGCTGGCGGCGGGCGACCGGGCGGCCCGCAGCGCGTACGAGGAGCTGCAGGAGCGCTGGCTGTCCACGCCGCTGGCCGACGGGAGGGTGCCCGGGTTCGCGGTGAGCGACGAGCTGGACGAGGAGTCGTTCGCGATCTGGGACGAGGAGGAGGCGTTCGCGCTGGCGGAGCTGCGGCGGATCCTCGCCGGCCTGCCCGCGCGGCCCGAGCTGCCCGCCGGGGAGCTGGACGCGGCGGCGGCGCGCCTGCGCGCGCTGCTCGCCCTGCCCGGCTACCCCGCCAACGTGCTGCGGGCCTGCGCCGGGTTCGAGGACGGCCCGATGCCGGACGACGACGGCGAGCTGTGGCTGGCGGTGGCGGCGGGCATCGCGGGGCCGATCTCGGACCTGTCGGAGAGCGGGGACCTGCTGGAGGAGTTCACCGACCTGGACGGGGAGCTCACCCTGGAGGACGCGACGCTGGCCAACCTCTGCGCGATCCAGCACGCCGACTGGCTGGCCGGGGTGGCGGCGCTGGTGAGGCTGGGGCCGGGGGTGCTGGCCTCGCCCGAGCGGATGGCGCGCCTCATCGCCGAGTCGGAGGACATCGACGTCGACGAGCAGGACACCGACGATCTCAACGCGACCGAGAGCCTCTTCGGCTCGGTGGTGAGCCTGTGGGGCTATCTCGGCATCGTCGACAAGGACGAGGTGCTCACCCCGCTGGGCTGGTGGGGCCTGCCCAAGGCGCTGGAACGCGCGTGGTCACCCGCTGCCGAATGAGCTGTCGACCAGGTGCTGGAACTCGGGGTGGCGCTTGATGTACTTCGCCACGTAGGGGCAGAGCGGCACGACGCGCAGGCCGGTGTCGGCGCTCGCCTGGAGCGCGAACGCGACCAGCCTGCTCGCCAGCCCCTGCCCCTCGTACGCGGGCAGGACCTCGGTGTGCGTGAAGACGATCTTCGTGGGCAGCAGCCGGTAGTCGGCGAACCCGGCGACCTTGCCGTCCACGAGCACCTCGAACCGGCTCTCCGTCGAGTTGTCGACAACTTCGATCGGCATCTACTCGGCCTTCTTGTCGTCCACGTCGCCCTCGTGGGGGACCTGGATCTTCGACATCTGCTTGTTCATCGACTTGACCAGGAAGTAGAGGGCAAAGCCGAGGAAGGCCACGACGACGAAGCCGAGCAGGCCCGGACTCACATCACCTGCTGCTAGAACGTTCACAGTTCCAGTCTGCCACTGGGGGAGCGTGGTCCCGTCAGTGGCAGGCGGGGGAGACGTCCTCGGCGTGGATGCCCGCGAACAGGTCGTCCTCCGGCAGCTCCGTGTCCACCAGCGAACGCGCCAGGTGGTAGTCCTCGGTCGGCCAGATCTCCTGCTGCAGCTCGCGCGGGCAGACGAACCACCAGCTGTCCGGGTCGATCTGGGTGGCGTGGGCGATCAGGGCCTGGTCGCGGATCTCGAAGTAGTCGCCGCACGGCACCCGCGTGGTGACCGGCCACTTGGCCGGGCGGTCCTCCCAGCGGGAGATCCAGTCGGCGTACGGCGAGCCGAGCCCGCGCTCGGTCATCGCCTCGTGCAGCGCCTCGAACCGCTCCTTGGTGAAGCCCATCTGGTAGTAGAGCTTCAGCGGCTGCCACGGGTCGCCCGTGCCGGGGTAGCGGTCGGGGTCGCCGGCGGCCTCGAAGGCCTCCACCGAGACCTTGTTGGTCATGATGTGGTCGGGGTGGGGGTAGCCGCCGTCGTCGTCGTACGTGATGATCACGTGCGGCCTGAACTCCCGCACGGCCGCCACCAGCGGCGCCGAGGCGTCCTCCAGCTTCTGCACGGCGAAGCAGCCCTCGGGCAGCGCCTCGTCCTCGTTCTCCGGCAGCCCGGAGTCGATGAAGCCCATGAAACGCTGCTGCACGCCAAGGATCTCGCGAGCCCGGTCCATCTCGGCCTTGCGCACCGCGGCGATGTTCGCCACGATCTCGGGCCGGTCCATCTTCGGGTTGAGCACCGAACCCCGCTCACCGCCCGTGAGCGTACAGACCAGCACTTCCACACCTTCGCGCACGTAACGCGCCATCGTGGCGGCGCCCTTGCTCGACTCGTCATCGGGGTGGGCGTGGACGGCCATCAGCCTCAGCGGTGCTCTCACGGGCTCGATGTCTCCTCAGTAGGGACCGGTCACTCGCCCAGAGAGGTTAGTTTCTGCTGGGCGGTCGCGAGGGCACACCCCCCGCGGGCGACAATTGTCTCGGATAACGCTCAGGGAGTGCAGGGAGATTCCGCCATGGCGACCAGAGATGTCGAGAACCAGCCCGTTCTCGGCACACCCGACGACTTCCCCGACCGCCCCAGACGAGGCGGGCGGCTGGTCGTCCACGTCGTGATCGGCGTGCTGGTGGCCATCATCGCGGGCGGCTGGGGCTACGTGATGTGGTCGATGACGGCGGGCGGTTCGGAGGCGCCGTCGCAGGTGGTGACGTTCAACGTCGTCAGCGCGAATCGCGCGGAGATCACCTTTGAGGTGTACAAGCCAGACGATAGGGTGGCCGTCTGCCGGATCAGGGCGCTGGACGTCTATCACGCGGAAGTGGGCAGCAAGGAAGTAAGAATCTCGGCTGGCGGGGGTAGTAAGCAGATCAAGGAAAGCCTCGACACCAGTGGTCAGGCCACTTCCGTCCACATCCAGTACTGCAATCTCGTATAGTGAGACATTTGGGGAAGCGTTGGAGCGGTTGACTTGTTAGCCTTTCGCAATTCAACCACACGTAACCTCAAGTGATCTCAGGGCCCCCTAGGCAAGCAAGGAGAACCCGTGGCCGACTCTCGCGATGAGAACGTCACATGGCTGACGCAGGAGGCGTACGACCGCCTGAAGGCGGAGTACGAATATCTCTCTGGCCCCGGGCGCGTCGACATCGCCAAGAAGATCGAAGCCGCCCGCGAAGAGGGCGACCTGCGTGAGAACGGCGGCTACCACGCCGCCAAGGACGAGCAGGGCAAGATGGAAGCCCGGATCTTCCACCTCCGGCAGATTCTCGACAACGCCCAGGTGGGAGAGGCCCCCAAGGCCGAGGGCGTGGTGGGCCCCGGCATGACCGTGACCATCCGCTTCGTCGGCGACGACGACGAGGTCACCTTCCTGCTCGCCTCCCGCGAGGAGAGCGGAGCGCCGATCGACGTCTACTCGCCGAAGTCCCCGCTCGGGGCGGCGATCAACGGCAAGAAGATCGGGGAGAAGGCGACCTACTCCATGCCCAACGGCCGTCAGAACACGGTCGAGATCCTTGAGGCAGTGCCGTACATCGGCAACTGACACCCCCGCATGACGACCGCCGGGCCCACGTTGGCCCGGCGGATTTTTCGCGTGCCTCGGGGATCCGGCAGGACCTCAGTTTCCTGGTCAACCCTCCCAGGCGGCGCAACACGTACAAGCTGGTGCCGTTCATCGTGGTGACGCTGGTGGCGGTGCTGACCGCCGACGTGCTGCTGCTGGCGCGGTCCGGGCAGGACGTGGGCCCCGTACGCGCCCAGGCCACGCTCAAGCAGACGCCGCTGGCCCAGCGCCGGCCGCAACAGCAGCAGGGGCAGCAGCAACCGCCGCCGGTCACCACCGTCCAGCCCGTGGAACCGCTGAAGAAGCTGCACAAGCCCAACCTGTTCGTGCTGACCCCCAAGCCGTTCACCAACGAGCTGTTACGGAAGGTGGCCAAGTTGCGCGGGGTGCGGGCGCTGGAGCTGGCCGACGCGGCGTCCGTCATGCTCGACGGCAAGCGGGTGCAGACGCTGGCGGTCAATCCATCCACGTTCCGCTCGTACACGCCCAAGGTGACCGCTTCGTCCGACGCGCTCTGGCAGAACGTCGCGGCGGGTGACGTGGCGGTCTCGTTCGTGCTCGGCAACGACGGCGGGCTCGCGCTCCACCGGCGCGTGGCAAGCCCGGCCGGGACGCTCCGCATCGGCGCGTACGCCACCACCGGGTTCGGCGCGGTGGACGCCGTCGTGTCCAAGAGCGTGGGGCGGACCTTGGGGCTGCCGCACGACAACGCCCTCATCGTGAGCGCCCCCGACACCAACTCGGAGACTCTGCGCAAGGCCATCCTCCGGCGGCTGCCCAAGGGCACGCAGGTGGCCATGGTCAACCCGGTGCTCCCGCAGCCGCAGACCCCGACCCGTACCTGGACTTCCGGGTCGTTCATGACGGGCGAGCAGATCACCGTGGCGCTGAAGGCCGCCGCCTCCAAGCTCGGCCGGCCGTACGTGTGGGGCGCCGAGGGGCCCGACACCTTCGACTGCTCCGGTCTGGTCCAGTGGGCCTTCGCCCAGGCGGGGGTACGGATGCCCCGGGTGACGCATCAGCAGTGGGTGACGGGGCCGCAGGTTCCGCTGTCGCAGGCGCAGCCGGGGGATCTGATCTTCTGGCGCCTTGACCCGACCAATCCCGACTACATCTCCCACGTAGCGATTTATTGGGGCAACGGGAAGATGATCCAGGCGCCGCGCACCGGCGACGTCGTCAAGATCTCACCCGTACACACCCGCAACCTGGCAGGCGTCGTCCGCGTAAGCCCAGTCGCCGCCGCCAAGGTCCGCTAACCCCCCGCTCGCCCCGCTAGCCGCTCGCCCGGCCCGCTCGCCGCGCCAGCCCGGCCCGCTCGCCCGGTTCGCTCGCTCGCCCCGCCAGCCGCGTCCCGCCGACCCCGCTGGCCCCGCTGAGCCCATGCGCTTGCTCAGCGCCGCCGCCCGCTCATCCACGCCCGCTCAGCCTCGCCGACTCCGCTGGACCCTGCGAGTGTCCGCCCGGCGCAGCCCCGTGAGGCGGATGCGGCCGACGGGGGCCAGGAGGCGCAAGAGGGCCGTGGGGTGCGTAAACGTGGCGCCAAGAGGCGTGCATTTCAGGTGCAACTATGTAATGGTGATTACATGACAACAGACGACGACACCGCCCAGATTCACGGCTGGTTCAGCGGACGCCTACCCGAAGGCTGGTTCACCGGCGCGCCCGAGATCGTCAGGGACCGCGAGGAGATCGCCGTGCTCGGCACCCTCCCCGACCCCCCGGACGACGTGCCCGAGGCGGAGCGGGCCGCTCTGGTCGAGGGGCTGGCCAGGAGGTTCAGGGAGGAGACGCGCGAGCGGCGGATCGAGATCGCCCGGGAGGCCGAGCGCAAGTTCCGGCAGAAGGTGTCCTGGGGCGTGGTCTGCGGTGGCGAGACTGTGATGTTCACCACACTCTCCGTGCCCGTGATGACCCGCCTGCGCCAGACGGAGCGGCAGGTGCTGGACACGCTCGTGGCCGCCGGAGTGGCCAGGAGCCGCAGCGACGCGCTCGCCTGGTGCGTACGTCTGGTCGGCAAGCACACCGACACCTGGCTCGCCGACCTGCGGGACGCGCTCCAGCACGTCGACCGCGTTCGCTCCGCGGGACCCGACGTCAATTCCTGAGACCACGCAGCGGAAACGGGCGCGGAAATGGACTAAACCACTGGCGAAATTGGTTTAGACCAGCGGAATTGGACTGGACCACTGCATGTTAATTCTCTTTTAAATCTGCTCGGGCTGGGTAGGCTCCCCCAATCGTCAGGGCCGCTGCCTGCGGCGACGGTCAAGCCAACAGGTCTATGCCAATTGGCTTTCATGCCGCTTCGTCGTTAATGATGACTGGGCCCTGAGACAGTGGAGGAGTCGCAGTCGTGTCCGTTTCCGTGGAAGTGCCCGCACCGACCAGCAATAGCGAATTGGCCGCGTGGGTGAACGAGATCGCCGCCCTGACCCAGCCGGACCGGATCGAGTGGTGCGACGGGTCCGAAGAGGAGTGGACGCGCCTGACCAACCTGCTCGTGGATCAGGGCACGTTCACGCGGCTCGCCGCCCGGCCCAACAGCTTCTACGCCAAGTCCGACCCCAGCGACGTGGCCAGGGTCGAGGACCGTACCTTCATCTGCTCCGAGCGCGAGGAGGACGCGGGCCCGACCAACAACTGGATCGCGCCCGACGAGATGCGCCGGACGTTCCGGCAGCTCTTCAAGGGCTGCATGCGCGGCCGCACGATGTACGTCGTCCCGTTCTGCATGGGCCCGCTCGGCGGCGAGATCTCGCAGCTCGGCGTCGAGATCACCGACTCCGCGTACGTGGCCGTCTCCATGCGGATCATGACCAGGATGGGGGACAGGGCCCTCCGCCGGATCGAGGAACGGGGCGAGTTCGTCAAGGCGGTCCACTCCGTCGGGGCGCCGCTGGAGCACGGGCAGCAGGACGTGCCCTGGCCGTGCAGCTCGACGAAGTACATCAGCCACTTCCCCGAGACCCGCGAGATCTGGTCGTACGGCTCCGGCTACGGCGGCAACGCCCTGCTCGGCAAGAAGTGCTACGCGCTGCGCATCGCCAGCGCCATGGCCCGCGACGAGGGCTGGATGGCCGAGCACATGCTGATCCTCAAGCTCACGCCGCCGTCCGGCGAGACCCGCTACGTCGCGGCCGCCTTCCCGAGCGCCTGCGGCAAGACCAACCTCGCCATGCTCCAGCCCACGATCCCGGGCTGGAAGGTCGAGACGATCGGCGACGACATCGCCTGGATGCGCTTCGGCGACGACGGCCGCCTCTACGCGATCAACCCGGAGGCCGGCTTCTTCGGCGTCGCGCCCGGCACCGGCCAGGTGACCAACGCCAACGCGATCAAGACGCTCTGGGGCAACAGCATCTTCACCAACGTCGCCCTCACCGACGACGGCGACGTGTGGTGGGAGGGGCTGACCGAGGAGCCGCCGGCGCACCTGACCGACTGGAAGGGCCGTTCCTGGACGCCGGGCAGCGGCGAGCCGGCCGCCCACCCGAACGCCCGCTTCACCACTCCCGCCGCCCAGTGCCCGACCATCGCACCCGAATGGCAGGACCCCAAGGGCGTGCCCATCTCAGCGATCTTGTTCGGCGGTCGCCGCGCCACCGCCGTGCCTCTGGTCACGGAGTCGCTGAGCTGGGAGCACGGCGTCTTCCTCGGAGCCAACGTCGCCTCCGAGAAGACCGCCGCGGCCGAGGGCAAGGTCGGCGAGCTACGCCACGACCCGTTCGCCATGCTGCCGTTCTGCGGCTACAACATGGGCGACTACTTCGGCCACTGGCTGGAGATCGGCCGCCGCAAGGGCGCCAAGCTGCCGCGGATCTACTACGTCAACTGGTTCCGCAAGAACGCCGAGGGCAAGTTCATCTGGCCGGGCTTCGGCGAGAACAGCCGCGTGCTCAAGTGGATCGTCGACCGGCTCAACGGCGAGGCCAAGGCGGTGCCGACGGCGATCGGTCTGCTGCCGGCCGAACTCGACACCCAGGGCCTGGACCTGACCGAGGAGGACCTGCATACCCTCCTGTCGGTCGACAAGGAAGTGTGGCGCGAGGAGGCGGCGCTGATCCCGGCCCACTTCGACAAGTTCGGCTCGCACCTGCCGAAGGAGCTGTGGGACGAGTACAACGCCCTCCTGGACCGCCTCGGCTGACCCCCTTGTGCGGTACGGCGGCTGCGTCTAATTTGACGGACTGCCGTACCGCTAGGAGGGGCCGCCATGGATTACTTCCTGCTTTTCGCCGCGCTGGGCGTGGTCTTACTGGTCAACGTGGCGGAAAAGAGCGTCGAGCGCGAGCGCAGGCGCGTCAGCGAGCGGGCGCCCACCGGCGGCGGCCACAACCTGTCCCATTACGAGCTGGCCTACCTGTCCGGCGGGCCACGCCGAGCCATCAACACGGCGCTGGCCGTCCTCGCGAGGGCCGGCGCCGTTCGCGTGTCACGCGGGTCGCAGGTCACCGCCGTCCACGGCGCGCGGCCCTCGCCGGTGCCGATCGAGCAGGCCGTGCTGGACGCGCTGGCCGCCCGGCCGGGTGGCTACCGGGCGGGTGAGCTGCGGCGGGAGCTGGAGACGCATCCGGCGCTGGTGGGGCTGGCCGGCGACCTCCAGGCGCGGGGCCTGATCGTGCCGGAGGAGGCGTTCGGGACCGCGTGGCGGCGCAGGAAGCTGCAGAAGGCGGCCGTGGGGGTGGCGGCCGGGTTCGCGCTGCTGGTGGTCGCGCTGGCCGCCGCCGGGCTGGCGGCCGAGGATCCGGTGTTCCTCGGGGTGCTGTTCTTCGCCGCGATCGCGCTCTTCTCGGGGCTCGCCGCGCTCGCCCGGCAGCGCCGCAGGCTGCGCAACGTCCTCACCAGGGAGGGGCACGAGGTCCTGCGCTCGGCCCGCGGCCACCACCCGAGGGGCGTGTCCGACCAGAGCTCCCTGGCCCTGGCCGTCGGCATACCCGTCGCGCTGTACGGGCTGCAGGACGCCGGGGACCAGAGCCTGTGCGACGAGCTGTCGGCGGGCGACCCGGGAGGCGACTGCGCCGGCGCCTGCGGGACGTACGGCGGCGGCGACGGTTCGACCTTCGGCAGCGACTCCTCCGGCGGCTTCGGCGGCATGGACTTCGGCGGCGGGTCGTCCGGTTGCGGGTCGTCCGGTTGCGGCGGGAGTTCGTCGAGTTGCGGTTCGAGTTGCGGGGGCGGCGGTTCGAGTTGCGGCGGGAGCAGCTGACGCCAAATTCGAATAATCTAAATGAGCAGAACGAAACCTTTACCTCTGCCTTACGCGTCCTTCCGAATAACCAGCCTGATCCGGCTGTAGGAGGGAGGCCTAAATGGACCTGTTCCTGCTGATCCTTTCGGTGGCCCTGGCCGCGATTGCCTTCACCACCGCCTCCGCATTCAAACGCGAGCACGCCGTCCCGACGACGTCCCGTACTCGCGCCCTGGGCCAGAAACTGAGCCACTACGAGATCGCCTATCTGGCGGGCGGCCCGGAGCAGGTGGCCGGCACGGCCGTCGCTCTCCTGACCGGCTCGGGCGATCTGCGCGTGTCACGCGGCGGGCACGTGCACAGCGTCCACGCGCCATCGGTGTCGCGGGACCCCGTCGAGCAGGTGGTGCTGGCCACCGTCGCCGACCGTTCCGGGCTCCCGGCGTCCGCGCTCAGGACCGAGGCGCGCAGGAGCCCGGCGATGGCCGACCTCAAGCGCGGCCTCACGGACGCCGGCCTGGTCCTGCCCGACGACCGTGCCAGGCGGCTCGGCCTGCTGGCCGCCGGCCTTCAGGTGGTCTCGGCGCTGGCTTTCGCGGGGGCCGTGGCGGCCGTGGTCACCGTGCTCGCCGAGGGCCCGAGCCCGCTCCTGATGCTCTCGCTGATCGCCCTGGCGATCACCGGTACGGGCGCGGCCGCCGCGATCGCCGACCGCCGGAAGTCGCGCCGGCACGAGCTCACCGCCCACGGGGTGGAGCGGCTGGGCAACGCCAGGAAGACGCACCCGCTGGGCTCGGGGGACGGGCGGATGCACACCGCCCTGTACGGTCCGGACGCGCAGTTGAAGGCCGACCTGCGCGCGGCCAGAGCGGCCCGCCGGTCCAGGCGGTACCAGTCGTACAGTGGCCGATTCAACGGATGCAGCAGCGGACACAGCTGCGGCGGGGCCTCGCACCACGGCTGCGGCGGCGCGAGCGGCTGCGGCGGCGGTTGCGGGGGAGGAGGGAGCTGACATGGCCGAGCCGGAAGCCCGGCAGCGTACCGGGGTCGAGCTGGGGGTGGGGATCGGCTGGCGGGCCGAGCTGGACCTGTCCATCGAACGGATGCCGGGCGTCGACTTCCTCGAGGTCGTCGCCGAGAACATCAGGCCCGCCGACCTCCCCGAGTCGTTACGCGTGCTGCGCACCAGGGGGATGCCGGTGATCCCGCACGGCGTGTCGCTCGGCGTCGGCGGCGCCGAGCCGCCCTCGCCGGCCCGGCTCGCCCACCTGGCCGCCTGCGCCGAGGCGCTGGGCTCGCCGCTGGTCAGCGAGCACCTGGCGTTCGTACGGGGCGGCGGCATCGAGGCCGGGCACCTGCTGCCCGTGCCGCGCACCCGCGAATCCCTGCGCGTCATCACCGAGAACGTGCGCAGGGCCCAGGACGCACTGCCCGTGCCGTTCGCCCTGGAGAACGTCGCCGCCATCTTCGGCTGGCCGGACGACGAGCTGACCGAGGCCCAGTTCCTCGCCGAGCTGGTCGAGCGCACCGGGGTCGGGCTGCTGATCGACGTGGCCAACCTCTACACCAACCAGTTCAACCTGGGACTGTCGGCCACGGACGCGCTCGACGCCCTGCCGCTGGAGCACCTCGCGTACGTCCACGTCGCCGGCGGCTACGAGCACCACGGCATCTGGCACGACACGCACACCACCTCCGCGCCGGAGCCGGTGCTCGACCTGCTCACGGAGCTGTGCGCCCGCGCCACCCCGCCGGGAGTGCTGCTGGAGTGGGACGACGAGTACCCGAGCGACGCCGCCCTGGCGAACGAGCTGGCCAGAATCCGCACGGCGATGTCCGCGGCCCGGGAGTCCGGATGACGGACCGGCACTCCACGGACCCGGCCGCGGTGGCGGACGCCGAGGAGCTGGGGGAGGCGCGGCGGCGGCTGGCCGAGGCCCAGGAGCAGGTCGTGGCGGCGCTCGTCGCCGGGGCGGAGCTGCCCCGGGGGTTCGACCCGGAGCGGATGCGGGTGCAGGCGTCGAGCCTGGTCGCCAAGCGGCGCGGCATCGTGGCCAGGATCCGGCCCGACGCCGCCGCCGCGGCCGGCCCCGACCTGCCCGCGGAGTTCGCCGCCTACGCCCGCTCCCGCAGCGAGCCGCCGCCCAACTACCGCACCGACGCGGACGACTTCGCAGCCTGGTTGCGCGAGCGCGGCCGCATGCCCGATCCGCCGCCCAAACCACGCTGGTGGTCGCGGTTCCTTCCCTGATCAGCCCCTGTCCGCAACCGGCCAGCGGTGGATCCGGCATAGCCGGTTTAGCAGATATTCGTCCGGAAACCGTCAGAGAATGGGGGGATTGCGTTGTGTCGACGGCTCTTATCTGACCGTCACGCCGGTGGCATGCAAGGACAGCGTCGGCACGCCGTACGAGGTCACCCTTGAGCTGCACCGCGACGGCACGCCGTACGGGAGCGTCGGAGAGCGGTGCGGGTGGCTGCTCGCGCGCCTGGCACGCGGCGTGGACGAGGCCCGGCAGGGGCGCGGAGCGGCCAGGCGGTGGACCGACCCCGACGACAGGTTCCCCGACGAGGACCCCGACAGCGAGCTGTTCTCCTTCCGCTACCGCACCAGGGCGGGCCTGGTGGGCGGCGGTGAGCTGCGCTGCCAGCTCAGGACCATCCCCGTGTGGCAGGCCGCCAAGGGCGAGTGGCGGCTGACCAGGAGGGCGTACGTGGAGGCGTGGGGCTCGACGGGCGTGGGCATGCGGGCGGTGCTGACGTCGTCGGAGCTGTCGGTGTTCGTCCGGAGTCTCGTGGATGAGGCGGAAGGATGTCTGGAAGGTAGAGATCTGGCGAGGAATCCGCTAGACGGAGCGGGCACGGGCGATTCGCGGTGATAATTGCCTGTTGGGTCATGCGACCGAAGGCAACCGCTGGGGAGGCACTCCGTGGGCCTGCGCGATCTGGTCTACCGGCTGTATGAGCACAGGCTGGAGTCCAAGCTGTCGAAGGACAGCATCCCCCGGCACGTCGGGGTGATCATCGACGGCAACCGCCGGTGGGCGCGCGCGATGGGCATGCGTGACGTCGCCAGCGGCCACCGCAAGGGCGCGGACAAGATCTCGGAGCTGCTCGGCTGGTGCCGTGAGACGGGCGTCGAGGTCGTCACGGTCTGGATGTTGTCCAACGACAACCTCAACCGGCCGAAGGAGGAGCTGGAGCCGCTGCTGCGCATCATCGAGGACGTGACGCAGGAGCTGGTGGACGAGGGCTGGCGGATCAGCCCGGTCGGCGCGCTGGATCTGCTGCCGGCCCGGACCGCGAATGTCCTGAAAAACGCAAAGGAAGCATCATCACACCGTCCAGGCCTGATTGTGAACGTTGCAGTTGGGTATGGAGGAAGGCGTGAGATTGCCGATGCGGTGCGCTCACTGCTCCAGGAGCAAGCGAGCAGAGGAGCGAGCATCGAGGACCTCGTCGAGGTGCTCGATGTGGAGCACATCGCGGAGCATCTCTACACTCGCGGCCAACCCGATCCGGACCTTCTCATCCGGACCTCGGGCGAGCAGCGCCTGTCGGGCTTCATGCTCTGGCAGAGCGCTCACTCCGAGTTCTACTTCCACGAGGCCTACTGGCCTGACTTCCGCAGGGTTGACTTCCTGCGGGCGCTGCGCGATTACGCTGCGAGACACCGACGTTACGGTTCATGACGCGACAACGGGGCATTCAGAACGTAACGTAGTAAATGTCCGACCGCAGGCCGGACATTTCGGAGAGGGCCCGCCTTTGCACCAAGATCTGCCGAGGGGGGCCGGTACCCGGCGCCGACGGCAGCTCACGGTCGGGGATGCGGGTCCGGTCCGATTCCCGCCTCGTCTGCAGGGCGCTCGCGCTTATGGGCGCCCGGGGGAGAACGTGTGGCAGTGTCCTCGAGCAACCCTACTCACCTGTCGGCCAAGCGCACGTACGTGCTGGACACGTCAGTCCTGCTGGCCGACCCGGCGGCAATGACGCGCTTCGCCGAGCACGACGTGGTTCTTCCGATCGTGGTCATCACCGAGTTGGAGGGGAAGCGCCATCATCCCGAGCTCGGCTACTTCGCCAGGAAGGCCCTGCGCTACCTCGACGACCTGCGGATCCAGTACGGCAGGCTCGACGAGGCGATGCCCACGGGGGACGGCACGATCAGGGTTGAGCTCAATCACAGCGATCCGTCGATCCTGCCCGTCGGGTTCCGCCTGGGCGACAACGACACCCGCATCCTGACGGTGGCCCGCTCGCTGGCCGCCGAGGGCTGCGACGTGGTCCTGGTGTCCAAGGACCTGCCGCTGCGGGTCAAGGCGGCCTCGATCGGCCTGGCGGCCGAGGAATACCGCGCCGAGCTCGTACACGAGTCGGGCTGGACCGGGATGGCCGAGGTCCAGGTGACCGCGGAGGACGTCGAGGCGCTCTTCGACCAGGGCAGCGCCGACCTCGAGGAGGCCAGGGAACTGCCGGCGCACACCGGCCTGCGGCTGCTGTCGGCCAAGGGCTCGGCGCTCGGCAGGGTGCAGCCCGACAAGTCGGTGAAGCTCGTGCGCGGCGACCGCGAGGTGTTCGGCCTGCACGGCCGCTCCGCCGAGCAGCGCATCGCGCTCGACCTGCTGATGGACCCGGAGATCGGCATCGTCTCGCTGGGCGGCCGGGCCGGCACCGGCAAGTCGGCGCTCGCGCTCTGCGCGGGCCTGGAGGCGGTCCTGGAGCGCCGCCAGCACCGCAAGGTGGTCGTCTTCCGCCCCCTCTACGCCGTGGGCGGCCAGGAGCTCGGCTACCTGCCGGGCACCGAGGGCGAGAAGATGGGCCCGTGGGCGCAGGCGGTCTACGACACGCTCGGCGCCATCACCTCGCCCGAGGTGATCGAGGAGGTGCTCGACAGGGGCATGCTGGAGGTGCTCCCGCTGACGCACATCCGGGGCCGGTCGCTGCACGACGCGTTCGTGATCGTGGACGAGGCCCAGTCGCTGGAGCGCGGGGTGCTGCTGACCGTGCTGAGCCGGATCGGCGCCAACTCGCGGGTCGTGCTCACCCACGACGTGGCCCAGCGTGACAACCTCCGCGTCGGCCGGCACGACGGCGTGGTCGCGGTGGTGGAGAAGCTGAAGGGCCACCCGCTCTTCGCGCACGTCACGCTGACCAGGTCGGAGCGCTCGCCGATCGCGGCGCTGGTGACGGAGATGCTCGAGGACATCACGATGTGATCACTTGAGCTCGCCGCAGGTGTGCTGCCCCTCCGACCTGGAGGGGCGGTTCACGTTCTCGCGGACGATCTTCACCATCTCGTACGCCGCGTCCTGCTGGGCCGTGCAGACGATCTGCGCCATGCCGAGCCTGGTGAGCGTGCCGTCGCCCCTGATGTAGACGGTCAGCGTCGAGGTGCGCGGCAGCTGGACCTCGTCGCGCTGCACGGGGTTCAGCGAGTCCTTGATGCCCAGGTACGTGAACCCGCGCAGCGCGGTGTCCCGGCCGCCGTCCAGAGGCTGCGAGGAGGCCGCGAAGAGCGCGCCGAGCAGGCTGGCGACGGTGTCGTTCTCGACGTCGGCCGCCTCCAGGGCGAGCTTGCCGTTCCTGATCAGGAAGATCGTCTTGGACGGCGGCGGGATCTTGATGGTGGGCGCGTTGCCCCGGTCCTGGACGTCCGTGGGCGAGATGCCGCAGGCCGTCAGGGCGAGCAGGAGGGCGAGAACCAGAGCGCGGGTCATGAGTGCGGTAGCCAGACCGTGAAGAGCGTGCCGGGATTCTGCGGGCGTACGGAGATCGTGCCGCCGTGGAGGTGGACGTTCGCCCTGGCGATGGCGAGGCCGAGGCCGCTGCCCTGGCTGCGGGCCCGGCCCGCGCCGGCCTTGAAGAAGCGGTCGAAGACGTGCGGCAGCGCCTCGCGCGGTATGCCCTTGCCGTGGTCGCGCACCTTCACCTCCAGGCCGTTCTCGGTGCCTCTGGCGCTCACCATGACGGGACGCTGCCCGTGCTTGAGCGCGTTGCCGACCAGGTTGGCCACGATGACGTCGAACCTCCTCGGGTCGAGGTTCACCGTCAAGCCCTGCGACGCCTTCACCTCCACCTGATCGCTCCAGCCGCGCACCTCGAGGCAGTCGTTGATGGCGTCGGCCACGTTTACCGGCTCGACGTTGAGCGTGGCCGTGCCCGCGTCGAAGCGGCTGATCTCGATGAGGTGCTCGACCAGCTCGCGCAGGCGCTCGATCTCCCTGAGGACCAGCCGGACGGCCTCCGCCGGCGCCTCCGGAAGCCGGCCCGCCTCCTCGGAGAGCATGTCGGCCACGGCCGTCATGGCGGTCAGGGGCGTGCGCAGCTCGTGCGAGACGTCCGCCACGAACCTGCGCGACATGGCCTCCAGCGAGCGCAGCTCGGCCACGCTCAGCTCCAGCGCCGCGGCCGCGTCGTTGAACCTGGCGGTCAGCTCGGCCAGCTCGTCCTGCCCGTGGACGGGCAGGCGCGTGTCCAGCCGGCCCTGGCCGAGCGCCTGCGCGGCCGCGCTCAGCCGCCTGACCGGCAGCAGCACCTGCCTGGCCGACAGCAGCGCCACGACCAGCGCGATCAGCACGATGGCGGCGCCGGCCTGGGCGAGCGTGGCCCTGAGCGTGTTGAGCTGGCTCTCGTCGCCCTGCATCGGGAAGAACACGAACGCGCGCAGCCCGGTGGCCTGGGACGCGCCGTCGACGTCGCGGTAGACCTCGGCGCCGACGATGAGCCAGAGCTGGTTGCGGATGACCTTGCGCTGGGTGACCACGCTCTGCTTGGCCCGGCCGTAGAGCTCGTTGGGCACGTCGCTCAGGGTCATGGGCCCCTCGGTGGAGACCATCGTGCCGTACTCGACGATCACGCTGCGGCCCGGCCCGCTCAGCGCGGCGGCGACCCGGTCCAGTTCCTTGATCGTCGGCGCCGCCTCGCCGGGCGCGAGCTTGCCGATGGGGAACGTGATGCTGCCCAGCTCTCTGATCACGAGGTCGAGAGAGGTGTTCTCCTCGCGCGTCACGAGCGCGGTCTTGGCCAGCTCGAAGCCGATGGTGGCGACCAGCAGCGAGGCGGTGACGGCGACGAGCGTGAACGTGATGACGAGGCGGGCGCGCAGTCCCGTGGGCAGGGGGATCACGGAGGACTGAAGCGGTAGCCGAACCCGCGCACCGTGTGGATGAACACGGGCTCGGCCGGCTTCGGCTCGATCTTCGCCCGGATCCGCTGCACGCAGGCGTCCACCAGCCGTGAGTCGGCGATGTGCGTGTGGTCCCACACCTCGCGCAGCAGGTAGCGGCGGTTGAGCACCTGGCCCGGGTGCCGTACGAGCTCCAGCAGCAGCCGCAGCTCCGTCGGCGTCAGGTGGATCTCCTTGTTGGCCAGCATGACCTTGAGCGCGCCCCGGTCGATCACGAGGTCGCCGAAGGTGATGCGATCGGAGGCGGCGGACTCGGCCCTGCGCAGGATGGCGCGGATGCGCGCGTCCAGGACCCGGGGCTCGACCGGTTTGACCACGTAGTCGTCGGCGCCGGCCTCCAGCCCGACCACCACGTCCAGGTCGTCCCCGCGGGCCGTGAGCAGGATGACGGGGAGCTGGTCGAGCTTGCGTACGCGGCGGCAGACTTCGATCCCGTCGATCCCGGGGAGCATCACGTCGAGGATCGCGATCTCCGGGCGGCGGGCCCTGATGTGGTCGAGTGCCTCCTCGCCCGTCGCGTAGGAGGTGACGGAATGCCCCTGCCGGGTCAGCGCCAGCTCGAGAGCCGTACGCACCGAGGGGTCGTCTTCAACCAGGAGGATGCCTGCCACGCACAAATTATTATTCCATGTCCCGAATGCCCGAACTAAGTCACCAAACTGTGACGTGTCACAGATGGGACACCGAAGTAGCCGGGGCACCCTGGCGGGGGCCTCCCTTCGGTTTGGGCGCCCATGAGGAGAAGCTGCCCCTTGTGTGAGCAATATCACAGTATTTCGGAAACGCCACGCTTACCAGCGAGTTAGCCAACGGGGTCCCAAGCGATTCCCGCGTTTCGGTTGCGAACCACCCCCCAGTACAGGGCAAGCTCATGGTTCGTGAGCCCCGGTCCGCAGTTGAGTGAGCGCCCGCCGAAGGAAGACCTTCCCCCGGCGCGCCGGCCCAGGAAGCGCCTGAGCGTGAAAGCGGTGGTGATCACCACCGTCTCGCTGGTGGTCGTGGTCGGCGGAGGCGGTTTCGTCGCCTACCGTGCCATGGAGAACGCCAAGAGGCCGGCCGTGACGCCGTTCACGCCCGAGCAGCTGGGCGCCATCGCCAGCGGCAGCTTCTACACGCCCGACCCCCAGAACGACGCGCTCAAGAACGCCGCCGAGCAGGCGTACAAGGCGGACAAGCTCAAGGAAGGCCGGGCCTCCGCGGGCAAGAACCCCGACATCGACTGGGTGGTGCCGAAGAAGGCGCCGGGCGGTGACGGGTTCCCCGCCCAGAACTTCCCGCCGGGCAGCAACCCCTCGCCGGGCAGCAACAAGGCCACCGCCAAGACCATGCTCGCCTCCATGGGCTGGGGCGACGACCAGTGGGGCTGCCTGGAGCGGCTCTGGCAGAAGGAGAGCGGCTGGAACGAGCGGGCGATGAACCGCTACTCCGGCGCGTACGGCATCCCGCAGTCCCTGCCCGGCAGCAAGATGGCCAGCGCGGGCGCCGACTGGCAGACCAACGCCGCGACCCAGATCAAGTGGGGCCTCGGCTACATCAAGGGCCGCTACGGCACGCCCTGCGGCGCCTGGGGACACTCACAGTCGGTCGGTTGGTATTAGAGGGTCAACTTTCCCTCACTAATCGGCAAGCCGCCGCGCCCGAACGTGCATACGGGCCCACTCTGGCCGCATGGGTGTCAAGGTCAGCGTGATCGTCAATGTCCACAATCCGGGCGCCAGCGCCGACGCGTGCATCCGCTCCGCCCTGGAGCAGACGATGCCCCCGGACGAGTACGAAGTGATCTTCGTGGACGACGGCTCCACGGACGGGATCGGCGAGCGCCTCGACACCATCGCCGCGACCCGTGACAACGTGAGCGTGCTGCACCTGCCGCACACCGGGACGCCCATGCGCGGCCGCAACGTGGGCCTGGCGGCCGCCGCCGGCGACTACGTCTACTTCCTCGACCAGGGCGACCGCCTGGAGAAGGACGCGGTCGCCCGCATGCACGAGCGGGCCGTGGAGACAGACGCCGACGTGCTGGTCGGCCGCCTGATCCGCGACTTCGGGCCGCCGATGGCCGCCTTCGAGCGCGGCACGGCCCGCGCCGACATCCTGCGCGACCGCCTGCTCCAGCTGCTCGTGCCGCAGCAGCTCTACCGCCGCGCCTTCCTGGAGGAGCACGAGCTGGGGTTCACCGTGCCCGGCGGCAGGATGGCCGAGCAGGCGTTCGTGATGCGGGCCTACCTGCACGCCAAGGTCATCGCCGTGCTGGCCGAGCACGTCTGCTGCCACCTCGGCGACCGGCCGGGGGCCGAGGAGGAGCCCCGGGCGATGGTCAGGGAGCTCAAGCGCCTGCTCGCCGACATCGAGACCTGCGTGGGCGAGGGCCGCCAGCGCGACCGCATGTACGCCCACTGGTTCCGTTACGCCGTCCTGCGCCCGCTGCTGACCGCCAGGTTCGCCGACTCGTCCGTGGACCGGGGCCTGCACTTCCGGGTGGCGCAGGAGCTGGTCGAGGAGCGGTTCCCGGAGCGGCTCGACCGCTACCTGCCCGTCCAGCTGCGCGTGGTGGCCGCGTACGTGCGCATGGGACGCCTGGACCAGATCGTGCTCCTGTCGAACTCCTCCAAGCGCGCCGGGCTCCGCGCCGACCTGACCGACATGCGCTGGGACGCCCACGTCCTGGTGCTCGCGCTGACCGTGGAGGTCCTGGGGGGCGACGGCACGCCCGACAGGTACCGGGAGGACGGCGAGCGCCTGCACTGGATCCCGCCGCGCTCGCTGGAGACCAAGGCCCTGGACGAGAGCGTCACCGACGTCACCGAGGCGGTCGAGCGGGCCCGCGTCGAGCTGTACGTGCGCCACGCCGAGACGGGAGTGATCCACTTCCTGCCCCTGACCCAGCACGTGGAGCGCATCCAGGACGGCCGCCGCCGGGTCCGCGTGCAGATCAGGGGCGAGGCCCGGCTGGACGTGACCGCCGCCGCGGTCGGCGAGCCGCTCAAGCCGGGCCAGTGGGAGGTCCACGTACGCATGTTCGGCGGCGCCAACCAGGCCAGGAGCCGGGTCGGCAGCTCCGTGGGCCCGCTCAACTGCCTGGGCGTGCTGGCCCAGCGGCCCAGGACGCGGCTGGTGGTGCCGTGCTGGACCGACCACGGCGAGCTGGGCCTGGCCGTCGAGCCGCGCTCGTTCTCCGAGTCGATCGCCCTGGTGTCGCGCGGAGTGGAGGTCAAGCGGCTCGACGGGCACGTGTACGTCGTGCTGCCGGTGCCGTACGTGCCGCCGAGCGGCGGGCCCCCGCTGGAGCTGGTGCTGCGCAGCACGGGGCGGCGCGGCCGTGAGGTGAGCGCGCCCGCCCTGGTCGAGGCCGGCGTGCCGGGCCGGCTCGCGGGCCAGCTCGTGGCCAAGGTGCCGGTCAAGCGGATGATGCCGCCGCCCGACCAGCTCGGCCCCGGCGCCTGGCTGACGTCGCTGCGCACGGCGGAGGAGGAGATCGGGCTCAGGTTCGCGCTGGAGGTGCGCAGGGGCAGGATCCAGGTACGGCCCGCCGCCGCGGTCGAGTTCGGGCGGCGCTCGCCCATGGGCCGGGACACCGTCCTGCACCGCATCGGCAGGCGGCTGCCCGGCGCGCGTCACATGGTGCGCCTGGCGCGCGCGGGCAGGCACCGCTACCTCAAGGACTGACCCAGCCCTCCAGCTCCTCGAAGGCGCTCCTGAAGACCGGGAGCATCGGCTTGAGGCGGTCGGGGTAGACGTCCACGAGGCTGTCCAGGTGGTTGCCGCCCTCGACGCGGTAGTAGCGGAACGGCCGGTGCGGGCCGACCATCTTCGCGTAGACGTCGGAGTCGCGGGAGATCGGCAGCAGCGTGTCGAGCGTCCCGTGGATCGTGATCAGCGGCTTGGTGATCCGGCCGGTCAGCGCGATCTTCGCCACGGCCGCGTACGGCCTGCGCCGGTCGTAGTCGTAGTCCGCCGCCGCGCCCTGGTAGGACGGGTCCAGCTCCTTCTGGTAGAGCTGCTGGGTGAGCTCCCAGTAGTACTGCCGGTGGAACGGCCACAGGAACTCCGAGCCCGCCGCGAACCCGGCCGCCCGCACCCCGGCCTCGTCCGGGTACGCCTTCAGCGCGGGCGGCAGGAAGTTCAGCAGGTTGTCGCCCTTGACCCGCCAGAGCGTGCCCTCCCAGTCGACGCCGCCGTCGTAGAGCCAGCCCCGGTTCTCCAGCTGCCACCTGACCAGGTAGCCGCCGTTGGAGATGCCCGCCACGAACGTGCGCTGGGCCTTCCTGCCGTACCGCTGCCTGACGACGGCCTTGGCGGCCACGGTGAGCTGGGTGACCCGGTGGTTCCACTCGGCGATGGCGTCGCCGGGGCTGCGGCCGTCCTCGTGGAAGTTCACGCCGACGTTGCCCTTGTCGGTGGCGGCGAACGCGTAGCCCTTGGCCAGCACCCAGTCGGAGATCGTGTAGTCGTTGGCGTACTGCTCCCTGTTGCCGGGGGTGCCGCTGACGACCAGGCCGCCGTTCCAGTGCTCGGGGAGCCTGATCACGAACTGGGAGTCGTGGTTCCAGCCGTGCGTGGCGTTGGTGGTGGAGGTGTCGGGAAAGTAGCCGTCGATCTGGATGCCAGGCACGCCCGTCGGGTTGACCGTGGCGGCCGAGTGCAGCCCGGCCCAGTCGGCCGGGTCGGTGTGGCCGGTCTTCGCGGTGCCCGCCGTGGTCAGGTCGTCCAGCGTGGCCACCACGGCCTGCTCCGCGCCCGGCACCGTGAGCTGCGGGGCCGGGGTGAGCAGGCTCGCCACTAACGTGAGCGCGACGAACATCATGCCTCCCCGAGGTGAGCGGTCAGCAGGCGCCGGAACTCCTCGGGGTGCTCCAGGTGCGGGCTGTGGCCGCAGTCGTCGATGACGGCCTCGCGGTAGGGGCCGTAGCGCTCCAGCACGGCCCTGGTCTGGGCTACCATGGGCTGGGCCGGGGTGCCGGGGGAGTCGGGTACGACGCCGAGCGCGCCCAGGTGGGCCAGGTCGAAGAGCGACGTGTCGGAGACGATCACGTCGTCGGCGCCCCTGATCCACAGGATGGGCGGTTTGGGGTCGATCTCGTGGAGGTCGTCCAGGCGGAAGTGGGTGGGGGCTATGGCGTTGAGGATGCCGTGCTTGCCGGGGGCCACGCCGGGCCACTGCGCCGAGGTGACGGCGTCGCCCGGGTAGTTGGCCTCGCCGACGCGGGTGGTGAGCATCGAGCGTACGTAGAAGTCCTCGTCGGCGATCTCGGGGTGCTTGACGTACGAGGAGCGGAGGACGCTGCGCGGCGACGTGGGGGATTCGTCCGACATGTCGCCCGCCTTGAGCCGGGCCACGAAGTCGGGGTTGGCGGCGCCGGCGCCCGCTCCCGCGCCGTCGGCGTGCGTGAGGCGGCCGTCCGGGCCCTCCGTGCCGCCGAAGCCGTACGGCGAGATCGGGTTGACCAGGGTGACGCTCCGGACGGCGGCCGGCTGGTCGCGCAGGACCTGCAGCACGATGCCGCCGCCCAGGCTCCAGCCGACCAGGTGCACCCGGTCCAGGCCGAGCGCCTCGACCAGCTCGATCAGGTCGTCGGACCAGTCGCGCAGGCCCCTCGTGGCGTCCACGGGCGCGGGGTCGCTCTCGCCGAACCCGCGCAGGTCGACCGCGAGCGGGCGGTAGCCGCCGGGCAGCGCCGCCATGCTGTCGCGCCAGAAGGCGGCCGAGGAGACGTTTCCGTGGACGAACAGCACCGGCTCGCCGGTGTCCCTGCCCTCGACGGTCAGGACGTTCTGGGTGAGCCTGGGCGTGGTGACCTTCATCGCGCGTGGATCCTCTCAGCCAGGTCGCTGCCCTGGGTCTCGCGGGCGGCGTAGACCGCGCCCAGGGTGAGCAGCGCCGCCAGACCAAGGTAGACCGAGATGGGCAGGCTGCTCGAGTAGCTCTTCAGCAGAGCGACCGCGATGATCGGGGCCAGCGCGCCGGCCACGATCGCCGACAGCTGCGCGCCGATGGAGACGCCGGTGTAGCGCATCCTCGTGCCGAAGAGCTCGGAGAAGAAGGCCGCCTGCGGGCCGTACATCATGCCGTGGAAGAGCAGGCCGACGGTGATGGCGAGGGTGATCACCAGGAAGTTGCCGGTGTCCACGAGCGGGAAGAACGCGAAGATCCACACCCCGATGCCGGCGGCGCCCGCCAGGTAGATCGGGCGGCGGCCGATCCGGTCCGACAGCGCGCCCCACATCGGGATCGTGACGAAGTGGATGGCCGAGGCGATCAGCACCGCGTTCAGCACGGTGGAGTTGTCGATCTTGACGGACTTGGCGTAGGTGATGACGAAGACGGTGAGCAGGTAGAAGGAGATGTTCTCCGCGAGGCGCGCGCCGATCGCGGTGAGCACGTCCTTCCAGTGGTGGCGCAGCACGCCCACGATGGGCGGCGCCTTCTCCGGCGGCGCCTCCTGGAACACCGGCGACTCGCTGATCGTCAGGCGGATCCACAGGCCGATCAGCACCAGCACGCCCGACAGCAGGAACGGCACCCGCCAGCCCCACGACAGGAACGCCTCGTCCGACTGCCAGGCGGCCAGGGCCGCCAGCACGCCGGTGGCCAGCAGGTTGCCGCCGGGGGCGCCGGCCTGCGGCCAGGAGGCCCAGAAGCCGCGGCGGGCCGTGTCACCGTGCTCGGAGACGATCAGCACCGCGCCGCCCCACTCGCCGCCGAGCGCGAAGCCCTGCACGAGCCGGAGCGCGGTCAGCAGCAGCGCCGCGGACGGGCCCAGGGTCTCGTACGTCGGCAGGCAGCCGATCAGGAACGTGGCCGCCCCCATCATCAGCAGGCTGACGACCAGCAGCGTCTTGCGGCCGAGCCGGTCGCCGAAGTGGCCGAAGACCAGGCCGCCGAGCGGACGGGCGACGAATCCGACGGCGTAGGTGAGGAACGCCAGCAGCGTGCCGGTGAGCGGGTCGGACTCGGGGAAGAAGAGCTTGTTGAACACGAGGGCGGCTGCCGAGCCGTACAGGAAGAAGTCGTACCACTCGATGGTGGTGCCGATCAGGCTCGCGGCGACGATCTTCTTGATGGAAGTGGCCATGCCGGTCACGGTAAGGAGTGACCGGCGTCACTCATATGGGGCCGGGGCCCACAGTCTATGGGGTGGATGTGTGGCCGAGCCGGTGCAGGCGGAGCGCGAGCTGGATCTCGAGCGCGCGTTCCGGCTCCAGCCAGCCGTCGCCGAGCAGCTTGCCGATCCGGTCGAGCCGCTGCGTGACGGTGTTGACGTGGATGTGCATGGCCTCGGCCGTACGGGAGGGCGAGCCGCCCGAGCCGAAGTAGGCGGCCAGCGTGTCGGCCAGCGCGGTGCCCCTGCGGGCGTCGTAGTCGATCACGGCGCCGAGCACCCGTCCGACGAAGCCGTGCACGTCGCGGCCGTCGCCCACGAGCAGCCCGACGAACCCCAGCTCGGCCGCGCTCGCGCCGTCACCCGCCCGTCCGAGCGCGATCAGCGCCTCGGCGCACCTGCGCGCCTCCTGGTAGGACGTCGCCACGTCACCCGCCCCGGGCGCGCCGCCGCCCGGCGGCCGGGCCGCCGCGCCCGGGAGGCAGACCTTCGACGCGCCCGCCGTGGCGGGCACCTGCAGCGACGCGCTCAGCTCGGCGGCGACGCGCTGCGCGATGCCGCCCGCGTTGTCCCCCGGCAGCAGCAGCACCACCTCGCCCGCCCGGCCGGCCGCGAGCCCGTGCCGCAGCGTGGCCTGCGACGAGGCCCAGAACGCGGCCCGTTCCCGCTGGCCCTCGTGCCGCACCACGACCACGACGTGCGGCGCCGAGAGATCGACGCCCAGCCGCCGCGCCCGGTCGGCCAGGCCGGGGGAGCCGGGCCGGGAGATCAGGTCGTCGAGCAGCTCGCCCCTGACCCGGCCCTCGGCCTCGGCCACGCTCCGGCGGAACAGCAGCAGCAGCGCGCACACCAGCGCCGCCCGCTCCAGGATGCGCTCGTCGGCGTCGTCGCTGCGCAGGATCAGCGTGCACAGCGGCTCCCCGCCGACGTCAACCGACGCGATCAGCAGGTCGCCCCGCCGCACGGTACGCCCCAGCGCCCTGGACGCCTGCGCCGACTCGAACACCCCGGCGTCGAGCTCCCCCACGTCACCCGCGAGCGACCGCCCCAGGTCGTCGAGCACCGCCAGCGAGCCGCCGAGCACGTCGGTCACCACGGCCGCCACGTCCTCGATCCCGCCGCCGCGCAGCACCAGCGAGGTCATCCTGTCGTGCGCCAGCGCGGCCCGCTCCACGGCCTCCCCGTGCGCCCTGGCGGTCCTGTGGGCCTGGGAGAGCTCCTCCAGCGCGTTCCTGGTCTCCTGCAGCAGCCTGGCGTTGTCGATCGCGACGGCGGCGTGCGCGGCCAGGCTGGCCAGCAGCGACACCTCCTCCTGGTGGAACGGCCGCGCGCTGCGGTTGGCCGCCATCAGCACGCCGATCACCCGCTGCCCCAGCCGCAGCGGCACGCCCAGGATCGCGACCAGGCCCTCCTCCTTGACGGCCTCGTCGATGTGGTGCTTGTGCCGGAACCTGGCGTCGGCGAAGTAGTCGGCCGTCGAGTACGGGGTGGCCGTCTGCGCGACCAGCCCGCCCAGCCCCGCCCCCATGGCCAGCCGCAACGCCCTGAACTTGGCCGAGATCGACCCGTCGGTGACCCGCATGTACGTGTCGCCCTGCTCGGGATCGTGCAGCGTCATGTACGCGACGTCGGTGGCCAGCAGCTGCCTGGCCCGGTGCACGATGGCCTCCAGCACGGCGTCGAGGTCGCGCAGCGCGGCCAGGTCGCCGGCCGTGTCGTAGAGGGCCGACAGCTCGGCCTCGCGCCTGGCGCGCCGCTTGAGCAGGTCACGCACCTTGAGCGCCTCGACCTTGGCCTGCTCCAGCTCCTCGATCGTGGCCGGGTCGGCGCCCCGCGCCCTGGCCTCGATGATCGGCCCTTCGAACTCGACCGCCGAAGCCTCTCTGGCCAGCAACTCCAGGAACTCTTTACTCACTTAGTGCGCCGTCCAGCCGCCGTCCATCGGGAGGGAGACGCCGGTGATGAACGACCCGGCGGGGCCGCAGAGGTAGGCGACCAGCTCGGCCACCTCCTCGGGCTCGATCAGCCGCTTGATCGCGGCGGGCTGCAGCATGATGTTCCCGACGACCTCGTCCGGCTCGATGCCGTGCACTCTAGCCTGGTCGGCGATCTGCGCCTCCACCAGCCCCGTCCGTACGTAGGCGGGGCAGACGCAGGTCGAGGTGACCCCGTGTGGCGCCCCTTCGAGCGCGACGACCTTGGAGAAGCCCTCCAGCCCGTGCTTGGCCGTCGTGTACGCCGACTTGAACGGCGAGGCCCGCAGCCCGTGCACGGACGAGATGTTCACGAACCGGCCCCAGCCCCTGGCGTACATGCCGGGCAGCACCTGCCGCGCGATCAGGAACGGCGCCTCGACCATCACCCGCAGCATCGCCGAGAACACCTCGGGCGGGAAGTCCTCGATCGGCGAGACGTGCTGGAACCCGGCGTTGTTCACCACGATGTCGACGGGCTCGTCAGGCAGCGCCGCCACGAACCCGGGATCGGCCAGATCGGCCACCACCGCCACCCCGCCGATCTCGGCGGCGACCTTCTCGGCGGGCTCGGCCCGCAGGTCGACGACCAGTACTTTCGCCCCCTCGGCGGCCAGGCGCCGGGCGCAGGCCGCCCCGATGCCGCCCCCCGCCCCCGTCACAAGCGCGGTCCGCCCCGTCAGCTCCTTCGCCATACCCCGAACCCTAGGCGCTCGCCGCTCCGCGACGCATGGGTGCCGACGACATAGATCGGTGTGGCCCTATGTGGATCACGAGGTCTGCTATCTTGAACGCATGCACGCGTATTCGTACCAGTGGTGGCCCGCCTCCTAGGCGGACCTCCCAGCGCATACGCACCGGCCGCCTCGACGAGGCGGCCGCTCGCATGTCGTACGCGCCCCCGTCGAGCACTGACGAAAGGGGCGCTCACCATGACCACCACCTGGCCAGCACTGCTCACCACGCTGCTCGACGGCAGGTCCCTCACCTCGCTCCAGGCCAAGTGGGCCATGGAGCAGATCATCGGCGAGTCGGCCACGGACGCCCAGATCGCCGCGTTCGCGGTCGCGCTCCGGGCCAAGGGCGAGAACGTGGCCGAGGTGTCGGGGCTCGCCGACGGCATGCTCCTGAAATCGGCCGCGATCAGGGTCTCCGGCGACCCCGTGGACCTGGTCGGTACCGGCGGCGACCGCGCCCACACCGTGAACATCTCCACCATGGCCGCCATCGTCGCCGCCGCCGCGGGCGTCAAGGTCGTCAAGCACGGCGGCCGGGCCGCCTCCTCGCTGGCGGGCGCGGCGGACGTGCTGGAGGAGCTGGGCGTGGTCATCGACCTGCCGCCGGCCGCGGTGGTCAGGGTCGCGGACGAGGTCGGCATCACGTTCTGCTTCGCGCCCGCGTTCAACTCCGGGCTGAGACGCACCGCCGGGCCGCGCCGCGAGCTGGGCGTGCCCACGGTCTTCAACTTCCTGGGCCCGCTCACCAACCCGGCCCTGCCGCCCGCGCAGGCGGTCGGCGTCTTTCACCAGGGGATGGCGCCGGTCATCGCGGGCGTGCTGGCCCAGCGGGGCTGCTCCTCGCTGGTCTTCAGGGGCGACGACGGGCTCGACGAGCTCACCACCACGGGCCCCTCCACGATCTGGGTCGTACGCCGGGGCACGGTCACGCCCACCGCCTTCGACCCGGCCGACCTGTCGATCCCGCGGGCGCGCCAGGACGACCTGCGCGGCGGCGACGCCCGGCACAACGCGGCCGTGGCGCGGGCCGTGCTCGCGGGCGAGCGGGGCCCGGTGCGGGACGTCGTGCTGCTCAACGCGGCCGCCGCCGTGGTGGCCGCCGAGGGCACGCCGCCCGCGCCCGACCTCACGCCCGCCCTCGGCATGGCCTACAAGCGGGCCGCGGAGGCGGTCGACTCCGGCGCCGCGCTGTCCCTGCTCACCCTGTGGGCGCACGCCACGCAGGCGCAGGCGTCAGCCGGTCACTGAGGCCGGGTCATCGACAACACGTCGAGCGCGGCGTCGAGCTGGTCCTCGGTCAGGGTGCCGTCGGCCACGTGGCCGCGCTCGATGACCACCTCGCGGATGGTCTTGCGCTCGGCCAGGGCCTGCTTGGCGATCTTCGCGGCCTCCTCGTAGCCGACGTACCTGTTGAGCGGGGTGACGATCGACGGGGACGACTCGGCGTACTCGCGCAGGCGCTCGGCGTTCGCCGTGATGCCGGCGACGCAGCGGTCGGCGAGCAGCCGCGACACGTTCGCCAGCAGCCTGATCGACTCCAGGATGTTGCGCGCGATGACCGGCAGCTGCACGTTCAGCTCGAAGTTGCCGGACGCGCCGGCGAACGTGATCGCCGTGTCGTTGCCGATGACCTGGGCCGCGACCATGGCCGTGGCCTCGGGGATCACCGGGTTGACCTTGCCGGGCATGATGGACGAGCCGGGCTGCAGATCGGGCAGGTTGATCTCGGCCAGCCCGGCCCGCGGGCCCGAGCCCATCCAGCGGAGATCGTTGGCGATCTTGGTGAGGGAGACGGCCACCACCTTCAGCTGGCCCGACAGCTCGACGATCGAGTCCTGCGCGCCCTGGGCCTCGAAGTGGTCACTGGCCTCGACGAACGGGATGCCGGTGGCCTCGACGAGCTTGGCGATGGCCGCCTGGGCGAAGCCCGGCGGGGTGTTGATGCCCGTGCCCACGGCCGTGCCGCCCAGGGGCAGTTCGAGCACGCGCTCAAGAGCCGTCGCGACGCGCAGGGCGCCGTTCTCGACCTGGGTGGCGTACCCGCCGAACTCCTGACCGAGCGTCACCGGGGTCGCGTCCATCAGATGGGTGCGCCCCGACTTCACCACCCCGTCGAACTCGATCGCCTTCTCCCGCAGCACCGCCGCCAGATGCCTGAGCGAGGGCAGCAGGTGGAAGGTGACCTCCGTCGCCGCCGCCACGTGGATCGAGGTGGGGAAGACGTCGTTGGACGACTGGGAGGCGTTCACGTGGTCGTTCGGGTGCACGGGACGGCCGAGGCGCTCCTCGGCCAGCGTCGCGATCACCTCGTTGGCGTTCATGTTGGACGAGGTGCCGGAGCCGGTCTGGAAGACGTCGATCGGGAAGTGGGCGTCGTGCTCGTTCTCGGCGACGTCGGCCGCCGCCTGGGCGACGGCCTCGGCCAGGTCCTTGTCGATCACGCCCAGCTCGCCGTTCACCTCGGCGGCCACCGCCTTGATCAGGCCGAGCGCGGCTATGTGGGACGGCTCAAGGGGGCGTCCGGAAACCGGGAAATTCTCCACTGCCCGCTGGGTCTGCGCGCGCCACCTGGCTCCTGAGGGCACGCGTACCTCGCCCATCGAGTCATGCTCGATTCTGAACTCGCTCATGACTTCCAGTCTGACCCACGACCGCCGCACGGCCGCGGCGCGGGTCAGCTGGAGAACAGCGCGACGATGAGTACGGCGATCACCACGGCGGCCGCGGCGGCCACCGCCATGAGCACCAGCATGCCGTTGCGGTTGCCCGAGGGCTGCTCCGGCTGCCCGGCGATGGCGAACAGGTCGGTCCCCAGGCCCTTGCCCTGCTGCGGGACCTGCTGGCCCCCCGGCGCGGGCGGCTGCTGCTGGGGGCCCGGCTGCTGGGGGCCCGGTTGCTGGGGGGCGGGCTGCCGGCCCGCGGGCGGCGTGGTGGGCGGGTAGACCTGCTGGCCGGGGGCGGGCGGGAGCTGGATGCGCGTGGTGACGACCGCGCCCTCGTCGCCGGGCCCCTGCGGCGGCCTGGCCTGCTCCGGAGCCGGCGGGAACGGGCCCTTGGGGCGCTGGACGCTGACCGTCCGCTCGGGGTCGAACCCCTGGTCAGGGGATCCTTGGGGGCCGGACTGCGGCTGGCGCTGAGGCGCGGCGTTGCGCGGCACGGTGGGCGTGCCCGGGCTCGTCATCGGCCCGTGCGGCCCCGACGCCGGCCCCCGGCCCGGGTTTCCTGGCACCGGACCGCCCGGCGCGCCGACGGGCCCCCTGGGCGCCTGCGCGCCCGGACCCTGGCCCTGCCCGGCGGGACCCTGCCCGATGGGGCCCTGTCCGGCGGGACCCTGTTTGGCGGGGCCCTGCCCGATGGGGCCCTGTTTGGCGGGGCCCTGTCCGGCGGGGCCCGGGGTCCAGGGCGCCTGGCCGCCGGGAGCGCCCGCGCCTCCCGGCCCGTACGGCGCGGGGCCCGCGGGCCCGGCCTGGGGGACCGGGGCCTTCTGCGCCGGGTTCTGCTGCGCCGGACGCTGCTGGGCCGGATTCTTCTGGGCCGGATTCTTCTGGGCCGGGTTCGTCTGGGCCGGATTCTTCCGGGCGGCGAACGGGTCGGGCAAAGCGGCCTCCTGCGCCATGAGAGCCTCAGCCGTGATCGCCGGCATTTCGCTCGTGGGGGTGTCGGCGACCATGCGCAGCAGGGTCTCCGCCTTGGCAGCGTTGAGGCGCTGCCGGTAGTCCTTGTTCAGCAGCCCGTTCAGCACGGGCCGCAGCTGGCCCGCCTGCGTGGGCGGGTCGGCGCTCTCGGTGAGCAGCGCCGCCAGCGTCTCCGCGATCGTGGCCCGCTCGTACGCCGGGCGCCCCTCGACGGCGAAGTAGAGCGTCGCCCCGAGCGACCAGATGTCCGACTCGGGACCGGTGTACTCGCCCCTGGCACGTTCCGGGGCCGTGTAGCCGGGGGAGCCGATCACCATGCCCGTCTTCGTCAGCCGCGAGTCGCCCTCGGCCTTGGCGATGCCGAAGTCGGTGAGCACCACGCGCCCGCTCTCCGTGATGAGCACGTTGCCCGGCTTGACGTCGCGGTGGGTGATCCCCTGGGCGTGCGCGGCGCGCAGCGCCCCGAGCAGGTCCACGCCGATCTCCGCCACGAGCCGCGGCGGCAGCGGCCCCTCCTCGTCGATCACCTGCTCCAGCGACCGGGCCTCGATGAGCTCCATGATGATCCACGGGCTGTCGTCCTGGATCAGGACGTCGTGGATGGACGCCACCGAGGGATGGTTGATCCGCGCGGCGATGCGGCCCTCGCGGACCATGCGTTCGCGCAGCTCGGCCCGCTGTTCCTCGGTGAGTCCCGGGTCCTGGCGGATTTCCTTGACCGCCACCTCACGCCCGAGCGCGCGGTCGCGGGCGCGCCACACCGTGCCCATCGTGCCCCGGCCGAGCGGGGCTATGAGCTCGTAGCGCTCCGCGAGCAGGCGTGTCTGCTGTTCCGGCATGAGAAGAAGATATCGATTCTCGCTTGGGAAGTGCTTTACCCTCGCTTGCGAAGTTCTCTTGGCCAGAACCGCCGAGGAAGGCACAACTTTATCACCGTCGCTTTGAAACGGGCATAAGCGGACGGCGCCGGCCGCGCTTCGCCGCGCTTCCTGTGCACGCCCTCACCGGGTTTGCGCTCTTGCCTGGGCACCGGGACAGACAGCGCTGTCGTGGAGACGTCGGCCCTGTGGAGCCCGCGATGCGCGGGCCTGCGTGTGAAAGACGACGAGTTGATCGTCGGCCCGGAACGTACGGGCTTGCGCGGCGCCAGCGGCTCCTCGGCCGAGCCCCCGGCGGCGACCCTGGCCAGCATGAGCGAGGCCCGTACGGAGTCGAGCCTGGTCGCGGGGTCGATCCTGAGCAGCGCGTCAAGCACGGGGGCCAGCGGCCCGGCCTTGGTCATCGGGATCGGCTCGCCACTGGTCAGCGCCGCGAGCGCGGCGGCGGCCGTACGGCGCCCGTGCAGGCCCCTGCCCTCGACGGCGGTGTAGAGGGTCGCGCCGAGCGACCACAGATCGCCCGCCGGGCTGGCCTTCGAGCCCAGCACCCGCTCTGGAGCGATGTATCCCGCGGAGCCCAGGACGATGCCCGCCTGGGTGATGGAAACGTCACCTTCCAGCGCGGCCAGACCGAAGTCGGTGAGCACCGCGCGGTCCTCGGTCACCAGCACGTTGCTCGGCTTGACGTCGCGGTGGAGGATCCCCTTGGCGTGGACGGCGCGCAGCGCCCCGAGGATCTGCCGGCCGATCTCGGCGGCCCGGCGCGGGTGGAGCGGTCCCTGCTCCTGGATGAGCTGTTCCAGGGACTTGGCCCGCAGCAGCTCCATCACGATCCACGGCCGGTCGTCCTCGGTGACCACGTCGAAGACGGTGATGACCGAGGGGTGCGCGACCATCGCGGTCGCCCGCCCCTCGCGCTCGGTGCGCGCGCACAGCTCGGCGCGCAGCTCCTCGTCGAGCACGTTGGGCAGGCGAACTTCCTTGACCGCCACGTCGCGGTCGAGCAACTCGTCATGTGCCCGCCAAACGGTGCCCATGCCGCCGCGTCCGACCGGCTCCACAAGCCGGTAGCGCGCGGCGAGTAGGTAACCGGAGGGCGCACGCATGCCTGGCAGCTTACCTATTTGTGTAAACCGACCAGTAGAGGCGCGGCCGATAAATTGTTGCGAACTTAAGTCAACCCGCCTGACTCGTGACGTCAGCAAACCTCCTGGCCACATCGGCCCAGTTGATGAGGCCCCGCAGTTTCTCGGCGCAGTCCGGGCGGACGTTCCGATACCGAGGGTAGTCGGCCGCGCTCCCGGGGAGGCGCTGCCGTCTCTTGGCAATGTCGAGGGAGTCAGATTGGTCCCGCCGCGCGCACGGCCTTACCCACGGTCCGCACGGGCCTGCCGTACCGGCTTTCCTGAACGCGTTTGCGCAGCTCGGCGGTGAGGTGTGTCGTGCGGCACACTCCCGGCCCCGTTAAATGTGCATGATGCAAGGCAGGGGACTTTCAGGTGTACGGCAGGCTGACGGACAGGAACTGAGGGGCCCCGTCAGCGACTTGTAAGGGTCCCGTAAGGGGGCGGGGGCATGGTACAGCCATGAGAGAGGGAGTTCTCCCACAGGCCCGCAAAGTGTCGGTGCCCGGCGTCAGAATGAGGGCGAACACCAAGGTTCCACCACTAACGACAGGCCGTTGAAGGACGTGATGAAGATGCGCCAGACCCAGGTTCGCACCCGGCCGAAGAAACCGAGCGGGACCGCTCTGGACCTTCGCACGCCGTCGGGGCGCACGTTGCCCTTTTGAAAGCCATGAATCAGGAGCGCCATCTGAGAGGTGCGAGATGTGCAGTCACTACCCCGCTTGCCCGAGTGCCGATTCACCCGACCGTGAAGCCTCGCACGTGATCGCGGCCCACCCCGACCAGGGCTGGAGCCTGCTCTGCAACGGCGTCGTGCTGTTCGAGGACACCGGTCTGCTGCTGCCCGACGGCACCGTCGTGGCGCCGCACCGGGCCCCGGTGGCCGCCTGAGCCGGCACTTCCGAGGAGAAGCCCGCGCCGCCACCCCCAACGCACCGCCTCCGGGCCGCGACTCCCGCGCCTGGTCCGTTCCCGTCCGCCGCCCGAGCCGCCGTGCCCCGCCCCACCGGCGGTCGGCCGTGCCGGTGGGTGGGGCCTCACGGGGATCAGGCGGTCAGCGGCGGCCGATCGTCAGCACGGGGCCGGTGCGGTCGGTGAAGAAGTCGTCGCCCTTGTCGTCCACCACGATGAACGCCGGGAAGTCCGCGACCTCGATCTTCCACACCGCCTCCATCCCCAGCTCGGGATACTCCAGCACCTCGACCTTCTTGATGCAGTCCTGCGCCAGCCGCGCCGCGGGCCCGCCGATGGAGCCGAGGTAGAACCCGCCGTGCTTCTGGCAGGCCTCGGTGACCTGCTTCGACCGGTTGCCCTTGGCCAGCATGACCATGGAGCCGCCGGCCGCCTGGAAGCGCTCCACGTACGAGTCCATCCGCCCGGCGGTCGTCGGCCCGAACGAGCCCGACGCGTACCCCTCAGGGGTCTTGGCCGGCCCGGCGTAGTAGACGGCGTGGTCCTTCAGGTACTGGGGCATCTCGCCGCCGTTGTCCAGCAGCTCCGCGATCTTGGCGTGGGCGATGTCGCGGGCGACCACGAGGGGGCCGGTGAGGGAGAGGCGGGTCTTGACGGGATATTTCGTGAGCTCGGCGAGGATCTCGGGCATGGGACGGTTGAGGTTGATCTGGACGACGTCGTCCGAGAGGTGCTCGTCCGTCGTCTCCGGGAGGAACCGCGCCGGGTCCGTCTCCAGCTTCTCCAGGAAGACGCCCTCAGGGGTGATCTTGGCCAGCGCCTGGCGGTCGGCCGAGCAGGAGACCGCGATGGCCACCGGGCAGGAGGCCCCGTGCCGGGGCAGGCGGATGACACGCACGTCGTGGCAGAAGTACTTGCCGCCGAACTGCGCCCCGATCCCCAGCTTCTGCGTCAGCTCGAAGACCTTGGCCTCCATCTCCAGGTCGCGGAACCCGTGCCCGGACGCCGACCCCTCCGTGGGGATCGAGTCGAGGTAGCGGGCGCTGGCGTACTTGGCGGTCTTCAGCGCGTACTCGGCGGAGGTGCCGCCCACCACGACGGCCAGGTGGTACGGCGGGCAGGCCGCGGTGCCGAGCGAGCGGATCTTCTCCTCCAGGAAGGCCATCATGCGCTTCTCGTTGAGCACGGCCTTGGTCTCCTGGTACAGGAACGACTTGTTGGCCGAGCCGCCGCCCTTGGCCATGAACAGCAGCTTGTACTCGTCCGGGTGGCCGTGCGGGTCCTCGGCGTACAGCTCGATCTGGGCGGGGAGGTTGTTGCCGGTGTTCTTCTCGTCCCACATGTTCAGGGGGGCCATCTGCGAGTAACGCAGGTTGAGCTTGGTGTACGCGTCGTACACGCCCCGGGAGATGTGCTCGGAGTCGAGCCCGTCGGTCAGCACGTGACGCCCGCGCTTGCCCATGACGATCGCGGTGCCGGTGTCCTGGCACATGGGCAGGACGCCCCCGGCGGAGATGGAGGCGTTCTTGAGCAGGTCGAGCGCCACGAAGCGGTCGTTGCCGCTCGACTCGGGGTCGTCGACGATCTTCCGGAGCTGGGCGAGGTGCGAGGCCCGCAGGAAGTGGGAGATGTCGTGGATGGCCGTCTCGGTCAGCAGCCGCAGGGCCTCCGGCTCGACCTCGAGGAACGTACGCCCGGCCGCCTCGACCTTCCGCACCCCCTCCGATGTGATCAGCCGATACTCGGTCTCATCGGCTCCCAGCGGCAGCAGGTCGGTGTAGTCGAACTCGCCCATGTCCATCCTTTCGGTCCCCCAAGAGATTACGCGCCTCCGGGAGATCCCACTTCGGTGACCGCCCGCGACCGTCCGGCGGTCAGGCCGACCAGGATGCCGGCGATCACCAGGCCCGCGCCCAGCAGGTCGTACGCGGTCGGCATCGCCACGCCGAGCACCGCCCCCGTCACGATCGCGCCCACCGGGATGATCCCCGCGAAGAGCCCGGCCCGGCCGGGGCCCAGCTTGGGCAGCGAGCTGTACCAGAGGAAGAACGCCACCACGGTGACCACGGTCGCCAGGTACGCGAACCCGAGCGCCTCCGCCCACGTCGGCGGCCGGAACATCGCGGCGCCCTCGTGTGCCAGCCCGATCACGGCCAGCAGCGGCACGGCCAGCGCCGTCGAGTAGGCCGACACCCTGATCGCCCCCAGCCGCGGCAGCAGCGGGATGGCCAGCATGGAGAAGCACACCTCGCCCACGAGCGCCCCCAGCGCCCACAGCAGGCCGGGCAGGTTGCCGCTGCCGAGCCCCGTGGCCAGCGTCGCCCCGGCCACCACCACGCAGGCCCCGGCCAGCAGCCGCGGCGCGGGCCGCCCGCCGGCCAGCGCCAGGGCCAGCGGCACGGTGCCGAGCACGGTCCCGACCAGGGCCGGCCCGGCGGCGCTGGTCGACTCGATCACGCAGACGTTGAAGATGACCAGGCCGAACAGGGTGAGGCCGGCGAGGCAGAGCAGCTCGCGCGGCGTGAGGCGGACGAACCGCAAGCCGAGCGCCCGCGTTATGGCAAGCAGGATGACCGACGCCACGAGATACCGAACGGCCTGCCCGCCGTATATGGGATAGCCGTCCACCAGTCCCGACACCCCGGCCAGCGTTCCGACGAGGAACATGGCCGAGGCCGCACCCACGATGCCGTTTCTCATGCGAAGGATGCTAGGGAGACAATGGTTCGCGTAAACAGTCCAATGTCCCGCCGGAAGACAGGACCAATATGGCCGACCTCCATATCCAGATAAATCGCGATAAGGGGGGAATCGCCGGGCAGATCGCCTCCGAGCTGCGCGACTCGATCAGGGGCGGCCGGCTGACGCCGGGCACCCGCCTGCCCGCGACCCGCGACCTCGCCACCGACCTCCAGGTCTCCAGGGGCGTGGTGGTGGAGGCGTACGAGCAGCTCGTCGCCGAGGGCTTCCTGGTGTCGCGGGTGGGCGTCGGCACCCAGGTCACCCCCAAGACCGCGCCCCGGGCCGCCCCGCGGCAGAAGACGCCTCCCCGGCCCAGGCCGGTGCCCCGCGCGTCGAGCGCCCCCGTGTGCGGGCCGTACTACGGTCATCGCCCCACCTCTCCCGACCTCAGCCACTTCCCCCGCGAGCGCTGGCTCGCCGCCGTCAGGCACGTCCTGACCACCGTACCCTCGGAAGCCTTCGATTACGGGGACCCTGGCGGGGTGCCTGAGCTGCGAGAAGAGCTGGCAGGCTATCTGCGGCGGGTCAGGGCGGCGGACGTGCGGCCCGAGAATCTCGTCATCGTCGGCGGCGTGGCGCAGGGCCTGAGCCTGGTGCTGCACGTGCTGAGCCGGCAGCGGCCGATCCGGCTCGCCGTCGAGGACCCGACGAGCCACCGCCAGGTCCCGCTGCTGCGGCGCGCGGGCGCGCACCTGGTGCCGGTGCCCGTGGACGAGGAGGGCCTGCAGGTGCGGAAGCTGAGCGGCGACGCCGTCCTGGTCACCCCGGCGCACCAGTACCCGACCGGCGTGGTGCTCTCGCCGCCGCGCCGGGCCGCCCTCATGGAGTGGGCGTACGCGGGCGACCGGGTCATCCTGGAGGACGACTACGACGCCGAGTTCCGCTTCGACCGCGACCCCGTCGGCTGCCTCCAGGGCCTGGCCCCCGACCGGGTGATCCTGTCGGGCAGCGTCAGCAAGGCCCTGGCGCCGGGGCTGCGGCTCGGCTGGGTGGCGGCGCCCCCCGACCTGGCGGAGGCCGTCCGCCGGGCGCGGGGCGAGCTGGACCTGGGCTCGCCGGTCGTCGAGCAGTACGCGCTGGCGCACTTCATGCGTACCGGCGGCTACGACAGGCACCTGCGCAGGATGCGCCGCGAATACCGCCGCCGCAGGGACGCCCTGGTCCGGGCGCTGGCCCAGGAGCTGCCGGACGTGCGGGTCAAGGGCATCGACGCGGGCCTGCACGTCTACCTGGAGCTGCCGGCCGGCTGGGACGAGCTGGAGAGCGTGCGCGTCGCGCAGGAGCTGGGCCTGTCCACCGAGCCCGTGGGGCCGATGCGCGAGTCGGCGGGGCCGGCGGCCGTGGTGGTGGGGTTCGCGCGGCTGCCGGCGCACAAGGCGCTGGACGCCGTACGAGGCTTGAAAGTAAGAATGTCAGGACAAAATGTTGACTGAGGTAGAAGGGCTCGCTTAGAAAGAAAGCCCGATCGAGATTGGAGCCGTCATGCGTGTGGGACTGCTGGGTCTGGGCCGGATCGGAGCCTTTCACGCCGCGACCCTGGCCACGCATCCGCTGGTGGACGAGCTGATCGTGGCCGATCCCGTGCGTACGTCGCCGTACGGCAGGCCGGGGGACCCGTTCGAGTCGGACGCCGTGGTCATCGCGACCCCGACCGGCACCCACGCCGAGCTCATCGTCAAGGCGTGCGAGAAGGGCATCCCGGTCTTCTGCGAGAAGCCGGTCGCGGGCACCGTGGACGAGACCGTCAAGGTGCTGGAGGCCAGCGCGGGCAACCGGGTGCAGATCGGGTTCCAGCGCAGGTTCGACCCCGGTTACGCGGCGGCGGCGGCCGCGCTGCGCGCCGGCGAGCTGGGGGAGCTGCACCGGGTCCACCTCGTCACCGCCGATCCCGCGCCGCCGCCCGCCGCGTACATCGCCACCTCCGGCGGCGTCTTCCGCGACTGCCACATCCACGACTTCGACATCCTGCGCTGGGTGACCGGCCGCGAGGTGGTCTCCGTGTACGCGACCGGCGCCAACCGCGGCGCCGCGTTCTTCGCCGAGGCGGGCGACGTGGACAACAGCGCCGCGCTGCTCACCCTGGACGACGGCACGCTGGTCACCCTGCAGGGCTCCCGCTACAACGGCGGCGGCTACGACGTGCGCATGGAGCTGGCCGGCACTCGGCGCACCCAGGCCGTCGGCCTGAGCCCGCGCGCCCCGCTGCACTCGGCCGAGGGCACGCCGAGCCCGCGGGATCCCTGGCCCGATTTCGTCACCCGCTTCGAGACCGCCTACCGCGACGAGATCGACGGCTTCCTGACCAGCGAGAAGAGCCTCTGCACGATCGAGGACGCATTGGAGGCGCTGTACGTGGCCGAGGCCGCCGACCTGTCGCTCCGCGAGCGCCGTACCGTCGAGGTCGCCGAAGTGCGGCGGTGAGGCCTCAGGCGGCCGACGGGTTGGGAGCCTGGCGCCTGGGCTCGAAGCCCGGGGCGAGCGCGATGATGACGGCGGCCAGCACGAGCGGCGCGGCGAACGCCCACCGCAGGCCCGCCGCGTCCGCGATGCCGCCCACCAGGGCCGTGCCCACGACGAAGCCGATGTAGTTGAAGAGGTTCACCCGGGCGATGGCCACCCCGGTCCCGGCCGGGTCGAGCTTGCCCGCCGCCGAGAACGACTGCGGCGCCACCACCGACAGCCCCACCCCGGTCAGGCCGAACGCGACGATGGCCAGCGGCTGGTTCGGGGCCACGACGACGCCGAGGAACCCCAGGGTGGCGATCAGGCCGCCGATCCTGACGATGGCCGCGGGCCCGTACCGCCGGACCGCGAGGTCGCCGCCGAGCCGGACGGCCAGCGTGGTCGCCTGGTAGGCGGCGTAGGCCAGCGGGATCACCTGCGGGCCCGCCGAGAGCACGTTCTTCATGAACAGGGTGTTGAAGCTCGACACGGCGGAGTCGCCGATGTACAGGAACCCCATGGCCAGGCAGAGCGGGATGATCGGCCGCCAGGGGAAGCGGCCCGCGGCGGCGACGGCGGGGGCGTCCTCGACCTTCTCCTCCTCCGGCGTGCACAGACCGCCTCCGAACACCAGCGAGCCCGCCAGCGCGAACACCATCGGGACCGACATGATCACCGGTAGCGGCAGGTCGGCGGCCACCGACGCCCATCCCGCCGCGAGCATGCTGAACACGCTCCACAGGCAGTGGAAGCCGTTCAGGACCTGCACGCCATATCTGCGCTCGACCGCCACGCCCTGCATGTTCATGCCCGCGTCCACCGCGCCCAACGCCACGCCGAACACCAGGAGCACCGGCACCAGCAGCGGCACGCTGGGCGCGAGCCCGACGAGCACGACGGCGAGCGCGACCGTGGGCTGGGCGACGCGCAGCAGCAGCCTGCTGCCGAACCGGGCGGCGAACGTGCCCGCCGCCACGCTGCCGACCCCCGCGAACACGGGCACGATCAGCAGCAGGAGCGTCAGCGCGCCCTCGTCGAGGCCGTGCTTGGTCTGCAGGCTGGCGACCTGGACGAGGAGCGAGGCGAAGGACAGGCCCTGTACGGCATAGACGGCGTACGTGGCGATGCGGGCCTGACGATCACGCGAGGACGGCACGACGGCCTCCTGATGGGGGGAGTCAAACGTGAGGCTGGGTCAGGTTAGCGGCCCGCCGCTCCGTTCCGCCAGCCCACCGGCCCCGGCGTCGACCAGCCGTCCGGTTTGCTCCGTCGTGTCCAGCCGCTTGGCGGCGGCCCAGACGCCGAGCGCGAGCAGGGCGGCCACCTCCGTGACGGCCATCCCGCGCTCCACCAGGCCGAGCGGCATGACGCGCCACCACGGCAGCCCGTTGCGCGCCCCGATGAACATGACCGCGGCGATGCCCGCCACCCACAGCACCGAGCAGATTCCGAGCCCGAAGGCCACCAGCGTGGCCCGCGACCGCTCGCGGTGCCGCCAGGGCCTGGCGATGATCACCGCAGCCAGCGGCAGGCTGAGGAAGGCGATGAAGCTGCCCACCCGGTGGATGCTCCCGCTCAGGCTCGGGCCGACCGACCAGTCGTGCTTCTCGAACCACGCCGTCATGAACAGCCCCACGCTCCACCCCATGAGCGCGATGGTGCCGAAGACCCCCGCCAGCCGCTGGCGGGCCAGCGACACCCCGATGGCCGCCGACCCGGCCGCGAGCAGCCCCACCGCCAGCCCGAAGATCCAGCCGTCGGGGCCCAGGCCGTGCTCGCTGATGGTCCGCCTGATCGGGTTCAGCTCGTCGAGGCTGGTCACTTCCAGGGCCAGGATCACCGCTATGCCCGCGCCCGCCACACCGAGACCCCACCGCGCCGGTTGATGCACGCGCACACCTCCCTTTTGCCGGGATCAACGGCGTGGAAGGGCTTGGGATTCCTCAGGCCTTGAGCCGCCCTCCTCCGTCCACGGTCAGCACGATGCCGGTCGTGTACGCGTTGCGCACCACGTACTCGATCGTGGCCGCCACGTCCTCGGGCCGGCCCACGCGCCGGACCGGCAGGCTCTCGGCGGCGCCCTCCATGAACGCGGCCCGCGCCTCGTCGCCGATCTCCGACCACCAGTCGGTGTCGATCACGCCGGGGGAGACGGCGTTCACCCTGATGGGGGCCAGCTCGACGGCCAGGCCGGGCACCGCGGCCTCGATCGCCCCGTTCACCGCCGCCAGCGTGGCGACGCCGGGCAGGGCCGCGCCCGCCGACGCCGCGGTCACGAAGGTGATCGAGCCCTCCGGGTTCAGCACGCCCAGCGCGGCCTGCGCGGTCAGCAGGTGCGCGACCAGCTTGTTCCGCCACGCTTCGGTCAGCCCCTCGGCGGTCAGCGAGCTCAGCGGGCCCGCGCCGCCGCGGCCCGTCACGGTGACGACCAGGTGGTCGACGGTGCCCAGCCCCTCGAAGAACGCCCGCATCGCCCCGGTGTCGCGCGCGTCCACGACCTGCCCACTCACTGGGCCCCGCGCCTGGTCGCCGAGCTGCTTCAACGCCGAACGCAGCCGCTCCTCCGAGCGGCCCGTGACGACCACCTCGGCGCCGCCCGCGGCCAGCCGGGCCGCCGCCGCCAGGCCGATGCCGGACGTGCCGCCGACGATCACTACTCGCATCTTCGTCGTCCTCTCATTACGAGACATCTTGCCTCGAATATAAACGAGGCATGGTGTCTTGTAAAGTGGGCGCCATGGTTGGCAGACCACGCAGCGAAGTGGCCAGGAAGGCGATCCTCCGGGCGGCGCTCGACCTGTGCGCCCGCGACGGGTACCAGAACGTGACCATGAAGGGCATCGCCCAGGTGGCGGGCAGTGGCCGGCAGACCGTCTACCGCTGGTGGCAGACCAAGGCGCAGGTCCTGCTGGAGGCCCTGACCGACGTCCTGGCCGAGGAGGTGCCGGAGCTGCCGGACACCGGCGACGCGCGGGCCGATCTGGTGACGTTCCTGGAGCAGACGTTCACGCTGGCGCGCGGGGTCGCGGGGCAGGTCGTCGTGGGGCTGATGGCCGACGCCCAGTCCGACGCCGAACTGGCCGCCGAGCTGCGGGCGAAGATCATAAATCCGCGCCGCGCCGCCCTGCGCGCGGTCCTGGCGCGCGGCGCCGTGCCGGATGACGTGGAGCTGGAGCTGGCCGTCGATCTCGTCTTCGGCGCGATGTGGTACCGGCTGCTCAACCGCCACGCCGAAGTGAATCAGGAACTGGCCGAGGAAATCGCCGGACTTCTGGCGCGCATCAACTGATTCCCGCGACTTACGGAGCGCACCTGCTGATTTGGCACGAGCGATTCTCGCGGGCGCCGGTTATCGTCGGATGTGTGAACGAACGCGCGCAATCGTGGCTGCCGAAACTGCAGGAAGTCGGAGAGCGGCTGGCCGAGGAGTGGGTGTCGGCCCGGCGGCCGCACGCGGCGAGCGACGTGCCGCCGCCCCACGAGCTCCGCGCGTCCGACGCCGATCGCGAACGCATCGCCCAGGTGCTGCAGGACGCGCACGCCGACGGCCGGATCACCCTCGACGAGCTCGAGGAACGGCTCGGCGTGCTCTACTCCGCGCGCACGCTGGGCGAGCTGGCCGCGCTCACCACCGACCTGCTGCCCGCCGACCAGCAGCCGCTCAACCTGGACGGCCGCCCCGTGTCGGCCATCTTCAAGCAGGAGCAGCGCGGCGGGCGCTGGGTCGTGCCCGCCGAGCTGGAGGTGACGGCCATGTTCGGCACCACCAAGCTGGACTTCCGCGACGCGATCCTGCAGAACCGGCAGATCATCATCAACGCCACCCTGGTCTTCGGCGGGCTGGAGATCCACGTGCCGGAGGGGCTCGAGGTGATCAGGGTCGCCAAGGGCAAGTCCGTACGGCTGACCAAGCAGCCGACCGAGCCCGGCGCCCCCGTCGTCGAGGTGCGCACCACGAACTTCGCGGGCGACGTGAAGGTCAAGGAGCCACCCCGCCGCAAGCGCCGCCGCTGAGCCCTCAGCCGGCCGTGTCGAAGTTGATCGCGCTGTAGGCGCGCAGCTTCCAGAGCTGGTGCTCGCTCTCGATCTTGCGGATGGTCCCCGACCGGCCGCGCATCACCAGCGACTCCGTCACCGCCGAGCCGGCGCGGAACCGTACGCCCTGCATGAGCTCGCCGTGCGTGATGCCGGTCGCCGCGAAGAACACGTCGTCGGACTTGACCAGGTCGTTCGTCGTGAGCACCTGGCTGAGGTCGTGCCCGGCGTTCACGGCCTTGGAACGCTCGGCGTCGTCGCGCGGCCAGAGCTTGCCCTGGATCACGCCGCCCAGGCACTTGAGCGCGCACGCGGCCACGATGCCCTCGGGCGTGCCGCCGATGCCCAGCAGCAGGTCGATGCCGGTGCCGCCGCGGGCCGCCATGATCGCGCCGGCCACGTCGCCGTCCGTGATGAACTTGATCCGCGCGCCCGCCTCCCTGATCTCCTTGACCAGCCCCTCGTGCCTGGGCCGGTCCAGCACGACCACGGTCACGTCGGAGGGCGAGCAGTGCTTGGCCCTGGCGACCGCGTTGATGTTGGCGGAAACGGGGGCCTCGATGTCGACCACGTCGGCCGCCTCGGGGCCCGTGACCAGCTTCTCCATGTAGAACACGGCCGACGGGTCGTACATCGAGCCCCGCTCGCTCACCGCGATCACCGACACCGCGTCGGGCATGCCCAACGCCGTCAGCCGGGTGCCGTCAATGGGATCCACGGCCACGTCGCAGTCGGGGCCGCTGCCGTCGCCCACCTGCTCACCGTTGAACAGCATCGGGGCGTGGTCCTTCTCGCCCTCGCCGATGACCACCACGCCGTTCATCGACACCGTGTTGATCAGCTGGCGCATGGCGTTCACCGCCGCGCCGTCGGCGCCGTTCTTGTCGCCCCGGCCGACCCACCGGGCCGCCGCCATCGCGGCCGCCTCCGTGACGCGCACCAACTCCAACGCCAGGTTGCGATCGGGGGCGTGCTCGCCCGTGGCGAGCGCGGGCGGTACGGAAGTCTGATCGGACATGATGGGCAGCCTCCTAAGGGGAATCTACGTCGATCGTAGTTGCCCCCTTCTTCCCGCCCAGAGGCGGATAATCTGCCCTTCTCCTGCCCGAGATGACCGCTTCCTCGCAGCAGGGACGGGTCGGGGGTGACATCGGTAAGCTTCGACACGGTTGCCCTGCCATCACGGAGAACGGATTTTGCGGCATACGGTGTGCGCGCCAAAGATCTTGCCTCCACCATGGAGCCTGGAGGAGATCGCATGAGCGAAGTGGAAAACGTGGCCGCCCAGCCGCGGACGTCCGAGCGCGGCGCCGCCACCCGCAGCTCGCTGCTCGCCGCCGCGAGGGAGGTCTTCGTCTCCAACGGGTTCGCCGAGGCGGGCGTGACCGACGTGGTGGCCAGGGCCGACGCCAGCGTGGGCAGCCTCTACCACCACTTCTCCGGCAAGGCCGACCTCTACCTGACGCTGTTCGAGGAGTTCCAGGCCCGGCAGACGCAGCGGACGAAGCAGGCCGCCCGCACGGCCCGCGCCGCCGGCGAGAGCGACCCGATGCGCGTGTTCATCAGCGCCGCCCGCGCCTACCTCGACGGGTGCCTGGAGGAGCGCGAGCTGGCCGACCTGTTCCTGCGCGGCGACGGTCCGCCCGGCTTCGACGTGGTCATGCGCGACCGGCTGCGCAAGTGGGCGCAGCTCAACGCGGCGCTGTTCGAGGACGAGGGCGCGCTGGTCGTGGTCGTCACGGGCGCGCTGGCCGCGGCCGTGTCCGAGGTCGTCCGCACGGGCGATCGCGCCCTGGCCGAGGAGGTGCTGGCGATCATCGGCCAGATCCGCCCGGCCACTTCGGCGACCGCCTCCTCCAGCGGGTAACCTCGCCAAGTGTGCGACGGTTCACCCAAGGTTTCTACGGTTACGCGGTAGCCCTGTTCGTCTGCCTCGCGGCGGCCGGGCTGTTCCTGCTGATCGCCCCGCAGAGCCGGGAGCAGCACATCCCGCGGCTCGACTACTCGATCACCGTCGCCAACTTCGGCCACGCGGTGCCGTACGGCGTCTGGGCGCCGAGCAAGGACCCGGCGGGCTGGGTCCCCAACAGCAACAAGATCGCCAAGGGCGAGAACGGCGCCCAGGTCCTCTTCCTCGGCTACGCCACCGCCAAGCGCGAGCACGCGATGTTCACGCAGAGCAACGAGCAGCCGGCGGCCGGGTTCGCCAGCCGCATGGCCAACTCCGACAAGGCCGTCGGCACCCAGCAGGTGGGCGAGGTCCAGTGGGAGCGGCGCTTCCGCGAGGACAAGAAGCAGCGCTCGCTCGTCCGTATGCTGCCGGAGGTGACGCTCGTGATCACCGGCACCGCCGACTGGCCGGAGCTCGCCGAACTCGCCTCCGTCCTGCAGCAGCGCCCCAAGGGCTGACGGGGCCGCCTGTTCTGCGATGTCGGCCGCCCCCTCTAGGGTGGTGGTCGTGGCAGGAGACGAGAAGGCGCCCTCATACGAGCAGGCCCGCGAGGAGCTGACCGAGGTGGTGCGCCGCCTGGAGACCGGCGGGCTCACCCTGGAGCAGTCCATCGAGCTGTGGGAGCGCGGCGAGAAGCTGGCGGCGGTCTGCGAGGAGTGGCTCCAGGGGGCCAGGGTCAAGCTCGCCGCCGCCATGGCGCGCCGCTCCGAGCCCTCGGCGGGCAACTCCGACGACGCGCCCTTCTGACGGCCTCTGGAGGGGTCAAGCGGTCTCGCGGGGGGCCGGCCAGCGGTAGCCGTGGCCGGTCGCCCGCACCCGGAAGCCCGCCGCCGAGAACTCGTCGCCCGCGCTCACCGGCGTGTACGCCAGCCCGTCCAGCTCCGCCCCCTCCGGAGCGAACACCGGAACCCGGGCCCCGAGCAGCCGCAGCACGTCCACATGATCGCTGTGTTCGGGGTGAGGAGCACCGCGTCGGCGCCGTCCAGGGCGGGACGGCTCGCTCCCTGGACGCGGCCGTGCGGCTCCTCGACCATCGCGACGCCCCGGATCGCTCACGTGTCCCCGGATTCGCCCGGGTCCTCCGCGCGTACGGTCAGGCGGTCGTCGCTCAGGCGGATCGTCAGCAGCGAGCCGGGGGAGACGTCCTTGGCCAGGCGTACGACCTCGCCCGACGGGTGCTGGACGATGGCGTACCCGCGCTCCAGCGTGGCCGCGGGGGACAGCGAGACCAGGCGGGCCCGCAGGTGGGTGAGATCGTCCGAGGCCCGGTCGAGCGAGCCGGCCAGCGAGCGCCTGGTCCGGTCGCGCAGCGACTCGACCTGCTCGGCCCGGCGCTCCAGCTCGCGCACCGGGTCGGCCAGCGAGGGGCGCGAGCGCACCGACGTCAGCCAGGACATCTCGCGGTCGAGCCAGCCGCTCACCACCCTGCGGCCCCGGTCGCGGAGCTGGCGCACCAGCGAGAGCTGCTCCCCGACGTCGGGCACGACCTTCTTGGCCGCGTCGGTCGGGGTGGACGCGCGCACGTCGGCCACCAGGTCGAGCAGCGGGCTGTCCTGCTCATGGCCGATCGCGCTCACCACGGGGGTGCGGCAGGCGGCCACCGAGCGTACGAGCGTCTCGTCGGAGAACGGCAGGAGGTCCTCCAGCGAGCCGCCGCCGCGGGCGATGACGATCACGTCGACCGAGGAGTCGGCGTCGAGCTTGCGCAGCGCCTCGGTCACCTCGCCCACCGCGTAGGGCCCCTGGACGGCCACCTCCTCGACCTTGAACCGCACGGCCGGCCAGCGCCTGCGGGAGTTTTCCAGCACGTCGCGCTCGGCCGCCGAGTCGCGGCCGCAGATGAGCCCGATCGTGCCGGGCAGGAACGGCAGCCGCCGCTTCCTGTCGGCGTTGAACAGCCCCTCGGTGGCCAGCAGCTGCCTGAGCCGCTCCAGCCGGGCCAGCAGCTCGCCCACGCCGACCGGACGGATCTCCAGCGCGGTGAAGGCGAACGAGCCCCTGTTGACCCAGAAGTCCGGCTTGACCTGCATCACGACCCTGGCGCCGTCGGCCGGCCTCGGCACGGCGGCCTCGTAGACCCCGCGCGGGGTGGTGACCTTGGCCGACACGTTGGCGACCGGGTCGCGCAGGGTCATGAACACCGTGCCGCCGCGCGCGCTCAGGTCGGTGATCTGGCCCTCCACCCAGACCGTGCCGAGTCTGCCGATCCAACCGCCCACCATCTGCAGGACCGTACGGATCGGCAGGGGAGACTCGGGTGAGGTCTTCTCGCTCATGGCGGAAGACTACGGGGTCGGTACGACCTACTCTCCGGCCTGCAGCTTCGCCAGGCGGTTCTCGAACATCCTGATCACCTCGGGCCGGGACTTCGTGGCCTTCTCGAAGGTGAGGAGGTCGCTGATCTGCTCGGCGGTCTTGCCGCGCATCCTGGCGCGCAGGGACGCGACGGTGAGCTCGGAGTAGCCGGGCAGCGGCTCGGTCAGGTCCACCGGGGCGGCGGCGACCGGCTCCGGCGCGGCGGCGGGCTCGGGGGCCCGGGCGGGCTCCGGGGCGGACGCCGGCTCCGGGGCCACGGTCGCCTCGGGGGCCGCGGCGGGCTCCTCGGTGGCGGCGGGCTTCTTGGTGGTCCTGCGGGTGCGCTTCGGCTTGGCCGCGACGGCCTCCTCCGCGACGGGCTCCGCCTTGGCGGCCTCGTCCTTGACGGCCTCCACCTTGGCGGCTTCCTCCGTGACGGGCTCCTCCACGACGGCGGCCTTGGGCTCGGCCTCCTCCACCACGGCGGCCTTGGGCTCGGGCTCGGCGGGCTTCTCCGTGACGGCGGGCTCGGCGGCGGCCTTCGGGGCCGTGGCGGGCTCCTCCGTGGCCACGGGCTTGGGCTCGTCCGCCGCGGCGGGCTTGGGCTCGGCGGCCGGGGCGGCGGTCTCGGGGTTGGCGGTGGCCGCCGACTCCGACTTGCCCGCCGGAGCGAAGATGACGGGGTCGGGCTTGGTCTTGGCGACACCGTTGGGCTCGGCGGCGCTGGGCCGCGGCGCGAAGATCACCGGCTCCTTGCGGGCCGGCTTGGCCTCCTCCGCGGCCGGAGCCGCGGCGACCTGCTCGGCGGCGGAGGGGCGCGAGTCCTTCGACTCCTCTTCCTCCTTGCTGCCGAGGCCCTTGATGGAGTTCTTCACCCGGTCCACGACCAGCAGGGCCTGCCCGGCCGCGCTGAGCGTCGTCTGGATGAACAGGAGCGGAAGATCCTTGGCCTTCTCCTTCAGCTCGTCCTTGTTGGTAACGGTCTTGGCGATGTTGCGTATCACGTCGCTGAGGGACATGACGTCTCCCTGGGAGGTCAGTAATGGACGGCCAGTCTGGCAAACCGCGGGCAACCACGCACGCGCAGGCCTGATGGCCGCTCCACGTAGCATAGAAAGTATGGAGCCGCAGACCCCCACTTCCCGCCGAGTACTCGTAGCCAAGCCGCGTGGCTACTGTGCCGGAGTCGATCGAGCCGTGGTAGCGGTCGAGAAGGCTCTGGAGCAGTACGGTGCGCCGATCTACGTACGCAAGCAGATCGTCCACAACACCCACGTCGTCAAGACGCTGGAGGCCAGGGGCGCCATCTTCGTGGAGGAGACCGAGGAGGTGCCCGAGGGCGAGATCGTGGTGTTCTCGGCCCACGGGGTGTCCCCGGCGGTGCACGACGAGGCGCGCCGACGCAGCCTGCGCACCATCGACGCCACCTGCCCGCTCGTCACCAAGGTGCACAACGAGGCCAGGCGGTTCGCCGGCCAGGACTACGACATCCTCCTGATCGGGCACGAGGGTCACGAGGAGGTCGAGGGCACCTCCGGTGAGGCCCCCGACCACATCCAGCTCGTGGACGGGCTCGACGCGGTCGACAAAGTCCAGGTCAAGGACCCGAGCAAGCTGGTCTGGCTGTCGCAGACCACGCTGTCGGTCGACGAGACCACCGAGACGGTCGCCCGGCTCAAGGAGCGCTTCCCCACGCTGATCGACCCGCCGAGCGACGACATCTGCTACGCCACGCAGAACCGGCAGGTCGCGGTCAAGGAGATCGCCGCCGAGGCGCAGCTGGTCATCGTGGTCGGCTCGGAAAACTCCTCCAACTCCAAGCGCCTGGTGGAGGTGGCCAAGGACTACGGGGCCGAGGCCTCCTACCTCGTCGACAACGCCACCTTCATCCGCGACGAGTGGCTGGAGGGCGTCACCACGGTCGGCGTGACCAGCGGCGCGTCCGTCCCGGAGGAGCTGGTCGACGAGGTGCTGGCGCGGCTGGCCCAGCACGGCTTCGACGACGTGACCCAGGTCGAGTCGGTGCAGGAGAGCATGCGCTTCGCCCTGCCCCACGAGCTGCGCAAGGACCTGCGGGTCTCCTAGTCGTCCCCGCGCGGCGTCCCGTAGACCTTGGGCTCGAAGTAGCCCTCCGGCTCGGGCACGAACGGCTGGCGCGGGCGCGGCACCTCCGCGCCCGCCTTCAGCTCCTCCCGCAGGTCGCGTACGTTGTCGCGGAGCCCGCGCCGCCACGCGACGCCCAGCACGACGGCCGAGCCCGCGAACAGCCACGGCGCGCCCTGCGTCAGCGACGTGTAGAGCCCCAGCGCCAGCGACTGCACGATCGACACCGAGCCGAACGCGCGGCCCAGCTCGACGAAGAGGGTGGCGCAGAAGAACACCAGCGGCGGCGTCACCACCAGCGACAGCAGCTCGCGCCGGTTGACCAGGAGCACGCCCAGCAGGCTCGACAGCACGAACGCCGCGCCCACGACGTACTGGATGTCGAGCACGGCCGCCAGCACGTAGCCCGCCAAGGTGGAGACCAGGGCGAGCGCGATGGCGCCGCGAGCGGTCAGCCTGACCGCGGAACGCCTCTTCTCACCCACTGCCCCACCCCCGATTTATTGCGACCCGTTGGCCAACTTACCGTTCGAGTGGGAAAGCAGAGGCGAGGTTTCCAGCAGTTCCGGGGACGCCAGGGGTCTGGGCAGGCCTTCGAGCATCTCAGGAGAGTCGAGATCGCCGTCCACGACGCCCAGATCGTGCAGCTTGCGTGCGGTGACCAGGACGCGGCTTTCGAGCGATCCGACCGACTTGTTGTACGCCTCCACGGCCCGCGTCAGCGCCCTGCCGAGCGAGTCGACGTTCCTGCCGAGGGACGAGAGCCGTTCGTACAGCTCCTTGCCCAGCTCGAACACCGCCCGCGCGTTCTCGCTCAGCGCGGCCTGCTGCCAGGCGTAGTGCGCGGTGCGCAGCATCGTGATCAGCGTCGTCGGCGTGGCGATGTGGACCCGCCGCGTCATCGCGTACTCCAGCAGCCCGGGATCGCGCTCCAGCGCCGGGGCCAGGAACGCCTCGCCGGGGATGAACAGCACCACGAACTCCGGCGACGGGTTGAACCCCTGCCAGTAGGACTTGGCCGCCAGCCGGTCGATGTGCTCGCGGACGTGCCGGGCGTGGGCGTCGAGCCGGACCGTGGCGAGGCTCTCGTCGGACGCCTCGGCGGCCTCCAGATAGGCCGCCAGCGAGACCTTGGAGTCGACCACGATGTTCTTGCCGCCGGCGAGCCTGACGACCATGTCGGGGCGCATGGAGCCCTCGGTGACCTGCTCGTCGAAGTCGCAGTAGCGCTGCATGCCGGCGATCTCGGCGACCCTGCGCAGCTGGAGCTCGCCCCACCTGCCCCGCGCCTCGGGCCGCTGCAGGGCCCTGACCAGCGCCGTGGTCTGGGAGCGCAGCTGCTCGTTGCTCTGCCGTACGAACTCCATCTGCTTGGCCAGCTCGGCGCGGGCCGCGCGCTGGCCGGACTCGGTGTCGCGCAGCTGCGACTCGACCCGGGCGAGCGCGTCCTTCAGCGGCTCCACCAGGTGCTCGACGGCCTGCCTGCGCTGCTCCAGATCGCCCGTGGCCTCGGCGCGGCTGGCCGCCAGCCTGGTCTCGGCCAGCTCCAGGAAGCGGATGTTGTTGACGTCGAGGGCGCGCGTGGACAGGGCCTGGAAGCGCTCGGCGAGCTGCTCCTCGACGTAGACCAGCTTGTCGGCAGCCGACTTGGCCCGCGCCTCCGCCTCGGCCACCCGCACCGCCGCCCGTGTCCTGGCCACCAGGAACCCGATGACGAACCCGGCGGCCAGACCTACGAGAAGCGAGACGACATCCACTCGATCGATGATTGCAGGACTCCGGCGCGCCGATCCGGCCCGACACGCTCGTTACGCTCAGCACGTAAACTTGGGCTCCGTGAGTCTCTCTATCGGTATCGTCGGTCTGCCCAACGTCGGCAAGTCCACGCTCTTCAACGCGCTGACGAAGTCCGGCAACGCGCTCGCCGCGAACTACCCGTTCGCCACCATCGAGCCCAACGTGGGCATCGTGGGCGTGCCCGACGACCGGCTGCCCAAGCTGGCCGAGATCTTCAACTCGGCCCGGATCCTGCCCGCCAAGGTCGAGTTCGTCGACGTCGCGGGCCTGGTCAAGGGGGCCTCGGAGGGGCAGGGCAGGGGAAACCAGTTCCTCGCCAACATCCGCGACACCGACGCGATCTGCCAGGTGGTCCGCGTCTTCAGCGACCCCGACGTCACGCACGTGGACGGCGATATCTCGCCCAAGCGTGACATCGAGACCATCAACACTGAGCTGATCATGGCCGATCTGCAGACGGTCGAGAAGGCCATCCCGCGCCTGCAGAAGGAGGCGCGCAACAACAAGGACAAGAAGTCCGCGCTGGAGGCCGCCGAGGCCGCGCTGAGCGTGCTGGAGACCGGCAAGACCATCTTCGAGAGCGGCCTCGACCGCGAGGAGCTGCGCGACCTCCACCTGCTGACGGCCAAGCCGTTCCTGTACGTGTTCAACCTCGACGCCGACGAGCTGGGCGACTCCGCGCTCCGGGAGCAACTGGCGACGCTGGTCGCGCCCGCCGAGGCGGTCTTCATGGACGCCAAGATCGAGTCGGAGCTGGTCGAGCTCGACGAGGAGGAGGCGCTGGAGCTCCTGCAGTCGGTCGGCCAGGAGGAGTCGGGGCTGCGGCAGCTCGCCAGGGTCGGCTTCGACACGCTCGGCCTGCAGACGTACCTCACGGCCGGGCCGAAGGAGACCAGGGCCTGGACGATCCCCAAGGGCGCCACCGCGCCCGAGGCGGCCGGCGTGATCCACACCGACTTCCAGCGCGGCTTCATCAAGGCCGAGGTGGTCTCCTTCGACGACCTGGTCGAGGTCGGCTCCATCGCCAACGCCCGCGCGGCGGGCAAGGCCCGCGTCGAGGGCAAGGACTACGTCATGCGCGACGGCGACGTGGTGGAGTTCCGCTTCAACGTCTGAGCGCGGCCCGGGCCGGGGTGTCCCGCGGGAAATCACGGAAAGCCGCCGTTCGTTACGGTAAGTTACCCACGGTGACGGCGGCGATGCCCCCTCAGACGTCTGATCCCGGGAATCGGTAGGACGTCTGATGCCGGGATAACTGAGGCGTCAACCACTTTGGGCCCCCGCGCGTCGAATCGTCACGGCGTTCACGCTGACTCGGGAGGCCCTCAATGATCCGCCGCATCATCCGCAAACGACGTCCTGCGCCCACTCTCGCGGGCATCAGCCTCGAGGAGGAGCTCGCCCTGATCAGGGTCGAGCTCATGTACGGCCTGCGGGTCAACCGCGAGGCGTACCTCCGCAGGAAGGTCGACGAGCGCAACGAGATGGCGACGCGCATGCGCGAGCGGGACGCCGCCGAGATGCTGGCGGACCTGCGCGGCTCCCTGGAGCGGGCGGTGCAGCCGACGGTGGTGTCCCTGGACCGGGCGGCCCAGCCGACGGTCGTGGACCTGCACAGCCGGCGTCAGCCGCGCCCGTCCCAGGACCCGGAGCCCGCCTGACGGCCCTGCCTCCGCTCCGCGATCCATACCGAATCCGCAGGTGGCGAGAGTCCATGCCCGTCAGGACAGGAATCCGTGGCTCTCGCGCTATGCCAATTTAGGTATCTGGGCTGGTCAAAAGCTGTTTCAACCGGGAAGTCTCAGGAATCGGCAATGAGGCCTGCCCTCCGGCCCGGTTTGCCGTCAGGACGGTCATGCCGCAGCATGGGCGTGGCTTTCCTGGAACAATGGCGGAGACCGGATAGGGTGACTACTTCACCGCGGATGATGGGGATCGGCAACGGACGACACCGCGCCAGCCGGGGGGATCGGCGCGAGCGGAGGCGTGATGGCTCGTAGGTCTACCGTCCAGCACGATCCTCGGATCGCTGGCGAGCCCGAGCTTTCCGCGCGCCTTGACACGGCTGACTTCGACGCGCCGCCGCCTCGCAGGCCGCGGCGCGGCGGCTGGTCGGGCGGCGGCGGGCGGTGGCTGGTATGGACCGGCCGTGTCATTCTCTGGGCAGTTATCGTGGTTGTCGTGGTGAATGGGGTGCGTGCCCCATTTGAGCGATTTACCCAACAAACGAGTGCGGCGCCCAATAGCGTCGCGCCTGCTCACCATGGTTTTCCGGCCGACCGGGGCATGGCTTTCGCCGCCCAGTTCGCCGGGGTCTATCTCAATTTCAGCCCGGACGACGCCGCGAGCAGGTCGCGTAAGCTGGGCGCTTTCCTGGCCGAGGGCATGGACCCGCAGATGGGCTGGGACGGCTACGGCAAGTTCGCGGCCGTCGCCATCCAGCCGTACGACATCGAGGCGAGCGACGCCCACAACGCCCTGGTCAGCGTGGCCTTCCAGTCAGGGCCGCGCAGGTTGATGCTGTCGGTCCCGCTCTACTACTCGGGCGACGAGGCGGGCGGCAGGTTCGCCGTGGTCGGCCGCCCCGCGGTGCTGCCCGCCCCGGGCCCGGCCGACGTGCCGCAGGTCGCCGCGCCGGAGACCGACGAGGCCACCGCGAGCGAGCTCAAAGAGCAACTGAAGGGTTTCTTCACCGACTACGCCTCCGGCGACGCGGCCGGGCTGCAGCGTTACGTCGCCGCGGGCCGGACCCTGCCGAGCTTCGGCGGCACGTTCACGTTCAGGGAGCTGAAGAAGGTCGTGGTGCCTGTGGGGGGTGCCACCCGAGAGATCCAGGCGGTCGTGGTGTGGGTCGTGCCGAACAGCGAGACGCCCGCCACCCCCGACGCCACCGATCCCGCGGCCGTGGGCGGCACGCTGGAGATGGCCTACCGGCTGACCGTCGAGAAGCAGGGCGACAAGTGGTTCGTCGCCGACATTCGCGGCGCCGGCCGGGTCGTTGGATAGAGGCACGGCCACGCCGCTCATCGGTACCCCCCGGGAGGACAAGAAGTGACCTTGAAGACCGTACTGCTCCACCTGATCGAACTGACGCCGACACCCCCGGCGACCGGCCCCGACACCGGGGGCCTCGCCAACTTCCTGCGCGGGTTCTTCGCCCCGCTGTTCCTCGTCGTCGTCTCGGTGGTCGCCCTCTTCTTCCTCTTCACCCGTGAGATCACACGTTTCGTGCAGTTCCTGATACTGGCCGTGGCCATCGGCGTGATCTTCTACGTTCCCAACATCATCGAGGTGACGGCGAAGGCGATCGCGGGCGCTCTGGGCATCAAGTAAAGGGTTGAGACCGCTCCGCGGCGGTCATGTACGAGCGGGTGGAGAGGAGGACCGGCGTGGACCTGCCCACGTATACGAACATCTGGCGGATCGAGAAGCGGCTCTACAAGCTGTACGACCTACGGCTGCCGATGCCGCTGCCGATCGTCTGGATCGGCGTTTTCGTCGGGGTGTTCGTTCCGTGGTCGCTCCTGCTGGTCCTGGTGGGCGTGCCGGTGGAGATGCCGTGGCACGTGCTGTACCTCGTACCACCCGGGATCGTGACGTGGCTGTCCACCCGCCCCGTCATCGAGGGCAAGCGGCTCACCGAGCTCCTGGAGTCCCAGCTCCGCTACCTGGGCCAGCCGAAGGCGTGGTACCGCCTCGCGCCCATGTCGGAGCCCGAGACGGTCACGTTCTCCGCCCGCGTCTGGCGCACCACTCCCGCGCGGGCCAAGTCGAAGGCGCCCCGCAAGGCCCGCCAGCCGCAGCGGCGGCGCGAGGGCCAGCGGATCGCCGGCCCGCGCCAGGTCCGCCCGGCCGTCGCAGCCGCTGCCGCCGCCGCTTCCCAGGCTCCCGTGGCGGAGCCGACCACCGGCCGCTGGGGCACCCGCCGCGGCACCGCGCCCGCCCTCAAGGCCCGGGTACGCGAGACGGCCCCGCCTTCGGCCCCGAGGGGCGGGGTGGGTGCGTTGCGGCGCGAGGAGGCCCTTCCAGGCGGCCCTGGACGCCGCCAGGACGCCCTGCCACCCGGCAACCACGACAGCTCCGAGCTTCCCACCCGGGAGTCCGTGGACGCGCGGGATGTGGCGGCTTGGGATCGCGGGGATGCGAGGGATGTCGCGGCTTGGGATCGCGGGGACGCGAGGGAAGCCGCGGCTTGGGACCGCGGGGACGCGAGAGAAGCCGCCGCCCGTGAACGCACAGGGCGGGGAGAGGCCGCCGCCGCTCTGGCCGACGTCGGGGCCCAGGAGCCCGCTGCCGAGACGCGGGGCCGCGAAGCCGCGGCCGAGGTCCGGGGTCAAGAGGCCGCGGGCAGGGATGGGGACGTACAGAGGTTCGGCTCCGGATCGCCCGACGACACGCGGGCCGACCGCGAGACGGCCGGGGCGGTCGGGTCGGTCAGGGAGACCGAGACCCACAGGCCCGCCGCCGGCAAGCCCATCGACACCGAGGCGCTGCGGCGGCTGCGCCGGCTCGCGGCGAGCGCCGACGCCCCCGCCGCATCTTCGGTCCCCTCGGAGGGCGAGCGGCGGGACCAGGATCGGGAAGAGGAACGGCTCGGGGAGCTACGGGGGGAACGGCGCGAGGACCTGGACGGGGAACGGCCCGAGGAACGGCGCGGGCAACTGGGCGGGGGACGGCGCGAGGACGAGGTCGCGCGGGACCAGCACCGGAAGGGGCAGCCGCCGCGGCTCGGCCCGTCGCTGGTGTTGTCCGGCACGCAGCGCGTCTGGCCGCCGCTCAACCCCGACGCCAAGCCCCTGCCCCGCCCCGCCGCCACCAGGCCCGCCACAGAGTCCCTCGACACCACCCCCACCGCCCCGCCTCAGCAGGACACGGCGCCGAGCACGACGGTTGGCGTGCCCGACGCATCAGGCGACCTGCCGGGCGCGGTCGGTGACGCCCAGGACGTCGGCCTCTCGCAGCCGGTGGCAGAGGTCACGGATGCGCGCGGTGGCATGAACGCGCCGGGTGCGACGGACGACGGGCCGAAGGGCGACGCGTCGGAGACGGTCGACGACGGGCCGAAGAGCGACACGTCGGAGACGGCTGGCGACGGGTCGAAGAGCGACACGTCGGAGACGGCTGGCGACGGGCCGAAGAGCGAGACGCCGGAGACAGTTGGCGACAAGCCGAAGAACGACGCGCCGAAGACGGCTGGCGACGGGCGGAAGAGCGACGCGCCGGAGACGGCTGGGGCCGCTGCGGTCGGCGACGCCCCCGAGATGCGCGATGGCGGGGATGCGCCGGGTGCGGCCCCGGAGGGCGATACGCCGCAGTCGGCCGCTGAGGTCGCCGAAGTGCCCGGCAGTGCCGACGCGCAGGAGCCCGGTGCGGCCGATGAACGCGAGCGGCCCACGGTTGAACGCCCCGGGCAGTCCGCGGCTGAACGGCCCGAGCGGCCCACGGCTGAACGCCCCGGGCAGTCCACGGCTGAACGCCCTGAGCGGTCCGCGGCTGAACCGCCCGAGCGGTCCACGGTGCGGCGACTTGTGGCGAAGGGCGATGCGCCCGGCGCGGCCGTGCCTGGCACGCGTGGTGACCGAGGTCCGGCAGCGCCCGGCACGCGCGGCGACCGGAGTGGATCCCTCCCCGGCACGCGCGGCGACCGGGGAGCGGGTGTGCCCGACGCGCGTGATCCCGCGGCCGGCGATCGGCGCGTGGCGGCGGCGAGTGCAGGTGACTCCCGGGGCGCGGCGAGCGTCGGTGAGGGCCAGAGTGTGGCGGGTGCCGGTGACGGTCGGGGTGCGGCGGCGAATGCTGGTGATTCCCGGGGCGCGGCGGCGCGTGAGCGTGGGGGTGAGTTCGTTGCCCCTGTGCCCGTCCCCCGCCCAGGTGAAGGCCGGGTGCGGCGGGTCGAGTCCGTGGTGGGGCGGGACTCCGGCGGGTGGCGGAGGATCGCGCAGGTGGTCGTCGGCGGAGGCGGGGTCCGGACCGACGGGTCCGAGATCGACGAGGCCAGGGCCAGGGGCGTGTTCGGCGGCAGCCGCAGGATCGTGGTCCTGGGCTGCACCGGCGGCGCCGGTCAGAGTACGACGGCGCTCATGCTGGGCCACACCTTCGCCCACTACCGCGACGACAGGGTCGTGGCCGTCGACGCCAACACCGGCGGCGGCACCCTGACGAGCAAGATCCAGCCGGAGACGCCCGAGACTCTCACCTCGCTGCTGTCCGGGCTCGACCGCGTCAGCGGGTACCTCACCATGCGTGGGTACACCACGAGGACCGCCTCGGGGCTCGAGGTGATCAGCGCGGACAGCGACGCGGGCGCCGAGCAGCGGCTGGCGGACCGGTCGTTCTTCTCCGACCATCGGTTGGGCGAGTCCATGCGCCTGCTGGACCGCCACTACAAGCTCGCCGTCATCGACCCGGCCGCCGCGCTGGCGGCCAGGCTGCTGCCGTACGCGGACCAGCTCGTCCTGGTGGTGCCCGCGAGCGAGGAGGCGTCGGAGGCGGTGGCCATGACGTACGAGTGGCTCGACGGGCACGGCTGCGCGGAGCTGCGCAGGCGTGCGGTCATGGTGGTCAACGGCGTGAGCAGGCGTTCGATGGCCGACGTCGAGCAGGCGGAGTCGGTGGCCAGGGGCAGGTGCCGGGCCATCGTCAGGGTCCCCTGGGAGGACGGTCTGGCGCCCGAGGGCGCGGAGGTCGTCGACCCGGGGCAGTTGCGCGCGGCCGGCAAACGGGCCTATCTCGCCCTCGCCGGCGTCGTGATCGCGGGCTTCGCGGCACAGGCACAGACCGTCCGACCGAGCGAAGAGGAGTTGGCGAGTGACCCCCCGGGCACGAGAATCGGTGAGCGATAAGTGAACAAGCGAGCAGGTCTGGCCCGTTCATGCGCCGAGGGGGCGGCATGAGCAGGGCGGCACGAGCGCACCAGCGCCTGGCGGTCCGGTACTTCGACGACCGCATCCTGCTCACGGACACCGACGCATGGGCGTACTTCCGCCTTCCGACGGTCAGCTATGAGTTCGTCACGCCCGACGAACGGGAGGCGCTGGCCACCAACATCACGATCGCGCTGGCCGCGATCAGGATGCCCGACGCCGAGGTGCACCTGAGGGTCGCGCACCGCACGTACCCCGCCGCCGAGTGGGCCATGGCGCTCAACGCCACCTCCGACGAGGGGCCCGGCTGGCGCGACTACCTGGAGGAGATGTACCGGCACGTCTGGGCGAAGGACTTCTGGTCCAAGGAGGTCTACCTCGGCGTGCGGCTCGGCCCGCGCGGCAAGCAGCTCGGCGCCGGCGTGCTGTCCCAGCTCTTCGGCTTCTACCAGAAGACCGAGAAGGCGCTCGGCATGGAGGACGACCACGTCCCCGACAGCGAGATCGGGCGCTGGACCGAGCAGGCCGAACGCCTCGGCAGGGCGCTCACGTCGAGCGCCCTCTACGCCAGGCACGCCACCTCCGTCGAGGTGGCGTGGTTGTTCCAGCACGCGGCCGCGGGCGCGCTCGGCGACCCGCCGCCGTCGGCCAGCCCGAAGCGGCGCTGGGGCAAGGGCGAGATCGAGTCGCTGGTCGAGGGGGAGATCCACAACGGCAGGTCGCTGCTGCGCATCGTGCAGCCGCAGGGCGACTCGTACGTGGCCTACCTGTCGTTCGCGCGGTTCCCCGACCTCATGCCGTTCCCGGACGGCGAGCCGTGGATGCACTTCGCGGACCAGCTCGCCTTCCCCGTGGAGATCTCGTCGCGGATGCGGCTGATCCCGCCGGTCAAGGCGTCCAAGGACGTCGCGCGCAAGCTCGCGCACGCCCGCGACATGGACCACCACATCCGCGAGGCCGGCGCCGAGGCGCCGCTGGCGCTGGCCGAGCAGATCGACGCGGCCCGCATGCTGGAGCACGGCATCACGAAGGAACGGCTGCCCTTCGTGTACGGCTGGCACCGCCTGATCGTGTCGGCCCCCACCGAGGACATCTGCGTGCAGCGCGTGGAGGCGGTCGTCGAGCACTACCGCGACATGGGCATCGACGTGGTCAACTCGACGGGCGACCAGTTCTCGCTGTTCCGCGAGACGCTGCCGGGCGAGAGGGTACGCGTCAACGCCTACGCGCAGCGGCAGCCCCTGCGTACCATCGCGGGCGGCATGGCCACCGCCACCGTCGACCTCGGCGACCGGCCGGGCGACGGCACCGAGGGCTGGCTCGGCCCGTACATCGGCGAGACCGTCGGCAGGGCCCGCAGCATCGTGCACTTCGACCCGCTGGTGGCGGCCACCCGCAACCGGCCGACCGCCATCGCGATCACCGGCGAGCCCGGCGGCGGCAAGACCACGCTCGCGCTGCTGATGATCTACCAGATGGCGCTCAGGGGCGTGACGGTCGCGGTGATCGACCCGAAGGGCGACGCCGAGTCGCTGGTGCGGCTGCTGGAGAAGCGGGGCCGCAAGGCCCGCATCATCCCGCTGGGGTCGGCGGCGCCGGGGCTGCTCGACCCGTTCTCGTTCGGCGACGACATCGCGGCGAAGAAGACCATGGCCACCGAGACGCTGCGGCTGCTGCTGCCGCGGATGTCGGAGGAGCGCGAGTCGGCGATGATCCAGGCGGTGGCCGCGGTCTCCAACGCGCCCGACCCGTCGCTGGGCAAGGTCGTCGACTTCCTGGAGCAGGCCGACGACCCCGCCTCGAAGAACCTGGGCGCGGTGCTGCGCTCGATGTCGGAGATGCACCTGGCCAGGCTCTGCTTCGACCCCTCCGGCGGCGACCAGATCGACAGCCAGGGGTGGACGACCGTGTTCACGCTGGGCGGGCTGACGCTCCCCGACGTGGCCACGACCAGGGACGACTACTCCTACGAGCAGCGGCTGTCGGTGGCGCTGCTCTACCTGGTCTCCCAGTTCGCGCGCAGGCTGATGAACGGCCTCGACCGGCGCGCCCCCAAGGCGATCTTCCTGGACGAGGCGTGGGCGATCACCTCCACGCCCGAGGGCGCCAAGCTGGTGCCCGAGGTCAGCCGGATGGGCCGTTCCCGCAACACCGCTCTCGTGCTGGTCTCGCAGAACGCGGGCGACCTGCTCAACGAGCAGGTGACCAACTGCCTGTCGTCCGTCTTCGCGTTCAGGTCCACCGAACGGGTGGAGGTGGACCACGTCATGTCGCTGCTCGGGGTGGAGCCGTCGGAGGAGCACAAGGCCGTGCTGCGCTCGCTCGGCAACGGGGAATGCATTTTCCGCGATCTGGATGGCAGGGCGGGGCGGATCGGAGTAGACCTGATCTCCGAGGAACTTCTCCGTTGGCTCGACACGAACCCGACGCACGACAAACCCGACGGCAGCGGGCATGATGATCTTCAGGGGGGCGTGGGCAGGGCGCAGGAGGTACGGTCATGAAGATCCGGCTGTCTCGACGGCTCGCACTGGCGCTCGCGCTCGTCACGAGCATTCTCGTGGTGCCGATCGTGGTGGGCGGGCTGTCGGCCCCGGCCGCCGCGGCGCCCTGTGACCTGTCGGGCCCGCTCAACCCGGAGATGGTCGGCGGCGGCACCGACGGCCTGATCCAGGCGCCGGCGCCCGAGGGCGGGCCGCAGACGCCGACCACCAACTATGCCCAGTTCGGCATGAGCGGCCAGTTCTGGCACACCCACGACCTGGGCTGCTCCGACTACGTCGCCGTGCTCGGCAACATGTGGGCCAACGGCATCTTCACCGCGGCCAAGGCCATCGACCGGCTGACGATCACCACGTACCAGGCGGCGGCGACGGAGGGACCGCTCCAGGCGATCAAGGACGTGGTCGACGACATCGTCAGCAACCTCGCCAAGGCCATGTACTGGCCCTTCCTCCAGCCGATCGTCATCCTCGGCGCCATCTGGCTGGCCTGGTACGGGCTGATCCGCAAGCGCGCCACCACGACCGCCGAGGGCGTGATCTGGATGGTGCTCGCGGTCACCGTGGCGGTCTGGTTCCTCAGCCGTCCCGGCGACTTCACCGGGCTGGGCAAGGTCGTGACCGACAAGACCGGCGAGGTCGTCAACTCGGCCTTCTCCGGCCTGCCGGGCGCGGGTGGCGCCTCCTGCCTGCCGCCGCCCGGCGGCACCGACGCGAAGGTCCAGGCCGGCGGCTACGCCCAGACCGGCACGCCGGGCGTCGACCAGAACGCCGACGCGCTGTGGTCCACGCTGGTCTGCAAGCCGTGGCTGGTGGGCCTGTTCGGCACCGCCGACCCGCAGCAGCCGATCGTGCGCGACTGGGGCCGCAAGGTGCTGGAGATGCAGTCGGTCCCGCGGGCCGTGGCCGGCCAGCCGGCGCCCGACGTGGGCGCCCGCCAGTCGGAGTACGCCTCGCTGGCCGACAAGCTCAAGAACGACCCCGTCTACACCGTCTTCTCCGGCCGTGACTGGTCCAACCGGCTCGGCGTGGCGGTCGGCGCGTTCATCGCGGCGATCGTGGCCGGGCTGCTCATCTTCCTGGTGGCGGTCTCGCTGCTGGTGCTGAAGGTGGGCTTCCTGCTGCTGCTGATCCTCGGGCCGGTGTTCCTGCTGATCGGCGTCCATCCGGGCAGCGGCCGGATCGTCGCCATGCGCTGGGTGGAGATGCTCGTCGGCACGCTGCTCAGGCAGGCCGTGCTCACGCTGGTGCTCAGCGTCCTCGTCTACGGGTACGCGCTGATCATCTCCACGGCCATGCCATGGGGCCTGCAGGTGCTGTTCATGGCCCTGCTGACGATCGCGGTGTTCTTCTACCGCAGGCCGTTCCAGCACCTGTTCGCCTCCATGAACGGCCACACGGTCACCACCCGCATGCTGGGCGAGGCGGCGAGCTCGTCGGTCCTCGAGCGGTCCGCGGGCGCGCTGCCGCCGGTCGCCTCGGCCAGGATCGGCCGCTGGGGGCTGCGCAAGGCCGAGCCGATCATCAGGGCGGCCGGCGCGGCCAACCCGGCGGGCGCCGCGGCCACGGCGGCGGGCGCCGCAGGGCAGGTCCGGGTACGCGCCGAGGAGGGCGAGGGCGTTCCCTCGGGCACCCGCGTACCGGCCACGGCCGCGCCGCTGGACACCGACCAGCAGGGCGGCAAGGCGGCCGGCAGGGCTCCGATGGAGCCGCGCAGGGGCACGGCGCCGCCGCTCAACCTGGGCGCGCCCACCCGCACGCGCGGTCCCGCGGCGGGCGGCCCCCGGGTGGCCGGCGCGGCCGGTGGCACGGCCTCCGGCGGCTCCGGTGGCTCGGGTGGCTCGGGTGGTTCCGGCGGCGGCTCGGCGGGGGGCTGGTTCGGCGGCCGGTCCGGCGGCGGCTGGGCGTCCCGCGGCGGTTCGTCGGGTTCGCGCGGTTCGTCCGGCGGGTCGCGCGGCTCGCGGTTCGGCGGCTCGGGCGGCTCGGGCGGCACGCGCTCGCGCGGGAGCGGCGGCGGGCTGTTCGGCGGCGGCTCCGGTGGCTCGGGCGGCGGGTCGCGGGCCGGTTCGGGTGGCGGCTCGGGCGGCGGTTCGGGTGGCGGCCTGTTCGGCGGCGGTTCGAGGACCAACGGCACCGCCCGGTCGGGCGGCGGCACCAGGCCGTCCGGCGGCTCGTCCGGCCCCCGGATCTTCGGCTCGGACGAGCCCTCGTCCCGCACCTCCGAGGCCCCGCCCCTCTGGCTGCGCAGCAGCCGCAACGGCGGCTCCGGAGGAGACAGCACGGACGTGCCGTTCTGGCTCAAGCCGAGCAGCCCGGACAAGGACTGAAGCATGGCGCAGCGAGGTGACAGGCGGGGGCTGGCCTTCGCCGCAGTCGTCGTGGTCATCGCCGCGGTCGGCATCTACCTGACCATGTGGCCCGACCAGCAGGAGCAGGCCGGTCCCGGCCAGGAGCCGGCCAGGGTCGCCAGCGCGCCGGCTCCGTCGAGCACGCCGCTGGCGACCGCGAGCGCCGCGCCGTTCGACATCTACTCGTTCCTGCCGATGAAGAAGGAGCAACTGGCCGCGACGGCGGACCTGGCCGAGCGGTTCACCGCCGAGTACGGCACCTTCAGGTACGACGAGGACCCGGCGGCGTACGCGACCCGCGTCAAGGCGTACACCACGGCCGAGCTCGGCAACGAGCTGACCAGGACCATGACCTCGGCGGGCACCGTCGAGCAGAACCGCAACGACCAGATCGTCTCCAAGGCCACGGCCAGGCTGAAGGAGATCAGGCAGATCGAGAAGAACTCCATCATCTTCGTGGTCGCCTCGGCCAGGCAGGTCACCGCCAAGAGCGGTAACCAGACGGCCCAGGAGGAGTACGCGGTCACGGTGACCCAGTCGGGAGCCGACTGGCGGATCTTCGACATCCGGCCTGCCGCTGAGGGCCAGGAGGGGGACACCTCGGGGTGAAGCTCTCACGTACCCGGCTGGCGCTGCTGATCGGCGCCGCCGGCGTGCTGCTCCTGGTGGCGGTCATCGTGTCGCCGATGCTGCTGATCTCGTTGCCGTCGTTCCTCAGCGAGGGCGGCACCTCGCCCGACTGCAACGACAAGACGCAGGTGGAGGAGGTGTCCGACTCGGCGGCGTCGGACATCCCCGCCGAATACCTGGAGTTCTACAAGAAGTACGGCAAGAAGATCGGCGTCCAGTGGAACATCCTGGCCGCCGTGGGCAAGCGCGAGACCGACCACGGCCGCTCCAACCTGCCGGGCGTCAAGAGCGGCACCAACTACGCGGGCGCGGCCGGGCCGATGCAGTTCCTGATCTCCACGTGGGGCGGCAAGGCCAGGGTGGCGATGTCGTCGAAGTTCACCGGGTACGCCTCCGACGGCGACGGCGACGGGGTGGGCGACATCTACAACCCGGCCGACGCGATCCTCGGCGCCGCGCGGATGCTCAAGCGCAACGGCGCCCCGGAGAACGTGCGGCAGGCGCTGTTCGTCTACAACCGGGCCTGGTGGTACGTGGACCAGGTCGAGGCGATCGCCAGGAAGTACGCCAAGTCGGGCGACGTCAAGGTGCCGCCGCAGGCTTCGGAGGAATGCGACGACTCGCTGGTGGAGGCCGCGCCGAGCGACATCGTGGCCAAGATTTTGGAATACGCGCTGGCGCAGCGCGGCAAGCCCTATCTGTGGGGCGGGACGGGGCCCGACGCGTTCGACTGCTCGGGCGTCATCTTCGCGGCTTATCGGGAGGCGGGGCTGACGATCCCGCGTACGACGTTCGGGCAGTGGCCGTTCGGCGTGAAGGTTTTAGAGGGCCAGGAACAGCCCGGTGACCTGGTGTTCTTCAACGCCGGTCCGGGCACGTCCGCCGACAACCCCGGTCACGTCGGGCTCGTCGTGTCGAAGGGCAAGATGCTGGAGGCCCGGTGCCGGCTGTGCGGGCCGATCAAGGTCACCAGCTATCAAGCGCGGGACAACCGCATCGGTTTCACCCGCCCCCTCCAGAACCCCGACGTTCTCGAGCAGCTGAAGAAGCTGCAGAATCCTACGCTGTGAATGATTTCGACACGGTCGTGGTGGCCGCGGTGATCGTCGCGCCGGGCGCTCGGGTGCTGGCCGCCCAGCGCGCCGAGCCTCCGGCGCTCGCGGGTGGCTGGGAGTTCCCTGGCGGGAAGGTGGATCCCGGCGAGAGCGAGACGGCGGCGCTCGTCCGCGAGTGCCGCGAGGAGCTCGGCGTGGAGGTCACGGTGGGTGAGCAGGTGGGCGGGGACTGGTCGCTTTCCGAGGGGTACGTGCTGCGCGTGTGGCTGTGCTCGCTGGCCTCGGGGGTCCCGGAGGCTCGGGAGCACCTGGCGCTGCGGTGGCTGGGGCCCGGCGAGTATTTCTCGGTCGAGTGGCTCGGGGCGGATCTGCCCGTGATGAAGACTGTGGAGAATCTGCTCCTTTCGCGGGATTAGTTGCTTCCTCTGTGTGACAGAATGACTACCAAGAGTGACATCTGTCGCAACGGGGGAGTTGGGAGTGATGCGGCGTGGCTGGATCATTGCGGGCGCTCTGATCCTGGCGGCTGTGCCCTCCGTGCCTTTGGCGGCCTCCCGGGTGTCGCTGGTGCTGGAGCGGGTGAGCACGCCCGGAATGTGGATCAGGACGGGCGACGTCCAGCGGTTCCGGGTGCGGCTCAACGGGATGGCCGACGGCGTCAAGGTGGCGATCGCGGCCAGCCCGGCGTCGGCGCTGACGCAGGTGTCCTGCGCCACGGCGGCTCCGGGCACGCCTTCCGCGCCCGCCGCGGAGCCCGGCCTGGGGGCGGCCAGGGGCGGGGTGCGGGCCGCGCGGGACCTGGCGGCCCGGGCGCTGAGCGTCACGGGCGGCTCGGTGCTGCCGAGCGCGGTCCCGCCCGGGACGCGGGTGTGCGAGCTGGGCGACCTCGCCGGTGAGCGGGAAGTGGACGTGACGCTCACCACGCCGTCGGGGGCGAAGCAGGTGGTGCTCGCCGCGGTGGCCGGGATGCGGGCCGACACGGGCGGCCCGCAGACGACCAAGACCAAGACCGCCGCCACGCGCGTCATGGACGAGGACGCGGGCTTCAGCGGCCCGGCAGTCCGCGTGGGCCCGGCGGAGCCCCGGCCCGCCGCTTCCGGCATGCCGTCCGGCGTGCCCAGCCGGGAGTACGCCGCGGCGAAGGAGCGGCTCCTCGCTCAACTGCAGCAGCCTGCCCCGCCCGCACGGGCCTGGGCGAAGGTGCAGGCCGGCACGGAGGAGGCGGAGGTCGCCGGGGCGCATGCCAAACGCAGGTTGCTGGCCGGGGCCGGCGTGCTGCTGGAGGGCCAGTGGCCCGCTGAAGCGGCCGCGCCGCGGCGTGCGGCGGTCGGAGGGACCACGCGCCGGTTGAAGGGCGGCGGTCTCGGCGCGCCCAGGCAGTTCAAGATGCTGCCGCAGTGGCCCCAGGGCGGGCCGGGCCTGGCCGGGCTGCCCCAAGGCCCCCAAGGCGCCCCGCAGGCGCCCGGGCTGGCTCAGGCCGTCCCGCAGCCGCCCCAGGGCCTGCAGCGGGCACCTCAGGCCATGCCGCAGCTACCGCAGGGCCTGCAACTGCCTCAGGGTCTGCAGCGGCCGCCTCAGGCCGCGCCGCAGCTGCCCCAGGCCGTTCCGCAGCCGCCGCAGGGCCTGCAGCGGCCACCGCAGGCTGCTCCACAGCTGCCTCAGGGGCTGACGCGGCTGCCCGAGGGCCTGCCGCAGGCGCCGCGGCTGCCGGAGGCGGTGCCGCAGCCGGTGCCCGGCGCCCCGCCCTCACTGGCCATGCCCGGCGCGTCGCCCCCGCTGGTCGACGCGCCCCTCCTGCCCGGCATGGCGGCCCCGCAAGCCGCTCCGGGAGCGGCCGGGCAGCCCACGCGCGGCGCCGAAGGCGTGGTGCCGCTGCCGTGGAACGTGGCCGCGACGCGGAAGCACACTCGCCCTGTCGCATGGGCGAGCCCGCTGGACGGCCCGAAGGGGCTGCCGGTGGTCGCCGGAGGCATCGGAGTGCTGCTGGGAGCCCTGTGGGTGATTGGCACGGTGCAAAGACGCCGAAGAAGCAAAACGTAGGTTAATTCGGGCTTTACTGTTACTTTGACCCGACTAGTATTCCCTTGACCAAGGTTACGGGATACGCGGAGGGCACCGGTGGCACGCACGCGAGCGACGGCCGCGTCCGCTGTCGTCCTGGCGCTGGGTCTGGCCGGCGTCGGGGCGACGCCGTTCATCGTACAGAGCGCGAGCGCGTCCGTGTCGGCGTACCAGCCGGTCGAGCCCTGTGACATCGGCGAGGTGTGCGACACCACGCCGGAGACCACCGTGACGGTCACCGAGACGGCGGGCACGCCGGAGCCCGAGGAGCCCGAGACGACGATCACCAAGACCGTCACCTCCACTCCGACGAAGGCGAGCAAGACCCCCAAGCCGACCAAGACCACGGCGGCTCCGGCGACCACCAGCGCCCCGCCGCCGCAGAACCTGAACCCCCAGCCGCTGCCCACCCAGACGGTAGAGACGGTCCCGACCCCGTCGCAGACCACCTCCGAGCCGTCCATCGACATCCCGGAGGTCGCGTCCTCCGAGCCGGTCACCGCGCCGTCGGCGCAGCCGAGCGACACGCAGGCCGCCTCCTCCGAGGAGGTGCCGCTGGAGCTGCGTAACGCGGCGCCGGAGTTCGACCAGAAGTCGCTGACGCAGAAGCTCAGCATCCCGGCGCTGGTGCTGGTCCTGCTCGCGCTCTTCGCCGTCCTGATCTTCGAGGGACGCCTGCGCCGGATGGCCCACGCGGCGGCCGTGCGCAAGGCCGGGCCGCAGATGGGCCGGCCGGACATGCCTCCGCCTCCTCCGGGCGGCGGCTACCCGGCGGGGCCCGGTTACTACACGACGGCGGGCTTCCCCGCGCCCGGCTACCCGGGCGGCACGGCGTACGCGCCGATCATCAGCTTCGTCCCCGTGCAGACGTATCCGAGCGGCCCGGTCCCCGGCTACGAGGAGCACCCGTACCCGCCCCAGGGCTACGCGCAGGAGCCCCCGCCGCCGCCGGCGGAGCCGGTGGTGCTGCACCCGGACGAGTTCGACTCCTTCAACCACGAGCCGCCCAAGCCCAAGGAGTTCCGCGACCCGTTCGAGCCGCTGGTCCCGGCGGACCCGCCGCCGGCGGACATCCCGCCGGGCGGCGCCGACCCTTACGAGGTTCCCGGCCAGGAGCGCCCGCTCGGCCCGGTCTCGGCGGCCGAGTCCGGCGACTCGGAGCCGTGGCAGGGCGGTGGCCAGTCCCTGTTCGACCCGCCGGTCCGCAACCAGGAGCAGCAGGCGTACGACCCGCCGCCCTACCTGGCGCCCGACGCGGAGGCGACCGTCGTCCAGCCGCTGCCGCCGGAGGCCGGGCAGCCGGAGCAGACCAAGGAGATGCCGGACCCCAAGCGCAGGCGCTGGGGCCGCAAGAAGTAGCCGGGCAAGGAAATGAGGGGGGCTGGAGATCCAGCCCCCCTCATTCGTGCGTGCCTACTTGGCGCGCTTGAAGATCTTGTTGCCGAGCCACACCAGCGGGTCGTACTTGCGGTCCACCACGCGCTCCTTCATCGGGATCAGCGCGTTGTCGGTGATCTTGATGTGCTCGGGGCAGACCTCGGTGCAGCACTTGGTGATGTTGCAGTAGCCGAGCCCGTGCTGGTCCTGCGCGGCCTCCTGACGGTCGGCCACGTCGTACGGGTGCATGTCCAGCTCGGCGATCCGCATGAGGAACCGGGGGCCGGAGAAGTTGGCCTTGTTCTCCTCGTGGTCGCGGATGACGTGGCAGACGTTGTTGCACATGAAGCACTCGATGCACTTGCGGAACTCCTGGGACCGCTCGACATCGACCTGCTGCATGCGGTACTCGCCGGGCCGGACGCCGGCCGGCGGCGTGAAGGACGGGACCTCCCGCGCCTTCTGGTAGTTGAACGACACGTCCGTCACCAGGTCCTTGATGACCGGGAACGTCCGCATCGGCGTGACCGTGATGGTCTCGTCCTCCTCGAAGGTGGACATCCGGGTCATGCAGCCCAGCCGCGGCTTGCCGTTGATCTCCATGCTGCACGAGCCGCACTTGCCCGCCTTGCAGTTCCAGCGCACCGCCAGGTCGGGCGCCTGCGTGGCCTGCAGCCGGTGGATGATGTCGAGGACGACCTCGCCCTCGTTCACCTCGACGGTGAAGTCCTCGAGCTTGCCCTCACCGCCCTCCCCGCGCCAGACCTTGAACTTCGCCTTGTAGCTCATTTCGAAATCCCGTCGAACTCGGCCATCTCTTCGTCGGTGAGGTACTTCTTCAGCTCGTCCCGGTCGAACAGGGTGATCAGGTCGTCGCGCATGCTCGGCTGGAGCTTCTCCTCCACCTTGACCGTGAAGCCGTCCTCGGTGGAGCAGACGAGCAGCTTGCGGCGCCATTCCGGGTCCATCCCGGGGAAGTCGTCGCGGGTGTGCCCGCCGCGGCTCTCCTCGCGCAGCAGCGCGGCGCGCGCCACGCACTGCGAGACCAGCACCATGTTGCGCAGGTCGATCGCGAGATGCCAGCCGGGGTTGTAGATGCGGGACCCGGCCGCGCCGACCACCTGGACGCGCTCCTTGAGCTTCTCCACGACCTGGAGCGCCTCGGAGACCTCCTCGGCCTTGCGGATGATGCCGACCAGGTCGTTCATCGTCCGCTGGAGCTCGTGGTGGACCTCGTACGGGTTCTCGCCGTCGCGCCCCAGCGGCGCCAGCGCCTCCTGGCGGGCCTCCTCCACGAGCTCGGGCAGGACCTTGGGACGTGCCTCCAGCGAGTCCACGTACGCCGCCGCGCCCGCGCCCGCCCGGCGCCCGAACACCAGCAGGTCGGACAGCGAGTTGCCGCCCAGCCGGTTGGAGCCGTGCATGCCGCCGGACACCTCGCCCGCGGCGAAGAGCCCGGGCACGGCCGCCGCGCCGGTGTCGGCGTCCACCTCGACGCCGCCCATGATGTAGTGGCAGGTCGGGCCCACCTGCATGGGCTCGGCGGTGATGTCGACGTCAGCCAGCTCCTTGAACTGGTGGTGCATCGACGGCAGCCGCTTCTTGATCTCCTCGGCGGGCAGCCGGGTCGAGACGTCGAGGAAGACGCCGCCCTGCGGTGAGCCGCGACCGGCCTTGACCTCGGCGTTGATGGCGCGGGCCACCTCGTCACGCGGCAGGAGCTCCGGCGGGCGCCGGTTGTTGGCCTGGTCGGTGTACCAGCGGTCGCCCTCCTCCTCCGTGGTCGCGTACTTGTCCTTGAAGACGTCCGGGATGTAGTCGAACATGAAGCGCTTGCCCTCGGAGTTGCGCAGCACGCCGCCGTCACCGCGGACGGACTCGGTGACGAGGATGCCGCGCACGGAGGGCGGCCAGACCATCCCGGTGGGGTGGAACTGGATGAACTCCATGTTGATCAGGTTGGCGCCGGCGAGCAGGGCCAGGGCGTGGCCGTCGCCGGTGTACTCCCAGGAGTTGGACGTGACGACGTACGACTTGCCGATGCCGCCGGTGGCCAGGACCACGGTGGGCGAATCGAAAAGCACGAAATTTCCGGACTCGCGCCAGTAGCCGAACGCGCCCGAGATCCGCTCCCCGTCCTTGAGCAGCCGCGTGATCGTGCACTCGGCGAAGACCTTGATGTAGGCCTCGTAGTCGCCGTGCTTCTCGTAGTCCTCCTGCTGGAGGGCGACGACGCGCTGCTGCAGGGTGCGGATCAGCTCCAGGCCGGTACGGTCGCCCACGTGTGCGAGCCGCGGGTACTCGTGCCCGCCGAAGTTGCGCTGGCTGATCTTGCCGTCCTTGGTGCGGTCGAACAGCGCGCCCCAGGCCTCCAGCTCCCAGACGCGGTCGGGCGCCTCCTTGGCGTGCAGCTCGGCCATCCGCCAGTTGTTGAGGAACTTGCCGCCGCGCATGGTGTCGCGGAAGTGCACCTGCCAGTTGTCGGCCGGGTTGACGTTGCCCATCGCGGCGGCCGCGCCGCCCTCGGCCATGACGGTGTGCGCCTTGCCGAACAGCGACTTGCACACGATCGCCGTCTTCTTGCCCTGCTGGCGGGCCTCGATCGCGGCCCGCAGGCCGGCGCCGCCCGCGCCGATGACGACGACGTCGTATTCGTGACGCTCTGTGTTAAGCGAGTTATCCACTGAAGCTGGTCCTTACGCGTACGGGAAGGCGATGATGCCCTTGGCCACCAGGCGGACATAGAGGTCGGCGCCCATGACGGAGAACATCGAGGCCCACGCGAGGGGTTGGTGCTTGGCGTTGAGCTTGGACACGAACGTCCAGGCCCGGTACCGCAGCGGGTGACGAGAGAAGTGGTTGAGCCTGCCCGCGGTGATGTGCCTGCAGGAGTGGCACGACAGCGTGTAGGCGTTGATCAGGACGGCGTTGACGACCAGGATCCAGGTGCCCAGGCCGATCGGCTTGTGGACGAGCGCCAGGACGGCGTCGTAGGCCAGGATGAGGCCGATCACGATGGCCGCGTAGAAGAAGTAGCGGTGCACGTTCTGCAGGATCAGCGGGAAGCGCCGCTCGCCGGTGTACTTGCCGTGCGGCTCCTGGACGGCGCACGCCGGAGGCGAGAGCCAGAACGAGCGATAGTAGGACTTGCGGTAGTAGTAGCAGGTAAGCCGGAAACCGCCCGGCAGGCCGAGGATCAGCAGTCCCGGCGGCAGTGCGTACCAGTCGCCGAACGGCGCCAGGCCGAACAGCCGGGCCCCCTCGGGACATGACGTCGCCAGACAGGGCGACGCGAACGGCGCTATGTAGGGATCGACGAAATAGCTGTTGTCGATGATCGCCCACACGCCGTAGACAAGGAATGAGCTGAGCCCGAGGAACGTCAGCAGCGGAACAAGCCACCATCTGTCGGTGCGCAGCGTGCGCACCTTGACTTGCGCTCGCTGCCTTCTGACCGGAGCGTCGGGCGTAGTCTGGGTCATCGCGGACCTCTCCACCTCCCGCGGACCCGTCGCGCAGGGGGTCCGTGGTTTTCGTATTCGCTGGGCGCGCGGGCGGCGAGCGACCGCTCAGGCGCGCGTTGGTGGGGGATACGTTACGACGACAGCATGCGAATTTGTGAGCGGGGTCACTCACAATTTCGATGACTTGCTGTGATTCCTGTCACGTCCGCCCGTCAGGGCGCTGCCCTTGGACCGGCAACTTAACCACAGTCACGAAAAAATCATCTATCTGCCGGACAACCCGGATAAATTGCTCAAAATCCACCGGTTTGGAGACATACGCGTTGGCGTGCAACCGGTAGCTGTGCAGGATGTCCTCCTCCGCCTCGGAGGTCGTCAGGATCACCACCGGTATCGTCCGCAACCCGACGTCGGCCTTGACCTCGGCCAGCACCTCCATGCCGCTCATCCGCGGCAGGTTGAGGTCGAGCAGGATGAGGTCGGGCCGCGGCGCGTCGGTGTAGCCGTCCTCGTTACGCAGGTACGCCATCGCCTGCTCGCCGTCATTGACCACGTTGAGCCGGTTTCGCACCTTGTTGAAGTCGAAGGCCTCCTTGGTGAGCAGGATGTCACCCTGGTCGTCCTCCACCAGAAGCACCTCGATGGGGCGCCCCTCATTCATCGTCGTCTCCCGAAGCCGGCAGTGTCCAGCGGAACGTCGCGCCCTGGCCCTCGGCCTCGCCGTCGAGCCAGAGCTGTCCGCCGTGGTACTCGACGATCTTGCGGCAAAGTGCCAGCCCGATGCCAGTACCTGGATACACGTCGCGGGCATGAAGTCGCTGGAAGATCAGGAAGATGCGGTCGGCGTACTTGGGCTCGATCCCGATGCCGTTGTCGGAACAGCTGAACTCCCACATGCCGCCGGACCTGGTGACCCCGATGTGGACGCGCGGGGCCGCCCCGGCGCGGAACTTGATCGCGTTCTCGACCAGGTTCTGGAACAGCTGCGTGAGCTGCACCCGGTTGCCCCTGACCACGGGCAGCTCGTCCCTGGTGACCGTGGCCTCGCTGTCCTCGATCGCGGCCGAGAGGTTCTCCAGCGCCAGGTCGAGCGCCTTCCCCGTGTCGACCGTGCTCTTCCCGCCGGTCATCCGGCTGACCCTGGAGAAGTCGAGCAGGTCGTTGATCAGCAGCTGCATGCGCTTGGCGCCGTCGACCGAGTACTGGATGTACTGCTTGGCCCGCTCGTCGAGCTGGGAGCCGTAGCGCTGCTCCAGCATCTGCGTGAAGCTGGCGACCTTGCGCAGCGGCTCCTGCAGGTCGTGGCTGGCCACGTACGCGAACTGCTCCAGCTCCCCGTTGGACCTGCGCAGCTCCTCGGCCTGGTCGGCGGCCGCCCGCCAGGCCGACACGATGCGGGCGCGCATGGAGTCGACGTGGCTGGACAGCTCGGCCAGCTCCGCCGGCCTGTCGACGTGCAGGGTGTGGTCGAAGTCGCCGGCGGCCACCGTGCGGACCTGCTCGGCGAGCTGGTCGATGGGCTTCAGCACGGCGTAGCGGAGGATGAAGGCCAGCGCGATGCCGAACGCGAGCATCGCCGCGAAGAGCACGATCAGCACCATGTTGAGCACGTCGAGCTGCTCCGCGACGGCGGGCGTCCTGGCCATCTCGCGGGCCCGCGCGCCGATCATCATCGCGATCAGGATCGCGGCCAGGAGCACGATCCCCGCCACCAGCCCCATGATCAGGAACCAGCGGGCCACGGGCAGCCTGCCCAGCCCGATCGGCTCCTTGGCGGGAGGCAGCGGGTTGATGCTCATCGTCTCCTCCTCCGGACCAGGACCACGGCGAGGTCGTCGCTCAGGGTGCCCACGTGGGTGATGAGCCGGTCGAGGTCGATGGCGCCGTGCTCGCGTACGAGACCCAGCAGGCCCTCCAGGCCGAGCAACTCCTGGCTCTCACCCACCGCGGCCTCGATCAGGCCGTCGGTGTAGAGCATCATGGACCACTCCTCGCCCAGCGGCACGTCGATCACCGACCACTCCGCGTCCGGGAAGATCCCGAGCGGCGGCCCGGAGGGCGTGCCGTCGACCACCTGGACGGCGCCGTCGCGCACCAGCACCGGCGGCGGGTGCCCGACCACGCGCATCCTGGCGTGCCGCAGGTCGGGGCTGATCGTGGCCATGCACAGGGTGGTGAAGATCTCGGGGCTGTTCCGCTCGGCCCGCAGCACGGCGTCGAGCGTGCGCAGCAGCGTGTCGTCCGTCTGGCCGGCGAGGACCAGCGTGCGCCAGGCGATGCGCAGCGCCACGCCGAGGGCCGCCTCGTCGGGCCCGTGCCCGCACACGTCGCCGACCACGATGTGCACCGAGCCGTCCGGCGTCTGCACGGTGTCGAAGAAGTCGCCGGCCAGCGTGCCGCCGCTGCCCGGCAGGTAGCGGGTGACGTGCTCGATCGCCTCGGTACGCAGCAGAGGGCCGGGGAGCAGGGCGTTCTGCAGCCTGGAGTTCTCCTTGGCCGTCAGCTCCGCCTGCACCAGGCTGACGTGGGCCAGGTCGGCCCGCTTGCGTTCCATCGCGTACCGGATCGCCCTGGCCAGCAGCCGCTCGTCGACGTCGCTCTTGACCAGGTAGTCCTGCGCGCCGGCCTGGACGGCGGCCACGCCCACGTGCGAGTCTCTAAGTCCGGTGAGCACCAGCACGGCGGTGTGCGGCGCCAGCGCGAGCACCTCTTTCAGGGCCTCCAGGCCGCTCGCGTCCGGCAACGAGAGATCGACCAGGACGCACTGGATCTGCGGCGTCAGCTTGGCCTTGGCCTCCTGAAGGCTGCGCGCCCAGAAGACCTTGGGCGGCGCGAGGGCCTGCTTGAGCAGCTCCTCGACGAGGAAGGCGTCGCCGTCGTTGTCCTCGATCAGGAGCAGCGTCAGCGTTTCCGAGAGATGTGCCGTCAAGGGGCCTCATTAAGAAGTCGGGCTGTCCAGAGTCATTCTGCGATGAGATCGACCCCTTGCGGAAGCGTGCCCTCGTGACCGGCCTCCACGACGAACGACAGCAGGGTCTCCCTGAACGCCTGGGCGGCCCTGGTCGGCTCGACGTCCTTACGCTGGGCCAGCGCGATCGTACGGCTGAGCCCCGGCGGCGCGAGCGGCGTGCCGGACAGCCCAGGGCGCCCGTCGAGCACCATCGAGGGCACCACGGCCACGCCCAGCCCCGCCTCCACGAACCGCAGCACGGCGTCCATCTCGCCGCCCTGCACCGCGAACCTGGGCTCGAACCCGGCCTGCCGGCAGGCCGCCAGCGTGGCCTCCCGAAGGTCGTAGCCACGCCTGAACATCACCATCTGGCGCCCGCGCAGGGCCTCGATCTCCATGTACGGCCCCTTCGGCCGCTCATGGGAGGGCGCGGCCACCACCAGGTTCTCCCGCAGGATCTCCTCGGTCACGAGCGAGGGGTCGTCGCTCTGCAGCGGCATGATGATCAGCGACAGGTCGAGCTGCCCCCGCGCGAGCGCCCTGACGAGGTCACGCGAGCCGCCCTCCTCCACCAGCAGCTCGATCCCCGGGTACGCGCGGTGGAAGCGGGCCAGCGCGTCGGCCATCAGCCCCGCGCAGAGCGACGGCGTGGCGCCGAGCCGCACCCGGCCCCGGCGGAGCCCGGCGAGCTGGGCCACCTCCTGCCGGGCGGTGTCGGCGTCGGCGAGGATCCGGCGGGCGAGCGGCAGCAGCGCCTCACCGGCCGGCGTCAGCGTGACGTTGCCCCGGGCCCGGGAGAACAGCGGGGCGCCCAGATCGGCCTCCAGGGCCTTGATCTGCTTGCTGAGCGACGGCTGCGCGACCCTCATGCGCTCGGCCGCCTGGGTGAAGTGCCTGGCCTCCGCGACCGCCACGAAGTACGCGAGCTGCTGCAACTGCATGTGATTTTCCTCGCACCGAGCGGCGTCGTTTCCGTGGGGCGACCGTACAAACCAAGCATCATAGCCGGTGGCTATCGAAACCAGACCCGTCATGACTTGGACGGATGATTGCTGGATACCTAGCGTTTGAAGACGTGACTGCCACGATAGAGCGCGGCGCAGCCACCGCGCCTGTTACCGCTCGCAAGAACCCTCCGACGAGCAGGAGGCCCGGCGGGTTCCTGCGCTCGTCGAACGGCAAGAAAGCCGTCATGGCCGTCACCGGGGCCGTGATGGTGATCTTCCTCGTCCTCCACATGCTCGGCAACCTCAAGATCTTCCTGGGCAAGGACTCGTTCAACGAGTACGCCCACGCGCTGCGTACGCTCCTGGAGCCGATCGCGCCCTATCGGACGGTGCTGACCCTGCTCGAGGTCGTCCTCGTCGCGTCGGTCGTCCTGCACATGTGGGCCGCGATCTCGCTGGCCCGCCGCGCCCACCAGGCCAGGCCGGTCAAGTACGTCGCCAAGAAGTCGCAGGCGAACGGCTACGCGACGCACATCATGCGGTTCGGCGGCCTCACGATCCTGCTCTTCCTCGTCTGGCACCTGCTGGACCTGACCTTCGGCGTCGTGAACCCCAAGGGCTTCGACTCCGCGCCCGCCGACCGGATGATCGCCGGCTTCGACGCCTCCCGGTGGTGGGTGACCCTGATCTACGTGGTCGCCGTCGTCATGGTCGGCCTGCACCTGCGGCACGGCATCTGGAGCGCCTTCCAGACCCTCGGCTGGGCCAACCGCACGCGGAACAAGGCTCTCCGGCCGATCGCCGGACTGGTGTCCGCCGTGCTGGTCATCGGGTTCCTCGCGCCGCCGCTCGCGATCACCTTCGGAGTTGTGAAGTAATGAAATATACGGAAGGCCCGGAGATCCGGGACACCAAGGCTCCGGCCGGGCCCATCGAAGAGCGGTGGGAGAAGCGGAAGTTCAGCGCGAAGCTGGTCAACCCCGCCAACAAGCGCAAGCTCAACGTGATCGTGGTCGGCACCGGCCTGGCGGGCGGCTCGGCCGCGGCGACGCTGGGCGAGCTGGGCTACAACGTCACGTCGTTCTGCTACCAGGACACGCCGCGCCGCGCGCACTCCATCGCCGCGCAGGGCGGGATCAACGCCGCCAAGAACTACCGCGGCGACGGCGACAGCATCTACCGGCTCTTCTACGACACGGTGAAGGGCGGCGACTTCCGCGCCCGCGAGTCGAACGTCTACCGCCTGGCCCAGGTCTCGGTGAACATCATCGACCAGGCCGTGGCGCAGGGCGTCCCCTTCGCCCGCGAGTACGGCGGCCTGCTCGACACCCGCTCCTTCGGCGGCGCCCAGGTCTCCCGTACGTTCTACGCCCGCGGCCAGACGGGCCAGCAGCTCCTGCTGGGCGCCTACCAGGCGCTGGAGCGGCAGATCGCGGCCGGGACCGTGACCATGCACACCCGGCACGAGATGCTCGACGTGATCGTCTCCGACGGGCGGGCGCGCGGCGTCATCGTGCGCGACATGGTGACCGGCGAGATCGAGCGCCACCTCGCCGACGCCGTGGTGCTGGCCACCGGCGGCTACGGGAACGTGTTCTTCCTGTCCACGAACGCCAAGGGCTGCAACACGACGGCGATCTGGCGGGCGCACGAGCGCGGCGCGTACTTCGCCAACCCCTGCTACACGCAGATCCACCCGACCTGCATCCCCGTCTCCGGCGAGTACCAGTCGAAGCTGACGCTGATGTCGGAGTCGCTGCGCAACGACGGCCGCGTCTGGGTGCCGCTGCGCAAGAACGACACCCGCGCCCCCGGGGACATCCCGGACGAGGAGCGCGACTACTACCTGGAGCGGATCTACCCCGCCTTCGGCAACCTGGTCCCGCGTGACATCGCCTCCCGCGCCGCCAAGAACGTCTGCGACGAGGGCCGCGGCGTCGGCCCCGGCGGCCTGGGCGTCTACCTGGACTTCCGCGACGCCATCGCGCGTCTCGGGCGCGACGCCGTGGAGAAGAAGTACGGCAACCTCTTCGAGATGTACGAGCGCATCACCGGCGAGAACCCGTACGACGTGCCGATGCGCATCTACCCGGCCGTCCACTACACGATGGGCGGGCTGTGGGTGGACTACGACCTGCAGTCCACGATCCCGGGCCTGTTCGTCATCGGTGAGGCCAACTTCTCCGACCACGGCGCCAACCGCCTCGGGGCCTCGGCGCTGATGCAGGGTCTGGCCGACGGCTACTTCGTCCTGCCGACCACCCTCGGCGACTACCTGGCCGCCGGGCCGTTCGGCGACGTGGACGAGGAGGCCGTGGCGGAGGCCGAGATCAAGGTCCGGAGCAAGATCGACCGGCTCCTGGCCGTGAACGGCACCCGTACCCCCGACTCCTTCCACCGCGAGCTGGGCAAGCTCATGTGGGACTACTGCGGCATGGAGCGCACCGAGGAGTCGCTGCGCAAGGCGCTGGAGCGCATCCCCGAGCTGCGCGAGGAGTTCTGGCAGAACGTCAAGGTGAGCGGCACGGCGGAGGAGCTGAACCAGGTCCTGGAGAAGGCCGGCCGCGTGGCCGACTTCTTCGACCTGGCCGAGCTCATGTGCCTGGACGCCCTCGTCCGCACCGAGTCCTGCGGCGGCCACTTCCGCGCCGAGTCCCAGGACGCCGACGGCGAGGCGCTGCGCGACGACGAGCACTTCGCGCACGTGTCGGCCTGGGAGTTCACGCCCGACGGGCCGGTGCTGCACAAGGAAGCGCTCGAGTACGAGTACGTCAAGATGACCCAGCGGAGCTACAAGTGAACCTGACCCTCAAGGTCTGGCGCCAGAGCGGCCCTAGCGATTCCGGCCGGATGGTGACCTACCGGGTTGAGGACGTCTCCCCGGACATGTCCTTCCTGGAGATGCTGGACGTCCTCAACGAGCGCCTCATCCTGGAGGGCGACGACCCGATCGCCTTCGACCACGACTGCCGCGAGGGCATCTGCGGCATGTGCGGCATGGTCATCAACGGCGTCGCCCACGGCGAACAGCGCGCGACGACGACGTGCCAGCTGCACATGCGCCACTTCGAGGACGGCGCCACGATCACCATCGAGCCGTGGCGCGCCGCCCCCTTCCCCGTCGTCAAGGACCTGGTCGTGGACCGCAGCGCCTTCGACCGGATCATCCAGGCGGGCGGCTTCGTCTCGGTCCCGGCCGGCTCGGCCCCGGACGCCCACAGCATCCCCGTACGCAAGGAGGACGCGGACGCGGCCTTCGACGCGGCGACCTGCATCGGCTGCGGCGCGTGCGTGGCGGCCTGCCCGAACGGCTCCGCCTCCCTGTTCACCGCCGCCAAGATCACCCACCTGAGCCTGCTGCCCCAGGGCCAGCCGGAGCGCCTGTCCCGCGCCAAGGCCATGGTGGACCAGATGGACGCGGAGGGGTTCGGCGGCTGCACGAACACGGGGGAGTGCACGGCGGTGTGCCCCAAGGGGATCCCGCTGGACACCATCGCCCGCATGAACACCGACTACCTGAAAGCAAACGCCAAGTAGCAGGTGAGCCTGCTGGACTGCCGCCCCGAGCGAAAAGGGCTTCCCCAAGGGAGCGCTTCGCGCTCGGGGCTCAGGCTGTTCTCATCAAGGCGCCTGTCGGCGCACCCCACGCCTTCGGCGACTGGTCGGGCCCACCCGTTGCCTGGTTACCGGCTGGGCCTGCTGGAGCCCACCCCGGACCGAAGTCTTCGCCTGGCCGGGGCATTCCTTGCAGCAATTCGACAATGCGTTGGACTCGTCTTCGTCTGTGCGACCGGTGGCCGATTTATGAGCGGGTTGAGCGTGCCGACGGTCTGGCGGCTTGGAAGTCCTAACAGCATGATCTCTGCTGTGCTTTTCTCTCGCTGTAGCCGGGTGGTTGGAGCATGCGTGGCCAAGCGGAAGCCGTGGGAGGTCAATGACGAGCCGCGGGCGGTGATCGAGCCCGGACTCGGCGCTGGCTGAGGACGATCTGCCCAGGCGGCTGGTAACTCCCGGGAATCTGATGCGACGGTGTCCGGGTGGTCGTTCAGCCGAGCTGCCGGGTGATCGTCGGGTCGGTGATCGCCGTGTCGTTGGCCAGGAGGAACGCCTTCGAAAGGACCACCGACAGCGTCCCTCCGTCGTCCTCGAACGGCAGGAACACCGATCCGGCCGCGCGCCCGCTCGCCGGGACGATGCACAGGTACGCGTCGTTGGGCTCCATCAGGATGTTCGCCGACCCCAGATGGATCTTGTACGTCTTCAGATCACCCCGGACAAGAAGGAATCTGTCGGTCAGTTCCACCCGGGAGGCGATCTTCAGTTTCGGCAGCAGCCGCGCCAGCACCTCGCGCCGGGTCTTGGCCGTCTCCGTCAGCTCGCCGAAGCCATGGGAGCGCCAATAACCTTCGTGGCCGATCAGCGCCTGGTCGTCGCGGGCGACCGAGGCCACGCCCACGGCTAGGTCGGCCTCGCGGAGGATCTCCGACATCACCAGCGGCGGCAGATCGGCCATCGACGCCGGTTGCCCGTCGCGGTGGAAGGTGATGCCCCTGGTCGCGCACAGCATGGTGGTCTCGGCCCCGGGGGCGGAGGTGATGTGCATGGACCATCGGGCCTGCCAGCCCGCCAGGTCACGCACTACTTCGCCCTGGTCGCCGCCGTTGTCGTAGTCCCAGTGGCCGATCGACCGGCCGGTCCAGCCGCGCTGGCCCAGCAGGGTCCGGGCCTGGCCGTAGCGCAGAATGTGGCCGGCGAAGCGGTTGGAGAAGGTGCCGGTCCGCTCCTCGGCGGGGGTCAGCAGGTAGATCTCGCGGAAGGCCTGCTTGAACGGCTGGCGTACACCACCTTCGAGAAGATGGTCGCGCAACGCCGCGACCTCGTCGGCGGTTGCGTGGATCGGATGCCACAGGCCTGCCACGGCGTCGGGGGCGGGGCGGTAGCCGGCCAGTTCCCAGCCGTCGGAGGTCTTGACCGGCAGGGCAGCCGGGCCGCCGGCGATCTGCCAGACCAGGGTGCGGGCGTAGGGACCGGTGACGGGATGGTCGAGGAAGTGCTCGGTCACCTCGCGCCAGTGCCACGTCCGTTCATGAACGATCGCCTGTTCCAAACGGGACCGCACGGCCGCCTGCGCCAGCTTGAGCTCCTTCAGGATGGCCCGCAGATCGGACAGCTCCGCGCGCAGATCCTTGGGCAGCGACTTGACGGTCTTGCCCGCGGCGTTCATGTAGCGCAGGGCGGGTACGTCGGCGGACAGCCTGACCCGGTAGTCGCCGATCTTCTCCTCACGGACGCCGCCGGTGTCCAGGCCGAAGGTGGGGACCGTCCGGTCGAGCAGTTGCTCGCCGGTCAGCCCGTTCTCGACGGCCACCGCGTCGAGGGCGAGGCTCAGATTCCTCTGTACGGACCTCGCGCGCACCTTCGCCTGGATTCTGGACAGCGGGACGATCACGTCGAGGCCGCCCCTGCGGGCCAGGACGCCGACGGCGGCGTTGGTGACGGGTTCGCAGCGGCATGTGGAGCCCATCCCGTTGCTGCCGGTGCCGCAGGTCATCGCGACGCCGGTGACGAGCGAGGTCACCCAGCGCTCGTCGATGACCTGACAGGTCCACAGGATGCCGCGCACCACGACGATGGTGTCCTCCTTGAGGAAGACCTTGTCCCGCCACTCCCTATCGTCGTAACGGACGACCCAGTCTCCGCCCCGGTAGGCCGCCAGCCGCGTGAGCAGCTCACGGACCAGGGCGACCGCGCCGGGGGTGAGCATCCGCGCGGCGTTCCTGAGCCACCGGGCGCTGGGCTTGGTCGAGCGGGCGGTGTTCCAATGGCGGAACAGCGGCAGCACCTCGACCAGGCGCGCGCCGTACTCCTCGGCCAGCATGCGGGCGAAGTGGTCGGTGTCCCCGATCTCGGTCCGGACCACCCCGGCCGGGCCGTGCTCGGCTGGTTCGGTGAGCAGCTCGGTCACCTGCCCGGCCAGGAGCGCCCGCGCGTCCTTCAGCCACGGTCCCGACGTCAGCCAGCGCAGCAGGTCCCGGCGCAGCTGATAGTCGAACCGGCGGGCCGCCGCGAGCGGGATTCGGAACAGCTCCTCGTAGCGAGTGTGTCCCTGCCGTACCCAGTACCCCGCCCGCTCCATGAGGTGGTGCGCTTCCCGGTAGGTGAAGTCGATGTCGCGCTCGGCCACCGACCGGACCACGCGTAGCACCCGCTCGTCGTAGTCGTGGCCGCCCTCCGGACCCAGCCAGAGTTTCATCTGTGCGTAAGTGCCGTAGACCCGCCAGTCGACGCCGGGGCCGGGGTCGAGTCCCTGCTCGAGGAGCTCGTCGAACCGCTGGTAGGCGGCCCTCGTGGCCGGGTCCAGGTAGTCCCATGCGCCCGCTGACGTCATCACACGGCTCCACTCATGATCGGAAACGCTGGGTGATCATGGATATCAGCCAGAACCGACAGATTCCCCCTGCCCGGACATGTCTCCATCGCTCGGCCACAGCGCGAGATCAAAAGCACAGCAGAGATCATTCTGTTAGGCCATTAAGAAGCGTGCCGAGCGGTTGCGCTTGGCGTCCGGGGCCGGTCAGCGGCCCGGTGCCCTGAGGACACGACGCGCCAGCCTGTGGGCGAGGGCTGCGGATGTCCGGGCGGGCGCGTAGCCGCGGATCTCCGCGCGGGCCCCGCCGCGCCTGGCCTGGTGTGACCGGCGACTCACTGGCATCCGCGAAATCGGGGCCGCTCGGTCTGAACAGGGCGCGGCATACCCGCGGGCCGGTAGTCAGTGGGTCCGAGCAGGGCGATCTCGTCTTCGGTATCGAGAAGGTCGATACCCCTCGCCGGGTACGCCATAGCGTTCTCGTCAGCGCCCATTCGGTGGGCCGCGACTCCCGCCTAGGGGGGCTCACCCCCAAGGGGCCCGGCACCTGCGTGACAGCCACGAGGCATACACCATGCCGGCCGGGGACGATCAGCTGTTGCTCGTGGGACGAGACGATCGCCATGGCGCCCGACCGGTGACGGCAAATACGAAGAAGCCGCCACGGGCGTGCGCGCCCGCGTTGTCGAGGCGTTCAGCGAGCTCACTCCCAGCACCGATGCACACGACGGGCGTCGTGAACGCGCTCGCCACCTCACCGATGCCATCCGAGGACACGGAGATTCGGCGTGGGCCGATGAAGTGTCCGTATGATCCTCGATTCGGCCACCTAGCATGATTGTCATAAATCTTGACTATAAGGAATAGTGACTATATTGTTGGCGTCAGAGCCGATCAAGGAGTTGACGATGACGACCTTTGTGGAGTTGACCCGCTTCAAAGTGGCACCGGACCAGATCGAGGGGTTGCTGGCCGCCCGCCCCGCCATGTTGAGGGACTTCCGCACTGATCGGGAGGGGTTCCTGGATGCCCGCCTCGTGCGGCTGCCGGACGAGGAGTGGCTGGACATCGTCGAGTGGCGTTCACAGGACGATTTCACCGCCTCCCGCGCCAAGGGCGCCAACCTGCCCGGCATCGCCGCCTTCTTCGCGGCCATCGCCGAGGTGGTGGGCGACGAGCAGGGCACCCTGGCCGACCCGGAACGGGGCCGATGAGCGAGCTGGATGTTCAGGGATTCGAGAAGGTGCGGGAGGAGTTCACCCTCGGCTTCTAGCAGTGTGGGAAGCCGGGACCGGTGACGATCTCCGCGGGCGAGTGACCGGTTCGCTGCCGCTCGGCGAGCAGAGCGGGGGTGCCGGGTTGGGCCGCGGCGAGCACCTGGCCCGCGTTCGGCCGGATACTGAGCTCTTTCCATCGTGACGGCACTGGTCAGTGTCCTTGCTTGCTGAAGGTGGCGTTACACACGCAAAATGTCATGAAGCTGGCAAACGATCGCTTCAAGATGTCATGTGGCAGGTCGCGGAGGGTCAGCAGATCGCGTCCTCTCCGCAGAGCCCAGGGCCGATCATCAGCCGAATCGCTCACGCAGCAGATCGTCCGGCAGGTGCGGCACCATCGCTTCGGAGAACACGGGCAACCCCACGATCAACTCGCCGTTCTCGGCGCTGTGCAGCCCCGGGCCTCCCGCGTGGCCGCCGGACCGTCGTGGCTCAAGGTTGTAGAAGCTCCCGGTCCCGTAGGCGATCCGGATGCTCCGCATCGCCGGCCGCGCCGCCGTCAGGTGCGCCCCCATCGGCGTCCCCAAGTCGGTGGCGAAGGTCTGGGTATGGGCGTTGCCCGCGAGGACCAGCGTCGGCTCGCTGTGCGCGTCCAGGATCCTTCGCGCCATCGCGGCGTCCCGCTGCGACCAGTCGGGCGTGAGCGCCAGTCCGTCGAACAGGATGATCCGTACACCCTTCATGGCTTTGAGCACCGCGAAGTGCCCGGCGGTGATGCGCCCGTCGCCCGTCCACCACAGCGGATGATCGAGCCCTCCCTGTGCCGCGAGGTACGCGTTGAGCTCCGGCTTGAGCTGCTCCGGCCACTCCAGTGCCAGCGTGGTCACGCGCAGTGCCCGCATGAGGCCCTGGACGATCAGAGGGTTCTCCCGGACGCCGTGCACCTCGCCGAGCAGTAACAGGCCGGACTCGGCGAGCGATCGCGCGGCCAGGTCGAGTGCCTTCGCCTCGACGAGCAGGTCGAAGCCCTGCGTGTCGAACTCGTCGATAGCCAGTCGTAGCCCGTCCATGGTGTCGATCGCCGGCATGCCACCACAGTGACCGCACCTGCCCCGCGGTGCAATGGCCGGCTCGCTCGGATCTTGCCATCTTCGATGTGTAATCCCGACCAAACTCTGCTCAACCTACTTGTCACTGCGTGGGTCACGAGCCCACCCGCATGCCACTTTCGATGAGGGCCAACAGTTGTCCAACCACACTCTGATTCGCCTGGCCGAACTCATCCGCGCCCGGCACGCCGAACGCCGCTCCCGGTGGCGGAAGTTAGACCCGGCGCGGCAGGCGCTACTGGTCCTGGCCGCCTTGGTCGACGACGTGCACGCCGTCGTCGAGCGCGCATCCGGCTGGCCTACACCATCCTCGACGGCACTCTCATCCCGATCGACCGCCTCGCCGATGAGCGGCCGTACTGCAGCGGCAAACACGAGCAGCATGGAATGAACGTGCAACTGCCGGCCGACCCTGTGGGCCGACTGGTGTGGGCCTCGCCCGCGCTGCCGGGCACCGTGCACGACGTGACCGCCGCTCGAACGGTCGGACTGATCGACGCCTTGACCAACGCCGGCGTGAAGACCTTTGCAGACAAGGGCTATCAAGGCACGGGCGGCACGATCCGGACGCCGTTCAAGCGGCATCGCCATCGTCCCTGGGTGTCGCGCGGACAGCGAGACGTCAACCGCGCCCACGCCCGAATCCGGACCATCGGCGAGCGTGCTGTCGCCACCTTGAAGAGCTGGAAGGTGCTGGCTGTTGCCCGCATCGAGCGACCGCGCTCGTGCAGGCGATCCTTGTGCAGCAGCTCGTGGAAGAAGGCCGCTACTCGGGATGAAAAATGCTCAGTGCATCGTGGCGTCGAGCAGCTCGGCGCGGCGGGTCGTCGGCTCAGAGAAGTCGGCGTTCGCGTGCCCACCGCGGAAGTTCGCGTCCAGTGCAAGGCAGGCGCATGCCGGTCTCTCTCAGCGCATCCACATGCCCGCAGATTTCCACGAGCGTCATCTTGCCCATTCCGTGAAGTCGCGTCAGCAGCCACACCGTTCCGTGGACGTCGAGCCCCCATGCACGTCCGACCTTGGTGGCATCCCGATCATCCGTGATGGCAACCAGCCGGTGGATCTCGGCAGCGGTGAAAACGCTGGCCTCACCCAGGTCGTGCGCGCCGGCGCCCAGCAGATTGACCCAGCGTTCGAAGGCGATCAGTTCCTCATCGGTGTCCTGCGGTAGCACGCGCAACCACTCGAGCTCTCGGATCGATCTAAGGGTTGGGTACAGATGGCAGTACTTGTCCACCTCATCGGCGACGATGTGCGTGGTCGACAGTTCGGAGACGCTGGCCCCAAGAACGTCGAGGCGGTCCGATTTTGCGAAATGGTGGATCACCATGGCGTCGGCTACGAGCGGGGGCAATCGGTCGCCCGGCGTCGCGGTCGTCATGGGGCCTGGTCCTCATCGGACCTCGGCGGCAGGTCTGACACCGTTTCGAGCTGCCCATGCATCAACTCCAGGGCGCGACTGCTGGTGATCCGCCCGAGCCGGTACGCCGTCATGACGGCGTGCGCGAAACTCGGTGGCACGCGGATGGAGTTGAGATCCGGTTGTGGGGTCCATCCCACCGAGTCCCTGAATTCCGCATAGGTCGGCGGGCATGCGCGCAGGCGCTTTTCTTCCGGCGGATTTATCAGCTCGGCCGCTCGCGCCTGCCGTAGTGCCAGGCTCCAGGATGTGCGGTATTGAGCCGCCAGGCCGACAAGTGTGGATCGGATGGGCTGCTCTGTGTTCTTGGCACGCCGAATGGCCTCCAGTGGCAAGAGCAGTTCTGCCGCGAAAGCATCGATCACTTCTTCGCGTTCCATCCGCGAAGCGCTGACTCCCACATCGGTTGAGTACTCGTCACCAAGGATGAGATGCCCGAGTTCGTGCGCCGCGGTGCTTCGCCGCCGGCCGGGGTCGCCGTTGAGACTCACCACCGCCGCCGCCACGTCGCCGTCCACGGCGGACGCTCCGTCCCCCGGGAGGTCCATCACCAGAATGTACTGGCCGCACTGCTCGCAAAGGTCTGCCATTGATTCGATAGCAGCCATTCCGAGGTGGAGCTCGCCTCTCAACCACCTGGCGGCCTCAACGGCCGCGGGAATCCCGTTGACCTTACCCGGATATTGTTTGATCGGCCTTGGCTGGAGCACGTCCAGCGACATCAGCATGCGGATTTCGCGGATCCACGTCGCCAGCGCACTGTCGATGCGATAAGAGGCCTGGGCGGCATTGGTCGCTGTGTCCTCGGCCAGAGGTGTGCGGTGCGACATGACCGCCGGTGGCGCGTTGAGGAAGTGGCCGATGGGCATGTCCAGCACACGGGCCACCCTGGCGAGCTCCAGTGCGTCGAGCCGCCTCGAACCGGCCTCGATCTTGCTGATCATGGTTCTGTCGAGATCGGTCTTCTGGGCCAGCTGGTCCTGCGACAGTTGCATGGCTAGTCGCGCTTCGCGGACTCGCTCTCCGATCTCGTTCCAGTCGAGCGTGCTCATGGTGCGATAATCGCACATCGAATGATGCGCGTACATGGACGGCGGGCATCCTGGGGATAACTTTTGCTTTCTGCGGCATGCGGTGTAGTGGGAGATCGTGCATGCCTTCTCAATAAATGTCCGCTTTTCGCCCCCTTGGATGGATCAGGGATCTATAGGCGGGAGCGACGGCGAGACGATCAGGAGTCTCCGATCAGCATGGTGCGAACTATGATAGGCCTGCCTATCATAGTTGTGGCCATCGTTACCGGCTGGAGGTGGTGTGGCAATGCTTCAAAAGCCGGAACGCCTGTTCGGGCGCGACACGGAGTGGGAGGAACTGGCCGACTTCGCCAGTGCTCCCGCGAACGGCGCCACCTTGGGGCTGGTCTATGGACGCCGACGTCAGGGCAAGACCCTCATGCTCGAACTGCTCGCCCAGGAAACCGGGGGCCTGCTGTTCGCCGCCACCCAGCAGACAGAGGCACAGAACCTGGCCGATCTCGGCGCCGCCTACGCCGCCTATCGCGGGCTGCGGCAGCCGGTCTCGTTCGGCAACTGGCGGGAAGGGCTCGACGAGCTGCTCCGGCTCGGCGAGGAGCGGGCGACGCCCGTGATCGTCGACGAATTTCCGTACCTGGTCTCCGCGACCCCGGCGCTGCCGTCGTACCTGCAGCAGGCCTTGAGCCCGACGGGACACGCGAAGGAGCGCACTCGTACCCGTCTGATCCTCTGTGGCAGCGCGTTGACCACGATGGCCCAGTTGCTGGGCGGAGGCGCGCCGCTGCGAGGCCGAGCGGTGCTGGAGCTGATCCTGCGGCCTTTCGGGTTCCGCGATGCCGCCGCCTTCTGGGGCCTGACCGGCGACCCGGAGCTGGCTTTCCGGGTGCATGCCCTCGTCGGCGGCACCCCTGCCTACCTGGAGATGTGCGGTGGATCGGGCCCGGCCGATCTGGACGCCTTCGATCGATGGGTGCAGCGGCGGTTGCTGAATCCCGCCTCGGCGATGTTCCGCGAAGGCGGGCTGCTGCTGCGGGAGGAGCCCTCGATTTCCGATCCCACCTCGTACGCGGCCACGTTGAGCGCCATCAGCGCGGGCAACCAGCGTCGCTCGGAGATCGCCGCCGCCCTCGGCCGTCCCGTGAGCGCCCTGGCGCATCTGCTCAACGGGTTGCGGAGCATCGGCCTCGTCGAGCAGGTCGACGACGCGTTGCGGGACAAGCGGAGCGTTTTCCGGATCGCCGAGCCGATCGTCCGCCTGCACCAGCTGATCACGCAGCGCCGCGAGCCCGAGCTCGTCAGCGGCCAGGCCGCCCGCGTCTGGCGTGCCAACGCCGACACGGTGGCCTCCAAGATTTACGGACCCCATTTCGAAGACCTCGCCCGGGAGTGGTGCTTCCTCCACGCCTCCAGCGACACCCTCGGTGGAACGGCCAGTGCCGTACGCCCGACCGAGATCCCCTGCCGAGCGCACCGCCAAGGGCATGAGCTCGACCTCGTGGTGACCGAGACCAACTCCTTCGCCGCCGATCAGATCATCGCGATCGGCGAGGCCAAGGCCACGCTCACGCCCATGGACGTCCCCCAGCTCCAGTGGCTGGACCACCTGCGCGCGCTGCTTCCCGACGCCCGGATCGGCACGCAGCCCAAACTGCTGCTGTTCGCACGCTCCGGATTCACCGGCGATCTGGTGGAGGCGGCGCGCGGGCGCGCGGACGTGGAGCTCGTGGACCTGAACCGCATGTATTCAGGGGACTGACCTGCGCGGCATGGCCGGTCTGCTGATCAGAAGCGGAACATCTCGGCGAATCGATCGAGCAGCGCGGGATCGCCTTCTATGCGCACGCTGCCGTCGTTGAGTACTTCGTCGGGGGTTCTGCTGCCACTCATCAGTTCGCGGATGGGGTGGCCGGTGAGCCGTTCGATGACGAGGTCGGGGGCGGGGTGCCGGCCGATGCCGACCGTGAGTGTTCCATCGGTGATCTGCAGGCGGAGCGTGAAATCGCCCATGCGGACCTCGTAGCCGACGGTGACTCCGAGGGCTGCTTCCGGCCGGTAAGTGGTGCGGAAGGACATGGCGACCGACTCGGCGGTGACAAGCTCGCCGGGGCGAGGCTCGGTGAGTGTCCGCGCGCCCCAGCGGCCCAGCGCGATCAGCGCCGGTTCGAGGTCGCGCCCGTAGTCGGTGAGCTCATAGACGACGGCGCGTTCGGGATGCGGGAGCGCGCGACGGGTGGCCAGTCCTGCCTCTTCGAGTTGTTTGAGGCGGGCCGACAGGATGTTGGTCGGGATGGCGGGCAAGCCCTTGTGCAGGTCCGTGAAGCGCTGGGCCCCGGTGAGGAGGTTGCGGATGATCAGCATGCTCCACCGTTCGCCGACCATCTCCATCGCGCGGGCCAGGCCGCAGAACTGTCCGTACTCCCGAGACGCCATGATGCAGATCTTACAGCATGCTTCAGTTGACAAACCATACTTGCAAAAGACAAGCTTGCTGCTCACAGGCCTCCCGTGAAATGGAGAAACGCATGTCGTTCCAGGCGTACCTCGACAACATCGAGGACAAGACCGGACTGACTCCGCGTGAGTTCATCGTTCTGGCGAAGGAGCGTGGCTTCGACGAACCGTCCGTGAAAGCCGGAGTGATCATTGACTGGCTGAAGCAGGACTACGACCTTGGACGTGGGCACGCGATGGCGTTGGTGCACGTGATCAAAAAGGGGCCGAAGATCGACGCCAAACACGTCGGAGGCTCGGGTTCCCATCGCGATGAGTCCGACACGCTATGGCTGGACGGCAAGAACAGCCGGCCCTGACGAGTCGACCCGGTAGCCCGGAGCAAGGGCATGGGCGTCTGAGGGCCGCACGTGCTCGCAACCCGCAGAATCACCCTGTCCTCGATAAAATTGGGTGGGAAATCCTTCCTGGTCACGCCACACTGATCAAGAACCAGTGAGGAGATTTCATCCCATGCCAAACCAGCCCGCACCGAACCTGCTGTCGTGGGCCAGCGAGATCGACGAAGGCGCGATCATGCAGGCCGCTCGCACCGCCCGCCTGCCGTTCGTCTCCGGCCACGTCGCTCTCATGCCCGACGCGCACGTCGGCATCGGTGCGACGGTCGGCTCGGTGATCCCCACGGAGAACGCGATCATCCCGGCCGCCGTCGGCGTGGACATCGGCTGCGGCATGGTGGCCACCGAGACGACGCTCACGGCCGCCGACCTGCCCCAGACCCTCGCCGCCCTGATGCCGCTGGTGGAGCACCGCATCCCCGCCGGCGTCGGCAAGGGGCACGAGGACCCGGCGGTCGACCGTGCGCTCAGCGACCTCGGGCTCCCGCACACCGACCTCACCCCCAAGCAGGTCAAGAAAGTGAGCGACCAGTTCGGCACGCTCGGCTCGGGCAACCACTTCGTCGAGGTCTGCCTGGACGAGCGCGACCACGTCTGGACGGTGCTCCACTCGGGCTCGCGCGGCATCGGCAACCAGCTCGCCCAGATGCACATCACGGGCGCGAAGAAGCTGATGAAGCAGCAGGAGGCGACCCTGGAGGACCCGGACCTGGCGTATCTGGTGCAGAGCACGCCGGAGTTCACCGCGTACATCGAGGACATGCTGTGGGCACAGCACTACGCCATGGCCTCGCGGGCGCGGATGGACCGGGTCCTGATCAACGCCCTGTTCAAGGTCGTCGGCAAGGGCGAACGGGTCCGTACGATCAATTGTCACCATAACTTCACCCAGCAGGAGAGCCACTACGGCAAGACGTTGTGGATCACCCGCAAGGGCGCCATCAAGGCCGACACCGGTGACGAGGGCGTGATCCCGGGCTCGATGGGCACGCGCTCGTACATCGTGCGCGGTCGCGGTAACCCCGAGTCGTACAACTCGTGCTCCCACGGCGCCGGCCGCCGCATGTCGCGGACGAAGGCGAAGCGGGAGCTGTCGGCGGCTTCCCTCACCGCGGCGATGAGCGGCCGCACCTGGAACGCGGATCGGGCCGCCGCGCTGGTGGACGAGCACCCCGAGGCGTACAAGTCGATCGACCAGGTGATGGCGGACCAGCAGGATCTCGTGGAGGTCCAGCACACGCTCCGCCAGATCTTCAACTACAAGGGGTAGGACACGCGATTCCCCGTCGAGTCGATCACCTTCAGCGTGAGCTCGTGGAGCCGTTCCGCGGCGGCCGGGTCGAAGGGGCCGGGGCCCAGGGCGATCCGGCGCTCCCGGATGAAGGCGCTGAGCGGCTCGGCGGGCGGGTCGTCGAGGCGGGCGACGATCGGCTTGATGCCCTCCTCGACCGGCAGCCCGTACCTCTTGAGCGCCTCCACGTGCGCGGCGGTCGCCGCGTCGTACTCGCCGGCGACGCTCGTCGAGACGCCTTTGGGGTGCATGAGGACATAGCGGGTACGGCTGCCGTGCCGGGCGGCGAAGGCCACGCCGAGCAGGTCGTTCGCCTTGCCGGCCTGGAACTGGGCGGTCATGCCGTCGTACCGGCGTTCGAGCATGAGGTCGTTCCAGCGGATGAGGTCGGTCGGCTCGCCCGGGCCTGACACGTTCACGATGAGGCGGGGCGCGGTCAGGCCGTAGCTGAGGAGGAAGCGGCTCAGGTAGTCCAGCGCGAACGTCCCCTCCACGCCCTCCGCCGTCACGAACCGGTGCGTACGGAAGAAGCGCGCGCACAGCACGAGCGCGTCCACGACGGGGAACTTGGCGTTGATCTCGTCGATCACCCGCAGGTTCTCGCTGATCAGGCTCAGGTCCGCCGGGATGAACACCGCCCCGGGCAGGGCCTTGGACCTGTCGCGGCCGATGACGACCACGGTGTCGCCCCGTCCGAGGTAGGTGCGGGCGAGCGCCCGTCCCATGCCGTCCGTGCCGCCGCTGATCACCAGGGTCCTCATGACGCGCTCCTCGCGGGTTCGGCTGCCGGTACGGCCTGCGTACGTGGCCGGCCCGGCAGCAGCGGGACGGCGGCCAGGATGATCACGATCACGGCCACGACGAGCCAGAAGATGCCGTGGAAGCCGGTGATCACGTCTGCGGTGGTCTGGAGGATGAGCGTGACCACGGCGACGCCGAGCGCCGCGCCGAGCTGGTTGAGCATGTAGAGCACCGAGCTGCCCTGCGCCACCATGGACGGCGGCAGCGCCCGGTAGAGCGAGCCCATCGTGGGCGCGCTGAAGCACCCGCTGCCCAGCCCGATCGTGAACGCCGCCAGCGCCGGCCAGAGCTCGGGCGTGTCCGCGCCGATCCGGGTGAAGGCGAGCGCGCTGAGCCCGGCCACGAGCGCGCCGCCGATGGCCAGGCCGCGGGCGCCGACGCGGTCCGAGAGCTGCCCGGCCAGCGGCATGGCGAGCGCGCCGCCGAGCCCGAGCGGCGCCATCAGCAGCCCGGCGGCGAGCACGCCGTGCCCGTGGGCCTGCTGGTAGTACAGGGGCAGGGCGAACAGGGCGGCGAAGAGGGCCAGCCCGCCGAGGCCCATGATCGCGACGCTGGCGGTGAAGCCCCGGCTGGCGAACAGCCGCAGGTCGATCAGGGGTGGGGTCCGGCGGTCGCCGGATGCGGCGCCGGGGGTGCCCGGGGCGTGCCGGGCCGCTCGCAGGGCGTGTACGGCGTACCCGAGGAGCAGGACCAGGCCCGCCCCCAGCGGCAGCAGCGCCTGCCAGGCGGTGAACGCCCCCTGTTCGGCCGTCTGCGACAGGGCCAGGACGACGGCCGCGAACCCGGGCCCGAGCAGCGCCAGCCCCACGACGTCGAGCCGCGCCGGCGACCCGGCGGACGGCTCGTCGGCGGGGATCACGCGCAGCGCGAGCAGTAGTGCCACCAGGCCGAAGGGCACGCTGAGCAGGAACATCCACCGCCACGACAGGCCGGCCAGCACGGCGCCGCCCGCGATCGGCCCGAGCACGGGCCCCAGGGACAGGACCACGCCCATCAGGCCCATCACCCGCCCGGCCCGGCGGGGCCCGGCGGCACGGGCCAGCAGGATCAGCACGAGGGGGTCGAGCAGCCCGGCCCCGAACCCCTGCACCACGCGGAACACGATCAGGGCGCCCACGTCCCAGGCCACCCCGGCCCCGAGCGATCCGGCGAGGAACAGCGCCAGGCCGGCCAGCCACAGCCGCTTGCCGCCGAAGCGGTCGACGGCCCAGGTGGTGAACGGGATGGTGGCTGTCACGGCCAGCAGGAACCCGGTGGACGTCCAGCCGATCGTGCTCAGCGAGGTGTCGAAGGTGGCGGCCAGGGTGTCGATGGCGACGGCGGCCATCGTGCTGTTGAGGATGCCCAGCAGGCCGCCGAGCAGGATCACGCCGATCATGCCCAGCAGCCGTGCGTCCAGCCGGTCGTCCGGCATATTTGAACTCATGGGTTCAAAGTAGTTATCTCATGTGTTCGCTCGCAACCCGTATGTCCATGAAGTTGAACCGGCGGGTACAATTCGGAGGCATGGCCACCACCACGCGCGGACGTATCGACAAGCGGCAGGCGATCCTGGAGGGGGCGTTCGCCGTGTTCGCCCGGCTCGGCTACGCGCAGGCCTGCGTGCAGGACATCGCCGACGAGGCGGGCGTGGCCAAGCCGACGGTCTACAACCACATGACGGACAAGGCCACCCTGTTCAGGAGTGCCGTCGAGGCCGCCGCCCAGATGACGCTGAACGCCCGCCTGGCCGCCCTGGAGCCGCTGGCCGACCCTGGCGAGGACCTGCGCGCCACGCTGGAGGGCGTCGCCGACGAGCTGCTGCGCCTGCACACCGACGGGCGCTCGTGCGCGCTGCGCCGGCTGCTCTACTCGGAGATCCTCCGCTTTCCCGACATACTCGACATCGTCAAGGAGAGCGGCCCGGACCGCCTCAACCAGGCCCTCGCCGACCGGATGGCCCGGCTCGCGCTCGCGGGGCGCCTGCGCGCCGCCGATCCCGACCTCGCGGCCGAGCAGTTCATGGCCCTGCTCGTCGGCCCGCTGGAGGCTCGTTCGCAGATGGGCACCCGTACGATCCCGGAAGGCGAGCTCCGAGAGCTGGCGCGCGCTGCGGTCCGGGCGTTCCTCGATGCCTGGGGTGCTGACTAATCTCGCCGACAAGGTCCCTTGTCGGTAGCGGGCAAGCTATATAGTCTGCCGCGTGTGGTGGAACGAGACGACTATGCGGCCATCCGCGATCGGATCATCGGGCTCTCCCACACCCATGGCTTGCGCTGCGACTGGGCGGAAACGACGAAACGTCAGCGATTCCTCCTGCTGTGGGACGCCGAGGGCCGGGTCGCGGCCCGCGCGATCGTCCCGCTCTACCCCGGGGAGACCCCGCACCTGGTGGACTCCCTCGAACGGGGGCTCGCGCACCTGTTCGGTGACGACTGGCTGGAGGATCCATGACCGCGGACCGCGTTGACGTTCACATCACCCTGGCGGGCAGCCTGTGGCTGGCCCAGGTGGACGGCGTGGCCGGCGGCATGTCCGCCCGCACGTTGAAGGAGCTGCACGGGGACGTGGCCGAGGGGCTGCCGTTCCTGTTCGCCGACCGCGCGCAGCCGCCCAAGCCCGTCTACCACTACGCGCTGCCGGGCCTGTCGGAGCAGGACCTCGATGACTTCGCCGCCCTCCAGCGCCAGGCCGCCGCGATCGCCGAGGACTACACGCGCACGCTCAAGAAGCGCGTCAAGCACATGCACGAGCTCGGCCTGTCGGACGGGGACATCGGCGAGCTGCTCGGCCTGACCAAGCAGCGCATCCAGCAGATCCGCAGCAGCACCAACGACGAGTCCCGCCAGGTCTCCTAGCGGGCGGCGCCCCGGCACGCGAACGGCGCCCCCTCTCGCGAGGAGGCGCCGCCGGGGAATGGGGACTACCTGACCCAGAGGTAGTACCAGCCGGTGCCGTTGAGCGTGCACTTGTACTCGTCCCAGCCTTCACGCTGGTACGACTGGCCCATGTCTACACACTTGCTGTAGCTGGTGTATTCGCCGATGTAGGTCCAGCTTGCGGCCTGCGCCGGGGCGGCGAGGCCGATGGCGGCCAGCGCCGCGATACCCGCGGCGACGATACCTGCACGAACGCGCATACGTGCTCTTCCCTTCTTACGGGGGGTTCCGCATACAACGATCATGGACGGCCCTACAAGACGGCTACAGCGCCGCCACAAATCCGTCAGGAGGCCAGCGCCTCATAGGCGGCCAGCAAGAACCCCATGCCACGGTCGTCGTCCTGGCTGAGCATCCGGTTCATCACGTACGCCACCGTCATGCGGGCGTCGAGGTCGATCACGACCAGCGAGCCGCCCATCCCGCCCCAGAAGCACGTACGCGGCTCCAGCAGGCCGTAGCCCATGCCGTACCACATCCGCGTGCCCAGGACCCGGTCGAAGCCCCGGAACTGCTCCTCGACGGCACGCGCGCAGCCCGCCTCCGACAGCAGCCGCACGCCGCGCAGCGTCCCGCCGCAGGCCAGGACCGACTGTACGAGGCCGACCGAGCGGGCGTTTCCGTGCCCGTTCGCGGCCGGGATCTCGGCGCGCCGCCAGGGGACGGTGTTGGCGTCCTCGGGCCGCACCAGGGGGTTGGCGGGCACGTCGGGCGAGTCTGTCATGGGCGTCGGGGGCGGGATGACGGGGGAGAGGCGAGGGTCGTGCTCGGCGGCGAGGCCGATGTGGAAGTCCGCCCCCAGCGGCCCGGCCACCTCCTCGGCGAAGAAGGCGCCCAGGCTGCGCCCGGTGACGCGGCGGACGACCTCCCCGACCAGGAAACCCTGGGTGATCGCGTGGTATCCGGCCGCGGCGCCCGGCTCCCAGCGCGGCGCCTGCCCGGCCAGCCGCGCCGTGGCCAGGCGCCAGTCGTAGAGGTCCTCGACCGTCATCGGCCCGTCCCAGACGGGCAGGCCGGCGGTGTGGGAGAGCAGGTGGCGTACGAGCACCCGCTCCTTGCCCGCCGCGGCGAACTCCGGCCAGTAGGCGGCGACCGGCGCGGCCAGGTCGAGCTCGCCCCGGTCGGCGAGGATCAGCGCGCACAGCGCCGTCATCGGCTTGGTGGTGGACCAGACGTTGGTGATGGTGTCGCGCTCCCAGGGGACGGTACGGGCCGCGTCGGCGTACCCGCCCCAGAGGTCCACCACCGGCTCGCCGTCCACGTGTACGGCCACCGAGGCGCCGACGTCGTCCTTGGCCAGCGAGGCGGCCAGCAGCTCGCGCACCTCGCCGAAGCGGTCCTCGCACTCACCGTGGATCTCGGCCATGGGACGGAACCTAACCCGCGTCCCCGCGGCCGGGCCACGGCTTTTTGACTAGGTTGGGGCGCATGGAGGTCGGCGAGCTGCTGGGGTCCGGGCGCACCGCGGACGTGTACGCGATCGACGACGAGCGGGTCTTACGCCGCTACCGGATCCCGATCGACGCGCGGCGGGAGGCAGCGGTCATCGCGCACGTGGCCGGCCACGGATATCCGGTGCCCGAGCTCCACCCCGGCGCCGGGGCGGCCACCGAGCTGGTGATGGGGCGGCTGCCGGGGCCGACGATGTTGCGGGCGCTGTTCGACGGGGAGATCACCGCCGAGGAGGCGGGCGGGACCATCGCGCGGCTGCTGCGGCGGCTGCACGAGATCCCGGCGCTGGCGTCCGCCGATCCCGGTGACCGGGTGCTCCATCTGGACCTGCACCCCGACAACGTCATGCTCACGCCCCGGGGCCCGGTCGTGATCGACTGGTGCAACAGCCAGGACGGGCCGCCCGGGTTCGACTGCGCGATGTCCGCGGTGATCTTCGCGCAGGCGGCCGTGGACGAGGTCGAGTTCGCCGAGGTGGCGCGGCGGGGCCTCGTCGCGCTGGTCGCCGGGCTGGGCTCCGCCATGGACTTCGGCGACGGGCTCGACCGGGCCGCGGCGCGCCGGGCCGCCGACCGGGCGCTCACCGAGCGGGAGACCGGGCTGGAGGACGCGGCGGTGGCGCTGATCCGCGGCCTGAGGCCCGCCGGGGCGGGCTGAGGCGCCGCTACTCCGTCCAGGCGGCCGTCGTGTCGAGGCGTTCGTACCAGAGCTTCTCGCCCGCCCCGCCGGGCTCCCAGCGGGCGCAGAAGTCGATCAGGTCGCGGCAGCGCGCCACCATCGCCTCCCGGCGCTCCTCCCACGAGGGGACGGGCCCGTCGTACGCGGCGAAGAAACGTGACAGCAGCGCAACGTGCTCCGGGTGGTGGCTGCGGATGATCCACTCGCACCACGCGAGGTCCTCGACCGGGCGTCCGGGGTGGGCCCACTCCCAGTCGAGGATCGCGGCCGTGCGGAACGTGGCCGGGTCGAACAGCATGTTCTGCGGGCCGAAGTCGCCGTGCACGATGCCCAGCCGGTGGATGCCGGACAGGACCCGGCCGCACTCGGCGAGCACCTCGGCGCCGTGTCCCTCGTCGATGAGGTCCTGGCCGTGGGCGCCGGAGACGAAGCGCGTGGTCAGGCTGGTCGAGGTGACCTGGTGAACGCGGGGGACCGGGAGCCGGCCGCGCAGCCGGCGCAGGTATCTGCTCTCCGTGCCCAGCCGGAACGCCGCCTCCGGGCCCTGGTAGCACTTCACGACCAGGGCGCCGTCGCCGACTGTGCTGTTGGTGTACCCGTGCTTCACAAGGGTCGATTCTCGCCTACTCCCGCCCCTGGCAGACGCCCGGCACGCTATCGGGTGCGACTCCGATACACGATGTAAGGACGGAACAAATAGCCCAACGGGGCGGAAAAAGCATGCACCAGGCGGCTGAACGGGAAAAGTACGAACAGCGCCATCCCAATGAGCGTGTGCACCTTGTAAAGGACGTCGGCCTGACGCATCGCGGCGGCGTCCGGCTGGAGGATGAAGATGCCGCGGAACCAGGGTGCGACCGTGGTGCGGTAGCTGACGTCGCTCGGCACGAACCCGGCGACCGTCGTCACCGCGCCCGCCACGATCGAGGCCGCCAGCACCGCGTACATCGTCTTGTCGTTGGCCGTGGTCGCCGTGAACACCGGGCCGGTGGTGCGGCGGCGGTAGATCAGCAGGGCCAGCCCGACCAGCGTGGCCAGGCTCGCGAGCCCGCCCCAGATGATGGCGTTCAGGTGGTAGGCGGCGTTGGACACGCCGATCGCGTCGGTCCAGCTCACCGGGATGAGCAGGCCGGTCACGTGGCCGATGATCACGAAGATCAGGCCGTAGTGGAACAGCGGGCTGGCCAGGCGCAGCAGCGGGGCCTCGTAGAGCTGGGACGAGCGGGTCGTCCAGCCGAACTTGTCGTAACGGTAGCGCCAGATCAGCCCGCCCGCGAAGACCAGCAGGGTCAGGTACGGCAAGACCACCCAGAGCGTGCTCTCGGCCCAGCTCACAGGTAACCTCCTACGGTCTCGGCCGGCGGCCCGGCCTGGGCCAGGCGGGTGGCCTGGAGCCGCTCGGCGGCGGTGATCGGCGGCAGCACCGCGCACACCGCGCCGATCACGTACGCGTACGGCGAGTCGTGGTCGGTCAGGGCCGTGAGCAGCAGCTCCAGCCCCGGCCTGTGCTCCCTGAGCAGCTCGGCGCCCGCGGGGTCGAGCGCGGCGAACTCCAGCATCACCGGCAGGAAGTCGGGCAGTTCGTCGTCCATCAGTTCCCACCCGGCCGCCCGGTAGCGCTGTTTCAGCGCGGCCAGCGACCGGCCGCGGCGGCGGGTGTCGCCGTCGGTGTAGTAGGTGAGGTAGAGGCAGCAGCGCCGGTGCAGGTCGAACGTCTCCACGTAGTGCGCTGCCAGCTCGCCGGGCCCGAGGTCGGAGACGCGCGACAGGAACGTCCCGAAGTGCGGCTCGGCGGCCTCCTTGATGAGCGGGAGCCGGTGCCAGAAGCGCTCGTCGGGATAGGCGAGGAGGTGCGCGGCGGCCTGCCAGACGACGGCGCTACTCATGATTTTCTCCTCTTGGTCGGGAACAGGCCGGCGGGGATGCCGCGGCCGTCCCAGTTGAGCAGGTTCACCCGGTCGCGGGTGATCTCGTCGCTGGTCTGGCGCTGCTTCAGGCCGTGGAAGGTCTCCACCGCGACCGGGTCGGGCCGGCCCGACGCCTCGCCGAACGGGCCCTGCATGCCGGGCCCGCCGTCGTAGTCGAGGCTGCAGCCGCCCTCCTCGACGATCCCGGGCGGGATGTTCCCGAAGGCGGTCGGGATCACATAGCGCTCGTCGTACTTGGCCAGTGCCAGCAGCCGGTACATGTCGTGCACCTGCTCCTCCGCCAGGCCCGCGTCCGCCAGGACGGGCGGCTGCCCCAGGTTGACCGAGCGCATGTACGAGCGCATCGCCGCCAGCCGGCGCAGCGCGGCGGTCACGGGCGCCGGGTCGCCGGCGGTGAACAGTTCGGCCAGGTAGCCGACGGGGATGCGGAGCGACTCGATGGCGGCGAACAGGTTGACCGCGTCCTCGCCGTCGTGGCCGCCTTCGGCGAGCGCGTCCACGACGGGGGAGAGCGGCGGGACGTACCAGACCATCGGGAGAGTCCGGTACTCCGGGTGCAACGGCAGCGCTATCCGATATTTCTTGATCAGGTCGTACACCGGGGACCGCCGGGCGGCCTCCACCCAGTCGGCGGGCAGGTCCGCGGCGTCCACCGCCGGGTCGTACGGGTCGACGAACAGGTCCAGCTGGGCCTCGTACAGGTCGCGCTCGTTGGCCACCGAGGCGGCCGCCGCCACGCGGTCGGCGTCGTACAGCAGGACCCCGAGGTAGCGCAGGCGCCCGACGCAGGTCTCCGAGCAGACCGTCGGCAGCCCGACCTCCACGCGCGGGTAGCAGAACGTGCACTTCTCCGCTTTGCCGGTCTTGTGGTTGAAGTAGATCTTCTTGTACGGGCAGCCCGTCACGCACATGCGCCAGCCCCGGCACTTGTCCTGGTCCACGAGCACGATGCCGTCCTCGGCCCGCTTGTACAGGGCGCCCGACGGGCACGAGGCCACGCACGACGGGTTGAGGCAGTGCTCGCAGATGCGCGGCAGGTAGAACATGAACGCCTGCTCGAAGGCCAGCTTGACCTGGTCCGACACCTTGGCGAGCACGGGGTCGGGCGAGGGGTCGCCGCCGAGGTCGTCGTCCCAGTTGGCGCTCCACTCGATCTTGGTGGGCCGGTTGCTGATGAGCGACCTGGGCGGCGCGACGGGGACGTCCTCGGAGAGGGGCGCCCTGATGAGGTTCTCGTAGTCGTACGTCCAGGGCTCGTAGTAGTCCTGGAGCGCGGGCATGAGGGGGTTGGCGAAGATGGTGAGCAGCTTGCGGAGGCGGCCGCCCGCCCTGAGCTTGAGCCTGCCCCGCCTGTCGAGCGTCCAGCCGCCGCGCCAGCGGTCCTGGTCCTCGTAGCGCCTCGGGTAACCCTGGCCGGGGCGGGTCTCGACGTTGTTGAACCAGACGTACTCGACGCCCGCCCGGTTGGTCCAGGTCTGCTTGCAGGTGACCGAGCAGGTGTGGCAGCCGATGCACTTGTCCAGGTTCATCACCATGGCGATCTGGGCCATGATCGTGGCCATCAGAAGCGCACCTCCTGTGATCTGCGGCGGATGGTGGTGATCTCGTCGCGCTGGTTGCCGGTGGGGCCGAAGTAGTTGAAGCCGTACGAGAGCTGGGCGTAGCCGCCGATCATGTGGGTGGGCTTGATGAGCACCCTGGTCAGCGCGTTGTGGATGCCGCCCCTGCGGCCGGTCGCCTCCGACTTGGGCACGTCGATCAGGCGTTCCTGCGTGTGGTACATGTACACCGTGCCCTTCGGCATGCGGTGCGAGACGATCGCCCTGGCCACGACCACGCCGTTGCGGTTGACCGCCTCGATCCAGTCGTTGTCCGCGATCCCGAGCCCGGCCGCGTCCTCGACCGACATCCAGATCGTCGGGCCGCCCCTCGACAGCGACAGCATGAGCAGGTTGTCCTGGAACTCGGAGTGGATGGACCACTTGCTGTGCGGGGTCAGGAAGCGCAGCGTGCCCGCCTCGCCGAACAGCGCCGCCAGGTCCAGCGGCGGGCGGTAGATCGGCAGCGACTCGCCGTACTCGTGCATCCAGTCGTGATCGAGGAAGAAGTGCATGCGGCCGGTGAGCGTGTGCCAGGGCTTGCCGTTCTCGACGTTGATGGTGAAGGGCGAGTAGCGCCGCTCGTGCGACTCCTTGCCCGACCACTCGGGGCTGGCGGCGACCTGTACCGGCCTGGCCTGGGTGTCGGAGAAGACGATCCGGTGCCAGACGTTGACCAGGTCCTCGAAGTCTTTGCCCGTGCGCTCGGCGAGCTGCCTGAAGCCCTGCGCGGCCAGCCTGCCGTTGCTGACGCCCGACAGGGCCAGGATCGCCTCGCACGCCTTGGCGTCGGTGTCGAGCTCCGGCCGGCCCTTGGCCACGCCGCGCGGCACCAGGCCGCACGACTGGCCCAGCCAGGTCACCTCCTCGCCGGGCATGAACGTCACGCCCTTGACCGGGATGCCCAGCCTCTCCGTGAGGGGGCCGAGCGCCGCCAGCTTCTCGGCGATGGCGCCGTAGTCGCGCTCCACCACCTTGAGCTCGGGCCCGCCGCCCCTCGCCAGCTCGCCCGGGGTGTCGTGCTGGTACGCCGTCGCGACCACGTCCCTGCGGACGCCGAGGTGCTTCTCGCCGAGCTTGCTGAAGGTGCGGGCGATGGCATGAAACGCCGAAAAATCGGTCTTTGTCTCCCAGGGCGGGCTGATCGCCGGGTTGAACGCGTGCACGAACGGGTGCATGTCCGTGGACGACAGGTCGTGCTTCTCGTACCAGGTGGCGGCCGGGAGCACGATGTCGGAGAAGATCGTCGAGGACGTCATCCTGAAGTCGAGCGTGACCAGCAGGTCCAGCTTGCCGCTCGGGGCCCGGCTGTCGGGGTCCGGCAGGTTCGAGATGGCGCCGAGGAGGTGGTGCTGGAAGTACTCGCTGCCCTTGGCGGAGGAGCCGAGGAGGTTCGAGCGCCAGAGCGTGAGCACGCGGGGCCAGTTGCGCGGGTCGTCCGGGCGCTCGGCGGCGTAGCCGAGGCGGCCCGAGCGGAGCTCCTCGCGCGTGAAGGCGATGGGGTCGTCGGCGTCGCCGAGCTCCAGGGGGTTGCGGTCGAACGTCGGCGCCATCGGCATCCAGCCGTTCCTGACGGCCTGCGCCACCAGCTCGGCGGTGCGCTTGCCGCGGAACGTGCCGGGACCGAGGGGCGAGGCCAGGTCGCCCGCGTCGAAGTGGTCGTAGCGCCACTGGTCGGTGTGCAGGTACCAGTACGGCGTGCCCGGGACCTGCCGCGGCGGGCGCGCCCAGTCGAGGGCGCCGGCCAGCAGCGCCCAGCCGGCCAGGGGCCGGCATTTCTCCTGGCCCACGTAGTGCGCCCAGCCGCCGCCGTTGCGGCCCTGGCAGCCGGTCAGCAGGAGGAGCGACAGGAACGCCCGGTACATCGTGTCGCCGTGGAACCAGTGCGTGGCGCCCGCCCCCAGGATGATCATGCATCGGCCCCGGGTCGACTCGGCCGTCCTCGCGAACTCTCGGGCGATCTTCACCGCCCTCCCGGCGGGCACGCCCGTGATGCCCTCCTGCCAGGCCGGCGTGTACGGCTCCGCGGCGTCCTCGTAACCCGCCGGCCAGACGCCCGGCAGCCCGTCGCGCGCCACCCCGTACTGGGCCAGCAGCAGGTCGAACACCGTGGTCACCAGGTGCTCCCCGACCTTGACCGTCGGGACGCCCCTGCGTACCGAGCGGCCGCCGTCGAAGCGGGGCAGCAGGACCTCGGCCGGCTCGCCCCCGTACAGGGTGAGCTTGGGGTCGGTGCCGAGGTCGAGGTTCCAGCGGCCCTTGCCGGACTCGGTCCAGCGGAAGCCGGCCGAGCCGTTCGGCACGACGGGCTCGCCGGCCTCCGACATGAGCACGGTCTTCCACTCGGCCGCCTCCTCCTCCGAGCCCAGGTCCCTGGCGGTGAGGAACCTGCCGGGCACGTAAGCGCCCGCGCGCTCCTCGAGGCGGACGAGGAACGGCAGGTCGGTGAAGCGCTTGACGTAGTCGGTGAAGTACGGCGTCCCGCGCTCGACGAAGAACTCCTTCAGCAGCACGTGCCCCATGGCCATGGCCAGCGCGCCGTCCGTGCCGGGCCGCACGCTGACGAACTCGTCGGCGAACTTGGCGGCGTCGCTGTAGTCGGGGGAGACCACGACGACCTTCTGGCCCCGGTAGCGGGCCTCGGCCATCCAGTGCGCGTCGGGGGTGCGGGTGACGGGGACGTTCGAGCCCCACATCATCAGGTACGCGGCGTCCCACCAGTCGGCCGACTCCGGCACGTCGGTCTGGTCGCCGAAGACCTGGGGGGAGGCCACGGGCAGGTCGGCGTACCAGTCGTAGAAGGAGAGCATGGCGCCCCCGATCAGCGACAGGAACCGGGAGCCGACCGCCTGGGAGACCATCGACATGGCGGGGATGGGGGAGAAGCCGGCGATCCGGTCGGGGCCGTACCGCTGGATGGTGTGGACGTGGGCGGCGGCGATCATCTCGGTGGCGAGGTCCCAGGTGACGCGGACGAGGCCGCCGGTGCCGCGGGCGGACTGGTAGCGACGCCTTTTCAACGGGTTTTTCACGACATATGCCCATGCGTCGACCGGGTCGCCGTTCACGCGTTTCTTCGCTTCCAGGTACATCTCGACGAGGACGCGACGGGCGTACGGGTAGCGGACCCGGGTCGGCGAGTAGGTGTACCAGGAGAAGGCGGCGCCGCGCGGGCAGCCGCGCGGCTCGTACTCGGGGCGGTCGGGGCCCACGCTCGGGTAGTCGGTCTCCTGCGCCTCCCAGGTGATGATGCCGTCCTTGACGAACACCTTCCACGAGCACGAGCCCGTGCAGTTCACGCCGTGCGTCGAGCGGACCACCTTGTCGTGACTCCACCGGTCACGGTAGAAGGTGTCTCCCTCGACGCCGCCTTTCAGATAGAGGGTATGCAGATCGGCGCTGGTGACCGACCTGCGCAGATAGCGACCGGTCTTCAGCAGGAGCTCCTCCGCACTCATACCCCCACTTCATCACAGATAGTGACTCTCTGTTACACAGGGTGTATGTCTGAGCTTCGTAAAGGTCAGGTGTCGAACCTGGCCTGGCCCCTGCGGCGTTCGCGGTGACGTTCCGGGCGTGGAACCTCATCGGGCCCTCGAAAACCGTTTGCCGAGGCGGGGTTCGGCTTGTCAACCTTGTCAGGCCATGCGCTCCCTTCCTGAAGCCGATCCCGGCGTGCCCGACATCCGCAGCCCGTTCCGCTACCTGTGGTGGAACGCGCGGCGGCAGTCGGCACCCCTTCTCGCGGGCATCGGCTTCGCCACGCTGTGGTGGCTGGTGCAGGCGCTGATGCCGGCGGCGCTCGGCAAGGGCATCGACGCCGTCACCGCCAAGGACACCGGGGGGCTGCTGCTCTGGGCGTCGGTCCTGTTCGGTCTGGGGCTGATGCAGGCGTTCACCGGGATCATGCGGCACCGGATGGCCGTCTACAACTGGCTGGCCGCCGCGTACCGCACCGTGCAGCTGGCCGCCAGGCAGTCCGCCAGGCTGGGCGCCACGCTGCCGAAGCGGCTCTCGACCGGTGAGGTCGTCAGCGTCGGCAACTCCGACATCGCCCATATCGGCAACTCCATCGACATCCTGCTGCGCGGCATCGGCTCCGTCGTGGCCATCGTCACCGTCACGGTGATCCTCATCTCGACCTCGCTGCCGCTGGGGCTGCTGGTCCTGTTCGGCGTGCCGCTCATGACCGCCGCCGTGGGGCCGCTGCTCCGGCCCCTGCACAAGCGCCAGGCCAGGCAGCGCGAGCTGTCCGGCGACCTGTCCACGCGGGCCGCCGACATCGTGGCGGGCCTGCGGGTGCTGCGCGGGATCGGCGGCGAGCAGGTGTTCGCCGACCGCTACCGGGCCGAGTCGCAGCGGGTCCGGCGGGCCGGGGTGAGCGTGGCCGGGATCGAGTCCGTGCTCGAAGGCGCCGAGATCGTGCTGCCCGGCCTGCTCATCGCGGCCGTCACCGGCGTCGGCGCCTCGTTCGCCGTCGCGGGGGAGATCCCCGCGGGGCAGCTCGTCGCGTTCTACCTCTACGCGGTCTTCCTGATCGGCCCCATGCGGACGCTCACCGAGGCCGCCGACAAGCTCACCAAGGGCCACGTGGCGGCCGGGCGCGTGATCCGGATCCTGTCCATCCAGCCCGAGGTCACCGGCGGCACCGGCACCAGCGCGGGCGGCGTGCTGCGCGACTCCTACAGCGGCGTGACCCTCCAGCCCGGCTGCCTCACGGCGGTCGCGGCGGACACCCCCGAAGACGCCACCGCCATCGCCGACCGGCTCGGCCGCTACGCCGACGGCGACGTCACGTTCGGCTCGGCCGACCTGTCGACGCTGCCCATCGACGAGGTCCGCGCCCGCATCCTGGTCGCCGACAACGGCGCCCGGCTGTTCACCGGCCGCCTGCGCGACGAGCTCGACGTGCGCGGCGAGGCCTCCGACGCGCAACTGCGCGAGGCCCTGTACGCGGCCTGCGCGGAGGACATCGTGGAGGCGCTGCCCGACGGCCTGTCCGCCCCGGTGGCCGAGGCGGGGCGGGAGTTCTCGGGCGGGCAGCAGCAGCGGCTGCGCCTGGCCCGGGCGCTGCTGGCCGACCCGGAGGTGCTCATCCTGGTCGAGCCCACCAGCGCCGTCGACGCCCACAGCGAGGTCCGCATCGCCGAACGCCTGGCCAGGGCCCGGGCCGGTAAGACCACGCTGATCTGCACGACCAGCCCGCTGGTGCTCGACCGTACCGACCACGTCGTCTACGTGCAGGACGGGCGGGTGCTCGTGGAGGGCACGCACCGGCAACTGCTGGACAGCTCACCGCCTTACGCCGCCACCGTGACCCGCGGAGAGGACTGACCTCATGCCCCGGACCCGCGGGAAGGATTGAAGCAGGATGGCTCGCGAAATCTTGCCGGTCGCCGATCGAAAACAGGTGCGTGCCTACGCCAGGCGGCTCACCCTCCGCTACCCGCGGCAGCTCACGATCGCGCTGGCCCTGCACGGCCTGGCGGCCGTCGCGGGGCTGGCGGTGCCGTGGCAGCTCGGCGGGCTGGTGGAGGACGTCCAGTACGGCATCGAGGTCAACGTCGCCGTCGTGACCGCCGCCATCGCGGGCTTCCTGCTGCTGCAGGGCGCGCTCATGCGGTTCGCGGTGCTGGCCTCCGCCAAGCTCGGCGAGAAGGTGCTGGCGGAGCTGCGCGAGGAGTTCGTGGACCGGGTGCTCGGGCTGCCGCTGTCCACCGTCGAGCGGGCCGGGGCCGGAGACCTGATCACCCGTACCTCCCGTGACGTGGACTCGCTCTCCCGCACCGTGCGCAAAGCCGTCCCGGAGACGCTGATCGCCCTGGTCACCTTCCTGATCACGGTCGGCGCGATGCTCCTGGTCAGCCCCCTGCTGATGCTGCCGATGCTGCTCGCCGGGCCGGTGATCGGGGTCTCCACGCGCTGGTACCTGAAGCGGGCACGGGACGGCTACCTCCGCGAGAACGCCGCCTATGCCGACATGACGGAAGGGCTGGCCGAAACCGTCGAGGGGGCCCGTGCCGTGGAGGCGCTCGGCCTGCAGGCGCGCCGCCGATCGCGTACCGACGGCGACATCAGCCGCTCCTTCGCCGCCGAGCGCTACACGCTCGGGCTCCGCACGGTGTGGTTCCCCGCCGTCGAGCTGGGCTACGTGATCCCGGTGGTGGCGACGCTGCTGGTCGGGGGGCTGTTCTACACCAATGGCTGGGTGGCGCTCTCCCAGGTGGCCACCGCCACGCTCTACGCGCAGCAGCTGATCGACCCGCTCGACAGGTTTCTGTCGTGGATCGACGAGCTACAGGTGGGCGGGGCCTCCATGGCCCGGCTGCTGGGCGTGGCCAACGTACCCGACGACCGGGCGGCCGGCTCCTCGCGTCCCTCGGGCGAGCTGCTGGAGGCGTCCGACGTCCGGTACGCGTACCGGGAGGGCCGGGACGTGCTGCACGGCGTGTCCCTGACCGTCCGGCCCGGCGAACGACTCGCCATGGTGGGCCCTTCGGGGGCCGGAAAGTCCACGCTGGGCCGGCTGCTGGCGGGCATCCACGGGCCGCGGACCGGCTCGGTGTCCGTGGGCGGGGTCCCGCTCGTGGACCTGCCGCTGGACGAGCTTCGCGGCCACGTGGCGCTGGTGACGCAGGAGCACCACGTGTTCAAGGGCTCGCTGCGCGACAACCTGCTGATCGCCCGCCCGGAGGCCTCCGACGCGGCCGTGCGCCAGGCGCTCGAGGCAGTGGACGCCCTCGACTGGGTCCTCGCCCTGCCCGCGGGCCTGGAGACGGAGGTGGGCTCCGGCGGCCTGGCGGTGTCGCCCGCCCAGGCGCAGCAACTCGCCCTGGCCCGCCTGGTGCTCGCCGACCCGCACACCCTGGTCCTGGACGAGGCCACCTCCCTCATCGACCCCCGCGCGGCCCGCCACCTCGAACGCTCGCTGGCAGCCGTCCTCGACGGCCGCACCGTGATCGCGATCGCCCACCGCCTCTACACGGCCCACGACGCCGACCGGGTGGCCGTCGTGGAGGACGGCCGGATCAGCGAGCTGGGCTCACACGATGACCTGGTGGCGGAGGGCGGCTCCTACGCCGCCCTCTGGACCAGCTGGCACGGCGCTCCCACCACCACCCGCTCCTGAGGATCGTCGCGCCGGCTCCCCGGCTCCCCGGCTCGGCGGTTGCGGGCGAGGACGTCAGAGGAGTCGCGCGATCTCGGTTGCGGCGAGCCGTACGCGTGGGGCGATCTCGTTCTCATCCCGCATCCCGATGGTCACCACGCCCACGCTCGCGTCGGCCGGGCGCCCTGCCGCGATGATCGGGGCGGCGATGCCCCATGCCCCTGGCTGCAGCTCTCCTGACGTGACCGAGTAGCCGGTGACGCGGGCCTGGGTTATCTCCGGGCGCTCCCCGGGGAGGGGCGGGCGGCCGGCCAGGATGGCGATCCCCGAGGCGCCGCGGTTCGCCGGATGCCGGGTGCCGGCGCGATAGCCGACGTGGATCTGCGAGACGCGCGGCTCGGTCACGGTCAGCACGACCGCCTGGCTCTCGTCGATGTCGAGCACCGTGATGAAAGCGGTGGCGTTGCAGGCGTCGGCGAGCACCTGGAGTGCCGCGGAGGCCGCGCTGCGGAGCCTGTGCTGGACGGCGGCGTTGAGTTCGACGATGCCGAGGCCGAGGGTGTAGCGGGTGCCGACCCGGGCGGCCAGCCTGTGGTTGCCGAGCGCTGTCAGGTGACGGGAGACGGCGTTGCGATGGATCCGGGCGAGCTGGGCGAGTTCGGTGATCGTCAACCCGTCCGGATGGTCCTTGAGGATCTCCAGGAGCCGCAGGCCGGTGTCGATCGTTTTCGAGCCGGCCGGGGAGGCGGCCGGGCCTTGCTGGTCAGGGGTCATTCGAGGCCTAGGGAAGGTGCGGGGGTGTAGCTCAGGGGCAGGTGCTTGATGCCGCCGATGAAGTTCGACACCAGCCGGACGGGCGGCCCGGCGAGTCGCACGTCCGGCAGCCGCCAGAGCAGCTCCCGGTAGAACACGCGGAGCTGCAGCCGGGCGAAACGGGAGCCGAGGCACACGTGCGGCCCGTCGCCGAACGAGACGTGGTCATTGGGCGAGCGGGCGATGTCGAAACGCGTCGGGTCGGCGAAGCGGCGTTCGTCGAAGTTGGCGGCAGCGTGGAAGACGACGACCTTGTCGCCTGCGGCGATGCGCCGTTCGGCCAGGACCGTGTCGTGGACGGCGGTGCGGCGGAAGCTGAGGACGGGGGGATGCCAGCGCAGCATCTCCTCGATGGCCGAGTCGAGGAGCTCCGGGTGGTCCAGCAGGCGACGATGCTGGTCAGGGTGGTCGAGCAGGGCGAGCAGCCCGCCTGGCAGAGCCGAACGTACGGTGTCGTTGCCCGCGATCACCAGGAGGAAGAAGAACATCGACAGTTCGGGATCGGTAAGACGCCGCCCGTCCACCTCGGCCGTGGCGAGCGCGGTCATGACGTCGCTTGCCGGGTTCCGGCGCTTGTAGGCGGCGAGCGAGTGAGCGTACTCGAACATGTCGGTGAGCATGGCGGGGGATCGTGGATTGACCGGCTTGCCGTCCGGGCCGAGGACGGCGCTCGCGTGATCGGGGTCCTGGTAGCCGATCACGCGGTTCGTCCACTCCAGGATCCGGCCGCGATCCTCGGGCGGGATGCCGAGGAGATCAGCGAGGTTGTGGATCGGGTAGTCATCGGTCACGTCCGCCGGCAGGTCGCACTCGCCTCGCTCGGCGATCTGGTCGACGAGCAACCGTGCTCGTGCCGCGATACCGGCGGTGAAGCGTTCGATGCGCCGGGCGGTGAACACGCCGGAGACGATCCGCCGGAGCCAGCCGTGTTCCGGCGGATCAAGGTTGAGCATCGTCTGCCGGATGAACGACAGGTCGGCGGGGTCCGGGTCGCGGATCTGGGTGGCGCCGAGCCAGGAGCTGAACTCGGTCGGCGTGCGAAGTACGCGTACGACATCCGCGTGACGGGTCACCGCCCAGAATCCGGGCCCCGCCGGCCAGTTCCCGACCTGGTGCTCCTCCTGCCAGCGCACGGGTTCGTGGTCACGCAGCCAGCGATACGTCTCGTGTGGGATGCCCTGTGCGTAGATACGCGGGTCGAACACGTTGGCCGTCGTACTCATGCCGGTCACGGGCAGCCCCCTCCAAGAGATCGTCAGGCGGCCAGGAAACGTTCGATGGCGGAGACCAGAGCCAACGGCGTCTCGTCCATCGCGTAGTGGCCGGCGTCGGCGAATGTCAGCAGTTCGGCGTTCGGGTACCACTGCAGCCAGGTGCCCCGCATGACATCGGCGGACAGCGCGGGGTCGTGCTCGCCGGCGATGACGAGCACCGGCGTGGTGGCGCCGACCACCTCGGAGTGGAAGTCGGTACGGGCCCAGGCGTCCAAGTAGGCCCGGTAAGCGGTCACCGTGGACTTCCGCAGCGAGTTGTCGACCATCTCATCGAGCCATGCGTCCGGAAGCCGGTTGCCGGTGGTCAGATCGATGATCGCGCGACGGCTGGCGGGCTCCTCGGCGGAGCCGGAGAACAGCGCCCACCCCTGGTCGTCGAACGGCACGCCCGAGGCCGGCACCGGAGAGATGCCCACGAGCTTGCGGACCCGGCCAGGCGCGTCCAGCATCACCCGCTGCATCGCCGTCCCGCCCATCGAGTGGCCGACCAGGGAGAAGGTCTCCCACCCCAGCTTGTCGGCGAGCGCCGTCACATCGGCGGCGATCTCCGCGAGAGTGTATTCACCGGTGAGATCGCCGGCCTCGCCGTAGCCCCGGTAGTCGGGGAAGGCGTAGGTGAAGGCCTCGCCGTTCAGGTAGGGCTGAATCTTCCCGAAGGAGCCGCGATCTCCGAACCAGCCATGCAGCGCGATCACGCGGTGCGGCCCGGAACCGACGACGTCATGGGGCAGGACGACGGAGGACATGACGGATTCTCCTTAGCGTTCGTGGCGTCGGATGCGGAGCAGTCGCCGGAGGCCGTGGCGGTCGGCATCTCACCCGCACGTCCGGTGCCGCCGACGTAGTCCAGGCTGAACCAGACGTACTTGCCGGCTGCGTGCTGGACGGTGCCCCACCGGTCGGCCTGCGCCTCGACCAGGAACAGCCCGCGCCCGCTCTCGGCGAGGAAGTCAGGGGCACGCCGCGTCGGAAGGGTCCGATCGTGGTCGCATACCGCCAGCCAGATCGTGGCGCCCCCCACTCGAACGTTGATCCTTATGTCGGGGGATCCGCAAGCGGGCGGGACCGCATGCTGGACCGCATTTGTGACCAGCTCGCTGGTCAGTTCAGCGATCGTCGCCTCATGTGCGGGGGAGAGAGGCAGATCCCAGGAGGCGAGCATCGTCGACACCCAGCGGCGGGCGATCGATGACGCGATCGGCGAGCGCGGCAGATCGCACCAGCGGGAGAGCAATCGGCTCTGAAGTTCGGTGGCGACATTCACGGCGCCCCCGCTGTGATCGGCGGTAAATGACAGGTCAACCCGCCCCCAGGGCATTGCGTAACGTTCCTGTCGTCGGACGCTTCCGATCCCACGCCGCCCTGCATGGCCCGCCTTGCGGCGGCTGCGGCGCGTCCGAACTCGGGTTTCAAGCGGTGCATCGCGAACACGGCGTCGGCTTCTCCGATGCCCAAATATTGGGCGTGATGGTCAAAAAGTGGGCGTGCAGCGAGGAAAGCATCGGCCGAAACAAAGCCGTTGTCAACGCGAATGCCGCAAGTTGTGGATCTTTTGTGTTGATGGCGGCACGTGCAGCGGCGAAAGCCTCACATCATCACTGGGAGTAGCCGATAGGTCGGATGGCGACCTTGCCTGTTGCCCTGGGCGGCGTTCGGGTTCCCCTTGCAGAGGCCGTTGAATTGTCGGATGGCGTAAGACGGCGAGGCACCTCAGCGGTCGTTCCTTCTTTGGTGGCTTCGTTTCTGCTGGGCTCGACGGCTGATCGGGGGAGGTCCGCTGGTTCGCGAGGCGTCGAACGCCGCGACAGCGGTGCTGGTCGCCCCCCGGCAAGGCGTGTCGGTGGAGGTGCGGCGAACGCACCGAGGGGTCGGACGGTGTACGCCACCCCTCCAGGCGTGATGACCGCAGATCTGAGCGTCCGTGGGTTTCCCGGTAGCCGACAAACTCACCCCCGGCGGCCCGATGACGCTGCTGCAGCTGTATGTGGCCAACGAAGGCGATGACCTCGCTTGGCGCAAGTGCAGCCCTCAAGGGTGCGGGCGTACATGGGCCATCGCGCCCAGCAACGGAGCAGAGAGCACGGCTGCTGCGCCCCAACCGGCCCTCAGCCTGGAGCATCTCGTGAAGCCATGACCCTCCCGGCGACGTACACGTGTGGGGAGGGTCTGAGCGTGACACCGGCCACGGAGCGGTGATGCCTATGCGCAGCGCCCGCCCGCCCGGTCATCGAGTGGTGCTGCGCTAGGCATCAGTGGCGTGGTGGCCTAGGTGCTGGACGGGGCCTCAGGGCGACACGCCGGCATAGGTGACTCGCGGACATTCGTGATTCAGGGAGCGTTTTGTAACTCGCGCAGCCATGGTGACTCATCGGAGCATTAAGGGACTTACGGCGCCTTGAATGACTCACGACTCACGACTCACGGGGCAGTGGGTGCCTCAAGGCGCAAGGGGCGACTCACGGCGCAGTGGTGACTCAAGGCGCAAGAGGTGACTCACGGCGCAGTGGCCGAGCGTACGGGACATTTGAGCACTCACGGGACAGTGGGTGGCTCACGGATATTAAGTCACTCATGGACATCAGTCGAATGAGGGCTTATGCCACGGGCACCCAGTTCCGGGAGGTGGCGGTGCGGGTGACCCGGCCGAACACCACGTCGGCGAAGTGCACACCGAAGCCGATCGTGTCCGGACGCTGCAACTCGTTGACCAGCCGCTGCCGCTGCACCGTCGACTCCACCGAGTCCAGGTCCGACCCGGCGAACCATTCGGGATGCCGGATCTGGACCGAGGAGTGCAGAGCGTCGCCGAACGCGATCAACCGCTGCCCACCGGACGTGATCGTGTACGTGGCGTGCCCGAACGTATGCCCAGGAGCCAGCGCCACCCGCACCCCCGGGAAGATCTCCTCATCGTCCCGCACGGTGCGGACCCGGGACGCGAGCGCGGCGAGCATCTCGTCGGTCGTCCCTTGCTCAAGGCTCAGGTGCCGCTGCTCCCACTCGGGCTCGGAGATCAGGTAGTCAGCCTCGGTGAACGCGGGCCGCTCGCTACCGGGCGCGGGGTGCCAGGCCCAGCCGAGGTGGTCGAGGTGCAGGTGGGTGAAGGCCACCGCCTCGATCTCGTTGGGCCGCCGGCCCAGCTTGGCGAGGCTGTCGAGCAACTCGCCGCCACGGATGGAGCCGATCTTCGGGTTCTCCGGATCGTCAGGTACGGATATGGGCCCCACCCCGGCATCGATCAACAAGGCCCTCTCGCCGTACTCCACCAACAGCGCACCGATGCTCCCCACAAGGTTCCCCGTGTGGTCGAGGAAGGCGGCGTTGTCCTTCCAATCCTGCTCCGTCGTCTCAAGCAACCACCCGTACGGCTTGAGCTGCACCACACCGTCAGGCACATAGCTGATCTTGAGCTCACCGAGCTGCAGAGAACGGGCAGAGGACGGCCGCCGCAGACGCTCTTCATAGCTGTTCATGGCAGAGAAACTTACAACTAGAACTATTAAAGCTGCAAATATGCATGCTTGAGCTATCCTGTCCCTGTGAAGCCGCCCGACCCCGCCCCCACTCCCAGCCTCACCTCTACCAGCGGTGCCACTGCCGGGGGTGCCACTGCCGGGGGTGCCACTGCCAGCGATGCCGCTGTTAGCCTCACCACCACGAACAGCCACGCGACCAACGGCAGCCTCGCCACCAGCGGTGCCACCGGCAGCGATGCCACTAGCGGCAGCCTCGCGGCCATCGGCAGCCGGGCGACCAGCAGCAGTGGCGCCACCACCGATGGCGACGCCACCATCGGCAGCTTCGCCACCACCGACCGCGACGCGAGCAGAGGCAGCTACGCGACCAGAGACAGGGGCGCCGCCACCGACAGCGACCGGACCAGCGGCAGCCTCGCCACCAGCGGTGACGCCACTGGTGTGGAGGCCACGGGTGCGGACGCCCCCAGTAGCAGCGCCTCCAGCAGCAGCGCCGCCAGCAGCAGCGCCGCCAGCAGGAGTGCCGCCGACAGCGCGGAGCGTGCCATTGCCGAGCGGAACCTGTGCGGTCTCGTCGGCGCCCTGGCCAAGCAGATTGAGGGTCATATCAGGGAGCGGGCGGGCGCGCTGGACCTGACGGTGGCCCAGGCGGTGGCGCTGCGCGAACTCACCGGGCCGATGACCATGCGCGACCTTGCCGATCGGATGAGTTGCGAGCCGTCGAACGCCACCTTCGTGGTCGATCGGCTGGAGGAGCAGGGCATCGTCGAACGGCGCCCTCATCCTGGTGACCGCCGGGCCAAACAACTCGTGCTGACCCCCGAAGGCGTCGCACTCCGCGAGCGACTGATCGACCTGCTCACTGAGGCTTCACCCTTGGCCCGGCTCACTTCGGAAGAGCAGGCCGCCCTCAATGACCTCCTCACGCGGGCGGTGCGATAACCGGAGCAGTTCGTTCTCCGGTTGACGTTCGCCTGGATCCGTCGCGCAGTGGGGTTGGCCGAATCCGCTTTGTGGGTGTTCGCCTGATGGGCTCGGGTGGTGGGCGGTGCGGTAACTGGAGCAGTTCGTTCTCCGGTTGACGTTCGCCTGGATCCGTCGCGCAGTGGGGTTGGCCGAATCCGTCTTGCGGGTGTTCACCTGATGGGCTCGGGTGGTGGGCGGTGCGGTAACTGGAGCAGTTCGTTCTCCGGTTGGCGTCCGCCTGGATCCGTCGCGCAGGCGTTGTCCGAATCCGTCTTGCGGGCGTTCACCTGATTGGCTCGCATGGGGGAGGCGGGTCATTCTCACAGGTGATCTTTTATCCTCGGTGCCCGGCGAGAGTGCAGCCATGGCGATCAAACTGCTGCACGCGGCCCCCGCCACCAGCGACACCGAACAGCCCGTCCCCCGATGGGCGCTCCGTGTCGCCTACGCGCTTCCTTGGCTGCTGCTCCCTTCGTGCCTGTGGAGGTTGCCGTTTGCCTTTCACTTCGACATGGGGCAGCTCAACGACGCGCCTGTATCACCGTTGTGGATCACTATCCCTTATGTCTTCGGGCTCAGTGTGATCACCGAGTTGGTGGCGCTGTTCAGCATCGGTCTGGTGCGTGGCTGGGGCGAGGTGGTCCCGAACTGGATCCCGGTCATCGGCGGCAGACGTGTGCCGGCCATGGCGGCGGTCGTCCCGGCCGTGATCGGAGGGCTCCTTCTGAGCGCGATCTCGGTCTGGATGGTGCTCGCCTGGGTCGGCGTCTTTGACCGCACGGAGTATGAGAACGGCTGGTGGCAGGCGCTGGCCATGGTGTGCATCACCCCGATTGCGCTGTGGGGCCCGATAGTGCTCGCCTTGGCCTACGCCTACCACCGGCGCCGTCACCCCGCCCGTGGTCAGCGGATGCCTTCATGACACCCCAAGCCTCCGGGGGAATCGTTAGATCGGAGGAGAGACAGCCGCTGCGCTGGTGCACATATCTCCGTACTTCGTGGAGCGCTCAAAGAAGTACGCGGACAGCAGTCCATCTGTGGGCGTGTATCCGTCGTTCGGGTGTCGCAATCGGTGCGCCGCCTGGCACCGCGTCACCACAGCCGCTCCCGACGACGCCGCCATGCCCACGGACATGCCTACGGACAGGTCTCGATGCCGATGCGGTGGCGAAGCGGTGCGGGGGTATCACTCCAGGTGTGGAAATGATCACCAAACGTAGACGGAAATCTGCAAAGATCATTGACCATCTCGGGGGAGAACACGATCATGTCCACGACACGGGGAAGAACCGCGCTGGCCGCGGTGGGGCAAGACCAGCACGATGACACATCGGCGCTGCTGGGGGCGGCTGCTCATCATGGCGGGGAAAAATCCCCCCAGCGTGACGGCGAGACGCCGTTGCGGGACCTGCTCGGCGATCACGTGCTGGACCTGCTGCTGGAACGCTCACGCGACAGCGCGGGCGGGCTGCGGCTGACCGGGCAGGGCTCGATGCTCGGCGAGTTGGTCAAGGCGGTGCTGGAACGCGCGCTGGAGGGCGAGCTGTCGGCGCATCTGGGCTACGGCAAGCACGAGGTGGCCGGCCATGGCAGCGGCAACTCCCGCAACGGCAGGATCGGCAAGACCGTGCAGACGGGGGTGGGGCCGGTGCGGCTGTCCGTGCCCCGCGACCGGGCCGGCACCTTCGAGCCGATGCTGGTGCCCAAACGGGCCGGCCGCGTCTCCGGCGGCCTGGACGACATGATCATCAGCCTGTACGCGCACGGCATGAGCGTGCGCGACATCCAGCACCACCTGCGTCAGATCTACGACACCGAACTGTCGCACGAGGCCATCTCCAACATCACCGACGCCGTACTCGAAGAGGTCCGCGCCTGGCAGGCACGGCCGTTGGATGCCGTCTACCCGGTGGTGTTCCTGGACGCCATCGTGGTCAAGGTCCGCGACAACCACAGCGTCCAGGCCAAACCCGCCTACCTCGCGATCGGTATCGACGCCGACGGCGACAAGCACGTGCTGGGGATCTGGCTGGCCAAGACCCCGCTCGATGCCGCCACCGCCGGCGAGTCGGCCCGTTTTTGGACCTCTGTGATGACCGACCTGCGCAACCGGGGAGTGCGCGACATCCTCATCGCCTGCACCGACGGACTGAACGGCTTCGAAGACGCCATCCACCATGCCTTCCCGCACACCATCGTGCAGGCCTGCGTCGTGCACCTGATCCGCAACGCGCTGCGGCCGGTCGCCCGTCGTGACCGCGCCACGCTGGCCGCCGAGCTCAAGAAGATCTATACGGCGCCCAGTGCGGAAGCCGCCTTCGACGCCCTGGCCGACTTCACCGCCTCCACCTGGGGCCAGAGGTATCCGCAGGCGGCCCGTGTGTTCGAGACCGCCTGGGACCGCTTCACCCCGTTCTTCGCCTTCTCCCCGGCGGTCCGCAAGCTGCTCTACACCACCAATAGCATCGAGTCGCTGAACTACCAGCTGCGCAAGGTCACCAAGGCCCGCGGCCACTTCCCCGGCGACGACGCCGTGGTCAAACTGCTGTGGCTGGCCATCATCAATATCGAGGACAAACGCGCCCGCGAACGCGCCATCACCAAGGAGGAGACCGGAAAGATCAAGAACTCGCCCAGCACCGCCCGCCTGATCGAAGGACAACGCACCATCGGCTGGCGCGAAGCGCTGATCGAACTCGACATCGCCTATCCAGGCCGCATCAGGTAAAGACCGACCTCAGGCCATCAGAAACGTTCTTTACACACCTGAAGTGACAACCTCAGCGGTGCCGAAGTTGCCCGTTGGTGCTGTGTGGAGGGCATGTGGTGGTCTCGGCGCCATCGTGGATCTCGGTATCGGCTTCAGTCTTGAGCGTTGACGTCCCGAGTGAGTTCCTGTGTCGGGCGCGGGGCGTTGTTGGCTGGTGGTGCCGGTTGCGAGGGCGGGCGGTTTTGTTGTGCGACGTCGAAAGGCGGTGCTTTGGAGTTGGGGTCGGCGCCGGGGGCGAGTCCTTGTGTCGGGTTTGGCGCTGTTGTTGGCGCGCCCGAGTCGCACCCCCCCGGAGCGGCGCTCCCGTGGGTTGTCTGTGGTTGGGTGCTAGCTAGTGGGTGCGTGGTGAGGCCGGTCGGTGGAGAAGGCGTAGGTCCGGCCGTTGTTGCCGACAAGGCGGTGTCCACCGTGGTGACGTTGTGGGGTCAGCATTCTGTTTTGGTGGGGGGCAGGGTGCGGTCGGTGAAGTAGTGGTTGATGTGGTCGCGGGCGCAGGGGTTGGTGCCATAGAGGGTGTGGCCGGGGCCGTTGTGGTGGATGGTGGCGCTGCCGGGCACCTGGGAGAGGACGCGGGTCACGGCGTCGGACTCGCCCCAGGCGCCTGCTCCCAGCATGGGTGGGAGGCCCTTGGGGAGAGGGGCGGGTGGGTTGGTGACCGGCTGGGGCCAGCCGATGCAGCCCAGGGTCGCTGAGGCGAGGGTGTTGGCCGTGCCGGTGTTGGGGGCCACGCGTTGCAGGCGCTTGATGGTGGCGGTCATCTCCTTGCGGTTGGCGAAGCGGGGCCAGTCGGCGCATTCGGTGACGCCGGTGGCCTGGTCGGGGTAGCGGGCGCCGCGTTGCGGGACGAAGTCGGAGGCGTCGCCGTCGGCGGCCTTGCGGATCGCCTGGGCCAGTTTGGGCCAGGCGGCGGTGCCCTGGCGGGCCAGGCCCAGGGCGAAGCTCTGGAGGTCGCGGGTCTTGTAGGCGACGTTGGCGGTCTTCGTGGGGATGGGGGTGCGGTCGGCTCGGGCGATCAGGGTGCGCCAGAGGGCGGGGACGTCCGCGCAGTCGTTGGAGGCGCACCAGGTGAAGAAGCGTCGCAGGAACTGCTCGTTGGACTTGGCCATCTCCTCCAGCTCCTGCTCCCAGTCGGTGGCGCTGTGGCTCCACGTGCCGTCGAGGACCATCGTGCGGATCCGGTCCGGGAAGAGGCGGGCGTAGGCCTGGCCGTAGAAGCCCGCGTAGGAGGCGCCGTAGTAGTTGAGCTTGTCGTCGCCGAGGGCCTTTCTGATGGCCTCCATGTCTCTGGCCTGGTCTGCCGAGCTCATGTTGGCGAACAGCTCGGGATCCTTGAGTCGGCAGGCCTCGGCGTAGCCGCGGTTGGTGTCGGACAGGCGGCCGAAGTCGGCGTCGTCGCGGGGTGAGTCGGGGATGGGGACGCGGGTCCAGGCGCACTGCAGGCCCGTGCTGAGGCCTCCGAACTGCTCGCCGTAGCCGCGGGTGTCCCACGTGACGATGTCCATGCGTTCGCGGAGCTTGGCCCACCAGTCGGGGACGGACTGCGTGAGGCCGATGCCGGGGCCGCCGGGGCCGCCGTAGGCGATCAGGACCGAGCCTTCGGACTTGCCGGTGGCCTTCAGGCGGCCCAGCTTGAGGGTGATCTTGCGGCCGTCCGGCTTGCGCCAGTCGGCCGGGACCTGGAGGTCGCTGCACTCCATGCCGATCTTGTCATTGGGGCAGGTCTGCCACTGCTGTGGCCCGCCGGCGGTGGCCGCCGCGGACGCCGAGGTGGTCGGCAAGGTCCCCAGGCCCAGCAAGGCCATGGTGATGGTGAGGGGCTTGAGCATGGCGTTCACGATGCCGGAGGGGGAGGCGGAATCGCGTCGGACCAGGGTTTGGTCTTTTGGGGATGCGGGTCCTACCAGGGGTTGTCAGACCGCTGCACGCCTCGACCGGTTGGAGGTGGTCTGTGGGGATTTTGGGCGGGATGGGCCTTGCGATGGTGGGGTGGCGTTGTCACGATCGACGGCGTGGGCAGATGGCAGTGGGTCTGGGAAGGCGCGCTCGGCGTCGTCACGGTGCTGGGGCTGGGGATGGTCCTGTTCACCGCTCCCGGCGGGCACCTGCTGAACATCCTCGCGTCCTCCGCGCCGCTCGGCCTGGTCGCCGTGGCGCTCTCCCTGTCGATGCGCGCCGGCACACCCAACCTGGCCGTGGGCTCGGTCTCCGCGCTGTCCGGAGTGCTCATCGCCTCCGTCGTGGTCGTCCTCGGCCTGCCGCTGGTCGTCGGGGTGCTCCTCGTCGTCCTGCTCGCCGCGCTCTCCGGGCTGGTCATGGGGGCGTTCACGGTGCTGCTGGAGGCGCCGGCCTGGGCGGTCACGCTCGCCGCCGCCGTGGTCTGCGACGCGTTGTCGCTCGGGTTCACCCAGGCCAGGACGATCCTTCTGCCGGAGGCGCCGTCGCTCTCGCCCGTGGTGGGGTTCGGGGTGTTCGCCGTCGTCTCGGTGGCGGGCGGGCTGCTGTGGGCGCGGCGGGGGTTCCGGCAGTGGCTGACCACGGGGTGGGTCGGCCCTCTCGTCGGGCTGGCCGGGTCATGTGTGCTTGCCGCTTTGGGTGGGTTCGTGCTGCTGTTGCGGCTGGGAGCGGCGCAGCCGGGGTCTCAGGGGCTGTTCACCATGGTGTTCGCGCTGGCGGCCGTTCTCCTGGGTGGCACCGGCCTCCCGGGCGTTCTGAACGGCAGCCCCCTTCCGAGCGGCACCGGCGCGGCGGGCACGGTGGCCGACGCGGGGCGCGCCGACGCGGGGCGTACCGACGTGGGGCGCGCCGACGCGGGGCGTACCGACGTGGGGCGCGCCGACGTGGGGCGCGCCGACGTGGGGCGTGGGGGCGTCGCCGGCACGCTGCTCGCCGTGCTCATCCTGGCGATCGTGCAGGGTGAGCTCACCCTGCTGGCGATGCCCACGTACGTCACCATGATCGTCCTGGGCGGCGCCGTGATCGCCGGGCTGGCCGTGTCCCGAGCGCTCGACGCCTTACGTCAACAGTGAAGCCCCGCGCCGGTGAAGCCGCGTCAGGGGGTCAGCCCAGCGACTTCTTCAGGAAGTCGACCTGGAGCAGCAGCAGGTTCTCCGCCACGACCTCCTGCGGCGTCATGTGCGTCACCCCGGACAGCGGGAGCACGCTGTGCTGCCGGCCCGCCGCGAGCAGGGCGGACGACAGGCGCAGCGTGTGGGCGGCCACCACGTTGTCGTCGGCCAGACCGTGGATCAGCAGCAGCGGGCGTTCGAGCTTGGCCGCGTCCGCGAACAGCGAAGAGTTCTCGTACACCTCGGGCTGCTCGTCCGGATGGCCCAGGTATCGCTCGGTGTAGCACGTGTCGTACAGCCGCCAGTCGGTCACCGGCGCGCCCGCCACCGCCGCGTGGAACACGTCCGGTCGCCGCAGCACCGCCAGCGCGGCCAGGAAGCCGCCGAACGACCAGCCGCGAATGGCCACCCTCGTCAGGTCGAGATCGTCGGGATACTGCTCGGCCACCCCCTGCAGGGCGTCGATCTGGTCCTCGAGCGCGGGGGTCGCCAGGTCGTTGAGCACGGACCGCTCGAACTCGGGGCCCCGGCCGGGGGTGCCGCGACCGTCCGCCACGATGACCGCGAAGCCCTGCTCGGCGAACCACTGGCTCTCCAGGAACGCGCCGCGCCGGTTGAGCACGCGCTGCGCGTGCGGCCCGCCGTACGGATCCATGAGGACCGGCAGCTTCCCGGAGCCCTGCTCGTGCCACGAGGGCAGCACCACGGCGGTGGCCAGCTCGCGACGGCCGGAACGGCCGAGCGAGACGCGCAGGTCGAGCCCGGGCCGCTCGGCGAACGACGGGATCGGCACCGCCATGCCGTCGCGCCGCACGACCGTGGTCGACACGCCCTCGGCGTCGAGGCTCTGCTCGGTCAGCACGCCCACGCCGCCCGACATCCGCCCCGAGAACACCCCGGAACGGGTCGAGACCGGCAGCAGCGAATGACCGTCCCACGTCCACAGGTGAACCTCGGTCGGATCGCCGCTCGCGCTGAACAGCACGCTGTCGTGATCGACGTCGAGCACTGCCCGCACCTGCAGCGTGGGCGGGGTGACCGCGCGGTCGCCCACGAACAGCCGGTTGCCGCCCTCCGAAGCGGCCACCCACACCAGCGACCCGTCGTCGAGGTGGGCGGGCACGCCGGAGACGATGTCGACCCAGGCCGGGTCGGTGTCCTCGCGCACCAGTGAGGACGCGCCCGTCGCCGGGTCGACCGTGAACAGCCGCATCGTGCGCTGGTCGCGCGTCAGGGTCACGATCGACAGCGCGTGGGTGTCCCAGGCCGCCGTCGTGAGGTATTCCTCCTCGTACGGCACCGCGACCCGCGACCCGTCGAGCCCCAGCACGAACAGCTCGGTGACCGCGTTGGGCGTGCCGGCGGCCGGATAGCGCTGGGCCGACGCGGGACGGTCGGGGTTGGCCGGGTCGGCGATGTGCCAGACGTGGACCGGGGCCTCGTCGACGCGTTCGACCAGCAGCGCGTCGCCCGATGGCGCCCACCAGTAGCCGCGCATCCGGCTCATCTCCTCGGCGGCGATGAACTCGGCCAGCCCGTACGTCACGGTCTCCGACTCCGGCGTGGCCAGCGCGCGGTCCGCGCCGGACCCGAGGTCCTGGACGCGCAGCGCGCCGCCGGTGACGTACGCGACCTGCCCCCCGTCCGGGGACAGGCGGGGGTCGATGACCGCGCCCGGCGTGTCCAGCCGACGCGTCCGACCGGTCGCGAAGTCCACCACGTAGAGAGCGCCGGACAGGGCGAAGGAGGCCCGCGTGACGTCCTTGTCGGTGGCGTACGCGACCACGCCGCCCGCCGCCTCCCGGCTGCGCTCGCGCCTGGCCCGCTCCTCCGGCGGCAGGTTCTCCTCGTCGGCGTCGAGCGCGCGCGGGTCGACGACCAGGCGCTCGACGTGGGTGTCGGTGTCGAGCTCCCACAGGCACGTCACCGGATCGGTGCCCGATTTCGTGCGGAGGAAGACCACCCGGCCGCCGTCCGGAGTGATCGTGAAGCTCCTGGGCACTCCGAGGGTGAACCGGCGGGTCCTGGCAGACAGTCGAGGGAAGCTCTCGCTCATGGGCCCAATCCTGCCACCGCCGATGAGGAACCCGAGCCATGGCGTCCGGGACCCGTCGGTACGCTCATCCCTATGACTGATCGACGGCTCCTCCTCGTACACGCCCATCCGGACGACGAGTCGATCGGCACCGGGGCGACCATGGCCAAGTACGCCGCCGAGGGAGCCCACGTCACGCTGGTGACCTGCACTCTCGGCGAGGAAGGCGAGATCATTCCCGCCGAGCTCGCCCACCTGGCCGCCGACCAGGACGACGCGCTCGGGCCGTACCGGATCGACGAGCTCGCCGCCGCCTGCCGGGCGCTCGGCGTCGAGGACCACCGCTTCCTGGGCGCGCCGGGCCGCTGGCGGGACTCGGGGATGATGGGGGTGGCGTCCAACGACCACCCGAAGGCGTTCTGGCGCGCCGACCTCGACGAGGCGGCGGGGGAGCTCGTCAAGGTCATCCGGGAGGTACGCCCGCAGGTCCTCGTCACGTACGACGACAACGGCTTCTACGGGCACCCCGACCACATCCAGGCCCACCGGGTTTCGCGCAGAGCGTTCGAGCTGGCCGCGAAACCGGACTTCGGCGAGGGCGAACCGTGGCAGATCGCGAAGTTCTACCACACGGCCCTCGCCCGATCCGTCATGCGGCGCACGACCGAGGCGCTGCGCGGGGCGGACGTCGGCTTCCTGGTGGAGGACGTGGAGGACATGCCGTTCGGCAACGCGGACGAGGACGTCACCACCGAGATCGACGCCCGCGCGTGGATCGGCAACAAGATGGAGGCCATGCGCGCGCACGCCACGCAGATCGTCGTGGACGACCCGTGGTTCGCGCTGTCCAACAACATCGGCCAGGAGGTCCTGGGCGTCGAGCACTACAGGCTGGCCATCGGCGTGCCAGGGCCCGCCGTGCCCGGTCCGCCCATCGAGGCGGGCGGCCTGGGCGCACCGCACACCCGCGAGAACGATCTCTTCGCGGGCATCCACTAACCTCGTGCGACATGGAACATCGCAGCCAGGCCGAGTCGGCGCTGGGCGGGGCGGCGTACGGCATGCTGTTCGTGCTCGGCGTCGTCATAGGGGTCGTGGGCGGATTCACGCATGCGGTACGGCAGCTGGGGCCCGTCCCGATCGCGGCGATCGTGTGGGTGCTGGCGCTGTTCGCGGTGTGCCTGGGGGCGGGAAAGCTGATGCGGGGCAAGCTCGGGGCCTTCATGACGGCGGTCGGGTGGTTGCTGGTCACGATGCCGTTCACGCTGAAGCTGAGCGCGGGCGATCTGGTGATCGCGGATGGTGCGCCCGGGTACGTGTACCTGTACGGAGGGTTGACGGCCATCGTGGCGGCCTATTTGCTTTCGCCCTCGTCAGAGGGGGGATCGTGGCTCTTGCATGGGTACCCCCAGAAGAACTCTATGTAGCGGCATAAAGTAGCGTTCGTGCATTCCATCGAGCGGCCAGTGGACCCTGTGACTTACCGCAAGGTCGTCGGCCGCTTCGCCACTGGAGTCGCGATCGTCACCACCAGGCTGGACGATGTCGATCATGTGATGACGGTGAATTCGTTCACCTCTGTCTCCCTTGATCCGCTCCTCGTGCTGTTCTGCGCGGAGAAGGTGGCCCGGTTCCATGACGCGGTGCTGGAGGCGGGGGTGTGGGGGGTCTCCGTGCTGCCCGCCTCGATGGAGGACGCCTCGCGCTTCTTCGCCCACCGGGGCCGGCCGTTGAACGGGCAGCTCGCGCGGTGGCCGCATCATCTCGGGGAGTCGGGGGTGGCGCTGTTCGACGGGGCCATCGCGACGGTGGAGTGCGTGACGACGGCGGTGCACGACGGCGGGGACCACTCGATCGTGGTGGGTGAGGTGACGGCCCTGGACACGCCTTCGGACGCGGCGCCGCTTCTGTACCACGAAGGACGGTACAAGACCCTTTAGGGGGTCGCTCGGCGGCGTGAGCGCGGGCATGAGTCGGGCCAGGCGCGTGGCCTGGCCCGCTCGCTTCCCCTGTCGCTACTGGGTGGTGGCGCTGGGGGATTCCGATGGCGTGGTGGTCGCGGTCTCCGTCGGGACGCTGGTGTCGGTCGGGGCCGCCGTGTCCGGCGGGGTCTCGGAGGGGAGCTCTGTCGGCGTCTCCTCCGCCGGCGGCGGACAGGTGGGGATCCCCGGCGCGCTCTCCGTCGGTGTCACGGAGTCCGTCGGGCTCGTGGTGGCTGTCTCGGTCGGGGTCGGGGTCGGGGTTTCGGTCGGAGTTGCGGTGGGAGTTTCGGTCGCGTTGTCAGTCAGGGTCGGGGTCGGCGTGTCGGTGACCGGAGGCGACTCCGTACCCGTGGCAGTGGGCGTCACCGTGTCCGTCGGGGCGGTCGTCGGCGGAGGCGTCTCCGTCGGGGCGGTCGTCGTCGGCGGCGGCAGGGTCTGCGTCGGCTCGACGCTCGGCTGACAGGTGAACGTCACCGTCTGCGTGACGGTCGGCCCCGGCTCGGTGACCGTGACCGTGACCTGCTCCTTCACCGTCACCGTCGGAAGGGGCGTCAGGCTGACCGCAGGTTTGCCCTTTTTCTTGTACGTGCCCCGGCCGAGCCGCTTCGTGGACTCTCCCGAGCCCTCGGCCACCGGGAAATCGACGCTGGTCGTCTTGCAGGATCTGCCCTTGCAGACCCGCTGCTTGATCGAGAAGAGAGCAGCTTGCGCGTCTGTGATCGATACATTCAGGTAGGAGACGCCTCGCCTCTTGACTACCTTCGTCGTGGCGGTGTACTCCCCGATCGTGGGAGTCTCCGTGGGTGCCGGACTCGTGGTCGGGACGGTGGTTAACGCCACGTTCGCGCCTAGAGCGCCTGGTCGGTTGTCAGTGGATCGTAGGGGATCGGTCGCTGACGTCTGGGTGATCGCAACTCCGCCGGCTCCTGCCAGTGCGACGGTGCCGAGCAGCGCGCCCAGGATGGAGAATCTCATAATCCTGCTCTTGTGGGAGATTTCAGGACGGGGATCATTATTCCGACTTGTCAAGATTGGTCAAGACTGAGACGCATGGAAAGGCGCTTCCGGTTCCGGCGCGTGGCGAACTACGTCAACCTTGCCACGCCGCTCGGCCTGCTGATCGCGATCATCGGTGGCGCGACCAGGAACCCCGGCCCCAACGGGCTCATCCTGGCCTTCGGCTACCGCTACCGCTTCCCCATCGCGGGCGCGTTCACCGTGGGAAACGTCGTCCTGACCAGGTGGGACGCGCTCCCCGATCGCCTCGTCCGCCACGAGGGCCGGCACGCCACCCAGTGGGCCTGGTGCGTCGGCCTCCCCATGCTGCCGCTCTACCTGCTGTCGATGCTCGGGTCGGTGATGGTCTGCGGCAACCAGGCTACGTACAACCTCTTCGAGCGCCTGGCCGATCTGGAGGACGGCGGCTACCCCCGCGCCCAGCTGTGGTGGCGACGGCGGCGCGGCGGCGAGTGAGGCCGGTGTCATCCCGGCGGTGCGGGGGCGCGTCTTGACGGGCCCTTCAGCCGGCCCAGCATGAGCGAGGCGATGGCCAGGCCGGAGACGGCCCCGGCGCACAGGACGGAGGCGGTCGAGGGGGACACGGGCTCGATGCCTGCCAGGGCGAGGGCCGAGACGGCGGTGGCGGCGCCCACGTAGAGCCAGGTGGCCAGGCGGATCCAGCGGACGCGGGCGCCTTCGGAAGGCAGCGTGCGCGACAGGAGCCAGGCCAGGGCCGGCAGGAGCAGGACGCCGTGCATGAAGATCGCGTGAGCGGGCTTCAGCGCGGTGGCCACCGTGTACGCCAGCTGCTGGTTCCCCGTCATCACCTCGACGACGCCGCGGGCGATCATGACGGCGCCGAACGCCATGGCGGCGAGGAGCGTGGCGAAGCCCGCGCGTACGGCCAGGCGCATGCTCGGGGCGAGATCTGGAACAGGGCGGAACGCGGCGATCGTCATGACGATCCCGATGGCGACGAGCACGCCGCCACCTGCCGCCAGGGTCCTCGCGACGGCCGTGTCGACGGCGGTCTCCATGTTGAAGTGGGACGGGACGCCCCGCCACGCCTGGAGGGTGATCAGGGCCACCTCCAGCGTGGAGGCCACCGCGAAGGCGCCGACCACGAACGGGCGGGCGCGGAGCCGGACGAACTGGGAGACCCAGGTGAGGGTCAGCACGCTCAGCCCGAACGACACGCCGAACGTGAACGGCTTGCGCCACGACACCGCGCCCTCCCACGGCCCGCCGTCCACGACGAACACGCCCAGGTGAACGAGGCCCACGAGCACCAGCAGGACTCCGATGAGGTACCAGAGGCGATTCATGCCGCCATGGTGGCAAGGCGGCGGGGGCCGGCGCGTCGGCCCAGGGTCTGGATCGCCTCTACAACGCTGGTCGTACGGTCACGGCGTGAGTTTGAGGGTGTGGACGGCCGCCTTCTTGATCGACTCGGGCTTCGCGTACATCGGCAGCAGGTCGCCCTTGGCCCAGGTCTCCGCCTGATCCCAGTAGTTCTCGTGGAAGGCGTGCCCGGAGGCGCCCGTCAGGTTGATCCATCGGGACTTGTCCATGTCCGACAGGTCGACGACCATGCGCATCGACGGGACGGCGGTGATCTCGTACCCCTTCTGGACGTTCCACCCCGTGGCGTTCACGGCGTCCTTGCCGCCCGCCACGGCCAGCGGCCCGCGGTTGAACAGGGCCTCCACCGGAGCTATCCCCGACGTCCCCAGCGAGCCGTTGACCAGCTCCAACTGGTGCAGGTCGCCCCAGCGCCAGGACTTGACCTCCGGCCCGAGCCGGTCCGACAGCTCCTGGTACGCCGAGGCGAGCGCCTGGCGGAGGATGTCGTCGCGGGTCTCCTTGAGGTTCTCGGTGGTCACGTCGTCCCAGAAGGGGTCGTCCGGAGCGTCGAGCAGGCGTCTGACGACCTCGTACCAGCGGTCCCCGCCCGCCGGCCGCGCCGCCTCGGGCAGGTCGTCGTCGAACGTCAGGGTGAGCACCTGCCGCCACACCGCGTTGAAGTAGGCGGCGGCGGTGGAGTCGAGGCCCTGCATGCGGTCCCACGTCTTCAGCAGCTGCCTGGCCTCGCCGCTGGGCCCCGCCAGGTCCACCCGCATCAGGGCCGGGACCAGCGTCTCGGCGAAGCCGTTGTACGTGTCCTGCTGGATCGCCGACATGGTCGCCGCGTCGATCGGGCCCTTCTTGAGCGCTTCCTTGATGCGGTCGCGAATGCGTTCGGAGCGGTAGCCGTGCGCCCAGTCCTTGGTCAGCAGGGGCTTGTACCGTTCGGGGTCGATGACGGCGTTGTTGGCCGTGACGATGAACCCGTCGGCCGGGTTCTCCACCGAAGGTAACTGGTCGTACGGGATGGGGGCCATCATCCAGTCGTACTCGCCCGTCCATCCCGGGACGGGCCACGTGCCGTCACCCTTGGCCCGCACGGGGATGCGCCCGGGAGCCTGGTAGCCGATCTTGCCCGTGGTGTCGGCGTAGATCAGGTTCTGGGACGGCACGTCGAACAGCGCCGCCGCCGCCCTGAACTCCTGCCAGTCGCCAGCCTTGTTCAGCGCGAAGATCGCGTCGGCCGTCCGGCCCGGCGTCAGCGCCGTCCACTGCAGCGCCACCGCGTTGGCCTCGCCGCTGGGTTTGGCGCCGCCGATGACGTCGTTGATCAGCGGCCCGTGCCGGGTGCTCCTGACCGTGATCGTGACGGGGGAGCCCCCCGCGACCTTGATCTGCTCCTTCCTGGTCTCCAGCTTCAGCTGCTGGCCCTTGTACAGGTACGTGTCGCCCTGCACCTGCTCCAGGAAGAGGTCGGCCACGTCGGGGCCCAGGTTGGTGAAGCCCCACGCGATCTTGTCCGTGCGCCCGATGACCACGCCCGGAACGCCCGAGAACGTGAACCCCGTCACGTCGTACGGGCACGCCTCCGTGATCTTCCTGCAGTGCAGCCCCGCCTGGTACCAGACGGAGGGCATCTGCGGCGACAGGTGCGGGTCGTTGGCCAGCAGCGGCTTGCCGCTCTTGGTGTACTCGCCGGAGACCACCCACGAGTTGGACCCGATGCCCTCGCGGTCATCCGTGCCCATCGTGCTCGGTACGGCGTCCAGGGTCCTGGCGGCCTGGGCGATCGCGCGGTCGGCGCGCTGCTGGGGCTCGGCGTGCTGGTTGAAGCGCCCCTGGTCGATGGTGCCCTCGGTGACGATCGGGCTGTGGCGGTCGTACGGGTAGCCGGGGTAGAGCTGCTCGACGCGCTCCTTGGGCAGCTTGGTCAGCGCCAGCGCGCGGTCGATCTCGTCCTCCATGTTGGAGCGCAGGTCCCAGGCCATGGCCTTCAGCCAGGCCACGGAGTCGGCCGCGGTCCACTTCTCCGGCTGGTACGCGCCGTTCTGGATCTTCAGGATGGAGTATTCGAGGCTGCGGTCGGAGGCGTTCGGGTTGGCGCTGAGCCAGGCGTTCACGCCTCTCGCGTAGGCGTCCAGGTAGTCCCGGGTGCTCTGGGCCAGGTCGGGGAGCTCCTCCTCGGCGACCTTGCGCCAGCCCATGGTCCTGATGGCCTTGTCGTTCTCGACGGTGGCCTTGCCGTAGAGCTCCGAGAGGCGGCCGGAGGTCAGGTGGCGGCGGAAGTCCATCTCGTAGAAGCGGTCCTGGGCGTGGACGAACCCCTGAGCCGTGAACAGGTCCGCTGCGGTGTCGGCGTAGATGTGCGGGATTCCGTATTTATCCCGATAAATCTCCACATTCCCGGTTAGGCCGGGCAGCCGCAGCGATCCGTCCACCTGCGGGAACGACTTCCGCACCGTGTAGACGAGGACCCCTGCCAGCACCAGGACCAGCGCGAGCACTACGGACAGCACCCGAGCGAACCACCGCAAAGGCCGCGGCATCCACGCATAGGGCCTCACCGACACCTCCATCTCCGCCGAAACTGGCATTAAGTCTGTCAGCCCGGGATCACTCCTCCGGCCGCCTTCCACAACCCTGGCAGGAGGACTTCAGAGCGCCTGGTCACGTCCGATCACCCCTCCCTCACTCGCCGCATCGGGCATCGGGACGCGGCGCGTCGCACCGGCGGCGGTGTGGGCGGGCTGGCTGGGAGGCCGCGTTGCGCCGAGCTTGGGTGCTGGCGGGTTGGCGGGGATTCGCGGTGCGGGCGGGTTGGCTGGGCGTCGTGCGCGCTCCGCCGGGCTGCGGTGCGGTGGGTTGGCTGGGCGTCGTGCGTGTTGCGCCGGGCTGGCCCGTCCCACTCCTCGCCGACCCGGCGCCGGTGGGAGCGGCGGGGGAAGCGCGGGTCCGGAGGGCGGAGGGGGAAGCGGCCGCGTCCGAAGGGCGGCGCGGATAGCGGGAGGCGTGGGACGTTGCGAGGGCGACGGCGTCGCATGGCGTCGTGGTGTCCGGCGGGGTGGCGGTGCGGGGGATGGCGGGTATCGCCGGTGAGGAGGATACGGGTGCTCCCTCGTAAGAGGGAGTGAGAAATCGATCGCATCGGCGATCCGCGGCGGTGGTGCTGATCGACAGGATGGGCGCATTCCACCTGCACCCCTCTCCCTTGGAGACACTCCGATGAAGCTGTCAGCCGCCTGCCTCGCCCTCGCCACCCTCCTCGTGGCGACACCCGCTCAAGCGACCGCCACAACCCCGGCTCCCGCGTCGAGTGCCTGCCCGCCACCGGCCGCGGTGCAGCCCGATCCCGGCGCGCCGGTTCCTCCTATCAACGCCGCCGCGCTGGAGCAGGCCGTCAAGGACCTGCCCGCTGCCGACGCCACCGCCGCGATCGTGCGGGTGGGCGGTACGAAGGGCTCGTGGCGGGGCGTGACCGGCGTGGCCGACATCACCACCGGGCGCAAGGCCTCCGCGAACGTACGCTTCCGGGCGGGCAGCGTGACCAAGATGTTCACCACCGCGGTCGTGCTGCAGCTCGTGGCCGAGGGCAAGATCTCGCTCGACGGAACCGTCCAGGACCACCTGCCCGGCCTGCTGCCCGACTCCTATCCGGAAGTCCGCGTCGGCCAGCTGCTCAACCACACCAGCGGGCTGCCGGCGCCCGATCTGCCCGGCACGTTCGACTGGGTGTACCGGACGCGGTTCAAGACCTGGACACCGGAGGAGTACGTCGGGCTGGCCGTGCGCAACCCGATCGAGTTCGCGCCCGGCACCAGGCAGCACTACCTCAACACCAACACGTTCGTGGCCGGCCTGCTGATCGAGAAGATCACCGGACGCTCGTACGAGCGCGAGGTCACGTCCAGGATCCTGCGCCCGCTCGGCATGCGGGACAGCTACCTGCCCGGTGCCTCGCCCCGCATCCGCGGCCCGCACCACAAGGGCTACCAGTCCGTGCCTGCGGGCTTCGACGGCGCCATCGCCTACGGTGCGGGCCAGGTGGTGGACATGACCGAGACCAGCGTCACCTCGACCTGGGCGTCGGGTGATCTGATCTCCACCGCCGTGGACCTGGAGAAGTTCGTCAAGGCGCTGTTCTCGGGGAAGGTCGTGCCGCCTGCGCAGCTGGAGCCGATGTTCACGGTCCCGGACGTGACGATGTACGACGACTGCGGCAACCAGCCGGCCGTTTACACCTCCGGCATGACGAGGCTCGTGCTGCCGGGCGGGATCGTCGCGTACGGCAAGACCGGCGCCCGCTACGGCTACGCAGCCGGGGTCGGCGCGACCCGCGACCTGAGCCGGACCCTCGTCTACTCGGTCAACTCCACGGACGCCAAGGCATCAGGCCAGAACGACAGAACGCTGCGCATCGCCCTGGCCGCCTTCGCCCGATCAGCCGCCGCCCGATCAGCCGCGGGTGCATGACGCGTCCTGCGGCGCGTGTCCGAGCCGAATCGCCGCCGCCGGTGGTGTCCGGTGGTGTCCCGTGGGACGGTGGCTGGCTGGCTGGCTGGCTGGCGTCGGGCGGGTGGCGGTGTTGTACGACGGGCGAGGGTGCGGTGCCGGTGGCAGGGGTGTGGAGGGCGTTGCGGGGAGGGTGAGGGTGCGGGCGGGCGAGGGTCAGGTCCAGGTCTGGCCGTCCGGGGTGTCCGCGACGCGTACCCCCATCTCCGCCAGCTCCTCCCGAAGCCGGTCCGCCTCCTCCCAGTCCCGAGCCTCCCGCGCCCGGCCCCGCGCCTCCAGGAGCTCCCCGGCCCCGGGAGGCAGCACCCGAGCCTTGCCGATCTCCGTCGAGAGGTCGAGCGCCAGCACCTGGTCCAGATGCAGGAACGTCTCGAACTTGGCCCCGGGCGCGACGGACTCGTCGCGTTCCAGGTCCCGGAGGATCCGCAGCGCGGACGGCGTGTCCAGGTCGTCGGTGAAGGCGGCCTCCACCCGTTCCGCGTAGTCGGCGGCCATCGGCGCGCTGGGCGACTCCGACCACTCGGCCACCCGGGCGCGCCACCGTCGCACCGTACGGTCGGCGGCGCGCAGGGTGTCCCAGGTCAGGTTCAGCTGCTGCCGGTAGCGGTGCTCCAGGAACGCCATGCGTACGGCGAGCGGGTCGAGCCCGGCCGCGGCCACGTCCGACAGCAGCACCACGTTCCCCGTGGACTTGGCCATCTTGCGGCCGTCGAACAGCAGGTGCTCCCCGTGCACCCAGTGCCGCACCACCTCGTGCCCGGTCGCCGCGTTGGACTGGGCCCGCTCGTCCTCGTGGTGCGGGAAACGGAGGTCGATCCCGCCGACGTGGATGTCGAAGGCGGCTCCGAGGAAGCGGAGGGACATGGCCGAGCATTCCACGTGCCACCCGGGGAAGCCGCGGCCCCAGGGCGAGTCCCACGTGAGCTCTCCCGAGGAGGGCTTCCACAGGGCCCAGTCGGCGTGGAAGCGCTTGCGCGGGTCGACGGCGTCGATGCGGTGGGCGGGCTTGAGCGAATCCAGGCGATTTCCCGAAATTTCGCCGTAAGTGGGGAAGGTTTGGACGTCGAAGAACACCGACCCGTCCGGCACCTCGTACGCGTGCCCCCGCTCGATCAGCCTGGCGATCAGCTCGATCATCAGGTCGACGGTCTCGCTCGCCCGGGGCGTGTGCTCCGGCGGGCGGATGTTGAGCGCCGAGGTGTCGTCCCTGAAGGCGTCCTCGTAGAAGCGGGCGAGCTCGCCCACCGAGCGCCCCTCCGCCCGCGCCTGCTCCAGGACCTTGTCGGAGCCGGAGTCGGTCAGGTGGCCCACGTCGGTGATGTTCTGGCAGGCCAGCACGCGTACCCGCCGCCGTTCGAGCACCCGCCTGATCAGGTCGGACAGCAGGTACGTACGGAGATTGCCCACGTGCGCGTGGCGGTAGACGGTCGGCCCGCACGTGTACATGCGCACCGCCCGCCCCGCGGCGATCTCCTCGACCTGCCGGGCACGCGTGTCGTAGATCCGGAGCATCCTCCGAGCCTAGCCGCGTCAGGCACCCAGGAAGCCGAGGATGTCCCGGTCGCCACGCTCGCGCAGCCTGCTCAGCACTTCCTCGCGACCGGCCGTGTCGGGCATCCCGATCCTGGCCCCGATCAGCCGCAGCCCCTCCAGCTCCGAGCTGACGGGGGCGGTGTAGCCGATGAGGTAGAGGGCGCGGTTCACGGGCGGCATCCCGACCGGTGCGGCCGGCAGGTAGCGGGTCAGCAGCTCGCCCCCGTCCGACACGGTCAGGAACACGTGGTCGCCCTCGCTCGCCTTGAAGTCGGCCAGCACGTTGCGGATCGACCCCATGGTCGGCTGGTTGTGCCAGCTGATCACCACGTCACCGGACGGGGTCGAGGCGGTGAGCTGCCCGCCCGGCGCCATCCCCAGGTACGCCGCGAACCCGGTCGGCAGCGGCGAACCGGAGCCGCGCAGGTGCTCGGCGTTGACGTCCACCCGGTGCCACCAGCGGCCGTCGCGGGAGCGGAAGCTGCGCCGCGTCTCCGACACGTCCTTGCGCGGCTGGTACGGCTCCGCCTCCCCGGTCGGCGAGGTGCCGGCCACCCGGATCCAGCCCCGCTGCGTCCGCTCGAAGCCCGGCCCGCCCGAGTACGCCCGCACCGAGCTCTCGCTGACGTCGTACTTGGCGGTCAAGTTGGTGACGATCGTGCTCACCGAGGCCTCGCCGCCGGCCCGCTCGATCTCCCTGGCGATCATCTCCCTGATCCCCAGGTATTCGTCGCCGCCCCATCGCGTCAGGCCGTACTTGTTGCGGTCGACGCGGCGGAAGCGCTCGTCGGCGGTGAGCTGGTTGCGGATGCCGACCAGGCTGTAGTCCTCGCCGATGCGCTCCTGGATCTCCTCGGGCGACAGCGGCGCGCCCGCCACCGCCAGCACTGCCTCGGCCTTCTCATTGATGCTGCGCGGCCACGGCACGACGTGCTGGCCCAGCACGCGCAGCTGCGGCACCGCCAGGATCCACCGCTCGGCCACGTCCTCACGCACGCCGAGCTGGGCGACCATGGACACCGCCTCGCCGAGCGGCCGGGGCCCGTCGGTGAACAGCTGCCGCGTCTTCTCCCGGAGCTCGTCGGCCCCGCCCGCCACGAGCCACCCGTCGGACTGGTCGTAACCGGTCAGCAGCGTACGCACGAACCGCCACGCCGGGATCCCCAGCGAACGCAGCTCGGTCCGGTGCCACGGCACGGCGGCCTGCAGGTCGTCGGCCGGGACCGCGGAGCCGAGCCGGCCGCGCAGCCAGGAGACGTGGGCGACGAGGGCTGACGCGTCCGGCTTGCCGAGCCATGCCTCCACGTGGTCGCGCAGGTCGCGCTCGATCTGCCGGATCCGCTCCCGCGTGACCGAGAAACGCTGGGCCAGCTCGTCCAGCGTGGCCCGCTGCGCGGCGTAGAGCCGGTCGCGGGCGATGGCCCGCTGCCGGTCGTCCAGCGCCCCGAACAGGTCGTCGATCAGCTCGGGCAGCGGCCTGTCCGGCCTGGACGGCGCGGGCGCGGCCTCGGGCGCAGGTTCGAGCAGCCGCTCGAACACGCCGCTGAACAGCTTCTGCACCACGTCCTTGCCCAGCGTCTCCGGCGTCCGCTCGGCCTCGGCGGGGTCGGAGAAGCGCAGCAACGGGAGGATGTCGCCGACCATCAGATGACCCCAGCAGGCCACGGCGAGGTCGGCCAGACGGCCGGCCACGGCCTGCGTCCCGACCATGGCGCACGCGCGATCGAGGGGGATCGCCTGCCACCAGGCCTCGGGCAGCTGTGGCTCCTCCACGATCGGCGCGATCTGACCAGGGGAGGTCCATCGCAGGGGTGGCGCGAGGTCGCTCAGGCTGAGGTTCATTGACGTCCAACCGGCAAAGGGAAGATATATCCGCAGTTCAGACTATGTGATTAGAGTGACAAAAACGGGCTGCCTCTTCCGGAATGGGAGATATAGAGCATCGCACGAGCCCGTGTGCAGGCGACGAACAGTATGCTCCGTTCACGTTGCAGGGCACGAGCCCGAGCGTCCGGATCCTCGGGCGGCGGCTCGGGCACCACGCCCTCCGCCACGCCGATGAGCGCCACCCGCTCGAATTCCAGCCCCTTGAGATGTTGGAACGTCGAGGCCCGCACGTCCAGCCCGTCCAGCGCCCGCCTGGCATCCCGAACGAGCCGCGGACTGCGCGCGCCGACGGCGATCTCGTCCGCGGGCACGCCGTCCGCCAGCCACGACTCGACCGTGCTGCGCAGCCCGGCCAGCTCCGACTCCGGCGTCTCGTAGGCCCTGACGACGGGCCGGTGGCCGTTACGCGTCGAGTGGAAGCCGTACATGTTGGTCGTGCCCTTGACCAGGCCGCTGGCCGGGCCGCCGCCGCGCAGCCGTACCGCGAAGGACAGCAGCTCCTGGGACAGCCGGTAGGAGAGCCGCAGCGTGTGCTGGACGGCGGGGATGCCGACCGCACCGAGCGCCACCCGCGTGTCGGTGACCCGCTGGTGCGGGTCGCCGACCACGAACAGGTCGTCGTGCGCCCGCGGCACCGCCGCGCGCAGCAGCCGCCACTGCGACGGGCTGACGTCCTGCGCCTCGTCCACGACGATGTGCCGGTACGGCTTGCGCCCCGGGTCCACGTCGTCGAGCAGGCCGCCCGTCGCCAGGGAGAGCAGCCTGAGCGCCTCGTCCGTCAGCTGGGCCAGCGTCCGCGCCCCCGGGCCGACCAGCGCGGGGCGGCGGCCCTCGGCGTCGGACACGATGCGCAGGGCCAGGCGTTCGGTGTTGCCGACCTCGACCCGCTTGCGGACCACCTCGTCCTCGATCAGCAGGTCCAGCTTCGCCGACAGGTCCTCGGCCAGCGCCTGGGAGAACGTCACGAGCAGCACGGGCCCCGATCCGTGCGCGGCCAGGTGAGCGGCCCGCTGCAGAGCGACGACCGTCTTGCCGGTGCCCGCCCCGCCCACGACCAGCACCGGCTGCTCGAAGCGGGCGGCCCTGGCCAGCCGGTGCTGCGGCGGGTCGAGAAACGTGCACCAGGCGGGCGCGCCGAGCACCCGGTCCAGCTCCACCTTGTCGGCGACGAACACCGCCCGGTCGGGGCTGCGGCGCAGCGCCGCGTGCAGGTCCTCGGGGTCGATCGGCCCGCTCTCCCCGTCGGAGGCGCGCCAGGCGTCCAGCTCCCGCCACGCCTCGGCGAGGGTGCCGCCGCGGGCCAGCACGGCGAGCGGGACGTGCTGGGTCGGCGGGAGCAGGGGTTCGAGCGCGGCCACGTCGGCCTCGGTCGTGATCAGCCTGAACAGCGGCAGCGCGTGCACGTCCAGGCCGAGGCCCATCAGGTCGCCGTCGCAGATCGGGTCGAACAGCCCGGACGACCTGGCCGATCGGCGTAACGCGGGCTCGACGCGTTCGAGCGCCTCGGCGTCCCACTCCTCGACCACGCCGATCACCGGGTTGACCCCGAACCTGAAGCGCCGCGCGTACGACCAGGCCTCGGGGTCGGGCAGCACCGTACGCAGCCAGTACACGTCCCGCTGCCGCACCACCACCCCGCGATGGCCCTCGGCCAGCCGCAGCGTCGCGACCCGCGGATCCCGGCAGCCCCTGACCCGCTGCGGGTGCGGGGCGCCGGCCACGTTCAGCAGGAACCGGCGCAGCGCGACAACGGCGTCCCTGCGCACCGGCTGGGCCAGTGCGCTGAGCTCCCTGGGAAACTCAGGGCCGATCGCGAGCCGCGGCACCGGCTCAGTCCAAGAGGGCGAGCAGGTCGCGGTCCCCGCGCTCGCGGAGCCTGGTGAGCAGGTCGGGGAGCGCGACCGGTCCCGTCATGCCGATCCTGGTGGCGATCACTCTGGCCGCCTGATCTCGGGTGCCGCCCGGGGCCGTGTAGCCGACCAGCCGGAGCGCCTTGGTGATCTTCTCGGCGCCCTGTGCGGCGACCGGGAGGTGCCTGGCCCTGAGCACGCCCTCGTCCGACAGCGTCAGGAACAGGTGCCCGCCCTCTCGCGCGCCCACGTCCACCAGGAGGCGTTCGATGGATTCGAGCACCGGCCTGCCGTGCCACGTCATGGTCAGCTCGCCCGCGGCGCTCCTGACCGTCCGGCTCTCGCCGGGGGACAGGCCCAGGTACGAGGCGAACCCCGTCGGCAGCGCGCACTCGCCGCCGGCCAGCTGCTCGGCCGTCACGTCGATCCGCAGCCACCAGCGCCCGTCGGGCTGCCTGAAGCAGCGCCTGGTCTGCGAGACGTCCTTCAGCGGCTGGTACGGCTTGTGCTCCCCGGAGTCGCCGTTCGACTCCTCCACCTGCGGGGCGGCCGGGGTGAACGCCTGGAACTGCGGCGGGCCCGGGGGAGGGGACGGCGGCAGCTGGGGCGAGCCGAACGCCGACTGCGGCTGCAACTGGGGCTGCGGCTGGGGTGACAGCGTCGCCAGCACGAACTGCCAGGCCGGGACCTCCAGGGCGCGGATCTCCACGTTGTGCCAGTCGGCCGCGCCGATGAGCTGCTCCTTGCGGGCGGCCGGGCCCAGGGTCCTGCGCAGCTCCTCCAGATGGGCCCGGTACGGGGCCGCCTCCTCGCTCGCCAGCCAGTGGTCGAGGCGGGTACGGAGCTCGTCCTCGGTGGCGGAGATCTCGGCCGGGGGGACGGCGAAGAGCTTGGCCAGCTGATCCACGGCGGAGGGCTCGTCGGTGAAGATGCGGTTCTGGGCCACGGCCCAGCTCTTGTCGTCGAGCCCGGCGAACGCGGCCTCGATGAGGTCCGGCAGCGGCTGCCTCTGCGACGGGGCGGGCTCCGGCTCGGGCGCTTCGGCCCGTTCCGGCGCCTCTTGAGCGGGTGCCTCCTGAACGTGCGCCTCCTGGGCGGCCGGTTCGGGGGCGGGCTCCTCGGCGGCGTCGAGCACAGGCTGCGACTCGGGGTGGGGCTCGGGCTGGGGCTCGGGCTGGGGCTCGGGTTCGGGCGCCTCGTCGGCGACCGGCTCGGCGTCGGCGTCCAGCACCGGCTCAGCGCCCTCGGCCGCGTCCCGCTCCGAATCGACAGCCTCGGACTCGCTCTCGTGCGAGGCGGCCTCAGGCTCGTCCTGCTGGGGAGCGGCGTCCTCCTGGGGGGCGGCGGCCTCGGGCTCGCTCTCGTGCGAGGCGGCGTCCTCCTGGGGAGCGGCGGCCTCGGGCGCGTCCTCGTGCGGCGCGACGGCCTGGGGCTCGTCCTCCTGAGGAGCGGCATCCTCGGGCGCGCCCTCGTGGGACGCCACGACCTCCTCGTCCGCCGGGTGCCCGGCCTCGACGGCGTGCGGGGCTTCGGCGAGCTCCGGAACGGCGGAGCGCTCGTCGGGCTCGGGGTCGTCGATGACGGACCCGGCGGGGACGAGGTGGGCGACGGGCTCGGGGTCGTCGATCACCGACCCGACGGCGGTGAACCGGACCACGGGGTCGGGCTCCTCGACCGGCTCGGGAGCCGCCTCCTCGGCCACGGGCTCCGGCTCGGGGACGAGCGCGGGCTCGGGCGCCACGGCGTGCGGGTGCTCGGCCGGCGCCGCCTGCTCGCTCGCGGCGGGAGCCGGCCCCGGGTGCGCGGGCGCGGCCGGCGCCGGGTGCGCCAGACGGACCAGGACCGCCGAGAACAGCGTGTTCAGCACCGGCCGGGCCTGGATGAAGGGCTGGTCCACCAGTTCCCTGCTGGTCAGCGTCAGCAGCCCGACCCACGATCCGGCCCGGTCGAGGGCGATCGCGACGGCGGGCTCGTCGGCCTCCTCCGGGTCCAGCACGTACAGCGCCGGCAGGACGTCACCCACCGCCGCCGCGGGCCAGTGCTCCAGGGCGATCTCCGTCAGCAGCTCGCCCAACGACTCGGGGCCGATGGCCGCCAGGACGTGTGGCATGGGCAGGCTGCGCCACCACGCGTCGGGCAGCTCCGGCTGCCCGGTGAGCAGCGTGATCGTCGTGGCGTCGCTCCACCTCAACGGTGGTACGAGGTCGCTCAGGCAGAAGTTCATCCCGTTCCGTTCACCAGCCCCTCACGCCGCCGCAGCGGTGCAGCCATAATCTCGCCGCCCACGGAACAGACCATAGTCCGGCAAATCAGCCCTACGCATCATGTACAACGCATCAACGCCGAACAGCGGCAAAGCGTAGACGCACGTAGTCAGCCATCCAGCCAGTCTCCCTGCGGAGGGCGGGCGCGGCCAACTCGTTCACGCGATGAAGCAGGGGCTCCACGATCTCCGGCGGGAGTCCTTCGAGCACCGACGAGGCGAACATACGCACCCAGTCGGCGGCCCCGCCGGGGCACTCGTCCAGGGGGGTCGGCCGGTCGAAGTACTCCAGCAGCCTGACGACGAAGCCCTCCTGCTCCAGGCGGCGGGCGTACTCGGCAGGCGAGGGAAAGTACCACGGAAGATCGGGTTCGCGCAGGCCGTACTCGCGCCAGGCCGTCAGCATCGCGGCGGTCAGCTCGGCGCAGTTGCCCGCCCCGCCCATTTCGGCGACGAAGCGCCCGCCGGGCGTCAGCGCCTCGCGCACCCTGGCGATCACCAGCCCGGGGTCGCGGCTCATCCAGTGGAGGGCCGCGTTGGAGAACACCGCGTCGTACGGGTTCGCGACGTTGAAGTCGTGCCCGTCGCCGACGATGAAGTTGATCCCGGGGTACTGCGCGATGGCCTTCTCGATCATCGCGGGGGAGCCGTCGATGCCCAGCACGTCCGCGCCCCTGAAGGCGATCTGCGCGGTGAGCACGCCCGTGCCGCAGCCGAGGTCGAGCACCCGCTCGCCAGGCCGCGGATCCAGCAGGTCGACCAGCGGCGCGCCCTGCGTGGAGACGTAGCCGAAGCTGCTGTCGTAGGCGCGACTGTTCCACCGCTCCAAGCTCGGTGTGTCATATCGCAAGACGATCAGCTCACATTCGATCAGACAACGGGCCCCCCTGGCCGTGCTGTCTGCTCACTTTAGAGCCTGAACGTCCCTACGACATATCAAGTCACATCGGACTCATCCGACACTCTTGGTCCATTCCCGGCTGAGATACGCCTTCGCGGCGTCTGCCTGCGGGATTGTCATGAGGACCGGCGGGCCCGGCGCCTTGGGAAGTTTCGCGGCCTGCTCGGCGTCGAGCGTGCCCTTCATGAGCATCGCCTCACTGCGCGCCGGGCGGGCGAAACCCTTCTGGAAGAGGTTCTGGCCCTCGTTCGAGAACAGGAACTCCTGCCAGAGGCGGGCCGCGGCCGGATGCGGGGCCGTCTTGCTGATGGCCTGCATGTGGTAGCCGCCGAGCGGCGCGTCCTTGGGGATCGTGACCTTCCACGCGTCGGAGTGGGCGGCGCTGCGGGCCGCGTTCAGGTGGTCCCAGGCGATGACCGTGTTGGCCTTGGCCAGGTCGGTGAGCCGCCCGGCCTGCTTGAGCTTGGCGAACAGCGCCACCCCCTGCGACGGCTGCGGCACGCCCGAGCGCATGGAGGCGGCCATCACGCCGTCGAACGCCCCGTCCGCGCGCAGCGGGTCGCCGTCGAGCGCGACCCGGTAGCCGGGATTGAGCAGGTCGGCGAAGGAGGCCGGGGGCTTGACCTCGCGCGGGTCGTACCCGATGGACATGTAGCCGCCGTAGGCGGCGTACCAGGCGCCGGACGGGTCCTTGACGTCGTCGGGCAGGTCCTGCCAGCTCTGCACCTTGTACGGGGCGAACCGGTCGGCCGCCGAGACGGCCACGTCCAGGGTCAGGTCGAAGACGTCGGGCTTGAGCTGCGCGGCGGCGTCCAGCTCGCGCTTGCTGCCGGCGTTCGGCTCCAGTTCGTTGACCTTGAGCCCGTACTTGTCGGCGAACGTCTCGATGATCTCGCCGTAGTTGACCCAGTCGTGGGGCAGCGCGATCACGTTGAGCCGCCCCTCGCGCTTGGCGGCCTCGACCAGCCGGTCCATGGTGGCGAAGCCGGCCTTCATGGAGCTCGCCTGGACGTTGACCGGCGGCAGGTTCTTGGGCTGGGCGGAGGTGGAGTGGGTGGACGACGCGCCGCATCCGGCGCTGGCGAGGATGGCTGCTGCGGCGGCGCAGGTACGTACGGTCACACAACGAATACTTACCGTTACATCCGTTCAGGTCGAGGAGGCGCGGCCGGAACCACCTTGGCGGCCACCAGCGTCTCTTCTGGGATCTCCACCACGCTGCCGTCTCTTTTGCGAACTTTGAGTAGTCCGTTCTCCCACGACACGAGGATGCCCACGGCATCTCGAAATCCCCCAGGAACGCGCCTGCGGGTGGTGATGCGTGCACCTATATCCTGACTTGTGATCGCGATGATGAGACGTGCGGCCACGACTTTGCCACCCTCCGTTTCGGCCAGCTGGCAAGCACGGCAATACTAGGGCGTAGCAAACCGCGGTCAGAGTCATGCCATGGTGCGGAGAAGAAGGAGCTCGAGGTGACCTACGTCATCGCGCAGCCTTGCGTGGACGTCCTGGACAAGGCGTGCATCGAGGAGTGCCCCGTCGATTGCATCTACGAGGGCGAGCGCATGCTTTACATCCACCCCGACGAGTGCGTGGACTGCGGCGCGTGTGAGCCTGTATGCCCCGTCGAGGCGATTTTCTATGAGGACGACCTTCCCGAGCAGTGGAAGGACTTCTACAAGGCGAACGTGGACTTCTTCGAAGACCTCGGCTCGCCCGGTGGCGCCTCGAAGGTCGGGAAGATCGACAAGGACCACCCGGTGGTGGCCGCCCTGCCGCCGCAGGGTGAGGACCACTAGACGATCCTGTCGCGCCGTATACGGGGGCATCCGCGCCGGATGCGCCCCGTCGGCGTGCGCTTTTCGAGTACGGAGAACCGTGAACAAGTTGCCCGACTTCCCCTGGGACCGGCTGGAGCCGTACAAGGAGCGCGCGCTCGCACATCCCGACGGCATCGTCGACCTCTCGATCGGCACGCCGGTCGATCCCGTGCCGCAGATCGTCCAGGACGCTCTCGCGCGGGCGGCCGACAGCCCCGGCTACCCGTTCACGCACGGCACCAAGGCGCTGCGTGAGGCCGCGGCCGGGTGGCTGCAGCGCAGGCACGGCGTCACCGTCGACCAGCAGGACGTGCTCCCGCTGATCGGCTCCAAGGAGTTCGTCGCCTGGCTGCCCACCTACCTGGGCGCCAGGCGGGTGGTCTTCCCCGAGCTGGCCTACCCCACCTACGACGTGGGCGCCCGGCTGGCCGGGGCGGTGGGCACTGCCTCAGACAGCACGCTCGCGCTCGGCCCCGAGCGCGTCGACCTCATCTGGGTCAACTCCCCGGGCAACCCCACGGGCCGGGTGCTGCCCGCCGAACACCTGCGCAAGGTGGTCTCCTGGGCCCGCGAGCGCGGCGCCGTCGTGGCCTCCGACGAGTGCTACATCGAGCTCGGCTGGGAGCAGGAACCGGTCTCGATCCTCCATCCCGACGTCTGCGGCGGCTCCCACGAAGGGCTGCTCGCGGTCCACTCGCTCTCCAAGCGCTCCAACCTGGCCGGCTACCGCGCCGGGTTCGTGACGGGAGATCCCGTCCTGGTCAAGCGACTGCTGGAGACGCGCAAGCACGCCGGCATGATCATGCCCCAGCCCGTACAGGCCGCCATGACGGTCGCGCTCGGCGACGACGAGCACGCCGACCGGCAGCGCGAGCTGTACGCCGCCCGTCGCGCCCTGCTGCGGCCCGCGCTGGAGCGGGCGGGGTGGCACATCGACCATTCGACGGCCGGGCTGTACTTCTGGGCGTCGAACGGGCAGAGCGCCTGGGATCAGGTCGGCAAGCTTTCCGAAATCGGCATTTTGGTCGCGCCGGGCGAGTTCTACGGATCGGCAGGTGAGCGGCACATCCGCATCGCGGTCACCGCGACTGATGAGCGGATCGGTGCGGCGGTGCGCCGCCTCCAGTAGGATCCCCCGTCATAGCCGGGCAATCCGGCTGACACGCATAAATTGATAAGGGCTTTTGCCGAGGCAGACCGCGAGTGGAGCGAGCTGATCGATGAGCATGACCTCCATGGTCGTACTCGGGCTGAGCATCGCCACCGTCCTCCTGCTGCTTGGGGCCTTTCTGGCCACCATGCGACAGGACAGGAAGGGCCGAACGAGCTCGCCGCCGGTCGAGGTCGCTCCCATCGAGACCCCGCTGCCGGCGCCTGTGAGCGCGCCCGGGCATGCCGGCACCGACTACACCGACCCCCGCACGATCCGGGTCGGCGACCGGATCGAGGTGCACGGGTCTCCCCGCCGGGTGCTCGGCGCCCTGTTCGTGTCCTGGCAGGGGCAGCAGTGGGTCGAATATCTCCTCCGGGACAGCGCACGCCGCTTCCAGTGGCTCTCCGTCGAGGCGCACGAGGGTGACTCGCCCCACCTGGAGGTCCAGCTCTGGACGGATGTGCCCACGCAGGGCATGGTCCCGGCCAAGAGCATGCTGATCATGGAGGGCGTGGAGTTCTCCCCGATCGAGCGGGGCACGGCGGCGTTCCGCAGCGAGGGCGACACCGGCCATCCCGACCGGGGCCTGCTGGACTTCGCGGACTATCGCGCCTCGGACGGGCGGCTGCTGTCGTTCGAACGCATCCAGGGCCAGTCGTGGACGGCCAGTTACGCCCAGCCCCTGCCGCCGGGCTCCATCACCATCGTCCGCCGCGCCTCTTAGGAGAGCTCGACCTCGCGGTTGCCGGCCTTGCCGCCGGTCTGCCAGTTCTCGAGCTCCACGTCGTTCTTCCACGTCGCCCCCGCGTACCCGACCTGGCGCAGCGCGTACTTCTGGGCAAAGGACACCGACCAGGCGGCGATCAGCCAGCCGCGCCGCTCCGAGGTGACGGCCGTGCTGCCGAGCGACCTGGCCAGCTGCTTGCGGGCCTCGGCGGTGCGGGGCTGCGGCGCCGGGGTCTTCTTGCCCGGCGGGTACCAGCAGTGGACGGCGCGCGGGACACGCCCGGTGAAGGCGGCGGCGAGCAGTTTGGCCTCCGGCTCGTGATCCGCGTACGCGTAGCCGCCCGCCGAGCGCTGCACCGCCTGGGCCGCTTCGGCCACCGGCAGCTTGCGGTAGTTCTTGACCTTCTCCAGCGCGGCGAAGAACTTGTTCGTGGCGTAGACGGGGTCCATGAGCTGCTTCTTGGTGCCCCAGCCCTGCGACTCCCGCTGCTGGAACACGCCCACCGAGTCGCGGTCGCCCCAGGGCAGGTTGTAGATCTTGGATTCCTGCAGCGCCGTGGCGTACGCGATCACGACGGCCCGCTCGGGCAGCCGGCGGCGGGCCGCGACGGCCGCGATGGTGGCGGAGATCTCGGCCTGCTCGAAGTCGAGATAGCGCTCGCCGAGCGGGGTGCGCACGGTGCAGTGCGGCTCCGGCTTCACCGCCAGCGGCTTGGTCTTCTTCAGCAGGTTGAAGAGGCCCACGGAGATGCCCACGGCGAGCACGATGACGATGATCGCGATGGTGATGACTCCACGGGAGAAGCGCAGGCGCACCCTGAAGAACCTACCCGTGGCGGATAAGCTCCGTGGCCATGAGTGACGTGAGCACCACCTCACCGATTTCCCCGGTGGTGGACGAGTTGTGGGAGCGCCGGGCGGAGCTGTCGCCGGCCGACGCCGAGGCGCGCCGGCTGATCGTCGGCGCCGTCGACCTGCTCGACAGGGGCGAGGCCAGGGCCGCGCGCCTGGAGGGTGGCGAGGTGGTCGTGGACGAACGCGCCAAACGGGCCATCCTGCTCAGCTTCAAGGTGCTCGGCATGGCGCGCTCGCAGGTGGGCGACTTCCAGCACCACGACCGGGTCCCGCTCAAGAGCTCGCTCGACGGCGTGCGCGTGGTGCCCGGCGCGATCGCCCGCTGGGGCTCGTACCTGGCGCCCGGGGTGGTGCTGATGCCGTCGTTCACGAACATCGGCGCGTACGTGGACGAGGGGACCATGGTGGACACCTGGGCCACCGTCGGCTCGTGCGCGCAGATCGGGAAGAACGTCCACCTGTCGGGTGGGTCGGGCATCGGCGGCGTGCTGGAGCCGCCCAACGCCGTGCCGGTCGTCGTCGGCGACGGCGCGCTGATCGGCAGCCGGTCGATGATCGTCGAGGGCGCCCGGGTGGGCGAGGGCGCGGTCGTCGGCGCCGGAACGATCCTGTCCGGCTCGATCCCGGTGATCGACGTGCAGACCGGCGAGGAGTTGGCCCGCGGCCACATCCCCGACTGGTGCGTGGCCGTCGGCGGCACCCGGCAGAAGGAGTTCCCCGGCGGCACGTTCGGCCTGCCGTGCGTGCTGGTGCTCAAGCGCCTGGAGCCGGGGCAGCGACACGACAAGGCGGCGCTCAACGACGTGCTGCGCGAACACGGAGTGAACACCTGATGCTTGATCTCACGCAGGACGTCCGCGCGCTGACCGCGGCGATCGTGGACATCGAGTCGGTGAGCGGCGACGAGCGGGCGCTGGCCGACGCGGTCGAGCGGGCGCTGTCCGCGCTGCCGCACCTCAAGGTCGACAGGTCGGGCGAGACGGTCGTGGCCCGCACCGAGCTGGGCACGTCCGAGCGGGTGCTGATCGCCGGGCACCTCGACACCGTCCCCGTCGCCGGCAACCTGCCCAACCGGGTGGAGGGCGACCTGCTCTACGGGTGCGGCACGTCCGACATGAAGGCCGGCGTGGCGGTCGCGCTCAAGCTGGCGGCCACCGTCCCCGCCCCCAACAAGGACGTCACGTACGTCTTCTACGACTGCGAGGAGGTCGAGGCCGAGCGCAACGGTCTCAACCGCGTGGCCAGGGACCACCCCGACTGGCTGGCCGCCGACTTCGCGGTGCTCATGGAGCCGACCGACGGGACGATCGAGGGCGGCTGCCAGGGCACGCTGCGCGCCGAGGTCACCGTCAGGGGCAAGCGGGCCCACAGCGCCAGGTCGTGGTTCGGGGTCAACGCCATTCACGGGATCGAGCCGGTCCTGGCCAGGCTGAACGCGTACGAGGCGCGGCTGCCGGTGGTCGACGGCCTCGAATACCACGAGGGCCTGAACGCGGTCGGCGTCCGGGGCGGGGTCGCGGGCAACGTCATCCCCGACCTGTGCGTGGTGTCCGTCAACTACCGGTTCGCTCCGGATCTGACGATCGAGCAGGCGCAGGAGCACGTACGCGAGGTCTTCGACGGGTTCGAGGTGAGCTTCGTCGACGCCGCGCCCGGGGCCAGGCCGGGGCTGACGCACCCGGTGGCGGCGGCCTTCGCCGCGGCCGTCGGCGGCACGCCGCGCGCCAAGCTGGGCTGGACGGACGTCGCCCGCTTCTCCGCGCTGGGGGTGCCCGCGGTCAACTACGGTCCCGGAGATCCGAACCTGGCGCACCAGCAGGGCGAGTACGTGTCGCTGTCGAAGATCGTCGAGAGCGAGCGGGCCATGCTCAACTGGCTCACAACATGAAAGTGGCCTTCCTCGCCGGCCATTTGGCGGGGAAGACCACTTTCAGTCCCGAGCAGCACCCTCGTGCAGTTAGACGCAGGGGGGTGGAAATCCGGTTCCCTGGTTTTTTCAAGATTTTTTAGAGGTTGGATTCACCGGTCTGACCTGCGGTGTTCGCGCTCAGGACGCCTATCTCGGCCGAAGAGGGCTAGCGTGACCAGCATGGAACAGTCACGTCCTGAACGCCGTCAGGGCCAGGCGGTCGTACGCGGCCGCCTGGTGCCCAGCTCCACGCACGACCAGCGCCTGCTCGCCCGCCAGGGGCCCTCCGACTGGGTCCACATGGACCCGTGGCGGGTGCTGCGGATCCAGGCCGAGTTCGTGGAGGGCTTCGGCCAGCTCGCCGAGCTGCCGCCGGCGGTCACGGTCTTCGGCTCCGCCCGCACCCCCGACGGAGCGCCCGAGTACCGGCAGGGCCGCGCGCTCGGCCAGGCGCTGGCCGAGGCGGGCTACGCGGTGATCACGGGCGGCGGCCCGGGCGTCATGGAGGCCGCCAACCGCGGCGCGAGCGGGGTGGACGGCGCTATGTCGGTCGGGCTCGGCATCGAGCTCCCGTTCGAGCAGCGCATGAACGACTATGTCGACCTCGGCATCGAGTTCCGCTACTTCTTCGTGCGCAAGACGATGTTCGTCAAGTACTCGTGCGGCTTCATCGCCCTGCCCGGCGGCTTCGGCACGCTCGACGAGCTGTTCGAGGCGCTGACGCTGGTGCAGACCCACAAGGTCACCTCCTTCCCCGTGGTCCTGATGGGCTCGGAGTTCTGGGGCGGGCTGCTCGACTGGATCAAGGGCACCCTGCTCGGCACCGGCAAGATCGCCCCCCAGGACCTCGACCTGATCACCCTCACCGACGACGTGGACGAGGCCGTGCGCATCATCGTGGACGCCGACCGGGCCCGCTCCAGGCAGCGCGAAGAGGAGCTGGAAGCCGCCGCGGCCCAGTACGCCGAGCCCCAATAGGCTTCCTCGATGTGAATATCTGCGTCTTCTGCGCCTCCAGCCTGAACATCGACAACAAGTACATCGACCTGGCCGGACACGTGGGCGCCGAGCTCGCCAGACGGGGCCACACCCTGGTGAGCGGCGGCGCCACGGTCTCCTGCATGGGCGCGGTCGGCTCGGCCGTCCGCGCGGGCGGCGGCCGCACGATCGGCGTGATCCCGCAGGTGCTGGTGGACATCGAGGTGGCGGACGAGGAGTCGGACGAGCTGATCGTCACCACCGACATGCGCGAGCGCAAGGGGGTCATGGACGCTCGCTCCGACGCGTTCCTCGTGCTGCCCGGCGGCATCGGCACGCTGGAGGAGCTGTTCGAGATCTGGACCGCGCGGGTGCTCGGCGTCCACGACCGCCCCTTGGTGATCCTCGACCCCTGGGGTCTGTACGACCCGCTCAAGCAGCTGATGAACCACCTGTACGACGAGGGCTTCACCCGGCCCGACGTCTTCGACGCGATCTCCTGGACCTCCACGGTGGAGGAGGCGTTCGCCCACCTGGAGGCGCGTCCGCAACCCGTCCGGCCCAGCGTCGCCGAACTCGGCGAGGCGGCCGGCTGACCGGCCCGCTCACCGCCCGGAGAGGCACGGACTGCGGCAAGTGCGGGACCTCATGCCCCGATGGTGTGAGTACGATGCCAATGTGCTGGTCATTCTCGCCATCGCCGCCATCGCCATCCTGGCCTGTGTGGTCCTGGTCTCCCTCGGTAGGGGCGGTGAGCTGACCGAGTTCCCGCCGGATGTGCCGCCCCTCGACCTGCCCGAGCCCGGACAGCTGACGGCGGTCGACTTCATGGCGCTCCAACTGCCGGTCAATCTGGTCGGCTACCACACGGCGAGCGTCGACGAGACCCTGCGCAGGGCCGCCAACGCGATCAGCGCGCGTGACACCCGGATCGCGGTGCTGGAGCAGCGGGTCTCCGAGCTGCTGTCGAGCCGGTTGCACGCGCGCCAGGAGATCTACGCCGCGCCGGGGGCGGGGCTGCGTACCGACCACGCGCCTGAGGCCCCGGCGGTGGCGCGCGAGCTGCCGGAGTCCGGCGATCCCGTGGAGGTGAGCGGCGCCACGGTGTCCTGGGACGGCACGCCGGACCTGCGGCGGGCGCCGGAGGACCCGGAGTGGCGGATCCCGCCGGGCGACGGCGATCCGGCCCCGGAGGCCGCGCCGGACGAGCAGGCCGAGGCGGCCGAGGAAGCCGCCGCCGTTGCGGAGCCCTCCGCTGTGGAGTCCACCGCTGTGGAGCCCTCCGTCGGGGAGCAGCCGGAGGCCGCGCCGGACGAGAAGCCGGAGGACGGCCCGGACGAGAAGCCCGACGAGAAGCCCGACGAGACCGTCGAAGCCGGGGCCGACGAGGCCGCCGGGCCGGTGGGCGGGTCCAAGGACGGCGCGGAGACCACGCCGGCCGCCCAGGGCAAGGACGGGGACGGGCGCCCGTGACCGAGCTGATCCGGTGCTCCTGGACGGGCATGGCGGGCAACGCCGCCTACATCGCCTACCACGACGACGAGTGGGGCCGCCCGCTCACCGGCGACGACGCGGTCTTCGAACGAGTGGCCCTGGAGGCGTTCCAGTCGGGCCTGTCGTGGCTGACGATCCTGCGCAAACGGGAGAACTTCCGCGCCGCCTTCGACCGGTTCTCGATCGTCAAGGTGGCCGCGTACACCGAGCAGGACGTCGAGCGCCTGCTCGGCGACGAGGGCATCGTGCGCAACCGGGCCAAGATCGAGGCCGTGGTCGGCAACGCCAGGGCCGCCCTGGACCTCCCCGAGGGCCTGTCGGACCTGGTGTGGCGCTACGCCGACCCGGACGCCCCCGTGCCGAGGAGCATGGCCGACGTGCCCGCCACCACGCCCGGCTCCAATGCGCTGGCCAAGGAGCTGAAGAAGCACGGCTTCAGGTTCGTCGGCCCGACCACGGCCTACGCGTTGATGCAGGCCATCGGCCTGGTCAACGATCACATCGAGGGCTGCGTGGCCCGTTCGCGCTGAGCTCGAAGGTGTGGGTCGCGCCCAGCGACCCGCCGAGCTCGACGGTCACGGCGGTCGTCTCCCCGGTCCGCGCCGTGACGGTGTCGTCCGCCCTGATGAGCCCGCCCAGCGGGCGATCGAGCGTGATCGTCACGACGTCCACCGTCCGGCTCGGGTCGGCCACCGCCACGGCCACCCGCCCGCCGGCGCGCCGCATGATCACCACGCACGGCGCGTCCACCGCGATCTCCCCGAGCGTCCCGGCCGTCCAGAACACCGCCGCGAGCAGCCCCCGCGCCCGCACGGCCTGCAGCCGCGCGGTGTTGGCGGCCACCCGCACGGGACGCCGCGCACGGTACCTCCGTGTCCACTCGCGCGTCGCGCCCGGCAGCACCGTGTACGCGTAGGAGGCGTTCACGGGGTCGACGCCGTGGTCGATCCAGAGGCTCGCGTAGCGCCGCGTGACGGGCTCGCCCGCGCCGCCGGTGTCGTCGCCCGCATTGATGTCGCGCCACCTGCCCGTACGCGTCTCCACGGCGCACTGAGCGCCGTCCAGCACGTAACCCGCGACCCCGGGCAGGTGCGCCCAGCCGTCGCCGACGTGCGGCCGGGCCTCCGTGGCCCGGTTCTCCACCACGGTCACCACCCCGCGCCCGTCCGAGCCGGTGATGCCGCTGCCGAGCGCCACCACGGCCGCGTCGAGGAAGAACCACGACTTGAGCGCCCGCAGGCTCGCGCCCTCGCTCGCCAGCTCCATGGCGGCGGCCCCGTACCGGCCGCCGAGCACCGCGCCGCCGGCCCACGCGCCGGGCGGGCAGTGGACGCGGAAGGACAGGTCCGCGCGCTCGCGGTCGTCGACGGTCGTCCCCGGCAGCCGGTACGGGTCCACCGTCGGCCAGAAGCCCTCGCCGAACTGGCCCAGGTCGCTCGTGTAGAGGTAGGTCATGCCGTCGCCGGTGTACCAGCCGCGCAGGTTCTCCCCGTTGATCGCCTCGTACGCGGCGATCCGGCGCGACGAGAGGCTGAGCGCGAACGACCAGGTGGGCCGCCGGTGCACGATCCGGTCCATCGAGGGGAACACGAAGTGCCCGACGGGCCCGGGCGCGGCCTCGACGCTCCCGTCACGCAGCACCGCGACCGCCCGCCGGGTCTCCGGCACGTCCGCGTGCTCCAGGTAGGGGCGGGCCTTGCCGCGCTCGATCCACCCCTTGGCCAGCTCCCGGAACCGGCCGGCGTACGGCTCGGGCGCGCTCCCGGCCAGCAGCAGGACGGCGCCGATCAGGCCATGGCCGGCCACGGCGTCGGAGAACGCCTGCCGCGTGGCCGCCCGCCCCCTGACCGTGTCCATCAGCAGCCCGTCGTGGACGAACGGGGCATACGACCGCTCGACCGCGTCCAGGACCACGGGCAGGCCCGGATCGCGGACCTGCCACGGCGAACCGTCCAGGAGCGCGAGCGCCTCGGCGACCGCGATGATCAGCGACAGACCGTAGGAGCCGGTGTAGGCGACGCACTCGTGCTGGATGAACGACCCGTCGCGGTAGAAGCCGTCGCCGGACTCGACGTGGCGGAACACGCTCCTGAGCCCGCCGTCGCGCACGTCCGACAGGCCGTCGCGGGCCAGCGCCAGCTTGTCCGCGCTGCGCCCCGCGATGCCGCGGAAGGCGAGGATGGCGGCCTTGTCGGCCCGGTTGGCGCCGCTCTCGCCCGCCTGCGGGTTGCCGGTCCGGCGGTCGGCGTCCGGGCAGAACCGGTCCACGGCGCCCAGGTAGGCGTCGAGCCTGGTGGCGTCGAGCCGGTCGCCGAGCAGCACGCACAACCGGCTCAGGTGGGCGGGCGTGCCGATCTCCCAGAACCACCAGTTGCCCGTCTCGGGGAGCCGCTCGTTGTAGTGGCGCTCGTGGAGCACGTCGAGCGCGTCCACCACCCGCGCCGCGACGGCGTCGTCCCCGTGCTGGGCGGTGCCGGGGGTGGCCCAGGCCGTGGCGATCCGCCGGAGGCGGCCGTAGCTGCCCGTGACGTTGCCGGGGCCGCCGGCCGGGGGCAGGTCCGGCCAGAGCGTTCCGGGCGCCAGCGAGGCCAGCAGGCCGCCGGCGGCCTGGCTCAGCCTGGCCAGCGGTCCGGCGTAGACCGGGTCGGAGACGTCGATCCCGCCGCCGGTGAGCAGGCCGAGCGCGCCCGCGCGGAGAGCGTCGAACGCGGGCGCGCTTCCAGCCGCGGCGGCCTCCCGCGCGGCCGGGTCCGCTGCGGCGGGGTCCGGTGCGCCCGGGTCCGGTGTGGCGGGGTCCGGTGCGGGCGTCACTCGGCGCGGAACGTCGGGCGTTCCTTGGCGAGGAAGGCGCGGGTGGCGTTCAGGTGATCCTGGGTGGCGGCGCACTCGTCCTGGAGGTCGGCCTCCATGGCGAGCGCGTCGGGCAGCGAGTGCGTCGCGGCGTAGGTCAGCGCCCGCTTGGTGGCGGCGTAGGCGAGGGTCGGGCCGTGCGCGAGGCGTACGGCCAGCTCGTGGGCGGTCTTCAGGACGTCGTCGGCGGGCACCACGCGCGTGACCAGGCCCAGCTCCAGCGCCCGGGCCGCGTCGAGCGGCTCGCCGAGCAGCAGCAGCTCGGCCGCGCGGCCCTGGCCGACCAGGCGCTGCAGCGTCCAGGAGGCGCCCGAGTCGGGCACCAGGCCGATGCCCGCGAACGCCAGCGCGAACTTCGCCTTCTCCGAGGCCACCCGCAGGTCGCAGGCGAAGGCCAGGGACGCGCCCGCGCCCGCGGCGACGCCGTTGACCGCGGCCACCACCGGCTTGGCCATGGTGGTGATCAGCTCCACAATCGGGTTGTAGTGGACGCGGACCGTGTCGGCCAGGCCGCGGCCCGCCTCCAGGTTGCCGGCGTGCTCGCGCAGGTCCTGGCCCGCGCAGAAGGCCCGGCCCGAGCCGGTCAGCAGCACGGCCCTGATCGCGGGGTCGCCCGCCGCGCGGCGCAGCGCGCCGAGGAGCGCGTCCTTGGTCTCGGCGGTCAGCGAGTTCATGGCGTCGGGACGGTCGAGCGTGATGGTGGCGACCGTGTCGGCCACGTCATAGCGGATCAAAGTAACTCCCTCTCGACGAACGCGGCGGCCGCGGGCAGCAGCCGGGCGGCCTCCTGCTCGAAGTACGCCCTGGCCTTCTCGCCCGGCCAGCCCGCGGGCAGCAGCTCGGGCGGCAGGCCCGGGTCGCGGAACAGGAAGTTGCGCCAGCCGTGCACGAGCCTGCTCCTGGTGGCGAACACCTGGTCCGCCGGCGCCTTCTCGGGCAGCGTGCTGATCAGCGTGACAGCCTCGGCGAGCCAGAGCTCGTACGCCTCGCCGATGGCCTCCAGATCCCACGCCCTGGCCACCAGCTCCCGCGGATCGCCCTCCAGCGCCGAGTCGAACCTGTCGGCCCGCACCCCCTCGCTGTCGAGCAGGTTGTCCAGCTCGATCGACGATCGTGGACCGATCCACGTCGTCTCCGACAAGGACGCGTACCCGAGGAACGCCAGGTCGGCCCTGAGCCGCTCCCTGCGCGGCCGCTCCTTCACCGGCGCGAAGACGATCAGGTGCCACCGGCCGTGCCAGGTCAGCGTCCCGGCTCGGTAAATTCTGAGCGCGGCCTCGTCCAGGCGCCTGACGCATTTCGGCGTCAGCCCGTAGCCGGCTCCCTGCGGGAGTTTCACCGGCCACAGCCACCCTTGGCGCACCATTCGTGACACCGCGGTACGGACGGCGGGAGCGGCTATATCCAGGGGTTTCATGAGCCTCACGAGCGAGGCGACGGACGCCTGTCCACCGCGCGAGCGCAGGTGGTCTCCATAGAGATCGAACAGAGCGGCGCGAGCGTGCACGAAGTCCAGTTTGGACGTCATCGCACGGCTCGACAACGCATTCTGGGAGGAGATCGTTACCCATGAGCGCTCTCGATGCGGGAGAATAGGACATCACAGAAGACGTGAATGCGCCGACCACCCCCCACGGGCGGTCGGAAATCGCGGGCCGCGGGAGCCCAAGGCAGGAAGGGATGCACGCATGGCGGCGATGAAGCCGCGGACCGGCGATGGTCCGCTCGAGGTCACCAAGGAAGGGCGCGGCATTGTCATGCGGGTCCCCCTGGAGGGTGGCGGCCGGCTCGTCGTGGAGATTTCCGCCGACGAGGCGAAGGCGCTCGGCGAGGCGTTGAAGAACGTCGTCGGCTGAGAGCTCCCGAAAGACCACCTGTTCCACGGCCCTGGCGTAATCCCGCGCCAGGGTCGCTGACGTTCGAGGAGAGAATCCGTGCCCATTGAGACCACTGCGTCAGTGGTCGCCCAGGTTCCCGACGGAGCCGAGCTGCTGGCCGTTCCCTTTGACTCCGCCCTCAGCCCCGAGGTCGAGCTGCACCTGCCGGTGTCCGACCTGCTCGCCCACTACGAGGCCAAGGGGGAGGCGGGGGAGATCGTCGAGGTTCCCGTGGCACGGGCCGGCGGTGTCGGCCGCGTCCTGCTCTACGGAGTGGGCGACGGCTCGCCGCGTGCCCTGCGCAAGGCTGGCGCCGCGCTCACCCGCAGAGCCAAGGGCAGGGACACGCTGACCGTGGTCGCGCCCGAGGGCGACGTGGCGGCGTTCGCCGAGGCGGCGCTGCTCGCGGCGTACTCATTCAAGATCGGCAACGGCGGCAGGAAACCGGTGCGGGCGCTGGCCTTCGCGGGCGCGGACGCGGCGCAGGTGCGGCGCGCGCAGGTCGTGGCGCAGGCGGTGGCGCTCGCCCGCGACCTGGCCAACACCCCCTCCTCCGTCAAGAACCCCGCGTGGCTGGCCGAGCGGGCCGCCGAGGTCGGGGTGCCCGCGCGGATCTGGGACGAGGAGCAGCTGCAGGCCGACGGGTTCGGCGGCATCCTCGCCGTCGGCCGGGGCTCGGCCAGCCCGCCCCGGCTCATCCAGCTCTCCTACACCCCCGCCGAGCCCACCGACCGGCACGTGGTGCTGGTGGGCAAGGGCATCACGTTCGACTCGGGCGGCCTGTCGCTCAAGCCCAACGAGAACATGAAGACCCAGAAGACCGACATGGCGGGCGGCGCGGTGGTGATCGCCGTGCTCGGCGCGCTGGCCGAGCTGGGCGCGCCCGTACGGGTCACCGGGCTGATCGCCTCCGCCGAGAACATGCCCTCCGGCACGGCGCAGCGGCCCAGCGACGTGATCAAGCATTACGGCGGGCGCACGGTCGAGGTGCTCAACACCGACGCCGAGGGCCGGCTGGTGCTGGCCGACGCCCTCGCCTACGCCGACGCCGTCCTCGACCCCGACGAGGTCGTGGACATCGCCACCCTCACCGGGGCGATCACAGTGGCGCTCGGCCGCAACGTCGGCGCCGTCTACGCCTCCGACGACGCGCTGGCCAAGCAGCTCCTGGACGCCGGGCAGGAGAGCGACGACCGGCTGTGGCGGATGCCGCTGATCGAGGACTACGCGCCCGCCCTGGAGTCGACGATCGCCGACCTGGCCAACGTCGAGGCCGGGTCCAGGTTCGGGGCCGGGTCGATCACGGCGGCGCTGTTCCTGCGGGAGTTCGCGGGGCGGCGGCCGTGGGCGCACCTCGACATCGCCGGCGTCGGGCGCAGCACGGTCGACGAGGGCACGCTGACCAAGGGCGCCACGGGGTTCGGCGTCCGCCTCCTGCTGGAGTGGCTCACCCGCCCCTAGCCGGCCCGCTCGCGCCGGCCGGCTCGCCCGCGGCTAGTCGGCGATCTTGATGGCGGCCAGCAGGCCGTCGCCCAGCGGGATGAGCACCGAGCGCAGGCGGTCGTCCGACTGCACCAGCTTGCCCACCTCGCGCAGCGCCACCGTGTCGGTGTCGCGTTGCGCGGGGTCGGCCACCCGGTTGTGCCACAGCATGTTGCCGAAGGCCACGATGCCGCCCACGCGCAGCAGGCGGACCGCCTCGGCGAGGTAGTCGACGTACTCCTGCTTGGCGCCGTCGGCGAACACCATGTCGTAGCCGCCGTCCGACAGCCGGGGCAGCACGTCGAGCGCCCGGCCCGAGATGAGCCGCACCCGCCCGCCGGAGAAGCCCGCCTCCGCGAACGCCTGCCTGGCCAGCCGCTGGTGCTCGGGTTCGACGTCCACGCTCGTGAGCGTCCCGTCCGTACGCATGCCGCGCAGCAGCCACAGCCCCGAGACGCCGCAGCCCGTGCCGATCTCGACGACCGACTTGGCGTTGACGGCGGTGGCGAGGAAGCACAGTGCCGCCCCGCCGCCGGGAAGGATGGGTGTGGCCCCCATCTCCAGCCCGCGCTGTCGCGCCGTGTGCAGGAGCTCATCTTCCTGATGGAACTGCTCCGCATAGGCCAGAGTGGCCTCCACCGGGTTGGTCATCGGCCGCCTCCCCCCACTTTCGTGCGATTGGTCCACGTGATTGGCACCGATCGCAGCCTAGGGGAGACACGCCAGGACGGGAACTCAGGAGGGACCTAAGGCGTTGCAGGTTTAAACGGGCTTTGCCGGTCCGGAAGGCAGGCAGTGCGCACGAAGGGACGAAACCAGGCACTATGGCGGTAGCGGTGGTCCCAAAGAGAGGAGTTCTGGTGGACGAAAGCGACCACCAGGCGGATACTCCCGTGTCGTCTGACTGGACGCCTCCCACATGGGAGGAAGTGGTGCGGACTCACTCCGCACGCGTGTATCGGCTGGCATACCGGCTGACGGGCAATGTCCACGACGCAGAAGACCTCACCCAGGAGGTCTTCGTCCGCGTCTTCAGGTCGCTGTCGAGCTACACCCCGGGCACGTTCGAGGGGTGGCTGCACCGGATCACGACGAACCTGTTCCTCGACATGGCGCGGCGCAAGCAGCGCATCAGGTTCGAGGGGCTGGCCGACGACGCCGCCGAGCGGCTGCGTGGCCGTGAGCCGTCCCCGGCGCAGGCGTTCGACGACGCCCACCTGGAGCCCGATATCCAGGCCGCCCTCGACGCGCTCGCCCCCGAGTTCCGGGCCGCGATCGTGCTGTGTGACATCGAGGGCCTTTCTTACGAGGAGATCGCGGCCACGCTCGGCGTCAAGCTGGGTACGGTCCGAAGCCGTATTCACCGTGGCCGGGCGCAGTTGCGGGAGGCGCTCGATCATCGAGCCCCCCGTAATTCTCAACTCCCCCCGACCGTGATCCGTGGGGAGGAAGTCTGATGGCTCATCTTGGAGAACGCGTTTCCGCGCTCGTTGACGGAGAGCTCAACCACACCGAACGCGAGCGCGCGCTGGCTCATCTGACCTTCTGTGCCGACTGCCGGCAAGAGGTCGAGTCGGTGCGGGCGCTGAAGACGCGCCTGCGCTCCCTGGAGGGGCCGGCGATGCCGGCCGATCTGACGATGTCCCTGCTCCGGATGGCGGAGCCGGGCGGCCCGCTGCCTCCGAGGGAGCGCCCTTTTCCGTCCCGCACCTTCGGCGGGGTGCCCATCCCTGGGCCGCACACCATCGCACCGCTGGACAACCGTCCGCGCAGGGACGCCACTGGTGGGGTCTCGGGCCCTGGTCGCGGCGGTAGGCGGCGTTCGACCTACGTGGCCGTAGGGGTGGTCTCCGCGGCCGTCGCGCTCGGCACCTTCTTCGCGGCCACCGGCGTCGGACAGAACAACCCGGCGCCGCCGGTGGAGCTGTTCCAGCAGCCGCGCACCTCGCCGGCGGGCGCGCCCTCGACGGCCACTCCTTGACGTCGGGTTGACCTCCGGCTATGCCTGGGAGACTTGGACTTGGCGTACTTGGCAGCGCGCTGGGCATACGATCTGGGTTCGGGATTTGTCACAAGCGATTCCTGACAAATGCTTTATGACCCTCGTATGCCGCAAGAGCGAGGATTGCGGTGGCCGAGCCAAGGAGTGGTGAGACTTAGATGACCGACGAGACGCGCCCCAGCGAAGGACGCACGCCGTCGGACTACCCCGAACCACAGGGGCGGCCGGACTTCCTGCCCGCGGACGACTCACCCGACCAGGCCGGCCGGCTGCCGGAGCCGCCCGCCTCGTTCGGCACCTCCTGGGGTGACCCGTCGGGTCGCCCCTCTCCGGGTGTTCCCCCGTACGGTGGCCCGGCTTCGGGCGCTCCCACGTTCACGAGCCCCTCGTTCGGCTCCCCGAGCTCCTACGAGAGCCCCTCGCACGGCCAGGAGGGCAGCGGCCCGTCGTTCGGAAGCCCCTCGTACGAGACCGGCTCCTCGTTCGGAAGCCCTTCCTACGCGACCGGCCCCTCGTACGGGAGCAGCCCGTCTTACGGAAGCAGTCCCTCCTACGGAAGCGGCCCCTCCTACGGTGCCGGCCCGGACAACGGGACGCGCACCTACGAGAGCCCGCTGTTCGGCGGCCCGTCCCCGTCCGGCCCCACCGGCGGCAGCACGCCACCACCGCCACCACCACCGCCCCGTCAGGCGCTTCCCCTGGGCGCGGGCTGGGCGCCGCCGCCTCCGGGCGCGGACGCGGCCCCCTCGGGCGGCAGGCGCGGGCCGAGCACGACCCTGCTCGTCTCGACCGCCGTGGCCATCGCTCTGGTGGCCTCGCTGCTCGGCAGCGTCGGCACCTACCTGCTCACCAAGCCGAGTGACGGCAACGACCCCGGCTACAGCCTCGGCCCCCTGCCGACCGGCGCCGCCACCAACCGGGAGCCCGGATCGGTGGCCGGCGTGGCCGCGCGGGTGCTGCCCAGCGTGGTCTCGATCGAGGCCGGCACCACCACCGAGGGCGCGACCGGCTCCGGCTTCCTGATCAAGAACGGCTACGTGGTGACCAACAACCACGTGGTCGCGCTGGCCGCCAAGGGCGGCGAGATCCGGATCATGTTCAACAACCGCAAGACCACCCCGGCCAAGATCGTGGGCCGCGACCCCGGCTCGGACCTGGCCGTGATCAAGCCCGAGGACACGTTCGGGACGCCGGAGATCACCCTCGGCAACTCCGACCAGGTCGTGGTCGGCGACCCGGTCATCGCGATCGGCTCCCCGCTGGGCCTCACGGGCACGGTGACGACGGGCATCGTCAGCTCGCTCAACCGCCCGGTCATCGCGGGCGACGAGACGGGCGCCGGCACGGAGGAGCCCGCCTACATCAGCGCCATCCAGACGGACGCCGCCATCAACCCGGGCAACTCGGGCGGCCCGCTGGTGAACGGCAAGGGCGAGGTGGTCGGCGTGAACTCGGCCATCGCCACCCTCGGCCGCTCGGTGAACAGCCAGAGCGGCAGCATCGGCCTGGGCTTCGCGATCCCCGTCAACCAGACGCGGCGCGTGGCCGAGGAACTGATCACCACCGGCAAGGCCAAGCGGCCCAGGATCGGCATCGTCCTGGACAAGGACTACAAGGGCCAGGGCGTCAAGATCGCGTCGTCTCCCAGCGGCGGCCGCCAGCCGGTGGACGCCAACGGGCCGGCGGACAAGGCCGGGCTGAAGGCGGGCGACGTCATCCTGGAGATGGACGGGCTGGCCCTGCAGGACGGGAACGAACTGATCGCCCTGATCCGCAGCAAGGCGCCGGGCGCCAAGATCACCATCAAGTACCAGCGCGCCGGCCAGGAACGCACCGCCACCCTGACCGTAGTAGCCGACGACGAGCCCACCCCAACGCCGTCTTGATCGCCGCCTAGCCCGCCCGACGCCGTCTTGATCGTCCCCTAGCCCACCCGACACCGTCTTGATCGTCACCTAGCCCGCGCCCTCGGCCCGCCCTCAGCGGCGGGCCGGGTGCTTTGCTGCCCGTCCTTGGGCTTACGGCTGCGTGCGGCGGTCGCCCCGCGCCGTCTCCGGGGGTTTTACAGCTGCGTGCGGTGGGCGCCGCCTGCGCCGTCTTCGGTGTCCGTCCTTCGGGTTTTACGGCTGCCTGCGGCGGTCATCACCCGCGCCGTCTTTGGCCCCCTCCTTCGGGCTCTATGGCTGCGCGGGGCGGTCGCCCCCCGCGCGGTCTTTGGCGTCCGTCCTTCAGGTCCCTTACGGCTACGCGCGGCGAACAGCAGTGCCGCCGCTTTCAGCGCCCGTCCTTCGGTCCTTTACGGCTGCGCACGGCGAACAGCAGTGCCGCCGCTTTCGGCGCCCGTCCTTCGGTCCTTTACGGCTGCGCACGGTGGGCACCACCCGCCGACCCGGGTGACCGACCTTCCAGGGAGACGCTTACCAGCTTCCCCGGCGCGCCGCCGTTACGGACGGTGCGACCGGCTGGGTGGTAGACGCGTTGACCGGGGCCGGAGGGGTGTATGTGGGCAATGTCGGTGATATGACCGAGGGGGAACGACCGACCTACCCCCGGGAGCCCTTAGTCTGTGGATAGGCCGGGGTTGTCCTCGGAGTGATTGGACTGCGGTAGGAGCTCACGGTGTTCGGACTCGGGTGGATGGAGATCGGAGCGCTGATCGTGATCGCGCTGCTCGTCTTCGGTCCCGACAAGCTGCCTCAGGCCGCGTCTCAGGCGGGCAAGACGCTGCGCAACCTGCGCCGAATGGCGAACAACGCGCGTGACGACCTGCGTTCCGGGCTGGGCCCGGAGTTCGCCAACTTCGACCCCGCCGACCTCAACCCGAAGAACTTCGTCCGCAAGCACCTGCTCGACGACCTCGAGGACGACTGGAACAACAACAATCGTCCCCGGGAGCTGGAGCCCGCCACGACGGCTCCGTACACGCCCGAGCCGGTGGACGAGCTCGGCTTCGGGGAGATTCCCCCTTACGACGCAGAGGCGACCTGACGGGCCAAGGAAGGCTCGTCGCCGTCCATACGGCTCGCCGCGCCCCGGACAGCACACGAGGGCTCAAACGCCCCGCGGCCCATCCCCAGGACCATCGTCGCTCATGACCGGTTCTACGGCCCTCTGAGGGTCCTCCACGCCCCGTCCGGGCGCGCCTTAGTCAACGTGTCTACCTTCCAGTCGGTCGCACGGTCCGTAATGGGGTGCGCCGGGGAAGGGGGAGCACTGTCGCCCGTGCCCGCTCATAAGGCCCTCTGAGGGTCCTCCGCGTTCCTCTGGGGCGGGCTTCGGTCAACGCGTCTACCACCCAGCCGGTCGCACCGTCCGTAACGGCGGCGCGCCGGGGAAGCTGGTAAGCGTCTCCCTGGAAGGTCGGTCACCCGGGACGGCGGGTGGTGCCCACCGTGCGCAGCCGTAAAGACTGGAAGGACGGGTGCTGGAAACGGCGGGGTTGTTGCTCGCTGTGCGTAGACGTAAGGGACCCGAAGGACGGGCAGCGAAGAGCCAGCCGTAAGGGACCCGAAGGAGGGGCAGCGAAGAGGCAGCCGTAAGGGACCCGAAGGAGGGGCAGCGAAGAGGCAGCCGTAAGGGACCCGAAGGAGGGGCGGCGAAGAGGGAGCCGGATGGGCAGCGAAGACGGGGCGGCGCCCGGCCGGAGGACGGGCGCCGGAAAACAGGTGGGCGGCAAGAGTCAGCGGTTGGGGGAGAGGCCGAGTTGGAGGCCCTTGAGGCTGGTGGAGCGCTTGCTGAGGCCGGAGGCGATCTTGCGGAGTTCGGCCGCCGCCGGTGAGTCGGGCTCCGTCAGGACCAGCGGCTTGCCCTCGTCGCCCCCCTCGCGGAGCCGCAGGTCGATCGGGACCTGGCCCAGGAGCGGGACGCGGGCGCCCAGCGTGCGGGTGAGCGCGTCGGCGACCGTCTGGCCGCCGCCCTCCCCGAACACGGCGATGCGTTCGTCGCAGTGGGGGCAGGGCAGCCAGGCCATGTTCTCGATGACGCCGGCGATCTGCTGGTGCGTCTGCGCGGCGATCGACCCCGCCCGCTCGGCCACCTCCGCGGCGGCCATCTGCGGCGTCGTCACGACCAGGATCTCCGCCGTGGGCAGCCGCTGCGCCACCGAGATCGCGATGTCGCCCGTGCCCGGGGGCAGGTCGAGGAGGAGTACGTCGAGGTCGCCCCAGTAGACGTCGGCCAGGAACTGGTGGAGCGCCCGGTCGAGCATCGGCCCGCGCCAGACCACCGGCGTGTTGCCCTCCGGCTTGAACATCCCGACCGAGATGACCTTGATGTCGTGGGCCACCGGCGGCATGATCATGTCTTCGACCTTGGTGGGCCGCTCGGCGGCGCCCAGCATGCGCGGGATGCTGTGGCCGTAGATGTCGGCGTCGACGATGCCGACCTTCATGCCGGTGGAGGCCATCGTGGCGGCCAGGTTGACCGTCACGGACGACTTGCCGACCCCGCCCTTGCCGCTGGCCACCGCGAACACGCGGGTCAGCGAGCCCGGCTGGTTGAACGGGATCTCCTTCTCCGGCCCCCGGTCGCCGCGCAGCTTGGTCTGCAGCTGCTTGCGCTGCTCGGTGCTCATGACGTCGAGCTCGATCTGGACGCCCGCCACGCCGTCGAGCTTGGCGACGGCGTTGGTGACGTCGCGGCGGATGGTGTCCTTCAGCGGACAGCCCGCCACGGTGAGGAATATGCCCACGCGCACCACGCCGTCGGGAGCGATATCGATGCTCTTGACCATGTCGAGGTCCGTGATCGGGCGACGGATCTCGGGGTCGATGACGGTGCCTAGGGCTGCCGTCACCTGTTCCTGGGTAGGTGCCATCGAAGTCTCGGCACGAGGGAGTGCCGTCCCTCCTTTGTCGGTATATGTGTGACAGGCGCAGGGCGCCAGTGAGGATGCCCCTCCATGGTATGAACCGGCGGCCTCGCTGGGTTAATCCGTGCTGTTAGATGTCTGTGCAACAACGTCCTAAGGTTACTCCGTGACTCTTCTGCGCGACGAGGGCCTGACCGCCGAGGAGCTGGCGGTCTGGCGGATGATGCAGCGCGCCCAGGTGCGCATCACCCGGCATCTGGAGGCGGAGCTGCTCGTCGCCCACGAGCTGCCGCTGGCCTCGTACGAGGTGCTCGCGCGACTGGCCGAGGCGCCGGAGCGGCGGCTGCGCATGAACGATCTCGCGGGCCGCGTCCTGCTCTCCCGCAGCGGCCTGACCAGGCTCATCGACCGGCTGCAGCGGGACGGGCTGGTGTCGCGGGAGGCCTGCGCGGACGACGCCCGCGGGCTGTTCGCCGTGCTGACGGACGCCGGCGCGGCGCGGCTGGCCGAGGCCACCCCGACCTACCTGCGCGGCGTCCGGACCCAGTTCCTCGACCTGCTGGGCGCGGAGGAGATCACCCGCGTCCGGGCGATGGTCGCCAAGCTGGACCTCAGCGGCTCTCCTTGAGCTCCTCCGCGAGCCGCCCGAGCTCGGCGCGCAGGTAGTCGCGGGTGGCCAGCTCGTTCAGCGCCAGGCGCAGCCCCGCGATCTCGCGGGTCAGATACTCGATCTCGGCCTGGTTGCGCTCGGCGGTCTCGCGGTCCTGCTCGTACTGGATCCGGTCCCGGTCGCCCTGCCGGTTCTGGGCCAGCAGGATCAGCGGCGCGGCGTAGCTGGCCTGCAGCGACAGCATCAGCGTCAGGAAGATGAACGGATACGGGTCGAACTTGAGGTCCGGCGGCACGACCGCGTTCCAGATGACCCAGATCGAGACGACCACGGTCATGTAGACGATGAAGCGCCCGGTGCCGAGGAACCGGGCGATCTGCTCCGACAGGCGGCCGAACGCCTCCGGGTCGTAGTGCGGCCGCAGCGAGCGGCGCAGGGCCCGGGGCTGGTCAAGCCGTTCGGTCGTCATGGTCGTCGGTCCCCTCACGCCAGTCCTCGGGCAGGATGTGGTCGAGCACGTCGTCCACCGTCACGGCGCCGACGAGCCGGCCCAGCTCGTCCACGACCGGGGCGGCGACGAGGTTGTAGTTCGCCAGGTAGCGGGTGACCTCGCGCAGCGTGAAGTCCGGCCTGATCGGGTCGATCGACGGGTCGATCACGCTGCCGAGCAGTGTCGACGGCGGCTCGCGCAGCAGCCGCTGGAAGTGCGAGACGCCCAGGTAGGTGCCCGTGGGCGTCTCGGTGGGCGGGCGGGCCACGTAGACCTGCGCCGCCACGGCGGGGGTGAGGTCCTGCTGCCTGATGTGGGCCAGCGCCTCGGCCACCGTCGCGGTGGGGGGCAGGATGACCGGCTCGTTGGTCATCACGCCGCCCGCGCTGGTCTCCGGGTAGGTCAGCAGGCGCCGCACGGGGGCGGCCTCCCCGGGCTCCATCAGCGCCAGCAGCTTGGCCGCCTGCTCCTCCGGGAGGTCGTGCAGCAGGTCGGCCGCGTCGTCGGGGCCCATCTCCTCCAGCACGTCGGCCGCCCGCTCGGGCTCCAGCGTGCCGAGGATGGAGATCTGGTCGTCGGGCGGGAGCTCTTCGAGCACGTCGGCCAGCCGGACGTCGTTCAGGGCGCGGGCGATCTCGATGCGCCGCTTGCTGGGCAGCTCGTGCAGCGCGCTGGCCATGTCGGCGGCCCGCAGCGACTCGAACGCGGAGATCAGCCCGGCCGCCCCCTGGTCCTTCTGCAGCTTGTCGAACCCGGAGACCTCTTCCCACTCGACGATCCGCGGGTCGCGCCGCCTGCCCTTGTAGAGGGCCACCTGGGAGATCTCCCAGTGGGACGGCTTGATCTCGTCCATGGCCACGTCGTAGACGGTCATGGGCTCGCCCTCGTGCTCGACGCTCAGGTCCAGCATCTCGCCGATCACCAGCGTCTCGGTGGCGCGCTGCTCGAACCTGCGCATGTTGAGCCGCCCGGTGAAGACCACGGCACCCGGCTCGATGCGGCGTACTCGGGTGATGGGCAGGAACACCCTGCGGCGCGGCTGCACCTCCACCACCAGGCCGTGGACGTTGGGCCGCAGGCCGATGCGCAGGCCGACCACCACGTCCCTGACCCGGCCGATCTGGTCGCCCGCCGGGTCGAAGACCGGGGTGCCCGGCAGCCGGGCCACGAAGATCTTCACGTGGCCAGGCTAACAGTGCTGCCCCATTGCGCCCCGGACGCCTCTCATGTCAGTATCAAACGTGCTTAACGGTGATTACTGGCCAGGTGGTATGCGATGAGGTATGCGGGGCTCGGGCTCGCTTTCGTGTCCTCCTGGTGTTTCGCGTTCTCGGGGCCGATGGCCAAGTACCTGATCACCGCTGGGCTGGCGCCGATCGAGGCCGTCTGGACGCGGATGGCGGGCGCGGGGCTGCTGCTGGTGGCCGTGCTGGCCGTGGTGAAGCCCAGGGCGCTGCGGATCCCCAGGTCCAGGCTGCCGTTCTTCGGGCTGTATGCGGTGATGGCGGTGGCCGGGGTGCAGTCGCTGTATTTCGTGGCGATCACGCGGCTGCCGGTGGGGATCGCGCTGCTGCTGGAGTTCATGGCGCCGGTGATGGTGGTGGCCTGGGTGCGGTTCGTACGGAAGGTGCGGCTCGCGCGGGCGGCCTACATCGGGGCGGTCGTCGCGGTCGTGGGCCTCGGGATCGTGGTCGAGGCGTGGCAGGGGATGCGGCTGGATGGGCTGGGCCTGCTGCTCGGCCTGCTGGCCGGGGCGTGCTGCGCCGGATATTTCCTGATGAACGATAGCTTCGGCGACGACGTGGACCCGCTCGGCCTCATCGCCTGGGGGATGGCGGGGGCGGCCGTGGTGCTGATCCCGTTCGCCCGGCCGTGGGACATCCCGTGGGACGCTTTCACGGCCACCGTGGCGCCGGAGGGCGGCCGGACGCTGCCGGTGCTGGGGGCGTACCTGTGGATGGTGCTGATCGCGACCGTGATCGCGTACATCCTGGGGGTGAACGCCGTGCGGCGGCTGTCGGCCGCGGTGGGGGCCACGGTCGCCTCGCTCGAGGTCATCGGCGGCGCGGTGGTGGCCTGGGCCCTGGTCGGCGAGACGCTGGGCGTCTTCCAGATCGTGGGTGGCCTGCTCGTGCTGTCCGGCGCGCTGCTCGCCCAGACCGCCACGGCGAGCGCCTCGCCGTCACCGGCGGCGGAGCGCGACGCGGAGCCCGTGGCCGCCAGGAACTGACCTCCTCAGAGGCGGGCGGGGGTGAGGCGCAGGACCGTGGAGTCGCGGGCCCAGCGCTCGGTGAGGTGCTCGCTGTCGAGGGCGTTGAGCCGCTCCTTGGCCAGCGCGGCCACGGCGTCGGCCGCCGCGGCCTGGTCGACGACCGCGACCGCGGCCTCGAACTCCACCAGCCTGGCGCCGTTGTCCTTGCTGCGCAGCGTGACGTGGACCCGGTCGAGCGCGTCGAGGCCGGGCAGCGCCTGCTCCTCGCCGCCCGTCACGAGGTAGATCGCGCCGTCGTGCCAGGTGTGCCAGGCCAGGCGGGGACGGTCGAGGGTGAGCCAGAGGATGCCGGACTTCTTGGCGCCCTCCTCGATGGCCGCGGTGTCGTCGCTCACAGCTTCGACTGTAGTCCGTCCCGGCCGGGACAGTAGCGTGTGTCGCATGCGCTCACGCCGTTCCGTGCTCGCCGTGCCAGGCAGCAACCCCAGGTTCCTGGAGAAGGCCCAGACCCTGCCCGTCGACGAGGTCTTCCTCGACCTCGAGGACGCCGTCGCGCCGCTGGCCAAGGAGGAGGCGCGCAAGAACATCGTGACCGCGCTCCGCGAGGGCGACTGGTCCGGCAAGACGCGCGTGGTCAGGGTCAACGACCTCACGACGCAGTGGACGTACCGGGACGTGATCGAGGTCGTCGAGGGGGCGGGGGAGTTCCTCGACTGCCTGATCCTGCCCAAGGTGCAGGACCCGACCGAGGTCGTCTGGCTCGACACGCTGCTCACCCAGATCGAGAAGACCATGGGATACGAGGTGGGCCGCATCGGCATCGAGGCGCAGATCGAGAACGCCCGCGGCCTGGTGAACGCCGACGCCATCGCCGGCTCCTCCAAGCGCCTGGAGACGCTGGTCTTCGGGCCGGCGGACTTCATGGCGTCGATCAACATGCGTACGCTCGTCGTCGGCGAGCAGCCGCCCGGCTACGTCGAGGGCGACGCCTACCACTACATCCTCATGCGGCTGCTCATGGCCGCCAGGATGCACGACCTGCAGGTCATCGACGGGCCCTACCTGCAGATCAAGGACGTCGAGGGCTTCAGACGGGCCGCCAGGAGGTCGGCGGCGCTCGGGTTCGACGGCAAGTGGGTGCTGCATCCCGCCCAGGTGGACGCGGCCAACGAGGTCTTCTCGCCGTCGCAGGACGACTATGACCACGCCGAGCTCATCTTGGAGGCGTACGAGTACTACACCTCGGTCGAGAAGCGCGGCGCGGCCATGCTGGGCGACGAGATGATCGACGAGGCCTCGCGCAAGATGGCGCTCGTCGTGGCGGCCAAGGGGCGGGCCGCCGGGTTGAGGCGGACGAAGAGCTTCACACCTTGAGGCCGATGGCGGTGAAGAACCAGAACGACGACGTCAGCCAGAGCCCGATCAGCGCGGTGAACGCCAGCCCGCCGAGCACCGGCAGCGTCCAGCCGGGCGTGTCGTGCTTGGGCAGGGCCAGCATCTTCGCCGTGAACACGCCGTAGAAGAAGCAGCCGAGCAGCGAGTGCGCGAGCACCCGCGGCACGTCGTACTGCAGGCCCAGGGCGTAGAGGCAGTGGAAGGCGACGGGGATCGTGAGCAGGAACGCGATCCGCCCCGACCAGCGGTGCACACCGGGCGGGATCGTGACCCCGAGCCGGCCCCACATCGACAGGGCCGAGACGACCTGCACGATCGCGAGCACGAACGCCCCCGTCGTCAGCCACGCCTTCATCGGCAGCGCGCCGGAGAACCCGGCCACGCCCACGGCGAACCCGGTGGGCGTGTGCACGCGCCCGTAGACGCCGAGCGCGAGCGCCGCCAGGCCGCCGGCCAGCAGCGGCACGAGGAGCGGGGTCAGGCCGCGGGACTGTTGGGGTACGGCGGTCATTGCATCTCCTCGATGAAGCCGTCCACGTCCTCGGGCCGGATCGTGGTGTCGCCGACGGTCACGGGGGCTGTGGGCCGGTCGCCCTGCAGCTGCGGGATCGGCACCTGCGTGTCGCCCTCGAACGCGGCGCCGACCTGGGTGTAGCCGCCTCCCGGGTTCTTCAGCACGATCCAGCCGGCCCGGAGCTTGGCGCCCCTGACGATCGCGGTGGCGCGGTAGAGGCCCGACGGCTTGACCACCGCGGGCGCGACGAAGGTCCACTTCCTGCCGCCGACCGCGACCGAGCCCCTGGCCCGGCCGCCGCCCAGCTCGGCGGTGACCTTGGCGCTGCCGAGGCCGGTCAGTTGCAGCTCGCCGTCGGACTCGCTGCCCTTGAACCAGGCCTCGGCCTTGCCGTCGCAGAAGTAGCCGACGGCCTTGCCGTCTCTGATCGAGATCGCGATGAGGCCGCCGTTGCCCTTGACGTAGCCTCCGTAGTCCGCCTTCGCGATCTTCTTCGGCGCTGTCCGCTGAGGTGAGGCCGTAGCCTCGGCCTCCGATGAGCGTGACGGGGCCGCGGCGGTCTCGCCCGCCGACGGTGCCTCCGCGGCGGTGCTGGCGGCTTCGTCGTTGGCCGCCGGTGTCGCGGTGACGCTGGCGACACCCAGCCCCACGGCGAGCACTGCTCCCGCCGCGAGGGTGATGACAGGTCCCAGCCTTGACATGGACTGCTCCCAGGGTCGAAATGCCGTACGTCTCCGAGCATCCGCCTAAATCGGTGGGCCGTCTGTGAACTATTGCGCATCGCGCGGACAGAATGGATAGATGCAGGAGAATCCAGGGCACCAGCCGCCCGTTTACGGCATGCAGCCGCCGGTCTACCCGTATCAGCCGCCGTCCTGGTTCCTGCCGACGCCGATCGGCGCGAGTTACGACCACCTGGCGCGGAACGCCGCGACCCGCCCGTGGCGGGCGATCGTGGGCACGCTGGTCGTCGCCACCGGGTTCGTCGTGATCGGCGCGGTGGTGGTGTGGGCCGGCGTGGTGATGTCGTTGATCCTCGGGATCCCCGCGCCGCTGGAGTCCGAGGGGCAACTGTTCGGCGATCCGGTGTTCTCGCTGGTCGTGGTGTTGCTGTCGCTGGCGCCCGTGCTGCCCCTCGTGTACGGCACCGCGGCGCTCGTCCAGCGCAGGCGCCCCGGCACGCTCTCGTCGGTGGCCGGACGGCTGCGCTGGCGCTGGCTGGTGACCTGCTCGGGCCTGGCGGTGCTGGCCCTGCTGCTGGGGCAGGGCGCGCAGGCGCTCGCGCTGTCGGCGATCGGCGAGGACCCCGACCTGTTCGGCTGGGCCGGCTGGTCGGGGTTCCTGCCCGCGCTCATCGTGATCGTGCTGCTGGTGCCGTTCCAGGCGGCCGCCGAGGAGTACGTCTTCCGCGGCTGGTTCGTGCAGGCGGTCGGGGCGCACGTGCGGAATCCGGCCTGGTCCATCGTGCTCGGGTCCGCGCTGTTCATGTCGTTGCACGGGTATTCGTGGGCGGGGCTCGTGGACGTGTTCGGGTTCGGGGTCGTCATGGGCTTTCTCACGGTGCGTACCGGAGGGCTGGAGTCGGCGATCTCGCTGCACGTGCTGAACAACCTGCTGGCCTTCGGGCAGGCCGCCGCGGCCGGGCATCTGGCCGACGCGCTGGACCAGGGGAAGGTGCCGGTGCCCTGGCAGGCGTTGTCAGGAACGGTGGTGCAGCTCGGGGTATATGCGTTTGGTGTGTTGTATCTAGCCAAAAAACAGTCAATTAGCACCATTTCGGAATAAACCGGTCGGGAGGTGCCGGGAATCTCGCTAGAGAGGTCTCGCTATTCCGGCTGAGTCATGCTGGTCTGGTCCTGTGGAACGGACCAGCGTCCGCGTTCCACCCGTACGACGTTCGACCCATAGGAGGTACGGCGCGTGGCCTCCGGCCCCAGCGATCCGCTACGGCGACCGCCGGATGACGACGAACCTCGTCCCGAGGGCGCCTCTGAACCGCATTCCTCCGAAGAGCCGAGGATCAGCCATTCGCCCCCGGGCCCCACTGACGATCGGGCCAGGGGCTTACCGCTGACCTCGCCCTGGGGCATGCCGCCGTTCGCCGCCCCCATTCCGGACGACGAGCCGCAGGAGCCACCCAAGGGGCGCCGGCCGTACAGCTCGCCGACCGCCGAACCCGAGGTCGAGCCGCGGCGCCGGCCCCGCCGCGTCGTCAACCGCCCGGACAAGCTGGTCGCGGGCACCCCGCTCCATCCGCCGCAGGAGGCGCCCGAACGGTCCGAGCCGGACGCGGAGGCCGCACCCGCCCCTGAGCGGTCGTCCCGGCCCGCGCCGCCGTACCGGCTGGTGTATCCCGTGCCGGAACGCGCCGAGGCCGCCGCGCCCGCGCAGGAGCCGGCCCCCGAGCAGGACGAGGAGCCGGCCGGGTACGACGAGACCCCCGAGGCTCCGGAGCAGGACGGCGAGCCCGAGGTGCGGCGCGTCGGGCGCCCGCCGGCGGGCCGCCCCACGCGGCCGGATCTCCTCGTCGCCACCGGCGCGGCGCCGCAGGGGTCGGGCGGCCGGCACCACCGAGGCCCGGCCCCCGCCGCCGTGCGCAGGTCCAGCCCCGTACGCCGCCGCAACAGGTCCACCCCCGTCGCCCTGACCCTGGCCGTGGCGATCCTGGTGGCCGCCGGCGTGCTCGTGTGGCAGTGGACCTCGGACGAGCCCCCGGGGCTGCGGCTGGAGGCGGGCACGGGGCGCTCGGGGGACGAGCTGTTCACCGTGCCGGCCGCGGGCGACGGCACCAACCAGAAGCTCAACGACATGACGTCCGTGGGCCGCGCGGTCGTGGCGGTCGGCAGCGACACGACGAGCCCGACCCCGCGCCCGCTCTTCCTGTTCTCGCCGGACGGCGGCAAGACCTGGCAGCTCGGCCAGGTGAACGGCGCCTCCACCCCCACGGTCCGGCGGGTCGTCGGCGGCGGCGGGCGCTGGCTGGCCAGCGGCGGCGACGGCGTGTCCGGCGAACGCGGCCTGTGGACCAGCACCGACGGGTTCAGCTGGACGGCCGTGGAGGCGGCGGGCCTGGCCGCGTTCAGGTCCGGCGACCAGATCAACGACATCGCCAGGACCGCCTCCGGTTTCGTGGCCGTGGGACGCACGACGGGAGACGACGGCGGTACGGGCCCCGCGGCCTGGCGCTCCGCCGACGGCCGGACCTGGGAGCGGGCCGAGACCAGGGAGCTGGAGGTACGCGAGATCAAGGCGGTGGTCGCCAAGGGCGACACGGTCGTCGCCATCGGAGACCCCGCGGTCGGCGAGGGATCGCGGGTGCTCCGATCGGCGGACGGCGGGCGGGACTGGCAGGCGACCGCGTTCCAGCTGCCCGAGGTCGCGCCGCACACCGGGATGGTGGCCGTGTCGCCCAAGAGGTTCGTGCTGGTGCCGACGCGCTTCCCCACGTTCACGGGTGACCTGCGCGTCTACTGCTCGCCGACCGGGGCGCAGTGGTCGCAGTGCGGCTCCATCGGCGGCCTGAGCGGCGAGAGCACGGGTGTGGAGACGCTGATCTCCTACCCGTCGGGCATCGCGGCGATCACGCAGGTGGGCCTGGGCCGCTACTCGGTGCTGACCAGCACGGACGGGCGCTCGTGGAGCAAGCGGACCGACCTCGGCAACCTGCCGGGCGCGACGCTGCGCGGGTTCACGATCGCCGACGGCGGCACCCTGTTCGCCGGCGGCGACCAGGCGGTCTCCGACGTCGACAACCAGCTCGTGCTCATGGCCGCGCCCCCGCGCGACGGCGCCTCGCGCGTCCAGCTCGGCAAGGTCGAGGGCCTGACCAGGATCGCCCGCGAGACCAACGCGCTGGCCAGCTTCGCCGGCAGGTACGTCGCCGTCGGCTCGGCCTCCGGCGACGCGGGCCTGTGGACGATCAGGGACTGGGTGAGCTGGAAGTCCATGAGCCTCGGCGGCCCGGGCAAGCAGACGCTGGAGGACGTGGCGCACGGCAGCCGCGGCTGGCTGGCCGTCGGCTCGACCGAGACGAACGTGGCCGTCACCGACCCGCTCCTCGTCACCTCCGACGACGGCGAGAGCTGGAGGAAGGTGGACGTCACCGGCGACCTGGCCCGCGACCCGAACGCCCCCTCCCTGGAGACCCACGTCGTGACGGCCGGCAAGGAGGGCTACGTGCTGGCCGGCGAGGCCAAGGACCAGATGGGCACGGCGAGCGCCGCCATGTGGTTCACCCCCGACCTGCGCAAGTTCACCAGGTCGAAGAAGCTGCCGCAGGGCGGCTCCGGGGTGCGGATCTACGACGCGGTCGCCACCGGGGACGGCGGTTACGTGGCCGTGGGCGGCTCGGGCGGGTCCGACCAGGAGAGCAGCGTGGTCTGGCACTCCTCGGACGGCGTGAACTGGAGCGCGCGCAAGCGCGTGGTCCCGCCGGACGCCACGTCGGCCGGCCTCCGACGGGTCACGACTTATCAGGACAAGCTGGTGGCCGTCGGCACGGCCGTGTCGGGAGGTTCGCGGCGCGCCTTCGCGGCGGTCTCGGACGACGACGGCTCGACCTGGCAGACGGCCTGGCTGCCCGCGGACCAGGCGGCGGCGGTGTACGACCTGGCCGCGGCGGACGAGGGGCTGGTGGCCGTCGGCTGGCACGGCGTGCCGGGAGAGGGCGACAGCGCGGCCTGGACCTCGCAGGACGGCCTGTCGTGGAACCGCATGGCCCTGACCAAGGACCGGCTGGCCGGCCAGGGAGCGCAGTGGCTGACGGCGGTGGCCGTGTCGGGCTCGGAGGTCGTGGCGCTCGGGCGGTCCACCACGTACAACGCCGACCACCTGATCCTCTGGACCTCCAGCCTCACCTCGAACCGGTAGGACCAGGTGCGTGGGGCGGATGGGGCCGTGTCAGCGGGGCAGCACGCCCCAGTCGGCCAGGGACTCCAGGAGGCCGGCGGTGAGCGGCAGCCGCGCCAGCTCGTCCGGCCCGCACCAGCGCACGTCGTCGGCGTCGTCCCCGGCGACGGGCACGCCCGCCGTCACGGTGGCGAGGTAGTCGCGGATCACGTACGTGGCCCCGCCGAGGCCGGGCCGGTCCACCGTGCCCGCCAGGCGGCCCACCTCCACGCGCAGCCCGGTCTCCTCCATCACCTCGCGCCGCACGCCGTCGGCGTCCGTCTCCCCGGCCTCCAGGCGGCCACCGGGGATGGACCACAGCCCCTCGCCCGGCGGACGTCCCCGCTTGATGAGGAGCAACCGGCCGGCTGCGTCGAAGATAATCGCGCCGACACAATTTACGTGCACATGACCAACATTACGACGGGACAACGGGATGCGGCCTTGACGGGCCGGTGCCGGAGAAAGCACCGTGGGTAGTTGTGAGAGCGGCTCCAACCTGTCCTCGGTGCTTTGGCCCGCTTCACGGGCCCAGTGCGTGGTCGAGCGCGTACCGATGCGACACGCACGGTGATGTCCTGCCCTATCAACCCCCATGGCCGCCGACCGGCACGGCGTTGGAGGCCATCAGGAAGAACGCCGTGGTGCCCGTGTGGCTGCCGTGGCCGTTGCCCGCCGGCTGGCTGGTCACCGGCTTCGGGGAGGTCGGCGACGAGCGCACCGGCGCCCGGGCCAGCGTGGTCGCGCTGACGGGGCCGTCGCTGACGGAAGGCCCCGCCGACCTGCTGCTCATCGCGGAGGAGCCGGGCATCGGGCTCGGCGCGGCGTTCGCCGGGCTGGACGGCCCCGACCCGGGCGAGGGGTTCGACTCGGGGCCGCCGAACGCCAAGATCGGCGTGCTCGGGCATCCCACCGCGCTGTGGTGCGTGGACGGCGCCGTCGACCGGGCCGTCTACGCGGGCGAGGCGCTCGGCAACTGGCTGTGGGCCATCGCGTGGCCGGCCGACGCCGGCTGCATGATCGCGCTCGCCGAGCTGTCGTTGCTCGACGCCCGCGACCACGAGCTCGACGTGCCGTTCGGCGCGTTCTCGCCACGGCTCGAGGATTAGACGCGCTTTCACGCTCTCGATTCGCGCTCTGATGCAGACGGGCTAGAGTTCGGAGGCGTGACAGCGCGTATCGAGCGAGTGGTGACCGAGGGCGTCGTCGACATCGACGGCACCGAGTACAAGGTCGAGAACAACACCTGGATCATCGGTGACGACGACGAAGTCATCGTCATCGACCCGGCGCGCGACGCCGAGAAGATCCTCGAGCAGGTGGGCGAGCGGGAAGTGCTGGCCGTCATCTGCACGGCGGGCCTGCCCGACCACGTCTCCGCCGCCATCGAGGTGGCCAGCCGGGACGAGGCCGTGGTCGCCCTGCACCCCAAGGACAAGCCGCTGTGGCGGGAGACCTGGCGGGAGACCTGGCCCGACATCGACATGGAGGACGACGGCATCTTCGGTGTGGCCGACGTCCAGCTCGACGTCATGGAGACGCCCGGCGTCTCGCCCGGCGGCGTGTCGCTCTACTGCGAGGCGCTCGGGGCCGTCTTCACCGGCAAGGCCCTGCAGGCCGACGGGCCCGGCAAGCTGGCCGGCGAATACCCCGCCCTGCCCGACCAGCTGACCTCGATCGGCGGGCGGCTGTTCACGCTGCCGGCCGAGACGCGGGTGCTGGCCGCCCACGGCGACGAGGTCACGATCGGCGACCTCGAGCCGCACTTCGACGACTGGGTGTCGGGCTCGCTGACCCGTAAGGAAAGCGCCGACGACGGCCCCCTGACCGACGGCACCAGGCTCTCCGGGATCAAGCTCGACCCCGACGACGAGTGACGCCGTCAGTGCGAGGGAGCGCCGTCGCCTGGACTGAGGAGCGTCGGGAGCGTAGCGACCAGAGCGACGAGGGAAGGCGACGGCTCGGAGCGACCGAGCCCGCCTCCACGGAGTGGAGGCCATGAGCGCGCAGCTGCCGCTGGAGGGGATGCCGCGGCGGCTCTACTCGTGCACGCCGTCGCGGTTGAACGCGTGGCTCGACTGCCGCCGCCGCTACCGGTTCACCTACCTGGACCGGCCGCAGCCGTCCAAGGGCCCCGCGTGGGCGCACAACAGCGTCGGCGCGAGCGTGCACAACGCGCTGGCGGGGTGGTGGCGGGAGCCGTACGACCGCAGGACCCCGCTGACGGCCGCCATCCTGGTCACGAACGGGTGGATCGCCGAGGGGTTCAGGGACGTCGAGCAGTCGGCCCACTGGCTGGGCCGGGCCCGCGACCTCGTCTCCGGCTACGTCGCGACCTTAGATCCCAGCGACGAGCCGGTGGGCGTGGAGCGCACGGTCGCGACCCGTACCAAGGTGATGGCACTGTCCGGCCGCATCGACCGGCTCGACCGGCGCGGTGACGAGCTGGTCGTGGTCGACTACAAGACCGGCCGCCGGCCGCTCACCGAGGACGACGCCCGCTCGTCCCTCGCCCTGGCCGTGTACGCGGTCGCGGCCTCCACGATGATGCGCACGCCCTGCCGTACGGTCGAGCTCCACCACCTGCCGACCGGCGAGATCCTGGAGTGGCGGCACACGGAGGAGTCGCTGGCCCGCCACATCCGGCGCGCCGAGGACGTCGCTACGGAGGCGTCGGCGGCCGACGAGCGCTACCGCGCGCTCGTGCCCGCGCCCCCCAAGAGGAGTCCGGCCGCTTCCGGCGAGCGGCCGGCCGTCGGGCCGGCGGCGGTGCCGGACGAGATCGACGAGCTGTTCGCGCCGAACCCCGGCCCGATCTGCTCCTGGTGCGACTTCCGCCGCCACTGCCCCGAGGGCCGCTCGGCGGCCCCCGACCGCGATCCGTGGGACGGCCTCGCCGAGTGACCCGCCTGCCGGGGCGAGCGGCGGAGGGGACCGCTCGCCCCGGCTCATGGCATTTGCCGGAGGGTCCGCAGTTTCCCGCGGAGAACAGTGGTTATGACGGGAAAGTGGCACCTATCGGGCGGTTACCGGCGGCAGTGGCGCTGGGCACGCTCTTCAATCCCCTGAACTCGTCCATGATCGCCGTGGCCCTGGCCCACATCGAGGCCGAGTTCCACGTGGGCATCGCCGCAGTGACGTGGCTGGCCGGCGGGTTCTACCTGGCCGGCATCCTCGTCCCGCCCGTGATGGGCACGCTGGCCGACAGGCTGGGCCCGAGGCTGGTGTTCTGTGCCGGGCTGGTCACGATGGCCGTCACGGGCGTGCTGGCCGCGCTGGCGCCCTCGTACCCGGCGCTGGTCGCGATCAGGCTGCTGCAGGCGTTCGGAAGCTGCGCGACGATGCCCGCCGGGATGGCGATCGTGCAGGCCGTGATGCCGGGCGAGAACGGGAGGCCGCCGCCGCGCGTGATCGCGACGATCTCCATGGTGCTCACCGCCAGCGCGGCCGCCGGTCCGGTGCTCGGCGGGTTCCTGGTCTCGTTGTGGGGCTGGCGGGCGATCTTCCTGGTCAACGTCCCGCTCGCGGCGGTCGCGCTCACCGCGGCGCTGCGCTGGCTGCCCAAGGTCCGCGTGGACGGCGCGAAACAGCCCCTGCTGCCCCGGCTGAGGCCCGGGCTGCTGGCCACCTGCGGACAGTTCGCCCTGGTCAACGTGGTGTTCTACGCGGCGTTCTTCGTGGTGCCGCTGTGGGCTCAGCGCTCGGCGGGACTGCCTGCCCACATCGCCGGCCTGCTGGTGCTCCCCATGGCCGGGCTGGCGATCGTCATGACGCCGGTCGCGGTGGCGCTGGCGGCGCGGTTGGGCATGCGGACCGTGCTGGTGGCGAGCGCGGCGCTGCTGCTCGCCGGCTCCTGCCTGGTCCCCGCCGTCGGTCCCGTCTGGCTGGTGCTGGTGGCGGCGGGGCTGCTGGGGGTGGCGTCGGCGCTCAGCCAGTTCGGGCTCAACTCGCTGGTCTTCGTGCACGCCGACAGGAGCGAGACCGGGGTCGCCGTGGGGTTCTTCCAGTCGTCCAGGTACGTGGGCGCCGCGACCGCGTCTACCCTGCTCGGCGTGCTGTTCGACGGCGGGGGCATGGGCCGCAGCGGATGGACGATGGCCGGCGTGTCGGCAGTCGTGCTGGTGGGCGGCACGCTCCTGCCGGTCAGGCGGCCGGCGCCCGCGGCCACCGGCGGGGATCGGTCAGGCCCTTGAGCCCCTTGCTCACGTCGTACCCGGCCGCGCCGAGACGCTCCCTGGCGGCCCGCAGCATCTCCCTCGTGGCCGGCATGAAGGCGTGGTCGTGCACGGGCTCCGGCAGCGAGTTCATCCCCAGCCTGAACGCCCTCAGCGCGGCCGTGACCGTCGCGCGCGGCACCTCCGGCAGCGCGCCGTACATCCGCCTGGCCCAGTCCGGCAGCGTGTAGTAGCACAGCGCGCCGAACGGGAAGTAGGCGGGCTTGCCCGCCGACAGGAGCCTGAGCTCGTGCGGCAGCCTCGGCCACATCAGGAAGCGCACGGTCGAGGCCGCCTCCTCCGTGACGCGCAGGACAGGACGCATCTGCTTGAAGTAGGCGTCCATCTCCGCGCACGAGCCGGGCACGTCCTCGGGGTGCAGGCCGACGTACGCGGCGCTCTTGCGCTGCTCGTGGAGGTAGCGGTCGGCCTGGCGCTCGGTGAGGCCCAGCCCGCCGCGCCTGGCCACCTCCAGGTACGACGACACCTCCGCGCAGTGCACCCACAGCAGCAGCTCGGGATCGTCCACCCGATGGGTCCGGCCGGTGTCGGGATCGTGGATGCGCAGCGCCTTGTGGATGCCGCGCACCCGCCTGCCGATCTCGTCGGCCTGCTCCGGGCTGCCGAACGTCACGCGCCCCACGAAGTCGGCCGTGCGGCGCAGCCGTCCGAACGGGTCCTCCTGGAAGTTGGAGTTCTGCCAGACACCGCGCATCGCCAGCGGGTGCAGCGCCTGCAGCATGAGACCGCGTACGCCGCCCACCCACATCGACCGGTCGAGATGCACCTGCCACGTCGCGCTCTGCGGCGGCTGGACGACGAGGTCCTCGATGTTCGCCATAGTAAGTAAAGAATTACATGGCATTGGACTTGGTGTCCAAATAGTGTTTCTCGGCCGCGTTCCAGAACCTCACCAGCGCCGCCGCCGTCGTCTCCGGCGCCTCGACGGCGGGCGAGTGGACGGCGCCCGGCACGACCACGGACTCGGCCCCGAGCCTGGCCGCCATCTCCGACTGCGCCTCGGGCGGCCAGCCGTCGTCGTGCTCGCCGTACAGCACGAGCGTGGGCACCTCGACCTGGCGCAGCTCGTCGGTGCGGTCGTGCATGCTCAGCACCTGCTCGGCCATGCACGCCAGCGCGGTCGGAGAGTTGGTGAGCAGGCGCTTGCGCAGGAACGCCAGGATCTCGTCGGACACGTCGTTGGACAGCGCCTCGGGCTCCAGCCGGTGGTGCCACACGTGCTCCAGGCCGAACTCCTGGACCTCTTCCATGATCTTGCGGCCGTTGACCGCCCGCTTGCCCTCGATGCCCGAGGGCCCGGACCCCATCAGCGTGAACGACGCGAACCTCGTGCGCCCGTCGATCACCGCCTCCCTGGCCACCAGGCCGCCGAAGGAGTGGCCCACCAGGTGAACGGGGTCGCCGCCACCGATGATCTGGGCGAGCGCGTCGACGTCGGCGCCGAGCGCGGGGCAGGTGTAGGCGGCGGGGTCGTCGGGGCCGGGCGTCTCGTACTGGCCGCGCAGATCGACGGCGATCACCCTGCGCCCCGAGTGGGCCAGGGTCATCAGCACCGCGAGGAAGTCCTCCTTGCTGCCTGTCAGGCCGGGGACCAGGAGGGCGGGCCAGCGCTCAATCACACCACTGACCGGAAGGGCCTCCAGGACCGCGAACGTGCCCTGTGGCGTTTCGATCTTCTGTGGTGCGACGCCAGGAGGCAGATCGAGGAATCGCGGCGTACTCACGTGGGGCAACAATACCCAGAGGTCAGCGGCTCGACACCGTCACGGGCATCACGCAGGGCAAACGCGGCTCCTTGGCGGGAGCCCAAGACGCGCCCAGAGCGCCTCTGACGGCCCGCGGGCCTCTTACCCGGAAAGGCGCGCACCCGATGCGGATGCGCGCCCTCCAGACGGTGTTCAGACGGCGCTCAGCCCGAGCGGCGGCGGTTGCCGCCCCCGCTGCGGGGCTGGCGGCGCTGCTGCTTGCGCTCCGTGGCCGCCGACGGGGCGATGTCGTCGTCGTCCGAGGCCAGGTCCGGCGACTGGAAGATCACCGTGAACGGGTTCGGCGGGACGATCCGCTCCGGCTCCTTGCGCACCGGTGGAGGCGGCGTCGCGAGGAAGCTCGGCGCCGGCTCGGCGACCGGAGCAGCGGGCGGGGCAGCGGGTGGAGCCTCGGCCACGGGCACCGGCTCGGCGGTGCGGCGAGAGCGGGTGCTCTTCGCCGGCGCCTCCTCGACGGTGTCGGCCTCAGGGGCGGTGACGGCGGCGGTCCGCCGCGACCGGGTGGCCTTGACGGGCGCCTCGGGGGCGTCGGCGAGCGCCTGCTCGATGGCAGACGAAGCCGCCCCCCTCCGCGTACGCGTCCGCTTCGGCTCGGCGGCCTCCTGAATCTCGTCCGTTGTGAAGATCGCGGGAGTCTCCTCTGTCTTGGCATCCACGAGCTCGACCTCCGGAGTCTCGACGACTGCGGTCTCCGCCAGCTCCTTGCCGCCACGGGTGCGGCGGCGCTGGCGCGGCGTACGGGCAGGGCGCTCTTCGCGGCGCTCTTCGCGCTCGTCGCGGCGACGGCCGCCACGGACGCGGGCCCTGCCTGTCTCCCCGAGATCCTCCAGGCGCTCCGCGGACAGCCCCGCACGCGAACGGCTCGCGTGCGGCAGGACGCCCTTGGTGCCCTCGGGGATGTTGAGCTCGGAGTAGACGTGCGGCGAGGTGGAGTAGGTCTCCTCGGGCTCGGCGAACTCGAGCCCGAGCATCTGGTTGATCATCTTCCAGCGGGTCAGCTCCTCCCACTCCACGAACGTGACCGAGATGCCCGTGCGCCCGGCCCGGCCGGTGCGGCCGATGCGGTGCACGTACGTCTTGTCGTCCGTGGGGCAGTCGTAGTTGACCACGTGGGTGACGTCGTCGATGTCGATGCCGCGGGCCGCCACGTCGGTGGCCACCAGCACGTCGATCTTGCCGTTGCGGAACGCGCGCAGTGCCTGCTCGCGCTGGCCCTGGCCGAGGTCGCCGTGCACGGCCGCGACGGCGAAGCCGCGCGTGTCGAGCTGCTCGGCGACCATGTCGCAGGCCCGCTTGGTCTCGCAGAAGACCATCGTGAGCCCGCGGCCCTCGGCCTGCAGCAGCCGCCCGAGGATCTCGATCTTGTCCATCCGGTGCGCGCGCCACACGAGCTGGCGGACCTGCGGCGTGGTCTCGCCCTCGCCGCTCTCGTGCTCGGCGCGTACGTGGGTCGGACGGTTGAGGTACTTACGGGACAGCGTGACGATCTCGCCCGGCATGGTCGCCGAGAACAGCATCGTCTGCCGCTGACCGGGGATCAGGTTGAAGATCCGCTCTACGTCGGGCAGGAAGCCCAGGTCGAGCATGCGGTCGGCCTCGTCGAGCACGAGGGTGGTGACCTGGCTCAGGTCGAGGTGCTTCTGCTTGACCAGGTCGAGCAGGCGGCCGGGGGTGCCGACGATGACGTCGACCCCGGCCTTGAGAGCCTCGATCTGCGGCTCGTACGCGCGCCCGCCGTAAACGGTCAGAACCCGGGACCCGAGCTTGCCGGCGGCGGTGACGAGGTCTTCGCTGACCTGCGTGGCCAGCTCGCGGGTCGGCACGACGACGAGCCCGCGGGGCTTCTTGCGGTTCTTGCGCGGCTTGCCGATGCTCTGGAGCATGGCGATGCCGAACGCGTAGGTCTTGCCCGTGCCGGTGCGCGCCTGGCCGATCAGGTCCTGGCCGCTCAGGGCGAGCGGGAGAGCCATCTCTTGGATGGGGAACGGTGTGACGATGCCCTCGGTCTCGAGGGCATCGGCGATCTCAGGTGTGACTCCGAGGTCTCGGAAAGTCGTCAGCGTGGCCTGCCTCAGTTCTCAAATGAAGGCGGGCCTGCCGGGACCGACGGGCATGAACAGCCCTCGTTACGTGGGTCCTCGCGGTAGAGCCAGCCCTCTCGCGTCATCAGCGACCGCGCACCCGGAAGTGGGGGTATCCGGGAGAAACCCCCGAATTTACACAGTGCGGTCGCACTTTCACAGAGCAGTGTACTCGATAGCACAACGCTGGCCGAGCTTACGTATGTTCCCGAAGATTCGCGGAAGTACGCTGCCATCCATCAACTACCACCGGCTGAGGCTGGTGGCTTGCTCTCACGGTCCCGTCCCGTGTGGCTGAAGGGAGGCCGGTAGCGTGTGGCTGGTTGACAGCAGCCCGGCCGCGCAGGGCGCGCCGCCGGGACCGATGAGCCCTCACCCGCCCGCGGATATCCCCTGGCCGCCCGGTGCGGGGCACGGTCACGCGACCGGCGCGGGTCCACGGCGACACGGTCCGGACATCACGATTCCAGCTCATCATGCGCGCGTCGTGAGGGGCGGTGCCATGCGGGCGGAAGACACGGGCGCGCTTCTCAGCGGCGCGCCGGTGAGCGCAGGCTCCCGCAACACGGGCGACGGCCCGCACGGCCGCCTGGGCACCAAGCCCGGCGAAGTGGGCGCGGGATGGGTGGTAGACGAGCCGGCGCAGGCCGAGCAAGGTGAAGGCGTGGCCGCGCCAAGCCGGGCGCGAGATGAAGGCAGCCGCCTGATCACACAGCCGGATGGCTGCGATGAGGGCATGGGCCTGGGCGGGGCCCGTTACCGAGGTTCTCCATAATGTTTTCGAAAGGAGGGGTGGCGCTTCCTTCCGGACCTGAAGGTTCGGGCTCGGGTGCCACAATTCAGATGACGGAGTCTCCAGGAGTGGTCGACCTGCTCGGGGTGCTCGCCTACGCCGAGCTCAGTGCGTACGCGCGGATGACGGAGGACGCCGCCACGCTCGCGCCCTCGCTGGCCGACCGGGCGGCGCTGAGCGAGCTGGCCGTGACCGAGTATGCCCATTTCCGCCTGCTGCGTGACCGCCTGGCCGAGCTCGGGGCCGATCCCGCCGAGGCGATGTCGCCGTTCGTCGGCGCCCTCGACGCCTGGCACGCGCAGACCAAGCCGGCCGACTGGCTGCAGGCGCTGGTCAAGACGTACGTCGGGGACGGCATCGCGCTCGACTTCTACCGCGAGGCGGCCAGGCACCTCGATCCCTCGATCGCCAAGCTGGTGGACGAAGTGCTGGTGGACGAGGGGCGCTCGCAGTTCGCGGTCGAGCGGGTCAGGGCCGGGATCGAGGCGTCGCCCGCGGCGGCCGGGCGGCTGGCGCTGTGGGCGCGCCGGCTCGTGGGCGAGGCGCTGAGCCAGGGGCAGCAGGTGGCCTCGGCACGGCCCGACCTGGCGCTGTTGCTGGTGTCGGGGGAAGGCGCCACCGACATTTCCCGACTTTTCGCGACGTTGACAGAGGCCCACAACAAACGCATGGCCACCCTGGGCCTCTGACCGTCCCTGAACACGGGCCCCGAAGGCGTTGGGTGGGCGTGGCACGGGTGTGGCGCGGGTGCGGCACGAATGTGGCGTGGCTGCGGTGCGGGTGCGGCGAGGGTATGGCCCGGGTGCGGTGCGGGTGCAATGCGGGTGTGGCGCGCCTTCGTGCCGCTGCCGGAGGCGTCGGGCCGGCGGGATGCGGCGTGGCGGGACCCGGGCCTCGGGACCCGGACGCAGGGCGCGGGCAGCGGACAGCCGACGCCCGCGGTCGTCGGGCCGTGGGCGTGGGGTGGCGGGGCGTTCGGGCGCAGGGCGAGCGGGCCGGGCTCTTGCGGCGGCTGCTGGGGTGCGGGCTGCCCGTGGGACCGGCTGGGGTCTTGCGGCGGCTCGTAGGTGCGCGCTGCACCATGCGCGCTGCCCCACAGGCGCGGGACGATCGGGCGGTCGCCGCGCACCGAGCCCGCGCAGCCGCACAGCCCCGTGCGCGGGACGATCGCCGGGGGTTGGGGAACGAGGGCCGGCCCTGGGAGGGGTACGGCCGGGTGAGCCGTACCCCCAGGTCAGCAAAGCTTCTAGAGGGTGCCGCCGAATCCGACGGGGCGGGCCTCGTCCTCACCGATCTCGACGAAACCGAGCGAGGCCACCGGCACCACGATCCGCCTGCCCTTCACGTCGGTCAGCGCGAACACGCCACGATCGACCGACAACGCGTTCCTGATCTCCTCTTCGACCTGCTCCGCGGAGAGGTCGGTCTCGACAACGAGTTCGCGGTGTACGGAGCGTACGCCGATCTTGACTTCCATGTGGCTCCCTAGTCGACGGGCTGGCTCACTCCCATCGTGGCGGCTCGTAGCCGGGAAAAGGGCAAATGATCGCGCCCAGCGAACGGTTTATGCCGTACGCGGAAAACCGCTGATGCCGCGCCAGGCCAGCCGGGCCATGAGTTGTTCGGCCGCGTCCTTCGGGATGGAGCCGTGCTGGGTCACCCAGTAGCGGGCGCTCACCTCGGCCATGCCGACCAGCCCCACGCCGAGCAGGTGCGCCTCGTCGCTGGTGCACCCGGTGTCCTCCTGGATGAGCACGCTGACCATCTCCGCGCACTCCTGCAGCGAGCGTTCCACGCGCTGCCGCACCGGCGCGACGTTGCGCAGGTCGGACTCGAACACCAGCCGGAACGCCTCGCCCTGCGTGGAGACGAAGTCGAAGAACGCGCTGAACGTCGCCTGCACGCGGAGTTTGTTCTCGTGGGTGGAGGCCAGCGCCTCCCGGCAGCGGTTGACCATGTCGTCGACGTGGAGGTCGAGCAGCGCCAGATAGAGCTCCAGCTTGCCGGGGAAGTGCTGGTAGAGCACCGGTTTGCTGACCCCTGCCCGATCGGCGATCTCGTCCATGGCGGCCGCGTGATAGCCGTTCTCCACGAACACTTCCTGCGCGGCGCTCAGCAGCTGCCGGCGGCGGGCGAGTCGGGGCAGCCGGGTGCCCCGGGGCTTCGCGTCCGGGGTTGCGGTCACGCGGGTCTCCATAGGTCTCTCAGCGGGCTGTGCGGACATCCTACGTGCGGGTAGGGCCGTTGTTCATTTGTTCATCGCCTCGTTCCGCGAGGCCGACCGGTCGTCGCGCAGCCGTGCTCAGCGATATTCGTCGTCGTCGAGATCCACCACGCGGTCCTGGTCGGCCGCGTCGGCGGGGTCGACGTCGAGCGGCAGCTCGCGGCGCTGCCTCCCGGCGGTCTCGCGGATCTCGAAATGCTGCTCGGCGGCGTCCGCCTCGGGCGTCTCGATCGACAGCTCTGCCTCTTCCTGGTCGTAGGAGAGCTCGTCCGGGCGTGTGTCCATCTCCGACATCTTCTGGTCCCCCTCTTGGTGTGGACGGCACCAGCCTACGCCCGGCCGAAAAGGTCGCCACGTTTCTCCACTCTGGCGAGTACGTCGGCCGCCGTGAACACCAGCTCCTCGGGCCGTTCGCAGCCCTCGACCTCCGTCCACCTCAGCGGTGTCGAGACGGTCGGCAGTTCCCTGGCCCGCAGCGAGTAGGGCGCCACGGTGGTCTTGGCGGGGTTGTTCTGGCTCCAGTCGATGAACACCTTGCCGGGCCTGGCCTTCCTCGCCATCACGCTGACGACCTGTGTGGGGTGCTCCTTCTCCAGGAGCCGGGCCAGTCTCTTGGCGTACGCGGAGGGCTCCTCGCGGCAGTCCCAGTCGGCGTACAGCTGCATGCCCTTGTTCCCGCTGGTCTTCGGCAGGGCGGTGAGCCCGTCGGCCGCCAGCACGTCGCGCAGCATGAGGGCCACGCGGCAGCACTCGACGATGGTCGCGGGCGGCCCGGGATCGAGGTCGAACACGAGCGTGTCGGGCGGCAGCGCCTCGCCGTCCTCGTCGACGCGCCACTGGGGCACGTGCAGCTCGAGCGCGGCCAGGTTGGCGTAGTAGACGAGCGTGGGCAGGTCCTCGATGACGGCGAAGTCGATGGCCTCGCGGTTCTTGGTGCTGCCGGGGACGGGGAGCTTGACCCGCCTGACCCAGTCCGGGGTGTGGTCGGGGGCGTTCTTCTCGAAGAAGGACTGGCCGTCGACGCCGTTCGGGAAGCGCTTGACGGTCAGGGGCCTGCCCTTGAGATGGGGGAGGAGTACGGGGGCCACGCGGCTGTAGTAGTCGATGACCTCGGCCTTGGTGAAGCCGAACTCGGGGTAGAGGACCTTGTCCAGGTTGCTCAGCGTCAGCGCTCGCCCGTCGACCTTTACCGGCACCTTCGCCGGGCTGTTCACAGCGTCACCTCCGAGGGGAGCTTGTCGGGGCGCAGGCCGCGCCACACGGGGTGGCGCAGCCGCTGCTCGTCGGTCCACATCGTGTAGGCCACCTCCCCGACGAGATCCGGCCTAACCCACCGATTTCGCCACGGAACCTCGTTGCTGAACGGGCTGTGCGGGATCTCCAGCGGGCTCATCCGCCGGTAGAGCTCTTCGAGCACGGTGTCGGTGAACCCGGTCCCGACGTGCCCCACGTACGCGAGCCCTCGATCGGTGAACATCCCCATCACCAGCGAGCCGATCCCGCCCGCCCGGCGCCCCTTGCCGGGCTTCCAGCCGCCGATCACGACCTCCCTGGTACGCAGGTGCTTCACCTTGATCCACCATGGGGACCGGGTGCCCGGCCGGTAGGGCGAGTCCAGCCGCTTGGCGACCACACCCTCCAGGCCCTGCTCGGACGTGGCCGCGAGCAGGTCGGAGTCGCCGGGGAAGTACGGGGGCGCCCCGACGTCCAGTTCGTCGAGCAGCGCCCGCCGGTCGCCGTAGGGCAGGTCGAACAGCGGCGTGCCGTCGAGATAGAGCAGGTCGAACGGCATATACGTGACGGGGTACAGCTCCAGCATGATCGGCTCGGGATCGGTCAGGTGCATCCTGTGCTGCAACCGTACGAAGCTGGGCCTGCCGCCCCTGTCGAGCGCGACGACCTCGCCGTCGATGATCGCGTTCTTGATCCCGAAACCGGATATTTCCGGATACCTCCGCGTGTATTCGACCCCGTGCCGCCCCGTCACCCTCAGCCCGCCGTCAAGATGGACGAGGGCGCGGATGCCGTCCCACTTGACCTCCAGTCCGTACCTCTCGCGATCGGAGGGTAGTTCCCCAGGTACGGCCAGCATCGGTTCGACGGGGTATGGCATTGGTTGCCCCATGACGGGTATGTGCCCATTGGCGAACGATTGAGAGCTGAGGAGTGACCATGCGCAGCATCTGGAAAGGTGCGATCTCCTTTGGCCTGGTCACGATCCCCGTCAAGCTCTACTCCGCCACCGAGCAGAAGGACGTGACGTTCCACCAGGTCCATCGCGAGGACGGCGGCCGGATCCGCTACAAGCGCGTGTGCACGCAGGACGGCGAAGAGGTGCCGTACGCCGACATCGCCAAGGGCTACGAGCTGCCGACGGGCGAGATCGTCGTGCTCACCGACGAGGACTTCGAGGATCTGCCGCTGAGCACGTCCCGCAGGATCGACGTCCTGCAGTTCGCCCCGGCCGAGCAGATCGACCCGATCTACTTCGCCAAGTCGTACTACCTGGAGCCCGACGCGCAGGGGGCGAAGCCGTACGTGCTGCTGCGCAACGCCCTGGAGAGCTCGGGCCAGGTGGCGGTGGTCAAGGTGGCGCTGCGCCAGCGCGAGTCCCTGGCCACGCTGCGGGTACGGGACGGCGTCTTCGTCCTGGAGACCATGCTCTGGCCCGACGAGATCCGCACGCCGGACTTCGGCTTCCTGGAGGAGGACATCGAGGTACGGCCTCAGGAACTCCAGATGGCCGAGTCCCTGATCAGCACCATGGAGTCGGACTTCGACCCGGGCGAGTACCACGACACGTACCGCGAGGCGCTGCAGCAGGTGATCGAGGCGAAGGTGGCCGGCAAGGAGGTCATCCCGGCCCGGGAGGAAGAGGAGGCCGGACCGGCGGTCGACCTCATGGCCGCGCTGCGCGCCAGCGTGGAGGCCGCGAAGCGGGAGCGGGAGGGCGGGGCCGCCAAGCCCAAGAAGGCCGCCGCCAAGTCCAAGGACGAGGAGAAGGCCCCCGCCAAGCGCAAGACGCGCAAGACGGCCTGACACCGCCGGAATCTCTCTCAGCGGTCCCGCACGCCTCCGTAAGGGGAGGCGCTCCACGGCCTCGCCGGCGCTTCTCGCGTTTTCCCGTGTTGAGCCCCCGTCCGCCTTTCTCAGGCATTCACCCCACCGCGAGGTGGGGTTTTTCGTGCTGCCTCCGACCCTCTACGACGCGATCACCGAATAGGACATATACGGATAAGTCGCGTTATTTCGGTCTATAAATCTTTAATGCAAGCAATAAGACTGTTAATGCATGGTAAAACCGGCTAGGTGTCGTTTGTTGGGCTGCTGTCTGGAAATGACACCTCATGGATGGCTCTTCGGCAGACGTCCAAGACCTCTTTCCGGGATAACCGGAAATGTCGAGAACGGGGCAATCGATCCTTTAGGGGGAAAACGCAATGCCCAAGCTCAAGACTGTTTTCGCGGGTCTCGCCGTCAGTACGGCGCTGACCGGTGGCGTGGTAGCCGCGGGCGCGGCCACGACTTCGGCCAGTGCCAGTGCCGCCGCTCAGGTCAAGTCCGCCGCCTCCGTCCTCGCCAATGGCTGCGGCAGCTGGGGTTGGCGCCGCTGCGGCTGGGGCGGCGGCTGGGGCGGCGGCTGGGGCTGGCGTCGGCACCACCAGCGCAGCCACGTTCGGGTCAACGTCCACAACCGGAACATCAACATCAACCGGTTCGAGCGCGAGCGCGAGCGCGAGCACCGTCACCACCACAACAACGACGACAACTGGTCCTAGCCGTGTACTGACGGCGCGGGGATGACCGCGTTTTCGCGGTAGGGGGATTTCCCCGCGCCTCCACGGCAGGTTTTCGACGAGGGCTCTCCAGACCTTAGGGCTGGGGAGCCCTTGCTGTGTCCGGATCTATCTACGCTGCGGCGTTTGCGCAGAATCATGGGGATGTCTGTGGTGGGCCAAATGACGGCAATTCCAGTTTGCCTGCTGTTTCAGACGGAAATATGCATGATGCGGATGATTCGTTAAGGATCATCCGGGGCGTTTCCTAGTCGATCGGGTTTTCGGGGATTGGCCGGGAACGTGAGGAACGGGGCAATCGAACCTGTAGGGGGAAAACGCAATGCCCAAGCTCAAAAGTGTTATGGCGGGCCTCGCCATGAGTACGGCCCTCTCCGGCGGCGTGGTCGGCGTGGGCGCGGCCATGTCCGCGGCCGAAGCGGCGACCCAGGTCGGCACCGCCACCTCCGTCCTGGCCAAGGGCTGCGGCAACTGGGGCGGGCGCCGCTGCGGCTGGGGCGGCTGGGGAGGCGGCCGCTGGGCCAACTGGCGCCACCGCATGCCCCGCATCAAGATCATCATCATCAACACCAACCGCAACCGCAACGTGCAGCAGCGCGTGGAAGAGCGCCACGAGATGGACCACCACGAGGACAACAACCAGCCCACGTGGCAGTAGAACTCACCGCGCAGGCGAACCCGTGGCGCGGGCCGTGCCACACCAGGAGTCCCCTGAGCGATGGAACTTCGGCCACGCCGATCGAGTGCCCGTATTCACCGGGTCCCGACGTCCACCCCGGCAGCGACGTCGACCCACCGAATACGGGCATTCGACGTGTCTCCTGCCGCCGGTAAGCCGGACCCGGCTGGGACCATTTCGAAGAAGACCGGGACCGCCCTCTCCTCGGGGAACGGGCGGTCCGTGCCGATGAGGGCCGGTGACGCGGGGACAGGGCTGCCCGGCTTGTGGGGGCGCCGCTGGAGAGGGAGCGATGACCGTCCAGCAGAAAGAAGAGAGTGCCCGTATTCGCTTGGGCGGCGCCGGCCGGAGGGTGGCGCCTGTCCCGCTGAATACGGACACTCGTTGGTGTGGGCGGCGTGTCATCGCTCGGGGATGCCGCCCGCTACGGCGGCCTCAGGGGCACGCCAATGCTCAGCTCAGTGTCTGAGTCCTACCACTCGCCACGGTCACCCCGGTCGACCCGGTTGATGTTGTGGTTCTGGTTGACGATGACGATCCGGACCCGGGCGCCCCTGTTGTGACCGCCCCAGCCCCACCGGGGACCGCCCCAGCCCCAGCGGGGACCGCCCCAGGCCCAGCGGCCGCCGCCCCAGCGACCGCCCCAGCCGCACCGGCGCCAGCCCGCGCCGCGGCAGTTGCCGGCGAGAACGGGGGCGGCGGACTTGACCTGGACGGCCGCGCCGGCCGGCGACGTGGCCGCGCCCGCGGCTACCACGCCACCGGTCAGCGCCGTGCTGACGGCGAGACCTGCGATGACACTCTTGAGCTTGGGCATTGTTTTCCCCCTAAAGGTTCGATTGCCCTGTTTCACGCCCCCCGGCCCAGCGGACACAGATCCGGCCGAATCGGGGAAACGCTACGGACGAGATTCTTAGAGAATCTCCCGCACGACGCATATTTCCGGACAAATCACCAACAAACCGGAACTACCTTGATTTGGCTGACCACAGACGTCCTCATGGTCGAAACAAAAGACTCCACCCCCATGCTCCTCGCCGTACAACGCAGTGAGGGCTCCCCCGGCCAAAGGCCGGGAGAGCCCTCACTGAACCCCCCGCGGAAGACGAGAAGACAGGACCTGCCCGAAGGTGCGGACGCTTATCTTCCCGCCATTAATGCACGGTTCTGTTACCAGGTACGCGCCCGACGCCGCTCGGGCCTGTTGTCGTTGACGTTGTCGTTGCGGATGACGACGCAGACCTCGCCGCCGCGGCGGTGGCGACCCCAGCCCCAGCCGCCGCCGCCCCAGCCGCCGCCCCAGCCGTGGTGACGGCGGCACTGCCGGCGGTGACGGTCACGGTCGCGACGGTCGATGACGATGCTGCGGCCGAGGTCGTCATCGAGAAGGCCGTCGTCGATGCCCTCGTCGAAGTCGTCGTCGATGCCGGTGAGGATGGATGAGGTGTTGAGCTTGATGGCGTCGGCGCTGACCGCAGTGGTGGCCGCGCCCGCGCTGACCATGCCGCCGGTCAGCGCCGTGCTGACGGCGAAGCCTGCGATAACACTCTTGAGCTTGGGCATTGCGTTTTCCCCCTAAAGGATCGATTGCCCCGTTCTCGACGTTTCCGGGTACCTGAAAACAGGTCTTGGACGGCTGCTGAAGAGTCATCCATTGAATGTCATTTCCGGGGCGACGGGCGGGCAAACTGGAGAGACCCTATTTTGCTATGCATTAAGAATCTTATTGCTCGCATTAAAGATCTATCCAATGAAATGGCATGATATGTCCGATTGCGGCGCAATTGATAGGGCGGCCACGCAGGGCAATGCTCGCGCCCCGGCCCGGCCTGTCGTCATCGGCCATGCCGGTCCTGCGAGTGGTGAGCTGCCTGCCTGCGGTGCCGCCCCCGGACCGATGAAAGTCCGCGAACATATCAACGGCCATTACGCCGGGCGCTTCGCCGACGCCCGGCGTCATTATTCGGAGGACGCATTGTGCGCCCTCCGAAAATGTCTCCCGCTTTTGTGCGGCACCCGGCGGTGGTGCGTTCGAGGCTGGTCTGTCCCGCCATTAACGGTGCGTTCCTCAACCGTCACGCTAAGTGCTGCTGGTTGTCATGCTTTCCGACCTTGGTGCGCCATAAACGATGAACGGTGGCTTTTGCCACACTCTTGGCGCGTGATGAGATCGATTAGACCTCTAAGTCGCGATATATGGCGATTTGTCCGAACCGTGCGATGATCGCCACCGATCCGCCCGCCGGCCCCGATCTGGGTGCCGCACCGGGCCCCGAGATGCCATCGCGGCCGCAGACGATCACACCAGCGGGACGTTTGAGGCATGTGTGGCCATATGTACCTGATGCCGGAAAAGGTGGAGTAAGCGCGCTTCTGTACGGAATCCAGACCCCACCCAGACGCGCTGGTTATCGTTGAGGGAACAGGAAGGAACGTCAGAAAGGACCCACGATGGCGGAACCGGTCCCGGACTGGCCGGGCCGCATGGTCGGCTCGGTGCACGTCCGATCGACGAGTGACCAGCGGGGACAGCGCGAGCAGGCCGTCTTCGTGCACGGCCTGGCCGGGTCGGCCACCAACTGGACCGACCTCATGGACGAGCTCAAGGACACGGTCACCGGTCACGCCCTCGACCTCCCCGGCGCGGGCTTCTCGCCCGCCCCGGCCGACGGCGACTACACCGTCGCCGGCCACGCCAGGGCCGTGACCGAGCTGATGGAGCACACGGGCCCGGCCCACCTGTTCGGCAACTCGCTCGGGGGCGCGATCGCCGTCCGCGTGGCCGCCACCCGCCCCGACCTGGTCCGCTCGCTCACCCTCGTCTCCCCGGCCCTGCCCGACCTGCTCCCCAGGTACGGCCCCGTCCGGGTGGCCGCCGCCGCGGTGCCCGTACTGGGCGAATGGGTGGCGAGCAGGCTCCGCCTGGTGCCCGCCGAGCACCGCATCAACGCCTCCGTGGCGATGGTCTGGGCCAACACCAGCGCCGTCCACCCCGTACGCCTGCGCGACGCGATCGACGAGCTCCGCAGGCGCGACGACCTCCCCTACTCAGGGGAGGCCATGATCAGGTCGGCCAGGGGCATCGTGGCCGAATACTTCCGCCGCGGCGAGGACAACCTGTGGCGCCAGGCGGCCAAGGTCAAGGCCCCGACCCTGATCGTGCACGGCAAGCACGACCGTCTGGTCCGGCCCGCCATGGCCGCGAAGGCATACCGTACGTTCCCGCAGGTGCGGCTTGTCTTGCTGCCGACGGCGGGCCACGTGGCGATGATGGAGATGCCGCAGGTCGTGGCGGCCGAAGCACGCCGTCTGATCCGTGAGACTCGATTGGGGAATGCCCCACTCGCCAGCTAGGTTTCAAGGTGAGATAGGACCCCCTGGAACGGGAGCGTAGAACGTGTCGTTGCCACCGCTGGTCGAGCCGGCCGCAGAGCTGACCGTCGACGAAGTGCGCCGCTACTCGCGCCACCTGATCATCCCCGATGTGGGCATGGCGGGGCAGAAGCGGCTGAAGAACGCCAAGGTGCTGTGTGTGGGCGCCGGGGGCCTGGGCTCGCCCGCGCTGATGTACCTCGCGGCGGCGGGCGTCGGCACCCTCGGCATCATCGACTTCGATGTGGTCGATGAGTCCAACCTGCAGCGCCAGATCATCCACGGCCAGTCCGACGTGGGCAGGCTGAAGGCCGAGAGCGCCGCGGCGTCGGTCCGCGAGATCAACCCCCTGGTCGACGTCGTCATCCACAACACGGCGCTGACCACAGAGAACGTCATGGAGATCTTCTCCGGCTACGACCTCATCGTCGACGGCACGGACAACTTCGCCACGCGCTACATGGTGAACGACGCCGCGGTGCTGCTCGGCAAGCCGTACGTCTGGGGCTCGATCTACCGGTTCGACGGCCAGGCCAGCGTGTTCTGGGCCGAGCACGGGCCCTGCTACCGCTGCCTCTACCCGGAGCCCCCGCCTCCCGGCATGGTGCCGTCGTGCGCCGAGGGCGGCGTGCTCGGCGTGCTGTGCGCGTCGATCGGCTCCATCCAGGTCAACGAGGCCATCAAGCTGCTGACGGGCATCGGCGACCCGCTGGTCGGGCGGCTGATGATCTACGACGCCCTGGAGATGAAGTACCGCGACGTCAAGGTCCGCAAGGACCCCGAGTGCGTCCTGTGCGGCAAGAACCCGACGGTCACGCAGCTCCTCGACGACTACGAGGCCTTCTGCGGCGCGATCTCGGACGAGGCCGCCGAGGCCGCCAGCGGTTCCACGATCACCGCGCTGGAGCTCAAGGGCATGCAGGACCGCGGCGAGAACATCTTCCTCGTCGACGTCCGCGAGCCCAACGAGTACGAGATCGTCTCGATCCCCGGCGCCACGCTGATCCCCAAGGGCGAGTTCCTCAACGGCTCGGCCCTGGAGAAGCTGCCGCAGGACAAGCGCATCGTGCTCCACTGCAAGTCCGGCGCGCGCTCGGCCGAGGCGCTGGCCGTCGTCAAGAACGCCGGGTTCGCCGACGCCGTCCACGTCGGTGGGGGTGTTCTGAGCTGGGTCAAGACCGTCGACCCGAGCCTGCCCTCCTACTGATGGTTTCTGGGGGTGTTCCCCGGAAGGCGCCATTAAGGTCGATGGGGTGAACACTGCCCGTCCGTGGCCGACGCTCGTGGTGGCCTCCGCGCTGACCCTGGTCTGCGCGGTGGCCGCCGGAGTGTCGGGCAGCGCGGCGGGCACGGAGCTCACCCGGGGCCCCAGCGCCGCCGAGCTCCAGGCGGCGGCCAGACGCGAGGTCGCCGAGCGCTGGCGCACCTGGCCCAGCGGACGTATCTTCCCCGCCACATTGCCGTACTCCGCCGAGCAGGGCGGCCGGGAACGTGCCAGCCGGATCGGCATCTCGCCCGAGACCGCCTGCGACGCGGTCGACCCCAAGGCGGTCAAGGCCCTGCGCCAGGCGGGCTGCAAGGGCCTGCTGCGGGCCACCTACATCGACGCGCTGCGTGGCGTGCTCGTCACGGTCGGCGTGGTCGCGCTGCGCGACGAGCCGGACGCCGTACGCGCGAAAGCCGCCTTCTCCGACAGCGGCAAACCCGTGCCCGGCCTGTACCCGCTGGCCTTCCGCGGCACGGTCGCCGACCGCTTCACCCCCGACGTGCGCCAGGCCGGCTCGGTGCGGCAGGCGGGGCCGTACCTGGTGCTGACCACGGCGGGCCAGGTGGACGGCCGGCCCGCGGACGCGGCGGACGAGCAGCGGCCCTCGATCTTCGCCTTCGCCACCGAGATCTCCGAGCGGGTGCTGACCGACCTGAGCACGCCGCGGATGCCCGACTGCGCGGCCGAGGAGTGGCGGTGCTGAGCCGGGGCAGTACGGGGGTCATGCTCAGGCGGGGAACGGCGGCCGTGGCGGTCGCGATGCTGCTGTGCGGGGCCGCGCCGGCGTGGGCGGACGACGTACGCGGCGGGCAGCGGCCGGTCATCAAGACGCTGGCGCTGACCCAGGCCTGGCGCACCAGCAAGGGCGACGGGGTGACGGTGGCGGTGCTCGACTCGGGCGTCGATCCGCACCATCGCGACCTGGCCGGCTCGGTGCGGGTGGGCAAGGACTTCACCGAGGGCGCGAACCCGCCGGGGGTGGCCCCGAGCCGCCTGCACGGCACGTACATGGCCTCTCTGATCGCCGGGCACGGGCACGGCAATGGGGGAAATCTGGGGATCATCGGCGTCGCGCCCGAAGCGGACGTACTGTCAGTAAGGGTCATCCTTGAGGACGAGGAGCCGGGTTTCCGGGAGTTCAACTCGGCCGAGCGCTTCGAGGACGTGGTGGCCCAAGGCATTCGCTACGCGGTGGACGAGGGTGCGGACGTGATCAACATGTCGATCTCCAAAGAGCTGGCGACCAGGGAGGAGCGGGCGGCCATCCGCTACGCCATCTCCAAGGGCGTCGTGCTCGTGGCCGCCGCGGGCAACGACGGCGACCGGAAGATCGACGGCGACTTCGCCCCCTACTCCTATCCGGCCGCGTTCCCCGGGGTGGTCTCGGTGGGGGCGACGGACCGGTTGCTGCGGCGGGCCACGTTCTCCAACTGGAACTCCTCCGTGCTGGTGGCCGCGCCGGGCGTGGACATCATGGGCGCGGGCCCGGGCGACGAGTACTGGGTCGGCAGGGGCACCTCGCAGGCGACCGCGCTGGTCTCGGGCATAGCCGCCCTCATCAAGGCCAAATATCCGGGCATGTCGCCGCCGCTGGTGGCCCGCGCCCTGACGGCCGGCGCCACCGACAGGCCCCCGGGCGGTTACGACACCGGCACCGGCTTCGGCGTCGTGAACGCGGCCAGAGCCCTGTCCGAGGCCCGCAAGCTGGCCGGCTACACCGAGACCGCCGCGGGCGACCAGGCCCAGGACCCGGCCGAGCCGCTGGCCGGCGGGCGGACTGCCCCCATCGAGGTCATCGTCAGGGACGACAAGCGCGTCACGGTGTACGCGGCCATCGCCGCCGCGGCGGCCGTCGGCGCGTTCGCTTCCCTGGGCGTCATATTCATCCTGGTCAGGCGCGTACGTCGGGCATACAGCTCACAAGATGCATGATCCGCCTACTAAGGGGGACGAAATAGACACGGGACGGCATCGGCTCCCCAGCCCGCCTTACGTAGCGAGGCGACGGGCAGGGAGGGCGAGGATGAGGCGGTGGTGAAGGCTCGTAGGTCGACTTCAGGGCTACCGCGCGCCGAGGGCGGGGCCACGCCGGAACGGAGGAATCCGCTCGGCGCCACCACCGGCCGGCGGTCGCGTGTGCGTACGTGGCCGGCGGCGGGTTCCCGCGCGCGTGCGGCCGCCAGGGACCGCGCCGAGAGGGAGGCGCTCCAGCAGGGCGTCCGCTACCGGCGCATCTTCGTGATGCTGCTCAGCGTCATCGTGGTCGTCTCGTCCGTGGTCGTGCTGCTCGGCACGATCGGGCTGTTCGCCGAGACCCGCTCGCGCCCGCTGACCCCCGCCGAGCAGAACCAGTACAAGCAGGAGGAGATCGCCAGGCGCTGGCAGGCGTGGCCGGCGACGGGCGTCTTCCCCGAAGAGGTGAAGTACCTCGGGCTCGACCGGGCCCAGCAGTACGCCAGGCGCGTCGGCATCGCCCCCGAGACCGAGTGCGGCAAGGGCGTGGACGCCTCCGTGGCCGGGGTGCTGGAGAACCACGGCTGCGTCACGATGCTGCGGGCCACGTACGTCGACCAGACCGCCACGTTCGTGATCACGGTCGGGGTGGCCGTGCTGAAGGACGAGGCGTCCAGGGTCTCGGCGAGCGAGGAGCTCACCCAGGACGACCGCGTGGGCGTGCTGCCCGTCGCCTTCCCCGGCACGGTGACCGAACGCTTCGGCCCCGACCAGCGCCAGCGCACCGGCTGGGTGGGCGCCGGGCCGTACATCGTGTTCTCCACGGCCGGCTACGCCGACGGCCGGACCAGGGCCGCGATCCCGCCGGAGGAGATCCTCCACTCCGAGCTGTGGCCGGCCGCGAAGTCCGTCGGCAACCAGATCGCCTACTTCCTCGCGGACCCGCCCAAGGTGCCGCCCTGCACCCAGGGGAATGTGTGCTAGCGACCGTACGCGCGCTCACCGCGGCCCTCCTCGTACTGGCCGGACCCACCGCCGCCCCCGTCCGGGAGCAGCAGCAGTGGGTGCTCGACGCCCTCAACGTCGAACAGGCCTGGACCGTCACCAAGGGTGAGGGCATCACCGTCGCGGTCGTGGACAGCGGCGTGGACGACCAGGTCAAGGAGCTGAAGGGGCGGGTGACCGCGGGGCCCGACATGAGCGCGGGCGCGGTGGTCAGGGAGACGGCGCCGGGCAGGCACGGCACCGCCATGGCCGGCCTGATCGCGGCATCGGGGGAGGACGACGGGCTGGTCGGCGTCGCACCCGAGGCCCGCATCCTGTCGCTGCCCATGGTCACCGACGACAGCCCCGAGCTGAGCGTCCCGCCGGTGGAGGACGAGGAGCAGACCTCGGAGAGCCCGCTCGCGCGGGCCCTGCGGTACGCGGCCAACCACGGCGCCCAGGTCATCAGCATGTCCATCGGCTCCTACGGCCCGCTCAGGTCCGAGCGCGAGGCCGTCTCGTACGCGCTCGGCAAGGGCGTCGTCCTGGTCGCCGCCGTGGGCAACGACGGCCTGACCGGCTACGCCAAGGAGAACGGCACCTCCTACTGGAGCTTCCCGGCCGGCTACCCGGGGGTCATCGGCGTGGCGGCCACCGACAAGCAGGGCAAACGGGCCACGTTCAGCAGCGACAACCTCTCCGTGCTGGTCGCCGCGCCCGGCGTGGGCGTGCCCGTGGTCAAGCGCAAGAGCGGTTACGAGCTGTCCGAGGGCACCAGCTCGGCCGCCGCGCTCGTGGCGGGCGTGGCCGCGCTCGTCAAGTCGCGCTATCCGAATCTGCCGCCCGAGCAGGTCGCGCAGGCGCTGGCCGCCAGCGCGCGGGGCCGGCCGGCCCCGGGATACGACGACCAGACCGGGTTCGGGGTGGTCGACGCGGCCGCCGCGCTCAACGCCGCCGAGCGGCTGACCGGGGAGCAGCGCAGCGTCATGTCAGGTCAGGAGCACTTCGGGCAGGGCGAGGACTCGCCCGTGCCGACCAGGCCGGGGCCCGATCCGCTGCGGCTGTGGTTGTACGGGGGAGGAGTGCTGGTCGCGCTGGTCATGTTCTGCGGCGCGATCATCGTGCTCAATCAGCGCAAGGAACAGTAAAGATCCGCTATGGTCCCGCGTCATGGGATACGAGCTGCGGGTGGTGCGCGATTCGCCACTCGCCTTCGCGGAGCTCGCGAAGGCCATCGCACCGGCCGGTTTCGGGCTGCGCGGAGATGACGAGATCGTGGCCGCGCACAGGGGCGGCACGCATGCGGTGGCGCGCTGGCAGGGCCAGCTGGTCGGCGAGCCCGGCTCCGACTGGCAGGTCGCTCAACTCGTCCGGCTCTCGGCCGCGCTCGGCGCCCGGCTCGTGGGCGAGGACGGCGAGGTCTACACGCTGCGCGACGGCGTCATCGAGGTCGTGACGGGCGGCAGCGCGATGGAGATCGGCAAGTTCGAGGAGATCATCGAAGCGGGCCCGGCCGCATGGACCCCCTGAACCCCTTCGCCGAGCGGGTGCTCGACCTCGTCGAGCGCATCCCGCCCGGCAAGGTCATGGCCTACGGCGACATCGCCGAATACCTGGGCGAGGGCGGTCCTCGCCAGGTCGGCAAGGTGATGTCGACGTGGGGCGGCGGCGTGCCGTGGTGGCGCGTCGTCCACGCCGACGGCTCCGGCGCGGCCCCTGACCACCTGCAACGCTGCCTGGCCCATTGGCGTGAGGAAGGCACGCCGTTGCGGGGCGATCGGGTGGACATGAGACAGGCGCGCTGGGACGGGCCTTCAGCGGATTTTCAGTAAGGGTCATGACCTGCCGTTTCGCCGAACCGGCGAATTCGTGACATGTGACTCGCATTACCATGGGCAGAACACTGAATGGCGGCCCGAAAGGCGGTGCCACCCCAATGGCAACCGGCGTCACAGCCCAGAGCCAGGGCGGCGATTCGCTCGCCGACCGCCTCAAGGCTGTCCAGGATCTTTGCGATCGTGGAGAGCCCCTCGAAGCGGTCATGCGAGCCGTCGGCCCCGGCGGTCGCGACGCGGCGTACGACACCGAGGTGCTGAGCGGCCCACTCGGGTCCCGCATGGACCTCGCGGTCAAGCGCGGCGCGGCACGTCGGCGCGAGATGCTGGACCTCGTCCGGCCCTACCTCGCGGCCGTGGACGCGCGCGTCAAGCACGACCTGCCGGTCGCGCGGCGTGTCATATGTCACCTGATCGAGCACCGGCCCGACGAGGAGCTCGTCGAGGGCGAGACGCTCACCAAGGTCGTGACGGCCGCCGCAGAACCGTCCAAGCGCATCCGCAAGGGCCTGCGCTGGTACGCGGACCTGCCCTTCCGCGACGAGCTGCCGCCCGACCTCTACCGGCTGCGGCGCGCCGACATGGTGCCGGTGACCCACATCGACGACATCGTCTGGGTCGACGGCAAGCTGCGCGTCACCGGGTTCGCGTACCTGGCGGGGCTCTCCGTCCGCAGCCGCAGGTTCAACTGGGCGACCGTGGTGCTGCGCGGGCCGCGCTGGCTGCCGCCCATCCGCATGCGCACGCGGCGCGTGCTCGCGCCCGAGGCCACCCATGGCGCGCGCGAGCCCGGCTGCAACTACGACTGGTCCGGGTTCAGCGCCGAGCTGAGCCCGTGGCCGCTGCGCTGGCGCGGCGCCGTACGCGATGTGGTGTCGGCCGTGCGGCGGCGGATGCGGCACCGCCCGTCGGTGCCCGACACGACCACCTGGCGGGCCGAGATCGTGTTCTGGAGCCGGGGCGCGCGGGCCACGGGCCTGCTGCGCGGCTCCTCGGTCGGCCGGCCCGAGCGTCCCGCCGGGCTCAAGGTGAAGCCGGGCCTGTGGATCCGGCCGGTGTGGACGTCCGACCGGGCGCTGCAGATCGTGCTCCAGCCCAACCGGGCCGAGCTGAAGGGCGTGTCCGTCGAGGGCGAGCGCCTGGAGCTGAAGATCTTCCTGTCCGGCCGCACGGTGACCAAGGGCCACGCCCGCCTGGGCGGCCACCGCATCGCCGCCGACTTCACCCCGTCCGGCGACGGCACGGAGGTCACGGTGGGGCTGGCCGTGCCCACCCTGCTGCAGGAGAAGGACGGGCGGCGGCTCTGGGTCGAGCCCAAGGGCGACCCGGCGGCGTCCGTCATGCTCGCCGACCTCGTGGAGACCCGCACGCCGGTGGGCGACCGCGAGATCACCGTGCTCGGCGACCGCCGTGACCGCGTGGTCGTCTCCGCCCACCGCATCCGTCCGGTGATCACCTCGGCCGTCTGGGAGGGCTCCGCGCTCCTGCTGCGCGGCCACTATCCCGACGCCCCCGGTCCCCGCACGCTGACGCTGCGGCACCGCTCCGGGCTGTCCTATCTGCTTCCCATGGAGCGCTCCGGCGAGGAGTTCTCCGTACGCGTCGAGCCCTCGGCCATGGACCGCTTCGGCGAGCCCGTGCCGCTCGCCTCCGGCACCTGGAACATGTCGATCCGCCACCCGTCGGGCGAGATCGTGCCGTTGCGCATGGACCACGCGGCCCTGCCGGGACTCGACGAGGACCCGCGCACGCTCGACGGGCGCACGTACCGGATGATCTCCACCCGGTTCGACGTGCCTGTCGTGACGGTCGAGGAGGCCCGGCCCGCCGACGAGCGGGGCGTGGCCGGCACCCACGTGCTGCGCCGCGTGTTCTACCCGGCCCAGCGCACCGAGCCGCTGAACGACGCGACCGTCTACGTCGTCAACGACGGCCGCCTCTACGCCGACAGCGTCCGCGCCATCTACGAGGAGCGGCTGCGGCGGGGCGACGATCGCGAGCACATCTGGGTCGTCAAGGACGGCGCCTTCGTGCCGCCCGGCGGCGCGACCGTCATCCGCGCGGGCAGCCGCGAGCACCACGCCGCGCTGGCCAGGTCCCGCTACATCGTGACCAACTCGTTCCTGCCGGTCTGGTTCAGGGCCCGCGAGGACCAGGTCGTGCTGCAGACCTGGCACGGCACCCCGGCCAAGCACATCGGCAACGACCAGTCCCACATGGCGCGCGACCCGAAGCCGCCGATCTGGCACCGCCAGGCGGCGGAGGTGCGCGGCTGGGACCTGCTGCTGTCACAGTCGCCGTGGGCCACGCCGGTGCTGCGCAAGGCGTTCGGCTACAAGGGCGAGATCCTGGAGAGCGGGCTGCCGCGCAACGACGTCCTCAACTCGCCCGACCGCGAGGCGCTGGCCGCCGCCGTGCGCGAGCGGCTGGGGCTCGTGGAGGGCAAGCGGGTGATCCTGTACGCGCCCACGTGGCGGGATTACGACCGCAAGAACGCCATGGTCAAGCTCGACCTCGCCAAGGCGCGCGAGGCCCTCGGGGCCGATCACGAGATCCTGGTGCGGGCGCATCCGATGCAGGCGGTGCCCGCCGTCCCGGACATCGCCCACGACGTCACCACTTATCCCGATATTGCCGACTTGCTGTTGGTGGCGGATGTGCTGGTGACGGACTACTCGTCGGTCATGTTCGACTTCGTGTGCACCGGCCGGCCGATCGTGTTCTACGGCTACGACCTGGCCAAATACTCGACCAAGCGGGGGCTCTACCTGGACCTGGCCGAGCAGGCGCCGGGGCCGGTGCTGTCGACGTCGGCCGAGGTGATCGAGGCCCTGCGCGACATCGACTCCGTGGCGGCGGCCCACACCGACCGCTACGAAGCCTTCCGCGCCACCTTCGCCCCCCGCGACGACGGGAAGGCCACTGCTCGCGTCGTCGATCATCTTTTCTCTTAGTTCCCGTGGCGGGCCGTGCGCCCGTCACGGCCTTCATTCTTTACGGCTGCGCACGGTGGGCCGCACGCGCCGACGTCGGTGGCCGTCCGTCCTGGCCGGTAGTGAAGGCTCACGGGCTGATCGCCGTGACGACGCGCATTCTTGGCCGGCTCCGTGGTCAAAAGCGCGCCACTCCACGCCTCCGCTCGCCCGCCGTCCCGCACCACCGCCGGGCCGATCGTCCGGCACCTCGCTCCCGGACGCCCGCCCTTTCGGTGGTGTCAGAAGAGGTCTGGGAGGTCGGGGAGGAGGAAGCGGCGGTTGGGGTCGTAGTCGAAGGTGAGGTCTTCGGCGCGGTGGAAGCCGCCGTTCGGGAGGTGCTCCACCAGGAGGTAGAGCAGGGATGACATGGTGGTGCCGCAGACGATCTCGCCGCTCTCGATGAGCTTGCGGAGGCGCGAGGCGTGCACCCACTCCACCCGCTCCGCCTCGCACGGGTCCGACGGCGGGCCGAGGTGGGTGGCGGAGTCGGCGCGGTAGATGTGGTGCAGGCTGTCGGTGAAGCCGTTGGTCGGCTGGATCGACAGCAGCGGGCGCAGCGGGCCGGGACGCCAGCCCGTCTCCTCCTCGACCTCGCGCGCGGCCGCCGCCTGAGGCATCTCGCCCTCCTCCACCTGGCCCAGCGGGATCTCCCAGCCCCAGCTGTCGGTGATGAAGCGATGCCGCCAGATCAGCAGCACCCGGTCCTGGTCGTCGGTGACGACCGCCCCCGCGCCGGGTGCGGTGCGTACGAGCCGGTGGTCGAGGCGGCGCCCGTCGGGCAGCTCCACCTCCGCCACCCGGATGTCCAGCCACGGGTCCGCGTACAGGGATCTCTCGGAGTGGACCTGCCAGCGCATGACCCTAAGTTACAAGGTCCTACGCTTGGTGAGCGAGATTGCCAGGGGCGAGAGGGCAACGCCGTGGGCGAACATGAGGCGGCGTGTCGCGCGAGAAAGTGGAGATTCGGCCCGATACGGTAGGCGGATTGCGTGGGGAGACCGGGCAAGACGGCACGATCTGTCCCTGTGGTCTGGTGGAATCTAGTGTTGTGAGTGGTCAGACCTGGCGATTGGTGCGGCGCGGTAGCACTGGCCCTGTTGTGCCCCCTGTGCTCGATGAGCACCAGCGTGCCGTGGTCGCCCACCAGAGCGGCCCCCTGCTCGTTCTCGCAGGTCCGGGCACCGGCAAGACCACCACCATAGTGGAGAGCGTCGTCGACAGGATCGAGCGGCGCGGCGTCGACCCCGAGCGCGTGCTCATCCTCACCTTCAGCCGCAAGGCCGCCGAGGAGCTGCGCCAGCGGGTCACCGCCCGCCTGCGCCGCACGACCCGCACCCCGCTGGCCCTCACCTTCCACTCCTACGCGTACGCGCTCCTGCGCCGCGAGTCCGTGCTGGAGGGCAAGGCCCCGCCGCGCCTGCTGACCGGCCCCGAGCAGCTCCTGGAGATCCGGCGGCTGCTCCACGGCGAGCTGGAGGGCGGCGCGCTCGACTGGCCGGTGTCGCTGCGCGAGCCGCTCAAGACGCGGGGCTTCGCCGAGGAGCTGCGCGACTTCCTGTCCAGGGCCAACGAGCGCGGGCTCGACCCCGAGCGGCTGATCGCCCTCGGCAGGCTGCACGGCAGGAGCGACTGGGTGGCGGCGGGCAGGTTCGCCGAGCGTTACCAGGACAGGTTCGACCTCGACCCGGAGGAGACCTACGACTACGCCGAGCTGATCGGCGCCGCCTCGGCGTTACTGGCCCGGCCGGAGGTGCGCGAGCGGGAGCGGGCGGCGCACGACGTGGTGTTCGTGGACGAATACCAGGACACCGACCCGGCACAGGAGTTCCTGCTGGCCCAGCTCGCCGGCGACGGGGCCGACCTGGTCGCCGTCGGCGACCCCGACCAGTCGATCTACGGCTTCAGGGGCGCCGACGTGCAGGGCATCATGAAGTTCCCGGAGCGGTTCAAGACCGTCGACGGCCGCGAGGCGCCGGTGCTGGCGCTGCGGGTGTGCCGCAGGAGCGGGGCCGACCTGCTGGAGGCCTCCCGCCGGGTGGCGGCCCGGCTGCCGGTGGCGCCCATGCCCGACCACGCCTACGGGCACGAGCACGACCACCGCGACCTGGCTCCGCTGCCCGACGCGGACCCCGGCGACGTGCGGGTGCTGCTGGCCGACAGCACCAGCCAGGAGGCGGCGATCGTGGCCGACACGCTGCGGCGCGCGCACCTGATCGACGGGGTGCCGTGGCACCGGATGGCGGTGCTGGTCCGCTCGGCCAAGCGCCAGGTGCCGCTGCTGCGCCGGGCGCTGGTCAACGCGGGCGTGCCGACGATGATCGCGGGCGACGAGGTGCCGATCGCGCAGGAGCCCGGCGTGCGGCCGCTGCTCACCATGCTCCGCGTGGCCATGGACCCCGCCCAGCTCGACGAGGGCGTGGCCGAGGAGCTGCTGACGGGGCCGCTCGGTGGCACGGACATGATCGGCGTACGCCGCCTCCGCCGCGCCCTCAAGATCGCCGAGAACGAGGCGGAGGGCACGCGCTCGTCCGGCGAGCTGCTGGTCGCGGCCGTGCAGGACGTCAGGGAGCTCATCCGCGTCGAAGACCACGTCGCCGTCCCCGCCGAGCGCGTGGCCAAGCTCCTGGCCGCCGCCCGCGAGGCCGCGCAGCAGGAGGGGACGGCGGAAGACCTTCTGTGGGCCGTGTGGCACGCCAGCGGCCTGGCCCAGCGCTGGACCGAGCTGAGCCTGCAGGGCGGCCCCAGGGGCGCGCAGGCCGACCGCGACCTCGACGCCGTGGTGGCCCTGTTCGACCACGCGGCCCGGTTCGTGGACCGGATGCCCAAGGCGGGCCCCGAGGTGTTCATCGACGACCTGGCCGCCCAGGAGATCCCCGGCGACACGCTGGCCGACCGGGCCCCCGACGGCGACGCCGTGCGCGTGCTGACCGCCCACCGCTCCAAGGGCCTCGAATGGGACGTCGTGGTGGTCGCGGGCGTGCAGGAGGGCGTCTGGCCGGACCTGCGGCTGCGCGGGTCGCTGCTCGGCGTGGAAGACCTCGTCGAGGTGGTCGAGGGCACCAAGCCCAACGCCGCCTCGCTGGCCTCCAAGCTGCTGGCCGAGGAGCGCAGGCTGTTCTACGTGGCCGCCACCAGGGCCAGGCGCAGGCTGGTGGTGACCGCGGTGGGCGGTGAGGACACCGACGAGCGCCCGTCCAGGTTCCTGTCGGAGCTGATGCCGGGAGCGGTGGAGTCGGCCACGGTGGACGACCGCGCCCGCTGGCTGAACATGTCCGCCCTGGTGGCCGACCTCCGCAGCGCGGTGACCGACCCCACCAAGCCCAGGAAGATGCGGCAGAAGGCGGCCAGGCAGCTCGCCCGCCTCGCCGCCGCGGGTGTCCAGGGCGCTCACCCCAACGACTGGTACGCCCTCACGCCCATCTCCGACGACCGCCCGCTGAGCTGGCCCGACGACGTCGTCAGCATCTCGCCCTCGGCGGTCGAGAGCTTCACCAAGTGCGGCCTGCGCTGGCTGCTGGAGACGGCCGTCGGCGCGGCGGGCACGAGCACCGCCCAGGGTCTGGGCAACATCATCCACGCCCTGGCCGTCCTGGCGGCCACCGACCTGCCCAGCGAGGACCTCCTGGGCGACCGCCTCAACCAGGTCTGGGGCGACCTCGACTTCGGCGGCGTCTGGTACAACCGCAAGCAGCGCCAGGTCGCCGAGCAGATGATCGGCAAGTTCCTGCGCTGGCACAAGGAGAATCCGCGCGAGCTGGTGGCCCTGGAGGAGGCGTTCACGGCGATGGTCACCGAGGGCGTCCAGATCAAGGGCCGCGTCGACCGGGTCGAGCGCGACTCCGACAACCGCGCAGTGATCATCGACCTCAAGACCGGCGGCTCCAAGCCCAAGGCCGGCGACCTCGACCGCCACCCCCAGCTCGGCGTCTACCAGCTCGCCGCGCTGCTCGGGGCCTTCGCGCGGCACGGCATGACCGAGCCGGGCGGCGCCGCGCTCGTCCAGGTCGGCAAGGCGGCGGGCAAGAACGACGCGCTGGAGCAGGCGCAGCCCCCGCTGGCCGACGACAAGGACCCGGGCTGGGCCAAGGACCTGGTCGACACGGTGGCCACCGGCATGTCGGGCCCGTTCTTCCAGGCCAAGGTCAACGACGGCTGCCGCACGTGCGCGGCCAGGGCGAGCTGCCCGGTCAACGACAACGGGGGCCAGGTGTGCTGACCCCCGCCGAACTCGCCGGCAAGCTCGGCATCCTGCCCCCCACCCGCGAGCAGGCCACGGTCATCGAGTCCCCGCTGGAGCCCATGGTCGTCATGGCCGGCGCGGGCTCGGGCAAGAGCGAGACCATGGCCGGGCGCGTGGTCTGGCTGGTCGCCAACGGCCTGGTCAAACCGGAGAACGTGCTGGGCCTGACCTTCACCCGCAAGGCCGCCGCCGAGCTGGCCACCCGGGTCAGGGAGCGGCTGAACGGCCTGGCCGAGGCGGGCCTCGTGGAGCCGGGCGCGCTCGACAACGAGCCGACCGTGTCCACCTACCACGCCTACGCCGCCCGCCTGGTCACCGACCACGCCCTGCGCGAAGGGCTGGAGCCGACCATGCGCCTGGTCACGCCGGCGGTGTCGTGGCAGCTCGCCTCGCGGGTGGTGGCGATGTACGACGGGCCGATGGACCGGATCGAGCTGGGCCCGCCGTCGGTCACCGCCGCCGTGCTGGAGCTGGCCGGCGAGCTGTCGGAGCACCTGCGCTCGGCCGGCGACGTGCGGCGGGTGGGGGAGTGGCTGCGGGGCAGGCTCGACGTGCTGACCGGCAGGACGACCGTGGCCCAGCGCAAGCCGCTCGGCGTCCAGGCCGCCAGGGAGCAGCTGCTGCCGATGGTGGAGGCGTACGAAAAGCTCAAGCGCGGCCGGGAGGTCATCGACTACGGCGACCAGATGTCGCTGGCCGCCAGGATCGCCGCCAACCACAAGGAGGTCGGCGAGATCGAGCGCGCCCGCTACTCCGTGGTCCTGCTCGACGAATACCAGGACACCAGCCACGCCCAGCTCGTCCTGCTGCGCTCCCTCTACGGCGGCGGCCACCCGGTCACCGCCGTGGGCGATCCCTGCCAGTCCATCTACGGCTGGCGCGGCGCCTCCGCGGGCAACCTGCGCCGCTTCCCCCGGGACTTCCGCAACAGCACCGGCGACCCCGCCGAGGTCCGCCAGCTCAGCGTCAGCTTCCGCAACGGCGATCGGGTGCTCGACGTCGCCGCCCGCGTCCAGCTCCCGCTGCGCATGGAGGCCCGCGAGGTGCCCGTCCTGGTCCCCGGCCCCAACCGGGTCGAGCGCGGCCGGGTCACCTGCGCCTTCCACGAGACGGCCGAGGACGAGGCGAAGTGGATCGCCGACGGCATCGCCAGGATCCTCGGCACGGAGACGGCGCCCGACGGCCTGCCCTGGGGCGAGAAGGAGCGCAAGAAGACGCTCGCCGTGCAGCCCCAGGACGTCGCGATCCTGGCGCGCAAGCGCTCGCAGTTCCCCGCGCTGCGCAGGGCGCTGGAGGAGCGCGACATCCCGGTCGAGGTGGTCGGTCTCGGTGGCCTGCTGACCGTGCCCGAGGTGACCGACATCGTGGCCACCCTGCGCGTCCTGTACGACGCGACGGCCGGCGACGCGCTGGCCAGGCTGCTGGCCGGGCCCCGCTGGCGGATCGGGCCCGCCGACCTGCGCGTGCTGGGCGAGCACGCCAGGCTGCTGGCCCGCGAGCTGAGCGAGAGCGGCCGGGAGGAGGACCCGCTCGACCAGGTGGTGGCCGACCTGGCCGGGGAGCGCGGCAGCCTGGTGGACGCGCTGGACGAGCTGCCCGACCGGGAGGAGTGGCTGGAGGCGTTCTCGCCGCTGGCCCGCACCCGGCTGGTGGCGCTCGCCCACGAGCTGCGCCGGCTCCGGGCGCACACCGCGCAGCCGCTCCCCGACCTGATCAGCGAGGTCGAACGGACGCTCGGCCTCGACGTCGAGGTGGCCGCGCGCAGCGGCACGACGAGCACGTTCGCGGCGCGGGCCGATCTCGACGCGTTCCTCGACGCCGCGTCCAGGTTCGCGGGCGACGCGGAGGACCCGACGCTGGGCGCGTTCCTGGCCTACCTGCAGGCGGCGGAGAGCGAGGAGTTCGGGCTGGAGGCGGGCCGGGTCGGCGACAGCAACAGCGTCAAGCTCATGACCGTGCACGCCTCCAAGGGGCTGGAGTGGCCGATCGTGGTCGTGCCGGGGCTGTCGCAGCTCGTCAGCTCGAAGGGGACGATCGCGACGGGCAGCATCTTCCCCGCCACGCCGGTCATGAACAGCCGCTGGACCGAAAACCCGCGCAAGCTCCCCTACCCGCTCCGCGGCGACGCCGCCGACCTGCCGCGGCTGGGCGGGCTGAGCAAGGAGGAGCTGGGCGCGTTCGACGAGCACTGCCGCGAGCGCGACCTGATGGAGGAGCGCAGGCTCGCGTACGTGGCGGTGACCCGCGCCCACTACCACCTGATCGCCTCCGGCTACCGCTGGGGGAGCGCCACCAAGCCGCTGGAGCCGTCCGACTTCCTGCTGGAGATCCGCGACACCGCCGACCGCGTCTCGGTCTGGGCCGGCGACCTGGCCGACGGCGCCACCAACCCGCTGCTGGCCGAGCCCGCCGAGGCCATCTGGCCGGTCACGCCCGAGGGCCTGCGCTACGAGTCCGTGCTCGACGGCGCCCGCCTGGTCGAGGACGCCCTGGCCGGGGCGCTCGCCGACGAGGAGGAGGACGAGCCGCTGCGGGCGTTCGAGGAGGAGCGGCTGCGGGCCTGGGAGCGCGACACCGACCTGCTGCTGCGCGAGCGGGAGCTGCACCGGCGCAGGCCCGCCACGATCGTCGAGCTGCCGGCCAAGCTGACCGTGTCGTCGCTGGTCACGCTGGCCGGCGACCCGCGCGAGCTGGCCCGCAGGATCCGCCGCCCCGTCCCGGTCAAGCCCGCGCCGCTGGCGCGCCGGGGCACGTCGTTCCACAAGTGGCTGGAGACGCGGTGGGACCAGCAGCGGCTGATCGACGACCTGGAGCTGTACGACGAGGAGCTCGAAGAGGCGGATGTGCGCCTCGCCGAGCTGCAGGAGCGGTTCGAGGCCAGCGAGTGGGCCGATCGGCGGCCGGTCGATCTGGAGGTGCCGTTCGAGACCATGATCGCCGACCGGCTCGTGCGCGGGCGGATGGACGCGGTCTTCGACCTGCCCGGCGGCGGCTACGAGGTCGTCGACTGGAAGACCGGCGAGCCGCCCAGGGGGAAGAAGGCCGCCAGGGTGGCGTCGGTGCAGCTGGCCGCGTACCGGCTGGCCTGGTCGCACCTGGCGGGGGTGCCGCTGGAGAAGGTGCGGGCGGCCTTCCACTACGTACGCGCCAACCGCACCGTGCGCCCGGTCGACCTGCTCGACGCCGACGGCCTGGTGGCCCTCATCGAGGGGGTCAAGCTCGTAGATGGTGGAACGCCGGCTTCGGGTGCATGAGGAAGTCGTGGTGGGAGATGTTCCAGGCGTAGGCGCCGGCCATCTCGAAGACCACGGTGTCCCCGACGCGGGCCGAGGTCACGATTTTTCGGGAAAAAACGTCCTTTGGGGTGCACAGCTGGCCGACGAACGTGATCGGCTCGTCCGCCAGGCCCGGCCCCTTGCCCGTGGGCAGGATCGTGAACGGCTGGTCGTGGCCCTTGGTCGCCGGCGTCCGCAGGTGGTGGGTGCCGCCCAGCAGGATCGCGTACGCCTCGCCGCGCACCCGCTTCACGTCCACGACCCTGGTCACGTAGTAGCCGCAGTACGCAGTCAGCGCCCGGCCGGGCTCGATCCGCAGGCGTTTGCCGCCCCGGACGGCCGCGAGGCCCGCCCCGTACGCCGCCCAGTCGAACCTCGACTCCGGCTCCGCGTACGACACCGCCATGCCGCCGCCCAGGTTGACCTCCTCGTGCTCGTGGTCCAGCAGGGCCCGGGCGAGGGTCAGGAGCTGGGGGGCGTCCAGACCGCTGGCCAGGTGGGTGTGCAGGCCGCGCAGGCGTACCCGCTCGGTGAACAGCGGCAGGCACTCCGCCACGCCCTGCTCGTCCATGCCGAACGGCCCGCTCATCGTGAGCGCGGCGCCCTCGACGGGAAGGTCGGGGTTGAGCCTGAGCAGCACGTCGGCCTCCAGGCCGGTGGCGAGGAGGCGGCGCAGCTCGTTCGGGGACTCGACGTGGATGCGGTGGTGCGGCAGGCGCAGCTCGGCGTCGGTCTTGCCGGGGCCGCCGAGCGCGACCGGCTTGCCCGGGAACAGGGTCGTGACGTGCGCGTGCTCGCCCGCCGACGACGCCTCGAACCCGTCCACGTGCCCGGCCAGCACGCGCAGCAGCTCGGCGTCCGGGTTGGCCTTGACGGCGTAGTAGAGCTCGATCCCGCCGAGCGCCCGCCGTACGGAGGCGGCGTGCTCGTCCAGCGCGGGCAGGTCGTACAGGTAGGCGGGGACCTCACCGAGGCGCGGCGCGGCGTCCTGCACGCGGTCGGTGATCATGCCAGCGGGTTCGCGATCGGGACGTAACCGGCGGCGCGGTCGGCCGCCCGCGCCCAGCGGACGCCCAGATTCGCCTTGGCGGGCAGCGGCGCGCCGGCCAGCAGGTCCGACAGGGGCAGCGGCCGGCCGAGCTCGTCCGCCTGGCCGGCGAGCAGGTCGCGGGCGATCCGCCACAGCTCGCGCAGCAGCCCGTCGTCCGCTCCCGCGACGGTGGCGGCGATCTCGGTGAGGTGGTTGACGAGCAGGCAGTACACCACGCGGGCCCAGCCGCGCTCGGCGTCGTAGGTGAGGGCCGCGGCCACCTCGGGGTGCAGGCCGGCGAGGTCGTGGCGGCCGGCGACGAGCTTGGTGCCCTCCAGGTCACGGAAGACCGCCTCCGCGGGGAGCCCGTCCGCGTCCAGGCCGACCAGGACGTTCTGCAGGTGGGGTTCCAGGACGACGCCGTAGGAGAAATACAGCTCCAGGACGGGCAGCGCGACCGCCGCCACGTACGCCCGCCACCAGGCGAGCGGGTCCTTGACCGGCGCGCCGAGGGCGAGCGCGGCGGCCAGCACCGGCGTCACGCCGGGGGAGCAGGCGGTCCAGGGGCTCTGCCGGACGATCACGCCCAGGCCCTCGTGGAGCCGGGTGCCGAGAGCCGCCGAGCGGTAGCCGGGCTCGGGGAGCCAGCGGGTGGCGGGGTGCCTGTTGGCGACCTCCTTGAGGATCGGGCCCAGGCGGGAGGTGAGCTCCACGGCGCCGGCCAGCTCGTACCAGGCGTTCTTGCGCACGCAGTTCGTGATCCGCACATCCAGGGAGAACTTCAGGCACGCCTCCGCCCCGGGCGCGTACACGGTCCGCACGGACGAGGTCGGCAGCACCAACGGGCCCGGCCCCAGGTCGATCAGCTCGGCCCCGAACGCGGGCCGCAGCAGCTCCAGTTGCCACGGGTGCGCCGGGAGCAGCCGGTAGCCGGGCGGCGCCGCGCCCATCGTGTCGAGCACCGCCGCGTCGCCGCCCTCGGCCAGCACGTCCTCGCGCACGCCGAGCAGCCGCACGGGGAACTCGGCGTGGGCCTCGGGCGCGTAGCGCAGCCAGCCGTCCCCGCCGCGCGCCTTGGGGCTGGGGTGGAAGGGATGGCCGTAGACCAGCGACTGCTCCGAGGCCAGCCACGGATCGGCGGGCGGGACGGCGTCCCGCCTCGCGCGCAGGATCGCGGCCACCGCCTCGCGGCTGGCCGCCACCTGCGCGGCGAACTCGCCGTTCGCCCCGTGGAGGTCGCCTTCGACCAGCCGTACCAGCTCGTCGGTCGTCAGCGGCCGCCAGGCGCCCTCCTCCAGGCGCTCAGGCCGGCCGTCGAAGCGCAGCGCGGCGCCGCCGTGGGTGCGGACCCGCAGCAGCGTGCCCGCCACCCGCAGCAGCAGGTACGGCGGCGCGGGCCAGACCAGGCCGCGCGGCCCGGCCACCTCCCGCACGCAGCAGCGCAGCAGGGCCGCCAGCGTCGCCTCCTCGGCTGTTTCCTCAGCCGTTGTTTCGTCAGTTGTTTCGTCAGCCGGGGCGGAGGGCGCGTCGAGGGCCGGAGCGTGCATTCAAGCTCTCCTCAGGTAGTTGGGCCCGCTGGTGCCGTAGAACTTGTTGACGTCGCGGGCGCCGGAGCGTTCCTTCGCGACGAGCGTCCCAGCGGTGATCATGGACTTGCCGGTGAGCCTGGCCGCGTCCAGAGTCCTGGCGCGCAGGATCCTGGCCATGGGGTCCTCGCCGTACTCGTCGAGGGCCTCGGCCAGCGTGCCGCGCAGCAGCGCCGCGGCCTCGGCGTGCGGCATCGCCCCGAACGCCACGGCGGCGGCGGCGAGATGCAGCGTGATGGTCACGAACACGTCGGCCAGCGCGTGCGGATCGTCGTTCAGCATCCGCTCGTCGGCGAACCCGGGCACCTCGATCCCGGCCGCCCGCAGCCTCGCGGGTGAGGCCAGCAGCCCGTCGTTGTCCTTGACGAGCAGCCGCATGCGCTCGCCCTGGAAGACCAGGGCGAGGTTCTGCTGGTGGGCTTCGAGGGCGACGCCGTAGCGCACGAAGAGCCGTACGTTCCAGCGCAGCAGCAGCCGCAGGTAGGCGGGGACGACGTCGCCCAGCTCGTCGAGCACCCCCGGCGCCCCCAGCGCGGCCACCGGCACGATCCTGCCTTCGGGTAGCCGCCTGACCATCCAGGCCAGGTATTCGTGCCCGGCGTGCCCGTAGGTCTGCTCGTCGGCCAGCAGGACGTCGGGATCGGCCAGCTCCCGCAGCAGCAGCTCGGCCTTCGCGCCGTCGCCGAGCGTGCCCGGCTTGATCGAACGCCGGTTGCGCATGCCCAGGGTGCTGATCGGCAGCGGGAGCTTGAGATGGGTGCGGGGATCGAGCTCGACGGTCCGCATCGACAGGGTGGGCCGCACGGTCACCCGGGCCTCGTCGAGGACCCGTACCCCGTCGATCTTCCGCACCTCCCCAACGGCGAGCGGATGCACGGGGAACAGCGCCTCGTCGCTCTCCCAGGGCGCCACGTCGGCGGGCAGGCGATCGGCGGCGCCGGGCGCGAGCGTCCGGCGAGGTACGGCCGCCCACCGCAGCTCGAACGAGGGCGCGAACTCCGGCGCGTAGGCCAGCAGCTCCTGCTCCGACAGCCCCACCCGCGCCCGCGAGGTCGGATAGACGGGATGGTCCACGAAGGCGGCCAGCGCCTCATAGGACGGCCCCCGCGCGAGCACCTCCCCGGCCCGCGAGTCGTGCAGCTCCAGAGCGGTCAGCGCCGCCAGGCATTCCTCGAAGAAGGCCGCGACGCCCTCCGAGTCCGCCGGGTCCGCCACCTCGGCCAGCGTCTCCAGCACCTGCTCCAGCCCGAGCCGCTCCTCCGACGCGACCACGAAGTCCTGGAACAGCGCGCCGGGCTCCAGGCGCACCCACCGGCCGTCGGCCAGCGGCAGCCCCACGCCGTCCTTGGTCCGGCTGATCCGGGAGGACAGCCCGCCGTAGTCCTCGCGCAGCAACGCGTTCAGGACCCGGGCGGCCAGATAGGCCTCCCGATCGCTCATTCGACCACCCACGGCCGCGCGGCCCGGTAGGACTCGACGGCCGCGTCCACGGCGGCCCGGGAGGGCCCGACGGCACGTACGACGCCCAGATAGTCCCGGTTCGTGTGCGTGAGCGAGATGACGTCCCCGACGGCCCGCAGCGGCCGGTGCCACAACCGGACGTCCCCTTCGACGAGGGTCTCGGCCCCGGGGGCGTCCTTGACGGTCCCGGCCCGGCCGGCGACCAGGCTGACCGCACTCCCGTACGACGAAATTTCCGGAATGTCGGGCACGGCCTCCCCGAGATGCACCCGCAGGATCCACTCGAACAGCGGCACCCCGAGCACGTCACCGAGCAGGAAGTCGCAGTTGTCGCCGATCACCCGGTAGTTCACCTCGACGATCCGGGGCCCTCGCGCAGTGACCACGTACTCGGTGTGGCAGGCTCCGAACCCGACGCCCAGCGCCCCCAGCGCCGCCAGCACGTGCTCGTGCGTCCCGTCCCGCGGAGCCCAGTCGAGCCGTTCCTCGATGAAGTACGGCAGCGCCCCCAGCGTCGTCTCGAACCCGCCGAGCACCCGCGTCACGGACGCGTCCCCCAGCGTCTCCAGCGTCCGCAGCGGCCCTTCCAGGTACTCCTCGACGACCAGCGTCTCGCCCGGCCGCCGCTTCCTGACCAGGGCCACGGCGCCGGCCAGGTCGCGTTCGACGAGCATGACGTCCTCGCTGGCCACGCCCTCACGCGGTTTCAGCACGACCGGATAGGGGAGGCGCCCGGGCACCGGATCGCCGGGGGCGAGCCGGATCGACCACACCTGCTCGACGCCGGCCTCGAGGAGCCTGCGACGCATCAGGAACTTGTTCTTGGCGGCCACGCAGGCCCGCCAGTCCTTGCCGGGCAGCCCGAAATAGGCCGCCGCGAGCGCCGTCTCCGCCTGCAGGTGGTCCGAGTTGGTGAAGATCGCGTCCGGCCTGCCGAGACTCTCGACGGCGTCGATGAGGGCCCGCGGGTCGCGGACGTCGCACGCCACCGCGTACGGATGCCGCTCCGGCCGATCCGTCAGGACCGTGACCTCCAGCCCCAGCGCCTCGGCCGCGGGCAGGAAGCCGTCCGTCACGGAATCGGTTGGTTTGAGCGCGGTCAGGTAGAGCCGCAACGCGAAGGCACCCCCGAAGGATCAGGTAAGGCTAACCTAACTCGTCGATCTTAGCCCGAGAGAGATCACCCCGGGGCCCGGATACCGTAATCGCCGGCTAACTGCGAGGTCATAGGATGACAGGGGATTTCGGGAGGGGGCGGCCTGTGGAGACGACCGCGGAAGAGCAACTCATCGGGCCTCTGCTTCTGGCACGCGGCACCATCGACAGATCCTCGGCGCTGCGGGCCAACGAGCGGTGGCTGGAGCGGGCGTGGACCGATCCGTCGACCAGGGTGCTGGTGATCGACGACGGTCACACGCTGGTGCGGCGGTCGGGCGACGCGGTGCAGGCGGTGCTCTATGCGCCGGCCGAGGCGCCGCCGGGCGAGCGCTACCTGCTCGGGGTCGAGGACGGGGTCGCCTACTTCGCGGTGGCCGCGCCGCTGCCCGGCGTTCCGGGGGGCGACGTCAACGGGCGCGTGACGGTGCCCATGAGCCTGCGCGACACGCCCGACGGCGAGCCGGTGGCGGCCGGGTTGCGCCAGGTCGGGGGCCTGCTCGGCGACCGCGACGCGGGCCTGCTGGTCTACGCCGTGGCGCTGGAGGCCTGGCACACGACCCACGAATACTGCCCGCGCTGCGGCACCCGCACCGAGGTGCAGGCCGGCGGGCACATCCGGGTCTGCCCGCAGGACGGCAGCCAGCACTTCCCCCGCGTCGACCCCGCGGTGATCATGCTGGTCCGCGACGCGGACGACCGCTGCCTGCTCGCCCGCGGCCCGCAGTGGCCGGAGGGGCGGCTGTCGATCCTGGCAGGGTTCGTGGAGCCGGGGGAGTCGCTGGAGCACGCCGTCGCCCGCGAGGTGGCGGAGGAGGTCGGCGTCACCGTCGTCCGCCCGCGCTATCTCGGCAGCCAGCCCTGGCCGTTCCCGCGCAGCCTCATGCTGGGCTTCTTCGCCGAGGCGATCTCGACCGAGCTCACGCCGGACGCCGAGGAGATCGCCGAGGCCCGCTGGTTCTCGCGCGAGGAGCTGGCGCGGGCGCTGGAGTCCGGCGAGCTGCGCCTGCCCCCGCCGGTGTCGATCGCCCGCCGCCTCATCGAGACCTGGTACGGCGGCGAGCTGACCGGCGACTGGTGATCAGGCGGCCCCGAGCAGGGCCTTGACCTCGAGAGCCGAAGGGTTGGTACGCACCACGCGGCCGTCGGGGGTGTCGATCACCACGGTCGGCACCACCTGGTTGCCGTTGTTGACGCTCATCACGAACTCCGCGGCCGACGGGTCGCGCTCGATGTCAATGTCCTTGAAGCTGATGCCCTCGCGGGTGAGCTGGGACTTGAGCCGCTTGCAGGGGCCGCACCAGGTGGTGCTGTAGACGGTGAGCGCCATGTCGGGGGATCCCTCCGGAGGTCAGGAAAATAGGCGTTCCATGCAACAACCGGACTGTGCAAGTTCATTCCTGAGGCGGGGGTGTCCCGCCTCGGCCGCTCAGCCGATGCGGTCGGCGATCCAGGCCTGCACCTGCTCGGCCACCCCGGGCTCGCGGTAGAGCGGGTTGCTGTGGTTGATCCCCGGCTGGGTGATCACCGTCACGGGCACGCCGACCTGCCCCAGCATCGTCTTGAGCAGCTGGCTCTGCACCGGCGGCACGAACTCGTCCTTGGAGTGCACGGTCAGCATCGGCGCGTCCTTGCGGCTGGCGTGCCAGGCCACCTCCATGCTGGCCCAGATCCGCGAGCACTTGCCCTTGGGCGCGCAGCCCCCGGCCAGGCGGATGGCGGCCGTGCGGAGCTTGCGCTTGTTGGGGTCGTCGGACTTCTCGCCGTCGGTGTAGGCGCGCAGGGGCGAGATGATCGGCGACAGCCCCACGACGCCCTTGAGGCCGGAGATGCCGTCGCCGTACGTGCCCACGGCCGCCGCGATGTGGCCGCCGGCGGAGAAGCCCACCACCACGTAGTTGCTCGGGTCGAACGCCCACCGCTCGGCGTGCTTGCGGGCCAGCGCGATGGCGGCCAGCGCGTCCGAGCGCTGCGCGGGCCACGCCGCGTCGCCGGAGAGCCGGTAGTTGAGGTTGAAGACCGTGTAGCCCAGCTCGGCGTACTGGCGGACGATCTCCTTCATGTAACGCTTGTCGCCGCCCGACCACCAGCCGCCGTGGATCAGGAAGACGCCGGGGCGCTGCTGGCCGTCGGGCGTCCACCAGACGTCCATGGCTTGACGTGCCTGGGGGCCGTACGAGACGGTCTCGGAGGCGAAGTCGCCGAGCCCGTACTGGTCGATGATGTCCGTGGGGCCGGGCGTCGGCTCCTTGTTGGCGCTGGCGGCCACGGGTGTGAGCACGACGGCAGCGAGCGCGAGCACGCCCGCGAAAACCGCAGTTCGCACGGCCTTCCTTTCCCCCATGCAGATGGTCGGACCCATTGTGAGGGAAGAGACCAGTTCTTTGCATCTGGTGACTATGAACATACGTCGGCCCGCATGTTGCCAGAATAAAGAGGCTGTCCGCTACACCTGCGAGTATGTACGGGTGAACAACATGGATGACGTCCTTGCCGGTCTCGACCCCGAGCAGCGCGCGGTGGCCGAGGCGGTGCGTGGTCCGGTGTGCGTGCTGGCCGGCGCCGGCACCGGCAAGACCAGGGCGATCACCCATCGCATCGCGCACGCGGTCCGCAGCGGGGTGGTCGACGCGCAGAGCGTGCTCGCTGTGACATTCACCACTCGCGCGGCGGGGGAGCTGCGCCAGCGGCTGCGCGCGCTCGGGGCGCCCGGCGTGCAGGCGCGCACGTTCCACGCGGCGGCGCTGCGGCAGCTCACCTACTTCTGGCCGAGGGTCATCGGGGGCGAGGCGCCCTCGGTGATCGAGTCCAAGCTTCCGGTGCTGGTGGAAGCCTGCCGCCAGATCCGGAAAAATCCGGATCGGTCCGAGTTGCGGGACATCGCGGCCGAGGTCGAGTGGGCCAAGGTCACCCAGATCGGGCCGGAGGACTACGTGGCGGCCGCGGCGAAACACCACCGCACGCCCCCGGTCCCGCCGGAGGAGGTCGCTCGCCTTTATGAGGCGTACGAGCAGATCAGGCGCGAACGCCACCTGGTCGACTTCGAGACCATCCTCGAGCTGACCGCCGCCGTGATGACCGAGCACCAGGAGGTCGCGGGGCAGATCCGCCAGCAGTACCGCTATTTCGTGGTGGACGAGTACCAGGACGTCAACCCGCTGCAGAAGCTGCTGCTCGACACCTGGCTCGGGGGCCGCGACGACCTCTGCGTGGTCGGCGACCCCAACCAGACGATCTACTCCTTCACCGGCGCCACCCCGCGCTACCTGACGGGCTTCGCGGTCGAGCACCCCGACGCCACCGTCATCAAGCTGGTGCGCGACTACCGCTCGACCCCGCAGGTGGTCGATCTGGCCAACCGGCTGATCGTCAGATCGCCGCACCGGCTCGACCTGGTGGCCCAGCGCCCCGACGGCCCCAAGCCGTCGATCTCCGACTACGACGACGAGCCCGCCGAGGCCGCCGGGGTGGCCCGCGCCATCAGGAAACTGCTGGACAAGGGCGTGCCCTCGCGGGAGATCGCGATCCTGTTCCGCGTCAACTCGCAGTCGGAGGCGTACGAGGAGGCCCTGTCCAAGGCCGAGATCCCGTACGTGCTGCGCGGCGCCGAGCGCTTCTTCGACCGTCCGGAGGTCCGCCAGGCGGTCGTCCTCCTGCGCGGCGCCGCCCGTTCCTATGCCGGGGAGCCCCTGGCCGCCGAGGTCCACCACATCCTCACCGGCATCGGCCTGACCCCGTCCCCGCCGGGCGGCGGCAAGGCCAGGGAGAAATGGGAGTCCTTGAAGGCGCTGGCGGACCTGGCGGAGGACCTGGCGGCCGAGGGCGCCGACCTGCCCGCGTACGTGGCCGAGCTGGAGCGCCGGGCCTCCGAGCAGCACGCCCCGCCCGTGGAGGGCGTCACCCTGGCCTCCCTCCACTCCGCCAAGGGCCTGGAGTGGGACGCCGTCTTCCTGGTCGGCCTGACCGACGGCATGCTCCCCATCATCTACGCCGAGACCCCGGAGCAGATCGAGGAGGAGCGCCGCCTCCTCTACGTCGGCGTCACCCGCGCCCGGGAGCACCTCTCCCTGTCCTGGGCCGGCGCCCGCGCCCCCGGCGCCCGCAGGACCCGCCGTCCCTCCCGCTTCCTCGACGGCCTCGGGCCCCGCACCTCCTCGTCCCCGCCCCGCGTCTCGACCGCACCCCGCGAACGGCGTGCGGTGGCGGCGCCGGTGAGCTGCCGGGTGTGCGCGAAGACGCTGGTGGCGGCCGCCGAGCAGAAGCTGGGGCGCTGCTCCACGTGCCCGGCGGACTACGACGAGGCCCTCCTCGAACGCCTGAAGGCCTGGCGCACCGCCACCGCCAAGGAGGCCAAGGTCCCGCCGTACGTCGTCTTCACGGACGTGACCCTCCAGGCGATCGCGGAGCGCGCGCCTGCCACGGAGCAGGAGCTGCTGTCGATAGCGGGCGTCGGCAAGATCAAGGTGGACCGCTACGGCGAGGCCGTGCTGTCTCTCTGCCGCGCCGACTGACAGCCCCCCTTTAGTCCCACATAAGGGGCACGTCAGACTTGTCCCCAACACCCGAGACCCCAAGGGGGACGAACACGTGAACGAGGCGCTGAAGGAGCTGCTGGATCTGCTCGACCTGGAGCAGATCGAGCTCGACATCTTCCGGGGACGGAGCCCGGAGGAGCGCATCCAGCGCGTCTTCGGTGGCCAGGTGGCGGCCCAGGCCCTCGTCGCGGCCGGCCGTACGGTGCCGAAGGACCGTAACGTCCACTCTCTCCACGCCTACTTCATCCGCCCGGGCGACCCCTCCATCCCGATCGTCTACAACGTCGAGCGCCTGCGCGACGGCCGTTCGTTCACCACCCGCAGGGTCGTCGCCGTCCAGCACGGCAAGGCGATCTTCACGATGTCGGCGTCGTTCCACATCGCCGAGGAGGGCGTGACGCATCAGGCGTCCGTCATGCCGCAGGTGCCCGACCCCGAGACGCTCCCCACGTTCCGGGACCGGATGCTCGACGCGGTCGGCGACCACCCCGACCTGCTCGAGTGGTTCTCGCGCCCCCGCCCGGTGGACGCCAGGTACGTCTCGCCGCTCACCTGGGAGGCGTTCAAGAACCCCGACCTGCGCAGCGCCCAGACCAACGTGTGGTTCCGCTACCACGCCGACCTGCCCGACGACCCGCTCCTGCACGTCGTGCTGGCCGCGTACGCGTCCGACTTCACGCTGGTCGACACGATCCTGCTGGCCCACGGCATGGCCTGGGGCGCCTCCAACGTGGCGGGCGCCTCGCTGGACCACGCCATGTGGTTCCACCGCCCTTTCAGGGCCGACGACTGGTTGCTCTATGCTCAGGAGTCCCCCTGGTCGGGGGGAGCCCGTGGGCTCGCTCGCGGCGAGATGTTCACCGCGTCGGGCGAGCTCGTGGTCTCGGTCGTCCAGGAGGCCATGATCCGCCTGACGAAATAGTGCCGACACGCCGCGTGCAATAGCCCGTCAGGCGCGGTCAATGTAACAAAATCGCAGGTAGAAAATATGTTGCCCCTTCCCGGGTTCCCGGTTTAGGGTCATGGTCAAGCGAGTCGGACACTACTGTTCCGACGATCTCGAGAGTGGAGGTGAGTCACCGGTGATCAGCATTCAGATGGCAGCTAAGCAGGGGCTCGCTTCCGCATGCCGTGTCTCGGTGAGACTCGTCGATGGTCCCGCCAAGCTGCGGCAGGAGAGGGCTGCCCGTAGCCAGGCCGCCGCCTACCGTGCGCGCGCCCACTTCGGCGCTGCCACGCCAGCTGCTCCTGCCTACAACGCACGTATCGAACTGCCGGCCTACCAGCTCACCAAGGGTGGACTGTGGGGTCCGCAACCCTGGAGGGATACACCGGTCATAACCTGACCGGCGTTACAGCCCCCCAGGCCGCGGATCCTGCAGACGGATCCGCGGCCTTACTTATTTGTCCGCGATTCCCGACCACCTACGAGGTGTCCGACCAAGATCAAAAAGATCTGACAAAAGGAGAAAGCAGATGGGGGCGAAGACGATCATGGACCTGATCGACGAAGCCAAGATCCCCTGCCGTACCGACCCCGACCTGTGGTTCGCCGAGTCGCCGGAGGACGTCGAGTTCGCCAAGGCTCTCTGCGGCGGCTGCCCGATCCAGAAGGCCTGCCTGGCCCGCGCGCTCGAGCGCGAGGAGCCGTGGGGCGTCTGGGGCGGCGAACTCATCCTCAGGGGGGCTGTCGTTCCCCGCAAGCGTCCGCGCGGGCGTCCCCGCAAGCACCCGGTCGCTGCCTGAACACCGCACCTTCAACCAGAAAGCGAACAAAACGATGAGCACTCACATCACAAGGAGCCGAGCAGTGCCGGATCTCATCCATGACCTGGTGAATGACCGAATACAAACCCTCCACCGAGAGGCGGAGGAGCAGCGCCTCATCGCGCGGGTCATGCGCGTACAGCGTGCGCGGCGCAGGGTCCAGCGGGCGAACGACCGCCTCCGCGAAGCCCTGAGCCGCCAGGTCTGACGGGGGAGATCCTGCCGCCGGCGCAGGATCTCCCCCCAGATCCCCCAGAGAGCCGGGCGCCCAAAGCGCCCGGCTCTCCGCACTTACACCCCGACCCGGGGGCATCCCGGCTCCCGCATGCCGCCCCCCGCATCCCGAACCTGGCATCCCGAACCTGGCATCCCGAACCTGGCATCCCGAACCTGGCATCCCGAACCTGGCATCCCGAACCTGGCATCCCGGCTCCCGCATCCCAGCTCTCGAACCCCGAACCCCGAATCCCGGAGCCCGGCCCCCGCATTCCGGACCCGGCATTTCGACTCCCGTATCCCGCGCCTCGGCCCCTGCAACCCGGAGCCCGAACCTCGCCCTCCAAACCCGGGACCCCGCAACCCACACCGCAGACCCACCCCGGATCTTGCATCGCAGGCCCCCGACCCGGCCCCCGAAGCCCGGCCCCCGCAGTCCGCACCGCAGGCCCCGACCCGCACCGGACCCCGGACCTTGCACCGCAGGCCCCCGAAGCCCGGCCCCCTGAAGCCCGGCCCCGAAACCCAGCCCCCCGAAGCCCGCATCGCAGGCCCGACCCGCCCCCGCACCGAACCCCGGTTCAAGGAGCCCGGTCACAGGAGCCGGAACCGCAGGCCCCGACTCCGGGTCCCGGACCCCGGAACCTCATGGCCATGATCGCTCAGGCCGCCGGCCGTACGCCCGTCGTCCGTGACCCACGCCCGACGAACTCCTCCTCCACGCGCCAGAGCCGAGCCGCCATCCAGGCGACCCCGATCGCCGCCACCACGAGCCCGGCCAAGTACACCGGCACCGGCACCACGCTCCGCAACGACCCCGGAACCATCCCCACCGCATAGAGCACCACGCCGACCACGGGCATGGCCCCGCTCCTGATCGCCGCCACGCTGAAGGTCAGCACCCCCGCCAACAGCACGGCCGACGTGACCAGGAACGCCCGCCCCGTGTCCCCGGCCAGCAGCCCGCTGACCGTGCCGCCGCCGAGGTAGGGGAAGACGAAGTGCAGGATGTACTCGACGGCGAACGCCCCGGCCAGCCCGGCCGAGTTGAGCACGTACCCGATGAGTCCGAGACTGCCTGCCGTACCCCGGATGACCAGGTAGATGCCAGTGATCGCGAGGAGACCCGCCAGCGCCCCGAACGGCGCGATGGCGTGCGTGAACGCCGTCTCCGGCAGCAACCCGGCGCGTCGGGCCGAGTTCACCACGAGCAGGACGGCGCACACGAACCCCGCCGCCGCCGTGACCCGATGGACACCCATCTTTGGAGCCCTTTCTCTCGGTGATATCAAGCGATAACGCTCGTTATGATGCGCGTTATCGCCAGATATGGTGAGAGTGTGCCGAGAGACGTAAGCACCCCGAAAGAACTCGGCGCGCTGCGCCAGGGCCTGCTCGACGCGGCCATGCGCGTCCTGCGCGAACAGGGCGCCCTCCACCTCACCCTCCGCCGCGTCGCGGACGTCGCGGGCACCTCCACCATGGGCATCTACACCTGCTTCGGCGGCCGCGCCGGCCTCTTGGAAGCGATCTACGAGTACGGCTTCAGCATCCTTCACGACGCCATGACCACGTCACTGAACGGCCACACCGACCCGCTCGCCCGGATCATGGCGGTGGCGCGCGGCTACCGGGAGTTCGCGCTGGCGGATCCCGCTCTCTATGCGCTGATGTTCGAGCGCCCGCTCCCCGACTTCGACCCGTCACCCCAGCGCCGGAACGACGCTCTCGGCCTCACCTTCGACCTCCTCACCCAGGCCACCTCGGCCGCAGCCCAGACCGGGCTCATCCAGTCGAACGACCCGGTACGCGCGGCGTACCTGGTGTGGACCACGATCCACGGCATCGTCAGCATCGAGCTGACCTGCTCACTCCGCAGCCCGCTACCGGGCTGGTTCCTGAACTCGCGCGAGGAAGGCGAACGCGTACTCACCGACGGCGTCCACGCCCTCCTCGCGGGCCTCACCTGAACAGCCTGCGCGATGTCGGCTCCGGGGGAGAAGGCCCCTCAAGACCGGCACCGACTCCTACCGGCCGGCCAACAGGCCCAACAGGCCGCCGCAGCCGAGAAATCCGCAGCAGCTCGGAACCGCTCGACGGGCCGCCGGTAGTCGCGGCTACTTCGTGGGCCGGCGTACCTGCCTCACTTCGCGGTCGATTGCCCAGGCGTCCGCCACTGAGCCCAAGTGCCCGAGCTTGTCGGGGTTGATCACCGCGCGGATCGTCTGGATCTGCCCGTCGAGCACATCGAGCGTCAGGGTGTGAAGCACCTTGCCGTCCCGGTCGCGGAAGATCGCGCCCGGCTGGCCGTTGACCTCGTGCGGTTCGCCCGTCACGCCGACCAGGGCCATCCGGGGGAAGGCGGAGGCGAGCAGCCGGGCCACGTTCTGGGCGCCGACGACGGCCCTGGCCAGCTGCGGGGCCTTCCCGCCGCCGTCGCCGACCATCGACACGTCGGCGGCCAGCAGGTTCTGCAGGCCGACGACGTCGCCTTCGCGGAGGGCGTCGAAGAACCGCGACGCCAGTTCTTCCCGCTCCTTGCGATCCGCCTCGAAGCGCGGCCGGCCTGCGGCCATATGGCGCCGCGCCCGTACCGCCAGCTGACGGCAGGCCGCCTCCGAGCGCCCCACGGCCGACGCGACCTCCGGAAAGCCGAAGTCGAACACCTCCCGCAGCACGAAGACCGCCCGCTCAAGCGGGGAGAGCCGCTCCAGCAGCAGCAGGGCCGCCATCGACAGCGAGTCGGCCAGCTCCGCCGACCGCTCCGGGTCCTGGTAAGGGTCGGCGAGCAGCGGCTCGGGAAGCCACGGCCCGACGTACTCCTCCCGCCGGACGCGAGCCGAGCGCAGCACGTCGATGGAGATCCGGGTCACCGTGGCCGACAGGAACGCCTTGATCGACCTGGGCTCGGTCTCGGCGGCCTCGAAACGCAGCCACGTCTCCTGGACCGCGTCCTCGGCCTCGCTCACGCTGCCCAGAATCCGGTACGCGAGCGAGAACAGCAGCGGCCGCAGCCCCTGAAACTCTTCGGCCCTGCTCATGCCAACTCCTCCTTGAAACCCAGCCACCACGAGGGACAGCGCAGCCGCCGGCCGAGCTCCCGCTTGGCCGTGACGTTGGACAACCCTCGCCTATCATCGCCACCGCCACCTGACCGCCCACCATCAGGGCCGTCCATATGGGCACTTCGCATGATCATCTCTCTCCGTGCCCCGCGGACCGGGGCCAGATGAGCGGTCATCCGGCGAAGGGCCAAGAACCGAAGCGCCCCCACGCGATGAACGCCGCAACCACGAGATAGAACAGGTTCAGCACCACGAACGCCGCCTCGCCGCGCCGGCCGTGAGTGACCATCGCACCGACCATCAGCAGGATCCAGCACACCGCGGTCACCGGCACCAGAACCGGCGCAATGTCGAGCACGGCGGGCACGATCAGGCCCACCGCAGCCAGGAGCTCAAGAATGCCCAAGGTCCTGACGAAGCCGGCACCGACGTCCGCGGTCCATCCCCCGCCACGGATCACAGCCAGCTTCTCCCTGGGCACGAACGTCTTGCTGATCCCGCCGCTCACCGCCACCGCGGCCAGCAGCCCGGCAGCGATCCACAACGCGAGGTTCATCGTCCACTCCTTGACAGAGGATTGCCTGCACCCCTCAAGACGAGACAGCACCCCCCGCCAGTGACATCTCCGACCACCCGCGTCTCGGGCACGCCCTCGCCGTCACCAGCTGCCGGCCCACAACGGGACTCCCGTTGTGAGGCCGCTCACACCGTGTCACAGCTCATCGGACTGTCTCGTCTCAGAGAGCATGACGAACTCGGAACAGACCACAGTGCTGATCACCGGCGGCAACAAGGGACTCGGTTTTGAGGCGGCCCGGCGGCTCGGAGAGCTGGGCTGGACGATCTTCCTCGGCTCGCGCGACGAAGAGCGAGGGCGGGCGGCCGCCGCCAAGCTGACCGACAACGGCGCGAACGCGGTCATGGTCCCGCTCGACGTGACCTCGGACGATTCGGTGAAGGACGCGGTACGGCTCGTTCGCGAGCACACCGACCGCCTGGATGTGTTGATCAACAACGCCGGCGCCCCGGGAAGGATCATCGCACCTGCGGACGCGACGGCTGACGAGATTCACTCCGTCTACGACACCAACGTGTACGGCCCGGTCAGAGTCACGCACGCGTTCCTTCCCCTCCTGCAGGCGGCGGACAACCCACGCGTGGTGATGGTGTCCAGCGCCGTCGGAGCCTTCTCGGTCGTGACCGATCCGGAGCAGCGCGCCTCGAAGATGCACGAGCTCGCCTACAGCTCGTCGAAGGCGGCGCTGAACATGATCACCGTCCGGTACGCCCAGGCGCTCCCGGAGATCAAATTCAACCTGGTCACCCCCGGAGAGGTCGCCAACCACAAGTTCGCCGCCACCGACATGAACAATCACACCGGCCAGCTGACGGTCACCGAGGGCACCGACCCGATCGTCAAGCTGGCGATGCTCGACGCCGACGGGCCGACCGGCATCTTCATCGATCGCCTTGGCCCCGTTGCCTGGTGACCGAACGTCTCCCCGGTCTGGCGGACACCTGATCTCCGGCACCCGCCCGATCGGGCCAGGCTCGCTGCAATCCGCACATCGAGCCAAGGAACACCATCCTGATCACTGGAGCCAACGGCGCTATGGGACATCAAGTAATGAACCTGCTGCCGCAGGACGGCGCGGCCGTCACCCCCGTCACCAGCACTCCCGGCAAGGCCGAGCCCCTGACGGCGCAGTGATCGTCTCGCCCTCACTGGATCGAGGCGCCGCTGATGGAAGGAGCGAAAGCAATGTAGAGCCGGCCCGCGCACGGGCCCCGGCCTTACGCGAACTACTGAAGCTCACCCTCAAGCAAGCAGTACGGCACGCGGCGCTGCGGTCGGCCACCACCGTGGAGTATCCAGATCCCAGCGCTCGGCTCCCGGCCACGGTTCGGCATTACCGATAGCTGCGCCCTGAACTCGGCCCCCGGCTACGGCTCGGCGCTGCCGGACGACGTGCCACGGTGCTCACCCACCGGCGCCGGCTCAGCACCCTGGAGGGGGTGTGCTGACCATCAGCGCCGGTGGGATCACCGAGCATGGCACGGGCACATGCACGGGCCTGGCGGACCGAACCGGCCGGAGGGTCACGAACCCGTAGGGGCCGTGTGGGAAGCCGGATCGGTCACGGACATCAGGGCTCCGCCGCACTCACCTCAGGCGCCATGACGCCGAACCGCGCGCGAGCTCATGCCGACCTGACCGCGTTCGTGCTACCCGCGCCATGGGGGGTGGGGGAGCGAGTGGGTCCGCGGAGACGGTGACCAGGCGCGCGGATCGGCGCATGTGGATCCTTTCGCGTGGGTAACGGCTTGCACTTGTATCATTACACAGCGAAGTCAGAAGTTAACCTGGCGTTCAGTAAAATCCCTGCGACCCACCAACAGACCGCCGGATCAGCTGGGGGCTGCCCCACCAACGGGCCGCCGGAGGAGCTGGAGCGGGCCCACCAACAGACCGCCGGATCGGCTGGGGGCTGCCCCGCCAACGGACCGTCGGATGAACTGGGGCTGCCCGCCAACGGGTCGTCGGATCGGCTGAGGGCTGGCGCACCAACAGTCCGCCGGATGAGCTGGAGGCTGCCCCGTCAACAGACCGTCGGATGAGCTGGAGTCGGCCCACCAACAGACCGCCCGATCAGTTGGGGGCTGGCCCGCCAACGGCCCGTCGGATGAGCTGGAGCTGGCCCGCCAACAGGTCGCCGGATCGGCTGGGGGCTGGCCCGCCAACGGCCCGTCGGATGAGCTGGAGCTGGCCCGCCAACAGGTCGCCGGATCGGCTGGGGGCTGGCCCGCCAACGGCCCGTCGGATGAGCTGGAGCTGGCCCGCCAACAGGTCGCCGGATCGGCTGGGGGCTGGCCCGCCAACGGCCCGTCGGATGAGCTGGGGGCTGCCCCACGAACAGGTCGCCGGATCGGCTGGGGGCTGCCCCACCAGCAGGCAGCCCGATCGGGCGGGGCTAACCCACCAACAGGCAGCCGGATCAGTCCCCAAGGCAAGGTTGGGCGATCAACCGAGGGCAAGGGCCTCGTCGTTGGAATCGTCGGCGAAGCCGGGGACCCAGCGGATCACCTCGTCGCGGAAGCGCGCCGTGGTGCCCAGCTGGCAGAGGACGCCGATGCCCGCCGCGTGGACCCGGTGGATGAGTACGTACGACGTGGGCAGATTGAGCTGGCGGACCACGTTGGTGGGCCGCAGATCCGTCACGCTCGCGGCCTGGGCCTGCAGCCACTCCCGGCTGAACGTAAACTCCTCCACCGCCGTCGGCTCAACATACGGCGCGAGAAAGGCCCGCAGCGCGTCCGGATCGATCTCGATGTCGCTGCGGATGAAGCCTTCCCGGCGCAGGCCCGCTATGACGGTCTCCATGTCGCCCTCGTTGAAGATCCGCGTCAGCTGCCCGAACGTCTTGGGATAGCCCCCGGGCAGGCGGTTGACCGCGCCGAAGTCGAGGACGCCGAGCTTGCCGTTGGCCAGCATGCGGAAGTTGCCCGGGTGTGGGTCGGCGTGGAGCATCCCGACCCGCGCGGGGGAGCAGAACAGGAACCGTACGAAGAGTAAGCCCGCCCGGTCGCGCTGCTCCTTGGTGCCCTCGGTGATGACGCGGGACAGCGGGGTGCCGTCCATCCACTCACTGACCAGCACCAGCTCGTTGGCCGCGACCACATCGGGGACGTGGAAGTCGGGATCATCGTTGAACTCCAGCGCGAAGGCGTGCTGGGCCTCGGCCTCCCGGAGGTAGTCGAGCTCCTCCGCGATCCGTTCGCGCAGCTCCGCCAGCACGGCCTTCACGTCGAGGCCGGGCAGCATCACGCCGAACAGCTTGCCCAGCCGCGCCAACTGCGCGAAGTCGCCGAGCAGAGCCTTGCCCGCCCCCGGGTACTGGATCTTGACGGCCACCTCCCTGCCGTCGTGCCACACGGCCCGGTGCACCTGGCCGATGGATGCCGCGGCCGTCGGCTGGTCGTCGAACGACAGGAAGTTTTCCCGCCAGTCGTCACCCAACTGCTCGGTGAGCACCTTGTGAACGGTGGACACGGGCAGCGGGGGAGCGGCGTCCTGAAGCTTGGTCAGCGTGGCTCGATAGGGACCGACGATCTCCTGCGGCAGTGCGGCCTCGAAGATGGACAGCGCCTGCCCGAGCTTCATCGCGCCGCCCTTGAGCTCGCCGAGCACCTTGAAGATCTGCTCGGCGGTACGCTGCTGAACCTCCTGAGCCACGACCTCGGCAGACTTGCCGCCGAGTCGCTTGCCCAGCCCCAGAGCGGCGCGGCCGGCGAAACCGAGCGGAAGGGTGGCCAGCTTGGCGGAACGCGTGACAGCACGGCGCGGAAGATCGCTCACCCTCATGCGCGGAACCTCGACGAGATGCCGCTTCCCCCCTTCATGGTCATCCTCTGAGCACGTCAGTCGCGGTTAGGAGACATGACCATTCTTAGCGAATATGGATTGTTTCGCATACAACGACATTGCGGATGCATGGTCCACGACCGTCTTTTCCAGCGCCAATCAGGGGTTACGTCTATTGTGCCGTTGGTCACAGCCGACTCTCCGCCATCAAGGTAAGCAAGCGCATGACCGGCCACCGCCGCCGCGACCAGCGCCGTCAGGGTGACGTCGCAGGCTGTCTCGCCCGGCGGATACCCGCCCAGCCGGGCGGTGACGATCGGCCACATGGGGTCGCGATCCCGCCGCGTCAGGTCCAGACAGTGCAGGCACGCCGTCTTCCCCGGGATGACCAGCGGGCCCACCGTCCCGTGCCCTTCGAAGGCCGAGCCCAGGAGGTGCGGGATGCCGAGCGAGGTCAACTCGTTGACCAGCACCCCGTCGAGGGGGGCGACGGGCGTGAGTATGACGAGGTCGGGGCGATCCGACTGATCCCCGAGGTACGAGCCTCCGGCCATCGCGTTGACGGACGGCCGCCGCCGCGCGCTCTCGTCGGCCTCGTCCTCCAGGCCACCCCAACGGCTCCCGTCCTGCGCGGGGACTGCTGCAGTCCGTGCCGAGCCGGCTGGCTTCGCGCCTTTCGTGGCCCGAGCGGAGGGTGCTGAGCTGGCGGGTCGCCCGCTTTGTGTGGTTCCGGTGGAAGGTGCCGAGCCGGTGGGCTGCTCGCCTTTCGTGGTCCGAGCGGAGGGTGCTGAGCTGGCGGGTCGCCCGCTTTGTGTGGTTCGGGTGGAAGGTGCTGAGCTGGCGGGTCGCCCGCTTTGTGTGGTTCGGGTGGAAGGTGCCGAGCTGGTGGGCTGCTCGCCTTTCGTGATCCGAGCGGAGGGCGCTGACCTGGTGGGCTGCCCGCTTTGTGTAGTTCGGGTGGAAGCTGCTGGGCCGGCGGGCTGCCCGCTTTCCATGGTTCCAATGGAGGGTGCTGAGCTGGTGGGCTGCGTCCCCTCCAGGGGTGGAGCGGCGCGGGCGCCCTCACGAGCGCGTGCGATGGGGTTGTCTTTCTCGGTTTGGGGGATGCGGTTGCCTGGCGTGGCTCGGGTGGTGTGCACGGGAACGGGAGGTGCGGTGGCGGCGGGGTTGCGTCCCGTCGTGGTGGTCGGGTTGCGTTGCGCTGTGGAGGTGTGGCCGCCTGAGGTGAGGCGGCTGGCGATCGTCGCGGCGCCGACCTCACGGGGGAGGCCCACCTCCGTCCAGGTCAGGCCGCCAGGAGTGATGTCGCACGGGCGTGCCGTGGCTGGGTCGAGGATGCGGATGTTGCCGACTCCGGAGGCGGCGAGCAGGGCGACCACCTGGGCGCCCACTCGGCCCGCCCCGTAGACGCGCACCCGGCGCTCCCGGCGGCGGGCGATGAGGCCGATCGCGCCGTCGGGGGCGGTCGAGGCGAGGTCGAGGGCGTCGAGGTCTGGTCGCAGGCGGTCCCGTTCGGCCAAGGAGAGGTCGGCGATCGGTGCGGGGCTGGTGGCGGCGTCGTGGAGAGCGCCTTGGGCGGCGAGCTCATCCAGCAGGGATCGGGCGTGGATCTCGTCCAGGCCGGCGGCGGCCGCTTCCTTCAGGACGCACTCCAGGTCACGGGTGCCGTCGAGGCCCTCTATCCACTGTCGGACGGCTTCGGTCAGGCCGCTCAACATGACGGCCCGGAGGGGGTGCGCGCCGTACTGGAGAGTGTGCTTGTCGCGGATGATGCGCCGGAGGGCGGGCTTCACACGTGGCCTCATGGCGGGAAGGGTTCCATGCCCGAGCAAGATCCCGAGTGGGTTCGGCGGTGGCTGTGGATAACTACGGGTCTCGAAGGGGGCCTGTGGAGGCAAGCAGGTCAGAGCACTGATGGGTACGCATATCCGGCTGATGAAGGGCAAGGCCATCCAAGGAAGCCCATCCAAGGAGGGCCGCCCCAGGAGGGCCGCCCAAGGATGGGCTGGGCGGTTGTGGGGGAGCCGTTTGGAGGGGGCGGGACGGTGGGCTCGGGCAGCGACCGCCGGATGGTGCCGCGCAGGTGGTTGGGGTGAGGGAGTGACCTTGGGGCACGAAAGAGTGGCCTCGGGGGTCCCATGGGTCCCACCGGAGCGTGGTCAAGGAGGGCCCAGCGGAAGATCCGTAGATAAAGGTCTGGTAAATCAAACTTTCCCGAAAAATGACCGAATGTCGGAAGCTTGGGAGACCGGAATGAAGATCATTTAGAACGCTCCCATCCCCCACAAGACCCCGCAAACTACCCCAGAACCAACGCCATCAAGGCTTGGAGGCCGTGCTGAGGTGGGAATCTTCCGTCCGCCCCCTGACCACGACCTCCACCCCCATGATCAGGCGCTCACCCTCCATCGGGAAACGCCGCGTGCCCAAATTCACCGGCTCTTAATCATCTGACCAGCAGAAACAACGTCCACCCTCTGTGGAATTTCGCCAGGGTCGGCTACCGTGCATATGTGCCCCCCGAGACAGTCGAGGTTCGTCGCAGTTCTCGTCGCCGGCGTACGGTCTCCGCCTACCGCGACGGCGACAAGACGATCGTGCTCCTGCCCGCCTGGCTGAGTGGCGAAGACGCAGATGAATGGGTGAGCCGGATGCTGGATCGGCTGGCTGCGAAGGAACGCCGACGAAGGCCCACCGACGAGGCGCTGCTCGAGCGAGCCAGAGAACTGTCGGCCAAGTTCCTCGACGGCAAGGCGGAGCCGGCGAGCGTGCGCTGGGTCGACAACCAGCAGCACCGCTGGGGCTCGTGCACTCCCGAGAACGGCACGATCAGGATCTCGACCAGGCTCAAGGGCCTGCCTGAATGGGTCATCAACTACGTGATCATCCACGAGCTGGTGCATCTGCTGGTGCCCAGTCACGGGACCAAGTTCTGGGCGCTGGTAGAACAGTATCCCAAGGCCGAACGCGCGCGCGGGTTTCTGGAGGGATTCTCGGCCGCGGCCCAGACGGCACCGGAGGAGTGTTGACGCGCATCGCCGCGGTCCTGATACGACAGCGCATGGCACAGGCGGCGCCCCCGGGCGTGGATCCCGCACAGTTTCTCGAAGCAGTGGCGGAGGACACCTACGAGATGGTCGCGGGGCTGGAGCTCGTCACCCCGGTCCTGATCACCAGCGTTCCCGAGCTGGAGGAGATCGTCTGGCCGGGCACCGAAGTAATCACGATAAAAGACGATGAACCGCTAAAAATCATCCTGAAGCGCCTCAAGGCCGACCAGGTCGCTGTGATCAGCGCGGACGCGCCCGACCTGCCGCCCCTCCTCGTCGGCAAGCTGTTCAGGGAGCTCGGCAGGGCCGAGATCACCGTCTGCCCGGCGGAGAACGGCGGCGCCGTGGCCATGGCCTGCGCGCTCCCCCCACCCACCTGGGCGGACCCCGACCTCGACGACGAGCGGATCGTGACCACCCTGCGCGCCCAGGCCCCGGGCCCCCGCAGGGTCGCCACCACCCCGGGCTGGCACCGCCTGCGCACCCCCGAAGACGTCGAACGCCTCGACCCCGGACTGGAAGGCTGGGAGAGCACCAGAGCGCTGATCAGGGCACGGTGAGCTCGGCCAGCACCGCCCGGTGGTCGGTCTTCGGCACGTCGCGCACGCTGACCTCCTTCACGCCCACCCGCTCGTCCACCAGCACGTGGTCGATCGTGATGATCGGCGGCACCCGCTTGTTCGCCGGCCACGTGGGTATCAGCCCGGCCCCCACGGTGTCGGCCGCGTCCTTGTAGCCGCGGGCCAGCAGCCCGCGCAGGGCGGCGTGGTCGAGCGAGGCGTTGAAGTCACCCGCGATGATCCGGATCCGGTCGGGGGAGGCGGAGGGAAAGGCCGCCATGGCCTCGTTCCACTCGACGACCTGGGGTCCGAGCGGCGGGAACGGATGCGCGTCGATGAACTCGACCGGCTTCCCACCGGGCAGCGAGATCAGCGCGGCGGGCATCTGGTGCCCGACCGGGGGCATCAGGTCCCACAGCGGCTCCACCGGATGCCTGGAGTAGAGCCCGCTCCCGCCGGCGCTCCACTCGTCCTGCAGCACGCGGTACGGCATCAGCTCCTTGAGCCCGGCCTCGTCGAGGTCGGCGACCGCCCCGGGGGTCAGCTCCTGCGTGCTCAGCACGTCGGGCTGGAACTCGTGCACCAGCTTCATGATCGTCGCCGTGTCGGCCCGGCCGAACAGCATGTTGATCGTCATGACCTTCAGCGGCCTGCCCGCGGCGGCCTCCGACCTGCCGAGCGCCCGGGGCAGCACGCTGAAGCCCAGTGCGGTCGTGGCCAGCAGCGCGACGGCGGTCGCCGCCCGCTTACGCCCGACCGCGGCGATCAGGAGCGGGACCAGCGAGCCGGCCGCCGCGTACGGGGTGGCGGTCATGATCTGCGTGGGCAGCGACCCCCGCTCCAGACCGGCCACCCGCACCACGGCCCACGCCGCGAACGGGGTCACGGCCAGCCAGGTCAGGGCCGTTGCGGGAAACTTCCGGCGCTTGCGCCCGGGTGTCACGATCGTGCCGCCGACGGCAGAAGTCTCCACGCAGCCCCCTATTTGGAACGACGCAAAAGACTCTAGCCAAACGCGCGTGAGCCCGAGCTAAGCGCCGCCTGTCCGCGTGCGGCCAACCGCCGCGTCGCCTCGTCGGACAGCTCGGGGATCGCGTCCACGGGGAACCAGCGCAGGTCGAGCGACTCCTCGCTGATCACGGCCTCGGCGCCGGGCGGGGCGACGGCCGCGTACTCGACGTCGAGATGCCAGCTGCGCGGGGGATGGCACCACACCTCGTGCCTGTCGACCGCGAGCGGCCCAGGCAGCAGCTCAAGCCCGGAAATTCCCGACTCCTCCCATGCTTCCCGCAGAGCAACCTCCGCGAGCGACATGTCGGAAATCTCGCAGTGGCCACCCATGGGCAGCCACTTCTTGGCCTTCGGATGCAGCGTGAGCAGCACCTGCGTGCCGTCGTGCGACAGCACTGCCGTCGTGGCCGTCAGATGCCCCGGTACGCATCCCCGCAGCATCGCATCGTCATGCGCACGCAAATGCTCCAGGAACTCCAGGCGCAACGACTCTTCCTCGGGCGTGGGCGCGCTCCACGCGGACAGCACCGCCACCGCGTCGCCGTGCAGGCTCAACTCTCGTCGCCCTTGTCGCCCTCGTCGTCCGGCTTGGCCTCCAGCTGGGAGATGTCCCAGGCCGTCTCGCCGCGTACGAACGCGTCGGGATCGTCGAGGTCGTCGGCCGTCGGCATGAGATCGGGGTGGCCCCACAGCGCGTCGCGCCCCTCGAGCCCGCGCTCGCTCTCCAGCGCGCGCCACAGCGTCGCCGCCTCACGCAGCCGCCGGGGCCGCAGCTCCAGCCCCACCAGCGTGCCGAACGTCAGCTCCGCGGGCCCACCGGTCGCGCGCCGCCGGCGTACGGTCTCCGCCAGCGCCACGGCGGAGGGCAGCTTGCCCTCGGCAGCCTGGTCGACCACGGTCGCCACCCACCCCTCGACCAGGGCGAGCATCGTCTCCAGCCGTGCCAGGGCGGCCTTCTGCCGCTCGGTCTCCTCGGGCTTGAGCAGGTTGCCCCCGCTCAGCGCCTCCTGGATCGCCTGGGGATTGTTGATGTCGAGGCCGCGGATCTGCTCCTCGAGCGCCGAGGTGTCGACCGTGATGCCCTTGGCGTACTCCTCGACCGCGCCCAGCAGGTGGGAGCGCAGCCACGGGACGTGCTGGAACAGCCGGTGGTGCGCGGCCTCGCGCAGCGCCAGATAGAGCCGGATCTCGTCGGCCGGGATCTCCAGGCCCTCGCTGAACGAGGCGATGCCCCCGGGCAGCAACGCGGCCGTGTCGGACAGCGGCAGGCCGATGTCGGTGGTGCCGACCACCTCGCCGGCCAGCGAGCTGAGCGCCTGCCCGATCTGCTGGCCGACCATCATGCCGCCCATCTGCTTGAGCATGCCGAGCAGCGGGCCGGCCATCTGCTGGGCCTCGGGAGGCAGCCCGGATCCGCCGAGCGCGCCGCCCATGGTCTCGACCATCCGCTCCGCGATCGGCTCGCAGAGCTTGCGCCAGACCGGGACGGTGTTCTCGATCCACTCGGACCGGCTCCAGGCCTGCGGGTTGGACACGCCGCTCGGCAGTGTCGTCGCCTCGTTCAGCCACAGGTCGGCCAGGCTCAGCGCGTCGACGATCTGACGGCGCTCGCCTTCCATGACGCTCGGATCGCCCTGGGCGACCACGGCGTGCCGGGCGATGTTCTTCGCCATGTCCCAGTTGACAGGGCCTGAGCCCTGAGGCGCCGACAGCATGTCGGCGAACTGGCGCATCGCCTGAGCCATCTGCTCAGGGTTGCCGAACATGGCGAACGGGTTCTCGTTAGGGTCGTTTTCGCGACCTGGCAGGTCAGTCACCGCTCTACCTCGTGCAGGATGGAGGAGTCCACATCCGCCACGTTAGTCGTCCTACGGCGGATCAGTGCAAAGTGAGGACCTGGTGCCTACCTCGAAACGCCCGAGCCAACCCGTAGTGGCCGTCACCGGAGCGGCCTCCGGCATAGGCCGAGAGCTGCTCGCGAGGCTCGTATCCTCCGCGGATTTCCGCAGGGTGGTGGCCATTGACGAAGAGCGCGGCGATGTTCGGGAAGCCACGTGGAGAGTGATCGACGTACGGGATCCGCTCTTGGCGAACCGGATCTCCGACATCGACGTCCTGGTCCATCTGGCCGGTGACTACGCCGTCGACTCCGACCCGTCCGAGCGGCGCGCGTACAATCTGCGGGCCGCCCAGACGGTGCTGACGGCCTGCGCGGCGGCGCGCGTGCGGCGGGTGGTGCTGGTCACGAGCGCGATGGTGTACGGCGCCGCGCCCGACAACGAGGTGCCCCTGCCCGAGGACGCCCCGGTGGCGGCCGAGCCCGACACCGGCGTCGTGGGCGACTACCTGGAGATCGAGTCCCTGGTACGCCGATCGCTGCGCAGCCACCCCGGCCTGGAGGTCACCGTGCTGCGCCCGGCCGCGGTCGTCGGCCCGGGAGTGGACACCGTCATCACCCGTCACTTCGAGTCGCCGAGACTGCTGACGGTCAAGGGCTGCAACCCGCGCTGGCAGTTCTGCCACATCGACGACCTGGTCTCGGCGCTGGAGCTGGCCGCCCGCGGCGCCGTCACGGGCGTGGTCGCCGTCGGCTCCGACGGATGGATGGATCAGGAGCAGGTCGAGGAGCTGTCGAGCATCCGCAGGTTCGAGTTGCCCGCGGGGCTGACGTTCAGCACGGCCCAGCGCCTCCACCGGCTCGGCATCACCCCGGCCCCGGCGACCGACCTGCACTACGTCGTCTACCCGTGGGTCGTCGACTGCACGGCGCTGCGCGAGGCGGGCTGGAAGCCCTCGTGGACGAACGAGGCCGCGTTCGCGCAGCTCCTTGAGCTGCGCGAGAACAGGACGACCGTGGTCGGCCGGCGCCTGCCCGTCAAGGAGGCCACGCTCACCGCGGCCGGCGCCACCGTGGCCGTCATCGGCACCGCCGCGATCGTCCGCCAGGTGCGCAAGAAGCGGCGCGGCTGAGAAATCCGCCGCCAACCCGGCGTTGACCAGGTACGACGGCGTTTCGGCAGTCCGGCGGGCGGATTTCTTGTTGGTAGGCTCTTTGCGTGGACGTCATCCGGTTGCTCGGCATTCGTGATACCCCGCTCTCCACCGACGAGGTGCTGGCCGCAGTGAGCGACCATGCCGCCGGTGGCACCGCCGTCTTCGTGGGCACCGTGCGCGAGCAGGACCACGGAAAGCCGGTGACCAGGCTCTCCTACTCGGCCCACCCTTCGGCGGAGGCCGAGCTGCGGCAGGTCGCCGAGAAGGTGGCCGCCGACTTCCCCGTGACGGCGCTGGCCGCCGTCCACCGCGTGGGCGACCTGGAGCTGGGCGAGGCGGCCGTCATCGTCGCGGTGGCCGCACCCCACAGGGACGAGGCGTTCAAGGCTTCGCGACGGCTGATCGACGACCTGAAGGCGAACGTCCCCATCTGGAAACACCAGGTGTTCGCCGACGGTGAGACCGAATGGGTCGGCGCCGGCGAATAAGCTCATCGACATGTCACGACGCGCCCTGACCCTTCTGCTCGCGGGATTCCTGGTGCTCGCGCTCGGCGTGGTGGGCGCGTTCAGTCCGGTCCCGTACGTCGTGCTGAGCCCCGGCCCGACCGAGAACACGATCGGCGAGGTCGACAAGAAGCCCGTGATCTCGATCAAGGGGCGGGAGACCTACCCGACCAGCGGCGCGCTGAGCCTGGTCACGGTGGCCTACCAAGGCGGCCCGGCCGCCCAGATCGACCTGCTGACGGCGTTGCGCGGCTGGATCGACCCGACCGTGGCGGTGGTCCCGCAGGAGACCATCTTCGCTCCCAACCGCGACCCCAAGGAGGTCGAGGAGGAGAACACGGTCGAGATGACCAACTCCCAGGACTCCGCCAGGGCCGCCGCCCTCAGCGAGCTCAAGATCCCCTTCAGCATGGTCGTGACCGTGGTCTCCACGGAGAAGGGCCGGCCCGCCGACGGCAAGCTGCTGAAGGGCGACGAGATCAACTCGGTGGACGGCAAGCCCGCGAAGGACGTCGACGTGGTGGGCGACGCGGTCAAGGCGCACAAGCCGGGCGACAACGTGACCTTCTCCGTCACCAGGGGAGGCCAGAAGCTCGACGTCACCGTGCCCACCGTGGCCGGGCCCAAGGGGCAGACCCTCGTGGGCGTGGTCATGCAGGCCAAGTACAAGTTCCCGTTCGACGTCGACATCAACGTCGGCGACGTCGGCGGGCCGAGCGCGGGGCTGATGTTCTCGCTCGGCATAGTCGACAAGCTGACGCCCGGTGAGATCACCGGCGGCAAGCGGATCGCCGGCACCGGCACGATCCAGCCGACGGGCGAGGTCGGCGCGATCGGGGGCATCGCCCAGAAGATGGTGGGCGCGAAAGACTCCGGCGCGACGGTCTTCCTGACGCCCGCCGACAACTGCGCCGAGGCCATGCAAGCCGTGCCCGACGGGCTCCGGCTGGTCAGGGCCGACACGCTGCATGACGCGGTGCTGGCGCTCGACGCGCTGCGCACGGGCAAGGGAAACGTGCCCGCGTGCGAGGCCGGATGAAACTTCTGGAGCTCGCCGTGCGTTAGCCGTAGGGCTGGCACAGCGGTGTAAGTTGCCAGACACGGACCGTTTCTTCATCACGACGAGGGGTTGGCCTTGAGCTTCCGGACCCCAGGAGCCGGTAGGGCGATGCGCTTGCCCCGCCGTCCGAGACTGCTTCTGCCTGTGGCGATCGCTCTGGTGGCGATCGTGGCGCTCTTTTTCCTATTTTCCGGTATTTACACCGACTATCTATGGTTTGACGCGGCCAACTACACGTCCATCTTCTCCGGCGTCCTGCTGACCGAGATCGTGCTGTTCCTGGTCGGGGCGCTGCTGATGGTCGGCATCGTGGGCGGCAACATGCTGCTGGCCTTCCGGACGCGGCCGATGTTCGGGCCGGCGATGTTCGGCGGGGGCAGCGGCGCCGACCGCTACCGCATGGCGCTCGACCCCCACCGCAAGCTGATCTTCATCGTCGGCATGGGCCTGCTCGCCCTCTTCTCCGGCTCCTCGTTCGCCGGCCAGTGGGAGACGTGGCTGAAGTTCATCAACGGCGAGTCGTTCGGCAAGCAGGACGAGCTGTTCAAGGTGGACATCTCGTTCTACATGTTCGACTACCCGTTCATCCGGATGGTGCTGAACTTCCTGTTCACCGCCGTGATCATCTCGATCGTGCTGGCGGCGATCACGCACTACCTGTACGGCGGGTTCCGGCTGCAGTCCCCGGGCGTGCACGCCTCCAGGGCGGCCCGCATCCACCTTTCGGTGCTGCTCGGCGTCTTCGTCCTGCTGAAGGCCGTCGCCTACTTCTACGACCGCTACGGCCTGGTCTTCTCCGACCGCGGGTTCGTCCACGGCGCCTCCTACACCGACGTCAACGCCGTCCTGCCGGCCAAGACCATCCTCGCGATCATCGCGCTGATCTGCGCCGCCCTGTTCTTCGCCGGCATCTTCCGGCCCGGCGGCATGCTCCCCGGCGTCTCGGCCGGCCTGCTCGTGCTCTCGGCCATCCTGATCGGCGGCGTCTACCCGGCGCTGGTCGAGCAGTTCCAGGTCAAGCCCAACCAGCAGGGCAAGGAGACGGCCTACATCCAGCGCAACATCAACGCCACGCGCGAGGCGTACAACATCGACAAGACCGAGGTCGAAAACTACAACGCCGAGTCCGACCCGTCCAAGGTCCAGAAGGAAGGCGACGCCTCCGTCTCCGGCGTGCGGCTGCTCGACCCGGCGCTGCTGTCCTCGACGTACGAGCAGACGCAGCGCATCCGCGGTTTCTACAACTTCGGCGACACGCTCGACGTCGACCGCTACCCCGACAGCACCGGCAAGCTGGTCGACCACGTCGTCGGCGTGCGGGAGATGACCGGCCCGCCCGAGGGCCAGAACAACTGGATCAACCGGGCCCTGGTCTACACCCACGGCTACGGCTTCGTCGCCGCGCCGGGCAACCAGGTCGACGGCGGCGGCCTGCCCAACTACGACGCCAAGGACATGCCGGTCACCGGCCCCCTGGCGACCACCACCGGGCTGCGCCAGTCGCGCATCTACTTCGGCGAGGAGCCGGCCGCCGAGGAGTACATCATCGCGGGCGGCAACCCGAAGACGAAGGAGCTCGACTACCCGCAGACGGGCGGCACGGGCCAGGCGGACAACATCTACGACGGCAAGGGCGGCGTCCGCGTCGGCTCGTTCCTCAACAGGCTCGTCTACGCCGCCAAGTACGGCGAGGCGAACATCCTGCTGTCGGGCGACATCAACAGCGGCTCCCAGATCCTGTACGTGCGCAACCCGCGCGACCGGGTCCAGAAGGTCGCGCCCTTCCTCACGCTCGACGGCAACCCCTACCCGGCGATCGTCGACGGGCGCATCACCTGGATCCTCGACGGCTACACGACGTCCAACGACTACCCGTACTCGCAGAGCGAGAGCCTCGGCGACATGACGCGCGACGCGTCCACCGACCGCCGCGTGATCGCCCAGCAGCCGAGCGACAAGATCAACTACATCCGCAACTCCGTCAAGGCCACGGTCGACGCCTACGACGGCACGGTCACGCTCTACGGCTGGGACACCAACGACCCGCTGCTCAAGACCTGGAGCAAGGCGTTCCCGGGGGTCATCCGCCCGGCCTCGGAGATGAGCGCCGACCTGCGCAACCACGTCCGCTACCCCGAAGACCTGTTCAAGGTGCAGCGCTACACGCTGTCGCGCTACCACATCACCAACCCGGCCGCCTTCTACAACGGCCAGGACTTCTGGAACGTCCCGGGCGACCCCACGCAGAACGACAAGAACATCAAGCAGCCGCCCTACTACCTGACCACCACGATGCCGGGCGGCACGCCGACGTTCTCGCTGACGACGACGTTCGTGCCGCGGCAGGGGAGCGCCAACCTGTCGGCGTTCATGGCGGTCGACTCGTCGGCCGGCTCCGGCTACGGCCGGCTGCGCATCCTGCGCATGCCGTCCAACACGCCCATCCCGGGCCCAGGGCAGGTGCAGAACGCCTTCCAGAGCCGCCTGGCCGGTCAGCTCAACGTCATGGGCGTGGGTAGCTCGTCGCTGCGGTACGGCAACCTGCTGACGCTGCCGTACGCGGGCGGCCTGCTCTACGTCGAGCCCGTATACGTCCAGGTGGCCGCGGGTGGGGGCCAGGAGCCGTACCCGATCCTGCAGCGGGTCCTGGTGTCGTACGGCAACAAGATCGGCGTCGGGCCTGACCTGGAGAAGGCGCTCGCGGAGGTCTTCGGCGGCCAGCAACAGCAGCCGAACACCCCCACGGAGCAGAACGTCCCCAACCAGGCCAACACGGCGATCAACTCGGCGATCGCCAACGCCAAGAAGGCGTACGAGGACGCGCAGAAGGCCCTGCAGTCCAGTCCGCCCAACTGGGACGCCTATGGCGAGGCGCAGAAGAGGCTGGAGGAGGCGCTGAAGGCGCTGGAGGGGGCCAACGCCCAGCAGCCCAAGCCCTCGGCGACCCCCTCGGCCACCCCGTCCGCCACGCCGTCGGCGACCCCATCGGTCTCGCCCTCGGTCACGCCTTCCGGCTCGCCATCGCCTACGGGATCGCAAGCGGCGGGCACGTCCTAGCTCAATCAGTTTGCGTCCACCCCTCGCCGCCCACTACGCTTGAAAAGCAACAAGGCGACGCGGGGTGGAGCAGTTCGGTAGCTCGCTGGGCTCATAACCCAGAGGTCGCAGGTTCAAATCCTGCCCCCGCTACCAATCCAGAAGCCCGGATTCCTTCCACGGAGTCCGGGCTTTTGCTATCCCGGGCGATGGTCCCGCCAGCGGACGGTCGCGGGCGGGCGGGTGCGTGAGCTGTGCCGCCGACGTCCGCGAGGGGCCATCACCGTTGACGGCGGGTGGTCCCGGCCGGTGTGGTCAAAGCACTGTCGCGGGCCCTGTATAGTTATCTCATACACACCGACGCGGGGTGGAGCAGTTCGGTAGCTCGCTGGGCTCATAACCCAGAGGTCGCAGGTTCAAATCCTGTCCCCGCTACAAAACCCAGAGTCCCTGGTCACCGGAGAGATCCGGAGGCCAGGGACTCTGTCGTTTCCGGATCTTGCCGCCCCTGGCCAGCGACTGATTACATCATTACATGACTGAAGAACCAGTACCCACGCTGTACGACTGGGCCGGCGGCACCGAGGCGTTCGAGCGGCTGACCGAAGCCTTCTACCGCACGGTCGTCAAGGACGACCTGATCGGCCCGCTGTTCGCGCACATGGACCCCGACCACCCCAAATACGTGGCGATGTGGCTCAGCGAGGTCTTCGGCGGCCCCGACCGGTACACCCAGGAGCGCGGCGGCTACCCGAACATGCTCCGCCACCACCTCGGCAAGGCCATCACCGAGCCCCAGCGCCGCAGGTGGGTGAATCTCCTCATGGACGCCGCCGACGAGGTGGGGCTCCCTGACGACCCCGAGTTCAGGGCGGCGTTCGCCGGCTACGTCGAATGGGGCACCCGGCTGGCCAGGCACAACTCCCAGCCGGACGCCACGCCTCCGCTCGAGGCCCCCGTGCCCCACTGGGGTTGGGGGGTCGCGCCGCCGTACCAGCCGTAACCTGGAGGAATGGGGAGTACGTCCCGCGGGAGGCTGCGCGTTCATCTGGGTGCGGCGCCCGGCGTGGGCAAGACGTACGACATGCTGAGCGAGGCGCACCGCGCCCGCGAACGTGGCAAGGACGTGGTCGTGGGGTTCGTCGAGACCCACGGCCGCGCCAGGACGGCCCACCTGCTCGACGGGCTTGAGGTCCTGCCGAGGCGGACGATCACCTACCGCGGCGCGACGTTCACCGAGCTGGACGTCGATGCCGTCATCGCCCGCGCCCCCACCGTGGCGCTGATCGACGAGCTAGCCCACACGAACGTCCCCGGCTCCCGCAACGTCAAGCGCTGGCAGGACATCGACGAAGTGCTCGACGCCGGCATCGACGTCGTCTCCACCCTCAACATCCAGCACCTCGAGTCCCTGAACGACGTGGTCGAGCAGATCACCGGCGTGTCGCAGCGGGAGACCGTGCCCGACGAGGTGGTGCGGCGGGCCGACCAGATCGAGCTCGTCGACATGTCACCCGAGGCGCTGCGCCGGCGGATGGCGCACGGGAACGTCTACCCGCCCGATCGCGTCGACGCCGCGCTGGCCAACTACTTCCGTGTCGGCAACCTGACCGCCTTGCGGGAGCTCGCCCTGATCTGGCTGGCGGACAAGGTGGACGAGCAACTCGACCAATACCGCGCCGACCATGCCATAGCGGGCACCTGGGAGGCCCGCGAGCGCGTGGTCGTCGCCCTCACCGGAGGCCCGGAAGGGGACACGCTCATCCGCCGGGCAGCGCGCATCGCGGCCAGGAGCAAGGGGGCCGATCTGCTGGCCGTGCACGTCACGAGCGCCGACGGCCTCACCACCGCCGGCGACCCCGCGAACCTGCTGCACCAGCGGGCCCTTGTCGAGGCCCTCGGCGGGTCCTACCACCAGGTGGTCGGCGACGACATCCCGCACGCGCTGCTGGAGTTCGCCCGTGGCGTGAACGCCACCCAGCTCGTGCTGGGTGCGTCGCGAAGGGGACGGCTGGCGCAGATCGTCGCGCGTGGCGTGGGCGTGACGACGACGGCGCTGTCCGGGCCGATCGACGTGCACCTGGTGACGCACGAGGAGACCAGGACGGGCCGCGGGCGGACGCGGTCGAGCGCCGCGCTGACCCGCAGGCGGCGGCTGTCCGGCTGGGCGCTGGCGCTGCTCGGATCGCCGCTGCTCACGGCCGCGCTCCTGCCGCTGGGCCTCTCGCTGCCCAGCGAGATCCCGCTCTTCCTGCTGCTGGTCGTCGGGGTGGCCCTGGTGGGCGGCATGTGGCCGGCGTTGACGGCGGCGGTGCTCGGGTTCGGGCTGCTCAACTGGTTCTTCACGCCGCCGCTGCACACGCTGACGATCGCCGAGCCGCAGAACGTGCTCGCGCTGACCACCTTCGTGCTGGTGGCGGTCATGGTCAGCACGGTCGTCGACCTGGCGGCCAGGCGCAGCAGGGAAGCGGCGCGCTCGCGGGCGGACGCCGAGGTGCTGTCCACGCTGGCGGGTCACGTGCTGAGGGGCGAGGCGGCGCTGCCGTCGCTGCTGGCCAGGACGCGGGAGACGTTCGGGTTCAGCTCGGTGACGCTGCTGGAGCGTGCGGACGACTGGCACATCGTCGCCACCTCGGGCGGCGTGCCGTGCACGAGCCCGGGCACGGCCGACACCGACGTCATGATCGACGAACGGCTCGTGCTCGCCGCCCGGGGGCGGCTGCTGGACGCGAGCGACCGGCGGGTGCTGGAGGCGTTCGCGGCGGAGACGGCGGTCGCCCTGCGCGAGCAGCGGCTGCGCGAGGCGGCCGAGCAGGCCGAGCCGCTGGCCGCGGCCGACAGGATGCGCACCGCTCTGCTGGCCGCCGTCAGCCACGACCTGCGTACGCCGCTCGCCTCGGCCAAGGCGGCGGTCGAGAGCCTGCGCAGCACCGACGTGACCTGGTCGGAGGAGGACCGCGGCGAGCTGCTGGCCACCGCCGACGAGTCGCTGATCAAGCTGGACCGGCTCGTCGCGAACCTCCTCGACATGAGCCGCCTCCAGGCCGGGGTGCTCGGCGTGAACCTGGAGCCCGTCGCGATCGAGGACGTGCTGCCGCACGCCATCGACGACCTCGGACCGCTACGCGATCAGATCCGCAGCGACCTGCCGCCCATCGTCCCCGAGATCATGGCCGACCCCGCCCTGCTGGAGCGCGTGCTGGTCAACCTCATGTCGAACGCCGTCCGCTACAGCCCCGACGGCGAGCCCGTGCTCGTCAACGCCAGCTGGCACGGCGACAACGTGGAGATCCGCATCATCGACCGGGGCCCCGGCATTCCGCCGGAAGCGCATGAAAGGGTGTTCATGCCGTTCCAGCGGCTCGGCGACCGCGGCAACCACACGGGTGTGGGGCTCGGCCTGGCGCTCTCGCGCGGCCTCACCGAGGCGATGGGCGGCACGCTCGTGCTGGAGGACACGCCCGGAGGGGGCCTGACCATGACCGTCTCGCTGCGGAGACACCCGTGACCCGCGTGCTGGTGGTGGACGACGAGCCGCAGATCCTGCGTGCGCTGCGCGTCAACCTGGCCGCCCGGCAGTACGAGGTGGCGGTCGCGCCCGACGGCGGCTCGGCGCTGCGCCAGGCCGCCGAATGGCATCCCGACCTGGTCATCCTCGATCTCGGACTGCCCGATCTGGACGGCGTGGAGGTCATCGAGGGCCTGCGCGGCTGGACCGCCGTACCGATCATCGTCCTCTCCGGGCGCGCGGACAGCACCGACAAGGTGGACGCGCTCGACGCGGGCGCCGACGACTACGTGACGAAGCCGTTCAGCATCGACGAGCTGCTCGCCCGCGTCCGCGCGGTGACCCGCCGCACGGGCCAGCACGAGGAGGAGGCCGCCACGGTGCGGCTGGGCGACCACGTGATCGACCTCTCCAGCAAGACGATCTCGGGAGGGGTACGGCTGACGCCCACGGAGTGGCACTTCCTGGAGATCCTGCTGCGTAACCCGGGCAAGCTGATCAGCCAGCGCCAGCTGCTGCGGGAGGTCTGGGGAGACTCCTACCTCAAGGAGACGCACTACCTGCGCCAGTACATGGCCCAGCTCCGGCGTAAGCTCGAACGGGATCCCGCCCGCCCGGTGCACCTGCTGACCGAGTCGGGGATGGGCTACCGGTTCCAGCCGTCGGCTTCCTCCGAGTAGCAGTGGCCTGCCGGCTTGACGAGCATCGCGACCGCTCGCTGCACGGCCCAGCCCAGGAGCAGGATCCCGAAGGCCACCTGCACGACCCGCATCCAGAGGGAAGAGCCCTGATCGGCATAGATCACGACGCCGACCCACATCAGGCCAAATATCCCGACTAGTGCGACTGCCGCCCAGTTCATCCCGCGCTGCCACATATGCGAAGTCTTACAGTCGGTCAGCCAAGGCCGGGTATGGGCCGAGTGCTCATCGGGTCAGCGGTTAATGCGGCAGGGTCCGCGTCATGCCGACGCACCGGCGCAAACGCAATCCGCGCGGACGTTGGGGGACGGACTCCTCCAGGCAGGCGAGCAGCAGGGCCGCCGTACGGGCGTCTGCCAGGATGCGCTGCACGGCCTCGCCGTCCTCCGGCATCTGGCCGCGCTCGGACAGCTCGTGCTTGAGGAACGCCATGGGGTCGGGGGCGCCGGCGATGTCGGCCGCCACCGTCGCCCGCGCCGCCGTGAGCAGACGCAGGTAGTGGGTACGGAGTACGGCCTCGCGCATGCGGGCGTGTTCGAGGTCGTCGATCAGGGTCCTGGCGATTCTCAGCAGGTCTCCGGCATGGGTCGCCTCGTCGGCGAGGAAGGCACGGATGTCGTCGAACTCCGAGCGGGTCATAGCGGGCACCTCCGAGAGCGCAGTCTGCTCGTAGGTACTTCGTACCTGGCACCGGTTGCGGACGACTTGCCGTCGGCTTGACGGCCGGGGCGCCGACCTGGGTGTCCTTGGTGAGGTTTGGGCGTTGCGTGGTGAGGGAAGAACCACGCGATTACCTGAGTGGCGCGAAGTGGGTGCGTCGGGCTGCTAGAGTTGCTTCGCGCAGGGCGGCCGAGGGGGTCCACAGAGACTCCCGGAGATGCCCGGCAAATCCCACTTACTTCCAGGGTCGTCCTCCGGTGGATTCGCATCGGTTCGGATCGCCTGGTAAGTTAGAGGGGTTGTCCCGGAAGCGGGGCAGGTCTTAATTCCAGCAAGTCGAGCGAGTCGGGTCAATTTGACAGGGACTTGAACGGCTGAAAGAATAAAGACACAACGAAATGAACGCCTCCGAGCGAAAGACCGGAACGGTCTTGAGTGAGGAAGTACGCGTCCGTTTCTTGAGAACTCAACAGTGTGTTAAAAGCCAGTGCATGATTTACATGCATATCCCCGTCATGATTGACGGAAATTGCTTGGATTCACAATCCAGACGAAGAGACATTGTTTGGAGAGTTTGATCCTGGCTCAGGACGAACGCTGGCGGCGTGCTTAACACATGCAAGTCGAGCGGAAAGGCCCTTCGGGGTACTCGAGCGGCGAACGGGTGAGTAACACGTGAGCAACCTGCCCCTGACTCTGGGATAAGCCCGGGAAACTGGGTCTAATACCGGATACGACCGCCCCCGGCATCGGGTGGTGGTGGAAAGTTTTTTCGGTTGGGGATGGGCTCGCGGCCTATCAGCTTGTTGGTGGGGTAGTGGCCTACCAAGGCGACGACGGGTAGCCGGCCTGAGAGGGCGACCGGCCACACTGGGACTGAGACACGGCCCAGACTCCTACGGGAGGCAGCAGTGGGGAATATTGCGCAATGGGCGGAAGCCTGACGCAGCGACGCCGCGTGGGGGATGACGGCCTTCGGGTTGTAAACCTCTTTCAGCAGGGACGAAGTTGACGTGTACCTGCAGAAGAAGCGCCGGCTAACTACGTGCCAGCAGCCGCGGTAATACGTAGGGCGCAAGCGTTGTCCGGAATTATTGGGCGTAAAGAGCTCGTAGGTGGCTGGTCGCGTCTGCCGTGAAAGCCCGCAGCTTAACTGCGGGTCTGCGGTGGATACGGGTCGGCTAGAGGTAGGTAGGGGCAAGTGGAATTCCTGGTGTAGCGGTGAAATGCGCAGATATCAGGAGGAACACCGGTGGCGAAGGCGGCTTGCTGGGCCTTACCTGACGCTGAGGAGCGAAAGCGTGGGGAGCGAACAGGATTAGATACCCTGGTAGTCCACGCTGTAAACGTTGGGCGCTAGGTGTGGGGATCTTCCACGATCTCCGTGCCGGAGCTAACGCATTAAGCGCCCCGCCTGGGGAGTACGGCCGCAAGGCTAAAACTCAAAGGAATTGACGGGGGCCCGCACAAGCGGCGGAGCATGTTGCTTAATTCGACGCAACGCGAAGAACCTTACCAAGGTTTGACATCACCCGGAAACGCCTGGAGACAGGCGCCTCTTCGGACTGGGTGACAGGTGGTGCATGGCTGTCGTCAGCTCGTGTCGTGAGATGTTGGGTTAAGTCCCGCAACGAGCGCAACCCTTGCTCCATGTTGCCAGCACGCCCTTCGGGGTGGTGGGGACTCATGGGGGACTGCCGGGGTCAACTCGGAGGAAGGTGGGGATGACGTCAAGTCATCATGCCCCTTATGTCTTGGGCTGCAAACATGCTACAATGGCCGGTACAGAGGGTTGCGATACCGTGAGGTGGAGCGAATCCCTAAAAGCCGGTCTCAGTTCGGATTGGGGTCTGCAACTCGACCCCATGAAGTCGGAGTCGCTAGTAATCGCAGATCAGCAATGCTGCGGTGAATACGTTCCCGGGCCTTGTACACACCGCCCGTCACGTCACGAAAGTCGGCAACACCCGAAGCCCGTGGCCCAACCACTTGTGGGGGGAGCGGTCGAAGGTGGGGCTGGCGATTGGGACGAAGTCGTAACAAGGTAGCCGTACCGGAAGGTGCGGCTGGATCACCTCCTTTCTAAGGAGCATCTTCACCCGTCACCACCGAGTGTGTGGTGGGGTGACAGCTCACTAGTGGAGCACTGGCTACTCGGCACAGCAGGGTCAACGGCTGGCTAGTACCGCCCTTCGGGGAGTGGGAACGTTGGTACCGCGATCGTGGGGTGTCGGACACACTGTTGGGTCCTGAGGAAACGGGCATGCGTGTTCGGTTCTTCTGGAGTACAGGGCCGCTGAAGGGTTCGGGGTTTCCCGGGCTTGGATGCGGTTGCTGTTTGTTGTTTGAGATTTGCATAGTGGACGCGAGCATCTTTGTGGCCAAGTTTTTTAGGGCACACGGTGGATGCCTTGGCATCAGGAGCCGATGAAGGACGTGGGAGGCTGCGTTAAGCCTCGGGGAGTCGCCAACCAGACGTTGATCCGGGGATGTCCGAATGGGGAAACCTAGCACCAGTCATGTGGTGTTGCCTCCGCCTGAATGTATAGGGCGGTTGGTGGTAACGCGGGGAAGTGAAACATCTCAGTACCCGTAGGAAGAGAAAACAAGAGTGATTCCGTGAGTAGTGGTGAGCGAAAGCGGATGAGGCTAAACCGGGCGTGTGTGATAGCCGGCAGGCGTTGCATGTCCGGGGTCGTGGGACCCTCTTGGAGTGGCTGCCGCTGCTTCGAGGAGTGATAAATCCTTCTGATAGTTGAAGCCTCTGGGAAGGGGCGCCGTAGACCGTGAGAGCCGGGTAGACGAAATCGGATGGACTCCTTGAGGGGATCCCAAGTAGCACGGGGCTCGAGAAATCCTGTGTGAATCTGCCAGGACCACCTGGTAAGCCTAAATACTCCCTGGTGACCGATAGTGCACGAGTACCGTGAGGGAAAGGTGAAAAGTGCCCCGGTGAGGGGTCGTGAAATAGTACCTGAAACCGTGTGCCTACAAGCCGTAGGAGCTTACAGAAGCTTGCTTCTGTGTGATGTGACTGCGTGCCTTTTGAAGAATGAGCCTGCGAGTTATGGTGTGTGGCGAGGTTAACCCGTGTGGGGGAGCCGTAGCGAAAGCGAGTCTGAATAGGGCGTTGAGTCGCATGCTGTAGACCCGAAGCGGAGTGATCTACGCATGGGCAGGTTGAAGCTCAGGTAAGACTGGGTGGAGGACCGAACCCACCAGGGTTGAAAACCTGGGGGATGATCTGTGTGTAGGGGTGAAAGGCCAATCAAACTCCGTGATAGCTGGTTCTCCCCGAAATGCATTTAGGTGCAGCGTCGCGTGTTTCTTGCCGGAGGTAGAGCACTGGATGGCCGATGGGCCCGACAAGGTTACTGACGTCAGCCAAACTCCGAATGCCGGTAAGTGAGAGCGTGGCAGTGAGACTGCGGGCGATAAGGTTCGTAGTCGAGAGGGAAACAGCCCAGATCACCGACTAAGGCCCCTAAGCGTGTGCTAAGTGGGAAAGGATGTGGAGTCGCAGAGACAACCAGGAGGTTGGCTTAGAAGCAGCCACCCTTGAAAGAGTGCGTAATAGCTCACTGGTCAAGTGATTCTGCGCCGACAATGTAGCGGGGCTCAAGTACACCGCCGAAGTCGTGGCACTGACAGCGTTAGTTGTTGGTGGGTAGGGGAGCGTCGTGCAGCCGGTGAAGCAGCAGAGTGATCTAGTTGTGGAGGCTGTGCGAGTGAGAATGCAGGCATGAGTAGCGAATCGAGGGTGAGAAACCCTCGCGCCGGATGACCAAGGGTTCCTGGGGCAGGCTAATCCGCCCAGGGTAAGTCGGGACCTAAGGCGAGGCCGACAGGCGTAGTCGATGGACAACGGGTTGATATTCCCGTACCCGCTTCAACGCGCCCATATCGAACCTCGTGATGCTAAGAGTCCTTAGCTCGCTCGGGCCTTCGGGCTTGGGGTCAGAGTGAACGCTCGATCCGATCGGGTAGTAGGTAAGCGATGGGGTGACGCAGGAAGGTAGTCCAGCCCAGGCGATGGTTGTCCTGGGGTAAGCATGTAGGGAGTGAGGTAGGCAAATCCGCCTCGCATATATCCTGAGATGTGATGCCGAGCCGATTGTGGTGAAGTGGATGATCCTATGCTGCCGAGAAAAGCCTCTAGCGAGTGTTGTGGCGGCCCGTACCCTAAACCGACTCAGGTGGTCAGGTAGAGAATACTAAGGCGATCGGGTGAACTGTGGTTAAGGAACTCGGCAAATTGCCCCCGTAACTTCGGGAGAAGGGGGACCTCTGCTGGTGATGGGTTTTGCACTCGGAGCTGGTGGGGGTCGCAGTGGCCAGGGGGAAGCGACTGTTTACTAAAAACACAGGTCCGTGCGAAGTCGTAAGACGATGTATACGGACTGACGCCTGCCCGGTGCCGGAACGTTAAGGGGACCGCTTAGTCAGTTTCGGCTGGCGAAGGTGAGAACTTAAGCGCCGGTAAACGGCGGTGGTAACTATAACCATCCTAAGGTAGCGAAATTCCTTGTCGGGTAAGTTCCGACCTGCACGAATGGCGTAACGACTTCCCCGCTGTCTCAACCGCAGACCCGGTGAAATTGCAGTACGAGTAAAGATGCTCGTTTCGCGCAGCAGGACGGAAAGACCCCGGGACCTTCACTACAGCTTGACATTGGTGTTTGGAACGGCTTGTGTAGGATAGGTGGGAGACTGGGAAGCTCGGACGCTAGTTCGGGTGGAGTCATTGGTGAAATACCACTCTGGTCGTTTTGGATGTCTAACTCTGGTCCGTGATCCGGATCGGGGACAGTGTCTGGTGGGTAGTTTAACTGGGGCGGTTGCCTCCCAAAGGGTAACGGAGGCGCCCAAAGGTTCCCTCAGCCTGGTTGGCAATCAGGTGTTGAGTGTAAGTGCACAAGGGAGCTTGACTGTGAGACTGACGGGTCGAGCAGGAGCGAAAGCTGGGACTAGTGATCCGGCATCGGCGTGTGGAAGCGGTGTCGCTCAACGGCTAAAAGGTACCCCGGGGATAACAGGCTGATCTTCCCCAAGAGTCCATATCGACGGGATGGTTTGGCACCTCGATGTCGGCTCGTCGCATCCTGGGGCTGGAGTAGGTCCCAAGGGTTGGGCTGTTCGCCCATTAAAGCGGTACGCGAGCTGGGTTTAGAACGTCGCGAGACAGTTCGGTCCCTATCCGCTGCGCGCGCAGGAGACTTGAAAGGGGCTGTCCCTAGTACGAGAGGACCGGGACGGACGAACCTCTGGTGTGCCAGTTGTACCGCCAGGTGCACGGCTGGTTGGCTACGTTCGGGAGGGATAACCGCTGAAAGCATCTAAGCGGGAAGCTTGCCTTGAGATGAGGTCTCCCACCCTGTGAGGGGGTAAGGCTCCCGGTAGACGACCGGGTTGATAGGCCGGAGGTGGAAGCGCGGTAACGTGTGGAGCTGACCGGTACTAATAGGCCGAGGACTTGACCACAAAGCAGACTTTCTGAGTCGTTGCTCGCGTCCATTATGTGATTCTGAGACAGCAAGCGGCTGTTTCGTAGGGTTACGGCGGTTATGGCGGGAAGGAAACACCCGGTTACATTCCGAACCCGGAAGTTAAGCTTCTCTGCGCCGATGGTACTGCACTCGGGAGGGTGTGGGAGAGTAGGTCGCCGCCGGACAATCTTTATAGAAATGGCCCCACGCCGGTGCGTGGGGCCATTTCTCGTTTGCGGGCTAATCCGCCGCCCACACCAGCTCGAACAGGTGTGACCTGGGCGGCCGCGTCTCTCCCGCCTTGGTGTGGTGCCCCGTGCGGGTGTCCACGCGGAAGACGATTTCGTGGAACGGCTCGCCCGTCCCGCATCTCAGCAGGACCTCCCGCGTGCCCGCCCACCCGCTGACGTCGCACCTGCTCGCCCTGTCCTTCAGCGGAAGCGCAAGGCGTACGTCATGGAGTGCCTTTCCGGTCCCGGTGTCGATGGTGACCAGCCGGGCCGGGCGGAGGTCGGCGCCGCCCGCCGGGAAGTTCCTGGAGACGACCTGCGCGGCCTGGCCCGTCCCGTCCGGGGTCAGGGAGCCGGTCGCCTCGACGGCGCGGAGGCGGGCCGGCAGCGGCCTCGTGGTGGTCCCGGAGGCGTCCATGACCGAGAACGACTTGTCGTCCTCGACTATGAGCCTCGATCCGTCGTCGTCCAGCCCGCCCAGCCAGGAGCCCCTGGGCAGCCGCCACACCGTGCGGCCGGTGGCCACGTCCGCGACGAAGCTCGGAGGCTCGGCCACGCCGTCCCAGCCCGCCGCGTAGTCCACGTACAGCCAGCGCCCCTTGCCCAGCAGCACGGGACGGTACGCGAGCCGGTCCCCGTCCACCCCGGGTGCGGCCTCCTGGATCGCACGGACCGTTCCTCCCACCAGGTCGCGGACCACGAGGCGGCCGTCGCCGGCCCGCTGGTAGGCCAGGTAGCGGCCGTCCGCGGTGAGGTCCACGTGGCCCCGCTCCACCGCGTCCGTGAGCTGCCACGTCCTCCCGCCGGACGTCACCACGAACCAGTGGGCGCACTCTTCGTGCGGCCCCTCATCGTTAGCGTTGTCGCACAGGTACGCGTAGGCAGCAGCCTCGCCAGGAGCCGGGGCCGGGCGGGGCCGCTGGCCCGGCGCGCGGACGGCGGTCCACGCGGGGACCAGGGCCGCGCAGGCCGCCACCACGGCTGCGATCACTACGAACTTCCTCATGGCACCCCCTCCATCAGGTTGGATGCCGGCGAGGTCCTAGCGGTTTTCGAGGAGGGGCTCGATGCGATAGGGGATCTGGGTGGACAGGGCGATGGTCGTGTCCGTGCGCTGCACCGCCGGGGACGCCAGGATGCTGGCGATGATCTCCTGCAGGTGGTCGGTGGTGTGCGCGACCACCCGGCACAGCAGGTCGTGCTGGCCGCTGGTGCCGTGCACCTCCAGGATCTGCGGTACGGCGCGCAGCGCCTCGACCGCCTCCGCCAGCCGCCCCTGGGCGATCTGCAGCCACACGAACGCCAGGATGGGGTGGCCGGCGCCGGCCGGTGACACGGTCGGGCCGAAGTCCTCGATCACGCCTCTCGCCGTCAGCTTCTCCACCCGGGCCTGTACGGTCCCGCGCGCCACCCCCAGGAGCCGGGCCAGCTCCGTCAGGCCGACGCGGGGATGGGCGCGCATGGTCACGAGCAACCTGGCGTCGAGGTCGTCCATGGCGGACCCTCCCTGGACTGTGCGATTCGAGCAGAAGATGTGGGTTTCGGAAGGCGGAATCAAGCGTATCGCCCAGCAAAACTGGTCGCTATTGTCAAGCGAAGCCAGAATTGCTGTCATTTGGAGCATGTTCGAAGAAGCACAGTACTTCGCCCCTGTCTCGGCCCAGGAGGACGGGTCGGTGGTGGTGGAGCTGGCCGCGTCCCACCCGGGGTTCGCGGACGAGGTCTACCGGGCGCGGCGGAACGCGATCGCGGGGCTGGCCGTCAACCACCGCCGGGGGACGCCCATTCCGGCGGCCGAGTACACGGCGCGGGAGCACGAGGTCTGGGCCCTGGTCACCAGGGAGCTGGCGGTCAAGCACGCCAAGTACGCCACCGCCGAGTACCTGGAGGGCGCCGCGCGCCTGGGGCTGCCGAAGGAGCGGATCCCGCAGCTCGAAGAGGTCTCACGGCTGCTGGAGCCGCTGACCGGGTTCCGGTATCTGCCCGCCGCCGGGCTGGTGCCGCTGCGCGACTTCTACGGGGTGCTGGCCGACGGGTTCTTCCACTCGACGCAGTACATCCGCCACCACTCCGTGCCCTTCTACACGCCGGAGCCCGACGTCATCCACGAGGTGATCGGCCACGCCAACGCGCTGGCCGCCCCCCGGTACGCGGCCCTATACCGCCTGGCGGGGCAGGCCGCGCGGCGGGTGGAGTCGGAGGAGGCGCTGGAGTTCGTGTCGAAGGTCTTCTGGTTCACGCTGGAGTTCGGGGTCATGGCGGAAGGGGGCGAGCTCAGGGCGTACGGGGCGGGGATCCTCTCGTCGTACGGGGAGATCGAGGAGTTCCGCGGCATGGACATCAGGCCGCTGGACCTGTCCGCCATGGGGACGACTCACTACGACATCACGAAATATCAGGACGTGCTGTTCCGGGCGGACTCCCTCCAGCACCTGGAGGACGTCGTGGGGGACTTCTGGGCCACCTGCGACGACGAGTCGATCGCGAAATTGGCCGCCGCGGCCGTCTAGCGGCCTGTCACGATTTTTCGTGATAATGCGTCAATGACCGCGGGCCGCGGCCAGGCGATACCACGAGCGGTCATCGCCCTCGCCCTGCTCACAGCTCTCTTACCGACGCCCGCCCGAGTCGGGGCGCAGCCGCCCCCGCCCGCCCGGCGGGAAACGGTCCTGGGCGTACGGGAGGTGGCCCTCGGGGCGCGGCTGGAGCAGATCTCGGCCGAGGAGAACCTGGCGCCGATCCGCGCCGAGCGGATCGGCAGGCGGCTCGACCGCTACCTCGCGGGCCGGTCCGGGCAGGTCACCGCCATGGTCAAGGACCTGACGACCGGCCGGCTCTACCGCTACCACCCGGGCGAGCGCCTGATCACCGCCAGCACGGCCAAGGTGCAGATCCTCATGGCGCTGCTGCTGCGGACCTCGTGGAAGAAGCTGCCGGCGGCTGTCCGGCACGACGCCGACATCATGATCCGCTACAGCGACAACCACGCCGCCGACCGCCTCTGGTCACGCATCGGCGGCGCGCCCGGCTTCACCACGGCGGGCAGGAAGCTCGGCCTGAAACACACCCAGGGCGTCCCAGGCGAGTGCGTGGACCTGTATTGCTGGGGAATCACCCGAACGTCGGCAGACGACCAGATCCGCCTCATCCGGGCCCTGGTGTCCGGCAGGAGCCCGCTGAAGGCCAAGGACCGCGACCAGGTGCTGAAGCTCATGGGTCACGTCGTGGCGGGCCAGAACTGGGGCATCAGCGCCGCCGCGTGCGCGGACGACCGCGTGGCGCTGAAGAACGGCTGGCTCAAGCACGTCTCGAACAAGCTCTGGGCCACGGTCAGCGTGGGCCTGATCCGGGGCGACGGCCACGACTACGCCGTTGCCGTACTCACCGAGGGAAGTCCCGAGGTGGGGTACGGCATAGCGACGGTCGAAGGCGTGACGAAGCGGATCATGCAGGACTTCCGGAAGTGCCCGGCGTGACCAGGCGGTAGCCGACGCCCCGGACGGTCTGGATGAGCTGGTCGTCCTCGTCGCCCAGCCGGGCGCGCAGGCGTTTGACGTGCACCGCGATCGTGTTCGTCGAGGTGTTGGCCGCGGCGTGCCACACGTGGCGCATGATCTGCTCGCGGGTCACCGTGCGATCGGCGTTGCGCATCAGGTAATGCAGTAATTCGAACTCCCGCAGGGGCAGGTGGACCGCTCGCCCGCCCACCCGTACCTGGTAGGCCTGCACGTCCAGCTCGACCCCGCCCACCGCGAGCACCTGGCGCGCGCCGGGCGAGGCCGCCTGGATGAAGGGCAGCAGCTCGGCCACCCGGTAGGGCCTGGCCACGCAGGCGGCCGCGCCGGCGGCGAGCGCGCGTACCGCCTGCTCGGCGTGGCCCTCGCCGACGCCGAGCAGGACGGGTACGGCGCGCGCCAGCCGTACCGCGCGGACGAATTCCACCGCGTCTATGACCGGAAGTGTGGCCGAGACGAGCACCACGTCAGGCTGCAGGGCCCCTGCCTGGAGGAGGCCCTGCGCCCCGTCGGGCGTGCCGGTGACGGACACGCCCTCCCGTTCGAGCGCCGTGGCGAGGTCTTCCACGACCGCGCCGTCGGGGTCGGCGATGAGCAGTACGGGCTTCGTCCGCGCGTCCCCGAACACCGTGGATGCCGCCTGCTGTTGGGTCATCAGCCGAAGCGCCCCGTGATGTAATCCTCTGTTGCCTTCTGGGACGGGTTGGTGAACATGCGGGACGTCTCGTCCATCTCGATCACCTTGCCGGGCTTGCCCTGCTCAGCGAGGTTGAAGAACGCGGTCCTGTCGCTGACCCGGGCGGCCTGCTGCATGTTGTGGGTGACGATGACGATCGTGTACTCGTCCTTGAGCTTGGCCATCAGGTCCTCGATGGCCAGCGTGGAGATCGGGTCGAGCGCCGAGCACGGCTCGTCCATCAGCAGGACCTGCGGCTTGACCGCGATGGCGCGGGCGATGCAGAGGCGCTGCTGCTGACCGCCCGACAGGCCGGCGCCCGGCTTGTTGAGGCGGTCCTTGACCTCGTTCCAGAGGTTGGCGCCCTTGAGCGACTCCTCCACGATCCCGTCGAGCTGCGACTTGGCGACCCGGCCGTTGAGCTTGAGGCCGGCGGCCACGTTCTCGTAGATCGACATCGTCGGGAACGGGTTGGGACGCTGGAAGACCATGCCGATCATCCGGCGCACCGAGACGGGCGCGACGGTCGGGCCGTACAGGTCCTCGCCGTCGAGCAGGACCTTGCCCTCCACGCGGGCGCCCGGGATCACTTCGTGCATGCGGTTGAGCGTGCGCAGGAACGTCGACTTCCCGCACCCGGACGGGCCGATGAAGGCGGTGATCGAACGCGGTTCGATGGTCATCGACACGTCCTCGATCGCCTTGTGCGACCCGTAGTACGCGTCGAGACCCGAGACCTGGATCTGCTTGGACATTACGGCGGTAACCCCCTATCGGCCCCTGGCGGGCGAGCGCCACCAGGCGATCAGGCGCGCCACCAGGTTGAGCAGCATGACGATCAGGATGAGCGTGAGGGCGCCGGTCCACGCCCGGTCGATGGCGGTGTCGTTGGGACGGGCCGCCTGGTCGAACACGAAGAGCGGCAGGCCCATCTGCGGCCCGGAGAACGGATCGTTGTTGATGGAGTTGGTGAAGAACACCGTCATCAGCAGCGGCGCGGTCTCGCCGGCGACGCGGGCCACGGCCAGCATGACGCCGGTGACGATGCCGGTGAACGCCGTCGGCAGCACGACCTTCATGATCGTGCGCCACTTGGCCACACCCAGCGCGTACGAGGCCTCTCGCAGGTCGTTGGGCACCAGCCGGAGCATTTCCTCGGCGGATCTGACCACCGTCGGCATCATCAGGATCGACAGCGCGATCGCGCCCGCCCAGCCGGAGAACTGGAAGCCCAGGAAGAGGATCCAGAACGCGAAGACGAACAGGCCGGAGACGACCGACGGAATGCCGGTCATGACGTCCACGAAGAAGCTGATCGACCGGCTCAGCCGGCCACCGTTGCCGTACTCGACCAGGTAGATCGCGGTGAGCAGGCCGATGGGGACCGAGATGGCCGAGGCGAGCAGGACCTGCTCCAGCGTCCCGATGATCGCGTGGTACGCGCCGCCGCCCGCGTCGCGGGCGCCGATGCCGCGCATCGAGTGGGTCAGGAACTCGAGGTCGAACCGGGCCAGGCCGTTGGAGATGACCAGCCAGAGCACCGAGACGAGCGGCACCACGGCCAGCCCGAACGCCAGGTAGACCAGCCCCTGGACGATCTTGTCCTTGACCCGGCGGCTGGTCGAGATGTGCTGGATAGTCGTCATGCGCCGGCCCTCGAGTACTCTTTGCGGCGGTTGATGATCAGGCGCGCTCCCATGTTCACCAGCAGCGTGATGATGAACAGCACCAGGCCGGAGGCGATCAGCGCCCCGCGGCCGATCTGGGTCGCCTCGCCGAAGCCGTTGGCGATGTTCGCCGCGATGCTGTTGGCGTGGGGCGTGAGGATCTCGAAGGTGATGTCGAAGGTCGCGGGGAAGATCAGCGCGACCGCGATAGTCTCGCCCATGGCGCGGCCGAGGCCGAGCATGGCGGCGCTGATGACGCCCGGGCGGCCGAACGGCAGCACGGCCATCCTGATCATCTCCCAGCGGGTGGCGCCGAGGGCCAGGGCCGCCTCTTCGTTCATCTTCGGCGCCTGGAGGAACACCTCGCGCGAGATCGCCGCGATGATCGGCAGGATCATGATCGCCAGCACGATCGAGCCCGCGAGCATGGTCTTGCCGCCGATGGCGCCTTCCCCGGCGAACAGCGGGAACCAGCCGAAGGTCTCGTTGAGCCACTGGGACGGCTCTCGGATCAGCGGCACCAGGAACGCCAGGCCCCACAGGCCGTAGACCACACTGGGCACGGCGGCGAGCAGGTCGACCAGGTAGCCGAGCCCTGAGGCCAGGCGGCGGGGCGCGTAGTGGGAGATGAACAGCGCGACGCCGACCGCGATCGGGGTGGCGATGACGAGCGCGAGTGTCGAGCTGAGGACGGTCCCGAACGCCAGGGCGCCGATGCCGAACACCTTCTGGCCGTTGGGGTCCCAGGTCAGCTCGGTGAAGAAGGACGCCTTGTTCGCCTGCAGGGCGGGGATGGCCTCGCTGATGAGGAACACGGCGATGGCCGCCATGATCGCCAGCAGGAGGACGCCCGCCGCCGTGGAGAGGAATCGGAAGGGGCCTTCACCATGGCTGCGCCGCGAGGCGGACCGGCTCATGGCCGGTCCGCCGTCACGGGTCTTCAGATTCGTGGCCATCGATGGCTAGGAGATCGCCTCGACAGCGGTGCGGACCTTGGTGAGGAGGTCGCCGGCCAGCGGGGCGTAGCCCAGTTCCTTCAGCGCCGCCTGACCCTCGTCGCTGGCGGTGTAGGTGAGGAAGCTCTTGACCAGCTTCGACTCCTCCGCCGGCAGGCCCTTCTCGCAGGTGATCTCGTAGGTCACCAGGACGATCGGGTAGGCGCCCGGGGTCTTGGTGGCGTAGTCGATCGACAGGGCGAGGTCGTTGCCGGTGCCCTTGATCGTGGCGGTCTCGATGGTCTTCGCCGCGCTCTCGGGGGTGAGCTCGACGAACTCGTTGGCGCCGTTGGAGACCTTGGCCTTCTGCAGCGACGAGTTCTCGGCGTAGGAGAGCTCGACGTAGCTGATCGCGCCCTCGGTGTCCTTGACGGAGGAGGCGATGCCGTCGGAGCCCTTGGCGCCCTGACCCTTGGCCTCGGCGGGCCACGCCTTGGCGGGCTCGTAGGCCCAGCCGGCGGTGGCCTTGAGGAACTTGGTGAAGTTGTCGCTGGTGCCCGACTCGTCCGAGCGGTGGAACGCCTGGATGGGGGTGGAGGGCAGCTTGGCGCTGGGGTTGTCGGCCTTGATGGCGGCGTCGTCCCACTTGGTGATCTTGCTGTCGAAGATGCCGCCGAGGGTCTTCGGCGACAGCTGCAGGCCCTCGACGCCGGGCAGGTTGTAGACCACCGCGATGGGGCCGGTCACCATCGGGATGTTGATGGCCTTGCCGGTCTTGCAACGGGCGTCGGCCTGCGCGGGCTGGTCATCCTTCAGCGCCGAGTCGGAGCCGGCGAAGGCCACCGTGCCCTGAATGAACGCCTGCACACCGGCACCGGAGCCGCTGGGCTGGTAGTTGAGGGTGACACCGGGGTTCGTGGCCGTGAAGTTCTTCGTCCACTCGGTGATCGCGTTGGCCTGGGCCGAGGAGCCCGCGGCGTTGATCGTACCGCTCAGACCATTGTCATTGCCCGCGGCGGGCGCGCTGGCGGACGTGGTGCTGCCCGCGGGTGCGTTGTTGTCAGTGCCGCACGCAGCGAGGGAGAGCGCGCCGACGACGGCTACGGCGGCGAGCCGGCCTGCATACTTCACGGTTGGGTTTCCTCCCACTTGGTCCTTAGTCGCCATGAAGCTATGCAGCCAAGGTGACTGCAGCCCCCTGACAAGGGTGAACGTTCGGTGAACGGGCCCGGTCGCCCCCATGATGGGAGTTATGACTTATCGCGTATGCCTGGTGTGCATGGGCAACATCTGCCGATCCCCCATGGCGGAGGTGGTGCTCCGCCGGACGCTCGCCGAGCGCGGGCTGGGCGACCGCGTCACCGTGGAGAGCGCCGGAACGGGCGGCTGGCACGCCGGGGACCCCATGGACGAGCGGGCGCTGGCCATCCTCGAGCAGCACGGCTACGACGGCTCGGCGCACCGGGCCCGGCAGTTCACCAAGGACTGGTTCGACCGCTACGACCTGGTGCTGGCCATGGACCAGGACAACCTTGCCAATCTGCGGAGGCTGGCGCCGGTGGGGGTGGAGGTGCGGCTGTTCCGGTCGTTCGACCCCGCGGCGGAGGAAGGGGCGGAGGTGCCCGATCCGTACTACGGGGGCCGCGAGGGGTTCGAGGAGGTGCTCGCGCTGGTCGAGTCGGCCTCCGAGGGCGTGGCCAAGCACATCGCCGATGAGCTCGCCAGATGAATTGGACGGCGGAGCTGGGCTCGTCGCACGGCCGGCGGCTGCTGAAAGGCGTGCTGGACGACGGGCGCGAGGTGTTCGCCAAGACCGGGGCCGCTTCCGAGGTGTTCGCCTCGGAGGCGGCCGGGCTGCGGTGGCTGGGGGAGGCCATCGTGGTGCCCGAGGTACTGGAGGTGGGGCCCGACCGGCTGGTGTTGTCATGGGTACGGGAGGAGGCGCCCAGCGCGGCGGCGGCCGAGCGGTTCGGGCGTTCGCTGGCCGGGCTGCACCGGGCGGGGGCGGCCGACTTCGGGGCGCCGTGGCCGGGGTTCATCGCCGAGCTGCCGATGGACAACTCGCCCTGCCCGGACTGGCCCGGCTTCTACGCCTCCCGGCGGGTGCTGCCCTTCCTGCGGCAGGCGCGGCTGCCTGCTTCGGACGTGGCGCTGGTCGAGCGGGCCGTGGAGAGGTTCGCCGAGGTCGCGGGGCCCGCCGAGCCGCCGTCGCGGATCCACGGGGACCTGTGGAACGGGAACGTGCTGTGGTCGGGCGGGTCGGGCGTGCTGATCGACCCGGCGGCCCACGGCGGGCATCGGGAGACCGATCTGGCCATGCTGGCGCTGTTCGGGCTGCCGTACCTCGATCGGGTGCTCGGGGCGTACCAGGAGGAGTTCCCGCTGGCGGAGGGGTGGCGGGAGCGGGTGCCGCTGCACCAGCTGCATCCGCTGCTCGTTCATGTGGTGTTGTTCGGCGGGTCCTATCGTGACGGGCTGATGAACGCGGTCCGGGCCGTGCTCGCGCTCTAGCCGCTCTTGCGCTTGCGGTAGGCGCGTTGCTGGCAGGCGCGGGAGCAGTAGACGCGGGGGCGGCCGGACGGCGCCGGCTCCAGCGGGGTGCCGCACTCCGGGCATCCGGAGCTTCCGTCACGACTTTCGTCACGCTCCCGGATGAGGGCCTCGACGCCGTCGAGCTGGCGGCGCAGGCCGAACTCGAACGAGTCCTCGGGGTGGTCCCAGCCGCCCTCCGCCCAGAGGCGGGAAAGGGTGGGGAAGCGGTCGAGGCGCTCGTAGAGGGCGTCTTGGCCGCCCCACCACTCCTGCTCGGACACGCCGCTGCGGCGCTCCTCGCGCCGGGTCTCGACCAGGGTCAGCGCCTCGGCGTCCACGAACCGGCCCAGCATGCCCACGACGGCGATCACCTCCGAAGGGGCGAGGCCGGTGTCGGCGACGGTGCTCAGCATGTGGTCGTAGTGGGCGATGACGTTGGGGCCGGGGAGGTGGCGGGTGCCGCGTACCTCGGCCAGCCAGGGGTGCCGCCGCCGCAGCGCCCAGCCCTGCCTGGCCGCGCCCTCCAGCCGCGCCCGCCAGCCCTGCCCTGCCGCTGGCTCCTCGGGGGTGTACGCCTGTTCGCCGTAGACCTCGTCGACCATCAGGTCCACGAGCTGGTCGCGGCCGGGGACGTGGCGGTAGAGGGACATGGTCGTGAAGCCGAGTCGGTCGGCGACCTTGCGCATCGACAGGCCCTCCAGACCCTCCGCGTCGGCGATCTCGATGGCGGCCCGCACGATCCTGCCCAGGCTCAGGCCGGGCCGCGGCTCGCGGCCCTGCTCCCGCCAGAGCAGTTCGACTTCGGGGTCGGTTGTCATGTCGCCTCCTCCTGTTTATGGTGTACTACTACGTGTACGGCATAAACAGCAAAGGCGGTCTCTGATGTTCCACTTCCACGTCGCGCCCTCCGGCGACGACTCGGGTCCCGGCTCGGACGGCCACCCGTTCGCCACCCTCGGACGAGCGCGCTCCGCGGCCCGCGAGGCGGCCGGCGGTGCCGTCGTGCACCTCCGGGGCGGGACCCACGTGCTGGCGGAGCCGTTCTCGCTCGGCGAGGCCGACTCCGGGACGGTGTACCAGGCGTACGGCTACGGCACTCCCGAGCAGGAGGAGGCGGTGGTGAGCGGCGGCCGGCCGATCACCGGGTGGCAGGTGCGGGACGGCGTCTGGACGGCGGAGGTCGGCGACCTCGACACCCGCCAGCTCTACGTGGACGGCCGCCGGGCCGAGCGCGCCTGGATCCCCGGCCTGCCCGGCGATGCCCGGGCGACCGACACCGGTTACGTCACGGACGAGCCGCTCGGGTGGCGGAGCCCGGGCGACGTCGAGTTCGTCCACCGGGGCGTCTATCCGTGGACCGAGGCGCGCTGCGGGGTGGCGTCGGTGTCCGGGGACACGGTGGTCACGATGGCGCAGCCGGCGTTCGGGTGGGCCGCCGAGCTGTACAACTCCGTCTGGGCGGGGCAGACGTCGAGCGGCCTGGGGCTGCCGACCAGGGTCGAGAACGACCCGAGCTTCCTGCGCGAGCCCGGGACCTTCGTGCTCGACCGCTCGCGGCCCGGGCGTCACGTGCTGCTCTACCTGCCCCTTCCCGGCGAGGATCCCGCTCGTACGCGGGTGGTGGCGCCGGTCCTGGAGACGGTCGTCAGCGTGGCGGGGGCACGCGACGTGGCGTTCAAGGGGCTGGTGTTCGCGGACGCGACGTGGCTGCGGCCGAGCCGCCCGGAAGGGTTCCTGCACTATCACGGGAACGGCTACTACGAGGGCGGCGGTGTCGAGACGGCGGTGCTCGGCGAGGGCGCGTCCGTGACGTATCCGACCGCGTCCGTGACGATTCCGGCGTGCGTGAGGTTCGAGGACGCGGTAGGGGCGCAGGTCGAGGGCTGCCGGTTCACCCGGCTCGGGGCCACGGGGCTGGGGGTCTCCGGCGGCGCCGAGGTCACGGTGCGGGCCTGCGACTTCGACACCCTGTCGGGCGGCGGCATCGTGATCACCGGGACGCGCAACGCCTCTGTCGAGGACAACAGGGTTCACCACATCGGGCTCGAATTCAGCGGCTCACCGGGGATCGGCGTGACGGGCACGTACGGCTGCGTCGTCGCCAACAACGAGGTCACGGACGTCCCGCACTGCGGCATCACCGTCGGACCGGGGGAGGGCACGCAGGTCCTGCGCAACCTCACCGTGGACACCATGGGGACGTTGGCCGACGGGGGCGGCATCTACCTGTCCGGGGTGCAGGGCGACTCGGCTGACAACCAGGCCCTGGTCCAGGGGAACGTCATCAAGGACACGCGGACGCCGTACAACTTCGGGCTCTACACCGACTACGGCGCCTCGTGGGTGACGGTCGAGGGGAACGTCGTCATGCGGGCCGACAACACCGCCGTCCTGGAGGTCGGGCCGCCGCTGGAGAACGTGGTCTACCGCGGCAACTTCTGGGACGCCGACCCCATCGGCCACGACAACCCGCCGAGCGGGGTCCGCTACGAGGACAACGTGACGATCAAGGACGGCGCCGAGCTGGCCGCCGCCACCGCCGACATCCGGTCGCGGGCGGGGCTCAGGAGATGATCGAGGTGCCGTTGAGGCGGTCGATCACCTCGGTGTGCAGGGTGCCGTTCGTGCAGACCAGGCTGCCGCCCTCCAGGCCCTTCACGCCGGAGACGTCGGTCCACTTGCCGCCGGCCTCCTCGACGATCACCGTGAGCGCCGCCATGTCCCACGGCGACAGCTCGGGCTCGGCCGACAGGTCCACCGATCCCTCGGCGACCATCATGTGCGACCAGAAGTCCCCGTACGCCCGGGTGCGCCAGCAGGCTCGGCTGAGGTCGAGGAAGTTGTCGAGCTTGCCCGTCTTCTCCCACCCGCCGAAGCTGGAGTACGAGAACGACGCGTCCTCCAGGCTCGACACGGAGGACACGTGCATCCGGGACGCCTTCGTCAGGCTCTTGCCGGTCCACGCGCCGCCCTCGGTCGCCGCCCACCACCGGCGGCCAAGCGCGGGGGCCGACACCAGCCCGACGACGACCCGGCCGTACTCCATGAGCGCGATCAGGGTCGCCCAGACGGGGACGCCGCGCACGTAGTTCTTCGTGCCGTCGATGGGGTCGATGATCCACGAACGGGCGCCCCAGCCGGTCTTCCCGAACTCCTCGCCCACCACGGCGTCGCGCGGCCTGGCGCGGCGCAGCGTACCCCGGATGGCCTCCTCCACGGCGCGGTCGGCATCGCTGACCGGCGTCAGATCGGGCTTGGTGTCGACCTTGAGATCGACCGCCTTGAACCGCCGCATGGTCAGGTCGTCGGCGGCATCCGCCATGACGTGCGCCAGCCGGAGATCATCGTTGTAACCCTGCACGATCGCCCACGCTACCGTGTCCGCCATACAGAACATCAGTCACCAACGCCCCTTTTCTGGTAACGGCGTCCATCTCGCGCGCGTCGCCCCCGCCCGGGCCGGTGGAGCGGTGGCGACGACGCGGGGCGGCCGTGGCGCGGGGTGGGATGGCGGTGCGGTGACGACTGCGCGGGGCGGTGGTGCGCCGCCAGGGCGCTCCGTTGCCCGGTGTCCGGCGCTCGGTGCCCGGTGGTGGGGTGCGGGGTGGTGGGGCAGCGGCGGCGCTTTCGAAAGCGCCGGAGCCCGTGCGAAGGGGGCGCTTGGTGGCGGGCGTGCGGGGATGGCTCTGTCAGGGGGTGTCGTCGAGGGTGCCTTCGCGGCTGGAGAGGAGGCGGCGGAGGGATTCGAGGCGGGCGGGCCCGGCGTTGCCGGCGGCGACCCAGGCGTCCAGGGCGCACTCCGGCCCCAGGTGTGTGCAGCCCTTCGGGCAGTCGACCGTGCCCTCCACCAGGTCCGGGAACGCGGCCAGGACCGTTTCCATGGACACGTGGGCCAGCCCGAAGCTGCGCACCCCCGGCGTGTCGATGATCCAGCCGCTCTCCGGCAGCTCCAGCGCCACGGCCGAGGTGGAGGTGTGGCGGCCGCGCCCTGTCACGGCGTTGACCTGGGAGACGGCGCGGTTGGCGTCGGGGACCAGGGCGTTGACCAGGGTGGACTTGCCGACGCCCGAGTGGCCGACCAGGACGCTGAGGCGGCCCTTCAGATGGTCGCGGAGCTCCTCCAGGGAGCCGCCCTTGTGCACGACGACGTGCGGGACGCCCAGCGGCTCGTAGAGGGCCACCAGCTCGTCCGGCGGGGCGAGGTCGGACTTGGTGAGGCAGAGCAGGGTGTCGATCTCGGCGTCGAACGCGGCCACCAGGATGCGGTCGATCATGCGGGGCCGGGGCGGCGGGTCGGCCAGGGCGGTGACGATGACGAGCTGGTCGGCGTTGGCCACGACCGGGCGCTCGATGCCGTCGGTGTCCTCGGTGTCGTCGGCCGAGCGGCGCAGCATCGACGTGCGGGGCTCCACGCGGACGACCCTGGCCAGCGTGTCGGGGCGGCCCGAGACGTCGCCCACGAGGGCCACCCGGTCGCCCACCACGATGCCCTTGCGGCCCAGCTCGCGGGCCTTCATGGCCACCACCAGGCGCCGCTGCGGCTGCTTGCGTTTCTGCGCGGACCCCTTCGGGCGTTCGAGCTCGACCAGCGTCGTGTAGCGGCCGCGGTCCACGGCCACCACGAAGCCTTCCACGGCGTCCTCGTGCGCAGGACGGATCCGGGTCCGCGGCCTGGAGCCCTTGCCCGGCCTGACCCGTACGTCGTCCTCGTCGTACTCCCGCTTCCTCAGCGGTCTGCTCCCATGTCCTCGCTCGCTTTCGTTCGATGACCCGCGCGCTCGCCCCCGGTCAGGCCGGGGACGCGTCGTCGGCCGTTCGGTGCTGATGGGGGATGGGGCGCCGCCGCGGGCAGGCCGGGGTGGCGCCGTGCTGGTGGATCTCTTCCTCGCCGTACGGGCGGCGGACCCTCACAGGCCGCCCTTTTCCGACGTGCCCGGCGTTTTCAGCGCGAAACCCGCGTCCGAGGGCGGCCGCCGGGTCACCGCGCCTCCAGCATGCCGGCCCACATCCGGGCGAACTCCGGCAGGGTCTTGGCGGTCGTCGCGATGTTCTCCACCTCCACGCCGGGCACCCTGAGGCCGATCACGGCTCCGGCCGTGGCCATGCGGTGGTCGTCGTAGCTGTGGAAGGTGCCGCCGTGCAGCGGGCGGGGGCGGATGACCAGGCCGTCGGCGGTGTCCTCGGCGTCGCCGCCGAGCCGGTTGATCTCGGTGGCGAGCGCGGCCAGCCGGTCGGTCTCGTGGCCGCGCAGGTGGGCGACGCCCCGGATGCGGCTCGGGGTGGTCGCGAGCGCGGCGAGGGCGGCGATCGTCGGGGTCAGCTCGCCCACCTCGTGGAGGTCGGCGTCGAGGCCGGTGATCTCACCCGTGGGCCGCCCCGTGACCACCAGGTCGGCCCCGCTTTGGGAGCGGGTCACGGTGGCGCCCATCGCGGTGAGGAGGCCGCGCAGGGCGTCGCCGGGCTGCGTGGTGCGCTCCGGCCAGGTGGGGATCGTCACGGTGCCGCCCGTGACCAGGGCGGCGGCCAGGAACGGGGCCGCGTTGGACAGGTCGGGCTCCACCGTCATGTCTCTGGCCGCGATCGGGCCGGGCTCGACGCGCCACACGTCGGACTCGCTGTCGTCGACCGTGACGCCCACCGCCCTGAGCATCTCCACCGTCATCTCGATGTGCGGCTGCGAGGGCACCGGCGGGCCGACGTGGCGGATCGTGATGCCCTTCTCGAACCGCGCCGCCGTCAGCAGCAGCCCCGACACGAACTGCGACGAGCCCGACGCGTCCAGCGTGACCTCGCCGCCCGCCAGCGGCCCGCTGATGGTGAACGGCAGCGCGTCGTTGTCGATCCTGGCGCCCAGCGAGCGCAGGGCGTCGAGGATGGGGCCCATCGGGCGCTTGCGGGCGTGCGGGTCGCCGTCGAAGGAGACCGGGCCGTCGGCCAGGGCGGCCACCGGTGGGACGAACCGCATGACCGTGCCGGCCAGGCCCGCGTCGATGCTCGCGCCGCCCCGGATCGGGCCCGGCGTCACGTGCCAGTCGACCCCCGCGGCGCTCTCGCCGGCGGGCTCCAGGGTGGCGCCTAGGGCCCGCAGGGCCGAGGCCATCAGGTCCGCGTCGCGGCTGCGCAGTGCCCGGCGCACGACGCCGGGGCCGTCGGCGAGCGCGGCCAGCACGAGCGCGCGGTTGGTCACCGACTTGGAGCCGGGCAGCGGGACGGTGGCGGTGACCGGAGAGGTCGCCGTGGGCGCGGGCCAGTGCGGCGTGGGCGTGGTCGGAGCGGGCATGGTCAAAGAGTACTGGGAGTGGTAGGGCGAGGGTCACAGGCTGTGGACGGCGGCGGGCGTGCCGTCGCGCCTGTGGACAACCCGGTCAACGTCCCGAGGCGGACAGGCGAGCGAAAGCCGTACCGTACGTGGCAGTGTGGGGTCATGTGCGGTAGATACGCGTCGGCGCGCAAGAAGCACGAGTTGCTCGAGGAGTTCGAGGTCGAGCAGGACGGCGACCCCGACAGGGAGCTCGGGGACGACTACAACGTCGCACCGACCAAGAACGTCTACGCCGTGCTGAGCCGGGTGCCCAAGGAGGCCCAGCGGGCGGTGCGGCAGCTCAGAATCGTGAAATGGGGCCTGGTGCCCGCCTGGGCGAAGGACCCGTCGATCGGGTCCCGGCTGATCAACGCCAGGATCGAGACGGTGGCCGAGAAGCCGTCGTTCCGCCAGGCGTTCGCCAAGCGCAGGTGCCTGCTCCCGGCCGACGGCTATTTCGAGTGGATGCCGGTCGAAGGCGAGAAGAAAAAGAAACAGCCGTACTTCATCCATCCCGAGGACGGCGGGGTGCTGGCGATGGCGGGCCTGTACGAGTTCTGGAAAGACCCGTCCCGGGCCGACGACGATCCCCTCAAATGGCTGGTGACCTGCACCGTCATCACCACGGACGCCGAGGACGAGCTCGGCCGCATCCACGACAGGATGCCCATGATGATCGAGCGGGAGCGCTGGGCCGAATGGCTCGACCCCAAGGTCACCGACGTCGCGCAGGCCACGCGGCTGCTGGTGCCCGCCGAGCAGGGGCGGCTCACGGCGTATCCGGTCTCCACGGACGTCAACAACGTCAGAAACAATGGCCCGGACCTCATCAAACCTCTACCGGAAGAGGAAGGAACCGCACTTTTCTAAAGGTGTAAGAAGCACGGTAAGTGGGCATCCGGTGAGGAAAGCGATGCATCCGTTTACTCGGTGTCACCGCCATAAATGCCCCTAATTGCACCGGGCGGGACAACCGGGGAGTCCCAGCCGCGGGTTGCCGTGATTCACCCGGAGGTGCGGATTCGTGGACGTCACGACCGCTCGTGAGCGGCTGGAAGACATGCTCGCGGAACTGGACCGATCGATCGGGGTCCTCCAGGGCGACCCCGTCGCCGTGCGCGAGCACTCGGCGGCCGACGCAGGCTCCGACCTGACCGACGCCGATCGGGCCCAGGCCATGCTGACCGTGGCCACATCACAGCGGCGCGCCGTGGTCGAGGCCATCAAGCGCCTGGAACAAGGCGTGTACGGCCGGTGCGTCGACTGCGCCAAGCCGGTGCCGGAAGGGCGGCTGGAAGCCCGTCCGGAGGCCGCGCGGTGCGTGCAGTGCCAGGGCAAGCGGGAGCGACGCCGCTGAGCGAGCCGGGATGCCGCCGGACACGAAGAACGGCGGCACACCCCTCTACAGCCAGGCGGAGTCAGCTTTTGCGGCAGCTGGCGACCAGATGGATGCCGACCGTGTCGTCGTCGTCCGGATGGGCCTCCAGCTCCGTACGCACCAGGTAGTTGAGCGCGCGCGCGTCGGCCCCGAGCACGTGGTCGACCGTGGACGGCGACAGCACCGTGCGCGGCCGCATCCACTCCACCTCGAGCCCGGCGCCCATCAGCAGCTCGCGCAACTGCCCGCTGCTGAAGCACCGCGTGATGCTGCCGTCCGGCCACGGCACGAGCATGACCTCGCCGGTCTGCCGCAGGTGCTGCCACTGCTCCTGCTCGGCCAGGATCGCCATGCCCAGCACCAGCGAGTCGACGCACACCAGCGCCCGCCCGCCCGGCCGCAAGACCCTGGCCACGTCGCTCATCGCCGACTCGGCCATCAGCTCGATCGACATCACGCGCTCCTCGGCGAGCACGGCGTCCACGCTCGCGTCCGGCAGGAACGCCAGGTCGTCGGCGCGTACGTGCCGGACCCGGTCGGCGTCCCGCAGGCCGGACCGCCCGTCGAGGGTGCGGCGGAAGTCGAGCACCTCGATCACCTTGTGCCCTGCCCTGGCCACCTGGCCGGACCAACGTCCCCGGCCGCCGGAGAGATCGAGGACGACGGAGGGCCGGTCGGGGAGCCAGCGGTTGAGTTGTTCGGCGGCGACGGCGCGGTAGAAGGTCCAGTACGGCCCAAGCGTCCCTGAGCCGTTCAGTTCCTCGGCCGGAATGGGCAGCACACGCGACTCCTGAGTTCCGGGTAAAGGGCTACCAGCCGGTACGTATGGACGTTCCCCGCACCGGGTCCTTCGTACCTTCTATCTTGCGGGAACAGACAAGGGCGCGGGCGTGTTGCGACGAGCATGCTCACTATGGCGAGACCCCTCCCCACTGACCGGCAAGGCACCGGCCAGCGGGTATCCTCCCCTGAGTACGGTGTTCCGCAACAGCCGGCCACCGGTGATCTTAGGGGGGTGGGTCCGGTGCCCGCGACAGGCGCGGAGACGCTGGAGCAGCGAAGCGAGCGATTCGAGCGCGACGTCATGCCGTATCTCGAGCAGCTCTACTCCGCCGCGCTCCGGATGACCCGGAATCCCGCGGACGCGGAGGACCTGCTTCAGGAGACCTTCGCCAAGGCGTTCGCGTCGTTCCACCAGTTCCAGGAGGGTACAAACCTCAAGGCGTGGCTCTACCGGATCCTGACGAACACGTTCATCAACAGCTACCGCAAGAAGCAGCGTGAGCCGAAGCAGTCCGGCACGGAGGAGATCGAGGACTGGCAGCTCGCGCGCGCGGAGTCGCACACCTCCAGCGGGCTGAAGTCGGCCGAGGTCGAGGCGCTCGAGCACCTGCCCGACGGCGACATCAAGCAGGCGCTGGCGGCCCTGCCGGAGGAGTTCAGGATCGCCGTCTATCTGGCCGACGTCGAGGGCTTCCCCTATAAAGAGATCGCCGACATCATGGGCACTCCGATCGGCACCGTGATGTCGAGGCTGCACAGAGGACGCAGGCAGCTCCGGGGCCTCCTTGAGGACTATGCTCGTGAGCGGGGTCTGGTCCCGGCGGAGGGATCGAAATGAGCTGTGGCAACCCGCATGACACCGACTGTCGTGAGGTGCTCGACAAGGTTTACGCCTATCTCGACGGCGAGCTGACCGAGACCGACGTCGTCGAGATCCGCGTGCACCTCGAGGAGTGCAGCCCGTGCCTCCAGGAATACGACCTGGACAAGGCGATCAAGGCGCTCGTGCACAAGCACTGCGGTTGCGACCCGGTCCCCGGCGATCTGCGTTCCAAGGTGCTCGCCCGCATCGCACAGGTGAGAGCGGAGCTGGCCGACTAGGATTCCCCCATGCGCGTGTTGGTCACCGGGGGTGCCGGGTTCATCGGGTCGAATCTCGTCGATCGCCTGCTTGCCGAGGGGCACGAGGTCGACGTGGTCGACGACCTGTCATCGGGGTCCAGGGACAACCTGGCCGGGGCCGCCGCCAGCGGCCACTTCCGGCTGCACGTGCTCGACGTGCTCGATCCCGCGCTGACCGGCCTGGTCGCGGAGCTGCAGCCGGAGGTCGTCTGCCACCTGGCTGCGCAGATCAGCGTGCGCAAGAGCGTGGCCGAGCCCCGGCGCGACGCCCGGATCAACGTCGAGGGCACCGCGTCCGTGCTCGCCGCGGCCCACGAAGGGCGGGCCCGCAAGGTGCTGTTCGCCTCGTCCGTGGCCGTCTACGGCAGGCCGGGCACGATCCCCGTGCCCTCCGACGCGCCCACCGACCCGCGCTCGCCGTACGCCGCGTCGAAGCTGAGCGGCGAGACCTACCTCGCCGCGTTCCGCGCGCTCCACGGCATCGAATACACCACTCTGGTGCTCTCCAACGTCTACGGCCCGCGCCAGTCGCCCGAGGGTGAGGCGGGCGTGGTGTCGATCTTCACCGACGCGCTGCTCAGCGGCACGCCCACGGTCGTCTACGGCGACGGCACCCAGACCCGCGACTACGTCTACGTCGAGGACGTGGTCGACGGCTTCGTCCAGGCGCTCGGGGAGCGCGGCAACGGCCGCAGGTTCAACCTCGGCACCGGCATCCAGACCACCGACCGCCGCCTCCACTCCCTCATCGCCGACGCGGCGGGCGCTCAGGACAAGCCCGGGTTCGCGCCGCCCCGCGTGGGCGACCTGCCCGCGATGGCGGTCGATCCGGTGCCGGCCCACGAAGGGCTCGGCTGGCAGCCGCGTACGGACCTGCCGACAGGTGTGAAGAAAACCGTCGAATGGGCCCGAAATCGTCGCGTGAAGTAGTGGCTTGATTACGCTTTGCTTGCGATTTCCGACTCCGCCCTTGCGGGGACGTCGTCTTCTGTAGCGTTGAACCCCAGAACTCGACGTGGAGGCATGTGGATGTTCAGATCTATGGTCGCCCGGCTGCTCACGGCTGTCGTCATGCTCACTCCTGTGGTCATGCTGATCGCTGGGGGAGTGCTTCCTCCAGGGGTGTCCTGGACCTGATGTCCGTAGGGGGCCGCAATGCGTGATCTGCCGTGGCCCGCAAGGGTCTATCTGGTCGCCGTGATCGGCGCGGCGGTCGCTCTCATGGTGCGCAGCGTCATGGTCTCCGGGGCTCCCGTGGCCCCGGAGGACCTCGACGTCCTGTTGGTGCTCGCCCTGCTGTTCCTGGTGTGCGAGTCGATGCCGACGCTGCTCAACGTGGAGCAGTTCGCGGTGTCGGTCAGCTTCTCCGCCTCGCTGGCGGCGGTGGTGCTGCTCGGGCCGGAAGGGGCGGCGCTGGTGGGGCTGACCGCCATGGTGAGCGTGCGGCCCGGGCTGCCGCTCATCAAGCGCCTGTTCAACGGCGCGCAGTTCGCCATCTGCGGCTACGTGGCCGGGCGGGTCTACGAGGCGCTCCACGGTCAGGTCGGCGTGCCCCAGGTCAACGCGTTCGACGATCTCATCGGCCCCTACGCCGCCGCCATGGCGGTCTTCGTGCCGCTCAACATCGCGCTCACGCTGACCATGATCGGGCTGGCCACGCGGGTGCGGGCCACGGAGGTGCCGCTGCGGGGCATGGCCCAGTTCCTGCTGTCCTATCTCGGCTACGGCACGTTCGGCCTGCTGGTGGCCGGGCTCTGGGCGACCGTGCAGTCGATCTCGGCGGTGCTGGTGCTGCTGCCGCTGTTCGTGGCGCGGTGGGCGTTCGGCCAGTATCACGCGCAGCAGCGCTCGTACGACGCCACGATCGCCGCGCTCTGCCAGGCCGTCGAGACCAAGGACTACTACACCCGGGGCCACTGCACGCGGGTCTCGCTCGCCTCCTCCATGATCGCCCAGGAGATCGGCATGGGCCCCGAGCGGGTGCGGGCCATCCGTTACGCGGGCATGCTGCACGACGTGGGCAAGCTGGGGGTGCCCACCAAGGTGCTGCAGAAGGACGGGCCGCTCACCGAGGAGGAGTTCGCCGCGATCCAGCTCCACCCCATGCGGGGCCTGGAGATCGTACGCGGCATCGGCTTCCTCGACGAGGCCTACGCCGGGATCATGCACCACCACGAGCGCCACGACGGCACCGGCTACCCGATGGGGCTGGCCGGTGACGAGATCCCCGAGTTCGCCAAGGTCATCGCGGTGGCCGACGCGTTCGACTCGATGACCTCCGACCGCTCCTACCGGGGCGCCAGGCCCGTGGGGGAGGCGCTCGACGAGCTGCGCAAGACCTCGGGCACCCACTTCGACCCCGTCATGGTCGCGGCCTTCATCCGCGTGCTCGACCGGGAGCCGTGGCAGCCGCCGCGCAAGGTCGAGGCGCCGCCGCCCGACGAGACCCCGATCAAGGACCACGACGACCCCACCATGCCCATCGAGGTCGTGACCGGGCAATGATCACCACGGAGCGCCCGAGGCGCGCAGAACGCTCCCTGAACACGGTCTTCCGCCGGCTCGACTCCGGCCAGCTGCTGCTCATCTGCGCGGCGGGGCTGGTCGCGATCGCCGGCGTCGCCCACACCGCGGCCGTCGGGCTCGACCGCACGGAGATCGCGGTCGGGTTCGGGGCGCTGATCGCGGTCGGCGAGCTGGCCCGGCTCACCATGCCGGGCAACAGGGAGGTCGCGCCCATCGGCGCCGCCGCCGCGCTGGGCTACACGCTGCTGCTCGACCTCAGCCAGAACCCGCTGCGCCACTCCGCCCTGCAGGTCGTCGCCGTGATCGCGGTCGGCATGGCGGCCGGCGCGCTCCCGCACCTGGCGGTCGGCCGCCCGCCGCGGCTGGACGCGATGGCGCGGCGGCTGCTCACCGGCGCGCTGCTGGCCTTCGCATTCCGCCCGCTGGCCGACCCGCTCTACCTGCTGACCAAGCCGCCGACCAGCACCTGGTGGCCGGCGCTCGCGGTGATGGTCACCCTCATCGCGATCACCCTGCTGATCGACGTGCTGATCGCCGCGCTGCTGCGCGCCGAACGGCTGCGCACCTCGTTCCGGGTGGCCGTGCGCGACGAGGTCAACATGGCCTTCCCGCTGGGCGCGGCCGTCGCCTCGTCGGGCGTGCTGCTCGCGCTGGCCACGCACAGCATGGACCTGGTGGCGCTGCTGGTGTTCGCGGCGCCGCTGCTGGTCACGCAGGTGGCCTTCCGGAAGTACGCCGGGATCCGCGCCACCTACCTGCAGACCGTACGCGCGCTGTCGCGGGTCACGGAGGTCGGCGGCTACGTCGAGCCCGGCCACTCGCGCCGGGTGAGCCGCCTGGCCGTGGCGATCGGCAGGGAGCTGGGCATGTCCGAGCCCGAGTTGCTGGAGCTGGAGTACGCCTCGCTGATGCACGACATCGGCCAGCTCTCGCTGCGCGACCCGATCCCCGGCGGCGCCACCGTCCTCACCGAGCCCGACCAGGCGCGGCGCATCGCCGAGCTGGGCGCCGAGGTGATCAGGCAGACCGGCGTGCTCGACCGGGTCGCCGACGTGGTGCGGCGCCAGTGCGATCCGATCACCGACGACCCGCCCCTGTCGAGCCGCATCATCAAGGTCGCCAACGCCTACGACGACCTGGTGGGGCCCTCGACCGACCGCGACCGCGCCGGGGCCGCGCTGGAGCGCATCCGGCTGTCGTCGGGCAGCGCGTATGATCCCCACGCGATCGAGGCGCTCACCCGGGTGATCGACCGCGGGCGGGTTTAGTTCGTACGGAATTGTGGGGTTCCTACAGATCATGATCGCCGGATCGGTGGTTTAGAGGGAAAGGAGCCGCGGCGGTCGCGGCTTTAGTGTGGTCGGCGTGTTAATTGAGACGCTCGGACCCGTTCTGGTCGCGAACCGAGGGGAGATCGCGCGGCGGGTCATCCGCACGGTCCAGCGGCTGGGGCTGGGTGCCATCGCCGTCCACTCGGAGGCCGACGGGGACCTGCCGTTCGTGCGGGAGGCCGACGAGGCCGTCCTGATCGGCCCGGCCGACCCCGCGCAGAGCTACCTCGACGCCGACAAGGTGCTGGAGGCGGCCCGGGCGACCGGCGCCAAGGCGATTCACCCGGGTTACGGGTTCCTCGCGGAGAACGTCGCGTTCGCCAGGGCAGTGATCGACGCCGGCCTGGTCTGGATCGGTCCCACGCCCGAGGCCATCGACAAGATGGGCGACAAGATCAACGCCCGGAACCTCATGGAGAAGGCCGGCGTGCCGGTCGCCGCGGGCACCCGCGAGCCGGTCACCGACCTGTCGCTGGCACTCAAGGCCGCCGACGCCATCGGCTACCCGGTCATGGTCAAGACCGCGGGCGGCGGCGGTGGCATCGGCATGAGCGTGGCCCACGACGACGAGGGCCTGGCCAAGGCGTTCGAGCAGGCGGCCAGGGCGGCCGCCAGGTTCTCGGGAGACGCGCTCGACGGGCCGGCCGTGCTGCTCGAGCGCTACATCGAGCGGGCCCGCCACGTCGAGGTGCAGATCCTCGGCCTGCCCGACGGCCGGGTCGTGGCGCTGGGCGAGCGGGACTGCTCGGTGCAGCGCCGCCACCAGAAGGTCGTCGAGGAGTCGCCGTCCCCGGGCATCACCCCCGAGCTGCGCGAGCGCATGCTGGCCGCCGCCGTGCGCGCCGGCGAGGCCGTCGGCTACCTCGGCGCGGGCACCGTCGAGTGCCTGGTCGACGCCGACGCGCAGGACTTCGTGTTCCTGGAGATGAACACCCGGCTGCAGGTGGAGCACCCGGTCACGGAGCTGGTCACCGGGCTCGACCTGGTCGAGCTGCAGCTGCGCGTCGCGGCCGGCGAGAGCCCCGAGGTGCGGCCCGCGACCACCGGGCACGCGATCGAGTTCCGGGTCTACGCGGAGGACCCCCGGCGGTTCCTCCCCGGACCTGGCACGATCACCGCATGGGTGGAGCCGGGCGGAGCGGGCGTACGCGTCGATTCCGGTTACGCGGCGGGCAACACGGTCACCCCGTTCTACGACCCGCTGCTGGCCAAGCTCTGCGTCCACGGCGAGACCCGCGCCGACGCGCTGGAGAAGGCGCGCAAGGCGGTGGACGCGTTCGTCGTCGAAGGGCCCAAGAACAACCTGCCGTTCTGTGCGGAGCTGCTGGAAAACGCGGAGTTTGTTACTGGTGTCTATGACACTGGTCTGGTTGGGCGGATGCGGGCCTAAGGTGAGTACATTGATGACAGAGGGGAGTTCCGGTGGCTGAGGTACGCGCTGAGATGGTCGCGAACGTCTGGAAGGTCGTCGTCAAGGAGGGCGACACCGTCTCCGACGGCGACACGCTGGTCATCCTCGAGTCCATGAAGATGGAGATCCCGGTGCTCGCCGAGGAGAACGGCGTCGTGGCCCAGCTCAAGGTGTCCGAGGGCGACGTGATCCAGGAAGGCGACCTGATCGCCGTCATCCAGTAGATCGCTGTGTCCTAGCCAGGAACTTGGCGCGGTCGACGACGACGCGTTCGATGGTGCCGCGGCCCACGACGGCGTGCTTGTCGTGGGCCTCGAAGGCGAAGACCAGCCGCCGCCCGTCGACCTCGGTGAGCTCGACGCCGACCTGCACGTGCGTGCCCAGCGGGCTCGCGGCCAGGTGTTCGAGCTCGACCCTGGTGCCGACCGACGTCTCGCCCGGCGCGAGGTGCTTCTCCACGGCCTGTACGGTCGCCGCCTCGGCCAGCGCGAGCAGCCGCGGCGTGGCGAGCACCGGCACGTCCCCGCTGCCGACCTTCTTCGCGGTGTCCGACATCTCGACCATGATGAGCAACTGGGCACGCAGGCCCGGAGCGAGCGTCATGGGGTCAGCCTACGGCGGTCACGCCTGTCCAATGGGTCAGCTGACTTCCCAGAAACGCGGACAAGTGCGGGCATAAGGCCCCAGGATAGGGTGTGTACGGCTTAAGACATTTGAGTGGCATGTGAGACAGGTGGGTCGTACACTCTCTGAGTTCCGTGACCACTGTGTGACCTGTCCGCGACGAAAGTTCGCTTTGTTGGAGAGCCGCGGGGTGCAAGAGGTTACAGGTGTAGGGGGGTAACGGGGGAGTCATGGTGGCCCAAGGAACGACGCTGGCGGGGCGGTATCGGCTGGATACCCGCATCGGCGCCGGCGGCATGGGCGAGGTGTGGCGCGGAGAGGACATCGTCCTTGCCCGCACCGTCGCCGTCAAGGTGCTGCTTCCCGGCCGTACGCAGGACCCCGGGTTCGTCGCTCGCTTTCAGGGGGAAGCGCGGGCGATGGCCACGATCAACCACGGCGGCGTCGTCGACGTCTACGACTACGGCGTCAGCGGCGACACCGTCTACCTGGTGATGAAGTTCGTCGACGGCGAGCCGCTCGACCGGCTGCTGGCCAGGCTGGGCCGGATCCCGCCGCAGGCGGCCATGGAGCTGATCGCGCAGGCCGCGTCGGCGCTCCAAGCCGTGCATGATCAGGGGATCGTGCACCGCGACGTCAAGCCGGGCAACCTGCTCGTGCAGCGCGACGGCACGCTGGTGCTGACCGACTTCGGCATCGCCCGCTCCGACCTGGCCAACCGGCTGACCGACGCCGGCATGGTGCTCGGCACGGCCGCCTACTGCGCCCCCGAGCAGGCCGAGGGCGCCCCTGTCACGCCCGCGGTCGACATTTACGCGCTCGGCGTGGTCGCGTACGAGTGCCTGGTGGGGCAGCGGCCGTTCGACGGCGACAGCGCGGTCACGATCGCGCTCAAGCACATCCGCGAGGCCCCGCCGCCGCTGCCGGCCGACATCCCCCAGGCCGTGCGCACGCTGGTCGAGGTCGCGCTGTCGAAGGACCCGGCCAGGCGCTTCCCGACCGCCAGGGCCATGAGCGAGGCGGCCAAGGCCATCGCGAGCGGGCAGACGCCCGCCCCGATCCCCGAGCAGCCGATGCTGAACACCGGGGCCACCATGGCGCCGCCGGCGGAGGCGTACCAGACGGGCGCCCATCAGGCGCGTCCCGCCGAAGAGACGACGACCATGGCCGACCGGCGCCCGGGTGGCCGCCGCGCGGCCAAGGCGCCGCGCAGGACCGGCCTCATCGCGGGCATCGCCGTCGCGGCGGTGCTCGGCGCGGGCGCCACCGCGATCGCGCTGACGGGCATGACCCCCGAGCCCGTGCCGACGAGCACCACCTCTCCGGTGGCCGACGGGTCGCAGAGCAGCCCCAAGCCTCCCAAGAAGCCCACCAAGACCCACTCGGAGGAGCCGACTCCGGACCCCGAGCCGACGACCACGAGGCCCAGGCCGACGGAGAGCGAGGAGCCCACGCCGCCGACGAAGACGCCGACCAGGACCCCCTCCAGCACGCCGAGCGTCACCAAGACGCCGACCAAGACCCCAACGAGCACCCCGACGCCGACCGTCAAGAGGGCACGCGTGCCCAAGGTGATCGGGATCCCGTTCCTGAAGGCACAGGAGATGGTCGAGGCGGCGGGCTTCGAGGAGATCATCCCCGACGACCGGACCTCCACCTCCAACGGCATGCGCTGTGGCAAGGTCAGCCAGACCGCGCCGGGCGGGGGGACGGTACAGGACGTGACCAAGCCGGTCACGCTGGTCATCGTCGACGGCGTCTGCCCGGAGGACAGCACCGGCAGCCCCTCGCCCAGCGCCACGCCGAAGTCGTAGCTCTCACACCCCCGTGGTGCTGCGGGGGTAGGCGATCTGCGGGTCGGTGGCGATGTTCACCATGTACGGGATGCCGGAGTCGAACGCCCGGCGCAGCGCCGGCCCGATCTCCGACGGCTTGGTGACCAGCTCGCCGCCTCCGCCCAGCGCGGTCACGACCTGGTCGTAGCGGCACTGCGGCTGGAGCTCGGCGGCCACGTCGTAGCCGTACAGGAGCTGCATGGGGTGCTTCTCCAGGCCCCAGATGCCGTTGTTGCCGCAGATCATGACGACGGGCAGCCTGTGGCGGACGAGGGTGTCGACGTCCATGAGGGAGAACCCGGCGGCGCCGTCGCCCAGCAGCAGCACCACCTGCGAGGACGGCCTGGCCAGGCGGGCGGCGACGGAGTAGCCCAGGCCGGTGCCGAGGCAGCCGTACGGGCCGGGGTCGAGCCAGTTGCCCGGCTGCTTCGGCTCGACGTACTTGCCCGCGTAGGAGACGAAGTCGCCGCCGTCGCCGATCACCACGGCGTCGTCGGCCAGGACCTTGCCCAGCTCGCCGTACACGCGCATGGGGTGGATCGGGTCGGAGTCGGAGGCCAGCAGCTCGGCGTCGCCCGCGATGGCCGCGGCGGCCGTGTCGGCCAGCTTCGACACCCAGGAGGCGTACGCGTCGGGCTTGACCCCGGCGTCGCCGCAGGCGGTGCCGAGGCTCCAGAGCACCACGGACAGGTCGCCCGCGGCGGACGCGGCGGGCTGCATGTGGGTGGCCAGCTGCGAGGGCGCGTCGGCGATGTGCACGACGCGGGCCAGCGCGTCCTGGTTGCCGAACCAGCCGAAGTTCAGGCGGAAGTCGAGCGGCGTGCCGATCACGATGACCAGGTCGGCCTGCTTGAAGGCCAGGCTGCGGGCCCGCGTGACCAGCAGCTCGTGGCCCGAGGGCAGGATGCCGCGGCCCTGGCCGTTGGGGATGACCGGCAGCCGCCACGTCTCGGCGAAGTCGCGGGCGGCCTCCTCGGCCCGATCCATCCACACGTCGGACCCGTAGACCAGCACGGGCCGCTCGGCCTCGGCCAGCAGCCGCGCGATGGCGGCCAGGTCGTCGGGGTCGGGCTCGAGCGGCGACGGCGTCTGCGTCCGCACCTCGTGCGCCGGCGAGGGGGAGAACAGGTGGTCCATGTAGAAGTCGAGGAAGACCGGGCCGCGGTGGGGCGCGACCGCGGTGCGGAAGGCCATCTCGACGTCCTGGCCGACGGACTCGGCGTCGGTCGCGGTGAACGACAGCTTGGTGATCGGCTTGAGCAGCGGGGGGTGGTCCAGCTCCTGGAGGGCGCCGCTGCCCCAGCGCGACTGGGGCGCCCGGCCGCCCATGACGACGACGGGGGAGCCGTTGAAGTGGGCGGTCGCGACGCCGCTGACGCCGTTGGTGATGCCGGGGCCCGCGGTCAGCACGGCCAGGCCCGGTTTTCTCGTCAGCCGGGCCGTCGCCTCGGCGGCGAAGACCGCGCTCTGTTCGTGGCGTACGTCGAGGATGCGCATGTCCTCGTGTACGGCGCCGTCGTAGAGAGGGAAGACGTGCCCTCCCGAGAGCGTGAACATGGTCTCGACGCCGTAGGCCTTGGAAACGGCGACAGCGGCGTCACCGGCGTGCTTCGCAGACTCCATGCCGGGGAACTTACCAACCAGTCACCAGAGTAAACAGATCCTAAGGATCTTCAGTCGCAGCAGACGGACACCCTGCCCTTCGGCGCCCTCACGACGATCTTCCGCGGTGACGTGAGGCTCTGATTGACGTCGATCTTGGTGTCGGCCCCCTCCGCCGTCACCTGGTAGACCGTCCTCGGAAGGTCCAGGTTGACGTCGCCCGCCGTCCGCACCACCGCGTTGACGGTCGTGGGGGCGCTGACGAACCACAGGTCGACGTCCCCCGAGCCGATCTCCACGTCGGCCGCCTCGACGTCGAGGTCCCTGGCATCGACGTTGCCCGTCCCGCTCCTGACCCAGAGGGTGCCGGAGAGGCTGTTGACCTCGACGTCGCCGGCGACGGAGGACAGGCGCAGCTTGCCGAAGAGGTCGCTGACGGTGAGCCTGCCCTTGCCCGTGCCGGCCTCGACGTCGGTCTCCGGGGGTACGTAGATCACGTAGTCGGCCCAGCAGAGGGGACCGTTCGGCTGGTCCTCACCCGGGCAGACGGCGTCGAGCCGCAGGGTGCTGGATCGGACGTCCCAGTCCTCGGTGACGGCCGGCCGGTCCCTCGACCAGCGCAGCGCCCTCACGATGAGCAGCTCGCCCGCCCTGCCCGGCTGGATGGTCAGGTTGACCTGGGTGCCCTTGCCCGCCTTGATGCGTACGTCCTTGTGCTCGAACGCGATGGACCTCAGCGTGGTCTCCTCCGGCATCCTGGCCCGCGCGAACCCGCGCCAGAGTCCCGCGGTGGAGAGCAGCAGCGCGATCGCGGTCGCCAGCGCGCCCGCCGCCAGCCAGGCGGCTCTCACGGCAAGCTCCTGATCTTGAGGAACTGCAGGACGGCGAGCACGCGCCGGTGGTCGCCCTCGGCCGGAGACAGGTCGAGCTTGCTGAAGATGTTGCCGATGTGCTTGCCGACGGCCCCCTCGCTGAGCACCAGGGACTGGCCGATGCCGGCGTTGGAACGGCCCTCGGCCATCAGCTTGAGCACCTCGTGCTCCCTGGGCGTGAGCCGTTCGAGCGGGTCGCTGTTGCCGCGCAGCAGGAGCTGGGCCACGACCTCGGGGTCGAGCGCGGTGCCGCCGGCGGCCACCCTGCGCAGCGCGTCGATGAACTCCGTCACGTCCGCCACCCGGTCCTTGAGCAGGTAGCCGACCCCGCCCGTCGCGGCCGAGGCGAGGAGCTGGGCGGCGTAGCGCTCCTCGACGTACTGCGAGAGCACCAGGACGGCCAGGCCCGGCTGCTGGCGGCGCAGCACGAGCGCGGCCCGCAGGCCCTCGTCGGTGTGCGTGGGCGGCATCCTGACGTCCGTGATGACCAGCTCGGGCTTGTGCTCCGCGGCGGCGCGCAGCAGCCCTTCGGCCTCGTCCACGGCCGCCACCACCTCCATGCCGGCGGCGTCCAGGAGCCTGATCAGCCCCTCGCGCAGCAGTACGGAATCCTCCGCGAGCACTACTCGCACGGCAGCTCCACCTCGATCGTCGTAGGGCCGCCCAGCGGGCTGGACAGCCGGAGCGACCCGTCCACCGAGTCGATCCGCTGGGCCAGGCCGCGCAGCCCCGTGCCGCCGTCCAGCCGGGCTCCGCCGCAGCCGTCGTCGTACACGAGCACGTGCAGGCGCTCGCGCTCGCGCCGCACGCTCACCTCGGCCTTGGTGGCCGCCGCGTGCTTGGCGATGTTGGTCAGTGCTTCGGACACGATGAAGAACGCCACCGCCTCGATGGTCGGAGTGGCACGCCGCTCGATGTCGACGTGGAGTTTCACGGGGAACGGCGCGCGGGCGGCCACGCCGGACAGCGCCGCGTCCAGGCCCTGGTCGTTCAGCACGGCCGGATGCAGGCCCCGTACGAAGTCGCGCAGCTCCTTGAGCGCCTGCTTGGCCTCCTCGTGCGCCTGCTCGATGGCCTCGCGGGCCGGCTCGGGCAGGTCGGTCAGGGTGGCCCTGGCCAGGCCGAGGTTCATGGCGAGGGAGACGAGCCGCTGCTGGGCGCCGTCGTGCAGGTCGCGCTCGATCCTGCGGCGCTCGGCGTCGGCCGCGTCGATCACTCCGGCCCGGCTCTCCGTCAGCGTCTCGATCCGCTGGCCCAGCTCCGAACGGCTGGGCCCGAGCAGCGTATGCGCCACCGACAGGTCCAGCGCCGCCATGCCGCGCGCCAGGACCGGCGCGAGCAGCAGGAGCATGAGCCCGATCGCTATGTAGATCGCCACGACCCTGCCGTCCCTGAGGTCGAACGTCTCGAACTCCATCGGCGGCGACTGCAACTTCTGCGGCAGGAACGACATCAGCCCTACGATCGCCCCTCCCCACGCCAGCCCCACCAGCACCGCGGCCACGAATCCCACGAACGGCGACAGCAGGTGGTAGCCGATCTGCCGCCACGTGGCCGGGCTGCGCCAGCTGCTCGGGGAGCGTACGGGCGGGATGCGCGCACCCAGGAACGCCTCGAACCTGGAGCGCTGCACGCCCGTGAACAGCGGCACGCTCCGCATCAGCAGGCGCGGCCACACGAGCAGGACGAGCGTCAGCCCGCCGAGCAGCACGGCGACCGGGAGACCGATCATCACGTGGGCCGTGTCGAGCCACGCCCGCGCCGACCACGGACGGGGGACTTTCATGGCTCAACGGTATTGAGCAGCGGGTGAGACGCGAAATAGCCCTGGTGTGCTGATGAATGGTGGGGTTTTCCCCACCCTCAGAGCGTCGCCTTGAATCCGGCGGGATCGAACGAGCCCCCCAGCATCACGCCCAGCCCTCTCCGCGCCACCTCGGCGAACTCCTCCCCGCCCATCCCCCCGGCCCCTTCGGGCAGCACCCCGGCCAGCGGCCGCGCGGCCAGCATCTCCAGGTCGCACACGCAACTCCGCTCGACGATCCCGGGCTCACCGGGCCAGCGCCCGATGACGATCCCCGTCGGCTCCAGCCCCCGATTGGCCATCGCCTCCAGGGTGAGCGCGGTGTGGTTCACCGCCCCCCGGCCGGGGCGGACCACGACGAGCACCTGCGCGCTAAGGGCCCGGGCGAGGTCGCCGACGGTCCCGCCGTCCTCGTCGAACCGCTCCAGCAACCCTCCGGTGCCCTCCACGACCACCATCCGGTTGCTCTCGGCAAGCTCCCGTACGAGCTGCGCCACCTCGGCCAGCGACACGGGCGGCACGCCGGCGACGCGGGCGGCGGCGGCGGGCGGCAACGGCTCGGCGAACCGCCGCACCTCGAAGGTCGTGCCGGCCCCGGACATCCGGATCACCTGATCCACGTCCCCGGCTTCTCCGGGCGCGACCCCGGTCTGCGCGACCTTCACCACGGCCACGGAGGCGCCCCGCCGCCTGGCCAACGCCGCGAGCGCCGCCGTCACGACGGTCTTGCCGACCCTGACGTCGGTGCCTGTGACCACGAGAACACTCACATGACCAGCCTAGATGTGGTGCGGGCCGGACCGGCTGGGTCAGGGGCGCCGCAGGCGGGTGACGAACTTGTACCGGTCGCCGCGGTAGAGGGATTGGGCCCACTCGACGGGGTTGCCGTCGGCGTCGAAGGCGTGGCGGGTGAGGAGGAGCATGGGGAGGCCGACGTCGACGCCGAGGGCCTTGGCGTCGTACGGGGTGGCCAGGACCGTCTCGATGATCTCCTCGGCGTCCGTGAGCCGGACGTTGTAGGCGTTGTGCAGCGTTTCGTACAGGGACGCGTGCACCTCGAGCTCGCGCCGCAGCCGGGGGAAGCGGCGGGCGGACAGGTGGGTGGTGTCGATGGAGACCGGCTCGCCGTTGGCCAGCCGGAGGCGGTGGATGCGCAGCACGCGGCCGCCCGGGTTGATGGCCAGGCGTCTGGCCAGGGACTCGTCGGCGGTGATGTAGCCGATCTCGAGTATTTTGGTGTCCGGCTCCAGCCCCGCCGTGCGCAGGTCGCCGATGTACGAGGTGAGCTGCAGCACCTGCGCCACCTTCGGCTGGGCCACGAAGGTGCCCTTGCCCTGGATGCGCAGCAGCCGGCCCTCCACCACGAGCTCCGTCAGCGCCTGCCTGACCGTGGTGCGGGAGGTCTCGAACCGTACGGCGAGCGTGCGCTCCGGCGGCAGCGCGGTGCCCGCGGGCAGGGTCTTGGTGAGCTCGAGCAGGCTGCGTTTGACGTCGTAGTACTTCGGTACGCGGGGGCTGTCGTCTGTCACGCTCTCACCTTCACTTCTGCCACAGCGGTGAAGGCGTGTCTGATCACCGCGAGATCATCGGAACTCACATCAGCCCGAGCGGTCAACCGCGGGCTGTGGCGGCCGACCGGCACCGGGCGGGCACGGTAGCCGGCTCGCACGGATCCGGGCAGCTCAGGCTGATTGTGAAGGATATCCACAGCGGCGCGCGCGATCGCAACCGAGGCCGGTTCTTGATCCGTGCCGGGGTGCAGCCACCTGCCCGTGCCGATCACCTCCGACTCGTCCCGTCTGCGGTTCGAGCAGCTCTCCTGGTGTGACGGTTCTCACAATATGAGATTCCCGATATGTCGAGTTGGGTGGACGATGCCGTATCTGTCGTCACTGTGCGAACGAGCGGGTGTGCGGCCGTGCCGTGCGGAGTCCTGCCCGCGTATTCGGGCGCGCATTCAACCAGGGAGCCGGTTTGGTTGTTGCGGGGAAAAGCACGCATGATGCACCTGTGCCGACTCTCAGCGACCTCGTAGCCCGCCACACCGCCCTCGACGGGGCGGATCTCGACTGGCTGCACTCGCTGGTCTCCGACTGGCAGCTGCTGGCCGACCTGTCGTTCGCCGATCTCATCCTGTGGGCGCCGCTGCTGGGCGAGAGCGGCTGGATCGCGATCGCGCAGATGCGCCCGACCACCGGCCCCACCGTCTACCACGACGACATCGTCGGCAGCGTCGCCGCCAAGGGCGAGCGGCACCTCATCGACACCGCCTGGAACGAGCGGCGCATCTGCCGCGAGGGCGATCCCGACTGGTCCACGGGCGTCCCGGTGCGCGAGGAGACCATCCCCGTGCGCCGGACCGTCGAGGGCGGCGAGGGCCGGTTCCTGGCGGTGATCCAGCGCTCCACGAACCTCTCCTCCGCCCGCACCCCGTCGCGCCTGGAGCTGACCTACCTCCAGAGCGCCTCCGACCTGGCGCAGATGGTGGCCGAGGGCCGGTTCCCGTTCTCGGGTGAGGAGCCGATCCTGGTGCGCTCGCCGCGCGTCGGCGACGGCCTGCTGCGGCTCGACCGGGCCGGGCGCGTCACGTACGCCTCGCCGAACGCCCTGTCCGCCTACCGGCGGCTCGGCCTGCACGCCGACCTGGTCGGGGCCGAGCTGGGCCGGGTCACCGCGACGCTCTGCTACTCCGACGAGCCGATCAACGAAGATCTCATGATCGTGGCCAGCGGGCGCGCGGCCAAGGAGACCGAGGTCGAGTCGGGCGGCACGATCGTGCAGCTCAGGGCCATCCCGCTGATCGTCGGCGGCGGCCGCATCGGCGCGCTCGTGCTCATCAGGGACGTGACCGAGCTGCGCCGCCGCGAGCGCGAGCTGATGACCAAGGACGCCACGATCCGCGAGATCCACCACCGGGTGAAGAACAACCTGCAAACCGTGGCCGCGCTGCTCCGCCTGCAGGCCAGGCGGCTGCAGGTGCCGGAGGGCAGGGAGGCGCTGGAGGAGGCGGTGCGCAGGGTCGGGTCCATCGCGATCGTGCACGAGACGCTGTCCCACGCGCCCGAGGAGTTCGTGGACTTCGACGAGATCGCCGACCGGGTGTTCGCGATGGCGGGGGAGGTGTCGGCCGCTGAGGTGGCCGTCACGCCGCGGCGCGTCGGAGGCTTCGGGGTGCTGCCCTCGCTCATCGCCACACCGCTGGCCATGGCGCTGACCGAGCTGTTGCAGAACGCGATGCAGCACGGGCGGCCCAAGCGGCTCGAAGTGGTGGTCGAACCCGAGCTCGACCGGCTGAACGTCACGGTGTGGGACGACGGCCTCGGGCTGCCGACCGGCTTCGACCTCGACACGTCCACCAGCCTGGGGCTGCAGATCGTGCGCACGCTGGTCGAGGGGGAGCTCTCCGGCCGGCTCTCGATCAAGCCGCGGCTCGAAGGGGGCACGGAGGTCACGCTGTCGATCCCGCTCCCGGCGGCCTGATCCCGGTTCGTACGCGTCCGTCGGGGTTCGACGGGAGTACGGGGGCTCGGCGCGTCGGGTGCGGGCATGTCGAACTGCGGCGGTGCGTCGGCCGGGGTGACGGCTTGGGCGGTGGCGCGTCCGGCGGGGTGGCACGGCGGCCGGCGGCGACGCATCGGGGCGGGGAGGGGGTGCGGCGGCGCGCGAGCCGATCGGGGCTCGGGCGACGCGGGGTCAGATGGTGGTGGAGATCAGATGACGGTGGCGGGTCAGGCGGTGAGGCGGGCGCGGTGGCGAGCGGTGCGGCGCTTGAGAGCGCGGCGCTCGTCCTCGCTGAGGCCGCCCCAGACGCCGGCGTCCTGCCCGGACTCCAGCGCCCACTTCAGGCAGGCTTCGACGGCTGAGCAGGAACGGCAGACCTGCTTGGCTTCTTCGATCTGCATGAGTGCCGGGCCGGTGTTGCCGATCGGGAAGAACAGCTCGGGGTCCACGTCACGGCAGGCAGCTCGGTGGCGCCAGTCCATGCGTCCACTCCTTAGTAGATGGAGCCTCTGGTCGGCTCCGTGCGGCTACTACTTTGTGAAGAGTTTCACTAACTCGCGCGAACAATGACCCGGACCTGTGAGGACCAGGATTGCCCGCTGACACTCGGAGAACCTTGGGGTTGTTAAAGGTCCTACGTTCCGACGTCAGTCTTGAGACTGTCAGCCACGCTGTGTGCACGCAAGAGGGTTGACGGGAAGTTTTGGGTGTTATGGCTGTCGGATGCGTCACACCATGACCGAATGTAACCATCTAGACCAAAACTTGTAACGCGTTCGGTGTAGACCGGAATGTTACGGTTTCGTATTCGCCCAGGTAGTCCCCGTCCAGCTGGAAAGCCACGGGACGGCTCGCGGTGAGCGTGAACTCGGCCTCGTCGTGCAGCTGTACGAGGTGCCGGCCGCCCGGAAGGGCGTCACTCTCCGTGAGAATCTGTCGGATCACTGACGCCATCGCCATCGGCCCCATTCGGCGCAGCCCGAGCAGGTCGAGCCCGGTCTCGAAGCTCGCCCACGGGGTCGGGTGGACGGGCCGGCTGCCGACGTACGTCCATGGGGAGGTGTTGGAGATGATCGCCATGAACAGCCCGCGGGCCGTGGGTATCCCGGGACCGGTCAGGGTCATCGCCGGATGCCGCTTGTCCGTGGCCAGATAGTGCCGTAGAGCGGTGTTCACGTACCGTGTAGGCGTTGCTTTACGGCCGGTCCCTCTGAGGCCTTCCACGGCCCGTACAACCTCGGCGTCGTACCCCATGCCCGAGCAGAAGGTGAAGTAGCGGCTCTGGCCTTCCCATAGGGCCTGCCCCAAACCCACGGTCCTGCGCCGGCCGTCCCTGAGCGCCTCCAGCACCGCGCCCGTGGACTCCACGGGGTCGTTCGGCAGCCCCAGCGCGCGGGCGAACACGTTCGCGCTGCCCCCGGGGATGACGACCAGCGCCGGCCGGCCCTCGCTGCCGGGCGGGACGGGGCCGCCGTTCACGGGGTTGAGCAGGCCGTTCACGGTCTCGTTGATCGTTCCGTCGCCGCCGAGCACCGCGACGACGTCGTATCCCTTGGCCCGCGCGGTGGCGGCCAGCGCGGCGGCGTGCCCGCGGTAGCGGGTCTCCTCCACCGCCAGCTCCACGGCCGCGCCGAGCGCGCGGATCAGCACGTCACGCGTACGGGCGTTCGTGGTGGTGGCCTTGGGATTCACCAAGAGCATGGCGCGCATATCGCCAGCGTATCCGCTGGACTTGTGGGCGATATCGGCCGAACGTCCTATTTCTCGGACCGGGTGACCCGAGGGGTAGGGTACGGGCGTGAATCGTCGTCCGGTCACCCTCGTCATCGCCGCCGCCATCGTCGCCCTGGAAGGCCTGGTGGCGCTCGGGCTCGGCATCTACGTGGCCGTGGAGACCCTCGTCAGCGCCCCGGCCAACCTGACCACCGCCATCGCCGAGTCGGCCTTCGGCGTGCTGGTCGGAGCGGGGCTGCTCTGGGTGGCGTGGGGCGGGCTGTTCAAGATGGAGCGGTGGGGGCGGTCGCCCGGCGTCCTGACGCAGATCTTCATGGTGCCGATCTCCGTCACGCTCATCCAGTCAGGCCAGCCCCAGCTCGGGATCCCGCTGATCGTGATCGCGGTGGCGGGGTTGGCGACGCTGCTGGCGCCGCCCACCACGCACGCCCTCTACGGAGACGGCTAGTCTTCGGCGGTCAGACCCTCGCGCAGCTGCGCGAGGGTGCGGGCCAGCAGGCGCGAGACGTGCATCTGCGAGATGCCCAGCTCGGTGGCGATCTGCGACTGCGTCATGTTGCCGAAGAAGCGCAACAACAGGATGCGCTTCTCCCGCGGCGGCAGCCGTTCGAGCAGCGGTTTCAGCGACTCGCGGTATTCGACGCCCTCGAGCGACTCGTCCACGATGCCGAGCGAGTCGGACACCGCGGGGGCGTCGTCGTCGCCGGAGTCGGGCGCGTCGAGCGACACGGTCGAGTAGGCGTTGGCCGACTCGAGGCCCTCGAGCACCTCCTCCTCGGTCATCTTCAGGTAGGAGGCCAGCTCCGCGACCGTCGGCGCGCGGCCCTCGCGCTGCGAGAGATCGCTTATCGCCTTGGTCAGCGAGAGCTTCAGCTCCTGCAGCCGGCGCGGGACGCGGACCGCCCAGCCCTTGTCGCGGAAATGGCGCTTGATCTCGCCGACGATCGTGGGCGTGGCGTACGTGGAGAACTCCACGCCGCGGTTGAGGTCGAACCGGTCGATGGACTTGATCAGGCCGATGGTGGCGACCTGGGTCAGGTCGTCGAGCCACTCGCCCCTGTTCCGAAAGCGGCGGGCCAGGTATTCGACCAGGGGAAGGTGAAGCTCGACCAGCTCGTCCCTGATGCGCTGGCGGCGCGGCTCCTCGGGGCCCAGCTCGGCCAGCTCGGCGAAGAGCATGCGGGCACGCACCCGGTCGGGCACGGCGTGTTCGCTGGTGGCCATGGCTCCAGTCCTTTCCGTCACGCCGGCCTCGCTGCGCCTCGGCGCTTACGCAGGACGATGGCCATGCGATCTGGGGAGTCGGTCACCGCGTCGACGTCGTCGGCCAAGGCGGTCAACACCATCCAGGCGAAGTCATCGCGTTTGGGCGCGGAGCTTCCGACCGTGGCCACTTCGACCCTGACCTGCATCTCATGCCCGGTCAGCTCGAACTCGGCGGTGAGGTCGGTGCCGGGCACCGCCTCGCTCAGCAGCATGGCGCACGCCTCGTCGACCGCGATCCGCAGATCCTCGATCTCGTCGAGCGTGAAGTCCAGCCGCGCCGCCAGCCCGGCGGTAGCCGTACGCAGCACAGACAGGTAGGCACTGGCGGCGGGGAGCCTGATGCTCACCACGTCGCGGATGCCGGCCACGCCCTCCGCGCGCGTCTCGGTTTCCTCGGTCACGTTCCTCCTCGCGTTTCCGACGCCAACTGCAACTTACCGCCCCCGGGAGGTGCTTGGACGATTCAGACTCGCCATCAACGGAAAAGGCTCTGTACGGCTGCTGCCGTACAGAGCCTTATGTGCCGTTTTAGGCGGCCTTGGTCTCCCAGAAGATCTTGGAGATCTCGTCGATCTTGCCCAGCAGGTCCTCGGCCTTGGAGACGTCGACCGTGCCCTTGGCGCCGGCGGCGCCCGCGAGCTTGGTGGCGTCCCAGAAGAGCTGGTGGAGCTGAGGGTACTGCTCCAGGTGCGGCGGCTTGAAGTAGTCGGTCCACAGCACCCACAGGTGGTGCTTGACCAGCTCGGCCCGCTCCTCCTTGATGGTCAGCGCGCGGGCGCGGAAGACCGCGTCCTCGTTCGCCGCGTACTTTTCCATGATCGCCTTGACCGACTCGGCCTCGATGCGGGCCTGAGCGGGGTCGTAGACCCCGCAGGGCAGGTCGCAGTGTGCGGAAGCGACATGCTTGGGTCGTAGCAGTCGTGCGAGCATCAGAAAGTCCTTCCTTGATGCTGAATCAGCTTGGTCCACAACCGACCTTACTCGGGTCCCAACGCCTGCGGAGTAGGGGGTCACAAGCCCATGAGAGTGCGTGTCGAGGGCGATTCGATGCGCCCGGCCCTGGTTCCCGGCGACTGGCTGCTCGTACGCCGGGGCGCCACCGTCCATCCGGGAGATCTCGTGGTGGCGAGACTTCCCGATGATCCCGAGCGGCTCATCGTGAAACGGGCGCAGTGGCACGGACAGGACGGATGGTGGCTGGAGAGCGACAACCAGCGGGCCAGCGGGCGGCGTGACAGCTGGGACTTCGGGCCGGTCCACGACATCGTGGGACGGGTCGTGCTGCGTTACTGGCCGCTCCTGCGGCGGCGGCGTTAGGGGCCGTTGCGCCGGCGGGCGCGGAAGGCGGCGACGTTCGCGCGGCTGGCGCAGCGGGAGGAGCAGTAGCGGCGCGAACGGTTGGACGAGGTGTCCAGGAACGCCTTCCCGCAGCGCTGCTCCTGGCACCGGCCGAGCCGGTCCGCGCCCAGCTCCGCCACGACCGCGGCCAGGCCCATCACGGCAGAGGCGGCGGAGTCCTCAGCCAGGTGGAGGTGCCAGCCCCCGCCGTCGTGGTCGGTGAGCTGGGGGCGTACGGGATAGCGCACGAGCAGGGCGTTGAGCCGCGCCGCCACGGCCCGTTCGTCGGCGGCCTCGTCGAAGGCGGCGGCCAGCTCGTCGCGCAGCGGCCTCAGCTCCGGCGGCGGGTCGGGATCGTTGACCAGCCGGACGGCCCACTCGGCGTAAGAGGTGAGGTCCATGCGGGTGTATTACATCACGGGTCCCGCCGGCCGGGGCCGGGTCTTGCGGCGGGGAGTGCGGTCCGGCGCGGCTGAGAAGGCGTTTGAGGGGCCGGGCGCCCCGCCGGGTAATGGAGGGGGTGGGGCGGCGTTCCGAGGCGTTTCGGAGCGCTGGAGCGGCGCTTCAAGGCGTGTTCCGGGCCGCCGGGTCCGGGGGCGGGGCGCTGCTCCGTGCTGGGGTCGGAAACGGGCGGGGCGTTCCTGGTGCCGGGCCCGGAAACGGGCGGGGCGCTCCTCCGTGCCGGGCCCGGAAAAGGGGTCCGAAGGGGAGGCGCCCCGCCGTGCCGTCCGGCCTACTCCTCGGGGTGCAGGACCCGGTGGAGGAAGGTGCGCGTGCGTTCCTGCTGCGGGTCGCCGATCACCTGCGCCGGCTCGCCGTCCTCGACGATCACGCCGCCGTCCATGAACACCACCCGGTCGGCCACCTGCCGCGCGAACCCCATCTCGTGGGTAACGACGAGCATGGTCATGCCCTCCTCCGCCAGCTTCCGCATGACGGTGAGCACGTCACCCACCAGCTCGGGGTCGAGCGCCGAGGTGGGCTCGTCGAACAGCATCAGGTCCGGGTTCATGGCCAGCGCCCGGGCGATCGCCACTCGCTGCTGCTGACCGCCCGACAGTTGCGCCGGGTAGGCGTCGCACTTGGCGCCGACGCCGACCTTGTCCAGGTTCTCCCTGGCGACGACCTCGGCTTCCTTCTTGCCCCGCTTCAGCACCCGCTGCTGGGCGATCATCACGTTCTGCAGCGCGGTCATGTGCGGGAACAGGTTGAACTGCTGGAAGACCATGCCGATGCGGCGGCGTACGGCGTCGATGTCCACGTCGGGGTCGGTGAGCTCGACGCCGTCCACGAACACCTTGCCCTTGGTGGGCACCTCCAGCAGGTTCACGCAGCGCAGCAGGGTGGACTTGCCGGAGCCCGACGGGCCGATGACGCAGACCACCTGGCCCGGGTCGACGGTCATGCGGATGCCCTTGAGCACCTCGTTCTGGCCGAAGTACTTGTGCAGGTCCGCGATCTCGATCGCGTGCGTCATCGGTTCCTCCCCTTGCGTCCTTCCAGCCGGGTCGCCAGATATCCCAGCGGGATCGTGACGATCAGGTACGTCAGACCGGAGACCATGATGGGCGTGGCGTTGGAGTGCTGGGAGGCCAGGTCGTTGCCGAACTTGGCGAGCTCGACATACTCGCTGGACACGCCGAGGAACAGCACCAGCGAGGAGTCCTTGAGCAGGGCCACGAACTGGTTGGTGGTCGGCGGGATGACCATGCGGAGGGCCTGCGGGATCACCACGGTGAACTGGGCGCGGGTGGCGGACATGCCCAGCGATCTGGCGGCCTCGACCTGCCCCTTGGGCACGGCCTGCAGCCCCGCGCGGAACACCTCCGCCTGGTAGGCCGCGCCGATCGCACCAAGCCCGAGGGCGACCTGGCCGTATGTGCCGAAAGGCACCTCGAAGCCCGGCAGCGCCAGTGGCAAGAAGGTGATCATGATGAAGATCAGCAGCGCGGGCAGGCCACGGAAGATCTCGATGTAGACGATCGCGATCCAGCGGTAGGGCCGGACCGGCGACAGCCGCATGAGCGCGAGCAGCAGTCCCACGAGGAAGGCGAGGACGAATCCGGTGACCGTGTAGATGACCGTGTTCCGCAGCGCGATGGTGAACAGCTCCGGCAGCGTCTCGTTCGCCACGTCGGGCTTGGCGAAGTTCTGTGCGAGGCTGCCCCAGTCCGCGTACAGGACGAGGAGGAGGAGCACGACGACCAGGACGGCGTACTGGATGCCGCGGCTGATCTGCTGCTTCTTCCGAGGGCTGAGCCCGGCGCGCGCGGGCTCAGCCGTCTTCGGCTGGTCGGCCATGGATCAGCCCAGCTCGCCGGGCTTCTTGCCGAACCACTTCACGTAGATCTTCTCGTAGGTGCCGTCTTGCTTGGCCTTGGCGATCTCTTCATTGATCGTCTTGAGCAGCACCGGGTCGGCGTTCTTCTTCAGGCCGAGGCCGTACTGCTCGCCGGTGTCCAGGCTGCCGATCAGCTCGAACTTCGCGGCGACCTCCGGCTTCTTCAGCCAGGTGAGGACCACGGGCAGGTCCTGGACGATCACGTCGGCCTGGCCGGCCTGCAGGGCCAGCAGCTCCTTGGCGGAGTCGGCGTACTCCGTCGGGTCGAAGCCCTGCTTCTTGACGTAGTCGAGGCCCGTGGTGCTGGCCTGGGCGCCCAGCTTGAGGTTCTTGGCCTTGACGTCGGCCAGCGACGTCGCCCCCGTGCCCTTCTTGGCGAGCAGCGCCTGGGTGGCGTCGAAGTACGGGTCGGAGAAGTCGATGTTCGCCTTGCGCTCCGGCGTGATCGTCATGCCGGCGGCGGCCAGGTCGCACTTCTTGGCCGCCATGGCGGCGCCGCTCTTGATCACGGCGAAGTCGATGTCCACGATCTCCTGGGTCACGCCCAGCTTCTTCGCGACCAGGTCGACGATGTCCACGTCGAACCCGACGATCTTGCCGCTCGCGTCCTTGAACTGGAACGGCTCGTACGGGATGTTCGTGCAGACCGTGAGCTTGCCAGGCGACACCAGCTGGACGCCGCCGGCCGCGGAGGCGCTCGCGCTGGTGGTGGCGGAGCTCGAGCTGTTGCCGCCGCTCCCGCACGCGGTCAGCGCCAGTGCGGCGGTCAACGCGAGCGCGCCGGCGGCATAGCCACGGCGGCCCTTGGGGCTGAGGGCCATGTACGGCCTCCTCGAAAGTGAAAAGCCAGGAAACTTGCGTTTTGTGCAGTTTAAATGGGGTTTCGCACCGCTCCGTCATCAGACATTTAACGATGCGTCAACAGAACGGCGTCGGCTCTGAGACCGACTCCATCTCACCATGTGGCACGATAGGGAGACGGGTGACCCCCGTACCCCTCTGAGACGACCGACGAGGGGATCCTGGCAGCTACCGAGGCCAGCCCGCTCGCGCTCGCCCGCCGAAGGTTTCTTCCGCTCCCGATGACTACAGGGGTCGCTGTGGCTGTCACGCCCGCTTCTGCTTCCGTTCCCGTCGAGAAACTCGATCTCGATCCGGCCTTCGCGCTGCACCGCGGAGGCAAGCTCGAGGTCCGCTCCACGGTTCCCGTCCGCGACGCGGACGACCTCTCCCTCGCCTACACGCCCGGCGTCGCCCGGGTCTGCACCGCCATCGCCGAGACGCCCGCGCTGGTCAACGACTACACCTGGGTCTCCAACGTGGTCGCCGTCGTCTCCGACGGCACCGCCGTGCTCGGCCTGGGCGACATCGGCCCCGCGGCCGCCATGCCGGTCATGGAGGGCAAGGCGCTGCTGTTCAAGCAGTTCGCGAACGTCGACGCCGTCCCCATCTGCCTCGACTGCACCGACGTCGACGCCCTCGTCGAGACCGTCGTGCGCCTCGCGCCGTCGTTCGGCGGCATCAACCTCGAGGACATCAGCGCCCCGCGCTGCTTCGAGGTCGAGGACCGGCTCCGCGAGCTGCTCGACATCCCCGTCTTCCACGACGACCAGCACGGCACCGCCATCGTGGTGCTCGCCGCGCTCCAGAACGCCGCCCGCCTGACCGGGCGCTCGCTCGGCGACCTGCGCGCCGTCGTGGCCGGCGCGGGCGCCTCCGGCGTCGCGGTCTCCCGCATCCTGCTGGAGGCGGGCATCGGCGACATCGCGGTCGCCGACTCCAAGGGCATGATCTACGCGGGCCGCGAAGGGCTCAACCCCGTCAAGGAGGCCCTCGCCCGCGACACCAACCGCGCCGGCCACACCGGCTCGACGGAGGACGCGCTCGCGGGCGCCGACGTGTTCGTCGGGCTGTCCGGATCCACCGTGTCCGAGGCGGCCATCGCCTCCATGGCGCCCGACGCCATCGTCTTCGCCCTGTCCAACCCCACCCCCGAGGTCCACCCCGAGGCCGCCGCCCGGCACGCCAGGGTCGTGGCCACCGGCCGCTCCGACTTCCCCAACCAGATCAACAACGTGCTGGCCTTCCCCGGCGTCTTCAGGGGCGCCCTCGACGTGCGCGCGTCGGCCATCACCGAGAACATGAAGGTGGCCGCCGCCAACGCACTGGCCGGCGTCGTCGGCGACGACCTCTCGCCGACGTACGTCATCCCGAGCCCGTTCGACGAGCGCGTCGCGCCCGCCGTGACCGCCGCGGTCGCGGCCCAGGCCCGCGCGGACGGCGTCGCCCGCGTCTGACCTCCTCGTACGGGGGCCTCCACGGATCAGGGAGGCCCCCGTTTCTCATGGAGTTGGGGGTCTCTTTGAGAACTGCCCTAAAACCTTTACGCAAGGTGCTATAACAGTAGCTCTCTGTAAGGTGTGGGCGCCCAACTCCTGTGACGAGGAGAGCGATGGAACGCGAGCCGAACCGACTGCTGCGGCAGTTCATCGCGGAAGCGGGTTTCTCCCACAAGGGACTGGCCAGGTGCCTGAACGATTGGGGAGCCGCCCGTGGCACTCCGGGCCTCAAATACGACCACAGCTCCGTGTTGCGCTGGATCGGTGGTCAGAGGCCACGTGACCCCGTGCCCTACCTGCTCGCGGAGATCTTCGCGATGCGGCTGGGCCGACCGGTTACCTCGGAGGACCTGGGCATGCCGGCGATCCTCACACCCCTCGATCTCGGGCAGGAGTTCACGCACACGTGGCAGGAGGGGGTCGCGACCGTGACGGCGCTATGGCGGGCCGACGTGGAGAGACGGAGGTTCCTGATCGACTCGACCTTCGCGATAGGAGCGGGCTCCGTGGGAGCCATCCGCTGGCTGACGTCCCCACCCGGGGGACACCTGAGCGGCACGGGCGCGCGGCGGGTGGGCCGCGCCGACATCGCCGCCATCCAAGAGGTCACCCGATCGTTCGGTGAGCTCGACAACCGTTTCGGCAGCGGCCGGGTCCGCTCGTCCGTGGTCAAGTACCTGGACACCGGCGTCTCGCCGCTGCTCAAGGACGGCCTGTACGACGAGTCCACCGGCCGCCGCCTGGCCGCCGCGGCCGCCGAGCTGACCCGCCTGGCCGGCTGGATGGCCTACGACATGGAGCAGCACGGTCTCGCCCAGCGCTACCTCATCCAGGCGCTCCGCCTGGCCAGGAGCGCCGACGACCACACCCTGGGCGGCGAGATCCTGGCCGGCATGGCCCACCAGGCCATCTACATGGGCCAGCCCTCCCACGCCCTCGACCTGGCCCGGTCCGCCCAGCTGGCGGCCCGCCGCGCCGGCGTGCACACGCTGCTGGCCTCCGCGCACGTCCTGGAGGCCCACGCCCACGCCGGCCTGGGCGACGCCCGCTCCTGCGGGGTCTCCCTGCACGAGGCGGAGTGCGCCTTCGACGCCCGCAAGCCCGCCGACGAGCCGGTCTGGCTCAGCTACTTCGACGAGGCCTACCTGGCGGCGAAGTTCGCTCACTGCTTCCGTGACCTGGGGGAGGGGGAGCGGGCCGTGCGGCAGGCCCGGCGCTCGCTCGACATGGACTCCCGCTACGTCCGCGGGCGGATGTTCAACCTGTCCCTGCTGTCCGCCGGGCTGCTGCAGTGCGGGGAGCTGGAGGAGGCGTGCTCGGTCGCGGGCACCGCTTTCGCGTTGGCGGGGGAGCTGCAGTCGACCCGGTCCCGGTCGTACGCGGCCGACCTGCGGCGGCGGCTGGAGCCGTACAAGAACGAGCGGGCCGTGCTGGCGCTGCGCGAACGGACGCGGGAGCTCGCGCCGGTATGACGAGAAACGGCCCGGGTGCCTGGCACCCGGGCCGCTTTTTCGTGCCGCCGTCTACTGGAGAAGCTCGCCGTTCGGGCCGACGATCTTCTTGGTCTCCGCGTAGTTGGCCTTGTTGTACACGTCGGCCACCTCACCGTCGAAGATCGCCGAGCTGATGTAGTCGACCCGGCCGTTGCCGTCGTTGTCGTGGAACAGGCTGGTCACGCCGTTGACGTAGCCGGTGCGCTTGTTGTTGTCGTACTTGATGAGCCAGGGGCCGCCGTCGGCGCCGGGCGTCATGGAGCACTTGAGCAGCTGGTGCGTCTCGACCTTGAACGTGTTGACCTGGTAGCTCTTGGTCGCGGTCTTGCCGGAGCACCACTTCGGCGTCACACCGGTGAACGGGCGGTCGCCGTCGGGGTGCGGGGCGGAGGGGTAGCCGAACGCGGTCACCTGCTGGCCGAGGGGCTGGTTCCAGGCCACACCCTGCCCGCCGACCACGTCACCGAGCCGGCCCATGTCCTTGGCGATGCCGAGGATGTAGTGGGCCTCGAAGTACTTACGTGACGTGCCGGGCTTGACCCACTTCTGCGTGTAGTAGTGGGTGATGGTGTAGTTGCCCAGCTTGTCGGTGCCCTTGACGCCGGGGCCCTGGTAGGCGTCCTGCTGAGGCTTGGTGACCTGCTCCACGATGGGCTCGCCGAACTTGAAGCCCTGGCCCTTGCCCACCTTCGCGGCCTTGTACGCGGCCTCGCTGACCTCGACCTTCTCCAGGACGGCGCCGGGGTAGTCGGGGCCCACGAGGTCGGCCGGCTTGTCCTCGCCCTCCGACCAGCAGTCGCCGAGGGTGAGCTGGCACTTGAGGAACTCCGCGGAGCTGATCTCGCGCGGCTTGACCCACTTGTCGCCGGCCCACGCCTTGAAGTCGTTGCGGGAGACCTCCTTCTCGCCCGCCAGCGCGAAGCCGTTGTGCACCGCGACGAACGCGAAGTCGCCGTCGTAGTCGTCGTAGGTGTCGAGGTCGTACGCCGTGAAGGCGTAGGCACCCACGTAAACGCCCCAGGGGGCCTTGCCCTGGTAGTAGCCGGGTACGAAGATCCACTTGTCGTAGACGTCGTCCTTGCCGTTCGCGAAGACGCAGTGACCCGCGGTGGCGACCAGGTTGCGGTTCCTGGACTGGATGGACGTCGCCGAGCACCAGCGGTAGTTGCCGGACTTGTCGAGGAAGAACACCTTGCCGATGGTCTTGGGCAGGTTGATGTTCTTGGACACCGCCGCCTTGGGGGTGGTGGTCGGGCCGGTCATGCCCGGCTTGCCGTCAGGGGCGCCGTTGCTGCCCGTCGACACCAGCTTGGAGACGTTCTTGGCGTCCAGGTTGTACTGGGTGGCCTTGCGCAGGGCGGCTCCGTTGGAGTCGAGCCAGAAATAGGCGTCGCCGTACGCGTCGGCCGGCTTGGGCTGGAGATTGTCGGTGGCCCAGCTCGGTGCGGCGGTGGCTGGGACGGCGAGGGCGGCGGCACTCAGGCAGGCGGCGGCTAGGGGGATGAACAGGCGCTTCACGGGAGGCTCCACAGTTGTCAAAAGGCGTGTAAAGACCCTATCGACCCATTAGTCACTCTGGTAAGGGGAATTCCCAGATTTCTCAGCAAAAAGGCCGAAGGGCCCGGCAGGATGCCGAGCCCTTCGGTATTGCTAAAGAACGACGAACAAGTCTTCGTTCCGATCCGCAGCGAACTACGGGATGAGCTTGCCGCTCCACGAGGCCGCAGCGGCCTTGTAGACGACGTTGGTCTCACCGTCGAAGTACGGCGACGTGATCGTGTCGTACCGGTTGTTGCCGTCGGTGTCAGCGATGAGGCTGGTGACACCGTTGACGTAGCCGAGACGCTTGGCGTTGCTGTACTTGTACAGCCACGGGCCGCCGTCGTAGCCACCGGTCACGGTGCCCTTCAGGCCGACCTGCTCCTCGACCTTGTACTTCGGCACCACGACGTAGTTGGTCGCGGTCTTGCCGTAGATCCACTTCGGCGTGACACCGGTGAAGGGCTTGTTGCCGTCGGGGTGAGCGCCCTGCGGGTAACCGAAGGTGCGGACGTACTTGCCACGCGGCTGGTTCCACGCGAAGCCCTGGCCGCCAACGTTGTCGCCGAGGCGACCAACGCTCTTGACCTCGTGCACCACGATGTACGGCGTGAGCCGGACGTAGCGAGCGACCTTGCCGGGCTGGTACCACGCCTGCACGTAGTAGTGCGTGATGAGGTAGTTGCCGGCAGCGTCCTTGGTCTTCGTGCCCAGGCCGCGGTACGCGTTGTACTGGACCTCGGTCACGATCTCGGTGACGGGCTCACCGAACTTGTAGCCCTGGCCCTTGCCGACCCTGGCGCGGTCGTAGGTCTCCTTCGAGACTTCCTTGCGGTCCACGACGGCACCGGGGTAGTCCGGACCAGTGGCCTCGTCGGCCTTGCCCGGGTCCACGTCGTAGTAGTCCGTGGTCGCGGGGTCGAGCTTGCCCTTCTTGTACTCGTCCTCGGAGACCGTGACGTCCTTGACGAACTTCTCGCCCTTGTAGTCGTCGTAGGTCTTCCAGTCGACCGCCTTGGGCTTGTTCAGCGTGCCGCCGATGCCGTCGTAGACGGTGACGAAGGCGTAGTCGCGGTCGAGGTCCTCGTAGACGTCGAAGTCGTAGTGGGTGAAGGCCTGCTTACCCACGTACACGCCCCAAGGAGCCTTGCCCTGGTAGTAACCGGGGACGAAGACCCAGCGGGACACGACCTCGTCGTTCGCAGCCAGGTCGTACACGCAGTGACCGGCCGTGGCGACCAGGTTGCGGTACTGCGACTGGATCGAGGTACCGGAGCACCAGTACAGCTTGCCGTCGCGGCCCTCGAAGAAAACCTTACCGATGGTCTTCGGCAGGTTCACGTTCTGAACCTTGACGGTGGTCTTCTTCTCCTCGCCGATGGGGTTGGTCACACCAGGCTTGGTGTCGTTTACATACCCACCCTTGGAGGAGATCTTCGAGACCTCGAGAGCGTCGGGCGTGAACGCCACAGCGCCCTTCAGGGCCGCGTTGTTGGACTTGGTCCAGAAGTCCAGGGTCTCGGCCGCCTGGGCCGCCGTCTTGGCGAGCGGGTCGCTAGCGACGGTGTTGTCGGCCTGAGCCTGGGCGGTGCCGGCCAGACCAGCAGCCAGCAGACCAGTGGCCAGAATGGCGCCACTGGCGGGGAGGAGGATGCGCTTCAAGGTAACTCCTTGCGCTGTCGTGGAACGCCTCTTGCGTCCCATGCGTCAGTAAAGGGATAGCCAGGAACATACAGTGTGGATCTTGCTCGCGGGTAGCCGCTTTGACAGGAAAAGATGCGACAAGCCGGGCGTGACCGTTCTGTGATGTTTAAACGGCTGATGCGCAGGAGTCGAGTAAGGCTGGCTTCGAGACCGTTTGCCCTGATCAACATAAGGGCGTTGTGAGTATGGCCCACGGGGCCCCAGTGTGCTTTCGATCATGGTCGAAGAGGCGATGTGACGCAGATCACATTAGATTGATGGCACCGTATGAGCGCCCCATGCGTCCAACAGCCCTTCACTTTCGGCGGGAACGCAGAAGGGCCCGGCGGGATGCCGGGCCCTTCGCGGGAAACGGTTATACGAACGGTCTATGGCCGGTCGCTATCCGTCACCTTAGACAATCTTGCCGGACCACGAGGCCGCAGCGGCCTTGTAGACCACGTTGGTCTCACCGTCGAAGTACGGCGAGGAGATGTAGTCCACGCGACCGTTGCCGTCCTGGTCGTTGAAGGTGCTCACGACACCGTTCAGGTAACCGAGACGCTTGGAGTTGCTGTACTTGTACAGCCACGGACCACCGTCGGCGCCCTCGGTGAAGGCGCACTTGAGGGCCACGTGCTCCTCGATCTTCTTGGCGGCCGAACCGACCAGCTTCTTCGTGGTGGGGCCGTAGCACCACTTCGGAGTCACGCCGGTGTAGTTCTTGTTGCCGTCGGGGTGCGGAGCGGCCGGGTAGCCGAACACGCGGACGGGCTTGCCAGTGGGCTGGTTCCAAGCGAAGCCCTGACCGCCGACGTTGTCACCGAGACGGCCCGCGTCCTTGGCGAAGCCCTCGACGATGAAGAAGACGGTCTTGTAGAACTTCGTCTCGGAGCCGGCCTTGTACCACTGCTGGACGTAGTAGTGCGTGATCGTCCAGTTGCCGCGGGCGTCCTTGACGACCTTGGCCGGGTACTTCGCCGCGTCCTTCTTCTGGTTCTCCAGGTAGGCGGCGGCCTCGCTGTCCGTCACGATCTCCGTGACGGGCTCACCGAACTTGAAGCCGTTGCCCTTGCCGACCTTGGCAGCCTTGTAGGCGGCCTCGGCGACCTCGACCTTGCCGACCACGGCACCCGGGTAGTCAGGGCCGGTCGCCTCAGGCGCCGTGCCCCTCTTCACCCAGTACGCCTCGGTCGAGGTGGGGTCGAGCTTGCCCTTACGGAACTCCTCGCGGCTGATCTCGACGTCCTTGGCGTCCTTGATGCCGGTGTACTTGTCCCAGTCGGCCTTGGAGACCTGCTTGGGAGTACCGCCACCGAGCTGGACACCGTTGTACACGGTGACGAACGCGTAGTCGCGGTCCCAGTCCTCGTACACGTCGAAGTCGTAGTGGGTGAAGGCCTGCTTACCCACGTAGATGCCCCAAGGAGCCTTGCCCTGGTAGTAACCGGGGACGAAGACCCACTTGGACAGGACGTCCGAGTTGGTCGCCGTGTCGTACACGCAGTGACCGGCCGTGGCGACCAGGTTGCGGTACTGGGACTGAATCGAAGTGGCGGAGCACCACTTCTTCTCGCCCTTGCTGTTGACGAAGAACACCTTGCCGATGGTCTTCGGCATGTTGACGTTCTGGACCTTGACGGTCGTCTTCTTTTCCTGGCCGATCGGAGCCGTCGAGCCGGGCTTGGTGTCGGCGCTGTAGCCGCCCTTGCTCTGCAGCTTGGAGATGTCGCCCTTGTCCCAGACGTTGGACTCCTTGGCGGCCCGGAGGGCAGCACCGTTGTTGTCGGCCCAGAACTCGGCAATGGCCTTGGCGTTCGCCGCACTCGCCGCCATCGGGTCACTGGCGACGTCGTTGGCGGCCTGAGCGGTGCCGGCCAGGCCGGCAGCCAGAAGGCCGGTAGCCATGATGGCGCCACCGGCGGGGATGAGGATGCGCTTCAAGGGAACTGCTCCTTGCTCTGTCGTGGGTCGCAACATGCGTCCCATGCGTCAGTAAAGGGATAGCAAGGAACATAGCGTGGTGATCTCCGCAGGTGGAACCCGGTTTGGGTGATCCGGAAGGAACCCCTACCGCCGTTACCGTGCTGTTATCAGTCAGAGATCTTTGCGCGCGGTGATTGGATAGTTACGTTTTCGCTGGGTATGGCGGGGTTATTGCTGATGGAACTGGAGTGTCGTTAGCCGTTCGCCACATACCGTAGTCGGCGAAACGTGATCCAGATCACAGGAACCGGATTGGCGCCTAATCCGTCTAACTCGCTCCAATCCTCACAGGTGATCTTCAGGTTCGGGTTGTAGGCGCTCAAAAAGAGGCCGTCCTCGCCGGGAGGAGGGTCGGCGAGGACGGCTGTGGAGCGCCGGGCGTGGGGTCGGTCGTAGGGGGAGACACCCCCGCGCCTGGCCTATATGGACTGGGGTGCTCTGAAGCGCCTCAGTGTGCGGGATGGCGGGCGAGGAGCTGGAGGGGTGCTCCTCGGCCGTCGGAGGAAGGGTGAACCGATCGGGCGGGCAGGCAGGGCCCTGGGGCTAGATGTCCCTCTGCCGGACGACCGCCGCCAGGTGGGACCGCAGGCTCAGCAGCACCGGATCGTGGGCGAGGGCTTCGTGCCGGGGGTGGTGGACGGGGGCGGGGCGCGGGGGTGGCTGTGCGGCGCCGTCATCGGTCGTCGCGTCGTCCTGAGCGGTCTCGATCGCTCTCAGCAGCCGCCGCCAGGTGCCGTCGGCCGCCCAGTGGCGGTGGTGCCGGTAGATGGTCACCCAGCAGCCGAATCGTCCGGGCAGATGACGCCACCGCAGACCGGTCCTGGCTTGGTAGAGCACCCCATTGATCATCATCCGGTGCTCGTCCCACCGGTCTCCTAGGGTGTCGCCGGGGGGTAGCAGCGATGCCAGCCGTTCCCATTCGGCGTTCGTCAGATCGCCACGATGCATGTGCCCATCGTGACAAGGTAAATACTCTCTGTCAGCAGATCCAAAAAAGATCTTATTCTTGGGTCGGTATTCAGACCGGTCCGGTACCTGTGTCATCGGCCTGGGGCCGCCATTGATCAATCCGGGCTGACCGGATACCGCCTGCGGTTCCGGCCGGCCATCTCCGAGGCGAGACGACCTACGGGCCTACGAGGCCATGCCGTCGACTCATGCCCCCAGCGGCGAGAACGTTCGAAGCGGATAGTGGTGACCGCAAGCTACTTGAGCGTCTGTAGGCGACTGCGGCCGCCTGCCAGGGCGTCGCTGGTGTCGTGGGGGCCCGACAGTACCGACATCGAGGCTCTGTTGGAGGAGTGGGACCGCGTCATCGTGCGCGAGCGGCACCGCTCTCCGCACCGGCGGCCGGGCGATGATTCGAGGTTCGCCCGATCGAACGGAGGACCCCGATCTCGACGGCTGTCATCACATGGCGGCCGCCATCGCGGGTGGAACACGGCTATCGGCGAAAGCCCTCATGAGGTGATGGGCGTGCTGGCCCCCGTCTTCGCCCGACGGACGCGCGGTCCCTTGTAGACGGCTCTCGGTGGGTCAGAGGGTTTGGCGGAGACGAAATGGTCCGAGCGAAGCGAGGACCGCTCAGGGTGGGCTCCAGCAGGCCAAGCCGGTAACCGGGCAAGGGGTGGGTGCTGGCGAGCGGAGCGAGCGGGGGCCGAGGGGGATCGAAAGGGGGTGAAGCCCCAATGCCGCTTAGTTAAGAGTGGCGTTCGGTGTGATCACGAGTGGGGCGCAGCTGAGTGGCAGGGGGTTGGTGGCAACGAAGCTCCCCTGGTAGAACGGGCGATCGACCAAGATCAGCTCGTTGTGGGGAGCTTCGTTGCCCGCTCAGTTTGCCATGCCGTCGCGGGATGTGCCGGATCAGGTCAGGTTGGGGGTGTTGTCGCGGTGGATCAACCCACAGGTGGTCGATGCGGCCCTGGCGGAGACCGGGCGGATACAACAGCGTCGACGCAAGCTTCCCGCCCGGCTGATGGTGTACTTCGTTTTGGCGTTATGCCTGTTCAGTGCTGCTGACAGTCGAGCTGCTCCGGGTTATCGGGCGGTCTTGCGTGACCTTCTGGCCGCGCTCGGGCGGCGCGGGCAGGACTACCGGTTGCCGACCAGTTCGGCGTTGACGCAGGCGCGAGCGCGGCTGGGATCCGAGCCGATGGGCCGCGTTGTTCCAGCGCGTGCGCGGCGTGCTGGCCGGCTCGTCCACGCCCGGCGCTCACGCTTTCGGCCTGCGGCTTATGGCGTGGGATGCCACCACCTTGGATCTGCCCGGCAGCGTCGGCAACATCGCCGCCTTCGATACCCGTAACGGCGCGTCCTGCCCGCAAATACGGCTGATGACCGTGACCGAGTGCGGCACCCACGCGATCGCCGATGCCACCTTCGACGGCATCGACGCGGCCAGCGAACAGGTCCTGGCCAGCCGTCTGACCGGCGCGCTCGGCCCCGGCATGCTGCTGTTGGCCGATCAGAACTTCCGCGGCCACGCCATGTGGCAGACCGCCCGCGCCACCGGCGCCCACCTGCTCTGGCGCGCCCGCACCAGCACCCGCTTGGACCGCCTGACCGACCTACCCGACGGCTCGTTCCTGTCTGTCATCCCCACCCCAGCCGAGATCCGCCGCCGCACCCGCCACGCCCACCGACACCCAGCCAAGCCCCTCAGCCCAGCCCGCGACGGACACCAGGTCCGCGTCATCGACTACAGCATCACCATCGGCAACGCCGGCGGCCACGTCCGCACCGAACACCTACGCCTGATCACTAGCCTGCTCGACCCGAACCTGGCCCCCGCCGACCAACTCGCCGCCCTCTACCACCAACGCTGGGAAGCCGAAGGCGGCTACGCCGAACTCAAAACCCACCTCCGCGGCGCCGGCCGCGTCCTGCGCTCCCACACCCCCGACGGCATCCGCCAGGAAATCTACGCCTTCCTGATCGTCTACCAAGCCCTGTGCACCGCAGAAGCCCACGCCGCCGCCACCGCCGGCCTCGACCCCGACCGCATCTCCTTCACCATCACCCTGCGCGCCGCACGCCGCTCCGCCACAGTGCCCACCACCTGGCGCGACTTCGCCCACCACCTCCTGGCCGACCTGCTACCTGCTCGCAGAGACCGCAGCTATCCCCGCACCGCCACGCACATCGGCACCAGCCGCTACGCCCGCAAGAAACCCAGCGACCCGCCGCCCCCAGGCAAGATCGCCTACACCCTCACAATCACCACCAAAGCCCTTAACTAAGCGGCATTGGGGTGAAGCCCCCTTGGGAGGCGCTGGCTGGAACTTCATGGCGCGAAGCGCCCCCGAGTGGAAGGCCGTGCTTTTGGGCCCGGAAACAGTTGAGGCGAGGGCCTCGGGATGCCGAGACCCTCGCCTTTCCCCTGGAAGGGCTTACTTGTACAGCTCGCCGTTCGGGCCGACGATCTTGCCGGACCACACGTTCTTGGCCGCGTTGTACACCGCGGCCGTCTCGCCGTCGAAGTAGGGCGAGGTGATGTAGTCGACGCGGTCGTTACCGTCCTGGTCGGCGAAGGTGCTCGTCACACCGTTCACGTAGCCCAGGCGCTTGCCGTTGCTGTAGTTGAGGAGCCAGGGGCCGCCGTCGTAACCGGGGGTCACGGCGCACTTGAGGCCGATGTGCTCTTCGATCTTGAGCCAGGGGGCGCCGACCGCCTTGGCGGTGGTGGTGCCGTAGCAGTTCTTCGGCGTGACGCCGCTGTACGGCTTGTTGCCGTCCGGGTGCGGAGCGGCCGGGTAGCCGAAGGCGCGGACGGGCTTGCCGGTGGGCTGGTTCCAGGCGAAGCCCTGGCCGCCGACGTTGTCACCGAGACGGCCCGCGTCCTTGGACAGCAGGATGTAGTAGCGGCCGCCCCACGAGCGCTTCGGGCCGGTGAAGCGGGCGTAGTCCTTGCGGTCCACCTGCTTCACGCCGTTGAACTGGATGCCGTTGTAGACCGTGACGAAGGCGTAGTCGCGGTCCCAGTCCTCGTACGTGTCGAAGTCGTAGTGGGTGAAGGCCTGCTTGCCCACGTAGATGCCCCACGGGGTCTTGCCCTGGTAGTAGCCGGGGACGAAGACCCAGTTGTCGAGGAGCGCCTTGTCGCTGTCCGTGTCGTAGACGCAGTGGCCGGCCGTGGAGACCAGGTTGCGGTAGTTCGACTGGATGGAGGTGGCCGAGCACCAGCGGAACTTGCCGGAGCCGTCGACGAAGAAGACCTTGCCGACGGTCTTGGGGATGTTCACGTTCTGGGCCTTGGCGGTCGACTTCGACTCGCCGGTCGGTGCCGTGGTGCCGGGCTTGCCGTCGGGGCTGTAGCCGCCCTTGGAGACGACCTTCCGGACTTCGTTCGCGTCCCAGGTGTACTGGGTCGCCTGGCGAAGCGCGGCTCCGTTCGAGGCGAGCCAGAAGGAGGCGACGGAGGCGGCCTCGGCGGTGTTGTTGGCCATCGGGTCGTGGGAGACGTCGCCGTCGGCCTGGGCCGTACCGGTCAGACCTACGGCGAGCAGGCCAGTCGCGAGAACGGCGCCGCCGGCGGGCAGAAGGATTCGCTTCAAGGTAACTCCAGGTTGCGCTGACATGAGGCGCCTCGTGCACCTCCATAACTCAGCAAACGGACAGCCGGGAACTTACCGGTTTGACAATGGACATGTGAATTTCGGGTAGATCGTGTCAGCGTTCCAACGGGGCGCCGTGACCTTGCTGAGACAAAGGATGCGCTGATCACGAGTAGTGACCGGACGGTTGCAGTGATTTAGGTCACATTCGACGGAGTGGTCAGCGCGGCGGCGCGTCGGTAGACCGCTCCGGCGGTGGTGTCGAAGTACGGGGACGACACCGCGTCGTACCAGCCCTTCGCGTCCCTGTTCCAGGTCAGGCTGTTGACGCCGTTCAGGTAGCCGGTCCAGCGGTCCTTGTTGAAGCCGATCAGCCATGGACCGCCGCTCGCGCCCGGGCTGAAGTCGCAGTTGAGCAGCTGCACGCCCTTCTGCAGGTCGAGGCTGACGGCGGAGGTCCAGCGGGTGGGACCTTCCTTGCACATCTCCAGGCGCTTGCCGTCGAACGGGCGGCTGCCGTCGGGCTGCGCGCCCGCCGGGTAGCCGAAGGCGGCCACCGTGTACGTGGTCGGCTTCTTGTTCAGCTCGATGCCCTGGCCGCCGACGTTGTCCTGGAGCCGGCCCACGTCCTTCATGACGTAGCGGCCGTCCTTGGCCTCCCACTTGAAGCCGCGGTGCACGGTCACGAACGCGTAGTCGAAGTCGTAGTCGCCCTTGCCCGACCAATCCTCGTGCATGCTGATCGAGGAGCCCACGTAGATGCCGTCGGGCGTCTCGCCGTTGGGGCCGGGGTTGGGGACGAAGATCCAGTAGTCGGCCGCCTTGGCCTGCCGCGGGTCGTACGCGCAGTGCCCGGCCGTCGCGACGACGCTGCGGTTCCTGGCGGCGACCGCGCTGGCCGAGCACCAGTACTCCTTGTCCCCGAACCGGAAGAACACCTTGCCCATGGTCCTGGCGACCGAGCCCTTGCGCGGCAGCGCGGGCGACACGGCCTGGGCGGCGAGGGCTCGCGGGACGGAGGCCGCGGCCTGCGCGGCGGTATTGGAGGCCTGCGCGGAGGCCGACGGCGCAGGCGTGGCGGCCTGGGCGCCGGGCGTCGCGGGGCTGTAGCTGTCGGCCTGCTTGAGCTGGTCGGGTGTCCAGTAGTCGGCGACCCGCTTCACGTCCACCGCGGTCTTGGCCAGGGAGACGGCGAAGACCCTGCTGTCGGGCGCGGCGTTCGCGATCCCCGTGAAGGCAGGCATCATCAGCAGCGCGCTGCTGAGCGCAGCCGCCACCAAGTGCCTGGCCCGGGGGATCATGAATTAGCCTTTCTTGGGGTCGTAAGGGTGGATTTTTCCAGATGTACTGGTGGTATTGCAGCCAGGATAGAGATTCGTTACCTGATCAAGAGTGCTCTGTGCACTATAAGGACATCGTCAGACAGATCTCTAAATGATCATTGGTAACGAACGTTTCCACAGGTCAGAGCGGGTGTAGGCGCTTGTTGAATTCCACTCATTCCGCGCCCGCTCCAGTGATGTACGCCTCAGTGGAAGGCCCCGGTTCCCAGGGGAACCGGGGCCTCAGGTGCCACCTCGATCAGCGGAAGTTGCCGGTCCAGCGGTTGGCCGCGGCCTTGTAGACCTTGTACGTGTCGGTGTTGAAGTACGGGGACGAGATGTAGTCGTAGCGGTCGTTGGCGTCGGTGTCCCACGCGACGCTGTTGACGCCGACCAGGTAGCCGGTGCGCGACGCGCTCTTGTAGTTGTAGAGGAACGGCCCGCCGCTCGCGCCGGCGGTGAAGGAGCACTTGAAGCCGATGTGCTCCTGCAGGTTGTACTTCCTGGCCTCGGGCATCGGCCGGGTCTTGCCGTAGCAGTACTTCATCGTGCGGCCGGTGTACGGCTTGTCACCGTCGGGGTGCTCGCCCGCCGGGTACCCGAACGAGAACACGTTCAGCTTCGTGCTCCTGTTCCAGGTGAAGCCCTGGCCGCCGACGTTGTCACCGAGACGGCCGACGTTCTTGACTGTCCACTGCCAGCGGTTGTTGACCTTCTCCCAGTTGACCTTGATGCCGTTGTTGACGTTGACGAACGCGTAGTCGTAGTCGTAGTCCTCCTTCACCACGAAGTCGTCGTGCGCGTTGAACGTCTTGGCGGCGTAAATGCCGTAGGGCGCCTTGCCCTCCCAGACACTGTTGCCGTCCCAGTACGACGGGATGAAGATCCAGTTGTCGTAGAAGGTGTTCTTGCTGGTGTCGTAGACGCAGTGCGCCGAGGTCGCCACGAGGTTGCGGTACTTGCCCTGGACCGAGCTGGCCGAGCAGTACCGCCAGCTCCTCGGGTCGCGCGGGTCGGCCTTGGGGAGCGTGAAGAACACGCGGCCGACCGTGTTGGGCAGATTGACGTGCTTGCTCTTCTTGGCCTTCGTCTTCTCCTCACCGATCGGCGGGACGGATCCCGGAGGGCCGTCGGGTGCGTCGTTGCTGCCCTTGACGCCCTTGGAGGTCAGGCCGAGGCCGTCGTCGTAGTCGGTGGCCAGCTTGACGCGGTCGGGGGTCCAGAACTGGATCGCCTGCTCGGCGGGGGTGGCGGAGTTCTGGGACACGACGTCGGAGGGTGCCTGTGCGTTGGCCGGGGTGCCGCCGACCATGCCCGCGACCAGCCCGACGGCCATCAGACCGGCGAGCGGGAACGCGATGCGCCTTGCTCGGGAAAACATGGAGCTCCTTTCGGCTTTCGGCGGCCCAGAGCGGGGTACTGCGCCCCGGTGGGCCAGGAAAACGATCGGAACATTAATGAATGGCGCAAGCGGGTGGCCAGGAAACGACGCGAAAAAGCATGGTCCGGTTCCGTTCCGTTATAGAAATAGCGAAACCGCATGTATTCATAAACGGCATCCTCGCAGGTCACGCCGCTTGTTTTTTGTCTTGCGCAACAGCGGTAACAGGCATTATCAAATGCCACTTCTTATCAACCGAATCTTGTTCTGGTTAGATGGTTTCATGGATCCTCGCACCCCCTGCCTCATCGGCATCGCCCAACGCACCATTCGCGAGCAGCCCGGCCCGGAACCGCTCGATCTGTGGGAGGAGACGGCGCGCGCCGCCGCCGAGGACGCCCGGCTCCCCGTCGAGCGGCTGGACTCGATCCAGATCGTCCACACCGACTCGTGGCAGTACGACTCGCCGGTCGGCCGCCTCGCCGAGCGTCTCGGCGCGACGCCGCGCCACCATGCGTACTCCAAGGTCAGCGGTACGGCCCCGCAACTGCTCATCGGCGAGGCGGCGGCCAGGATCGCGGCGGGCGACCTCGACTCCGCTCTCGTCACGGGGGCCGAGGCGCTGGCGACGCGGCGGGCGTACCGGCGGGCGGGCGAGCACGTCCCGTGGAGCCACCCCGCCGTGCCCAAGCCCCCGTACGGATGGGAGCGGCCGCCGCACCCGTACGCGCTGGACCACGGGCTCTTCATGCCGGTGCACACCTACGCGATCATGGAGACGGCGCGGCGGGCGGCGTGCGGGCTCACGATCGAGGAGGAGATGCGGGACAGGGGCCGCCTGATGGCGCCCATGACCGAGGTGGCCGCCGCGAACCCGTACGCCTGGCGCCGGACCGCCCGCACCCCCGACGAGCTCGCGAAGGGCGAGCGCTTCGTCGGCTGGCCCTACACCAGGGACACGGTGGCCGTGCTGGAGGTGGACCAGGCGGCGGCCGTCGTCCTGGCCAGCACGCGGCTGGCCGACCGGCTCGGGGTGCCCGCCGAAGGGCGGGTCTACCTGCGCGGGTGGGCGTACGGGGAGGACACCTGGGAGGTGGCCGCGCGGCCGGACCTCGGGTCTTCCGAGGCCATCGCGCACGTGGCGGAGGCGGCCTTCCAGCGGTCCGGGCTCGGGCTCGGCGACATGCACGCGCTCGACCTGTACAGCTGTTTCGCGGTGGCGCTGCGGCAGGCGTGCGACGCGATCGGGCTCGATCCCCTGGACCGGCGCGGGCTCACGGTCACCGGAGGGCTGCCGTACGCGGGCGGGCCGGCCAGCGACTACGTCCTGCACTCCACGGCGACCATGGCGGGGCTGCTGCGGGCCCAGTCGGGGCACGGGCTGGTGAGCGGGGTGGGGATGCATCTGACCAAGCACACGTACGCGGTGTGGTCGAGCGAGCCGGGAGGGCGGTTGGGGAGTGCCGCGCCGGTGTTCGTGGCCCAGGAGGTGCCTCTGGTGGGGGCTTGCGCGGGGGAGGGGGTGGTGGCGGGGTACACGGTGGCGCACGGGCGTGATGGTGCCGCCGAGCGGGGGGTGCTGGTGGTGGAGGTGCCGGGAGGGCGGGCTTATGCGGTGGTGGAGGAGGCCGGGCTGCTGGCGGAGGCGGAGTCGCGGGAGCTGGTGGGGCAGGTGGTGCGAGTCTCTTCCGATGGGAAGGTCAACGTAACGGCGTGGTGACCTAAAGTTGATGCAAAGATTGTGACCGGGCGGCTACTATCTGGAGTTGACATTTTTATGTCAGCGGCGGACGCTGGAGTCATGCGGAGGACAACGGTGCGCATCGACGAGACGCTCCTCAACGAGGCGAAGGCGTACGCGGCACGTAACGGACGCAGTCTCAACTCAGTGATGGAGGACGCCTTGAGGCAACTGCTCAACCGCTCCACGGAAGCCGCCGACCGGCCGCGGGTGGAGCTGATCACTTCCACCAGCAAGCCTGGATTCCAGCCGTGGGTCCAGGAGCGGCTCGACGCCGGCGAGAAGCTGGAGCACATCGCGTGGGATCTCGACGACGAGGAGCGTTTCCCGGAGCTGCGCAATGTTGCTCGTTGACATCAACGTCCTCGTCAACGCCTTCCGAGGGGAGTCCCCCGACCACGACCAGTGCCATGCCTTCGTGGACGGGATGGTCAACGGCGACTCCAGCTACGCCGTGAGCGACTTCGTCGTCAACGGCTTCGTCCGGATGGTGACCAACCGGCGCGTCTACAAGGATCCCGACGACGTGGAGCGTGCTCTGGCCTTCGTCGGCACCTACCGCAACCAGCCGCAGGCGTCGGTGGTCGCCCCCGACTCGAGACACTGGGAGATCTTCGTCAAGCTGTGCCGTCAGGCGGGCGCCACCGGCAACCTCATCCCCGACGCCTACCTCGCCGCACTCGCCATCGAGCACGGTTGTGAATTTGTGACCTGCGACAAGGATTTCGCCAGGTTCCAGGGCTTGCGCTGGCGGTCGCCGCTCAACTGAACTTGATGAAAAGGCGCAAGCCCGCACTACTCGGCTAGGAACGTCGTGGCTGACCGGTTCGACGTCATCGAGGTAGGCGAGCGCGGTCGCCGCCGGTGGGTAGGGCCGGCGGTGGTGGTCGCGCTCCTGCTGATCCCTGTCGTCAGCCTGCTCATCAGCCGCGATCCCGAGTCTGCGCCCCCGGTGGGGCCGACCTCTGAGCCCATCAGGTCCCTCACCAAGATAGACAGCGCCCCCAACATCCTCACCGTCCGGCCCGTGGCCAAGGGGGGTGAGGAGGTCATGGATGTGGTGTTCCCGCACGGGGTGCGGGCCGAGGTGCGCTACCCGGCCGAGCTCGGGCTCGCCGCCATGGGGTCGCGGCCCTTCCAGGGGATCTGGATCGACGGGCAGTACCGGCAGCTGTCCGCCCCGTACAACGGCGAGTTCGAGGTGACCGCGGGTGGCCGGCCGATCAGGAACTACGCGCCCAACGTCACCCTCTGGCCCCCTCGGGCGGGCAGCGGTTACTACGGGCAGGTGCTGCTGTTCGCGTTCGGGCGGTGGCGGCTGGCGATGTACGACCGGGGGCAGGGGCTGAGGTTCGAGCAGCGGGTGGCCGTGGCGCGAGGGCTGCAGGGCCGGGAGACGAAGGACGGCTACCTCGTGCTGTCGGCCAGGGCGCCCGTGCGGCTGGCCGGGCCGGGGGAGACGGTGCAGGGGCAGCCGCTGGGGCCGCAGCTCTGGTTCGGCGGTGGTGCGGGGGAGATGGTCGCGCTGGTGCCCACGCCCGGTTGCGGGAAGAAGGCCGGGATTCCGAGGGTGATCGAGGGGCGCGGGCGGCCGACCGGCTCGGTGTGCAGGGGCGACGTGCTGGTCGCGGTCACGGGGCCACAGTCGTTCAGGAAGCGGGCCTTGGCAGGGATTCGGATCACGCTGAAGTAGGGTGCGGCCATGTTCGCCGTAACCGCCACACAGACCGATCCCGACAACCCACTCGCCGGGCTGACGCTCGGTGAGCGCCCGGAGCCGAAGGTCCCGGACGGATGGACGACCGTCTCCGTGCGCGCGGCCGCGCTCAACCACCACGACCTGTGGACGCTCAAAGGCGTCGGCATCAGACAGGACCGGCTGCCGATCGTGCTCGGCTGCGACGCCGCGGGCGTGGATGAGGACGGCAACGAGGTCATCGTGCACTCCGTGATCGGCACGGGCGCCGACGAGACGCTCGATCCCAAGCGCACGCTGCTGTCCGAGGTGCACGACGGTACGTTCGCCGAGCAGGTGGCCGTGCCGCGGCGCAACCTCGTGCCCAAGCCGGCCGGGCTCGGCTTCGAGCACGCGGCCTGCCTGCCCACGGCCTGGCTGACCGCGTACCGGATGCTGTTCGACAAGGCCGGGCTCGAGCCCGGCTCCACCGTGCTGGTGCAGGGGGCGGGCGGCGGCGTCGCCACCGCGCTGATCGCGCTCGGCCGGGCCGGCGGCTACCGGGTCTGGGCGACCAGCCGCTCCGAGGACAAGCGCGCGCGTGCTCTCGAGCTCGGCGCCGACCAGGTGTTCGAGCCGGGCGCGCGGCTGCCCGAGCGGGTGGACGCGGTCATGGAGACCGTCGGTCAGGCCACCTGGGACCATTCGCTCAAGTCGCTCAAGCCGGGCGGGCGCATCGTCGTCAGCGGCGCCACCAGCGGCGCGGTCCCGCCCGCGGACCTGAACCGGGTCTTCTTCCTGCAGCTGTCCGTGGTCGGCTCCACGATGGGCACCCGGGAACAGCTCGGCCGGCTGGCGGTCTTCCTGGAGCAGACCGGGGTACGGCCCGTCGTCGACAGGGTGCTGCCGCTGACGCAGGCGCGCGACGGGTTCGCGGCCATGGCCGAAGGGGAGATCTTCGGAAAGATCGTCTTTACCGTCTGAATAAGTAAAGGGTTACTTCCCGGCGTTCCGGGTGATACAAGCAGAGTGGGCTTGTCTCACCCGGGAGGCCGTCATGATGGAGGTTCAGCCCTTCGGTCCAGGTTCGATGCACTGGGACACCACCGGCGAATACCGCAATCTGCTCGTCGCCGGGAGCGCGCTGGTCATGCAGACGATGCACCCGGCCGTGGGCGCGGCCGTCGCCGAGCACTCCACGTACAAGGACGACCCGTGGGGGCGGCTCACCCGCACGCTCGTCTCGATCCAGACATGGGTGTACGGCGGCGCGGACGGCCCGGCGGAGGGCGAGCGGCTCAGGAGGCTGCACCGGCCGATCAGCGGGGTGGACGAGCTCGGCAGGCCCTACCACGCGCTGAACGGCGAGGCGTGGGCGTGGGTGCACCTGTCGCTGTTCGAGCGCTTCGTCGTGCTCAACCGCTATTTCGGCACCCCGTTCACCGTCGAGCAGGAGCGGCGGCTCTACGCCGAGTCGCGGCAGCTCGGCGCGATCCTGCGGGTGCCGGAGCGGGAGCTGCCCGCGGACCTGGAGGCGTTCTGGCGGTACTTCGACGCGATGGTGGCCGACCGGCTGGAGGCGCACCCGACGGCGCTCGACGTGCTGTCGGTCCTGCACGGCACGCCGGCGCCGCCCGGGCTGCCGAGGCCGCTGCGGCGGCTGTGGACACCTGTGGGGGTCGGATCGGGGGAGTTCAACTACTTCGTGACGGTCGGCACCCTGCCGTCCGCCGTACGGCGGAAGCTGGGGCTGCCGTGGACGGCGCGGGAGGAACGGCGGTTGCGGCATCTCGGGCATGCGGTGGCCGTGCTGACGCCGCGCCTGCCCGAACGCCTGAGGTACATGCCCATCGCCTACCGCGCCCGCAAGGCCGCCCGCGGCGCGCGCCGCGTGGAACGGCGCCTCCGCTCGGCATGAACGCGGGTCAGCCTTCGAGGATGTCGCGGACGCGGCGGCGGGCCTCGTCGAGCGCCGTACGCAGCTCCGCCAGCTTCTCCGGCGTCAGCCGGGCCTCGGACGCCTCCTGGCGGGCCTCGGCGATGAAGTCGGCCAGCAGCTCGCCCAGCTCCGCGTCGAGGTCGGCGCGGCTCGTCGGCGAGCCGCCCAGCGTGGCCCAGACCTCGGACCAGATCCTGCGCCACTCCCTGCTGAGCCGCTCGCCCTCGTCCTGCCAGTGGTAGGCGTGCTCCATCCACTGCCGCTTCTGCTGCTCCTTGAGCCGCCTGAAGTCCGCCTTCTGCTGCTCCTTGAGCCGTTGGGTGTCGTCCCTGGCCCCCGTGCGAACGTCCTTGGCCATCCGCGTGAGCTCGTCGCGCAGCGACTTGACCGTGTCGCGGACGTCCTCCTTGACCTCGCGGGCGATGTCGCGCACGGAGGCGGAGATCTCCTGCTCCAGGTCGTCGAGCTCGTCGAGCCGGGCGTTCAGCTCCTCGCGGCCCTTGTCGGTGATCGAGAACACCTTCTTGCCCTCGACCACCTCGTGCGTCACCAGGCCCTCCTCCTCCAGGCGGGCCAGGCGCGGGTAGATCGTGCCGGGGGAGGGCGAGTAGACCCCGAGGAAGCGGTCCTGGAGCAGCCTGATGACCTCGTAGCCGTGACGCGGGCTCTCGTCCAGCAGCTTGAGCAGGTACAGCCGGAGCCGGCCGTGACCGAAGACAGGGCTCATTCCTTCTCCCCCTTGAGCAGCGTGACCTCGCCGGAGACCGTGGTCGCCGACAGCGACGCCATACCGCCGCCCAGCCTGCCCGACATCGACTTCGTGCCGGGGCCGTTCGAGTTGAACAGTTCGTGGAACGTGCTGACCAGCCTGCCGGAGGTGGACCGCACGCTCACGTCCGCCTCCACGTTTTCCGGCAGCCTGACCAGGATGTCACCGGAGACGCTGTTGAGCGTCACGTGGCCGGTCGGCCGAAGCGCCAGGTCCGCCGTGATCCGGCCCGAGACGGTGTTCGCCTTGAGCCGGCGCGGGATGCCGTCGGCCACGGTCAGGTCGCCCGAGACGCTCTTGAACGCCAGGTCGCCCTCCATCGCCCGGCTCTCCACCGGGCCCGAGACGGTCGTCGCGTTCACGTCGCCGCTCACGCCGTCGAGCACGATCTCCGCGGACACGCTCCTGACCTGCGTCATCCTCTCGAACCCGGCCACCACGGCCGGCGCGGAGACCACTCCGGCGTTGACGGTGCAGTGCTTGGGGACGGTGATCGTCAGGACCGTCCTGCGCCGGTCGCGCCGGAGCCAGCCGAGGAGACCGTCCCAGGTCAGGTCCTTGTAGGTGATGGAGAGCTCCTTGGCGTCCTCGTCGTACGTGACCAGCAGCGGGGACGCCGACTCGATCTCGGACACCTCGACTGTGGGCGGGCCGTCGCTGGCCAGCACGGCCAGGCGGCCGGCGACGATGCGCACGTCGAGCGCGTCCACCTGGCCGAACGTCAGCTGTTCTGGGCCCTCGATCGTCCACTGCTGCATGTTCCCCCGCCCTCCTGGCGACATGTTCTCTCTACTAACACGATATGTCGCGTTTCCGCGAAACTCAAGATGTATCGCGTTGGCGTATCGGGGTGTCGTACTCCCCGCCGCACTTCGGCTGATGTCCCTTGGGAGGGGAAGGGGAGGGGCGGGGCCCCCTGCCGCCGTGGCTGGGAAAGGGGGCCGCGGTGGGGCGGGGTCAGTCGTCCTCGTCGTCGTCGAGCCGGGCCAGCCAGGTGGCCAGCCGCTCGACCGGGATCTCGAACTCCGGGTTGAGGTCGACGAACTCGCGCAGCCGCTCGCCGAGCCAGAGCAGGCTGACCTCCTCCTCGCCCCGACGCTCGACCAGCTCCTCGATCCCCCGATCGGTGAAGTACATCTTTCTCAAGTCCTCCTGAAACGGCAGTGAGCCCCCAGCCGGGGCCGGGGGCTCACTCTGGTGTTGGATCAGCCGAACAGCTCGTGGAGGATCTCCTCGAGCTCGGTGTCGTGCGAGTTGTGCGAGCCCGTCGCCGGCGAGCTGTTGGGGCGGCGCGAGACGCGCCGCACCGGGCGGCCGCCCAGCGTCTGCGGGTCCTCGGCCAGCTTGAGCGCGAGGTACGGCCACGGCCCCATGTTGACCGGCTCGTCCTGGGCCCAGACCAGCTCCGCCTGCGCCCCGTAGCGGGACAGCTCGGCGGCCAGCTCCTCACCCGGGAACGGGTAGAGGCGTTCGAGCCGGACGATCGCGACGTCGTCGCGGCCCTTCTTCTCGCGCTCCGCCGCCAGGTCGTAGTAGAGCTTGCCGGACGTGAGCACGACCCTGGTGACCTTGGCCGCGTCAACCGTCGTGTCGCCCAGGACCGGCTGGAAGGTGCCCGTGGTGAAGTCGGACGCCTTGGACGTGGCCGCCTTGTGGCGCAGCAGCGACTTCGGCGTGAAGACCACCATCGGCTTGTGCCGCTGCGACTCCACCTGCCAGCGCAGGAGGTGGAAGTAGTTGGCCGGGGTCGTGGGCTGCGCGACCGTCATGTTGTCGAGCGCGCAGACCTGCAGGAACCGCTCGATGCGGGCCGAGGAGTGGTCGGGGCCCTGGCCCTCGAAGCCGTGCGGCAGCAGCAGCACGACGGAGGACTTCTGGCCCCACTTCTGCTCGCCCGACGAGATGAACTCGTCGATGATCGTCTGGGCGCCGTTGACGAAGTCGCCGAACTGCGCCTCCCAGGCGACCAGGGCGTCCGGGCGGACGACGCTGTAGCCGTACTCGAAGCCGAGCGCCGCGAACTCGCTGAGCAGCGAGTCGTAGACGTAGAACTTCGTGGTGCCCTGGTTGAAGGTCTTGAGCGGCGTGTGGTCGGCGCCGGTCATCCGATCCACCAGGACGGCGTGGCGCTGCGTGAACGTGCCGCGGCGCGAGTCCTGGCCGACCAGGCGCACCGGGTGGCCGTCGATCAGCAGCGAGCCGAACGCGAGCGTCTCGCCCATCGCCCAGTCGATCGTGTCCGTCTCGACCATCTGGCCGCGGCGCTGCAGCACCGGCGCCAGGCGCGGGTGCGGCGTGAAGCCCTCGGGCAGGTTGAGCTGGGTGTCGACGATGCGCTTGAGCGTCTCGTCGCTGATCGCGGTCTCCGTGTCGGCGTGCGACCACTTGACGACCTCGGTCGGCGGCACCCGCATCGCGGCGGCCTCGGCCGGCTTCTTCGCCGCCTCGCGGGTCTCGGTGAACGCCTGCTCCAGCTTGGCCTGGTAGTCGCGCAGCGCCTGCTCGGCCTCCTCGACCGTGATGTCGCCCCGGCCGATCAGCGCCTCGGTGTAGAGCTTGCGGGTCGAGCGCTTGGCGTCGATCAGGTCGTACATCAGCGGCTGGGTGAAGGCCGGGTTGTCGCCCTCGTTGTGGCCGCGGCGGCGGTAGCAGATGAGGTCGATGACGACGTCCTTGCGGAACGCCTGGCGGTATTCGTAGGCCAGCTGGCCCACGCGCACCACGGCCTCGGGGTCGTCGCCGTTGACGTGGAAGATCGGGGCCTGGATCATCCGGGCCACGTCGGTCGCGTAGACCGAGGACCTGGACGAGGCGGGCGAGGTGGTGAAGCCCACCTGGTTGTTGACCACCACGTGCACGGTGCCGCCGGTGCGGTAGCCGCGCAGCTGCGACAGGTTGAGCGTCTCGGCCACGACGCCCTGGCCGGCGAAGGCCGCGTCGCCGTGGATGAGCACGGGCAGGACGGTGAAGCCCTCCTCGCCGCGCTCCAGGAGGTCCTGCTTGGCGCGGACGACGCCCTCCAGCACCGGGTCGACCGCCTCCAGGTGGGAGGGGTTGGCGACCACGGAGGCGGTGATGGTCTTGCCGCTGGGCGAGGTGAACGTGCCCGTCGCGCCGAGGTGGTACTTCACGTCGCCGGAGCCGTGCGCCGTGCGCGGGTCGATGTTGCCTTCGAACTCGCCGAAGATCTGCGCGTACGACTTGCCCACGATGTTGGCCAGCACGTTGAGGCGGCCGCGGTGGGCCATGCCGATGACGACCTCGTCGAGGCCCTCGTCGGCGGCGTCGCTGATCACCGAGTCGAGCAGCGGGATCAGGGACTCGCCGCCCTCCAGGGAGAAGCGCTTCTGGCCGACGAACTTCGTCTGCAGGAAGGTCTCGAACGCCTCGGCGGTGTTGAGCCGGGACAGGATGTTGAGCTGCTCGTCGCGCTCGGGCGACTTGTGCGGCTTCTCCACCCGCGCCTGGATCCAGGCCCGCTCCTCGGGGTTCTGGATGTGCATGTACTCGATGCCGACCGTGCGGCAGTAGGAGTCGCGCAGCACGCCGAGGATCTCGCGCAGCTTCATCAGCGCGCGGCCGCCGAAACCGCCCGTGGCGAACTCGCGCTCCAGGTCCCACAGCGTCAGCCCGTGGGACTGGATGTCCAGGTCGGGGTGCTTGCGCTGCTTGTACTCCAGCGGGTCGGTCTCGGCCATCAGGTGGCCGCGCACGCGGTAGGCGTGGATCAGCTCGATCACGCGGGCGGACTTGGCCACGTCGTCGTCGTGGGAGGCCGAGATGTCCTGCACCCAGCGCACCGGCTCGTACGGGATCCGCAGCGCCTCGAAGATCTCGTCGTAGAAGCCGTCCTCGCCCAGCAGCAGCCGGTGGATCTGGCGCAGGAAGTCGCCCGACTGGGCGCCCTGGATGATCCGGTGGTCGTAGGTGCTGGTGAGCGTCATGACCTTGGAGACGGCCAGGCGCGAGAGCGTGTCGGGCGCGGCCCCCTGGTATTCGGCCGGGTATTCCATCGCGCCGACGCCGATGATCGTGCCCTGGCCGGGCATCAGGCGTGGCACGGAGTGGACGGTGCCGATCGTGCCGGGGTTGGTCAGCGAGATCGTGGTGCCGGCGAAGTCGTCGACGCCCAGCTTGCCCGCGCGGGCCTTGCGGACGACGTCCTCGTAGGCCATCCAGAACTGGCGGAAGTCCATCTCCTCGGCGCCCTTGATCGAGGGCACGAGGAGCTGGCGCTCGCCGTTGCTCTTCTGGACGTCGATCGCCAGACCGAAGCCCACGTGCTCGGGCTTGATCAGCGTCGGCTTGCCGTCGACCTCCGCGTAGGAGTAGTTCATCTCCGGCATGGCCTTCAGGGCCTTGACGATCGCGAAGCCGATCAGGTGCGTGAAGGACACCTTTCCGCCGCGACCCCGCTTGAGGTGATTGTTGATCACAATGCGGTTGTCGATCAGCAACTTGGCCGGGATCGCGCGCACGCTGGTGGCCGTCGGGACCGTCAGTGACAGGTCCATGTTGGCGGCCGTGCGGGCGGCGGCGCCGCGCAGCTTGACCTCCTCGGCGCCCTTGGGCACCGGGGTGGCCGGCTGCTTCGGCTTCTCGGCAGCAGGTGGAGCCTTGGGTGGCGCCTGGGGGGGAGCGGGAGCGGTCACGGTGCCGTTCGCCACCTCCCTGACCGGCGCTGCCCGGCCCGTTCCGGAATCAGGGTTGTAGTCAGCGAAGAAGTTCCACCATGCCTTGTCGACAGACTCGGGATCTTGGAGGTACTTCTGGTACAGCTCGTCGACAAGCCACTCGTTCTGACCAAAGCTTGCCAGCGGGTTTGTCCGCGACGACTCAGACGACACGGCGGAAATCGCCCTCTTCCGCAGATCGGCGTTGATGTTAGAGAACCTGTCCAAGGCTACTCGCCCGGACCGGCAGCGCGCGCCGAAGAGGCCGTGCCGCCTCGAACGATCCTCTCAGGACAGTGCAAAGAGGTCACGCCCCCCTAGTCAATCCGGGTGGTGCCGCAATTATTACTCTTTGGTATCAACACCACGACGGGGGGTTTATTTCCCGCTGGACACCAATCTGCTAGCAATCCGCACCTCTGGGGACAACTCGGACAGCAGGTCCGCCAGCTCCTCGCCCGCCTCCTTGAGCTCCTCCAGCGACATCGGCTCGAGGCATTCGAGGAGGAAGATCGCGTTGGTGGTCTCCTCGGTGAGCCGGGTGCGCGCGACCTGACGCCAGTTCCACCTGCGGCAGGTGACGCCGACGTCGTCGCGCCAGATCACCTCGCCCGGCTCCGGCGTGCCGAGCGCCTCCTCGGACGCCTCGTCGCCGGTCGCCCGCAGCAGCCGGGCCGGTCCCACGTAGTGGTCGAGGTCCTCGCCGCCGATCGGCAGCGCGTGCTTGACGCTGATCGAGTTGTACGCGTCCACCGCCTGGTTGATCTCCGGCAGCGGCATCCTGCGGGTCAGGGCGTCGACCGAGGGTCTGGTCCGCTGTGGTTTGGCGCCGAACGCCCGATAGGCGTCCTTCCAGGCGTCGATCTTGTCCGCCTGCACCTCGTGCTCGGAGGCCGCCGCCAGCCAGGCCCGGGACCGGTCGTCCGTGGGCCCGTTGCGCAGGCCGTGCGCGGTCATGACCAGCACCGCGAAGTCGGGGCGCAGCGCGAAGACGGAGTCGTCCACCCAGATGTCGTCAAGCATCCCCACAGTCTAGAAGCGGCCGAGACCACAAAAATCTCTTTGCAAAATTAGCTTTGCGGTCTACGGTGGAAGGCATGAAGGAGCAGTACAAGATCAGTGACCCGCGGGTGCTCAAAGCGGTCTCCCACCCGCTGCGCGTGCGCCTGCTCGGGCTGCTGCGTTCCGACGGCCCCGCGACCGCGAGCGAGCTGGGGCGCAAGGTCGGCGAGAGCTCGGGCTCCACCAGCTACCACCTCCGGGAGCTGTTCAAGTACGGCTTCATCGAGGAGGACGACGACCGGCGCGACGGGCGCGAGCGGCGCTGGCGGGCCCGCCACGACTACACCTCGTGGGACGCCGGCGAGCTGTCCGCCACGGCCGAGGGCCGCGAGGCGGTCCGGATCATGCACCTGCGGCAGGCCGAGTTCGTCGGGCGGGTGATGGAGGAGTTCGACCTCGGGGGCTGGCCGCGCGAGTGGGCCGACGTGGCGGGGACGAGCGACCACATCGTCTCGCTGCCGCCCGCCGGGGTGCGCGAGTTCAACGACAAGGCCGAGGCGCTGCTGCGCGACCTCGCCGCCAAATACGCCGGCGATCCCGAGTCCAGGCAGGTCAGCGCCTGGCACGGCGCCGTACCCCGATCGAAGGAGGAGTCGTGACCGCTCGCTCGGCCTTACGCCGCTACATGCTCGTCAGCTTCCTGACCTGGCTGCCCCTGGGCCTGATGGTGGCCACCATGGTGCTGCTCATGACCGCGCGTGGGCTCGGTCTGGCGGAGGTGGGGCTGTCGGTGACGGTGTTCTCGGTCGTCACCGCCACTTTGGAGCTGCCGACCGGCGGCCTGGCCGACGTCCTCGGGCGGCGCGTGGTCCTGGCCGTCTCCGCCGCGTTCACCGTGGCCGCGCTCGCGCTGATGGCGGTCTCCACCACGTTCTGGATGTTCGTGGCCGGCGGCGTGCTCAAGGGCGTGGCCAGGGCGCTGTCCAGCGGCCCGGCCACCTCCTGGTACGTCGACACGCTCCACGGGATCGAGGGCCGCGCCGCCGACCTCAAGCCGGGACTGGCCAGGGGCGGCGCGATGGAGTCCGTTGCGCTGTGCGTGGGCGTGCTGGCGGGCGGCGGCCTTCCGCTCCTCGTCCCGCCGCAGGTGATCTTCCCGCTGGCCGCGCCGCCGCTGGTGGGCGCCGTGGCGGCGGCCGTGCTGCTGGTCGTGGTGGTGTTCGCGATGCCGGAGCCCGAACACGTCCGCAGGTCGCCGGCGAGCGTGCTGCGCGAGGTGCCGGCCACGGTCGTGTCGGGCATCCGGCTGGCGGCGGGCGCACCCGTGCTGCGCCGCATGACGGCCGCCGCGGCGGCCTCCGGCGTGGTGCTGTGCAGCATCGAGCTGCTCACCCCCGGGCGGCTGGCCGAGCTGGCCGGCACGGCCGAGCGGGGCAGCCTGGCCTACGCCGTGGTCTCGGCGCTCGGGTTCGCGAGCAGCGCGGCGGGTGCCGCGCTGGCGCCCCGCGTGGCACGGCTGGCCGGGGGTTCGGCCAGGGGCGCCATCGCCGGCTCCGTGCTGGCCGCGCTGTCCGTCGGGGCGCTCGCCGCGACCGCGGGGCTCGACGGCCCGGCGGGGCTGGTGAGCGCGGGGCTGGCGTACATGACGCTCTTCGTGGGGCTCTCGGTGGCGGGCCTGCTCTGCCTGGAGATGACCCACAACGCGGTCAGCGCGTCCGAGCGCACCACCATCACCTCGACCAGCTCGCTGTCGCTGCAGGCGGGCGGGGTCACGGCCAACCTGACGCTCGGCGCGCTGGCCGGGCAGGCGGGCGTGGCCGTCGCGTGGATCGGCGCCGCGCTCGTGGTGCTGGCCTCGGCCCTGCTGTTCGTACGGATGCCCGGGCCTACAGGCTCCAGTCGATCTCCGGCCCCACGGGCACGATCCCACTCGGGTTGATGTTGGTCTGGGTGATGTAGTAGTGACGCTTGATCTGGTCGAAGACGGTGGTTTCGCGGAAGGCCGGGATCGCGTACAGCCTGCGCGCGTACGCCCATAGCGCCGGATAGTCGGTCAGCCGCCGGACCGAGCACTTGAAGTGCCCGTAATAGACGGCGTCGAACCTGGCCAGGGTCGTGTACAGGCGCACGTCGCTGTCGGTGAGGACGTCGAAGAGGTACTCCGACTCGGCCAGGCGGACCTCGAGGAAGTCGAGCGTGGAGAAGACCCGGGCCACGGCCTCCTCGTACGCCTGCTGGTCGCGGGAGAAGCCCGCCTCGTAGACCGCGTTGTTGAGGCCGTGGTAGAGGCGGTCGTTCATGATGTCGATGTCGGGGCGAAGACGTTCCGGATAGAGGTCCGGGGAGGTTCCCCATGACATTTCCAGATCGAGGGTGATCTGCGGGAAGTCGTTGGTGACGATCCGCTTGTCCTCGGCGTCCCAGATGCACGGCACGGTGTAGCGGCCCGTGTAGTCGGGGTCGGTCGCGTGGTAGAGCTCCGACAGATACTCGGGGTCGCCGTCCGGGATGCGCCAGCCCTTCTCGTCGCGGATGGGGTCGACGATCGTGACGTCCAGCACGTCCTCCAGGCCGAGCAGCGCCCGGACGATCAGCACGCGCTGCGCCCACGGGCAGGCGTAGGAGGCGTAGAGGCGGTAGCGGCCCGGTTCGGGCGGGCCGAGGCGGTCGGTGAAGCGGTTCGGCTGCCGTACGAACCGGCCATCGTCGGAGAGCTCGCGGCGCAGCTTCATGACCCCAGTAGAGCATGATTCGGACACAGAACTATATTCGGCATGTGTCGAAATTTGTGGTGACTCCCGCGAGCCAGGCGCAGCGGGAGGCGTGGGTGGGCGGGGCGATCCCCGAGGTCGAGCGGGTGCGTCCGGGGCTGTGGTCGGTCCCGGTGCCGATCCCCGTCAACCCCCTGCGGTACGTGCTGGTCTATGTCCTCGAACTGCCCGGCGGAGTGGTGATCGTCGACGCCGGGTGGAACACCGACGAGGCGTACGACGCGCTCGTCGCGGGTCTCGGCGTGGCCGGGTACGCGATCACCGACGTCAAGGGCGTGCTCGTCACCCACATCCACCCCGACCACTACGGCCTGGCCGGGCGCATCCGCGAGACGTCGGGCGCCTGGATCGCCCTGCACCCGGCCGACGCCCGCCTGATCCGCGAACGCTACGACGACGAGGTCATCGACTCCCTCGTGGATCGGGAACGCGCGCTGCTGGCCCGCTGCGGCGTGCCGCCGCTGACGCTGGACGAGCTGGCCGGCGCGTCCATGATGATCAGGCACGTGGTCTCGATGGCCAAACCGGACCGGCTGGTCGAGGACGGCGACGAGCTCGGCCTGCCCGGCTGGGACCTGCGGGCGATCTGGACGCCCGGCCACTCGCCCGGCCACCTGTGCTTCGTCTCGCCCTCGCGCCGGCTGCTGTTCTCCGGCGACCACGTGCTGGCGAAGATCACGCCGATCGTGGCCGTCCACCCCCAGTCGGGTCCGAACCCGCTGGCCGACTACCTCGACGCGCTGGCCGCCGTGCGCAAGCTGGAGGTGGAGGAGGTGCTGCCGGCCCACGAGTACCGGTTCCTGGAGCTGGCCGAGCGGGTGGACCACGTGCTGGCCCACCACGACGCGCGGCTGGCGGAGATCGAGCAGGTGGTCGGCGCCCAGGACGGCGTCACGTGCTGGGACGTGGCCACCCGCCTTTCGTGGTCGCGGCCGTGGGAGACGATCCCGCCGTTCATGCGGCGCGCGGCCAACAACGAGACGCTGGCCCACCTGGCGTGGCTGGCGGCCAAGGGACGGGTACGCAGGGAGCCCGGCGAGCCGGACCTGTGGCGCCTGCCCTGACGCGGTCTATCGTAGCTCGTAACAGAATGTTGTTCTCCTGCGTGGGAGGTTCGATGCTTCGGTTCGATGACAGGGTCGCGATCGTCACGGGCGCCGGGCACGGTCTGGGCAGGTCGCACGCGCTCCTGCTGGCCGAGCGCGGCGCCAAGGTCGTCGTCAACGACCTCGGGGGCGCGCTCGACGGCACGGGCGCCTCCACGGGGCCCGCCGCCGACGTGGTCGAGCTCATCACGAAGAACGGCGGCCAGGCCGTCGCCAACGCCGACAACGTCGCCACGCCGGAGGGCGCCAGGGCCATCGTGCAGGCCGCCGTGGACGCGTTCGGCAAGGTCGACATCGTCGTCAACAACGCCGGCATCCTGCGGGACAAATCGTTCGGGAAGATGACGGTCGAGGACTTCGACGGGGTGCTGGCCGTGCACGTACGCGGCTCGTACCTGGTCAGCCAGGCGGCGTACCCGCTGATGAAGGCGGCCGGCTACGGCCGCATCGTCAACACCTCCAGCCCGGCCGGCCTGTTCGGCAACTTCGGCCAGGCCAACTACTCCACCGCCAAGATGGGCCTGGTCGGGCTGACCAAGACGCTCGGCATCGAGGGCGCCCGCAACGGCATCAAGGCCAACGCCATCGCGCCCATCGCCTGGACCCGGATGACGGAGGCGCTGCTGCCGGCCGAGTTCGAGGCCAAGTTCACGCCGGAGCGGGTGAGCGCGCTGGTGGCCTACCTCGTGCACGAGACGTGCGAGGCGAGCGGCGAGGTGTTCAGCGTGGGCGGCGGCCGGGTGGCTCGGGTGTTCGTGGCCGAGGGGCCGGGCTGGAAGACCGACGACCTCACGCCGGAGGCCGTCGCCGACAACTGGGAGGCCGTCATGGCCGAGCAGCCCTACGTGCTCACGGCCGCCGACTCGATGAAGGCGATGCTCTGACGCCTGCGATCCCCGCCGCCGGGCACCGCACGCCGGCGGCGGGGATCCACTAAAGCCCGAAAAATCGGGCTTTGTTCGATCTTCGGCGGAAGTCGCCGGAGTTTTGTCGATGCGCACTCTTGATTTGCCGCATCGGTGATCTTATTGTCGCGGCATGACCCCCCAGCCGGGCTCAGCCGGAGATGTGCTGACGTTGATCAGCGCAGGCTCGGCCACGACCCGATCCGATCTAGCGAGGCTCACCGGCCTGGCCAGGTCCACGATCTCCCAGCGCGTGGACGCGCTGATCGAGCGCGGGCTGGTCGAGGAGACGGAGAGCGGTGAGTCCACCGGCGGCCGGCCGCCGCGCCAGCTGCGCCTGCACACCGAGGAGCACGCCTTCGCGGGCGTCGACCTGGGGGCCACCCACTGCCGGGTCGCGCTGATGGACATCTCGGGCAACCTGCTGGCCGAGTGCGAGGACTCGCTGCTGATCGACGAGGGGCCGGAGAAAGTGCTCGCCCACGTGGACCAGCGTCTCGACCGGCTGCTCGGCGAGGCGGGGCGGCCGCGGTCGGCGCTGCGCGCCATCGGGATCGGGGTGCCGGGGCCGGTGGAGTTCGCCACCGGGCGGCCGAACAATCCGCCGATCATGCCGGGCTGGAACGACTACCCCATCCCCGAATACTTCGACGGCGTGTCGGTGCTGGTCGACAACGACGTCAACGTGATGGCGCTCGGCGAGCACCGCCACTCCTTCCCCGGCGCCGGCCACCTGCTGTTCGTCAAGGTCGGCACGGGCATCGGCTGCGGCATCATGGCCGAGGGCAAGCTGCACAGGGGCGCCCAGGGCTCGGCCGGCGACATCGGGCACATCCGGGTCAGCGGCCACGACGACGCGGGCTGCCGGTGCGGCAACAGCGCCTGCCTGGAGGCCGTGGCCGGCGGCGCCGCCATCGCGCGGCGGCTGAGCGAGCTGGGCCTGCCGGCCGAGTCCGGGGCCGACGTCGTGGCGCTCGTACAGGCGGGCAACACCCAGGCGCTGCGGCTGGTCAGAGAGGCCGGCCGGCTCGTCGGCGAGGTGCTGGCCGGCCTGGTCAACTTCTTCAACCCCGAGGTCATCGTCATCGGCGGCGCGCTGTCGCGGGTGCACGAGCACCTGCTGGCCGGGATCAGGGAGACGGTCTACCGCAGGTCGCTCCCGCTGGCCACGCACCACCTGTCGATCACGCCGAGCCGTACGGGCATCAACGCGGCCGCGCTCGGGGCGGGGATCCTCGCCATCGAGCACTACCTGTCGCCGGACAACATCAACCGGATCGTCAACGCCTGAAAGGGATCTTCCCCGATGCTGGTCATGAAGGGCATCGTCAAGCAGTTCCCCGGGGTGCGCGCGCTGGACGGGGTCGACCTGGACGTACGGGCGGGCGAGGTGCACTGCCTGCTCGGCCAGAACGGCGCCGGCAAGTCCACCCTGATCAAAGTGCTGGCCGGAGTGCACCAGCCGGACGAGGGCACGATCCGGTTCAACGACCAGGAAGTGCGCCCGAGCAGCCCCATCGACGCCATCAGGCTCGGGTTCGCCACGATCTACCAGGAACTCGACCTGGTCGACGGGCTCAGCGTGGCCGAGAACATCTTCCTCGGCCACGAGCACGCCCGCTTCGGCTTCGTCAACCGGGCGGCCGCCAGGCGCGCCGCCCGCGAGGTGCTCGAACGGCTCGGCCACGGGGAGATCCGCACGTCGGCCGAGGTGGGGCGGCTGTCGCCGGCGGCCAAGCAGGTCGTGTCCATGGCCAGGGCGCTCTCCCACGACGCCCGCCTGATCATCATGGACGAGCCCTCCGCCGCCCTCGCCCACGACGAGGTCGCGAACCTCTTCCGCATCATCCGCGAGCTGACCGCCCAGGGCGTGGCCGTGGTCTACATCTCCCACCGCCTGGAGGAGATCCGCGAGATCGGCGACCGGGTCACCGTGCTGAAGGACGGCCGCACGGTCGCCGTCGGCCTGCCCGCGCGCGACACCCCCACCGCGGAGATCGTCTCGCTCATGACCGGCAGGAACGTCGAGTACGTCTTCCCGCCCCGGGCCGGCCGCTCGCCGGGCGAGGAGGTGCTCAAGGTCGAGAACCTGTCCTCGCCGGGCGTCTTCTCGGACGTGTCGTTCTCCGTGCGGGCGGGCGAGATCGTCGGGCTGGCCGGGCTCGTCGGCTCGGGCCGCTCGGAGATCCTGGAGGCCGTGTACGGCGCCCGCCCCGCCTCGGGCCGCGTCCTGCTCGCCGGAACCCCCGTGCGCCGCAGCGTCGTCGGCACCGTCAAGCGCGGCATGGGCCTGGCCCCGGAGGAACGCAAGGCCCAGGCCCTCCTCCTCGACCAGAGCGTCACCGCCAACATCACGCTGGGCACCCTGCCGGGGTTCGCCAGGTTCGGCTGGATCGACCGCAAGCGGGAGCGGGCCGAGGCCAAGCGCCTGTCGGAAATGCTGGACATCAGGCCACCTGACCCCGAACGCCCGATCCGGACCCTGTCCGGTGGAAACCAGCAGAAGGCCGTGCTCGCCCGCTGGCTGCTCGGCGGCCGCAAGCTGCTCCTGCTCGACGAGCCGACCAGAGGCGTGGACGTGGGCGCCAGGGCCGAGCTGTACGCGGTGATCCGCAACCTGGCCGAGCAGGGGATCGGCGTGCTGCTGGTCTCCAGCGAGGTGCCCGAGGTGCTCGGCCTGGCCGACCGGGTGCTCGTGTTACGCGAGGGCACGGTCATCCACGAGGGCGACGCCGAGGGCCTGGACGAGCACCGCGTACTCGACATGATCATGAATGGGAGGGCGGCGTGATGAGCGAGCCCACAACGGACCGGCCGCTCGCGGGAGTGGGGTCGCCCCCGTCGCCGGGCGGCGGCTTCCGCGCCAGTTTCGGAGAAATGCGACATCTAGGGCTGCTGGCGGCCCTGGCGCTGCTGATCGTCGTCGGCCTGGTCACCAGGCCCGAGAACTTCGCCACCACCTCTAACCTCGTCAGCATCCTCTCACTGGCCGCCACGATCGGCGTGATCACGGTCGGGGCCACGTTCGTGATCATCGGCGGCGGCATCGACCTGTCGGTCGGCGCGGTGATGGCGCTGGCCTCGGTCTGGGCCACGACGCTGGCCACGCAGTCGTACGGGCCGGTGGTGATGGCGATCTGCGCCATCCTCGTCGGCACCGGGGCGGGGCTGGTCAACGGGTTACTCATCGCCTACGGGCGACTGGTGCCGTTCATCGCGACGCTGGCCATGCTGGTCGCCGCCCGAGGGCTGGCGCAGCGCATGTCCGACCGCAAGACGCAGCTCATCCAGTCCGACAACTCCGCCATCGTGGACCTGTCGACCACGCGCCTGCTCGGCATCCCGCTGCTGGTCTACATCTTCGCCCTGGTCGTGGTGCTCGGGTGGATCGTGCTCAACCGCACGACGTTCGGGCGGCGGACGTACGCGGTCGGGGGCAACCCCGAGGCGGCCAGGCTCGCCGGGATCGACGTGCGCAGGCACACGATGCTGCTCTACGCCCTGTCGGGGCTCTGCTGCGGCATCGCCGCGATCCTCATCATGGCGCGTACGACGACGGGCTCGTCCACCCACGGCGACCTGTACGAGCTCGACGCCATCGCCGCGGTGATCATCGGCGGGACGCTGCTCACCGGGGGCCGGGGCACGATCGTGGGCTCCATCCTGGGCCTGCTGATCTTCACCCTCATCACGAACCTCTTCATTCTCAACGGCCTCAACACCAGCGACCAGCTGATCGCGAAGGGCCTGATCATCGTCGTCGCGGTCCTTCTCCAGCGGCGGAACTTGAAGGAGAGAGCACCATGAGTGAGAACGTCGCGCGCAGGGGATTCCTGGTCGGCGGAGCCGTACTCTTAGCGACCGGCTGCACCAGCAACCAGCCCGCGGCCGCGCCCAGCAGCTCGGCCCCCGCGCCCGCCCCCGCGGCCAGCGGCAACGACCAGCCGGGCGACAAGGTCACGATCGGGTTCTCGGCGCCCGCCGCCGACCACGGCTGGATCGCGGCCATCGCCAAGAACGCCGAGAGTGCCGCCAAGCAGTACTCCGACGTCGACTTCAAGCCCGTCGAGCCCACGAACGACATCAACCAGCAGATCTCCGCGGTCGAGTCGCTCATCGCGGCCAAGGTGAGCGCGCTGGTCATCCTGCCCAACGACGGCCAGCAGCTGAACCAGGTCGCGCTGCAGGCGACCCAGGCGGGGATCCCGGTCATCAACCTCGACCGCGTCTTCCCCGACAAGCTGGCCTACCGCACGTGGATCGGCGGCGACAACTACGGCATGGGCGTCGCGGCCGGGCACTTCATCGGCAAGCAGCTCAAGGACAAGGGCGTCGCCAACCCCGTCATCGTCGAGATCCAGGGCATCGCCACGCTGCCGCTGACGCAGGACCGCAGCAAGGGCTTCGCCGACGCGCTGAAGACGTACGGGTTCAGCGTCACGGCCAAGCAGGACGCCAAGTTCACGGTCGAGACCGGCAACCAGGTGGCCACGTCGCTGCTCCAGGCGCACAAGAAGATCGACGCCATGTGGAACCACGACGACGACCAGGGCATCGGCGTGCTGGCCGCGATCAAGGAAGCCAACCGGAACGAGTTCATCATGGTCGGCGGCGCCGGCTCGCTGAACGCGATGAAGGAGATCCAGTCCGGTACGTCGGTGCTGAAGGCCACGGTCACCTACAGCCCCACGATGGCCTCCTCGGCGATCAAACTCGCACGTCTGATCGCGCAGGGGAAGGGCATGACTGATCTGGTGGAGAACCAGGTTCCGCAGTCCATCACGCTCGCATCCGAGACCATTACCAAGGACAACGTCGAGAAGTACCTGGCGCTCGGCTTCGAATCCTGATCGGGGGTTGCATGTCAGACAAGACCACCATCGGCGTGGGCATGATCGGCTACGCCTTTATGGGCCGAGTCCACTCCCAGGCCTGGCGCAGCGTCTCGGCCTTCTTCGACCTGCCTTTGGTGCCTCGCATGGCGGTGCTCGGCGGCAGGTCGAAGGAGAGCACCGAGGCGGCCGCCGCACAGCTCGGCTGGGCCGACGTCGAGACGGACTGGAGAGAGCTGATCAGGCGCGACGACGTGCAGATCGTCGACATCTGCACGCCCGGTGACTCGCACGCCGAGATCGCCGTCGCCGCGCTGCAGGCGGGCAAGCACGTGATCTGCGAGAAACCGCTCGCCAACACCGTCGAAGAGGCCGAGGCCATGGTCCGGGCCGCGCAGGCGGCGCCGTCCTCGGTCAAGAGCATGGTGGCCTTCAACTACCGGCGGGTGCCCGCGATCGCGCTCGCCCGCCGGTACGTCGAGGAGGGACGGATCGGCGAGGTCAGGCACGTACGCGCCGCGTACCTGCAGGACTGGATCGTCGACCCGGAGTTCCCGCTGGTCTGGCGGCTGCAGAAGGACAAGGCGGGCGCGGGCGCGCTGGGCGACATCGGCTCGCACATCGTGGACGCGGCCCAGTTCATCACCGGGCAGCGGCTGGTGGGCGTCTCCGCGCTGACGGAGACGTTCATCAAGGAACGCCCCGTCGCCGCGGCGTCGGCCGGCCTGGCGGCCACCGGCACCGGCGAGATGGGCCCGGTGACCGTGGACGACGCGGCCCTGTTCATCGGCCGGCTCTCGGGCGGAGGGCTGGCCTCGTTCGAGGCCACCCGCTTCGCCTACGGCCGCAAGAACGCGATGCGCATCGAGATCAACGGCTCGCTCGGCAGCCTGGCGTTCGACTTCGAGGCCATGAACGAGCTGTGGTTCAGCTCCGGAGGCGGCGGCTTCGAGCGGATCCTCGTCACCGAACCCGACCACCCCTACGTGGGCGCCTGGTGGCCGCCCGGGCACGGGCTCGGCTACGAGCACACCTTCACCCACGAGATCAACGACTTCCTTGAGGCGATCGCCACCGGAGCCGACCCCTCGCCGTCGTTCGCCGACGGGCTGCGGGTGCAGCGGGTGCTGGAGGCGGTCGAGCGGAGCGCGGCTGAGGGCAGCCGCTACATGAACGTGGAGGACTGACACATGCGACCTGTCACCCTGTTCACGGGGCAGTGGGCCGACCTGCCGTTCGAGGAGGTGTGCAGGCTGGCCGCCGAATGGGGCTACGACGGCCTGGAGATCGCCTGCTCGGGCGACCACTTCGACGTGGCCCAGGCCGTGGCGGACCCGTCGTACGTGGAGCAGAAGCAAGCCCAGCTCGAAAAGCACGGCCTCAAGGTCTGGACCATCTCCAACCACCTCGTCGGCCAGGCGGTGTGCGACCTCATCGACGAGCGCCACAAGTCCATCCTCCCCGCCCGCATCTGGGGCTCCGGCGACCCCGAGTCGGTACGCCAAGCGGCGGCGGAGGACATGAAGAACACCGCCCGCGCGGCCGCCCTGCTGGGCGTGAACACGGTGGTCGGCTTCACCGGGTCGTCGATCTGGCACACGGTCGCCATGTTCCCGCCGGTGCCGGCGTCGATGGTGGAGGCCGGCTACCAGGACTTCGCCGACCGCTGGAACCCGATCCTCGACGTCTTCGACGAGGTCGGGGTGCGCTTCGCGCACGAGGTCCACCCGAGCGAGATCGCGTACGACTACTACACCACCGTGCGCACCCTGGAGGCGATCGGCCACCGCCCCGCCTTCGGCCTGAACTGGGACCCGTCCCACATGGTCTGGCAGGACCTGGACCCGGTCGGGTTCATCCTGGACTTCAAGGACCGGATCTACCACGTCGACTGCAAGGACACGCGCATGCGCGTGGGCGACGGCCGCAAGGGCCGCCTGTCCTCGCACCTGCCGTGGGCCGACATGCGCCGCGGCTGGGACTTCGTCTCGACGGGGCGGGGCGACGTGCCGTGGGAGGACTGCTTCCGGGCGCTGAACTCGATCGGGTACGACGGGCCCATTTCGATCGAGTGGGAGGACGCGGGGATGGACCGGCTGGATGGGGCCAGGGAGGCGCTCGCCTACATCCGCAACCTCAACTCCATCACCCCACCGGCCACCGCCTTCGACGCGGCCTTCTCCACGACGTAACAGCAAGGCCTTCCACAAGGGGGGCGCTGCGCGCCTGGGGATTCCAGCCAGCGCCTCCCAGGGGGCTCACGCCCCCTTCGACCCCCCCTGCTCGCTTCGCTCGCCGGCGCCCACCCGTTGCCTGGTTACCGGCTTGGCCTGCTGGAGCCCACCCCGAGGCGAGGGGCTCCCGCCCCTCGCGCACCCCGGCGTCGGCCGAGGGCGAAGTGGTTCCTTGATTGACCGTCGCAACTTGCAGCCATCGACGAGGCGAAAGGGCTCACCTCGAGAGGGAGGCTTCTTCCTCGTCGCGCTGACGCCAGATGTCGTGTGGGGAGGCCGCTTATCCTTTCACCAACGCCGCCGCGATGAAAGGATAAGGCTTATCCTTTCATCGCAGATGGCAGCGTGTAAGGATAAGCCCAGCTTCCCGCGGAGGGCCGATGCGTAGCCACGCCCCCGCGACAGCAAGTTCGGCCGTGCCCGCACCCCTGATTGAACAGCACTTTCAGTGCACTTCAGATCAAGCGCCAATTAGGCTGTGTTATCCAGACCTGTGGTGATGCTGACGATTGGGGCTTTTGGTCGCCGACGGCGCGCTGAGCCCTGGCGGTCGCCGCTATCGAGTCACACCGGAGGCGTCTCTGATGCGCATCCGCTCGACGGGTCCGCTCGGACATGGGTAGACGCCTCTGAGGGAGGCCGACTGCAGGAGTTCCAGGTGGCTCTGGTGCTCTGGGGCTGCGGGCTAGGCCGTCGCCACCCGCATGGCTGGCAATCCCTTTACCTATCCGGAAGTGCAGACCCTGATGGACGGCATCACAGTGGGAGGGCGGAAGGTCACCGACGAGCGTCAGGTGCTGAACCTCGCCGAGTCGGCCAGAGAGCTGGTCAAAGTGGTGAAGTCGCAGCACTTCAAGCTGGACAAGCCCACGTCGGATCATTTCCATCATCTGATCGCCGAAGGCGAGGCCCTGGAGGTAGGGCACTTCAAAGGAGAGGGCTCGCTGACCCTCACCCCGGGTGTCAGCCTAGGGGAGCACGGTCGATATATGCCGCCTGCCACGGAGCCTGGTGGCGAGAACCTGCACCGTATATTCTCCGACGGAGTGGCGGCTATCAAAGCCGAGATATCATCTCCGTTCGAGCAGGCACTCGTCTATTTTCTATTCGCCGCCCTGCAGCAATTCTATTTCGATGGCAACAAGCGTACCGGCCGGACCATGATGAACGGCCACCTGATGTCGCATGGAATTGATGCCATCAGCGTTCCGGCGCTCCGGCGAGCGGAGTTCAACGTCACAATGGTCGATTTCTGCCGGACCAAGGACGCCACCGCTGCGCTCGCCTTCCTTGTCTCTTGCCATCCGGACTTCGAGGAGCCTCCGGGAGTCCTGTGAGAACGCGGGCGCGCAGGCGGACCTGTGAGCTCCAGGTGTGGCGCGGGTGGCTGGCGGCCGCGGCGATGCGCGTTCAGGCGCCTTGCCGCCGCGGCCCCTCTCACTCCGAACGGAGTCAGTCCATGACGACGATCTGGCGGAGGACCTCGCCGCCCCGCAACGCCGCCACCGCGTCGTTCAGGTCCGACAGGCGGATGCGGGCGCTGATCATCGACTCCAGGTCCAGCTTGCCGGCCTTGTGGAGCTTGGCGAAATAGGGGAAGGCGTGGCGCACGTCCGCCTCCCCGTACAGGCTGGACAGCAGGTTCTTGCCCTCGAACAGCAGGCTGAACGCCGAGATCGACACCATGTCGTCCACCGCGCCCGCCCCGACCACGACGACGTCGCCGCCCTGCCGGGTGATCTGCCAGGCGCTCTGGATCGTGGCCGCCTTGCCGACCACCTCGAAGCCGTAGTCGAAGCCAGCGCCGGCGGTGAGCTCGTTCAGGGCGTCGGGGACCTGCTCCGGGGTGACGGCGTGCGTGGCGCCGACCTTCTTGGCGAGCTCGTGCTTGGACTCCAGCGGGTCGATCGCGAGGATCGTGCGGGCGCCGGAGAGGCGGGCGCCCTGGATGACCGACAGGCCGACGCCGCCGCAGCCGATGACCGCGACCGTGGAGCCGGGGCGGACCTTCGCGGTGTTGATCGCGGCGCCCACGCCGGTCGTGATGCCGCAGCCGATCAGGGCCGCCGCCTCCCACGACACGTCCTCGTCGATCTTGATCGCGCCCTGCCACGGCACGACGATCTCCTCGGCCCAGGTGCCGCACCCGGCCATCCCGTACGCCGTCGCCCCGTCGCCGCCGAACCGGAAGTTGCCCTTGCTGAACGCCTCGACCACGTACTTGATGCACAGGTACGGCTGGCCGCCCAGGCACAGGTCGCACTCCTGGCAGCCGGGACGCCAGTTGATGACCACGTGGTCGCCGGGCTTGAGCGAGGTGACGTGCTCGCCCACCTCGACCACCTCACCCGCGCCCTCGTGCCCGAGCACCAGCGGCACGGGCTGCGGCAGTACGCCGGTCATGGCCGACAGGTCCGAGTGGCAGACGCCCGTCGCCTTGATCCGTACGCGTACGTCCGCCGGCCCGACGGGGGCCAGGGTGACGTCGTCGCGGATGTCCAGCTTGTCGTTGCCTACGGCGTGCAGGATCGCGGCGCGCATGGGGTTCCTCCTCCGGCTGGTGCCTAGCGGGGCTATTCCTCTAGGGAAAGGGCGGCTTTGGGGCAGGACCGGACGGCGTGGCGGACGCGGTCCCGCATCTCGGGGGGTGGTTCTGGCAGCAGGATGTGGAGCTGGTCGTCGTCGTCCACCTCGAACACCTCCGGCGCGAGCCCCATGCACACGGCGTTGGCCTCGCAGACCAGCTCGTCCACCTTGACTCTCATGCGAGCCTCCTGTGATCCCATGAGACCACTTTGGTGTACTCCACGACGTACGCAACTCGCTTCTGCCCGGTCTGCTCCACGTACGGGCGTAGCAGTTCGTCCGGTACGCCCGGGGTCATCCGCCGGGCGACCATCATCCCGATGTCCAGGACGCGGTCACGGTCGTCCACCCGCTCGGCGTTCCCGTACACGAGGACGCCTTGGAGCTCGGCGTAGTCGTCGCCCGTCTCGATCAGGCAGCTCACCCGGGAGTCGCGGGCAAGATTGCGGGCTTTCTGGGCTTTCGCGTAGGTCCAGAAGGTGATGCGTCCCTTGTCGAGTCCATAGAACATCGTCACCAGGTGGGGCGTGCCGTCCGCGTTGATGGTGGCCAGCTGCAGCTTGCGTGAGCTCTCCAGGAAGGCGGTGACGTCGTCGTCCGACATGGCGATGCGAGCGCGCTGATTCACGTTGCAAGTAGAACAGGTTTCAGAACGGCCCTGCAAGAGTCCCCTGGAATGTTGTTCGGTTCGGCTAGGCTGCATCCCCATGACGATGCCGTCAGAGCTGCTCTACGCAGCGAAGCACGCCAAGGGATTCATGCCGCACAACGAGGGTCTGGCTCTGTACGAGGCCGCCTGCAGGTACGGGAAGCTGGGCCCCGTCTGCGAGATCGGCACGTACTGCGGGAAGTCGGCCGTCTATCTCGGCGCGGCGGCCAGGCAGGCCGGGTCGGTGGTCGTCACCGTGGACCACCACCGGGGCTCCGAGGAGATCCAGCCCGGGTGGGCCCATCACGACCCGACGCTGGTGGACCCCCGGTTCGGGAAGATGGACTCGCTGCCGACGTTCAGGGCCACGATCGCGGCCGCGGGACTCGAGGACGAGGTGATCGCGATCGTCGGCCGGTCGGAGCAGGTCGCCGCGCTGTGGAGGACGCCCCTGGGGATGCTGTTCATCGACGGCGGGCACTCCGAGGAGCCGGTGACCCGCGACTACGAGGGCTGGGCGCCGCACGTCATGGAGGGCGGGGCGCTGGTCTTCCACGACATCTACCCCGATCCCGCCGACGGCGGGCAGGCGCCGTACCGGGTCTACCAGCGGGCGGTGCGGTCGGGCGCCTTCAGCGAGGTGTCGGTGGAGGGCTCGCTCCGCGTGCTGGAGCGCGTCGGCCCCGGGATCTGAGGGGCCCGGGCAAGAGTCAGCAGCGGTGGCGGTGGGACCAGGACCGGCGGCTCTGGGACTGCCAGCGCCGGAAGTCCTCGTGCGTGTGCGCCTCGTGCCCGAGCGCGAGGAGCGCCTGGTCCGTCCATGAGGCCGCCTCCTCGGGTTCGGCCCCGGCCAGGATCGGCACGGCCTGCGCCGTGTGGTCCGGCAGCGTCCCCGACCGCAGCCGGGCGGCGACGGCGAACGCGCACCCCTGGGCCAGGTGGGCGCGGAACCCGTCGGCCCCGGCGTGCTCGGTCAGCCACCACAGCTCGTCGGCGTCGGCCCCGCCCGTGTACGTCGCCGCGAACCCGATCCCGCTCCACAGGTCGCCCCGACGTCCCGCCGGATATCCACCGATCCTGGCGGCGACGTCGTCGGGCGAGGCGCTGTCGTGGTACCAGAGCAGCCGCCCCAGCCCCTGGTCGAACACCGCGCAGTGCGCCCTGGTCAGCAGGTCGGGCATCGTGCGCTCGCCCACCATGCGGTCGGCCCTGGCCAGGCTCCACTGGAACCCGAACCCGTCCACGGCCAGCCAGCGCAGCAGCGGATGGGCGCGCCGCGCGCCCCACAGGGGCCGCAGCCGCAGCAGCGCGTAGCCGCGACCGGCGCCGACGTAGGCGGCGTGGCGATGATGCTGGGCGGGGCCGGTGAGTAGCTCGTGAAGGCGCCGGCCCCGCGTCAGCGTGAGCAGGTCGAGCACTGTGCAGGCGGCGGCCGCCCCTTCATAGCCGAAGGGCCGCTGCTCAGCCGATATTTCCTCGACCTTCTCGATCTCCCGGGACATCACCGCGTTGAAGCCGAAAACGTATGAACTTTCGGCATCGGTGAAGATCGCTCGGGAAGCTCCCCCTCTGAGCCGGAATCGTCGCCGGCCCAGATCGGACTCCAGAGGATCCTTGACCAGGAACCTCCGCAGCCCCCTCGCCCGGGACAGTGTCGGCTCGGTCCTGACCTGATCCAAGAACGAAGTTGTGCCCGTGTCGCCCACGCTTCCCCCGAAGACGCCTCGTACGAGTCACTCAGAAGCTAGTAAGCCCATTGCGTCGATCATCGGCGGCGCACCGGATTTCGGGGGCAAAGAACCCGCAAAAGCGCTTGTGCGGGGACGAGGTCAGAGGTCGTCGCGGCGTACCAGGCCCGTGCCGGCGGCGCAGCCGCAGGTCTCCGGATCGGACACCGACGTCCCCACGATGTCCCTGAACAGCCCGGAGCCCGGCGTCAGCGCCAGCAGCGCGTCGGCAGCGAGCACGACGGCGGCGGCCGTGTACCCGGAGCGTTCGTGGGGGAAGTGCTTGCGGTTGGCGAACTGCCAGCCCGTCCAGTACGCGCCGTCCTCGTGCCGCAGGTGCTGCACGTCCGTGAACAGCGTGACCGCCCGCTCCCGGTCTCCCAGCGCGTCGAGCGCGAGCACCAGCTCGCACGTCTCCGCCCCCGTCACCCACGGCTGGTCGGACACGCACCTGATCCCGAGCCCGGGCACCACGAACGTGGCCCACTCGCGCTCCAGCAGCTCGAACGCCTGCCGCCCGCGCACCGCGCCGCCGAGCACCGGGTAGTACCAGTCCATGGAGAAGCGGCTCTTGTCCGCGAACGCCTCGGGATGCGCCACCAGCACGTGCGCCAGCCGGTCGGCGGCCAGCTCCCAGTGCGGCTGCGGGTCGCCCAGGTGGTCCGCCAGCAGCACGCCGCAGCGCAGCCCCTGGTGGATGGAGGAGCACCCGGTGAGCAGCGCGAGCGTCGAGGCGACGCCGTGCGCGTCGCGCTCCCAGACGATCTCGCCCCGCTCGGTCTGCAGCCCCGCCACGTAGTCGAGCGCGGCCTTGACCATGGGCCAGTGCTCCTCGGTGAACGCCTGGTCGCCGGTCACGAGGTGGTGGTGCCAGAGCCCGGCGGCGACGTAGGCGGCGTGGTTGGTCTCGCCGCCCTGCTCCGTGGCCACGCCGTCGACCAGCTTCATCGGCCAGGAGCCGTCGGGGCGCTGGTGGCGGGCCAGCCACGCGTAGCCGCGCCGTACCGGCTCGCCGAGTCCCGCGACGGACATGGCCATCAGGCACTCGACGTGGTTCCACGCGTCGACGTGGCCTTCCGGCCACGGCACGCCGCCGTCGTCCTGCTGGATCGCCGCGATGCTCTCGGCCGTTCGCACGACCTCCGCGTGGGAGATCATGGCTTCCGGACGTAGAGGACCACGCTCTTGCCGATGATCGGGTTGAGCACGGCTTCGGCGATCCTGGTGGCGGCCGGGCGCTTCATGATGTCCCAGACCAGCAGCTCGTGGTACGCCTTGGCGATCGGGTGGTCGTCGTTGTTGACGCCGACGGCGCACTTGATCCACCAGTACGGCGCGTGCAGGCCATGGGCGTGGTGGTGGGGGCCGATCTCGAAGCCGATGGACTTCAGCTTGGCCGACAGCTCAGCCAACGTATAAATCCGGACATGTCCCCCGGGGGCCGTGTGGTAGGCCTCGTCCAGCGCCCAGCAGATCCGTTCGGGCAGGAAGCTCGGCACGGTGACGGCCGCCGTGCCGCCCGGCTTGAGCACGCGGAAGAGCTCGCGCATGGCCGCCATGTCGTCCGGGATGTGCTCCAGCACCTCGGCCGCGATGACCCGGTCGAAGCTGCCGTCCTCGAACGGCATGTCCAGCGCCGTACCCTGGACAATCTGCCCGCTCGCCCCCGGCGGCACCTCGCCCGCCTTGTCCATCGCCGCGAACATGGCCGCCACGCCGTCCAGCTCCGCCTGGTCCATGTCGAACGCGATCACGTCCGCTCCCCGGCGCAGCGCCTCGAAGGCGTGCCTGCCGCCGCCGCAGCCCAGGTCGAGCAGGCGCACGCCGGGGCCGACGGGAAGCCGGGCGAAGTCGACGGTCAGCACTGGTCAGCCTCTCCTCTTGTGGTTCTCGATGGCCTCGAGGTACGCCTCGACGGTCCTCTTGGCCACGACGTGCCAGGTGTAGCGCTCCATGACGCGGTCGTATCCGGCCTGGCCCACGCGTTCGCGCTCCTCGGGGGAGTCGTGCAGGCGGCGCAGCACCGCGGCCAGCTCCTCGGGGTCGCCCGGGGGCACCTGGATGGCCGCGTCGCCCACGACCTCGGGCAGCGCGCCCGTACGGCTGGCCACCAGGGGCGTGCCGCAGGCCATGTGCTCGACGGCGGGCAGCGAGAAGCCTTCGTAGAGGGAGGGGACGACGGAGATCTCCGAGGTGGCGATCAGCTCGCCCAGCTCGTCGTCGGAGATGCCGTGGACGAAACGCACCCGGTCCTGCAGCGACAGCTCCTGGACGAGCTGCTCGGTCGGGCCGCCGGGGGTGGGGCGGCTGACGACGGTGAGGTGCACGTCGCGCTCGGTGGCCAGCTTCGCGACCGCCCGCAGCAGCGTCGCGACGCCCTTCATGGGCGAGTCCGCGCTGGCCACGGCCACGATCGAGCCCTTGCGCCGGGGCTTGTCCGGGCGCGGGTGGAAGTAGCGGGTGTCGACGCCGAGGGGGATCAGGCGCATGTTCGCCTGGGGGACGTTGAAGTCGCGGTGGATGTCGGCCAGCGACGACTCGCTGACGGTCAGGATCGGGCTCAGCCGGGGCGCGACGCGCGACTGCATCTTCACGAACCCGTACCAGCGGCGCAGGCTCAGCCTCTTGCCGCCGGTGGCGGCCTCGAGCTCGATGCGGCGGTCGACGCTGATCGGGTGGTGGATGGTGCCGACCACGGGGAACATCCGCTGGATGCCCAGCAGGCCGTATCCGAGGGTCTGGTTGTCCTGCACGACGTCGAAGTCGCCGATGCGCTTCTTCAGCTCGCGGTAGGCCCGCAGCGTGAACGTCAGCGGCTCGGGGAACCCCGCCGTCCACATCGTCCCGACCTCGAGCAAGTCGATCCAGTCGCGGTATTCGTGCAGCTTGGGCGTTCTGAACGGGTCCTCGTCGCGGTAGAGGTCGAGGCTGGGCACCTCGCGCAGGATGACGCCCTCGTCGAGCTCGGGATAGGGCTGGCCGGAGAACACCTCGACGTGGTGCCCTAAGGCGACCAGCTCTCGGCTGAGGTGGCGAAGGTAGACGCCCTGACCGCCACAGGTGGGCTTGCTGCGGTAGGACAACAACGCGACTCGCAGCTTTCGCTCCCGCCGGGCTGGCTCTTCCACGACACCCCTTTCTCCGCCGGTAGGGCCCTTGGGCGGGCGTGTACCGTGAAGATGACCTTAGTCCGAGAAGGCTACCATTCGGTAGGTCGGGTGGAATTGTTCACAATTACGGTTAAACGTCGTGCGAACTGCGACGTTGCCGTGACCGAGCGTGGTTCGGTGGAACGGGTTCTAGGTGGCTTGGTGCCCTATCTGGGCGCTTAGCTGTACATTCCGTCCCAAACAGATTGCTATACGCGATAGCTGGAGGACCCTTGGCCAGGCGAGCTCTGATCACCGGCATCACCGGCCAGGACGGTTCTTACTTGGCGGAGCACCTGCTCGAGCAGGGGTACGAGGTGTGGGGCCTGGCCCGGGGGCAGGCGAACCCGCGCGTGTCGAGGATGCGCAAGCTGCTGTCGGACGTGCAGGTGGTGCGGGGGGATCTGCTGGACCAGGGGTCCCTGATCTCGGCGGTGGAACGCGTTCAGCCTGACGAGGTGTACAACCTCGGGGCGATCTCGTTCGTGCCGATGTCGTGGGAGCAGGCGGAGCTCACGGCCGAGGTGACCGGGATGGGCGTGCTGCGCATGCTGGAGGCGATCCGGGTGTGCTCGGGGGCGTCCCGGGGCTCGGGCGCCTCCCGACAGATCCGCTTTTATCAGGCTTCATCCTCTGAGATGTTCGGGCAGGTCAGCGAGACGCCGCAGAACGAGCGGACCGCCTTCCACCCGCGCTCGCCGTACGGGGTGGCCAAGGCGTACGGGCACTTCCTGACGCAGAACTACCGCGAGTCGTACGGGATGTTCGCCGTGTCCGGGATCCTGTTCAACCACGAGTCGCCGCGCCGGGGGGCCGAGTTCGTCACCAGGAAGGTGTCCCTGGGGGTGGCCCGGATCAAGCTGGGGCTGGCCGGCGAGCTGCGGCTGGGGAACCTGGAGGCGCGCCGGGACTGGGGGTTCGCCGGCGACTACGTCAAGGCCATGCACCTGATGCTGCAGGCCGCCAATCCCGAGGACTACGTGATCGGGACGGGGCGGATGAAGTCGGTCAGGGAGCTGGTGGAGGCGGCGTTCACGGCCGCGGGGCTGGACTGGGAGCGGTACGTGGTGACGGACCAGACGCTGCACCGGCCGGCCGAGGTGGACCTGCTGTGCGCGGACCCGAAGAAGGCGCGGACGCAGCTGGGGTGGGAGCCGAGCGTGTCGTTCGACGAGCTGGTGGCGATGATGGTCGAGTCGGACCTGCGGTTGCTCTCGGACGGAGGCGACCCCGACCAGGACAGTTCCTGGCCGTGACGCCTATGCCCGGGTGATGGCCTGGCGGTAGGCGCCCGGGGTCAGGCCGAAGTAGCGGGTGAACCAGCGGGTCAGGTGGCTCTGGTCGGCGAAGCCCGTCGCGGTGGCCGCCTCGCTGATGGCCGTGCCGCCGGTGATCAGCGTACTGGCCTCTCTGAGCCGTAGCTGCCGCTGGTAGTCGCTGGGGGACAGCCCGTACTCCGCGTGGAAGGCCCGGTAGACCGCGTAGCGGCTGGTGCCCGTGGCCAGCGCCAGGTCGTCGCTCGTGAGATCGTCCCGGAGGCGGTCGTGGAGGAGCTGCCTGGCCTGCCGCGCGACCCTCGCCGACCGTCCGGATCTGCCCTCTGGATGGATCGGGGACGTGGCGGCCCGCCGTACGATCGCCGCGACCGTGGCGGTGAGCAGCTCGTCGCGCCACAGGGCCGTCGAGCCGGAGCCCAGGAGCTCCGCGTGCAGGGAGCGCAGCGCCCCCGCCAGGACGGGGTCCTCCACCACGGGCGTGGTGAACAGGGGCAGGCCCAGGCGGCGGCCCGTCGTGTCGGCCAGGGCGTCCGACACGAGCTCGGGGCCGATGTGGACGATCCGGTACGTGAAGCCGCGCGCGTTCGTGGCATGGCCGTCGTGGGGGTCCTCCGGGTTGAACGCCATGACCATGCCCGCCGAGCTCGTGTGGGCCGAGCCGCGGCAGGTGAACGACTGCGCGCCGGTCTCGGTGACGCCGAACGAGTAGGTCTCGTGGCTGTGTCGGTGGTAGACGTGCCGCTCGAAGTGGGCATGCATGGCCTCCAGCGGCCGGTCGGGCGACCGCCAGTATCGGGACCAGTCATGTGCCATCCCTCCATTGTCCGGACGACCATTGACAAACCAAATTTTTACGTAAAGGATTGTTTTTGCGATGAGAGACGTCCTGTACTTGGAAGAGATCGAGCAGGCCGAGGCCCTGCTCAAGCCGCAGCGCGTGGAGGTGCTGCGGCAGCTGGCCGAGCCGCGTACGTGCTCGGAGGTCGCCGAACGGCTCGGCCAGACGCCGCAGCGGGTCTACTACCACGTCAAACGGCTGGTCGAGGCGGGCCTCGTGGACCTCGTGTCCGAGCGCAAGGTGCGCGGGATCCACGAGGGCATCTACCAGGCCGGTGCGCGCTCGTACTGGCTGTCGCCCCGGCTGGTGGGCCGGATCGGGCTGCGCAAGGCGCGTGACGAGCTGAGCCTCGGTTACCTGCTGGATCTCATGGAGGAGGTCCAGTCGGACATCGCGGCGCTCGACAGGAGCGCGCCCGAGCTGCCGTCGATCGGGTTGTCGGGGGAGATCCGCGTGCGTCCCGAACAGCGTCAGGAGTTCCTGAACGACCTGCAGACGATGCTGCAGGGGCTGTTCACGCGGTACGGCGGGGCGGAAGGGGACGCCTTCAAACTCGCCGTCGCCTGCTACCCGAATGTCACCACCGAACCCCCCGAGCCCCGGACGGACCAGCCTTCAACCGACTGATCCCGGATTCGCCAAAGGAGAAGATGACGATGACCGAGCCCATGACGTTTCGTGCCCGCATCCAGGCGCCCCTCAAGGAGGTGCGCCACGCGCTCACCGACCCGGCCGCCCTGCGGATCTGGCTGGCCGAGCACGCCGAGGTGGAGCTGCCGGACCGGTTCGGGTTCTGGGGGCGTACCACGCCTGAGGGGGACGCGCCGCACCAGCGGCTGCTGCACGCGGACGAGCGCACGGTGCGCTTCGCGTGGGTGCTGGACGGCGAGGAGACGACCACCGAGTTCAGGCTGGAGGAGGACGGGGACGCGACGATCCTGACGTTGTCGCAGACGCACTTCGACTTCCAGGACGTCATCACGGGCAAGAGCATCCGGGGCGTGCTGCAGACGTACTGGGCCCTGGCCGTCGCCAACCTGGCCGAGCACCTCGAGGGGCGCGAGCTCACCCCCAAGATCGACTTCACCTCCGCGGACCTGCGCGCCCAGGTCACCATCGACGCCTCGCCGGCCACGGTGTTCGAGTCGCTGATCGACTCGGAGGTGGTGACGAGGTGGTTCGGGTACCCGATCGAGATCGAGCCGTACGTGGGCGGCCGCTTCGCGATGGGCGGCCTGGCCAACGACCCCAGCCCGGCCAAGGTGCTGGAGCTTGAGCCCGGCAGCAGGTTCTCCCTGGACTGGGGCGCCCCGGGAGTCGGCACGTGGGAGCTGGAGGGCTCCGGCGGGAAGACGCGGCTGACGCTGGTGCAGAGCGGGTTCGACGCGGAGCGCCCGCCGTACGCGGCGTGGGGCGGGATCCTGTCGGGCGTCGCGGAGCTGCGGCGCTACCACGAGGTGCCGGACTGGCAGCCGGTCATGGTGGCCTGACGTTTCCGCACCAGCGTTCAAGACACGGCGGGGGCGGGACGTGGAGACTCGTGACCATGCGTTTTGACACCAAGATCGGCATCGTGGTCCGCGCGGATCTGGCCGCATGGCAGAAGCTCAACGTCACCGCCTTCCTGTCCAGCGCGGTGGCGGGCGGGGTGCCGGGGCTCATGGGGGAGCCGTACGAGGACGGGTCCGGCAATGCGTACCTGCCGATGCTCCGCCAGCCCGTGCTCGTCTACACGGCCGACTTGGAGGGCCTCCGGAGCGTCCGGGAGAAGGCGGTGGGCCGGGAGATGGACGTGGCCGTCTACATCGAGGAGATGTTCAAGACGGGACACGACGCGGACAACCGGGCGGCTGTGCGGGCGGTGGAGGCCGATGAACTGGGGCTGGTGGGGGTGGTGGTCCATGGGCCGAAGAACGGCGTGGACAAGGTCCTGAAGGGCCTCCCCCTGCACCCCTGATCCGCAACCTCCACCGCGACTCCCACGGCACTTTCATTCGACGATCCGGTGCCATCGGTGAGCCGGTGGCGAGGCGCCGGAAATTATGTCGCCCGGCATTCGGCTGAATGCGTAAGGTGCGGGCGTGCATGCTGCTGATTTCTACACAGGAATCGTCGCCGAGTTATATGGGCCGCTGAAGTCCGTCGCCCAAGATCCAGAGCCCTACGCGGCGTTCGTCCAAGAGGCTGGTTCCCCGGCTCTGGAGCTGGGGTGTGGGGACGGCGACCCACTGCTCGACCTGCGTCGGCGCGGCCTGGACGTCGAGGGGGTCGACTCCTCGGCGGACATGCTGCAGCGGTGCCGTCGCCGGGCGCGGGAGCAGGGCGTCGATGTCGTCGTCCACCACCAGCGCATGGAGGCGCTCGATCTGCCACGCCGCTACCGTGCGATCTTCCTTGCCGGGCCGACTTTCAACCTGCTCCCCGACGACTCCGTCGCTCTGGCTGCCCTCGACCGCATCCGCAACCATCTCGCCGTGGGCGGCACCGCCCTGGTGCCGCTGTTCGTCCCGTCACCCACACCTGCCGAACGGATCGGCCGAGTGCGCACCGCCACGGCGGAAGACGGTGCTGAGTTGCGTGTCTCGGTGGTGTCCGAGGAGCGTAGCGATTCCGCGCGGACGCAGACGACGGTGTTGCGTTACGAGCGGTACCACGACGGCGAGCGCACCATCGTGGAGCGCCCCTGGGTACTGCACTGGTATACCCGCTCAGGATTCGAGAGCCTTGCCGCAGCCGCCGGTCTGATCCCGGTGTCGGGCATGGAGGCGCCGGGTGCCTCCGACCTGCAGTTCCAGCTGCAAGCCGCCGGTTTCAGAGGGTGACGCCGACGCGACCGGAAAGCTTGCTATGAGGATCCTGGCGATCGGCCATGGTCAGCCCCCTGATTGTGGAAAACGCGATGTCGTCCACAGAACCCCATTCGGCCACGCATCACCCATCCCCGCCGTAGCACCCTGGGCGCCATGCACCACGCAGCCGACCCCACCCCCCTCGCCACGCCCAGCGACCCTCCGGCACCCCCTCCCGAAGCTGCAGCCCCCGAAAGACGCATCTCCCATCCAGGAAAAACCGATCGCGGGCTTCCAAAGACGGAGACGCCACCCACCTCGCCATCGCTCGCCGAGCGGACCGCCCGAATCACCCGAGCGATCCCACAGGCCGTCGTCTGCCGCCAGACAGCCGCCCACATCTGGGGCCTGAACGCCCTGCACACCCCAGAAGCCGACTGGCCCATAGAGCTGACCGCCCCCTCCCACCTGGCCCTCCCCGGCTGCGTCACCTACCCGGCACCGCTCCCACCCGAAGACATCACCATGCACAAGGGCGTCCGCCTTACCACCATGGAACGCACAGCCCTCGACTGCGCCCGCTGGCTGCCCCGTACGGAGGCGGTGGCGATCCTCGACCAGTTCGCACGCCGGGGCGTGGATCTCGAAGCTCTGTGGCACCGCCCGCTCAACTCCTGGCGCCTACGCGACACCCTCGGCCTCGCCGACCGGGGCGCCGCCTCCCCCAGGGAGAGCTGGCTCCGGGTCATCCTCGTGGAAGGCGGCCTCCCCAGACCCACCACCCAGATCCGGGTCGAACTGGACGACGACCGGTTCGCGTACCTCGACCTGGGCTGGGAGGAGTTCAAGGTCGCAGTCGAGTACGACGGCCAGGAGCATCACACCTCACCCACCGACCAGCAACGCGACACGGACCGCCGCGAGGAGCTTCGCCGCCGCGGCTGGCGCGTGATCGCCGTCCGCCGAGACGTCATCCCCGGCCAGATCGCCGACCTCCTCCATCACGTGGCCAATGCCTTGATCGAATGCGGCTGGCAGCCCGGCCCCGAGCGCACCAACCACATCCTCCGCCGCATCCGAGCCGCCCGCCGCCGCTCCCGCTTCCGATTAATCAGCCACCCGCCGCTCCAATCCACCACGCCGGACGCCCTTGCCGGGACGTCCATGCCCGAACGCCAGCCGGACGCCCGCACCGGACTGACGGCTGACGCCGTACCAAAATGCCAGCCAGGCGCCACGCCGTACCATCAGCCGCACACCGCAGTGCCAGCCGGCTGTCACGCTGCAGTGCCGGCCAGGCGTCACACCGCAGGGTCGGCTGGGCGTCACGTCACGCTGCAGTGCCCCCCAGTTGGGCGTCACGTCACGCTGCAGTGCCAGCTGGGCGTCACTCCACAGCGTCGGGTGGGGTGTCGCGCCGTGGCCTCGGCCGTGCGTCACGTTGGAGCCTTGGTCGGGCGTTCGTGGGGGAACGTCCGTGTGGGCTGTGCCGTGATGTGCTGCGCTGACCACCACCGGGCCGTTGTGGGGCGAGTGGTGGTGATAAGGGGCGGAGCTGATTGCCTGCGGTGGCAGCCCCCAGCCGCTGCGGATGTTCCTGGAGCGGGACGCGGCCGTGGAGGCGGTCAGCCGACCGTGACAGGAAGTTCCTTGATGCCGTTGATGAAGTTCGAGCGAAGCCGGCGCGCAGGGCCCGTTTGGCGGAGTTTGGGGCGTCGACGGGCCAGTTGTTCGAAGAGGATCCGGAGTTCGAGCTTGGCCAGGTGGTTGCCCAGGCAGAAGTGAGCTCCGCCGCCGCCGAAGCCGATGTGCGGGTTCGGGTCGCGGGTGATGTCGAAGACTTCGGGGTCGGAGAAGACCGCGGGGTCGCGGTTGGCGGAGGCGTAGAAGACCACGACCTTGTCGTCGGCCTTGATCTCCTGTCCGCCCAGCACCTGGTCGGTGGTGGAGGTGCGGCGGAAGAGGTTGACCGGGGAGACCCAGCGGACGATCTCGTCGGCTGCGGTCTTGGCGAGGGTGGGGTCGGCGACCAGGCGGCCCCACTGGTCCGGGTGCTCGAAGAGGGTGAGCATGCCGCCGGAGGCCGCGTTGCGGGTCGTCTCGTTGCCGGCGACCGCCAGCAGGAGGATGAACAGGTTGAACTCGTCCTGATCGAGCGTTTCGCCGTGCTCATTGGGCTGGAGGAGCTTGGTGACGATGTCGTTCTTCGGGGTGCCCCTGCGCCGTGTCGCGAGTTCGTTGGCGTAGGCGTAGACCTCCATGGCGGCGGCCGAGCCCACCTCGGGAGTTTCCGAGTAGTCGGGGTCCTGACTGCCGATCATGCGGTTGGACCAGGTGAAGAGCTTGTCGCGGTCGGCCACGGGCGCGCCGATCAATTCACAGATCACGTACAGGGGGAGCGGCGCGGCGACTTCGGTGACGAAGTCGACCTCACCGGTGCACTTGTCCAGGAGGTCGTCGCAGATGTCGCGGATGTGGTCTTCGAGGGCGCCGATCGTGCGCGGAGTGAAGCCGCGGTTGACCAGGGAACGCCGTCTCGTGTGCTCGGGCGGGTCCTGGTTGAGCATCATGTGGCGCTGGAGGTCGATCTGGTCCTGGGTCAGCTCTTCGAACAGGGCGAGCTTCTTGTACGAGGAGAATCGGTCGGAGTGCCGCGATACATGGACGACGTCCTCGTATCGGGTGACGGCCCAGAATCCGGGCTCGCCCTCGTGCCAGTGGACGGGGGAGTTCGCGCGGAGCCAGGCGAGCTGCTCGTGTGGTGGTCCGGTGGTCGCGTAAATGTCCCTGTCGACGAGGTCGATGTGCACCACATTCACCCTCTTGATCAAGCGCTTGGTTTACTACTACTTGAAACGTGTTCTATTACGTCCCTGTACGACCGTCAAGGGGCAATGTAGTGGCGAAACGGCTCCACAAGGGGTCCGCCGAGGTCGGAAATTCATCGGGTGATGCGGCTTGTGCCAGGTCCCCGGGTCACCGACGACGCCGACCTCGCTCGGCCCCCCGCCGCGTGCCCTGGCGAGAAGTGCCGAGCTGTCGGGTCGTCTGCATGGCCTGCTGTGGGTCCTCTGTGCGAGCCATCAGCCGTCTGCATGCGTGCTGTGCGCCCTCTGTCCGAGCCATCAGCCGTCTGTATGCGTGCTGTGGGTCCTCTGTGCGAGCCGTCGGCTGTCTGCATGCGTGCTGTGGGCTTTCTGGCCGAGGCGGTCAGCGACGGCGGCGTGCCGATGTTCCCGCCGGACGCGACCGTGGGCCGGCCGCTCGACTTCGCCGCCCGCAATCGGAAGTTCCGTAAGCGCCTTTTCGCCCGCGACGGCGCCCTGGGCGCGCTCCGAGACCTGGGCCTTGCGCATGCCCTTGAGCCGGCCGAAGTACATCAAGTTCTGCCAGGCCGACAGGCTCCATTAGACGTTGCGCGAGCCTTCCAGCACGGCGCCGAACTGCGCCATCGCGGCTGAGCGCTGCCGCGTCACGTCGAATCCGCCCAGCCGGACCTGGCCGGAGGTGGGGGTGAGCAGGCCAGCATCTTGATGGTGGTGGTCTTGCCGGCGCCGTTGGGTCCCAGGAAGCCGAAGACCGAGCCGGCGGGGACGTGCAAGGACACCTCGTCGACCGCCCGCACCTGCGCCGATCCGTAGACCTTGGTCAACGCGTCGATTTCGATCATGTCATCTCCTTGATGCGAGGAGGTGCCGCAGCTTCCGGTTCGGGGGCGGGGGTGGGGTCGTGGTGTGTGGAGGTGCCCCGGCTTCCGGTTCGGGGGCCGGGGCAGGGTCGTGGCGTGTGGAGGTGCCCCGGCTTCCGGTTCGGGGGCCGGGGCAGGGTCGTGGCGTGTGGAGGTACCCCGGCTTCCGGTTCGGGGGGCCGCGGCGGGGCGTCAGAGTTCGGCCAAGACCTCGATGTCCTGGGCCGTGACGTCGCGGACCAGGGCGAACGCCGCGGCGGCCGCGGGGGTGGCGGGCGCTGCCTCGCGGGCCGCCTGCAGGCTGGCGGCCGAATCCCAGCGCCAGACGCCGACCCACGTCTCGTCGTCCAGCCGGCCGAGGCGCGCCTCGGTGAGGCCGGGCTGAGTGGCTCTGATCGCGGTGACCAGAGCGGCGTGCCGAGCCTGAACCTGCTCGGCATCAGCGGGATCGGCCTGGAAACGGGTGACGCTGATGACCGCCATGGCTGGACCTACTCTCTAGAGTTGACTTATAGTTAACGAATCTAGAAATAGACTCTAGCCATGAGCGATGTCAAGAGGACGAACAAGCGAGCGCAGAAGGCCAAGGAGACGCGCCGGCGTATCCTCGGGGCGGCGCTGGAGCTGTTTGTGCAGGACGGATATGGCGCGACGAATCTGCAGGACGTCGCCGACAAGGCGGGCGTCGCAGTGCAGACGATCTACTTCGTCTTCGGCAACAAGCGCGCCCTGCTCAAGGAGCTGGTCGACGTCACGATCGCGGGCGACGACGAGCCGGTGGCCACGATGGACCGGCCGTGGTACGTCGCCGCGCTGGCCGCCGGAACCGCCCAGGACATGCTGCGCGCCTACGTCGAGGGCGCGACCTCGATCCTGGAGCGCGTCGCACCGATCGGCAGGGTGCTGGAGGCGGCGGTCGCGAGCGACCCCGAGGTGGCCGCGCTGTGGTCACACGAGGTCGATCCCCGATATGTCGTCCAGCAGGGTGCCGCCAAGGCTCTTGTCGGCAAACCCGGGGCGCGCGCCGAGGTGTCGGTGGAGGAAGCCGCCGACGTGCTCTACGGCCTGCTCAGCCCCGAGCTGTACCTCCTGTTCGTGAAGGAGCGAGGATGGACGCGCGAGCGCTGGGAGCGGTGGGTCGGCGAGACCCTTCGCGCCCAGCTCTGCTCCCCCGGGGGAGGTTCGTGATGGACGGCGTCATCCTGACCCCCGTCGCCCGCGTCCTTGGTGGACGGCCTGAGATGTACGAGGACGGCTGGTACGACACCAAGGCCGTCCTCCGGCTGGACGACCACCTCGACGCGTCGGCCCTGCAGGGCCTGCAGGAGTTCTCCCACCTGGAGATCGTCTTCCAGTTCGACCGGATCGACGAGGCGGACGTGCGGATCCGGCCGCGTCCGCCGCGCAAGAATCCCGACGGCCCGCTCGTCGGCGTGTTCGCGCACCGCGGGCCGTACCGGCCGAACCGGCTCGGCGTGTCGGTGTGCCGGCTGCTGGCCGTCAACGGCCGCGACCTGCAGGTGGCCGACCTGGACGCGCTGGACGGCACCCCCGTGCTGGACATCAAGCCGTACCTGGTCGAATTCGCGCCCACCGACCCGGTCCGGCAACCGGCCTGGGCGTCCCGGCTCATGCGCGGGTACTACAGGGCTTGATCAGGGTTGGCGGCGGCTGCGGTAGGCGGCGGTCTTGGCGCGAGCCGTACATGCCGCGCTGCAGTAGCGGCGCGACGCGTTGCGGGTCAGGTCGATGTAGACCGCCTCGCACTGGTGCGCCGCGCACTGTCCGAAGCGGTCGGGGCCGTAGCCGTCCACGATGAGGGCCAGCGCCGTGGCGAACTCGCCGCCCAGGGCCTCCACCGGGGTGCCGCCCGAACCGTGGAAGTGCAGGTGGAACGGCTGGCCGACGTCCTCGACGAGGTACGGTTGCGCGCCGTACCTGCGGATCATGGCGTTGATGCGGGCGGCCTGGTCCGCCGGATGCTCGGCCAGGAGCGCCTGCCGCAGCTCGGCGGCCAGCTCGGTCAGGTGCCGCCCCGTGTCCGGGGCGGCGCGCAGGGCCGCGCTTGTGGGGTCGCGGAGCTGGGCGGCGAACGTCGCCGCCAGGTCCTCGCCTGCCAGTGGTTGCACTGAGGCGCCGCCCCGCCAGTGCGCCGTGGCCAGGTTGACCAGCTCGGCGATCAGGGGAGCCTGCCGGGTCACGTTACAGGCTATTTCCACTTGACCGGTAACACCCCTCTACTGTGTCATAGGCGTAATCCAGTTAGATAGTAACGGAGCCGCCATGTTCGCGCCCTACCGACGCCTGCTCGCCCAGCCGGGCGTCCCTCGCCTGCTCGTCACGGGGCTCCTCGTCAAGCTGGGGACACCCGTGCTCAGCCTCGCCCTGCTGCTGGCCGCCGTCGACCGGCTCGGCTCCTACGCCACCGCCGGCCTCGTGCTCACCGGCCACGCGCTGGCCCTGGCCCTGTGCGCGCCGCTCGGCGGGCGCGTCGCCGACCGGTACGGCCCCCGCCCGGCCCTGACCGGCTACCTGGCCGCCCACGCCCTGGCCTACGCTCTCCTCCTCCTGGCCCCACCCGCCCTGATGATCGGCGCCGCGGTACTGCTCGGCGCCACCACCCCGCCGGCCGGCTCGGTCATCAGAGGCGCCTGGCCACGCCTCGTCCCCGTCGCCTCCCTGCCCGCCGCCTACGCGGTGGACAATGCCGTCAACGAGCTGACGTTCATCGCCGGCCCCCTGCTCGTGCCGGTCCTGACCCTGGCCGTTCCGGCCCACGGCGTGGTGACCGTCGCCGGCGCCGCCGTCCTGCTCGGCACCGCGCTTCTCCTGGCCTCCTCCGTGGTACGGCGAGCAGCGCCCGCCCCACCGGGCAGGCTGCGCCTGGCCGGGCCGCTCACCCACCGGGCTACCCTCCTGCTGCTGACCATCGCCGCCTTCGGCACTTTCACCTTCGGCTGCCTGCGCATCGCCACGGTCGCCTCGGCCACCACCTTCGGCTCCGCCTCCTCCGCCGGCGTGCTGATGGGCCTGCTGTCGGCCGGCGCCCTCCTCGGCACCCTCGGGTACGGCGCGCGGGCCTGGCCCCTCACCGGTGGGCGGCTGCTCGTCCTGCTCTCGCTCGCCGAGGCGGCCATCCTGCTCGGCGGAGGATGGGCGCCCGGCTTCGGGACGCTCGCCGTGCTGATCGGCCTGGTCGGGCTGGTGACCGGACCGCGCGACGCCGTCGTGCCGGCCCTGCTCGCCGACCACACCCCCGCCCGCTACCGCACCGAGGTCTTCGCCTGGCTCAACACCTTCATGTGGGCCGGCTACGGCCTGGGCACCGCCGTCGCCGGCCGGCTCACCGGCCCCCACGACCCCGGCACCACCGCCTTCGGCGCAGCCGCGGCCGCGGCCGTGGCAGGCGCGGTCCTGGCGGCTGTCGCCGGCCGGATCGCCTCGACCCTGCCGGCACCCGCCGCGGTGTCGGCCGAAGGTCCTTCCCGTGAATCTGATCAGTAGCCGGTCCCTGGTTGTTGTTCAAGCACGCGGGTGAATCGGACCGCCTCTTCCCGATAGCCCAGCGCGGCGTAGAACCGCTGAGCGGTCGTGTTGCCTGCCGCCGTCTCCAGCGTCAAGTGGCGCAGGCCCTGCTGGCGCGCCCAGTCCTCCGCCGTGCTCAACAGCCGCCGGCCCAACCCCATGCGGACGGCGTGCGGGGCGACGGCCAACTCGCCGATGTAAGCCTCGACCGGTCCGGTGAAGTGCCTGTGAGTATTGACGGAGACCATGCCGACGACCTCGCCTTCGGCCGTGGCCACGAACACGGCTCCCTGCTGCTCTCGCGTGGGAGCGAAGAAGCCGGCGAGCCACTGCCGGGCCGCCTCCACAACGGCTTCGGGGTCACGCCATTCCGCCACCCCTTCGGCAAGCTGAGCGGCAAGCTCCATGACGGCGTGGCGGTCCTCTTCGCGAACGGGTCGGATTTGCACGCTTTCGTACGCGGTACTCATGGGCGTCAGCATGTCATCCGACTGACATGGCAGGTCATGGTGTGGGCTTGGGGCCGGGTTTACCTCCGATGTATGGGGAGGCGTCAATTCGTGTATGTGAATGCAGCCATCGGAGCGGTAAAGTCGCTTCACAGGCACCGACCACCCCCGGGGGATGTCTTTCGAGGTCACGGATCGGATGTATCCGTCTTGTCACCCTTGACACGCTCTGCCCGATCGCACGAGCATCATGAATCGAGACATCCGATGTATATGTGAAGGATGCGGTGTGAAGCTGCTGCGAGTAGGACCTGTCGGCCAGGAGCGTCCGGTGGTCATGGATGACGCCGGTAACCTGCGCGACATCGGAGAGCCCGAGATTGACGGGGCTTTCCTCGCTTCCGGGGGAGTGGCGCGCGTCCGGGACGCGCTCGAGCGTGGTGCCCTGCCCGTCGTCGACGCCGAGGGGCTGCGGATCGGCGCCCCGATCGCGCGACCAGGCAAGATCGTGTGCATCGGCCTGAACTACAGTGACCACGCCGCCGAGTCCGGGCAGGATGTGCCGGCCGAGCCGGTCGTGTTCATGAAGGCCGCGAACACCATGGTCGGCCCGTACGACCAGGTGCTCGTGCCCAGGGGCAGCGTGAAGAGCGACTGGGAGGTGGAGCTGGCCATCGTGATCGGCCAGGAGGCCCGCTACCTGGGCAGCCGGGAGGAGGCGCTCGGCGTGATCGCCGGGTACGCGATCTCCAACGACGTCTCGGAACGCGAGTTCCAGCTCGAACGCGGTGGGCAGTGGGACAAGGGCAAGTCGTGCGAGACGTTCAACCCGCTCGGCCCGTGGCTGGTGACGGCGGACGAGGTGGGCGACCCGCAGAGCCTGCCGCTGCGCCTCTGGGTGAACGGCGAGCTGCGCCAGGACGGCGACACCAAGAACATGATCTTCGATGTGGCCGAGATCGTGCGCTACCTGAGCCAGTTCATGGTCCTGGAGCCGGGTGACGTGATCAATACGGGTACGCCGGCCGGCGTGGCGATGGGCATGCCGGGGCAGCCGTACCTGCGTGAAGGTGACGTGATGGAGCTGGAGATCGAAGGGCTCGGGCGGCAGCGCCAGACGGTGGGGCAGGCATGACGACTCCTGGCGCGTACCGGATCGTCGGGATGGAGACGCACGACGTGCGGTTCCCGACCTCGCGCGAGCTCGACGGCTCGGACGCGATGAATCCGGATCCCGACTACTCCGCGGCCTATGTCGTGCTCACCACCGATGACGGGTTCGAGGGGCACGGGTTCGCCTTCACGATCGGGCGTGGCAACGACATCCAGACCACGGCCATCAGCGCGCTCGAGCCGTACGTGATCGGCAAGGACGTCGAGGACCTCGGCGCGCTCTACAAGGACATGGTCAACGACTCGCAGCTGCGCTGGCTGGGGCCGGAGAAGGGCGTCATGCACATGGCGATCTCCGCCGTGGTCAACGCCCTGTGGGACCTCAAGGCCAAGCGGGCGGGCAAGCCGTTGTGGCGGCTGCTGTCCGAGATGTCCCCCGAGGAGATCGTCGGCCTCATCGACTTCCGCTACCTGAGCGACGCGCTGACGCCGCAGGAGGCCCTCCAGATCCTGAAGAGCCAGGAGGCGGGCAAGGAGGAGCGGATCAGCCGGCTCATCGAGGTCGGCTACCCCGCCTACACCACCTCCCCCGGATGGCTCGGCTACGACGACGACAAGCTGCGCAGGCTCTGCAAGGAGGCCCTGGAGCAGGGCTTCAAGCAGATCAAGCTCAAGGTCGGCGCCGACCTCGAGGACGACCGGCGCAGGTTCAGGGTCGCCCGCGAGGTCTGCGGCCCCGACTTCCCGATCGCCATCGACGCCAACCAGCGCTGGGACGTCGGATCGGGCATCGAGTGGATCAACGCGCTGGGCGAGTTCCACCCCCACTGGGTCGAGGAGCCGACCAGCCCCGACGACGTGCTCGGCCACGCCGCCATCGCCAGGGGCATCGACCCCATCCCCGTGGCCACCGGCGAGCACGTTCAGAACCGCATCGTGTTCAAGCAGCTCCTGCAGGCCAACGCCATCTCCTACCTGCAGATCGACTCGGCCAGAGTCGGCGGCGTCAACGAGAACCTGGCGATCCTGCTGCTCGCGGCCAAGTTCGGCGTGCCGGTGTGTCCCCACGCGGGTGGCGTCGGGCTGTGCGAGCTGGTGCAGCACCTGTCGATGTTCGACTACGTCGCGATCACCGGCTCCATGGACAACCGCGTGATCGAGTACGTCGACCACCTCCACGAGCACTTCGTGGACCCCGTGGTCATCCGCAACGGTCGTTACGCCGCACCGTCCGCGCCCGGCTTCAGCGCGGAGATGCACGCAGTGTCGATCGCCGCCCACACCTTCCCCGGCGGCGAAGTATGGAGGGACGCGTGAGCCTGAAAGCGATCGTGACCGGCGGCGGCTCCGGCATCGGGCTGGCCGCGGCCACCCTGCTCGCCGAGCGCGGCATGAAGGTCGCCTGCCTCGACGTCAACCCGCCCGGCGAGCCGTTCATCGGGATCAAGGTCGATGTCACGGACGACGCGCAGGTACGGGCGGCGGTGGCGGAGGCCGCCGAGCGGCTGGGCGGCATCGACGTGCTCGTGAACAACGCGGGCATCGGAGCTCAGGGCACCATCGAGGACAACCCGGACAGCGAGTGGCAGCGCGTGTTCGACGTCAACGTGTTCGGCATGGTCCGGGTCGCGCGGGCGGCGCTGCCGTACCTCAGGCAGTCGGAGCACGCCTCCATCGTCAACACGTGCTCGATCGCGGCCACCGCGGGCCTGCCGCAGCGCGCGCTCTACAGCGCGACCAAGGGCGCGGTGCTCTCGCTGACCCTCGCGATGGCCGCGGACCACGTCCGCGAGGGCATTCGCGTCAACTGCGTCAACCCCGGCACCGCGGACACCCCGTGGGTCGCGAGGCTGCTCGACCGGGCCGACGACCCCGAGGGGGAGCGGGCCGCACTGAACGCCAGGCAGCCGATGGGCCGCCTGGTCAGCGCGGAGGAGGTCGCCGCGGCGATCGCCTATCTCGCCAGTCCTGAAGCCGGCGCCACCACCGGGACCGCGCTCGCGGTCGACGGCGGCATGCAAGGTCTCCGGCTGAGGGCGCCCAACTAAGGAAGGTACCCCCCAATGAAGTTCGGATCGGCGGTCGCGGCGGCGGCCCTCTTGGCGGTCGTCACCGCGTGTGGCTCGGGCACGACAACAACCGGAGGAGGGGGCGGCGGCGGGAAGGTCGGCATCGACCACCCGCGGGCCGACTCCAACTTCTGGAACTCCTACATCAAGTACGTCCCGCAGATGGCCGGCGAGTACAAGGTGGACCTCATGCCACCCACGAACTCGCAGAACGACGTCTCCAAGCTGGTCAACAACGTGCAGGCGCTGGTGGGTCAGGGTGCCAAGGCGATCATCATGGCGCCGCAGGACACCGGCGCCATCGCCAACACGCTGCAGCAGCTGGAGAACAAGAAGATCCCCGTCGTGACCGTCGACACCCGGCCGGACAAGGGCAAGGTCTACATGGTCGTACGCGCCGACAACCGCGCGTACGGGACGAAGGCCTGCGAGTTCCTCGGCGAGAAGCTGGGGGGCAAGGGCAAGGTCGTGCAGCTCCAGGGCGCGCTCAGCTCCATCAACGGCCGTGACAGGTCGGAGGCGTTCCTGGAGTGCATGAAGTCCAAGTTCCCCGGCATCACGGTGTTCAGCGAGCCCACGGAGTGGGAGGGCACCAAGGCCGCGTCCATGCTGCAGACCCGCCTGGAGCAGAACCCCGACATCAAGGGGATCTACATGCACGCGGGCGGCGTGCACCTGGCGCCGACGCTGCAGGTGCTCAAGCAGAAGAGCCTGCTCGTCCCGCCGAGCGACCCCAAGCACGTCTTCGTGGTGTCGAACGACGGCATCCCGGAGGAACTGGAGGCGATCCGCAAGGGCGACATCGACGCCACGGTGTCGCAGCCGGCGGACCTGTACGCCAGGTACGCGGTCTTCTACGCCAAGGCCGCGCTGGAGGGCAAGACGTTCAAGCCCGGCGCGACCGACCACGACAGCAACATCATCCAGCTCCCGAACGGCCTGGAGGACCAGCTCCCCGCGCCGCTCGTGACCAAGGACAACGTGGACGACAAGAGCCTTTGGGGTAATCAGATCAAGTGATGAAAAATCACGTTGAAGCCCGAAACGTCGTCAAGCGCTTCGGCCCCACCGTCGCGCTGAACGGCGCGGGGATCGCGATCGCCGAGGGCGAGACCCACGCTCTCGTCGGCAGGAACGGCGCGGGGAAGTCCACCCTCGTGTCGATCCTCACCGGGCTCCAGCCGGCCGACGAGGGCGAGGTGCTGTTCTCGGGAGAGGCGGCGCCCGCCCTCGCCGACCGCGACGCCTGGCGGCAGCGCGTCGCCTGCGTCTATCAGAAGTCCACGATCATCCCCGCGCTGACGGTCGCCGAGAACCTCTTCCTCAACCGCCAGGCGGCCAAAGGCGCCAGGATCAACTGGCGCGCGCTGCGGGCCAGGGCGCGCGAGCTGCTGGACACGTACGAGGTGGACGTCGACGCGCAGGCGCTGGCCGGTGACCTGACCGTCGAGCAGCGCCAGCTCGTCGAGATCGCCCGGGCGCTGTCGTTCGGGACGAGGTTCATCATCCTCGACGAGCCGACCGCCCGGCTCGACGGCCCGGCCATCGAGCGGCTGTTCGCGCGCATGCGCTCGCTGCGCGAGCAGGGCGTCACGATGATGTACATCTCCCACCACCTCGACGAGGTCTACGAGATCTGCCAGAGCGTCACGGTCTTCCGCGACGCGCGGCACATCGTGACCAGGCCGGTCGCCGACCTGCCCCACGACGAGCTGGTCGCCGCGATGACGGGGGAGGCCACGACGGCGTACGAGTCCCGCTCCCGCACGCCCGGCGACCGGGTCGTGCTGTCGGGCGAGGGCCTCTCGCTCGGCGGCCGCTACGCAGATATCGATATTTCCGTTAAATCGGGTGAGGTCGTCGGCCTGGCCGGCTCCGCGAGCAGCGGCAAGGTCGGCCTGGCCGAGACCCTCGTCGGGCTCCGCAAGGCCGACTCCGGCACGGTCACGGTCAACGGCACCCGGGTCAAACCGGGCGACGTGCCCGCCGCCATGAAGGCGGGCCTCGGGTTCGTGCCGGAGGACCGCCACCACGAGGGCTTCGTCCCGCTGCTCTCGGTGGGGGAGAACGCCACGTTCCCGATCGCCCGCAAGCTGGGCCGGTACGGGATCGTGTCGCCCGTCCGGCGGCGGGCCAAGGCCAACGAGATGATCAAGAACCTCGACATCAAGACGGAGGGCCCCGATCAGCCGGTCGGCGACCTGTCCGGGGGTAACGCGCAGAAGGTCGTGTTCGCGCGGGCCCTCGTGGACGACCCGACGGTGCTGGTCGTGATCAACCCGACGGCCGGTGTCGACGTCAAGGCCAAGCAGGCGCTGCTCGGCGCGGTCGAGGACGCGGTCGGACGGGGCGCGGGGGCCGTCGTGGTCTCCGATGAGCTCGACGACCTGCGGATCTGCGACAGGGTGCTGGTGATGTTCCACGGCAGGGTCGTCAAGGACGTGCCGCGTGGCTGGACCGACCACGAGCTCGTGGCCGTGATGGAGGGCATAGAAGATTGACCACTATGACTGTGCCGGTCCCTCGGGTGCGCCTGGCCAGGTTCCGTGACCTGACGCTGGTGCCGGTGATCGTGATCCTGCTCGTCGTGGGCGCGTTCCTCGACCCGACCTTCCTGACCCCGGGCAACCTCACGAACGTGCTCCAGCAGCAGGCGGCGATCTCGCTCGTGGTGCTGGCGGAGGCGATGATCCTCATCGCGGGCAAGTTCGACCTGTCGCTGGAGTCGACGGTCGGCACCGCGCCGGCCATCGCCGTGATGCTGGTCATCCCGGCGGCCGCGGGCGGGTTCGGCATCGGGCTCCCGGGCGCGCTGGTGATCCCGCTGGCCCTGCTGGTCGGCGCGGCCATCGGGGCGTTCAACGGTTTCCTGATCATCAGGTTCCAGCTGTCGGCGTTCATCGTGACGCTGGCCATGCTGATCATCGTGCACGGCCTCCTGCAGGGGCCGACCGAGGGCAAGACACTCTTCCAGCTCCCCGACTCGATCCTCTACCTGGGCAGCGCCATGTGGCTCGGCCTGCCGGCGGCCATCTGGATCGCCGGTGCGCTGTTCGCGGCGGGCATCTTCGGCCTGGGCTACCTGCGGCTCGGCCGCGCGCTCTACGCGATCGGCGGCAACACCGACGCCGCCCGCGCCGCCGGCATCCGGGTGGATCGGGTGCTGTACGGGGTGTTCATCCTGGGCGGGACGCTCGCGGCCCTCGCCGGGATCCTGGAGACCGGCCGCCTCGGGGCGATCGGCAACAACCAGGGCGTCGGGTGGATCTTCATGGTGTTCGCGGCGGCGGTCATCGGCGGCGTGAGCATGGACGGCGGCAAGGGCACGATCCTGGGCGCGCTCACCGGCGTGCTGGTGATCGGCCTGGTGCAGAACATCTTGACGCTCATCGGCGTCTCCGGCTTCTGGCAGCCGGTGATCTACGGCGGGATCATCCTCATCGCGTTGATGATCAGCCGGATCGCCGGCGGAAAGGCACAGGATTGAACGGGATCGACGAACCCCCAGCCGCACCGGACGGGCGTGACGGAGGCGGGTCATGGGTCGGGCGTGACGGCGGCGGGGTCGAGGTGTCGCGGCACGGCTTCGGCGGGGCGCCGATCGGCAACCTGTTCCAGGAGGTGTCGGAGGAGCAGGCGCGGGCCACGGTCGACGCGGCCTGGGACGCCGGGGTGCGCCTGTTCGACACCGCGCCCCACTACGGGCTCGGTCTGTCGGAGCGCCGCCTCGGCGCCGCGCTCAAGGACCGCTCGGGTTACGTCCTGTCCACCAAGGTCGGCCGCCTGCTGGTGCCCGCCGCGTCGTCGGGCGGCCGCGACGAGCAGGGCTTCGACGTGTCCGCCGACCTCCAGCGGGTGTGGGACTTCTCCGGCGACGGCGTACGCAGATCCCTGGAGGAGTCCCTGGACCGGCTGGGGCTCCCGGCCGTCGACATCGCGCTCATCCACGACCCGGACGACCACCTGGACCAGGCGCTGGCGGAGGCGTACCCGGCGCTGGCCGAGCTGCGGGCGCAGGGCGTGGTCAAGGCCATCGGCGTCGGGATGAACCAGTGGCAGGCGCCGCTGCGCTTCGTCCAGGAGACCTCCATCGACGTCGTGATGCTCGCCGGCCGCTACACCCTGCTCGACCAGTCCGGCCTGCCGCTCCTGGAGGAGTGCGCGCGCCGCGGGGTCAGGGTGCTGGCGGCGGGCGTCTTCAACAGCGGCATCCTGGCCACGCCGCGGCCGACCGGCACGTACAACTACGAGCCCGCCTCGGCGTCGGTGGTGGAGCGGGCGACGCGGATCGCGGAGATCTGCGAACGCCACGGCAGCACGCTGCCCCAGGCGGCCATGGCCTTCCCCCTCCGCCACCCGGCCGTCGCCTCGGTCGTCCTGGGCGCCCGCTCGCCCGAGGAGATCACCGCGAACGCCGCCCTGCTCTCCCGCCCGGTCCCGGAGGCGGTGTGGGACGAGCTGATCTCAGAGGGGTTGCTGCCCAAGGAGTGATGGCGGGGCTCAGGAGGGGATGAACAGCCAGGACTTCGAGGGCCCGGGCTCGTACGCCGAGTCGAGGCGTTTGGCCACGATCCCGGGCAGGCCCTGCTCGCGGGCGGCCTGGCGGACCGGGCCCGCCTCGCCGGGCCATGACGGAGCCGTCTGCCACCGGGCTCCCGCCAGGTCCAGCGCCTCCAGCGCCGCCCGCCGCTCCCTGTAGGGCTCGTCGACCAGGGAGCGGCCGTCGTCGTACAGCAGGTCGTAGAAGACCAGGATCTCCGCGCCCCCGAGCGTGGCCACCTCCCCGTCCAGCATCGCCGTGCGGCTGCCGAACGACTCCGCGAGCCCCCGCAGCCACGGGTGCTCCCGCGCGGCCGTCGTGCGCCCGCCCTCGATGGGGACGAGCAGGCGGCGGCCACCCCACGCGAACTCGAAGGCGTAGGCCGAGACGTCCTTCGGGGGTTTGGCGCGCTCGGTCGGGAGCATGGGGTCGGGCGGCGGGAACGGGTCGCGGGCCCGGGCGTCCATGCGGTGGATCATCCAGTTCTGGCCCCGGGTCCGGAACAGCACGAACCGCCCCGAGGCCCGCTCTCCACGCAGGACGAACTTGACCTCGCGATCCGACCACTTCTCCGTCTCGTACGTGCCGGTGTCCCAGATGGTCATCGTGCCGCCGCCGTACTCGCCCTTGGGGATCTCGCCGTGGAACGTGAGGTACTCCATCGGGTGGTCCTCGGTGTGCACGGCCAGGTGGTTGGTGTCGGGGTCGGCGGGCAGGCCCTTGGGGACGGCCCAGGACACGAGGACGCCGTCGCGTTCGAGCCGAAGGTCCCAGTGGAGGGAGCGGGCGTGGTGCTCCTGGATGACGAACGCGTTGCCGTCCTCGGCGGAGGGCGGCGCGGCGGGGACGGGTTCGGGGGTGCGGCTGGCGTCGCGTTTGCTCCGGTATCGCTCCAGTTTGTCGGCCACGACAGGGGTACTACCCACCCGCAGCAAGGTTCTGGGTGCCGACGACCTTGAGGAGCCGCAGCGCCTCGTACGACGGTGACCCCGGCGCCGCGGTGTAGAGGACGATCCACTGGTCGCCCTCGGGCACGTGCAGCGTCTCGCAGTCGAGCTCCAGCCACCCCACCGCCGGATGGTTGATCCGCTTGCGCGCGGACCTGCGCACGGTGACGTCGTGCCCGGACCACAGCTCCGCGAACTCGGCGCTGCCGGCCAGCAGCCGGTCGACGAGCCGGCGGATGCCGGGGTCGTCGGGGTAGCGGGCGGCGGCGGCACGCAGGTCGGCCACCGACTCCCTGGCGAACCGCCACGCGCCGTCGGGGTCGTGCCGGTCCCGGGCCCGCGGGTCGGTGAAGTAGCGCCAGATGAGGTTGCGCTCGCCGGGCGGCAGCACGGAGAAGTCCGTGAGCAGCGCGGCGGCGAGGGGGTTCCAGGCCAGCACGTCGTACTTGGCGTCCGACACGAGCGCCGGGGTGTCGTCCAGCCGGTCGAGCAGGTGCAGGACCCCGGCCCTGACGTCCTGTGCCGGGCCGGGAGGCGGTCCGGGCGGTTCGCCGGCCAGGTAGTACAGGTGCGAGCGCTCGTCGTCCGTCAGCCGCAGCGCCCTGGCGATCGCGCCGAGCATCTGCCGCGACGGCCGCGGTCCGCGGGCCTGCTCCAGGCGGGCGTAGTAGTCGACGGACATGCCGGCCAGCCGGGCGACCTCCTCGCGCCGCAGCCCGGGCGTGCGGCGGCGCTTGCCGCCCTCCAGGCCCACGTCGGACGGCCGCACGAGTTCGCGGCGGCTGCGCAGGAAGCCCGCCAGGCCGGCCCTGTTGATCCGGTCCATCAGAGTCTCCCGAGGGAACCGTCGTCTTCAGGCGACGGGGGAATCGGGAGCGGGAGGGCCGCCAAGGGCCGAGTGTGCCTTGACCTGTCAGGTGCGCGGGTCACAGCTTTCCTTCCGGGTTTGTCGGTGCCAGGCGATATCGTGGTGGTCTCGTTACCGAGCGTGGGGGATGGGGTGTGCGCAGGTCGTTCACGTTCCTGCTGCGCCCCACCGGCAAACAGGCCGCCGCGCTCGCGCAGTGCCTGGAAGACCACCGGCAGCTGTACAACGCGGCTCTCGAACACCGCCGTACGGCCTACCGCAAAGCCGGGGTGAGGGTGCGCTACGGCGAGCAGTCGGCGGAGCTGAAGCACATCCGCGCCGACGACCCCGATGGTCAGGGCCGGTGGTCGTTCTCCTCTCAGCAGGCCACGCTGCGCAGGCTGGACAAGGCGTACCGGGCGTTCTTCGACCGCGTCAAAGCGGGCCGCACGCCAGGGTTTCCGCGTTTCAAGGGGCGGGGCTGGTTCGACACGGTTGAGTGGCCCAAGGACGGCGACGGCTGCCGGTGGCACTCCCAGCCCGAGCACCCGACAGCGAGTTTCGTCCGCCTGCAGGGCGTCGGGCATGTCCGGGTCCACCAGCACCGCCGGGTGCTGGGCATCGTCAAGACGATCAGCGTCAAGCGGGAAGGCGCCCGCTGGTTCGTCGTGCTGTCGTGCGATGAGGTGCCCGCACCCACCCTTCCCGCGACCGGCGCGGTCGCGGGTGTTGACATGGGTGTCGCCTGGCTGGCCACGACCAGCGACGGCGACCACCTCGACAACCAGCGCCACCTCGCCGCCTCCGCGAGCCGTCTGGCAGCGGCCCAGCGGGAGCTGGCCCGTAGGAAACGAGGATCCCAGCGGCGCCGGAAGGCCGTCACGCGGGTAGCGGCCCTGCACGCCAAGGTGCGGCGGCAACGCCTCGACTCGGCGCACAAGGCCGCGCTCGCGCTGGTCCGCGGCTACGACGTGATCGTGCACGAAGCGCTGAACGTCGCGGGCATGATCCGGCGTGCCGCGCCGCAACCGGACGGCGAAGGCGGCTACCTGCCCAACGGCCAGTCGGCTAAATCCGGGCTGAACAAGAGCATTGTCGACGCGGGCTGGTCCGCGTTCTTGACGATCCTGTCGCACAAGGCTGAAAGCGCCGGTCGACAGCTGATCGCCGTGAATCCGGCCAACACCTCCCGTACGTGCTCGCGCTGCGGGCACTGCGCGAAGGACAACCGTGTCACCCAGGCCGTTTTCCGATGTACGGCGTGCGGGCACGAGGCACACGCCGACGTGAACGCGGCGATCAACATCTTGAGGGCAGGGCTTGCCCTTCGCGAGGCTACGCAAGCGGCTTAGCGAGAAGCCGCTCCCTTCAGGGAGCGGAGGAGTCACGGCCTCAGGATGCCTGGTCCGCGCCGCCGTAACCAGGGACCGTCGATCCGGGCCTCAGCGGGTCTCTCCCGTCCGTGCGCGGCCCCGCTCAGCCTTGAGGGCATGAACATCGCACTCATCACCGGTGCCAACAAGGGCATCGGGTACGCCACCGCCCGCGTACTGGCCAAGTCCGGATATGTCGTCTTTGTTGGTGCCCGCGACCCCGAGCGTGGCAAGAAGGCCGCCGGGGAACTGGCGGCGGAGGGGCTCGACGCCCGGTTCGTCCGCCTGGACGTCACCGACCAGGACACCGTGGAGGCGGCCGCCGCTCACGTCGAGCGCGAGTTCGGCCGGCTGGACCTGCTGATCAACAACGCCGCGATCAGCCGCGACCAGGAGCGCACGCCGAGCCGGCTCCCGGTCGCCGACCTGCGCGAGGTCTACGAGACGAACGTGATCGGCGTCGTCGCCGTGACCAACGCCATGCTCCCGCTCCTGCGCAGGTCGGAGGCCGGCCGCGTGGTGAACGTCTCCAGCGGCCTGGGCACGTTCGCGTTCCTGGCCGACCAGGAGTCCGAGTGGCGCCCGTACGCGACCCTGCTCGGCTACAACTCCTCCAAGGCCGCGCTGAACGCCGTCACCCTGATCTACGCCGAGGAGCTGCGCGACACGCCGATCAAGGTCTACGCGGTCGCGCCCGGCTTCTGCGCCACCGACCTCAACGGCTTCATCGGGACGCTGACCGCCGGCGAGGGCGGCGAGCACGTGGCCCGCCAGGCCACCCTGCCCGACGCCCGGACCGGCGTCTTCCTCAGCGAGCAGGGCGGCACCAACCCCTGGTAGCGCGCTCAGTCGAGGTCGAGCGCCTTGCGCAGCCACGACTCCACGCCCGCCACGTGCACGGTCGCCCAGGACCGGGCCACGTCGGCCTGGCGGGCGGCGATGGCCTCGTAGATCGCGGTGTGCTGCTCCCGCGTCTTCTGCATCGCCCCCTCCTGGGTGAGCCCGCGCCAGATCCTGGCCCGAGTGGTCGGACCTGACAGGCTCTCGATGAACGAGCAGAGCACGCTGTTCCCCGAACCCCGCGCGATCCGCTGGTGGAACTGGAGGTCGTTGGCCACCAGCTCCTCGACCGTCGGCTCGGCGGGCAGGGACTCCAGGATCACGCGCAGCTCCTCGACGTCGGCGTCGGTCATCAGCTCCGTCGCCATCGCCGTCGCGGCCGGCTCCAGGATGCGCCTGACCTCGAAGAACTGGATCACCGTGTCGTCGCGGTGCAGGTCGAGCACGAACGACATGGTGTCCAGGAGCAGGCGCGGCTCCAGGCTGGTCACGTACGTGCCGTCGCCCTGGCGCACGTCGAGCACGTTGATCAGGGACAGGGCCCGCACGGCCTCGCGCAACGAGTTGCGTGACAGGCCGAGCCGTTCGGCGAGGTCGGCCTCCTTGGGCAGCCGGTCGCCGGGGGCCAGCTCGCCCGAGAGGATCATCTGTTTGATCTTGTCGATGGCCGCGTCGGTGACCGCCACGCTTCGCTCCCTAGACATCGGATGTCTAGGAGTCTAGAGCCTGGAAGCGGACCGGATCGACACCGGGGACCCGGCGAACTTCGCCCCTGGCCTCCAGAGCGCGCAGATGCGCTGCGGCCTCCCCTGCCGCCATGCCTCTCAGCACCGGGGACAGGTCGTCCCAGGGCCTGTTCCACGTCATCATCGCGGCGACCTCCCAGATGGTCAGCGGTTCCGGCCGCTGGGCCAGGAGGGCGCGCAGCCGTACGAGCTTCTCATCGTGATGGTGGCGGATCTCGACGGCTCGCGCGGCCACATCAGGAAATATCCATTCGTGTGCGGGCAAGGCGTCCAGGGGCCCCAGCTCGGCGACCCGGTCCAAGGAGTCCAAGAAATCGCCCAATGGATCGACATCGTCCCGGTCATACGGATAAATCCCGACGTGGGGGGTGATGTCGGGGAGGACGTGGTCGCCGGTGAACAGCCGGTCGGCGTCCTCCAGATGCAGGCAGATGTGACCCGGCGTGTGGCCGGGCGTGTGGACGGCCCGCAGCTTGCGTCCGGGCAGGTCCACCAGGTCCCCGTCACGTAACCGGCGGTCGGGCAGCGCCGGCGGCGTCGGGCGGCTCACCGCCTGCCGCACCTCGCCCGGATCGGCCCCGGCCCGCCTGAGCATGTCGGACTGGAAGCTCTCGTGCTCCTCGGCCGCGTAGTCATGCATGAGCCTGACCAGCGCCGCGTCGTCCTCGTGCATCGCGATCCAGCCGCCGGACGCCTCCTTGACCTGCCCAGCGAGCCCGGCGTGGTCGGGATGGAAATGGGTGACGACCACCCCGCTCACCGTGCTCACGTCGATCCCGAGCGCGGCGAGGCCGCCGCTGAGCGCGTCCCAGGCGTCCGGATGGTTCCACCCGGCGTCGACCAGCACCGGCCCCTTGGGGGACTCGATGGCGTAGACGAGCGTGTAGCCGAGCGGGTTGCCCGGGATGGGCACCGGCACGCTCCACACCCCGCCGCCGAGATCCTGCGGCCGCTGCTCCGCGTACGGCCTGCGTCTGCTCTTCATGCGCCCCCCGATCGGGTGATGAGTATCGCGATCACCGGCTCAGCCGGCCCGTTCCAGAATGGTGGCCGTGGCCAGCGCCCCGCCGGCGCACATCGTGACCAGCGCGGTCGCCGAGTCCGACCGCTCCAGCTCGTGCAGCGCCGTGGTGATCAGCCGCGCGCCCGTGGCGCCGACCGGATGGCCGAGCGCGATCGCGCCGCCGTTGACGTTGACGCGGTCGAAGTCGGGCTCGTGCACGCCCGCCCACGACAGCACCACCGATGCGAACGCCTCATTCACCTCGAACCTGTCGATGTCGCCGATCGTCATCCCGGCCGCCGCCAGCACCTTGGCCGTCGCCTCCACGGGCCCGTCCAGGTGATAGTACGGCTCCGCGCCCACGAGCGCCTGCGCCAGGATCCGCGCCCTGGGCCGCAGCCCGTGCCTGGCGGCCGCCTCCTCGCTCATCACCAGCACCGCCGCGGCGCCGTCGGAGATCTGCGACGAGGTGCCCGCGGTGTGGAGGGCGCCCTCGGCGACGGGCTTGAGGGTGGCCAGGGTCTCGACCGTGGTCTCGCGTAAGCCCTGATCCCTGCGTACGTCGCCGACCGGCACGATCTCGCGCTCGAACCGCCCGTCGGCCCACGCCTTGGCCGCCAGCCGCTGGGAGCGCGCCCCGAGCCAGTCGAGCCGCTCCCGCGTCAGCCCGCGCCGCCGCGCGATCCGCTCGGCCGCGGTGAACTGGTCGGGCAGGTCGATGCTCCAGTCGTCCGGCTTGGCGGTGGCGGGCCGCACGTTGCTGCCGAGGGGCGCCCGGCTCATCACCTCGACGCCGCACCCGACGCCGGCCTCGATCACGCCCGCGCGCACCATCGCCGCCGCCAGGTGCACCGCCTGCTGCGACGACCCGCACTGCGCGTCCACCGTCGTCACCCCGGCCTGGTACGGCAGCCCGGCATAGAGCCACGAGTAGCGCCCGACGTGCCCGCCCTGCTCGCCCGCCTGCGTCACGCAGCCGGCGAACACCTGCTCGACGGCCGCCGGGTCGAGCCCCGACCGCTCGACGAGGCCGTTCAGCGCGGTGGCCAGAACCTGTTGCGGTTTGAGCCCGGCCAGCCAGCCCGCTCGCTTGCCGATGGGAGTGCGTACGGCCTCGACGATCACAGGTGTGCCCACAGTCGCCTCCAGAACGATGCTCTGGCGAGACTGTAACGCGTTCTACTTTGTCGTGGAACCCTCCAGCGTCGACGGCAGCCCGAACGTCTCGAACAGGCTCTCCTCGAAGAACATGCCGACGTGCCTGACCTGCTCCCCGGCGAACGTCAGCACCATGATGGCGAACTGCCCGTAGACGCCGTTCTGGCGGTGGTACACCGCGAACGCCGGCTGCCCGTTGGCGGCGATCGGGACCAGCTTGAGGTCGCCGGGACCCTCGGCCGGGCACTGCGTCCTGGTGAGCTCCATGATCGCCTCGGGCCCCTGGTACCAGCCGACGAACGGCGGCATCTCCCAGACCGCGTCCTTGGTGAACAGGTGGACCAGGCTGTCGACGTCATAGTTCTCGAACGCCGCCACATAGCGGTCGAGCTGGGCCCGCTGCTCGGCCGTGAGCGGCTCGACCGGGTCGTCGAGGCTCGGCTGCACCTCGTTGAGCTGGGCGCGGGCCCGCTGGAGGATGCTGTTGACGGCCGCGGTGGACGTCTCCAGCGCCTCGGCCACCTCGGCGGCCTTCCACTTGAGCACGTCACGCAGCACCAGCACCGCCCGCTGCCGCGGCGGCAGGTGCTGCAGCGCGGCGATCAGGGCGAGCCTGATGCTCTCGCGGCCGGCCACGATCGCGGCGGGGTCGTCGCCGCCGACGCCCGCCAGGGCGTCGGGCACGGGCTCCAGCCACGGCACCTCGTGGTCCGACACCAGGGGAGCGGTCGGCTCGGTGCTGGGGGCACCGAGCCCGGTGGGCAGCGGCCGCCTGCTCCGGCTGTCGAGCGCGGTCAGGCAGGCGCTGGTGGCGATGCGGTAGAGCCACGTGCGCAACGAGGAGCGCCCCTCGAAGCCCTCATAGGCCCGCCACGCGCGCAGGTACGTCTCCTGGACGAGGTCCTCGGCGTCGTGCACCGAGCCCATCATCCGGTAGCAGTGCGCCAGCAGCTCGCGCCGCATCGGGTCAGCCTGTCGGAGGAACTCCTCGTTCGTCGGCTTGTCGGTCATGTCTCCTGTATAGACGTCGCCACTGACATAACGGCGAGTTTTGGCCGCGATTAAGGCGAACCTTTTACGGAGTCAAAGAAATGACCATGAATCAATGGGGCACAGTAAGGACGATCTTGCCGGTGACCCGGTTCGTCTCGCCGAGCTCGTGCGCCTTGGCGGCCTCCGCCAGCGGCAGGGCGGCGGCGATCTCCACGCGCAGCCTCCCCGCCTCGACCAGGGCCGCGAGCGCGCGCATCGCGGCGTGGTCGGGCTCCACCAGCATGCCCTCCGAGCGGATGCCCAGCTCGGCGGCCTGCCGGTGCAGGTCCGGGCTGAGATCCCTGAGCACCAGCGACACGATCGTGCCGCCCTTGCGCAGGGTACGCAGCGAGCGCAACCCGTAGTCGCCGCCGATGGTCTCGAGCACCACGTCCACGTCCCGCACGACCTCGGCGAAGTCCTCGCTCCGGTAGTCGACCAGCTCGTCGGCGCCCAGACCGCGCAGGAACTCGTGCTTGGCCGCGCTGGCCGTCCCGATCACGTACGCGCCGCGCGCCTTGGCGATCTGCACCGCCAGGTGCCCCACCCCTCCCGCGGCGGCGTGAATGAGCACGCGCTGGCCGCCCTTCAGTCCGGCGACGTCCACCAGAGCCTGGTACGCGGTCAGCCCCGCGAGCGGGATCCCGGCCGCCTGGACGTGGTCGACGGTGGCGGGCTTGCGCACGAAGTGGCGGGACGGCGCGGTGACGTACTCGGCGAAGGCGCCGTGCGCGTCCGGATACTTGAGCATGCCGAACACCTCGTCGCCCGGCTTGTAGAGCGCCTGCCCGATGCCCGAGTCCTCGACCACTCCCGAGACGTCGTAGCCGAGCACGAACGGCAGCTCGTCACGCAGGAAGCCGCCGCCCGCGCGGGTCTTCCAGTCGGTCGGGTTCAGCCCGGCCGCCTCCACCCGCACCAGCACCTCGGTCGGGCCGGGGACCGGCCGCTCGACCTCGACCAACTTCAGAACCTCAGGGCCGCCGAGGACGTCCTGCCTGATCGCTTTCATCTTCATGAGACCCAGCCTGCTGGTTACGGGGCCGGGCCCGCGAGTGGCCCAAAGGTCATGATGTGTAAAAATCGGGCCATGCATCGCGTCGCCGTACTCGCCGCCGACGGGGTCATCCCGTTCGAGCTGAGCGTGCCGTCCAGGATCTTCCTCGCCGCTCAGGGGCCAGGTGGCGAGCCGCTCTACGACGTGGTCACCTGCACGGTCGACGGCCGCCCCGTCGCCACGGCCGCCGACTACTCCATCGCCGTCGAGCACGACGCGAGCGTGCTGGCCGGCGCCGACACGGTGGTGGTGCCCGCCGCCGAGTGGTACGCCGGACTCACGGGCCCGGACTCGCTGCCCGCCGGGCTGGCCGCGGCGCTGGCCGGGATCCGCCCCGGCACCCGGATCGTCTCCATCTGCATCGGCACGTACGTGCTGGCGGCGGCCGGACTGCTCGACGGCCGCCCGGCGACCACGCACTGGCGGCACGCCGAGCGGTTCGCCGCCGCGTTCCCGAAGGTGCGGCTGGACGCGGACGTGCTGTTCGTGGACGACGGCGACGTGCTCACCTCGGCCGGCGCCGCGGCCGGGGTGGACCTCTGCCTCCACCTCGTCCGCCGCGACCACGGCAGCCGGATCGCCAACCAGGTGGCCAGGGCGTGCGTGGTGCCGCCGTGGCGGGACGGCGGCCAGGCGCAGTACGTCGAGCACCCGGTGCCCGAGCAGTCCAGCGTCGGCACCGCCCCCACCAGGGCCTGGGCCATGGAACGGCTGGGCACGCCGCTCCGGCTGGACGACCTGGCCGATCATGCGGGGATGAGCAGGCGCACGTTCACCCGGCATTTCCGGCAGGAGGTGGGGCTGAGCCCCGGGCAGTGGCTGACGCAGCAGCGGATCGCGCTGGCCAGGCACCTGCTGGAGAGCACCGACCTGCCGGTGGACCGCATCGCGGACCGCGCCGGCTTCGGGACGGCAGCCTCGTTCAGGCAGCACCTGCAGGCGGCGGTGGGGGTCTCGCCGCACGCGTATCGACGCACGTTCCACATGGGGTGACCGGCCCACCGGGACGCATGAGGTGATGGGCCCACCGGGGCGCGGGAGGTGATCGGCCCACCGGGCACCACTTAGGCGGCCCACTGTGCGCGCCGTAACGGCGGCGCGCCACTGAAGGGTCAGCGACCGTTTCCTGGAGGGCCCTCAGCCGGAGTGCGGCGGGTGGCCTGCCCGTGCTCCGCCGTAAAATATGGGGTTATATATCGGCGAGCAACCTGCCGGCGGCGGTCTCGATACGACGCTGGATCTGATCATAGGTGCGGCGGCCGCGGAGCATCTCGAGGAGTTCCTGCACCCACACGCTGGCCAGCGACCCCGCGAGGTCGGCCTGCTCCTCGGTGGCGTCCTCGAGGGTCAGGCCGCCGGCCGAGACCCGCAGCAGCAGCCCCGTGATGCGCTCCCCGAACGGCGTCTGCACCTCCGCCATGATCAGCGAGCGGATGAGCGCGTCGGCCAGCTCCGGCTCGCGCATCAGCCCGCGGGTCGCCCGCATGAGCACGTCCACCGCGCGGCTCGACGGGGTGGTGGCCCCCGGCGGACGCCGCTCGATGCTGCTCTCCAGGAGGTCGATCTCCTCGCCCACCACCGCCACCACCAGGTCCATCTTGGACGGGAAGTAGCGATAGAGCGTGCCAAGCGCCACGCCCGCGCGCTCGGCCACCGTGCGCATCTGCATGGCTTCGACCCCGCCGCGCGAGGCCAGCGCGGCGGCGGCCTGGACGATGCGCTTGCGGCGTTGGTGCTGGCTACGCGTACGGACGCTGTGCGTGCCCGGCGTGGGGTGGCTCTCCATGGTTCCCTCTGTGTCACTGGAGGGCGCGGCGTGCGTGGTACGCATAAGAACACGTTATCTGATTTCTTCACGACGCGGCTTGTTACTCGCGGGTCAACAAAGAAGCCCTATAGCCCCATGTCTGTGGCGTTACAGCCGTATGTCGCGACTTATCGGGATAGGTGGGCACTGGACAGATATTAGAATCTGTTCTAGTTTGCGAGTCGGCTGACCGAGCGCTTGGTGGAGGCTCCGGATGGCGGCGAACACACTGGCGGCCCTGCTCCACGCACGGGCCGAGGACGATCGACCTGGGCTGATGTTCGAGGACACGACGTGGTCGTGGCGCGAGCACGTGGCGGCCTGCCGTGCCGCCGGGGCCTGGCTGTCCGGGCGCGGCGCCGGACTGCACGTGGGGGTGCTCAGCGAGAACGTTCCAGAGCTGGTCTTCCTCGTGGGCGGGGCGGCGCTGTCCGGGCACGTGGTCGTCGCGCTGAACCCGACGCGGTCGGTCGACGAGCTGATCCGCGACGCCCGCGCCACCGACGTGGACCTGCTGCTGGCGGACGCCCCGTACGCGGGGCTGGCCGGGCCGCTGTCCGAGGCGCTGGGAGTGGAGGCGCTGCCCCTGCCGGACGCCTCGTGGTCGCCCGGGGACGCCGCGTCCGGCGAGGATGCCGCGCCCGAGGAGCTCGTGATGCTGATCTTCACCTCGGGCACCTCCGGCCGCCCCCGCGCCGTGCGGATCACGCAGCGCAAGATGGCCGTCCCCGGGCTGAGCCTGGGGGCGATGCTCACCCCGTCCGACGTCGTGTACTGCTCGATGCCGCTGTTCCACTCCGGCGCGCTGATGGCCGCCTACGCCCCGGCCGTGGTGTCGGGGGCGGCGCTGGCGCTGCGGAGGCGGTTCTCGGCGTCTGGCCTGCTGCCCGACATCAGACGGTACGGCTGCACGTACCTGCACTACGTGGGCAAAGCGCTCTCCTACGTCCTGGCCACCCCGGAGCGCCCCGACGACGCCGACAACCCGCTGAGGATCGCGTTCGGGAACGAGGGCAGCGCGGTGGCGACGAGGAGGTTCGGGGAGCGGTTCGGGTGCCGGGTGATCGACGCCTTCGGCTCCACGGAGACGGCCATCTCGCTCAGCCCCGACCCGTCCGGGCCGCCGGGATGCCTGGGGCGGCTGCCCGAGGGCGTCCTGATCCTCGACCCCTTCACCGGCCGTCCCTGCCCGCCGGGCCGCATCGAGGACGGCCGCCTGCTCAACCCGGACGAGGCCGTCGGCGAGCTGGTCAACGTGCGCGGGCTGGGGCTGTTCGACGGCTACTACAACGACCCCGAGGCGGACGCCGAGCGGATCAGGGACGGCGCGTTCTGGTCGGGCGACCTGGCGTACGCGGACGGGGACGGTTACGTGTTCTTCGCGGGACGCGGCACCGAACGCCTGCGCGTGGACGGCGAGAACCTGGCGGTCGCGCCCATCGAGGCGGCGCTGAGGGAGTTCGCGGGGGTGGTCGAGGCGGCCGTCTACCCGGTGCCCGACCCGGCGGCGGGCGACCAGGTCATGGCGGCGCTGGTGCTGGAGGGGGGCTTCGATCCGGCGGCGTTCACGGCGTTCCTGGCGACTCGGCGCGATCTGGGCACAAAGTCCTTACCCCGATATATCCGCCTTTCTGATCACTTGCCCCAGACGCCCTCCCACAAGGTCATCAAGCGGGTCCTCGCCCGCGAGGGCTGGCGCACCGCCGACCCCGTCTGGGTGCGGTCCGGCTCCGGGCTCCGGCCGCTGACCGACTCGGACGTCAAGGGGATCGAGGAGGAGTTCGTACGGCACGGCAGGCAACACCTCTTGGAGGCGTGAATGGACTTCAACCTGGACGAAACTCAGCAGGATCTCCGGAAGCTGGCGGCCGAGGTGCTGGCCAGGGAAGGGGATGAGGAGCGGCTGCGGCAGGCCGGGCTCATGAGCGTGTGCGTGCCGGAGGAGGCCGGGGGAGCCGGGCTCGGGCCGGTGGAGCTGGCCGTGGTGCTGCGGGAGGTGGGCGCGCGGGCGGCCCCGGTGCCCGCGCTGCCCGCGCTGGTGAGCACGCTGACCTTGGCCCGCTATGGCACCCTTGACCAGCAACGCCGCCACGACGGCGGCACCCTCGCGCTCCGCGAGCCCGGCAGGGCACTGGCCGACCCGCCCTCGACGGCCGCCCGGGCCGTGGACGGCGGCTGGACGCTGACCGGGCGCAAGGTCTCGGTGCCGTACCCCGGCGCTGCGGTGCTCGTCACCGCCGACGAGGGCCTGTTCCTGGTGGAGTCGCCCGCCACGGCCCCCGAGTACACCTCCACCGGCGAGCCCGCCGCCACGATCGTGCTCGACGCAACCCCCGCCGAGCGGATCGCGGGGGCCGACGCGGTCACCGGGGCCCGGCGGCTGTTCATGGCGGCGGTGGCGGCCCAGGCCAGCGGCGTGCTGGCGGGCGCGCTGGAGCTGACCACCGAGTACATCAGGACGAGGAAGCAGTTCGGCCGGGCGCTGGCCGAGTTCCAGGCCGTGACCATGCAGATCGCCGACGTCTACATCGTCGCGCGGGCCCTGGACGTGGCCATGTGGTCGTCGGTCTGGCGCCTGGCCGAGGGACTGCCGGCCGACCAGGACCTGGCGCTGGCCGCGTACCACGTCGGCGAGGCGTGGAAGGCCCTCTACACCTGCCAGCACCTGCACGGCGGCCTCGGGCTGGACGTCACCTACCCGCTGCACCGCTATTTCGCGCAGGCCAAGCACCTGTCCCACCTGCTCGGCGGCGCCGACGCCCAGCTCGACCTGATCGGAGCGCTCCTCTGATGCTGATCGACCTGACCCCAGCCCAGCGCGCCCTGCGCGACGAGCTGCGCGAGTACTTCCAGGGCTGCCTGACCGACGAGGACCGCAGGAAGATCGCCGAAGATCCGTTCGGCGGGGCGTACATGGAGCACTGCCGCCGCCTCGGCCGCGACGGCAAGCTCGGCCTCGGCTGGCCCAAGGAGTACGGGGGCGGCGGCTACGGCCCCCTGGAGCAGCAGATCTTCGCCAACGAGATAGCCCGGGCGGGCGTTCCGTACCCGATCATCACGGTGCAGACCGTGGGGCCCACGCTCATGCAGTACGGCACGCAGGAGCAGAAGGACCTGTTCCTGCCCCGCATCCTCGCCGGCGAGTGCCACTTCGCCATCGGCTACAGCGAGCCCGAGGCCGGCACCGACCTGGCCTCCCTGCGCACCACGGCGGTCCTCGACGGCGACCACTACGTCGTCAACGGCCAGAAGGTCTTCACCAGCGGCGCGCACTACGCCCAGTACATCTGGCTGGCCGCCCGCACGAACCCCGAGGCCAAGAAGCACAAGGGCATCACCATGATGATCGCCTCCACGGACGACCCCGGCTTCTCCTGGACGCCGATCGTCACCATGGACGGTCGCCACCACACGAACGCGACCTACTACAGCGACGTGCGCGTGCCCGTGGACATGGTGGTCGGCGAGGTGGACCGGGGCTGGGACCTGATCGTCAACCAGCTCAACCACGAACGCGTCACCCTCGGCCCGGCCGGGAACCTCGGCCAGACCTACGACCGCTTCCTCGCCTGGGCCCGCCGCACCGGAGTGGCGGACCATCCGGACGTACGGCGGGCGCTGGCCAGGGTGTGGGGCTTCTTCCGCACCAACGAGCTCCTGAACTGGCAGGTCGCCGCGAACATGGACCTCGGCTGGCTCGGCGCCCCCGACGCGTCGGCCACCAAGATCTACGGTTCCGAGCGCATGCAGGAGGTCGGCAGGATCGTCGGTGACATCCTGGCCAGGTTCGGGGACCCGTCGGATCCGGAGACGGCCGAACTGCTCGAACGCACCGATCACGGGGTGAAGGGGGCGGTGGTGCTGACGTTCGGCGGCGGGGTGAACGAGGTGCAGCGGGAGCTGATCGCCATGCTCGGCCTGAACCTGCCGAGGCCGCCGCGATGACCGCTCCCCCGAAGGCTCCTCCCCTGAACGACGAGGAGCTGCACGAGCTCGCGGGCAAGCAGGCGGCGCTGGGGGAGGTACGCGGGACCCCGGCGCAGGACCCGGTGAACGGGCCCATGATCCGGCACTGGCTGGACGCCATGGGCGACGAGAACCCGGCGTACCTGGAGAAAGGGGTCGCCCCGCCCGCCATGGCCCAGGTGTGGACGATGCCGGGGGTGCGCCGGTCGGCCAAGGACCGTTCACCGGTGGACGACGTGATCGCCGCGCTCGACGCGAGCGGCTACACGGGCGTGGTGGCGACGAACTGCGAGCAGACCTACCACCGGTACGCGCGGGTCGGCGAGCGGCTCACCCCGGCCACCCGGTTCGCGGACCTGGCCGGGCCCAAGCGGACGGCGCTGGGGGTGGGCTTCTTCGCCACCTGGAAGGTCACCTGGTACGGCGAGGACGACGAGCCGGTCGCCGACATGCTCTTCCGGGTCCTGAAATTTCGCCCACGCACGAAGCCTGTCGTTGAGCGGGCAGCTGCCTACCCGCTCCAACCGGTGATCAACCAGGACACCGCGTTCTTCTGGGAAGGCGTACGGCAAGGGGAGCTGCGCATCCAGACCTGCGCCGACTGCGGCCACCACCGCCACCCGCCCGGCCCCCTGTGCCCGCAATGCCGCTCGGCCAACAGCTCCCACCTGGTCGCGAGCGGCCTCGGAACCCTCTACAGCTACGTCGTGCACCACCACCCGCCGGTGCCGGGCCGGGAGACCCCGTTCGTCGTCGGCGTGGTGGAGCTGCCGGAGGGGGTGCGGATCGTCGGCAATGTAGTGGACTGTCCGATAGAGGAGGTGGCCGTCGGCATGCCGTTGCGCGTGACGTACCGGCCGATGGACGACCAGCTCATCCTCCCGATGTGGGCGCCTTCGAAGGAGGAGGCGTGATGCGTACCGAGATCGGGTCCGCGCTGCCGGAGCTGGCCATCGACCTCACCCCCACCTTCGTCGTCTCGACGGCCCTGGCCACCATGGACTTCACGCCGGTGCACCACGACGTCGACAAGGCCCGGGCGCAGGGGTCGAAGGACATCTTCCTCAACATCCTGACGACCATGGGCCTGGTCGAGCGGTACGTCACCGACTGGGCCGGGCCCGAGGCCGTCATCGAGCGGGTCGCCGTCAAGCTGGGCGTCCCGGCGTACGCGGGGGACCGGCTGTGCTTCAACGGGACGGTCGTGTCGCGCGAGGAGGGCCGGTTCACGGTCGAGGTACGCGGCAAGGTGAGCCTGGGCGACCACGCCACAGGGACCGTCACCTTCGCCCTGGCCGAGGAGGGAAAGCCGTGTTGAGCGGGCGTACTGCCGTCGCGGGCATCGGGGCCACCGAGTTCAGCAAGAAGTCGGGGCGTTCGGAGCTGCGGCTGGCCGCGGAGGCCGTACTGGCGGCGCTGGACGACGCCGGGCTCTCACCCGGCGAAGTGGACGGCATGGTGACCTACACCCAGGACTCCAACCAGGAGATCGCCGTCGCCAGGGAGGCGGGGATCGGGGACCTGACGTTCTTCTCGCGGGTCGAGTACGGCGGCGGCGCGGCCTGCGGGACCGTGGCGCACGCGGCCATGGCCGTGGCCACGGGGATGGCGCGGACGGTCGTCTGCTACCGCGCCTTCAACGAACGCTCGGGCCGCCGCTTCGGCCAGCCGAACAGCCGCCTGACCGGCGAGCCCACCTCCCAGGGGCTGGAGATGAGCTGGCACGTGCCGTACGGGCTGATGACGCCGGCGGCGTGGGTGGCGATGTTCGCCCGCCGGTACATGCACACGTACGGCGCGACCTCGGAGGACTTCGGCCGGGTGGCGGTGGCCATGCGCCGCCACGCCGCCACCAACCCCGCCGCCTGGTTCTACCGGCGCCCCATCACGCTGGAGGAGCACCAGGCGTCCAGGTGGATCGTCGAGCCGCTGCACCTTCTCGACTGCTGCCAGGAGAGCGACGGCGGCGTGGCCCTGGTGGTCACCTCGGCCGAACGCGCCCGAGACCTCCGCAGATCCCCCGCCCTGATCACCGCCGCCGCCCAGGGCGCGGGCTCGGGCCAGATGATGATGACCAGCTACTACCGCGACGACATGACCGGCCTCCCGGAGATCGCCGTGGTCGCCCGCCAGCTCTGGGACATGTCCGGCTTATCACCAAAAGACATCCAGACCGCAATCCTGTACGACCACTTCACCCCGTTCGTCCTGGCCCAACTGGAAGAACTCGGCTTCTGCGCCCGCGGCGAGGCCCCCGACTTCCTCCGTGACGGCACCATCGAACTGGACGGCCGCCTACCCGTGAACCCCCACGGAGGCCAGCTGGGGGAGGCCTACATCCACGGCATGAACGGCATAGCGGAAGCCGTCCGCCAGATCCGCGGCACCGCCGCCAACCAACTCCCAGCCGTCCGAAACGTCCTGGTAACGGCGGGAACCGGCGTACCAACCAGCGGCCTCATCCTCTCCTCCGACGCGTAGGTGGGCCAGGCTCCCCCACCCGCTGCCCATCTGGGTGGTCAGCCTGCTGGACCCCGCCCCGAGCAAAAAGGTCTTCGCTGGGAGGCGCTTCGCGCTCGGGGCTCAGGCGCTTCTTATTGAGGCGCCTGACGGCGCACCCCCCGCGCCTTCGGCGCCATCACCCACCCCTTACCTGGTTACCGGTCTGGCCTGCTGGAGCCCACCCCGAAACCCCCGCTCGCTCCGCTCGCCAAACGCCCCCACCCGTTGACCGGCGAAGCGGTGGGCCGACTGACGCCCACCCCGGACCGGCACGTCCAGCATGTCGATTGCCCGATTGTCCAGGGCGTCCTCGTTTCACATGAGAGCAAGACCGATGACCGTCCCGAATGCCGACGATCCTGACTCAGCGGCGGGATCTGGCCGCGAATATCGCTTCTGCGGCATGCCAAACCATTCGTTGTCGACCGCAGCGCCGGGCCATCATGAGCGCTGAGCCGACCCTGCCCTCGGAAAAGCAGCTGACCCGCAGCATCTCCATCCGAATAAAGCGGCAGGAACGTCTGGCATCTGCGCAGCCACCCGAGACGTGGATGGTGCGGAACGTCACCTCTCATCGGTGTTCGGTCTTTCACGCGCGTTGCATGCCTGGAGGGTGCTCTGTGCCCCTGCGCTGGGCGCAGCCGAATTGAGGGCTCCTGGGAGTGGGCAGATCGGGAAAGTTGTGAGCGCGCGGAGAAGGGAAGCGTTCGGGTTTCTTCAGCGCTCGCCATCATCACACACGATCAGCGACACGAGATGATCTCTTCTGATTTCCATTGCAGCAAAGCGTCTCCGGCCAGCCAGCAATAACTTCTTGTGTGAGGTTCACGAACGCGGCCCTCGGTTCGGGAACAAGGTAGATCCCTTTCGGAAATCGCCCCAACCGACGGAAGCTCACCTCGAAGGCGAATGTCGGACGAACAAGTCTCTAAATTCGCTGTGGGCTCTCTTACCGGGTTCAGCCCTTGCGTCTCCAGAGCTTGCCAGTCGCCAGGTCGAGGTAGTAGACGCGCTCGCTTATGACGCTGCGAACCAGGAAGGGCCCCTCCTTCGACCAGCCGAGGCCGACGTCGAGGAAGTCATCGCCGGGCAACACGGGAGCGACGCTGGCCAAACGCTTCCCCGTCCCTGCGTCGAAGGTTTCGACACGTGTCTTGCCTCGGATGATCACTAGGCGACTTCCGTCCTTCTTGAGGTTGTACGTGTCATCGGGGACATCCTTGGCGGCCTTTTTGAAGGGGAGACTCATGCGGATCTTTCCCTGATGGTCGAGCACGAGCACCCGAGAAGCCGTCGTGGCCACGATCCCGCTGCTGTTGAGGTCGTGCACCTGTTGAGCGCCGGGGATCGAGAGCGTGGTCCAGGTCCTGGTGTCGGTGATCTGCGCGCCGTCCCTGGCCAGGGCGACATACCTGTTCTGACCCACGAACGTGGGTGTGGGCACTGCGGTGTCAGCCAGGCTGCCGGTGAGGGGGTGGATACCCTGGGCGTCCTGATACATCATGCGGCGACTGCGTCTGTCCAGATAGACGAGGGCCTTCTTGTCGGGCCTGCGCACGAACGGCCCTGGCTGGGGCGCGGCGCCTTTTCTGACGACGTATGGCGCGGCCTGCGGGAACGGCTGCCCGTTCACGAGCCATGACCGGCAGGGGTTGTCCATCTCGTCGGTCCACGCGCAGGTGGGCCGCTTGTAGGTGTTCACCTTCGTGAACTCAGCCATTTGCGCGGAGAATGACCTGGGCATCGAGTATTCGGGTAGTTCGCGCCGTGGCGGTTGGCCGGGGGTGAGCAATGCGCTCGACAGCACGATTGCGGTGCCCGCCAGGTAAAGAGTTCGTGCGGACCATCGGGCGATGGCCAGTTCTGCCTGAGCCCTGTCGTCCGACGCCTCGGGTGTCGGTCTGGTGTTCAGTTTCCGAGCGGCAAGCGGTACGGCTCCCGCCATGACAACCACGATGACGGTATGAGCCAGACGCGTCGGCGTGGCACCTTGGTTCGCCAGCAGATAGCCGCTTGCCACGATGGCGCCCGCCGAACCGAGCAGCCAGGCCCGGTGATAGACCTTCGCCTCGTCGTGAGCCTGGAACACCCGGATGGGCAGTCGTACATCGCGGAAGACCGAAACGGCACACCAGCCCAGGACCAAATAGAACGGATCGTTGGTGAAGCAGGCCAAAGGAGCGGCGAGGGCGACGGCGATGAGTCGCCACCGGCGAAGGCCGGCGAAGTGATCGATGATCTGGCGGGCGTTGGACGTTGTGACGGAAAGACCCGTTAGCGCGGCGAACCTGGTGAGCCGTTCCGGTGTAATCGGCGCGGCTGCCGCCAGCACGGTTACGGCGGCAACCGTCCAGCAGATCATCGGAGGTGTCGTCACGAGAGGCTAGCTTATATGGTCTATATCGTGAATTCAGATGACATATGGCAGCAATTCGGCGTCACCACGTGGCGTGCGCAGCGGGTGCGATTACGGCGAGTGGTGTCCGTTTTGGTGTCACTTGTTGTCGTTGTAGGGTTTTTATGGTGGTTGAGGGAGGCGCCTCCGCAGGTCCGATGGAGGCTCCACAGTTCCTTCCTTGACGCTGACGTGGATGAAAATGGCGTCCTGTCCACCAGGGCGTATATCGAAATGGAAAACGAAGGTCTGGCTGCCTTCACTCTCACCGGTATCTCGGCCGAAATGCCGGGCCTCCGCCTGCTGCCTGCTGACGAGGCACAGGACGAACGCTCCACGGTCACCGTGGAACGTGGTGGCTCGCAGACCGTGGTGAGGCGCATCGTCATCACCGACTGCGCGGCGGTGCCACGCGAGCCCCAGCCGGTTCGCTTCACCTACAGAACCTGGATGGGTTCAGGGTCGGCGGAAGTGATATGGGGCTCATGGCGACTGGAAGGACCCGAAGGAGGCCTCCCGGTCGCCTGGCAGCGAGCTCTCGCCAGCGACGTCTGCAACGAAGTGGTGAGCGGGGAATGGCTCTGACAGCCAGCTCATCCACGGCCAATGCCAAGCCTGGAAGGTAGTGCCGCATGCTGCCCGTCACGAAGATCGCCACCGGTTTCGTCGTCGCCTTCGGCGCCCTCCGTTTCAACGGCTTCGACCTACTGTTCAACCCCATCGGATGGGGATTGTGCGCGTCCGGCCTGCTTGAACTGCGGCGATCCGCCGACGACCCCTTCGGCAGGGCCGGGTCCTTTGCCGTCGCCATGGCCTGCATCTCGCTGGTCGCCACGATCCCGTTCGGAGCGAGCGATGACCAGGCGGTCTCCTTCATTGCGAACGTGATCGGCATCGCCAACACGGCCGGTGCCTTGATCACCGTCTGGGTCTCTGTCGACGCCGTCATCAGACGGATCCGTCCCTCCGGGGACCTGTCCAGGGCCGCGCTTCTCGACGTGTTGCGCTGGGCGGTGGCCGTCCTGGGAGCGCTCAGCGCGCTGGCTGGTTACGGCTACGCCGACCTGGGTCTTGTCGTGCTCATTGCCTGGTTCTCAGCCATTGTGGCCCTGATCGCCGTGCTTTACCGCTCGGCCTCCCTGCCGTGCTTCTCCCCACCACGGGAACCTGTGGCGAACCCCTTGCCGCCGGGTGGCTTGGACTGACAGCGACGCGGGCCCGCTACCTACGCGCAGTGGTCGCCCGGACCGAGACGCTTTGGGCCCGCCCGCCGACCGGCGAAGCGGTGGGCCGACTGACGCCCACTCCGGACCGGCATGCCGCGGGGCATGCCGTTGACCGACGGGACACCCCGAACTCGCAACCGGGACCTGAGGTGGCGGCAGTGGGCGGCCTCGGCGAGACCACCGTGGTACTCGATGACGGTTCAGCCCGACGTTTGGCGCCCGGCCGTGAGCGCCTCTGCCAGAGTGTCCGCGTGCGGCGAGCGGCGCTCCCGGAGGAGGGCCTGCACATTGACGAGTTCCTTGTGGGCATGGCGGTTCAGTTTGACGGCATCTTCCACGACCGGGAGCCCTACATCGAGGGATGCCCGCGCGTCCCCCGCCTCCGCGTGCGCATTGGCCAGGCATGAGCCGTACCACGCGCGGTCGCGTTTGTAGGAGGCAGGGAGATTCGCCAGCCCGGCTGCCAGCAAGTCGGCGGCTTTGGGCCAGTTCGAGAGGTGCAGCTCCGTCATGCCGCGTTGGAGGCGGAACCAGGTCTCGTCGTAGAAGTACATCCACGCCGGCTCGTCGTCGGCCCGCTCTGCCGCTTGGCGAATGAGGGCTTCGGCCTGATCCAGGAGCGTACGGGCCGGACGGGCTTCCCCTGCCAGCGCGTGCCCTCGCGCGGCCATCTGGGTGGCCATGCCGCGCACACCGGGAGTCACCCGTCCGTCGTGCCAGCGCGCGGCTTCGGCCAGTCGGACGGTCCTGCGGGCATTGCCGGCGCTCCACGCTTGGTGGGCTTTCATGCTGAGCGTGGTGGTGGCCATGTCGACGTCGCCGATCTCCAGCGCCCAGTCGTGGGCGCGGTCGTACCAGGCAAGTGCGGCGGCCTGGTCGTCGATGTCGAGTGACATCCACGCGACGAACTGGGCGTACTGCGCGGCCAGATCCACCACGGTGTCGGCGATGCCGCCTCGCGCGCTCTGAGCCAGCTCGACCACGATGCCGAGTTGCTGCCGGACGATGCCCAAGAGAGGATGCGAGCCGATGGTGTCTTCCACCTTGCGATGTTCGGCAAGGCAGGTGGCGAGCCAGTCCACGGTGCCCTGGTCAATACGGCGAGGATCTTGGAGCGTACGGGTAATGCGCTCATAGAGATCCAGGTCAGGGGCGATGCTCTCCAGAGGCAAAGCGGGAACGGGAACCGCGGGCCGCTCATCCAGGTCGAACAGGCCGGCCTCCGTCGTATTCAGCGCGCGAGCGTACAGGAGACGGTAGCGCTCGCTGGGGTAGTGGTCTCCTCGCTCCCACCCTCGGATCATCCGCGTCAGATCCGCCACAGTGGGCAGCGGGCCGTCCGCCACCGCCTTGAGCCGTCTGGCCAGGTCCGCGACGGTGCCGATCTCGGCCTTGCGCTCGGCCCGGAGCCGAGCGGCCCATGGGGGCGGTGTTCCTGGGGTGTTCATCGCTCACCTCCGGATATTCGCGGATACACCGTGTCCGCGGCTGTCTCCCATTGTCATCGTGCCCGGAATGGCTGGTGTCGCTTTGCTTGACGTGATGAATCCTTCACGAGTTCCGACGCACACCCATCCAGCGGAGGACACCACGCAACGCCTCCACGCCGAGCTGCTGCGAGAGGCTCTCGCGCAGGAGGGCATCACCGCAGACGTACATGCTGGTTACGGGCTCGCGTTGGTGTCGGTCTGGGTGGGGCTGGTGGTGTGGTGCGACGGCTACCGCTTCTGGTGGCGCAGCGGCTGGGACCCCGAGCACAAGCGCGCTGTCTACGTCTGGCATCCGGCCATCGAACCCGTACGCGCCGCCCGTCGCGTCGCCTTCCGGTGTGCAGATCTACGTGCCAACCAGACGATCAGTGACCTGACATCCGCCGCCGGTGCCCCACCAGCCGGACAGCTTCCATGACGACGGCTGCGAGCACTGTCGGCAGTCGCGTCAAGATCACGGACATGCTCCATAGTCCGGCCAGGACACGGGCTTCTAGCCCATCGGAGGGCATGAAGTGAGGCAAGCCAGAGTAAACACAGGCAAGCAGATCGGGGTCCTGCCGATCCTGTGCGATCTCCTGGGGGCCGGCGGCGTCCAGTCCCGCGTCATCCAGCACATCAAGCTCAACATGGAGGGGCCGGTCATGAAGATCGCGGGGCAGAGCCGGACGTTTTTGTTCCGGAGCAAGGCACGGCAGCCGTCAGGATCATCAAGATGCAGGACAGCGCACACCTTCACTTCGCGATGACGCTTCCCAAGTCGGGGACTGTCGTTCCCCTGTCCGATGTGAAGAATCCCCAGAGCGCAGTCACCCAGATCAACGGATGGGCCGACGGGGGAACGTCGTGAGCGCGGGCAGCCTGGCCGCACAGGAGGCGATCCAATGAGCACCCGGGTTGAACCCAAGGAAGGGCAGAAGACCGGAGCGCCCCAGATTCAATGGAAACCGTCACCGGGATCGACGACTTGCGAGAAAGGCTGGGTCGGCAAGCGGCTGCTGTTCTCGATCATCGACGAAAAGTTCAAGCTCACCCTGCATCATCGGCTCCCTGGGCGTGACGGTCTCCCAATGGACAGCGAAAGATTCGACGTGAACGACAGCACTACCACGACCCAGGTGCGCGCCAAGGCGCACGCGCGTGCGACCGCGATATGGCTGGAATTCCTCCGCGACGTCGCAATGCCTCAGGCGTAAGCGAAACGGCGTCCCAGATGCCCCCGCCCTGATGAACGTAGACCCTGGAGGCGCGAGACACATACCTAAGGCCGCAAGGCCCAGACAGCGCCATTTGCGCGTCTCCAACTTCCCGTACCAGCCAGCAGTGGTGACGTACCGACGAGCAGGCCCCCGGCCCGAAAGCCGGGGGCCTGTGTCCTGCCGGACCCCGGGGCTTAAGAGGGTGTCTTCGATCCCGAGTGCAAGATCGTGGTGTGGCTGAGCTACGGTCGGTTGATCATGACCAATCTGCTCGGAATCAACCATCTGACACTGTCCACGACCGAACTCGACCGGCTCGTGGCGTACTACACGGGACTGCTCGGAGCAACGCTCGCGTTCGAGCGCGCTGCTACCTCTACTGATCCTCGGATCGCAGTCCTCGATGTCGGCGGGGCCGACCATCTGATGATCGTCGAAACCGCCACCGCCCCCGCCACCGATCTTGATCCCCTGAACCGGGCGGGGTGGGGACTGCGCGTGGGCACATACGCACAACTGTGTGAGCTTCGCGAACGGATTGTGGATGCCGGGCGGCCGGTCGGACAGATCGAGACACTGCCCACGCAATGGACGATGACGGCTCGCGATCCCGATGGACGCCCTGTGGATATCCGGGCCCATCGCCCTCGGTGATATTCCTCTACAAACAGGGTCTTTCCGGCGGTGTTACCTCCCCCGGGCCAGATCACGATCTTGCACCCGGGATCGAAGATACCCCCTAAGAAGTCCTAACAGAATGATCAGCGGGTGGTGTGCCCTGGGTTCGATGGAGTCGCGTTTCTGGATTGTCATGCCACGGTGGACGCGTTCTCGAACTGTATCGGGGTGAGCATGCCCAGACTGCTGTGCCGTCGTTGCCGATTGTGCCAGATCTCCAGGTACTCGAAGATCGCGTTCGCGAGCTCGATCCGGGTGTTCCAGCGCTGACGGTCGAGGAGCTCGACCTGCATCCGCGACCAGAACGACTCCATCATGGCGTTGTCGAAGCAGTCCCCGACGCTGCCCATCGAGGGCAGCAGGCCGGAGTCCTTGGCGCGCTGGGTGAAGGCCCAGGAGCCGAACTGGACGCCCTGGTCGGAGTGGATGATCGTGCCCGCGGGCGTACGGTTGTCGATGGCCATGCCTAAGGCGCTGGTGACGAGGGTGGCGGTCTGGGTCGAGTCGATCGACCACCCGACCACCCGGCGGGAGTAGGCGTCCAGCACCACACAGCAGTACACCTTGCCCTCTCTGGTGGGGTGTTCGGTGATGTCAGTGACCCACAGCTGGTTGGGACCGGTCCGGGCGAAGGCTCGGTCTACCAGGTCGACGGCGATCTGGTCGGGCTTGGCGCGCCGCCACTTCGGCCGGCCGCTGAGGCCTTGCAGCCCTGCTCGCTGCATGAGTAACTCCACCGCTCCATGGCTGACCGGGACTTGGTGGCCCAGGCGCAGCTCGGCATGCACCCGCCGGGCGCCGTAGGTACCTCGGGAACGCTGGTGGATCTGCTGGATCAGGTCGGTCAGCCAGACATGCCGGATGGTCCTCGGCGAGGGCGGCCGATCCCGCCAGGCGTAGTAGCCGGACACCGAGACGTGCAGCACGCGGCAGGCCACCTCGACGGGGATACCTTCGCCAGCCATCACCGCGATGGCCTCGAACCGCCTTTTGGGGGCACCACCTCTCGCACCAGTTCGATCGCCCGTCGAGTGGCCTGCAGTTCTGTCTCCAACTCGGCGATGCGGCGCTTGGCGACTGCTAGCTCGTCCTTCTCGCTGCTGGTCAAGCCGGGCTCCAGGCCGCGATCGATGCGGTCTTGCCGCCGCCAGGTATAGATCGTCTGACTGCTGATCTCCAGATCGTGCGCCAGGTCGGTGACCTTACGCCCCGCCTCGAGCAGATCCAGCACCTTGCGCCGGAACTCTGGCGGATAGCCCCGTCGTCCCATGCCACTTTCCTCTCATCAAGTGGCACCAGAATCCAGCAACCCACCTCTACTCAACCCGGGACACACCACTCCCTCGTCAGTCACCTCGATCCTGGCCAGATAATGACAGACCTCGTAGATGGTCACCGTAACTAGGCCACCCGATCGTCCGGAGCCGGTGTGCAGTATGGCGTTTCCCACCAACTCGCTCGTGACGAGCCGGGCACTCTCCACATCTTGGTGTCCCGCCGTCGTCAGGGCGTCCACGACCCAGCGACGAGCCAGCGACACCGAACGCGCCATGCCCGGAAGGATTATCTTCGCCAAGGCCTGATCGTTCATCGCGCAACCTCCCACACTCGTTCGGGCGTTTACTCGTCAAGCGCGTCCATCCACCGATCACGACCCCGCCGCAAGTGAAGACCCATCGTTCCCCTTGCAGTCCGGACGGAACCTGTCAATTTGCTCAAGGCAGTTGAGGTGGTATTTTTCCGAGGTCCGTAGACGGTCAAGATCGCTACTGTCATTTTGCCCCCAGCCATGTGAGTGGAATGTCGGGTTATTGTTTTGGCAGGCCGTTTGCGGGCAACACCAGACTGCCCGTGAACACACTCCATTGCACGTCAGATAGGAGGACAGTCTGACGACAGAAGGCCTCACCGAGAGTACGCAGATGTGGTTACATTGTGAGCGCACGTCACCGGCAACCCCCGAGGCCCTGGAAATCCGTCGTGGCAAATGATCTCGATCCTCGCATGTCACCCGCCGAACGTTTTGGCCGTGAGCTGGCACGATGCCGAAAAGGGCAAGGGCTGTCCCAACGCCGACTGGCTGACCGCCTACGCTGCTCACCGTCGTTAGTAGGCCATATCGAAACCGGTAGTCGAAATCCCCAACTCGACTTCGCGCAGGCGTGCGACGAATTCTTCGACCTTCCGGATAAGGAATACTTTGTCCGGCTTTATCGTCGCATTCACCAGTCCCCGTCCGGGCCAGGCTGGTATGTCCGCTGGCTGGAGGAGATTGAACCCAACGCGGTGACGCTTCGCACCTGGGATCTGCTCTTGATCCCTGGCCTACTCCAGACTGAGGATTATGCGCGGGCAGTCTTCCGAGGCCATCTCGCTTCCACTGAGTCGGAGGTGGAAGAGCAGGTTGCCGCTCGCATGCAGCGGCAACTGATCTTGACGAGAGATAATCCTCCCGCCCTATGGGTGCTCATAGACGAGTGGGGCCTTCGGCGTTCCATCGGCGGAGCTCAAGTCATGGCCGACCAGCTCACTCGTCTCGCCACCTTGGCCATCCGCCACAACGTAACGGTGCAGATCGTTCCCGCAGACAATCCCTGTACGGACGGCTTGATGTCCGGATTCGTCATCGCGGAGCTCTCCGATGCCCCGACTACGGTGTCTGTAGACTCTGCAGGCAAAGGTGAAGTATCGGCAGAGCATGAACTTGTTGCCCTGATTTGGGGGCGGTATGACAGACTGCGGGCAGAGGCATACCGCCCAGGCGAATCTCTCGAAATGATCAAGGAAGCAGCAGAACAATGGAGCCGAAAGACCTGACCGCTACAGACCTCGCCGGGGCTGTGTGGAAGAAGAGTTCCCGTAGCGGCAACAACGGCGGGAACTGCGTCGAGGTCGCCACCAACCTTCCCGGAGTCATCGCCGTCCGCGACAGCAAGAACCCCAACGGCCCTGCACTCAGGTTCACACAAGCCGGGTGGGATGCATTCATTGGCGGCGTCAAGCTCGGCGAGTTCGACGAATAGTCTGGTTCCCCTGGCAGTGAGACGCGCGTCATCACCCCAGAGGGGTCACCGCCATTTCCGTACCTAGCTCACAAGCACTTGCCGCCATTACTACGGGGACCCCGACGCGTCATGAGAAGGTCGACTCCTTCGGCGCGGGGTCGTCGGTCCAGCCCAGCCGCTTGATCACATAAGCCGAGGACCCGTCACCCTCCTGGATGGCGAGCAGTTGCCCGCTGTCCCGATCGATGATGATCTGCTGACAGGTGGGCGCTTCGCCGTAGGTCAGCGCGACCCCGGTGCGGCCGTCGATGTCGGTGACGTCGTTCTCCACCCGCACACCCGGCAGGCCGGCGAGCACGCGGTAGAGCGCGGCTCTGGTGGCAGGGGTGCTCTCGACGTCGAGAAGGAGCCATTTGCTCGCCCCCCACAGCCAGGCCTCTGGGGTCTCCTTGTCGTTGGCCCGCAGCATCTCGGCCTTGAGCGCCTCGGGTTCGGTGGGCAGTTCCGTCACGGGCTTGGTCGTCATCTTCAGTGGGGTGAAGTAGGTCTTTCCCGACAGGCAGCCGTCGCACAGGTCGGGCGAGCCCGCGTCCTTCCACGCCTGTGCGTCAGTAGGCGTGAGCGGTTTGGCGGAGACGAGTCCGCGCTGTGTCCGATACCCGCGTTGCCGGCTCGCCCACAGCACGTCCCTGACCCGCTGCTCGACGGTGTAGGTCGCGGTCTTCATCCGCGCCACCTGCACCATCTCCCGCCGCCACCACGCCCCGGTTCCCGGGGGCTGGGCGGCCAGCCGGTCGGCCGCTGCGGCAAGCACCGCGTCCGCCTCCGGCACCGCGGCCGTCTGGACGCCCGTCCCGCCCAGGAGAGGCACCGCCACGAAGCCCCCGGCCATCACCGCGCTGACCGCCACCGCCGCGAGCATCACCTTGGGCCAGACCGGCAGGTGCCGCCGCCGGTCGGCGCCCAGCATCCGGGCGCGTGCGGCCGCCGCCGTGGCGTGGTCGGCGGGCGGCACCTGCGGCATCACCTCGTCGATGAGCTGGAATTCCTTCATCACACCTCAACTCCCAATGCGTCACGAAGCTTGGTTCTGGCCCGGCTGAGCCGGGAGGCGACGGTGCCGTAGGCGATGCCGAGCGCCGCCGCCACCTCGTCGTAGGTCAACTCGCCGTAGGCGATGAGCAGCACCACGTCGCGCTCACCGCGCGACAGCCCGGCCAGTGCGGCCGAGAGTTGCCGTACGGTCACCCGCGCCGCGACCCGATCCACCACCCGCTGGTCATGGCTGTCCTCGTCGGCAGGCGGCCCCGACCTGGCCAGTGCCCGGTATCGCCGCAGCTCGGCACGTCGGTGCCGGCCGATGAGTTTGGTGGCGACGCCGTACAGCCAAGGCCTGATGCCGCCTTTGGCGGCGTCGAAGCCGTCACGCCGGCGGAAGGCGATCAGGAAGGTCTCGGCGGCGAGGTCCTCGGCGACGTCGAGGTCGAGGCGACGACCGATGTAGCTGCGAATCTCCTCGTAGTGGGCATCGAAGACGGCAGAGAATCGCTCGGGATCGGCGACCGCTCCGTCGAGGAACGTGGTCATGCATGGGTCTCTCTCGCCGGGAATATCGGACACTAGTGACTGCCCGGTCGCCGCCAACCCTTCCATGTGTGTTTCACAGCCGCTCAGCGAGTCCCGCATTGAGATCATGCTCACGGTGGCGTCGCACACGAAACCGGACACGCCCAACCCACCCATCGGTCAAAGATCAACACCATCAACGACCGACAACCCTGCTACGTCCTCATGCAGAGTGGCGCGGAACACCCTGACGACACGGTAGGCAGTCGCTATGGGACGCCGGCACTCGTGGAACTCGACGACGAGCCGGCTGATCGCCTGGGTCACCTCTGGTGGCGCGTCACGGGGTACAGGCGTGGCCACATGACCTTGAACCGGGGCGCCATTTCAAGAAACTCTCTCGCCAAGTTAGGGGCAAGTCACGTCCAAGTCGGATTCCTTGCTGTCGCGCAGGCACTGAGAACAACACTTCCACGGGAGCCGGACTCAGCGCTGGTCCTTCACCGGACCGAACACCCAGCGATGACACTCAAAGGAAAGGACGATCAGATGGCCTTCAGTTTCGGCCGCAGTCCGGCGGCGCGCGCCGGCGTGGGCGCCGCGGCAGCGGCGATGACCGCGGCGTTGGTCTGCACGCCCACCGCTGCCAGGGCAGACGAGCCGTCGATCACGGTGGAGGTGACGCCCACCGGCTCCACGCGCTATTACGAATCCTGCTCCAATACGGAGACCTGGGGGGTGGCCGCCGGTAGGGAGGGCCCCGACTTCGACAAGGGCAATTATCAGGTGTGCAACTATCCCAGCAGCGGCGTGGCGTTCAACCCGTGGGCGAACGGACTGGGCGGCGAGTATAACTCCGCCGCGAGGGACCACGTCATTGAGCAGTCCCATGGGGAGTGGTATCCCCGGAACCTGAAGTCCCTCTGCCCGTACTGGATGCCCGCCGGCCCCAACCGTTCGGCGCTGATCTCCGAGATCGTGCAGACGTACCAGGTCAAGCTGATCTACAAGTGCCCCGACGGCACCATCCAGGTCGCCGACACCACCCAGGCGACGTATTCCGGCAACAAGAGCGTCTCGTGGAACCCCGGGTTGCTGGACGAGATGACGCCGCGCCGCCGCCTGGCAGCCCCTTAGGGAACCTCCACAAAGAGGGGGCGCGGGCCGTGAAGGTGGTACGGCTCGCGCCCGGATGGTCAGCTCTCTCCGATACCTGAGGCGCCTGCTGACGGGACGATCGTTCTCAACGCGATCCTCCTCAAACTGACGGGGAATCGGGGTGGGACGAGGTGGCTGCCGGACGCATTCTGAACGCGGCAATTACTGCGAGGACGACGATCACGGCCATGGCCAGAAAGGCGTCGGAATAGGCGGCACCGTCTTGCCCGGCGTGTAGGGGGTTGAAGGCATCAGTACCAGTTTGCTGCCGCGCGGTCACCAGCACGCCGAGGAGAGCAGGGCCGGTGCCGGCGCCGAGGAACTGGGCTCCTTGCAGGATTCCGAGCCCGACGCCGGCCTGGTCGGGCGGAAGCGCACTCGCAGCCGCGCTGATGATCGGGGTCAACACGAAGAAGAAGCCGACACTGAGCCCGAGGATCCCGAGCCCTGCGGGGATCACCGAACTGCCTCCCGCGAAGGTCGAGAGGAACAGGGAGAACAGCCCCACGGCGGCCAGCCCCGCCAGCACGAGCAGCCGGGTGGCGATGCGGTCGGCGAGGCGACCGATCAACGGCGAGAGGGCGGCGACCGCAACTCCGGCCGGGACCATCACCAGGGCACCCGCCCCCGGCTCGAGGCCGTTGACGTCGACCACGAGCAGCGGAACGAACACCATGGCACCCAGATTGACGACCATGGCCAGGAACGCGACGACGACCGCGGCGCGGTAGACCGGGCCGGCGAACAGTGCGGGCGGGACGAACGGATCCGCGAGGCGGACCGTGCGCCACCCGAACAGCACGAACGCCACCGCGGCCACCACGAGGCTGACCCAGGACGACGGGGCCGCGACACCGGCGACCTGTGCCTGGGTGATCCCGAACAAGATCAGCCCGGCGCCGAGCCCGAGCAGGATGCCACCCGGAAGATCGAAGCGGCCCGCGCCGGCCGGGCGCTCGCCCGGTAGCACGCGCCATGCCGCGGGAACCAGCGCCAGCGCGACCACGAGCATCATCCAGAACAGTGCGGGCCAGCCCAGGAGCTGGCCGATTCCACCACCGAGGGCCGGTCCTGCTGCGGTACCGATCCCTGTGGCCGCGGACACGACGCCGATCCCCATCCCTCGCTTGTCCTCAGGCATCAGCCTGGTGACGGCGATGATCGACAGTACGGGCAACCCGGCCGCGCCCACCCCCATCACGATCCGTCCAAGCACCAGCACCAGGAGCCCCGGCGCGAGCGCGGAGATCAGGCTCCCCGCGGCGTAAGTCACCAGAGCGAAGCAGAACAGGCGCCGCAGACTGACCTGGTCGGAGATGCGGCCGTAGAACGGGATGCCGACCGAGAACATCAGCAGGAAACCGGTGACAACCCAGGCGAGCTCGGCCTCTGAGGCCCCGAACTCCTCACCGATCGACGGGAGCATCAGATTGACCATGTCACTGGCGATGACCGTGGCGAGCATCGCCGGCATCAACACAGCCAGCAGTGCCGGCGCAGAACCGGTTCGTCCTCTTCTGCTCGATGTGGTTGTCATCCAGCGTCCCTTCCGCGTGGCCGTGACTGCCACCAGATTGGTTACAGTTAAGGTTAAGAGAAACGGCGGAGACGTCCTCTCCGCCGTTATCCGGCTACTGCTGTCGTGTCGCCGGTTTGCGCTCTTTGGTCAGCACCTGATGGACCAGGTGGGCGATGGTCGTCTGGCCCAGTCGCTCCTGCATGGCCCGTTCGGCCTCCCGGAACTCCGTCTCAAGGAGGGTCTGCATGTGGCGGCCGACCTCGCACGCGTCGCTGGGTGGATGGGCGTGCCGCGACAGGACCGGCCCTGGCTCCACGGCGACATGCGCGTCGTAGAGGGTGATCTCGCGAGCGGGACGAGCGAGCGACCATCCGCCCCCGCGACCTTCCGTCGACCACACCAGACCCGCATCCCGCAGGCTGCCGAGGATGCGTCGCACGAGCACTGGATTGCTTGCCAGGCTGTCGGCGATCTCGGTCGAGGTCAGCGAGCGATCCCAGCGACCCAACATCGTGAGCGCATGAATCGCGACAGCACTCCTGCTGCTGAGGCTCACTGCTCTCACCCTTCGGTCAACGTCCGTACTGCAACCAAGCTAGTTGCGGTATGGGTATCCGTCAATCCCGGGTCATAAGAACACGAGATCTCGCGGTTGCGACACAAGGGCACCCGCAAGAGCGAGGCCATGGCTGAGTCCGGTCGAGCCGCATCGGTTTGGCCAGGCTCATCGACGGCTTCAGGTCGGGCGCCTAACAGCGCTACAAGGCCAACTCGCCGGTGACCGGGTTGCGGCGGATCAGGAGCCAGTGCGAAGAGCGACTGAGGACATGCGAACCCCTCGCCGTAAGAGGGCCAGGAATCTCCAGGTCAGAGGCCACTTGTAAGGGTGGGAGAGGTCCTGCGCTTACTCGTACGGCCGCGAAGTACACGAGCATTCGCGAGAGTCCTCACATCCACCCTGGTTACTCTCCTTAGCCATGAAAGCAACCAACCAGTCGACATTCGCCATCGCCGACCGCGGGCTCCTTATCACGCGCTACGGTCCGCCGCGGGTGCTCGACGGAGTCGCTGAGCGCCGTTCCGCGGTGATGCGTACGTTGGAAATCCTTTCTCCGGTGGTCCGTCCGCTTGCGCTCGAGATCTCGTTCGGCCCGCTCGATCCCGAGACGTTCGCTGTGTCCCCCGAGACCGAGACTCGCAGGCTCGCGACGCCGGCCATCCCGGCAGGCGTCGCCAACCAGTCGGCGTACGCGGAGCCGGCCGAGATCGAGTTGGTCGACGAACTCACCGCCGACGTGGTGGCCCGCGCGCTCACGCCGCCGTACCCGGACTGGGACGTTGGGACGATCCGGGCCACGGTCACCGCGGCGCGCGTATCCGCGACCGACCTGACGATCGAGCAGTTGCCATCACGCCACGTGCCAGTGGTCGTGCTCGACGGCGAACGCTGGGCGGTCGGGCCGATCGACGCTTTGGGGTATCGCCTGCAACCACCGGTCGCCTTGGTCTGGCGCCAGGAGTACGGCGACATCCTGCTGAGGATCGAGGCGTTCTGGACCCTGTGGTGGCAGACGGACTCGGCCGAGTACGTCAGCCTTCGCGCTGCCGAACAGGCATTGGACGCCGCCGGGTTTTCGCCGACCCCGGGGTAGTCGTTGCAGGTCTGGGCTGAGCTTGGTCCAAGTCTGTGCCTTTCGAGCGGCTCGTCAAGCTGGGGACTTTGGCCGTTCGCGGGACAGCGAGACGGCCCTGACGCACCAGCGTGCCTGGCACCAACGGCCGTCCGCCCAAGCACGGTGGCCCGTTCGCGCTCAGCGATCCCACCACCTGGCCCACGCCACACCTCACCACGACCACTCAGACCACCCGCTACGGCATCGCCACCGCCACGTGCTGGGACCGGCTACATCCCCGACCCACCCACCGCGCGGCCTGGCTGGATCATCAGGGTGACCTGCCGATCCTGGAAGGGACACTGATCCGGCTCCAGGTCGAGCGCCTGCCCGGCAGTGCCGAGCCCAGGCCGGTGTGGCTGTGGTCCTCGTGCACCGGCCTGACCACGAACCAAGCCGACCTGCTCTGGCAGGCATTCCTCCGCAGATTCGATCCTGATAGCCGAGGTGTTGTCTACGCAACTCGGCAACCAGGAGTGCTGGGGCTACGGCTGGCCACCGCTCAGCTGATCAGTGGGTACGTCGGGTGAGGTGCCACGACCTAGATACGGGAGAGCCGCTACCCTCCCGTGGTCCCATCGATGCGCTCCCGAATCAGGTCGGCGTGCCCGGTGTGCTGCGCGTACTCCTCCAGGAGGTGGATGTAGATCCAGCGGAGGCTGACCTTGCCGGTCGGCGCCCGGGGGTCGTCGGCCAGCTCATCGAGGTCGATGTCCGCAACCGCGGCGTCGCAGGCGGCCGTCTCCGCGAGGAAGGCGGCGTAGTCCGCCTCGGCGTCGGCGTCGGCCACCAGGTCGAAGTCGCCGTCTTCGTACTCCTCCGTGATGTGCAGCTCAGGCAAGTTTTCGTGCAGGAACTTCTCCCGGAACCAATAGCGCTCGACTTCCGTCATGTGTCGCAGGAGGCCGAGCAGCGTCAGGTTGGACGGCTCCGCGGAGGCGGTCTTCAGTTGCTCGGAGGTGAGGCCGGCGCATTTGCGCAGCAGGAAGACCCGGCGGAGCTTCAACCAGTTATCCAGCATCTCGCGTTCGCCGCAGGCCATGTCCGTCCGAGATCCCCGCTCTACGTCGGGTGCTGTCCACGTCATGTCACCATCATGACGAGCTGGGCAAGCGATTGTGCGGGGTACGCGCGTATCTTGCCCGCCGCCGGGCGTATCGCTCGAAGATGGGGCCCGACCAGGGGGCTGAGGACCGCCGGCCGCCCTGATCGAGGCGGCCGGCGGTGTTGAGCAGGACTTACTGGGCGGCCAGTTGAGCGATCTGCTCGGCGCTCAGCACGCCGTCGTACGTGCGGACGTCGTCCACGATCCCCGGCCAGTAGCCGGTGAAGGCGCCCGCCGCCTTGGTCCGGCCGAGCTGGAGCGGGCCGGTGGCGTTCCATGCGCTGACGTGGTCGGTGATGGTCGTGGCCTGGAGTTGGCCGTTGACGTAGATGCGCAGCTCTCCGGCGAGCGGGTCGTACACGCCGGCCACGTGCGTCCACTCCAGCGGGGTCGGGATGGCGTCGGAGCGGGTGCGGGCGAGCGCGGCGGTGTCGCTGTCGGCGGCGGCCATGCCCAGGGTCCAGCGGCCCTGCTCCTTGTCGAAGCCGAGCTGGAAGCCGGCGGCCCGGTTGCCGGGCTGGGCCACGGCGGCGGTGTCGCGGGTGGGCAGGTAGTCGAGCTGTGTCCAGGCGGTCACGGTGAAGCCCGTCCTGGTGTTGACCGCGGGCCCGCCGGCCTGGGCGTGGCCGTTGACGCCGTCGAGCGCGAGCGCGCCGTCCAGCCAGCCGGCCGTCCACGAGGCCCCGCCCGACAGGGTCGCGGGCGTGCCCCTGCCCGACGAGTCGGCGGCCGTCAGGCCGGACTCCTCATCCAACGTCCAGTGGCCGACCAGCGTGGCAGCGCTGTTGACCAGGTCGGCGAGTTCGTCGGCGAACATGGCGCGGCCGTAGACGCGGACCTCGTCGAGGTCGCCCGCCCAGTGGTCCGCCGCCGCGCCGTTGACCTTGCCGCGGCCGATGGTGAGGGGTCCGGCCGCGTTCCACGGTGAGGTGGCGGCGACCGTGGATTCGAGCCTGCCGTTGACGTAGAGGGAGATCTGTCCCGCGGCCGAGTCGTAGACGCCGGCCAGGTGGGTCCACTCGTTCAGTCTGGGGGCGGCGGCCGAGAGGGCCTTGGCCGTCGCGGCGCCGTCGGCGTCGGAGCCCGGGCGGATCAGGGCCCAGCGGTCGTCGGGCTTGGAGTACTGGAGCGCGAAGCCGCCGGTTCTGGAGCCTTCCTGGGTGACGACCGTGGCGGTGGCCGCGTTGCCGGTCAGGCGGGCCCAGGCGGTGACGGTGAAGTTGCGGCTGGTGTCCGTGACGGGGCCGGAGGTCTGGGCGTAGGCGTTGGCCAGCTTCAGCCCCGCGCCGGTCCTGCCGGTCGTCCACGACGTCCCGTACAGGGTGGCGGGGTGCCCGCCGGTGGCGTCGGCGGTCACGGCGCCCTGGCCCTCGTTCATGGCCCAGTGGCCGCTGGGCGCGCGGCCCGAGTTGACGTTGAAGACGTAGGTGCGGATCGGGCCGAGCTGGCCGGCGCGGTCCTTGCTGCGTACCGACAGGACGTTCGGGCCGTCGTGGCGCGGGGTGAGCGCGATCGTGGCCGTGCCGTCAGCGGCGGGCGCCACCTCCGACTTGGGCGTGGTGTCCAGCCCGTAGACGTAGGCGGCCACGTCCGTGACGCCGTTGGGCTCGAATCTGAAGGTGCCCGCCAGGCCGACGCCGTCGTTCCAGCCCTCCTCGGCGTACTGGGGAGAGGTCACGACCGGCTCCCTGCCGGGCGCGGTGGCGTCCACCGTGGCCTCGCACCAGGGGCTCCACGCGCTGGTGGCCTTGCCGTCCTCGGCCCGCACCCGCCAGCGGATCAGCGCGCCGTCCGCGTACAGGCTGACCGGAACCGTCGCGTAGTAGGCGGAGCCGGACGAACCCGTCGCGGTGACGTACTCGCCGGTCTTCGTCCCGGCGGCGTTGTACCACTCGAAACGGCCCTTGACCGAGTTGTCGGCGTCCTTGAGCTTGGCCCACAGCTTGGGACTGGCCGTGCTGATGACCGGCCGCCCGTCACCGGAGACGCAGGGACCGCCCGGGTCCGACCAGGCGTCGGCGGCCACCGGGTCGGACGGGATCGAGTTGTACTCGATGACCAGGCTCGGGTTGTTCTTGAACTTCTTCCAGGCGTACACGTCGGTCTCGCTGGTGGCCCGCAGGCCGATCGTGACGTTGGGCCACTTCTTGGCGGCGGCGTCCACGACCTGCGGGGTGACGTCGAACTCGACGCCGCCGGGCAGGCAGGACGAGCCCCAGCCCTTGGCCACGTTCACCGTGGACAGCAGCTTGACCCACGAGGGCTGGTTGTTCCAGGTGGTGGACTTGCTGATGGTGTTGGTGGCCCACGCCTCGACCTTGCGGGCGCTGCAGGAGTACGACCACGTCTCGTAGGTGCGCAGCGTGGCCTTGATGATCTGCTTGCCGTGGATGGTCGAGCCGGTGTTCATCTGGAAGAACGAGCGGTTCTTCTGCGACTCGACGTGGCCGACCCGGGCGACGTCGCTGGAGTTGAGGTAGTTGGAGTTGGGCCAGTTGCTCCAGACCGCCGTCCAGGCGTTGCGGGCGGCCGAGAAGTACGGGTCGAGATAGATGGGGAAGTGGGTCTTCGGGTCCGTCATCATCTTTCTGTCGGGCTTGAGCCGCAGCTGCTTACCCGCCAGCTCCACGCCCATCGTGGCCTCGCGCGCCTCGGGGGAGCGGCCCTCCTTGAGCGCCTGCGGGCTCGTGATGCCCTTGGAGTCCCACATCTTCGGGGTGGGCGCGGTGAAGATCGTGCCCTCGTTCTTGTCGACGGCCTCGATGTTGCCCGCCTGGTCCGACTCGACCGACAGGCCGGAGGCCGACAGCGGGAACGTCAGCTCCGTCATGCTCTCGGCGGCGGCCCGCGACTTGACCACCAGGATGTGGGAGAAGCCGTCCACGTCCGCGGTGACCTGGAGATCCACGCCCGGCATGACCTCGGCGTAGGTGGCGGTGTCGCCGTTCAGCGTGGGCTTGGGGAGCGTGCCCTGCCAGCCGAGCTGCAGGGACTTGGCGCCGCGCGACAGCGTGGCCAGCGGGGCGTCACCGCCGCCGGAGAACCTCAGCCCGATCGCCGTCGCGGCCGGGCTGACCGAGCCGTCGGGGTTGAGGCGGAGCGTGGTGTCGACGGGAACCCAGCCGCCCGCCTGGCGGACGCGTACCGGGCGGACGTTCAGCTCCATCGAGAGCGTGCCGTCCGGTTTGGCGAAGACCTGGCGGGTCTCCGTACGCATCGATTCGATCTCCACCGGCCGGCCGGCGCTCCGAGCGGCCGCGACCGCGGACTCCTCGGCCTGCGGCGGCTCCTGGACGGCCTTCGGTGGCTCCGGCACCTCGTCGGCCCGGGCGGCGACCGCCGGGGAGATCGTTAAAATCAGCGCCGCCGTGAGCAGCCCACGCACTACCCGCATACGTCCTCGCCCGTGTCGAGCAGGGGTTACGCGCGGGACAAGAGCTGCCCGGCGTCTCCACGATCTTCGGTTGACGATCGGATTCTCACCCGCCCCAGAACGGCGAGTCCAGGGTTCTGCTCATTCTGCGCAAGGATTTTTACCGGGACCGAATCTGCGTGGCGATATCCGCCGGCGTCAGGTTGCCGGTTTGAGCTCCTGGAGGATGGCCTGGCCGGCCGCGCGGTGTTCGGCGGCCGTGGGTGGGTCGCTCTCGTCGAGGACCGCGGCGACCCCCTCGTGGGCCAGTGCCTCCGCGTACCGGTAGCCCAGTTTCGGGGCCAGCTCCAGCGCCTGCCGGTGCAGGCTCAGGGCCTCCTCGGGCAGGCCCGCCAGCCGGCAGGTCTCGGCGTAGCCGTTGAGGAAGTGGATCTTCCAGTGCTCCTCGAACAGCTCGTCCAGCAGCGCGAACGCCTGCCGGTGGCTCGCGAGCGCCTCCTCGTACCGGCCCATCTGCCGCAGCGCGACGCCCATGCAGTTGAGGCACCACGCCTCGTTGTGCTTGTGGCCGTCCTCGCGGGCCAGCGTCAGCGCCTGCTCCAGGTGCTCCAGCGCCTCGGCGGGCGCCTCGGGGGCGATGGCCACGCCGAGGGTGATCCTGGCCGTCAGCGTGGGCGGCCAGGCGGGGTCGGAGTGCGGGACGTCCAGCGCCGCGCGGGCCAGCCGCGCCGCCTCCTCGCGCTGTCCCAGCTGCAGCATCGCCCAGGCCTCGTACGCGGTCGCGTGGACCGTGCCCGTCGGGCAGCCGGCGTCCGCGTACAGCTTGCCCGCCAGCCGGAAGAGGTCGAGCGGCTCCTCGACGTAGCCCTCGTCCCATCTCAGGTAGCCGCGGCGCATGGTCAGCTCGGCCTCCGACCTGGTGGCCCCGGTCTGGGACACCAGCGGCGCCGCCGCCTCGTACGCGGCCTCCGCCTCCGCCATCCGGCCCGCGTTGTACCGGGCGAAGCCCAGGTCGCTGTGCGCCTCGGCCAGCTGCACCGGGTCGCCCAGGCGCTGCGCGGCCACCAGCGACCGCTCGAACAGGACGTTGAGGTGCGTCGTGCCGCAGCGCCGCGCGAAGAACGCCCGCATGAAGCGCGGCAGCTCGCACACGTGCGCGTCGGCTCCGGCGGCGACGGCCGCCTCGAAGACGGCCATCAGGTTGGTGTACTCGGTGGCGAACCAGTAGAGGGCCGCGTGCTTGTTGGCGAATTGCGGCAGCTCAGGGGGAGGCGGGCCCGCGGAGACCGTCCGGTCGGGGGACAGGTACGACATGGCGGCGTCGCCGGCGGCCGCCGCGTGCACGTAGTAGTCGAGCACCCGGCGCAGCGCCTGATCGAGCTCCGCCGGCGAGTCCTGCTCGGCGGCGGCCCGGCGCGCGTGCTGGCGCACCAGGTCGTGCAGGCGGTAGCGGCCGGCCGCCGGCTGCTGGACCAGGTGCGCGTCGAGCAGGTCCTCCAGCATCGCCCGGGCGCTGCGCAGCGGTATGTCCGCCAGCGCCGCCGCCACGTACTCGTCGAAGGTCGAGCCGGGCATCAGGCCCAGCAGCCGGAAGAAGCGGCGCTGCGACCGGTCCAGCTGCCGTACGGACATCGCGAACGCCGTGTCGAACTCCGTGGCCCCCTCCGCCATGCGCTCGACGAGGATGCCCACGGTCCAGCCCGGCCGGTGCCGCAGCCGGGCCGCGGCCAGCCGCAGGGCCAGCGGCAGCTGGCCGCACAGCCGCACCACCTCGGCGGCGGACTCCGGGTCGCGGGACAGCCGGCTGTCGGGCCCGCCCGGGTCGCCGCTGGCGCGGGCCAGCAGTTCGGCGCTCTCCTGCGGGGTCAGCACGTCCAGCGACACCGGGGGCACCTCGTCCAGGCCCAGCAGCCGGTTGCGGCTGGTGATCAGGGCGACGGAGGGGCCGGCGCCGGGCAGCAGCGGGCGGACCTGGTCGGCGTCGGCGACGTTGTCGAGGACCACGACGGCCCGCCGGTGGGCGAGCTCGGAGCGCCAGCAGGCGGCCAGCGGCTCGATGCCGCCCTCCTGCGGGATCTTCTCCGAGGGGACGTCGAGGGCGGCGAGCAGGGCCCGCAGCGCGGGGTCGGGTCCGAGGGGCTCCCGTCCGGCGGTGAACCCGTGCAGGTCCAGGTAGAGCTGGGCGTCGGGGTAGCCGGCGCCCAGCCGGTGGGCCGCGTGCACCGCCAGGCAGGTCTTGCCGACGCCCGCCATGCCGTCGATGGCGACCACCCGGCTGCTGTCCACGGCTGCGAGCACGGCGGCGAGCTGGGCTTCGCGTCCGGTGAAGTCGGGCACGTCGCGCGGCAGGTCGTTGCGGGGCGGGCGGGGCGCTCCCGCGGGCGGCGAGGGGGGCTGGACCTGGCGGCTGGTCTTCGGGGGCGCGGGCAGGGGGTTGGAGGCCCGTTCCCACAGGGGGCGCAGCGGGCGGGGGTCACGCTTGAGGAGGCGGCAGAGCGCGACCACCGCGGGCCAGGGAGGCACCGTCTGCCCGCTGAGGTAGCGCGACAGCGACGACGAGCTGAGGCCGGCGTCCCGGGCCAGGGCCCGCACGCCGCGTTCCGACAGCTCCTGGAGCAGGCGCAGGCGGGCGGCCAGCTCGTCCTGCGGGTCGGCCTTCTGTTGCGCAGCCACCGTTTCCCCCGTCTTTCTGTCCCACACCGGCGGAAACTTCTCGAGGACGGTCGTTGCTGGTCAGAGCCATTTCAACTGTCCCAAAGTGTCCCATCGACGTCGTCATGGTAGCCCTCCTCCGGCTGTCATGGAGTCACGCCCCCGAGGGAACGGGGCGCAGACCTGAAAGAGGAGAAACCCGATGCAGCCTCGTATGCAGAACCCCGCCATGATCCTGTCCGGCGCGATGCAGCCCATCCAGCAGATCTTCAAGGCCGTGCACTCCGGCGGGGTGGAGGGGGAGACGCTGGAGCTGGTGCACCTGCGGGTCAGCCAGATCAACGGCTGCAGCGCCTGCGTGGACGGCGGCGTCAAGACGGCCCGCAAGGCCGGGGTGAGCGAGGAGAAGCTGGCCACGGTCGCCGCCTGGCGGGAGACCCCGTACTTCACCGATGAGGAGCGGGCGGCGCTCGCGCTGGCCGAGGCCGCCACCCGGCTGGCCGACCGCGCCGACGCGGTCAACGACGAGGTCTGGGACAGCGCCGCCACCTACTTCGACGAGAAGCAGCTGGCCGCGATCGTCCTGATGATCGGCGTCACCAACCTGTTCAACCGGCTCAACGCCACCACCCGCCAGATCGCCGGCGCCTGGGGCTAAGGGCATGACGCTTCCCGGGCGGCATACACTGATCCGCCGCCCGGGGCCGCAACCTCGCAAGACGGATGATTCACGGACAAGGAGAGTCTCACCATGAGCGAAACGAAGAAGACCACCAAGACCACCGCGGCCGGCGGCACGTTCGACGGGTTCACCGATGACGAGCGGGCCGCGATGAAGGAGCACGCCCAGGAGCTGAAGAAGGCCGCGCGCCGCTCTTCGGCCGCGGACAAGGCGGCGGACGCGGAGCGGGACGTGCTCGAGAAGATCGCCGAGATGGCGGATGAGGACCGGGTCATCGCCGAGCGGATCCACGCCATCGTCAAGGCCAGCGCCCCGTCCCTGTCGGCGAAGCTCTGGTACGGGCAGCCCGCCTACGCCAAGGACGGCAAGATCGTCTGCTTCTTCCAGCCCTCGCAGAAGTTCAAGACGCGGTACTCGACCCTCGGCTTCAACGACCCGGCGAACCTCGACGACGGCACCATGTGGCCGACCGCCTTCGCGCTGACGGAGCTGACCGCCGAGAGCGAGGAGCGGATCAGCGCGCTCGTGAAGCAGGCGGCGAGCTGAGGAGAACTCCGCTCGCCGCGACCCGCCCGGCCGTCGCCGGGCGTACGGGTCACGGGTGGAGGAACGCGGGCATCGAGAAGAAGACGATCATGGCGATCGCCACGCAGACCAGGAACCCGACGACCTCCCAGGCCCAGTCGAAGTGCCGGTCCTTGCGGCGGCGGGGCTTCTCGGGCCGGGCCGTGTACGCCGGGCGCTTCTTGGGCACCGGACGGGGGCGGACCGGGCGCGGGGCCAGGAGCGAGGGCTCCGGGGAGAGCGAGGCGAAGGTCCCTTGGGGTTCCTCGTCGGGCGGGGCCTGGGTCTTCCTGCTCGACGAGGAGGAGGGCCTGGGCAGAGTGGGGGGCTTCGGGGGCGCCTTGTCGTACAGGGGCAGGCGGTAGACCGGTTCGGCGGGCCTCGCGGGCTCGGCCGGCTTGGGGGTGCGCCCGGCCGGCTCGGAGGGCTTGGCGGGCTTGGTGCGCCTGGCGGACTTGGGCCGAGGGCGGAAGAGGGGCGCCGCGTCGCGGGCCGGCTCGTTCGTCCGCGGCGGTTGCTGGAGCGGGCGGGCGGGGCCCTTGTGCACCAGCACGTCGGGGTGCGGGTCCCTGGGGGCCAGGATGTCGCCGTCGTCGTCGTCCGAGAACGGCTTGGGGAGATCCCTGGGCAGGATCACGTCGCCGGTCGCGAAGGGCTCCGCGGTGTCCCTGGGTAAGATCACGTCGCCGGTCGCGAAGGGTTCCGGACCGCCGAAAGGCTCGTCGGGCGGGTCCTGGAAGAACGGATGGATGTAAGGCGGCACTGGGGTCCTCCCTGCGAAGGGTGGAGCTGTCTGTGGTGTGCCGGGCTGATCGGGCCGTGCGCCGTCCACCGCCGCCAGAGGATCTCTGAGAGACGGGGTGGGACCCAGCGGATCGTGCAGACGCTGGGCGGAGGCCAACGGGTCCCTGAGGGGGGAGCGGGCGGTCGAGGTCGTGTCGTCTCCGAAGAAGGAGACCGGAGTCGAGCTCCGGCCCTCTCCGAAGAAAGTCGGGGCTTCTCCGAAGGGAACGTGCGAGGTCGGGACTTCTCCGCGGCGCGGTGCGGATTCCGGGGAGTTGTTCAGCTTGGGCATCGGGGCCGTCGTGGCGGCGTGCTCGGGCACGTGCGACGGCGACGGCGGCGTCAGCAGCTCGGCCGGGAAGATGACCGTGCTGGTCGCCGGGTCCGCGTCCGCCAGGGGCTGCGGCCACATCGGCGGGCTGGGCCAGCGGGGCTTGACGAAGAGCGGGGCGGGACTGGCGGAACGGGAGCCCGCGAAGTGGATGCGGAGGGCTCCGGGTGGCTGCGCCCAGGGGAGGCGGCCGATGATGTCGGCGAGCGGGGCCACGCCCAGGGCGCCGTACACGTCCGCCACCGGCTTGGGCACGCGGACCCCCGTCGAGGAGAGTGCCGTCACCAGGGCGTGCCGGAAGTGGTGGGCCGCTCCCACCGCCATTTCCTCGGCGGTGTCGGGGGCGACGTCGAGTACCCATGCCAGCTCCGCCTTGCTCATCCCGCAGACCGCGCACAGCACCAGCACTTCGCGCTGGTGTGGCCGCAGCTCGCGGAAGGTGCGCTCGACGAGGGCGGAGGCCGGGTCGATCAGCGGATCGATGGAGGGGGGCGCGTAGACGATGTCCCGCCGGCGGATCTCGCGGCGGGCGAACGCGTAGAGAGCGGCGCGGGGCGCCTCGGCGGCGGAGGGAACGCCGGCGACGCTGGAGAACAAGGTCACCAGTACGTCGGACGCGGAGCCTAGGTCGCCGAGCTGGTCAGCGCAGTACGCGAACAGCCCAGCGGCATGGCGGTCGTAGAGCTCTGCGATCAACTCGGCGCGTCGGCGCTGATCGGTGAGCGGCTGAGACACGGGGCCGGATCCTCTTGCTGTGAGCGGACGCTGAGGTGAGGGGTGAGGGGCTGAAGTTCGTGACTTTCATTCGGGATGTTCGTCGGAACTTTGTGGAGGTATAGGTCACAAGTTCGTGGAGGTAATCATGCCAACACACCACGGTCCGGCGCACTACCACTTCGAGATTTGGGGTAAATATCCAGCTCAACTGAAGCGTTTCAGCGGGATCCCGGGACGACACGGTGGTCCGGATCGCCGTAGTCTGTGCTGCGATAGATCATGCGGCGGTCGTGGCACGGGGGCTGCGACCCCTGCCACAGAAGCCTGAAGCGAGAGTTCGCGCGTGATCACATTCGACGCTGTCACCAAACGCTACCCAGACGGAACGGTCGCCGTGGACCGTCTCGACCTCGAGGCGCCCACGGGAGAGATCACCGTGCTCGTCGGCCCCTCGGGCTGCGGTAAAACCACGTCCCTCCGGATGATCAACCGGATGATCGACGCCTCCGAGGGCCAGATCCTCCTCGACGGCACCCCGGTCCAGGGCATCGACCCGCCGACGCTGCGGCGCGGCATCGGGTACGTCATCCAGCAGGCCGGCCTCTTCCCGCACCGGAAGATCGTCGACAACATCGCCACCGTCCCCTACCTGCTCGGCTGGGACAAGAAGAAGGCCCGCGCCAGGGCCATGGAGCTGCTCGAACGGGTCGGCCTCGACCCGGCGCTGGCCGGTCGCTACCCCTTCCAGCTCTCGGGCGGGCAGCAGCAGCGCGTGGGCGTGGCCAGGGCGCTGGCCGCCGACCCGCCCGTGCTGCTCATGGACGAGCCGTTCAGCGCGGTCGACCCCATCGTGCGCACCAGCCTGCAGGACGAGCTGCTCAGGCTCCAGTCCGAGCTGAACAAGACCATCGTGTTCGTCACGCACGACATCGACGAGGCCATCAAGCTGGGCGACCGCGTGGCGGTGCTGCGGGTGGGCGGCAAGCTGGCGCAGATCGCGGCCCCCAAGACGCTGCTGTCGGAGCCGGCCGACGACTTCGTCAAGGAGTTCCTGGGGCACGACCGGGGGATCCGGCGGCTGCAGTTCATCTCGACGGGCGGGCTGCGGCTGCGTACCGACCTGACCGGCCTGACCGACGCCGGGGATGAGCCGTGGCGGCTGGTCGTGGAGGACGGCAGGCCGACCGGGTGGGTCTCCCGGGATCGGCCCGACGAGCTGGAGCCGTACGGGACGTTCGTGTACGGGCGCGACTCCATGCGCACGGCCCTCGACGCGGCGCTGCTGTCGCCGTCCGGCTGCGCGGTGGCCGTGGACGAGCAGGGCAAGGTCGTCGGCGTGGCCACCAGGGAGACGCTCGACCAGGCGCTCGCGGAGGCGGCAGATGGCTGACGGCCCTCCTTCCATATGGGAATGGATCGGGCGTAACTGGGATACCGGCCGGGTCGACAGCATCAAGAACCTGCTCATCGACCACCTGACCATGTCCCTCGTGCCGATCCTGTTCGCGCTGGTCGTGGCGCTGCCGCTGGGACTGGCCTGCGTGCGCTGGCGCTGGCTCTACCAGCCGACCGCCGGCTTCATGAACGTCGTCTACGCGCTCCCCTCGCTGCCGGTCTTCATGCTGCTGATCTCGGTGACCGGGCTGTCGCAGGCCACGGTGATCATCCCGCTGACCTTCTACGGCATGGCCGTGCTGATCCCGGCCGTCGTGGACGGGCTCGGCTCGGTGCCCGACCACGTGCGGCAGTCGGCGGTCGCGATGGGGTTCACGCCGCTGCGCAGGCTGCTCGCGGTCGAGCTGCCGATCGCCGTCCCCGTCGTGCTGGCGGGGCTGCGGGTGGTCGCGGTCTCCAGCATCAGCCTGGTCAGCGTGGGCGCGCTGATCGGGCAGGGCGGGCTCGGCGGGCTGTTCACGCGGGCCTACCAGAACCCGTTCATGCCGCCGGTGATCGTCGGGATCGTGCTGGTCGTGGCGCTGGCGCTGGTCGCCGACGGGCTGCTGGTGCTGGCGCAGCGGCTGCTCACTCCATGGGTACGGGCCCGAAGGGGGCAGGGATCGTGAGCTGGCTCACCGCGTTCTTCGGCTGGCTGACCGAGTTTTTCGGCAACGGCGCCAACTGGTCCGGCCCCGACGGCATCCCCATGCGCCTGCTGGAGCACCTGGAGTTCTCGGCCCTGGCGCTGGCCCTGGCCGTGGCGATCGCGGTGCCGCTGGGGCTGCTGATCGGCCACACGGGCCGGGGCGAGGTGCTGGTCGCCGTCACCGCGAACCTGGCCAGGGCGCTGCCCACGCTGGGCCTGCTGGTGATGTTCGTGCTGCTGCTGGGCACGGCCTCGAGCTGGCCGGTGATCATCCCGCTGGTGCTGCTGTCGGTGCCGCCGATCCTGGTCAACACGTTCGAGGGCATCAAGGGGGTCGATCCCGAGCTGCGCGACGCCGCGTACGGGATGGGGCTGCGCGGCGGGCAGGTGCTCGGGCAGGTGCTCGTCCCGGTCGCGCTGCCGCTGATCCTGCTGGGCTGCCGGCTGTCGGCGATCCAGGTCGTGGCCACCACCACCGTCGCCTCGTACACCGGGCTCGGCGGTCTGGGGCGGTTCGTGATCGACGGTTTCGCGACGAAGGATTACGCGAGCGTCGTCGGTGGTTCAGTACTGGTTGTGCTGTTTGCCCTGGTGGTCCAGATATTGTTCACGCTCGCCCAGAGAGTGACGGTCTCCCCGGGGGTGAGCCGACGGCTTAAGGTCCGCTAGTCTCCTGTATTACCTCCCGCTTAGAAGGGAAAAGCAAGATGGGACGCAAGTACGGCATCGCCGGGGTGTTCGTTTCGGCGATGCTCGCGCTGGCCGCCTGTGGCGGTGGCGGCGGCAACACTGGAGGAAACCCGCTCGACACCTCGAGCGCGGCCCCCAGCGGTTCGGCTTCAAGCGGGGGCGGGGGCGGGGGCAAGGCCGTCATCGGATCCTTCGACTTCGACGAGAGCGTGCTGCTCGGGTCGATCTACGCCCAGGCGCTGGAGGCCAAGGGCGTGCAGGTGGAGGAGAAGCCGCGCATCGGCAGCCGCGAGGTCGTCATCGACCAGGTCAAGAGCGGTGGCCTGACCATCGTGCCCGAGTACAACGGCAACCTGCTGGCCTTCGTCGACCTCAAGAACACGGCCGCGACCACCGACGAGGTCAACGCCGCGCTGAAGGAGAAGCTCCCCGCCGAGCTCGAGGTGCTCGACTCCTCCCCGGCCGAGGACAAGGACAGCCTGTCCATCACCAAGGACACCCAGACCAAGCAGTCGCTGAACACCATGGAGGACCTGGCCAAGGTCTCCAAGACCTTCGTCGTCGGCGGCCCGCCCGAGTTCAAGAAGCGGTGGGAGGCGCGGTTCAAGGAGGTCTACGGGATCGAGTTCAAGCAGTGGAAGCCCACGGGCCCGACCACGGCTGACGCGATCAAGGACGGCACGATCCAGGTCGGCAACGTGTTCACCACCGACCCCAAGATGACGGCCAACAACCTCGTGCCGCTGCAGGACCCCAAGAACATCTTCCCCGCCCAGAACGTGACGCCGCTCCTCAACAAGGCGGCCGCCACCGACACGATCAAGACCACGCTGAACGCCGTCTCGGCGAAGCTCACCACGCAGTCCCTCCTGGACATGATGCAGAAGATCTCCGTCAACAAGGACGAGCCCGGCACCGTGGCCAAGGAATGGCTGACCTCCAACGGCCTCGGCTGACGCCGCCTTCCGGTGCGGGTCCCCGCCGTCCGGGGGCCCGCACCGCTAGGTTCGTGCCGTGAGCGAGTTCACGGAGGCGATGGCGCAGCTCGCGGCCGGGGTGGCCGTGGTGACCGTACGCGATGGGCGCGACGACCTGGGCGTCACGGTGTCGGCGCTGATGTCCGTCTCGCTGGAGCCCCCGCTCCTCCTGGTGAGCCTGGCCAGCGGCGGCTACCTCAACGAGGTCCTGCTCCGGCAGGACCGCTGGGCGGCCTCGCTCCTGTCGTCCGGCCAGGCGGCCATCGCCAGCCGCTTCGCCACCGCCGGCCGCCCCAGCGCCCGGCTGCTGCTGGCGGGCACGCCGCATCACCGGGGAACGCACTCCGGCGCGCTGGTGGTGGAGGGCGGGGTGGCCGCCCTGGAGGCCGAGACCACCACAGTGGTCCCGGCCGGGGATCACACCCTCTTCATCGCCGCCGTCCTCGCGGTCCCCTACGTCGAGCCCTCTCTCCAGCCTCTGGTACGGCTCCGCTCCCGCTACCGCCCGGTCGGAACGTGAGCGCTCAGCGGATCACGTACCACGTGGGGAGCAGCAGCGGGCCCGCGGCGGGGAGGCCGAGCTCGGCGGACAGGCGGGCGAGGGGACCCCACCCGTCCAGGCGCAGGCGGGCCAGGGCGGCGGACTTGTCCTCGCTGGAGTCGGGGCCGCGCAGCCGCTCCAGCGGGTTGAGCCGGGGGTAGGCGCGTACGGGGGCGTCGTCGGAGAGGCCGGCCCGCTTCCTGGCCAGGGCCAGCGCGTCCTCCAGGCCGCCCAGCTCGTCGACGAGCCCGCTGGCGTGCGCGTCGGCGCCGGTCCAGACGCGGCCGCGGGCCAGCTCGTGGGCGCGCTCCCGGGTCAGGTCGCGGCTCGCGGCGACCTTGCCCACGAAGTCATCGTAAATTCGGTCGAGCCAGGCGTTCACTCGCTCCCATTGCTCGGGGGAGAAGCTGCGAGAGGTGGAGAACATTCCGGCGTTAGTCCCGGACGCCACCATTTCCGAATTTATGCCGATTTTTTCGAGCATTTCTGCCACGACGGGCTTGCCGCCGTACACGCCGATCGAGCCCGTCAGCGTGCCGGGCTGGGCCACGATCACGTCGGCGGCCATCGCCACGAAATAGCCGCCGGACGCCGCCAGGTCGCCCATCGAGACGATCACCGGCTTGACCTTGCGCGTGAGGGTCACCTCGCGCCAGACCGTGTCGGAGGCCACGTACGAGCCGCCGGGGCTGTCCACCCGGAACACGACCGCCTTGACGTGCTCGTCCCGCCGGGCCGCCCGGAAGGCGGCGCTGATCGTGTCGGAGCCCATCGCCCCGCCCCCGCCGAGCGGGCTGCGCCCGCTGCGGCCGGTCCTGATCATGCCGGTGCCGTGGATGAGCGCGATCCCGTCCGCCGTCGGGTGCGGCAGCTTCCGCACGGCCGCGCCCCTGGCGTACCTGGACACGTACAGCAGGTGCGAGTCGTCGCCCGCCGCCTGCTTGACCTGCTCGTACACCTCGTCCCGGTACGCCAGCCCGTCGACCAGCCCGGCCTCCAGCGCCTCGGAGGCGGTGAACGGACCGCGGTCGATCAGCTCCCGCACCTTGCCCGGGTCGAGCCGGCGCCCGTCGGCGATGCCCGCGCTGAGGCTCTCGGTGACCGACTCGACGATGCGCCCCATGGACTCGCGGTGCGGCTCGGTCATGTGGTCCTGGGTGAAGGTGTTGACGGCGGTCTTGTACTCGTGCCGCTGCCCGGCCTCGTACCCGACACCCAGCTTCGTCAGGGCCCCCTTGAGGAATCGCTGCTCCAGCGCCACCCCGGTCAGCCCGACGTCGCCGCTCGGCTGCAGGTAGACGCGCTCGAACGCGGTGGCCAGGTAGTACGGCACCGTGCCGCCGCCGAACTCCCCGAACGTCTCCGAGAACGCGACGGTCAGCTTGCCCGACGCCCTGAACTGGATCACCGCCTGGCGCAGCTCCTGCACCATGGCCAGGCCCAGCGGGTTGCCCCCGATCTTCACCACCAGCGCCTTGACCCTGGAGTCCTGCCTGGCGCGCTTCAGCCCGGACAGGACGTCGGACAGGCGCGTCTTACGCATGGACAGCACCGCGGCGAGCGGGTCCGTCGGCGGGCCCTCGGTGAGGCCCTCTGTGAGATCGAGCTCCAGCACCAGCGGGGCCGTGCGCCGCTGACGAAGCTTGTCGACGGTTTCGAAGATCGCCTTTCCTGCCTCCATGAAGACACCCTAAGCGACCCAATACGAAATGGGTTTGGGGATCTACAGCCAAGGTGTCCACCCCATGGCCGCATAGTTCTCCTATGAGTTCGGTCACCAAGCCCGCCCACGTCTTCGGCCGCGATCGTGAATGGGCGGACCTGGTCAGATTCGCCGCATCACCCAGCCCTGACGTGCGCCTCGGCCTGGTGAGCGGCAGGCGGCTGCTAGGCAAGACCTACCTGCTCGACGCCCTGACCCGGGAAGTCGGGGGATTCTTCCTCACCGCCGCGGAGGAGGCCGAGTCCGCGGCGCTGACCCGCTTCGGCCAGGCCCTGGCGCCGCACACCGGAGGCGGGCGATTGGCCTTCGCCAACTGGGACGAGGCGCTGGAGCGGCTGCTCTCCGTCGTTCCGGAGGGGCTCGTCGTGATCGATGAGTTCCCTCACTTGAGCAGGGTCTCGCCTTCCCTCCCCTCGCTGATCCAGCACCACCTCGATCCCAGGGGACCCGCGGGGCAGGGCAGGACGCGCCTGCTCCTCTGCGGCTCGGCGCCCGAGGCGATGGGCCGCCTCCTGGACGACAACGCGCCTCTGTGCGGGCGCGCGAGCCTCGACCTCGTCGTGAGACCACTGGATCACAAGGCGTCCGCCAGGTTCTGGGGCCTCGACGATCACCGTCTCGCGGTGCTGGTCCACTCCATCGTGGGCGGCATCCCGGCGTACCGGCGCGAGGTCGTGGCCGGGGATGTTCCCGAGTCGGTGGAGGACTTCGACGCCTGGGTGGCCCGCACTGTGCTCAATCCGGCGATCCCGCTGTACCACGAGGCCCGCCACCTGATGGCGGAGAGGGCCGATGTCCGCGACCGGGCCATCCACCACGCGGTGCTGGGGGCCATCGCGGCGGGGAATGCCACGCGTGGCGGTATCGCGAACCACATAGGCCGCAAATCCACCGACATCGGGCATCCGCTTTCGGTCTTGGAGGACTCGCAGCTGATCGCCCGTGAAGAGGACGCGTTCAGGAAGGGGAGGTCCCTCTACCGGATCTGCGAGCCGTTGATCGTTTTCTACGAGGCGGTGATGCGCCGCGAGTGGACCCGGCTGGAACGGGGCCGGACCGAGGCCGCCTGGAGCAATTCCCGTGCCACCTTCCTGTCTCAGGTGGTCGGGCCGCACTTCGAAGCCCTCTGCAGGGAGTGGGCGATGTTCGCGGAAGAGGAGGTGTTCGGCGAACTGCCCGGCAGGGTGGCCGCGGGGGTGGTGGCCGACCCGCACAACCGGACGCAGATCCAGGTGGACGTGGCGGTTCTCGCTCAGGAGGAACCTGGGCGTCCGCAGCGGATCCTGTCCCTGGGAGAGGCCAAGTGGGACAAGGCGATGACCGCTGGGCACGTGGACCGGCTGCGGCGGGCTCGGGATCTGCTGTCGGTGAAGGGGTACGACACGAGGGACACGGTGCTGGCCTGCTACAGCGGGGCCGGGTTCCACGACGACATCCCCGAAGGCGTCCGCCGGGTCGGCCTCAAGGAGCTTTACGCGTGACCAGGCCGGTCTCGTAGGCGAGGACGACGGCCTGGACGCGGTCCCGGAGCTCCAGTTTCGACAGGATGCGCGCGACGTGCGTCTTGACCGTCGTCGGGCTCAGCACCAGGCGGTCGGCGAGCTCGGCGTTGCTCATGCCGGTCGCGAGCAGGCGCAGGACCTCCAGCTCGCGCGGGGTCAGCTGCGACAGGTCGCCGTGCACGGCGCGGTGAGCGGGCTCGCCGTGGCGGGCGAAGCGCTCGATCAGGCGGCGGGTGATCGCGGGCGCGAGCAGCGCGTCCCCGGTGCGCACCAGGCGGACCGCGGCCACCAGGTGCTCGGGGGAGACGTCCTTGAGCAGGAAGCCGCTGGCCCCGGCGGTGAGCGCCGCGTAGACGTAGTGGTCGAGGTCGTACGTGGTCAGGATGAGGACGCGGGTCCCGCCCGTGCCGCCGGACAGGATCTGCCGGGTGGCCTCGATGCCGTCCATGCGCGGCATCCGTACGTCCATGAGCACGAGATCGGGACGGGTCCGCCGGACGGCGGCGACCGCCTCGACACCGTCGGCGGCCTCGGCGACCACCTCGATCCCGTCGGCCGCCAGGATCATCCCGAACCCGCTCCGCACGAGCGCCTGGTCGTCGGCGATGACCACGCGCGGCGCCCCGTTCATGCCGTCCACCGCAGGCGCGCCCTCGTCACGAAGCCTCCGCCGCTGCGCGGCCCCGCCTCCAGGGTCCCGTCGTAGAGCGCCAGCCGTTCGCGCAGCCCCATCAGCCCCCGGCCCTGGCCGCCCCCCGCACGGGCCGCGGGAGTGCCGCCGCGGTCGGCGACCTCGATGTCCAGCCAGTCGCCGGTGTGGCTGATCGCCACCGACACGGCCGCGCCGCCCGCGTGCTTGATCGTGTTGGTGAGAGCCTCCTGGACGACGCGGTAGACGGCCAGCCCCACCCCGGGCGGCACCGGACCCTCCGGCGTACCGATGTCGGCGCTGACCGCGACCCCGGCCGCGCGCACGCGCTCGATGAGCGAGCCGAGCTGGTCGAGCCCCGGCTGCGGTTCGAGAAGGTCGGACCCGCTGCCGGAGGCGGCCAGCAGGCCCATGACGTGGCGGAGCTCGGCCATGGCGGCCCTGCCGCTGGTCTCCACCGCGAGCATGGCCTCCTTGGCCCGCTCCGGCGCCGTGTCCATCACCTTGCGCGCCGCCCCCGCCTGGATCACCATCACGTTCACATTGTGGGTGACGACGTCGTGCAGCTCGCCGGCGATGCGCGAGCGCTCCACCTGTACGGCCCGGCGGAGCTTCTCGTCCCGCTCGGCGAGCTGCTGCCGCCACAACCGGACGAAGCTCGCCATGACCCCAGCGCTCAGCAGCACCACGAACGGCCCGAGCCAGCTCGGCAACCCCGCCACGGCATCACTGAAGGCCATGCCCGCCAGCACGGTGGCCAGCACCAGGCCGCCCAGCGCCACCAGCCGGTTGCGGCTGTAGGCGACCGCTCCATAGGCGGCGATGGCGCAGGTCGCCACGGTGACCCAGGTCGCCTCGTCATCGGTGGACAGGGCGGCGAGCAGCACCACCCAGAAGGCGGTCAGCGGGTACAGCCGCCGTACGGCCAGCGGCAACGCCGTCATCGCCACCGCGAAGAGCAGGCCCGGATCGACCGCGTCACCGTGGGTGGGCAGGACGGGCCGGGGCGGGGGAGGCAGCCGCAGGGGGTCGACGCTGTGGACGGCGTCCACGGCGGGGGCCGCCGCCACCACCGCCAGCACGGTCAAGGCGACCGCGAGGAGGACGTCGAACGCGAGCGCGCGACGCGAGGGCCTGTGCTCCGCACGGAGCAGGTCCCGCCATCGCCTTCTGATCAGTGACACTCGCACATTGTCCTGTTCGTGGCGTATGGGGGCATCGGCGGAGCGGAGTACATCTCAAGGACGACCCCGCCGCCGATGTCGTCGTCACGGCCGACGCGGACGGAGATCGCCCGGCCCTAGCGTCGGGGCCCATGAGTCACCGAATCGGGCGGCTTGCCCTCGCCGTACTCCTCGCCCTGCCGGCCGCCGCCTCCTGGGCCTCCACCTCGCAGGCCGCGGTCGGGAACCACGTGCCCGCCTCCTGGACGTCCACCTCGGAGGCCGCGGACGGGAACCGCGTGCCCGCCTCCGCTCTGCGCATCCCCAAGCCGACAGGCAAGCTGCCGGTCGGCATGACCTCCCTCCACCTCAAGGACACCTCCCGCCCCGACCCCTGGGTGCCCAGCGTGAAGGCGCGCGAGCTCATGGTCTCGCTCTGGTATCCGGCGGCGAAGGCCGGCGGGGCGCGGGCGCCGTACATGACGGTCAAGGAGTCCGAGCTCACGTTGAAGGAGGCGGGCGCTTCCGGCGTACCGGGTGATCTGCTCAGCAAGACGCGGATCGACGCCGTCAAGGACGCCAGGCCGGCCAAGGGCCGGCTGCCCCTCGTGGTCCTCTCCCCGGGCTTCACCAAGCCCCGCTACTCGCTGACCGGCCTGGCCGAGGACCTGGCCAGCCGGGGCTACGCGGTGGCCGTCATCGGGCACACGTACGAGAACGTCGCCACGAGCTTCCCCGACGGGAGGGTCGCCGAATGCGTCGCCTGCGAGGTCGAGCCGAAGAATCCGGCATTCTTCGCCAAGGTCGGGCAGATCCGGGCGGCCGATGTCACCTTCGTCCTTGACTCGGTGCTGGCCAGATACCCCAAGCTGATCGACCGATCCAGGATCGCCATGGGCGGCCACTCCGTGGGCGGCGCGAGCTCCGTGGCCGCCCTGCTGAAGGACTCCCGGCTGCGCGCCGGGATGAACATCGACGGCACCGCCGTCGTCCCCGTCCCCAGCGGCGGGCTGGCCAAGCCGTACCTGCTCCTCGGCTCGGAGGCCAAGCACAGCCCGGGCAAGGACCCCACCTGGGATCAGTCCTGGCCGAACCTCACCGGCTGGAAGCGCTGGTTCGTGGTGACGGGTACCGAACACGCCTCCTTCACCGACATCTCCGTGCTCTCCGAGCAACTCGGCATCGACGACGGCGCCGACCTGCCCGCCACCCGCTCCCTGGAGATCACGCGCCGGATCGTCGCGGCCTTCTACGACCTCCACCTGCGCGGGAAGCCGCAACCCCTCCTGAACGACCCGGCGTCGCGCTACCCGGAGGTCAAGTCCGTGGGCTAGGACCGGTCCTCCCGCGGTCGCATCAGGTCGAGGTCCTCACCCCACGCGTCCAGCACCGCGCCGTGCCCGGCACGCCGGACCGCCGCCTCGACCTGGGCGAAGAGGCGCCGTTGCAGGGGTACGTCGCCCGTTCCCGAGATGCGGCGGACGGCGTCCAGCAGCATGCCGGTGTCCCAGCCCGGCAGCGGGTATCGGGCGAGCTCCCATTCCAGGTACTTGTTGTACGGGCGGGGACGGCGGTCGAGAGCGAACAGCAGCTCCAGCAGGAACCGGACGCTGTCGGCGGCGTCGAGGCGGGCGGCGAGCGCATGCCCGTCACGGTCGTTCTTGACGGAGCGGTAGAGGGAGTTGGCGTAGGCGTCGAGCCACTCACCGCAGTCCCGGAACGCCTCGCCGGCGTCGAGCCGTGCCTTGGCGGCCAGGATGCGGCCGATGCCTCCGTCGAGCCGGTCGAGCACGATCCGGGCGCGGGCGAGCGCGTATCGCTCGAAGCCGGGCATCCCAGCCGTACGGAACTCGGCCAGGGTGATGATGACCAGGTCGAGTTCGGGGCTGCGGTGACCGGCGAACCGGGTGAGATCCGTTGCCGCGCCGTCGGCGAGGACGACGTACAGGTCGTGGTCGGAATGCTCGGTGATCATGCCGTCGTGGGCGTGGGAACCCTTGAGGACGAGCCCGACGACGGCGGGGTCGGCGGTGGCGAGCTCGACGAACGCGCGGTAGGTGAGAGGCTGCTGAGCGGGCACGGTGATCTCCGGTGGCGTGGTGACGGGGGAATGCCTGCCGGGGCGGCCCCGACTGCCGGGGTCGCCCGCGCCGTCCGCGGCGGCACGTGGCCGCCGCCCGGAAGATCAACGCACCCGTGGACTCTATCGACCGGGCCGTCCGGCGGGCCAGCGACTTCCGGGGCGGCCTCGGACGCAGAGCGAATGCGCCCGGGCCGTCATCGGGGCGGCTCGGGCGGTGACTCACTCCGGATCGGGCAGGCCCATCGAAGCGAGCCTGGCAGGGTCGGTCACGATCGCGATCCCGGCGATCCGCCCCTCGACGACGGTGAAGGCGACGACCGAGAGCGGGGAGCCGTCCGCGCGCCAGGCCACGATCCCGGGAAGGCCGTTGACGAGCACCGCTTGCCCCCGCACGGCCGCGCCGGCGGACCACTGCGCGCCGGCGGCGACCTTGGTGGCGCCGAGGACGACGATCTCGCCATGGGGCGTGTCCACGGTCAGCCTCACCTCGGGGTCGAGCACGCGCAGCAGCCCGTCGAAGTCGCCGCTGCGAGCCGCCGTCAGGAACGCCTGGACCACCTCGCGCTGCTCCCGTCCGACGACCGCCGGCCGGTCGGTCGCCCGGACCTTCCTGCGGGCGCGGCTGGCGAGCATCTTGGTGGCGTCGGCGGACTTGCCGAGGATCCGGCCGATCTCCTCGAACGGCACCGCGAACAGGTCGTGCAGCACGAACGCCAGCCGTTCGCTCGGCCCGAGCGACTCCAGGACGACCAGGAGCGCGAGCCCGACCGAGTCGGCGAGCGCCACATCGTCCTCCGGCGCCGGGCCGTCGTCGACCGTCACGACGAACTCGGGCAGCTGCGCGTCGTAGGACGCCTCGGGGTGGGACTGGCGCGATCGCAGCACGTCGAGACTGATCCGGCCGACCACCGTGGTCAGCCAGCCGGCGAGGTTGTGGATGGTCGCCGTGTCCTGGCGGGACAGCCGCAGCCAGGCCTCCTGGACGGCGTCCTCGGCGTCGGCGTGCGACCCGAGCATGCGGTAGGCGACCGCGCGCAGCCGATCGCGCTGGGCCTCGAACGCCTCGGCCATCGGGTCCCTCGGGCTGGTCTCGGACATGTTGTTACCTTCCTCGGATCGGCTCCGTCATGGGGATGACGAGCCCGGACGGGCACACGTAACCGATGAAGGAGCAAGAGCGATGGAAGCACGCACTCAGGGCCCCGCGAACTTTGACGTGATCACCGCAGTCCAGCATCTCAACAAGGCTGTTCACGCCGGTGGCGTCGACCCGCTCGTGCTGGAGCTCGTACACCTGCGCGCCAGCCAGATCAACGGCTGCAGCCCGTGCGTCTTCGCCGGGGTCGCCTCGGCCAAGAAGCACGGAGAGACCGACGAGCGGCTGCACAACGTGGTCACCTGGCGCGAGACGCCCTTCTTCACCGAGGCGGAGCGGGCGGCGCTCGCGCTGACCGAGGCCGCCACCCGGATCCAGGACGGCGCGCAGGGCGTCACCGACGAGATCTGGGACGCCGCCGCCGCCCACTTCGACGAGAAGCAGATGTCCGCGATCGTGCTGAACATCGCGCTGACGAACTTCTTCAACCGGATCAACCGTGCGACGCGGGAGCAGGCCGGCAAGACCTGGTGAAGCCGCCGGCCGGGGCGTTCTCCGCTCGGGGCCGTGCCTCCCCGGGATGAAGGGATGACGCCCCGCCGGGTCGGTTACGGTTGGCCCGCGGTCTTGCCGGTCGTGACCTGGGCAATGAAGCGTCTCAGCGCGTGCGGGTTCCGGATCACGTGCAGCTTCGCATCACCGGCGTGGGTCGCGATCGCCGACAGGAGAAGCGGCCGGCTCCGGCGTCGCCAGGCCCATACCCACAACCAGAAATCGGCGCGTTCCCGAGAGCGCCGGATCGCCCGCCAGGCGCAGCGCCAGAACGAGAAGTCCAGCAGGATGACGGTGTCCGCGTGTTGGAGGCGGACGTCCGGGACGTCGTAGGGACCGAGGTCGCCGTCCATGATCCAGGCCTCGGCCCGGACGAGTTCGCCTTGGACGGCGGCCCACTGATCGGGAGACGTCGCTTCAAGACCTGGTCGCCAGAAGTGCTTGTCCAGCTCGATGACGGGGAGTCCGGTGATCGCGCCCAGCCGGGCCGCGAGGGTCGATTTGCCCGAACCGCCACGCCCCAGGATCACGACTCGTTTCACGGCTGCCATGGTCCCAGGCCGGTTCCCGGAACTCACGCCAATTAACGGAGCGTCGCGGAGGGATACGTCCCGCCGAATGGTGGAGATCCGCAGCACCGTAGTGGGCCCATCATGCTTCCCGTCAATCGTGTCGCAGTTCCTGCCGAGCGGAATCGCCATTCTGGTACGGCCGCCCGGTGTCGGCCCCTGTCGATACGGTGCTGCCGTGGCTGACATTCACGAACTCGTGGTCGCGATGGACCTGCGTGGCGACCTGTCCGAGACCGAACTCGCCGAGTTGCGCTGGCAGGTGGGCCTCGGCTCGCGGCCCGAGCACATCACCGAACAGACGATCATCGTCAACGACGTTCTCGAGTTGCTGGACGAGGAGCAGGAGCCGGTGCGGGACGAGAACGGCGACTGGGTGATCAAGGAGTTTCCGCAACCGGCGTGGAGCGATGGTTCGCCGTACGCGGCCTCGAAGATTCCGGGCGCAGGCTGCTCGATCCTGGTGCGCGCGGATGATCACGGCGACGAACGGTGGGCGCTGACCTGCCGCTGGGAGATCCACCCCGACGGGCATGCCGAGGTGGCCGAGCTGATGGACTGGTTGGCCGCCCGGCTCCACAAGAACGGGTCCTTCTTCGGGTATCAGCGCTGGTACGAGGACGATGAGCCGGAGTTGCTGAACGTCCTTGATGGGAAGATCGTGACGCGTCGCGACGGCGCATTCGTCTCGCCGTTCTGGGATGAGGCTGGCGCGGGCTGAGCGATCGATCGCCGTTCTGGCGGGCGCCATGGAAAACGGGACTCGTTGATGCGCCCCCGCGATTTCTCTGGCCAAGACACGCTATGCCGACTATCGCGCAGCGAAGGCGGCTGAGACGAAGAGGGAGGGCAAGCGATGAGCCCTGGACGTAATTGGCGTGAGGTCAAGGCGGAAGCGCACCGGTTGTACCCAGAGTTGGCCGATCCGCAGCGTCAGGCCGCCGCCGATGCGCAGCTGGACGCGTACGTCGCCGGCCACCACCTGAAAGAACTGCGCAAGTCCGTCGGCAAGACGCAATCCGAGGTCGCGGCCGCCCTCGGGATCTCTCAGGCGCGGGTCTCTCAGATCGAGAACGGCGATCTGGACTCGATGGAGCTCGAGACCATCCGTGCCTACGCAGCTGCTCTCGGCGGTCACGTCGACGTGACAATCAGCGTTGGGCCTCACTCGGTACGGGTCGCTTGACCGAGTCTGGCCAACAATTGCGCCTGGCGGCCAATGGATGGCCCGAAAGGCATCCCGGTCCGGGGTGGGCATCAGTCGGCCCACCGCTTCGACGGTCAACGGGGCGGGGGCGTTTGGCGAGCGGAGCGAGCGGGGGTTTCGGGGTGGGCTCCAGCAGGCCAGGCCGGTAACCGGGTCACGGGTGGGCGATGGCGCCGAAGGCGCGGGGGTTGCGCCGCCAGGCGCCTCAAGAAGAAACGCCTGAGCCCCGAGCGCGAAGCGCCTCCCTGTGAAGACCTTTGTGCTCGGGGCGGGGTCCAGCAGGCTGACCACCCAGATGGGCAATCAGGCAGTGAAAAGGGCCGGATCCCGCCGATCCGGCCCTTGTGGCCGGCCCCCGCCGTCCGGCCCTCGCAGCCGGACCCCGCCGTCCGGCCTTCCCCGCGCCGAATCAGGCGCGGGCGCCCGCGGTGGCGCGCTCGGCGTCGATCCGCGTGGTGGTCACTGAGGTGCCCGCCGCGTCGTAACGGATGGGCGTGCCCGTCTGCTGCAGCCGCTGCAGGCTCTGCGCGACCGTGAAGGCCGGGTACGCCTGCTTCATCAGCGCGAACATCCCCGCCACGTGCGGGGCGGCCATCGACGTCCCGCTCTTCTCCGCGTACGTGTTGTTCGGCACGGAGGAGTTGATGTTCACCCCCGGCGCGAACAGGTCGAGCAGCGTCCCCCGGTTGCTGAAGGCGGCCACCGCGTCGGCGTCGTCGGTGGCGCCCACCGTGACGGCGGTGGAGATGCACGCGGGGGTGGAGACGCCGTTCGGGAAGCCGTTGTTGCCCGCCGCCACCACGGGGGCCACGCCCAGGCCCACCAGCGTGTCGAACTCGGGCTTGACCGCGGCGGCGGACGCGTCCGTGTCACAGGCCTGGGCGTACGGGCCGCCCCCGCCGAAGCTCATGTTCACCGAGGCGATGTTGTGGGTCTTGGCCACCCGCGCGACGTATTCGAGCGCCAGCTTCTCGTCGGAGGTGTAGCTGAGGAAGCACGGTGCGGAGACGCCGCCGATCAGGCAGGTCATCGGGTTGTCCACCCGGCTGAAGACCTGGATCGGCAGGATGCCGGCCTCGGGGGCGACGCCGTTGGAGGGCGCCCCCGTGGCCAGCCGGCCGGCCGCGATGCCGGCCACGTGCGTGCCGTGGTAGCAGGCGTTCGCTCCCCTGATGACGCACTGGGCGGTCTCGGCGTCCGCCGCGCCGGGGCCGGTCTGGCTGGGCTGGTTGTTCGGGCAGAGCGAGACGGTGCCGTCGCTGGCGTCGGAGGAGGAGAAGCACGCCTCGTCCACGATCCGGCCGGTGAAGAACGGGTGGTCCCGGTCGATGCCCGTGTCCAGGACGGCGACGGTGGTGCCCCGGCCGGTCCAGCCCGCCTGGTTCGCCCGGTTCGAGCGGATGAGGGCGGTGCTGACGTCAAGGGTGGGCATGCGCAGCTCGTCCTTGTAGACGGACTGGACGCGGTTGTCCTTCTTGAGCTTGGCCAGCGTGGGGCCGTCCACCTCGGCCACGAAGAAGTGCGGGGACTGCGCGGACTCCAGGACCCGGCTGCCGTCGGACGCCTTCTCGAGGTCGCGGGCGACCGCCTCGACGCTCTGCCCGGGCTTGAGCTGGATGATGGAGCGCACCCTGGACTTCGCCTCGACCTCCGCGGCCAGCGACGGGCTGATGACCGGATCGCCCGAGTCGGCGTGGAGCGCCGGGGCCGTACAGAGCCCTGCGACTGTTGCGGCCAGCGCCGCGGCGCCGGCCAACAGAGTTCGTAGCCTCACTTGTTCCTCCGAGAGCTCCTGGCTCGCTTACAGCCGCATACATCCCCACCTGCGACAACTGTGATGTCGGTGGTCTATGTAGCCCAGAGAAACGTTGGAGGCTTTTTTGCCTTCCTGCGGCCCTAGCCGCCTAGCGCTGGCTATTTGACGGTTTTCGCCGCCTTCCGCAGTGCCGCCGCGGTCGACTTGCCGTTCAGCCGCACCTTCTCGGCGGTGGTCAGCTTCTTGGTGCCGTTCGTGCCGTGCGCCCAGTTCAGCCAGGACGTGAGCAGCGCGCTGTCCAGCTTCGCCTTGCTGGCCTTGGTGTTCTTCAGCACCCGGTACGCCTTGCCGAGCGAGGACGCCTTCGTGACCTCGGGGAACACCTTGCTCGACTTGCCGATCAGCTTGAGGTAGCAGGTGAGCGTGGCGTCCGGGATCGTGCCGCTGCTGCGGTGGATCTCCACGGCCCACTGCTTGGCCGACAGCTTGGCGGCGTTCGTGCCGCGCGTGCAGACCTGCGCGGTGGTCTTCGGGGTCGGCGTGATCGTCACCGTGACGGTGACCGTGGGCAGCGGGACCGGCGAGGTGGAGGTCGAGGGCTGGGGGGTGGGGTCGGCCGGGACCTCGGGCTCGGGGCTGGGGCCGCTGCTGTCCGACGGGTCGGGCTCGGGGGCGGGGTCCTCGGTCGGCACGCCCGGCGTCTGCGAGATGGTCGGCTGCGGCGAGGCGCCGGCCAGGGCCGCTGCCAGGTCCAGGCGCGGCGTGCTGACCTGCTGGCCGTTGGCCTCGTACGAGTACGGCCTGCCGGTGGTCTTCAGCGTGTTGATCAGGTCGGCCATCGGCGTCTGAGGCGAGGCCTGCTTCATCAGCGCCAGCGCGCCGGCGACGTGCGGGGTCGCCATGGAGGTGCCGCTGAAGACGGTCGTCCGGTTGTCGGGCACGGACGACTCGATGTCCACGCCCGGCGCGAACAGGTCCACGATGGCCCCGCGGTTGGAGAAGTCCGCGATGACGTCGTTGTTGTCGTTGGCCCCGACGGCCACCGCCGAGGAGATGCAGGCCGGGTACGACGCCCCCTCGAACGACTCGTTGCCCGCGGCCACCACGGTCGCGATGCCCTTGGCCAGCAGGGCGTCGATCTTCGGTTTGAAGATCGTTCCCTCCTCGCTGGAGTCGCAGTCGGCCTCGGACAGCTCGCCGCCGAGGCTGAGGTTCACGGCGGCGATCGGCTCGGTCAGGCCGGCCACGTAGTCCATGGCCTGCCGCAGCGACGACTCGAACGCCAGCAGGCACGAGGGCTCGCCGCAGATGTCCTCATCGTTGACCCGGCTGAACACCTGCACCGCCACGATGTTCGCCCCCGGCGCGACGCCGCCGGTGCCGGCCGCGATGCCCGCGACGTGGCTGCCGTGCTCGCACAGGTTCGCGCCGCCGGCCAGGCACTTGGCCGTCGTGGCGTCCGCCGCGCCCGCCCCGGTCTGCGAGGTCTGCCCGTTCGGGCAGAGCGACTCGACGCCGTCCTCCACGGCGGAGAAGCAGGCCTCGGCCACGACCCTGTTCCCGAACCACGGGTGGTCGCGGTCGATGCCGGTGTCCAGCACGGCCACCGCCTGCCCGGAGCCGGTGTAGTTCTTGGCGTGCGCCTGGTCGGCCCCGATCAGCTTGAGGTTGGGGCTCACGTCCACCGGCTCGTACGTCCTGTCCCGGTGGATGGACGTGACCCGCGGGTCCTCGGCCAGCTTGGCCAGCTCCTCCGCGGTCCCCTCCACGACCATGAACGACTGGCTCTGCGGCTGCATCACCACGTCCACGCTCTCGGCGGCGGCCTGGCTCGCGACGGGCGCGTTCTGCGCCGGGTCGGCCAGCTCGACGATGGCCCGCACGGAGCCACCGTCGACGCCTAAGCCCTCCTCCACCTTGGCGGGGGGCTCGCTGGGGGTGGAGGTCGTCTCTTCCACGACGCTCGGGCTGGGAGTGGGATCCTCCGCGTAGGCCGGCGCCGAGAACGGCAGCAGGGCCAGCGCGATCGAGCTCACGATCAGGGGGCGAAGTCGCACGCGTCCTCCGAGAGGGGGATGATCTCGGAGTTTAGGGTGATTTTTCGGACAGAGACAGGTCTCTGGCCCGGTTTCTCACCGAACTTTCAGCGGGCGCTGCCTCAACCGTTCCCTCAAACGTTCAGCGTTTCCCCCTCGTGGGTGAGCCACACCGCGCCGAGCGGCGGCACCCTCAGCGTGGTCGAGTACGGCAGGCCGTGCCACGGCTCGTCGTCGGCCTCGACCACGCCCATGTTGCCCACGCCGCTGCCCCAGTAGTCGTAGGCGTCGGTGTTGACGATCTCCGACCACTGGCCGGAGTAGGGGAGGCCGAGCCGGTAGCTCTCGTGCGGCGCGCCGCTGAAGTTGACCACGCACGCCAGCGCGGACCCGTCGTCGGCGTAGCGGACGAACGAGAACGTGTTACCGGAGGCGTCGTCGGCGTCGATCCACCGGAACCCCTCGGGCTGGGCGTCCAGCTCCCACAGCGCCGGGGTCTCCTTGTAGATCCGGTTCAGGTCGCGGACCAGCCGCTGCACGCCCTGGTGCCCGTCGAACTCCAGCACCCACCAGTCGAGCCCGCGCTCCTCCGACCACTCCGAGCCCTGGCCGAACTCGCCGCCCATGAACAGCAGCTGCTTGCCCGGATGCGCCCACATGAACGCGAGCAGCGCCCGCAGCTGCGCGAACCGCTGCCACTCGTCCCCGGGCATCTTGCCGAGCAGCGACCCCTTGCCGTGCACGACCTCGTCGTGGGACAGCGGCAGCACGTAGTTCTCGGAGTAGGCGTACAGCAGCGAGAACGTCATCTGGTGGTGGTGGTACTGGCGGAAGATCGGCTCGTGGCGCAGATATTCGAGCGTGTCGTGCATCCACCCCATGTTCCACTTGAACCCGAACCCGAGCCCGCCCAGGTGCACCGGCCGCGAGACCCCCGGCCAGGCCGTCGACTCCTCGGCGACGGTCGAGATGCCGGGAGCCTCCCGGTAGGCGACGGAGTTCATCTCCTTGAGGAACTCGACCGCGTCGAGGTTCTCCCTGCCGCCGTAGACGTTGGGCGTCCACTCGCCCTCGCGCCGCGAGTAGTCGAGGTAGAGCATCGACGCCACCGCGTCCACCCGCAGCCCGTCGATGTGGAACTCCTTGAGCCAGTAGAGCGCGTTGGCCACCAGGAAGTTGCGCACCTCCCTGCGGCCGAAGTCGAACACGTACGTGCCCCAGTCGGGGTGCTCGCCCCTGGCCGGGTCGGCGTGCTCGTAGAGTGGGGTGCCGTCGAAGCGCGCCAGCGCCCAGTCGTCCATCGGGAAGTGCGCCGGCACCCAGTCCAGCAGCACGCCGACGCCGCGCTGGTGCATCAGGTCCACGAAGTGGCGGAACTCGTCGGGCGTGCCGAACCTGGCCGTCGGCGCGTAGTAGGACGTCACCTGGTAGCCCCACGACCCGCCGAACGGGTGCTCGGCCACCGGCAGCAGCTCCACGTGGGTGAACCCCATGTCGACCACGTACGCGGACAGCTGCTCGGCCAGCTCCACGTACGACAGGCCCGGCCGCCAGGACCCCAAATGCACTTCGTAGATGCTCATCGGCCCGGCCAGCGGACGGCTCTCGGCCCGCTCCGCCACCCACTGGTCGTCCGCCCAGGCGTAGGTGGACTTGTCGACCACGGAGGCGGTCATCGGCGGCACCTCGGTGCGCCTGGCCATCGGGTCGGCCTTGTCCCGCCACACGCCGTCGGCGCCCAGGATCTGGAACTTGTACCGCTCGCCCGCGCCGACGTCCGGGACGAACAGCTCCCACACCCCGGAGCGGCCCAGCGACCGCATCGGGTAGGCGGTGCCGTCCCAGTGGTTGAAGTCGCCGACGACCCGGATGCCGCGCGCGTTGGGCGCCCAGACGGCGAACGCCGTGCCCTCGACGTCCTCGTGCTCCATCACGCGGGCACCGAGCGCCTCCCACAGCCGCTCGTGCCGCCCCTCGCCGATGAGGTGCAGGTCCACTTCACCGAGCGTGGGCCAGTGCCGGTACGGATCGCGGACCTCGTACGGGTCGTGGTCGGCGTACTTGACGCTCAGCGTGTAGCCGGGCACCTTGTCCAGGCCCGGGACGGTGACCTCGAACACCCCGTGGGCCTGGTGTTTCATGTCGTGGGCCGTACCGTCGTCCAGCACCACCCGCACCCGCTCGGCCAGCGGGCGCAGGGCGCGGAAGACCACCCCGCCGGACACGGGATGCGCTCCCAGCACGGAGTGCGGATCGTGGTGTGCCCCACCCGCGAGGCGGTCGAGCTCTGTCCTCATCGGCATGCTCCCAACCTTGCCCTATGATGACCGTCCACCCCAGGCACTGCCCGCTTTCACCGGGACAATCACCGAAAGTGCGAAATCCTGGGTTTAACCTGCCTTACACCAGGCTTGGATCCATCCTCTCCGGCTCCGCCGCCGCGCCGCGTGCCAGAGCCGCATCGAGCGCCTCCTGCCCCAGGACCGCCCGCACCGCGGCGGTGATCCGGTCGACGTCGCCCCGTTCCCCGGCGGGGAGCGGCGCGCCCGCGGCCGCCCGCAGCGCCGCCGCCCGGCCCAGCAGCAGCGCCGCCTCCTCGTGGCGTCCGCCCAGGGCCCGCGCGCCCGCCAATCCTTCCAGCGCGAGCGCGGTGGCCCTCGGATCGCCGACCCTGCGGGCCGCTCTGAGCCCCTCCAGCTGCAGCTCGAGCGCGGCGGCCGCGTCGCCCCGCTGCTCGGCCGCGAACCCCAGTTCGGCCAGGATCAGCGCCGCCCCCGGCTCGCCGGCCACGTCCCTGACCCACCCCAGCCAGGTCCGCAGCCGCCGCTCGGCCTCGTCGAGGCGGCCCTGCCGCCGCGCCGCGAGCGCCAGGCCCAGCTCCGCGAACTCCTCTGCCGGACGGTTCGACTGCTCAACGGCCAGCCGCCTGGCCCGCTCGTGATAGTCGTCGGCCCGCGCGTGGTCGCCCGTCAGCAGGGCGATCCTCCCCAACCGGGACAGCGCGTCGGGCACCGAGCTCCACAGCCCCAGCTCCTCCGCCATCCGCAGGCCGTCCGCGCGCAGCTCGGCGGCCCGCTCGTAGTCGCCGGTGATCTCGGCGAGCGTGCCGAGGTTCTCGGCGGCCCGCAGCTCGCCCCACCGGTCGCCGAGCTCCCTGAACAGCGCCAGCCCCCGCTCGCCGTCCCGCCGCAGCGCCGCCAGGTCACCGCGGGTGGCGGCGTAGCGGGCCAGCACGTTCAGCGCCGCGCCCGTGCCCCACTTGTCGCCCAGCTCCTGGAACGTCTCCAGCGCCTGCTCGACCAGGGCCCCGCTGGCCGACAGGTCGTCGTAGCCGAACATGGCGTACCCGATGAACCACCGCGCCCTGGCCCGCGCCGCCGGCCCCTCGATGGCCTCGAACACCTCGGGGTCCGGCGGCCGCAGCCGCCCCGCCAGCATCCGGAGCCCGGCCAGCCACACCCTCGCCTGCGCGGCTCCGGATCCTGCCGCGTCCGGGACGGACAGCGCGGCCTCCAGCGCCCGCTGTCCCTCGCCGAGCCTGCCGCGCAGCACCCAGTACCAGGCCATGGCGTTCACCAGCCGCACCGCCGTGCCGGGCCGGGCCAGCCGCACCGCCGTCTCCAGCGCCGCCCGCAGGTTGGCGCTCTCGGCGTCGAGCAGCGCGAGCGCGTCCCGCTGCCCGTGCCCGCGCAGGTACGGCTCCGCCCGCTCGGCGAGCGCCGTGTAGTAGGCGGCGTGCCTGAGCCGTACCTCGTCCAGCTCGCCGGCCTCCGCCAGCCGTTCCAGGCAGTAGGCCGCGACCGACTCCAGCAGCCGGTACCGCGGCTCGGCCCCGGGCGCCCGCACCCGGACGACCAGCGAGCGGTCCACCAGCCTGGCCAGCACGTCGAGGACGTCCACGCCGGGGTCGGCGGACACCTCCTCGGCGGCCTCCAGCGTGCTGCCGTCGGCGTGCACGGCCAGCCGCCGGAGCACGACGCGCTCGGGGCCGGTCAGCAGCTCCCAGCTCCAGTCGATCATCGCCCGCAGCGTCCGCTGCCTGGCCGGAGCGCCGCGCAGACCCGACGCGAGCAGCCTGAACCGGTCGTCCAGCCGGTCGGCGAGCTGGCGCGGGGTCAGTGCCCGCATCCGGGACGCGGCCAGCTCCAGCGCAAGCGGCAGGCCGTCCAGGCGGTCGCAGATCTCCGCCACGTCCGCGTCGGGCTCCACGCCGGCCCGCGCCGCGAACAGCTCCACCGCCGCCTCGCGCGTCAGCGGCGGCACGCTCCACAGGACCTCGCCCTCGATCCGCAGCGACTCCTGGCTGGTGGCCAGGATCCGCAACCCGGGCGCGGCCCGGAGCAACCGCCCGGCCAGCGCGGCGACCTGCTCGACGACGTGCTCGCAGTTGTCCAGCACGAGCAGCGTCTCCCGGCCCGCCAGCGCGCCCGCGATCCGCTCGACCGCGCCCTCCTGCGGAGCGCCCGGCCCGGCCGCGTCGTCGCGCAGGCCGAGCACCGCCGCGATCGCCTCGGCCACCTCGACCTCCGCGACCTGCGCCGCCTCGACCTGCGCCGCCTCGACCTGCGCCGCCTCGACCTGCGCCGCCTCGACCTGCGCCGGACGGGGTCGTAGCGCGGCGAGCTCGACCAGCCACCCGTCCCCGCCCGTGCCCGAGGCGGCGGCCAGGGCCAGGCGGGTCTTGCCGACGCCGCCGGGGCCGGTGAGCGTCACCAGGCGGCCGGCCCGCAGGAGCGAGCGGACCTCGGCCACCGCCTCGTCCCGGCCCACCAGGCTCGTCAAGGGCGCGGGCAGGTTGCCTCGGGGGCGCGCGACCGGGCCCAGGGACGGGTCCTGCCGCAGGATCGCCTGGTGCAGGGCCGCCAGCTCCGGCCCGGGGTCCAGGCCCAGCTCCTCCGACAGGCGCCGCCGCAGCTCCTCGTAGCCGGTCAGTGCCTCGCTCTGCCGCCCGGCCAGGTAGAGGGCCCGTACGTGCGCGGCGCGCAGCCGTTCGCGCAGCGGATGCTCGGCCACCAGGGAGGCCAGCTCGGCCGCGAGCAGGACGTGCTCGCCGAGCCCGAGCCGTGCCTCGGCCAGCTCCTCCAGGGCCGCCAGCCGCTGCTCGCCCAGCCGCGCCACGGCCGCCAGGGCGAACGGCTCGTCGGCGAACTCGGCGTAGGCGTCTCCGCGCCACAGCCCGAGCGCCTCGCGCAGCAGCGCGGCCCGCTCCTGCGGGCCGGAGGCCCGCTGCGCGCGCCCGATCAGCGTCTCGAACAGCCCCGCGTCCACGGAGGACGGCTCCACGTGCAGCACGTACCCGGGCGCCCGGTACGCGACCAGCCCGCCGATCGCCCGGCGCAGCTGCGACACCTTCACCCGCAGGGCGCCGGACGCGTTCGCCGGGGGACGGTCGCCCCAGAGGTCCTCGATCAGCCGGTCCGCGGAGACGGGACGGCCGGCGTGGATCAGCAGGTCGGCGAGGAGCGCCCGGACCTTGACCTCCGGCACCTTGACCGGCTCCCCGTCCGCGGTCCACACCGCGAGCGGGCCCAGCACCCCGAACCGCATCCCACCCCCATAACCCACTCCAAACCAGACCATAACCGTGCACCTGGAGGGTGTACGCATCACTCCTACTCAGAGAGAACACTGAAATGTCGGAAAATATCTCCGTGCTCGGCCTCGGCCTCATGGGCACCGCGCTCGCGGCGAGCCTCATCGAGGCGGGTCACCACGTCACCGTGTGGAACCGTACGCCGGCCAAGGCCGACCCTCTCGTCGCCAAGGGCGCCACCTGCGCGGCCACCCCGGCGCAGGCCGTCGAGGCGAGCCCGCTGGTGATCGTCTGCCTGCTGGACTACGCCTCCGTCCTGGAGACGCTCGAGGGCGTCCCCCTGGCGGGCCGGGTCGTCGCCAACCTCACCACCGGCCGCCCCGCCGAGGCCCGCGAGATGGCGGCCTGGGTGGGCGAGCGCGGCGGCGACTACCTGGACGGGGGCATCATGGCCGTGCCCCAGATGATCGCCCACCCGGGCGCGCTCATCCTCTACAGCGGCTCCCAGCCGGCGTTCGAGCGTTATGAGCAGGCGTTCGGGGCCATGGCCGCGGCCCGCTACACCGGCGACGACCCCGACATGGCCCCGCTGCTCGACCTGGCCATGCTGACCGGCACGTATGGCCAGATGGCCGGCTCCCTGGAGGCCCTCGCCCTGGTGAGGTCGGCGAAGTACCCGTTGATGGAGTTCACCACGGAACTGCTGATTCCGTGGCTCAACGCGATGGCCGCGATGCTGCCCCGCTGGGCGGAGGAGATCGAGGCGGGCGACTACCGGACCGACGTGTCCAACCTGGAGATCAACAGGGCGGGCATGGAGAACCTCGTCCGCGCCTTCGAGGAGCAGGGCGTCAAGCCGGACCTGCTCCTGCCCATTAAAACCGTCATCGACCGGCGCGTGGCCAGGGGGCTCGCCCACGAGGGGCTGTCGGGGCTGGTGGAGGAGCTCTAGCGGGGGCGGAAGGCGGCCAGGGGGATCGAGATCCACGACGGGCGGTTGCGGGCCTCGTAGACGACCTCGTACACCGCCTTGGACAGCTCGAACGCCCGCAGCAGCGCCGCGTCGCCGCGCGAGATGATGCCGCCGCCCTCGGCGTACCCCTCCAGGAACGCCGCCCGGTTGCGGTCCGCCCACTCCTGGGCCCGCGGCTCCAGCCGCTCGGCCTGGGAGTGGCCGGCCAGCAGGTGCCTGGCCGCGTAGTCGAACGAGCGCAGCATCCCCGCCACGTCCCGCAGCGGCGAGTACAGCGCCCTGCGCTCGGCCAGCGGCTGACCGGGCTCGCCCTCGAAGTCCAGCACCACCCAGTCCGTGGGCGTGCGCATGACCTGGCCCAGGTGGTAGTCGCCGTGAACCCGCTGCACGGGCACCTCGTGGGTGAGCAGCTCCACCTGGTGGTAGGCGTGTTCGATGGCGGGCACATGCCGGCGCAGCTCCGGCACCTCCGCCGCGGCCCGGCCCAGTTTCCGCCGGAACGTCTCGGCCATGCGCTTGACCTCGTGCGACTCGATGACGTCCGTGGGGAAGGCCGTGGCCAGCTCGTGGTGGACCCGCGCGGTGGCGCTGCCGAGCCGCAGCGACTCGGCCGAGAAGTCGCCGCCCGCCTCGGCCGCCGGCAGCTCGGGCAGCGACGCGTACAGGTCGCGGACGCTGGTGAGGGCGAGGTCCCAGCCGTCGTTGGCGTTGGACAGGAACTCCTGCATGAAGCCGAGCGTGGTGCCGGTGCCGTCGAGGTCCGTCTCGATCCACCCGTACGGCCGCGCGACGTGCGGCGCGCCCCTGGCCGCCAGCGCCGTGACGATCTCCAGCTCGGGGTTGACGCCGGGGATGAGGCGGCGGAAGAGCTTGCAGATGTACGCGTCCCCGTACACGAGGGAGGTGTTGGACTGCTCGGCCCCCAGCGCCAGGCTGCGCTGGGAGGTGTCGATGGTGGCGTCCGGCACGTGGCGCAGGCGCAGGCCGTTGCCGTTCACGTCGTGGGCCATGCCTTCGAGGAGCCAGCTCATGCGCTCGGAGTCGTGGACGGCGTCGTAGAGGTAGGTGTCGCCTATGGTGCCGATGAGGGCGTGCGCCAGGCGGTCGGGGAGCTCCGTCCGCTCGCCGAGCAGGATCTGGTAGCGGTCGCGCGAGCCCTCCTGCCACACGGCGACGATCAGATGTCTGAGCCCGGACGTCAGTTCGACGTCCGATTCGATCGACAACTCGTCGATCACCCGCCCCTTGCCGCCGAACCAACGCTGACGACCGATCCATGCGGCAAGGGGCTCGCTCAGCACGTCCTACTCCTCCTGGGTGATAGCCGGCGGGAGTGTGAACCAGTAGAACCCATGCCCAGGAAGCGTCAAAAGATACGGAAGTTCGCCAATTGCCGGGAATGGGACGCCGCCCATCGTCTCCACGGGGGAGACGCCGACGAATCTCCGCAGGTCAAGCTCGACCGGCTGGGGGAAGCGTGACAGGTTGTTCACACAGAGCATCCGGTCGTCCCCCAGCTCCCTGACGAACGCCAGCACGCTGGGGTTGGAGGAGTTGAGCTCCGCGTAACCGCCCAGCCCGAACACCGGGTGCCGCTTGCGGATCTCGATCATGCGTTTGGTCCAGTGCAGCAGCGAGCCGGCGTTGCGCTGCTGGGCCTCGACGTTGAGGCCCTGGTAGCCGTAGATCGGGTCCATGATGACCGGCAGGTAGAGCCGGCCGGGGTCGCAGTCGGAGAAGCCGGCGTTGCGGTCGGGGTCCCACTGCATGGGCGTGCGCACGCCGTCGCGGTCGCCGAGCCAGATGTTGTCGCCCATGCCGATCTCGTCGCCGTAGTAGAGCACGGGGGAGCCGGGCAGCGACAGGAGCAGCGCGGTGAACAGCTCGATCTGGTTGCGGTCGTTCTCCAGCAGGGGCGCCAGGCGGCGGCGGATGCCGACGTTCGCCCGCATGCGGGGGTCCTTGGCGTACTCGGCGTACATGTAGTCGCGCTCCTCGTCCGTGACCATCTCGAGCGTGAGCTCGTCGTGGTTACGGAGGAAGATCCCCCACTGGCAGTGCTCCGGAATTTTCGGCGTTTGCGCCAAAATTTCGGAAATGGGGTAGCGGGACTCCCGGCGTACGGCCATGAAGATGCGCGGCATCAGCGGGAAGTGGAAGGCCATGTGGCACTCGTCCCCGCCGCCCACCGGGTCGCCGAAGTACTCCACCACGTCCGACGGCCACTGGTTGGCCTCGGCGAGCAGCACCCGGTCGGGGTAGATCCGGTCCACCTCGGCCCTGACCCGCTTGAGGTACTCGTGGGTCCTCGGCAGGTTCTCGCAGTTGGTGCCCTCCTCCTCGAAGAGGTACGGCACCGCGTCCAGCCGGAACCCGTCGATGCCCAGGTCCAGCCAGAAGCGCAGGACCTCCAGCATGGCCTCCTGCACGTCCGGGTTCTCGTAGTTGAGGTCCGGCTGGTGGTGGAAGAAGCGGTGCCAGTAGTACTGGCCGCGCACCGGGTCGTAGGTCCAGTTGGACGTCTCGGTGTCGATGAAGATGATCCGGGCGTCCTGGTACTTCTCGTCGGTGTCGGACCACACGTAGAAGTCGCCGAACGGCCCCTCGGGGTCGTGGCGGGAGGCCTGGAACCACGGGTGGGCGTCGCTGGTGTGGTTCATGACGAGGTCGGCGATGACGCGCATGCCGCGCTTGTGCGCCTCGTCCACGAGCCTCACGAAGTCTCCCAGATCCCCGAACTCGGGCAGGATCTTCATGAAGTCCGCGATGTCGTAGCCGCCGTCACGCAGCGGCGACTCGTAGAGGGGCAGCAGCCAGAGGCAGTCGACCCCGAGCCACTGGAGGTAGTCGAGCTTGTCGATGAGCCCTCTGATGTCGCCCGTGCCGTCGCCGTTGGAGTCGGCGAAACCCCGGATCAGGACCTCGTAGAAAACCGCGCGTTTGTACCAGTACGGATCGCGCGGCTTTTCTTCGTCAAAGGTGTTGGGAATGGGTGTGGTTGAGCTCATGAGCCACTCCGGGAGCGGCTCATGACGGAGGCGCTTTCACACACGTTGAAGACTCCCCGCTGAATTCAGTTCTTACCGTGGCGCGGCTCGGACGGTGAGAATATGGGCAGGCTGGATGTGGGGGTCGAGGCGCACGTAGTTGCTCTGGCGCCAGCGGTACGACTCGCCCGAGAGCTCGTCGTCCACGACGAACTCGGCGTTCCAGTCGAGTCCGATGGCAGGAAGGTCAAGGTCTACGGTCGCCTCGTGGGTATGGTGCGGATCCAGGTTGACGACCGCCAGCACCACGTCGCCCGGCCCGTGCCTGCGAGTGGCCGGATCATAGGCGCCGGGAAGCCGCTTCGAGAAGCAGACGATGTCCGGCTGGTCGACCCTGTGGAACCGTAGATTACGCAATTCCTGCAGTGCGGGATGCGCTCTTCGGAACAAATTCAGGTGGGTGATGAAGGGCGCCAGGCTCCACCCCTCACGTTCGGCGGTAACCCAATCGCGAGGTTTGTACTGATATTTCTCGCTATCGAGGTATTCCTCGCTGCCGGGCCGCACCGGAACGTTCTCTATAAGCTCGTATCCGGAGTAAACCCCCCAGCTCGGCGAGCCGAGCGCGGCCAGCACCGCCCTGATCTTGAAGGCGGGGACGCCGCCGTGCTGCAGGTATTCGTGCAGGATGTCCGGCGTGTTCACGAAGAGGTTGGGGCGCACGTAGGCGGGAGTCTCGTGGGAGAGCTCCATGAGGTACGACTCCACCTCCGGCTTGGTGTTGCGCCAGGTGAAGTACGTGTAGGACTGGTGGAACCCGACCTTGCCCAGCATCCGCAGCATCGGGGGCCTGGTGAACGCCTCCGACAGGAAGATCACGTCCGGGTCGGTGGTGTGCACGTCGGCCAGCAGCCGCTCCCAGAACCCGACCGGCTTGGTGTGCGGGTTGTCCACCCGGAAGATCCGCACGCCGTGCGCCATCCAGCGCATCAGCACCCGCTTGACCTCGGCGTAGATGCCCTCGGGATCCTTGTCGAAGTTGATCGGGTAGATGTCCTGGTACTTCTTCGGCGGGTTCTCGGCGTAGGCGATGGAGCCGTCGGCCCTGATCGTGAACCACTCGGGGTGCTCCTTGACCCACGGGTGGTCGGGCGAGCACTGGAGCGCGAAGTCGAGCGCGATCTCCATCCCCAGCTCCCTGGCGCGGGCGACGAACACGTCGAAGTCCTCGAACGTCCCCAGATCTGGATGGATGGCGTCGTGGCCGCCGTCCTCGGAGCCGATGGCCCACGGGGAGCCGGGCTCGTCGGGCTCCGGGCTGAGCGTGTTGTTGCGGCCCTTGCGGAACGTCGTGCCGATGGGGTGGATCGGCGGCAGGTAGACGACGTCGAAGCCCATCTTGGCGATGGCGGGGAGGCGCTTGGCAGCAGTCTGGAAATTTCCGGATTTGGAGACGCCGAGCTCGCTGACGACCGCGCCTTCCGACCTCGGGAAGAACTCGTACCAGGAGCCGTACAGCGCCCGGCGCCGGTCCACCCTGATCTTGTGCGACTTGGACCTGGTGACCAGCTCCCGGAACGGGTGCGCCTCCAGCAGCGCGGCCGTCTCCGGCAGTTGCGCGATCGACAGCCGGGCCCTGGGGTCCAGCTCCTCGTCGCGCAGCGTGGCGGAGACCGACAGCAGGGCGGCGCGGTGCCCGCAGGCGCTGTCACCGTTGCCGTTGCCGTTGCCCTTGGAGCCGCCCTTGGAGCCGCCGTTGGAGCCGTTGGCGCCGTTCTTGGGCCGGCCGTTGGGGCAGTCGGCCGTGCGCACGGCCTTGGCCGCCCGCTCGAACAGCCGGGCGCCCTCCTCGCACATCAGATCGACGTCCATGCCGCGCGGGATCTTGATCTCGGCGTCGTGCAGCCACGTGGCGATCGGGTCGCTCCACGCCTCCACCCGGAACAGCCAGTCGCCCTCGTCGGGGAGGGAGACCTCCACGCCCCAGCGGTCGGTGCCGGGGGCGAGCTCGCGCATCCGTCTCAGACGGGCACGCTGCCCATCGGGCGAGGTGAGCACCACGCCCGCGGCCACGGCATCGTGGCCCTCTCTGAACACGGTCGCCGAGACCTCGAAGGTCTCGCCGGCGACCGCCTTGGCGGGCCACTGCCCGCAGTCGACGACGGGGGAGATGTCCGTGATGGGAATTCGTCCGATCATCGCATTCAAGGGTTGGCGACGGCGCGCTCGGTGCCGCCGGAGGCTTTCCGTGGGTGCAGACTCCGCGTCCCTGCGGTGGGCCGCTGGACGCGAACCACCGTGGTAGGAACGATCCTTGCATGTAAATTGTGGACAGCAGCGGATAGACCTCCCGAGTGTGGCCGCGGGAGTGCCAACATTCAGGAAAGTTGCCCCAATCGTCCGTCTTCATGCTTGTTCCCGGAAGGGGTTTGAACGGCCTTCTTGGGGGTGAAGGACTGAGAGGTCCCTCCTAGCCCGTAGGGTGCAGAAACGTGAGAGCAATCCGCCGTTTTACCGTCCGCACCGTCCTGCCCGCGGAGCTGGCCGCCCTCGGCGAGCTCGTCCATAATCTCCGCTGGTCCTGGCACCCGGAGACGCTGGACCTCTTCGCGGAGGTCGATGCCGCCCTCTGGGAGCAGGTCGGGCACGACCCCGTGGCCCTGCTCGGCGCCGTCACCCCCGCGCGGCTCAGCGAGCTGGCCGCGGACCGCCGCTTCCTGCGCCGCCTCGCCGACGCGGCCGACGACCTACGCGAATACATGACCTCCCCGCGCTGGTACCAGACGCTCCCCGACGGGGCGCGGGCCATCGCCTACTTCTCCCCCGAATACGGCATCGCCGCCGCCCTCCCGCAGTACTCGGGCGGCCTCGGCATCCTGGCCGGAGACCACCTCAAGGCCGCCAGCGACCTGGGCGTGCCGATCCTCGCGGTCGGCCTGCTCTACCGCCACGGCTACTTCACGCAGTCGCTGTCGCCGGAGGGCTGGCAGCTGGAGCACTATCCGTCGCTCGACGCGGGCGGCCTGCCGCTCAGCCTGCTGAAGGACGCCGCCGGCGAGACGGTCAAGATCCGCCTCGCCCTGCCCGGCGAGCGCGAGCTGCACGCGCAGGTGTGGGTGGCGCAGGTCGGGCGCGTGCCGCTGCTGCTGCTCGACTCCGACGTGGCCGAGAACGACACGGCCGCCCGCGACGTCACCGACCGCCTCTACGGCGGGGGCACCGACCACCGGCTCATGCAGGAGCTGCTGCTGGGCGTGGGCGGCGTACGCGCCATCAGGGCGTACTGCAAGATCACCGGGCACCCCGATCCCGAGGTGTTCCACACCAACGAGGGGCACGCCGGCTTCCTCGGCCTGGAGCGCATCCGCGAGCTCACCGAGGCGCGGCTCTCGTTCGACGAGGCGCTGGAGGCGGTGCGGGCGGGCACGGTGTTCACCACGCACACGCCCGTCCCCGCCGGTATCGACAGGTTCCCGGTGGACATGATCGAGCGCCACTTCGGCGGCCCGAACGCCTGGCCGACAGTGCCCGTCGAGCGGATCCTGGCGCTGGGCGCCGAGGCCGATCCCACCCGGTTCAACATGGCCGTCATGGGCATGCGGCTGGCCCAGCGGGTCAACGGCGTCTCCGTGCTGCACGGCAAGGTCAGCCGGGAGATGTTCAAGGATCTTTGGCCCGGATTTGACGTGGACGAGGTGCCGATCGGGTCGATCACCAACGGCGTGCACGCGCCCACCTGGGTCGGCAGGGAGTTCATGGAGCTGGCCGAGCGCGAGCTGCCCTCGCTGCTGGAGCGGGCCCGCGGCTGGGAGGGCATCCAGAAGATCTCCGACGCCGACCTCTGGCAGATCAGGGGCACGCTGCGACAGCGGCTCGTCGAGGGCGCCCGGGTGCGCCTGCGCAGGTCGTGGCGGGAGCGCGGCGCCTCGGACGCCGAGCTCGGGTGGATCGACGACGCGCTCGACCCCGAGGTGCTGACCATCGGCTTCGCCCGGCGGGTGCCGTCGTACAAGCGGCTCACGCTGATGCTGCGCGATCCCCGGCGGCTCACCGAGCTGCTGCTCGACCCGGACAAGCCGGTCCAGATCGTGATCGCCGGCAAGGCGCACCCCGCCGACGAGGGCGGGAAGAAGCTGATCCAGCAGATCGTCAAGTTCGCCGACCAGGCGAACGTGCGCCACCGCATCGTCTTCCTGCCCGACTACGACATGACGCTCGGCCAGCTCATGGTCCAGGGCTGCGACGTCTGGCTGAACAACCCGCTGCGCCCGCTGGAGGCGTCCGGCACCTCGGGGATGAAGTCCGCGCTGAACGGCGGGCTCAACCTGTCGATCCGCGACGGCTGGTGGGACGAGTGGTACGACGGCACCAACGGCTGGGCGATCCCGACCGCCGACGGCGTGACGGACGCCGACCGGCGCGACGAGCTGGAGGCCGCCGCCCTCTACGACCTGATCGAGCACGAGGTGTCCGACCGGTTCTACGACCGTGCGGTGGACGGGCTGCCGCGGCGCTGGCTGGAGATGGTCAAGCACACGCTCACCTCGCTGGGCCACAAGGTGCTGGCCGGGCGCATGCTGCGGGACTACGTGGTCGACCTCTACAACCCGGCCGCCGCCGCGGCCAACGCGCTGTCGGCCGACTCGTACGCGCCCGCGAAGGCGTTCGCGGCCTGGCGGGTCCGGGTCACCAGGGCCTGGCCGGGGCTTCGCGTCGAGCACGTCGAGGCCACGGGCGTGGGGGACACGCCGGAGGTGGGCGCCTCCATCGAGCTGCACGCCACGATCGCGCTCGGCGACCTGGAGCCCGACGACGTGCTGGTCGAGGCCGCCTACGGCAAGGTCGGGCCGCACGACGAGCTGGTGCGCCCGGCGTACGCGAAGCTCACCGTGGCCTCGACGGGCGACGACGGCCGGGCCCACTACACGGGCACGGTGCCGCTCGACCGTACGGGCGCGTTCGGATACACCGTGCGCGTCGTGCCGTACCACCCGCTCGTGGCCACCCCCGCCGAGCTCGGCCTGATCGCCGTGCCGGAGGAACCCGTGGGCATGACAAATGGCACATTGCGTTAATCAGGGGCACCCGCGAACGGCATATCGCGTTAAACGGACGGCATAATCAGGGGGTGGACGACAGCGGCAACGGCTTGCGGGCCGACACTCTGGTGGCCACGGTCCGCGGTGTGCTGCCGTCCCTGACGCCGGCCGCGCAGACCGTCGCCCGGCTCATCCTGGAGGACCCCGCGACGGTGGCCAGGAGCACCATCACGGAGCTCTCCGCCGCCTCGGGCACCAGCGAGGCGACGATCGTGCGCACGGCGAGGCTGCTCGGGTTCGCGGGATACCCGCAGCTCCGGCTGGCCTTAGCCGCTGCCGCCGCGCAGCCCGACCGGCTGGTGCCCGGCGACCTGGCGCCCGACGACCCGTTGTCGGAGGTCATCCAGAAGGTCGCGCGGGCCGAGTCGGAGGCGATCAACGACACCGTGGCCCAGCTGACCTCCGAGCGGCTGGGCCTGGTCGTGGACGCCATCGTGGGGGCCCGGCGGATCGACGCGTACGGCGTGGGCGCCTCCGGGCTGGTGGCCGAGGACGTCGCGCAGAAGCTGCTGCGCATCGGGCTGTCCAGCCACGCCTTCCAGGACGCGCACCTGGCGCTGACCAGCGCGGTGCTGCTGCGGGAGGGCGACGTCGCGATCGGCATCAGCACGTCGGGGGAGACGCCCGACGTGATCGAGCCGCTGACCCGGGCCAGGGAGGCCGGGGCCACCACGGTCGCGATCACGAACAACCCGCGCTCGTCCATCGCGGAGCTGGCCGAACATGTGCTGATCTCCGCCGGGCGCGAGACGGAGTTCCGTCCCGGCGCCCTGGCCAGCCGGATCAGCCAGCTCCTCGTCGTCGACTGCGTGTTCGTCGGCGTCGCCCAGCGCACGTACGACTCCTCTCAGGAGGCGCTCGCGAGCACCAGGCGCGCCGTCAAGGAGTTCACCCGGAGAACGTCACCCGCACGTCGTCAGCCTTGACGAACATCACGCGGTGGCCGAACTGGATCTGCAGGTACTTCGTCTTGCCCCGGACCACCTTGTGGTCCTGGTCCATGGTGAAGGTGACCGCCCGGTAGTACTCCGCGGGCGCCGTCCCGGCCAGCGTGTACTTCTCGCCTGCCGAGAACGTGTACTGCAGCGGGGTCACCGCCTGGTACGGGATGTCCGCCGGGTACGCCTCCTGCTCCGGGTACGCCCTGCCGTACACGGGGACGGTGGCCTTGCCCGGCTTCGGGGTGACCACGAGGCCGGCCGACGGGACCGCGGTCGGCGCGCTCGCCGGGTTGAAGAACCACGCCTTCTGACCCAGGTACCAGATGGCCGTCCAGTCGCCCTGGCGGTCGGCCACAGCGAAGCGCTGGCCGGTGGTGGCGCGGGCGCTGTGGTCGTACACGCTGTAGAGGGACTCGCCCGTGGGGTGCTTGCCGATGTCCTTGACCAGCGGCGCGTCCGCCCTCGGCTCGGTGCGCAGCCAGACCGTGCTCGCGGGCAGCGGCGGGCAGGCGTTCTGCGGGTTCTTGCGGTCACACCCGTAGAAGTACGGCTTGTTCGTCGCGAAGTCCGGCTTGATCATGATCGAGCCTGAATCGGGCCCGCCGAACCGGTGCAGCGGGGCGCCCATCAGCTGGAAGTAGTGCGCCCAGTCCCAGAACGGGCCCGGGTCCTCGTGCATCTGCTTCACGGTCGTGGGCAGCGTGCCGGGGACGTTGTCGTGGCCCAGGATGTGGGCGCGGTCGAGCGGGATGCCGTACCTGAAGGCCAGGTAGCGCACCAGGCGGGCGCTCGAGCGGTACATCGCCTCGGTGTACCAGGTGCTGCCCTCGGCCAGGAAGCCCTCGTGCTCGATGCCGATGGACTTGGCGTTGACGTACCAGTTGCCGGCCTGCCAGGCGACGTCCTTGCCCTTGATGTGCTGGGCGATGTGGCCGTCGCTGGAGCGCACGGAGTACTGCCAGCTGGCGCCGTAAGTGGGGTCCTGGTTCATGCGGATGGAGGGGGCGAAATATCCCTCCATGTCATGAATGATGATGTACTCGATCTTCTGGCTGAACGGCCGGTTCGCCAGGTCGTAGTGGCCGTAGTCTTTGGGGGGCGGCAGTTCCTGGTACGCGGAGGGGATCCATTCGCAGGAGACGGAGGCCGGGCACTCCACGCCATCCTTCCTGGTCGGGCGGAGACCCAGCTTCTCCAGCCACTTCTCGATCTTGTCCACGTTCGGGACGGCCGGGAGCGTGACCCGCTGCCCGTCGTCCGTGGTGCGGGCCGCGCCGTCCTTGATCGTCGCGAACACCTCGTCGGCGAAGAACTTCGCCGCTCCGTCCTCCTGGGCTCCGGAGTACTTGGCGACGGCGCCGTACCACTCGCCGGGGTTGTCGCTCAGCGGCGCGCCGAGCGACTTCTGGTAGTCGGCGAGCAGCGCGGCGCCGCCCCGGATGTTGGCGGTGTCGTCCGTACGCAGCCGCTCGTGGGTCTCGCCGGTGAGCTGCGCGGCCTTCTCCATGGTGCGCAGGGAGGCGGGGATCGCGACGGAGGACTGCTGGGGCTCGGGGGCGGGCAGGGGCCGGCTCTCGTCGCCCCGGGCGTCCTCCTCGCCGTCGCTGTGATGGTTGGAGGCGGCGTACGCGGCGGCGTCGGTGAGATGCATGGGCCCGAACCCGGCGTCGTTGGACGGCTGCCCGGCATGGGCCTCCCACCGCGACTCCAGGTAGGACACGCCGAGCAGGACGCTCTCGGGGACCTCGAACTCCTGCGCGGCGGCCGCGAAGGCCTGCTGGCGATCACCGGGATCCTCGGCGTGAGCTGGGACGATGCCAGAAGTTAAGGGCAGCGCGGCGACCGCGGAGATCGCCAGTAGGCGGCGCATGAACCACTCCTCGGGACTGGGGGGCACCTGGTGCAGATCAGCGTCTCAACATTTTCCTTCGTAGGCGAGATCTTTGCGAAGAGATTCTTCATCGATTGACGCGGATTACCTCACGGCGGCCCGCACGGTGAGGGTTCCCGCGGCCGTGTCGATCGTGGCCTCGGTGCCGATGGGGATGGTCGGCGGATTGTCGCCGTGCCCGGCCGGCAGGCCCCATGAGGTGAGCAGCTCGACTCCGGCGGCGACCAGGTCGGGGTTGGGCGGTGAGGCGGGGGAGACGAACCGGACGCGATCGCCGGGCACCAGGCGGGGAGCTCGTAAGGTGTCCATCGCCCGGCACTTTAATCGCTGGACCGTATGTGGTGATCATGCGAGGCTCGTCATGTGTCGGACTACTACCGCGACCTGGCCGTCGACTACCACTGGCTCTGCGCCGACGAGATCGTGAACCCCCCGGGCGTGATCGGCGGCACGTCCCCCTCCCGCCGGGAGTTCATCCAAGCCGTGGTCGACGCCCTGCCGCCGGGCGCCCCCGTGCTCGACTGCGCCTGCGGCATCGGGGCGGACGCCATGGCGCTGGCGCACGCGGGGTTCCAGGTGACCGCCACCGACGGAAGCCCGCAGATGGTCGAGCAGGCGCGCCGCCGCGTGCCCGCCGGCGTGGAGCTGCGCATCTCCCGGTGGGAGGATCTGCCCGCCGCCGTGACCGGGCCGTACGAGCTGGTGCTGTGCCTGGGCAACTCCCTCGTCCACACGGGGTCGCGCGAGGCCATGGTGGCGGCGCTGTCGGGGATGCGGCAGGTGCTGTCCCCGACCGGCACGCTGATCGTCGACTCCCGCAACTGGGAGTTGCTCTATCGCGAGCGCCGGCGGATCGTGGTCGGCGACCGGGTGCGCGAGCGCGACGGCGTACGGTGCACCTGCGTCTACGTCTGGACCTTCCCCGAGAGCTTCGACGAGCCGTGCCTGGCCGAGATCCTGTTCATCCTGGAGCACCCCGACGGCACGCTCGGCCACCACCGGCACACCATCGACTTCCAGCCGTTCACCCCCGCCGACCTGGAGGCGCGGCTCGCCGAGGCCGGGTTCACCGTCGTCGGCTCGTCCTATCGCCCCGACAACCCGCAGTACGCCATCGCGGCTAAGGGATGAGCACGACCTTGCCCGTCGTACGCCTGCTTTCGAGCGCGGCGTGGGCGGCCGCCGCCTCCGCGAGCGGGAACGTCTGCACGGCAGGGGTCAGCGTGCCGTCGGCGAGCGCCGCCAGTGCCCTGACCTCGTAGTCGGGCCGCGTGTTCGGCTCGCTGAGCAGCAGCATCAGGGCGTTGGTCACGGTGAGGCCGCGCTCCTCCACCGTGTGGGGGTCCGGCTGGAACTCCTGCCGGGAGGCGTTGCCGATGGTGACGTAGCGGCCGCCGTCGCCCAGCAGCCCGAACGCGGCCCGCGCCTTGTCGCCGCCGACCCCGTCGAGCAGGGCCGTGACCGCGCGGCCGCCCAGCTCCTCGGCGACGGTCTCCGCCCAGCCCGGCTGGTCGTAGTCGACGGCGAGATCCGCCCCGAGGTCCCGTACGGCCGCCACCTTCGCGGCCCCGCCCGCCGCGCCGACGACCCTGGCGCCGAGGCCGCGCGCGTACTGGACGATCAGGCGCCCGATGCCGCCGGCCGCCGAGGTCACCAGCACGACGTCGTCAGGGGTGAGCTTGGCCACGTCCAGGAACTGCAGCGCCGTCACCCCGGTGACGACCATGGCCACGGCGGCCTCGTAACCGGCCTTGATCGGGTGCACGGACGTCACGTCCGCGACCGCCAGCTCCGCGTAGCCGCCGGGGCGGCCGTACGCGGTCACCACATCGCGCCCGATCCAGGACGGATCCACCCCGGGACCCACCTGGTCCACGCGTCCGGCCACCTCGCCGCCGAAGATCGCCGGGAGCTCGGGCAGCGGCGGCGTCATGCCACCGGTCGCCCCTGACCGCATGGTCGTCTCGATCAGGTGGACCCCGGCCGCCTTCACGGCGATGCGAACCTGGCCGGGCCCCGGCTCGGGGTCGGGCACGCTCTCGTAGCGGAGGTTCTCGGCGGGGCCGAAGGTGTGCAGGACGACGGCATGCATGGCGCACTCCCGGAGACGGTAATCAACTCGTCCTCCGAGCCTGCAACCTCAACTTTGCTTGATGTCAACCGCTCACAGGAAGCCGCGGCCGGCGGCGGCGCGGGCGTACCCCTCGACTCCCATGAGGCGCCGCACCCGCGCGCCGGCCCCGGGCCACACGCTCGCCGGCCCGGCCGCGACACGGACGGGCAGCGGCGCGACGTCGATCTCGGCGGCGTCGGTTGGCGCCGGTGACCAGGGCGGTCGTGCCCGCCAGTTTCATCGGTCCTCCCGGAACGGGGTGAAGACGAGGGTCGCGTTGTGCCCCCCGAAGGCGAACGAGTTGGACAGCACCGGGCCGGGAACGATGGGGCGCGGCGCGGTCACGACGTCGACGGGGCAGGCGGGGTCGGGGTGGTCGAGGTTCGCGGTGGGGTGGACGGTGCGCTCGCTGAGGGTCAGCACGCTGATCACGGCCTCGATGGCGCCCGAGGCCCCCAGGGCGTGGCCGATCACGCTCTTGCTCCCCGTGACGGGCACCGCGTACTCGCCGAACAGCCGCGCGATCGCCCGCGCCTCGATCTCGTCGTTGAGGCGGGTGGCGGTGGCGTGCGCGTTGACGTGGACGACGTCCGCCGCGGCGATCCCGGCGTCGGCCAGCGCATGACGCATGCAGCGGTACGCGCCGCCGCCCTCGGGGTCGGGGGCCGTTAGGTGATGGCCGTCGGACGTCCGGCCGTACCCGCTCAGCTCGGCGTACACGTGGGCGCCCCGGCGCAGGGCGTCCTCCAGCCGTTCCAGCACGAGGAACGCGGCGCCCTCGCCCAGCACGAACCCGTCGCGGTCGGCGTCGAAGGGCCGGCTGGCCCGTTCGGGCTCCGACGCGCGGCGCGACAGCGCCCCCGCCCGCCCGAACCCCACCAGCGCGCCGGCCCGCACCCCCGCCTCCATGCCGCCCGCCAGCACCACGTCCGCCGTCCCGTCGCGGACCAGCCGCATGCCCTCACCTATGGCGTGGCTGCCGGAGGCGCACGCGGTGGCCACCGACATGCTCGGACCGAGGAACGCGTGCCGGATGCTGATCTCCGCGGCGGCGGCGTTGTGCATGCTCATGGGGATGTGCAGGGGGCCCGGCCAGGCGCGTCCGCGCTCGTCCAGGGTGCCGAAGGCGAGCTCCTGGGTGGCGACACCGCCGTACCCGGTCCCGGTCACGACGGCCCGGCGCTCGGGCGCGGCCAGCGGATAGCCGGCGTCGGCCAGGGCGTCGCTCGCCGCGCAGAACGCCATCTGCGTGACCCGGTCCATCCGGCGGGCGTCCCTGGGCTTCACGTAGTCGTCCAGGTCGAGGTCGGGCACCTGGCAGGCGAAGTCCACGGGCAGGCCCTGGACGTCGAACGAGGTGATCGTCCGCGCCGTCGACCGGCCGGCCAGCAGGGCGTCCCACAGCTCCTTGGGATGGGCGCCCGCGGGGGTACGCACGCCCATTCCGGTGACGGCCACCCGGGCGCGCATCGGACCTTCGCTGGATCGTATGTCCGGCATGGACACGATCATCCCACGCATTGTCACGAAAGGTAGCGCGACAACTCCGAAGTGTCGCTACCGCTCATTCCATCATGCCGCTCCGGGAGCGGTGACCGGCGCCGAGGGGCGCGGAAGCTCCAGCCCACTCACCAGCGCAGCAGCACGGTTCCTGCGCTGACCCCGTTGGCCACCCCGACCAGCGCAACCAGATCGCCCCGCTGCACCCGGCCCGACTGGACCGCCTGATGCAACTGCGCGGGGATCGTGGAGGCGACGAGATCGCCGTGCTCGGCAATGGTCACCTTCCCCAGCGGGATCCCGGCCGCCTCGCAGAAGGTGTGCAAGGACGGCAGGGACGCCTGATGCACGCAGATCGCCGCCATGTCATCCCAGTCGAGCCCGCGCTCGTCCAGCGGCGCCCGCAGCACGGACCGGTCGAGCTCCTGCACCCCGACGACCAGCCCCGCAGGATCCACCACCTGGTAGCTCGCCGAGGCCGAACGCGTGACCGGCAGGACGGCGGCATCCCAGTGGGCCGAGCCGGCGCAGAACCGGTGACCCAGCACCCCGGGCACCGCACTGGCCTCCAGCAGCATGGCCGTCCCCGACTCGGAGACGGCGCAGGAGGGCCCGGCAGTGGCGAAGTCCGCGCCCGACTCGACCTGCCGGCGGGTGGCCGGAGTGGCGACCTCCCCGCCCACGATGAGGACCGTACGGTACCGGCCGGCCGCGATGAGCGTGTCGGCCAGCTCGATCGCGTTCAGAACACCGTTGCATGCATTGCGTACATCGAATACCGGACAGCTCGCCCCCAACTCGGCGGCCACCATGTGCGCGGTGGCGGGCTCGACGGCGTCGCCGCTAACCCCGGCGTAGATGATCAGCTCTATGACGGGCGGGACATGCCCGGTCTGCTCAAGCAGGGTACGAGCGGCGGCCGCGGCCAGCCCGGCGGCCGTCTGGCCGGAAGCGGCCACGTGCCGCCACTCCACACCACTGGCCTGCTCCATGACGCCGCGGTGGATGCGCGTGCCCGAATCATGGGTGGCCGGCTCCGCCGTGGTCAGGCTCTCCTCAGGCAGATGCACCGCCACCCCGGCCACGTGGGCGTACCGCCTCGGGTACGGCTCGGGCTGCGCGGCCACACCCATCCCCCTCCTCAAGATCAGGTGCTGCTCAGGATAGGTACGAGGCCCTGCGCGCGCCCGCCGCGACCCTCGAAACTTGATCAACTCCTTAACGGCGGCTTCCGCGTCACGAGTGCCCATTTATCAGGCGCCCGGCCACGCTGAGTGACAAGACCGATACGAGGAAGGGGCCCGGCGTGAGCGACGAGGAGATCCTGGCGGTGGTGCGCGACCGCTGTGTCAGCATCCTGAAGGTCCACCCGAGCCGGGTCACGCCGGACGCGCGGCTCCGCGAGGACCTGGAGGCCGACAGCCTGGACCTCGCCGAACTCCACGTCGCCATGGAGGACACGTGGGGCCCGATGCCGCACGAAACCCTCGCCGGCGTACGCACGATCGCCGACGTACTCACGCGGGCCCGCCTCGTTGCCGGGGCGTGTGCGTAAAGGTGGGGTGCGGCTCGGGCGGCGCTCGCGCTGGGGCGCCCCGGGCCGTGACCTGGCCGACGGCGGCGCCTCAGCGGTGGCAAACCGACTTTGATCTTCTCACCGGCTACGAAGGAAGCAGCATGTACAAGCGCGCTCTGACCGCGACCACCATCGGTGCCGCCCTGCTCTCAGGGCCGGCCGCCACCGCCGACACCCTGCCGAACGCCGGCCAGGAGAGGAAAGTCTGCGTGAAAATCCCGGTAACGGCCATCGCTCAGTCCTTCATGGACTTCGTCGGCTCGGGCGACCTGACCATTCCCATGGAAAAGATCGCGAAGGGCGATGGGATCTCCGCTTCTGACTTCTTCCACGGGAAGCTGCCGAAGGACGTCACCGTCCTGGAAAGAACGCCGTGTTAGTTGGGTGCAGCCCTTTGCAGTGATTTGCTGAGCTGGGCGTTCACCCCCCGCGTTACCGGCCAGGGAGGTGCCGGCGACCGTCCGGACATCACGGTGCCAGGTGGGGACTGGCCGGATCCGCGAACTCGGCGTAGCCCGCCAGCAGGTCGTCGAAGAAGCCGATGATCGGCGGTTGCGTCCCCGCGGCATCGTGGCCCACCCCGGGGACCTCGGCCCTCCTGACCGTGGTCCCGTGCCGTGCCAGGCTCACGGCCAGGCGGTCGAGTTCCTCCGGGCGGCTGCGGCCGGGCTCGCCCATGGCGGCCAGGTCGGCCCGCCCGTCGTCGTCACCGCCGATGACCAGCAGCACCGGCACCCGGGCGACCGCGGCGAGGTCCACCGTGATCCCGAAGCGCCGCTGTGTGTCGCCGATGCCGGCCGGCCACGTGAGCGAGTGGTCGAGCAGGGTGACGGTGCCCGGCGCGTTCACCGCGACGGCGGCGAGCCGATCCGGGTGGAGGTAGAGGAACCGGTGGGCGAACTGACCGCCACCGGAGTGCCCGCACAGCAGCACCGTGTCCACCCGCGCGTTCCACCGGACCCGGACCTGCTCCAGGATCTCGAGCAGCACCAGGTCGAACCGGATGCCGTGGGCGTCGATGGTCTTGTAGTTGTGCACGTCGTCCGGATCGTCGATGCCGACCGGGAACAGCGGTGTCACGACGATGAGGTCGTGCCGGTCGGCAAAGGGAATGAGTCCCTCACGCAACGCGCCGACGTTGCGCCCGGTGCCGTGCACGGCCACCAGCACCGGCATCCGGGCATCGGGAGTCCAGCTCCTGGGGACGTAGGCGCAGTAGCTGCAGCGCGGTTCAGTCGGCGCGACGAAGAACGGTGTACGGCCGGTCAGCAGCCGACGGCCCGGGTGCCCGGCAGGCAGGTCTTCGACACGGATCACGGGATCTCCCTTTCAGGTCGAGGCAGGAGGACCAGGACGTTCGTGAGGGTGGTGACGGTCGGCGCCAGATCGACGTTCCAGACCTCGCCGAGGTCGTCGAAACGCAGCTCAGCCGCCCAGGAACCGAGGTCGTCAGCGATCACGGTCGGCCGGCCGCTTGATCGGCATGCGCGCGAGCGGGACGTGGTGCTGGCCGGCGTGCATGTCGCGGTCCCGCAGCGATCCCTGGCTGATGGGACGAGGAAAGGAGATCTTCACCACGTTCAGCGACGGGATCCGGAACATCTGGACCGTGCTCTCCTCGACCCGATAGAGCTGGGCGATCACGCGTTCGTTCAGGAAGGACTCGTCCGCGGCGATCCGGTAACCGTCGGCGTCGCGCAGGAAGAGCTCCATGGTGACCCAGAACGGGCCCGCGTTCTTGGACCGGACCTCATGGGCGAGGTCCGCCAGGGTGATCTCAGACATCCGCGTTCTCCCCCATCTCGATGCGGAACAGGCTCATCGGGTCGGCGCAGTCGACGACGTGGTTCAGCACGAACTCGTACGCCGCGCCGCGCTCGACCTCGGCCGGTGAGGACGCGAACGCGAGGCTCGGCAGGTAGTCCATCGCGGGCGTCGGCAGGTGCAGCATCAGCGGGTTGGCGACCTTGGCGATCGCCGTGGCCGTCGCCTGGTCGGGCGCGTTGACCAGCAGCATCACGCCCACCTCCCGGGGCGGCCCGGTCTCGGGCTCGAGGTCGCCCAGCACCGCGTTGTGGCCGTAGAGGCGCAGGTCGAAGGCGTACTCGTCGTCCGCCAGCGCCAGCGTCTGGCCCACCCGCCGCCTGATCATCGTGCGCATCAGATCCGCCCAGGCGTCGATGTCGGCGAGGATGAGCGGGTCTCTGATCGCGGTGAACGACATGGTCTCGTAGCCGGTGATCCGGGCGCCTTCCAGCTTGATCGTGTACTGGTCGGCGACGTGGAACCTGGACCCCTCGACGCGGACGATCCGGTCGTCGATCGCGGTGTAGCGCGCGTCCCGGACGTCGAGGGTGCCGTCGGGCTCCCGCATCTCGAACGGGTTGACGGTCTCGTAGAGCATGTGGGCGGCCACCGAGATCGGCGTGCACGACACCGCGGGGTCGAGCGGCTCGATGGTGAAGCCGCCGGCGTCGATGGTGGCGAGGACTCCGCCCGCGCGCGGGTTGCTGGTGCACTGACCGCCGCACTCGACGATCTTGGCGGCGTGCCACGTCGGCCCGGGGGGCATGCCCTTCATGAGCGGGTAGGCGGCGGCCACCGCTGTGTCGGTGGCCCGGCCGGCGAGCACGACCTGGGCGCCGGCACGGAGTGCCGCGACGATCGGTTCGTGGCCCATCGCGCCGACGATGTGGGTGCAGCTCTCGAGGGTCTCGGCCCGCAACCGTCCCGACGGCGGCAGCGGGTGGATCCGGCCGGCGTCGAGGTGCTCCTTCAGCTCGGCCGCGTTCTGCTCGCTGTAGATCCGCGCGACCTTCAGGTCCAGGCCCTCCCGCGCCATCACCTCTGCCGCGATCCCGGCGACCCAGTCGACGCCGCTGTCGGTCCCGCTCGTACCGCAGGAACCCACGATCACGGGTATGCCCGCACCGGACGCGGCTGTGAGCAGGCTGCGCAGGTCACGTGCCACCGCCTTGGCCGTCGTCTTGGGGGTCGCGGAGCCGAGGTAGTAGGGGCCGGAGTCCGTCGACCCGGCGTCGATGCTGATGACGTCGGCACCCAGGGCGATGCCGCGCTCGATCGTCGCGTGGTCCCAACCGGCGCCGAGCATGCCGCTCGGCGACAGGACCCGGACGGATTTGACGCTGTCCATATCCCTCTTTCTCTTTGTGTCAGTTCACCGGGAACCGTGCTCGGCCTTCGAGCGCCGCCACGAGTTCCTCGGCCCCTCCGCGTCCCGCGGCGGCTCGTGCTTCGGCGGTCTGCCCGGCCAGGTGGGAGTAGACGACGATGCCGTCGACGCCGCGCAGCGGGCTGCCCGGCGGCAGCGGCTCCTCGCTCACGACATCGAGCGCGGCGCCCGCGATCTGTCCCGTCCGTACGGCGGCGACGAGCGCGTCCTCGTCGACGATGGCGCCACGCGCGGTGTTGACCAGCAGCGCGGTCGGCTTCATCCGCTTGAACGCCGGCTCGCCGAGGAGGCCCCGGGTCCGTTCCGTGAGCGAGGTGTGCACCGAGACGTAGTCGGCGGTGGCCAGCAGCTCGTGCAGGTCGACGAACCGGACCAAGGGGTCGCTCCGCAACCGCGCCGGCACGCCGGTGGCGCAGAGCACGCTCATGCCGAAGGCGCGAGCCAGCGGCACCACCGCCCGCGCCGTCGCGCCGTAGCCGATGAGTCCGAGGGTCGCCCCCCGCAGTTCGCGTCCGTCCTCACGTGGCCAGGCCCCCTGTGCCACCCCGTGTGCGGACTGTACGAGACGCCGGGCGCCCGCGAGCAACAGGCCCATGGTGTACTCGGCGACGGCGTTGGCGTTGATGCCGGGCAGGTTGCTGACGCTGATCCCCAGCCGGGTCGCGGCGGCGACGTCGATCGAGTCGTAGCCCACGCCTGTCCGCACGATGACCCTCAGCCTCGGCGCGCGGGCGAGGACGTCGGCCGTCAGCGGTTCGTTGGCCACCAGCGCGGCGTCGATCCCGGCGAGCGCGGCCACGAGCTGCTCGGGGTCACGCCGGCCGGCCAAGGGCAGGTGCACGGTCTCCAGCCCGGAGCGTCTCAGGAACTCGTCGACCTCGTCGCCGGGGCGGAGGTAGTCCGTGGTGATCAGCACGCGGGTCGCCGTCACAGCGCCCGCCCGGAGGAGGAGCGTCGTTGCAGGGCGCTGACGCGCGCGACCGTCAGCATGGCGATGACCGCGATGATCGACACGTGGACCAGCAGCAGGGACCAGCTCGTCAGGTCGACCATGCCGCCGACCACCGCCGGCCCGAGGAAGCCGCCGCCCACCCATCCGACGGTGTAGAGACCGGTGTAGGTGCCGACCACGCCGTCGGACGGGGCGAGGTTCCACAGGACGACGACGGCGTTGACCAGGAACGAGGAGGCACCCGCCGCCGCGACGCACAGACCGATCACCGCACCGGTGGGCGTCTGCACCACGGTGCCGAGCAGCAGGCCGGCGGCGAACACCGCCATCCCGGCCATCATCACGCGCAGCCGGCCGAAGCGCTCCGCGAGCATCGCCACCGGGTAGGCCGCCACGATGAAGGCCACCCCGCTGGGCAGGGTCAGCCCGCCCGCCTCGCCGCGGGACAGGCCCAGCGCCTCCATGCCGTACGGCGTGACGAGGGCCCGGGAGGCGGCCCACGCACCGCCGAAGAGCAGGATGGACACGATGAGCCACAACCTGCTGCGGTCCGGGTCCCGCACGATGTCGAGCACGACGTCCCGCAGCCGCACGTCCGCCGACGCCGTACCCCGCCGCTCGCGGTCCTCCTCGAGAGCCGCCTGGTAGGCCGGGGACCGGCTGTCCCGCAGCTTCGCGGCGAGCACGATCATGGACGCCATCATCAGGACCGGGGGGATCGCGAACGACAACTTCGGGAAGTCGTCGATCAGGAAGATGCTGATCAGCGCCGCGACCATCACTGTGAGGCTCGACGCGATCTTGACCGCCGCGTTGGCCCGGCTCCGGCGCTGCGGCGGGATGAAGTCCGGGAGCAGGGACTCGGCGATGGGCTTGAACGAGTTCGCGACCAGCGCGTAGGCGAACATCACCAGGACCAGCAGCGGCAGCGTGGCCGCGACATGCGGGATGGCGAGGAACAGCAGGGCCGCCAGCGGCATCCCGACGACGAGGTACGGGATACGTCTTCCCCACGGGGTACGGGTGTTGTCGGACCGGTTGCCCATCCACGGCTGGATGAAGATGCCGAGCAGGTTGTCCATCCCCATGAGCAGGCCGACGAGTGCGGCACTGCCGAGGTGCTCGCGCAGCAACGGCGGGACCTGCGCGTCGTAGAGGTTCCACGTCGACTCCTGCGCGAAGACCGCCAGGGAGACGAAGAATGTGATCCGTCCTGCTCGCGTGCGCTGCCCGCTCGTCGTCGACATGGGCCCGTTCCCTTCGTTGTGACGAGCACCACGGTAGGTTTGCTATAGCAAAATGGTCAAGAGTTGCAAATTGACTTTGCAACGGCAGATAGACTGTTCGTGTGGCGGATGAGACGTTGAAGGGCCTGACGGCCAGCACGCTGGCCGACCGCGCGTACCGCGCCATCCGCGACGCGATCACGATCGGAGAGCTACGTCCGGGCCAGAAGGTCACCGAACGGGGGCTCGCCGAGCGGTTGTCGGTCAGCCCGACGCCGGTGCGCGAGGCGATCCGGCGCCTGGAGCAGGACGGCCTGCTCGAACGGACGGGACCGCGGACGGTGCAGGTCGCCACGTTCGGCGACGTCGCGATACAGGACCTCGCCGAGGTCGAGGTGGCCCTGCGCGGGATGGTGGCCCGCTTCGCCGCCCGGCACGCCTCCCAGGAGCAACTTGACCAGCTCGATGCCATCCTCGACGAGGCCGACGACCTGCTGATCCTCATCAAGCAGCGGCACAAGGCCGGGCAGGAGCCGTCGCGGCACGTCGGCCGGCTGCTCGACGCCATGCAGCGCTTCAACGAGGTCGTCGAGTCCTGCGCCGGCAACCCGGTCCTGGTGCGTCTGCTCGACCAGAGCCGGGTGTTCTCGTGGTCGGAGCGCCGGGCCAGGCTGATCGAACGGATCCGCCACGACACCGAGTTCGGCCTGCACCGCTACACGAGCCATCGCGCGCTCGTCCGGGCGTTGCGGGCGCGTGACTCGGCGGCGGCGGAGGCGCTCGTGATCGAGGACGCCCGCGGCGGGCTCGGGGACCTGCTCGCCGCGCCCAGGGCTTCCGTCGCGCAGTCCTGAAGAGCCACGACCCGGGTCAGCGCGCGAGGTTGACGAGGAGGGCCAGGTCACGGTCGACCTTGATGCGGCACTCCGGTCCGAAACAGCACGAGGACTCGCGCTCCTCGAGGCGGCCTCGTCGGTCGCGGCGGCGAGCCGGTCCCACCGGACCTCCAAAGCGATCGGGTCGGAGAAGGACGCTGTCATGACGCCGTGGTGACCTTCGGCTGCGAACCGATCTCGGCGGCGATCGCCGTGCCGAGACCCGCGGTCGTCCCGGAGCCGCCGAGATCGGGAGTGAGCACCTCCGGTCGCTCGTCGAGCACGTTCTCGATCGCGGCCACGATCCGCGCCGCCGCGGCGGGCTCCCCCAGGTGGTCGAGCATCATCGCGCCGCTCCAGATCTGACCGACCGGGTTGGCGATCCCGCGTCCGGCGATGTCGGGAGCCGAGCCGTGAACCGGCTCGAACAGGCTCGGCCAGGTGCGGTCGGGATTGATGTTGGCGCTCGGGGCGATCCCGATCGTCCCCGCGCACGCCGGCCCGAGGTCGGAGAGGATGTCCCCGAAGAGGTTGCTGGCGACGACGACGTCGTACTGCTGGGGACGCAGGACGAACTTGGCCGCGAGGATGTCGATGTGGTCCTTGTCCGCGACCACGTCCGGGTACCGCTCCGCCATCGCGGCCGCGCGCTCGTCCCAGTACGGCATCGTGATGGAGATGCCGTTGCTCTTGGTCGCCCACGTCAGGTGCTTGCGCGGCCGGGAGCCGGCCAGTTCGAACGCGTACCGCAGCACCCGGTCCACCCCGGTCCTGGTCATCACGGTCTCCTGCACGACCGTCTCGCGGTCGGTGCCCTCGAAGATCTGGCCACCGATGCTCGAGTACTCGCCCTCGGTGTTCTCGCGGACGACCAGGAAGTCGATGTCGCCCGGCTCGTGATCGCGCAGCGGGCCGCGCACCCCGCGCAACAGCCGGACCGGCCGCAGGTTGACGTACTGGTCGAACTCGCGGCGGAACTTCAGCAGGCTGCCCCACAGCGACACGTGGTCGGGCACGGCCTCGGGCCACCCGACCGCGCCGAAGAAGATCGCGTCGAAGCCGCCGAGCACCTCCCTCCAGTCCGGTGGCAGCATCTCGCCGTGCCGCACCCAGTAGCCGGCGCAGGCGAACCCGAACTCGACGGTCTCCAGCTCGAACCCATGGATCTCCGCGACGGCCCGCAGGCACCGCAGCCCTTCCGGGACGACCTCACGTCCGATGCCGTCGCCCGGAATGACCGCGATGCGGTAACGATGGGACACAGGCGCTCCTCCAGCCACGTCGACGATGCACGCGCCCGTTCACCTTCGTCGCCGGGCAACGCCCGCCACAAGAACGCCCGGAGCAACCTATCCTTTCGCCCATGGAAAGACACCCGCTGCGCACCCGATGACGACCTCCATGGACGACCTCCGCTTCTTCCAGGTGGTCGCCTCCTGCGAAACGCTCACAGCGGCCGCCCGCGAGCTGGACTGCTCCCTCCCCGTTGTCAGCAAGCGCCTCAGCGCCCTGGAACGCCGGCTCGACGTACGTCTGGTGCACCGCGGCACGCGCCGGCTCTCGCTGACCGCCGAGGGGGAGGTCTACGCGGCGCGCCTGGAGACGATCCTCGACCAGGTCCGCGAGCTGGAGGACCTGGTCAGCCATCGTTCCGGCGAACTGCGGGGCTCCGTCGTGGTCCAGGCGACCCTGGGCCTCGGACGCGCGCACGTGGCGCCGCTGCTCGGCGAGTTCACCGTCCGGCATCCCCGGCTGAGCATCCAGCTCCGTACGACGGCGTTGCCCCTGCGTCCGCACCGGCGCGAGTTCGACCTGGCCGTCCACGTCGGAGCGCCCCCGGACTCCTCACTGCGGATGCGGCGGCTGGCGGAGAACCGCCGGGTTCCCTGCGCCGCACCGTCCTACCTGGAACGGAGCGGAACGCCCGAACGCGTGGAGGACCTGGCCGATCACGACTGCATCGTGCTCCGCGAGAACGAGGGGGACTTCGCCGTGTGGCGCTTCGGCGACGCCAGGAACCCGCGCCAGATACGCGTGCACGGCCGCCTGTCCAGCAACGACGGGGACATCGTGACCGACTGGGCGCTGCAGGGCCGCGGGGTGATCATGCGCTCCGAATGGCAGATCCGGTCCCACCTCGAGAGCGGCGCCCTGGTGCGCGTGCTGCCCGAGGTGCCGACACCGCCTGCCGACATCTACGCGCTCCTGCCCGACGACGTCCACGTGCCCCGGCGGATCAGCGAGCTGGTCGACCATCTGGCCGCACGACTGCCGGACCGGATCGCCGGCTCCGGTGGTCCGGCGCTTTCCCGTTGAGGAAGGCCGCTCTGCCGCGGACGGCACGGTCCGGCCGCCACCCGGTCGTACCGGTTGGCGGATCGCGTTGAATTACCCTCAGTTACTCAGGGTTATCGCGTGTTTGCGGGACCAGAAGGTGCCGCCAGCGTTCGGCTGTCCGGAGGATGTCCTCGCCGGTAAGCCGGAGGAATTCGCCCACGAATTCACAGCGCGCACCCGCGGGTGTCGTGGGGCCCAGGACGCGTGCTCCGTCCCGGGCCGTCTCCGCCAGCGAGAAGTTTCGCTGGGCGCTCGCCAGGAACGACCGGTACCAAAGGGCATTGTCGACGCTGTACAACTCGCGACGCCTGCGCGGGTCCCGCTCGCGCCTGATCAACTCCTGTTCCTCCAGGTAGGCGACGGCGGTGGAGATCGAGGCCGGGCTGACCTGCAGGCGCTGGGCGAGCTCCTTGGCCGCGAGCGTGCCGGTGTCGGTGGTGTAGAGGCAGGCCAGGACCCTCGATGCCATCCGCTGCACACCCGTCTGCACCAGGGTCTCGACGAGGCGCTCCGTGAATTCGCGCAGCTCCTCGGGATCGCGGCCGTACGCCGTGTCGGCGGACGGGGGCGCTGATCGAGGGGGCTGCTTGCGGCGGCGGGCACGTCGTTCGGTGGCCTGGTGCGCCCGCTCGGCCCGGTACGCTCCCGGACCGCCGTTACGGCTGACCTCCCGGCTGACGGTCGAGGTCGGCCTGGACAGGCGCCGGGCGATCTCGGCGTAGCCGAGCCCTTTCGCCAGGCCTGCGGCGATGTCCCGGCGGTCCTGTTGGGTCAGCCTGCCTCCCGGCATCGACACTCGCCTCCTGGTGGTCCTGTCCCACGATCCGGTGGCCCAGTATTGCCTCCGATCGCATCCCATTGCAATAGCCGCAAGCTTGAGCGTTGCATTCAACTGCAGATCTATTGCAATTATCAACGCGTTCAATGGGTGGTTTCGGCAAATAGTTCATTGACAGATGTATAAACGCAACATAGCTTTTGGATTTGAGTGAACGCGTACTATCGCGAATGGTGTGCGGCGCTGGCGCTCGTCCCCGCGACCTGGGCGGTCGCTACCCGTTCACGCTGGGCCTGCGTTAAAGGACGAGCTTCAGCGAAGGCCGCTGGTCGGGCAGGCCGATCAGCTCGCGTACGCGGGTGATGGGCCAGGCCAGCTCCCTGGCGAGCGTCGCGGCCGTGAGGTCGCTCTCGCGGGTGGCCAGGTCGAAGGCGTGGGCGAGCAGGACCGGCTGCTCGCCGGGGTAGCCGGAGACGGGCTCGTTGGTGAAGCCCGGCTGGTCGCGCAGGGCGGCCAGGCGCTGGTAGGCGCGGCCGGCGGCGGAGTCGGAGATCAGCCCGGTCTCGCGGCACCGGTAGAGCAGCGAGTCGACCGACACCCCCCACGTCCGCCGCAGCTCGGCGAGCTTGCGCAGGTCGGCCCGCTGGGGCAGCTGCGGCAGGATGCTGTCGCGCGGCGTGAGGAACTCGGCCGCGAACGCGTCGGCCTCGCGCTCCTGATGGCTGTCACCGGCCGCGGTGTCGCCGTGCAGGACGAGGTGGCCCAGCTCGTGGGCGGCGGTGAAGCGGTGGCGGTAGATGTCGTCGAACCGGTTGGGGGTCAGCACGACGATCGGCCGCGGCAGGCTGGAGGTGGAGAACGCGTCGACGGTGACCGCGTCGGGGTCGTGGCGGGGGAAGGCGACGACGATGCCGTGGGACTCCATGTGGCGTACGAGGTGGCTGACCGGACCGGTGCCGAGCCCCCAGTGGGCCCGCAGCGCGCGGGCCGCGCCCGCCGGGTCGCGCGGCAGCGACGAGTGCATCTCCCCGCCCGCGAACCCGGGCAGGTCGACGGCCGGCAGCTGGACCCGCTTCTCCAGCGCGTACGTCAGCTCCCACACCTGCTCGACGAAGGCCACGGCCTTGGCCCGCTGGTAGGCGCGGGTGGAGCGCAGGCTGCGGAAGTGGGCCATGGAGCCGTCGAGCTTGCCGTGCGGCCGCCCGGGCAGGAAGAACGCCATCGGCACGGCCAGCGCCTCGGCCAGCAGCGGGATCAGGTCGGGACGCGGGCGGGTGACGCCCGATTCGTACTGCCCGACCGCGGCGGGCGAGACGCCGAGGAGCTCGGCCACCTCCTTCTTGGTGAGCGCCGCCAGGTGGCGGGCCTGGGTGAGGCGGGTGGCGTCGAACGCGTCGGCGACGGCCTGGGGGGTCGGCGCGCCGGTCTTGAACTCACTCACCGCCGGCGGCTTCTGCCCTGGTGATCGGTACGGCCTCACCGACGGGCGCGGTGAGCCGCGCGGCCCCGGTGCGGGGGTTGAGCGCCGGGGTGGGCAGGGCGCCCTGGTCGAATGCGGCCGGCTGCGCCCCGGCCTGCCCGGCCGCCGACGCGTCCTGGGCCAGGGGGATCGGCTCGCACACGTGCCAGCGCAGGCTGCCGGTGCGGTCGAGCAGCTCGGCCTCGCCCCACCAGACGTCGAGCAGCCCCGCGTGCGCGTTGCAGGCGTACGCGATCAGCACCAGGCTCGTGTCGTCGGGCAGGTCGGACAGCGCCTCGGCGACCGGCACCGTCTGCGGCGCGAGGTCGTGCAGCGCGAGCTGCCGCATCCGCGGCTCGGGCCCGAACCGGTTGAACAGCGCCTGCACCAGCGCCGACGGCCGGCCCTCGCCGATGCGCGCGCTCATCACGCTGATCGAGCGGTCCTTGGCATAGCGGAACGGGAACAGCAGCTTGCCGTCGAGCACCACCAGCTCGTGGGGGGACCCGGCGGGCTTGATGATCCGCACGTCGCCCATGTCCTCAAACGCCTCGGCCAGCGCCTCGAACTTGCGCGACATGAGCGTGAACCCGAACGGGTGCGTGTGCTCGGTCTGCGCGGCAGTCTGGGCGTCGCGGGCGTTGTCGAGCGCGACCGACAGCGCCTCCGCGATCGCCTGTCTGATCGCCGGCACCCGCTGCCCGAACGTGTCACGGGCCCACTGCGACTCCAGCATGCGCCGACCTCCGAACGCTTCGCCCGGCGGCGACCGGGGACCGGAGCCGCTTCAGTTTCCAACATCATAGACCCGCCACGACTTCACGAAGCCACTCCGCCGGCACGCGCGTGTCGCGCCTGACCAAGGAAGTCAGGGGAGTCGCGTCCGGTAGACGGCCCTGGCGCGCTCGTACAGCTCCAGGTGGTCCTCCAGCTGGGCGGGCGTCTCGAACGTGCCGTAGCGCCGCAGCAGGACCTCCAGCCGGTCCAGCCACGCCAGGCACCAGCGCACGTCCGCCTCCCTGGCCACGTGCCCGCCCGCGACGTCCACGTACACCGGGCTGGTGTGCGCGTACGCCCCCGACCGGTGCGTGGCGCGCGGGTGCGGCCCGCCCGAGGCCACGGCGACCACGTACGTCGGCTCGCCCGCCGTCATCGACGCGACCAGCCGCCCCGGCGGCCCCTGCGCCAGGACGCCCTCGGCGGTGCGGATCTCCAGCGACTCGACCTCGGGCCCGATCGAGGAGACCACGATCTCCACCCGCTGCCCGGGCGCGAGCTCCAGCGTGTCGCCCGGCCCGTGCCCGTTCACGGTCAGCTCCAGCCACGGCCCGGTGGTGGCGAACGTGCGGCCGAGCAGGATCGCCTCGGCGTAGGACTCGGCGGTGAGCGGGCCGGCGACGTTCGCGTACACCCGCTCCCACCCCGGCGGGCTGGAGGCGGTGCCGCGGCGGCAGAAGGACAGCACGGCGTCGGTGCCCGCGGTGACCGTGAGCCTGTTGCCCGCGCCGATCAGGCGGCGGTAGACGGCGGCGGTGGCGGCGATCGAGGAGTGGTTGAGCACGTCGAGCGTGTCGATCAGGCCGAGCGCGGCGTCGGCGACGATCTCCCTGGCCGAGCAGTTGCGCCCGCTGTCGAGCACCACGTCGGGCGGGTCGTCGTCGGAGAAGGCCGTGTGGAACGGGTGTCCGTACCCCGTGACCCCGCCGAGCCCGCGCAGCTCCTCCAGCGCGACCGCGTTGGGCGGCCAGTCGACCGTGCCCTCGAACCCGGTGTGGTAGCGCCGCGGCGGCTCCCGCAGGCCGAAGGCGGTCAGGTGGCCGACGACGTCGTTGCGGTACTCGACGCCGAGCCTGGCCAGGTGCCTGTCGTCGGACCAGGGCAGGTCCTTGCCCACCCAGTGCTCCAGCGCCTCGACGTCGTAGACGCGCCCGCTGGCGACGTTGCCCGCCACGAGGTTGAGCACGTGCAGGTCCTCGCCGTGCTGCGCGGCCGCGGCCAGCTCGGGCGCGGCGGGCTCCTCGCCCATCCAGTTGAGGTGTACGTGCAGGTCGCCGCCGTACCAGCCGCGGGCCGCCGCGTCGTACAGGCGCTCGGGGGCCAGCTCGACCAGCGTCTCCGCGCCCGCCTCCGGGGTGATCACGACTTCGGCCGTGGTGTACTCCATGCCCCGGGCCACCGCCACCGTGACCGGCTCGGCGGGCACCGCGATCACGAGGTCGTCGCCGTGGAAGAACGGCCTGCGGTGGACGTCCATCTTGGGCGGGGCGCCCTCGGGGTACCAGCCCTGCCCGTTCGCGCCCGTCACGCTCCACCGGCACGGGAACCCCGCCCGCACCCTGATCGTGGCCGCCTCCGCCCGCCTGCGCAGCGGCGACAGGTCCACGGGCGCCCCGCCCACGCTGACGTCCCGCTCCAGGCCGGCCACCCGGGCGCCGCGAGGAGGCACCTCGTACGGCGTGCCGTCCACGACGACCGTGACCGGCTCGTCCACGCGAGAGTCCAGGAGCAGCGACGTACGGAACGGGCGGTCGTCCAGCACCACCCGGGTGACGGCCTCCAGCGCGAACCCCTCGGGGGTCAGGCGCAGCGCGGCCAGGTTGTCCAGCACGTCGCCCGCCAGCGCGTCGCGCACCGCCAGTTCGGGATCCACCTCGTCGAGATGGTCCTCCATCTCCTCAGGGGGATGGCGCCCGGCGAGCTGCCGCAGCGCCGCGCCCCAGTAGTCGTAGCGGCGGTCGAGGAAGACGGTGGCCCAGGCCTGGACGACGTACGGGATGGGCGGCTCGCCCCAGCAGGGGCCATGCGCGTCGCGCAGCTCACGATAGCCGGCGAGCGCGCGGGCCACGGGAGCGGGCAGCAGCGGATCGTCACACATCGGGCACTCCCTGAATAGGACGCCCCGTCATGGTGACACACATCACTGTCTGGGGGCAGGGGAGACGTCATGACGAACATCATCGATCGCGAAGCCGTGCGGGACCTGGTCGCCGACCGGCGCGCCCAGCTCGTGGAGGTGCTGCCGGAGAAGGAGTACACGTGGGCGCACCTGCCCGCGGCCGTGCACCTGCCGCTCGGCGCCATGCGCACGTCCGCCGGCGAGCTGGACCCGGGGCGGCCGGTCGTCGTCTACTGCCACGACTGGCTCTGCGACCTGAGCCCGCGGGCCGCCCACCGGCTCGAACGCCTCGGGTTCGAGGACGTGTACGACTACCGGCAGGGCAAGATGGACTGGCTCTCCGCGGACCTGCCCTACGAGGGCGCGGCCACGCTGGTGTCGCGGTACCTGCGCCGCGACCCCGTACGGGCCTCCCTGGGCGACCCCCTGGACGAGGTCACCGAGCGCATCATCGCCGACCCGGCCGGGCTGGCGGTGGTCGTGGACGACGACGACGTGGTCCAGGGCGTCATCGGCTCGCGCGAGCTCAAGGGCGCCGACCTGGACGGCGTCGCCGAGCGGGCCATGCGGGTCGGCGTGACCACCGTACGGCCGAGCGAGGAGCTCGAACCGCTGGTCCGGCGCATGGACCGGGCCAAGGTGGACCACGTCGTCGTCACCCGGGTGGACGGGACGCTGGTGGGCCTGTTCGGGCTGGGCGACGTGCGGCCGCCCGAGACCGGGCCCGATTTCGGCTAGGCCCTGTCAGGCCCGCCGTCCCAGCCGGAACATCGGCTGCCCCGGCGCGCCCGGCTGGGCGTCGAGCGCCTTGTCGTCGAGGATCTCGACCACGTCCTCGGCGACGAAGACGCGGACGTTCTCCTTCTCGACGACCTGGTCACCCGCCTCCGGTGTACTCGTCAGCGAGAGCTCCAGCGTTCCCGCCTCGTCGGGCTTCGGGGAGATGCGCAGGCCCGCGTCGGCGGGCACGTCCTCTCCGACCATCAGATCGCGGATCGCCTCGACGGCGTTGTCAGTCAAGGTCAGCACGGCTAGCTCCTTCGCAGTCGCCAACCCTCCGCCTCCCCAGCGACCTCCACCCCAAACCCGGCATGTCACGACACGCCCCGGGTAGCGGGCGGGCATGGGGAAGACCGAGAAGGCCGTCGTGGACGTGCTGCTCGACCGGTACGGCCGGACGTTCGCCCGCGAGGCCGGCATCAGACTCGCCGACCGGCCCAAGCCTCTCTACCAACTGCTCGTCCTGGCCACGCTGCTCAGCGCGCGCATCTCGGCCGAGGTCGCCGTCGCGGGCGCCAGGGAGCTGTTCGAGGCCGGGTACGGCACGCCGAAGGCCATGCGGGAGGCGAGCTGGCAGGACCGGGTGGACGCGCTGGACCGCGGCCACTACGTCCGCTACGACGAACGCACCTCGACGATGCTGGGCAAGGGCGCCGAACTGCTCCTCGACCGCTGGAAGGGCGACCTGCGCCGCCTGCGCGAGGAGGCCGGCGGCGACGACCGCAGGATCGCGGCGCTGCTGACGGAGTTCCCGGGCATCGGCCCGACGGGGGCCGACATCTTCCTGCGCGAGGTCCAGGCCGTGTGGCCGCAGGTGGCGCCGCACCTGGACCAGCGGGTGCTGGAGGGCGCGGGCAAGCTCGGGCTGCCCCGCCAGGCGCGCCCGCTGGCCGAGCTGGCCCACTCCGGCGACGAGCTGGCCCGGCTGTCGGCGGCGCTCGTCCGCGCCTCCCGGAGCAGGAAGACGGTGGACGAGGTGATCTCCGCCGCCCGCTGACCGTGGTGCCATGGACGAACGCGATCACTCTGTTAGGTTCGGGCTCATGGGTGAGTTTGTGAGCGTCGAGGTGGCCGACCAGATCGCCACGATCCGTCTTGACCGTCCGAAGATGAACGCCCTCAACATGCAGGTCCAGCGGGAGATCGTCGAGGCGGCCCGCGAGGTGGACGCCGACCCGCAGGTGCAGGCCGTGATCGTCTACGGCGGTGAGAAGGTCTTCGCCGCGGGCGTGGACATCAAGGAGATGGCTGACATGTCCTACGCCGACATGGCCGCCCACTCCCGTACGCTCCAGGCCTGCTTCACCGAGGTCGCGCGGATCGGCAAGCCGGTCATCGCCGCCGTCACCGGCTACGCGCTGGGCGGCGGCTGCGAGCTCGCCCTCTGCGCCGACTTCAGGGTCGCGGGGGAGTCGGCCAAGCTCGGGCAGCCGGAGATCCTGCTCGGCCTCATCCCCGGCGCGGGCGGCACCCAGCGCCTGCCCCGCCTGATCGGTCCGGCGCGGGCCAAGGACCTGATCTTCACGGGCCGCCACGTGCCCGCCGCCGAGGCCCTCGCCCTGGGCCTGGTGGACCGGGTGGTGCCCGACGAGCAGGTCTACACGGCCGCCCTGGAGTGGGCCGCCACGTTCGTCGGCGGCCCCTCGGTCGCGCTCCGCGCCGCCAAGCAAGCGGTCGATCAGGGCCTGGAGGCCGACCTCGACACGGGGCTCGAGATCGAGCGCCTGCAGTTCGCCGGGCTGTTCGCCACGGACGACGCCAAGATCGGCATGCGGGCCTTCGCGGAAAAGGCCAAGCCCAAGTTCACGGGCCGGTGAAAAGGGAAAGTCGACCCATTCGAACGGCTCGTCCTATCGGGCGCGGGTTTGCCAGTATGGTGGCGTTTCATGATGCGCGTCCTGGTCCCTGCGCGGCTCCGGAAGGCCGTGCGTACATGGTTTGACTCCCGCTATATCTCCATTTCCGACCACCGTCAGGACATCAGGGACGCGCTCTGGGAGGTCCAGACGCTCCGGCGGGAGATGGCCACCCTCCAGAGCGAGGTGGAGCGGCTCAGGAACGCCCGCCCGACCGGCTCCGGGATCAGCAGGGCTGACAAGACGAAGCTCGACGACACCCACCGGCTCGCCCAAGAGACGGCGAAGGCGCTGGACGGCGTGCTCCAGAACGAGGTCCTGGTCTGGCAGGCCATCGACGACCTGCGCGCCGGCCGCGCTTCCGGGCAACCGGGGGAGCAGCCGTGCGCGTGACCTGGACCGGCACGAGCCTGACCTTCCGCCTCGACGCCGAGGACGAGATCACCGGCAAGGCCTCCGACGAGCACCCCATCAAGCTGGCCATCAACTCCTGCTCCATCGGCGGCGTCCCCGCAGACGCCCACCCGGACCTCTTCGCGGTCGCCGCCTGGACGGTCGTGGCGCCGTGGACGAGGAAGCGCATCTCCTTCGACCGCGCCATCTCGGCGGAGCTCGCCGACGCCCTGCACTCCGGATGGGGCGTCGAGGCGGGGCCGGTGGGCGCCGAGCCGCGCCGTCCCGGGGCCCGGCTCGCGATCTCCTACAGCGGTGGCGCGGACTCCGTGGCGGCGGCCACCGTCTACCCGCAGGCGCCGTTCGTGCATTTTCGCCGGGTGCCGCACCCGCGCGTGCCCAACCGCTGGTCCCACTACCGGTCGGACGTCCTGGCCAAGCTCGCCGCCCAGACCGGGCGCGAGCTGAGCACGGTCACCTCCGACCTCGAGTTCACCCTGGCCGAGCCGCGCCCCGGCTATCCGGAGCACCACGCGGTCGCGGCCGGCGCGCTGCTGCTCGCCGACCAGCTGGACCTCGGCGGGCTGGGCTTCGGCTACGAGCTCGGCTCGCGCTGGCTCGGCGGGGGCCGTTACCTGTGGCGCTACACGCCCGACAACCCCATGTGGTCGCCGCACGGCAGGTGGGGCCGGCTGTTCGCGGCCGCCGGCGTGCACATCGTGCTGCCCGTCGGCGGGGTGAGCGAGGCCACCACGATGCGCCTGGCTCTGGGGTCCGACCTCAAGGACTACGTGCGCTGGTGCCTGCGCGGCACCGACGGCCCGTGCCGTACCTGCGGGAAGTGCCTCTACAAGGAGCTCATCCAGGCGGCCGTCGAGCGCCGCCCCCTCGACACCCCCATCACCGCCGATCGCCCCGTCGCGCAGAAGTACCTCAAGAAGCCGCCGTACGGGGGGCAGGAGATGATCCAGTACGGGTTCGCCCGCGTCCCCGGCATCGAGAACACGCTCTTCGCCAAGGCGCTCGACTACTTCGACGTCTCGGAGGAGTCGACGGCCTGGCTGGACCACTGCTACCCGCGGGCCCTGGCCGAGATCCCGGCCCAGTGGCGCGAGGAGGCCACGGCGTTCGTCGAGAAGCACGTGGGGCTCATGACGGAGGACGAGGTCCGCCGGGTGGAGACATGGGGCGCCTGATGAGGAGTGGAAGAGCGTGAAGGTTTATCTGTCCGTCGACATGGAGGGCGTGACGGGGCTGACCGACCCCGAGGAGATGCACGCCGGCAAACGCGGGTACGAACGCGGCTGCGAGCTGATGACGGCCGACGCGAACGCCGCCATCGAGGGCGCCTTCGCCGCCGGGGCGAGCAGCGTCCTGGTCAACGACGCCCACGGCTCCACCAAGAACCTCCGGATCGACCTGCTCGACCCGCGCGCCAGCCTCATCCGCGGCCCGGGCAAGGCGCAGCGGATGGCCCAGGGGCTCGACGGGTCGTTCCAGGCGGCGTGCTTCGTCGGCTACCACGCCCGCGCGGGCGTGCCGCACGGCGTGCTCAACCACACCTGGATGGGCAAGGAGATCCAGAACGTCTACCTGAACGGCGAGCTGTGCGGCGAGACCCGGCTCGTGGCGGCCTGCGCCGGGTTCCACGGGGTGCCGGTCGTGCTGGTGGCCGGGGACGAGGCCGTCGGGGAAGAGGCGCGCGAGGTGCTCGGCGACGTCGAGACGGTGGCGGTGAAGAAGGGGATCGACAAGTTCTCCGCCGAGTTGCTGCCGCCGAGCGTCGCGCAGGCCAGGATCCGTGAGGCTACGGCTCGTGCGCTCAACCGGTTGAGCGACTTCACGCCTTATGCGGTGGCTGCGCCGTACACGCTCGGGGTGGAGTGGAACTCCACCGCCATCGCGGCGGCCGTGGCGCTGATCCCGGGCGTGAAGTCGGTGGGGCCGCGGCACATCGAGTTCACGACGGACGACTTCGCGCAGGTCATGGCGCTGTTCGGCATCTTCGCCACCATCGGCGGCCAGATCGCCTGCGGCAGCGGCCCGTACGGCTGACCCTGGCGTTCTACGGATCTCTGCCGTCTGGAATGCGGGGGTCTGCGGCCGGGTGTACGGTGCGGAGCGGTTTTGTGGAGCGCGGAGGGGAGACGGCGGCGTGGAGGGTGCGGCGCTGACCCGGCGGGGGTTGCTCGTCGGGATCGGGGCGGTGGGCGGCGCGGGCGCCATGTACGCCGCCATGGGCGCCCTCGGCCTGGCGCCGTCCGAGCAGGACAAGCAGTTCGCCGCTCCCCGGCCGGGCGACTTCAGCCTGAGCGGCAAGGGGGCGGCGAAGGTCGTGATCCTCGGCGCCGGGGTGGCGGGGCTGACGGCCGCGTACGAGCTGGGCAAGGCCGGCTACGACTGCACGCTCCTCGAGGCCAGGGAGAGGGCCGGCGGGCGGAACCTCACGTTGCGCGGCGGCGACCGGCTGGCCGAGCTGAACGGGCCCGCCCAGGACGTGAAGTTCGGCGAGGGCGTCTACTTCAACGCGGGCCCCGGCCGGATCGCCCCCTGGATGGTGACCCTCGACTACTGCCGTGAGCTGGGCATCCCCATCGAGACCTTCGTCAACAACAACGCCGCCGCCTACGTGCACACCAACGGCCGGACGGTGCGGGCGCGCACCGCCCGAGCCGACATGTACGGCTATATCGCGGAATTATTGGCAAAAGCGACAAATGTCGGCGCGCTGGACAGAGCCATCAGCAAGACCGACCAGGAAGCGCTGCTCGACTTCCTCCGGAGATTCGGCGACCTGGGCCCGAAGCACGAATACGAAGGGTCCATGCGCCGCGGTTTCACGAAATATCCGGCAATCGACACCGGCACCCCCCTCGACGCCCCGGGCACCCTCCACCAGGTCCTCGCCGCCGGCACCGGCCGGGCGATCACCAACGACTTCGGCTACGACCAGGCCACCCCCATGTTCCAGCCCGTCGGCGGCATGGACGCCATCGTCACCAAGCTGACGGAGGCGGTCGGCCGCGACCGGATCAGGACCGGCGCCAAGGTCACCAAGATCACCAACCTGGCGGACGGCGTCGAGGTCGCCTGGGAGGGCGGCGGCATCAAGGCCGACTACTGCATCGCCGCCCTGCCGCCCCACATCCTCGCCAAGATCCCGCACAATCTCGGCGCCCAGGTCACCACCGCGCTCAGCACCCCGATCCCGGTCGCCGCCGGCAAGATCGGCCTGGAGTACGGCCGGCGCTGGTGGGAGCTGGAGGACCGCATCTACGGCGGCGTGACCGAGACCGACCTGGACATCACCCACATCTGGTACCCCTCCCACGGCTACCACTCCGAGCGCGGCCTCCTCGTCGGCTACTACAACACCGAGCGGAACGCCGAGCTGTACGCGGCCCTCGCCCCCGAGGACAGGAAGCGCAGAGCGCTCACCCAGGGCAAGAAGATCCACGGCGACAAATACCGCCAGAACATCCTGTCCAGCGTCTCCATCGCCTGGGACCGCCAGCCGCACATCCAGGGCGGCTGGGTGCGCTGGCCCGACTTTGATTCGTCCTTCACTTTTCTGCAACGCCCCGCCGGAAGGGTTTACTTCGCGGGCGACTGGCTCACCCATCTGATCGCATGGCAGGCGGGGGCCATGGAGTCCGCCCGCAGTGCCGTCACCCAGCTGCACCAGCGAGTGCTGCAGTCTGCCTGACACCGCACGCCACCCCTGCGGCCACCGTAGGCTCCTGGGAGAAGCGATCTGCGGAGATAAAATCGAGGAGATGGGGATGGCGCTGCACTGGGTGCCCGCCAACGACCGGACCGACCTGCTGGCCGACCCGGTCGCGCTCGCCGTGCCGGAGCTGGAGGGCGTCGAAGTGGCCGAGATCGATCCTGAGCTGGCCGACACGGCGGCGTTCTGCGAGCGGTATGGCGTGACGCTCGACGAGTCGGCCAACTGCGTGGTCGTCGCGGCCAAGCGCGGCGGCGAGACGCGCTACGTGGCCTGCATGGTGCTCGCGACGATGCGCGTGGACGTCAACGGAGTCGTCCGCCGCCACCTCGACGCCCGCAAGGCGAGCTTCGCGCCGATGGCCGACGCGGTCGAGCTGACCGGGATGGAGTACGGCGGCATCACCCCGCTGGGCCTGCCCGCCGACTGGCCCATCCTGGTCGACTCGCACGTCGCCGAGCATCCCAGAGTGGTGATCGGGAGCGGGGTGCGCAGGTCGAAACTGGCCGTGTCCGGTGCCGCGCTGGCCGGGCTGAAGAACGCCGAGGTTCTGCCGCTGGCCGGTTGAGGGGAAACTGAAGCCGATTCGAGACCGTTGGATGGGAAACCGATGGCCCCTTTCTGGACGTTGTACGAGTGGGAATGTGGCCTCATGGTTCATCTCGTGGGCGGGGATTAAGCCGGTATGGTGCTTCATGCCATGAACGATGACCGACTAGGCCCTTACCGGCTGCTCAGGCGGCTCGGTGAAGGCGGGATGGGCGTTGTCCACCTCGCTGTCGACCCGCAGGGGCGGCAGGTGGCGGTCAAGGTCCTGCGCGGAGAGGTCGCCGGCGACGAGGTCGCCAGGCGGCGGCTTTCGCGTGAGGTCGAGACGATGCGGCGGGTGCGGAGCAAGTACATCGCCGAGGTGGTCGACGCCGATGTCACCGGTCATCGCCCGTACATCGTCACCCAGTACGTCCCCGGCCGTCCCCTCGACGAGATCGTCAAGGACGACGGGCCCCTCGACCTGCCCTCGCTGGTCAAGATCGCGCACGGGGTGGCCGCCGCGCTGGCCTCCGTCCACTCGGTGGGCGTGATCCACCGCGACCTCAAGCCCGGAAACGTGCTGATCCTCGACGGCGAGCCCGTCCTGATCGACTTCGGCATCGCCCAGGCGGTCGACGCGACGCGGCTGACGCAGACCGGCATGTTCATCGGCACGCCCGGCTACCTCGCGCCCGAGATCATCGAGGGCCAGGAGGCGGGGCCGGAGGTCGACGTGCACGCGTGGGCAGGCACGCTGCTGTTCGCCGCCACCGGCCAGCCGCCCTTCGGCAAGGGCACGCTGGAGATGATCTTCTACAACATCACCGCGGGCAAGGCCGACGTGAGCGCCGCCCCGGCGACGCTGCAGCCGCTGCTGAAGGCCGCGTTCCAGCGCAACCCGGCCAAGCGCCCCAAGGCGGCCGAGCTGGCCGAGCAGACCGCCCGGATGCTCCCGAAGGCGCCGAGCACCGTGCCCGACGAGATCTCGACCGTTCCGCGGCCGACCGAGCCCCCGCGCGTGCAGGACAAGCCGTCGTACGACATCTCCACGCCGCCGGTGACGCCCAGGAGCCTGCTGGAGTCCCAGGAGCCGGCCGCCACGCCTCCGCAGGACCAGCAGTACGTCTCGCTGCTGCCCAACCAGCCGGACCCGTGGCCGACGCGCAGGGTGACGCCGGAGGAGCTGCGGCGCATCCAGCGCGAGAGCGGCCTGACGCCGCCGCCCTGGCAGCCGCAGCAGCCGGTCAACAACCACGGTCTCGCGGCCCCGCCGGGGGAGGGCGACGTGCCCACCCGACGGGTTCGCCCTGACTCGCCCGACTACGGGCGGATCCACACGCCGGTCCCGAACGCGCCGGTGCCGAGCGCCGGCCCCGACGTGCCCGACTACGCCCGGCCCGCGCCGAGCCCGCTCCAGCCGCCCCCGTACATCCCGCCGCAGTACCCGCAGCCCGACCCGAGCACCAAGCGGGAGCCGTACATCCCGGCGGTCGCGCCGGGCAAGATGCTGCAGCGGTCCCGGGCGTACGGCGTGGCCGGCGCGATGCTGCTCGTCGTGATGATCGTGGCGGCCGTGACCGCGCCCGTGCTGGTCGCGGTCGTGGCGATCCCGGCCGCGATCCTGCTGCGCGCGGCCGACCTGGCCCAGCCGCAGCTGACCGCCCGCAGGGCCGCGGGGGCCGCGGCGCTCGACGTGGTCAGGGTCTTCGCCTTCCCCCAGGCGCTGGCCAAGTCGGTGGGCATCACGCTGGCGCTCGTGCTGTACGCGCTCATCCTGGGCCTGCCGGTGACGCTGCTGCTCACCGTGGTGGCCAGGATGGACCCGTCCAACGCCCTGGCCTGGGGCGCCGCGGTCGCGTTGTGGACCGTCTGCGCGGGCCCGGGAGTGGAGGGTCCTGGCAAACAAATGCGCAGAACGCTCTCATCGCTCGTACCCTCGAGGACAGCGGCGATGGTGATGGCGGGGGTCCTCGCGGCGGCCGCCGCGCTCTCGCTGATCCTCGCCGCCGGCACGTTCGGGGACAAGCCAAGGGGGGCCGTATGGACTCCGCTGAACGTCAATCCAGTGGTCAGACAGCTAGATGGGCTGAGGGGGAATCCCGGGGGATGACGCGGGGAAGGTGGCGATGAGCACCCAAGCACCAGAACGACTGGGCCCGTACCGGCTGGTCAGGAAGATCGGCGAAGGTGGCATGGGGGTCGTCCACCTCGGTCTCGACGGCGAGGGCCGCGAAGTCGCCATCAAGGTGCTGCACCCGCACGTGGCCGCCGACCTCAAGGCGCGCGACCGGCTGACCCGCGAGGTCGAGACCATGCGCCGGGTGCGCAGCCCGTACGTCGCCGAGGTGATCGACGCCGAGCTCGTGGGCGGCCAGCCGTACGTCGTGACCCGCTTCGCCCCCGGCCGCACGCTGGAGGACACCGTCCTGGCCGACGGCCCGCTGGAGGCGCGCGAGGTCATCAGGCTGACCCAGGGCCTCTGCCAGGCGCTGGTGGCCATCCACACGGCCGACGTGATCCACCGCGACTTCAAGCCGTCCAACGTCATGCTGGTCAACGGTGAGCCGCTGGTCATCGACTTCGGCATCGCCCACCTGGTGAACGCGACCAGGCTGACCCAGACGGGCATGTTCGTGGGCACGCCGGGCTACCTGGCGCCCGAGATCATCCGTGACTCCGAGATCACCCAGGCCGCCGACGTGCACGCGCTGGCCTCGACGGTGTTCTTCGCCGCGACGGGGGCGCCGCCGTTCGGCACGGGAACGTTCGAGGCGGTCTGCTTCAACATCATGGAAGGGCGGGCGCAGATCGACAAGGCGCCCGCGTGGCTGCGCGGCTGGCTCGGCAGGGCGCTGCAGGTCGATCCCGCGTCCCGGCCCAGCGCGCACGAGCTGCTGCGGATGGCCAGGGCGCTCGACCCGGCCGTGACCACCTTCAACGAGACCTCCTTCGACGGGCCGACCGGCACCAAGCGCATGGGCGGCGGCACGCGGGTCATGGACTCGTACTCCGACCTGCTGCCGCCGGTCGAGTACGGCAAGACCGCACCGCCTCCCGCCAGGGAGGAGCGGCCACCGACGCGCAGGGAGGAGCGGCCGTACCGGGAGGAGCGGCCGCCGCCCTACGTGCCCGCGCCGGTCGCGGCCAGGCCGCCGATGCCCCGCACCGACCAGCGGGTCGCGGGCTACCCGGCGCCGCCGCCCACCTCGCCGTCGCAGGTCAGGCCCTACACGCCGCCGCCTCAGTACACGCCGCCGTCCGAGCGGAAGAGATACCTGTTCGGCAGCCAGGTGGTGGGCCTGCTCCTGCTGGTCACGCTGGTGGGGCTGACCGTCATGATGCCGGTCATGGTCGGCGCGATCGCCGTCGCGCTCGCGCTGGTGCTGCGGCTCGGCGAATACCTCTTCGGCGACCTGGTCAAGCGGCGCCAGATGCGCGGCAGCAGCTCGGCCGACCCGCTGCTGGCGGTCGTCGGCACACCGTGGGCGCTGGTCAAGTCCGCGCTCGTGACGGCCGTACACGTGCCGCTGGCGCTGCTGTTCGGCCTGTGCGTCTGGGGCCTGCTCCACTGGGCGGGCGGGATGAGCGTCAACGTGGCCGCCTCGTTCGCGGCGGGCGCCTTCGCGGGCGGCCTGTTCGTGCTGCCGGGCGGCGGCGCGCCGCGCCAGGCCGTCACCCGCACGCTCACCGGCGTGCTGCGCAGCCCTGGCGCGGCGCTGGTCGCGGTCGTGCTGGTGGGCACGGCGGCGCTGTTCGCGGTGATGTTCGCGCTGGGGCAGGACGCGGTGTGGTACCCGTGGCGGGCGCCGGAGTCCGTCATCGACGAGCTAGCCGGCAACGCCAGGCAGAGCACGATCGGGCTGATCACCGGGGTGATCGACAGCCTGCTCAGCGATCTCGGGCTGGGGTTCCTGACTCCCTGGTCCTGAGTGTCCCCATGGGCTCTCGGGGGGAGAGATGAGGTATGAGCGAGCACCTCGGCCCATATGAGCTTCTTTCGAAGCTCGGGGCGGGCGGGTTCGGCGAGGTGCATCTCGCCCTCGACGCCGAGGGCCGTACGGTCGCGGTCAAGGTGCTCCACCCCCACGTCACCGCCGACGGCGGGGCGCTGGCCCGGCTGGCGCGCGAGGTGGAGACCATGCGCCGGGTCGGCGGGCCGCACGTGGCCGAAGTGCTCGACGCCTCGCTGGAGGGCGACCGGCCCTACCTCGTGACCCGCTACGTCCAGGGCCGCCCGCTCAGCGCCGTGCCCGTGCCCGTGCCCGACCTGCGCCGGCTGGCCTCCGGGCTGGCCGACGCGCTGCTCGCCATGCACGAGTCCGGCGTGGTGCACCGCGATCTCAAACCGGCCAACGTGATGATGGCCGAGGGCGAGCCCGTCGTCATCGACTTCGGCATCGCCAGCGCGCTCGACTCGCTGTCGGTCACGGCCTCCGGCGCCGTGGTGGGCACGCCCGGCTACCTGGCCCCCGAGGTGCTGGAGGGCAAGAGCGCGGGCATGGAGGCCGACGTGTTCTCCTTCGGGGCGACGCTGGCGTACGCGGCGACCGGGCGGCAGCCGTACGGGCAGGGGCCCGCCTCCGCGGTGGCCTACCGGGTCGTGCACCATTCGCCCGACCTGGAGGGCGTCCCGGAGTGGCTGGCGTCGCTGTTACGCGAGTGCCTGTCCACCGACCCGGCCGCGCGGCCGACGGCCGCGCAGCTGTGCGCCAGGTTGGGGGTCGAGCCGGTCTCCCGCGTACGCCACGTTCCGCCCCGGGCGATGAGCCTCGCCGACGACCTGGCCACGAGGGAGTGGCGGCCGGGCAAGGGAGGGCCGCGCAGGTCGGTGGAGGAGTCCAGGGCCAGGCACCGGGAGAAGGTGCGCAGGCGCTGGCTGATCGGCTCGGGACTGTTCGTGTCGCTGCTGGCCGCCGCCGCGCGGGAGCCGCTGCCGGAGGTGTCGTTGTTCCTGCTGGCGGCGTACGCGCTGGCCGTGGTGACCGATGCAGGGGTGGCGCTGTTCTCGAAAGGCCTGTTCCGGCGCAGCCGCATGATCACGGACCTGGTCAGCGTGGCGGGGGCCGTGGGACTGTGTTTCGGGCTGGCGGCGGTGTTCAGCACGTTCACGCTGGCGCTGTTCGCGGGTACTGCACTGGTGGTGGGGGTCGTGTTCCTGCTCTCGGCCTAGACCGAACATAGTTCTGTATAGTGGGTAGCTGCGGGTTTGCAGTTAAGCTACTCATGGGTAACATAGCTTGCGAAAGCTTGGGCAGACCCTCTGTCGGTGGCCTGGTGGCCACCTGGCAGTCTGGACAGCATTGCATTCGGCGCCGGCCGCAACGAGGCGGTCGCGCACGCGAACACGGGAGGTCGGCCACCGGCCATGAACATCGTCGTCTGCGTGAAGCAGGTCCCCGACACTGCGACCGAGCGCAAGCTGCGGTCCGATGACAAGACGCTCGACCGTGACGCCGTGGACGGCGTGGTCAACGAGCTTGACGAGTACGCGGTCGAGGAGGCGCTGCGGCTCAAGGAGGCCCACGGTGGTGAGGTGACCGTGCTCACCATGGGCCCCGGCAAGGCCACCGAGACCATCCGCAAGGCGCTGGCCATGGGCGCCGACAAGGCCGTCCACCTCAGCGACGACGCGCTGCACGGCTCCGACGCGCTGTCCACCTCGTATGCGATGGCGCAGGTGCTCAAGAAGATCGGGTTCGACCTGGTCATCCTGGGCTCCGAGTCCACCGACGCGCGCACCGGCGTGCTGGCCGCGATGCTGGCCGAGCGCCTCGGCACCCCGCAGCTCACGCTGGCCAACAAGGTCGACGTCGAGGGCTCCTCGATCGCGATCCAGCGCATCACCGACTACGGCTTCGACAAGGTCGAGGCCACGCTGCCGGCCGTCGTCTCCGTGGTCGAGAAGATCAACGAGCCGCGCTACCCGTCGTTCAAGGGCATCATGGCCGCCAAGAAGAAGCCGGTCGAGACGCTGGCCATCGGCGACGCCTCCATCGACGCCGCCCAGGTGGGCCTGGCCGCCGCGTGGTCCTCGGTCGTCGACTTCGCCGCCGCCCCGCCGCGTGCGGCCGGCACGATCGTCAAGGACGAGGGCGACGGTGGCGCGAAGGCCGCCGACTTCCTCGCGTCGAAGAAGTTCATCTAAGAACGGGAGTTTTGCTGATATGTCGGAGATTCTCGTTCTCGTCGAGCAGGTCGAAGGCGAGGTCAAGAAGGTCACGCTGGAGCTGCTGACCCTGGCCCGCTCGCTCGGCACCCCCTCCGCCGTCTGGGCGGGCCCCGGCCTCACCGACCAGGCCAAGGCCAGGCTCGCCGAGTACGGCGCTGACAAGATCTACGTCGCCGCGTCGAGCGACATCGTCGACTACGTGGTCGCGCCCAAGGCCGAGCTGCTCGCCCAGCTCGTCGCCGCCACGTCCCCGGCCGCCGTGCTCGTGGCCGCCACGTCCGAGGGCAAGGAGGTCGCCGGGCGCCTGGCCGTCAAGACCGACTCCGGCGTCATCACCGACGCCGTGGGCCTGGGCGAGGGCTTCGTCGCCGACCAGTCCATCTTCGGCGGCGGCGTCAACGTGCAGTCCAAGGTGAGCAAGGGCACGCCGATCGTCGCCGTACGCCCCAACTCGACCGCCCCCGAGCCCGCCCCCGGCGCCGGCGCCGAGGAGGAGGTGTCGGTCACCCTGTCCGACGCCGCCAAGGCGGCCCGCATCGTCGAGCGGGTCAAGCAGGAGAAGGGCGCCCGGCCGGAGCTGACGGAGGCCGCGATCGTGGTCTCGGGCGGGCGCGGCGTCGGCTCCGCCGACAACTTCTCGATCATCGAGGGCCTGGCCGACTCCCTCGGCGCCGCCGTCGGCGCCTCACGCGCCGCCACGGACGCCGGCTGGTACCCGCACCAGTTCCAGGTGGGGCAGACGGGCAAGACGGTGTCGCCGCAGCTGTACATCGCGGCGGGCATCTCGGGCGCCATCCAGCACCGGGCCGGCATGCAGACGGCCAAGACGATCGTCGCGATCAACAAGGACCCGGAGGCCCCGATCTTCGAGCTGGCCGACTACGGCGTGGTGGGCGACCTCCACCAGGTCGTCCCCCAGCTCACCGAAGAGATCAACAAGCGCAAGTAGCCGCCGGGGGGAAGGCATGGTCTTCGCGCTATAGCGCTCAGGCTGTGACATTGGGGGGCGCGGCCCCCCAAACCCCCGGCTTCAAAGGCGCGGTCCTCGCGGTGGGGGGCGCTTCGCGCGAGGGGGCTCGGGCTGTGACTTTGGGGGGCGCGGCCCCCCAAACCCCCGCTTAAAAGCCGCTTCGCCGATTCGTCAGCCGATCGCGTTCACGAGAGGCGTGCGAAGAGGGAGAAGTCGCTCGCTACGCGTAGCCAGGGGTCCACGGCTGTGGGATGACCGCCATTACTGCCCGGGAACTACGCAACAACATCGCTGAGGCGCTGCCGCCTGTCGAGCGGCGCTCCAGGCTCGCGCGTTCAGAGAAATCAGTTCCGCCGCCATTCTCGTAACTTTGCGTGCTGGACATGTGACAATAGGTGGCATGCCGTCCCCCCGACATGACGCTCTCGTTCAGATGTTCAGTGACCGCCCCCAACTGGCGGTGGAGGTCCTACGCGATCTTCTAGGGGTCGAGTTGCCCGCCACCCCGCTGGTCCGGGTGGAAAAGTCCACCTTCAACACTCGCCCCTCCGACGACATAAACTCCGACCTGATCCTTGTCTTGGGGCCGCCGCAGACCGCCGCGCACGCCATCATCCTGGAGGTCCAGCAGGACAAAACCAAGGATCCTAGGCAATTGGCGCGCTACGCTGCCGCACTGTGGCTCATGCTGCGCTGTGATGTCACGGTCTTGCTCGTCTGCCCCGATCGTGGTGTTGCCGACCATTACGCGCAGCCCATCGATTCCGGATTGAGCGGCTACCGCCTGCAGGCACAGGTGCTGGGGCCGGATGACATTCCGGTCATCACCGATCCTCAGGAGGCTGTGGCTCGCCCGGCGCTGGCGATCATGGCGGTCATGGCCCACGGTCGTGACCGCAAGGTGGTGGAGGCTTTCGCCATGGCGCTGGGAGAGCTGCGCGATGAACACGCTGCGAAGTACTATGAATACGCATACAGCATGTCCGCGCCCGACGTGCGACGCCTCTTGGAGGAGATCATCATGACGTCCACCACCTGGCCCGTCTACAGCCCCTTCGCCCGCGAGCACTATGGCCGCGGCCAGGCAGAAGGCGAAGCGAAGGGCAAAGCGGAGGAGGCGGTCAGGATGCTTCTGCTGGTGCTGGGCGCCCGTGGCTTCGACATTCCGGATGACATGCGCACCCGCATCTCGACCTGCGCCGATCTGGCCCAGTTGGAATCATGGGCCACTCGTGCGGTGACCGCCCAGTCCGTTGAGGACCTGTTCGACGAGACCGGTGGACAGCACCGCTAGTACGGCAAGGGCGCGGCGGTTCGCCGTCTCCTTCCGCTTCGCCCTGCTCACCCATCCCGCTCTGCTGCCGCTGCCGGCCACCCGGCCCGTTCCCACTCCCGGCGGGCTCGACCCCCTCAAACCCCCGGCTTCGCAGGCGCGGTCCTCGCGGGTGGGGGCGCTTCGCGCCATGGGGCTCGGGTTGTGACTTTGGGGGCGAGGTCCCCAAACCCCCGCCTAAAACCCGCTTCGCCGATTCGTCGGCCGATTACCTTCGCGTGGGCCATGCGAAGAGGGAAAAGCCGTCTATGCCGTGGTCAGAAGCTTAGAGTTGCAGCATGAGCGCCCAGAAACCGCGCAAGAAGGTGGTGCGGCGCGTTGAGGACCTTCGGGACGCTCTCATCAAGACGACGGACGATCTGCCGTGGTGCCGCGCAAGCGCGCGCTGATTGATGCGTCGGGCTTCATCGGATTGGCAGCGGCGTACTTCGACGCCAGTCGGTTCGCGTAGGAGATGTCGGTGGTGACGCTCGGGGAACTCAGCCTCGGTGGTGCTCCATGCTCGCGATCCCGACACGTCCGTCCGCCCACTCGACCCGTACCAACTCGCCGAACGCTTCAAGTTGATCGCGATCGACGAGGCTGTCTCTGACGAGTCCTGCCTCGCTGGAGATCTGGGCGAGTCACTCGCGTCGCCAACGTTCGGACTCTCTCCACGCTTGCTCGGCCTCGGCTATTGTTTCGTCGCTGACGGGTCCCAGCCAGGTAGTGGCCCCGTCCAAAACGTCCTGAATATCGTCCATGGCGAGCTGGCGAGCCACCGCTCCATCGACGTAAGCGGAGAAGCCGCGGCTGCCAGTGCGGGCCTCCACCCGCGCGACGGTTGAACTGCGCAACGTCACGGTCTTGCCCACCATGGTGTCGGCCGACACGGTCACGTCCTCTGGCGGCAGCTTCGGCTTCTCGGATCCCGTGGCCATGCCGTCAATTGTGTGACACATAGTGCGGTAGGAACTCGGGGTTTCGAAGTGACAGGCTGACAGTCAAGAGCGGACTCGTCGACCGTCGTTGTGGTGGTGATACTTGTGGTGATCAACCCGTCTGCAGGGGACTGCGGTGTCATCAGGCCGACGTGAGACCCGCGATCAAGCTCCCTCCAGCGTCCGAACAGGCCTGCCGGTGGGGTACGGCGCGCCCCTGTGCACATCGCCGTACCCCACCGGCTCACGATCAGTTCCCGGCCATCTCCCTGACGCCCGCTTCATCGGATTCGGCGGTCACGAGTTTGCAGGGCGCGACCGGACTGCCTGCCTTGGCCAGATAGGTGCCGAGCGCCCAGTCCATCCCCGGGTAGTTACCCGGTCGAAATTCCAGGACCAGCGTCTCTCCCGGCCGAATGAAACGGGGCGAGATCAGGAAGGTGTTCCGGTTGATCGGCGTGGCGGCGTCGCGGGAGCGCCAGTTGTCCGGCTTGTCGAACTCCTTGCGCTCCTGTTCGGTCATGTTCCGGGTGCTCGGTGGATCGTAGGCCAGGTCCGCGCCGACGAAGCGGCCAGGCGCGCATTTCTTGTGCGCCTCGGTGAACGTCACGTCAGCCGTGATTCCCGCAGCATCGAGCTTGGCCTCCAGCCCTTCAGGGTCCCGGAACTCATTGACCGTCACCTGAACGGTGCCGTCGGACTTCTTCACCACCGCATACGCCGCACTCTCTGATCCGGGGACCAGCGGCACGACCACCGCCGCGGCTGCGGCGATGCTGGCGAGCGCCGCGCCCCCCAGCAGGCGACGACGCAGGGGGGAAGGACCATGTCGCGGCGCCGCCGCGGTGATCGCCGGGGACGGGTGGGCCTGCCCGGTTTCGGCGACGGCGATCCGCCTGCCGGGCAGCCAGGATGCGCGGCGGGGCGCGGGCGGCGTCGCCACGATCTCCTCAAGGAGGTCGTGGGCACCCTGGCTCATGGAAGGCTCGCTGAATTCAGCGGCCGGATCGATGGCGGACACCATGCGGTCGATCTTGTTCATCGTGTTTCTCCTCTCAGCGGGGTCATTACGGGGGCCTCGTCCGTCGTGCCGAGCAGCCGGGCGAGTCGTTTGCGGGCCTTGTGCAGCCGGAGCCGGGCGGCGGTGCTGCTGCAGCCCAGTACCGTGGCGATCTGCGGGCCGGTCAGCCCTTCCCAGCCGGCCAGCGCGAGCACCTCCCGGTCGGCCGGGCTCAGAGCGTCAAAGGCGGCGCGCAGAGCGTCGGTCCGCGGATCGGCGGGCGCAGTCTCCTGGCCGACGGCGAGTTCGTCGCGGAGCCGCGCGGCCAGCGCGCTGCGGCGCGACTCCCCGCGGCGGTGGTTGGCCAGGACGCGGCGTGCCACGCCGTACAGCCACAGCAGGGCGGCGTCGCCGTCCGGGACGTCGTCCAGCCGCCGCCACGCGGCGAGAAAGGTCTCCGCGATCAGATCGGCGACGTCGTCCACCGAATCGGTACGGCGTAGCGCATAGCGATGTATCGCCGGATAGCAGGCGAGGCAGAGCGCCTCGAAACGATCTCGCGTGTCGGGGGGCACGCGTGGATCTTGCACAGGTGTCTCCTCATCGAAAAGTGCCGGTACACCTCATTAGGTGTCCGGCACCACCCACAAGTGTTTCCTGCCCTGCTCAGGTACGCAGCGGAAGGGCGGTCGACGAGAGGGCGCCGGTTTCAGCGGTCGCGGGGAGGCGGACCTGGAAGGCCGTGCCCTTGCCCGGCGCGGAGCGGACCTCCACCCGCCCCCCATGCGCCGTGACGATGGAGCGGACGATCGCCAGCCCGAGCCCCGCACCCCCCGTCGCCCGTGCGCGGGAGGCGTCCGCGCGGTAGAAGCGGTCGAAGACGCGGGCCTCCTCCTCGGGGCTCAGCCCCGGCCCCTCGTCCTCGATGACCAGGACCGACTCCCCGCCGTCCGTCCCGACGCCGATCCGCACCGGGGTGCCGGCGGGCGTGTGGGTGATGGCGTTGCCGACGAGGTTGCTGACGACCTGTCGCAGGCGGGCCTCGTCGCCCAGTACGGGTGCGGACGCGGCCGGGCCGCCGGACGGGCCGGTGAAGGCGACGGGCCTGGACGGGGCGAGCGCTGCGAAGTCGTGGCGGGCGTCGGCGGCCAGCGTACGGAGGTCCATGGGGGTGAGCTCGAGCCCCGGCCCGTCGCTCTCGTCGAGACTGGCGAGTAGCAGCAGATCCTCCACCAGCCGGGCCAGGCGGCCCGACTCGCTCTCGATGCGGGCCAGCGCGGGCCCGGCCTCGGTGCCGCCCATGCGGTAGAGCTCCGAGAAGCCCTTGATGCCGAACAGCGGGGTGCGCAGCTCGTGGCTGACGTCCGCCACGAACCTGCGCATCCTGGCCTCCGACTCCACCTTCGCCGCGACGCCCTGCTCGATCTGGGCCAGCATCTTGTTGAGCGAGCGGGCCAGCCGGCCCACCTCGGTGGAGAGGCCGGCCGGCTCGGGCACGCGCCTGGTCAGGTCGCCGTCCGCGATGGCCGCCGCCGTCTCCTCCACCCGGCGCAGCGGCGCCAGCCCGGCCCTGATGGCGACCCCGCCGACGAGCGCCAGCACGCCGAGCAGGACGGCGCCCGTGAGGAGGCAGGCCACCCGGAGGCGGTCGATCGTGGTGTGCATCTCGGCGAGCGAGACCGCGGCCACCACCGCGGTGTGATCGGCCGGACCGAGCCTGGTCCCAAGGGAACCGGGGCGGGGCAGCGCCACCGCCCGCCACTCGTCGCCGTCCATGCCGTTCACCGTGAACGGCTGCCCGTCCCGGGCCGCCACCGCGGCGCTGTCGAGCCGGGGCAGCGCGGGCCCGGCGAGGTCGCCGAGCTCGCGGAGCACGGACCCGTCCGCCGCCAAATAGGCCACGAACCCCTTCCCCATCAGGTCGAACTGCCCGGCAGGAAGCGGGCTGCGCGACAGCTTGACGACCAGGTCCGGCGGGATCGCGGACGCCGCCTTGCCCATCGGCTCCAGCTGGGCGTCGACGCGCGCCATGAGCTGGGTCTCGAGCTGGCGCAGCACCACCGAGCTGATCACCACCAGGCCGACCACCAGCAGCGCGACCGCGATGGCCAGCAGCCGGGCGGCGAGCGACAGCCGGCCGATCATCGCTTGGGCTTGCGCAGGACGTAGCCGACGCCGTGGACGGTGTGGATCAGCTTGGGCTCGCCGGCGTCGAGCTTGCGCCGCAGGTAGCTCACGTACGTGTCCACGATGCTCGTGTCGCCGGCGAAGTCGTAGCGCCACACGTGCTCCAGGATCTGGGACTTGGGCAGCACCCGGCCGGCGTTGAGCACCAGGTGGAGCAGGAGGCGGAACTCCGTGGGCGACAGCCGTACCGGACGTCCGGCCCGGGTGACCTGGTGGCCGTCGGGATCGACCTCGAGGTCCCCGACCACCAGCGTGGAGTCGTCGGGGGTCGCGCCCGTGCGGCGGAGGATGGCCCTGATGCGGGCCAGCAGCTCCTCCAGGTCGAACGGCTTGGTAACGTAGTCGTCGCCGCCCAGCCGCAGCCCGTTGATCTTGTCGGCCGTGGCGTCCCGCGCCGTGAGGAACAGCACGGGCACCGGACCGGGCCGCCCGCCGCCCCTGGGCAGGCTCCGCAGCCGGCGGATCACCTCGAACCCATCGAGATCAGGCAGCATGACATCGAGCAGGACCAGGTCCGGCGGGTCACGGCGGGCCGACTCCAGCGCCTGCGCGCCGTTGTCGGCCGAGCTCACCGTGAAGCCGGCGAACCGCAGCGTCGCGGAGAGCAGCTCCTTGACGGTGGGCTCGTCGTCGACCACGAGCAGCCGTTCTCCCACGAGAGGCACCTCCCCGGTCCAGCGTAGTCAGGCGTCGCGATTCTTGAGCTGGACGTACGCGGCGACCAGCATGACCGCCACGAACCCGGCCAGCAGCCCGAACCCCAGCGCCCCCGGCAGCTCGGATTTCCCGGAGACGGCCTGGAGGGCGGCCATGCTCGGCCAGTAGACGCCGATGAGATCGCGCAGGAAGCCGGGCGACGCGCCGGCCATGACGGGGAGCAGGAGGAAGGCGGTGCTGACGTTCGCGGCGGCGGCCGTGCCGCGCAGCAGGAAACCCAGCGACAGGCCGAACAGCGCCAGGAGCGTCAGCACGAGCGGCCCGAACAGCAGCAGCCGCAGCGCGACAGGATCGCCCGGCATGACAGCCGGCGCTCCGCCCGCGGACAGCGTCATCTGGCTCGTCGCGAACATCAGCCACACCGCGGCCACGCTCACCGGCAACGCGGTCAGCACGGTGATCCCGCACTTGGCCGCCAGCAGCCGGCCGCGGCTGCTCACGGCGGCCAGGGTGGCCCGCATCGTGCCGGAGCCGTACTCGGAGGAGGCCACCAGCACGCCCAGCGCCGCCACCAGCAGCTGCACGATGAACACCCCGCGCATGCCCAGGTCCAGCGGCTGGAAGTCGAGCCGCTCCTGCGGCGTGGCCGTGGCGTACTCCTTGGCCGCCGTGCTGCTGAACAGCCACCCCAGCAGCCCCGCGACGGCGGCGGTCGCCGCCGACAGCACCATGGTGGACCTGATGCTGCTGAACTTGGTCCACTCCGCCTTCAGCACCCCCGCGTCGATCATCGTGCCGCCCCGTACTCGACGCTCTCCCGAGTGAGCTCCATGAACGTCTCCTCCAGCGACGCGCGGCGGGGGGCCAGCTCGAACAGCGGCACGCCCTCGGCCGCCGCCAGCCGCCCGACGTCGGGTGCCGTCATGCCCGTGACCAGCAGCTCGTCGGCGCCGCCGGGCTGGACGTGGGCGCCGGACAGCTCCAGGCGCCGGGTGAAGGAGGCGGCGTCGGGCGTTCGTACGAACACCGCCGCCCCGCCCTCGGTGAAGTCGCCGATGTCCCCCTCCGCGATGAGCCGGCCCTTGCCGATCACCACGAGGCGGTCCGCCGTCAGCGCCATCTCGCTCATCAGGTGGCTGGACACCAGCACCGTGCGCCCTTCCGCGGCCAGCCCGCGGATGAGCGTGCGGATCCACAGGACGCCTTCGGGGTCGAGGCCGTTGACCGGCTCGTCGAGCATCAGCACCGGCGGATCCCCCAGCAGCGCCGCGGCGATTCCCAGCCGCTGCCCCATGCCCAGCGAGAACTCGCCCGCCTTCCTGCCCGCCACCGCCGTGAGCCCGACCAGGTCCAGCACCTCGGCGACGCGGACGTCGGGGATGGCGTTCGTCTGGGCGAGGTAGAGCAGATGCTTGTACGCGCTGCGCCTCGGGTGCACGGCCTGCGCCTCCAGCATCGATCCGACCTCGCGCAGCGGGTGGCGGAGCTCGTGGTGGGCACGGCCGTTGATCGTGGCGGTGCCCGAGGTGGGCAGGTCGAGGCCGAGGACCATGCGCATCGTGGTGGTCTTGCCCGCGCCGTTCGGGCCCAGGAAGCCGGTGACGAGCCCCGGGCGCACCGTGAAGGTGAGATCGTCCACGGCGAGCACGTCGCCGTGGCGTTTGGTCAGTCCGTCGAGCTGGATCATGGGTCCAGCGTGCGGCCGGCGGTTGGGGGAGTTCTGAGGAGTCTGTGAGTTGTCTGTGAGCCGGGGCACCCCGACGTGGGCGTGCGCGCCGCCGGGGGCCGCCGATCCACAGAGAACTCTTAGGACGTCACGCGGGCTTCGTACTCCTGGACGTCGAAAGGGAGGTTCCCTTCGAGATCCATCCCGCGACGATGCCGCTCAGCAGCGCGACCCCGTGGAGGTCCGCCAACGCGGCCAGCACCCCCGCAGCGGGGACGGCGACGGCGGCGAAGAGCCAGAGGGGCAGGCGTTCGCGCTTGCCCACCAGCTGGGAACCGGCCACCGCCACGGCGACCATGACGATGACGCCCCACGTGCCCAGGCCCATGACGAGCGAGGCGCCCAGGACGAGCGCGTAGTACGCGCCCAGCGCGCGGCCCAGCCTGTCGCAGGCGGCCACCGCGAGGCCGCCGGCCAGGCCGCAGACGGCGATCGAATTGCCCGCCCCCGGATCGTTCAGGAGATATCCGGCCGCCTCCCCGGCCACGGCGCCCGCGGCGTACAGGGCGAGCCAGCGGGCCGGGCCGAACGCCCGCTCGGCGAAGTAGCCGAGCACCGCGAGGCACACCAGGTTGAACAAGGTGCCCAGCACACCGCCGTCCTGCACCACCAGCGCCGTCCCCAGCCGCCACCACTCACCCTCGGCGATCGCCGCCGGGTTCCGCATCAGGGCGGGCTCCAGGCCGGAGATCGCGAGCTGGAGGAGGCTGGGGACCGCCGTGATCACGAAGACCACGGCTGTGGTGTACGGCTTGAACATGGCGTTCAGGCTCGCACAGCGGCACTGAACGGGGCAGTGGCCTATGTACGCGGCTTGACGGTGACAAATGTCAGACCGCGACGGTCTCTCGCTCGGTGAGCGTGACGGACGAGGTGATCGCGGCGGGCTCGCTCCGGGGGAGGAACCGGGAGGCGGCCGCGATCAGCACGCCCAGGACGACCCCGATGCCGAGCGCGGTACGCAGCGTCGTGGCGTCCGAGATGAAGCCGATCACCACGGGCCCGAGCAGCAGGCCGGCGTACCCCATGGCGCCCGCCTGGGCGATCGCCGGTCCTGGGGAGTCGGTCGCGGTGCCGGCCAGCGACAGGGTCAGCGGCGAGATCGTCGCCACGCCGAGCCCGACGAAGAACATCGCGAACACCGCCACCAGCGCCGCCGGCGCCATCAGCACCACCGCGAAGAACCCGGCCGTCGCCACCCCGGAGACGGTCAGCATGCCCCGCACGCCGAACCTGGTCCGCAGCCGGTCACCGGTGAGCCTGGCGATCAGCATGCCCAGCTCGAACACCGGGTAGCCGAGGGCGGCCAGCGCCTCGGGGGCGCCCAGCTCGTTGCGCATGTAGAGGCCGTTCCAGTCGGCGACGGTGCCCTCGACCATGAACGCGAAGAACATGATCGCGCCCAGCAGGTAGACGATCGGCGGCATGCGCCGGCGAGCCGCCGTCGTGGCCCCGGCCGCCGGGGGCTCGGGCAGGTACGTACGGCCGATCAGCACCATGACGGGCAGCGAGACCAGGCCGATCAGCGCGACGTTGGCGGTGAACGGCAGCCCCACGGCGATCGCCAGGCTGCCCAGCCCGCCCGCCGAGATGGCGCCCACGCACCAGCCCGCGTGCATGCCGTTCATCAGCGGCCGGCCGTACGCCTGCTCGACCGTGGAGCCCTGGGCGTTCATGGCCACGTCCACGGTGCCGAACGCCATGCCGAAGAACGCCACGGCCACCATGAGCGACGGGAGGTTCGGGGCGAACGCCACGGCCACGAGTCCCAGCGCGGTGAGCGGCCCGCCGATCCGCAGCACCGCCCGGCTGCCCGCGCGGGCCATGATCCGGCGCATGGACTGCATCGTCACCAGCGCGCCCAGGCCCCACACCAGGAGCACGGCGCCGACCGTCGACTCGGACAGGCCGAGCTTGTCGGTCAACGCCGGGATGCGCACCGTCATGGTGCCCACCATCAGTCCGCCCAGCACAAACGTCAGAACCGCCCCGTAACGGGCACTCCTCAGGGAACGGGTCATCGCTTAATACCTCACAAGAATTCGCACTATTTCGCCATATTTGGGTTTCGCTGCCGCCCGCCCTGCGGCATCCGGGCGAGCTCACGTGGGGGGAGGGGGCCGGCGTCACCATCCGAAGCCGCTCCCGGCGCGCGCCGAGCGCCAAATGCCAGGGCCAAGCCACGGGTCGGTGAAGAGTGTCCGGGGGCGAGCGGTGGCCCGGGTCCGTTCCCGAGCAGGGCGGCGCCGTACCGGCTGTCGTCCGAGGGGGCGGTCGGGAAGGCCGCGACGGGCCCGCGTCCCACAATGGGGGAGGCGGGCGGGTCAGGGGCTCAGGAAGGGGGTTTGAGTAGCGCTTTCATCCGGGTCTCGAGCGCCTGGAGATCGTCCTCCGTGTTCAGCTCCGGGTCGTGGCTGGCCACGTCCCAGAGCCCTTCACACGCCAGTCGTACGATCTGCGACACCCGCGGATCCGGCTCCTCGCTCAACCCCTCGCGATGCCAGCGGGACATCGCCTCGCGGAGCGGCGCGAGCAGGAAGAGGTTGCCCGAGGCGCCCGTGACCACGGCCCATCGTCGCAGCCGTCCGGAGCGGACGGCGGCCAGCGTGGCGTGCAGGTAGCGCTCGGTGTAGGTCTCCCCGGGCTGCGCGGCCATGAGCTGGTCGAAGTCCTCGATCAGGCGCTCCACCATGCCTTTGATCAGGGCTTCTTTGGTGCCGTAGTGATAGAGGAGGCCGCCCTTGCTGACGCCCGCCCGGTCCGCCACGGCGGCCAGGGTGAGTGCGGACGAGCCCTGGTCGCAGAGCAGATCCTCTGCCGCATCCAAAAGCTCGTCTCTTCGCATGCCACTACTGTACCGTCCGGACGGTACAGTGGCAAACGAGATACGCTGATCGGGTGACCAGACCGTCGGCCTATCTTGATCATGCGGCTACCACGCCCATGCTGCCCGAGGCGATCGAGGCCATGACGGAGCAGCTCAAATGCGTCGGCAACGCCTCCTCGCTGCACGCGGCGGGCCGCCGGACGCGCAGGGTGGTCGAGGAGGCGCGCGAGACGATCGCCGACGCACTTGGCGCCCGGCCCAGCGAGGTCGTGTTCACCTCGGGCGGCACCGAGGCCGACAACCTCGCGATCAAGGGCCTCTACTGGTCCCGCCGCCCGAGGCGGCGCGTGCTGATCAGCTCCGTGGAGCACCACGCCGCGCTCGACCCCGCCCACTGGCTGGCCGACAGCCAGGGCGCCGAGGTCGAGCTGCTCGACGTGGACGCGTACGGCCGGGTCCACCCCGAGACCCTGCGCGCGGCCATCGAGCGCGACCCCGACGACGTGGCCATGATCAGCGTCATGTGGGCCAACAACGAGGTCGGCACGGTCCAGCCCGTCCACGTGCTGGCGGCCATCGCCCACGACCACGGCATCCCGTTCCACACCGACGCGGTCCAGGCGGTGGGGCAGTTGCCCGTGTCGTTCTCGGCCTCGGGGGTCGACGCGCTCACGCTGACCGGCCACAAGGTCGGCGGCCCGATGGGGGCCGGCGCGCTGCTGCTGGCCAGAGGGCTGACGCCGGTCTCCGTGCAGCACGGCGGAGGTCAGGAGCGCGACGTGCGCTCGGGCACGCTCGACGCGCCCGCCATCGCCGGGCTGGCCGCCGCCGTCAGCACCGCCGTCAAGGAGCAGGAGGCCCTGGCCCGCCGCCTGACGTCGCTGCGCGACGAGCTCATCCAGCGCGTCCGCCAGGCAGTCCCCGACGTGGTGCTCAACGGCGACCCCGCCGACCGGTTGCCCGGCAACGCCCACTTCTCCTTCCCCGGCTGCGAGGGAGACGCGCTGCTCATGCTGCTCGACGCCAAGGGCGTGGAGTGCTCGACGGGCTCGGCGTGTTCGGCGGGCGTGGCGCAGCCGTCGCACGTGCTGCTGGCCATGGGGGCCGAGGCGGCGGCGGCGCGGGGTTCGCTCAGGTTCACGCTGGGGCACACCTCGACCCGCGACGACGTCGACCGCCTGATCGAGGTGCTCCCCGCCGCCGTCGAACGCGCCCGCCGGGCCGGCCTCAGCTGACGCCCGGTGCCTCAGCCGGCGTCAGGTCAGGAAGGCCACCACGGCCGACCAGGATGGATCGGCGGCCACGTCCACCCGGGGCTCGCCCTCCTCCCAGCTCACGATCAGCTCCTTCGCGTGGATCGCCGCGTCGCCGGTCGGGTCGGCGTACACGTGGATGATCCGATGCCCCTCGGCGCTCAGGTGCGCCGCCAGCACCGCGTCGTCGCGCAGCTTGAGCAGCCGCGCGGCCAGCCGCTCCTCGAAGTCGCGCAGCGCCGCCAGCGAGTCGCCGACCGGCAGGCCGTTCTCGTCGCGGTGGGTGTAGGGCAGCGTGATCTCGATGTGCTGGTCGAACAGCGGATAGTCCACCGGCCGCAGCGGGTGGCGGGCCGTGGCGACCAGCGGCGCGCCGCTGCCGGTCTGCCCTTCGAGCAGCACCCACTCCTCCTCGGTGTAGCCCGAGGCCAGGTCGGCGACCACGGCGGGCAGGTGGACGGCGGCCACGGAGTCGATCGGCTGGAACGTCGCCGGCGTGATCTCCCCGACCCACCGGGCCACGTCGTCCTCGCCGAGCAGCCAGTCGAGGGCCAGCAGGGCGGCCTCCATCCTGGTGTCCTCGTCCAGCTCGCTGAAGATCGGGTGGTACGCGGACACGTCGACCCGCGGCTGGTCCCTCGGCACCCGCAGCCCCAGCATCAGCTTGTCGAGCGCGAACTCGAAGCCGCCGACGTCGAGCGTCAGCTCCATGGCCTGCGGATTGGCCTGCCGCGACGGGTGGAACTCCCACAACATGTCGGACGGCGGCGCAGCCTTGGCCCAGCGGTGCGCGAGCGAACGCAGCTCGGGGTCGCCCGCCGCGGTCACCACCAGGGCGTGCGCGGCCTCCTTGCCCGGAGCGACCTCCCAGACCAGGCCCGGGTGGATCGCGGCGACGGCCGGGGCCAGCCGCTCCTCAAGCCCTCCGACGTCGCCGTTGGCGACCAGGGAGTCGAGCCCCGGCCTGGACTCCTCCCACCACGCCCAGAACTCGGCGATCCCGTCGCCGGCCTCTTCGTCTGCGCCCTTGCGCCCGAACAGTCGCATGGCCTGAATACTCGCAGACCCCGGCCATGGTCGCGCACTCCCGCGCGGACAGTACGCTGGAACGGTCATGGGACTGCGTGTGCTTGCCGCCATGTCGGGCGGCGTCGACTCCGCCGTGGCCGCCGCTCGGATCGCCGAGGCCGGTCACGACGTCACTGGCGTGCACCTCGCTCTGTCGGCCAACCCCCAATCCCACCGCACGGGGGCGCGGGGCTGCTGCACGATCGAGGACTCGCGCGACGCGCGACGCGCCGCCGACGTGATCGGCATCCCCTTCTACATCTGGGACATGGCCGAACGCTTCCAGCGCGACGTGGTGGAGGACTTCGTGTCCGAGTACGCCGCGGGCCGCACGCCCAACCCGTGCCTGCGGTGCAACGAGAAGATCAAGTTCTCGGCGGTGCTGGACCGGGCGCTGGCGCTGGGCTTCGACGCGGTCGCCACCGGCCACCACGCCAAGCTGGTCGACGGCGTGCTGTCCAGGAGCCCCGACCAGGGCAAGGACCAGTCGTACGTGCTCGGGGTGCTCACCCGCGAGCAGCTCAGCCACGCGATCTTCCCGCTGGGCGACTCGACCAAGGCCCAGGTGCGCGAGGAGGCCGCCAGGCGCGGCCTGACCGTCGCCGACAAGCCCGACAGCCACGACATCTGCTTCATCGCCGACGGCGACACCCGCGGCTTCCTGGCCGAGCGGCTCGGCTCGGCCGAGGGCCCCATCGTCGACCAGAGCGGCGAGGTCGTCGGCAGCCACCAGGGCGCCCACGGCTTCACGATCGGGCAGCGCAAGGGCCTGCACATCGACCGCCCGGCGGCCGACGGCCGGCCCCGCTACGTGCTGTCGATCGAGCCGGTGTCCAACACGGTCACGGTCGGCCCGCGGTCCGCGCTGGAGGTCACCTCGATCACGTGCGGCAGCCCGGTGTGGAACGGCCCGTCCACCTTCGAGGACCTGACCGTGCAGCTGCGGGCGCACGGAGAGGTGTACGGGTGCCGCTTCGAGGAGATCTCCGGCGGCCTCCGCGTCGACCTCGACCGCCCGGCCACCGGCGTGGCGGCGGGCCAGGCGGCGGTGCTCTACTCCGGCGACACCGTGATCGGCTCGGCGACGATCGTCTCCGCTAGCTGAGCGTGACCGACTCGCCGGCCGCCAGGCGGCGGATGTCGGCGCTCTGGTGCTCCGACTCCATCTTCAGCCAGTTGTCCACCAGGCCGAGGCCGATGTCGTTGTACAGGCCGTCATGGGTGGAGAACGCCCTTGCCGGGCGGATCTCGCGGAGATATTCGATCATGTCCCCGAGCTTCAGCCAGGGCCCGCCGGTCGGGACCAGCAGGGTGGGCACGTCCACCCCCGGGACCGTCAAGGCGTCACCCGGGTAGAAGATCTCGTCGTCGACGAGGAAGCCGACATTCTGGACGACGGGCACGTCGGGATGGTTCTTGGCGTGCCACTCGCCGAAGGCCCGCACGCGGAAACCGGCCGCCTCGAACGCGTCGCCATGCCGTACCACCTGGACCTTCTGCGGAACGTCCGTCAGATCCGCGGCCACGCCCTCGCAGGTGTAGATCTCCAGGGTGGGCGGCGCGGCCTTCAACTTGTCGACGTCCACGTGGTCGAAGTGCTCGTGGGTGATCAGGACCGCGTCGGCGCCGTCGAGCACCGGACCCTTGCTGAACGTCCCGGGGTCGATGATCAGGACCTTGCCGTTCTTCTCCACGCGTACACAGGCGTGCTCGTGTTTCGTCAGCTCCATTCGACAGAGCCTACGCTTGTGCCCATGTCAACGTGGGAAGCCACCGGAGTCGGCTCGCATCCGGGCGAGGATCATCTCGAGGCGATCAGGGTCGTGTTCGGAGAGGTGCCCGGGCTGCCGTACCTGCCCGAGCTGCCGGCCAGGGGCGTCGGCGCCGACATGATCGGCAGGACGGCCGGGCTGCTCGTCGATCTGCCCGTCGAGGTGCAGCCCTCCGGGTGGCGGCTGGCCGATCGGCCGGGGCGCGACCACCAGCGGGCCGTCGATCATCTGCGGCGGGACCTGGACGGGCTGGAGGAGGTCGGCCACGACTACTCCGGGCCGCTCAAGCTGCAGGTCTGCGGTCCGTGGACGCTGGCCGGGGCGATCGAGCTGAAACACGGCGACAAGATGCTCTCCGACGCGGGGGCCGTACGCGATCTGATCGCCTCGCTGGCGCAGGGGGTCGCCGATCACTGCGCCGACGTGCGGCGGCGGCTGCCCGGGGTGACGGAGATCGTGCTGCAGCTCGACGAGCCGGGGCTGCCCGGGGTGCTGGCGGGGACCGTGCCGACGGCGTCGGGGTTCGGGCGGCTGGCGGCCGTCGAGGAGTGGCGGGTGGAGGAGTCGATGCGCTCCTTCGACGCCCCGATCGTGCACTGCTGCGCGCCGTCCGTGCCCTTCGACGTGCTGCGCAGGGCCGGGGTGCGCGGTGTGTCGGTGGACGCCGCGCTGCTGCGGCGCAGGGATGAGGACTCCGTCGGGGAGGCCGTCGAGGCGGGCCTGCAGCTCTTGCTGGGGGTCGTGCCCGGCCGGGACACCCGGCTGCCGGACCACGGGGTGGTCGCCAAACCGGCGCTGGACCTGTGGCGGCGGCTCGGGTTCGCGCCCGACCGGCTGGCCGGGCAGGTCGTGCTGACCCCGGCGTGCGGGCTGGCCGGGGCCTCGCCCGCGTACGCCCGCGCGGCCCTGGCGGCCTGCCGGAAGGCGGCCCAGGTGCTCAGGGAGGACCCGGAGGCCGGGTGAGCGCTGGTTGTCAGTGCCCAGCGGTAGCGTTTGCACAGGTTGACGTACGGGTTCGGGTTCGGGCTCGGCTTCGGAAGGGAGCATACGGTGAGTGAGGCAGGCGCCGAGGTGGCGGGTGTGCCCGTGGCCGCGCTCAAGCGGCATGCCGAGCTGAGTGATCTGGTCGACGAGGCTCGCTGGCGCTACTACGTGCTCGACCAGCCGACGGTCAGCGACGCCGAGTTCGACGGGTGGTTCAGGGAGCTGCTCGCGCTGGAGGAGGCGCATCCGTCGCTCCAGACGCCCGACTCGCCGACGCAGAAGGTCGGCGCCCCCGTGTCGGGCGACTTCGCCAAGGTCCAGCACCTCAACCGGATGGAGAGCCTCGACAACGCCTTCAACGAAGCCGACATGGCCGCCTGGATGCAGCGGGCCGAGCGGCTGGCCGAGGGCGACCCGGGGCCCTACCTCTGCGAGCTCAAGATCGACGGGCTGGCGATCGCGCTGGTCTACCGTGACGGCAAGCTGGAGCGCGGGGCGACCCGCGGCGACGGGCGCACGGGCGACGACGTGACGGACAACGTCCGCACGATCAAGGGCGTCCCCCACCGGCTCACGGGCGACGACGTCCCCAGCCTGGTCGAGGTGCGCGGCGAGGTCTACATCCCGGTCGAGGACTTCAAGAAGCTCAACGAGCAGCTCGTCGAGCAGGGCAAGACGCCGTTCGCCAACCCGCGCAACTCCGCGGCCGGCACGCTGCGGCAGAAGGACCCGCGCGTCACGGCCCAGCGGCCGCTGCGGATGCTGGTGCACGGCATCGGCATCTGGGAGGGCTCGGCCGTGCCGCGGGCGCAGTCGGAGGTGTACGAGCGGCTGCGGGAGTTCGGGCTGCCGGTCAGCGATCTCTACCGGGTGGTGCCGGGGCTGACCGAGGTCAACGAGTTCATCGAGAACTACCGCGTGCACCGTCACGATCCCCCGTACGAGATCGACGGGGTGGTCGTGAAGGTCGACGACTTCCGTACGCAGCGGGAGCTGGGCTCCACGTCGCGGGCGCCGCGGTGGGCGATCGCGTACAAGTACCCGCCGGAAGAGGTCAACACCAAGCTCCTCGACATCCAGGTGGGCGTGGGCCGCACGGGGCGGGTCACGCCGTACGCGGTGATGGAGCCCGTGTCGGTGTCGGGCTCGACCGTCGAGCGGGCCACGCTCCACAACGCCGCCATCGTGGTCAAGAAGGGCGTGCTCATCGGCGACACCGTGGTGCTGCGCAAGGCGGGTGACGTGATCCCCGAGATCGTCGGGCCGGTGACGGCGCTGCGCGACGGGTCGGAGCGGGAGTTCGTCATGCCGACGCACTGCCCGGAGTGCGGCACCGAGCTGGCGTACGAGAAGGAGGGCGACGCCGACCTGCGCTGCCCCAACGCCCGCGGCTGCCCCGCCCAGATCCGCGAGCGCATCTTCTTCGCGGGCGGGCGGCGCGCGCTCGACATCGACGGGCTCGGCTACGTCGCGGCCACCGCGCTCACCCAGCCGCTGCCGCCCCAGGAGCCGGTGGTGCGCACCGAGGCCGACCTGTTCGACCTGACGCTGGAGCAGCTGCTGCCCATCAAGTCGATCGTCCGCGACCAGAACACCGGCCTGGCCAAGATCGACCCCAAGACCGGGGAGGAGAAGGTCGTCAGCTTCTTCTCCAACATCGACGGCGGGGCCAGCCAGAACGCGCTGCAGCTCATCGAGGAGCTGAAGCAGGCCAAGCAGGCGCCGCTCGCCAACGTGCTGGTGGCCCTGTCGATCCGGCACATCGGCCCGCCGACCGCCCGCGCGCTGGCCGACGAGATGCGCTCGATCGACCGCATCATGAACGCCTCGGAGGAGGAACTGGCCGCCGTCGAGGGCATCGGGCCCCGGGTGGCGGCCACGATCCGGGAGTGGTTCTCGGTCGACTGGCACCGGGAGATCATCGACCGGTGGCGGGCCGCGGGGGTGCGGATGGAGGACGAGCCGGCGCCGGAGAAGGGGCCGCAGACGCTCGAGGGGCTGACCTTCGTGGTGACGGGGACCCTGGAGGGCTACACCCGCGACTCGGCGGCCGACGCGATCACCAGCCGGGGTGGGAAGGTGTCGGGGTCGGTGTCGAAGAAGACGTCGTTCCTGGTGGTGGGGGAGAACGCGGGGTCGAAGTACGACAAGGCGGTGAGCCTTGGGGTGCCGATCCTGGATGGGGCCGGGTTCGAGGTCCTGCTGAAGGACGGACCGGAAGCGGCTGCTGCGGTGGCGGTAAGCACGGAGGCTTAGCGGCCTTCGACGGGCCGGGCGCCGGTGGGCGGCGCTCGGCCGATGCGCGGGGTGCGGCGTCGGGCGGGTGGCGTGCGCGCTATGCGATCTCGGGCGGGCTGGTGCTTGGTGGTGGCGCGCCTGGGGATGGCCGCGCGTGGGGATGGCACGATAGCGGGCGCTCAGCTCAGCAGCGCGCGGGAGTGGGCAGAGCGGCAGGCGGCACCGCGTCGGCGGTGTCGCGGCTCTCGGAGGGGCGCTCTTGGCGCCGCGTCGGTGGGGCGTGGTGCGGTGGAGTTCGGCGCTGGTGTGCGGTGCCCGGCCGATGCGCGGGGTGCGGCGTCGGGCGGGTGGCGGGCGCTGTGCGATGCGCGGGCGGGCTGGTGCTTGGTGGTGGCGTGCGTGGGGATGGCCGCGCGTCGGGACGGCACGGTAGCGGAGCTGGGGTGGCGGGGGGCGGTTGTGTGGGGAGGGTAGGCGGTTTGCTACCCAGGGTGGTTTTTGGGTATATGTCGGAAAGGAGAAGTGACGGAACGTACGCGCTTGGTTTCGCGAAGTGGGGTGAAGGTCGTACCCTCCCATAGTGACCTAATGGGGGTTCTGTTACCGATGACTGACCCAACCGACACCCGCGACACCGGACCACGCGTCGGCACGCCGCTCTGGGCGTTCCTCGCGGGCGTAACCGTGATCGGCTTCACCGCGCTCGTGGTGGCCATGCTGAGGCTGGACGCCGCCGGGTTGGTGGAGCTCGCCCGCACGCCGCTGTTCTGGGCGCTGTCGGTGCTGGTGATCCTGGGCGAGCTGAGGCCCGTGATGGTGTCGTCCGCCGCCTCGGTGGGTGGCACGTACCCCTCCACCATGTTCACCTTCGCCGTGCTCCTGCACTTCGGGCTGCCCGTCGCGGTGCTCATGCAGGCCGTGGCCGTCGCCATGAACGGGGTGGTGACGCGTAAGGCGTGGCATCGGGTCATGTTCAACATCGCGCAGTCGACGCTCGCGCTCACCGCGGCGGCCGTGGTGCTGGGGGTGTTCGGGATCGCGCCGAGCCCGGCCGTGCCCTGGGTGCCGGACGGGTCGGACCTGCCGGCGATCGCGCTGGCCGGGGTCGCGTACTTCGTCACCAGGGCCGCTCTCGTGTGCGGCGCGGTCGCGTTGCACGAGCGGCGCTCGATCACGCGGGTGTTCAAGGTCACGGTCGTCCCGCAGAGCCTCGTGTACGTCGGGCTGCTCGGCCTGGCGCCCCTGGTCGTCGTGGCCATGGAGCACTCGCCCGGCATGGTGCCCCTTTTCGTCGCCCCGCTGGCCGCCGTCTACTTCACCGCCACGCTCTCGATGCGCCGTGACCATCAGGCCCTGCACGACGAGCTGACCGGCCTGCCCAACCGCAAGATGCTCATCGTCAGCACGGAGGAGGCGCTGGCCGAGGCCCGGCAGGACGAGCGGGTCGGCCTGTTCCTCCTCGACCTCGACCGGTTCAAGGAGGTCAACGACACGATGGGGCATCCGGTGGGCGACCGGCTGCTGCAGATGGTGGCGCACCGGCTCACCCATTCCGTACGCCCCGGCGACGTCGTGGCGCGGCTGGGCGGCGACGAGTTCGCCGTGCTGCTGCCCTCGATCAGGGACGCCCACGCGGCCAGGGAGGTCGCGGCCCGGCTGCGGGCGGCGCTGACCGAGCCGGTACGGCTGGAGGGCATGACCTTCGACGTGGACGGTTCCGTCGGGATCGCCCTCTACCCGGACCACGCCCCCGATTTCGAGCTGCTGCTGCAGCGGGCCGACGTGGCCATGTACCTGGCGAAGGAGGGGCGCAGCGGGGTGGAGCTCTACCAGCCCGACAAGGACCGCAACTCTCCCGAACGCCTCAACCTCCTCGGCGACCTGCGCCGTGCCATCGACAGCCGCGAGCTGCGGCTGCACTTCCAGCCCAAGGTCAGCCTCGGCACCGGCGCCGTCCAGGGCGTCGAGGCGCTGCTGCGGTGGCGGCATCCGGTGCACGGGATGATCCCGCCGTCGGAGTTCGTGCCGCTGGCGGAGCAGTCGTACCTGATGCGGCCCCTCACGGCGTACGTCATCGAGGCGGCGCTGGAACAGGCGGCCCGCTGGTGGCACACGGGGCTGCAGGTGCAGATCTCGGTCAACATCTCGGCCCGCGACCTGCTCGACTCGGCCCTGCCGGAGCAACTGGAGGTCGGCCTGGCCGCCTCCGGGCTCCCGCCGGGGGCCATCCAGCTGGAGGTGACCGAGCGCATCCTGACGGGCGACCAGGCCTACACCCAGGAGACGATCAAGGCGCTGGCCGCGCTGGGCGTGCCGCTGGCGCTCGACGACTTCGGTACGGGTTACTCGTCGCTGATCCGGCTCCAGCGTCTGGCGGTGTCCGAGGTGAAGATCGACGCCTCGTTCGTGCGCCGGATCGCCGAGTCGGAGGACGACTACCGGATCGTCCGCTCGATCGTGGACCTGGTCCGCTCGCTCGGCCTGCGCTCGGTCGCGGAGGGCGTGGAGTCGGACGAGGTGGCGATGCGGCTGGACGAGATGGGGTGTGACATGGGGCAGGGGTGGCTGTTCGGGCGGCCCATGCCCGCCGCCGACGCCACGGTCTGGCTCAGGGAGCACACCGGGGCGGGGCCCGGGATCGAGTACGGCTACCAGCCCGAGGTCAGCCGCTCGGCCTGACCCGATGGGTCTCCGGCTCGGGGGTGATGGCGGGCGGCCTGGCGGTGATGGTGGGCGGCGGGCGCTTCCGTGGCGCGTGCCGGAGCAGGTAGGCGGGTGCAGGAGCGGGAGGGGTGAGCGGGCGGTCGGAGTGGCCCACGCCCGTGCCGTGTTCGTTTCGGCGCGGTTAATCGGTTCGGGGCTGCCACGTCAAGCCCCCTAGGATGGCATTGTCCAAAGACTCCATCCACGAAACGGGTTACACGACTCATGTCCGCCATAACCCGCGACGAGGTCGCACACCTGGCCCGGTTGTCCAGGCTGGCGCTCACCGACGACGAACTCGACCACTACGCCACCCAGCTCGATGCCATCATCGAAGCGGTTGCGAAGGTGGCCGAGGTCGCCGCCGAGGACGTGCCGCCATCGTCGCACGCGCTTCCGCTGACCAATGTCTTCCGTGCCGACGAGGTACGACAGTGCCTGACGCCCGAGCAGGCGCTCTCCGGGGCGCCCGCCGTCGAGGACGACCGCTTCCGGGTGCCGCGCATCCTCGGGGAGGAGGCATGAGTTTGATTCGCAAGACCGCCGCCGAGCTGGGATCGATGATCGCCGGCGGCGAGGTGTCGGCCGTCGAGGTGGCCGAGGCGCACCTCGACCGCATGGCCGAGGTCGAGCCCAGGGTCCAGGCGTTCCTCCACGTCGATCGCGAGACGACGCTGGAGCAGGCCCGGGCCGTCGACGCCCGGCTGAGGGCGGGCGAGAAGCTCGGCCCGCTGGCCGGCGTGCCGATCGCGCACAAGGACATCTTCACCACGCGTGACATGCCGACCACGGCCGCGTCCAAGATCCTGGAGGGCTGGCGCCCGCCGTACGACGCGACCGTCACCGCGCGGCTGCGCGAGGCGGGGCTGGTCTTCCTGGGCAAGACCAACCTCGACGAGTTCGCCATGGGCTCCTCCACGGAGAACTCGGCGTACCAGATCACCCGCAACCCGTGGGACCTGACGAAGATCCCGGGCGGCTCGTCGGGCGGCTCCAGCGCCGCCGTGGCCGCGTACGAGGCGCCGCTGTCCACGGGCACCGACACAGGCGGCTCCATCCGGCAGCCGGCCTCGGTGACCGGCATCGTGGGCATGAAGCCCACTTATGGTGGCTCGTCCCGTTACGGGCTCATCGCGTTCGCCAGCTCGCTCGACACGCCGGGCCCGTTCGCCCGCAACGTGCTCGACGCGGCGCTGCTGCACGAGGCGTTCTCCGGGCACGACCCGATGGACTCCACCTCGATCGACGCGCCCGTGCCGAGCGTGGTCGAGGCCGCGAAGAACCCCGACATCGCCGGCATGCGGATCGGCGTCGTCAAGGAGTTCGCCGGCGAGGGCTACCAGGCCGGCGTGCTGGCCCGCTACCACGAGGCCGTGCAGCTCCTGGAGTCGCTCGGGGCCAAGGTCGTCGAGGTCTCCTGCCCGTCGTTCACGACCGCGCTGCCCGCGTACTACCTGATCGCGCCGTCGGAGTGCTCGTCCAACCTGGCGCGCTTCGACGCCATGCGCTACGGCCTGCGCGTCGGCGACGACGGCACCCGCAGCGCCGAGGAGGTCATGGCGCTGACCAGGGCCGCCGGGTTCGGCCCCGAGGTCAAGCGGCGCATCATGCTCGGCACGTACGCGCTGTCGAGCGGCTACTACGACGCCTACTACGGCCAGGCGCAGAAGGTGCGCACGGTCATCTCCCGCGAGTTCGAGGCCGCCTACCAGCAGGTCGACGTGCTGGTGTCGCCGACCACGCCGACCACGGCGTTCGGGATCGGCGAGCGCGCCGACGACCCGATCTCGATGTACCTCGCCGACCTGTGCACCATCCCGTCCAACCTGGCGGGCAACGCGGCCATGTCGGTGCCGGTCGGCCTGGCCGACGAGGACAACCTGCCGGTCGGCCTGCAGATCATGGCGCCGGTCCTGGCCGACGACCGCTGCTACCGCGTCGGTGCGGCCGTCGAGAAGGCCCTGGAGAGCCGCTGGGGCGGCCCGCTGCTGAAGGAGGCCCCGTCGCTATGACCATGGTCTATGACGAAGCGCTCGACCGGTTCGAGCCGGTGCTGGGCCTGGAGACGCACGTCGAGCTGGGCACCAGGTCGAAGATGTTCTGCGGTTGCAAGACCGCCTTCGGCGCCCCGCCCAACACGCAGGTCTGCCCGACCTGCCTGGCGCTGCCCGGGTCGCTGCCGGTGGCCAACGCCGCGGCCATCGAGTCGACCATCCGCATCGGCCTGGCGCTGAACTGCTCGATCGCCGAGTGGTGCCGCTTCGCCCGGAAGAACTACTTCTATCCGGACATGCCGAAGAACTACCAGATCTCGCAGTACGACGAGCCGCTCTGCTTCGACGGCTACCTCGACGTCGAGGTCGAGGGGCAGACCGTGCGGATCGGGATCGAGCGGGTGCACCTGGAGGAGGACACCGGCAAGTCCACCCACGTGGGCGGCGCAACCGGGCGCATCCACGGGGCCGACTACTCGATCGTCGACTACAACCGCGCCGGCATCCCGCTGGTCGAGATCGTGACCAAGCCCATCCCGGGCACCGACCGGCTCGCGCCCGAGGTGGCCAAGGCGTACGTCACCGAGCTGCGCGAGATCATGCGCTCCCTCGGCGTCTCCGACGTGCGCATGGAGGAGGGCTCGCTGCGATGCGACGTCAACGTGTCGCTCATGCCGCGCGGCGCCGACGAGTGGGGCACCCGTACGGAGACCAAGAACGTCAACTCGCTGCGCAGTGTCGAGCGGGCCGTGCGGAGCGAGATCGAGCGGCAGGCGGCCATCCTGGCCGACGGCGGGAAGATCATTCAGGAGACCCGGCACTTCCACGAGGACACCGGCACCACCACGTCCGGCAGGTCCAAGGAGGAGGCGCAGGACTACCGCTACTTCCCCGAGCCCGACCTGGTGCCGATCGCGCCCGACACCGCGTGGGTGGCGGAGCTGAAGGCGGCCCTGCCCGAGCTGCCGTCGGTCAAGCGCAAGCGGCTGCAGGCCGAGTGGGGGCTGTCCGACCTCGACATGCAGGCCATGCACAACGCCGACGCGATCGACCTGGTCGAGGCCACGGTCGCGGCGGGCGCCCCGGCGGCGGACGCGCGCAAGTGGTGGATGGGCGAGCTGGCCAGGCGCGCCAACGAGACCGGCGCCGCGCTGGCCGACCTGCCCATCACCCCGGCGCAGATCGCCAGGGTGACCGAGCTGGTGGCCTCCGGCGCGCTCAACGACAAGCTGGCGCGCGAGGTGCTCGAAGGCGTGCTGGCCGGTGAGGGCACGCCGGACGAGGTCGTCGAGAAGCGCGGCCTGCAGATCGTCAGCGACGAGGGCGAGCTGCTGGCCATCATCGACCAGGTGCTGGCCGGCAACGCCGACGCGGCCGAGAAGGTCAGGTCCGGCAAGATCGCCGCGGCCGGCGCCCTGGTGGGCGGCGTCATGAAGGCGAGCAGGGGCAAGGCCGACGCGGCCCGAGCCCGCCAGCTGATCCTGGAGAAGCTGGGCGTCTCCGAATAATCAGGCAGATCACCGAGGGCCTCGCCGTTCCGACGGCGGGGCCTTCGGCCTTGGCGGCGGGTCCTAGGCCCAATTGCCGGGGCCGGCTAGGACCGGCGCTGGAGGCGCCGGGAGGCGGGTCTCCGTAGCGTTCGGGGCATGAAGAGAAAAGCATTGACGGCGGGCCTGGTGGCGATGGTGTCGCTGGTGGCCTTCGAGTACATGGCGGTCGCGATCGCCATGCCGGTCGTGGCCAAGGAGCTCGGCGGGCTGGAGCTCTACGGTCTGGCCTTCAGCGGGGCGATGGCGGCCAGTGTGGTGGGCACCGTGCTCGGCGGCCGCTGGGCGGACGTACGCGGCCCCCTGGCGCCCTTGTGGACCGGCGTGGCGGGGTTCGCCGGCGGGCTGACGGTGGCGGGGCTGGCGCCGAGCATGGAGGTGCTGATCGCGGGCCGGTTCCTGCAGGGGTTCGGCGGCGCGCTGGTCAGCGTGGCGCTCTATGTCGTGGTGGCCCGGGTCTATCCCGAGGAGCTGCATCCACGGATCTTCTCCCTGTTCGCGACTGCGTGGGTGGTGCCCTCGATGGCGGGGCCGGCGATCGTGGGGGTGGTGACCGAGACGCTCGGGTGGCGCTGGGTGTTCCTGCTGGTGCCGATCTTGACCGTGGCGGGCGGCCTGGTGCTGCTGCGCGGGCTGGCGGGCCAGCCCCTGGCCGGTGGGCAGAGCGAGGCCGAACCCGGCCTGCTGGGCAAGGTCGGCTGGGCGGTCGTGACGGCCGTGGGCGCCGGGCTCATGCAGTACGGCAGCGACGGGCGGCTCGTGCTGCTGGTCGCGGGCCTGGCGGTGCTGCTCGTGGCGCTGCCCAGGCTGCTTCCCGCCGGCACGCTCCGCGCCGCCCGCGGGCTGCCGTCCGTGGTCGGGCTGCGCGGCCTGGCCTCCGGCGCGTTCTTCGCGGCCGAGGTGATCGTGCCGCTCATGCTGATCCAGGCCCGCGGCCTGTCGACGCTGGCCGCCGGCCTCGTGCTCATGGGCGGCTCTCTGACCTGGTCGTTCGCCTCGTGGCTGCAGGGCCGCCAGACCTTCAGCCAGGTGACGAACCTGCGGCTGGGCTCGGCCATGCTGGCGCTGGGCATCCTGGTCATGGGAACGGTGACGTTCACCGCGGTGCCGGTGGCGCTGGCCTACCCGGCGTGGATCGTCACCGGCTTCGGGATCGGCCTGCTCTACCCGACGCTGTCGGTGCTGACGCTGGAGCTGTCGGCGCCCGGCGAGCAGGGCAGGAACAGCTCGGCGCTGCAGGTGGGCGAGTCGGTGTTCTCGGTGGTGGCGGTGGCCGTCACCAGCGCGCTGTTCACGGCGGCCCACTCGGGCTACTGGACGGTGTACGCGGCCACGCTGGTCATGGCGCTGGCCGGGCTGGCGATCGCGCCCCGGTCTTTCGGGCGCGGGTCTTTCGGGCGCCGGGCCGCGAGTGGTTCCGCCGATCCGGTCGCACCGGCGGAACCAGCTCGTGAGCCCGTCAATCGACCGGCGTGACCGCACGCCGCCGGGCCGACAGCGTCCTGAACACCGGCGTGAGCAGCGCCAGGGCGGCCAGGACCAGCAGCACCACGGCGACCGGGCTGCGCACCAGCACCGTCACGTCGCCCGCTCCGATCGCCAGGGCCCGGCGGAGCTGGATCTCCGCCATCGGGCCCAGGATCATGCCGATCACCGCGGGGGCGACCGGCAGGCCGAAGCGGCGCATGGCGTAGCCCAGGAGACCCAGGACGTAGAGGACCACGAGGTCCACGACGGTGCCGTTCAGGGCGTAGACGCCGAGGGCGGCGAACAGGACGATCCCGGCGTACAGGTACGGGCGGGGGATCCGCAGGACGCGGGCCCACAGGGGCGCGAGGGGCAGGTTCAGCACCAGCAGCATCGTGTTGCCGATGAACAGCGACGCGATCATGCCCCACACCAGCGCCGGGTTGTGGTCGAACAGCTGCGGCCCGGGCTGGAGCCCGTACTGCTGGAAGGCGGCCAGCAGGATCGCGGCCGTCGCCGACGTGGGCAGTCCCAGCGTGAGCAGCGGGACCAGGGTGCCGGCGGCGGAGGCGTTGTTGGCCGCCTCGGGCCCGGCCACACCCTCGATGGCGCCCTTGCCGAACTCCTCGCGGGCCTGGCCGCGCGCCAGCCGCTTCTCGGCCGCGTACGACAGGAAAGTGGGGATCTCCGCCCCGCCGCCGGGCAGCGCGCCGAACGGGAAGCCCAGCGCCGTGCCGCGCAGCCACGGGAACCAGGAGCGCCGCCAGTCCGCGCGCCCCATCCACGCCCGTCCCACGGGCACCACCTCGGGGGCCGCGTGGCGCAGCCGCGAGGCCACGTAGAGGGCCTCGCCGAGCGCGAAGAGCCCGACCGCGACGATCACGACGTCGATGCCGTCGAGCAGCTGCGGGATGCCCATGGTGAGCCGGGCCTGGCCGGTCTGCTGGTCGATGCCGATGAGCCCGATCACCAGCCCGAGGCCCAGGGAGGCCAGGCCGCGCACGACCGAGCGGGACAGCACGGACGACACGGCGGTGAAGGCCAGGATCGCCAGCGCGAAGTAGTCCTCGGGGCCGAACGAGATCGCGAAGCTCACCACGGCGGGCGCGGCCACGACCAGCAGCGCCGTGGCGATCGTCCCGGCCACGAACGAGCCGATGGCGGCCGTGGCCAGCGCCTGCGCCGCCCGGCCGCGCCGGGCCATCTTGTTGCCCTCCAGCGCCGTGATCATCGACGAGGACTCGCCGGGCGTGTTGAGCAGGATGGAGGTGGTCGAACCGCCGTACATGCCGCCGTAGTAGATGCCCGCGAACATGATGAACGCGCTGGCCGGCGGCACCGTGAACGTGATCGGCAGGAGCAGCGCCACGGTCATCGCGGGCCCGATGCCGGGCAGCACGCCGACCAGGGTGCCGAGCGTGACACCGACGAGCGCGTACAGGAGGTTGACGGGGGTGAGCGCGGCGGCGAAGCCGTCGATCAGGAGCTGGAACGACTCCACTCAGATCACCCCCGCCAGCAGCCCGCCCGGCAGCGCCACGCCGAGGCCCTTGACGAACAGCAGGTACGTGGCGAGCCCCACGACCACCGAGATCACGGCCGAGCGCCCCTTGTGCTCGGCCCCGAGCGCCAGCGACAGCCCGAAGAACAGCAGGCTCGCGCCGATGATCCAGCCGAGCACGTTGAGGAGCGCCGTGAACGCCAGGAAGATCCCGCTGACCAGCCCGACGCTGCGCCAGTCCGTGGGCGCCTCCACGTCCACGTCCTCGCTCTCCTCAGGGTCGCCGTGGCCGCCGCGGATGACGTCGACCACGTAGAACAGGCCGATGAGCACCATGGCGCCGCCCACCAGCATGGGGAAGAAACGGGGCCCGATGCCGAGCTGGGAGGCCGCCGCGGAGACGTCCAGCGTCCCGATCACGACGAGCACGCCCAGGCCCAGCACCACGACCGCCAGCCCGAGCTCGGGCCGCCACCAGCGAGCCATCAGGAAACGAGCCCCATCTCGGCGATGATGCCCTTGACCCGGGTCTGCTCGGCGTTCAGGAAGTCGGTGAACTGCTGCCCGGTCTGGAAGGAGTCGATCCAGCCGTTCTTGCTCACCGCGTCCTTCCACGGCTGCGAGTCGTGCATCTTGGTGACCAGGTCGGTCAGCGCCTTCTTGTCGGCGTCGGACAGGCCGCCGGGGGCGACGAAGCCGCGCCAGTTGGCCAGCGAGACGTCCAGGCCGCCCTCCTTCAGCGTGGGCGCGTCCAGGCCGGGGATCCGCTCGGCGGAGGTCACGCCGAGGGCGCGCAGCTTGCCGGACTTCACGTGCTCCGCGAACTCGGCCACGCCCGAGATGCCCGCGCTGACCTTGTTGCCGAGCAGCTCGTTGAGCGCCTCGCCGCCGCCGGAGTGGGCGATGTAGTTGACCTGCTTGGGGTCCACGCCCGCGGCCTTGGCCATCAGGCCCGCCACGATGTGGTCGGTGCCGCCGGCGGAGCCGCCCGAGATCGACACCTTCTTCGGGTCGGCCTTCCAGGCCGCCACCATGTCGGCGAGCGACTTGTACGGCGACTCGGCCGGGACGACGACGATCTCGTACTCCTCGGTCAGCTTGGCGATCGGAGTGGTCTCGGCCAGGGTGACCTTGGACTTGTTCTGCTCGATGGCGCCCACCATGACCAGGCCCATGGTCATCAGCAGGTTGCCGTTGCCCTTCTCGCCCGCGAGCTGCGCCAGGCCGATCGTGCCGCCCGCGCCGGGCACGTTGTACACCTCGACCTTGCGCTTGGAGTCGGCGGCCTTGATCGCCTGCTCCGCGATGCGGGAGGTCTGGTCCCAGCCGCCGCCGGGGGAGGCCGGAGCCATGATCCGCAAGGAGCCGCTGGCGGACGTGCCGGTGCCTGACTCGCCGCAGCCGGTCAGCGCGGCGAGGGAGAATGCCGCGAGGGCGGCGAATACGCGCAAGCGCATGATCACTCCAGGGGGTGTTTCACGGTTGTAAAACTGGGATCGTGAAGCCCCATCCCGCCTGCGTCGAGGCTTTGCACGCTTGCCGTCATAGTGGTCGTATTGGTCGCAACCTGGCCGTGACCTGCGTTTGTTTCCATGTGCAAGGTGAGACGCGTCCGTGACGCCTCCCTCGGGACCCAGCTGTTCGTGCTCCAGATGGTGATCGTTCTCCTCGCCGTCGGGGGCACCGCAGGGGTGTGGGCCGAGCACACGCGCGACCAGCTCGACTCGCTGCACCAGCAGCGGGCGCTGGCCATCGCGCAGTCCGTGGCAGGGCTCCCACAGGTCAGGGAAGCGTTCAAGCTGAAGAACCCGGAGACGGTCCTGCAGCCGCTGGCCATGAGCGTGCAGCACGAGACCGGCGCCGACTACGTCGTGATCGCCAACGCCGAGCAGAAGCGCTACGCCCACCCCAACACCCTGCTGATCGGCAAGCAGCTGTCCACCGACGGCACCACCGTCCTCAAGACGGGCAGGAGCTGGGTCGGCACGGAGACCGGCACGATCGGCACCACGGTCAGGGGCAAGGCCCCCATCCGCGACGAATACGGCAGCGTGATCGGCCTGGTCTCGGTCGGCGTGCTGGAGACCACGGTCGTCGGCCAGCTCGGCGCCGCGCTCCCGCCGCTGGTCTGGACGGCGCTGGCCGTGCTGCTGGCGGGGCTCACGCTGGCCGCGGTGATCACGGCGCGGGTGCGCAGGCAGACGTTCGGGCTGGAGCCGCGCGAGATCGCCGCGCTGCTGGAGCAGCGCGAGGGCGTGCTGCACGGCGTCAAGGAGGGCGTGCTCGCGCTGGACCTCAACGGCCGCGTCTCGCTGGTCAACGACGCCGCCCGCGAGCTCCTGGGCAACGTCGGCGAGGACCTGACGCAGATGCCGGTCTCCGAGCGCATGCGCGACGTGCTCGGGGGCGCCGACCCCGGCGAGGACCGCGTCGTGCTGCACGGCGAGCGCGTGCTGGTGCTCAACCGCACCCCGGTCTCGGTACGCGGCCAGCACCGCGGCTGGGTCGTCACCCTGCGTGACCGCACCGAGCTGACCCGGCTGGCCCGCGAGCTCCACGACACCAGCAGCGCGACGGAGGCGCTGCGGGCGCAGGCGCACGAGTTCGCCAACCGCATGCACACCATCGTCGGCCTGCTGGAGCTGGGCGAGCACGAGGCGGCCATCAACTTCATCACCCGCAGCACCGGCGGCGCCTACGCCACGGACCTGCGCGAACGCGTCCAGGACCCCACCCTGGCCGCCCTGCTGCTGGCCAAGTCCGCCGAGGCGGCCGAGCGGGGCGCCCGGCTCGTGCTGTCGGAGGACTCCACCGTGCCCGAGGGCCTGCTCGGAGACCCGCAGGACGCGGTCCTCGTGGTCGGCAACCTGGTCGCCAACGCCATCGACGCGCTCGACGGCGCCGAGGGCACGATCGAGGTGTCGGTGCAGGCCGACGCCGACGGGCTGCGCGTACGGGTGGGCGACTCGGGGCCGGGCATCGCGCCCGATCTGGTGGAAGAGGTGTTCAGGGAGGGGTTCACCACCAAGGCCGCCCGGTCGGGGCCGCGCGGGCTCGGGCTGGCGCTGACCCGGCAGGCGTGTCTGCGCCGGGGCGGCTGGGTACGGGTACGGAACTCGGGCGGCGCGGTCTTCACGGCCCTGCTCCCGGCGAAGGCCCGCGCATGATGAGGTGCGCTCATGAGTGACATCCGGGTGCTGGTGGTGGACGACGACTTCATGGTCGCCCGCATCCACAGCGGCTACGTGGCGCGCGTACCCGGATTCCGGGTCGTGTCGGTCGCCCACAGCGGGGCCGACGCGCTCACCGCGGCGGCCGAGCTGCGGCCGGACCTCGTGCTGCTCGACATCTACCTGCCCGACATGTCGGGACTTGAGGTGCTCAAGCAGCTCCACGGCGTGGACGTCCTCATGATCAGCGCCGCCCGCGACGTGCCCACGGTCAGGGAGGCCATGCGCGGCGGCGCCGTCAACTACCTCATCAAGCCCTTCACCGCCGCCGCGCTGACCGACCGGCTCCAGCAGTACGCCGACACCCGCAGGCGCCTGACCGCCATCGGCCCCGAGGCGCGGCAGGACGACGTGGACCGGCTCTTCGGGAGCCCCAAGACGTCCGTACCGATGCCGAAGGGGCTGTCGGCGGCTACGTGCGAGCTGGTCGCGGAGACCCTCCGCGAGGCGGGCCGCGACCTGTCGGCGACCGAGACGGCCGAGCTCACGGGCCTGTCGAGGGTGAGCGTGCGCCGCTATCTCGAATACCTGTGCGTGGCCGGGCAGGCCGAGTTCCGGCCCCGTTACGGCACCGCCGGCCGACCGGAACATCGCTACCGGTGGCTAGGTTGACACACTTCCGTAGCCATTTCCCGTGACATATGCGGATCCGCGTGCCTTACTGTTGCCTGAGACTTGGCTGCGGACCGGGAGGAGATTGAGGCGTGCGTAACGCCGGACCGATCGAATCACCGACCGACCCGTTCGCCTCGGTGCCATTACCCGCTTCGGGCGTCTCCAAGAAGCCGCGGATCGAAGGGCTGCCCCCGGGTGTCTCCCGGGACATCTTCGGCCCCACGGACAGGCAGGAACCCCGGCCGGCCCAAGGCCCGAGCGCCCCGGGCGGTCCCTCGGGCGGTGCGCTGCCCCCTGTGGCGCCGCCGGCGCAGCCATGGCCGGTGAACGGCAAGGAACCGCCGACCCCGCCCGCGCCCGTGTTCGGCTCCCCCTCGGAGCGGCCGACCTCGTACGACCCCGAGCCGCCTCGCAAGCGCCGCCTCCTTCCGGGGCTGCTGGTGTGCCTCGTGCTGCTCGCGGCGCTGGCGTACGTGGTACCCGCCGTGCTCATGTCGGGCTCCGTCCTGCGCGGCACCCACGTCTCGGGCGTCGACATCGGCGGGCTGACCGTCACCCAGGCGGCCGACAAGCTCCGCAACGAGCTCGCCAGCCGGCTGAGCCGCCCGGTCGTGGTCGACATCGCCGGCCGTAAAGAGACCATCCAGTCCGACGAAGCCGGTCTCGAACTCGACGTGGTCGGCACGATCGGCCAGGCGCCCAGCGGGTTCCCCAGCCCGCAGGAGGTGTGGCGGGGCCTCACCGGCAAGACCGAGCTCCAGCCGAAGGTGAACCTCGACTCCTCGCAGCTCGCCAGGACCGTCGAGGGGCTGGCCGAGGCCGCCGACAAGAAGCCCCACGAGGGCCGGGTGACCTTCACCGGGCTGGAGCCGAAGGCCCGCCAGCCCGAGGACGGCGTGCTGCTCGACCGCGAGGACGCCGTGCGCCGGATCGGCGACGCCTTCCTGCAGGGCGGCGGCAACGTCGTGCTCACCCTCAGGCCGGCCAAGCCCGTCACCACCGCCGAGGCCGTCGAGACCGCCCTCACCAAGGCGAAGCAGGCCGTCTCCGCGCCCATCACGCTGACCGTCGGCGACAAGCAGGCGCAGATCTCCCCGGCCATGATCGCCGCCAACCTCACCTACAACTCCGACGGCTCCGGCGGGCTCGCGCCCCGGTTCGACACCACCGCGGTGCTGGCGGCCCTGGAGAGCCGCCTGGTGGACGCGGCCCAGCAGCCGCGTGACGCCACGTACGACATCGTGAACGGCAAGCCGGTCCTGGTGCCCGCCCGCACGGGGCGGGGCGTGAACGACAAGCTGCTGGCCAGGGACGTCGAGCGGGTGCTCGACGAGGGCGGCAGCCGGACGATCCCGGTGCGGCTGGGCTCCGTCGCGCCCACCGTCACGACGGAGCAGGTACGCGACCTCGGGATCAAGGAGACCGTGGGCGCGTTCACCACGTCGTTCGACGCCGGCCAGCCTCGCGTCAAGAACATCCAGCGCATGGCGCAGGAGCTCGACGGGCACATGGTGAAGCCCGGGGAGACGTTCTCGATCAACGAGGTCGTGGGCGAGCGCACCGTCGAGGACGGGTACGTCGAGGCGGGGCAGATCGTCGGCGGGCGGATGGTGAACATCGTCGGCGGCGGGGTCTCCCAGTTCGCCACGACCATGTACAACGCCGCCTTCTTCGGCGGGTTCGACCTGGTCGAGCACCAGCCGATGGACTACTACGCCCCCCGCTACCCGCCTGGGAGGGACGTGGCGCTGCTCTATCCGGACACGGACCTGAAGTGGCGCAACGACTCCGACTTCGGCGTGCTGATCAAGACGGCCTTCACGGAGACGTCGGTGACGGTCACCTTGTGGAGCACGAAGCGGTACGACGAGGTGGAGGCGGTGACGTCCGAGAAGCGGGACATCCGGCCGTTCCGGACGGAGACCAGCTCGGCGCCCGGGTGTTTGCCGACGGTGGGGGAGCAGGGGTTCACGATCGACGTGACCCGGGTGTTCCACCAGGACGGCAAGGTGGTCAAGAAGGACAAGAAGCTGACCACCAAGTACCGCCCCCAAACGCAGACCACCTGCACCTGACCCCCGCCACCCGGGGCCGCCCCACGGCCCCGGCACCCACCCTCTCTCGGCCCTCACCCGCGCCCGGCACCCACCCCTGCCCGACCCGCGCCCTCTGCGGCCGGGACCTCTGCGGCCGGGACCTCCCATGGCCCACGCCCGCGCCCCCGCCCGGCCCGCGCCCGGCACCCACCCTCGCCCGCGCCCGGCGCCCACACTTGCCCAGCCTGCGCCCTGGCCCGCGCACAGCGCCCGCTTGCCCGGCCCTCGCCCGGCCCGCGCGCCCGGCTCGGCCACGCCCACGCCCGCGCTCCCGCTCGGCCTACACCCACGCCCGCGCTCGCGAACCGCATCCGGGCCCGGCGTGTGGCGTGTGGGCGGTGCCGGGCTCGTCCAGGGCACCTCAGGGGGCCCGGAGGGCGTGTGCTCGGGTCTGGGGCGCCTCTGGGGGCGTCTGAGGCGGGGTCACGAGGGCCGGGCCGAGAGGTCTGGGGTGAGGTCAGGAGAGCGGGACCGAGAGGATGCGGTCGTCGCCCGGCCGTGGGGAGCCGCGCCCGTCCTTGTTGCTGGTGCCGACCCACAGCGTCCCGTCCGGGGCCGCGGTGACGGCGCGGAGGCGGCCGTAGCGGCCGGTGAAGTGGGCGACGGGCGTGCCCGCCGACCCGTCCGCCGCCAGCGGGACCTGCCACAGCCGCGTCCCGCGCAGCGCCCCCACCCACAGCGAGCCGTTCGCGTACGCCATCCCCGACGGCGAGGCCTCGTCGGTGGACCACGTGACGATGGGGTTGACGTAGCGCGAGTCGTCGCTGCGCCCCTCGACCTCCGGCCACCCGTAGTTGCCTCCCGCCTTGATGAGGTTCACCTCGTCATAGGTGTTCTGGCCGAACTCCGACGCGTACAGGCGACCGGACCGGTCCCAGGCGAGCCCCTGGACGTTGCGGTGGCCGTAGCTGTAGACGAGCGTGCCGAACGGGTTGCCGGGCGCGGGCGCCCCGTCCACGGTCATGCGCAGGATCTTGCCGCCCAGCGAGTCGCGCTGCTGCGCCAGCTGGTCCTCGCCGGTCTCGCCCGTGGAGGCGTACAGGAACCCGTCGGGCCCGAACGCGAGCCGTCCACCGTTGTGGATCGCACCCTTGGGGATGCCCCGCACCAGGACCCGCTCGTCGCCGAGGCGGTCGCCGGTGAGCTGGTAGCGGACGATCCGGTTGTCCTGTTCCGCGGTGTAGTAAAGGAATACTTGCTGATCCTTTGCCGCCACCCCCATCAGCCCGCCCTCGCCGGCCGCGCTCACCCCCGGGATCGTGCCCAGCGAGGTCACCTTCCCGTCCCGGGTCACGCGGAGCAGCCTGGCCGTGTCACGCTCCGTGACCAGGGCGTCGCCTCCGGGCAGGAACGTGATCGCCCACGGCACCGCCAGCCCCGTCACCACGTCACGTGGCTCTCCCGGCCCGGCCCCGGCCGGTGCGGTGGCGGTCGGCGTCACCTTCCCGCCGTCGGCCAGACCGCTGGAACAGGCGGTGAGAGCGGCCAGGAGCAGGATCGTCCAGAGCTTCCTCATGTGTTCCATACTTCCCTTGGAGCCGTAAGGTTCTCGACATGAAGACCTGGGTTCCGTCCGATTCGGTGGCTGATGTTCTGTCCGACCTGCCTGGGGTTGAATGTGCCGTTTACGATGGCACGGCCCCGATGCCGGAAGGGGTCGACGAGGTGGAGGTCTGGATCCCGCCGCTCGTCACCGTGCCGGACGTCCCGGGCACGCTGGCCAGGATGACCTCCCTGCGGCTGCTGCAGACCGTCACCGCGGGCGTGGAGCCGTACCGGCCGCACCTGCCGGACGGCGCGGTGCTGTGCAACGCCCGCGGCGTGCACGACGCCGGGACCGCCGAGTGGGCCGTCGGGGCGATGATCGCGGTGCTGCGGGAGTTCCCCGGGTTCGTGGACGCGCAGCGCAGGGGCGAGTGGACCTACCACCACACCGACGTGCTGGCCGACTCGACCGTGCTCATCGTCGGCTACGGCTCCATCGGCGCCGCGCTGGAGAGGCGGCTGGAGGGGTTCGAGGTGGACGTCGTACGCGTGGCCAGGAGCGCCCGCGACGGCGTGCACGCCATGGACGAGCTGCCCGCCCTGCTGCCGGAGGCGGACGTCGTGGTGCTGCTCGTGCCCGCCACGGCCGACACGGCGGGCATGGTCGACGCGGCCTTCCTGGCGCGGATGAAGGACGGCGCCGTGCTGGTCAACGCCGCCAGGGGCGGGGTCGTCGACACGGACGCGCTGATCGCGGAGCTCAAAACCGGTAGGCTACGCGCCGCGCTGGATGTGACCGCGCCCGAGCCGCTGCCCGAGGGCCACCCCCTCTGGAGCGCTCCGGGCCTACTGATCACTCCGCACATCGCGGGCAGCACCCCCGCGTCCGTGCGGCGCACGCAGCGCCTGATCCGTGCCCAGCTGCTGCGCTACCTCGCCGGCGAACCGCTGGTCAACGTCATCACCGACTCGTACTGAGAGGATCCCGGAACGTGGCTGGTCCGTGACCTTCGGTGCGTACGGTTGCCTTTGCGAGGAGGTCCTGACTCGCTGTCAAGGATCTCTTGGCGGAAATTGGTCTGTGTGGTTATCAGATCGGTGACGACATCGGCGTTGTCACCACCCGCGCACCCACGAGCGCACACACTGGCGAAGTGATCGACCGGGCTTCGGCGGTCGCAGGTGCAGGGTTCGAGACGGGATGGGCAACGACTGTGATCCGCTGGCGTGATCCACGGGTGCCGCTGACCGCCGCGGCGGCGGCAGGCGCGGTGGCCTTCGCCGCCGCTCTCGGCATACGCGGTCAGGCCTTGCTCACCGGCGCTGTCGCCGGCGGGCTGGCGGCGCTGATCGCGGCCGGTTCGCTGCTGTTCGCCTCGGTCAGGTCGGCCGGGGACCGGCCGACGGCGCTGGGCGCGCGCTGGATGGGCGGCGGAGCCGTCATCTGGGCCGCCGGCGTGGCGCTGCGCCCGTTCGCCGAGAGCTTCCTGGTCAGCTTCGCCGACCTGTTCGTGCTGATCGGCACCGTGGCGACGGCGGGGGGCGCGCTGATCGCCGCCGACCGCAGATTCCCGGCCCGGGTCGTTTTACGGCATGTCACCGACGCCTACCTGTGCGCCGCCTCGCTCTTCCTGATCGGCTGGGTGGCCGCGCTGCGGCACGTCTACGACGACGCGGCGGACCCGGCGGCGTTCACGCTGGTCATGCTGCCACCGATGATCGCGCTGCTGGTGACGTGCGCCGTGATCCCGTCGGTGCTGACGAGCCGGGCCTCCTCCTGGCCGCTCGCCCTGGCGGGCGTCGGCGTGCTCGCCACCATGACCGTGGCGGGCCTGGCGGGCGGGGTCGCCCGGCTCGACGGCGGCGATCCGCAGATGTGGACCGTCATGCTCGCGCCTGTCGCGTTCCTGCTGCTCGCCGCCATCCCGTGGGGTCCGCATCCGGGCGCGGCCGGCAGGTCCGCCGTCGGCGGTGTGGTCGCCCTGGTGCCGCTGGGGCTGGTCGCCGTGGCCGCCTGCACGCTGCTCGTCCACCTGGTGGGCGGCGGCGCCGAGCGGCCCGTGACCGGCGTCGCGGTGGTCGCGGTCTCCGTGGTGCTGCTCCTGCTGGTCCGCCTGTTCTTCGTCTCGGCGACCAACATGCGCCTGCGCGGCCTGGTCAAGGTCGGTGAGCGGCAGCTCAGGGAGCTCGCCCAGAGCACCGGCGACGTGGTGTTCCTGTGCGACTACGAGGGCCTGGTGCGCGAGATCGACGCCGGGGTCGAGGTCACGTACGGCTACTGCCCCGAAGACGTGGTCGGCGGGTCGATCTTCGACTACATCCACCCGGAGGACGTCCCCGGCATCCAGGCGGCGCTGCGCGCCATGCACCTCGACGAGGACAACGCCGCGCCCGGCGCCTGCCTGATCGCCTGCCGGGTGCGCGCGGCCGACGGCACGTGGCGGCCCACCGAGTCGGTCGCCACCCGCCACGTCGGCGGCGACGAGCTGCTGCTGGTGACCACCAGGGACGTCAGCGACGAGGAGGCGCTGCGCAACCAGGTCGCCCACCTGACCTTCCACGACGGCGTCACCGGGCTGCCCAACCGCGCCTACTTCGAGGAGCGCACCCGCGAGGTCCTCTCGGGGCGCACCTCCGGCACCGGGGCGGCCAACGTCGCGGTGATCTTCCTCGACCTCGACGGGTTCACCTCGGTCAACGACTCGGTGGGCCATGCCAGCGGCGACTACCTGCTCGGGCAGGCCGCGCGCAGGCTGCGCGGCGCCGTACGCGCCGACGACACGCTCGCCCGGTGGGGCGGCGACGAGTTCGCGGTCCTCGTGGAGACGGGCGGGGAGGCGCAGGTCGCGGTCGATCTGGCCGAGCGGCTCGTACGCGCGGTCTCGCAGGAGCCGTTCCGCGTCGCCGACCGCGACGTGGCGCTGACCGCGAGCGTGGGCGTGGCCTTCACCGAGGACGACATGCCGGCCGGCGACCTCATCCGTAACGCGGATGTCGCGATGGCGCGCTCCAAAGAGCTGGGCGGGCGGCGGGTGGAGGTGTTCGCCGCGCAGATGCACGCCGACGTGGTGCGCCGGCTGGAGCTGGCGGCCGACCTGCAGCGGGCGCTGATCGAGCAGCAGTTCGCGATCGAGTACCAGCCGATCGTCGACCTGGCCACCTCGCGGGTGACCTCGGTCGAGGCGCTGGTGCGGTGGTGGCGCGGGTCGGTGTTCGTGCCGCCCGAGCAGTTCCTGGGCCCGGCCGAGGACACCGGGCTGATCGTGCCGCTGGGGGAGTGGATCCTGCGCGAGGCGTGCCGCGAGGTGGCCGCCTGGCGGGCCTCGTCGTGGGACATCGGCCTGTCGCTCAACCTCTCGGCCCGTCAGATCACCGCGCCGCGGTTCGTCGAGACGGTCGAGGAGGCGCTGGCCGAGAGCGGGCTGCCGGCCTCCGCGCTCACCCTTGAGGTGATCGAGGAGATGCTGGTCGAGGATGCCGAGGAGACGATCAAGCGGCTGTCGGAGCTGCGGGCGCTCGGGGTGCGGCTGGCCATCGACGACTTCGGCACGGGTTACGCCTCGCTCGCGTTCCTGCGGCAGCTCCCGGTCGACATGATCAAGATCGATCCGTCGTTCGTGTCGGGGCTGGGCACCGACGACACGCTGACGCTGCTCACCCGGACGATCGTGCGGCTCGGCCACGACCTCGGGCTTATCGTGGTGGCAGAGGGGATAGAGCGTCCCGAACAGCTCGATCTGCTCAAGCGGATGGGGTGCACGAAGGGTCAGGGCTTCCTGGTCGCACGGCCGATGGCGGCGCGCGGAGTCGACTCGTTGATGCGTACGAGTCTCACTGTTTGAGACATGTGTCCACGAAGTTGGCACCGGGGCATTCAGTGCGGCTATGGTGTAGGTCATGCTTCGCAGTGAGATTCTCGTAGTACTTCGCCGGCGCGCAGGCCGATAGCGAAGCACGACGACCTGCGCGCCGCCCCAGTCCCGCCGTCCGGTGGGAAGGGGCATTTTTTATGTCCTTAAGCGAGTAGCCACGCAAGGAACGAGCCGATGACCGAACGGATGACAGGTGCACAGGCCCTGGTGAGGGCGCTGGAGCACGTTGGAGTCGACACAGTGTTCGGGATCCCGGGCGGTGCCATTCTGCCGGCCTACGATCCTCTCTACGACTCGACCAAGGTCCGGCACGTGCTCGTACGCCACGAGCAGGGCGCCGGTCACGCGGCCGAGGGCTACGCGCAGGCGACCGGCAAGGTCGGGGTGTGCATGGCCACCAGCGGTCCGGGTGCGACCAACCTGGTGACGCCGATTGCCGACGCCTACATGGACTCGGTGCCGATCGTGGCGATCACCGGTCAGGTGGCCAGCGCGGCCATCGGCACGGACGCGTTCCAGGAAGCCGACATCTCCGGCATCACCATGCCGATCACGAAGCACAACTTCCTGATCACCGACCCCGCGGACATCCCGCGCACGATCATGGAGGCCTTCCACATCGCCTCCACCGGCCGCCCCGGCCCGGTGCTCGTGGACATCTCCAAGGACGCGCTGCAGGCCGACACCACCTTCAGCTGGCCGCCGACCATGCAGCTCCCGGGCTACCGCCCGGTCACCAGGCCGCACTCCAAGCAGATCCGCGAGGCCGCCAAGCTGATCGCCGAGTCCAAGCGGCCGGTCCTGTACGTCGGCGGCGGCGTCCACAAGGCGCGTGCCTCCGCCGAGCTGCTGCAGCTGGCCGAGCTGACCGGCATCCCGGTCGTCACCACCCTGATGGCGCGCGGCACGTTCCCCGACAGCCACCCGCAGCACATGGGCATGCCGGGGATGCACGGCAGCGTGTCGGCCGTGGGCGCGCTGCAGAAGGCCGACCTGCTCATCGGGCTGGGCGTGCGCTTCGACGACCGGGTGACCGGCGACCTGGGGTCGTTCGCCCCGTACGCCAAGGTCGTGCACGCCGACATCGACCCGGCGGAGATCTCCAAGAACCGCCACGCCGACGTGCCGATCGTGGGTGACTGCAAGGAGGTCATCGGCGACCTGGTCGCCGTGATCCAGGCGTCCGGCCAGAAGGGCGACTACACCGAATGGTGGACGACGCTCAACGGCTACAAGCAGACCTATCCGCTGGGTTACGAGACGTACGAGGACGGCACGCTGGCGCCCCAGTACGTCATGGAGCGGCTGAGCGCGATCGCCGGGCCCGACACGTACTACGTGGCCGGGGTCGGGCAGCACCAGATGTGGGCCGCGCAGTTCATCGACTACGAGAACCCCGGCACCTTCATCAACTCCGGCGGCCTCGGCACGATGGGCTTCGCCGTCCCGGCCGCGATGGGCGCCAAGATGGGCCGCCCCGAATCCACGGTGTGGGCCATCGACGGCGACGGCTGCTTCCAGATGACCAACCAGGAGCTGGCCACCTGCGCCCTGGAGGGCGTGCCGGTCAAGATCGCCGTCATCAACAACGGCAACCTCGGCATGGTCCGCCAGTGGCAGACGCTCTTCTACGACCAGCGCTACTCCAACACCGACCTGCAGACGGTCCGCCGCATCCCCGACTTCGTCAAGCTGGCCGAGGCCTATGGTTGTGTGGGCCTGCGATGCGAGCGTGCCGAGGACGTGGACGCCGTGATCAAGAAGGCCATGGAGATCAACGACGTGCCCGTCGTGGTCGACTTCGTCGTCCACCAGGACGCCATGGTCTGGCCCATGGTCGCGGCAGGCACCAGCAACGACGACATCAAGATCGCCCGTGACATGGCGCCCAAGTGGGAGAACGAGGATGAGTAGGCATACTCTGTCGGTGCTTGTCGAGAACAAGCCGGGCGTACTGGCACGCGTGTCCGCGTTGTTCAGCCGAAGGGGCTTCAACATAGACTCGCTGGCCGTGGGGCCGACCGAACACGACGACATCTCGCGCATGACCATCGTGGTCAGCGTCGAGGAGTTGCCGCTCGAACAGGTCACCAAGCAGCTCAACAAGCTGGTGAACGTACTGAAGATCGTCGAGCTCGACCCGTCGCAGTCCGTCCAGCGCGAGCTGATGCTGATCAAGGTCAAGGCCGACGCCGACAACCGTTCCTCCGTGCTGGAGCTGGTCAACCTCTTCCGCGCGCGCTGCGTCGACGTGGCCGCCGACGCCGTGACCATCGAGGTCACCGGCACCACCGACAAGCTCGAGGCGTTCGTCAAGGTCCTCGAGCCGTTCGGGATCAAAGAACTCGTCCAGTCGGGCATGGTGGCCATCGGCCGCGGCGCCCGTTCCATCACTGACCGGTCCCTCAGGGCACTGGACCGTACCGCCTGAAAGGTTTTGAGCAAGTGACCGAGATTTACTACGACGACCAGGCCGACCTGTCGATCATCCAGGGACGCCACGTGGCCGTGCTGGGGTACGGCAGCCAGGGCCACGCCCACGCGCTCTCCCTGCGTGACTCCGGCGTGGACGTGCGCGTCGGCCTGCCGGAGGGCTCCAAGAGCCGCGAGAAGGCGGAGAACGACGGGCTGCGGGTCGTCACCCCGGGGGAGGCGGTGGAGGAGGCCAACCTCACCATGATCCTCGCGCCGGACCACATCCAGCGCCACCTGTACGCCGAGCACGTCGCCCCCAACCTGGTCGAGGGCGACGCGCTGTTCTTCGGCCACGGCCTGAACATCCGCTACGGCCTCATCGAGGCCCCCGAGGGCGTCGACGTGTGCATGGTCGCCCCCAAGGGCCCCGGCCACCTCGTCCGCCGCCAGTTCGAGGCCGGGCGCGGCGTGCCGTGTCTCGTCGCCGTCGAGAAGGACGCCTCGGGCAAGGCGCTGGACCTGGCGCTCTCGTACGCCAAGGGCATCGGCGGCACCCGCGCCGGCGCGCTGCGCACGACGTTCACGGAGGAGACGGAGACCGACCTGTTCGGCGAGCAGGCCGTGCTGTGCGGCGGCGTGTCCGAGCTGATCAAGGCCGGCTTCGAGACCCTCATCGAGGCGGGCTACCAGCCCGAGGTCGCCTACTTCGAGTGCCTGCACGAGATGAAGCTGATCGTCGACCTCATGTACGAGGGCGGCATCTCGAAGATGTACTGGTCGGTCTCCGACACGGCCGAGTACGGCGGCTACACCCGCGGCCCGCGCGTCATCACGGAAGAGACCCGTCAGGAGATGCGCCGGATCCTGGGCGAGATCCAGGACGGCACCTTCGCGCGGCAGCTCGTCGAGGAGTTCGACAGCGGCCAGAAGGAGTTCCAGCGCCACCGCGACGAGCTGGCCGAGAACCCGATCGAGAAGACGGGCGCCAAGCTGCGTCCGATGATGAGCTGGCTGAAGGCCTAGTCAGTCCTTCGGGGTACGGGTGGGGCGTCGGCGTAGGTGAGCCGGGCGCACCCACCCGTTGCCTTGTCACCGGGGTGGGCCTGCTGGAGCCCGCCCCGAGCGGTCCTCGCTCCGCTCGGGCGTCCTTCCTGGGGGCGCCCCTGCCGGCGCGCAAGGTCTTCGCAAGGGAGCGCTTCGCGCTGGAAAGCTCAGGCGGCGCTCCCAGTCGGGCCGGAGCCCCGACCCCTGCAGGACTTCGCTTCGCTCAGACGCCCAGCTTGAGGCGCCTGCGGCGCACACCCGTCCCGGCTGTGGCCGCCTACCGCACGTGGGGGTGAAGGACCGTGATCATTCGGATCTCTACGCCTGGTCATTGACCGAAAGTGTGATCATGGGCGTGCGGCCGACCAGACCTGCAGAGACTGCCAGGTCCCATTCGGCGCCGACTTGTCCTCCGTAAAAGCGGATCAACGGTGTCGATGAGAAAGAGCTCTGTCACGCCACGGCCTGGTTCGCGTCGCCGCCCTTGTCGAGGACAGAGAAGTCGACCTCCCCTGTGGCCACCATCTCACGCATGCGAGCCACCGCAGCGGCCCGTCTGCGCCGGTCGACGATTTCCCGCAGCGCGGCGTTGACCGTGTCCTTCTTCGACGAGGTGCCAAGGAGCTTCGCGGCCTCGGCCAAGGCTTCATCGTCGAGGTCGATCACCGTCTTGGTCATGCCTGTCACCCTACGTAAGCCGGCCAGATGGCCGCACGGGCCGGACTAGGGTGCGAGGCCCAGGAGTTCGGGTCTGGTGGCTCTCGTTCGCCACTCGCGGCCGGGATCGGGGACCAGCCGCCGGGTCTTCAGGTCGAGCAGGCCGCTCACGTGGCTGACCTCCGCGGCCAAGCCGCCGTCCTGGTGCCGGAAGAGATGGTGAACGCGGTAGGCCTTCCCATCGCCCCATTCCCAGTCACAGGTGACGTCCACCTCGTCCCCGCCGCGTAGCTCGCGGTGGTATTTGATGACGGTCTCGAGGTTGACGGGGCCGAGCCCGCTGCCGAGCAGGTCCTCGATCGACACCCCGGCGGCCCGGACGCAGGCGAAGCGGGCATGGTCGGCGTACTGGATGTAGAAGCCGCCGTTGAGGTGGAGCTGGGGGTCGATCTCGTAGCTGCGGATCTCGAGGCGGACGCTGAACGGCTCAGTCATCGGGGGACTCCTGTTCGGTCAACCAATGCAGCGAACGGTCGGTGAGATAGCGGCGGCCGTCCTCGCGGATCTCCAGCCAGCCGCCGCGGGCCCAGCCGCCGGCGGCCTGAGGGGAGAAGCCGTGCTTGCGGAACAATGTGCTGGCTTCAGCCCTGGTCAGGCCATTGCGCCCCCATTCGGCGATGAGCGCTCGATGCCGGCTGTCTGCCGGGGGCTGAGCCGGATCGGCCGAGATCGCCTCCGCCAGCGCCGCGAAGCCGGCGCTGATCTGGCGTAGCGCCGCGGCTATCTGATCTCTCTGCGGCCATGGCTCCATGTTCACAGGTTAGCAATTGCTACCGATCGGTGAGCATTGTCGAGGGCGATCGGTCAGTGTTACCGTCTTTCATGTGTAAGAAGAATCTTACATATGAACGAAGACTCTGACCAGGGAGCGTCGCCATGAAAGCCATCCGCTACCACTCCTACGGCTCGCCCGACGTCATCAAGCTCCAGGACGTCGACAAACCCGAGATCGGCGACGACGACGTGCTGGTCCGCGTGCGGGCGGCCTCCGTCAACGCGGGGGACTGGCATCTCCTGCGCGGCCTGCCCTACATCTTCAGGGCGCAGGCCGGGCTGACCCGCCCCAAGGCCCACCTGCTGGGCGCCGACGTGGCCGGAGAGGTCGTGGCGGCGGGCAGGAGCGTCACCGCGCTGCGGCCCGGCGACGAGGTGTATGGCTTCTGCCGCGGCGCGTTCGCCGAGTACGTGGCCGTTCCGGCGGAGGGGTTCGTGGTGCGGAAACCCGCCGGGCTGACGTTCGAGGAGGCGGCGGCCGTGCCGGTGGCGGCCGTCACCGCGTTACAGGCCCTCCGGGACAAGGCGCAGGCCAAAGCCGGGCAGAAGGTGCTGGTCAACGGCGCGGGCGGCGGGGTGGGGCCGTTCGCGGTGCAGATCGCCAAGGCGCTGGGCGCCGAGGTGACCGGCGTGTGCGGGCCGGGAAACGCGGAGATCGTACGCTCGATCGGGGCCGACCACGTCGTCGACTACACCAAGGAGGACTTCACGCGGAGCGGCGAGCGCTACGACGTCATCCTCGACAACGTGGCCAACCGCTCCCTCGCGGACTGCAGGCGCGTGCTCGCCCCGCGGGGGATCTACCTGCACAACAGCGGCGACAAGGGCGGGCGCTGGGTGGGGGTCATGCCCCGCATCGTCCACGTGATGCTGTCCTCCCTGTTCGTACGGCAGCGCCTGGTCGCCGGACACGTGGCGGACGAGAACACCGACGATCTCGTGGCCCTGCGCGACCTGCTCGAAACGGGGAAGATCAGGCCGGTCATCGACCGGACCCACCCGCTGAGCGAAGTCCCCGAGGCCATCGGCTACGTCGAGCGAGGCCACGCCCGGGGCAAGGTCGTCATCACCATGGCATGACGGCGGGATTGTCGGTGGCGGTTGAGAGGATCGGGTCCATGTCCGATCTCACCTCCGCGATCACCGGCTACTGGGACGACGCGGCGCCCACCTTCGACGAGGAGCCGGACCACGGCCTGCGAGCCGATCGCACGCGTGCCGCCTGGGACCGCCGCCTGCGCGCCTGGACCCCGGCCCATCCCGCCGACGTCCTCGACGTCGGCTGCGGCACCGGTTCCCTGTCCCTGCTGCTGGCCGCGGCCGGGCACCGGGTGACCGGCGTGGACGTGGCGCCGCGGATGATCGAGCAGGCCCGCGCCAAGCTGTCGTCCGCCGGGCTCGCGGCGCGGTTCCTGGTCGGCGACGCCGCCGCCCCGCCCACCGGCGACGACCGCTTCGACGTGGTGCTCTGCCGGCACCTGGTGTGGACCCTGCCCGACCCCCGGGCGGCGCTGCGCGAGTGGGCCGGCCGCCTGCGCCCGTCCGGCAGGCTCGTGCTCGTGGAGGGACGCTGGCGGGAGACCGGGCAGCCCTATGTGGAGGGAGCCGGATCGCTGCCCTGGAACGGCGGTCTCGGCGCCGCCGACCTGGCCGCCGCCGTCCGCCCGCTGGTCGCCGACCTGCGCGTCGAGCCGCTCAGCGACGACGCCGACCTTTGGGGCGGTTCGGTGGACGACGAGCGCTATGCGATCATCGCCTATGCCTGACAGAACGATCCGCGACAAGGCCGTGTGCTACATCGTCCGGGGTGACGAGCTCCTCGTCTTCCGCCACCTGGACTACAGCCCCGAGGAGGTCGGGGTGCAGGTCCCCGCGGGGACCGTCAAGGAAGGGGAGGACCCTCGGGACGCCGCGCTCAGGGAGGCGCGGGAGGAGACCGGGCTCCACGATTTCACCGTCGTGCGGAAACTCGGCGTGGCGGAGTACGACATGACCCCCTACCGCGCCGAGCTCCAACGCCGCCACATCTTCGAGCTGGCCCTGCACGAGGAGACCCCGGATCGGTGGGCGAGCAGCGAGGACCATGACGGCGAGGAGCCGCCCACGCGACTGGAGTGCTTCTGGATCCCGCTCGAGCACGGCCACGTGCTCCAGTCCGGCCAGGGCGCGCTCCTCCACCGCCTGTTCGAGCGCGACGGGTGAACGAGATCGAGCCGCCTCCGAAGGCCCGCGGCATGAGCGGCGCCCCGTGCGTCTTCTGCCGGATCGTCGAAGGCACCGAGCCCTCCCAGACGATCCACGAGGACGACCACACGATCGCTTTCCTCAACCTCGCCCAAGCCACCAAAGGGCACACGCTCGTCGTGCCGCGAACACATCACCGGGATCTGGCGGAGATCCCGCTCGACGCGGCGGCCCACGTCATGCGGGCCACCGTGGAGGTGGGGCGCCGGCTCGCGGGCGCGCTGGGGGCGAAGGGCGTCAACCTGTGGCACGCCAGCGGCGTGACCGCGTGGCAGAGCGTCTTCCATTTCCATATTCACGTGGTCCCGCGCTACACGGACACGGACCTCACGCCTCCGTGGACGGAGGTCGAGGTCCCGGTGGAGTCGCTGCGGGGGTTGGGGGCGGAGATCCGCCGGTTCCGGCCAGCGCCCCGCCCCCTCCCCTGAAGCGGCGGGGCGCTCACCCGGCAATCAGTTCTCGCCGCACTTCCCGGACCCGGCGTCGCACCTGTCGGTGCCCTCCCTCACGCCGGCCAGGTCGGTGCCCCGCGTCGCCGGAAAGCGCGTCTCCGGAAAGCGCGTCTCCGGAAAGCGCGTCGTCGCCCGGCTACAGCTGGATCACGTTGCCGGAGCCGCCGATGGTGGCGGCCCCGTTCCCCGAGATGAGGTTGTCCCGCCCCGGCGCCATGTTCGCCCGCATCGGCAGGCGCGTACGGTTGCGCAGCGTGTCGTCGCCCGGCCCGGTGATCGCCACGATCGACTCGATCTGGTCGGCCGGGCAGGCCACCCGGCTGTCGCTCTCCTGCCTGCACGGCGCGGAGGCGTCGATCCTGTCGCCGGCGTTCGAAACGATCACCCAGCGGCCGGACAGGGACAGGTCGATGTTGTCGGACGCGTCGCCCCCATAGACGTGCAGTTCCGAACCGGACACGCTCACGTCGGTCGTGGCGTGCGCCGGCCCGGCGACGGCCAGCAGCGAGGCGGCCAGCGTCCCTCCCACGGCGAGCGTCCGCACGCCGTGCGCGCGCAGAGCGCTGATCCGCGGCCGCTTGCCGTTCCCCCGTGTACTCATCAATTCCCCCTGTGTTGGATGGCGCGTCCCGCGTGTCCGGGACCTTGGATGAGTACGGCGCCACGACGGTCCCGCCCCTGTGACCAAGCGGAGACACGTTCTGTGGTTTTGCCATGTTCGCCGAGGAGCCGGGCATAGGACAGGCCACAGCCTTGTTTTCAGGCGTCCGTCATGGCGAGCGTGGACGGAAGAGGGGCGTACGGTGCGCACGCGCCCTCCGGCACAAATAACTCCACACCTTCCACAACAGCACCGTTAGCCTCCATACCCCCGACAGCGGCATCGCCAACCGCCACCCCAAAGAGCCCTGTCCTGGGGCTTTGCCGGGTGGCCGGGCCTCGGTGGAATCGATCGATAGTTGCTTAGCTATATCGTTCGATATAGCATCCGAGCCATGATGAACGCGCGTCGCGGCCCCGAGCGGGGCCCTACCGGGCGCTTCTTCGGTCCTGGCGAGCTTCGCCTGGCCATCCTGGCCCTGATCGTCGAGCGGCCCGGCCACGGTTACGAGGTCATGGGCCGTCTCGCAGACCGCTTCAACGGCACCTACGAGCCCAGCGCCGGCTCCATCTACCCCACCCTCCAGCTGCTCGAGGACGAAGGACTCGTGCGCGTCGAGCAGACGGACGGTCGCAAGGTCTACCACGTCACCGAGGACGGCAGGCGGGCGGCCGAAGAGCAGGCCGACGTGATCGAGCGGCTGTGGGGGCGGGCGGCCAGCAGGGGCGAGTGGGGGATGTTCCGCGAGCCCGAGGCCGCGGAGATCGTCGGGCCGGCGTTGCGCCTGGTCAAAGCCGCCGTGAAGGCGCTGGCCCACGCGCACGGCGACCCTGCCGTGGTCGAGCGCATCCAGGAGGTCTTCGTGGAGGCCCGCCGCAGGATCGAGGAGCTGGACACCAGGAGACGGCCATGGAAGGAGACGCCATGAGGCGGAGCATGGCACGGCGGTTACTCGACCGGATGTTCCTCACGGGTGAGGTGGTCGAGGTCGAGGAGGTGGCCGCCCGCATGCGGCGGGTCAGGATCGGGGGAGAGGCGCTCGCCGGCCTGGAATGGACGCCCGGCCAGCACGTACGCCTCTTCATCGGCGACGGCGGCGGCCTGCTGGGCGGCGTCCTGCGCACCTACTCGATCTGGCGGCACGACCCGGCCTGGGAGGCTCTCGACCTGATCGGCTACGACCACGGCGGCGACTCGCCGGGCGCCTCCTGGATCAGGGCCGCCGAGCCCGGCATGGAGATCTCCTTCACCAGGCCGGACGGCGGTTTCGTCACGAAAGAGGCCCGTTACCACCTGTTCGCGGGTGAGGAGACGGCCTCGGTGGCGTTCGGCGCGATGTTGCGGGCGCTCCCGGAAGGCGCGGCGGTGTACGGCGCGGTGGAGGCCGAGGGGCCGGGCGACCATCTGGAGCTGCCCAAGGAGCTGGTCAAGGTGTGCCGGGGAGGCAAGCCGGCGGCCAGGTCGGAGGTCCTGGTCGACGCCGTCAGGGAGCTGGACCTGCCGGACGGGCCCGGCGTGGCCTACCTGGCCGGGGAGGCGCGCACGATCCAGGCCATCCGGGCCCACTTGGTCAACGAGCGCGGCTGGCAGCGCAGGGACGTCCGTACGAAGCCCTTCTGGACGCCCGGCAGAAAGGGGCTCGACTAGCGCGATGCGGCCGACCTTCCTAGCGTGATAGTAATACCGGTATAGTTATTGGTGACGCACGCCAGGAGGAGCCGTGATCGAGTTGAAGAGCGCCGGAGAGATCGACGCCATGCGGGAGGCGGGGCGGGTCGTCGCCGCCGTCCACGCCGCGGTGCGCGAGAGGGCCGCCGTCGGCGTCTCGCTGAAGGCGCTCGATGAGGTGGCCCGGACGGTCATCGAGGAGGCGAAGGCAGGGGCGTCGTTCCTCGGCTACCACCCGTCGTTCGGCGCGATGCCGTACCCAGGGGTCATCTGCACGTCCGTGAACGGGGTCATGCTGCACGGCCTGCCGAGCCCGTACCGGCTGCGTGACGGCGACCTGATCAGCGTCGACTGCGGCGCGTTCGTGGACGGGTGGCACGCCGACGGCACGGTCAGCTTCGCGGTCGGCGAGCCGCGGGCGGAGGACCTCAAGCTCATCAGGGTCGCCGAGGAGACGCTGGCCGCCGGCATCGAGGCGGCCGTGCCCGGGGGCCGGATGGGGGACATCGGCCACGCCATGTCCACGGTCGGGCGCGGCGCGGGATACGGCATGCAGAACGACTTCGGCGGTCACGGCATCGGGCGGGCCATGCACGAGTCGCCGTTCGTGCCCAACGAGGCCCGCGCGGGACGCGGGATGCGGCTGCGCCCCGGCCTGGTGATCGCGATCGAGCCGAGCCTGATGGCCGGGGGCGACGACGAGTACTACATGGCCGAGGACGGCTGGTCGGTGTGCTCGGGGGACGGCAGCAGGAGCGTGCACGTCGAGCACACGGTCGCCATCACCGCGGACGGCCCGGTCATCCTCACCTTGCCGTAGGCTCCCGCCTCCCGAACAGGACCCCGGCCACCGGATACACAGGCCACCGCCACGACGATCGGGTGACGGCTCAGATCACGTAGAAGCAAACCCCGGAACACCGGCCCGACCAGCACCAGGGCGCGCATCGCGCCGAGCTCCGAGCGCCGTTCAGGACGGGCGGAAGGGGCGGGTCGTTACGCATGGTCATGATCACCTCCCGTATGTACCAGTCTGAGGCCCCGAATGCGCCCGCGTCATGGTCTGTGGCGAGGTGGGAAAAGGTACAGGAGTTACCACGGGGCAGCACTGCTACGTCAAGATCGGCGATCTGTTTAGTGGTTCGGCCATGCGCGCCATTTCGCCAGGTCAAGAGCGAAATTGTGGGTGTTTGTCGAAGTTGGGGGCCGGGGACATTCTCTCTCGGCAGCTACGGAGAGTAGTGGACATGTACCAGAGAGGAATCGATATGTACAGACATGGTCTCGTTCTGGCCGGCCTCGTCGCCGGGATGGCTGTGTTCGGCGGCTCCGCGTTCGCGGCCACCACCGGCTGGCCCAAGGACCACGACGACAACAGGAAGATCCTGTTCGTCTGTGGCGACGACAACAACATCGCCGGCGGCGACATCAACACGAACGAGAACAGCCTGGTGAAACTCGAGACCGGCGACATCCTCAACATCCTCAGCGTCCACAGCGAGGACGACAACCGGAAGTGCACGCTCACCTAAGCAGTCTCTTCGGCGGTTGAGAAACGTAACCACGGGGCCCGCCTGTCAGGCCGGGCCCCTTGGTCTTGCTCGATCCCTCGCCTGTGAGACCAGCGCCCGCAGGGTCAAAAGTGAAAATTGTGGGCGTTTGTCGAAGTCGAGGGTCGGGGACATCTCCCCGCGACAGCTACTCAGAGTAGTTGACAGGTATCAGAGAGGAATCGACATGTACAGACATGGACTCGTTCTGGCCGGCCTCGTCGCCGGGATGGCCGTGTTCGGCGGCTCCGCGTTCGCGGCCACCGCTGGTTCGAAGGACCACGACGACAACAGGAAGATCCTGTTCGTCTGTGGCGACGACAACAACATCGCCGGCGGCGACATCAACACGAACGAGAACAGCCTGGTGAACATCAAGACTGGCGACATCCTCAGCATCCTCAGCCGCCACGACGAGAACGACAACCGTAAGTGCTCGCTCGTCTGACGTAGTTTGCTCAGCGGTTGAGAAACGTGACCACGGGCCCGCCCGCAGGGCCGGGCCCCACGGTCTCGCCAAGCTCGTCTGTGAGAGAGGCCTCGCGCAGGTGGTCGGCCCGCACTTCGAATCCGCGTCCGCCACCCTACGCAGGCCACTCGGAGGCGGCGGTCTCGAACACCTCGCCTGAAACAGCGATGCCGCTACCGGACCTGCTCCTCGGCGGCCGATGCCGAGGGGCAGGTCCCCGTAGTCTCACCTTCGTAGGCGAACGACGCCTCGAAGGAGTTGCGGGCGATCCGGTCGAGCTGCTCGTCCGTCATCCCCAGCTCCCGCTGGAGCGCCGCGTAGTTGTCCTCGACGTAACCGCCGAAGTACGCGGGATCGTCCGAGTTGACGGTCACGACGAGCCCTTCGTCCAGCATCGCGGGCAGGATGTGGTCACGCAGGGACGGCACGGCGCGCAGCCGTACGTTCGACAGCGGGCACACCGTCAGCGGGATCCGCTCGTCCCTGAGCCTGGCCACGAGCTGCGGGTCCTCCATGGCCCTGATCCCGTGGTCCACCCGCTCGACGCGCAGGATGTCCAGCGCCTCCCACACGTAGTCGGGCCCGCCCTCCTCGCCCGCGTGCGCCACCCGGTGCAGCCCTTCGGCGGCCGCGATCTCGAAGACCCGCCTGAACAGCGACGGCGGGTAACCCACCTCCGCCGAGTCCAGCCCCACCCCGATGAACGACTCCCGGTACGGCAGCGCCGCCCGCAGCACCTGCTCGGCCTCGTCCGCCCCCTGGTCACGCAGGAAACACAGGATCAGCGCGGCCGACACGCCGCCGTCCTTCAGTGCCGCCGACAGCCCGCCGAACACCACCTCCAGCGGCACGCCCCGGCTCAGGTGCGCCTGCGGGTCGAAGAAGATCTCCGCGTGCCGCACGCCCTGCTCCTCGGCCCGTCGCAGGTAGGCGGCGGCGAGGTCGTAGAAGTCCTCCTCGGTGCGCAGGACCGCCATGTGCTCGTAGTAGAGGTCCAGGAACGACTGCAGGTCGGTGAAGGAGTAGCGGGAGCGGATGGCGTCCACGTCGAAGGTCGGCAGGTCGATCCGGTTACGCCGGGCCAGCTCGACGACGAGCTCGGGCTCGAGGGTGCCTTCGATGTGCAGATGGAGCTCTGCTTTGGGACGCATGGCAACGAGTAAACCCGACCATGGCCGGTGGACGTATCGTGTGAACCTCTGAACTCTTGGGGTTTGAGCTGGCATAACATCAGATTTCATGAGGCTGTCGGACCTGCTCGCGCGCGACGACCTGCGGCTGACGCTGGTGACAGGTCACGAGGAGGTCGGCCGCGAGATCCGGCGCGCGTACCCGACGGACCTGCCCGACCCCCGGCGCTACCTGCAGTCCGGCGACCTCGTGCTCACCAGCGGCGTCTGGTACGGCGAGCCGGCCGACTGCGAGCGCTTCGCCGACGCGCTGTGGGCAACCGACGCCGCCGGCCTGGTGGTGGGGCTGATCGTGCTGGGAGAGCTGCCCGAGGAGCTGGTCAAGGCGTGCGAACGGCGCCGGCTGCCGCTGCTCCTGGCCGCTCCCGACCAGTCGTTCGGCGTGATCACGCAGGTCGTGACCGCCGAGGGGTTCGCGGCCGAGCAGCGCAGGGCCGAACGGACGAGGGCGCAGACGCTGCTCGACGTGCTGGGCCACATCCCGCCGGGCGAGGTCTCCGCGCACCTGCGGCTGCTCGGTGCCGATCCGGGCCTGCCGACCGCCGCCATGGCGGTCACGTGGACGGGACCGGCGAATGACGACTACGACCTGCCCGAGGTCCTGCACGAGGGCCTGGCCAGGAGGGGCCGGCACCTGATCGTCGGCGGCACCCCGCACGAGGCGATCGTGCTGGTCAACGGCCGGGCGTCGCGCAAGAGCCTGGCCGACGAGCTGCGCGGCCTGGTGGCGGAGCGCCCCGGCCTGAGCATCGCCGCGGGGATCAGCGAGATGGCGGCCAGCGTGTCGCAGCTCGGCGAGGCGCTGGAGACGGCCAGGCGGGGCATGGAGTCCGCGCGGGGCGGGCCGGGGCCGGTGTCGATCATGTCGGTGGCCGACATCGACAGCTTCGACCTGCTGATGGCCGCGCTGCCGGCGAGCGTGCGCCGGTCCTTCCGCGATCACCTGCTGGGGCCGGTGGAGGAGTACGACGCGCGGCACGGCTCCGAGCTGCTGCGCACGCTCGACATCTTCCTGGAGACGTGCGGCTCCTGGCAGCGCACCGCCGACGAGCTGTACGTGCACGTCAACACGTTGCGCTACCGCATGCAGCGGATCGAGGAGCTGACCGGGCGGCGCATGTCGTCGATGCGCGACCGTACCGACCTCTACCTGGCGCTGCGGTCAGGCAGAGACGGGCAGGCGGCCCGCGACGACGCGGCCCCGTGAGACCACGGCCACGATGTTCTCCGTGGCCAGGTCCTCGATGCGCTCCCACGGGCGGCCGCGCAGCACGACGAAGTCGGCGCCCAGCCCGGGCGCGATCCGGCCCACTGGCATGCCGATCGAGTCGGCCGCGTCGGAGGTGGCCGCGCGCAGCGCCGATTCGGCGTCCATGCCGAGCACCCGCGTCATGTGGACGACCTCGGCGAACTGGTCGCCGAACTGCACGTGGTGGCCGTTCGCGTCGGTGCCGAGCACGAACCGCACGCCCAGCGCGGCGGCCTGGGCCAGCAGCACGTCGCGCCGGGCGATCAGCTCGGCGGCCTTGGCACTGGCCTCGGAGGTGACGGGGACCCGGCCCTGGGCGATGGCCTCGTTGATCAGCAGCGTGGGCGCGACCGGCGTGCCCCGGGCGGCCAGCGTCTCGGCCAGGTCCTTGCTCATGAGCGTGCCGTGCTCGATCGAGTCGACGCCCTCCTCGACGGCCACGCGGATGCCGTCCTCGGAGTGGGCGTGCGAGGCCACCAGCATGCCGAGCGCGTGCGCCTCGTCCACGACCGCCCTGATCTCGTCGCGGGTGTAGTTGCGCCAGGCGTTCTTGTCGCCGATCGACAGCACGCCGCCGCTGGTCGTGAGCTTGATGCCGTCCATGCCGGCGCGGGCCCAGGCCCGTACGAGCTTGCGGCACTCGTCGGGACCGTCCGCCGTGGGCTTGCGCACGGGGAACGCGGGCGGCACGAACAGGTCGTTGTGCCCGGCCGTCATCCCCACCACGCCGTGCACCTGGACGCGCGGCCCGGGCAGCACCCCGGCGTCGAACACCCGGCGCAGCGCGATCTGCGCCTCGTCGCCCGCCAGGTCGCGCAGGGTCGTCACGCCGTGCCGCATGGCCCGCTGGGCGTGGGCGGCGCCGTGCAGCACCTGCTCGTCGCGGGTGGTCACCAGCGGCCAGGTCGCGAAGTCCGGCGGTTCGCCGGGCCCCGCGTAGCCGACCAGGTGGACGTGCGTGTCCACCAGGCCGGGGAGCACGCACAGACCGTCGTGGCCCGGATGGGCGTCCGGCTGCACGCTGAGGATCCGGTCCGGCTCCCAGCTCAGATCGACTGGGCCGCGATATTCGGTACCGTCCCAAAGGGGGATTCCGTCGAGTCTCATTTCAGGCCCGACGCTACCGGAACCGCCGGGTGGCTGGAGGGATCTACGGTCCTCGGGTGGCGCTCTCGTAGGGACCTACAGGGCTCGCCAGCGGTTTTCCCGCATTCTCCCTGAGAGACGGCTCCCGGTGCCCGGTCGTCCAAAACCACCGTCACACGATGGTAATAATCAATGGATACCGTTCCTGACCTGCACCTTCACCGCCGCTCAAGGAAGAATTATGGCTATTTCTCTCGACCGCCGCGCGTTCCTGCGGACAACAGGTCTGGCCGGTCTGGCGCTCGGCCTGGCCGCCTGCGGCGAGACCACGGCCGCCGGCGGAGGCGGAGAAGCGAGCGGGCTGGGCTCGGTCAAGCTCCAGCTCTCCTGGAAGAAGAACGTCGAGTTCGCCGGCGAGTACTTCGCGGACAGCAAGGGTTACTTCAAGGCCGCCGGATTCTCCCAGGTGGAGTTGCTGTCGGGCGGCGGCTCCGGCACCTCGGTCGAGTCGGGCCTGGCCACCGGCCGCTGCTGGGCGGGCCTGTCCGCGCCCACGATCACTGCCCCGGCCGTCCTGCAGGGCGCCCAGCTGAAGATCGTCGGCGCGACCTTCCAGAAGAACCCCTTCGCGATCGTCTCGCTCAACAAGAACCCGATCAAGGAGGCCAAGGACCTCGCCGGCAAGAAGATCGGCGTCCAGGACTCCAACGAGCTGGTCTGGAACGCGCTGCTCAAGGCCAACAACCTCGACCCGTCGAGCGTGACCCGCGTGCCGTTCCAGTCGGACCCGTCGATGCTCACCTCCGGGCAGCTCGACGGTTACGTCGGCTACGTCACCAGCGGTCCCGTACGGCTGCGGATGCAGGGCCACGACCCCGCCTACCTGCTGTTCGCCGACGCCGGCCTGCCGCTGGTCGCCGAGACGTTCACGGTGACGCAGGAGACGATCGACAAGGAGCGCGACAAGCTCAAGGCGTTCCTGACCGCCGAGATCAAGGGCTGGAGGGACGCCGTCGCCGACCCGGCCAAGTCCGCCGAGCTGGCCACCACCGTCTACGGCAAGGACCAGAACCTCGACGTCAAGGAGCAGACCGAGGAGGCCAAGATGCAGAACGAGCTCGTGGTCACCCCCGACGTCAAGGCCAACGGCCTGTTCACGATCACGCCGGAGCTGATCGAGCAGAACATCGCCTCGCTCGCCAAGGCCGGCCTGAACATCAAGGCCGAGCAGCTCTTCGACCTGACGATCCTGGACGAGATCTACAAGGCCGACCCGAGCCTGAAGCTGTCATGACGGGGATCAGCATCGCGGGGCTGAGCAAGTCCTTCGGCAAGGGAGTGACCGCGCTCCAAGGGGTCGACATCCAGACGCCGAAGGGCTCGTTCCTGTCGCTGCTCGGCCCCTCCGGCTGCGGCAAGTCCACGGTGCTGCGCATCCTCGCCGGGCTGGAGGAGCCCACGTCGGGCGAGATCCGGGTGAACGGCGAGACCCCCGAGGAGCTGCGCAGGAGCCACCACCTCGGCATCGCCTTCCAGGACTCCGCGCTGCTGCCCTGGCGCAGCGTCGCGGCCAACATCCGGCTGCCGCTGGAGGTCGCCGGGCTCAAGCCGGAGCCCGGCGTGATCGAGGACCTGATCAAGCTGGTCGGGCTGGACGGGTTCGAGAAGGCCCGGCCCGCCGAGCTGTCCGGCGGCATGCGGCAGCGCGTGTCCATCGCCCGCGCGCTGGTGGTCAAGCCCAGCGTGCTGCTGCTGGACGAGCCGTTCGGCGCGCTGGACGACATGACCAGGCAGCGGCTCAACCTGGAGCTGCTGCGCATCTGGACCGAGAAGCCCGCCACGACGCTCATGGTCACCCACGGCATCGGCGAGGCCGTCTTCCTGTCGGACGTGGTGGCCGTCATGAGCCCGCGCCCCGGGCGGGTCATCGAGATGGTGGAGATCGGCCTGCCCCGGCCCCGCACCCCCGAGATGATGCGTACGCCCGAGTTCCACGCGATCCACGACCACCTCAGCGACCTGCTGTTCGGGCACGGCGCATGAGACGCGTCCAGGGGCTGATCGGCGTCGTCGCGCTCGTCGCGCTGTGGTGGCTGCTGGCCGCGACCGTGTTCGCCGCCGGCGGCGCGGTGCCCACCCCGTGGGCGGTGCTGGCCGCCATGGGCGCCGACGGCTGGGCCTTCTACGGCCCGAACGTCTCGGCCACGCTCGGCGCGGCGGTCCAGGGCTTCCTGTGGGGCAACGGGCTGGCCGTCGGCGTGGCGCTGCTGGTGCTGCTCGTGCCCCGGCTGGAGGCCGTCGCCACCCAGCTCGCCGTCATCAGCTACTGCATCCCGCTGCTCGCCATCGGCCCCATCGTGCTGGTGGTCTTCGGCGGCGACGCCACCGTGGTCTTCCTCGCCGCCATCTCCGTCTTCTTCACCACGCTCATCGGCGCCCTGCTCGGGCTGCGCTCCGCCGACCGGGCGAGCCTGGACGTCGTCACCGTGTACGGCGGCGGCCGGCTGGCCAGGCTCCGCTACGTGCAGATCATCTCCGCCCTGCCCAGCACGTTCGCGGGCCTGAAGATCTCCGCGCCCTCCGCGCTGCTCGGCGCGATCATCGGCGAGTACCTCGGCAGCAACGACGCCGGCCTGGGCGTCTCCCTGATGATCTCCCAGCAGCAGTTCCAGGTGCCGCGCACGTGGGGGCTCGCGCTCGTGTCCGGGCTGATCGCCGGGCTCGGGTACGCGATCGTCGCCCTCGTCGCCCGCGTGGTCACCCCCTGGTCGAGAGGCGAGTCACAGTGATCGGCCGCACCGTGCTGAGGATCGTCGGGCCGCTGGCCCCGTCCGTGGTCATCGTCGTGGCCGCGTGGTGGGTGGCCCTGGAGGCGTTCGGGATCAGCCCGCTCGTCGGCAAGCGCCCGCCGCAGGTCTGGGAGTACCTGACCTCGTCGGCCGCCCACCGCGAGGCCGTGTTCGGCGCGCTGGGCATCACGATCAGGGACGCGGCCATCGGGTTCGCCAGCGGGATGATCGCCGCCATGGCCGTGGCGGTCGCGTTCGTGCTGTTCAGGACCGTCGAGCAGACGTTCATGCCGGTCGCGATGCTGCTGCGCTCGGTGCCGCTCGTGGTGATGACGCCGCTGATCACCCTGATCTTCGGCCGGGACCTGCTGGGCGTGGCCGTGATCGGCGGCATCGTGGTCTTCTTCCCGGCCCTGGTGAACATCGCCTTCGGGCTCCGCTCCGCCTCGCCGCAGGCCACCGACCTGATCATGGCGTACGGCGGGACGCGCCTGACCGTCCTGCGCAAGGTGGCCGTGCCGACCGCGATGCCCTCCGTCTTCGCCTCCGCCCGGATCTCCGTGCCCGCCTCGATCATCGGGGCGCTCATCGCGGAGTGGCTGGCCACGGGGCGGGGGATCGGCGCCGAGATCCTGCGGGCGATCGGCGGCTTCCGTTACGACGAGGTGTGGGCGGACATCGTGGTGGTCACCGCCGTGTCGATCCTGGCGTACGCGGTCGTCGGCGTGGTCGAGTCGTTGGTCCTGGCCCGCTTCTCCGACCGCTCGTAAGCGGGGAGTTTGCGGGCCCGGCCGCGGTCCTGTGTGCGGGGGAGGCGCGGCCGGGCCCGCTCGGAAGGGGAGCGCGTGGGCGTGCGGTGGGATACCGGCGGGTGTGGCCGGTGGAGGCCCGACGCTCCCTTGGCCCAGTGGTTCAACTCAATGGGTTCGGCTCAGTGGGTTCGGCTCAGTGGGTTCGGCTCAGTGGGTTCGGCTCAGTGGGTTCGGCTCAGTGGGCGGCGAAGTCCTGGGTCCAGGAGGGTCCCTTGGCGTTGTGCCCGACACCGATGTGGGTGAAGGAGCAGTTGAGGATGTTGGCCCGGTGTCCTGAGCTCTTGAGCCAGTCCCTCATCACGGCGGCCGCGGTGGGCTGGCCCGTGGCGATGTTCTCGGCGGCTGAGCTGAAGGAGAAACCGGCGGCCTTGATGCGCTGGTCGAACGTCCGGCCGTTGCTGGAGTTGTGCGTGAAGCGGCCGCTGGTCCCCATGTCGGCCGAGTGGCGTTCGGCGGCGAGGTGCAGCCTGGGGTCGTGGATGAGGGGCCGGCAGCCCTTCTTCGCCCTGGCCTGGTTGGTGAGCCTGACGACCTCGGTCTCGATCGAGGACGCGAAGCCGCCGCCCGACGCGCACGACAGCCTCACGGGGCGCGACCGGCTGCTGCGCCCCTTCGAGTCGACCGCGACCACGTAGTAGCTGCGCGGGGTGGGGGAGCACTGCACGCCTGCGGTGATCCGCCCGGTGCCGACCGTCTTCGAGCCGCTCTTGAGGACCCGGTCGGGGCCCGACGCGACGACCTGGATGCGTACCCTGAGCCGGGCCTGGTCGGTGCAGCCCGTCCTGGTGGCGGTGCCCCGGACCACCCCCTTGGTCACGACCGGCTTGGCCGCGATCACGCGGCAGGCCTGCGCGGTGGCGGCCTGCGCGGCGGGAGCGGGGAAACTGAACGCCGCCAGACTCCCGAGGCAGATGAGTGCCTGGAGCTGTCCGCGCATTTCTTTCCTCCGGTGCAGGGCTCGACATTGCGTCGAACCCGCATTCTGGCCCTCCTGGGTCGGCTATGTACGGAAATTTCAGACCTAACCTGGAGCTCCAACAGGATCCCGGTAAACCACGGCGGCCCCCTGAGCGTCAGGGGGCCGCGCGGTTTTCAGGCGAGGGCTAGCACTGCACGGGCTTCAGCCAGGAGCATTCGAGGTCGCCCGCCTCCCCCTGCTCCGTGGCGCGGAGCTGGGTGGCGTCGGCCGTCGCGGTGGCGCGCGTGAACTGGGCGAGCCGGATGGCGATCTTGTCCTCGATGTCCTTGGGGGAGCCGGACAGGTACTGGTTCAGCATGATCGAGAAGATCAGCGGCTCGCCCTCGGCGCTCGTGACGTACCCGGACAGCGAGGTCACCCCGGTCAGCGAGCCCGTCTTGGCGTGGACGTTGTTCGCGGCCGGCGTGTTCCGCATCCGGCTGCGCAGGGTGCCGCCCACGAAGCGCTCGGCGTTGCCCGCGATGGGCAGGGACTCGTACCAGGTGGTGAACCAGGGCTTGCTCCGCACCGCCGTCAGCAGCTGCACGATCGAGCCCGGCGAGAAGCCGTCGCGGCGCGACAGGCCGGAGCCGTCCCGCATGTTGATCACCTGCACCCCGTTGGCCTTGGCGAAGTCGGTGCTGACCTTGAGCCCGGCCGACCACGTGCCCTGGTTCGCGACCTTGCGGCCCATGGCCTTGGTGAGGATCTCGGCGTGGATGTTGTTGCTCAGCTTCAGGAACGGGACCAGCAGCTCGCCCAGCGTCATCGACTCGTGCCTGGCCAGCTCCTTGGCCTCGGCCGGGGCCGCGGCCGTGACGGTTGGCCCGAGCACCTTGACGCCGTGCTTGGCCAGCGACGTGCGGAACAGCGACGCGACGTACGCCGTGGGGTCGTCCACGGCCACCCACTCCTGGTACGGGTCCTTGACCGTGCCGGTGATCACCACGGTCCGGCTGCTGTGCTGCCGCTCGATGAGCACGTCGGTCTCCGAGCCGACCGTGGCCTTGTTGACGATCTTCAGGTAGCCGGTCTCCGGGGTGGTGGACACCTTGACCTTGTCGCCGTCGGCGGCGACGGAGACGATCACCGAGCCCGCGTCGTAGTCCCGGTCGGGCGAGGCGGTCAGGGCGGAGATCGGCGCCGCGTAGTAGGCGGTCTCGTCGTCCCACGACCAGTCGTTGCCGAGCCGCTGCGAGTCGAACCAGGTGTCGTCGGTCACCAGCTTGCCCGTCACGACCTTGACACCCGCCGCGGCGACCTTGGCGGCCAGCGCGTCGTAGTCCTCGGCCAGCATGGTCGGGTCGCCGGTCCCGCGCAGCACCAGGTCGCCGGCCAGCACCGACCCGGCCTTGCGGCCCGAGGAGAGCACGGTGGTGGGGAAGCGGTAGTCGAGCCCGAGGGTCTCGGCGGCCGCGGCGGAGGTGAACAGCTTGGTGTTGGAGGCGGGGGTCAGGAGCTTGCCGGCGTCCGTGGCGTACAGTTCCTCGCCGGTGGCGGCGCTCTTGACGACCACGCCCGCCCTGGCGATCGTGAGCCGGGAGTCGCTGAGGATCTTGTTGATGTCCTGGGTGAGGTCCGCCACGCCCGCGGAGGGCTCCAGGGCGACGGCCGGGGAGGAGGGGCTGGACGCCCACGCGAGGGTCGCGACGAGCGCGCCCGCGACGAGGGATGCTGAGGTGCGCCGCATGGGGGGTCTCCAAGTGAACGGGGAATCGCCCTGCCAGCGTGGATCACCACAAGCCAGCTGTAATCCGCAAATATCCGTATTTGTCGGGAGGTTCTGGGCGGACGCGTCAGAAGGACGGCTGGCCCGAGGTCACCATGAAGCCGCAGTCGCCGAACGAGATCTCGTCACCCGACCGCACCCGCGCCGGCCCCACCAGCCGCCACCCGTTGAGCCGGGTGCCGTTGAGCGAGCCGAGGTCCACCAGCATCCACTCGCCGTCGCCCTCGCGGCGCAGCTCGGCGTGGACCCGGGAGACGGTTAAGTCCGACAGGACGAGGTCGCACGCCGACCCGCGCCCCACCACGTAACGCAGCCGGTCGTCGTCGGGCAGCGCCAGCTTGGGCAGCCGGGGACGCCGCCACGCGGACTGCAGCCGGGTGGTGAACTCGGAGACCGACGCGACGGCGTCGGTCAGCCGCTGCCTGACCGTCGGCTTGCGCGGCAGGTCCGCGACCAGCTTGTCGAGCTCGTGCCGGCTGCGCGCGCGCAGCGCCTGGTCGACGCGGCCCACGAACGTGTCGTGGGAGATCCGGCCCTCCACGGCCTGGTCCCTGAGCTCGTCGATCGCGCGGTCCCGTTCCCCGTCTGATGCGCGAAAAGGCGGCTGCGTCGAGCTCATGTAGCGAGTATCGGACCGAAAGGCGCTCGCTGTCCAGAAAACGCGGATCGCTTGCGGTGGGCATACTCAGTATGCATACTCAGTATCCATGTCGATCAGACACGGACTGCTCGCGTTGCTGAGCAGCGGACCGCGTTACGGCTATCAGCTCAGGGTCGAGTTCGAGACGTCCACAGGGGCGACCTGGCCCTTGAACATCGGCCAGGTCTACACGACGCTCTCCCGGCTCGAGCGCGATGGCCTGGTGGCCCCAGGGGGAGCCGACGAGCAGGGCCGCGCGGTCTACACGATCACCGAGGCCGGTCGGGAGGAGCTGGAGCGATGGTTCAGCACCCCCGTCGCCCCGTCCGACCGGCCTCGGGACGAGCTGGCCATCAAGATCGCGATGGCCGTGGCCGGTGGCCTGGACGTGGCCGAGGTCATCCAGACCCAGCGCGTGGCCACCATGCTCGGGCTGCAGGAGCTGACCCGGGCCAAGCGGGCCGCGACAGGCGGGTTCGCGCAGCGGCTGGTCCTCGACTCGCTGATTTTCAAGGCAGAGGCGGAGCAGCGCTGGCTGGACCACTGCGAGGCCGTTTCCCAGCAGATGTCCAAGGAGCAAGAGCGATGACTGTGGTGAGTTTGCGGGACGTGACCCGCGAGCACGGCCAGGTGCAGGCCCTGAAGGGCGTGAGCCTGGAGGTGGCGGCGGGGGAGCTGGTCGCGGTCATGGGCCCGTCGGGCTCGGGCAAGTCGACCTTGCTCAACGTGGCGGGCGGTCTCGACCGGCCCACCTCGGGGACCGTGACCATCGAGGGCGAGGACCTGGCCAGGGTGAAGGACCTGGCCGCGCTCAGGCGCACCAGCGTCGGGTACGTCTTCCAGGACCTCAACCTGATCCCGTCCCTGACGGCCGCCGAGAACGTGATGCTGCCGAGGGAGCTCGACGGCGTGCGTTCCGCGACCGCCCGCGAGGAGGCGCTGGCCGTGCTCGCCGAGGTGGGGGCCGGGGACGCCGCCGGCCGGTTCCCCGAGGAGCTGTCCGGGGGGCAGCGCCAGCGCGTGGCCATCGCCAGGGCGCTGGTGGGCGAGCGGCGGCTGCTGCTGGCCGACGAGCCGACCGGCGCGCTCGACACCGCCACCGGTGACGAGATCCTGCAGCTGCTGCGCACCCGTTGCGACGCCGGCGCGGCGGTCCTGCTGGTCACCCACGAACCGCGGTACGCGGGCTGGGCCGACCGGGTGGTCTACCTGCGTGACGGCGCGATCGTGGAGTCGAGCGCCGTGCGGCTGGAGAGCGCCCGATGAGCGCGTTCCGCGCCGCGCTGCGCATCTCCCGCAGGGACGCCCTTCGCTTCAAGGGCCGGACCGCGCTCATCATGGTGATGATCGGCCTGCCCGTCCTGGTCATCACGGCGGTGCTCACCGGCGCCGCCACCACGAGCATCACCAGCCGCGACAAGCTGGACTCGAGGCTGGGGGCGGCCGACGCCCGCATCGTCACGACCCCGTTCCGCACCGCGGTCGAGCAGAGAGCGGACGGGGTGATCACCACTATGCGCCAATCGCAGCGGGCCGGGCGGCCGTGGACGCCCGCCGAGATCGGCACCCTGCTCCAGGGCCGCCTGCTCCGCTACCAGGCGAGCATCGTGCATGCCCGCCTGGCGGACGGCTACAGCCGGGTCGACGTGTTCGAGGCCGACCTGCGCGACCCCTTGACCAGGGGGATGCGCCGCCTGGTCGAGGGCAGGTTCGCCGCCGCACCCGGTGAGGTCGCCGTGTCCCCCGCGCTGATCGACAGCGGTGTCCGGATAGGCGACACGATCAAGACGTGGCGGCCGGACCGCAGCGTGCGGGTGGTCGGGGTCGCCGAGCACCCGAACCGGCCTGGCCTGCGCGAGATGCTCGCCCTGCCGGAAGGGCTGCTCCCGCACCAGAACGACGGCAACGACAGCGGCTGGCTCATCGACACCGCCGCCCCCGTCCAGTGGCCGGACGTGCGACGCCTCAACGAGGTGGGCCTGGGCGTCGAGTCCCGGGCCCTCATCGAGCGCTCCGACACCGGTGACTCCGGGCCCCGTGACCTGCACGGGCTGGTCGAGCTGGGTGTCGCCGTCGTGCTCATCGTGACCGAGACCGTCCTGCTCGCGGGCCCCGCCTTCGCGGTCGGGCTGCGCCGCAGGCGCAGGGAGCTCGCCATGATCGCCGCGCAGGGCGGCTCCGGGCGGCACCTCAAGACCATCGTGCTGGCCGACGGCCTGGTGCTCGGCGGCGCGGCGGCCCTGCTGGGCGCCGCCCTGGGCATCGGCGCCGGGCTGGCGGTGGAGTGGTTCGCGGCCCGTCGGCTGGACTGGACGCACGGTCCGGCGGACGTGCCGTGGGCGTCGGTGCTCGGCGTGGCCGCGTTGGGCGTGGTGAGTGCGCTGACCGCGGCGATCGTGCCGGCGATCCAGGCGAGCCGGCAGAGCCCCGTGCACGTGCTGGCCGGGCGCGCCGCCGTGGACACGCCCGGCCGCGCGGGCCGTCCCGTGCTCGGGGCCGTGCTGGTGCTGCTCGGGGTGGCCGCGTTGGGGTTCGCCCTGCACCGGGGCATGCTGTCGGTCGCGCTGGCCTCGACGCTGGTGGTGTTCGGGCTGGTCGCGCTGATGCCGTGGCTGGTCCAGGCCACGGGGCGGCTCGCCGGGCGGCTGCCGCTCCCGCTGCGCCTGTCCGTACGCGACGCCTCCCGCCACCGCGTCCGTACGGCCTCCGCCACCGCCGCGGTCATGGCGGCCACGATGGGGGCGGTCACGCTGGGCATCGGCCTCAACAGTGACTATGTCGACCAGGAGGCGAGACGCAACTCGATCGTCCCCGCGGACACCTTGATGGTCCGTGCCTGGAAGACCGACGATCAGGGGTGGGCCCGGGTGCGGGCGCTCGTCCAGCAGAAGCTGCCGGGGGTGAGCCTGGTCAACGGGCTGGCCGTGACGGACGCGCAGGGCGAGCCCGTCTATCTGAACCTCGCCCTGCCGGGGGGCTGCACATCCCCGTGCGACCTCCGCGACTTCCCCGGCGCCGTGGAGGTGGCCGACGAGGAGGTGCTCGCCTTCCTCCAGAAACGCAGGGACCCGCAGGCTGCGGCGGCACTGGCTGCGGGCAAGGCCGTGGCCTTCAGCCCGGGCGCGGTGCGCGACGCCATGCTCACGATCCAGGTCGAGAACGGGGACGACAAGCCGGTCACGACCCTCCGGGTTCCCGCCGTGGCGGCGGCGCCGGCCGAGGCCGGTCAGACAGGCGCGCTGATCCCACCGTCCGTGCTGACGCAGGCGGGACTCAAGGTGCAGCAGCGGACCTTCTACGCGGCGTACACGGATATCGACGATCAGCGGCTGAGCACGGAGATCAGGGTCCTCATCGGCGATCAGGCCTACGCCCTCGTGGAGCGGGGCACGGCCGAGAGCCGCTTCGTCACCCTGCTGATCCTGCTCGGGGCCGCGCTGGTCCTGGTGCTCGGCGGCACGTTCGCGGCCACGGGGCTGGCCGCCGCCGACATGCGCCCGGACCTCGACACCCTGTCCGCGGTCGGCGGGGCGGCGCGGGTGCGCAGGCTCGTGGTGGCGGCCCAGGCCGCCTACATCTCCGGCCTCGGCGCCCTGGTGGGCCTGGCGGCGGGCCTCGTCAGCGGCATCGCGCTGACCTGGCCGCTGACCCGGACGGTCTACGGGAGGATGGAGCTGTTCAACCCCGGAGCCACGACGATCGCCGTCCCCTGGCTCTTCCTGGCCGGGGTCGTGGTGGGGCTGCCCCTGCTGGCGGCGCTGGTGGCGGGGCTGTTCACGCGGACGCGTCTGGTGCTGGCGCGCCGGGTGGCGTGAGCCGGTACTTCAGCGTCATCAGCACCGACAGGAAGATGATCAGCGCCGGGACCGCGGTCTGTCCGATCAGGACCGCGGTCACGGCGCTGTCCGGCTGCTCGACCGGCCTGCTCGGCTCGGACTCGATGAAACCGCCGATGGACAGGATCACCCCGAAGATCAGCGCGCCGAACGCGCTGACGCCGCTCTCGATGGCCGTCCACAGCCCCGTCAGCACGCCCGCCCGCCGCTTGCCGGTCTCGGCGGCGTCCACCGCGATCACGTCCGCCAGCATCGAGAACTGCAGCAACTGCACCCCGGCGTAGCCGACGCCGACGACCAGGATCGTCACGTGTGCCCACACGATGCCGAGGACCGGCGTGGCCAGGGCCGCCGTCGTGCCGCCGGCGTACAGGAGCGCCGCCAGGATCATCGCGCCCCGCTTGTCGAAGCGCCTGGCCAGGCGCACCCACAGCGGCATCGTCAGCAGGATCGGGCCGACCAGCGCGGCGAAGAGCGTCTGCGTGGCCTTCGGCGAGCCGAGCGTGTACGCGGCGAAGTAGGGCGCGGCGGCCAGCATCATGCTCACGGCGAGCATCTGCGTGCAGGCCAGCATGGTCAGCCACAGGAACGGCCGGTTGCCCTTGATCGCGGCGAACTGCTCGCGCCACCCTCCCCGGTCCGCCTCCGGCGCGCCGGTCATGGGCGCGCGGGCGGTGCCGAAGAAGGAGCCCAGCATGGCGAGGAGCAGGATGACCGCGATCACCGTGGCCATCAGCCGGTAGCTGTCCAGCGTGCCGTGCTCGCCCTGGCTCGTGACGATGGCCGGGGCGAGCACGCCGCTGACCGCGGTGGCCGCGCCGATGAAGACCATGCGCCACTGCAGCAGCGAGGTGCGCTCGTGGTAGTCGTGGGTCATCTCGCCGGGCATCGCCTTGTACGGCACCTCGAACAGCGCGTACGCCGTCGCCGTCACGAGGAAGCACACCCCCACGTAGAGGGCGGCGGGCACGCCCGTCAGCGGCGGCCCCGCGAACACCAGGAAGAACGCGATCGGCAGCGTGCAGGCGCCCGCCAGCAGCCAGGGCCGCCGGGGGCCCAGCCGCGACCGGGTCCGGTCCGACCAGCGGCCGATCAGCGGGTTGACGACCAGGTCCCAGACCTTGGGCGCGGTCACCACGACCCCGGCCAGCCAGGCGGGCACGGCCAGGAAATTGGTCATGTAGTACAGCAGGAGCAGGCCGGGCACGGTGCTGACCGTGGCCGTGCAGAAGGACCCCACGCCGTAGCCGAGGCGCACGCCCCTGGAGACCGCGGACGCGCCCACCGCCGGTGTGATCATTCCCTCATTGAAGCCGAGCGAGAGCTTGTTCGGGAGGGCCCACTTTTCCACGCCGCGGGGCCCGGTCACCCGGGCCCCGCGGCACATGGGTCGCGTCAGTCGATGACGTTGGCGCACACCACGTGCGCGCCGATCTCGATCATCCGGCGCTCGCTGCGCGCGTCCGCCACCCTCGCCATGAGGATCGGCGCCCCGGAGGCCGCGAACTGCGGCAGCCGGGCGCGTACCAGGCGGTGCAGGTCGCGTACGACGTCCTCGGCGGCTGACATGTGCACCTTCACGTGCAGCATGATCCCCGGAGCCCCGGACGCCGTGCGCGCCTCGGAGATCCAGACGTGGTGCACGAGCGGGAAGTCCATGAGCAGCAGCCCGATGGCCTGCCGCAGCGCGGGCAGGATCGGATGCGTGCACCGCCGGTAGCCGGGGTCCACCTGCTGCATCGGCCCCGACAGGTGCGGCCGGGGCGCGGGCACCCACGGCAGCGTCGGCGCCTGCGGACTCGGAGGTGCCACCTGGGCCAGCGCGGCACCGCGTGACACGGTCGCCATCGCCCCCGTCGCGTACGCGGCCGGCACCGCTCCCGAGAGGACGGGCGTCGGCCCCGTGCGCGTCGAGGTGATGAAGCGCTGGAGGTCGTCGATGGGCACGGCCGCGGCGGCTGGTCCGGCCGCGTCGATCACGATCTCCCGCACGCCGGTGACGCGCTGGATGTCCAGGATGGTGTCGGCGTCGCACGCCGATAGGGAATGACTGCCGCGGTGCCTGGCATAGGTGGCAGGGCCGGTGTAACCGAGCAACACCCGGTCTCCGGCCTGGGTCGTCCCGAGGACGACCGAGCGGTCTGGCCGCACTGCCACCAGGACTCCACCGTCGGCGAGAGCGCCCAGCAGGCGATGCGGAGTGCCATGCTGAGCGAGCACGTCGGCAAGCGCAGGATTCCCGATGCTCATAAGACGAACCCTAGGTACTCGGCCACGGCTTATCAGGCTAATGGCGAATAAATCTCCCGATCAAGACAAAGATGGGAGCGGAGTGGATGAGTTTCTTCCTCCGGGGGTAGGGCGGACCTGTCTCACATCGTGGGTGCCTCGTGAACGCGTTCACAAGCCCCGGATAGACTCTGTGGGACCGTCGGGGGATCCGTGGACGTGTCCCCCGAATGCCCGCCGTGCCGTTAAGGATCCACACCAGTGAACAAGCCCGTCGTTCTGGTCGCAGAGGAGCTGTCCGAGGCTGGCCTCGCCGTACTCGGCGCTGATTTCGAGGTCCGCCACACCGACGGCGCCGACCGTTCCCAGCTGCTGCCCGCCCTCGCCGAGGTGGACGCCCTGATCGTGCGCTCCGCCACGCAGGTCGACGCCGAGGCCATCGCCGCCGCGCCGAAGCTGCGCGTGGTCGCCCGCGCCGGCGTCGGCCTCGACAACGTCGACGTCGAAGCCGCCACCAAGGCCGGTGTCATGGTCGTCAACGCGCCGACCTCCAACATCACCAGCGCCGCCGAGCAGACCCTCGCGCTCATCCTGGCCAGCGCGCGCAACACGGCCCAGGCTCACGCCGCGCTGAAGAACGGGGAGTGGAAGCGCTCCAAGTACACCGGTGTCGAGCTCGACGAGAAGGTCGTCGGCATCCTCGGTCTGGGCAAGATCGGGCAGCTCGTGGCCCAGCGGCTGCAGCCCTTCGGCGTCGAGCTGATCGCCTACGACCCCTACCTGCCGCCGGCCCGCGCCGCGCAGATGGGCGTCAAGCTCCTCAGCCTCGAAGAGGTGCTCAAGCAGGCCGACTTCATCACCGTCCACCTGCCCAAGTCCAAGGAGACCGTCGGCCTCATCGGCGACAGGGAGCTGCACCAGGTCAAGCCGTCGGTGCGCATCATCAACGTCGCCCGCGGCGGCATCGTGGACGAGGGCGCCCTCTACTCGGCGATCAAGGAGGGGCGCGTCGCGGGAGCGGGCCTCGACGTGTTCTCCAAGGAGCCGTGCACCGACAGCCCGCTGTTCGAGCTGGACCAGGTCGTCGTGACGCCGCACCTGGGCGCCTCCACGCACGAGGCCCAGGAGAAGGCCGGCACGCAGGTCGCGCGGAGCGTGAAGCTGGCGCTCGCGGGTGAGTTCGTGCCGGACGCGGTCAACGTCCAGGGCGGCGTGGTGGCCGAGGACGTCAAGCCGGGCCTGCCGCTGGCCGAGAAGCTCGGCCGCGTGTTCACCGCGCTGGCCGGTGAGGTGGCCACCAAGCTCGACGTCGAGGTGCGCGGCGAGATCGCCTCCGAGGACGTGCGGGTGATCGAGCTGGCCGCCCTCAAGGGCGTGTTCACCGACGTGATCGAGGAGCAGGTCACGTACGTCAACGCGCCGCTGCTGGCCAAGGACCGCGGTCTCACCGTGGAGCTGGTGACCAGCTCGGAGAGCCCCGACTGGCGCAACGTGGTGACCGTGCGCGGCGTGCTCGCCGACGGCCGCCAGGTCTCGGTGTCCGGCACGCTCTCCGGCCCGCGCCAGATCACGAAGATCGTCGAGGTCAACGGCTACGAGATGGAGATCGAGCCGACGGCCCACCTGGCGTTCTTCACCTACACCGACCGTCCCGGCATCGTCGGCGTGGTCGGCCGCCTTCTCGGCGAGCACGGCGTCAACATCGCCTCGATGCAGGTGGCCCGCTCCACCAAGGGCGGCAACGCGCTCATCGCGCTGACGGTCGACTCGGCGATCCCGGCCGACGTGATCGACCAGATCGGCAGCGAGATCGGCGCCGAGAGCGGCCGCTCCGTGGACCTGGAGGGCTGAGCCTCCTGCCCGGTCTGAAGGCCGCCGCCCGGCTTCCGGGTGGCGGCCTTTGCTGTCTCAGCATGCAAGATACTAGGACATCCAATGAGATTGCTGGGGTACTGTTGCTGGTAATGCGCCAGGTGCTCGTACTTATTACCTGCCGCGGCGGGGCCTGTTAGGGCAGGTCGACGACTCGCCGCGGTGCGTAGTGGTGTGTCGGCCAGTAAGTCCCATTCGTCCGCCGAACGGCCCACGAAATGAGATGAGTCACATGTACGACATGTATGCCTGGAACCGTGCCGAAGAGCATGAGGACGAGGCCGCGCAGGCCCTGCAGACCGCCCTGGACCGCAGGGACAACGGCGGCGCCCCTCAGAACCCGAGCCGGTAGAAGACCGCCGCCCGCTTCACCGCCGGCAGCAGCCCGGCGATCCGGGCCGCGACGCGGTGCGGCGCCGGCAGGCGGTCGAACCCCTCGATGTCGAACGCGCTCACCGCGCTCAGGCAACGCAACCTCGGATGGATGGCCAGCAGCTCGCCCGGCCCGTCGATGCCCCAGACCAGGTGGGCGTCCGCCTTGCGCACCGGCCTGTTGAGCTTCTGCGTCCTGAGCCCGAGCGGGCTCACCGCGTCGAAGACGAACTGGCCGCCGGGGAAGCGCTCGACGATCGCCCTGATGAGGGCCCGGCCCTCGCCGGGGTCGAGATAGTAGAGCAGGCCCTCGGCCACGACCAGCACAGGGGCGCGGGCCGGGACCTGCTCCAGCCACCTCAGCTCGGTGACCGACGAGCCGATCAGGCGGTGGCCGGGCCGCTCGGGGAACAGGCGCCGCCGCAGCTCGATCACGTCGGGGTAGTCCACGTCGTACCAGCGGACGGTGGGCGGCGGGTCCAGCCGGTGGACGCGGGTGTCGAGGCCGCAGCCCAGGTGGAGCACGGTGGCCTCGGGATGGGTGGCCAGGAACTCGGCCACCCACCGGTCGATGAACCGCGCCCTGATCGCGACCGAGACGGCGAGGGCGGCGTTCATCCCGGTCTTGGTGAAGTCGTGGTCGATGCGCTCGACCACGTCGGCGGCCAGGTCGTCGCCGAGGATCGGATCCGGGGACCGCGCGTCCAGCGCCCGCCCGTACAGGGTGGCGAGCAGCGTGGCCTTCTCCCCGGTGAGTCGCACCTTTTCTGGTGCCATGTCCCTACGCTACCGCCGCGCGGGCCAGCGCAAGCGCGCCCAGCAACGGAGCGTCGTCCGCGAAGCGGGCCGGGCGGATCTCCGGCGGGAACGGCACCGCCCGGCCGACCTCCGCCGTCAGCCTCGGCAGGATCAGCTCCGCCGCGCCCATCATGCCGCCGCCGACCACCAGGCGCTCGGGATCGAGGACCACGCACAGGTTCGCCACGCTCATGGCCAGCGTCCGCAGCGTCTCGTCCACCAGCTCCTGGGCGGGGTCCCCGCCGGGCGTCTCGTCCACCAGCTCCCGCGCGGGGTCCCCGCTCGGCGTCTCGTCCACCGGCTCCCGCGCCCGGCCCCCGCCGAGGAGCTCGGCCGCCGTGACGGGGCGGCCCAGGAGGGCCGCGCCCCGGGCGGCCAGCGCGCCGCCCGAGACGCGCTCCTCCAGGGGCACCCGGCCGTCGGCGAAGGCGGGCTCGCCCGGCATCACCTGGAGGTAGCCGATCTCGCCTGCCGCGCCGTGGGCTCCGGGCACCACCCGGCCGTCCACCACCAGGGCCGCCGCCAGGCCGGTGCCCAGGTTCAGGTAGACGCCCGTGGAGACGCCGCGCAGGGCGCCCCAGCGCAGCTCCGCGGCGGCCGCCGCGTTCACGTCGTTGTCGATGGCCACCGGAGTGGCGCCGTACGCCTCCTGGAGCAGCCTCGGCAGTTCGAGGCCCTCCCAGCCGGGGACGTTCGGGGCGAGCCGTACCACGCCATCGCGGATCACCCCGCACGTCGAGAAGCCCACGGCGGCGGGCGCGCCGTCCAGGGCCCGGGCCGCCGCGAGCGCCCGCGCGAGCGTGTCGGGCCCGGTGTCCAGGCGGACGTGGGCGGACAGCGCGGGGCCGTCGGCCGTGGACACCCCGATGGCCACCTTCGTCCCGCCCACGTCGATGCCCAGGACCCGGGTCACCGGGCGGCGCCCCTGCGGGCGAGCGAGTCGATGGCCACGGCCAGCGCCAGCACCGCGGCGGTCACCATGAACCGCACCGAGGAGTCCACGCTGAGCAGGTACATGCCGTTGGAGATGGCCTGGATGACCAGGACGCCGAGCAGCGCGTCGTAGGCCCGGCCGCGCCCGCCGAACAGCGAGGTGCCGCCGATGACCGCGGTGGCGATCGCCATGAGCAGGATGTCGCTGCCGCCCGAGCCCTGGTTGACGGCCGACAGGCGGCTGGCGGCCAGGATGCCCCCGGCCGCCGTCAGGGTGGAGGCCAGCATGAACGCGAGGATCCTGATCCTGGTGACGTTGATGCCGGCGCGCCTGGCCGCCTCGGCGTTGCCGCCGACGGCGTACAGGTGCCGCCCGAACGTGGTGTGCCTCAGCATGAGGTCGAGCAGCACCACCAGCGCCCCGAAGATGATCAGTAGGAGCGGCACGCCGCGGTCCGCCGACATGACGGTCACCGCCGCGGCGAGCAGCACCGCCAGGCCGCCCGCCTTGGCCAGCGACCACCACAGCGGCGTCACCGGCAGCCCGGCCGCCAGCCGCAGCCTCCTGACCACGAGCGACGCGCCCGCCGACACGGCCACCAGGCCCGCCGCGAGCGTCCAGGCGAGCCAGCCCGGCAGCCAGGTGTCGCTCAGCTTGGAGATGAACCCGGTGAACGGCAGGTTGATCGTCCCGCCCTGCCGCAGCAGGTAGAGCAGCAGGCCGAGCCAGCCCATCAGCCCGGCCAGCGTCACGACGAACGACGGCATCCGCAGCTTGGTCAGCATCAGGCCGTGCAGGAACCCGATCGCCGCGCCGACGGCCAGCGCCAGGAGGATGGCGAGCAGCGGGTTCCAGCCCTGCTTGACGTGGACGATCGTCATGATCGTGGCGCACAGGCCGCTGACCGAGCCCGCCGACAGGTCGATCTCGCCGAGCAGCAGCACCATGATGATGCCGAGCGCGATCGTGCCTGTGGCGGCCATCTGGAGCACGAGGTTGGTGAGGTTCTCGGGGGACAGGAAGCGGTCGTTGAGCGTGCTGAACACGATCGCGATCGCGATCAGCCCGCCGACCACCGGCCACGCGCCCACGTCCCCCTGGCGCAGCCGCTCGACGGCGACCTTCGGCGTGTACGGCCTGCGGACCAGCGTGTCGGTCATGCCCCTGCCCCCGTGATCGCGGCCACGATCTCCTCCTGGGAGGCGGTGGCGGTGGTGAACTCACCGGCGTTGCGGCCCAGCCGCAGCACCACCACGCGGTCGCTCACCGCGCGCACGTCGGCGAGGTTGTGCGAGATGACCAGCACCGCGAGCCCGCGCTCGCGCAGCCGCCCGATCAGCGCCAGCACCTGTGCCGTCTGCTCGACCCCCAGGGCCGCCGTGGGCTCGTCGAGGATGACCAGCCGCGGCTCGCCGATGAGCGCCCTGGCGATGGCCACCGACTGCCGCTGGCCGCCCGACAGCATGGCGACCGGCACCCTGATGTCCCTGATGCGCACGTCGAGCTGGCCGAGGAGGTCGCGGGTCGCGCGTTCCATGGCGATGTGGCGCAGCAGCGAGCCGCGGCGGCGCTCGGTGCCCAGGAAGAGGTTGGCCACGACGTCGAGGTTCTCGCAGAGCGCGAGGTCCTGGTAGACGGTCGAGACGCCGAGCGCCTGCGCGTCGTGCGGGTTGGCGATCCTGACCGGCGAGCCGTCCACGGTGATCGTGCCGGCGTCCGGCGTCACGACCCCCGAGATGGCCTTGACCAGCGTGGACTTGCCGGCGCCGTTGTCGCCCATGAGGGCCACGACCTCGCCGGGGCGCAGGTCCAGGCGGGCCCCGTCGAGCGCCTGGACCGCCCCGTACCGTTTGGAGATGTCCGTCGCCGAGAGCATCTACTCGATGCCCTGCTTCTCGCAGGCGGCCTTGACCTCGCCCGTGCAGAGCTGGGCGGCGGTGTAGAAGCCGTCCTTCACGATCGTGTCCTTGACCTTGTCGGCCGTGACGGGGATGGGGTCGAGGAGGAAGGCCGGGATGTCGGCCGCGCCGTTGTTGACCTTGGTGGGGGCGGCGGGCTGCTCGCCCTTGGCGACGGCGACGGCGAGCTCGGCGGACTTCTCCGCCTCCGCCCTGATGTCCAGATATATGGTCATGTACTGCTCGCCCGTGAGGATGCGCTGGACGGCGGCCAGCTCGGCGTCCTGGCCGGTGATCGGCGGCAGCTGCTCGTAGCCCGCGCGCTTCATGGCCGCGATCGCGCCGCCCGCCATGCCGTCGTTCGCGGACAGCACGCCGGTGATGGTGTCCTTGCCCAGCGCGGTGATGGCCTGCTCCATCTCCTGCTGCGCCTTGTCGGGGCTCCAGTCCGGCGTGTCGAACTCCCTGCCGACCTTCACCTTCCCGTCCAGCACGCTCTTGGCGCCCTTCTTGTAGTCGGCCGAGCTGGGGTCGGTGGGGGAACCGTGGATCATCACGATCTGGCCCTTGGCCGCCGTGCCCCTGGCGGTCATGGCGTCGAGCAGGGCCTGGCCCTGCATCTCGCCCACCCGTACGTTGTTGAACGAGACGTAGTACGCGTAGTCGATGCCCGAGATCAGCCGGTCGTAGGCGATGACCGGGACCTTCTTCTGCTTGGCCTGGTTCACCAGGGGAGCCACGGCGTTGGCGTCCACGGCGTCGAGCACGAGCACGTCGGCCTGCTGGGTGAGCGCCGCCTCGACCTGTTGCTGCTGCTTGGGCGCGTCCTGCTCGGCGTTGCTGTAGAGGATCTTGCAGTCGGGGCAGAGCGACTTGACCTTCGCCTCGAACAGCGGGCGGTCGAACGCCTCGTACCGGGTGGTCTTGGACTCGGGCAGGAACAGCGCGATCGTCTTGCCGCCCTGGCCCTGCGTGGTCGTGGTGGTGGCGCCGGTGCCCGCTCCGGCGTTGTTTCCGGTGTTTCCGCAGGCGGCGGCCAGGAGGACCGCCGCGACAGGGATTGATCGCCATGCTCGGTGCATCGCACTTCGTCCTTCCGGATGTGCCGCCCCTGTGCTTGGTAAGAAAGGTAATTTACTATCAGGCGAGTTGGCTAGGCTCTGTTTCCTCAGGGAGGGTGAGATGCGGGGCGACCTGGGTAATCCGCGGCTGCTGCGAGTGCTGAACGAGCGCCGCCTGCTCGACCATCTTCAGGAGCACGGCCCCGCCTCGCGCGCCGACCTCGCCAAGATCACCGGCCTGTCGAAGCCCACGGTGTCCGCGGCCCTGGCCGGGCTGGAGGAGGACGGGCTCGTTCACCTCGTCGGCGAGGTCTCCGGCCGCCCCGGGCCGGTCACGTCCCTGTACGACGTCAACGCCGCCGCCACCCACGTCGCCGGCGTCGACATCGGGCGTGACTGGATCAGGGTCGCCGTCGCAGACCTGCGCGGCACCTTCGCCGGCCGGAAGGACGGGCGCAACACCGCCCAGACCTCCGCCGAGCTGGCCGACCTGGTCGGGCAGCTGTGCCGGGCCGCCGCCCGCGAGGCCGCCGTCGACTGGCCCGCCATCGCCTGCGCCGTCGTCGGCTCGCCCGGCGTGTACGACCCGGCGCTCGGACGCCTGGAGTTCGCCCCCAACCTGCCCGGCTCCGACCTGGCCGAGCGCCTGCGCGCCGCGATGGAGGTCGACCTCGTCATCGAGAACGACATCAACCTGGCCGCCGTCGGCGAGCACGTGCACGGGGCGGGGCGCGGCAAGTCCAACTTCGCGCTGGTGTCCATCGGCACCGGCGTCGGGATGGGCATCGTGATCAACGGAGAGCTGTACGTGGGCGCCAGGGGAGCGGCGGGGGAGGTCTCGTACGTGCCCGCGGCCGAGGACCCCCCGCCGCCGAGCGGCGACGCCCTGGCCCACGGCGCCACGGAGGCGGTGGCCGCCGCGCCCGGGGTGGTCCGCGCGGCCCGCGCCGCCGGCCTGAGCCTGGAGACGGCCAAGAAGGTCTTCGCCGCGGCGGCCTCGGGCGACGGCGTGGCCCGCGCGGTGGTGGAGGCCGAGGGGCGCCGCATCGGCGGGCTGCTGGTGGCGGTGGCGGCCGTGCTCGATCCGGAGGTGATCGTGCTCAGCGGCGGCGTGGGCCGCAACCTGGACCTCCTGGGGGAGGCCATCGAGGCCCGCATCGCCGAGCTCGGCCCGCTGCGGCCGTCCGTGGTGGCCAGCACGCTGGGGGACAGCGGCGTGCTGCTGGGCGCGGTGGCCCACGCCAGGACCCGCGCCTGGGACCTCATCTTCGACGCCCGCCTCCCCTGACCGCACGGCGGGGAGGCGGATGCCGAAGCCTCCTACAGGGTGGCCGTGAGGGTGGTGGGTGTTTCGTCGCGCTGCTTCTGGAGCTTGGACCAGAGCCGTACGCCCTTGGGGTCGGGGCGGACGCCACCCACGAAGGAGTCTCTGCGCCAGGAGGTCAGGCGCTCCTCCTTGACCACGTCACCCGTGTGCGGCGAGTGGACCATGTAGCCGGGCCGGGAGATCATCCCGACGTGCCCGAGGCCGTGGAAGAAGACCAGATCGCCGGGTTTGAGGTCCTCCCAGGCGATCTTTCTGTCGAAGGCGCCGTACTGTTCGGCGGCGGTGCGGGGGAGTTCGATCCCGGCGTGCTCGTACGCCCTGAGCATGAGGCCGGAGCAGTCGTATCCGCTCGGGCTGGCGCCGCCCCACACGTACGGTGTGCCGCGCTTGCTCATGGCGAACTTGATGGCGATCTTCCAGGCGGGCGCCGGGGCCTGTTTCTCCTGGATTTCCTTGATCTGGGTGCCGGTCAGGATGGTGGGGTCGTCGATCTTGGTGGAGGCATGGGCTGGGGAGGCCAGGATGAGCCCGGCGGCGCCCGCCGCCAGGACAATGGCGATTCGAGACAGGGGTCTGTCCTTCCATACGGCCGGCCGGGTTAGCTGACGGGCTCGGGCCTGGAAGTAGCCCTACGACACAGGGGTGCCGATTCGCCCCAGGGGGGAAGTGGGTCCCCGGCTCCACGCAGCGGCTGCGCGGATTAGGCTGGTCGGTGACTTTAACGAAACGGTCAAAGAACCGCAATACGGACAAAGAGGGCGTCCGTAAAATGAGATGAAGTGTTCGTCAGTCGAGACGACGCGGTAAGGTACCGCCCATGGAGTCGCGTAACATCCGTCTGGCCGTCATCCCCGGCGATGGGATCGGCACCGAGGTCGTGGCCGAAGGACTCAAGGTCCTGGAGGCAGTTGGCACGAAGATCGAGCCCACGCACTACGACCTGGGGGCCGCACGCTATCACCGTACCGGTGAGACGCTGCCCGACGCCGTGCTCGAAGAGCTGCGCGGCTACGACGCGATCCTGCTCGGCGCCGTGGGCGACCCCAGCGTGCCGCCGGGCATCCTCGAGCGCGATCTGCTGCTGCGGCTGCGCTTCGAGTTCGACCACTACGTCAACCTGCGCCCGGTCAAGCTGTTCCCCGGCGTGGCGACCCCGCTGGCCGACACGCCGGCGGAGAACATCGACATGATCGTCGTCCGCGAGGGCACCGAGGGCCTCTACGCGGGCACCGGTGGCGCCATGCGGCGCGGCACCCCGCACGAGATCGCCACCCAGGAGTCGCTCAACACCGCCTACGGTGTCGAGCGCGTGGTGCGCTACGCCTTCGAGAAGGCCACCACGCGGCCGCGCAAGAAGCTGACGCTCGTCCACAAGACCAACGTCCTCACCTTCGCCGGTGACCTGTGGCAGCGCACGGTCAACCGCCTGGCGGCGGAGTACCCCGACGTCACGACCGACTACTGCCACATCGACGCGGCCTCGATGTTCTTCGTGACCCAGCCGGAGCGGTTCGACGTGGTCGTCACCGACAACCTGTTCGGCGACATCATCACCGACCTGGGCGCCGCCATCGCCGGCGGCATCGGCCTGGCCGCCAGCGGCAACATCAACCCCGAGCGGTCCGCGCCGAGCATGTTCGAGCCGGTGCACGGCAGCGCCCCCGACATCGCCGGCCAGGGCAAGGCCGACCCGACCGCGACCATCCTGTCCGTCGCCATGCTCCTCGACCACCTCGGCCTGCACGCCGAGGCGGCCAAGGTCGAGCAGGCGGTCGCCGATGACATCCTCGAGCGGCTGACCGGCTGGGCGGGTCGCACCACCCACGAGATCGGTGACGACATCACCGCGCGAGTATCCGGCTAGGACCGCCTAGCCACGAACGCGCCTGGTGGTCCGACGAGGGCCGCCAGGCGCTTTTTTGCGTCCAAAAGGGCTGATCACCCCATCGGCCGCTTGCCATCCCATATAGCGAGACAATAGGAAGTACGGGGCCGCCTTCCGGGCGGCGCCCGCTCACCAGCACCGATCCGCAGTTTTCTGTAGATTTGGGCAGATTCGCAGAGAGAAGGACTGACGTCATGACCATCGCTCAGAAGCTCAGCTTCGACGTGCAGCTATCCGACCACGCTCGCACCGCGGCCGAGCGGGAGCAGGTACTGGCGAACCCCGGCTTCGGGCAGACCTTCACGGATCACATGGTCTCGATCGACTACACCGAGGGGCAGGGCTGGCACGACGCCAAGCTCCTGCCGTACGGCCCGCTCTCGCTCGACCCGGCCACCTCGGTCTTCCACTACGCGCAGGAGCTGTTCGAGGGGCTCAAGGCCTACCGCCAGGCCAACGGGTCGATCGTCGCGTTCCGCCCGTACGCGAACGCCGCCCGCTTCAACCGCTCCGCGCTCCGGATGGCCATGCCGGAGCTGCCGGAGGAGGCGTTCGTGGAGTCGCTCGAACTCCTCGTCCAGACCGACAGGGAGTGGGTGCCCACGACCGAGGGGCACAGCCTCTACCTGCGCCCCTTCATGATCGCCACCCAGGCCGGGCTGGGCGTCAACTACCCCTCGAAGTCGTACAAGTACATGGTCATCGCCTCCCCGGCGGCCTCGTACTTCACGGGCGGGCTCAAGCCCGTCTCCGTCTGGCTGTCCACCGAGTACACGCGGGCCGCCCCCGGCGGCACGGGCTTCGCCAAGTGCGGCGGCAACTACGCGGCCGCGTTCGTCGCGCAGCGGCAGGCCGTGGAGAAGGGCTGCGACCAGGTGGTGTGGCTGGACGCCCACGAGCACAGGTACGTCGAGGAGATGGGCGGGATGAACCTGTTCTTCGTCTTCGGCGACAAGCTCGTCACCCCCGCGCTGACCGGCACCCTGCTGCCCGGCATCACCAGGGACTCCATCCTGGAGCTGGCCGGCGACCTGGGCCTGGAGACCGAGGAGCGCCTCATCTCGATCGACGAGTGGCAGGCCGGATGCGAGTCCGGTGAGCTCACCGAGGTGTTCGCGTGCGGGACCGCGGCCGTGGTCACGCCGGTGGGCACGGTGAAGGGCGCCGACCGCTCCTGGATCGTCGCCGACGGCAACCCCGGCCCGGTGACGATGCGGGTGCGCGAGGAGCTGGTGGGCATCCAGTACGGGGCCCGCCCCGACACCCACAACTGGATCCACAAGATCGTCTAGTTGGGACGGCCGGGTCCGTCAGGGCCCGGCCGCCGCCCGCTAGTTCTTCCTGATCAGGGTCATCCCGTCCGCCACCGGCAGCATGAGGACCGTCACCCGCGGATCCTCCATCACCAGGTCGTTGAACTGCCGGATCTCCACGGTGGTCTGCTCCTCGTGCGCCGGGTCCGCCACGTGGCCCCGGCGCAGCGTGTTGTCCGCCACGATCAGCCCGCCGGGTCGCAGGCGCTCCATGAGCAGCTCGTAGTAGCCGGGGTAGTTGCCCTTGTCGGCGTCGAGGAAGGCCAGGTCGACGGTCTGGTCGAAGGCGGCGAGCGTCTCCAGCGCGGGCCCGAGCGTGAGCGTCACGCGGTCCTCCACCCCGGCCTCGCGCCAGTAGCGGCGCGCGATGGAGGTCCACTCGTCGCTCACGTCGAAGCAGTGCAGCCGCCCGCCGGACAGGCCCCTGGCGATGCACACGGACGAGTAGCCGGTGAACGTCCCCACCTCGACGACGACCTGGGGCGCCACGAGCTGGGTGATCATGGTCAGGAAGGTGCCCTGGTCGGGGGAGATCTGCATGCCGGCGGCGTCTCCGGTGACGCTGAGCGTCTCCTTCGCCAGCTCGTCCAGCAGGGGGTCGGGCGCCGTCGTGTGCGCGAGGACGTACTGTGCTACAGCGGGATCGAGGAGGTATGCCTTCATATGTCCATTCTCCCGGCATCGGGTAGGGTCTGCGCGATCAATGAGGTGAGAGTGGGCTGATGATGAAGCGGTTGCTGGCGGTGGCGCTCGCGTGCGTGGCCATCGCCGTACTCGGGGTGCTGTCGTTCTCGGAGCCGGGCCGGTCGTCCGAGGGGGTGCGGCTGACCCGGCAGGTGGACGGGTCCATGGTCCTGGCCGACCGGGGCGCGGACGCCCCCGTGCTGGACGTGTACGAGGACTTCGACTGCCCGGTCTGCAAGGACATGCACGCCAAGGTGGACGGGATCATCAGGAAGCTCGCCATGGAGGGCAAGGTCAAGATCGTCTTCCACCCGGTGACGATCTTCCAGGAAGAGCCCATGCGCTCCAACTCCATCCGCGCCGCCGCTGCCGCCCGCTGCGTCCCCGAGGAGAGCTGGCTCACCTTCAGGGACGAGCTGTACGCCATGCAGCCCGCGCCGCACGGCCAGGCGTCCGGATTCGCCGTCGAGGAGCTGGTCAAGGCCGCCAGGCAGGCGGGGGCGTCGGTGGACGAGTGCGTCAGGTCGCAGTCGTACGCGCAGGCCCACCTGGCGGAGACGGCGAAGGTGCGCCTCCAGGGCACGCCCACGGTGCTGCTCGACGGGCGGCTGCTGGGCAACGAGGCGTTCGACCCGGCCGCGCTCGAGCACGTCATCACAGGTGGCGGCGGGGTCACGGTGTAAAGGCTTGTCCCAGAAGCTGAGATCGATGTGCCAGATGCTGAATGCGTATGGCAGACTGGGCGGCACCATGTTCTACGGTCTGCTCATTATCGGCAGGCGCGCTGGCTGACAAAGGACACCGCCAGCGCGCAGACCTCTCACGTCCGTGAGGGGTCTTTTTGCTTTCCAGAGGACTTCCAGAGAAGAGAGACTCATGGCCGACGACCGCTTCCACGTATACGACACGACGCTGCGTGACGGCGCCCAGCAGGAGGGGCTCAACCTCACCGTCGCCGACAAGCTCGCCGTCGCGCGGCACCTGGACGGCCTTGGCGTCGGTTTCATCGAAGGGGGCTGGCCGGGCGCCAACCCCAAGGACACAGAGTTCTTCAGGCGTGCTCGAACAGAGCTGGACCTGAAGCACGCGCAGCTCGCCGCGTTCGGTGCGACCCGCCGGGCCGGTGTGAAGGCAGCCGACGATCCATTGGTGGCCGCATTGCGCGAATCCGGCGCGCCGGTCGTGACCCTTGTCGCCAAGAGCCACGACCGGCACGTGGAGCTGGCCCTCCGCACGACTCTCCAGGAGAACCTCGCGATGATCCGCGACACGGTCTCTCACCTTCGTGCGGGGGGACAGCGAGTCTTCCTCGATGCCGAGCACTTCTTCGACGGTTACAAGTCCAATCCAGCCTACGCGCTCGAAGTCCTCAGGACCGCCGCCGAAGCCGGGGCCGACGTCATCGCCCTGTGCGACACCAACGGCGGCATGCTCCCCGACGAGCTGGCCGAGATCGTCCACGAGGCCGTCCAGACCAGCGCCCGCGTCGGCATCCACTGCCACGACGACACCGGCTGCGCCGTCGCCAACACCCTGGCCGCCGTCAGGGCCGGGGCCACGCACGTACAGGGCTGCGCGAACGGCTACGGCGAGCGCTCCGGCAACGCCAACCTCTTCACGGTCGTGGCGAACCTCCAGCTCAAGCGCGGCTTCGACCTCGTACCGGCGGCCGCCCTCGCCGACATGACCCGCATCGCCCACGCGATCACCGAGGTCACCAACGTCACCCCCAACTCCCACGCCCCGTACGTGGGCACCTCCGCCTTCGCCCACAAGGCCGGCCTGCACGCCAGCGCCATCAAGGTCGACCCCAACCTCTACCAGCACATCGACCCCGCCGCCGTCGGCAACGACATGCGCATGCTCGTCTCCGACATGGCCGGCCGCGCCTCGGTCGAGCTCAAGGGCCGCGAACTCGGCTACGACCTCACCCCCGAACACACCAAGACCCTGGTCGAACGCGTCAAGGACCTGGAGTCGCGCGGATTCACCTTCGAGGCCGCGGACGCGTCGTTCGAGCTGCTGCTGCGCGACACCGTGGAGGGGGAGCGCAAGCGCCACTTCGAGGTCGAGTCGTGGCGGGTGATCGTGGAGCGGACCAAGGGCGGCGAGCTGGTCAGCGAGGCCACCGTCAAGCTCCACGCCAAGGGCGAGCGCATCGTCGCCACGGGCGAGGGCAACGGCCCCGTCAACGCCCTGGACAAGGCCGTGCGGCTGGGGCTGGAGCAGCTCTACCCCGAGCTGGCGAAGCTGGAGCTGGTGGACTTCAAGGTCCGCATACTCGAGGGCACTCACGGCTCGGACGCCATCACCCGCGTCCTCATCACCTCCAGCGACGACACGTCCGAGTGGGCCACGGTCGGGGTGGCGGAGAACATCATCGACGCGTCGTGGCAGGCCCTGGAGCAGGCAGTCACGTACGGCCTCCTCCGCGCAGGCCACAAAACCACCTGACCGGGAACCGCCCGGTCCTCCGCAAGGGGACGGAGGAAGCTCCGGGCAGCGCCTCCCAGGGGGCAACTGCATGGTCCTCCGCAATGGGGGCGCTGCGCGCCGGGGAGCTCCGGGCAGCGCCTCCCAGGGGGGCTCACGCCCCCCTTCGACCCCCCGAAACCCCCGCTCGCTCCGCTCGCTGAGCCCGCCCGTTGCCCAGTGAGACTGAGGGAGCAGGCGGTTTCCGGTGCGGTCTGACTCGCCGTTGCCCTGACTTCAGCGGATTCCTGGGTTGTCCTGTAACCGATGCCGACCGTGTCTGAGAGCCAGCACGCCAAGCTCAACCGCATGGTCACCGAACCCGAACCCCACAGAAGGTGCTCTCAGAGCACGCGGCGGACGCCGGGAAGCCGGCGGATCGGCGCGGCGAGTGCGAAACAGGCCGGGAGCACCACGACAGCCGCGATCGCGAATTTCGCAGAAGTCGGCAGGGCCAGCCCGCCGAGGGCGTAACCCGCCGCCGTCACCACGAACGCGTGGATGACGTACACCGTGAACGCATGACCGGACAGGTACCGGCGCAGCGGGCCCTGGGCGTTCAGTCGGCGGCGGAACAGGGTGAGCAGCGCGAGAACGACGCCGACCGCGAAGGTGGAGTCCCACAGCGCGTAGAACAGCGAGCCCAGGGTGCCGTGCCCGGCCCACGCGTCGGGCCCGGCGGCCAGCGCCAGCGGGAGGAACACCACGGTGGCGCCGACGGCCATGCCGAGCCCGGCCCAGCCCATCCGAGCGGTGATGGCGTGGAACCAGCCGCGCCGGTACGCCACGGTCCCCAGGACGAAGAAGCTGATGTACTGCGGAAGGTAGGTGCTGGTCGGGAAGTCGATGACCGGCACCCAGAAGCCGTGCGGGATCACGATCCGCAGGGCGTACGTCGCCAGGGCCAGCACCAGCACGAACCCGATCACCGCCGGGAAGGCAGGCGGCCGGGGGGTTCGGCTACGCGGCGGGCGTTTCCCGGTCGCCAGGCGCCAGGCGGCGTACGTCCCGTCGAAGACGAGAAGCGCGAGCACGAACCACAAGGGTCCGGCGCCGATGGTGTCCAGGTAGGTGTCGAGCGGCGAGCCGCCCCGGTAGGAGACCAGGCACAGGATCGGGTTGAGCACGAAGTAGAACACCGCCAGCGGGATTCCCAGGCGGATCAGCCGGTCGCGGAGGAAGGCACGTGGGCCCTTGCGGTCGTACGACCCGGGCGTGAAGTAACCGGAGAGCAGGAAGAACGCGCCCATGAACCATGCCTGGTCGACCAGCAGGAAGACCGACAGGCCGAGCCCGACGGCGCCGCTGGTGGGCTGCTCGGTGTAGTACCAGAGCGGGAGCCCGCTGTAGATGATCGCGGTGTGGTGCAGGACCACCAGAGAGGTCAGCAGGGTCCGCAGATTGTCCACGAACCACAGCCGCGGCGGTGACGCGGTGCTCTGGCCGGGTGACGCGCCGGAAAGCGCGGCTGCGGTCGGGTGATCAGTGGTTGCCATGTCTCGCTCTTTCCTCGCGTCGTCGATGCGCTGTCGATGCGTCGTCGGCGCGTCGTCGGTGGCTCGTCGGTGCGTCGTCGGTCGTGGTGCCGGTCGTGGTGCCGGTCGTGGTGCCGGTCGTGGTGCCGGTCGTGGTGACGACGTTAGGAAGCGGACGAGAGGCGCGGTATGAGCCTGGACGTACAGGGGGGTGGAGCTAGACCCACTTCTTCGCCGGTCCGGCGGCAGCGGCCGCGAGGCCGTGCCGGACGCGCGGTGCGCTGGCCACCGCCGGGCTGAGCGGTGTCACGTGGTGATGGCCGGCCCCACCACCGGCGCGTGGCACCTGCTGCCCGGTCCGACCATCATCGGGATCGCCGGTGGCGCCACGTTCGCACCACTGCAGCTTCAGCCCGCCCAAGAAGCCGACGACCGAGACCGCGCCGGAGGGCTGACCCGGCAACGCCCCGGCTCCGCTCTCGGGCACGCCATAAGGTGTGATCTATGGGGGCGCTTCTGGATGCATGGTACGTCCGGGTGCCCCCGTCGCCGGGCACGAGCCGGCCCATGCTCCGCCGTCTGTCGTTCACCGTGCTGGCCGGGGCGCTCCTGATCTTCAACCTGCCCTTCTATGTCGTGACCGCCGAGTTCGGTGTGCTCGCCGTTCCGGCCGCGGTCCTGCTCGCCGGACCCGTGCTCATGGCGTGGTACCGGCCGGTGCCCGCCTGGATGGCCATGGTGGCGGCCATGCCCCTGATCACCGGCCTCGGGATGGCGCTGCACGCCCCGGTCGTGCCGCAACCCTGGTTGCTCGATCAGACGCTGGCCCAGCTCCCCGTCATGTACGTGCTGGCGCTGTCGTCGGTCCGGCGCGTGACGATCGTCGCCGTCGTCGTCACGTTCGCGGTCGGGATCGCCATGACCGTGCCGCAGAGCACGGCGCCGGACCGCCTGTCCAGAGGGTTGCTGGCCTGGACACTGGCCTTGCTGCTGGCTGTGGTCCTCGGCCACGCCAGGCGCATGAGGCGGCTGGCCACCTTACGCGTCGCCGACGAGCTCGGGCGGCGCCGGATCCTCGAGGAACGGGCGCGGATCGCCAGGGAACTGCACGACGTGGTGGCCCATCACATGTCGGTGATCGCCGTACAGGCCGCCAGCGCGCCCTACCGGATCGGCGGCGGGGTGAGCGAGGAGGTCGCGGAGGAGTTCGCGGCCATCAACGCGGCCGCCCGCGAGTCCCTGCGGGACATGCGGCACCTGCTTGGCGCGCTGCGGGGCTCGGACGACGTACCGGGGACCGCACCGCAACCCGGGCTGAAGGATCTCGGCGCACTCACCGAATCGGTGCGCCGGGCGGGCGTGCCCGTCCAGCTCACGGTCTCCGGCCCCGCCCCGTCACTTTCTCCCGTGGAGTCCGTCACCGTCTACCGGATCGTCCAGGAGGCGCTGAGCAACGTCGTACGGCACGCGCCGGGAGCCAGGACCACCGTGTCCGTACGCGTCGGGGCGGACGCGGTGTCGCTCGCCGTGGACAACGAGCCCGCTCCGCGCGCGTCCGGCACGGCGCAGCCGGGCTCGCGACTCGGGTTGATCGGGATGCGCGAGCGAGTGGAGGTGCTCGGCGGCGACCTCACGGCAGCGGCGACGGACGCGGGCGGCTTCGCCGTCCGGGCGCGGCTGCCGCGGCGGACGGCCGACCGATCCACGGAGTCGCCACAAGGAGGAGGAGCCGGATGATCACGGTGCTGGTCGCCGACGACCAGGCGATGATCAGGGCCGGGCTCGCGGCCCTGATCGCCGCGCAGCCCGACCTGCAGGTGGTGGGAGAGGCCGCGGACGGCCTGGAGGCGGTGGTGGCGGCGCGCGATCTGCGACCGGACGTCGTGCTCATGGACGTGCGCATGCCCAACCTCGACGGCCTGGAGGCAACCCGGCGCATCACGGGAGCGGGCGGCGACTCGAAGGTGCTCATCCTCACCACCTTCGACATCGACGACTACGTCTACGCCGCCCTGCGCGGCGGGGCCAGCGGTTTCCTGCTCAAGGATGCGCCGTCGGCCGATCTCATCACCGCCGTACGCGTGATAGCCGACGGCGAGGCGTTGCTCGCGCCCTCCGTCACCCGCAGGCTCATCGAGGAGTTCGCGGCCCGGCAGCCCATCGATCAGCGGGAGGCGCTGCGGCTGAACGCGCTGACCCCGCGCGAGCTGGACGTGCTCAGGCTGGTGGCGTCCGGGCTGGCCAACGCCGAGATCGCCGGAGAGCTGACGATCGCGGAGGAGACCGTGAAGTCGCACGTCGGCCGGATCTTCACCAAACTGGGCCTGCGCGATCGGGCGCAGGCAGTGGTGCTCGCCTACGAGAGCGGCCTGGTCGTCGCCGGCAATCCCTCCTCAGGGGCACGCCGGAACCCGCGACTGCGCTCCTGAGAGGGATCCGCCGCTCCCCACACTGTCCTTACCGTCACCCGCATGATGAGAGTGGGGGCCGTGGCCGCGATGCTGCGGGCGGGGGCGGCGGTGTCGCTCAGCGAGCCGGAACTGCTGGGCCTGGCCGAGCACGTCCGGCCGGGTGCGGTGTGCTTCGACATCGGGGCCGCCTACGGGATGTACACCTACCCGCTGGCCAGGCTCGCCGGGCCGGCCGGGCAGGTGCACAGCTTCGAGCCGCTGCCGGTGCCGTACCGGATCCTGGAGGCCGGGTGGCGGGCGATCGGGGCGCGCAACGTGCGGGTGACCAACGCCGCGCTGAGCTCATCCACCGGATACCAGCGGCTGCGGCTGCCGTACCGGTTCGGCCTGCCCATCCATGGCTGGGCGCACCTGGAGGAGGGGCTGAAGCATCCCGGCAGCTCCGCCGCCGCCAGGATCGTCGAGGTTCCTGTGTACACCGTGGACCGCGTGTGCGAGCTGCGGGAGCTCCCGCGCGTCGACTTCATCAAGATGGACGTCGAGGGGTACGAGGCGGAGGTGCTGAAGGGCGCGGAGTGGACCATCGAGCAGCACCGGCCCGCGCTGCTGCTGGAGATCGAGGACCGCCATCTCGGCAAGTACGGCAGGGACTCCGCCGAGGTGGCGGGCTCGCTGCTCGCGCGCGGCTACCGCATGCACGTCTGGCACCGGGGCCGCTGGAACCGGGCGGACCGGGTGAGCACGCGTTGGCGCAACTACCTGTTCGTCAGTTGGGCCGCCGAGCGCCGCAGGTAGGCGGTGGTCGTGGCGTCGGCGGGGAAGAGCGTTTCGATGGCGATCTCTTCGAGCGTGATGTCGAAGGCCGCGCCGAACGTCGTGATCGTGCTGAAGAAGCTCAGTTCGACCCCGTCATGCCGGAGCCGGATGGGCATGGCGATGTCGGTGGGCCCGGCGGTCGGCGGGGCGTCCTCGGTGCCGTAGGACCGGAGCTCCTCGTGCAGCGCGCTCAGCTCGGGATCTCCCGTGCGGGCGGCCTGGCGGGCGAGCCGGGGCAGCAGGTACGCCCGTACCTGCCCCAGATTGTGCAGCCGGGGCGCGAACCCGCGCGGGTCCAGACCGAGCCGCATCATGTTGACCGGCGACTTCAGCAGCTCCGGGTCGACGCCGTCCAGGAAGATCTCCATGGCCGGGTTGCTGAGCAGCACGTTCCAGCGGTGGTCCACGGCGACGGCGGGGAACGGCTCGTGCCCGCGCAGCACGCCCTGGATGGCCTCGTACGCCTGGGCCAGCTGCGGATCCTCCAGCGGGCGCCGCTCGTAGGCGGGGGCGTATCCGGCGGCGACCAGGAGCCGGTTGCGTTCGCGCAGGGGGACGTCCAGGTGCTGGGCCAGGTGCAGGAGCATCCGGCGGCTGGGGATCGTACGGCCGGTCTCGACGAAGCTGATGTGCCGGCTGGACACGTCCGCCTGTATGGCCAGGTCGAGCTGGCTCAGGCGGCGCCGCCGGCGCCACTCCCGCAGCAGCTCGCCGACCGTGCGATCACGATGCATGCTCCAGTTTTAGAGGATCGGTCCGGGCCGGCGCCAAGACGACCATCGTGATGTAGCACAGTCCACTACGGTCACAGCTCATGAGAGTCCTCATCGTGGGCGGCAGCGGCTTTCTCGGCGCCGAACTCGTGCGGCAGTCCGCGTCGGCCGGCGACGTCGTGGCCGCGACCTTTCTGACCCGACCGGGGACGGCGGCGGAGGTGGAGTGGCTGCGACTCGATGTTCGCGACCGCACGGCCGTGGTCGACCTGATCGGTGCGTTCGGTCCTGACGTCGTCGTCAACGCGGCCTACCGCCAGTCGGACTGGGTGACGACGGCCATGGGAGCCGCTCACGTGGCCGTCGCCGCCTCCGGGAACGGCGCACGCCTGGTGCACGTGTCCAGCGATGCGGTCTTTTCGGGCAAGGCGATCATCTATGCCGAGGACTGTATGCCCGACCCGGTCAGCCCGTACGGGGCGGCGAAGGCGGCCGCGGAGGCGGCCGTGCAGGCGATCGATCCTACGGCGGTGGTCGTACGGACGTCGCTGATCATCGGCGACGGCGGCTCGCCGCACGAGGACTTCGTGCACGCGCTGGCCACGGGCAGTGCGCACGGGGTGTTGTTCACCGACGACGTGCGCTGCCCGGTGCATGTCCGTGATCTGGCAGCAGCCCTCCTGGAGCTCGCGAACTCTGATCGCGCGGGAATCCACCACGTGGCCGGGGCAGACGCGGTGAGCCGGTACGAGCTGGGCTGTCTCATCGCCCGGCGCGACGGGCTGGATCCGGCTCGGCTGCCGTCCGGCCGGCGGGCCGACACCGACCTGCCCGGGCCGCTCGATGTGCGGCTGGACTGCGCCCTGACCCAGCGGCGGCTGCGGACCAGGCTGCGCGGCGCGCGGGAGTTCGTGACCGCCCGGTAGCGTCGGCCGCCTCAGGTTCGGCTCGCGGAGGTGTGACCGCCCACTACTGGCGGCCATCTCACGTCCGGCCGGCGCAGATTTCCCGGTTGGGCCACGCGAGGTCGTCAACCGCCAGAAACGGCTCGCCGGCCACGGTCGCCGGGGTCACCCCGGTGAACGCCACGACGTCCCGATGCAGGTGGGACTGGTCGGCGTAGCCGGCGTCCGCCGCGACCCGGGCCGCACCCTCACCCGCGACCAGGCGGTGGGCGGCATGGTCGAAGCGGACCAGCTTCACGGCGCGCTTGGGCGGCAGGCCGATCTGCGAGCGGAACCGGGACCACAGGCGCTTACGGCTCCACCCGACCTCGGCCGCCAGCCCGTCGATCCGCACCAGGCCGCGGCCGGCGACGATCCGCTGCCAGGCCCAGGCCACCTCCGGATCCACCGTCGGCCCCGCCTCGTGCCGGCGGGCGAGCAGCGCGTCCAGCAGCGCGAAGCGTTCCTGCCACGACGCGATCTCGCTCAGCCGCTCGCGCAGGCGTGACGCCTCCCGGCCCCACAGGTCGTCGAGGGCCACCACGGTGCCGTCGAGGTCGGCGGGGGAGACGTCCAGAACGGCGCGTGCGATCGCCGGGGACAGGCGCACCTGCACGCACTCGACGTTCTCGCCCCGTGCCCGCACCGCGCCTCCGGACCCGAACCCCGGCCCGGCGACGACGCTTCCCCGCTGCTGCCGCCCGGCGGCATGATCCATGACGGGCGTACCGCCACCGAACTCCACCAGCAGCGTCACGGCCGGATGCGGCACCATCCGCAGCGTGTCCAGCTCACGGACCCGGAACCCGGCCATGGTGACACCGGCCACCCGGCTGGGCCGCCGCGGGCAGGCCACGCCCCACACAGCCGTGCCGTGCACGAATGTCCGCACTGCCCCATGCTACGCGGGCCGATCGAGGGAGCATTTGTCCAATCCAGCGGTTCCCGCAGGCGGCGACAGTGGCCTCATGACCATTTCTGACGGCGGACCATACGTGAACGACGCCCCCGAGAGCTCGACCCTGTCCCTGGACGACGGCGACCTGTACGTGCGTCAGGACGGCCCCCGCGACGCGCCCCCGCTCCTGCTCATCCACGGGACGGCGGCCTCGGCCCGTTCGTGGGACCTGCTGGTTCCGCTGCTGACCGGATCCCATCGCGTCATCCGGATCGACCTGCTCGGGCACGGCCGCTCGGGCCAACCGGCCGACGGCAGCTACGCGATCCCGGACCAGGCGCGCCGGGCGGGCGCCGTACTGGACCGGCTCGGCGTCGAGCACGCCGTGGTCGCCGGACATTCCAGCGGCGGTACGGTCGCCACCGCCCTCGCCGAGCAACGACCCGACCTGGTGACCGCGCTCGCGCTCGTCAACACCGGACCCGGCATGGACGCCTTCATCGCACAGGAAACCCCCACGATAGGCCCCTCGCAGTGGCCGCCGAACGACGAGCAGATCCGCCAGTTCGCGAGCACCGGTTTCAGCCGCGCGGACCACCCGGTCCCGCAGGACCTCGTGGACGATCTGCGCGGCATGAGCTTCCCCGCGTTCGTCGCGATCATGCAGGCGCCCCGCGCGTACCTGGAGGAGCAGGCCCTCCCGGACCGGCTGAAGGTTCTGGGCAAGCCGCTGCTGGTGATCTTCGGCGAGGAGGACCGGAGATGGCGATCCTCGTCCGCGGCCGACTACGGCGTGGTTCCGGGCGCGAAGGTCGAGCTGCTGCCCGGTGCCGGACACTCGCCCATCCTGGAAGATCCGCAGCGGACCGCCGACCTTCTCCTGGCCTTCACCACGCGGGGGCGCTGAACGCCGTCAATTACACGGGATGTAATCGACGGGCCGGGCCGGGGCGCCGCATGGTGGGCGCATGAGTGAGAACGGCATCGCCCAACGCAACAAGGAAATCGTCCTGCGCGGCTTCTCGGAGTTCGCGGCAGGCAACGTGGAGATCCTTCGCGACCTGCTCCGGGAGGACTTCGTCGAGCACAGCCCGGGAAATCCCTCAGGCAGGGACGCGTTCATCGAGTTCATCGCGAGCGCCCCGGTTGCCGGGGCGAAGCTCGACCTCAAGCGGGTCATCGCCGAGGACGACCACGTGATGCTGCACTATCACCTGGTCCCGCCGGGGGACGAGCGCGGGATCGCGGTCGTCGACATATGGCGGATGGTGGACGGGCAGATCGTCGAGCACTGGGACGTGGTGCAGCCGGTGCCCGACCCCGGCGAGATCCCGAACGGGATGTTCTGACGGCGGCCGCCGGCTCACGGTGAGGCGCCGACCATCAGGGGCCAGACCGCCGCGGAGAGCTCCTCGGGGGTGCCGGGGCACCCCCGCCGCACCCAGTCGGCCGCCACCGACAGCAGCGCCCCCGCGATGAACGCCGCCGGAACGTCATGAGGGATGTCCGCGGGATCGTCGACGTGGGTGGAGCCGCCGTCGTCCGGGGCGGCGTGCCGCACGCTGACGTGGATGGCGACGGTCATGCGGTGCCGCAGGTGGTCCTGGAGCCGGGCGCTGCCGTCGGGGCCCAGCAGCGCCCGGTACAGGTGCGCGTGCTCGGCGACGTGCGCGAACAGCCGGGTGGTCTCGGCGGGCGGCTCGCTCCGGGCCACCACGTACCGGCCCAGCTTCGGCGCGGCGGCGACCAGGCCGTCGAACATCGCCGCGCAGGCCGACTCGGCGAGGGCGTGGACGTCGGGGAAGTGGTCGTAGAAGGTCGAGCGGTTGAGGCCGGCCCGCTTGGTGACGTCGGCCACCGTGATCTGCCCCAGCTCCTTGTCCAGGACCAGATCCAGCAGCGCCTGCTGCAGCGCGGCCAGGGATCGCCGCGCGCGGGGGTCGGCGGCCTGGTCGCGGCCGGTCAGCGGGGGCTTCTCTCCGGGCACGGGCTCAGTGTACTTTGACGGCACCCGTTGTTTATCCGACAGGTGTTGGATAGTGCGAAGGAAGGGAGCCGTCATGGGCTCGTTGGAGGGCAAGGTCGCGATAGTGACAGGCGCCGGGCAGGGGATCGGGCGCGGCATCGCGACGGCCATGGCCAAGGAGGGCGCCTCGATCGCCGTCGTCGACCTCAACGCCGAGGCGGCGGCCGGGACGGCCGGCGAGATCGAGCGCCTCGGCGCGGCGGCGATCCCGCTGACCTGCGACATCCGCGACTCCGCCGCCGTCGGTGCCGCGGTGGCCGCGGTGGTCGAGCGGTTCGGCACCGTGGACATCCTGGTCAACAACGCGATGGCCGCCCGCGTCGGGGTGCCGCTGGAGGAGATCACCGACGAGGATCTCGAGCTGGCGTTCCGCACCGGCCCCATGGCCAGCACGTACTTCATGCGGGCCTGTTTCCCGCACCTCAAGGGTGGCGGGCGGGTCATCAACCTGCGCTCCGGCTCCGAGATCCAGGGGCTGGTCGGCTACGCCGCGTACGTCTCGGCGAAGGCCGCCGTCGGCGGGCTCACCAGGACCGCGGCCCGCGAGTGGGGTGCCCACGACATCACGGTCAACGCGATCTGCCCCTTCGCGCTCAGCGAAGGGGCTAAGTCCTACTTCGATTCGCGGCCGGACGAGCTGGACGCGGCGCTGTCCGGCCTGTCGCTGCGGCGCACCGGCGACGCGGAGGCCGACATCGGCCGTGCCGCCGTCTTCCTGGCCGGGCCGGACGCCTCGTTCATCACCGGCTGCTCGATCATGGTGGACGGCGGCGGTTCGTTCCTGGGCTGATGGGTGGACGGCGCCCCGTCCACCCCCACGGCTAGAACGCCTTGGCGGAGAACGAGGTGCCGTCCACCGTGACCTTCCCGCCCGAGCAGGACACCTTGGGCGAGTCCGTCCCGGGCACGATCACCGTCAGCAGCGACTTCGCCGCCGGTGAGACCACCACATTGGTCGGCAGCTTCGACAGGTACGTGGGCGAGACCCAGCCCACCTTCCCCCCGCGCTCCACCTTCTGCCCGCCGACCCGGTCGCACGACGAGGAGAACTGCAGCAGGGTGACCTTGAACTTGCCGTCCCCGAGCACGACCTTGCCCCCGCCGTTGGACACGAGCTTGAGCGACGGGTCGAAGCGCCAGAGGTTGCTGACCTTCTTGCCGCCCGACGCCGTGTCCAGCACCGCCATCAGGTCCTCGCCGTGGTTCACCAGGACCGACCTGGTGCGGCTCACCCCGTACGCCTTGTCGGTCAGCTTGAACGACTGTCGGCCCTTGCCGTACTTCGACGCCACGAGCTTCGAGGGCGTCCGCGGCTTGAAGCGCGCCCCGGCCACCGTCGGCACGTTGTGGGCCTCGGGGGAGAGCGTCCAGTAGCGGTAGGCGCTCTTCTCGTAGGAGTGGAAGCCGCCGTCCACCAGGAGGTTGCGCCCGTGGGCGTAGTACGTGACGCCCAGGTGGTCCTCGTGGCCGTGGAACTTCAGCCCGGGCCCGAACCTGATCGAGTAGTACGCCGAGTCCGGCTTGCCCCAGGCCGTACGGCCGAAGACGTAGCCCGCCCGGTACGTCTTGACCTCCTGCTTCGGCGTCCCCGTCTCGATCTTCGGCTCGGTCTCGGCGGTGCCGTCGCCGATGGGCACCATGTAGCCGGTCGGCATGGTGGCGTGGGCGATGAAGTCCTTCATCGCCTCGGCCCGCCTGGCGATCTCGCCGGGCACCTTCCTGCCGCACGCCTTCATGTTGGCCATCGCGACCTGCAGTCGGCTGTAGACGTACACCGCATAGCGCGGAGCCTGCTCCATGAGCGCGCCCTGCGAGTCGACGTCGAGCTTCACCGTGCCGGTCAGCCGGCGGGAGGCCAGGTCCGACCAGTCCTTGCGGCTGTACCTGCAGCCGATGCCCATGAGCGCGATGTCCTGGTCGATGCCGTGGTTGTGGCCCTTCTTGTAGAGCCGCGAGTTCGACAGGAGCTTGGCGTGGTCGGCGAGGCTGTCCTTCAGCCAGCTCTCCTTGACGTGCATGCTCAGGCAGAGCAGCGGCTGCGTGCGCAGCGAGACCGGGTGGTCCTTCCACGTGTACGGCTGGGTGCCGCGGGCCCCGGGCTTGTTGTTCGCGACCCAGTCCTTGGTGATCTCGGTGGCACGATCCAGGTAGCTCCGCTCTCCGCTGTTCTCGTACGCGACGACCAGCGTGCCCATCCAGCGCAGCGACTGGAACACGAACTCCCACGAACGGTTCCGGTACGGGCTCGCGCTCCAGTTGATCTTCTTGCCGAGCTTGTACGCCGGCAGCCCGACCAGCGAGATCTCGCCCTTCATGACGTCGTCGGCCGTGGGCGTGCCGGGCAGCCAGTCGCCCTGGCACTCCGCGGTCCGGGTCACCTTGTCGGCATGCGCGGGGCTGGCTAACCCGCTGAGCGCCAGCAAAAGGGCAAGAGGTATCGCGAGCCGGCGCACGCCAGTTCCTTTCGGGACAAAAAGTGAAGGTGGAACATGCTTTCCGAATCGCGATCAATGGGTCAAGTTGAGTGGCGGATTCGTTAGATGCTCGATGCGCCACCGGTGTCCCGGATGGCGGTAGGCGTACCTGGCACGACATGCTGGTGCGGTGACATTCGACGACCTCGTGATCCCGGACACACCCGCCTGCCGCGGAGCGCTGGAGGTGGCGGCCCGCTACCACACGCCCTCGCTGCTCAACCACTCGATCCGGGCCTACCTGTGGGCGGCCGCGTACGCGCGCGAGCACGGCATCGCGTTCGACGCGGAGCTGCTCTACGTGTCGGCCATGCTGCACGACCTCGGGCTGGCGGCCGAGTTCGACAGCCACTCGGTACCGTTCGAGGAGGCGGGCGGCGACGTGGCCTGGGTGTTCTGCGCGGGCGCCGGCTGGTCGCCCGAGCGCAGGGCACGCGCCCGCGAGGTGATCATCCGGCACATGTGGGACGAGGTGCCGCTGGAGGAGGACCCGGAGGGCCACCTGCTGGAGCTCTCGACCGGCATGGACATCTCGGGCCGCCGTACGGAGGAGATCCCCGAGGCGGTCAGGCGGGAGGTCCTGGAGCGCCACCCGAGGCTGGAGATCGCCAAGGAGTTCGGGGCGTGCATCTCGGAGCAGGGCGCGCGCAAGCCGTCCAGCCTCGCCGGCCAGTTCGTCCGCGCCGGCATCGTGGAGCGCATCGCCCGCAACCCGCTGGACGACTGATCCTGGCGGCCGGATCGGCTAGGACTTGGGGCCGGTGCTCTCGGCGACCTCGAAGGTCCACACCTCCGAGCCGGTCGCCGCGGGCCCCTGCCCGTGCCCGTGCCCGTGGCCCTGTCCCTGTTCCTGGGCGGCCTGCGCCGCCTGGGCGTGCCCGCGCCGGAAGGCCTCGCCCTGCTGCCAGTTCTGGAAGTCCTCCTCGCTGCGCCAGCGCGTGTAGACGAGGTAGCGATCGGTGCCCTCCACCGGCCTGAGCAGCTCGAACCACTCGAACCCGTCGGCCGACTCCACCATGCCCGCCCGGTTGGCGAAGCGCCGTTCGAGCTCCTCGCGCATGTCGGCGGGCACGTTCAGGACGTTGATCTTCACGACGGACAACGGGACCCCTCTCGTCAGCGACACGACCAGACTAACGCGGGCGGTCCCGGGGTCCCGCTCCTGGTCCGGCGCGGCACGGGGGACGCGTTGGGCGGAGCCTGGCGGTGGCGGCGATAGCCTTGTCAGGTGCGTATAGCGAGGTTCTCCACAGGCGAAGGCGTGTCGTTCGGCGTGGTCGAGGGCGGCCCGGGCGAGGAGGTCATCTCCGCGGTCGCCGGTCACCCGTTCGGCCAGGTGCAGTTCACCGGCGAGCGCCACCCGCTGTCCCAGGTGAAGCTGCTGGCTCCGATGCTGCCGAGCAAAGTGGTCGCCATCGGCAGAAACTACGCCGAGCACGCGGCCGAGCTGGGCAACGAGGTGCCCGAGGAGCCGCTGATCTTCATGAAGCCGTCCACGTCGGTGATCGGCCACGGCGAGAACATCGCGTACCCCACGACGCTGTCCGACCGCGTCGACTACGAGGGGGAACTGGCCGTGGTGATCGGCAGGCTGTGCCGCGAGGTGCCGGTCGAGCGGGTCAAGGACGTGATCTTCGGCTACACCTGCGCCAACGACGTCACCGCCCGCGATCTCCAGAAGAAGGACGTGCAGTTCACCCGGGCCAAGGGGTTCGACACGTTCTGCCCGCTGGGGCCGTGGATCCAGACCGATCTCGACGCGAGCGACCTGGCGCTGACGACCACGGTCAACGGCGAGATCCGGCAGAGCGGCCGCACCAGCCAGCTCATCAACGACATCCCCGCGCTGGTGGCCTACGTCAGCGCGGTCATGACCCTGATCCCCGGCGACGTCATCCTGACCGGCACCCCCGCGGGCGTCGGCCCGCTCGAGATCGGCGACGAGGTCAGCGTCGGCATCGAAGGCATCGGCACACTCACGAACAAGGTGGTCTCCCGTGACTGAAGTACGGGTGCGGTTCGCCCCGTCCCCAACCGGCATGTTCCATGTGGGCGGTGCCCGCACGGCGCTGTTCAACTGGGCGCTGGCCGAACAGTCCGGCGGCCGCTTCGTGCTGCGCATCGAGGACACCGACGCGTCGCGAAACCGGCCGGAGTGGACGGAGGGCATCATCTCCGCCCTCGACTGGATCGGCATCAACGGCGGAAACCCGGCGTTCGAGGGCCCCTACTTCCAGTCGGCGTACGAGGCCCAGCACCGCGAGGCGGTGGCGAAGCTGCTGGCCGACGGCCGGGCCTACTACTGCGACTGCACGCGCGAGCTGCTGGTGGCCCGCACCGGCTCCGAGCACCGCGGCTACGACGGCCACTGCCGCGAGCGCGGCCTGACCGAGGGCGCGGTCCGCTTCCGCACCCCCGACGACGGCGTCACGGTCGTCGAGGACCTCATCCGGGGCAACGTGGAGTTCCCCAACGAGGCGCAGGAGGACTTCGTCATCGCCCGCACCGACGGCTCGCCGCTCTACGTGCTGGCCAACGCGGTCGACGACATCACCCAGAACATCACCCACGTCGTCCGCGGCGAGGAGCACCTGGGCAACGCGGCCAAGCAGATGCTGCTGTGGCCGGCGCTGGGCGCCACGCCGCCGGTCTGGGCGCACCTGCCGGTGATCGTCAACGAGCAGCGCAAGAAGCTGTCCAAGCGCCGCGACAAGGTGGCCCTGGAGGACTACCGCGCCGAGGGCTACCTCGCGGAGTCCATGGTCAACTACCTGATGCTGCTGGGCTGGGGGCCGGGCGAGGACCGCGAGATCATGCCGTGGTCGGAGATGATGCCGCTGTTCAGGCTGGAGGACGTCAACTCCGCCAGCGCGTTCTTCGACGAGAAGAAGCTGCGCGCGTTCAACGGCGAGTACATCCGGGCGCTGCCGCTGGAGACGTTCGAGGAGCGCTGCGCGCCCTACCTCGACGTGTCCTGGGACCGCGAGCTGTTCAGCAAGGTCGCGGCGCTGGCCCAGACCCGCATCGCGGTGCTGTCGGAGATCCGGCACAACGTCGACTTCCTCTTCCTCGACGAGCCGGTCTTCGACCAGGCGTCCTGGGACAAGGCGATGAAGAACTCGCCGGTGGAGATCCTCACCGACTACCTGTCGCGGCTGGAGACGGTCGGCTGGGACCCCGAGTCGCTCAAGGAGGCGCTGGAGGAGGTCGGGACCGCGTACGGGCTCAAGCTCGGCAAGGCCCAGGCGCCGGTCCGCGTGGCGATCACCGGCCGGACGGTGGGCCTGCCGCTGTTCGAGTCGATCGAGGTGCTCGGCCGCGGGCGGGCGCAGGAGCGCCTGCGCGCCGCGCTGGCCCGCCTGAAAGGCTGACCCCGGGCGCCTCGGGCGCGTCGCCCGCGCCCCTTGATCCTTCTTCCGAAAACCTCTGCCGAAGTCGGTGGAGGGAGGGGCGCGGGCAAGACGCGGCGATAAGGCCCGGTGGACGGCCTCAGTCGAGGCCGCGCCGGACCAGCAGCGGCTGGATGCTGGGCTCACGGCCGCGGAAGTTGCGGAACGCGGTCAGCGGGTCGAGGCTGCCGCCGCGGGAGAGCAGCTCGCGGCGGAAATGGTCGCCGTTGGCCCTGGTGAGCCCGCCGTTCTCCTTGAACCACTCCACGCTCTCCGCGTCGAGCACCTCGCTCCAGATGTAGGAGTAGTAGCCGGCGCTGTAGCCGCCGGAGAAGATGTGGGCGAAGTAGTTGGTCCTGTAACGCGGCCCCACCTGTGGCATGGCGATCTGGGCGGCCTCCAGGGCCGCGGACTCGAACGCCTCGGGGTCGGCCACCGTCTCCCCGGGCGCCAGCTTGTGCCAGGCCCAGTCGAGCAGGGTCGCGGCGAGATATTCGACGGTCTTGAAGCCCTGGTTGAACTTCTCCGCCGCCTGCAGCTTCTCCACCAGCTCAGCCGGCATCGGCTCGCCCGTCTCGTGGTGCTTGGCGTAGTTGGCCAGCACCTCCGGCCAGGTCACCCACATCTCGTTGACCTGTGACGGGTACTCGACGAAGTCGCGCGGCACGTGGGTGCCCGACACGCGCGGGAAGCGCACCTGGGAGAACAGCCCGTGCAGCGCGTGCCCGAACTCGTGGAAGGCCGTGTTGACCTCGTCGTACGTCAGCAGCGTCGGCCCCGAGGCCGGCTTGGTGACGTTGAGGTTGTTCATGACCACCGGCAGCTGCCCGAACAGGAACGACTGGTCGACCAGGTTGTTCATCCACGCGCCGCCGCGCTTGGTCTCCCTCGCGTACGGGTCGAGCACGAACAGCCCCAGCCGGCTCCCGTCCTCGTTGAACACCTCGTACACCGTCACGTCGGGGTGGTAACCGCCCAGGTCGGGCCGCTCGGTGAAGGTGAGGCCGTACAGCTTCCCGGCCGCGAAGAAGATGCCGTCACGGTAGACGCGGTCGAGCTCGAAGTACGGCCGCATCTCGGCGGCGTCGAAGTCGTAGCGGGCCTGGCGCACCTTCTCGGAGTAGTACGACCAGTCCCACGGCTCGATGTCGAACCCGGCCTGCTCCGACAGCGCCTCGGCCTCCTTGCGCGCGTTGCGCACGGCGGGGGCGACGAGCTGGCCGAGCATCTCCTCGACCGCCTCGACGGTCTTGGCCGTCTGGTCGGCCACCACGTACGCCGCGTGGTTGGGGAACCCCAGCAGCGCCGCCCGCTCGGCCCGCAGCGCCGCCATCCTGGCCGCCAGCCCGAAGTTGCCCGGCGCCCGCCCGACGCTCAGCTCGTACAGCCTGCGGCGCACGTCGCGGTCGGTGAGCTGGGCCAGGCCCGGCTGGACGGTGAAGTTGAGCAGCGGCAGGACGTACTTGCCGTCCTTGCGCAGCGAATCGATCTTGGCCTGGTCGAAGCCGTCGAGCTCCTTGGGGTCCGACACCACCAGCGCCGACTCCGTCGAGGCCTTCAGCAGCGTCTGCGCGAACTCCGTCGAGAGCTTCGACAGCTCCTCGTTGAGCTGCCGGAGCCGGTCCTGGTCCGGCTCCGACAGGTCGGCGCCCGCCCTGATGAAGTCCTCCCGGTACTTCTCCAGCAGCCAGGCCTCCTCGGGATCCTCCGTGGAGACCTGCTTGATGCGCGCCCACAGCGCCCGGTTGAGCCGGATCGCGTCGCCGTGCCTGGTCAGCTGGGGAGAGATCGCCTTCTCGATCTCCATGATGCCGTCGGTGGTGTTGGAGGCGGCGATGCTGAAGAAGACCGTGGCCGTGCGGTCGAGGATGCGTCCCGACCGTTCGAGCGCGGCGATCGTGTTGTCGAACGTCGGCGCCTCGCCGCTGCCTGCGATCGCGTCGACCTCCGCCAGCTGCTCCGCCATGCCGCGCTCGAACGCGGGCAGGTAGTGCTCCTCGCGGATGTCGGCGAAGGGCGGCAGTTCGTACGGCAGGTCGCTAGAGGTGAAGAACGGGTTACCGGCCAACGGTGGGGCTCCTCCACGTGGTGTTTTGTCCCCTTCAGCTTGGCACGTGAGGGCCGGTGCTGTGGGCGGTGGAGGGTTCGTTGGCTATTCGTTTTGGTCTTACCCCCCGAGCTGGGCTATTCTTTCGGACGTCGCCGAGAGCGCCCTCAGGGGTCGCAAGCGGTGGGGTATGGTGTAATTGGCAGCACGACTGATTCTGGTTCAGTTAGTCTAGGTTCGAGTCCTGGTACCCCAGCATTATCATTTCGCCAGTTTGTGCAGGATTTCGGTAATCAGCCGGTACGTCCTCGCCGTCGGCGCATGCGAAGCCTCCACCGAGTAAATCTTGAACTTGTTGCCTGGCGTGGCCGCATCCGCTTCCCTGATCATCCGGTCCTGCAGCGCGAGCGGGATCACCCTGTCCCGCGTGTGCCTGATGTAGACGCGCGGCACCCGTCCCCACGCCTCCTTGCGCCCCCGGGCGTCGGCGCTCCCCACCAGGAGACTCTCATCCGGCAGCAACGTGTTCAGCATGGCCAGGAGCTCGCCCTCGCTCGCCTCCGCCATGAACGCGGCCTTGACCGCGTCCAGAAACCTCCTGTCGTTGGTCCGCCAGTTCATGCGGATCGCGCCGATCACCCTCGGGTCGGCGATGATGCCCGCCGCCACGCTGCCCGCCAGGCTCTCCTTGCCCTCCGGCGTCGACAGATAGTCGTTGGGCGAGCTCAGGTTCGTGCAGCAGAACGCGGTGTCGTAGACGATCAGGTCGATCAGGTCGGGCACCGCGTCGGCCGCCTTCGTGATGGTCGAGCCGCCGAGGCTGCCGCCCACCAGGATCACTGGGCCGTAGCCGGAGACCCGGCGCACGGCGTCCACCGTGGCCTCGACATAGTCGTCCAGCGTGACCCCCGCCACCGGCGAGGGCAGCGTGGCCAGCTTCTCCAGGTCCTGCGGGGCCTGGTAGGCGAGGCGAAACTGCTCCTCGGGGCCGTGTCCCGGCAGCGTCACGCCCACGGTGCGGTGGCCGCGCAGCGCCAGCTCGGAGTCGCCGCCGGCCACGCCGTTCGCGCCGGTCACGAAGACGTACGTGGTCACCTCCCGCCTCGGTCCGGCGGCCTGGGCGCCCACGGCGCCCGCGCCCGCGACGGCGGCGTACTGAAACATGTCCCTACGGGTCGGAAAGCTCATGACTCGATGTTCGTCCAGCTCAGGGCGGGTGCGCATCGCCTGCCCGGCTCGTCGTGCGGTGGAGGTCCGGCATCCACCGATCGGTTGACGCCATGCCAGGCTTGACCTCATGAGCTGGCTCGACGGGCGCGAACGCGGGGTCTTTCTGTGCCTCGCCTCCGGACTGCTCGGGATCTCCTCGACCGCGGCCGCCCTCGCGGATGCGCCGGCCGCCGGTGCGCCCTGGCCCCTCCTGCGCTGGCTGGCGGGCCCCTTGCCGGCCTGGCTCGCCGGCGCGGCGGGCCCGGGGTGGGCGGCGGGCGGCGGCCTCGCGCCGTGGTGGCCGGCGGTCGCGCTGGCCGCCGCGGTGTGGGTGGCGCCGATCGGCTGGCTCCACCGCCGCCGGGACACGCGCCGCGCGCTCGTCGTGGGCCACTTCCTCGTGCTGATCGCGCTCGCCGCCGCGCTGACGGCCGCGAGCCCCGCCTTCATCGTGTTCGCCTCGATCGGCTACCCGCTGGCCAGCGCCCTGCTCCCGGCCCGGCTGACCATGGCGGGCGTGACGCTCACCGCCATCGTCATCGTGACGGCCCAGGCAGGGCCGGGCGCCCGGGGCACCCTGCTCACCGTGATCGCGGGCGTGGCGCTGCCGCTGGTCCTGGCCGGCTGGTACGTCTCCGGCGAGCACGACAGGCGCCGCCGCCTGGTCGAGCGCCTGCGCGCCGCCATGGCCGAGAACGCCTCCCTCAACGCCCGGCTCCTCGACCAGGCCAGGCGGGCGGGCGTGCTCGACGAGCGGCACCGCGTGGCGGGCGAGATCCACGACACGGTCGCCCAGGACCTCGTCGCCCTGATCGGCCAGCTCCACGCCGCCGACCGCGCCTCCCGGCCCGAGGCCCGCCGCGGCCACCTCGACCAGGCCGCCGAGCTGGCCCGCCGCAGCCTCTCCGAGGCCCGCCGGTCCGTACGCGCCCTGCGCCCGGAGCCGCTGGAGACCTCGAAGCTCCCGGAGGCGATCACCGACCTGGCCGAGTCGTGGTCGCGGTCGGCCGGCGTCGACCTGATCCTCGAGATCACCGGCACCCCGGTCGCCCTGGCCGCCCCCATCGAGGACACGCTGTTCCGCGTGGCCCAGGAGGCTCTGGCCAACGTCGCCAAGCACGCCAGGGCCTCCAGGACGGGCCTGACCCTGTCGTACACGGACGAAACCATCCTCCTCGACATTCGAGACGACGGCGCCGGTTTCACCCCGCAGGAGCCCGCTGACGGCTTCGGCATCGACGGAATGCGCCAGCGCGTCCGCGCCGTCGGCGGCACCCTCCACGTCGAGTCCACCCCCGGCCAGGGCACCGCCGTGGCCGCCGCCATCCCCACGATCCCCGCCGCAGACGACCATCCATGATCCATGAGACAGCCACGCCGTGCCTCACCCACCGTCCCCGACGCCCGCCCGCCCCGCCCAGCGCTTCTTCCGCCCCTTCCCCTGAGAAGTCGTGGGCACGCCTGAGGTGCCCCGGCAGCGCCCTGCCCGGCGGGCGCGTGGTCGATCGACCCCTGGACGGGCGATGGATGAGACCCTGACGAGGGACAGGTGCCGGCCGGAAGGGGAGAGATGCGGCTGAGGCTGCTGATAGCGGACGATCACCCCATCGTGCGCGACGGCCTGCGCGCGGCACTCGGCGGCGAGCCCGACCTCGAGATCGTCGGCGAGGCGGCCGACGGCGCGGAGGCCGTACGCCTGGCCGCCGAGCTCGAGCCCGACATCGTCCTCATGGACCTGCGCATGCCGGGGATGGACGGGGTCACCGCCATCCGCCGCCTCAGCGGCACGGGCCCGCGGGTGCTGGTCCTGACCACGTTCGACACCGACGTCCTGCCCGCCCTCGAAGCGGGCGCCACCGGCTACCTGCTGAAGGACGCCCCGCCGGAGGAGCTGGTACGCGCCGTCCGCGCCACCCACCGGGGCGAGACCGTCCTCGCCCCCGCCGTGGCCGGCCGGCTCGCGGCGGCCCTCCGCAAGCCCACCAGGGGGAGGCTCAGCAAGCGGGAGCTGGAGGTGCTGCGCCTGGTGGCGGGGGGAGCGACGAACAAGGTGGCGGCGGCGAGCCTGTTCATCAGCGAGGCCAGCGTCAAGACCCACCTGCTGCACATCTACGCCAAGCTCGACGTCCGCGACCGCGCCTCCGCCGTGGCCGAGGCCTACCGCCGCGGCCTCCTCACCGGCTGAGGAACGTGAGGGTGGAGTCACGGCAGTGGTTTGGGTAGAGTCCGCCCGGCTTATGGATGAGTTTCGTATTCGCGCGGGCAACTTCCCGCGCTTCGCCGCCCCGTTCGTCGCTCCGCTCGCCCTCTTCTTCGTCGTCTGCCTGCTCCTCGGCGCCATCCTCACCGGCAGCACCCCGCTGGGCGCCGCCATAGGGGGCCTGGCCACCGCTGGCCTCCTGGCCGTGCTCGTGGCCAAGCACCGCCGCCTGACCGCCGGCACCGTCGTCCGCTTCTCCGCCGACGGCGTGGAGCTGACCGACTCGTACGGCTTCCGCGTCCACCTCCGCTGGCCCGACATCACCAGGATCGACGTCGTGGACACCCAGCTGGCCAATCCCAGGCGCATCGGCCGTCCGGGCGGCGTGCGGGTACGGGTGGAGCCGTTGCGTTCGGTGGGGCTCGTCGGGTGGGGCGAGCGTAGGGTGCCGCCGCGCGTGCCGGGCTGGATGCGCGAGCGGCTGGCCCGCGTCCCCACGGACCCGGCCACCGGCCGGCCGGAGGTGGCGATCCCGCTCGGGGAGTTCGACCCGCTGTGGGCAGGCGGGGCGATGGGGGATTGGGTACGCCGCCACAGGCCCGACCTGATGGGCCGTTAAGCGGTTTGGAGTGGTCTCCGGGGTGCGGTAGAGTTACCTGCGTTGCCGGGGAGATCCCGGCGCCAGCAGCTTGTGGACAGGGTCCCGTCGTCTAGTGGCCCAGGACGCCGCCCTCTCAAGGCGGTAGCGCCGGTTCGAATCCGGTCGGGACTACCACTGTCACAAGCCCGCGAAGGTCCCGTCGTCTAGTGGCCCAGGACGCCGCCCTCTCAAGGCGGTAGCGCCGGTTCGAATCCGGTCGGGACTACGTCTACCACACTCGCTCCGGCGCTCACAGCCCCGGAGCGTTTCTGCTTTCCGCCCTCGCCCACCACCCACCCCGTGCGGGGGTTGCCGACCCAAGGCATCCAGTCGCGTGTGGCGGGCGCTCGCTGTGGGCGTGCGAGGCCCTACGGAGCCTGGCCCTGTGCGATGGGTTGCCGGCTCGAAGCGTCCGGCTCTTGCGGCGGGCGGGGTGCTCGTCGTAAGCGTGAAACCCCAGGAGGCCGGGCCATGTGCGGTGGGTTGCCCGCCTGAGGCCGTCTGGCTGTGCGCGGTGAGCGGGCTGCTCCTCACGAGCGTGCGAAGCCCGGGAGGCCGGGCCTCGTGTGGCGGGTTGCCCGTCCGAGGAGAAAGCCGCTTGAAATGGAAAGGCCCCCGCCGCAAGAGCGCTGGCGAGGGCCTCCACCGAGCGGTGGGTTACACCGAGCGGGCCTTGAAGAGCGCGCGGCGGGCCGCCTTGGCGACCTGCTTGTCCGGGTGGACCTGGGAGATCAGGTCCAGCAGCTCCTCCACGTGCGCGTGCGGAATCCGCCAGATCACCTCGAGCAGCTCGTTGACCATCTCCGGCCCGATGTCCCGCAGGCTGCTCACGAACTCGGAACGCCCCAGCCCGGCCGAGATCGTCCACATGTCCAGGATCAGCCAGTGGGTGTCGTCCTGAGTGGGCTCGGGAGCCCCCTCGACCCCCAGCTGGCTCAGGTGCGTGGCCGCGTACGGACGCAGCGAGGACTGTTTGAGTGCCGCCTGCCAGGCCGGGATGGCGGCCTCGCCCAGGGTGCCGACCACGCTGGCCGCCTGCACCCTGATCAGCGCGTCGCTCTCGTCCTCGGCCGCCGCCTCCAGCAGCTCCTCGGCCGCCTTGCCCGGCTCCCGGAGCCGCATCCAGGCCGCGAACTCCGCGTCGGCCTCCTCCTCGGGCAGCTCGGCGCTGAGCGCCAGCAGCTCGTGAGCGCTCATGGACTCGATCGCGGGCCGCGCGTCCACTTCGATGTCGGCGTCGTCCACCAGGTGGACGACCCCCTCGGTGCCGAGCGGCGTCAGGCGCAGGGTGTTGCCGTCGACCTCGACCATGCCGTACCCGACGAGCCAGTCGATCGCGGGAGCCAGCGGGTCGCCTGCCGCCTCCCAGGCGTCCGAGCCCAGCTCGTCGAGGTCGGCGGCGGACTCGGCCAGGTCCTGCGCCAGGTCGTCGAGGTCACGCGAGCCGCCCGCCAGCAGCAGCCTGACCAGCAGGCCCCGGGTCAGGCCCGCGAGCGCCATCGTGAGGTCTTCGTCGCTCAGCTCCGGGTCGCCGTAGTCGACCGAGTGGAGCCCGAGCATCCAGGCGTCGAGCACGTCCTCGTCGTCGTCGAACGGCCACTCCGAGGTGTCGTCCTGCACCGCGACCGTGTTGCCCTCGCCGGGCTGGAGGAACTCCAGGTCCACGGCCAGGTTCCAGATGTTCCAGAGCTGCGGGACGGCCTCGGCGACCGGGCCGCCGGTGTCGGGCCTGGGCAGCCCGACGGCCGCCAGCGCCTCCTCCACCTCGGCGTCGGTGAGCAGGGTGTCCTCGCCCACCCGGCGCCCGGACCCCACCCAGAGGGCGAGGTCGCGGGCCTTGGTCACCAGCGGCGCCTGCCGCGCTGCCGCGGCCAGCTCCGAGTCGGGCCGCAGCCTGATCGTGTCGAGTTCGGCGAGGTCGTCCGCGAACGGCTCGAAATCGCCCAGGTCGCCGACCTCGTCCTCCTCCTCGTCGTCGCCCTCGGCGTCGTCGAGCAGCTCTTCCATGAGGTCGACGAACTCGTCCTCGACGTCGTCGAGCTCAGCCTGCAGATCGGCGAGGGAGTCCGAGCCCTTGGCCAGCCTGCCCGTCTGGGAGAGGAACGTCAGGTACGCGTCCACGGCCGGGAGCATCCCGTCGGCGGCGGCGTCGGGATCCTCCACGACCTTGGGCATGCGGTCGAGCAGCAGGTTGCGCAGGTCAGCACGCTTCCACGTGCCGAGGTCCTGCGAGAAGGCGAGACGGTGCCACAGTGCGGCGGGCCCCACGAGCTCGGGGTCGCTTCCGGGGGCGTTCGCACGCGCCCACATGATGAACTCTTCGAGCAGGGGTCGCAGCTCAGTGGCGGCTACCTCGATGCGATCTGTCACGCACTCAGGCTAGTGCGCCCACGAGGCACTCGGCTCCCCAAATACCTGCTTTCGCCGATCATGACGTGCGACGCATTGCCTCCGTTATACGTTCGGCGGCCGCCATAACGGGCACCGCGTGGAGCCGTCCCGGTGCTCTCGTGAGCCGTTCGATGGGGCCGGAGACCGACACGGCCGCGATCACCTTGCCGCCGCTGCCCCTTATGGGCGCCGACACGCTGGCCACCCCCTGCTCGCGCTCGCCGACGCTGTGGGCCCAGCCGCGGCGCCGTACGGAAGCGAGGGTGGCGGCGCTGAACTTGGCGCCGCGCAGACCACGGTGCAGCCGGTCCGGCTCCTCCCACGCCAGCAGTATCTGCGCGGCCGAGCCCGCCCCCATGGGCAGCGCGGAGCCCACCGGTACGGTGTCCCGCAGGCCGCTCGCGCGTTCGGCGGCCGCGACGCAGACGCGCTCGTCGCCCTGGCGGCGGTAGAGTTGCGCGCTCTCCCCGGTGAGATCCCTGAGCTGCATCAGCACGGGGGCGGCCACCGCCAGCAGCCGGTCCTCGCCGGCCGCGGTGGACAACTCGGAAAGCCTGGGACCCAGGACGAACCTGCCCTGTGTGTCACGACTCACAATGCGGTGGTGCTCAAGTGCGACGGCCAGCCGATGGGCCGTGGGGCGGGCCAGACCGGTGGCCTGGACGAGCTGCGCCAGTGAAGCGGGTCCCGCTTCGAGGGCATTGAGTACAAGAACGGCCTTGTCGAGTACTCCGACTCCGCTAGAGTTGTCCATACACCGATACTGCCGTCTCGACATATGAGAAGGCAAGTCGGAGGCAAACTCCCCCGCAAAGGAGTGCCGGTCTCTGGACTGAGGAGCGAAGAGGCCGGACCCGAGCGACCGGGCCGCGATGCGAAGCATCGCAGAAGGTGCGAGGGGAGCGCTGGTCCCCCGGGGCGGCGACCGGCGGGATCGGGCCTGAGCCAGCGGTGCGATGGCGCATCGCGAACAAACAGGAGGAGATCATGGGCCGCACACTGGCCGAGAAGGTCTGGGAGCAACACGTAGTCCGTCGTGCCGAGGGCGAACCGGACCTGCTCTATATCGACCTGCACCTCATTCACGAGGTGACCAGCCCGCAGGCGTTCGACGGGCTCCGTCTCGCCGGCCGGAAGGTGCGGCGGCCCGATCTCACGATCGCCACCGAGGACCACAACGTGCCGACCGTGCTCGGCCCGATCTCCGACCCGGTGTCCAAGACGCAGGTCGAGACGCTGCGCAAGAACGCCGCCGAGTTCGGCATCAGGCTCCATCCGATGGGCGACGCCGGTCAGGGCGTGGTGCACATCATCGGCCCGCAGTTCGGGCTGACGCAGCCGGGCATGACGATCGTGTGCGGTGACTCCCACACCTCGACGCACGGCGCGTTCGGCGGCATCGCGTTCGGCATCGGCACCTCCGAGGTCGAGCACGTGCTGGCCACGCAGACGCTGCCCGCGTACCGGCCGAAGACGATGGCGATCGAGGTCTCCGGCGAGCTGCCCGCCGGCGTGACCGCCAAGGACCTGATCCTGGCCATCATCGCCAAGATCGGCACCGGCGGAGGCCAGGGCTACATCGTGGAGTACCGCGGCGAGGCCGTCCGCAAGCTCTCCATGGAGGGCCGCATGACGGTCTGCAACATGTCGATCGAGGCGGGCGCCCGCGCCGGCATGATCGCGCCGGACGAGACCACGTTCGCGTACCTGAAGGGCCGCCCGCACGCGCCCGAGGGCCAGGCGTGGGACCAGGCCGTCGAGTACTGGAAGACGCTGCGCACCGACGACGACGCCGTGTTCGACAAGGTCGTGGAGATCGACGCCTCGACGCTGACCCCGTACGTCACGTGGGGCACCAACCCGGGCCAGGGCCTGCCGCTGGGCGAGTCCGTCCCGTCCCCGGAGAGCTTCGCCGACCCGGTCGAGCGCTCGGCCGCCGAGCGGGCGCTGGAGTACATGGGCCTGACCGCCGGCACGCCGCTGCGTGAGATCGAGGTCGACACCGTGTTCGTCGGCTCGTGCACCAACGGCCGCATCGAGGACCTGCGCTCGGCCGCCGAGATCCTGCGGGGCCGCCAGGTGAAGACCCGCACGCTGATCGTGCCCGGCTCGATGCTGGTCAAGCTGCAGGCCGAGCAGGAGGGCCTGCACGAGGTGTTCAAGGCCGCCGGCGCCGAGTGGCGCGAGGCCGGCTGCTCGATGTGCCTGGGCATGAACCCCGACACGCTCCAGCCCGGCGAGCGCAGCGCCTCCACCTCCAACCGCAACTTCGAGGGCCGCCAGGGCAAGGGTGGCCGCACCCACCTGGTGTCGCCGCAGGTCGCCGCCGCGACCGCCGTCACCGGCCGCCTGACCGCGCCCGCCGACCTGTAAGGAGATCCGGACCGATGGAAGCATTCACCACCCACACCGGTACGGCGGTGCCGCTGCGCCGCAGCAACGTCGACACCGACCAGATCATCCCGGCCGTCTGGCTCAAGCAGGTCAGCCGCACCGGGTTCGAGAAGGGCCTGTTCGCGGCCTGGCGCGAGGACCCGACGTTCGTGCTGAACGACCCGTCCTACGAGGGCGGCTCGATCCTCGTCTCCGGCCCCGACTTCGGCACCGGCTCCTCGCGCGAGCACGCGGTCTGGGCGCTGCAGCAGTACGGCTTCCGCGTCGTGATCGCCGCCCGCTTCGGCGACATCTTCCGCAACAACTCCACGAAGATGGGCCTGCTGCCGGTCGTCCTGCCGGGCGACAAGGTCGAGGCGCTGCAGTCGGCCGTCGAGGCGGACCCGAAGCTCGAGGTCACCGTCGACCTGGTCGAACGCCAGGTCCGCTGGGCGGGTGAGGCCGTGCCGTTCGAGATCGACGACTACACCCGCTGGCGGCTCATGGAGGGCCTCGACGACATCGGGCTGACCCTGCGTCACGCCGACGAAGTGGCGGCGTACGAGAATGGTCGGCAGCCATGGCTGCCGACGACCGTCTAGAAGACGACGAACTGGCGCGGCGGTTGCGCGAGGCGCACCGCCGCGTCCGCATGCTCCCCGCGGCCGAGAAGGATCGGCTGGCCCGCCGCTACCTCGCGATTTGCGATCTGGCGAAGCGGGATCCGGAAAGGGCCGCCACCCGCCTCGACGCGTTTCTGGCCGCGCTCGACACGCCACGTAGTGAGGAAAACGCGCCAGGTGATTGAGTTCACCCGCGATCCCGCCTACTTTCAAGCCCGTAAGGGGTTTCTAGGGCGAACTCGTGAGCTGGAACCCCGAGCCGTAACTGGGGGAGCAGGACTTTCATGAACAAGCGAGAACTCGTCGAGGCCATCGCTGATCGGGTGGGCGACAGGAAGACGGCCACCGAGGCCGTGAACGCGGTCATCGACACCATCCAGAAAGCCGTGGCGAGCGGCGACAAGGTCTCGATCACGGGCTTCGGCGCATTCGAGATGGTGAACAAGCCCGCCCGCACGGCCAGGAACCCGTCGACCGGCGCGGAAATCAACGTTCCCGAGAGCTGGGGGCCGAAGTTCCGCCCGGGATCCGACTTCAAGGAACTGGTCAACCAGGGCGGCAAGAAAGTCGGAAAGAAGAAGTAAACCCAGCACGCGCTTCCGCCCGGGCCATCGGCCCGGGCGTTTCGCATTTCGGCCCGCAATCGGCCGGGCCGCGACCGGCAAAAGTTACTCGGAATCGCCCGCCGGCGGCCGGTCGCGGAAGGCGTCGGGGACCGGGAAGGTCGAGAGCGTGACGTAGGCGATCTGCCCGCCGGACATCCCGAGGTTGACCCGCTGCCCCGTGCGCAGCAGCCGCAGCGGGCCCGCGTCGAAGGCGGGCGTGCCGAACTCCAGCACGGTCCCGTCGTCGAGGAACACCGTCCCCGAGCGCGTGGCCTCGTCGAAGCTGCGTACCGTTCCCTGCACGCTGATCAGCGTAATTCGTTTGCCCCTCGCCCGGCCAGACGGCAAAGATCGAGCAACATGGGGCGTACGGGCGATTTCTGGCGGTTCGCGTGGGCGAACGCCATCACGCAGATGGGCACGCAGGTCACGGTGGTGGCCCTGCCCTTGACGGCGCTCCTCCTCCTGCACGCCGGAGCCTTCCAGCTCGGCCTGCTGGCGGCGGCCGAGACGCTCGCCTTCCTGCTGATCGGGCTGCCCGCGGGCGTGTGGGTGGACCGGTCGCGGCGCCGCCCGATCCTCATCTGGTCCGACGTCGCGCGTGGCGTGGCGCTGCTGTCGGTCCCGGTGGCGGCCTGGCTCGACGTGCTGACGCTGCCGCAGCTGTACGCGGTCGCCCTGGTGCTGGGCGTGGGCACGGTCTTCTTCGACGTCGCCCACATGAGCTTCCTGCCCGCCATCGTGACCAAGGAGCGCCTCGAACGCGGCAACGGCGTCCTGGAGGTCACCAGGAACACCTCGCTGCTCGCCGGACCGGGTGTCGGAGGCTGGGCGGTGGCCGTGCTCACCGCGCCGATCGCGCTGCTCGCCGACGCCGCCAGCTACCTCCTCTCCGCGCTCCTGCTGTCGGGCGTGCGGGCCGAGGAGACCCCGCGGCGAGGCGAGCGGAGATTGCGCCAGGAGGTGGCGGAGGGCATCAGGTTCGTCGCGGGGGAGCCGGTGCTGCGCAGGGTCGCGGTCGGGGGCGCGCTCGTCATGACGGCCAACGGCATCTCGGCCGTCGGAATGCCGCTCTACCTGGTCAAGGAGCTGGGGATCGGCTCCGCCCAGTACGGGCTGCTGCTGTCGGCCGCCGCCGTCGGCTCCCTCGTGGGCGCCACGCTGGTGGCCCGCGCCACCGCGCGCTTCGGCACCGGCCCCACCCTGTACGGCTCCGCCGTCCTGGCGACCGTGCTCTACCTGCCCGCGCTCGCGACCGGCCCCGGCTGGCAGCTGCTGATCTTCCCGATCGCCTCGTCGCTGTTCGGCGTGGTCACTTCGATCTTCGGGGTGACCCAGCTCAGCTACCGCCAGCGCATCACGCCCGACCACCTGATGGGCCGGGTCAACGCCAGCATGCGCTTCCTCATGTGGGGCGCCTACCCGCTGGGCGGGCTGGCCGGCGGCGCGCTGGGGGAGTGGCTCGGCGGGTACGCGGTCTTCGCCGCGGGCGTGGCCCTGGTGGGCCTGTCGCACCTGGCGGTGGCGACCTCGCCCGCCATCATGAGGATCTCCGCGAAGACGTCATGAGCCGGGCCACAGCTCGGCGACCACCGCGGCCGTGTGGCGGCCGAGGCCCAGCGCGATGGCCGCGCGCAGGTCGTCGGGCGTGTCCACGTCCCGCCGCACCGAGTCGATCCCCGGCGGGCACAGCTCCTTCGCCCCGCCCGCCAGGTGCTTGGCCCGCGACTCCCCGCCGAACCTCGGCGTGAACGGCATCCCGGGCCGTACCCCGTAGAAGGTCGTGCCGACGTCGAGCGCGTCCGGCACGAAGGACTGGTCGAACTCGGCGGCGGCCTCCAGCGCCGTCCCCAGCTCCGCCGACCGCAGGGCGGGCAGGTCCGCCTGGAGCGCCCCCACGGCGTCGCCGGGCGCGACGCGTACGGCATGGGCGGCCCCGGTGCGCAGGGCGGTGTTCAGGCCGCGGTCCGGGTCGGGCACCACCTCGGCCCCCAGCGCGCCCAGCGGTCCGGCCGCGGCGGGATCGGCCGTCACCACGATCACCCGGGCGACCCGCGCGCACGAGAGCGCCGCCGCCACCGTGTCACTCGCCACGGCCACGGCCAGCCTGGTCCGGTGCGGACCCGTGGCCGCCGCCAGCCTCGTCTTCGCCGCGACCAGCGTCTTCACAGGGATGACCAGCGACCAGCGGATGCTCATAGTCTTAAGCATCCCGCCTCGACATCCCGCGCGGCCAACCGGGAGACTTGGGGCGCATCCCGCACGTGTTGGAGGAAACCATGAGCCGCCCCGCGCGACCGTCACGTTTCTGGGAAACCCTGGCAGTCGTCGTCGTGAAACCGCTGTCCCGGCTCCTGGTCAAGAGGGACTGGCGTCGTGGGGAGCGCATCCCGCGCACCGGCGGTGTGATCATCGCGGCCAATCACCTCTCCTGGACTGATCCGGTCCTGCTGTCGCACTTCCTCTACAACAACGGGCGCTGGCCGGTAATCCTGGCCAAGGCCGCGCTGTTCAAGGTGCCGTTCCTGGGCAGGGCGGTGACGGCCCTCCTGGCCATCCCCGTCGACCGGGGCAGCGCCGAGGCGGCGAAGTCCCTGCACATCTCGGCTCAGCGGCTCAAGGACGGCGGCGCGATCCTGTTCTACCCCGAGGGCACCTGCACCCGCGATCCCGATCTGTGGCCCATGGTGGGCAAGACGGGCGCGGCCCGGCTGGCGCTGGAGAGCGGCGCGCCGGTCATCCCGGTGGCCCACTGGGGCGCGCATGAGTTGCTGCCGTACGGGGAGAAGAAGCCCAGACTGTTCCCGCGCAAGACGTTCAAGGTGACGGTGGGCCCACCGGTGGACCTGTCGAAGTACCAGGGCCAGCCGCTGCACGCGGAGGTGTTGCGCGCGGCGACGGCCGACATCACGGCCGCGATCACCCAGCAGCTCGCCGAGCTGCGCGGCGAGAAGGCCCCCGAGACTCCCTATGACCCGGCCAAGGGGTGATGGCATGACAAAGGCGGCCGTTTTCGGCACCGGTTCGTGGGGGACCACGTTCGCGATGATCCTGGCCGAGGCAGGCAACGAGGTCACGCTCTGGGGGCGCAGGCGGGAGCTGGTCGAGGCGATCGACCGCGACCACGTCAACCCCGACTACCTGCCGGGCATCCCCCTGCCGGAGAAGCTGCGCGCCACGACCGACCCGGCCCGGGCGCTCGAAGGGGCCGAATTCGTGGTGCTGGCGGTGCCGTCGCAGCAGCTGCGGCCCAACCTGGCCGCCTGGCGCGAGCACATCCCGCCGAACGCCGTCCTGGTGAGCCTGATGAAGGGCATCGAGCTGGGCACGACCAAGCGGATGAGCGAGGTGATCCGCGAGGTCGCCGAGGTGCCCGAGGAGCGGGTCGCGGTCGTCTCCGGGCCCAACCTGGCCAAGGAGATCGCCGAACGCCAGCCCGCCGCCACCGTCGTCGCCTGCACCGACGAGTCGGTCGCCGCCCGGCTGCAGGCGATCTGCCACCTGCCGCCGTGGTTCCGCCCGTACACCAACCACGACGTGGTCGGCGTCGAGCTGGGCGGCGCGGTGAAGAACGTGATCGCCCTGGCCGTGGGCGTCTCCGCGGGCATGGGCATGGGCGACAACGTCGGCGCCATGCTCATCACCAGGGGGCTGGCCGAGATCTCCCGCCTGGGCGCGGCCCTCGGGGCCGACCAGCACACCTTCGCGGGGCTCGCGGGCATGGGAGACCTCGTGGCGACCTGCACCTCGCCGCTGTCGCGCAACCGCACCTTCGGCGAGAACCTGGGCAGGGGCATGACCCTCGCCGAGGTCGTGGCCGCCACCAGGCAGACCGCCGAGGGCGTGAAGTCCTGCGAGTCCGTGCTGGAGCTGGCCAGGAAGCACGACGTCGAGATGCCGATCACCGAGGTCGTCGTCGGGGTCGTGCACGACGGCATGTCCCCGACCGAGGCGGGCATGTTGCTCATGTCCCGATCGCCCAAACCTGAGCGTTACGGGGTATGAGCGTGGGAGAAAGTCCTGATTACGGCGTGCTCGGCTCGCTGTGACCCGGACGCCCCGGTAGATTCGGACACCATGAGCAAGCCACGCGTCGCCGTTGTTTTCGGAGGCCGCAATTCGGAGCACGCCGTGTCCCTGATGGGCGCGGGAAGTGTGCTGGATGCGATCGACAGGAGCAAGTACGAGGTGATCCCCATCGGGATCGCCCAGGACGGCAGGTGGGTGCTGGCTGCTTCCGACCAGCGGTTCGCCATCGAGTCGGGCGAGCTGCCGGTCGTCGACACCTCGGGCGCGGCGCTGGCGCTGCCGTCCGGCGGTAGCTCGCTGGTGGCGTACGACCCCGGCAGCATCCCCGTGGAGCTCGGCTCGGTGGACGTGGTGTTCCCCGTGATGCACGGCCCGTTCGCCGAGGACGGCACCATCCAGGGGCTGCTCGAGATGGCCGGGGTGCGCTACGTCGGCTCGGGCGTGCTGGCCAGCGCGGTCGGCATGGACAAGGCCCACATGAAGACCGTGATGGCCGCCGCCGGGCTGCCGATCGGCCGCCACGTCGTCGTACGCGACCGCGACTGGCGGCTCGACCGCGACCGCGTGCTGAAGGAGGCGGAGGGGCTCGGCTGGCCGGTGTTCGTCAAGCCCGCCAGGGCCGGGTCCTCGCAGGGCATCTCCAAGGCCAACGACCTGGGCGAGCTGGAGGCGGCCGTGGAGTTCGCCAGGCAGCACGACCCCAAGGTGCTCATCGAGGCCGCCATCGTGGGCCGCGAGATCGAGTGCGCGGTGCTGGAGTCGCTCGGCGACGAGCCCGCGGTCGCGTCGCGGCCCGGCGAGGTGAAGGTCGAGGGCGGGCAGGAGTTCTTCGACTTCGAGGCGAAGTACTACCCGGACCAGATGTCGCTCACCGTGCCCGCCGACCTGCCCGAGGAGACGGCCGAGCAGCTGCGCGCCATGGCTGTGCGCGCGTTCGAGGCGCTCGACTGCGAGGGGCTCGCGCGGGTCGACTTCTTCTACACCCCCGAGGGCCGGCTGGTCTTCAACGAGATCAACACGATGCCCGGGTTCACGTCGCTGTCGGTGGCGCCGCAGCTCTGGGCCGCCTCGGGGCTGGACTACCCGGCGCTGGTCGACCGGCTCATCCAGCTCGCGCTGTCGCGCTCGGCGGGCCTGCGTTGAGACCGCGCGATCACCGGGACGGCGGCGAGACCTGGGAGATCGGCTTCGACAGGTCGGCGAGCACCTCGGCGGCCACGTGCTCGCCGCCGACCGTGACCTCCACGTAGGCCGCGTCCGTGACCGCGGTGAACAACGTGGGCCTGTCGGGATCGGCGAACCAGCCCACCCCGCCGATCTCCTGGAGCTGGTCGGTGGGCGCCATCCTGGCCGGCCTGGGCACGCCGCAGCGCAGCGCGATGGCCCCGTCGCCCCAGACGGCCACGTACGGAGACTCGGGCGTGGACGTGCCACGCCGGTCGCCGTCGAGCGTCTGGGGCAGCAGCGTCGCCAGCTTGCCGCAGGCCGTCACGGCCTCCCCCGTCGGCGAGGGCGGATCGACCTGTACGGTGCCGCCGCAACCGGCGAGCGCGAGGAGAACGAGCAGGGCGGCGGCGGCACGCATGCGACGACTACCTTCAAATGTGGACGATCGGACACGTAAGAGTACGTGTGATCCCTTCCACCGCCTGAATCTGGGCCACGACGAGCTTGCCCAGCTCGTCGACGTTGTTGGCCTCCGCGCGCACGATCACGTCGTAGGGCCCCGTCACGTCTTCCGCCTGAGTGACCCCGGGAATCCCGGAAATCTCGCGAGCCACGGCAGCGGCCTTGCCGACCTCGGTCTGGATAAGGATGTAGGCCTGCACCATCACGTCCTCCCGGGCGATTGGATCACGCCGAAGGGCCACCGTACCCTGTGTGCGTCAGGAGGTGCGTCATCACAGTCGGAGATCTCGGCGAATTCGGAGTGATAAATCGGATTACCGGACGTCTGCCCCAGGGTGCGGCGGTAATGCTCGGCCCGGGAGACGACGCCGCCGTGGTCGGCGCGCCCGACGGCCGGGTCGTGGTCTCAACGGATTTGCTGATCGAGGGTAGACATTTTCGGCGGGATTGGTCCAGCGGTTACGACGTGGGACGTAAGGCCGCCGCCCAGAACCTCGCCGACGTGGCCGCCATGGGCGCCGTGCCGACCTCCCTCGTGGTCGGGCTGGGCGTGCCCGCCGACCTGCCGCTGGAGTGGCTCGACGGGCTGACCGACGGGTTCCGCGACGAGTGCGCGGTGGTCGGGGCGAGCGTGGCCGGGGGCGACATCACGCGGTGCGACCTGGTGGTCATCGGGGTGACCGCGCTGGGCGACCTGGGCGGGCGGGCTCCCGTGACGCGCTCGGGCGCCCGGCCCGGGCAGGTGGTGGCGGTGGCCGGGCGGCTGGGGTACGCCGCCGCCGGGTGGGCGCTGCTGGAGGCGGGAGTGCCGGAGAACCCCGTCCTGGAGGAGGTCGTGGTCGCGCATCGGCGGCCCGGGCCGCCGTACGCGATGGGGCCGGGGGCGGCCGAGCTGGGCGCGAGCGCGATGCTGGACGTCAGCGACGGGCTGCTGCAGGACCTCGGCCACGTCGCCGAGGCCAGTGGCGTGCGGATCGAGCTGGATCCGCGGGCCTTCGCCGTGGGGGAGCCGGTTTCGGTCGCGGCCAAGGAGCTCGGGGTCGATCCGCTGGAGTGGGTGCTCACGGGTGGTGAGGATCACGCGCTCGCCGCGGTCTTCCCTTCAGAGGTACGGTTGCCGCCGTCGTGGCAGGTCGTGGGCCGGGTGGTCGAGGGCGAAGGCGTGCTGGTGCACGGGCGCGAGATCGGCCGCCGCGGCTGGGATCACTTTCGGTAATGACTTGTCCCGATTTAAGTGACATTTTCCGGATTTGTGGTGGGACTACGGGGATTGCTGTGACAAGGGTGTCGCAAAGGTGTTATGAAGATTGGCGGCCACTGTAACCGCGAGAAAGGGCAGCCATGGGCCGCCACGGCACAGGTGGATCCGACGACGGGGATGAACGGGGGAACAACAGCGCATTCTGGGGTCCTGACGAGCAGGCCGAGCCGCCGGGCTGGCCTTCGCTGCCGGACGCACCCGAGGTGACGGGCCAGTGGGCCCCCATGCCTCGGCGCACTGACGGACCGCCTCCGCGCGGGCCGCAGTCCGAGCCGTTCGAGACCACCGGTGCCTTCGCGCTGCCCGACAACTCCGACGGCGGCTTCCCCCCGGCCAACGACCCCGTGCGTGGCTTCCCGCAGCCGGGTCCTGGGGAGGAGGCCGGGCCGTTCGAGACGACGGGCGCCTTCGCCCGGCCGCCGGAGTGGGGCCAGCCGGGCGACCGCCCTTTTGACGCCGACCGTCCCGGCCCCTTCGACGGGGCGATGGAACGCACTGCCTTCTTCGACGGCCCCCCGGGCGCGCCCGCCGGGCGGGGCCCTTTCGACGCGGCGGCTCCCGCGGAGGGGCCCGCCGAGCGTACGGCCTTCTTCGGCGGCCCGGACGCTCCGCCCGGCCCTGGAGGTCCGGGTCCGGGCCCGGCCGGCGGTCGAGGCCCGTTCGAGACGCCTGGTCCCTTTGACGGGCCCATGGAGCGTACGGCCTTCTTCGACGGCCCCGACGTGCCCGGTGGCGCCTTCGGCGGACCACCTCCCGGCGAACGGCCCGGGCCGTTCGAGGGGCCGTTCGACGGGCCCGGCGACCGTACCGGCGCGGTGCCCATGTCGTCCGGACCGCCCGAGCCCGGGGACGTCAAGGTCGCCGGGGAGCCCACGGCCGTGCAGGCGCCCGCCTGGGCGAACGCCGAGACCGGCTTCCTCGCCTCCGACTGGGCGGCCGGTCCCGGCCCTGACGAGCCGGAGGAGCCCAAGGGCCGCCGCGGGCGCCGTAAGGGCGGACGCGGCGGCGACGACGTGCTCACCCCGCCCCCGTCGTCGGGTGGCGGTAAGGGCCGGGTCGCGCTGCTGTCGGTCGCGGCGGTCGCCGTCGTGCTCGGTGGCACCGTGGCGGGCGTCAAGTTCATGAGCTCGTCGGGCACGCCCGACAAGTGCGCGGGCGCGACCTGCGCCGCCGTCCAGGCGACGAACAACCAGCCCGGTCCCGCGGCCTCCAAACCGACCGAGGAGGAGACCACGCCGGAGGAGGAGCCGTCCGAGGAGGAGTCGGCGGACGAGCCGAAGCCGTCCCAGACCCCGTCGCCGACGGCCTCGTACAGCGCCCGTACGCCTCCCCGCCGCACCGCCTCCGCGACGCCGACGCCCACCAAGACCAGGGTGAAGACGTCCACGAAGCCGACGAAGGAGCCGACGCCGCCCGTCGAGGAGCTCGCCTCCGAGACGCCGACCGAGGAGCCCTCGACGCTGGACGACTCCGACACCGGCAGCGGGACGACCAGCGGCGGCAGCACCCCGATCCCGTCCGCCACGAACACGTTCGGGTCCAGCGGCCAGAGCGGCGCCATGAACATCCGGCAGACCATCAAGCAGCGCCTGCTCAGCTACCAGGCCGACATGACGCTCTCGAACTCCTCCCAGGAGACGCTGGAGAACCCGACCGTCTCCGTCCCGGTCGAGGGCGAGGTCATGACCGTGACCGGCGCCCAATGGACGCAGGACGGCGATCTGCTGATCCTCGATCTGTCGGCGTCGCTGCCGGCCGGTGACTCGGTGAAGGTCTCGTTCACCGCCACGGGCAAGGGCCAGAAGGCCGCCAACTGCGGAATGGTCAGCGGGGACTGCGCCATCAGCTGAGTGGTTGGATGGGGGACATGACGGTTTCGACCCCTCCACGCGTGCTGACCGTCGCCGGCTCCGACTCCGGCGGCGGCGCGGGCATCCAGGCCGACCTGAAGACCATGCTGGCCATGGGCGTCCACGGCATGAGCGTCATCGCCGCGGTGACGGCCCAGAACTCCCTGGGCGTCCAGGGCTACTGGGAGCTGCCGCCCGAGGCCGTACGCGCGCAGCTCGACTCCGTCCTGGGCGACATCGGCGCCCAGGCGGTCAAGACCGGCATGCTGGCCTCCCCGGCGCTGGTCGAGGTCGTGGCCGAGGCGCTCGGCTCGTACGCCGCGCCGGTGATCGTGGACCCCGTGGGCGTGTCGAAGCACGGCGACCCGCTGCTCGCGCCCGAGGCCGTCGACACGCTGCGGACGCGGCTGCTGCCCGTGGCCACCGTGGTGACGCCGAACCTGTGGGAGGTGGAGCAGCTCACCTCCGTCAAGGTGGAGGACGAGGGCGGGCTGCGGACGGCGGCCGAGGCCGTTCTGGAGCTCGGTCCCAGATGGGCGCTGATCAAGGGCGGCCATCTGCCGGGCGCGCCGGTGGACCTGCTCACGGACGGCACGGACGAATACCGCTTCGCCGCCGAGCGCCTCGACAACCGCCACACCCACGGCACGGGCTGCACGCTGGCCTCGGCCATCGCCTCCCGGCTCGCGCTGGGCGACGACGTGCCGGAGGCGGTGGGGAAGGCCAAGGAGTACGTGACGGGCGCGATCGCGCGCGGCTTCCCCCTGGGAAGCGGCATCGGCCCGGTGGACCACGCCTGGCGCTGGCGCTGACCTCAGGGAGGAAAACACACAAGCCCGCGGCTCCCTCGGGAGCTACGGGCTTGCGCGAAAGTGTGGACTAGCGGGTGACCTTGCCCGCCTTGATGCACGAGGTGCACACATTGAGCTTCTTAGGCGTGCCGCCGACGACCGCGCGGACCGTCTGGATGTTGGGGTTCCAACGACGACGGGTACGGCGGTGGGAGTGGGACACGTTGTTGCCGAAGGTCGGGCCCTTGCGGCAGACATCGCAGACGGAAGCCACGGTTCGCTCCTTAAAACAGTCGATGTAGCCCTGTCCGCTGATGCTTTCCGGGCGGAGGGCATGCCGGGACAACCGGCCAGCCAGACGAGAATATCCGATCCACACCGATGGGCGCGAACTGGAACGCTGGACCGGTGGTCCGGCGGCGATATTCTCCATCGACAACCGTAGCGCATTCGGGCCACGCCGGGAGCCGGGAGGGTGCAGATGAAGATCCTCGACCCGCCCGCGGTGCGCCGCTGGGCCCGCCTGGCCGCCGACACGCTCGGCAGGGCCAGGACCGAGATCGACGCGCTGAACGTGTTCCCCGTGGCCGACGGCGACACCGGCACCAACCTGCACCTGACCATGCTGTCCGCGGCCGAGGCCGTCGAGTCGCTGCCCGACGACGTGGACGCGGCCGTGGTGTGGCAGACGCTCTCGTACGGCGCGCTCGTCGGGGCCCGCGGCAACTCGGGCGTGATCGTCAGCCAGGCGTTACGCGGCCTCGCCGAGGTGCTGAAGGACGGCTCCGACCTGCGGGCCGGGCTGCTCAGGGCCGCCGTGCTGGCCAGGGAGGCGGTGGCCAGGCCGGTGGAGGGCACGGTGCTGAGCGTGCTGGAGTCCGCCGCGCGAGCCGTACAGGACGTGGACTCGGGCGATCTGCGGGAGGTGGCGCGGCAGGCGGCGGGTGAGGCCCGCGCCGCGCTGCGCCGTACGCCGTCCCAGCTGGACGTGCTGGCCCGCAGCGGCGTGGTGGACGCGGGCGGCGCGGGCGCGGCGATCGTGCTGGAGACCCTGGCCTCCGTGATCACCGGCTCCTACAGCGATCGCTACGACGTGCCCGCGCCGACCTCGCGGGTCACGCCGATGGCCGAGGTGGGGGCGGGGTACGAGGTGATGTACCTGCTGGACGCCGAGGACGACGCGGTGGCCGCGCTGCGCGAGGAGCTCGACGCCATGGGCGACTCGCTGGTCGTGGTCGGAGGCGGCGGGCTGTGGAACGTGCACGTCCACGTGGCCGAGGCCGGTCCCGCCGTCGAGGCCGGGCTGCGGGCCGGGCGGCCGCACCGGATCAGGATCACGTACCTGGCCGAACGCACCCACCGCGGCAGCGCCGGCCGGGGCGTGGTGGCGGTGGCCGCGGGGGACGGGATCGCGGCGCTGTTCGAGGAGTGCGGCGCGGTCGTGGTACGCCGCGAGCCCGGCACCCGGCCCACCCTGCCCGCCATGCTGGCCGCGATCAGGCAGGCGGGCAGCGAGGTCGCGGTCCTGCCGAACGACGAGGGCGTCAGGTCGGTCGCCGCCGCGGCCGCGGAGATCGCCCGCGAGGACGGGGCCGTGGTCAGCGTGCTGCCGACGAAGGCGACCGTGCAGGGGCTGGCGGCGCTGGCCGTACACGATCCGCTGCGCCGCTTCGACGACGACGTGGTGGCGATGACGGACGCCGCGGGGCACACGCGCTACGGGCACGTGACGGTGGCGGACCGGGAGGCGATGACGAGCGCGGGGCTGTGCCGTCCCGGAGACGTGCTCGGCATGATCGACGGGGACGTCGCCGTGATCGGCGGCTCCCTCGACCGCGTGGCCACCATGGTCGTGGACCGGATGGTGGCCGGCGGCGGCGAGCTGGTGACCCTGGTCACGGGCGCGCAGGCGCCGCCGGGGCTCGCCGCGCGGCTGGCGGAGCAGCTGCGCGGCACGCGGCCCGACGTGGATCTGGTCGTGTACGACGGCGAGCAGGGCGGCTATCCGCTCCTGATCGGCGTGGAGTGAGGCCGATGGACGGGATTCCTGTCGGGCCGACGCGGTAGAACTTAATGCCGTGAGCCGTTTCGACGAGCCTCTGACGAAGGCGCTCGACCCGAAGACCGCCAAGTTGCTGCACAGCGTGCTCGACCTGGAGACGGTCGGCGACCTGCTGCGCCACTATCCCCGGCGCTACGCCGAGCGCGGCGAGCTGACCACGCTCGACGCGCTCGAGGTCGACGAGCACGTCACCGTGGTCGGCGAGGTGACCCGGCTCATGCGCAAGCCCATGCGCAACCGCGGCGGCACCTGGCTGGAGGTCGAGGTCGTCGACGGCAACGGCAGCAAGCTCTACCTGTCGTTCTTCGGCAAGGGCTCCCACGTGGCCGAGTCGCGGCTCAAGCCCGGGCAGCGGGGCATGTTCGCGGGCAAGGTGGGGCTGTTCGGGGCGCGGGCTAAGCCGCGCTGGCAGCTCGCGCACCCGGAGTTCGAGCTGTTCGAGGAGGGCGAGGCGAGCGCGGAGGAGTTCGCGGCGGCGCCGGTGCCGATCTATCCGGCGGGCAAGGACGTCACGCCGTGGGCGATCCGGCGGGCGGTCGGCGTCGTGCTCGACACGCTGGGCCCGCTCGACGACCCACTGCCCGCCGAGCTGCGGGCCCGCCACGGGCTGCAGGATCTGGGCGAGGCGCTGGTGGGCATCCACCGGCCGAAGGACTTCGCCGAGGTGGGGCGGGCGCGCAAGCGGCTGAAGTTCGACGAGGCGTTCGTGCTTCAGGCCGTGCTGCTGCAGCGGCGCCGGGCCGCCACCGCGCTGCCCGCCAAGGCCCGGCCAAGGCGCGACGACGGACTGCTGGCCGACTTCGACGCGCGGCTGCCGTTCTCGCTGACGGAGGGGCAGGCGCAGGTCGGCGAGGAGATCGCCGCCGACCTCGCGCTCGAGCACCCGATGCACCGGCTGCTGCAGGGCGAGGTCGGCGCGGGCAAGACGGTGGTGGCGCTGCGGGCGATGCTCCAGGTGGTCGACGCGGGCGGCCAGGCGGCGCTGCTGGCCCCCACGGAGGTGCTGGCCCAGCAGCACCATCGCTCGATCACCGGCATGCTCGGGGATCTGGCGCAGGGGGGCATGTTCGGGGGCACGTCGGTCACGCTGCTGACCGGCTCCATGGGCGCCGCCGCCCGCCGCGCGGCCCTGCTGGACGCCGCCTCGGGCACGGCCGGGATCGTCGTGGGCACGCACGCGCTGCTGCAGGAGCACGTGCAGTTCGCCGACCTGGGGCTGGTCGTGGTGGACGAGCAGCACCGGTTCGGGGTGGAGCAGCGCGACGCCCTGCGCGAGAAGGCCGCCGGCGGCCGGCCGCACGTCCTGGTCATGACGGCCACCCCGATCCCGCGCACGGTCGCCATGACCGTCTTCGGCGACCTGGAGGTCTCGACGCTGTCCCAGCTCCCGGCGGGCCGCGCCCCCATCACCACGCACGTCGTCCCGGCCGCCGAGAAGCCCCACTACCTCGAACGCACCTGGCAGCGGGTGCGGGAGGAGGTGGCGCTGGGGCGGCAGGCGTACATCGTGTGCCCGCGCATCGGCGACCTGGAAGGCGACGAGGGCGACCTGGCGGCCGCGGCGGCCGGCGACGACCGCCGCCCGCCGCTGGCGGTCCTCGACGTGGCCGAGCTCCTGAAGAGCGGCCCCTTCCACGACCTGCGGGTCGGCACGCTCCACGGCAAGCTCCCGCCGGAGGAGAAGGACGCGATCATGCGCTCCTTCACGCGGGGCGAGCTCGACGTCCTGGTGGCCACCACGGTCATCGAGGTCGGGGTCGACGTCCCCAACTCCTCCGTCATGATCATCATGGACGCCGACCGCTTCGGCGTCTCCCAGCTCCACCAGCTCCGCGGCCGCGTCGGCCGCGGCGGCCTCCCCGGGCTGTGCCTCCTGGTCTCCGACTTCTCCGAGGGCACCCCCGCCCGCGCCCGCCTCGACGCGGTGGCGACCACCCTGGACGGCTTCGAGCTGTCGCGCGTGGACCTGGAGCAACGGCGGGAGGGCGACGTCCTGGGGGCGGCGCAGTCGGGCAAGCGGTCGTCGCTCAAGCTGCTGCAGCTCCTGCGGGACGAGGACGTGATCGCCACGGCCCGCGACGAGGCGGCCGCCCTTCTGGAGGAGGATCCGGACCTGACGTCGTACGAGGGGTTGCGGGCGGAGATCGCCCGGCTGCTGGCGGATGAACGCGCGGAGTACTTGGAGAAGACCTGACCCCGCTTGTGGGGCCGGCCTGACGCACCGGCCCGGGGAGCAGCGTGCGGCGGTTACGGCCATCCGGGGCTGGTGGGGGTTACGGCCGTCCGCGGCGTGCGGCGCCAGGCGCATTTCGGCCGTCCGGTGGCGCAGGGGGATTTCGGACATCGGTGCGGCGGGGTGGGGCCGGGGGCCGGGGGCCGTGAGCGGTGTGGGGTGCTTCGCCTACGCGGTCCGTGCGGCGTCGGTGCGGTGCTTGCAGTCGTCCGGTGGGCGCGCTGGGGGTTTCGGGCGCCGGTGCGGCGGGGTGGCGTGTGGCGGTGCTCGGCGCAATGCGTGCGGCGGGGTGGCATGGTGGTGCTCGACGCGATGCCTGGGGCGGGGGCGGGGGCGCGGTGGGTAGCCACGGCGCAGTTGAAAGGCCCAGCCGCGGGGACGGCCTCCCCCCGAATGCCGTCCCCGGCTGGGCCCACCCTCGGGTCAGGTGCCGAGGGAACCGGCGTGCGGAAGGGCTCACGATCACGCCGGTCGGCCTTCATGTGGGTCACCTTGAAGGCCGCAGAACTCATCATGCGGGCCCGTCTCGCCGATGTGAATCACCCTTGCGCACTCGAGGCAGACACTTGTCCACTCTTGACCTGCGCGAACATGCGGAACAATGGGTCACATGACGCGGATCATCGCAGGCAGCGCGGGTGGCAGGCGGTTGGCGGTGCCGTCGGGGCGGGGGACGAGACCGACCAGCGACAGGGCCAGAGAAGGCATCTTCTTGACGCTCGACTCCCTGTACGGCCTCACCGGCGCCCGCCTGCTCGACCTGTACGCCGGGTCCGGGGCGATCGGCCTGGAGGCGCTGTCCAGGGGCGCCAAGGAGGCCGTCCTGGTGGAGTCCGACCCCAAGGCCGTCAGGACGATCAAGGAGAACGTCCGGTCACTCGGTCTCGACGGCGCCACGGTGATCGCGGACAAGGTCGAGCGCGTGCTCGCCAAGCCCCCCGCCGAGCCGTACGACATCGTCTTCGCCGACCCGCCCTACGCCGTGTCCGACGAGGAGGTCCAGCGGACGCTGGAGTCGCTGCGCGACAACGGCTGGCTGCTGGATGAGGCGTTGGTGGCATTCGAGAGGGAAAGCAGGGGAAAGGCACTGATGTGGCCGGAAGGCTACGTTGAGGAGAGGGTCCGTCGTTATGGCGAAGCGTCCGTTTGGTACGGTCGCGCCGCCGGGAACCCGTAGACCTGGGAGGCGTCTTGCGCCGCGTAGTCTGCCCGGGGTCGTTCGACCCCATCACGAATGGCCACCTCGACATCATCGGCCGGTCCGCCCGGCTCTATGACGAGGTGACCGTGGCAGTCCTGATCAACGTCGAGAAAAGCAGCCTGTTCACGGTGGACGAACGAATTGAGATCCTGCAGACCGTGACCAAGGAATATCCGAACGTCAAGGTGCGGAAATTCCACGGGCTGCTGGTCGACTTCTGCAGGCAGAACGACATCCCCGCCATCGTCAAAGGCATCAGGGTGGTCAGCGACTTCGACTACGAGTTGCAGATGGCGCAGCTCAACTACCGCCTGTCGGGGGTCGAGACGCTGTTCATGCCGACCAACCCCGAATACTCGTTCCTGTCCTCCAGCAGGGTGAAGGAGATCGCCAGGTATGGTGGCGACGTCTCGGGCCTCGTACCCGATCTCGTGCACAAGCTCCTCATCGAGCGGCTCAGGGGCTGAGCGCGACCTGCTATCCTTTCATTTCGGCCTTGTACGACGGCGATCGTCTCGCCATGCCTAGCGAGAGCAGGATGACTCAGCACCTCGACCCCCGCTCCCCGTGGGTGATCTCCACTCATGACCTGGGAAAGCGGCCGGGCACGATGCGGCGGATGACTCTGACCCTCCCGGCACCGGCGGATCTCGGCGTCGACATGATCGGTGTCCCCAAAGACGCCGAAGTCGAGCTGGACCTCCGGCTCGAAGCAGTGATGGAAGGCGTGCTCGTGTCGGGCACGGCGCAGGCCCCGCTCGCCGGGGAGTGCGCTCGCTGTCTCGACCCCGTCGCCTCGGACCTCGAGGTCGACCTGCAGGAGCTGTTCTTCTACTCCGACGAGGACGCCTCGGAGGAGGATTCGCTGCTCGACGGCGAGCTGCTCGACCTCGAGCCGACGTTCCGTGACGCGGTGGTGCTCGCACTGCCGTTGAGCCCCGTCTGCCGTGAGGACTGCGAAGGGCTCTGCACGGAGTGCGGGATCAAGCTGGCCGAGGCCGGCGAGGATCACCGGCACGAGAAGATCGATGCCCGCTGGGCGTCGTTGCAAGGTCTGATTACCGACAAAGATAACGATCAGGAGAAGTGACGTGGCCGTCCCGAAGCGAAAGATGTCGCGGAGTAACACCCGCCACCGTCGCTCCCAGTGGAAGACGACTGCTGTCGCCCTGGTGAGCTGCCCGCAGTGCCGTTCGCCCAAGCAGCCGCACATTGCGTGCCCCACCTGCGGCACCTACAACCGGCGTCAGGTCATCGAGCCGTCCGCCTGATCCGTCAGCAGTTGACGTGATGCCGACCGGGTGCGATGGTGCCTCGGTCGGCGTTACCGTCTCAGATGCGTGCGGCGGCGGTTCGCCCGCGGCCGTGGTGGACGCCGGGGCTACACCGTTACCCCGACGCCCACCACGTTTTCGGGCATCTTCCGCAGTCGCGCACCATTGCGAAGATGTCCGAGGAGGAAAGCACGTGGGCACAGGTCCTAAGCCGGTGGCCGTAGAGGTCGCCCGAGACGAGTTGGAGCGGGTCCTGGCGGTCGGCCTCGACCCCGACATCCTGGAGCGGGCGCTGACGCACCGCTCCTACGCGTACGAGAACGGCGGCCTGCCCACCAACGAGCGCCTGGAGTTCCTGGGCGACTCGGTGCTGGGCCTGGTGGTCACCGACACCCTCTACCGCAACCACCCCGACCTGCCCGAGGGCCAGCTGGCGAAGCTGCGTGCCGCGGTGGTCAACATGCGCGCGCTGGCCGACGTGGCCCGCAACCTGGGCCTGGGCCGGTTCCTGCGGCTCGGCAGGGGCGAGGAGGGCACCGGCGGGCGCGACAAGTCCTCCATCCTGGCCGACACCCTCGAGGCGCTGATCGGCGCGGTCTACGTCGACAAGGGGCTCGACGAGGCGTTCCGGGTGGTGCACCTGCTGTTCGACCCGCTGATCGTCCGCTCGGCCTCGCTCGGCGCCGGGCTCGACTGGAAGACCTCCCTGCAGGAGCTGACCGCCTCCGAGGCGCTCGGCGTGCCCGAATACCACGTCGAGGAGAGCGGCCCCGACCACGCCAAGTCGTTCACGGCCATGGTGCGGGTGGGCGGCGAGTCGTACGGTTCGGGCACCGGGCGCAGCAAGAAGGAGGCCGAGCAGCAGGCGGCCGAGGCGGCCTGGACCCGGATCAGGGCCCGGCGGGAGCAGCGCGAGAGCCAGCCCGCGGGCTGAACGGCCGCCCGGCGCGAGCCACACGAAAGGGTCAGAGGTGCCTGAGCTACCGGAGGTCGAGGTCGTCAGGCGCGGCCTCGCGCAGTGGGTCACCGGGCGCGAGATCGCCGCGGCGGAGGTGCTGCATCCCCGCGCCATCAGGCGGCACGCGCCCGGGGCCGACGAGTTCACCGCGCGCCTCAAGGGCCGCACGGTGCTGTCCGCCGAGCGGCGCGGCAAATACCTGTGGCTCCCGATGTCGGGCGCCGAGGAGGCCCTCCTGGCCCACCTGGGGATGAGCGGCCAGCTGCTGGTCGTCGAGCCCGACTCGCCGCCGGAGAAGCACCTTCGGGTACGCCTCCGCTTCGAGGACGGCGGCCCCGACCTGCGCTTCGTCGACCAGCGGACGTTCGGTCACGTCATGCTGACCGGCCTGGCCGAGGGCGTCCCCGAGCCGATCGCCCACATCGCCCCCGACCCGTTCGAGCCGGTGTTCGACGACGCGGAGTTCGCCCGCAGGCTCAGGGCCAGGCGCACGGAGATCAAGCGGGCGCTGCTCGACCAGTCGCTGATCAGCGGCGTCGGCAACATCTACGCCGACGAGGCCCTGTGGATCGCCCGCCTGCACTGGGCCCGGCAGACACAGACGCTCACGCGTCCCAAGGTCGCCGAGCTGCTGGCCGGGGTCCGCGCCGTCATGTCCTCCGCGCTGGAGCAGGGCGGCACCTCGTTCGACAGCCTGTACGTCAACGTCAACGGCGAGAGCGGCTACTTCGAGCGCTCGCTGGAGGCGTACGGCCGGCGCGACCTGCCCTGCTCCCGCTGCGGCACCGCGATCAGGCGCGAGCCGTTCATGAACCGCTCGTCCTACTTCTGCCCCAGATGCCAGCGACGACCGCGGTGAGCACGGCGAGCCCGGAGCCCAGCCACATCACCGCGGAGATCGAGACCCCGTCCACGACCCGGCCGCCGGCGAACGCGCCGAGCGCGATGGAGACGTTGAAGGCGCCGACGAAGAGCGCCGTGCCGAGCTCCCCGCCGCCCGAGCGCATGATCCACAGCTGCAGGGTCACCCCGACGCCTCCGTAGCCGAAGCCCCACACCAGCAGCACGACCAGCGGCAGGCCGATCGAGGCCAGGGCCGCCGTGGCGAGCGCGATGAGGGCGGCCAGAGCGATCAGGACCGGCTTGGGGTTCCTGGCCGCCCACGCGCCGGCGGCGAAGTTGCCCGCCACGCCCGCGGCGCCGTACATGAGCAGGATCGTGCTGACGAGCGCGGGGCCGGCGTGCGAGACCTGCTCCAGGAACGGCCGGACGTAGGTGTAGGCCGCGAAGTGGCCGGACACGACGAGCACGGTCATGACGAGGACGGTCTTGAGCGGCCCGGAGAGCCATCCGCGCCGGGATCCCGGGGTCTGGGCAGGGGCCTGGCCCGGAAGGGGCGGCAGGGTCGCGTACAGGACGGCGGCCAGGGCCAGCGCCACCACCCCCATCGCGGCGAACGCGCTGCGCCAACCCGCGAACGACGACACGAACGTCGCCGCGGGCACCCCCAGCACCGACGCCACGGACACCCCGGACAGGATGATCGACGTGGCCCGCCCGACGGACCGTTCCGGCACCAGCCGCGTCCCGAGGCCGGCCGCGAACGCCCAGAACCCGCCGATGCTCACGCCGGTCAGCACCCGGGCGGCCAGGATGACGGGATAGCCGGTCGCGAACGCGCCCACCAGGTTGGCCACCGCCAGCAGCGCCATCAGCCCGATCAGGATGGCCCGCCGGTCGAGCCGGCGGGCGGTGAGCGCCAGCACCGGCGCGGACACGGCGGCCACCAGACCGGGGGCCGACATCATCAGCCCGGCCGTCCCGTCGGACACCTCAAGGGTGGCGGCGATCGAGGTCAGCAGGCCGACGGGCAGCATCTCGCTGGTCACGACGGTGAAGGTGCCCACCGCCACCGACGACACGGCGAGCCAGCGCGCCCGGGTGGCGGGGGAGACATCAGTGATGGTCATGCCCCTCAGCCTCGGGTCCGGCGGCGGGCGGGAACAATGACGAAGTCCGAAGGCTTGGTTTAGGCAGGCTAAGCGATCCGGGGTGATGGGGATGGAGTTCAGGGAACTGGAGTGCTTCGTGGTGCTCAGCGAGGAGCTGCACTTCGCGCGTACGGCCGAGCGCCTCTATCTGTCGCCCGGCAGGGTGAGCCAGCTCATGCGCTCGCTGGAGACCAGGATCGGCGGCAGGCTCTTCGAGCGAACCAGCCGCAGGGTGCGCCTCACGCCCCTCGGCGAGCGCTTCCTGGCCGACCTGCGCCCCTCCTACGACGGCCTGGCGAACGCGGTGCACCGGGCCAAGGCGGCCGCCCGGGAGGTGACCGGCCGGCTCAGGGTCGGTTTCCTGGCCACGCCCACGGAGGTCGTCACCGGCAGCGTGCGGGCCTTCGAGCGCCGGTATCCGGAGTGCGAGGTGGAGCTGGTCGAGATCCCGCTCTCCGACCCCTTCGGCAAGCTGCGGGCCGGTCAGGTGGATCTCACGTTCACGCTACTCCCGGTGAACGAGCCGGACCTGGCGAGCGGCGAGGGGCTGAACGAGGTCTCCTACCAGCTGGGCGTCTCCACCCGCCATCCGCTGGCCGCCCGCGCCGGCATCGCCGCGGAAGAGCTGGCGAACGTGCCCCTGATCGGCCTGGACGGCCCCGCCCCGCGTGCCTACCGCGAACTGATCGCACCGTCCGTAACCCCTTCCGGGCGTCCGATTCCCCGCGCCGGCACCGTGGCGACCAGCCAGGAGGGCCTGACCCAGGTGGCGCTCGACCGGGGTGGCATGCTGTTCTGCACGCCGACGGCGGCCCACCACCGGCGGCCCGACGTGAGCTTCGTCCCCGTCGCCGGGCTGAGCCCGTCGATCATGGGCCTGGCCTGGGTGAAGGCGGCCGAGACCGCCGCCGTGCTGGCGTTCGGGGAGGCGGCCGCGGGGCACGCACACCGGGCGGAGTCCCTGGTGGCCTGAGGGGAGATGAAATGCCGGAAAACAATGACAACTCACGGCTGACCGCCTGGGTACGGGGCAGAGTCCAGGGAGTGGGGTTCCGCTGGTGGACCCGTGCGCGCGCACTGGAGCTGGGGCTCGTGGGATGGGCGCGCAACACCGAGGATGGACGGGTGGAGGTGGTCGCGGAGGGCCCGCGCGAGGCGTGCGTCAAGCTGCTGGCGCTGCTCAGAGGTTGCGACACGCCGGGCAGGGTCGATGGAGTAGTGGAACGTTGGAGTGAACCCCGAGGTAGTTTGGGCGGCTTTGTGGAGCGGTAGCGGCTTCCGTTAAACCGCCCAAATAGGGTATAGTTGTATGTCGGGAGTGCCCATCAGTAGGGCTCAGCGGTTCGTTCGACTTGACCGCCCACACTGCCGGTGCGACTCTTGTTAGGTACCACGCGCACCCCTCCCGCGGAATAGAAGTGCGCGAACCAGTCTGGTCACTCAGCGTGGAGGACCCTTTACCATGGCGAAGGCTCTACTCGGCCACGTCGGCGGTCCTGACCCTCGGATGGTCTCGGAGATGCGCCGCCTGCAGCAGCGTATCCGGGATCTGGAGGCAGAACTCATCCGACTTCAGGCCACCAATGACGCTCTTGCGGCGCAAACCCGCGACGAGGCACTAAGCCGCATGCAAGAGCGCGAGCCGGCACTCACCTGAGAGTGATCGGAGCGCAAGACCCCAGGGACGTCTCGAAGAGGCGTCCCTTGTTATTTGCGCATCTTCGGAAAGCTTCCTTTGCCCAGGTCGGGCCGGCGTGGACGGCACCGGCCCGCGTCGGGCAGTGAGGACCAGTAGGCTTTCCGGAGTCCGCATCAGGCAGAAGGGGGCCGCGCTTGTATTTGAAGACCCTCACCCTGCGCGGCTTCAAGTCCTTCGCCTCGGCGACCGCCCTGCGTCTCGAGCCGGGCATCACCTGCGTCGTCGGCCCCAACGGCTCGGGAAAGTCCAACGTCGTCGACGCCCTCGCCTGGGTCATGGGCGAGCACAGCGCCAAGTCGCTGCGCGGCGGCAAGATGGAGGACGTCATCTTCGCCGGCACCTCCTCCAGGCCGCCGCTCGGGCGCGCCGAGGTGACGCTGACCATCGACAACTCCGACGGCGCGCTGCCGATCGACTACACCGAGGTCACGATCAGCCGGCTGATGTTCCGGTCGGGGCAGAGCGAATACGCGATCAACGGCGACACCTGCCGCCTGCTCGACATCCAGGAGCTGCTGTCCGACTCCGGCATCGGCCGCGAGATGCACGTGATCGTCGGCCAGGGCCAGCTCGACGCCGTCCTGCACGCGGGCCCCGAGGACCGGCGGGCGTTCATCGAAGAGGCCGCGGGCGTGCTCAAGCACCGCAAGCGCAAGGAGAAAGCGCTGCGCAAGCTCGACTCCATGCAGGCCAACCTGACCCGCGTACAGGACCTCACCACCGAGCTGCGCCGCCAGCTCAAGCCGCTGGGCCGGCAGGCGGAGATCGCCCGCAAGGCCGCCGTCATCCAGGCCGACCTGCGTGACGCCCGGCTGCGGCTGCTGGCCGACGACGTGTGCATCCTGCGTACGACGCTGGAGCGCGAGGCCGCCGACGAGGCCGCGATCACCACCAGGCGCAACCAAGTGGAGGCCGAGCTGGCCGAAGGCCAGCAGCGCGAGGCGGCCCTGGAGACGGCCGAGGCCGAGACCCAGCCGCGGCTGAGCGCCGCGCAGGAGACGTACTTCCGGCTCTCGTCGCTGCGCGAGCGCATCACCGGCCTGGCGCAGCTCGCCGCCGAGCGCCACCGCCACGCGCTCGACGCCGCCGCCATCGAGCGCCGCGGCCGCGACCCCGAGGACCTCGAGCGCGAGGCCGCCGAGGTGCGCGAGCGGGAGCTGATCCTCAGGGCCGAGCTGGAGCAGGCCCAGGAGCTGCTGGAGGAGGCCGTCCAGCGGCGGGCCGAGGCCGAGGCCGAGCTGAGCGCCGAGGAGCACCGCCTCGCCCTGGCCGCCCGGGCCGCCGCCGACCGCCGCGAAGGGCTGGCCAAGCTGCGCGGCCAGGTCGATTCCGTACGGAGCCGCACGCGGGCCGCCGAGGAGGAGATCGGGCGGCTCCAGCAGTCCGTGGCCGACGCGGCCGGGCGCGAGCGGCGGGCCAGGGAGGACCTGGAGGCGCAGCGGCTGGAGGAGCCCGCGGTCGATCCCGCGCTCGCCGAGGAGCTGGCCACGGCGCAGGCGCTGGTGGAGGAGGCCAAGGCGGTCGCCGACGAGGCCCGCGCGGCGGCCGAGGAGGCCAAGGCCGGCCTCGACGCGCCCCGTGCCGCCCTGCAGGCCGCCAAGTCCGCGATGACCACCGCACGCGCCGCCGACCAGGAGGCCCAGCGGTCCGTGGCCGCGCTGATCGCTCGCCGGGACGCCCTGGAGCTGGGGCTCGCCAAGGGCGACGGCGGCGCGGCCCTGCTGGAGGCCGACCTGGCCGGGGTGCTGGGGCCGCTGGCCGCCTCGATGCAGGTCACGCCCGGCGCGGAGCCGGCGGTGGCGGCCGTGCTGGGCCCGATCGCCGAGGCCATCGCGGTCAAGACCCTCGACACCGCCGTCGAGGCCCTCGACCTGCTGCGCACCCAGGGCTCGGGCCAGGCGACCCTCCTGGTGGGGGCGGACGAGGACAGGGCCCGGCGCGCCCGTACGGCGGCTCCCGAGGGCGGCCAGTGGGCCGCCGACCTCGTCACGGTCCCCGACCACCTGCGGCCCGCCCTCGACCACGTCCTCGCGGACGTCGTGGTCGTGGCGGACCTCGAAGCCGCCCGCGCGGTCGTCGAGCGCCACCCCGGGCTCAGGGCGGTCACCAGGGCGGGCGACCTGGTGGGCACGCACCTGGCCAGCGGCGGCTCCGAGGGCGGCACCTCCGTGCTGCAGGTGCGGGCCGCGTTCGACGAGGCCGTCAGGGACCTGGAGGAGGCCGAGAGCCGGGCGGAGGAGACGGCCGTCGCACTCGACCAGGCGGTCGAGCAGGAGCAGGCGGCCCAGGCCGCGTTGGAGGCCGCCCAGGCGAAGGTCAACGAGGCCCAGACCGCCGTCACCACCGCCCAGGCGGGCGTGAGCGCCGCCCAGGGGGCCCTCGACCAGGTCAGGGGCCGCCAGCGGGAGGCCGACCAGCGCAACGCCGCCGCCGCCAAGCGGCTGGCCCAGCTCGAGGCCGCCGCCACCGCCGCCCACGACGAGGCCGAGCGCCTGGCCGTGAGCGTCACCAAGGCGGAGGAGGCCCGCGCCGAAGGGCTGGAGGAGCTGGCCGAGCTGGAGATCCGCCTGGCCGAGGCCGAATACGCCCAGGAGCTGGAGTCCGAGCCCACCACCGACCTCCGCGACGACCTGGCCGGCGCCTGCGAGGCCGCCCGGCAGCGCGAGATGGACACCCGCCTCCAGGTCCGCACCGCCGAGGAGCGGGTCAAGGGCATCGAGGGCCGCGCCGACGGGCTCGTCCGGGCCGCCCAGCGCGAGCGCCAGGACCGCGCCCAGGCCGCCGCCCAGCGCGCCAGGCGCCGGCAGCAGGCCGCCGTGGCCGAGGCCGTCAGCAAGGGCGCCAAGCAGGTGCTCAGGGAGCTCGAGTCCTCCATCCGGCTCGCGTCGAGGGAGCGCGACGAGGCCGACCTCGCCAGGGTCGCCGTCGACGCCGAGCTCAAGCAGGTGCGCCTGCGCGTCCGCGAGCTCGGCCAGGAGCTGGACAAGCTGGTCAACCGCGTGCACGGCAGCGAGGTCGCCCGCACCGAGCAGCGGCTGCGGCTGGAGCAGATGGAGCAGCGGGCGCTGGAGGAGTTCGGGGTCGAGATCGAGGCCCTGATCGCCGAGTACGGGCCCGAGGTCCCGGTGCCCGGCGACCCGCCCGTGCCGTACGTGCGCGAGGAGCAGGAGAAGCGGGCCAGGGCCGCCGAGCGACAGATGAACCAGCTCGGCAAGGTCAACCCCCTCGCCCTGGAGGAGTTCGCGGCGCTGGAGGAGCGGCACGCGTTCCTCACCTCGCAGCTGGAGGACCTCAAGAAGACCAGGCGCGACCTGCTGACCGTGGTCAAGGAGGTCGACGACCGGGTGGAGCAGATGTTCGCCTCGGCGTACGAGGACGTGGCCCGGGAGTTCGAGCAGATCTTCACCAGGGTGTTCCCGGGCGGCGAGGGCCGGCTGGTGCTGACCGAGCCGGCCGACATGCTGACCACCGGCATCGAGGTCGAGGCGCGGCCGCCGGGCAAGAAGGTCAAGCGGCTGTCGCTGCTGTCGGGCGGGGAGCGCTCGCTGACCGCCGTGGCGTTCCTGATCTCCATCTTCAAGGCGCGGCCCTCGCCGTTCTACGTGATGGACGAGGTCGAGGCGGCGCTCGACGACACCAACACGCAGCGGCTGCTGACGCTGTTCGAGGAGCTGCGGCAGAGCTCGCAGCTGATCGTCATCACCCACAACAAGCGCACGATGGAGATCGCCGACGCGCTCTACGGCGTCTCGATGCGCGGGGACGGCGTGACGCAGGTCGTCAGCCAGCGGCTGCGCGAACGCGAGCCCGCCTGACACCGCGGCTCAGCGAGCGGTGGCGGCGCGCCGGACAGCCGGTCCGCGGGCGCGAGTTGGGCCTGATCGGTGGTGCCTTGGGCATGACCATGCCGGTCGATCTGGAAAACTGACATCTTGTGGATGGTTACCTCGGCGTCATAGTGATCGTGGCCGTCGTCGCCCTGCTGGCGGCCGGCGGTCTTCTGCTGTACTTCAAGCCGGGTCGCAAGGCGGCCCCGCCGGTCAAACCGCCAGAGCAGCCCGTGCTTCCCGAGCAGGAGGAGCGGCCCGCGGGAGTGGCGGGCGAGGAGGGCGAGGGCGCGACCACCACGCTGCCGCCACCGGTCAAGCCCGCCGAGCCGGCCGTCGTCACGCCCGAGATCGAGGTGCCGCCGCCGTCCGCGGGCCGGATGGTGCGGCTGCGCTCGCGGCTGGCGCGCTCGCAGAGCGCCCTCGGGCGCGGCCTGCTGGAGCTGCTCTCCCGCGACCGCCTCGACGACGACGTGTGGGACGAGGTCGAGGAGAAGCTGATCACCGCCGACGTCGGCGTCGCGCCGACCCGCGTGATCGTCGACGACCTGCGCACCAAGGTCAAGGTGCTGGGCAGCCGCACCCCCGAGGAGCTGCGCGGCCTGCTGCGCGAGGAGCTGCTGGCCCAGGTCAACCCCGACCTCGACCGCACGCTCCACATCCAGAAGCACGGCGAGCGGCCCGCGGTGGCCCTCGTCGTGGGCGTCAACGGCACCGGCAAGACCACCACCACCGGCAAGCTCGCCCGTTCGCTCGTCGGCGACGGCAAGAAGGTCGTGCTCGGCGCGGCCGACACGTTCCGCGCGGCCGCCGCCGACCAGCTCCAGACCTGGGGCGAGCGGGTGGGCGCCGACGTCGTGCGCGGCCCCGAGGGCGGCGACCCGGCCTCCGTGGCGTTCGACGCCGTCGCCAGGGGGATCGAGGAGAAGGTCGACGTGGTCATCGTCGACACCGCGGGCCGCCTCCACACCAAGACCGGCCTCATGGACGAGCTGGGCAAGGTCAAGCGGGTCATCGAGAAGAAGGCCACGGTCGACGAGGTCCTGCTCGTCCTCGACGCCACCACGGGCCAGAACGGCATGCGCCAGGCCCAGGTGTTCGCCGAGGTGGTCAACATCACAGGCATCGCGCTGACCAAGCTCGACGGCACCGCCAAGGGCGGCATCGTGATCTCCGTGCAGCGGGAGCTGGGGGTGCCGGTCAAGCTCGCGGGGCTCGGCGAGGGGCCCGACGATCTGGCGCCGTTCGACCCCGAGGTGTTCGTGGACGCGATCCTGGGGGAGTGATGCGAAACGATTCGGGCGCGCGGTAATTGTCCGGGGAATAGCCATTACCAGATAAACAATTGTTCGAAGGGCTGTCCCGTGCTGACATGTAGCGGTCATCAAATGATCGCTCGTTCCGCGCAAAGGGGCGCCATGAAGAAGATCGTCGTTCACCGGCCAGGAACCGTGAAGCCGACCGCCGCGGCCGCGCCGAGGCACAGCGCCTGAGCCGCCCGGCCGGCGTCTCGTGGGGCGCCGGCCAGCACGGAAAGGCCTTTCGTGGACACGATCTCCCTTGACGCCGACCGCCGGATCGGCGGCCCCTACACTCTCGCGGCCGGGCTCCTCGGCCACCTCGTCCCCCGGGCGCTGGAGCGCCGGCCCGAGCTGGTCGCCGCGCACGACATCGAGATCCGCGCCGCCGCGCCGCGGCTGCGCGGGTCCGTCCCCGAGCGCCGGAGCTCGCTGGCCGGCCGCCTGCCCCGAGGGCAGCGCATCCTCGTGCCCGGCGCCCGGCGCAGCCTCAGGATCGCGAACGGGCTGGCCGAGTTCGTCCGCGACCACCTGCGCGACGCGGGCCCGCTGGTGCTCACCGTGACGAACCTGGGCACGGCCGACCACACCGACACCGAGCTGGTGGCCGTGCTGCGGCGCAGGCTCGACCCGGGGCTGCTGCGCATCGACGAGGGCCCGCCGGCCCCGAGCGCCGGACCGCTGTGCGCCGACTTCGACCGTTACCGCGACGAGGGCTTCCACCACGCCATGGCCGAGTCGGGCCTGGCCGTGCTGCGCGGGATGGCGTACGAGGACGACCCGGAGGGCTGGCAGCTCCTCCTGCAACGCGTCGCCGGCGCCCTGGAGGCCATCGAGCGCGAGGACGAGGCCCGCGAGCTCTACGACCGGGCCAGGCGCGTGAGCACCGACCCCAAGCACCGCGCCACCGTCGCGTACGCGACCGCCATGATCCTCGTACGCCACCACGACCCCGCCCGGCGCGACCCCGAGCAGGCCCTGGCCTGGATCAACGAGGCGATCACGATCACGTCGCTGCTGCCTGACCGCCGCGAGCGGGCCTTCCACCTCGGGTTCGACCTCAACGGCAAGGCCCTGGTCGAGGTACGCAGGGGCCGTCCCGAGGCGGCCATGGAGCTCGTGCGGCAGGCCATCGACCTGGCGGAGACGGACCTGGCCGGCGAGCACCCGATCCACCGGCTCGTGCTCCACGCCAACAGGGCGCAGCTGCTGGCCATGGCGGGCCGGACGGAGGAGGCGCTGGCCGACTACACGCGGGCCGTCGAGGCCGATCCCGGCTACCCCGACTACTACCTCGAACGCGGCAACCTGCTGCACCGGCTCGGCCGGTCGGAGAAGGCGCTGGCCGACTACGAGGCGGTCATGCGGCTCAGCCCGCCCTTCCCCGAGGCGTACTACAACCGGGCCGAGGTCCGGTTCGCGGCGGGCGACCTCGACGGGGCCCGCGCCGACCTGGACCACACGCTGGAGCTGGACCCCGAGTTCGCGCCCGCGTACGTGAACCGCAGCGGGATCGACGTGGTCATGGGGGACTACGCGAGTGCCAGGCAGGACGTGGTGCGCGGGCTGGGGCTGACGCCCCGCGACCCCCACCTGCTGTGCGTGCTCGGGCAGGTGGAGCTGGCCGAGGGCCGGCGGCCGGAGGCGCGGACCGCGTTCGACGGGGCGCTGGAGGCCGACCCCGAGCTGGTGGCGGCCTGGGCGGGCCGGGCCGAGCTGGCCTTCGAGGGCGGCGACCACGACGCGGCGCTGGCCGACCTGACCCACGCGCTGAAGCTGGCGGAGACGGCCGAGCTGCTGTTCAACAGGTCCGTGGTCTACCGGGCCGCGGGGCTGGCGGACAAGGCCAGGGACGACCTGCTCAGAGCCGCGGAGCTGGCTCCCGACGACGAGGAGATCGGGCGGGCGCTGGCAGAGGCGTGACCTGGCGGGCGGACGCTATTCGGCGGGGTGCGAACGCGGCCGGATCGGGACCACGAGCGGCGTCCCCGCCACCGGGTCCTCGATGACCTTGGCGTCCAGCTCGAACACCTCGCCCAGCAGGTCCTCGGTCAGCACCTCGTGCGGGGTGCCCGCGGCGACCACCCGCCCGGCGCGCATGGCCACCAGCCGGTCGGCGTAGCGGGCGGCCAGGTTGAGGTCGTGCAGGACCATGACGACCGTGCGGCCCGCCTCCTGGTGCAGGTGCCGTACGAGCTCCAGCACCTCCACCTGGTGCGCCAGGTCCAGGAACGTGGTCGGCTCGTCGAGCAGCAGCAGGTCGGTGCCCTGGGCCAGGGCCATGGAGATCCACGCCCGCTGCCGCTGCCCGCCCGACAGCTCGTCCAGCGGCCGTTCCGCCAGGTCGGCCAGGCCCGTCATGTCCAGGGCGGCCGCGACGGCGCCCTCGTCGTCCGAGGACCACTGCCGGTACCACGTCTGGTGCGGATGCCTGCCCCTGGCCACCAGGTCGGCCACGGTCAGCCCTTCGGGGGCGCTGGGCGCCTGGGGGAGCACGCCGAGGATCTTGGCCACCTCGCGGGTGGGGATCTTGTCGATGCGCTTGCCGTCCAGCAGCACCTCGCCGCGCTGCGGCTTGAGCAGGCGGCCGAGCGCGCGCAGCAGCGTGGACTTGCCGCAGCCGTTCGGACCGATGATCGTGGTCACCGTGCCCGCCTCGATGCCGAGGTCGAGCCCGTCGACCACCAGGCGTTCGCCGTACCCGAGCTTGACGCCGGCGGCCTGCAGCCTCATTTGCGTGACCTCCAGATCAGGTGGATCAGGTAAGGGGCGCCCAGCACGGCCGTGACGATGCCGACCGGCAGCTCCAGCGGGGAGAACGCGGTCCTGGCGATCAGGTCGGCGGCGGTGGTGAGCACGGCGCCCACGACCGCCGAGCACAGCAGCGGCGGCTGGGCCGAGCGGGTGATCCTGAGCGCGATCTGCGGCGAGGACAGGGCCACGAACGCGATCGGGCCGGCGGAGGCGGTGGCCACGGCGGCCAGCAGCACGGCCGCCAGGATCATCAGCGCGCGGGCCAGGTTGGTGCGGACGCCGAGAGCCGTCACCGTGTCGTCGCCGAAGCGCAGGGCGTCGAGGGAGCGGGTGCCGAGCAGGGTCAGCGGCACCAGCACGGCCAGGGCCAGCGCGGTGGGCAGCACGTGCTCCCAGCCGCGGCCGTTGAGCGAGCCGCTGATCCAGACCATGGCGCGGCCGGTGTCGTTGACGTCGCCGACGGTCAGGAGCCAGAACTTGATGTTCGTGAACACGGCGGCCACGCCGATGCCGACCAGGACCAGCCGGTAGCCGTCCAGGCCGCGCCGCCACGCCAGCCCGTACACGACGGCCGCGCCGACCAGGGCGCCGAGCAGGGCCAGCGCGGGGATGCCGACGGTGGCCAGCAGGCCGCTGGCGCCGCCGTACACGCTGCCGCCGGCCACGACGCCGGCCACGACCGTGACCGAGGCGCCGGTGGTGACGCCGAGGATCTCGGGGCTGGCGAGCGGGTTGCGCGCGATGGACTGGATGATCGCGCCGGACAGCGCGAGCGCCGCGCCGACGAGGGCGCCGGTGAGGGCGCGCGGCAGGCGCAGCTCCATGATGACGAAGTGGGCGGCGCTGTTGACGTCGAACGTGCCGGAGATCACTTCCGGAAGCGTCATCGGGATCTCGCCGATGCGCATGTTCATGGCCATGAGAAGGACGATCAGGGCCAGGCCGATCAGGGAGACGGCGACGCCGCGCAGCCGTAGCCGCCAGGACAGGGTGCCGACGCGCAGGGAGAGAGTGGTCATCACAGTCGCACGGGCTTCCTGCGCCTGACGAGCGCGACGAAGAACGGCGCGCCGAGCAGCGCGAGCACCACGCCCACCTCCAGCTCTCCCGGCGGGGCCACCACGCGGCCGATCACGTCGGCGAGCAGCAGCAGCGCCGCGCCGATCAGCCCCGAGAACGGCAGCAGCCACCGGTGGTCGGTGCCCGACAGCGAGCGGGCGAGGTGGGGCACGATCAGGCCCACGAACGCCAGCGAGCCGCAGGCCGCGACGGCCGCGCCCGACAGCAGGGTGACCGCGGCGACGCCGACGGCGCGGGTCGTGGAGATGTTCTGGCCGAGGCTCCTGGCCACGTCCTCGCCGAGGGAGAGCGCGTTCAGGCCCGGCGCGTTGACCATCGCGAGCACCAGGCCCACGAGGATGAACGGCAGCACCTGCCAGACCACCTCCGAGCCCCTGGCCGCGATCGAGCCGGCCTGCCAGAAGCGGAAGACGTCCATCGCCTGCTCGTCCAGCAGCACGATGGCCGAGGTCAGCGCGTACAGCAGGGCGCTCACGGCGGTGCCCGCCAGCGCCAGCGTGACCGGGGTGGGGCCGCCCCTGCCGCCCACCATGCCCAGCGCGAACACCCCGACGCTGGCGATCAGGGCGCCCGCCAGGCCGAACCAGATGTAGGCGAGCAGGCTGGAGGTGCCGAGCAGGATGATCGAGGACACCATCGCGAACGCCGCCCCCTGCGTGACGCCGAGCAGTCCCGGGTCGGCGAGCGGGTTGCGGGTGTGGCCCTGCATGAGCGCGCCCGCCACGCCGAGCGCGATCCCGGCGAGGACGCCCAGGGCGGTCCTGGGGACGCGCAGGGAGCGGATGACGATGTCGTTCTCGGTCCCGGTGGAGGCCGTGAGGGCGTGCCAGGCGTCGGCGAGCGGCACGGACTTGGAGCCGACCGTGATGCTCAGCACGATCGCGACCAGCACGGCGGCCAGCAGGGCGAGGAGAACGGTGAGCCGCCTGTGCCGGATGCCATGGAGGCGCGGGGCCACGGCGGTCGCACTCACCCACGTCCTCCTCAATGTTTGATCGGTCCTGGTGAAGTATGCCAGCTTAGGCAGGGCTAACCTAATTTAGGTTTGCCTAAGTTCTGGGGTCCGGGAAAGGGATCTGATGAGATCGTTGCGCGTGCTGGCCGGTGCTGTCCTGATGGCGGGGCTCGCCGCCTGTGGTTCTTCCGCTGGTTCTTCCGCTGGTTCTTCCGCCGGGAAACCGCCGGAGGCCGCCTCTTCCGCGTTCAGGACCGTCAAGCACGCGATGGGCGAGACCGTGATCCCCGCTCAGCCGAAGCGGGTGGTGGCGCTCGACCAGAGCTTCGTCGACGCGGTGCTCACGCTGGAGACGCCGGTGGTGGGGTACACGACGTACCGGTCGCTCGACGACAAGCTGCCCGCCTATCTGGGGACCGTCGCCGAGCAGTACGGCAAGGAGGCCACCCCGGTCGGCTCGCTGGAGCAGCCGAGCCTGGAGAAGATCATGGCGCTGAAGCCCGACCTGATCGTCTCGGCGAAGGTCCGGCACGAGGCCCTGTACGACAAGCTGTCCAAGATCGCGCCGACCGTCTTCAGCGAGACCACCGGGGCCATCTGGAAGGAGAACCTCCGGCTCATGGGACAGGCCCTGGGCAAGGAGCAGCTCGCCGACACCAGGATCAAGGAGTACGAGGGGCGAGCGGCCAAGATCGGCGCGGCCATCAAGGCGAAGGACGGCGAGCTGCCGACGATCTCGGTGGTGCGGTTCGCCGGCGAGCCGACAGTGAGGCTTTATGTGGAGAAGTCCTATTCCGGGCTGGTGCTGAAGGACGTCGGGTTCCCGCGGCCCGAGGGGCAGCCGACCGAGCAGGACGCCATCGCGGTGGACATCAGCCAGGAGCGGATCGCGGACCTGGACGCCGACCACATCTTCGTCTCGACATATCAGGATCCGTCGGCGGAGGGGCCCAAGGAGAAGTTCGTGAACAACCCGCTCTGGGGCAAGCTCAAGGGCGACAAGCACGAGGTCGCCGACCTGACCTGGATGACCGCGGTGGGCATCCAGGGGGCGCACGCGATCCTGGACGACGTGGCCGAGCTCTTCTCCGTCGACCCCGCCAGGGCCTGATCCGGCTATGAGGCGCTGAGGAACGCGCGGAGCTCGTCCAGGTGGGGCTCGACGTCCAGGCCCTGGTCGGCGAGCCATTGGGGGTTGCCGTACGTGCCCCGGTAGCGGTCGCCGCTGTCGCAGACCAGGGTGACGATGCTGCCCTGCTCGCCCGCCGAGCGCATCTCCTGGATGAGGTCCACGCAGGCCGCCATGTTCGTGCCCGTGGAGCCGCCGACGTCCAGGCCCGTGACCTCGCGCGTCCAGTGCATGGCGGCGATCGAGCGGGCGTCGGGGACGGCGATCATGCGGTCGATCACGGACGGCTGGAACGAGGGCTCCACGCGCGGCCGGCCGATGCCCTCGATGCGGGAGCCCCGCGCGGTGACCGTGGTGTCGCCGGAGACCCAGCTCGGGTAGAAGGCCGAGCCCTCGGGGTCGACGACGGCCAGGCGGGTGGGGTGGCGGCGGTAGCGTATGTAGCGGCCGATGGTCGACGACGTGCCGCCGGTGCCGGCGCCCACCACGATCCAGGAGGGCTCCGGGTGGGGCTCCATGGACATCTGGGAATAGATGGACTCGGCGATGTTGTTGTTGCCGCGCCAGTCGGTCGCCCGCTCCGCGTAGGTGAACTGGTCCATGAAATGGCCGCCGGTCTCGGCGGCCAGCCGGTGAGATTCCTCATAGATCGCGCCGGGGTCGGTCACGAGGTGACACTTCCCGCCGTAGAACTCGATGAGGTGACACTTCTCCGGCGACGTGGACGCGGGCATGACCGCGATGAACGGCAGGCCCAGCAGGCGCGCGAAGTACGCCTCGCTCACGGCGGTGGACCCGCTGGACGCCTCCACGATCGTCGTGGTGGGCCCGATCCAGCCGTTCGCCAGGCCGTAGAGGAACAAGGACCGAGCAAGTCGATGTTTGAGTGAACCCGTCGGGTGTACCGATTCGTCTTTCAAGTAGAGGTTTACACCCCAGTGCGAGGGAAGCGGAAAGACGTGCAGATGTGTGTCGCAACTACGGTTGGCATCGGCCTCGACCTTGCGTATGGCGTCTGTCACCCAGTGGCGCGAGGCGAGGTCGTGACGGTCCACAAAACTCATGCCCATACGCTATCCCATGTGACTCTTGCCACTATTCCTGCGAAATTGGGTGGGTAGTGTTATGATACTGAGACTTGTCCGGCCGTGGACGTGACCACACACGCCGCGAGCAGATGGACGGAAACCCCCTCTGACCAAGGCGGATCCTCTAACGCGTCCCTTACCTGGGACTTGCCATGATGGAAACCGCCCGCAGGCGGCTTGTGCCGAAACGGGGGATAGCGCAAGGGGGAATGAATTGATCACTATGACCGATGAGCAGCGTCAGGACTGGTTCGAGCGCGATGTCGTGCCCGTGACGTCGCAGCTGTTCGCCTCCGCCATGCGCCTGACCCGCAACGCCGCTGACGCGGAGGACCTGGTGCAGGAGACGGTGGCCAAGGCGTACACCTCGTACCACCAGTTCCGGGAGGGCACCAACCTCAAGGCGTGGCTGCACCGGATCCTCACCAACAACTTCATCAACGACTACCGCAAGAAGCAGCGTTCGCCCAAGCTGTCGGCCGCCGAGGACATCGAGGACTGGCAGCTGCACGCCGCCGAGTCGCACAGCTCGACGGGCCTGCGCTCGGCCGAGACCGAGGCGCTCGACCGGCTGCCCGACAGCGTCGTGATGAACGCCCTGCGTTCGCTGCCCGAGGACTTCCGCGTGGCCGTCTACCTGGCCGACGTGGAGGGATTCGCGTACAAGGAGATCGCCGACCGCATGGGCACCCCCATCGGCACCGTGATGTCCCGCCTCCACCGGGGCCGCCGGCAGCTGCGCGGCATGCTGGAGGAGTACGCCCGCGAGGAAGGCGCCGTACGGCTCCCCGCCCAGCGCGCCGCCTGAAAGCCCCCTATGACCCCATCATGAAATGAAGGCGGACGCGTAACACGCCGCCTTCATTACGCAGCTGCACGAGATCGCAGAGCTGCCGGCTGATCCAGAGCCCGTATCCCCGAGGGGATTCGGGCTCGGGTGGTATGTAGCCGGGTAACGGGTCGTCCAGTGCGCCGCCCGGGTCGGCGATCTCGCAGACCAGCTCCCCGCCGCTCACCCACATCGTGACCATGCCGTGCCCGGCGCCGTGCTCGATGCTGTTCGCGGCGATCTCGGACACGCTGATCACGAGCGAGGTGATCAGGTTGCGGTCCATGCCGGCCGCTCTGGCGTAGTCGCCCACGCTCTGGCGCAGCCGTTTCAGCTCCCGGGCCGTGAAGGGGATGGCCTCGGCGTCATCGGCGGGCGCGGGCAGGGGCGCGCGGTCGCCGTTGAGGACCAGCTCGTGGGGCTCGACGAAGCGGGCGCTGGCCACCTCGCCATCCGTGCCCAGCAGGAGCGGGTGGCTGACGGGGGCGAAGTCGAGCGCGGCCCTGGGGGCGCGGCGCACGTCGTACAGGCACATCATGATCGTCGCCGCCGGGCGGAGCGCGGCGTTGACCACCGACTCGTAGCGGATCAGCTCCCTGATGTCGCGCTCGCTCCTGCCCTCCCAGTCGGGCTCGCCGATGACGAGGGTGCGGCGGTCGCGGGTGTACTCGTGGTAGGCGGCCAGGGTGCGGTACGGGTGGCCGTACCAGCCGGTCGAGACCCGGCTGTCGATGCGTCCGGCGTCGCGGCCGAGGGCGTCGTGCAGCAGCGCGAGCTTGTCCGCGCACGTGATCACCAGCACGTGCCTGCCCTCGTCGAGGGCGAAGCGCACGCGCGGGGTGGCGAGCCTCACAAAGGTCTCGTCCGAGTCGTGCGGCACCGCGATGTGCCGTAGCGACTCGCCGTCCGAACGTGCCCGGTCAGGGCGCACGGGCGAAACCTAGCAAGCGCTAGAGGTGCTGCGCAACGGCTATCAGCGCCACCGCCCCGAGCGCGCAGGCCACACCGGCCACCTGGATGCCCCGCAGCCGCTCTCCCAGCACCTGTCTGGCCAGCAGCAGAGTGCTCGCGGGGTACAGCGACACCAGCACGGCGACCAGGCTGAGCAGGCCGTCCTGCTGGGCCAGCAGGTAGAGCACGTTGGCCGCCATGTCCAGCACGCCCGCCGCCACGATGATGTGCAGCGAGCCCGGGCCGGGCCTGAGCGCGCGCCGCGTGACCAGGGCCAGCAGCGCCACCGTCGTGATCGACGACACTCTGGCGCCGACCAGCGGCCACAGCCCGGCATCGTCCGGCGCCATGGCCAGCAGGATGAAGAACCCGCCGAACCCGGCCCCGGCCGCCAGCGCGGTCAGCACCGAGGCGCGGGAGCCCCGGCGTTCGGCGGACCTGTCCTGGCTGACCAGCAGCACCGAGCAGAGCGCCAGCGCCACGCCCACCAGCGCCCAGAACGCCGGCCGCTCGCCCGCCGCCAGCCCGAACACCACGGGCAGCGCCGCCGAGGTGACCGCGGTCGTCGGGGCGACCACCGACATGACGCCCGTGGCCAGCGCCCGGTAGAACAGCACCAGCCCGGCCGCGCCCGACAGGCCCGCCGCCAGGCCCCACGACAGTGCGGCGGCGCCGGCCGTGCCGGGCAGCACCGGCAGCAGGGCCAGGATCAGCACCAGGCCGGCGATCTGCGACAGCACGACGACCGACAGCACCTGGGATCGGCGGGTGGCCAGGCCGCCGAAGAAGTCGGCCGTGCCGTACACCACCGCGCAGGCGGTCGCCAGGATCACGGTCACCGGTAGCCTCCTCTGGTTCAACAGGTTGCACTGTCAGTACAACACATAGAGTACATTCCATTGCAAATCCACTTCACTAGACTGCACTGCGTGGAAGATCCCGACCTGATCAACCAGGCCATCGCCAACAACGTCCGGGCCCAGCGGGCACACCGAGGGCTGACGCTCGACGCCCTCGCCGCCAGGTCGGGGGTGAGCAGGGGCATGCTGGTCCAGGTGGAGCAGGGCAGGACGAACCCGAGCGTCTCCACCCTCACCCGGATCGCCTCCGCCCTGGGCGTCACCGTGGCCCGGCTCGTCGAGGTCGCCGACGTGCCGACGGTGCGGATCGTGAGCAAGAGTGACGTGGTCACGTTCGACCAGGGGGACGTGCGGGCGCGGCTGCTGGTCGGCGCCGACGTGCCGATGATCCTGGAGCTGTGGGACTGGCGGCTGCCGCCCGGCGAGCACCACGACGGCGACGCCCACCCGCCGGGCACCCGCGAGATGCTGACCGTCCTGGACGGGGAGCTGACGCTCACCGTGTACGGCAAGAGCTACGTGATCGGCAAGGACGACGCGGTGCTCTTCACGGCCGACCGGCCGCATCGCTACGCCAACCGGGGCGCCGAGGACCTCAGGTTCGTGATGGTCGTCGCGGAGCCGCGCGACACCGATGATCGATAACCGCTGCTTCTCCTTCCCGCAACGGCATGGAAAACCTTGGTAACAGCCAGTAATGTTTGCGGTCGCCCCCTGGGGCCGGGCTGCCGTCAACCGGGCACCCGCCACCGGCGGTCGGTGACGAGTACTTCATGCTTTGGACGGCTGATACCCGTTGTTGGGTACATCTCTGGTGTGGCGGAATGTGGGCAGGGGGTGGCGTGTGAGTGAGGCCCTCGCGGCGACGGAGAAGCTCCAGTCGGAGCTTCGCGCTCTGGGCGTCACCAGCGCGTACGACGTAGGGGACGGAGCGACCATCTCGGTATGGATAGGCCTGGTCGTTCGGTATAGAGATGGTTTTTACCGTTGGCAGGAAGGACCGGTGAAACGTCGGCATCTGGGTACGGATCCGGTCGGATGTGCCATGCGCGTGGCGCGCCGCTACAAGGAACTGCAGGCCGATATCCCACTCTGGTGGGACGACCTGGCCAGGGAATTGCGGGGGAAACCGGTCCAGGACTATCCGTAGGCCCCCGCGCGCGGCGTTTCGGGGGGAACCATGCGCGTATGGGCTCTGCCGCTGGCCCTGCTCGCTCTGGCGATCTGCATCACCTACTCGGTGGCGCGCCGCCATCAGCCCGAGCCGCCGATCGTGCCGTACAAGGCGGCCGTCGTCGATCCGGCGGTGCTCGCCAAGCGGCTGGTGTCGATGCAGTACGGCTCCGGCTGGCCGCGCAGCCGCAGGTTCGACTGCGCGAAGCTCAAGTGCGTGGCCCTGACCTTCGACGACGGGCCCGGCGAGTACACCGGGCGGCTGCTCGACATGCTGCGCAAGCGTGACGTCAAGGCCACGTTCTTCGTCATCGGGCAGATGGTGGCGGCCGACAAGGGCGGCCGGCTGGTCCGGCGCATCGTCGAGGACGGCCACGAGCTCGGCAACCATTCCTGGAGCCACCCCGCCCTCGCCGGGCTGTCGCACGACGACGTGCGGCGGCAGCTCCAGCACACCAACGACCTCGTGTTCAAGCTGACCGGGGTGCGGATGCACATCATGCGGCCGCCGTACGGGTCGACCAACGCCGCCGTCGCCGCGGAGGCGCGCCACGAGGGGCTGGCGGAGATCCTCTGGAGCGTCGACACCCTCGACTGGCTGCACCGGGTCCCCGCGGCCGTGGCCCGGCGGGCCGGTGAGGCCAAGCCCGGATCGATCGTCCTCATGCATGACATCCACCGCACGACGGTCGAGGCCGTGCCCGCCATTCTCGACTTCCTTGACCGGAAGGGCTTCACGTTCGTCACGGTCTCGGAGCTCTACGGCAGGACGCCGTCGCCGGGGCGGACGTACACCGAGCGGTGACCCGAGCTGTCGGTGCGGCGTGGCACCCTGGGGAGCATGGGTTTCAGCGGCTTCCCTGATGAGGCTTTCCTGTTCTACGAAGGGCTCGAGGCGGACAACTCGAAGACCTACTTCACGCGGCACAAGCACCTCTACGAGGAGGCGGTGCGGGAGCCGATGCTCGCGCTCACGGACGAGCTGGCCTCCGAGTTCGGGGCGGCGCAGCTCTTCCGGCCCTATCGTGATGTGCGCTTCTCCAAGGACAAATCGCCGTACAAGACCCATCAGGGCGCGTTCGTGGACCTCCAGCCGGGGATCGGGCTCTACGTGGAGCTGAGCGCGGCCGGGCTATACACGGCTGGGGGCTTCTACACCCAGGCGCCCGACCAGGTGGCCCGCTACCGCGCCGCGGTGGACGAGGACCTGACGGGCAAGCCCCTGGAGTCGATCACGGGGGAGCTGGTGTCCGCCGGTTACGAGCTGGGCGGGGAGCGCCTCAAGACCAAGCCGCGGGGCTTCTCGGAGGACCATCCCCGGATCGACCTGCTGCGGCACAAGTCCCTCTATGCGGGGGTGCGGTGGGAGCCGGAGCCGTGGGTGCACACGGTGGAGGTGCGCGAGCGCGTCTCCCGTACGTGGCGCGCCTACGGCCCCCTGGTCGCGTGGCTCTGCACCCACGTCCGCGGCACCGAACTCCCCCGCCGCTAACCCGGGCCGGTGGGGTGTTGCGCGGTTAGCGGGGGGCGGTGGTGGTGATTTGGTCGCCCTTGAGGATGCGGTCGACGGTTTGGCCGGCAGCGGAGGTGGCGGCCGTGGTGCCGGCCGCCACGACGATGGCCAGGGCGGGGGCCGCCAGGCTGCGGATGCTGCGTAGGTTGCGGACCCGGGCCCACGGCTCCCCGGCCAGGTGCATGAGGCGCCACTCCCAGTACAGCCCCAGCCCCACGCAGACCATGGTCACCTGGCCCACCACGATCCCCACCACCTGTACCTTGTCGAAGGCCCCGATGTCCGGCTCCACCAGGGTGGACAGGTAGCCGGACAGCTCCGTGAGCAGGGCCGCGGCGATCAGGTGGAGGGCCTTGGTCATCGGCTGGGTGCCGCGCAGGCGCGGGTAGAAGTAGCCGAACAGGAAGCCGAAGGCCGGCAGCGTGATCAGGTAGCGCGCGTCGAAGATGAAGCTGGTCAGGTCGACCCCCTCCGGCCACCCGTACACGATGGCGAAAGGCAGGCTCAGCAGCAGGCTCGCGGCGAAGGCGTGCACGCCGTTGTGCCAGGGCGGGCATCCGGCGGCCGTGGCGAAGGCGGTCTCCGGGTGCCGGCCGTGCTGCCGCAGCGCCTGCTCCAGGGCGTCGCGCCGCTCGTCGAAGTCGGTCATCGACATCTCGCCCGAGCCGATCCTGCCCCGCCCGACGCGGTACAGCTCCTGCTCGGCCACCAGCAGCAGCCGCTTGTGCAGGGCGGCCCTGATGAGCCGGCGGTGCTCCTCGTGCGAGGCGGGCTCGGTGAGTACGGGGCGCGGCCCGGAGAGCAGCCAGCGCGCGCTCGCCCAGGCCACGATCGAGGTGATCGCCAGCAGCGGCAGCGGCACGTCGATGTCCGCCAGCGTCGTGCTGCCGCCGGGCGTGATGTACAGCACCATCAGTACGGCGATCATGGTCGACTCGGCGACCGGGTTGTCGATCGCGGACAGCTCGTCGCCGAGCCGCCGCAGCCGCAGCACCAGCATCAGGAACCCCAGCAGCAGCAGCCCGAGCACCCCGCGCACGAGCGGGGTGAGCACCAGGCTGCCGATCCGGGGTTCGGGTTGCGAGACCGCCAGGCTCCACGATCCCGTGTCCAGCCATTCGGTCGGCCAGCCCTGGACCAGCAGGCTCACGAGCACCGCGCCGGCCACCGCGCCGCGCGTCCACTGCTTGGTGGCCACGGCGATGGCGGCGACCGGGATCATCGCCCAGCCCAGCGCCAGCACCAGGCGGACGCTGTCGGGCGGGTACACCCCGGCCAGCAGCGCCCGCAGCCACAGCGCCAGCGCGAGCAGCCCGATCGCGGCCTCCGCCGACAGCACGGCCAGCCGTACGATCACCGGTCTGACCCCCAGGTCCACGCTGAACGCGACCGCGGACCCGGCCGCGGCCACGGCCGCCACCGCCCCTCCGGCCAGCAGCGTCTGCCCCGGCAGCTGCCCGTGCAGCCACGACCAGGCCAGCATGCCGAGCCCGACCACCACGCCCAGCCCGGTCGTGACCAGCAGGTCGCGGGTGTTCCACGGCGGGCTGGTGGGCAGCACCCGTCCGGCGTGCCGCAGCGCGAGCGCGGGCACCGCGACGAAGAGGATCACGTACGCCACCGCCGACCAGTCCGCGGCGAACAGCGGGATCAGCAGCGTGGGCGCCGCCAGGACGAGTCCGACGAACAGCTCCCTGTTGGCCAGCCGCGCCCACCACCCGCGCCCGAGCGAGCGCAGCAGGAAGGCGACGAGAGCGATCGCGGTGAGCACGCCGAGCGCGGTGGCCCACGAGAAGTCGTCCTCCACGACCGTGTCGGCGAACCCGAACGAGTCCGGCGCCAGCGTCATGCTCACCGGGTACGCCCCGACGGTGAACTCCAGCCGCTCCTCCTGCTCCCGCTCCGGCGTGATCCCCGCCAGCCGCAGCACCGTCCATTCGCCGGGCAGCACGGCGATCGAGCGCGAGGTGACGATCAGCGGGACCGCATTGGGCGCGGTGAAGTCGAGTTTCAGCAGTTCGTCCGTCTTGACCTGCCGCAGCAGCGTCACGGCGAACCTGGCCGTGGTCCCGGTGGAGTCGGAGGTCAGGATCGGCGCCAGGCGCGTCGTGGGCGCCAGCCCCGGCCCGCCCACCTTGATCGCGCCGAACGCGGCGTCGGTGACCTGCTGAAGCGTGCCCGGGAACCCGCTGCCCTGGCGCAGCGCCTCCGTGAGCGGGTCCTTGGGCGCCATCTGGAGCCGGTGTACGACGGTCACCTTGACCTGCCGCTGGCGGGGATCGATCCGCCCCTTGGGCACCGGGTCCAGGTCGCGCTCAGTCGCCCTGGCGAGCGTCACCTCGGTGGTGGCCTTGCGGTCCCAGCCCACCAGGGGGTCGGCGCGGGCGGCGGCCGCCACCCACGGATTGGGCGCCGCGGTGCTCTTGGGCAGCGCGGGGCCCGCCACCGGTCTGGCTACGACGGTGCACCAAACAATCGCCCCCAACGACACCAGAGCCAGCCCGAACGCAGTTGCCATCCGGAGCTTCCCCACAAATTGGATGATTCTCCGGAATGGCAGAATGTTCTATGTCAGGGGGTCACGGTGTGATTACAGCTTTTCCCCATGACCCCTTTTCCTGACCGGCAGGCCCATCCATCGCCCGTGGCAGAGCCGGGAACTTACCGGGCGGCCTTACCCGAAAAAGGCGATGAAAAAGGCTCAGGCGCGCTTGGCGCGGGCCGCGGCGCGACCGCGCGTGGCGGCGTCGAGCACGACCTTGCGAATGCGCACGTGCTCCGGAGTGATCTCCACGCACTCGTCCTCGCGGATGAACTCCAGCGCCTGCTCCAGCGAAAGGACGCGCGGCGGGATCACCTTCTCCGTCTCCTCGCTGGTGGAGGAGCGCATGTTGGTGAGCTTCTTCTCCTTGGTGATGTTCACGTCCATGTCGTCGGACCGGGAGTTCTCGCCGACGATCATGCCTTCGTAGACCTCGGTCGTCGGCGAGACGAACAGCGTGCCGCGCTCCTGCAGGTTGAGCATCGCGAACGCGGTCACCGGGCCGGACCTGTCGGCCACCAGGGAGCCGTTGTTGCGGGTGCGCAGCTCGCCGAACCAGGGCTCGTACGAGTCGAAGACGTGGTGCACCAGGCCGGTGCCGCGCGTCTCGGTGAGGAACTCGGTGCGGAAGCCGATCAGGCCGCGCGCCGGCACCACGAACTCCATGCGGATCCAGCCGGTGCCGTGGTTGGTCATGTGCTCCATGCGGCCCTTGCGCACGGCCAGGAGCTGGGTGACCGCGCCGAGGTATTCCTCGGGGCAGTCGACCGTCAGGCGCTCGACCGGCTCGTGCACCTTGCCGTCGATGGTCTTGGTGACGACCTGCGGCTTGCCGACGGTCAGCTCGTAGCCCTCGCGGCGCATCTGCTCGACCAGGATGGCCAGCGCCAGCTCGCCGCGGCCCTGCACCTCCCAGGCGTCGGGCCGGTCGGTGGGCAGCACGCGCAGCGACACGTTGCCGACCAGCTCCTTGTCGAGGCGGTCCTTGACCATGCGGGCGGTGACCTTGGACCCCTTGACCTTGCCGACCAGGGGCGAGGTGTTGGTGCCGATGGTCATCGAGATGGCCGGCTCGTCCACCGTGATCAGCGGCAGCGGGCGCGGGTCGTCGGGGTCGGCCAGCGTCTCGCCGATCATGATGTCGGGGATGCCGGCGATGGCGATGATGTCGCCGGGGCCCGCCTCCTCGGCCGGCTTGCGCTCCAGGGCCTCGGTCATGAGCAGCTCGGTCACCTTGACGCGCTGGATCGTGCCGTCGGTGCGGCACCAGGCCACCTGCTGGCCCTTGCGCATGACGCCCTGGTGGATGCGGCACAGCGCGATGCGGCCGAGGTAGGAGGAGGCGTCGAGGTTGGTGACGTGGGCCTGGAGCGGCGCGTCCGGGTCGTACGTCGGCGCGGGGATGGTCGACTTGATGATGTCGAACAGCGGCTCGAGGTCCGTCGCGTCGGGCATGCCGCCGTCCTCGGGGCGCTCCATGGAGGCCCGGCCGGCCTTGGCGGAGGCGTAGACGATCGGGAAGTCGATCTGCTCCTCCGTGGCGTCGAGGTCCATGAACAACTCGTAGACCTCGTCCACGACCTCCTTGATGCGGGCGTCGGGGCGGTCGACCTTGTTGATGCACAGGATGACCGGCATCTTCGCGGCCAGCGCCTTGCGCAGCACGAAGCGGGTCTGCGGCAGCGGCCCCTCGGAGGCGTCGACCAGCAGCACCACGCCGTCGACCATCGACAGGCCGCGCTCGACCTCGCCGCCGAAGTCGGCGTGGCCGGGGGTGTCGATGATGTTGATGGTCATGCCGCCGTGCTTGACCGCGGTGTTCTTCGCGAGAATGGTGATGCCCTTCTCGCGCTCGAGGTCGTTGGAGTCCATGACGCGGTCGTCGACGTCCTGGTTGGCGCGGAAGGCCCCGGACTGCCAGAGCATGGCATCGACCAACGTGGTCTTGCCATGGTCGACGTGCGCGATGATCGCGATGTTCCGCAGGTCGTCGCGGCTGTTCAAAGGCATGATGACGTCTCGCTCTGTGTCGTGGGGGCGGCCGCGCGAAGTCGCGGCCTTATAAGTCTAGTTGATCCCCTCTGATGACAGGCGCGAGGTGAGGCAAGGGGCGGGTGTGGACAGGGGGATCCGGGACGTCCCGTGCGATCCTCGATGACCACCGTGACGTGCAGTCCGCACGTACATAGCCGGTTGCACAATTGTGCGCATGGCAAGCCGGGCCGCCGTCCTTAGATTGTCGGCATGACCTGGACAGAGCTGGTTATGGCCGCGGCGCCGACCCAGGGGGACCAACCGGCGGTCAGCGAAGTCAGGACCGGCGAGGTGCTGTCGTACGCCGCGTTCGCCAGGCGGGTCACCCGAGCCGCGGCGGGTCTGCAGCGCCAGGGCCTGCGTTTCGGCGACGAGGTGATCGTCGACGTCCCGCTCGGCACGTCGTTGCCCCTGGCCGTCCACTCCGTGGCCTGGGCGGGCGGGGTGGCGGTGCTCGCGGCCTCGGGGACGGCGCGCTTCATGATCACCCAGCGCCGCTACGACCCCGCCGCGGTGAAGGTCGACCGGGTCTTCTCCTTCCAGTCCGTGTCGGGGGCGAAGCCGTTCACTGCGCTCATCGGCGACCGCGCCCTCGAGTACGGCCCGCTGGCCGGGCCGGCGATCACCGTCGACGGCGGGCGGGTGTTCGATCACCACACGCTGGCGGCCGACCTGCGCCGGCTGGCCGGCCGGCTGGTGATCGGCAAGGAGGACGTGGTGATCAGCGCGGTGAGCGAGCCGTTCCGGGGCCTGCGGGTGATCGACCTGGCGATGACGGTGGGGGCGCACGTCATCATCGCCCACGAGCCGAGCCTGGTGGGCTGCCGCGTGCTGGCCCAGGAGCGCCGGGCCACCATGGTCGTCGCGCCGTATGACCTGGCCAGACGGCTGCTCGGCGATCCCGTCCTGCGTGTCGTCGACGAAAGGGCGATCGTGAGCTCGCTTGGGCTGTGAAAAGTGCGACACTGTGGGAGAGTGTGATCCTTCAGCGACGCAGGGTGACCACATGCCAGAGCCCCCCAGGCACAATCTTCCGGCGGAGCCCAACCGGTTCGTCGGTCGCGAGCGCGATCTCGACGAGCTGCGCGGGCTGTTCCGCGAGACGCGCGTGGTCACGTTGTGCGGGGTGGGCGGCATCGGCAAGACCCGCCTGGCCCTGCGGGTCGCGGCCGGGCTGGTGGCCGCGTACCCCGACGGCGTCTGGCTGGTCGAGCTGGCCAGGCTGCGCCACCCCGAGCTGGTCGACCAGGAGATCGGCCGGGTGCTCGGCGTGCGGGAGGAGGCGGGCCGCCCGGTGTTCGGCACGGTCCTCGACCGGCTGCGCGACCTGCACTGCCTGCTGCTGCTCGACAACTGCGAGCATCTCATCGACAGGTGCGCCGAGGTCGCCGCGGCGCTGATCGCGGCCTGCCCGCGCCTGAGCGTCCTGGCCACCAGCAGGGAGCCGCTGCGCATCGCCGGCGAGCTGATCTGGCGGGTCCCGCCGCTCGACCTCCCCGACGAGGGCACCCCCGGGGAGGGCGGTCCCGAGGCGGAGTCCGTGCAGCTCTTCCTCGACCGGGCGACGGCCGCCGGCACCAGGCTGGGCCCCGGCAGCCTGCCCGACGTGGTGCGGCTGTGCCGGGCGCTCGACGGGCTGCCGCTGGCGCTGGAGCTGGCCGCGGCCCGCACGAGCCTGCTCAGCCCCGGGCAGATCGCCGACCGCATCGACGACCGGTTCTCGCTGCTCACCACTGGCGGCCGCACCGCCCCCGTCAGGCAGCGCACGCTGCTCGCGGCCGTCGAGTGGAGCTACGACCTGCTCTCGGCGAAGGAGCAGGTGCTGCTGCGCCGGCTGTCGGTGTTCGCCGGGGACTTCGACCTCGACCTGGCCGAGCGGGTCTGCGCCGAGCGGCCCATCTCGGAGGCGGAGATCGTCGATCTGCTGGGTGGGCTGGTCGACAAGTCCCTCGTGCTGTGCGACGAGAGCCGCAGGCGCTACTGGCTGCTGGAGACCATCAAGCGCTACGCGGTGGAGTGCCTCCACCGGGCCGGCGAGCGCGAGGTCCTGCGCGAGCGCCACCTGCACGTGGTCTGCGAGCTGCAGGAGCGCCACTTCACCACCGAGATGGTGGAGCCGGGCGTGCCGTGGGCGCGCCGCCTGGAGGCGCTGACCATGAGCAAGAGCCTCGTCGACGACCAGCGGATGGCGCTCGACTGGTCCGTGGAGTCCGGCAACGTGCCGCTGGGCCTGCGCCTCTGCGCCGCCAGCAGCGGGCTGCTGCCGCTCTGCGGAAACCTGACGGAGATCGTCACCTGGATCGAGCGGCTGCTCTCGCTCGACCTGACCGAGGTGCCCACCGAGCAGATCGCGCAGGCCAGGGGATACCTCGCCTACGGCCTGGAGGCCAGGGACGAGCTGAGCCGCTCCCTGGCGCTGGCCGAGGAGAGCCTGGCCGGGCTCACCGCCGACAACACCTTCGCCCGCTGCGTCATCCACAGCCTCATCCTCGTCGTGCTGCTGCGCATGGGCAGGCCCGAGGAGGCGGTGCACCACGCCGAGGCGGGCCTGGCCCTGGCCCTGCGGTCGGGAGACGCGTGGAACCAGGCGGCGGGGCTGGCCGGGCTGTCGGCCGTGGCGCTGACCCGCGGACGGCTGCGCGAGGCCCAGCGGCACGGCGAGGAGGCGCTCGCCCGGGCCCGCGAGCACGGCCACCGGTGGATCATGGCCAGGACCGCCACCCAGCTCGGCGCGGTGGCCGAGTTCCGCGGCGACCTGGTGACCGCCAAAGCCCACTACGAGATGGTCGTCCCGTGGCTGCGCGAGCTGGGCAGCGACCTCGACCTGTCGCGCGCCCTGGCCAGGGTCGGCAGGGTGACGGCGATGCTGCACGAGTTCGCCGCCGCGCGGGAGTGGCTGGCCGCCAGTCTCGCCCTGGGCCGGGAGACCGGGCAGCGCCACGGCGTGGCCCTGTGCCTGGTCGGGCTGTCGGTGCTGGCGGAGCGCGAGGGCGACCTGGAGGGCGCCGTGCTGGCCGCGGGCGCGGCGGTCAGGCTGCGCGAGTCGATCGGGCAGCAGTCGCCCACGCTCCGGATCGAGGAGCTGCTCGCCCGGGCCCGCACCAAGCTGGGCGACGGCCGCACCACCTCGCTCTGGTCGCGGGGCCGGGCCATGAGCCCCGACGACGCCGCCCGCCACGTGCTGGAGGGCGAGCGCGTCGCGCAGAAGGCGCCGGTGGCGGCCAAGCCGGTCAGACACTCGCTGCTGACGGCCCGCGAGCAGGAGGTCGCGGGCCTGCTCACCCGGGGGCTGTCCAACCGCGCCATCGCGGCGGAGCTGGTGATCAGCCCCGCCACGGTCGCCCGGCACATCGCCAACATCATGGAGAAGCTGGGCTACACGTCGCGGGCCCAGATCGCGGTCTGGGCCGCCGAGCAGCCGACCGTCGCGCGCTGAGCGCGGTTCTGCATAGGGATCTGCATATTCCGCCCCATGTATGCATGAGGGGCCCTCCCTACCGTGGGCCACATGGATGAGCGCATCGTCATGGTGGACTCGGGCACCGGCCTGAGGCTCACCGAGGAGCAGCTGGACGAGAGGTCTGCAGTCGCGGCCGTCCAGCTGCGGCGCCGAGGTGTGCGCGCGGGTGACGCCGTGCTCATCTGCCTGCCCGTGGGAGCCGACCTGCTGGTGGCGGCCGACGCGGTGATCGCCGCGGGCGGCGTCGCCTGGCCGTTGCCGTGCGACCTCGACGTGAGCGCCTTCAGGGACCGGATCCACGCGAGCGGCGCCCGCGTGATGATCTCCGACCTGCCGAGGGCGCTCGACGCCGCGGACGAATCACGCGTACGGATCGTGATGAGCGTCGCCGACCTCGGGGTGCTGCATTCATATCCAACCAGTCGCGAACTCTGCACGGAAAGTGACCCCATCAGCCCCTGAACCAGGGGAGACTTGGCATCGGATGTGATCCCCCCGCGACCACCTGGGCCCCACATGATCGCGCAAGTTCCGCACAACCTCCCCGCCGAGCCCAACCGCTTCGTCGGGCGCGTCCGTGACGTGGCCGAGCTGGCGGCGCTCGTCCACGAACAACGCGTGGTCACGCTCAGCGGCGTGGGCGGCATCGGCAAGACCCGGCTCGCCCTGCGCGTGGCGGCGCAGCAGCTGAGCCGCTTCCCCGACGGCGTGTGGCTGGTCGAGCTGGCCCGCATCGGCAACCCCGAGCTGATCGTCAACGAGATGGCCGAGGTGCTCGGCGTACGCGACGAGGTGCCCGGGCGGCTGCTCGACGGCCTGCGCACGCGCCTGCGCGCGGCCAGGGCGCTGATCGTGCTGGACAACTGCGAGCACCTGGTCGGGCGGTGCGCCGAGCTGGTGGCCGGTCTGAGCGCCGAGTGCCCCGAGCTGCGGTTCCTGCTCACCAGCCGGGAGCCGTTGCGCATCCCGGGCGAGCTGGTCTGGCGGGTGCCGCCGCTGGAGCTGCCCGACGAGCGGCATCCCGAGGCCGAGTCCGTGCTGCTGTTCGTCGAGCGGGCGCTCGCGGCGGGCGCGAGCGGGGTGGCGGGCGTCATGGACGACGTCGTACGCCTGTGCCACGCGCTCGACGGTCTGCCGCTCGCGCTGGAGCTGGCGGCGGCCCGTACGAGCCGGCTGAGCCCCGGGCACATCGCCGACCGCCTGGCCGCCCGCGGCGGCGAGCGGTTCGGCCCGATCGCCGCCGGCGATCGCACGGCCCCCGCCAGGCAGCGCACGCTCCTGGCCATCGTCGAGTGGAGCCACGAGCTCCTCCCGCCCAAGGAGCGGGTGCTGCTGCGCCGGCTCTCGGTGTTCGCCGGGCCGTTCGACCTCGGCCTGGCCGAGCAGGTCTGCGCCGACGGCGGCATCCTGCGCAAGGCCGAGCTGGCCGGCCTGCTCACCGGCCTGGCCGGGAAGTCGCTGGTGCGCCACCACGCCCCCGGCCGCTACCGCCTGCTGGAGACCATCAAGCAGTACTCCGCCGAGCGCCTGGAGGAGGCCGGCGAGGCCGCGCACCTGCGCGACAGGCACCTGAAGGCGGTCTGCGAGGAGATGGAGCGCTGCCACGAGGCCGGCTCGCTCGACCGCAGGATGCCGTGGCAGGCGCGCTTCGCCCATCTCACCAGGGGCCGCGCCCTCCTCGACGACTCCAGGAACGCGGTCGACTGGGCGGTGGAGTCGCGCGAGCCCGTGCTCGGGCTGCGCCTGGCCCGCGCCGCCATGGCCGTCATGGCCGTCCGGGGCGACCTGGGCGAGAGCGTCGGCTGGCACGAGCGGCTGCTCGCGCTCGACCTGTCCGGGGCCCCTGCCGACCTGGTCGCGGTGGCCAGGAGCGGGCTGGCGTACGGGCTGGAGCTCGCCGACGAGCTGGGCCGGGCGGAAGAGCTGGTCGTGCGGGGGCTGGAGGAGCAGAAGCGGCACCCGTACAGCTACTGGCTGGGCATCACCTACGGCGTGGCGCTGACCGTGCTCTTCCGCACCGGGCAGAGCGAGCGGGCGCGGTGTTACGCCGCGGAGCTGGAGGCGGCGGCGGGCGCCCACGACGACCTGTTCAACCTGGTCACGGCCCGGATCGCGCAGCTCAACCTGGCGCTCTTCCACGGCCGGCCGGACGAGGCCCGGCGCTACGGCGAGGAGGCGCTCGCGCTGGCCCGGGAGGCGGGGCACCACTGGTCGCTGGCCAGGGCGCTGACCCACCTGGGCGCGGTGGCCGAGGCCGCGGGCGACCTGGAGACCGCCAGGTCGCACCACGCCGCCGCGCTGCCGCTGCTGGAGGACCTGGACAACCGGATCGAGCTGGCCCGCTGCCAGGCCCAGATCGGCCGGGTGGCGGCCGGGCTGCACGACTACGCCGCGGCCAGGGGCCACATAGCCGACAGCCTGGCGCTGAGCAGGCAGACGGGCCAGCGCCGGGGGATCGTCCGCGCGCTCATGGCCGTCTCCGCCCTGGCGCAGGCGCGGGAGGACCTGGAGGGCGCGGTGCTGGCGGCCGCTGCCGCCACCGCGCTGCGCGAGTCCATCGGGCAGGTCGGCGCGTCCGGCCGGATCGACGAGCTGCTGGCGCTCGCCCGCGGGCGGCTCGGGGCGGACCGGGTGGAGCTGCTGTGGGCCAGGGGGACGGGGATGCCGCCGGAGGTGGTGGCCGGGCTGGTGCTCGACGGCGACCCCGGGTCGGCCGCGCCGCCGCCGCCGGTGCCGGCTCGGGACGGGCTGACCGCGCGGGAGCGGGAGATCGCCGCCATGCTGGCCCGCGGCCTGAGCAACCGCGGCGTCGCCGAGGCGCTGGTGATCAGCCCGGCCACCGTGGCCAGGCACGTCGCCATCATCATGGAGAAGCTGGGCTTCGACTCGCGGGCGCGGATCGCCGTCTGGGCGGCCGAACACGGGGTGGACGCGGAGCGAACATAAGCTCGTCTCCATGCCGTACGCGCCTCATTTCCCCGTCATGCTCAGAACCGACGACGGGGTACGCCTCAACGCCGCCCACACCCCCTCCACCCGCACTGACCTTGGCATTGTCATGGCGCACGGGTTCACCGGGTCGTGGCGGGATCGGACCGCGCGGCGCATCGTGCACGTGCTCAGCGGCTACGGCGGCGTGGTCGCCTTCGACTTCCGCGGCCACGGGCGCTCCGGGGGTGAGACCACGGTGGGCGACCTGGAGATCCTCGACCTGGACGCCGCCGTCCGGCACGCCCGCGTGGCCGGCTACACCAAGATCGCGGTCGTGGGCTTCTCCATGGGGGCGGCGGTGGCCGTACGGCACGCGGGCCTGCGCGGCGGCGTGGACGCCGTGGTGTCGGTGAGCGGCCCGGCCCGCTGGTACTACCGCGGCACCAAGCCGATGCGGCAGGTCCACTGGGCGATCGAGCGGCCGTTCGGGCGCCTGGCGGCGAGGGTGGTCAAGCGGACCAGGATCGCCCGCGGCGAGTGGGACCCGATCCCGATGCCGCCGCACGAGGCCGCCGCGCTCATCTCGCCGGCCCCGCTGCTGATCGTCCACGGCGACCAGGACGCGTTCTTCCCGCTCGACCACGCGCACCAGCTCTACGCCGGCGCACGCGATCCCAAGGAGCTCTGGATCGAGCCCGGGTACGGCCACGCGGAGACCGCCGCGCCCCCCGAACTCATTCGCAGAATCGGCAAGTGGATCTCTTCGAACCTTTCGTGAGTTAAAGGCGTCTATCTAGGACGGAAAGAAAGAAACCACCGGGAGAAAGTCCCTGGGGAAGGAAACCGTCGCAGCGGTGGACGTGGGACATACTTCCGGTAGCGGGATCTGTACCTAGCGTTGCGGGGGCGCGCTGGGTGCACGTTCCGCGGCACGACGAAGGGCCTCGCGGCATGCCGCGAGGCCCTTCTCGCCGGGGCTACCCGAGCCGCGCGATCGTCTTGTACTCCAGGTAGCCGTTCAGGCCCTCGGGGCCCAGCTCGCGGCCGAGGCCGCTGGCCTTGTAGCCGCCGAAGGGCGCGTTGTTCTCCAGCATGAAGCAGTTGACGCCGTACGTGCCGGTGCGGACCTGGCGGGCCACGTCCATGCCGTGCTCGGCGTCGGCCGTCCACACCGAGCCGGCCAGGCCGTAGTCGCTGTCGTTGGCGATGCGTACGGCGTCCGCCTCATCCTCGTACGGGATCACGGCCAGGACCGGTCCGAAGATCTCCTCGCGGGCGATGCGCATCTCGTTGGTGACGCCGGCGAAGACGGTGGGGGAGACGTACCAGCCGCGGTCGTAGGGGCGGTCGAGGCCGCCGACGACGACCTTGGCGCCCTCGTCCATGCCGATCCTGATGTAGCCCTCCACCCGGTCCTGCTGCCGCTTGGCCACCAGCGGGCCGATGCCGGTCGCCGGGTCGGCGGGGTCGCCGACGGGCTGGGAGTTGACCATGTTCGCGACGGCCTCGACGACCTCGTCGTAGCGGTTGCGCGAGGCCAGGATGCGGGTCTGCGCCACGCAGGCCTGGCCGTTGTTCATGAGCGAGGCGATGGACAGGAAGCCCATGCTGGCGGCCAGGTCGGCGTCGTCCAGGATGATCGCGGCGGACTTGCCGCCCAGCTCCAGGCTGACCCGCTTGAGCTGCTCGCCGCAGATGGCGCCGATGCGCCGGCCGGCCGCCGTCGAGCCGGTGAAGGCGACCTTGTCCACGCCGGGGTGGGAGACCAGGTGCTCGCCGGCCTCGCGGCCCGCGGCCACGATGTTGAGCACGCCCGCCGGGATGCCCGCCTCGATCGCCCACTCGGCCAGCAGGTACGCGTCCAGCGGCGTCTCGGGCGCCGGCTTGAGCACGATGGCGCAGCCGGCCAGCAGCGCGGGCGCGACCTTGGTCATCGTGACGAACTGGGGGACGTTCCACGGCACCACGGCCGCCACCACGCCCACCGGCTCCCTGCGCACGGTGATCGGGCCGAACAGCCCCGGCCGCTGCTCCTCCTGCTCGAACGTCTTGCCGAGCTCGGCGTAGTACTGCAGCATGCCCAGCGGCTGGGGCGCCTGGGCGAGGTTCGAGAACGTGATCGGCGAGCCCATCTCCTCCGTGATGAGCTGGGCCATCTCGCCCTGCCGCTCGTTGTAGATCGCGGCCAGCCTGCCGATGACCTCCGCCCGCTCGGCGAACGTCATCCGCGGCCACGGCCCGTGGTCGAACGCCTCCCTGGCGGCCGCGACCGCGCGGTCCATGTCCGCGGCGGTGCCGTCGGGCACCTGGCCGACCACCTCCTCGGTGTGCGGGGAGACGACGTCTATCGTCGCGGTGCCTGCGGGGGCCACCCATTCGCCCCCGATGAACAGCCTGTCGTGCCGGCGCATGTCGTGACCCTCCTACTTGACCGAATGCTTGCTTGCTTCCGGACTTCCTCAAGGTGACCGAACCATGTTCTGTCCGGACACGCAAGAGGGGTGCGGCACGCTCTGCCGCACCCCTCTCCGGCTCTAACCGAGCAGGTGTTTCATGGATCTCTTGACGAGGTCGGCGCGCGTGGCCGGATCGGTCACGCTCTCAGCGCCGAAGCCCAGGTAGACGGTGTCCTTGGTGACGATGCCGGCACCCTCCTCGAAGACCTGGTCCGTCCTGAACCAGTTGTTGATCGACGGCGAGGTGCCCTCGGGAGGCGCCCCGACGGCCCAGCCGCCCAGGTCCGACTCGAACGAGGTCTGCTCGGTCGCCACGCCGTCCAGGGTGACCGCGAAGTCGTCCAGGAAGACGCCCGCGCCCTGGGTGCCCCAGTCGCTGATGTAGGAGATCGACAGCTCGACCTGCTTGCCCGCGTACGCGGTCAGGTCGATCTTCCACTGCTGCCAGCCGCCCGAGTTGCCGGTGGCCGCGTGCCAGGCGCCGGAGGTGCCGGTGGACTCGCAGTTGGGACCCTGGTAGCGCTGGGTGAACGGATGGATCGTCCGCCAGCCTTCGCCGCCGCTGGGCGGGTCGCAGCTGCTGCCGGTCTCCTGGGTGGTGTGCCCGTTGGCGTCCGGGAGCATGGTCCAGTCGTCGCCGCCGACCGTGTGCGCCTCGACCGCGAGGTAGTCCCAGGTGCTCTCGGTGTCGTACGACGTCCAGAACGTCAGCTCGCCGGAGCTCTTGCCGGTCAGGTCGATCGTCTTGGTCAGCCGCTTCCACGAGACGTCGGCGATGCCGCTGTAGACGTCCCACGCCCCGGAGTGCGGGTCGAACGGGCCGCCCGGGCGTACCCACTTGACCTGCGCCGAGCTCGCGAACAGCGGGAACTGCTGCGCGGGCAGGATGGCCGAGGTGGCCACGAACGAGTTGGTGTGGCTCGGCTCGATCGTCGCGCCGAAGCCGTCGAACGCGCCGCCGTTGCCCGCCAGCCCGAACGGCTGGCCCGTGTTGTGGTCGGTGCCGGCGTCGTCGAAGAAGACGTACGCGCCCAGCCAGTACTGCTGGAAGTCGTTGAACACCGGGATGCACGGCGGGTCGTCCGGGACCGTGCACTCCGGCTGCGCCGGCTGGTCGGGCTGGTAGTAGTAGGCGCCGTTGTTGTTGGCCGCGAACGACGGGTACTTGCCGGCGTGCAGCAGCTTGCCGCCCTCGTTGAGGTAGTCGCGGACCGCGAGCTCGGTGTCCACGCCGCCCTTGGAGGTCGTGCCGCCCACCTGGCCCGGCGACCTCGGGATGATGTCGTCGCCGCTCTCCCACACCACGGCCTTGTAGTGGCTGAGCACGCCGAGCGGGTGCGGGGCCTTGCGGCCCATCTTGTCCATGTCGTACACGTCGGAGGTGTAGCCGGCCGCCGTGAGCGCCGCGGCGTACTCGTCGGCGTACTTGGCCTCGGTCACGCCCTGCGCCGGGCTGAGGCCCGTGACGTCCTCCGTGGCCAGGATCAGCACCTTGCCGCCGATGTCGCTCGCCACGGTGTAGGTGAAGTCGGCGCTCTTCCTGCCGATCGAGGTGAACCAGACCTTCACCTTGTCGCTTGGCTTGGTGCCGGTGATCTTGCCGCGCAGCCGGTGGTAGTAGCGGTTGTAGCCGCTGCCGTACCGCTCGCCGCCCTTCCACTCGCCCGTCAGGACGGTCTTGGTACGGCCGCCGTTGACCTGGTAGTTGAGGAAGACCGGGCCGAGCTTGCGCTTGGCGTTGACCTGGACGACCTGGTCCTTGCCGTAGCTGACCTCGAACGGGTCGATCTCGAAGTCCGGGGTCGTGTTGCCCAGGTGGTTCACCGGCTCGACGGGGTTGACCGCGGACTTGGCCACGTCGAGCGCGAACGGCAGGCCCTTCTCGAACTCGCCCTGCACCAGCGCCTCGTCGTCGGGGAAGACGAACCCGCAGCCGTCGCAGCCCTCGTCCAGCTCCGGCGTCCACGACAGCGTGCCGTACTGGCGGTGGGCATGGTCGTTGGTGTCGCCGTTCGTGGTGTACAGCTCGGCCCCGAGGTCGGGGTCGAAGCCGGGGACGGCCGGCTTGGCGTCGTTGCCGGTGATGGCCTCGTAGATCGGGTTGTCGGCCGTCTCCGTGGCGATCTGGAAGCCGCTCGGGTAGAGCAGCAGCGGGCCGTAGGAGTGGTAGTTGAGCTGCATCTCGAACCCGATGCGCCTGAGCAGGCCGTCCATCGCCTTGGTCTCCGGCTCGCTGGCCGGGGCCGTGCCGCGGTAGGTCTCGCTGCTCGGGATGCTCGACGAGCCTTCCTCGTCGTAGTGGAAGTTCGTCGGGAAGTTCCGGTTCGGGTCCACGCCGTCGCCGACCGTGATCTTGCCGTCGCCGTTGACGTCACGCAGGTTCTTGCGCCACAGGCGGTTGCCCTCGGTGAACGTGAAGTCGTACCCGTCGGGGTTGGCCACCGGCACGAACCACAGCTCGGACTTGTTGAGCAGGTCCTTCAGCGCGGTCTTGTTCGCGACCACGTACTTCAGCAGCCGCATGTCCACCTCAGTGGCGATCCACTCGCGGGCGTGCTGCGTGGCGGAGTAGAGCGTCGAGGGCTTGATGCCGTCGGGCAGCAGCCGGGCGCCCGTGGTGACCTTGACGGCCAGGATGTCCTGGCCCTTCAGCGACTTGCCGATGGACTGGAGCTTGACGATGTCCTTGTTGGCGTTCGCGATGGCCTTGAGCTGGTCGGCGATGCCGCCCGTCTCGGAGTAGGACTTCCACACGGTGTAGCCGGAGGCGGCCTGCGCCTTGGCGGCCTCGAGCTGGGTCTGGCCCTGCGGGTTGCGTACAGGCTCGGGTTTGTGGCCGAGCTTGCGCAGCGCGTCCAGGTCGGCCTGGGCGGCGGTGAGTTCGATGTGTTCCTGGTCGCCCTTGTTCTGCTGCTGGACGACGTCGAAGCCCTTTTCCCTGAGTGTCTGCGCGGTGCCCGGGGCGCTGTCGAGCTGGTAGAGCTCGATGCGGTCGCGGGGCGGTAGGGGGTCCACGGACGCCTGCGCGGTCGTGGCCACGATGGAGGTGCCTAAGCCGAGGATGACGGCGGCGGCGAGGGTCAATGTTCGAGACAAGATCTGCCCCTTCGCAGAGACGAGTTCGATCGCCATCTCAGACCGTTGGAGCGATCTATACAAGACCCAATCTTTAGGTCCGCCTTAATTCGGACAAAACATCCGAAATGTCGCCAATGGTGCGGCAGTTCGGCCGTTCGGGTGACAGGAATCAAGATCATCTTCTATAGTTTCGGACCGTCTATGAGGGGAGGGGGCGGGTGTGAGAATCGGGCGGATCGCCGTTCTTGTCGCCGTCCTCGCCGGGCTGCTCGGCCTTCCCGCGCCGTCCCCGGCCGTGGCCGATCCCGGCCCGACTGACCTGCGGAGACTCACCAAACAGGCCGAGCTGCTCGAAAAGCGTTATCGTGGCCAGATCCAGAGCCTGGAGGAGATCAAGCTCCAGGTGAAACGGGCGACCACCACTTCCGGCACCCTTCAGGCCCAGCTGAGGAACGCGCGGGCGGACGTGGCGAACATCGCGCGGACCGCGTACATGGTGGGGCCCCTCGACACCTTCCGGCTCCTCACCCCCAACGGCGACCCGACCGTGATACTGGGGCAGGCGGCCAACATGAACTACATGGCCGACGAGCGCACCAGGCGCGTCCAGGGTGTCCAGAAGCTGATCGACAAGTCCAAAGAGGCGAAGATCGCCGCCAATGACAAGATCGAGAAGCTGCGCAAGGAGATCAAGAACCTCCAGAGCAAGCAGCGCGAGGTCGAGAAGCTGCTCGCCAAGTACGGCTTCCAGCAGCCCGGCGGCGCCGAGGGCCTGACGCAGCGCATGATCGACGTGCGGGCCGACATCATGCGGAACTTCCCCATGAAGTACGGCGTGGGCTGCCTGCGCCCCGGCGACCCCGGCGAGCACGGCAAGGGCCGGGCCTGCGACTTCATGATGTCGCCTGGCGGCACCATGGCCACCGGGGCCGACGAGGCCCGCGGGGACGCCCTGGCCGACTACCTGATCAAGAACGGCGCCCGGATCGGCGTCATGTACATCATCTGGAAGCAGCGCTACTACGACATCCGGTCAGGCGGCGGCTGGGACCCCATGTCCGACCGCGGCGGAGTCACGGCCAACCACTACGACCACGTTCACGTGTCGGTGTTCTGAGCCCTGATGTGCTCTCGCAGCCAGCTGTAGGAGGCCTTCGGGGTGCGGCGCTGGGTCTCGAAGTCCACGTGTACGAGGCCGAAGCGCTGGTGGTAGCCCTCGGCCCACTCGAAGTTGTCCAGCAGGGACCAGACGAAGTAGCCCCGCACGTCCACGCCCTCGGCCATGGCCCGGCGCATCGCCGCGATGTGTCCCTCCAGGAACTCGATGCGGGAGTGGTCCTCCAGCGTGTCGTCGGTGGAGCAGCCGTTCTCGGTGATGTGGATGGGCGGGAGCGCGCTGCCGTACCGGGACTTGAGGCCGGTCAGGAGCTCGCGCAGGCCGTCGGGGACGACCGGCCAGCCGAACGCGGTGGTGGGGTAGCCGGTGACGCCCGCGTCCGTGAACGGGAGGCCCTCGTCGGTGGGGGCGGCGATGCGGGTGGGGTTGTAGTAGTTGATGCCCAGGCCGTCCAGCGGGGCGGCGATGAGGTCGAGGTCGCCGTCCCGGACGAAGTCGACGTTCTTGGTGTACGCCGACAGGTCCGGATATTTGCCGAGAAGTATGGGGTCGTTGAAGAGGCGGTTGTGGAGGATGTCGTAGGCCTCCGCCGCCTTCAGGTCGGCCTCCTCCTGGGAGGCGGGCCAGACCGGGGTGCAGTTGTTGGTGATGGCCACCTGGCGGGCCCCGGCCGCCCGTAAAGCCTGCACGGCCAGGCCGTGGGCCAGGAGCTGGTGGTGGGCGGCGGGGAGCGCGTCCGTGAGGAGGGCCTGGCCGGGGGCGTGGATGCCCATGGCGTACCCGTAGGCCATGTGGACGAACGGCTCGTTCAGGGTGATCCAGAGGGGGACGCGGTCGGCCAGGCGGGCGGCGACGGTGGCGGCGTACTCGGCGAAATTTCCCGAAATATCGCGATTAATCCACCCACCGCGATCTTGCAGCGCCTGCGGCAGATCCCAGTGGAACAGCGTCGGCACCGGCTGGATGCCCTTCTCCAGCAGCGCGTCCACCAGCCGCTCGTAGAAGTCGAGCCCTGCCACGTTGATCTCGCCGTCCCCCTGCGGCTGGACGCGCGGCCAGGCTATGGAGAAACGGTAGGCGTTCACCCCGAGACCGGACATGAGCTCGACGTCCTCACGCCACCGGTGATAGTGGTCGCACGCGACGTCCCCGGTATGCCCGTCCCTGGTGCGGCCCGGCTCGTGGGCGAAGGTGTCCCAGATGGAGACGCTCCTGCCGTCCTCCTTGACCGCGCCCTCGATCTGGTACGCCGCAGTGGCCGTCCCCCACAGGAACATCCCGGGCTCCTTTCGTCTATGGGAACTTTAATGTCAGTAATAGGTCAGGATGGGGTCATGACGAGTACCTTGCGCCGCCGTCCCGCCCAGCGCCGGAGCGTGGAGCGGGTGGAGCGGATGCTCGACGAGTGCGCGCTCCTGCTCGATGAGGTCGGCTACGAGGCGATGACCACCAAAGAGGTCGCCCGCCGAGCCGAAGTCCCGATCGGCACCTTCTACCAGTTCTTCCACGACAAGCAGGGGTTGGTGCGGGCGCTGGCGCGGCGCAACCTCGAGGCGTTCCTCTCCCGCGTCATCGACCGCATCCCCAAGGCCGACCTCGGACACTGGACCGACCTGGTGGACCTGGCCATCGACGAGTTCGTCGCCATGAAGCGCACCACGCCGGGGTTCGCGGTGCTGGACTTCGGCGAGGTCCTCCTCGGCCCCGGCGGCCCGGCGGTCGGCGGGAGCAAGACTGCGCTGGACGGGACGCAGGAGAACAACATGGTGGTGGCCGAGCGGCTGCGCACCCTCACCCTCGAACTCCTGGACGCGCCCGTGGGGCCGGGGCTGGATCGCGCGCTGCTGGTGGCGGTGGAGGCGACGGACGCGGTGCTCAAGCTGGCGTTCCGCGTGGATCCGGCGGGGGATGCGCTGCTGATCGCCGAATGCAAACACCTCGTCCGCCGCTACCTCGCCGACCACCTCGCCTGACCACCCCAGGGCGGTTGGGGACGCGTCGCCGGGGCTCCTATGGGCGGGCGGGTGGTGGGATGCGCGTAGGGGCCGGGGCGGGTTGGACCGGGAAGCGCAGGGGTCAGACATCCCTGGAGCTTGGGTGTCAAGCGGCTTGGGTGTCGTGACGGTGATGCCAAGCGGTTGTCTGGTCGTAGTGGGTGCCGGTTTTGAGGCAGCCGTGCAGGATGCCCACGAGGCGGTTACCGACCTGGCGGAGAGCGGCGTTGTGTCCGACATCTCGGGCGCGGAGTTCGTCGTAGTAGGCGCGGACCTCGCAGTCGTGCAGGATCGCGCAGCTGGCTTGCAGGTGGAGGGCGTCGACGAGCCGGTCGTTGTGGACGAAGCGCGCGTGCACGGTCTTGGTCTTGCCGGACTGGCGGGTGATCGGGCTGGTTCCGGCGTAATTCTTGCGTGCCTTGGCGCTGGCGTAGCGGTTCTTGGCATCGCCGAACTCTGCGAGCACCCGGGCGCCGAGTACGACGCCAAGACCGGGCTGGCTGAGGTAGATCTCAGCGTCCGGGTGCCGGCCAAAATGCGCCTCGACCTCACCCTCCAAGTTGTTGATCTCGGTGTTCAGCGTGGTGATGACCGCGACCAGGGCCCGAACCGTCGAAGCGTAGGCGGCAGCGACAAGCTCGGCCTGACCGAGCTGCTGGGTACGCAGCGCCTGCTGGATCGCAGCGGCCTTGCCTGGGATGTTCCGGTGCCCCTTGAGCGCCGCACTGATCTGGCTGACGGTCAGTTTGGCCGCCGTCGCCGCAGTCGGGGCCTTGGCCAGGAGCCTGAGCACGGCCGGCGAGGTCAGGCCCAGGGGTTTGAACGCCTCCAGCGCAGCGGGGAAGTAATCCCGCAACGCACTGCGCAGCCGCAACATGTGCCGGGTGCGCTCCCACAGCAGCGTCTGATGCGCCCGGGTGACGACCTTGACGGCCTCGGCCACATCGGAGTCTCCCGCGACCTGCGGTAACTGGTGACGGCGGGTGCGGACCATGTCGGCCAGCCCATGGGCGTCGCCCTTGTCACTCTTGGCCCCCGAGTTGCTGATGATCTCCCGGTGCCGGGCGGCCTGCTTGGGATTGACCGCGAAAACGCGGTAACCGGCCGCCACCAAAGCCCGCACCCAGGGGCCCCGATCGGTCTCGATGCACACCAGCACGTCAGCCGGTTCGGCATCCTCGGGCAGGAACTCGGCCACCAGCGCGTGGAAGCGGGCCATCCCGGCCATGCCCTCGCTCAGCTGGATCCGTTTGACCGCCCGCCCGTGCTCATCTTGGACCTCGATATCGTGATGGTCTTCAGCCCAGTCATCTCCGACGAACAGCATCCGGCCTCCAAGATCGACGACATCTCCAGCAGCCCGCAGGAGCCGGTCGGCGGCCTAATGGACCAGTGCTCACGCCACTGGGGCGGGCACGACATCCCATCAGCGATCAAGACCCCTGACCACCGGTGAGGGCACGGTCTGACCCCAGGGCTCAAACATCGGCCCGGGTGATGGAAGTGCTCACTCACCGGCGGCTACCAGGCACCGAATCTGCCCGATCAGGTGACCCGGTAACTCCCATTAGGTGGTGGTGTCGAGGCGGGTGCGGAGGTCCGGGTCGAGCTTGAGGTCGGCGGCGGCGATGGCCTCCTCCAGCTGGGCGAGCGTCGAGACGCCCACGATCGGGACCACGCCGTCGGCCAGCAGCCAGGCCAGCACCACCTGGTTGGGCGTGGCGCCCAGCTCGTCCGCGACCTCCCGCAGCACCGCGAGCCGCCGCGTGGTCCCCGGGTGGTCGTAGATCTCGGGGATGGGCCGGTCGGCGCGGGTGTAGCTGCCGTACATCAGCGTGTTGTACGCCCACAACGTCACGTCAGGCTCGGCGGCCAGGTAGTCGAAGGTTTCGTCCGTGGCCAGCGTGTGCCCGGACTCCGCCGGCTTGGTGAGCGGGCGCGGGCGCAGGTAGGTGTGCCGGAGCTGGAGGTAGGTGTAGGGGATCCAGCCGTGGGCGGCCGAGATGTTCCTGGCCCGTTCGAGGCGCCAGGTCGCGAGGTTGCTCGCCCCCGCGCTGCGGATCTTGCCTGCCTGGGCGAGCTCGTTCAGCGCCCCCAGGGTCTCCTCCAGCGGGACGGACCGGTCTTCGATGTGCGACCAGTACAGGTCGATGTGGTCCGTCCCGAGGCGCCGCAGGCTGCCCTCGGCGGCCTTGGCGATGGCGGCGGCGGACAGGCCCTCGGCGGAGGCCAGGGTGGTGTCGCCGGGGACCGTGGGGCGGGCGCCGCCCTTCGTGCTGATGAAGATCTCATCGCGGTTGCCGCGCGCGGCCAGCCACGCGCCGACGGCCAGCTCGCTCTCATCGCCCGACCGGCCCTCCACCCAGAACGGGTAGTTGTTGGCCGTGTCGAGCATCGTGCCGCCGGCCTCGTGGAACCGGTCCAGGATGGCGAACGTGTCCCGCAGGTCGACGGTCGTGCCGAACGGAATCGTGCCGAGTGCGATGTTCATGGGCCCGACTTTGGAAGCTGGAGTGCACTCCATGTCAAGCCCATTGACCTGGAGTGCGCTCCAGGTGGGATCCTGGTGAACGTGAGCGTCTACACGCCGGCGGAAGTTGTCGAGGAGACCGGCTTCAGCATCGACACCCTGCGCTACTACGAGAAGATCGGCCTGCTGGAGCGCGTCGGGCGCAACGCGGCCGGGCAGCGCAGGTTCAGCCAGGAGGACATCGGCTGGCTCGGCACGCTGCGCTGCCTGCGTGACACGGGCATGCCCATCGCCAAGATGCTGCGCTTCGCCGAGCTCGTACGCGCCGGAGACCACACGATCCCCGACCGGATCAAGCTGCTGGAGGAGCACGACCGGCAGGTCAGGGACCAGATCGACAACCTGGCCGAGCGGCAGAAGTACATCCACAACAAGATCTCCTACTACCGCAGCCAGCTCTAGCCCTGCCTTTGCGGTCCGGCTGTTAAACCAAGATCCATGGCCGGATCGAGGGCGGAGCGGATCGACGAGCCGCTGCGCCGTGTCGCCAGGTTGTGCGCGGCGATGCTGTTCGCGTTGCTGGCGCACGTGACGGTCGTCCAGGCGTTCGGCTCGCGGGAGCTCAACGCCGACCACAGGAACGTGCGGCCGCTGATCGACAGGTTCGACCATCCGCGCGGCGACATTCTCACCTATGAGGGCACCCCGATCGCCGCGAGCCGTCCGACCGGCGGCGGCCCGTACCTCTACCGGCGGGTCTACCAGGACGGGGAGCTGTACGCGGCCGTCACCGGTCACATGTCGCTCTACCGCTCCACCGGGATCGAGCAGGCGCGGGACGAGGTGCTGTCCGGGGAGGACCCCAAGGTCAAGGTGCGGTCGCTGGTCGGGGAAGGCGTCGTGGAGGGGGCCGACGTCCGGCTGACGATCAGCGAACGGGTGCAGCGGGCCGCGTACCAGGAGCTCAAGACGATGGGGCTCCCGGGAGCGGTGGTGGCCATCAACCCGGCGACGGGGGCGATCCTGGCGCTGGCCACCTATCCGACCTACGACCCGAACACCCTCACCACGTTCGACGCCGGGCGGCTCCTCGAGAGCTCGCGGCTGCTCAGGCAGGATCCGTCGCGGCCCCTGCTGAACCGGGCGCTGAACCGGCTCTATCCGCCCGGGTCCACGTTCAAGCTGGTGACGGCGGCCGCGGCGCTGGCGTCCGGGGAGTACACGCCGACCACGCTGGTGGACGCGCCCGTACGGCTGCGGCTGCCCGGGACGTCGACGATCCTGCAGAACGCGGGCGGCGGCGGGTGCGGCAAGCAGCGGCCGACGCTCACGGACGCCTTCCACGTGTCCTGCAACACCGCGTTCGCCGGCATCGGGCTACAGCTCGGGCAGGACCTGCTCAGGGACCAGGCGGAGGCGTTCGGGTTCAACGCCCCCAACCTGGCGATCCCGCTCGTCGCCACGGCCAGCCGCTATCCGCTGGCCATGGACCGGGCGCAGACCGCCCTGTCGGCCATCGGGCACCATGACAGCCGGGTGACGCCGCTGATGGTCGCCATGCTGTCGGCCGCCGTGGCCAACAACGGGACGTTGATGCGGCCGTACCTGGTGGAGGAGGTACGGCTGGCGGACGGCTCGGTCATCGACCGCGCCGTGCCCTCCGTCTACCGCAAGGCCGTCTCGCCGGCGCTGGCCAAGAGCCTGGCGGCGATGATGACGGTGGCGCCGCGCACCGGGAAGTCGGCGGCGGCCCCCAGGACGGGCGCCGAGGCCGTCCTGTCGGAGATCATCCCGGGGACGGACGACCACGCGCTCGTCACCGCCTTCGCGCCCGCGGACGCGCCCGAGGTGGCGGTGGGGGTCGTGCTGGAGCGCCCCGGGGCGCGGGCCGACGCGGTGACCGCGATGGCCCGCACGGTCATCGCGGCCGCCCTGCAATAAGGGCCTGGAATAAGGGCCGGCAATGAGGGCCTGCGATGAGAGTCAGCGGTAGGCGGCGGCCTGGAGGGTGTAGAGGTCGGCGTAGAGGCCGTTGAGGGACATCAGGGTGTGGTGGTCGCCCTGTTCGGTGATCTTGCCGTGGTCGAGGACGTAGATGCGGTCGGCGTAGCGGACGCTGGCCAGGCGGTGGGTGATGAGCAGGACGGTGCGGCCGTCGGAGTGGTGGCGGATGCGTTCGAAGAGGGCGTGTTCGGCGCGGGCGTCGAGGGCGGCGGTGGGTTCGTCGCAGATGAGCAGGTCGGCGTCGCGGTGGAAGCCGCGGGCGACGGCGATGCGCTGCCATTGGCCGCCGGACAGTTCGTGGCCGTCTTTGAAGCGGCGGTCGAGCAGGGTGCGGTAGCCGTGGGGGAGGTCGGCGATGACCTGGTCGGCGCCGGCGACCGCGGCGGCGGCGTGCAGGGCCTGCTCGCCTTTGCCGGTGCCCATGGTGATGTTGTAGCGGGCGGTGAGGGGCCAGCGGGTGTGGTCCTGGGCGATGACGGCGGTGCGCTGGCGCAGGTCTTCGGGGTTGACCTGGCGCAGGTCGGTGTCGTCCCAGCGGACGGTGCCGGTGTCGGGTTCGTACAGGCCGGACAGGATTTTGGCGAGGGTGGTCTTGCCGGAGCCGTTCTCGCCGACGAAGGCGATGACCTCGCCGCGTTTGATCTCGATGGAGACCTCGCGCAGGGCGGGCTCCTCGGCGCCGGGGTAGGTGAAGGTGATGTCGGAGGCGACGATGTGTTCGAAGCTCTCGGGCACCGACGCCTCGCGGGCGGCGGGGACGCGGCGTTCGGCCTCGGCGCAGAACTCCAGGAAGTCGGTGAAGTACAGGCCCTCTTCGTAGAGGCGGTTGGTGGCGTGCATCAGGTTGGCCAGCGAGCTCTGGCCCGATCTGATCGCCAGGACCGCGGTGCCCGCCACCGCCAGCGGGATCGCGGCCACCGCGAGGAGGACGCCGAGGACCACGTAGACGAGGGCGGAGCCGAGGCCGCCGAGGGCCTCGCCGACCAGGCGGGCGAAGGTCTGGCGCCGGGCGAGATTGAGCATGACGTCCTGCTCGGCCCTGGCCACCGCGTCGTACATGCGCAGCAGGAAGCCGCGCATGGTGAACGAGCGGACCTCGGCCGCCGGCTCGCGGTCGGCCAGCAGCTCCGCGATGATCCACTTGCGGCGGTTGGCGGGGATGAGGGCGTGGAGGGTGGTGTAGCGCATCTTGGCGCTGCGGACCGCAGCCCAGGCGTCGGGCAGCACCGCCAGCAGGAGGAGCGGGAGCAGCACCGGATGGAGCACGCCGAGGACGCCGGCCACGGCCGCGATGCCGACCGCGGCCGTGACCACGTTGATGGCCGAGGTCACCACCGAGTCGGCCATGGCCACGCCGCGTAACCTGGCCCGCTGCAACGCGTCGTGAAACTCGGGGTCGTCGTAGGCCACGAGCTCCACCCGGCTGGTCAGCCCGTACAGGCGCTCCTCCGTCAGCCGGCTCACCTGGGGGTCGAGGCGGGACTGCGCCCAGCCCGCGCCGGCCTGCACGCCGGTGCGGAGCGTCGCGGCCACCCCGACCAGGACGATGCTGGGCAGCGCGGCCAGCACGCGGTCGGGGGTGGGGCCCTCGCTGAAGAGGGCCGTCAGCACGCCGGTGGTCGCCAGCAGGCCGAAGGCCGTGAAGACGCCGCCGAGGAGGTTGAGTGCGATCGTGGCGAGGGTGTCGCGCCGGCTGGCCCGCCAGGCCATGCGCATCGCCTGTGTCACGAGTGACGGCAGCCGCCTGGCGATGGTCAGGAAACCGACCTCCGCCAGCTTGTCCTGATGGGCGTGCCAGTCGGAGAAGGACATCTCACCGAGCTCGAGCGGCTCATCGGCCATGACTCGAGTGTGCCCGCGGGCACTGACAGATCTCCACCGATTATGTCTGGGCGCGCGGCGTAGTTGGTGACACACTCACAGTGATGCTGCGATTCGCCGACTTCAGCGACCTGCCGGCCGAGCCGAACGCGTTCGTGGGCCGGGAGTCCGATCTCGATGAGCTCGTCCAGCTGATGCGTGTCTCCCGGGCCGTGACCCTCTGCGGCGCGGGCGGCATCGGGAAGACCCGGCTGGCGCTGCGGCTCGCGGCCAGGGTGGGCCCCGACCACCCGGGCGGCGTGTGGCTGATCGAGCTGGCCGACCTGGAGAAGGGCGAGCTGAGAGGGTACGTCGCCGCCGCGCTCGGCATCGCGGGCGACCTGGCCGAGTCGATCGCGGGGCGGCGCGCGCTCCTGGTGCTCGACAACTGCGAGCCGGTGATCGGGGAGTGCGCGGAGCTGTGCCGTGACCTGCTCGGCGCCTGCCCGGGGCTCACGGTGCTGGCCACCAGCAGGGAGCCGCTGCGCGTGCCCGGTGAGACGGTGTGGCGGGTGCCGCCCCTATCGGTGGACAGGCCGGTGGACGGGCGGGGGGACGGCTCGGCGGGCGGGGAGGAGAGCGAGGCCGTGCGGCTGTTCGTGGCCAGGGCCACCGCCGCCCGGCCCGACTTCGAGCTGACCGACGAGAACCGGCCGCTGGTCACGGAGCTGTGCCAGGCGCTCGACGGCCTGCCGCTGGCGATCGAGCTGGCCGCCGCCATGGTGCGGGTCCTGTCCGTCCGCCAGCTCGTCGAGCGGCTGGACGACCGGTTCAGGCTGCTGGCGGGCGGCGCGCGTACGGCTCCGGCCCGGCACCGCACGCTCAGGGCCGCGGTGGACTGGAGCTACCGGCTGCTTTCCCCGCAGGAGCGGCTGCTGCTGCGCCGCACGGCCGCCTTCCGCTCCTCGTGGACGCTCGACCTGGCCGAGGCGGTCTGCTCGGGGCCGGGGCTGCCCGAGGAGGACGTGCTGCTCAGGCTGTGCGATCTGGTGGACAAGTCGCTGGTCGCCCTCGACGGCGAGATCGCCGGTCAGGCGCGTTACCGGCTGCTGGAGACCGTACGGGATTACGCGCTGGAGCAGCTCGCCGAGTCCGGCGAGGAGACGGAACTGCGGCGCAGGCACCTGACGGCGCTGGCCGCGATGGCGAGCGGCTTCAAGGAGGCGATCGCGCCGGGAGCGCGCACGTCGTGGCCGGTGATCGAGCGGTACGTGAACCTGTTCGACGCGCTCAAGGTCGAGGTCGGCTCGGCCTGCGACTGGTCGATCGCCATCGGCCTGCCGGAGACCGCGCTGGGCCTGCTGACCGACCTGCGTTACCTGCTGGTCGGCAGCGGCAGGAAGCTCGACATGGCCGAGCGGCTGGACCGGCTGCTGGCCCTCGACGTCCCGCAGATGCGGCCGGCGCTGCGCGGCCAGGCCACGATCCTGCGCGGTGAGCTGGCGCTGGCGGCGGGCGATGTCGAGCTGGCCACGTGGTGCACCCGCGCCGGCCTCGATCTGTGCAGGTCCGCCGACGACGCGTACGGCGAGGCCGTCGGCACGATCGTGCTGGCCCAGCTCACCGGCAAGCCCGACACCCTGGCCCGCGCGCTGGAGCTGGCCAGGCGCTCCGGCGACCTCATCCTGGAGTCGCTGGCCCAGGGCACCCGGGCGCAGTTCGGCCTGCACCACGGCCGCCTGCGGGAGGCGCAGCGCGGGTTCGAGGAGGTGCTGGCGATCAACGAGGGGCTCGACAACCACGTGGGCCAGTCCTTCGCCCACATCGGGCTCGCCCAGGTGGCCAGGCGCTCGGGCGACCTCGCGACCGCCAAGCGGCACTACGAGTCGGGGCTGAGCCTGCTGCGGCACGTGGACGTCAGGCAGCAGATCGTCAGCTGCCTGGCCGGGCTCGGCAAGGTGGCGCTCGACCAGGGCGACCTGGTGGAGGCCAGATCCAGGTTCACCGAGGCGCTCGTGCTCAGCCGCGACGCGGGGCTGCGCGCGGGCATCGCCAGGCGGCTGGAGGAGTGGGCGGTCCTGGTCTCCGCCGAGGGCGACCACCGGCGCGCCGTCCTGCTGGCCGCCGCCTCCGTGGCGCTGCGCAGCCGCCAGCCGGACGCGCGTACGGAGGACGTCCTGCGACCGGCGCGGACCGGGCTGGGCGAGGCCGTGGTCGGCATGTTGTGGAGCGAGGGCGCGGGGATGACCGCCGAGCAGGCCGTGGCGTGCGCCCTGGACGGCGCGCTGCCCGAACGCCCCGCGGAGGCGGTCGTACCGGTCAGCCAGGACAGCAGGCTCACGGCCAGGGAGCGCGAGATCGCCGAGCTGATCGCCAGAGGGCTCAGCAACCGGGCCATCGCCGACGAACTGGTCATCAGCCCGGCGACCGCCGCCCGCCACGTGGCCAACATCCTGTCCAAGCTGGGCTTCTCCACACGTACACAGATCGCCGCATGGGTGATCGAGAGCCGCTGATCCGCGCACCTCTCTACACATCGTGGAGCCGACCGGTTTACATCGTCGAATGGCCATGTCAGCGCATGTGCGGCAGCCGTCTGCACACCTAACGTTGCTACGTGTGATCGGCCGCACCGTCTTTCCGCATTCCCGGTGCGGCCGATCCTCGGGGACGTCACGCGTCCACGCGGAGCTGGGCCTCCTCGGAGGGGTGGAGGTCCGGTTCCGGGCGCGTGGCAGCGGGCTCGAGTCGCGCAGGGCTCGGGCCCGCCCACGGGAATGCACATCTGCCTACATAGATCGGTGGATGCTGTGCATGCCCGGCGGCCGTACGTTGGCGGTCATGAAGCCTGCCGCCTCGACCACCGGGACCGTGATCCACGAGGTGTTCCGCCAGGCGTACGAGCGCGGGGAGCGGCCGGCGCTCGTCGATCTGCGTGGCGGCCACGTCTACGGCTACCGCAGGCTGGTGACCGAGGTGACCCGGGCGGCCTCGGGGCTCGTACGCAGGGGCGCCCGGCGCGACCAGGTGGTGGGCGTGCACGTCTCGACGGCCGGTGCGCAGACCCTGGCTGTGCACACCGTGCTCGCGGCGGGCGGCGTGGCGGCGCCGATCGACCCCGCGCTCGGCGCCGGGGAGATGGCCGCGTGGCTGCGCGCGTGCGACGCGCGGACCTTGATCACCACCCCCGACCTGGCGGAGACGGCGGTGCGGGCGGCCGACGAGTCCCGGGTGCGCCAGGTCGTCTCGCTGGGCGCGGCGCTCGACACGATCGACTTCCGCTGCCTGCTCACGCTGGAGCCCACCCCGCTGCCCGCGCTCGACGCCAAGCGCCAGGACGCGCTGCTGACGGCGGACGGCCGCCGGATGTCCCACGCCGACCTGCTGTCCCGGATGGCGGAGCTCGACCTGCCCGTGGGCCTGGCCGAGTCCGACGTCGTGCTGACCACGTGGTCGCCCGACAGCCGCTGCGACCTGGTCGCCCTGGTCGGCCTGGGCGTGTCCAAGGGCGCGCTGGTGGTGGCCGCGGGCGGCGGCGATCCGCCCGGCACGAGCTACGACTTCAGCGTCACGGTGGTGACGAACCCCGAGGGCGGGCTGGAGCGCGTCCGCTGAGTATGCGGAGCTGTTATCCGCCCCTCCCTTGACGCCGCGCGGCGGGAAGTGGGTAGATGGCCGTTGGTTGACAACGTTGTCAAATCACCAACTTCGGGGGCTTCGAAGGGATGGTGTGCGATGCGACGGTGGTTAGCGACCGTCTCGATCTCGATCGTGAGCGCGTTGAGCCTGGTGGCCTGCGGCGGCGGCGGGGGCGGGCAGGCGTCCCAGTCTCCGGCGGCCAGTGGCGGCGGCGGGGAGAAGAAACAGGTTGAGGTCTTCTCCTGGTGGACGGGCCCCGGCGAGGCCGACGGCCTCCAGGCGATGAAGAAGATCTTCGAGCAGCAGAATCCGAACTACACATTCTTCGACGCCGCCGTGGCGGGCGGCTCGGGTGACAAGGCCAAGGCGCTGCTCCAGTCGAAGCTCCAGGCCAACACCCCGCCCGACACCTTCCAGGGTCACGCGGGCGCCGAGCTGCAGGGCTACATCAAGGCCGGCAACCTGGAAGACCTGACGTTCCTGTACGACGAGCTGAAGCTGAAGGACGTCTTCCCCGCGCAGCTCGTCGAGCAGATCAGCGTCGACGGCAAGATCTACTCGGTGCCGGTGAACATCCACCGCTCCAACGTGCTGTGGTTCAACCCGGCGGTGCTCAAGGACGCCGGCGTGGCCGCCGCGCCCAAGACGATCGACGAGTTCATCGCGGACCTGGAGAAGGTCAAGGCCAAGGGCAAGATCCCGCTGTCGATCGGCTCCGAGTGGACCGTCACCCACCTGCTGGAGAACGTCCTGCTCGGCTCCATGGGCACCGACGCCTACAACGCGCTGTTCAAGCCGGGCGCCGACTGGAACAGCCCGCAGGTGACCAAGGCGCTCGAAAGCTTCGCCAAGATCATGTCGTACGCGGGCGACCCGCAGGACGACTGGCAGCCGGCCGCCAAGCAGGTGGCCGACGGCGAGGCCGCGTTCAACATCATGGGCGACTGGGCGTACGGCTACTTCCACAACCCGCCGGAGGGCGGCCTGGGCAAGAAGTCGAAGACGGACTTCGACTGGGCGCCGGCCCCCGGGACCGAGGGCACGTACATGTGGCTGTCCGACAGCTTCACCCTCCCCAAGGGCGCGAAGAACCGTGACGGCGCCATCGCCTGGCTGAAGGTCGCGGCCAGCAAGGAGGGCCAGGACGCCTTCAACCCCAAGAAGGGCTCCATCCCCGCCCGCAAGGACGCCGACCAGGCCCTCTACACCGACTACCTGGCCGACGCGCTGAAGGACTGGTCGAGCAACAAGCTCGCCGGGTCGATCCAGCACGGCGTCTCGGTCAACCAGCCGTGGCTGGCGGCGATCACCGAGTCGGTCGGCCTGTTCATCGGCAGCAAGGACGTCAAGGCCCTGCAGCAGGGGCTCGCCGACGCGGCCAAGTCCAACGCTCAGTAGCGAGGTCCGGCGGGCGTCACCCGGCGCCCGCCGGTCCCGTGGGAGGGAATGCTTGTGAGGTGGGCACGCACGTGGCTGCCCGGACTCCTCCTCGTCACGCCGTCGATCGTCCTGATCGGCGTCTTCGTGTACGGCATGCTCGGCTGGAACTTCCGGCTGGCCATGACGGACAAGCACGATGAGGTGTCCGAGGGGAAGTTCGTGGGGCTGCGGAACTTCATCGACATCTGGGACCAGCCGCGGTGGCACCTCTCGGTGAACCACGCGATCGTCTTCACGGTCGCGTTCGTGCTGGGCGCGCTCCTGCTCGGGTGGCTGCTGGCGTTCCTCATGGAGAAGGGGATCAGGGGCGAGGGGACGTTCCGGGCGATCTATCTGTTCCCGATGGCCATCTCGTTCGTCGCGACCGGCATCGTGTGGCGGTGGCTGATGAACTCGGGGACGGGGGAGCGGGCAGTCGGCCTGAACCGGCTGTTCGACTGGATCGGGCTGCCGCAGTGGCAGTGGTTCAGGGATCCGGACTGGGGGATGGCCGCGATGGCGATCCCCGCCATCTGGCAGATGTCCGGATATGTCATGGCATTGTTTTTGGCGGGCTTCCGCGGCGTGCCCGAGGAGCTGCGGGAGGCCGCGCGGGTGGACGGCTGCACCGAGTGGGGCGTCTACCGGCACGTGGTGCTGCCCCTGCTCCGGCCGGTCACGCTGTCCGCGCTGATCATCCTGGGGCACATCTCGCTCAAGGTGTTCGACCTGATCGTGGCGGTGTCGGGCAAGCAGATCATCACGGACGTGCCCGCGGTGTTCATGTGGGTCGCGGTGTTCGACTCGCACGATCCGGCCAAGGGCGCCACGATCGCGTCGTACATCGTGCTGAGCGTGGCGATCTTCGTGATCCCGTACCTGATCTGGTCCGTGCGTAAGGAGAGGCGCTCATGACGGCGGTGGCCACGCGCCGGGCGGCCTTCCCCTGGCTGCGCCTCGGGCTGCTGATCCTCTTCGTGGTGATCTTCCTGATCCCCATCTACGTGCTGCTGGTCACCAGCTTCAAGCCGCTCACCGAGGCCGACCCCGGCCAGGCGTGGAACCTGCCGCGGACGTGGACGACCGAGGCGTGGCAGGTGGCCTGGGAGAAGCTGGCCCCCGGCCTGTGGAACAGCGTGCTGCTGGCCGTGCCGGGCTCGCTGCTGTCGTGCGCGCTCGGCTCCATGAACGGCTACGTGCTGTCCAAGTGGCGCTTCCCCGGGGCGGACGTGCTGTTCACGCTGTTCCTGTTCGGCATGTTCATCCCGTACCAGGGGGTCATGATCCCGCTGGTGCAGCTGCTCGTGGGGCTGAACGAGCTGACCGGGCTGCAGGGCGTCTTCTACGGCGGCATCCCGGGGCTGGTGCTGGCCCACGTCGTGTACGGCATCCCGATCTGCACGCTGATCTTCCGCAACTACTACGTCACGATCCCCGACGAGCTGATCGAGGCCTCCCGGGTGGACGGGGCGGGCATGCTGAGGTCGTACTGGTCGGTGGTGCTGCCGGTGTCGGGGCCCGCGATCGCGGTGGTCGTCATCTGGCAGTTCACCTCGCTCTGGAACGACTTCCTGTTCGCCGTGTTCCTGACCGGGCCGACGAACTGGCCCACGACCGTGATGCTGAACAACATCGCCGGGGCGCAGGCCACCCCGTACAGCCAGCAGATGGCGGCGGCCGTCCTGTCGTCGATCCCGACGATGCTGATCTACGTCCTGCTGGGCAGGTTCTTCATGCGGGGCCTGATGGCTGGAGCCCTCAAGGGGTAGCCACCCCCGTCACCACCACTTGCCCGCGCCCCTCCGCCCGCCGTACTCCGGCGGGCGTCCTTTTGGGAGGAGGGGTGGTGCGGGGGCTGCCGTCCTTAGGGAGAGCGGCGGTTGGTGGTGCGGCGGGGGTCAGGCGGTGGCGACGTGGGAGAGGGGTTCGCCGCGTACGTAGCGGGCCACGTCGGCGGCCACGATCGAGGCCGCGTTCATGGCCGTCTGCTTGCTGGCCCCGGCCAGGTGCGGGGTCATGATCAGGTTGGGGGTCGTGAGCAGGCGTGAGCCGGCCGGGATGGGCTCCTCCGGGAAGACGTCCATGGCGGCCCCGAACAGGTGGCCCGAGTCCAGGGCGTCGCAGACGGCGTCGTAGTCGACCAGCGCGCCCCTGGCGCAGTTGACCAGGACCGAGCCGCGCGGCATGGCGGCGATCTCGGCCGCGCCGATCATGCCGTTGGTCTCGGGGGTGGCGCGGGCGTGCAGGGAGACGAAGTGGGAGCGCCGGAGCAGCTCGTCCAGCTCCACCCGGCCGGGCACGTCCACGTACGGGTCGTAGACCAGGACCTCCGCGCCGAAGCCTTCGAGCATGCGGGCCACGCGGCGGCCGATGGCGCCGTAGCCGACCAGGCCGACCGTGTTGCCGTCCAGCTCGGGGCCGACGTTGTCGTACTTGTAGTAGTCGCCCCGCCACACGCCCCCCGCCAGGTCGCCGTGCGTCTGGGGGATCCTGCGGGTGGCGGCCAGCAGCATGGCCAGGGTGTGCTCGGCGGTGGCCACCGCGTTGCGGCCCGGCGCGAACGTCACCGCCACGCCCGCCGCCTTGGCCGCCTCCAGGTTGGCGTTGACGGGACCGCCCCGGCTCACGCAGAACAGCCGCAGGTCAGGGGAGGCGTCCAGGACACGCTTGGTCAACGGGGCCATCTGGGTCACGCAGATCTCGACGCCACGCAGCGCCTCGATCAGCTCGTCCTCCACGTCCGAGGCCTCGTCCACCTCGCCCACCCGGCCGAACGGCTCGACCGGCCACGGCAGCGTGAGCTCGCTGATGTCCAACTCGCCGGGGACCTCCCGCCTGAGCGCGTCGATGAGCAGGCGGTTCTGGACGAAGTGGTCGCCCGCGGCAAGCACTCGGATGGTCAACGAACGGCTCCAATCGGGGAGTTGTACTGCAGCATCGCGGCCCGCCGCCCGCTGCGCAGGCGAAGTTCGGTCAGGGCACAGTTGTCCAGGCGCGGGAACAGCCGCCGGTACTCGCCGAGCGGCACCCCGATCAGGCGGCACAGGGCGAGCCTGATGGCGGTCGTGTGCGCGACCACCAGCACGCGCCCGTCGGGGTGGGCGGCGGCGATGTCGTCGAGGGCGGCCACGAACCGGTCGGCGGCCAGGTGCGGGTCCTCGCCGCCGGGCAGCGGGTGCGCGGCTGGGTCGGACTCGAACGCGGCGCGTGCCTCGGGGAAGCGGGCCGCCATCTCGGCCGAGGTCAGGCCCTCGCCCTCGCCGAAGTCCAGCTCGCGCAGCCTCGGGTCGGTCCGGAGCTCCACCCCGGCCTTGTCGGCGCTGGCGGCGGCGGTGATCCGGGCCCGGCTGAGCGTGGAGGCCCACACGGCCGCCAGGCCCGCCTGACCGGCCCAGTCGGCCAGCCGGTCGGCCTGGGCGTGGCCGCGCGGGGTCAGCTCGATGTCGCTGACCCCCGCGTAGCGGTTCTCGGCGTGCCAGACGGTCTCGCCGTGGCGGACCAGGACGAGGTCGGTCATCGGGCGGTCCTCTCGCGTGCGTGCCGGGCGGCGGCCGGGTCGAGCCAGCCGCGCCCTTCCAGCTCGGTGACGAAGCGCAGGTAGGGCTCCGTGAGGTCGGCTCCCGACGGGTCGACGACCGCGCGGGTCCTGATCATCCGGTCGGGGTCGCCGCCCGCCAGGACGGCCATGCCCAGGGCGGGCTCGGCGTTCTCCCGCAGCGTCACCGGACGTCCCAGGACGTCCGCCCTGAGCCGGGTCCAGTACGCGCTGCGGGTGGCGCCGCCGGTCAGGATGATCTCGCCGTCCACGGGGGCGCCGAGGAGGTCGAGGTAGTCGAAGCAGAGGCGCTCGACGAAGGCCGCGCCGAGCAGGATCGCCGCGTAGCGCTCGACGTCGTCGGCCGGGCTGCCGAGCGTGAACCCCTCGGCGCCGGGGGCGTCGAACGGGAAGCGCTCGCCCCGCGAGACCAGCGGGTACGTGACGCTCGCGGGCGGGCCGGGGCGGGCGGCGGCCTGGGCGCTCAGCGCGTCGAGGTCGCGGCCGGGCAGGTCGCGGGAGAGCACGCCGGCGCCGGTGCTCGACGCGCCGCCCGGCAGCCACGAGCCGTCCGGCGCGCGGTGCGAGTAGACGACGCCGAGCGGGTCGTGGATCAGCTCCTTCGTCACGCCCTTGAGCACCAGCGTCGTGCCGAGCACCGAGTTCCAGCTCCCGACCCGGGTGGCGCCCGCGCCGAGCTGGGCCGCGCACCCGTCGGTGGTCCCGGCGATCACGGGCGTGCCCGCGGGGATGCCGGTCTCCTCGGCGGCGGCCGCGCAGACCACGCCCAGGCGGGTGCCGGGCCGTACGACCTCGGGGAGCAGCTCCGCGGGCACGTCCAGGACGTCCAGCACCTCGGACGGCCAGCGCTCCTCGATGAGGTCCACGCCGGTCTTGAGGGCGTTGCTGAGGTCGGTCGCCACCTCGTGGCCCACGAGGCGCCGGTTGACGAAGTCGTTCTGGTGCGCGAGCCGCGCCCCGGCGGGGGCGTCCTGGAGCAGCCACAGCAGCTTGGGCAGCGCCCAGTTGGGCTGCATGCGCCGGTAGCCGAGCCGCTCCCACACGCGGGCGCCCGCCTCGTTGGCGCGCCCGGCGTCGGCGCGCCGGTCGTCGTACATGAGCGCGGGCGTCAGCGCCCGGCCGTCGGGGCCGGTGAGGAGGATCGTTCCAGACGTGGCGGCCACGGCCACGCCCGCGACCTGCTCGGGGGGCACGTCGCGCAGCGCCTCGCGGGTGGCGGCGGCCAGCTCGCGCCACCACTGCTCGGGGTCCTGCTCGTGGCGGGGCCCGTCGCGGTGGCTGGTCAGCGGCCGGCCGGCCGTGCCGAGCACCTGCCCGTCCCCGGCGACGGCCATCGCCCGTACGCTCTGGGTCCCGAGATCGATGCCGATCCATACGCTCATCTACGGCCCCTCATCTCGGCCAGCAGCGGCCAGGAGACCGCGTTCGCCTGGCGCAGAGCCAGGAAGTCGTCGAACAGCCGCCCGTACAACGCCTGGTTGGCGGGCTTGGGCTCGAGCGCGTCGCGCATCCGTACATGCTCGGAGGCCGCCGTGGCGATGGACGGAGCGGCGCCGGTGGCGGCCAGTCCCACCAGGTACGCGCCCCGAGCGCCCACCTCGGTGTCCGCCGGGCGGCGCACGGGCAGCCCCGTGATGTCGGCGATCAGCTGGAGCCAGACGGTGCTGTTCGAGCCGCCGCCGCACGCGCGCAGCTCCGTCGGCGCGGCGCGGGTGGCGGCCAGGCAGTCGCGGATGACCATCGTCAGTCCTTCGAGCACTGCCCGCGCCATGTCCTCGCGGCCGTGCTCGAACGACATGCCCAGCAGCGAGCCCCTGGCCAGCGGGTCGGAGAACGGCGCCCGCTCACCGGCGGGCGACATGTACGGCAGGAACGTCAGCCCGCGCGCGCCCGGCTCGCTCAGCAGGGCCAGGTCGCCCAGCTCGGCCGGGCCGCTCAGCCCCATCATGCGGCACGTCCACTGCACCACTTCCGTTCCCGCGAAGGTGGGGAAGGCCCGCAGGTAGCCGCCGGCCAGCGCGATCGTGATCCCGATCGGCTCGCTCTCCAGGTCGGCGGAGTCGACGATGACCTCGGTGCACAGCGTGGTGCCGAGGATGCCGCACGCCTGCCCGGCCCGCACCGCGCCCGCGCCCAGCGCCGTGGCGGCGATGTCGTACGGGGCCATCACGACGGGCGTACCGGCGGGCAGCCCGAGCGCGGAGGCCGCGTCCCGGGACAGCTCGGCGACGTGGCCGGAGCGGATCGGGGGCAGCAGCCGCTCGGCCCACTCCGTGCCGAACAGGGCCAGCAGCGAGGGGGAGTACGCCCGCGCCCGCAGGTCCATGAATGGCGCGGAGGCGTCGGACTCGTCGGCCACCAGCTCCCCGGTCATCCGCGCGAAGATCCAGCCGCCGCAGGTGAGCATGGCGCTCGACCGCTCCAGCCGCTCGGGGTCGTTCGCGCGCAGCCAGGTCAGGATCGCGTGCGGCAGCCCGGAGGCGGCCGACGAGCCGTTGAGCCGGAACGCCTCGGCCGCGGTCCCGGAGCGGGTCCAGGCGTCCACGGCCGAGGCCGCCCTGGCGTCGTTCCAGAGGATCGCGGGCCCGGTCGGCTCGCCGTCCGGGCCGACCAGCCAGCAGCCGTCGCCCTGGGCGGTCACGGCCACAAAGTCGACCCCGTCAAGCTGGGCGGCGACCTCGCGCACGGTGGCGGCGACCGCGTCCCAGACGGCGTTCATGTCCTGCTCGGCGTGGCCGGGCAGGGGCCTGGAGACCACGGTCTCCCGCCGGGCGACGAACGCCTCCGCGCCCTCGGCGTCGTATCCGACCGCCTTGATGACCGTGGTGCCCGCGTCCACGCAGATGATCGCCATCAGGCCCTGCCGTGGGAGGTCCTCGACCGGCGCGACACGGAGTCGACGATCACGGCGAGCAGCAGCACCGCGCCGGTGACCACGAACCTGATCGACGAGTCGAGGTTGAGCAGGGTCAGGCCGCTGGAGATGGACTGGATGACGATGATCCCGAGCAGCGCGCCGAACGCGGTGCCGCGCCCGCCGAACAGGCTCGTCCCGCCGATCACGGCCGCCGCGATGGCGTTGAGGTTGACGTCGCCGCCGCCGCTGGACTGGTTGGCCGCCGCGAGCCGGGCCGCGGCCAGGATGCCGCCGACCGCGGCGAACGTCGAGCAGAGCACGAACACCGAGGTGTAGACGGCCCTGACGTTGATGCCGGCCCGGCGGGCGGCCTCCACGTTGCCGCCGACGGCGTAGACGGCCCGGCCCCACTTCGTCCGCGACAGCAGGTAGTGCATGATCAGCACGAGCGCCACGAAGAAGACGAACATCCAGCCCACGCCGCGCGTCTGGCCCAGGTACCAGACCACGAAGGCCAGCACGACCAGCAGCGCCGCGCTCCTGACGGCCAGCGTGGACACGCTTTTGGCCGACAGCCCGGCCTTGCGCCGCTCCTGCGCGTGCAGGTATCCGGTGACGAACAGCCAGACGGCGGCGACGACCGCGAACGTGTACGACAGCCAGGCCGGCACGAAGTCGAGCTGCGCGAAGTTCACCAGGCCCGAGTCGAAGGGCAGGTTGATCGACCCCTTGGTGCCCAGCACGTACAGCTGGAGCCCGAGGAAGGCGAGCAGGCCGGCCAGCGTGATCACGAAGCTCGGCACCCCGAACCGGTTGAACAGCTGCCCGTACACCCAGCCGATGACCGCGCCCATGATCACCGCCGCGGCGATGGCCAGCCAGACCGGCAGCCCCTGGCCCACGAACAGCACCGCGAGCACCGCTCCCGACAGCCCGCTGACCGAGCCGACGGACAGGTCGATCTGGCCGACCAGCAGCACGCAGACGATGCCGAGCGAGATGATCCCGACGGCGGCGGACTCCAGGGTGAGGTTCACCAGGTTCGCGCTGGACAGGAAGATCGGGTTGAGGACCTGCAGGACCGTCCAGATGACCACGAGCCCGACCACGACGGGGATGACGCCCAGGTCGCCGCCGCGGGCCCGCTCGACCACGTCGGCGAGCGCGCCGCGCAGCCCGTCGCGGTTCTGGAGCCGCTCGTCCTGACGGTCGGTCGTCACTGTGCTCATGAGCCGTTCCCCCTCTGCGCACGCCGGGACACCACGTTGTCGGTGGCGCCGGTGATGGCGGCGATGATGTCCTCGGTGGAGACCTGGTCCACGTCGAACACGCCGTTGTTGCGGCCGAGCCGCAGCACGGCGACGGTGTCGGCGACGGCCTTCACGTCGGCCATGTTGTGGCTGATCATGATGACGCCCAGGCCGTTCTCGCGCAGCCGCTCGACCAGGTTGAGCACCTCGGCCGTCTGCGCCACGCCCAGCGCGGCGGTGGGCTCGTCGAGGATGATGACCTTCGGGTCGCCGAGCAGCGACCGGGCGATGGCCACCGTCTGCCGCTGGCCGCCCGACAGCGCCGCCACCGGCACCCGTACGCTCGGGATCTTCGCGGAGAGCTGGCGGAGCAGCTCCCACGAGCGGGTCTCCATCGCCACGTCGTTGAGGCGCAGCGGGCGGATCTCCTGGCCGAGGAACAGGTTCTGGATCACGTTGAGGTTCTCGCAGAGCGCGAGGTCCTGGAAGACGGTGGCGATGCCGAGCTTGTGCGCGGCGGCCGGGGTGGGGATGTGGACCTCGTTCCCCTCGAACGTGATCGTGCCGCCGTCCGGCGGGTGCACGCCCGAGAGGATCTTGACCAGGGTCGACTTGCCCGCGCCGTTGTCCCCCACGACCGCGACGACCTGGCCGGCGGCGACGTCGAGGTCGATGTCGGTCAGCGCCGCCACCGCGCCGAAGGTCTTGCTGATCCCGCGCAGAGAGAGGACGCTCATCACTTGATTCCGAGCTCGGCGCAGCCCTTGGCGTACTCGCCGGCGCAGGCCTCGGCGGCCTTCATGATGCCGCTGTCGAACAGCACTTCCTTGATGTTCTCCTTGGTCACCACCGTGGGCACGAACAGCTCCGACGGGGTGTTGTAGAGCGTGGTCTTGCCCGCGGGCTTCTTGCCCTGCATGAACTCCCACGCCACGTTCGCGGAGGCCTCGGCCACGATCTTGATCGGCTTGGAGATCGTGTTGTACTGGTCGCCCGCGATGATGCGCTGGGCGGCGGCCAGCTCGGCGTCGTTGCCGGTGACCGGCGGCACCTTCACGCCCGCGGCCTTGAACGCGGCGATCGAGCCGCCGCCGGTGCCGTCGTTGGCCGCGACCACGCCGACGATCTGGTCCTTGAACTGCGTGATCTGGCCGCTGACCCAGGTCTGGGCCTTCTCCGGCTGCCAGTCGGGGGTGTCGTACTCGGCCAGCAGCTTGAACCCGCTCGGGTCGACCGCGCTGTGGATGCCCTTCTTGATCAGGCCGGCCGCCGCGTCCGTGGGGGAGCCGTTGACCTGGAGGATCCCGCCCTTGGCGTTCTCCTTCTTCAGGTGGTCGACCAGGGACTGGGCGATCATGGAGCCGATCTTCTCGTTGTCGAACGAGATGTAGTAGTCGGCGGGCGTGGCCGGGATCGGACGGTCGTAGGCGATGACCGCCACCTGCTGCGACTGGGCCGTCTTGACGATGGTGGCCGCGGCGGCGGAGTCGACCGGGTCGAGCACGATGGCCTTGACGCCCTGGGCGAGCGCGGAGTTGGCCTGTTGCTGCTGCTTGGCGGCGTCGGAGTCGGCGTTCTGGTAGATGACCTCGCAGGTCGGGCAGAGCTGCTTCATCTTGGCCTCGAACAGCGGCTTGTCCGCCAGCTCGTACCGAGTGGAGGCGAGGTCGGGCATGAGGAAGGCGACCTTGGCGTTCTGGGCGGCACCGCTGTCGCCGCCGCTGGTGCCCCCGCCGGTCGATCCGGAGCCGGAGCCGCACGCGGCCAGCACCGAGCCTGCGAGCACTGCCACTGCGGCGAACGTGGAGGTCCGCATCTTAGCTCTGTTCACGGGTTTCGTTCCTCACTTGCTACCGGGATTCCTGACGCACTGCCCCCGAAACAGGACAATGCCCTCACAACCAGGCACATCCTGTGGTGCGGCTCACGGTAGCGCGGGTGCTGAAACTTTGTCCAGCAAAGATGTTCAGAGCTGGTGGGCGGCGGCCACCAGGCCCTCTGCCGTCGGGACATCGGTGACGAGCTGGTTGAAGTAGCCGCCCTTGGCGCCCGCGACGATGGACAGCACCTTCTCGGCGCCGACCGCGACCGCGATCGTGGCGGGGATGCGGCGCAGCTCCTCCAGCTGCGTGGCGACCAGGCGCTCGCTGCCCGGGTACGTGACGGGCTCGCCGTCGCGGTCGTAGACGCGCATGCACACGTCTCCCACGGCCTGGCGCAGGCTGTCGGCGTCGCGCGGCATGAGGGCGGGCGTCATCTGCCGCATCAGCGGGGCCGAGCCGACGCCGACGATGGCGCACTTGGCGTGCGCCCACAGGTCCATGACCCGGCGTACGGACGGCTCGTGCTGCAGCGAGTAGAACAGCTCGGGACCCGGCAGGGCGGGCGCGTAGAGGTAAGCGGGCACGCCGCCGGCGCGTTCGGCCAGGATGCGGGTGGTCTCGTTGGTCTGGAACCAGGGCTGCGGCTCCTCCTGGCCGCCCACCGCGGGCGCGATCGTGACGCCCGGGTACTGGCCGAGCCCCTCGCGGGCGCACTCGTAGACGGTGGTGCCGGAGGAGACGAGCACGACGTCGCCGGCCTCCAGCCCGACCGCCGCCAGCGCCCGGGTCACGGCGGGGGCCAGCCACGGACCCAGGGTGGGGCCGCTGACCTTGGGGACGAGGTAGACGCGCTGCAGGTCGAGCGCCTGCGCCACCTCGGCGGCCAGCGGGCCGTCCTCGAGCGCGGCCGGCCGGTGCACCTTGATCTCGACGATGCCCTGCTTGCGGGCCTCGGTGATCAGCCGGCTCACGGTCGCCCTGGAGACGCCGAGCCGCTGGGCGATGTCGCCCTGGGTGACTTCCTCGATGTAGTACTGCTGGGCCGCCGCGTACATCAGCTCAAGCGGGAACCTGGCCGGTGTCTCCGGTGCGACGTCGGCGGCATTCATGCGCGCGCTCCTGTGAACATTTTTGCTGAACCGATGCGCAAACGACTATAGGCGGTGATGTCCCCCGGGGCCACTACCGCGCTCTCCGCTGGAAAGGCTAGCTGCCCTGACGTTCTCCAGACAGGGCTACTACTGTGCGCTTACGATCGACTGCGCAAAGTAATACGGGGGACAGGGGAGAGGCAATGTCCAAAGGGATGTTGGCCGCGGTGGCCGTCGGCCTCGTGGTCGGGAACATGGAGCCGCCCGCCGTGGCGGCGGCCACGGTCCTGCGCTGCGACACCTACGTGCACGCGCAGGACAGGGACCTCGGCATCGCGTCCTGCACCAACCCCACGGGCCAGACCTGGAAGTTCCGGGCCGTGGTGGTCTGCGGCCGGGCGCCGGACGTCGTGGGCGAGTGGGTGACGCTCGCGCCCGGCGCGTCGGGGGAGTCGCGGGGATACTGCGGCGGCATCTTCACCAGCGGCGTGGGCGCCGTGGGCGTGGACGAGCGGGTCGTCTGAGCGGTCAGTAGGGCGGGGGGAGCTCGCCGGAGCCGCGGGCGATGAGCCGTACCGGCAGCTCGATGTGCTCCGGCGGCCCCGCGTCGCCGCGCAGGCGGCGGAAGAGCAGCTCGGCCGCCACCCGCCCCATCCACGCCGGGTCCTGCGCCACCACGCTCACCCCCGGGGTCAGCAGGTCGGCCAGCTCGAAGTCGTCGAACCCCACCAGCGCCACCCGGCGCCCCGCCAGCGCGCGCAGCGTCGTCACGGTGTAGCGGCCGTTGCCGGTGAACAGCGCGGAGGGCGGATCGTCCAGGGCGAACATGCGGGCCAGGTCCGCGCGCACGCCTTCCAGCGAGGGCGGCCGCATCGACACCAGCCGCTGGTCGAACAGCCCCCCGAGCGCCTGCCGGTAGCCGTTGAGCCGCTCGGCCGCGGTGAAGATGCCCGGGTCGTCCCCCAGGAAGGCGATCCTGCGGTGGCCGTGGCCCATGAGGTGGCGGATCGCCTCCCCGGCGCCGCCGAGGTTGTCGGCGAGCACGGTGTCCACGTCGATCCCCGCGCCCGGCGGCCGGTCGGCGAACACCACCGGCGTGCCGGCCTCCAGCTCGGGCCGCAGGTACGTGTGGTCGTCGCCGGCGGGCACCACGATCAGCCCGTCCACCCGGCGCGCGCAGAACGTCTCGACCAGCTCGCGCTCCCTGAGCGGCTCCTCGCTCGACGAGCCGCTCAGCAGCAGCCAGCCGTGCTCGATGACGACGTCCTCGACGGCCCGGCTCAGACCCGAGTAGAACGGGTCCGCCACGTCCTCGATGACCAGCCCGACCGTGGCCGTCGTGCCCCTGCGCAGCACCGCCGCGCTCTCGTTGCGGCTGTAACCCAGCCGCTCGATGGCCGCGCGCACCCGCTCGGCCGTGGCCGGGTGGACGCCGGGCTCGCCGTTCACGACGCGCGAGACGGTCTTGAGCGCCACGCCCGCCGCCGAGGCGACGTCCTTCATCGTCGGTCTCACGCCAGGATCATTCCTCACCCGGACCAGGCAGACAACGTTGTCAGGGGTTATGCGAGAGTGGTTCCCTATGTCGTTGAGATCTGCCGTGCTGGTCACCGGGTTCGTACTGGCCGCGCTCAACCTGCGTCCCGCGATCGCGGGCGTCTCCCCGCTGCTCGACGAGATCATGAAGGACGTCGGCCTGTCACCCGCCGGCGGCGGCGCCGTCACCACGGTCATGGTGGTCTGTCTCGGCGTGTTCGGGCCGGTCACGCCGCTGCTCGCGCGGCGCTTCGGGCTCGACCGCACGCTGCTGGCCGGACTGCTGGTCATCGCGGCGGGCGTGACGCTGCGCGGCCTCGACGGCGCGCCCGTGCTCTACCTCGGCTCCGCCCTCGCGGCCACGGCGATCGCCGTCATGAACGTCTCCATGCCCGCCGTCGTCAAGGAGCACTTCCCCACCCGGGTCAACCTGATGACCGGCGTCTACGTCGCCTCGGTGGTGGCCGGCGCCACCCTCGCCTCCGGGCTGGTCATCCCCGTCGAGCACGCCACCGGGTACGGCTGGCGCGGCGTCTCCGCGCTGCTCGCCGTGCCCGCCCTGCTGGCCGCGCTGCTCTGGCTGCCCCAGGCGCTGCGCAAGCAGAGCGGGGCGCAGAACGGGCCCAGGCCGTTCGGAGTGGTGCTCAGGAGCCCCGTGACCTGGTCGGTGACCGCCCTCATGGGCCTGCAGTCGCTCACCTTCTACGTCATGCTGGCCTGGCTGCCGACGATCTTCCTGGACGCCGGACTCCCCGCCGACCAGGCCGGCTACCTGCTCAGCCTGACGAACCTGGTCCAGGTCGGCACCTCGCTGGCGATCCCCGTGCTGGCGGGCCGGCGGGCCTCGCAGGTGCCGTACGTGGTGGGCGCCGGGGTGCTGACCGTGCTCGGCTACCTCGGCATGCTGCTGGCCCCCACGGCCGCGCCCTGGCTGTGGATGATCGTGCTGGGGATCGGCCAGGGCGCCTCGTTCGCGCTGGCACTGCTGATCATCGCGCTGCGGCCGGCCGATCCGGCCACCGTGACCGCGCTTTCGGCCGTGGCGCAGTCGGTGGGGTACGTGATCGCGGCGCTGGGGCCGTTGCTGTTCGGGTTCCTCAGGGAGGTCTCCGGGGGCTGGACCGTGCCGCTGCTGGCGGGGCTGGGGGTGCTCGTGGTGCAGATCGCGGCTGGGTGGTTCGCGGGGCGGCCTGCTACCTTAGGTAAGGCTAACCTTTAAAGGGGGTTCAGGGTGCTGACCGAGACGCTCCAGCGGGTCGCCGACGCGCGTGGCGGGGTGCTGGGCGTCGAGCCTCGCCTGGTCATCGAGCCCGACAGCAGCTGGACGCCGGTGACCGAGCTGCTGCGGGAGCCGTACGCGACGCTGCTCGGGCTGATCGACGAGACGGCCGCGCGCTGGAACGCGCCACGCCACGTCGGCGCGGCGCTGTTCTGGAAGACCTACAGCTACTGGCACACCATGCCCATGGCGCTCGGCTGGGCGCTGGACGGGCGGGTGCCGATCATGCGGCCGGCGGACACGTACTTCAAGGTGTCGGACGCCGGGGTGACGATCGCGGCCACGCGGGTCACCTGGTCCGAGGGGGCCGCCGCGATCCGCGAGGCGCTCGCCGAGTCGCAGGCGCCGCTGGTGCGGGCCGTCGGAGCGGTGGCGAAGGTGGGCGAGCGGACGCTGTGGGGATCCACGGCCGAGGCGCTCGCCCATCCGCTGACGTCGATCGTGCCGGGCGACTACATGCGGCTGCTGAAGGAGATCGGCCCGCCGGTCGACGGGCTGATCGAGCCCGCCGGCGACGGCTACTTCCGCAGGACCTGCTGCCTGTGGATCACACTGCCCGATGTCGAGCCCTGCGGAAGCTGCTGCGTGCTCAGGCCACCACCGCGTCGTCCAGAGGTCTGAGCTCGTCGGCGTAGCTCACCGAGACGCGGCGCATGACGCCGGTGCCGTCGATGGAGTACTGGCCGAGCCGCCACAGCGGCGGCGAGTAGGCGTGGATGGAGACGCTTTCGTCGACCGCGCCGTTGAGGCGGTGGATGTGGTCGGGCCCGAACGAGAACGACTGCCCCTCCGAGACCACGGTCTCCAGGTGCTCGCCGCCGATGCGCGGGTTGCACTCCAGGAGCGCGCCCTGCACCACGTGGACGGCGCCGGAGGAGATGTCGTGGTCGTGCCAGCCGGTGTCGTCCTCGGGGCGCCAGCAGAGCAGCCAGACGTCCACGTACGCGTCGCGGTAGAGCGAGGCGTAGTGCCTGCCGCCGTCCTCGGGGAACTGCACCTGGTCCCGCCACTCCTCGGGGTGGGCAGCCAGCTCGTTCACCAGGTCGCGCAGTTCGCGCCGGTCGAGCGTGCGCTCGGGCAACTGGGCACAGGTGCCCCCGTCCTGGATCTGCTTCGTGCTCACGTACGAGTCTCCTTTCTGCTCAATAGACGACGGGGGTTGACGACCCGGATGGCGTGGCCGGCGGCCGCGCCGAGCCCGGGCTCGGGTGCGGTGGCGTAGGGGGCGTCGGAGCCGTTGACGACGACGTCGATGCCCAGCTCGCGGACGATCGCGTCGATCGCCCGCGGGCCGTAGGAGGAGGTCTCCACGAAGAAGTTGGGGTCGACCAGGCCGCGGCTGCCGCCGCCCCTGGCGATCAGGCGCTCGGAGTGCAGCGGGGCCAGCCCCGCGAGCAGGGCGAAGCAGACGCGCAGCTCCGGGTGCCTGGGGCGGACGACGGCGTGGAAGTAGTGCCACGCGCTGTGCATCTGCTGGACGTACGGCACCACGGCGGGCCACCACGGCGGCGTGCCCGGCTTCCTCGCGGCGGGCCCGGGGTGGACGAACAGCGGAAGGTCCAGGTCCGTCAGCACCTCGAGCAGGCCGTCGTCGGGCACGGCCGTCGCGGGGATCTGCAGCCCGGCGAAGCCGCGGCCGAGGTCGCGGGCCAGGCGCTCGGGATCGGGCCGGCTGAGGCAGGTGGACGCCCAGGCGCCGAACGGCTCGCCCAGCGCGAGCGCGCCGGCGTGGTAGGCGTCGATGACCGGCCAGGACTCCTCCGGCGGCAGGAACTCGATGCCGAGCGGGCTCGACGGCGACACCAGGGCCAGCTCCAGGCCGGTGGTGTCGCGGTGCTCGAGGTCCTGGGGGTCGATCTCGTACGGGGGCTCGTCGTCGAGGAACAGCGTCCAGCCGTCGACGTGGGGAGGGGAGGAACGGGCGCGCAGGGCGTCGACGAGCGGGCGCGTCCAGACATGCTGATGGACGTCGATGCTCACGGCTTCCTCCTTCCCCTATTCCCTACTAACATTACAGGTAACCCGCGCCACCTTGCGACACTGAGCTGTGAAGCGTTTCAGTGATACGGTTCAGTGAACCGCTTCACAAGGCCCTTGTCAACGGGCCCGGACGCCGCCGGGCCCGGCCTTCCCGCTCGGTGAGAAGCGCGAATCGTCGGACGGGAATCCGTTCTGTCGGCGGTAGCGAATAGGCTGGCTTAATGCCTCGCAAGAGAGCCACGATCCGGGAGGTGGCCCAGGCCACGGGCCTGTCACCGGCAGCCGTCTCGTATGCGCTGCGCGGCCTGCAGGTCTCCGAGGAGACCATGGAGCGCGTCCGCGCGGCGGCCGCCGAGCTGGGCTACGAGGCCGACCCCATCGCCAGGGCCCTGGCCAGCGGGCGCACCGGCATGATCGGCCTGCTGTGCGGCTCGCTGGAGGACCTGTGGCAGCAGTCCCTGGCGGTCGGCATCAGCAGGGGGCTGCGGGAGAAAGACCGCTATGCCCTGATCCTTGATGCGGTGGGCGATCCCGCCCGCGAGCGGGCCTTCGCCCAGCGGCTGCGTGACCAGCGCGTCGACGGACTGATCGTCCAGCCGATCGACCCTGCGGCGGCGTTCTGGCCCGAGCTGTGCGAGTCGCTGCCGGTGGTCGCGATCGGCGACTCGATCGCGGGCACGGCCGGAGAGGTCGTCTTCGACAACCGGCGCGGCGTGACGCTGGCGCTGGAGCACCTGCGCGCGCTCGGCCACCGCCGCATCGCCGTCCTCACCCCGACCCGGGCCAGCACGCCCGACCGGCCCGCCGACGTGCACGTCACCGCCGAGGCCGACCGGCTGGGGCTGGACATCATGGTCGCCACCGCCCCGCACGGGCTGGCGGGGGCCACCGCGGCGGCGCGGGAGCTGCTGGCGGGACAGCGGCCCAGTGCGGTGTTCTGCTTCGCGGACTCGATCGCTTACGGGGTTTATGCGGCTGCTCAGGAGCTGGGGTTGGTCGTGCCTCAGGACGTGTCGGTCATGGGGTATGACGATCACCCGATGTCCGGGCTGCTCACGCCTGGTTTGACGACGGTCGATTGGGATATCGACGGGATCGTCAAGGCTGCGGTGCGGCTCATTTCGGCTGCGGCTGATGGGGGGAGTCGGAGGCGGCGTGTCGTTCAGGCGCCGACCCTTCGTGAGCGGGGGTCGGTCGCCCGCGTGCGGTGACGCCTTCCCGGCCTTGGCGCGCGCTTGTGGGGTCGTGGGCGGTGGGTCGCCTGCTCGCCGTGCGCGTTGCGCCGAGCCCCGCCGTACACCTCCTCGCCGCACCGGCGCCGGAAACCCCCGAGGGATTGCGCCCTCCGAGACGGCTCCCCGAGACGGGACACCGCCCGAGACGGGACACCGCCCGAGACGGGACACTCCCCGAGGCGGGACACCGCCCGAGGCGGCCCCCCGAGACGGGACACCGCCCGAGGCGGGATCGCCGAAGACGGGACCCCGGAGACCCGACACCCCGTGAGACCGGACGCCCCGTGAGGCGGGACACCGTCCGAGGCGGGATCCCTAGGGCCCCCGGGCGTCAGGGTGGGGGGTGGGGGGTTAGGGCGTGGCGGGAGGTGGTGAGGTCGGGGGTGAGGGGGCGGTCCGGGGTGGGGGTGTGGAGGGCGCGGAGGGCGGCGGTGCGTTCGCAGGCCAGGACGATCTCCAGGGGCTCCAGGCAGCGCAGCGCGTTGCGGGCCGCCTGGGTGGCGAAGCCGGCGTGGTCCTCCGTGCCCAGGGAGATGACCGCCGTGCCCGTCGTCACCGGCGTCGCCAGGAGGCGGAGTTCGGCCAGGGCGTCCTGGGCCACGTACTCCAGGATGAGCGCCCCCGACGAACCCGGGCGGTCGGCGAGGAAGGGGTGGTGGCCGGTGTAGGCGGGGTCCATGAGGGTGGCCAGGCGGGCGGCGCTGAGCTGGGCCGTCTGGACGAGCGCGGCGCGCAGCGCGTCGAGCGCCAGCGCCAGCGGGGCCGAGTGGAAGTTGCCGTTGTGCCAGGCCAGGGAGCCGGAGATGAGGGGGTTCTCGGCGGCGGCGTTGAGGTCGATCTCGACGGCGGCCGTGGCCCGGTCGAGGGTGTCCACGGCGGCCCCGTGCACCTGGGCGAAGGCCCGGTAGCCGTACGGGTCCTGGACGCGGGTCGCCAGCTCCTGGGTGAGCAGGCCGCGCAGGCGGGCGGCCACGGCGGCCTGGCCGGGGTGGGGGCGCGCCTCCTGTACGGCGGCGGCCAGCGGCTCGGCCGAGGCGCTCACGGCGGTGAACGACATCGCGGCCACGTCGATGGCGGCTTCCAGGAGGAGGCGGAGCCGGTGGCAGGCGATGGCGGCGTCGGCCAGGGTGGCGGCTCCCGAGCTGATGAACGGCAACGCGTCCTCTGGAGCGAAGGGGAAGAGGGGAGTGGCGACGTCGGTCGGCGGTGCCCCAGCAGGGGGTGGGGCCTCGGACGGCGTGGTGCCCCGGGAGAGGGGTGGGGGTTCGTGGTGCCAGGGGAGTTCGCCGAGCAGGCACAGGGCCGTGGTGGCGAGGGCGGCGAGGTCGCCGGTGCCGATGGCGCCGTACGTCTGGATCGGTGGGGTGAAGCCGCCGTTGATCGCCTCGGCCAGCACCGGCAGGACGGCCGGGTCGATGCCGGAGCCGCCGGCGAGGAGCTGGTTGAGCCGGACCACGAGCATGGCCCGGGCGCGGGCCGGCGGGATCAGCGGGCCGGCGCCGCACACGTGGCTGCGGAGCAGGTCGAGGCCGGGTTTGTCGAGGATGACGCCTCTGTTGGCGCCCACGCCGGTGCTCCGCCCGTACACGGGGCCTGTGAGCTCCTGGGCGGTGGCCCACGCGGCCCGGGCCCGATCGAGGGAGGCGATCGTGACCCGGGCACCGCCGTACGCGGCGTCGTGGACCTGCGCGCAGGTCAGGCCGGCACCGTCGAGCTCCACCGGCGGGTCAGTCGCCGTCGGGAATGAACAGGCCCAGCAGCCAGCTCACCACGCTGATGATGATCGCGCCCCAGAAGGCGGCCGGGTAGAAGTTGTCGACGTGGAAGGGGATGTCGAGCTGAGTCGAGATCCAGCTCGTCAGCAGCAGCATGGCCGCGTTGATCACGAGGAGGAACAGGCCCAGCGTCAGAACGATGATCGCGCATCCGAGGGCCTTGACGATGGGCTTGACGATCGCGTTCACGATGCCGAAGATCAACGCCACGATCAGCAGCACGCCCCAGTATTTGGCGGAGTTGGGGGAGGTGCTGACCTCGATGCCGGGGACCAGTTGGATGGCCACCCAGAGGGCCGCCGCCGCGGCGATGGTTCTGATGATGAATCTCACGCTGCTTGATCCTCCCACTTGAGATCGGCACTTCGATAGTGGCGCGGCCACTACGATTCCCAGCGATTACTGTGCGTAGTCGCCGGTTATGGTCGGCCCAACTCGGGCAGGGGCGTCCAGGGGGAGGGAGCGAGATGGACGCGAACGGGCTCGAGTCGTTGCCGGCCGACGAGTTGCACGACCGTGCCGTGCGGTACGCCGTACGCCACGGGGACCTGGGGTTTCTTTGGGACCTGTTGAAGGTGATCCCGGCCGCCGAGGCCGCCAGCGGTCATGGCACGGAGGCCGCCAACGACCTCAGCAGGGTCTCCGCGCTGCTCAGCGATGCCATCGCCTCCGGCGAGGGCCAGCTGGGCGAGGCGCTGCGCCCGATCTACATAGAGTATTTGCGCAAACACCCCGACGCCTGACCGTGCTCCCGGGGCGCCGGAGGCGCGCGGAGGGCGGGGCGGGCCACCCTCCGCGACCGCGCGGGCGCGCTCAGCCCGCCAGACGGGCCTCGGCGCCGCTGTATTCGGCGAAGCCGGGCGTGCTGACCTCCTGCCCGTCACGGGTGATGATCATCGTCTGGTACGGCCCCGCCGCCAGGTCGGCCGCGAAGCGCCTGGCCAGCATGGGGCCCATGGCGTAGACGGCGGTGGCGTACGCGTCGGCCATGCCCAGGTCGGGACCGATCACGGTGACCGAGCCGAACCCCTCCTCCACGGCCCCCGTGTGGGGGTTGACGATGGGCGCGCCGCCGGCGGTGGCGATGCCGAGGTCGTGGGCGAAGACGACCTTGCGGATCACGTCCTTGCGCGGATCGCGGATGCCGACCCGCCAGCGCTTGCCGGGGGCGGCCGAGCCGCGCACCCTGATGTCCTCGCCCGCGCTGATGCGGTGGTCGCCCGCGCCCGCGTTGACCAGGGCGCGGGAGAGGCGTTCGAGCGCCCAGCCCTTGATGTAGCCCGACGGGTCGGTGACGCCGTTGATGCGGGCCTCGAAGTAGCCGTCGGTGGCCTTGCTGATCTCGTCGCAGCGGTGGAGGACCTCGATGAGCTCGGGGATCTGCTTGATCGTCTGGCCGCGGTTGAGGCGGCCGATCTGGCTGTCCTCCCGTACCGGGCTGAAGGTGTCGTCCACCCACCTCAGCCAGGAGAACGCGTCATCCAGCAGGGGCGTCATCTCGCGTGCCGGGAGAGCGGTGCGGATGTCCACACTGACCGGCATGCCCATGACCATCTCGACACGGGCGCTTCCGGGGAAAATCGTCACCTTGCCTCCTTGTCCGCAACCCACCGTTGCAGGTGGCACGTAATGTGGAGCTAAACCTTTTGCTGTGATTTGAAATAAATCTGTGATCTTGGGACAGCAAGGCGTGACAACGCACCGCGTACGTACCTCTTGAACTGCCGTGGGCCGGCCACCACCACGTCGCGTTCGGCGATGTCGGGAATCTGGCGGCTCAGGCCGGAGGCGCTCAGGCGCTCCTTGGCCCGCGGGTCGTGCTCGGCGCCCTCGATGAGGATGAGCCCGTATCGGGCCTCCAGGTCGCGCAGCTCGTCGGTGGCGCGCTCGGTGCGGTAGACGGCCACGGTGCCGGGCGTGCCGGCCAGCCGCTCGCGCAGGGCGGCCGCGTCGAGGCCGGTGGCGATCAGCAGGGTCGGCCTGGTCGCGTGGGAGACCTGGTGGCTCCAGACCGCCATGACGGCCGCCATCGCGTACAGGATGAGCGAGCCGGCGCGGCTGAGGTCGGTCACGTACGCCGTGGAGCTGAACTCGTGGGCCACCAGCAGCGCGCCGGCGAGATAGCTGCCGAGCCGCAGGCGCTGCCTGGCCTCCTCGGTGCGGAGGTAGTCGGCGGCCTTGACGGTGATCAGGCCGCACGCGACGAGCAGCGCCGCGGCGGCGTAGGCACTGGGTCGCCAGGGGTAGCCGAATCCCGGCTGGATCGCACCGAACTCGGCCACCGCGACCCCGCACCAGAACAGGACGGGACCTTGGTTCGCATTCGCCTCGCTAGCCATGCCACTCACGATGCTGAACGAACATTAAAGGTTTCTGAGTAGGGTCTGAAACATGGCTAACGTGCGTGTCGAGCGAACTGAGGACGGCGGATTCCGGGCCACGAACGCCCGCGGCGCCGAGGTGCGGATGGGCGGCGGGGACGAGGACGGGGTGTTCACCCCGGTGGAGTTGCTGCTGGCGGCGGTGGGCGGGTGCAACATCGTGACGGTCGAGCCGCTGACCGCCAAGCGGGGGCACCGGCTGGTCCGCCTGGCGATGACGGTGCAGGCGGAGAAGGTCGAGCCCAGCAAGCTGGGCCCGGTGACCGTCACGTACGACGTCGAGCTGCCCTCGGAGGAGGCCGACGAGGTGTTCAGGGCGGTCGCGGAGCGGGTGCACGAGAAGTACTGCACGGTGAGCAGGTCGTTGCAGGAAGGTACGGAGGTTCGGTTGGAGCTTCCGTAGTCGGATTAAACAGATATTCGACCCCGTTATGACGCGACCGTTGCATTCGTCTCGGTAACGTTGTAGCAGGTCAAGAGGCCAATAGACCTTCACCGAAGCGGACGCGGAGGGGGACCGCGGTTCGCAGTGCGGGACCGCCGGCGTTTTGGGGGAATCGCCGGCCTGGACCGCCGCCGATCGGGCCGGGCAGCTTTGGGGGAACTGCCCGGCCCGATCTATGCGTATCCTCCCCTTTCGTGAAGAAAGTGCTGATTGACTGCGACCCCGGCATCGACGACGCGCTCGCTCTGGCCCTGGCCGCCGGCTCCCCCTCCCTCGACGTGGTGGGCATCACCACGGTGGGGGGCAACGTTGACCTCTCCTTGACCACCGCGAACGCCCTCGCGCTGCGCGAGTTCCTGGAGATGGGGAACGTCCCCGTGACCCCGGGCAGCGCCGGCGCCCTGCTGCGCGAGACCGTGCGCGCCACCCGCGTACACGGCGCCACGGGCCTGGGCGGCGTGGTGCTCCCCACCCCGCAGATGGGGCCCTCGGACGGCCACGCGGTCGACTTCATCGTGGACACCCTGAAGGCCGCCCCGGGCGAGATCACGCTGGTGGCCGTGGGCCCGCTGACGAACATCGCCCTCGCCGTACGCCGCGAGCCGCGCGTCGTGGAGTGGGCCCGCGAACTGGTGATCATGGGCGGCTCGTTCACGCGTGGCAACCACAATCCGGCGGCCGAGTTCAACATGCTGGCCGACCCGGAGGCGGCCGCGATCGTCTTCGGCGCCGGGTGGACCGTGCGGATGCTGGGGCTGGACGTCACCCTGTCCGCCATGGTCACCTCGGACGTCCTGGACCGGATGTGGCCGCTCGGCAAGCTGGCCGAGCTGCTGGTGCCCGCCGCGCAGTTCTACGGCATGGTGACGGCCGACGGCGGGCCGGCCATCCATGACGCGTGCGCGGTGGCGTACGTGCTCGACCCCTCCCTCTTCACCTGCGTCCCCGCGACGGTGAACGTCGAGACCGCCGGCCTGTACACGCGGGGGATGACCGTGACGGACTTCAAGGTGAGCGAGCAGGACGCGAACGCGCTCGTGGCCACGTCGATCGACGTCAAGGGATTCTGGGAGCTGGTCCTGGGGGCGTACGAGAGGTTGGCGGGGCGGCTCGGATGATGTGCGGGCAGGGCTCGGCGGCTGATACAGTTACACCTGTTGCGCCGCTAGCTCAGTTGGTCAGAGCAGCTGACTCTTAATCAGCGGGTCCGGGGTTCGAGTCCCTGGCGGCGCACCGCGAAAAGCCCAGGTCACTCAGGTGGCCTGGGCTTTTTTGATCAGGCGAGCGCCGGGCATCGCCGTGTCAGGATCGGGAAGGTCTCGGCGCACACCCGGCCGAGGCGCCCGCGGTGGAAGACGAGCGGGTCGTCGTCGGAGTCGTTCACGGTGAGCGACACCACCTTGGCCAGGATCAGCTCGTGGTCGCCCACCACGTGGCTCAGGTCCAGGACGCAGTCGATCCACGCGATCGCGTCCGTGATCGCCGGGTGGCCGCTCTCCCGCACCGACCAGCCGACCCCCGCGAACTTGTCGTTCCCCTTGGCTGCGAACGACCGGCACACCTGCTCCTGCCCGGCGCCCAGCACGCTGATCGTGAAGGCGCCCGCGGCCTTGATGCGGGGCCAGGTGGCCGAGGTGTGGGCGGCGCAGAAGCTCACGATGGGCGGGTCGAGGGAGACGGAGGTGAAGGAGTTGACCGTGAACCCGTGCGGCTGGCCGTCCTCCAGCGCCGCGATCACGACGACCCCCGTCGGGTAGTGGCCGAGCACGCGCCTCAGCCGCAGGCTGTCGATCATCGTGTGCTCCAGCGCCGCTTGAGCTCGTCGAGGTGGCGCAGCCCGTCGAGGACGGTGTCCGTGTCGGGGACGAAGTCGATGAGACAGGCGACCTCGTCGACGCCGATCTCCTGGAGCGAGCTCAGCACGGCCAGGCCGTCGTCGACCGTGCCGAACAGGCCGCCCGTCTCGAAGTAGCGGTCGAACGAGACCTCCAGGAGGAACTCGATGTCCTCCGGGTCCATCGAGTCCGGGTCGATGCCGGGCATCAGGTCCTCGGCCGCCTTCAGCACCAGGCCGAGGGAGCTGCGCAGGTAGTCGGTGAAGGGCTGGTGGACCACCTCGCGCACGCGGGCGCGGTCCTCGCCGATGAAGGTGTGCAGCATCAGCGCGACGTGGCCGGTGCCGCTGTGCGCCCTGGCGTAGTGCTCGCGGTAGTCGGCGACCTTGCGTACGAGGTCGTCCAGGCTCTGGCCGAGCAGGTGCGTCAGGATGCCGTAGCCGAGCTCGCCCGCCTGGCGGAACGTCTCCGGGTTGCCCGAGCTGGTCAGCCACGTGGGCAGCTCCGGCTGGACCGGCGCCGGGTAGGCGCGCAGCTTGACCGACTCGCCCGCCCCGTCGACCAGCTCCACCTCCTCCTGCCGCCACAGCCGCCGCACCGTGTCGATGGTGTCCATCGTCACCTGCCGGCGGCCGGCGTAGTTCTCGGGCCGCAACGCGAAGTCGACCACGTGCCAGCCGGGGGCGAAGGACACGCCGACCCGGCCGCCGGACAGGTTGTCCACCATGGCCCATTCCTCGGCGATGCGTACCGGGTGGTGCAGCGGCGCCACGACGCTTCCCGCGCGGATGGCGACCCGCTCGGTCACGGCGGCGACGGCCGCGGCGCTCACGGCGGGATTGGGATATCGGCCGCCGAATTCATGAAAATGCCGTTCAGGTGTCCACACCGCGGAGAATCCGTGGGTGTCGGCGAACCTGGCCCCTTCCAGCAGCAGCCGGTACTGGTCGGTTCCCGCCCTGACATCGTCGGCGAAATAGAAGAGACCAAAGTCCATCGTTTCTCCTTGCGTGCCGCGTTGATGCGCCCGGTCCGGGTGCCACAAGTATTTGTGAGAGCAGAAAGCGGGGTAACCCCTAGCGCCCACTAGACGTGCCGGCCGCCGGTGTCCGCCCTGCTGGGCACGGCCTGACGCGCTCGGGCAACCCTTATCGCCCCTTGTCTCGACGCGGCTTCACCGCGCGCCGGACCACTGGCGGATTCGTTAGGGGAATGGTCGCGGACATTAGGGGGCGAATCCCGTGGCTACGCCGCGGCCGCATGGGCTGGAATGAACGGTGATATCCCGCGGCGTGGTGCCGAATTCCTGGCCGGCAGAAGGAAGGAATCCCCAGTGATCACCGAAACCGGAGCGTGGGTACGGCGGTTCTTCGCCGCGCCGGCATCCGCCACCCGTCTGATCTGCTTCCCGCACGCGGGCGGCTCCGCTTCCTATTTCCACCCGGTCGCCAGGCAGCTCTCACCGCGGCTCGACGTCCTGGCGATCCAGTATCCGGGCCGGCAGGAACGCCGCCTGGAGCCGTGCATCGACGACATCGGCACCCTCGCCGATCGCCTCACCGGGGAGATCCTGCCCCTGGCCGACCGGCCGATGGCCTTCTTCGGGCACAGCATGGGCGCGGTGGTCGCGTTCGAGGTGGCCAGGAGGCTGATGGGTGACGGCGTCTCGCCGCTGGTGCTCTTCGCGTCCGGCCGCCGCGCGCCGTCGAGCGTACGCGTCGAGACCGTGCACAAGGAGGGCGACCGGGCGCTCATCGCCGAGGTGCGGCGGCTCGGCGGCACCGACACGCGGATGCTGGACGACCCCGAGCTCGTGAACATGATCCTTCCGTCGCTGCGCGGCGACTACACGGCGATCATGACCTACCGCTGCCCGCCCGGCATCAAGATCGACGCGCCGATCATCACCCTGGTCGGCGACTCGGACCCGCACGTGTCCCTGGACGAGGCCAGGCGCTGGAAGGAGCACACCAGCGGCCCGTTCGACATGCACGTCTTCCGCGGCGGCCACTTCTACCTGAACTCACACGCGGCAGCGGTCATGCGGAAGATCACCGAGAACATCCCCGCCGTCCAGGCGTAGGCCCCCCTTTCGGTTGCAGGAAGAGTACGAGGCGAGAATGGCTGCGAACGACACCAAGCTCATCGAGGCCCTGCGTTCCTCATTGAAAGAGACGGAACGGCTGCGTGCGCAGAACCGTTCTCTCGCCGAGGCGGCGCGCGAGCCGATCGCGATCGTGGGAATGGCCTGCCGCTACCCGGGCGGGGTCGCCTCGCCCGAGGAGCTGTGGCGGCTCGTCGCCGGCGGCGTCGACGCGATCTCCGAGTTCCCCACCGACCGCGGCTGGGACCTCGAGAAGCTGTACGACCCGGATCCGGACAGCCGTGGGACGTCCTACTCGCGGCACGGCGGGTTCCTGTATGACGCGGGGGACTTCGATCCGGGGTTCTTCGGGATCTCGCCGCGTGAGGCGTTGGCGATGGATCCGCAGCAGCGGTTGCTGCTGGAGGCGTCGTGGGAGGCGATCGAGCGGGCGGGCGTCGATCCGGCCGGGCTGCGCGGCAGCCGTACCGGCGTGTTCGCCGGGGTGATGTACCACGACTACGCCCCCCAGGTGTCCTCCGTGCCCCAGGAGCTGGAGGGCCTGATCGGGACCGGCAACTCGGGCAGCATCGCCTCGGGCCGGGTCTCGTACACGTTCGGGTTCGAGGGCCCGGCGGTGACCGTGGACACCGCGTGCTCGTCGTCGCTGGTGGCGCTGCACCTGGCGGTGCAGGCGCTGCGGTCGGGGGAGTGCGATCTGGCGCTGGCCGGCGGTGTCACGGTGATGGCCACGCCGGGCACGTTCGTGGAGTTCTCGCGGCAGCGGGGGTTGTCGGCGGACGGGCGGTGCAAGGCGTTCTCGGCCTCTGCTGACGGCACCGGTTGGGCCGAGGGTGTCGGCATGCTGCTGGTGGAGCGGTTGTCGGACGCGCGGCGCAACGGTCATCGGGTGCTGGCGGTGGTCAAGGGGTCGGCGATCAACCAGGACGGTGCCAGTAATGGCCTGACCGCGCCGAACGGCCCTTCGCAGCAGCGGGTGATCCGGCAGGCGCTGGCCAACGCCGGGCTGTCGGCCGGGGACGTGGACGTGGTCGAGGCGCACGGGACCGGGACCACCTTGGGTGACCCGATCGAGGCGCAGGCGTTGATCGCCACGTACGGCCAGGAGCGGGATCGGCCGTTGTGGCTGGGGTCGCTGAAGTCGAACATCGGCCACTCCCAGGCCGCGGCCGGGGTGGGTGGCGTGATCAAGATGGTCATGGCCATGCGGCACGGGGTGCTGCCGCGGACGTTGCACGTGGACGAGCCGTCGCCGCACGTGGACTGGTCCGCGGGCGCCGTCGAGCTGCTGACCGAGGCCCGGTCGTGGGACGTTCAGGATCATCCGCGCCGCGCCGCCGTCTCGTCGTTCGGGGTGAGCGGCACCAACGCGCATGTGATCATCGAGCAGGGCGAGGAGACCGGCGCGGACGCCGGCGACGACCCGGGGCTGCCGGTGGTGCCGTGGCTGATCTCGGCGAAGACGCCCGAGGCGCTGGCGGGGCAGGCGCGGCGGCTCGCGTCATGGGTGGAGGAACGCCCGGAGCCGGACGCTGCCGGGGTCGCGTGGACGCTGGCGACCGGACGTACCGCGCTGGAGCAGCGTGCGGTCGTGGTCGGTGCGGATCGTGACGAGTTGCTGGCCGGGTTGCGGGCGCTGGCTGACGGGGCCTCGGACGCGGTGGCCGGGACCGGTTCCCGCGGGAAGCTGGCGCTGCTCTTCGCCGGTCAGGGGAGCCAGCGGCTGGGCATGGGGCGGGAGCTCGCCGAGGCGTTCCCGGTCTTCGGCGCCGAACTGGACGAGATCTGCCGGGCGCTGGACCCGCTGCTGCCGCACCCCGTGCGTGAGGTGATGTTCGACGATCCCGATGGGGTGCTGAACGAGACCGGGATGACGCAGCCCGTGTTGTTCGCCTTCGAGGTGGCGCTGTATCGGCTGCTGTCCTCGCTCGGGGTGCGGGCGGACGTGCTGGTGGGCCATTCGATCGGGGAGATCGCCGCCGCGCATGTGGCCGGGGTGTTCTCGCTGGCGGATGCGTGTGTGCTGGTGGTGGCTCGGGCGCGGTTGATGCAGGCCCTTCCGGCCGGTGGGGCGATGCTGGCGGTCGCGGCGTCCGAGGCGGAGGTCCTGCCTCTGCTGGACGAGCGGGTCGGGATCGCGGCGGTCAACGGCCCGGCAGCGGTGGTGATCTCCGGCGACGCTCAGAAGATCGCGGAGATCGAGGAGCGGGTCAGCTTCAGGACGCGCAGGTTGCGGGTCTCGCACGCTTTCCATTCGCCTTTGATGGAGCCGATGCTGGCTTCCTTCGAGGAGGCCATTGCCGGTCTGACCTATCACGAGCCTGTGATTCCGGTCGTTTCCAACGTGACCGGCCGGCTGGCCGAGCCGGGCCAGCTGACCAACCCGGGCTACTGGGTGGAGCACGTGCGCCAGGCCGTGCGGTTCGCCGACGGAGTGAAGGCCGCCGGGGCGAAGGTGTGGGTGGAGGTCGGTCCGGACACCACTCTGACCGCGCTGGCGCAGCAGAGCCTGGAGGACGGCGCCTTCGTACCGGTCGCGCGCAAGAACCGTGACGAGCCCCGTACGTTCGTCGAGGCCCTGGGCCGGATGCACGCGAACGGCGTCAGCGTCGACTGGGAAGCGTTCTTCGCGCCGGCCCGGCCGGTGCTCGCGGACCTGCCCACCTACGCCTTCCAGCACCAGCGGTACTGGATGTCGGCGCGGGCCGACACCGGGGACATGGCCGGGGCCGGGCTCTCGGCAGTCGATCACCCGCTGCTGAGCGCGGTGACCGAGATCGCCGGCGGCGAGTCCGTGATCTTCAGCGGCCGGCTCTCCGTGGCCACGCAGCCCTGGCTGGCCGACCACGCCGTCAACGGGACGGTTCTCCTGCCCGGCACGGCGTTCCTGGAGCTGGCGCTGCGGGCCGGGGACGAGGCCGGCTGCCCGGTCGTACAGGAGCTCACCCTGCAGGCGCCGCTGCTGCTGCCCGCCGACGGCGGGCGCCAGCTGCAGGTGCTGGTCGGCAGCGGTGACGGCGCCGGAGTGAGGCCGGTCTCGATCCACTCGCGCGCCGACGGCGACGCCCCCTGGGTGCTGCACGCCGACGGCACGCTGGCCGATGCCGCGCCCGCGCCGGCGGAAGGGCTGGAGCAGTGGCCGCCGTCCGGCGCCGCCGTGCTCGACGTGTCCGACGCCTACGACCTCCTCCTGGACATGGGGTACGAGTACGGGCCCGTCTTCCAGGGCCTGCGGGCGGCCTGGACCCGAGACCGCGACGTGTTCGCCGAGGTCGCGCTGCCCGAGCAGGCGCACGCCGACGCGGCCAGGTCTGGGCTGCACCCCGCCCTGCTGGACGCCGCCATGCACGCGCAGCTGATCGCCGGGGACGGGCAGACCGTCCTGCCGTTCTCCTGGGGCGGAGCGCGGCTGCACGCGGCCGGCGCGAGCAGCGTCCGGGTGCGGATCTCCCGCATCCGGGACACCTCCATCGCCCTGACCATCGCCGACGCCGACGGCGCGCCGGTGCTGTCGGTCGAGTCGCTCGCCGTGCGCCCCGTCTCGGCCGGCCAGCTCACCGCCGCTCGCGGCGACCACGCCGACTCGCTGTTCCGCGTGGACTGGACACCGCTCTCGCTCGCCCCCTCCGGAGCCGAGGACCTGCCCGAGCTGGCGGCCGTCGCCGAGAGCGCCGCCGTGCCCGAGGTTGTGACGTACGTGGTGTCCGCGCCGGAGGGCGAGGTCCTCGACGCCGTCCACGAGATCACCGCCGAGGCCCTGGGCGTGATCCAGGAGTGGCTGGCCGACGAGCGGTTCGCGTCGTCACGGCTGGTGGTGGTGACGCGTGGTGCGGTGGCCGTGCAGGCCGCCGAAAGCCTGGACGTCGGTACGGCCCCCGTGTGGGGCCTGGTGCGGGCGGCCGAGGCGGAGAACCCGGGCCGGTTCGTGCTGGTGGACGTGGACGGCAGTGCGGAGTCGTGGCGTGCCCTGGGTTCGGTGGTCGCTTCCGGGGAGCCGGAGGCGGCCGTTCGCGACGGGCAGGTGCGGGTTCCCCGGCTGGTGAAGGCGCAAGTGCCGGCGGGCGAGCCGGTGTTCGGCCCGGACGGCACGGTGCTGGTGACCGGTGGCACGGGCGGGCTGGGTGCCCTGGTGGCCCGGCACCTGGTGACGGCGCACGGGGTGCGCAGGCTGGTGCTGGTGAGCCGGCGCGGCCTGGCGGCGCCCGGAGCCGCTGACCTCGTGGCGGAGCTGTCCTCGCTGGGGGCCGAGGTCGCGGTCGAGGCCGCCGACGTGGCCGACCGGGAGGCGCTGGCCCGGGTGGTCGCTTCGGTGGCGGACTCGTTGACCGGGGTGGTGCACGCGGCCGGTGTGAGCGACAACGGCCTGGTGGGGTCGCTGTCTGTGGAGCGGCTCGCGCGGGTGCTGGGGGCCAAGGCGGCAGCGGCGTGGCATTTGCATGATCTGACGGCGGGTCTGGACCTGTCGGCGTTCGTGCTGTTCTCGTCGGCCGGTGGCCTGGTGCTGGCGGCGGGGCAGGCCAATTACGCGGCGGCGAACGTGTTCCTGGACGCCCTGGCGTCGTACCGGCGGTCGATGGGGTTGGTGGCCACATCGCTGGCGTTCGGCCTGTGGGACACCGACGCGGGCATGGGCGGCGCGCTGGGCGAAGCCGACTTCGAGCGCATGCGGCGTCAGGGCCTGCCGGCGCTGTCGGTGGAGGAGGGCCTGGCGCTGTTCGACGCCGGGTCGGCCGGTGACGCGGCGGTCCTGGTGCCGTTGCGGGTGGACGCGGCGGCCCTGCGGAGCCGCGGCGAAGGGCTTCCGGCGTTGCTACGGGGGCTCGTACGCGGTCCCGCGCGGCAGGTGGCGCGGGCGGCGGGAACGGGGCTGGCACGGCGGCTGGCGGGGCTGGAGGCCGACCAGCGGGACCGGGTGCTGCTGGAGCTGGTCCGGCAGGAGGTCGCCAAGGTGCTCGGGCACGCTTCGATGGACGCGGTCCAGCCGGATCGCGCCTTCCAGGAGCTGGGCTTCGACTCGCTGACCGCGGTGGAGTTCCGCAACCAGCTGATCGCCGCCACCGGGCTGCGGTTGCCGGCGACGCTGGTGTTCGATTTTCCGACGGCTGAGGCGGTGGCCGGGTATCTGGCGGGTGAGCTGGCCGGTGGGCAGACCTCGCAGGCCGTGGTGGCGGCTTCGGTGGTGGATGAGCCGGTCGCGATCGTGGGGATGGCGTGCCGCTATCCGGGGGGTGTGACTTCGCCGGAGGGCCTGTGGGAGCTCGTGTTCTCGGGTCGGGATGCGGTTGGGGAGTTCCCGGTTGATCGGGGTTGGGATCTGGAGAGGTTGTATGACCCGGATCCGGAGAGCCGTGGGACGTCGTATGCGCGGCATGGCGGGTTCTTGTATGACGCGGCGGAGTTTGATTCGGGATTTTTCGGGATTTCGCCGCGTGAGGCGTTGGCGATGGATCCGCAGCAGCGGCTGTTGTTGGAGGCGTCGTGGGAGGCGGTTGAGCGGGCGGGGATCGATCCGACGGGGTTGCGTGGCAGCCGGACGGGTGTGTTCGCCGGGGTCATGTATCACGACTACGGGTTGGGGACTCCGGCGAACACCAGTGGCGGGAGTCTGGTGTCGGGTCGGGTGAGCTACACGTTGGGGCTGGAGGGCCCGGCGGTGACGGTGGACACGGCGTGTTCGTCGTCGTTGGTGGCGTTGCATTGGGCGGCTCAGGCGTTGCGGTCGGGGGAGTGTGATCTGGCACTGGCCGGTGGTGTGACGGTGATGTCGACGCCGGGGATGTTCATCGAGTTTTCGCGGCAACGGGGCCTGTCCCCAGACGGCCGGTGCAAGGCGTTCTCAGCCTCGGCGGATGGCACGGGCTGGGGTGAGGGTGTCGGTGTGCTGCTGGTGGAGCGGCTGTCGGATGCTCAGCGCAACGGTCACCAGATCCTGGCGGTCCTCAAGGGATCGGCGATCAACCAGGACGGTGCGAGCAATGGGATCACGGCCCCGAACGGTCCTTCGCAGCAGCGGGTGATCCGGCAGGCGCTGGCCAACGCCGGTCTGTCGGCCGCTGATGTGGATGTGGTCGAGGCGCACGGGACCGGGACGACCTTGGGCGACCCGATCGAGGCCCAGGCCCTGATCGCCACCTACGGGCAGGAGCGGGACCAGCCGCTGTGGCTGGGGTCGCTGAAGTCGAACATCGGTCACACGCAGGCCGCCTCCGGTGTGGGTGGCGTGATCAAGATGGTCATGGCGATGCGGAACGGCTTCATGCCCCGGACCTTGCACGTGGACGAGCCGTCCACGCACGTGGACTGGTCGGCTGGGGCGGTGCGGCTCCTCACCGACGCGCAGCCGTGGGAGCAGAACGGGCACGCCCGTCGTGCGGCGGTCTCCTCGTTCGGGATCAGTGGCACCAACGCGCATGTGATCATCGAGCAGGGGCCAGGTGCGGAGATTCCTGAGCCCGTTGACGAGCCCCGGGTGGTGCCGTGGCTGGTGTCGGCCAAGGACGCGGAGGCGCTTCAGGCTCAGGCGTCTCGACTGGCGTCGTGGCTGGAGGAGCGGCCGGAACTGAAGCCGGCTGATGCCGCTTGGTCGTTGGCCACGGGGCGGGCGGTGCTGGAGCAGCGTGCGGTCGTGGTGGGCGCTGACCGTGACGAGCTGCTGGCGGGGCTGCGGGCGTTGGCCTCGGATGGGGTTTCCGAGAGTGGCTCTGGTGGCCGGTTGGCCTTGCTGTTCGCCGGTCAGGGCAGTCAGCGGGTCGGCATGGGCCGGCAGCTCGCCGAGGCGTTCCCGGTGTTCGCCGAGACGCTGGAGGAGATCGACCGGCTGCTGCCGATCCGCGAGGTCATGTTCAACGACCCCGATGGGGTGTTGAACGAGACGGGTATGACCCAGCCGGCGCTGTTCGCCTTCGAGGTCGCGCTCTACCGGCTGCTGGAGTCCTTCGGGGTGCGGGCGGATGTGCTGGTCGGGCACTCGATCGGGGAGATCGCCGCCGCGCACGTGGCCGGGGTCTTCTCGCTGGCGGACGCGTGCGCTCTGGTGGCGGCTCGGGCCCGGTTGATGCAAGCTCTCCCGACCGGCGGTGCGATGCTGGCGATCGCCGCGCCTGAGTCGGAGGTCCTGCCGCTGCTGGAGGGCCAGGTGGGGATCGCGGCGGTCAACGGCCCCGCAGCGGTGGTGATCTCCGGCGACGCTCGAAAGATCGCAGAGATCGAGGAGCGGGTCAGCTTCAGGACGCGCAGGTTGCGGGTCTCGCACGCTTTCCACTCGCCGCTGATGGAGCCGATGCTGGCTTCCTTCGAGGAGGCCATTGCCGGTCTGACCTACCACGAGCCGACGGTTGCGATCGTTTCCAACCTCACCGGCCAGTTGGCCGAGCCGGGCCAGCTGACCAACGCCGGTTACTGGGTGGAGCATGTGCGCCAGGCCGTGCGGTTCGCCGACGGAGTGACGGCCGCAGACGCTGACTGCTTCCTGGAGGTCGGCCCCGACGGCGTACTGACGGGGCTGGCCCAGCAGAGCATCGCCGACGGTGTGTTCATCCCCGCCACCCGCAAGGACCGCGACGAGGTCCGGACCCTGATCGAAGCCCTGGGACGGCTGCACACCCACGGCATCACCGTGGACTGGACGGCGGTGCTGGCCCCGGCCAGGCACGTCGATCTGCCCACCTACGCCTTCCAGCGGGGGCGGTACTGGGTCAACGCGCAGGTCGAGGCCCGTGAGATGACTTCTGTCGGGCTGGCGGACGTGGACCATCCGCTGCTGGGCGCCATGACCGAAGTGGCCGCCGGGGAGTCGGTGGTCTTCAGCGGCCGGTTGTCGGTGGCCGCGCAGCCCTGGCTCGCCGACCACATGGTCAACGACACGATCCTGCTCCCCGGCACGGCGTTCTTGGAGCTGGCACTGCACGCCGGGACCGAAGTGGGCTGCTCGCGCCTGCAGGAGCTCACGCTTCAGGCGCCGCTGCTGCTGCCCGCCGATGCCAGTTGTCAGTTGCAGGTCGTGGTGGGCGCGAGCGACGAGTCCGGGACGAGGCCGGTCTCGATCCACTCCCGTGTCGACTCCGACGCCGCGGGCGCGTGGACGGGGCACGCCGAGGGCGCGCTGACCACGGCTCCGCCGGTGTCGGTGTCGGCGTCCAGGCTGGAACAGTGGCCGCCGTCCGAGGCCGTCGCGATCGACGTGGCAGACGCCTATGACATGCTGCTGGACCGGGGTTACGAGTACGGGCCGGTCTTCCAGGGGCTGCAGGCGGCCTGGCGGCGCGGCGAAGAGATATTCGCCGAGGTCGCGCTGCCGGAGCAGGCCTTCGACGACGCGGGACGGTTCGGGGTGCACCCGGCCCTGCTGGACGCCGCGCTGCACGCGCAACTGGTCGCCGGGGACGGGCAGACGGTCCTCCCGTTCTCCTGGGCCGGAGTGGATCTGCACGCGGCCGGCGCGACCAGCGTCCGGGTGCGGATCTCCCCCTTGCGTGACAACGCCATCGCTCTGACCATCGCCGATCCCACCGGGGCTCCGGTCCTGTCGGTGGAGTCGCTCGCCGTACGTCCGATCTCGGCTGACCAGCTCGCCGCGGCCAAGAGGAACGGCCTCGAGTCGCTGCACCACCTCGAGTGGAGCACGGTTCCGGCCGATCCCGCGGCTCAGACGCCCGGCTGGGTGTCGTTCGAGGGACTCGACGAAACCGGGACGGTTCCGGAGTTTGTGCTGGCGACGGCTCCGGCCGGGCGGGGCGCGGTGCACGAGGTGCTGGGCCTGCTGCAGGAGTGGCTGGCGGACGAGCGGTTCGTGTCGTCGCGGCTGGTGGTCGTCACGCGTGGCGCGGTGGCGGCGGGTCCGGCGGATGTGCCGGATCCGGCGCAGGCGGCGGTGTGGGGTCTGGTACGGGCCGCGCAAGGCGAGCAGCCGGGCCGGTTCGTCCTGCTCGACCTGGACGACGACACGCCTGAAGACGTGATCGGCCGGGCGCTGGCCTGTGGTGAGGCCCAGGTGGCGGTGCGGGCCGGTGAGGTGTGGGCGCCGCGTCTGGCGCGGGCGGCGGTGCCGGAGGGGCGGGGGCCGGTGTTCGAGCCGGAGTCGACGGTGCTGGTCACCGGCGGTACGAGCGGACTGGGCGCGCTGGTGGCCCGGCATCTGGTCACCGAGCACGAGGTCAGGCGCCTGCTGCTGGTCAGCCGTCGCGGCCCGGACGCGCCGGGCGCGGCCGAGCTGGTCACCGAGCTCTCGGAGCTCGGTGCCGAGGTGGAGGTGGCCGCCTGCGACGTGGCCGACCGTGAGGCGCTGGCGGCGGTGGTGGCCTCGGTGGCTGACTCGCTGGCCGGTGTCGTACACGCGGCCGGCGTCCTGGACGACGGCGTGATCACCTCCCTGACGTCCGAACGGCTCGACACGGTCCTGCGGCCCAAGGCCGACGCCGCCTGGCACCTGCACGAGCTCACCCAAGATCTGAACCTGTCCGCGTTCGTCCTGTTCTCCTCGATCGCGGGAGTGATGGGCGGCCCTGGTCAGGGCAACTATGCGGCGGCGAACGCGTACCTGGACGCCCTGGCGGAGCACCGCAGGGCACAGGGGCTGCCCGCGATCTCCCTGGCCTGGGGCCTGTGGAACACGGGCGGCATGACCGAAGAGCTGACCGAGGCCGACCTGCGCCGCATGGAACGCGTGGGGCTGAAGCCGCTGTCGGAGGCAGAGGGGCTGACGCTCTTCGACGCCGCGCTGTGCTCCGATCGGCCGGTGCTGGTCGCGGCGCGGTTCGCGCAGGCCAGGAGCGCTCGCACCCAGCCGCGGCGGGCCGCCGCGGTCAACGGGCTCGCCGACCGGCTGGCCGCGATGGAGCGGGGCGAACGCCAGTCGGCACTGTCGAACCTGGTGCGGCAGGAGGTGGCGACCGTCCTGGGGCACGCCTCGGCCGACGCGGTACAGCCCGATCGGACGTTCCAGGACCTCGGCTTCGACTCTCTCACCGCGGTCGAGTTCCGCAACCGGCTCGCCACGGTCACCGGGCTGCGCCTGCCGGCCACGCTGATCTTCGACTACCCGACCGCCGCCGCCGTCGCCGACTACGTGGACTCGGAGCTGACCGGAGCGGCGTCCACGGCGTCCGTCGCCGTGGCCCGGACGGCGATCGACGACGAGCCGATCGCGATCGTGGGGATGGCCTGCCGCTATCCCGGCGGGGTGGTGTCTCCGGAAGGTCTGTGGGAGCTCGTCTCCTCCGGCACGGACGCCGTCGGGGAGTTCCCCACCGACCGTGGCTGGGACCTCGCCAGGGTGTACGACCCCGACCCGGAGAGCAAGGGCACCTCCTACGTACGCCACGGCGGGTTCTTGTACGAGGCCGCCGAGTTCGACCCCGGTTTCTTCGGGATCTCGCCGCGTGAGGCGTTGACCATGGACCCGCAGCAGCGGCTGCTGCTGGAGACCTCGTGGGAGGCGCTTGAGCGCGCCGGGGTCAGTCCCGTCGGGCTGCGCGGCAGCCGGACCGGTGTGTTCGCCGGGGTGATGTATCACGACTACGGGTTGGGCACCCCGGCGTCGACCAGCGGCGGCAGCCTGGTGTCCGGGCGGGTGTCGTACACGTTCGGGTTCGAGGGCCCGGCCGTGACCGTGGACACGGCGTGCTCGTCGTCCCTGGTGGCGCTGCACCTGGCGGCGCAGGCGCTGCGGTCCGGCGAGTGCGATCTGGCGCTGGCCGGTGGTGTGACGGTGATGTCGACGCCGGGCACGTTCATCGAGTTCTCCCGCCAGCGCGGCCTGGCCACGGACGGCCGGTGCAAGTCCTTCGCCGCCGCGGCGGACGGTACCGGTTGGGGCGAGGGCGTCGGCGTGCTGCTGGTGGAGCGGCTGTCGGATGCCCAGCGCAACGGTCACCAGGTGCTGGCGGTCCTGAAGGGGTCGGCGATCAACCAGGACGGTGCGAGCAACGGGATCACGGCTCCGAACGGTCCTTCGCAGCAGCGGGTGATCCGGCAGGCCCTGGCGAACGCCGGTCTCTCAGCTGCTGATGTGGATGTGGTCGAGGCGCACGGCACGGGCACCAAACTCGGCGACCCGATCGAGGCCCAGGCGCTCCTCGCGACCTACGGCCAGGACCGGGACCAGCCGCTCTGGCTCGGGTCCCTGAAGTCGAACTTCGGCCACACGCAGGCGGCGGCCGGTGTCGCCGGGGTCATCAAGATGGTGATGGCCATGCGGCATGGCGTCATGCCCCGGACCTTGCATGTGGACGAGCCCTCGCCGCACGTGGACTGGTCGGCCGGGGCCGTCGAGCTGCTGACCGAGGCCCGCCCGTGGGAGCGGCAGGACCGGCCGCGACGGGCGGCGGTCTCCTCGTTCGGGATCAGCGGCACGAACGCTCACGTGATCATCGAGCAGGTTGACGCCGAGGTCGCGAGCGATGAGGCGGTTCTGCCCGTGGTGCCGTGGCTGATCTCGGCCAGGACCACCGAAGCGTTGCAGGCCCAGGCCCGGCGTCTGGAGTCGTGGGTCTCGGAGGAGACCTCGATCGCCGGTACGGGCGCGGCGCTGGCGATGAACCGGGCAATGCTGGAGCAGCGTGCGGTCGTGGTGGGCGCTGACCGTGACGAGCTGCTGGCCGGGCTGAGAGCGCTGGCGGTTTCCGAGAGCGGTTCTGGTGGCCGGTTGGCCTTGCTGTTCGCCGGCCAAGGGAGTCAGCGGGTCGGGATGGGGCGGCAGTTGGCCGAGGCGTTCCCGGTGTTCGCCGAAGCGCTGGAGGAGATCGATCGGCTGCTGCCGATCCGTGAGGTGATGTTCAACGACCCGGACGGGGTGTTGAACGAGACCGGGATGACCCAGCCCGCCCTTTTCGCCTTCGAAGTCGCGCTCTACCGGCTGCTGGAGTCCTTCGGGGTGCGGGCGGATGCGCTGGTCGGGCACTCGATCGGAGAGATCGCCGCCGCTCACGTCGCCGGGGTCTTCTCGCTGGCCGATGCATGCGCCCTGGTGGCGGCCCGAGCCCGGCTGATGCAGGCACTCCCCACGGGTGGGGCGATGCTCGCGATCGCCGCACCCGAGGCGGAGATCCTGCCGCTGCTGGAGGGCCAGGTCGGGATCGCGGCGGTCAACGGCCCCGCAGCGGTGGTGATCTCCGGCGACGCTCAGAAGATCGCGGAGATCGAGGAGCGGGTCAGCTTTAGGACGCGCAGGTTGCGGGTCTCGCACGCTTTCCACTCGCCGTTGATGGAGCCGATGCTGGCTTCCTTCGAGGAGGCCATCTCCGGTCTGACCTACCACGAGCCTGCGATCCCGGTCGTTTCCAACGTGACCGGCCGGCTGGCCGAGCCGGGCCAGCTGACCAACGCCGGTTACTGGGTGGAGCACGTGCGCCAGGCCGTCCGGTTCGCCGACGGAGTGACGGCCACGGAAGCGAGCCACTTCCTGGAGATCGGCCCCGATGGGGTGCTGACCGGGCTGGCCCAGCAGAGCATCGCCGACGGTGTGTTCATTCCGGCCACCCGCAAGGACCGCGACGAGGTCCGTACCCTGGTCGAAGCCCTGGGACAGCTGCACACCTGCGGTCTGACCGTCGATTGGGAGGCGTTCTTCGCCCCCGTGGGGGCGCAGCGGGCGGACCTTCCCACCTACGCCTTCCAGCGGGAGCGCTACTGGGTGCCCGCCGCTCAGGGCACCGGCGATGTGGACGCGGCCGGGCTGGGCGCCGTCGATCATCCGCTGCTGAGCGCGGTGACCGAGGTGGCCGGCGGCGAGTCGGTGGTCTTCAGCGGCCGGTTGTCCCTGGCCACGCACCCCTGGCTGGCCGATCACCTGGTCAACGGCATGGTCCTGCTTCCCGGCGCGGGCCTGGTGGAGCTGGCGGTTCGGGTCGGTGACGAGGTGGGCTGCCCGTGCCTGCAGGAGCTGACCCTGCAGGCCCCGCTGGTGGTGTCCGCCGAGGGCGGCGTACAGCTGCAGGTGGTCGTCGGCGCGGCGGAGGAGTCCGGTCAGCGGTCGGTGAGCATCCATTCCCGGTCCGGTGACGGGGACGAGTGGGTCCGGCACGCCGAGGGCGTGCTGGCGCCCACGGTCGCGGAACCGGGCTTCGACGTGGCGCAGTGGCCGCCTGCGGGCGCGGCACCGGTCGATGTCGAGGACCTGTACGAGAACCTGGCCGGGATCGGCCTGGAGTACGGCCCGCTCTTCCAGGGCCTGACGAGAGCGTGGGCACGGCCGGGCGAGGTGTTCGCCGAGATCACGCTGCCGGACCAGGCGCACGCCGAGGCGGCGCGGTTCGGGATGCATCCGGCCCTGCTGGACGCCGCGCTGCACGCCAGCGCACTGGGTGATCTGCTGCCGGCGCCGGAGCCGGGGCAGCCGTTCCTGCCCTTCGCCTGGTCGGGAGTGTCGCTGCACGCGACCGGGGCGACCGGCCTGCGTGTCAAGGCCACCAAGAACCCCGACGCCGGCAGCACCTCCGTCTCGCTGACCATCGCGGACGGCACCGGCGCGCCGGTGGCCGACATCGACGCGCTCACCGTCCGGCCGCTGTCCACCGGACAGCTGCAGACGGGCCACAACCCCCTCTACCAGGTGACCTGGACGAAGCCGGCCGAGGCTCCGGCAGCGCCCGCCGAAGTGGGCGACTACCCGGACCTGGCCGCTCTAGGGGACGCGGTGCCCGAGTGGGCGTTCCTGGAGTGCCCGGCCACCGACCCCGAGACGGACGTCCCCACCGCCATCCGGCAGGCCACCCGTCTCGTCCTGGACTCGGTGCGGGGGTGGCTGGCCGAGTCGCGGTACGCGTCGTCGCGGCTGGTCGTCGTCACGCGTGGCGCGGTGGCGGTGCGGCCCGACGAGCCCGTGGACGTCGGCGTGGCCCCGGTATGGGGGCTGGTGCGGGCGGCCGAGGCCGAGAACCCGGGCCGGTTCGTACTGGTGGACGTGGACGGCAGCGAGGAGTCCTGGCGCGCTCTGGGCGCGGTGGTCGCTTCCGGGGAGCCCGAGGCCGCTGTCCGCGAGGGCGAGGTGTGGGTGCCGCGGCTCGCGCGGGCCGCGAGCGCGGAAGGCGGGTCACCGGTGTTCGGGCCGGACGGCACGGTGCTGGTGACCGGCGGCACCGGCGGGCTCGGCGCGCTGGTCGCCCGGCACCTGGTGGTCGCTCACGGGGTGCGGCACCTGCTTCTGGTCAGCCGCAGCGGCCCGGCCGCCGCGGGCGCGGGCGAACTGGTGGCCGAACTGGGCGAGCTCGGGGCCGAGGTGTCGGTGGCGGCCTGTGATGTCGCCGATCGGGACGCGCTGGCCGAGGCGATCGCCTCTGTCCCCCGGCAGCATCCGCTGGCCGGCGTGGTGCACGCGGCGGGCGTGGCAGACAACGGGCTGGTGGGTTCGCTGTCGGCCGAGCGGATCGACGGGGTGCTGGGGGCGAAGGCCGACGGCGCCTGGCACCTGCACGAGCTGACCCGGGATCTGGACCTGTCGGCGTTCGTGCTGTTCTCCTCGGCCGGCGGGCTGGTGCTGGCGGCGGGGCAGGCGGCGTACGCGTCGGCCAACGTGTTCCTGGACGCGCTGGCGGTGCACCGTCGCTCGCTGGGGCTGCCGGCGACGTCCTTGGCGTACGGCCTCTGGGACGCCGAGACGGGGCTGAGCGCCTGGCTGAGCGAGGCCGACCTGGAGCGGATGCGGCGCCAGGGGCTGCCGACGCTGTCGGTGGACGAGGGCTTGGCGTCGTTCGACGCGGGCGTGGCCGCGGAGGCGGCGGTGCTGGTGCCGTTGCGGGTCGACGCGCAGGCCCTGCGTTCGCGGGGTGACGGCCTTCCGGCGCTGCTGCGCGGGCTGGTGCGCGGCTCGGCACGGCGGGCGGCGCGCTCGGACGCGTCGGCGCTGGGCCGGCGGCTGGCCGGTCTGGAGCCGGCGGAGCGGCGGCAGGCGCTGCTGGAGCTGGTACGGCAGGAAGTGGCGACCGTGCTCGGGCACGCCTCAGGCGACGCGGTGCAGCCCGATCGCGCCTTCCAGGAGCTGGGCTTCGACTCGCTGACCGCGGTGGAGCTGCGGAACCGGCTGAACGCCGTCTCCGGGCTGCGCCTGCCGGCCACCCTCGTCTTCGACTACCCGACCGCCGCCGCGGTCGCCGAGTACGTGGACTCGGAGCTGACGGGGGCCGCGTCGGCGGCGTCCGTCGCCGTGGCCCGGACGGTGATCGACGACGAGCCGATCGCGATCGTGGGGATGGCCTGCCGCTATCCGGGCGGCGTGGCGTCTCCCGAGGGCTTGTGGGAGCTCGTGCTCTCCGGTACGGACGCGATCGGGGAGTTCCCCACCGACCGCGGCTGGGACCTGGACAAACTGTACGATCCCGACCCCGACAGCAGGGGAACCTCGTACGTACGCCACGGCGGGTTCTTGTACGACGCGGGCGAGTTCGACCCCGGGTTCTTCGGGATCTCGCCACGTGAGGCCCTGGCGATGGACCCGCAGCAGCGGCTGCTCCTCGAAACCTCGTGGGAGGCCCTGGAGCGGGCCGGAATGGACCCGCACGGGCTGCGCGGCAGCAGGACCGGCGTGTTCTCCGGCGTCATGTACCACGACTACGCCTCTCAGCTCACGTCGGTGCCGGAAGAGCTGGAAGGGCTGATCGGCACCGGCAACTCGGGCAGCGTCGCCTCCGGCCGGGTCTCGTACACCTTCGGCTTCGAGGGCCCCGCGGTGACCGTGGACACGGCCTGCTCGTCGTCGCTGGTGGCGCTGCACCTGGCGGTGCAGGCCCTGCGGGCCGGCGAGTGCGACCTGGCCCTGGCCGGCGGCGTGACTGTGATGGCGACGCCGGGCACGTTCATCGAGTTCTGCCGGCAGCGCGGCCTGTCCACCGACGGCCGCTGCAAGGCGTTCTCGGCCGAGGCGGACGGTGCCGGCTGGAGCGAGGGCATCGGGGTGCTGCTGGTGGAGCGGCTGTCGGACGCGCAGCGCAACGGCCACCAGGTGCTGGCGGTCGTCCGCGGTACGGCGGTCAACCAGGACGGCGCCAGCAACGGGCTGACCGCGCCGAACGGCCCTTCCCAGCAGCGGGTGATCCGGCAGGCGCTGGCCAACGCCGGGCTGTCGGCCGCTGACGTGGACGTGGTCGAGGCGCACGGCACCGGGACCCCGCTGGGGGATCCGATCGAGGCCCAGGCGTTGATCGCGACTTATGGCCAGGAGCGGGACCGGCCGGTGTGGCTGGGGTCGATCAAGTCGAACATCGGCCACACGCAGGCCGCCGCCGGCGCGGCGGGCGTGATCAAGATGGTCATGGCGATGCGCAACGGCGTGCTTCCCAGGACGCTGCACGCGGACGAGCGCAGCCCGCACGTGGACTGGTCGGCGGGCGCGCTGGAACTGCTGACCGAGCGGCAGCCGTGGGACCGGCAGGACCGCCCGCGCCGGGCAGCGGTCTCGTCCTTCGGCGTCAGCGGCACGAACGCGCACGTGGTGCTGGAGGAGCCGCCGATCGAGGCCCTGGCGCAGCCCGAGCCCGTTGACGAGCCGCCGGTGGTGCCGTGGGTGGTGTCGGCGCGTAGCGCGGAGGCGCTGCGGGCTCAGGCGGGCCGGTTGGCCGATGCGGTGACCGGGATTCGACCGGCAGATGTCGGCTGGTCGTTGCTCGGCCGCTCGGCGTTCGACCACCGTGCGGTGGTGATCGGCGCCGACCAGGAGGAACTGCTGGCCCGTCTGGAGAGGCTGGACGAGGGCGCGGTGCGGGGCGTGGCCGGGTCGGGTGGAAAGACGGTGTTCGTCTTCCCCGGTCAGGGGTCGCAGTGGCTCGGTATGGGAGTGGAGCTGCTGGATGAGTCGCCGGTGTTCGCGGCGCGGATGGCGGAGTGTGAGGCGGCGCTGTCGGAGTTCGTGGACTGGTCGCTTACAGGCGTGCTGCGCGATCAAGCGGGTCTGGACCGGGTCGATGTGGTGCAGCCGGTGCTGTGGGCGGTGATGGTGTCGCTGGCCGAGGTGTGGCGCTCGCTCGGAGTGGTTCCGGCTGCGGTGGTCGGTCATTCCCAGGGCGAGATCGCCGCCGCGGTGGTGGCGGGCGCTCTGTCTCTTCGGGATGGCGCCCGGGTGGTGGCGCTGCGGAGCCAGGCGATCGTGGCGCTGGCCGGACAGGGCGGCATGGCGTCGATCCCGCTACCGGCTTCAGACGTGCAAGTGGATGATCGGATCTCCATCGCGGCGGTGAACGGGCCTTCCTCGACGGTGGTGTCAGGTGATGCGGATGCCATTGAAGAGTTCCTGGCTCGGTATGAACGGGCGCGGCGGATCGACGTGGATTACGCCTCGCATTCGGCTCATGTCGAGGCGATCGAGGACGAGCTGGCGAGACTGCTCGCCCCGGTGACCCCGCAGGCGGGCGAGGTGCCGTGGTACTCGACGGTCCGGCAGTGCTGGTTGACCGGGGCCGAGGTGGACGCCTCGTACTGGTACGAGAACCTGCGGCAGACGGTGTGGTTCGCCCCGGCCGTGAGTGAGCTGGCGGGTTCGGGCTTCCGGTTCTTCGTGGAGGTCAGCGCGCATCCGGTCGTGCAGATCGGGATGCGCGAGGCAGTCGAGGAGGCCGGCGCCGAGGCGGTCGTGGTGGGCACGCTGCGTCGTGACGACGGCGGTCTGCGCAGGCTGTGGACCAGCGCCGCCGAGCTGTGGGTACGCGGCGCGGAGATCGACTGGGCCGGTGTGTACGAACCCGCCCGCCCGAACCGGGTCGAACTGCCCACCTACGCCTTCCAGCACCAGCGCTTCTGGCTGCAGGAGTCGGCCGGTGCCGGCGACGCGGAGAGCCTTGGCCTGTGGGCCACGGGACACCCGCTGCTCGGCGCCGTCACGGGCCTCGCCGACGGCGGAGCGGTGGTCCTCACCGGCCGCGTGTCGATCGCGACCCACCCGTGGCTGGCCGACCACGCCGTCAACGGACAGGTGTTCCTGCCCGGTACGGGCTTCGTGGAGCTGGCCATCAGGGCCGGCGACGAGGCCGGCTGCGACCTGCTCGAAGAGCTGACCCTGCAGGCCCCGCTCGTCGTGCCCGAGCGCGGCGCGGTCCAGCTCCAGGTCGCCGTCAGCGCCCCGGACGAGGACGGCCGCCGGCGGCTGGGAATCTACTCCCGCTTCCACGGCGCGCAGGACGAGCCCTGGACCCAGCACGCCGCTGGAACGCTGACGCGAGCCGGCGTGACGGCGCCGGAGCCCGAGAGCGTCTGGCCGCCGGACCAAGCGGAGGCAGTGGCGCTGGACGGCCTGTACGACCAGTTCGCCGCCATGGGCCTCGGGTACGGCCCCGCCTTCCGCGGGCTCCAGGCCGCATGGCGCAAGGGCGACGAGGTCTTCGCCGAGCTGGCCTTGCCGGAGGAGATGGCGCGCGACGCGGCCCGGTTCGGGCTGCATCCGGCGCTGTTCGACGTGGCACTGCACGCCACCGCGCTCGGCGGGTTCGCGCCGGACGCCGAGCCCGGCCGCCCGTCCCTGCCGTTCGCCTGGAGCGGCGTGGCGCTGCACGCCTCCGGCGCCACGAAGCTCCGCGTACGGATCTCCTTGCGGGCCCAGGGCGCGGTTTCCGTGACGTTGACGGACACGGGCGGCCTGCCCGTGGCCACGGTCGCCTCGCTGGCGGTACGTCCGGTGTCCACCGGCCAGCTGGAGACGACCCCGGCTGCCCGGAGCAGGAACAAGCTGTTCCAGGTCGACTGGGTGCCGGTGACACTGAGCGCCACGGGCGACGCGCAAGAGATCCTGGCAGGGCTCGCCGAGGTCGGGACGGTTCCGGAATGCGTGCCGGTGGCGGCCCCGGCCGGTGTGCACGAGACTTTGGACCTGCTGCAGGAGTGGCTGGCGGACGAGCGGTTCACGTCGTCGCGGCTGGCGGTCGTCACGCGTGGCGCGGTGGCAGCGGGTCCGGCGGACGTGCCGGATCCGGCGCAGGCGGCGATCTGGGGCCTGGTACGGGCCGCGCAGGCCGAGCAGCCGGGCCGGTTCGTCCTGCTCGACCTGGACGACGACACGCCCGAAGACGTGATCGGCCGGGTACTGGCCGGCGACGAAGCCCAGGTGGCCGTGCGGGCCGGCGAGGCACGGGTGCCGCGTCTGGCGCGGGCGGCGGTGCCGGAGGGTCGGGGGCCGGTGTTCGAGCCGGAGTCGACGGTGCTGGTCACCGGCGGCACGAGCGGACTGGGCGCGCTGGTGGCCCGGCATCTGGTCACCGAGCACGAGGTCAGGCGCCTGCTGCTGGTCAGCCGGCGCGGCCCGGACGCGCCGGGCGCGGCCGAACTGGTCGCCGAGCTCTCGGAGCTCGGTGTCGAGGTGGAGGTGGCCGCCTGCGACGTGGCCGACCGCGAGGCGCTGGCGACGGTGGTGGCCTCGGTGGCTGACTCGCTGACCGGTGTGGTCCATGCGGCCGGCGTCCTGGACGACGGCGTGATCACCTCCCTGACATCCGAACGGCTCGACACGGTTCTGCGACCCAAGGCCGACGCCGCCTGGCACCTGCACGAGCTCACCCAAGATCTGAACCTGTCCGCGTTCGTCCTGTTCTCCTCGCTGGCAGGCGTGATGGGCGGCGCGGGCCAGGGCAACTACGCGGCGGCGAACGCGTACCTGGACGCCCTGGCCGAGCACCGCAGGGCACAGGGGCTGCCCGCGATCTCCCTGGCCTGGGGCCTGTGGAAGGAAGGCGGCCTCGCGGAGCTCGACGACGCCGCGCTGCGGCGGCTCGCGCGCTCCGGCGTCGACCCGTTGGCGGCCGAGGACGGGCTGGCCCTGCTCGACGCCGCGCTCGGCACCGACCGGGCCACGCTGGTCCCCGCCCAGCTGAACCTCAAGGTCCTCGGCGCCCACGCGGACATGCTGCCCCCGCTGCTGCGCGGTCTCGTGTCCGGTCCCGCCAGGCGCGTGGTGACGGCCGCGTCGGAGGCCGCCGCCACGCTGAAGCAGCAGCTGGCGAGCCTGCCGCCGGCCGGACAGCAGTCCGCGCTGGAAGACCTCGTACGCGATCAGCTGGCCGTGGTCCTCGGCTTTGCCGACCGGTCATCCCTCGACGACGGCATGTCGTTCCAGGAGCTGGGCTTCGACTCGCTGATGGCGGTGGAGTTCCGCAACCGGCTCAGCGAGGTCACGGGCATCCGGCTGCCGGCGACGCTGGTCTTCGACTATCCCACCCAGGCGGCGCTCGTCAGGTTCCTGTCCGGTGAGCTGCTGGGCACGCGTGAGGTCGCGGTCACGGCACGGACATCGGCGGCCGACGACGAGCCCATCGCGATCGTCGGCATGGCCTGCCGCTTCCCCGGCGGGATCGCCTCGCCCGAGGACCTGTGGCGGCTGGTGGCGCAGGCCGGGGACGCCGTGGGCGAGTTCCCGGCGGACCGCGGCTGGGACCTGGACAGGCTCTACGACCCGGACCCCGGCAACCGGGGCACCTCGTACGCCCGGCACGGCGGCTTCCTGTACGACGCCGCCGAGTTCGACCCCGGCTTCTTCGGGATCTCGCCGCGCGAGGCGCTGGCCATGGACCCGCAGCAGCGGCTGCTGCTCGAAACCTCGTGGGAGGCGCTCGAACGCGCCGGCATCGACCCCCACGGGCTGCGCGGCAGCAGGACCGGCGTGTTCGCGGGTGTGATGTACCACGACTACGCGTCCCAGCTGTCCTCGGTGCCGGAAGAGCTGGAAGGGCTCATCGGCACCGGCAACTCGGGCAGCGTCGCCTCCGGCCGGGTCTCGTACACCTTCGGGTTCGAAGGCCCCGCGATGACCGTGGACACGGCCTGCTCGTCGTCCCTGGTGGCGCTGCACCTGGCGGTGCAGGCGCTGCGGTCGGGGGACTGCGATCTGGCGCTGGCCGGCGGCGTGACCGTGATGGCCACCCCGTGGACGTTCATCGAGTTCGCCCGGCAGCGCAACCTGTCCGTGGACGGCCGGTGCAGGGCGTTCGCCGAGGCCGAGGGCGGGGTCGGGCTGTCGGAGGGCGCGGGCATGATCCTGGTGGAGCGGCTGTCGGACGCGCGGCGCAACGGCCACCAGGTGCTGGCGGTCGTCCGCGGATCCGCGGTCAACCAGGACGGTGCCAGCAACGGCCTGACCGCCCCGAACGGCCCCTCCCAGCAGCGGGTTATCCGCCAGGCCCTGGCCAACGCCGGGCTGTCGGCCGCGGACGTGGACGCGGTCGAGGCGCACGGCACGGGCACCGTGCTCGGCGACCCGATCGAGGCCCAGGCGCTGATCGCGACCTACGGCCAGGACCGGGAACAGCCGCTCTGGCTCGGCTCGATCAAGTCGAACATCGGCCACGCGCAGGCCGCCGCGGGCGTCGCGGGCGTGATCAAGATGGTGATGGCCCTGCGGAACGAGACGCTGCCGCAGACCCTGCACGCGGACGAGCCGTCCACGCACGTGGACTGGACCGCGGGCGCGGTGCGGCTGCTCACCGACGCGCAGCCGTGGCAGCGGAACGGGCACGCGCGCCGCGCCGGCATCTCCTCCTTCGGCATCAGCGGCACGAACGCGCACGTCGTACTGGAGGAGCCCCCGGTCGCGCCCGAGCCGGAGCCCGCCGGCGAGCTGCCCATGGTTCCGTGGGTGCTGTCGGGACGCAGCGAGCAGGCGCTGTCGGCGCAGGCCGGACGGCTCCGCTCCTGGATCGAGTCGCGGCCGGAGCTGGACGTGGCCGACGTCGGCTGGTCGCTGGCGGCGGGCCGGTCGGTGCTGGAGCACCGCACGGTGATCACGGGCGCGGACCGCGCCGAACTGCTCGAAGCGCTGGCGGCGCTGGCCGACGGCAGACCGGACGAGCCGAGGACCCAGACAGGCCTGGTGCGCTCGCGGGCCAAACTGGCACTGCTGTTCGCCGGTCAGGGGAGCCAGCGGGTCGGCATGGGCCGCCAACTGGCCGAGGCGTTCCCGGTGTTCGCCGAGACGCTGGAGGAGATCAACCTGCTCCTGCCGATCCGCGACGTGATGTTCAACGACCCCGATGAGGTGTTGAACGAGACCGGCATGACCCAGCCCGCGCTGTTCGCCTTCGAAGTCGCGCTCTACCGGCTGCTGGAATCCTTCGGCATCCGCGCGGATGTGCTGGTCGGTCACTCGATCGGAGAGATCGCCGCCGCTCACGTCGCCGGGGTCTTCTCACTGGCGGATGCATGCGCCCTGGTAGCGGCTCGGGCCCGGCTGATGCAGGCACTCCCGACCGGCGGCGCGATGCTCGCGATCGCCGCGCCCGAGGCGGAAGTCCTGCCGCTGCTGGAGGGCCAGGTCGGAATCGCGGCGGTCAACGGCCCCACAGCCGTGGTGATCTCAGGCGACGCTCAGAAGATCGCAGAGATCGAAGAGCGGGTCAGCTTCAGGACCCGCAGGCTGCGGGTCTCGCACGCTTTCCACTCGCCGCTGATGGAGCCGATGCTGGCCGACTTCGAGGAGGCCATCTCCGGTCTGACCTATCACGAGCCTGTGATTCCGGTCGTTTCCAACGTGACCGGCCGGCTGGCCGAGCCGGGCCAGCTGACCAACCCGGGCTACTGGGTGGAGCACGTGCGCCAGGCCGTGCGGTTCGCCGACGGAGTGAAGGCCGCCGGGGCGAAGGTGTGGGTGGAGGTCGGTCCGGACACCACCCTGACCGCGCTGGCGCAGCAGAGCCTGGAGGACGGCGCCTTCGTACCGACCGCCCGCAAGGACCGCGACGAGGCCCGTACGTTCGTCGAGGCCCTGGGCCGGATGCACGCGAACGGCGTCAGCGTCGACTGGGAAGCGTTCTTCGCGCCGGCCCGCCCGTCCCGGGTGGACCTGCCCACGTACGCCTTCCAGCACGAGCGCTACTGGCTCCTGCCCGGCCCGGACACCGGCGACGTCACCACCGCGGGCCTGGGCGCCGTCGAGCACCCGCTGCTCAGCGCGGCGACCGAGGTGGCCGGCGGCGAGACGGTGATCTTCAGCGGGCGGCTGTCGGTCGCCACGCACCCCTGGCTGGCCGACCACGTCGTGGGCGGCAGCGTGATCGTGCCGGGCACCGCCCTCGTCGAGCTGGCCGTCCGGGCCGGGGACGAGAGCGGCTGCCCCCACCTGCAGGAGCTCACCCTGCAGGCCCCCCTGGTCCTGCCCGAGGGCGGCGGCGTCCAGCTCCAGCTGGTGTCCACCGCCACCGGCGAGCCGGGCAGCAGGTCGCTGGCGATCCACTCCCGTACGCAGGACGCGACCGAGTGGACCCGGCACGCCCAGGCCACGCTCACCGCGACCGTGCCCGAGCCGGACATCGACCTGCGGCAGTGGCCGCCCGCGGGCGCGCAGCCGGTCCCCGTCCAGGACCTCTACGACGACATGCTCGCGATCGGACTGGACTACGGGCCGACGTTCCAGGGGCTGGCAAGCGCCTGGGAGCGGGACGGCGAGGTGTTCGCCGAGATCGTCCTCCCAGAGGAGGCGCACGCGGACGCCGGGCGGTTCGTGCTGCACCCCGCCCTGCTGGACGCCGCGCTGCACGCCACCGCGCTGGGCGGTCTGCTGCCGCGGCCCGAGCCGGGGCGGCCGTACCTGCCGTTCGCGTGGTCGGGCGTGTCCCTGCTCGCGGCAGGAGCGACCAGCCTGCGCGTCAAGATCATCAACGTCGGCGGCGCGGCCATCGCGCTGAGCATCGCCGACGAGCTCGGCGCGCCGGTCGCCGCCGTCGAGACCCTCACCCTGCGCCCGATGGCCGGCGGCCGGCAGGGCGGCGGGAACCAGGGCACCCTGCACCAGATCGAGTGGACCCGGCTCCCCGGCGCGCCCGCGTCCGAGACGCCGCGCTGGGCGCTGCTCGGCGCCGACGACCTCGGCACCGGCCGCGTCACCTATCCGGACCTGGCCACCCTGGTCTCGCTGCACGACCCGGCCGATCTCCCGGAGGCGGTCCTGACCGGCCCCTCCGCCGGGCAGGACCATCACGCCGCGACGCACGACGTCCTCGAACTGCTGCAGAGCTGGCTGGCGGAGGAGCACCTCGCGCCGTCCCGGCTCGTCATCCTCACGCGCGGCGCCCTCTCCATCGCCGACGGCGAGAGCCCGGACCTCGCCCAGGCGGCGGTGGGCGGCCTCGTCCGGGCCGCGCAGGCCGAGCAGCCCGGCAGGTTCGTGCTGCTGGACCTGGGCGGCGACGCGTCCGAGGACGTGATAGGCCGGGCGCTGGCGTCGGGCGAGTCGCAGCTCGCGGTGCGGGCGGGCGAGCTGTGGGTGCCGCGCCTGGGCCGTGCCACGGAGCTGGAGGATCGGGGCCCGGTGTTCGGGCCGGACGGCACGGTGCTGATCACTGGTGGCACGGGCGGGCTGGGTGCGCTGGTGGCCCGGCACCTCGTCACCGAGCACGAGGTCAGGCGGTTGGTGCTGGTGAGCCGTCGCGGCCTGGGGGCGCCGGGCGCGGCCGAGCTGGTCGCCGAGCTGGAAGGACTCGGCGCCCAGGTGGAGGTGGCGGCCTGCGACGTGGCCGACCGCGAGGCGCTGGCGGCGGCGGTCGCCTGGGTGGCGGACTCGCTGACAGGAGTGGTGCACACGGCCGGCGTGCTGGACGACGGCGTGATCACCTCCCTGTCGGGCGAGCGGCTGGACACGGTCCTGCGGCCCAAGGCCGATGCCGCCTGGCACCTGCACGAGCTGACACGAGGGCTCGACCTGCGGGCGTTCGTGCTGTTCTCCTCGATGTCGGGCGTGCTGGGAGGAGCCGGCCAGGGCAACTACGCCGCGGCGAACGCCTTCCTCGACGCGCTGGCCCAGCTACGGGCCGCCGAAGGGCTGGCGGGCACGTCCCTGGCCTGGGGGCTGTGGGAGCAGGGCGGCATGTCCGGCGAGCTGACCGAGGCCGACCTGCGCCGCCTGGCCCGCATGGGCGTGGCGCCGCTGTCCGCGGCCGACGGGCTCGAACTGTTCGACACCGCCGTCACGTCCGGCCGGTCACTGCTCATCCCGGCCCGATTCGTCCAGGCCCGCGCCGGTGCGCGGACCTCCATGCGGCGGGCCGGCACCACCGACGGGCTCGCCGAGCGGCTGTCCGCCATGGAGCCGGCAGAGCGCCGGTCGGCGCTGTCGGACACCGTACGCGGCCAGGTGGCGGCCGTCCTCGGGTTCTCCGACGGATCCGCCATCGACCCGCAGCGCCCGTTCCAGGACCTCGGGTTCGACTCCCTGACCGCGGTCGAGTTCCGCAACCAGCTCGGCCGGGCCACCGGCCTCCGGCTGCCCGCCACCCTCGTCTTCGACTACCCCACCCCGGTGGCCCTGACCGACCACCTCATGGGCTACTTCGGCGAAGCCGGGGCGAACGACGCGGAGGCCGGCATCCTGCGGATCTTCGCGGAGCTGGACCAGATCCAGGATTCACTCACCACACTCGCCGAGGACAGCACGGTGCGCACCAGGCTCACCGCGCGCCTCAAAGAGCTCCTGTCGGGCCTGAACGGCACGGGCGAGTCGGACGTCGCGGACCAGCTCGAGTCCGCCAGCGACGACGAGATGTTCGCCTTCATCGACAACGAGCTCGAGATCTCCTGACAGTTGCAGCGGCTCAGAAGGGCTACGTTCGATGGCAAACGAAGACAAGCTCCGGGGCTACCTGAAGCGGGTCACGGCCGACCTGCACCAAACCAGGCAGCAACTGCGGGAGATCCAGGGCCGGGAGCACGAGCCGATCGCGATCGTCGGCATGGCCTGCCGCTACCCGGGCGGGGTCACCTCGCCCGAGGAGCTGTGGCGGCTCGTCGCCGACGGCGTCGACGCGATCTCCGAGTTCCCCACCGACCGCGGCTGGGACGAGAACCTCTACCACCCCGACCCGGACAATCCGGGTACGACCACGGCCCGTACGGGCGGCTTCGTCTACGACGCGGCCGACTTCGACGCCGGCTTCTTCGCGATCTCGCCACGTGAGGCGTTCGGGACCGACCCGCAGCAGCGGATGTTCCTGGAGTCGTGCTGGGAGGCGTTCGAGCGGGCCGGCATCGACGCGAACTCCGTGCGCGGCAGCCGTACCGGCGTCTACGCCGGCGTCATGTACCACGACTACTTCCGCGCCGAGGCGCTCGGCAGCGTGGTCTCCGGCCGCGTGGCGTACGCGCTCGGCCTGGAGGGCCCGGCGATCTCGGTCGACACGGCCTGCTCGTCGTCGCTGGTGGCGCTGCACCTGGCGGCGCAGGCGCTGCGGCGCGGCGAGTGCTCGCTGGCGCTGGCCGGCGGCGTGACGGTGATGGCGACCCCGAACACCTTCATCGAGTTCTCCCAGCAACGTGGCCTGTCGTCCGACGGCCGCTGCAAGTCCTTCGCCGACGCGGCGAACGGCACCGGCTGGAGCGAGGGCGTGGGGGTGCTGCTCCTCGAACGCCTGTCGGACGCCCGGGAGAACGGGCACCACGTCCTCGCGGTCATCCGCGGCAGCGCGGTCAACCAGGACGGCGCCAGCAACGGGCTGTCCGCGCCGAACGGCCCCTCCCAGATCCGGGTGATCAGGGAGGCGCTGGCCGACGCGGGCCTGTCGCCCTCGCAGGTGGACGCGGTGGAGGGACACGGCACCGGCACCACCCTGGGCGACCCGATCGAGGCCCAGGCGCTCATCACCGCGTACGGGCAGGACCGGGACCAGCCGCTCTTGCTGGGCTCGCTGAAGTCGAACATCGGCCACGCCCAGGCCGCCGCCGGCGCCGGCGGCGTGATCAAGATGGTGATGGCGCTGCGCAACGGCCTGCTGCCGCGCACCCTGCACGTGGACGAGCCGTCCACGCACGTGGACTGGTCGGCCGGCGCCGTCGAGCTGCTCACCGAGCCCCGGCCGTGGGAGCCCGGCGAGGCGCCCCGCCGCGCCGCCGTCTCGGCCTTCGGCTTCAGCGGCACCAACGCCCACCTGATCCTCGAAGAGGCGCCCGCCGAGCAGGACGACACCGCCGAGCAGGCCGGGCTGAACCTGCCGCTGGTGCCCTGGGCGGTCTCCGCCAGGGACGCGCAGGCGCTGGCCGCGCAGGCCGACCGGCTCGGCACGTGGGCGGCCGCGCGGCCGGACCTGCGCGCCGAGGACGTCGGCTGGTCGCTCGCGACCGGCCGGGCGGCGCTGGACCAGCGCGCCGTGATCGTGGGGGAGACCCGGGACGAGCTCCTGGCCGGTCTCCGGTCGCTCGCCGACGGCGCCGCCGCCGTCACGGGCTCCGGGGCGGGAGGCAGGATCGCCTTCCTGTTCGCCGGCCAGGGCAGCCAGCGGGTGGGCATGGGCGCCGCGCTCGCCCAGGCGTTCCCGGTCTTCGCCGCCGCCCTCGAAGACGTCTGCAAGGTCCTGGACCCGCTGCTGCCGCACCCCATCAGGGACGTCATGTTCACCGACCCCGACGGGGTGCTGGACGAGACGGGCATGACCCAGCCCGCCCTGTTCGCCTTCGAGGTCGCCCTGTACCGGCTGCTGACCTCGCTGGGCATCGAGGCCGACGTGCTCGCCGGGCACTCGGTCGGCGAGCTCGCCGCCGCCCACGTCGCGGGGGTGCTCTCGCTCGGCGACGCCTGCACGCTGGTCGCCGCGCGGGCCCGGCTGATGCAGGCGCTGCCGGCCGGCGGCGCCATGCTCGCCGTCGCCGCCCCGGAGGAGCAGGTCCTCCCGCTGCTGGCGGGCCGCGCGGACCGGGCCGGGATCGCCGCGGTCAACGCGCCGGACGCGGTCGTCGTCTCCGGCGCCGCCGGCGACATCGACGAGATCGCGCAGGCACTCGAGGCGCGGCAGGTACGCACCCGCCGGCTGCGCGTCTCCCACGCGTTCCACTCGCCGCTCGTCGAGCCCATGCTGGAGGAGTTCCGGCAGGTCGCGGAGTCCCTGACGTACGGCGAGCCCGCCATCCCGATCATCTCCGACGTGACCGGGCAGAAGGCGGAGCCCGGCCGGCTCGCCGACCCCGGCTACTGGGTGGACCACGTCCGCCGGGCGGTGCGCTTCGCCGACGCCGTCACCACCGCCAGGGCCGGCGGCGCCACCGTGTTCGTGGAGATCGGCCCGGACGCCGTCCTGACCAGCCTGGCCAGGCAGACGCTCGACGGCGACGACGCCGCGTTCCTCGTCAGCGCCACCCGCAAGGACCGCGACGAGGCCCGCGCCTTCGTGGAGGCCGTCGGCCACCTGCACTGCCGGGGCGTCGCCGTCGACTGGGACGCGTACTTCGCCGACGCCGTCCCCCAGCGGGTCGACCTGCCCACGTACGCCTTCCAGCGCAAGCGCTTCTGGTTCATGCCCGGCGCCGCGCCGGCCGAGCAGGCGCCCGACGGCTCCGTCGACCCCGAGTTCTGGGCCGCGGTCGAACGCGAGGACGTCGCCGCGCTGGCCGCCACCCTCGGCATCGAGGACGGCTCCCCGCTGGCCGCCATCCTGCCGGCGCTGTCGTCCTGGCGGCGAAGGCGGCGCGACCAGGACGTGCTCGACTCCTGGCGGTACCGCGTCACCTGGACGCCCGTCGGCGCGCCCGGCGGGAAGCCGCCCGCGCTGTCGGGCACCTGGCGCGTCGCCGTCCCGGCGGAGCGGGCCGGCGGCGACGCGGCGGCCTCCGTCGCCGGGGTGCTCGAACGGCACGGAGCCCGGTGCGAGCTCCTGGAGGTCACCGGCGACGCCGGGAGAGACGACCTCGCCGCGCTGCTGGGCGGGGACGAGGCGCCGGCCGGCGTGCTCGCCCTCCACTGCGACCTGGCCCGGACGGTCACGCTCATCCAGGCCATGGACGACGCCGGCGTGGCGGCGCCGCTCTGGATCGCCACCGACGGCGCCGAGAGCGTCAGCCGCGCCGACCCGGTCCGCGACCCGGAGCAGGCCGCGGTCTCCGGACTCGGCCGGGTCCTCGGCCTGGAGCACCCCGCCCGCTGGGGCGGCCTCGTCGACCTGCCGGAGACGCTCGACCAGCGCGTCCTGAGCCGCCTGGTCACCGTGCTCGCCGGGATCGGCGAAGAGGACCAGCTCGCCGTCCGCGCCTCGGGCATCTTCGCCCGCCGCCTGTCCAGGGCGCCCAGGGCGCGGACCGACTCGGCCGGGCGCTGGCGGGCGCGCGGGACCGTACTGGTCACCGGCGGCACCGGCGGCCTGGGCGCGAACGTCGCGCGGTGGCTGGCCCGCGACGGCGCCGAGCACCTCGTGCTCACCAGCCGGCGCGGCGCCGACGCCCCCGGCGCCGCCGCGCTCGTGGCCGAACTCCAGGAGCTCGGCGCGCGGGTGACGGTGTCCAAGTGCGACGTGGCCGACCGCGACGCGCTCGCGGCCCTGGTCCGCGAGATCGAGGCCGACGCCCCCGTCCGGTCGGTCTTCCACACCGCGGGCGTGCCCCACATGCAGCCCCTCACCCGGCTCGGACGCGACGAACTGGCCGAGGCCACCCAAGCCAAGATCGTCGGAGCCGCCAACCTGGACGCGGCCTTCGACGGACCGCTCGACGCGTTCGTGCTGCTCTCCTCCGGCGCCGGCGTCTGGGGCGGCGCCCTGAACGGCGCGTACGCCGCCGGCAACGCCTACCTCGACGCGCTGGCCGCGCACCGCCGCGCCCGCGGCCTCGCCGCCACGGCCGTCGCCTGGGGCTTCTGGGACGCCGCGGGCGGCGGCATGACCACGCTCCTCGACGAGGAGGACGCCCGCAGGACCGGCGTCCGCTACATGGACGCCGGCCTGGCCATCGACGCCCTGCGGCAGGCCCTGGACGACGGCGAGACCAACCTGGTCGTCGCCGACGTCGACTGGGAACGGTTCTTCCCCGTCTTCACCACCGCCCGGCGGCGTCCCCTCCTCGACGGCGTCCCCGAGGCCGTGGCGGCGCTCCAGAAGGAGACGGAAGCCGACTCCGAGTCCTCGGAGCTGCGCGCGAAGCTGCTCCCGCTGAGCGCGGACGAGCAGGACCGGCTGCTGGTCGCGCGGGTGCGCGAGCAGGTGGCCGCCGTGCTCGGGTACGCCCCCGGCGAGGTGGACGTGGACCGGGCCTTCCGGGACCTCGGCTTCGACTCGGTCACCGCGGTCGAGCTGCGCGGCAGGCTCAACGCCGCGCTGGGCGTGCGGCTCCCGGCGACCGTGGTCTTCGACTACCCGAACGTCAAGGCGCTCGCGAGCCTGGTCCGCGACGAGGTCCTGGGCACCCGGGCGGAGGCCGGTCCCACCGGCGAGAGCCGCGGGCCGGTCTCCGACGACCCGATCGTGATCGTCGGGATGAGCTGCCGGATGCCCGGCGGCGTGACGAACGCCGACGACCTCTGGCGGCTGGTCGCCGAGGGCGGGGACGCGATCTCGCCCCTCCCGGACGACCGCGGCTGGGACGTCGAAGGGATCTACGACCCGGACCCCGAGGCCCAGCTCGCCTCGTACGTACGGGACGGCGGTTTCCTGCGCGACGCGGCCGAGTTCGACCCGGAGTTCTTCGGCATCAGCCCGCGCGAGGCCCTGGCCATGGACCCGCAGCAGCGGGTCCTGCTGGAAGCCTCGTGGGAGGCGATCGAGCACGGGCGGATCGACCCCGGCTCGCTGCGCGGCACCCGTACCGGCGTCTTCGTCGGCGCGGCCTATGAGGAGTACGGCCGCCACTCCGACCAGGTCCCGCTGGAATCCGTGGGCCACCTGGTCACCGGCACGCTGAGCAGCATCGCGTCCGGCCGGGTCGCGTACGCGCTGGGGCTCGAAGGGCCCGCGGTGACGGTGGACACGGCGTGCTCGTCGTCGCTGGTGGCGCTGCACCTGGCGGCGCAGGCGCTGCGGAACGGCGACTGTGACCTGGCGCTGGCCGGCGGCGTCACGGTGATGTGCACCCCGCTCGGGTTCATCGGCTTCAGCCTGCAGGGCGCGCTCGCCCGCGACGGCAGGTGCAAGCCCTTCGCCGGCGCGGCGGACGGGTTCGCCCTGTCGGAGGGCGTCGGCATGCTGCTGGTTGAGCGGCTGTCGGACGCCCGCCGCAACGGCCACCCGGTACTGGCGGTCGTCAAGGGCTCGGCGATCAACCAGGACGGCGCCAGCAACGGGCTGACCGCGCCGAACGGCCCTTCCCAGCAGCGGGTGATCCGCCAGGCGCTGGCCACCGCCGGGCTGTCGGGCGCCGAGGTGGACGTGGTCGAGGCGCACGGGACCGGCACGACGCTGGGCGACCCGATCGAGGCCCAGGCGCTGATCGCCACCTATGGCCAGGACCGGGAGCGGCCGCTCTGGCTCGGCTCCGTCAAGTCGAACATCGGCCACACCCAGGCCGCCGCCGGCGTCGCCGGGGTCATCAAGATGGTGATGGCCATGCGGCACGGCGTGCTGCCGCGAACCCTGCACGTGGACGAGCCGTCACCGCACGTGGACTGGTCGGCCGGGGCCGTCGAGCTGCTGACCGAGGCCCGGCCGTGGGACGTCCAGGATCATCCGCGCCGCGCCGCCGTCTCCTCCTTCGGCATCAGCGGCACCAACGCCCACGTGATCATCGAGCAGGTGCCGGGCACGGACGAGGAGCCCGAGCCCGTTGACGAGCCGCCGGTGGTGCCGTGGGTGCTGTCGGCGCGTAGCGCGGAGGCGCTGCGGGCTCAGGCGGGCCGGTTGGCCGATGCGGTGGCCGGGGCACGGCCGGTGGATGTGGCGCACTCGCTGGTGGCTTCGCGGTCGGCGTTCGATCACCGTGCGGTGGTGATCGGCGGGGATCGGGAGGAACTGCTGGCCGGCCTGGATGAGGGCGCGGTGCGGGGTGTGGCCGAGCCATGCGGCAAGACGGTGTTCGTCTTCCCGGGTCAGGGGTCGCAGTGGCTCGGGATGGGGGTGGAACTGCTGGATGAGTCGCCGGTGTTCGCGGCGCGGATGGCGGAGTGTGAGGCGGCGCTGTCGGAGTTCGTGGACTGGTCGCTTACAGGCGTGCTGCGCGATCAAGCGGGTCTGGACCGGGTTGATGTGGTGCAGCCGGTGCTGTGGGCGGTGATGGTGTCGCTGGCCGAGGTGTGGCGCTCGCTCGGGGTGGTCCCGGCTGCGGTGGTGGGCCATTCCCAGGGTGAGATCGCCGCTGCGGTGGTGGCGGGCGCGTTGTCGCTTCGGGATGGTGCCCGGGTGGTGGCGTTGCGGAGTCAGGCGATCGTGGCGCTGGCCGGTCAGGGCGGCATGGCGTCGATCCCGCTGCCCGCCTCGGAGGTGGCGGTAGACGACCGGATTTCGATCGCGGCGGTGAACGGGCCTTCCTCGACGGTGGTGTCAGGTGATGCGGATGCCATTGAGGAGTTCCTGGCTCGGTATGAACGGGCGCGGCGGATCGAGGTGGATTACGCCTCGCATTCGGCTCATGTGGAGGCGATCGAGGAGGAGCTGGCGAGACTGCTGGCCCCGGTGACCCCGCAGGCAGGCGAGGTGCCGTGGTACTCGACGGTCCGGCAGTGCTGGCTGAGCGGGGCCGAGGTGGATGCCGCGTACTGGTATGAGAACCTGCGGCACACGGTGTGGTTGGAGCCGTCGGTGCGGGCGCTGGCCGAGCAGGGTCACGGCGTGTTCGTTGAGGTCAGTGCTCATCCGGTGTTGACGATGGCGGTGCAGGAGACCGTTGAGGACGTGGTGGCGTGTGGCACGCTGCGCCGCGACGACGGCGGCCTGCGCAGGTTGTGGACCAGCGCCGCCGAGCTGTGGGTACGCGGCGTGAACGTCGATTGGGCCCAGGCCCTGGAGCCCGCCGCTCCCCGGATGGTCGACCTGCCCACCTACGCCTTCCAACACCAGCACTTCTGGCTCGAGGAGCGCACCACGGGCGCCGGTGACGTCGGAGCCGCCGGGCTCGGCGCGGCCGGGCACCCCCTCCTCGCCGCGTCGGTCTCGCTGGCCGACGCCGACGGCGTGCTGCTGACCGGCAGGCTCTCGCTGAAGACCCACCCGTGGCTGGCCGACCACCAGGTCAACGGCCAGGTGCTGCTGCCGGGCACCGCGTTCGTGGAGCTGGCCGTCAGGGCCGGCGACGAGGTCGGCTGCGACCTGCTCGAAGAGCTGACCCTGCAGGCCCCGCTCATCGTGCCCGAGCGCGGCGCGGTCCAGCTCCAGCTGGCCGTCGGCGCCCCCTACGAGGACGGGCGGCGGCAGCTCACCGTCCACACCCGGCCCGACGGCGGGGCCGCCGGCGACCCGTGGACCTGCCACGCCATCGGCGTGCTCGCGCCGGAGGCCGCCGCGCCGCCCGCCCAGGAGGCGGCCACCTGGCCGCCCGAGGGCGCGCAGCCGCTCCCGACGGCCGGCCTGTACGACTGGCTCGGCGCGGTCGGCCTGGGCTACGGACCCACGTTCCAGGGCCTGAAGGCGGCCTGGCGGCGCGACGAGGAGCTGTTCGCCGAGGTGGCGCTGCCGGAAGGGACCGAGACCGGCGGGTTCGGGCTGCACCCGGCGCTGCTCGACGCCGCGCTGCACAGCGTCGCGCTGAACGCGGCCACCGCCGAGGACGGGCCGCGGATGCCGTTCGCCTGGACCGGCGTGCGGCTGCACGCGACCGGGGCGACCTCGATCCGCGTCCGGCTCACCCCCCGAGGCACCGACGACGTGACGCTCGCCGTCACCGACACCACCGGCGTGCCCGTCGCGCACGTGGACTCGCTGATCCTGCGCCCGCTGCCCGCCGACCTCGGCGCCGAGCAGCGCGCCCCCGGAGAGGACTCGCTCTACACGCTCGAATGGGCGCCGGTGCCCGCCGGCGAGCCAGCGGGCGAGCAGCGATGGGCGGTCATCGGCGACCCGTCCGAGCTGGCGGCCGCCGGGATCGACGCGGCCGGCCACGCCGGCCTGGCCGAACTCGTGGCCACCGGATCGGTGCCCGAATGGGTGGTCGTCCCGCTGGACGGCGAACCGGGGCCCGAGCTGGCCGTGGCGGTCGCCGACCGGACCTGCCAGGTGCTGGAGCTGCTGCAGACCTGGCTGGCCGAGGAGGGCTTCCCCGCCTCCCGGCTCGTCCTGCTCACCCGCGGCGCGGTCGCGACCACGGCGGAGGAGGAGGTGCCGGACCTGGCCAACGCCGGGGTCTGGGGCCTGGTCAGGTCCGCGCAGTCGGAGAGCCCCGAACGGATCGTCGTCCTCGACCTCGACCGTGACGCCGACTCCTGCCGGGCGCTGCCCGCCGCGCTCGCGACCGGCGAGGCGCAGCTCGCGATCAGGAAGGGGACGGCGTACGCGCCCCGCCTGGCCCGGCCCGGAGCCGGCGGCGCGCTGACCCCGCCGGCCGGGGCCGCGAACTGGCGGCTGGACGTCACCACCCGCGGCACGCTCGACGACCTCGCGCTGCTCCCCACCCCGTCGGCGGCGCTCGCCCCCGGCCAGGTCCGCATCGGCACCAAGGCCATGGGCCTGAACTTCCGCGATGTGCTGATCGCCCTGGACATGTATCCGGGCGACGCGCCGATGGGCGGCGAGGGCGCCGGCGTCGTCATCGAGGTGGCCGACGACGTCACCACGCTCGCGCCCGGCGACCGGGTGATGGGCATCGTCGACGGCTTCGCCCGGGAGGCGGTCACCGACCACCGGCTGCTCGCCCGCATCCCGGACGGCTGGACGTTCGCCCAGGCGGCGTCCGTGCCGATCGCGTTCGTCACCGCCTACCACGCCCTGGTCGACCTGGCCGGGCTCCAGGCAGGCGAGAGGCTGCTCGTGCACGCCGCCGCGGGCGGCGTGGGCATGGCCGCCGTGCAGCTCGCCCACCACCTGGGCGCCGAGGTCTACGGCACCGCCAGCGAGAGCAAATGGGACGCGGTACGCGAGCTGGGCGTCCCCGCCGAGCGCATCGCCTCGTCCCGGACGCTGGAGTTCGCGCAGACCTTCGCACCGGGTGTGGACGTCGTGCTCAACTCCCTCGCGGGCGAGTTCGTGGACGCCTCGCTGGGCCTGCTGCGGCCGGGCGGGCGCTTCATCGAGATGGGCAAGACGGACGTACGGGACCCGGCCGAGCTGCCCTCGGTCCGCTACCAGAACTTCGACCTGACCCTGCTCGGCCCGGCACGCACCGGCGAGATCCTGGCCGAGATCGCCGCCCTGTTCGCGCGGGGCGCGCTGCGGCTCCCGCCGATCAGCACGTGGGACGTCCGCCGCGCCCCGGACGCGTTCCGGTACGTCGCCCAGGCCCGCCACATCGGAAAGGTCGTGCTGACCGCGCCGCCCGCCCTCGACCCCGAGGGCACCGTGCTCGTCACCGGCGGCACCGGCGCGCTCGGCGCCCTCGCCGCCAGGCGCCTGGTCACCGAGCACGGCGTGCGGCACCTGGTCCTGGCCGGCCGGCGCGGCCCCGCCGCCGACGGCGCGGCGGCGCTGGAGGCGGAGCTGACCGGGCTCGGCGCCAGCGTGACGGTCGCCGCCTGCGACGCCGCCGACCGCGACGCCCTCGCCGCGCTGCTCGCGAGCATCCCCGCCGAGCACCCGCTGACCGGGATCGTCAGCACGGCGGGCGTGCTCGACGACGGGATGATCTCCTCGCTCACGCCGGAGCGCGTCGAGGCCGTCATGCGTCCGAAGGTGACCGCGGCGGCCAACCTGCACGAGCTGACCGCCGATCTCGACCTGGCGCAGTTCATCCTGTACTCGGGCGCCGCGGGCATCCTCGGCAGCCCCGGCCAGGGCAACTACGCCGCGGCGAACACGTTCCTGGACGCGCTCGCCCAGCACCGCCGGGCCCGCGGGCTGGCGGCGACCTCCCTGGCCTGGGGCCTGTGGTCGCCGCAGAGCGGCAGCGGCATGACCGGCCACCTGGACGAGGCCGACCTGAGCAGGCTGAGCCGGTCCGGCATGGGCGCGCTCGGCCTCGACGAGGGGCTCGACCTGTTCGACCGGGCGCTGAGCGTGGACGAGGCGGCGCTCGTGCCGATCCACCTGGATCTCGCCACGCTGCGCGCGGGCGCGGCCAAGGGGTTCGGCCACCCGCTCTTCCGCGGCCTGGTACGCATCTCCACGCGCCGCGTGCTGGCGGCGGAGACGCCCCTGGGCGAGTCGCTCACCGACCGGCTGGCCGCCCTGCCGGAGGCGGAGCGGGCTCCGATGCTCCTCGACCTGGTACGCGGCCACGTCGCCGCCGTGCTCGGCTTCGCCGGACCGGAGTCCGTCGAACCGGGACGGGCGTTCAAGGACCTCGGCTTCGACTCGCTGACCGCCGTGGAGCTGCGCAACCGGCTCAAGGCGGTCTCGGGACTGCGGCTGCCGGTCTCCCTGATCTTCGACTACCCCAACGCCGCCGCGCTGGCCGCGCACCTGCTGGAGGAGCTGGCGCCACCCGCGCACAGCGCCGAACAGCAGGTCCTGGCCGAGCTCGACCGGATCGAGGCCAGGCTGGCCGTCATGGCGGCCGAATGCGCCACCGCCGGGGACATCACCGCCCGGCTCGAACAGCTGGTCTTCGCCTGGAAGGAACGGCACCAGGCGAGCGCCACCGTCGACGACGTGGCCGGCCAGCTCAGCTCGGCCACGGCCGACGAGATCATCAGTTTCATCGACAGCGAGTTCGGACTCTCCTGAGCAGGCGTCACCGAAGGCTAGGAAGGCAGCACACATGGCGACAGAAGAGCAGCTCGTCGAATACCTCAAGCGCGTGACGACCGAGCTCCACGACAGCAAGAAACGACTCCAGGCGGCCGAGGACAAGGACCACGAGCCCATCGCCATCATCGGCATCGGCTGCCGCTACCCCGGCGACATCGCCGGTCCCGAGGACCTGTGGCGGGTCGTGTCCGGCCGTACCGACGCCATCTCCGGGATGCCGGACGACCGCGGCTGGGACCTGGAGTCGATGTACAACCCGGATCCCGACGCGGTCGGCACCTCTTACGTCCGGGACGGCGGCTTCATGCGGGACGCCACCGCCTTCGACGCCGCGTTCTTCGGCGTCTCGCCGCGCGAGGCCGTGGCCATGGACCCGCAGCAGCGGCTGCTGCTCGAAACCTCGTGGGAGGCGATCGAGCGGGCCGGCATCGACCCGGCCGCGCTGCGCGGCAGCCGGACCGGCGTGTTCGTGGGCGCCAACAGCCCCGAATTCCTCACGATGATGATGCAGGCGCCGCCGGAGCTGCAGGGCTACCTGATGACCGGCGTCGCCACGAGCGTGGTGTCGGGCCGCGTCTCCTACACCCTGGGCCTGGAGGGGCCGGCCGTCACGATCGACACGGCCTGCTCCTCGTCCCTGGTGGCGCTGCACCTCGCGGTGCGGGCGCTGCGCAACGGGGACTGCTCGCTGGCGCTGGCCGGGGCCGTGACCGTCCTGTCCACGCCAGGCACCTTCATCGGCTTCAGCCGGGTACGCGGGCTGGCCAGGGACGGCCGCTCCAAGGCGTTCTCCGCCGAGGCGGACGGCATGGGGCTCTCCGAGGGCGTCGGCATCCTCCTGGTCGAGCGGCTGTCGGACGCCCGCCGCAACGGCCACCCGGTGCTGGCGGTCATCCGTGGCTCGGCGGTCAACCAGGACGGCGCCAGCAACGGCCTGACCGCACCGAACGGCCCCTCCCAGCAGCGGGTGATCCGCCAGGCGCTCGCCGACGCCAGACTCTCGCCCGTCCAGGTCGACGCGGTCGAGGCGCACGGCACCGGAACCCCGCTGGGTGACCCGATCGAGGCCCAGGCGTTGATCGCGACCTACGGCCAGGAGCGGGACCGGCCGGTGTGGCTGGGGTCGATCAAGTCGAACATCGGCCACACGCAGGCCGCCGCCGGCGCGGCGGGCGTGATCAAGATGGTCATGGCCATGCGCAACGGCGTCCTGCCCGCGACGCTGCACGCCGAGGAGCGCTCGCCGCACATCGACTGGTCGGCGGGCGCGGTGGAGCTGCTCACCGAGGCCCGCCCCTGGCCCGCGGGCGGCGAGCCGCGCCGGGCCGGCGTGTCGTCGTTCGGCATGAGCGGCACGAACGCGCACGTGGTGCTGGAGGAGGCACCCCCCGAGCTTCCGGCGGAGCCCGGCGGGGAGCTGCCCGCCGTGCCGTGGACGCTCTCGGCCCGGACGGGCGAGGCGCTGCGGCGGCAGGCCGAGCGGCTGGCCTCGTGGACCCGGTCGCATCCCGAGCAGAGCGCGGTGGACGTCGGCTGGTCGTTGCTCGGCCGCTCGGCATTCGACCACCGGGCGGTGGTGATCGGCGCGGACCGGGAGGAACTGCTGGCCGGTCTGCACGAGGGCGCGGTGCGGGGCGTGGCGGGGCCGCTTGGCAAGACGGTGTTCGTCTTCCCGGGTCAGGGGTCGCAGTGGCTCGGGATGGGGGTGGAGCTGCTGGATGAGTCGCCGGTGTTCGCGGCGCGGATGGCGGAGTGTGAGGCGGCGCTGTCGGAGTTCGTGGACTGGTCGCTTACAGGCGTGCTGCGCGATCAAGCGGGTCTGGACCGGGTTGATGTGGTGCAGCCGGTGCTGTGGGCGGTGATGGTGTCGCTGGCCGAGGTGTGGCGCTCGCTCGGAGTGGCACCGGCTGCGGTGGTCGGTCATTCCCAGGGTGAGATCGCCGCTGCGGTGGTGGCGGGCGCTCTGTCTCTTCGGGATGGCGCCCGGGTGGTGGCGTTGCGGAGCCAGGCGATCGTGGCGCTGGCCGGTCAGGGCGGCATGGCGTCGATCCCGGTACCGGCTTCAGACGTGCAAGTGGATGATCGGATCTCCATCGCGGCGGTGAACGGGCCTTCCTCGACGGTGGTGTCAGGCGATGCGGATGCCATTGAGGAGTTCCTGGCTCGGTATGAACGGGCGCGGCGGATCGAGGTGGACTATGCCTCGCATTCGGCTCATGTGGAGGCGATCGAGGACGAGCTGGCGAGACTGCTCGCCCCGGTGACCCCGCAGGCAGGCGAGGTGCCGTGGTACTCAACCGTGCGGCAGTGCTGGCTGAGCGGGGCCGAGGTGGATGCCGCGTACTGGTACGAGAACCTGCGGCACACGGTGTGGTTGGAGCCGTCGGTGCGGGCGCTGGCCGAGCAGGGTCACGGCGTGTTCGTTGAGGTCAGTGCTCATCCGGTGTTGACGATGGCGGTGCAGGAGACCGTCGAGGACGTGGTGGCGTGTGGCACGCTGCGCCGCGACGACGGCGGCCTGCGCAGGTTGTGGACCAGCGCCGCCGAGCTGTGGGTGCGGGGCGCGGAGATCGACTGGGCCGGTGTGTACGAGCCCGCCCGCCCGAACCGGGTCGAACTACCCACCTACGCCTTCGAGCGCGAGCCGTACTGGCCGAAGACCGTCCAGTCCAACGGCGACCTCACCCAGGTCGGCATGGGCCCCGCCGGGCACCCGCTGCTGGCGGCGGCGGTGTCGCTCGCGGACGGTGAGGGCGTGCTGCTGACCGGCAGGCTCTCGCTGAAGACCCACCCGTGGCTGGCCGACCACCAGGTCAACGGCCAGGTGCTGCTGCCCGGCACCGCGTTCGTGGAGCTGGCCGTCAGGGCAGGCGACGAGGCGGGCTGCGACCTGCTCGAAGAGCTGACCCTGCAGGCCCCGCTGGTCCTGCCCGAGCGCGGCGGCGTCCAGGTGCAGGTGGCCGTGGGGGCGCCCGACGAGGACGGCCGGCGGGCGCTGGCCATTCACGCCCGGCTCGACGACGAGCCCTGGACCAGGCACGCCACCGGCTTCCTCGCCAAGGACACCGGCGCCGCGGCGTTCGGCGAGCCCTCGTGGCCGCCTGCGGGCGCGACCGCCGTCAGCGCCGACGACGTCTACGAACTGCTCGCGGGCATCGGCGTCGGCTACGGCGCGGCCTTCCGCGGCCTGCGGGCCGTCTGGCGGCGGGATCGGGAGCTGTTCGCCGAGGTCGCGCTGCCCGAGGAGGCCGCCGCGGACCTGGCCGGATTCGGGCTGCACCCGGCGCTGCTCGACGCGGCCATCCAGCCGCTCGCGGTGGGCGACTTCTTCCCCGCCCAGGACGGCGCCGGGCCCGTCCTGCCCTTCGCCTGGACCGGCGTGCGGCTGGCCGCCACCGGCGCGGCCACCTTACGGGTCCGGCTGGCGCCCGCGGGAGCGAACGCGGTCCGCATCGAGGTGGCCGACGCCACCGGCGCGCCCGTCGCCTCCGTGGACTCGCTGGTCGTGCGCGCGATGGCCGCCGCCGACCTCAAGGCCGCCGCGGACCCGCTGCGGGACGCGCTGTTCGCCCTCGACTGGGTGCCCGCGCCGCCCGCCCCCGCGCGGGACGGCCTCCGATACGCGCTCGCCGGCGGCGACGCCACCCGGCTCGGCCTGCCGGTGGACGCCCTCGACCCGGACGGCCCCGTGCCGGACCTGGCGATCCTGGCCTGCACCCCGTACGCGGGCGACGACCCGGCCGCCGGCGCCCGCGCCGCGACCGGTGAGGTGCTGGCCGCCGCCCAGTCCTGGCTCGACCAGGAGCGGTACGCCGACGTGCCCCTGGTCGTCCTCACCCGGGGAGCCACCGGCGACGACCTGCCGGGCGCCGCCGTATGGGGGCTGATCCGCTCGGCCCAGTCGGAGAACCCCGGCCGGTTCGTCCTCCTCGACGTCGACGGCACGGACGCGTCCTGGCAGGCGGTTCCCGCCGCCCTCGCCTCGGGCGAACCCCAGCTCGCGCTGGTCGAAGGCGAGATCCTGGTCCCGCGGCTGGCCCGGCACCGCGCCGCGGAGCCCGCCGGCCACGGCACGTGGGCCCCCGACGGGACCGTGCTGATCACCGGCGGCACCGGGACCCTGGGCGGGATCGTCGCCCGCCACCTGGTGAGCGAGCACGGGGTCCGGCGGCTGGTGCTGATCAGCCGGCGCGGCCCCGACGCCGACGGTGCCGCCGACCTGATGGCCGAGCTGACCGGGCTGGGCGCGGACGTGACCGTCACCGCCTGCGACGCCGCCGACCGGCAGGCGCTGGCGGACGTGCTGGCCGCCATCCCGGACGAGCACCCGCTCACCGGCGTCGTCCACACGGCCGGCGCGCTGGACGACGGCGTCCTGGCCGCGCTGACGCCCGAGCGGATCGACCACGTGCTGCGGGCCAAGGCCGACGCCGTGCTGAACCTGCACGAGCTGACCAAGGACCTGCCGCTGACCGCGTTCGTGCTCTTCTCGTCGGCCGCCGGCGTCTTCGGCGGCCCCGGCCAGGGCAATTACGCGGCCGCCAACGCGTTCGTGGACGCTCTCGCGCAGTGGCGCGGGCGGCTCGGCCTGCCCGCCCTGTCCCTGGCCTGGGGCCTGTGGGAGCAGGACAGCGGGCTGACCGGCACCCTCAGCGAGGCGGACCGGGCGCGGCTGGCCCGCACCGGGGTCGCGCCGCTGTCCACCGCCGACGGGCTCGCGCTGCTGGACGCGGCCTGCGCCGCCGACCGCGCGGCGCTGGTGCCGATCCGGCTGGAGTTCGCCGCGCTGCGGATGGCGGCCCAGTTCGGGGCGCTGCCCACGATCCTGCAGGAGCTCGTCCCCACCTCCAGGCGGCGGGTGGTGGGCGACGACCCGGCCGCCGCGTCGGAGCTGCGCGAGCGCCTGGCCCGCATGCCCGCCGCCGAGCACGCCAGGGTGCTGCTCGACCTGGTGCTCGGCCAGGTGGCGACCGTGCTCGGCTACCGCGACGCCGGCGCCGTGGAGCAGGACCGCCCGTTCAACGAGGCCGGCTTCGACTCGCTGACCGCCGTCGAGTTCCGCAACCGGATGAACGCGGCCACCGGGCTGCGGCTGCCCGCCACGCTGATCTTCGACTACCCGACGCCCGTCCAGCTGGTCCGGTATCTGCGGGAGCGCCTGCTCGACGGGCCCCAGACGGCAGCCTCCGCCACGGCCAGGGCCGGTGAGGAGGAGCCGATCGTCATCGTCGGCATGAGCTGCCGGCTCCCCGGCGGCGTCACCAACCCCGACGAGCTGTGGAACCTGGTGGCCGAGGGCGGCGACGCGATGTCGATGTTCCCCTCCGACCGCAACTGGAACCTGGACGAGCTCTACCACCCGGACCCCGAGCACCCCGGCACCACGTACGCCCGCGAGGGCGGCTTCGTCTACGACGCCACCGCGTTCGACCCGGCGTTCTTCAGCATCTCGCCCAGGGAGGCCGTGGCCATGGACCCCCAGCAGCGCCTGCTGCTGGAAAGCTCGTGGGAGGCGCTGGAGCACGCCGGCATCGACCCGGCCGGGCTGCGCGGCAGCAAGACCGGCGTGTACGTCGGCCTCATGTACCACGACTACGGGATGCACCTGCAGCAACCCGCGAGCGACCTGGAGGGCCTGGTCGGCACCGGCATCTCGGCCGGCGTCGCCTCCGGGCGGGTGTCGTACACCTTCGGGTTCGAGGGCCCGTCGGTCACGCTCGACACGGCCTGCTCGTCCTCGCTGGTGGCGCTGCACATGGCGATCCAGGCGCTGCGGCGCGGCGAGTGCTCGCTCGCCCTGGCCGGCGGCGTCACCGTACTGTCCACCCCCTCCGTGTTCGTCGACTTCAGCCGCCAGCGCGGGCTGGCCGCCAACGGCCGCTGCAAGTCGTTCGCCGCGGCCGCCGACGGCACCGGCTGGGCGGAAGGCGTGGGCATGCTGCTCGTCGAGCGGCTCTCCGACGCCCGCCGCAACGGCCACCCCATCCTGGCCGTCGTGCGCGGCAGCGCGATCAACCAGGACGGCGCCAGCTACGGGCTCACCGCACCCAACGGCCCCTCCCAGCAGCGGCTCATCGAGCAGACGCTGGCCGACGCGGGGCTGCGCGCCGCCGACGTCGACGCCGTCGAGGGCCACGGCACCGGCACCACCCTCGGCGACCCGATCGAGGCGCAGGCCATCGTCGCCACCTACGGCCAGGACCGGCCACAGGACCGGCCGCTCTACATGGGCTCGGTGAAGTCGAACCTCGGCCACACCCAGGCCGCGGCCGGAGTGGCGGGCGTCATCAAGATGGTGATGGCCATGCGGCACGGCGTGCTGCCGAAGACCCTGCACGTGGACGAGCCGACGACGCACGTCGCGTGGGACGCCGGCGCCGTCAGGCTGCTCACCGAGGCCACCCCGTGGCCGGAGACCGGCAGGCCGCGCCGCGCGGGCGTCTCGTCCTTCGGCATCAGCGGCACCAACGCGCACGTCATCGTGGAGCAGGTCCCGGAGGAGCCCGCCGCGCCGCCGGCGGAGGCCGGGCGGCCGGTGATCCCCTGGGTGCTGTCGGCCAAGACGCCGGACGCGCTCAAGGCCCAGGCCCGCCGGCTGCGCGAGCACCTGGCGGCCCGGCCCGGCCGGCCGGCCGCGGACCTGGCCTGGTCGCTCGCCACCACGCGCTCCTCGTTCAAGCGGCGGATGGTCGTCCTGGGCACCACTCCTGGCGAGCTCGCCGCCGGGCTGGAGTCCGCGATCGAGGGGACCGCGGCGGACAACGTGATCACCGGATCGGCGGCCCGCGGCCGGACGGCGTACCTCTTCACCGGCCAGGGCAGCCAGCGCCCGGCCATGGGGGAGGAGCTGTACGCGGCCTACCCCGAGTACGCCGAAGCCTTCGACGCGGTCTGCACCAGGTTCGACCGGCACCTCGATAGGCCGCTGCGCGAGGTCATCGCCGGCGACCCCGACCTGCTCAAGCAGACGCGGTACACGCAGGCGGCGCTGTTCGCCGTCGAGGTCGCCCTGTTCCGGGTCCTGGAGGCGTGGGGCGTGCGGCCCGACTACCTGGCCGGCCACTCCATCGGCGAGATCGCCGCCGCGCACGTCGCCGGCGTGCTGTCGCTGGACGACGCGGTCACGCTCGTCGCCGCCAGGGGCAGGCTCATGCAGGCGCTGCCGCCCGGCGGCGCGATGGTCTCGGTGCGCGGCGCCACCGAGGAGGAGGTGCTGCCGCTGCTCGCCGGGTACGAGGAGCGCGTCGGCATCGCCTCGCTCAACGGACCGGCGTCCCTGGTCCTGTCCGGCGACGAGACGAGCGTGCTGGAGCTGGCCGAACGGCTGGCCCGGCGCGGCTGCAAGACCAAGCGGCTGGCCGTCAGCCACGCGTTCCACTCGCCGCTGATGGAGCCCGCGCTGGAGGAGTTCGCCAGCGTGGCGCGGGAGCTGGCCTTCCAGCCGCCCACCATCCCCGTCGTCTCCAACGTCACCGGCGAGCTCGCCACCGCCGACGAGCTGACCTCGCCCGAGTACTGGGCCCGCCACCTGCGGCAGGCCGTGCGCTTCTGCGACGGCGTGCGGACCCTGCGGGACCAGGGCGTGTCCACGTTCCTGGAGCTCGGCCCGGACGCCGTGCTGTCGGCCATGGTCGAGGACTGCCTGGACGGCTGGAGCGGCGTCGCCGCGCCGGTGCTGCGCCGCGACCGGGACGAGGCCACCACGCTGGTCGAGGCCCTGGCCCGGGCGCACGCGAACGGCGTCGGCGTCGACTGGGGTGCGGTGATCGGCACGGGCTCGCCCGTACCGCTGCCGACCTATCCCTTCCAGCGGCAGCGCTACTGGCCGGAGCCGCCCCGGCACGAGGAGGCGGCAGGGCCCGACCAGGAGTTGTGGGACGCCGTCGCCCGAGGTGACGGCGACGGCCTGCTCGCGCTGCTCGGCCTGCCGGGTGGGGCGACGCTCGACGAGCTGCTGCCCGCGCTGGCCAGGCTGCGCGGCCAGGACGGCGCCGACCACGCGGACGTGCGTTACCAGCTCGGCTGGCACCCCCTGACGGACCTGCCGGCACCCGCGCTCCGCGGCACCTGGCTGGTGGTCACGCCTGATGGCGCCCCGGATGAGACGCCGGCCGGAGTCGCACCGGGCCAGGCGCTGACGGCCGCTACCGCACCGGGCCAGACGCTAACGGCCGGTACCGCGCCGGGCCAGACGCCGGGTCAGGCGCTGGCGGCCGGGCTCGCGGCGCACGGCGCGGACACCGTGCGGCTGTCCGCGATGCCGGACTCCGACGGCGGCGTGGCGGGCGTCGTGTGCCTGCTGCCGGAAGGCGCCACCGCACCGGCGCTCCCGGCGGGATCGGCGCCGGTCTGGTTCCTCACGCAAGGGGCGATCCAGGTGACGCCGTCCGACCCGCTGGCCGGGCCGCAGGCCGCCCGCGCCTGGGGCGACCTGCGGGCCGCGGCCAGTCGGGGGCACGGCGCGCCGATCGACGTGCGGACCCGGCTGGGCGAGCAGGCCGGTCAGGGGCGCGGCGGGCTGATCGACCTGCCGGACCGGCTGGACGTGCAGGTCATGCGCCGGCTGTGCGGGGTGCTGTCCGGGCTGACCGGCGAGCACGAGGTGGCGGTGCGCTCCGGCGGGGCCTTCGCCCGCAGGCTGCGCCCGGCACCGCCGCGCGGCGCCCCCTCCGGCCGCGAATGGCGTCCCGGCGGCACGGTCCTGGTGGCGGGCCCGCTCGACGAGACCGCCGCCGAGCTGGCCAGATGGGCGGCGCGCAACGGCGCGGACGAGGTCGTCCTGACCCAGCCGCACGCCGAGCTGGAACGCGAGCCGGGCGTGGTCGTCCGGGCCGTCGGCGGGCGGCTGCCGGCCGGCCGGGTGACCGCCGTCGTCTGCACGACCGCCGAGGCGGCGTACGCGCTCGACAAGCCCGCCCGCGCCGCGGACGTGCCCGTCTTCGTCATGCTGGCCCCGGCGCACGCCGCCTGGGGCGGGGACGGCGCCGGCACGTACGAGTACTTCACCGCGCTCGCCGACGAGCGGCTCGCGTCCGGGCAGCCCGTGCTGGCCGTCGCGGCGGGCCTCGAGGAGCCCGCGGACGCGGTCTCCGCCGTCCGCCAGGCCCTGCGCCAGGGGGACAGGGCGCTCGTCGTCGCCGACCCGGACTGGGCCGCGCTCGCCGCGGCCGGGCCCGCCCGGCTGCTGGAGGAGATCCCGCAGGCGGCGGCCCGGCAGGACGGGCCGGACGGCGTCGTGGACGGCATCGCCGCCTTCCGCCGCCTGCTGTCCGACAGCCCGGCCGACGAGCACCACGGCATCCTGCTCGACGTGGTACGCGGCCAGGCCGCCGCGATCCTGCAGCTGCCGCTGCCCGACGCGGTGGAGCGGGACGCGGAGTTCTTCGAGCTGGGCTTCTCCTCGATGGCCGCGGTGGAGCTGCGCAACCGGCTCGTCGAGCTGACCGGCATCGAGGTGGCGGCCGACGCGATCTACGACTACCCGACCCCCGCCGAGCTGGCCGAGCACCTGCTCGCGGAGGCCGTGAGCTGAGCTCGCGGCCATTCCCCGTGACGGCCCACCTGAGGAAAGGACGCACCCGTGCTGGATGGATGCACCCCCTGGCCGGAGGAGTTCGCCGAGCGCTACCGCTCGGCCGGTCACTGGCGCGACGAGACGTTGGGCGAGCTCCTAGCCGCGCGGGCGCGCTCCCACCCGGACAAGCTCGCTCTCGTGGCGGGCGCCCACCGGTGGAGCTACGCCGAGCTGGACAGCCGGGCCGACCGCATGGCGGCGCGGCTGCGCGAGATCGGCATCGGCTCGGGCGACCGGGTCGTCGTGCAGCTCCCCAACGTCCCGGAGCTCGTCGCGCTGCTGTTCGCCCTGTTCAGGATCGGTGCGCTGCCGGTCATGGCGCTGCCGGCCCATCGCGGCAGCGAGATCGCGTACTTCTGCGAGTTCACGGAGGCGGCCGCGTACGTCATCCCGGACGTGCACGCCGGCTTCGACTACCGCGACCTGGCCGCCGACGTGGCCGCGCGGGTGCCCACGCTCAAGCACGTGCTCGTGGCGGGCGACCCGGGCGGCTTCACCCGGTTGGACTACGCGGACGCCGGGGCGGCCGGCCTGCCCCGGCCCGACCCCGGCGGCGTGGCGCTCTTCCTGCTGTCGGGCGGTACGACCGGCGTGCCCAAGCTCGTGCCCCGCGCGCACCAGGAATGGTCCTACAGCGGGCGCGCGGTCGCCGAGGCGTGCGACTACGGCGAGGAGACCGTCCACCTGGTGAGCCTGCCGCTGTGCCACAACTGGCCGCTGACCCACGGGCTGCTGGCCACCTTCCACGCCGCCGGCACGCTCGTGCTGGCGCCCGGCCCCAGCCCGGACGAGACCTTCCCGCTCATCGAGCGGGAGGGGGTGACCGAGACCGGCCTGATCCCCGGCGCGGCCCTGCTGTGGATGGAGGCCGCCGAGTGGGACGAGTACGACCTGTCCAGCCTGCGCCGCGTCACGATCGGCGGGTCGAAGCTCCAGAACGAGCTGGCCCGCCGGGTCCAACCCGCGCTCGGCTGCCGGCTCCAGCAGGCGTTCGGGATGGCCGAGGGTTTGTGCGGGTTCCACCGATGGGACGACCCGGAGGACGTGGTCCTGGTCAGCCAGGGGCTGCCCGTCTCCCCGGACGACGAGGTGCGGGTCGTCGACGAGGACGACCGCGACGTGACGCCGGGCGAGGTGGGGCAGCTCCTGGCGCGCGGCCCGTACACGGTGCGCGGCTACTACCGGGCGCCCGAGCACAACGCCAGGACGTTCACCGCAGACGGCTACTACCGGACCGGCGACCTCGTACGGCTGCTGCCGACCGGGCACGTCGTCTTCGAGGGCAGGGTCAAGGACCAGATCAACCGGGGCGCCGAGAAGATCGCGGCCGAGGAGGTGGAGAACCACCTGCTCGCGCACCCGGCCGTCCGGGAGGTCGCCCTGGTGGGCCTGCCCGACGAGGTGCTCGGCGAGCGGGCGTGCGCGTGCGTCGTGCCCCGCGGCACGCCGCCGGCTCTCGGCGACCTGACCGCGTTCCTGCGAGAACGCGGGGTAGCGGCCTTCAAGTTCCCCGACCGCCTGGAGATCGTCCAGGAGCTCCCGGTCACCCCGCTCGGCAAGGTCAGCAAGAAGGCGCTCGCCGGGATGTTCAGCTAACCCACGCTCGCAGAGGACGTACCCGATGCACGTCGCAGACATCGACTTGCCCGGCTTCCTGGAAGTGCACGCCAAGGCCACCATCGAGGCGCGCAACAACGCCTGCCCGGCGCTGGCGACCTGGCGCCAGGAGATCCCGCCCGTGGACCCGGCCGGGCTGCTGAGACCGCTGTTCGAGCGGTCCACGCGGACCTTCGTCTGGATGTCGCCGCACTCCACCGTCATGGCGATGGGCAGCGCGACCGACTTCACGCACACCGGCCACGACCGCTTCGCCGGCATCCGGCGAGGCTGGGAGCGGGCGGCCGGGACCGCGGTCTCCGGCGGGCCGGGCCCGCGCGCCATGCCGTCGCTGGTCGGCGGGTTCGCCTTCGCGCCGCGCCCCGGGCCGCTGCCCGAGGCGCTGATGTGGGTGCCCAGGGTGCTGATCTCGCAGGATCCGGACGGCACGACCTCGCTCGCGCTCAGCGTCAGCGTCGACCCCCGGCCCACCACGACGGACGGGCCCGCGCGCACGGTCGCGGACGCCTTCGCCCTGATCTCGTCCGCCGGGATCCGTCCCTGCCCCAGCCCCCTGCTCCAGGGCACGACCACCGTCGAGGTGCCCTCCGCGTCGGAGTGGAAGGCGCTGGTCGCGCACACCACCGAGCAGATCGCCCGCGGCAGGTTCGACAAGGCCGTGCTGGCCCGCCAGCTGCGGATCACCTCCCCGTGGGGGTACGACCTGGCCTCCGTGCTGGGCTCCCTGCGCGACACGCAGCCGGGGAGCACCGTCTTCGCCGTGGCCGCGTACGGGCACGCCTTCGTCGGCGCCACCCCGGAGCGGCTGGTCGGCCTGCGCGGCGGCCGGGCCGAGTCGATGAGCCTGGCGGCGTCCATGCCGCGCGGCGCGACGCCCGCCGAGGACGCGTGCCTGCGCGCCGCGCTGCTGCAGGACGACAAGAGCCGGCGCGAGCAGCGGATCGTCACCGCGACGCTGCGGCACGCGTTCGACCAGGTGTGCCGGACGGTCACGGTGCCGGACGAGCCGCACGTGCTCGACCTGCCGAACCTGCGGCACCTGCACACCCGCATCGTCGGCGAGCTCGCCGACCCGGAGACCGCCAGCGTCCTCGACCTGGTGGAGCGGCTGCACCCGTCACCCGCCGTCGGCGGCCATCCGCGCCAGGCCGCGCTCGAGTGGGTGCGCGACGCCGAGCCCTTCGACCGCGGCTGGTACGCGGGCCCCGTCGGGTGGATGAACGACGAGCAGGAGGGCGAGTTCGCGGTGGCGATCCGCTCGGCGCACGTGCAGGACGAGACCGCGACCCTGTACGCCGGATGCGGCATCGTGGCGGGCTCCGACCCGGAGGCCGAGCTGGAGGAGACCCGGCTCAAGTTCCGGCCCATGCTTAATGCGCTGGCGATTCCATTGTCGGAAAGGGCACCATATAGGCAGTCCCGATGAGAAGATCTTGGAAACGACCGGTCTCTGGAGGGGCTGGAAATGATCGAAATAACCGGCTTGACAAAACGCTACGGCAATAAAACCGCGGTCGACGGATTGACGTTCAGCGTCCACCCCGGGCGGGTCACCGGATTTCTCGGCCCCAACGGAGCGGGCAAATCCACCACGATGAGGGCCATTCTCGGCCTCGACCGCCTCGACGCGGGCAGCGTGACGGTCAACGGGCGGGCCTACGCGGGCCTGCCCCGGCCGATGCGCGAGGTGGGCGCCCTGCTGGACGCCCGCGCCGTGCACCCCAGGCGCACCGCCCGCAACCACCTGCTCTGCATCGCCCAGACCAACGCCATCCCCGCCCGGCGGGTGGACGAGGTGCTGCGCCTGGTCGGGCTGGAGTCGGTGGCCGGCAAGCGCGCCGGCGGCTTCTCGCTGGGCATGGGGCAGCGGCTCGGCATCGCGGTGGCGCTGCTCGGCGACCCGAAGGTGCTGCTGTTCGACGAGCCCGTCAACGGCCTCGACCCCGAGGGCATCAAGTGGATCCGCGAGCTGATGCGGGGGCTGGCCGCGGAAGGCCGCACCGTGCTGGTCTCCAGCCACCTGATGAGCGAGATGGCGCAGACCGCCGACCATCTCGTCGTCATCGGCAGGGGGAAGCTGATCGCCGACATCGGGATCACCGAGTTCGTCCGGCAGGGCTCCAACGTGCTGGTGCGGGCCGAGGAGCACGAGCTGCTCGTCCCGCTCCTGACCGAGGCCGGCGCCACCGTCCACCCGGGCGCCGACGGCGCCCTCATCGTCACCGGGCTGGAGCCCAGGGAGATCGGCAGGGCGGCGCTGGCCGCCGGGGTGGTGCTGACGGAGCTGACGCCGCAGCGCTCCCTGGAGCAGGCCTACATGGATCTGACCCGTGACAGCATCGAGTTCCAGGCGAGTGTGGCATGAGCGTGGCCATCGCGGACACGATCCGCTCCGAGTGGACCAAGTTCCGCACGATACCGTCCAACATCCCCACGATCCTCACCGCCGTGGCGCTCATGGTCGGCCTGGGCGCGGCCACCGCCAACGGCGCGGCCGAGGGCTACCTGGCGGCCTCCGAGACCGGCAGGGCGGTGTTCGACCCCACCTACATCAGCATGTACGGCGGGTTCCTGTTCGCCCAGATCACCGTGGGCGCGCTGGGCGTGCTGGTGGTGACCCACGAGTACGCCACCGGCCTGATCCGCACCAGCGTGACCGTGGTCCCGCGGCGCGGCCGGCTGCTGGCCGCCAAGGTGGCCACGTTCGGGCTGATCGCCCTGCTGATGGGCCTGGTGGCGGGCTTCGGCGCGTACTTGCTCGGGCAGCGGGTGATCGGGGCGGCCGGCGCGCCCACCGCCTCGCTCGGCCAGCCGGGCGTGCTGCGCGCCGTCGTCGGCATGGGCCTGATCTGGGCGCTGGTCGGCTTGGTCGGCGTGGCGGTCGGCAGCCTGCTGCGGGCCACGATGAGCGCCACGACCGTGGTGGTGGCGATCAACTTCATCATCCCCGTCATCACGCCCAGGCTGCTGCCCGACGCGGTCGGCGACTGGGTGCAGACGTACTGGCCGATCTCGGCCGGCCTCCAGATCACCACGACCGTGCAGCTGCCCGACCGGATGCTGCCATGGGCCGGGTTCGGCGTGATGGCCGCCTTCACCGCGGCCCTGCTCCTCGCCGCGTTCGCGATGTTCCGCTCGCGCGACACCTGAGACGTCCCCTCCGCACCCGGCGCGCGCCGTCACGCGCGCCGGGAATTCGGCGTGCCGTCCGCCCCCGAAGTGGGGCGTGAGCGGCCTCTTTAATGGGCGCTAGGGGTTACCCGCCTTATCCCGGCTCGCGAATACTGAGGACGCTTGACCGGGAAATCCTGGCGGGGAGGAGCGTTCAACAATGGCGTCGAGTTTCGCGAACGGCCAGTGCCGTTCCTTCCGCGGCGACGGGCGGCCGGACCTGTTGGTGCGCAATACGGAAACCGGTGAATTGTTCGTCCATCCGCACAGCGGCGAGTTCAACGGGACCGGGACCTACGGCGATCCGGTGAAGATCGGTGACGGCTTCGGCTGGTGGCGGTTCTTCTTCATCCGCGCCGTCGACGCGACCGGCGACGGCCGCGCCGACATCTGCGCGTTCAGCGCGAGCGAGTACGGCATCAACCCCGGCGAGAACGGCGAGCACGGCTTCTTCCTGCTGCGCAACCTGGGCGGCCCCGGCGAGATCGGCCCGTTCGCCGAGCCGATCCGGGTGTCCGGCAAGCGCGACGACGGCCGGGAATGGGAGACCATCGGGTTCGCCGACGTGACCGGCACCGGCACCGACGACACGTTCGGCAAAGGCAAGGACGCCGGCAACGTGGACGTCTTCCCCCACCGCGACCAGGGAGTCGTGCGGAACGACACCTACGACAAGGACCCGGTGCGGCTCACCGAGGTCGGCGTCGACGACCTGCCCATCGCCATGGCCGACTTCACCGGCAACGGCAACCTGGACCTGCTGGTCCGCCGCGCGAACGGCGACCTCGACCTGTACGAGTTCGCGGCCCCGCCCGGCACCCCGGCCGCCGCGACCTCCGAGGGCACCTGGTACACCGTCGCCCACGGCTGGCAGGACATGCGCCTGATGACGCTCACCGACATCGACCTGGACGGCCGGCCCGACCTGCTGGGCCTGCGCCCCGACGGGACGCTCGAGGCGTACCTGCACTCCGGGAAGTTCAGGCCCGAGGACCCGCTCGACCTCTTCCGCGAGCCGGTCACCGTCGGCACCGGATTCGGCAAGTACGACGTCATCAGCTGATGGCCCAAGAGCGTTTCCCTGCCCTCTGCTCGCTCCGTCGGAATCTGGATTGGTTCAATGTCCTACGAACGCTCCTCTCGTAGTTTTTCCGACGACGCGGTGGCGATCGTCGGCATATCCTGCCGCCTCCCTCAGGCCCCGGACCCGGACTCCTTCTGGCGGCTGCTGCGCGACGGGAGCGACGCCGTCACCGGCGTTCCCCCCGGCCGGTGGAACTCCCCGGAGACGGAGTCGCTGCGCGGCGGCTTCATCACCGGCATAGCCGAGTTCGACGCCGAGTTCTTCGGGATCTCCCCGAACGAGGCCGCGATGATGGACCCCCAGCAGCGGCTGCTCATGGAGCTGAGCTGGGAGGCGCTCGAAGACGCCGGCATCGTCCCGGACAGCCTGCGGGGCACCGGCACGAGCGTCTACATCGGCGCCATGGCCGGCGACTACGCCCAGCTGCTGCAGGGCACCGGCCGCGCGGCGCTGACCCGCCACAGCCTCACGGGCATCAGCCGGGCCCTGCTCGCCAACCGGATCTCGTACACGCTCGGGCTGAACGGCCCCAGCATGACCGTGGACTCCGCCCAGTCGGCCTCCCTCACCGCCGTGCACCTGGCCTGCGAGAGCCTGCGCAGCGGCGAGTCGGGCCTGGCCATCGTCGGCGGCGTGAACCTCAACCTGACGCCCGACAGCACGCTCGCCGCGCTCAGGTTCGGCGCCCTGTCGCCGGACGGCAGGTGCTTCACCTTCGACGCCCGCGCCAACGGCTACGTCCGCGGCGAGGGCGGCGGCATCGTCGTGCTGAAACCGCTGGCCCGCGCGCTCGCCGACGGCGACCGCGTCCACTGCGTGATCGCCGGCAGCGCCGTCAACAACGACGGCGGCGGCGACGGGCTCACCGTCCCCGACCAGGACGCCCAGGAAGAGGTCATCCGGCTGGCCTGCGAGCGGGCCGGCGTGCCGGCGGCCGACGTCCAGTACGTCGAGCTGCACGGCACCGGGACCCGGGTCGGCGACCCCATCGAGGCACGCGCCCTGGGCGCCGCCATCGGCACCGCCAAGGACTCCAGCACGCCGCTGCTCGTCGGCTCGGCCAAGACCAACGTCGGCCACCTGGAAGGCGCCGCGGGAATCGTCGGCCTGCTCAAGACCGTGCTGGCCATCAGGCACCGCGAGCTGCCGGCGTCACTCAACTTCGAGACGCCCAGCCCGCTGATCCCGTTCGACGAGCTGAACCTGCGCGTCAACACCGCGCTGTCCGCCTGGCCGCGCGCCGGCGAACCGCTGGTCGCCGGGGTCAGCTCGTTCGGCATGGGGGGCGCCAACTGCCACGTGGTGCTCGCCGAGCACCCGCGGGAGACGCCGCGACCGGCGCCCGGCCCCGCCGGGCCGGTGATCCTGCCGCTGGCCGGGCAGAGCGAGGCCGCGCTCCGCGCCCAGGCCGGCCGGCTCCGCGACCACCTGCTCGCCGAACGAGCAACCGCCGCCGTGTCCGCCGCCGCCGACGCCGAGCCCAACGCCGAGCCCGCCACCGAGCCCGTCACCGAGGCCGTGGCCGACGCCGTGGACATGGCTTACTCGCTGGCGACGACACGCACGGCCTTCGACCGCCGCGCCGCGATCGTCGTGGACGAGCCGTCCCGGCTGGCCGGCGCGCTCGACCGGCTCGCCAGGGGAGAGGCCGCCGCCGAGATCGTGACCGGGCGGCCGAGCGACGGCGCCGTCGCCTTCCTCTACTCGGGCCAGGGCAGCCAGCGCCCGGGCATGGGCCGCGAGCTCTACGACGCGTACCCCGCCTTCGCGCGGGCCCTCGACGAGATCGCCGCCTGCTTCGCCGGCGAGCTCGACCGGCCGCTGCTGGAGGTGATGTTCGACGACCCCGACGGGACGTTGAACGAGACCGGGATGACCCAGCCCGCGCTCTTCGCCTTCGAGGTCGCGCTCACCCGCCTGTACGAGCACTGGGGCATCCGCCCCGACCGCCTCATCGGCCACTCCATCGGCGAGATCGCGGCCGCGCACGTCGCCGGGGTGCTGTCGCTGGCCGACGCCTGCACGCTCGTCGCGGCGCGCGGCAGGCTGATGCAGGCCCTGCCCGCCGGCGGCGCGATGATCGCCGTCCAGGCCACCGAGGCGGAGCTCCGCCCCCACCTGGACGACTCGGTCAGCATCGCCGCGATCAACGGCCCCGACTCCGTCGTGGTCTCCGGCGCGCAGGACCGGGTCACGCAGATCGCCGAGGAGTTCCGCGCCCGCGGCCGCAAGACCAGCAGGCTGCGCGTGAGCCACGCCTTCCACTCGCCGCTGATGGACCCGATGCTGGCGGAGTTCCGGCAGGTGGCCGAGTCGCTCACCTACCGCGCGCCGGCCATCCCGATCGTCTCGAACCTCACCGGGGCCGTCGCGTCCGGCGAGGACCTGTGCTCGCCCGGCCACTGGGTATGGCACGTCCGGGAGGCCGTCCGCTTCAGCGACGGCATCCGCGCGCTGGCCGACACGGGCGTGACCACGTTCGTCGAGGTCGGCCCCAGCTCGGTGCTGGCCGCCATGGGGCAGCACTGCCTGCCCGCCGACCCCGGCATCCGGTTCGTCGCCACGCTGCGGGACAACCGGGCCGAATGCCACAGCGCCGCCCTGGCGCTGGCCGAGCTGCAGGTACGCGGCACCGCGCCGGCCTGGGACGCCCTGTACCCCGGCGCCCGGCGCGTCCCGCTGCCCACCTACGCCTTCCAGCGCACGTACCACTGGCTTCCCGAGCCGGACGGCGCGGCGCCGCCCCCGCCCGCGCCCCCGGAGCCGGCGGCCACCGGCGACGGGACGCAGCCACTCGCCGACCGGCTGCACGGCCTGCCCGGGCCGGAGCAGGAGCAGCTGCTCCTGGAGCTCGTACGGACCTGCATCGCGCTCGTCCTCGGCCACGCCAACGCCGCGACCGTGGACACCGCCACCGCCTTCAAGGCGCTCGGCTTCGACTCCTTCAGCGCCGTCGAGCTCAGGAACCGGCTCAACGCCGCCACCGGCCTCCAGCTGCCCAGCTCGCTGCTGTTCGACTACCCCTCGCCGCAGGCGCTGGCCGCGTTCCTGCGCGCGGAGCTGACGGGCGGGCAGGCCGCGCAGGCCGTGGTGGCCGCCGCCTCGGTGGCGGACGAGCCGATCGCGATCGTGGGCATGGCCTGCCGCTTCCCCGGCGGGGTGCGCTCCCCGGACGACCTGTGGGACCTGGTGATCTCCGGCAGGGACGCCATCGGGGAGTTCCCCGTCGATCGCGGCTGGGATCTGGCCGCCCTGTACGACCCGGACCCCGACAGCCGTGGGACGTCCTACTCGCGGCACGGCGGGTTCCTGTATGACGCGGCGGAGTTCGACCCCGGCTTCTTCGGGATCTCGCCGCGTGAGGCGTTGGCGATGGATCCGCAGCAGCGGTTGCTGCTGGAGGCGTCGTGGGAGGCGATCGAGCGGGCGGGGATCGATCCGGCCGGGCTGCGCGGCAGCCGTACCGGCGTCTTCGCGGGCGCGATGGCCCAGGACTACGGCCCGCGCCTGCACGAGGCCACCGGGGCCGCGGAAGGCTACGTGCTGACCGGCACCTCCGCCAGCGTGATCTCCGGCCGGGTCGCGTTCTCGTTCGGGTTCGAGGGCCCGGCGGTGACCGTGGACACCGCGTGCTCGTCGTCGCTGGTGGCGCTGCACCTGGCCGCGCAGTCGCTGCGGTCGGGGGAGTGCGATCTGGCGCTGGCCGGTGGCGCGACCGTGATGGCGTCCCCGGGCATGTTCGTGGAGTTCTCGCGGCAGCGCGGCCTGTCGCCGGACGGTCGGTGCAAGGCGTTCTCGGCCTCGGCCGACGGCACGGGCTGGGCCGAGGGCGTCGGCATGCTCCTGGTGGAGCGGCTGTCGGACGCCCGCCGCAACGGCCACCGGGTGCTGGCGGTCGTCAAGGGGTCGGCGATCAACCAGGACGGCGCCAGCAACGGCCTGACCGCCCCGAACGGCCCCTCCCAGCAGCGCGTGATCCGCCAGGCCCTGGCCAACGCCGGGCTCGCGGCCGGGGACGTGGACGTGGTCGAGGCCCACGGCACCGGTACGACGCTGGGCGACCCGATCGAGGCCCAGGCGTTGATCGCCACCTACGGCCAGGAGCGGGACCAGCCACTGTGGCTCGGCTCGCTGAAGTCGAACATCGGCCACTCCCAGGCCGCCGCCGGCGTGGGTGGCGTGATCAAGATGGTCATGGCCATGCGGCACGAGACGCTGCCGCGAACCCTCCACGTGGACGAGCCCTCCCCGCACGTGGACTGGTCTGCCGGCGCCGTCGAACTGCTCACCGAGGCCCAGCCGTGGGAGCTCCGGGACCGCCCGCGCCGCGCCGCCGTCTCCTCCTTCGGCATCAGCGGCACCAACGCCCACGTCATCATCGAGCAGGGCGACCCGGCCGCCCCCGCCCCCCGCGACGACGCGAACCTCCCCGCCGTCCCCTGGCTCATCTCGGCGAGGACCCCCGAGGCGCTGGCCGGGCAGGCCGAGCGGCTCGCGTCCTGGGCGACGCCCGACATCCCCGTCGCCGCCGCCGGCGCCGCGCTGGCCGCCGAGCGGTCCGTGCTCGAACACCGCGCGGTGATCGTCGGCCGCGAGCGCGATGACCTGCTGGCCGGCCTGCGGGCACTGGCGGGCGGCCCCGCCGCGCCCGGCGTGCTGACCGGCAGCGGCCCGGCGGGCCGGCTGGCCCTGCTGTTCACCGGGCAGGGCAGCCAGCGGCTCGGCATGGGGCGCGAGCTGGCCGCCGCCTTCCCCGTCTTCGACGAGGCGCTGGAGCAGATCTGCGCGCTGCTGGACCCCCACCTGCCGTACCCGCTGCGCGAGGTCATGTTCACCGACCCCGGCGGGCTGCTCAACGAGACCGGCCTGACCCAGCCCGCGCTGTTCGCCTTCGAGGTCGCCCTGTACCGGCTGCTCGAATCCCTCGGCGTGCGGGCGGACGTGGTGGTCGGGCACTCCGTCGGCGAGATCGCCGCCGCCCACGTGGCCGGGGTGTTCTCCCTCGCCGACGCCTGCACCCTGATCGCCGTGCGGGCCCGCCTCATGCACACGCTGCCCCCGGGCGGCGCGATGCTCGCCATCGCCGCGTCCGAGGCCGACGTCCTGCCGCTCCTCGACGGGTACGAGGACCGGGTCGCCATCGCGGCCGTCAACACCCCGACCTCGGTGGTCATCTCCGGAGCCGAGGCCGCCATCGAGGAGATCGCGCGGAACGTCACGGCACGCAAGCGCCGGCTGCGGATCTCCCAGGCCGCTCACTCGCCACTGATGGAGCCGATGCTGGCACCCTTCGAGGAGGCCATCGCGGGGCTGGCCTACCACGAGCCCGCCATCCCGGTGATCTCCAACGTCACCGGCAGGCTCGCCGAACCCGGCCTGCTCACCAGCCCCCGCTACTGGGTCGACCACGTACGGCGGCCCGTCCGTTTCGCGGACGGCATCGCCGCCGCGGACGCCGCGCTCTTCCTGGAGGTCGGGCCCGACGGCGTCCTCACCGGGCTGGCCCAGCAGATGCTCTCGGACGGCGTCTTCGTCCCCGCCGTGCGCAAGGACCGCGACGAGATAGACACCTTCGTCCAGGCCCTCGGACAGCTCCACGCCTGCGGCGTCACCGTCGACTGGGACGCCTACTTCGGGCCCGCCCCCGCACTCCACGTCGACCTGCCCACCTACGCCTTCCAGCGCCGGCGGTTCTGGCTGGAGGCACGCGGTCCCGTGGACGTGCCCGCCGAGCACGCCGGGCTGTTCGAGGTGGACTGGATGCCCGTACCCGCCACGGGCGGCGCCACCATGGCGCCCGGCGACGTGCTCCTGCCCTGGCACGACGACGAAGGGGACGGGACGGACCGGGCGCGCGCGGCCGTGCTCCGCGTGCTCTCCGCCGTCCAGGACTGGCTCGACGGCGACCGGCCCGCGTCGGCCCGGCTGGTGATCGTCACCAGGGGAGCGACCGACGAGGTGCCCGACCTGGCCGGCGCCGCCGTGTGGGGCCTGGTCCGGTCGGCGCAGACGGAGTACCCCGACCGGTTCGTGCTGCTCGACGACGACGGCAGTGCCGAGGACGCCGTCGCCGCGGCCCTCGCCTACGACGAGCCCCAGCTCGCGATCAGGTCCGGCAGGATCCACGTCCCGAGGCTGGCGCGGCGCGGCCGGGCGGCGGCGGACCGGCCCTGGAACCCCGGCGGGACCGTGCTGGTCACCGGCGGCACGGGCGCGCTGGGACGCACGGTCACCCGGCACCTCGCCGCCCGGCACGGCGTGCGCAACCTCGTCCTCGTCACCCGCGACCCGCACGCGGCCGGGGCCGTCGCGCTCGCGGCCGAGCTGGCCGAGCTCGGCGCGCACGCCGAACTGGTCGCCTGCGACGTCACCGACCGCGAGGCGCTGGCCGGGCTCATCGACTCCTGCCACGACCTGACCGGCGTCGTGCACATCGCCGGCGTGCTCGACGACGGCGTGGTCCCGGCGCTGACCCCCGCGCGGCTCGACACCGTGTGGCGGACCAAGGCCGAGACCGCCTGGCTCCTGCACGAGCTGACCCGCGAGCGCGAACTGTCGGCGTTCGTGCTGTTCTCGTCGTGCGCGGCCACGCTCGGCAGCGCCGGCCAGGCCAACTACGCCGCCGCCAACGCCTTCCTCGACGCCCTCGCCCGCCACCGTCACTCGCTCGGCCTGCCCGCCACGGCCCTGGACTGGGGCCTGTGGGACAACTCCACCGAATTCGGCGGCATGGCGGGCACGCTCGCCACGGCCGACCTGGCGCGCTGGGCCCGGCTCGGCGTCGCCCCGCTGCCGCGGGACGAGGCGCTGGAGCTCTTCGACGCCGCGCTCGCGGGTGACGCCGTGACGGCGCTGCCCGCCCGGCTCAGCCTGGCCAAGGTCGCGGACCCCGTACCGGCGATGCTGCGTGGAATGCTGCGCAAGCCCGTCGAGCGCCGCGCGGCCGACAGCTCCCTCGAGGTGCCGCTGGCGCAGTCGCTGCGCGGGCTGAGCCCGGACGAGCAGGAACGCACCCTGCTCGACCTGGTACGCGGCCAGGCCGCCCTCGTGCTCGGGCACGTGACGCCGAACGTCATCAGCGCCACCGGAGCGTTCAAGGACGCCGGGTTCGACTCGCTCACCGCCGTCGAGCTCAGGAACCGGCTCAACGCCGCCACCGGGCTGCGACTGCCCAGCTCGCTGCTGTTCGACTACCCGTCGCCCAAGGCGCTGACCGAGCACCTGCGTACCGAACTGCTCGGCGGCTCCGCCACGCCCGCCACCGCGGCGCGGCCGGCCGGCCACGACGAGCCGATCGCGATCGTGGGCATGGCCTGCCGCCTCCCCGGCGGCGTGCTGTCACCGGACGACCTGTGGGAGCTGGTCGCGCAGGGCCGGGACGCGGTGGGCGAGTTCCCCACCGACCGCGGCTGGGACCTGGACCGGTTGTTCGACCCCGACCCCGGCAACCGGGGCACCTCCTACACCCGGCGGGGCGGCTTCCTGTATGACGCCGCCGGCTTCGACGCGGCCTTCTTCGGCATCTCGCCGCGCGAGGCCCTGGCCATGGACCCGCAGCAGCGGCTGCTCCTGGAGGCCTCGTGGGAGGTCTTCGAACACGCCAACATCGACCCGGCCACCCTGCACGGCAGCCAGACCGGGGTCTTCACCGGCATCGCGCCGATGGAGTACGGGCCACGGCGCGCCGAGGGCTCCGACGCGGTCGAGGGGTACCTCCTCACCGGCCAGCTGGCCAGCGTCGCTTCCGGGCGGGTGTCGTACACGTTCGGGTTCGAGGGCCCGGCGGTGACGGTGGACACAGCGTGCTCGTCGTCGCTGGTGGCGCTGCACCTGGCCGCGCAGGCCCTCCGGACGGGCGAGTGTGACCTGGCCCTGGCGGGCGGGGCGATGGTGATGGCGTCGCCCGGCACGTTCGTGGAGTTCTCCCGGCAGCGGGGGTTGTCGGCGGACGGGCGGTGCAAGGCGTTCTCGGCCTCTGCTGATGGCACGGGGTGGAGCGAGGGCGTCGGTGTGCTGCTGGTGGAGCGGCTGTCGGATGCCCGCCGTAACGGGCACCAGGTGCTGGCGGTCATCAAGGGCTCGGCGATCAACCAGGACGGGGCCAGCAACGGCCTGGCGGCGCCGAACGGGCCGTCGCAGCAGCGGGTGATCCGGCAGGCGCTGGCCAACGCCGGGCTGTCGGGCGCTGAAGTGGACGTGGTCGAGGCGCACGGGACCGGGACCACCTTGGGTGACCCGATCGAGGCGCAAGCTTTGATCGCCACCTATGGCCAGGAGAGGACTCAGCCGCTGTGGCTGGGGTCGTTGAAGTCGAACATCGGGCACACGCAGGCGGCTGCCGGTGTCGCCGGGGTCATCAAGATGGTGATGGCCATGCGGCATGGGCTCATGCCCCGGACGTTGCACGTGGACGAGCCGTCGCCGCACGTGGACTGGTCGGCCGGGGCCGTTGAGCTGCTGACCGAGGCTCGGTCGTGGGACGTTCGGGATCGTCCGCGTCGGGCTGCCGTCTCGTCGTTCGGGGTGAGCGGCACCAACGCGCACGTCATCCTTGAGCAGGGGGACCTGGCCGAACCGGCTTCCGAGGAGGTCGTGGGCTCGCCGGCGGTGCCCTGGGTGCTCTCGGCGAAGACGCGTGAGGCGTTGGTGGAGCAGGCCGGGCGGCTGGCGTCGTGGGTGTCGGCGCGGCCGTCGCTGTCGGTGTCGGATGCGGCTTGGTCGTTGGCGACGGGGCGTTCTGCGCTGGAGCAGCGTGCGGTCGTGGTGGGCGCTGATCGTGACGAACTGCTGGCCGGGCTGCGGGCGCTGACTTCGGATGAGGTGACTGGCTCTGGTGGCCGGTTGGCGTTGTTGTTCGCCGGTCAGGGGAGCCAGCGGGTCGGCATGGGGCTGCGGCTGGCCGAGGCGTTCCCGGTGTTCGCCGAGACGCTGGAGGAGATCGACCGGCTGCTGCCGGTTCGTGAGGTGATGTTCAACGACCCGGACGGGGTGTTGAACGAGACCGGGATGACTCAGCCGGCGTTGTTCGCCTTCGAGGTGGCCTTGTATCGGCTGCTGGAGTCCTTCGGGGTGCGGGCGGATGTGCTGGTCGGGCACTCGATCGGGGAAATCGCCGCGGCGCACGTGGCCGGGGTGTTCTCGCTGGCGGATGCATGCGCTCTGGTGGCGGCTCGGGCCCGGTTGATGCAGGCCCTCCCGACCGGCGGTGCGATGCTGGCGATCGCCGCACCCGAGGCGGAGGTTGTGCCGCTGCTGGGAGACCGGGTGGGGATCGCGGCGGTCAACGGCCCGGCTGCGGTGGTGATCTCTGGCGACGCTCAGAAGATCGCAGAGATCGAGGAGCGGGTCAGCTTCAGGACGCGCAGGCTGCGGGTCTCGCACGCTTTCCACTCGCCTTTGATGGAGCCGATGCTGGCTTCCTTCGAGGAGGCCATCGCTGGTCTGACCTACCACGAGCCCACTCTTGCGATCGTTTCCAACCTGACGGGCCGGTTGGCCGAGCCGGGCCAGCTGACCAACCCGGGTTACTGGGTTGAGCATGTGCGGCAGGCCGTGCGGTTCGCCGACGGGGTGATGGCTGCGGAGGCTGACTGCTTCCTGGAGGTCGGCCCCGATGGGGTGCTGACGGGGCTGGCTCAGCAGAGCATCGCCGATGGTGTGTTCGTTCCCGCCACCCGCAAGGACCGCGATGAGGTCCGCGCGCTGATCGAGGCGCTGGGCCGGTTGCACACTCACGGGATCACCGTGGACTGGACGACCGTGCTGCCACCGGCCAGGCACGTCGATCTGCCCACCTACGCCTTCCAGCACCAGCGGTACTGGCTGGAGTCGGGCAGGGCCGTCAGCGACGTGACCGCCGCCGGGCTGAGCGCCGTGGAGCATCCGATACTCAGCGCGGCCGTGCCCGCCCCCGACTCCGACACCCTCACGCTCACCGGGCGGCTGTCCCTGGCCACGCTGCCCTGGCTCGCCGACCACGCGGTCAACGGCACCGTGATCCTTCCTGGCACGGGCTTCCTCGAGATCGCGCTGCGGGCCGCGGCGGAGACCGAGGACTGCGAGGCGGTCTCCGAGCTGGCCATCCAAGCTCCTCTCGTGATCACGCACGAGCATCCCGTACAGCTCCAGGTGGTCATCGACGGGCCGGACGACGGCGGCCGGCGTGGCATCGCCGTGTACTCCCGCGCCGAAGGCGGCGACTCCTGGCAGCGGCACGCCCAGGGCACGCTCGGCCCCGCCGCCGCCGAACCCGGCTTCGACCTCGCGCAATGGCCGCCGTCCGGGGCGCAGCCCATCGACATCGACAACCTGTACGACGACCTGGCCGTCTCGGGCCTGGAGTACGGCGAAGCCTTCCAGGGCCTGCTGAGCGCCTGGCAGCGCGACGGCGCGGTCTACGCCGAGATCGTGCTGCCCGACCAGGCGCTGGCGGGCGCGGAGCGGTTCGGGTTCCACCCCGCCCTCCTCGACGCGGTGCTGCACTCCATCACGCTCGGCGACCTCCTGCCGCGTACCGAGCCGGGGCAGCCGTTCCTGCCCTTCGCCTGGTCCGGCATCTCGCCGCACGCGGTGGGCGGGACCGTGGCCCGGGTCCGTACGACGGCGAAGGGCCAGGGTGAGCTGTCGCTGAGCGTCGCGGACGGCACCGGCGCGCCTATCCTCACCGTGGACTCCCTGGTGGTCAGGCCCGTGACGGCCGAGCTGTCGGCCGGGAGCACGCCGTACGCGCTGGACTGGGTGACCGTGCCCGCCACCGCCGGGGCGGAGCCCGAGCGCGTGGTGGAGCTCGACGGCCTGTCCTCGCTGGGTGAGGTGGAGGCGGTCCCGGACCTGGTGCTTGCCCGGGTCCCCGCCGGTGAGGGACGTGCCAGGACGTACGAGGTGCTGGCGCTCGTCCAGCAGTGGCTCGCGGACGAGCGGTTCGCGCAGGCCCGGCTGGCGCTGGTGACCGGTGGGGCGGTCAGCGCCGTCGAGGGCGAGGTGCCGGATCTGTCCACCGCGCCCGTCTGGGGCCTGATGCGGTCCGCCCAGTCCGAGCACGCCGGCCGGTTCGTCATCGTCGACACCGACGACCATCCCGACTCCGCGGCCGCGCTGCTGCGCGCCTGCGCGTCCGGCGAGCCGCAGGTCGCCCTGCGGCAGGGCGAGCTCCGCGTGCCGCGCATCGTGCCCGTCACCCAGCCCGCCCCCGCGACCGCCCCCGGGGCGGTGGACGGGACCGTGCTGCTGACCGGTGGCACGGGCGAGCTGGGGGCCCTGGCCGCGCGGCGGCTCGTCACCGTGCACGGCGTACGGCACCTGCTGCTGGCCGGCCGTCGCGGTGCCGCGGCGCCCGGCGCGCAGGCGCTGCTGGACGAGCTGACCGCCCTGGGCGCGCAGGTCACCGTGGCGGCCTGTGACGTCGCCGACCGCGCCGAACTGGCCGCCCTGCTGGCCGGCATCCCTGCGGACCGGCCGCTGCGGGGCGTCGTGCACCTGGCCGGCATCGTGGACGACGGCGCCGTGACCTCGCTGACGCACGAGCGGATCGACCGCGTCTTCGGCCCGAAGGCGGACGCGGCCCGGCATCTGCACGAGCTCACCGAGGACCTCGACCTGTCGTTCTTCGTGATGTACTCGTCCGTCGCGGCCACGATCGGCAGCGCCGGCCAGGCGAACTACGCCGCCGCGAACACGTACCTGGACGCCCTGGCCCTGCACCGGCGAGCACAGGGCCTGCCCGCCGCCTCCTTCCAGTGGGGGCTGTGGGAGTCGGACAGCGGCATGGCCGGCGCGCTGAGCCAGGTCGACGTCGCCCGCCTCAACAGGGTCGGGCTCGCGCCGCTGCCCGTGGCCGAGGGCATGTCCCTGTTCGACGCGGGGCTCGCGCTCGACAGGGGAGTGCAGATACTCGCCCGCCTCGACACGGCCGCCCTGCGCCGCCAGGACGAGATCCCCGCCGTCTTCCGTTCCCTGGTCAAGGCCCCGGCGCGCAAGCCGGCGGCCCCCAGGCAGGCCAGGGCGCGGGCCGACAAGGGCGCGCTGCTGTCGCTCATCCGTACGAGCGTCGCCCAGGTGCTCGGCCACGCCGACGCCGACTCCGTGGACATCGGGACCGCGTTCAAGGACCTCGGGTTCGACTCGCTGAGCTCCATCGAGCTGCGGAACCGGCTCAACGCCGCAACCGGCCTGCGGCTGCCCGCCACGCTCCTGTTCAACTTCCCCACCCCCGACGAACTCGCCGAGCACCTGCGCGCCGAGCTCACCGGATCCTCGCGGGCCGACCAGGTGGCAGCCCAGACCGGCACCGCCGACGAGCCCATCGCGATCGTCGGCATGGCCTGCCGCTACCCCGGCGGCGTGGTCTCCCCCGAGGACCTCTGGCAGCTCCTCACCCAGGGCGCCGACGCGATCACCACCTTCCCCGGCAACCGGGGCTGGGACCTGGACCGGCTGTACGACCCCGACCCCGCCCACGCGGGCACCAGCTACGCCCGAGAGGGCGGGTTCCTGCACGACGCCGACCTCTTCGACCCCGCGCTCTTCGGGATCTCGCCGCGCGAGGCCACCGCGATGGACCCGCAGCAGCGGCTGCTCCTCGAAACCTCGTGGGAGGCGATCGAGCGGGCCGGGATCAGTCCCAAGGCGATGCGCGGCAGCCGTACCGGCGTGTTCGCGGGCGTGATGTACCACGACTACGGCACGCGCCTGCCGCAGGCGCCCGAAGGGTTCGAGGGGTTCGTGCTCAACGGCAGCGCGGGCAGCATCGCCTCGGGCCGGGTCGCCTACACGTTCGGGCTGGAAGGCCCGGCCGTGACGGTGGACACGGCCTGCTCGTCGTCGCTGGTGGCGCTGCACCTGGCGGCGCAGTCCCTGCGGTCCGGCGAGTGCGATCTCGCCCTGGCCGGCGGGGTGACGGTGATGGCCACGCCCAGCGTCTTCATCGAGTTCTCCCGGCAGCGCGGGCTCGCCGCCGACGGCCGGTGCAAGGCGTTCTCGGCCTCCGCCGACGGCACCGGCTGGGCCGAGGGCGCGGGCATGCTGCTGGTGGAGCGGCTGTCGGACGCCCAGCGCAACGGCCACCAGGTCCTCGCCCTCATCCGGGGCACCGCGATCAACCAGGACGGCGCCAGCAACGGCCTGACCGCCCCGAACGGCCCCTCCCAGGAGCGCGTGATCCGCCAGGCCCTGGCCAACGCCGGTCTGACGACCGCGGACGTGGACGTGGTCGAGGCGCACGGCACCGGTACGACGCTGGGCGACCCGATCGAGGCGCAGGCCATCCTCGCGACCTACGGCCAGGAGCGGGACCAGCCGCTCTGGCTCGGGTCGCTGAAGTCGAACATCGGCCACACGCAGGCCGCCGCCGGAGTGGGCGGCGTGATCAAGATGGTCATGGCGATGCGTCATGGCCTCATGCCCCGGACCCTGCACGTGGACGAGCCGTCGCCGCACGTGGACTGGTCGGCGGGGGCGGTCGAACTGCTGACCTCCGCCCGTCCCTGGGACCTTCAGGAGCGCCCGCGCCGGGCCGGAGTCTCGTCCTTCGGCGTCAGCGGCACCAACGCCCACGTGATCGTCGAACAGGGTCCGGCCGCCGTCGAGCCCGTCGACGGGGACGAACCGTCGATGCCCGCCGTGCCCTGGCTCATCTCGGCCAACGACCCGGCGGGGCTTCGGGAGCAGGCGGGCAGGCTCGCGGCCTGGGCGTCTGGGGAGGACGTGCTGCCGGTTGCCGGGGTCGGGAAGGCGCTTGTCTCCGCGAGGGCGGTGTTGGAGCGGCGTGCGGTCGTGGTGGGTGCGGATCGTGACGAGTTGTTGGCTGGGTTGCGGGCGCTGGCCTCGGACGGGGTTTCCGAGGGTGGTTCTGGTGGCCGGTTGGCGTTGTTGTTCGCCGGCCAAGGGAGTCAGCGGGTCGGGATGGGCCGGCAGCTTGCTGAGGCGTTCCCGGTGTTCGCCGAGACGTTGGAGGAGATCGATCAGCTGCTGCCGATCCGTGAGGTGATGTTCAACGACCCGGACGGGGTGTTGAACGAGACCGGGATGACCCAGCCCGCGTTGTTCGCCTTCGAGGTCGCGCTGTATCGGTTGCTGGCCTCGCTCGGGGTGCGGGCGGATGTGCTGGTCGGTCATTCGGTCGGGGAGATCGCCGCCGCGCACGTGGCAGGGGTCTTCTCGCTGGCGGATGCGTGCGCTCTGGTGGCGGCCCGGGCTCGGTTGATGCAGGCCCTTCCGACCGGCGGGGCGATGCTCGCGATCGCCGCACCCGAGGCGGAGGTTGTGCCCCTGCTGGGAGACCGGGTGGGGATCGCGGCGGTCAACGGCCCGGCAGCGGTGGTGATCTCAGGCGACGCTCAGAAGATCGCGGAGATCGAGGAGCGGGTCAGCTTCAGGACGCGCAGGTTGCGGGTCTCGCATGCTTTCCACTCGCCGTTGATGGAGCCGATGCTGGCTTCCTTCGAGGAGGCCATCTCCGGTCTGACCTACCACGAGCCCACTCTTGCGGTCGTTTCCAACCTGACGGGCCGGTTGGCTGAGCCGGGCCAGCTGACCAACCCTGGTTACTGGGTTGAGCATGTGCGGCAGGCTGTGCGCTTCGCCGATGGAGTAGTGGCTGCGGAGGCTGACTGCTTCCTGGAGATCGGCCCCGATGGAGTGCTGACCGGGCTGGCCCAGCAGAGCATCGCCGACGGTGTGTTCATTCCGGCCACCCGCAAGGACCGGGACGAGGCCCGCGCCTTGGTCGAGGCGCTCGGCCGGTTGCACACCCACGGCATCATCGTGGACTGGGACGCCTACTTCGCCTCCGTCCCCACCCGGCACATCGACCTGCCCACCTACGCCTTCCAGCGCCAGCGGTACTGGCTCGACGCCGGATACTCCACCGGCGACGTCGCCTCGGGCGGCGGGCTGGCGGTCGTGGAGCACCCGCTCCTGACCGCGACCGTCCCCTCCCCGGGGACCGACACCCTCACCCTCATCGGCCGCCTGTCGCCGGCCACTCAGCCGTGGCTGGCCGACCACGTGGTGGGCGGCCGGGTGGTCGTGCCGGGCTCGGCACAGGTGGAGCTGGCGGTACGGGCCGGGGACGAGGCCGGCTGCCCCGTGCTCGACGAGCTCACCCACCAGACCCCGATGGTCCTGCCCGAGCGCGGCACCCTCCAGCTCCAGGTGGTGGTCGGAGCCGCCGACGAGTCGGGCCGCCGGCAGGTGACGATCTACTCGAGGGCCGAGGACGCCACCGACTGGAGCCAGAACGCCCAGGGCATGCTCGCCCCGGCCGCCGCCGTACCCGGCTTCGATCTCACGCGGTGGCCGCCGCCCGGCGCGCGGTCCCTCGACGTGGGCGGCGTCTACGAAGACCTCGCCGCGACCGGCATGGAGTACGGCGGCGCCTTCCAATGCCTCAAGGCCGTCTGGAAGGGCGACGACGCCGTCTACGCCGAGATCGCCCTGCCGGAGCACCTCCATCCCGAGACCCGGCGGTTCGGCCTGCACCCGGCGCTGCTCGACGCCTCCCTGCACGCCATCCCGATGTCCGGACTGCTGCCGCAGGCCGAACCTGGACGGCCGTACATCCCCTTCGCCTGGAGCCAGGTGGCGCTGCACGCCGACGGCGCGACGGTGCTACGGGTCAGGATCGCGCCCACCGCTGGCGCCGGTGTGGTCGCCCTGACCATGGCGGACGCCGCAGGTGCGCCCGTCATGGAGGTCGGCTCGCTCATGCTGCGCCCGAGCGCCGCCGACCAGCGGACGAGCGGTCCCAACACCCTGTTCCAGATCGACTGGGTGCCGGCAGGCGGACGTACCGCGCAGAACGACCTCCAGTACGAGATCTTCGACGTACCCGTGACCGAGACGGCAACCCCGCAGGCGGTCAGGTACGCCACCCATGCCGCGCTGGCGGCGGTGCAGGAGACGCTCGCCGCCGACCGGCCACCCGCGCGCCTGGTGGTCGTCACGCACGGCGCGGTCGCGGCGACCCCGGACGACGTACCGGACCCGGCGCAGGCGGCGGTGTGGGGCCTGGTACGCGCCGCGCAAGCCGAACAGCCAGACCGGTTCCTGCTCCTGGACGTGGACGACGACTCGACGGAGCCGGTCTCCCAGGCGCTGGCCACCGGTGAGCCCCAGGTGGCGGTACGGGCCGGCCGGCTGCTGGTGCCGCGCCTGAACCGGGCCGCACGGTCGGAGGAGCAGGGCGCGGCGTTCGGAGCGGACGGCACGGTGCTGGTCACCGGTGGCACCGGTGGGCTCGGCGCGCTGGTTGCCCGCCACCTTGTCACCGAGCACGAGGTCAGGCGCCTGCTGCTGGTCAGCCGTCGCGGCCCGGAGGCGCCGGGCGCGGCCGAGCTGGTCGCCGAGCTTGCTGACCTGGGCGCCGAGGTGGACGTGGCCGCCTGCGACGTGGCGGACCGCGACGCTCTCGCCCGCGTGATCGCCTTGATTCCCGCCGAGCATCCGCTGACGGGTGTCGTCCACACGGCTGGTGTTCTGGATGACGGGGTCATCGGCTCTCTCACGCCGGAGCGCGTCGATGCCGTTCTGCGGCCCAAGGCTGAGGCGGCGTGGCACCTGCACGAGCTCACGCGGGATCTCGATCTGTCGGCGTTCGTGCTGTTCTCGTCCCTGTCCGGGGTGCTGGGCAGCGCGGGCCAGGGCAACTACGCCGCTGCCAACACGTACCTGGACGCCCTGGCCCAGCGGCGCAGAGCGCAGGGCCTTCCGGCGACCTCGCTGGCGTGGGGCCTGTGGGCCACCGGCGGCATGGCGGGCGAGCTGGACGAGTCCGACCTGCGCCGCCTCGAACGCGGCGGCATCACCCCCCTGCCGATCGCCGACGGGCTGGCCTTGTTCGACGTCGCGGTCAACGGCGACCGCGCCGACCTGGTGCCGGCCGCGCTGAGCATGCCGGCGCTGCAGGCCCAGGCGCAGGCGGGCACGCTGCCCGCGCTGCTTCACGGGCTGGTCCGCGTGCCCACCCGCCGTACCAGCACGACCACCACCAGCGTGAACCTGGCCGATCTCCTGCAACTGGTGCGTGGCCAGGTGGCCACGGCGCTCGGGTTCCAGAGCGCCGACGCGGTGGAGCCGACCAAACGGTTCCAGGAGCTGGGCTTCGACTCGCTGACCGCGGTGGAGTTCCGCAACCAGCTCAACGCTGCGACGGGGCTGCGGTTGCCGGCGACGCTGGTGTTCGATTTTCCGACGGCTGAGGCGGTGGCGGAGTTCCTGGCGAGTGAGCTGGCCGGTGGGCAGAGCTTGCAGGCCGTGGCAACCACAACCACGACGGCGACGGATGAGCCGGTCGCAATCGTGGGGATGGCGTGCCGGTATCCAGGGGGTGTGGTCTCGCCGGAGGGCCTGTGGGAGCTGGTGTTCTCGGGTCGGGATGCGGTTGGGGAGTTCCCGGTTGATCGGGGTTGGGATCTGGAGAGGTTGTATGACCCGGATCCGGAGAGCCGTGGGACGTCGTATGCGCGGCATGGCGGGTTCTTGTATGACGCGGCGGAGTTTGATTCGGGATTTTTCGGGATTTCGCCGCGTGAGGCGTTGGCGATGGATCCGCAGCAGCGGTTGTTGCTGGAGGCGTCGTGGGAGGCGGTTGAGCGGGCGGGGATCGATCCGACGGGGTTGCGTGGCAGCCGGACGGGTGTGTTCGCCGGGGTCATGTACCACGACTACGCGCCCCAGCTCTCGGCCGTGCCTGGCGAGCTGGAAGGGCTCATCGGCACCGGCAGCTCCGGCAGCATCGCCTCCGGCCGGGTGAGCTACACGCTGGGACTGGAAGGCCCGGCCGTGACCGTGGACACGGCATGCTCGTCCTCCCTGGTGGCGCTCCACCTGGCGGTTCAGGCGCTGCGGTCGGGCGAATGCGACCTGGCGCTGGCCGGCGGCGTCACCGTGATGGCCACACCGAGCACCTTCATCGAGTTCTCCCGGCAACGGGGCCTGTCACCGGACGGGCGCTGCAAGGCGTTCTCGGCGGCGGCCGATGGCACCGGGTGGGGTGAGGGTGTCGGCATGCTGCTGGTGGAGCGGCTGTCGGACGCCCAGCGCAACGGTCACCGGGTGCTGGCGGTCGTCAAGGGGTCGGCGATCAACCAGGACGGTGCCAGCAACGGCCTGACCGCGCCGAACGGTCCCTCCCAGCAGCGGGTGATCCGGCAGGCCCTGGCCAACGCCGGGCTGTCGACCGGGGACGTGGACGTCGTCGAGGCGCACGGCACCGGGACCGCTCTGGGCGACCCGATCGAGGCGCAGGCGCTCCTCGCGACCTATGGCCAGGACCGGGACCAGCCGCTCTGGCTGGGGTCGATCAAGTCAAACATCGGCCACGCGCAGGCCGCGGCGGGCGTCGCAGGTGTGATCAAGATGGTCATGGCGATGCGGAACGGGGTTCTGCCGCAGACGTTGCACGTGGATGAGCCGTCGCCGCATGTGGACTGGTCGGCGGGTGCCGTTGAGTTGCTGACCGAGGCGCGGCCGTGGCAGGAGAACGGGCATGCCCGCCGTGCGGCGGTCTCCTCGTTCGGGATCAGCGGCACGAACGCTCATGTCGTGCTGGAGGAGCCTCCCGCTTCGGCGACCGAGACCGGTGGCGTGAAGTTGCCGGTGGTGCCGTGGCTGGTGTCGGCCAAGGACACGCAGGCGCTTCAGGCTCAGGCGTCTCGACTGGCGTCGTGGCTGGAGGAGCGGCCGGAACTGAAGCCGGCTGATGCCGCTTGGTCGTTGGCCACGGGGCGGGCGGTGCTGGAGCAGCGTGCGGTCGTGGTGGGCGTTGACCGTGACGAGCTGCTGGCGGGGCTGCGGGCCCTGGCCTCGGATGGGGTTTCCGAGAGTGGCTCTGGTGGCCGGTTGGCGTTGTTGTTCGCCGGTCAGGGCAGCCAGCGGGTCGGCATGGGACGCCAGCTCGCCGAGGCGTTCCCGGTGTTCGCCGAGACGCTGGAGGAGATCGACCAACTGCTGCCGATCCGCGAGGTCATGTTCAACGACCCCGATGGGGTGTTGAACGAGACGGGTATGACCCAGCCGGCGCTGTTCGCCTTCGAGGTCGCGCTCTACCGGCTGCTGGAGTCCTTCGGGGTGCGGGCGGATGTGCTGGTCGGGCACTCGATCGGGGAGATCGCCGCCGCTCACATCGCCGGGGTCTTCTCACTGGCCGATGCGTGCGCCCTGGTGGCGGCTCGGGCCCGGTTGATGCAGGCCCTCCCCACGGGTGGGGCGATGCTCGCAATCGCCGCACCCGAGGCGGAGGTCCTGCCACTCCTGGAAGGCCAGGTCGGGATCGCGGCGGTCAACGGCCCCGCAGCAGTGGTGATCTCCGGCGACGCAGAGGCAATTGCGCAGATTGAGGAGCGGGTCAGCGCTCGCACGCGCAGGTTGCGGGTCTCGCACGCCTTCCACTCGCCGCTTATGGAGCCGATGCTGGCTTCCTTCGAGGAGGCCATCGCTGGTCTGACCTACCACGAGCCCACTCTGGCGATCGTTTCCAACCTGACGGGCCAGTTGGCTGAGCCGGGGCAGCTGACCAACCCGGGTTACTGGGTTGAGCATGTGCGGCAGGCTGTGCGGTTCGCCGACGGAGTAGTGGCAGCGGAGGCTGACTGCTTCCTGGAGGTCGGCCCCGACGGCGTGCTGACCGGGTTGGGACAGCAGAGCATCGCCGATGGTGTGTTCATCCCCGCTACCCGCAAGGACCGCGACGAGGTCCGCGCGCTGCTCGAAGCCCTGAGCCGGTTGCACACCCACGGCATCACCGTGGACTGGACCGCAGTGCTGACTCCGGCCCAGCACGTCGATCTGCCCACCTACGCCTTCCAGCGAGAGCGGTACTGGGTGCCCGCCGCACAGGACACCGGCGATGTGGACGCCGCCGGGCTGGGCGCCATTGATCACCCCGTACTCCGTGCCGCCATCTCGGCGCCGGACTCCGACACTCACACCTTCACGGGTCGGTTGTCGCTGGCAACGCAGCCATGGCTGGCCGATCACCAGGTCAACGGCCGGGTGGTGGTGCCGGGTGCGGCGCTGGTGGAGCTGGCGGTGCGGGCTGGGCACGAGCTGGACTGCCCGCAGTTGCGGGAGCTGACCATCCAAGCGCCGCTGCTGGTGCCTGCCGAGGGCGGCGTGCACATCCAGCTGGTCGCCGGACCAGCCGATGAGACAGGCGCCCGTCCGGTGAGCCTCCATTCCCGCAGCAGCCAGGCCGGGGAGTGGGTGCAGCACGCCCAAGGTCTGCTCGCCGAGCAGGCCGAGGAGCCGGTGTTCGAACTGGCTCAGTGGCCTCCGGCCGGGGCTACTCCGGTCGACGTCGAGCAGCTGTATGACGACCTGGCTGCGAGTGGATTGGAGTACGGGCCGCTCTTCCAAGGCTTGATCGCCGCCTGGCAGCAGGGAAGCACGGTGTTCGCCGAGATCACGCTGCCGGAGCAGGCGCACGCCGAGGCGGGCAGGTTCGGTTTGCACCCGGCCTTGTTGGACGCCTCCTTGCACGCTGCCGCGCTGGGTGAGGTGGTGCCGAGAGCGGAGGCTGGGCGGCCGTATCTGCCGTTCGCCTGGAGCGGGGTGTCGCTGCACGCGGCCGGTGCGAGCAGCCTGCGCGTCAAGGTGAGCGCGGCCGGCGCGGCGAGCATCGCGTTGAGCATCGCCGACGAGACCGGCGCGCCGGTGGCCGAGGTCAATGCGCTCACCTTGCGCGCCCTGTCCGCCACCGAACTCAGCGCGTCCGGAATCCAGGGCTTGCTGCACCAGCTCGACTGGATCGCGATCCCTCCCGCGTCCAGCTCGCAAGCACCCCAGTGGGCAGTGCTGGGTTCCGACGACTTGGGCACCGGCGCCCAGACGTACCCGGACCTGGCCGCGATTGAGCCGGTGGAGGCGGTCCTGGTCGCGTGCCCGGCCGGCCAGGACGTGCACGCGACGACCCACGCGACGCTGGAGCTGGCGCAGGAGTGGCTTGCCGACGACCGCCTGGCCTCATCCCGGCTGGTCGTCGTCACCCGCGGCGCGGTGGCCGCGGCCGCGGACGACGTACTTGATGCGGCGCAGGCGGCGGTGTGGGGTCTGGTGCGGGCCGCGCAGGCCGAGCAGCCCGGCAGGTTCGTGCTGCTGGACCTGGACGGCGACACATCCGAGGACGTGATCGGCCGCGCGCTGGCGTCGGGCGAGCCGCAACTCGCGGTACGGGCGGGCGAGCTGTGGGTGCCGCGCCTGGGCCGTGCCACGGAGCTGGAGGATCGCGGCCCGGTGTTCGGCCCGGAGGGCACGGTGCTGGTCACCGGCGGGACAGGTGGGCTGGGCGCGTTGGTGGCCCGGCACCTGGTGGTCGCGCACGAGGTCAGGCACCTGCTGCTGGTCAGCCGCCGGGGCCTGGAGGCGCCCGGTGCCGCCGCACTCGCGGTGGAGCTGGCCGAGCACGGCGCGAACGTGTCGGTGGCCGCCTGCGACGTCGGCGACCGAGACGCCCTCGCCCGCCTGATCACCTCGATCCCCGCCGAACATCCGCTGACGGGTGTCGTCCACACGGCTGGTGTTCTGGATGACGGTGTCATCGCCTCCCTCACGCCGGAGCGCATCGACGCCGTTCTGCGGCCCAAGGCTGAGGCGGCGTGGCACCTGCACGAGCTCACGCGGGATCTCGATCTGACCGCGTTCGTGCTGTTCTCCTCGGTGGCCGGGGTGCTGGGCAGCGCGGGCCAGGGCAACTACGGCGCGGCCAACGCGTACCTGGACGCGCTGGCACACAACCGCAGAGCGCAGGGTCTCCCGGCCACCTCGCTGGCCTGGGGCGTCTGGGACACCGACGGTATGGCGGGCGAGCTCAAGGAAGCCGACCTGCGCCGCATGGAACGCGCAGGCGTGAGGCCGCTGTCCATCGATGACGGGCTCGCTCTCTTCGACACCGCCGTGTCGTCCGGGCAGGCGCTGCTGATTCCCGCACGGTTCGTACAAACCCGGACCAACGGGCGCACCCCGGTGCGTCGTGCCGGCGGCGCCAACGGCCTCGCCCAGCGTCTGGCCGCGCTGGACCCGGCCGAACGCCGAGCGATGCTGACAGACCTGGTCCGCGGCAGCGCGGCCACGGTACTCGGGTTCGCCGACGGGTCGGCCATCGACCGGCAACGCCAGTTCCAGGACCTCGGCTTCGACTCGCTGACCGCGGTCGAGTTCCGCAACCAGCTCAACGCTGCCACCGGACTGCGGCTCCCGGCCACCCTCATCTTCGACTACCCGACCGCTGAGGCGGTGGCGGAGTTCCTGGCGGGTGAGCTGGTCGGCGGGCAGACCTCGCAGGCCGTGGCAGCCACCACGACGGCGACGGACGAGCCGATCGCGATCGTCGGCATGGCGTGCCGGTACCCGGGTGGCGTGACCTCGCCGGAGGACCTCTGGGAGTTGGTGGCGCAGGCGCGGGACGCGATCGGAGACTTCCCGACCGATCGCGGCTGGGATGTGGAAGGGGTGTACGGGCCGGAGCCCGGCACGCCGGGCAAGACTTACACGCGCCTGGGCGGGTTCCTGTACGACGCCGCCGAGTTCGACCCTGTGTTCTTCGGGATTTCGCCGCGTGAGGCGTTGGCGATGGATCCGCAGCAGCGACTGCTCCTCGAAACCTCGTGGGAGGCGGTTGAGCGGGCGGGGATCGATCCGACGGGGTTGCGGGGGAGTCGGACGGGTGTGTTCGCGGGGGTGATGTATCACGACTACGGGTTGGGGACTCCGGCGAACTCCAGTGGCGGGAGTCTGGTGTCGGGTCGGGTCTCTTACACGTTGGGGCTGGAGGGCCCGGCGGTGACGGTGGATACGGCGTGTTCGTCGTCGTTGGTGGCGTTGCATTGGGCGGCTCAGGCGTTGCGGTCGGGGGAGTGTGATCTGGCGCTGGCCGGTGGTGTGACGGTGATGTCGACGCCGGGGATGTTCATCGAGTTTTCGCGGCAGCGGGGCCTGTCCCCAGACGGCCGGTGCAAGGCGTTCTCGGCTTCGGCGGATGGCACAGGCTGGGGTGAGGGTGTCGGCGTGCTGCTGGTGGAGCGCTTGTCGGATGCTCAGCGCAACGGTCACCAGATCCTGGCGGTCCTCAAGGGGTCGGCGATCAACCAGGACGGTGCGAGCAATGGGATCACGGCCCCGAACGGTCCTTCGCAGCAGCGGGTGATCCGGCAGGCCCTGGCCAACGCCGGTCTGTCGGCCGCCGATGTGGATGTGGTCGAAGCACATGGCACGGGCACCAAACTCGGCGACCCGATCGAGGCCCAGGCGCTCCTCGCCACCTACGGGCAGGAGCGGGACCAGCCGCTGTGGCTTGGCTCGCTGAAGTCGAACATCGGTCACACGCAGGCCGCTGCCGGTGTGGGCGGCGTGATCAAGATGGTCATGGCGATGCGGAACGGCCTGATGCCCCAGACCCTGCACGTGGACGAGCCGTCGCCGCACGTGGACTGGACGACCGGCGCCGTTGAGCTGCTGACCGAGGCGCAGCCGTGGCAGCAGAACGGGCACGCCCGCCGTGCGGCGGTCTCCTCGTTCGGGATCAGCGGCACGAACGCGCATGTCGTGCTGGAGGAGCCTCCCGCTTCGATAACCGAGGCCAATGGCGCGGAGCCACGGGTGGTGCCATGGCTGGTCTCCGGGAGGACTCGCGAAGCGCTTCAGGCTCAGGCGTCTCGACTGGCGTCGTGGCTGGAGGAGCGGCCAGAGCTGAAGCCGGCTGATGCCGCTTGGTCGTTGGCGACCGGGCGGGCGGTGCTGGAGCAGCGTGCGGTCGTGGTGGGTGCTGATCGTGACGAGTTGCTGGCTGGGTTGCGGGCGCTGGCCTCGGATGGGGTTTCCGAGAGTGGCTCTGGTGGCCGGTTGGCGTTGTTGTTCGCTGGTCAGGGCAGTCAGCGGGTCGGGATGGGGCGGCGGCTCGCTGAGGCGTTCCCGGTGTTCGCCGAGACGCTGGAGGAGATCGACCAGCTGCTGCCGATCCGTGAGGTGATGTTCGACGATCCCGATGGGGTGTTGAACGAGACGGGGATGACTCAGCCGGCGTTGTTCGCCTTCGAGGTGGCTTTGTACCGGCTGTTGGAGTCCTTCGGGGTGCGGGCGGATGTGCTGGTCGGGCACTCGATCGGGGAAATCGCCGCGGCGCACGTGGCCGGGGTGTTCTCGCTGGCGGATGCGTGCGCGCTGGTGGCGGCTCGGGCCCGGTTGATGCAGGCCCTCCCGACCGGCGGTGCGATGTTGGCGGTCGCGGCGTCCGAGGCGGAGGTCCTGCCTCTGCTGGAGGGCCAGGTGGGGATCGCGGCGGTCAACGGCCCCGCAGCGGTGGTGATCTCCGGCCACGCTCAGAAGATCGCAGAGATCGAGGAGCGGGTCAGCTTCAGGACGCGCAGGTTGCGGGTCTCGCATGCTTTCCATTCGCCGCTGATGGAGCCGATGCTGGCTTCCTTTGAGGAGGCCATTGCCGGTCTGACCTACCACGAGCCGACGGTTGCGATCGTTTCCAACCTGACGGGCCGGTTGGCTGAGCCGGGCCAGCTGACCAACCCGGGTTACTGGGTTGAGCATGTGCGGCAGGCCGTGCGGTTCGCCGACGGGGTGATGGCTGCGGAGGCTGACTGCTTCCTGGAGATCGGCCCGGATGGGGTGCTGACCGGGCTGGCCCAGCAGAGCATCGCCGATGGTGTGTTCGTTCCCGCCACCCGCAAGGACCGGGATGAAGTCCGCGCCCTGATGGAGGCGCTGGGCCGGCTGCACACCCACGGGATCACCGTGGACTGGACGACCGTGCTGGCACCGGCCAGGCACGTCGACCTGCCCACCTACGCCTTCCAGCACCAGCGGTACTGGGTGCCGGCCAGTCTGGAGTCCGGTGATGTGGACGCCGCCGGGCTGGGCGCCATCGAGCATCCGATGTGGAGTGCGATGACCGAGGTGGCCGGCGGCGCATCGGTCATCTTCACCGGCCGCCTGTCCCTCACGTCACAGCCCTGGCTGGCCGATCACCAGGTCAACGGCCGGGTGGTGGTGCCGGGTGCGGCGCTGGTGGAGCTGGCGGTGCGGGCCGGGCACGAGCTGGACTGCCCGCAGCTGCGGGAGCTGACCATCCAGGCGCCGTTGCTGGTTCCTGCCGAGGGCGGCGTGCACATCCAGCTGGTCGCCGGACCATACGACGAGTCAGGCACCCGTCCCATAAGCCTCCATTCCCGCAGCAACCAGGCCGCGGAGTGGGTGCAGCACGCCCAAGGACTGCTCGCCGACCAGGCCGAGGAGCCGGTGTTCGACCTGGCTCAGTGGCCCCCGGCCGGGGCTACTCCGGTCGACGTCGAGCAGCTTTACGACGACCTGGCCGCGGATGGGTTGGAATACGGCCCGCTGTTCCAGGGGCTGACCGCCGCCTGGCGGCAGGGAAGCGCGGTGTTCGCCGAGATCACGCTGCCGGAGCAGGCGCACGCCGAGGCGGGCCGGTTCGGTTTGCACCCAGCCCTGCTGGATGCCTCCCTGCACGCCGCCGCGCTGGGCGAGGTGGTGCCGCGCGCGGAGGCAGGGCGGCCGTATCTGCCGTTCGCCTGGAGCGGGGTGTCGTTGCACGCGGCCGGTGCGAGCAGCCTGCGCGTCAAGGTGAGCGCGGCCGGCACGGCGAGCATCGCGTTGAGCATCGCCGACGCGAGCGGCGCGCCGGTGGCCGAGATCGACACCCTGACCCTGCGTGCCCTGTCCACCACCGAGCCCCAGGGCTTGCTGCACCAGCTCGACTGGATCGCGATCCCGCCCGCGTCCGGCTCGCAAGCACCCCAGTGGGCAGTGCTGGGTTCCGACGACTTGGGCACCGGCGCCCAGACATACCCCGATCTGGCCGCGATTGAGCCGGTGGAGGCGGTCCTGGTCGCGTGCCCAGCCGCTGGCCAGGACGTGCACGCCACCACCCACGCGACGCTGGAGCTGGTCCAGGAGTGGCTTGCCGACGACCGCTTGGCCTTGTCCCGGCTGGTCGTCGTCACCCGCGGCGCGGTGGCCGCGACCGTGGACGACGTACCTGATGCGGCGCAGGCGGCGGTGTGGGGTCTGGTACGGGCCGCGCAGGCCGAGCAGCCCGGCAGGTTCGTGCTGCTGGACCTGGACGGCGACACGTCCGAGGACGTGATAGGCCGGGCGCTGGCGTCGGGCGAGCCGCAACTCGCGGTGCGGGCGGGCGAGCTGTGGGTGCCGCGCCTGGGCCGTGCCACGGAGCTGGAGGATCGCGGCCCGGTGTTCGGCCCGGAGGGCACGGTGCTGGTCACCGGCGGGACAGGTGGGCTGGGGGCGCTGGTGGCCCGGCACCTCGTCACCGAGCACGAGGTCAGACGCCTGCTGCTGGTCAGTCGTCGCGGCCCGGAGGCGCCGGGCGCGGCCGAGCTGGTCGCCGAGCTGGAAGGACTCGGCGCCCAGGTGAACGTGACCGCCTGCGACGTGGCCGACCGCGAGGCGCTGGCGGCGGCGGTCGCCTCGGTGGCGGACTCGCTGACCGGAGTCGTGCACACGGCCGGCGTGCTGGACGACGGCGTGATCACCTCTCTGACGTCCGAACGGCTCGACACGGTCCTGCGACCCAAGGCCGACGCCGTCTGGCACCTGCACGAGCTCACCCAAGATCTGAACCTGACCGCGTTCGTCCTGTTCTCCTCGCTGGCCGGCGTGCTGGGCAGTGCAGGCCAGGGCAACTACGCCGCCGCCAACGCGTACCTGGACGCCCTGGCGCACCACCGCACAGCCGAGGGTCTCCCGGCGACCTCCCTCGCCTGGGGCCTCTGGACGACCAGCGGCATGGCGGGCGAGCTGACGGAGGCCGACCTGCGCCGCATGGAACGCGCAGGCGTGCAGCCCCTGACCACCGAGGAGGGACTGGAACTCTTCGACGTCGGCGTCCGCTCCGGCCGCGCCGCGCTGGTCCCCGCGAAGTTCACCAAGGCGGGGACCCGTACCCGGCCACGCCGTGTCCGCCCGGCCCAGGGACTGGCGGAACGGCTGGCCACGATGGAGCCGGACCAGCTGCAGGACACGCTGTCGGAGCTCGTCAGAGGCCAGGTCGCCGCGGTGCTCGGGTTCGCCGACGGGTCGGTGATCGAGCCGGGCCGCCAGTTCCAGGATCTCGGCTTCGACTCCCTGACCGCGGTCGAACTCCGCAACCAGCTCAACACGGCCACCGGACTCCAGCTCCCGGCCACGCTCATCTTCGACTACCCGACTCCCCACGACCTGACGCGATTCGTACTGGAGCAGCTCTTCCCGGCCGCCGCGGCCAGGACGGCCGGGCCCGCCGCGGCCCGGAGCGACGCCGAGGTACGGCAGCTCCTGACGACCATCCCGATCTCACGGCTACGTGAGGCCGGGCTGCTGGACAGCCTGTTCCGCCTAGCCGGCCCGGAGGAGGACGGAGAGCCGAACGGCAGGACCGAGGAGATCGACAGCATGGACGCCGACCTCCTGATTCAGCTCGCCCTTGAAGGCGGGAGTTCCTAGGCAGAACTCCGATCAAAGGAATGATCATGACCCTGGTAACCACTTGGACGACGCTCAAAGCATCCAACTCGGCGGAACTCGTCCTCTGCGTCGACTTCACGGAGACCGGCCGCGCGGAGGCGGGCTTCCCCGAGCTGGTGGCGAACATTGACTACGACGCGACCTTCTGGCACGTGCGCCCGCCCGCCGTGGCGCCCGGTTGCGGGATCGACGGTGCCGCCTATGTCCGTTCCTGGGTGGAGCCCATCAAGGAGAGCGGCAGGAAGGTCCACGCGGTCATGGGCTACTGCGTGGGCGCCGTCTACGCGGCCGAGCTCGTTGACCGGCTGGCCGAGCTGCAGGGCTCGGCGCCCGAGCTGATCCTCTTCGACCCGGAGCCCACGAGCCTGGAGAACGTCTACTTCCAGTTCGGCAAGGTCTTCGGCATCCTCTCCTCGATCCTGAACGAGGAGGACGTCGCCCAGCTCCGGGAGACCATGGACACGATGCTCCAGGTCGAGGGGATCACGGTCGAGGGTTACGCCGCACACCTGTATGCCACCTTCCGCGAGGTCGGGCACCGCGCGTTCGAAAGGGCCGGGTTCGACCCGGAGTACTCCGAGGAGATGTGGGAGACGTTCAGCGCCTTCCTGGCCTTCCTCACCTACGCCGACCACCTGGACCCCTGGGAGGGGTGGCTGCGCGCCACCGCGGTGAGCTCGTCCAACCCGAGGAACGGCCTGAACCGGCTGCGTGACTCCGGCCGCACCGTCGTGGCGGAGGAGCTCAGGTTCGAGGAGGGCCACGACGTGCTGCTCACCTCGGACGAGGTCGCCAGGGCCGTCACCAAGCTGCTGGAGAGATGATCATGGAGCAGATGCTGGGTCAGCGCGCCTCGCGCAAGGAGCAGGCGCTGTGGATGCTGGAAGAGCTGGTCCCCGGTACCGGGGTGAACAACCTGGGCGTGGCGTTCAGCGTGGCGAGGCTGCCGAGCCGCACCCTCATGCTGGACGCGATCAACCACGTCCTGCGCCGGCACGAGATCCTGCGCACGGTCTTCGGGATCGAGGCCGAGGGCATGACGCGGGAGGTCCTGCCGCCCGGGTACGCCGAGCTGCGCTTCGAGGAGGCCGGCCGGGACGCCACGCGCGAGTGGCTGACGGAGTTCGTGGCCCGGCCGTTCCAGCCGGACGGCGAGCTCCTGGTGCGCGCCGCCGTCCTGGAGGAGGACGCGGGCGAGGTCTACTGCCTGGCGATCCACCACTCGATCTTCGACGGGCTGTCGTCCGCGCTGCTGATGAACGAGCTCGCCGCGACCTACAACGCCCTCGCGGCGGGCGAGTCGCCGCCGCGCGACACCGTGCCGGCCTGGGAGGAGCCGGCCGCCCAACCGCGCAGCCGGGAGTTCTGGCACGACAAGCTGGACGGGTTCCGCGCCGACGAGCTGGACCTGTGGTGCGAGCAGCCGGAAGCCTCGCAGGTCACCCTCCTCGGTGACGTGGTCAACTGGGAGCTGTCCCCCGCCGCGCGGGACGCGGCCCGGCAGATGCAGCGCGAGCTGCGGTCGCCGGAGTCGGTCGTCCTCATGGCCGCGTACGGCGTGCTGCTCGCCGCCCACGGCGCCGGCCCCGACCTCACCATCGGCTCGCCCGTCAGCGTGCGGACGCCCGAGGCCGCCACCCGGATCGGCTACCACATCAACGTGCTCACCCTGCGCACCCGCGTGCAGTCGGCGAACACCTTCCGCACGCACACGCGGCTCACCCGCCGCACGTTCATGGAGGCCATGTCGCACGCCGACCACCCGGTGGACGACCTGCTGGAGATCGTTCCCCGCGACGGCTGGCGCAACAACCTCTTCCGGCACACCTTCAACTACGTGCCCGCCGACCTGTCCGCCGAGTTCATGCTGGGCGGGCTGCGGGCCGCCCAGGTGGTGATCGAGAACGGCTTCAGCAAGTTCGACCTGGAGTTCTTCGTCACCTCCACCCCCGAGGCGATCAGGATCAGGACCGCGTTCTGCGTGGACGTCCTGGACCGGGCCGACGTGGAGCTGCTGCTGGCCCGCTTCGACGAGCTGCTCGTCACGCTCGCGGAGCAGCCCGACACGCCGCTCGCGGACCTTCCCGTCTGGTGCTACCAGGACCGGGCGGCCATCGAGCTCGCCAACGCCACCGAACGCGCCGTGACGCCGGCGACCATACTGGACAAGATCGCCCGCCAGGTCTCCGCCGCGCCGCCGGAGGACACCGACGCGGTGCTCGACGGCGAGCGCCGCGTCGGGTTACGCCGCCTGTGGGCCGCCGCCGAGGCCACCCGCGACGCGCTGCGGGCCGCCGGCGTGGGCAGGGGCGACGTCGTCGCGCTGCTCGCGCGGCGAGGTCCCGAGCTGGCCGCGGCCGCCGTCGGCGCGTGGCTCGCCGGGGCGGCGTACCTGCCGCTCGAACCCGACCACCCCCAGCAGCGGCTCGACTACCAGCTCGACGACGCGGGCGCCGCCGTGGTCCTCGCCGGTGAGGGGATCGCCGTCTCCGGCGACCGTACGGTCCTGCCGCTCGTCCCCGTCGACTCGGTGACGCCCGTCTCCGGCACGGTGACGGCGTTCAACAGCGTCAGGCCGGAGGACTGCGCGTACCTCATCTACACCAGCGGCTCCACCGGGCTCCCCAAGGGCACGCTGATCGACCACTACAGCCTCGCCAACCTGATCGCGCACTTCGCGCACCAGCTGGCCGTGAGCCCGGCGGACACCGTGCTCTGGCTGACCACGTTCAGCTTCGACATCTCCGCCCTGGAGCTGTTCCTGCCCCTGACGACGGGCGCGCGCCTGGCCGTCGCGCCGGACGACGCCCGCACCCAGGGCGAACCCCTCGCCGAGGCGCTGCGGCGCTACGAGGTCACCATCGCCCAGGCCACGCCGACCACCTGGCGCCTGGTCATCGACCAGGTGGCCGGGCAGCTGGCCGGCCGCCGCGTGCTCTGCGGCGGCGAGCCGATGCCCGCCGTCCTGGCCAAGCGGCTGTCCGCGACCGGGTGCGAGCTCTACAACGTGTACGGCCCCACCGAGACCACGATCTGGTCCACCTCCGGCCGCATCGACCCGGCCGCCGACCGCGTCGACGTGGGCGTCCCCATCGCGAACACCAAGGTGTACGTCTCCGCCCCCGACGGCCGCCCGCTGCCGATCGGCACGCGGGGCGAGCTCTGCATCGCCGGCGACGGGGTGGCCATCGGCTACCACAACCGCCCGGAGCTGACCGCCGAGCGGTTCGGCGAGCACCCCGTGTACGGCCGGTTCTACCGCACGGGCGACCTGGCCCAGTGGACGTCCGACGGCCGGCTGGAGATCCTCGGCAGGCTCGACCGCCAGATCAAGCTGCGCGGCAACCGGATCGAGCTGGCCGAGGTCGAGGGCGTGCTGCTGACCCACCCGGACGTCAGGGCCGCCGCGGTCGTGGTCGTCGGCGACCCAAGCGCCGACGCCGTCCTGTGGGCCTTCGTGGTGGCGCCGGACCGCCCCGAGGTCACCTCGGAGCTGTGGGAGCACGCCAGCGCCTCCCTCCCGTACGCCGCGACCCCCCAGGAGTACGTGACCGTGGACGCGTTCCCGATGACGGGCAACGACAAGGTCGACTACCCCGCCCTCCGCCGCCTGGCCATGGAGCTGCGCGACGCCGAGGCCAGCGTGGAGGAGGAGGAACTCCCGTCCGAGAGCGGGGACCAGCTGGTCGACTCCCTGGTGGCGCTCTGGAAGGTCATGCTCAACCGCACCGATCTCGGCCCCAGCAGCCACTTCTTCGCGCTCGGCGGGCACTCGCTGCTGGCGGTCAAGCTGCTGCAGGAGATCAAGCGGGCGACCCAGATCAGGCTCAAGCTGAAGGACATCTTCGAGGAGCCGACGCCGGCCGGCCTCGCCCGGAGGCTGCAGGCGGCCAACGCGAACCTCTGACGGACCCGCGGCCGGGTCCCCACCCCGGCCGCGGGCGTGATGCAGGCACTACTCGATAGGCGGGTTCTCTCGTGTCGGACAAAGCCGTCGTCCCCCATGCCCCTTCCACCTCTCCGCCGACCCTCGAATCGATGCGCGCGGACATCGCGGGCCAGCTCGACCTCGACCCCTCGGCGGTCACCGACCACGCCGACCTGATCAGCCTGGGGCTCGACTCGCTCCGCGCGATGAGGCTGGCCGGACGATGGCGGCGCGCCGGGGCCGGCATCGCGTTCAGCGAGCTGGCGACGGAGTTCACGCTCGCGGCCTGGTGGTCGCTGGTCGGCTCGCGGCTGTCCCCGCCCGCGCAGGTCCCCGCGCCGGAGCCGGTCGTGGACGAGGCGGCGCCGTTCCCGCTCACCCCGGTCCAGCTGGCGTACTGGATCGGGCGCGGCGACGGGCAGGTCATCGGCGGGGTCGGCTGCCACGCGTACCTGGAGTTCGACGGTTCCGGCATCGACCCGGCGCGGCTGGAGCGGGCCGTACGCGCCCTGATCGACCGGCACGGCATGCTGCGCGCGATCTTCCACGACGACGGCACCCAGCAGATCACGGACACCAGCCCCTGGCCCGGCCTGACCGTGCACGATCTGACCGTGCACGATCTGACGGGGCACGGTCTCGGCGAGGAGGCCGCGGCGGCCGTCAGGGAGCGGCTGTCGCACCGCCGCTTCGACGCCTCCAGGGGCGAGGTGTTCGACGTACGGCTGTCGCTGCTGCCGGGCGGCCGCTCCAGGGTGCACTTCGAGGTGGACTTCCTGGTCGCCGACGTGCTCGGCCTGCAGATCCTGCTGCGGGACCTGGCCAGGCTCTACCTGGACCCGGACCGGCCGCTCCCCGCGCCGGCCTGCTCGTTCCCCCGATATCTCGCCGCCCGCGACGCCGAGCGCGCGGCGCGGCGCGTACGGGACCAGGAGTACTGGCGCGGCCGGCTGGACGAGCTTCCCGGCGCGCCCCAACTGCCCCTCGCCGTGGAGCCCGGCCGGATCGCCCGGCCCCGCTTCGTCCGCCGCGAGAGGTGGCTGCCCCTCGACTCTTGGCGGCGGATCCAGGAGCAGGCCCGCGCGTACGGGCTGACCCCCGCCATGGTGCTGGCCGCCGCCTACGCCGAGGTGCTCGCCGCGTGGAGCGGCGAACCGCGCTTCCTCCTCAACCTGCCGCTGTTCGACCGGGACGAGACCGTGCATCCGGACGTGGCCGACCTGGTCGCGGACTTCACCAACCTGATCCTGCTGGCCGCCGACCTGTCCGAGACGCAGCCGTTCGCCGAGCGCGCCAGAACCCTGCAGGCCCGCTTCCGCGCCGACGCGCGGCACACCGGGTACTCCGGCGTCGAAGTGCTCCGCGACCTGGCCCGCAACGGTGAGCACACCGGGGCTCCGGTGGTGTTCGCCTGCAATCTGGGCACCGAGCTGATCGTGCCGGAGGTACGCGAGGCGTTCGGCGCTCCTGGCTGGATGATCACGCAGACGCCGCAGGTGTGGCTCGATCACCAGATCAACGAGTACGACCAGGGGCTGCATCTGGCGTGGGACGCGGTGGAGGAGTTGTTCGCGCCGGGGGTGTTGGATGCGATGTTCGCTGCTTATGGGGGGTTGTTGGAGTGGCTGGCTGAGGGGGACTGGTCGGTTGCTGCTCCGGTGGGGTTGCCTGCTGGTCAGGCGGTGGTGCGGGAGCGGGTGAACAGCACGTCGGGGCCGTTGCCGGAAGGTGTTCTGCACGGGCGGTTCTTCGAGTGGGCGCGCCGTGAGCCCGATCGGGTGGCGTTGATCGCTGACGGCCGGGTGGTGTCGTATGGCGCGTTGGCGGATCGGGCGTTGCGGGTGGCGGGGCATCTGCGGGCGGCCGGGGTCGTGCCTGGGGATGCGGTGGGGGTGGTGCTGCCGAAGGGGCCGGATCAGGTCGCGGCGGTCCTGGGCGTCCTGGCTGCTGGTGGGGTGTATGTGCCGGTGGGAGTGGATCAGCCGGTGGCGCGGCGGGAGCGGATCCTGTCGCGGGCGGGTGCGCGTCACGTCCTGACCGGTCTGCCCAGTGAAGAGCAACCGGCCGAGCTGGTGGCCGTCGCGCCGGATATGTCGGCGTATGTGATTTTCACGTCGGGGTCGACGGGTGAGCCGAAGGGGGTGGAGGTCTCTCATCGGGCGGCGTTGAACACGATCGAGGACATCAACCAGCGCTTTGGTGTGGGGCCGGATGATCGGGTCCTGGCGGTGTCGGCGTTGGACTTCGACCTGTCGGTGTATGACATCTTCGGCCTGCTGTCCGTGGGTGGCGCGCTGGTACTGCCCGAAGAGGGCGAACGGCGCGACGCCCAACGCTGGGCGGAGCTGTGCGCCGCGCACGGGGTGACGATCTGGAACACCGTCCCGACCTTGCTCGACATGCTCCTGCACACCGCAGTTCCTTCGAGTCTGCGGTTGGCGTTGGTGTCGGGTGACTGGGTCGGGTTGGACCTGCAGGCGCGGCTGGCCGCTCACAGTGCGTGCCGGCTGGTGGCGCTGGGCGGGGCGACGGAGGCGGCGATCTGGTCCAACGCGTGGGAAGTGGACGGGGTCCCGGCGCATTGGACGTCGATCCCATACGGATTGCCGCTGCGTAATCAGCGCTACCGGGTGGTGGACCGGCGTGGTCGGGACTGCCCGGACTGGGTGGCGGGGGAGTTGTGGATCGGCGGCGCCGGGGTGGCGGTCGGATATCGGGGTGATCCGGAGACGACGTCGGCCAAGTTCGTCGAGCACGAGGGCGAGCGGTGGTATCGGACGGGGGATCTGGGCCGGTACTGGCCGGATGGGACGTTGGAGTTCCTGGGGCGGGCCGATCATCAGGTGAAGATCCGGGGGCATCGGATCGAGCTGGGGGAGATCGAGGCGGCGCTGGAGGCGTCTCCGCAGGTGGCCCGTGCGGTGGCGGTCGCGGTCGGGGATCGGCGGCAGCGCCGGTTGGCTGCTTTCGTCACCCCGGAGGATGTCGATCTCGACAAGCTGCGCTCGTTCCTGTCTGACCGGCTGCCCGGCTATGCCATCCCGCCGACGATCACCGTACTGGACCGGCTGCCGCTGACCGCCAACGGCAAGATCGACAGAAGTGCACTCGCCGCCCTGGTCGTCGAGACAGCGGACAGCGCGGTCCAGGAGCCGCCCGTAGGGCCGGCCGAGACCGTGCTCGCCAGGATCTGGGCCGATCTGCTGGAAGTCCCGGCCGTGCAGCGTACGGACAGCTTCTTCGCCCTCGGCGGCGACTCCCTGCTCGCCACCCGCATGATCGCGCGCCTGCGTGCGGAAGGCGTCGCCGACGCCCGGCTGAGCCTGCTGTTCGAGAGGCCCGTGCTGGCGGACTTCGCGGCCACCTTCACCATGGGGCAGGCGGCCGCGCCCGCTCCCGTGCTGGTCCCGGACGTCGAGCACCGGCACGACCCGTTCCCGCCCACCGAGGTCCAGCGGGCCTACTGGCTGGGCCGGGCCGAGCACTTCACGCTCGGCGGCGTCGGCTGCCACTTCTACACCGAGTTCGACGGCGACATCGACCTCGACCGGCTGGAAACGGCCTGGAACCTGCTGATCGAGCGGCACGAGATGCTGCGCGCGGTCTTCGAGCAGGACGGGCTCCAGCGCATCCTGCCCGAGGTGCCGCCCTTCGCCATCGCCGCCGCCGACAGCGTCGAGCAGCTGCGCGAGCAGATGTCGCACCAGGTGCTCGACGTGTCCAGCTGGCCGCTGTTCGACGCGCGGGCCGCCCGCCACGACGGCGGGGTGCGGCTCGGCGTCAGCTTCGACAACATCATCGTCGACGCGCTCAGCATGATGGTCTTCTTCGCCGAACTCGACCAGCTCTACCACGACCCCGAGGCCGTCCTGCCGCCGATCGAGGTGTCGTTCCGCGACTACGTGCTCGCGCAGACGCCCGATCCGGCGGTCTTCGAGACGGCCAAGGAGTACTGGGCCGCCCGGCTGCCCGAACTGCCGCCCGCCCCCAGGCTGCCGCTGCGCGTGGACCCGGCGATGATCGACCGGCCCCGGTTCGCCCGCCGCGAGTTCCGGATGCCGGCCGAGCGGTGGCGTACGATCACGGATCTGGCCAGGCGGCACGAGCTGACCCCCGCCACCGTGCTGGCCGCCGCCTTCGGCGAGGTGCTGGGCAGGTGGAGCGGCCAGGAGGCGTTGACGCTCAACCTCACGCTGTTCGACAGGCGGGAGGTCCATCCTGACATCCACCGCGTGCTCGGCGACTTCACCTCCCTCCTGCTCGCCGGCTACCGGCCGGGAGCCGGCTGGCTGGACGGGGCGCGCGGGCTGCAGGAAGAGGTGTGGCGCGGGCTCGAACACGGCGAGGTGTCGGCGGTCTGGGTGATGCGGGAGCTGGCCAGGCGGAGCGACTCGATCGAGATGACCATGCCGGTGGTGTTCACCAGCACGCTCGGGGTCGCCGGTGCGTTCGGGCCTTCCTTCGCCGAGCAGGTCTGGGGGGTGTCGCAGACCCCGCAGGTCTGGCTGGACAGCCAGGTGGGGGAGGTCGAGGGCGATCTGCTGGTCCGTTGGGACGCGGTGGAGGAGTTGTTCGCGCCGGGGGTGTTGGATGCGATGTTCGCTGCTTATGGGGGGTTGTTGGAGTGGTTGGCGGAGGGGGACTGGTCGGTTGCCGCTCCGGTGGGGTTGCCTGCTGGTCAGGCGGTGGTGCGGGAGCGGGTGAACGCCACTTCGGGGCCGTTGCCTGAGGGTGTTCTGCACGAGGGGTTCTTTGAGTGGGCGCGCCGTGAGCCGGATCGGGTGGCGTTGGTCGCTGACGGCCGGGTGGTGTCGTATGGCGCGTTGGCGGATCGGGCGTTGCAGGTCGCGGGGCACCTGCGGGCGGCCGGGGTCGTGACGGGCGATGCGGTGGGGGTGGTGCTGCCCAAGGGGCCGGATCAGGTCGCCGCTGTTTTGGGTGTGCTTGCCGCTGGTGGGGTTTACGTCCCGGTGGGGGTGGATCAGCCGGTGGCGCGGCGGGAGCGGATCCTGTCGCGGGCGGGTGCGCGTCACGTCCTGACCGGTCTGCCCGGGGAGGCGCGGCGGCTGGCCGAGCCGGTGATGGTCGCGCCGGATATGTCGGCATACGTAATCTTCACGTCGGGGTCGACCGGAGAGCCGAAGGGGGTGGAGGTCTCTCATCGGGCGGCGCTCAACACGATCGAGGACATCAACCAGCGTTTCGGCGTGGGGCCGGATGATCGGGTCCTGGCGGTGTCGGCGTTGGACTTCGACCTGTCCGTCTTCGACATCTTCGGCCTGCTGTCGGCGGGCGGTGCGCTTGTCCTGCCGCAGGAGGATGAGCGCCGGGATGCGCAGGCATGGGCCCGATTGTGCGCCGCGCACGGGGTGACCATCTGGAACACCGTCCCGACCCTGCTCGACATGCTCCTGCACACCGCAGTTCCTTCGAGTCTGCGGTTGGCGTTGGTGTCGGGTGACTGGGTCGGGCTCGACTTGCAGGCGCGGCTGACCGCGCAGAGTGCGTGCCGGCTGGTGGCGCTGGGTGGGGCTACGGAGGCGGCGATCTGGTCCAACGCGTGGGAGGTGGACCGGGTCCCGGCGCATTGGACATCGATCCCTTACGGGCTGCCGCTACGTAATCAGCGTTACCGGGTAGTGGACCGGCGCGGCCGGGACTGCCCGGACTGGGTGGCGGGAGAGCTGTGGATCGGCGGGGCTGGTGTCGCCATCGGCTACCGGGGTGATCCGGAGACGACCTCGGCCAAGTTCATCCAATGCGAGGGCGAGCGTTGGTATCGCACGGGGGATCTGGGCCGGTACTGGCCGGATGGGACGTTGGAGTTCCTGGGGCGGGCCGATCACCAGGTGAAGATCCGGGGGCATCGGATCGAGCTGGGGGAGATCGAGGCGGCGCTGGAGGCGTCTCCGCAGGTGGCCCGTGCGGTGGCGGTCGCGGTCGGGGACCGTCGGCAGCGCCGGTTGGCTGCTTTCGTCACCCCGGAGGATGTCGATCTCGACAAGCTGCGTTCGTTCCTGTCCGATCGGCTGCCCGGCTATGCCATCCCGCCGACGATCACCGTACTGGACCGGCTGCCGCTGACCGCCAACGGCAAGATCGACAGGAGCGCTCTGGCCACCCAGCTGGAACCCCTCCCGGATGACGACCCACCACGCCCGGGCACGGAGACGCTGCTCGCCGAGCTGTGGGCCGAGCTGCTGGAGATCCCGCAGCCGGGCCGGGGCCAGAGCTTCTTCGCCCTCGGTGGCGACTCCCTGCTCGCCACCCGCTTCGCCGACCTCGTACGGCGGCGGCTCGGCGTGGAGCTGTCCCTGCGCCGCTTCTTCGCCACTCCCACCATCGCCGACTGCGCCGAGGCGATCGGCCTGACGGCGGACGACACCCAAGAGACGGAAGAGGGCGTGCTGTGACCCAGGCACCGGCCGTACACGAACTCATCGCCGACATGGAGGCCGCGGGGATCCGGCTGTGGGAGGACGACGGCAGCCTCCGCTTCCGGGCGCCCAAGGGAGCGCTGACCGAGGAGCGGCGCGCGGCGCTGGTCGGCGCGAAGCCCGAGATCATCGCGCACCTGCGCCGCGAGTCCGAAGCCGAGACGGTCCGGCCCGAGCCCGAACGCCGCCTCGACCCCTTCCCGCTGACCGACGTGCAGCAGGCGTACCTGATCGGCCGTAACGACGCGTTCGGCTATGGCGGAGTCGCCTGCCACGGCTACGTCGAGGTCTCCTTCCCCCGGCTCGACCCCGAACGGGTGCAGGCCGCGTGGCGTGCCCTGATCGCCCGCCACGACATGCTCCGCGCCGTGATCCACCCCGACGGACACCAGCAGGTGCTGGCCGAGGTCCCCGCGTACGAGGTCCGCGTGACGGACCTGCGCGGCACAGACCCGGAGGAGCGGCTCGCCGCCATCCGCGAGGAGATGGCGAACACGGTCTATCCGGCGGGCAGCTGGCCCCTGTTCGAGCTGCGGATCTCGCTCACCGATCGCGGAGCCCTGCTGCACGCCTCGATCGACCTGCTCATCGCCGACTACGTCAGCATCCAGCTGCTGCTCGGCGAGCTGCACCTGCTGCACGAGAACCCGGACGCCGACCTGCGGCCCGTCCCGGTCAGCTTCCGCGACTGCCTGCTGGCCCTGCGCGCGCAGCGCGAGAGCGCCCGATACGACCGGGACCGCGCCTACTGGTGGGGACGGATGGACGACCTGCCGCCGGCGCCCGAACTGCCCGCACTCGACCAGGCCGCCGCGGACGCCCGGTTCCGGCGCTGGGAGAGCAGGGTGGAGCCGGCGGAATGGGCGCGGTTACGCACCAGGGCCGCCGCGGCCGGGATCACGCCGTCGCAGGCCGTGCTGGCCGCCTACGCCGAGGTCATCGGGAGGTGGAGCCGCCGGCCCAGGTTCACGCTCAACCTGACGCTGCTCGACCGCCCGCCGCTGCATCCGTACATCGACCGGGTCGTCGGCGACTTCACCACGCTCAACCTGCTCGCCGTCGACACCACGCCCGGACGGTCCTTCGCCGAGCGCGCCCACGCCATCGGCCGGCAGCTCTTCGCCGACATGGAGCACCGCCGTTGCGGCGGCATCGAGGTCATGCGCGAGCTGGCCCGCCGGCGCGGCCGGGACGCCGCGCTGATGCCGGTGGTGTTCACCAGCGCCATCGGGCTCGGCCGTGACGACGCCGAGCACGGCACGCCGGAGTACGGCATCAGCCAGACGCCCCAGGTGTGGATCGACTGCCAGGTCAAGGAGCACCAGGGCGCGCTGCTGGTCAACTGGGACGTGCGCGCGGGGGTGTTCCCCGAAGGGCTCGTGGACGACATGTTCGCCGCCTTCACCGCGCTCCTGCACGGCCTGTCCTCGGACGGGACCTGGTCGTCCGCGTCCCCCGTCGAGCTGCCCGGAGCGCAGGCGCGCCGCCGCGCCCTCGTCAACGCCACCGCCGCGCCGCTCCCGGACGGGCTGCTGCACGAGGAGGTCGTGGCCCAGGCACGCCGCACGCCGGAACGAACCGCCGTCGTCACGGGCGCCGGCTCGATCACGTACGGCGAGCTGCTGGACCGGGCCGCCGGGGTGGCGCGGGCGCTGCGCGAGGCGGGGCACCAGCCCGGCGAGATCGTCGCCGTGGTCATGGACAAGGGGGTCGAGCAGGTCGTGGCGGTGCTCGGCACGCTGCTGGCCGGCGGCGCGTACCTGCCGGTCGACACGGGGCAGCCGCCGGCGCGGCGCGACCGCATCCTCGCCGACGGCTCGGCCCGGCTGGTGCTCACGCAGTCCTGGCACGCCGAGCACGACTGGATCCCCGTCGACACCCTCCCACCGGCCCACGCCGAGGACGCCCTCCCGCCAACCCGCGTCGAGGACGGTGGTGGCCGGCGGCGTCCTGACGACCTGGCCTACGTCATCTACACCTCGGGCTCGACCGGCGTGCCCAAGGGCGTGATGATCAGCCATCGGGCCGCCCGCAACACCATCGACGACATCAGCGCCCGCTTCGGCGTCGGCCCGGACGACCGGGTGCTCGGGCTGGCCAACCTGGGGTTCGACCTGTCGGTTTACGACATCTTCGGGCCGCTCGCCGTCGGAGCGGCCCTCGTGCTGCCGGACCCGTCCCGCCGGGGCGACCCGGCCCACTGGGCGGAGCTCGTCGCCGGGCACCGGGTCACCGTGTGGAACTCGGTGCCCGCGCAGCTCCAGATGCTCCAGCACTACCTGGACGCGGAGCCCGCGGCGGAGCTGCCCACGCTGAGGCTGGCGATGCTGTCGGGCGACTGGATCCCGGTGGCACTGCCCGGCCAGATCCGCCGCCGCGTGCCGGGACTGGACGTGATCAGCCTGGGCGGGGCCACGGAGGCCGCGATCTGGTCCATCTACCACTCCGTCGGTGACCCGCTGCCCGGCTGGGCGAGCGTCCCGTACGGCAAGCCGCTGGCCAACCAGACCTTCCACGTGCTCGACGCCGCCATGCGACCCTGCCCCGACTGGGTGCCGGGTGAGCTGTACATCGGCGGCGCCGGCGTGGCGATCGGCTACCTCGGCGATGAGGGCAGGACCGCCGAGCGCTTCGTACGGCACGGCGGCGAGCGCCTCTACCGGACCGGCGACCTCGGCCGCTACCGGCCCGACGGCAACATCGAGTTCCTCGGCAGGGAGGACTCCCAGGTCAAGATCCGTGGCCATCGGATCGAGCTGGCCGAGGTGGAGACCGCGCTGCAGGCACACCCCGCGGTCGCGGCCGGGACCGTGATCGTGGACGGCGACCGCGCGCTGGAACGCCGCCTGATCGCCTTCGCCCAGCCCGCCGCACGCGAGGACGACATCGCCTTCGCCCAGCCCGCCGCACGCGAGGACGACGGCGCGCCGGCCGAGCAGACCGGAGCAGGCGACACGCCGGATGTCGCGGGTGCGGCCGAAATGGCGGCGGGCGCGGCGCTGGAGGGTGTCGATCTGGCGCGCGTCGTGGCGGTGGCCGAGACGCTCGACGAGATCGCGCTCGCTTCCATGGCGGCGGCGCTCCGTACGGGCGGCCTGTTCACCACCGAGGACGGCCACGGCCTCGAGGAGATCCTGACCGCCGCGCGGGTCGCGCCGGACCACCACCGGCTCGTCCGCCGCTGGCTCGCCGCGCTGCACGAGCGCGGACGGCTCGACCGCGACCCCGACGGGCGGTACCGGAACCTGCGCGGCGACACCGGCGTGGAGCCGCTGTGGCGCCAGGTCGAAAGCCTGACCGAGGGGCTCGACTACGGGGCCGAGCTGATCGGGTTCCTGCGGGTCAGCACCACGCACCTGCCCGAGCTGATGCGCGGCGAGCTCGACGCCCGCGAGCTGCTGTTCCCCGAGGGCGACATGGGGACGGCCGAGGGCGCGTACAAGGACAACGTGCTCAGCAGGTACGTCAACCGCATCGTGCGCGCGGTGGTCGGCCGCGTGGCCGAGCACCACACCGGCGGGCCGCTGCGCGTCCTGGAAGCGGGCGCGGGCGTGGGCGGCACCAGCGCCGAGCTGATCCCGGAGCTGGCCGGACACCAGGTCGAGTACGTCTTCACCGACCTGTCGCGGTTCTTCCTCACCCAGGCCGCCGAACGGTTCGCCGACCACCCGTGGGTGCGCTACGGCCTGTTCGACATCAACGCCGACTACCGCGCCCAGGGCTACGAGCCGAACTCCTTCGAGGTCATCCTCTGCGCCAACGTCCTGCACAACTCCCACGACGCCGCCGCCGTGCTGGCCAGGTTCCGCGAGCTGCTGGTGCCCGGCGGGTGGCTGGTGTTCATCGAGACCACCCGCGAGCACGTCCAGATCATGAGTTCGATGGAGTTCCTGATGAACCCGCACGACTACGCCGACGTGCGGCAGGGCCGCGACCGGACGTTCGTCACCCGCGACGAGTGGCTCGACCTGCTGCGCGGGGCAGGCGCCCGTACGCTCGCCTGCCTGCCCGGGCCGGGCGACCCGCTGGCGTCCCTCGGGCAGTGCGTGTTCGCGGCCCGCTTCCCCGACGACCGGGAGCGGATCGACCTGGCGGAGCTGCGGGCGTTCCTCGCCGAGCGGCTGCCCGACTACATGCTCCCGGCCCACGTCCAGGTGGTCGACGAGCTGCCGCTGACGGACAACGGCAAGATCGACCGGGCGCGGCTGCGTGCCCTCCTGCCGAGCACGGCCGGAGAGAGCGCGACCGGCGGCGAGGAGCCGCGCGACGACCTCGAACGGCGGCTGGCCGCCCTCTGGGCCGAGCTGCTCGGGCTCCCGCGCGTCTACCGGGACCAGGACTTCTTCGCCCTGGGCGGCGACTCCCTGCTGGTCACCCGCCTGGCCGGGCGGGTGCGCGAGGAGCTGGCGGAGGCGAGCGGCTTCTACTGGGACAGCCTGGTACGCCAGCTCGTCAACCAGCCGACCGTCGCCGCGCTGGCCGCCCACCTCCGCCAGGCCCGCGACGACCGCGAGCAGGGGCTGCCGAGAACGCCCGCCAGCCCGCTGGTACGCCTGTCAGGTGATGGGGGCGACGGTCCGGTGCGGGTGCTGCTTCACGACGGCACCGGCACCCTGACCCCGTACCGGGCGCTCGTCCCCGAGCTCTCCGGGGCGCCGCTGCTCGGCCTGGTGATCAACGACGCGGAGCGCTACCTGGAGCTGGACCCCGCGCAAGCGGTCGAATCGCTGGCCGGATCGTACGCGCGGCTCCTGCTGGAGGAGGGCGCGCCCGGCTACCACATCGTGGGCTACTGCATGGGCGGCCTCATCGCCACCGAGGTCGCCCGCCGCCTCACCGAGGGCGGCGCGGTCGTCGACGGGCTCACCGTCATCAGCAGCTCCCGCTTCCCCTACCGGATCAGCGACGAGCTCATGCTGGAGTACGGCTTCGCCCAGGCCTGCGGCCTGGACCCGGCGCGGCTCGGCTACCCCGGCGGAGACCTCGCCCGGGCCCTGCGCGTCGTGCTGGAGTCGTCGCCCGGACACGTGCGCGAGGGCAGCCTGGCCGCGCTCGCCGGCAGCGCGGATCCCGGCCTCGCGCGGATCGGCCGCCACTTCGCCGAACTGGCCGCCACCTCGCCCCCGGACCGGCTGGCCGCCGTCGCCCGCGCCCTCGGCCATCCGCAGGAGCGGGTGGACCTGGCCTACCGGGTCTTCCGGCAGAGCTTCACGGCCGTCACCCACTACGACCCGGAGCCGTACGCGGGCGACATCACGTTCCTCCGCCAGCGCGGCGTCACCAACCTCGTGCCGACCCTGCAGGACGACATGACGGACTTCTGGCAGAACCTCTGCCTGGGCCGGCTCACCGCGCTCGACATCGAGGGCGACCACTTCAGCTGCCTCAGCGGACCGTACGCGGCCGGCGTGGCGAAACTGGTGACCGAGGTGACCGGGGTGACCGCGTGATCGGCGTACTCGGCGGGTACGGCGCGGTCGGCGGCACCGCGGCCCGCCTGCTCGCCGGCCACCCGGGGCTGCGCGTGGGCGGGCGGGACGGGGCGGCGGCCCGGCGCTTCGTCGACGCGGAGCTGGACGGGCACGGTGAGGCGTGGCAGGTGGACGCGCTCGACGCGGCCGAGCTCGCCCGGTTCTGCGCGGGCTGCCGGCTCGTCGTGAACTGCGCGGGCCCCTCCTACCTCCTGCGGGACCGGGTGGCGCGGGCCGCGTTCGCCGCCGGGGCCGACTACGTGGACGCCGCCGGTGACGCCACCGCCTTCGACGGACCGACCGCCACGGGCACGGGCACAGGCACGGGCATGCAGGGACGTACGGCGGTGCTGTCGGCGGGAATGCTCCCCGGCCTCACCGGCCTCGTGCCCCGCCACCTGGCCGCCGCCCTCGCCTCCCCGAACGTCGGGCTCCGGCTGGACGTCTACACCGGCGGGCTGGACCGGCTCACCCCCGCCGCCGCCGGTGACTTCCTGCTGGCCGGCCAGGAGGAGCAGGGCGCCGCGCTGGCCGCGTGGCGGGACGGCGCCAGGGTCGCCCGTGCCCTGACCCCCGTCCACGACGTCCAGCTCCCCTACTTCCCCGGACCGGTCACCGCCTACCCCTACCTGAGCGCCGAGGCCGAGCGGGTGGCCAGGGAGCTCGGCCTGGCCGAGGCCCGCTGGTACAACGTCATCACCGGCGACGGTGTCCTCGCCGCCGCGAGCACCGCCGGCCAGGCCGCCGACCTGACCCGCGCCGCCGAGCTCGAACTGGCCGGGCGCACCCCGTACTACGTCCTGCTCTTCCAGCTCAGCGGCCCGCACGGCACCCGCACCCTGGCGCTGCGCACCCGCGACTCCTACGCGCTCACCGCCGCGGTCGCCGCCCACGCGGCCAGGGCGGTGCTGCGCGGCGAGGTCCCAGCGGGGCTCCATCACGCCGACGCCGTGCTCGACCCGGCCCGGGTGCTGGCCGACCTGGAGCCCGTGGCGAAGATCGAGATCACCGAGGCGGTGGCGCCGATCGACCTGGTCGCGCCGGTGTTCGAGGAGGGCGCGCTGTGAAGCGGGTGGTGGTGTGCGGGACGAAGTTCGGCCAGGTCTACCTCTCCGCGCTGCGGGACGGCCCCTTCGAGCTGACCGGCGTCCTCGCCCGCGGCAGTGCCCGATCGGCCGCGTACGCCCAGGAGTACGGGGTCCCGCTGCTCACGGACCCCGACCAGGTGCCCGAGCTCGCCGACCTGGCCTGCGTGGTCGTACGGTCGGGAGTCGTCGGGGGAGAGGGCAGCGAGCTGGCCGGCGCCCTGCTGGCCCGCGGCGTGCACGTGCTGCAGGAGCATCCGCTGCACGCCGACGAGCTGGCCCGCTGCCTGCGCACCGCCCGGGCCGCCTCCGCCGTGCACCACGTGAACACCCTGTACGTCCACCTCGACCCGGTACGCCGGTTCATCGAGACCGCCCGCCGCCTGTTCGAGCTCCAGCGGCCCCTCTACGTGGACGCCGCGTGCAGCGTCCACGTCGCCTACGCCCTGTTCGACATCCTCGGCCGCGCCCTGGGCGCGTTACGCCCGTGGACGTTCACCGCCCCGGCCCCCGGCACGCCCTTCACCTGCCTCACCGGAACCGTCGGCGGCGTGCCGCTGACCCTCCGGGTGCAGAACCAGATCGCGCCCAACGACCCCGACGCCCACCTGCACCTGCTCCACCGCGTCACGGTGGGGACGGAGGGCGGCAGCCTCACCCTCGTCAACACGCACGGCCCGCTCGTGTGGAGCCCCCGCATGTACGTCGGCCGCGACGCCGACGACCGCTTCGACACCGGCGCGGACCACCTGCGCCTGCCCAGCGCCAGCACCATCGGCCCGGCGCACGCGCCCACCTTCCACGACATCGTCACGTCCGTGTGGCCCGACGGCGTCCGGCGGGCGCTGTCGGAGCTGCGCCAGGACGCCGAGGAAGGGCGGGACCCGCTGCGCCAGGGCCAGTACCACCTGACGCTCAGCCGCCTCTGGCTCGACGCCACCGCCGCGATCGGCCGGCCCGAGCTGCTGGTCCAGACGGCACCACGCCCCCTGTCCGCCGCGGAGCTCACATGAACTGGTTCCACTGTTACCGGCCCAAGCCGTACGCCGGGCTGCGGCTGTTCTGCTTCCCGCACGCGGGCGGCTCCGCGAGCTTCTACCGGAGCTGGCACGGGGACGCGCCGCACTCCATCGAGGTACGCGCCGTGCAGTATCCCGGACACGGCGATCACCGCGCCGCCCCGCTCGTGGACGACGCCGTCCACCTCGCCAAGCTCGTCACCGACGCCATGGCGCCGCTGCTCGACCGGCCGGTCGCGCTGTTCGGGCACAGCATGGGGGCGCTGATCGCGTACGAGGTGGCCCGCGCGCTGGAGGCCAGGGGCAGGGGCGTGACGCACCTGTTCGCCTCCGGCCGGCACGCCCCCCACGAGCACCGCCCCGGCGACACGCACGCCCGCTCCGACGACGAGCTTGTGGACGAGCTGGTCCGGCTCGGCGGCGTGGAACGGGAGCTCATGGACGATCCGGACATCCGCGAGCTGGCCCTGCCCGCCGTACGCAACGACTACCGGCTCGACGAGACCTACCGGCACCGGCCGGGCGGCGTGCTCGCCTGCCCCGTCACCGCGCTGCTCGGGAGCGACGACCCCGAGGTGACCGCCGGGCAGGCGGCGCGATGGGGCGAGCTCACGAACGACCGATTCGCCCTCCGCGTGATGGAGGGCGACCACTTCTACCTGGTGCCGCGGCAGGGCGACGTGATCGCCGAGGTGTCCCGCGCCGTCGCCACCGCGTGGCCGTCCACACCCTGAGGAAGGATTCGATGGAGCAGGATCTGATGCGCATCCTCACCGGAGGATGGGTGGCGCAGGCGACCTTCGCCGCGGTGCGCCTGGGCGTCCCGGACGTGCTGGACGGGCGGCGCCTGGCCCCCGAGGAGATCGCCGAGGAGGTCGGCGCGCACCCCGGCGCGCTGCACCGCCTGTTACGGCTGCTCGCGGGCGTGGGCCTGGCCGACGCCGACGGCGACGACAGGTACGGGCTGACCCCGATGGGGGCGCAGCTGCGCGGCGACGCGCTGGGCCCGCTGGCCACCCTCTACGGCGAGGACTATTTCGCCTCCGCCTGGGACGGCCTGGCACACGCGGTCCGCACCGGGGAGCCGGCGTTCGAGCACGTCCACGGCGAGCCCGTCTTCGCGCACCTGGCCGGCGACCCGGGCAAGGCGGCCGTCTTCAACGCCGGGATGGCGGCGGGCGCCTCGTTCTTCCGCGGTGTCCCCGACGCCTACGACTTCTCCGGCGCCCGCCGGGTGGTCGACCTGGCCGGCGGCACCGGCGCCCTCCTGGCCACGGTTCTGCGGAGCAGCCCCGCGGCGCGCGGCGTGCTGTTCGACGTGCCGGAGGTGGTCGAGGCCGCGCCCGCGCACCTGTCGCGGATGGGGGTGCTGGACAGGTGCGAGCTGGTCGGCGGCGACCTGTTCGACTCCGTGCCGGAGGGCGGCGACGTCTACGTGCTCTCGCGCGTCCTGCACGACTGGGACGACGAGCGCTGCGCCGTCCTGCTGGCCAACTGCGCCAAGGCGATGGAGCCGGGGGCCGAGCTGCTGATCGTCGAACGCGTCGTCGGGCAGGACTCGTACCTGCCGCTGGCGTTCGACCTGCACATGATGGTGATGACCGGGGGACGGGAGCGCACCGAGGCGGAGTACCGCGCGCTCCTGACGGAGGCCGACCTGACCCCGGGCAGGCTGCTCGACCTGCCGCTCGGGATGCGGCTGCTCACCGCCACCCGCTGAAGAACGGAAGGCGCCGGGCTCGTGGAGAGCCCGGCGCCTTTTACATGACCTCAGCTCAGCACGAGCGCCCGCGCCGACTCGCCGATCACCTCGACGCTGCCCTTGCTGCCGTCGACGCGGATCCGGTCACCGTCCCGCACCAGCATCGTGGCGTTCCTGGTCCCGACCACGGCGGGGATCCCCAGCTCGCGGGCGACGATCGCGGCGTGCGACAGGGGAGCGCCGACGTCGGTGACGACGGCCGCCGCACGCGGGAAGAGCAGCGTCCAGCCCACGTTCGTCACCGTCGTCACGAGGATCTCGCCCTCGCCCAGCCGGTCGCCCTCCGCCACCGACGCCAGCACCCGGGCGGTCCCCTCGACCACGCCGGCCGCGCCGGGGAAGCCGCTGATGGTCTGCGACGGGGGCGCCGCCGTGGCCTCGGCGTCGAACACGTCGCCGCGCCGGTGCGGGTCCGCGGCCCACCGCTCGGGGTCGAACCGGCCGCGGATGACGCCCGGGTACGGCGGCAGCGCCTGGTACAGCTCGTACGTGGCCCGCCTCCTGGCGACGTACGACAGCGGCCGGTTCCAGCCGCGCAGCACGCCCAGGATCTCCTCGATCGTCAGGAAGAACAGATCGTCGCCCTGACCGCTCACCTCGCCGGCACGCAGGACGAAGTCGCGCACCATCCAGAACCCGCGCATCATCTCCGACCGCGTCTCCTCGCGGGAGCGGACGATCGCCTCCCAGCGGTCGATCTGGCGGCGGAACTTCTCGGCCTGCCTCGGGTGACGCTCGCGGAAGCGCCGCCAGGCCGCCGCGCTCGCCGCCTCCTGGCGTTCGAGCAGCGCGGTGGGGTCGACCGTGAGGCCGGCGAGCTGCTCGTCGATCCACGCCGGGTCCTCCACCGGCCGGGCGGCCGAGACCTCGAACTCGTCGGGGCAGCGGTGCCCGTACCTGCGGACGTACTCCTCGCGGGAGATCTCGCCGCGCTTGAGCCGGGCCAGCCCGAGCAGCGGGCCGAGGCTCTCCAGCCGGCCGTCCCGGGCCTGGATGCCGGACATCAGCACGGTGGCGTCCGCCTCTCCGACCAGCTTCGTCAGCCGGGCGCCGAGGTAGACCAGCGAGCCGGCGTCCTGGCGGGCGGCGGCGGCCAGCATGCGGTTGCACTCGTCGAACCTGGGCTCGATCTCGCTCTGCCAGAGCGCCACCAGGTCGTCGCTCTCGGCGATCATGGCGCGGAGCTCCTCCGTGCGGCGGGGGGCGTCCGCTATGTACTCGGGGATCCGCTCCACGAGCTTCTGGATCTCGCGGCGGCCGCCCAGCATCGGCCGGGCCGCCCTGAGGGTCTGCCAGCGCGACATCGGCAGCAGCGGCGTCTGCACGCCCTCGGGCAGCCTGCCGTAGACCGGCTCCTGCGCGTCCTTGATCTTCTTGGTCATGCCGAGCGCCCTGCCGAGGGAGGCGGTCAGGCTCATGTTCATGTAGACGCGGCCGCCGATGTTCCCGCAGATGGGGTGGCCGCCGAGGTCGCCGACGATCATGATCTCGGAGATGAACGCCTGCACGAGCGACCAGGTGCACGGCGTCATGACGCTGGGGATGGCCTCGCCCAGGTTGCCGTTGGTCCACAGGTAGTCGCCCTTGAGCGAGTCGTTCCACACCTCGCGCTGGCCGGTGATCGGCCTGGCCTGCAGGATGTGCGGGCGCCCGTCGTGCAGGGCCCACTCGATGTCCATCGCGCGGCCGTACAGCTCCTCGATGGCCAGGCCCAGCTCGGCCAGCCGCGTCGCCTGCGCCGAGGTCAGGACCGGCTCGTCGCGCCTGGCGGGCGGGACGGGCTCCTCCCGGGTGCCGTCCTGGGTGCGTACGGTCATGACGGCCTTGGACGCGATGCGCTCCTCGACGACCGTGAGGCCGGCGCGGTCGATGGTGATCGTGTCGGGCGTGACGAGGCCGCCGACGACCGCCTCGCCCAGACCCCAGGCGGCGTTGATGGTCAGCCGGTCGTGGGGGGAGACCCGGTCCTCGGTGAACAGCACGCCCGCCGCGTCGGCGGGCACCAGCTCCTGGACGACGACAGCGATGGCCACCTGGTCCCGCGGGATGTCGTGGCGGTCGCGGTAGGCGATCGCCCGGTCGGTCCAGAGCGAGGCCCAGCAGCGCTTGACCGCGTCCAGGACCTGTGCGGCGCCGCGGATGTTGAGATAGCTGTCCTGCTGCCCGGCGAACGACATCCCCGGCAGGTCCTCCGCGGTCGCCGACGACCGGACGGCCACCGCGGCGTCCTCGCCCAGCGTGGCGTACGCGGCCAGGATGTCCTCGGCGATCTCCGGCGGGATCTCGCGCCCGGCGAACAGCGCCTGGATCTCCCCGGCGTCCCCGGACAGGATCGCCTCGCTCAGACCGTGGCGGGAAACGAAGTCGCGGTAGGCGCCGGTGGTGACGTGGAAACCCGCCGGCACCGGCAGCCGGGCCCTGGCCAGGCGCGCCAGGGATTCCCCCTTGCCGCCGACGATCTCCAGCTCGGCCCTCGGGTCGGCCAGGGCAAGCGTGTTCATGAGCTCATCTCCAAATCCTTCCGGACGATCTCCAGGAACCGATTCGGCGGCACGCGGAAAGAATTCAGCAGGGGAAAAAGGAAATGCGGTGGCCATATTTGACACACCGCTTGACTCGTCGCGCTCGGGGCGGGAAAGGTGCCCTCGGTAGAGATGGAACGGCCGCCTGTTCCACGGTACGAAGCCCCCGCGGGGGCGGCACACCCCTAGGCGCCCTTAATCAGCTGTCGGCGCCCGGCCTGAGCAGGCCCGTCTCGTAGGCGGCGGCGACGGCGGCCGCACGGTCGTTGACCTCGAGCTTGGCGAAGATGTGCAGCAGGTGCGTCTTCACGGTGGCCTCGGTGATGAACAGCCGCTTGGCCACGTCGCGGTTGGTGGCGCCCCGGGAGATGAGCGACAGGACCTCCAGCTCGCGGCGGCTGAGAGGCTGCTGGCGCGGCGCGCGCAGCTTCTGCGTCAGCACGCCGGCCACGGAGGGGGACAGCACGGTCTCGCCGCGCGCCGCCGCCTGCACGGCGCGGCGCAGCTCGGCGCGCGGGGTGTCCTTGAGCAGGTAGCCGGTCGCCCCCTCCTCGATGGCCGGCAGCACGTCCACGTCGTCGTCGAACGTGGTCAGCACGAGCACGCGGACGTCGGGCGCCTGCTCGCGCAGCCGGCGGATGAGCTCCGCGCCCTTCATCCGCGGCATGCGCAGGTCGGTGAGGACGACGTCGGGATTGGTGCGCTCCACCACGGCCAGCGCCTCGAACCCGTCCCCCGCCTCACCGACCACCTCGAACTCGTCGTCGGTGAAGATCCCGCGCAGCCCGTCGCGGACGACCGGGTGATCGTCCACGATGATCAGCCGAATCGGCATGTCTCACCCGGCGTTTCTGGATCGGTCGGATGGCTCGAGGCCCGGCTCGGCGGGGATGGCGGGGACGGTGGCGGAGATGCCGGTGCCCTCGCCGGGGGCCGACTCGATCTGGAAGTCGCCCGCCAGCCTGGTCACGCGCTGGCGCATGGACAGGAGGCCGAAACCGCCCGTCTCGGAGGCGGGCGCGGCCGGCAGGCCCGGTGGCTCGGGGACGAAACCGGCTCCGTCGTCGCGTACGTCCAGCACCACGACATCTTCCATGTACGACAGAGTGAGGGCAACTCGTCCGGCGGAAGCGTGCTTGGCGACATTCGCCAGCGCCTCCTGCGCCACCCGCAGCAGGGTGATCTCCACCTCCGCGTGCAGCGGCCGGGCGTCGCCCGTGACCTCCAGGGACGAGAGCACCCCGCTGGCCTGCGACCACTTGCCGGAGACGTCCTGGAGCGCGGCCGGCAGCTGCGACTCGGCCAGCGGCGCGGGACGCAGGGCCTGCACCGACCTGCGGGCCTCCTTCAGGCTGTCCCTGGCCAGCGTGCGAACCGTGTCAAGGCGGGCACGAGCCGCCTTGACGTCGTCGAGCGCCTCCTCGGCGGCCTCCACCTGGGTGACGATGGCGGTCAGGCCCTGCGCGATCGTGTCGTGGATCTCCCTGGCCAGCCGCTGCCGCTCCCCGAGCACCCCGGCCTCGCGGGCCCTGGTCAGCAGCTGGGACTGCAGGTTCGCGTTCTCCGCGGCGAGGGCGGCCAGCCTCGCGCCGGTCTCCTGGAGCTGTGCGATCATCACCCTGCGGCTCTCGTTCTGGTCGGAGATGGTCTGGACGACCAGGCCGACCGCGGAGGCGACCAGCGCGGCCACCAGGAACGAGAAGAGCATCTGGCCCGGGCTCCGCCCGGCCTCCGGCCGCATCGAGACCAGCACCCCCGCGGTCGCGGCCACCCCGGCGTAGGCCCACCAGCGGGGCAGCAGCGCGAAGGACTGGATGAACACCGCCGGACCGGCCACCGTGAACACCGAGTCGATGCTGACCAGCGCCCCGATGGCGGCGAGCAGGACGGCGAAGTAGACGAGCGCGACGAGGTGATGCCTGATCCACTCCGGGTGCGCGCCGACCATGAACCAGTGCCAGGCCATCGCGAACAGCGCCAGGACCAGCGTGTCCGCCCGCCAGCTCTGCAGCAGGGAGAAACCGGCCGGGAGCAGGATGAACAGGTAAGGCAGGTAGGGCCAGACCCGGTCCCATCGTGAAGGGCCGGGGCCGGTGGAGGTGACCACCGGCCCCGGCCCTTCACGGTCGACTCTGCTCACCACCGGAAGGCCTTGATGGCGACACCGCCGGCGACGAGGCAGATCGCGAGCATGACGGCCAGCGAGATCGGGGACATCGCGCTGCCCTCCCAGCCGGCGCGGATGGCCTGGACGGCGGGTGCCATCGGGGTCAGGTCACCGATCGCCCGCATCGAGCCGCCCATGCTCTCGCGGGGGATGATGGCGCCGGAGATGAAGACCATCGGGAAGAACAGGCTCAGCCCGATCACGGTCGCGCCGCGGCCGGAGGGCACCACGGCGCCGAGCAGGAAGCCGATGGCGCTGAGGCTGAGCGCGGCGAGGAGCCACGCCACGACCACGCCGCCCACGTTGGCGGGGGCCGAGGCGCCGTAGACGAAGAAGCCGATGGCCACCAGCAGCGCCGTGCCGAACACGGCCAGCAGCATGTGAGCGACCCACTGGGCGCCGAACAGCATGCCGGGCGAGGCCGGCGTGGCCCGCAGCCGCTTCAGCACCAGGCGCTCCCGGTACTGGGCGACCGTGGCCGGCAGGATGACCAGCGCGGCCATGCCGATGACGAAGGTGGTCAGCATCGGCACGTTGGCGTCCGCCAGCGACAGCCCGCTGGGCAGGGAGCCGCCGTTGCGCAGCTTGACCCAGAGCATGATCGCGGGGAAGGCCAGCGCGAAGAACGCCGACATCGGGTCCCGTGCGATCAGCTTGAGCTCGACCGCGATGACCTGAGTGATGCCTCTCATGCCGCCTGCCCTCCCGTCAGAGCGAAGTACGCGTCCTCGAGCGATTCGGTACGGCCCTGGGCCTTCAGCTCGCCCGGGGTGCCGTGGGTGATGACGCGGCCCTGGTCGATGATGGCCATGCGGTCGCACAGCGCCTGGGCCTCGTCCATGAAGTGGGTGACCAGCACGACGGTCACCCCGCGGTCGCGGATCTCGCGGACCAGGCCCCACGTCATGCGGCGCGCGGAGGGGTCCAGGCCGGTGGTGAGCTCGTCGAGGAAGACGACCTCCGGGTTGCCGACCAGGGCCAGCGCGATGAACAGGCGCTGCTTCCAGCCGCCCGACAGGCTCCGGAAGCTGGAGCGCTGCCGCTCGGTCAGCCCCCACTCGTCCATGAGGGCCCTCCAGTCGGCGGGCTTGTCGTAGAAAGAGGCATACATCTTCAGCGCCTCGCCCACCTTGAGCGCGTCCGGCAGGGCCGCCTCCTGCAGCTGAACGCCGATGCGCGGAAGGAGCCGGCGCCGGTCGGTCTGCGGGTCGAGGCCCAGCACGCGCAGCACACCGCCGTCGCGCTGCCGCAGGCCCGCCATGCACTCCACGGTCGTGGTCTTGCCCGCTCCGTTGGGGCCGGCGATCCCGAAGATCTCGCCCTTTTCCACCTTCAGGGATACGCTCTCGAGAACCTGCTTGCCTCGGTAGCTCTTACTCATACCCTCGATTTCGATGACTGTCATGTTTACAGAATCATCGGTGGCCGAGACTTCCGACATCCTCCGAACGGTTGATAGGGGGTCAGCTCCTTGATTTGGGGTCCGACCTGCGGCTTAGACGTATGACCAGGTGAAACCCTAAATAGGGGTGTCGGCGGCGGAGCCGATCCCCAACCCTGATGGGTATGAGCGATACAGCGGTGCGCGTACGTGAGCTGCGCAAGCGATATGGCGACGTGGTCGCCATAGACGGCGTCGACCTGGACATCGCCAGGGGTGAGGTGTTCGCGCTCCTCGGCCCCAACGGCGCAGGCAAGACGACCACTGTGGAGATCCTCGAAGGGCACCGCCGCCGCGACGCCGGCGACGTCGACGTGCTCGGCGAGGACCCCGGCCAGGCGGGCAGGTCCTGGCGCGCCAGACTCGGCATCGTGCTGCAGTCGGCCACCGACGCCGCGGAGATGACCGTCCGGGAGATGGTGCACCACTACGCGACCTACTACCCGAGCCCGCGCGACCCCGACCACGTGATCGAGCTTGTAGGGCTCACCGGCAAGGCCGACGTCCGCACCCGCCACCTGTCCGGCGGCCAGCGGCGCAGGGTCGACGTGGCGCTCGGCGTCGTGGGCAATCCCGAGCTGGTCTTCCTGGACGAGCCCACCACGGGGTTCGACCCCGTGGCCCGCCGCCAGTTCTGGGACCTGATCTCGCAGCTGGCCGACGAGGGCACCACCATCCTGCTGACCACCCACTACCTGGACGAGGCCGAGGCGCTGGCCGACCGGGTGGGAGTGATCGTGGGGGGCAAGGTCGTCGCGCTGGGGGAGCCGTCCACGCTGGCCGGCCGCGCGCAGGCGATGGCCACCGTCAGCTGGACCGGCCCGGACGGGGAGCGCAGCGTGAAGACGGCGACGCCCACGCAGGTGGTCGCCGAGCTGGGCCGCCAGTTCGAGGGGGAGATCCCGGAGCTGGCCGTGACCCGGCCGACCCTCGAAGACATCTACCTCGGCCTGATCGGAGACCAGCCGTGACCACCACGATGTCGAGACCGACGACCCGCATCCCCGCCGCGAGCTCGGTGAGCCTGCCCAGCGCCTGGAGCCTGGCGCTCAAGCGCGGCGGGCTGGAGCTCAGGAGCTTCTTCCGCACCAAGAGCCAGTTCATCGTCATCTTCTCGCTCCCGGCGATCATGCTGATGCTGCTGGGCGCGATGCAGATCAACAAGCCGGCCATCGCCGGGATCACAGGCGCCCAGATCCTCACGGCGGGCATGATCGGCGCCGGCGTGATGGGCACGTCCTTCCAGAACCTGGGCATCAACATCGCGCTGGAACGCCATGACGGAACGCTGAAGAGGCTCTACGGCATGCCGCTGCCGCGGATGGCGTATTTCGGCGGGAAGGTCATCCAGGTCCTGGTGTGCATGATCGCCGAGGTCGCCATATTGGTCACGGTGGGAGCACTGCTGTTCGGCATCCAGGTACCCACCTCTCTCGACCGGTGGCTGACATTCACCTGGGTGCTCCTTCTCGGCGGTACGGCCTGCGCGCTCCTGGGCATCGCGGCCGGCAGCCTGCCGAAGTCGACGCGCGGGGCCAACGCGGTGATCACGCTGCCCTTCCTCATCGTGCAGTTCTGCTCCGGCGTCTTCATGCCCTTCTCCGACGTGCCGGGCATTCTCCAGTTCTTCGCGTCGCTGTTCCCGCTCAAGTGGATCACCCAGGGCATGCGCTCGGTCTTCCTGCCCGAACACGCGGCGGCCCTGGAGCCCTCCGGCTCGTGGCAGCACCCGCTGACCGCCATCGTGCTCGCCGCCTGGTGCGTCGGCGCGCTGCTGCTGTGCCTGAAGACGTTCCGCTGGACGGCCAGGGACAGCTGACTTCGAACCTCGTGACGGTGGCGGGTCGTCCGAACGCCACCGTCAGTCGCATGCCCGGCCGCTGTGCCGGGCTTTCGCGTCGGCGGGCCCTCGCGCGTCGTCACTGGGAGCGGGAGCCGTTCACCGCCTTGCGGTTCGCGGGGAGGGGCGGCCGCATGCCGGCGGGCGCAAGGAGGAGCGGGTGCGTGTGGCGCGGCGCGCCGGGAGGGGGCGCGTGTGGCGCGCCGTCGCCGTGCCCGGACGGAGACGCGGCCGGAGACGCGGAGTCGGACGCGGCCGGTGGGGGCCGCGCCGTCCGGCCGGGTCAGACCTTGGCGGGCTGGGCGGCGGGGCGCCTGAGTGCCGGGCGGCGGCGGGTGGCGGAGCCGGTGGCCTTGACGATGGCGGTGACGATGAGCCCGTCCTGGGCCTTCCACGTGCCGGAGAAGCCCGTCAGCTGCCGGCCCTCCACGTGCGGCCCGGTCACCAGGAGCCGGGCGGAGAACGTGCCCTGCACCGGGTTGAAGGTGAGGATCGCGTCCTCGAAGTCGAGCCACCGCTTCGCCAGCGGGAACCAGGCCTTGTAGACCGACTCCTTCGCCGAGAACAGCAGGCGGTCCCATGCGACGTCCGGGTAGTCGGCGGCCAGTGCGCTCAGCGACTTGCGCTCCTCCGCCAGGGAGACCGCCTCCAGGACGCCGTACGACAGCGGCTGGTTGGGCTCGGCGTCGATGCCGATGGTGATGGTGTCGGCGCCGGGGCTGACGACGGCGCCGCGGTAACCGGCGCAGTGGGTGATGCTGCCCACGAAGCCCTTCGGCCACTGAGGCTCACCGCGCACGCCCGGCAGGAGGGGCTGCTCGGGCAGGCCGAGCAGCCCCATCGCGGTCCTGGCGCACATGCGTGCCGTGGCGAACTCCTTGCGCCGGCTCTCCACCGATCGGCTGATCACCTCTTCTTCCCCAGGGAAGAGCACCGCGTCGTGGTCGTCGAACGTGTCGACCGCCACCACCCACGGCGGGAGGATGCTCCCGATGAATGCATTGGTGTTCACAATTCCACGCTAGGCAGGGCCTTCGCGGAAGAAAATGTTCGGGCGCTTGTTCTCGGGCTCTCCGGAGACGGTTGCGGGGTGAACCTACCCCGGGAAGGGGGTCCGATTTATTCATGTATATGGCTAATTGTCGGATCGTGTCCGTGATGGTGTGATCAGTGAGGCGTCGATCGCCCGGTTGACGGCGTCGATGCGCGAGGCGGCCCCGAGCTTGACGAAGATGTTGCGCAGGTGGCGCTTCACCGTGGCTTCCGTGGTGTTGATGCGGGCGGCGATCTGCCGGTTGCTGAGCGCCTGCGCGGCCAGCTCGAGGACCTCCCGCTCCTTGCTCGTCAGCACCTCGGACGGTGAGCTCTCCATCTGGGCGAGGCTCTCGCGGGAGACGGCGAGCACGACCCGTTCCGGCTCGTCGTGCACGCTCCGGATGGCCGACACCAGCTCGTGCCAGTGGACGCTCTTCAGCAGGTATCCGCGGATGCCGGCGGCCAGGAGCCGGTGCAGCAGCTGCGGTCCGTCGTACATGCTCAGGATGATGATCTGCGTGTTCGGTGACTGGCTGCGCAGGCGGGTCACGGTGTCGGTGGCGGAGTCGCCGGGGATCTCCACGTCGAGCAGGAGGATGTCCGGCTTCTTGTCGGCCACCATGCTGAGCGCGCCGCTGGAGGTGCCAGCCTCGCCCACCACGACCAGCCCCTCCTGGGATTCGAGGATCTCTCTGAGGCCCTCGCGGAAGAGCGCGTGGTCGTCCACGATGGCCACGGTGGTCGGTTGCTCACTCCTGATCATAGGGTCGCCTCTGGATGGGCACGGCGAGGTCGACCCTCGCCCCCTTGCCTGGTTCGCTCGCGATGGTGACCGTGCCGCCGAGCAGGTGGGTGCGTTCCCGGATGGAGGACAGTCCGAGGCTGCCCTTGGGCGCCTGCCGGCTCGGGTCGAAGCCGCAGCCGTCGTCGATCACGGAGGCGATCAGCTCGTGCGGCGCGACGTCGATCCTGATGAAGATGGTCGAAGGGTCTCCGTGGGTGAGCGCGTTGCGGGCCGCTTCGCGCAGGATGAGCAGGCACTCCTCGCTGACGATCGGGGGCGCCCAGCTCTCGTCGCCGTTGACGACGAGCTCGACCTGTACGTCGTCGGTCCCGATCACGTCCAGGTAGCCGAGCAGTCCCTTCTCCAGGGTCCTCCCCTCGGGGGGGTGGAGGTCGGAGGTCACCTGGCGCAGGCTGCACATCGTCTCCTGGATGGCCTGCTGCGCCATTTCCAGCTTGGCCAGCGCCTTGGCCGGCTCGGCCGGCCGGTAGAGGTTCGACAGCTCCAGCTGGCGCTGGGCGACGCTGAGGCTGTGGCCGATGCGGTCGTGTAACTCCCTGGCGATCCGGCGGCGCTCGGCCATCTGGGCCTCGGTCACCTGGTTCAGCAGGAACCCGGTGTAGCTGCTCGAAGCCTCTCTGATGCGCAGGGAGATGCTCTGTTCCAGAGCCGTCACCACAAGCCTGAGCAGACGGGCGGCCTGGGTGTCGTCCTGAAGTCGGTGACTAAGAGTAGTGAATGCGGCGCGGAAGAAGACCGACGCGGCCAGGAGGGACTCTCTCGGGTGGATACCGGCGGACGCTCTGGCCACGCCGATGTCCCAGGACAGGAAACGGGACGTCTCGTCGTCGAGCAGGCGGCCTGCCCGCAGCGTGCCGGCCATCTCCGTCAGGATCTCGCCCGCGTTCGCCATGACCTGGGCTTTCGTGTGCTGATCCCTGATCAGCACGCTGCCGATCGAGGCCAGTCCCTGCTCGTACCGGCTCAGTATGTCTGCTCGACACTCCTCGATAAGATTCGCCGTCCCCGTGGCATCTTGCTCGCCCCTTTGCGCAATTTCTCCCACCATGTCCCCTTGGAAATGCACGAATGCTTACATCTTGGGTCAACACTGATGAGTAGGCAACTGTATGAACATAGGCCCCGATGTGTCGCGGCCTGCGGTCCGGGCCCGCGAGCCCTGTGACCAGTGGGAACGCCTGCGACGTAGGAATGTCAATATTTCGTGACTTAGGGTGCCCTATGTTGAGATGGCTCTGCGGGGGCTCCAGGGGCCGGGAGACGGGGCCGATCTTGTGCTCACCGTCTAATAGGGGTTGTTTGTGAGATGTGAAGCTGCCACGGTCGGTAAGGCCGAGATCGACATGAGCATGGCTCGCATTAGCGCTGCTCGCGCTAATGTGACCCACCGGTAATAAATGATTCAATCGGTTCGCCGGGCCGGCCGGGCCCCTCGCCCGCCCTGGGTCGCGGGGCCGCGGACGGTGGCCCGGGGCCTGGTGCCGCCCGAGGTGACCGCCCGGCGGGACCCATGCGGCGCGGCGGCTGAGATGACTCGGACCGCGCCTTGGTCCGAAAGTTGGAGACCGGTTGGTCCGTGTGGAGCGGCGGGCGTTATTAAGGATAAGTCATATTGTGGGCACCCCGAACTGACACCTAACGTGAGGACCGTCAACCCATAACCGGGTACGGAAGAGGTTGAGGGTCATGCGGCAAGTCCGACGGATCGTGAAATCGAAGCCGAAAAAAGAGCTGAATGGCTCCTTGGACCTCAGAACCCCTTCCGGCCGGAAATTGCCTTTCTAAAAGGGGTGTCCATCATGGGGCTGTACGAAAGAGACACCGCCATGGCCTCCATGCAAGGTCTCCTCACCGAGGCCGTGGGCGGCAAGGGCCGGGTCGCAATGGTGACGGGAGTCGTTGCGACGGGCAAGAGCGAGCTCCTGCACGCCTTCGCCGAGCAGGCTCTGGAGCACGGCGCGCTGCCGCTGGTGGCCTCCGCCACCCGCGCGGAGAGCGACCTGCCGCTGGGCGTGCTCGGCCAGCTCTTCCAGAACGCGCCGCTGCAGGAGGACGTCCGCGCGCTCGCGGCGGACCTGCTGCGAGAGGGCGCGCAGCTGGTCTCCCCCGCCAAGGGGGAGAGCTTCGAACAGGTGGACGCCCAGATCGTCCACTCGTTGTGCGCGGTGCTGCTCTCGCTCGCCGAGCGCCACCCGCTGGTGATCATCGTCGACGACGTCCACCTCGCCGACAGGGCCTCGCTGCTCTGCCTGTCCTACCTGGTCCGCAGGGCCAGATACTCCCCGCTCATGGCGGTGTTCGGCCAGACCGACCACCGGCCGCACACCCACGGCTTCTTCGCCACCGAGATGCTGCGCCAGCCGCACTGCACGGCCGTGAGGCTGGCGCCGCTGTCGTACGACGCGGTGGTGAGCATGGCGGCCGAGCACCTGGGGGAAGCGGCGGCCGAGGCCGTGGCACCGGACTGGTACGCGCTGAGCGGCGGCAACCCGCTCCTGCTCAGGGGCCTGATCGAGGACTTCGGGACGAGCGGCGGCGCCCCCGCCGAGCGTTACGGCGAGGCCGTGCTGTCCTGCCTGCACCGGGCCGACCCCGCGCTCCTGCAGGTCGCCGGCTGGCTCGCGGTGCTGGACGACCCGGCGCTCCTGCAACGCCTGGTCGACGCGGACGGCACGACGGTGGCCCAGGCCACCCGCTGGCTGGAGACCGCCGGCCTGCTGGAGTCCGGCCACTACAGGGCCGAGATCGCCAGGCAGACGGTGCTGGCCGAGCTGGGCGACGAGATGCGGCGCAGCGTGCACCGCAGGGCCGCCGAGCTGCTGCACCTGGAGGGCGCGGACGACGTCACGATAGCCGAGCACCTGGTCGGCGCCGACGCCACCGACCTGCCGTGGGCCGTCCCCGTGCTGGAGGCCGCGGCGCTGCACCGGCTGGACGACGGGTTCGTGGACGAGGCCGTCGACTGTCTCAAGCTCGCCTGGCGCTGCTGCACCGACGAGCGGCGGCGTACCACCATCGCCACGCTCCTGATGCGCGCGGAGTGGCGCATCAACCCCAGCACCCCGGCCGAGCACATCGCCGAGCTGACCGACGCCCTGCACAACGGCACGCTGCGCGGCAGCGACGCGGTCGTCCTGGCCAGGGCGCTGCTCTGGCACGGCAAGGTGGACGACGCCTGCCAGGTGCTCGAACACCTGAAGGAGAGCGGCGACACCGAGCCGCAGACCGTGGCCGAGCTCGTCGGCACCCGGTTGTGGCTGCGCGCCTCGGCGCCGCCGTTGCTGGCCCACGTCAACCGGGCGACCACCGAGCACAACAAGGAGGCCGTGTTACCGGTGCGGGTGAGCCGGCGGCTGGAGGCGATCAACGCCCTGACCTCGGTGCTCACCCGCGGTCCACGCGAGCGCACCCTGGCCACGGTGGAGCGGATCCTGCACAGCTCCCGCCTGGACGAGATGTCCATGGACACGGTGGAGAGCTCGCTGCTCGCGCTCACCTACGGCGGCTGGCCGGACAAGGCGGCACCGTGGTGCGACGCCTTCATCGAGGAGGCGCAGTCCCGCAGCGCGCCGGCCCGCCGGGCCCGGCTCACCGCGATCCGCGCCGAGATCGCCATGCGGCGCGGCGATCTGGAGACCGCGGCCTCGTCGGCCCGCCTGGCGCTGGAGCTCATCCCGCCGGCCAGCTGGGGCGTGACCGTGGGCTCGCCGCTGGCCAACCTGATGCTGGCCGGCACCGCCATGGGGCAGTACGACCAGGCGCTCGCCCAGGTCAACACCGCGGTACCGGAGGCCATGCTGAGCACCCGCTTCGGGCTGCACTACCTGCACGCCCGCGGGCGCTACCACCTGGCCGTGGACCATCCGGCGGCGGCGCTGCGCGACTTCCGCTTCTGCGGCGAGCTCATGGGCGAGTGGGAGATGGACACGCCGGGCTTCATCGCCTGGCGTGCCGACGCGGCCGAGGCGCTCATCCGGATGGGCGAGCACGACGAGGCCCGCGCCCTGGTCGAGGAGCAGCTGTCGCGCTGCGGCCCCATGGCCTCCCGTACGCAGGGCATCGCGCTGCGCCTGCTGGCCGCCACGAGCGAGCTCAGGCACCGGCCCATGCTGCTGCGGCAGTCCACGGACCGCCTGCAGGCCTGCGGCGACCGCTACGAGCTGGCCCGGTCGCTGTTCGACCTCACCGAGGCGTTCCACAGCGTCGGGGAGTTCCGCAGGGCGGGCATCATCGCCAGCCGTACGCGCATCCTCGCGCAGGAGTGCGGCGCCCAGCCGCTGAGCCAGGCGCTGGCCGGTGACGGCGCCTCCGCCGGCGACGGGCAGAACGCGGAGATCAGCAAGGTCGTGGCGATCCTCAGCGACGCCGAGCGCCGGGTCGCCGGCCTGGCCTCCGTCGGCTACACCAACCGCGAGATAGCGGCCAAGCTGTTCATCACGGTGAGCACGGTGGAACAGCACCTGACGCGCATCTATCGCAAGCTCGGAATCACCCAGCGATCGGATCTCCCCACCGATCTGGAGCTGAGCCCGGCCGTCCGCTAACCCTCCCAGATCCTGCCCACCACGCGGAGTCCGCGTGGTGGGCAGCTTCATTAACCGGGTGTATAACTGATCGTTGCGTTCTGTGTCAGACGGGATAAACGGGAAAGATTCTCCCCTTATTCATCTGCCCATAGGGGGGATAGGGGTTGTGGCAGAATCACGGCCCGCAGATCGTATGTATAACGTGACGGCCAAATGAAGGAGAGTGTCGTGGACAGCAGGAGGCTGGGCCATGCGGGGCTGATCACCTCGTGTCTGGGCTTCGGGTGTCTGGCCCTCTCAGGCGTGTACGGCCACGTGGATCGCTCGGAGTCCCTGGCGTTGATCCACTACGTGCTCGACGTGGGCGTGACGCTGCTCGACATGTCCGACGACCACGCCGACGGCGAGGTGGAGCGGCTGGTCGGCGAGGCCGTCCGGCCCTGGCGCGACGACGTGCTGCTGGCGACGCGGACCGTCCAGCGCGGCACCGGCTGCGACGAGCTGGCGCAGGCGTGCGACGCCTCACTGAAGCGCCTGGGCGTCGACTACGTCGACCTCTACATAGCCGGCCACGAGGAGCCGTCCGTGCCGGTCGAGGAGACCGCCCGCCAGCTGGCGGACCTGGTGACCGCGGGCAAGGCCCGCCACGTCGGCCTGTTGGGGGTGACGGGCGACGAGCTCCGCCGGGCCCACGCGGTCCATCCGATGGCCGCCCTGGCGACGGAGTACTCCCTCTGGCACCGTACGGTCGAGCTCGACCAGCTCCCTGTGGCGCGCGAGCTCGGGATCGGCGTGATGGCCGGCCGGCCGCTGGGCCGCGGCTTCCTGACCGGGCGCAGCCTGGCGCCCTCGCGGCTCGGCCCGGGAGACCCGCGCCGGGAGGATCCCCGGTTCTCGCCGCACAACCTCCCGCGCAACAGCGCGATGCTGCGGCGGGTGCAGACCGAGGCGGCGAACATGGACGTCAGCACCGGCCGCCTGGCCCTGGCCTGGCTGCTGTCGCGGGGGCCCGACGTGGTCCCGGTGCCCAGCACCCGCGACCCGGTCCACCTGGAGATGAACGTGGGCTCGGTCAGGCTCATGCTGACCGAGCCGGTGTGCCGTCGGCTGGAGGAGTCCTTCCCACCCGGCTCGACCGGCGCGGACTGCTCGACCTGATCGGCCGGTCCGCCGTCAGATGAGGAAGAGCGGCAGGATCGCCAGGCCGTGCAGGGCGTACTGGGTGGCCATGAAGGCGCCGTACGGCTCGCGGCGGCGGCCCTTGAAGCACAGGACCGTGATGACCAGCGCCCCGCCGATCATGGCGAGCGCGGACGGCCACAGCGGGAGTCCCAGCAGCAGGACGGCCGCGGTGAAGGCCAGCGCCAGCCCGATAGCCGTGCAGCAGATCGTCAGCCGCAGCACGCGCTCGCCGTGCATGACCGCGAACGTCATCCGCCCGGCGCGGGCGTCGCCCTCGATGTCGGGCAGGTCCTTGGTCGTCGAGCCCACGAGAGCGGTCCACAGCGACGCGGCGAGCACGAAGACGATCAGCATCAGCGAGCTCCTGATCTCGCTCGCGTAGGAGAAGGCGCCCCCGTAGTAGGTGAGCAGGGTGGCCACGCCCCCCGTCAGGACCGTGCCGCCGGAGCTGCGCTTGAGCGGGAACGGCGGGCCCGAGTAGAGGTAGCCGAGCGTCAGCACGACGGCGAGCATGCCGCCCATCAGCGGGGCGAGCGCGAAGCCGGCCGCGAGCGACAGCAGGGCCGCGCCGATCGCGACCGCGCTGGCGAAGCCCGGCGGCAGGTCGCCGCGGACGATGGGCCGGCGCGAGCCGTTGAGCCGGTCCTCCGGCACGTCCATGACGCCGTTGAAGAGGTAGACGGCGAAGATCATCATCACCCATGCCGCGGCGCCCCAGACCGTCCTGCCCAGGTGGCCGTCGTCACCGGCGACCGAGGCGCACAGCGCCGTGCCGGTGAGGAAGCGCAGCAGGAAGATGAACTGCACTGTGGGCCTCGCCTCCGCGAAGCACAGGCCGCCTCGCCGGAGCGCCGGTTCGATAGTCGCCATGATCGGAGTGTGAACGGCGGGCAGGGGCCCGAGAAGGGGGGTGCGTCGAAAGATACCGGGGGCGCGCACTCTCGATACTCCTGCGCAATCCCTTGGTCAGGACCGGCATTCTCATGATCCTCGACCTGTTCGCGGGCCCGTCGCCGCTTGTACGTTGAAGCCGGAGATCTCCTAGAGCCACCCCATGAGACCTGCGAAGGAGATTCACGATGGCCCCGACCCGTCCTGTCGAGCGCTATTCGAACTTCACCCCGCTGGCCCTGGCCGACCGGACCTGGCCGGACAAGAGGATCGTGGCGGCGCCCCGCTGGCTGTCGACGGACCTCCGCGACGGAAACCAGTCGCTGGCCAACCCGATGTCGCCGGCGCGCAAGCTGCGCATGTTCGAGCTGCTCGTCGACCTCGGCTACAAGGAGATCGAAGTCGGATTCCCGGTGGCCAGCCAGGACGACTACGACTTCGTCCGGATGCTCATCGAGCAGGACCGCATCCCGGACGACGTGTGGATCTCGGTGCTCGTACCCGCGAGGGACGAGCTGATCGAGCGCTCGGCCAGCGCGCTGGCCGGCGCCCCGCGCGCCACGTTCCACCTCTACAACGCGACCGCGCCGCTGTTCCGGCGGGTGGTGTTCAACATGGACCGCGCCCAGTGCAAGGACCTGGCCGTGCAGGGCACCCGGCTGATGATGAAGTACGCCGAGCGGGACCTGGCGGACTGCGACCTGCGCTACCAGTACTCGCCCGAGCTGTTCAACGAGACCGAGGCGGACTTCGCCCTGGAGGTCTGCGAGGCGGTCATGGACGTGTGGGAGACCGGCCCCGGCCGCCCGATCATCCTGAACTTCCCCACCACCGTGGAGCGCTCCCTGCCCTCGGTGTTCGCCGACCAGATCGAGTGGCTGGACCGCAACCTCTCCCGCAGGGAGCACGTCTGCCTGTCCATCCACCCGCACAACGACCGCGGCACGGGGGTGGCCGCGTCCGAGCTGGCGCTGCTGGCCGGGGCCGAGCGCATCGAGGGGTGCCTGTTCGGCAACGGCGAGCGGGCAGGCAACGTCTGCCTGGTGACGCTCGGCATGAACATGTTCACCCACGGGGTGGACCCGGGGATCGACTTCTCCGACATCGACCGGATCCGCGACACCGTCGAGCTCTGCAACGAGATTCCCGTGCACCCCCGGCACCCTTACGGCGGCGAGCTCGTGTACACCGCCTTCTCCGGCTCGCACCAGGACGCGATCAAGAAGGGCTTCGACGACCTGGAGCGGGCCGCCGGCGAGAGCGGCGCCGACGTCGACGAGATGCCGTGGAACATGCCCTACCTGCCGGTGGACCCCAAGGACGTCGGGCGCACGTACGAGGCGATCGTGCGGATCAACAGCCAGTCCGGCAAGGGCGGCATCGCGTACGTCATGAGCGCCTGGCACGGGATGCGGCTGCCCCGCGAACTGCAGCGGGAGTTCGCCGGGCTGGTCCAGGCCCGGACGGAGGCGCGGGGCAGCGAGCTGTCGCCCGAGGAGATCTGGGCGCTGTTCGAGCAGGAGTATCTCGCCGGCCAGGCCCGGACCGACACGCTGCGGCAGGGCGACCGGATCACCGCGACGCTCCACATGGACGGCCAGCAGGAGCAGACCGTGCGGGCCATCGGCGTCACGATGGCGCCCTGGGGCGTCGACGTACGGGCGGTGCACCGGGCCGACGGCACCGAGCGCGTCACGAGCATGAAGACGACGGTCTACGCCGAATGCAAGGTGGACGGCACGACGGTCTGGGGCGTGGGCGTCGACACCAACGTGGTCGACGCGACCCTGGCCGCGGTCGGCTCGGCCGCCAGGCGGAGCGGGCGGACGGGGGTCACGCTCGCGAACGCCAGCTGATGCCGGACGACACGCCGGCGGCCGCCGAAAGGCGGCCGCCGCGGCGTTTTCCGGAGCCTTTTCTGAAAAGGAAACGACGAGAGCCACCGCCCATTTTTCCGGGTGGTGGCTCTCGTTCTGCTGGGGCTTCGCAAAAAGGGGGATGCCGTCTAGTTCAATGCCTCACCTCTCCGGCGGGATAAACATCCGTCAAACCCGACTACTCATATTGAATCGCCGGCCCGGCTGTTTTCCCACCCCTAGCGAACCCTTAGCAGGTCACCGCTCACTCGGCAATGGCCGTCCGCATGATCCAGTGGTAGGCGGGCATCTCCTGCCCGTCCACGTGCGTGCGCTCGCCTTTGTGCAGAAAATGCTCGTACCCGCTGCCGAAAGGCAGTTTGATCTTCTCGCAGAACTTCGCGAGGGTCACGATCCGCTGATCGGCCGGCAGGTGGTTCGGTCCGCCGACGAGCATTACCTTGATGTTCGACATGGTCTCCTCGATTCAGAGCGGGATATTGGAGTGGCAGCCGCGGTCCTGCGGTGCCGATGCCAGTGCTTCCGCCAGCCGGAGCCGGGTCTCGAGAGGCGAGACGACCGCGTCGACCACGCCGAGCGACATCGCCCGCTCGACCCCGCCGGCCGTCCGCCGATGCTCTTCCACCAGCCGCGCGTGCAGGTCCGCCTGCTCGGACTCGGGGACCGCGGCCAGCCGCTTGCGGTGCAGGATGCCGACCGCCGCCTCGGCCCCCATGACCGCCACCTCCGCGTCGGGCCAGGCGTACACCGCGGTCGCGCCCAGCGACCTGGAGTTCATGGCGATGTAGGCGCCGCCGTACGACTTGCGGGTGATGAGCGTGACGCGCGGGACGACCGACTCGGCGAAGGCGTGCAGGAGCTTGGCGCCCCGCCTGACCACGCCGCCCCACTCCTGCTGGACGCCCGGCAGGTAGCCGGGCACGTCGACCACGACCACGAGCGGGACGCCGAGCGAGTCGCACATCCGCACGAAACGCGAGGCCTTCTCCGCCGAGAGCGAGTCGAGGCAGCCGCCCTTGCGCAGCGGGTTGTTGGCGATCACGCCCACCGCCCGGCCGCCCAGCCGGCCGAGCCCGACCACCATGTTGGGGGCCCAGCGGGGCTGGAACTCCAGGAACTCCGGGTCCAGGAGCTCGCGCAGGACCGGCCGCACGTCGTAGGCGCGGCGCGGCTGCTCGGGGAGGAGGGCCCGCAGGTCGCGCGGCTCGCTCAGCGCGGCGAAGTCGAACCGGCCGGGATGGGTGAAGAACCCCGTCAGCAGGCGGGCCCGGTCGTAGGCCGCCTGCTCGGAGTCGACCGTGATGTGCGCGACCCCCGATTTGGGGCCGTGCGCCTCCGGGCCGCCCAGGCCCGCCATGTCGATCTCCTCTCCGGTGACGCTGCGGACGACGTCGGGCCCGGTGATGAAGACCCGCGCGACGTCCGACATGATGATCACGTCGGTCAGCGCGGGCCCGTAGGCGGCCGCGCCCGCGGCCGGTCCGAGGACGACCGAGATCTGCGGGATCAGGCCCGAGGCCGCGGTCATGGCGGCGAACATGCGGCCGACGCCGTCCATCGACTCCACGCCGTCCGCCAGCCGGGCGCCGCCGGAATGCCACAGGCCGATCACCGGGCAGCGCCGGCGGACGGCCAGCTGGATGGCCTCGACGATGCGATTCGCGCCTGCCCAGCCCAGCGCGCCGCCCATGCGTGTCGCGTCCGTGCAGTAGGCGATGACCGGCGAGCCGTCGATCAGACCGTGTACGGCCTGCACGCCGCTCTCGTCGTCGCCGGGCATCGGCACGATGGAGCCGGGATCCAGGAGCCGCGAGAGGCGTGCCGATGGCGTCCGCGGATCGGGTGGTGCTTCCGTGGGAAAAGCGGTCAGGACCGTCATCGTTGTCCTTTCGCAGGTATCTGTGCTTCGAATTTCCCGACCGACCCCTATCCCGGACAACCCCTACTGCCTCGTACCTCTTACCAGGGGAGGGCGCCGATATAGGGGGGACGTGGGGTAACCGGGAATGGCCGCGCGTGTGACACTCGGGATGTGTTGTTAATCACAGCGGCCGTCGCGGAAAGGGATGGACGTCATGAAACGTGCACAGCTCAAAAAGGCACGCCCCGCGCGTACCACGGTGCGAAATGAGGTGCCTGACATGCGCACCCCGTCCGGTCGGCTGCTGCGGTTCTAGGAGCTCCGGATGACGACCGAAATCACCGCGCCGGCCATCAGCCTCGCCACGCTTCTCGCCCAGGACCCGGCCTTCCGCCTGCACGAGGGCGGCAAATTGGAGACGCGCCCGGCGGTGCCGGTGCGCGATGCCAATGACCTGTCTCTCGCGTACACGCCGGGGGTGGCCCGCGTGTGCACGGCCATCGCCGAGCGGCCCGAGCTGGCCGACGACTACACCTGGCGGTCCAACGTGGTCGCCGTGGTCACCGACGGCACCGCCGTGCTCGGCCTGGGCGACATCGGCCCCACCGCGGCCATGCCGGTCATGGAGGGCAAGTCGCTGCTGTTCAAGCAGTTCGGGGGCGTGGACTCGGTGCCCATCTGCCTGGACTGCACGGACGTGGACGAGCTGGTGGAGACGATCGCTCGCATGGCCCCGTCCTTCGGCGGCATCAATCTCGAGGACATCAGCGCCCCGCGCTGCTTCGAGGTGGAGCGCCGGCTCAAGGAGCGGCTGGACATCCCGGTCTTCCACGACGACCAGCACGGCACGGCGATCGTGGTGCTGGCCGCGCTGCGCAACGCGGCGCGGCTGACCGGGCGGCGGCTGTGGGACCTGCGGGCCGTCGTGGCCGGCGCGGGCGCCTCCGGGCTGGCGGTCACCAGCATGCTGCTCAAGGCCGGCATCGCCGAGGTCATCGTGTCCGACAGCAAGGGCGTGGTCCACCAGGGCCGTGACGACCTCAACACGTACAAGGCGCTGATCGCGACCTGCACGAACCACTCGGGCCACACCGGCACGACCGAGGAGGCCATGGCCGGGGCGGACGTCTTCATCGGCCTGTCGGGCTCGACGGTCAGCGAGCGGGCCATCGCGTCGATGGCGCCGGGCTCCATCGTGTTCGCCCTGTCGAATCCCGAGCCGGAGATCCACCCGGGGATCGCGATGGAGCACGCCGCCGTGGTGGCCACCGGGCGCAGCGACTTCCCCAACCAGATCAACAACGTGCTCGCCTTCCCCGGCGTGTTCAGGGGCGCCCTGTCGGCGCGGGCCGTGGAGATCACCGAGAACATGAAGATGGCCGCGGCGCACGCGCTGTCCAGCGTGATCGAGGAAGAGCTGTCGGCGGAGCGGATCATCCCGGAGCCGTTCGACCCCCGGGTGGTGCCGGCGGTCGCCGCGGCGGTGGCCGACCAGGCCCGCCGCGACGGCGTGGCCCGCCTGCGCGGCCTCTGACGCGCACCCCGGCCGGGGCGCCCGCCTCTCCGCCTCCGGCCCGGAGGCGGAGCGGCCGCGCGAGCCGCGAGGGGTCAGACGTAGTAGCCCTCAACGGGTACGCGAGCCTCGTCGTACAGGGCCGGGCCTTCGGCGGGCGGGTCCACGAAGGCGCTGCCCGGCGGCTTGAGGCCGTTGAGCTGCTCGCCGGACAGCGCGTAGACGACGCGGCCCAGGCCCGAACGGGCGATGGCCCCCGCGCACATGCCGCACGGCTGGCAGCTGGTGTACATCGTGGTCGTGGCCGCGGCCGCGGGGTCGAGCTCGCGGGCGGCCCAGCGGGCCAGCTTCAGCTCCGGGTGCGCGGTGATGTCGCGGTCGGTGAGCGAGCTGTTGCGCTCCTCGACCAGGATGGAGCCGTCCGGGCCGGCCAGCAGCGAGCCGAACGGCGGGTTGCCGCCGGCACGGGCCTCCGCGGCCAGCTCGATGGCGCGGCGCAGGAGTCTCTCTTCGTCGCGGGTCACGCTCGGTCCTCTCGATCCTGGGCATCTGGCCACATTCTCCACCGGCCGCGGACGCCCGGGACGGGTGGGGTCACGTCTCCTGGAGGCGGCGGATCATGGCCTGCTTGGCCGCCGCGAACTCCTCGTCGGTCAGCACCCCGGACCGGTGCAGCTCCCCGAGCTCACCCAGGCGGCGCAGGACCGCGTCGTGCACGTCGTCGGAGACGGGCGGGGGCGGCGGCGGCAGCTCGGCCTCCCTCGGGAGCCGGGCCAGCACGGCCGCGGCGACCAGGGCGGTGGTCCCGCCGAAGCGCTGGATGCCCCACGACACGCAGTGGAGGTCCTTCTGCGGCGGCTGCGCGGGCCCCTCGCCCTTGACGCGGAACCGCAGCGTGCCGTAGCCCATGCCGGACTGCGGCTTCCACTCCACGCCGGCCACGTCCGACAGCGGGAACTCCTGCGGCCCGGCCTTCTCCTTCTCCGTGCTCGCGAACCCCGTCCACTCCAGCCGCACCCGCTCCCCGTCGAAGAGCGCGGTGCCGTCGCCCGCCGTGGCCGAGATCGGCACGGAGGGGCCGGCCAGGAGGTAGTCGTCGCAGGCGGCGGTGGGCGTCTGGTAGACGAGCAGGGTGTCGCGGACCTCGTCGGCGAAGTATTCGGCCGCGCCCGCGCGGCTCTTGGGGACGCTCAGCCGGTACGGGTCGGCAGGCGGGCCGAGCAGCCCCGCCACCGCGTCGGAGAGCGGGTCGGCCCCCTTGCGCAGCCGCATCCGCACGTGGCCGCCCTTGCGCGACGGCTCGAACGCCATGCTCGCGATCGCCTCCAGCGGCACCACGACTTCGCCCAGCGTCCTGCGCAGCTCGTGCACGCCCTTGTCGCTTCCGGGGACAATGCGCAGGAACTCGCCGTTGAAGGTCCACGAGCCGTCGGCGACGGCGATCTCGGCCATATTCTCAGCCTAGGACACGCGGGGCGAGAGGAGCGGGATGGAGATCTTCACGAGCTGGTCGTCCTGGGCGCAGGCGGAAGGCCCGCTGGGCGAGGCGCTCCCGCCGGGGACCACGGAGTCCCTGCGCGAGGCGGTGGCGTTCGCCCGCGCGCGGCACGGGGTGCAGCAGCGGCCGACCGGGCGCCCGTACGTGGAGCATCTGCTGGAGGCGCTGGAGGTGGCCGTGGTCGGCGCCGAGCTGACCGACCGGGACGTGCTCGTGGCGATCGTGCTGCACGACGTGCTGGAGGACACGCCGTGCACCGAGGCGGACATCGCGCGCGGGTTCGGCGCCGACGTGGCCGGGCTCGTGCGGTGGGTGACCAGGCCGCGCGGCGTCGCGAAGGTCGACTACCTGAGCTCCCTCGTGCGGGCGCCGCTGCACGCGGTGTTCGTGAAGCTGGCCGACCGGGTGAGCAACGTGCAGGAGCTGCAGCGGATGCCGTGGCGGTTCCAGCGGCGCTACTACCTGGAGACCGTGGCCTACATCATGCCGCTGGCCGGCGCCCACCCCTGGTTCGCCAGGTGGTTCGCGGAGTGGCGCACGCGCTGGCATCCCCGCGTGGAGCGGCTCAGCGCGTACTAGCCCCAGATCTAGCCCCCGATCCGGGCGACGCGGTTGCGCACGCCCTCGAAATGGGCGTGTACGGCGGCCACGGCCGCTCCCCGGTCGCCGGCCAGCACGGCCGTGTAGATGTCGCGATGGCGCCTGACCACGTCGCCCGGCGGCTCGTCGGGCGCGCCCAGCTCGTCGCGCAGCTGGTAGTAGACGTCCCAGAACGCCCCCAGGAGCTGGCTCACCAGCGGGTTGCCGAGCGGGCGGTAGAGGAGGTCGTGGAAGAGGCGGTCGGTCTCGGGGGAGACCGGCCCGGTGGGCGCCTCGGCCTCCATCCTGGCGATGACGTCGGCGACCGGCGTCAGGTCGGCCTCGGGGCCCAGCTCGATGAGGCGCTCGACGAGGCCGCTCTCCAGGATCTCGCGGATCTCGATCAGGTTGGCCAGGTGGTTCTTGCCGTTCTGCAGTGTGATGCGGCTGTGGAAGGTCAGCTCGTCCACCAGCCCCGCCAGCGACATCCGGCCCACGAACATGCCGAAGCCGTGGCGGATGTCCACGATGCCGACCGCCTGCAGGGCCTTGAGCGCCTCCCTGATCGAGTTGCGGCTGACCCGCAGCTCCTCCATGAGCTCCGACTCGGTCGGCAGCGGGTCGCCGGCCACCAGCCCACGCCGGACGATCAGGTCCTTGACGCCCTCCTGGGCCTCCACGGCACGGCTCTGCCGCGCCGCGCGCGGAACTGTGGTCATGAAAATTCCTTTCGCCGTATGTAACATTCCGGAAATCTTCGGTTGACCTCAAGCCGGGGCAGCATCTAGCGTCCACGTTACGGTAAAGATAGGACATGGGATGTCCCACGTTCTACATCAGGCGCCGTCCTAGGCGCCCGATGCAGTAGCGGATCTTGCACTACCCCTCAAGGAGGCATCCGTGAGCTCTGAGTTCAGCCGCCGCGACTTCCTGCGTTACAGCGGGGCGACGGGTGCGGCGGCGTTCATCGCGACGACGCTGTCCGCGTGTTCCGGCGGTCCGGCCTCGACCGGGTCGGTCGGCGCCGGATCCAACAAGGACCTGATCACCGCCGTCATCGGCTACGGCAACGACCAGAGCTGGGATCCGACGCAGACCGCGTCGGCGTTCGCGATGGCGGGGATCAACCACATCTACGAGGGGCTGCTCGACACCGACCCGATCACCCGCGAGCCGTACCCGGCCCTGGCCACCGCCCTGCCCACCGACCTGAACGCGACCTCCTGGAAGTTCACGCTCAGGGACGGCGCCAAGTGGCACGACGGCCGGCCGGTCACCGCCGACGACGTGGTCTTCACCTTCGAGCGGATCCTGGGCCCCGACAACGTCCTGGCCGGCAACTTCTTCAAGTCCTGGCTGCAGGAGGTGAAGAAGGTCGATGACAAGAACGTCGAGCTGGTCTTCAAGTTCCCCTTCCCCGACGCCGCGCCCAGGCTGACCATCGCCAAGATCATGCCCAAGCACGTCTTCAGCCAGGCGGGCGCGTGGGACAAGGCCAAGAGCGGCATGACGATGGGCTCGGGGCCGTACAAGCAGACCGCGCACAACCCCAAGTCCAACACCACTTTCGAGGCGTTCGACGGCTACAACGGCCCGCGCCCGGCCACGGTCAAGAAGATGAACTGGCTGACGATCGTGGACGCCGCCGCCCGCGTGGCCAAGATCTCCGGCGGCTCGGCCGAGGCGCAGATCGCCGACAACATCCCGTACGCCAACGTCGACCAGCTCAAGCAGCAGGGCCTGACGGTCGAGGGCGGCAAGGGCATGAACCATATGTTCCTGATGTTCAACACGGGCGCCAAGCCCTTCGACGACGTACGGGTGCGCCAGGCCCTGCACTACGCGATCGACAAGCAGAAGATGATCGACGTGGCGCTCAAGGGCCACGGCACGGCCTCCAGCTCCTTCCTCAACGAGGACAACCCCACCTACAAGCGGGCCTCGGTCGTCTACGACTACGACCCCGACAAGGCCAAGGCGCTGCTGGCCGAGGCCGGGGTCAAGAACCTCACGATCAACCTCATGGCCGTGAACGTGAGCTGGATCGCCGACTGCCTGCCCACCATCGCCGCCTCCTGGGAGGCCATCGGCATCAAGACCACGCTGGAGCCGCAGGACACGGCCGCGCTGTTCGCCAAGATGGACCAGTTCCAGGACTACCAGGTGGTCGCCGCCGCCTCGAACCCCAACCAGTTCGGCATGGACGCCGACCTCATCCTGCACTACAACTACGTGCCCGGCGGCCTGTGGATGAAGTACAGCCACTGGGACGGCACCGCGGACGCCAAGAAGCTGTTCGCGATGATGGACGAGGCCAGCAAGGAGACGGACAAGGCCAAGCGGACCGACCTTATCCACAAATATCTGGACTTTGTGGCTGAGCAGGCGATCCTCTACCCCGTCGTCCACAACGAGCTGATGACCGCCTGGGACCCGAAGAAGCTCTCCGGCATCCGCGCCCAGCCCTACCCCGGCATCAACCTGCTGCAGGCCAAGAGGACATGACGCTCGTCGCCAGGATGCTGCTGCGGCGGCTCCTCATGCTGATCCCGCTGCTGCTCGGCGTGGTCGCGTTCGTCTTCATCGTGATGCGCTTCTCCAACAGCAAGCCGGAGTACGCGTACTTCCAGGGCGCGAACCCGACCCCCGAGCAGATCCACCAGTTCCAGCTCGAGAACGGCCTGCTGGACCCGCTGCCCTTGCGCTACGTCCGCTTCGTCGCGGACCTGGCCCGGGGCGACATGGGCACCAGCGTGCTCACCAAGAAGCCGGTGCTGGAGTCCATCACGACCGCGCTGCCGCTGACCCTGCAGCTCACGTTCCTGGGCCTGGCCGTCGCGGTGGTGCTGTCGCTGGTGTTCGGCGTCACCGCGGCGCTGTACCGCGACCGCTGGCCGGACCAGGTGATCCGCGTGGTGTCGCTGGTCGGCGTGGCGGCGCCGTCGTTCTGGCTGGCGCTGCTGATGATCCAGTACCTGGCCGTCGGCCAGGGCCTCTTCCCGACCGGCGGCTACATCAACCCGGCCGACTCCACGGCGGGCTGGCTGCAGTCGATGACGTTGCCCGCCCTGTCGCTGTCGCTGCCGATCGCCGCCCAGCTCATCCGCATCATCCGCACGTCGATGGTGGAGGAGCTGGACCGCGACTACGTGCGCACCGCGATCGGCAGCGGCCTGCCGCCGATCGTGGTCGTCGGCAGGAACGTGCTGCGCAACGCCCTGATCACCCCGCTCACCGTGCTCGGGCTGCGCATTGGCTACCTGATCGGCGGCACCGTCGTCATCGAGACCATCTACGGCCTGCCCGGCATGGGCCAGCTCATGATCAACGCCGTGCGCGACGGCGACCCGGCCGTGGTCCAGGGCGTGGTGCTGACCATCGCGGTCGGCTTCATGGTCGTCAACCTGGCCGTGGACGTCCTCTACCTGCTGGTCAACCCCCGCCTCAGGAGCGCCGCATGAGACGTGGTCTGACGGAACGGCTTTCCCGGCCGGGCGTGGCCCTGCGCCGTCTCAAGCCCCTGTCGTGGGTGGCGGTCGGCATCGTGGCCGTGGTGGTGCTGGGCGCGCTGCTGGCGCCGTGGATCGCGCCGCACTCGCCGTACTTCCAGGAGGCCACCGGCGGCGGCCCGTCGGCCGCGCACTGGATGGGCCTCGACAGCGCCAACCGCGACATCCTGTCCAGGCTCCTGTACGGGGCCCGCTGGTCGCTGATCATCGGCCTCGGCGCGACCGGGCTCGCCCTGGTGGCCGGGGCGGTCATCGGCGCGATCGCGGCCACCTCGCGCCGGGCCGTGGACGAGACCATCATGCGCCTGCTCGACGTCGTCATGGCCTTCCCCGGCATCGCGCTGGCGGCCGTGCTGGTGGCGGTGTTCGGCGGCAGCATCCCGGTGCTCGTCATGGCCATGGCCTTCCTCTACATGCCGTCCGTGGCCCGGGTCGTGCGGGCCAACGTGATCGCCCAGTACGGCGAGGACTACGTGGCGGCCGAGCGGATCATCGGGGCGCGCACGCCGTACATCGTCGTCAAGCACGTCGCGATCAACTGCGCCGCGCCCGTGCTGGTGTTCTGCACGGTGATGGTGGCCGACGCGATCGTGTTCGAGGCGTCGCTGTCGTTCATCGGCGCCGGCGTGCGCCCGCCGAACCCCTCCTGGGGCAGCGTCATCGCCGACGGCAAGAACATGGTGCTGCTCGGCGGCTGGTGGGCCACGGTCTTCCCCGGCCTGCTGATCCTGCTGACCGTGCTCGCGCTCAACATCCTCTCGGAGGGCATCTCCGACGCCTGGGCCGCGCCCGCCGCCCGCAGGGCCCCAATAGATCAGCTCGTGAAGAAGGACGACGCGTTCGAGCGGGCCAGGCCCGGCTCCGGCGAGGTCGTCGAGCTGCCCGGGCTGGCCGAGGCCGCCCGCAGGCTGGCCGAACGCGCCCGCCCGCTCCCGCAGGGGCCGCCGATCCTCTCGGTGGAACGGCTGCGGATCGGGTTCGCGGACGGTGTGGACATCGTGGACGGCATCGGCTTCGAGGTGCACCCGGGCGAGGTGCTCGGCCTGGTCGGCGAGTCGGGCTGCGGCAAGTCGCTGACCGCGCTGACCATCATGGGCCTGCAGCCGCGCACCGCCCGCGTCAGCGGCCACGTCCGCTTCGACCAGCGCGAGCTGCTCTCCGAGTCGCGCCGCGCCCGCCGCCGCCTGCTCGGCCACGAGATGGCGATGATCTACCAGGACGCCCTCTCGTCCCTGAACCCCGCCATGACCATCAAGGCCCAGCTCAAGCAGCTCACCCGCCGCGGCGGCCGGCGCACCCCCGCCGAACTGCTCGAACTCGTCGGACTCGACGCCCGCCGCACCCTGTCCGCCTACCCGCACGAGCTGTCGGGCGGGCAGCGGCAGCGGGTGCTGATCGCGATGGCGCTGTCGCGCGAGCCGAAGCTGATCGTCGCCGACGAGCCCACCACCGCGCTCGACGTGACCGTCCAGGCGCAGGTCATCGAGCTGCTGCTGAAGCTGCGCGAGGAGCTGGGGTTCGCGCTGATCCTCGTCTCGCACGACCTCGCGCTGGTCGCCGACGTCACCGACCGCGTGGTCGTCATGTACGGCGGCCAGATCGTCGAGACCGGCGCCACGGCGACCCTGGTCGGCGCGCCCGCCCACCACTACGCCCGCGGCCTGCTGGGCTCGGTGCTGTCGCTGGAGTCTGGCGCCGAGCGGCTCACGCAGATCCCCGGCGTGGTGCCCGCCCCGGCGGACTTCCCCGCCGGCTGCCGCTTCGCCGACCGGTGCCCCATGGCCACGGACGTGTGCCGTACCGAGGCTCCGGTGCTGACGGGGGACACCACGCACGCGGTGGCCTGCCATCATCCGGCGCTCGTAGGAAGTGAGCAGCATGCTTGAGCTGAAGGACGTGCACGTCGTGCACAAGGCCCGCTCGGGCGGCCTGTTCTCGCGGGACCGCGTCCACGCGCTGACCGCGGCGGACCTCACGGTGAGCCCCGGCGAGACGGTCGGGGTCGTGGGGGAGTCGGGCTGCGGCAAGTCGACGCTGGCCAGGGTGCTGGTCGGCCTGCAACGGCCCACCCAGGGCAGCGTGACCTTCCGCGGCAAGGACCTGTGGGCGCTGAAGGAGGGCGAGCGGCGCGCGCTGATCGGCTCCAGCGTCGGGATGATCTTCCAGGACCCGTCCACGGCGCTCAACCGGCGCCTGCCGGTCAGGCAGGTGCTGCGCGACCCGCTCAACGTGCACCGCCGCGGCACCCCCGCCCAGCGCGACGCCCGCGTCCGCGAACTGCTCGACCTGGTGGGCCTGCCCGCCGGCGCCGCCGACGCGCTGCCCAGCCAGCTCTCCGGCGGGCAGCGCCAGCGCGTGGCCGTGGCCAGGGCGCTCGCGCTCGAACCCGACCTGGTCGTGGCCGACGAGCCCACCAGCGCGCTCGACGTGTCGGTCCGCGCCCAGATCCTCAACCTGCTGCTCGACCTGAAGGAACGGCTCGGGCTCGCGCTGGTGTTCGTCTCGCACGACATCCAGACGGTACGCAGGATGAGCGACCGCGTGGTCACCATGTACCTCGGCCGGATCGTCGAGCAGGCGCCCGCGCGGGCCGTGCCTTTGGGCGCCCGCCACCCGTACACGCGGGCCCTGTTCTCCGCCACCCCGGGCCTGATCTCGCCCATCAACCCGATCCCGCTCGTGGGCGTGGTGCCCTCCGCCACCAGACCGCCGAGCGGCTGCCCGTTCCGGACCCGCTGCTGGCGGGCAGACCACCTCTGTGCCGAGGACTGGCCCGCGGCGCAGACCGAGGGCGACCACCTCTTCCACTGCCACCACCCGGTGGCGGCGGGAGCCACTGATGTTGAGCTGATCCAGGAGCGCGCATGACTTTGACCGGTGTCATTCCCCCGGTTTGCACCCCGTTGACCCCTGACTACGAGGTGGACGCCGCCTCGCTGGTCCGGCTGGTCGACCACCTGCTGGCGGGGGGCGTGGACGCGCTGTTCGTGCTGGGGTCGTCGTCGGAGGTGGCGTACCTGACGGACGCGCAGCGCCGGGTGGTGCTGGACACCGTGGTCGGCCACGTGGGCGGGCAGGTGCCGGTGCTGGCCGGGGTGATCGACATGACGACGCCACGCGTGCTCGAACACGTACGGGTCGCGGCCGAGGCGGGGGTGTCGGGGCTGGTGGCGACCGCGCCGTTCTACACGCGGACCCATCCGGACGAGATCCGCACCCACTTCCGGACCATCGCCGCGCGGGGCGGGCTGCCGGTCTACGCGTACGACCTGCCGGTTTCCGTACACACCAAGCTGAGCGCCGAGCTCCTGCTCGGGCTGGCCGCCGAGGGGGCGCTGGCCGGGGTGAAGGACTCCAGCGGCGACGACGGCGGGCTGCGCCAGGTCATCCTGGGCCGCGAGGCGCCCTTCAGCGTGCTCACGGGGTCCGAGGTGACCGTGGACTCGGCGCTGTGGATGGGCGCGGACGGCGTGGTGCCGGGGTTGGGCAACGTGGACCCGCAGGGATACGTCGAGCTCTACCGGTGCGCCTCGCGGGGCGACTGGCAGGCGGCAAGAGCGGAGCAGGAGCGCCTGGTCAGGCTGTTCGAGATAGTCCGTGTAGGCGGCTCACGCATGGGCGGCAGCTCCTCGGGCCTCGGGGCCTTCAAAGCCGCGCTTCACCTACGCGGTGTCATCGACTGCCCGATCACCGCGCTCCCGCAGATTCCACTCAATGACGACGAGGTCGGCCGGATCGGCAAGCTCCTGGCTGCCGCCGGGCTGCTCTGAACTATGCCGTGCCGGCCAGCTGGGCCACGTCGTCCGCGCCGTCCTCGATCAGCTTCGAGGCCAGATTGGACAGGGCCCGCCCAGCGGCCAGCTCGTCCCCGATCCCGGGCACCGGCCGGTCGGTGGGATTGCGTCGGGCGTGCGCCACGCTCTCGTGACGTTTACCGTCCGCGGTGAAGAGCACCGCCGTGGCCGTGGTCACGGCGTCCTCGTCGTCCTCACTGATCCAGATCTGTATGTTCCACTGTTTGTACTCCATGGAGGAACACCTCCCTACCTTCGAGGGTCTCTCTTACGAGCCCAAAGGTAAAGGTCAGGCCCTCGGAATGGCCCTGACGCCGCCCCGGCGACGGGCCTGCCGGGCGTGCTGGTTTCCACGCGGCCCGAGCTCGAGATGCCGCCATAATAGATTGACGCAATGATTGCGTCAATCTATTATGGCGACATGTTGTATGCCACGCCATCCCTCGCCGCGGAAGACGGCCGGGTTCTCGAGGAGATCGAGGCGGCCCGACGTGCGTTGCATCATCAGGTTCGCGCCACACCCGCCAAGTGGACGGCAGGGCTGCGGAAGTTTCTGACCGCCGACGCGGTCGCCGCCTCCAACTCCATCGAAGGCTTCAAGGTCCCCACGATCGACGTGGAAGACCTGATGGAGGGCGAGAGGGATGTGGATGTCTCGGAAGAGAACCGCGAAGAGACCCTCGCCTACCAGCGGATGATGACCTACATCCAGACTCTCCACGACGTCGAGGACTTCCGCTACAGCGCGGGCTTCCTCAACGCGCTCCACTGGATGCTCCAGGGCCACCGCCACACCATGCGCAAACCCGCCGGGCAGTGGCGCAAGGGTCCCGTCTACGTCACCGACGCCCGTGATCCGAGCATCGCCGCCTACACGGCTCCTGAGGCGCTGGACGTACCCAGCCTGATGCGCGAACTCTGCGACTGGCTCAACACCGACAATGGCGATCACCCGCTCATCAGAGCAGCCATGGCACACCTGCACCTGGTCTCGATCCATCCCTGGGCCGACGGCAACGGACGGATGTCACGCTCACTGCAGACCCTGATCATCGCCAGGGACGGGGTGCTCGCGCCGGAGTTCTCCTCCATCGAGGCATGGCTGGGCAGGCCGGGCAACACCTGGGAGTACTATGCCGTGCTCGCCCGGCGCGGCGCGACCTATCATCCGGACCAGGATGTTTCCGACTGGATCCGTTTCAACCTCACTGCCTACCACCAGCAGGGACAAACGGTAAAAGCCCGTCTTGAGCGCTCTAATCGGGTATGGGTGCTGCTGGATGAGTTCGCCCGGCAACGGCGGCTCGACGAACGCGTGGTAACCGCTCTGCACGATGCTGCGATATCCGGACGCGTCCGCCGCACTCGCTACGAGAGCGCCGAAGGCCTCAGCGTTCAACAAGCCCAACGCGACCTACGCGACCTGGTCACCGCCCAACTGCTCACCCCAGTCGGTAAGACCCGTACTCGCTTCTACACCACCGGGCCGGCCTTCCCCGAGGAGGTGCTGGAGGTGGCCCGGACCCCGTCACCCCTGGTCGACCCCTACGCTCCCTAGACCGCGGCTTTCTGGGCGGGCGGTGGCCACGCGTCGGGACGATCCGCCTCTAAGGGCGCACTCCTGGCGTGTGGGCTGACGACTCGCCCAGGCTTGATCGCCTGACGAATCGGCGAAGCGGCATTGGGGCCGCGTCCCCCAATGTCACAGCCTGAGCTCCTGTGCGCGAAGCGCTGTCCGGTGAAGACCGTGCGTTTCCCCCGGGTCAGGGCTTGGAGGGGCCGTCGGTGACCGTGATTTCGTGTTTGTCGCCCGGGGCCAGGAACTCCAGCAGCCTCCGCGCCTCCGCCTCGACCTCGTCCATGACCGGGATCGGCGTCCACCGGTGGATGGTGAGCGTGGAGGTGCCCTTGGCGCGGGTGACCGTCCAGTCGCCGGCGGTGAAGCCGTCCACCAGGATGACGCGCGGCACCACGTTCGTGCCCATGAAGCCCTGGAGGGCGGTCGCTCCCGTGTCGGTGATGGCCCGGGAGCGGTCGGCGTACGACAGGAAGAGGTTGTCGAAGTCGTACATCAGCCGCACCGGCGCCGGGGTGTCCTCGCCGGGCCGCACGGCGTCCGGCAGGTCGTACAGGGTCCGGCCCGCCTCGTCCCTGAAGCGGACCAGGTCGAGCGAGTCCACCACCTCGCCCAGCCGCGTCAGCCCCGACCACGTCTGCACGTCCATCACCGACGCCGGCCCGAACGCCGCGAGGTAGCGCCGCACCAGCTCGGCCGGCGTCATCGGCGGCACCTCGAAGCCCAGCCAGGACTCGGCGCTCGTGTGGGCGATAGGCCCGCTCTTGCCCCATACGCCCCGGGGCGGCACCTGCACGAGCGGCACCAGCCACCGCACGCCCTGGCCGAGCGCGTGCGGATCGTTCGACGGCCACCGCTCGGCCAGCCTCCGGCCCAGCTCGGCGAACGTCATGGGCCGCTCCTCCAGCAGCGCCCGCCCGACCGCCGCCAGCTCGTCCAGGTCGACCCCCTCCAGCTTCTTGCCGAACGTCGACCTGGTCATGCGCCCGATGGCCGGCTGCAGCAGCGGCCGGATGGCCAGGCAGTCGCGGGCGGAGACGAGGTGGATCGTGCCGCGCTGCAGCGCGATGCGTACGAGCTCGCGCGAGAGCAGCAGGTCGGCGGCCTCGGCGGGTTTGAAGCCCTCCACGCGGTTCCACAGGCCGGTGTACCAGGTGTGCGGGGTCTGCGCCTGGAGCCCGCCGAGGCGCTCCACGACCTCGATCACGGAGTTGTCGGTACGGCGCAGCAGGTGCTGGCGGTCGAGCGTGGCCCGGTTGAGCGCCCTGCGGCTGATGAGGGGATCCATGGGTCAAAGGTAGGGGCTGATGAGGTCGATTCCAGTCCTCAATCGCGATTGTTCGCATGAAATCAAAACGATCAATTCGAAAGGCATAGGATCGACGCATGTCCGTCGAGCAGCGCCACCGGCTCATCCTCCGCCAGGTCCGCGACCGCGGCTCGGCCCGGGTGGCCGACCTGGCCGAGGCGCTGGGCGTCTCCGCCGTCACCCTGCGCAGGGACGTCGAGCACCTGGCCGCCCAGGGCCTGCTCACCAGGGTCCACGGCGGCGTCACGCTGCCCGCCGAGGCCCCGACCCCGCGGGCCGGCGCGCTGACCGTCGGCATGCTGGTCCCGACCGCGCACTACTACTACCCGGCCGTGATCAAGGGCGCTCAGGAGCAGGCGGCCAGGGCGGGGGCGCGGCTCGTGCTCGGCATCTCCCGGTACGAGGACGCCGAGGACCGCGCCCAGGTGCGCCAGCTCGTCAAGGACGGCGCCGACGGCCTGCTGCTCACCCCGAGCAGGCAGCCCGACGGCTCCCACGTGGAGTGGCTGGCCGGGCTGAGCGTCCCAGCCGTGCTCGTGGAGCGCCGGGCCGAGCCGGCCGGTCCGGCCGCCACGCTCGACGCGGTCGCCTCCGACCACGCCCACGGCGCCTACCTCGCCGCGCGCCACCTGGCCGAGCTGGGTCACCGCGGGCTCGCGCTCGTCGCCTACCCCAGCCCGACCACGCCCGGGATCAGGGCGGGCCTGCTGGCGGGCGCCTCGGCGCTGGGCCTGGACGCCCCCGCGGAGATCGTCATCGACCGTGACCGCATCGACGAGGTCGTGGCGGGCGTGCTCGGCCTGGTGCGCGCCCGGGGTGTGACGGGCCTGCTCGTGCACAACGACGAGGACGCGCTCACGCTGGTCAGGCACCTGGTCGCGGCCGGCGTGGACATCCCGGGCGAGGTGTCGCTGGTCGCCTACGACGACGAGGTGGCCGCGTTCTGCTCGCCCTCGCTCACCGCCGTGGCGCCGCCCAAGGAGGAGGTCGGGCGCTGCGCGGTGGACCTGCTGATCGCCCGCCTCACCGCGGGCGCCGCCCCGGTCGGCCGCCACGTGGCGCTGCTGCCCGAGCTGAGGCCCCGGGAGTCGTCCGCAGCCCCTTCGTTATGATCGGTTCGATCGTATTGATTGCGGGGAGAGCGATATGAGCGAATCACGGCCGAAGACGCTGCTGGCCATGGGGCGACCGGTGGCGGCCCGGCTCCTCACCGGCGAGGTGCGCGACCGCCTGGTCGGCATCGCCGACGTGGACCCCGGCCTGGTGGCCGAGGACTTCGCCGATCCGGCCGTGGCCGAGGCGCTGGCCGGCGCCGAGGTGCTCTACACGAGCTGGTGGTGCCCGCCCGTCACCGGGGACGTGCTGGCCAGGGCGCCCAGGCTGCGCGCGATCGTGCACGCCGCCGGCACCGTGAAGCACCACGTCACCGAGGCGTGCTGGGAGCGCGGCATCGTCGTGTCGTCCGCCGCGGCGGCCAACGCCGAGCCGGTCGCCGAGTTCACGCTGGCCTCGATCCTGTTCGCCAACAAGCGCGTGCTCGACATCGCCGCGCTCTACCGCGAGCGGCGGGCGCGGATCGACGCGGACGGCCTCTTCCCCGGGTTCGGCAACTACCGGCGCACGGTCGGCATCGTCGGGGCCTCCAGGATCGGCCGCCGGGTGATCGAGCTGCTGCGGCCGTTCGAGCTCGACGTGCTCGTGGCGGACCCGTACCTGACGGAGGACCTGGGCGTGCCGCACGTCGAGCTGGACGAGCTGGTCGAGCGGTGCGACGTGGTCAGCCTGCACGCGCCCTCGCTCCCGGAGACCAGGCACCTCATCGACGCCGCCCGGCTCGCCCGCATGCGCGACGGCGCCACGCTGATCAACACGGCCAGGGGCGCGCTCGTCGACCAGGACGCGCTCGTCGCCGAACTGGCCGGCGGGCGGCTGTACGCGGTCATCGACGTGACCGAGCCCGACCCGCTGCCCGCCGACTCGCCCCTCTTCGACCTCCCGAACGTCCTGCTCACCCCGCACATCGCCGGGTCGCTGGGCGGCGAACTGTCCCGGCTGGCCCACCAGGCGCTCGACGAGCTGTCCAGGTACGCCCAGGGCCTGCCCTTCCGGTACGGCGTCGAAGCGGAGTCGCTGGCGACAAGCGCGTGATGCCCGTCCTACCGGGGGCCGATGGCGCGGGCAGCGGGTCGGCCCTACGCTGCTCTGCATGCGCAAACGGGTGATCGACGGCCGCTTCGAGCTCACGGAGCGGCTCGGTGGCGGGGGCATGGGCCTGGTGTGGCGGGCCTGGGACGTGGCCCTGCACCGCGAGGTCGCGCTGAAGGAAGTACGCCCACCCGACCCCTCCATGGACGAGCACGACCCGGCGGGCGCCCGCGAGCTGCGGGCCAGGGTGCTGCGCGAGGCCCGCGCCCTGGCCCGGCTGAACCACCCGCACGTCGCCACCATCCACCACATCGTCGACCCCGGCGAGCAGGGCTACCCGTGGATCGTCATGGAGCTGGTCACGGGGGGCTCCCTCCAGGACCGCATCCAGCGCGGGCCCATGTCGCCCCAGGAGGTGGCGCGCCTGGGCCGGGAGGTGCTGTCCGCGCTGCGGGCCGCGCACGCCGTCGGCATCCAGCACCGCGACGTCAAGCCCGCCAACGTCCTGTTACGCGAGGACGGCCGGTCGGTGCTCACCGACTTCGGCATCGCGGCGGTACGCGAGTCCACGAGCCTGACGGCCACCGGGTCGTTCATCGGCTCGCCCGAGTACATGGCGCCCGAGCGCATCAACGGCGTCGAGGGCGACCCGGCCTCCGACTTCTGGTCGCTCGGCATGATGCTGTACGTGGCGGTGGAGGGGCGGCACCCGCTGCGCAGGAGCACCACGCTGGCGACCCTGGCCGCCGTGCTCAACCAGGAGGTGCCGCAGCCGGAGCGCGCCGGGGCGCTCACCCCCGTGCTGAACGCGCTGCTCCGACGCGACCCGGCGGCCCGCCCCGACGCCGAGACCCTCGACCGCATGCTGGCCGCGGCGGCCGACCCCGGCGCGCCGCCGCCCCCGATGCCCCCCGCCCCCGCCCCGTCCGCGACAGGCCCCGGGATGGGCCCCGGGATGGGTCACGCGACAGGCCCCGGGCCGCACTCCGCCCACACGGTGCCGCCCATGGGAGGTCACCCGGGGCCGCCCAGGGCCGGGCAGACCATGCCGCCCGGGTACGGGCACGCGCCGCAGCAGCCCCCGTGGGGCGCGGCGCCGATCCCGAAGGCGACCACCGTGCACTCCCGCCGCCGCGGCGCCGGCCGCACCGTGGGCATCGTGACGTCGGCCGTCGCGGTCACGGTGGCGGGCGTGCTGGTGTGGCAGCTGCTCCCCTCCGCATCGAGGGGCATCACGAAGAAGGACCCGTCGGCGCGGTCCACCTCGGAGGAGGTCACCGATCGCGAGTCCCCGGACGCCGGCACGCCCGCCACGCCCGGCAACCTGCACACCCCCGCGGGAATGCGGGCCCTGATCGCCAAGATCAAGGCCCAGCTCGGCGACACCAGGGTCGTCAGGATGACGGTGTTCCCCACGTACGCGTCGATCGAGGCGCCGCTCAAGCGCGACAAAGAGCTCTATGACACCTACTTCTACCGCGACGGCGAGATCACCCGATCGAGCGCCGGCGGCAGGGTGCGCACCCCTGTCGTGGACCTGGAGAAGTACAACTGGAACGCCCTCCCCGCCCTGTTCCGGAAGGCGAACAAGGACCTCGGCGTCCCCAAGCCGACCTCGCGGTACCTGATCGTGGACCCCGACTACGCGTTCGCCAACCCGCGGCAGGTGCTGCTCGTCTACGCGTCCGACGACTACCGCTCTGGCTACCTGGTCGCCAACCTCCAGGGCAAGGTGGTCAAGGTCTACGCGAGCGACTAGCAGATCTTCTGGTATCCGCTCTCCGGGATCAGCCGGGTCCACTCCGCCTTGCTCAGCGACCCGCCCGCCCTGGCGCACACCTCCTGGGCCGCCAGCGCGGGATCGACCGGGCTCTCGCGTACGGTGCCGTCCAGCCCGACGCCGCGCAGCCGCTTGCCGTCCTGGGTGAAGGCCGGTCCGGCGGCCCACGAGCCCGCCTGGCCGACCTCCCGCATCGTGCCGGCGTCCCAGAGCGAGGTACGGGCGGCGTCGATGGCCAGCAGGTCGCCGCCGGGGGAGAAGCGGAGCTCGTCCACCGGGGCCGTCCCCGTCTGGATGGTGCCCCGCGCCTTCCCCTTGCGCAGGTCCCAGAGGAGCACGTGCCCGCCCTCCAGCCCGAACGCCAGCGTGCGCCCGTCGGGGGAGAAGGCGAGCGCGGTCGGCGCGGGCGGGTCCTCGCCGGCCTCGGCGGACCGGTCGAGGTCCAGCGGGGTGATCGCACCGGTGCGCAGGTCGAGGAGCTTGGCGCCGGCGGCCAGCGTCGAGCCGTCGGGGCTGAAGGCCATCGCCAGGTCGCCCGCGCCCTCGTACGCCTTGATGCGCCGCCCCTTGCGCACGTCCCAGGTCTCCAGGGTCCTGCCCCGCGCGGTGGCCAGCGTGTCGCCGGCGGGGGAGAGGGCCACGGCGAGCACGTCGCCGCCCGCGTCGATGGCGGCGACCCGGCGGCTGCTGGTCACCTCCCACACGGTCACGGGGTCGCCCGCCACGGCGAGCAGCCGGCCGTCGGCGTCGAAGGCCAGGTCGCCGGCGGCGGCGATGCGGCCGAGCGGCTTGCGCTCCACGGTGTCGGTGAGCTCGATGGAGTCGCCGACCTCCTTGGCGGCGACCCGGCCGTTGCCGGAGAAGGCGGCGGAGGGCGCGTCCTCGGACGGCACGGGCAGCCCCGAGACGTCGAGCGAGACGACGGAGCCGGTGCCGCTCAGGTAGCGCAGCGAGCGGCCGTCGGCGGAGAAGGCCAGGCCGCGCTCAGGGTTCCGGAGGGGGTAGGCGCCGGCGAGGCGGCGTTCGGCGACGTTCCAGACCCGGACCTCGCCGTCGCCCGGCAGGGCGAGCAGGCGGCCGTCGGGGCTGAAGGCGGGCGGGCCGGCCGAGGTGTGCCCCAGGGAGTCGCCTCCCACCACCTCGACGGCGCGCACCGACTCCCGGGCGGCGCGCCCGTCCGCCCGGAACATCTCGGGCGTTCCGGACGCCGCGGGGTTCGGCGTGGTCGCCCGCTTGGGGGCGACGGGGCTCGGGGGCCTGGCCGCCACGAGCGTGATCCCGTCGCGCCCGGCCACCGCCAGCGTGGTCCCGTCGGGGCTGAACGCCAGGGCGGGCGCCGCCGCGTCCGCGCCGATGGGCGGCTTGACCGAGATGGTGCCGGTCCTGGTCCGGCCCGCCAGCTCCCACAGCTCGACCCGCCCGGTCAGGCTGGAGAAGGCGGCCTTGGTCCCGTCCGCCGAGAGCGCCACCTGGCGGTCGGCGACGTCGAACAGCAGCCGCCCGCCCCGGTAGACCCTGGTCCTGTTGCCCTGGCCGACCGCGTAGGTGACCGGCTCTAAGGGCGCGCGTCCCGTGGCCACCTCGAACGGCCGGCCGTCGGCCGCCTCCGCGAACCTCCCGTCGTCGCTCAGCACGCTCCCCGCCGGCAGCCCGTACGAGGCGACCCGCTGCCCGCCCGCCAGGTCCCAGACGGCGACCGTACCCGTGCCCCATTTGACCAGCTGGTCGCCGCGCAGCAGGTAACGCGCCCGCAGGTCGGCGGCCGGGTCGGTGAACACCCCCAGCTCCGGCTGCACGAGCGAGGCCTGCAGCGCCGCCCGCGCCTCGAACACCGGCGACAGCTTCCAGGCCGCCACGCTCAGCCGCATCGCCGTGCGCGGATCGGACGACCGCAGCGCCTCCGCCCTGGCGGCCACGGCCCGCGCGTTGGCCTCGACGAGCCGGCCGCGCAGCTGGTTCTGCCCGTGCACGGACACCACGGACAGCGTCACGGCGATGGCCAGCACGGCGGCCAGCGCCGCCAGCGCGGGCGTGACCAGCCTCCTGCGCTGCTTGGACAGGGCCACGCTGTCGTTGACGAAGTCGCGTTCGAGCTGGTTGAGGCGCAGATGGCGGCGCTTGGTCGCGGCCCAGGCGAGCGCCGTGTCGAGCGCCTGGCCACGGAAGAGGTGGCTCCTGCCGCGCCGGTGCTCCGACCAGTTCCTGGCGGCGTCGCGGATCTCCCGGTGCACGTGCATGCTCTCGCGCTCGTCCTCGACCCAGGCGCGCAGCCGGGGCCAGGCATGGTAGAGGGCCGCGCTGGCCGGGGCCACCCGCTGGTCGCTGACCGCGACGAGCTTGCCGACGGGCGTCTCGGTCGGCGCCACGCGCACGCTGCGCCGTACCAGGAGACCCGCCTCCATGAGGGGGCCGAGCACGTCGCCCTCGTCGTGCGGGCTGTCGCCGTCGAGCAGGCGCAGCAGCAGCCCCGGCACCTCCGCCTGCTGCCGCGGCGTGAGCGCGAGGTAGACCTCCTCGGCCACCTCGCCCAGCGAGCGCTGCCCCGCGTGCCCCTCGGGCGGCCGCACGTCGGCCGGGCTGTCGATCCGCAGCTCCAGCGCGGTGGGCCGGTCGGCGGGATCCTTGGCCAGGGCGCGCCCGACCAGCTCGCGCAGCGGCTCCGGCAGCGCGCCGAGGTCGGGGTCGACGGTCAGCAGCCGGTGCAGGACCCCGCCCAGGCTCGTCCCGCTGAACGGATCGTCCCCGGTGGCCGCGAACAGCACCACCGCGCCCCACGCGAACACGTCGGCCGCCGCCCCCGAGTCGCGCCCGGTCAGGACCTCGGGGGCCGTGTACGTGTACGTGCCGCCGGCCGGCACGCCCAGCTCGATCACCTTGGGCCCGTCGGCGGCCAGCAGCACGCTCTCCGGATTGAGCCCCCGGTGCGTCAGGCCCGCCTCGTGCAGCGCGCGGAGCGCCGACGCCAGCGCCCCGGCCAGCGCGACCAGCTCGTCGCCCGCGTAGGGCCCGTGCAGCTCGACCGCGCGCCGCAGGTCGGGTCCGTCCACGTATGCGCTCACCACGTACGGCACGCCCTCGTCGTCGCCGACGGCGACCACCTCCGCCAGATGGGGGCAGGTGACCCGCTCGAACCGGCGACCGACCTGGCCACGCGGCACCGTCACCGCGAAGCGGCGCCCCTCGTCGTCGTAGGCGTCGTAAACCACGCCGCGCCCGCCCGCGCCGAGTCTGGCCGCCAGCCAAAAGCCGCCGAGCCTCTCGGGGTCACCGGGCACCAAGCGCATCGTCACTGATGCTTAGATGCACGCCACTGCCCAATGGTTGTCCCAAAGACGCCACAGGTCCCCCGCGCGCCTCGGGGGACCCATGCGTCATGATCATTATGCCAGGCTTCCGGATCTTGCCGGCCATTCGTGCCGGAGCACCGACATGAGCACCGCGTCGTGCCACTCGCCGTCCCACAGCAGGGCGTCGCGCTCGACGCCCTCCTCGACGAAGCCGACCTTCTTGTAGACGTGCCGCGCCCGCTCGTTGAAGGCGTAGACGCCCAGCCTGATGCGGTGCAGCGGCGTCGTGGCGAAGGCGTGGTCGAGGACCAGCTCGATGGCCTCGGTGCCGTAGCCCTTGCCGAAGGCGCGCTCGCCGATGAGCGCTATGCGGAGGTTGCAGGCGAGGTTGTGCTGGTCGAGCTCGTTGAGCACGATCTCGCCGACGTATTCGCCGGCGGCCATGATGGCCAGGTCGAGCCGGTCGGCGTGGTCCTTCCTGGTGGCGTACCACTGGCGGGCGGCCTCGCGGTCGATCTCGCCGTGCGAGCCCGTCAGCCGGCCCACCTCGGGGTCGGAGACCAGCTCGAAGAGGCCGTCGACATGCTCGGGGCCGACCGGGCACAGGGTCACGCGGTCACCCGTCAGGGTGGGCTTCTCGGCGAACATCCCCTTTGGCTATCAGTGCCGATCGCCCTCGGGCAAACCCATTTCCCGCAGCGTCGCGTCCCGCACCTGTTCGGGGGTCAGCTCGCCGACGTCGCACCTCAGGTCCGCGACCTCCCGGAAGAACGGCTCGCGGCGGGCCCGCATGGCGGCGGGGCCGAAGCCGGGGCGGTGGCTGCTCGACTTCATCCGCTGAGCCAGCACCTCGTCGGAGGCGTCCACCCAGACCACGAACGCCTTGGCCAGCGCCGCGCGCACCTCGGGGAACTCGACCGTGCTGGCCGCCGCCGCGATGACCTCCGGCTCGCCGGCCAACTGGTGCAGCACGTGGTCGGCCTCGTAACGGTGCAGGGCGTCCGCGCCCTCGCGCTCGGCGATCTGCGCGGCGGTGCCGCCGTACCGCTCCTGGAGGAACGGATCGCTGTCGCTGAACGGCAGCCCGAGCGCCTGCGCGATCAACCGGCCGGCACTCGACTTGCCCGAGCCCATAAGCCCGACCAGTACGACTGGTTTGTTTTTCGACATGGGGATAGAGGTTCCTTCGTGTCAAGGAGGTAAATCTGATGACCATCGCCGGAAGCATCATCCTCATCATGCTCGGCGCAATCCTCACCTGGGCCGTCGAGTTCGACCTCGCCGGTCTCGACATCAACGTAGTGGGGGTGATCCTCATGCTCGGCGGCCTCGTCGGCCTGCTGTTCGGCATCTACAGGATCAGCGTCACCCGTAGGGCGGTCGCACCCGTCGACGAGCCGGTTCACCGTCACGAAGTCTACGAGGAGCCCGAAGCCACCCGCCGGACCACCGTGTACGAGGAGCGCCGTCGCTACGACGAACCACCGCTGTAGGAGGTGAATCGACATGCCAGCTGTTGAAGAGCTGCCGTCGACCATCAAACGTTCGCCGAAGAAGGCACAGAACACGTGGATCAAGGCGCACGACAACGCCGTGAAGGAGTACGGCGAGGGTCGGCGCGCCCACATGACCGCGTTCGCCGCGCTGAAGCACTCTTTCGAGAAGGTGGGCGACCACTGGGAGCCGAAGGAGAAGAAGGGCCCTTCGGACGAGAGAGCGGCGATGACCCGGCCCGGGAAGGCCACCGAGATGGCCCGGGCCGGGAAGGCCGCGGTGACCCGGACCGCCAAGGCCGCGATGTCGCGGACCGCCAAGACGGCCGGCAAGACGGCCGCCAAGACGGCCGAGGGCGTCAACGCCAACGCGACCAAGGAGCACCTGCAGGAGCTGGCCGCCAGGCTGGACGTGCGCGGCCGGTCCAGGATGACCAAGCAGGAGCTGGTGAACGCCATCAAGAAGGCGAACAGGAAACTGACCGCGAAGGCCCGGACCCGCTGACGGGAGCCGTCCTGCTCAGGGGTCCGCGCCAAAAGGGAGGGCCGGGGGCATGTCGCCCATCGGCCCTCACTCATGTCCGGCATATCTGTCACAGGAGCCGCTTGACCGCCTCCGCGATCGCGTGGCGGTCGATGCCGGCGTCGGCCAGCTGCTCCTCGGGCGTCGCGGACCCGGGCAGGCCCGTCACGGCCAGCTTCACCACCCGCGGCCCCAGCTCGCTGACCGCGTCCATCACCGCGTCGCCGAGCCCGCCCTCCAGCCGGTGGTCCTCCACCGTGATCAGGTTGCCCGTGGTGGTGGCCGCCTCGACCAGCGCGGCCGTGTCGACCGGCTTGATCGAGTACAGGTCGATCACCCCCACCGGGATCCCGGCCTCCCGCAGCTCGTCGGCCGCCGCCAGCGCCTCGTGCACGGTCACGCCCGCGGCCACGATGGTGGCCCGGTCGTTGGGCGAGTGCCGCAGCACCCGCGAGCCGCCCACGGGGAACCGCTCGTCCGGCGGGTAGATGACCGGCGTCTCTCCCCGCGTGGTGCGCAGGTAGGAGACGCCTTCTATGTCCGCCAGCTCGGCGGTCAGCGCCGCCGCCTGGTTGGCGTCGCACGGGTAGAGCACGGTGCTGCCGTGGACCGCTCGCAGCATCGCCAGGTCCTCCAGGCCCATCTGGGAGGGCCCGTCCTCGCCGATCGCCACCCCCGCGTGCGACCCCACGAGCCGGATCGACGCCCTGCTCACACCGGCCATCCTGATGAAGTCGTACGCCCGGGTCAGGAACGCCGCGAACGTGGCCGCGTACGGCTTCCACCCGCGCACCTGCAGGCCGACGGCGGCGGCCACGAGCTGCTGCTCGGCGATGTACATCTCGAAGAAGCGCTCGGGGAACTCCTTCCCGAACGCCTCCGCCTTGGTCGAGTCGGCCACCTCGCCGTCCAGCGCCACGATGTCCCCGCGCGCCGCGCCGAGCGCCGCCAGCGCCTCCCCGAACGCCGTCCGCGTGGCCGCCTTGTCGCCCACCTCGTACGCGGGCAGGCTCGTCGGCCTGCTCTCGAACCGGTACGGCGCCGCCGGGGCCTCGGGCTTGTGCACCTCGACCCGCAGGTCCCGCCGGCCGCCCAGCTCCCCGACGGCCTTGTCCGGCTCCTTGAGCGGTTTGCCGTGGGCCCCTTCGCGGTTCTCGACCTCCAGCGCCCCCTCGCCCTTGCGCGTCTTGGCCAGGATCACCGTCGGCCGCCTGCGCGTGTTGCAGGCGTCGCTGAGCGCGTAGTCGATCTGCCCGGGGTCGTGCCCGTCGATCTCGATCGTGTGCCACCCGAACGCCCCGAACCTGCGCGCGTAGGCTCCGGTGTCCCAACCGTGGCGGGTGGGCCCGCGCTGGCCGAGGCGGTTCACGTCCACGATCGCGGTCAGGTTGGCCAGTCCCTCGCAGCCCGCGTGCTCGGCCGCCTCCCAGATGGATCCCTCGGCGAGCTCGCTGTCCCCGCAGAGCACCCACACCCGGTACGGCATCCGCTCCAGCCGCCCGGCCATGGCCAGCCCGACCCCGACCGGCAAGCCCTGCCCGAGGGACCCGGTGGCCACGTCCACCCACGGCAGCCGCGGCGTCGGATGCCCCTCCAGCCGGCTGCCCCGCCGGCGGAACGTCAGGAGCTCCTTGTCGTCGATGGCCCCGGCCGCCTTGAAGAGCGCATAGAGCAGCGGGGACGCGTGCCCCTTCGAGAAGATCAAGTGGTCGTTGGCGGGGTTGTCCGGGTTCTCGAAGTCGTAGTGCAGGTGACACGCGAAGAGCACGGCCATCAGATCGGCCGCCGACATCGACGAGGTCGGATGGCCGGACCCGGCCTCCGCGGCCGCCCGCACGGAATCGACCCGCAGTTGCGCGGCGAGCTCGGTCAGGTACTGAAGATCGCGCTCAGGCATCATGGCCTCCTCGGAAGCGGTTTCCCGCCGCCTACCCCTCCAGGCCCGCTTAACTCGGGCCGGTGGGGGAGGGACGGGGCTCGGCTCATCGCCCGCGCAGGCGCCGGGCGGCCCACGCGGCGGCCGCGCCTCCGGCCAGCGCGAGGAGGACCGGTCCGCGGTGCTGGGAGAGCCAGAGCTGGGGGCTGTGGGCATGGGAGCGCGCGTCGAACGAGCCGTGGGCGCCGTAGTCCACGTCCCCGTCCGCCGGCTCCCACAGGTTGGCGACGCCTTCCGGCGGCTTCTCGTCCGTCTGCTGGGAGCGCGCGCCGGTCCTGGCCAGGTAGCGGTCCACCAGTGCCGGTGCCACGCGCTGGGCCAGGAGGGTGGCGGCCGTGCTGGCCCCGACCCAGTACTCCTTGCGTTCCGGGTGCTCGGCCGCGTACACGATGGCCCTGGCGGCCACCTCCGGCTGGTAGATCGGGGGGACCGGCTGCGGGTGGCGCCGCAGCTTGGACAGCACCCAGTCGAACTGGGGGGTGTTGACCGCGGGCAGTTGCACCAGCGTGATGTCGATGCCGCTGCGGTCGGCCAGCAACTCCGTGCGGACCGACTCCGTGAACCCCTTGATCGCGTGCTTGGCGCCGCAGTACGCCGACTGCAGCGGGATGCCGCGCTGCGACAGCGCCGAGCCGGTCTGGACGATCGCACCCGCGTTGCGCGGGCGCATGAGGTCCAGGGCCACCTTCGTGCCCCAGACGTAGCCCAGGTACGTCACCGCGGTGGTGCGGGAGAACTCGTCGGGGGAGATATCGGTGAATCTGGCGAAGACGGAGGAGAAGGCGGTGTTGATCCAGACGGAAATGGGCCCCATCTCCGCCTCTATGCGCTCGGCCGCCGCCCGTACCTGGTCGTAGTCGGCGATGTCGGCCTCGAAGACCTTGCCGATGCCTCCTTCCACGCCCACGTCCACGGCGGCGGCGCCCAGCCCGGCCGTGCCCCGGGCGATGAGCGCCACCTTCGCCCCCTGGTGCCCGAGCTGCCGGACGACCGCCCGCCCGACCCCGCCGCTGGCACCCGTCACCACCACCACGCGTCCTTCAAGTGGTGCCATGTCGCAATCAGCCCGCCTCTCCGTCCTGTCGCAGCTTCTGGCGTCGCACGGCCAGTGCGATGTCGACCACCGTGATCAGGCCCACGACGAGTGCGATCCCCGTCATGACGGGCGCCCCGACGATGATCCCGAGCACCGCGAACGCGAACAGGAACACCAGCAGGAACGACCCGATCCTGATGTGCGCCACGTCGCGTGGCGTGGCGGGCACCATGGGATGGCCCTTGGTGTCCCGTTCCTCGTGCCACTTTCCGTTATCCGGCATGCCCCTGTTATCAGACATGCCGCCCACCTGCCCGTTCTGTTTGCCCCCTAACTTCCGGGGTAGCCGCTGCTCGTGCCCAAGCTGCGTCCCAGTGATCAGAGTGAGCCGGGGATCGTACGGAGGCGCCGCGGGCGCGGGTTCGGCTACGAGGGGCCTGACGGGCGTGCGATACGCGACCAGGCCACGCTGGCCCGCATCAAGGCGCTGGCCATCCCCCCGGCCTGGACCGACGTGTGGATCTGCGCGTCCCCTCACGGCCACCTGCAGGCCGTGGGCACGGACGCGGCCGGGCGACGGCAGTACCGCTACCACGATCTGTGGCGCCAGCAGCAGGACCAGGCCAAGTTCGACCGCGTGCTGGAGGTGGCCGAGCGGCTGCCCGAGTTCAGGAAGGCCGTGGACGGCCAGCTCGCGGGCCGCGGCCTGACCAGGAAGCGGGTGCTGGCCGCCGCGGCCCGCCTGCTCGACATCGGCTTCTTCCGCATCGGCGGCGAGAGCTACGACACGTACGGGCTGGCCACGCTCAGGATGGACCACCTCACCTGCTCCAACGGCCTGATCACCTGCTCCTACCAGGCCAAGGGCGACATCTCCCGCGAGGTGGAGGTGGCCGATCCCGGGGCCTGCAAGGTGCTCAGGTCGCTCAAGGCGCTCGGCGTGGAGGGCGAGCTGCTGCGCTACCGGCGGCGCGAGGGCGGCTGGGGCTACATCAGGAGCGATGACATCAACGACTACCTGCGCGAGACCATCGGCTACGAGGTCACCGCCAAGGACTTCCGCACCTGGCACGCCACCGTCCTGGCCGCCGTGGGCCTGGCGGTCTCCAAGCCGGCCGGCCAGAAGAAACGCGCGGTGGCCCGGGTCATGAGGGAGGTCTCCGAATATCTGGGCAACACGCCCACGGTGGCCAGGGCGTCGTACGTGGATCCCCGGGTGGTCGAGGCGTACGACCAGGACAGGACCATCGCGGCCGCGCTGACCGAGCTGGGGGCGGAGGCCGACTTCGGGCAGCTGGCCACGGCGGGCCCGGTCGAGCAGGCGGTTATTGACCTTATTCGTGCCGTTTGAGGTGTTAATCCGGGGGCATGCGGCGACAAAGAAGGAGGCGAGCGATGGAAGCTCCGCAGTACGTCGCGGCCCGCGTCCAGCAGGCGATGGCCGAGGACGGACGCACGCACGAGCTCGGAATCCGCGTCGACATACGAGGCGACCAGCTGTTCCTGCGCGGTGAGGTCAGCGGGACAGGGCAGCGCGAGCGGCTCGGCCAGGTGGCGCACGAGGCCGCACCCGAGCTCCACCTGCACAACGAGATCAAGGTCGTGGAGGCCAGTGAGCCGGGGGAGGATGAGCGTCTTGACTGACCTGCGTATCGCAGCCGTCGGAGACATCCACCTGGGGGAGGACGACAGAGGCCAGTACCGCAAAAGACTGGTGGGCATCGAGGAACGCGCGGACGTGCTGATGCTGGCCGGTGACCTGACCAGGCACGGCACCCTGGAGGAGGGGCGGGTCGTGGCCGACGAGCTGCGCGGCCTGCCGATCCCCGTCGTCGCGGTGCTCGGCAACCACGACTACCACTCCGACCTGCAGTACGAGATCGCCGGCGAGCTGCGCGACGCCGGCGTCGTGGTGCTCGACGACGACGGCGCCGTCGTCCAGTGCGGCGACAGGAAGCTGGGCGTGGTCGGCGGCAAGGGGTTCGGCGGCGGGTTCGCGGGCAAGTGCGCCAGCGAGTTCGGCGAGCGGGAGATCAAGAACTTCGTCGCCCACACCCGCTACATCGCCGAGTCCTGGAAGGTCGCGCTGAAGGAGATCGTGGCCGAGAAGCGCGTGGTGCTGTCTCACTACTCCCCGATCAAGGAGACGCTGGAGGGGGAGCCGCACGAGATCTACCCGTTCCTCGGCAGCTACCTGCTGGCGGAGGCGGTCGACACGGCGGGCGCCGACCTGATCCTGCACGGCCACGCGCACAAGGGCAGCGAGAAGGGCATGACGCCGGGCGGCATCAGGGTCCGTAACGTGGCGCTGCCGGTGCTGGGCCGGGCCTACGCCGTCTACTGCCTCGACTGCGAGACCGGGTTCTAGAGGACCTTCGCGGCCAGGAGGCAGATGTCGTCCTCGGCGTTCTCCCCGCCCAGCCGCTTGAGCAGGCAGCCGATCAGCTCCTCCGGGTCGTCCCCCGCGCACATGTGCGCGGCCTGGACCAGCGCCTCCATGCCGGTTTCCAGGTCCTGCCCGCGCCGCTCGACGATCCCGTCGGTGTAGAGCAGCAGGACGTCGCCGGGCTCCAGCCGCGTGGTGGTCAGGCCGTACTCGGTCGCGTCGAACGCCCCCAGCATCATCCCCGACGCCCCCTCGACCAGCGCGGCGCTGCCGCCCCTGATCAGCACGGGGGCGGGGTGCCCGGCGTTCGTCCAGGCGTAGGTGCGCTCCTTCGGGTCGAAGTGGCCGACGATCGTCGTGCCCGTCACCGTGACGGCCTCGTTGGAGTGCACGATGAGGTCGTTCAGCCAGGTGGTGAGCCGGCCCGCGTCCGCTCCCGTGTAGGCCAGGCCGGCCAGGCCCGAGCGCATCTGCAGCATGATGCTGGCGGCGGTCAGCCCGTGGCCCATGGCGTCGCCGATCGCGAGCAGCACCCGGCCGTCGGGGATGAGGCGGGCCTTGAACCAGTCGCCGCCGAGCCGGGCGAGTTCCTCGCCGGGCAGGTAGCGTACGCCGACGGTCAGCCCGGGCAGGTGGACGAGGCCGCGGCGCATCGGCATGATCGTGTTCTGGAGCTGGACGGTGATCCGGTGTTCCTCCTCGGCCCGCTGGCGCTGCCAGTGCGCCTGCTCGTGCGCCACCGCCAGGGCCCGCTCCCTGCGACGGTTCTTGGTCACGTCCTGGGCCAGGCAGCGCACCTTGACCGGCAGGCCGTCGGTGTCGAGGATCGGCTCGCTGAACACGCTGAGATGCCGCACCCCGTGCCGGTGCTGGATCCTGAACTCGGTCTCCACCGCCTCCCTGAACTCCAGCAGGGAGTGCATCATGTCCTCGACGATCGGCAGGTCCTCGGGCACGACGATGCCGGGCAGCTCGTCGAGGGGCATCGGACCGTCGTCGCGGTCGCGGCCGAACATCTCGTACATCGCGGGGGTCCAGAGCGTTCGCTCGGTGGCCAGGTTCCACTCGCCCCAGCCCAGCTCGGCCAGGCGCTGGGCGCGGTCCCAGCCGGAGACCAGCAGCTCCTCGTCGTCGAGCGTGCGCCAGCTCACCAGCAGCCCGTGGTTCACGCGCGAGGCGCGCACGCTCAGCGTGGCCGGCCAGAGCAGGTAGTCCAGCACCTCGACGTATTCGAGGGGTTCGCGGTGGACCGACACGCCGGTCTCGTACACGGCGATGTAGTCGTCGAGCAGCCCCGAGCTGGCCACGCCCGGGGTGACCGCCAGGAGCCGGCACCCGGCCAGCTCGCCGGCGGGACGCCCGGACACGGTCCTGGCGTGGCGGTTGGCCGCCAGGATGCGGAAGTCGACCACGCGGCCCAGTGAGTCTTTGATGGGGGTGAGGTAGAGGGCCGAGGCGTGGACGGCCTCCAGCATCCCGCGTACCCAGGCGGGTACTTCGAGCGCCTGCGCCGGTTCCTCCGGCGGGCGCTCGATTCCCTTGGCGACCTCGATCACGTCGAGCCCGCTGTGATGCGCCATTCTGGCGAGCTGCTCGGCGGCCTCCCCCGGGCGGATGTTGAGCTCGGTCGCCAGCCGGGCCGTGGCCTCGTCGAGTATGGCTTCGGAGCGCCTGTGGTGCCGCAGCCGCGCCAGTTGTTCACGTACTCGCGCCGACGCCGCGCCGGTTTCGAAGCGGGTGAACGGCGGATATCTGTTCACACGCTCCCCATGCCCCCGGGAGCGCGGAACCTACACGTTGAAGATACTGACTCCACCAGGTCCGACCAGGAATCCGAGGACGATGAGCACGATCCCCCAGAGGAGGTCGCGCCTGGCCAGGATCACGTAGATCCCGGAGATGACGAGTATTACCGCGATGATCCAGAGCAAAGTAGCCATGGCTCTGCCTCTGCCCTAAGGGGGGTTCGCGTAACATGTTTTTTCCTTAATCAATGAGCAAGAGACCCCGGCGTCCAACGCCTAGTTGACGATCGTTTGGGTAGCCCGAAAACATGACGAGCCACGGCCACGCTGTCACCGATGCCATTCTCGACACCCTCAAGCGTGCCAGCACAGGGCTTAAGGACGCCGGGGTGAAATTCGCGCTGGCCGGCGGATGCGCGGCGTACGCGAGAGGCGCCGCACCCTCACTGCACGACGTCGACTTCATGCTGACCGAGCACGACGTGCCGACCGCGCTGGAGGCGCTGCGCGGGATCGGCTTCCAGACGGCCAAACCGCCGGAGGACTGGCTGGTCAAGGCGTACGACGAGGGGCGGCTGGTGGACCTGATCTTCCGGGTGTCCGACCAGCCGATCACCGACGAGCTGCTGGACCGGGCCGAGCCGCTGAAGGCGTCCGCCGTGATCGTGCCCGTGCTGGAGGCCACCGACCTGGTCATCTCGTGGCTGCTGCCGCTCTCGGAGCACGCCTGCGACTACGGGGCGCTGCTGGCCCAGGTGCGCGCGCTGCGCGAGCAGGTCGACTGGCCGCGGGTGGCCGCCGTGCTCCAGGACTCGCCGTACGCGATGACGTTCATCACGCTCCTGGAGCGGCTGGACGTGCTGAAGGGCCCGATCGAGCCGAAGGGCGACCCGAAGTGGCCCTGATAAACCGCGAAGGGCCGGCCCCCTGGCCCGAAGCGGCCCTCATACGCCGCGAAGGGCCGCACCCCCGCAGGGGTGCGGCCCTTCTGTTGCGGCACGGAAGTTACACGAACCGGCCGTAGTAGTCGCCTAGCCGCGTCCGGTACTCGGGTTCCTTGAACGTGCCCTCGTCGAACTCGGGCGCGTCCTTGATCTCGGCCTTGGTGCGCGCCACGTAGACGTTGCGCTCCTGAGGGTCGATGCTCGTGATGACCTGTGCCGGGAGCATGACCTTCTTACCGAAGATCCAAGGACCGGTGTCGACGATGAGGTAACTCTCGCCGACCTCGTACGTCGCCTCGTCGACGGACCCGATCTTTCCATCGGTCGCCTGGACGTGGTAACCAGCGAGGTCCAGGGACTGGCCGCGGTCGTAGACGTCAGCTCGATAGTTCCAGAGCTCCATGTGGGCTCTCTCCCTCTCTTTCTTCCGTCTTTCTCGGGCACGCCTTCTGCTACCCGGTCACGGCCGCGTAAACGTCTCGCAAAGCACCGGTACGCGTCGCCCGGCAATCTGGAGCGTTCTCCCCGTCAAGCCGCCGAGTGCGACTACGATCCCGGTCAAAGCACGCAAAGGGGGCGGGGTTGAGTCTCAGCGGAGAGTACGAGTGGGCTCCTCCCGGGGTCGACCCGACGCGGCCCAGCGTGGCCCGCGTGCACGACGCCCTGCTCGGCGGCATGGAGAACTTCGCCGCCGACCGCTCGGTGGCCCGCAAGCTGAAGGACACGGTGCCCGAGGTGGTGGACCTCGTCTGGTGCAACCGCGCCTTCATCGGCAGAGTCGTGGACTTCCTCATCCGCGAGGCCGGGATCAGGCAGATCATCGACCTGGGCGCCGGGCTGCCCACGGTGGAGAACACGCATGAGGTGGCCCAGTTCGCCGATCCCAGGGCCAGGGTGGTGTACGTCGACAGCGACCCCATGGTCGAGCCGCACGCCCGCGCCATCCTGAACGGCAACCCGTACGCCGACGCCATCACCGCCGACGTCCGCGACGTGGACGCCGTGCTCGGCCACCCCTCGCTGCGCCGCCTGATCGACCTGGCCCAGCCCACGGCGATCCTGATCATCGGCGTGCTGCACCTGCTGCCGGACCACGAGGACCCGCACGGGCTGGTCCGGCGGTACATGTCCGCGCTGCCGAAGGGCAGCTACCTCGCCGCCTCCAACATGCTGGCCTCGGACAACCCCAAGGCCCAGGCGCTGGAGGCCATGCTCCACGTCACCATGGGCACCGGCTACTTCCGCGACCGCGACTCCATCGCCGCGTACTTCGACGGGATGGTGCTGGTGGAGCCCGGAGTGGTGCACTTTCCCGAGTGGCATCCGGACGAGCGCCTGCCCGGCCCGCTGGCCACCTGGGAGCACCTCCTCCTGGGCGGCGTCGCCCGCAAACCCTAGCCGCCCCGGCCGCCGCGCTAAGGTGAGCGGGTGCACCGACGTCTGATCTGCTCCCCGCCGCCCGCCCGCTAGCGGGCGGCATTCCCTGAGATTCCGGGTCTGACCGATCCGGGGGTGGTTGCTGCCCGCACACCGGGCCCATTCCAACCACTCCATCCGGAGCACTCCTGTCATGACCCATGTCTCCGCCCGGCGGGGCGCCCTTTACGTGTCCGTGGCCGCGACCGCCTGGGGCACGGGCGGCGCCGCCGGTTCGCTGCTCTTCGAGTCCGGCGGCCTCGGCGCCGTCGGCGTCTCCCTCTGGCGCTACCTCCTCGGCGCCGCCTTCCTTCTCCTCCTCACCCGCCGCCCCGTCGTGGTCAACGGCCGGATCCTGCTGATCGGCGCCGGAATGGCCGTCTACCAGACCGCGTACTTCGCCGCGATCGCCCACTCCGGCGTGGCGATCGCGACCGTGGTGACGATGGGCGCCACCCCCGTCCTCACCGCCCTGGGCAGCCGGTTCCTCCTCCGCGAGCCGCTCGGCCGCGTCGCGCTCACCGCCCTCGCCACCGCCCTGATCGGGCTCGTCCTGCTCACCGGGGAGACCGCCCTGCAGTCACGCCCGTCCTCCATCGCGGGCATCGGCCTCGCCCTGCTCTCCGCCGCCGGGTACGCCGGGGTCACGATCCTGTCCCGGCGGCACGGGGACGGCGACCCGCAGGGCGTGGCGATCGGCGGGCTCGTGGTCGGGGCGGCGTGCCTGGCGCCGTTCGCGCTGGTGGAAGGGGTCGTGCCAACTGTGAGCCTGCCGTCCGTGGCGCTGCTGCTCTACCTGGGCGCGGTGCCGACGGCGCTCGCGTACGGCCTGTTCTTCCGCGCGCTGACCGCCCTGCGCGCCACCACGGTGTCGATCATCTCGCTCGGCGAGGCCGTGGGGGCGGCGGTGCTCGGCGTGGGGCTGTTCGGGGAGCGGCTCACCCCTCTTGCCTGGTCGGGGTGCGTGCTGCTGCTGGCCGCCGTGACAGTTCTCGCCGTACGGGCTGAATCCGGGTGACTCGGACATGAGCGATGTGGCGGCGCAGCGTTCCGGATGAGCTAATGTCCGGTACGGCGGCGCTTGCAGTAACGTCGCTCCGCTCCCCTCCCTTGTAAGAGGGAACGGTGTCGGCGAAGCGTGCGTTGGAGGAACTGTGGCCTCAATAAAGGGAATTATCAGGAACCTCCTGGATCGTCCAGGTGGGGTGCCTCTGACCCCTTACCAGAAGATCGTCAAGGCGGCGGAAGGCCGCGCCGACGGGTTGCGCAAGCTCGACGAGCTGCCCGAGCCGAAGATGGACGATCTGGCCGAGTTCTGCGCCATCGCACGCGAGGCCGCCGACAGGACGCTGGGCCTGCGGCCGTACGACGTGCAGTTGCTCGGCACGTTGGCCCTCCTCGACGGGAAGGTCGCCGAGATGGCCACCGGCGAGGGCAAGACGCTCTCCGGCGCCATGGCCGCGGCGGGCTACGCGTTGCAGGGCAAGCATGTCCACGTGATCTCGGTGAACGACTATCTGGCCAGGCGTGACGCCGAGTGGATGGGGCCGTTCTACGAGGCGCTCGGCGTCAGCGTGGGCTGGATCGGCCAGAACTCCACGCCGGAGGAGCGGCGCGAGGCGTACGCGAAGGACGTCACGTACGGGCCCGTCAGCGAGATCGGGTTCGACGTGCTGCGCGACCGGCTCCGCACGAAGGCAGACGAGATCATCGTGCCCGCGCCCGAGGTCGCCCTGATCGACGAGGCCGACTCCGTGCTGGTCGACGAGGCCCGCGTGCCGCTCGTGATGGCCGGGTCCACCGACCCCGGCAGCGCGGTGCCGGAGATGGCGGCGCTGGTCAGGCAGCTCGTACGCGGCTACCACTACGAGATCGACGAGCAGTCCCGCAACGTCTACCTCACCCCCAAGGGCGCCGACAGCGTCGAGAACCTCCTCGGCGTCGAGCTCTACGACGAGCACGAGCCCGGCACGCTCATCGAGCTCAACCTGGCCCTGCACGCCCACGCGCTGCTCGCCCGCGACGTCGACTACATCGTCCGCGACGGCAAGGTCCAGCTGATCAACCCCTCGCGCGGCCGGGTGGCGCTGCTGCAGCGCTGGCCCGACGGCCTGCAGGCGGCCGTGGAGGCCAAGGAGGCGCTGCCGCCGAGCGAGAAGGGCGAGATCCTCGACTCGATCACCGTTCAGGGCCTGATCCGCCGCTACCCGGAGATCTGCGGCATGACGGGCACGGCGGTGGCGGTCAGCGAGCAGCTCGGCGAGTTCTACGGCCTCAAGGTCGCGGTCATCCCATCCAACCGGCCCTGCGTGCGCGAGGACGAACCTGACCGCATCTACCCGACCGTCCCCGACAAGGACGCCGCCCTGGTCGAGGAGATCCAGGAGGTCCACGCCACCGGCCGGCCGATCCTCATCGGCACGCTGGACGTCGCCGAGTCGGAGAACCTCGCCAAGCTCCTCCAGCGCCGCGGCATGGAGCCGGTCGTCCTCAACGCCAAGAACGACGCCGAAGAGGCCGCGATCATCGCCAAGGCGGGGGAGCGCGACGCCATCACCGTCTCCACCCAGATGGCCGGGCGCGGCACCGACATCCGCCTCGGGGACGGCGTCGCCGAGCTGGGCGGCCTGTACGTGATCGGCTCAGGCCGCCACGCCAGCAGCCGCCTCGACGACCAGCTCCGCGGGCGCGCCGGCCGCCAGGGCGACCCGGGCGGCTCGGTCTTCTTCGTCAGCACGCAGGACGACCTGATCACCCAGTTCGTCCCCGACGAGCGCCCGCCCGCCGCCGACCCCGACGGCATCGTCCGCCACCGGCGCGGCGCCTACCTCGTCGGCCACGCCCAGCGCGTCGCCGAGGGCGTCAACCTGGAGATCCACCGCAACACGTGGCGTTACACCCGCCTCCTGGAGCACCAGCGCGAGCTCATCCTGGAGTGGCGCGACAAGGTCCTGCACGGCGACGCCGCCTCCAAGGCCCTGTCCGCGGCCGATCCCGAACGCTGGGCGTCCCTGCCGGAGGACACCAGGGACGAGACCGCCCGCCAGATCGTCCTGCACGCCATCGACCGCTGCTGGACCGAGCACCTGGCGTTCCTGACGGACCTGCGCGAGGGCATCCACCTGCGCGCGCTGGGCCGGATGAGCCCGGTCGACGAGTTCCACCGGGAGGCGGTGGCCGAGTACAAGTCGCTGCTGGCCGAGGTGGAGCGGCGCTCGCTGGAGTCCTTCGAGGCGCCCGAGCCCGATCTGAAGCGGCCGACGGCGACGTGGACGTACCTGGTGCAGGACAACCCGTTCGGCACGGAGTGGGACCGCATCCTCAAGCGTGTGACGGCCGCCACCCGGCGCGGCTAGCCGTACCTGACAGAAGATGACAGGTACGGCTGGAACCCTGGACTCATGACAACGAAAGCGAAGCTCCTGGCCGTCACCCTCGACTGCGCGGAGCCCAAGAAGCTGGCCGAGTTCTACCACGAGATCACGGGGTGGGAGATCCAGTACGCGGAGGACGAGTACGCCGCCGTGGGAAACGGGACCACCAGCATCTACTTCGGCCGGATCCCCGACCGCAAGCCGGTGACCTGGCCGAGCCCGGACAAGCAGTTCCACCTGGACTTCCGGGTGCCGGACGTGGAGAAGGCGGCGGAGGAGTACGTCGCGCTGGGGGCCACGAAGCCGGAGTTCCAGCCGGGGGTCACGGAGGACGGCGTCGGCTGGATCGTCCTCCAGGACCCCGCCGGGCACCTGTTCTGCGTCTGCCCCGAGCGCTCCTGACCCTCATCGGGCACCCTGTCCTGGGTCACAATCGCGCGACCCCAGGTCACACATGTGTCCTGGTCGGGACCGTCTCCGCCCGAACGATCCACCAAAAGTATGATTCGCCAGCTCGGCTTCCCTCGTAAGCTAGAGCAATGCTCTTGGAAGGATCCATGCCCCTGCGCGGGCGCCGATGACCTGGGTCGGCGTGATCATCGCCCTGGTGGGAGCGCTTGGATACGCACTCGGCGCGGCCCTGCAGCAGTACGAGGCCGTGGCCGCGGGCGCCTCGCTCAAGCTGGCCAGGCGCCCCCGCTGGTTGATCGGCGGCGCCATCGGCCTGACCGGCGCCTGCCTGCACGCCGTGGCGCTGAGTTTCGCCCCGCTGGTGGCGGTCCAGCCGATCAGCGTCGCCACGCTGGTGTTCGCCGTGCCGCTGGCCGCGTTCATGTACGGGCGCAAGCCGTACCGTGCGGAGATCTTCGGCTCGATCGCGGTGGCCGTGGGCCTGCTCTGGCTCATGCTCCTGGTGCCGCACCACAACGTGACGCCGAAGCTGGGTGACGGCGCCGCGCTCGTGTTCCTGGCCGTGATCGGCGTGATCGTCCTGGTGACGCAGCTGCTCGCGGCCCGGGTGCACGGGCCGAACAGGGCGTTACTGCTGTCCGTGGGCGCGGGCGTGGTGACGGCGAGCGTGTCCACGTTCGTCCGGGTCGTCGGGGGCGGCATGGAGGGGGACTGGGGCCGGCTGGTGCACTGGTTCACGCTCGCCGTGCCCGTGCTGCTGGTCTGCGCGGTGGTGCTGTTGCAGCGCTCGTACGCGGTCGGCTACTTCGGTATCGCGTACGCCGGCGTACAGGTCATCGACCCCATCACCTCGGTCCTCGCCGGCGTGATCCTCCTCGGCGAGCCCCTGCCGACCAACCCCTCCACCGCCATCCCCGCCGTCCTGGCCAGCGCGCTCACCATCGGCGGCACGATCATCCTGGGCCGCCTCGCCCCCGATCATTCCCGCCCCACCCGGGCGCAGTCTCAACCGGCCCCCGAGCCGGTGTCCGCGACCTCCCAGGCCAACTGACCCTTCGCCACTGGTCAGCAGGTGTCGCGGTGCGGTAGTTCGGGTAGGTGCCGGGACCACTCCTGCGGGGAGAGGGCCCCGTACCGGGAGCAGATGTACGCGGCGTGATCCCGGGGCGCGGTCCCGGGTGCCAGCTCGATGGTCAGGACGATCCCGTGCCCGGCCAGGACCCGCAGCCGCCGCCCGTCCCCGGTGATCGTGGCCTGGGCCGCCCGGTCGACCCCGGCCGTGGGCACCGCCCTGTCGGCTACCGGCGTGCCGGTGGCGTCATCGAGCCGCCAGACCCGCACCCGATCGCTGTCCGTGCTGATGAGCAGCCGCCCGTCCGGGCTGAACCGCAGGTGGCCCGGCGAGGGCCGCAGCCGGGTGGACCGGGTGGGCACTCCGTCGAGGTCGTAGATCTGGATCCCGCTCTCCTCGGCGATCGCCACGCGCCCGCCGTCCGGGGCGAACGTCGTGTACTCCCACGGCATCCGGTCCAACCAGGGGGCGCGAGACGGCCCGGACAGGCCGCGGAGCTCCGAACGTCTGCCCGCGAAGACCAGCGCCACCCGGTCCCCGGGGCCCACCACCGCGTACTCGCCCACGTACGCGGCCCGCCGCGCCCTCAGGTCCCACGCCCAGCGCTCGCCCGACAGCCGGGCCGCCGCGAACAGCAGGCCACCGCCCGGGCTGAACCACGCGGACTGCTCCCCGGGCGCGCCGAGGCCGCGGCCGAAGGGCGGGCCGACGCCGCCGCCGGAGGTGGTGTCCCAGAGGTAGGAGCGGTCGACGCCGACGAGGGCCAGCGTGTGGCCGTCGGGGGACCAGGCCATGGCGCGTACGGTCTGGGCCGGGCCCGCCGTGCCGGCGACCTGGCGGCGGGAGGGGATGTCGTACACCCGCAGGGTTCCCTCGTCGAGTGCGGCCAGGCGAGAGCCGTCGTCGCTGATGGCGTGCAGGGAGCGGGGGCCCGCGTACGGGTCGGCGAACACGTCCACCGCCGGATCCGCCGACGTCAACGCCCGGCGCGCCTCGGGGATCGGGGCCAGGCGCCAGGCGGCGAGGCTGAGCTTGCGTGCCGTCACCGGGTCCGCCAGCCGCAGCGCCTCCGCCCGGGACGCCGCCACCTTCGCCATCGCCTGGTCCAGGCGTCCGTCGGCGGCACCCCGCTGCCACAGGGCGAGCAGCACCACCACCGACAGCAGCCCCGCCATGACCGTCCACCGCCGGCGCGACCTCCTGCGCACCCTGGCGAGCCCCGCGTCGAGGAACGTCTGCTCGCCGGCGCTCAGCGTCACCCGCCGGCGGCCGCTGGCCGCCCACGCCAGGGCCCTGTCCAGCGGCTCCCCCCGGAACAGCGCCGCCTCCCGCCGCCCGCCCGCTTCCCACCGCCGGGCCGCCCGCGCCAGCTCCCTGTGCACGGCCAGCCCGTCGCGCTCGCCGTCCAGCCACTCGTGCAGGCGCGGCCAGGCACGCAGGAGCGCCGCGTACGTGATCGCCAGAGGGCCGTCCGTCCCGGGGTCGTAGCTGAGGAGACCCGCCTTGCCGTACGCCTCCAGCACCCCGTCGATGGAGGCGACCTCGTCGGTGGCGCGGCCGGCGACCAGGTCGGCTCGGGAGGCGGCGACGACGGTGTCGGAGCCGTCGGAGTCCAGGTCCACCAGGCGGAGGAAGACGTCGGGCACCAGGTCCTGCTCGGCCGGGCTGAGTTGCGCGTACACGGTCTCGGCGCGGACGCCCAGCGGCGGGTCGGAGACGGGCTCGGGGGGTAGCAGGCGGCCCTGCTGGGATTGCGGGGCGTCGAGGAGGGAGAGCAGGAGCTGGTGGGCGCTCGGGCGGCGTTCGGGATCGCGGTGCAGGGCGGCGGCCACCAGCCCGCGTAAGGGGCGGTCCAGCCGCTCGCCGTGGCCCGATCGCTCGTCCGAGCCGTAGGCGGCGAAGAGCAGCAGCCGTCCCCAGTCGCGCACGTCCGTGGCCGGTCCCCAGGGCTCCGCCTCCGGCCGTCCATCGGCGTCCGGCTCCCCGGGGAGACACCAGCCCAGGCCGACCAGGCGCGGTCCCTCGGTGCCCAGGACGACCTTGCCGGGGGTGAGGGACCCGTGCACCGCGCCCGCCTCGTGGGCCGCGGCCAGCGCGGTGGCCACGGCGGTGGCCAGGCGGTAGAGGGCGTCGCCCGTGTACGGGCCGTACCGGTCGACGACCTGCCGCAGGGTGGGGCCGGGGATGTACTCGCTGACCAGGTAGGGCGGCTCGCCGTCCAGGCAGGTCTCCGTCAGCCTGGCGACCGACAGCGACCGCACGCGCCCGGCCGCCGAGGCGGCGGTGGCGAGCCTGGCGCGGGCCTCGGCGTCCGGCAGGCAGGGAACTCCCAGCGCATGCCGCGTGCCCGACTCGTCGTAGGCCTCGCGGACGATGACGTGCCCGCCGCCGTCGAGCCGGGCGCCGAGCCAGTAGCCTCCCAGCCGATCAGTCATACACCCCTTAACGATCCAAGCGGGCCCGGTGCTGCGGCCATTCCTCTTCGAGGATGCCGAAACAGACCGTGTCGCGCCAGGTGCCGTCGGGCCGCTTGCGATGCCGCCGCAGCGTCCCCTCGTGCACCCCGCCGATGCGCTTGATGGCGTTCTGCGAGCGGAGGTTGAGGTGGTCGGTCTTGAGCAGGACGCGGTTGTAGCCGAATGCGAAGGCGTGGTCGATGAGCAGGATCTTGCAGCTGGTGTTGACGGCCGTACGCCACACCTGCCGGCCGTACCACGTCCAGCCGATCTCGATGCTGGCGTCGAAGCCCGGCACGTCGCCGTACGTGGTCCAGCCCACGGCCCGCCCGCCCTCCTTGAGCACCACCGCGAAGGGGACGTGCTTGTCGTCGGTCATCAGCCCGAGGGCGAGCTTGCCCAGCTCCTCCTCGGAACGCGGCGCGGGCGCGGGCAGCCAGCGCCAGACCTCCTCGTCGGCGCCGGAGGCGGCGAACAGGTCGGGAACGTGGTCGAGGGTGAGCGGCTCCAGGCGGACGACGCCGTTCTCGAGCACCACAGGGGCAGGCAGCTTCGCGGTCATGGCAGGCAACTCTAGGGGCGCCCGGGAAGTCCTGATTATGGCCACCTGCACCTTTTTATGGGGAACCACCTGTCGACACTCATACCGGCCGGTCGGTACGCTCGCAGGCATGGACTTCGCCTTTGACAGCGTCACCGAGGACCTGCGCGAACGACTGCTGCGATTCATGGAGGAATGCGTCTACCCCGCCGAGGCCCCCTTCGAGGAGCAGGCGGCGGCCGGCGGCTGGAGCCCGCCGCCCCTCCTGGAGGACCTCAAGGACGAGGCCAGGAAGCGCGGCCTGTGGAACCTGTTCCTCCCGGGCGAGCACGGCGCCGGCCTGACGAACCTCCAGTACGCGCCGCTGGCGGAGATCATGGGCCGGAGTCCCGTCATCGCCCCGACGGCCACCAACTGCGCCGCGCCCGACACCGGGAACATGGAGGTCCTGTCCATGTTCGGCAGCGAGTGGCAGCGCAAGGAGTGGCTGCGGCCGCTGCTCGACGGGGAGATCCGCTCCGCGTTCGCCATGACGGAGCCCGACGTGGCCTCCTCGGACGCCACGAACATCGCCACCTCCATCGTCCGGGACGGCGGCGAGTACGTCATCAACGGCCGCAAGTGGTTCATCTCCGGCGCCATGAACCCCAACTGCAAGATCTTCATCGTCATGGGCAAGACGAACCCGGACGCCCCCACGCACCGCCAGCAGAGCATGATCCTGGTGCCCCGCGACACACCCGGGCTGCACATCAAGCGCGGCATGCACGTCTTCGGCTACACCGACGCCGACCACGGCGGCCACGCGGAGATCGTGTTCGAGGACGTCCGCGTACCCGTGGAGAACCTGATCGGCGAGGAGGGCGGCGGCTTCGCCATCGCCCAGGCCCGGCTCGGCCCCGGCCGCATCCACCACTGCATGCGCCTGATCGGCATGGCCGAGCGGGCCGTGGAGCTGATGTGCCGGCGGGCCCTGGCCAGGACGACGTTCGGCAAGCCCGTCGCCCAGCAGGGCGTGATCCAGGACTGGATCGCCGAGTCCCGGATCAGGATCGAGCAGCTGCGCCTGCTCGTGCTCAAGACCGCCTGGCTCATGGACACGGTGGGCAACCAGGGCGCGCACACCGAGATCCAGGCCATCAAGATCTCCACTCCGATCGCCGTGGAGTGGATCCTGGACAAGGCCGTGCAGGTGCACGGCGCGGGCGGCGTCTCGCAGGACTTCCCGCTGGCGGCGCTCTGGGCGGGCGCCCGCTCGCTGCGCCTGGCGGACGGCCCCGACGAGGTGCACAAGCGGTCCCTGGCCTATCGCGAGCTGAAGAGGTACATGTGAACGAGGCGGAGATCAAGGAGCGGGTCGCGGCGTTCCTCGCGGAGCACGACCCGGCCGGGGACCGGCTGGAGTTCCTGCGGGCGAGGTTCGACGCGGGGCTGGCGTGGGTGTGGTTCCCCGAAGGGCTCGGCGGGCTGGGCGTCTCGAGGGAGCTGCAGCTGGTCGTGGAGCGGGAACTGGCCGGCACGCCGCAGCTCAACGCCGGCGTCCAGGGCATCGGGCTCGGGATGGCGGCCCCGACGATCCTGGCGTTCGGGACGGAGGAGCAGAAACGCCGCTTCCTCCGGCCGCTGTGGACCGGCGAGGAGATCTGGTGCCAGCTCTTCAGCGAGCCCGGCGCGGGATCCGATCTGGCCACGCTCGCGACCCGCGCCGTCAAGGACGGGGACGAATGGGTCGTCGATGGCCAGAAGGTGTGGACGTCCGGCGCCCATCACTCCAGGTGGGCGATCCTCGTCACCCGTACCGACCCGGACGTGCCGAAACACCGCGGCATGACGTACTTCATCTGCGACATGCACGCGCCGGGCGTCGAGGTGCGGCCGCTGCGGCAGATCACCGGTGAGGCCGAGTTCAACGAGGTGTTCCTGACCGGCGTGCGGCTCCCCGACGACCTGCGGCTCGGCGAGGTCGGCGACGGCTGGCGGGTCGCGCAGACCACGCTGATGAACGAGCGCGTCGCCATCGGCGGTGCCCCCGTGCGGCGCGGCGGCGGCATGGTCGGCGTCGTGGTCGACTCCTGGCGCGCCCACCCCGAGCTGCGCACCCACGACCTGCACCAGCGGCTGCTGTCGCTCTGGGTGGAGTCGGAGGTCACCCGCCTGTCCGGGGTGCGCCTGCGCGAGCAGCTCGCCGCCGGCCAGCCGGGGCCCGAGGGGTCCGGCATGAAGCTGTCGTTCGCCAGGCTCAACCAGGCGCTGTCCGGCTTCGAGGTGGAGTTCGGGCGCGACCTGGGCTACGACGACTGGACGTTCCGCCGCTCCGAGGACGTCGACTTCTACGGCCGCGGCCCCGGCTACCGCTACCTGCGGGCCAAGGGCAACTCGATCGAGGGCGGCACGTCCGAGATCCTGCGCAACATCATCGCCGAGCGGGTGCTCGGCCTGCCCTCAGAGCCCCGCGTCGACAAGGACGTGCCCTGGAAGGACCTCCCGCGATGACGACCACCCTGCTGTACTCCGAGGTCGAGGAGGAGCTGCGGGCCGCGGTGCGCGGGCTGCTCGCCGACCGCTGCCCGCCCGCCGCCGTGCTCAAGCGGATCGAGTCCGAGCCCTACGACCTCGACCTGTGGAAGACGCTGGCGGGCGAGATCGGCGTGGCCGGGCTGCTCATCCCCGAGCAGTACGGCGGCGCCGGGGCGTCGGCCAGCGAGGCGGCCGTCGTGCTGGAGGAGCTGGGCAGGGGAGTGGCGCCGGTGCCGTTCCTCACCAGCTCGGTGCTGGCCACCCGCGCGCTGCTGCCGACCCGCGACGCGTTGTTGGAGGAGCTGGCCGAGGGCAGGAAGACCGCCGCCCTCGCGGTGCCGTTCGCGGCCTCCCCGTACCGGCCGGGGACGGCCGTGCGGCTCGCGGGCGGGCGGCTGACCGGGACCGTCGCCGGGGTGGCCGGGGCCGACGTGGCCGACGTGCTGCTGGTGCCCGTCGGCGGCAGGCTGCATGCCGTGGAGGAGGGCGCGCTCGTCCGGGTCGTGCCGTCGCTCGACCAGACCAGGCCTGTCGCGACCGTCACCTTCGACGGGACCGAGGCCAGGGACGTGGGGGCGTGCGACCTGGCGGAGGTGCTCAGGTTCGGGGCCGGGTTGCTGGCGTCCGAGCAGCTCGGGGTGGCCGAATGGTGCCTCGACACGACGCTCGCCCACGTCAGGGAACGCCACCAGTTCGCCCGGCCGATCGGCTCCTTCCAGGCGATCAAGCACCGGCTGGCGGATCTGTGGCTGGACGTCGTACGGGCCAGGGCCGCCGCCCGGAGCGCCGCGACGGACGGCTCGGCGCTCTCCGTGGCCGTGGCCCAGTCGTGGAACGCGGGCGTGGCCGTACACGCCGCCGAAGAGGCCCTGCAGCTCCACGGAGGGATCGGGATGACGTGGGAGCACCCCGTGCATCTCTACCTCAAGCGCGCGAAGGCCGCGGAGATCGCGCTGGGCACGCCCGGCGACCACCGCGCGGCGCTGGCCTCACTCGTCGACGTGCCCGGCCCCGAGTGAGGTGAGCAGCAGGTCGGCGAAGTGCCTGCCCACCTGGGCGCCGGTCAGCGGCCCGGCCACGTGGAACCACGAGCCCAGGTGGTGCACCGAGCCGAAGAAGTAGTCGACGACCAGCTCCGCCGGGACCCGGTCGCTGAAGACGCCCTCGCGCTGGCCCTCGGCCACGAGGCCGCGGAAGCGCTCGTGGTAGCGGCGGCGCTCGGCGCGCACGCTCTTCTGCGTCTCGGGCGCGAGCAGGTGCATCGACCTGAAGAAGATCTTGGAGTCGTCGAGGTTCGCGACCGTGGTCTCCACGACGTCGGCCGCGGCCCGGTACAGGCGCTGCCGCACGTCGCCGGGACCGTCGGCGATCCGCGTCAGCCGCTCCATCTGCATGCGCAGGACCCGGCCGTAGATCTCGTGGAGCAGGTCGTCCTTGGAGTCGAAGTAGTGATACATGGCGCCCTTGGTGACGCCGGCAGCCACGACGATCTCCTGGACGGAGGTGCTCTCGAAGCCGCGCTCGGCGAACAGACGGGTCGCCTCGGCGAGCAGTCGCTGTCTGACCGGTTCCTCTTTCACATGTCCCCCTTTGTCACCTGCTTTAGCATACCGACTGGTCGGTCGAGGTCATTTGCTGGTCTTGCGGGTACTAATTACGTCACCTTAGGCTCGCCTTGGTTGAGGGGCGGGTATCCCTTGACTGGCGAGGGATCTTCGGCGTGGCAGATCCTGCATCACATCTACATTGGGGGTTTGCCGTGCCCGGTGGCTCTATCTATGTGCAACCAGACGAGAAGTACACGGGGTCTTCTCCGCAGTGGTGGTACGAGAAGTTCTGGCGCGAGGACGCGCCCAACCGGCGCAAGTCCCGGTATGTGAAGGCCGCCGTGGGCTTCGTGATCGGGGTCGCGCTCGCGCTGAGGTTCGGCATGTCCGGGGTCGCTCCGCTGTTCGGCGTGCTCCTGGCCGGGCTCGTGGCGGCGGGCGACTGGCTCCTCGACTGGCGTTCCTTCCGCGCGACGGCGGTGTGGCGCGGCGCGCGGAAGGGCGAGGTGATCACCGCGAAGCTGCTGCGCCGGTCCCTCGGCCGCCTTGGCTACACGGTGCTCGACGGCCGCGCCATCCGCGGCCAGGCGTCGATCGACCACCTGGTGATCGGCCCGGGCGGCTTGTGGATCATCGACAACGAGTCGTGGAGCCCCGACACCGAGATCGCCTGCTACGCCGGCCGGCTGTTCTTCGGCGAGAAGTACGGCACCAAGACAGCCAAGTCCCTGGTGGAGACGTCCGAGGCGTTCGCCGAGCTGCTGAGCCGCGAGACGCGCATCCCGGTGACGATCACGCCCCTGCTCGCCGTCCACTGCGGGCTGCTGCCCAAGGGCGGCATCGTGGTCGCCGAGGGCCTGACGCTGCTCAAGCCCCGGCTGGCGGCCAAGGTGATCAAGTCGGCCGACCACGTCGCGCTCAACGCCGAGCAGATCGAGCTGCTGACCCGCACCGCGGCCAGGGAGCTGCACCGCGCCTGAGGCTTCGATCCAGCGTCTCAGGCGTCAGGCCAGCGTCTCAGGCGTTCAGGCCAGCGTCTCAGGCGTCAGGCCAGCGTCTCGATGAAGGCCGTGAGCTGGGCGACGTTGCGGCACTCGTGCATGGGGACGACCGCGCCGTACTCGCTCGCGACCGAGTCTCCCGTGTCCCACTGCGCCACGGGCTCGGGGTTGAGCCAGTACGCGTGCCGCGACCGGCCCACGAGCGACCTGAGCACGTCCAGGGCGGGCGGCTGGTAGTTGGAGCGGGCATCGCCCAGGATCAGCAGCGACGTCCTGGGGCCGATGGCGTCGCCGTACCGCTCGGCGAAGCGCTCCAGCGAGTGCCCGTAGTTGGTACGCCCGAAGCGCACCATGTCGGCCTCGTTCGTCAGCCTGGTCATGGCCTCGACCACGTCGGCGCCGGGGACGAAGAACCGGGTGATCTCGTCCACCGTGTCCACGAACCCGAACGCCCGCACCTTGGTGAACTGCTCCCTCAGCGCGTACGTGAGCAGCAGCGTGAAGTGGGCGAACGACGAGACCGAGTCGCTGGTGTCGCAGAGGATGACCAGCTCGGGCTTGTGCGGCCGCGGCGGCCTGAAGTGCGTGGTCAGCGGCACGCCGCCGCTCTGCAGCGAGGCCCGCACGGTCCTGCGGAAGTCGAGGCGGCCGCGCCTGCCCTTCCGCTGCCTGATCGTCAGGCGCGTGGCCAGGCGTCTGGCCAGCGGATGGACCTCGCGGCGCAGCCTGGCCAGGTCGGCCTTGGTGACGCGGAGGAAGTCGATCTGGTCGAGCGGAGGGCGGACGGCTGAGCGGGCGATGCGCTCGATCCCCGAGTCCTCGGCGATGCGGCGGCGCACGTCGGTGGCCACGGCCTCCTCGAAGCGCCGGGTGTTGTCGTAGACCGTCCTGCGGACGTTCTTCTCGGCCAGGCCGCCGCGCTCCTGGCCCTGCAGGACGTTCTGGAGGATGCGGGCCATCAGCGTCTCGGGGGACAGGGCGCGCATGACGCTGTAGGAGAACCAGTTCTGCCGCCCGGGGGTCGCGGCCGGCTGGTGGCCGAAGCGCCCGACCACGGCCTGGGCGAACTCGCGCAGCTCCTGGTCGCTGCCGCCGGTCAGGAGCCGGGCGAGGTGGTCGCGCAGCTCGTCGACGGGGGCCGTCTCCAGGTCGATCGGCCGCTCGGCGCGCTCGGCGTACATGCCGGACGTCGAGGCCGGGAACCACAGGTCGAACAGCACGTCGAACCCCGGCCGATACGCGGGCTTCTTGACCAGCGTGGCCGCGTAGGCGGCCCGCAGCGACTCCCGCTCGCTCAGCTCGATCACCCGCAGCGCGTGCGCGGCGTCCAGCCCCTCGGCCACCGACACCGGGATCCCGGCCTCGCGCAGCGCGCGTACGAACCCGACATGCCTATCGATCAGCGACATCCGGCAGCCCCAGCTCCTTGACCGCCCGCGCCTGGTCGGAGGCGTGCTTGAGCACCACGCCCAGCGTCCCGGCCACGGTGGCCTCGTCGAGGTCGTCCCGCCCGAGCGCCAGCAGCGTGTTGGCCCAGTCGACGGTCTCGGCCACCGACGGCGCCTTCTTCAGCTCCAGCGCCCGCAGCGTGGCCACCGTCCTGGCCAGCCGCTCGGCCAGATCGGCCCGGATGCCCGGCACCTGGCTGAGCACGATGTCCCGCTCCCGCTCGGGCGTGGGGTATTCGAGGTGCAGGTAGAGGCAGCGCCGCTTGAGCGCCTCCGACAGCTCGCGGGTGGCGTTGGAGGTCAGCACCACGTACGGCCTGCGGGTGGCGGCGATCGTGCCCAGCTCAGGGATCGTGATCTGGAAGTCGGACAGCAGCTCCAGCAGCAGCCCTTCGACCTCGACGTCGGCCTTGTCGGTCTCGTCGATGAGCAGCACGGTCGGGCCGGCGGCCCTGATCGCCTTCAGCAGCGGCCGCTCCAGCAGGAACTCCTCGGAGAAGATGTCGTCGTCCGCGCTGGTGGCCTGGATCCTGAGCAGCTGCTTCTTGTAGTTCCACTCGTACAGCGCCCTGGCCTCGTCGAGCCCCTCGTAGCACTGCAGCCTGATCAGCTCGGCCCCGGTCGCCAGTGCCACCGCCTTGGCCAGCTGCGTCTTCCCCACGCCCGCGGGGCCTTCGACCAGCAGCGGCTTGCCCAGCGCCGCGGCCAGGAACACCGAGGTGGAGATGGCGTCGTCGGAGAGGTAGTCCACGGCGGCGAGCCGCTCCGCCACCTCGGCGGGAGAGTCGAACATCGGTGATCCTGTCTGCCGGAGCCGGGGGCCGAACTTTATTCTAGCCTTGGCCGTCCGACAGGCCCGCCTGCTACCGATTCGACCAGGATGCGGATCGCCGGTATATTCCTCTCTGCAAGCGCCGCTAGCTCAGTTGGTCAGAGCAGCTGACTCTTAATCAGCGGGTCCGGGGTTCGAGTCCCTGGCGGCGCACCGCACGGAAACCCCAGTTCAGGATCCTGAGCTGGGGTTTCTCGCTTTCTAAGCGACTCCGGCCGCGCCGATGTGCCCCCGTGGTTGCTCGCTGGATGCTCTTCGGCACGGTTCCGGCGTGTGGCGGGGTGTTCCGTGAACCCATTCGTCAGGTCAGACCCGTCAGACGATCAAGTAACGCCAAACCGGAAGGCGTAGCGGGCATGTCGGGCCGGGAAGGGCTTTCGTTCCGACAAAGAGTTGATCAAGCTGTACGGCTGGAGGACTTCGACCCCGAGCCGGGTTCATCCCGCGTGCGCGGGGAGCACCAGGACGGACGCCACGAGGAGATCTCGCGCATGGGACCATCCCCGCGTGCGCCGGGAGCACGACAGGACCGGGTTGCCGGTGAGGATGTTGTCGGGACCATCCCTGCGTGCGCGGGGAGCACCCGGCCAGTTACGGGCGGCGCGCTTGGCCTCGGGGACCATCCCCGCGTGCGTGGGGAGCACGTCCGCGGCATCGACCACGAGGACGCCCCTGCCGGACCATCCCCGCGTGCGTGGGGAGCACTCTCGCTGAGCTGCGGCGTTGTCAGCGCAGGAGCCCGGAATCGAGCACTTCCAACGAAAAGAACATAACGGTCATTCTGTGTATCAAGCTGCTGTAGGTCGTTCCAGGCTGCATCATCACGGCCTGCCGGGCAACTCTTGCCCCACTGCGACCGGGGTTGCGCGGTGTTCTCACGTAAAGCTGCTCGGCTTCACCGTCATCCTGACTCCGGCCCTCTGACTCCTACTGCCCCGCCCAATCATCCTCGACATTGCTCGACTAGGTTCGCTGCCGCCTGCCCCGCTAAGGGTGTTACCGGGCAGTTCTCCAAAGCCGATGGCTGCCAGTCGGCGCATAGGTTGTGGCTTCAAACCATGCAGAACGGACGGCGACCGCGTCGACCGCGCGTGAACTCGACCGAAGGCGGCTTGATCACCTCTTGGACGAGTCTGCGCCCAAGTCGGGCGTGTCCCGCCCGACAACCCTTCCACCATGCCCTTCGGCTGGGTGTCGCTCGCAGCTACCTTGACGATTTGGCCCCAGGCAACCGACACCCGGCAGTGCGAGCCGGCTCATTTCGATCACGCTGTCGGCCCGCCAATGTGCCGGACGCGTGCCGAAGAGCATCTGACGAGCATGAACTCGGCCATCTCCGCCTCACGCAAGACGGCCGAGAATCGAGCAAGTGCAGGTCAGATGGGGTGTGGAGTGGTAGGGCGCCCTGTTCTCGAACCCGGAACCTACGGATTAAAAGTCGCAGTTCTAAACACCGTCCACTATCGGATCGTGCCGCAAAGTGTCGTGGTGCCACACATTGTCCGCTGTCAAAATGTCCAAGAATGCTAGCCAGGGTTATGCCGTATCAAATGCCGATGAGCATCCAACGAGCAACCATGGGGCGGATGGCATTCCTTGACCGTTCCCATTTACAGGTGATTTATGGCGGACAGTCAGGCTGCCGCAGCCCGGAGAGCCAGGGCGCCTCCGCCACTCGTGATCGCCTCCGGCAGCGAATGCGTGACGGTCAGTCGCCGCCCCACGCCTCGAAGGCCACGCGACTACTGCTGGCTCGGCACGCAATTGGCCAAACATCGCCGGTGACCATGCAAGCTGATCACAAGCCGGACTACCTATGCCGATGTCATTATCGGCAGGCGCAGGGTTATGGCGGGCAGTCCACCACCTTGCCCAGGGTGTTCATGAGCTGGCGCACCGCATTCAAAACGTCATTTTGAAAGCGGCGACGAGCGCGAATGAAATTCTCCAAGTCTGTAAGACCGTGCGGCTCATGACGGGCGAACTCGGCAAAATCCAGCAACGCCTGGTGGGCAGCAGTGGCAGCGGCGCGAGCGTTCGTCCAGTCTGGATCAGAGGAAGATCCAGCCATTTTTATAATCTTCTGACGAAGATCCCTGGTTCCGTCCTCGGGAACAGGTTCGCCTTCTTCTTGTAGCCACAATCTGGCATGCTCGGGAGTCAGAGTGTCGAGTTCAAGCACCTCCTGCCACTGGGGCAAGATCGTGCGTAGGTAACGGCATAGCTCATGCTGATCTCCGTTGCCGGTCTCGGCCGTATGAAGGTGGCGCTCCCTGCCCGCTCGCGCCTCCCCCATGGTTCACGCGGCTATCGTTCATGCGGCGTCGTGGCGTCGGACTCGGCGACAAGCTTTTGCAGGGTGCCGCGTAGGTTCTCGATCAATGATGGAACGGTACGTCGTGCTCTCGCGCGTTCAGCTTTCGGAGCGTCGATCGCATTGGCGGTACGGAGGGCGGTGAGCAGCTCCGACGTCTGTTCCTTCGCCCGGGTCATGGTGTTGACGCGCGGAGCGGATAGCAGGGGTGCAATCGCCGAAATGTCCTTCAGACTGGTGCTGAGGGAGCGCAGCAAGCGGTGAAGGGTGACTGGATCTCCTGCGGGCAGTTCGCCGCGGGTGCGGCGGGCGACGGCTATCACCTCGTTCAGAGCCCACTGGGGATCATTTATGGGTAGGTAGCTCACCGTGGCCGCCGGACTATCACTGGTGGTGGAAACGTCAGCCGACGTGTCGACCTCGATCGTGTGGAGCGCGGAGCGAATACGGTCGTGGTAGCCCGCCACGGAAGTGTCTGCCAGGACGGCGTCGACCAGGGTACGAAGCTTTCCAGCGCGGGCGGCCACACTCATAATTTGCTCCCACAGCGGTTCGCCGGAGCTGTGACGCCAGTCGATCCCGCTCTCAAGCACCGGGAAACCTTCCACGGAGGCAGCGAGCACACGCGCCTGATTTCCATCCTGATAGGCGCCGGCCAGATGGCGGCACAGGTCGCGGATCGGCTGGTAGGACCAGGGCAGTGGTGGCGTGTCCAGCATCGGGATCGCCTTACTCACTGTCGAACATGATCCCGGCCTCGCGCAGTCCCTCGGCCACCGCCCGGATCGTGGTTCCGACGTTCACCACACGCCGTTCGCCCTTGAGGATGACCTCGTCGGAGGAACTGTGCAGACCGATCACGCGCCACTTGTCGTCGAATACGGGGCTTCCGGAAGAACCGCCTTCGGTGTCGGTGAGGTACTGCAAGTGGTCATTGCCTACGTAGACGACGGTGTTGTGCTCCATCGCGATCTGCTTCGGTTTCCCGTTGGGATGTTGGATGATGCACACCTCCTCACCCACCATCACGCGGCGAGGAGCCAGAAGAAGGGGGAGGTTGTGTGCGGGCGCGGGACAGGGCAGCTTGATCGCCGCCCAGTCGAGGTGCTTGTCCCCGACGGCGGTAGCGGGGTCAGCGTGGAAAATTACCTCCTTCTTGCTTCTGCCATCGGGGCCGGTCTCGTAGTCGAACCACACTTCGGTTACGTCCGCACGCTCGTCGTGGTGCTCTTTGTCGAACAGCACATGGAAGTTGGTCAGCACGACGTCACGGGAGATGAGAAAACCGCTGGCGGTAAAATTGCCGTTGCTGAAGCCGGTCCGCAGCCGCACCACCCCTGGAGCAACGCGAAGAGCGCTGTGCAGGAAAGACATGTCCTTCAACGTGGGACTGCTGCCAGTCTGCCGCTCGGCGTATTCCAGATCGACGCGGGGAATGGCGTCCAACAGAGCCTGCCCGCCCAGCAGAAGCTCCTCCGGAGGAGGTACGGCCGGCACTGCGGAGATGAGCTCGGTGATTCTCGTCCGGTAGGCGGACGCAGGCGGGTCGTCCAGGATGCGGTGGATGAGCTCCGTAAGCAGGTCGCGGTTGCGGGCAGCGGCCAGGAGCGCATGCCAGGTCATGCGTGCATTGTCCCCGTAGGGAATCTCCCCGGCCGGAAACTTCGCAGCCGCGGCGATTGCCCTGATGTCGTTGTCGCGGTGGTAGATCTCAGCCAGCAGGTCTCGCAGTGCGCGGGCCTCGGGAGCGGAGTAGTCGAACGGGAGACTGTCGAGGATGCTGTCCACCAAGCCCACCTCCAGCAGATCCGCGTATCGTCCACGATTCACCAGAGCCGTCCAGACGTCCATAGGCGCGGCCTTGACTGGTCATGAACCTGTGGGTGCCGGAAACTCGGCCAGCAAGATGACCTGCGGTTTGGTGCATGAGCGTCCGCTGGCTGTGCTGGGACGCTGATCCGGGGCGGCGGTGTTGGACGTTCAAGCGCCACAGAGAGGGCGACCTGCCACCCATCCCTAGCTGCGATCATTGGTCCTTCGGATGGCTCGAGGAGAACCCGCTGTGGGGATATCGCCGGATCGCCGGGGAACTCACCGGCCTGGGGTACCGGGTCGCTGCCTCCACCATATGGCTCATCCTGAAGAAGGCCTGCATCGACCCGGCGCCGCCGACGCACGGGGCCGACCTTCACCGAGCGTCACACCAGGGACTGGGCCGTTCAGCGAGTTCGGAACCCCATAATCGAGCTAGGAGGCCGGGACGGAGGCCTCCGGTTCCTCAGCCGGGACCGGGATGCGAAGTTCACCGCCACGATTGTCTCGAACTGATCACCAGTATGCGCAGGTCGCATAGAGTGGCCAAGTTTCTGCGCCCACAGGCTGGGCGGACCACACGTTCGAACACTTCTTTGACCGGTTCGGCGCCCAACTGCCGCCGGGCCTGCGTCACCGCCCTCGCGTCGGAGGTTCCCAACTGCGAGCTCAGTATCAACGCTTGCATCCCAAGCTCGTGCAGCAACGCATTAGCCGTAAGGACCAGCTCCACGCCGCTTTGGGCAAGCTCGGGCTGCGCCCTAAGGCGAATCAAAGCTCTACACGAGGCCGCTCGATAATGTCGCTGTCTAGCAAAGTATGGATATCCAGTTCGGGAAGTCCCGACCGGTTGATAAATTCACGAAACGAGATTCCTGTCGTTTCCATCAGAGCCAGCGCACGGTGTAGGAGAACTGGAACTTCTGGATTTCCTAGAGCGCCAGGCTCCACTTTTCGCCATCCTCGTACAGACAAAGCCTTCCATGCCTGCGCGTAGGTGTGCTCACTCATGACACCGAGCGTCTTTGCTCTGACCAGGAGAGCGGCCAGAGAGACATGCCATTTCGCCTTCAGGTGGAGGAATGCGGGCCAGTCGAGTCGATCTGGGAGCTCATTTCTAATTTCTTCAGCTGGCATGAGGAACGCGGCGGCAAACTCGTTAGCTTGATTCTCGGTCAGCTTGTCGCCGATCTTGCCGTTGACACCGTGTAGAACAAGATGGCCTAGCTCATGCGCAGCGTCGAAGCGCGAGCGGTCGCGCAATCCTTTGTCTGCTCCCAATGCGACAACAGGCCTGTCCGAAAAGTCTACACAGAATGCATCGACTTTCTCGATGCTGACGCGAAATCGGACTACAACGATTCCATTCCTCTCTAGGAGCCTCACCACATCGTAAATGGGACCAGCAGGCACGTTCCACTGGTGTCGCACCTGAGCTGCAGCCTGTTCGACGTCACTAGATTGAATCGAAACGTCTTCGTCGACGGGAATGCGCGGCAGATTGAGGCTCGGAAGTGCAACGTACTTCTCAAGTTCGAGAGCGAGTTCACGTGCGAGGTGGACAAAGGCCAGCGCTTGTTGACGATCGCGGGGAGAGGTGGATCGGAGGCTTCGGAAGAACCCGCCGACTTCCTCTTGGACGGGTGGGCGAGCTGGAGCTGCGAAGAAGGGCAGCGGCACACGTAGGACCACCGAAAGCCTGTGCAGGGTTGATGAAGCGGGCCTGGCATGTCCGTTCTCGAATTGGCTGATCGAGGCTGCGGTGACAGAACCGACCTCCCGGGCAAGCTGCACTTGGGTAAACCCCCGAAGCTCGCGCGCCAATCGCAGCCTTGTGCGGTCGAAAAGGGCCGCGATGTCGCGGGGGTCAAGCTGAGGGTCGCTCACGTCTCGTCTCCGAACCAAGGTCCGGTCCGCTGGCAGGCGGACGGTCTACTTGTTTGATCCGCTCACATCTTAGGCTCGCCTTCGTTACTAGTCAGTCAAGTTAGGTGGTCGATACAGCCTGAGTGGAAGGATCCTTCTTTACTTGGGGAGGTACGGAGTCGTGTACGCTACCGATGTTCGAGAAGATGATGTTCAAAACTGAGGTACGTCGCGGCGGGGACGGGGTCGAAGCCCGAAGGGCGGGCGTACCGACGAGGGCTACAGGGGGTGCGGATGTGGCGCTGAAGGTGACACATGCCTACGTGAAGGCTTTCGCGGCGCGCGTGGTTAATCTGCCGCGCGACATGGCAATTGACAAGCGTAAGCAAGTGAACACGTTGCGCGATCGACTGAAGTCGCACATCGCGGCTAATCCTGGGTTTTCGCTGGTGAAGATGCTCCATGGGGGGTCGGTTGCCAAGGGGACTGCGCTTCGAACCTTCAACGACTTCGACGTGGCGATCTACGTACAGCGTGACGATGCCCCCGTCGAGGAGGCCGAGATCGTGGAGTGGATCGCCGAACGTCTCCGTGAGGCCTACAAGGGGTTGCTCGACCCCTCACAGATCACGCCAGGCACGCACTGCGTCAACGTCTACTTCAAGTCCAGCGGCACCAACGTCGATGTCGTGCCGGTGCTCTACGAAGGCGACCCCGATGACCGCGGCTACTTGATCGCCAAGGAGGCGGTCGACCGGACGGATTGGTTGCTCACCAGCGTCCGCCTGCACCTGGCCTTTGTCCAAGCCCGCAAGAACGCCTGTCCTGAGGACTGGGCGCAAGTGGTGCGTCTGGTGAAGTGGTGGGTGCGCGAGCAGAACATGAGTAGCCAGGGAGACAAGTTCCGGTTCAAGTCCTTCATGATCGAGCTGGTCTGCGCACACCTGCTGGACACTGGACGCGTCGACTTCACCGACTACGTCGGCGCGCTGGAGGGGTTCTTCGACTACATCGTGAGGACCGAACTGCGGGAGCGGATCGCGTTCGACACGTACTACTCCGCATCGGAACTGCCGAAAGAGAGGGTCGGGGAAATTGAGATCTTCGATCCAGTCAACCCGACGAACAACACCGCTCGCCTCTACGAGGATAGCGATCGCGTCCGAATCGTGGACGCGGCCGAGGTCGCCTTGGACGCGATCACTGAGGCCAGCTTCGCCACGACGAACGATCAGGCCGTGAAGTGCTGGCAGGCCGTGCTCGGCAGCAAGTTCCGGGGTAAGGAATGACCACGTCCTACACCCGCGCGGAGTCGCAGAGTTACAGCCTGGCTTCGGCCAAGTACGTCGCCTCAAAGATCGCCACCGATCTGCGACAGGTGCAGCGCTACTATGGTTCGCCCTCCGATGACGACATCGAGGATTATGCCTTGGAAGCAGCGCTGCTCTCGTACGGCCGCTACGTGGACAAGATCATATATGGGTTCCAGCGCAGCGGGAATTGGATACTTTCCTTGGAGTACACCAGTGCTGACGGGACCCTCGTCGCCGACGATCGTGCTGGCGGTATCTACCGCCACGCCAACACCGACGGGGCCATTTTCACCAGCTACCTGTACTACAGCTGGAAATGGTCACAACTAGTCGGCGCCGATCGAGACGATTTCGTCGAGCTTCTGCCCTTCGCTCGCACCAGTGCCCCCGCTCCGGGTTACACCGGGGGCTACCACACCTCCGACCGCACCTACTCGGCCCACGGGACGGGATTCAACAGGAGCACGTACAGACCGCTATGACCACCAGTCGCGAACTCTTCGAGGACGACCTCGATCTCCCCGACCCCTCAGCCCAGCAGCGCTACGCCCGCTTGATCGGGCTCGACCCCATCAAGGCCCGTTTGGCGAAAGAAGCCGAACTGATTCTTCAGCCACACCTGCTGCAGGAGTGGAGCCTCCGCACCCACAAGACGGTGCTGCCCGCAGTCGACCGTCTAGCCCACCGCCCTCCATTGATCATCTTCGCCGGCGACGTGGGCACCGGAAAGACCACGCTGGCAGAGACCTTCGCCGATGCTGTCGCCCGCCGACACCGCATTGATGTGCGCGTCAAACGGCTGAGTCTGCGCGCCCGTGGGACCGGCGCCGTCGGTGAGATGACCCGGCTGATCGGGACAGCGTTCGACATCGTGCTCGACGAGGCCCGCACCGCCGGCTCAACAAGACCCACTATCCTGATCATCGACGAGGCCGATGCCCTAGCCCAATCTCGCGAAGCCAGCCAGATGCACCATGAAGACCGGGCTGGAGTGAACGCGCTGATCCGCGGCATCAGCCAGGTCGCAACCGAGGTATCCGGAGTGCTGGTGATCATGTGCACCAACCGGATTGGTGCCCTCGACCCTGCGATCCGTCGCAGGGCCGCGGCCGAATTCGATTTCAGTCGACCCAACGACACTCAGCGTGCTGCCATCATTACGGACCTCTTCGAGGGAGTCCCTCTTAGCTCGTCGGACTTGAGGCAGTTGGTCGAACTGACAGGTCCAGGAGACGGCGGATACGGCCACACTTACTCTGACCTGGTCGACCGAGTCCTCTCGGCGACTTGCCTGGCCGCATACCCCAGCGATCCCATCACCGCTGAACTCATCGCCGAGCAGATTCGCATTTGCCCTCCGACGCCTCCGTTCACGGCACAGCCATGAAGCCCCTGCCCAGCGTGAACCGCCCGAGTTCGAGCGGCGCTCGCTTGACCGGCGACGACGTGCAACACGCCGTAGCATGGCACGCCGCCCTACGTACACTGGTTCCGCACACCGGAGTCCAAGCCGTCACTGTGGAGGCTGCTCAAGTCGGCAATGTCGATGACGTCGTAGTCGCCAAAGAGCCTGGCCCCAACGACTACCTCCAGGTCAAAGCGACGGTATCCGCAGAACGAGCCGCGACCCTCGACTGGCTGTGCGAGCCGACCCGGTCTGGAGGAGCGAGCATCCTGCAACGATTTCACCATGCCTGGAGCGACCTCTCTCGGAACGAGAGGCACCCCCAGTTGACCCTGGTCACCACTCGCTCCATCGATCCCGATGATCCGGTTCTGACCCTGCGAGATCGTCATGATCGACTCGGCGAGCGACTCAGATACACAACGACAGCCAACGCCTTGGCGGGCCGCGGCCGCCTCATGGAGCATTTGGGCTGCTCCGACGACGAACTCTTCGCTTTCCTCGCCAACCTCCGACTGCGCACCGACGCCTCCGAAGCTGTCTGGAAAGACCATATCGCCGAAATCAGCTACGCCGCCGGAGTCCGCGCCGACGAAACTGCCTACCGGCTCGGTATCGCCGAAGTCCGGGAATGGGTTAAGACCAACCGCGTCGAAAGAAGAGCCAGCGATGTTCGTGACGCAGTCGACCGACTTGGCCTCCACGCTACTGAACCGTTCATCATTCTTGCAATAAACTGTCTCGACGAGTATGCAGCGAACTCTGACGCTGCGATCACTCTAACCTGGATGGACCGGTTTCGCGGTAGCGAAGCCCGCAACCGCCGAGGCTTGAAGAATCCGCAAGAGTGGGACAGCATCCTTCGGCTACAACTCATCGAAGCGCAGCGGCAATTGCGAAGCCTCCGTGCTCGTCGCATACTCGTCACGGGCACCATGCGACTTCCCACCTGGTTCACTGCAGGGGTGATCTTCCAGGAGACCGCAGGGTTCACCGTCGCGAAAATCAAAGACGGGGAACTTTGGGCCCGGCCGACCGGCCACGTAGAGCCCGCACCGATCTCTCTTTCTTGTCCGCTCAGCGACCTGCCGGTCGGGCAAGATGTCGCTCTCGCTGTTGCAATCGCCGCAGACTTGACCGTAGACGTCCGCCAATATCTTTCCTCAACTGGCAGCGATATTCCACTCCTGACAGTCCGGCCATCCACAGGGACATCCAATTCGAGTATCACGGGCCTGGAGCACGCCTTTGGAGTCGCACTCGCCATTCGTGATCTTGCCCGGGAGATCGCGCGCACCATCAAACCCCCAGTGCTCCACCTCTTCCTCGCCACACCTTCAGGATTTGCAGTACTTCTAGGTGGCATCTGGGATCGTGTTCCCAGCACCCAAACTTACGAAGATCTCGCAGTTGACGGTTACGAGCCAGCCTTTCTCATTCCCAACTAGTCGCACTGCGTGTTATCTGAAGCGCGAGTCTTTTCCCGATTTTGTGGGTATCGCTTGAGAAGGCGATATCAGTGGCGCGGTCCCTGTCCCGCTTGGAACATGGCTTGAACTGCGAGCTCGGTTTTGCTCGAATGCGCCATCGTTTGTGTCTGCTATAGCCAGTAACTACACGGCGCTCTTGCCTCTGAGGACGCCACCGAGTCGGGCATTGGTGACCAGGACGGTGTTGTTATCCGCTGCATCAGCGGTTTCCCGGTCGGTCAGTTCGGCACTGTTGTCGGCTCGTAGTCGTGCATCGGAGATGAGGTCAACCAGCGCGGCCACCGTTCGAGGGGCGATAGCGCTAGCTCTATCGGCAACGCTCACACGGCAGAAACCTCAACTCTGTGGGCCATCGTCCACCGGGGCACCGTCCGGTCTCAGATCCTCTGCGGCGCACATCGCAGGCCCCAGCAACAGTGTGGTTGATCGTGGCGCTCTTGACTTGAGTCCCTTGTATGCAATCTGGTTGCGTACGGTGGCAATCTGGTGTCAGGTAGTGATATGCGTGGGTGGGCGAAGCTGAACGAGCGCCAGATGGCGACCCTGCGCCGCATCGTGGAGGGTGAATCGGTCACCGCCAAGGACAGTGATCTGGCTCGTACCGTGTATGCGCTCCGGGACAGGGGATTGGTTTCGACCCCGCGGAGAGACGGGGTCTGGATCGCCGAGGTAACCGAAGCAGGACGCTTCTATCTCGAGCATGGCTACTACCAGGGCGCTGCGGCTCTGACATCTCCCACCGTGACTTCCAAGGGGGGAAGACGACCTGCCGACCCGAGGCCGCCATCACCTCACGTTTTGGCGGCTGAACTGATTAAGCGCTTGCAGGACGAAGGTGGGACGCTGCATGTCCGTGACCCGGACGAGGCCACCAGGGCGCTTCATCGACGGGCCTTGGACGCGGCCAAGCGCCAAGGAATGATCCCTGAAGGCTTCCGCCTCCTGCATACCGGTCGCGACCGCGGGGATCTCATCCTTCGGCTGGAGGATGCCGCGCATCCCGACGAGACGGACTGGAACCGCATCCGATTGAGCGCCCGTGACCTGATCACTGACCCTCACGAGCTTGCGGACTGGCTCCGGGAAGATCGTCGTTCCATCGACGTCACCGACGCGACGATCGGCCGCGCCCTGGAAGTGGTACGCGCCTTAGCAGCGGACCTGTTGAAACGGGGCCATTGCATCGGCATCTCCAGGCGGGGCAAAACCACGCGGCCTCCACGCGCACGCGCGTGGGCACCAGTACGCGCTGAACGTCAAGGAGGAACTCGACCACGTCCCGCACGTATACACCGAAGAGGAACTCCGGAGCCGAAAACTCTACACCTGGCAACGGGTCACGCCCGAGTACGACGAGGTCCCTTCGGGCCGGCTCAGGCTCGAGCTGGGGGAAGGGCGTGGTCTGCAGTGCTGGGCGGATGACAAGCGTTCACGTCTGGAGGACAAGATACGAGCGGCCGTCAAGGAGATTGAGCGGCGCGCTGAGGCTGACGAGCAAGCGCGCCTGCAGCGAGAGAAAGCTGAGCGGGAACGTGCTGAGAAGTGGCGACGTCAGGAGGAGGAACAGCGGCGGCGGGAGGCGGAGCGGCAAGCAGAACGCGAAAAGGAACGTGCGCGGGCCGCCAACCAGGCAAGGGAGGAGCACAGGCGGCGAGTCTTCAGCCAGGCGCTGGAGGGATGGGCCTGTGCCGCGGCGATCCGCGAGTTCTGTCTGGGGCTGGAAGCACTTGCGGCGACGCTGCCTGCGCAGGAGGCAACGATTACGCAGTGGGTGACATGGGCGCGAGCACAAGCAGATCACATGGATCCCCTGCACACGCCGAGCGTGCTGACCGAGGCGAACTTCGACATCGAACCGACGCCGGAGGCCCTGCACCGCTACCTACGGGAGGAAAGCCGAGGTGAACGAGAATCACGACCGGAAGAACTCGCCGGCGTCAGATATGACGATCTCTATCCATCAGCATGGCGGTGGGGACGCCCAGGTCGCTTTCAATGGTGGCGGCGGTAGCCGTAGCCCCGCGCTTGCGTAGTGCCTCGACCGCCCGGTCCAGGAGCTTGCCAAGCCGCACAACTTCGTTGCGCAAGGCGATCAGCTCATCGAACCGCTCAACAGCTTCCTGCCCGCACCACTGCCGCACCAAGGCGTGCACAGGTTCGCGCTCGCGCAGCCGTACTTTGCGTTCCTCGCGGGCGCCCTCCCAGGATTGCTGGTAAGGATAGTTGTAGAGGTTCTCCGAACGCAGTTCTGCTTCTTCCCGGTGGATCGCTTCTATGATTCCTTCGGAGAAGGTGGTAGCGATCGTTGGCATCAGTCGCCTTGCTGCTCGCCAAGGGCTAATCAGCGTCCCATGGCGATCACGGAAGGCGAGAGGGTCGTCGGCTAGTTCTTCGACGGTGAGTCCGAGGCGATCAGCTACCCCCGCGGGCTTGTCGATCCGCAGGACCCCCGTCTCGGCCCTGCTTCGTCCGAGAACCATTCGTCGGCCAAGCCCGCAGTCCTTCACTATGAGTAACGCGGCTTCGTACTCCACCGTGTCGCCAGCAGCAGACGAGACCTCTCTGACGGCCAAAAGGCGCCGCTCGTCGTTGAGCCGCGGTTCGATATCGGTCCAGCGGTCGAGCAGACAGGTGTAGGAGACCCACTCCTGTAGCCCAGCGTCGTCGCCGTCCAGCCGACGGATCCTGATCGAATCGTCGCTATCCCGAATCTTCACGATCGTGACGCGGTGCACGGGATCGCCCAGCGCCTTCGGCCGCTCGCGATAAGCCCACTCTTCTCCAACCTCCATGCCTGACAATAACTCCGATGGTGTTACCGCGCGGTCACTTTGCGCGATATGCGGTCGGCCGCTCTGCTGCGACCGGTGATTCCTGTACACGACGGGCGGAGCTGTATCGATTGGCAGCAGGTGCAGCAGGCAGCATCGTGCTGACCTCTGACACCTACACCTCGGTCCTGCCCGAACTCCATCGCGAGACGGCTGGGGCCACGGCACGCCTGATCCTCACTACAGTGCGAAAAACAGTTCATAGGCTGCAAAAGCCAACGATCCAGCTTCGGCGTCGTCCCATGAGCCGGCCGCTACGCTGACTGCTTTGCCGGAAGGCCTGGTGGTGTCCGTTTGTCCCAGAAGTGACCCAGTTATGACCCACCTCTTGACTCCTTGATCAAGTTGGTGGGTGAACCTGCAGGTTGGAGTGGTAGGGCGCCCGGGGCTCGAACCCGGAACCTACGGATTCAAAGGGCGTTGATCACAAAAGTCAGCCCGCTCTACACTTTTCGCAGATGATTGCATCGCGGATCGCATGGCCACTTCGGAGGAGCGTTCTTTCCTTGTCTTTCCCTTCCGGTGACATGGTCGCCGCCGTCGGCACGCACCTGCACTTCCAGAGACTGGAGCGGTTGCTGCATGAACGCCACCTCGAGCTGGGCGACCGAGTCCACCTCAACTCCACCGGATCCCAGCTGTACCTGATGGTCAAACTGCCAGGAGACCGAGGAGTCGTGCTGAGCCAGTCAAGGCTCGGCCACGCATTGGTATGGCTGATCGTCGATCCGGTGTTGGGGAGTGAGCCCTCCATCTGGCCGCTGGACACATCCAGCGAGGTACTCGTCGACGCCATTCACGCCCACGCTACTGCCCGCCTCGCCGGAGTGCCGGTAGCGTCGCCTTGGCGCTGGCACGAGAGCGAACCGTCGGACATGACCGAGCTCGCCGACCTCCTGTCCGAACGAGGAGTAAACGTCCAACGGGTGGCGGCCGGGAACCGATACTTCGCCTATGGACCGCGCTACGAGCCCAAGCTCCACATCGCAAACGGGCACGAAGGAGCCTACGTCGAGGCCAGGCTCTCCGACATCTTCGTCCGGGTCTCCATCAAGGCCAGCGTCGGCTGGCTGGTCGACATATACGGCCCGGAGCGTGAAGCCTGGACGCGTGTCGATCTCGGCGGTTCCTTAGGGCGCGGGAAACTCCCGACGCCGGGCATGCCGCGCGCCCACGTCCCTGTGAGTCGGATCGCCGACCTAATCTGCGACGGGCCGAAGGCGTGGGTCGAGAGCGGCGTTTTCTGGGAGACGTCCAAGCCGTCGCGAGTATCCATCGGGACATGGTCCGACGTAGAGGAATCGCTGTTCCTCAGCGAGCCGGCCCTACGGCCGGCAGGCGCAAGGGAACACCTGGACGCCGTTCTGGAGCAGCTCACGACCTTCGGCTTCGGAGACATCCGCGAAGGCGGACCGGATGGCCTGATTCACTCCGACACTTATCACGTCGATTGGAGCGGCCGGACCAAGGACCTGTCGACGTCCGAGATCCAGCGGCTGAACGGCCTGGCCGCAGCGGCTGGCGAAGGCCTGCCGAAAAGGCTGATTGTGATCACCAATGGAAGAATCAGCGGACCAGCAGCGGAGTTCGCGGACAAGGCCAAAGCATTTGTGTACGGCCTCAACCCCGCGACGGGCAGGCTCAATCCCCTGAACTCACGCGCCCGTGACCTGCTGCCGCCCCTCACGGGGCCGAGCAGATACATCCTAAAATAGCTTGTGCCCTTCGGATGACGACGTCGTGAGGGGCTATGACCCTTGTCAGCGCCGCAAGCGGTCGAGAGCGGTCGGCGGGCTGCCGTCGCGCCAGTAGTCCTCACGCCAGATGATCGTGATTAGCCCGACGGTTCCGACAAAGCCGGACAGGTCACCCCGCCGGTGCTTCGGCTGACAACGGCGGGGCGTTCGTGAAAATCTTGGGGTATGTCGCCGATCCCCCATGAGCGCGCTTACCGCCCCCAGTTAGAGAAGATCACCGAGCTCGCGTCGCGGGTCAGAACGGGGGAGATCAGACTTCCGAAGTTTCAGCGGCAGTTCGTGTGGAAGGGCCACCAGGTCCTCGATCTCCTCGACTCGATCTCACGGAACTACCCGATCGGCAGCCTGTTGCTGTGGGACAGCGAGTTGCGGCTGGCGAGCGACCACGACATCGCGGGCATCGAGATCGACCAGGCGCCGAACCGTGAACGTACTGCCTACCTGCTCGACGGCTGCCAGCGTCTGTCGACCATCTGCGGGGCACTGTACTGGGAGCCGAAGGGCGATCCGAAGAGTCTCTGGAACCTGGTCTACGACTTCGAGGAGGAGCGTTTCGCTCACCGGAAGGACTTCGACGAGCCGCCCGCGCACCAGATTCCGCTGAGGCTGCTCGCCCAGCCCTACCAGTACGCCAAGTGGGCTTCGAAACGGCTTCCTGATGAGTTCGAGGAGGCGGCGGGACAGCTGTTCGACAACTTCGCGAACTACGAGACCTCGGTCGTGACGCTGAAGACGGCCTCGATCACTGAGGTCGGCCGGATTTTCGAACGGGTCAACACTCGCGGCACACCGCTGACGGCGGTCCAGGTCATCCGCGCGGTGACCTGGCGCAGCGACTTCGATCTCCTCGACGCCATCGACGGCGTCCGCGACGTGCTCGCAGCCAAGAACTACGGCTTGATCGACCAGATGCTGCTACTCCGCGCGATCTCGGCGGCGGCGGGGCTCGGGTTCGCCAAGTCCGACATGGAGCAGCTGCCGTCCATTGGCCATGAGCGTCTCCTGGCGGCCATCGAGGAGACCGAGGAGGCCGCAAAGAAGGCCGTGGACTTCCTCACCACCGAGATAGGCACTCCGACGGCCGCCGCGCTTCCCCACGCCAACCAGCTCGCCGTCGTCATCGAGATCTTCCGGCAGATCCCGAGGCCGAACGGCAAGCAGTTCGCCCAGCTCCGCAGCTGGTTCTGGCGGACTGTCCTCGGCGGCTACTACGAGGGCTGGAATCCACGAAAGATGGCGGCGGACCTCGCAGCGGTGACGGCGTTCGCGAAGGGCGAGACCAAAGGCATCGAGGTGGACGTCCCGCCGCCCAGCACGCGGCTGTGGGCGGGTAGGTACGATCGGGGCACCGCGCCGCAGAAGGCATTTGCGCTCATGCTCGCGGCACGGGGCCCCGTCGACCTGATCACCGGGGCGGCAATCGACGTGGGAAAGACCCTGGCCGGGGACAACTACATGCAGTTCCACCACTTCTTTCCCAAAGCGGCCCTCCTACGCGACGGCCTCAGGTTCGAGCAGGCCAACGTCCTCGCGAACATCATCATGCTGACCGCGATCAGCAACCAGAAGTTCTCCGACCTGCCGCCGTCCGCCTACCTGAAGGCCGAGATCGACTTCAGTGACGAACGGACGATCCGCGAGCGGCTCGACACCTGCCTCGTCTCCGCGCCCGCTTTCGACGCGGCCATGCGCGGCGACTACAAGGCGTTCCTCGCCGCCCGGTCAGAGACCCTGCTGGATTGGGCGAGGGACCTCATCCAACGCGGCCTGGCGACGGAGGCCGCGCCCGCGGAGCTCGACGAGGAGAGCCTGCGGCTCGCGAACGAGGTCGAGGTCGTGGACGAGGACACCGACGACTGAGGTCCGGGCGGCGGTGTTCGGGACGGCCACGTTCTGTCGGTGCCGGATGGTCTCCTGGTGGCGGGAGGTGAGTCCGATGCGCGTCACTGATCTGCCCGAGGCCGACCGGCCCAGGGAACGGCTGCTCGAGCACGGCCCGCGTGTGCTTGCCGACCGGGAGCTGCTGGCGCTGGTGCTGGGTGAGGGCCGTCCCGGCATGGACGTCATCGAGCTGGCGTCCCAGCTGCTCGCCGACCATGGCGGGCTGGCCGCGGTGGCGGCGGCCGATCCGGGCGCGCTCCAGCGGTCGGCGGGGATAGGCCCGGCCAGGGCGGCCCGGCTGACGGCGGTGTTCGAGCTCGCGCGACGCGCGGCCACGCCGCCGCGCCCGGACCGGATCACGGCCACCGAGGACATAGCGGTCGCCGCCGCACCGCTGCTGCGTGGTCTCCGGCACGAGAGGGCGGTCGTGGTCGTCTGCGACGCCGGCGGCCGGATCCTGAAGACGGCCACGCTCACCGATGGCGCGGCGGATCGCACCCCGATCCCGGTTCGTGACGTCCTGAGCCTGGTCCTCGCGCTGGGCGGCGCCCGTTTCGCGGTGGCCCACAACCATCCGAGCGGCCGGACGGAACCGAGCGAGGCAGACGTCCGGGTAACTGCCCGCCTCCGCGACGCCGCGACCACAGTCGGGCTCCGTCTGCTCGACCACGTCATCGTCACCGAGACTTCGTGGGCCAGGATCCCATGACCATCGCACTGGTCCCGGTCCAACCGGTGAGGGCGGCTCGCACGAGCCAATCCGGTCGCTGGCCTCGACGAGCCGGTCGGGCGGCCCCGGCAGACAGACCCACCAGGTGCCCGTCGCACGCCCGCACCAAGCCCACACGCCGGGAGCCCATCGACGAAGCTCCGTCGACGGACTCCCTCGCACTCCCGTTCGGCGAGCTCCTCCCGCAGCTCAAGTCCGTCACTTTGATAAAGCCCAAACGGAAGAAGTACGAGTGACTCGCGAGGTCACCGACCTGGAGTGGCGGAAGAGTAGCTACAGCACCGATCCCGGCGGCGAATGCGTCGAACTCGCCTCCCTCTGGCACCACATCCTGATCCGTGACTCCAAGAACCCCGGCGAGTGACCCCTACCGACCCTGACGAACGCCGGGCGGAGCCGGGCTGGCCCGCCCACGATCACAACTGCCCGCTGAACGCCGCATTCAAAAGCGACGGTCGCAGAGCCTTCACGAACTCGGGACCCTTGCTCATGCTCAAGCCGACCGCCAGCGCATCGAGGTGCCGACCGATGCGCTGCTGCTCGGGTAGCGATGGCAGCAGGATGTGTTGAGCCTCGAAATTCTTGATTCCAAGCGTCTTATTACGGCCTGCCGAACCAGGTGACGACCGGCGGATCACTTCCAGGCCAGCCGACGAAGTGAAGTAGTGGCGTAGATACGAGGCGTCGGCCCGCTCGGTGTCGACAAGGTAGGTCATGAACCGATGGCTCCCGATGTAGCCTCGCTCGGCATCACCTGCGAGGGCGACGGCGCCTTCCCACGCGAAGACGTTGCTGAACAAGAGATCCCCGGGCTCGATCGCGAAGACGCGTTTTCCGCCCAGCTCGGCACCGGTCACGGGTTCTTTGTGGAAGACCCCTCGCCCGAACGACCTGATACCGATCTCCCGGTACGTGTCATTCTCAGCCACATCAACCTGACGGCGCGTCAGCCTGATGACCTCACCCACAGCCCACTCGTCCGGGTCATTGGCGAGTGAGTCCGCGATCAGTGATTCTTTGAATGCCGCCTGCAGCTTGGAGCGCTGCTCCTGGAGCTGCTCAACCCGCGAGAGATTCGCTGTGGCGGCGTCGAGGCGGGCGGCGATGCGGCGCTGCTCGTCCAGGTCTGGCAGGGGGACTGGGGTGGACATGAGGGTGGTGGGGGTGGTGCGTTTGCGGCGCACCATGGAGCCGCGCGGGGTGAGACGGTCCCATAGCGTGGGCCAGCTGACGAGGTGGGAGATGTAGCGGACGTCGGCTTCCGCCTCGATGATGTCGAAGACCGGGTATTCCGGGGAGACATGCGCTCCGGAGAACTCTTCTGGGACGACGGTCAGTGCGCCTTCCCAGGCATTGAGTTTGCTCATCACGAGTTGACCGGTGTTGAGACGGCTGAGCGCCTTGTAGGCGGTTTCGTTGCCAGTGATGGTCGGGCGTTTGATCAGGCCTCTGCCGAAACTGTAGATGCCCGCGATGCGGTATTCGTGGTCGGCATTCACAGAGACCGAGCAACGCGCGAGCGTGATGGCCTCACCGAGGGGGCGTTCCGGAAGCGCCATCAGCGGTCCTCCACGTCTTTCTGGAGAGAGGTGAGAAGGCTGAGGACCTCCTGCTCGGTTTCGATCAGCTCGGCAAGGAGGTCGGTTGGCGACCGGTGCGACAGGTCGTCGGTGGTGTTCGGGTTGGTGAGGTCGAGGTTGAAGCCGGAGGCGAGGAGATCGGCGATCGGAACGCGCCAGGCGCGGTCGTTCTCGATGCGGTCGGCGCGGTCCGGGCCGCCCCACCATGCGGCGCAGGACTCGAATTCCTCGTAGCGCATGGGCCTGGTCTTGGCGTAGCCGCGGCTGCCCTCGGGTGGGGTGATCTCGTAGAACCAGGTTTCCTTGGTGGGGACGGTCTTGTCGAAGAAGAGGAGGTTGGCGGGGATCTGGGTGTAAGGCGCGAAGACGCCTTGGGGGAGGCGGACGACGGTGTGGAGGTCGCAATCCTCGAGGAGCTGTTTGCGGATCTTGGCGCCGATGCCCTCGCCAAAGAGGGCGCCGTTGGGAAGGACGATGGCGCAGCGGCCGCCCTGCTTCAGTTTCTTGATGACGGCGTGGAGGAAGAGCCAGGCCGTTTCGCGGGTCTGGTAGCCGGAGGGGAAGCTTTTGGCGATCGAGTCCTCCTCTTCGCCGCCGAAGGGCGGGTTGGTGAGGATGACGTCAACCTGGGAGCCGGGACCCTTCTCGTCGATCATCACGCGGAGGGAGTTGGCGTGGAGGACCTTCGGGGAGGGGATGCCGTGCAGGGTCAGGTTCATCATGCAGAGCAGGAACGGCAGGGGCTTCTTCTCGATGCCGCGGATGTTGTTGAACAGCTGCTGTTGGAGGACCTTGCTGGTGGCTTGCGGGAACAGTTCGGTGTATGCCTCGACGAGGAAGCCGCCGGTTCCGCACGCCGGGTCCATGATCGACTCGCCGAGTTTGAGGAAGGTCTGCTCGACCATGAAGCGGATGACGGGGCGCGGGGTGTAAAACTCGCCGGAGTCGCCCGCAGCGTCGCGCATCTGCTTCAGCAGGTCCTCGTACAGGAACGCCATCGTGTGGATGTCGTCGCTGCTGTTGAAGTCGATGCTGCGGATCTGGTTGACCAGGTCGCGGAACAGGTAGCCCGACAGCATTCGGTTCTGGACGCCGGCGAATACCTGGCCGAGGACGTTGCGCGGGTCGCCAGGCACGTCGCTGCGCATGCTCGCGAGTTCGGGCAGAAGCTTGCCATTGACGAACGCCAGCAGTTCCGCGCCGGTGAACGTCTCGTCGTCGGCCCAGGCCCGCCACTGGTACTCCGGTTTGATGATCGGGTCTTCGCCGAACACCTCGCGTTCGGCCTCCAGCGCGTCGAAGGAGCGCAGGAACAGCAGCCAGGACAGTAGGGGTAGGCGGTCCAGGTCGCCGTTGAGGCCCGCGTCCTTGCGCATGATGTCGCGGGCCGACTTGATGACGGCCGACAGACGGGCGCGAGAGGTCGTGTCCTGCTTCTTTGCGGGTGGGGCCATGGTCGTCAGAGATCCTTGTTCGTTGGCTGGATGTTCAGATCGATGAGGGTGCGGGCGAGGGTTGTCACGCGAAAGCCGTCGCGGTGTTCGACGTCGGCGGGGGACAGGTCGGCGCGGTGGGTGAGCACGGCGGGGTCCCGCTGGCGGAATCCGGGCGGAACTGTCATGTGCACGACGGCCGGGTCGACCGGCGCGAGGCCGTGGACGCTTAGGGCTGTCTCGTGGGAGAAGACCGCGCGGTCCAGGCTCCACAGGGACCAGCGGACCAGATGGTCCAGGTCGCTCGACGGGAGGTCGGCGTACTCGCGGAAGCGGTACAGGCCCCGGTCGATGCGAGTCCAGTTGCCCCGGCGGACGTGGAAGTACTGCGACTGGTAGGAGTAGCCGTCGAGCAGCGCCTGGGCCGCAGTGAAGAAGCCGCGCTGACGGGCGGCCCGGCGCCAGAGCCGTGCCCGGGGCTCCTCGTCCCGCTGTCTCACGGTCACCAGGTTAGCTCAGGTCAAACTTATAGTCACTTTTAGTTTTGTGCACGATAGGGGCTCTCGTCCTGTTTGCTCCCAAAGAACTCAGGAGGCCTCGTACAGCTGGGCGCGCAGGTGGTCAACGGCGGTGCGCAGCCCGGCGCCGGAACGGTCACCGAAGAGCTCCGCGATCTCGACGACCGTGCCGAACTCCTGGTAGGCGGGGGAGTCCATGGCCTGGACCTCCAGTTCGCTCTCGTCGTGCGCGGAGTACTGCGCCAGCACGCGGTCGAGGATCGCGCGGGCCTCGGGGGCGAACGACTCCAGGAAGTCACGGTGCTGGAGCTTGAAGCGGAGAGCGCGTTCGGAGCGCGACAGCACGGGGAGGCCCCAGCCGAGATAGATCAGCAGGTCGATGGCATCGGCGTCGGGACGGCCCGTCAGCTCACCGAGGTCGGCGGTGCTGATCCCGATGGCCTCCAGGCGTTCCCGCAGCTCCTTGCGGCTCCAGCTATGCGCCCACTGGGCGAGCAGCTGGTTCGGGGATAGGTCGAGCTCGTGCAGTTTGTCCTTGATGAACTGCTCCAGCCGCACAAGGCGCAGCCGCAGGCCCGTCCCGTCGGTCTCGGTGATGTAGACGGCCGAACCGAGGATGTTCACCTCTACGTCGTCTATGTAGAGGGTGCGGCCCTCGGCGCGGATGTCGTCGATCTCCTCACCGTCGGTGATCATCGGCGGAAGGTCACCGCCGTCGTGACTTTCATACCCAGCCTCGGGTTCGGCCGCCTCGTCGGGGTCCGGGTCGGGCTCGACGTCGAGGTCCTCGGGGAAGGTGATGAAGCTGCCGTCCGGGTCTGCCTCGTCGCGGAGCCGCCGGAGCGGCGGGCCATCAAACTTGGGGTCGTAGAACAAGCGGGTCGCGTCCACAAAGTCGATGATGTCGAACGCGAACTTGCCGGTCTCGGGCGACAGGCGGGTGCCGCGGCCGATCGTCTGCTTGAACTCCGGCATCGAGCGGATCACTCGGAACAACACGATGTTGCGGACGGTCGGGATGTCGACGCCTGTCGACAGCATCCGCGACGTCACCGCAATGACCGGGACCTCGGAGGCGTCGTCGCGGAATTCGTCCAGACGCTCTCGGCCGGCCTCGTGGTCGTCTCCGGTGATCCGGCAGACCCACTTGTGGCCGTACCGCTGCGACAGGTCGGCGTTGGCACGGGTCAGCGCCTCGACCATGCGCATCGCGTGGTCGTTCGTCTGGCAGAACACGATGGTCTTGTGCATGCGGCCGGTCTTGTGCAAATACTCCGTCAGGTAGCGGGCTACCTCGTCGGTGCGGTCGAGGATCGCCACGACCCGCTCGAAGTCCTTCGGCCCGTACAGCTCGTCGGGGATCTCCCTGCCGTACATGTCGAGCTGACCTGCGTCCGGCCGCCAGCCGTACAAGTCGATGTCGATCCGGACGTTGCGAACCCGGTAAGGAGCGAGGAATCCGTCGCGAATGCCCTGGGCGAGGGAGTACTCGTAGATCGCGTCGCCGAAGTAGTGGTAGGTGTCGACGTCCTTACGGCTGATCGGCGTGGCCGTCAGTCCCAGCTGGACGGCGGGCTCGAAGTACTCCAGGATCTCGCGCCACTGCGAACCCTCCGCGGCGCTGCCCCGATGGCACTCGTCGACGATGATGAGGTCGAAGAAGTGCCGGTCGAACCTCGTGTAGAAGTCCTGCGCCCCGCCGGGCTGAGACAGCGACTGGTACAGCGCGAAGTAAATGTTGCGGCTCTTCTGCACTCTGCCCTGGCCGAGCCGGTGGACGGCCTCGCCGAACATCTCGGTGAAGTAGTCGTCCTTGGGCTGGTCGATAAGGATGTTCCGGTCGGCGAGATACAGGACACGGGGCCGCCGCCCCTTCTCTGGCCAGTTTGCGTTCCACAGTTTCGCGACGATCTGCGCCGAGACCAGGGTCTTGCCCGTGCCGGTGGCCAGCACGAGGAGCAACCGTCGTTGCCCCTTGGCGATGGCCTGGACGGCTCGGTTGATCGCGTTGCGCTGGTAGTAGCGGGGGTCCTTCGGAGTGCCGTCCCAGTTGCGGGTCAGTATGAACGGCGCGGACGCCAAGTCGGCATGAGCGTCGTCGGCGAGGGATCGGTCATCGCGGTACCGGGCCCAGAGCTGCTCCGGTGTGGGGAACTCTGAGATCTCCGAGATCAGGCCAGTCCGGTAGTCGATCTCGATGGTGCGGGTGCCGTTCGTCGAGTAGGCGAATGGGGCGTCCAGTAGCTCGGCGTAGCGTTTGGCCTGCTCGAAACCCTCAGCGGGATCAATGCGGGAGCGTTTGGCCTCGACGACGGCGAGCGGTAGGCCGTCGGAGTACTCCAGCACGTAATCGGCGACCAGTGGGCGTTGCTGATGGTGGCGACGGGCGGTCGGCTGGATCCGGCCGCGGTTGATCCGGTACTGGCTCTTGACCTGCTCTTCTACATTCCAACCGGTCTGGACGAGAGCGGGCAGGACGAACCGCTTGCAGGTTTCGTCCTCGGTGGGGTTGCCGCTACTGGAAGTCACCCTTCATTTTCTACCCGGAGGGTGTGACAATTTCCGGACTATCGATCCCAAACCCCCTTTGAATGCGGATTGGATCTTCGGCCGGGTGGCGGGAAACTAACTCAGACTGGCAGCGCGGCGAGATGCCGCAAGCCGTGTTGCCGTTACGCTCCGGTAACGAGCAAGGTCTGCCGACCTTCGGTCCGGGAATCCGTAAACCCGCGCTTCCGGTCGCGGTGTGCTGGTCTACTGGCATGTCGAGCACGGCTGCTCGGGGTCACGCCCGTGGACGTGACCCGAGACCAACCCGGTCCGGGAGCGCATCGCTGGGCTGTTCGTCCTGCTCTATGCCCAGCCGCTGACCGCGATCACGCGCCTGACCACCGACCATCTCATCATCCACGAGCACGAGATCTACCTCCGCTTCGGGAAGGCTCCGCTCCTGTTGCCCGGCCCGCTCGCCGACCTCGTCCGCTGGCATCTAAGCGCACGCCGCAGTCACGTGGTGGTCGGGAGTCACGTGGTGGTCGGGCGGCACGACACCTCGCCCTGGCTCTTCCCGGGCGCCCATAGCTCCCGGCCGATCAGTCCCAACAACTCGGCAAGCTCCTACGCGACTTGGGCATCTACTTGGTCCCCGGCCGACAGGCTGCCCTGCTTGACTTCACCACCCAGATCCCCGCGTGCGTCCTGCAGCGGATGCTCGGCCTCAGCGCGAAGACCGCCGAACGCTGTAGCTCTCGAACCGGCACCGCCTGGGCAGGCTACGCGGCGGAGGTCCAGCGGCGAGGAACCACATGGCGAGCATGACGGCCTCAGCAACGAATGCCGTCGATGGCTAGGAGGCTGTCACGAGGTCGCATGGCCCGGGGCGCAATGATCTCGCCTTCGTGGTGAATCGCAACAAGCCACGCTCGGCCAGATGGTGAATGGCCGCGTTGGTCTCGAATCTGGTCCACCCGAAGGTTGCGCCGACTTCTGCCCAGGTGGGGCCGGTCTTACGCCGGGTGACGAACGTTCCGACGAACGCGACCACGTCACTCTCCCGCTCTGCGAGATCATTGGGGATCTTGGCGTCCTGAGCCCTGACCTCCTGCTGGATGGCCTCTGGAGTGGGCAACTCGCCACGGCTGACCACTGCCTGCCAGGCCAGCACTTCCCTCCGGGTGACATGGTCGATTCGCAGAACCAATGGTGCCAGCCGGTCGATCTGGAGCAGGGTCACTGGCTGTCCCAGAATGTCCAGCCAGGCCATGGCTACGGCTGGTCGCGGCAGCTTGATCATGCGGCTGCCGTGGCTCGGTTCGACCTGCATGACATCGGCGGCCCACTTCTCAGGGCGAGCTTCTCCCGCGCGTCGCGCGTATTCAGTCAGGCACACCTTCCAAGCGGCCAGCTTCTCGCCGATGGTCTCTGAGGTGGGTGTGATCCCTCTGCGCGCCAGGCATTCGACGGCCAAGGACTTGAACGAGCCGCCGGGACAACTGCCAGCGTGCTCGATCACAGCCGTCACCAGCTCCGGTGTCGGGTCCATCACCCCGGAGCAGCGCAGCCAGTATCGAGCTTTTCGCCGCTGCTCGCCCTCAGGCCCTACGATCCGCTGGTTGGCAGGACGCAAGTTCATCATGAACCTCACAGCTACCGAACGAGACCGCTTCTTCATGCCGCAACACGCGACTCAAGGGCCGTCATCAAGGGACTGTGACATCGGCTTTCCGCGTTTTTGAAAGGCAGATCCTGCCAGTCGCCTCAAACGAGGAGATCGCCGCGCTGGTCGACCGTGCCCTCGACTACTGGCCGGTAGTTTTGCCGGGACTGGGGGCACGATCGCGAGACCACAAGCGCCAACGTCGGCGCTTGGGCCGTGAGGAGGTCAGAGGCGGCTGGGCCGGATCGAGGAAGGCAACAGGCGGCGCGCTGCCCAATATGGCGTCCCGGATGGCGGCCCAGTCGGATGCCCGCCACCAGTCGAACAGAACGCTGGTACTGATCACCGGTGTGCTCAGGGATTCGACGAACTCCGGTCGGCTGTAGACGTGCGGTGGTCGTAGAGACGGGTGTAGGCGATGCTGGTGGTTGACGATCAACACGCCGTCCGACACTGGCTCGTCCGGCCGGAGCTGGGGCCAGGTGCTCAGGTGCCGCTGGAGGGCCATGGCGAGGTTCTCGCCGGCGCTGCCGCTAGTGGACTTGATCTCCACGAGTACACGGTGTTCCCCGAACGTCGCCAGCAGGTCGGCCGACACGGTGCCCAGCTCGGCATCGAGGTCCATCGTCTTGAAGCTGGCAGCCCTCAGCACCGCATCGACGTCCTTCGCCAGCACCTCGCCGGTCCCGTACAGTAGTCCTTCGCGGACGGCGTTCGCCTCCTCTGTGGCTTGATCCAGAGTGTCTTGCAGACGAGCCATTTCGTCTTCGTGCCGCCGGACCTCTGCAGACAGGGCCGCGAGAGCCGTGCTCTCGGCGGCCGTCTGCAGTGCGGGGTCGGCAAAGTGCGAAGAACGGGCCCGGCGCAGCGCGTCGGGTACGTACGTCGGCAGGGCGCTGTGCATCAGCCACCCGAGCACCTGATTCCAGTCCGTGGCGTCGGGAATGACGTACCAGCGCTGATCTCCCGTGGCCGGAATCCACACAGCGGCGACAGGGGCGCCGAGCCCATCCAGCAAGATCGGGACGAGCTCGCCTTGTGGCTCGCGTTGGAGCCGGGGGCCACCGACGCCAGGCTCGGGTTTGGCTAGGCTCAGTGCCCACCACGGCGCGTCATCAGGACGATTGCACAACCGCAGTCCAAGGTCCTTTTCGGTTGAAGCCAGGCCAGGGGCAAGAGTCGGACGGCTGCCGCTCGGCAGAGGGCGGGCAACGATCATGTTGTCCAGGCCCGGCAGGAAGAACGTGGTGTTCGGCCGCATCACCGAGCGGGGGTCATCCTTGTCGGCATTACCCAAGGTCACGATGGCGAGAGCGATCTCACTACGGTTACGGGCGCCTCGGAGAAAGCGGTCCAACTCCTCCTTCGAGCCGTGAACGAGGCTGGGCTCCAACGCGGCAGCACAGGCGTTGGTCTCCATCCCGTTCCAGCAGGGGCTCAGGCCGTGCTTATCCCAATCGACATCGGGTTCGGTCAACGCAGAACGAGGACGGGACGACCGGCTGATGTCTTGTCCATCGCCGGGGCGGTGATGGCCGACATGCACCGGCACCAGGCCGGGGCGAGGCGAAGTCATTCGAACACAGTAGTTGCTGCCCTCAAGGGAAGGGTGGCCCTCACCGTGGGCCCGCTGATCTTCTTCGATCACCCGACGCAGCGCTCTCCGGCATTCACGCCGCCGGCACCACGTGACTTGTTACGGGAGCCAGCCGTGGTAGCGCAGGCTCGGGGCGCGTCCCCGGCAGAAGGCCGAGCAGTACAGGCGGGCCCGGCCCAGCCCGAGCATGGGCTGGGCCATCGGTTGCGCACACACCCGGCAACACCTAGACGAGTAAGTCCTAAGTCGGGTCAGTGGTCGTAGGCGATCAGGGATCGGGTGATGGGCTGGCCGGTGGCTCGGTTGTGCCAGATGGCGGCGGTCAGGGCCAGGATGCGCTGGGCGATGCGGGCGCCGACCCCGGTGACGGTGCGTCCGCCGTGCAGTTCCAGGTCGAGCTGGCCCTTGAGCGTGTCGTTGACGGACTCAATCAGCTGGCGGATCGGCTTGAGCAGCTCTTCGCCGGGGCGAGGGGTGCGGTTGCGGTAGGACGGGCGCAGCAGCCGCACGCCGCGCTCGGCCAGGAAGGTGTCCAGTTCGGCGGAGATGTAGCCCTTGTCAGCGACGATGAGCAGGCCGGGCCGGTCGGCGAGCAGGTGCGGGTCGTGCTCGCAGATGGCCATCAACACCTGGCGTTCGTCGATGTTGGGGGTGGCCAGGGCCCAGGTGATGGGTAGTCCGGCGGGGGTGCAGATGAGGTGCAGGCGCAGGCCCCAGAAGTAGCGGGAGTGGGAGCGGCAGTAGCCGTAGCCGGCCCAGCCGGCCAGGTTCGAGCGTTGGGTGGTGGGGCGGGAGCGGCCGCATTCGATCGGAGTGGAGTCGGCCACCCACACCGCATCGCTCCACAGGTCGGTGTCGGATGCCAGCGCCCGGATGGCCCGTTTGAGCAGCGGCAGGGCCTTGTGCAGGCGTTTGTTGTAGCCGGACTGGCCGGGCAGGTAGGGGAAGGCGCCGGGCAGGTGCTTGGGGACGTAGCGCAGCCAGCGCGCCTCGGAGTGGATGCCGAGCAGGACCTGGGCGACGGCCAGGGTGAGCAGTTCGGCGTCGGTGAGTTTCGGCTTGCGTCCCAGTCGTGGCTGATGTCCGAGCCAGTCGTCGATGCTGACGTACAGTGCGGTGAGAAGGGTGTTGAGGTCTGTTGTCACAAACCGATCGTCAACACCCTTCGTTATGTACGCACTCCGTACCGCAGCTACTTAGGACTTACTCGTCTAGGGCCGATGGGGGGAGAGAGGTCGGCCAGCAACTGCTCAACGCCTGGCGGTTCCTCAGGCAGCGGATCGTCATCGGCCCGGCAACCGGTGTAGGTCAGCAGCTGATGAAAGGCGGCTCGCAGCTCGGTGAGGTCGCGTCGGCGGGCGCCGAGCAGGGCGAGGTAGTCCTCGATCGGCCAGTGGATGAGGGCTCCCGCCCGCGTCAGGCACACACCGACCCGGTCGATGCGATACCGGTCGGTGAAGTCCATCAAGGTGTAACCGAGGAGCTGAAGAATCATCGGGAGGGGGAAGCGTTCGGTGCGACGGGTGCTCTTGAAGTCGATCAGTAGGCCGTCCACGATGAGGTCGGCGTCGGCGGCGACGTAGGCGCTGCCATCGAAGGTGGGCCCCGGCAGGCACATCTCCGGTACGGTCCCGTGGCGAAGCTGACCGAGCGGCCCTCTTCCTGCGGCCCGAACCTGCGCGACGGTGTCGCTCACGAGGTCGTGGTGAGGGAGGGCCAGAAGCGTGGTCAAGGTGAAGGCGCCGGGGTCGGCAAAGGCCGCCTTACACAAGGGGGTCAGCGGAAAGGCCGCGGGGTTACGGAAGTTGAGGGTGTACCAGGCGGCGCCGAGCAGCAGACGGGCCAGGTGTTCCTCCTCCTCGTCCGTCCGTGCCAGCGGACGTCCGCGGTCGTCGAGCTGCAGTTCGAAGATCGTCGCATGCAACCGCTCCAGCAGTTGATGGCCAACCCTCTCCATCATCTCCCACGCCGCATGCTCGCTGACGGCCAGTGTGGTGGCACGCAGGTTGTCCACACCCATGACGGTGGCGGCATCGATGCCCGCGACTTGCGTGAACGCGAAGCGCAGACGCTGATCGATCGCGGTCCCCACGGTGCCCGCCTCATAGCCGACGCCCGGGCCCGGCAAGATCAAGGGCATGGTCGGCAGCTGCGCCAGATAGCTCGCGCGAAGCCGGCGAACGCCCGCCGACAGCTCTCGGTCAAGGAACCGGCGTAGCGGCGTGCGGGGTGAGGCCAACCCCTGCGTCAGGCTCATACCCGGGAAGAGTAGACGCCTAGAGTGACAATAAATTGACTTAGGGTGATCATTTGTTGTGTGGACTGGCTGCTGGACCCTTCCGGGGACCCGCCCTGATCGAAACGCCATCTAGCGGTCGCGCGCAGCGGCATGATCAGAGGCCAAATGCCCCATCGATTAACGACGAGGTGACCGCAGGACCTGGCTGGGGCGCTGGCCTTGCTCCGCCGCTTCCGTCGGCACGACCTGTACTGTGGCGGCGGTGCCATACACGCGTGCGGCGTCCGGCAGGGTTTTTTATGAGGTTGCTGACGAGCTCGCCTGAGAGACGCGCAGCCGAGCATGCTAGGACGCCTGGCTGGATCCCAGTTCATCAACGGTTTGATCACCGCCATCTGGCGGGCGAACTCCTCGGACTTCAGGCCGCGATTGGATTGAGCCATCACGACCGTAGGCTGTGTCCGGTTAACGGTGTATCTCGATGCCCGGTGTTCGTCGGCATGCTTGACCTCGAAGTCACACAAGACAATGGTCGGGATTCGGGCAGTTCGAGGTACATGGAGGCTGCGTCGAGCGCGATGAAATCGCGGCTCTTGTTGCATTTGAAATTGCCGATGGGGCATCGGCCGAATTGAGCGGATGCGAGGAAGGCCGCCATCGCGAGGCCAGCCTCGTTGATATCCGAAGCAGGCGTCCACGTCGGTGCGGCGGCCGCTGGTCTTGATCTGGTGGATGAGTCTTTCGATGCCATAGGTGGATTAGGCGGGGGCAGCGGAGACGATCTTGGTGGTCAGGTTGGCCACCTGCCTGGCGGTGTGGGTCATGTCGTACAAGAGGGAGTTGACCAGCCCAGCGCGGATCAGGTACTTGCGTCGGTGTACGTCGCGGGTCAGCTGATCGAGCGCGGATGCCAGGCTCGCTGGGTCACCTGCCGTGAACGGGATACCGGCTTGGCCCAGGGTCTCCGCCATCCCCGCAACGTTGGAGTAGACGAGGGGGAGGCCGTGGGCCTGCGCCTCGACGGCCACCAGGCCCAACGCCTCCGAGCCCGAGGTCGTGAAAACAAGGGCATCGAGCTTGGGTAGGCGCTGCCACAGTTCCTGACGGGGCAGGAACGGCACAAACGCCACCCGGTCCTGGATGCCGAGGGAGCGGGCCCGCTCGCGAAGCGCTTCCTCCTCGGCGCCCATACCGATGATGGTAAGCCGGTGCGGAACGCGCAAGGGCATGGCTGGAGCGTTCCGGGCCTTCGCCTCGCCAGCTTGCTCAGCGCCGCTAACAAGCGTCACACGTGGAGAAGACAGGCGCATCGTTACAAGCTAAGCCGTCGGCGGGTCCAGTGGCTTGAACACAGCGCCCTTGTTGCGCAGATAGGCGGCAACCTCGCGCTCTCGCTTACCGACCAGCCATTGAGCGATAGGTGCCGCATCTACAACCAGGCCGTCGCGGGTCACAACTGCGAACGTCGCCTGCGGTAGCGACACCCAAATCCATCGCCCTTCGATGTATTCCATTGAGCGAGTCAGTCCGGGGCATAATCTGGCTTGCTGGGGTCCTCGAAGATGTTGAGGACCTCGAACTGGTTCGGATAGTCGGGCAGATCAAGGGGCCACATGCGGATGAGGACGTAGAGATGGTCTCGCGGCTGGACGAATGTGATGGACTTATCCACATCGTCCTTGGTGCAGTAGAACTTGATGCCATTTAGCCCCTCGCTGGCCCATTCGAGGACTCGTGCGACCAGTTCGATATCCTCCGGTTTAGCCTTGGCCTTCCATTCCGCGACCCTTTGTGCACTTTGGGGCGTGAGCGACAACCTCGCCATTGTTACTCCCGCAGCATCTTGAGCACGTCGTCGACGTCCACCTCCTCCCCGTGCTTGACCGGCGCGGTTGGCGCGTTCCGTAGCGCCTGCTGGATCTCGGGCTGGGAGCGGAGGTGAACCGTCACCTCAACACTCTCAGCGAGTTTCCTCAGGTGGTCAATGTCGCCTGTGCTGGAATATCGAGCAATCGCCTCGTACAGATTGAGGAAGAGTGATCGCCGTTCTTCGCTGTTCAGCTTGTCGAACATTTGCCCGGCACGTTGGACTGCTTCAGTAACGAGAGCATCATTCGTGTCCTTCGGGTTCTCCATTATTGCGATCTCCTTTCGGTATCTTGCGTCGCCGCTATACCGTAGGACGCGCGAACACGTGATCGGGAGTACGGGCCGAGCAGGCGATGCCCGAATATGCGCTTAAGAGTCAGCCGCTACCGGGGTCGTCGACGCCCATAGCCGCTCGCCGCCATGAGACGGGGCAGCGTCGAGGTCAGCTGATTAGGCAGCCATGGCCGCTCCTGCAGGGTCGCTCTCTAAGATGGAGTCCACCACATCGGCATGCGTGACCTCGAAGTCGTACAGGACGATGGTCAGGGATTCGAGCCTTTCGGGGTACATCGAGGCCTGGTCGAGCGCGATGAATCGCGACTCTTGTCGCTACCTGCGCCGAAATCACCCTAGTACTGGTGATGCTAGATGGCCGGCGTTGCAGCGAATGGATCAGAACCGCTCTCATAGCCGCCACCGTGCCATCTTCAAGTCAAAGATCCATGCTCGAGATTGCTTGCGGCGTGTGTGGCGAATCCCCCCTATGGATCAACTCACTGTGCTATTAAATTCACTCAACGTAATCGAGGAGGAGGGCGGCGATGACGATCGCTGTAGTGCCGGCAACCGCGCAAGCCAGATATCGGAACGAAACGGAATGCCGTGATGTCCAGTTAGGCGATAGTTCATGCCCACCGTGGTGCCTGAGCCATGCCGAGTCTCCTGCGGGAGGCGTCTCTCATACCAGACTCATCGCCAACCTCATCGCCGGTGTCTCTTCCATCCAAATCGCTGTCGTTCAGCATGAACGTGCAGGACGCGATCTCTGCCTCGAACCGACCATCTACATCAGCGTCCATTCAGGTCGTGAACCCACGCGTCTCACACTCAAAGCCGCTGCGTTGCTGGTCGATGTTCTGGAGCGTGCCGAGTGGGACTGCACCCAATCAGGCATGTCGGTGGTACTGGGCCTGCCGGTCTTTTCGGCGCTGCCGAGGTCTCTGAGCTCAGGAAACGGAGCATGGTTGACTTCGTTGGTCCAGGCGTTACGCGAGGCGATCAACACCATCCTCGGTACCCGGCGCACCCCCTGCCCTCCATGGTGCTGCGATGAGCACCTTGAACCGCTCCGGGTCTGATGGAGGCTCGATTCCTTGAGAGGATCGAGTCATGGCACGTCCGTCCCCTTACCCTCCCGAGCTTCGTGAGCGTGCGGTCCGTATGGTCGCGGAGATCCGGCCGAACTACCCGACCGAGTGGGCCGCGATGAAGGCGGTCGCAGCGAAGCTGGGCATAGGAACGGCGGAGACGGTGCGCAGCTGGGTGCGCAGGGCGGAGATCGACGCAGGGCAGCGACCCGGGACCACGACGGCCGAGGCGGAGGAGATCAAGCGGCTACGGGCCGAGAACGCCGAGCTGCGGCGGGCCAATGAGATCCTCAAGGCAGCGTCGGTTTTCTTCGCGGCCGAGCTCGACCGGCCGCACAAGCGCTTGTAGCGTTCATCGACGCGCATCGGCAAGTGCTCGGGGTCGAGCCGATCTGCCGTGTGCTGAGCGCACACGGGTTGAAGATCGCAACGAGCACATACTACGCGGCCAAGCACCGTGCGCCCAGCCGGCGCGCCGTACGGGACGCCGAGCTCAAGCGGCACATCAGCAGGGTGCACACGGACAACTACGGCGTCTATGGAGTGCGCAAGGTCTGGCGGCAACTGGGGCGCGAAGGAGTCGTCGTGGCGCGGTGTACGGTCGCCCGGCTGATGGGCGAGCTGGGGCTGGAAGGTGCCAGGCGCGGCAAGAAGGTGCGAACCACCATGCGCGATGATGGCCACGAACGCGCCGGTGACCTGCTGAACCGCGACTTCACGGCATCCCGCCCCAACCAGCGGTGGGTGGCTGACTTCACCTACGTGATGACCTGGGCCGGCGTGGTCTACGTCGCGTTCGTGGTGGATGTGTACTCCCGCGCGATTGTCGGCTGGTCGGCGGCCACCACCAAACGGGCCAAACTCGTCCTGGATGCCCTCGACATGGCGCTATGGCAACGCGAGCGGACCTGCACCCCGCCCGGGCCCGGCCTGATTCATCACTCGGATGCGGGCAGTCAATACACCTGTTTCGCCTTCACCGCCCATCTGCTCCAGGCCGGGATCGACGCCTCGGTCGGCAGCGTCGGCGACGCCCTGGATAACGCCTTGATGGAATCGCAGATCGGCCTGTTCAAGACCGAACTGATCAAACCCCGACGGTCTTGGAAAGGCCTGGCCGACGTCGAACTGGCCACCGCCGAATGGGTCGACTGGTTCAACCACCAGCGACTCCACACCGCGATCGGCAACGTCCCACCCGCCGAACACGAAGCCGTCTACTACGCTCAACACCAGCCCCAACCGGCGGCTGGAGTCAACCCATAGAGTCTCCACCGATCCCGGAGCGGTTCACCTTCCAGATGCTGGCGCTGTAGGGATCGGTGGCTGCGGGGTGATGAGCCGGGCGATCACGAGTGCCACCACTGTCGCCGCTCCGTTCTCGAATAGTGCAGATGCGGCGCTTTGCACGTGAGTGCCGGACACGGAACAGGTCATTCACCAGCAGCACGCGTGCTCAACCTGCTGGCCGCGGGAACTTTGAAGGCGACGCGGTGGGATTGGCGGTCGGCCAGCACCGGCGCGAAGGTGGTGTCGGCTTCCAGCAGGAGGGGTTGCCACAGCCGGGCCAGCGCGCCCACCTTTTCCAGGACCTTGTACCGCGTCAAAAATGCAACCACGACGGCTCTGACCTGTGGTTTGACGGGGTCGATACCCTGTACCGCTTCATAACTCATCGCGTGCTGCCTGATCTGCGGCTTTGACCTCCAGACGTCGTGTGAGCAAGATCCCTGCCTGTGCTGGTTCGTCTGCTGTATCTGACCTTGATTCGAGTGTTCGGCTGGCTGGTGTTGCTGGGTCGTAGCCAGGCGTCCAAGGATGTCGCGGAGCTTGGCGGCACTCCCGGATAGTGCAAGGACGCACCTTACGGAGTGTCACGCACCAGTTAGGGCTGTTATCCGTTTTGTGATGATCGCACGTCTTGTCGGATTGGTCTGATTTTCTTACGTTGATCGTCGGAACGCGATCAGCTCCGAGCCGCGCGACCCGAAGGGCCGTGGCGGAGAGCGACGGTTGGTGCCTTTTTGGTGTCCTTCGTTGTGGTTCGGAGTGTGATAGCGCATGCGCCGGGTTTCGTCATGGCGTCGTTCGGCAGGGATGATCCTTACGCTTGCCGGGTTAACACCGGGTCTGCTTGTGCTGCAGGCGTCGCCGGCCGCGGCTGTCCCCACGGTGGGCGCGGTGGCTGACTTTGGTGCCTTGCCCGCGGTGCCGCAGCAGATGATGGGGTCGGCAACGACACTGCCGCCGTTGGTGCCCGCGACCGAGGTTCCGGCCGCGGCAAACCCGTCGAATGGGTGGCGCTCGGAAGTGACGCGGCCCAAGGGAGCGGTGCCGCTGGAAGACCGGACGGTGGATGCGGCGGACACCTCATCTGAGGATTCCGGGTTGCCGGCAGGGACGTTGCGGGCCGAGGCAGCCGATCAGGCGATCATGGCCGTGCCGACCCTGACGAATTGGTATCCGGCGCAGGGGCACCTGGTTGATTCGCTCACGCCCGCCTTGCGCGCGTGGGGGCTGAGTAACAACTCCAGCACCTCGAAGCTGTCGTATTTGTTCAAGCTGTGCGACAACGAGGCCATGACGACCGGCTGCACGGGCTCTGGCACGTATGTGGCGGGTAACGCCAACAGTTGGAGCGTTCCGGCGGCCGGGAAGCTGGCCTGGGGCAAGCAGTACTGGTGGACGGTCACGATCAGGGACTCCTACGACAACTCCACCACCACCTCGCCGAAGCTGACGTTCCTCACCGGGGTACGCCAGCCGACGGTGACCTCGCAGTTGTCCTCCTCCGGGGTGGAGGGGCGGGAGTTCAACCAGCAGACCGGTAACTACACCACCACCTCAACGGATCTGCAGGTGGCGACGGTAGGCCCGCCGCTGTCCATGGTGCGCACCTACAACAGCATGGACCCGCGCACGGACGGCATGTTCGGGGCGGGCTGGTCCACGCGCTGGGACATGAAGGTCGTCAAGGAGGTGCGCGGCGCCTCCACCTCGGCGCTGGTCACCTATCCGGATGGGCGGCAGGTGCGGTTCGCGTCGAACGGGGACGGGACGTTCCAGCCACCGCCCGGCATGTACGCGACGCTGGTCCAGGAGAGCGGCGGCGCTTGGCGGCTGAGGGACAAGACCAACGCCATCTTCCTGTTTGATGCCGCCGGGCGGCTGACGAAGATGACCGACCAGCGGGGACGCAGCAGTGAGCTGACCTACGACACGGGCGGGAAGCTGTCGAAGGTGACCGGGGTCGGGGGCCGGTCGGTGACGTTCACCTGGCAGGGCAACCAGGTCGCGACGGTGTCCAGCGACCCGGTCGATGGCAAGGCGCTGACCTGGACCTACGGCTACGATCAGGGCCGGTTGACGCAGGTGTGCGCGCCGGTGGCGGCACCGAACTGCACCACGTACGAGTACGGGGGCGGGTCGCTGTATCGCAGCAGTGTGCTGGATTCGGATCCGTTCGGCTACTGGCGGCTCGGCGAGGCCACCGGCAACGCGATCGACCTGGGCTGGGGCGCGGGAGATGCCACCTACGACAGCACCGCCAAGCGCGCCCAGCCGGGCGCGCTTGGCGGCACGACGGACGGCGCGGTCGAGCTGACCACCAGCACCGGGGTGCGGCCCAAGGACGGGATCGTGCCCAAGATCGGCAAATATGCGACCATGGAAGCCTGGTTCAAGACCAGCTCCAGCTCCGCCGGCACTGTCATGTCGCTGCGCACCGCCCCTGGCGCCACCAAGGAAGAGGTGTTCGGGGTCGGAGCCGACGGCAAGCTGCGCAGTTCCTACCAGCCGACCGCCAGCCCGATCACGTCCGCGGCACCGGTCAACGACGGCAACTGGCACCACGCAGTGCTCACCGTCGCCGACAACCTGCAAACCCTCTACGTGGACGGCACGGTCGTCGGCACACTCACCCAGACCATCACCGGCACCGAGAACCGGTACGTCACCACGATCGGCGGCCTGGCCGGCCTGGTGGACGAGGTGGCCGTCTACGACCGTCCACTGACCGCGCTCGAGGTGCAGCGGCACTACGCCGCCCGTACCGGCGCCTCGCACAAGCTGACCAAGGTGACGCTGCCGTCCGGCCGGGTGCACGCGGTCAACACCTACGACGACAAGACCGACCGCATCGCCACCCACACCGACGCTGACGGCGGCACCTGGAAGATCGGCACGGTCGGGATCGAGCAGCAGTCCGGCGAAGCGCAGGTGACGGTGACCGACCCGGACAACAAACCGCTGGTCTATCTGTATGACGCCTGGCGCGGGTACCGCATCCGCGGCGAGACCGACCAGCGTAACTTCACCACCTGGTACGAATACGACCAGGCGGGCTTCCTGACCAAGGTGATCGACCGCAACGACATCGCCAATGACATCTACCAGGACAAGCGGGGCAACACCCTGGGCCGGAAGTACTGCCGGGCACCAAACGAGTGCGCGATCGAATACTGGACCTACTACCTCAACCAGAACGACCCGTTCGACCCGCGCAACGACCAGGTGATCGCCTACCGGGACGGCCGGTCGGCCAGCGACACTGACCCCACCCACGCGACCACGACGGAGTACAACAGCTTCGGTGAGCAGACCAAGGTGACCACTCCGGCGACGGACGATTTCCCGCAGGGCCGCTCGGAGAGCATCGCCTACACCGACGGCAGCGAACCGGCGGAGGGCGGGGGCACCACCCCGGCCGGTCTGACGAAGAGCAAGACCGACGCCCGCGGCAACACCTGGCAGTACCGCTACACCGCGGCCGGTGACCTGGCCGAGCAGACCGGCCCCGAAGGCCTGGTCACGAAGCTGGACTACGATGTGCTGGGCCGGATGATCGCCAGCACGCGAATTTCGCAGGCGGTGCCGAGCGGGGCGAAGACCACCTTCGCCTACGACGGCTGGAACCGCCTGACCACCAGCACCGCTCCGGGCGTGAAGAACGAGATCTCTAACGTCACCCACACGGGGCAGACCCGCACCACTTACGATCCTGACGGTAACCCGCTGACTCAGACGATCGCCGACCTGACCGGCGGCGAGCCGGACCGCGTGACGACCTACACCTATGATTCGCACGGTCGTCAGGACTCGGTCACCGGCCCGGAGGGTGGGATCGCCCGGCAGGAGTGGAACCACCGCGGCCAGGTCGTCCGCACCACCGACGCGCGCGGCACGGTCATTGAGCAAGCCTACACCGTGCGGGGTGAGCTGTACACCAGCACGCTGAAGAGCTGGACCGGTAGCCCGGTCAACCCGCAGCCGGCCACGGACGTACTGCTGGAGACCCGCGCTTACGACGCGGGCGGGCGGCTGGACACCATCAAGGATGTGATGGGTCGCACGTCCAAGAACACCTATTGGATGGATAACCGGCTCAAGGAACAGATCGCCGTCAAGGCCAGGCTGAACGACCCCGCCGCCACGCCGCGGGATGTGCAGGTTAAGGCAGAGGAGTACGACGCGGCCGGCAACCTGATCACCCAGGTGGGCGGTAAGCAGGCGAACGGCCAGGACATCGTCACGACCTTCGTATACGACCAAGCCAGCCGATTGGTGACGCAGGTGCTGGACCCCCGCTCGGCCCAGAACCCGAAGGGGCTCGAGCGCGTGACTGAGTTCGGCTATGACGCCAACGGCAACGTCACCAAGGCCACCCGCAGGGCCGCCGAGAGCGACCGCGTCGAGACGACCAGCTACGCCTACAACAAGCTGAACCAGCAGACCCGGCAGACCATCGAAAACGGTGCCCAGGACATCGTCTCCACCACCGAGTACGACGATCGCGGCCTGCCCGTCGCCACCACCGACCCGCGCGGCAACGCAGACGGTGCCAACGCCGCCGACTTCACCACCACGATCCGCTACGACATCCTGGACCGGCTGGTGGAGAGCAAGGCGCCGCAGGTGCAGGTGGACAAGAACGGGAGCGCCGCCCCGGCCCGCCCCACGGCGCTGATTGGCTACGACACCGTGGGCAACCAGACCCACCGGCGCGATGCCGAAGGCCGCACGGTCACCGCGGCCTTCGACAAGGCCGACCGGCTGACCAGCACCACCGCCCCCGCCTACACACCGCCCGGCGGCAGCGCGATCACCTCGACCGTCGAGCACGCCTATGACAAGGCCGGACAGCTGATTAGCAGCACCGACCCGCTCGGCAACGTCACCACCTACGACTACGACCAGCTCGGCCGGCAGGTCCGCGTCACCGACCCCGCCCCCGCCGACGGCCAGACCCCCGGCACATGGGTGACCGAGTACGACATGGCCGGCGCGAAACTCGCCACGGCCGATCCGACCGGCGCGCGTACCACCGCCGGCTACGACGACCTGGGCCGGCAGATCACCGTTACCCAGATCGAGCGCAAGCCCGCCAGCGCCACCTACACCACCACAATGGAGTACGACGACGCCGGCCGGCTGATCAAGCAGGTCGTTCCCGGCCAGGGCACGAGCACCAAGACCACCACTTTCAAGGTCAATGCAGCCGGTGAAATCACCGAAATGGCCGACCCGGGCGGCACGACCACCATGGAGTACGACCTGGCCGGGCGCCTGGTCAAGACCACCGATGCGAACGGCAACGCCAGCGAAGCCGAATATGACCTGGCAGGCCGGAAGACCAAGGTCACGAACCTGGGCCGGGACGAGACCAAACAGAATGTCGTCACGGTGCAGCGCACGCAGAGCATGGGCTACGACGCCGCGGGCAACCAGACCAGCGCCACCTCCCCCGAGGGCCATGTCACCCGGCAGACCTTCGACGCGCTGAACCGGCTCAGCTCGCTCATCGAGCCAGTCTCGGCCGGCGAGTCGATCACCACCAGCTTCGGCTACGACGCCACCGGCGCCCGTACCCGCCTCACCGATGGCCGCGGCAACGCCACCTGGACCAGCTACAACAGTCTCGGCCTGGCCGAGACGGTGACCGAGCCGTCCACCACGGCGCATCCGGACGCGGCCGACCGCACCTGGACCCACGTCTACGACGCGGCAGGAAATCCGAAGGCCACCGTTCAGCCGGGCGGGGTACGCATCGACCGCACCTACGACGATCTGGGCCGGCTCACCAAGGAGAGCGGCGCGGGAGGCGGCGCCACCACCGCCGAGCGCACCTACGGCTACGACCTGGCCAGCCGCATGACTGCCGCCGGTGACCTGACGGTGGACTACAACGACCGCGGCCTGCCGCTGAAGGTCTCGCGCGGTACCGTTCAGGAGACCGTCTACACCTACGGTGGGCTCTCCACCCCCACGCAGCGCATCGACGCAGCCGGTACCGCCACCTTCACCTACGACAGCGCCAACCGGCTCAAGACGGCCACCGACCCGGTCACCAGCCGCACTCTCACCTACGGCTACGACGCGGCCAGCCGCCTGCAGACCATCACCGCCACCAGCGGCACGGTCAGCACCCAGAGAATCGGCTATGACGACCTGGACCGAGTGGAGAGTCAGACGCTGACAAATGGCTCCGGCACCCAACTCGCCAAGATCGCCTACGGGTGGGACAAGGACGACAATCTCACCACCAAGACCACCATGGGCACCGCAGGAGCAGGCGCCAACACCTACACTTACGACCATGCTGGCCGGCTTACCTCCTGGACCGCCCCGGGCGGCGCGGTGACCACCTACGAGTGGGACGCCGCTGGCAACCGCACCAAGGCTGGCAACGCGACCTTCACCTACGACGAACGCAATCGCCTGACTAACGGCGATGGCACCGACTACACCTACACCCCGCGCGGCACCCTGGCCACCAGCACCAAGGCAGGCGCCACCACCCAATACACCTTCGACGCCTTTGACCGGCTCATCGCCGACGGCGACAGCCTCTACAGCTACGACGCCCTCGACCGGATGACCAGCCGCATCCGCGGCACCGCCAAGCACACCTTTGCCTACAGCGGGCTCGGTAACGGCCTGGCTGCCATCACCGACAGCGGCGGCACCGTCCAGGCTAAGTACGCCCGGGACCTCGGCGGCGGCCTGCTCGGTCTGAAGGAGGGCGCCGGCGCAGCGGTGGCCGCACTGAGCGACCTGCACGGCGACCTGGTAGCCACCTACACCACCACCCTGCAGACCTCCACCGCCTACGACCCCTTCGGCACCGTCACCGCCCAGACCGGCACCAAGAACCGGCTCGGTTTCCAGGGCGAGTACACCGACCCGGACACCGGCAAGGTGAATATGCACGCCCGCTGGTACCAGCCCGGCACCGGCACCTTCACCAGCCGCGACACCGCCACCCTCAACCCCAGCCCATCGGTGCAGGCCAACCGCTACACCTACGCCAACGCCTCACCCCTCACCGGCACCGACCCCACCGGCCACTACACCATCGACAACGGATCGCTCGGTGGGACCGGATACGGCGACTCCGGATCGAGCGGCTACACCACCATCCCCGCCGGCAGCTACAACAGCTCCGGATCGTCAGGGGGCGGACAGTGCATCGGCAGCTGCGGCCGAGAAGAGGGTGGCGGAGCCATCGCCTGCATGACCTGGGGCTGCGGCAGCGTAATCGTGGACCCGGAGTGGGCCCGGATGATCGAGCTGGAGAAAGAAAAGAAATTCTGGCTCGGCGACGACGAGATCAAGAGGCTGGGCATGAAGGTCATGCCCAACGGCCGGCCCGTCGACCAGCCCAACTTCTGGTTCGCCAGCGAAAAGGTACAGAACGAATACATGGAAAACTGGTCGCCGACAATGACCGATGCGCAGCTGGCGTTCAGCTGGGTGTCGGCTGGCGGGCTGGAAAGCTTCGCCAAAATGGAGAGGGCAGCCGAGAAAAATCCAAATGATGCAAGGCTGGGCGAGTGGAGAAAGATGCAGCAGGTCCGCGGCAAGCTAGGATCGGGTTCTTACGCTCTGCTCAAGGATGCGAAAGATGGAAGCCCGGACTCTCTCTATAAATACTACAGCCAATATAAAATTTTGGTGAAGCACCAAAAGGCCATTGCAGCTGCGGCGCAAGAACATCATTTGGATAAAAGGGCATTTGCGGCCATGCTCATCTACGAGACGATCACGTTCGAGCCGAAGGGGGGCTGGGCTGGTGATCGTATCGGTTCGGCCAAGGGGTGGACGGATTGGACATCTCTTGGTATAGGCCAGATGCAAATAGCGACCGCCAGGCAAATGCTTAAAAAGTATTATCCCGACAAGTACGAGCAGATGGGTGGGGAGAAGGTCACAAATGAAGGAATTGGGCGTATGCTCAATCATGACACTAATATGGCCATTCGGCTATCGGCTGCTTACATGCGGCACTTGATCGAGACTACACCAATGCGCTACTACAAGGGTGGAGGGGAATATGGAACACGCAGGATGACCGACATGGAGGCCGCAGTTGCCTATGCCGTAAACCCTACCGATTTTGTCAACTGGAGGGCTGGCGGTAAGGCTCCATCGGCTGAGGCACAAAAGCGCTGGAATCTTATAATGGGGGGCAGGGTAGGAAAGGCGGCGACAGAATTCTGGGAATGTGTAGCAGATGCTGGGGGCCGTCGTTTCGAACCATGCTCGCCCGAGTAGTGGATGGGCCTAGGCCGCACGCAACAAGGAAGATTAAGAATGGAGATTCGTAGAGGTAGTAAACGCCTCATGATCGGACTCGTGATAGCCTGCGGGGTGGTGGCCGTCGGGTCCATTTCGATCCTCCTTGTGTTGAGGAGTTGGGGCGGCGTAGCTCTAGAAGTTGATCCAGGCGTTATTCGCGAAATACGAGGACTCGGCCAAGTGGTTGGCGAGGTGAGTACGGGATTCACTGAATCCGATTCTATTGTGGTCACTGACTATGTATTTCTTAATGTCGGGGACTCCAGTGGACCTGGCGCGCTTAACTCTGTCTCAGATTCTTTGCGCGAAAAGGGTTGGAGTGTTGTCGCGCGCCCTGGATATGCCACTCAGTGGCAGACCGACCGTTGGGCTGACACGCTACTTACTGTCGAACTTATCGACAAAGGGAAGGATTTCCTCGACCTGGATGTAGAAAAGGCGGCACGTGACGCCATGGCGAAAGCTGGAAATCCGGATAGAATGCTAATGGCTATAGTGCGACGGACGGACGTTTGAAAGCTGCCCGGAATTGTGTAGCGTTGTCGACTGGTCGCCGGCTCGACGAGTCTCGGATGGTCGTATAACCCCAGCTCACAGGCGGCCCCTCCAGCACAGATCGAACCGCAGCGCCGCGGCTGCTCCCTTAAGTTTCACTGCGCAAGATCTCGCCCTCGTGGACCTCGCACCCTACAAACCGAGCGCCGTCGAGGACGACGTTCATTTCTGATACATAGCCGCAGCCGTCACTGGACCGAGCGCGGGATGAGCACCACCTCCCGGAAGGTCGCCCCGCTCCGCAGCGACGGAGGCGACCTCGCCGCGGCCGCGGGTACCTTCCTGTCCGTCACCCGCCTGGCCAACCCCAACGCCCACCGGGAAGATCGGTCGAGGGAAGACGTGAAGGTCCTGACGGGGCGTTCTCTCTTGATCGCGTGCCTCATACGTGCCTCTGAACTGGGGGCACTCAGGGGGAACACGGGGTTTCACGGGCGATCAATGAGAAAAACCTCTCACCGCGTCTCCGCTGGTAGACGGTCGAGGACTTGCTGGAGGCGACAGGTTGATCGACAAGTAAAGAAGCCCCTGGTAAAAGGGTTGTCGACCAAGATCAACCTGTCCACCAGAGGCTCCGAGTTGCTGTTCTACCGTGCTGCGCTGTCATTGTCATCTCGGACGCTGTCCTATCTGTCCGACCTGATCCGCCGACACCGCAAGAAGATCCGCTCGCCATGGCGGCGCCTCAACGCAGGCCAGCAGGCCCTCCTCGTGCTCGTGCACCTGCGCAAGGACGAAACGCTCACCGAAGTTGCGGCTGGCTTCGGCGTCGGAGTGGCCACCGCCTGGCGCTACATCCGCGAGGCCATCGCCCTGCTCGCCGCTCGCGCGCCCCGCTTGGACACGGTCTTACGCGCGGCCCGCCGTGCCGGCTATCCCTACCTGGTGCTGGACGGCACGCTCATCCCCATCGACCGGGTGGCAGCCGACCGCCCCTACTACTCAGGCAAGCACAAGAAACACGGCATGAACATCCAGGTCCTGGCTGCTCCTGATGGCACACCGCTGTGGACCTCCGGCTCACTTCCCGGCTCGGTACACGACCTCAAAGCCGCCCGGATCTGGGGCATCCTGCGCCGCCTGAACGCCAGCGACCTGATTGTCCTGGCCGACAAGGGCTACGTCGGCGCGGGCGAGCACGTGCGCGTGCCGTACAAGGGCGACCCTGCTGGCTAACTCGCGGCGTGCGTGGTGTGGTTCGTGATCTGCTGGGTCAGGTGGATCATGAAGGGCGGCCGTCGTTCCCTTATCCCGGCTGTGTTTGGGGTGTTTCGGTGTCTGTGCAGCCGTGTCCGTGGCCGGAGCCGTCGCCGTTGGTGGCGGAGGCGATCCGGGTGATGTATCGGGGGCGGCGGGAGATGCCGTTACCGGTTCGGGTGCGGGATGAGCTGGGTGAGTTGTTCGCCGATGAGCAGTTCGTGGCCGCGTTCGGGACGGAGGGGCGGCCGGGATGGTCTCCGGGCCGCCTGGCGTTGATCACGGTGCTGCAGCGGGTGGAGAACCTGACCGATCGACGGGCCGCTGAAGCGGTCCGGACGGATCTGTCGTGGAAGTACGCGCTGGGACTGGAGCTGGACGATCCGGGGTTCGACGCGAGTGTGCTGAGTGAGTTCCGGTCGAGGGTGATCGCCCATGGGCTGGAGGAGCGGGTCCTGGACCTGCTGTTGGAGACGCTGCAGGCCAGAGGATTGGTGAAAGCGGGCGGGAAACAGCGCACCGATGCCACACATGTGATCTCGGCGGTGCGGGACCTGAACCGGGTCGAGCTGGCCGGCGAATGCGTGCGGGCCGCCTTGGAAGCCCTCGCCGCAGCCGCGCCCGGCTGGGTGGAACAGGTGCTGGAGGTGCCGGACTGGGCGGATCGGTATCGGGCGCGAGTCGACTCCTGGCGGCTGCCGGCCTCCAAGGCCAAGCAGGAGCAGCTCGCGCGGGCCTACGGCGCTGACGGGTACGCGTTCTGCGCGGCCCTCTACGCGCCGTTCTCCCCCGCCTGGCTACGAGAACTGCCCGCGGTGCAGGCGTTGCGCGTGATGTTGATCCAGAACTTCGTCCGGACCGTCGATGCTCGCGGGCGGGAGGTGGTCGAACGGCGGCGGTCCCTGCGCGAGGGTGGAGCGGGACTGCCGCCCGGCAGACACCGGCTGGCCTCGCCCTACGATCCAGACACCCGCTGGTCGGCCAAAGCCGACGTGTTCTGGAACGGCTACAAGGTCCACATCAGCGAAACCTGCGCCACCAGCAGGAGCGGCGAGGACGGCGACGCGAGCTCGCCGCCGAACCTGATCACGAACGTGGCGACGACCGACGCGACCGTCGCGGACATGGCCATGACGGCCTCGATCCATCAAGGACTCCAGCGGCGGGATTTGCTTCCGGCCGAGCACTATGTCGATTCCGGATACGCTACGGCCGAGCTGATCGTCTCAGCCCGTGATCTTTACGGGCTGGCCTTGGTCGCACCGGTGCGGTTCGACTCCTCGCCCCAGGCCCGCGCCGCCACCGGATACGGCCGGGCCGCGTTCACCATCGATTGGACCGCCAAACAGGCCACCTGTCCCCAAGGACAGACCAGCATCTCCTGGACTCCGACCATCCAGCGCGGCCTGGACACCATCGTGGTCAGATTCTCCGCGAAGACCTGCATGCCCTGCCCTGCCAGGACCGCATGCACCCGCAGCACCAGCGGCCGACGCCAGATCACCCTGCGCCACACCCAAGCCCAGCAACAAGCCCTCGACGCCGCCCGCACCCAGCAGAGCAGCCAAGACTGGCAGCACAAGTACAAGATCCGCGCCGGAGTAGAAGGCACTATCCGGCAAGCCGTCGCCGTCACTGGCATCCGCCGAGCCCGCTATCGCGGACTCCGCAAGGTCCACCTCGAACACGTCATCTCAGCTACTGCCCTCAATCTCACCCGACTCGATGCCTGGTGGAACGGCCACCCACTCGACCGCACTCGTACTAGCCACCTCGCCCGCCTCGACCAGACCCTCGCGGTCTGAACCCGAGTTAGCCAGCAGGGTCAAGGGCCGCAACAAGCCCGTCTCTCAAAAGGCCGCCAATGCCGCCCACGCCAAGCTCCGCGCACCGGGCGAACGCGCCCACGCTCAGCTGAAGACCTGGCGCATCCTGCGCAAACTCCGCTGCTGCCCTCTTCTGGCAGGTCAACTTGTGAAAGCCATCCTCGTGCTACAGCTGCGCGAAGCCGGATGAAAAGCACTCACTGCACGGCAGCCTTGAGGGTGTCAATCCCCTGAAAACGTGGAGACGGTCCTATGCCACAGCGGTCCTCAGCAGGGCCGATGAGGCTTTCCTCTTCTCGATCACGTGACGCTCGAATGTGACGGGCGGCAAGCGGGGGTATCACTCCAGGTGTGGAAATGATCACCAAACGTAGACGGAAATCTGCAAAGATCATTGACCATCTCGGGGGAGAACACGATCATGTCCACGACACGGGGAAGAACCGCGCTGGCCGCGGTGGGGCAAGACCAGCACGATGACACATCGGCGCTGCTGGGGGCGGCTGCTCATCATGGCGGGGAAAAATCCCCCCAGCGTGACGGCGAGACGCCGTTGCGGGACCTGCTCGGCGATCACGTGCTGGACCTGCTGCTGGAACGCTCACGCGACAGCGCGGGCGGGCTGCGGCTGACCGGGCAGGGCTCGATGCTCGGCGAGTTGGTCAAGGCGGTGCTGGAACGCGCGCTGGAGGGCGAGCTGTCGGCGCATCTGGGCTACGGCAAGCACGAGGTGGCCGGCCATGGCAGCGGCAACTCCCGCAACGGCAGGATCGGCAAGACCGTGCAGACGGGGGTGGGGCCGGTGCGGCTGTCCGTGCCCCGCGACCGGGCCGGCACCTTCGAGCCGATGCTGGTGCCCAAACGGGCCGGCCGCGTCTCCGGCGGCCTGGACGACATGATCATCAGCCTGTACGCGCACGGCATGAGCGTGCGCGACATCCAGCACCACCTGCGTCAGATCTACGACACCGAACTGTCGCACGAGGCCATCTCCAACATCACCGACGCCGTACTCGAAGAGGTCCGCGCCTGGCAGGCACGGCCGTTGGATGCCGTCTACCCGGTGGTGTTCCTGGACGCCATCGTGGTCAAGGTCCGCGACAACCACAGCGTCCAGGCCAAACCCGCCTACCTCGCGATCGGTATCGACGCCGACGGCGACAAGCACGTGCTGGGGATCTGGCTGGCCAAGACCCCGCTCGATGCCGCCACCGCCGGCGAGTCGGCCCGTTTTTGGACCTCTGTGATGACCGACCTGCGCAACCGGGGAGTGCGCGACATCCTCATCGCCTGCACCGACGGACTGAACGGCTTCGAAGACGCCATCCACCATGCCTTCCCGCACACCATCGTGCAGGCCTGCGTCGTGCACCTGATCCGCAACGCGCTGCGGCCGGTCGCCCGTCGTGACCGCGCCACGCTGGCCGCCGAGCTCAAGAAGATCTATACGGCGCCCAGTGCGGAAGCCGCCTTCGACGCCCTGGCCGACTTCACCGCCTCCACCTGGGGCCAGAGGTATCCGCAGGCGGCCCGTGTGTTCGAGACCGCCTGGGACCGCTTCACCCCGTTCTTCGCCTTCTCCCCGGCGGTCCGCAAGCTGCTCTACACCACCAACAGCATCGAGTCGCTGAACTACCAGCTGCGCAAGGTCACCAAGGCCCGCGGCCACTTCCCCGGCGACGACGCCGTGGTCAAACTGCTGTGGCTGGCCATCATCAATATCGAGGACAAACGCGCCCGCGAACGCGCCATCACCAAGGAGGAGACCGGAAAGATCAAGAACTCGCCCAGCACCGCCCGCCTGATCGAAGGACAACGCACCATCGGCTGGCGCGAAGCGCTGATCGAACTCGACATCGCCTATCCAGGCCGCATCAGGTAAAGACCGACCTCAGGCCATCAGAAACGATCTTTACACACCTGAAGTGACAACCTCCGGCAAGCCGTCGTTGGCGCTGTGCCGCCGAGTGGTGTTGTAGAAGTCGGCGATCCAGGTGGCGATCTTCAGCCTGGCCTCTGCCCGGGTACGGAACCGTTGGCGGTGCACGTACTCGACCTTGAGCGTGCTGTTGAACGCCTCGGCGGCCGCGTTGTCGAGCGCGCAGCCCACGCGGCCCATCGACTGAACCACGCCCAGACGCCGGCATAGCTCCTGGTAGCGGGCTGCGCTGTACTCCGAGCCGCGGTCCGAATGGAAGATCACCCCGTCCACGTCGCCGCCGCGGGTGGCCACCGCCATCTGCAGTGAGGCGCAGGTCAGCGCCGCATCATGGTGTTCGGACATGGCGTAGCCGAGCAGCCGGCGAGAGAACAGGTCCTCGACGGTGGCCAGATACAGCTTGCCCTCGTCGGTATCAATCTGCGTCACATCGCCGCACCACAGCACGTCCGGCGCGGGCGCGGCGAACTTGCGGTGGACCAGATCCGGGGCGGCCGACCGCTTGCCTTGCCGGGTGAGCGAGCGCGGCTTGCGCCGTCGCCGGGCGACCAGGCCGAGCTCAGCCATTCGCGCCGCGACGGTGTTCTCTGATACCCGCCAGCCCGCCTCGTGCAGGTCACGCGTGATCCGAGGTGAGCCGTAGGTTCCACCCGACGCCTCGAACAGGCGGGCGATCTCCGTGTCCAGGTCGGCCCGCCGGCGTTCCCGAGCGGTCGGCATGTCCTGGCCGATGCGGTTCTTCCACTTGTAGTACCAGGACTGCGACACACCTAATGCCCGGCAGGAGGTGACGTGGTCGATGCCGTGCTCGGTCTTCTGGGAGCTGATGAAGGCCGCCACGCTTATCGGCCCATCGCCTCTTTGACCCACAAGACCACGGAGCGCTTGAGCACTGTGAGACTGAAGAGGCACCGCCCGACAAGCCAGGGTCTGACCCAGCTTGAGACTGGCCACCGTGCCTTGGTGATGACCTGTCGCCCTGGCCCGGGCGGTGCCGCCGGACCAGGCGTGGATGTGTCCCCATAGGGGCCTCGCCATGTGCATCATCACAGTCCTGACCTCCTCGCCCGGCCGGTGACCATCACCTTCCGAGCCTGTGAGGAGATCCGTGATCCGCCCCGCCGACGACCACACCGTCCCTGCCGACGCCGACGTTGATGAGGAGATCGTCCTCGGCGTGGACACCCACAACGACGTGCACGTCGCAGCAGTGATCACCGTCATGGGCGTGCTCATCGGCACCCAGGCGTTCCCGGCCACCGCCGACGGATATGCCGCGCTACTGGACTGGGCGCGCGGACACGGCCAGCTGCGACGAGCTGGAGTTGAAGGCACCAGCTCGCACGGCACCGCGCTCAACCGCTTCCTGCGCCGCCACGACATGCAGATCCTGGAGATCAACCGACCCGATCGAGCCCGTCGGCGGCGGCGCGGTAAGAGCGACGCCATCGACGCCGAGAACGCCGCACGAGCCGTGCTGTCGCAGGAGGCTACTGCCATCGCCAAGACCGGTGACGGCGCCGTCGAGATGATCCGCATGCTCAAAGTCGCCAAGGGTTCGGCGGTCAAGGCTCGCACGCAAGCCATCAACCAGCTGCGGGCCATCCTCATGCGCGCCGACCCGACGCTGCGCGATGCGCTCGCTGGTCTTGGGCCGACCACGCTCATCCGCACCTGCGCAGACCTGCCCGAGGATGAGCATCGCACCATCGACGACGCGGCCCGCACCGTGCTGCGCATGCTCGCCCGCCGGATCCTGACCCTGACCGAAGAAGCTCGCGCTCACGAACGCGCACTGGTCGCGATCATCACCGAACGCGCGCCGCGACTGTTGCAGCGGCACGGGATCGGGCCGGACACCGCCGCCGCGCTGCTCATCACCGCTGGCGACAACCCCGACCGGCTCGGGAGCGAAGCGGCCTTCGCCGCCCTGTGTGGCGTCAACCCGATCGAGGCGTCCTCCGGCAAGACCGTCCGGCACCGGCTCAACCGCGGTGGCGACCGGCGCAGCAACAGCGCCCTCTACACGATCGTCGTGACCCGCCTTGGCCGCGACGCGCGCACCCGCGTCTACGCCGAACGCCGCACCACGGAGGGCAAATCCAAGAAAGAGATCATCCGCTGCCTCAAGCGCTACGTCGCTCGCGAAGTCTTCCCGATCATCATCGAAGCACTCTCACCTGCGGATACCTCGTCCGCTGCGGCTTGACAAGCATAGGGGCGTCGTCACGCTCGTCTTCCAGCTCGGCGCGTTCCTTGTCCCACGCCGCTTTCTTTTCGGCGTGCTGCTTGACCAGCGCGGCCTTCTCCCGCCGCAGCCGGGCCAATTCTTCCTGCTCGGACTCCTCCAGCGTTCCGCTCCCGTCGCTGTCGCCGTGGTACTGCTTGGCGAGCCGATCCATCTGCACCCAATTGTGCAGCGTGTACGGGCTGATCCCCAGATCCCGCGCCACCTGGGCCACGGGCTTGCCGGTCTCCTTGACGATACGCAGCGCCCCGGCCCGGAACTCCGGATCAAAGCGTCGCCTCGTGACTGCTGCCACGACCAAACCTCTCCCGGTTCGGTCTCCACGCTAAGAGGGGAAGTGCAAGGGCTCGAACTGGACCTTTGGAAAGACCCTAGACACCGATCCAGCAGTAGATCATCTGATCTTCCTTTTGTGCCCGCTGAGCTATATCGCGCAGCTCCGTGAGGACCTGCAGAAGGAACCCTCGGGCGGGCGGAAAGTCGGCGAACTCTTCGATCTGTTCCCAGCGCTCAGTGAGCTCGCCCAACCTGCTGTCCGGGATGCCAGCGAGGGTGTCGCGCACGTCTACTGAGAGCTCTTCGATTCCCGGCCCCTCCTTGTAGGGAGAGTCATCCGGAAGAGCCTCCCACTCCTCAATTGTCGCCGGAGCGGCCTCGGGCGGCGGATAGACAGTGATCGTCTGTATCAAATCCAAGCTGTACGGAATTTCCTTGACGACGGCTATGAGCTGCCCGAGGATCACGTTGGGATCAATCCCCTTGGCGTCCACCGCGTCAAAAGACGGTACGCCAGCCATGGGCTCCTCTACAGCTCGGGGGCTGTCGGGCTTCTCGGCGGCGGCCTGCCTGTCCGCTGCCCGGTAGTAGTCGTAGAAGACCCCCATCTGGACCCTCCAGTCTTGATCGCACGGCTTCTATGCTCGCGACAGATTAGGGGATCGTACGTGCGCGCAAAAGACGCCTGGCATTGTCAGCGACTGTCCTGCCTGAGCATCCCGTCGCCGTCATTCCACCCGCCAGGGTAGCGGGCCAAGGGCCTGGGGTGAAGGTGGCACTCCCCACCGGAGGAACGACCCTCGCCCCAGCCCCTTGGTCCGCTTGGCTTGCCCTGGGGCGATGGCGACGGGTGATCAAGCTTCCGCCTCAGCATCTTACGGTCCTGACACCCGGCGCGGTCGAGAATGGGACCATGTCGAGCCCAGCGCCGGAGGGCCACAACACGGACTTGACCGGACTTGTCCTCGGTCGCCGACATCACACACTGACTGATAACGGAGCGTTGCGTACCAGATAGGGCTGTTTTCCGATTTGTGACGATTGCACGCCTTGTCGGATAGGTCAGGATTTCTTACGTTGATCGTCGGCTAGAGATCAGCTCCGAGCCGCTCGCGAGGGTACCTGTCGGCGCGGCGGAGAGCGACGTTAGGCGCCCTTGTCGGTGTTCTTCGTTGTGGTTCGGAGTGTGGTGGCGCATGCGCCGGTTCTTGTCTTGGCCCCGTTCGGTTGGAACGATAGTTGCGCTGGCTGGTCTGGCGCCTGGTCTGCTGGTGATACCCGCGCAGCCTGCCGTGGCGTTCTCCACAGTCGCGGCGCTTGAGGGCAGCAGTGCGTCGTCCGTCGCGGTGCCGCAGCAGATGGTGGGATCCGCTACGGGGTTGCCGTCCTTGTTGTCGGCCATGCGGGTTCCGGCGGCGTTAGCGCCGTCGGATGGGTGGCGGTCGGAGGTCACCGCGCCCATGGGGGCGGTACCGGCTGAGGATCGAACCACCGATTCGGCGCCCGCTGCGCCGGAGACAGACGGTTTGCCGCCCGGGGTGGCCAGGGCGGAGGCGGCGGATCGGTCAGTGCTGGCCGTGCCGAACCTAGTAGATGTGTATCCCAAGCCAGGGTATCTGGTTGACTCATTGACGCCGTCGTTGCGTGCGTGGGGGAAGAGCAACAACGGCAGCAATTCCACGGTGTCGTATTCGTTCAAGCTGTGTGACATTGAGTCGATGTCCGGCGCCGGGTGCACAACGTCCGGCTATGTGGCGGGTAACGGCAACAGTTGGACCGTCCCGGCCGCGAAGCTGGCCTGGGGCAAGCAGTACTGGTGGACGGTCACGATCAAGGATTCCTTCGATTCGTCGACGACGACCTCGTCGGTGCTGACGTTCACGACCGGGGTACGGCCGCCGGTGGTGACCTCGCAGCTGGCCAGTTCTGGCGTGGTGGGGCAGGAGTTCAACCAGCAGACGGGGAACTACACCACCACATTGACGGATCTGACGGTCGCGACGGTAGGACCGCCGCTGTCGGTGGTGCGCACCTACAACAGCCTGGACCCGCGCACGGACGGGATGTTCGGCGCCGGCTGGTCGACCCGCTGGGACATGAAGGTGGTCAAGGAGGTGCGCGGCGCTTCGACGTCGGCGCTGGTGACCTACCCGGATGGGCGGCAGGTGCGGTTCCGCGCCAACGGGGACGGGACCTTCCAACCGCCGCCCGCCATGTACGCGACGCTGGCCGAGCAGAGCGGCGGGTGGCGGTTGATGGACAAGACCTCCACCAGCTACCGCTTCGACACCGCAGGCCGGTTGACCTCAATCACCGACCAGCGCGGGCGTGGCCAGACCCTGACCTATGACGCAGGCGGGAAGCTGGCCAAGGTCACCGGTGTGGGGGGCCGGTCGGTGACGTTCACCTGGCAGGGCATCCAGGTCGCGACGATCTCCAGTGACCCGGTCGACGGTCAGGCCCTGACCTGGAACTACAGTTACGATGCGGGCCGGTTGACGCAGGTGTGCGCGCCGGTGGCGGCGCCGAACTGCACAACATATGAGTACGGCGGCGGGTCGCTGTATCGCAGCAGTGTGCTCAACTCCGACCCGTTCGGCTACTGGCGGCTCGGCGAAGCATTGGGCGCCAGCAGCGGGGAGGATCTGGGCAGCGGCGCAGGAGACCTGACCACCTATCAGGGCATCACGTTGGCACAGCCGGGCGCGCTGGCCGGCACTACCGACACTTCGGCCACGTTCAAGACGGGTTCGGTGGTGAAGCTGCCCTCCAACACGATCCCGCATCTGGGCGATCAGGTGTCGGTAGAGGCGTGGTTCAAGACCGCCCAGTCTGGGGTGATCATGGCGGCGGGCACCGAAGAAAGCAGTAGCCTGGCCAAGGGCGCGATGCTGTATGTGGGCACCGACGGCAAGCTGCGCGGCTCCCTGGACGCCGCCACCTCCCCGATCACCTCCGCCGCCGCGGTGAACAACGACCAATGGCATCACGTCGCGCTGACCGTGGCCGGGCAGAACCAGACGCTGTACCTGGATGGCCAGCAGGTCGGCACCATGACCGGGACTGCGACCGGCTGGCGCACGTACGCCACGATCGGCAACGGTGTCACCGACCCGGCCAAGTCCCCGGCCGTGCCTGCCACTGCCCAGGCGTTCCCGTTCCAAGGGCAACTGGATGAGGTCGCTCTCTACGGGAAGCCGCTGACCGCGGCCGAGGTGGCCAGCCACTACGCTGCCCGCACCGGCGCGCCGCACAAACTCACCAAGGTCACGCTGCCGTCCGGGCGTCTGTGGGCCGTCAACACCTACGACGACAAGACTGACCGCATCGCCACCCACACCGACAGCGACGGCGGCACCTGGAAGATCGGCAACATCGACATTGAGCAGCAGTCCGGCGAAGCGCAGGTGACGGTGACCGACCCGGACAACATCACGCTCGACTATCTCTACGATGCCTGGCGCGGCTACCGCATCCGTCGCGAGCCCGACCAGCGGAAGTTCGCCACCTGGTACGAGTACGACCAGGCGGGCTTCCTGAAGAAGATCATCGACCGTAACGACATCGCCAACGAGATCTACCAAGACAAGCGCGGTAACACCCTCGGCAGACAGTACTGCCGGACGCCGAGCGAGTGCGCGATCGAATACTGGTCCTACTACCTCAACGCGAACGACCCGTTCGATCCGCGCAACGACCGGGTGACGACCTACCGGAATGGCCGCTCGGCCAATGACACAGACAACACCTACGCCACCACGACCGAGTACAACAGCTACGGGGAACACACCAAGCAGACCACCCCCGCCACAGCGGACTTCCCGCAGGGCCGGTCCGTCAGCATCGCCTACACCGACGGCAGCGAGGCGGCGGTCGGCGGCGGCGCCACGCCCGCCGGGCTGGTGAAGACCAAGAGCGACGCCCGTGGCAGCCAGTGGAGCTATCGCTACACCGCCGCTGGCGACTTGGCCGAGCAGACCGAACCCGAAGGTCTGGTTTCCAAGCTGGACTACGACCCGCTGGGCCGCTTGATCGCCAGTACCCGCATCTCTCAGGCCGTCCCGAATGGCGCGAAGACCACCTTCGCCTACGACGGCTGCGGCCGCCTGCTCACCAGCACCGCCCCGCCGGTGAAGAACGAGATCAGTAATGTCACGCACACCGCGCAGGCCCGCAACACCTACGATCCTGACGGCAACGTGCTCACTGAAACGATCGCCGACCTGACCGGCGGCGAACCGGAGCGCACCACCACCAACACCTACGATACGCACGGCCGCCAAGACTCCGTCACCAACCCCGAAGGCGGCATCACGCGGCAGGTGTGGAACCATCGCGGCTGGCCGGTCCGAACCACCGACCCCCGCGGCACGGTCATCGAGCAGAGCTACACCGAACGCGGCGAACCATACACGCAGACGTTGAAGGGCTGGACTGACAGCCCGGTCAACCCGCAGGCGGCCAAGGACGTGGTGCTGGAGTCACGCGGCTACGACGCGGGTGGCCGTCTGACATCCATCAAGGATGTGATGGGACGCAAGACCACCAACGTGTACTGGATGGACAACCGGCTCAAGGAGCAAATCGCCGACGACGCCCGGCTGAACGACCCCAATGCCACTCCCCGCGACGTCATAGTCAAGGCGGAGGAGTACGACCCGGCCGGCAACCTCACCGAACAGGTGACCGGTATCAATCCGACGACCGGCAACGCCACCACCATCACAACCTTCAAGTACGACGCCGCCAGCAGACTCACCCGCCAGGTGCTCGACCCAGACAAGCTGGCCCGCACCACCGACCTCGCCTACGACGCCAACGACAACGCCACCAAGACCACGCTGACGGCGGCCGGCACTACCCGCACCGAGATGACCAGCTACGCCTACAACAAGCTCAACCAGCCCACCAAGCAGACCATCGAAAACGGCACCCAGGACATCATCTCCACCACGACCTACGACGACCGGGGCCTGCCCGTCGCCACCACCGACCCACGAGGCAATGCCGACGGCGCGAACGCCGCCGACTACACCACCACTCTGCGCTACGACATCCTGGATCGGCTGGTGGAGACCACGGCCCCGCAGGTGCAGGTGAACAAGAACGGCACCACCACCTCCACGCGCCCAGCAGCTCGGGTCGGCTACGACACCGTGGGCAACCAAACCCATCAGACCGATGCCGAAGGCCGTACGTTGGTCTCCACCTTCGACAAGGTCAACCGGCTGACCAGCTCCACCGCACCGGCCTACACTCCGCCCGGCGGCAGCGCGATCACCTCAACCGTCCGGCACGCCTACGACACGGCGGGACAGTTGAAGTCCACCACCGATCCGCGCGGCTACGTCACCTCCTACGAGTACGACCAACTCGGCCGTCAGGTCCGCGTCACCGACCCCGCGCCCGACGAAGGGCAGACCGCCGGCACGTGGGTGACCGAGTACGACATGGCGGGCGAGAAGCTGGCCACCGTGGACCCGACCGGCGCCCGCAGCCAGGCCACTTACGACGACCTGGGCCGGCAGATCACCGCCACCCAGATCGAGCGCAAGCCCGCCAGCGCCGCCTACACCACCAAGATGGAGTACGACGACGTCGGCCGGCTGATCAAGCAGACCGTGCCCGGCTCCGGGACGGGCACCAAGTCCACCAGTTTCACCCGCAACGCGGCTGGCGAGGTCGAGACCGTCACCGACCCGGCAGGCAACGTGACCACCGAGTACGACCTGGCCGGGCGCCCAGTCAAGGCGGTTGATGCGAACGACAACGCCAGCGTCGCCGAGTATGACCTGGCTGGCCGCAAGGTCACGGTCAAGGACCTGCACGTGACCGATACCGGCGACGAGACGCCGCTGCGTACCTACGGATATGGCTACGACCTGGCGGGCAACCAGATCAGCGCCACCTCTCCCGAGGGCCACGTCACCAGGCAGACCTTCGACGCGCTGAATCGCCTGACCTCGCTTATCGAGCCGGTCTCGGCCAGCCAGTCGATCACCACCAGTTACGGTTACGATGCCAACGGCGCCCGCACCCGGATCACCGATGGGCGCGGCAATGCCACCTGGACCAGCTACAACAGCCTCGGCCTGGTGGAAACGGTGACCGAGCCCTCCACAACGGCGCACCCGAACGCGGCCGACCGCACCTGGACCCACGTCTACGACGAGGCCGGAAACCCGAAGGCCACCATCCAGCCGGGCGGGGTACGCATCGATCGGACCTTCGACCGCTTGGGCCGCCTCACCAAGGAGAGCGGCGCGGGCGGCGGCGCGGCGACGGCGGAGCACACGTTCGGCTACGACCTGGCCGGCCGCGGCACCACCGCCGGTGATCTGACGGTCGACTACAACGACCGTGGCCTGCCCCTGAAGGTCTCGCGCGGCACCGTCCAGGAAACCGCCTACGCCTATGACGGGGTGGGCAGCCCTATCCAGCGCATCGACGCGGCTGGCACCGCCACCTTCACCTATGACACTGCTAACCGGCTGAAGACCGCCACCGACCCGGTCACCAGCCGTACCCTCACCTACGGCTATGACGCGGCCAGCCGACTAGGGACCATCACGGCCACCAGTGGCACGGCCAGTACCCAGACCATCGACTACGACGAAATGGACCGGGTCAAGAGCCAGACGTTGAAGAACGCTTCCGGCACCCAGCTCGCGAAGATCACCTACGGCTGGGACAAGGACGACAATCTCACCACCAAGACCACCGCGGGTACCGCCGGGGCGGGTACCAACACCTACGGCTACGACCACGCTGGCCGGCTCACCTCCTGGACCGCCCCCGGTGGCGCGGTGACCACCTACGAGTGGGACGCCGCTGGCAACCGCACCAAGGCTGGCAACGCGACCTTCACCTACGACGAACGCAATCGCCTGACTAACGGCGATGGCACCGACTACACCTACACCCCGCGCGGCACCCTGGCCACCAGCACCAAGGCAGGCGCCACCACCCAATACACCTTCGACGCCTTTGACCGGCTCATCGCCGACGGCGACAGCCTCTACAGCTACGACGCCCTCGACCGGATGACCAGCCGCATCCGCGGCACCGCCAAGCACACCTTTGCCTACAGCGGGCTCGGTAACGGCCTGGCTGCCATCACCGACAGCGGCGGCACCGTCCAGGCTAAGTACGCCCGGGACCTCGGCGGCGGCCTGCTCGGTCTGAAGGAGGGCGCCGGCGCAGCGGTGGCCGCACTGAGCGACCTGCACGGCGACCTGGTGGCCACCTTCACCACCGCCGTGCAGTCCTCCACCGCCTACGACCCGTTCGGCACCGTCACCGCCCAGACCGGCACCAAGAACCGGCTCGGTTTCCAGGGCGAGTACACCGACCCGGACACCGGCAAGGTGAATATGCATGCCCGCTGGTACCAGCCCGGCACCGGCACCTTCACCAGCCGCGACACCGCCACCCTCAACCCCAGCCCATCGGTGCAGGCCAACCGCTACACCTACGCCAACGCCTCACCCCTGACCGGCACCGACCCCACTGGCCACGCCACCGTCATCGGCGGCGGCTCCGTCGCCGGTCCCTCGGCCTACACGCCAGGCGTCGACTACCAGACCGCCGCCGATATCTACGCCCAGCACGGCATCATGATGGGGGGCGGCAGCAGCGGCGGCGGAGGCACGTGCATCGGCAGTTGCTACGGCGGCGGCGCGGTCGAGATGTGTCTGGCCTGTATTACCGCAGGGGAGATCAAGTGGGACGTCGTCAGTGTGATGACTGTCGAAGAGATGAAGCGGCAAAACGTCCTTCCGAATGGAACGATACCGTGGGACGGATTCTGGGATGCCCCAAAGAAAACAATTCGTAGATTCGTAAACTTGGCTTACGCCGGCCTTTCCGACGGACAACTGCAATATTTCTGGGAAATATTCAAGCAGTTTGGCGGCAAAGCGTCCGTGGGACTCAAGGCCGCCGCTGCTGCCAGAAGAGGCCCCGACAACGGCCCCAGCCAAGAGTACAAGACCTGCGCGAAGACTCATTCCGCCAGCTATTGCGTGAAACATGTCGAGGAACAACGCAAATGGCGCGCAGCCTACATGAAGGCAGTAGAGCAGGTAGCTGACCAGATCGGCAGGGACCGGGTCAATGCCGCTCTATCGGACCAGTTCTATATTGTTCGCGATGTCATCCTCGATAAAATCGACGCACAATACTGCAAGAACCTGGGGTCAAGCTGCGGTAGAGGCTTTGCCTATATGGCCATAATGACAATGGGAATTGTCGTGGCAATCGGTAACCATGACCCGTATGACATGGAAGCTTTGGATACGGCCGTTAAAATCAGAAACGCATTACAGGAAGCCGTCGCGAAGGGCGATGAATTCCTGGTATCTCAACTAAGCAAAACCGAACGGGCGGCATATGAGAAAGCCGTAAGTGAGGGGAAGTGGGATCTAGCCCGCGCATACGCCGGGACGATGATACATAAAGGAACGTACGCCGTTCTTGAGGAGGCCTATCCAAAGCGCTTCTCGTATACAGGTAGTGGCACCATCGACTTCTACGATCACCAAAATAATGTACACGCAGAAGTAACTACCTTTAGGGCGTACAATGAACATTTAAATAGGAAAAACCCTGTTTATAGATTCTCACCCTACATCCTCTATAAAATTGGCAGGCTGCCTGCAAGTACGATCAGAAATGACGTCACGGGGAGAAGGGGTGGCGAAGAGAGATAGAATGGTGGCCGTGTCGACATCCGGGAGAAATTCGGAAGGTGAAAAGCTAGCGATTTCGACGACGAATCTGAAAATTATAGCCTGTACGTCGTGGCGGCAAAGAGTGTCTGATGGCGAGAAGCTAACGCCCTTTGCCACCAGCAGGGACTACATTCGTAGATTCGGTGGGAGTGGATAGCCGCGTCGTCGATAGTGGCTGATCAGGGCACGCGTCTGGTGAAGCCGCCGGAAGTCCGACCAAGCCAAGACGTGGTCAATGGCGGTGGCTGCGGGGATGAACAGCCGGGCCAGAACGCGGCGGATCTCGGCAAGGGAGAGTCGCAGGAGTCTCAGTCCGGTGCCACCTCCAGGAGCGGACGGTCTTTTCCCTGGTCAAGGGTGGCCTCATCAGCGTCAGTCGGCAGGATGGCGCGTGTGACGGCCAGGAACGCCAGCGCGAGCATGGCGATGGTGACGTGCCGGTGCCAGGGCGTCCACGTGCGTGCCGGATAATGCCTCAATCCACTTTCATTCAAGTCGGCCCCAGCCAGTTGAACCATGCCTACGGCCGACTCCGGGGCTGCAGGGTCAATATGTGCGGATGGATCCACCTGAGCGCTCGTGGTGCCCGCACCGGAACTCGCCCGAACAACTGCTCCACGTCCACAGCCAACACCATGTGGCAACGGACGAACATCGGCACGAAGTTCAGCAAGCCGGCAGGGACCAAAGGACATAGCGGAGTACCGACCAAGGTGGCGACCGGCCAGGGCAAAGACTGCAGGCTTTACTAAAATTACTTCTCCGGAACGAACTTCACCCGCGGCGCCTTCCGGGACCCAGCGCACCCCTCCGACCAAATAGGCAAAAGATCAGGCCAGGTCAATTACCGCTTCCAGACGCTGGACGGCAAAGCGTTGGTCGTCCTGGACGGGGATTACGGCTGGGGTTTCATCAGACCAGAGTGCGTCACGATGCTCGATGCCACGAACAACCAGCCAATCCCAACCTTCAACGACCCGGACCGCAAGAAGTAGAACCCTCTCCGATCGCCCTGCCAACTCGTGACCCCAGAGCAATCTTGACCTCGGGCCTCGGCCGATCGGCCGAGGCCCGAGGTCAGGCACATCGTGGCTGTATGCTCGCCGGCAGCGCTCCAGTGTGGAGTCGTCGATCATCCCGTCAAGGCCGGCATTGGGAACAGGCTCGGTCCTCGTTCCCCGACTGCCATGACGGCCCGCGCGGATCGTAAGCCGGGGCGGTGCCAGCGACGCTGCTCCATTTGACTACAGCCGGCCCGGCGGCCGAGGAGTGGATCATGGGCGGCATCCACCAGTGTCCACCGACCGTCGATCAGGACTTCAGCAGTAGCTTGGACGCCCTGGCCTGCTCCGGCGCGGCGGCATCGTCACCTCCCGCCGTGACGGCAAGGAGGTGCTGTATCGCGGCGACCGCGACAGCGTCGCCGGCATCCTCGGCGACCTCCAGGCCTACCTGCGCTTCTGTTGCTGACCGCCGAGAAGCTGGCGATTTGCTCAACTGGTCGGCATCGGGCGTCGGTGTGAGCGTCGGTTGTGTCACGCTGACCGTGGTTATGCGGCGCCCGCCGGTGTGGTGGCAAGGACGTGGCAGATGCGTTTGGCGGCTGTGGCGGGGTCGGTGACGTCGATGATGGGTTCGGGCCATGACCACCAGAACAGCCATTGGTTGTCCATGGGGGCGGCGGAGATGATCTCCGTCAGGGCGGTGGCTTGGGGGTTGATCACCCGTAGGCACGGTAGCCGTTCGTCCGGGGTGAGCAGGCGGGCGTGCAGGCCGAGGGCGTGCAGGAGTTCCTGCAGGTTGGTGAGGTGAGTGACGGCTTGCGCGGCTATGGCGGGGGTAACAGGCTCGGGCATGGCTGGCTCCAAAGGATGGACAGGTGGCGGGTAGAGGGATGGCCTGCTGTTCACGGGGCGGGCGGGTGCGGCGGCTGGGGGTGTTCCGGCTGGACCTCGTTGCGGCTGGAGACTCGCCGGGCGCGGTAGATCGACCGCAGAGCGGCAGAGAGGTAGCCGATCAGCAGGGCAATGACCAGGACCAGAGAGACCGGCTTGGTCATGCTGGCAGGGGCCAGCAGAGCGAAGACGATGTCGCCGGCGGTCAGCAACACAGCCAACACAATGATCGTCTTCTGGCGAGACATGACAAGGGACTCCATTGATGAAGGAACTGTGGGGCGGCTGCTGGGCTTGAGGAAGGTCGTGGTCGAACCGCGAGCGGGATGAGCGGTCGGCCGTAGATGTCGGCGGGTCAGTGCAGAGCGGCCGCATGGCATTCGGCCCGAGGTCGCGGCTCGCGACGACCAGATCACTGCGCTCGGTCAGGCGTCGGGATCGGCGGTGACCCGGCCGACGAAACCTGCGGAGAAGGCACCGGGACAAGCAAGGCCAGGTGGTGACGCTGGACAGCAGTGCTCCGGTTCTTCGGTGATGGCAAGCATCCAGGGCGGGAGGGGACGGTGATGGGCCGCGGAGTAGCCGGTTAGACGGAGGCGCGGAAGAGTTCTTCGAGCTCTGCCGGGGTGGGGCTGAGGTCGAGGTGGCACCACACGACGCGGTGCCCGCTTGCGGGAAGCTGGTGGCTTCCCCACCGCCCGCGCGACAGGCGGTCCACGATCGCCAGCCCCCGCCCCTGCATCGCATACAGGTTCGACGCTTGCATCGGGATGGACGAGGGTGTCGAACAGGTCGACCCAGGATCGGTCACTACCAACCGCAGGAATTCCCGCCCCTGGGACAGTTTGACCTCGATCCCGCCGAGGTCGCTGCCGGGGCCGATTTCGAGAGCAGCATGCTTGACGGCGTTGGTAACCAACTCGGATGCCACCAAGACCAAGATCTCCCGGGCTGGATGCTCGGCGCCTGCCCAGACAGTGACCGCCTTCCGTGCCAGATACGGCGCCTGCTCATCGCGCGCCAGTTGGATAACGCCGAGTTCCTGACATTCGGTCATTACGGGTATGTAGATCACCGGATTGGCCTCGCTACTTCTCGATCTCCAACTGCGTCCTTCAGACAACGAATGTGAGCATCGTTATCGTCGGCCTCCGCCCACGCTCCAGGCAGAGAGTCGGCGCTTGACACGTGGTGCTCACCAAAGCTGTGCGGGCGGTTCCAGATCGACTGCCGCGAGCCGCAACGCGTCTGGACTCTGGACTTATCGCGAGCTCGATACCACCAGAGGCGGTTCGTGGCCCCAGCATCGGCGGCGGCGTGGTCGTAAGCATGGGCGATCAGCTCGTGGACGATCCCTCGCGGCAGGCCGATGACGTCGTCGTGGTTCGTATCGGTCCGAACGGCGGCGACCTGACCGGCCCGACATAGGGCCAGGCCATTGCCCGGCCATTCACCGGACTCCATACCTGCCGGACATGAATGCGAATTCACGTAAGCCGCCACCCTGCCGCTTTTGTTCACTTTGTGGCTCTTGTATGCCACGCCGTCTCTGAGATCATCTGTGGGATAGAGGATTCCGCGCCTCTTGACTCCCTGTGATATCTCCATAGCTTTGCGTCTCGGCAGTAATTTGTGGGACAGTTTTCACCGCCATTCATCCGACAGGTTGTCGCATTCGGGGGTGTCGGATGCGCGGTTGGTGTGGCAACAGTCATGGGGAGGTGGAGCATGCCCGCGGCACGCAAACTTGATCCGAACGCGAGCAGGACGGCGGCCTTCGGCGCCGAACTGCGGCGCATGCGTGAAGAGGCGCGGCTCACCCAAGCAGAGCTCGGCCGCCGCGCCGGATACTCATCTAGTCAGATAGGAGCGGTCGAGGTCGGCAAGCGCTCGCCCACCGAACAGTTCCTCAGCGAGTGCGAGAAGGCACTCGGTTCCGGACTGCGTGAAGTGTGGGCATCGCTGTCACACCATCGCGACACGGCTCCCACCTGGTTCGCCCCCTGGCTTCAGGAGGAAGAACAGGCCCAGTCCTTGCGCACCTGGGAGCCTCTGGTGGTCCCGGGGCTGCTGCAGACGGCCGACTACGCTCGTGCCTTGCTGGAAAGCGAGTCCGGCTACGACAGCGAACGCATCGATGCCCTCGTCGCCACTCGCCTGGCCAGGCAGAAGATCTTGACCCGCACCCACCCTCCTCGCTACCTGGTGGTGCTGGATGAAGGGGTGCTCAGCCGGCCCATCGGCGGCCCCGGAGTCATGCGGGAACAGCTGGAGCGATTGCTGGAAGCGGCGCGAGTCCCGCACATCACCGTGCAGATCTGTCCGCTGGGCGCCAATCCCGGCTTGAGCGGAGGTATCGTCATCGCGCAAGCGCCCAACGGTGTCCGTCACACGGTCTATCTGGAGACCGCTGCCGAGCCCGTCGTGACGAGCTACGCCGAGGTGGTTGAGCTGGTTACCATGAAGCTGGACGCCATCAGGGCGGATGCTCTCCCCCAGAGGGCGTCGGTCGAATTCATCAGGAAGATGGTGGAGAAATGGACCTGACGGCCGAGCTGGAGACAGCGGCCTGGCGCAAGGCGACATGCTCGACCGGAAACGGCGGAAACTGTATCGAAGTCGCACCGCTGTCCGGCGGCCGTGTCGGCATTCGTGACACCGAAGCGCCTGACCAGGCTCCCTTCGTCGTTCGGCCCGAGGTATGGGCCGCATTCATTGACGGTGCGAAAAAGGGCGAGTTCGACTTCTGACCCCCTACCGACGCTAGGGAAGAGGGGGGGTCGGTCGGATGCCGAGGCCCTCCTCCCAGCCTGAACCACTTGACCGGAGCGGCCTATCAGCCGAGCCCCGGACGCTCCGCACCAAGCTCTCCTGGGGCCCCGCCCTGAGAACGAAGCAGCAACCGCGGGGGCTGCGGGCAGGACGAAGATGATGCTTCGCAGAAGAGTGAACGAGCAGTTCCGCACTGCAGAGGAGGCCAGAACGGCAGCCGCTGTGAAGTCGTGCGAGTCCTGCCGAGGGCGGCTTGACCAGTGCTTGGACGGGTCTGCGATCATTTCGGGGGCGTCCCGCCCGCCGCCCCTTCCACTGGGGTCCTTCTGTTGGGTGTCGTTTGGGTCTGGCTTTACGGTGCGACCCGAGGCGGCCGATCGTCGATAGCGCAAACCGGGACAGTTCGCTCTCGTGATCGACCCGCCGATGTGCCGGACGCGTGCCGAAGAGCATGTGACGAGCATGAACTCGGCCGTCTTCGCCTCGCAGAAGACGATCGAGGATCGAGCAAGTGCAGGTCAGATGGGGTGTGGAGTGGTAGGGCGCCCGGGGCTCGAACCCGGAACCTACGGATTAAAAGTCCCGAGGTCCGTCGCTGCATGTCGGAGTATGTCGCAGGCGGTTGCGCAGGGTTGGGAAGTGTCGCTGCGAGTGCGTTCTATCCGGGCATTCTACGACAAAACAATAGTGGCGATTTGTTTATGAATGTCATGTATTCGTCACTCTCGCTTGGCGGTTGGTTGCTCGGGGTGTCCAGTGTGGATTCCGATGTCGATTTTGCTGAAGACTGAACTGCCGCGCTGTCTCAACTCGGCCTTTTCGAGCTGGTGTTGAGTCAGGTGACAGGGAAGGACCCGCTCGTCAGCTCGGGACGGTGGACGGTGACCTATTTTCCAGCCGGTTCGCCGAGTGGGCCTCCAGGGGCTGGGTTGGCTCTGGCAGGAAGCCTGGCGCGGTGGCCTTTGGCTGATGAGCATCTGCGTCGGACTGGCCGCCTGCCTTCACGTCCTATGACGGTGCCGAGCATTCGCCGCGGTGCGGGGCCGACAAGGCCGCTGTCGGCCCCGATGTCCGGGAAGCATCGCACGGGGCGCCTGGCGGTTGATCGCGTTCGGGTTGCCAGGAGGGGTGGTGTCGGGCGCCGCGCCCCGGGTCGAGATGCAGGGCGTCCTGCATAGCTGCTGTGGACGACCGTATGGGAGACCTGATCGGACAGGAGCGGGAAGTACCTGAAGGCGCTTGGCATTAGTGGGTATTGTCGAACTTTTGCTTGATAGGTTGTCCTAACTCGGGCCTTGGGACAGGTATTTGGATTAGTGACAGGGATCAGTGACCCGGTGCTCGGGCCACACCCATATGACCGAACTCGCCACTACCTCGACCGCCGTTCTCAACTCCGCCACCGAAACGTCGTCCATCACCTTCCCGTCACCCGCAAACCTCTCCGCCGGAAGCGGCGTGAGGCGGGAGGTGTGGGCCCCTGAGCGGGGGCATCTGTCGCAGATCGTGTGGCTGGCCGCAGCGGACGCCGAAGCGGCCGCTTGCCGGAGTTCGCCAGGCTGCCGGCGAGCGCAGGGGCGCATGCGGACCTGCTGCTGTTCACACGACCGAAGTTGCACTCGGCGTAGGGGCCGTTCGCGCCTGGGCCCGGCCTGCCAGACGGCCGCGCGCTGGAGTAGCTCGGTTCCGTCCCCACGTCCTTGGCACCGAATCGGGCCGGGAACTGGGGTGCGGGCACTGACCTGTGGATTTCGCTTGACGCGGGCCATAGAGGTGGGCGTCGATACCGCCGCCACCAATCCCGGCCGCGTACCGGCCCCCCGCATGCCGGGGCTTTGTCCAGCCTGTCGTGAACGCGACGGCTACACCCAGCAAGGGGCGGACGCGGCCGGGGCGGTGGCGTAGCGGCCGTCACAGCCCGCCACGCCCGAGCGGATCACGCACCCCGCGCGGCCTGAACCGGCCCTGTTCCTCAACGTATTCGGAGGCGATGGATGACCAGCACTACCCCTGCCAGGGACTCGGGAGCCGATGCCGTCGGCGTGCCTGAGGTGGTGGGCCTGCTGGCGGCCAGGCGGCTGCTCGGGATGGGCTGCACCAAGGCATACCGGCTGGCCAACGCGGACGCGTTCCCACGCCGGGTGCTGCGCATCGGCGGCAGATGCGCGACGCCGATACGCGGACTGTGGGCGCCACTCGACCCCACCAATCCGGACCGCAGTGGCCGTCCGGCAAGCGAGAAGGGATAACTCACGATGACAAGCAACAACCCCGGCACCACCGCAAGAGAGACCCGCGCGGTCGCCAAAGGCACCACGTTCAAATCGTGTGCGTGCAAGGACCCGGTCACGGGCAAGCGGCTGGGCAAGTCCTGCCCCGGACTGCGCATCACGCACAGCGACGGCGGCCAACGGTGGAGCACCGCCCACGGCACGTGGGGATATCAGCTGGAACTTCCCGCTCACGCTGACGGCAAGCGGCAAAACCCCCTGCGCCACCGTGGCTTCGCCACACTGGAGGCTGCCGAGGCCGAGCTGGAGCACGCCCGCGGCCTGCTCGCTCTCGACCCCGACCTGGCGGTGCGGCGGCAGATCACCGCGCTGATGCTGTCGGTGCTCAAGGACACCAAGGGCTTGCCCGATGTCGAGGAGGTGCGGCGCAAGGTCCGCACTCGCCAAGACCTCAACCGCCATGTCACGGTCGAGGAGTGGTTGGCGGAGTTCCTCAAGCGCAAGCGCGCCATCGAGCCGACCACCAGGCGCTCCTATGAATCGCATGTCCGGCTCTACCTCACCCCCTACCTCGGGAGCATCCGGCTGGACCAGCTACGGGTCTCCGACATTGCGGGCATGTTCGATGCGATCGAGGAGTTCAACGACACCATCGCCGCCGAACGCGCCAGCGGCGACCCCGCCCGCGTCCTGGCGGTCCGCTACCGGCGACCGGTCGGCCCTACGAGCATGCATCGCATCCGCGCTACCCTCCGGCACGCCCTGAACATGGCGATCCGACAAGACCGGCTCCTGGATTTCAACCCCGCCTCCGTGGTCGAACTGCCAGCGATAGACCGGCCCAAGCCGCTCGTATGGACCGAGGAGAAGGTGCAGCGGTGGCGTGAGGATCACGCCGCGCACCTTGACCTGCTCCAGCGAGCGCGTGAGGGGCGGCGCGTCGATCCGATCGCCGCCTACATCAGTACGCCCAGGCCCTCGTCGGTGATGGTGTGGACGGCCGAGCAGACGCAGGCGTTCCTTGCCTACGCCCGCCAGGATCGACTGTTCGTGTTGTTCCGGCTGATCGCTACGCGCGGCCTGCGACGCGGTGAAGGCGTGGGTCTGCGCAAGCCGGATGTCAACTACTCCACCGGGAGGATCGGGATTCACTGGCAGATCACTCAGCTCGGCTGGGAGCCGATCCAGGGCGCCCCGAAGACCGATGCCAGCGACCGCGAGATCGCCGTCGACGCCGAGACGATGATCCTTCTGAAGGAGCACGACAAACGCCAGAAGCGGGAACGGCTGGCCGCGGGCGAGGACTGGATCGAGTCCGGGTTCGTCTTCACCGACGAGATCGGCCGGCCCCTGCACCCCCAGCACGTCACCGACCGCTTCTACGGCATCTGCTATCAAGCAGGGTTGCCGCCGATCCGGCTGCATGACCTGCGCCACGGCGCCGCGACCGCCATGCTCGCGGCCGGAGTGGACATCAAGATCGTGCAGGAGACCCTCGGGCACACCTCCTCGGCGTTCACCCGCGACACCTACACCAGCATCTACCCCGAAGCCGCCGCCGCGGCAGCCGAGGCAACCGCTGCCTTCCTCACCGGATCTCCCACGCCTGCGCCCCGGCCAGTACCTCCCGGACGGCGCATCCCGCACCCCGGACAAGGCACGACGGACGAAGCGGCCGCAGACAAGGGCGGGACGGTGATTCACCTGCCTACCAGCTAGGTACAGGCGAGGTTCGCAGGAGGCAGGTCAGCCGCACACAGACCTGCCTGCTGCATGTGCAGCATCATCCGCCTGGCAGGAGCGGTCTACCCGCCACCGTGGTGATCATCTCCGGTCACAGCGCTAGCACCGACGCCGATCGGCTCGACAACTGCTACACCATCGCCGACGTGATGCACACCCGGCCGAGGAGGTCGGTGACGCATGAGGCTAGCGCCGCCTGATCTTGCCGCCGTAGCGTGATGAGCAGAGGAATGGGTTCCCGTTCCCTCTGCTAGAACCACCTGCCGGACCACCCGGTACCTGCAGTACGTCCAGAGCTCCGGCGGGATGCCCGACAGGGCAGCTGCCATCGTCCCGGTCGGCGTCTGGGCGGTTGCGAAAGCGGGAAGGGCCTGCATCCTGAACGCCATGGCCAGGATGATGAGCAGCCCGAGGAGCGCAGCCTTGGAAGGCCTCACCATCGGGTCCACGCCTGCTGGACCGCGCACTTGTGGATGGCGTACTGGACTTTGAGACCCATGGTGAACGTGGAGGACGTAAGGGTCACATTCCCCACGAGACACCGCATGATCTTGGCCTGCCGGACCTCCCACCGTCCGTGAAAACAGGCGGGGATATAGTGCCTGACCACCGCGTACTGGCAGAACGTACGGATCCCGAACTGGATGCTCGAAAGGCGGGCCGGCCAGGGTCTGGACGGCCGCCGGTGCTACGGCTTGCGTGCTGGCCTGCGCGGCGGTAGGCGGCTGGTTCAGGGTAGCGGCCAGGGCCAGGCCACCCAACGTTCAATACCTGGAACAGCACCTGGATCACCGGCCAGGACCCCGGTTACCTCAACACCGTCTACAACAGCAGCTATGTCGTCACTCGCGACGAGGTCCCCGACCTGAAGTAACCTGACGGGCCGGGCCGGTGCTCACACCGGCCCGGCGGTCTGTCCACAGACGTATGTGCACCGCCCGAAGGAGCTGTACCTTCGGGCGGGTGAACGAGTTGCAGGAGGGCCCACTCTTCAAGTTCTCCGAGTGGCCGAACGACCGCATCCCCCTTCTGGCCGCCGGGGTGTACACCGTGTGGCGGGGAGACGAGTTCCTGTACGCCGGCATGAGCGGGCGCGGGCGGAAGGAGGAGCACCTGGTCGCCGAGCCCGGCCAGGTCCAGAAGCCACTGGGGTTGTGGACGCGGCTGAAGGCGCACACGTCAGGCAGACGCCCGGGGGACCAGTTCAACATCTACATCTGCGATCGCTTCGTCATCCCGGCGCTCACGCACGAGCAGCAGGCCGACATCGGCCTCGGCCGCCTCAGCCTGGACCAACTGACCCGGACCTACGTTCACGAGCATCTCAGCTATCGCTATCTGATCTGCCGAGACGGGGAGAGGCCGGCAAGATCGAACGGGCCATCCGCGAGGGTGCCTTGCAGGCCGGACCCCCGTACCTCAATCCCCAACGAGCCAGGTGACCGGGTTGGTTGGGTAGCACCGGTGGTAAGCATGGCGTTGGCGTGCCCGCCGTCGCTATTCCGACGCCCTCGCAGCCCGAAGGCTGTGAGGGCGTCGTCATGCTCCTGTGGTGGTCAGTGCCGGGGCTTGACGCAGCGGTAGCTCGCCGCATCGGCCACGTCGCCGTGCCCGTTGTAGCGGGAGACCGCCGGGTAGAGGCACAGCTCGCGCGTGACCGTCTTGCCTGAGGCGTTCTTGACGGCCGCGCTCAGCGTCCGCGGCGCCTTGCCCTGCTCGACCCAGGCCGTCAGCGCACCGAGCGCGTCGGTGGGAACGGGCCCGGTGCCCGCCGCGCCGCCGCAGTGCGCGACGCCCGGCGCCAGGAACAGCCGGTAGAAGTCGTCCACCCGGCGCGCTCCGCCCATGGCGGCCTCGACGCGCTCGCGGTAGTTCACGGTGCCCAGGGCCGGGATGAGCTGGTCGGACTGGCCGTGCCAGGTGAGCAGCTTGCCGCCGGACCTGCGGAAGGCCGACAGATCGGGGTCGTCGGTGCCGATGACCGTGTCGTACTCGGCCTGGGACTGCTTGAACAGCTTGGCGAAGTCCGCGTACGTGATCGTCGTCAGGTCGAAGGCGGGCTGCCGTTTTACGAACGTCTGCACCCAGGCGGCCGGAACAGGGAACGGCGCCCCCACCCGGTTGCCGTCCTCGCCGAGGATGGTGTTGGCCAGGTCGAAGCCGGCGCCGACCGGCAGGCCGTACCAGAGCCGCTTGCCCGACGGGGTGCGCGGGCCGTCCCAGATCTTGCGCATGACGGTCGCGTCGGCCGCGCTGATGGTCTGCTGCTCGCCGTCGCATTCGACTGTCTTGCCGATGAGCCCGCGCGGGTCGTAGTCGCACGCCGAGGGGTCGCCGATTACCCCGTCATTGACGCCGTCGAGCCGGTCGCAAGCCTTGACGGCGGCCTCGTTGAAGGCGTTGAACTCACAGGGAGCCGGATAGGTCTTCTCCTCGTTCATCACGACCTGCGGCCACAGGGTGGCGACCTCGAACTCGTCCCAGTTGATGCCGGGGGCGCCGGCGAGGATGCCGTCGTAGTCGTCGGGGTGGCGCTGGGCCTCCATGTAGCCCTGGCGGCCGCCGGTCGAGCAGCCGTTCCAGTACGAGTAGGAGGCGGGCTTGCCGTAGACCTCGGCGATGACCTGCTTGGCGATGAGCGTCATCTCGTGCTGGGAGCGGTCGGCGAAGTTCTTCAGCAGCGACGTGTTGACCTTGCCGTCGCTGTTCAGTGCCCAGGCGGTGTCGAGGTACGTGCTCACACCGGCGTCGGTGGTCGCGGCGGCGTACCCGGTCTTGATCGCGCCGGCCAGCGCGGCGCCGTAGTCGCCAGCGGCGAAGGCGCTGCCGCCCACTGCCTGGAACCGGCCGTTCCAGCCCTGCTCGGGCAGCCACACCCGCACCTTGGAGTGGTCATCCGTGCCCGGGTGGGTGAGCGTGACCGTGACCTCGCAGCGGGCGGGCACGTCAGGGACGTCTACGGCAGGGAGCGGCGTCACCGGCGGGATGTGCACGTTGCCCGCCTCACTGCGCACCGCGGCCACCGATTCCACCGCAGTTCCCGCAGGAGCTTTGACGGTGACGGACGAGCAGGTGAAGGGGGCGGTGGCGGTGTCCGCCGCGGCGCCGGTCGCCGTCAGGCACACCGATGCCGCCAGCGGCACGCCGGCCGCCAGAAGGGCCACAAGTCTTTTCATGATTCCCATCGCTGAGGTAAGGGTCTGCCGAGCAGGAGGTTCGGCTGGCTCCGTTGCGGTGCCCCACTCTCGCCCGCCCGGCGGGCATGGCACATCCGTCACATGACGGCAGGAAATGACGATCCGGTCCGCTACGGCGGGCCGTGGATCGCGGGCTCCGGCGGCGGCTGGGGCCTGCGATGGGGCCCCGCCGGCGCGTTCCGGTACAGGCTCTTGAGTCGAATGGCTCAACGATCTCCGGGCGCGGCCGCCGGTGGCTCTCAGGCGCTTCTCACGACTGACCGTCATGTGACGGATGTGGTGAAGCCCCTCGCGGTCGAGAGTGAGGCGGCACCTTCTGAACCTGCGGAAAGGGAAGTCTCATGGTCAGCATCAAGCGACCGCTCGCGTCAGGAGTCGCGGCGGGCCTCGCGATCGGCGTCCTCGCCGTCACCGCGCCCGCGAGCGCCGCCACGACCGGCAAGCCGACCATCGTGCTGGAGCACGGCGCCTTCGCCGATGCCTCCAGCTGGAACGGAGTGATTGAGGAATTGCGTAAGGACGGTTACCCCGTCGTGGCCGCGGCCAACCCGCTGCGCGGACCGGCCGAGGACGCGGCCGCGCTGCGGAGCGTGCTCGACCACATCCAAGGACCCAAGATCCTGGTCGGGCACTCCTACGGCGGCTCCGTCATCAGCACGGCCGGCGCGAACGACCCCCAGGTCAAGGCGCTGGTGTATGTGGCCGCCTTCCTGCCCGCCCCGGGCGAGACCGCTTTGGAGCTGACGAACAAGTACCCCGGCTCGACGCTCCCCGACGCCCTCGACCCCACCCCATTCACCCTGCCCGGCGGCAGAACGGGAACCGACCTCTACATCAAGGCAGACAAGTTCCGCCACCAGTTCGCCGCCGACGTGCCGGCAGGTACGGCCGCCCTCATGGCCGCCGCCCAGCGGCCCATCGCCCAGTCGGCGCTGGAGGAGAAGGCCGAGGTCGCCGCCTGGCAGGACAAGCCGAGCTGGGACGTCATCACGACTCAGGATCTCAACATCCCAGCCGACGTCCAGCGCTTCATGGCCAAGCGCGCCCGCGCGCACGTTACGGAGGTGCGTGCCTCCCACTCCGTGGCCGTCTCCCACCCCAAAACCGTGGCGGGCGTCATCGAGAACGCCGCCCGCGCCACCCGCTAGAACACTCACGCAGAAAGCAAGAAGCACATGGACATGAAGCTCGAAGTCGTCGTCCTACCCGTCTCCGACGTCGATCGCGCCAAGGAGTTCTACACCCGGCGACTGGGCTTCCGCCTTGACGCCGACTTCCCGATCAATGATGGCTACCGGATCGTGCAGGTGACCCCGCCCGGCTCGGCGTGCTCGATCATCTTCGGTGATGGTGTCTCGGACGCCCCGCCCGGCTCGGTGGCGGGGTTGCACCTGATCGTGGCCGACATCGAGCAGGCACTGAAGGAGCTGGCCGGACGGGGTGTCGAGGTCACGGACCCGTTCCATGACAGCACCGGCGCCTTCCACCACGCGGGCGACCGCGAGCGGGTGTCCGGACCGCACCCGCAGCGGGCCAGCTACGGCTCTTTCGCCGCGTTCTCCGACCCCGACGGCAACGGCTGGATCCTGCAGGAGATCACCGTACGGGCACCGGGCCGCTGACCTCACTGCCGTATTACTCGCCACAGTAGGGCGGAGCTCGAAGGCGTGGGGGCGGCCGCTGCGGCTGCCCCTGCGCTTGTGGTTGGCGATCTACTCGACCTGGTCGAGCGAGTCGTCCTTGACCTGCATGTCCTCTGGCCCAGGTGCCGTCCTGCTCCCATTGTTTGAATGCGTTGGCACGCCGACAGCCTGCCGGATCGGATCCGGCAGGCTGTTCGTCATGCGGGCGCGGTCAGAAGTGGTCCACGTCCACGACGGCCTGGGCGAAGGCCGTGGGCGCCTCCTGCGGCAGGTTGTGGCCGATGCCCTTGAGGAGGCGGTGCTCATAGGCGCCGGTGAACATGCTCCGGTACGACGAGCCGTCACCGGGTGCCGGCGTGAAGGGGTCGCGCTCGGCGTCCATGGTGATGGTCGGCACCGTGATGACCGGACGTGCGTCGAGCCGCTTCTCCAGGGCGTCGTAACGGCGCTCCCCCTCGGCCAGGCTCAGTCGCCACCGGTAGTTGTGGATCACGATGGCCGCGTAGTCGGGGTTGTCGAAGGCCGTGGCCGTGCGCTCGAAGGTGGCATCGTCGAAGTCCCACGTCGGGGAGACGGTGTCCCAGACGAGCCGGTTCAGGTCGTTGCGCTTGTCCGGCTGCTCCATGGCCTTTTTGCCCCGTTCGGTGGCGAAGTAGTACTGGTACCACCAGGCGTACTCGGCCTTTGGCGGCAGCGGCTCCAGGTTGGCCGCCAGGTTCGTGATGAGGTAGCCGCTCACCGATACCAGGGCCTTGCACCGCTGCGGCCACAGGGCCGCGATGATGTCGGCGGTCCTGGATCCCCAGTCGAAGCCGGCGAGCACGGCCTTGTCGATCTTGAGGGCGTCCATCAGCGCGATAATGTCGAGCGCGATGGCCGACTGCTGCGCGTTGCGGAACGTCCTGCTGGACAGGAACCGCGTTGTGCCGTGGCCGCGCAGGTAGGGCACGATCACCCGGTAGCCCTGGGCGGCCAGCAGCGGGGCGACGTCGACGAAGCTGTGGATGTCGTACGGCCAGCCGTGCAGGCAGATGACCACGGGCCCGCGAGCCGGGCCCATCTCGGCGTAGCCGACGTTCAGCAGCCCGGCCTTGATCTGCTTCAGCGGGCCGAAAGAGGTGTGCGTTCCTGGCGTGATCGCCGGCACCGTCGGCGCCGTGCGGCTCGTGGCGGCGGAGGCGGGGAACGCCTGGACGCCTGCCAGCGAGGCGACCGCCGCGCCGGTGGCCAGCCCCAGGGTCTTGCCGAAGGTACGCCTGTTCATCATGGGGGATCCTTCATGTCGGGTCGCGGTGAATGCGACATCCCCCACTGTCTCGGGGAGAGAAATCCAGCACATCAGTCACTTGACGGTGAGACGCGCGGCACGGTGGGCCGAACGCCCTCGTCTTCATCCATGGCGCGCCGCCCGCGACGTATATATATATGTCGCCAACCCGCCATATACAGGTGTCTCTTAAGGTCATGCGCCATGTCGAGTCACCCCATAACCCTTGAACCGCCGCAGACGCTGGCAATTCCGGATGGTCCAGCCCCTGAGCCGCAGGAAGGCGGCGGCGTCATGGAACTGCTGGAACGCATCGGGTCCGTCGCCGTGCCGATCGTGGTGGCGCTCTACGCGGTTCTCTATATCGGCATCGAGCAGATGTACGCCATCTTCGGCGTCAACCCGCAGCAGGTCGGCGTCGACCAGTCGGTTCTGCTCGGCCGCATGACCAGCACGGTAGTCCTGCTCCTGCTGGTCGCCATCCCGCTGATCGGCGTCCTCGTCGGCGCGGGCTGGCTGATCAACAAAATCACCGGTGGTGCGGCTGGCAGGCTCGTGCAGGGCATCAGGAAACGGCCCTGGATCGCCGCGGCGCTGGCGGCACTGTGGTGCGGGGCCACCTACTGGGGTGTGTTCCTCCTGTTCGGCAACCTGGACCTGTTCGTCATGGTCGTCGTCGCGGTGGGGCTCGGCGTGCTGGCCTTCCTGATCCCGTTCCGGGTGCTGCGCCGCAAACCCGTCGGCCGCGCGGGGACGAAGGTGATCGTCGGTGGCCTGACCGGGGTGGGGCTGGGCTTCCTGCTCATCCTGGGGCTCGTCGCGGGCGCGCTCGACGTCCAGTCCACCGGCCAGTCCAACGAGCTCCTGAACGCGGTCGGCTTCCAGGACCAGTGGGCGGTGCTCAAGAACGCCGAGGACGACAAGCCGCTCTACGACGGCCGCTGGATGATGCTGCTGGGGGAGAGCGACGGCACCTACGTCCTGTACGACTGCGACAAGCTGGAGACGCTCCGGCGGCCGATGGAGACCACGAACCTCGGCACGATCGAACTTGACCCGGAGCGGGAGAAGGGCTTCACCTGCGGAGGTCTCGTCAAGTAGGCACACGCCGCTTTTTGAAAGTTCATCGATGAGCAGGGGGTCACGCCGCCATGCGCACCGCCCCTGCCTGGTGCCGCCGTCCCGGTCCGGGTCAGACCAGGGCGGCCGGTGTCCTGATCCGGGCGTGCATCCTGCGCAGGCCCGGACCCGGCTCCAGGCCCAGGTCCTCATCCAGCAGCCGGGCGACCCGGCGGTAGGCCGACAGGGCCTCCTCTCGCCGCCCGTCCCGGTCGAGCGCCCACATCAGCAGCTCCCACAACCGCTCGCGATAGGGCTCCGCCGACGTCGCGAGCAGCAGCTCCGCGATCGCCTCGCCACACTTCCCCTGCTCGATATCCATCGCCCAGCGCTCCTCCATGGCGGAGGCACGAAGCTGCTCCAGCCAGGCGCGGCGACCCTCGAAGAAGGCCCCGCCCAACCCGTCGAGCGCCGGCCCGCGCCACAGCACCAGCGCGCCGCGCAGCAGCCGGGAAGCCTCCGCCAGCTCCCCTCGCGCACGCGCCTTCCTGGCGGCGGCCGTCGCTTGCCTGAACACCGTCACATCCACCGCGCCGGGATCCACCACCAGGTGGTAGCCCCGGCCCGCCGACCTGATCTCCGCCTCCGTGCCCAGCCCGGCCGCACCCCCGTCGGCCAGCACCCGGCGCAGGCGCGAGACGTACGAGCGGGTGCTGACGACCGCGCTGCGCGGCACCTCACGGCCCCACAACGCGCTCACCATCTCATCGAGCGAGACCTGCCGCCCCTCGTTCAAAAGCAGCAGGGCGAGCACCCGCCGCTGCTGCGGAGGCCCGACCTCCAACTCATCCCCGCCGCTCCAGACCTTGATCGGACCGAGTAGCCCGAAACTCACCCCGGCCATCGAGGTTTCCCCCACCTCTCGCGTAGCGCGAATCGTCGTTGACAGACCCTACTGACGCCGGGTCGGGCTTACTGGCGTGTTCGCGGAATGACGTACACATACAGCGTCAAGTGACGCTAGAGAGGGCGATCCTGGCGAACCTACCTTCGGTGATGTGCGACCGCGAGCCCTGTGCGAAGGGCCTCGCGTACCCATGCATTCCGATCGTGATTGGACGGCCGAACGTGGTCCCGGCTCTGTGCAGGTTCACCGTTCTCGGCCCGCCTGCCCTCTATCGCGACGGCGAACGGCTGGATCTCGGCGCGCCGCAGCAGCAGGCCGTACTGATGGTGCTGCTGGTCAACAGCGGCAGTTTCGTACGGATCAGCGAGCTGATCGACGACCTGTGGGGCGAGAAGGCGCCGGCCAGCGGTGAAGCCGTCATCCGCACCTACATCTCGCGCATCAGGCGGCTGCTGGCCGAGCACGGGCTGGACGAGGCGATCAGCTCCCAGTCCGGCGGCTACATGCTGGACCCGTCGGTGTTCGCGCTGGACGCCGCCGAGTTCGCCGAGATGGTGGAGCTCGCCAGGAGGGAGCGCGGGGGAGGACAGCTCGCTTCGGCCGCGAAGCGCCTGGAGGAGGCGCTCGACCTCTGGACGGGTACGGCGCTCGCAGGGGTCCCGGGCGAGGCCGCAGAACGCGAGCGGTTCCGGCTGGAACGGCTGAAGCTGATCGCCGTCCAGGAGCTCCTGTGGCTCCGCCTTGAGCTGGGAGAGCACGCCGAGGTGGCGGCCGAGGTCCCGCTGCTCATCGAGCAGAACCGGTTCGAAGAGCCGCTGTACGAGATCTACCTGCTCGGCCTGTACCGCAGTGGCAGGCGGGCGGACGCCCTTGAGGTCTACCGGATGGTCTACGACCTGCTGGGCAAGGAGCTGGGCGTGAGCCCGGGGCCGCGGCTGCGGGAGATCCACGACCAGATTCTGCGGGCCGACGCGGACCACGATGACGAGTTCGCCCCCGCCTCGCATGCCGTCCCGCCCGCTGAGTCACCCACTGCGCAGCCTCGGCCGGGAGCGGACCAGTTCGTCGGGAGGAGGGCCGAGCGTGCCGCCTTCCTGGACCTGCTGGCGAAGCGGGAGTGTCCGGGGATGCTGTTCATCCGCGGGCCCGCGGGCATCGGCAAGTCGGCGCTGCTGCACCGCTTCGCCGAGGACGCCGCCGCCGCGGGCCGGCGGGTGCGGTATCTGCGGCATGCACACGACTACCTGCACGGCCCCGCGACCGGGCAAGCACGCGACCATCTCGAACGGCTCGCGGAGGACCTCTCCGGCGTTGTGCTCCTCATCGACTCCTTCGAGGAGATCGACGAAGCCTGGCTGCGCGACGACTACCTCCGGCACCTGTCCGGCGCCCCGATCGTTGTGGTGGCGGGCCGTACCGGGCCGAGCGCCGCCTGGCTCACCGACCCGGCCTGGGCAGGCACGATCAGCGTCTGGCACCTCGAACCCCTCACCACCACGGAGTCCGCCGAACTGGCGGCGGCCCGTGGCGTCGATCCCGCCCTTCGCGGGTCCATCGTGGACTTCGCCGCCGGCCATCCCTTCGCCCTGTCGCTCGCGGCGGAGGTCGGCAGGAGCATGTCGGCCACCGGAAGGCCGCCGCACCGTGACGCGGTGCGGTACGTGGTGGACAACGTGCTCGCGCTCCTGGCGGGCGACGTGCCGACGGAGGCGCACCGGTGGGCGCTGCACGTGTGCGCGCACGCCCGCCACACCACCGAGGACCTGCTCGACGCGGTGATGCCGGGCGGCAGCGCGGCGGAGCTGTTCGCCTGGCTCAGGGCGCACCCGTACGTCGAGACCGCCTCTCCCGGCCTGGAGATCAGCGGCGTGCTGCGGGAGGCGCTCGACGACGACCTGCGCTGGCGCGACCCCACCGGCTACGAGCGCATGCACCGGCGGATCCGCCACCACGTCATGGACCAGGTCCTGCGCGATGCTCGCGACCCTCACGCGCAGGTGGCCGTGATGCGGACGATCAGCCATCTGCGCCGGGGCGGCGGGGTCGCGCACCGGTACGTCTCGCAGGTCGGCGAGGAGGACGTGCGATGGACGGGGGCGACCACCGCCGACCACGACGAGCTGGTCACCATGGCGCGCGACACCCATGGCGAGCTGACGGCCGCGTCCGTCCGGTACTGGCTGGGCCGCAGCCCTGAAGCCTTCTCCCTGCTCCGGTATCGGGGGAGCAACCGCCTGCGCGCGTACATGAGCTGGCTGATCCTACGCGAGCCGGAGCGGGAGGACCTGGCGGCCGATCCTGTCGTGGCGGAGATCTGGCACGACATGAGCAAGCGCACGGCGATGCCTGCGGGACGCGCGTCGCGATCGCGCGGCATCTGGTCTGCCCGGCCTTCGAGGCCAAGCCGTCACCTGTCACGGACGTGTTCCTGGCACGCATGATGCGCGCCTGGCTGCACGAACCTGGGTTGGCGGCTTCGTACCTGGTCGTCGCGGACGGGCAGTTATGGAGGCCGTTGATGAGGTATCTCGGCCAGGACGAGTTGGAGAGCGCACGCGCGGACCATCCGTTCACCATCTTCGGCCACGACTGGCTGGCTGACCCGCCGGGGATGTGGCGGGATCACCACCTGGACGAGGAGTTGTGGGCGGAGCGGCACCTGAAGCTGTTCCGCCGGCAGGACGCGTCCGGCGTGGACGACTGAAGGGGGAACCATGAGCAAGACTGACAATCCAGGAGCTCCTGCGGAGAGCGGACCGCCCATCGCGCGCCGGGTGATGCTGTCGACGCTGGGGGCGGGTGCCGCTGCTCTGGCCGCCGCGCCGCTGGTGCGGGGCGGCTGGGAGCGGTTGCTCGGCGCCGCCTCCCGTAACGACCCCACGGGGCTGACCGGGTTGCTGCCGAATCCGGGCGGGTTTCGCTATTACAGCGTGGCGGGCTCGGTGCCGAAGAAGACGGCGGCCGACTACCGGCTGGAGATCGGCGGGCTGGTCGAGCGGCCGGTGACGTACTCGCTGGAGGAGTTGCGTGCGCTGCCCCAGACGCGGATCGTCGGCGAAGCCAGGTGCACCGACGGCTGGCGGGTGGAGAACGTGCCGTGGAAGGGGGTGCTGCTGTCGCACCTGCTCGACCTGGCGGGGGTGCGTCCGGAGGGCAGGGCGGTCCGCTTCACCTGCTTCGACGGCGTCTACAGCGAGAGCCTCACCCTTGAGCAGGCCCGCAGGGCGGACGTGCTGGTGGCCTTGGACATGCTGGACGCGCCCGTCACCCACGATCACGGCGGCCCGGTACGGCTCTACGTCGCCCCGATGTATTTCTACAAGTCCGCCAAATGGCTGTCCGGCATCTCCGTCACCGACAAGGTCGTCCCGGGTTACTGGGAGGAGTACGGCTATGACATCGACGGCTGGCTCGACCGGGCGGCCTGAGCGGATGCTGCGGCGCTTCACCCAAGCCGAGCGCTGGGTGCACCGCACCGCCGCCACGCTCATGCTGGTGTGCGCGGGGACGGCGGCCTGCCTGTACTTCCCGCCGCTGGCCCAGCTCGTCGGCCGCCGCCACCTGCTGGTCGTCCTCCACGAGTGGTCCGGGCTGCTGCTGCCCGTGCCCGTCCTGGCCGGTCTCCTCTCGCGGGCCTTCCGCGCCGACCTGCGCAGGCTCAACCGGCTGGCGCCCTACGACCGGCAGTGGCTGCGGGCGGTGCGCAAGGGCACGCGGGGGCCGCGCCCGGCGGGCAAGTTCAACGCCGGGCAGAAGGTCTACGCCGGGTGGATCGCGGGGGCTGTGCCGATCATGACATTCACCGGCCTGCTGATGTGGTTCACCGGAGTCCTGTCGGTGATCCCCCGGGCGAGCGCGATCTTCGTGCACGACGTGACGGCCCTGGCCATCGGAGTCGTGCTGATCGGGCACATGCGGCTGGCGTATCGGGATCCCGAGGCGCGGCGCGGGATGCGCACGGGAGTGGTGACGCGCGCGTGGGCCAGGAAGAACCATCCCCAATGGGAGGAGGAGAGCGCTGATTTGTAGTCACCTGTCAGACTGGTGATGTGAAGCATGTCTTTCTCTGCGGCAACCCCGCACTCGACCTCGCCTGCACGCTCCGCGCCAGGCGCACCGACCGCTTCGAGACGCTCGACACCCCGGACCGGCTCGACACCTGGTACGTGGAGTCCGGCATCGCCGACATCCTCACCCCCTGCGGTGAGGCCGACCTGAGCCAGGCGGTGGCGGTGCGGGAGGCCATCTACGCGCTGGTCACCGCCCGGCTCGCCGGCGAGCGGTACGACGCCGGGGCGCTCGCGCTGCTGAACGAGACGGCCCGCAAGCCGCCCGTGGCCCCCCAGCTCACGGACGAGGGCCGCCGGGTGGAGGCGACCCCCGTCCAGGCCCTGTCCACAGTGGCCCGGCATGCCGTCGAGCTGCTCAGCGGGCCGGACGTGCCGCTGATGAAGGAGTGCGCCAACCCCGAGTGCACGAAGATCTTCATCGACCGGTCGCGGGGCGGGCGCCGGGAGTGGTGCGGCATGGAGTCGTGCGGCAACAAGATCAAGGCGGCGGCTTACCGGGCCCGCAAGAAGGAAGCGGCCGGCGCGACCTGATCTCGGCGGCTGGTACGGTGGCAGGTACTCGTGTTCGGTAGGTAGGAGAGACACCAGTGGCAGGTGACGACGACATCTCCGGGTGATACCGGAGATTGACGGCCCCGGCAGGCGCACATGATCGCCGCCGATATGGCCCCGTTCGTCGTTCGTTGATTCCCGTCACTTTTCCGGGCGGCTTCCGCACGCCCGCGATCTCCTTACGAGGTTTCTCGCATGTCTGATTCGTGCATCGTGTGCTCCCGCCTGTCCTTTTCCTGGCCCGACGACACCCCGGTCTTCGACGACCTGTCCTTCAGCGTGGGGAGCGGCCGTACCGGGCTCGTCGCCCCGAACGGCGCGGGCAAGAGCACGCTGCTCAAGCTCATCGCCGGAGGGTACCGCCCCCGCAGCGGCAGCGTCACCGTCGAGGGCGTGCTCGGCTACCTGCCGCAGAGTCTGCCCCTGACCGGCGACCTGACCGTGGCCGACGTGCTCGGCATCGCCCCGGTGATCACCGCGCTGGACGCCATCGAGTCGGGCGACGCCAGCGAGGAGCACTTCACCACCATCGGCAACGACTGGGACATCGAAGAGCGCACCCGCGCCCAGCTCGACCGGCTCGGGCTCGGAGACCTCGCCTTCGACCGCGTGCTCGGCACGCTCAGCGGCGGCCAGATCATCTCGCTCGGCCTGGCCGCGCAACTACTCAAAAGGCCCGATGTGCTCCTGCTCGACGAGCCGACCAACAACCTCGACCTCGGCGCCCGACGCAGGCTCTACGACGTGCTCGGCGACTGGAACGGCTGCCTGCTCGTGGTCAGTCACGACCGGGGCCTGCTCGACCGCATGGACCGCATCGCCGAGCTCGCACGCGGCGAGGTCCGCTTTTACGGCGGTGACTTCACCGCGTATGAGGAGGCCGTACGCACCGAGCAGGAGGCCGCCGAGCGGACCGTGCGCAGCGCCGAACAGGAGCTCAAGCGCGAGAAGCGCGAGATGCAGCAGGCCCGCGAGCGGGCCGAGCGCCGGGCGGGCAACGCCGCCCGCAACCTCAAGAACGCCGGACTGGCGCGCATCTTCGCCGGCAACATGAAACGCGGCGCCCAGGAGTCGGCCGGACGGGCGGGCCAGATGCACGCCTCCCGCGTCAGCGACGCCCAAGCCCGGCTCGACGAGGCCGGGCGGGCACTGCGCGACGACCGGCGCATCTCACTGGAACTGCCGGGCACGAACGTGCCCGCCGGGCGCACGGTCTTCCTCGGTGAGGGGCTGCGGGCCCGCGACCTGTTCGCCGAGCCGGGCCTCGACCTCACCGTACGCGGCCCCGAACGCATCGCGCTGACCGGCCCCAACGGCGCAGGCAAGTCCACCCTGCTCCGCATGATCAGCGGCGACCTGGAGCCCGGCGGCGGCACCACCAGGCGGGCCGACGGGCGGGTCGCCTACTTGTCGCAGCGGCTCGACCTGCTCGACCTCGACCGCACCGTGGCCGAGAACCTGGCAGCGTTCGCCCCTGGCATGGCCGAGGCCGACCGCATGAACCTGCTGGCCCGTTTCCTGTTCCGCGGCGCGCGGGCACACCTGCCGGTGTCGGTGCTGTCCGGCGGCGAACGGCTGCGCGCCACGCTGGCCTGCGTGTTGTGCGCCGAGCCCGCACCCCAGCTCCTGCTGCTCGACGAGCCGACCAACAACCTCGACCTGGTCAGTGTGGCTCAGCTCGAAAGCGCGCTCGGGGCGTACCAGGGGGCGTTCGTGGTGGTCAGCCACGACGAGCGCTTCCTCGCCGAGATCGGCGTGCAGCGGTGGCTGGAGCTGTCGGGCGGTCGTCTCCTGGAGACCGGGGGCCCCGCGGGCGGGTGACGCGCTGCTCGCCCGCGATCCCGTACGGACGCGGCGCGTCGTGGCTGACCGTCATATGACGGATGTGGCCGCGGTCCCTTCTGGACGGCTGCACCCGATCGCTCTCAAGGGGTCAAGGGTGTTCGTCGTCGGCGGCTCGCGTTGGGCGTTCAGTCGGCGGTCGCGATCGGTCTACTCGCCACCGCCACCGCCGTCACGCCCGCCTTCGCCAGGCCGACGCTCGTGCTGAGCTACGGCGCTTTCGTCGACGCCTTGAGCCCGATACCCCAATTAACGAGACGGGAAGGGACAAACTCCATGGCCAAGACATGGCTCATCACCGGAGCGTCAAGCGGCCTTGGACGCGCCCTGGCCGAATACGCCCTCGCCCAAGGCGATCGGGCCGTCGTCACCGCCTCCAGCACCAAGGCCACCACCGAACTGGCCTCCCGCCATCCCCGCACCGCCCTGGCCCTGCCCCTCGACGTGACCGACCCGCAGCAGCGCGAGAACGGCGTCAAGCAGGCCGAGGAATACCTCGGCGGCATCGACATCCTGGTCAACCACGCCGGCATCGACTTCATCGGCGCGCTGGAAGAGCAGGACGAGAACGACTACCGCAGATTGTTCGAGGTCAACTTCTTCGGCGCCGTCGCCCTCACCCGGCTCGTCCTGCCCGGTATGCGCGCCCGGGGACACGGCACCATCGTCAACGTCTCCTCAATGGACGGCCTGGCCAGCCTTCCCGCCAACGGCTATTACTCCGCCAGCAAATTCGCGTCGAAGGCTTCACCGAAGCCCTCTGGCAGGAAATCGAACCCCTCGGCCTGCACGCGATGATCGTCCAGCCGGGCTCCTTCCGCACCGGCATCGAACACCGCACCAAAGCCTCCGGCACCCCATCGACGACTACCACGCGACAGCCGGAGCATTCCGCAACATGATGGCCACCCTCACGCCCGAGATGTTCCCCGGCGACCCCGCCCGAGCGGCGAAGGTGATGTACGAGGCGGCCACCTCCGAGCGACCCCGCCACTGGATCGTGCTCGGCAGCGACACCCACCGCAGGATCGACGCCAAACTCGGCCGGCTCCGGGCGGAATTCGACGCGGGCAAGCAGGTCGCATTCAGCACCGACTTCCCCGGGAGCGCCGAGAATGCGGTCCTGTGACCGCGGGGTCCCGGCGGGCGAACGATAAGCCGCCACCACGCCTACACAAGGATGAGAAATTCAATGAACGCAGCGGACACGGCCGCGCAGGCCTGGATGACGGCGCTCGGCATGTTCGCCGACGCCCAGCCGGGCGGCTTTCACAATTCCGGCCAGCGCGTGCGTCGCCGCGGCGATCCCGGCCATCACCGAGAACAAGAGGCCGACCATCGCGCTCGCCTCGGCCAGCGCGATCATCAACCCGGTGGCTCAGCGCAGGTACGTGTTCAAGATCGCGCCCAATCCCGGCCAGGACGCCACGGTCATCGTGGACGAGCTCAAGCGCCGCGAGGTCGGCACGATCGGCCTGCTGCACGTCGACAACGTCTACGGCCAGGAGGGCCAGAAGTCGGTCGCCGACGAGGCCGCGAAGGCGGGCATCAAGGTGGCGGCCGATGAGCAGTTCGGCCAGGCCGACACCAACATGGCCGTCCAGGTCTCCAAGATCGTGGCCGCCAAGCCGGACGCCGTCGTGGTGTGGGCCGTGATGCCGGCGGCGGGCATCATCGTCAAGGCGCTCAAGGACGCCAAGTACCCCGGCCCCATCTACCTCGACGCTGGCGCCGGCGCCGAACTCTTCGTCAAGGGCACCGGCGAGGCCGCGGAGGGTACGAACATGGTCTTCCCCCGCATCCTGGCGACCGGCGAGATCGACACCACCACGCCGACGGGCGCGGCCCAGAAGAAGTGGGTGGACGCCTACCAGGCCGCCTACGGCCAGTACTCCGGTTTCGCCTCGTTCGCCGGGGACGCGCTGCAGGTCATCGTGGACCGGTGAACAAGGCGGGCGGCACCGACCCGGAGAAGATTCGCGACATCATCGAGAACACCCGGCTCGACGGCCTCAGCGGCGCCCTGCGCTTCACCCCGGACAACCACTCGGCGCTGCTGCCCGACGCGCTCGCCGTCCTGACCGTCCGCCAGGGCCAGTGGCGTCTGACCAACCAAAAAGCCGGTCAGACGGCTGGCTGATCGATCAAAAAGCCGGTCAGACGCCCGGCTGACCGGCTCGCCCGGCGCCCTGCCGGTTCGGCCGGCAGAGGTGGCTCGCAAGAGGCTCGGTCAGGCTTCGGGACGGATGTTGTGGTTGAGCCGGAACAGATTGAACGGATCAACACGCTGCTTCAGCGAGGCCAATCGGCGGTAGACCTCTGGCGTATAGCCCTGCTCCGTCGTCTCGGCGTCGGACATGAAACTGAGAAGCGTGTAGCCGGTGCACCATGGCCGTAGCCGCTCGATCGCCCTTGCCTGGGCGGCGTCGATCGCGTAGGCGTCGATCGCCCCTCCGATGTTGGCGATGAAGAGTGTGAACGCGGCGTCCCTGTACGAGATCGCGTTCGGCACGCCAGGCTGACGGGCGAAGGCTCCGCCCAGGTGCCGGATCTCCACCAGGTCTGGAGGAGCCGTCGTTCCCTCGGCAACCGCAACCAGCGCGTCGACAGTCTCGGGGGTGAGTACGCGCAGGAGCCCGGCGCGCTCGATGACGGCGGTCGGATCCACCGGGTCGGAGTGGATGGAGGCGCAGTCGGCATACGGCATCTCCTGCACCGTGTCGATGATCGGTGTCGTGACGGCGCGCAGCGGCTCGACCAATGCGGCGGCGTTCTCCGAGGGGTCCGCGCACGAGATGCGGATGCTGACCACCTGCTTGCCGCGTAGCGGCTCCGGCAGGATCGGGACGTCCGGCATCCGCACCAGCGCGACGGAGGACGACATGCTTTCCGGGACGGTCTTCACCCATTCGCGGTAGGCGTTGAGGACCGCGGTGGCGCTTGTGGCCGGGAAGAAGATGGAGCCTCCGTACAGGGTGGTGACAGGGAAGAGCTCGATCTCGACGGCGGTGACGATACCGAAGTTGCCCTTACCGCCGCGCAGGCCGAAGAACAACTCAGGGTCGCTGACCGCGGTGACGGTGCGTAGCTTTCCGTCGGCGGTGACCACCTCGATGCTGTTGACGTGGTCGGCGGCGTACCCGTGAGCCCTGCCGAGCGTGGGGCTGTGCCCGCCGGCCAGCACGAAGCCGACGACTCCGACGCTGGGGCTGGCCCCGTTCAACGGCGCCAGCCCGTACTTGGTGATCTCGGCCACGGCCTCGCCCCAGCGCACTCCAGCCTCGATCCGGGCGGTCCGCGCCTGGGCGTCGACCGTGATGTCGCGCATGGCCCGGGTGCTGACCAGCACCGCGTCCGGGCCGATCGGCACCGGCTGCGTCGCGTGCCCGGTCGCCATGGCGGCGATCGGCGAGCCCTTGGCGGCTGCCAAGCGCACCGCGGCCTGCACATCCCGCGCCGACGCCGCGGCGATGACCACTCCCGGCCGGACGTCGATTCTCAGGTTGTAGGTACGGGTCTCCTCCGGGTAACCGTCATCCTCCGGCAGCAGAGCCCGGCCCTGAAGAGCGACAGGCAGTTCTTCCCGCGTGAAATGCGGGGGCCCGGTTGGCGGCTGCCCCCATCCTGATTCGCCGATTTTCTGGCTGGGTTCCTCTTGTACCTCATGGCGGGCGTTGTCGTCGTACATAGAACTGGCTCCAAATTTGTTGCGCGAAAGGCGCTGGGCGTGCAATTTAGGGTTTCCTCGGCTGAACCCACCGCCACCCTGCGCGTCAATCGATCACCGGCTGGGCTGAATGGTCACAGGGGACTTCCACGCCGGGAAACCTCAACAGAGAAAACGCTAGCCAGCGACCACGCAGAAGTTGCATACAGATCGATGTCGCGGCGTGCTCATCGAGCAGAACCGCATGAGACGGCGTGCGCTCTCACCGTCCATGAGAGATATGCGCAGCGTATAACGCCTCCCGGCAAGCTATTGGGGTCTACGAAAGGACCCGCTTGATCGGCTCCCGACGGGAGCCGGAGCAGTTATGGGGGGATCAATGTCCAAGGTTCAGCCTGTAAGCGTCAGCCCGTTCTCCGCCGTCCTCGACGGCGAGCGTGACGCGATCTACGCGGAGCTGATGAGCAGAGGGCCCGCGCACCCGGTGGCCACGATGGCAGGGGTGAACGGGTGGCTGATCACCGGGCACGAGGAGGCCCGCGCGCTGCTGTCCGACCCGCGGTTGGTCAAGGGCGGCTGGCGGAACGGCCCGTACGCGGACAAGCTGCCCGAGGATCTGGCCCGCGGACTCTACTCGCACATGCTGAACCTCAACGGAGCGGACCACATCCGGCTGCGCAAGCTGGTGACCACGGTATTCACCCGGCGCAGGGTCGAGAGGCTGACCCCGCGGATCCAGGAGATGACCGACGAACTGCTGTCGGCGTTCGACGGCGCCGAGTCGGTCGACCTCATGTCCGCGCTGGCCTACCCGCTGCCGATCGGCGTCATCAGCGAGCTCCTCGGCGTTCCCGAGGGGTCCAGGGAAGACTTCCGGCGATGGACGGCTCAGATCATCGCGCCCGGGATCTGCACCTACGAGGAGTACGAGGACGTCCTCCACGCCATGCTCGCCTTCGCCCGCGACCTGGTCGCGAGCAAGCGGAGCGCGCCGCGCGACGATCTGCTCTCCGCGCTGATCGCGGCCAGGGACGGCGAGGAGCGCCTCAGCGAGGACGAACTCACTTCGATGATCTTCCTGCTGGTCATCGCCGGGCACGAGACGACGGTCAACCTCATCGGCAACGGCGTGTACGCGCTGCTGCGCAACCCCGACCAGCTTGCGCTGCTCCGCGACGACCCGGCCCTGCTCGAACCGGCGATCGAGGAGCTGCTGCGCTACGACGGCCCGGTGCAGACCACGCTGTCGTACGTGGCAGCCGAGCCGATCGAGGTGGGCGACGTGACCATCAACGCGGGCAAGAGCGTCGTCGTCGCCCTGCAGGCCGCCAACCGCGACCCGGTCCACTTCCCCGAGGCCGACCAGCTCGACCTCACCCGTCTGGGCGCCGTCCACACGGCCTTCGGCCACGGTGTGCACTACTGCGTGGGCGCGCCGCTCGCCCGCGTCGAGGCCCGCATCGCCATCGACGCGCTCCTCGACCGCTTCCCCGGCCTGCGGCTCGACGCCGATCCCCGCACTCTGACCAGGAACGCCTCCATGATCATGAACGGACTCTCCGCGCTGCCCGTACGCCTGCGCTGAATCCTGCGCGGCACGTCGAGTCACTTCGACTGCCCGCCACATCGCCGGTGCCGTCATCGCTCCGACCTCGCCGTCAATGCCGGATATGCGGCCCGTATAGGCGGCCCTGCCATTCTGGCCGGGTGACATGCGAAAACGGGGGGAGAACGTGATGGACAAGGAGACGCTGGTGCTCGTGCACGGCGCCTGGCACGGACCGTCGTGCTGGGATCGGCTCGTACCCGAGCTGGAAGAACGCGGCTGGCGCACGTCCACGGTGGACCTGCCGAGCACGTCGGGGGATCCACACGCGGGGATGTACGACGACGCGCGGGCCGTACGGGAACATCTGCGTGCCATCGAGGGACCGGTCACCGTGCTCGCGCACTCCTACGGCGGCATCCCCGTCACCGAGGTGGCCGAGACCGTGCCGAACGTGCGGCGGCTCGTCTACCTCGCGGCCCACATGCTGCAGGTGGGGGAGGCGCTGGTCACGCCGCTCGGCGGGCCGTGGTTCCCCCAGGACGCCGAGTTGCTGCCGGCTCCCGAGTCGCCGATCGAGGCGTTGTACCACGACGTACCCGCGCAGTGGGCGCAGGCGGCCGTCGCCAGGCTCAGGCCACAGAGCGCGCGTTCCTTCATCGAGCAGCAGACGCGGGCCTCGTGGCGATCGGTACCTTCCGCGCTCATCGTCTGCGACGATGACCGGAGCATGCCCGAGCTGTTCATCAAGCGGCAGCTCACGATGGCCGGGGCGGTCAGGCACCTGCTGGGGAGCCATTCTCCGTTCCTGTCGCGGCCGGGCGAGCTGGCCGGCGTCATCGACGAGGTGACAGACGCCCTGGCCGCCCGTGGGTAGCGGCGATCGTACGGAGGTCTGGGCGGGCGCCCGCCGAGCTGGAGGGAGGCGAATGTTGCAGTACGGCGAATCGGACCCGGCACTCACCCTCGACCGAGCCTTCTTCCAGGATCCGCACCCGGTCTACCGGCGCGTACGAGAGGAGGGTCCGGTCCGGCCTGCGCTCGCGCACCGACGGCTCAGGGTCTGGCTGGTCACCAGGTACGCCGAGGCCAGGGAACTCCTCAACGACCCCAGGCTGGCCAAGGACAGCGCCAGAGCGATCGAGCTGTTCCCGCCGGGGACCGCGGGCCCGTACGCCTCCTCACTGTCGGCCCACATGCTCAACTCCGACCCGCCCGACCACACGCGCCTGCGCAGGCTGGTGAACAAGGCGTTCACCGCCAGGACGGTGTCGCGGCTGCGCCCGCGCATCGAGCAGATCACCGACGGCCTGCTCGACGACATGGCGCAGGCGGGCGCGTTCGACCTGATGCAGGTGTTCGCCTTCCCCCTGCCGATCGCCGTCATCTGTGAGCTGATCGGCATCCCGGCCTGCGACCACGACGAGTTCAGGACCTGGACCGCGCCCTTCATGGCGGCCTCGTCGGCAGGGGAGATGCGCGAGGCCCACGCGTGGATGCTGGCCTACCTGACCCGCCTCGTCGCCGCCAAGCGGGCCGCACCCGGCGAGGACCTGCTGTCGGAGCTCGTGCACATCTCCGACGAGGGCGACCGGCTGTCGCGGGACGAAGTCGTGTCCATGGCGTTCCTGCTCCTCGTGGCAGGCCACGAGACCACGGTCAACCTGATCGCCAACAGCGTGCTCGCCCTGATCGGCGAGCCCGCCCAGATGGCCACGCTGCGGGCCGACCCCACCCTCCTGCCGGGCGCGGTGGAGGAGTTCCTGCGCTTCGACGGCCCGATCAACATCGCGACCCTGCGCTTCACCACCGAGCCGGTACGCGTCGGCGACGTCGAGATCCCCGCGGACGAGTTCGTCTTCATCTCCCTGCTGGCCGCCAACCGCGACCCGGGCCGCCACCCCGATCCCGACCGGCTCGACGTCACCAGACAGGGCGGCGGACACCTGGCCTTCGGTCACGGCATCCACTACTGCGTGGGCGCGCCGCTGGCCAGGTTGGAGGCGCAGATAGCGATCGGAAGGCTGCTCGGTCGCTTCTCCAGCATCGAGTTGGGCGCTCCCGCCCTGCAATGGCGTGCCAGCACCCTCATCCGTGGGCTGCACACCCTGCCCGTCCGGGTCCGCTGACGCGCCGTCATGCCCTGCTTCGGGCCTACACCTGCCCCTGCGAGCACTGACCGGCTCACTCCGCGCTCAGGGGCTCCAGCAGGAGCCCGTTCCCGGCGTACCGGACGCGGGCGCGATGGCGGTGCCGTTCCGGGCCGGTGCAGTCGGCGACGACCTTGACCGGCCAGTGGCCTGACCGCACGGCCACCGGGCCGAGCGGCCCGCCACAGTTCTCGCATGCCGTGCCCGCGGCGATGACCCCGTAGGCGATCTCGATGAGCCAGTTGTCGGCGTGGGTCGGCTCCGTGCCGTCGAGGACCCAGCCGGTCAGTTCCACCGGCGGGGCGATGTTCGCCATGAGCATCGCCTGGAGAAGGATCCAGTTCATGACGCGCCCGCGCCGTCGACCTCGCCCAGCAGTTCGCGGGCGGCGGCTTCTTGCGAGCGCGCCACCAGTACCCGGACTCCCTGGAGCTGGAGTTGCGGCTCCAGCCCGCCGACGTCATCGGGTGAGACGAGCGCCGTCAGGCCGTTGGCGCGCAGCAGGCCCGCGATCAGCTCCGCCTCGACGCGGCTTTCCGCGATCGCGACGGGGACGCTCACGCTCTCCCCGCTACTCATTGCGCGAGAAGATCTGAGTGAAGAACAGGAACACGTTCAGGACGTCGAGGAAGATCGACGCCGCCAGCAGCGGCGCGCTGTCGATCTCCGTTGACCGGCGCAGCCGCTGGAAGTCGACCATCGTGAGGCCGGCGAAGATCACCAGCCCGAGGATGGAGTAGATCAGGTCACCGCCCGGGATGTCGACGAACACGAGCACAAGGCCGAAGACGATGAGTGCCAGCAACGCCCAGAAACCGATCTTCGCGACGATCGCGAGATCGCGCCGGGTGGCGTATCCGGCGGCCCCGAACCCGGCGACGAACAGCGCGGTGGCCCCGCCCGCCTGCCACAACGCCCGCGGGTCCGCGCCGGCGTACACGGCGAGCACCGGCGCCGTCGCCAGCCCGACCAGCAGACCGAACGCGGCCAGCAGCGCCACCGTCCACGGCTTCGATTTCCGCACGGTGACCTGCATACCGATCAGAGTGCCGAACGCGGCGACGAAGGCGAGAATGCCGAGACCGCCAGGCAGGCCGCGGCCCGCGTAGGCGCCGAGCGCGAACAGCCCGGACGTGGCCGCCACGTATCCCATCGTCTGCGCGAACAGCGTGTGCGTACGGTCGCGCCTGGCGGTTCCCGCCATTCCGAAGCTCAGTGATTCGCTCACGAGCACGTACCCCTTTCTTGAAACTGGACATATGGGCCTTTCACCAGAGCGCGGTGAAGGCCCAGTGAACCGTCAGATGGTCTGCGTGCGCGGTCGGCGGGCGCGCAGGCCCAGCAGCCCGGCCTGGATGATGAAGAACACGCCGCCGCCGGTGGCATAGACCGACAGCACGTCGAGTGAGGCGTCGCCTCCGAGGGCCTGAACGTTGTAGAAGATGCCCACAAGGAACGACAGGCCACCCGCGATCAGCATCGGCCACTGCCTGCCCAGCTCAGGGCCGCGCCGTCGCAGCCCGACCAGCACCTGTGCCGCGCCGGAGACGACGGCCCAGGCACCGAACACGTGCAGCACCGCCGCCGCCCCGCCCGCCCCGGCCAGGCCGACGCCGACGGCGGCCAGGGTGCTGAGCACCCCGTTGAACAGCGTTAGGCGACGCCCCGATCCGTCCGGAAGCGCACGCAGCTCGATCAGCGACGACACCGCGTCGATCAGCGGATAGACGACCAGCAGGATGATCGCGAGGGCGCCGATGGGGGCGTGGGCGGAGGCGAACGCCGCGGCCCACGCCACCGCCAGGACTCCACGGACCAGGTACAGCTTGAGCAGGGGTGACGTCGTGTTCATGCGGGTGCCCTTTCCGGACGGATGGATGGTTGTCAGTGCCGGGCGCAGGAGTGGCTGCCGGCGTCGGCCGGGTCACCGTGGCCGCTGTAGCGGGAGACGAGCGGGTAGCGGCACAGCTCGCGGGTGACGGTCCTGCCGGAGGAGTCCGTCATGGCGGCACTCAGCGTCTGCGGGGTCTTGCCCTGCTCGACCCAGGCGGTCAGAGCGCCGAGCGCGTCCGTGGGCACCGGGCCGGTGCTCGTGGGACCGGCGCAGTGGGCCACGCCCGGAGCCAGGAACAGCCGGTAGAAGTCGTCAACCCGGCCCGAACCGCCCATCAGCTGCTCCACCCGCTCGCGGTAGTCCACGGTGCCCTGGGCGGGAATGAGCTGGTCGGCCTGGCCATGCCAGGTGAGCAGCTTGCCACCGGCCCTGTGGAACGCCGACAGGTCGGGGTCGTCGGTGCCGATGACCGTGTCGTACTCGGCCTGGGACTGCGCGAACAGCTTGGCGAACTCGGCGTAGGTGATCGTCGACAGGTCGTAGGCGGGCTGGCGCTTGAGCCACGTCGCGACCCAGGCGGCAGGGACGGGGAAGGGTGCGCCCACGCGGTTGCCGTCCGCGCCGGGCTGGGTGCCCGCGAGGTCGAAATCGGCTCCGATCGGGACGCCGGACCACAACTTCCTGCCGGACGGCGTGCGGGGGCCGTCCCAGATCTTGGCCACGACGGCGGCGTCGGCGGCGGTGATGGTCTCCTGCGCGCCGTCGCATTCGAGCTTCGTGCCGATGAGGCGGCGCGGGTCGAACGTGCAGGTGGCGGGGTCGCCGATCACCCCGTCCTTGACACCGTCGAGCGGGTCGCAGGCTTTGACGGCGGCCTGGGTGAAGGCCTTGAACTCACAAGGGGCGGGGAAGGTGTTCTCCTGGTTCATCACCACCTGCGGCCACAGGGTCGCGACCTCGAACTCGTCCCAGTTGATCGCCGGAGCGGTGGCCAGGATGCCGTCGAAGTCGCCGGGGTGGCGCTGGGCCTCCATGTAGCCCTGACGGCCGCCGGTCGAGCAGCCGTTCCAGTACGAGTAGGAGACCGGCCTGCCGTAGACCTCGTTGACGACCTGCTTGCCGATCAGCGCCATCTCGTGCTGGGAGCGGTCGGCGAAGTTCTTCAGCAGCTCTCTGTTCACCTCGCCCGCGCTGTTCAGGCCCCAGGCGGTGTCAAGGTAGGTGCCGACACCGGCGTCGGTGGTCGCGGCGGCGTAGCCGCTCTTGATCGCGCCCGCCAGGCCCGCGCCGTAGTCGCCCGCGGCGAAGGCGCTGCCGCCCAGCGCCTGAAACCGGCTGCTCCAGCCCGTCTCGGGCAGCCAGACCTGCACCTTGGCGTGGTCGCCGACGCCCGGATGAGTGATCGTGACCGTGACCTCGCAATGGGCGGGCACGTTCGGGATCTCCGTGACCTCGGTGAACGGGGGCACCGGAGGGATGCTGAGGGTGCCCGCCTCCTTGCTCACCGTCGTCACGGACTCCACCGCTGTGCCCGCCGGGGCATTCACGGAGACGGACGAGCAGGTGAAGGGGGCGGTGGCGAAACCTGCCACGGTGGCCGAGGCCGCTGTGGGCAGGCACGCGGCCACCAGCGGCACTCCTGCCGCGAACATGATCAAAAGACGTTTCATGAGGTTCCTCTCGCTCGGCTGTCGCGATGAGGTCCCACTGTCGTCCCCGGCTGGAACCCGGCACATCAGTCAGTTGACGGTCAGCATCACTCCGTCTTGAGGACGCGGGCGAGATCGGCCCGGGAGCTGACCCCCAGCTTGGGGAAGATCCGGTGCAGGTGGGTGCCGACCGTGCGGTGGGAAAGGTACAGACGTTGCCCGATCTCCCGGTTCGTCAGCCCCTCAGCGGCCAGGTGCGCGATGTTCAGCTCGTGCGGGGTGAGCCTGTCCCGCGCGTCCGGGTTCCGATTCGGGCTGGATTCTCCCGCACCGCGCAGCTCCCGTCGGGCACGCTCGCTCCACGCGGCCATGCCGAGCGCGTCGAAGGTCTCCCTGGCCGCGCGCAGATGTGCCCGGGATTCCACGGCCCGGCGCCGCCGACGCAACCACTCGCCGAACGCCAGTCGCAGGCGTCCGCGTTCGGCGGGCCAACCGGTCAGATCCGCCCGCAGCGCGGCCGTGAACAGCCTCTCCGCCTCCTCGTTCGGGGCGAGCACCGCGCGCGCGTAGCGCAGCCCGATGTGCAGGGCCGGTGACGGCGTCGACGCGGCCAGCGGATCCAGCTCGCGCAGGAGGTCGCGCATGGCGTCGCTGCGGCCGGCACGAACGGCGGCCTCGGTGAGCTCGGCTAGACAGTACGTACGAAGGGCCAGCTGGTAGGCGGGGTCGGCGGGGTCGAGCATCCTGCTCAGGGCGGCGAACGCGTCGTCGAAGCGCTCCTCGCCCAAGGCCGTGAGCCCGCGTGCGAGCTGGACGGTCGCCAGGACCGGACGGGCACCGGCGGGAAGTGCGACCCGTTCGGCCTCGTCGGCGAGCGCCGCGGCCCGGCCGTGGTCGCCCGTCAAGGCGGCGATCTCCGCCTGGACGGCCGTGGCCAGCCCGTATATGAACGGCTGCCCGGTCTCCTGGGCGAGCTTGGCCGCCTCCGCCGCTACCGGGAGAGCCGTGGCCAGGTCGCCGAGCCGGGCCTGGCTCCAGGCCTGGACGGCCAGTGCCCGGGGGAGCAGCCCGAGCCTCCCCTGGGCGCGCAGGCCGGGCACGGCCGCCGTGGCGAAGTGGGCGGCCAGGTCGAACGCCCCGACCTGCAGGGCCGCGCTGCCCAGGTAGCGATCGATCTCCGGGGCGGTCCCTGCCGCTCCGGCCAACGCGCGCAGCCGTACGAGCGTGAGGTCGCCTCGCTCGAACGGCGCGACGTACGCCGTGATCGCGACCATGCGCGGGTCGTCGGCGGGGACGGGCAGCCGGTCGGCCACCTCCAGCAGCGCGCGGCGCGCGGACGTACCCGGTTCGGACCAGAAGCAGCGCATGGCGGCGCCCCACAGGATCCTGACCGCCGGCTCCACCTCCCCGTCGGCGGCCACCGACGCGGCAAGCCCGCCCAGCTCAGCCACGCGGGAGACGTCCTCGCGCACGCCGTCCTCGAAGCCGCTGAGCAGCCAGGCGGCGGTGGCCCGGCCGTGCGGCGGGAGGCCGAGCGCCTGCGCGTCGCGCACCAGACGCTCGGCGGTCGCGCGGCTGCCGGACTCGACCGCGAGCTCGGCCGCGCTCAGCAACCTGAACGCCTTCCTGCCCCGCCCCTCGCTCAGCCGGGCCGCCTGCTCCAGCGCCGCGATCGCGGCGGCGACCCCGCCCCGGTGCCGGGCCCGGTCGGCCGTGCGGTCCAGCGCGTCCGCCACCTTCTCGTCGGCTCCTGGCGTCGCGGCGGCCTGGTGCCAGGCCCGCCGGTCAGGCTGGTCATGCAGCGTCTCGGCGAGAGCCAGGTGGGCCTGCCGGCGTTCGGCGAACGTCGAAGCCGCCGCGACGGCCGAGCGCACCAGAGGGTGACGGAACGCCACCGCGTCGATGGCCAGCTCGATCAAAGCGACCTCGGCTGCCGGCGCGAGGATCTCCGGCTCGGCCGCCGACCCCAGGATCAGGCTGGTGGCCGCGAGCGTCTCCGCGACTGAATCGCGCTGACCGAGCGCCGCGACCAGCAGGGCGGTGCGGGCCGGAGCGGGAAGGCCGGTGACCCGGGCGATGAAGGCCCGCTCAAGACGCGCGCTCAGCGGCAGCACCGCGCCCGGGGGATCGACGGCCAAAAGGGTCGCGGGCAGCTCGGTCAGCGCCAGCGGGTTTCCTGCGGCCTCCGCCAGCAGCCGCGCCCGGACCTCTGGAGAAAGGCCGGGAGAGATCGAGTCCAGGAGCTCGGTGGCGGCCTCGTGGGAGAGCCGGTCGAGGGGCATCGGGGTCAGCCCGGCGTCCTGCAGGTGCGAGGGTTCGCCGTCCCGGAGTGTCGCGATCATGAGGACGGGCTCGCACTCGATCCTGCGCGCCACGAAGGCGAGGACGTCGGCGCTGGCGCGATCGAGCCAGTGCACGTCGTCGGCGACGACCAGCACCGGCCGTACAGCTGCCGCCTCGGCCAGCAGGCTCAGCGTGGCGAGCCCCACCAGGTAGACGCTGGGCGCGGCCGTTTCCGCGAGGCCCAATGCGCAGGCCAGGGCGTCACGCTGCGGCGCAGGCAGTGCGCTCAGGCCCGCCGGGATCGGGTACAACAATTGCTGCAACCCGGCGTAGGCGAGGTGCTGCTCGGGCGCGACGCCGGTCGCCGTCAGCACGCGCACATCCGCAGCCCTCGCCACGGCGACGGCCTCCTTCACCAGGGCGGACTTCCCGATTCCCGCCTCCCCCCGAAGGAGCACGCCGCTGCCGTCTCCGGGGTGGCCGATGAGCCCGGCCAGAGCCCGCAGCTCGGCTTCCCGCCCGAACAGCGGCACAGGTCTGCCCCCTCCCTAGCTCGGCTGATGTCCATGGGCGACACACGGGCATCGCCCGCCTTCGTTTCACCAAACCTGAGCGAAGCAGGCGAGGGCGACGGCCAGCACGAGCACGGCTACCGACAGAACTTTCACGAGTTCGGCTCCCTTCCGTGATGAAGCCCGCGGGGCGGCGGGTCAGGCGGCGGCGGGTCAGGCAGCGGCGGTCGCCCGGATGGTGACCGGAATGTTGCCGCGGGTGGCCTTGGAGTAAGGGCAGATCTGGTGGGCGGCCGCGCCGAGTTCCTCGGCGGTCTGCTGGTCCACGCCGCCCAGTTCGAGGTTGAGCACGGCGGCGAGGCCGAACTCGCCGTCGTCGCCGTGGTTCAGTGTCGACTCAACCGTGATGCTCGTGCTGGTGAGCCGCACCTTGCGTGCCGCGGCCGCCCTTCTCACCGCGCCGAGGAAGCAGGCGCCCCAGCCGGCGGCGAAGAGCTGCTCGGGGTTGGTGGCGTCCCCGGCCCCGCCGAACTCCTTGGGGATGGCGAGCTTGGTGTCGAGGAGCCCGTCGGCGGCCGAGACGTGGCCTCCGTTGCGGCCCTCTCCTGTCACGGTGACGACGGCGGTGTAGCTGGCAGCCATGGTTGTTCCCTTTCCCTTCCGGATGAGCACCCATTTGTGGGCGTCACCTATTTAACTGGTGACGATGCTGGCATCTCTGTTCATCACCTGTCAAGGTGGTGACGAAGGCATGGGTGCGCAGCACTACCTGATGCCGTTTCCTGGAGGAGGCTAGGAGCGCAAATGGCGGCTGGCATCGCCGACCAGGTGGATCCGGACATGGCGTTCCGCGAACCGCCAGCGTCCGTCGTGGCGCTTGAAACGGTCGCTGTAGCGTCCCGCGGCAACGGGCTGCAGCGGAAAATCGGGCAGGGACTGAAACACGGTGACGTAGGAACGCGCAGCGGCGGTTCCTGCCTCCTCATCAATGTCGACGGCGAGGTTGGTCGTGACGTGGTGGGTGCGCGGCGTGCCGTCCTCGTAGAGGATCACGGTGTCGCGGAGCATCTTCTCGACGGCCTCCCGGCCAAGGACCGGTGCGCCACTGCCGACGAACACCCCGTCGGCAAACAGTTTGCCAACCCCGACGAAGTCTCCGGTGTCGACCAGTTCGGCATACTTGGCGATCAGATTTGTGATGGCGGTCGTATCTCGGCTGACCCCGGATATTGGGTGATTTGACATGCGTACGACCCTAGGCGCGGGTCGTACGGGAAACGTTGACGACGCGTATGCACCCGTGTCCGCGCAGGCTGCGAACGGGCCTCCCAGACGGCCCTCGCCGGGCGGCGCACCACCCCTGAGCGGCGCTGTTGTGCGTATACGCATCGTCAACCGTTCGTATGCGGGCGTGATTGGAGTCCGGCGGTCCACGTGGAGTCATCTGACGCCGGTCGGGGAGTCGGGTTCGACAGTCGTTTGACCGACGCGGCGGCGTGCGGGCCGAGGCCAGGATCGGGGAGGCCGAGCAACGTCCGGTCACTCCATACGAGCGAAAGGTGACCGATCATGCCGTTCATCACCTTCAAGGACGGGACACAGAAGTTCTACAAGGACTGGGGTTCCGGCCGCCCCGTCGTCTTCTCCCACGGCTGGCCGTTGAACGCCGACGCCTGGGATGGCCAGGCCCATCTGATCGCCACTCACGGGTTCCGAGCGATCACCCACGACCGCCGAGGGCACGGCCGGGCCGGTCCACCCAGACATGGGGCGGGAACACCATGGATCAGTACGCCGACGACCTCGCCGACCTGCTGGAGCAGCTGGATGTTCGCGACGCCGTCCTGGTCGGCCACTCGACCGGCGGCGGCGAGGTGGTGCGCTATCTGAGCCGTCACGGCGCTGGACGGGTGGCCAAGGCGGTCCTGCTCGGTGCCGTGCCGCCACTGCTGCTCAAGACGGCCGCCAACCCCGAGGGCACCCCGATGGACCTGTTCGACGGGATCCGAGCGGGTGTGGCGGCGGATCGGTCGCAGTTCTACTACGACCTGAGCGAGGCGTTCTACGGGTTCAACCGCCCCGGCGCGAGCGTGTCGGAGGGCAAGCGCCGGGAGTTCTGGCTCCAGGGCATGGCCGCGGGGTTGCCGGCGGCGCTGGACTGCGTCAAGCAGTTCTCCGAGACGGACTTCACCGCCGAGCTGCCGAAGATCGACATCCCGGTGCTGGTCGTGCACGGTGAGGACGACCAGATCGTGCCGATCGCGGCGTCGGCGCTCAAGACGGTCGAGCTGCTGCCGCAGGCGACGTTGAAGGTCGTCCCGCAAGCCCCGCACGGTCTGGTCGGCGCGTTTGAGGAGGCGTTCAACCGAGAACTGCTGGAGTTCGTGAAGAGCTGAACGTCCGTACACGCCATGTCGCCCCTGGCCCGAGGTCGCGCTCCGGCACATCAGTCCACCGACGCCGTGACACGGCCGGGGCGGTTCATGGCGTCTCGGAGGGCCGCGCGGGTGGTGACACCCAGTTTGGGGAAGATCCGGTACAGATGGGAGCTGACGGTACGCGGTGACAGGCGTAGCCGTGCGCCGATCTGCTTGTTGGTGAGGCCGCTGGCGGCGAGGTCGGCGATTCGTCGTTCCTGCCAGGTCAGCGACGTGTCCGGGGTGGAGACCTGCGCTGCTGCTCCGATGATCCGCAGTTCGGTGCCGGCCCGCTCGGCCCATGCGGCGGCGCCGAGCCGTTCGAAGGTCTCGGCGGCGTGCGTGAGGAGCGTCTGGGCGGCGGTGCGTTCGCGGGTGTGGCGCAGGCGGATCCCATGGGCCAGCTGGATCCGTGCCGTTTCGAACGGGAACCGCGCGGCCGCCGGATGGGATGCGGCCCGCGCGAACATTTCGGCGGCCTCCCTCTCGGAGCCCGCGGTCATCCCGAGCGCCCCGTAGCAGGTCAGGGCGAGGCGCGGGGAGAGGTCGGCGAAGCCAGCGTCGCGGGCGGCGAGGGCGTGGCGGCGAGCCTGTTCGGTGCGGCCGGTGTGCAGGGCCGCCTCGATGAGGTCGAGGAGGGTCCGTGATGCCTGGCCGCAGTAGGGCCGGAACGTACCCGGTGTCGTGATGTGGACGGCGTGGCGGTACGCGGCCTCGTAGTCGCCCGCGCTCAACGCGGCCGTCACGGCGATGGAGTCGGCGAGGCCGGTGATGTAACCGATCCCGCGGGGCCTGGCCCAGGCGTCGATCTCCGCCCGCGTCTCCAGGGCCTGGGCGATCTGGCCGCGCAGCGCCGCGAGCTGCGCCAGCTGGGCGCGGGTCTGATGGGCGAGCAGGTGACTGCCGTGCTCTATCTCCAGGGCCAGAGCCCGCTGTCCAGTCTGTACGGCGGCGTCCCAGTCGCCGGACCCCATTTGATCCAGCATGATCATGATCAGCATGAGGATGCCGCTGAACATCGTGCCCGTCGCCAGTTCGCGGTCCACGACGCGTTCCAGATGAGGCCGGTACTGACTGACGAGGTCGAGGTGGTAGGCGGCGGTGGCCAGGCGGGTGACATCCCAGGGCTCCCGGTCGGGCAGGTTCGCCGCGATCCGCTCCAGGGGTCCGGCCCAGCCGCGCCCGTGCAGGACCACGTCGCTCCAGGTGTTGCTGTAGATCTGGATCTGCTCGGTGACGGGGTCGCCGAGGGACGCGAGTTTCTTGTGAGCCTCGTTCCACAGAACGGGGTCGGCGGCGTATTGGTCGATGGCGAGCAGGAGAACTTGCAGGCGGGTGAGGGTCTCGGAGGGCTCGCCGTCCAGGCTGTCGATCGCCGTCATCACCTGTCGGTGGGCGGAGCGCACGTCACCGTCCTCGAAGAACGCCCGGTGGATGGCGTTGACGGTCGCGTCCGGCCCGGAGGTGAGAGGAACCGGGGAAAGCTCGGTGCCGGGCCGGGCCGCGTATCCGGACAGGAACGTCGCGTAGCTGAGGCGCCGGGCCCGTTCCGCGGCGTCCTCGCTCAGCTCGGCGGCACGGGTCAGCCAGCCGACGGCGGTGATGGCGCCGCCACGGCGGATCGCCGAATCGGCCGCGGCCTCCAGGGCACGGGCGATCTCCTCGTCGGGCGCGACACAGGCCGCGGCCAGATGTATCGCACGTCGTTCGAGGTCGTCCCGGTGGACGTCCGCGAGCGCGCGATGCGCCGCCCGGCACTGCTCGGGGGTCGCCATCTGTACGACACTCGACCGAACCAGCGGGTGCCGGAAGGTGACGTCCCCGGTGATCGGTTCGGCGTCCAGCAGTCCGCACGCCACCGCCTCGTCGACGTTCCGCATCCGGTGGCGCGGTTTCGACCCGCCGTCGCCCGGCCGGGTCCCGACACCGTCGAGCGCGCCCATCAACAGCTCCGCGCGGGCCGGGTCGCTGAGCGCGGCGATGCGGGAGCCGTACAGGTGGTGCAGTCTGCGCGGGAGACCCGCGTCCCCGGCCTGGGACGGTAGTTCCAGCAGCGCGAGGGGATTGCCGAGGGCCTGGTCCAGCACCCATCGGCGCACCCGCTCGTCCAGGGCGGGGTGGTGCTGGTCGAGCAGGCGCACCGCGTTCTCGTCGGTGAGCGGGCCGACCGGCAGCTCGGGCAGCACCGCCATGTCGAACCGGGAGACGACCTCGTCCCGTACGGCGACCAACAGCTTCACAGGGACGCTCCCGATTCGGCGTCCGACGAAGCCGAAGACGTCGGCGCTGAAATCGTCGAGCCAGTGGCCGTCATCGAGGATCACCAGCAGAGGACGTCGCGTGGCGATGTCCGACAGCAGTTCGAGCACCGCGATGCCGAGCGTCATCAACGAGGGAAAGTCGTCGGCTTGCCGCCCGGCGACCGCGTCGAGCACCGCGCGGCTGTCGTCGTGCAGCGGGAGCAATTGGTAGAGCAACTGGTGCAGCCCGGAATAGGGCAGTTCGGACTCGACCTCGACCCCGGTGATCCGGCTCACGAGGTGGCCGTCCCGGACGGCCAGCTCCGTCGCTTCCTCGAGCAGAGCACTCTTGCCCACTCCTGCCTCGCCCCGCACGACGAGCACCCGGCCGGCAGTGGACTTCACCATTCCGGAGATTTCCGCTTGTTCACGATCCCTACCGATGATCGCCATCGCTATCTCCCGTTCTCCTCCCTGGCCTGCCTGGTGATCAGCTTTGCCCAGCAGGAGCCCTCGGAGCCCCAGGGAGTGTCCCTGGGCTGCTCCCCGGGGGGCACGGGCGCGCACAATCTGACGCCCGGTCGTTCTGGCGATCGTCTGAGTCACCGTCAGATGACGGATGTGCGCGGCCGGGTCACAGCCGAAGGTGGGAGCGTCCGCACCGCTTACTCGGAAGGCGAACTCCATGAACAACTTCTCCACGGCCAGTTCGCCGCTGACGTCCCGCCCGGCGTGCAGCGCTGATGGCCGCTGCCGCGCCGCCCGCTGAGGAACGTCATGGAAGGGCGGACCACCGCCTTCCCCGTCCACTTTTGGAGATCCTGTGCGCATTTTCGACGTCGTCGTCATCGGCGCCGGACCGGTCGGCGAGAACGTCGCCGACCGGACGGCCGCCGCCGGGCTGAACACCGTCGTCGTGGAAGCCGAACTGGTCGGCGGAGAATGCTCCTACTGGGCATGCGAACCCAGCAAAGCGCTGCTACGACCGGTACTGCTGCACGCCGAGGCACGCGGCATGCCCGGCATCGACCCTGGCCCGCTGGACGTCGAAGCCGTCCTGCGGCATCGCGACCGAATGTCCGGCGGCTGGAACGACCAGCCTCAGGCGCAATGGCTGGAGCGGGCGGGCATCACTCTGGTCCGCGGGCACGGACGGCTGTCCGGGCCACGGATCGTGGAGGTGACCGGTGCCGACGGCGCGATCCTGCGGTTGTCGGCCCGGCACGCCGTGGCCGTATGCACAGGAACCCGAGCCGCCCTCCCGCCGCTGCCGGACCTCGCCGCCCTGCGGCCCTGGACCAGCCGTGAAGCCACCAGCGCCACCCGGGTCCCGCCACGGCTGGCCATCGTAGGCGGGGGAGTCGTCGCCGTTGAGATGGCCACCGCCTGGCAAGCCCTCGGCTCGCAGGTCACCCTCCTCGTCCGGGAATCCGGGCTGCTTCCCCGGATGGAACGTTTCGCCGCCGACCTGGTCACCGACGCGCTCCATGCCTCGGGCGTGGACCTGCGGCTCGACACGACCGTCACCGCCGCGACCCGTGCCACTGACATCCGCCTCACGTTGTCCGACGGACAGGTGCTTCACGCCGATGAACTCCTGCTGGCGACCGGCCGCGCTCCCCGCACCGACGATCTCGGCCTGGAGACCGTCGGCCTGCGCCCCGGTACCTGGCTGCCGAGCGACGACACCTACACCGTGTCAGGCGTCACCGGCGATTGGCTGTATGCCGTGGGCGACGTCAACCAGCGCGCTCTGCTCACTCACCAGGGCAAATACCAAGCGAGGATCGCCGGTACGGTCATCGCCGACCGCGCACGCAACCATCCCCTCGACTACAGCCCGTGGAGCCGCCACAGCGGAACCGCCGACCATGTCGCCGTCCCCCAGGTCCTCTTCACCGACCCCGAGATCGCCTTCGTCGGCCTCACCGCCGCCGACGCCGAGCGTACGGGCAGGGATGTCGACATCGTCGACTACGACCTCGGCCTCGTCGCAGGCGCCCACCAGCACAGCCCAGGCTATCGGGGCCACGCCCGCATCCTGCTCGACCCCGCCAGTGGCACCATCGTGGGCGCGACCTTCGTCGGCCGTGGCGTCGCCGAACTCCTCCAGTCCGCGACGTTCGCCATCACCGGCGAGATCCCGCTGGACCGCCTCTGGCACGCCGTCCCGCCCTTCCCGACGATCAGCGAGGTCTGGCTCCGCCTTCTCGAGACCTACCGGGACACCGCCGTACCCCTGCGCAGCGGGCGCTGATGCCGCGTCAGAAAAGCGAGCCCGAACATGGAATGGTTCTTCCTGCCATGGAGCCTCATGGCCTACCTGACCGTAGGCTTCGACCCGACCGGCTGGCACGGGACCGAACAGCACTGGTACGAGCCTCCAGGACCCGCGGAGAAATGGCTGATCGAGACCGTCTACGAGACGGTCGCTGCCGAAACCCGCTGCACGAGATGCGGCGCTCCCCTGGAGCGTCCCCGTCTCCGGGCGGACGCCTGGCCCGTCCGGGTCGCCACCCGCTGCCGGAGCACCGCCCGCCACCGCCACCGCGCCGACGTCTTTCGCACCCCGGACGGCCTCCACACCGACCCTCTCACCCGCGCCTGACTGGAGCCCCCATGAAAGTGATCTTCGACTCCGTTCACGACCTGGCCGACGCCCTGCGCCGCGCCGCTGAGGCCCACGTCTCCGACTCCGGCCCGGACCTCGGTTCCGACTGGCCCGTCTGGTACGCCCACCACATGGCCGCCTTCAACAGCTTCGGTCGCTTCACCCGTCTCCCCGAGCGAGTCCGGCTGGAGGCCACGATCGCCACCCACCCAGCGGCTCCTCCACCCGACCCCGACGGCGGGCACGACTTCGTCCTCTGCTACGCGTCTCCGGACTTGTGACCCTCGACCCGCCGGACACCGTGTCCGGATCACCGACGCGCGGGAAACGCCGTCATCTGACTGATGTCGGTCGTGGCACCGCGGAGCACAGTGGGTGCGCAAAGGACGCAAGCCATTCGAAGGAGCTGAGAGATCTCATGGCCAGGATCGACGTCGCTTTCCTCAGCGGCGGCATCCGCATCGCCGCGCATCTGTACACCCCCGACACCCCGGCAGCAGGGCCGTGGCCTGCGCTCGTCGTCGGCCATCCCGGCACCGGAGTAAAGGAGCAGACTTCTGGCACGTACGCACAGCTGATGGCCGAGCGTGGATTCATCACCCTGGCCTTCGACGCCGCGTACCAGGGCGAATCCGACGGGCTGCCCCGCGGCCTGGAGGATCCCGCACAACGGGTGGAGGATTTCAAGGCGGCCGTCTCCTACCTCACCACACTTGACGAGGTCGTGCCGGAGCGGATCGGCCTGCTCGGCATCTGCGCCTCCGGCGGCTACTCGCTGGCCGCCACCGGCGGCGACCACCGCGTCAGAGCTGTGGCCACAGTTTCCCGACACTGCCGAACAGGCCGGCGCGCTCGGCGGCGCGCACGGCATCGAGGGCTTCGAGTACTACTGCACCCCGCGCGGCGAACACGAACGTTCCGCTAAAACGCTGGCCTGGGAGAGCATCGACAAGATGGCCTCCAGCGACGCCTTCCACGCCGTCCCCTTGATCGGCAGTCGACCCCTTCTCCAGATCATCGGTGAGCGCGCCGTCACGGCCTGGATGGCCATCGAGGCGCACCAGCGCGCCGTCGGCCCCAAGGAGATCTACTGGATCAAAGAGGCCAGCCACGTTGACCTCTACGACAAGAAGGAGTACATCGACCTCGCGGTCGACAGGCTCACTGACTTCTTCACCACGAGTCTGACCACGACGGCGCGGGTCTGACACCATGACCATCATCACCGGCCCGCTGCCGGAGCAGGACAGCCGGGCAGTGGGAGCCGCCCTGCAGGCGACCCTCGTCGACCTGCTGGACCTGTCCCTGATGGCCAAGCAGGCGCACTGGAACCTGTACGGCGCGCGTTTCCGTTCCCTCCACCTCCAACTCGACGAGGTCGTCACCACCGCACGCGACTACGCCGACACGGTGGCCGAACGCGCCGCCGCGCTGGGGATCAGCCCGGACGGGCGGGCCGCCACGATCGCCGGCACCAGCGGTGTGCCCACCTTCCCACCAGGCTGGGCGAGGGACGCGGACGTCATCGAGGCCCTGGTGCTGACGTTCTCCGCAGTCATCGACGGTGTACGGGCACGCATCGGCGAGATCTCCTCGGTGGACGCCGTCACCGAGGACCTGCTGATCGGCCTGACGGCCGAACTGGAGAAACAGAGCTGGATGTTCCAGGCCGAGAACCGGCTCTGACCACACCGAGAGACCGACACATCCAACCGTTGCGCCCGGTGCCACACCCGAGAGCCTGGGTGCGAACCGGCAGGGTGAGTTTCGGATCTAGCGGTCCGGCAGATCGCCGTTCTGGTTCAGGGCGGCGGCGAGCTGGCGGCGGGAGGTGATGCCGAGTTTTCCGTAGACCTTCCGCAGGTGCCACTCGACGGTGCGAGCGCTGAGGAACAGCTGAGCGCCGATCTCCGGATTCGTGAGGCCTTCGGACGCGAGGCGTACGATCAACGTTTCCTGAGCTGTGAGGGCGCTCTCGCTCTCCACCGCGCTTTGCCGGACCCGTTCGCCTGTCGCCAGCAGTTCGCGGCGGGTGCGTTCGGCGAACGCCCTCATCCCCAGATCGGTGAACATCTCGTGAGCGATCTTCAAGTGTCGCCGGGCGTCCACGCGGCGGTTGTCCCGGCGAAGCCACTCGCCGTAGAGCAGGTGCGCCCGGCCCAACTCGGGCCGCAGCGGGGTCCGGCCGAGCCGGTCGACGGCCTCCACATAGTGCCGCTCGGCGACGTCTCCGGCGCTGAGCAGCGCGCGCGAACGGGCTTCCAGGCCGAGCCCCACATCTGTACCGCCGGCCGTCGTCGACTCGGCCAGCCGGGCGAGGGCCGCTTCGGCGGCCCCGACGTCCCCGGTACGGGCGGCGGCTTCGACCAGTTCGGGCAGCGACCACAGAGCGACGAACAAGTCGGAGGAACTCTCGCTCGACTCGACGGCGGCGGCCAGTGCCTCCTGGTAGCGGCCGAGCCCGTTGTAGAGAACCGCTGCCACCCAGTTCGCGTACGTCACGCTCAATCCCTGACCGGTCACCTGCGTCTCGGCGATCATCGAGCGGAGGAGCGGGACGGCCTTCTCCTCGTCGCCGCGCAGGCAGGCGAGCATCGTCGGGCCGAAGGCGGCCGCGGGCGCCCCGGTCGCCTCGCAGATCGTCTCGGCCTCGGCGAACATGGCCGCGGACGTCGCGAACTCGCCTGACCAGGTGGTCACGGTCCCCAGCGTGGCCAGCACGATGGGCATCAGGTCGAACGCGCCCACCGTCCTCAGCACCTTCAGCTCCCGATCGAGCAGGAAGCGCCAGTTGGTGAAGTCCCAGCTGCCGATGGCGGCGGCGTGCGCGAACCAGCCCCAGCGCAGTACCTCGTCGGGGGTGAGGGAGGCGTCGACGATCGCGCTCACCGCTCTGCGCAGGACCGGTGCCGCGGCGGCCGGGCCCTCCACGATCACTCGCGCCAGCGCGTCGAGGACGAGTTCGGCCTCATCCGGGTGTGCCGACACCGGCAGGCGGCGGGCCGCCTGGGACACGTCCGCCAGGCTTCCGCCGTTCGCGAGGTCACCCGCGAACATCGCGGCCATCCACGCTTTCAAATAGGTCTCGCGAGCCAGGTCGAGGTCGAGCGGTTCAAGTCGCTTGGCCGCCTTCAGCAGCAGTGGCGGGGCATCCTTGCCCAGTCCGGAGGTGAAGGCGACATTTCCGCGCAGCAAGTCCGCGCGGGCACTCTGCAGCTCCGTCAGCGGTTCCGCCTGCACGATCGCGAGCAGTTCGAGTACGCGATCGTAGGAGCCGGCCTGCAGGTTGGCCTGCGCGGCGGCGAGCATGCGGTCGCTCCGGCGCGCCGGGTCGACGGTCAGGGCGGCGGCCTGCTCCAGGAACGCTGCCGCCGCGTTGGGTCCGCCACGGGCTTGAGCCCTGCTCGCGGAGCGTTCGAGGTCGGCCGCGGCGTCTTCGTCCGGCCCGTCCGTGGACTGCGCTCGGTGCCATGCCCGGCGATCCGGATCGGCGACCGGATCGGTCGACTCCGCCAGCGCTCGATGGACGGCACGCCGCTGTTCGGCCGTCGCCGACCGGTAGGCGGCCCTTCGGAGCAGCGGATGCCGGAAGCTGATCCGATGCCCGAAGTCGGCGAGTCCCGACTCCGTCGCGGGCCGGGCCGCCACGTGCGAGATCCCGAGGAGGCCCGCGGCCCGCCAGATCAGCTTCGCCTCGCCCGAGGGCTCGGCCGAAGCCAGGCAGATCAGCAGCCTGGTGTCACCGGGCAGCGCATCCAGCTGCCGGGCGAAACTCTCCTCGATCCGTCCCGACAGCGGAGCCGTTCCAGGAAATCCGAATCCGCCGGCCAGTTCCTCCCTGGACATCGTCCGCGGCAGCTCCAACAACGCCAGCGGATTGCCCCGTGTCTCGGCCACGATCTGATCCCGTACCCGCAGGTCGAGCGGCCCGGTCAGCGCGGTGGCCAGCAGTTCGTGCGCGTGCTGATCGGCCAGCCCGTCGATGCGCAGCTCAGGAACTCCGGCCACCTCGTCGGTCGGAGTTCGCGCCCCGAACACCATGCCGATCGGGTCGGCCCCGAGCCTGCGCGCGACGAAGCCGAGTGCCTGCGCCGACGCCCGGTCCAGCCAGTGCAGATCATCTGCCACGCAGAGCAGCGGCTGCTCCCTGGAGACCTCCGACAGGAGGCTGAGGACGGCCATCCCCACCATGAACCGTGCAGGAGGCGGACCCTCCGCCAACCCGAACGCGGTCCGCAAGGCCAGCTGCTGCGGCTTGGGCAGCACCTCCACCCGCTCCAGCAGCGGGCCGCACAGTTGGTGCAGCCCGGCGAAGGCCAGCTCCATCTCCGACTGCATGCCCGACACCCGCAGCACCCTGAATCCGCGCGCCCTGGCCGCCATATCGTCGAGCAGTGCTGTCTTGCCGAGCCCCGCGTCCCCGCTCAGGACGAGGGCCCGTCCCTTACCCTCGCGAACGGCATTGAGAAATCCGAGGAGAGTTTCCCGCTCACCGATCCGGTTGACCAACCCGGCGGGCGCGCCTTTCAAACTCGGCATCACCAACACATCCTTTCACCAGCGCGGATGATGCCACGAGCGCAAAGGTATCGGCAATTTCTCGCTGGTGGCCGGGAGCCAGGGAGTTCAGGCCCGCCGTACGATCTCGTCGATGAGGGCGGCCAGCCGGCGTGGCTGGGACAGGAACGGCGAATGACCGCCGGGGAGCCGGTGGATCTCGGCTGCTTGGGCCGCCATCTGCTCCTGCAGTGCGGGGGGGATGGCCTTGTCCTGCTCCGTGATGATGTAAGTGGATGGAACGCTCCGCCAGGCGGCTGCGTCGACCTTCTCCGCGAACGATCGGAGGGTCTGGTTGACCAGCTTGCTCACCGCCTGCTCGGCCTCCGCGTCGGGCAGATCGCCGTAGAGCGAGACACGCGGTTCGTCGCCGAGCGGGAACAGGCCGCTTGTGTCTTCGGGGTCGGGGAGGCCGTGGATGGCGTACATCGACTGTCCCTTGTCCGGCATGTAGGCGGCGAGGTAGATCAGCCGATCAACATTGCTCGCTCCGGCGGCGGCCTCGGTGATCGGGATGCCCCCGTAGGAGTGCCCGAGCAGCACGACCGGTCCTGCGACCGACGCCAGTTCCGCGGCCAGTACGGCGGCGTCATCATGCATGCCTGCGGTGGGATGTTCACCGGCGCTCGGGAGCCCCGGCGTGCGCGTGTCATAGCCGAGAGCGTGCAACTCGGCCTCAAGCCGCGCCCAACTGCTCGGCTGGTGCCAGGCGCCGTGGACAAGCATCACAGTAGTCATGAAGGGTGGCTCCAATTCTCATTCGATATGACGGCCGCTTTGAGGGGTGCGTGCCGAGATGGAGGCGATCGGCGAGCGCGGCTGGACGTGCCGGTGACGACGCTTCGGTTCAGTGGCCCGCTGTCGCTGTGAGCGCGTAGGCCCAGAGACGGTCAGCGGCGTCCGGGTCCACCGACCAGGTGGCCACACCCGCGCTCGCGCCCGTACCGCCCCGCACCACCTCGGCCTCCTGGTTCTCAGAGGAGAAGAACCGGCCCGTCACGCCGTCCAGCAGCGGCGACCCGGCGAGCAGCACCGAGGTGGCGGCACCCTGCTCCGGGGTCTTGTAGTAATCGGGGGTCACCAGGTTCCCCTCGTCGTCCATCGCGCCCGCTGCTCGCATGGTGTCCTTGTCGAGGTGCCGCTGCAGGTTGGTGTGGATGTATCCGGGCTCGAGCGCGTTCGCGGTGATTCCGTCGGTGGCCCAACGCCGGGCGGCGCCGACCGCGAGCAGCACGTCGGCCGTCTTCGACTGCGCGTACGCGACCCACGGATCGTACGGGCGGCGCTCGAAATGCGGATCGTCGAAGTCGAACGGGGCCCGCAGCTGAGCGCCCGAACTCACCATGACAACCCGCGCGTCGCCGGCCTGCCGCAAGTTCTCCCGCAGACCGGTGATCAGTGCGAAGTGCCCGAGAAAGTTCGTCGCCAGCTGCAACTCCCAGCCGTTGGCGGCGACCTGGCGGGCAGGCAGAGCCATGATCCCGGCGTTCGCCACGATCACGTGCACCGGCCCGCTCCAATCGTCGACGAACGCGCGCACCGAGCCGGGATCGCTCAGGTCCAAGGCTCGCCGGCCGCCGGTCGGGTGGCGGGTGGCGACAGTGACCTCGGCCCCCGCACCCCGCAGCGCCCGTACGGTCTCCAGGCCGATCCCGGAGGCTCCGCCGGTGACGATGATCCGCCGCCCGGTGAGGTCGACTCCGGTGAGGATCTCGTAGGCGGTGGTCTTGGCGTTGAACGGGGTGGATATACGTGTCATGACAGCAACGGTAAGGAGCGGCGTTTGGACTTGGAATGCTCCATGGTCCAACATAGTTGAGTGAGCGTCCAGCAAACCGATCCCCTCGAAGACATCCTCGCCCTCGTCGGCACGACCAGCCGCCTGTCCGTCAGGCTGGTGGCCGGCGGTGAGTGGGCGCTGTCGTACGAGCCGCCATCGGCGGTCAAGTTCGTCGCGGTGCGCCGCGGCGGCTGCCTGCTCGGCGTCGACGGCGTACCGGAGCCGATCGAGCTGGCCGAGGGCGACTGCTTCCTGCTCACCCGGCCACGCGCCTTCACCATGGCCAGCCGTCCAGGGCTGCGGCCGGTCCCGGCCGGCCCGATCTTCGCGTCGGCCACCGACGGCGTTGCCCGGGTGGGGACCGGCGAGGACGCGGTCTTCATCGGCGGCCGGTTCGACTTCGGCGAGCGGGCGCGCGAACTGCTGCTCGACGTGCTGCCGCCAGTGATCCATGTGCCCGGCCGCACCACCGAGGCCGCGACCGTACGCTGGGCGCTTGAGCAGATCGACGCGGAGCTGCGCGATCAGTCGCTGGCCTCGACACTGGTCACTGAGCACCTCGCCTTGATCATGCTGATCCACCTGCTGCGCCTGCACCTGGCCGTCGCCGGGGCAAGCGCGGCGTCCGGCTGGCTGGCCGGGCTCACCGACCCGATCGTGGCCCCGGCGCTCCAGGCCATGCACGCACGTCCGGCCCACACCTGGACGGTGGCGGAACTGGCCGAGATCGCGGCGGTGTCCAGGTCGACACTCGCGGCCCGCTTCAAGCAGTCCGTCGGGCAGAGTCCGCTGGACTACCTGACCTGCTGGCGGATCGAACTGGCCACCGACCGCCTGCGCCGTGGCGATGACACGGTGGCGACGATCGCCCGCATGGTCGGGTACGGCTCGGAGAGCACACTGAGCAACGCGTTCAAGCGGGTCACCGGCGCGTCCCCGCGCGAGTACCGCCGCCGGATCAGAACGGCGCGTGGTGGTCAGAGTGCGCACAGGGCTGGTCCGGCCTTGGCGCGCACGGGCTCCATCTCAGAGTCTTGATTCGGATGCGGAGCGCCCCCTCCCATTAGGATCTCCGCATCGGGTCCGACGAGTCGTTTCGCGACGTCTGTGACGTTGCGGGGCTCGGCGCGGGACTGGATGGCGCTCCCCGGCGAACCAGAAGACCCCTGGCGGTGAGTCGCCTGTCCAGAGTTCTGATGGTTGCGGGTCTCGATGAGCTTGGGCATCAGAGCCGCTCAGCGTGTCAGGGGCAGCGCGCCTGCCTTCGATTCTGGCAGATGTGACTCACCGTCAAATGACTGATGTGCCCGATCGGCCCGGCATACCAGAGTGAGGCTCGGCCCTGGCACCGCAGGGCCTCGGCTTTCGAAGACTTTGACATGAACGGGCGTACTTACGCAAAAACCCTCCGCAGCCACGTGGAATGCGGTCGTGTCCGAGATCGCTCCGGCACGCACCCGTCCTTCGCCCTGCTGCGGCACGTCTGTTATGGCCGAGCGGAAGCCGACAGAACGCGCGATCAGCGATCACTCAAGGGGGAACCCCATCATGAGCAGCGACAAGAAGGTTGCAGTCATCACCGGCGGCGCGACCGGCATCGGCAAGGAGACCGCGAACCTGCTGGTGGCGGATGGTGTGCACGTCGTCCTGAGCGGGCGACGTGAGGACGTCGGCAAGCAGGCAGTCATGGAGCTGACCAAGGACGGCGGCAGCGCGTCGTTCGTGGTCGCGGACATGGACTCGCCGGAGAGCGTCACTGCCCTGTTCGACTCCGTCCTGTCCGAGCACGGCCGCCTGGACTACGCGGTCAACAACGCCGGCCTGGCCCACGAGACGGTGGCGATCGCCGACGCGGACCCGGTGAAGTTCCAGGAGATGCTGTCGACGAACGTGATGGGCCTGTTTCTGTGCCTGCAGCGCGAGATCAAGGAGATGCTCGCCAGCGGACGCGGGGGCGCCATCGTCAACCTCGCCTCCATCGCGGGCCTCAACGGCATCCCGTGGAGCGGTCCGTATGCGGCCACCAAGCACGCGGTCGTCGGTCTGACCAAGACCGCAGGTCTTGAATACTCCTCCCAGGGCGTGCGCGTGAACGCGGTGGCCCCCGGCGCGATCAAGACCGACATCATCGCGCGAGCCATCACGCTCGGCCAGTACGACGAGGAGACCATCATCGCCATGCACCCGATGGGTCGCATGGGCCGGCCGCAGGAGATCGCCGAGGGCATCCACTGGCTGCTGTCCGACAAGGCGTCGTTCGTGGCCGGCGCGATCCTGAACATCGACGGCGGCTTCCAGGCGAAGTGACCCACGCGCACACCGGCCCGCATGCCGACACACCACTCCATGCGGGCCGGTGCCGGGCCCGCCACGGGTCTGTACGGCCGTCGGCGCAACTCTCGATCATGGGTCAGAGCCGCGCAAGATGGATCTGTTGCTTTCAGTCCCGGGGACACAATGTCATCACCAAGGGGAACTTCCGGGAACGCCTTTTAGGCGAGACCGATACTCCAAATCCGATCAAATCGGAATGGTCAAGGCCACGCAATCACGTCGTCGGTTGCTCGATGGTTGCTCTTCGGCTAACGGCACCCCGAAACACCAAGCGACATTTTTGGACATTCCTGGCACGGACATTTCTGTACGGAGTGACGCGTCGGGCACTTTGCGTAAGCGCCCGACACGAGAGCCACTGACTCTTAATCAGCGGGTCCGAAGTTCGAGTCCCTGGCGGCGCACCGCACGGAAACCCCAGTTCAGGATCCTGAGCTGGGGTTTCTCGATTTTCGACCTCGGTTGCTCGCCGAATGCTCTTCGGTACGGTTTCGGCACGTGGCCGGCGTTCCGGGGCCCGGTGCGGGCCGGTTCGAAGCGCCAGACCCCTAAGACGTTCAATGGAAGGCCAAGCCGGACGGTGTGGTGGGCGTGCTCGGGCGGGATGCGCTTTCCTTGCGGTAAAGGGATGGCCAAGCTGAGCGGTGATCCCCGCCTCCGGGGCGAGGGCGGTGACCAAAAGGGCGGGGCCGGCGTAACGGTGTAGCGGGAGAGGGCGGCCGTCACCTTCGCTTCGTCCACTTCGGACGGAAGGGTGACGGTGGCGAGCACGGTTCCGTCCTCGATCACCGCGTCGACGGTCACCCCGTCGAACGGGGCGAGCTCCTCGGCGAGTCGCGTCGCGCGCAGCGCGAGCTTGTACGGCTTGCCGACGTCGGTCACGGGCAGCGCGTCGAGCACGGTGACGGCCTTCGGCGCGGCGGCGCGCTGGGGTACCCGGTCGGCGGCCCGACCGAGCAGGTCGTCCTCGGTCGCCGTGGCGCCGGGAGCGAGGCGTCACGTAGGCGACGGGCACCTCGCCGGCGCGCTCGTCGGGGCGGCCGGCCGCGCCAGCCGCGGCTGCTGACGGGCATGCGGCTACAGCCGGTGTCACGGTGAGCCGGCGAGTGCGTCGGCCAGTGCCTTGGCCTGCCGTTGCCAGAATGTCCGGGAGATTTCGGCCTTGTGGAGTACCTTGTCGAAGGCGTGGAAGGCGCCGGGAACGATGTGCAGTTCGCAGGGAACGCCACTGTCGTTGAGCCGGCGGGCGTAGTCGACGTCTTCGTCGTGGAATAGGTCGAGGGTTCCGACGCCGATCCAGGCCGGTGGCAGGCCGGACAGGTCCTCGCGGCGGGCCGCGGCCGCGTACGGGGAGACGTCCGGGCCTGCGACGGCGGCGCCCAGGTAGGCAGACCAGGCGTAGCGGTTGCTTTTGGCGGTCCACAGGCGCAGGTCGCGGGTGTTGATGTCGGCTCGGGTCGTCGTGCGGTCGTCCAGCATCGGATAGACGAGCAGTTGGAACACGGGCCGGATCTCGGCGCGGTCGTGGGCGAGCAGTGCGAGGGCGGCGGTGATTCCCCCGCCGGCGCTGGCTCCGCCGATGGCGATGCGGCTGATGTCGATGTGCAGTTCGTCCGCGTGGGCGGTCAGTCCGCGCAGCGCGGCGTAGGCGTCCTCGACCGCGGCCGGCGCGGGACTGGCCGGGGCCAGGCGATAGCGCACGGCGGCGACGGTGATGCCGAGCCGGCGGGCGAAGGCGATGTTCGTCCGGTCGTCCAGCTCGGGGGCACCGAAGATGAACCCGCCTCCGTGTGTCCAGAGCAGTGCGGGAGCCGGCGTGGCCAATCCGGCCGGCTGGAACACGCGGAGCGACACCGGCGGCGCGCCTGCCGGTCCGGGCACTACCAGCTCCCTGACTGTCACGTCCGGTCCGGGATGGGCCGGACGCGGCCTTATCCTGCGCATGATGCGTGCTGATCGGGGACCGGTGGAAATGCGGGGGATGAAGCGGGCCAGCGCGAGGTCGGGGTGGAAGGTGTTCATGGATTCCTCTTGCTCTGTTCCGTGATCGCGCTGGGTCACCAGGTGACCGGCAGCTCGTGAAAGCTATAGGCCCCACCTGAGCGGCTCGTCAGCCGATGGAGGGCGGTGCCAGGGTTTGTGCGCTGCGGGTCAGGGCGGTGGCCCGGTTGGCGGTGGCGATATGGGCGATGTAGCCGTCGGGGCGGACGAGGATCTGGGTGGGTCCGGTCACGCCGTAGATGGTGGTCAGGCTGGACGCGGCGTCGGCCGGGATTTCGACGACGTGCAGCTTGGCGCCGGTGGTGGGCCAACGGGATGCGTCGGTGGCGGTGTCGCCGATGGCCAGCAGGGTGAAGTGGGGGCCGCGGAAGCGGTCGAACAGGGTGCCGGTGTGTCCGTTGGTGTCGCGGTACCTCGCGTTCGGGGCGCGGTCGCCGGCTTGGACGGTCGTGTCGGTGGTGTCTTGGTGGGTGAGCGGGCTGTCGCGGTAGTTCAGCTTGAGTTGGCGTTCCTCGTCGCCGCGGGTGGCGGCGGCGAGGGGGCGGTCGCCGATTTTCTGGTAGAGGTCGCTGGACAGGCCGAGCACGCGGGCGGCGACAGGGCGGCGTTCGGCCTCGTAGCTGTCGAGGAGTGCTTGCGGTGCGCCGGCGAGTACCTGGGCGAGTTTCCAGCCGAGGTTGTAGGCGTCCTGGACGCCGGTGTTCAGGCCTTGCGCTCCGGCGGGGGGGTGCACGTGGGCCGCGTCGCCGGCGAGGAACGCGTTGCCCGCGCGGTAGCGCTCGACGAGGCGGACGTTGGGTCGGAAGATCGAGGACCAGAAGACCTCCCGGACCCGCAGGCCGGCTCGTCCGGACGCTTCGTGGACCAGGCGGCTGATCGCGGCGGGATCGCGGTCGGGGGTTTCGCCGGGCTTGAGGCGCAGCATGAGTTGGAACTTCTCGCCGGGCAGCGGGCACAAGGCCAGGAACCGGCCGCCGTTGCGCGGCCAGATGTGCCAGCGGTTGCGGGCCAGACCGTCGACGAGGACGTCGGCGACGATCATCTTGTCGCTCTCGTCGGTCTGGCCGACGAAGGGGATGTCCGCCTGCACGCGCACGGTGCTCGCGCCGCCGTCCGCGCCGACGACGAACCGGGCCCGGATCGTCCGCTCGCCGTCCGGCCCGGTGACGGTCGCGGCGACACCGTCGCCGTGGTCGACCAGGGAGGTCAGGCGCGTGCCGTACTCCACCCGGCCGCCGAGTTCCGCCAGGCGGCGGCGTAGGCAGGCGTCGGTGTCGTACTGGGGGATGAGCCTGGTTTCCGGGTGGGGCACGTCCTCGGTGACCTTGTGGCGGCCCATCATCCGCCACGGCAGCGTGACCGGACCGACGTGGATGCCGAGCAGGGGGTAGGTGCGCGAGTGGTCCACGATGTCGTCGAGGAGGCCGAGGTCGTCGAAGACCTCCAGCGTGCGCGGCTGGACGCCCTTGGCACGGGAGCCGGGGAAGCCGCCGTCGGCGGCGTCGACGAGGCGATGGCGTACGCCGCGGCGGGCCAGGTCGCAGGCCAGGGTGAGGCCGGTCGGTCCGGCGCCCACGATGAGCACGTCGGTGGTGTCGGTCATGTCTGGAGCTCTGTGACGAAGGTGGTGAGCAGGTCGGCGAACTGCCGTGGGCGTTCGAAGGACACCATGTGCCCGCAGTCGGGGAGGTGTTCGGCGCGTACGGGTCGCAGCAGCTCGACGGCGCGGTCGAAGGCGGTGGCGGGGGTGACCCGATCGTTTGCGCCCCAGACCAGCATGGTCGGCGGCAGGCCGACGGTGGCGGTGTCGAAGAGCGCGTCCTGGTTGGTGAATGGGAAGTGCTTGAGGGTGGAGGTGAGCGCGTACATCGAGCCCTCGAACCGGAAGCCGTCCAGCACCAGAGTTCGCAGCCGCTCGGCGTCCACAGCGGTCTGTACGTTGCGTCCGAGGTGGGCCAGGAGGTTGCGGCGCAGCAGGTGCTTGCCGGCCAGTGGGGTGAGCGGGTCTGGCAGCAGCGCGATGGGGTTGCGTTCGGCGGACAGCCCGGCCGGGCCGCTCACCGTCAGCGATGCGGCGCGGGAGCCGGGGCTTCCGGCGTAGGCGAGGGAGATCAGGGCGCCCATCGAGGACCCGACCACGTGGACGTCGGACAGGCCGAGGTGGCGGACCAGGTCGTCGAGTTGCCGGACGAACAGCGGGCGCCCGTACCGGCCGCGGACCCGGTCGGAGTACCCGCGCCCGTAGGCGCTGTAGGTCAGCGTGCGGAAAGCCCGCCCGTGCAGCACCGCGGTGACGTCGTCCCAGAAGTCGAGCGGGATCGTGAGGCCTGGGACGAAGACGAACACCGGCCCGTCCCCGGGCCCCGCGAGTTCGTAGTGGGTGGTGCCGTCGGAGAGCGTGGCGAAGTCGCCACGCCGTCCGGCGCGTGTGCCGGGACCGAGGTGGTCGGTCTCGCCGGGCGCGACGAAGTACCGCATCAGGCCTCCTTCTGGGCGAGGCCGGCGGTGAAGGCGGTGATCGCCCGGCTCACCTCGGCGGGTGCTTCGAGGGGCATGAGGTGTCCGACTCCCGGCAGCATGACCTCGTGGCTGTCGGGGAGGTCCCGACCGAAGTGCTGTCCCGACACGCGTTCGCTGCTCAGCACCAGGGTCGGTGTCCGGATGGTGGCGATCTCGGCCGAGCGGTCGGGGTGGTTGGTGTTGGCGAAGTCGATGAACGCGTCCCGTGCGCCGGGCCGGGACATCAGCGTGTGTACGCGGTCGACCACGGCGTCGCCGACGACGGTGGCGCCCGGTCCGACCAGCCCGGCGAGGTTGCGGGCGGTCGCGGCGCGCGAGCCGAGGCGGCGCAGGACCGGCCGCAGCGGCGGGATCCGGGCGAGGCGCAGTGCGAGCGGGACGTCCTTGTCCGGGTACCCGGTCGCGTTCATCAATACGAGTCCGCTGAGCCGGTCCGGGTGGGCGAGCGCGTAGGTCCAGGCGATCTGCCCGCCGAAGGAGTGCCCGGCTAGCACGAACGGCCCGGGGACGAGCGGTTCGAGCAGCCGGTCGAGGAACGACACGTACGCGCCGATCGAGTAGTCGCGGTCCGGCCGTGGTCCGGTGAGCCCGAAGCCGGGCAGGTCCGGTCGCACGACATCGAAGCGGTCCGCGAGCAGGTCCGTGACGGCGTCGAAGACGTGCAGCGACGAGCCGCTGCCGTGCAGCAACACGAGCGTGGGCCCGGTACCGGCGCGCCGGACGTGCACGCGCATGCCGTCCAAGTCGACGAACCGAGACGTCGCGTCCGTGAACTCCATTTCGGTTACTCCGTATCCGTTATTAGCTGCTGCGGAAGCGCCCTGCGGCGGTGGGGTTCAGTTCGCGCGTAAGGAGGCGAGCAGGATCGAGCGGGCGCCGGAGCGCCGGAGCAAGCCATCGGCGGACGTGGCCAGTTCGACGATGGCGCCGTTCTCGATCAGGACGTCGCCGCGGTCGAACTCGCCGACGTTCGGGTCCATGCTCGGCACGACTCCGCCGCGCAGAACGGTTCGGGTTTCCACGGCACGTCTCTGACAGCTCGACAACCAGTTTCGGATACACCGTAGCCGTAATGTCGAGCGGCGGTCAAGCGGGTGGTCCGGGTGTGGTCCGGTCAGTCGCGGGCTTCGCCGGTCCGGGCCGCTTCCAGGCCCGTGATGATCAGCCGCAACCCGAACTCGAACTCGTCCTCCAAGGCCACCGGGAGCGCGTCGGCGACCGCGACCGTGGCGGGGAACCGGTCCGGGTCCAGCCGGTGCAGGTGGGCGGACACGTCGGTGTCCTCGCGGCGCTGGGCGGCGGCGTCCTGGTTCAGTTGCATCGCGAAGCCGAGGACGTGCCGGGCCAGGGTGGTGTAGGCCCGTGCCGCCAGTGCGGGCGAGAACCCCGCGGCGAGCAGGAGTGCCAGGGCGCGCTCGCGGTGCACCAGGGCGTTGGGGCCGACGGGTACGTGCTCGCCGATCAGCGGTGCCGCGTTGCGGTGCCTGCGCAGCACCTGGAACATCGCGGTGGCCAGCGCGCCGCACGCGTCCTGCCAGGTCGCCGCCTGTCCCGGGTCGACTTCGATCTCGCCGAAGATGCGGTCGACCACCTGTGCGAGCAGGTCCGCGCGGCTGTCGAAGTGGCGGTACAGCGTCGCCGTGCTCGACTCCAGTCGCTGGGCCAGGGCGCGCAGGGAGAGCGCGTCGGCGCCTTCTTCGTCGAGGATCGCCAGCGCCGCCGCGACTATCTGCTCGCGGGGCACCGGTGGGCGGCCGGGCGCGCGTCTGCCGCTCGACGTCGCGTCGCGGCTGTTCGGGGATCGTGGCACGCGTCAAGTATGGCGGGGCTTGACCGTGCCCGGCAATATCGGCTACAACGTAGCCATAAATAGTCTGCCGAATGGCCGCCGCGGCATGCCGAGCAAGGAGTCGTATGCGAGCCGGTCCAGTCGCTCGATCGCGACAGGTGACATCGCGCCGAACGGCGTTCCGGATCGTCGCGGCGGCCTTCGCGGTGACGATGCTCGGCACCACGCTGCCCACTCCGCTGTACCCGCTCTACCAGCGGGCGATGGGCTTCTCGATGCTCACGACGACGGTGGTCTTCGCCGCCTACGCGGTCGGCGTCCTAGCCGCGCTCGTGCTCGTCGGACGTGATCGGACGACGGCGCACCCTGCTCCCCGGCCTGGTCTGCGCCGGATTGAGCGCGGTCCTGTTCCTCGTCGCCCACGACGTCGGGCCGCTGATCGCGGCGCGATTGCTGTCCGGGCTGTCGGCGGGCGTCTTCGGCGTACCCGTGCGGCGGCCCGCCGCGTGATCTCTCGAGCTCTGGAGGCAGCGATGAAGGCAGCAGTGGTGACGGCGGCCGGGGAGCGTCCCAGAGTAGGGCTGCACGGCACGCCGGAAAACTGCTGATCGTCGGGGCGGCCGGCGGCCTCGCCGTGCAGAACGCCCAGACGCTCGGCGTGCGGCGGATCATCGGGGTGGGCCGCGGAGTCGACGACCTCAAGTGCGTGGCCGGACTCGGTGCCGAGACCGTCGAGCTCACCGGTGACCGGGACCCGGACGCGGCGGCCATCGCCGCGCGGACCACCTCGAAGGCCACTACGCCCTTCCGGCGCGCACCGCGATGAACGCGGAGATCGACCGCTACGAGAAGGGCCTGGCCAAGCGGCACGTCACCAGCAAACGACACATGATCCAGGTCGACTGCGATGACTACATGCTCACGCTGCGCAAGGAACGCGCAGCCGGCTAACCCCGACAGCAACCTTCAATCAAGACCGCTCCAACAAGCAATCTCATCCCGGTGTGGGGCTCGTGGCAGACCCCGACAAGGCTGCCGTCCTGGGCCCTCTCATCACGGACCGCTAACGGGCGAAGAAGCCGCAGGTCACTACCGCTAATTTCGGTACTCAGCCTCCTCGAAGGCCTGCAGGAAGCGGGCGCGGCCGTGGCCGTGGCCGTCGGAGCCGACCAGCGACAGAACCTGGTGGCCAGAGGACTTCGGCTCGGCGGTGATGACCGAGCTGTCGTTTGAGCGAACGACCAGTCGAGAATCCTCGTCCTCCAGCGCACCAACTGAGCCGTCGATATCCGATGCCCAAGATCACAGAAGGAGGTGGAAGACACCTTCTAACCGTTAGCCACCAACGCCACGATGTCCTCGATGCGGACGATCTCCCCGCCTGCCCCCCAGTTGCCCTCCGGAATCTCGTTGATGTGGACCCACGCAGTGGTGGCTTGGGTGAACCGTCCCGGATCGATGTCGGCGTCCGCGAGCACCCGAGTGACCCGCCGCACAATGTCTCGGCGTTTGTCATCGTTCATCGAACCGGCCGGGACCCCCACTCGCACCACGTATTTGGGCTTCTCTCCGGCGGGCAACTGTCGGCCGCCCACGAACCAGGCGTCGATCTCGTTCACCACCAGCCATGAGATGGACCTGGCTGCCTCGACGTCGGGGGCGCCCTCAGCGATCATCACCTCCGAAACCAGCTGCCCGCCGATCTTCTCGCGGCGCTCCTGCGGCATCTGCTCGACCTGGCCGCGCAACTCCGTGAGCGCGACGTCGACCTGCTGGTGCTCAAGCAGGGCATCGACACTTCCACACCCTCCGGGCGCCTGCAGTTCCACATGTTCGGCGCCTTCGACGAGTTCCTGCGCGAGCTTATCGTCGAGGGCACGCTCGAAGGTCTTGCGTCAGCCCGCGCGCGGGGCCGCGTCGGCGGGCGGCCTCCCTCGCTGGACCCGCACGGGGTGGAGATGGCCCGCGCGCTGTACGACATGAAGGGATCGGACGGTAAGCGACGCTACACCGTCCAGCAGATTGCTGATCGGCTCGGCGTCAGCCGCGCCACGATCTATCGGCACCTGGATCGTAGCCTGCGGTGAGCATGCTCCATAGGTGATCCGGGAACCGTGAACCTTCTTGGCTTCTCGCCCGACTGTGCAAGATGACGGGAGGACGAGATGACCGATGAGCTGCTGGTGGTGCGTGCTCAGCTGGGAGAGCGCGCGGCGCTGGCCGAGTTGCTGGCTCGGTGGCGGATGCCGGTGTGGATCTATGTGCGCCGCATGCTGGATGCTGACCGGGCCGACGACGTGACGCAGGAGATCTGGCTGGCCGTCGTCCGCGGCTTGCCCCGGCTGAGGGACCCGGGCCGGTTCGCGCCGTGGCTGTTCACGATCGCCCGGAGGTCGATCACCGACCGGCTGCGCGGCGAGTACGCCCGCGAGCAGGAGACGCTCGCGGCCGACGACGTGGCCACCGAAGACCCGGTTGAGGCCATGGTGGATCGCGCCGCGCTCGTGAGCGTGCTGTCGGCTTTACCGGTGCTGGAGCGGGAGATCCTCGTCCTGTTCTACCTGGAGGACCTGCCGGTGGAGGAGTGCGCGTACATCTGCCAGATCCCGGCCGGAACGGTCAAGTCCCGGCTCAGCCGCGCCCGTCGTCTGCTGCGTGAACACCTGGAGGAGAAGGGATACCGGCCATGACAGACGAACCGCGCCTGTCGGCGCAGGACATCATTGAGCATCTGACGCCGGTGCTGTCGCTGAGAGTCCGGATCCGGGCGGTGACGACACTGCTGGCCGGTGTGGCCGGCGCGGTGTTCGTGGGCACGTTGTGGTGGTCGGAGCCAGGGCCGCTGCCCGGGCGCACGCATTTGGCGTTCGCGTTGTTCGTCGTGTTCTGCCTGGCCTGGGCAGCCTACGGTGGGTGGCTGCTGACGCGCCGGGTTCCGCTGTTCGCCACCGATCGGGTGATCGCCGCCTGGATTGGCCTGGCCGCCTCGCTCGCCACCATGGCGGTCGTGACCGTTGTGGCCGTGCAGCGCGGCACGGGGGTGGGGCTTGCCCTGGTGGTCGGGGGCCTGTTCGTCGCGATGACTCTGGCGTTGGTGGTGCGCGCCCATGCCCGGCGCGCAGCGCTGCTGCGCCGCATGCACGAGCTGACTGGCCGGGAGGAGCGGTGAACGCGCTGCAGACCAGCGGCCTGGGCAAGCGTTACCGGCAGCGGTGGGCGCTGCGCGAGGCCACCATCGCGGTGCCCGCCGGGGCCAGGGCCGCGTTGGTCGGGCCGAACGGGGCAGGCAAGTCCACGCTGCTGAACCTGGTATCCGGCCTGCTGACGCCCACCACGGGACGGGCAGAGGTCTTCGGCCGTCCGCTGGAGACGGCCGCGGTCGCGTTCGTCGCCCAGGACAAGCCACTGTATCGCCGGTGGAGCGTCGCCGACCTGCTGCGCTTCGGCTCCGCGACCAACCTCCGCTGGGATCGCGCGGCTGCGCAGTCACTGCTGTCCGGGCACGACATCAGCCTGCGCGAGCGGGTGGACCGACTGTCCGGCGGCCAGCGCACGCTCCTCGCGCTCGCGCTGGCCGTCGGCAAGCGCGCCGACCTGGTGGTGCTGGACGAGCCGCTGGCCGAGCTCGATCCGCTGGCCCGCCTGCAGGTGATGGACGCGGTACGCGAGCTGGAAGCCACCGTGCTGCTGTCCTCCCACATCCTGGCCGACCTGGCCGAGGTGTGCGATCACCTGATCCTGCTCGGCGCCGGCCGGGTCCGGCTGTGCGGCAGCTTCGCCGGCCTGCTGAGCAGCCACCCCGCCACCGATCTGGAGGATCTCGTTCTGCACTACCTGCGCAATCCCGAGGCGGTTCGATGAGCGGCCTGCTGTGGGTGGCCTGGCGCGGGCAGCGCGCCCAGGCTGCCGCCATCGCCGCGCTGCTCCTGCTGTACGGTGTCGCCGCCACGGTCGAGCGGCTGGAGCCGGACCTGACCGGGCTCACCTTCCAACTGGCGGGATTCCTGGCCGGCGCGATCTGCCTGATCTGGGGCGCTCCCCTCATTGCCCGGGAGTTCGAAGCTGGTACCTACAAGCTCGCCTGGACCCAGAGCCTGTCGCGGGGCCGCTGGCTGGCCGCCGTCCTCGCCGTCGCGGCGGCCGGCGCCCTGACCGCGACCGCCGCCCTCGCCGCGGTGCTGACCTGGTCCCTGCCGGACACTGGGGGTAATCCGATGGCTTGGCCGTACTACGAAAGCCACGGCCCGGTCCCCTATGGCAGGTCGCTGTTCGCACTGGCACTCGGCGTCGCACTCGGCGCGGTCACCCGGCACACCCGCATCGCCATGCCGCTGTCAGTGCTCCTGGTCGGTGCCGGCCAACTCGCCGGCCGGGCCCTGCGCGGACGATTCGATCTGCCCTTCTGGACCATGCAGTGGACCGAAACGGCCGCCTACCTGGCACTCACCCTCGCCCTGACCGGTATCGCCTACCTGGCGATCCGACACCGAGCCTAGCCATGAAGGACATCGCGATGGCCCACAACCCGAAATTCATCCGCCGCCGCCTTGGCACGACGGTCCTGGTCGTAGTGGCCGTGCTCGTCGCCGCGATACTCCTCACTGGTGTGATTACGCTACTGGGCTGAAGCGCCTGCGTGGTGAGCCGGCCTCAGTCACGGTCTGAAGAACCCAGAGCCAGACGTTTGGCCACGTCCAGCCGCACCTCACCGTACGGCTGGACGTGCTGCCAGAACAGCGGGGTCAGTCCGCGCCGGTCGGCGGGGTTGAGCAGCTTGGCCCACGCCGGATCGGCGAGGACGTCCTGCAGCATCAGGGTGTTGATGTACACGAGCGCGGGCTGCAGGATGCGCAGGCACAACACGCTCATGGGCCCTGCCCCCGATGTGTGGACACCTTGAGTACCGGATGATGGAGATCCGGAGACAAGGAGTTCCACGTGGCGATGAAGTCGTATCCGCCGGAGTTCAAGGCGGACGCCGTCGCGTTGTATCTATCCGATCCGGGACGGACGCTGGCCTCGGTGGCTGAGGACCTGGGGATCAGCCGGGAGACGCTGCGTAACTGGGTGCGTCAGGCCCAGGCGGACGGTACCGCGGGCGCCAAGGAGCGGGGGGTGGCGAGGAAGCCGGCGCGGGGCCCGCTATCGTCCGACGACGTGCTGGAAGAGGAGAACAAGCAGCTCAAGGCGCGGATCCGGGAGCTGGAGATGGAGCGCGACATCCTGCGCCGGGCGGCGGAGTATTTCGCCGGCGAGACGAACTGGTGAGCTGCTTCGAGTTCGTCGACGACCACGCGGGCGCCTTCGGCGTGAAGCGGCTGTGCCGGGTCCTGAAGGTGTCGCGCTCGGGGTTCTATCGGTGGCGCAAGGCCGCGCCGGCCCGGGCGGAGCGGGCCGCGGCCGATGCCGCACTCGCCGCGGAGATCAAGCAGATCCACGGCGCGTTCGACGGCACCTACGGCAGTCCGCGCATCACCGCCGAGCTGCGCGCCCGGGGCCACACGGTCAACCACAAGCGGGTCGCGCGGGTGATGCGCAGTTTCGGCATCGTCGGGCTGCACCTGTGCAAGAAGGTGCGCACCACGGTTCCGGAACTCTCGCATCACAAGGTGCCCGACCTGATCAAGCGGGACTTCACCGCGCCGGCCCCGAACCGGCGCTATGTCGGCGACATCACCTACCTGCCCGTCGGTGAGGGCCGGTTCCTGTATCTGGCGACCGTCCTGGACCTGGGCTCACGCCGGCTGGCGGGCTGGTCGATCGCCGATCACATGCGCACCGAGCTGGTGAGCGACGCGCTGCGCGCGGCCGCTGCGACACGGGGCAGCCTGCACGGCGCGGTCTTCCATGCCGATCACGGGGCCCAGTACACCTCGGCCGAGTTCGCCAAGGTCTGCGCCGAGCTCGGCGTGCGCCAGTCCATGGGAGCCGTCGGCACCAGCGCCGACAACGCCGCGGCGGAGGCGTTCAACGCCACCCTCAAACGCGAAACGCTGCAGGGCGCCAAGCGCTGGTCCTCGGCGCGTGAGGCCCGCCTGGCCGTCTTCAAGTGGATCACCCGCTACAACACCCGAAGGAGACACTCCACCCTCGGCTACCTCAGCCCTATCGACTACGAGCAGCAAACCACCGATAAGGTGCTGCTCGCCGCATAACAACCCGTGTCCACACTTCGGGGCGAGCCCCCGTCCTCGGCCAGATCCTGCAGATGCCGGGTCGGGTCCATCTCCAGGCCGAGCGCGGTCAAGACGCTGTCGCGGTGCACCTGCCATACCGGCTGCGGGATCAGCTTGCCGCGCGGATCGCCCCACCGGTCAGCGCCGATCGCGTAGACGTCGCGCCGTCGCAGAGCCGCGTGCAGGGCCTCCAGCAGGCAGAAGGTGTAGGCGGCACGGTCCAGCGAGCCGTCGGGCAGGTTCGGGTTGTGATACACCAGCCGCCGCCACGACCCGCTCACCAGTCCGTCGTGTTCGCGCATGTGCTCGACCCCGGCGTACTTGCCGCGCGCCAGCAAGGTGGGCAGGTCCTTGACCGCCTTCACTATCGGCGTCGCGGCCGGGGTGCAGCCCCACGGGATCACCTGGGCCAGAGAGTCGATGAACGGCCGGACCGTCTTGAACCGGGCGATCAACTCCGCCCGCCACTCCAGATCGTCGTCGTCTTCCTCACCCGGCACCAGCTCGGCGATCAGATCCAGCGCCGCGGTCAGCCGCTCCTTGGAGATCACCTGCTCGATCCGGCCGACCAGATCCGCCGCCCGCGTCGGCCCCTTCTCGGCCTCCAACGGCGTCGCATACACGACCGCGACCGCCGCGGCCAGGTCAGCGGCGGCCTTGCGGAGCCTGGGCAGCGACTGCAGCTTTTGCTCCCGCCCGGCCCGGGCGGCGCGCGACAGCAGCCTGGTCGCCATCAGCACGTCGAACAGCAGCAGCGCGTCGTCCACCGACGCGCCTTCCAGATGCCGGACCGTCGCCAGCAACGTGGCCGAGCGCCGCATCGCCTCCAGCTGCTTGATCTTCGGGGCCTTGGCGGACATCCCGTACGCGGCGAGCTCGGCCAGCTTCACCGGCGCCACCCCCAGGGTGTCCACCGCGCCGCCGCCCAGCGCCCACACTGCCTCGACCCGCTCCAGCGCCTTGCCCTGCCCGGTCCTGGACACGTCCGTCACGGTGGTGCGCATCCACTCCAGCGTAGAGACCCTCCGGCCGTTGGGGACCTCCAGGGTCTCCAGCAGTTCGCGCCGCAGTTCCACCGGCGTCCGCTCGGTCAGCAAGACGTTGATCGCGTCCAGCTCGTCCGTGCGCACATCGCGTACCAGCCGCTCCAGCACGGTGATCCCCGGCAGCACGACCTTGTTGTCGATCAGCCACACCACCGCCCGGTCGAACAACTCCCGCCGCGAGACCCGGAAGTTCCGCACCCGCGAACCCAGGAATCTCAGCAGCTCGTCCTGGCCCTCGGCGAACTCCCGGTACTCCAGCAGCTCCCGGATCTCGCCCTGATGGTCCCACTGGTCTGGGCCCGCTCCGGATACAGCTTGATGCACGACGGGTCCGCCACACCGATCTGCTCGGCCACATAGTCCACCGCGGCGTGCGGAACATCTCGCGGATCAAGCAGGAACGTGCCGAGCATCCGCATCGTGCCCCATTGAACCGCCCAGCCCAGCCGGTTGTGAGTACCACGCTTCTCCGCCACCTTGGCCAACGCCGGGGCATCCAGATAGAAGAACCGCTCCAGATCAGCCGGCGACGGCGCCGCCGGAAACCGGCCATACCGGCTTACCTGCTCATCGGACAGATACTCGGCCACAAGGGGCGAAACTAATGATCAACCGCTAGCTACCGGCGAGTACATCCAAGCTGAGACCTTGATCCGTCAGCCATGCTCAGCGCACCCCTTGCTGACGTGCGGAAAGTCCTTAGCGTTGTTCTCTGAGGAAATAGTCCCCACACCCCGGAACAGGAAGAACGTCTTGATCGCCTGGGCCCGGGCCAGCCGGGTGCCCTTGGCGGTGGCGCGTAGCACCTTGCCGAAGTACGTATCGGCGTCGGCCGCTTCCATCTCCCACAGCGGCCGGCCGAACCAGGCCCGCACCTGCTCCAGATGCACCACATCGGAGGAGATCGTCCCGTCCGACAGCCCTGCCGCCGCCCGGGCCAGCACGAACCCGGCCAGCACGTCGGTCTCCAGCGCCTCCAGGTCCTCGGCGGTGGCCGGGGCACGCGCCACCCGAAGATCCTTCACCACCGCCAGCGCCAACTCCGGCCACCTCGCCTTCACCATCACAGAAAGACGAACGACCAGGACGATAGACCTTCAGAATCCCCGAAATCTCATCAACGTCTGCAGAAGCCGGAGCGCCAGCAGAAACGCCCAGGTCCTGAGGCTAGAGAGGCGAAAGAAGCCAGGTGGAACTCAAGGGTTATTAGTTACCCGCCGCCGGACGCGCGAACCGGCGGGCCTGCCACCCTTAAGCCGCTGGAGTGACCCGGCACCGCTGCCGATCTTGTCCAGCCCCGACCGGCGCGGCAAGGTCCTGCAACTCCTGGCCGCTCAGCCGTGGCGAGCCTGACGAGGAAGCGAACTGGCCGCCATCCTCGAGATCGAGAACGTCAACAGCTTCCGCGTCCAGCTGTCGCAATGGTCCCACCAGGGCTACATCAACAAGATCGGACCAGCTCTCTATGGGCCCATGCCCGCCAGCACTTTAGCCTTTGTCGGCAGGCTCTAAGCACTGGGCATCCCGATCACGGGCGGACGAGAGTGCCGTCCGCCCGTGATCGGTCGGGCGCCGGCCTACCGGAACCGGCGCGCGTTGAACGGGGCCAGCATGGGGTGCGCCCGGCCCGTGCTGATCTCGTACGCCAGCAGCTCACCGGCGATGAGCGCGAGCGTGGCGCCGCTGTGGGTGAAGGCGGCCCAGAGGCCGCCGACCTCGTCGACCCGGCCGAGCACCGGATCGCCGTCGCCGGGGATCGGTTTGGGCCCCATCGCCAGGCGCTCCGGCTCCAGTCGCGGGTTGCCGGCCAGCAGCCGGGAAGCCTCCGCCAGCAGCTCCGCCACGATCTCGTCGGAGATGGCGAAGCCGCCATCGGCGGTCGGGCGGATGCCGGCGGTGGTCCAGTCCGAGTCGACCGCGAGGGCGCCGTGCGGGGCCGGGCGGACCGCGGCCCGGGGCGTGTTGAGCACCGCGCGCAGCGGCGTGTCGACCGGCTTGGTCGTCACCAGCAGGGAGATCGGCGTCTGGTCCGGGATGGCGACGCCGAGCTCGGCGGCCATCGCCGGCACCGCCGGCCCGGTGGCCAGCACCACCGTGTCGGCGGCGTGCGACTCACCCTCGGCGGTGCGGACCCTGGACACCGACCCGCCCGCGGTCTCGACCCGGGCCGGTCCGGCGTTGGTCACCAGGCGGCCGCCGTGCTCGACGAACTCCTTGATCAGGTGCTGGGCGAGGTGGGGCAGGTCCACCCAGCCCTCGCCCGGATTCCAGATGGCACCGGCCGGTGAGATGGCCGCCGGGTCGACGCCGGGGGTGTAGTCGGCCACCCGGCTGGGGTCGATCACGTGGCTGTCGTAGCCGTGCGCCAGCTCGTGCTCGTGGATCCGGTGCAGGTCGTCGGCGTGCTCCGGCGCCTGCCAGGCCAGGCCACCGTCGAAGCGCAGCCAGCCGAGGCCCGGGTGCCGGGCCGCCAGGGTCCGGTAGCGGTCGATTCCGGCCATCCGCAACCGGTGGTACTCCTCGCTGCGCACGCCCGCGGAGTTGAGCCATGACAGCGAACGGCCGGAAGCGTTGCTGGTCAGCTCCCCCTCGGTGATCAATGTGACGTCGGCGCCGGCCCGGGCGAGGTGGCGGGCGGTGGAGACCCCGATGATGCCGCCGCCGACGACGACGGTCCGGGGTTGGGTGCTGCTCATGAAGGTCCTTTCGTGGGCCACCGAACGAGGCATGGGTATGGAAGGTCAGTGACCGCGACGGATGTCGGTGGAGGCGTAGATCTGCTCGATCAGCTCGATGACCGCCAGCGCGTCACCGGCGGCGACCGGGGGCGCGCCGCCCTCGGTCAGGGCTACGGCCAGCTCGTCGTAGAAGGACGGGTAGCCGCCCGGCTCGGTCGGCACCGGCGACTGTCCGTCCCGTCCGCCCAGCCGCCCCCAGCGCTCCTCGGGCTCCCGGCCGTACGACGCGTCACCAGGACCGAGGCCAGCGGCCAGCTGCTGCTCCTGGCAGTCGAGTCCCCATTTGACGAAGCCCGCCGCCGATCCGGCGATCGTGAACCGGGGCCGCTCGACAGGGGCCAGTGAGCTCATCGCGAGGTGGGTGCGTACCCCGCTCTCGTGCACCAGGGACACGAACGCCTCATCGTCGCCGCCCGGGCCAGGCCGGTAGCGGGTGAGCTCGGCGTGCACGGAGCCGACCGGCCCGAACAGCTGCAACGCCTGGTCGAGCAGGTGCGGCCCGAGATCGAACAGCATCCCGCCGCCGGCCGCGGGCAGGGCCTGAGCCTTCCACGCCTTGGGCTCGTCCGGCTTCCACCATTCGAAACGGGACTCGAAGGTACGGATCTCGCCGAACGACCCGTCCCCCACAAGCCGGCGTACCGTGCGGAAATCGCCGTCGTAGCGGCGGTTGTGGAACACCGTGAGGAGCAGCCCCCGCCGCTCGGCTTCGGCGATCAGCTCACGTCCCTGCTCGGCCCGTACCGTGAAGGGCTTGTCCACCACCACGGCCAGCCCGCGGGCGAGCGCGGCCAGAGCCAGGTCGTAGTGTGAGTCGGGCGGTGTGGTGACGACGACCAGATCGAGCCGGCCGGCCTCGGCGAACAGCTCGTCGGCGGTCCGCAGCACGGCGGCCCCCGGATGGTCCTTCGCCGCCTGTGCCCGGCGGTCCGGGTCGGCGGTGACCACCGCCGTCACCTCGAACCCGGGATCGGCTGCCAGCAGCGGGCCGTGGAAGACCCGCCCGCCGGTGCCGAAGCCGATGATCCCCGTCCGGATCGGCCGGCCGCCGTCCTGCCTGCTCACAACACCTCCGAAAGAAACCGCTGCAACCGCGGGCTCTGGGGACGGTCGAACAGCTCCTCCGGGCTGCCCCGCTCGACCACCTCGCCCTCATCCATGAAGACCACCTGGTCGGCCGCCCGGCGGGCGAAGCCCATCTCATGGGTGACCACGACCATGGTCATGCCCCGCCCGCCCAGACCGGCCATCAGGCTGAGCACCCCCTTGACCAGCTCGGGGTCCAACGCGCTGGTGGCCTCGTCGAACAGCATGACCTCCGGCTCCATGGCCAGCGCCCGGGCGATCGCCACTCGCTGCTGCTGTCCGCCGGAGAGGTCGCGGGGCCGGTGGTCGGCCCGCTCCGCGAGCCCCACCTCGGCCAGCGCCCGACCGGCCCGCTCCCGCGCCGCGGCGCGGGGCATGCCCTTGACCTTCCACAGCGCCAGGGCCACGTTGTCCAGGGCGGTGTGGTCGGGGAAGAGGTTGAAGTGCTGGAACACCAGCCCGATCCGCTGCCGCAACTGCTCCGGCACCATGCTCGAGGCCTTCTCGCCGGCCAGCAGCACCTCGCCGCTCTTGGGCTCGTGCAGCCGGTTGATGCCGCGCAGCAGGGTCGACTTGCCCGACCCCGACGGTCCGATGACGCAAGTGGTGCTGCCCGGCCGGACCTCGAAGCTGACGTCGCGGACCACGTCGAAGCTGCCGTACGCCATCGACAGGCCGACCAGCTCCAAGCTAGAGCCGTGAAAGGTCGATGTCTCCGAGGAATTAGCGTGGTTCATGCCTTGCTCCCTGTGGCGCTCCCTGTGGCGCTCCCTGTGGCGCTCCCTGTGGTGCTCCCTGTGGCGCTCCTTGTGGCGAGAGGGCTGCCGCTGTCGAGCTCGTCGAGCTCCTTGAGGCCGCTCACCGGCCCGGCGTTGCGCCGGCCGGTGCGGAACCGTTGATCGAAGTAGTTCACCAGGTGGGTCAGCGGTACCGTGATGACCAGGTAGAACACTCCGGCCAGCAGCAGCGGGGACAGGTTGCCCGACAGGATCGCGGCGTCCTGTCCGACCCGGAACAGCTCCCGCTCGCTGGCCAGCAGGCCGAGGAAGTAGACCAGGCTGGAGTCCTTGACGATCGCGATGAACTGGTTGACCAGGGCCGGCAGCACCCGTCGCACGCCCTGCGGCACGACTACCAGACGCATGGCCCTGGCGTAGTTCATCCCCAGCGCCCGGCAGGCTTCGAGCTGGCCCTTGTCCACGCTCTGGATGCCGGCCCGGAAGATCTCGCCGATGTACGCGCTGGCGATCAGGCTCAGCGCGATGATCCCCAGCGGGTAGGGCGAAGGGCCGAAGATCGACTGGCTGAGCCTGGCGAACCCCTGACCGATGAGCAGGATGGTCAGGATCGCCGGCACCCCCCGGAAGAGGTCGGTGTAGACCCGGGCCGGGATCCGCAGCCACGGCGCGGTCGAGATGCCCGCGACCGCGACGAGCATGCCGAGCACCAGGCCGATCACCGTGGCCGCGACCGAGATGATCAGCGTGTTGGCCAGGCCGACCGCCAGCATCTGCGGCAGGACCTCGGCCATCGCCGAGAAGTCGAAGAACGTGCGGATCAGGTCGTCCAGCCAGTCCACGTCAGCTCCTTTCTGCGTGTTCGGGCGGCCCGATCATTTGGCGGCGGCCGGCGCGCCGGTGTGGTCGCCGCCGGGCAGGTACTGCTTGGGCATCGGCGAGCCGGGGAACCACTTCTCGTACAGCCGCTTCCAGGTGCCGTCCTCCATCGCCGCGACCAGCGCCTTGTCCAGCGCCGCCTTCAGAGCGGAGTTGCCCTTCTTGATCGCGAACCCGGCTGGGGCGTCGAAGGAGGGGATGTCGGCGGCGCTGACCAGGCCGAACTGCTTGATGTAGGACTTGGCCGCCTCGTAGTCGAGGAAGTGGGCGTCGACCGAGCCGCGGTTGAGCGCGGAGATGGCCGCGTTGTTGTCCGGGAAGCGGACCAGGTTGGCCCTCGGGAAGTTCTTGACCGCGTACGCCTCCTGCAACGTGCCCTGGACGACGCCCAGCCGCTTGCCGGCGATCCCGTCGGCGGAGGTGATGCCGGAGTCCTTCTTCGTGATCACGGTGAGGTAGCCGGCCAGGTAGCCGGTGCTGAAGTCGACCGTCTTCTTGCGCGCGTCGGTGATGCCGATGGCGGCGACGCCGGCGTCGAACTGGCCGTTGGCCACCGCCGGCAGGATGGCCGAGAAGTCCTGGCCGGTGTACACGACGTCGGTGATGCCCATCCGCTTGGCGACGTCGCGGAAGAGCTCGATGTCGAAGCCGCTGAACTGGCCGTTGGCGTCGGTGAAGGTGTAGGGCTTGGCGTCGCCGAGGCTGGCGACCCGCAACTGCCCGGGCTTGATCAGCCCGTAGGGGTTGTCGGCACTCTTCTCGGCGCTGCCGCCGCCGCACGCGGCGAGGCCCAGCGTGGCGATGAGCGCCAGCAGCGCCACCAGTACGGATGTGCGAGGGGTTGAAGACACGGGGACCGCCCAAGGGTGGGGATTCAGTGAGACCGGTCTCACCCGTGTATGCTGATTGAGACCGGTCTCAGTGGGATTTCCCGAAGACTAGGAGACGCCTCCCGCGCACGTCAAGCGTCGATGTCCCAGACATCCGTCCGCCGTCGCCGGCGCTGAGGCGACCCGAGCAAGGCAGGATTCATGGCGAAGGCAGGCAACCACCGCGAGATCACCGTCGCCGATGTCGCCCGCGAGGCCGGCGTTTCCAAGGCTCAGGCGGCTCGCGCGCTCGGAGCGTACGGCGCCGTGAGCGACGCCGTACGCGAACGCGTGCTGGCAGCCGCGGCCCGGTTGAACTACCGCCCCAACCAGCCGGCCCGGACCCTGAACACCGGCCGCTCGCACAGCGTCGGCGTGGTCGTCGGCGACATCGAGAACCCCTACTTCTCGCTGGCGACGCGGGGCATCTCCGACGCGGTCGAACGTTCCGGCTTCACCGTGGTGCTCGCGAACACCGGCGAACGCGTGATGGCCGAGCGCGCCGCGGTGGACATGCTGATGGACAAGCGGGTCGACGGGCTGATCGTCGCCCCGGCCTCGACGGGTGATTCGGCCCATCTGCAGGCCGTGGTCGACGCCGGCCGCCCGCTCGTGCTGCTCGACCGCACCCTCCCCGGACTCGCCGTCGACGCCGCCCGCGCCGAGATCGAGCCCGCGGCACGCGAGGCGGCCGAGCATCTGCTGGCCCTGGGGCACCGCCGGATCGGCTACATCACGACCGCCGACGGCAGCGACGTCCGCACGGACGGACCCCACCCGCTGCCGTCCCCGGTGGCCGCCCGCGTCGCCGGCCTGGTCGGCGGATTCACCGAACGCGGCCTGACCTGGGATTCCGACCTGCTGCGGTCCTGCCGGCACGACGAGGCGGCGATCCGCAAGGCCGTGGTGGATCTCGTCCGCGATCCGCGCCCGGCGACGGCCCTCATCGCCTCCGACAGCCTGATCGGCCAGGTCGTCGTCGGGGCGTTGCAGGAGGAGGGCCTGCGGATACCCGACGACGTCTCGGTCCTGATGTACGACGACCAGCCGTGGGCGCGGCTGGTCACGCCACCGGTCACGGTGGTGGCGCAGCCGACGTACGACATCGGGTACGCGGCCGGAGCCCGGCTCGCCGCGCTGATCGGGGGCGCCACCAACTCCCCGCCCCTGGTGCCCCTCCCCGCTGTCCTGATCCGGCGCGGCTCGATCGGGCCGGTGGGCGGCGGATCTTCGGCGCGCTCCTGAGCGAACGGCGCTCTTGAACCGGTGTGCCGCGCCGGGGTGACCTCGCCGGTCAGTGCGGGTCGCCGTCGAGCAGGCGTTCGAGGCGGGCGCTCGCCTCTACCGGGTCATAACCCGGGAATGCCGCGCATGAGGTCGTGGGTCTGGTGCTATCAGCGGGACCAGGACATCTGGAGCAGGAGGCGTGTTGAACTCGACACGGACCTTGGTTCGAGGGTCGTACACGAGCACCGCGACGGTGGGCAACGTCTCGGCGTCCTCATCCCGCTCGACAAGATGAACCAGGATGCCATCTACGATGTCCGCGAACGCACCATCGCCCAATGGCGAGTCGGGCATACGGCCAGCCTTGATCTCGCAGGCGTTCCTCCTGGCGTATTCGAACAGCTCGTCCTGAATGGCACCCATGCGCGCGTCCCACTGCTCAAGCAAGGCGCGGAGACGCTGGTTGATCTCCTCACGTTGCCGGAGCAGATCGTTGACCACGTCAGCGTTCATCGGTCGCCTTTCTGCTCAGCTGCGAGCGCGGCCGCGGCGCGGAGCGGCCCCGCCGGTGACCAGGATCGCCCCGAACTCCGGCTTGTCGCTCATGGTCCACACGGTAAGGGACTCGGGACAGCAGTCACTGTGGGCGTACATCGTCGCAGGTCAGGCAAATCCGTTGGCAATTTCCCCAGGACTACAGCGAGGCCTACCTGCTCGACGTGGACGAATCCGCCGTGGACGTGCCGCGCTTCCGCGGCCTCGCCGATCGGGCGATGACGGCGCCGGACCCGGCGCCGCTGCTGAGCGAGGTGTCCGCGGACCTCGAGCGGGCGACACGGATCTGGAGCCGTTCGCCCACGGCGACCCGCACGACCGGCGGTCGCCGCCACGAGAACACCGGCGAGCAACCCCATGCTGCCCGGCTTCATCGCTCACTCCCGCTCGGCCCTATTGATCTTCGTGTGGTTAAGATCTCCGCCGACTCTCCGAACTGTCAACACCGGGGCTCTGTCGCGTGGCGGCGGCGATGCGTTCGGCCAGCTGCCGTGAGCACGCGACCAGCTCGAGCGGCCCCTCGATCGTGTACGGCACGCCCACCGCGGCCAGCATGACGGCCAGCCACTCCCAGGAGTCGGCGGCGGTGACGTAGCGACACGTGTCGTCGTCGATCGCCTCCAGCGAGCCGGCCTGGGCCATCAGCCGTCCGGAGACGTGGGCCAGCGGGGCGGCGAACCGCACCACGCCATGGCAGGGGCTGCCCTGCGGGAAGACGACGGCCTCGCCGGAGGGCGGCTCGTGCGGAATGAACGTGGTGCCGGGAACGGCGAGGCGATCGATCCGGTCGAGGCGGAACGTGCGCCAGTCCTGGCGGTCGGCGTCCCAGCCGAGCAGGTACCAGTGGCCGCCGAACAGCACCTGCCGGTACGGCTGGACCCGGCGTTCCGTACCGCGCCCGGCGCGGCTGGTGTAGTGGAAACGGACGTCCTGGTGCGCGTGCGCGGCGGTGCCCAGCAGCTGCACGGTCCGCAGGTCCAGCGGCCGGGCCACCCGCGACACGGCCTCGGTGGAGGCCGACAGCGCCTCGATCCGATGGCGCAGCCGCGGCGGGAGGGCCTGGCCGAGCTTGCGCAGCGCGCTGTCCGCCGCGGCGGCGGAGCCGTCGGCGCGGGAGAGCGCGGCGAAGCGCAGGCCGACCACGGTCGCCACGGCCTCGTCGTCGGTGAGCACCAGCGGCGGCATGGCCCGGCCTGCCAGGAGCTGGTAGCCGCCGCCCGGACCACGGACGGAGGAGACCGGATAGCCAAGGTCCCGCAGCCGCTCGATGTCGCGCCGCAGCGTACGCGGAGAGGTACGCAGCGCCTCGGCGAGTTCGGCGGCCTGCCAGGCACGGCCGTCCCGCAGGAGCGACAGGAGCTCCAGCATCCGCTTGCTGGGATCGGGCACCGTGTCAGGTTCGCACAGTTGTGGCCATGATCTGGCCACAACCCGGCCTAGCTTCACCGCATGGCACGCGATCACATCCGCATCGCCGGAGCACGGGAGCACAATCTGAAGGACGTCACCGTGGCCGTTCCGAAGGGCCGGCTCACGGTCGTCACCGGTGTCTCCGGATCCGGCAAGTCGTCGCTGGTCTTCGACACCATCGCGGCCGAGGCCCAGCGCCAGCTCAACGAGACCTTCACCGCGTTCGTCCGCAACCGGCTCCCCCGCTACGGCCGGCCGGACGTGGACGAGATCGAGAACCTGTCCGCCGCCATCGTCGTCGACCAGCGGCGCCTCGGCGGCAACGCCCGCTCGACGGTCGGCACGATCACCGACATCTACGCGCTCATGCGGCTGCTCTGGTCGCGGGCGGGCCGCCCGTTCGCCGGTTACTCGAACGCCTTCTCCTTCAACGATCCGCAAGGCATGTGCCCGCGGTGCGAGGGCCTGGGCACGACGCGTACCGTCGACGTCGACCGGCTCGTCGACCGCCGGCTGTCGCTCAACGAGGGCGCCATCCGCTTCCCCACGTTCCAGGTCGGAAGCTGGATGTGGCGGACGTTCGCCGAATCCGGCCTGTTCGACCTCGACAAGCCGCTGTCCGGCTACACGCCGCGGGAGTGGCGGGCCTTCCTGCACGGCGAGGGCGTGCCCGCGAGCCCGCGCGGCCGGAGCGGACCGGCCGCCAACTTCGAGGGGCTGCTGCCGCGCTTCGAGCGGATCTGGCTGCCCAAGGACGTCGAGTCGCTCAGGGGCAGGACTCGGGAGGCCTACGAACGGGTGGTCACCAAGGGACCCTGCCCCACCTGTCACGGCGCCCGTCTCTCCGAGGCCGCGCTGTCCAGCCGGATCGGCGGCCGTAACATCGCCGAGTGCGCGGCCATGGAAGCCGGCGAGCTGGTCGAGGTGATCAGGCCACTCGACGTCCCGGAGGCGCGGCCGGTGGTCGCCGCCGTCGTCACCCAGCTGGAGCGCCTGATCTCGGTCGGGCTCGGCTACCTCACCATGGACCGGCCGACCTCGACGCTGTCCGGCGGCGAGTCACAAAGGGTCAAGATGGTACGCCACCTGGGCAGCAGTCTCATCGACATGACGTACCTCTTCGACGAGCCGAGCGTCGGCCTGCACCCGCACGACGTGGCCCAGCTGACCGCGCTCCTGCGTGAGCTACGCGACAAGGGGAACACGGTCATCGTCGTGGAGCACGACCCCGACGTCATCGCGGCGGCGGACCACGTGATCGACCTGGGACCGGGAGCCGGCCTGGACGGCGGCCAGATCGTCTACCAGGGCGACGTGGCCGGACTGGCCGAGTCCGGCTCGGCCACGGGACGGCACCTCCGGCACCGGCCGCGGCCGAAGGCGGTCACGCGCGGCCCGGCGGGGTTCATCGAGATCCGCGGCGCCACCCGGCACAACCTGGATGGCGTCGACGTCGACATCCCGATCGGGGCGCTGACCGTGGTGACCGGCGTCGCGGGGTCCGGCAAGAGCACCCTCATCCGGGGCTTCCTGCCCGAGGTGTGTCCCGACGCCGTGCTCGTCGACCAGGCCGCGGTCCGCGGGTCCCGCCGCTCCAGCCCCGCGACGTACACCGGGATCCTCGATACCGTCCGCTCGCTCTTCGCCGCCGAGAACGGGGTGAGCGCCTCGCTGTTCAGCCCGAACGCCGAAGGCGCGTGCCCGCGGTGCGGCGGGCTCGGCGTGCTCTACACGGATCTGGCGTTCATGGACCCGATGGTCAGCACCTGCGAGGAGTGCGACGGCCGCCGGTTCACCCCTCGCGTGCTGCGGTATCGCCATCGCGGTCGCACGATCAGCGAGGTGCTCGACCTCACGGCACGGGAGGCGCTCGAGGTCTTTCCCGAACGGCGGATCCGCCGGGTGCTCGAGAGCCTCGTGGACGTGGGGCTCGGCTACCTGCCGCTCGGGCAGCCGCTGAGCACCCTGTCAGGCGGGGAGCGGCAGCGGCTCAAGCTCGCGAGCGAGCTCGAGCGGCCCGGCCGCGTCTACATCTTCGACGAGCCCACCGCGGGGCTGCACATGTCCGACGTCGCCGGCCTCGTCGAACTGCTGAACCGCCTGGTCGACGGCGGCGCCACGGCGGTCGTGGTCGAGCACGACCTCGACGTGATCAGCCAGGCGGACTGGGTCATCGACCTCGGCCCCGGGCCGGGCCGCCACGGCGGGCAGGTGGTCTTCCAGGGCCCGCCCCGCGACCTCGTCCACGCGCCGGGCTCCCTGACGGCCCGCCATCTGCGAGCACTCGGCTGACGCCTGGTGGCGGTCGAGCGACCGAAGCACGGCTGAACGGCGCGCCCCGCAACGCGGCCGGGTATAGAGGATGTAGCGAAAGGTCCGGCAGATGCCGATGTGAAGGACTCGTCCTCCGAGAGGGCGAAGTCGCCCAGGCGCGATTGCCGGATGCGGGCGTGCTCAGATGGTGCGCACGGTGCAACTCTGCTCAGACTCGTCATCATCAAGGGGACCTTCCAGGAGCGCCAATGAGGCGAGACCGATACCCCGGATCTGATCAAATCGGAACGGTCAAGGCCGCTCAACCCCACCGCCGGTTGCATTTCTGTATGGAGCGACGCGTCGGGCACATTGCGTAAGCATCCGACACAAGAGCCACTGACTCTTCATCAGCGGGTCCGGGGTTCGAGTCCCTGGCGGCGCACCACCGGAAAAGGGCGGGGATGCCAGCGCATCCCCGCCCTTTTCGCTGTCAGGATCCGACGCTCTCAGCGGTCTCGGCGTTCTCCGCGTTCTCGGCGTTCTGGGCGCTCAGTTGCGCCTCCTGCTGCACCGCCTGGATCTGCTCCTGGGTGACGTTCAGGTTCCCGAACTCCTTGACCGCCTGGTAGTACGTCCAGGCCAGGCCGTTGCAGGTGGACTTGGAGACGCCCGAGTACTTGGCGCACACCTGCTTCATGTCGTAGTAGAACGAGTCATCGATGCGCGACTTGTTCGCCGGGAACTGGCTCACGTCCTTGTAGTTGCGGTAACCGAAATCGTGCCTTCTGCACGGCATCCGGAAATCGAAGCCGAGCGGCTGGTCCGGGCTGCTCGAACACAGGTCGGTCGACCAGTCGAAGGCGTAGTCGGCCCACGCGGCCTGGTTCTCCCAGGCCGCCCGCCAGGACGCGGCGCTGGCGGCCGTGGGCTGCGAGAAACCGGAAAGAGCGGCGAGCTTCTGCTCCAACGTCACCGCGTGGGCGGGCAACGCGAACCCGAGTACGGTGATCACAGAGAGTGCGAAAGCGGCGAGTAGCGCACGGGATCGTCTGACCATGAGGACCTGCTCCTGTTGCCGGGGGGTCGGATGCACGTCCTCACGATGACGCGAAACCACCCGGAAGGGCAGAAGCAGATCTTGCTCAATTCCGAAAGAAGGGTTCGCCGAGTCTCGATCTTTACATGACACCGCTTTTCTGTCAGTCGTGGAGTCAGTGAGGCCCGATGCCCTCCAGGGTGAAGCGCGCGTTCCACTCCCGCACCCACCTCCGGCCGAAGCCCTCGGCCGAGTTCAGCGGCGTGGCGGCCGCGTCGAACTTCCCCGTGACCGGGTCGAAGGCGAAGCCGGCGGCGGTGTCCTTGCTGACGTTGTAGGAGTCGAAGTCCGGATTGAACGTCTGGTTGCTCAGGCCGCCGGCGTCGTCGGTGTAGGCGAAGCCGCCTGACGCGATGCTCACCGACCGGGTCAGCACGTTGTGGGACGGCACGTACACCGAGTCGGGGTCGCGCCAGACGTACGCCTCCGTGCACTCCGTGGTGCCGACGGCGGTGCAGATCCGGCCGCTCGAGTCCGCCGGGACGTACCAGGACCGGATGTTCGGGTACTGGCGGCCGTAGTGCCGGTACCACTTCTCGACGTTCTCGCGCGTGTTGGTGAAGCCGGTGCCGTCGCCGATCTTCAGCATGTCGTTGAAGCGCTCGACCACGACCTTGGAGTTGGGCACCGGCAGCCGCCCGCCGCTCTCGTGGTAGAGCTTGTCGTGGCCCACGTACGTCACGTCCTTGAAGACGTTGTCGGTCGCGACGTTGCTGTGCCCCGACTGGTAGAACAGGCCGTGCTGGGCCCCGTCGAAGAAGTTGTGGTGGATCACCATCCCCGACATCCCGTCGTCCATGTAGACGGCCTGGTTTCCCTTCGGCCCGACGTTCCTGAAGAGGTTGTAGGAGATCACGTTGTTCAGGTACGTGTAGTCGCGGCCCGCGTAGATCACCCCCTGGTCCGAGGCGTGCGTCACGAGGTTCTCGAACCTGTTGTGACTGACCTCCATGTCATTGCCCATGATCTGGATGGCCATGTGTGGCGCGTCGTGGACGTTGTTGTACCTGAAGGTGTTGCCGACGCCGTACAGGTAGCCCGCCGGGGTGTAGGTGGCGAGCTTGGAGAAGTCGTAGATCTCGTTGTGCTCCACGACGTGGTCGCCGCGCTCCAGCGAGTCGCGGTCGCCGCCGGCCGTGAACACCCCGCCGCCGCCCAGGTCGTGCAGCGTGCTGTTGACCACCCGGTTGCGGTGGCCGCCCCGGCTGGTGCGGTACTCGGCGACGGCCGTGATCGCGTCGTTGGCCTCGCCGATCGCGACCGCGTCCATGCTGACGTTGAGGATCTCCAGGCCGTCTATGGTGCAGGACTCCGCGTCGAGCAGGCGGACGCCGGTGCCGGTCGTGCCGTTGAGCCGCAGCCCCTTGAGCGTCACCCCCTTGACGTTCTCCAGCGTGAAGAAGGGGGCGTCGAAGGAGGTCAGGCTGATCCGCTTGCCCTCGACCGTGCCGCCGGGCGGGTAGTAGTAGAGGACGCCACCGCCGTTCCAGCGGTCGATGTAGTACTCGCCCTCGGCGTCCAGCTCGCTCAGCACGTTCTGCGCCACGAACGACGTCCACTTGTCCGTGGCGGCGTACATCGTGGGGTAGCGGGTCCTGAGCTCGTCGCCGTTGACGGAGTCGAGGCGTACGCGGTCGTTGGCATAGTTGTTGCCGAAATATCCGGAGAGCCAGCCGTCGGTCTCGTACGTCGTGTTGTCGGGGGTCCCGCCGGGCGGGGCCCACGTGGCGGAGCGCTCCTTGAGCGCGGGGTCGACGGCGGTGTAGGCGGGGCCGGGCAGCTTCAGCATGTCCTCGTAGGGCATGGTGGTGCCGTCGGCGGTCTTGTCCGAGAAGTAGTCGCGGGCGCCCTTCGGCGCCTCCTTGACGGTGAGGTCGGCGCGGTCCAGCTTCTCGCCGCCGTTCGGGTACTGCGCCAGCGTCTGCGCGACGTCGTCGGTGATCAGTTCGGGCGCGTACGGCTGCGGCTTCCAGTTGAACCCGTTCTTGTTGAGCCGCCCGGCCGGGATGCCCTCGGCGGCCAGGTCGTAGACGAAGACGTTGCCGGACACCGACTCGCGGACCCGCGACCTGGACGACCACTTGGCCTCGCCCGCCGGAAGGTCGCTCAACCGGCGGAACTTCTCCGGCGAGAGCGTGGTGACCCCGGCGAACTCCACCCGTTCGCCCGGATAGGCGGCATAGGTGATGTAGGAGTTGCGCTCCCCGATGAGCTGGATGGTCCTGGACGTCCGGTAGAGGCCGCCCCTGATGCGGACGACCCCGGGGGAGCGGGCGCTGGTCCGCCCCGCCAGCGCGTCGCGGGCCTGCTCGACGGTCGGGAACGGGTCCTGCCTGGTGCCGTCGGCCCCGTCCCTGCCGTCCGGTGACACGTACATGGTGAGCGGGGCGGCTGTCGCCAGGGCCGGTGTCGCGGCGGTCGCCGGTAAGGCCGCGACCAGGATGACCATCACGCTTCTGATTCGGCTGCGTCGCACCATAATCGATAAAATATTACAGGTGCGACCCGGAGATCAATCGTTTGACCACGACGCGCCCCTCAGCGGCCGTGGAGACGGTGGAAGTCGTCCAGGCTCTGGCGGTAGAAGGCGAGATCGCTCTCCAGCTTCTGCCGGGTGAGCCGATGGGGCTCGGACTCCCGCAACGCCCTGCCCATCTCGCTCCAGAAGGCGTCAGGGGGCAGTTCGGCGGCGCCGGGAGGGAAGAACTTCAGCGCCTCGGCCACCGCGTCGGCGGCGAAGCGCCAGTCGGTCTCGATCCTGCCGAACGCCTCGGGGTCCGAGGGGGCAGCGGCGAAGAACAGCCCACCCTCCAGCGCCCGCCTCGCATAGGTGGCGGCGACGAGCACCCACTGGCCGGGGTCGATCAGCTCGGACAGGCCGGAGCCGAAGATCAGCCCCGCCTGCCTCGCCACGACCTCGGCCTCGTGGGGAACCAGGACCTCCGTGCCGCCGAGCCGCACCACCCAGCCGTCCGCGTCCTCCTCGACCGCCGCCCGGCGCGACGCGCCCTGCTCCCCGCCGCCGGCCGCCAGGTCGAAGTAGACGTACGCCTCCACGAGGGAACGGGCGAGACCGCGCTCAGGCATGCCGGCCCGCCAGGTCCTGGTAGGTGTCCCTGACGATGAGCAGCCGGTCGAGCTGGAACCTGCCGGGGTCGGCCGCCCGCAGCTGCTGCCCGCGCTCGGACCAGAACCCGTCGTCGGGCACCGCGTCGGCCCCGGGCGGCACGAACTTGACGACCTCCTCGACGGCCGCGGTCGCGACCCGCAGCGTGCGCCGGGCCTCGGCCCGGTCGTCCACCGGCACGTTGCCCGCGCTCAGGTCGGCCACCCACAACCATTCACCCGCGTCGAGCAGCTCGGACGGCTCCGCCCCGCCGAACGTCGGATAGCCGGTCGGCACCACGGGACGCTCCGGCAGGCCGAACAGGTATTCCCGGGCCGTCCCGCAGCCCCCGCAGACGCCGGAATAGCGGTTGACCAGCCCTTCCTCGACGCTCACCAGCCCGCTGTGCCAGGTCGTGTCGACCGACCCGCAGGCGCACGGGTGCAGGTCGAGGTAGAGATGCGCCTCATCCCTCGTCCGCGCCACCGCGAATGCCATAACCGTCCTCTCCTCGGAAGTCCCATCATGCCGGAACGCGCGATCCCGCTCACACCGTCGTCCTCACACCGCCCGTTCGCACCGCCCGTTCACACCGCCATCGTGCGGGCCATGTCCGGTGCCTGCCCGGCGCGCAGGCCGCACTCGCACGGCCCGCCGGCGGGGCACCGGCACCGGCCCTCTTCCGGCGGATACCAGCCGGTCGCGTTGGCGAGCGCGCGCAGGCGGTCCAGGTACGCGGGCCAGTCCCGGGGACGCGCCCCGTCCGCCAGCCTGGCGAGCTCGGTGGCCAGCGGCTGCGGGACGAGCCGCCACACCTGGGGACGGGTGGTGGCGAGCAGGTCGTGGAGCACGCCGAGCCGGGCCGGCCGCTGGCGAGCGGTGGCCGCGCGTGCCTGGCGCACGGCCTCGTACAGCTCGGCCAGGGCCGCGTGGTCAGCGGCGGCCGTCGCGCCCAGCGTACGGGCGATCGCCCCGGCAGCCGTCGCCCCGGCGGCCCGCTCGTTCGCACCGATCGTCAGACGGCCATCCACCTGGACGGTCAGCAGACCCGCCTCCGGGCCACCCGAAGCGCCGCCAAGAGTGCTGCCTGCGGTGCTGCCTGCGGTGCTGCCTGCAGTGCTGCCTGCAGTGTCGCCGGCTGGGGCCGACCGCACCTCGACGGGGATGGGCAGGCGGCCGGGGAGCACGATGTCCAGCAGGCCGGAGCCGTAGTCGTGGACGCGGCCGCCCATGAGCGCCGCGCCCCGCTCGACGGCCCTGGCCGCGGCCATCTCCGGCAGCGTCGCATGGCCGCGGATCGCCGTGACGTCGGCGGCAGAGAGCTCGCCCGCCCGCGCCAGCGCCAGCAACCGGGGCGCCGCCCCGGCCTGGCCGGGCGCCAGGCCGGCCCGCGCCGCCTCGGCACGCAGCGCCTCGGCCGCGCCACTCCACCCGCCATCGGCGACCGCGCGCACCAGCCCGCGCAGCCGCGCGAGCGTCGCAGCGTCGGCCACCCCGAGCACCGGCGCTGTGGGGTCCGTGCTGGCCAGGCCCGGCGTCGTGGGGTCCGTGCCGGCAAGGCCCGGCGCCGTGGAACCCGTGCCGAAGGTCAGGCCCGGCGCCGCCGGCCCCGGTCCGAGTGCCCGGCCCGGCGGGCGGCCGTCCAGCGCGGCCGCGTGTGCGGCGATGCGCTCGGCCACCTCGACGGCCCCGCGCCCGTCCGCGTCGGTGGGCACCCGGAGCGCCAGCCGTCCCGGCGCCCGCGAGTCGACGGTCACCTCCGTCGCGCCCGGCGCGGCGTCGGCCAGCGCCACGGTGAAGGTCCCGCTCCTCGTGGACACCGTGAACTCGCCCAGGCGCCCCGCCGGAGCCATGTCGGCGACGCCGGCGATCTGCGCCAGCCTGCCGAGCCCGGCCGGCGAGGTGTCCAGCCCCACGGGGCCTCCCCCGTTGAGCAGCCGCGCGAGCCGGCTCATCGGCTGAGGGGCGGCCGGCGCCCGCGGGCCCGTTCCCCACGGCGGCGCGGGCGGGGTGTGGCCGCGGCGTTCGAGGTCGGCCGCGATGGCGTCCACCGCGTCGGCCAGGATCGCCCGCGTGGCCGGGTCGGAGGTCGCGTGCCACTTGCGCGACAGGTGGGCGTGCTCGTTCAGGCGGGGGAGCAGGCAGTAGTCGGTGCCTTCGGCCTGGTGTTCCGACAAGGAGGTCCTGATCACGCCCTGCGGCGCGCCCGACGACGCGGCGAGCGTCTCCTGCAGGACGTGCGAGAGCTCGTGCACCAGGACCGACGACACGACGTCCGGGTGCACGCGCGGCCAGACGCGCATGATGTGCGGGTCGTCCGGCGTGCCCGCGCGCAGCTCGGTGGCGGCGTCGTTGCCGGCGCCCGGCTCTCCGATCAGCACGCGGACGTGCTGGTCGGGAGCGGAGGGGACCTGGACGGTCACCATGTCGCCGTGCCAGGTGACCTGCGCGGCGGCGCCGCCCAGGTCGCCGAGGGTGATGTTCTGGCCGCGCAGCTCGCCCATGGTCAGGTCGGGGACCCCGTCGGGCCGGCCCGACCGGCTGAAGGGCGTGCCCTCGATCGCGGGAGAGGACATGCTGCCGGGCGTCACCCCCTGGGCCACGCTCCCGCCCGCCGTCGGGCTCGGCGTCGCCCGGTCGGCGGGCCACACCGACTTCTCCACGTCGGCGAGCAGGACGCCCCGGGCCATCAGCGCGGCCCTGACCTGATGGACGAACGTGCCGGGCTCGTGGGAGTTCATGAAGACGTGGCGCAGGTCGACGCCCGCCTGGTCGGCGGCGTCCAGCAGCGCGGGCGGAAGGGTGGCGAACGCCTCGGCGAACCCGCCGTCGGGCATCTCGCTGTGGACCGAGCCGTCGGGGGCGGCCTCGTACCGGTGGATCCCGTCCGCCTCCCGGACCGCCACGCGGGCCACCATGCCGAGCTCGCGGGCGGCCAGCCGCGCGTCCTGCAGGATCTGGATCAACCCGGAGCGGCCCTCGGCCGGGGCGAACGAGAACGTCGCCCAGCCGGGATCGACCGGGGGCGCCAGCCGCACGTTCGACTCCACCCGGGAGCGCAGCTCCGCGATCTCGTCATCGAAGAGCGTCACGTCGATCTCGCCGCTGGTGGCCCCCGTCATGTGGACGGGATCGCCGATGGGGTGCTCGTTGCCGTCCCGCAGCCGCGCCACGTGCTCGAAGGTGAGGTCGTAGTCCACCCTGAGCCGGACGACGTAGGCCTTGCCCTGCTCGGACTTGGTGCGCTCGCGGCGCGCCCCGTGGTGGTCGGAAACGCTCTCGGACGCCTGCTCGCCGGCCCGCACGCCGCCGTCGAGGCCGGAGTCGCCGTCGTTCATGCTGCCGCTCGTGCCGACCGGCAGCGCGTGGCCGCGGGAGACCGTCGTGTTCTGGGCGTCGGCCGCCCTGTCGACCTCGCCCTTCTCCGCGTCGAAGGGCCCGGCGATGATGGTGAAGTCCGACAGGCGGGCCCGGATCGTGACCTGGGCGCCCTGGTCCTTGAACTTCTGCCTGGCCAGCGGGACGACGAGCCCGCCGGGCCCCGTCATCCGCTCGAACCCGGTCAGCAGGGCGTCGTGGGACAGCCGCTTGACCAGCTCGGACCGGCGTGCCGCGACCGTGGCGGCACCCAGCATCTTCGCGAACCGCGAGGTGATGATGTCGAACAGGAGGGGTTTGCCGGCGTGCTCCCGCAGCCTGTCGGGGAAGTAGCCGGGCCGCAGCTCGACCAGCCGGGGGTCGATCACGGGGGTGACCGGCCCCGGGTCCTCGGCGGCGGGCAGGATCATGCCGGTCGGGATGCGCCGCACGAGTACGGCCCGGTACTTGACCGGGAGCGCGATGCGGAGAATGCGCCGGAGCGCGTCCGCCGCCCGGCGGGCCGCGGACCGGATCCTGCCCGTGCGCACCGGCCTGCGGGTGACCTCGATGACCAGCGTCATCGTCTGCTCGACCCGGTTCATGCCGTTGAACACGGCCAGCCGTTGCAGCCGCGTGCCCTGCCGGTTGGTGGAGCCCGAGTACGAGCGGCCCCGGTCCGTTCCCACGCCGACGCCGTGGCCGTCGCCGTTGTCCGTGCTGCCCTGGTTCACGCCCGCCGAGTGGGAGCCGTTGTACGACTCGGAGTGCGACAGGTCGATGTAGCGGTAGCGCTGCCTGATGGTACCGGCCTGCGAGGTGTGCGTGAGGAAGCGGCCCCGGCGGGAGTCCCCCGGGTCGTCGTACACCAGCCGGGCCGTGACCGTCACCTCCTCGGCCTGCGCGGTCTGCGCGCCGACCTGGACGTGGTAGCTCTTCTCGTAGCCCTGGACCGACCACATGTCGTTGACGTGGATCAGCGCGGCGTCACTGGAGAAGTCGACGCTCAGCTCGTCGGCCAGGGTCGGGCTCTCGTCCACGGCCGCGGGGTGGGCGGCGCGCACGGCGTTCAGCACCGCCTCCATCATGTCGACGGGATTGCCCTGCTCGTCGGTCAGGTCGAGCGACTCCACCGTGCCCAGGCCCACCGTCCCGTCGTACGACGGCGCCAGCACGACGTCCCTGGAGCGGTCGATCAGGTCCGTCGCCTCGCTCAGCGTCTGGTCGAGCTGCTGCTGCTCGTTCCCCTGCTGGGCCGTGGTGGCCGCCGGGCCGAGGCCGGTCACCTCCTGGAGCTTCTCCAGCAGGGCCTGCGGGGTGTGCCGCGCGGCGTACCCCACGTCCTCGCCGGCGGCCCGCGCCTTGGCGACGTCCATGATGTACCGCTGGACCAGGGGGACGGCGAGGCTCGGGTCGAGCTTCATGCTGCCGTTGAGGAAGCGCTCGACGGCGTCGCCCACCACGGGGCCGGGCAGCGGGAGCTCGCCTTCGGCGTACATCACCAGCGCGTCGTCCTCGGAGAGCATGAACAGCCCGGTGCCCTGTGCCGTGGCCGTCTCGTTCTCGCCGGTCGGGACCCGGCCCGCCAGCGGCACCGCGTGCGCCATGCTCTCCGAGCCGGTGACCGTGAGGTCCGCGGTGGCCCGGATGAGGATCTGGCGGCCGAAGTCGATCGAGAGCCCCTCGTCGCCCCAGATGTCGAGGACCGAGGTGGAGACGGAGGTGCCTCCCGACCGGGAGGGCAGCGAGACCGTGCCGCTGTCGCTGGACGTGCCGCCGCCGTCGAGGTCGGAGACCGTCGTCGAGGCGCCGACGGAGTGACCCGACGACCCGCCCCAGGACACGCCGGCGCTGCCGAGCCCGAAGAGGATCTCTCCCTTCACGTGGTCGACGACGCCCAGCACCTCCATTTCGCCGACCTCGCCCGTCACCGTCATGGACGCCCGGGTGGGCGTCCCCTGGGGGCGGACGGCGAGGCCGGTGGTGAGCAGCCTCATCAGCATCCTGGGGTGCGAGACGAGGTTGCGCACGCCCAGGACCGCCATGAACATCTGGTACGCCACCGAGTCCCGGCGCATGCTCCCCGGCTGCACCTTCTGGGCGGCGCTCTGCAGGCTGCCGTGCGCGTCCCAGTGGACGAGCTTCGCCCTGGACAGCACCTTCTTCGACACCTTGCCGATGGGCGCGGGCGCCGAGCCGTCCTTCGCGGGGAGGAGGTCCGCCGCGAACAACAGCCTGGCCGAGCCCCTGCCGGACGCCAGCGGGGTCGTCTCCCCGTCGTGCACGAGATCGACCTTCAGGTCGTGGTCCACGGAGAAGATCGCGACCGGGCCGGTGCTCTCGTGCAGGCTCACCACGTTGACCGTGCTGCCGACGCTCGAACCCGCCGTGCGGGTGCGGCTGCCGCCGGCGCTGACGCCCACCTCGTGCGACAGGCCGTCGTGACCCTGGTCGGGGCCGTCGCTCTCGGCGACGGAGGCGCCGCCGCCGTACGTCCTGGACTGGCTGATGGCCCGGGCCGAGGTGTCGGAGCCGATGTCGAGGTTGACCACCGTCTCGGAGTCCGTGTACCCGATGTAGCGGTACTTCTTGAAGTCCTGCTTCAGCGAAATGTGCAGCATGTGGTGCTCGGGGGTGCCGTTCAGGCCGTGCGTCACCAGGTCGACGGTGATGCCCTCCTGGGCCAAGGTGTCGTAGCCGGACCTGATCCGGTGCTCGGACAGCTGCTCGGTGACCTCCTGCAGGTTGAGGATCTGGGCGGCGCGGGCGAGCCGGTTGGACGCGTACTGCCGGACGTCGCCCTCGGCCTTCGGGATGATGCCGCGCTCGGCGAGCTGGTCCATCACCTTCTGCCTGACCTCGGCCAGCCCGTCGATCTCCTGGACGAGGCCGGGGCCGAGGCCTCGCATCTGGTCCGGGCCGTCGCCGAGCCACGAGGGCAGCTCCGGCTTGCGGCCGGGGGGCGGGCCGGGGCGCGGGTCGCCCCGCAGCACCTGGTTGCCGTCCGCGTCGAGCAGCGGCCGGCCGTTGTGGTACACCAGCGCCTCGTGATCGACGGGCAGGCCGAAGCGGTAGGCGGCCGACTCCCGCATGCTGACCACCGCCGTGCTGCGCATCGGACGGAGCCTGACGGGCGGCTTGCCGAACTCCTCCACGATGAACGTGGTCTCCAGCGCGAGCAGGTAGCCCTGCTTGGGGCTGGTCTTCCGGTGCACGCTCGGGTGGATCGCCTGCTCGTTGGCGGTGGCCGTGTACGACTGCGACGCCGACCTGGAGCCTCTGACCCGCGGCCCGATGTTGGGGTCGTAGCTGCCGAATCCGTCGATCTCCTGCAGCGCGGGATGGCTGAACCCGGCCGAGACGCTCGCTTCCAGCGACCCGCCGGACGACGCCCCGCCCGGCGTCGCGGCGAAGTCGACGAGCACCTCCTCCTCCCACTCCTCGGCGCTCGCCCCGCCGAGCGGCTCGCTGGCCACCAGCACGACCCGGGTCTCGGCGCGCACCCGCGCGTGCGGCACGCCGTTCCTGGTGAAGACGCGCTCCAGGTCGCCGTTGACCGCGTCGCGGAGCCGGTGGGGCAGCTCCTCGGTCACGAACGTCCGCAGCTGGTCGTGGGGGACGGCGCCGACCTGGTCGTACAGCCCGCCCAGCGTCGCGGCGACCGTGTCCAGCGCGCCTTCCAGGCCGGTCATGCTGGTGATGACGTGGTTGGGGAGCTTGTCGCTGCGCTTGGCGTCGTCGATCCAGGCCAGCTTCCGCGGGGCCTGGTCGGTGAAGGAGTGCGAGACCCACAGCCGCTGCCCGGCGGCGTCGCCGGGCGCGCCGGAGTCCACGACGGTGGCGTCCTGCCAGCCGTCCGTGTTCCGCGTGCGGATCTCGACGCTCCACGTCGCGGCGGCGTCGAACAGCAGCGACTCGCTCCTGTTGTCGGCGACGGAGCCGCCCTGCGCGTACATCCCCGCGCCGCCCGTCGCCGACCAGTTCCGCCCGGCCACGACCCCGACGCCGACCCCGAGCATCTCGGCCAGCGTCCTGGCCCATTCGCCCTCGGGCAGGAGCTGCGCCAGGACGGCCGTGTTGAAGCCGAGGGGCAGCCCGCCGCTGCCGGACTCGGTGGCGGTGACCGTACGGCCGGCCTGGAAGAACAGGCCCACCATCGTCTCCGACGCCTTGACGCTCGCGTCGAGCACTTCGACGAGGTCGGCGAGGGAGAGCCTGACCCGCACCTCCGCCGCGCCGCTGCCGCGGCCCACCCGCAGCACGACGCCGTCGGGGGAGACGAGCTTGTGGAAGTCGGCGCGCAGGGCGCGCTCCAGCTCGTCCGGGCTGAACCGGTAGCCGATCTCGTGGCGTTCCAGGACGTTGTTGACTGCGGTGGTGAGAGCGGTGTGATGGGCGAGCGGACCCGTCGGCATGGCCATGGACAGGCTGTCCTGCTGCGGCAGCGCCGCCGACAGCGCGTCCAGATAGCCCCGGTGGCGGCGCGCGGCCTCATGCGCCAGCGATCGGGCGATGGAGGCCATGCCGACCTCGCCGGGCCGGGTGGGCGCTGCTGTCCGGCGCATCGCCGACAGCAGTTGCTCGTAGGCCTTTCTCGTCTGCGTCGCCCGCGCCAGGGCCGGGCCGTACGCCTTCGCGATCCTGGTGTGCCGCTTCTGCGTGGCGCGGTGCGCGCGGTTCTCCTGGCGCGCTTTGCGTGCCCGCTCGAAGCGGCCCTGATCGTGCTGCTTCAGCGCCTTGCGCGCCTCCCGCGTGGCCTTGCGTGCCTTCTTGCGGGCGGCTTCGGCGCTGTCCGTCTTCGACTGGATCTGGATCTGGAGTGTCTGCTCGGCCCGGACCAGCGCGTCGACGACGGCCTGCACGTCCTCGGGGGACGGGTTGGGGCCGAGTAAGGGAGGCGCGAGCGACGGACGGGTGCCCTGGGTGGGCGCCCACGGCGGCAGGGGCGGGGTCTGGCCGTGCTCGCGCAGTTGGCGGGACACGCCGTCGAGGTCGACGGCGATGAGCCGCTTCTCCGGGAGCGTCTGGGCCTGGTGCCATTTGTCGGCCAGGTACGCCAGCTCGTTGAGCCAGGCGCGCGCGCACGCGTTCTGCCTGGCCTCGCCGTCGCTCTTGCGCGGCAGGAGGCTCCGCCGCCCGCCCTCCTGCAGCTTCTGCAGGGTGTCGGTGATCTCGTGCAGCCAGACCCTGGGCAGCTGGTCGGTGGCGACGCGCGGGTTGAAGTGGACGAGGTGGGCGTCGTCCTCGCTCCTGCCGGTCCTGACCTGGGTCTCGCCCATCAGGTTCGGGGACAGGCCGCCGATGACGGGCCGGAAGTAGTGGGTGCCGTCCGTCGCCGTGTGGACCGCCAGCGTCCGGCCGTCCTGCGACCAGCTGAAGCCTGTCACGCCCTGGTCGAGGAAGTACGTCGCCAGCAACTCGGCGACCGCGTCGTGCACCTCGTCGAAGTCCAGGTCGGGGCCCTGGCGGCCGTCGGGGACGTACCTGGTGCCGGGGACCGGCCGCGAGGTGACCGTCCCCGGCTTGCTCGTGTACGCCGGCGCGGCGTCGGGCGCCGGGGCCGCCGCGGGGGCGGCCGGCTCCCCGGCCTGGACGACCCCTTCGGCCTGGACGACCGTCAGCAGGGCGGCGGCCTCGGCCTGCAGGTCCGAGAGGTCCGTGACCTCCTGGGCCCGCATGTCCAGCGCGGAGCGGATGCGGCCCATGGTGGCGGCGGGGATGGCGCGTACGCCCTCGGGGGTGGGGATGAGGAGGTCGCCCGCCGGGCCGATCACCGCGTCGGGGAAGTTCGTGGCGAGCGCGCCGATCAGCGCCGTACGGGCTCGGACGGCGGCGGTCATGGGCTGACCGGCCGGCGCACCACCGTCGAGGGAGGTGACCGGGCGCCCGGAGCCGTCGTCGGCGAGCTGCGTCGAGCCGGTCGCGGCTTGGGCATCGGGCACTGCCTGGGCGTCCGGCGCCGTCTGGCCGTCCGGCTGGGCGGGGCCGCTGTCCGGCTGGGCCGGGTTGGCGTCGGGCGCGGGGGTGCCGTCCTGCGCCTGGCCCGTGGGCGAGGGGTGCCCGGCCCTTCCCGAGGCGTCGTCCGGCCGCGGGACCGCGTCACCGGCGGGCTGCGGCGCGGCGCCGTCCTGGTCGGGCGCCGCCGCGCTCGGGTCCGCCTGGGCGTCGGGCGCCGTCTGGCCGTCCGGCTGGTCGGGTGCCGCCGTGCTGGGGTCCGGTTGGTCGGGTGCCGCCGTGCTGGGGTCCGGTTGGTCGGGTGACGCCGTGCTGGGGTCCGGTTGGTCGGGTGCCGCTGCACGCGGATCCGCCTGGTCGGGGTTCTCGGCCCTGGAGGTCCGCCGCTGCGAGGCCGCGTCCGGGTCCGGCGCGGCGGGGGTGCGCCGGCCGTCGCCGTCCCGGCCGGCGTCGGCCCTCGGGGTGGCCGGAGCGTCGGGTCGCGGGGCCGCCGGGGCGGTCGCCCGCACGGTGGTCGGCGCCGCGGCGTCGGGCTGGCGCACAGCTCCGGGCATGCCGGGCTGGGGGCCGCCGTTCGCGGGGCCGCCGCCCGACGGGTTCCCGTCCGCCGTGCCCCCGGGCGGGCCACCCGCCGCCCGGCCGGCGTCGGCCTGCGCGGCGAGGTCGTAGGCGGAGGCGAGAGAGGTGACCGGGTGGGCCAGCGCGGTGTAGACCTCGGGGTTGAACGGGCTGATCGTCCCGGTACGCCCGGCGCCGCCCATGAAGGCCCCCAGGAGGGAATCGGCCGTGAACGGGTTCTGCCACTGGTCGTAGACCACGCCGTTGGCGATGAAACTGCCGGCCGGGGAGGCGATCGTGTTGGTCAGGCCCGTGGTCAGGGCGCGGCCCGCGAATCCCGGCACGTGGCTGGTGACCTGGGACACCGGCCCGGCCAGCGCCGTGCCGAAGACCGCGCCGCCGCCCGCGCCGATGATGGAGGCGGCCGACTTGTTCACGTCCCAGTTCTGCACGGTGCCCATCTGCAGCTGCTGGTACTGGGCGGCCGCGTCGATGAAGAACTCCTCGCCGATCTCCTCGATCAGCTCCCGGCCGATCGGCGAGGCCAGCAGCCTGGCGATGAGGCCGCGCCCGGTGGCGCCGCTGAGCGCGGTCACCCTGGCCAGCTGCGTCACGCCCAGTTCCCGGCCGCCCAGGGTCATCAGCCGGACGAGGATCCGCGTGATGGCCGCGCGGGCTCCCGCCGCGTACGGCCCGATGATCGCGGTGGAGGAGCCGGCGGTGAAGAAGGCGACGAAGAGGGCGATCGCGATGGCGACGACCGTCACCCAGAAGGCCACGTTGACGGAGAGCTTGGAGTACTGCGTCTCGACGGCGAAGTTGTTGGCCTGCTGCGAATAGGCCCGCGCGTTCCCCGACACCCCGGCCAGCCCGCCCTCGTGGCCGTACAGGAAGGTGGCCCTGGAGACGAAGTTCGCGGTCGCGGGCGAGATCCATCCGTCCAGCAGGACGCGCGTGGCCGCGCCCGCGGCCGGCGCGGAGCTGACGGCCCCCTCGGCCAGTTTGTCGTACGCCTCGGCCAGCTTCGACAGCCCGCTCTCGCTGGCGCCCGGCCATTTCTGCCCGGCCGACAGCATGGGGATCAGCCAGTAGACCACCCAGTCGGGCAGCGCCTCGGTCTCCCACGCCGGGAGGACGTCGCTGTCGATGCGGACCGGCGGCCGCGGGGCGGCCAGGCCGCCGCCGTTCTGGCTGCCGGAGCCGTGGACGCCGGTGCCGGCGTTGACCGTCACGTCCTGGGCCTCAGATCTCCCGCACCCGCCCGGCCGCCATGTCGCGCCTGATCTCGAGATCCATCTTCAGGGTGTTGTCGACGGCCGTGCGCACCCTGTGCCCGGCGTCGGCGATCTCCTCGGCCAGCCGGGTGCACTGGCTGAGCATCTGGTTGGGGCCGTCGTTGCGGAAATGGGCGGCCCTGAACGCCTCCCCCTCGGCGCCGGGACCCCACGGGGCGGCGTCGAGTGCCTCCTGGACCTGGGCGACCAGCCTCGCCGACTCGCGTCCGAGGTCTTCGGCCATCGCCGACCACTCGGAGAGCCCGCGGTCCACGCTGGGCTTGATGATCTGCGTGCCGTCCCAGAGTCTCATCGTTCACCCTCCATCCGCTCGGCGAGATGCGCCAGGGCGGTTTCGACGTCGCCGTCGAGGTGCGCTTCGAGCTCCGCCCGGGGGATCACCGGCTCGAGGATCTCCGTGACGCGCTCGCGGGCGCCGGCCGCCGCCCGCTGAGCCGTCTCGACGATCGTGTCGGCCAGCTGCCGGGCCTCGGGCCGCCGGTAGATGCGCGGGTCCAGGTCGAGCCGGACGAGCTCGCCGCGCGGGCCGACCGTGACCGACACCAGGCCGTCGCGCGACTTCTCGGTGACCTGCACCCCTCTGGCCTGGGCGTGCAGCTCCATGCCGGCGTCCTGGATCTGACGGAACATGTCGCGCAGCTCGTCGGCGTATGCCCGCATCGCCGCCGAATCGGGCTGGTCGAGCGACTCCATGACACCCCCTGAAGCCGGGCCTCCCGTCTACGGGAAATCCTCTTACGAAACTTCCACGTTTCTAGTTAGTTTCCGTCACATGAACACCATGAGACAAGAGTGTGTTCAAAAGTGTTGTTTCCCGACATTTAGTGGTTCGGCGTGTTCGTGGAGATCCGTCACCTCGGCCCGGGGCACCCAGAGGCGGTACACGCCCCGCTCGACGCGCTCCAGCCCGAGCTCCACCGCCGCGGGCGCGGACCCGCCCAGGTATTCGACCAGCAGCCGCCCGTCACGCTCGCCATGCACGTCGAAGCGCTCCCCCCGCCAGGTGCACACCGTCCTCACGAAGTGCAGGGCCGCGCACTCCGAGGCGGGCACCGGGCGTACGTGGCAGCCGGGCTCGACCTCCTCGAAACCGTCGGCAGGCTCGGGGCTGCGCAGCCGGATCCACAGCTCCAGGGAGTGCGGCTCGGGGCTGGCCACGTAGTCCACGCCGTGCCAGCGGGCCCGGTAGTAGTGCAGGCTCATCCCGTCCGCCTCCCGATCAGCAGCCACCGCCCCAGGTCGCCGTGGTAGATCGCGCGCCGGTGCTCCTTCCCTTCCGAGGTGAGCTCCCAGATCTCCGCGCCGTGCGGCAGGCCCACGCCGTACACCTTGTACTCGCGGATGACCTGGTCGACGTTCGGCACCAGGCCCATCCCCACGAACGGCGGCTCCTCGACCACCCAGCCCGCCACCGCGGCCCTGCCCTCCTCGTCGGTGCCGCCGTACGGGGTGCGATAGTCGGCCAGGCTCACGGGGCGCCAGCGCAGGATGTTCAGCGAGCCGTTCTCGGTCAGCAGCTCCGGCTGCCCCAGGGCCTCGGCGAGCACGACGGGCGTCGCGATGTGCGAGACGTCCAGGGCGTGATGGCAGTAGCCGGAGACGCGCGGCTCGCCCCCGGTCAGCAGGTCATGGACGGCGGCGGGGGACAGCAGCTTCTGGACCGCCGGCACCCCGGAGCCGGGATCGAGCGCGAGGTCCTGGGCCAGCGTGGGCACCGCCAGCCTGGCCACCGTCCCCGATTCCAGCAGGAAGGCGGCCGTCAGCCCCGGGTTGATCGCCAGCCCCCACCGCAGGTCCGGCCAGCCGGCCGCCAGCTCGACCAGCGACAGGACGCGGCAGTGCGTGGCGACGCCCCCGGTGGCCACCCGCATCGCCGCCACGGAGGTGTAGGCGAGCAGCCACGTCCGCTCGGCGTCGGCGGCGGTCGCCCACGCGGGGGCCTCGGTCCCGGCCGCCGCGGCGGCGGTGATCGGCAGCGCCAGGTCCGCGTCGCGGAGCAGGCTCAGGCACAGCGCGCCCTGCCCGTCCCGGTGCGCCGCCCACAGCCGCTCCTCGAACGGCGTGGCCGGTTCGTGATCACTCGTCGTCATCCGCCCAGTTTGCCGGAGCGGACCGGGTCAACCCATGGCGTGATCGAGGTTGAAGGCGGCGCTGATCAGCGCCAGATGGGTGAACGCCTGCGGGAAGTTGCCGAGCTGCTCCCCGGAGCGCCCGATCTCCTCGGCGTACAGGCCCAGGTGGTTGGCGTAGCTCAGGATGTTGTCGAAGACCCGGCGGGCCTCCTCCACCCGGCCCGCCCTGGCCAGGGCCTCGACGTACCAGAACGTGCAGATCGAGAACGTGCCCTCCGAGCCCTGCAGCCCGTCGGGGCTGACCTCGGGGTCGTAGCGGTAGACCAGCGAGTCGGAGACCAGCCCCTCGGCGAGCGCGTCGAGCGTGGACAGCCATTTCGGGTCCATGGGCGAGACGAACTTGGCCAGCGGCATCATCAGCACCGACGCGTCCAGCACGTCCTCGCCGAAGTGCTGGACGAAGGCGTTCAGCGTGGCCGAATAGCCGTGCCGCATGATCTGGCGGTAGATGCCGTCGCGGGCCTCGCGCCAGCGCGGTATGTCGGCCGGGAGCCCGCGGTGGATGGCCATGCGCATGGCCCGCTCGATGGCCACCCAGCACATGAGCCTGGAGTAGACGAAGTTCTTGCGTCCGCCGCGGGTCTCCCAGATGCCTTCGTCCGGCTGGTCCCAGTTGTCGGAGACCCAGTCGACCAGCGTGCACAGCTCGTCCCAGCGGTCGCTGGAGATGGGCTGGCCCCATTTGTCGTACAGGTAGACGGAGTCGATGAGCGCGCCGTAGATGTCCATCTGGAGCTGGCCGGCGGCGGCGTTGCCCACGCGTACCGGGCTCGATCCGCGGTAGCCCTCCAGGTGGTGGAGCTCGCGCTCCGGGAACTCGATGCGGCCGTCGATGCCGTACATGATCTGCAGCGGGCCCGACGGGTCGCCGCGGCCGAGCGTGACGTGCTTCGACAGGAAGTTCATGAACGCCTCGGCCTCCTCGGTGAAGCCCAGCCTGAGCAGCGCGTACACGCAGAAGGCCGCGTCGCGCACCCACACGTAGCGGTAGTCCCAGTTGCGTGGGCCGCCGATCTGCTCCGGCAGGCTCGTGGTGGGGGCCGCGACGATGCCGCCGGTCGGCGCGTACGTGAGCAGCTTCAGCGTCAGCGCCGAGCGGTGCACCATCTCCCGCCACCTGCCGCGGTAACGGGAGCCGGACAGCCACGACCGCCAGAACCGCACCGTGTCGGCCAGCTCCTGCTCGGCCTCGGCGAGGGCACACGACTTCGGGCCGAGCCCCAGGTCCGTCCGGTCGAGGGCGAAGACGGCCTGCTCGCCCTCGGAGAGCGTGAACAGCGCCCGCACGTCACGCCCGTCGCTCTCCAGCGGCACGGTCGAGGTCAGGGTCAGGGAGAGCCCGGCCGACTCGAAGGTGGCCCGGCCGTCGTGCATGCGTACGGTGTGCTCCTGCGCGGCGTAGTCGAACCGGGGCGCGACCAGCACCCGGAACGGCAGCGAGCCGCGCACGCACACCAGCCGCCTGACCAGCCGGTGCCGGTCGGCCTCGTGCGTCTCCTCCTCGACGACCGGCATGAAGTCCTGGACCTCGGCCATCCCCTCGTCCGCGAAGAACCGGGTGACCAGCACGTTCGTGTCGGGGATGTAGAACTGCCTGGTCCGCATGTCGAGATCGGCGGCCAGTTCGAAACAGCCGCCCCGCTCGGCGTCCAGGATCGAGCCGAACACGCTCGGCGCGTCGAAGCGCGGGCAGCAGTACCAGTCGATCGTGCCGTCCGTGCCGACGAGGGCGACCGTTCGCAGGTCGCCGATCAGCCCATGTTCGCCGATCGGCAGATATCCCATGACATCAAACTAGACCCGTCAAGGTCGGCGGTTGCCAAAACATCCGGCAAGGGATGTACTGCGTCGTGGGTCCGGACGGCCTCGGGGAGACAGCCACGATGGATTTCTCGATTCTGGGGCCCTTACGCGTACAAGGCGCAGAAGGGCCCGTACGGCTGAGCGCCAAGCAGCGCGCGGTGCTCAGCGTCCTGCTGCTCCACCCCAATGTCGTGGTTTCGACCGAGCGCTTGGTCGCAGCCGTCTGGGACGACCCGCCGCGCTCGGCCGTGGCGAACCTCCAGACGTACGTCTCCCAGCTGCGCCGCGTCGTCAGCGGCACCGCGCTCCGCCTGCGCACGGAGCCCTCCGGGTACGCGTGCGAGCTGTCGCCCGGCCAGCTCGACCTGCTCGCGTTCGAGGACGTCGTACGCCGGGCCAGGCGCGCGCGGCAGGCGGGCGAGCACCAGGCCGCGGAGCAGGCCTACAAGGCGGCGGTGTCCCTGTGGCGGGGCAGGCCCGCCGAGGACGGCCGGCTCGGCAGCGCGATGGAGCCCAGGATCGCCGAGCTGGAGGAGCAGCTCCTCCTGGCCAGGTCCGAGTGGATCGACGTCCGGCTGGAGCTCGGCGGCGAGGACCTGGTGGTCGAGCTGCGCACGCTGGTCGCCGCCCACCCGCTGCGCGAGCGGCTGTGGGCGCAGCTCATGCTGGCCCTGCACAGGAGCGGGCGGCGCAGCGAGGCGCTCGACGCCTTCCGCCAGGCCCGCGCGGTGCTCAGCAACGAGCTGGGCATCGAGCCGGGCCGCGAGCTGGCCGACCTGCACGCCGCCCTGCTGGCCGGCGACCCCGCGCCGAGCGCCACGGTCTCCCCGCGCGTGCCGCTGTGCCAGCTGCCCGCCGACACCTCCGACTTCGTGGGCCGCGAGGCCGAGCTGGACGTGCTGCTCCCGGCCGCGCGGGCCCGGCCGGAGCGGATGTCGCCGCCCATCGTGGTCGTGTCGGGGCTGCCCGGAGTGGGGAAGACCACGCTCACCGTGCACGCGGCGCACCTGTTACGCGCCGACTACCCCGACGGGCAGCTCTTCCTGCGGCTGGGCCGGGACGCGGCCGGCCCGCGGCGGCCGGAGGACCTGCTCGGCGAGCTGCTGCGCTCGCTGGGCGTGGACGGCACGCTGGTCCCGGGGCCGCTGGAGGAGCGGGCCAGCCTGCTCAGGCAGCGCCTGGCCGACATGGGCGTGCTCATCGTCCTCGACGACGCCCAGGACGAGACGCAGGTGCGCCACCTGCTGCCGGGCACCGCGCGCAGCTGCGTGCTGGTGACGTCCAGGTCGCGGCTGCCCGCCCTGGAGGGGGCCACCCGGCTGCAGCTCGACCTGCCCGGCGAGCACGACGCCCGGCTGCTGCTGGAGCGGGTGGCGGGCGGGGCGCGCTTCCGCGCGGCGCCCGAGGCCGCGCGGGCGATCCTGAAGGCCTGCGGGCTGCTGCCGCTGGCGATCAGGGTGGCGGGCGCGCGGCTGGCGATCCGCCCGTCCTGGCCGGTCGGCGTGTTCGCCAGCAGGCTCGAGGACCGGCGGCTCGACGAGCTGATCGTGGGCGGGCTGGACGTGCGGGGCACGTTCGGGGACAGCTACGCGGCCCTGCCGGAGCCGGCGCGGCGGGCGTTCAGGCTGCTGGGGCTGGCCGACCTGGGCAGCATCGCCGAGTGGTCGGCGGCGGCCCTGCTCGGCTCGTCCGGGCTGGAGGCGGACGCGGCGCTGGAGACGCTGGTCGCCAGGGGGATGCTCGACTCGGGCGAGGTCGACGGGGCGGGGCAGCCGCGTTACCGCCTGCACGACCTGTTACGCGTGTACGCCGAAGAGCGGGCCCGGGTCGAGGACGACCCCGAGGACCAGCGGGCGGCACTGGCCCGGCACGTGCTGGAGTGCCTGCGCCGGCTCAGGGCGGCCACCAGAGACCTGCCCATCCCGACGGCGCCGCCCTTCCCCCAGGCCGAGGCGATCGACGGGGTCGGGATCGCCTGGCTGGCCGCGGAGCGCAGGACGCTCGTCCACAGCGTGTCGGCGGCCGTCGAGCTGGGGATGGCGGAGGAGGCGGCCGAGCTGGCGCACCACCTGTCGGCGTACCTGAACCTGGAGGGGTTCTTCGACGACGTGGAGCGGCTGCAGCGGATCGTGATCGCGGCGGCGCCGAGCGAGCGGATCGCGCTGCGGGCCGAGCTGCTGCTGGCCGGGGTGCCGCTGTCGCGCGGGGTCTACGGGGCGGCGGAAGAGCACTTCAGCCGGATATATCAGGACTGTCTGCGGATCGGGGACTCGCACGGGGCCGCGTACGCGCTGATCAACCGGGCGGCCTGCCTCCACGGGGCCGGGCTGTTCGAGGAGGGGCTCGAGGAGGCGCACCGGGCCATCGCCCTGCTGGAGGAACTGGGCGACGAGGGCGGCCTCGACTACGCCTGGACGTGGCCCGTCTACATGCACATGGAGCTGGGCCGGTACGGCGAGGCGGTGCGGCTCTGCCAGGAGCGGCTGGCCAGGACGGGAGAGGACCGGCGGGCCCGCGGCGACCTGCTGCGGGCCCTGGGCATCGCCCGCTACCGGCACGGCGAGGTGGCCGAGGCCGTGTGGTGCTACCAGGAGAGCCTGGTGATCAGCGAGATGATCGGGGACCGCGTCGCGGCCAGCAAGGGGCTGCGCAGGCTCGGTGAGGCGCTGGGGGCGCTCGGGCGGTTCGACGAGGCCGTGGAGGCGCTCGACCGGGCCAGGTCGCTCTTCCGCGAGTGCGGGGACGGGCTGGGGGAGGCGCTGGCCACGTACGCGCTGGGCGAGGTGCGGCTGCGGCAGGGGCGCGCCGCGGAGGCGCTCGGCCTGCTGGTCACCGCCCGCGACGGGCTCGGCCCCGCCGGGCCGCCGACCTGGCGGGCCCGCGTGCTCAGGGAGCTCGGCCGCGCGTACGCCGAGCTGGGGGAGCACCCGTGCGCGGCGGCGGTGTGGCGCGAGTCGGCCGAGCTGTTCGAGAGCGGGCCGGAACGGGCCCAGGTCGAGGCCTTCCTGCGCGCGAACCAGGACTGACCTGTCATTCAGCGGGGCGGTGCCGCACCACGGGGACGGTCTCGAGGCCCGACTGCCGGGCCGCCCGCCGGGCGCTTCCCGGCGTGGGGCCCTCGCCGACGATCTCGCCGTCGGCCAGCGCCACCCACACGCCCGCGGGGATCGCCTCGCCCAGCGCCCGCTCCACCACCGGCCGCGACGGCGCCGGGACGGGGCGGGTGCGCCAGAAGAGCCACTGCGCGACGATGAGCGGGCCGAGCGGGGTCAGCAGCGGTATCGCGCCGCTCCCGGCCAGGAAGGCCGTGGCCGCGACGGCCAGCAGCGCGGCGTCGATCCCGGCCGCCAGCCAGCCGGCCACCCTGCCGTACCTCTTGTACGCCACCAGCGGCCACAATGTGAGCATGAGGCAGTCGCCCAGCCCGACGAGCGAGGCGTCGGCGCCGTAGCGGGTGGCCAGCACCGGCGCGAACGGCAGCCCGTCCAGCCGCGCCACGAAGTCGAGCGTGAGCGAGCTGAGCCCGGTGGCGAGCGTGTCGTAGCAGGTCAGCGCGGCGGCCAGGGCGGCCACCTGGGCCGGGGTGACGGCCGTCTGGACCCAGAGGTTGACCACGCCGACGACGAGCAGGACCACCGCCACGTCGTTCAGCACGAGGACGGCGGGCTCCCAGCCGGCGAAGTACGCGGCCACGTCGCCGCCGACCAGCACCGCCGCCGCGATCGCCGCCGTCCGCCCGCCGAGCACCGGCGCCAGCGTGAGCTGCGCGATCGTGAACACCACGACGCCGAAGACCGTCACGACGATGCCGACCGGGATGTGCAGGTACGCGAACGGCATCGCCACCAGCGCCACGATCATGATGGCGATGTCGGACCCGACGAACTTGCCGACCGGCGGGCGCGGGATCTCGTACCGGGACAGGAACAGGGCCGCCAGCGCCACGGTCAGCGCGATGAGCGTGTGCAGGCCCAGGACGTGCGCGGTCATCGGACTCCGATCGGGAGGTGCGCGGCGTGCTCGAAGCTCTGCTCGATCAGGTCCGCCCGGACGTGGCAGGGGCGCGGCAGGTCGTCGGGGCTCTCGACCAGCACGATGCCCTTGAGCTTCGTCGCGGCGGCCCGCTCCTCCAGCCGGCCGAGCAGCGCCGGGTCGTCCTTGCCCGACACGACGTGCAGGATCCCGTCCTCGACCGCGAACCTGGTCGGCAACGGCAGCGCGTGCTCTTCCTGCAGCAGGTCCAGCACGTCACGGGTGGTCACGTCGCCGTCCACGGCGCGTCCCAGGATGCGGGAGGTCGCCGGGATCGCCGCCAGCGCGCACGTGGGCGGCTCGGGCAGGGTTCTGACCAGGTCGCCGGTGACGTACCGGAGCAGCAGCGTGGTGTCGCGGAAGGTGGAGAACGGGGTGACGACCAGGACGCCGAGCGCGTCCGGCCCGGCGGGCTCCATGGTGACCGGGTCGAGCACCTCGATCAGGCCCTGGTCGGAGGGGAGATGCAGGTGGCCGTCAGCGCAGACCCGCCCGGTGACGGGCGCGATCTCGGTCATGGAGTAGCCGTCGTAGACCCTGGCCCCCAGGGCCTCCTCGGCGCGCAGGCGCAGCGCGTCGGTGAGCACCTCGCCGCCGGACGTCACCTCGATGAGCCCGAAGTCGCGCGGGCTCCAGCCGCCGCGCTCGGCCTCCTGCACCAGCGCGGCCAGGTAGGAGGCGGTCACGTTCAGGTGCGTGATCAGGGGCTGCTTGCCGGGGACGTGCATCGGGGTGGCCAGCCGGTCGAGGGTGGCGCGCGGGTCGATCATGCCGAGGTGCACGAAGCCCGCGCCCGTCATCGGCACCGCCCGCTCGGCCACGATCTGGGCGATGGAACGGGAGCTGATGGCGTTGGCCCACAGGTGCTCGGAGCGCAGGCCGCCGTTCAGCATCGCGGCGAGCGCCGCCATCGACGACATCAGCTCGATCTCGTACGCGGAGAACCACACGAGCGTGGGGCTGCCGGTCGTGCCGGTCGTGTGCGCGAGCACGGCGGGACGGGCCAGCTCGGAGACGAACGCGGCGGACATGCCGCGCAGCGCCTGCTTGGGGGTGGGCGCGATGCCGGCCAGGTCGTCCGACTCGAGACCACGGTAGTACGGGACCTCCGCGCGGGCGTGCCTGATCGTGCGGCGCAGGCGCCGCTTCGTGAGGTCCTCCTGGATCTCCGGGTCGGCGGCGGCGAGCATGTCGTCGGAGCCCTCCCCGGGCGATCCGAACGTCTCCATGGTCGCCCGCGTGTCCTCCACCAGCGCCCGCACGTCCTTGATCCGGAACCTGCGGCCGGACATCATCGTCCACGCGTAGCCCAGTTGCCGCACCGCTGTGCCGAACACGCCTCGCCCTCCTGTCGCGATGGTGCAGTGTGTCCCCCGGGGCCCGGAGCGCCCGGGGGACACCCGAGTGTCAGCCGTTGAGGACGAAAACCGCGGTCGACAGCGTGCTGATGGCGTACTTGGCGTACCGGCGAACAGTCTTGACCATGGGACTCTCCCTCGTTGTTCGGGACAGGGGGCTTCTTGCGCCCCTCTGCCGTAAACGATCAGCCCAGGTCCTACAGGGCCGCTACAAGCCCGCTACAACCCTGCGTCGCCGCAGGACCAGGCCGGTCGCGGAGGCGAGGACGAGCAGCGACCCCACCCCCACCAGCACCCGCCCATCGGGCCCCGCCTCACCACCGCCACCCGTGTCGGCCGCGCCCGCCGGGGTTTTGGTCTTCGTGTCCGTCTCGCTGGGGCTGGGGCTCGTGGTTTCCCCCGTTCCGGTGATGGCGAGGGGGTATTCCGTCCGGGCGTCCTCGTTCTTGACCTCGCACTCGATCGCGCGGTCGCTGGCGCTGCTACCGAAGTTGATGGAGGCCGCGTGGACGGTGCCGGTGCCCGGGTTCTTGGAGGTCGTCTTCAGGTTGACCGTCGTCGCGGGGAGCGGGACGGGAGCGTCGGGGATGATCGGCCCGATCGCGGCGACGCCGGTGGCCGACGTCAGCTTCTCGATGCCGCTGATCCCCGCGTACGCGTACAGGTTGAGGTCGTCCTCCAGGCCCGTGGCGGGTGCGCGTAACTCGGAGCCCGCCACGTACGTGCCGTGCCAGCCGATGGCCATCTCCTTGCCCACCTGCGCGTCCGTGGGCACGGTCAGCTCGACCTCGACCTTCACGTCCTGCGTCTGGCCCGTGGCGCGGACCTTGCATGCGTACTCCACGACCTCGGCCCGGGCGGCGGCGGACGAGAGCAACAGGGTGGCGGCTGGGACGAGCAGCAGAACACGCACGGCGACTCCTTGCGACGGATGGGGACCATGAGGAGACGGGGCACGGGTACGCCTGGTTGACAGCTCCGGGCGCAATAGGGTGACAGCATGGGCTTCATCGTCACCACGGGTGCCACCGGCCGCCTCGGCGGGCGGGTGGCCGCGCTGCTCGCCGCCGCCGGGATCGAGCAGCGGCTCGTCTCACGTCAGGCCGACCGCGTCGCCCCGCTCGCGGGCGCGACCGCGGTCAGCGCCGAGTACGGCGATCCGGGCGCGGTGCGGCGGGCCCTCGAAGGGGCCTCGACCGTGCTGTTCGTGTCCGCGTCGGAGAGCGCCGACCGCCTCGACCGGCATCGCACGTTCGTGGACGCCGCCCGCGACGCCGGGGTCACCCATCTGGTGTACATCTCGTTCTACGGCGCCGCCCCGGACGCCACGTTCACGCTGGCGCGCGACCATTGGGTGACCGAGCAGCACATTCGCGCCAGCGGCCTGCCCTTCACCTTCCTGCGTGACAACCTCTACGCCGACTTCCTGCCGGGCATGGCGGGGGAGGACGGCGTGATCCGCGGCCCGGCCGGGCAGGGGCGGGTCGCGGCGGTGGCCCAGGACGACATCGCGGAGGCGGCGGCCGCCGTCCTGCTGGACCCGGGCGCGCACGAGGGCGCGACCTACGACCTCACCGGGCCGCAGGCCCTGACGCTGGACGAGGTGGCCGCCGCGCTGACCAGGGCGACCGGGCGTACGATCACGTACCACCCGGAGACGGTCGAAGAGGCTTACGAGTCGCGCCGCGGCTACAACGCGCCCGGGTGGCAGGTGGCGGCGTGGGTGTCGACGTACGAGGCCATCGCCGCGGGTGAGCTGGAGGGGGTCAGCGACGGCATTCCCACGCTGACCGGGCACCCCGCGACCACGTTCGAGGAGCTCCTGGCCAAGGGCCAGGGCTAGTCCGGCCACCCCTCGCCCCAGCTCTCGCTGTTGCTGCAGATCTTCACGGTAGTGCTCTTCGTGAACCTCGTCGGGGTGACCACCTCGAAGACGATGTTGTACGTGCCGGCCCCCTTCCACGTGATGGACGGCAGCAGGGGTTTGGACGACGACGTGCCCTCCTGCCTGCCCTGGTTCTGGCCGTTGACGAGCCATCGGTAGCTGTAGGTGCCCGTGGCCGAGACCGTGGCCCAGATGTTCGTGTCGTTGCGCCAGCAGTCGCTCAGCTTGTAGCCCTCGTACCTGAAGGTCACGGACTTCACCCCGCCGCCGCCGCTGGTCGCGGTCGGTTTGGAGGTGCTGGGCCTGGTGGTGGGCCTGGACGTTCGGCTGACGGTGGGGTCGGCGGTGGGGCGGGTCGTGGTGGTGGCCTTGGGGGTTGTGGAGGTTTTGGGAGTTTTTGGGGTCTTGGGGGTTTTGGCGGTCTTGCTGGGGTGCGGGGTCTTGGCGGACTTCTTCGCCCCGGTGCCCGAGTCGGAGACGGTCGGGGTGGAGGCGGTGACGATGTTGGCGGTGGTGGCACGGCCGGGCCACCACGGCGCCCAGGCCCAGGCGGCCAGCACGGCGCCGGTCACGACGACCGCGGTGCCGCCGGCCAGGAACGCGAGGAGGCGGCCGTTGCCGGAGGTTCCCCGGCCGGGGTTGGTCTGGAGGTGGACGATCGGCGGCTGGTGCGGAAAGGGGCCGCCGGGGTGATGCGCGGGTCCCCGGCCCGGCCCATGAGGTCCGCCCGGGAAAGGCGCCTGACCAGGGACGGCCCCGTACCCGGGCCCTCCCGGAAACGCCGTCGGCCCTGGCGACACCCCTGGGCCTGGAAACGCCCCCGAGCCTGGGGACGTCGCTATGCTCCCGCGCCCTGACCCCAAGGGCGCTGAGCCCGGCGCTTGGAGGCCTGGGGCTTGCGGGCCTGGGGCTGGTGCGGCCAGGTGAACTGGTCGGCCCGGTGGCGGCGGCGGGGGTGCCTGGCCGCCGATCAGCTGGAAGAGGACGTCGTGCATGGCCGGACGGGCCGCCGGATCCTTGGCCAGGCAGGCGTACACGATCGATCGCAGCGGCTCCGGCACCCCACCGAGCTGCGGCTCCTCGTACTGGATCCGCCTGAGCACCGCGGGCACGGAGTCGTTGCCGAACGGCGGGGCGCCGGTGGCCGCGTACACCATGACGGCCCCCCACGCGAACACGTCCACCGCCGGACCCGCGGCGGCGCCCATGAACTGCTCGGGCGCCATGTACGCGGGCGTCCCCACGACGCTGCTGGTACGGGTCAGCGCGGCGTCCATGGCGCGGGCGATGCCGAAGTCGATGACGCGCGGCCCGTCGCGTCCGAGCAGGACGTTCGCGGGCTTGAAGTCCCGGTGCACGACGCCGGCCCGGTGGATGGCGGCCAGCGCGGTGGCCGTGGCGACGGCGAGCCGTTGCAGGTCGGCTCCGCTGTGGCGACCGGCCTGGTGGAGCGAGGGGCCGTCCACGTACTCGGTGACAATGTACGGCCGTGGGCCGCCCAGCGAGGCGTCCAGCACCTGGGCGATGCAGAACGGCTCCACCCGCCGCGCCGCCGCGATCTCCTTCGCGAACCGTCCGTCACCCGGCAGCCCCTCGTGCAGCGCCTTGACGGCGACCCGGGTGCCGTCGGGGGCGGTGGCCAGGTAGACCACGCCCTGGCCGCCCTCGCCGAGCTGCTTGACGACCCGGTACGGGCCGATGGCCTCCGGCGTCATCATGTCGGGATGGCACAGACGTTGAACGACACGCTCTTCTGCGCCGCCGACGGGGAGGTGACCTTGAGGGCGACCGTGTGGCGCCCGGCCTTGAGCATGTACTGGCCGGAGGTCGACGCGAACGCGGTGTATCCGCCCTTGGACACCCACGACCTGTTCCGCGAGACGGCCTTGCCGTCCAGCAGCCACGTGTAGGAGACCCACACCTCCTGCCGGGTCGACTCCACGTTGGTCTGGAAATGGATCGGCGGCATGTAGCAGCCGCTTCCCTGACTCTGCCCAGGGCCGCCGAACAGCTCGATCTCGAGGATGCTGACCCTGGCGTTCGCGACCGGCTTCTTGGTGGTCTTGGTGGGGGTGGGAGTCACGGTCGGGCGCGCCGTGGTGCGCTTGGGAGTGGGCGTCGCCGTCGGTGTCGTGGGCGTGACCTTGGGGGTGATCTTCTGGGTAGGTTTGGGAGTTTTCTTGCGGGTCTTCTGGGGCGGCGTCTTCGCAGCCGGAGGCTCCGAGATTTTGGTGATGGCGGACGAGCTGGGCTGATCGGCCGCGAACGACGCCTGGCCGGGCGGCTTCGACCAGGGCGCAAGCCAGACGAGGCCACCGATCAGCGCCACCACCATGACCCCCGACACCCCCACGGCCACCGGAAGCACGACCCGCCGCCCAACTGCCCCCCGCCGCCCCGGCCCCGGCCCCTGCCCAGGAATCGGTCCTTGGCCTGGCATCGGTCCTTGCCCCGGCAACGGCCCCTGCCTCTGCCCAGGAATCGGTCCTTGGCCTGGCATCGGTCCTTGCCCCGGCAACGGCCCATGTCCCGGCCCGGGAATCGGCCCTTGCCCCGGCACCGACCCCGGCATCGGCCCGTTCCCAGGCCCGAAACCCTGACCCAGCACCTGCCCCTGCCCTGGCACCGGCCCCTGACCCAGAATCTGACCCTGCCCCCATGCGGATCCTGGCATCGGACCCGGCCCACCGGAGTTCTGCCCGCTCAGCAACCGCAGGATGACATCCCGCATCGTCGGCCGGGCCTGCGGATCCTTGGCCAGGCAGTCGTACACGATGCCCCGTAACGGATGCGGGAGGTCGCCGAGCTGGGGTTCGTTGTGGAGGATGCGGTTGATGATGGCCGGCAGCGTGTCCTGCCCGAACGGCGGCGTCCCGTTGGCCGCCCACGCCATGACCGACGCCCAGGCGAACACGTCCGCCGCCGGCCCCACCGACTGCCCCGCCAGCTGCTCGGGCGCCATGTACGCGGGCGTGCCGACGATGCTGCTGGTGTGGGTGAGGGCGTCGTCCATGGCGCGGGCGATGCCGAAGTCGATGACGCGCGGGCCGCCGGGACCGAGCAGGACGTTCGCGGGCTTGAAGTCCCGGTGGACGATGCCCGCCTGGTGGATGGCGGCCAGTGCGGTGGCCGTGGCGACGGCGAGCCGTTGCAGGTCGGCTCCGCTGTGGCGACCGGCCTGGTGGAGCGAGGGGCCGTCCACGTACTCGGTCACGATGTACGGTCGTGGGCCGCCCAGCGAGGCGTCCAGCACCTGGGCGATGCAGAACGGCTCCACCCGCCGCGCCGCCGCGATCTCCTTGGCCAGCCTGTCGTCGAACCCCGCACCCTCGCGCAGCACCTTGACCGCCACGGGGTTCCCACCGGGAGCCTGCCCGAGGTAGACGGTCCCCTGCCCGCCCGCGCCCAGCCGGCCGAACAAGCGGTATTCCCCTACTGTCGCCGGGTCATCCTCCCGCAGCGGTTCGACTTGCGGCATGAGAGAAGTGACTCCTGAGACGGGGGCGGCTGATCGTTACGTACGATAGCGACTGCATATGGATTTGTGGCGAAGTTCCGGATCTGTCGGAAACCTTCCGGTGACCCGGGCCGCGGCCAGTAGGGTGAGATCATGCCGCTGACCACGGACGACGAGCTGGAGTACTCGCCCATCGTGGCCAACAGCCTGATGAACCGCGAACGCCGCCTCCCCTCCTACGACCGAGAGCTCGGCATCGACGTCATCAACGTGCTCCGCGCCACGCAAGCCCGGCCGGCGCGCTGGCTGGACCTGTGCTGCGGCACGGCGAACGCCCTCACCGAGGCCGCCGCACTGCTCGGACAGGACGCCGAGATCGTGGGCGTGGACCTCGTCGACTTCTTCGCCTGCCCGCCCAGCCCCCTACACCTGCGACTGATCGCCGCCTCCGCCGCCACCTGGCGCCCCGATGCCCCGTTCGACCTCATCACCTGCGTGCACGGCCTCCACTACATTGGCGACAAGCTTGCCCTCCTGGCGAAGGCCGCCGACTGGCTCACCGAGGACGGCCTCTTCGTCGCGAACTTCGACACCCACAGCATCCGCCTCCCGGACGGCGCCCCCGCCGGCCGCCGTCTCACCACCGCCCTGCGCTCGCAAGGAATGACGTATGACGGGCGCACCAGAAGGATCAGCTGCCGGGGCCGCAGACGCCTCGACTTCCCGTACCGCTACCTGGGCGCAGACGACCAGGCCGGCCCCAACTACACCGGCCAGCCCGCCGTAAACGCGCACTACACCCCTGCCTGACTCCCGGAACTGTCGGTAGGACCTGCCAGAGTGTCTCCCGATCTTCGGACCGGCACCGGCAACCAGGGACGAGTGCCGATGCCACGCGCGTCGAAAGGGGGCACGGTGTCCGATCGCAGCCGCCGGAGCACAACCGAGCCCCAGCCGCTCAACCCCACCGCACCCAACACCCACCACCCCTCCGTTGGCAACCCCCGCCACCTTGCCGCACCCGACGCCCGCCACCCGGCAGTTAGCGACCCCCGCCACCTCACGGCACCCGATGCCCACCACCTCGCGGCGCCGCTCGGCCCCAGCACCCCTGGTACCGAGGGTGTCGAGCCCGATCCCCGGGGCCCGGCCACCGCCCCTGATGTCGCCGTTCCAGCCGCCGAGACCATCGGGCGTGATGCCGGTGCTCCAGCCGCTACGGCCGACCATTCCGGTGTCGCCGTTCCAGCCGCTGCAGAGATCCAGCCTGATGGCGGCGCTCGGCTCGGCGCGGGTGGGCAGCGGGACGCTGGTGGCCAAGCGGTCTCGGCGCGGTCGCGTTCGATGTTCGCGCCGCTGGCGGCCAGGGGGTTCCGGCGCTACTACCTGGGTCAGAGCGCCTCCGCGGTCGGCGACTCGCTGACCCCGCTGGCGATCGCGTTCGCCGTCCTGCACCTCACCGGATCACCAGTGGACCTGGGGATCGTGGTCCTCAGCACCCGGCTGCCCGTCATCCTCCTGACCCTGCTGGGCGGCGCGGTCGGCGACCGGTTCTCCCGCAGGACCGTCATGTTGCTCGCTGACCTGACCCGCTTCGCCGCGCACGGCACGACGGCGATACTGCTGCTCACCGGTGCCGCGCACCTCTGGATGCTGGTCGCCCTGCAGTTGATCGCCGGTGCGGGATCGGCGTTCTTCGCCCCGGCCGCGGCGGGCCTCGTCATCGGGCTGGCCGGCAGGGAGCACGTGCAGACGGCCAACTCCCTGATCTCGATCTCGAGGAGCGCGGCGTCGATCCTGGCGCTCGGCGCTGCCGGAGCCCTGGTGGCGCTGGTCGGACCGGGCTGGGCCATCCTGGTCGACGCGCTGACGTTCCTGGTGAGTGCGGCCTTCCTTTACCGCCTGCCCCTTGAGACGGAACAACCGCGCCCGAGCGGTGGTGTGCTGGCCGGCATCGGCGGCGGGTTCGCGGAGTTCTCCCGGCACCGATGGCTGTGGGTGTGGACGATCCACAGCGCGCTCACGAACGTGCTCGTCGTCTCCCCGATTCTGATCCTCGGCCCGTACGTAGCCGACCAGCATCTCGGCGGTGCTCCCGCCTGGTCGGTCATCGGCATTGCGTACGCCGTCGGCGGGCTGGCCGGGGGCTTCGTCGGCGCCCGCTGGCGACCGGGGCGGCCCGTGGCCGCAGCGCTCCTCTTCTTCCTCCTGATGGCCCCGCTCCCGGCGCTGCTGGCGATCCCCGCCGCGCTCTGGTTACTGGCGCTCGCGGCGGCGGCCGCCGGCATGGAGCTGGTGGTCTACAACGTCCTCCAGACCACCTCGATCCAGCGCCACCTCCCGGAGGAATTCGTCGCCCGCGCCACCTCCGTCACCATGCTCGGCGCCCTCGTGGCCACCCCCGTCGGCATGGGCCTGGCGGGGCCCGCGGCGGCGCTGCTGGGCAGCGGGCCCGTCCTGAGCGTGTGCGCCGTGGCGGCGGTGCTTGTAACGGGTGTGAGCCTGCTGGTGCCGCCGGTGTGGCGTATTCGTGACGAGAGTGGATGAACTTTCCGCCGGGTCCGCCACTCGAAGCATGCGTATCGTTCGACACAGGGGAGATCATCGTGATGAAGGTGCTTGTGGCGGTCCTGGCAGGCGGGGCACTGCTCACCGCCGGCGCGCCCGCGTTCGCCCAGTCCGCCCAGACCACGCTCGGGCCGTACGGCTATGGCAAGGTCAAGCTCGGCATGAGCGAGAAGCAGGCCAAGGCGACCGGAGCGGTCGTGCTCAAGAGGGCCGGCGAGGCGGGCTCGTGCGCGGGGTGGGACCTGAAGGCGCTGCCCAGCGGTAAGGACAACGTGGGCCTGTACATCTCCAAGAAGCGCGGCGTGGCTCTGATCTTCGCCGCGAAGGGTGTCAAGACGCCCGAGGGCATCGGCCTCGGCTCCACGATGACGCAGATCAAGAAGGCGTACCCGGGGGTCAAGACGGCGGCCAGCGGCTATCCGTACGTGGGCGTCCCCGGCAACTCCAAGGCCAACTACTCGTTCCTGCTCTCCAAGGGCAAGGTCTACGAGCTGGCGCTCGTCCTCAAGACGCAGGACTGCGTCAACTGACAAAGCGATCCACACGGGGGTCGTAGGATCGCCCGCACCACGCCCCATCCCCGCCGCGGCCGAGGCGGCGCCGGGGGGTGAGGCGGCGTCGGGGGTGAGGCCGGGCCGGGGGTGAGGCCGCGCACCGCCGCCCGGGGGCCGTCAACGACAGGCGGTTCGACGCCCGCAGTCGGCTGGTGCCGGTCGGTGTCGCTCGGCGTCGGCGTCGTGATCCTCGCCGCCCGCCCCCGCGAGCCCGACGACCTGCGCGTCCGCGCGGATGCGATCGAAATCGGCGCGAACGAACGGACGGTTGGTGGCGGGACTACCGCGCCACCGAGAAGGGCGCCGGAGTGCGGTGGTCGGACCGTGGCGGTGCCGAGAAGGGCGCGGGCTGTGCGGTGGTCGGACCGTCAGGGTGCGGAGAAGTGCGCGGGCTGCAGTCGTCGGACCGTGGCGGTGCCGAGAAGGGCTTGGGCTGTGCGGTGGTCGGACCGTCGCGGTGTCGAGGAGGGCGCGGGCTGTGCGGTGGCTGGCCGTCAGGGTGCGGGCGTGGCGGGTGGATCGTCGCGGCGCTGGATGCGGATGCGGCGCCGCGACGACTGGCGATCGGCCGCGATACCTCTTCGACTGGCGATTGGCCGGGACCTGCGGCGATCTGCAGCGATTTGCGGCTCTGACCGCATTCGGCGGCGATCCACAGCTCTGACCGTGCTCAACGGCGATCCGTAGTTCTCTGGCCGGGCTTGGCGGGATCCGCAGCTCCGACCGTGCGCGGTGGCGAGCCGCAGCTCCTGGCCGCGTTCGGTGGCGAGCCTTAGGGAGTGGTCAGGGGAGTATGGAGCGGACGGCGTCCTCGGATCGGGCGACCACCGTTGTCCCGTCGTCGGCCGTGATGATCGGTCGTTGGATCAGGATCGGGTTCTCCGCCAGCGCTCCGATCCACCGATCACGGGTGTCCGCGTCGCGCGGCCAGGTGGCCATGCCGAGCTCGGTCGCCCGGGCCTCGCCGGTCCTGGTGATGTCCCACGGTTCGAGGCCCAGCCGGGTCAGGACCGCGCGGATCTCGGCCTCGTCGGGCGGGTCCTCGAGGTAGTGGCGCACGGTGTACTCGGCGGCCTCGGCGTCCAGGATGGACAGCGCGGAACGGCACTTCGAGCACGCCGGATTGATCCAGATCTCCATGACACCCGACAGTATCGAGTCAATGGGGGGTGAGCGGCAGCGACGCGGTCACGACCAGGCCGCCGCCCTCCCGGGGCCTTGCCTGGACGTCCCCGCCGTGAGCCACCGCCACCGACCGTACGATCGACAGCCCCAGCCCCGCGCTCCTGGCCGTGATCACGCGCTCGGCCCCGTGCCGGTGGAACGGCTTGAAGAGCTGCGGGATCTCGTACGGCGGCACGTCCGGCCCGGTGTTGCTGACCTCGACCTCGGCTCTCCCGCCCGAGCAGCCCGAGCAGCCCGAGCCGCCCCACCTTCCTGAGCTGCCTGAGTCGCCCGAGCCTCCCGAGCAGCCCCACCCTCCCGAGTCGCCCGAGCCGCCGGAGCCGCCCCACCCGTCCGAGCTGCCGGAGCTGCCGGAGCTGCCGGAGCTGCCGGAGCCGCCCGAGCCGCCCGAGGTGCACGAGTCGCCGGGCACGATCCGGCTTACCACCCGCACCCACCCGGTCCCGTCGTCCAGGTTGTGCCGGATGCCGTTCTCGACCAGGTTGTGCACCAGCCGTTCCAGCAACAGGGCATCCCCGACGGTAGGCGCCTGGGCGGTGACCTCGTACACGGTGACCTTGCAGTCGCGGGCGTCCGTGGCCGTCTGCCTGACCACGTGCGTCACCACGTCGGCCAGGTCCACCGGGGAGCGGTCCGTGATCTCCTGCTCCGACCTGGCCAGCAGCAACAGCCCGGAGATGAGCCGCTCGTGGCGGGCGTTGATCTCCAGCAGGCTCTCGCCCAGCTCCTTGATCTCCGCCGAGGCCGTACGGCGGTGCATGGCCAGCTCGACCAGCGCCCGGTTCAGCGTCAGCGGCGTGCGCAGCTCGTGGGAGGCGTTCGCCACGAACCTGCGTTGCCCGTCGAAGGACTGGTCCAGCCGCTCCACCATGGTGTCGAACGTGTCGGCGAGCGTCTTGACGTCGTCGTCCGGCCCCTCCAGCGCGATCCGCTCGTGCAGCCCGCGCTCGGCCATGGGCGCGGCGGCGATCCTGCGCGCCGTCTCGGTGACCCGGTGCAGCCGGGCCAGCACCCGTCCGGCGACCACCCAGCCGAGCCAGACGGCCACGGCGCCGACCACGACCAGCGCGATCAGGCCCTGGGTGAGCAGTGAGGTGATGGCCGCGCGGCGCAGCTCCAGCTCCTGCTGCCGCATCCACTCGTACGCCGCCGCGCCGGAGAGCTCGACGCCGTCCTGGACGAAGAACAGCTGCTTGGACTTGCCCGGCGGGGCGGTGAACCGGCTCTCGAACGACTGCGTCAGCTGCTGGTTGAACAGCAGATAGGTGACGCCGAGCAGGGTCAGCCCGGCGAGCATGAACAGGGCGCCGTACAACACGGTGAGCCGCAGCCGCAGCGTGGGCCGCGGCCGTACGAGCCGCTTCGGGAAGCTCATGCGATCCGGTACCCGACCCCTGGCACGGTCTCCACCACCGGCGGATCGGCGAGCTTGCGGCGCAGCTTGAGAATGGTGAGCCTGACCGCGCCCGTGAACGGGTCGGCGTGCTCGTCCCACGCCTTCTCCAGCAGCCGCTCGGCCGAGACCACGGTGCCGTTCGCCCGCATCAGCTCCGTCAGGACGGCGAACTCCTTCTTCGACAACGGGACGAACCGCCCGTTCCTGAAGACCTCCCTGCGCGCCGGGTCCAGCGTGATCCCGGCCCTGCGCAGCACCGGCGGCACGGCCGGCCGGGAGCGCCGCCCCAGTGCCAGGACCCGCGCGGCCAGCTCGGGGAACGCGAACGGCTTCGACAGGTAGTCGTCGGCCCCCAGGGACAGCCCGGTCACCCGGTCGTCGAGCTGGACGGCGGCGGTCAGCATCAGCACCCGCGCGTCCCGCTCGGACGCGACGAGCTCCCGGCATACGTCGTCGCCGTGCACGCGCGGCAGGTCCCGGTCCAGCACGACCACGTCGTAGTCGTTGACCGCGATCCGTTCCAGCGCCGCCTCGCCGTCGTGCGCCAGATCGACCGCGTGCGTCTCCTCGCGCAGCCACTCGGCGATCGCGTCGGCGAGCAGCGGCTCGTCCTCCACCACCAGCACCCGCATCGTGCACCTTTCTTCTGCTTACGGAGCCGAGTGTGGCGTAGACGGCATTTGCTCAAAATAAGCCCCAGCACGAACAGCGGACGGAAACGCTGAGGAAACAGCGGCCCCTATTGCATCTCCCCTCGAAGCACGTCCATTCGACGGAGGAGAACACCCATGCGAGGACCAGTCCTCAGCGCGATGGCCCTGGCGCTCACCCTGACCCTGGCCGCCTGCGGCTCGGGCGACGGCGGCGGCTCCGACGTGGCGTCGGTGTCCGGCACCGGCAGCCCGGCCGCGGCCGGCGCGAAGCCCAGCGAGGACCCGCACGAGCGCGGTCTCAAGTTCGCCCAGTGCATGCGCGAGAACGGCGTCGACGTCCCCGACCCCGAGCCCGGCAAGGGCATCATGATGAAGTTCGACGGCAGCGTCCCGCAGGAGAAGGTCGAGGCGGCCCAGCAGGCGTGCAAGCAGTACGCGCCGAAGATGGGCGGGGAGGGCGGCAAGGTCGACCCCCAGCGGGCCGAGGCGCTGCGCAAGGTCGCCCAGTGCATGCGTGACAACGGCGTCGAGTCCTACCCCGACCCCGAGGGCGGCATGGTGCGCATCAACGCCGAGGTCGGCCAGGACCCCGATTTCAAGTCCGCCCAGCAGAAGTGCGAGAAGGAGCTCTCTGAGGCGGGCATGGGAGGCATGTGATGGGGATGGCCACCATCGACGGGAAGGCGGAGCCCGGCTCCCCGCCCTCCCGGCCGCGCCGCCGGCGCGGCCGGGGCAAGGTGGTCGCCGGGCTCCTGATCGCGCTGGTCGCCGCGGGCGGCGGGTTCGTGGCGATCAACAGCGCCGGCCTGCTGAAGGGCGGCGCCGGCCCCACCCGGTCGGCCACCGCCCTGCCCCCGGCCACCACCGCGGTGACCAGGCAGACCCTGAACGACACCAGGGACGCCGACGGCGAGCTCGGCTACGGCCCCGTGACGACGGCGATGAGCAGGAAGCCCGGCACGATCACCTGGCTGCCCGACAGCGGCGCCCAGATCACCCGCGGCCGGTCGCTGTACCGGCTGGACAACCAGCCGGTCATGCTCATGTACGGCGACACGCCCGCCTATCGCGACCTCAAGATCGGCGTGGAGGGCAAGGACGTCGAGAACCTGGAGCGCAACCTCAAGAAGCTCGGCTACGACGGTTTCACGGTCGACGACGAGTACACCTACGACACCGCCGAGGCCGTCAAGGAGTGGCAGGAGGACCGCGGCCTGGACGAGACGGGCGTGGTCGAGCTGGGCCGGGTCGTCTTCGCCCCCGGCAAGGTACGGGTGGAGAGCCTGGAGTCCGAGGAGGGCCAGCCGGCCGCCCCCGGGCAGAAAATCCTGACTTATACCGGCACGTCCAAGGTGGTCACGGTCGAGCTGGAGGCCGAGGACCAGCGGATGGCCAAGAAGGGATCCAAGGTCCAGGTCACGCTGCCGGACGGCAAGGACGTACGGGGCAAGGTCACCGAGGTCGCCACGGTCGTCAAGCCCGGCGAGGGCCAGAACGCCGAACCGGAGACCCGGGTCGAGGCACTGGTCTCGATCGGCGACTCCAAGTCCGCCAAGGGGCTGGACAAGGCGGCGGTGGACGTCACGTTCACGGCCTCCCAGCGCAAGAACGTGCTGACCGTGCCGGTCGCGGCGCTGGTGGCGTTGCAGGAGGGCGGCTACGGCCTGGAGGTCGTCGAAGGCGGCCGGTCCCGCTACGTCAAGGTCGAGACGGGGCTGTTCGCCGGGGGACGCGTGGAGGTCAGCGGTGACGGGCTCACCGAGGGCATGACCGTGGGGATGCCGACATGACGTACCCCATGATCGCGCTGACGGACGTCTCCAGGACGTACCCGGGCGGGGTGGCGGCGCTGCGGTCGGTGTCGCTGCGCATCGAGCACGGCGAGCTGGTCGCCATCGTCGGGCCGTCCGGCTCGGGCAAGTCGACGATGCTCAACGTCGTCGGCACCCTCGACCGCCCGACGTCCGGGACCATCCACATCGACGGGTACGACGTCTCCAAGCTCTCCGACAACCAGTTGTCGGCGCTGCGGGCCACCACGATCGGGTTCGTGTTCCAGTCGTTCCACCTCGCCGCGAAGGTCCCGGCGCTGGACAACGTGGCCGACGGCCTCGTCTACACCGGCCTGAGCCGGTCGGAGCGGCGCCGCCGCGCGGCCAGGGCGCTCGAACGGGTGGGGCTCGGCCACCGGATGGACCACGAGCCGCACGAGCTGTCCGGCGGCGAGCGGCAGCGCGTGGCCATCGCCAGGGCGGTGGCGGGCGACCCGCCGCTGCTCCTGGCCGACGAACCGACCGGGGCCCTGGACTCGGTGTCGGGTACGGGGGTGATGGAGCTGCTGCACGAGCTGAACGCGAGCGGCACCACCATCGTGATCATCACGCACGACCGGGAGATCGCCGCCAGCCTGCCCAGGCAGGTGCGGATGCGCGACGGCCGGATCATCTCCGACACCGCGCGGGTCCCGCTGGAGGCGGTGTGATGACCGTCACGGAGGTGGCCCGGCCGAAGCTGTCCCCGGCCAGGATGCGGCCCCGCGACGTGATGCGCGTCGGGGCGGTCGGCCTGCGCACGCGACCGCTGCGGGCCTTCCTGTCGGCGCTCGGCATCGCCATCGGCATCGCGGCCATGGTGAGCGTGGTCGGGCTGTCGTCCTCGTCGGGCGCCGAGCTCGACCGTACGCTCTCCGCGCTCGGCACCAACCTGCTCACGGTCTCGTCCGGCACCACGCTCATGGGCGAGGCCGCGCAGATGCCGAAGGACGCGGAGGCGATGATCGAACGGATCGGCCCCGTCCAGGCGGTCTCGTCGATCGGGCGGGTGGGCGACGCCAAGGTCTACCGGTCGGAGGAGATCCCCGAGGCCCAGACCGGCGGCATGTCCACGTACGCGGCCCGCCTCGACCTGCCCGCCACCGTCGGCGCGACGCTGCGGAGCGGGACCTGGCTCAACGCCGCCACCGAACGCTACCCGGCCGCCGTGCTCGGCTCCTCCGCCGCCCGGCGGCTCGGCGTGGGCTCGGTCGGGCCCGACACGCAGGTGGTGATCGGCGGCGTCCGCTTCGCGGTCGTCGGGGTCATGAACCCGGTGGCGCTCGCCACCGAACTGGACAGCGCCGTCCTGGTGGGCTGGCCGGTGGCGGAGTCCAGGCTGGGCTTCGACGGGCACCCGACCACGCTCTACACCCGTTCGGAGGAGTCCAAGCTGGAGGCCGTACGCCAGGTGCTGGCCGGCACCGCCAACCCGGAGGCGCCCAACGAGGTGGACGTCTCCCGCCCGTCCGACGCCCTGGCCGCCAAGCAGGCGACCAGCCAGGCGTTCGCCAACCTCCTGCTGGGCGTGGGCGCGGTGGCCCTGCTCGTGGGCGGGGTGGGGGTGGCCAACACGATGGTCATCTCGGTGCTGGAACGCCGCGCCGAAATCGGCCTCCGCCGCTCGCTCGGGGCCACCCGGGGGCAGGTCCGCACCCAGTTCCTGGCGGAGTCGCTGCTGCTGTCGGCTTTGGGCGGGGGAGGGGGGATCCTCCTGGGGACGGGCGTCACGATGGGCTACGCGCTGTACAGCGGCTGGCCCTCCGTGGTCCCGGCCTGGGCCACCGTCGGCGGTCTGGCCGCCACCCTGGCCATCGGCGCCGCCGCCGGCCTCTACCCCGCCGTCCGCGCCTCCCGCCTGTCCCCGACCGAGGCCCTGTCCACGCCCTGACGCCCTCGGCGGCGTCAGTCGGTGGCGTAGCAGGTGGTCTTGCCGATGACCCGGACGCCGGGCCGGTCGCCGGAGAGCACGGTCAGCTCGAACGTCAGCCGCGTCTCGGGATTGCGCAGCACGGAAACGTCCTGATCGCCGTCCCGCAGGTCCAGGTCGTCGACCACCTTGTCGTACCCCATCGCCTGGAGCCGGTCCAGCAGCCCCGCGGAGGCGGAGGCGAGGTCGCTCTCGGCGCGGAAGTACCGCCGCACCTGCCCCGGCACGCACGAGTCGTCGTCCACCGGCGAATCGGTCGACAGCCGGAGGCCGGTGGAGGTGAGCAGGGCGCCGCCGTCGGAGTCGAGCTGCCGGGCGGCGTCTTCGAGAGTGGGCGGCTCGGAAGCCGTGCAGGCCGTCATCGCCGCGACGCAGAGGAGCACCGCGGATAAGCCGTGACGGCAGGCGTGCACGATCGGACCATATCCGAGATCGTCCGGCGCCACCCGCAAAAGAACGAAAACAGAATGATCAACGGCGCCGGCGGAGCCGGGCACGCAGGCCCAGGTCGTCCACGCAGGTGCCGAGGCCGAGCGCCACGCACTCCAGCGGCCGTTCCGCCCGCCGTACCGGCATGCGCAGGGACTCCCGCAGCCGCTGCGCGAGCCCCGCGAGCAGCGCGCCGCCCCCCACCAGCACCGCGCCGCGTTCCCCGAGGTCGGCGGTGAGTTCGGCGGGGCAGCCCCCGACGGTCTCCCGCGCCGCCCACACGATGGACTCGATCGCCGGACCGGCCGCCTCGCGGATCCGTTCCACGGGCAGCCGCACGTCGTGCTCGCGGCCGGTCTCCGGGTCCCGGGCGCGTACGGTCACGTGGCGGTGCGATGGGTCACCGTCGGCGCCGGCCTGGTGTTTGGCCGCCTCCGCCTCGCGTTCGTCGAGCGTGCGGCCGTGCTCGTGTTCGACCAGGCGGGCGATGGCCCGGTCCACGGCCCGGCCACCGCTCGGGACCGCCGTCGTGGTCACGGCCTCCCCGCCGGAGAGCACGGCGATCCTGGCGGAGTCGCGCCCGATGTCGATCACCATGCCCCCCACGTAGTCGCGGACGGGCAGGCCCGCGCCGAGCGCCGCCGCGAGCGAGTGCGGGATCAGCCGGATCTGCCTGGCCTCCGCCTCGTACGCCACGTCGCGCAGCGTGGCCCGCTCGATCGGCGTGGAGCCGTCGGGCAGGGCCATGACCAGGCGTGGCCTGGCGAGCGGGCGCCGGTGCACCTTGCTCAGGAAGTGCTTGACCAGCCGCCGGGCGAGGTCGCCGTCGGCCGGCAGGCCGCCGCTGACCGGCCAGCACGTCTCCTCGCCCGTCGCGTCGGCGCCGTACCCGATGACCTTGCCGGTACGGCCGTCGATCGTCACCGCGGAGGGTTCGTCGAGCACGATGCCCTTGCCCCTGGCGTAGATCCGCGTGCGGGAGCTCCCGAGGTCGATCGCCAGGTCGCGGCCGAGGAGACTCATGACGCGACTGTGGACGTGGCGATCGTGGCGGGCATGCCGGGTCTATTTCCTGGGCCGCTCCAACGCAACACCAGGAACGGAGTGGTTCCCCTTTACCCGGGCGGGCTCAGCGGCTCCTGAGGGCGGCCAGGGTCTCCTCGGCCCACTCGAGGCCGGTGCGGACCTGGGCCAGCCCGAGGCGCAGCGCGTACTGGCCGAGGTCCGCGGGCTGGCAGTCGAGGACCGCCAGCCGGGCCGCGTAGCCGGCCTTGATCCGCTCGACCACCGCGATCGCCTCCTCCGTGGACAGCAGCGGCAGCAGGAACGCCTGCAGCGCGGTCTCGTTGCGGACGACGAAGACGGGCTCGTGCTCCACCAGCCACGTGTGCAGCTGCCGCGCCCCCTCGGAGGTGATCGTGTAGATCTTGCGCCCCCTCACGCCCTCCGACGAGGCCTCGACCAGGCCGTCGGCCGCCATCTTCACCAGCTCGGGATAGATCTGCGTGTGCCCGGCCTGCCAGACGTGGTTGAGCGAGTGCTCGAACTTCTTGGTCAGGTCGTACCCGCTCGCCGGGCCCACCGCCTCGAGCAGTCCGAGAAGCGCGATCCGAAGGGACATGCGCGCCAGCATACCGAAGACTTGACATGTCAGGATTTACATATCAGTCTTCACATGTGAATGATGACATAAAGCCTCAAGGGCTTCTCTTGCTCGCGGTGCTCGGCGGGATGTTCCTGGCGATGCTCGACCAGACGATCGTCGGCACCGCGTTACCGCGGATCACGGCCGAGCTGGGCGGCACGACGCTCTACGTCTGGGTGGTGACGGCGTACCTGCTCACCTCGACGGTGACCGTGCCGCTCTACGGCCGGCTGTCCGACCAGCACGGCCGCAAGCCGCTGCTGCTGATCGGGATGGTGGTGTTCGTGGCCGGGTCCGCGCTGTGCGGGGCGGCGCAGGACATGCCGCAGCTCATCGCGTTCCGCGCGCTGCAGGGGCTCGGCGCGGGCGCGCTGCTGCCGCTGTCGATGGCGCTGGTGATGGAGATGTTCCCGCCGGGTACGAACGGCGCCCGCGTGCAGGGCGCGCTCGGCGGCGTGATGGGCCTGACGTACCTGGCCGGGCCGTTCCTGGGAGGGTTGTTCACCGACCACGCGACCTGGCGGTGGGCCTTCTACGTGAACGTGCCGATCGGCCTCGTGCTGATCGCGATCGTCGCGCGCCGCCTGCCGAAGCGGCCGGGCGTGGGCGGCGGCGGGCGTCCCGACTACGCGGGCATCGCGGTCTTCACCGTGGCCATCAGCGCGCTGCTGCTGGGCCTGACGGAGAAGGGCCTGGACGGGCACACCTGGACCGACGCCGCCGTGGCCGGGCCGATCGTGCTCGCGGCCGCGTTGCTGGCGGTGTTCGTGCTGGTCGAGAGGCGGGCGGCCAGCCCGATCATGCCCATGCACCTGTTCGGCAACCGCACCTACACGCTCGTGAACGTCACGTCGTTTTTTACGGCCTTCTGCATGTACGCCGGCGTGGTGTTCCTGCCGCGTTACTTCCAGCAGTCCCTCGGCGTCAGCGCCACCGAGTCCGGGCTGAGGATCTACCCGATGACGCTGGCCATGGTCCTGGGCAGCGTCGTCATGGGCGCGCTCATGTCCAGGACCAGGGTCTACAAGCCGTGGCTGGTGGCCTCCCCGTTCCTGCTCGTCGCGGGCGCCCTGCTCTGCCTGAACCTGACCGCGCACACCGACGGGCTGCTGCTGGCCGGCTGGATGCTGCTGCTCGGGCTGGGCATGGGCCCGATGCTGTCCGGCCTGACCGTGGCCTCCCAGCAGTCCGTCGAGCCGCAGTACATCGGCGTCGCCTCCGCGAACCTGACCTTCTTCCGCCAGATCGGCGGCTCCGTGGCGCTGGCCGTCGGCGGCACCCTCTACACCTCGACGGTCACGGCGGAGGCGCCCGTGCACGGCCTGGCCGCCGCGCACGCCTCCGCCGCGGCGGCGGTCATCCCGTCGCTGGGGGTGGCGGGGGCGCTGCTCGCCCTGATCGCGCTGGTGGCGATGCCGGCCAGGCGGCTGGAGGTGCCCGCCACGCCGCAGAGCAGGGTTGAGGCCAGTTTCGCGTCATAAGCGGCGCCATGCGAAGCTGTGATAGTCCCCAACACCATGGAGGTCCTCATGGCGGAAACACCGGAGCCGGAAGTCAGCGAGACTCCCGAGGACGAGATGAAGCGCAAGTTCCGCGAGGCGCTGGAACGCAAGCGCGGCCAGCACGCGGGCTCAGGCGCGGGTGGCAAGGGCGGCGACCCATCGAAGATCCACGGGACGCATGGTCCGGCTGCGAGTAAAAGATCGTTCAGGCGCAAGAGCGGCGGCTGAGGCCGGTAATTTCCAGGGGGTACGGCAATGCCGTGCCCCCTTTCTCTATGCCGGGGGCAGGTAGATCTTTACACCGATTCATGACGAACTGTTTGTGTTTGTCCGGAATACGTGGTTAGAGTGATGCCCACTTACCAGCCGGTGGCGTGGACCACACAAGGGGACCAGCCGGCTGGCGCCTAATCCCGATCACTCGGGAGCCGGGGACCCACCTCCCTGGGGTGAATCCGACCTCGTGTCGGTAGGGCAACTCCACCGCCCGAACCCGTCAGCTAACCCGGTAGGCGAGATGGAGAGGACACATGCGGAACTTGAATGATCACGTAGAACACCCATACAACGTGATGACGGCCGCCCTCTGAGCGGTCCCTTCTCCAGGCTCGTTTCGCGCTCCGCGTAGCTCTTCCCCCTGTCAGGTGCTTTCCCCTGCTACGCCCTTTTTCAAGCGAGCGCAATCTCCCTGCCCCCTCGCGAAGGACTGTACTTTTCATGTCTGCACGTTCTGGCCTGCGTACCCTCGCTCTGCTCACTGCCTCCACCGTCGGCGCGCTCACGATCGCCGGCACCGCGGCCCACGCCGACCCCAACACGGAGGAGAAGGTCCTGCTCAAGGGCTCGACCACCGCTTCGTACTTCTGGGACGACGCCTCCGGCCGCGCCGGCGACACCGGTCTGCCCGCCAGCGGCAAGCCCATGCAGAAAGGCCTGGCCGCCAGCCCGAGCTGGCCGCTCATGACCGAGGGCTACGTGATCCACGACGGCAAGAAGCTGCCCTTCTTCGTCGGCGACCGCGGCCCGGGCGTGCCCTCCAACAACGGGGTCATGCTGGACCTCGACGGCAAGACGTTCGCGGAGCTGACCGGCGGCACGTTCAACATGGACACGCTCGGCGTCGACGGCATCGGCGGCCAGGGCCACATCAAGGTCGACTACGTCATCACCAAGTGGGGCCCCGGTCCCGGCAAGAAGAACCACCCGGTCCCGTTCTCGACCGGCGCCTGGTCCGAGCGCGACGACAACCCGGCCGAGCCCCCGGCGGCCGCCGGCGCGGCCGTGCCGCGGGCGCGCGAGACCGGGGAGTGGAGCGACGGCACGGGCGCCGTCGTGGCCAGCGCCGTGGCCGCGGTGGGCGGCGGCGTGGCGCTCGCGAGCGACCGCGTTCGCAATCTCCTCAAGGGCTGAACTTTACGGACCTGGACCAGAATGTCATTCTGGTCCACGTGACCACCCGCGTAGCCGCGAACGGCATCGATATCGCCTACGAGAGCTTCGGCTCGCACGAGGGGCGCCCCCTGCTCCTCATCATGGGGCTCGGCGCGCAACTCATCCACTGGGATGAAGGGCTCTGCGAGCTGCTGGCGGACCAGGGACACCACGTCGTACGGTTCGACAACCGCGACGCCGGCCTGTCCACCCACTTCCACGACAAGGGCGTTCCCGCGATGGGGGCGCCCTCGCCGTATCTGCTGGACGACCTGGCCGACGACTCGGCGGGACTCATGGACGCGCTGGGCTGGCCGGCCGCCCACGTGGTCGGGGCGTCGATGGGCGGCATGATCGCCCAGGCGCTGGCCATCCGCCACCCGGACCGGGTGCTGACCCTGACCTCGATCATGTCCACCCCCGGCCCCTCGGCGGCCCCGCCCACCGAGGCCGCGCTCGCCGCCCTCATGGCCGCGCCTCCCTCCGACCGCGAAGCGGTCCTGGCCCAGGCGGTGCGGACCTGGTCGGTCATCGGCTCGCCCGGATACGAGCTGGACCGCGAGCGGATCACCACGCTGGCCGGACTCGCGTTCGACCGCTGCTTCGACCCCGGCGGGACGGCACGGCAGCTCGCCGCCATCATGGCCTCGGGCGACCGCACGGCCGGGCTCGCCGGGGTGCGGGTGCCCACGCTGGTGCTGCACGGGGAGGCGGACCCGCTCGTCCCGGTCGCGGGCGGCCACGCCACGGCCGCGGCCGTCCCGGGCGCCCGCCTGGTGACCTACCCGGGCATGGGCCACGACCTGCCGCGCGCGCTCTGGCCGTCCGTCGTGGCCGAGATCAGCAAGCTCACCGCCGCCTAGCCGAAGTGGGCACGGGTCTCCGCGAACGCCTGGTCCGTGCCCTCCAGCGCCCTGGCCACGTCGGCCTCCGTGTGCGCGGCCGACATGAACCAGTTGTGCCACGGGTGCAGGTAGACCCCGTGCCGCAGGCAGGCGTCGCTCCACCACATCGCGACGGAGAGATCGGCGTCCCCGTCGAAGCTGAGCCACGGGATCGTGACCGGCCCCGTCTGGTTCACCACGAACCCGTGGGACTTGGCCTGCGCGTAGAGCCCCTCGCGGAGCTGCGTGCCCGCGCGCTCCATGGCGCCGATGCCGTCGGTGTCGCGCAGCGTCTCGATGGTCGCCTTGGCCGCCGCCATGGCGACCGCCGAGAACCAGAACGACCCCGTCGAGTACAGCGTCTGCGCCGGTCCGCGCAGCGCGTCCGTGCCGGTGACGGCGGCGATCGGGTAGCCGTTCGCCATGGCCTTCGACCAGGCGGTCAGGTCGGGCCGCACCCCGTACGGCTCCCAGGACCCCCGCAGGTCGACCCGGAACCCGGCCCGCACGTCGTCGATCACCAGCGCGGCCCCGAGCCGGTCGGCCAGGGCGCGGGCGCCCCGCGCGAAGGCGGGCTCCACCAGCTCCTGGTCCTCGAACGAGTCGTGCTTGAACGGCGTCACGATGATCGCCGCCACGTCGCCCTCCACGGTCGCCGCCGCGGCCTCCAGGGACTCCAGCGAGTTGTAGGTGAACTCCACCAGGTCGGCCCGCTCGTTGGGCGTCGTGCCCGCCAGGGAGGGCGTGCACCAGGGGTCCGCCCCGTGGTAGGCGCCGTGCGCCATCAGGACCTTGGTCCGCCCGGTGGCGGCGCGGGCGACCATGAGCGCCTGCGTGGTGGCGTCGGTGCCGTTCTTGGAGAACATGGCCCAGTCGGCGCTGGGCACGGTGTCCACCAGCAGTTCGGCCAGCTCCACCATGATCGGGCCGGGGCCGTTGAGGCAGTCGCCGAGCGCGGCCTGCCGGGCGGCGGCCTCCTCCACGCGCGGGTGGCGGTGGCCGAGCACGACCGGGCCCCAGCTGCACATGAAGTCGATGTACTCGCGCCCGTCCACGTCCCATTGGCGGCAGCCCTCGCCGCGTTCGAAGAACTGCGGGAAGCCGGGGGCGAAGAGGGCGGCGTTGAGGTGGCCGTACATGCCGCCGGGGACGACCTTCAGTGCGCGCCGGCGGAGTTCTGCGTCGGTCATCCGAGAGTCCTTAGAGTCGAGTCGAGATCGATGAGGCCGGCGTCCGAGCCGAGCCCCGTGGCGACGCGGGCGGCGGCGGCCGTGCCCCAGCGGGCCGCGGTCAGCACGTCCTGCCCGTGCAGCAGGCCCGTCAGGAACCCCGCGCAGTACGCGTCCCCGCAGCCGGTCGTGTCCGAGACGTCCACCTTGAGCGCGGGCACCGCCTCCGCGCCCTCCGGAGTGACCACCAGGCTGCCCGCGGCCCCCAGCGTGACGAGCACGCCGCGCGGCCCGTCGGCCAGCAGGGCCCGGGCGGCCTCGCCGACGTCGGAGGCGCCGGTCATGAGGAGGGCCTGCGCCTCGTTCGGCAGCACGTAGTCCACGTGCGGCAGGAAAGCGCGGGCCATTCCCAATAAGTCGGGCATCTCCGAAAGGAGGTCCATGGTGATGACGGTGCCGGACGCGCGTACCTCGTCCAGGAGGGCGAAGAACGCCGGGTCGCCGAGGCCGAAGGTGACGTCCATCCCGCCCAGGTGGATCGCCCGCACGCCGCGCAGCACGTCGGGGTCGAGGTCCGCGTACGTCACGCTGAGGTTCGCCCCCGGCACGTGGAAGCTGGGCCGCCCGCCGTCGGGCCTGATGGGCAGGATCGAGGCGGCCGTCTGCTCGCCCGCCCTGCGCACCAGGCGCGAGACGTCGACACCGCGCTTGGCGAGCACCGCCACCAGGAAGTCGCCCAGCTCGTCGTCGCCGGCGGCGCCCATGGTGATCACGGAGTTGCCCAGCTTGACCAGGTCGACGGCGGTCCCGGCGGCGGCGCCGGCGGCGGTGAGGCGGATCTGCTCCACCAGTACGGTGTCCTGGCCCTCGGGGATGTGATCGATGGGCCTGGCGAGAATGTCGACGATGTGGACGCCGACGGTGGCGACGGTCATAGTCTAAATAGACAGACGTCCGAATAAAAAGTCAATGGAGGAGCCGATGCCCAAGATCGTCGATCACGATGAGCGCCGGCGCGAGGTCCTGTCAGCCGCCCGCCGGGTGATCGTCAGGGACGGCATCGACGCCGCCACCACGCGGGCCATCGCCAAGGAGGCCGGATACTCCAACGGCGTGCTCGCCCACTATTTCGCCGACAAGGACGAGATCCTGCTGTCGGCGCTGCGCCAGTCGCACCAGCGCATCCGCGACCGGCTGACCCGCAAGGTCGAGGGCGCCACCGGGCTGGCCGCGCTGCGCGAGCTGCTGCTGGACAACCTGCCGCTGGACGCCGAGCGCACCCAGGAGTCGCGCCTGGAGGTCAGCTTCTGGAGCCGCAGCCTGGCCTCGGAGCGCCTGGCCGAGGTCCAGCGCACGGAGGCGGACGAGCTGCGCGCCGCCGTACGCGACCTGCTGGCGCAGGCCCGGGCGGCGGGCGAGCTGCGCACCGACGACAACCTGGACGACCTGACCGAGCACCTGCTCGCCCTGGTGGACGGCCTCAGCCTGCACCTGCTCCTCTACCCGGGCCGCCTCAGGCGCGTCGACGTGGAGCGCCTCATGCTCCAGGCGCTCGATCGCCTGTGACCCCCATTGCCGTAATTCGGACGACCGACTACATTGCCGACGCATGAGCCTGCGCGAGCAGTTGTGCGAGTACGGCCGGCGCGTGGTCGAGCTCGGCCTGGTCATCGGCACGTCCGGCAACCTGAGCGTGCGCGAGGGGGATCTGGTCGCGGTCACCCCCTCGGGGGCGGCGCTCGACCGGCTGACCCCGGAGATGTGCCCGGTCGTGGACGTCGAGGGCTACCTCGTCGAGGGCGACCTGCAGCCGTCCAGCGAGACCCCCATGCACCTGGCCGTCTACGCGACCACGGACGCCCGGGCCATCGTGCACACGCACTCGGTGTTCGGCACGATCGTGGCCACCACGATGACCGAGCTGCCGCCGGTGCACTACAACGCGCTGCTGCTCGGCGGCGTGGTCAAGGTGGCCGAGTATGCCACGTACGGCACGCCCGAGCTGGCCGCCAACGTCCGGGCGGCGATGGAGGGCAAGAAGGCCGCCCTGATGGCCAACCACGGCGGGGTGACCGTCGGGACGACGCTGGAGGAGGCGTTCGAGGCCACCCGGCTGCTGGAGTGGTTGTGCGAGGTGTACGTCCGGGGGCTCAGCGTGGGCAAGCCGGCCGTCCTCACGGACGAGCAGCTCAACGCGGTGATCGAGCGCGCGCTGAACCCCCCGACGTTCCCGCGTCGCCTATGAGAGCGCGGCCTGCTCCGCCAGGCCCAGAGGCAGCCCGCCCGACCCGGCGATCCGGTCGTGGAACTCCTTCAGCGACCCCTGGAACGACTCCCGGATGCGGTCGATCTCGATCGCGCCCGTGAGGTAGGAGGGCGCCTGCGTGGGCCACGCGCAGTAGCGGTTCACCTCGCCCTGAGCGGTGCCCGGCGACAGCGACGCCCTGGTCGCCATGAACGTCTCCGCCTCCTCGATCGACATGTCCTCGCAGTGCAGCGCGGTGTCCACGACGATCCGGGCGGCGCGGAAGATCCGGCAGTCCAGGTGGGCCAGCTCGGTGGCGGGGGTGTCGAAGTAGCCCTGCTCGTGCAGGAGCTTCTCCACGTACAGGGCCCAGCCCTCGGTGAAGTACGGGGTGCGGAAGACCTTCCTGACGGTACGGGGATTGCCCGCCATGTACGACAGGTGCCAGTGATGCCCCGGGTAGGCCTCGTGCACGGAGATCGAGGGCATCTGGGCCCGCGAGTTCGTCCGCAGCCGCTGGCGTACCTGCTCGGGGGTGAAGTCGTCGGGCGTGTAGGGGACGAAGAAGACGCCCCTGCGCGAGGCGCTCAGCGGGGGCGGCGCCAGGTAGTGGGCGACGGACAGGACCGGACGGGTGTACTCGGCGGACGGGAGCACGTCGCACTCCTCGCCGTCGGCGAACGTGACCAGGTCCCGCTCCCGCACGAACTCCCTGGCCCGCTGGGTCTCGGCCGCGTACTCGGCCCGCATGTCGGCCAGGGTCGGCGGATGGTCGTCCATGAGGAACTCCATCGCCGCCCGCCAGTCCTCGCCGCCGTTGACCCGCAGCGCCACCTGGCGCATCCGCGCGTCCAGCTCGGCCCAGGCGATCTTGCCCTTCTCGTGCAGCTCGGCGGCGCCGTAGCCGAGCATCTCGCGTTCGCGCAGCAGGGTGGAGTAGAGCTTCTCGCCCATCCGCCAGGTGCCGCCGCACTCGAAGCCCTCGAGGAAGGCGACCAGCTCGTCGAACGCCCGCGCGGCCGGTTCGGCGGCCTCGGCCAGCTTCGCGGCCAGGCCGGGGTCCTCGACCATGGAGGGGATCGTACGGGTGAGGAAGTTGCGGCCGGTGCGGGCCTGGCCGAGCCCGCGCTTGACCAGCAGCGGGGCGGCCAGCTCGGGGTCGAGGTTGGCGCGGCAGGCGGCCAGCACGCCGGGCACCTCGGCCAGCCGGGAGACGGCCGAGGACACCAGCTCGGGCTCCGGCTTGAGGCGCCGCTGGAACGGCGTGTACATGGAGGCGAAGATCGCGGACAGGTAGACGGCCGGGTCGCGCCGCCACTCGGGCCAGGAGGCGAGCGCGATCGAGCCTCTCAGCTGGGAGAGGACCAGGTCTCTGTCGATGGCGTCGTCGACGGTGGCGGTCTGGAGGGAGGAGAGGCGGTCGAGCCAGCGGGCCTCTTCCCGCTCGCGGGCGGTCCAGGCGGAGGCGGTGAAGTCGCCGAGGGTGTGATCGTAACCGTCGGCCCCCAATGAGCTGGCCAGGACGGGACGGTCGGAAAAGTACCACTTGAGAAACTCGTCCACCGATGCACCATATCCTGTGGAAATGCCCCTGCAGATCACTGGCGCGCTAGGCGACCCTGACCTGATCCGCCTCCCCTGGGAGGTCCCCCTCCAAGACTGGCCGCAGTACCATCTCGTCGATCTGCCGCGCGGCATTTCACGGCACGTGGTGCGGTTCGCCCGGCTGTCCGGCAAGGTGTACGCGATCAAGGAGATCAGCGAACGGTACGCCAAGCGCGAATACCAGCTGCTGTGGGACCTGGCCCGCCTCGACGCGCCCGCCGTGGAGCCCGTCGCCTACGTCACCGGCCGCGAGGAAGGGCTGGACGCGGCGCTGATCACCCGGCACCTGCAGTTCTCGCTGCCGTACCGCGCCGTCATGTCGGGCACGCTGCGGCCCGACACGCTCACCCGCCTGCTGGACGCGCTGGCCGTGCTTTTAGTGCGGCTGCACCTGAACGGGTTCTACTGGGGCGACTGCTCGCTGTCCAACACGCTCTTCCGCAGGGACGCCGGGGCCTTTGCCGCGTACCTGGTGGACGCCGAGACCGGCGAGATGCACCCCATGATCAGCGAGGGGCAGCGGCTGGCCGACATCGACACCGCGCACACGAACATCTTCGGCGAGATGCTCGACCTGGAGGCCGGCGGGCTGCTGCATCCGTCCATCGACCCCATGGAGACCGCCGAGGACATCGTCACCCGCTACCACCGCCTGTGGGACGAGATCACCCAGAGCGAGATCATCGAGGAGGTCGACTGGCACCGCGTGGAGCAGCGGATCCGCCGCCTGAACCTGCTCGGCTTCGACGTGGCCGAGATGATGGTGCGGCGCAAGGTCGGCACCGGGCGGCTCATCGTACGGCCCAAGGTCGTGGACGCCGGCCACCACCAGCGGCGGCTGCTCCGGCTGACCGGGCTCGACGTGGAGGAGAACCAGGCGCGGCGGCTGCTCAACGACCTCGACGGGTTCAGGGTGGCCAAGGGCCTGCGGCACGAGGACGAGGCCATCGTGGCGCACCGGTGGCTGGCGGAGATCTTCCAGCCGACGGTCGACGCCATCCCGGCGGAGCTGCGCGGCAAGCTGGAGCCCGCGCAGCTCTTCCACGAGATACTCGACCACCGCTGGTACCTGTCCGAGGAGTCGGGCGCCGACGTGGGCCTGGCCGCGGCCGTGAAGTCGTACGTGGACAACGTGCTCGTCCACAAGCCCGACGAGAAGGCGCTGCTCCCGGAGGAGGAGGCGGCCCGGTAAGTTTCGGCTCAGTAGGCCACCGTGATGCGCTTGCGCGGGTGGGCGCCGTTCTCCAGCTCGTCCGCGACGGCGACCGCGTAGTCCTCGGCCGAGATGAAGCTGCGGCCCTCGGAGTCGGCCAGCAGCGTGTCGCCGCCGATGCGGTAGACGCCGGTGCGCTCGCCCGGCGCGATCTCCGCGGCCGGGGAGATGTACGTCCAGTCCAGGTCCTCGACCTCCCGGTAGAGGCCGAGGGCCGACCTCTGGGCCTTGGACTCCTTTTTGTAGAGCTCCGGGAAGTCGGGCGTGTCGACCAGGTCCTGTCCCGGCGCGATCTGGAGGCTGCCGGCGCCGCCCACGACGATCAGCCTGCGTACACCGGCGGCGCGCACGCCCTCGATGAGCGCGCGGTTGGCGTCCAGGAAGGGCGGCTCGGGCTCGGTGCCGTCGCGGGGCGGGGCGATGGCGGAGACGACGGCGTCGTAGTCCTTGGACAGGGTGGCGGCGTCGTGGACGTCACCTTTGACGGGGCCCTTGCGGCTGACGGCGGTCACCTCGTGACCGCGATGGGTGAGTTCGGCGGCTATGCGCTGGCCGATCATGCCGGTCGCGCCAAAGAGCAGGATCTTCATGTGCGCCAGAGTATCCATCGGATACTGGTTACTTCATCGTGCTATAAGTACCTTATGGATACTGGCGATGTCTTCGACCCTAATTGCCCGACCCGGGTGGTTCTGGATCGGATCGGGGACAAATGGTCGGTGCTGGTGCTCCTCAGCCTCGCCCACGGCCCCATGCGCTTCACCGCCCTCCGGGGGCGGATCGGCGGGGTCACGCCGAAGGTGCTGACGCAGACGTTGCGGGCCATGGAGACGGACGGGCTGGTGACGCGGGAGGTGTTCGCGGAGGTGCCGCCGCGGGTGGAGTACGAGCTGACGGCACTGGGGCGGTCACTGCACGAGCCGATCTCGGCGGTGGCGACGTGGGCCGAAAACCACGTAACCGAAATCCTCACCCACCGCACCCAATCCACCTAACCTGCCCTCCACCCCCTCATCACCGCCTGCACTGGCGTCGGAGGGCTCCGGAGTGCGCCCATCACCCTTCTCGCATCTCATCGCCGCCCCGCCCCGCCCCAGGCCCCGCCCCCCAGGCCCCGCACCGGCGCCGGGAGGGCTCGGGGGCGCGCTACGCCGCCGTCTCCGGGTCTCACCACCGCATCGCCCGCCGCGCACCGCTCACCGCATCGGCCACCGCTCGCCGCCCCGGCCCGGCCCACCGCCCCGGCCCGGCCCGCCGCCCCGGCCCGGCCCGCCGCCCACCGCCCGGCTCGCCACTCATCGCCGCGCCCGTGAGTCGGGTCGCTCGGGTGCGTCCCGGGATGGTCGGTAATGGGGGCGGGATTCCGGACATGGGGTGAGTGGTGGTGAACCACAGTGAGGAGAACGGATGGGAGTCGATCCCGAAAGCCGGTTCGAGGCGATATACGAAGCGGCCTACCCCCAGCTGCTCGGATACGCGTTACGCCGATGCCCGGACCCCGACGACGCGGCCGACGTCGTCGCCGAGACGTTCATGGTCGCGTGGCGCCGGATCGAGGAGGTGCCCGAAGGCGACGAGGCGAGGTTGTGGCTCTTCGGGGTGGCCAGGAAGGTGCTGGCCAACCAGCGGCGCGGTGAGCGGCGGCATGAGCAGCGCACCGCCGCCCTGCGCGAGCAGCTGGCCGCCTCGCCGCTCGTCGCCGAGCTGCCCGGCGACGACCTGTCGCAGATGGGCAAGGTGTTCCGGGCTTTGTCCGAGGACGACCGGGAGTTGCTCGCTCTCGTCGCGTGGGAACGGCTGGACCCGGGTCAGATCGCCAAGATCCTCGGCATCTCTCGGAACGCCGTGCGGGTCAGGCTCTTCCGGGCCCGGAAACGCTTCGCCCGTGGCCTGGCCCAGGCCGGGGTCGAGTACTCGAATGCCGTCGCGATCGAAGGGAGCAGCCTGTGAGCATCCGAAGGGAGCAGCCCGTGAACATCGCCGAGCTCGCCCGCGTACGGGACGAGGAGCTGGCCGGGGACCCGGTGGGGCAGGCGTCCGGCGCGGGGGCGCGGGCGCTGATGGAGTCGATCATGGCCGAGGAGCGGGTGCCGGCGCGCAGGCGCTCGTCGCGCGGAGGGCGGTGGCTCGGGCTGGCCACGGTGGCGGTTGCCGCGTCCGTCGTGCTCGCCGTCGGCGTGCCGTTCGGCGGCCCCGTCACCGAGTACGCCAACGCCGCCGTCTCGGTCAAGGCCGGCGACGACTACCTGGAAGTGGCGATCAACGACCCCGAGGCCGAAGCGGCGGAGTTCACGGAGGCGTTCCGCGCCGTCGGGCTGGACGCCGTGGTGAAGAAGGCGCCGGTGGCGCCGGAGGACGTGGGCGAGCTGGTCGGCCCTATCGTGGACGGAGAGTTCCCGCCTGGTTTGGGCATGACGAGCAGCCGTAAGGAGGACTGCGCTTCCGCCTGGTGCGGCACGGTATCCATCCCCATTCACTCCAAAGGAAAGATCATCTTCGGGATCGGCCGACCGGCCGCGCCGGGGGAGCGCTACGCCACCCAAGGGCAGATCTCCCCGCCCTCCGACGGTGGGGACGTCGACGGCTATGAAGCTCACGGCAAGCGGGTCGCCGAGGTCAGGGCCGATATGGAACGGCTCGGACTGAAGATCACGTACGTGGTGATGTGGACGACCGGTCCCGAGGGCGTCGGCGAGGGGTACGAAGTGGACGACGCGTACGTCAAAGACGACTGGACCGTCGCCTTTGCCATGAAGACCGCGTCCGACGCCGTCCAGCTGACGGTCGAAGCCGGTCCCGGGGTGCCGCTGAACTCGCTGCCCAAGGGCGCCCCGCTGGAAATTTCCGACTGGTGGAAGGACTGAGGCTGGTCTTGCCGTTCGCGTCCTCGTGCACGATGCTGGCATCTGTTCAGGCGAGGCGATCACGGCAAGGTCACGTCTCGATTGCGCCCCCTTGACGCGTGTCGGCGGCCGTTCGTACGTTCGGGCAAACGTTTAGGAAACTTTCCTAATTCAGGAGCCCCCATGACCCATCCCGGCGAGATCACCCGGCGTCAGATGCTGCGCCGCCTCGGTATGACCGCGTTCGTCGCCGGCCCCGGTGCGGGCCTCCTGAGCGCCTGCGCCACGGCCGGCACGGGCGGCGAGCCTTCGGCCGCCCCCAGCATCACCGCCTCGGCCGACACCAAGAACCCGTTCGGCGTCGACCCCAAGAAGCCGCTGGAGGTGGTCATCTTCAGCGGCGGGTACGGCGACGCGTACGCCAAGGACCTGCACGAGGAGCTCTACAAGAAGGAGTTCCCCGGCGTCTCGGTCAAGCACAACGCCACCCAGCAGATCGGCACCCAGTTACGCCCGCGCTTCGCCGCCGGCGACGTCCCCGACGTGCTCAACAACTCCGGCCCCGACTCGATGGACCTGGCCGCGCTGGCCGCCGAGAACCACCTCGCCGACCTGACCGTGCTCTTCGACGCCCCGTCGATCGACGACCCGGCCAAGAAGATCCGCGACACCGTCACCCCCGCCGTGATCGACAACGCCAAGATCAACGGCAAGGACCTCGTCCTCAACTACACCGTCTCCCACCGCGCGCTCTGGTACAACGCCAAGCTGTTCGCCTCCAAGGGCTGGTCGCTGCCGAGGACGTGGGCCGAGTTCACGGCGCTGGGGGACACGGCCAAGCAGGAGGGCATCCTGCTCTTCGCGTACCCGGGACAGAAGGGCCCGTACTACCAGCTCTGGAACGTCCTCTACACGGCCGCCAAGATCGGTGGGAACCAGGTCATCATCGACATCGACAACCTGGTCGACAACGCCTGGAACGCCGAGCCGATGAAGCAGGCGGTCACGGCCTGGGTGGACATCCAGGCGAAATATGGCGACAAAGCGTACTTCGGCCTCGACCACACCCAGACCCAGGTCAAGCAGCTCCAGAACAAGCTGCTCTTCTACCCCGTCGGCTCCTGGGTCGAGAACGAGATGGCCAAGGACAAGCCCGACGACTTCGAATACGCCATCGCCCCCATCCCCGACGTCACCACCGCCGACAAGATGCCGTACGGCGCCATCCAGGTCGGCGTCGGCGAGAACTTCGTCGTCGCCGCCAAGGGCAAGAACCCCCAGGGCGGCCTCGAATACCTGCGCATCATGCTGTCCAAGGACGGCGCGCGCGGATTCACGGAGAAGACCGAGAACCTCACCGTGGTGAACGGCGCCGCCGCCGGACTCGACCTGCCCGCCGGACTGATGAGCGCCGCCAAGGCCCAGGACGCGGCCGGTCAGAACATCATCACCGACGCGCGTTTCGAGGGCTGGTACAAGGAGCTGTTCGACTACGGCACCCAGCAGATCAACGTGGTCATGGCCGGGCGCATCACCCCGGAGAAGTTCTGCGCGAACATGCAGAAGAAGGCCGACGAGATCAAGAAGGACGACGCGGTCGCCAAGCAGACGCGGAGCCAGTGAGCAGATGGAGCGGCTGCGCAAGTACGGGTTCGTCGCCGGATTCCTCGCCGTCCCCCTGGTGCTCTATACGGTCTTCGTCATCAGCCCTTACGTCCAGGCGTTCCAGCTCTCCCTGACGAGCTGGAACGGATACAGCTCGGTCGTGCGGTACGTGGGGCTGGACAACTTCGGCCGGCTGCTCGACGACGAGGTGTTCTGGCAGGCCCTGCGCAACCACGGGATCATGCTGATCGTGCTGCCGATCACGACGATCGTCATCGCGCTGTTCCTGTCGTTCCTGCTGAACCTGGGCGGCGGCACGAGCGGCGCGGGCATGAGAGGGGTCTGGGGGTCGAAGTTCTACCGGGTGGTGTTCTTCTTCCCCCAGGTCCTGGCCGTCGCCGTGGTCGGCGTGCTCTTCCAGGCGGTCTACCGCCCCGACGCGGACGGCGTCATCAACGGCGTGCTGGCCAGGTTCGGCGCCGAGCCCGTCGGCTGGCTCACCGAGCCGAGCCTGGCCCTCTGGTCGATCATCGCGGTGATGGTCTGGCAGGGCGTCGGCTTTTACGTGGTGCTGTTCTCGGCGGGCATGGCGGCCATTCCCAAGGACTATTTCGAGGCCGCCGCGCTGGACGGCGCCGGGCGCGTCCGGCTGTTCTTCTCGATAACGCTGCCGCTGCTGCGCGACACCATCCAGGTCGGCTGGATCTACCTGGGGATCGCGGCCTTCGACGCATTCGCGCTGGTGCAGGTGCTGGCCGGCGACAAAGGCGAGCCGGACGGCGCCACGACCATTCTCCCGGTCACCATCTACAAAACGGCCTTCGCCTACAACAAGGTCGGATACGCCTCCGCGATGGGCGTGGCGCTGTTCTTCCTCACCGTGACCTTCGCCGTGCTGACGCTGCGGACGACCAGGCGTGAAAGGGTTGAGCTCTAGATGGCCAGAAACCGGCCGAGGCCCGGCGTGCTCAACGGGCTCTCACACGTGGCGCTGGCCGTCTGGGCGTTGCTGATCATCCTGCCGCTGCTGTGGACGTTCCTGGCGTCGTTCAAGAACAACACCGAGATCTTCGGCGACCCGCTGCAACTCCCGGGGGCGCTGCGACTGGACTCGTGGGGCCGGGCCTGGGACAAGGCGCACATCGGGCAGTACATGCTCAACACCGTGGTCGTCGTCTTCTTCGGCACGGCGGGCACGATGTTGTTCGGGTCGATGGCGGCGTACGTGCTGGCCCGCTACACGTTCATCGGCAACAAGCTGATCTACTACTACTTCGTGGCCGGGCTGGCGTTCCCAGTGTTCCTGGCCCTGGGGCCGCTGTTCTTCGTCGTCAAGCAGTTCGGCCTGCTGAACTCCCACTTCGGGCTCGTTCTCGTTTACATCGCCTATTCGCTGCCCTTCACCGTCTTCTTCCTGGCGGCGTTCTTCCGGACGCTGCCGGAGACCGTCGCCGAGGCCGCCATGATCGACGGCGCCTCGCACACCCGGACGTTCTTCCAGATCATGGTGCCCATGGCCCGGCCCGGCCTGATCAGCATCACCATCTTCAACGTCCTCGGCCAGTGGAACCAGTATCTGCTGCCCCTCGTGCTCCTGGCCGGTGACCCGGACAAATGGGTGCTCACCCAGGGCATCGCCAAGATCTCCACCCTGGCCGGATACGAGGCGGACTGGCCGGGCCTGTTCGCCGCGCTGAGCATGACCATCCTGCCGGTCATGGTCGTCTACATCATCTTCCAACGCCAGATCCAGTCCGGGCTCGGCTCGGGGGCGCTGAAGTAGCGTGGCACCATGAGCGAGAACCTGCCCGAATGGCGGCGCGAGGGCGACGAGATCCGGCGCACGATCGAGGCGCCCGACTTCCCCACGGCCATCCGCATCGTCGACGAGATCGCGGTGAAGGCCGAGGAGCTCAACCACCACCCCGACATCGACATCCGCTGGCGTACGCTCCACCTGGTCCTCACCACCCACGACGCGGGCGGGCTCACCGACCTCGACTTCACCCTGGCGGCCGTCATCGACGACATCGCGGCAAAACACGGCGCCTGACCGCCGAATACCCACCGTAGCGGCTCGGTTACTCGTTAGAGTGGGTGCCCTCCCGGAGCCCTCCTGCCGAAGGGGCTCGAACCATGGAGGGTCTCATGCGCGTGCCCGCACTCCTGTTCATCATGCTCACCGCCTCCTGCGCGGGCCCGCCCGCCCCGCTCCAGCAGGCCATGGGGCCCAGCGAGGGCCCCAGCGAGGGGGCCACGAGCGCGGCGATCAGGCTGTCCGGCGAGGGGGAGTTCACCGCCTCCGACACCGCCGCCATCGTCTACGACCGCAAGCTGGTCCCGAAGGGGGCCCAGGGCAGCGCCCACGTCGAGTCGGCCGCCGGCCAGACCCGCACCAGCCTCGTCGTCGAGGGCCTGCTCCCCAACCGCCGCTACGGCGCCCACCTGCACGTCAAGCCCTGCGGGAAGAAGCCCGACGAGGCGGGGCCGCACTACCAGCACAAGGCCGGCGAGATCAGCCCGGCCAGCGAGGTCTGGCTCGACTTCACCACCAACGCGGAGGGCGCGGGCCGCTCGTCCGCCCGCAACGACTGGGTCCTCGACCCGGCCAAGCTGCCCGGCTCGCTCGTCATCCACGCCAAGGCCACCAAGACCTCGGGCCCGGAGGTGGGTACGGCGGGCGACCGCGTGGCCTGCCTGACCCTGAAAAAGGTGTCGTAACCGCGCCCAGCCACAGGCATAATTACACAATTACATAGCGGAAGGTGTAGTTGTGACCCAGTGGCAGCCACCTAGATTACGGCTGTTCGAAGCCGCGCACCGCAGGGCGACCTGGCTGGAGCTCCTGTACGACCTCGTCTTCGTCGTGGCCGTCGCCGAACTGGCCGATGTGCTCCCCACGAGCCTGCCGGCGTTCGTGGGCCTGTTCGTACCGATCTGGTGGGCCTGGCTGGGCTACGTCTTCTACGCCAACAGGTTCGACACCGACGACGTCAGCCACCGGTTGCTCGCGCTGCCGCAGATCCTGGCCGTGGCGGCCATGGCGGCGAGCGTGAGCGACATCGACCAGCGTTCCGGACTTTTCGCCATCGCGTATGCGGTGGTCAGAGTGCTGCTCATCGTGGCCTATGTCCGGGCCGGTCGCCACGTGCCCGAGGCCAGGCCCCTGACGACCCGCTACGCCGTCGGGTTCACGGTCGCGGTGCTCATCTGGCTGGCCTCGCTCGCCGTCGACCCGCCCCAGCGCTACGCGTTCTGGGCCGTCGCCCTGGCGATCGACCTCGTCACGCCCCTGCTGACCAGGGGAGCCCAGGGCAAGCTGCCGCCGCAGACCGAGCACCTGCCGGAGCGCTTCGGCCTGTTCGTGGTGATCGTCCTGGGCGAGGTCGTGGCGGCGGTCGTGCTCGGGCTGAAGGGCCACGACGTGACGCCGGGCACGCTGCTGATCGCCCTGGCCGGGGTGGCGATCGCGATGGGCTTCTGGTGGCTGTACTTCGGCCACATCGACGAGTCCGTCGTGCTGCGTACCCGGCTGGCCGGACAGGTGTGGGTCTACTCGCATCTGCCGCTTTCGCTGGGGCTGGTAGCGTTCGGGATCGGGATCGAACACGCGATCATGCACCCGTCCTCGTCGAGCTGGTCCGTCGGGCTGCCCGCCGCCGTGGTGCTCGCCGTGCTCGGCCTGCAACACCTGTGCTCGTCCGACCGGCGGGCGGGCGCCATCCGCCTCGGCGCGGCGGCGCTCACGCTGGCCACCTCGGCGCTTCCCGTGGCCGCCGCGCTGCCCCTGATCATCCTGTACGCGGCGGCGCAGGTGGCGTACGACCTGTTCCGCCCGCGGCCGGAGGGCGCCGCATGACCCCCGAGGACCTGTTCCGCCCGCAGCCGGAAGGTGCCGCATGACCGCCAAGGACCTGTTCGACCGCCAGCTGGCCGCCATCGCCGACCGTGACCTGGAGGCGCTGCTGGGCCAGTATCACGACGACGCCACGGTCGTCCGCTTCGACCGCGTCGCAAGGGGCCCCGCCGAGATCAGGGACCTGTTCACGGCGTACCTCTCGGCGGAGCCCAAGGTGGACGAGGTCGTCTCGGTGCGGACGACCGACGACGTGATCTTCTACAACGCCCTGATGACGATCGCCGGGAACCGCGTCACCACGTACGGCACCCTGGTCATCAGGGACGGCAGGATCTGGCGCCAGACGGCGGCCGCCGTCCCGGTCACCTGATCGCGGCCGCCATCGGCTGCCACGGGGCCGCGTCGAAGATCAGCATGATCGAGCTGATCTTCCCGTCGCGGAGCCGGAAGTGCTCGGCCGTGCGCTGGATCGCGGCCGGCGTGGCCGTGTGCACGTCGTAGACCAGCGTCGCCTCCGCCTCCCCGTACAGCTCGCTGATCATCTCCACCTCCGTCACCACCCGCAGGAAGCCTTCCAGCCCCGCCAGGTGCCCGGCCGGGTCGGCGGAGGAGATGAACGGGCTCCTGAACGAGAACGGCTCGCCGACCAGCGCCGCCGCCTCCTCGACCGCGCCCCGGAACCGGGCGTCGTGATAGGCCCTGACGACCTCGCGCGCGCTCATCGGGCCTCCTGGGCGGCCAGGTGCTCGGCCAGCCGCTGCTGGTTGCCGGCCAGCCGCAGGCACAGGTGGCGCAGCGACGTCAGCTCCTCGGGGGAGAACCCCCGGAAGATCGCCGCCATGGCGAGCTGCGACGGCCTCCTGAACGCCTCGATCCATGCCCGCCCCTCGGGGGTGATCCGGGCCAGCACCGACCGCCGGTCGCGCGGGTCCGGGACCCGCCGCGCGAGCCCGTCCTTCTCGAGGGTGTCGACGAGGCCGGTGGCGTTCCTCGGCGTCACGCCCGCCGACTGGGCCAGCTCTCCGATGCTGACGCCGCCGTCGTCCGCGTCGCTCAGCCGCAACAGCAGGTCCATCGCCCCGGAGCTGAGCCCGCGGCCCTCGCTGCCGTGGGCGCGCATGCGCTCGATGGACTGGAAGGCGGTGCGGACGGCGGCGGCGGCTTCGAAGGTGAGGGTGTCGTCGCCGGCGAGCCGGCGCATGGCGGCTCTGGCGTCGGGGTCGTAGAGCAATCCGGTGTCATCATGTTCTAACTTCATAATGAAGCCATACTTTATTACGTACTTCCATAAGGCGCCACTCACCCGCCACCGCCGGCGCTCGCGTCGGCCTGCAGGGTTTTCCGCAGCGCCGTGGTGATCGGCTCGATGGGTGCCGACAGCTGCTCCACCCTGTGCTGGCGGCGGCGCCACTCCCGGCCGGGCAGGACGGTCTTGAGGTGGGCCGCCGCCGCCAGCGCGGCCAGGAGGCGGATGTCCGGGCTCAGCCGGCTGAGGGGCCGGCCGCCGTGGACCGCGCGGGCGACGTGCTCGGCGAGCCTGCGCGAGAGGTACGGCTTGCGCGGCGTGACCCGCTCGACCGGGAACAGCAGAACCCGGCGGCGCTCCACCCGGACCAGCCGGGCGGCTTCCAGCTCGTCGCGGACCAGCCGATACGCCTGCGCGTGGTCCTTGCGGATCCAGCTCCCCCACGACCGGGGCGGAGAGCCGGCGATCTGCTCCCAGACGGCCGCCTGCAGCCGGCCGGGGGCGGCGGGGGCGGTGACCGCCCGCGCCTTGCCCGACTCGTCCGCCAGGCTGCCGCTCGTCATGAGCTCGGCGAGCGCCGCCGCGCGCAGGAGGCAGCCCAGCCGGCGGCGGTCGGTCGGCCGTTCCTTGCGGAGGTCGAAGGCCAGCAGGAAAACCGACCTCGGCGGGGACTCACCCTGCTGTGTCGTCGTCCGCGGTTGCATCCGCCGTCTCCCCTTCTCCCAGGGCTTCTTCCGGCTCCGGGGCCTTGCGCGGGCGCCCGCGGGGGCGCATGCGCCCCACGCTGTCGGGCAGGCGACCGGCCTCCGAGAGGGCCTTGCGCAGCAGGAACTCGATCTGCGAGTTCGTGCTGCGCAGGTCGTCGGCGGCCCACTTCGCCAGCGCGTCGTGGACCACCGGGTCGAGCCGCAGCAGGATCTTCTTCCGCTCCACGGCGATTACTGGTAGAGCGTGCCGGTGTTGACCACCGGCTGGGTGTCGCGGTCGCCGACCAGCACCACCATGAGATTGCTGACCATGGCCGCCTTGCGCTCCTCGTCCAGCTCCACCACCTCGTGCTCGGCGAGCCTGGCCAGGGCCATCTCGACCATGCCGACCGCCCCCTCGACGATCCGCTGCCTGGCCGCCACCACCGCGCCGGCCTGCTGGCGGCGGAGCATCGCGTGGGCGATCTCCGGCGCGTACGCCAGGTGGACGATGCGCGACTCGATGACCTTCACCCCGGCCGAGGCCACCCTGGCGCCGATCTCCGCGGACAGCCGCTCGTTGATCTCGTCGGCGTTGTCCCGCAGCGACAGCCGCGGCTCGCCGTGCGAGTCGTACGGGTAGACGCCCGCGATGTGCCGCACCGCCGTCTCCGCCTGGATGGCGACGAACTCCACGAAGTCATCCACCTCGAACACCGCCTGCGCCGTGTCCTGAACCTGCCAGACCACCACGGTCGCGATCTGGATCGGGTTGCCGTCCGCGTCGTTGACCTTCGTCACCTCGGTCTCGTGGTTGCGGATCCTGGTGGACACCCGCCGCCGCGCCGTGAACGGGTTGACCCACTGGAAGCCCGGCGTCCGCAGGGTGCCGACGTACCGGCCGAGCAGCTGCACCACCCTGGCCTCGCCCGGCGCCACGGCGGTGAGCCCGAAGCACAGCGTCGCGCCCAGCAGGACTATGAGGGGGGCCGCCACCACCAGCCACGCGCCGGACTGCCCGGCTCCGTCGGCGAGCATGACGATCCCCAGCGCGAGTAACGCCACCCCGCCCAGGATCAGCACCACAGCCACCCCCAACAGCACGAATCCGTTGGCCGCCCGGACGGGGCGCTCGCTGGTGTGCGGCGCCGGCATGTCCACGACGGTCCCTTCGAACGATGTGTCTGTCATCGCCCGTCCCCTCTTCTGGCCACTCTGTCTGCTATCAAAGTGATATCACTTTTTGGGCGTGCGGAGAAGAGGTCTCGGCTCGGGAGGTTCGGGCCGGTCAGCCGAAGACGGCGGGCGGGGGAACGGGGGCGAGGACCGGGTCGCCGTCCTTGATGGGGGCGGCGCCGGCGACGAAGTTCGCCAGCGCCTCGCCGTGCACGCATCTCGCCTGCGTCAGCCCGCCCGCCGCGCGCCGGGTCAGGAGGTCCACCGGCAGGCCGGTGCGGGACGCGGCCACGATGAGGTTGCCGAAGCGGCGGCCGCGCATGATGCCCGGCTCCGCCAGCAGGGCCACGTGGCCGAACGTGCCGGTCACCGTGGCGAGCAGGCGCTTGGCGAAGGCCAGGCCCTTGCCGTCGGCGATGTTGATCAGGAGGGTCCCGTCGGGGCGGAGGATCCTGGCGATGTCCCCCATGTACTCGGCCGTGGCCAGCTCGACGGGCATCGTCGCGCCCGTGAAGGCGTCCAGCACCACCAGGTCCGCCGATTCGTCCCAGACCTTGGCGGTGCCCTCGCGGCCCCCGGCCACGATGACCTTCAGGCGGGGCACCGAACGCAGGTCGAGCTGCTCGCGTACCAGGTTGACGAGGAGGCCGTCCGGCTCGATGACGATGTGGCGGGAGCCGGGCCGGGTGGCGGCGACGTAGCGGGGGATGGTGCAGGCGCCGCCGCCCACGTGTACGCAGCTCAGCGGCCCTTCCGACAAAAGGTCGATCACATCCGCCATGAGTCGTACATACTCAAATTCCAGAAATGTCGGGTCTTGAAGATCAACATACGACTGAGGTACGCCATCTTTGGACAGCACCCAGCCGTCCTGCCTGTCCAGGTCACGGAGAAGCTCGACCTCGCCGAACGTCACCGGATACACGCCCGGCATCGGTTCCCGCTGTCCACGTCCCACGCTGATCCCCTCCTGGGAGAAACCGTATGCGACGGAGAAGGCTGATTATGCTCGCTATCGCACTTGTCGCGGTGGTTGGGGCGGGTGCGTTCGCAGTCGCGGCATCGAACCGGGTCAAGGGCAGCGCCTCCCAGACCGCCGCCGACTACTTCGACGCCTGGCGCAAGGGTGACGTGTCGCGCATGGCGCGCCTGGTGTACCAGCCGCCGGCCGACTTCGCCGTCCGGCATCACCGGCTGACGGAGGAGCTCCACATCGAGTCCATCCGGCTGACCCCGGGGCGGTTGAGGAGCACGGGGGAGGGGGCCGCCGAGGTGCCGTTCGCCGGGGTGCGGCAGCTCGCCGACCTCGGGGCGTGGCCGTTCGACAGCACGTTGCGGCTCGGCGTGCGGGATCGGGCCTGGAAGGTGCTGTGGGCCCCCGAGACGCTGCACCCCCTGCTCAAGGACGGCGGCACGCTGGAGCTGGACGAGGTCGACGCGTCGGCGGCCGAGCTGGTCACCAGCGAGGGGGCGCGCATCCCGAACGACAGTTACGCCGACGCCTACCTCGACCAGCTCAAACCCGAGTTCGCGTCGTCGTCCCGCGGCTGGGAGCTGGTGTCGAAGGTGCCGGGGCAGCCGGCCCGGCAGCTGCTGGCCCGCCGGCCCAAGGCGGACGTCGAGCGCACCACGCTGTCGCGGCCCGTGCAGGCGGCGGCCGCCAGGGCGCTGGACGGGGTCGACGACTCCGCGATGGTCGTCATCCGGCCGAGCACCGGCGAGATCCTGGCGCTGGCCGACCGGCTCAAGAACAACTACAGCGCGGTCCGGGACGTCTTCCCCCCTGGGTCGGTCTTCAAGACGATCACGGCGGCGGCGCTGCTCGGGAGCGGGCTCGACCCGGCGGCGGAGGTCCGGTGCCCGGGCACGTACACGATCCCGTTCCACGCGCCCTTCAAGAACGACGGCGAGGTGGACCGCGGGCTCATCAGTTTCACCGACGCCTACGCGTACTCCTGCAACACGACGTTCGTCGAGCAGGCCACCACCAGGCTCACCGCGGACCAGCTGCGCGAGACGGCGGACGAGTGGGGGTTCGGCCGCCAGATCGCGACCGGCATCGGCGGCACCTGCGGCGCCATGCAGGAGACCGACGATCCCGACATGTTCGGCCTCGACGCGATCGGCCAGGGCCAGGTGGTCGCCACGCCGCTGTGCATGGCCGCGCTGGCCGCCGCCGTGCAGAGCGGCACCTGGCGCTCGCCCCGGCTGCTGTCGGACGCGGAGGTGCGCCGGATCGACGGCATTCCGCACAAGGACGTGCGGATGGAGGAGGGGATCGTGGCCTCGCTCAGGGACATGATGGCCGCCGTCGTCGATCACGGCACGGCGAGCGACATGGGGCTGCCGGAGGGCGTGGCCGGCAAGACGGGCACGGCCGAGGTGCCGGACGAGGAGCTGTCGCACGCGTGGTTCATCGGCTACCGGGACGACCTGGCCTTCTGCGTCTTCGTACGGCACGGCGGCTCCGGCCGGCAGGCCGCCGTCCCCATCGCCGCACGCTTCTTCAACGGCCTCTGACCTGCGAAAGCCCGTATCCCACGCACCAGGGAGGTGAGGCGACCCTAACCTACGGTACCGTAGGTTTCATGACGACCATCACCGTCAAGCCCAGGCTGCGAGGCTGGTTGCACACCGGGGCGCTGCCCGTGACGCTGGTCGCGGGGTTCGTGCTCGTGGCGCTCGGCCCGACCTTGCAGGCGCGGATGGCCTCCGCCGTCTATGCCATCACGTCCGGTCTGCTGTTCGGGATCTCGGCGACCTACCATCGGGGCACGATGGGGCCGCGACTGGCGGAGTTCCTGCGCAGGTTCGACCATGCCAACATCTATCTGATCATCGCCGGCACGTACACGCCTTTCGCCCTGCTCGCGCTGGACGGGGTGGCGAGGATCGCGGTGCTCTCCGTGATCTGGGGCGGCGCGCTGGCCGGGGTGCTGTTCCGGGTGTTCTGGATGGGCGCGCCGCGCTGGCTCTACACCGTCCTCTACCTGGCGCTGGGCTGGACCGCGATCTTCGTGATGCCGCAGCTGCTGGAGGGCGCGGGCGTGGTCGCCGTCGTGCTGGTGGCCGTCGGGGGCGTCTTCTACTCGGCCGGGGCCGTCGTGTACGGCCTGCGCCGTCCGGACCCGTCGCCCCGCTGGTTCGGCTTCCACGAGGTGTTCCACGCCTTCACCCTCGCGGCGTACCTGGTCCAGTACATCGCGGTGTCGATCGTGGTCTACTCGCACGTGTGATGAACCTTGGGGCAGAGCAGTACATCTCGGTGACCACGTACCGGAAGGACGGCACTCCTGTCGCGACCCCGGTGTGGGTCGCGCAGGACGGTGACGCGGTGGTCTTCTGGACCGTCGCCGACTCCGGCAAGATCAAGCGGATCGGGAACAATCCCGAGGTCAGCGTGGCCGGCTGCGACGTGCGGGGCAAGCTGAAGACCGAGCCGGTCAGGGGCCGGGCGGTGGTGCTCGACGCGGCCGAGACCGAGCGGGTGCGCGGGCTGCTGCGGCGCAAGTACGGCCTCCTGGGGCGGATCACGCTGCTCGGCAGCAGGCTCCGCAGGGGGAGCACCGGCACCGTTGGAGTGCGGATCACCGACATTTGACCCCACACTGGTCTGTTTTCGGGCATTACCTGGAAATCAGACCAGTATGGGAGATATCACACGGTCGTGGTGGCTTCTACTCATACGCGGCCTCGCGTCGCTGATCTTCGGCATCCTGGCGCTCATCTGGCCGGCGATCACTCTGCTCGTGCTCGTGATCTTCTTCGGTGCGTACGCGCTGGTCGGCGGCGTGGCTGAGCTGTTCGCCGGGTTCCGGCACGGGGCCGAGTCGCGAGCTTGGCTGATTTTCTCGGGAATTATCGGGATATTGGCCGGTATCGCGACATTTGTCTGGCCGGGCATCACGTCACTGGCTCTGCTCTACGTCGTGGCCTTCTGGGCCATCTTCGCCGGCGTTTCGGAGATCCTCGCCGGCATCAAACTCCGCAAGGCCATCGACAACGAATGGATGCTCATCATCGGCGGCATCCTGTCGCTGATCTTCGGCATCCTGCTGCTCATCTGGCCGGGTGCGGGACTGCTCAGCCTCGTCTGGCTGGTCGGAATCTTCGCGATCCTGCACGGCATCGCCATGATCGCTCTGTCGTTCCGTGTGAAGAACTTCACTCACGGGGTAGGTATGCCGTAAATTTTGCGTAGATGTCCGCGTTCCTCAAGAGGAACATCCGGTCAGACCGACGCACGTGGAGTCTCCATGGACGTACACGCCCGCCTCGCCCGCCACCTGCTCGTCGACGGATACCGGCTCGTGCTCGATCTCGAGCTCAGCCGCGGCTCCTGGCTCGTCGACGCCCGAAACGGCCGCCGATACCTCGACTTCTACACGTTCTTCGCCTCGGCCCCGCTCGGGGTGAACCCGGCCTTCGACCCCGACTTCGCCCTCCTGCTCGGCCAGGTCGCCCGGAACAAACCGGCGAACCCCGACATCTACACCGAGCATCTGGCCGACTTCGTCGACACCTTCGTCCGCGTGCTGGGCGACCCCGACCTGCCGCACCTGTTCTTCGTCGAGGGCGGCGCCCTGGCCGTCGAGAACGCGCTCAAGACCGCCTTCGACTGGAAGAGCCGCCGCAACGAGGCCGCCGGACGCTCACGCGACCTGGGCACCAAGGTCCTGCACCTGACCAAGGCCTTCCACGGCCGCAGCGGCTACACCCTGAGCCTCACCAACACCGAGCCGGGCAAGACCGACCGCTTCCCCAAGTTCGACTGGCCGCGGATCGACGTGCCCGCCATCCACTTCGGAGACGTGGAGGCGGCCGAGGAGCGCGCGCTGGCCCAGGCCCGCGAGGCTTTCGAGCGGAATCCGCATGACATCGCCTGCTTCATCGCGGAGCCCATCCAGGGCGAGGGCGGCGACAACCACATGCGGCCCGAGTTCCTGCAGGCCATGCAGCACATGTGCCACGAGTACGACGCCCTGTTCATCCTTGACGAAGTCCAGACGGGTGGGGGGACGACCGGGACCCCGTGGGCGTACCAGCAGCTGGGCCTCGCTCCGGACGTGGTGGCCTTCGCGAAGAAGGTGCAGGTGGGCGGGATCATGGCGGGCCGCCGCGTCGACCTGGTGCCGGACAACGTGTTCCAGCAGAGCGGGCGGATCAACTCGACCTGGGGCGGCGGCCTGGTGGACATGGTCCGCAGCCGGGGCATCCTGGAGATCGTCGAACGCGACGGCCTGATCACCCGCGCCGGCACCCTTGGCACCGTCCTGCTCGAACGCCTCACCAAGCTGGAGGCCGAACGCCCCGAGTCGATCTCGAACGTCCGCGGCCGGGGCCTGATGTGCGCCTTCGACCTGCCCGACCAGGCCCAGCGGGACGCGCTGGTGACCCGACTCAGGGAGGAGCACGGCGTGCTGGTGCTGCCCTGCGGGCCCCGTTCCGTCCGCCTGAGGCCCGCGCTGAACATCCCGGAGGCCGACGTCGACCACGGCCTCCGGGCCCTGTCGGAGGCTCTTACTGCGTGACGCTGGTGGCCGCGCGGCGCGGCCCGAAGTAGCGCCAGAAGAAGTTCAGCAGCACGGTCATGCGGTTGCGCCCGCCCAGCAGGTACGCCACGTGGATGAAGATCCACGCCAGCCAGGCGGGCAGCCCGTACACGGTCATCCCGTTGGACAGCTGCAACACGGCCTCCGCCTTGCCGACGGTGGCCATGATGCCCGGATCGTGGTACTTGAACGCCGCCGGTGACCGCCCCAGGTGCGCCGCCACGATCTGCCGGCCCACGTGCTCGCCCATCTGGATCGCCGGCTGGGCGAGCTGGGGGAGCGGGTTGGGCGGCCCCGCCAGGTCACCCGCCACGAAGATCTCGGGATGGTCCGCCACGTTCAGCGCCTGCGTGACCGTGATCCGCCCGCCCTTGCCCTGCGGCAGGCCCCAGTCGCCCGCCTGCTTGGGCGCGGTGACGCCGAGCGCCCACACGGTGACGTCGGAGGGCAGCCGCGTGCCGTCGGACAGCACCACGGCGTCCGGCTCGACGGACGCCACCGTGGCGCCCAACCGCAGGTTCACCCCTCGCTTGCGCAGCGCGGCCGCCGCCCTGTCGCGCAGCCGCGGCTTGTACGGCGCCAGCACGTAGTCGAACCGCTCCACCAGCGTCACGCTGGTCTGCTCCGGCCTGATCTCGGGATGCGTCAGCGGCAGCGTGCGCCGCCGCAGCTCGGCCAGCGTGCCCGCCATCTCGACCCCGGTCGCGCCCGCGCCGACCACCACGACGTGCACGCTCTCGCGCCGGCCCGCCGCGGTGTCCTCCAGGTACTGCTGGAACCGCCGGCGCAGCACCCCCGCGTCGCCGAGCGAGTAGATGGGCAGCGCGTTCTCCTGCGCGCCCTCGATGCCGAGCCAGTTGGTGGTGACGCCGGTGCCCAGCACGAGGTAGTCGTAGTCGATCCCGCTGCCGTCGTCGAGCTCCACCCGCCGCTCGTTCGGGAAGATCTTGCTCAGCGCGGCCCGGCGCGCCCGCACGTTGGGCCACCTGGCGGCGTACGTGCGGATCGGGTACGACACGTCCGCGCTGCCCATGCTGGCGGTGGCCACCTGGTAGAGGAGGGGCTGGAACGTCGCGTACGGGTTGCGGTCGATGAGCGTCACCAGCGCTCCGGCCTTGGCCAACTCCTTCGTGGCGGCCAGCCCGGCGAATCCGCCACCCACCACCACGACTCGCGGTCTCTGAACCATGCCATGGGGTCTGCCCCCGAATGTGCTCATGGAACCGGCGGCCCGCGACGGCATGCCCGCGGCCGGCCCGCCGGGTGGCTCGGGCCGGCTCGCGGAAGGCGGGTTACTCCTGGCGGGACCGCCACAGGCCGATGGCGGTGACCCGTGAGTCCACCCCTAGCTTGGCGTAGATGCGATTGACGTGGTTCTTGACCGTCTTCTCGCTGAGGAACAGCCGTTGAGCGATCTGCCCGTTGGACTGACCGGTGGCGATCAGGTCCATGACCTCGGCTTCACGCTTGCTCAGGGACGTGAACACGCTATCGAACGCTGCGTCGTCGACTCTCATCCGGCCTCCGGGGGGCGCGCAGACGGTCAGATCGCCGATGGCCCCCGTGCTTCCGGCGTTAGCGGTAGACAGCGAGCATAACTCGCAATGTCGTGATTTGGGGCCGTTGTTGGGAGAAAACGACAACGGCCGGTCCCGAAGGACCGGCCGTGCCTCGCGTGGGGTGAGTGAAGGGACTTGAACCCTCGACATCCAGGACCACAACCTGGCGCTCTGCCAACTGAGCTACACCCACCATGAACCACCCCTGTGTGGTGGCACAGGAAAAGTGTAGCGGGGTTCGGGAGTCTTTACGCCACTCCTTTAGCCGCTGACACGCTCTGCCAGGGATCTCGCGGTCGCCGAGTCGGGCCCCGGCTGGGCGACGAAGATCGCCGCGCGGTAGTAGCGGAGCTCCCTGATGCTCTCCGTGATGTCCGCCAGAGCCCGGTGTCCGCCCTGCTTCTCGGGCGCCGCGAAGTAGACGCGAGGGTACCAGCGGCGCACCAGCTCCTTGATCGACGAGACGTCGATCATCCGGTAGTGCAGATAGGCATCGACCCCGGGCATGTCGCGCGAGATGAACGTGCGGTCGGTGCCGATCGAGTTGCCGCACAGCGGCGCCTTCTTCGCCTCGGGGACGTGCCGCCGGATGTAGTCGAGCACGACCGACTCGGCCTCCGCCAGCGTCACACCGCCCGCCAGCTCGGGCAGGAGCCCCGAGGCGGTGTGCATCTCGCGTACGACCTGCGACATCTGCTCCAGCGACTCCGGCGGCGGCTTGATGACCACGTCGACGCCCTCGTCCAGCTGATTGAGCTCGCTGTCGGTGATGACGCACGCCACCTCGACGAGCGCGTCGCGCCCCAGGTCGAGCCCGGTCATCTCGCAGTCGATCCAGACCAGCAAGTCACTCATTCGCTCTCCTCGCCCAGCGGCTCGGAGCAATCCGCCCGCTTGTTACCCCACCAGCCTAGTGCCACTGATTAGGCGGGCTTGAGCGAGCCGAGAACCTTGGCCAGCACGTCCGTGCCCAGATTGTCGGGAACGGAGGCATACAGGATGGCCGGCCGCTGCCCGTCGCCGCGGTCCATGAGCACGATCGCGCCGTTCTCCTTCTTCCACTTGTAGCCCTTCTCCTCGGAGACCTTGGAGAAGTCGAGCTGGAACTGCAGCACCCAGGCGTCCTTGTCGCCGATCTTCATCGCCTTGTCCTCCACCACCTTGGTCTCATGGTTGAGCTGGTAGAACTTGGTGGAGAAGTCGACGAAGACCGCCTTGGCGGTGTCGCCCATGCCGGCGGCGCCGGAATAGGGATAGAGCTCGTTGAGCAGGCCCGTGTAGATGTTGCCGATCCAGTCGCCCTCGCCGTCGTACTTCTCCTGCGAGACGGCCTGCACCCCGGCCGACCACAGCTGCTGGGTCGGGGCCGGGCTGGGGCCGTTGACCTGGGCGGACTGGGGCACCGTCCAGTTGCCGGGCACCTCGAAGGACAGGCCGGCCTGCGGGTCGGTGACGCGGCCGCCGACCGGCTGGGGCAGCTCGGTGGCGCCCTGGGAGGGCGGGTCGTTGGAGGGGGGCTCCTGGCTCGGAGGGTCCTCCTGGCCGAACGAGTCGGCCGGTGTCGGCAGCGACGCCGTCGGCGTGGTGCTCCGGTTGATGAAGAAGATGCCGGCCACCACGATCAGCGCGACCACCACCAGGGCCGCCAGCCCCCCGAACACCCACGGCAGCGGGTTGGACTGCTTGGGCGGCGGGCCGTAGGTCACGCCGGGCAGCGGCGGGCCGCCCCACTGGGTGGGCGCCGACGGCCGGCCGTAGGGCCCCTGTCCGTAGGTCGGCTGGCCGAACTGGAGCGTGGGGTTCGCGGGCGTCGCCGACCAGTCGGGGCTCGACTGGGGCTGCGACGGCCCCTGTGCCTGCTGCTGGGGCTGTGGCTGCGACGGGGGCTGCGACGGGGGCTGCGGCTGCGGCCCGGAGGGCTGCTGCGGGGGCCCGCCCTGCCCGGGCTGCTGCGCGTGGAGGGCGTCGGTCCACTGGGTGCCGTCCCACCAGCGGAGCTGGGGCTCTCCGTAGGGGTCCGGGTACCAGCCCGCGGGGGTCTGCGTGGTCATGTTCGCCAGATTAGTAAGAACCTCATTGATATGCATTGTCGCGAGGGCGTCAGCATTTGTAGGTGAAGCTGGCCTTGTCGCTGCGGACCGGGCCGGGCGTCAGGATCCGCAGCGTGGCGGTGGCCTTGACGTTGCTCCGGCCCTGGAGCGTCCACCGGAGCGGCACCTCGTACGTCGTCTGGTCCGCCTTCGTGTGCAGCGTCCCCTTGACGACCTCCTTGTCCAGGTTCTTGTGCCACTCGTAGGTGATCTCGCCGGCTGCCCCGTTGGTGACCACCGTCCCGGTGATCAGGACGGCCTTGTTGCAACCCTGGGTCTTCTTCGGTGCCACCACGTCGATCGACTCGACCGCCAGCTCCCGCGTGTTCCCCGCGTAGAACCAGGCCAGGAGCGCCCCCGCCATGATGACCGCGAAGAGGGCCGCGGAGGTGATCGTGCGCCGCCGCCGCGCCCGCGCGGCCTTGGCGAGCCTGACGCCGGGACGGTGCTCGGTGGCGGCCTGGTCGCGCCCGGCCCGCCAGATCCGCTCGGCCGTCGTCTCCGGACGCTGCTCCTGCGTGCTGATCCCCGGCCCGAACTGCACCGGCCCCGAGGACCGGCCCGGGACGTGCAGCAGGGTGACGATGTCGCCCTCGTCCCTGGGCGGCAGGACGGGCGGCGGCGCGTACGCCCGCGACTGGGCGAACGCCGACCTCCCGCGGGCGGCCTGCGCCAGCTCCTCCCGGCCGGTGGCTCGGCCGGCGAGCAGGTCGCGGGCGGCGGCCAGGCCCAGGGTCCCGGCCGTGGCCGCGGCGCGTTCGAACAGCTCGGCCTCCGGCCGGCCCGATCCGAACGAGGCGGCCAGCCCGCGCGCCAGCGACGCCCACCCGGCCGCGTCCCGCTCGCGCGGCGCGACCCGGCCGCGGATGGCGTCGGACAGCCCGCGCTCGGACAGCAGCGCGGCGCCCTCCGCCGTGATCACCACGGTGCCCGGGTGCACGGACCCGTGCGTGACCCCCGCCGCGTGCAGCTCCATGAGCGTCTGGGCGGTCTCCACGAGCACGGACGCCGCACCCGCGGGGCCGATCGGCCCGGCGGCGAGCAGATCGGACAGGGTGGGGCTGACCGCCTGCGCGGTGAGCAGCCACACCTGGTCACCCGCCGCCACCACGTCGGCCACCGGGATCAGCCCGGTCAGCCCGCCCAGCACCAGCCGCTGGTCGGTCATGACCGCGTGCACCACCCGGTCGCGCACGCCGGGCAGCCCGATGATCTTCGGGTCGAACAGCAGCGCCCCCGCCCTGCGGCCGTCGGGCGAGATCGCGTCGATCCAGTTGCCGAGCTCGGTCATCCAGGTGTGCTCAGTGAGCCGGAAACCGGCGATCCCGTGTCCAGGGTTGTTCATCCGCCGTCCCCCCGGCGCGTCTCAGCGCTTCCTTCTGTGGCGTCCCGCCATACGGCGTCTCACCGCAAGTGTGACCGGAACCGCGCCGGACGTCATCAGGCCGAAGGCGATCAGCGCGGCCTGCGCGTCACTCCCGCGATCGAGCCGGGGCTCCTCCGGGGACGGCTCCCCGCCTCCTTCGCCCCCGCTTCCCTCCCCTCCGCCTCCGCCGTCGCCCTCACCGGGCTGCTGGCTGGGCGTCGGGGCCGGCCGGGTCGGCCGGGTCGGCGGGGCCGTGGTGACCTGAGGCGTCGGGGTGGGCGCGGCCGTGGTCGGCGGGTTGTCGCCCTCGGGCTCGTGGGGCGTGCCGGTGATCTCGGACTGCTCCGGAGACGGGGTGGCGGTCGGCTTCTTGATCTTGGGAGGCGTCCTGACGGGGGTGGAGACGGCCTTGGGCGTGGGCTTGCGCGTCGGCCGCCGCGTGGGGCGCGTGGTGGCGGTCGGCTGTACGGGCGGCGGCGCGGCGCTCTGCGTCGGCGTCGCCTTCGGGGTGGTCGCCTCGGCCGAGGGGGTGGGCGTCGGCTCCTCGGTCTCCTCGCTCTCCACGGGCTCCGGCATCGCGGGCACGGCCGTGGTCGGGGAGGACGTACTGGTCTGGGCCCGCAGCACCGGCTCGTCCGACGAGGCGTTGGCGATGACCACGGCCACGGCCACCAGCACGCCGACGGCGGTCGCGCCGATGGCGATCTTCGCGGGCAGCTTGCCGAGGACGCGCGACGGATCGCGGAACCGCGTCTCGGCCAGCGAGGTCTGCGTCTGGGCGGGCTCGTCCAGGGCGGTCGGGAAGAGCAGGACCAGCAGGCCGGCGAGCGCGGCCAGGCGGCGGCGTCCGCGCTCCTCCCAGTCGGGCCCGTACCCGGCGGCCGCGGCCGCCTCCAGCTCGGTCAGGAACGCCTCCGCGGACGGCGGCCGCTGGGCCGGGTCCTTGGCCAGGCCGCGCTCGACGAGGCTCTGCAGCGGCGCGGGCACCTCGTCCACCGGCGGCGGCGAGCTCTGGTGCTGGCGGGCCAGGGCGGCGATGTTGGGGGCACGGAAGGGCCGGGTGCCGGTCAGGCACTCGAAGAACACGACGGTCGCCGCGTACACGTCCGTCGGGGGCGCGGGAGGACCGCCCGCCCACTGCTCGGGCGCCATGTACGGCGGCGTGCCCGCGGCGCTCGCGCCCTCGCCCGCCTTGACGGCGATGCCGAAGTCCACGAGCTTGCTGGTGCCGTCGCCCTGGACCATGACGTTCTCGGGCTTGAAGTCGCGGTGGACGACGCCGAGCGCGTGCGCCGAGGCCAGACCCTGGAGCGAGCCCTTGAGGACGGTCAGCGCCGCCTCAGGGCCGGTCGGGCCCTCGGACCTGAGGATCTCGCGCAGCGACACCCCGTTGATCAGCTCCATGACGATCGCCGCGCCCCGGCCGGACTCGACGTAGTCGATCAACCGGGCGTGGTACTGGCTCTGGAGCGTGCCGAGCAGCCGGGCCTCGTGCCGGAACCGCGCGACGAACCCCATGTCGGTCTTCAGCTCGTCGCTGAGGTACTTGATCGCCACCTCGACGCCGTCGTGGTCGCGCCTGGCCAGGACCACGCGCCCGGACGCACCCGAGCCCAGATCTCGGATCTCGGTGTAGCCGGGGACCCCCCACTGGCCTTCACCGTGCATAACGGTCTCCTCTGGAGTCTGCCGGGCCCCCACCCTCATCAACCGGGCGTAGCTTAACCAGAGGGAACCGCTTTCCCGCTACCGATATCCCTATTAGTCAGCAATGTCATCCAATGTTGTCGTCTGTGCCGGGGCTGGGGGTCTTGCTTGGCTCTTCCTCTTTGGGGGGTTCCTCTTCCCTTGGGCACTCCTGCGTGGCTCCGCTCGCGCTGTCGCTCCCGTTGCCGGCCGCCGGGTCGGTGGAGGCGGTCACGGACCAGCTCGTGCCGCAGGGGAGCTTGACGGCGTGGCTCAAAGTCCTGGTGTACGACGTGTCGCCGGACAGCGTGACCGACTCCGTGCCCCCGCCCTCGCCGGCCGAGAAGGACACGACCAGCCGTACCGGCTCGGTGCTCGACGTGGTGACCGAGACGGTCGCGACGAGCCCGCCCTCGCCTTGCCCGGCCCTGACGATCGAGACCCGCTCCACCTGCGGCGGGCAGGGCACCGAGGCCCGCGCGGTGGCGGTCCGGTCACCGGCGCGCACCCGCACCGACAGGGTCGCGCCGCACGGGCGGGACCTGAAGGTGTGGGCGAACGAGCGCGCGTAGGAGGTCCGGCCTGACAGGGTCGCCGAACGGGTGCCGACGGGATCGCCGTTGACCGCGAACTGGGCCTCGACGGGGATCTCCCCGGTGCCGCTCGCGGTCACCCGCACCGCCGCCTGCGCGGTGCGGCCCGGCGCGCCGGGCAGGTCCAGCGAGACGCGCAGGCCGGTCACCCTCGTCGGGCAGGGCGGCACGGCCAGCGAGGCCGTCCTGGCGCCTCCTGGGGCCGCCGGGGAGGTGACGACGGTCAGCGTCACCGTGCGGCCGCACGGGCGCTCGCCGATGGACCAGGAGAGGGTGCGGGTGTAGGACCGGGCGCCGGCCAGGCGCAGGCGCTGGGTACGGCCGCCCGCGCCGGGGGCCGACCAGGTCGCGGTGGCGCTGACGGCGGCGGTGCCGTCGGTGCGCACGGTGACCGTGGCGGTGGCGTCGCCGTCCTCGTCGACCGTGAGGCCGCCCACGTTCACGCCGAGCACGTCGGTAACCGGCTCCGGCGTGGGAGTGGGGGTGGGTGTCGGAGTCGGGGTGGGGGTGGGGGTCGGCGTGGGCGTGGGTGTCGGCGTCCGCTTGGGGGTGGGCGTCGGGGTGGCCTTCTTGGTGGGCTTGGGGGTTTTGACCGGTTTCGTCGCCGTCGGCGTGCCGGTCGGGGTCTTCGCGGGGGTGTGTATGGGGACGACCGCCTTGGGAGTGCTCGCGGGCGTCGCCTTCGGGGTGTCCTCAGGTGTGGTTTCCGGCGTCGGCTCCGGCGTGGTCGGCGGATCGGCCGCCGGCTCCGTCGTGAACTGCGACGGCGGCACGGCCGCCGCCGCGCCGAGCGCCTCCGCGGGCGGCGGCGACTGGCGGTTGGCCAGCACGACCGCCACCGCGACGGCGGTCGCCACGGCCACGGCGCTCGCCATGGCCACGCGTGCCGCGTTCGAGCGCAGGCCGCGGAAGACCGTCCGGGCCAGCGAGGTCGTCACCTCGGGGACGGGTGCCTCCGCCGTGGGCAGCAGCAGGGCCAGCAGGGCCACGAGCGCGGCCAGGCGGCGCTTTCCGCGCTCCTCCCAGTCCTCGCCGTACGCGGCCCTGGCCGTGGCCTCCAGCTCCGCCACGAACGCGTGCGCGCTCGCCGGCCGCCGCGCCGGGTCCTTGGCCAGCCCGCGCCTGACCAGCTCCCGCACCGGCTGGGGCGCGTCGTGGAACGGCACGGGGGCGTGCACGTGCTGGTAGCCGAGCACGCTCGGCTCGGTGGAGCGGTAGGGCCGGTGCCCCGTCAGGCACTCGAAGAAGACTGCGGTGGCCGCGTACACGTCGGTCGCGGGCGAGGCGGGCAGCCCCTCCCACAGCTCGGGCGCCATGTACGGCGGCGTGCCCTCGGGGTGCGTGAGCGTGCCCTGCCGCACCGCGATGCCGAAGTCGACGAGCTTGCTGACCCCGTCGTCCCTGACGATCACGTTCTCGGGCTTGTAGTCCCTGTGCACCAGCCCGAGGTCGTGCGCCCTGGCCAGCCCGAGCAGCGAGCCCTTCAGCACCACCAGCGCCGCCTCGGGCTCGGTCGTGCCGTTCTCGCGCAGCAGGGCCCGCAGCGAGACGCCGTTGACCAGCTCCATCACGATGGCCGCGCCACCGGTGTCCTGGACGTACTCCCACATCGTGGCGATGTTCGGGTCGCGCAGGGTGGTCAGCAGCCGCGCCTCGGCCTGGAACCTGCCCAGCGCGGCGGGATCGCGCAGCAGGTCCTCGGAGAGGTACTTGATGGCGACCTTGACGCCGGTCTCATCGTGTACGGCCAGCGTCACGCGCCCGCTGGCGCCGGCCCCGAGCTGCTTGACTTCCGTATATCCGGGAGCGCTCCACTCCATCGCCGTCTCCCATCACCATCAGGAGCAGGTGTTGCCTGCTCAATGGAACTACTCCCGATGGAGGATGTGAACAGGCGCATCGATACCTTCTGGGAGCATCGGATCCGGCTCGGGTTCGCCCCACGTCGTGACCAGGGGCAGCACGCCGGCCCATACCGGCAGGTCGTAGTCCTCTTCCTCGTCCTTGGGCGCCCCGCGCCTGATCTTGACCGACGCCTCCTCCAGCGACAGGGCCAGCACGGCGGTGGCGGCGAGCTCCTTGCGGTTGGGCTGCCTGACGTAGTCCCACTGCCCGGGCGCGAGCTGCTCCGACAGGGCCCGCAGCCCCGCCATCCGCTCCTCCGGGTCCGTCACGAGCCTGGCGCGGCCGTAGATGACCGCCGAACGGTAGTTGACCGAGTGGTGGAAGACGGAGCGGGCCAGCACGATCCCGTCCACGTGCGTGACCGTGACGCACACCTCGCCCCCGTCGGCGGCGCGCAGCGTCGTGGCCCCCGTGGAGCCGTGCAGGTAGAGGGTCTCGCCGATGCGGCCGTAGCCCGTGGGGACGACCATGGGGTGGCCGTTCATGACCACGCCCAGGTGGCAGACCAGGCCGGTGTCGAGGACCTCGTGGAGATCGTTCCTGTCGGTGCTGCCCCGCTCCTTCGAGCGGCCGAGCGTGGTACGGGAAGTGGTGGAGAGCATGATTCGACCGTAACCACGAAGTGGACCTATCCTGTAGGGCCACTATCGAGCCCTTCGCGGAGACCACTTCCGTGCGTACCCATGTTGACCTGCCCGTTTCCCTGTCCCGTGACTCGGACGCCCCGCTGACCGCGCAGCTCGCCGACTGGCTGCGGCGCGCCATGCTGGACGGCACGCTGGCGCCCGGCGAGCGGCTGCCGTCCACGCGTTCCCTGGCGACCCAGCTCGCGGTGAGCAGGACCGTGATCACGGAGGCGTACCAGCAGCTGTACGCGGAGGGGTGGCTGGACGGGCGGCACGGCTCCGGGACGTTCGTGGCCGACATGGAGGTCGCCCCGCCGCCGCGCGAGCAGACGCCGTACGTGCCCGCGCCGCCGCCCGCCCCGGCCGACTGGATCGACCTCACCCCGGGCCGGCCCTGGGTGCGCGACTACGACCTGGCGGCGTGGAAGCGGGCCTGGCGCAAGGCCGCCGACCTGCCGCCGGGCGCCGACCCCAACCCGTACGGCCTGCCGCGCCTCAGGGAGCTGCTGGCCGACCACCTGAGACGGGCCAGAGGCATGGCCGTCGGCCCCGAGAACATCCTGGTCACCCGGGGCACCGGCAACGGGCTCGACCTGTGCGCGCTGGCCCTGCTCGGCAGCGGCACGCGGGCCGGCGTCGAGGACCCGGGCTACCACGTGGCACGCACGGTCTTCGCGGCCAGGGGCGCCGAGGTCGTGCCGTGCCCGGTGGACGAGGACGGCGTGATCGTGGACGGGCTGCCCGGCGACCTCCGCGTGCTCTACACCACGCCCGCGCACCAGTACCCCCTGGGCGGCCGGCTCCCGATCCCGCGCCGGGAGCGGTTGCTGGCCTGGGCCAGGAGCACGGGCGCGACGATCGTCGAGGACGACTACGACGCGGAGTTCCGCTACGACGTCGCCCCGCTGCCCGCCCTCTACGGCCTGGACCCCTCGCGGGTCGTGCTCCTCGGCACGCTCTCCAAGACGCTCGCGCCCGACGTGGGCGTGGGCTGGCTCGTCGGCGCTCCCGAGCTGGTCGCCACCATCTCCCGCCTGCGGCACAGCGTCGGCGACCGCACCAGCGGGCCCGTCCAGCAGGCCGTGGTCAACCTGCTGGAGTGCGGCGACCTCGACCGGCACCTGCGCAGGATGCGCCTGGAGTACGCCCGCCGCCGCGCCGCGGTCGTCGAGCTCCTGGGGCCCGTCTGCCGCCTGCGCGGCGACACGGCCGGGCTGCACGTGGTGGCCGAGCTGTCGCCGTCGGTCGAGCCGTACGTGGTCGAGCGGGCCAGGGAGCGCGGCGTCCTGCTCGACTCCATCGGCCGCCACCACCACGGGCGGGCGCGGCTGCACGGCGTGGTGATCGGCTACGGCTCCGCCTCGCTCGCCGACGTGCGCCGCGGCTGCCGCATCCTCGCCGGCCTCATCCGCTCCACGGGTGCTCAGGGCGGATTTGAGTAGCCGAGCTCTCGCCCCCCACCCCACCCCCGAAGCATGCTGAACCCCATGAAATGGTGGCTCCTCCTCGCGTCCCTGATCGTCACGCTGCTCACCGTCTGGCTGATCCTCTACGCAGGCGTGGCGCCGTCCACGCTCCTCTCCCTGGGCGCCGGCGCGATCAGCCTGCTCTGGCTGGTCGTCGTCCTGACCGTCCCCTGGAACCTGTGCCTGTCCGCCCGCCAGGTCCTCCACGAGATCCAGGTGTCCAGGGAGGCCGGCATCGAGGTGGCCCAGCACCGCGAGGACGAGGCGCGGCGCATCGCCCGGCGCATGCTCGTGCTCGCGATCTCGGGCCACGTCGTCTCCGCCGCCGTGATCGCGGTCGTCACGTTCTTCGCGGGAGCCCAGCTCGGCTACTACTTCTCCGGGTTCTACCTGCTCGCCACCGCTTTCCGGCCGACCGCGGCGTACACGAGGCACCTGCGCGACCGGGTCAGGACGCTCGGGCAGGAGGTGCGCTACCCGCGCGCGGACGTGATCTCCCTGCGGGACCGGGTGTCCGAGCTGGAGGCGGTCACGAAGGGTCTCCAAAGGGACCTCGACGACCTGAACGCCGCCCGCCAGGGCCTGGAGCTGGCCGACCACGATCTGGGCCGCCGGATGACGCTCATGGCCCGCCGGTTCGACGAGACCGTGGACGGGCTGAACGACAACCAGGAGGTGATCACGGGGCTGAAGGCGTTCCTGCGGCTGGTCAGAGCGGACCTGGCGTAGGAGGTTCCAGGTCGCGCAGGACGGGCAGGGCGCGGGCGGCGTACACCGGGTCCACGGGCAGCACGTGCCGCGCCCACCAGCGCGCGGGCCCGGGGTCGGGGGAGGGCTCGGTGAAGCCGGGGGCGTAGTCGTCGTACGGCGGGTCGTACAGGTATCCCGTGGCCACCCCGCGCCGCTCCAGCTCGGCGATGGCCGCGTCCCTGTCGCGCACCAGGAAAGGCACGCGGAACAGCGGCTGCCGCACGTCGTCGCGCACGGCCGGCGCGACCGTGGGCAGCTCGGCCAGGGCCGCGACGCCCGCGAGCCGCCGGCCGCGGTCGGCGGCGACCTTGGCCAGGCGCCTGGACTGGTACCAGCGGGCCACGCCGCCGCGGCGGGCGCGGTAGTCGTGCAGGTCGGCACGTACCCAGGGGTCGAAGGGCGGCAGCTCGGGGATCCGCTCGAGCGCCTGCTTCAGGGCCTCGGGCTCCAGGGCGATGCGGTAGCCCTCGCGGTCCTCCTGCATGCCGAGTGCGCGCATGAGCCTGAGCGCGGGGCGTACGAGGTCGAGCCTGAGCGCCACCTGGCGGGCCATCGAGGTGGCCACGCCGGTCAGGTCGGCCTTCAGGGAGCCGGGGACCAGCAGGGCGTCACGGGCACGCTGGAGCGCGCGCAGGTCGGACTCGTGCTCGACGGCCAGTACGCCGCCCGAGCCCGCTCCCGGGTGCTTGGAGAGGCTGAACACCCCGGCCTGGCCGAAGGTCCCCAGCGGCCGGCCGCCGATGCTCGTCTCCATGGCGTGCGCCACATCCTCGATCAGGATTTTTCCGGACAAGGAGGGGGCGTCGTCGGGCAGGCCGTACAGGTTGGTCGTCAGGACGGCGTCCACCGCGGCCAGGTCGACGCGGGAGACGTCGATGTTGCCGTCGCGCGGGGACAGCGGCGCGATCACCGGGCGCAGGCCGGCCGCGAGCACCAGGAACAGGATCTCGTCGGCCGAGATCGGCGACATGAGCAGCCGCTGGCCCGGCTCGCACCAGTGGCGTAAGGCCAGGTAGAGGCCGAGGCGGTTGGAGGGGAGCGCCAGGCAGCGACGGCCCGTGCGCTCCTCGATGAGCCTCACCCCTGCAGGACGGTACGGAGCCGTCCGTAGGTCTTCAGCGCCCTGTCGGCGGTCTTGAGCAGGAACGGGTTGGCCATCACCGTGGCACGCGTCTTGCGCACCGGCACCCGCATCATCCAGTGGACCCCGGCCGCCGCGCCGATCCTGGCCACCCGCCCCTCGGCCACTTCGAGCTGGCCCGTCTTGAGCTTGTCCTTGTACTCCTTCTCGCCCCGGCCCATGTCGATCACCTCGATGCCGTTGGCCGCGGCCTGCTCGGCCATCGCCAGGTGGTGGATGAGGCCGGGGGAGTACTTGGCGAAGTGGGTGTCGTAGGCGGGGAACCACCCGGCGAGCGTCGTCCGCGTGCGGAGACCGAAATGCCCGGCCACCGGGCGCTCGTCCACGTAGACCATGTCGAGCACCCCGGCGAAGCTGTCCGACCGGGTGGCCAGCAGCCGCTCGACCAGCTCCACGATCCACCGGTGCGCGAACCGGTCGGTGCGCCCGGTGCGGCGGTACTGGTCGGTCTTCCAGCCGAGCAGCGTGTGCAGGGGCGCCAGGTCGGTGGTCGCGTAGTCGTGGCGCAGCTCCCCGGCCTCGCGCTGCAGCTTGCGGGACTTGGCCAGAGTGGACTTGTACGTCTTGCCGGAGTGCTCCCGGAGGATGTCGGTGTAGTGCTCGTAGCCTCCGCGCAGGTCGATGATCGGCGACGGATGCCTGTCGTGCCGCTCGTCCAGCAGCGGCTGGCCGGAGACCAGATGGTCGAACTCGTACACCGCCAGGCCGCACTCCTTGAGGAGGCGGCGCGGATCGAGGGAGAAACCTTTGGCACGTACCATCCCCTGCGCGTCGGTCAATCCCGCGGCGACCGGTTTGCCGATGCCCAGGGGATGTCGTTCGAAGGGGAAGAAACCGACGATGTCGGGGCCGTCGTAGAGGACCGCGACCCGTACGACATCTCGGAGTTCGCCTACCGTGATGGTGAATTCCGGAGACAGGAAGGGGCTGTCGAGCGCGGGGTCCGCCTCCTGCAGCTCCCTCCAGCGGCTAACTTCGGATTGTCCCAGCTCACGGGGCAGGGCAAGGGTGACGCGCATGGGCTCCTACCGTCGGCATGCCACTGTGATTCAAGCTTGAGGGGGGACCTGTACAGCCAGGGTAAAGGCTATTACCAGAACAGTCGTCACCGCAGGTCCCGAACGTTACCGAACTCTCAGGTGGCATTCAGGACCGAGTCACGTTCTAATCTGGGTTCATGACTGTACCTGGCATCGACCGGCCCGCCCTGATCGCGTGGATGGGCCGGAACGTGCCCGACGCGGGCGAGCCCGTGTCCGTCTCGCTGATCTCGGGCGGCAGGTCCAACCTCACCTACCTGATCGAGGCCCGCGACCGCCGCCTGGTGCTGCGCCGGCCGCCGCTCGGCCACGTGCTGCCCACCGCTCACGACATGCGGCGCGAGTGGCGGGTCATCTCGGCCCTGTCGGGCACGCCCGTGCCGGTGCCCTCGCCGGTCGCGTTCTGCGATGACGAGTCCGTCATCGGGGCGCCGTTCTATCTCATGGGGTACGTGGAGGGGGCCGCCGTACGGACCCGGGAGGAGCTCGGCTCGCCGTCGCCGGCGCAGGCGCGGCGGCTGTCGGAGCGGCTGGCCGAGGTGCTGGCGGCCATCCACGCGGTCGACTACCGCGAGGTGGGGCTCGGGGACTTCGGGCGGCCCGAGGGCTACCTGGCCAGGCAGCTCGAACGCTGGGGGCAGCAGTGGGAGCGGTCGAAGACGGGCGACCTGCCCGAGTACGACCGGCTGGTGGAGCGGCTGCGGGAGCGGTTGCCCGCCGCCTCCGACAGCACGCTGGTGCACGGCGACTACCGGCTGGACAACACGTTGGTCCGGTTCGGGGAGCCGATCGAGATCATGGCCGTGGTGGACTGGGAGATGTCCACGCTGGGGGATCCGCTGGCCGACCTGGGGCTGACGCTGACGTACTGGCACGATGAGGGGGACGAGGAGCGGGCGCGGATCCCCGTGGCGGGGGACGTGACGCTGGCGCCGGGGTTCATGAACGCGGCGGAGTTCGCCGCGCACTACGCCAAGGTCTCCGGCCGGGATATTTCGGATCTTGGGTTTTATGTGGCTTTTGGGAACTTCAAGCTCGCTGTCATCGTGGAGGGTATCCACGCCCGGTTCCGGCAAGGTAAGACCGTTGGGGAGGGTTTCGACCGCATCGGGGCCGCGGTGCCCGCGCTGATCTCACGGGCGCACCGCATGCTCGACCAGCCCTGACGGTCCGGCCTTCGCGAGGGACCCCCGACGCAAGGAGACGCCATGAGCACAGTTGCACTCATCACCGGAGCGGCCAGCGGCATCGGGGCGGCGGTGGCGCGGCGGCTCTCGGCGGGTGGCGTCAAGTGCGTCCTGGTCGACCTCGACGCCGAGGGCGCCGAGAGGCTGGCCAAGGAGGTGGACGGCACGTGGCTGGCCGCCGACGTCAGCCGCGAGGAGGCCTCGCTGGAGGCGGTGGCGCTGGCCGAGCAGCGCTACGGACGGCTCGACCTGCTCCACCTGAACGCGGGGATCCCGGGCCGGGTGGACCTGGCGGACTTCGACCTGGAGCGTTACCGCCAGGTGGTCGGGGTGAACGTGGACGGCGTCGTCTTCGGCGTGCGGGCCGGCGTCCCGCTGCTCAAGCGGTCGGGCGGGGGCGCCATCGTGGTCACCTCGTCGCTGGCCGGGCTGGTGGGCTTCGCGGGCGACCCGATCTACACGATGACCAAGCACGCCGTAGTCGGCCTGGTCAGGGCGCTCGCCGAGCCGCTGGCCGCCCAGAACATCCGCATCGGCGCCGTCTGCCCCGGATTCACGGACACGCCGCTGGTGGCGGAGTCGCGGGAGATGTTCGTCAACGCGGGGTTCCCCCTGCTCACGGCCGAGGACGTGGCCGCCGCCGTCGAGTCCGCCTTCTACGCCGAGACCCCCGGCACGCTCCTGATCGTGCAGCCCGGCCGGCCGCCGGTCCCGTACCGCTACGCCGGGGTCCCGGGCCCCGCCGGAGGCCGGCGTCCGCCCGTTTCCTGAACGGAAACGGCAAGTGCCTTGCAAGTAGGGCGATTAGCGTATTTAGGGTCAGGCTCTTGTACGTTTGCAGTCTCTGGAACGTTCGCAGCCCTCGCAGAATCCTGAGCCCTTGTAGGTTCGTGAGTCCTTGTACCTTTGCCGCAGCATGAGGAGCGTTCGGTGATTCCGACTGACGGCCGGCACGCACGAAGGCGATCGCCGTGGCCGCTGGCGCTGGGAGCAGGCATCCTCGCCGTCGTACTGGTGGCGGGCATCATGGTCTACGCGTCGATGCGCAGCCAGTCCCGCAGCGTCTTCAAGGGCGAGGACGTCGCCACGACACTCCCGAGCGAGCCCGCGCCACAGCTGGAACAGCCACCCGCCCTCGACAACTGGCCGCGCTGGGGCGTCACCCACACCCAGTACAGCGCCGACAACGAGCCGCCGCAGGTCGTGGAGGAGGCCAGGGGCGTGCTCGGCCGGGTCCCGATGCTGCAGAACCAGCACATCATGGGCTGGGGCGTCGGCAACCCGGAGCCCAGTCCCGGGCAGTTCAACTTCCGTGACCTGGACCGGCGGCTGAAGTTCATGGCGTCGTCCCGGGCGGTGCCGGTGATCACGCTGTGCTGCGCGCCGGACTGGATGAAGGGCGGGCAGGCCGGGCGTACGGACTGGAGCAAGAACCACACGGTCGCGCCCAAGCGCGAGCATTTCGACGACTACGCCAAACTGGCCGTCAGGGTCGCCAAGCAGTATCCGACGGTCAAGCACTACATGGTGTGGAACGAGTTCAAGGGCTTCTGGGACCCGTCCACGAACCGCTGGGACGCCGAGGGGTACACCGAGCTGTACAACAAGGTCTACGCCGCCCTGAAGAAGGTGAACAAGGACATCCAGGTCGGCGGGCCGTACATCCCCATCGAGAGCAACTCCAAGGGCGGCCCCTCGGAGCTGAGCGGCCCGTGGGGCACGGTGGACCAGCGGGCGCTGGACGCGATCACGTACTGGCTGGACCACAAGAAGGGCGCCGACTTCGTCGTGGTGGACGGCGCGTCCATGACGAACGACCGGGGCAACGTACCCGACGATTTCGCCGCCCAGGGCAAGTTCGCCGCCATCACGACGTGGCTGCGGCAGAAGAGCAACGACCTGCCGGTGTGGTGGGCCGAATGGTACGTCGAGCCGGAGAACTCCGGCTGGTCGGAGGAGAAGCGCACGGCGGTGCAGGCGACGGCGCTGATGGAATTCGCCAAGAGCGGCGTGACGACGGCCCTTTACTGGAACCCGCAGCAGAAGAGCGAAGGCGAGTGCGCCGGCTGCCTCTGGAGCCCCAAGGTGGGCGGGGAGATGCCGATGGCGGGCCTGCTCAGCGGCTTCACCAAATGGTTCCCGTCAGGCGTACGCGTCGAGCCGGTGACCACCTCGGACCCCAAGGTCAGGGCGATCGGCCAGGAACGCCAGGTGGTCATGGTGAACACCTCGGACCGCGAGGTGACGGCCACGGTGGACGGCCGCCAGGTAACCCTGAAACCCCACGAAATCAAATGGTCGGGCCGCGGCGGCACCTAAAAGCACGGCCTTCCACGGGGGCGCTTCGCGCACGGGATTCCAGGCTCCGCCTCCCAAGGTGGGCTCCGCCCCCCTTCCGATCCCCCAACCCCCCGCTCGCTCCGCTCGCCGGTCCCCGCCCGTTGCCCTGTTACGGGGTGGGCCTGCTGGAGCCCACCCCGAAAAGCCCGCTCGCTTCGCTCGCCTTAGCTCCCGCCGGTTGCGCGGTTACCCAGTAGGCATTTGGAGTTCGCCCCCGAGTCGCAGTTCCGAGAACCGATCCACCAGCGGGCCTGCGGATCCTCTTGGTATCGCTCAGTTGCCTGACTACCCACCGGCCGGTGACGGCATCTCCGGCGATGGCCCGATGTTGACGAACTCACCGGTGCGCGGGTCCGGGAGACAGTGAACAATCGAGTAGACGTCACGATTCATTGGGCCGACCTCCGTTCCCTCCGAATCTCCGTTCGGTTCGCTCGCCTAATCGCCCATTTCGTCGGTGTCGTCGAACAGGTCTTGGAGGGTGTGGGCGGTTGCTGCGCGGGTGGCCCAGGTTTCGAGTTGGGCGAGGTCGGTGCAGCCGGTGATTCGTGCCTTCGTGTCGTCGGGGACGTCAAGGCCGCGGGCGGCCAGTACCAGCAGGACCATCCTGGCCCCCTCTGAGCTCTTGCCCTCGGTGAGACCTTCAGCGAGACCTTCGGCCTTGCCTTTGCCGAAGTGTTCACGGGCGAAGGGGCTGTAGACGGGCCAGGTGGTGGACGTCATGATCTCCTCCAGGAGGCGCCGCACATCCGGTCCGGACATGCTGTAAGCGTATTCATAGTACTTCGGAGAGTGTTCATCAGTCAGCTCCGCCAGTGCCGTGGTGAAAGCTTCGACCACCTTGCGGTCGCGACCGTGGACCATGACCGCCATGGTCGAAAGCCCCATCTGCGCGGCGGCTTGCTGGGGGTCGGTGATGGCCGGGATGCTGTCCGGTCCCAGCACCTGTGCTTGCAGGCGGTAACCGGTCAGGCCGGAGTCAATCGGTTGTGCGTAATAGGTGGCCACGTTGCGGTCGGGGGAGATGAGCAGGACCGTGACGTCGCAGCTGAGCAGCAGCCATAGTGCGGCGGCGTAGCGCGCGAGTTGCTGGGGCTTTTTGGACTTGTCCTGCTGGATCTCCACGATGATGGCGTGCACGGGGGCCTGCGGGGGGCCCAGAACGATGACCAGGTCGGCTTCGATGTCGTCCGAGGGGCGGGTGTTGAAGGTGGTGCTCTCCAGCCGGACCACTGGAGTGACGGGCAGTTCCACCTCCAGGACATCGCGCAGGATGTCCACCGCCAGCCGGGGGCTGTCGCGGAACAGGCTGATGAGGGCGTCATGTCGGTGGGACGGCATGACACTCATTGTGACAGCATAATCACGAATTGTATCGATAATGCTTCAGTTCGGGGGTGCGGCAGGACGGTAGCGGCACGAGGCGTCAGTGGGTGCCCGTGATTGTAGGTGTCGGCGCGCGGCTGGGGTCCCAGTGAAAACGACACCCACCCCATTAAGGCTGTTTCCTAGAGCCTGCTGAAGAAGGCTTAAGAGGGTGTCATTCGATCCCGAGTGCAAGGTCGTGATGTGGCTGAGCTACGGTCGGTTGATCATGACCAATCTGCTCGGAATCAACCATCTGACACTGTCCACGACCGAACTCGACCGGCTCGTGACGTACTACACGGAGTTGCTCGGAGCAACGCTCGCGTTCGAGCGCGCTGCTACCTCTACTGATCCTCGGATCGCAGTCCTCGATGTCGGCGGGGCCGACCATCTGATGATCGTCGAAACCGCTACCGTCCCCGCCCTCGATCTTGATCCCCTGAACCGGGCGGGTTGGGGACTGCGCGTGGGCACATACGCACAACTGTGTGAGCTTCGCGAACGGATTCTGGATGCCGGGCGGCCGGTCGGACAGATCGAGACACTGCCCACGCAATGGACGATGACGGCTCGCGATCCCGATGGTCGCCCTGTGGATATCCGGGCCCATCGCCCTCGCTGATATTCCTCTGTAACAAGGTCTTTCCGGCGGTGTTGCCTCCTCCGGGCCAGATCAAGATCTTGCACTCGGGATCGAAGACCCCTAAGTGCTCGTGGGCATGGGCCCGTAGAGGGCTGGTCCGATCTTGTTGATGTAGCCCTGGTGTGACCATCAGACAACCACGGGCTCCTGGCGGCGGCCGGGATCGGCCGGAGAGTCGCACGCCGGCCGGCCGATCCGCCAGGCCGCGCTCTTGATCCTCATAAGAGCAATTCGGTCGGCTTGCGGTGGAGCCTTTGATCGAGCGGTTCGCGGCACGATCACAACGCGTGGGCGAGGCGATCCGTCTGCCTACCGAGTTGGTGCTTCGCGAGTCGTCCGGCCCGGCGAAACGCCGCGCCTGAGCGTCGGAGTCGTGTTCCCGGCAGTCGGCTCACCGTCCCGGATGGGAACGGCAGGCTCTACCTCGGCGCCATGACCGGCCGCACGTTCGACCGGGTCTTTCTGCGGGTGATCCGATTGGCTGGGGGCGGTCCCGTTGAGTGCTCGCAGGATCATGTCGGTGAGCCTGTCGAGATAGCCCGCTCCCGGCTCCACGGACCGGACGACGAGCCGCCAGTAGATCGGTGCGGCGATCAGATCGAGGGCGAGCTCCAGATCGGTGTCCGGTGGCAGCTCGCCGCGCTTGATCGCGCGCTGGAGCATCACCGCGCCCCGCTCGCGCTTCGGCGTGCCGACCATGGTCTCGACCACCTCGGCCAGCTCGGGGTCGCGGGCCACCTCGGTCACCAGGTCGGGCAGGATCCGGGAGAAGCGGGGATGGGTCAGCCAGGCCAGCAATGAGTCCAGGCTCGCACGCAGGTCGCCGCGGAGCGAGCCGGTGTCGGGGATGACGACCTTCTCCATGCTGAACTCGGCGATCACCGAGATCGTCATCTCCCGTTTGGACCGCCAGCGACGGTACAGCGCGCTCTTGCCTACGCCCGCCCGTCTGGCGACCGCTTCCATCGACAGCCGCGCATAGCCCTGCTCGGCCAGTTCGTCGAGGGCGGCTTCGACGATCGCCTTGGTGACCGTGGGCTGCAGCACGGCTGCGCCAGTGGGAGGGCGGCGGGTCATACGACGAGTGTAGCGAGTGGACGGTACGGGTCCGTCCCGTGGTAGCTTGTGGTCGGGACGGTACCGTACCGTCCATATGAGAGGACCTTTAATGAACCCCCGTGATCTGGTGGAACACGCCCTGGACCTCCTGCTGGCGAAGGACATGCGGGCCTTCGCCGGACTGTGGGCGGAGGCCGGCGTGATCGAGTTTCCCTTCGCGCCACCCGGCTACCCCGAGCGCGTCGAAGGCCGCACCGCAGTCCAGAAGTACCTTCGCGGTTACCCTGATCTTCTTGACGTCCGGGAGATCACCGACAAGGTGGTGCACCAGAGCGTCGACCCGGAGGTGGTGATCGTCGAATTCGAGGCCGCCGGCCTCGTGGTCGCCACGGGGAAGCCGTACCGCATGCGCTACGTCGCCGTCATCACCGTGCGGGACGGCGAGATCCAGCGGTACCGCGACTACTGGAACCCCCTGGCCGCGGCCGAGATCATGGGCGGCGCTGACGAGCTCTCCACCGCTTTCGCCGGAGGCGTCGATGGCTGACGTCCTGGTCATCGGCGCGACCGGCACCACCGGCTCCCTGGTGGCCGCCTTCCTGCGGGACCGTGGCGTCCCGGTGCGGCCGGCGAGCCGTACGCACGGTCTCCCCGGGCACGTGCGCTTCGAATGGGCGGACCCGGAGACCCACGCGCCCGCACTGTCCGGGGTCTCGGCCGTCTACCTCGTCGCCCCCATCGGTGTGGCCGAGCCCGCCCCGCTCGTGGCGCCCTTCCTGAACGAGGCCACCCGCCAGGGCGTCCGGCGAGTGGTGCTGCTCAGCTCGTCCGCGGTGTCGGAGAGCGCGACGGGGCTCGGCGCGCTGCACGGCCTCGTCCGCGCCAGCGCGCCGGAGTGGACGATCCTGCGGCCATCGTGGTTCATGCAGAACTTCGCCGGCGACTCCCTCGCACTCAGGACGCGGGACGGTGAGATCCTCTCCGCGACGGGGCAGGGCCGGGTGGCCTTCATCGACGCGGGCGACATCGCCTCCGTCGCCGTGCACGCCCTGGCCGACGAGGTGCCGCACAACACCGAGCACCTCCTCACCGGCCCCGAAGCGCTCAGCTACACCGAGGTCGCCGATGCCATCACCCGGCACACCGGCAGGCCACTGCGCCATACAGCCGTGACCACGGACGAACTCGCCCGGCACTTCGCCGTACACGGCCTGCCGCCGGACTTCGCCACGACACTCGCCGCGCTGGACGCCGACATCAGCGGCGGCGCGGAAGACCGCGTCACCGCCACCGTCGAGCGCATCACCGGCCGCCCGGCCCGCACATTCCGGGATTTCTGCGCCCGGGAGATCCGATGACGCCAGACCGCCCTCAGGGGCGGCGAACCTGACGGCCGCTCGATGGGGAGCCCGTCCGCGGCCACCACGGTGTACGACACCGGTTCACCGTCTGCGGACCGAAGCCGCTGCACGGTGAGCCCACCCATCTCCGGGCCTCCACAGAGTGAGATCGCGCCATCGAGTTGGACGTCATGGACACCAACTCACTCGCTCTACGTAAGGGGCCAGAACCGAGAATTGCTGCACATTTGTGAAGACGCGGGATTTCGTGTCGGTGGCTGTCGCCGAACCGGCGTGTGCGACAGGAGGTCGGCTTCCCTCGTAGGCTGAATCCCGTACGTGACGGACGGGAGGCCGAGGTGGCCGGGACGACGCCGACCGAGACGACGGTGGCCGAGGTGATGGCCGAGCTGGCCGGGCTGGAGGACCCGAAAGCACGCGCGGTGAACGAGAGACACGGTGACGATCACGGTGTGAACCTCGGCAAGCTGCGCGCGCTCGCGAAGCGGCTGAAGACGCAGCAAGAACTCGCGTGCCGGCTGTGGGAGACGGATGACACGGCGGCGAGGCTGCTGGCGATCCTGATCTGTCGGCCGAAGGCGTTCGAGCGTGACGAGTTGGACGTCATGGTGCGTAGGGCGCGCGCACCCAAGGTGCACGACTGGCTCGTGAACTACGTGGTGAAGAAGAACCCGCACTCCGAAGAGCTGCGCCTGGCCTGGTTCGCCGATCCGGATCCAGTGGTCGCGAGTGCCGGCTGGGCGCTGACCACCGAACGGGTGGCGAAGCAGCCTGAAGGGCTCGACCTCGCAGGACTGCTCGACGTCATCGAGGCGGAGATGAAAGACGCCCCGGATCGCCTGCAGTGGGCGATGGACCACTGCCTGGCCCAGATCGGGATCGAGCATGCCGAGCACCGTGCCCGTGCGATCGACATCGGTGAGCGCCTGGAGGTGCTCAAGGACTACCCGACTTCCCCGGGCTGCACGTCTCCGTTCGCGCCCATCTGGATCAACGAGATGGTGCGCCGGCAGCACGGCAAGTAGGAAAGGTTCGCGTTCACGTTCGTGTATGCAGGTGGGACATGCGCCGGTCCAGGCCGCGAGTAACAGTTGTAACTCGCGGATGACCTTGTAGAGGGTCAGACCTGCCACCAGCGGCGGCCGCAGCCCTTTGCTCGATCAACGCATCGAGCATCTCCACCGCTATCATCCGCTTCGGACGATGGCGTTCCTCGCCGGGGATCCCGCAACGGTCCCGTCACGCGGCCACCTCCGAGCGGGTGGCGGCATCAGCCGCCTCGTCATCCCATGACGTCGGCACGAACAGCCGCCAATCGAGCGGACTGGATGCGGTGTCGGTGACCGCATGGACACTCACCCCGACCTGGCAGTTCGCTACCTTTCCGAGGGTGCCGGAGTACTGCCGCGCCACACACGGTGAGCCCTTGCCGTCCTTCGGGAAACTCGTGTCATCGACCACCCACGCCACCGGATCCACGACCTCGATGGCCCGGCGAGCCAGCCTGGCCCGCACCGCCCAGGTATCCCACATCGGCGTGGTCACGAACTGCTGCAACCCCTGGTGGATCTACCCTGAGCCGCTCCGCCATCGGCTGCATCGACTTACGCCGTGAGGCGTCATCGCAGCATGAAACTACCCACACCGTCACAGCGACTCCACGACATGCCGACCTAACAAAGCACTACTAAAGCTAGTTCTGTGAGATGAGCATGAGCGCCTTCCAGCCAGGGCCGACAGATTCGTTGACCACCCGCGGCCAGTCGGGCGTCGGGCCAGAATCTGGCGGGAAGCGCTCATGTACGTCATCATCGTCAGGTGTTGAGCGGGTTGCGGGCGATGCGGTCGGCGACTCCGCCGGCCACAGACTGCGCGGCGGTGCTGCCCGGTTTGCGCACCGCTTGCTCGTTGAAGCAGGCCATGAACTCCTTGGCCAGGTCCAGACGCGGGTAGCGCTCCAGCACCTCGCGACGCAGCTCGGCCGGGATCCGGTCGATGTGGCGGCCGGAGATGTCCATGGCGGTGGACAGCTCCAGCAGATGGCCCTCCGGGTCCTCCTCCACCGGCACCTCGGGCCACATGTGCCGGATGATGATCTCCGACGCCCGTACCCGGCGCTCCGGGGACCAGCCCGCGCCGGCGCCGAAGACCCAGGCCACGTGGCCGCCCGCCTCCTCGAAGGGCACCGTGTGGCTGTCGAACTCCGCCACCAGGCCGATGTCGTGCAGCAGGGCCGACACGTACAGCAGTTCGGCGTCGAACGCGATGCCGTTGCCCTGCGCGTGGGCCGCCGCCCAGAGGTAGGCGCGGATGGAGTGGTTGAGCAGGGAGGGCGTGTGGTACGCCGTCGCCACCTCCAGAGCGCCGTGGCAGGCATGGGTGCTGGGGATCAGAAGATCATCGAACCTTACAGGTGTCATCATGTTCTCGTTTATCGGATATCAGGGTGAGTGGGGTCACGAACATCACCCCAGGTGGCCAAAGCGTTCGCGGACATTCAACTTGGTGATGAAGGCGTCGTTCAAGATGGGGACGGGCAGGCGTCCAAGACCCCGACAGGGCGAAGCTGTCGGGGTCTTGGTGTGCTGACTGACGGTCTGATGTGCATCATGCCCGTCGAGGTTCGGGTCTTCATCGGCTCCAGGCTGCGCGTTTGAAGATGTCCTGAGATCCGGAAGGGCCTTGGGAAGTGAGCTGGATCAGACCGGGTCTTGGGGTGCGTTGCGTCAGCTCCCGTACTGCTTGGTGTCCGGGTGCTCGATGAGCAGGACATGAGCGGTCTTGTCGGCTACGGGACGGTGCCGCATTCCTCTGGGAACGACGAACAGTTCGCCCGCCTTCAGCACCACCGGGTTGTGCCCCTCCAACTGGATCTCAAAGCTGCCGTCCCAGCACAGGAAGAGTTCGTCCTCATCGTGGTGATGCCACGGGAACTCGCCTTCCAATCGAGCCAGGCGAACAACGGTGGTGTCGTTCACCGCCGCCAGATTGTGTTGCTGGAAGGGCCCCGGGAGCGCGGTGATGGCCTCGGCCACCGAGACCGCAGCAAGGTGACGAGAAGCTTCATGTTGTGTGGTCATGCCACAATCCTTGCCTTCAGAGTGGCCTGATGGCAGAGCCAATCTGGGAAAATTGGCCCTCTTTACGGTCCAATCGTCTGAAATCATGCTGATCCGCAGCGGGGCATTGGACGATTCGTTGACGGCGGCCCGGGCGGCGGACTCCTCGACGATCGGCGATGCGCTGATCGAGCGCGGCCAACAGCGAGCTTGATCTTGCGGCGTGGCCGAGGAAGAGGCGGGATGGCTCGGGACCGGTCTACCGGGCCGTGTGCGCGGCCTGCCCGCGTACCAATGCACGAGCAGGCTTGCGCGGTCGGCGGTGTCACTTCGCAGTGGTGACTGGCTTGCCGGTCTCGCTGACGGCCTTCCCGCCGCGTTCTCCCGTAGGCCGTGACAGCCACCAGGCCAGGAACGCCGCGAAGGCGGCGAAGGCCGCGGCGATGGGCAGCAGAAGGACCGCGGAGCCGGTGGTGGTGAGAATGACCGCTCCGATGATGCTGGCCAAGAAGTTGCCGAGGTAGCCGGTAGACGTGTTCAGCGATGTCACGAGCGACGCGCCCTCGGCAGGCGCGTGGGCGATGATCCGATGCTGCTGCGGTCCGATGACCGAGTACGACACGACACCGCTGAGCGCTTCGGCAATCACCACGAGGACGAAGACCTCCCGAATCGGAAGCATGACCACGAACACCGCGGCGACGCCCACGGTGGCGCCGATGACGACGCGCCGCGGGCCGTATCGATCGGTCAACCAGCCGGCCGTCAGGTTTCCCGCCGTGGCGGCAACGCCGAACACCAGCAGCAGGAGCGCGAGCCGGACCTGCTCGCCGCCGACAGCCGGCGCGAAGACAGCGCTCATGTACGTGAAGGGAAGAAAGATGCCGATGAACGCCAGCAGGGTGACGACCAGGATCCGCAGGACCCGCCGGTCGGTCAGCGGCGCGATGCGCTGCCGCAGCGCCGCGCCTTGCTCGAGTCTGATGGGCGGCAGCAGGACGGCGAGAACGACCGCGACAGCGCCGGCGACCGCGGCGACGAACCACATCGCCGTCTGCCAGCCCCATGCCCCGCCGACGAGGGTGCCCAGCGGCGCACCAAGCACCAGCGACAGCGTCGCCCCGGCGGTCACCATGGCGATGGCGCTCCCCCTCCGCTGGTCGCCGGCGAGGTGCGCGGCCGTGGCCACGGCGCTCGCGACGAACAGCGCCGCGCCGGATCCCGCCAGCACGCGAGACGCGAGGACCAGCCCATAGACGTGTGCCGACGCGGTCACAGCGTTTCCCGCCGCGAGCAGCGCGACTCCAGCCACGAGGACTCGGCGCCTGGGCCACCTGCCCGTGAACGCGGCGAGGACAGGCCCCAAGAGCGCGTAGGCGAGGGCGAACACACTCACCAGCTGACCGGCTGCTGCGGCGCTGACGTGCAGCGTTTCGCGGATCTCGGGGAGGAGGCCGACGATGATGAATCCGTCGGTTCCGACGACGAACGTTCCGAGCGTCAGAACCGCGGTCCGTGCACGCCAGGGGTACGCGCCTGGAGTCCTTTCCTTCTCGGTCATCCAACACGCCCCCAAAGCCGGTCGACGGCACTCTCGGGGGCCTGCTGAACGGCGGTCCGCACATGGGCAGGCGTGTTCAGTTCTGTCGTCATGGGACCAGCCTGGCGGTCGGCCCGCCGCTCCGCCGAGTGTCTGAAAAGACATCATGCGGTACTTTCCCGCCATGCATCGAGTGACGGCGCTCGTGCGCCCACCGCAATCGACCTTCGAGCTCGCCTGCGCGGCTCAGGTGTTCGGGATCGAGCGGCCAGGACTTCCGGTCCGGTACGCCTTCAGCGTGTGCACGGAGCACCCCGGCCCCGTCGCGACGCACGCCGCGTACGACATGCTCGTGACCGACGGGCTGGACGCGCTCGACCGGGCCGACACCGTGGTCGTCCCGGGCTGGCTGCCCGCCAAGGAGCCGCCCTCACCCGGGGTCGTCCGGGCGCTGCGCCGCGCGCATTCCCGCGGAGCGCGGGTGGTCAGCATCTGCTCCGGCGCGTTCGCGCTGGCGCACGCCGGTCTGCTGGACGGGCGACGGGCCACCACCCACTGGGCGCTGGCGGACGAACTCGCCGCCCGCTTCCCGCACATCAAGGTCGATCCCGATGTGCTGTACGTGGACCACGGTGACGTGGCCACCAGCGCCGGCGCCGGGGCCGGCATCGACCTGTGCATGCACCTGGTCCGCAGCGACCAGGGCGCCCGGTACGCCGCACATATCGCGCGGACCATGGTCATGCCGCCCCACCGCGAGGGCGGGCAGTTGCAGTACTCCGCGCCGCCACACCCCGCTCAGATCGACGGCACGCTCGCGCCGTTGCTGGAATGGATCACCGGGAGACTCGGCGAAGCGTTGACCATCGAGAGCATGGCCGCGCACGTGGGCGTCTCAGCGCGTACCCTCACCCGGTGGTTCGCCGACCAGCTCGGCACCAGCCCGGGGCAGTGGTTGCTCGCCCAGCGGATCGCCACGGCCCGGGACCTCCTGGAGTCCTCCGACCTGCCGTTGGACGCCATCGCCCGCCGGGTCGGTCTCTCCTCGGCCACCAACCTCCGCAGGCGCTTCCTCAACGCTCTGGGCACGACGCCCGGCGCCTACCGCCGGGCGTTCCGGGCCAGGCCACGATGACAACCGAGGTACGGCTGCCGTCTGCCTGGAGCCGGAGCTGATCGACGAAGAGAAGCTAGCCACAACTCGGGAAGCGTACGGTCACCTCCAGTCCTCCGCCGGGGTTGGGCCGGGCGGTGACGGAGGCGTCGTGGGCCCATGCGATCGCGGCGACGATCGACAGGCCGAGGCCGGCGCCGTCAGTCGATCGGGTCCGTGCCGCGGGCAGCCGGCGGAACGGCTCGAACAACTCTCCGATGCGGTCCTCGGGCCCGGCGTTGCGCACGGTGAGAGCGCCGGTCGCCGGGACCGGCACCTGAACGGTCCCCCCGGGCTGGTTGTAGCGAACCGCGTTGTGCAGCAGGTTAGCGGCGAGCCTGCTCAGCAGTACCGGATCGCCGGAGACCGTCGCCGGCTCACCCCGACCCACACAAAGACCATCTCGGAAGTGAACCACCCAGGTGATCCACTTCTGAAACGGCCCTAGATCTCTGTTCTTGCCTGCTCGATTTGCCGCACGATGGCATGGGCGCCATGCGCCTGTGCGATGGCGTGCGCCTCGTCGAGTGTCGCGAGCGCGTCCGCCCGGCGGTCCTGGGCGGCGGCGATGTAGGCAAGACCGACCATGTTGGCGGCCAAGCCCGGCAGGGCCCCGACCTCCCGGCGCAGCGGCGACGACTCCTCCAGCCGCTCGCGCGCTTCATCCAGCCGACCGGCCATGTGTGCCGCGATGCCCAGGTGCCGCAGGGCCTCGGACTGGGTCGGCTTGTCGCCGACCTGCGCCGCCAGCCGGCAGGACTGCTCCAGCACCGGAACCGCAGTCTCGTTGTCACGCCGGATGACCTGATGTAAGCAACCGATCCAGAACAACGCCTCCGCTTCGCCGCGCGCGTCGCCCAGCGCCCGGTACAGCTCGATCGCGCGCTCGAACAACGGCAGTTCAGCCGGGTCCTCGACGGGTGACGGGCCGGCGCCGGCGCGCTCGTTGAGGAACCGCGTATGCAGGATCCGCCCGCGGGCCAGCGCGGCGTCGGCCTCCACCGCGTCCAGGTCCCGTTCGGCGCCGGCCAGCAGGCTGGCGTCGCCGCTGAACACTGCCCGCTCGTAGAGCGTCTTGGCCCGTTCGATCCGGTCTTCGGCGCTCATCGCCACCCCCGCCCCAGCAGTGCTAGATCGGCAACAGAGTACTCCGGCTCAGGATCATCATGTGGACGGCCAGCGATGAGCGCGTAGGTCGGTGTGGCTATGCGCAGGTCATTCGCCGCTGACTGTCCCGAGGCGCCTCGGGACGCCGTCACCAGGAATTGGCGGCCGCCGTACCAGCGAGGGTCGTGCCACGCAGCAGGAAGAGGGGCTCGAAACGGATCGAGCCCCCCTTTCGGATCTTTCCCGGCTAGAAGTCGAATTCGCCCTTGGCCATGCCGTCCTTGAAGGCGGCCCACTCTGGTGCGGTGAAGATCAGGGCGGGGCCGGTGCGGCAGGATCAGTACGCGCCCCACCGCGCCAGGCTGGCCGTGAGAGCCTGGCTCGGATCGGCGCATTCCGCGCTGTACGACACCGAGCTCGTCGCCTCGGAGCTGGTCACCAACGCTGTCAGGCACTCGCTCGAGGGTGCTGGTCGCGACTGGGCGCGCCTCCTTCTGGCCGAAGCCCCGTCTCGCGTCCGCCTCGTCGTCACCGATCCCGGCAATCCCACGTCTCCCGGCTGACTGGATTGACCTCCTCCCCCTCGTAAACGAGGGGGATTCCAACCGTCGCCGGTCGGCCTTCCTGCTTCACCGCCGGTCGCCCGCCCGAGAGGACTCTCGTTGAGGTCTGACACCAGCTCCACAGGCGTTTCAGCTCTCCGCCAGCCCGGCGGCGAGCACATTCTTCGCGGCGTTGACGTCCCGGTCGTGGACCGCGCCGCAGCCACAGGTCCATTCCCGGACGTTCAACGGCATCGCTTCCTGCAGGGTCCCGCAGGCCGAGCACAGCTTGGAGGAGGGGAACCAGCGGTCCACTACCACCAGCGTGCGCCCGTACCAGGCGGCCTTGTACTCCAGCATCATCCGCAACTCCCGTCAGGCCGCATCCGAGACGGCGCGGGCCAGCGAGCGGTTCTTGACCAGGTTGCGGACCGTCAGGTCCTCCACGGCGATCACTTGGTTCTCGCGAACAAGCCGTGTGGTCACCTTGTGCAGATGGTCCCGGCGCCGGTCGGCGATCCGGGCGTACACCTTCGCCACGCGCAGCCGGGCCCTGGCCCGGTTGCTCGACCCCTTCCCCTTACGGGCGAGTGACCGCTGAGCCCGGGCCAGCTTGCGCCGGTCGGCACGCTCATGACACGGGTTCACGATCTTCTCACCGGTCGACAGCGTGGCCAGCGCCGTGATACCCGCGTCCACCCCCACCGACGACTCGACCGGCGGCAGCGGCGCAATCTTCTCCTCGAGGAGGATGGAGACGAACCACCGCCCGGCCGCATCCCGGGAGACGGTGACCGTGGACGGCTCGGCCCCCTCGGGCAGCGGACGCGACCACACGATGTCCAGCGGCGCGTCCATCTTCGCCAGGAACAGCCGGCCATCGCGCCAGCGGAACGCCGAGCGGGTGTACTCCGCGCTCGCGCGTGCCTTCTTCTTGCTCTTGAAGGTCGGGTACTTCGCCCTGCGCGCGAAGAAGTTCGCGAACGCCGCCTGCAGGTGGCGCAGCGCCTGCTGCAACGGCACCGACGACACCTCACCCAGGAACGCCAGCTCGGGTGTCTTCTTCCACGCCGTCAACGCGGCGGAGGACTCCACATAAGAGACCCGCCTGCCTTCCAGAGCGTAGGCGCGGGTCCGCTCCTCCAATGCCTTGTTGTAGACCAGACGCACACAGCCGAACGTCCGGGCAAGCTCATCGGCCTGCTCGGGGGTCGGGTGGAAGCGGTACTTGTAGGCCCGCTTCATCAGCTGCGCCACGCCTCACATTTTTGCAGGAAGACCAGCCAAGTACTGCTCGATTGTCGTAGACAGCGGTCTGCCTGACGGCGAATCGCCTGCTCCTGCCCTGCTTCGCAGGAGTCCGATCCCTCCACTGCCTGAAGGCGGGGGTCTCCTCGGAGGTAGCCGATGACTGGATACCTCATATGAGGCGGCCCGGAGGTTTGGGTATCGCCACCGTCGCCGCGATCTGCGAGGGGACGTGGGGAACGTACCTCACCGAGCGAGCGGAACGCGTGGTCTGGTGCCACGTCCCCATTCGGTGACCGCTGCCATCGCAGCATTCTTCACGATATCTTGTAAGTCAGGATATCGTGCATGGGTGAACATCACGGAGTCCATGTTCCTTGCGATGACCGCGCTGGCGGATGAGCCCCGGCACGGCTACGGAATCGTCCAGGAGGTCGATCGGCTGTCCGACGGGCACGTGCAACTCAAGATCGGCACCCTGTACGGCGTGCTCGACCGGCTCTCGGCGGCCGGCCTGGTCGAACTCGACCGGGAAGAGGCCCAGAACGGACGGCTTCGCCGCTACTACCGGCTGACCGACGATGGCGCCAAGGCGCTCAGGGAAGAGGCCGCCAGGATGGCCGCCACCGCCGAGGCCGCCACCACCCGCCTGCGGGCCAGGACGGCCGGAGGCGCCGCATGAACCTGCTCGAACAGCGCTACCGCTCCGTCTTACGCCTGCTGCCGGCCTCCTACCGCGCCGAGCGCGAGGAGGAGATGGTGGACGCCTTCATGGAGCTGTCGGGCGAGGCGCCCGACGAGGCGAACCCGCGGCCCCGGTGGGGCGAGATCGCCAGCGTGCTCTCTCTGTCCTTACGGGTGCGTCTCGGCGGCCCGGGCGCGTCTCCCCGCCTGGTCGCCTGGGGTGAGGCCGTCCGGCTCGTGGCACTGCTCGGACTGGGCTATCAGGCCGTGGCCAGTGTCATCCAGTTCCTGCAATGGGGACACGCGCTGGCGTTCGGTACGGACGTCGCGTGGACGGGCACGCCAGGCTCCGTCGAACGGCTGGTGTCGACCGCCGTCTCCGCAGCGGACTTATGCTCGGCCATCGCGTTCGTGGCGATCATGCGCGGCCACGTCAGGACGGCGAAGGTCACGGCCGTGATCGGTGTGTCAGCCCCACTGATCTACACGCTGATCCCGATGATCCTGGCCGGGCCCCTGACCGACCGGCCGCTGTCGGAACCCGCGACCCTGGTGTTCACAGCGGCGCCGGTGATCGCGCTCCTGATGGGCTTCCACAGCGATATCACGCCGCGACGCCGGTCGTGGGCGGCCACCCTGTCACCGCCGGCCGCCGGCCTGGCGGTGCTGGGCGGCACCTGGCTGGTCGTCGCCCTGCGACCGTACGACCTGGACTGGCCCTACCTGTGGCTGGGCTTCGGCACGACGATCCTCGTATGGGCGGCGGGCGCCGTGGTCGTTCTCGCCCGCCGGAGCTCCCCGTCATGGGCGCTGGCCATGACGGCCACCGGGCTGCTCCTGCTGATGGTGCGGCTGCCCCTGCTCGAAAACCTTCCCGAGGGCGCCTCGTGGACGATGGTCTGCGCCCAGTGCGCGGTGCTCTGGACTCTGTCCACCGCGCTCGCCTGGGTGGGTGCGCGGGGCTTGCCGGGCGCGTCCGGGACCGCACCCGTGACTTCCAAGGTCGGGGAAGGATCGGTGTAGGCGGCCTATCTCAGTTCCGTGAACGGCCCCTGGACGGGGCACGCCGGGTGGAGGAGGCCGCGGGGATCATGACGGGGGCCGCCGCTGCGCTGCGGGCCCGGACCGAAGGGCTGGAGCCATGGGGCTCGGGGGCGGTCGGCACGGCGATGGCCGCCGTACGGGACCTCATGGGGGAGGCGTGCGCGCACCTGAGGGACAACCTGGTGGGGACGGGCGCGGCCAGGCGGGCGATGGCGGTGGAGGCTGGGCTTCGGCTGCTTGGTGTGTCCTGGCCGGACGAGGACGAGCAGAGCCGCCGTCATCCCTTGGCCATGGAGTCCAGCAACCAGTTGTAGCGCAGGCGCAGTGCGCGCTCCCAGCCGGCCGCAGCGGCACCGAGCGCGAGCGTGAAGTTGAGCCAGGCCGGCAGACGGATGGGTGAGGTGAAAGTCCCGAAGCGCTCAGTTACGGGGGGAATCTTGAAGGCCACTTCGATGAGCTGCGGGATGAGGAGAAGCAGTGGGATGACGAGCAGGATCAGCGAGAGGAAGCCGATCCAGCGGCTCAGTACGGGGTGCGCGCGGTCGAGGTGCGCGCGGCGCCCTTCGCTGGAGCTCCGGTCCGGGATGAGCTGGTGCTCGGTTCCCTCGTCGGTGACGTAGTGGCAGCGCTTGAGGCCGAAGGCTGACGACGCTACTTCGATCGTGCCGCCCTGGACGGGAAACGCGGCAGGGAGCTTGGACTCGGCGTGATGCTTGCCGTCGAGGTACAGGTGGGCTTTACCTTTGCCGTCGTCGGACAGGAACCGCTGCACATGGTTGACGTCGATGGCGTAGACCACCTGCCGGCCATCATCGTTCTTCAGCGGAAGATAGAACAAAGCCCGGGAAAGTGGCTGCCACCAGCGAAAACGTCTGAGTGAGCGTCCGTTTCCGGGCTGGATCCGTCGCACGGCTCGGCTTCTCCGCCATGCCTTGAACATCTCTGGCTCCAGATCATCATTCGGAAAGCGCTCGGCAACATCGAGATCGACCTGGCGAGTTGGGTTCTTCAACCATCAGCGGGGCCCTGGCAGGACCTTTCTCGGTGGCTGCGTTTTCTCCTGCCGCACTACTGGCCGCGCCGTCCGGCGTCGTGGACAGCGCCGTGTCGGGGTGTGTCGTCGTTCGCGTCCGTTGCCTGTTCGAGGAGGACGTTCAGGCGCTGCAGGACTCGTAGCTGTGCGGGGTTGTAGAGCTCCACCACCGCGTGGGCCATCGTGCTTTCGGCCAGCTCCGCTCCTCGTGGCGAATCAGCCACCGGGTCCTTCGACCACGGGTGCTCTTCCCGCATCCTGCGGACCAGCGGCAGAATTCGCTCGGCAAGCCGGTCGACCGTGGCATCGTCGGCGTCCGGGGAGAGGGCATCGAACTCGTCGCCGATGTCGTCGCGCACGGCGACTATCTGGCGGAATTCCTCCATTCCTTCCTCGCTGAAAAGCGTCGAAAAGATCATGAACAGGGACTGGTTCGTGTCGGAGAGGTCTTGAGAGAGGGGAGCGAGTTCGGGCGGCACATGCATCGGTGCGCGGTGACGCAAAATGACAGCCAGCTCCGCACGCACCCGATTGAGCCGTTCGACCGTCGCCGCCAGCTCGGCATCCAGAGCCCGGATCGCCTCGTCCGGCTCCTCGTCGGCCCGTCCTAGCGCCGCGACCTGGGACAGCGGCACTCCAAGATCACGCAACCGCTTGATCTGCAACAGCCGGATCAGGTGCGAGACCTGGTACTGCTTGTACCCGTTGGCCGCGCGCTCGGGCACATCCAGCAACCCGATCTCGTGGTAATGCCGAATGGCCTTCACCGTCGAGCCCGTGAGATCGGCAAGTTGCCGGGTGCTCCAGGCCATTCTCCGCCTCCCTCGTCGTCTGCGGCTGTGCGGGGGCCCCACGCCACGTGGCCCGTACGACAAGTCCACACCATGCCCCAGGGGCACAGTCAACGCGCACCCAAGCGGGGAGCGGAACGCCAGAAGTCGGGGCCGTGCGTGGCACTCCTTGACCGTGCCCCAAGGGCACGCTGTTAGCTCGTTATCGCAACCAGCACGACCAGGGGAGCTACATGATGCCTGGCCCTGCGGGTTCGTCGCGAGCCTGCTCGGCCCTCCGGCCCTTCTCCCCAGTTGACCATCACCTCCGACAATGGGAGAAGACACATGCCATGTCGCAAGAGACCGGCCGCAGTCCTGGGCGCCGCAGCGCTGACGCTGCTGCTCGGCGCCTGCGCCGGCCAGACCGCCGGCCAGACAGGCGGGCAGGCCGCTGGCCAGGCAGGCGGGCAGGCAGGCGGGCAGGCAGGCGGGCAGGCCGGCGGGCGGACCGGCGCGGCCGGCGCTCTCCAGGCCGGTCAGCAGCCCGCCTCCCGCGGCACCGGCCTGGACCGCTTCTACGGGCAGAAGCTGGAGTTCAAGCCCTGCGATCCGCACGTGCCGCCAGGCGTGCCGGCCGTCAAGGCCGAGTGCGCGCGCCTCAAGGTGCCGCTCGACTACCAGAATCCGAAGGGCAGGCAGGCGGAGATCGCGGTGCTGCGCGTGCCCGCGCGCGGCAAGGATCCGATCGGGTCGCTCGTGCTGAACCCCGGCGGCCCCGGCTTCCCCGGCACGGAGCACGCGGCCGTGACCGCCGCCGTGTGGGCGAAGTCGCCGATCACCGAGCGCTTCGACCTGGTCGGGTTCGACCCGCGCGGCGTCGGCGCCTCAACGCCGGTGCTCGACTGTTACACCGATGCCGAGCGCGACCGCGGCGCGAAGCTCTCCTCGATCCCCGCCGGCATCGACGACTGGACCAAGCAGGAGACCCGCCGGCTCGTCGAGCAGTGCGCCGAGCGCTCCGGTGGCATGCAGGTGCTCGCGCACGTCGGCACCCGCGACGTGGCGCGGGACATGGACGTGCTGCGCCAGGCCCTGGGAGATGAGAAGCTCACCTACACGGGCAGCAGCTACGGCACCCGGCTCGGCGCCGTGTACGCGGAGATGTTCCCCAAGAAGGTCCGCGCGCTGGTGCTCGACGGGGCGTTTGACCCCTACGCCGGCACCTACGAGCGACGCGTCCAGCAGGCCACCGGGATGCAGGCCTCGTTCGAGCACATGGCCGCCTCCTGCGCCACCCAGCAGAAGCAGGATTGCCCGCTCGGCACCGACCCCAAGCGCGCCACCCAGGTCTTCCAGAAACTCGTGCGACCGCTGATCGACAAGCCGGCCCGTACGTCCGACGGGCGCGGGCTGACGTACGAGCAGGCGGTCGAGGGGGTGACGGCCGCGCTGTACAGCAAGGCGCTCTGGCCGGCCGCGATCACGGGCATCGCCGAGCTGAAGGCCGGCAAGGGCGACACCCTGCTGAAGCTGCGCGACACGTACCACGGGCGGACCACCGACGGCGGCTACCCCAACTCGCTCGAAGCCACGATGACGATCAACTGCCTGGACGAGGAGCGCCACACGCCGAAGCAGGAGACCGCGCTGAACCGGGCGTGGTTCAAGGCGGCGCCGTTCACCGACCCCGGCCGTCCGTTCAAGGAGGCGCGGGACGGCTGCGAGCAGTGGCCCGTCAGGCCGACGCTCGGCTACCCCTACGCCACCGGCATCAAGGGCCTGCCCGACACGCTGACGGTCTCCGTCACCGCCGACCCCGCGACGCCGCACGAGGGCGGCATCAACCTGGCCAAGGCCCTCGGCGGCAGCCTGCTCACCGTCGAGGGCGAGCAGCACGGCGCCCTCCTGGCCGGCAACGCCTGCGTCAACGACGCCGTGGCCGCCTACCTCATCGACCTCAAGTCCCCGGCCGACGGGGCCCGGTGCAAGCTCTGAGCAGAACCCTGATCATCGAGAACGGCTGTCCGCCGGCTCCGCGCCTCCGGTGACCGTCCATGGATAGGGTGTGCTGGTGGGATTGTCTGGTACTTCTGGTGTGCGGGTGCAGTATTCCGTTTCGACGTGGCAGCAGCCCTGCCCGGCCCCGGCCTCGCCGGAACGCTCCGCGCTCGTGAGGCAGGTCGCCGAGCAGGTGCTGGCCCGCGGCGACGGGCGGGTGCTGGTGGGGATCGACGGGTTCACCGCCTCGGGCAAGACGAGCTTCGGGCACGAACTGGCCGAGGAGATCGTCAAGGCGGGGCGGCCCGCGCTGCGCGCCACCCTGGACGACTTCAAGAAGCCGTGGAAGGACCGGCACCTCTACGACCGCGAGTCGGGCGAGGGCTACTACCGCAACGCCTACGACTACGAGGCGGTCAAGAGGCTGCTGCTGGAGCCCGGCCGGTCCGCCGAGGCGGTGGCGTGTGCGCTGTGCGGCATCGATCCGCTGACGCAGATCGATCATTCCGGGACGACGACGCCGCTGGCGGCGGACTCGGTGGTGGTCGTGGACGGGGTGTTCGCGTTCCGGCCGGAGATCGACAAGTACTGGGATTTCCGGATCTGGATGGACGTGGACGCCGAGCTGTCGGTACGCAGAGGGGCCGAGCGCGACCAGGACTGGGCCGGGTCGGAGGCCGAGTCGATCCACCGGAACCGGTACCTGGTCGCCGAGCGCATCTACCTCGAGGAGGCCGACCCGCTGAAGCGGATGGACGTCATCATCGACAACACCGCCTTCGACCGGCCTCGCATCAGGTGAGCCCGAAGAGCGGCAGGCAGGGCTCCAGCCCGTCGATCCGTACGGGGACGGGGTCGGTGAAGTCGGCCCGGTCGAGGCGGAGGCGCTGCTGGACCGCCCGCTTGCCGCGTACCTCGTCCACGATCAGCCCGTCCGGCCGGTAGCCGAGCTTGCGGGAGACGCCCAGCGAGGCCGGATTGTCCAGGTACGCGCTGGAGACCGCCGTCAGGGCCCCGAGCCCCGTGAAGGCCAGGTGGAGGACGGCGGCGCGCATCTCCGTGCCGAGGCCCTTGCCCTGATGCGCGCGGCCCAGCCACGAGCCCGTGTGGACCTCGCGGGTGACGCGGAAGCCGTGCGCGGACAGGTCCTGGGTGCCGATCACCCGTCCCTCGTGGACGACGACGAAGTTGCAGCACCACCGCTCGGGCTGCCACCGCGCGATGACGCCGAGCTGGAACCGGACGACGTTCGCCGGCAGCTCGTCGGCGGGGGCGTCCGTCCACGGCACGCCGAACGGCATCACGTCCGGATCGTGCACGCCTTCCACGGCCCGGTCGGCCAGCTCGTCGAGATCCTCCAGAGAGGGCATGCGCAGCTCGAGGCGGGGCGTGGTGAGGCGGAGGTTGAACACGGGCCAGTGGCGCATACCGCGTCATTCCCCTAAAGCGTGGCTCGCCTGTTGCGGGCGGCTGGGGCCTGGTTTGCGCCAGTACGTGAGGAAGCGCAGGAGCCACTCCACGGGCCCGTACCGGTGCCTCTTGAGCCACCAGTGGCTGTAGAAGACCTGGCAGACGAAGACACCGAGCGCGATCAGCACCTCCAGCGGCGGGCTGACCCGGTCCACGAGCGCCAGCCCGTACCCGGTGAAGATCAGCGAGCAGATCAGCGACTGCGCCAGATAGTTGGACAGCGCCATCCGGCCCGGCGCCGCGAGCGCCCGGGCGATGCGCGGCATGTACGGCAGCAGCCGCAGGAACGTCGCCGCGTACGCGGCCGCCAGCAGCGGGGCCGTCACCAGGTCCACGGCCTCGCCCCAGAACTTGTGCATCGTGCCGTGCCAGGCCGACGTCGTGTAGACGAACGCGCCCGCGAGCCCGACCGTGAACCCGGTCCACTGCAGCTTGCGCAGCGTGCCCGTGTGGGCGGACAGGTCGCGCATGGCGCCCAGCTTGCCGACCGCCAGGCCGATCAGGCACGCCGCCAGCACCGCCGGGCCCTGGAACAGCACGCGGAAGACGATGATCAGCGACAGCTTCCTGAGGTGCTCGGAGATGATCTGCAGGGCGGAGGCCGCCAGCGCCGTGTCCGCCTTGGTGGCCTCCGCGGCCGAGTCCGCCACCGTGCCGCCCATGTCCAGGCCGAACGTGGCGAGCAGGGCCAGCAGCACGAAGCCGAGCGCGAGCATCGCGGTCAACATGACCGCCAGCACCACCGCGGCCTTGGGCCGGAGCTTGCGGAAGATCAGCAGGGCCAGGCCCACGGCCGCGTACGTCGTCAGGATGTCCCCGGGGAACAGCAGCACCGCGTGCGCCAGCCCGATCAGCAGCAGCCCGGCCAGGCGGCGCAGGAACATCGGCCCGAACGGGCGCCCCTGCCGCTCCGCCGAGTCGACCTGGAGGGTGAAGCTGTAGCCGAACAGGAAGGAGAACAGCAGGTAGAACTTGTTCTCCACCAGCAGCGTCACGGTGAACCGCACGGTCCAGTCCAGGGGGGACTGGAAGGCGGGCTCGGCCATCCCGGCCATCCGGTAGCCGGAGGCCAGGAAGGCGATGTTGACAACGAGGATGCCCAGGAGTGCGAAGCCCCGTAAGGCGTCGACGGAAGCGATCCTCGCAGCCGCGAGTCGTGCGTTCGGCATGACGGGGAGTGTCTCCTGTGTCCTCATATGGAGAACATCATCCCGCACAAGCTGAGCGTTTCCTGTGAATTCAGTTATTTTGTGCGATATAGATGAAGCGCTCGATGATCACTGCCAGCGCGATCACGAAGGCGGGCACGGCGAGGAAGATCAGGCGCTTTCTGGCCTTGCGCGCCCGGTTGGGGCCGTTCAGCCGGATGACCTCGTACGCGAAGAGTGAGACCCAGGTGACGGCCAGCGCGCCGATGCCCACGGGCGTCCACGGGGTGGTGGGGTCGCCGCGTCCCTTGTAGGGCTGAGGTTCGGGGATCTCGGTACCCCGGACGAACTTCTTCCAGGTGTACAGGGCCGCGTCCTCGTTGGAGAACACCCGCTTCAGGTCCGGCGAGGCGTCCAGCGCCGCGCGGAACTTCGTCCCCCAGTCCTCCGGGAAGCCCTCGTTGAGCTGCAGGTAGCTCACCTGCCCGCGGCTCACGATCAGGTACGAGTTACGCGGCTGCTCCTTGAGCGCCGCCACCGCGTCCGCGATCTGCGTCGGGTCCTTGTGCACGCGGGCCTGTACGCCGAAGTTGACCAGCTCGACGTCCTTCTCGCCCCACGGCAGGGTCGGCGTGACCTCCGGCCCCGTCTTGGGCACCAGGTAGAGCACCTTGGCGCTCGGCTTGTCGTGCTGGTAGACGTAGTGCAGCGCGGCCACCTCACCCGTGGTGACCCGCTCGAACTTCTCGTTGCCGTACCTGGCCAGCAGGAACGCGAACGCGAACAGCACCGCGAAGCACGCCGCGAGCACAACCGAGAGCTTCTTGGTGAGCTGCGGGTTGAAGCGCACGTTCCGCTTGCGCAGCGGCACGGTCTCCTCGCGCACGTCCGCGCTGTCGGCCGGCAGGTTGGGGAAGAACGCGTACGCGGCCAGCAGACAGGCTCCGGGCAGCGCGAACATGTAGATCCGCAGCCCGATCTCGCCGCCGTAGCTCTGCAGCCCCAGCGCCAGCACCGGCACGCAGAGCAGGATCAGCGCCGACCGGTCGAACACCCCGCGCCGGAACCGCCGGAACAGCCCCGTGGCCGCCAGGCTGAGAATCACCACGAGGATGCCGAGCCGCGCCTGCAGCACCAGTGCGTGCGCGGGGTCGCTGCCCTCGATGCGGTCGCCGGTGCTGTTGCCGATGTTCTGCAGGATCCGGCCGAAGCCGCCGAAGATGGCGCCGATCTGGCTGGACCAGAAGCCCACCGTCATGTAGCTGATCCAGGCCAGCACGAGCAGGCCGAGGAAGAACGGCAGCCCCCAGGTCAGCGACGTCCGCTTGAAGATGAGGAACGCCGTCACGACCCCGAGCATCATGAACGGGGTGATCTGGTGCGAGGCCACCGACGCGACGAACAGCGCCAGCAGCATCATCAGCATGAGCAGCTTGTCGGCCCGGTACGTGCCGGTGTTGGCCAGCTCGCCCGGGGTCATCGCATCCAGCTTGCCGAGCAGCTTGCGCAGGCCCTTGGGCGGGATCGGCTTCGTCCGCTGCTCGACCCGTCCGAACCATCTGAGCAGGATCGCGATGAACGCCAGATACAAGGCGAACGTGAAGCCCTGCGGCGAGAAGTAGTCCTGCCCGATCCACTGCACCAGCACGAACAGCAGCGCCGCGAACCACCGCGCCCGCGTGGTCGCCACGACCTGGCGCAGGATCAGTACGAACGGGAGCAGGTAGAGCAGGTTCGAGACGAGCGGCGTCCACTGCAGGATCGGCGTCAGGTCGGTGATCCCGGCGGCCTTCGTCACGAAGGCGAACAGCGCGAAGAAGCCCGGCCAGCCCATGCGGGCGTCGATGCTGATGGCCGACTCGCCGGTCCGGCTGATGAACTCCACGAAACCGGCATGGATGTAGGCCGTGGGGAAGCGCGGCGCCGTGGCCACCAGGGCTCCCGCGCCGTGCAGGGCGAAGGTGATGGCGGCGATCTGGAACAGCAGGAGGAACTTGCGGTCGGTGCTCTGGGCGACCGTGACGAAGAACGACACGATCATGATGAGGATCGCGATGAACGCCGTCGCCGGGAGGGCGGAGATCAGGCCCAGGCCGTCGATGTCGTCGGGGTCCACGCCGCGCAGGGGACCTGGGGCGACCTTGAGGGCCAGGATGTACATGACCAGGCCCTCGAGGACCAGCAGCACGGGCAGCCACTTGGGCGCACTGGCGACCAGCGCACCGATACGACCGCCGAGCGTGCGCGGCTTGCCGGGGGTGGGCTGGGGGGTCGCCTGCTGGGGTTGGGCCTGCTCCGTGGCGACCTGGGGGGTCGCGGTCTGCGGGGGTGCCGGGAGTGCCGTGGGTGGGGTGGCGGCGGGCATGGGCGAGGCTTGCTGCGGCGCCTCCACAGGCACAGCACCGGCCGACGCACCAGCGGCCGACGCACTGGCGGCTGTCCCGCTCGTGGCCGACCCGGTGGCCGAGCCCCCAGCGGGCGTCGCTCCGGCAGGCGTCGTTCCGGCTGCTGCCTCTCCGGTGGAGGGCGCCGAGGCGGGACGGACTATGGGCACAGGCACGGTCCCGGCAGCCGCAGTCTCGGTGACGGGCCGCTTGGCAGGCGTCTTCCCGGGCGCGGCGTCCTTGGAGGTGCCGGGCGCGGCGGCGCTGGGGGCGGCAGGGCCGGAGGCGGCGGCGTTGGAGGTGGTGGCGCCGGGCTTGCCGTCGGATCCCTTGGCGGGCGCCTCGGTCGGCGACGCGCCCTTGGCAGGCGTCTTGCCGGGCGCGGCGCCCTTCGCGGTGCCGGGCGTGGCCGTGCCGGGCTTGCCGTTGGGCTCCTTGCCGGGCGCGGTGGCGCTGGGCATGGTGGTGCCGGGTTTGGTGGCGGTGTCGGGCTTGGTGCTCGCCGCCTTCGCCGATGCGCCACGCTGCCCGTCGCCGTCGGCCCGCGTGCCATCGACGGCCTGCGGTCCGCTCGTCGGCTGCGACCGGAGGCCGGGCTTGGTGGCGGAGGTGTCGGCGGGGTCGGCGGGCGGGGCGGAAGTCGTCTGCGCCGGGGTGGTCACCGTGCCCGTCGCGTCCGGGTTGGCGGCCTCCTCCACCGTGGGCGGGCGCCCGATGTGCAGGGTGGCCGGCAGCCGGATCATCGTCGTCGTGTCCGAATCCGGCTCGGCGTCCTCCGAAGACGAGCCCTCCGAAGACGAGCCCTCGGAAGGCGAGCCCTCGGAAGGCGAGCCCTCGGAAGGCGAGCCTTCCGAACGCGAGCCCTTCGAAGACGAGCTCTCCGAACGCGAGCCCTCCGAAGGAGAAGCCTTCGAAGACGAGTCCTCCGAACGCGCGCTCTCCGAAGGCGCGTCCTCCGAAGGCGGGCCCTCCGGGGGAGCGGTGTCGAACGTCAGCTTCGGGATGACCCCGGTCGCCTCCGGATCGAAGGGCACGTCTGACTTCTCCTTCTCTCCGCGCACGTCCTCGCGGACCTCCGAGGAGCTTGCAATGCCATCGCCGTCCCGTTGCTTCACGTTGACCATCATGCGGCCCCGGACGACCCCTGGGTGACAACCGGCGTACGGGTTTCGCCGAACTTGAGAATTTTACGTAGATTCCCAAAGATCAAAACTGCCACGAGAATCTCGCTGAAGAGCAACCCGTACCCCACCGCGTTCACCCCGGCGTACGGGAACAGCGCGACGGTGGACACCAGCACGAGCACGGCCAGCCCGATCTGCACGGTCGCCAGCGTGCGGGCCCGGCTCTGCGCCCGCAGCGCGCTCAGGTAGACCTCGATCAGCACCCGCGGCAGCACGGCCAGCGACATCAGCCGCAGCAGCGTCGTGCCCTCCTCCGCGAAGGCCGAGCCGAAGACGGTCAGGATCAGCGGCGCCGCCAGGATCGCCACCGCGATGATCGGGGTGACGATCATGAAGGCCCGCCGCAGCGCCCGCCGGCAGTTCTCGGCCAGTTTGGCACGGTCGAAAGAGCCCTCGACGGTCAGCGAGACCGCCATGTTCATGGCCAGCAGCTCGATCATGCTCGCGAGCGTGTGCGCCATCGAGAAGCGGCCGAACGTGGCCTCGCCCACCTGCGTGGCGACCACCACGGGCACCAGGTAGACGATGCCGAGGATGGACAGCGTCCCGGGGAAGTCCCCAGCCAGGAACCTTCCAATTTCGCGCAGCCGGGGAGGCTCCTGCTCGGCGTTGCTCTTCTCCACGTGCCTGGGCACCACGACGGCGAAGATCAGCCAGTTGACGGGGATCAGCGCGAGCGCGGTGGGGATGACCCACGAGACGAAGATCCCGCCCGACGGCAGCGCGCCGGCCAGGGCGACCAGCAGCCCCATCTTGACGATGCCGAAGACCAGGTTGTTCAGGGGCACGAACGTGGCCCGCCGCAGCCCGGTCAGCACCACGTCCTGGAGCGTGAAGACGGCCCACACCAGCACGGACGCCAGGAAGAACAGCCCGGGCCAGAAGCCGCTCAGCACCGAGTACGTCTTGCCCCACATCGGCAGCGTCAGCAGGAAGCCGAGGGCCGCGACCCCGCCCGTGGCGGCGGCCAGGCCGTACCCGCGCAGGGCCAGCTCGGGGGTGCGGCGCCCGGCGACCGGCAGGAAGCGGGCCAGCGCGCCCACGAACCCCAGCGCCGTCAGCGACGCGAACAGCCGCATCGCCGTGATCACCGCCTGGCCGCGGCCGAACTCCTCCGGGGAGTAGAGGCGGGCGGCCAGCAGCCAGTAGCCCATGCCGAGCACGCCGGTGACCACGGTGTTCGCCATGAGCGCGTAGCCCTGGCGGAACAGCGGGTTACGGAGGTCGTGGAGGATCTTCCCCCAGACGCTAGACATTTCCGCGCACCCGCTGCAGCCCGTACCTCGTCCTGCGCACGACCGCGTACCCCTTGGTGAGGATGCGTTCGCGCAGGTAGATGAGGGGTACGGCGTTGCCTTCGACGGCGCGCTTGAACATGCTGATGGTCGTGTGCTTGCCGACCGTCAGCCGGGGGATGGCGAGCATGTCGTGCCGGTCGGCGGCGATCGTGTTGCTCACGGCGCAGGCGGCGAAATAGCCGGCCTTGCGAACTTCGCGGCGGACGCGGGCGCTGGAGTAGCCGTAGGGGTAGGCCATGGTGGCGACCGGCGCGCCGATCTTCTCCTCCAGCAGCCCCTTGTTCTTGCGCAGCTCCTGCCGCAGGTCATCGATGCGGAGCTGGTCGAGCTGCGGGTGGCTGTGGCTGTGGCCGCCGATCTCGATGCCGGTCTGGGCGATCTCGCGGGCCTGGCCCCAGGACAGCATGTCGTCCAGGGGCCGGCCCGCCGCGTCCTTGCCCGCGTCGGACACCCAGCCGCTGGTCAGGAAGACCGTGGCCGGGAAGCTGTAACGCTCGAGCAGGGGCAGGGCGTGGCTGTGGAAGTCGGCGTAGCCGTCGTCGAACGTCACCACGATCGGCTTGTCCGGCATCGAGCGGCCGGTGGTCTGGTTGAGCGAGGCCACGAGGTCGCCCAGGGTGAGCGGCGTGAAGCCGCTCTCCGACAGGTACGCCAGCTGCTCGGCCAGGTCCGAGGGCCGCACGGAGTGCGGCTTGGTCTCGTCGTTGGGCGTGTCGGTGACCGAGTGGTACATCAGGATCGGAATGCGGATCATGATCGTGCCGCCTTCAGCCGTACGGAGCCCACCACGTAACCCCAGGTCGTCCAGGCCAGCCCGATCACGATCGCGGCGGCCCGGCCGAGCCCGCCCACGTCGCCGCGGACGGCCTCGCCGACCCCGCGCAGCGCGCCGAGCGGCAGCGTCTTGAGCGCGTGGGCCCGCTCGCTGGCCAGCCCGTCCTGGGTGCCGACCTCCTTCGTCACCAGGGCCTTCGACAGCCCTTCCGCGTAGCACCTGGATCTGAAGTAGGCGAACCGCTCGCGCTGCTTGGACACCTTGTGCCCGATCACGGCGCGCGGCTCGAACAGCATGACCGAGCCGGGCTTGCGCTGGCTCAGCCGGATGCAGAACTCCGTCTCCTCGCACCCGAGTGGACGCGACTTGCGTCCCTGCACGCTGCGCCCGATGCCGCTGTGGAACCCGCCGACCTCGGACACGACGTCGCGCAGGAACGCGGCGTTGCCGCCCATGACGTTGCGGATCGGCGCGCGTACCTCGGGCATGCCGCGGTACGTGCAGCCGACCGTCCAGTCGAACTCGTACGGGAACCACCGCGGGCGCCGCCCGGACGCCCACAGCGGATCCGTGCGACCCCCGACGCCCACCACACCGGATTCCTGGAAGCCCTCCTCCAAAGCCTCCAGCCAGCCGGCGTCGGCGACCGCGTCGTCGTCGAGGAACGCGACAATCTCACCGCTGGCCGTGGCCACCCCGGTGTTCTTGCCCCCCGACAGTCCTTTCTCATGCGTGTTCTCCACCACAATGGCCTGCGGATACGCGCGCTTGAGCTTGAGGTGCAGGTCGGGGTTGTGGTCGACCACCAGGATCAGCTCGTGTGCCGGGCGGGTCTGGTTCTCGACCGACTCGATTGCCTGCCTGATGTCCTCCCACCGCTCGTCGGTGTAGACGCAGATGACAACAGACGTGTTCACAGCGTTCCTTCTTAAGCGACGCCTCGGTCAGCGGCGGGAGTGGCGGTCGGCTCAGGCTGAGCGGGAGCGGGCTGGCGACGCCACTCCCTCAGGATGGTCTTGAGCACGCGGAAGCCATCTCGTACGGCGTGCAGGTTGCTCTCGCCGTGAATGCGGTTGCGCTCGTGGCTGGGCACCTCGTGCACCTTCAACCCGGCCTTGGCCGCGCGCACGTTCATCAGCGTCTCCACCTCGAAGCCGTCGCAGTCGAGGTTGAGCGCGTCGAGGTGACGGGCCCAGAAGGCGTTGTAGCCGTAGCACAGGTCGGTGTACTTGGTGTTGTACATGACGTTGACTATGCCGGTGAGGATCTTGTTGCCCAGCCGCCGGTTCAGCGTCAGGTCGTCGCTGCCGCCGCCGGAGGCGTAGCGCGACCCCTTGACGAAGTCGGCGCCCGTCACCAGCGCGCCCACGAAGTTGATGATCTCGCGGCCGTCGGTCGAGCCGTCGGCGTCGATCATGACGATGATGTCGCTCGTGCACGCGGCGAAGCCGGCGGACAGGGCGTCACCCTTGCCCTTGCCGGTCTGCGTGACGATCTTCACGTTCGGCCGCAGCCGCTTGGCCACGGCGACCGTGTCGTCGACGGAGTTGCCGTCGACGAGCACGATCTCGTCCACCCACTGGGGGATGGTGGCGAAGACGTGCGGCAGGTTCTCGGCCTCGTTCATCGCCGGCACGACCACGCTGACCGTCGGTGAAATGGCCAGGTGGGGGGTGACGGGTGTGAAGCTCGAAGGGGGCGGCATCGACCGCAAGGGCGAGGTTTGCAGCTTGCCGTTGTGCTTGGCTATCTCGGGACTCATGGCGAGGGAAATCCTTCCGGGACCCCGCCCTGCTGCGGTCCGGTCGCGGCCATCCCCGGGTGCTGCGGGAATGGCGAAGCCGGTGAACGGTGCATTGAAGGGTCCTGTGCTGTGAGGGTGTCTGGCCGGGACTTGGGAGTGCTCAGCGCGCTCCCGTTGGTTCTTTGACTACTCCGTTGGGTGACTCCTGCTGCTGCATGGAGGTGCGCACCCGACCGAAGCCCTTGAGGACACGGTCGGCCGCCCTATAAAGAGACGGTCGGTCCATGACAATTGTTCGGGCTTTGTTGAAAGGAGTTCGGCCCATCCAGTGAACGGCCGCGGCGGCGGACGGTCGCGAGATGCGGCCTTCGGCAACGTACAGGACCCCGCTCTTCAGCCAGTCTTTGTACTCCTTGCCGCCCTTGCCCATGTCCACCATGTGCAGGCCGTCGTTCGCGGCGGCCTCGGCCATCTGCAGATGATGGACGATGCCCGGCGAGTAGCGGCCGAACTCGGTGTCGTAGGCGGGGAACCACCCTACAAGCGTGGTGGCCGTGCGTAGGCCGAAATGTCCGGCAACCGGGACGTCTCCGGCATAAAGCATGGTCAGGACGCCCGCGAAGTCCGATGACTTTTCGGCATGCATCATGTCCGTCAATTCGACGATCCACGGCTGGGCGAACCTGTCCACCCGGCCAGTTCTCCGATACTGGTCGGACTTCCAGGCCAGCAGCGTGCGGAGCACCTCGGGGTCGGCCGAGGCCCACTCGAAGCGCAGCTCACCCTGCTCCCGGCCGAGCTTGCGCTCCTTGTAGCGGACGGTCTTGAGGTTCTTCGGGGAGTTGGTCTTCACCTGCTCGATCCAGGCGTCGTACCCGGCGGTGAAGTCCATGACCGGCGCAGGTCGGACATCCTGCTCGTACGGGGCGAAAGTGGGCTGACCCGCCACAAGATGGTCGAAGTCGAACACGCTGAGCTTGCAGGCCCGCAGCAGGGCCTTGGCGTCGAGCTTCAGATCCGGGCCCGCGATCAGGCCATGGCACGTGGTGAGGAAGCCGCCGAGCGGCTTGCCGATGCCGAAGCTGTGCCGCTCGTACGGGAAGAACCCCACGATGCCGCTGCCGTCGGAGATGACCGCCACCCTCACGTAATCGCGCAAGCGGTCCATCGCCACGGCGAACTCGACTGACAGGAACGGGTTGTCCAGACTCGGGTCGGCCTTCTGCAGCTCCCGCCATCGTGCCCGCTCGGAGTCCCCGAGCTCTCTGGGCCGAACTACCTGGATGTTCACCTGGCCCCCTGTTGGGTCTGCATGCTCTTCCCCCGGTACAACACGCGAAGCACGTACATGAACCCTCCGAGCACGGCGACCGTCGCGACGCCCGCTCGGGGCGACCACGCGCCGAAGAGCAGCATGGCCTGAGCGAGGAGCACGTTCAGCACGAGACTTGCCGCGGCTCCTACTGATAGTGCGGCAAGGGGGTCACGATCACGCAACAGTCCCACCACTGCCGCCCCTGGGACGACCAGAAGGAACAGAGAGATCAAGAACGGGCGCAGCGGTGTCTCTATGTCGAACAGTGCGACGACCGCCCCCGCTATGCACGCGAGCGCCACCACCCAGGTCAGCGCCCTCCGGTGCTTGAGCATCTCCCTTTTCTCTCCTGCTTCTGCTGGTTAAAGCACGATTGATCGCAGTTCATGGGACCAATCCGCGCCAGGACACGTCAATGCCGACGCTTGAGGGCGCATCCCGGTTTACCGGCAGGCAAGAATTTCTCGTGTGACGTTCAACACACGGTCAAGTGACTCCGGCCCGGACGTGACCCCCAAGCACACCAGAATGCCCTATGTGACCGAGGTTCTTCGAGCCAGGGTCCGATTTATCCGGGTTTGTTGGCAAGAAAAGTTGATCTACTCTCGCTTGGCGTCCGTTTTACCCCTCCAGCGTCTCCGTATTCTCGGCTGACACGGTCACGGAGGGTGACGGAGTGGGTTCGCTGGAGTTGGTCGGCTCGTCGGTCGGGTCGGCCGTCTCGGGCCCGTCGCCGTCCCAGGACAGCGAGCAGCTGGCGCTCCCGCCGTTCGACGTGAACGCGACGCGGCCGCGGCCGGCGGCGTTCGGGTCGACGATCGTGACCCAGATCGCCACCGACCCGCCCGCCTTGATCGACCCGCTCGCGGGGAACACGTCCAGCCCCTGCGAGGCGGTCGCCACCCACGAGACCGCGGCGTTGCGAGCGCCGAGGCCGATCTTGGCCGCGCCGTCGATCGCCTTCGGGCAGGTGGTGCGCAGGCGGGCGCCGGGCACGGCCCTGCGGCGGGTGGGCGTCGGCCCGGCGGCGTGCCGGGCGCTCGGCCGCTCGACCGGCGTGGCGCGGGTGCTCGGAGTGCGGCTCGGGGTCGGGGTGGGAGTGGGGTCCGGCGTGAGCTCGTCCTCTTCCGGCGAGGGATCGGGCGTGGGGCTCTCCTCGTCCGGGTCGAGCGAGACGGCGGGGGCGGAGGGGGAGGGCGCCGACCGCAGGGGAGTGCCGGTCGAGACGTCGCGGCCGTTGATCACGACCATGGCCCCCGTCGCGGCCAGCACGCACGCGCCCGCCAGCAGCACCGGCGCCAGGCGGCGCGGCCTGCGCCGCCGCGAGCGGCTCTCGACGGCCACGGGGAAGCCGGTCCGGTCGAAGCTGTCACCGCGATCGGTGATCAGGGTGCGGGTCTGGTCGCGCTCGGGGTTGACGCACGTGTCGATCACCCGGCGGCGCAGCGAGATGGGCGGGAACGCGATCGGGACCAGGTCCAGGAGCTTGGCCGCCGAGACCTGCCGGTGCCGGCCCTCGGTGCACACCTCGCACCCGCCGATGTGGCCCGACAACCTCCGCCGCAGCAGCGGGGTGAGCGGGCCCTCGCACCCGTCCAGCATCGCCGACAGGTCGGGGCAGTGCGCCCGGCCCGTCCTGGCCAGCAGCACGGCCGCGGCGGCGTTCTCCAGATGGTCGCGCGCCCTGGCGAGCCGGCTCGCCACCTGCCGCGAGGTCAGCCCCAGCACCGCGCCGACCTCGGCCGGGGTCAGCCCGTGGCGCAGCGACAGCTCCAGGACCTCCCGCTCGTTCTTGCTCAGCTCGCCCAGCGTCTCGTGGACGAGGTCGGTCAGCTCGGGGTCCTGCTGCGCGTCGAGCTCCGGCAGCGGCACGCCGTCCACCGGGGTCCGGTGCGACATCCTGGCCCGCACCTGGAACCTGGTCAGTGCGTACAGCCAGGCCCGCATCCTGGCCGGCTCCTTCAGCCGGTGCACGCACCCCTGCGCGGTGACCAGGGCGTCGTGCACGGCGTCGGCGGCGAGGTCCTGGGCGAAGGAGGCGGCGTAGTCGTGCAGCCGCTCGCCGTAGCAGTCGTACAGCTTGGCGGGAGCGTCGGTGTCCGCGCGCCGCAGAGCCTCGACCAGCTCATGATCCTCGGCACGACCGACGGACGGCCATCCAGGCACGAATTCCTCCCCCGCGGGTAGAACGGGCACTCAAGCCCCACGCGGAGAGGACGCGGCCTCACTCTGACGGGTTCGCCCCTTATGCCCATCCGGCATAAGGGTGCACCTTGAACGACTCTCAGCCGTCGCAGCCCGGCATGCAGAGGCGGCGTTCCATGCCTTGGAGGAAGAAGTCGCGCACCTGCAGGACGTTCTTGGCGATGTACGCCTCGCCGCCCGCGGCCTTGGCCAGGGCGTCCATCTGCTCCTTGCCCTTCTCGGCCTCCGGGCCGAAGGCGATGAGCAGGATGCTGATGGGCCGCTTCGGGTTGTAGGTCTTCTTCAGGAACTGCAGGATCTCGCTGTTCTTGACGCCGCCGTCCGGGTCGTCGTTGCCCGCGCCGTCCGTCAGCACCAGCAGCGTGTTGATCTTGTCTTCCTGGTACGTCTTCGTCAGCTGCGTGTACGCGGCCTTGATCGTGTCGTTCAGCCCGGTGTCGCCCGTGGCCTTGGCCTGGATCGAGGCGAACGCCCGCCCCAGCATGTCCTTGCGCAGCGTGCCGTTGACCGACTCGCTGACCGGCCCGAGGGAGACGAGCTCCTTCCAGTCCTTGCCCTGTCCGTCCAGATGCGTGGAGAACGTCCACAGGCCCAGCTCGGAGTCGGCGGGGAACAGGCCCAGGCCCTCGGTGGCGATCTTGTTGATGGCCTGCATGCGGGTCATGCCCGTACCGGGGACCGGCAGCGCCATCGTGCCCGAGACGTCGAGCAGCGTGAGCAGGCGGCTGCCGAGGTTCAGCCGGGACCAGGTCTGCACCATCCTGGCCACGGTCTTGCCGTCCGGCGGCTCCAGCGCGGTCGGCGTCTCCTGCTTGAAGCCCTTGTCGGCCGCCAGCGCGTCGCCCGCCTTGCCGTCCGTGCTGCGGAAGCCCGCCTCACGCAGGGTCTTCTTGGCCGACTCCGTGGCGAGGTCCTGCTTGAAGTCCGCCGCCGCCTTGAGCACCGCCGCGTCCTTGGTCAGGACCGTGACCGGGTAGTCGAGGTTGAGCGTGCCTTCCTTGGGATAGAGCGCGACCACCGGCGCTTCCGGCTTCTTGGCGTTGTGGGCGTAGATGGCCTGCTCGGAGGTGACGCCGATGGGCACCCTGCTGCCGGACTTCACAGTGAGGCTGGCCAGCAGCGCCGTGGGGTCGGAGGCGAGCTGGCCCGACAGCTCCTTCATCGCGCCCACCAGCGCCTTGTCCAGCCCGGCCTCCTTCGCCGTACCGGCGGCGGCCAGCAGCGCGGCCAGCCCGGCGGAGTTCTTCTGCGGGTCGAGGGCGAGGACGCGGACCTTCTTGCCCGGCCCGTCCACGTTGGCCACGTTCGCGGCCGAGATCATGGCGGCCCAGCTCGGCTGGAGGGCGCCGCTCAGCTTCGACGCGAACGACTTGGCCGTCGCCAGCACCACGGGCGAGGTCGCGATCGAACCCTCGATCTGCGGCAGGGCCTGGCCGGCCGGGGTGTTGCGCAGGCTCTCCATGAGGAGGCTGGAGTCGGCCACCCAGAAGTCCGCCTTGGCCTTGCCGGCGGCCACCGCGTTCGCGGTCCTGGCCGCGGCCTCCTTGGCCACCGTCACTTCGACGCACTTGCTGTCGATCGAGTGCATGGCCTTGTTGTAGTTGCCCGCGATCTTGTTCAGCGCGGGCTGGATGTCGGGCGTGGCGACGACCCGCAGCGCCAGCTTGCCGCCCGAGCAGTCGTGGTCGCGGTTGAAGATCACGAACGCGGCGACACCGAGGAGCACGGCCAGCGCGACGGCGCCCGCCAGCGGTACGAGAACCCTGCCGCGGCCGTTCGACCTTCTGCGGGCAGGGGGTTCGTGCGCTCTGTATCCGCCATCAAGCTCGTCTGTGCGGTGTCGCCCCACGATGTCCTCTTAGGTGTGCTTGAGACCTTCCGGAGACCCTAGCGGGAGATGCTCCGCAATACTCCGGGAACGATACTCGGTGTGGCGAGTGCGGGAAAACAGCCCTTTTGGTGCGGTGATTACCCTGTGTGGGCGGTGTTGGCCGCGTGCGTGACGGTTTATGGGAGATATAGCTAATGGCAGCACTCATTGCCGTGCCACGCCCGGCTTCCCTCCCGTACGGCGACCGCCGCCAGCGCCACCGCCACGACCGGATCGACCCACCACCACCCCAGCGTGTTGAGCCACAGGCTGACCAGCACCCCCGCGGCCATGGCCGCGCAGATGAGGTTCTGCGTCCCCTCGCCGGAGGTGGCCTGGGACGCCAGGCGTGCCCCGAGCCGCCGCTTGGCGATCCCCAGCGCCGGCATGCTGACCAGGCTGAACGCCGTCACCACGATCCCCAGCACGCTCGGCGTGGCCCGGTGCCCCGCGTCCAGGTCGTGCGCCACGTGCAGCACGAGGTACGGCGCGAGCAGCCAGAAGCTCACCGCGACGGCCTTCCTGGCGGTCTTCTCCGCGCTCGGCGAGAGCGTGCGGGCGCCGGTGAACCGCCACACCACGATCAGGCTGGCCGCCGCCTCCACGAACGCCGACAGCCCCCAGCCGATCAACGCCAGCGAGTGGGCCGCGAAGCCGGCGGCCAGGCCGAGCGTGCTTTCCACGCTCAGCCAGGCCAGGGTGGCCACGGAGAGCGACCGGGCGGCGCGGGCTGCGCGCAGCCAATCTGCTGACGCGGCCGGACGCTCATGAATCCGCTGGTCAGGCACCATGACCCCTCGCACTCCCGGCTATCCGGCCGTCGACAGCGATATGTACCGTACCCATTACAGACAGTAGCGTAGTTTCGTCCGGGCAAAGAATGGTCAAGCTTGCCCGCATAATGAGCGGTGATCGCCAGGTCGCGAAGGTTGCCCGGAACGCCGAGGGAGGGCCGGTTGCCGTTCACGCCCAGCCATATGGCCGCGATGGTGCCGCTGATTTCGTCACAGCGCGTACGCAGGTTCGCCGACCCGTGGGCGATGGCGTTGGGGGCGATGGTGCCCGATCTGCCGATCTTCCTGCCGTTCCTGCCCGACTACGGCAACTGGCACTCCTGGCTCGGCGTCGTCACCATCGACCTGGCCGCCGTGCTGGTGCTGCTGCCGCTCTTCCACGGCATCTTCAGGGACCCCCTGATCTCGCTGCTCCCGCCCTCGCTGGCCGGCCGCGCCGCGCTCCTGGCGCCGTCCCGGCTCCGGCTGCTGCCCATGGTGGCCGGGGGCGTGATCGGCGCGGCCAGCCACGTCCTGTGGGACTCCTTCACCCACTCCACCGGGCCCGTGGAGTGGGGCGACTGGCTGGCGGTCTCGGTTCTGGGCGTGATCAGGCTCTTCCGGCTGCTGCAGTACGTCTCGTCCGTGGTCGGCCTGGCCGTCGTGGTGTGGTGGGCCTGGCGCCGGCTGTCCCGGATGGCCGCGGCCCCCGTACCGGAACGCCTGCGGATCAGCCCGCGCGTGCGCGCGGCCGTCATGGCGCTGTGCTCGATCGGCACGGTGGCCGGAGCGTTCCTCTGGCCCCTCGTGGACGAGCCCGTCCCGCACCTGGGCCTGCCCAGCGTGATCACCAAGACGGGTGCCGGCACGGTGATCGGGTTGTGCCTGGTGCTCGCCTGCTACGCGGCGGTCTGGCAGGTCAGGCGGCGCATGGCAGTATCGGAAGGTGCTTGAGTACGTAACCGACGCCGACGACCCCCGCCTGACCGACTACACCCGGCTTCGGGACGTGGAACTGCGCAAGAGCCTGGAGGCGTCGCGCGGCCTGTTCCTGGCCGAGGGGGAGAAGGTGATCAGGCGGGCCATCGGCACCGGCTACCCGATCCGCTCGGTCCTGACGACGCGCCGCTGGCTGGCCTCGCTCGAGGACGTCCTGGGCGACGCGACCGTCTACGTGGTGAGCGACGAGATCATGTCGGGCATCGCGGGCTTCCAGGTGCACCGCGGCGCCCTCGCCTCGATGGAGCGCCTGCCGCTCCCGGCCGTCGAGACCCTGCTGAAGGGCGGCGCCCGGCGGCTGCTCGTGCTGGAGGACCTGGTCGACCACTCCAACATCGGCGCCATCTTCCGCAGCGCCGCCGCCCTGGGGGTGGACGGGATCGTGCTGTCGCCCCGGTGCGCCGATCCGCTCTACCGGCGGGCGGTGAAGGTGTCGATGGGGGCGGTGTTCTCGATCCCGTACGCGCGGATGGACGACTGGTTCGGCGGGCTGGCGCAGCTGAGGGAAGCGGGCTTCCAGACCCTGGCCCTGACCCCTGACCAGGCGGCCACGCCCCTGGACACCGTCGAACTGGCGGAGCGGGTCGCGCTGCTGCTCGGCGCCGAGGGCGACGGGCTCTCCTCCCACTGGCTGCACGAGGCCGACCGGGCGGTGTGCATCCCGATGAGCCGGGCGGCGATGGCGGCGGGCGTCGACTCGCTCAACGTGGTGGCCGCCGCGGCCATCGCCTGCCACGGGTTGATGCGGTCCGCGGGCTGATTGAGTCGGTTTTGTCCGTCTTGTGTACTGTCGAGACGCCGTTTCTTGATCGGAACAAAGGAGAGCCGTCCGAGATGTCCTTGTGGAAGGCGCTGGAAGGGGCGCGCGTCCTTGATCTCGCGCAGCCGATGCGCAAAGGCATGCCGCAGTCACCGAACCACCCCCCGTTCCGGATGGCGCTGGAGCGCAGGCACGGCGACATGGTCAGGCCGGACGGCGGCTCCGCCGCCAACGAGATCATCGTCACGGGCGGCCACGTCGGCACGCACGTCGACGCGCTCGCGCACGTCTCGCAGGAAGGTCTCCTGTACGGCGGGCGGCCCGCGGCCGAGGTGATGTCGCACGAGGGGTTCGGCGCGCTCGGCATCGACGCCTTCGAGCCGTACGTGGGCCGGTGCGTGCTGCTCGACGTGGCCGCCGTGCACGGCGTGGACACGCTGCCGGCCGGCTACGAGATCACCGCCGACGACCTGTCGCGCGCCGCCGGCGACCTGGAGATCCGCGCCGGCGACGCCGTGCTCGTCGGCACCGGCTGGTCGCGGCTCTGGTCGTCGGCGGAGGAGTTCGTCGGGCAGCGGGGCGGCGTCCCCGGGCCGGGCGTCGAGGCGGCGCGCTGGCTGGCCGAGCGCCGCCCGCGCGTGGTGGGCGGCGAGTCCATCGCCTTCGAGCACATCGCGCCCGGTCGCGGGCATGCCACGCTGCCCGTGCACCGGATCATGCTGGTGGAGTCGGGCATCAACATCGTGGAGACCATGCGGCTGTCCGAGTTGCTGGACTCGGGGACACGCGAGTTCGTGCTGGTGCTGAACCCGCTGCCGGTCGTCGGCGCCACCGGCGCCCCCGTCCGTCCGCTCGCCGTGATCGACTGACCTGAGAGGGACCATGACAACCCATGTCCAGCGGCTGGCCGAGTTCGCCGTCGCCTGCCGCGACAAGGGCGTTCCCGACGGGGTGCGCGACGACGTGACCGGACGGGTGCTCGACGTGCTGGGCAACTGCCTGGCCGCCTACGCCGAGCCGGAGGGCGACGCGGGACCGGCCGTGCTGCGGGCCGTACGCCGGTGGGGCGGCGTCGAGGAGGCGAGCGCGATCGGCAGCGGCGACCGGCTCCCCGCCCCGGCGGCGGCGCTGGTCAACGGCACGCTGGCGCACGCGCTCGACTACGACGACACGCACCTGCCGTCAGTGCTGCACCCGAGCGCTTCCGTGGTGCCCGCCGCGCTGGCCGTCGCCGAGGCGACCGGGGCGAGCGGGGCCGCGCTGGCCGCGGCGATCGCGGCGGGCGTCGAGGTGTGCAACCGCCTCGGGATGGCCTCCTACCTGCCTGAGGCGCGCAATTCGCTCTTCTTCGAGAAGGGCCAGCACGCGACGTCCATCTGCGGCACGCTGGGCGCCGCGGTCGCGGCGGGGCTGCTGTTCGACCTGACGGCGGACGGCATCGCGCACGCGGTCGGCGTGGCGGCCAGCATGGGCGCGGGCGTGATCGAGGCCAACCGCACGGGCGGGACGATCAAGCGGGTCCACTGCGGCTGGGCCGCGCACGCGGGGGTCTCGGCCGCGGTGCTCGCCCTGGAGGGCGTGACCGGGCCGCCGACCGTGCTGGAGGGCCGGTTCGGGTTCTTCCAGGCCTGGCTCGACGGCCGGTACGACGACGCGGCGCTACTGTCAGGCCTGGGCGAGCGGTGGGAGCTCCTGCGCACGGTCTACAAGCCCTACCCGACGAACCACTTCACCCACCCGGCCATCGACTGCGCCCTGGCGCTGCGGGCCGGCGGCCTGTCCCCGGACGACGTCGAGGAGATCGAGCTGGGGGTGCCCGCCCCGGTGCTGCGTACGATCGCCGAGCCCAGGGAGGAGAAGACCGCCCCCAGGTCGCCGTACCACGCGAAGTTCTCCGGGCCCTACACGGTCGCGGCGGCGCTGCACGGCGGCGGCGGGCTCGGGCTCTCCCTGGACGACTTCGCCGCGCTGTCCCCGGAGCGGCTGGAGCTGGCCGGGCGGGTGCGGTGCGTGGCCGACGAGCGGGCCTCGGAGATCTTCCCGCGGGCGTTCGCGGCGGTGCTGCGGGTACGGCTGCGTGACGGCTCGACGCTGGAGCACCGCGTGGACTCCTCGCGGGGCGGGCCGGAGCACCCGTTGACGGCGGACGAGCTGGGGGTCAAGTTCCGCGCCAACGCGGGCCGGGCCCTGCCGCCGGACCAGGTGGACGCCCTCCTGGCGGCGGTCGGGAGCCTTCCCGCGGCGCCTTCGGTGACGCCACTGCTCCGGCTGACCGTCGCTATGTGAAGTTGGCCCTGTCTCCTCCGGTGATCGGGCTGATGTGGTGATTCGACACGTCTGATCGCGGTCCTGGGGAGGCGCGTGCCCGTGTTCGAGTCGCTGCGGCCGGAGGATCCGCGGACGGTGGGGCCGTACCGGATCGAGGCGCGGCTGGGCGCCGGCGGGATGGGGCGGGTCTTCCTGGGCGGTCGAAGAGCGGGCGCGCCGTGGCGGTCAAGGTCGTGCACCCGGAGCTCGCGGCCGACCGGGATTTCGGGCACCGGTTCGCCCGCGAGATCTCCCTGCCCCGCACGGTGAGCGGGTTCTTCACGGCCGGGGTGGTGGACGCCGACCCGGAGGGGACGCCGCCGCCGAGTGGGTGCAGACCGCCCTCAGGCGAGCAGGCGCTCAGAGCCAGTCGGGGTAGGCGTCGTCGTCGTGGGTGATCGGCCGCCTGGTGACGGAGCAGCCGTCGGCGGTCTCCCTGATGCGCCGTTCGAGCGTCGGGACCTGCCCGTCCGTCGTGATGAGCGTGAGCTCCCAGACGGTCGTGTCGCCGCGCGGGGAGGTCACTTCGGCGATGTCGATCGAGGCCGCCAGGCCGGCGCTGAAGATGCCGCGCGCCAGGGCGGCCGCTCTCTCATGGCCCTCGACCGTCGCTCGGACCTCGATGAATTCCGCCATGGAGCTGTCCTTCGGGAGGGTGTGAGGGCAACCTTACCTACGTGACCCCCGGTCGGTAACCGATTTCCCGCGGCCGGGCCGGACTCGACCGAAGGAGTGCGGGTGACGAGCAGAGCAGTGGTTCTGGGGGGTGGCGGGGTGCTGGGGATCGCCTGGGAGACGGGCGTCCTGGCCGGGCTCGCCGCGAACGGGGTCGATCTGAGGGAGGCGGACCTGGTGGTGGGCACGTCCGCCGGCGCGCTCGTGGGCGCGCAGCTCGCCTGCGGGCTCGATCCCGAGCACCTGTACGCCAGGCAGCTGGAGCCTCCTGCCGGGGAGCGCAGGCCGAAGTCGTCGCCACTGGGCCTGTTCCGCATGGTGTGGAACCTGTCCAGGTCCAAGACGTCCCAGGAGTTCGGCGCGCGGATGGGGCGGATCGCGCTGGCCGCGCGGACCGTACCGGAGGCGGAGCGGCGGGCGCAGGTGGCCCGGTGGCTCGGCGACGAGGTACGGGAGTGGCCGGACAAGCGGCTGGTGATCACGGCGGTGGACGCGGAGAGCGGCGAACCGGCCGACTTCGACGCCGGCAGCGGCGTCGATCTGGTGGACGCCGTCTGCGCCAGCACGGCCAGCCCCGGCGTACGGCCGCCTGCCACGATCGGCGGGCGCCGCTACATCGACGGCGGCATGCGCTCGCCCGCCGGCGTCAGCCTCGCCGCCGGCTACGACCGCGTCGTGGTCATCGCGCCGATCACGCGGGGCGGGGGGATCATGCCCGGGGTGGAGCAGCAGATCGCGGAGCTGGGCGACGGCGTGCGGACCGCTCTGGTGACGCCGGATCCGCGGGGGTGGCGACAGGTCGTGGGCAGCTCCATGGGCAACCTGCTCGATCCGGCCCGCCGCGCGCCGGCCGCCGAGCTGGGCCGGTCGCAGCCGAGCGCCGAGGAGGTCGCCGCCGTGTGGCGTGACTAGGCGACCAGTTTTCTAGCAGTGCTAGACATTGAGTCTTCGCTAGGCTAGCGTTGCTAGCACTTCTACCGATGACTCTTGCTTGGAGTGCTCAAGATGGTTACCACCGCTTATGTGATCGCAGCCCTGGTCGGCATCGCCCTCGTGGTGATCAGCCTGCGTTTCTTCCTCGTCCCCGAGGCCGCGGCCAAGGCGTTCGGCGTGCCGGGCTCGGCCTCGGGCATGGACGCGGGCGCGTACTTCTCCGTGAAGGCCGTTCGTGATCTCGGCACCGCCCTGGCCATCTTCGTCCTGATCGCCGTGGCGGACGCGCACACGCTGGGGTGGGTCTTCGTGGCCATGAGCATCATCCCCGCCGGCGACGCGCTCATCGTGGCCAGGCGCGGCGGCCACCCCGGCTTCTGGTTGGGCGTGCACGGCGCCACCGCCCTGGTCAGCGTCGCGGCGGGCGTGCTGCTCCTGCTGGCGTGACCCGGTCCGTCAAGCCTGCGCCGGGGGAGCGGTCGAGGCGCGCACGATCAGCTCGTGCGGGAATACCAGCCGCTCCGGCTCCGCCGCGCCCCCCGACAGCAGCAGCCGCCCCGCCGCCGCTCCCATCTCCTGCTTGGCCTGCCGGATCGTGGTGAGCCCCGCCTCCTCGGCCGCGCTGTCGGAGAACCCCACCACCGACAGCTCCCCGGGCACCTCCAGCCCCAGGTCGGCGGCGGCGTCGAGGACCCCCAACGCCAGCACGTCCGTGTTGGTGAGGATCGCCGTGGGGCGCGGGTCCCGCCCCAGCAGCGCGTGCCCCGCCTTCTTGCCGGCCTCGCGGGAGTTGCGCGCCACCTCGTAGAACGGCACCCCTGACCAGTCGATCCCGGCCTCCTCGCACGCCTGCCGGTAGCCGCCGCACCGCCGCCGCATGGCCTCGAACACCGCGCCCTCCTGGCGCTCCGGGGAGGCCCAGCCGGTGTGCCCGTCGTCGTGCAGCCCGACCATGGCCACCCCGATCCGCCGGTGCCCGAGCCCGAGCACGTGCCGCGCCGCCGTCGCCGCGGCCGCCGGCTCGTCGGTGCCCACGAACGGGTGCCCCGGTACGTACGGCTCGTCCACCATCACGACGGGCAGCTTCCTGGCCAGCACCTCCGCCAGCGCCGGATGCCCGTCGGGCAGCGACATCACGCAGAACGCGTCGACCACCGCGTCCCTGACGGTCTCGCTCCGCCGGTCGCCGTGCGGCAGCGGCAGGATGAGCAGCCCCACCCCCGCGTCCTCGGCCGCCGTCGCCAGCCCCTGGAAGAAGCCGATCGAGTACGGGTCGGCGAACGCGTACGCCAGCGTCTCGCTGAACAGCAGCCCCAGCGCCCCGGCCCGCCCCAGCCGCAGCGATCGCGCCGTCGGGTTGGGCCCCGCGTAGCCGAGCTCGTCGGCCACCTCCATGATCCTGCGGCGCAGCCCGTCGCTGAGCTGGTCGGGCCGGGAGAAGGCGTAGGACACGGTGGCCCGGGACACGCCCAGCCGGTCGGCGATCGTCTGCAGTGTCACCCTGGCCATCGTCCCACCGTACCGAAACTGCTTGCCCGGCCGGTCTTAATCGATTAAGGTCTTAATTGATTAAGGAGGGTATATGGATGCCATGCAAGTCCTCGCTCACCAGACCGCGATGGGCTACCGGGAGTCGCTGGGCGAAGCCCTGCCGGGCGCGCCCCGGCGGCCACACCGCGCCCGGGCCAAGGTGCGCGTACGGGTGGCGCACTCGCTCAGGTGGACCGCGGATCGGCTGGATCCGGCGTGCCGTACCGCGTGATGCAGCGGCGCGTCGCCGCCCGGGGGAACCTCCAGCTCACCGGCTGCACCTCACCCGACGGCTCGGCCACGTCCCTGCGCTCCGGCTGGGTCGCCGTCAGGGCCGGCGCGGAGGTCTCGTGCACCAGCGCGCGCGATGTGCGCGGGGGTGCTGTCATCACCTGGTTCGGCGGGGACGGCCGGCCTGTGGGCGTCTCGAGGCTGCGCATCAAGGCCGACCGGCTCGCCACCCAGCACCCGGCCGACGCCCTGCTCACCGGCACCATCGCCGCCGGCGCGCTCAAGGGGGAGCGCGTCCGCGGCGGCCTCTCACCGGCCGCGGCCATCCTGGGCTGCGCCACGCGGGGGATGGGCACGCTTCCCGGCAACGGCAAGATCACCTTCGGGTGAGCCCGCGCTTTTCGCGGGCACCTGTCATGCGACATCCCTCTGGGGGTGGCTCGTCCCTTCGGGGGCTGCCAGAGCGCCGCTCGTAGCCCGCCTCCGTGGCGTGGTGGCGGAGGTCGAGGCGTCGTGCCCGCTGGTCGTCGCGTGGGGGAATGGGTGATGGCCGCGTTTGGGGAGGTGGTGGGTGGGACCGGGGGGTGACGGTCGTGTGGTTGCGGTTGGTTGGGGTCGGGGCGATGAACTCGCCGCGCTACAGCCCGGCCGGGCTGCTGGTCGGCTGGCGGGGGCACCGCGTCCTGCTCGACGGGGGCGGCGACGCCGCGGCCGGTGAGCGGCTCGACGGCTGGCTGGTCTGTGACGAGCGGGCCGAACTGATGCCCCAGATCCGCCGTACGGCGCGGGCGCTCGGCCTGACCGCCGCGGTGGCGACCTTCGGGGCCGCAGGAGTGGAGATCGTGCCGTTGCCGGTCAGCCACACCTCTCATCCCACCTACGGTTACCTGATCAGGACGGCCGGGGCGCGGGTCGTCTGGGCGCCGGAGTTCTGGGTCTTTCCGGACTGGGCGGCCGGGGTGGACCTGATGTTCGCCGACGCCGCCGGGTGGGACCGGCCGATCCGCTTCGCCGGGGGCGTGGGCGGGCATGCGAGCGTGCTCCAGGTCGCGCGGGAGGCGTGCGATCACCGGGTGGGGCGGCTGGTGTTCGCGCATATCGGCCGCCCTTCGATCCGGGCGATCGAGCGGGGTGAGCGGCTGCCGTTCGGGGAGTGGGGCGTCGAGGGGCGCGCCTATCGGGTGTGAATATGGAAACGGTTATCATGTGCTAATGTCTCGTCCCGCTCATTCCCCCTGAATTTGGGACAATCCGTGCACCATCGCAGCTTCTGGCTTGCCCTCATGACAGCCCTCTCCCTGTCCGCGTGCTCCGCCCCGGCGGGCGGGCAGGACACGGGCCGGATCAAGGTGGCGATGCTCCAGCCTCCGCGTTCCGGCCTGTCACCCTTCAGCGACGACGCCTTCAAGCTCTCCCGCTGGTCCACCGCCGAGACCCTGGTCAACCTGGACGCGAGAGGCGACGCGCGACCCGCCCTCGCCACCGCGTGGACCCGTACCTCCGAACGGACCTGGGAGTTCACCGTCCGCGACGGCGTGACCTTCCACGACGGCAGCCGGTTGACCGCCCAGGTCGCCGCCGGCGCGCTGACCCGCGCCACCCGGGCCACGCCCAAGCCGCGCATCCTCGACGGCGTCGAGCTGACCGCCAGGGCCGAGGGCGGCAAGGTCGTCGTGACCACCCGCGAGCCCGACCCGCTGGTCCCGCACCGCCTGTCCTCGCCGCAGCTGGCGATCCTGGCCGAGCGCGCGTACGGCCCCGACGGCAAGGTCGATCCGGTCGGCACCGGGAGCGGCCCGTTCAAGCTGGTCAAGGTGAACGGCACCACCACCGCCACCCTTGACCGCCACGACGGCTACTGGGGCACGAAGGCCAAGGCCCCGGGCATCGACGTCTCCTTCGTACCGGACGGCGCCGCCCGCGCCGCCGCCATCCGCAGCGGCGAGGCCCACATCGCCGAGGCGGTGCCGGTCTCGCAGGCGGCGCTGCTGGCCAAGGAGACGATCAGCGAGGTGCCGATGCCGCGCACCAACACCCTGTACCTGAACACCGCCAAGGGGCCGTTCAAGAGCCCCGGCCTGCGCGCCGCCGTGCGCGCGTCCATCGACGCGGGGCAGCTCGTGCGGGGGGTGTACGAGGGACGCGCCGACGTGGCCTCGGGCCTGCTGGGGCCCGCCCTGCCGTGGGCCGCCGAGGGCCGCAAGAGCCTGGGGGAGCGTACGGCTCCGGCGAGCGCGAAGGGCGTGGCGATCACCCTGGCCACCTACTCCGACCGGGCCGAACTGCCCGAGGTCGCCTCCGTGCTGCAGCAGCAGCTCCAGGGGGCGGGGTTCGCGGTCGAGCTGGTGGTACGGGAGTACGCGCACATCGAGGAGGACGCGCTGGCCGGGAAGTTCGACGCGTTCATCCTCTCGCGGGCCACCGTGCTCGACTCGGGGGATCCCGTGGCGTACATGCAGGCCGACTTCACCTGCGACGGCTCCTTCAACCTGGCCCGCCTGTGTGACGAGGACGTCGACCGGGCGGTGCGCGAGGCCGCGGCGGCGGACGCCGGTCCGGCCCGGCACGCGGCCACCCTCGAGGCCGAGGCGGCGATCCTGCGTACCGACGCGGCCATCCCGATGCTGCACGAGCGCGTGATCCAGGGCGATGCCACCACGGTGCTGGACTCGGCGAAGGACCCGCGCGAGCGCGTCCTGATCACGGTGGAGACCCGCCTCAAATGACCGGATCCTCGACGCGCGCCGACGTGCCGCCCACGCGGACCAGCACGACACGCCTCCGCAAGCTGTTCTCGCGGTCTGCGGTGACGCGTGTGCGCGGGGTGTTGCTCTCGCGTGGTGGGGTGCTGTTCTCGCGGAGCGTCGCGCTGGTTGCGATCGTCGCCGTGGTCGGGCTGTTGCCCTGGCTGTCCGGTCGTGACGCCGCTCTGTCGCTGCTGCGGGCCCGTTCGGCCGAGCAGGAGCCGACGCCTGAGGCGTTGGAGGCCATCCGCCGCGAGCTGGGCCTGGACGGCGGCCCGCTGCCGCTGCTCGGCCAGTGGCTGGGCGGCGTCCTGCGCGGCGACTTCGGCCGCTCGTGGACGGACGGCAGCGCGGTGCTGCCCTCGGTGCTGTCCGGTCTCGGCGTCTCGCTGACGCTGATGGCCGCCGCGCTGGCGGTGACGCTGGTGCTGACGTGCGCCCTGTGCGCGCCCACCCTGGTGCGCGGCGCGCGGGGCACCCTGCGGGGTGGCGGTACGGGCGCGGTGGCGGCGGTACTGGGGGCCTTGCCCGAATTCCTCATCGCGACCTTGTTGCTGGTGACGCTGTCGGTGTGGCTGGGCCTCCTGCCGCCCTACGGCTGGCAGGAGCCGCGCCACCTGGTGCTGCCCGCGCTGGCCTTGGGCATCCCGGCAGGCGGGGTCCTGGGGCGGTTGGTGGACGACACGCTGCCCGCGGCCTTCGCCGAGCCGTGGGTGGGGCTGTGGCGTTCGGCGGGCTGTGGCCCCGGCGTCATCGCGCGGGCGGCGCTGCGCCGGGCGCTGCCCGCGCTGGTGCCCCAGCTCGGGCTGGTCGCAGTTGGGCTGGCGGGCGGGGCGGTGGCCGTGGAGACGGTGTTCGCGGTGCCCGGCATCGGGCGGACCGCGCTGGGCGCCGCGGAGGCTCAGGACCTTCCGCTGCTCCAGGCGGCGGTACTCGCCCTGGTCCTGCTCGGCGTGCTGGCCGGGATCCTGGCGGGCGCCGCCCGGCACTGGATGCTCGGCCCCGGCCTCCGCGACGCCGCCCTCTCGCTCCCCGCACCCGTCATCGGCGGCGGCCAAGGCAACGGCGACCAGCGAGGCGGCGACCGGCAAGGCGGTGGTGGCCGGGTTGGTGGCGGGCGAGATGGCGGCGGTCAAGGTGGTGCGGGTCAAGATGATGCCAATCAAAGTGATGCCGGGCGAGGTGCTGGTGGGTGGTTGTGGCGGCTGGGTGGGAGCAGGCGGGTCGGGCCCGTTGCCGGCGTGTGCGGGGCCGTGCTGGCGGTCGCCGTCGCCTGGGGGTTGCTGCTCGACCCGCTGGCCGTCGACGTGGCCGCGCGGCTGGCGGGGCCGAGCCGGGAGCACCCGCTGGGCGCCGACGCGCTGGGTCGGGACGTGCTGGCCAGGGTGGGCCACGGCGCCGCGGCCACGCTCGGCGTCTCCGCGCTGGTCTGCGCCGGCTCGTACGTCATCGCCCTGGCCGTCGGCCTCCTGCCCGGACTGGCCTCCGGCGCGGCCGAGGTGGCCAACGCCGTGCCGCCGGTGATCGCCGGGATCCTGGTCGCGGCGGTGCTCGGGCCCGGCACGCCGGGCGCGTCCGTCGCGGTCGCCCTCGTCTCGTGGCCCGCCCTCGCGGCCCATGCCGCGGCCCTCGTCTCCGAGGTACGTGCCGCGGCCCACCTGACCGCCCAGCGCGCCATCGGCTCCTCGCCCTCCTGGATCCTGACCCGCCACGTCCTGCCCGCCGTCGCGGGCCCGGTCGCCAGGCACGCCGTGCTGCGGCTGCCGGGGATCGCGCTGGCCATGGCCTCCCTCGGCTTCCTCGGCCTGGGCGCCCAGCCGCCCGCTCCGGAGTGGGGCCTGACGCTGGCCGAGTCGCTGCCGTACGTGGAGCGCGCGCCCTGGGCGGCTCTGGCCCCGGCGGGGATGCTCCTGCTGCTGGCCGCCCTGGCGGTCGCGCTCTCCACGGCAGGCCGCCGGACGGGGGGTGCCGCATGACGCTGCTACGCGTACGGGATCTGCGGGTCGGCGTGGCGGGCACGGAGGTCGTACGGGGGCTCTCGTTCGACGTGGCCCACGGCGAGACGCTCGCCGTCGTCGGCGAGTCCGGCGCGGGCAAGTCGCTGACCGCCCGGGCCGTGCTCGGGCTGCTGCCGCCAGGAGCGCGCATGTCCGGCAGCGTGCGCCTGGACGGGCGGGAGCTGTCCGGCGCGCCCGAGCACGTCTACCGGCAGGTACGCGGACGGCGGATCGCCTTCGTGCCGCAGGACGCGCTGTCGGTGCTCAGCCCCGTGTACCCGGTCGGAGACCAGATCGCCCGCGCCGTGCGGCGGCTGGGCCGCAGGCAGGCCTGGGAGCGCGCGGTGGCCGCGCTGGAACGGGTCGGCATCCCCGACGCCGCGCGGCGGGCCCGCGCCTACCCGCACGAGTTCTCCGGCGGGATGCGCCAGCGGGCGGTGATCGCCATGGCCACCGTCAACGACCCCGCCCTCGTGGTCGCCGACGAGCCGGCCACCGCGCTGGACCCCGTCGTCCAGGCCAGGATCCTCGGCCTGCTGACGGAGCCCCGCGAGGGGACGGGGCCGGCCGTGCTGCTGGTCACGCACGACCTGGGGGCGGCGGCCGCGTACGCGGACCGGGTCCTGGTCATGTACGCGGGACGGCTCGTCGAGTCGGGCCCGGCCGGCGCGGTGCTGCGCGGCCCGCGCGCCCCCTACACCGGCGGCCTCGTCGCGTCCCTCCCGCCGCGCGAGGTGACGGGACGGCCGCTCCCGGCCATCGCCGGCTCGCCGCCCGCGCCCGGAGCGCTGCCGCCAGGGTGCGCCTTCGCCCCCCGCTGCCCGGCCGCCGTCGACGTCTGCCACGAGCTGGAGCCCCGGCCGCAGGAGGCCGGGGAGCGCAGGCTGGCCGCCTGCCACCGGCTCGGCGAGCTGCCCGGCCCGGCCACCGACCTCTACCAGGAGCCCGCATGACGACACCCCTGCTGGAGGTGCGCGATCTCACCGTGCGCTATCCCACATCCGTCCTCGCGGTGGACCGCGTCTCGTTCACCCTGGCCGCCGGCGAGACGCTCGCCCTGGTCGGCGGGTCGGGGTCGGGCAAGTCGAGCATCGCCGCCGCCGTCCTCATGCTGCGCAGGCCGGAGGCGGGCTCGGTGCGCTTCGAGGGCCGCGAGCTCACCGCGCTCGACGAGCGCGCCCTGCGCCGGCTGCGGCCCGCGCTGCAGCCGGTCTTCCAGGACCCGTACGGCTCGCTCAGCCCGCGCCTGCGGGCACACGACGCGATCGCGGAGCCGCTGCGCGTCCAGGGCCGCTGGGACCCGCTGACCGGCCCCGCCCGGGTGCGCGAGCTGCTCGACCTCGTCCGCCTGGATCCCGGGCTCGCCCGGCGCAGGCCGTACGAGCTGTCCGGCGGGCAGTGCCAGCGCGTCGGCATCGCCCGCGCCCTCGCCTGCGAGCCCAGGCTGCTCGTGCTGGACGAGCCCGTGTCGGCGCTGGACCCGTCCGTACGCGCCGGGATCGTCAACCTGCTCAACGAGCTGCGCGACGAGCTGGGGCTGGGCCAGCTGTTCATCGGTCACGACCTGGCCCTGATCCGGCACGTGGCGCATCGCGTGGCGGTGCTGCGCCACGGCCGGATCATCGAGACCGGTCCGGCCGGTCAGGTGTGGGCCGCCCCCGCCGACCCGTACACCCGCGAGCTGCTAGCCGCCGGCGATCTGCTCGCCCGCGTAGTCCAGTAGCTGCTCGGCCGTCTCGAAGCGGCGCTCGTTCTGGTCCCCGAGCAGCACGCCGACCACGCGCTTGCCGCCCCGCTCCCCGGCGAAGAGCAGGCAGTAGCCGGCGGCGCGCGTGTATCCGGTCTTCACGCCGAGCACGCCGTCGGCGCGCGAGAGCAGCTTGTTCGAGTTGCGCCAGGTGTGCGCCCGGTGCAGCGCGGTCTTGGCCACCTTGTGCACCTTGGTGCCCGCCACGGCCGCGAAGGTGCTGTCGTCCAGCGCCCGCTCCGCCAGCTTGACCTGGTCGACGGCCGTCGAGTAGCCGCCGTTCCCGGGGGTGGGCAGGCCGTCGGGGTTGGTGTAGCGGGTGTCGGCCAGCCCGAGGGCGCGGGCGGTGCGGTTCATCTTGGCGACGAACGCCGTCTTGCCCGGGCCGTAGCGCCGCGCCAGGGCGTTGGCCGCGTCGGCCCCCGACGGCAGCATGAGACCGTAGAGCAGGTCCCTGACCGTGAGCCGCTCGCCCTTCTTCAGCGCCGCCGTGGTCGCGCCGTTGCTGGTCGCGTGCTTGACGTCGGTCGCCGTGATCGTGATCGTGTCGGTCAGCCTGGCCTCGCGCAGCACGACGTACGCCGTCATGACCTTGACCAGGCTGGCCACGGGCACCCGGCGAGTCTCGCGCTTGCCGAAGTGGATCGTTCCCGCAGAGTCGACCACGTACGCCGACTTGGCCGCGACCTCCGGCGCGTCCGCCGCCGCGGCCGGGGAAGCGATCCCCACAACCAGCGCGAGTACGGCGGAGCCAATGAAACCCCCAATACGCATGGCAATCATGTTGGCAGGAGATCAAGGGTCCGTTTGCCTAACTACGCCATAAAGCCAGATCAGATGGGGGTAAATCAATGCCAGGTTAGAGAGGAGCGGCCGTGGCGGGCAGGTTCGTGATCAGTGAGGACGGGCAGGGCGGGTTCCGCTTCGCCCTCGTGGCGAACAACGGGCAGACGCTCGCGGTCGGCGAGGGCTACCCGAGCAAGGCCGCCTGCGTGAACGGCATCGAGACGGTGCGCAGGAACGCTCCCGAGGCCGTCATCGACGACCGGACCGGGCAGGGCCTAGGAGACCAGGGCCTTGTCTGACGCGGCCGCGCGCCGCTTCCTCCTGCGCCGCACCACCAGCCAGAACGCCGCCGCGACGGCCAGCACGGCCACGACCCCCGCCGTGACGGGCGAGCGCGCGGCCAGCTCCAGCCAGCCCCACACGAGCGCCGTGAGGCCGAACCACCAGATGGGCGCCCAGGTCAGGCAGCCCAGCGCGCTCGCGACCACGTACCAGGGGTAGGACACCCGCAGCGCCCCCGCCACCCACGGCAGCGTGTGCCGGAGCATGGGCACCCAGAAGCAGCCGTAGACGGCCAGCGCGCCCCACTTCTCGACGACGTGCTCGATCTTCTCGATGCGCTCGCGCCCCACCCGGGCGGCGACGCGCGAGTCGTAGAGCTTCTCGCCGAGCCTGCGGCCGACCCAGTAGTAGACCTGGAACGCGCCGAACAGGGCGAGGATCAGGATGGCGCCCACCAGCCAGTAAGGCAGGCCGAGCCAGAAAGGCCGCGTGGGATCGGCGATGCCGTTCATGCTGCCCCACCCTTCCCAAGCCTTAGGTCAGGCTTACCTTAGTTCAAGTTGCAAGCTTTTGCCATCTCCGCTTGCAATCCGCCGCAACCAGCCGACAACCAGGACTCAACCACCCGAGCTCACTCTATGGGTGAGGCAAAAGGGGTGTTGAACATGGCGTCGAGAAGCGCGGCCGTCCTGGCGAGTGGCACTGCGAACGCGGCCAAGCTCTTCGTGGCCGCTCTGGCGTTCACCAGCGCGTACATCGGCTTCTCCGCCTACAGCGCCGCCGACGGCGCGCCGCCGGCTGTGAAAACCATCACCCTGTCGGCCCGCGAGACGCCCGTGGCCGAAGAGCTGGCCCCGGCCGCCCGGCCCGGCGAGGTCACCCTCGGCGGGCCGGCCGACACCTGCTCGGGGCCGCTCGTCGCGCGCAGCGTGCTCCTCAGCCCCGAGCCCGGCCGCAGCGTCCACTACGGCTGGAAGCTCGCCCGCTGGAGCCCCGCCACCAAGTCGTGGCGCACCTACCTGGTCGACTACGACGGCTTCGTGGGCGCCGAGCAGACCGTCGAGTGGCGGCCCGAGATCTCCGGCGACCCCGGCTGGTACCGCGTCGAGCTGTCGGCCAAGGGCGTCAGGACCGTCACGAGCGACCGTTTCCGGGTGAGCTGCTGACCGACCGCCGCGCCGCCTCCACCCAGCGCGGCACGCCCACCCGCTCGGCCACCTCCAGGGCCTTCTCGTAGTGGGCGCGGGCGGCGTCCGGCTGGCCCAAACGCACGGCGAGGTCGCCCAGCGTCAGCGCCACCGGCCACAGCGCCACCACGCCGGTGCCCGCGCCCGCCACCCGGTCGGCGAACGGCTTGAGCTTGTCGTAGCAGTCGACCATCCGCTCCCGGTCGTCGAGCAGCATCCCGGCCAGCGCCCGCCAGGTCATCGCCAGCTCGTAGAGGAAGTCGGGCCGCACCGGCGGGCGGGTGGCGGCCACGGCCTTGGCGTCCTCGAGGTGCCCGGCCGAGGCCAGAGCCAGCGCGTACGCGTCGAGCGTCCACTTGGCGCCCTGCCGGTGGGCCTGGGCGAGCAGGTCGACCATCTGGGCCGCCCGCCCGTCCACCAGGTGCAGGCAGAACGTCGTGATCAGCGGGAGGCCCTGGCGGCCCTCCAGCATGCCCGCCCGCTTTGTCATCCTGGCCGCGTCGCGGTAGGCCCGCTCCGCGCCCGCGTAGTCGCCGGCGATCATCAGCCGCTGGCCCGCGTACCAGACCACGACCGCGGCCGGCCCCGACAGGTCGTACTGCCTGGCCAGGCGGTCGGCGGCGGCGGCGTGCTCGTCGGCGACCGCGAACTCGCCCCTGGCCGCCGCGCACTCCAGCAGCACCAGGTGGGCCAGCGCCTGCGTGGCCATCTGCCCCGAGCGCTGCGCGACCTCCAGCAGCTCCCTGCCGATGCTCTCCCGGCTGTCCACGGCGGGGATGTCGTACGACTGCCGCAGCCGCCCGCTCAGCGCCGCCGCGATCAGCGTCGGGTCGCCGCTCTGCCGGGCCAGCTCCAGCGCCTCCAGCGACGCCTGACGGCCGCGCTCGGGCGAGGAGGAGCCCTCCAGCTCCAGCGCCAGCGTGGTCAGCAGGCTGGCCCGCAGCCGCTGCTCACCCTCGGGCAGCTCCATGAGCGCCTTCTCGGTGACGTCCACGATCTCCCACGCGGTGCGGGTGAAGTCGCGGGCGATGCCCTTGTGCGGCACGGCCAGCGACGCCGCCACCTTCGCGGTGATCTCCAGGTCGCCCAGCGGCAGCGCGGCGTCCATGGCCTGGCGGCGCAGCAGCCGGGCCGCCGTCATGTCGCCGCACAGCGCCAGCGCCCTGATCTGGCGCAGCATGAGCCGCAGGCGCTCCTTGCTGCGCTCGGGCGTCTGCGCGCCGCTCTGCTCGTCGCGCGAGCGGTCGAACGCCGCGATGGCCTGCTCCCACAGGGTGGCCGCCTCGCGGTGGGCGAAGCGCCGCTCGGCCTGCTCGGCCGCCAGCCCCGCGTAGTGGACCGCCTTCCCGGACGCGTCGGCCAGGGAGTAGTGGTGGGCCAGCGCCGCCACGTCGGACGGCGTGTGCTGCTCGATGACCGCCGCCACGGCCGCGTGCAGCCGCGTGCGGCGCAGCCGGGAGGCGTCGGAGTAGATCGTGTCGCGCACCAGGTCGTGGTCGAACCTGAGCAGCCCGGGCCCCGGTTCGGTCACCAGCCCGGCCAGCAGCGCCGCCTCCACGGCCTCGATCACCGCGTCCTCGTCGCCCGACACGGCGATCAGCACGTCGAGATCAACGTCACGCCCGATCACGGCGGCCTGCAGCAGGATCTGCTGGGCGCCCGACGGCAGCCGCGAGATGCGCCGCCGCAGCACGTCGCGCACGCCGGACGGCACCTGCGAGAGCACCTCGGTGGCGCTGGCCCGGTCGGCCGCGCCCTCGGAGTCGAGCAGGCGCACGGTCTCGCGGACGAAGAACGGGTTGCCGCCCGTGCGCTCGACGATCGACTCGACCGCGTCCTCGTCGATCTCGCGTACGCATGTCGCCTTGACCAGCTCCGCCACGGCCTTCGGGTCGAGCCCCGACAGGCCCACGCGGACCGGGCCCAGCCTGGCCAGCGCGGCCAGCACGTCGGACTGGCGGTCGTCGAGCTCGCTCTCCCGGCACGTCACCACGAGTAGCACCCGGCTGGTCGCCAGCAGGCTCGGCAGCGCGCGCAGCAGGGCGAGCGTCTGGTCGTCGGCCCAGTGGAGGTCCTCCAGGGTCAGCAGCACCGGCGCGCGGCGCGCGACCCCGGCCAGGTAGCCGCCGACCGCGCGGTGCAGCCGGAAGCCGCCGGACGCCTCGTCCTCGTCGGGGTCGGGGGCGGCGTCGTCGAGCAGCGGCGCGAGCAGCTGCGCGTATTCGCCCGCGCCGGTGGCGACGGTGAGCGTGCGCAGGATCTCCACCCACGCCCAGCCCGGCGGGGTGGCGCTGGAGTCGGGGCACGCGCCGGAGGCGGTGATCCAGCCGTCGGTGGCGAGCCTGCTCTCCAGCTGGCGCAGCAGCGTGGTCTTGCCCGCGCCCGCGACCCCGGCCACGATCGCGACCTGGAAGCGGCCCGTGCGCGAGGCCGCCGTGGTCAGCCTGGCCAGCTCGGCGTCGCGGCCGACGAACGGCTCGGGCTCCAGCGGCGGCGGCTCGACGGCCGCGGCCGGCCGGGGCGGCCAGGTGTCGGTGACCGGCGCGGCGGGCCGCGCGGGGCGCGCGGGGACGGCCAGGTCCAGCTCCGGGGACTGCGCCAGGATGTCGGACTCCAGCTTGCGCAGCGCGGGACCCGGGTCGATGCCCAGCTCGTCGGCCAGGATGTTCCTGGCCCGGCGGAGCGCGGCCAGCGCGTCGCCCTGCCGGCCGCAGCGGTAGAGGCCCAGCGCCAGCAGCCGCCAGCCCTCCTCGCGCAGCGGGTTGGCGGTGGTGAGCGCCTCCAGGTCGGGAACGGTCTCGGCGTGCAGGCCGAGCCGCAGCCCGGTGTCGGCGTGCCGCTCGCGCGTCACGAGACGCAGCTCCGCCAGCCGGTTGACCTCGGCCTCCGCCCACGACTGGTCGGCGAAGTCGGAGTAGGGGGTGCCGCGCCACAGGCCCAGCGCCTTCTCCAGGCGGCCTCGGGCGGACTGCGGATCGCCCTCTTCGAGGTGCTCGCCCGCCGCGCGGACGAGCTGCTCGAACCTGAGCGCGTCGACCTGGTCGGAGGCCACCCGCAACGCGTAGCCGGACGCGACCGTCACCAGCAGGCGGTTGGGCCCCCCGCGCGGGCGGCCGGGCTCCAGCACCCGGCGCAGGCGCGAGATGTAGACCTGCAGGCCCGACTGCGCGCCCTTGGCCCCGTCGTCATCCCACAGATCGTAAAGAAGCGTGTCAACGGGCACGACCTGACCTCTGGCCACGAGAAGCCGGGCGAGGACGGCCCGCTGCCGCAACCCGCCGAGGTCGAGTTCGTCGTCGTGTTCGTACGCCTCGACTGGCCCCAGAACTCGGAACGCCACCATGTCAGCCGCCACGCTATGCGGGCCTATGAATCACGCACAAGGTCTTTGATGGGTTTGGGATTGTCACTACTGGGCCTTCGAGATCGCGGACGGGGGCTCCGCGCCGGCGTTCCGGCCGTTGCGCCTGCGCAGGAGTGCCCATGCGCCCAGTGCCAGGCCGCCGAACGGGATCTCGATAGTGTAAGTCCAGAAGCCGAAAAGCAGTGCGGTCGCGATCGCCGGAGTGGCCGGCACGCCGAACGCGGAGATGAGCAGGGCGGCCACGCCGCTCTCCATGATCCCCGCCCCGCTGGGCGTGATCAGGGCGCTGGTCAGCACCCTGGACAGCGCGAAGACGGCGATCGACTCGGCCGGGCCGGGCCAGGCGCCGGTGGCGTACATGCAGGCCGCCATGATCGCCCACTGGAAGGCGAGGAAGAACACCATGCCGAGCGACAGCCCGAGCCACCGGGTCCTGACGACGCCGGCGGTGTCGGCGCGCAGCTTGTGGAACGCGTCCGAGGCGTGGAACTTCAGCCGCAGCAGCCGGGTGATGCCGTCGAGCACGCGGCCGAGCACGGCGGCGGCGCGCTCCCAGTAAAGGGCGACGGCCACGATCACGCAGAGCACGAGGATCGAGATGGCCCCCGTCCACCCGGCGTTGGCGACGGTCGCGTTGGGCGCCTTGCCCGCGGCCAGCAGCGCGATGATCCCGACGGCCGGCAGGATGAACCTGAACAACGTGTTCCAGATGCCGCTGACCAGCGTCATCACCACGATCGACCGGCTGGTGAAGCCCCAGCCCCTGGTCATCGCGAACGTCACCGCCACGCCGACCGCACCGCCGAACGGCAGCAGGTTGCTGACCGCGCTGCCGGCCGCGTTGATCGTCAGGCCCTGCAGGTTGTTGAGGCCGGGCAGGGAGTTGGTCAGCACGAACGTGTACGCCAGCAGGCTCAGCAGCCACAGCGCGCTCATCAGCGCGATCTCCCCGGCGCCGAGCGTGCCGAAGACGGTGCCGATCTGCTGCCAGGAGACGGGCTTGCCGGTGAGCGCGTGCACGATCTGCGGCAGGAAGACCACGAGCAGCACGGCGACCCCGAGCGACAGCACGGAGAGGGCGATCTGGAGCCACTTGTTCTTCATCGGGGTCCAGTCTGACGCGTCGCCGGACCGGCAACGTCCTCCGGAGGAATTATTTCGGCCACCGGTCGAAGGGATGAGTGAGCCGGGTGCCTGGCGGCAGGTCGCGGCGTACGTACCACTCGGTGCCGAAGACGAAGCGGTAGAGCGGGCGCGGGACCTTCAGCATGACGGCGAGCGTGCGGTCGCTGTCGCCGCCGCTGGCCTGGGAGGCGTGCGCGGCCATGGACGCGCGTTTCTGGCGCGTGTATTTCCTGACGTTGACCCGGTGGGTGATCGTCTCGCTCGACGAGTAGGCGCTCTCGAACGTCCGTACGTCGAACTCCGGCGGGAACTTGTAGAACCGGCCCGCCAGCCGCAGCAGCCTGACCAGCGGATCGCGGTTGACCGTGGCCTCCAGGACGATCTCCGTCCCGGCGATCTTGGCCGCCCGCTTGCCCACCCGGTGGACCTGTACGTGGTCGGGGTGCCCGTAGCCGCCCGCCGGGTCGTAGATCGCCAGCAGGTCGGCCTCCTCCTCCTGCAGGATCGCGGCCAGCGCCTTGGCCGCCGCCTCGGTGTCGGCGTCGATGAAGGCGTTGTCGGGCCGCTCCTCGGCGATGCCGCCCTTGGGGCTCAGCCCCGAGTCGCCGTAGCCGAGGCACTCCACGCGGGCGCAGCCGAGCAGCGCGGCCGACTCGTAGAGCTCCTTGAGCCTGGTCTCGCCGAGCGCCTCGCCGGGCGCCATCTCGGCCAGGCCGCGCTCGCCCGCGGTGGCCACCACGAGCACCACGCGGTGTCCCTCGGCCGCGAGCATCGCCATGGTGCCCGCCGTCAGCAGGGCCTCGTCGTCAGGGTGAGCGTGAAAGAACACTGCGGTACGTGGAGGCACATGCCCAGATTAGTCTGGGAGGGGTGCGGATCTTTCACGTGAGCGACTGTTACCTGCCGCGACTCGGAGGGATCGAGGTCCAGGTGGCCGATCTCGTGCGGATGCAGCGGGAGGCGGGACACGACGTCTGCGTGGCCACGGCGACGAAGGGCGAGCCGCTGCCCGGGGTCCACCGGATCGTCGCCAGGATGCCGTTCGACCTGCCCGTTCACCCGTTCGGAGTGGGGCATCTCACGCGCCGGCTCACGTCCCTGCGCCCCGACGTGGTGCACGTGCACACGGGGGCGGTCTCGCCGTTCGCCTGGATGGGCGTGCGGGCCGCCGCGCGGGCCGGGCTGCCGTGCGTGGTGACCGTGCACAGCATGTGGGACCCGGTCACGCGGGCGCTCTACCGGCTGCTGCGCCTGGCGTTCGGCTGGCAGCGGTGGCGGCTGGTGGCGACCACGGTCAGCAACGCCGCCGCGGTCCCGATCCGCGCCGTGGCCGGGCCCGAGGTGCCGGTCCGGGTGGTCTCCAACGGCCTCGACCTGTCGGGCTGGGCGCCGGCGCCCGGCACGCCCGACCGGCGGGAAGAGGTGCACATCGTCGCCGTGGGCCGGCTGGCGCCGCGCAAGCAGCCCGTACGCCTGCTGAGACTGCTCCAGGCGGCCAGGCGGCGGGTGCCCGCCAGGATCCCCATGCGCGCCACCATCATCGGCGACGGGCCGGCTCGCGGCCAGATGGAACGTTTTCTCGCCCGGCACGGCATGGCCGGCTGGGTCTCCCTGCCGGGCCGCTACACGCGGGAGCAGATCGCCAAGGTGCTGGAGTCCGCGGACGTGTTCGTGGCGCCCGCGCCGCGCGAGTCGTTCGGCATCGCGGCGCTGGAGGCGCGGGCCGCGGGGCTGCCGGTGGTGGCCAGGGCGCAGAGCGGGGTCGCCGACTTCGTCGCGGACGGCACGGAGGGGCTGCTCGGCCGGACGCTCGGCGACCTGGCCCGCGCGGTGGCCCGGCTCTGCACGGACGCGGGGCTGCGCGAGTCGATCGCCGCGCACAACCGGGCGACCCCACCGGCGGCCGGCTCGTGGTCCTCGGTCCTGGCCGGGTTCGACCGGGCCTACGCGGAGGCGCTTCAGCCGCGCCGGAGCACCACGTAGCCGTCGCGCTCGAACACCTTCGCGTACCCCTGGCCCTGCAGCGCGTCGACCGTGGCGCGCTGCTCGTCCGCCGAGCCGAAGGGGAACTCCCAGCGGGAGGTGTCGGCCACCACCCACGGCGCGCCGTGCGATCGGGCCGTCCACAGCAGGACGGTGGTCCTGGAGGTCAGGGCGGGGCCGACGGAGTTGACCGCCTCGACGGTGACCCCCGACGGCACCTTGCTCACGGCCTCGGCGGCGGCCGCCGCCTTGGGCTCCTGGTAGAAGGGCGGATGGTAGAGCTGGTCCAGCGCGAATCTGGGCACCAGGGTGATCGCGACCGCGCAGGCCGCCGTCGCCCAGGCGAGCTTGAGCGAGGCGTCGTCGGAGCGTTTGAGCCGGCGCAGCAGCCTGGACAGCCCGTCCACGCCCGCGCAGAAGAGGATGACCACGGTGAAGGCGCTGTACTGGAAGTCGGCCTGCCACCACTGGGAGCGGTCGGACAGCATGCGCTCCAGCACGTGCGGCAGCGCCACCAGCGACAGCGGCGAGAGCAGGCACAGCAGCAGCGTCGGCCACACCAGCAGGAACAGCGTGTCGACCTTGGCCTCCTCGCTGAAGGGCAGCAGCACGGCCGCGATCGGGTCGCGCAGCAGCGCCAGGATCGCGCTCGGCACGTCGGGGCCGAGATGGTTGTAGGCCCAGAAGTCCTTGGAGTCGCCGCCGAACGCCGTGATCGCCAGCCCGCGTACGAGCAGGACGGCCCCCGCCCCGAGCGCCACGCACAGCAGCCCCCGCAGCCGGTCGCCCAGGACGAGCAGGCACAGCCCCGCCCCGATCACCATCAGCCCCATGTCCTCCTTGACCAGCAGGAGGTCGAGCATCGCGATGAGGGCCGGCAGCCGGTGGCCGGCGTGGTAGCGCTCGATCATGATCGCGGTGAGCACGGGGACGAACATGACCTCGTGCGCGTCGAACGCGACGGCCTGCGCGACGGGCCACGACAGCGCGTACGCGACGGAGACCAGGTAGGCGGGCGCGACGCCGAGCACGCGCCGGGTGAACAGCCAGATGAACGGGATCGCGGCGGCGAACAGCAGCGCCTGCGCGACGATCAGCGTCTCGGGCCCGTCGTGGATCCAGTAGAGGGGCGCGAGCATCGCGTAGGCGGGCGAGAAGTGGTCGGCGAGCTGCACGTAGTCCATGCCCCGCCCGTGGAACATGCCCAGCACGGGGATGTGCGGCGGCCGCAGCGCCGCGTAGTTGCGCACCGCCTGGTCCACGATCACCAGGTCGAACGACGTGGCCCGGAACGTGGCCAGCTTGACCAGGCCGAGCACGGCATAGACCACCGCGGCGACGAGCGCGATGGCGCCCACGCGTACGCGGTGGCCGGACAGCCGGATCCTCCAGAGGGAGGCGGCGGCGGACGCCCCCTGTCGCGCCGCCAGAGTGTCACCCGTCACGGGCAGCAAGGGTAGAACGAATCCCCCCGAACGTGGCGCGGCCGCCGCGCCGACCTGCCCCCCACAGGCGGAACGGCGACCGCGGGCTCCGCATCAGGTGCAGGCAGAGGAGATCTTGGTAGAGAAGCCCTGCATCTTGCCCGTGAACGAGGTCACCTCGGACAGGTCGCCCTTCTCCAGGGTCTCGAAACCGGCGGCAAGGTCGTTCAGCGCGGCGGCGACTTCGCCGTCGTACTTGCCCGCGAGCTCCTTGGTCTTGCCCGCCGCGTCCTTCGAGGCCGTGCCGATGGCCTTCGTGTCGGTGGCGTCCTTGGTGATCGTGGTGGTCCACTCGTTCATGATCTTGGTGGCCTCCTGGGCGGCGGTGTTGCAGTCGACCGCCTGGCCCAGCGCACCGCAGCCGGTGCTCGTGAGGACAGCAAGAGTCAGCGTCGCGGCCACGACAGCCAGGCGACGGCGAGGGGGAGTCATTTCTAGCCCTTCGGTGGTTTGATCGAACGAAGGGAACATTATGGGGCAGCCCTTGACCGTCGCTTGCACCCCACTAACACCACGAGTATCAAGCCGGCGTAAAGCCTCAGCGGCTGAGCCAGCGTTTGCGGGGATGGCGGACGGTCAGGCTGCCGTACTTCGTCCTGCCGCTGATCACCACGTGGACCGCGCCGGCGCGGGGCCTGCCGGGCACGTCGCCGGTGTGGACCTGGCCCCAGTCGCTGTGGAAGGCGTCCACGTTCGCGACGCCGCCGTCCGGGAGGGTGATCTTGGCGGAGCCGTACGCGAGGTCGAGCTCGATGTCCACCACCGGGTGGGTGATGACGGCCTCGGAGAGGTCCAGCTCGACGCTGCCGTACTTGGAGACCACCCGCAGCCTCCGGGGGACGGCCCAGTCGCCGGCGCGCTTGATGTGGCCGTTCTTGGACTCCAGCTCGACCACGTCATCGACCTGCGGCTGGTCCACGGGGAGATCGTCGATCAGGCCCAGCAGCTCGCCGTAGGTCCGCGCGGTGAGGGCGATCTCAAGGCGGTCTTCGAGCTCCAGCTGGGTGAGCCGGCCTTCGCTGAAGGCGTGCTGGAGCTGCTGCGCGGTGCGCTCTCGGTCCTCGTCGGACACTCGCATCTGCAATTGCGACATATCTTGAGCATAAGGTCGCAGCACTCAGAACGGGAGTTGTCTGCCGGAAGGGGTGCGGAGATCAAGGGGCAGCGGCCCCCGGACGAGGGTGGGGCGGCGAACGACCCGGATTCGCTTCACGACACTTACGTACCCACCGGATTGCTGAGAAGTCATCTTCCTTGGGTAGCGTGGTCTCTGATGTTGGCGGAACCGTTCACACACCCGGCGCTCCTCTATCGGGGCGACCGGGAATATGTGGCTGCCACCTGCGCATTCGTCCGCGCGGGGCTGGCTCTGGGCGAGCCCGTCGCGATCGCGGTCCCGGCCCGTAATCTGGCCCTGATCGAGGCCGAGCTCGGCGACGACGCCAAGTCCGTGCGCCTGCTCAACATGCAGGAGGCCGGGCGCAATCCGGGACGGATCATCCCCGCCGTGCTGCGCGACTTCGCCGACCGGCATCCCGACGGGCACGTACGGATCATCGGCGAGCCGATCTGGGCGGAGCGCACCGAGACCGAATACGGGGCCGCCGCGCAGCACGAGGCGCTGATCAACCTGTCGTTCGCGGGGCGGCGGGTCACGATCCTGTGCCCGTACGACGCCGACCGGCTCTCTCCCGAGGTCCTCAAGGAGGCGGAGCGCACCCACCCCGTGATGTGGGACGTCTCGGGGGAGTGGGCCAGCGCCGAATACGCGCCCGAGGTGGTGGTCTCCGCGCACAACCGCCCGCTGGACGAGCCCGCCGTCTTCGAGTCGCTGCGCTTCGACCACACCAACCTGTCGGCGGCCCGGGGCCTGGCCGCGCGGCGGGCCGCGGAGATGGGGTTCTTCGGCGACCGGCTCGACGACATCCAGCTGACGGTGGCCGAGCTGGGCGCCAACAGCCTCGACCACGGCGGCGGCTCGGGCACGCTCCGGGTCTGGGCCGAGGGCGGGCGGCTGGTGTGCGAGGTCAGCGACGCCGGGCACATCACCGACCCGCTGGTGGGCCGCCGCCCGGTCGACCCGCGCCACGCGGGGTCGCGCGGGCTGCTGATCGTCAACCTCCTGAGCGACCTCGTACGCGTGTACACCCGCCCGGGGGCGACCACCATCCGCGTCTACTTCGACGCGCCCGGTCCATCCGTCTGAGCCCGGCCTGCGGCTACCCCTCGATCTCCGACATATCCGGATAACGGGTGCCAGCGACGGCGCCGGTGCGGCCGACGACCTCCTCGTTGGCACCGAGCCCGTACGTGTCCGCCGTGTCCAGGTCAAACCGGGTCAGGCACCCGGGCCCCACCCTGAGGGGGAAGTCCCTACTCAGGGTCGTGTCCGCGCAGGTGGCCGGGTGTTCTCAGGGTCGCTTCCGACCAAGGTATTAGGGGATCGTTCAGGCCACTTCAGGGGCGATCTCCGATACTCCGCGAGGCCGTGTTCCACGAGCTTTGAGGCATGAAGGCATTGCTTGTCAGCGGATTCGCGGCCATCGGCACCGGAAGCGGCGCCATGCTCACCCTCCACGCGGAATCCGACCTCGACCCGTTGCACAGCGTCATCAGCGAGTACGCCTTCCAGGCGTCCGGTTGGCTGCTGCCCGCCTCGCTGACGTTGTTCGCGGTGGGCTCGGCGTTCATCGCCGAGGCGATGCGCCGTGCCGGGATGAGCCGCTGGGTCGTCGCGCTGCTGCTGGCGTGGGGGGCGAGCATGTTCCTGATCGGCGCCTTTCCCACCGACCGGCCGGGCGTGCCGCTGTCGTTGTCGGGTGGCATCCACCGGTATGCCGCCTTCGCCGCGTTCCTGGTGATGCCCGCGGCGGGGATGCTGCTGGCCAAGGCCAGGATCCGGTACGCCAAGGCGGTGCGGATCCTCAGCGGGGTGGCGCTCGGAGCCCTGCTGCTGGTCGTGGTCCCGTACGTGGTGCGGATGTTCGGCATCCCGCTGACCAACGACGACATCCCGGCCGGGCTGACCCAGCGGGCCGTGGTCGTCACCGAAATAGGCGTGCTGGCGCTGGCCGGGCTGTCGATGCTCAAGCCGCTGGCTCAGCGCTCCCAGGGCGGCTCCTCGCCCAGCTTGGCGTAGTAGCGCGCCAGGTGCCCCTTGACGCCTTCGATGTCCTTCTTCGGCAGATCGACCCCGCCCCTGGCGCCCTCCATGACCGCGGCCGCCGCGAACACGGCCCGGGGCACCGCCTTCAGCTCCCCGTTCACGACGTCGGCGATCGGCAGCTTGTACGCGCCGAACTCGTCGGCGTCGTCGGCGTCGTACCAGCTGAAGGCCTCGCGGTATTTCGCGTTCGGCTTGTCCTCGGCGTTCGCCCACTTGCGCACCCGCTTGTCCGCCGCGGCGGCGTCCCACTCGCGGTCGCGCTGGGCGAGGGGCAGGTCGTGGAATCGCGTAACGGTCATGTCGGGCCGCTACCCCAGACGCAGGCGTGAAACGGGTCGGCCGGGAAAGAGGTAGGGCCCGATCACGATGTGGAGTGCTGAGATGACGATTTTGATTGCGTATGACGGTTCCGACGATTCCAAGGCCGCGATCGCCTTCGCGGGCGAGCTCCTGAAGGGGGAGTCGGCCGTGGTGCTGACGGTGTGGGAGCGGGCGGCGATGGCCTCGGCCAGGGCCTCCGTGGGGCTCATGATGGCGATCGACCAGCTGGGCACGGAGGACGCGGCGATCGAGGGGGCGATGCGGGAGCTCGCCGAGCAGGGCGCCGACCTGGCCCGCCAGGCCGGCCTGGCGGCGACCCCCCGGTGCGATCCGGACTCGGTGGCGGTGTGGTCGACGATCGTGGACGTGGCCGAGGAGATCGACGCCAGGCTCATCGTGACGGGGACGCGGGGGTTCGGCGGGGTGCGTTCGCTGCTGCTCGGCAGCACGTCCGACCGGGTGCTGCACCACGCGGGCCGGCCTGTGCTGATCGTGCCCGCCCCCGACACCGCCCCCGACACCGCCCCCGACACCGAGCCCGGCGCCGAGCCCGGTGCCGACGCGGTCACCTGACGGCGGGCGTTCACCTCGCCGTCGGCCGGGCTGTCGGTGGGATGCGGCAGAGTAGGAGCCTCCTGAGGCGGGAGAGGAGGCGGGCGCGTGCCGGAGGAGCTGTCGCGCCGGCTCGGCACCACCGACGCGGTCGTGGTGGGGCTGAGCGCGATGATCGGCGCGGGCGTGTTCGCGGCCTTCGCGCCGGCCGCGGCCGCGGCTGGCGCCTGGCTGCCGGTGGCCCTCGTGCTGGCCGGCGTCGTGGCGTACTGCAACGCCACCTCCTCGGCCCGCCTGGCCGCGCTCTACCCGGAGTCCGGCGGCACCTACGTCTACGGCAGGCGGCGGCTCGGGCCGCTCTGGGGCTACCTGGCGGGCTGGGGCTTCACGGTCGGCAAGACGGCCTCGTGCGCGGCGATGGCGCTCACGTTCGGCTCCTACCTCGCCCCCGAGCTGGCCAGGCCGCTGGCCGTCGGCGCGGTGGCCGCGCTGACGGCGGTCAGCCTGTACGGCGTGCAACGTTCGGCCGGGGTGGCCCGGGTGATCGTCGTGTTCGTGCTGGCCGTGCTCGCCGCGGTGGTGGTCACGGGGCTGCTCGGCGACGACACGGTCACGTTCGGCTGGGTCGCCTACGTGCCCCTGCCCGCCTCGCACGTCGACGTCTGGGGTGTGCTGCAGGCGGCCGGGCTGCTGTTCTTCGCGTTCGCCGGTTATGCCCGGATCGCCACCCTCGGCGAGGAGGTGCGCGACCCGGCCCGCACCATCCCCCGGGCGGTCGGCATCGCGCTGGGCATCACGTTCGTCGTCTACGCGCTGGTCGCGGTGGCCGCGATGCGCGCGCTCGGGCCGCTGCTGGCCAGGTCCCCGGCGCCGCTGGCGGACGTCGTCAGGGAGGCCGGGGCCCCGTGGCTGGTGCCGGTGGTGGGGGCCGGGGCCGCGGTGGCGGCGCTGGGCGCGCTGATGGCGCTGCTGCTGGGCGTCTCGCGCACGGTGCTGGCCATGGCCCGCGAGCGCGACCTGCCCGGCGCGCTGGCCGTGGTGGACCCGGTGCGGCAGGTGCCGCGCCGGGCCGAGCTGGCCGTGGCGGGCGCGGTGATCGTGCTGCTGCTGGTCGCCGACCTGCGGGGGGCGATCGGGTTCTCGTCGTTCGGCGTGCTGGTCTACTACGGCATCGCCAACGCGTGCGCGCTCACGCTCGACCGCGCGGAAGGCGCGCCGCCCCGGCCGGTCGCCGGGCTGGGGCTGGGCCTGTGCGTGCTGCTGGCCGCCACGCTCCCGGCGGCGTCGGTGCTGGCGGGCCTGGCGGTCTTCGCGGTCGGCCTGGCCGTCTGGCTGGTCCGCCACCACGCCGGACGTTAACGGGTGGCCGGGGCGGGCGGGCGTCGTTAGCATGGACGGCATGACGATCTCGCTGAAGATGATGGCCCCTTAGGGGGTTTTCGTCGGCGACGTCCTGTCGAGGCCCTGCGAGCGGGGCCTCTCGTCGTGTTCGGGGCCCCTTGGAGGCACCTGATGTACCTCACGACGACCATTCCCTACGTCAACGCCCGCCCTCATCTCGGGCACGCCCTGGAGCTCGTGCAGGCGGACGTGCTGGCCAGGCACCACCGGCGGCGCGGCGAGCCGGTGCGGTTCCAGACCGGGACCGACGACAACTCGCTGAAGAACGTGCTGGCCGCCGAGGCGGCGGGCGTGCCGGTGCGGGAGCTGGTGGACCGGAACGCGGCCGCCTTCGAGGGGTTGCGGGGGCCGCTGGACCTGTCGTTCGACTCGTTCATCCGGACGAGCGTCCACCCCGGGCACCGGGCCGGGGTCGAGCGGATCTGGGAGGCGACCGGGCACGACCTCTACCAGCGGCACTACGAGGGGCTCTACTGCGTGGGCTGCGAGCAGTTCTACCCGGAAGGCCCCTGTCCCGACGGGCACGAGGCGCCGCTGCAGCGCGTCTGCGAGCAGAACTGGTTCTTCCGGCTCTCCCGCTACCAGGACGCCCTGAGCGAGCTCATCCGCAGCGGGCGGCTCAGGATCGAGCCGGTCGCGCGGCGGAACGAGGTGCTGGCGTTCATCGAGGCCGGACTGGAAGACCTCAGCGTCTCGCGCTCCGCCGCCCGCGCCCGCGGGTGGGGGATCCGCGTGCCCGGCGACCCGGACCAGGTGGTGTACGTGTGGTGGGACGCGCTGGCCAACTACGTCACCGCGCTCGAAGGCGACGACTACGACCGCTGGTGGGTCTCCGAACCGCGCAGGGTGCACCTGATGGGCAAGGGCGTGATCCGGTTCCACGCGGTGTACTGGCCGGCGATGCTGCTGTCCGCGGGCCTGCCGCTGCCCACGGAGATCTTCGTGCACGACTACCTCACGGTGGACGGCCGCAAGATCAGCAAGTCGTCGGGCGGCGCGGCCGATCCGGTGGCGCTGGTGGACGCGTACGGGGTCGATGCCGTGCGGTGGTGGCTGCTGCGCGAGGTGCCGCGCGTGGGCGACGCCGACTTCACCGAGGAACGGCTGGTCGCCAGGGCGGACGAGGACCTGGCCAACGGGCTGGGGAACCTGGTCAACCGGGTCGCCACCATGGTCCACCGCTTCCTGGACGGCCACGTACCCCCGGCCGGGGAGGAGCTGGCCGCGGTGCCGGTGGACGAGGCGCTGGAGGCGTTCGATTTCCGGCGGGCGGCGACGGCCGTCTGGGCGCTCGTCGAGGAGGCCAACAGGTACGTCGAGCGGACCCGGCCGTGGCAGCGGTCCCGGGCCGGGCAGGAGGCCGCGCTGGGGACGCTGGTGCACGCGTGCCGGACGCTGGCCGTACAGCTGGAGCCCTTCCTGCCGACGGCGGCGGCGCGGGTGGCCGCGGCGGTCGCGGGGGAGCGGCTGCCCCGGCCCGAGCCGCTGTTCCGCCGCCTCGCCACGGCCGGAGTGGCTGGTTGACGGAGATCTGGAGGAAGCTTACGGTGGCGCACACCGACCAGCCGGTATGGAGGCGCCCATGGCCACCGTCCCCACCATTCGCGGCCCCGTAGACGTCGACGAGCTCGGGCAGACGCTCATGCACGAGCACGTGTTCGTCCTGGCCACCGAGCACCTCGACAACTACGGCAGAGGCGCCTGGTGGGACGAGGAGGCCCGGGTGGCGGACGCGGTCGCCAAGCTGAACGCGGTGGCCGCGAAGGGCGTGCGGACGATCGTCGACCCGACGGTGTGGGGTCTCGGCCGCTACATCCCGCGCATCCAGCGCGTCGCCGAGCAGGTGCCCGGCCTGAACATCGTGGTCGCCACCGGCATCTACTCCTTCGAGGAGCTGCCCCACCAGTACGAGCACCGCGGCCCCGGCCTGTTCATCGACATACCGGACCCGATGATCGACGACTTCGTCCGCGACCTCACCGAGGGCATCGCCGACACCGGCGTGAAGGCGGCGTTCCTCAAGTGCGTGGTCGAGCAGAAGGGCCTGACGCCCGGCGTCGAGCGCATCTGCCGGGCCGTCGCGCAGGCGCACCTGCGCACCGGCGCGCCGATCACCGTCCACACGAACTCCTTCACGCAGAGCGGGCTGATCGCGCTCGACCTGTTCGCCAAGGAGGGCGTCGCCCTGGAGAAGGTGGTCGTGGGGCACGCGGGCGACAGCAACGACCTCGACTACCTCATGCGCCTGGCCGACACGGGCGCGACGCTGGGGATGGACCGGTTCGGGCTGGACGCGTACAACCCGACCGCGCAGCGGGTGGCCACGGTCGCGCAGCTCTGCCGGCGCGGATACGCCGATCGCATGGTCCTCAGCCACGACACGGCGTGCTTCATGGACTACTTCGGTGGCGCCTGGGAGGAGGCCCGCTCAACGCTCGCGCCGAACTGGCGCTACGATCACATCCACGACGATGTCTTGGCCGCACTGGTGGACGCGGGTGTGACCGACGACCAGATTGAGCAGATGCTGGTGTTCAACCCGAAGCGCTACTTCTCGTAAAGTAGTCGGATCGGTCAAGCAATGCAGGTAGGTGGAGCTGGGTGACTTCGGAGCAGGCCTTGTCGATCAGCCTCGGACTCCAAGGGCCCTGTGTCATCGCGCGGCTGACGGGGGACTTCGACTTCGGGTCCGCCGCCGAGGTCCGCGACCGTGTCACCAAGGCCCTCGATCTCACCCAGCCCCCCATGCTCGTCATCGACATGCAGGCGGTCAGCGTCTGCGACTCCTCCGGCCTGTCCGTGCTGGTCTACCTGCACAAGGCCGTCACCGCCTCGGGCGGGCGGCTGCTGCTGGCGGGGCTGAACGGCCGGTGCAAGCACCTGTTCGCGATCACCGCGCTCGACAAGTTCTTCGACATCCGCACCACGGCCGAGCTGGCCATCGCCGAGCTCAACGAACCCCCGGCGTTCCCCGAGTAGCCCCCTGGCCTCGCGGGATAAGGCCGACATAAACGGATAACCGTTTCATATCGGATCTTCTTTACCAAACGTTGGTAGTGTCGGCTTCCTGATAGTAGTCGGACAAGCACGAGCCGCTGCCAAGAGGGGGGAGCGGCTTCTCTTTACCAGGGGGCAAAATGATCAAGAGCCTCGCCGGGACGGTGTTAGTCGCGGCCGCCGCCACCACGCTCATGGCGGCACCCGCCGGCGCGTCGGCCTCCACGGAGACCACGACCGCCGGCGCCCAGCTCATCCGCACCAAGGTCTACTTCGGCCGGTGCAAGGACACGTGCCAGATCAAGGTCCGGGTCCGGAACATCTCGTACAGGACGCTCTACAACGTCAAGCTCAACGCGCGGCTCCGGGTCAACGGCCGGAACGTCGGGACGTGCTACGACTACGTCGGCACCATCCGCTCGCGCGGGACCAAGTGGGCCGCCTGCACCGTGCGGACCCGGGCCCTGTCTCAGTCTTACAACAACTGGCTGGACGGCTACAGCAGCTTCAACCGCTACGCCAACACGTACGTCTCGTACAGGTACTACCGCTGAGCGACCGCCAGGGGCCGGGCCGACCCCCGGCTGGCCCCTGGCTCACGCGGTGACGAGGAGTGCCACCCCGATCAGCACCGCGACCGGAACGAGCCACATCACGGCCTCGACAGCGAACTCCTTGTACATCGCGCAAATCTCCTAACAGCGGCTCGAGTACGTCACTGCGCAGCATAGCGGCCCGCGCCGCCTGCTCGATCCCGGATCAGGCCGTGACGGCGCCGTCCGAGGCGGAGGCCACCGTCGCCATGTACTTGGTCAGCACCCCCCGCTCGACCTCTCTCTCGGGCCGCTTCCACGAGGCGCGGCGCAGCGCCAGCTCCTCCTCCGGCACCACCAGCTCGATCGTCCCCGCCGCGCTGTCGATGACGACCGTGTCGCCGTCGCGCACCAGCGCGATCGGCCCGCCGTGGTACGCCTCCGGCGCCACGTGCCCGACCACGCGCCCGTGCGAGACCCCGCTGAAGCGCCCGTCGGTGACCAGCGCCACCGAGGACCCGAGGCCGCGGCCGACGAGCGGGCCCGTGATCGAGAGCATCTCCTGCATGCCGGGGCCGCCCGCGGGGCCCTCGTAACGCAGGACGATGACGTCGCCCGGCACGATGTGGCCCTCCTGGATGGCGATGTAGCAGTCGTGCTCCGAGTCGAACACCTTGGCCGGGCCCTCGTGGCGGAAGTCGTCCTTGCCGCCCAGCTTGAGCACGCAGCCGTCGGGCGCGAGCGAGCCCCGCAGGATGGCCAGCGCGCCGCGCGGCTTGAACGGCTCGGCCACGCTCGCCACCACCTCCTGCCCCGGCGTCTCCTCGGCGTCGGCCGCGACCTCCGCGAGCGTGCGGCCGTCCACCAGCGTGACGTTCTCGCGCAGCAGCCCGGCCTCCAGCAGGCGGCGCACCACCAGCGAGGTGCCGCCGGCCCGCCACAGGTCCAGGGCCGTGTGGTCGCCGCCGCTCGGCTTGAGCCCCGTGATGATCGGGACCCGGCGGCAGACCTCGCCGATCTCGTCGATGCGCAGCGGCAGCCCCGCCTCGCGGGCGATGGCCAGCAGGTGCAGGACGGCGTTGGTGGAGCCGCCCATGGCGGCGACCGAGACGATCGCGTTGTGCAGGGCGTCCGCGGTCAGCACCCGCGAGGGGCGGGCGTCGCGGGCCAGCGCCTCCATGGCGATCTCGCCGACGCGCCGGGCCGCGGCGTTCTTGTCCTCCGCCACCGCCGGGATGTCGCCCACCCCGAACGGCGCCAGGCCGAGGAAGTCGGCGACGCTGCCCATGGTGTTGGCGGTGTACTGGGCGGCGCAGGTGCCGGCGCCCGGACAGGCGTGCTTGGCCAGGTCGTCCAGCTCCTCCTGGTCGAGGCGGCCGACCGCGCGCTCGCCGAGGGCCTCCCACATGTCTTGGATCGTGACGTCGCGCCCGCGCCACCTGCCGGGCATCATCGTGCCGCTGTAGAGGACGACGGCGGGCACGTCCAGGCGGGCGAGCGCCATGATCCCGGCCGGTACGGTCTTGTCGCACCCCACGATGACCACCAGCGCGTCGAAGCCGTGCGCGCGGCCCATGAGCTCGATCGAGTCGGCGATGACCTCGCGGCTGACCAGCGACGTGCGCATGCCGGGGGTGTGCATCGTGAGGTTGTCGGAGACCGCGATGGTGTTGAACTCCATCGGCGTGCCGCCCGCCGCGCGCACCCCCTCGGCCACGTGGGCGGCCAGCTCGCGGTGGGTGAGGTTGCACGGCATCGTGCCGGTCCAGGTGGAGGCGATGCCGACCACCGGGCGGCGCATGTCCTCCTCCGACCAGCCCATGGCGTACAAGTGGGAGCGGGCCGGTGCGCGGTCAGGGTCGTCGGCGATGCTCAAGGCGGTGTCCTTCGTCGTACGGGTCGTTACGCCTCCATGATCCCGCGCTCACTGTTCGCGCATGCGCCAGGGTGACCCGTACTCCACCAGGAGGTCCAGGAACGGGCCCGGCTCGAACGCCTCGGGCCCCAGCACGCCCGTGCCCTTCCAGACCCCGTTCGCCATCAGTTCCAGGGCGACGACCGGGTTCACGGCGGTCTGCCAGACCACGGCCTGGGAGCCGTACTCGCGCATCGACCACTGGTTGTCCACCACGTGGTAGAGGTACACCTCGCGGGGCCGCCCGTCCTTGACGCCCTTCACCCAGGTCCCGGCGCAGGTCTTGCCCCGCATGCGGTCGCCGAGGCCCGCCGGGTCGGGCAGCACGGCGGCCACCACGTCGCGCGGCGACACCCTGGCGGTGCCGTCGTCGGTCCTGACCGCGACCGGTTCGGTGCGGTCCACGCCGAGCGCGTGCAGGGTCTTGAGCTTGCCGATGAAGTCCTCGCCGAGCCCGTACTTGAAGGTGACCCGCTGCGCCGGGATCCACCGGGGGACCAGCACGACCTCCTCGTGCTCGACGTTGACGCACTCCACGGGGCCGATCCCGTCGGGGAAGTCGAAGATCTCGGGCTCGCTGAACGGCTCGGTGGTGTACCAGCCGCGGTCTTTCTCGTAGATGACCGGCGGGTTGAGGCACTCCTCGATGGTGGTCCAGATGTTGAACGACGGGGCGAACTCGTAGCCGTCGACGGTCAGGTTGGCGCCGTCCCTGATGCCGATCTCCTCGATCTCGTCGAACAGCTCGTCGGCGGCGTAACGGGCGAAGACGTCGGCCAGGCCGGGCTCCACGCCCATGCCGACCAGCGCCAGCCGGTCCCGCGCGGCCCACTCGGCGGCGCGGGCGAACTGGTCGTCGCCCAGCTTCACCCCCACCTCCTCGTACGGGCGGTCGGGGTGCGGCCTGGACATCGACATCGCCATGTCGAGGTAGTCGGCGTCGGCCGCGAGGGCCGCGTCGAACAGCGGCAGCACGAATCGGGGGTCGGTGGCGTTCAGGAGGACGTCGCACCGGTGCTCTTTCAGCAGCGCGGTGACCGCGGCCCGGTCGGCCGCGTCGATCTTGACAGGGGTGAACCGGTCCGCGTGCTCGCCCAGCGCGGCTACGGCGGCCTTGGCGCGGGGGAGGTCGTAGTCGGCGACCACCATGTGGTCGAGGAACGGGCGGCGGGCGGCGATGCGAGTGATGGCGGTTCCCACGCCGCCGGCTCCCACGAGAAGGATGCGCATGACGATAAATCCCCTTTTAGTGCTGTTTTGGGGGGTGTGTCGAGAATTCAACTTCGGTAGGCTCGTCAACGTCAATGGCGTTGGCATAAGGGGGCCGTACTCGTGGCCAAGCGAGTGGTGCCGGAGGCGGCGCGCAGGCGGCGCCGTCCCACCAAACAAGGGCAGGTCCTCACCCATCAGCTCATCGTGGAGACCGCTCTCCGGATGCTCCGCGAGCACGGGGCGGCGGGGCTGTCCGCCCGCCGCCTGGGCCTGGCCCTGGGCGCGGACGCCAGCACGGTCTACCGCTATTTCCGCGGCATGGACGACCTGGTGCGGGCGATCGCGGACGAGCTGATCGGCACCGCGATGGCCGACTGGCGGCCCGCCGGCGACTGGCGCGCCGACCTGCGCGAGCTGGGCCTGCGCATCTACCACGCGTACCTGGCGCACCCGCAGGCCGCGGTGCTGACCGCCAGCCGGGTCACCGGCCGGCCGAACGAGGTGGCCGGCGACGAGGCCATCCTCGGCATCCTGCGCGGTGCCGGGTTCGCGGACGGTGACGCGGTGCGGATCTATCACGCGTTCATCGACCAGAGCCTGGCCTTCGCCATCCTCGACGCCGCCACGCTGGCCCTGCCCAGGGCGGCGCGGGAGGCGGACGAGGAGGTGTGGCAGGCCACGTACGCCCGGCTGCCCGCCCGTACACACCCGAACATCGCCGCGACGGCGCCGCTGCTGGTGGCCGAGATGAACGACAGCGCCTACGCCACGGCCCTCGACATGCTGCTGTCCAGCGCCTCCGCGCAGCTCAGGTGAGCAGGGCCCGGATCTGCTCGGTGCCGCCGTCCCGGAGCCAGGTGCGGAAGTCCAGGAGGCCGGGGTGGCGTTCGCGCAGCGCCGCGATGTCGGCGCGCCACAGTCCGCGCTCGTCCGTGAGGGCGCGTTCGGCTTCCGGGCCGAGTCCGTCGATGGGGAGCTGCCGGTAGGTGGCCTCGCGCCCGACGCTCCGGCTGATCAGCTCCACCGTCTGCCGTAGACGGGAAGGCAGGCAGCCGCGGCGCCGGAACACCGTCGTCAGAGGCGGTTCTTGGCGATGCGCTTGCCGAGGCTTGCCAGGGACTCGTCGGCCATGAGGGCAGGCAGCCGCGGCGCGTCCGCCTCGACCTGGGCGAGCACCGCGGGATGCGCTCCGCAGAACCGGCTCCAGGCCCGCACCACCTCCGGCATCGCCGCGACTCCCGCCTCCGACAGGATGGCCTCCCTGGGCAACCAGTACGTCAGGAACTGGGTGACCCGCGCCGGGCTCCACCACAGCGGACGATCTCCCACGAACTCGGCAAGCTTCTCGAACGCCTCCCGCGCCCCGGGCAGATCCGGCAGCTCGCGGAACCGGCTGATGGTGTCGTCGGGCGCCGGACGTACGAGATCGGGCACCGCGCGGGCCCTGGAGAGGGCGACCGGCCGCACGGCGGGCAGCGTGTCGGCGACCAGCGCTCCCATGATCCGGTCACCCAGCTCGAACGCGTCCAGCACCCGTCCCGCGACCGCCGCCGGCTCCTCGGCCCGCAGGCCCAGGTCGTCGAGGAACTTCACCTCCTCGACGACCGCGTCCACCGCCAGACCGCCGTTCACCTGGTCGATGGCGACGACGAGGAGGTGCGGCTCCTTGCCGTTCTCGTACCGGAACGACAGGGCCGCAAGGGCCTGCTCGCCGTACGGATCCGCCTTGCCGTACCAGCCGCCCTCGCACACCACCCGCCCCATCCGCCGCACCCACCCGGGGAGCGTGTCCACCACCCCGCCCGCAGCCCTCACGTACACACTCTCCGCCACGGGTGCCTGAGCGCCCGCCTCGCTCGAGGGCCCCGCATCGGACACCGGGCCCGCAGCGGATGTGGGGCCTGCGTCGGGCGCGGGGTGTGCGTCGGCGCCCGGGTTGACCGCCGCCAGTGCCGCGAGGGTGAGCCGCGCCTCCGTCCGGCCGTCCTCGGACAGTTGCCGCAGGAAGGGATCCACCTGGTCCGGCTCCAGATCGGCGGCGAGCCGCGCTGCCCACAACTCGGTCCTCAGCGGCGAGCACCATCGGAGGAGGTCGCGGGCCTGGGCGATCGCTGTGGTGAAGGCTGTCGTGCTCACTCTTTGACCGTATCGCCCCGGCCCGCCCTCAGCGCGCGTCGTGGTCGGAGTTGCGCAGCTGTGGTCCGCGTGCGGGTGCGGCGCTTCTCCGTCGGGCGGTCTGGGTCTGGGGCGGGCGCTTCCTCCGGCGCGGGTCGCCGGAGTTCCGCAGCGGCGGTTCGCGAGTCGGGGCGGCGCGGTCCGCACGGGGAGACAGAAGCGACGGCTCCTCCCCACTGGGGGATGCGATTGGCCGCCTCCAGCGGTCCGCGTGCGGGTGCGTCTCCGCAGCCGGTGCCAGGCGTGCGGTGGTGGGCGGGTTGGTGGTGGTGGAGGGAGGGCCGTGGGGTGGAATGCCGTGGCCCCTCGCGCGGAGCGGTTCCGCGGAGGGGCCGGTGGGGTTTTGGGGTGGGTTAGTCGGTGAGGCCCGCCTTGCGGAGGGCTTCGGCCATGGCGCCGGTGGGGGCCGGGCGGTCCTGGCGGCGTTGGCCGCCGCGCTGGCCGTCTCCGCGACCGCGCTGGTCGCCCCCGCCGCGACGGCCGCCGTCCCCACGGCCGCGCTGGTCGTCGCCGCGGCCCTGGGCGCGGTCGCGCTGGCCGCCGTTGCCCTTCCCATCGCCGCGCCCGCCGTCGCCGCGTCCGCCTTCACCGCGGGCACCGTCGCGTCGACCGCCGTCACCGCGACCCCCAGTCCCGCGGCTGCCGTCGCCACGACCGCCGTCACCACGGGTGCCGTCACTGCGACCGCTGTCGCTGCGGCTGTTGCCGCGGCGTCCGCCGTCGCCCGAGGACTGGGTGGGGGTCTCGTCGTCCAGGCGCAGGGTCAGGGAGATGCGCTTGCGCGGGATGTCGACGTCGAGGACCTTGACGCGGACGATGTCGCCGGGCTTGACCACGTCACGCGGGTCCTTGACGAAGGTGCGCGACATGGCCGAGACGTGGACCAGGCCGTCCTGGTGGACGCCGATGTCCACGAAGGCGCCGAAGGCGGCGACGTTGGTGACCACGCCCTCCAGGATCATGCCCGAGGACAGGTCGGAGAGCTTCTCGACGCCCTCCTTGAAGACGGCGGTCTTGAAGGCGGGACGCGGGTCGCGGCCCGGCTTCTCCAGCTCGCGCAGGATGTCGGTGACCGTCGGCAGGCCGAACGTCTCGTCGGTGAAGGTCTCGGGCTTCATCGAGCGCAGGGCCGCGGTGTTGCCGATCAGCGACTTGAGGTCGGTCTTGGCCGAGGTGAGGATCCGGCGGACCACCGGGTAGGCCTCCGGGTGCACGCTCGACACGTCGAGCGGGTCGTCGCCTCCGCGGATGCGCAGGAAGCCCGCGCACTGCTCGAACGCCTTGGGCCCGAGCCGGGGCACGTCCTTGAGCGCCGTGCGCGTACGGAAGGGGCCGTTGGAGTCGCGGTGGCGGACGATGCTCTCGGCCAGCGTGGAGCCGATGCCGGACACGCGCGTGAGCAGGGGCGCCGAGGCGGTGTTGACGTCGACCCCGACGGCGTTGACGCAGTCTTCGACCACCGCGTCGAGCGAGCGGGAGAGCTTGGACTCGGCCAGGTCGTGCTGGTACTGGCCGACGCCGATCGACTTGGGGTCGATCTTGACCAGCTCGGCCAGCGGGTCCTGCAGCCGGCGGGCGATGGAGACCGCGCCGCGCAGGGACACGTCGAGGTCGGGCAGCTCCTGCGAGGCGTACGGCGAGGCGGAGTAGACCGAGGCCCCGGCCTCCGAGACGACGATCTTGGTGATCGACGGCATGTGCTTGACCAGCTCACCGGCCAGCTTGTCGGTCTCGCGGGAGGCGGTGCCGTTGCCGATGGCGATCAGCTCGACCCCGTGGCGCTGGGCGAGCGCACCCAGAACGGCCAGCGACTGGTCCCACTGCCGCTTGGGCTCGTGGGGGTAGATGGTCGCGGTCTCGACGACCTTGCCGGTGGCGTCGACCACGGCGACCTTGACCCCCGTACGCAGACCGGGGTCGAGGCCCATGGTCGGCCGGCTCCCGGCGGGGGCGGCGAGCAGCAGGTCGCGCAGGTTGGCCGCGAAGACCCGCACCGCCTCGTCCTCGGCCGCCTGCCACAGCCGCATCCGCAGGTCGATGCCGAGGTGCACGAGGATGCGGGTGCGCCAGGCCCAGCGCACGGTCTCGCCCAGCCACTTGTCGGCCGGCCGCCCCTGGTCGGAGATGCCGAAGCGGGACGCGATGCGCATCTCGTAGTCGGGGCTGTCGTCCGGCTCCAGCGTGACCGACAGCACCTCCTCCTTCTCGCCCCTGAACATCGCCAGGATCCGGTGCGAGGGCAGCTTCGTGAACGGCTCGCCGAACTCGAAGTAGTCGGAGAACTTGGCCCCCGCCTCCTCCTTGCCCTCGCGGACCTTCGACACCAGCCGCCCGCGGCTCCAGAGCTGCTCGCGCAGGCCGCCGATCAGGTCGGCGTCCTCGGCGAACCGCTCGATCAGGATCGCCCTGGCCCCCTCCAGCGCCGCGCCCGCGTCGGCCACGCCCTCGGTGACGAAGCCCTCGGCCGTGGCGGCGGGGTCGAGCGTCGGGTCGGCGAGCAGCTGGTCGGCCAGCGGCTCCAGGCCGAGCTCGCGGGCGATCTGCGCCTTGGTGCGCCGCTTGGGTTTGTACGGCAGATAGATGTCCTCGAGCCGGGCCTTGGTCTCGGCCGCCATGATCTGCTCGCGCAGCTCGTCGTCGAGCTTGCCCTGAGACTCGATCGACTCAAGGATCGCCGTCCTGCGCTCCTCCAGCTCGCGCAGGTAGCGCAGGCGCTCTTCGAGCGTGCGCAGCTGCGCGTCGTCGAGGGCACCGGTGACCTCTTTGCGGTATCGCGCGATGAACGGCACGGTGGCGCCGCCGTCGAGCAGCTCGACGGCCGCCTGCACCTGGCCGTCGCGTACGCCCAGCTCTGCCGCGATCCGCTGGTGAATAGAGAGCACTTGCCTGCCTTTCGATGGTCCCGCCGGTCAATTGTGCAGGACGACGCCGTCTTTCATGACCAGAGTGCGCGCAGGGTGAACGACCACCGCCTCCGCCGCGCCCCCGCACGGCACGACGACCAGGTCGGCCCGGTCGCCCGGGGACAGGCCGTAGGACTCCAGCCCGAGCGCGCGGGCGCCGCCGTAGGTGGCGGCCTCCAGCGCCAGCTCGATGTCCTCGTCCCTGCGGAACGTGCTGCGGTAGGCGACGTGCATCGCCCGCTCCAGCATGTCTCCGCTGCCGTAGGGACCCCACAGGTCGCGGATGCCGTCGTGGCCGCAGGCGACGGTGACGCCCGCGGCCCGCAGCTTCTTGATCGGCGGCACGGGGAAGCTGTAGACGGCCGCGGTCGCGATGGCGACGCCCGCCTCGGCGAACCCCTGGATCAGGCGGTCCTGGTAGGCGTCGTCGAGCTGGCCGAGCGCGTACGCGTGGCTGACCGTCACCCGGCCGCCCAGCCCCAGCGCCCTGGTGCGCTCGGTGATGAGCTCGAGCTCCCAACCGCCCAGCGACCCGCCGTCGTGCAGATGGAGGTCGAGGTGGGCGCCGTAGCGCTCGGTCAGGCCGAAGATCAGGTCGAGGTGGCGTACGGGGTCGCGGTCGATGCCCGCCGGGTCGAGGCCGCCGACCGCCTCCACGCCGCTCTTCAGCGCCTCTTCGAGCAGCTCGGCGGTGCCGGGGTTGATCAGCACGCCGTGCTGGGGGAAGGCCACCTGGCGAACGTCGACGGGGGCGGAGGCGGCCGCTTCGAGCACGGCCTCCACGCCCCGCAGCCCCACCTGGGGGTCGATGTCGGTGTGGGTGCGGACGTGGGCCGTGCCCGCCGCGCTCATGCGCGCCAGCAGCGCGCCGATCCGCTCGGCGCTCGGCACGCCCAGCTCCGCGCGGCGGCCGAGGTCGTTTCCGATGCGCCCGGCCAGCGTGTCGTCGGCCGAGTGGGGCACCCACGGGCCGCCGTAGAGGGTCTTGTCGAGGTGACAGTGCGCCTCGACGAGGCCGGGCAGCACGAGTTGCCCGGCGATGTCGACGATCCGGGCGTCCGGCGCCTCGACGCCCGGGGCTACGAGGTGGATCCGGCCGTCACGGACCAGGATGTCGGCGGGGGCGCCGCGCCCCCAGGGGTGCCCGCCGCGGAGCAGCACGTCGGTCATGGCAAGCACCCTAAACGGCGGCGCCGACGATTTCCGCCTCTCGGCCGGGACTGGTCACTCTCACGGGTGACGGCCCGCGAAAACGTCGCCGCCGCTCGGCCCCCGACCGGTCGCGTTCAGGCGCGTCGGGGCGCGAAAAGCTCCAGGTGGTAGCAGTAGCGGCAGCGGTACGCGTCGATCTCCCACCTCGGCCGGCCCAGCAGCTTGGCGCCGCCGAAGATCCCGCGCTCCAGCGCGCCCTCGACCCATCTGGCGAAGCCCGGAGGGTTGTCCGAGTCCCGGATGAACCCGGCCTCGAGCCCCTCCTCGCCGCAGTGCGTACAGTGTAAGTTCGGCATGCCCATACAGGTTAGTCAGATCTCGTCGAGGTGGGAGATGTTCGCCACGTCGGCGGAGTCGGCGCTCGGCCGTCCCGCCAGCCAGGCGTCGAGGATCTCGTCGAGCACCACCTCGGACGTGAGCCGCAGGCTGAGCGCCAGCACGTTGGCGTCGTTCCACTTCCTGGCCCCGTCGGCCGTGTAGGCGTCCACGCACAGCGCGGCGCGGATCCCGGGCACCTTGTTCGCCGCGATCGAGGCGCCCGTGCCGGTCCAGCAGCAGACCACCGCCTGGTCGGCGCGCCCCTCGCGCACGTCGCGGGCGGCCAGCTCGGAGGCCCACGCCCAGTCGTCGCGCTCCTCCTCGCTGAGCGCGCCGTGGGTGACCACCTCGTGCCCGCGCCTGCGCAGCTCCGACACGACCCGCTCGGCCACGCCGTCCTTGCTGTCGGCGGCCACCGAAATCCGCATTTGCCCTCCCGTTCCGACCTCAGGTGTATCAAGGGCGGCGGCGCGGACGCCAGCACATGCCCTGGACTGGCGAAATGAGGTGAAGTGTGCTTGGTTGTGTCGCCATATGAGTATTGACGAGAGCGACATTCCGGCGCTCGCCCGTGGGTGCGCCGTCCTGGGCACCGGGGGCGGTGGTGACGTGCGTACCGGATCGCTGGCGGCGATCGGCGCCGTCCGCGAGCACGGCGAGGTCCCGCTGATCGGCCTGGACGAGCTGGACGACGACGCGCTGATCGTGCCGCTGTCCGGCATCGGGGCTCCGACCGTGAGCCACGAGATGATCCACAGCGCGGACGAGCCCAAGCGCATCGCCGAGGAGATCGAACGCCTCTTCGGCCGCCCCCCGAGCGCGATCATGTCCTCCGAGATCGGCGGCTCCAACGGGGTCGCGCCCGTCGCCTGGGCCGCCCGGCTCGGCCTGCCGTTGCTCGACGCCGACGGCATGGGGCGGGCGTTCCCCGAGGTCCAGATGGTGTCGATGTACGTGGCGGGGCTGCCGGCCGACCTGGTGATCATGTCTGACATCGTCGGCAACGTGGTGACCATCCGCCCGGTCGACGGCCTCTGGTCGGAACGGCTGGCCAGGGCGGTCTGCGTGGCCGCGGGCTCGTCCGCGCTGATGGCCGACTACGTGCTCACCACCGTACGGGCCAGGGGAGCGGTCATCGAGGGCACGGTGACCCGCGCCATCGAGATCGGCAGGGCCACGGAGGGCGCCGCGGACCCGCTCGGCGCGCTCCAGGGCAGCCTGGGCGCCGTCCGGCTGATCACCGGCAAGCTGACGGACGTGGAGCGGCGCACCACGGGCGGGTTCGTCAGGGGGACGGCCACGATCGAGGGCACCGGTGACGACCGGGGCCGCCGCCTCACCCTGGAGCTGCAGAACGAGAACCTGGTCGCTCTGGAGGACGGCCGGGTGCGGGCCATGGTGCCCGACCTCATCACCGTCGTGGACACCGAGACGGCCGCCGCCGTCCAGACCGAGGGGCTCAGGTACGGCCAGCGCGTCACGGTGCTCGCCTGGCCGTGCGACCCGCTCTGGCGCACCCCCAAGGGCCTGGAGACGGCCGGGCCGCGGGCGTTCGGCTACGACCTGGACTACGTTCCCGTCGAGGAGCTGACGGCGCATGGCTGACCTGCGGGTGGGGATCGACGTCGGTGGCACGAACACGGACGCGGTGGTGCTCGACGCGGACGGCCGGGTGATCGCCAAGGCCAAGCGGCCGACCACGCCCGACGTGACGGAGGGGCTGCGGGCCGCCCTGGACGCGGTCCTCAGCGAGCTCAGGGAGCTCAGCAAGCTCAGGGCGCTCGGCGAGCTCGGCGAGGGCCAGGCGCGGATCGGCCGGGTCATGCTCGGCACCACGCACGCGACCAACGCCATCCTGGAGCGGCGCAACCTCGGCCGCGTCGCCGTGCTGCGGCTCGGCGCGCCCGCCACCACCTCCGTCCCGCCGCTGTCCGGCTGGCCCGGCGACCTGCGCGCGGCCGTGTCGGCGGGGGAGGCCATCGTGCCCGGCGGCCACTACGTGGACGGCCGCGAGATCGGCCCGCCGGGGCTCGACGCCGTGCGCCGCTTCCTGGACGGCCTGGAGGCCGACGCGGTGGCGGTCACCAGCGTGTTCAGCCCGGCCAGCGGCGATCACGAGCGCGCCGTCGAGGAGCTGGTCAAGGCCGAGTACGGCCTGCCGGTCTCGGTGAGCCACGAGATCGGCTCGCTCGGGCTGCTGGAGCGGGAGAACGCCACCGTGCTCAACGCCGCCCTGTACGGCGTCGCCGCCCACGTGACCGAGGCCCTGGTCACCGCGCTGGCCGAACGGGGCCTGGGCGCGAAGCCGTACCTGGCGCAGAACGACGGCACGCTCATGACGCTGCAGCACGCCGCCCGGCTGCCGGTCTCGACGATCGGCTCGGGTCCGGCGAACTCGCTGCGCGGCGCCGCGTACCTGTCGGGGGTGGCGGACGCGATCGTGGTGGACGTCGGCGGCACCTCCACCGATCTCGGCGTGCTGGTCGGCGGCTTCCCGAGGGAGTCGGCGGCGGCGGTCGAGATCGGCGGGGTGCTGACCAACTTCCGCATGCCCGACATCCTGGCCATCGCGCTCGGCGGCGGCACGGTCGTCCGCAACCCGGGCATCGGCCCCGATTCGGTGGGTTACCGGATCGTGGAGGAGGCGCTCGTGTTCGGCGGCTCCACGGTGACGATGACCGACGCGGCCGTGGCGGCGGGCCGGACCCCGGGCGAGGCGGCCGGGTGGCGCGAGCGCCTGGAGGCCGCCGTCCGGGCGCGCGGCTCGGGTGACATGTCGGAAAGAATGGCAGACACCCTGCAAAGAGCGGTGGCCATCGCGGACGGGATGGTCGTCGACGCCGTGGACCGGATGGCCCTCGGCAAAACGGACAGACCCCTGGTCGCGGTGGGTGGCGGGGCCTTCCTGCTGCCCGACGCCGTCCCCGGCGCGAGCCGGGTCGTCCGCCCCGAGCACGCCGAAGTGGCCAACGCCGTGGGCGCCGCCATCGCACTCGCGAGCGGCAGAGTGGATACGATCTTGCCTGCGGGAGATAGCCGGTCAAAAGCGATCGAAAGGGCCAAGGAGGAGGCGGCGGCGCGAGCCGTCGCGGCGGGGGCGGATCCCTCCGGCGTAGAGATCGTGGACCTCCTCGAGGTGCCGCTGAGCTACCTCTCCGAGCCCGCCGTGCGGGTACACGTCAAAGCCGCCGGACCACTCGCCCGGTGACATACCGAAAGGATCCCCCCTCCATGCGCTGGCACAAGCGTCTGCTCGTCGCCGGGGTCACCGGTGTCCTGGCCTTGACCGCGTCCGCGTGCGCGGGCGGTCAGGTGCGCGGGGCCGGCGGAACCCCCAAGCCGGCGGAGAGCAGCGGCAGCAGCCAACCGGCGGCCTCCCCGGCCGCGCAGGCCAACGACAGCACGTTCGTGTACGTGCCGAACCTCGACGTGGTCACCGACTGGGACCCCGCGACCTCGTACTCCAACGAGATCGTCGCCATGCAGAACATCTACGAGGGCCTGACCAGGTACAACTCCCAGGAGAAGAAGGCCGAGCCGCGCCTGGCCACCGAGTGGACCTCGGCGGACGGCGGCAAGGAGTGGACGTTCAAGCTGCGGCAGGGCGTCAAGTTCCACTCCGGCGCCCCGCTCGACGCCGAGGCCGCCAAGAAGGCCATCGAGCGGACGATCGAGAAGAAGGGCGGCGCCGCCTACATCTGGGACGCGGTCAAGACGATCGACGCGGTGGACGCGTCCACGCTGAAGTTCACGCTCAAGTACGCCACCCCGCTCGACCTCGTGGCCTCCTCCGGCTACGCGGCCTACATCTACGACGTGAACGCCGTGGACAAGGACGGCAAGTCGGACGCCGGCACCGGCCCGTACACGATCGACTCCTGGCAGAAGGGCAAGGAGACCGAGCTCACGCTGAAGGCGTACGACGGCTACTGGGGCGGCTGGAAGCCCGAGCAGTACAGGAAGGTCGCCTACCGCGTCACCCCCGAGATCACCACGGCCTGGCAGCTGCTGCAGAAGGGCGAGGTCAACTTCGTCCAGCGGCTGAACCCGCAGCTCTTCCAGCAGGCCGGGACGACCCCGAACGTGCAGACCTCCGCCTCGCCGTCGTTCCAGAACCTGCTGGTGCTGTTCAACACGGCGGGCGGGCCGACGAAGGACGTCAGGGTCCGGCAGGCCCTGCAGTACGCGATCGACTACGACGGCCTGGTGGCGGCGTTGAAGGGCTCCGGCCAGAAGGCCAACGGCCTGGTGCCGCAGGGGCTGCTCGGCCACGCCAACGACATGGAGCCCAAGCAGGACCTCGCCAAGGCGCAGGCGCTGCTCGCCGAGGCCGGCTACGGCCCGGACAACGCCGAGCTCAAGCTCACCATGACCTACGCGCAGGGCGACGACGACCAGAAGCTGCTGGTCACGCTGCTCAGCTCGGCGCTGAAGAGCATGAACGTGACGCTGCAGGCCAAGCCGATGACCTGGAGCGCGCAGTGGGACCTGGGCAAGAAGCAGGGCCAGGACATCTTCGTCATGTACTGGTACCCGGACTATCCGGACGCCTACTCCTGGTTCGTCAACGTGTTCAAGAGCGCCGACAAGCCGCAGTTCAACCTGTCGTACCTGAAGGACTCCGCCATCGACGCGGAGATCGACGCGCTGCCGCAGCTCACGGCCACTGACCAGCTCAAGGCCGACCAGGCGTACAAGGACCTGCAGAAGAAGATCATCCAGGACCGGGCGGCGGTGGCCGTGCCGTACGTGCAGACCTACCAGCGCGCGCTGACGTCCGACGTCGAGGGGTACGTGGACAACCCCGCCTATCCGAACGTGGTCTTCTTCTACGACCTCAAGAAGCGCGCAAGCTGACGATGTCGCGCTACCTGACCCGCCGGCTCGGCCAGGCCCTCCTGGTCGTGTCCGGCGTGGTCGTGCTCACGTTCGTCGTGATGCGGCTGGTGCCGGGGGATCCGGCGGTCGCGTTCGCCGGGCCGAAGGCCACGCCCGAGGAGCTCGCGGCGGCGCGCAGGCAGTTCGGGCTCGACGACCCGATCCCCGTGCAGCTCCTCAACTACGTGCGCGACCTGCTCGCCGGCGACTGGGGCGTCAGCCTGCGGACCCGGCAACCGGTGCTGGACGACCTCTACGTGGCGTTCCCGGCCTCGCTGGAGCTGGTCGGCACGGCCCTGCTCATCGCGGTCGTCGTGGGCATTCCGGTCGGAGTGCTCGCCGCCCGCTATAAGGCGAAATGTCCGGATCTGGGGGTGCGGGTCGGCAGCATGCTGGCGGTCTCCGTACCCGTCTTCTGGCTGGCCCTGGCCCTCCAGACGGTCTTCGCCAGCAACCTCGGCTGGTTCCCGATCGCGGGCGAGTACGACTCCTCCCTCGACACCACCAGCCCCCTCACCCTCTGGACGAACATCACGATCGTCGACGCCCTCATCACCGGCAACTGGCCCATCTTCACCAGCACGCTCCAGCACCTGGTGCTGCCCGCGCTGGTCGTGGCCGCCTACCCCACGGGCGTGATCGCCCAGATGACCAGGGCGGCGCTCATCGAGGAGTCCGGCCAGGACCACTCCAAGCTGGAGCGCGCGCTCGGGTTCGGCGAGACGTCCATCCTGACCAGGTTCGCCCTCCGGCCCGCCCTGAACCCGGTCCTGTCGCTGATCGCCCTCGTCTTCGCGTACGCGATCGTCAACGGCTTCCTCGTCGAGGCGGTCTTCAACTGGCCCGGCCTGGGCCGCTACGCCGCCGAGTCGATCAAGTCGCTGGACACCCCGGCCATCGCGGGCGTCACGCTCCTGGTGGCCCTGGTGTACGTGCTGGCCAACCTGGTCGTGGACCTCCTCCAGGGCTTCGTCGACCCGCGAGCGAGGGCGCGATGACGAGCGTCGAGGCGCCGCTGCGGCGCAACTTCCTGCCCAGGATCCCCGACCGGTTCGCCGCGTTCGGGGCGGTGCTCATCGTGCTGGTCGTCCTGGCGGCGGTCCTGGCGCCGTGGCTCGCGCCGTACCCGGTGGACGAGGTCAAGCCGCTGGAGAACCTGCAGCCGCCGAGCGCCGCGCACTGGTTCGGGACCGACCAGGTCGGCCGGGACGTGCTCACCCGCGTCCTGTACGGCGGCCGCACCTCCCTGTTCATCGCCGTGGCCGTGCTGGCCGTGTCGGCGGTGGTCGGGGTCACGCTCGGCGTGGTCGCCGGGTACGCGGGCGGCTGGATCAGGGACGTGATCATGCGGATCACGGACATCTTCCTGGCCTTCCCCGCGCTGCTGCTCTCCCTGGCCCTGGCCGTGGTGCTCCAGCCCAGCGTGAACACGGTCATCCTGGCCATCGCCGTGACGTGGTGGCCCTGGTACACCCGGCTGGCGGCCTCCGTGGCGGCCTCGATCGCCACCCGCAGCTACGTGGACGCCGCCCGGTGCCTCGGCGTGCCCGCGCCGCTGATCATCCTCAGGCACGTGCTCCCGAACTCGCTCACGCCCGTCCTGGTCCAGCTCTCGCTCGACGCGGGCGGCGTGATCCTGACCTCGGCGGCGCTGTCGTACCTGGGGCTGGGCGCGCAGGAGCCGACGGCGGAGTGGGGGCTGATGGTGCAGCAGGGGCAGACGCTCTTCACCACGAACTGGTGGGTGGTCACGTTCCCCGGCCTGGCGATCCTGGTGACGGCGTTCGCGTTCAACGTCCTGGGTGAGGGGCTGCGCAACGCGCTCGACCCGCGAAGGGCGGTCAAATGATCGAGGTGCGCGACCTGCGGGTGCGCTACGGCGGGCGCGTCGTGGCCGACGTGCCGGAGCTGGACGTGCGCGAGGGCGAGTGCGTCGCGATCGTGGGGGAGAGCGGCTCGGGCAAGTCGACCACGCTGATGTCGCTGCTGGGCCTCACCCCAGATGCCGAAATTTCAGGTCATGTACGGGTGTGCGGCGTCGACGTGCTCACGGCGTCGCCGCGCAGGCTCCGCGAGATCCGGGGCGCCAGGGTGGCACTCGTGATGCAGTCGCCGCAGGCGGCCCTCAGCCCGGCCACCCGCCTGGGCGTCCTGATGCGCCGCGCCCTCAAGCTCCACGGCATCGGCAGGCCCGCGCACCCACGCCCCGGCCCGAAGGACGGCACCCCTCCGCAACCCGCACCTGGGAAGGGACGGCTGGAGGAGATCATGGGGGAGGCCGTGGAGGCGGTCATGCTCGACCGGGAGATCCTGCGCCGCTACCCCCACGAGATCTCCGGCGGCCAGGCCCAGCGCTTCGCCATCGCGCTGGCCATCGCCCTGGGCGCCGAGGTGATCCTCGCCGACGAGCCCACGAGCGCGCTGGACGTGACCGTGCAGGCCGAGGTGGTCGGCGTCCTGCGCAGGCTGCGGGAGGAGCGGGGACTGGCGCTCCTGCTCGTCTCCCACGACCTGGCCCTGGTCTCGACGATCGCCGACCGGGTGCTGGTCATGAAGGACGGCGCGGTGGTGGAGTCGGGGCCGGCCGCGCGGGTGCTGGCCGAGCCGTCCCATCCGTACACGCGCGAGCTGCTGGAGGCGCTGCCGTGACCATGCTCAGGGCCGAGCGGGTGACGCTCGGCTACGGCCGCACCCCGGTCGTGCACGAGGTGACCCTGGACATCACCGAGGGCGGCGTCGGGCTGATCGGGGAGAGCGGCTCGGGCAAGACGACCCTGGCGCGCGCGTTCCTGGGCCTCCTCACCCCCCTGTCCGGAAATATCTGGTACGGCGACCAAACGCTGAAAAAAGTGGACATGCGGAAGTTCCGCAAAGACGTCCAGCCCGTGTTCCAGGCCGAGGCCCTCGACCCCAGGATGCGCATCGGCACCTCCGTCGCCGAGGCCCTGCCGCGCGGCGCCCGGGGCCGGGTCAAGGACCTCCTCGAACAGGTCGGCCTGGACCCCGACCTGGCCACCCGCCGCCCCCACCAGCTCTCCGGCGGCCAGCGCCAGCGCGTGGTGATCGCCAGAGCCCTGGCGGTGGATCCCCGCCTGCTCATCCTGGACGAGCCCACCAGCGCCCTCGACGTCACCGTTCAGGCCAGGATCCTCGACCTGCTGGCCTCCCTCGACACCGAGCGCCTGCTCATCACCCACAACCTCGCCGTCGTGGGCCGGCTGTGCCGCACCGCGCACGTGCTCTTCGCGGGCCGCGTCGTGGAGTCCGGGCCGACGACCGACCTGCTCGCGAAGCCGGCCCACCCCTACACGCGGGCCCTGCGCGACGCCGTGCCGAAGCTGGGCGGCGCCCCGCCCGAGGCCAAGGGCAGGACGGAGGCCGTGCCCGCCCGGACCGGATGCCCGTTCCGGCTGCGCTGCCCGCTGGCCGCGCCGGAGTGCGAGCGGCCGCCCGTGCTCAGGGACCTGGGCGGCCGCCGGGTCGCCTGCCACCGCGCCGAGGACGTGCTGCTCAGCTGACGAGGCTCTTGAGGTGGGCGCAGAGGTCGCCCGAGAGCTTGTCCATCAGCCTGGACAGCTCCGCCCGGTCCTGCGCCGGCCAGTCCGCGAGCGCGCCCTCGAACAACTCCAGGGTCACCCGGCGGCACTTGCCCGCCACCTCGACCCCCTGCTCGGTCAGCGCGATGCGCCAGGCCCGGCCGTCGTCGGGGTCGCGTACCCGCTCGACCAGCTTGCGCTGCTCCAGCGAGGCGACGTGCCTCGTCACGTGAGGGCTCTCCACCTGCAGTGCCTCGGCGATCGCGCCGATCCTGCGCGGCTCCGGCGCGTCCAGCAGGTGGACGAGGATCTTCACGTCGGGCCGGTCGAGCCGGACGCCGGCGGCCTCGGTCAGGCGCTCGTGCGTCTTGGCGCGGTTCAGCGCGTCCACCACTGAGCGGAACGCCGACACCGTCCTGTTGAGATCTTCGTCCATAACCGATTTGCTTACCTAACTTACGTATGTATTATCTTTTCCTGGTTACTTACCCAAGTTATCTAAAGGAGCCGACATGGCGACAGTCGTCGCGTCCGCGGCACGTACGACGTCCACCAGGAGCCCGTGGCCCGGGGTGGTCGCGCTGGCTTTCGCGGCCTCCATCGCCGCACTGCAGAACACCGCCGTGGTCCCGTTGCTTCCCGTGCTGCAGCGGGAGCTGCACGCCCCGCTGTCCTCCGTGACCTGGACGCTCACGCTGAGCCTCCTGGTCGCGGCGGTGGCCACGCCGCTGTTGTCCCGCTTCGGCGACATGTACGGCAGGCGCCCCATGATCCTCGGCGCCCTGGGCCTCCTGGTGGCCGGCTCGGTCATGGCCGCGCTGGCGCCCTCGCTGACCTGGTTGATGGTGGCGAGGGTGCTCCAGGGAGCCGTGGCCGCGCTGGTGCCGTTGTCGATCGGGGTGGCGCGCGACGTGCTGCCCAGGGAGCAACTGGCGACCGGCATAGGGGTGATCAGCGCGACGATGGGGTTCGGGAGCGGCGGCGGGATGATCCTGGCCGGGCTCGCGTCCGGTGACTTCCACCTGGTCTTCTGGATCACGGCCGGCATCTCGCTGGTGGCCGTCGTGATCGTGGCTTTGCTCGTGAAGGACAGCGCCCCGGCGGGCCCCAAGGGCCGTCCCGACCTGGCCGGCGCGGCGCTGATGACCGCCTGGCTGGTGGCGCTCCTGCTGGGCATCAGCGAGGGCGGCTCGTGGGGCTGGACCTCGCCGGGCGTGCTCGGCCTGTTCGCCGCCGCGGCGGCGCTGGCGGCGGTCTGGGTCGTGGTCGAGCGCCGGGTGGCCGAGCCGCTGGTGGAGATGGCGATGCTGGTCCACCGGGGCACGGTCGGCGCCACGGTGGCCTCGATGCTGCTCGGGTTCTCGTTCTTCACCCTCATGACGGGCACGTCCAGCTTCGCCCAGGTGCCGGCGGTGACCGGTTACGGCTTCGGCGCCTCCACCCTCCAGGTGGGCTTCTTCCTGCTGCCGAGCACGATCTTCATGCTGGTCATCTCGCTGTTCGCGGGCCGCATCATGCGCCGCTTCCGGGCCTCGTCCATGGTGGCGGCGGGCTCGGCGATCACGGGGCTGGCGGGGCTGTGGCTGGTGGTCGCGCACAGCAGCCCGGCCCACCTGTACGTGGCGACCTCGCTGATGGGCATCGGCCTCGGCGTCGGCTACGCGGCGCTGGGCACCATGGCCGTGGAGCACGTGGACCCGGGCAAGACGGCCCTCGCGGCAGGCGTGAACGCGCTCGTACGCATCGTGGGCGGCAGCACGGCAGGCGCGGCCATCGCCGCCATCCTGGCCGCCCAGCCGGGCGTGGGCGGCTACCAGTGGGTCTTCGGGACGGCAGCCCTGGCCGGGGCCACGGCCGCGCTCTTCGCGGCCGTGTACGGGCGGCTCAACCGCACGATGGTCACAGCGCCTTCAGGCCGCTGATCACCTCGAGCAGCACCTTCGCGTCGGGTGCGGGGGGCGGGTGCTCGACCTGCACGAGCTGCTGCGCGTGCAGGTCACCGACCAGCACCCGCACCACGCCGATGGGCAGGTTGAGCTCGGCCGCGACGTCCACGAGCCGGGTCGGTTTGGTGCACTTCTGCATGATGATCAGATGTTCGGGGCCCAGGCCCATCGGGGGCGCCAGGCCGCCGGCCGTGATGATCACCGCGATGAGGTCGATGGCCTCGCTCGCGGGGACCGTACGGCCCCTCGTCAGCAGGTAGGCCGGGACGATAGGACCGGCGTCCTCGTCCAGCCAGCGTTCGTCACTCACTGCGCACCACCCGCATGGGTCGAGCGGGTTCCTTCACGTGGGCCTCCGGTTCGGGCTCGGCCACGTGCTCTTCCGGGATCAACACGATCGCGGTGGTCCCTCCATATGGTGAACCGCGTAACGTCACGCGGATGTCGTGCCTGGCGGCCAGGCGGGAGACGACGAAAAGGCCGAGCCGGTCGCTGTCGGCCAGGTCGAACTCCGGTGGGCTGGCCAGCCGCTCGTTGAGTTCGGCCAGCTCCTCTGCGCTCATCCCGAGCCCGCGGTCCTCGACCTCGAAGACGAAGCCGCGGGCCGCCACCTCGCCGCGCACGATGACCGGAGTGTGCTTCGGCGAGTAGACGGTGGCGTTCTCGATGAGCTCGGCGATCAGGTGGATCACGTCGCCGACCACGGGTCCGGCCAGGCGCTGGCCGGACATCGGCTCGACGGTGACCCGCTGGTAGTCCTCCACCTCGGCCGACGCGCCGCGGGCCACGTCGAGCAGCGGCACCGGCCGGCTCCAGCCGCGGCCCGGGGTGGCGCCCGACAGGATGATCAGGCCCTCGGCGTGGCGGCGCATGCGGGTGGTCAGGTGGTCGAGCTTGAACAGGTCGTCCAGCGCGTCCGGGTCGGTGGCCCGGTGCTGCATGTCCTGCAGCTGGATGCGCTGGCGGTGCAGCAGGGTCTGGCTGCGCCTGGCCAGGTTGCGGAACACGTGCCCGACGCCCTCGCTGAGCTGCGCCTGGCCGACCGCGGCCTCGACCGCCGTCTGCTGGACGGTGGAGAACGCCTGGCCCACGTCGTCGATCTCGACCGTGGTGCTCGCCACGGACAGCGCCGGCATCTCGACCTTCTCGCCCTTGCGGAGCTTGGCGACCACGTGGGGGAGCCGTTCCTGGGCCACCTCCAGCGCGGCCAGCCGGAGCGCGCCCAGCTCCTTCGACAGCCGGTTGCCCATGCGCAGCGAGAACGCGATCGACACGACCACCAGCCCCAGCGCCGTCCCCGCCAGCAGGAGCGCCCTGGACAGCACCTGGTCGGCGATCGGCTCGGTCCGCGCGTTCAGCACCGAGCTGGCCCGCATCAGCGTCTCCTGGAACGACTTGGACAGCCCCTCCGTGAGGCTGAGCCAGCTCCGTGGCGCCTGCCCGGCGATGATCTGGTCCTCCATGATCCGCATCCGCTGGTAGGCGGGGGAGGTGATCAGAGCCACCTGCTGGTCGCGCAGGCTCGGGTCGAGCTCGTTGAGCGACTGGTCGACCAGGAAGCGCCGGTTGCCGACGAGCTGGGTGAACAGCCTGCGCTCGGCGGGCTGGGTCGGCCCGAACGCGACGGCCTGTTCCCTGGTGAGCAGCTCCTTGGCGTACCCGAGGTCGATGACGATGCGCGACTGCTCGTAGATCGGGATGTCGTCGATCAGCGCGACCCGCTTGTGCAGGCCGAAGAGCGTGTCGTTGATCGCGCTGTAGGCCTCCACGGTGTGCAGACGGTCGAACAGACCCGTGTCGATCTCGCCTCGGATCGCATCGAGCCTGTCGAGTTGCGTGTACACCGCGTCCACTTGTGTGCGGATCTCTTCCGATCGGTCCTTGGATTTGCTGGAGAGCTGCCTGAACGCGTCACTGGCGGCGTCGGTGCGGGTGCGCTGCGCGGCCACGGAGGACTTGTCCCCCGAGTTACGCAGGAGCCTGGCCGAGACTAGACGTTCACGCTGGATCTCGCTGATCAGTTTGTACGCGGGAAGACGGAGGTTCGTCCAGAGTGTCTTGTATTGACGCAGCTCCAAGCTCTCGGTGGCGGTGACGGCGGTGATGACCCCCCACAAGACCACCATGGAGGCCAGCGGCACGAGTAGTAGTCCGATGATCTTCATCCGGATCGTTCGGCTACGACCCATGACACCTCACTCCGGTTGGTCCCCTGCTGGCAACCCCGGACGGGACAAGCCCAGAGAATAGCAATTGGATCATCAAAATGCCCAATTTTTCGGGACTTTTGGACACCTGGGCGTTGATCCCATCGATCTTGGAGTAGGTTTCCCGAGTACATCGCCGACAGAAGGAGATGCGTTGCGCCGTCGTCTCGCAGCGGCCGCCGCGCTCGTACTCCTCGCGGCCTGCTCCCCGCCTCCGGAGCCCCCGCAGGCGCCGTCCGGGCAGTCCCCGTTCGTCTATGTCGAGAACCTGGACATCGTCACCGAGTGGGACCCCTCCAAGTCCTACTCCAACGAGATCGTCGCCTTCCAGAACATCTACGAGACGCTCACCTTCTGGAACCCGGTCACCAAGAAGTCCAGCCCCAGGCTGGCCACGTCGTGGCGCTCGTCGCCCGACGGCCGTACCTGGACGTTCAACCTCCGCCCCGGGGTGACCTTCCACACCGGCCGGCCCCTGGACGCCGCGGCGGTCAAGTCGTCGATCGAGCGCACCATGAGCGCCAAGGCGGGCGCCTCCTACATCTGGGACGCCGTCTCGTCCATCAGGGTCGACGGCCCCACGACGGTGACGTTCGCGCTGAAGTACCCCGTCCCGCTGGACCTGGTGGCCTCCTCCACGTACGCGGCCTACATCTACGACACGCAGGCCGCGCCCGACCTCGGGAAGTTCTTCGCGTCGGGCAGGGACGCGGGCTCGGGGCCGTACACGGTGACGAAATGGCAGAAGGGCAAGGAGGAGGAGCTCACGCTCAGCGCGTACGACAAGTACTGGGGAGGGTGGGGCCGGCCGCACTACAACACGGTGAAGTTCCGCGTCGTGCCCGATCCCGACAGGGCGTGGCGGCTGCTGCAGCGCGGCGAGGTGAGCTTCGTGGCGCGGCTGAACCCGCGCCTGTTCGCCGCCGCCTCGAGCGCGCCCGGCGTGCGCACCTCCGAGCGGGCGTCGTTCCAGACGGCGATGCTGCTGTTCAACACCGCGAACGGCCCCATGAAGGACATCCGCGTGCGCCGCGCGGTGCAGAAGGCCATCGACTACCAGGACCTGATCGAGGACCTGAAGGGCGCGGTCTCACCGGCCAGCGGCATCATCCCCGAAGGGCTCATGGGGTACGTGCCGGGCCGCAGGCCCCGGCAGGACCTGGAGGGCGCGGCGCTGCTGCTGAACAGGGCGGGGTACGGCCCCGGCGGGCGGCCGCTCCGGCTGCGGCTGACGTACGGGGAGGGCGACACCGACTGGCACCTGCTCGCCACGAAGCTCACCGCCGCCCTCAAGCCGCTCAACGTGACGATCGACGCCCGGGCGATGCCCTGGACCGCCCAGTGGGAGCAGGGCAAGAAGCGCGGCCAGGACATCTTCGTCATGTACTGGTGGCCCGACTACGCCGACGGCTACTCCTACTTCGGCAACGTCTTCCACAGCGCGAACCCGCCCGTGTTCAACCTCACCTACCTGCGCGACCCGGGCCTGGACGAACTGCTCGACACCGTGCCGGAGCTGACCGTGACCGACAGGACGGCGGCGCAGCGGGCGTACGAGCAGGCCACGAAGCGGGTGCTCGACCAGCGGGCGGCCGCGGCGATCCCGTGGGTGGTCAACTACCAGCGGGCCTACCAGGGCGCCGTGCAGGGCTACAACGACAACCCGGCCTACCCGGACGTGGTCTTCGTCTACGACCTCCGCCCTTCGGCCTGATTGCTGTGTTCGCAGCCTCACTCGTGAGGCGGCGCTCCCTCGTGTTCATGGCCTCACTTCGTGAGGCGGTCTCGGTCGCCCTCGATGCCGCCGCGGCGCTCCCTCGAGTTCATGGCCTCACTCGTGAGGCGGCGCTCCCTCGACGACCCTTTCGCGCAGCCGGGCCTTGATCTCCTCGGGCGTGTAGGCCCGGCGGCGGCGCTCGGCACGCGCGATCACCACTCCCGTGGCCGCGACGCCCATGATTCCCGCCAGACCGAGCATCTTCCACCAGCGCATGTGCCTAGGCTAACGGTGTGCTGACTCTCGACGAGGCCGTAAGGGTGACGAGGACCGGCGATCTGTGGATTTTCCGCGGGCGCTCGGTGCCCGACCGTGCCATCCAGACGATGACCAACAGCCCGGTCAACCACGTGGGCATGGCGATCGTGGTGGAGGACCTGCCGCCGATGATGTGGCACGCCGAGCTGGGCAAGTCGCTGCTCGACCTGTGGTCGGGCACGCACCAGCGCGGGGTGCAGCTGCACGACCTGCGCGACGCGGTGACCACGTGGGTCGGCCGCTACGGTCAGCGGCCCTGGCTGCGCCAGCTCGAGCCGGAGGCGACCCCCGAGATGGAGGACGCGGCCCTGCGCACGGTGGCCCGGCTCGACGGCACCCCGTTCCCCTCCACCGCCCGCCTGGCCGCCCGCTGGGCCAGGGGACGGCTGCCGCGACGGCGCCGCCGGGAGGAGACGCTGGAGAGCGCGTACTGCGCCGAGGTGGTGGCGGTCACGTACGAGGAGATGGGGCTGCTGCCCGGCGGTCGCCGGCCCAACTGGTACGACCCGGGGAAGTTCTGGAGCGGCGACGACCTGGAGCTGCTGATGGGGCGGAGGCTCGGCAACGAGATCACCGTAGGCGTCGAACGGTCGTGAGCTACGGCTCCGCGCCGGCCACGACGGCCGGCAGCGCGTCCGCGTGGCACTCCTGATCGGGGTCGCACCAGCAGGCCAGCTCCTTGCCGCGCAGCTCGCGGCGGGCCCGCTCGACGAGCTCGGGGTGCTCGCGGAGATGGGCCAGGTAGAGCTCGATCACCTGGGAGCGCCGGTGGACCCGGCCGCCGCAGACCCGACAGCCTGTCTCCGACAGGCTGTGCGGGTTGGCGAACGGGCTGCGCCGGTGACCGGGGAACTCGCGCCCGACGTACTCGGCGCCCTCGGGCACGCGGCCGTGGAACCGGTCGCCCTCGACCTTGACGCGGTGTGGCATGGTCCCTGGCTTTTCACCGTGGCGGCCACGTTCACCGGTGCCCTCCATGGCTCATTTCGCGAAGGCCAGCTGGTCGTTCTCGCGGGACACGACGGTCAGGACGAACGGCTGCCCCGGACCGCCGGGAAAGGTGATCCGGATCCGGTCGGCTCCCTGGCGCTCCCAGCGGCCGACGATCTTCCTGGGCCGGTCGTCCGGCCCGGGAAGCCACTCGACGAAGGTGCCGTCGGAGTGGAACTCCATCCCGCGCCGGGGCCGCCGCGACGGCCGGAACGCGAAATCGTCCGGCCGGTACACCGCCACCGCGTCGGTGTCCTCCTCGTAGGAGTGCGCCCAGGCTCCGACGACGTCCGGCGCTTCCTCGTTCATCACGACGACGCTCATCGGACCTGGCGGTTCCCGGCCACCACGTTCAGCGCCGCGCGGGTGTCCTTCAGCACCTCCTGGAGCAGCTGCTCCAGGTCGCGCTGCGAACCGTTGCCGGTGAGCCGCGTGCCACCGGGGGCGGCGACGCCCGCGGGGATGCGCTCCTCGGCCCGTGCGGCCAGCTGCGGGACCAGGAAGGACGCCCGCGGGCCCTCCAGGCAGGCGTTCATCCGCGTCGACTGGCCGCTGGTGAACATCATCATGCCGGCGTCGTCGGTGTAGTCCATGTAGTTCACGAACATGTCGCCGTTGGGGCCGTTGTTGCACGAGATATGGGGAAATATCGGTATTCCGGTGTTGTTGCCCGCTTGGTTCGGGGTGTCGGCCACCTTGTCGTCACCGCTGCACCCCTCGCCGTCGTCCCCCCAGATGTGGAAGAGGTTCAGCCAGTGGCCGACCTCGTGCGTCGTGGTCCGGCCCAGGTGGAACGGCGGCGCCGCGGTGCCCGTGCTGCCGAAGGCGGAGTGGCGGATGACGACGCCGTCCGTGTCCGGCGGCCCGCCGGGGAACTGCGCGTAGCCGAGCAGCCCGCCCGTCAGCTGGCACACCCAGATGTTGAGGTACTGGTCGCTGGGCCACGGGGCCGCGCCGCCGGTGGCGCTCGACTTCACCAGGTCGTCGTGGGTGAAGCCCATCCGCTGGGTCTCCACGCGGACGATCCCGTCCGTCGGCTCGCCGTTCGGGCCGCGGGTCGCGAGATGGAACTCGATCATCGTGTCCGCCACCAGCGACTTCCAGACGGGCGGCACCTTCGTCACGTCGGGGTTGGCGGCCCGGAAGTCCTGGTTGAGGATCTCGATCTGGCTGTGGATCTGGTCGGCGCCGATGTTCTGCTCGGGGCGGGCCGGGTTGTGGACGACGTGCACGACGACGGGGATGCTGACCACGCCGACGCGGCTGACCAGGCGGGTGCCGAGCCTGTACTGCGTGGCCTGGTTCTCGATGGACGCCCGCCGCGCGCGGTAGGACATGCTCTCGTTGAGCAGCCGGCGGTGCACGGGCATGGTGCCGCACAGGTCTCGCGTGAGCGGTTCGGAAAACTCTGACTCGTCCATCATGATTTCTCCCCAGAAGTGAAGCGAGAGAGGCCGCCCGGCCGGATCGCGGAAGAAGGGCAGACCGCCATCCGGCCGGTCGGACGCTGATGCACTCGTACCGCGAACCGCCCGGTCGAAAGCCCAAAGGAATGCATAGCTTCAGGCTCGGATCCACGCACCCGCCGCCCCCTGGTCCCGGGTCTTCCGGGATTTCGTCCGACGGTCAGGGGTTTTCCCATCCGGCGGCCCAGAAGGCGGCGTAACGGCGCCCGGCCCCGCACACCTCGTGACCGTCTCCCTGGACAGAGCCCGGCCACGTGCGGGGGGTGGGTTGCCCGCCGTAAGCGTAAAAACTGAAGGGAGAGCACCACGTGCGGGCGTGGACGGCCCGCCGCAAGCGTAAAAAATGGATCTTAAAAATGATGGCAGGCTGGAGAGATGCGCCTAGCCACGTGGAACGTGAACTCCGTCAAGGCCCGGCTGCCCCGCCTGCTCGAATGGCTCGCCGAGGCGAAACCGGACGTCCTCTGCCTCCAGGAGACCAAATGCTCCGCCCAGGCGTTCCCCGCGGCGGAGGTAGGAGAGCTGGGGTACGCCGCCGCGGCCCACGGCGACGGCCGGTGGAACGGCGTGGCCCTCCTGTCCAGGGTCGGCCTCGACGACGTGACCCTCGGCTTCCCCGGTGAGCCGACCGGCGTCGAAGCCGTGGCCCCGGAGGCCCGCGCCATGGCCGCCACCTGCGGGGGACTGCGCGTCTGGTCCCTGTACGCGCCGAACGGCCGCACCGTGGACTCCCCGCACTACGCGTACAAACTCGCCTGGTTCGCGGCGCTCCGGGACGCGCTGGCGGCCGAGACGGCCATGCCGCTGGTCGCGTGCGGCGACTACAACGTTGCCCCCACGGACGCCGACGTATGGGACCCCGCGCTGTTCGTCGGCGCCACCCACGTCACCCCGGCCGAACGCCGGGCCCTCGCCGACCTGCGGGAGCTCGGGCTGCGCGACGTGGTGCCGACGCCGATGAAGGGGCCGCACCCGTTCACGTACTGGGATTACCGGGCCGGGATGTTCCACCAGAACAAGGGGATGCGCATCGACCTGGTCTACGCGAGCGCGGACGTCGCCGGGCGGGTGCGGTCGGCGTACGTCGACCGCGAGGCCCGCAAGGGCAAGGGCCCTTCCGACCATGCCCCAATCGTTGTGGATCTCGGACCATAATTCAAATTACAAACGGCGTCCGTCCGAGTATTCTGATTCCTCAAATGTCTCGGGGGATTGATCGGCATCACGGCCCACAGGGGGGATCTCCGTGGAACCTGCAGACGGTCGCGTCATTCTGTTCATCATCATCGCCCTCGCCGTGTTCGCCCTCGGCCGGCGCTTCCAGACGATGATCATCATGCGTCAGGTGTGGAAGCAGAGCGCCAAGCAGGTCACAGCCAGGAAGGTCGTCGCGAACAACGCCGCGAAGTCGATGATCGGCATCACGCTGCTCGCGATATTCGTGGTCTGGCTGGTGCTCAACCTCAACCGCGTCATGTGAAAAGCAATCAATAGCTGATTACCGCGCAATTGCGCGCCCGTCCGCAATCCTCCCCATGGCCTATTTGCGGCGATTTCGCAGGGCCCACGCCGTCAGCACGGCCGCCCCGGCGGCGGCCAGGCTGACGGCGCGCGTAAGGCGTACCGCACGGCGGATGTCCTTGACGTCGGGCTCGGGCCCGTCGCCCATGGTCGGGCGGTGCTCGGTCCTGCCCTGGTAGACGTTCGTGCCGCCCAGGGTGACGCCGAGCGCCCCGGCGAAGGCGGCCTCGCACCTGCCGGCGTTCGGGCTGGGGTGCCGGTGGCCGTCCCGCCTGAGCACCGCCAGCGCGCGGCCGGGGTCCGGCCCGGTCAGCACCGTGAGCAGCCCCGTCAGCCTCGCCGGTACGTAGTTCGCCACGTCGTCGAGCCTGGCCGCCGCCCAGCCGAACCGTTCGTAGCGGGGGGAGCGGTGGCCGACCATGGCGTCCAGCGTGTTGATCGCCCGGTACGCCAGCAGCCCCGGCACCCCCGCCACGGCGCCCCAGAAGAGCGGGGCCACGACGGCGTCGGAGGTGTTCTCGGCCAGCGACTCGACGGTGGCCCTGGCGAGCTCCTTGGCCTCCAGGTGTGAGGGGTCGCGGCCGCAGAGATGGGGCAGCCGAGCCCTGGCTCGTTCGAGACCGTCACCTTTGCGGCCGTCACCTTTGCGGCCGTCACCTTCGAGATCGTCACCTTCGAGATCGTCACCTTCAAGATGGTGACCTTCGAGGGCGTCCGCCATGTACTCGCCCTCGCGGGCCAGCGTGGTGCCGCCGAGCACGGCCCAGGTGGCGACGGCCGTGACGACCGTACGCGCGCGGGGGACCCGCTGGGCCAAGACGCCGAGCGCGGTCGCGCCGCCGACACAGATGGCGACATGTGCCACCCCGTGCGCCTTCTTGTCCGCGTACAGGGACTTCTCCACCTTCGCGGCGACCCGCCCGAAGACGGCGACCGGGTGGGCGGCGCTCTGCGGGTCGGCGATCAGCCGGTCGAGGGCCACGCCGAGGGCAAGCCCGAGCGGGTCACACCAGGCGGGCATGGAGCTCGTCCTCGTGCGCGTCCAGCCAGGCGGCCGCACGGCGGATGCGCTCGCCGGCGCCGCCCGCCCACATCTTCGCCCAGTTGCCGCCCGCCGAGGCGCGGGTGCGCATGACGTCGTAGGAGCGGTGGAAGCGGAGCCTGGCCAGTTCGAGGAGGCGGCGGCGGTCGCGGGGCGGCACGCCGTACGCGTCGCAGAACAGCCTCAGCCGCTCGCCCACGTCGAGGTTGCGCAGCAACGGGGACCGGTCCACGGGGTCGGCGATGGGGGCCCAGTGGCGCAGCGTGGTGACGATGTCGAAGAGTCGCGTGGTGGGCCGGGCAAGATCGAAGTCGATCAGCGCGTGGGGCCCGCCTCCGCGAAATATCACGTTTTCTGGCGTTAAATCACAGTGTCCGATGATTTCTGGCGCTTTGTCATCATTCGACCCGCCTTCCCACCCCTCCGGTGACAGCGGAAACCCGACCGTCGCGTCATGAAATTCCCGAAGCAGCACCGCAAGCCCGGCCAGCGCCTCATCACTCACGCTCTCCAGCCGCAACCCGGTCGTCCCCGGCAGATACGTCAGGATCTCCCGCCCGAGCCCATCCATCCCCACCACCCGCGGCGCCCCTGCGAACCCACGGGCCTCGAGGTGCCGGAGCAGGGCGTGCACGGCGGGCGTCGACGTACTGGCCGGTCTACGCACGGTGTCACCGACCCGCACCACCCCGTCAGTCACGTCCCCGCCCTGCAACGGAATCTCATGCAGGAGCGTCGCGACCATGCCAAGAGAGCTTAAACCCTTCCACCCCACCCCCGCCCAACCTTTTCCCCACCTCCCCTCCCACACCAAGCGCCCGGTGAGGGCGTTGTGGCGCGGGGTGCAGCACCCCCGCTGAAGCGACGCCCAGCAAGGCGCCCTTCGATCTCCGACCCCAAAAACCCTGGCGGAGGCGTTCGGCCTACCCCGCCGATGCTGATCGCCGCCCCCGGCGTTCCCACCCACATCACCGGCTGTCAGATGGTCACACCTCGACGCCCACGAGCCCCACCACTCCACCCACCCGCACGGCCACCCCACGCCGACGTAGACGTCCCCCCAACACTCCAATCGTCCTGAGCCTCCCAAGCCCGCCTACCAGACGGACACCTCCCCGACGATGGCCGCAACAACGGGAGTCAACCGCTCACAACTTCACGGACAGTCACCCCCTCTACGACACGCCCGCTGCCGCACCCCTACCTTCCAACTCCTGGACGCACCGCCGCCCCCTGACGCCCCCATCACCGTCTCGGACCGTACCCGGAGCGCCTACCTCGGTCTTTTCGCCGGTTTCCTCCCCCATCTGGCCGCCTCCGATATCCTCCCAGAGGCTCACACACCCTGCCGGGCCACCGGTTCGACCCTGCCGCCTAAGGCCTTGGGAACGCTGTTCATGTGGGGTGTGATCGGCCTGACAGCCTGACACGAGGAAAACGTGTGCGTGACATGTCGCCGGATCATGCACAATAAGGCGGGAGCGCCCTTAGCTCAGCTGGATAGAGCACCGGACTTCTAATCCGACGGTCGCAGGTTCGAATCCTGCAGGGCGCGCTTTGATCATGTTCTGACCTGCGGTTACGCGGGATCGGATGCGTTCTAGAATTTTCGTCTAGCGCTTGCGTGCTCCGTGCGTGCTCGCGCGCACCACCCCCGCACACACCATGATCCATTCGCCACCCTCCGACTCCTGCGGCAAGCGTGCCGCCTGCTCTATCCGCCCCATGCGTCCCACCCCTCCTGGGTACAGAACCGCTCGCAATCGCCATCGTGTCGCGGAGAACGTGGCGGGGACATCGCTCGCGGCTCTCACATCCGCTTCATCACGGACCAGCCCTGCGTGACGATGTCAGTGTTCTGCCAGCGCACCTCGATGGTCAGCTCGTGCGGGCTGTCGTGTGGATCCCAGACAGGGCGGCCCGGGACACCTTGGTAGGTCTCCAGCGCGCCTCGTGCACCGCAAAATCTGCCACTGCGGTGCCGGCCAGGAGTAGCAGGGCGGTGGCCGCGTCGGCTCCTGCGCGCATCGCAGACAGTGCCCGGAACGGCCACAGCGGGACGGCGAGGATGCCTTGATCGGTCGTGTACGAGACGTGTCCGGGTCGAGCCGCGGCGCCACGTCCGGCGTGCGCCGATCCGGAACCGCGATCAGCAGATTGACGCCGTTGTGGGCGAAGCATGCTGGTCGATCTCGAAGCGGGTGTGCGGGTGTGCAGCAGGCGTCCTTCCAGCAGCCACGGCGCCTCCATCAGCTCCACCCAGACGGGATGGAACATGTCGTACTCGGCGTCGTCGAGCATCGGTGCTGAGCGTAACGCCAGGGTCCGGAAGGCAGTGGATGGCTCGGCGGTCTGCCAGAGGGCGAGCCGGTGGCCATCGTCGAACACGGCATTCACTTCGGTGAGGAACAGGGCGAGCGGCCGGCTCGCCCAGGTGAACTCCTCTCGCAGCCAGGTGTCCAGCAGGTCGCCGGCATGCCGCTGCCAGGCGGCGACGTCGAAATCGTCGGGATTACGCCGTGCCGCGGTCTCGTGCGGGGGCGGCGTCGTGCGCAGCTCGGTTCCGTCGGCGGTCAAGATACGGCTGGGCCCTGCTCGCTGGGCGGGATACCGGGCTCGCCCGCGGGCGGCGTGCCGCCCGCCGCCTCGGTCTGCACGAATGCGGCCAGCCTACGATTGAGCTCGGCGATCGCCCGGAAAGCCTCGGAAGTCGGGGCGTTTCCGATCGCCTCGCCCCGCCCGGTCAGCCCCGCCCGCCTACGGTCGACCTTGGCGATCGCCCGGACAGCCTCGAGGCTCGGCGCATCGAGGTCGGCCAGGCCATGCTCGGCCGCCTCCGTGCCAGAGGCGAAGAGCGGCACGGGTGAGGTGTAGGTCTCCACCGCGCGCGCGTCCGCGACGCTGAGCAGCCGGGTCGCCAGCGCGACCCGCACCGCCATGCGCTACGTCAAACCCGGCGCCGAAGCCATCGCCAAGGTAACCGAGGTTCTGGCACCGCGCCGCCATACCCACTGATAACTGAGTGGCCGCTGGCCGGAGCTGTAGGAGTTCCGGGCCATTACGGATCGCTGACAGGCAAAGAAGCCGCAGGTCACTACCGCTAATTTCGGAACTCGGCCTCCTCGAAGGCCGGTCCAAGGTGCCCCTTGAGGCACCTTGGACCTCTGTCTTTCACGCCCGGGGGGCGTTTCCGAAGTCCGGAATTGCCAGCCGCTCGCCACCTTTGAGGGCGGACTGGTGCGCGACGATGCCGGGCAAGGTGTAGCGTGCAGCGACCCAGGCATTGACCGGGGGCAGGGTGCCGGTGGCGACCCCCTGTACGAAGTCGTCAGCGAGGAAGTGGTGACTGCCCTCGTGGCCGTTGGAGACGTGGGTGAACTCTTCAGGCAGCCGGGAGCGGTCGTGCACCGGCGCTGAGCCCGAGGTGAAGGCGTCTCTGAGGGCGGGGGAAACGTGCTGGAGCGAGGGGTCATCAGGGGGCAGGGTCGGTTTGGGTTGAAGGTAGTCGGTGACGTCGGTGACACCGCTCTTGTCCTGCCACAGGCTCACTGTGGCCAGCTGCTCCAGACTCCCCTCAGTGCCGAAGAACCGGAACCGCGACTCGCGGATGTGTGAGGGGTAGCCGACTCGCCGGAACTCGTTCGTCCGAAAGCATCCTCCGCCCTCGACTTCGAACAGCGCGGTGGCGTTGGAGAAGTCGTTGCCGAACTGGCTGACCGACTTGTCGAACACTCCGTCCCCGCGATCGTCGACGACTCCGATCGCCGACACGCTGATCGCGTGCGTCTGCCAGGCGCCGAGCACGCCGCCGATCGCATGGGTGGGATAGAGCAGCGGCGGGTAGCTGGCCGTCGCCTTCCAGTTGTCGCCGCCGCTGTACCGGTAGGCGTCGTAGAAGCCGAGGTCCATGTCGTGCACGTAGTCGCCTTCTGCGTAGAACAGCCGTCCGAAGCTGCTGGCGGCGATCTGATTGCGGGCGTACACGGTCGCCGGGTTGTAGTGGCTGGTCTCGCCCATCATGTAGATCAGCCCAGTCTCTTGGACGGCCATGATGATGGCTTCGATCTCCTCCTCGGCCACAGCCATGGGCACTGCTGCATACACGTGCTTACCGGCCCGTAGCGCCTGGACGGTCAGCGGCCCATGGGTCCAGCGCTGGGTGAAGATGGCGACCGCGTCGACGTCTGAGTTGAGCAAGGCCTCGAAGGACGGCATGGTCCCGGCAAGGTCGTAGTCGGCGACCAGTCGGGCGGCCCGGTCCGGGACCAGGTCGGTGGCCCAGATGTCGCCGACGCCCGGGTGGAGCCGCCATAGCTTGGCGAACTGGCCAGCGAACTGCCCGGCGCCGACGATGCCTAAAGAGAAGGTCATGAAAGTTCCTTGTCATGCCGTCAGAGCAATGGTCATGTTTCCTGCCCCGCGGACCCGCGGTCGGTGAGGTGTCAGCAGTGGCTGCAGGCGGCCCGCGTGGACTGTCACGACGATAGAAGCCTAGAATCCACGAACGCTTCATCTAAGAGAGTGAAAATTTCTTGGATTCTCATGTCCAGCCTTGAACCGCCGAGTCTCACCGGATGGGGTGGCCGACCGGTGGTCATGGGCTCCCCCCACCAGCACGACGACCTGGAGATCAATCTGGTGATCGAGGGCGGCACCATGCTCTACCTGTTCGGTGGCACGCCCGTCGAGATCGGCCCTGGAAGCCTGGCAGTGTTCTGGGCCGCGGTACCGCACCAGCTGGTGGCGAACTCGGCGACGTCCGTCCACTGGCTCCACGTGCCGTTCACGACCTTCCTGGGCTGGCGACTGCCCGCCACGCTCGTCAGGCGCCTTCTATCCGGTGCACCCCTGGTCTCCGCACCGTCGGCCATCTTGCCTACCGATCCCGTGACCTTTGCCCAGTGGGCCGACGACCTGGCCACCGACCAGCGCGAACGCCATCGGATCGCACTGCTGGAGATCGAAGCCAGGGTCCGCCGGCTCGCTCTGACGAGCATGGGCGAACCAGTGCCCCGGTACGCCGGAGGCGAACCGGCGCTACAGCACGTCATCGCCATGGTGCGGCACATCGCCGAACACTTCCGCGAGCCATTGACGAGCGCCGACATCGCCGGCGCCGCGCACCTGCACCCCAATTACGCGATGGCCCAGTTCCGCAAGGTGGTCCGCACAACCATGGTCGAATACCTCACCAAGCACCGCCTTGCGGAGGCCCGCCGACTGCTGATCATCACCGACTTACCGATCAATGACATCGCGTCCACAGTCGGCTTCGGTTCAGTCAGCCGGTTCTACAGCGTGTTCACTTCTGCCTGTGGCACATCACCCGCGAAGTTCCGGCGCGAGTACAGCCGCCACCGTACGGCAGAGTTCTCCTGAAGAGCGGTGGCCTCCCACGTGACCAGCAGGAGGACGACCGGCCAGATCCAGAACGTCACTATGTTGGTTCTCTGGCCGGTGGCCGGGGCGGTCCAGCGCGGGGACGGCACATGGGGGATGCCGTCCCAGCACCGCTGCCTGCACCGTGGAGCTGTCGTACGAGGTCTCGCGCGAAACAGCCCGAGAACGCCACCCGCTTGTCCGTCGGCTCCCCGTCCCGGCGTGGCATCGGTCAGACCGGCAGTCCACCTCACGGCGGGACGCAAAGCGGCGCGGGTGCTGCTTGCCGGGCTATCAAGGTGGTTGAGCCATTCCGACGGTTCGATGTGGCCGCGCAGCGCGTGCAGATCTGGGCAAGCCGCACGCACCTCATTGAGCCTGACCTGCTCGCCGGCATCAAGCTTTTCGGGGCGGCGGCGGATCCAACTGGTGATGTGGCGGACCTTCGGCGGGGTCTGGACGGCGGGCGGTGCCGTCTTGCCTTTGAAGGCGACCAGGTAGGGGTAGACGGTGGTGTAGCTGCCGCGGAAACCCTGCGCGGTGATTTCGCGGTGCAGCTGTGTGATGTTGGTGCAGCGTCATTCCAGCCCTGGTGCAGGTAGGGCGCCCGGTGCGTCATGTCAAGGCCGCACCTGGCCCTGGCGTCCCACGTGATGAGTCAGTTTGGCTGTCCGTCATGATTGTCGGCGCTGGCGGGTCACTGCCAGAACTTGACCTCGGGGAACGCGTCGGAGGTGCCGTCCAGGAGGCGCTGGTCGCGACCGCGCAGGTGCCGGTCCATGAAGGCGACCACGTACGCCCGGGAGACCTGCAGATCCCTCGCCGAATGCTTGGTCAGCAGCGTGTAGTCGGTGAAGGATGCGTGGTCGCCGCCCTGGATCGTGAGCCAGCGTTTCCAGCCCGTCATGCGCGCCCAGTCGCGGCCCCAGGTGAAGTCCTTGCCGCCCGGCTCGTGCACCTGGCCCGCCCCCATCAGCATGAACGGTCGCCGCAGGCCCTTGTCGGGGACGGGCACGAAGAAGGTGCCGTCCATGTCGACCCCGGCGCGTACGCGCGAGTCCTTGACCATGGTCCACGACGCACTCGATCCGCCCAGCGAGTGCCCGGCCATGCCGATGCGGGAGCGGTCGACGAGTCTGGCGCCCTTCCAGACGGGATGGCGTCCGAGCAGGCGGTCGAGCACGAACGACACGTCCGCCTGCCGTCCCTTGACCGCTTTGTCGCCGAAGGCCCAGGCGTCGGCCTCCTGCTCCGGGCACGCGGCGCAGGAGGCCAGCCGGCCGCCGGGGAGCGTGGTGCCGTACGACTCGTGCACGTGGTCGATGCCGACGACCACGTACCCTCGGCTGGCCAGCTCCTCCGCGAGGCCGGTCAGCGACGAGCGCGGCATGGTGAACCCGGGGGAGAGCACCACCAGGGGCAGCGTGCCGTCGCGGCCGGCGGGCTGGGCCCCGGTCACGGCGTGGGTCCTGATACCGCTGACCGTCTTGCTCGGGACGCCCGTGACCTTCTGTCCCTTGAGCATGGCCGTGGCCTCTTCGTCCGTCATGTAGGGCGCGGGCCGGCCGGCGGCCTTCTCGGCGGGATACCACAGCGAGACCATGAGCTCCCTGGCCTTCTCCGTGGGCATCCAGGGGTCAGGGCGGCTCCGGTCGACCAGGTGCAGGCTGACCGTCCCCACCGCCTGGGATCCGGTCGGCGCGGGCAGCGCCACGCTCCGAACGGGCTCGGCCCTCGTTACCACAGCCGCCTGGGCGGGCGCGGCGGCGAGGAGGGTGAGCAGGCCCGCGGTGACAGCATGAGTGATCTTTACCTTCATGCCGCCATGCTCTCGATCGCCCCGGAGCGCCCGCTTCGGCCGAACGTCCAGCCTCACGTGCGACTTTCGCATGGCCCCGAGTACGCCCGCGGTCGCATCGGCCTCGCTGAGCCGGTCAAGTTCTCTGGAACGCTTCAACGGGCGGCCCATGCAATGACGACGACCGCCGCGACCGCCGCCCACAGCAGTACAGAGGCCATGGTGGTGGCCCAGCGCAGGCGGGGACGTGGGCCGCGGGCGACCGGCAGCCGGACCCAGCGGGGGCCGGCGACGGCGACGCCGGCGGCAACGAGGGCCGCCACAGCCGGCCACAACGGCGGCCAGAGAATGTTCCAGGTGCCGAACGTCCAGGAGGCCGCCAGCAGCACGATGGCACGCCACGCCATCGAGACGATCTTCAGCCGGTCCGGGACGGGGAGCAGGCGGCGGCCCGGGCGCCGAGCGGCGATCTCCAGCGTGCGGGCCGCTGCGACGAGACACAGGAGGGTCGACGCCAGAACGGGGAGCTCGCCGGTCAGCAGGTCCCGCTCGGACGGCCTGTCCTTGCCGAGCAGGCGGAGCCCGATGTAGTCGACGGCCGCGGAGGTGTCGCCGAGGACGACCACGCCGCGTCCCGACGTGCGGTCGAGCCCCACGTAGCTGGAGAAACCCGCGGTGTGGCCGTCGTGCCAGGTCACGCCGTTCGTGGTGCGCCAGCCGTACCCGACGCTGTCGTGCTCGGCGAGGTGCCAGCGAGGGCGGGTGGCGTCCGTGCCGGGGGCGGTGCCGTCGAGCACGGCCGCGACGAAGCGGGCCAGGTCGGCGCTGGTGCTCCAGCCGCCCGCACCGGTCGGGGCGTACCCGTCGCTGGCCCAGGGCAGGGCGTCGTGGCCCGAGGTGAGATGGCCGGTGGCGTGGCCGCGCGGCAGGGAGTGCGGGTCGCTGACGAGGACGGTGTCGCGCATGCCCAAGGGTTCGAGAAGGCGCCGCCGGAGCAGGCCGTCGTAGGTGTCGCCCGCCTTGGCGGCCAGGGCCTGTCCGAGCAGCGCGAAGCCGAGGTTGGAGTAGGCGATCTCGCCACGGCCGGTCGCCACCGATGCGGCGGCGTCGTCCACGACGTCGCGCGCGCTCCACCCGCCGTACGGGTTGCCGCCGACCAGGCTGCCGAGGACGGCGGCGCTGGTGACCGAGGCCGGGACGCTGGGGATGCCCGAGCGATGACCGGCCAGCTCCTCCAGCGAAGTATTCGCGACGCTGGGATCGCGGAACGATCGGCCGGGGAAGATTTCGCCGACCGTAGTCCGCGGCGTGAGCTCCCCCTTCTTCACCATGTCGGCGAAGATCATCGCGGTCATCGTCTTGGTGACCGAGCCGAACTCAAACGGCGTCCGGTCGTCCACCGGCCTGCCGCCGGGCGCGTCGGTCGTCCCCACGCCGGCGGTCCGTACGACGCCTTTGTCGATGAGGGCGACGGCGAGCGCGTGGTGTCCCGCCGACGGCCAGGCCGCCTCCCGTACGACCCGCGCCAGCGCGGCGTCGCCCGTGCTCTCGGGGCCGAGTCGCAGGCCGCGCGGCGCGAGCAGACCCGCTAGCGGCGCCGCCGCCGCGACGGCGGCGAGTACGATCAGGGCGCGTCGCCTGCGGCGACGCCGGCCGTGCGCTGCGTGTTGATCAATCGTGGTTGTCACGAGGTCCACCTCCAGCCGACGAAGCTAGCCAGGCGAGCCTCGGCGCCGAAGGGTGCCGGCCACCGCGTGAGATGAGTGCGGCCAGCCGGAGAAAGTGTGCGGTTAACCACAGGAAACCCCGCCCGCGGAGCTGGCATGCTGCGACGTCGTGACGGGCATTCGATCGGCGGCGCCGACGGGCGGACGAGCTGCGCTCCTGACAGCGCTACGCTGGCCTGCGAGTCGTGTTCGCAGGTCCGAGGAGGCGGTCATCGATGGCGATGCCCCCTTCGCCCCTTCGCCCCTTCGCGTGATGTTCCCGTGGTGACCTCCCGTGTGCGGCTGCTGGCCGGCGCGATGGCAGTCACGGCCGGGCTGGGCACACTCGTGGGCGCCATGCTCGAGACCGGGTTCCCGGTGCCTCTGTCCCAGTGGTTCTTCGTGGCGATCGGGTTGCCCCTGCCCGTCCTTGGCCGGCTGATCGCCGTCCGGCGGCCCACCAACCCTTACGGCTGGCTGCTGCTCGGCGCCGCCCTGTGCTTCGGCCTCGGCGGCCTGGGTGTGGGTGCTCTCCTGCATCACGTACGGACGGGGCAGGACGTGCCTGGCCCCGGCGTCGCGGCGGCGGCGCTGTTCGGCGTGCACTACGGGCTCGTATGGATCTTCGTCCCGCTGCTCTTCCCTGATGGCCGACTGCCTTCGCCGCGGTGGCGGCCGCTCGCCTGGGCAGGCACCGCGTGCATCGCGCTGCACACGTTCGGCGTCCTGTTCGCGCCCGGCCTCGTGGATGAGGACGTGCCTGTGGCCAACCCGCTCGCGTTACCCGGCGTCGCGGGGTCGCTGGCTGCGGCGGCGGCCACAGTGGGGTCGCTGCTGATGCCGGTAGCCGCGGCGGGTGCGCTCGGCGCGCTCATCACGCGCTGGCGGGGCGCCGCGCCGTCCGAAAGGCGGCAGTTGCGATGGATGACGGCGGGTTTCCTCCTGAACGGGACCGGGTTCCTGCTCGCGCTCGGCATCGATCACCGGCTCGTCGCGCCGGATCTCAGCGGGCTCGTCGTGCTGTCCGTTCTCGGGGCGGTACCCGCGGCCATCGGCGTGGCCGTCGTGCGGTACAACCTGCTCGACATCCGGCTGGTGATCCGCGGGTCGCTGGCCTACGGCCTGCTGTGGTCCGCGATCGCGCTGGTCTACGCCGGCGTCGCGACCGGGCTCGGCGTCGTCGCCGGGGAGCGGCTGCCGGTCGCGATCACGGTCGTCCTGACCGTCCTGGTCACGCTTGTCTTTCAGCCGGTACGGGCGCGGCTGGAAGCGCTCGCCGACCGGCTGGTGTTCGGCGTACGCCCCACGGCGGCACATGTCCTGGTCCAGATGAGTGCGGCGCTGGACGCCATGTCGGAGCCGGGCAGCCAGTTGCGGCACCTCGCGCACGTCGCCCGCTCCGCCCTCGGCACCCAGTGGATCGCCGTACGCCTGGAGGACGGCACGGAGGCGAACGCGGGCGCCGTCACGAGCCCACCGGAGCGAACCGTCGCGATCACGAGCGAAGGTCGGGTGGTGGGACGGCTGTCGTGCGGCCCCAAGATCGAGGGCAGGCTCACCGACCGGGACCACACGCTGCTCACCGCCCTGGCGGCCCAGGCGGGCCTGGCCCTGCGCGCCACCCGTCTGGCCGCACGCCTGGTCCACGCCCAGGAGACCGAACGCCGGCGGATCGAACGCAACATCCACGACGGCGTACAACAACAGCTTGTGGCCCTCATCGCGGGGCTCGAACTGGCCCGGACCGCCCCTCGCGCCGAGACCCTGGCGCAACTGCGCGCGCAGGCGCGGGCCACGCTCGAAGACCTGAGAGAGCTGGCCGCGGGCATCCACCCGACGGTTCTCACCCAGGGCGGCCTGGTCGAGGCGGTGGAGGAACGCTGCGACCGCCTGCCAGTCGACGTCGGGCTCACCGTCGACGACGAGCTGCGCGGGCGGCGCTTCTGCGACGACGTGGAAGGGGCGGCATACTTCACGGTCGGCGAGGCGCTCGCCAACGCCCTCAAGCACGCCGCCGCCTCCCGGATCGAAATACGGCTCGGACTGCGCGACGGGGACCTGCTCCTGGAGGTGGCCGACGACGGCAAGGGCTTTGACCCGGCGGCCGCGACGCGTCGCGGGCTCGGACCTCTGGCCGACCGGCTCAGCGCGCTCGGCGGGAATCTTGAGACGATCAGCGCTCCGGGGGAGGGCACCAGGGTGAACGCCTGGATACCGGTCGATGGCTGACCAGGTGCGGGCGGTGCTCGCCGACGACCACTACCTGGTCAGGGAGGGCCTTCGGCAGTTGCTCGAGACCTCCGGCAAGGTCAGGGTCGTCGCGGCGACCATCAACGCCGACGAGCTCCTCGACGCCGTGCGCCGGTTCGAGCCCGACGTGATCGTGACCGACATCCGCATGCCGGGAGCGTCCTTCCGCGAGGGGTTCGAAGGCATCGACGCGGCCCATCGCGTACGCGCCGAGCACCCCGGGACCGGAGTGGTGGTGCTGTCGCAGTACCGGGACGCGCTGTTCGCCTTCGAGCTGTTCAGGCACGGCAGTGAGGGGCTCGCGTACCTGCTGAAGGACCGGATCGGCAACCTCGACGACCTGCTCGGCGCGATCGGCGCGGTCACCGCGGGCGGTTCGGTCGTCGAGCCGCAGGTGGTCGACGCGCTGGTGCGGCGCCGGGTCAGGCGCACCCGTCCGGCCGCCGGGGGGCTGACTCCGCGGGAGCGGGAGGTGCTCGGGGAGATGGCCCTCGGCAGGTCGAACGCTGGCATCGCGCAGTCGCTTCACCTGTCGGTGTCCGCGGTCGAGAAGAACGTGAACACGATTTTCCACAAGCTTGGCCTGGAGAACGCGCCGGACGTGCACCGGCGTGTGGCAGCGGTGGTCAAGTACCTTGGCGCGGAGTTCTAGAGCCGTCTGTCAGACGTTTCCGCAGCCCTGGAGAGGGCGGCCAACGCCGGGTTCACCGCTTCGTCCTAACCCCCGACCGGCCCCTTGCTCGCAGTGCTGGCCGCCGTCGTGCCGGCCCACCCGCTGCAACACTGTGATCAACGCCAGGCGTCCCGGCGACCAGCCCGGCCGGCCCTCCTTGCCGAAGGCGCCTGCGAACGTCTCATCGGCGAAGACTTCGCCCAGTTCATCACGCACTCGGACCGGTAACGGCACCTGCCGCTTGCCTCGGTAGATCGCCCGGATCGCCACAGCGACCTTGGGCGTCGGCTCGGGCCACCCATCGGAACGATCTGCAGGGTGATGCAGGGGTGAGCCAGCAGTTTGAGGAGGTGGTCGAGCTGCTGTCGCATCACCTCGGCTCCTCCGATGGGGCGCAGGAGGACTCCTTCGTCGATGACCGCCGCGTACATGGGTGGCTCGGGACGGTCGAACACCACCTGCCTGGCGAGGCGTGCCTCAGCTTCTTCGTCGACGCGTTCGTTGCTGATGCCTGGCTGCCCGCTCAGGATCGCGCGAGCATAGTTGCGCGTCTGAAGCAGTCCGGGAACCACGAGGGGTTGCCACGTGCGCAGGGTATGAGCATCGGCCTCGATCTTTGGCCACTGACGGAACCAGGTCGGTCCTGACTTGATTACGAGGGGCAAGAGGCGGAGCAGGTCTCCCTTGAGGCCGAGAAGGCTCTCTACCTGCTCGGTGAAGTCGCGCTGCGGTGTGCGCTTGGCGTTCTCGATCTGGCTGACCAGGCTCTTGCTGACATGGGCGTAGTCCGCGATCTCTTCTTGCGTTACGCCTCTTTCGTCCCGCAGCCTCCTCAGTTCGGCCCCGAAGAGAGCGAGAGGACTGGCTCCTGGGTCGAGCTCGCTTGCGGCCATGGACGCATCACCCTCATGTTCACAAGTACACACACATCCGTGAACCCGATGTGTGTAGCAACTGTGTCGCCTGTTGACTACTCAAAGTAACTGGCGGGGGCCAGTCTGGGGAGTGTCTTCAACGAACTAGGCGAACTTGGGTTCACAAGAAGAGTCGATCTTGTGGACCTCGGGGCCAAGCCCTCCAGATGGTCGGTGATATCCATGCCAACGGAAACCGCACCCGTGCCGGTGCAGGAATCTCGCCCGCCGACAGCGATGATGCTGATTTCGCAGATCACCCTGCCTCGTAACGCGAGGGCACCTCGCCACGGGCGACATGTCCTCACCCAGTGGATTGGCAAGGACGATCCGTTGCTCCCTTCGCTCCTCCAGGTGGCCAGCGAACTGCTCACCAACGCCGTCATCCACCCGGCACACGGCCTGGGTCGTGAATCGGTGGTGGTACGCGTCAGCCGCGGCCGCCCCTTCCTCCTGCTGGAGGTCATCGATCCCGGCACCCTGGACATGTCCCCCTTGCCGCAGCCGCATCCGCCGGCCTTCGCCTCGGAGACAGGTCGCGGCCTGGGCATCGTGGCGGAGTACGCCACTGCCTGGGGCACCTACACCTGCGATGCCGGACGCCGCAATGTTTGGGCTGTCCTGGGGGAAGATGCGTCTGCGACAGGCCACGCGAGAGTCGATGGTCCCGTTGAGCCTTCCCAGCTCCCAGCGGCAGGTATCGCCGACGGCGGGTGGGGGACTGCAGGTTGCCAGGCCCTTCACGGTCTGGCAGACCAGCCTCACAGGTGTGTCGGCAGGGACATCGCTCATGGTCAATGAGCACGGCAAGAGGATCAATAGCCCGCACACCTACAGGCTCGGAGGGGGCCCCGTAAGTCAACGGCACCGTCCTGGTGTACGTATCGATCAACGATGTGGGGGACGCGGCTGCGGTGCCGGACATGGGCGACCTCAACCCGGGCACGCCACTTGTGCCGTGCAATGCGCAGCGCAAGCTGGGCGTGGCGATCTAGGGCACAACGAACTCTCGAACCGGAGATGTGCCCCCTTCGGCCCCGGACCCGTGGCAGGTGCGGCAGTGATATGGCCCACATGCCCGCAAGTGCCGCCGCCGCACTCCTCCATGATGCGGTCGGTCTTTCATCTGTTGGGAGCGCACCCCGCACACGCTGGTAACGCGACATGAGCGCCCGACGAGCGTACTGCCGCGAGTGCGGCCGGGACGTGATCAAGGTGTACCTGTTCGATCGCGGTTGCCTCCACATCGATCTCGATCCCGAGGCAGTCATTGGCGGCGACTACACGTACTGGAACCCCACCTATGAGCGTGACCCGCAGATCTGGCGTGCCACCTACCGGCCGATCAAAGTGGCGGCTCCTCTCAATATCTCAAATCAGGACCTCAAGGAGTGGGATGGTCGGAAAGCCGCAAACAGTCGCCGGTGGTATGTGGAACACATGTGCGGGCTGACGGCCGCGCAGATCGTGGCAGGACGACGCCGAAGAAGGAGCGCATAGACTGCCCGGCCGCTCGCGCAAGATTGCAGACTGGCCCGGCTTACCCAAGGCCGGATCGTGAGATCCAGGTGGAGGGGCGGCAGGAGCCGTACCTACGACCTTCATAGAGCTTGAAGGCGGTGATGCGGCTGAAGAAGGTGGAGTCGGTTTTGCAGCCCCAGCGAGCGCCGTTGGAGTCGACGATGGTCCATGTCTGCAGGTAGGAGGTGGCGTATTCGACCCGGACGGCACGGCCGTCGTTGCTTAGGTCACAGACGGTGATGCGATGGCGGTCGGCCGAGACGCTGACCGATCCCCAGCCGGCGTCATCATGCCAGCCGTCCGAGGTCTGGGCCTTGGCCGGTGAGGGAGCCAGCAGGACGGCGAGAGCGGCGGCTGACAGGGCGATGCGACGGATCATGGGCTATCCGTTCCGGGTGAGGAGATCAGAACGGAGCCACTGTGAACCTCCTGCGTGTCTGGGTCCCGCAGCCCAGCATCCCTGGCGACATGGCTTGATCAACATTTGGGCGGTGCTTCACAAGGCCATCGATCCAGCGTCATTGCGAGCCGCTCCGGGCTGGGGAGAGTTGCCGTGGCTCAGGTCAACCGATCCTGGCGGGGGCGTTCATTCACGTTGAGGCGGCGCTCTGCGCATGTGCGCCTGCCGCTTGACGCCGAAGGCGCCCGCGTGGTCGACGACGAACTGGAAGCGCTGACCAGTTGGTCTCGCCGGCTAAATATTTGGCCGCCCGGCGCAGGATGTCATCTCCCAGCTCCAGTTCTTCGAACTGGTCGAAGCATGTATGGGTTGGGCGCGTGGACTGCCGATCCATGCCACCGCGCGCGAAGATCTGCTGATCCTCCGCAAGCCGCCGATGTCCCACTCCTCGCCGCTTATCCGCCCGACGGTTGGACCAGCGCTGAGCTGCCGTGACACGTGAGCGCACCAAATCGCTGGACTTGACGACGCGGCCAGAGGTGAGGGTCCATAGCCCGTGCCTCAGCCGTCCGGCGATCACTACCACGCGGTGATCACCGTGCCATACGTCCGTCAGGACACCCGACGAGTCGAGGCCAGAGTAGATCACTGGAGAGGAAAGACGCGTACCTTGGAGAACCTTGCCCATTCCCGCGCCGCCATGGAGACGACCGACCGGCTCAACGGCCGGACTGACGACTGCCGGGCCAGCCACATCCGCAGAACCGGCAGGCCCCGTCGACGCATTCACCTACGTGGCAGTGTGAACCACCCCAATCGCACCCCAAGCGGGCTCCTGCGCCACGACAACACCACCCATGAGCCGGACAGCGCACAAGGCGTCCACCGCAAGATCCGACGTGGCCGTACGCTATCCGGCCCCGCGGACAGCGGTCGCACCGGTTTCTGCGATCGAAACACGGAGTTGGTCAATGACCAGGCATGACGAGTTGCTGACCGTTCCTCAGGTCCTCAAAGAGCTGGGCGGCGTGTCCCGCCGCACCTTCTACCGCTGGCGTCAGCTTGGCCGCGCACCGGTCTGCGTCCAACTGCCCAACCTCGAACTCCGCGTCTGGCGGAGCGATCTCATGGCCTGGCTCGACTCACGACGGGAGCCGAGATGAGCACCACGTACGACGTGAAACTGGGCTACGTCCAGCAGCGCTCCAATAGAAGTGCACCCACCTACATCGCTCGCTGGCGAGTGGCCGGCAAGGAGAGGTCGAAAAGCTTCCGGACCAAGGGCCTGGCCAACGCCTTCATATCCGACTTGCGGCAGGCGACCAAGGTGGGGGAGGAGTTCGACCTCGCCACCGGTCTCCCGGTGTCGAAGCGCGCACGGCAACCCTCCGGGCCGTCCCTCCTGCAGTTCGCTCAGGCGTACCTTCTTCGGCGCTGGAACTCGACAGCTCCTCGAACCCGCGAGACAGACGCGTACGCACTGCTGTCCCTCGTCCCCGAGTTGGTCACCGACGCACCGCAACGTCCCACCGCTGCGGAACTCAGGGAGGTTCTCCGGATCCACGCGCTGCTCCCGGAGAAGCGGCGGGCCGACCTGACAACGGCACAAGCCGTGACTATGAGCTGGTTGGAGAGGGCCTCTCTACCGCTGACGGCCTTGGAAGAAGCACAGGTCCTTCGCAAGGCCCTCGACGCCATATCGATCACCTTCTCCGGTACACCGGCGGCAGCCAACACGGTACGGCGCAAGCGCGCCATCCTGCATCATCTGCTGGAGCACGCAGTCGAGGAGCGACTGTTCAACAGCAACCCGCTGGACAAGATCAAAAGGAGGGTACCCAAGCCCGTAGCACTCGTTGATCCCCGCACGGTGGTCAACCCCGCCCAAGCACGGCAACTCCTCGACGCAGTGCCCAAGGTAGGCCGCAAGCGCGGCCCTCGGCTCAAGACCCTGTTCGCATGCGTCTACTACGCCGCGCTTCGGCCGGAGGAAGCGGCGGACCTGCGGCTGGCCAACTGCACGTTGCCGGACGCGGGCTGGGGCCTGATCGTCCTGGAAAAGGCGCGGCCCCAGGGAACGAAGCGCTGGACCAACTCCGGCGAGACCCACGAGTCGCGCAACCTGAAGCACCGTGCGGACAAGGAAACACGAGAGATCCCCATCCCGCCCGTTCTGGTCGCCATGCTTCGCGAGCACATCACCGAGTACGGTACCGCCGCGGACGGCAGAGTTTTCCACACGGGCACCGGTGGCACCTACTCCAGTTCGGCGCATTCCTACGTTTGGCAGGAAGCTCGCAAACTCGCGCTCACCCCCGCGCGGTTCGCCTCTTCCTTGGCTGCTCGACCGTACGATCTGCGGCACGCGGCAGTTTCCCTTTGGTTGAACGCGGGCGTCCCGGCCGTCGAAGTCGCCAAGCGCGCCGGCCATAGCGTGGATGTCCTGCTGCGGGTTTACGCGAAATGCGTGGACGGCCAGCAGGAGCACATCAATGGCAAGATCAACGAGGCTCTGAACGAATAGCCTGCATGTATCTACTTCCGGTCCCGGCCTCGCCGGGGCCGTTTCACTCCCCGACTTGCGTCTGATCGTGGCGTTTGCCTACCACGGGACGCCACGCTTGGTCTACCTGAGCGACTCGGTCTGTCGACTCCTTTCTCGGTCACGGCAAGACTGACAGAAATCGATGCCGCCGCTTGATCGGCCGGTCTATGCGCATGGTTGCCATGAGGTGCGGGTGGATACCTCTGGCGGAAGTGGCCGAACTGGTCGTCGCCGCGACTGATCGGGCAGTGGGCGGTCTCGGTCTTCGATTGACTATATACGTGTGAGTCGATCACTTGGGTCGGTCAGGCGCCCGTGTCGATGCTCAGTCCTCGTCGAGAACTATGGGTCTGAGCTGGCGAATAAATTCTATGACATCTTTTTGGGCGTCCCTATTGGATGGGGTGTTGGAGAGCGACACGCTTAGCATACGGCTGCCATCCTGCGCCCACGCCCAGCCGTCGGTCCCGTATTTCTCCCCGGACTCCATGAGGATAAAGGTGAATCCGGGCCCGGCGTCGGTGGGCAAGTCGACCCCGTTTCTGGAGGCTCTGGATCCCTCTAAGCGGCTCAGGGGGAGTTGAGACGGGTCGTCAATTCTGATTTTGAGTCGATATGCGTTTCCGGTACGTGGTTTGGCGTAGATGTAGCAGGACTGGAGGAGCTTGCCATCGTCGGACATGTATTTCTCGACGGTGAAGTTGCTGAGGCCGGTGGCACGTTCGACGGACTGCCTCGAGAGCAAGCCGCATTCTTTGGGTGCGGCCGTGACGTCGCCAAGCGGTTGCGTGTCAGGAGTGGATGATGGGGACGGTGAAGAAGGGGTCGAGCAGGCAGTCAGCAGGGCCACCGCAAGAAGGAGCGCCGTGGGAGGTGACAGGCTTCGCATTGCGAAGCGGGCTTTGCTCATGATATGCCTCTGTCATGACCAAGTGTCACGGGTTATGGCACTATCTACCCCGAAGAAGACGCGATCCGTAGCAGGGGTTCGATGGAGCCACTCATCGTAGGCATTCTTTTGAGATTCACTCATCTTGTCCTTTGACATGATCTCCCCGTTCACAAGGAAGTCGTTCTCAGGGGCTTTTGGTCTCTGCTTAGAAGCGTATGGATGAGTGGGCGCCGGTGCTGATCCGTCACCGAAGAGGCCGTGTCGCATCATGGCGGCCGCAGTGGCATCTTCGAACATTACCTTGGCGTCATCCAGCGCATTCGCGGCCGCCTTTTTTGCCTTGCCCTCTTGATCGGACGTGAATGCTCCATAGATGTGATCCTTCGCCTGGTCGACCAGCAGTCCGACGAACTTGCCAGGTGGTCCGGGCGCCAGGTCGATGATCTTCGTGACCATGTTCTTGTACACCGCGTACCTCTCGTCGTTCTTCCTGGCTTCCTCTATTTTGGCGATGTTCGCGGCATCCGTGAGGGCATATGTGGTCTCGCTAAGGTCGTTCACCACGCCCCGGAACTGGAAGGCTCCGCCACCGGTGCCCATCTTTTCCTCGAGGATTTCTTGCCGCTTGTCGTTGATCTGCTTCTTGGTCGCCTCCGGATGTGCTTTGTGCCATGTCGCGAACTCAGCTTTCACCTCTGCGGCCAGCGCGGCCGCCGTCTCGTCCAGCACCTTCACCGAGTACTGCCCATGAGCCGCCGCGACGGTTGCGAACGCGTCGTTGTCGTTGAAAGCCCACGTCTCGACACTCTTGAGTTCATCCTTGTTGAAGACGGCGCCATAAGGCTGTACGCCGGTAAGGGACTTGTCCGGATCGTAGGCGGTGTCTGCGCCAATATCCTTTCTCGGCGGCGCCTGGTTGGCCCGGTGAACGTCGCTGATGTAGTTGGCGTGGATGGAAGCGGCCCAGATCCGGGTGTTCGGCAGGTTCTGCTGCACCTTCTCCTCGGCCCAGTAATGGCTCGCCCATGAGGCGATGAGCGCGGCCTTGTATCCGCTCGACTGCTCCCGGGGCATGCCGTGGTCCCGGAACTTCGTTGACGCCTCGTACAGGGCAGCGCCGAGCAGGTTGTCGCTCTCCGGTCCCCACCGCCGCTCGCGCATCAGGTAGGCCAGCGGCCTCCGCTTGGGGTCGGTGAAGAAATCCTGGGCCACCTTCGGATGATGGATCAGAGCGCTCAGCACCGTGCTCATGGGGCTCACGTCGGGGGCGGGCCGAATCTTGTCCTGGCCGGGCAGCGGCGACTCCGGCTCTCTTGCCCGTGCCTGCGGGTGAGCCACGTCGAAGTCGTAGACCCGCTTCACCACATCGAGCATGAACGCGTGGTCGAATTTCCCTTTGCCGAGGAGCTTGCCGATGGCGAAGGCGCTCTGCGGGTCGTCCAGGTCCTTGAGCAGTTCATCGGCGTATTTGTCGGGCAGCTTCCGGGCCCGGGAGGCGGTGCCCAGGATGGTGCTGAACAGCCCGGCGACCTTTTTCTCTGTGTCCAGGTCCTTGTCATCCGGGCGGCCGGCGGGAGGAAGGTCTGTTCTGAACATTCGGGAGATCACTCGCTTGAGCTCATCAGGCGGGATCTCCTTGGCGAATGCAGCCGCGAAGAGAGGGTCGTTCTTGTGTTTCTCGAGTTCGGCGATCGTCTGGGCGTCGAAGGCCCCGGATTTGGCCTGCGCACGGACTTTCGCCGCCACCGCCCGGGCGGCGGCGGCGCCTTCCGTGGTGCTGGACTGCCAGTCCGCGCCGTCCGCCCAGATGATGCCGTCACGGCTGAGCTCCGCATCAGGGGTGGCGAGAATCAGGTCCAGGCGACCTTGAAGGTCCGGTGGCTTCGCGCTCATCTGGTCGGCGACCCTGCGTAGCGCGGGCGAGGTCCAGAACTCGACGCCGAGACGGCCGAGCGCGCTTTCGACCTGGCGGCTGGATTCCCGGAACTCGGGGCCCGTGCGCTTGAGCATGGCTATGACCTTGGTCATGAGTTCAGGGTTGATACCCACGCGAGGGCTCATGGAGACACCTCGGACGCGGGGAGGTTGTGGAGCGTGTCCAGGGCCGCCCGGAAGTAGTTCTTGGTGTCGCGCTCCCACTGGCGGATATCGGCGGAGAGTTTGTCGCCCTCCGGCCCTTTCAGCGCGCCACCCTCGGCGAGGCGGATGAGCTCGCGTAAATCCGCCTCGCACTGATCGGAAAGACGCTCGATCTGTCGGCGAGCGGTCTCTACCTCATCTTTCGTCGGCATGACGGCCTGACCCGGGAAAGACGACTGGACGCTTGAATGGTAACCATGGACGGCACATCTTGGACGAGTCCGACCAAGTGGATATCGCTCGAACCCAGAAGCGCCAGCCTTGCGTACAACGTGGGAGTGGCTATGGCATGGGCAGGCCGCGGATGGTGCGCCTAGAGCGGGACGCGGTTTGGGCTGGTGGGCGAGTTTTTCGGGGGATGCAGGTTCGATCCGCACCCATAACTCTCCGGTACGATCCACGGCGGCCCCTTCTCCTAGATCATTTTGTTAGTCGGACTTCTTGGCGGAGGGGCCAGGTGTCGTTTGTGTACGGGCCGTGCGCCCCTCGCGGAGCAGCGGCGGATGCAGGAGACGGACGGGGCCGCGGCGGTAGAGCGTGGCGGGGCGGCCCGGTTCTGCGGTCGGTCGGCGAGGAGCTGAGGTTCCAGCACTGGTCGATGTCGCTGTGCCACTGCACCGACCCCGCTCTGGCGCACGACCTACTCGGCGAGGTCACCGAGCGGCTGCAAGGGCTGGTACGTGCCCAGATGATGGGCGCCGTCGAGGACCTGAGGGTGCGCCTGTGGACGGTCGAGGTCAACGAACCGCTGCTGTGCCTCCTGGACGGAGCGACGACCCATGCCATGCGAGACGCCTTGCGGGAGTTGGCTGGCGCGAACAGCGACGGGGTCACGTTCCAGGCCACGGGGCCACGAACAGACGTGCGGGGACGGCAAGTTTCCATGCGGGGGTAGGGCCACAGCGTCGCCACCTGGAGCACCACACCACCTTCGATCTCGGCCTGGTAAGGCGTGCCCGTGTCCTGTTGGCGCAGACGCGGACGGCAGCCGTGGATCCGGGAGGCGCCCAACTTACCGCGAAGTCGCTGATCGACCGGCTCCGCCCCGACTACCTCTTGCTCACCGGGATCTGCTATGGCCTGCGTGAAGGTGAGCAACAGCTCGGTGACATCCTGGTGTGCACTCAGCTCCGAGGCATCGATCACAAGAAGATCGTCGAGCCCACGCCGGGGACGGCTGTCGAAATCAGCAGGGGTGAGCGGGTCGCCCCGTCGGTGACGCTGCTCGACCGCTGCCAGACCGCCAGGTTGACGAAGGGCACCCCGAAGGTCCACTTCGGCCCGATGCTCTCTGGAAGTGTGCTGCTCAACTCGCCGACGGCACGACAAGAGCTCATCGATGCGCATCCGGACGCGATCGGCGGCGAGATGGAGGCGGTCGGCGTCTACGCCGCGGCTGCCAAGAAGAAGGTGGACTGGATCGTTGTGAAGTCCGTTTGCGACTGGGGGATGGGCAAGAACGACGACTGGCACGAAAGCGCGTCGCGTAACGCGGCCGAGTTCGTCCGGGACGTGCTGCTCAACGGCGGGCTGGACCAGCCGCCATTAAGGTCGGCTTGACTGTCGAAGAGGCAGCGCGACACAGTCTGGTTGGGCGTGAACCGCGCTGCGCCTAATCAGGAGTTAGGTCGATGTCGGACCGGCGTTCGCGGAGAGAATAGCCAATGGCCACCGGCGGGCGTAGCTCCGAGAAAACGTCCATCGTCTAGGAGGAATGGGAACTCGGCTTGAAGCTCCTTGTAGCTGTCGTTGGTTACAATGATGCTGCCCGTCTCATCGGCGAACATCGTCACCAATCTGTCGGCTTTTCCATGCGTTCCGGCAGGGGTCGGCAAGATGATCTCTTGCCGAATGGCGTCGTCGAGCATCACTTGTTCCGCTGGGGACAGCTTGTGTCGCAGGGTTGCGTCAACGAAGACGGTTACTCCCGCTTCGGGGAATTTATTGTGGAGCGCCTGGATGCCGCTGAGTAGCAGGCTGAGGCTGGGAATATCGCCCTTTCTGGCATCTCGCCCGTACCAGGCGAGATTCGAACCGTCTACAACAAAGGACTTTGCTGAGGTGGACGTCGTTCGGGGCAGGGAGGTCCCTGATGGAGTGAGTCGGTCCAACGCACTCATTCGACGCTGAATTTCGCTGATCGGTAGAGTATCACCGCTGGTGAAATCCCGGATCTCCTGATCCAGAAGAACCTCGCCGGTCTTGTCGAGGGTTGCCTTGACGTGAAGCAGGCCGTCCACCGTGTAGGTGTAGCGGAGATTGAAGATGGCCTCTTCCCGGCGCAGGGGCCTTGGATACTTGAGTTCGAGCTTGGTCAGCTGGAAGTTCTCGGGGTCGTCTAGCGACTTGGCAGGATCCGCCTCCCACACGGGAACGGTGAGCTGGGACCGTCCATCATCGATCGGGGTGTACCTCTTCTCCTCGATGGCGGGAAGCGGTGTGTGCTGATCGATGATCGCGCTGAAGACCTTTTTGCCACTGCGTTGGTCAGTGGTGCTGGTGCCCAGGGCGAACATCGACGACACTCGCAGATAGCTGTTGACCTTTTCGTCGAGGATGGCCGCGGCGATCGCCGCTCCCCGAGCGACGGCTGTCATGGGATGACAAATGACGTCCGGCACGACCTCGTCGTCTATGAGTCTCTCAACGGCGTCCCGTACGCAGGGAAGCTGGCTGGTTCCTCCGATCATAAGGACGCCGTCGATCTCGTCGGGGTGCATGCCGACTTCGTTGAGACATTGCCGGGCTGGTTGGAGCGCCTGTTCCACGAGATCGGCGATCTCCCGCTCGAACTCGTCACGGGCCACCTGTACTAGCTTGCCGCTGCCAGGGATACGGGCGACCGCCGTCGGCTCCTTCGACAAACGGATCTTGGTTCGTTCGACGATGAGGTCGAGCTCCCGGCTCTCCAGCTCCGACAGGACGGGATGGCTTGGAAGCTTACGGAGGAGCAGTTTGCGAAGTCGCTTGTCCAACTCGATGCCACCCAGTTGGGTGATGCCCTTGGATGCGAGTTCCTCAAAGTGTCCATCGATGTGTTCGAGGATCGTCACGTCGATGGTCCCGCCGCCCCAGTCGAAGACCATGATGCGGCCCTCCTCCTGCATGTCGTGCATGTAGGAGAGCGCCGCGGCGGTGGGCTCGTTCAGCAGTGCCTTGACTTGGATGCCCGCCGCCCGCGCCGCCGCCCGCGTACGGTAGCGCGCGGCCCCGCGTGCGTTGGCGGGAACCGTGATCACCGCGCTGTCGAAGGGTCGCAGAAGGTTGCCTTCCGCGCGTTCACGCATGGCGCGGAAGACCCCGGCCGCGGCCACGCTCGCGGGGACGGAGGCGTCGCGGAGCCGGATGCTCTCGTCGTTGCGGAGCATGCGCTTGCACGCCTCGAAGACCCGGTTGGAACGGAGCTTCGCCTCCCAGCCGAAGAGTGCGCCGAGCCGGGTGGAGCTCTCACCCACGATGGTGGGGAAGATGCCCTGGAACTCCTCATAGAGCCAGTCGGAGTCGATGTTGTCCGCGTCGAGGGGGAGAACCTCGGCCTCGTCTCCGTTCCACTGCGCGACTACGGAGTTCGTCGTGCCGAAGTCGATGCCCGTTGCCATCTTCAGTGCCCTCCAACGGGGGAGTCGTCGTGGATCGCGCTAGCCGGGTCGTCAGTGTGGCGCAGTTGACCGCTTCGTATGGTCTTGCGGGTGGCCATATCGACATACGCGGGTCGTACGACAGCCAGGTAGGGGCCGTCGGCCGACGGATTCACCGTGGTGAAGCACTCTGGGTTCTCCGTCGGAGCGGTGACGCGCTTGAGCCCGGTCACCGCGATCCATTCATCGACGAGCAGCCTGATGCCCTCCAAGTCGGTGGCCTCACGCAGATGGGAGTCGAGTTCGGCCAAGTGGGCCAGGTGGAGCCGGCGGGCGCGGAAGGCGTCCAACACGGCCTGCCGCAGCGCCTCCACGAGCTCCTGCTGTGTAAGAGTGTCCGCAGCAGGCTGGCTCGAGCTGGAAAGCAGCTCGGTGGCCTGCCGAACGAAGTCCTGCAGGATCGTGGCTGGGTCCAGATGCTGGTGTTCGCGGACCAGATCGGCGAGGCGTACCGCCATCTCCCGGTGAACCTTGGCAGCGATCTCCGCCCGAATCTCGAGCTCGACCTCCTGGCGGATCTCGGCTTTCAGCGCCTGCCGGACGTGCTTCTTGACGGTCTTCTCCAAGTCCGACGAGAGCTGGTTGAACCGGGCGTCGAGGGCGGCTTGCAGATCACTGGCCGTCACCTGAGGCGCGGGACGTTGCCCAGCGGGCGCCGGGTGTGACTTCTTGAAACCGGGCGGCTGGCTGTTGCCACCGCGACTCTTGCTCCGGGGCCCCTTCTCACTGCTCGGCATCGGTGATCTTTTCTGTTGAAGGAGATACGTGGAATTCGGCGAGTAGCTCTTCTGCGGCCCGCTCGCGCAGCGTCAGGAAGTCCGCACTCATGCTCGCCGGCGTGCGCCGAAGGAGCGGTTCCACGGGCGGTAGAAGAGCGGAGGAGCGGCCGTCGGACGGGGGGAGGAAGATGTCCTCGCTCAGCGGTACCACGAAGAACTGGGTCTCGCTGGTGGCCCGCCTCAGCCGACGCTCGGCCCGGTTGATGGCGGCTTCCCGTTCGGTGTTTCCCCGGACGATCCGAAGCAAGGCACGGTATTGCTCCTTCCAGTCGGGATCGCCGTGTGCGAGTCCGAGCGCGAGGTAGGGATTCTGCCAGTCTTCGCGATCGTTGACGAGCGTCTCGCGCCGCTTTCGAATGAGGGCCAGGTTCTGGGCAGCGGTCTCGTCGCTCACCACGTCCTTGTCGGAGAGCAGCTTGATGGCCAGCTCGAGCTCGTTGTTTCGCTGGGCCAGGTACGCGCCCATGTTGTGGACCTCGGCGAAGGAGCATTGGTCGAGCAGCCATCCGCCGTGCTGATCCTTCGTGGCGGCGGCTTCCAGGAGCTTCTCGATCTGGGCGCTGGCCTTCTTGAAATTGCCCACGAGGATGTGCAGGTAGCAGACGTACAGCCCACGCCAGGTATGGAACTCGCTCAGCTTGGCCTCAATTGCCTCGCTCGGCGTCCACAGAGCGGCGAGGGCGCCCCACAGGGCGTGGTCGTTGATCAGCTCCTGTGGCCATCGTCCTACTTGGGCACCGTGCTGCATCTGATCGAGCAGCGTCTGCTGTTCCACAGGCAACTGACCGCGAAGCCGTACGTCGACCTCTCCTCGCCACAGCCCGGCAAGCATGCCGTATACGTCGTCGCCGTCGAGGTCCGCCCCGTCCAGAAAGGCGTGCCGGCGTTCCATCTCGCTCCACTGGAGCTGCCCCGCGTCTGCGCGCGTGATGGTTTCCGGCGCCAGCCGGGCTCGTACGTAGACACCCTCGCCGGGGTCGCCCATCAGCCGCCACGGTTGATCTTCCGCACCGATCAGCCCAAGATCAATGAGGTCGTCGACGACAGTCAGAGGGACTCGCGGGACGACCTGCCCGATCTCATCGGCTGCGACTCGGGCGGGGTGTCCTAACGCGGCGAGATAGCAACGCCATCCGGGCCCGCCGTCGAGGAACTCATCGGACAGCCGCTTCATGGCGCCCATGCCCGGCAGGTCCATGGCCAGCAGCTGGGCGTGCCGTTCACCTTGAATGCTGAGCCACGGCATCCCCGCCTGCACGAGGTTGTTCAGAGCCTCGACGAGCCGGAGGGGCGTCATGGCGCTCAGGAGACCTCGCACCGCATGGGGAAGATCGGGTCCCGGCGCGGACAGGATCGCCTCTTCGACGGTCAAGCGATCCTGCTCCGGGGCGCCCGGGGAACGCTCGAGCAGGTCACGAAGTCCCCGCTTGAGGTTCTCGATAGTGTCCCGGCCGTGCAATCCCAGGTCTGCCCAGGCCATAGCGGACTGATCGGCGATCCTCCCGTCGGGAGACCTGGCCGCCTTGCGTCGCGCGCGGTTCTGGCGCCACGCGGCCACCGCCTCCGCGCGTGTGACGCCATCAGGTATTGAGCTGTTCATCTGCGCCAATGTGAAGAGTTCGTCCAGTGCATGTTATCGATCTACTCCGCCCGGAGGAGTCCGTCCCCGCTCAGGATGCGCAGCACGTCAAGTGCGGCTCCACGGGACAGAAGCTCATGGTTGCGCTCGTTGCGCCGGTTGCGAAGACAGCCATAACAAGATGTCTCCTCACCGCACTCACAGGTTGACATCCGTTGCAGCGCGGTCTCCGCCACGGTGTCCAGCCGTTGGGCGATCCGCAGCACCGATCCAGCGCCGCCCGGCACGTTGTCGTAAATGACCAGGCTCGTGTGGCCGTCCGCTCCCGCGTGGATCGTGCCGTCGATGTCGTCCCGGCTGATTTCCAGGCCGTGGGCCGCGCCCTCGAGCAGGGCGTACAGGGTGGACAGCCAGCCCTCTCGCGGCCGGCTCAGCCCCTCGAAGCGGATCTCCAGGATGTCTGTCTCGTACGTGTGCGCGAGTGTGCGCCACTGTAGGGGGCCGGTGCACTCGCCTTGCCGCAGCGGGCTGGTGTGGCTCTTCGGCAGGCGGCCCAGGTGCGCGCTCGCCCAGCCGCACCACTCGCAGATCACGTAGCCCGATCCGATCGGCCCTTCGGACAGGGCGATCATTTCCCCCCTCGCTCCCGAACGGCACTGGACGACCATGCCGTTCGCGGTGCGCCAGCGGAAGAGAGCAGGGTCGTCGGCGAGCTTGACGACGAGGGTGGCGCCGTTCCAGGACGTCCTCGGCGGCGAGGTGGACGGCTTGCTCGTCCTCGGTTCGGCAACGAAGCCGAATTCGGGAATGCAGTACTGCCGTACCGGCGAGTCGGAGGGCGTCTTGCATGCCGGGCAGATCGGATCCGGGTCGTCTTCGACGTGGCGGAAATGCTGGCAGTTCCGGCACACGTAGTAGCGCTTGCTGATGAGTTCGCGCCCCGGCAGGCGGTAGACGCCGGCCGAACGCCACAGCACTCCGCCCGCCACGACCTCCGAGCCTGGGGCGTACTCGTAGATGGCGCTGGACAGGTCACGAGCGAGCTCCAGCTTCGAGCCCACGGGGTTGTCGCAGTGAAGCGTGCGCAGTTCGACCGTGTCGACGGGGAAGCCGTACTTCGGAAGCACGTTCCGGTTCGCCAGAAACCCGATGAGATTGCGAGTCGTGAGGGTGTTGATGGTGCGCTGATAGCGATCTGCCAGGCCGTACCGCTTGGACGCGACCGCCTCCTGGATTTTCTGTTCGAAGATGGCGATGTCCTGGTCCAGCTCCTGTCGCACCTTTTCCAGGTGTTCGCAAAGATCGATCACCCAGCTTCCGGACTCCACCCCGATCTCGGAGTGCACCTCGGCGGGCAGGACCTGGCGCAGCGTCTCGGTGATCCCGGCGGGTACGGGGCTGAGGAAGTCGAGCACGCGCTCGCAGGCCGCGTCCGAACCGCCATTGGGGCGGAAGAACTCGCCGGCAGTCCGCCAGACCGCGCCGCTCGTGGACTTCGCGTACCGGAAGAACGCTCCCAGAGCCACGGAGTGGGCGTGTCGACGATCGATGCGCTCGTTGCCGAGCGGCACGTACGGCGCGCGGACCTGACCTGCGATCATGGACTCAGGCTGTTGATAGCGCGACAAATCATGAGAACGCCGCTGGGCATAGGTCAGCACCAGTGCCGCGGAGTCGGCACGCCGGCCCGCGCGCCCGGCACGCTGGATGTAGTTGGCCGTCGTGGGCGGCATGTTGCGCAGCATCACCGTCTGCAGTTCGCCGACGTCCACGCCCAGTTCGAACGTCGTCGAGCACGACAGCACATTCACTTCGCCGCGCAGGAAGCGCTGCTGGATATTGGCTGCCTCCTCGCCCGTCCACTGGGCGGTATGCTCCCGCGCGGTGAGCGGGATGGGCGTCATCGACTGGTAGAGGACCGTGTAGTGCTCGTCAGGATCGGCCTTGGCCTCGATCAGGCGACCTTCGCAGCCCATCATCGGGCATACGCCACGTACGCTGACGCCGGTGAAACGGCGGCAGAGCTCACACCGGTAGACCACATCGGCCGGGGAGACGCGGATCCGGCTGTGGTCCACCTGATGGATCACCCCGACCCGACGGGGATTGTCGCTGGGCAGCCAGCCGTTCTTCTGGCTCGTCAGGAACTTCCAGCAGCCCTCGAGCACGCCCTTCGGATCGGCGTTGCAGCCCAGGACCGCGAGCAGGCGCGTCAAATAGTCGAGCCGTCGGTTGCGTCCCCGGGTGGGCAGCCAGCTCAGCACCTTGAGCTTGGCCTCCGCCCCGTCCTTGCGTACGTAGATCGGCCCCGTCCGCGGCTTGAACGCCTCGTCCCTGGCGTCCACGTCCGTCGGCATGGTGAGCACGCCCTGGTTGCGTACCGAACGGATGAGCTCTTCCAGCAGGTCCCAGCACTCAGCCTCGGACAGGCCAAGCGAAAGGAGCGGCTGCGGCAGCCTCCACCCGGGGTCACGGTCGAGCCCGACACGGATGAGACCGAGGCCTTCCAGGGACTTGCGTTCGTCGAGAGCGAGCAGCTCACGCATCACCCAGAGGGAAACTTCGCGCTGGCGACTCGGTGCGTCGTCCTTGGCAGGGAAGACGCCAGCCTGCTCCGCTGCCTGGCTCACGTGGAAGATCAGGGTTTTGAGGCTGACGGCCTGGTGTTCCTCGGTCGCCCGGTACAGGCCCTGGAGGATGAGGCGCCGATGCTGCACCTCGCCGTAACTGGCCTCAAGATAGGGGGCAAAGAAGGCCGCCGCCTGTCGGTTGTCGTTGAAGGTGAGTAGCTTGCGGCCCTCACCCGGATGGTCGGCGATCTCGACGTCCGGCGCCGGTGGGATCTGCTGGTAAAGCGCGGTAGCCAGGACGGCCGTGGCGGCGTCGTTGCCGCTCTCGAACTGCCTGATCATCTCAGAGCCCCGCCCGCCGCAGACGAGACAGCCGCTGGGAGAGGCGGCCTTGGTCTTGAGCTTGCGCACCGGTCGCAGGGCAGTCTCCGCACAGCCGTTCTTGCCGCAGGAGAGCTGTGGCTGGGCGTGCAGCGCGCCGCAACGGGGGCAGAGGTGAGCCACCTGGCTCTCGGTGGTGGCGGCCTCCTCCAGAGTGGCCTCGTCCTCGTCGGTCACTTCCGGAGCGTCATCGAGCAGCAGCCACGTACGAACGCCGTCGTTACCAACACGCGGGGTGAAGAACTGGCCGCCAGATGAGAGCGCTATCGCGCCGATCAGGTGGACCGCACCGCAGCGCTTGCACCCGGCCATCTCGAACATGGCGCCGGCGCACTGCGGGCAAGACTCATGCCGGTTCAGGGATACGTGTGGTCCGCTGGAGGTGAGACACGTGTAGGCGCCCTCGGTTGCCCGGGCGAACAGGTGGTAACGCGCTGATAGGACGGGGGCACCGGTCGCGCCGTGGATCCGGCTGCCCACCTCGACCAGGGCGGCGAGCCCACCGGCTGGGTCATCCTGACCGCCGAAGATGAGCTGGGCCAGGTCGTCGAAGGACCGGGGCCCGGCGGCCAGAGTGCCACGGAACCGCGCCATCGCGTGCTCGTGCGCGAGACCTTCGGCGACGTTGGCGTACTGCTCGCCCGCCCGCCAGAAAAGGTCGTCCGCTGGATCGTTGCTCCGAGCGAGCTCCTTGTAGTCCTGCGCCGACAGCGGTCCCCAGAACGGCCCCGACGGCATGCTGACGCGGGTGGCGCTGACGAGATCCCTGCGACTCGCGTCGTCGTCAGCCCATTCGAAGGGCACGTTGAACAGCTTGGTCGCGAAGTCCATTACTGCCTGCGGCTCGTCACCGACCGTGGCGCTGGTGGCGATGCACTGCAGCCGCTGCCGCGGTGCCACCCGGTCGTGCAAGCGGCGCAGCAGCATGCCGAGTTCCTCGGCTTTGGCGCCGTCGTAGACATGGGCTTCGTCCAGGGCAATGAATCTCCAGCGCCCGCCGTGCTCACCTTCGAACAGCTCCATGTCTGCCGGCCGGAGGAGCAGGTACTCCAGCATCGCGTAGTTGGTGAGGAGGAGGTGTGGCGGTGTGGCACGCATTTCCTCCCGGCTCAGCAGCTCGTTGGGCAGTCGCCTGTGGCCATGGTTGAGCTCCTCGAATTGTGCGAGTCCTTCGTGTCTGCGCTCCTTCGTGTCACCGGTGTACCGGCCGAAGGTGATGAACGGCGTCTGGGCCAGCAGCAGGCGCAAACGCTTGAGCTGGTCGTTGGCGAGGGCGTTCATCGGGTAGAGGAGAAGCGCCCGGACCCCGGGGGTGAGCTCCCCCTTCTCTCGTTCGGTGACCAGCGCGTTCAGGATGGGCAGAAGGAAGGATTCCGTCTTGCCGGAACCGGTGCCCGTGGCCACCACCAGGTTCCTGCCGTTCGTGGCCTTGCGGATCGCCTGTTCCTGGTGGAGATAGAGAGGCCGGTCCAGCGGTAGGGCCGGCGCGCCGAGCTTCTCGAACGCGGGCGAGAGCACGTTCTCGTCGATGAGCTGCCGGAGCGTGGTCCCCGGCTGGTACGGCGGGGTCGCCTCCAGCAGTGGTCCCTTCGTCAGCATCGGACTGCTCGTGATCTCGGCCGCCAGCGCCTGCGCGATCTTCGTATCGCGTACGGGGAGGATCGAGCGCAGGTAACGCCGGTACGTGTTCGTGATGAGGGCGCTTGTCTTCAGCGGATCCACGGTCAGCTCCGATGTACGGGGAGATCAGGAAGTTTCAGCGGGCGGGCCGGGCAGCCACGATGAGTTCCGCGCGGACCAGGTCGATGGTCGTCAGCACCGGCGCGATCTTGGCCAGCATCCGCCAGAGGAAGCGGAAGCGTTCCTCCAGGATCCGGCAGTCCGCGTGCCCATGCGCGGCCATGCGGGCGATGAGCGCGAGCGCGATCGACATCGCGGGCAGCGACACCCACCCGTGCAGCCGCTTCGGATGGCAGCGGGCGGCCACATACTTGCCCACAGCCCAGAACCCGTTGTCGCGCAGCACCAGCCCTTCGCGCACGACCCGCTCGGCCTGATCGGCGAGCTTGCGGCCGTCGCGACAGTTGCGCTGGTCGAACAGCAGGCGCGCGGCCGTCACGCGGGTGTCCTCATCAAGCAGGGCCGAGGGGACGACCTGCGCGGCGCTCCAGAGGCTCTCGAGCATCTCCGGATCCTGACGGGCCATCAGCTCCGCGCCCATGTCGAAGAGGCCGGCTGGGGCATAGGGGTCGTCCTCTCCCCTGAGGATCGCGAGCGCTGACTCGCCGCACTCCGCACGCACCTCGGCCAGCAGGTCGGAGTCCTCTGCGGCGTCGGCGAGCAGGGACCCTGTCAGCAGGGCGGCCGCCACGGGAGCCTTGCGCCACAGCGCGATGTCGGACGCCACGCAGTGATCCATCTTCGAGGCTGCCAGCCCGGTCGTGATCAGGGCGACCACCGCGCGATCAGGGGGCAGGCCGGCATCCGGGACGGAACGGATCGCCTCGGGATGGTTTCGCAGCAAGGCCGCGGAATCCTCGATCCAGCGGTCCGCGGTGGAATGGTCGATGCGGTTGGCCAGGTCGACGATCGTCCACAGCCGGTCCAGGCGGCTCACCTTCGCCGGGAACGCGTCCGTCCCCGCCAGGTAGCCGGACAACTGCCGGTCCTCCGCATCGCCTCCCTCATAGTGCCCGGGAGCCTCGCAGACCAGCATCTCCCGCGGGTGGGGCCATCGCGGCCACTCGGACGAGACCCAGGGATCTTCGACTGTCAGCCGTACGTGCATGCGCCCGGCGTTCACCAGGTCGTCGGGGAGCGGGATAGAGCCGTCCTTCTCCACAGGGATGATCTCCGGCTCTCGCCAGGGGGCAGTGCACAGGTAGAGGCCCGCGGTCAGGTTCTCCACCCACACGCACTCGTCGAGAAGCAGCGACTTGCCGGCCGCGGTGACGCCGGTGGCGAGCCGGGCAGGCCGCACGCTGCCGACCAGCACGGGGACGCCGGCGAGCGGGAGGACCAGATCGACGCTCCGGTGCTCCTGCACGGTGTCCTGGGCGCGGCGCAAGTTGTAGCGGCCCCGTCCGGACGGCGCGATCTCCTGGATGACCCGCCGCCCCGCTTGCACTTGGAGCGGCGGGAACGCGTCGATGCCCGGCACCTCGATCAGGAGCGCGTCGGCGTCGCCGAAGCCCTCCGTGTGCAGCCGCACAGGGCCGGCGTTCCACCGGGGGCTGCTGCTCGCCTCCTCCACGAGGACCCGCATGGAGGGCGGGGCGACGATGAGCGGTTCTGTCCCACCTGAGGTCGTACAAGTGACGACCCGTTCCCGCTCCACAGGGGAGTAAGAGAGGGAGGGGCGGTCGACGGTCATACCAGGTCCGCAGGACAGCGACGCCTCTCCCGGGACCAGCCCGTCTCCGTTGAACAGCCGCACCGGCGGGGTGCAGCGCAGAGCCAACCCCTCGGCGATGGAGACGGTCCTGCGGGCGTTGCGGCCGATCGGGCCGCGCACCGTGACTTCGAACGCTCCAAGGAGCGGCCGCGGCAGGCCCGCCCACAGCTCCTCGGAAATCTCCGTGGGCTCTCCGACCGTGAACCGGCGGGTGAGGAATTTCTCCTCGCCCGTGGCCGACCGGACGTCGATGAGCCAGGTTGTCGGCGTCTCCGCGGGCAGCCATATGGCGGGAGGCTTGCAGTAGACCGGTGAGCCGTACGGCGTGGTGACACCGGGAATCGGATCGCCGGTGATCACTCGCGGCTTGCTGTGCCCACGGATCGGCCTGTGTCTGACGCCTTCGCCGCTAAGCGCGACCCACGTCGCGCCCTCCAGCAGCACCTGGACGAGCCGCCACCCGTCCCAGCCCACGGGCAGAGGGCTCTCGACGATGACGCGGGGCGGGACGTCGGCGACCACCTCCCTGTCACGGGGGTGGAGGACCCAGACGGCGTCCGGAGGGACGCCGAGGTGAGACTGGAGCTGACGGCCGCTCTCAGTGAAGATCAGCAATGGGTCGCCGGAATCGACGATGCCGATCTCCGTCTCGTGCTCCGTCCCCTGGAGGGAGATCTGCGCGACACGGGCAGGCCTGGTCAGGGGGAAGGTCGTGGTCGGCGCTCCCTCCGCCGCGCCGACCCACAAGGGCCGGCTCTTGACGAGATTCGGTACGCCGTCGACTGTCACGTTCCAGCGCGCGGTGCCGTCAGGAGCCTCCCCAACGGGAGGCAGCACGATCTGAACGCCCTGCCCAAACGGGTCCAGCGCCAGCCGGGGGCGCTCGACCTGCGTGAGCCGGGCGGGCGTCGCCGTGCCCCGTCCGAGGTCCAGCCGGCCCTGCTCGATCAGCTCCTGGGCTCGCTCGATGAAGCGTACGGGCAGCCCGAGACCGCCGAGGTCGGGTTCGGGTGACCTCATGCGGTCCAGCAGATCAAGGCAACGGTCGATCACGTCCACGGCGAAGTCGGTGCCGTTTCTGATGAACCTGCGCGCGGGCACGTCCAGGGAGTACAGGCGCGTCTCGCGCGCGGTCGCCCACGCGAGCAGTGCGTCGGCGTCGATCGCGGGATCCTGCGCGTGCCGACGGAGGAGCAGCGCGAAGAAGTCGTCCAGGCAGAAGGTCGGTATGCCCGCATGCATGAGAATCGGTCCCACATACTTCTGCTCCCGCTCGGGAAACAGGGGGAGGCGGAACCTTTTCAACGCGTCGAGATATGCGGCTCCCCATGCATTCGAGTCCTGCGGAATGGTGAACGAACGGTAACTCAGCGTCGTCCTCAGATAAGGCCAGAAAGTGCCTTGCCGATAGTGATGAACCGCCACCCCCGTGAGGGTCACGGCGACGCAGGCCGGCCATCGGTCGAAGAGGGAGAGATACTTCCCTTTCGTCACCTTCAGCTGATACAGGGCCCCGAGCGCCTTGCCGGTGGAATCGAGGGAGTCCTGGTCGACCTCGACCTCTGTGAGCAGGGAGACGGTCGGGAGCAGGGAGCGCCATTCGGATTCGCGTCGGTCGAGAAGCTCGGCCGACTCCGTAGCCGATATTTCTGACATGTGGCTTTGGGGGGACATGGAAGCGCACCGCCTGTCATTCAGCAGCCGAGCGGCGCGAGTAGCCCGCGATGTCGACGTACCGCATGCTCCAACGTTTTGCCTTGATGGCCGGGTTGGAAGGGCATGGGGCAGAATTAAAGCAGTTGTTGATGATATTCACAAGCAATCCTCTGCTTTGAGACCGAGTGGGAAGAGCGATCCATGGCACGGCAGCGCCTCGGGACTCTTCGCGGTCCAGCCGGAAGCCGCCGCCGTGCACATCTCAGCCGCCTTCCCTGTCGTCGTAGGAGCGGCCCCGCTTGCGGGTGCGCATGTGCCATTCGGAGCGAACTTGCTTGGAGATGCGAGCCGCGTCATGCCGTGCCTCGAGTGCGTGCCTGCGCAGCTTCTCCATCTCGGCCAAGAACTCGTCGGCATTCGGTGCCCAGGCCAGGCTCCGCTCCAGGGCGTCGCCGGCGGCGTTGAGGATCGCCTCGGCCGCGTTCACGTCACCACGGAGCAGGGCGTCTGACGCGCGGCGCTTCGCCTCCTGCGCATCGTGGAAGAGTTGTTCAGCGCGGACGACGGGGTTGGGAATGCGCCCGGCGGCTTGGTCTCCGGGAACCACGTTGACCGACACGGGCACCGTGACGGTGTACGTGGTCAGCGTCCGGCTCTCCACGTACGTGAACTCGAGTTCGGCGACGGTGGCCAGGCCGAGAACGGCCATCCCGGCCACGGGCATCCGGATGAGAAGCTTGCGTGTCTCTCCGCCGTAGAAGTCGCCCAGCTCCGTGACCACCGCACCGTCGGCGCGCTGTGTGCAGGGCAGATCGCCGTACAGCCGGAGACCGGAGACGGCGGTGCGCGGCGTGATCGTGAGAGAGGCTGCCTGGACGACCTTGGACAGCAGGACGCCGACCTCTGACGCGATGAGCTGAACAGCGGTGTCGGCCTCTGTGGCGTGCAGGGAGCTTCCGGCGCCGCCGTCCGCTATAGCTGCTATGAGCCGTTCGTCGTAATCCAGGCCGTAGCCGAGCGCGGTAGTGGTGACGCCGTGCTGATGAGCATCACGTGCGATGTCCGCCAGAAGTTCGTGATTGACGATGCCCTCGTTGGCGTGACCGTCGGAGATGAGCAGCAGCGTGGCGCTGCGCTCGTCGGCAACGCGACGAGCTTCCTGAATCCCGCGAAGCAGACCACTGGACAGATCGGTGGAGCCCATCGGACGGAGGGCCTCGATCGTCCGCTTGGCCGCAGCCTTGTGGGCCAAGGGTCCGGCCGGCAACTCGACCCGTGCGGAATTACTGAAGCTGACCAGGCCGAAGTTGTCGGCAGGGTCGAGACGGTCCACCAGGCCGAGCAGCGCACGCTGGGCGCCGGCCAGCCGGGCGCCGCCCATCGAACCGCTGCGATCGAGGACGACCTGTACGGTCGCGGGCGGCCGATCGCCGATGGCGGGCGGGGGAGCGGCGATCTCCAGCATGAGGGTGACCTCGTCGTCCTGGTCGAAGGGGACGACGGTCAGGTCGAGATGAGCGGTGATGTGCATGAACGTTCTCCTGTCAGCGGCGCTTGAGCGTCCACGGACCGTCGGCTTTAACGGTGACCAGACGTGTGCCGGCGGGAAGCACCGCGCTGCCCTGATAGCTGCCGATGTCGTTGAACAGAAGGTCGCCCCAGCTGCCCGGGCGGGTATAGCTCTGGACGATGAAGTTCGACTCTCCGCTGTGCGCAGCGGTCACCGTGCGCAGCCCACGGGTGGGGGAGAGCTTGAGCACCTGATCGCCCGAGCCCTGCACGGTGGCCGTGCACCAGCACCGGGCCTTGCTCGGGGGCTTGAAGACAGCGCTCCAGGCGCCGTCGGCCTTGATCTGCACGGCGGCGATGCTCTTGGTGGTGCCGTCGCCGTTGTAGAGCACAGTGCCCTTGTACGGGCCGATCTCGTTGACCAGGAGCTGTTCCTGCTTCCCGGACGAGTTGACGGTCGTGACGATGAAGTTGGACTCGCCCGTGTGCGTGAGTGCCAGCAGACCTGGGCTCTTGGTGAGGCGGATGCGGAGCACCTGGTCGCCTACGCCCGTATAGCTCGTGTCGGCGTGCGCGGTCGCCGGAACCAGCAGGGTGGCGAGGGTCAGAGCCAGGACGGCCAGCGAACGGAGAAGCATCGATGGTCTCCTCAGGGGGTGAAGGTGTCCACTAGAGAATCATATTGTGAACTCAGCGCACAACTTATTTCGTGATCTGGACAGTAAGCGAATGTCGGTCGTAAGATTCCGCACACGTACCAACCCCTGTTCTGCCAAACTGATAGCCCCCTGGGACGAGGAGCTGACGGTGACGAGCACTGCCGTAGAGCGGCCGGAGATAGGCCGGCTTGTGTCGGTTCGAGGCCAGCGTTGGGTGGTCGGCGAGGTGGAACCCGGACCGGGCAGCACTCTGGTGACGCTGCAGAGCGTCGAGGACGGGCGCTACGGCGACACGCTCACCGTCGTCTGGGAGGTCGAGCCCGGTGGCAAGGTGCTGCCCAGCGGGGCACTTCCCGAGGTGACGGCCGCAGGGTTCGACTCGCCTGGGCGACTGGCCGCCTTCCTCGACGCCATCCGTTGGTCGGCCGTGACGAGCGCTGACGTCAAGACGCTGCAAGCGCCGTTCCGCTCGGGGGTCGCCATCGAGGACTACCAGCTGGAGCCGGTGGCCCGCGCCGTCGACGCCCCCAGGGTCAACCTGCTGCTCGCCGACGACGTCGGCCTGGGCAAGACCATCGAGGCCGGGCTCGTCGCCGAGGAGCTGCTGCTGCGCCATCGCGGGCGGCGCATCATGATCGTCTGCCCAGCCGGCCTGACCATCAAATGGCAGGAGGAGATGGCCGAGAAGTTCGGCCTCGACTTCACGATCATCGACACCGATCGGTGCGCCAAGGTCCGCCGCTCGTACGGCAGCGCCGCCAACCCCTTCGAGATCTACCCGCTCAGCATCGTCAGCCTGCCCTGGCTGCGCGGGCAGAAGGCGCAGCGGCTGCTGGCCGAGTTGCTGCCGGCCGATGGCCCGTCCTATCCGCGCACCTTCGACCTGCTGATCCTCGACGAGGCGCATCACGTGGCCCCCGCCGCCCCCAAGCAGGCTTACGCGGTCGACTCACAGCAGACCAAGCTGATTCGCTGGCTGGCACCACACTTCACGCACCGCCTCTTCCTCTCAGCGACTCCGCACAACGGCTACGAGGCGTCCTTCACGGCGCTGCTGGAGACCCTCGACGATCAGAGGTTCGCTCGGGGGGTCAAGCCGAAACGGAGCGCCCTGGACGAGACCGTCGTCCGGCGGCTGAAGAGCCAAATCCGCGAGAACGGCAGGGAGAAGTTCCCGAAGCGGGTCGCCAAGGAGATCCCCGTCCTGTATCCCGAGGACGAGCGCGAGGCCCACGAACTACTCAAGGAGTTCGCCAAGCTCCGCAGGGCGCGGCTGCGGCAACGGCGCGGGCGAAGGGCGGCAGACCTGGTTACCCTCCTTCTGAAGAAGCGGCTGTTCTCAAGCCCTGACGCGTTCGCGCGTACCATCGACGTCTACCTGGAGTCCGTCCAGAGTCGGGTTGAGACGCTGGCCGACAGCGACGACATGCCGGAGTGGATGGAAGACTACGACGAGGACGTCGCCGGCCTCGGCGACGAGGAACTTGCCGAGGCTGAGGATGACGCGGTGACCCGCGCGTATCCTCTGCAGGGCGGGGCCACCCCTGAGGAGGTCGAGCTGCTGCGCCGCATGCGCACGTGGGCCGGCCAGTACGCGACCCTGCCGGACGCGAAGGCCGCCGAGCTGATCACATACCTGAAGGCGGTCTGCATGCCGGATGGCTGCAACTGGTCTTCAGAACGCGTCGTGGTCTTCACCGAGTACAAGGACACTCTGGACTGGCTGCAGTTGCTGCTGGCCCAAGAAGGCCTGAGCGGCGACGCCGTGCAGACCATGCACGGGCAGAAGCCGGCAGGGGAGCGCGAGCAGATCCGGCGCGCCTTCCAGAAGGCCCCCGAAGAGCATCCGGTACGCATCCTGCTCGCGACCGACGCCGCAGGCGAGGGCATCGACCTGCAGAACTACTGTCACCGCCTGGTGAACTACGACATCCCGTTCAACCCCAACAAGCTCGAACAGCGAATCGGCCGCATCGACCGGTATGGCCAGAGCAAGACCCCCGAGATCCGCCACTTCGTCGGCGTGGTCAAGGGTGGCGCGACCGATACCTATGAAGCCGACCTTGAGTTCCTGTCCCGCGTGGCACGCAAGGTCGCCCAGCAGACCCAGGACCTCGGCCCGGTGAACGCGGTCATCTCTGAGCGGCTGCAGCGCCGGTTGCTCGGCGAGAACGTCTCGATCGACCATGTCGAGGAGGACGCGCCCCCGGACGAAGTTCCTATCGAGCATGACCTGCCCGAGCAGGTGCGCAAGCTGCGTGCCAACCTCGACCGCACCATCGACGAGCTGCGCATCACACCGGCCAACGTCAAGCGGGTCGTGGACACAGCTCTTCAGCTGACCCGCCAGCAGCCGCTGCGGCCGCACGCGGACGAACGGCATCTCGCGGAGGGCTTCTGGGAGGTCCCGATTCTCACCGGATCCTGGGAACGAGGCAGCGTCGGCCTGCTGGAGAAGCTCTCCGACGAGGACCTGGCCAAGGGCGTCGTGCCCCGGCGCAGGCCCATCACCTTCGACTCCGCCACCACCCGTGATCCCGATGGCCGAGTCCGTGACGACGTGGTGCTTGCCCACCTCAACCATCCGCTGGTGGCCATGTCCACCGGTCTGCTGCGGGCCGCGGTCTCCAACCCGGAGATAGACCTGAACCGCGTGACGGCGGTCGTCAGCGATCACCCCGCCCTCGAAGGCGTCTTCATCGGCGCCTACTCGCGCTTCGTCGTGGCCGGCGGCGACGGCATCCTGCTGCACGAGGAGATCCTCTACAGCGGCGGATGGCTGCGCGAGCGCCACCCCTGGTTCGCCCGCGCCGCCTCGCTGACCCAGACGCGAGAGATCCTCGACCACGCGCTCGCCGAAGGGGTCCCCGCTCCGGCCCACCTGCGCTCCCGGCTGGCCGAGGCATGGCCCCGCGCCCGCGAGGGCCTGCTCGACGCCGTCTACTCGCGTTCGGCCGACCGGGAGAAGTCCCTGGCCGGTGTTCTCGCCCGGCGCCAGGAGTCCGAGCAGAACACGATCACCTCCAATTTGAGCGAGTTCGAGGCGACGCTGCGCGGCAAGCTCGCCGAGGATGAGGACGACGCGCTGATCAGCTTGAGCGAGATCACCAAGGACGCCCGCGAGCTGGCCCAGTACCGCCGGGACAGGCAGTCGTGGCAGGACCGCCTGGCGCAGCTCGCCGTTGAACGAGACCGCGAGCTCGAAGTGATCGCCGCCCGCTACGCCGACCCCCGCCCCCACACCTTCCCCGTCGCGTTGATCTTTGTCGTCCCCGAGCGTGAGGCAGCTACCCGATGAAGTTCAGCAAGCCCCGAGACCCCAACCGGGAGCACCTCGACTGGCTTGGCCTGGTCGACGTCTCCGGTCCCTTCCTGAGCCTGCCGGTGCTGCGGAAGACCTGGCCCTCGCTGGACGCGCTCACCAAGCAGGACCGCGAACGGCTGCGTTCTCGACACAGCGCCTGGCAGAGCTCCGGCGACCGGGCCGCCTGGATCGACTACGTTCTGCGCGACCTGCTCAGCTGGGGCGACGCGCTGCGGACCGAGGACCTCGGCAAGTACGAGGTGGCCGTGCCCGAGCACGACACCACCCTCGTGCCGGACTTCACCATGAACGGACGGCTGCTCGGGCTGGTCTGCGAGGGCGACCCGGTCAAGCGGATCCCCGGCTCGGAATGGGCGGCCACCCCCGCCGACCGCGTGGCGCATCTGTGCCGGGTACACGACGTGCCGCTCGGCCTGGCGACGGACGGACGGCGCTGGGCGCTGGTCTGGGCGCCCCGGCAGAGCGTGACCACTACCGCGGTCTTCGACGCCATGGCCTGGAACGAGGCGGCCGAGCTGGTCGTGGTCCGCGCCTTCGTCTCGCTGCTGAGCCGCGAGCGTTTCCTCGGCGTCACCGACGACGAGACGCTTCCTGCGCTGCTCGCGGCCAGCAAGGACAACCAGGAAGTCATCACCGAGCGGCTCGGTTCCCAGGTCCGCCAGGCGGTCGAACTTCTCGTCGCCGCCATCGGCCGGGCCGACGCCGCCGATCGCGATCGGGGCGGCCCGGGTCTGGGGAGGGACGTCACGCCGCACGACGTCTACCGGGGCGCGGTCACCGTCATGATGCGAGTGGTCTTCCTGCTCTTCGCCGAGGAACGAGGCTTGCTTCCCGCCGACAACGACCTCTACCTGCGGGCGTACTCCGCCGGGAGGCTGTGCGAGGAACTGGAGCAGCGGGCCAATGCCGGCTCGGAGACCGAGCTGGAGCACACTTACGCGGCCTGGCACCGGTTGCTCGCCCTGTGCAACGCCGTCTACCGGGGCGTTGACCACCCGAAGCTGACCATGCACGCGCACGACGGCTCGCTGTTCGACCCCGACCAATACGCCTGGCTGCCGCTGTCGGTCGACGACCGCACCGTCCTGCACATGCTCCGCGCCGTGCAGTACGTCTGGATCAGCGCGGGCAAGCAGCGCACCAACCGCAGCATGAACGTGCCCGACTTCGAGAGCCGCGACAAGGCGAAGAAGGGCGAGCGGCGCAAGCTCAGCTTCCGTACCCTGGACGTCGAGCAGATCGGCTACGTCTACGAGGGCCTGCTCTCCTATGAGGGGTTGCGCGCCACCGACGTCGTGGTCGGTCTCGTCGGCACGGAAGGTCTGGAGGAGGAGGTACGGCTACGCGACCTCGAACGGCTCTCCCCCCGTGACCTGGCCGAGAAGTGCAAGGAATCGGGCATTGGCAGCGTGTCGGCCGTGGAGAAAGCACTCGCGCCGATGGGCCCGGTCGAGACCGAGGAGGCCAGGAGTAAGCTGCTCGCGGTCACCAAGGGAGACGCCGAGCTGACCGAGCGGCTGCTGCCGTTCTACGGGGTCATCCGCGCCGACCTGCGCGGCCAGCCCACGGTCATCCTGCCTGGCGCCCTGTATGTCACAGAATCCTCGCTTCGCAAGAACACCGGCACCCACTACACGCCACGCGACCTCGCCCAGCAGGTCGCCGAGGGGGCGCTTGAGCCGCTGGTATACCGAGTCGGCCCGCTTCAGACCGCCGACCGCAGCCAGTGGGTGCCGAAGACGGCCGACGAGATCCTTGATCTCAAGGTCGCCGACATCGCGATGGGCTCGGCCGCCTTCCTGGTCGCCGCCGCCCGCTATCTAGGGGACCGCCTAGTGGAGGCATGGTCGCGGCAGGGCGACGAGCGCGCCACCGCCTACGTCTCCGGCACGGCAGACCGCGCGCTTGACGCTGACGAGGATCCCGTCGTGATCGAGGCCCGGCGGCAGGTCATCGAGCACTGCCTGTACGGGGTGGATATCAATCCGATGGCCGTGGAGATGGCCAAGCTGTCGTTGTGGCTGGTCTCCATGGACCCGCGGCGGCCGTTCACGTTCCTCGACGACCGACTCGTCGCTGGCGACTCGCTGCTTGGGATCACCTCGGTAGAGCAGTTGGAGTACATGCATCTCGATCCGAGGCGGGGGCGCAAGCTCTACAAGGACGTGGCGGTCGACTTCACGAAGGACGTGCGGTCGCTGCTGGGGGACGTAGCCGAGCGGCGGCGGACGCTGGTCGGCATCGAGGTCAAAGAGGACGATCCGCTCGGGGCTCTGGCCAGGAAGCGTAGCATCCTCGGGCAGATCGAGTTGGACACAGCGCAGGCACGGTCGTTCGCGGACCTGCTGGTGGGAGCCTCGCTGGCGTACGCGGTTGAGCAGGGACGGCTTAAGGCGGACCATCCGGTGCCGGGGTCGCTCGACCGTAACCGAGCACGTGGGTTCGATGCGGCGTCGCTGCAGGCATCGGCATTGGCCAGCGCCAGCGTGCGGCGTGACCCGGACGGTTTGCTGAGAGAGCAGGTCCAACGGAAGCAATGGCTGGAGACGGATCGGGTACCGGGGTCTTTCGGGCGGTACCCGGTCCACTGGCCGCTGGTCTTTCCCGAGGTGTTCGATGAGAGGCGGACGAACGGAGCCGGATTCGACGCGGTGATTGGGAACCCACCGTTCCTGGGTGGCAAGAAAATCAGCGGATCAAGCGGTTCGGCCTATCGTGAGTATCTGGTCTCAGCCATAGCACAAGGAGCGAAGGGCAACGCTGATTTGGTTGCCTATTTCATGCTCAGAGGCCATGTCCTGCTGAACGGAGGAGGGCAAGCTGGACTCATCGCGACAAATTCACTTGCCCAAGGAGACAGCCGAGAGGTAGGCCTGGACAGACTTGTCGAGCGCGGCACTATTATACGACAAGCGATCAAGAGTGCTCCGTGGCCATCCAGCGGTGCCGTTTTGGAATATTGTGCTGTTTGGACCAGTTCTACTCTCGCGGAAGAGAGTCAGAAGATCTTGGACGGGCTTTCGGTTGCCGGTATCACTCCATCTCTTGAGATGGAATCTCGTGTCACGGGAAATCCGTATCGTCTTAAGGCGAGTTCCGGGATCGCATTTCAAGGTTCTATCGTCGTGGGTCTGGGCTTTACAATGGAGTCAAATGAAGCACAAGAAATCATCGCCCGGAGTCCTCGTGAAGCGGATGTGCTGTTCCCGTACCTGAACGGCCAAGATCTTAATTCTAGGCCTGACCTTACCGCTAGTCGTATCATAGTGAATTTTCGGGACTGGGACGAGACTCGGGCTAAGGAGTATCAGGCTGCTTATAATCGGGTTTTGCGCCTGGTTAAGCCTGAGCGCGAGAAAGTAAATCGCGAATCGCACCGGCTACGGTGGTGGCGTTACGGCGACTACAAACCTAGCTTGTATGCAACCATAAAAGGGCTAGAGCGGGTTATTACGATCACACTGGTGAGCAAGGTCGTGATGCCGGTGATGGTGCCGACCGGGCAGGTCTTCTCGCACATGCTCGGCGTCTTCGCGACCGACGACACGGCGATGCTGGCTCTGCTATCGAGCGCCCCGCACTACTGGTGGGCCCTCACCCGTGCATCCACCCTGGAGACCCGAGTCCGCTACACGCCTTCCGACGTGTTCGAGACCCTGCCCCTCCCTGAGCTCACGCAGGAGATGCGCGACCTCGGTGCCCGTCTCGACGCCTATCGCCGCGACCTCATGCTCTCCCGCCAGGCCGGCCTCACCACCACCTACAACATGGTCAACAACCCGACCAACACCGACGATGACATCGCCGAGCTCCGCCGCATCCACGTCGCCATCGACGAAGCGGTCTGCCGCGCCTACGGCTGGACCGATCTTCTCGACAAACTCGATCACGGCCGTCACCCAGTGGCCCGCGAGACCCGCTTCACCGTTGGCCCGGCCGTGCAGCGGGAACTTGTGGACCGCCTGCTGGAGCTCAACCACGCCCGCTACGCCGAAGAGGTCAAGGCAGGCCTACACGACAAGCAGGGAAAGAAGGCCCCCCGTCCGAAAGCCGCGAACAAGCCGGCGAAGGCTGAACCCGAAGGACGCCTGTTTTGATTGACGACCAGGGTGACCTCTTCCCCGACCTGGGGAACAGGCAGCAAACACTCGACCTCGCCCCCGCATCGGCCGTGCCAGAGCAGGACCCCGGCGTGCCCCTCGACGCCCAGCAGCAGTTCGCGGAGGCCGACTCCTTCCAGGTACGTGAGGAGTTCGAGAAGCTGGTCCGGCTTGACCTGCTCGGCCCATGGGGCGGCGACCTGGAGGCGTTCTCGCATCGGGCAGCGGGCCCCAGGGAGCGGTACCTGCTGGGCATGCTCGGCCCGAAGCACACGCCGAAGTCGGCGCGGGAAGAGGCAGGCGAGGTACCTGACACCGAGACCGGGGTGAGCGGCGACGCCCGCGACGCCGAGCTCAGCGACAAGCTGACCCCGCAGAACCTGGGCCGCATCTGGGCTTCCTCCATGGGGCTGTCCTTCGCGGTCCCGGCCCGCGTGGACGCCGTCTCGGTCACCGTCTCGTGGGGCCGGTACGCCAAGACGGAGATCGAGCTCGAGGACGGCAAGAAGGTCAGCACCTGGGCGCGCCAGCCGATCAGCGCGGACAAGGAGATCCGCCTCGACGGGGAGCCGACTTACCACGTGCCGCTGACCGGCGGCGAGCAGGGCGTCTACCTGGCGGTGGCGGTGCGGTCGCAGCCCAACGACCGGCGGGTCGTGGAGCTCACGCTGGTCAATGCCCAGCCGGAGCCGGAGAGCAATCCCGACACAGCGTGGCTGTTCCAAGCGGAGCTGCGGGTTCGTGCCCTCGACGGAGACGCGGCGATCTTCCTGCCGATCGACGATCCCCTTGACGGCGACAGCCAGTGGGGCAGCGAGGACTTCGAGGAGAAGCACCTGCGGTTGCTCTATCGCAACCACCGCCGTTATGCCTCCGGGCGCAACGTAGCGGTGCACGCGAAGGTGCGTGACGACGAGCGTGTCGCGCACGAGCTGGTCACCACCTGGATTCCCTACCACGACGTGCCCGCCACGATCGCCGCGAGCGACGGGCTCGGCGGCGTCGAGCTCTCCATGGACGAGCTGGCCACGGCGGACCTCGACCGGCTGAAGCAGGGTCTGTCACCGCTGGCGGACGGCTACCTGGCCTGGCTCGACACCCAGGCACGCCGCAGCGACGTGCCCGAAGCCCTGCGCAAGACTGCGGAGAAGGCGGTCTTCGAGGCCAGGCTGATCGCCCAGCGCGTCCAGAAGGGCGTCGAGCTGTTGACCGATCCGAGCCATCCCGGCCACGAGCATGCGCTCCGTGCTTTCCGCTTCGCCAACGCGGCCATGGCCGACCAGCGTCGCCACAGCACCGCCGCCAAACTCCGGCAAGAGAAAGGCTGGGGGTATGAGCAGGCGCTGGCCGAGGTCGAGAGCCGCGGTCCGAGCGAGGCATCCTGGCGCCCGTTCCAGCTCGCCTTCGTCTTGCTCAACCTGCCGGCACTGGCCGACCCCGGACACGCGGAGCGGGCGGCGGACCGTACGGGACTGGTGGACCTGCTGTTCTTCCCCACCGGCGGTGGCAAGACCGAGGCGTACCTGGGGCTGACCGCGTTCACACTCGCCATCAGAAGACTGCAGGGGAAGCTCGGTTCGGGTGCGGACACCCGGGACGGGTCGGCAGGCGTGGCCGTGCTCATGCGCTACACCCTGCGGCTCCTGACCGCACAGCAGTTCCAGCGCGCTGCGGCGCTGATCTGCGCGGCCGAGGTGCTGCGCAGGAAGGAACCGGCGGCCTGGGGAGCCGAGCCGTTCCGGATTGGCCTGTGGGTGGGCGCGGGTGTCTCCCCCAACTGGTTCGGCGAGGCGGTCGACCAGATCCACGAGGCCAGGCAGGCAGGCGACGGCAAACGTACCAACGTTCTGCAGACTCTGACCTGCCCGTGGTGCGGCGAGGAACTGGCCGGCCACAAAGATCTTCATCCGGACACCGACCGCCGCCGTGTCCTTCTCTACTGCCGTCGCGGAGAGGGTGATGACCCTTGCCCGTTCTCCAAGCGGGGCGAGGATGCGATGTTGCGCGAGCTGTTCGCCGGCCGCGAGGGTGACGACCTGAAGGCGGCCCTGGCCGTCCACCGTGAGGGTCTGCCGATCCTCACCATCGACGAGGAGATCTACCGTTACGCGCCCAGCCTCGTCATCGCGACCGTCGACAAGCTCGCACAGCTGCCCTGGAAGGGTTACGCCGGGCTGCTCTTCGGCCGGGTCTCCCGGAGGTGCCCGCGGCACGGCTACCGCCACGACGACCTGGACCTGAAGACGGACTGCGGCGACAGACACTTCAAGAAGAACGATCTTGCGGCCGTCCCGCAGAGCGAGCCCGTGACCCGGCTGCGGCCTCCGGACCTCATCATCCAGGACGAGCTGCACCTGATCTCCGGCGCACTCGGGACCACGGTGGGCCTGTTCGAAACCGCCATCGCGGAGTTGTGCACCTGGCGGCTGCCGGATGGCCAGGAGACCGGCCCCAAGATCGTCGCTTCGACGGCCACCACCAAGCGGGCCAAGGCCCAGGTGCTCGGCGTGTTCGGCAAGGACCTGGCGATCTTCCCGCCGCAGGTCATCGACATCGGCGACACCTTCTTCTCCCGGCAGGTCCCGCTCTCTCGCAAGCACCCCGGCCGCCGCTACCTCGGGCTCTGCGCGCACGGCGTACGGCTCAAGTCCGCCGAGATCCGCCTGGCGGAGATCCTGCTCATCGCGGGGCAGACCCTCTTCGACAAGTACGGGGCTCCCGCCGATCCCTACATGACGCTGGTCGGCTACTTCAACGCCACCAGGGAACTCGCCGGGATGCGGCGTTACGTCGACGACGACGTCACCACGCGCGTACGCCGGCACGGCAGGCTCAAGGGACTGTCGAACCGGATCGCGAGCAAGACAGGGATGCTCGCCGTACAGGAGCTTACGTCGCGCATCTCGTCCGGAGACATCAGCGAGGTACTGCGCCGCCTGGAGCACCGCTTCGACCCCGACCTCGACACCTCGCGTCGCCGCCTCGAGATCCCCGCGGAATGGTCGGACGTGCTCAAGGAAAAGGACCGCGACAAGCGCCGCAAGCCCCACCCACTGGCCAGGAAATGGGCGGATCGCAACGATGACGGCAGCCTGCCCGTGGACGTCGCGCTGGCGACCTCCATGCTGCAGGTCGGCGTGGACGTCTCCCGCTTCGGCCTGATGATGGTCATCGGGCAGCCCAAGAACACCGCCGAGTACATCCAGGCCTCCTCTCGGGTCGGACGAGATTCGGAGAGGCCAGGTCTGGTGCTCACGTTGTACAACTGGTCCAGGCCCCGTGACCTTGCTCATTTCGAGGACTTCGAGCACTATCACGCCACCTTCTATCGCCAGGTCGAGGCGTTGTCAGTGACGCCGTTCACGCGGCGGGCGCTCGACCGCGGCGCCACCGCCGCCTTCGTCGCCGCGGTGCGCCAAGCTGCCGAGGGGTACTCGCGGGAGCTAGACGCGCACGATGTCCCGCTGGATGGTGAGATCGTCAAGGCCATCACCAACAGGTTCCTCGCTCGCGCGGAGGCCGTAGGGGAGAGCAGAGCTCGCGAGTACCTGCTGGAACGGCTGAAGGTCATCGTCGACCTGTGGACGCTGAAGAAGACCGGCTCCACGCGGCTCGGCTACCGCGAGGGAACCTACAAGAAGCAGCCGCTCGTGGGGCTGCTCGACATGGCAGGCGACGGCAAGTGGGGCGACCTCACTGTCGGCCAGTCGATGCGAGAGACGGAGAACGAGATCAATCTGATCCTCCCGGGCGGCGGACAGATCTTCGTGCCGCTCTACGGAGCTCCGGCTTGGTCGTTCACCACGTCGGAGCCGGATCCCGCGGACATTCCCGAGGGTGACGAGCTGGGAGAGGTGAGCAGGTAGATGGCCGGCGACAAATACCGGGTGCGCGCTGGAGCTGTGCGCCCCAGCCACCTGATGTTCACCAGCGGCGTCGGGTCCCTCGTCGACCTGCCGAACTTCTCTGTCCTGGTGTCAGGACTCGATGATTGGCGCCACGAGGGTGCGTACGGCTGGGAGCCCCTCGCGGAGCCGCGGTTGCTCGCGGCCATCCAGTCCTTCCCCTATCACAAGGGCGATCCAGAGTATCTGGATTTCCGTTCGGTGAAGGAACTGCGCCCCGCCCCCTGGCTTGCCGGGATCGAACGCGACCCGTCCGGCCCGGCCTCCAAGGTCGGTGTGCCCACCGTCCCGTTCCCTGGATGGATGCGCTGCACCGCGTGCGACCTCCTCGCACCCATAGACTCCAAGGTCTTCGGCTTCGAGAACGACAAGCCGCGCAAGCCGCACGAGGCTCGCTTCTTCCATGACAACTGCGGCCGCAAGCGGAAGGGGCGCAAACCGCTCGCCGTGGCGGCGCGTTTCGTGCTTGCCTGCACCGGCGGCCACCTGGACGACTTCCCTTACGTGGAGTTCGTCCATCACGGGCAGCCGTGCGCCAAGGTCAGCCACCCGACGCTGCATATGACCGACCGTGGCGGGAATCTCGGCGCCAACGTCGAGGTCCGGTGCACGAACTGCGAGGAGAAGCGCAACATCCGCGCCGTCCTCGGCCGCCGCGGGCAGGATCAGCTGCCGCGTTGCCGAGGCAGACACCCCCACCTCTCCCGCTTCGACGAAGGCGGCTGCAACCGGCAGTTGCACGTGCTCGTGGTCGGCGCGTCCAACCAGTGGTTTCCGCAAACGCTGGCTGCGCTGGCCGTGCCCCAGACCGGTGCGAAGGCCATCGACACCATGGTCGAGCGGCACTGGGAGGCCATCAAGCCGCTGATCCTGCCGATGTATCCCTGGGCCAGGGAGAACCTGCCCGCCATGCGTGACCATTTCGCCAAGTGGTCGGACCAGGATGTCTGGGAGGCCACCGAACGCCGCCGCGCGATCGAGGCGGGTGGCACGGAGAAGAAGCCTCCGGCCTACCCGGACCTGCGCTCGCCGGAATGGGAGGTGTTCTCCGCCGAGGAGCTGCCCGAGCCGAACGATGACTTCGCCGTGCGGCGGCTCGATGAGGTTCCCGGCAGGCTCAAGGAGGTCTACGCCGACGTGCTCCAGGTCGAGCGGCTGCGTGAGGTCCGCGCGCTGATCGGCTTCACCCGGCTGGACGCCCCTGACCCCGAAGATCCCGAGTTGGTCACCCGCGCACCCTTGAGTAGATCCAGACCGCTCTGGGTCCCGGCCAGCCAGGTACGCGGCGAAGGGATCTTCCTGCGCCTGCCGGAGGGTCTGCTACGTGGCTGGGAGGAACGGGTCATCGAGTCCGAGGCCATGACGCAGCACCTGGAGGCGTACACCCGATTCCGCAGTTATCGGTATTCCGATCGCATCAAAGGAAACTTCGACGCCGCGCGCGGCTGGCCAGGGCCGCGTTTCTACGCGCTCCACACCCTTTCCCACCTGCTCATCCGCACGATCGCACTGCAGTGCGGCTACAGCTCGGCGAGCTTGTCGGAGCGCATCTACGCGGGCACTGCGGATGATCCTCGCAGCGGCATCCTCATCTACACCGCCGTCCCGGACTCGGAGGGCACGCTCGGCGGCCTCGTCTCCCTCGCCGAGCCCGACAGGCTGGTCGAGCTCACGTTCGGTGCTCTGCGGGACGCACGGCACTGCTCATCCGACCCGCTGTGCGCGGAGCGGACTCCGCAGGCGCCGGCGGACTTCCTGCACGGAGCGGCCTGCCACGTCTGCCTGTTCGTCTCGGAGACGACCTGCGAGCGAGGCAACCGCTATCTGGACCGCCGTTTCGTCGTCCCGCTCGCTGATGAACCTGAGCTGGCCCTCTTCGCCGGATTGCTATGAGGGAGAGAGCGAAGGCGGAGAGCACGATCGCTCGGGCGGCGAGCCGCCTGAGCGCGAGTGACCTGCGCCTGCTCGCCGCCCGAATAGAGGAGAACTGGCATCGCGAAGCCATCCTCACCGCCGTGCCGCGAATGGGTTTCGCCGAAGTGGCCGCGGAGGTGCTGGACTCCGGCCAGACAGGTACCGAGCTGGCCGCCTACCTCCGCGGCCTCGCCGCAGGCTTGGAGGCACAAGCCGACCGCGTGCGGGTGGAAGCTGTGTGGACGGGCCCTCGAACGCTACCCGTGCCCGTTCGGGCAACCGGCAATGTGCTGACCGAGGTGGTGTCCGAGGCCAGGTACGAGCTGGCCATGATGACGTACTCCGCCAAGCCGTACGAACCGGTGCTGGTTGCACTCGCGGAGGCGGTCGGTCGCGGGGTGACGGTGACCGTCGTCGTCGAGACATTAGCCGGGGCGGGCTCGGCCATGAGCGGCGGCGAGCCGGCCGCGGCCTTCGCCTCGGTGGCCGGCATAGAGCTGTGGCACTGGCCGCTGAGCAAGCGCGATGAGGCTGGAGCCAAGATGCACGCCAAGCTCGCCGTGGCCGATCGGCGGACACTGCTGGTCTCCAGCGCGAACCTGACGCAGTCGGGAGTGGCCAAGAACATCGAGGCCGGGCTGCTCGTACGCGGTGGCACTGCTCCGGTCCGCGCCGCCGAACACATCGCTGAACTACGAGCGAAAGGCATCCTCGAGCGATTACGGTGAACCACTAAATTGAGTTTCGGACTGTAGAAAGAGGGGTGTCATGCGGGACGATGCCACGGTGACAGCGGGTGACATCGCCCGATTGGCGGGTGTTGGCCGTGCGGCCGTCAGCAATTGGCGCCGCAGGTTCCAGGACTTCCCTGAACCTATTGGCGGGACGTCGTCGAACCCGCTCTTCTCGCTCAACGAGGTTGAATTCTGGCTCCGCAGCCAGGGCAAGCTCGATGAGCTTCCCTTTGATGAGCGGGTTTGGCAGCAGATTCGTAACTCCACTGATGACCTCCAACTGCTGTCTGTCGTGAGTTCCGTGGCCTGCTCACTCGTTGGAGGGGACGCCGACCCGCCTGCAGAACTGGCCGATGCCGCGAGCCGGCTTGCGGCAGAGCTCGGGACGCGGGAAACGGTCGAATTTCTCTACCGCCGCTATGTCGAAACCAACTCCCGGCGGGTTCAGGTGCCCTCAGCAGAAGTGGCTGCCACGATGGCAGCGCTGCTGGAATCGTCGGACACGGTGTTCGACCCGCATTGCGGCTTCGGTGGGCTTCTCATGGCTGCCGTCGACGCGGCCCGGCGCCAGGCCGGGCGCGTGTTCGGACAGGAACGGGACGCGGCCATGGCGAGACTGGCCGCCGCCCGCCTCGCGGCCCAAGGCGTCGAGGCGGAGATCCGGACTGGAGACTCCCTAACCGCGGATGCCTTCCCGGACATGGAAGCGGACGCCGCCGTCTGCATCCCTCCCTACAGCGAACGTGGCTGGGGCTACGAAGAGCTCACCAATGACCCACGCTGGCAGTACGGTCTTCCGCCACGCGGGGAGTCTGAGCTGGCCTGGGTACAGCACTGTCTGGCCCGGGTCAGGCCCGGAGGCCAGGTGGTCGTCCTGATGCCGCCCGCCGCGGCCGCACGCCGCTCCGGCAGGCGAATTCGCTCGCAGCTTCTCCGCACCGGAACCCTGCAAGGAGTGATCGGGCTTCCCGCGGGCTCCGCGCCACAGTCGACGCAGCCGCCTCAGTTGTGGCTGCTGCGTCGCCCCGGCGACCACGACGCCGTCCCCTCCCAGGTTCTGATGGCCGATTGCCAGCTAGAGGACGTGCTTCCCGTGTGGCGGTCCTTTCTCAAGGAAGCCAAGGGGGCCATATCGATCATCGACCTACTCGACGATGAGGTCGATCTCACGCCATCCCGGTACTTGCCTAAAGCGGTAATACCGCCGACCGGCAACGTGGACGAGTCACGGGCAGAGTTGGCCGCTCTCTCCCGCAAGCTAGCCGACACAGTACCGAACGTGCTCCAGGAGCCCCGAGCCCTTACCATGACCACACTCGGCGAACTCATCCGCGCGGGGGCGGTCCAACTCGAGCAGACGCCGATGCGCATGGAGACCGAGTCCGGCGACTTGCCGTTGCTGACCGCGAAGGACGTCACGTTGGGCCGCGGCCCAACAGGCAAAGGCACAGTCGAGGTCGGCACGATCACCGCTCGGCCCGGTGACGTGGTCATCCCCGCGATCACTCGCGTGGTTCATGCTCGGGTGCTCACTGAGGAGCTCACCCTCGGTCCGCACCTGTTCATGATCCGAGTTGATCCGGAGCTCTTCGATCCGCACTTCCTCGCCGGCTTTCTCAGGTTGTCCGCCGAACGTACCGCGAGCACACATTCCGGCACCTTGCGGATAGACGTCCGGCGGGCACAGATACCTCGACTGCCGCTCAATGAGCAGCGCCGATACGGTATGGCCTTCCAACAGCTGGAGGTATACGAGCGGGCGATCGACGAGACCGCCAGAATCGGCAAGCAACTGGCCGCACAGATCCTGGAAGGGCTCACTGTAGGCTCGCTCCAGCCGGTCACTGACTGACGACGAGTATGAGCTGGGCGGTGGTTGGCCGAGCGCGGGGATCGGTGTTGAAACACGCCGCAATTGGCCCCTGGAGCGTCCGTGGCAGCGCCGTGATGTCAGGACGACGAGTGCAGATCTGGTGGGCGACGGCGGCGAACGTCGGTCCGTCGAAGGCCAGTCGCCCGGTCGCTGCGAAATACATCGTGGACGCCCAGCTGAACACGTCCGAAGGCGGGCCGACATCCTGGCCGGAGACCTGCTCGGGGGACATGTAGGCAGGCGTGCCCTTGATCCCTCCGGAGGTGATGGTGACCCGATCGAGCATACGCGCGATCCCGAAATCGATCACCCGCGGACCGTCGGGCGCCAGCAGGACGTTGCCGGGCTTGAAGTCCCGATGCACGATACCGGTGCTGTGAATGCCCCGTAACGCCGCAGCCGTGCCGATAGCGAGCCGGATCACCGCATGCGCGTCCAGGGGCCGACCACGGGCGACGAAGTCCTGCAGGGTAGGGCCGGGGACGTACTCACTGACGATGTACGCGCGGTCGTCCGCGAACCCGAAGTCCAGGATGGGCGCGGTTGCGAACGGAGGAACCCGCTGAGCGGCGGCAATCTCCCGGCGTAACGCCTCACGCTCGGCGGGAGCGAAACCGAGCGAGGCATGGAGTACCTTGACCGCGACCTGCCTGCCGGCAGGACTCAAGCCGAGATGAACGGTTGCCTGACCTCCTCTGCCGAGCCGCCTGACGAGCCGGTACGGGCCGATGACATCGTGGGGGTGGCCCGACGGGGGCGTAAGCTCTGGACGCCTGCTGAATACGGCCTGCCGCAGCATGAAGGCGTGGAAGGTGCCTCCCCACCACGGCCCCAAAGACCAGGTCCACAACACCAGCTGGAACTGCCAGGCCGTGTCCGGCATCGTGGCCATCGGGTCGCCCGCGATGATGAAGACCGCCAGGCACACGAGATAGATCGCCGCGGCGACGCCCTGCCTCCAACTCCCCAAGCGCACCGCCGCCGCGCCGATGGCCAGGGAGGTGGCGAGGCCGAGCGAAAGGAGCGGTATGACCGCCCAGAGATAGCTGAGCGGAACCGCCAGTCCGGCGGGTCCTGCCAGGATCTGTTGGGTTGGTTTGTCGGAAATCGGCAAGGCCTCGGCCGATGGCGGGCTTGCCCAGGGATCCCATGACGTCTGGGACTCTCGACCAGAATGCGTGCCATGCGTCGTCGTCGAGGGTAGGGGTTTCGCCGGGAAGACCCTGGTACGGAGCAGGAATCCTTGTAGCGTTCCACCGAACCACGGACCGACGCACCACGCTGCCCAGGTGAGTTCGTTGCGCCAGTCACCGGCGGGCCAGTCACGCAGCCCTTCCGTCGCAATGAGTCCCAGGGCCAGGATCAGGTAACCGGCGGCAGTAACGGCGACCAGCCGGCTCCTGATCCGGAAGGCGGCGAAACCGATGCTCAACGGCGTGAGGACCCCGATCGACAACAACGGTACGATCGCCCACGCGAAGCTCAGCGTATCGATCAGCGCAGGCCTGACATGAGTGGGTTCAAGAGGAAGGCGATCGTGATCGTTCTGCCGGGCCATATCGCGAATCTTAGGTAAAGCCGAGGTATGCGTGGCACCTGTGAACGCCGCCTAGATCCGGTAATTTCTTCTAGGGAGCAGAGCTCGAAGGAGAGGCGGCCGGATGACCAGACAAACGATCGGCGGCCGGTACGAACTGGACCCCTTGTCGCGTCGCGGAGGCGGCATGGGCGAGGTCTGGTTCGGTTTCGACAAGCGTTTGGACAGGCCGATCGCGATTAAGTTCATTCGAGTGGATCGCCTGCCTGACGGGAAACCGGATAATGAGCTCGCCCAGCGATTTGTCAGGGAATCCCGCATTACCGCCCGGTTGGAGCACCCTGGCGTCCCCGCCGTGTACGACTGCGGCACCCACCAGGACAACCTGTACCTGGTCATGCAGCAGATCCCCGGCGTCTCCGTCGAAACGCTGATCGACGAGACGGAGATCCCTATCCCCTGGGCCGCGGCCATTGCCGCCCAGGTGTGCTCGGTGCTCGCGGCTGCCCATGTCAACTCGCTGATTCACCGGGACCTCAAGCCCAGCAACCTCATGCTGACGCCTGAAGGCGCCGTCAAGGTGCTCGACTTCGGTGTCGCCGCGGCCATCTCACCCACCGCCACGCGGTTGACGCGGACCGGGATGACCGTGGGTACACCGGAATACATGGCGCCCGAACAGGCGATGGCCGGCACCACCGGTCCGCAGGCCGACCTCTACTCTCTCGGTGTCGTGCTGGATGAGATGATCTCCGGCAAGAATCAGTTCGGTGGTCCCACCCCGCTTGCATCCCTGCGCAACCACATCGACCGGGTGCCGCAGCCGCTGCGGCACCGAAGGCGAGATGCGCCTGAGAAGCTGGAGAAACTGGTCCTTTGGATGCTGGAGAAGTCGCCGGACCACCGGCCCGCATCCGCTGCGGACGTCTACGAGCGGCTGCTCGAATTCTGTGACGATCTGCCGCCTCTTCTTGGCTACGTGGATGTCGCCTCACCGCAACCAGTCCAGATGTATGCGGGAGTGGTGGGCCGAGTCGGCGCGCCTGTAGAAAGGGACGCCGGCGGGACGGCTCCCATGCTGGCACCCTCAGCACGTCCTCGCCCTGTCGACGTCTCCTTCCGGCCGAGCGACATCTCGTACGCGAGAAAGGACGCCGAAGCGCTTAAGGCGGAATCTCGTTTCACGCAAGCGGCGGAGGTGCTCGGCAGAGTCGTGCAGCCTGCCGCGGAGACGCTCGGCGCGATGGATCCCGAAGTGCTCACGCTCCGGATCGAACTGGCGGATGTGCTCTTCCTCGGAGGGGACTACCGGCGTGCCGCCCCGGAGTTCGCCCAGCTCGCCGTCGACATCGCGCAGCAAGAGGGACCCGCCAACGACTTGGCCCTGCGCTTCCGCATGATGGAGGCCAACGCCCTGGCCATGCTCGGCGACACGAATCTTGCCCTGCACAAGCTCAGGGAACTGCTCGGGGATGAGTGGCGTTTCGGAGTGGACGAGGATCGCATCCTGGAACTCCGGCGCCAAATCGGCCTGCTCGAGCTGGGCGCGGGTGATGCGGCCCGAGCGAGGGGGACCTTTGCCCCCCTCCTAAAGGATCTAGTGCGGCGGTACGGTACCAACCATCCCAACGCACGAGCGGTCCGCGAGATCCTCGAAGGACTGGACCCCTAACCTGACCGAGCCGCTACGGGCGTGACCGGTCGTCAACTACCTGGGAGATGAGCGCTGGAGATGGCGAGGCTCGGCATATACCGGGACTTCCTGCGGGACTATGCGCGCTTGGAGCGTTCCGTTCAGGACCGGGTGGACGAGGTGTTCCAGGAGTTCGAGCGGGCCACGCACGCCGGGCTGCACCTGGAACGCATACAGGGAGCCGCGGATCCGCGTTTCCGCACCATCCGAATCAACCAGTACTGGCGTGGAGTGGTACTGGTCCCGGAATCGGGCGACCTCTACCTGCTGCTGAAGGTGCTAGGGCATGACGCGGCCTACCGCTGGGCCGAGCGCCGTCATGCCTCCGTGAACGCCGCGACCGGTCGAATCGAAATCTGGGACATCTCCGCCGTCGAGGAGACGCAGACCCAACTCGACGCGATGGCGAGTACGACTCCTCGTCGGCTCTTCGACCACCTCGGTGACGCCGTCCTGACAAGATTCGGCGTGGAGGGCAAAGTTCTCGCCTTCGCCCGCGCGCTGACCGACGTCATCCAGCTCGAAGCAGCGCAGGGATTCCTGCCGGAGACGCAGTATGACGTATTAGTCGGGTTGGCAGCGGGCCTGACACCGGAGGCGGTCTGGGAGGAGATCAGCGGCAGCGTCTCGGCAGAGCGGTACGACACCGAGGACCTCGTCGCTGCGATCGAACGCACGCCGGAACGGGTCGTACTCGTACACGGCCCGGACGAGCTGATGGAGGTCTTCCGACACCCGTTCGCCACCTGGAAGATCTATCTACATCCCTCACAGGAACGGGTGGTCCAGGCCGCCTATAACGGAAGCGCTCGCGTGACCGGCGGTCCCGGCACGGGCAAGACCGTCGTCGCCCTGCACCGCGCCCACCACCTCGCCTCGCTCGGCGCTGGCCCGATCCTGGTGACGACCTTCACCTCCACCCTGTCCGCCTCCCTGGAAGCCGGTCTGCGACTGCTGGCCGACTCCGAGAAGGTCCGTGACGCCATCGAAGTACGGCACGTGGACCACCTCTCTTATCGGATCTTCTCCGAGGAACACGGTCGTCCCGCCATTCTGGCGGATCGCGAGGAGAAGGAAATCTGGCGGCGTATCGCCCGCAGGCTCGATGTGCCGTTCAGCGTGGCGTTCCTTGCCGAGGAATGGCGGCACGTCGTTCTCGCCCAGCAGGTGAGCAGCGCCGCCGACTACCTGGTCGCGAAGCGGGCGGGACGCGGGAGGCGTCTGGGTGCCAGGCAGAAGGCGCAGGTGTGGCAGGCGCTCTGGGAATTCCAGGAGGAGCTCAAGCGGCGCCGGGTGTGGACGTACGAGACCGTCTGCGAGGAGGCAACCCGCCTGCTGAGCGCACGGGCGGCGAAGCCGTACCGGCATGTCATCGTGGACGAGGCGCAGGACCTGCATCCGGTGCAGTGGCGCCTGCTCCGTGCGTCGGTCGCCGAAGGACCCGACGACATCTTCATCGCGGGGGACAGCCACCAGCGCATATACGACAACCGAGTTTCGCTGCGGGACGTCGGTATCAATGTGACCGGACGGTCCACCCGCCTGAACGTCAACTACCGCACGACTGCCGAGATCCTCGCCTGGAGCCTCGCCATGATCCGCGGGGAGACGGTGGACGACATGAACGGCGGACTCGACACCGTCGAGGGGTACCGATCCTTGGTGCACGGTATGCCACCGGAACTGCGCGGCTTCGGCTCACAGCGCAACGAACTGGATGCCCTGGCCGCCAAGGTCGCCGAATGGCTGGAGGCGGGCGTGGAGCCGGACGCGATCGGCATCGCGGCGCGCTCGGGCATCTTGGCAGACTCCGCCGTCGCCGTGCTCGAGCGCTCTGGCATCCCCGCCAAGTCCCTTGCCAAAGCCCGCGAGGAAGACGGCGTCGTCCGAGCCGGAACCATGCATCGCATGAAAGGGCTCGAGTTCCGCTGCGTGGCCGTCATCGGGGCCAACGAACACCAGTTGCCGCCCGCCAGTGCGATCACGCCGGCCGCCGAAGACGAGCTGACGCACGCTCATGACGTGCAGAGTGAGCGCTGCCTGCTGTTCGTCGCCTGCACCAGGGCGAGAGAACGCCTTTACGTGTCGTGGCACGGCGCGCCGAGCCCTTTTCTCATCTCACAGGACGGATGATGGCCACTCTCTCAGTACTGCTCCACCAGATCGACAACAGCACGGTGCTCCTGCCGGAGTTCCAGCGCGGCTACGTATGGAATCGCGATCAGGTACGCGGCTTGATGCGCTCCCTGTACAAGGGATATCCGGTGGGCGGACTGCTCATCTGGGAGACAGAGCCGGGCCTGGCCTCTGTTCGCGGCGCAGCGCCGGACGGCGGCGTGCGACGGTTACTGCTCGACGGTCAGCAACGCATCACCTCGCTGTACGGCGTCATGCGCGGGCGTGCCCCGGCCTTCTTCGAAGGCGACGTCTCCGCGTTCACCGGCCTGCGGTTCAACGTCGAGGAGGAGGCGTTCGAGTTCTACGGTCCGGCCAAGATGAAGGACGACGTGCGATGGGTGGACGTCACCCGCCTGTTCACGGAGGGCCTGGAGCCGTTCATCAAGGACTTCGCGCAGTTGCCGGACAAGTTCGCGATCTACCTCGAACGTCTTAACCGCCTGAAGAACATCGAACAGCGTGAGTTCCACGAGGAGAAGATCACCGGCCCGGACAAGGACGTGGATGTCGTGGTGGACATCTTCAACCGGGTCAACTCCGGTGGCACGGCGCTGTCCAAGGGCGACCTCGCGCTGGCCAAGATCTGCGCGCAGTGGGCACCCGCCCGTCAGGTCATGCGCGATCACCTCAACAGCTGGTCCGAGGCGGGCTTCACGTTCTCGCTCGACTGGCTGTTGCGGAACACCACCGCCGTGGCGACGGGACGCGCGGTGTTCACCGCGCTCAACGAGGTGTCGGCGGAGGAGTTCGAGACAGCGTTGGACAAGGCGGTCGGTTATGTGGGCAGGGTTCTGGACGCCGTCTCCGGGCGGCTGGGGCTGGACCACGATCGAGTGCTCATGGGACGCTATGCGATCCCCGTGATCTCCCGCTTGCTTCATCTGACTTCGGGAGGCAGTTTCACCGACAGTTCCCACCGCGATCGAGTGCTCTACTGGTACATCCACTCTGCGCTCTGGGGCCGTTTCGCCGGTTCCACGGAAACGGCGCTCGCGCAGGATTACGAGGTGGCCGAGCGGGCCGGCATCGACGGTTTGATCAGCGCCCTGGAGCGCTGGCGCGGTGGCAACCTGGAGATCCAGCCGCACGACTTCGAGGGATCCACACAGGGCTCGCGTTTCTATCCACTGCTCTATATGCTGACCCGGGTCAAGGGGGCGCGCGATCTCGGCAGTGGGCTCGAGCTGAAGGCCGAGATGCTGGGCAAGCTCACTTCGCTGCAGGTACACCACATCTTCCCGAAGGCACTGCTCTACCGGGCGGGCTACGACCGCACCCAAGTGAACGCCATCGCGAACTTCTGCTTTCTCACCCAGGACACCAATCTCAAGATCAACAAAAGGTCCCCGGAGGACTACTTCGCTGAGGCGCAAGCGAAACATCCCGGTGTTCTTGCTTCACAATGGATTCCGGAGGACCCCGACCTCTGGCGGCCTGAGCGCTATCTGGACTTCCTGGCAGCGCGTCGAGAGCTTCTGGCCGAGGCAGCGCAGTCTCTGCTGACGGAACTCAGAGACGGTGCTCTAGGAGCCGGTCAGCTGGGGCCCGTCGGCGTCAGCGAGACGCAGGACGACGTCCGCGTGGCTCAGATCAAGGGCATGGTCGAAGCGATGCGTCAACTCGGCTACGTAGAGCCGGCTCTCGACAGCGAGATAGCGGATCCCGTCGACGGACGTGTCCTGGCTGTAGCGGAGGCGTTCTGGCCTGAGGGACTCCAAACCGGTCAGGGCAAGCCGGTTGTGCTGGAGCTGGACTCAGACTCTTCAGACGTGGCCCGTCTGGAAGAACTCGGCTTCATGGTCTTTACTTCAGTGGACGCGCTACTCGGCTATGCCGAGAGGCTCAACCGGACGCGGGCAGGGGAGAACGATGTCGATCAGCCCGCTGAGGACGCGCCAGCGGAGTTCGATCAGGCCATGCGCTCCATCTACGACAAGGCCAGGAACGAGGCCAACTATCACGCAAGCTACTTCCTGAGCATGCTGGCGGAGCACGGCAGCCTTGCAACGGCTCGAAAGCTTCTCAACACGCCGGCGGTCTCCGACGGCTTCGCGGCCCTTTGGGAGCGCGGCAGGCTGGATCTCACTGTCGAGGCGCTGGTCGTACAACCTCAGTTCGCGAGTCTATTCAGCCCTGCCGAGATCGAGATCGCGAGCCGCCGCCTGGGCCAGTTCGGGTATTCGTGATATCAAGGCGCGTCGGCGATGGGTAGGCCGTGATATCAGATCGCATGGGGTGGGCTGTCGGTTGAAGAAAGGAGCGCCGCCAGGCGAAGGACCGCGAGGATCTGCGCCGACCGGCCACCACGCGCGGCGACGGTTTCGCGAGCAAGGTCGACCGGCAGTTCAAGCACTATTTCGCGCTGTACACCCCGCGCGATGCCGACAGCGCTCGCTGGCTCTCGGAGACGGCGGGCGTCCGCCGGGCCTTGCGCGACGAAGTCGTCACCATCTACCGGGAGAGCACGGTCAACGCCAAGCGAGTCGCCTGGCTCACCAGATACCTGGTCGCCGACGTCGCGCGGCGCTGGCAGGCGGGCAAGCTGTGGGACTACCGCAAGGGGCTGCGCGTCCCCTTGCTCGTGAAAGCGATGTGCGTGCTCGCCGCGATCGCGACGGCCGCGGCAGGCGCCTTCCTGATCTGGAGCGGCGCGCACGTCAGGCCGTTACTCGTGTCGCTGGCCGCGGTCGCCGCCCTGGCCTCCGTCTGGTCCGCGACTCGCCTATGGCTGCGCATCGCCGCGGAGTACAGGCGCTACTTCGCCGACAAGGCGGAAAAGGAGGGACTCCTGGCTGGCCGCCAGGCGGCTTTCGACCGGTGGAAACGCAAACTCGCCGACAGACCGGACGATCTCGAGATGGCCCGCTGGCTGGAGTGCGACCGCAAGGCGCTGATGGAGCAGGCGATGAGCCTCTACAGGTTGAAGCGGCAGGATGTCCTCGCCCACGCCTTCATCGAGGCGCCCGCCACGCCCTTCTACGACAGGGCACGCATCGAGAACGGGCCATGGCGCTATTCGAAATACAAGATCCTGCTTTTCCTGCTCACCATGGACGGCGTGCGGCAGTTGACCGTACACCTCGACTTCCAGAAGGCCACCTTCCGCAGCCGGGCACGCACCAACTACCGCTACGACGCGTTCACCTCCGTCCAGGTGGCTGAGACCGACAACGGAGAGAACGTCTTCGAGCTGACGCTGACCAACGGCGATCCGATCAAGGTCAAGGTGACCGATCCGCCCACGGATGTCACCGAGACTGAGGACAAGGATCCGCAAGGCGCGTCCCAGGTGACCCTCGGCACGGCGGGGCTCGACAATGCCCTGCACGTGCTGGAGGGGGTCGCCGCGGAGGGCAAGGAGTGGATCGCCCTCGAACACCAACGCGAGAAAGTCCCTCTCGCGGAGGTGAGCAAGGCCGTGAACGCCATCTTCGCCTGACGAACCATGACCGATCGGTGAACCACTTCCGATGATCGCTCGTTCACCAGACACAAGCTGGGTGAGCAGAGGGTGGCCAGGTGGCCGATCTGCGAGGCGTCATCGGGGCGTTGATCCGCCAGCCTGCGTTCTGGCGGGCAGATCCGCCGCTACCGATCGTGCCGGTGACCGGGGAGTACACGGGCGAGACAGCCGCATGGAATTGCGGCTGTTGCAGTCGGCTTAGCCCCGATGGCTTGGTGAAGCCGAACGCCTCCGGCGGAAGGGCCAGACGTCAGACGAGCGGATGGGTCGCTCGCCCCCATGGCTCACCTAGCGCATCGGACTCGTGTAGGTGTGGGGGAGTGCGAAGCCCTTTGTCGCGTTTGGGCTGTCTGGTGAGGATGCGGAACCGTGGACTCGCCCGTAACGTAACAGCGGGCGGTGGTGGTCGAGAAGCGCTGGAAGCTCTGCGACTTCCACTGAGCTTCCTGTCCAGGCCGAGGTGCGTAAGCGTGAGGTCCGCAAAGTCTCTGAGGTCCTCTCGAATTTACGCGACCGAGTGCGGAGCGCTTCACGATCGGCGGCTTCGAGGTCATGTCCGCCATCGCGGACGAGAACATCTGGAGATCCCTTGCCGCCCTGGACGGCATCGGCTAGATATGTGATCTTCCTATGTCTCCGAGGACATGACATGATCAACGCTCCGATCCCGGGTCCCTACGACTCCCTGCTCACCGGCACGCTCGACGCGAAGATCAACGCCTGGCAGCAAGCCGCTCATCCTGGCTAGTGCCGTCAAGATGGAAAGAGTTCACTGTACATCCTCGATAGCGCGCGGCCTCTCGAGGGACATGTCTTGCAGCCGGACAAGCAGAGATGCAGGCTCCCTGAGCAGGCTAGGGTTACGCTCCATATGGGCGATTTCCTGCTGGGTGAGCTCGCGAACGGTCAACACGCCCCCGGCTTTAAGGAGAAGGATAGAACCGATCATTATGGCCGCGTTTGGTTGATCCGCGAGCGCCTCGATTAGCCCGCTGACAGCGGCGGCTTTCTTCTCGTCAACCTCGGCCTGTGCGAGATGCAGCCCATGCAACTCCACACCTCGACGCAGTTCGCCGCCGATTTCTCGCGCTATCTGTGTATTGCTGAGTTCCTTGCCGCGCAGGAGCAGCTTTCTGAACCATGAACCGCGAACGCCAGGCTCCCAGCCCGTGTCTTGTAGCTCAAAGGCCGCGGCGAGTTCCTTCAGAGCCGCTTCCACCCGTGAGCTCGTCGCTGCGTTCTCGAGATAGATCGACACCGGCGTCAGGCGCGGGGAGGAAGCGCGAGCGTGTCTCAGATGGTCGTGCATGGCTAGCCCTATGGCGGCCTCCACGATGCGGTCCTGCGAAACCACCTCAGACGCTGGCCACCTGAGCTCCAGTGACTGCTCTCGTATGGCCAGATCTTCGCCAGGCGAAAGACCCGCTATCACGTCGCGGGCACCGATAAGTTCTCGAGCTGCTTCGGAGAACGCCGTTGCGCGGCTGGCACTGTCTAGAACAACCTCTCGGTTGCCGACCTTTAGGTGGGCCGTAACGGGGCCTCTACGCGCCATGAGCCATTTCCCGATGGAGAGGACCAAGAAGGTCAGGTCGTCTCCAGAGTCAACGACGACGCGCATGGTGTCCACGGCTTCGGCTTCGCCGCGCAGCACGAGTGAAACATTCCAGCGCCGCCGCTTGGTGAGAAGGGTGCCGAGGTCGGCAATCTCAGCCGTAGGCCCGTCCACCGTCACTTCGACTTCCATATCAACCCCGTTAGTTCCCTTGGCAGCTGATGCCAAGCGCGTTCATCGAGACGAAGAAGCCGCGGTTCGGTATATCGCTCGCGTCATGCGAGGAGTAGGTACCGTTTCCCGACTCGTTCGCCGACGTCAACCAAGACCCTGCTTCTGGCCAGCTTTCACCACCTTCGTGATCATAAGGGGCGAGTGGGAGCTGCGTGCACGATCCGAACCTATGTGTGATTACCGCAAAGCCGCGTTCGTGACGGTGAGATAAGCCAGACGAAGAATCTCGTGATGGTGGAGCCTGACCACGATCGCCGCCAAGGCGGGGCTGGCTCACCGCCTACTGGAGCACGACGCCGATTCCGGGCAGGCGCTCGCCGAGTTCCGCGACGTGGAACGGCTCTCCCGGCAGGCGCACGCGGAGATCCGCGCCACCGTGTCGGGCTCCCGTAGGCCGTCGCTGATGGCCGAGCTGAGCGGGGTACGGGCCGCGCTGCGGGCGGCCAGCATCGGCGCCGTTCTGCCCGAGAGCGTGGACCAGGTGCCCGAGGACCTCGGGCAGCCGTTCGCGTACGTGCTGCGCGAGGGCGTCACGAACGTCATCCGGCACAGCGGCGCCACTCGCTGCGAGGTCACCCTGAGCGAAACTAGCCTGGAAATCCGCGACAACGGCCACGCCACCGCCGCCACCGCCGCCACCGCGCGGCCGCCGGGCAACGGACTGGCCGGGCTGGCGGAGCGGCTCCGCGCGGTGGCGGCCTGCTGGAGGCGGGCCCGCTGCCGCAGAGCGGCTTCCTGCTCCGGGCGAGCCGCGCATGATCAGGCGCCTGCTCGCCGACGACCAGGCGCTGGTACGAGGCGCGCTCGCCGCGATGCTCGCGCTCGAACCCGACATCGAGGTGGCCCTCACCGAACGCCTGCGCCGGACGCTGCCGTCGTGCTGGGTGGTCATTTGCACCACGTTCGGACGGCCCAGCTACTTCACCCGGGCGATGCGGGCCGGCGCGTCCGGGTTCGTGGCGAAGGACTCCTCGCCCGAGCACCTGGACGACACGTGCGACGCGTGCACGCGGGCCTGCGCGTCGTGGACCCAGCGCTGGCGGCCGAGTCGTTGACAAGCGGGGCCAGTCCCCTGACCGCTCGCAAGCGCGACGTGCTGCGCGTGGCTCGGCGCGGCGGCACGGTCTCGGAGATCGCCAGGGCGCTGAGCCTGTCCAACGGGACCGTCCGCTCCACCTGCCGGCGGACATCGGCAAGATGGGTGCGGCCACCCACACGGAGGCCGCTCCGATCGCCGAGGTCCGGGGCTGGCTATAGCGTCGGACGAGCATCCGGGTGCGCCGGATCGTCAGGCCTCGGCCGGCAATCGGGGTCTGAGGAACATCGGAACCGGATCGTGCGCTAAGCCTTGTCCGCGCAGGTCGTCGCTGTGACACAGGCCGCGGGCGATCAAGCCGTGGACCGCTCCGGGCTTGGCAAGTCCGGTTGCGGAACAGGGGGATTGGGTTTGGGAAGCTGACTGACATGTGGAAGGTGCACCGGTGGGTCCGGAGGATGCACCGGATGTGGTTGCCAGGGCGACCGGCAACCAAACAGTCCTGTGAGCAGTAGAAAGATAGCGGCTGTTCGTGCCTTGTATCCACGCATGATCGATGTCCTCACTCTGCGTCTGACGTACTTACAGAAGGGCCGGTCCCGGACTGGTACGGCATGACTCCGCCCGCGCTGAGTCGGCCGGCTCGACTGGCCAGGCCCCGCTTCGGCAGGGTCTGGCCAGTCGCCAGCCAGTCGAGGTCAGGCGATGATCTCGTTGCTCGTGGCCTTGGACACGATGCCGTTGCCGGCCCGAACGACGGCGATGAGCTGGTAGATGTCTCCCTTGGAAGTCGGAAGCCTTGACCAGCAACCGTGCGTCCTTGCTGTATCCGTTGTTGCTCTTCAGGTTGGTCCAGCCGAACTGGCCGTCGGTGACGGATTGTTCATGGTGGGTCCCCGTCGGGTGTCGAGCTGAAGGCGCTGAAGTAGTGCGGCTCAGCTGATGAAGAACTCGTTGCTGCGGGCGGTGCTCACGCTGCCGTCGCCGAGCCGCAGGACGGCGATGAACTCGTACAGGCCGTTGGATTGGAAGTCGCTGGCGTTGATGGGGTAGGTCGATTGCTTGACGTAGCCGTCGTTGGCGCCTGCGGTCACTTGCTTCCATCCCTCGGCGGGGACGCCAGCCTGCTCGTTGAGCGTCTTGGTGGCGAAGGTTGTGGTGGCGCCGGAAACCGAGTGGGCGCTAATGATGAGGGTGTAGTTGAGCTTGTTGTCCCCTGCCGGATCGCTGGCGTCGGCTTCGAGCATCAGGTAGAAGGGTGAGCGCGAGTTGCCGCCGACCTCGTTGGGGGTGTCGTCCAGCGTGCCGTTGGCCGTGCTCGACACGTAGACCCGCGTGATCTTCACATCAGTAGCCATGATCTCTCCTTGAGGTGAGTTCAGGTGGCGTGTGCTTACGTCGCCACCTGTCGTGTGCCGCCCTAGCCCGCTCGGTGCCGATAGCGTGCGTGCTGTTGACGACACTGCGGTGGCCGCGGGCTGTTGAAGCAGCTTCTGCAGTGAGTGTGTGATAGCTCCGATCCCGGCGGCATGAGGCGGATTTCCCGTGAATTGCGTCTCATGCGTCCGGGAACCCGGGCGGCAGAGACTCCGGGCATGAGCCGACTAATTCATCCGATGCTCGTAAGCGCCGGACTGCTGTATCTCGCCGCCACGCCGTTTCAGCTCCTCACCCAGTTCGATCGCCGACCGTACTCGCAGATAGCGGCCCTCTACAGCTACCGGGTCGACAGCCTGCTCGGGCTGGCCGCAATCGTGTGCCTTACTGTTGGGATCGTTGCGTCCTTCCGTAAGGAGGGCCCCGACGGCCGCACGATCAGTACCTTCGCAAGCGTGAGCGTGCTCCTCGGGCTCATGGCGGCCACGTTCCTGCAGGGGGTTTCGGTCTTCCTGGTCCCTTCGCTTGCGGTCTCCGCGCCTGCCGTTCTGGACGCGCCCCCTGTGGGAACGCACGCTGTCGGGGTCATCGCCAGCCTCAGCCTGTTCATCGGCGGGCTGCTTTGGCTTTCGGCCTCCGCATACCGCGCCCGGGTGTTTCCCCGAATTGCCTTGGTCCTTGTCGCGCTGGGCGCCTGCACCTTCCTGCTGGGAGTAATAAGTGGGCTCCTGCTGGGCTGCGGGTTACTGTGGATGGGTATCTCCGGGCTCACACCTTGGCGGTCCAGCCGATGACACGACTTGCCTGGACCATCGCCCTCGCCACGCAACTGGCGATGGTGGTCTGGCTGGCCGTTTTCTTCATCGGGTACGGACGCTCTGTCCCCTCCGCCGGGCCGGAGCAGGCCATCCCCATCGGAGTCGGCGTCGCGGGATTCACTGGCCTCGTCGTCGTGGGTGTGCTGCTGGCCCGCAGGCAACCGGGCCACCCCATGGCACGCCTGCTGGTCGTTCCCTTCGTCCTGGCAACGGCGGCGTTCGCCTTTAGCGCGTGGGCGCTTGTGGCACATCACAACGCTTGGTGGCCCCTGCTCGGGCCCGCCATTTGGGTCACCGGCTGGCTATGGTCTGCGGGACCCACAGGGCTCATCCTGCTGGTGTTTCGCTTTCCGACCGGACGATCCGCCGGATCATGGTGGCGACGCTACGAATACTTCGTCGTCGCCACGATCGCGATCTCCGCGTCCTTGTCGGCTTTCAGCCCCAGCACCCGAGCAACGCCGCTCGACCTGCCCAATCCGCTCTCCATACCCGCGCTTGTGTACCTCGACCCGGTCAACGAAACGCTGACCAGTCTCTTGGTGGTGCACGCCGCCGTTGGTCTCGCCTGCTTGGTGCTCCGCTACACCCACGGCGACGCGGTGACCCGCCAGCAGCTGCGCTGGATCGCCACAGCAGGCGCCATGCTCATCATGGGGGTTATCGCAGATGCCTTTCTCACCTCGTGGCTGCCCGAAGCGCTCGGCATCGCCGCCTTGCCGGCCGCCATCGGCGTGGCGTTACTTCGCTACCGGCTCTGGGATCTGGGGCTCGTCATCCGGCGAGCAGTCGTCTACGCCCTGCTGACGGGATTGCTCCTGCTCACCTATGTGGGTGGTGTGCTCGCGCTGCGATCACTCCTGCCGGACCTGCTGCCTGAGATCCTGCTGACCGGTCTCACGGCGATCGTCGCGCTGCCCCTGCGCGCGCTGCTGCAGGCTACCCTCGATCATGTCCTGTACGGTGCTCGCCGTGATCCGTACTCAGTGATCCGCGCTCTCGGACATCGGCTCCAGGCCGAGGCAACGCCGCTTCTTCCCATGGTGGTCACCGCGCTGGCCGAGTCGCTGCGGCTTCCCTATGTCGCGATCGAGCTCGCAGACGGTTCGATCGCCGCATCCACTGGCTCTCCTCATGATGACAAGGCCGTGGAGGCTCAGCTGTTGCACCACCGAACGGAGCTGGTGGGCAAGCTCGTTGCCGGGCGGCGCCATCCAGCCGAACCTCTGACGCCACACGACCGGAGCTTCCTGGAGGGGATCTCCGGTCATCTTGGGACCGCTGTTCACTCGGCCGCCGTCGACGAGGAACTACGGCGTAGTCACGAACGGCTGCTTGCCACCAGGGACGAAGAACGGCTGAGGATTCAGCGTGACCTCCACGACCAACTCGGTCCTCTTCTCGGCGCGGCGTCGCTGCGAACCCGGGCTGCGCGGAACCTGCTGGGCACGCCCGGCCGACTGGACGATGTGCTGGCAGCCATTGGCGACGATCTCAACCGTGCCCTGGCCGAGATTCGCCGCATTCTGGCCGACCTGGCACCAGGCCCGTGCGACGGTCAGGGCCTGCTGGCCGCCCTCCGCTGGCATGCCTCCCTGTGGACCGGAAACCCGTCCCTCCGCCTTGACCTTCCGCCATCTCTGCCACCGCTGGATGCACACATCGAGGCCGCCGCCTACCGCATCGCGGTCGAAGCCCTGCACAACGCCCGGCGACACAGCCGCGGCTCACAGGTGACGATGCGCGTCCGCCTCAGCCAAGACAGCCTGCACCTCGACGTCATCGATGATGGTGTGGGCTTCCCCGCGCACATCCAGCCAGGCGTCGGGCTCAATTCGATGAGGGCACGCGCCGAGCAGATAGGAGGATCACTGGAGTTGAGAACGAGCCAAGGCGGCGGCGTCAGGGTGCGGAGTGTCCTACCGGTGGTGACCTCGTGACCATCCGCATACTGCTCGCCGACGACCACCCTGTCTACCTCGAGGGGTTACGTATGCTCCTCGAAACCATCGACGGAATGACCGTCGTCGGCACCGCCAGGGACGGCTCCGAGCTGTTAGAACTGAGTAAGACCACGCCAGCCGACATCGTGGTGTTGGACCTCGACATGCCCGACTTAGACGGCATAACCGCAGCCGGCCTTCTGCACGACCGCATGCAGGTGCTTGTACTCACCATGCATGAGGGCGAGTCCATGGTAGTCAGGGCCCTGCGGGCTGGCGCGCACGGTTACGTGGTCAAAAGCGCCGGGCCGGAGGCTATCGCCTGCGCAATCCGGGCCGTAGCAGCTGGAGACACCGTCCTGGGCGGAAACGTCGGTGCCTGGGTCCGCGCCGCTGCGTCCAGCGGTCAGCAGATCGGCGCCCTTCACGAACTATCAGCGCGTGAGACGGAGGTCCTCGATTTAGTCGCTCGCGGACTGTCCAACGCCGAAATTGGCCGTCGTCTGTTCATCTCCGCCAAGACCACGGCTAACCACGTGAGTAGCATCCTCACCAAGCTCGGCCTCTCCAGCCGCGCCGAGGCCGTCGCCCGCGCCCGCGACGCTGGCTTGGGCATCTAGGGATCCCCGTAGCTGTGGCCGAAAATCCAACAGATATGCCTCTGGCGTGCGTTGACAGGCAGGGCTCGGGCCTGGCTCATCAGCCTGAGATCTCTGCATAAGCACAGGTGAGAGGCATATCCGTTCGGCATATCCGTTAGATCCTGCGCCATTACTACCGGGACCCCGGGTACTGATGACCAGCCGGCTGGGCGAGGGTTGGCACCGGCTGGATGCCCGGGTGCTGCGCCTGGACGTGCTCGCCGAAGCCCAGGTGCTCGAGCTGCTGGCCCGGATCGTCACCCAGGACCTCGCGCCGGCAGTACTGGCCGGAGACGACGTGCCCGCGGGCCTGGACGGGTGTCTCATGGCACCGGAAAACCTCACGTGCACGTCGCCCTATACGGCTCGCCTGGAGGCAGGAACTGACTCCACTCTTGCCGCGTCAGCGACCGCCCGGCCAACGCGCACATCGCCTGGTACGGGTCAGTCGGCAGCCGCAGCGGCCACCGTTTGCCGGTGCCGTCACTCGCGACGGCCAGCAGGGTCGTACCGTCCGGGCTGAAGGCGAGATCCACCGGCCAATCGGTTGGGCCGCCGGGCGGCGCGGCCGATATCTGGCGTCGGGACTGGATGTCCCACAGACGCAATGTGCCGTCGGATTCGCCGGTCGCCAGGTAGGCGCCGTCCCGGCTGACGGTCATGGCCGTTACGCGGGCCGGGACGGGGAGGGGGTTGCCGATCTAGGCGGCCATCGTGGCTCAGGACGATGTCACTGCGGATCAGGGAGAATGGCCTCAGGCCAAGGCCCAGCGGGTCGCCGATTAGTTTCCCGGTGGCTGCGTCAAGGAGGCGGACGGAGCTCTCCAAGCTGCCATCCGAATGCGGCCACGTCTGCACGGCCATGGCACGGCCGTCGGCGCTGATGGCGGCGGCGGCGGTGAACCCATCGGCAGCGGCGGGCACGGGACCAGGCGTCTGAGCCCACACGGTGGTGTCCCAGATGCGGGCGTTGTGTTCCCCGGCGGTGGTCACCAGGTGGTGACCATCGGCGGAGTAGGCCAGGTCGGCGATGTAGGTGCTGTGGCCGCGCAGGAGGGCGCCTGTCGGCTGCCGGGTATGGGCGTCGAGGAAGCGGACGACGCCGTCGCCTCCGCCGATCGCGACGGTCCGGCCGTCCGGGCTGTAGGCGATCGAGGTAGGTGCCGACGCGCCGGGGCTTGCCGATCTTGCGGTAGGCGGTGATATCCCACTGCTGGATCAGGCCGCCGTCCTGGCCGAGGTTGTCGTTCGACGTGGTGATCGTTCGGCCGTCCGGGCTGAAGGCCATCTCGCCGGCCGGGATCGGGGGCCCGTACGGCCGGCGCGTAGCCAGGTCCCAGATCTGCCAGGCCGACATGTTACTGGAGCGGCCGTTCTGAACGGCCAGGGCCGAGCCATCGGGGCTCAGCTGGGTCCAGGTGTCACGACCCTTGCGCAGCGGTCCGATAGCGGGGCCGAGGCGTCGCCAGGTTTTGGTGTCCCAGCGTTGGACGATCTGGTTCCCGTCGGCCGTGGTCAGCGTCGTGCCGTCGGAACTGAAGACGATGGCGCTCAACTCGCCCTTGTGGCCGGTCAGCGGTGCGGTGAGCGGCCGTCCGGTGGCGGCGTCCCTGATCAGGACGACACCGTCGTGATCGTCGTCGCCATCGCGGGAGGCAATCACGGCGCCGGTCGGACTGAACGCGATGGGGAAGACGCCAGAGTTGTGGCCGGTCAGCGGCACCCCTCTGGACCGGCCCGTGATATCCCACAGGCGCACCGTCCCGTTCCAGTCGCCGGTCGCGACCGTCCGGCCGTCCGGGCTGACGGCGACCGCACTGACCCTGGCGGAGGGGCTGTTCAGCACGACGTCCAGCGGCGTGGCCAGCGCCGCCAGCATGCCAGACCGGGCCTCCTCGGTAGGCGCGTACTGCCACGCTGCTGCGGCAAGCAAGCCCGCCACGATCGGATCGGCCGTGCGCATCATTTCGCCGCGCGCAGTCAGGAGCCGCGATATGGCCTCGCGGCGCTGGGTCTCGGCCCGGTCGGCCGTGCGCATCGCGAACACCCCAAAACCCGAGGCAACCAGGGCCAGGACCGTCACCAGGACCAGCGCAGTCCAGGCTAGCCGCCGCCTGCGCACGGCCGCACGCCTGGCCTGGTCGACGCCCTCCTGCGAGGCGGCCAGGAAGGCGCGGGTCGTGGCGTCGGCCGCCGGGTGCGCCCATGACGTCGCGGCGTAAGCCTCGCGCGCCGTCTCCAATCGCGTGCCGGTGTACAGGTACGCTGCGTCGCGCCCGCCCTTATCCCATTCGGCCGCGTCGGCCTGGAGGCGCTGCAGCACTAGCAGGCCTGCGCGGTCGTCGTCGATCCATGCTCGCAGGCGGGGCCAGGCCGACAGCAGCGCCTCGTGGATGATTTCTACGGTGTCCTGGTGCTGGGTGAGCAGGCGGCCTCGGGTGAAGGCGTCCACGACCGCGGCGGCAGGGCCGGTGTCGAAGCCCGCGCTGAGGAGGTCGGCTCGGGCCACGCGGCGGCGGGTGTCTTCGATGGCGTCGCCGATGGTGACCAGTCGCAGGAACAGCGTCCGCGCTATTTGCTGATCTGCCGGGTCCAGGCTGGCGAAGATGCGTTCGGCGGTGGCGGCCACGGCCTGCTGGATGCCGCCGGTGACGCGGTAGCCGTCCACGGTCAGGGTGTGGCCGTTGCGCTGCTGCCAGGTGGTACGCAGCGCGTGGGCCAGAAGCGGGAGACGCCCGGCCTCGTATCCGTCGCCCTTGGCGGTCCTAAGGTCGCTGAGCAGGACTTCGACCAACCCCGGCTCGATATCCAATCCGACGTCCTGGGCCGGGTACACGATCGCCTCGCGCAGTTCGTCCTGCGGCATCGGCCCGACGAACACCTGGCCGTCCTGCAAGGCAACCCGTAATCGGGGGTGGTCGGCGCATGGGGTGTAGAAGTCCGAGCGCAGGCCGCACACCACCAGCGCCACCGGAGGCTCTCCATTCGGGCCGAGGTCGGCCAGATGGGAGATCACATCGACGAAGGCGCGCCGATCAGGCTCGTTGGTGCACTGGGTGAACAGCTCTTCGAACTGATCGACAATCACGACCATGTGTGCCCTGCCGATGGCCTCATCGACGCCTCGATCCCGCAGCGCCTGGTGCAGCATCGGCGTGTACTGCTGCGCCCCGGCCGCTATCGCCCCGCTTATTTGTTCCGGCCCGATGCCGGTCCATGCCGCCAGGTTCTCCGTCAAGGCTGCCATTGGCTGGGCGGTGGGCGTGAACAGCAGGCGTGGCCAGTGTCGCGATCCGGGAAGGGCGCCGTCTTCCAGCGCGGGCAGCAACCCGGCCCGCAGCAGCGACGATTTTCCCGCCCCAGAGGGGGCTACCACCATCAGTGGACCGCCGCGCCATACGCGGTCGTCCAGGCGCACGGTCAGCTCCGCCAGCAGCCGGTCCCGGCCGAAGAACCAGCGAGCCTGCTCAGTTCCGAACGCGGCCAGCCCTGGGTACGGGCAGTGGTCCACCACCTCACCCACCTGGGTGCGTCGCCGGCGGCGGACACCGTCTTGGTAGTAGAAGTGCTGGTCGCGGCCTGCTTGATAAACCCGTCCCGCGCCGGATGCCTCGGCGTGGAAATGGGAGCCAGCAGGTTCCGGCTCTGGCGGCTGCTCGGGGAGCCCGCTCATTCTTCGTTGATGTGCTGGTCGCGGCCCGCTTGGAACACTCGCCCGTGCCCGTACGCCGTGGCCGTCATGGTGATGTCGCGGATGTGGGACTGTTCGGCCGCGGGCAGCAAGGGAGCTAACTCCTCGTCCAGGACCCGCCGCAGCTCATCGCCGAGGTGCGGGTCGCCGGTCAGGAGCCGCCGCAACCTGCGCTGCCAGTCGCCGACCAGTTCCTGCGCGGCCTGCCGGTCGCCCGCTTGTCGTGCGGTCACCACCTCGGCGCGCGTCTCCTCCAGGTCGGCTTCGATGGCCGCCACCCGTTCGGGATGCACCCGCCGCCACAGCGCGACCACCGTCGTGCGGGCCTGCTGCCAGCCTTCGGTCGTCATCGCGGTCACCATCGCGGTTGCCGCGGCTAACACCAGCGGATCCATCCTGCCCTCCCCAACGCATGAATCCGGCCGCCAAAAGCCACCGTAGCCACCAGTTCCAGCGCTATGTAGATAGATGAGCGCAATACGTGCATATCGAGGCGCCCGTATCCGTTCCATGGGCCTCGACGACTTCCTCACCTGCCGCATCCCCGGAACCGAAATTCACCTCGGCATGTCCCGGAAGCTGTTCGCCGCCTGAGAGCGCCTCCACGAGGAAGACCTCGCCATCGCCCAGCACACCCCGGGACTGCGCGCCGAGGACCAGCCGACCGATGACCAGGAACTCAGCGACGACGCTCAGGAAGTACGCCGGCTCATGCAGCGGCGGATCTTCCGCGAGCAGCAGGAGGAGGCCCGCCCCAGACTGCGTCCCCGGCTCCGCGACGCCTACGAGCGAGGAGCGACAAGAGACTGGGGTGATCTGCTGCGCGGTCCCCAGGAACCAGAACTCGACCTGGGAAGTGACGAGGGGCTTCTTGAAGCGGCGACGCCGGAGACTTACCTGGCCGTCAGCCGCTCCAGCCTGCCCCCAGAACGCGCCTAGCCATTAGGGCTCGCATTCGATCAGGGGTGGCCTGAGGTCAAGTGTTCGGGATATGGAGAAGCTCCGGGGGCTGCCGCGATGAGGTCTCGACTGGGTACATCAGGGCCATCGATGTGCGGGGCGAGTGCTACGGCGGGAGGCGCGTAGGCTGCGCGTCTGATCACCCAGCCGAGGCCAGCGCTCGGCGAGCGGCTTCAACGGCGAACTGGCGGGGTCGAACTCCTACGTACTCTCCAGACCCGCCCAGCGGACATATCTGTCGTGCTCGTCGTGTCCGGGATCGGCCAGCACCCGACGGAAGTATGCGTAGCTCCGATGCCGCCGACGTCCTCTGGCGGGCAGGCGCCCGCCCCGTCCTGCACCGGGTAACGGACCCCTTCCTACAGCGAGGTGCAGCCAGGCGAAAACGCGCAGAATCACCTTGCGGTGGAGTACGAACGAGAACCAGGAACCTGCCTCCGCGGACTTCCTTGCTTGGCCCAATCGTGGCGGAAATCGCCATCCCGCCGTACGACGGTGTGCAGCCAGCCTGGATCTACGTCGTGGGCGGAGCCACTTGTCGTAGCGCCGCAGGTCAGGTACCTACTCGGTGGCGTCGTCAGGTGCGGATCACCATTGATCCCACCCGTGCCAGCCGTACCAGTACCCCATGAGATGCCGGTAAGTATCGTCGGCCGTCTCCTCGGGCTCGCCCTCGGGCAGGAGGACGAAATTGGTATTGCTGTGGATCGCCCATTCCTCGCCGATGAGGCAGGCACTGCCGGGGATGTCTTCAGCGTTCTCCTCCAATCCGGCGTAGGGAAAGGCATCGCATATCCGATACAACCCGAGCCAGCGGCAGGAGAAGTCTCGTGGTGTTTCGGCCGTCACAGTTCGGGCGTAGGCTTCCATGCTCGGTTTCGAGATCGTGAACCGAAGCCAGAAGGGGGCGTCTGCCACGAGTGCAGTCGCGAGACCCGCGACGATGAACACGGGCATAAGCCAGCGTGTTAATCGGGCCTGTGCTGTACCCCTGCCCATCGCCAGGGCGAAGCGGATCCCCCAGATCACCCACAGCGGGATCCCAAAGAAGAAGCCGATCAGGAACATCTCGATGACATACCAGTGGGGGACGCTTGCCCAGTACAGAATGACGCCGGCCACGGCGGAGAGCGCAGTGAGGTAAAGCCATCCCGGAGGCTTATTGATCATGACTTACCTTAACGCCCACGATGGCTGTCCAGAGGTGGGATCAGTCCCGCTCGGAACGTTTCCTGGGCAGGTCGCGAGGGTGCCGAATTCGTTTGGAGACCGCGGTGCGGACCCTGGCCACAGTATGGCCAGGAGTTCTACGCCTGTGGCGCCGCCCGGGCTTTCAGCGGTGATCCAGTGTCAGTGGGATCGGGCATGATGGCTCGCATGTTCGAGGGACTCCACGACATCGACTGGGCATCGATGGAGCATGCCTACGGCCCGGCGCATGAGGTTCCGGAGCTGTTACTGGCCCTGCGTTCCACTGATCGGGAGGAGCGGCGCAAGGCTCTCAGCAGGTTCTACAGTGCCGTCCATCATCAGCGGGGGTGTTCCCGTGCACGACGGCGAGTCTGCCGTTTCTGTTCGAGTTGGCGGGTGATCCCACTCTCCCCGTGCGGGCCGCGATCGTCGAGCTCTTGGTCAGCATCGGGGGCGTAGCCGTCGAGGAGTGCGAAGAGGAATACGCCGATTTGGTGGACTTCGCCGGTGCTGCGATGGTGGTGCGCGAGCGGGCGGAGATGTTTGTCGCATTCGCCGCAGATGCCGATCACCGCGTGCGCCAGGCCGCGATTCCGGGTCTGGGGCTGTTCCTCGATGACGCGGACCGGGCCGGGGAGGTGCTTCGACATCGGCTGTCGGCCGAGGCGGGGCTGGTCGAGCGCTTGCTGATCGTGGAGGCGATGGGGACGCTGGCCCTGCGCCTACCCGCGTCGGCGGACGAGGCGATGGCGTGGTTCGCTGGGCTGGCTGCCGATTCGACCTTGGACCCGGGGAGCAGGCTGGCGGCCGTGGTGCAGCAGGCCCGCTGCGCCCCGGAACAGATCGGCGAGGATGTCGTCCCGACTGCGATCGGCCTGTTGCGGCAGATGGCACACGGCGCGGCAGCCTATCCGGCGTTGCGGAATTCACCCGGGCAGGCGACTTCAGCGGGTTCGGCGGGCGGAGTGCCACCGCAGGTCGTCGCCGCCTTCGAAGACCTTGACCGGCAAGGGCGCGTTCACGCGCCGACCACGGAACTGCTGCGCACGTTCCACGAGGCACTGGCGACGCGGGTATCCCAGCGTACGGCGTTGCTCACGGAGCAACTGGCCAGCCCTGATCCCGGCTCCCGTCTGGACGCGATTCGGATGAGCCAGGAGCTTATGACGTCATGGCGGGGTGATCACACCTGGCTCATCACGCTGGTTGCCGGACAGCTCTGCACGAGCGAGCATGAGGTCGCGGCCGAGGCGGCAGCCGTCCTTGAGACCTGTCACCCGATCGCCGAGTCGGCCCGCGAGCCGCTCGCCGCGTACGTCGCCGCGTACGGGCCGGACATGTGGACTGCGCCGCAGCAGCAGCTGCGCCGGGCCTATCAGAACGCGATCCGGGCTCTTGCCCGCCTCAGTGATGTGCGCGCGGTGCCCGGTCTGCTGGCGGCGCTGGACTGCGGCGTCGACGACTGGCGTGCGGTGGCGGTCGTTGGTGCACTGAAGGAGGCGTCGCAGGAGCTGGTGCCTCGGCTGTGCGACCATGTGCGCCGCATGGACCATGCTCAGCAGCGGCTGGAGATGAGCGCCGGTTCATTGTTGTCCGCGCTGGCCGCGCTCGGCGATCAGGCAGCGCTGCCTGCGATCACCGACACTCTCGTTACGGCCGTACGTCACGAGCAGTGGTCGACCACGTGCTCGGCTCTGAAGGCGTTGGCGGCGTTCGGTCCCGCGGCGGCGCCCGCACTCCCGGCGATCCGGTCACTGACCGCGGCCGCCGATGCTTACGTGCGGCACGCTGCGGTTGGCGCGCTGTGGGCGGTGAGCGGCGATCAGGAGGAGGTCACGCCGCTACTTCATGATCTGCTTGGAAGCAGCGTCTCCTCTTGGAAGACACTGGCAGCGGATGTGCTCGGGGAGATCGGCCCACCTGTTACGGCCGCACTGCCGCGCCTGCGAAAGCTGCTGACGGACAACTATGAATGGGTCCGTGTCCATGGCGCGACGGCGCTCTGGGAGGTCGGCGGTGCCGCTGAGGCGCGGGTTGTTCTGGATACCCTGCTCCAGGCATGGGAGCAGAACCCAGCAACGGCTAATCATGTGGCGGCGTGCCTGGACCGGATGGGCCCCGCTGCTGCGCCTGCCCTGCCGCGGCTCCGCTCGAAACTGATCCGTCCCCGGCTCGGAGGCCGGTTCGCGAGCATCGACAACGATGAGGAACTACAGCGGACCAGTCGTGCCATCGTCGAACGGCTTGCCTGAGCCATTGAGGGTGGGAGGTTTCGCGACCGGTGGTTGCGTTCCCGCGGTCGTTAGCACACTGGCTTTTGGTATCGGGAAAGGCGCAGCTCGAACCCTGTGTCCTGGCCAGAGGTCGTGAGTGCGCGACCGCCGCTGGTCGTGAGGTTCCATAGCCAGGGCTGTACGTGGTGGAGAGGGGACTGTCCTGGGCTGGCGCAGATGGCCTGTCGCAGGGTCAGGCGTAGACGTTGCAGTTCTTCCAGGTCCGCTGCCGGATGATCCACCGCTCGCTGTCGTCCGTCCTTCGCGGTCGCCTCAGCCAAGGCCATCGCCTGGACTTCGATTGCCGGTGGCTCGTCTCTCCTGGTGCTGACCCGCTGCGCCCGCCAGTCGGACCAGCTCGACCCGATACTGTCCAGCGCCGCCAGCAGGGTTGTGAGGACATGCCGTTCTACGTCTGTGCCCTGGCCCCAGGCATCCTGCAGCAAGGGGAGGACGCGGGCCCAGGTCACATGCGCGAACTTCCTGTTGTCCGCTTCGGTGGGCGGCGTGAAGGTGAGCGGTGGCGTCAGGTAGGTGAGATCCAAGGTGAGATTCGGATGATGATGACTGGCGAGCGCGTAGTAACCGGAGAGTTGGTCTCGCCGGTGGCTTGAACTCTCGGTCTTCAATTCGATCATCCACAGTCGTTCCGTCCACAGCACCGCGTGGTCGGGTGCTCCGCCCTGCTCGTCGTCGTGGCGCGGGCGCAATTCGAACTCGTCCACGAACAGCGGCTGCCCGTTCCAGTCACTCCGTCCGAAGGACAGCTCATCCAGCGACCGCAGGAACCGGGCACCTTGGGGTGACGGGTGGGTACGACTGTGCCACCGGGGATAGGGGCCGCCCACGATCAACATGGTCAGAAGGCGCTGGCAGTACTCCTCTCTCCCCAGTCGTAAGCGTCCCAGCAAGTGAAGGGGGTCTTCGATCGTCACGCCCCTCACACTGCCAGCCTGACGCCCGGTGTGCACTGCTGCGTTGGCAAGTGATGAAGGGGCGTGATGGCGATGTGAATACCGGTCTGCGGAAGGACGCCGCAAATTCACCATGCGATGATCACGCACGGCCCCTGTCCGATAATCGAATTCAGGGCGTTCGCCGTGCTCGGTGCGTGCTCGCACTGCGCCTGCCGAAAATTCCATCCGTGCAGTTCAAGCGGCATGTGAGTACTCGTGGAGGACGCCGGCGAGCCGGTCTCGTCGGCGTATGTTCAGATTGATGATTCGTCCGGGGTCGGTGATCGGGTCCGGGGCGGGACGCAGTGGAGCCGCTTGGTTCAGGGCTTGATGTGCTCGGTGCCGGCTGTAGAAGCGTTCGTACTCGCGCAGGGCGTGCCGAAGGTGGCGTTCGTTCCAGATGAGGCAGCGATCGAGAAGCTCGTGGCGGCAGGACTGCACCCACCGTTCCATGATGGAGTTCATCCGCGGTATCCGGATGCCGGTGAGCACGGTCTTGATGCCGGCGTCGGCGAGTACCTCGTCCATGATGGCCGGGAACTTCCCATCCCGGTCTCGAAGCAGAAAGCGCGCCCGGCAGCCTGCATCATCCAGGTCCATCACCAGGTTTTTGATCGCCTGGGTGACCCAGTTTGTGCTCGGGTGAGCGGTGGTGCCGAGCACGCGGACGCGTCTGGTGGCGTGCTCGATGGCCGCCAGGACGTACTGGCGTTGTCCGCTGAGAGTGATGGTCTCGATGAAGTCGCAGGCCAGTAGGGCGTCGGCTTGCGAGCGCAGGAAACACGTGGTGGTTGCCGTTCGGGTGCCGGGTCGAGGCCTGCCTGTTTGAGGATCTCCCAGACGGTGGACGGCGCGACCTTGATGCCGAGTGTGGTGAGCTCTCCGTGGATCCGCCGATAGCCCCAGCTCGGGTTCTCCCGAACCAGGCGCAGAATGAGGGCGCGGATGGAGTGGACCGTGGGCGGGCGCCCGGGGCGCTTGGGCCGGCAGATACGGCCGTGACGACGTCTCATCAGGTCGCGGTGCCAGCGCAGGACGGTGTCCGGCCGGACGAGAAGCCGCAGGCGGTGCAGAACCTCACGCGGCAGTGAGGTCAGGAGAGCGGCGAGAAGGGCCCGGTCCTCGGGTGCGAATCGCACTCTGGTGTCGGCGCCGAGTTGGCGTTCAAGGACGGCGATCTGGTGACGCAGAACGAGAATTTCCATGTCCTTGTCCCGATCACTCATGGGCAGCAGTCGCCGCGCGGCGAAGGCGTTCGTGACGGTGAGGTAGGCCAGGCGAAGCAGCACAGCGGATCATCCTGCCGTACGCGCTTCCGTCTCCCGGATGACCGGAGCTCGCGTACGTTGAAGCGAAAGCCCTCGCAGAGCAATGACCTGGGCGGATGTAGTTATCGGCAGGCGCAGAGGTGGTCGACCACCACGCGGATCCGGCACCGCCCTGGCTGGTCGCCGGCGCCCGGGTCGCCGCGTGCCTGACCAGGATGGGCGGCTACAGGGAATACGCCAACCTGCCAGTCCGGCTGCTGGCCCCCGTACCGGATGGCCTCGACACCCTGGCGGCGGCCGCCCTTCCACTGGACTACCTGACCGCGCTGAGCCTCCTTGACCGCCACGGCCGAGCCCGCCCTGGCGACACCGTGCTCATCCACAGCGCGACCGGCGGCGTGGGCGACGCGCTGTGCCAACTCGGCGCTCACCGGGGCCTAGTCATGTACGGCACCGCCTCCGAGCGTAGCCTGCACCGGCTGCGCGACTACGACATCGTGCCCATCGACTACCGCCGCCAGGACGTCGCCCAGGTCGTACGCGCCAAGCACCCCGAAGGCGTCCGGATCGTCTACGACCACCTCGGAGGCGCCAGCATGCGCGCCAACCATCGTCTCCTGGCGCCGGGCGGTGTGCTGGTCAGTTACGCCTTCATGGGCCGGCCAGGACACGTGCTGGCCGACACTGTCCGCGGCGCGGTGCGCAACAGAATGCTGAACCTGCTGCCTGGCAAGCGCACGGCCCTCTCTGCACGCTGCCCCGGGAGATCGCCACGGACCCGTCCCAGCACCAGGCATTACTCACGCACCTCTTCGAGCTCGCACTGGGGCGTCACATCCGGCCACGGATCGGGGCCTGCTTCCCACTCTCCGAGGCCGACCGGGGCGCACCGCGCTCTGGAACGACGGGATGTCCACGGAAAGGTCATCCTCACCACGTTCTGACCCCGGTTGCCACGGTGCTGAACACGTGTTTACTATAGTAAACGTGTGTTCAGCTACGTCGGCGGATCTGACCGCCCAGGCCAAGATCCGTAACGCCGCCATCGCGCACTTCGCCCGCGACGGCTTCCAGAAGACGAACCTGCGCGCCATCGCGGCCACCGCGGGGGTGAGCGCCGCCCTGGTCATCCGGCACTTCGGCAGCAAGGACAACCTGCGGAGCGTCTGCGACGAGCACGTCCTGCAGATCCTGGTGAGGAGGGCCCGGATTGCGGCCGACCTGGTCGGCGTGCGGGATCTGTCCCAGGAATATCTGTCGGACTCGGAGGAGTACCGCCTCCATGTGCAGTACATGGTGCGCGCGATCGAGGAGGACTCCTCCGCGGCCACCACGTTCGTCAACACGCTGGTGGAGGAGACCGAGCAGCTCTTCCGGGACGGGATCGCCAGCGGCTCGATGCGCCAGTCCTCCGACGTGCGGGCGCTGGCCGTGCTCACCGTGCTGGTGAGCCTGGCCACGCTGACCATGGCGCCGCCCCTGACCCGCGCGCTCGGCTTCGAGCGGATGGGCCCCGACGTGCTGCGGCGCATCGGGCTGCCCATGCTCGAGATCTACACCCACGGCTTGTACGCCGACGACACCATGCTCAAAGCCGCCCAGGCCGCCTGGGAGGCCCAGCGGGGAGACGATCTCTAGCCCTCTCCTCATCACCACACAAGGACACCCATGATGACTGAGACCGATGCCATCTCCATGACTGGATTGGTCAAGTCGTTCGGCCCGGCACGGGCACTGAACGGCCTCGACCTCGTCGTACAGACTGGCGAGGTGCACGGCTTCCTCGGGCCCAACGGCGCGGGCAAGAGCACCACGATCCGGGTCCTGCTGGGCCTGATGCGCCCCGACGCGGGTACCGCCCGGCTGCTCGGCGGCGACCCCTGGACACAGACCGCTGAGCTGCACCGCCGCCTGGCGTACGTGCCCGGCGACGTCACCCTGTGGCCCGGCCTGTCCGGTGGCGAGGCCATCGACCTGCTCGGCCGGCTGCGCGGCGGCCTCGACCGGCGGCGCCGGGACGAGCTGATCGAACGCTTCGACCTCGACCCGCGCAAGAAGGGCCGCACCTACTCCAAAGGCAACCGGCAGAAGGTCGCCCTGGTCGCCGCGTTGGCCTCCGACGCCGAGCTGCTCATCCTCGACGAACCCACCTCCGGCCTGGACCCGCTGATGGAGGAGGTCTTCCGGCAGACGATCCAGGAGGTGCGGCGCGCGGGTGACCGTACGGTGCTGCTGTCCAGCCACATCCTCTCCGAGGTCGAGGCGCTTTGCGACCGGATCACGATCATCCGCGACGGCCGTACCGTCGAGACCGGCACCATGGCCGAGCTGCGGCACCTCACCCGCACCTCCATCGACGCCGAGCTGGCCGCCCCACCGGACGGGCTGGCCGGCCTGCCAGGCGTGCACGGCCTGCGTGCCGACGGCGGCCGGGTACGCTTCAGCGTCGACACCGCCGCGCTGGACCTCGCACTTCGCCACCTCACCCAGGCCGGCGTGCGCAGCCTGGTCAGCCGGCCTCCGACGCTGGAGGAACTGTTCCTGCGGCACTACGACCGCGCGACCGTGAACGTCAAGGGCCGGCACGCGGAGGCGGGACGATGAACGCGTTCGCCGGCACGGGAAAGCTGGTCCGCTTGGTGCTGCGGCGCGATCGTGTGCTGCTGCCGCTGTGGGTGGCCTTCATCTGCATGATTCCGGTGGTGTTCGTCGGCGCGTTCACCGGCGCGTACCCCACGGCCGAGGCCCGCCAGCACTACTACGAGACCAGCGTCCACACCAGGGCCTTCACCATCGCCTACGGCGTGCTGAACGGCTCCAGCCTTGGCGAGCTCGTCGCCTGGCGGTCGGGATTCGTCACGTTCATGGTCGCGTTGTTCGCCCTGCTCACGGTCATCCGGCACACGCGTACGGAAGAGGAGGCAGGGCGGCGCGAACTGGTCGGGGCCACAGCGGTGTCCCGCCACGCCGACCTGGCCGCCACCCTGTTCGTCACCTGCGGTGCCGCCCTCGTCCTGGGCATAGCCTCGGCGGTGGCGCTGATCGGCCAGGGCCTGCCCGCCGCCGGCTCCCTGGCGCTCGGACTCGGGCTCACGGTGGCCGGTTGCGTGTTCGCCGCGATCGGCGCCGTGACCGCGCAGCTCACGACCGGCGCGGGCGGCGCACGCGCCATCGGGATCAGCACGCTTGGCGCCGCGATCCTCCTACGCGGCGTCGGCGACATCGCCGCGCAGTCCGGTGACGGGCCCGCCTGGGTGTCCTGGCTGACGCCGCTCGGCTGGGCGGAGGCGCTGCGGCCCTACCGCGGCGAACGCTGGTGGGTCCTCGCGCTCGCGGCCGGCGCCGTGCTGGCGCTGATCGTGCTGGCCGTGGCGCTGTCGGAGCGGCGTGACCTCGGCGCCGGCATGTTCCAGGCCCGCCTGGGCCCGGCCGCCGCCGGACCCCACCTGAGCAGCCCGCTGGCGCTGGCCTGGCGGCTGCACCGGGGCCCGCTGATCAGCAGGATCGCGGGGCTCACGCTGGTCGGGTTGGTGATCGGCGCGATGTCGGCGAGCCTCGGCGCGCTGATGGACAACAGCGGTGCCGTGGCGCGAGAGGTACTTGCCCGGCTCGGCGGTCCTGGCACGCTCGTCGACCAGTTCCTCGCTCCCATGATGACCATGCTCGGCCTGGTCAGCGCCTTCTTCGCGATCCAGTCCGCGCTGCTGCTCAGGAACGAAGAGCGCGACGGTCGGGCCGAGCCCTTGCTGGCCACGCCGGTCAACCGGCTGCGCTGGGCGGGCAGCCACGTCGCCTTCGCGCTGCTCGGTCCTGCGCTCGGGGTGGTGGCCTTCGGGGCGGCCGCCGGCCTGACGCACGGCCTGAACACCGGCGACATCGCCCGTGAGCTGCCCCGCCTCCTGACCGCCGCACTCGTGCAGCTCCCTGTGGTGTGGGTATTCACCGGGATCGCGTTCGCGCTGTTCGGGCTGCTGCCCCGGCTGGTCGCCGGCACGTTCGCGGTGGCCATGGTGAGCATGCTGTTCGGCTGGGTCGGCGGGGAGTTGCAGCTCGACCGATGGGTCATCAACCTGTCGGTCTTCGAGCACGTACCGAAACTCCCCGGCGGGGTCATGACGCCCACGCCACTGATCGTCATGACCGTCGTCGCGGCGGCCCTCGTCGCGGCCGGCCTGGCCGGCCTTACCCGACGCGACATGCCCACCACCTGAGCCTGGAGGACATCATGGGAGTGACCCTTCCTACCCTGACCCCGCTGCAGGAAACCCTGTGGGTGACGCTGTGTGGCCGAGCACTCGACAGCCGCCTGCCAAGCCCCATACTCGGAGACCGCATGGCCTACGAGATCATCCACAAGACCGGCTACGACCACCGCAAACTCCGCTGGAGCGTGGCCTCGGCCATCGACGTCGCCCAGCGCGCCAAGAAATTGGACGAGATCGCTCAGCAGTTCATCGCCCGCCGCCCCGACGCGATCGGCATCGACCTGGGAGCCGGCCTCGACACCCGCGCCCTCCGCATCGACCCTCCACCCACAGCGGACTGGTACGACGTCGACTTCCCCGAAATCGTGGACGCCCGGCACCGGGTCATCCCCGAGCGGCCGCACACGCACATCATCGGCGCGGACCTGACCGAGCCCGGCTGGCTGGAGGCGCTCCCCACCGACCGCCCCGCCGTGATCGTCGCCGACGGCGTGCTGCCCTTCCTCTCCCAGGAAGAGATGATCACGCTGCTGGGCCGTCTCACCAGCCACTTCCCCAGCGGGGAGATCGCGTTCAACGTCTACACCCGATTCACCGTCTGGGCCGCGAAACACTACTCCGGCAGCCAATTCCTGGTCCCCCTCTTCAAGTCCCCCGGCTTCGACCGCCTCGACCCCGTACGGTGGAACCCGCGACTGACCCTGATCCGGCACATCCTGCTCACCCGGGAGCCCGAGGTCGACCGGTTCCCGACGGCCCTGCGCCTGTGGACCCGCCTGTCGGCGCTCAGCGCGGCCTTCTCCAGGCTGGGCACCACGGTCGCGCACTACCGTTTCTGACGATTCCGGCCGGCGACTCACGCCGGGTCGGGCAGGTCCATCGCCGCCAGCCGGGCCGGGTCGACCAGGGCCGCGATGCCGTGATCCGTCCGTCGGCGACGATGAACATGAGGACCGATAGTGGAGTGCCGTCCTCGCGCCAGGAGAGCATCCCGGGCAGGCCGTTGACCAGCACCGCCCGCCCCCGCACGGCCGAGTCGGAGAACAGCTGCGCGCGGCCTGCGATCTCGGTGTCGCCGAGGGCGACGACCACGCCGCCGGGGGTATCGACGGTCAGCTTGACCTCGGGGTCGAGCACGCGCAACCGCGCGGTGGCTCGACCGAGCACAACGGCACAGCGAACGCGCCGAGCTACCGACACTGGCCGCCACCTGCCCGGTGCCGGTTCGCCTCGTCACCGGCGAATTCGATCCGCTGATCGACGCCACCCTCGACGCCCGGGTGACCGTCATCCCCGGAACCGGCCACCATCCACAGCTCACCCATCCGGCCCACGTGGCCGCCGTCGCAAAAGCAAACGTCCCGATCTGCTGATCCCAAAAACTGGGGAGAACCTCGCGATCGAGATTGTGGATGCTGCGCTGAGATCTCGGCGATTCTCTGCGCTGGACATCCCGAAATACGCCGGTAACGCTGACTTCTGCGCTGACTTTGAGAAATGAGGATACGGGTGAATGGAGAACAAACGTCTCGTTCGCGTGTGATGACTTGGAGAGACTGGGCCGCTGGCGCGGATATGAGCCCGGGAGATCGACAGGGGGGATCTCCTTGGGTTCAAGGGGTCGTGACCGTCCAATAGCTGCTGCTTCTGAATGTAGTCATGAGATCCGGTTTGTCGGCGAGTGGGCCAGGGTTCAGCGGTCCGTAGCGGTTCCGGGGTGAGGTGCTGAGCCGGCTCCGCCTGCATCTGCGGATGGCGGTTCCGCGCCGATGCCGTCGGAGCTCTTGGGTCCCTTTCCGACGTCGTCGGCAAGCCTGCCGGGCATCAGGGAGGTAGAGGTCGGCGGTTTGCGGCGGAGCGTGCTCTTTGCGGCTCTGCCTAGTGTTCCTACAACGCGGGTGCCGGCTGAGGCGGTGCTGCTGGCGCCTGTGGAGGCGACGGCGGCGAGGATGTCGGGGATGAGGCGGCCGAAGGCTCGGTCGGGGTTGGAGGCCCAGGTGTCCCAGTCCAGTAGTGCCTTGCCGAATTCGGCTGGATTCTGGATGGCGGCCATCAGGGACTGAGTCAGGTCGTTGACGCTGCGTTGCCAGCCCATGAAGTCGATGGCTGCGCGGGTGGGGGAGTAGTCGATGACCAGTTGGCCGAGTCCGGCGACGCTTTCCACGGCTCCTTTGGCCTGCTCGGCCATCGGGTTGGAAGAGGCCAGGTTCGGGTCGAAGATGTCCTGGAGTTGCTGGCCGATGCGGTCCCATACGTTGCCTGCCGTGGGCAGGGGCGCACCGGGAGCGAGCATGGCCTCGTCGACGGAGATCGGTGGCTTGCCCGCGCCGAACAGTTCCGGTCTGGCCAGTTCCATGCGCTCCAGGAGCACCAGTCGCCTGTTGATCTCGGGGCCCTGTCCGCGGGCCCACGCGGCTGTCTGGCGGATGGTGTCGGCTGAGGCAGTCGGCAGCCAGGCCCCGCGCAGGATGTTCCACAATTTTTCGCCGATGACGTCCAGTGAGACTTCGGCCTGGTGCAATGCGTCTTTCAACGCGCGGACGCCATCGGGGACCATGCCCTCCAGCTGGCCCATGGCTAGCCTGGGCTGTCGGCTGGCGTACGGGCTGATAACGCCCGAAGTTCGTCCACGACGCCGGTGCAGCCCCTGCTGATGGCCTGGCGCTGGGCGGCCAGTTCGTCGGCGAAACGTTGTGCGGCTGGGCCTGTCCAGATGTTCTGGCCCATGAGCGCGGCCACGCGGTCGAGTGCGGGCCTGGCCTGATCGGTGAGTTGCTCTGCCCGGCGCAGGGCCTGTTCCACTTGTTCCCGGGTCATAGGTACTCCTTCGGGCGCGTCGACCTAACTCGGGGGTTCTGAACCGCTCCGGGTCTGATGGAGGCTCGATTCCTTGAGAGGATCGAGTCATGGCACGTCCGTCCCCTTACCCTCCCGAGCTTCGTGAGCGTGCGGTCCGTATGGTCGCGGAGATCCGGCCGAACTACCCGACCGAGTGGGCCGCGATGAAGGCGGTCGCAGCGAAGCTGGGCATAGGAACGGCGGAGACGGTGCGCAGCTGGGTGCGCAGGGCGGAGATCGACGCAGGGCAGCGACCCGGGACCACGACGGCCGAGGCGGAGGAGATCAAGCGGCTACGGGCCGAGAACGCCGAGCTGCGGCGGGCCAATGAGATCCTCAAGGCAGCGTCGGTTTTCTTCGCGGCCGAGCTCGACCGGCCGCACAAGCGCTTGTAGCGTTCATCGACGCGCATCGGCAAGTGCTCGGGGTCGAGCCGATCTGCCGTGTGCTGAGCGCACACGGGTTGAAGATCGCAACGAGCACATACTACGCGGCCAAGCACCGTGCGCCCAGCCGGCGCGCCGTACGGGACGCCGAGCTCAAGCGGCACATCAGCAGGGTGCACACGGACAACTACGGCGTCTATGGAGTGCGCAAGGTCTGGCGGCAACTGGGGCGCGAAGGAGTCGTCGTGGCGCGGTGTACGGTCGCCCGGCTGATGGGCGAGCTGGGGCTGGAAGGTGCCAGGCGCGGCAAGAAGGTGCGAACCACCATGCGCGATGATGGCCACGAACGCGCCGGTGACCTGCTGAACCGCGACTTCACGGCATCCCGCCCCAACCAGCGGTGGGTGGCTGACTTCACCTACGTGATGACCTGGGCCGGCGTGGTCTACGTCGCGTTCGTGGTGGATGTGTACTCCCGCGCGATTGTCGGCTGGTCGGCGGCCACCACCAAACGGGCCAAACTCGTCCTGGATGCCCTCGACATGGCGCTATGGCAACGCGAGCGGACCTGCACCCCGCCCGGGCCCGGCCTGATTCATCACTCGGATGCGGGCAGTCAATACACCTGTTTCGCCTTCACCGCCCATCTGCTCCAGGCCGGGATCGACGCCTCGGTCGGCAGCGTCGGCGACGCCCTGGATAACGCCTTGATGGAATCGCAGATCGGCCTGTTCAAGACCGAACTGATCAAACCCCGACGGTCTTGGAAAGGCCTGGCCGACGTCGAACTGGCCACCGCCGAATGGGTCGACTGGTTCAACCACCAGCGACTCCACACCGCGATCGGCAACGTCCCACCCGCCGAACACGAAGCCGTCTACTACGCTCAACACCAGCCCCAACCGGCGGCTGGAGTCAACCCATAGAGTCTCCACCGATCCCGGAGCGGTTCATTCAAGGTAGGAGCCATTGGACTGTGCAGTATCCGCTGCAGCAACCGAATCGCCCGGATTGGTCTGAAGCATCAGATGGGACGACGCTGGCCGTAGGCGAGCGCCGCCATGTGGATGGCGCAAGACGTCACGGCTGCATTTGGCTGGGAAAACGCCATAAAGATCATCCCGCATAAATCCTGTGATCAAGTTCCTACGGCTGCATACGGGTGCCCTCGGCGACCTATCCAGGGTCTGGAAAGCAAAAGATCTGCGGCAGGGACACCACCGGTCAGAGGGCAAATTGCCTGGTCGAGAGGCGTGCCCCCGGCTGGATTCGAACCTGCGGCTCCCGATTTAGGGCGAAAGGTGTCCCCGCTCTTCAGATGCGAGTGTCCCGGGTTACTCAGTGTGAATCCCCGTCCGGCTCTTGGTCTGCAGTGAGGCTTTTGCATCCCCTGGCGGCGGGTTGTTAGGTCACAGCGTGATCGCGAGCCTGGCGTTCGCCTGACGACGCAAGAAACCCCTGGTAGATGGATTGATCACCACAACCAGATCCGTCACAACCAGGGGCCTCGGATGCTTTTCTATCGCGCCGCCGTCGATTTGTCGCGCTCAACGCTGAACTACGTCGCCGGAGTGATCCGCCGGCACCGCAAGACGATCGGGTCGGCCTGGCGGCTGCTCAACCCGGGGCAGCAAGCGCTGCTGGTGCTGGTCTACCTGCGCAAGGGCGAGACATTCAGCGAACTCGGGGCGTTCAGGGTGTCGACCGCGACCGCTTGGCGGTATGTGGAGGAGACGGTTGCGCTGTTGTCGGCCCGCTCACCGAAGCTCGGGCAGGCGCTGCGCAAGGCGAAGCGGGACGGGCTGCACTACCTGGTGCTGGACGGCACGCTGATCCGCACCGACCGGATCGCCGCCGACCGGCCGTACTTCTCCGGCAAGCACCGCGTGCACGGTATGAACGTCCAGGTCATCGCCTCACCGAACGGGACGATCCTGTGGACCTCCGGAGCGCTGCCCGGCAAAGCCCACGATCTAAGCGCCGCCCGGATCTGGGGCATCCTGCGCGCGCTGGAGGCAGCCGGAATCATCACCCTGGCCGACAAGGCGTATCAGGGGGCCGAAGGTCCGGTGCTCACTCCATACAAGGGCAAGAACAAGCCTGAATCCCAGAAGCAGGCCAACCGTGCCCACGCAAGACTTCGGGGTCCCGGTGAACGAGCGAACGCCCAGCTGAAGAGCTGGAAGATCCTCCGCAAGCTACGCTGCAGCCCCAGCAAGGCTGGCCACCTCTGCAAGGCCATCGCTGTCCTTCAGAATCACCGAGCTGCGCAGGCAGCGTGAGGATGAAAAGCATTCAGTGATGTCGCATGACGGAGGTCTGGTTTGCCTGCGCGGGCCGCCGGTGGGATGGCGTGCCTCCGGTGTGTTGGGTGGGTGGCGTGGCCGATATCGAACTTCTCTACATATTTTCTACAGTTGACCGAAGGCTGCCGATGTGATGTAAATCACACAGTTGATGTTGTGTTTGGCGCAGCCGTTTGTATGAGTCGGTTGACATGGAGTTCGCCTCGCTGTGAATCGCGAAAGCGACATTCCGTAATACTTGTGAACGGTGTGTAGGTATTGACCATGTGGTGATCGTCGATCACGATCCAAACGATCGTCTTTATCAAGTCCTTATGGCGCAACGCGGCCCTGCTCCCGGGGTCTGCGTCAGCGTGCCCTGAAGAGGTGACGACATGCGGGTCCGGCGGCGGTTACGGACGATGGTGCTGGTCATCGCGGTGGCGATGGCGGTGTTGATTTCCGGGTTGGGGGTGCCGGACAACCTCGTGGTTCCGGCGGCGGCGTCGGTGGAGGGGCCGGATCCGGAGACGTCGGTGGACGGTCGTCCGGTAGCGAAGCAGAAGGTGGCCAAGGGGGCTGAGGAGTCCCAGCCGCAAGTCGAGCGTAAGGACCCGGTGTGGCCGCAGCCAGGTACCGCTGAGGTGGATCCTGGCGCGAAGGCGGTCACGGCGGACGGGCTGCCGGTCCGGATCTCCGAGGTCAAGGGCGCCGCCGACATCGGCACGGTGAAGGTGGAGACGCTGCCCGCCGACACCGTACGGAAGCTCGGCGGAGTGGGCATCGCCGCCCGGCTGACCGGCCAGAGCGCCGGGAAGGTGCGGGCGGAGTTCTCGTACGCGAGCTTCCGTGACGCCTACGGCGGCAACTTCGCCACCCGCCTGCAGGTGCTCCGTGTGCCGGCGTGTGCGCTGACGACCCCGCGCCCGCGCGATTGCGTGGTGCGGCCGCAGCAGGTGAAGGCGCACAACGACATCAAGACCGGCACGCTGACCGCCGACATCGACACCGACCCCGCGTCCGGCAAGGCAGCCCCGTTGACGCCGTCGAAGAGCCAGACCGGCAAGGACACCAAGGCGGCCGACGCCCGCGCGGCGCAGGCGTTCACGTCCGGTTCGGTGTACGTGCTGGCGGCCGGCATGACCGGCCCGGACGGCAACTTCGGCGCCACCGACCTGAAGCCGTCGGGCACCTGGCCGGCGGGCACCTCGGGCGGCGGGTTCTCCTATGACTACCCCCTGCCGGAGGCGCCGTCGCCGGTGGGCAATGGGCCGAACCTGTCGCTGCAGTACGACGCCTCCTCCGTGGACGGTGAAGGCAACTGGACCAACAACCAGTCCGGCGTGACCGGGATCGGCTGGAACCTGTCGGCCGGGTTCATCGAGCGCAAGTACCGCCGCTGTACGGCCCGGAACGAGTACGACCCCGACACCGCCGAGCTGATCTGGTACGCCGACGAGAACGGCCCCTACGCTTCGGCAGTGTGCTGGGAGTCGCCGGATGAGCTGGCGAGCGACGTCACCAAGGACTACACGCAGTCGGAGCTGGTGCTGAACCTGGCCGGCCGCTCGGCCTCGATCGTCAAGGACCGCACCAGCGGATTGTGGAAGACGGTGCCGGACTTCGGCTGGAAGGTCGAGCAGCTGACCGGCGGCGCCGATGGGCTGGAGTACTGGAAGGTCACCTCCTCCGACGGTCAGGTGCACCGCTTCGGCTACACCAAGGACGCACAGTGGCAGCTGCAGTACATCGGCAACCAGCGGGGCGAGCCGTGCTCTGACCGGTACTTCAACGACATGATCCCGCCCACCTGCGCGGGCGTGTGGCGGTGGAACCTGGACCAGTCGATCGACGCCAACGAGAACGTCATCGACTACACCTACGAGCGCGAGACCAACTACTTCTGCATGCCCGGCTGCGATTATGAGGTCTACCGGGCGCTGCCGTACGACCGGGGCGGCTTCCTCAAGCAGATCAGTTACGGCCACAACACCCAGGTGAGCGGCAGCACGCCGACCTCGCGGATGACGTTCACCACCTCCGACCGCGGCGGCCTGGACGTGCCGACCGACCTGAACTGCGGCCCCACCTGCACCACCAACGACGCGATCGCGTTCTACTCCACCCGCAAGCTCGACTCGGTCCTGACCGAGTCCCGCAACCCGGCCTCCGGCGCGTGGGAGCCGGGCACCCGGCTCGACTTCCGCTACCAGTGGATCTACACGCGTACCGACTTCGGCCCGGCCTACGACCCGGTGCTGTGGCTGGACAGCGTCCAGCAGACCGGCCTGGCCGGCAACACGCCGGCCAAGCTACCACCGGTCGACTTCGACGCCGCCATGGTGGCCGGGCGGATGGACTACGACAACATCTCGGACTGGACCGACTTCCTGTCCTGGCGCATGGTGCCGAGGGTGGCGGGGATCGGCAACGGCATGGGGGGCCGGATCGAGGTCACCTACGGCCAGGCCGACCCGTGCGGTGGCGGCAAGGGCCGCGACGGCACCAATTACCTGTCCGACGCGACCGGAGACTGCTACAAGGTCCTCTACGACGAGAACCCGGAGAGCGGCTACGAGAGCTGGGGCCGCTTCTTCAAGCAACTGGCCATGAAGGTGGTCGAGCGTGACCTGGTCGGCGGCTCGCCGGACATGGTCACCAGTTACGACTATCTCGGCGGGCCCCGCTGGACCAACCGCGTCGAGTACGCCCAGCCCGACCTGGTCCCGTCCGGCAGCGACTGGCGCGGCTACGGTACCGTGCGCACCACCCGCGGTTCGGGGAGCGACCCGAACGGATACACCGTCACCTCCGACACCTTCTACCGCGGCATCGACGGGGCCACCATTACCGACTTCGAGGGCAACACCGTCACCGACTCGCGCGCCCTGCAGGGCCAGCTGTTACAGGAACAGACCTGGAAGCTGACGGCCACCGACCCGCGCGCCTACACCGAGGCCGAATCCACCCGGTATGAGTACCAGGTCGCCTCCTCCGGCACCGGTCCCGGCATCCTCGACCCCGCCTTCGTCCACCGCACCCGGGAGCGCACCCGCGAGCAGGTCACCGGCGGCACCTGGCGGTGGAGCGATCAGCGCACCGCCTACAACAGCGACGGCCAGCCGACCACGGTCAACGACTACGGCGACACCGCCATCAGCACCGACAACACCTGCACGAGCACCACCTACGCCCGCAACCCGGCCAACGGCATCACCAGCCTGCCCTCGGTAGTGGAGAAACGCTCCGGCGACAGCTGCACCACCGGCACCCTGATCGGCAAAACGATCACTTTGTACGACGGCGGCACCGACCCGGCCACGAACAGCCCCAGCGACGGCAACATCACCGAAACCCGCTCCTACGCGAGCGCCACGACCATCTCCACTACGAAGAACACCTTCGACGACTACGGCCGCCCGCTGACCGCCACCGACGCCATGGGCAAGGTCACCACCACCACCTACACACCCGTCGTCGGCTGGCCACATCAGGGCGCCAAGGTCACCAACCCGCTCGGCCACGCGGTGACCACGTTCTCCTCCCACCGCAACGGCCTGCCCATCAAGCTGATCGACGCCAACAACAAGACGACCGAGATCGACTACGACGGCCTGGGCCGCGCCTCCGCGCTGTGGGAACCCGACCAGCCACGCGCCGGCGGCACGCCGACGGCCACCGTCGCCTACGACATCCCCTTTGACGGCAACCTCGGCCAGCCCACGGCCCCCGCCAAGACCACTATGCGCCGCCTGCTGCGTGGTACCACCTATCTCACGTCGTACGCCTACGACGACGGGCTCGGTCGGGCCCGCGAAGAGCAGACCGCGTCCCCGGTCGGCGGTCGGATCGTCACCGCCACCGCCTACGACGCCCGCGGTCTGACCGCCGCCACCTCTCAGCCCGTCCACAACGGCAACGCCCCAGGCAGCGGCCTGCTCAATCCCGCGTTGACGACGTTACCGTCGTGGACCAAAACCCTTTACGACAGCATGGAACGCCCGACCTCGGTCATCGACTACAAACAGGCGACCGAGTTCCGCCGCACCACCACCGTCTACCCCGGTCTCGATCGGGCGGAGATCACTCCGCCTGTCGGTGGCAAGACCGTTGCGGTGTCCGACGTCTACGACCGTACGGTGAAGACCGAGGAGTGGAAGGACGCCTCCAACCACCACGACACCACCTACACCTACAACGCCGCTGGACACCTCGCCAGAATCACCGATGCCAACGGCAACGTTCGCACTTTCACCTACGACTGGCTCGGCCGCAGGACCGCCGCCACCGATCCGGACGCCGGCTCGACCGGTTACGGTTACGACGCCGCAGGCCGGCAGGTGTGGAGCGTCGACGGCAACGGCACGAAGGTCTCCATGCTGTACGACGAGCTAGGACGTCAGACCAGTAAGTGGGCCGGCGAGCCGAACACCGGCACCAAGCTCGCCGAGTGGAGCTACGACAGCATCGTCAAGGGCTACCTGTCGTCCTCCACCCGGCATGTGGGCGGCCAGGCGTACACCGAGACGGTCACCGCGTACGACAACGGCTACCGAGCTACCGGCACCAAGGTCACCATCCCCGCAACCGAAGGCGCGCTTGCCGGTGAATACTCTTTCGCCGCCGCCTTCGACACTGCGGGCAACAAGCTCAGCCAGACCTTCCCAGGCAAGGCCGATCTCCCAGCGGAGACGCTCACCTTCACCTACAGCGACCTCGGGTTGCCCGGGGACATGACTTCGAACCACGGCGGCGGCACCACCTACATCAAAGCCACAGCCTACTCGGCCACCGCCCGGCTCAACGAGCGCTCCTACGGCGCCAACGCTCAGGTCAAACGCACCTTCACCTGGGACGAGGGCACTGGCTGGCTCAACCGGCTGACCACCACCTCCGGAACCCAACTCGCCCAGGACGACCACCTCACGTACAACGCCAACGGTGACATCACCCGGATTCTGGACGCTGTCTCCGCCGGCCCCTCCAGCCCCGGCCAGTCTGAATGCTTCAGCTACGACGGGCTGACCCGCCTCACCGCCGCCTACACGACGACCGCGGCCGCCTGCACGGCCGCCGCCGACAATCAAGGGGCCGACCCCTACAGCCAGGCGTTCGCTTACGATGCGGTCGGTAACCTGACCAGTGTCACGGAAGGCGGCGCCACCGCCACCTACGCTTACCCGGTCGCTGGTGCCTCCGCCGTCAGGCCCAACGCCGTCACCTCCATCAGCAGGCCCGGCCGCACCGACACCTATGGCTACGACGACGCCGGCCAGCTCATCGCCCGCACCGTTGCCGGCAAGCAAGCAACCTTCACCTGGAACCCCCTTGGCCAAATGGACAAGGCCGTCGTCGACGGCCAGGAGACGGCCATGGTCTACGACGCTGAGGGCGAACGGCTCATCCGCCGCGACCCCGACGGCACCTCTACCTTGTATCTGGGCTCGATGGAGATCCAGGCCCGCGCCGGCGTGGCCAAGGCCACCCGCTACTACGCCGGGCCCGACGGCGCGGTCGTGGCGATGCGCACCGGCACGAGCCTGAAGTGGATGGCCTCCGGGCTCCACGGCTCCACGCAACTCGCCATCGATGACGCCACCGGCCAGGTCTCCCGCGAACGCTACCTGCCCTTCGGACAGCGCCGCGGCGGCGACGACCTGCCCTTCACCGATCGTGGCTTCCTCGGCAAGACCGAAGACGCCTCAACCGGCCTGGACTACCTGTCCGCCCGATACTACGACCCGTCCATCGGCAAGTTCGTCTCCACCGACCCCTTACTTGACCTGACCAAGCCCCAATGGACCAACTCCTACTCCTACGCCGGTAACAATCCCATCGGGGTGTCCGACCCCACCGGGCTCAGACCGATCGACGAGTCGAAGGATGCGGTCAACCCCTGTTACAAGCCCAAGAGCCAAGCCTGCAAGGTCGCCCGCAAGAAGCAAGCCGACGCCGAGGCCAAAGCGGCACAGGCTGAAGTTGATCGACAGCTGAAACTCCTGCTGAACGCGGTCATGGCGCTGGCGAAGATCGCCGCCGACGAGCTCGGCATCACTGCCGGCATCCAGTGCTTCACCACTGGAGACCTGGGCGCGTGCGGAGAGACGGCGCTCAACGTTCTCGGCGCCCTCGCCGGAGGGGTGGCAGGCAAGCTGCTGACGAAATATGCGCTGCCGTGGAAGTGGAAGAAGGCCTACGAACTCGGCAAGGCCGTGTGGAAGCACGCCGGTGACGCCATCAGCGCCTTCAAGAACTGGATACGGGCCAAGGACCGGCTGCAAGCCGCATCAAAACGCCTGAAGGCTGCCGTTCGCGACTGTAAGGCCAACAGCTTCGCCCCCGGCACCAAGGTGGTGCTCGCCGGCGGGGCCACCAAACCCATCGAGGACATCAAAGTAGGCGATCGGGTCATCGCAACCGACCCGGCCACTGGACTCAGCGAAGCGCAGCCCGTGATCGCCGTGATCACCGGATCGGGCGTCAAGAACCTCGTCCGCATCACGGTCGACACCGACGGCACCGCCGGCGCGTCAACCGGTGTGCTTGTCGCAACCGACGAGCACCCGTTCTGGGTCGTAGACCGTCAGGCATGGACAGCCGCGACCCGCCTGGAGCCGGGCATGTGGCTGCGCACGAGTACGGGCACCTATGTCCAGGTCGCCACTGTCGCGAGATGGACCAGCGGGTCCCAGTCGGTGTACAACCTGACAGTCGCTGACCGCCACACCTACCACGTGCAGGCCGGCGCGGCCGATGTCTTGGTCCACAACGACGACCCGCCACCGGCAGCGTCCCGGGTACCGAACCTCACCGGCATGACTCAGACCCGCGCCGATGCGGTGCTGGCGCGGCACGGGTTCCAGCTCCAGGCAATCTCCCAGTCCGGAGCCTATGCCACCTACAAAGCAGCGGACGGCAGTAAGGTGACGGTCAGACTTTCCGACGGACGGGTCACCAGGACCAGCGCGATCGTCAGGGGGCCCAACGAGAAGAACGGCACCCAGCGCTGGGACCAGCACGGCAACAAGACGTTGTCCCACGACACGGGCGAGAACCTGCAATGCTGAGCAACCCATGGTAGACAACACGGTCCAGATGACCTGTGAGCGAGCCGGCGCGGTGCTTGCGCACTGCGCCGGCGGCTTCCTCGACACGGTGGCCTTCGCAGCTCTCGGCGAGCGCGACTATCTCGACATCAAGATCGTCCAGACGCTGAAATGGCCGATGGTGAGCCTGCTGCTGGAGGACGTGCGGCACGTCGCCGTCGACAAGGGCCCGGACATAGAATCATCGCTCGTCGACGAGATCACTCTCACGCCGCTGTTGCGCACGGCCACGACGTGGCCCAGTGAAGCCGATGGTCTGGTGACTCGTTTCGACGGTCTGCCTGACTTGTACTGGCTAAGGTTGGTCGGGCCGACGATGATCACGGCGGTGGGAGCCATCATGACCATCTCCACCTCCTCGGACTTCTCAACCCTGGCCTAATGGGAGCTACCGGCTCTGCTGTTCAGGCAGGCTCGGTGCTTGGTAGCCGCTGGTGAGTGAATCGTCCCGGGTTCGGTGGAGACTTGATCTCTTGAGAGGATCGAGTCCATGCCAGGTAAGTCTCCCTATCCCGCCGAGCTGCGCCGTCGAGCGGTGCGGATGGTCGCCGAAGTGCGGCCGGATTACCCGACCGAATGGGCCACGATCAACGCGGTCGCGACGAAGCTCGGCATCGGCACCGCGGAGACACTGCGCACCTGGGTCCGCCAGGCCCAGATCGACGAGGGCAGCCGGCCAGGCCGCACGACGGATGAGTCGGCCGAGCTGAAGCGGCTGCGCCGGGAGAACGCCGAACTGCGGCGGGCGAACGAGATCTTGAAGGCCGCGTCGGCTTTCTTCGCGTAAATACTCTGGGGATGTCCCGGCGGGTTTGCTCTTTTCTTTGCTGCCCCGGCCGTGCTGGTGGCTTGTCGTGATGTGCAACCCGTCGGGGTCCCAGCCGTCCGGTGTGGCTTGATAGGTGCTTGCGAATAGCTCGATTTAGGCTTGCCCGCCGGACCGGCATGGACCCAAGCTGCCTGGTAGATAGCCTGCAGGAGGAACGGTTGGTCGTCATCGGCATCGATGCTCACAAGCGCACTCATACCCTGGTCGCCGTGGACCAGGTCGGCCGCAAGCTCGCCGAGCGCACCGTCCGCGCAACCCCGGACGGTCATGCAGATGCTGCGGCTTGGGCGGACCAATGGCCCGACGTCATGTTCGCCATCGAGGACTGCCGGCACGTGACCCGGCGCCTGGAGGCCGATCTGCTGCGCGCCGGCTTTCGGGTAGTGCGCGTGACCACCCAGCTCATGGCGGGCCAGCGCCGCGGCGGCCGGGAACGCGGCAAGTCCGACCCGATCGATGCGCTGGCAGTCGCCCGAGTAGCGCTGCGCGAGCCGGATCTGCCTATCGCGCATCTGGATGGCCCGTCACGAGAGGTGAAGCTGCTGGCCGACTACCGCGACGACCTGGTCGTCCAGCGGACCCGGATCTGCAGCCAGCTGCGCTGGCACTTGCACGAGCTCGACCCAGAACTGGACATTCCCTCCCGTGGCCTGCGCCGGCGTTGTCTGCAAGATGAGCTCTGCCTGCGCTTAGCGGACATGCCCGGGGTGGTCGCGCAGATCGCTCGTGAGTTGCTGGAGCGCTGCCGCCAGCTGACGATGCGTATCAACGAGTTGGAGAGCCAGTTGCGCAGGCTCGTGCGCGCTCTGGCCCCGCAACTGCTGGCCATCCCCGGCTGTGGCGTGCTCGGTGCGGCCACCATCATCGGGGAGACCGCCGGCGTGCACCGCTTCCGCTCCAAAGCGGCCTTCGCGCGCTTCACCGGCACCGCTCCCATCCCGGTGTGGTCGGGAAACAGCAGCCGGGTGCGTCTGAACCGCGGCGGCAACCGGCGCATGAACTGCGCGCTGCACATGATCGCCGTCACCCAGGCCCGAGGCATCGGGGCTGGCAAGGCCTACGTCGACAAACTCATGGCGGACGGCAAGACCCGTACCGAGGCTATCCGGTTACGGGCCCTGTCCCCGATGTGTGGACACCTTGAGTACCGGATGATGGAGATCCGGAGACAAGGAGTTCCACGTGGCGATGAAGTCGTATCCGCCGGAGTTCAAGGCGGACGCCGTCGCGTTGTATCTATCCGATCCGGGACGGACGCTGGCCTCGGTGGCTGAGGACCTGGGGATCAGCCGGGAGACGCTGCGTAACTGGGTGCGTCAGGCCCAGGCGGACGGCACCGCGGGCGCGAAGAAGCAGGGCCCGCACAAGCGGCCGGCACGGGGCCCGCTATCGTCCGACGACGTGCTGGAAGAGGAGAACAAGCAGCTCAAGGCGCGGATCCGGGAGCTGGAGATGGAGCGCGACATCCTGCGCCGGGCGGCGAAGTATTTCGCCGGCGAGACGAACTGGTGAGCCGCTTCGAGTTCGTCGACGACCACGCGGGCGCCTTCGGCGTGAAGCGGCTGCGCCGGGTCCTGAAGGTGTCCCGCTCGAGCTTCTACCGGTGGCGCAAGGCCGCGCCGGCCCGGGCGGAGCGGGCCGCGGCCGATGCCGCACTCGCCGCGGAGATCAAGCAGATCCACGGCGCGTTCGACGGCACCTACGGCAGTCCGCGCATCACCGCCGAGCTGCGCGCCCGGGGCCACACGGTCAACCACAAGCGGGTCGCGCGGGTGATGCGCAGTTTCGGCATCGTCGGGCTGCACCTGCGCAAGAAGGTGCGCACCACGGTTCCGGAACTCTCGCATCACAAGGTGCCCGACCTGATCAAGCGGGACTTCACCGCGCCGGCCCCGAACCGGCGCTATGTCGGCGACATCACCTACCTGCCCGTCGGTGAGGGCCGGTTCCTGTATCTGGCGACCGTCCTGGACCTGGGCTCACGCCGGCTGGCGGGCTGGTCGATCGCCGATCACATGCGCACCGAGCTGGTGAGCGACGCGCTGCGCGCGGCCGCTGCGACACGGGGCAGCCTGCACGGCGCGATCTTCCATGCCGATCACGGGGCCCAGTACACCTCGGCCGAGTTCGCCAAGGTCTGCGCCGAGCTCGGCGTGCGCCAGTCCATGGGAGCCGTCGGCACCAGCGCCGACAACGCCGCGGCAGAGGCGTTCAACGCCACCCTCAAACGCGAAACGCTGCAGGGCGCCAAGCGCTGGTCCTCGGCGCGTGAGGCCCGCGTGGCCGTCTTCAAGTGGATCACCCGCTACAACACCCGAAGGAGACACTCCACCCTCGGCTACCTCAGCCCTATCGACTACGAGCAGCAAACCACCGATAAGGTGCTGCTCGCCGCATAACAACCCGTGTCCACACTTCGGGGCGAGCCCCCTACTGCGCCGCCGCCTGTCCGACGTGGTCTATCGCACCCTCAAGACCGTGGACGCTTCAGGCTGCGACGTCAGCGACCAGCCAATCACAGCCGCGGCTTGACAACATAGGAGCATCGCCGAGCTCGACCGGCCACACACGCACTCGTGAGCTTCATCGACCAGCACGCTGAGGTGTTCGGTGTCGAGCCGATCTGCCGTGCCCTGACCGAGCACGGCTGCTCCATCTCCACCAGCACGTACTACGCCGCCAAGAACCGGCCGCCCTCGGCCCGGGTGGTGCGGGACGCCGAGTTGGACGAGCACATCGCTCGCATCCATGCCGATAACTACGGCGTCTATGGTGCCCGCAAGATATGGCACCAGCTGCAACGGGACGGGCATCGGGTGGCCCGCTGCACCGTCGAGCGGCGCATGCGCGCCCTGGGCCTGCAAGGCGCTCGGCGCGGGAAGAAGGTGCGCACCACGACACCCGATCCCGGGCATGAGCGGGCTGGTGACCGGCTGCAGCGCGACTTCACCGCCCAGCGGCCGAACGCCGCCTGGGTGGCCGACTTCACCCACGTTTCCGCCTGGTGCGGGGTGGTCTACGTGGCCTTCGTCATCGACATCTACTCCCGGGCGATCGTCGGCTGGGCCGCCTCACTCACCAAGCACACCACCCTCGTACTGGACGCCCTGGACATGGCCCTGTGGCGGCGAGAACGCGCCGGCCATCCGGTCGAGCAGGGCTTGATCCATCACTCGGACGCGGGAAGTCAGTACACGTCTTTCCGGTTCACCACGCACCTGCTGGCGGCCGGGATCGACGCCTCCATCGGCACCGTCGGCGACGCGCTCGACAACGCCCTGATGGAATCACAGATCGGCCTCTACAAGACCGAGCTGATCAAGCCCCGAGGCCCCTGGCGCAGCCTGGCCGACGTCGAGCTTGCCACCGCCGAATGGGTTGCCTGGTTCAACACCACCCGCCTGCACTCAGCGATCGGTCACCTACCGCCAGACGAGTTCGAAGCTCTCTACTACGCTCAACACCACCCCAACGAACCCATCGCAATCAACCGCTGAGGTCTCCATCAAACTCGGGGCGATTCAGAAGGCTCTCTAGCCTTCATCGAGACGCATGAATTGGGAGACCGGAGAAGGCCTGATCGGGTGCGACGATCCCGAAGAGGTCGACGCGGCGTTCGACCGAGGCGAACCACATGTGGGCGCGGTGGTGATCGGCTTGGCGCTGAACTGCCCCGACGTCGATGTGGTCGCGCCACGAGCGATCCGTGCGATCTCTTCGGGCAGGCACGAGCTGCGAGGCCAAGGACTGACTGCCCTGTCCCACATGGTCAGGCTGACGAACCAAGCAGACAGCGCCTCTGTCGCGCTGCTCAGACCGCTACTCCGGGATCCCAAGATGCGTGAGGTGGCCGAGAACTACGCGGCGGACCTCTGGACTTATGTCCCTCACAGAGACCTGCCCGCCTGGCTCCACCGCTGGTCTTACATGTACCTACTCAGGCACAAAATCGCCATCTGGTGGTGGAGCATCACCCGGCGCGGCTGAAGCGTTACCTCGGCAAACAGATAGTCTCAAGGTAGGGCCGGCACGCCGGGTCGGCTGACAAACTGGCCGCTGCGTTCATCTCTGTTCGGGAGGGGTCTCGTGTTCGGGCCGACCCTCAGGGGCGGGCCGAGCGTCGAACATCCCGGAGCAGACGAGGCCCGCTGGGCGTTCGATCGTGGGTGCTGTTCGGGCTGCGCTGCCGCAGGCGCCGGGCTGGCTTCGCTGCCCGGCGCCACGGCTGGCACCTCGACCCCGACGCCGCGCGCCTGGCCCCCGGATGACATGCCTGACATTGGGAGATCCTTCAGGCCATCACGGAGCCCGCAGATCATGTCGTCGTCAACAGCCTGGGTGCCGCTCTCCAGCACCATGCGCGGCCGCGTCTTGGACGGGCGAGCGTGCGCCACAAGCCGGAGTTTACGCACGTATTTGACTCGATCAACGGCTGTAATTTGTCCGGAGTCCGGGTGGTCGGAGCGGGTGGTCGGACGCGGGGATAGCCAGAACCACGGTTCGACCTGGGAAACGCGCTCAAGATCATCCCGTGCATGTCCCCTGATCATGGTCTTACGGCTGCATGCGGGCACCGTTTGCTACCTACCAAGGGCGCAAAACAAAAGACCTGCGGCTGTGAAACCGCAGGTCAGGCGCCTGAAATGCCGATCTCGGTGAGTGCCCCCGGCAGGATTCGAACCTGCGGCACCCGCTTTAGGAGAGTGGGGGCGGAGATGCCCGCGCATATGGGCTGGCCTGCTGAAACGCTATGGCGCCCGCATGGGACAGGCTTGATCATCCCGCGTAGGTCCTCAAATGGCGAGCCATGGTTGCTCACGCGTACTTCGGCCCTCCAGCCACTTTCGGTAGGGGGACGCGTGCGTGTCCGGCTGGACGGGCTGATTTCAACCACAATCGTAGGCATCCGGCTGCCGCGTGGTCTGTCACGTGCCAGCCGACTGGACTGCCGTGACGGCCCCCGACAATCCAGTGAAGGTTTTCCAACCTGAAACTGCAGGTCGGGGACTTGCTGGAGGCGACAGGTTGATCGACAAGTAAAGAAGCCCCTGGTAGAAGGGTTGTCGACCAAGATCAACCTGTCCACCAGAGGCTCCGAGTTGCTGTTCTACCGTGCTGCGCTGTCATTGTCATCTCGGACGCTGTCCTATCTGTCCGACCTGATCCGCCGACACCGCAAGAAGATCCGCTCGCCATGGCGGCGCCTCAACGCAGGCCAGCAGGCCCTCCTCGTGCTCGTGCACCTGCGCAAGGACGAAACGCTCACCGAAGTTGCGGCTGGCTTCGGCGTCGGAGTGGCCACCGCCTGGCGCTACATCCGCGAGGCCATCGCCCTGCTCGCCGCTCGCGCGCCCCGCTTGGACACGGTCTTACGCGCGGCCCGCCGTGCCGGCTATCCCTACCTGGTGCTGGACGGCACGCTCATCCCCATCGACCGGGTGGCAGCCGACCGCCCCTACTACTCGGGCAAGCACAAGAAACACGGCATGAACATCCAGGTCCTGGCTGCTCCTGATGGCACACCGCTGTGGGCCTCCGGCTCGCTGCCCGGCTCGGTACACGACCTCAAAGCCGCCCGGATCTGGGGCATCCTGCGCCGCCTGAACGCCAGCGACCTGATTGTCCTGGCCGACAAGGGCTACGTCGGCGCGGGCGAGCACGTGCGCGTGCCGTACAAGGGCCGCAACAAGCCCGTCTCTCAAAAGGCCGCCAATGCCGCCCACGCCAAGCTCCGCGCACCGGGCGAACGCGCCCACGCTCAGCTGAAGACCTGGCGCATCCTGCGCAAACTCCGCTGCTGCCCTCTTCTGGCAGGTCAACTTGTGAAAGCCATCCTCGTGCTACAGCTGCGCGAAGCCGGATGAAAAGCACTCAGTCTTGTTGTCAACGGCACGGGCATGACGGGACGATGTTCCGAATTTTCACCGCAGCACACGTCGCGAATGCGTTGTCAGATCGCTGCAGTAAGATGCCAGGCCTCCCGAAGTCGATCCCTCCACAGCAGGACATCTGAACGGAGTTTTTGAGGGTCCTCTGCGGTTAGCAGCCTATCCAGCACGGTGGAGAGTTGCTGCGCCTCATCAGCGCTCAGGGGCTCGGGGAAACCTTTGAAGGTTCTGTCGTTGAGTGCGAGTTGGCTGCCTGTCACCGTCGTCACTCTTTCGTAGTCGTCTTCGCACTCGACCAACGGAACCTCGCTCGATGGATCCACGCCGGTCGCACGAGCCGCATTGACGAACTTGTAAAGCTCCTCGAACGTAAGACCATAGAAGTGGATTTGCACGTTGATGAGTACCACGGTGAGCCCTTTCCTTGTCAGTCGCACCATGGGCAGCGAAAACGGGTACCCGCCTCCGGCGAAGTGCAGGGCATCGCCAGGAGGTCAGCGCCGAAGGCGAGATCGAGCTGGTCGCCGTCATCGCCAGCCGCCTTCGCGTTCTTCGGCCACAGGACCGGATAACGTCGGCTGCATCGGCCGCAGAGGCGGGTGCCCCACGTCCCCTCGCAATCCCCGCAGCGGCAATGAAAGGTGTCACCACCACGGGCGGAAAATTTGGCGTTCACTGCCCCGCACAGTGGGCACCTCAGAATGTGCTGGGCGCGCCCGCCGTCTGCCTCTCGCAGGTCTTCAGCGGTGGGCGTCCGTCCCGCGAGCTGGGCTGGGGGATACTCATCCCGCATCGGAAAACCGTGGACGACCCAGCGCAAGGCACGTGCCAGACGCTCGATACCCTCGATCTCCAGTGGCGTGACCGGGACGACTCCTATGAGTGAGGCGGGACTGCCGCGGCTCGGTCCGCTGCTGTGCAGCGCTCGCCGGAGTGATCGAGGAAGGTTCTCTCGTTCGCGGCGAAGCCCTGGATAGGCGACGATGATCGGGCCGTCGTCGCCGAGTGTGGCATAGAGCTGATTGACCGCCTCCTGGACGGCGGCGGCCGAGGAATGCGCCGAGAGCGACTCCTGCACGGCCTTGACGTGGACGAGGGTGCGCCCGTCCATCGACATTCTTATGCCGTCCGGTTCGAGATGACATGTGATCGTCCTGCTCGAGTCGCTCAGATCGATGCCAGAGCCGGATCGCGGGAAAGGGGCGGACGGGTTCACTGGAGAGAACCCGAGCACCTGACACGCGCGTACGGCGAGCGTCGCCACATAAAGCCCGTAACACGAGCTGAACTCGGCGTCGGCCGCCTTCCGCAGGTCGCGCTCGGCCTCGTGCCGGACCAACCACTGATCCCAGAGGGTGCCGACTCGGTGGTAGTTGTCGTCGTTCGCGAAAAGGTTAGTGCGGAGCAGCCTTAGCGGAACCCGCAGACGGCGGCTGGCGTGCCGGTAGGCCGGCGAGCTCTGCAGCCCCAGTACTCGCTCGCGGGCCGTACGCAGCGTCGCAACGGTCTCCTGGACGACGACGGCCTGCCCCTCGGTGCTGGCGACGGCGGCAGCCACCAGGTGAGCGAGCCTGTCGGTCTTCCGCCATGACTGCGCTCGCCCCAAAGCGTCGTGGTAGCGGTATTGATCCAGGTCGGCCATGCTCCGTGCAAGATTGTCGAGCTCGTCGATGCGGGTGGTCAAATAGGCGCGTAGCCGATCAACGAGCTGGGCTGCCACCCGATTCTCGTAGAAGTCGAGGTTCTCGGCAAAGTTCAGCGAGAGCAGCCGGTGCGGATGAATGCGTCCGTGCTCGAAACCGGCCCAGTCCGCGGTGTGGCTTGCCAAGCGCATGAGGCCAGCCGGCGGCACGCGGCGAGCCCGCGCCGCGCGTACGATCTCCGGCCTGGTCTCGAGCCGGTCGTGGGGGCGCCAGCACACCGTCTTCAACGCCCGCCAGTCTTCTATGATCGCCTTGTCCAGCGCGTTCAGTCCGGATCGGTTTTTGGTGTCGGGCATGAAGACGTTCTCGCGCAGCCAGCCGGTCACGCTCGACGTTCGGCGCAGCGCGTGTGCCACGGCGATGACCGAGGATGACATCAGCAGGTCCGGAGCGCTCATGATCAGCCGTCCAGCCGACGGCGTGCGTCTTCCAGCGTACGCATGGACCGTTCGGGCATTCCGCTCATGCCTCCGTTGTCCCACTCGTTGAGGAGGCTGGCCTCGATCTTCTTCACATGCTCGACGGTCACTTCGAATCTGGTGCGGAGCTGGCGAAGCACCTTCGAGGAGAGGAACTGGTCAATAGCGAAGGCTAGGCCGTCCTGTCCGGAGTCGTCCTGCTGCTGGCCGGCGCCCGCGGCCACCACCACGGGCACGTACCTCTCCAGCTGTTTCTCCACCCGGCTGCCCAGTTGCACCCTGCCGAACTCGTAGAGGTCGTTGCGCAGTGACTTGACGAACTCGCGTGCCTTCGTTCCCGCTTCGGCGTGCGTTTTCCTCGCCCCGCGGAAGGCCTGGTCCAAGGCTGTAACACTGTACGGCTGCGCGGCGTGCGCGGCCGAGCGCGGCACCCACGGCCGTACGGCGGGCAGTTCCAGCACGAACGAGCGGTTGTAGGTCTTGTCTGCGAACTCCAGCGTCGACTCGTCCTGGTTGGCAGTGCCGACGAACCAGATGTTGTCCGGCAGATGGATCGCCTTGCCGCCCACCATCCAGTTGGGTTGTCTGCCCAGTCCAGTGGGGGCGAGTTGGATGGGCTTGCCGTCGTTGTTCTCGAGCTTGGACAGAAACACCGAGAAGTACTGCTCTGGACGCGACAAGTTCATCTCGTCGAGCACTATGAAATAGGGGCGGTGGCGGAATCTCGGTGTCTGCGCCCGGTAGATGGCCTGCAGGAACTCCGACTCGTCGAACCGTTTCTCGAAAGTGTTGTAGTGGCCGATGAGGTCGTGGCGGTCGCGCCAGCCCGCTTGGACCTCGATCACCACGCAGTCGGTGCCGAGTGCTCGCGCCAGCGCCTTGGGCAGCGAGGTCTTGCCGATACCGCTGATGCCCTCCAGCAGGTGGAGCCTGCTCATGTGCATGCCTCCGAGCGCGGCGCACACGTCGTTGAGCCGGTAGGCCCGATCGGACCCGGTGAACATCTTGGCTTGGAGGGCGAGCGCGAGCTCCGCCAAGTCGGGCGCTTCGTCCACCAGCACGCCCTCCTCGTTCAGCTCGTCATCGTCGTCCATGGCGACGCAGTTTGGGAACAGTGGCGATGTGGGATCGGGGCGATCCCGATAGAGCTCCTCCACGCTCGCGCGCAGCTCTCCGATGCGTGTCTGGTAGCCGCGTTCGAGGATGGCGAAGTGTTGTTCGGCGTCGGCGAGCTGCTTGACCTGGAGGTTGCTGATCCGGTTCGCCAGCGCCTGGCCGCGCAGTTCCTCCAGCTCGTAGCCGAGTCGCTCGCGCTCGGCGTTGAGTTCGCGGTTCTGCTGTTCCAGACGGCGTAGTCGGTCGAGCGTGTCGTCGTCAAGTCGGGTGGCGAGTTTGTCGCGGAGGTCCCTATTCGCCTCCTTGACAGCGTTGAGCTGGTCGAGGATGTGGCTTGGGTCCTCGATCCCGTACCTTTCCCAGTCGCTCTCCAGCCTCCTCAGCCTGGCCGACAGCTCGTCTACCAGCTGCTCGGCGGCGTCCGCCCGCATAGTCGTGGTGTGCAGCTCCACCTGCACCGCCGCGATCTCGGCGGCCGCTCGCGCGGCCACCTCGGCCTCGATCGCCGCATCGCGACGCTCACTGGCGATCTGCGTACGGCGCGCCTCGGCGAGCGCGGCGCGCAGCTCCGCCTGCTCTGCCTTCAGCGTGTCGCGGGCGGCCTGGAACTCGACGCGGTCCTCGTCGAGCCGTGCTAACCGCCGCCGATGGTCGTCCCGCAGGGCGTCGGCCTCCTCTTGGAGCCGCCGGTCGAAATCGTCGCGGCGACGGGTCAGCTCGGTCGTCAGAGCCTGGTGGGCGTTCGCCGCAGCGGCGACGAAGCCCTCTTCCGCGTCCTGCTCGAGGGCGCGGAGTTGCTCCTCGCGTGCAGCCAAGGCCAGACTCGTTTTTTGGATCTTGGTTTGTTGGTCGGCCAGGTTCTGGCGTTCGCCGGCGAGGCTTCGGCGCTCCTCCTCCAGCGACTTGCGGGTCTCCTCGGCTTGGCGCTCCCGCTCGCTGGCTGCCGTGGCGCATTTCTGGTACGCCAGACGCTGCATGTCCAGCGCGTCCAGCACCTCGCCCAGCCGCGTGACGTCCGCAGGCTCGATTGTCATGGCAGTCATGTCGGCGGCCGGCACGCCTTCCGCCGTCATGACTGCCTCCACCTCTGCTGGATCGGCTTGTCGAGCCCGCTCCAGCAGGGTCTTGAGCGCCTCGGTCTTCCTGGCGACGCTCGTGCCGTTGTTCTCCCTGGTGCTGCCCGAGCGGCGACTACGCTTCGACATCGTTTCCCTTCGGTATCGGCAGATTGAGGTGTGCCGCAACGGTCTCCTGCGCCAGTTGCCAGGCGAGCTCGGCGAACGCGGGACTGAGCGGGGTAAGCCCCGCGTGCGAGCCGGGGGAGTTGCGGTCTTTCGAGAGGTTCGTCAGGTCGGTGATTAAAGTTCGCCGATGGGCGGCGAGCCTGCGGAAGGGGTGGGCGGAGTCCCCGGCGGCGGCCGACAGAGTGGCGGCGGCGAGCAGGCTGGGGGAAGTGGCGCTGTCAGGGTTGTTGAACGCCTTTGAGATCGTGCGCCAGTCCGCAGCCTTGATCGGCGCGTATTGTGAGAACGGCAGGCCCAGCTCCGTGAGCGCTCTGGTCAGGCGCTCGCGTATGGACTCGTTCCTGGCGATCGGCACACGTCGGCGGCGCACGAGAACGCGCAGCACGACCTCGTGCAGTCGCCAGGCGTTGCGCACGACGTCGGCCACTTCGGCGGTGTGGTCGCCGGGCCGCCGCACTCTGTTGATGTCGCGTTCCAGGAGCGTCAGCAGTTCTAACACCGCCTGCTCGTCGCGGATGCGATGGGTGAATCGTGCCTCCAGGTCCTCCGCCAGCCTCCGGCGAATCTCCCGATCCATTTGGTCGAATTCCGCGTACAGGGCCTGGCTCGACCGGCCGAGCAGCTTGTCGATGGCGCCGCGTAACGGGGGGCTGTGCTGTGCCTGAGTGGCGACGAGCCGCCGCAGGTATGTGCTGGGCCGTCCGGAGAACGGATTGCGCGCGACCCAGGTCACGCTCGCGACGCCTTCCTTGGCCTGCTTGGACAGCCCGAGCGCGACAGGCAGGAATACCGGTTGCCCGGCGCTCACCACCGAGACGCGGGCCACGACGCGTTCCGGCGGCGCCTGCTGCCAGGGTCGGTCGCGTCGAATCCGCCTGCCGAGGCGTTCACCGCGTGAGACCGCCTCGACGATGTCCTCGTGGCCTGGCGGCCCAACGGAAGGACCCATAGCGGGCGGAGGGACGGGCAGGGCCGACACATGTAGCGGCGCGCCCGCAGTCCGGAATCGCACGCTCGCGCGGTTGACGCCCTCCCACTGCGCCGGAGCGATCTGCGGCTCCTGAGTAGAGGCCGGCCAGAGGGTGCCTGTGACGGGGTCCTGGTAGACATAGGTGACGATGGTCTTGTCCGGATCGAGGAAGCCGTCCTTCATGGCCGCGGCCCCACGCTCGGTTACCACGCCGTGCTGGTCGAGGTAGGAGAGCTGGCGCAGGTCGTCGCGGACGAGTTCGAGCAGGTCCGGGTGCAGTTGCAGCAGCTCGGCCATAGTCGTCGTGTTGCGGTGTCCGGCTCGGGCGAGACCTAGCACGGCCTTTTGGAAGGCGTTGAGGTGCTGCTCGTAGACCAGTGGTGCCAGTACGCGGTATTGCCATGCCGGCCAGAGCAGCCATTGCAGCCTGCCCCGATAGCTCACGTACTCTGACATCAGCACGGGTGTGTCAGGACCGAACGACACCATGCCTCCCTTCGCACAGCTCGCGGAAGGCAACGAGTCCTTCGGCGAGCGACCGGCCGAGGAGCTGGTCGTGTGGAGCCGTGTCACGATCAGCCATCGCCGGGTCGCCCACAGCGATGAGCAGCCGACGTTGCCTGCTCATGGCCACGCACATGCGACTGTCGCGGAGCAGGTGGCCGTAGCGCCTGACCGCCGAGCCGGGCTCGTCCGACCACGGGCTGCTTCTGGTGACGGAAAGCAGGACGACGTCGAACTCCATGCCCTGGAACGCGTCGACCGTGCCGACGCGCAGGCGTTCGCGGGGACGGCGTTCGTCTGTCCACGCCATATGAGGCATCGGCCCGAAACGGTCTTTGTCGTCCTTGACGCCGAGCCCCGCGTCCACGAGAAGATCTTCCAGCCGTAGCTGCTGCGCCTTATAGAAGGTGATCACGCCGAAGCTGAGCCTACGATTGGCGTCCACCGCCATCAGGGCGGCCAGCTCGCTGACGAGCCGCTTCGCCTCGCATTCGCGGACGAAGCTGTGGCCGTCCCTCTCCTCGCCACCCGTCTCGTGCGGAACGTCGATCCACGCGGCGACCTTTCCGTGGTAGGGCTGCAGGGAGTGGGTGAGCGCGTGCGTGGACGGATGCGGCCGGACCGCGCGCGGGCCGCCGTAGAAGACCCTGCTCACGAACTCCCCTAAGCGGGGATGCATGCGGAACTGCTCGTCCAGCCGTATCGTGCGCAGCCGAGGTTCGATGCCATCGAACATGTCGAACCACCGCTCGAACAGGCTGCGTGACAGGTCGGAGGAAGTGCTGATGCGGTTCGTACGGCGCAACTCCCTCTCCAGCTTCAGCTCCAGGGCGTGCGGAAGCTGCTTGTGGTCGCCGACTAGGACGATGCGCTTGCGCGCGCAGGCAAGCGGGATCATGAGGTCGAGCGGGTTGGCCCGGGCCGCCTCATCGACGATCACGGTGTCGAAGACCGGCAGCGGCGCGTCCACGATTCGGTGCATCTCGCTGGAGTCCACCTGCTGGACCGTGGTCGCGAGCACGGAGTTGTACCGGCGCAGCGTCGCCTCCACCAGAGACAGGTCATCCTGGAGATCGGCTCGAAAGGCGCGCAGCACCTCACCGACATTGTCCGGCTTGGCCGCCACGCGCTCCTCGACCGCGTCGACAATGTCCTGGAGCAGCACGAGGATGGCGGGGTCGCGACCGGTCGTGCCCTCGAGATGCCGCTCGGCGGAGATTCGGTCGAACAGCCGCACGCACAGAAGCCGCAGCTCGTCGATCACGGCCTGCACGTCTCCTCTGTCAAGCTGGTCCGCCGCCTGGTCCAGCAGGGCGTGGTCCCCCTCGTTGAGGAGGCCGTAGCGGTCGAGCAGAGCGCGTGCCGTCCTGGCGCGCTCCGGGCCGTCATCTGCGAACGACTCGGCGCTGACGCGGATCGACCTGATCACGGCGAGCGCGGTTCTGCGTACGGGCGCGGCCAGGTGCAGCTGAGCGTTGATGCGTCCGTGGACGGCAGCACGAGCCTGGTCGAGACGTCCGCGCAACGGAGGCGGAAGCAGCTCTCCCACCGACCGCCTGACCTTGTCGAGCAGATCCAGTAGGTCGCGGGCGGTCGCCGGGTGCGCATCGTAGGCAGCGGCAATGCGCCGTAGGTCGTCCAGGTGTTGCCTGGCCCTGACGTCGGGGCGGTGCTCTTGGAGGTATTCGTCGAGTCTCGCCAGGGTCTCCTCGCGCCAGCTACGGGCGCTCTGAGCCTGACGCCCTGGCCGGGAGTCCACCCGGGTAGGCGGCATTCCCCTGCGGCGTGCCTTGCCCACGACATTGTCGACCGCGTCGTGCTGGTAGCTGGTGATCAAAGTACGGTTGAGCGCGAGCGCCTTCTCGTCGATCTGATCCAGGCAGTGCAGGAGGGCGCTGATGAACTGCGTCTTGCCGGTGCCGGGAGGTCCCTGGACGAGGAGGATGTCAGGCGTGGTCAGGGCGAGTTTCAGCGCCGCCCGCTGCGCGTCGGTGGGCCCGCCTCCGCCGAAGACGTCTCTGACCGCCTGGGAGAGTATTTCGCTCTCCCCCATGATCCGCCGCGGCGTGCCCGCTGAGACGTCGATGCCCTCGATCAACTGGGCGAGGCCGCGCATCTCCGCGTGGCCGGACCAGATCCGGCGCTTGGCCTGCTCACGTCGGCTCAGCCGGATCCGGTCGCCGGTGAGCGCGCGGAACAGGTGCCCGGACGTGGACGGATCATCGGCGTCGAGGTCGTCGCGCAGCGGCGTGACATCGATCGCGTCGATGTCCGGCCGCACGCCGGCGAGGGTGCCGGACACCGTCTGGCCGCCGCGGGACTTCTGGTCGCCTGTCAGTTCCGGCGGGAGATCGCTACCCGCCTCGAGGTCGAGCTTTCCCTCGTAGGACTTCAGCGCGCGTAGAAAGGCTGCCGAGCGCTCGTCGCCAGCGAGGTGGAAGCGCCAAAGCCCGTCGGGCAGCAGCTCCCACCGCTCGTAGCGCGCCGACTTGAGCCTGAGAGCCTCCTCCACGAGCGCCTCGCGCTCGATGTCGTTGTAGGCACTCCACATCTCGATATAGGAGCGTCCCTCCTCCATGAGACCGGCGAGCATCGCGCGTATCTGCTCCGTCGCGACCGCCTCCGCGACGTCTACGAACGACAGCTCGACCTCGCTGATCCTGATCCAGCGGCTCGGCTGTCTTCTGCCGCTGGGCACGATGCGAACGATCTGCAGCCGGTCGTCGCGCAGCCCCACGTCAGCGATCCAGCGGCGGCCGTGCATGCTGAAGGGGCGCACCTCCGGGGTCTCCGTGTCGGCTGGGCCGCCGCTGTGGACGATCCGGGAGGGGCCGGGTGAGAGCGTGAACTCTTCTCCTAGCCAGGTGTAGACGCTCTGGGAGCCCGCCGATGAGCGGACCTGGTCCGCCACGTAGTCGTCCACGCCGATGACGAGACGCTCACCCAGCGAAACGCCGGGGAACAGGTGGCACTGAACGACGAAGGGGTCACGGGCTTCACGCGTACCCGTCAGCACCCAGCTCACGGTCTTCATGCCCGAGTCGAGCACGGCGTCAAGCTGGGCCCGATCGACCGCCATCGCCTGCACTGGCGTTCCGCCGCCAACGGGAACGACGACGACGTCGTGCGCGGAGCCCGGCGCGGGCCTTTTGAGGAACACTTCCGCTGACGGATTCCGCAGCCATCCCTGCGGGGTGCCGCACAGCTGCAATTCGACAGGGACGGCCTCTCCCGTGTGCAGTTCATGGGCCTTCACGTCAGCCCTCCGATCGCCGTGGCAACATAAAGGTCAGCGCACGATGGACGCGGCTGTCCTCGCCGAAGTGCAGGAACCACGGCATCCGTACGTCCTCGACGAACTCCGATCCGGGGAAGACCATCCGGCCTGCCCCACCCGCAGCCGGGACCCGTCTCATCGCGGTGGTGCCCACGTTGCGCACGGTCACGTCGTAGGCACCGTTCCAGGTCAAGCGCGCGACTGAGGTGTGCGCGTCGCCCCCGAGCACTCGCGTGAGCCGCGCTGTCACGTTGACCGGCTGGCCTCCCTGGAGCACCAGATACTCCGTCCGGGGAGCCAAGTGCTGCGCCCTGTCGGCGAACCCCGCCGGAAGTACGTCGTGCGCTTGGACTACCACGATTTGTGGCGGCTCCGCCCGACACCACGGGCAGAACGTGCAGAACGCATAGTACGTCTGTCGGCACGAAGGGCACACGATCGTGAGATCGGCCGCGGCGTGTAGTGCGTCCGCCCAGGTGTGGAGTCCTGGACGGCGATACGGAGTGCGGACACCTTCTTCGAAGGTCTGCTCGAACAGTGCCCGCAGCCGCTTCGTCAGGACCAGACCGGGCTCCAGTCCGTGCGAGGAGCGATTCCTGTCGTCGTCGGAGTGGCCGACCCACGGCAGCAGCCCGCGCTGGACATCCTCCTGGTACTCGACGGGGCCGTCTTCCACAAGGTCGCCTAACAGTGGGTGGTTGGCGACCAGCGTCTCGTAGGCGATCGTGGCGAAGGAGTAGGCGTCGCTGAACGGTGTGTTGCCGCTGAGCCGCCGCAACAGCTCCGGCGCGGCGTAGAACGGCGTCTTCACCACACGGTCAGCCGGAGAGCTCTCGACGCGCAGGTTGTCCGCATCGACCAACCAGACCTCGTCATGCTCCGGGTCTGCCGAGACGAGGATGTTGCCGGGGGAGACGTCGCCGTACACGATGCCGCGGCCGTGCATCCGGCCCAGCACGTCGGCGCACTTCGCGAGCAGGCGCAGCCTGCGGCTAAGCCCACCGCCTCTCGCATACCAGGGACCGAGGTCGCCTGCGGGCGGCTGGCAAAGGGACTCCATCGAGGCCATGTCCTCCAGGAGCTCCATAACGTATCCGACATGCGGCTCGTCGAGCCGGACGATTGGCCTGCTGACGGGCAGGTCCTCGATCGGAAGCCAGCGGAGCCGATCAAGACGCTCCCGGATGTCGTCACCCAACGACGGCTGGCCGTCGTCAAAGCAGATCTTCACTGCCAACCTGCTGCGCTTAACCCGCAGCACCACACCCTGGCCGCCTTCTCCGATCGGCGTCTCACGGTCCAACTGATAGGTGTTGCCGTGCTCGTCACGGACATACTCCGGTAAATGTTCCACGGTCATGGTCATGGCGCGTCCAGATCCTGCAGGCGGGGCGCCACTCGTCCGGTGACCTGACGGAACTGGCTCGTCACCTTCGCCGTGACCCATCGGAAGCTCCGCGCGATCTCGTCGACCTGGTCGGCGCGCAGGACGTCCCAGCCTGGCGTGGCGAACGTGGTGAGCACGTGCTCGGCCTCGGGAGTGCGATCACTGCCGATGCCCATCGCGAGCCGTACCGCCTTGGCGGCGCGCCCTTCGGACAGGAGCGCGTCGAGCGGCGCCTCCCAATCGTCGGTGGGCGCGCCGTCGGAGACCAATACCAAGGCAGGAGTGAAGGCCGACTCGGGAACGACCTCGGGATCCTCGATCAGCTGGCGCGTCAGATCGAGCGCGTCGCCGAGCGGAGTCCTTCCACCAGCCACGACTTCGCTCCACTCGGCTTGCGACGCCGGTATCAGCGGCATGTGGAGCCTCGCCTCGTCGCCGCCGAAGGTCACCACGGCGACGTGGATCTGGCCTCGGGGCGAATCCTCCGTGGCGAAGGCGGAGAACATCACGCGCATGCTGTCATTGAGCACGGCGATCTTCTCACCGTGCATGCTGCCGCTGATGTCGGCAAGAACGAAGACCGGCAGGGGACGCGGTGGGCGTCGCTGCCGCGCGGCCATCGGCGTTTCAGACGACGGATCGGCGCTCAATGGTTGCCTCCTGGCCATTTTTTTGCGCAACACAAAGCCGACCAGCTTCTCGCTCACGTCGATATCTGTCAACGGCGGAGCTACGGCACGCGCTAAGGTAGCGGCTCTGCGCGGCGGATGCGTAGGAGTTTCACCAAAGCCTCAGGTTTTCCGGAAATGGGACATGAAGTTCTCAAAGCCCCTCTTTGGTCGTGATGTAGCTTATGCCATAAAAAGTGCAAATTCGGATGATTTAGGGCAGTAGAGCCTACCGCACCGCCCGGCGCGGGACCCTACGAGAGGAAGGCCCCAGCTTCGATCACTCCAGCCACGGCCATCGAGTGGCGAAGTGAGCGAATCGTCTCGGCTTCGCCCAGCCGACATCCGCAGTGGGGGTGTGCGGCTTGTACGCCCTGATATATAGTCTGAGCTGCGCAAACGAATGCACGGTCCGTACCCTTTCAAGGTTATTCTGCGTGTATCCCGTGCCCTTGACGCTTTGCCGGCACGTCGTTCGTTGCCTTCCGTGCTCCAGTGAGGCTTTTGCATCCCCTGGCGGCGGGTTGCTAGGTCACAGCGTGATCGCGAGCCTGGCGTTCGCCTGACGACGCAAGAAACCCCTGGTAGATGGATTGATCACCACAACCAGATCCGTCACAACCAGGGGCCTCGGATGCTTTTCTATCGCGCCGCCGTCGATTTGTCGCGCTCAACGCTGAACTACGTCGCCGGAGTGATCCGCCGGCACCGCAAGACAATCGGGTCGGTCTGGCGGCTGCTCAACCCGGGGCAGCAAGCGCTGCTGGTGCTGGTCTACCTGCGCAAGGGCGAGACATTCAGCGAACTCGGGGCGTTCAGGGTGTCGACCGCGACCGCTTGGCGGTATGTGGAGGAGACGGTTGCGCTGTTGTCGGCCCGCTCACCGAAGCTCGGGCAGGCGCTGCGCAAGGCGAAGCGGGACGGGCTGCACTACCTGGTGCTGGACGGCACGCTGATCCGCACCGACCGGATCGCCGCCGACCGGCCGTACTTCTCCGGCAAGCACCGCGTGCACGGTATGAACGTCCAGGTCATCGCCTCACCGAACGGGACGATCCTGTGGACCTCCGGAGCGCTGCCCGGCAAAGCCCACGATCTAAGCGCCGCCCGGATCTGGGGCATCCTGCGCGCGCTGGAGGCAGCCGGAATCATCACCCTGGCCGACAAGGCGTATCAGGGGGCCGAAGGTCCGGTGCTCACTCCATACAAGGGCAAGAACAAGCCTGAATCCCAGAAGCAGGCCAACCGTGCCCACGCAAGACTTCGGGGTCCCGGTGAACGAGCGAACGCCCAGCTGAAGAGCTGGAAGATCCTCCGCAAGCTACGCTGCAGCCCCAGCAAGGCTGGCCACCTCTGCAAGGCCATCGCTGTCCTTCAGAATCACCGAGCTGCGCAGGCAGCGTGAGGATGAAAAGCATTAAGGGATACGTCGCCGTAGTAGGTCGGCTGGTTCGGCAGTTTGATGGTTCCTTGACCATCCCGCCAGTTCGTCCATTTGATGATGCCGGCGAACAGCTCGGCTGCTCGCCGGAGGACGGGGGTTGAGGAGGAACTCCTCAACCCCCGATCCGGCGTGGGCGAAACCCGGCCACGCCTCGCCCCGGGGGCTCGCCGTCGCCACGGCCGACATCGGCTGCAAGCGGGCAACCGGGCTGGTCGCCGCCCGGTCCGCCGCTGACAAGGCCGTTCAGCTCGACGCCATCGCCGCCCACCGCCGGGACTTCGACCGGTTCCGGCGTGTCCGCGACGCCGAACTGCGCGTAGCCCGGCAGGTCACCGGGAACGGATAGCGACTGCTGTCGCCGGGCTCTGCCGGGAAATCAGCAGACCCAGGTGTCAGCAAGAGTGATCGCCGCCGGTCACCGCGCCGCACCGTGATCTTCGCCGGTACCAAGCCGGCCGCCCACCCCACCATCTCCCTGACCCGTGGGCGGGCATGGCGGCTCCAGCGCCCGCGAGGCTCAGTCGATCTCCAGGGAGGGCTGAGGATGATCAAGCCACTCCCTGTCCAGCCGGACGTTCGTCCGTTGCTCCACGATCGCCATGGCCTTCGCCCGGACAGTGAACGCGTCCCGGGTGCCACCGAGCAGAGCCGCCTCTTCCCGGAGGGCCTCGGCGTTCGTGCCGTGAATCCCTTTCGGATCGAAGTCGCGGACCTCGGCCACGACCCCGCCGTCGGCGGCATAGAGCAGCCTGCGGGCTCCGGTGATGTTCCACTGCACATGCCAGACCTGCGCACCCGAGCTGACGCGCCCCAGCATCGGCTGCTCCCCTACAGGCGTGAAACCCTCGGCTTGGAAGAGCATCACCGACGTTCCGGACAGCCGGAAGGCCGTCAGGTCGGCGTAACCGGGCTCGTACTCCTGGAACTGTGGAGTCGCGCCACCGGTGACACGGCGTCCCACCTCGTCGAGAGAAAGGCTCTCGGACTCCGGCACGATCACCGTCCATGCCATCCCTTCGCCCATCCATGCCACCTCTTTCAACAAGCTTCGATAGCGCCGTACTGACTCTTGGAAATCTGCAGGATTCAAGCCGGGTTCCCTCCTATATGCGCCTCCGTCGCCGTGCGGCAGGCTGGCTGCCGCACGGCGACGGAGGCTGCTGTTCATGAACGCTGATTCTGCTATACGCGCGTCATTTTCCGGTTATGGCCACTTCGTGTATCCGCCTACAGCAGGTTTCCAGCAGTTGGAATCCATTGACGGTTGGACGGTGTGGCCGGATAGGGTTGTAGCTTGGTGGCGAACCGCGAGAACCATGGATCGTCCTTGTACAGGAGCCGGTCGCGATTGTAGAAGCGTGTCATGGCCTTGCCGGCTTTACCGTTGGGGCCGGCCGCGGTGCCCGGCATGGCGCACACCGACAAGTTCCTTGCCCTGTCCCCGGCCGGTGTCCGCTCCACGGCGGATGCCGGCGGAAACTCATCGCACTCCATGTGGACCATGGGAGGTACGGGAGTGCCGTAGTTCGGCCAGAGACTTCTGCACCTGGTGGTGGCTCGTCCGCGGTTCCGATCGATCTCCGGTTGGCCTATCCGATGCAGGTAGTTCTGTGCTCCGGGGTTCTCGTTGGCCGAGGTCGCGCAGCCCTTGATGATCTTGTCGGGCCTCTTGGGGTAGGTGTCGCCCTTGTCGTAACAGGCCTTCCAGTAATGGATGTAGGCTTCGTCGTAACCAGCCCCGAGCTCCCATTTGATGGACGCTGCCGCGGGCATCGCACACCCTCCCGGAAACTGCTTCGAGATGTATGTGGCGGAGTCGCACCGGATGGTGAACTGCTGCGGCGTGGCGCCATGGCCCCATTCGAACTTGATGGGATCCAGCCACCCGTCGCTGTCGGTCTTTACCCATGGGCTGAAGTTGCAGTTCGAGATGAGATCGGCTCCGCTCGCGTCTCCGGGAGCGGAGCGGAACCGCCAGGTGGCGAGCTTGGGCCACTTGTCGTCGATCGGATTGCTGAGGGCCCGCAGCTCGTCGCCTTCTTTGGTGATGTTGTTGTGCTGTGCGCTCCCGTTCCATGAGGTGATGTGACGGCACGCTGTCTGCCCTCGTGCCGGGCTCAGGCCGAGCGTATAGTCCGCGTCCAGGAAATCGTAGTCACTGAACCTGAACTCATTGACATAGACGTCGAAGTACATGTCCCGGCTGGTTCCGCCGGGGGGAACTCCGCCCGGACCTCCGTCCGGACCGTTGAAGGTGCTGGCGACGAGCATCAGGAAGAATTCCCCGGTATCCGCGCCGTCACCGGCGAATTTGATGCTGTGCACCTGACATCCGCTGAAGCGGTTCTTCCGCCAGGTTGCCTTATTCCTGTCGTTGTCCTCGAATTTCTTCCAGCACTCTTCCGGGTCGACGCGATCGTACGTCATGGGTTGCGGAGCGGCCATGGCCGTCGTGGACCGTCTGTCACCCTGGCCGGCGAGCGGAGCGAACTCCTCGGAACTGCTGCCGTCCACCAGCTCAGCGATCTCCGAGTGGGACAGGGCGCGATCGTAGGCCCACACCTCGTCGAGAGTGCCGTTCATGCTGGTGCCGAGAGTGAGCGGCCCGGTGGAATTCCAGGTCGGGAAACTGATCGGCGCGCTTGCCGACACCTCCGTGTCTTCTTGGCTCTCGTCCAGCACCGGCAACCCGATGGTGTTGCCGTTCACGTAGAGAGTCGCGGTGCTGCTCTCCTTGTCGTACACGGCCGCGATGTGAAACCAGGAGTTTGCGGGAGCTTTGACGCCCGACACGACGCCTTCCGATCTCGCGTCGGCGGTATCAGACGACGTCAAGCTGAAGATCAGGCCGTCTTCCGGATCGTTTCCCAGCCGGAATGGCGCCGCATTTACGCCATCTTGTCCAACGATGGTGTACGCGCCGTTCTGGTCGTCCCACCTCACCCATGCCGCGACGGTGAAACTTTGATCGGTGCGCAGCACCGGCCCCGCCGTTCGCGCCATCGGTCCTGGTCCGGCTTGAGCCAGATCAAGCGTGACATAGTGCCACGCGGCCCAGTCGCTCGACACCTCGCCGGCGATCGCCCTGGCACGCCAGCGGACGGTCCATCCGTCCGACAGCTCTCCGTGGGGCACCGTGAGGCTCGCCTGGGTGCCCGATGCGAGGCCGTCGACGGATCCAGCCCAGATCTGCCCAGCGCCTTGCCCGGTGCTGCCCGGGTCGTGCTCGACTTCGAACTCGGCCCGGACCGTTTGCCCGGCGGGCCCAGTCACAGTCGCCTTGAGCGTCGGGCTCAGTACGTTCATGATCGTTTGGCCGTCTATGACCGTTGACGGGGTGAGGACGAGATCGGCCACGGCCGGCTTTGGGCACTGCGACAGTGGCCGAGTGCCACTCAGACCAGGGAGAACTCGTTTCTCCCGCAACGGCACGAGCACGCCAGCGCACCTTCCACCCGTCGGTCAGTACCCCGGCGGGGATATTGACGGTGGCCTGCGCGCCGGAGGCCACGTTGTCGACGGCTCCATCCCAGATGGGGCCGCTGCCTTGCTCCGTGGCTTCTGGATCGTGTTCCACCACGAACTCGGCACGAAGGGTTCCACCGATCGGGTTGCCGACCTCGGCGCGGAGCGTCGGAGTGAGCGTGGTGACGATGGTGGTGCCGTTCACCTGCTCTGACGGAGAGATCTGCAGGGCTCCGATCGCGGGCTCGGAAGCGGGCGGCGGAACGTCGACGCTCAGGCTCTGCCAGCCGGACCACGGTGAGCTGACCGTGGTGGCGGAGTTGATCGCGCGGACCCGCCACCGGACGTTCCAGCCATCGGTCAGCTTGCCCGCAGGAACGGTGAGCGCGGCCTGGGTCCCGGAGGCGACGTTGTCGACGCCACCGGCCCAGATCTGCCCGGCACCTTGCCCTGCCGGGGCCGGGTCGTGTTCGACCTCGAACTCCGCGCGAACCGGTTGCCCCGCCGGGTCGCTCACCATGGTATGCAGGGTGGGCGTCAGGCTGCTCGTGACCGTCTGACCGTCGACTACCTGTGACGGCGTGACGCCGAAAGGGCCGACGCTGGGATTCGGCACGTCCACGGTGGCCGTCTGCCACTCCGACCACGCAGAGGTGGTGGAGGCGGCGGCGTTGGCCGCGCGGGACCGCCAGCGGATCTTCCAGCCGTCCGCCAGCTTCCCGGGAGGGATGCTGACAGTGGCCTGGCCGCCGGAGGTGACCGTCTGCGAGGTGCCGGTCCGGATCTGGCCGGTGCCCTGCCCAGGCGCGGCCGGGTCGTGCTCGACCTCGAACTGGCCGGTGAGGCTGCCGCCGGCGGGGTCGGCGACGGTCACGGCGAGCTGCGGGGTGAGCGAGCCGGTCACGGTGACACCGTCCACAGTCTGCGCCGGTGTGATGGCCGGGGCGGAGACAGCCGGTTGCGAGGCCGGTCCGCTGGTGGTGATGGTCAGCGTGGGCGGTTGGTTGAAGTCGGTGTCTTCGGAGGAGGTGAACACCCGGTAGTTGTCGATGTTCGCCTCGCCGGGCGACTTGAGCACCAGGCCGTGGTTGGCGGCGCCGGCGGCCCAGTCCTGGGCGATGCCGGTGACGTTCCAGTCCATGCTGTCCGGCCAGGTGGCGCAGTCGGAATTGACGCCCTTGAAGTTTGCCGAGGCGTCCTCGGTAGTGAAGGCAGGCTTGGTGGCCCAGTACAGGTTGTCCGGGTCCCATGCGCTGGTCAGCCGGGCGACCTGGATGCCGTTGGTGAGCGCGGCGCCGCAGTTGTGGCTATCGATGGTGTTCATCGACAGCTTGGCGTCGGTCACCGTGCTGCCCTTCAGGCCCGGGGTGTCGAACTTCAGGTGCGTCCGAATCTTCATCCCGCCGGTCATGGTGCCGGCCAGGAGGTTCGGGCCGCTCGGGTAGGCGGGCGACGCCATCGACCAGGATTTCCGATGTCCGCCAGCCAGGACCGCTATGTCCGTCTACCAAGACGGAGATGTCCGCCGATCAGGACTTTGTGATGGCCGCTAACACCCCACAGGCGCAATGTCCCAGTGCCTCCTGGATCACCTTCATCTCCCCCCCGGACGCCAACATCAGCGAGGCCGCGCCATGGCGGAGGTCATGCAGCAAATGCCCAAGAATGCCGATTGATCAGGCGCCCGACCGGGGTGTCCGGAAAACGGAATGCGGGACGGTGCAGCCGCCGCACCCGTCAACTCGATGAACACGCCACGGCCGCTCATCGGCAGATCGGCCCGGCGTCGCCGGTCGTAGCCGTACAAGCCCGGATGACCCGCGCGGATGGCGTCATCGGCAGGCGGAGTGGTGGCAGACGAAGATTGCTCAGTTTGAGTGGGACAACGACGGCATCCCTGTCTCACTCAAACTGAGGCAACCAGCTCAGCGCCCTGCTCGCGCCTCAGGTTCCGCGAGCCAGGCACTTTGCTTGTCTCGATTGCGGCATGCCACCACTGTGGCGTGCCGATCGTCGTTCTGCGCTACTGGGCCTGCTGGTCGTACAGGCCGTCCATCATCCGAAGGAGCGGCGCGGGGTACGAGCCCTCACCCTCGTCGCTGAATTCCCCGCCGTACGACGCTTGCCAGTCGCCGGTCGAGGTGTTCCGGATGGAGGTGTGACTCAGCGTGCCACCGTCGGCGTTCGAGCCGTAGAGTGCCCAATGGTGGGCGGTGCGCTTGTTGGTCGCCGAGTCGGCGCTGACCGTGTCGTCGTGCTTCGAGGCGAGGAAGGTGTAGTCCGTGCCCATCTGGGACTGCGGCTGCTTTCCCAGCCAGCTGATGAAGCCGCTGCCCGGACGCATGTCGCTGCACTGCTCGTGGGTGATGGCGCACGCGGTCACCACCGCGCTGCCGATGCCCAGGTGCGGCGTGGCGAACGTGACCATGTCCTCGATGTACAGGAAGGGGGGCCAGTCTCTGGGCCACGCGGTCGCGCCGAGGTTGTTCGGATCGACCGTCAGCCCGCTCAGGTCGGGTGGCGGCTTGCCCACGCCGTACCTGTTGACGCCCTCGATGGCCGCCTTCGCGACCAGACCGCCCATGGAGTGCGTCACGACGTCGATTGCCACGTCCTTGCTGGAGTACAGGTAGTAGACGGTCCACGCGAACTGGCGGCCGACCTCCTGGATGCGCGTGTCGGTGGTCCCTTGGAGTCTGAGGTCGCAGTTGGTGGCCTTGTTGTAGTAGCCGAAGGTGACGACGTCGCCCCAGCCATTGGCGTTCAGCAGATTCTTGGCGCTGTTCCATGCGCCGGAGCAGCTGATGTCGGCCTCGCGGTCGAACCCGTGGACCATGACGGTGACCCGGTGTCCGTTGCCGCGTGCGGGCGCGGCTGACGCGGCGGGTGCGGTGGCGATCAGGGTGGCCGCGACTATGGCCCCGACTAAGGACAGGGCAAAACCGGATCTGGCTAATCTGTGCATCCATGGTCTCCATTTCCGTTAGGCCGGAGGCAGAGTAACGCGCAGACGATCATTCCGTGAATCAGTTGAACATTCGGCATCCCGCCGCTCATGCCGGCTCGTGACCAGGCAGGTACGGGGCCGGGATGACGAGCCTCTCGGCGTCATGGCGAGGTGGGTGCCGTCGCATGGCCCGGCGTGATTCGAGGACAGGCCCGGCGCGGACGCGCTCACGTCCGGTGCCGCTGATCGCACCTGCAGGTCAGGCATGTCAGGTGGGTCGCCGTATAGGCCGGTTCGTATGGGCGCCGCTGAGTCTGAAAGCGGTTCGTTTCGCGAGATCCTCGCACGCCTGTGGTGCGTACAGCGCCAGGATTTCGGCGTTCCTGGGCGTCAGACACACTGCGGCGACGGAGCGCGGAAAAAGTCCGCCGCCACAGCGGCAGTTGAACAAGCTGCGGGCGCGTTCGCGGCGCTGGCTAACGAGAGGATTTGATCGGTGACAACCCGGCTCGCGGGCAACGATTGCCGTCTCCACGCCACATCCACCCGGTGGTGTGGACGCTGCGGCGGGAGGTCGCTTGGCGGCGTAAGGGCGAGCGCCCGTGCTGTGGTGGCTGATCGCTCTACGACGTTCGCGCCGCGCCGAGGTAGCGGGGCTGCGCTGGACCTGCGGCTGGTGCAGGGCTAGCTGGGGCATGCCGGCATCGCGCTGACCGCCGACACGCACATGTCGGTGCTGCCACAGCCGTGTCACGGCAACGTACGGGCGACCGCGAGGCTGGTGTCGGGCGCGGCACGTAAGGCGGCGCGGATGGTGCGCAAGGGCCCCTGAGGACGTGACTCACGTGTGTCTCATCGTGACGCACGATAGCAGCGTGAGCCCGAGCAGGACGACGCCGACGCACCCGGAGGCAATGGTGAACGCCGCCTTGAACGTGGGTCCGCCGCCCCTCCCGTACGGGGCCGATGTGGCTGTCGCGGTGGGGGCGGGTTACGGAATCACGCCGAAGGCCAGCAGGTCCTCCAGGTATGCCACGTGCGCTGGGCCGAGCGCCAGCCGGTACGTCTCGCCGGTCTCCGGATCGGTGATGGTCAGCACGGTGCGCGGTGCGTACGGGCGGGTGTCCTGGAGGCGCTCGATCAATTCCTCCTGCATGGTGAGGGACAGCGACTGGGCCGCCGTGTAGGAGTGGTACATCGATCAGGACTTCCCATCGCGTCGCCTGGTGCTCATTCTGTGCGCAGCGCTTCGGCGATGGTCAGCGTGGCGGCCGAGCGCGCGGGCAGGTACGCGCCCAGCATGGCGATGGCCACACCCGCCACGACCAGCGCGGCCAGTGCCGTGGCCTGCCAGACGTCGAGCAGGATCTCGGGTGCGGTGAGCCCCACCGCGTTGAGCATGGCCAGCACGATGACCCGGTGCGAGGCGATGCCGATGGGGATGCCGACCAGGCCGCCGAAGGCACCCAGCGCCGCCATGGACGTGACCATCATCAGCGTCACCTGGCGCGGGGTCATCCCGATCGACTTCAGCATGGCCAGGTCGCGGCGGCGCTCGCGGGTGTTGAGCACCACGGTGTTGAAGACGCCCAGCGTCGCCACCGTGCCGAGGAGCAGGGTGAAGATGGACGCCGCACTGATGATGGCCACGCTGTTCTGGTCCACCTGCGACTTCGTCTGGGGGTACAGGCCGGGTTCGGCCGCCTTGACGGCCGCGTTGAACTTCTCGACGTCGGCGCCTGGAGCGAGCCGCACCTCGTACTGAGTGGCGCTCCTGTTCGGGTCGAGCGCGGTCAGCGTGGGCCAGCTCGCGATGACGAGGTCGTTCGCGGCGTCCATGAGCTCGCCCACGATCGTGGCCTGGGTGCGGCCGCCGCCGAGCGCGAGCGTGAGCCGGTCGCTGACGTGCAGCCCGAACCGCTTCAGGAACGCCGAAGGGGCGGCGACCTCGTTAGGCCCGGAGATGTAGCGCCCGGCCACCACCACGTCGCCGCGGGTCGCGGCGTCGCCGCGCAGAAACTGGGCCTTGATCCGGCCCGTGTGGCCCGGGAGCTGCACGTCGATCCAGGCGTCGGCGGTCACGTACCGCACGCCGGGCTGCGAGCGCAGCAGCGCCTCGATGGCGGCGTCGTTCAGCTTGGGCCTGGTCTGATCGGGCCGTCCGACATAGACCACGGAATGGACGTGGCCCACGCGTTGTGCCGTGTCACCATAGGCGGTCATCGTCTGGAACAGGCCGGTGGCGAGCGTCACCGCGGCCACGCCGAGGACGATCGCGGCCAGCGTCAACGTCGAGCGGCCGGGGCGGGCGAACGGCAGGCCCAGGCCCAGGCTCACCGAGCGGGGGAGCGGAGTGCCCGACAGCAGGCCCTGGATCGCCTGCCCGCGTCCCGGCTGGGGCGCGCTGCCGACCCGGATGGTCTCGGCGGCGGACAGCCGATGCGCGCGAGAGGCGGGGATGAGCGCGGCCAGGACGACCACGGCCGGTACGCCGATCAGCGCCGCCAGATACACCCACAGGCTGACGCCCAGGCCGATGGACGACCCGATGCCCGCGAACACGCGCTGCAGCAGCGGCTGTGAGACCAGGGCGCCGAGCCCGGTGCCGACCAGACACCCGGCGAACCCGGGCAGCAGGACCATGGCCAGGTACACGGCCATGACCTGGTTGGGGGTGAACCCCAGTGACTTGAGCACTCCGATGTGCCGCTGCCCGGCGACGACGGCGCCGCCGATGACGTTCGCCACGATGAGCACCGCCACCAGCAGTCCCAGGAGACCGAACCCCACCAGGAACGGCAGGTAGGCGGCGGCCGCCCGGGAGACGTCCTGCTTGACGGCGAGGTAGGACTGCTGGTTGAGCACGCCGGAGGACGGCAGCCCGGCGGTCGCGCTCGTCGTGGCCGCGCGCAGGTCGCCCTCCGTCTCCGCCTTGGTGAACCGGTAGAGCATCTGGGTGGTCTTGGGGTTCATCGTCTGCATCTGCGCGGGGGTGACCCAGGCCTCAGATGTCCTGCTGACGCTGGAGGCCAGGCCGACGATGGTGAAGTTCATCCCCTCCTGGGCCTGCACCGTGGCGCCGATCAGGTCGCTGAAGAGCGGCTCGACCGGCCGGTTCACCACGATCTCCCCGGGTTTGGCGGCCCAGCGGCCCGCCCAGAGGTCGACCTGGTCCACGGGACCGCCCGGACCGGGCCGTCCGACGACCGTGAGCGGTCCGGGCGGCAGGCTCTGCCGGGTGTCGGCGACGGTGACCACGCTCTGGCCGAACGGCCCGGCCGCCGCTTCGACCCCCGGCTTGCCCGCCGTCTGCGTGAGCAGCGCGTCGGGAACCGTGGCCCGGTCGAACGTGGCCACGACGTGCGCCCCGTGCTGCTTGGCGAAGGTCCGGTCGAAGGGCCCCGAGGAGGCCTCGAGCAGACCGAGCGCCACGACGATCGCCACGGTGGAGCACATGACCACCACGGCCAGGACCGTGCTCTGCAACCTACGCCGCCGCACCGCCGCCAGTGCGATGCTCCACACCACGCTCATGGGGCCCACTCCAGCTTGCGTTCGGCGGTCACCCGGCCGTCGGCCAACTCGATCACCCGGCCGGCGCACCGCTCGGCCAGCCGTTCGTCATGGGTGACCAGCAGCAGCGTCTGGCCGATCTGGTGCAGGTCGAGCAGCAGGTCCATCACCTGCTCACCGGAGTGGCTGTCCAGCGCGCCGGTCGGCTCGTCGGCCAGCAGCACGGCCGGCCGGTTCATGAGGGCGCGGGCGACGGCGACACGCTGGCGCTCGCCGCCGCTCAGCACCGCGGGGTACATGCGGGCGCGGTCGGCGATGCCGAGTTCGTCCAGCAGTTCGAGCGCGCGTCTGCGGGCCTGGGCGGCGGGTGTGCCGGTGAGCTGGGCGGCGAGCGCCACGTTGTCGAGCGCGGACAGGTCGTCGAGCAGGTTGAAGAACTGGAAGACCATGCCGATCCGGCGCCGCCTGAACAGCGCCAGCCCTGTCTCGTTCAACCCGGTCAGGTCCTCGCCGTGGACGATGACCCTTCCGGCGCTGGGTCGGTCCAGCCCGGCGATCATGTTGAGGAGCGTCGACTTCCCGCAGCCCGATGGTCCCATCACCGCGACGGCCTCACCGGCACGGATCTCCAGCGAGACGCCGCCCAGTGCCGCCGTCTCGCCGTATTGCTTGCGTACCTGATCAAGTTGTACGACGATCTCGGTTCCGGTTGTCATGCAAGGAGGCTACGAACGGTGCCGGACGCCGGGCATCCTTCCCCGGATGTAAATCCGCTCCGATGTCATCCTGTGGATGTAGTGCGGATCTCCACGCCGTTTGCCAGGGTGGAACGGTGGGCGGAGTCTGGGCGTACACCTTGGTCGTCGTTGTGGTGGCGCTGCTGGGAGTCACGCTGTCGCTGAGTGTCGCGCTCGTGCGATCTCACCGGCGGCACCGCGAGGCCATCGAGGAGCGGGGCAGGATCCTGGAGCGAGAGAGCGACCGGGCCGCCAGGGCGGCGGTCGACGCCGAACGGGCCAGGATCGCCAGGGAACTGCACGACATCGTCAGTCACAACGTGAGCCTCATGGTCGTCCAGGCCAGCGCGGCGCGCGAGGTGATGACCATCAAGCCGGACGAGTGCGCGGAGGCGATCAAAGCGGTCGAGAACGCCGGCCGCTCGGCGATGTCGGAGCTGCGGCACCTGCTGGGACTGCTCGCGCCTTCGCCGGACGGCGTTGAGGATTCCTTTGACGCCGGCCTCGTGCCGTCGCCGAGCCTGAGCACCCTGAACACGCTGATCGACCGCTTCGCCTTCGCCGGGCTGAATGTGGAGACGCGCATCCTGGGCGAGCCCCGCGCGCTGCCGCCGGGCATCGACGCGACGGTCTACCGGATCATCCAGGAGGCCTTGACCAATGCGCTCAAGCACGCCGAGCCGGATACGAAGGCCGAGGTGACGATCCGCTACGCCGAGAACCAGATACGCGTGGAGGTGCTCAACACCGGCCCCAGCACGCTCACCGCCGACCAGCCCGAGCAGCCGGCAGGGCGGGGCCGTGCCGTGCCGGTGGCGCAGCAGCGCAAACGCGACGACGGAACCGGGCGCGGCCTGCTGGGGCTGGGCGAACGGGTCGCCGTCTACGGCGGGGACCTGGACGCCCGGCGCCGCCTCGGCGGCGGTTACCGCATCCGCGCCCGCATCCCGCTGAACGCGCCGCCCGCCGGCGACCGGTCTGGTCCGCCCCCGGCGGGCACCTCACATCGACAGGATGGTTGATGACCCCCGAGCCTTCGCCCCGCGTGCTGATCGTCGACGATCAGGCGCTCATCCGGGCAGGATTCCGGCTGATCCTCACCACCCGCGGCATCGACGTGGTGGGGGAGGCGGCCGACGGTGTGGAGGCGGTGACGGCCGCGCGGGAGCTGCGGCCGGACGTTGTGCTCATGGACATCCGCATGCCCAACATGGACGGGCTGGAGGCGGCCAGGCGGGTCCTGGCGCAGGATCCGGACTGCCGCGTGCTCATGCTGACCACGTTCGACCTCGACCGCTACGTGTACGCCGCGCTGGCTCTCGGCGCTAGCGGTTTCCTGCTGAAGGACGTCACGCCCGAGCACCTGACCAATGCCGTTCGGCTGGTCACCACCGGTGATGCCCTGCTGGCGCCGTCGATCACCCGGCGGCTCGTCGAGCGCTTCGCCACGCAGGACCCCGCCGGCGGCACGCCGTCCAAGGACGCGCACGCCGACCTGGCCAGCCTGACCACGCGCGAGCTCGAGGTGCTGACGCTGGTGGGGCGCGGGTTGTCCAACGCCGAACTGGCCGAGGCGCTGACGCTGAGCGAGACCACGGTGAAGACCCACGTCGCCCGCATCTTCACCAAGCTCGGCCTGCGCGACCGCGCCCAGGCCGTCGTCGTCGCCTACGAGACCGGGCTCGTCAGCGCGGGCACCGGCAACTAGCCCGCTCGACCGGCGCGAGCGGGGGAGGAGGCGGCGCGCCGCGACGACTCCTCCGCCGGCGCCGGATGCAGCCGGTTCAGCAGGGGGCCGGTGAGCGCGGTGGTCACGACGGCCATCACCACCATGAGCGCGTAGAGGCGCTCGTTCAGCACGCCGAGCTCCAGCCCGACGCCCAGCACGACGAGCTCCGTCAGCCCGCGCGTGTTCAGCAGCGCTCCGAGCGTGATCGCCCCGCGCGAGTCCAGGCCGCCGATGCGGGCTCCGGCGTACGCGCCGGCGAACTTGGCCGTCACAGCCGTGGCCAGGATGAGGGCCAGTTCTCCCAGCTCGCCCACGGTCAGCCCGGACAGGTCTATCTTGAGCCCCGCCACCACGAAGTAGACGGGGAGCAAGAGCGCGCCGCACAGCGGCTCGACCCGTCGGATCACGCACTCGCGCACCTCGCCGCCCCCGCCCTTGGGCAGGAGGACGCCGAAGAGAAACGCCCCGAAGATGTAGTGCAGCCCCAGCCACTCCGTGAAGGCGGCCGACATCAGCAGCCCGGCCAGCACGACGGCGAAGAAGAATCCGCCTCCCGGCTCGCCGTGCCGGCGGAGCTCGCTCACCCGGCGCAGCAGCGGGCGCACGAGCGTGACCATCACGACGACGTACGGCACGAGCAGCAGCAGCCACCACTGGAAGCGGGCGCCGGTGGCGAGCGCGACGACCAGCGCGAGCAGCGACCAGGCCAGCACGTCGCAGACGGCCGCACAGGTCAGCGCGGTGGCGCCGATCCGGGTGCCGGTCATGCCGCGGTCGGCGATGATGCGCGCCAGGACAGGGAACGCGGTCACCGACAACGCCACCGCGAAGAACAGCACGAACCCGGCGCCGGAACCCCTCTGGTGCCCCGACAGCAGCGTCCCGGCCAGCAGGGCGCCCAGCGCCAGCGGCACCGCCGTCGCGAAGAGCGAGGCCCACACCGTCACCCGCCCGCCGCCCTTCATGGCTCCGGCGTCCAGCTCGGTGCCGACGACGAACATGAACAGCGCTACCCCGACCCCGGCGAGCGCGCTCAGCGCAGGCCGCACCTCCTCGGGGAAGATCATGGCCGTGAGGCCGGGACTGAGCAGGGTGGGGCCGATGAGCGGATCAGGCAGGAGGCGCTCTTCCGCACCGCGACCATGCGCACGTCCTGCGATGCCGGTGCCGCCATGCCGTCGGCGTAGCCCTGACTCTGCCGAGGTGTGGCCCGGGGATGGTGACGGAGAGCACTTTCGATGATGCGGTGTGGTCGGCCGAGGTGGCCGAGCGGGGCCTGTTCGCCGGCTCTCGCTGATGCGGCCCGCACCGATCCGCAAGCTACGCGCGACCTGACTCGCTGAAGGCACTCGCGGATCGAAGACCGCGCGTCCAATCCGACGGTCGCAGGTTCGAATCCTGGAGGGCGCCAACCCCGCACACACCATGATCCATTCGCCACCTCCGACTGCTGCGGCAAGAGCCGCGGCCCCGCCTCGTCGTGAGCGGGCGGCGAACGCGGGGCCGGATGCTCGTGCGGAGTGACACCTCCAAGGAGGTGGAGATCCTGGTGCGGCGGTGGCCGCCGCGACCTCACGCGACCTGCTCTGGATGGTTCAGCCGGCGAGGCCGTGTGGCGGGATTCCGATGAGGTCGTGTGGTCCGGCCATCCGGAGGCATGCTGGCCTCCGCTCAGCGATCGCGGTGGCCGGCGTGATGAGAGTGAGGGTCGCAGCCGGCCGGTCTGCTCGACCTGCACTATCGGTTCACCGGCGGCGAGCGTCATCGGGCGAACCTGTGATCTCGCGATGTCGACCGTCACCGGTCACTGATGTGAAGGCTGCTGGAGGACCGCGCGTTACAGTCGTGGCTCTGCATTCGGGGCGACCACATGATGAGCATGCTTCAGGCGTGCGGCGCAGGTCGTACCGGCACGCCTGGCGAGATCACGAACGTCGTGGCCTTCCTCACCGGCCCGGACGGCTTCGGGGAGCGGGACCGTGTCGGCGTGGACGCGGGATCCGTCGCACGGTCGCTGCACTGACCTGCAAGCCGAGCCGAACCAGTTCGCCGTGTACCCGCCGGTACCCCTACCTCGGGTTCTCCCGTGCCAGGCGGAGGACCCAACCTGCTCACCCGCCTGCGTATTCCCGTGCGCCCCGACCGTCCTGAGGCTGAGCAGGCGGCTCATACGGCGGTGACGTGGGCGCGGATGGCGGCGGCGCCGGAGTCGGCGAGCCAATCGGCGAGGGTGCGCAGACCGGGATGGATGACGCGCAGGGCCTCGATGTCGGCGTGCCAGCGGTGACCGGCCTGCCAGTGTTTCGCGGTCTCGGCGATCTCCGGGCCGAGCCGGGCGGTCTCGTCGTCGGTGAGCTGCTCGTACCGGATCGGGAGGCCGGTGGCCGCGCTGATCGCGGCGGCGGCCTCGACCGGGGTCGGTTCGTCGCCGGCCAGTTCCAAGGTACGTCCGGCGAATCGGGCCGGGTCCGCGAACGTGAGCGCGGCGAACTCGGCGATGTCCTCCAGTGCGATGACCTGCATGGGCTCGTGCGGCGGGAAGAGGTGCCGGTGCACGCCATCAGGGGAGATGCCGTCGATGCCGACGACTCCGGCGCCGAGATAGTTCGTCATGAACCGGACCGGGCGCAGCACGGTGGGCAGCGCCACGTGGTCGCGTAGGTACTCCTCGATAAGCGTCTTGCCCTGCGCCCCTCGCGACGGGGCCGAGGTGGAGGCGACGGTGCTGAAGACGATCTGCTCGACGCCCGCGCGGGCCGCGGCGTCGATCAGCGCCCTGCCGCGGGCCACCTCGAGCTCCGTCCGTGGTCCGGCCGGGCCGAAGGACACCGGCGGCACGCCGAACACGGCGGCGGCGCCGTCGAGCGCGGGTGGCAGGCTCGCCGGATCGTCGAAGTCGCCGCGTACGAGCTGGGCACCCGCCGCGGCCAGCTCGGCGGCGGCCGGCGCGGCCGGGTCGCGCACCAGCGCGCGGACCTTGCGGCCTTCGGCGAGCAGCCGGCGGGCGGTGGCGCCGCCCTGTTTGCCGGTGGCGCCGGTGATGAGGATCGGAGCGTCGGTGCCGGCTGGTGTGGCGGTGGTCATGGTGCCCTCCGGTGAGGTGGGAGATACTGGCTCGGTCCGGAATGCTCCACCCGCTTCGCCGTCGCAGACAAGGATTTCGTGACATGACAGCAGCGCCGGTCGCAGCGCCCGCCGGGCGCGCCGATGCCCGCCGCAACCGGGAGCTCGTGCTGCGCACGGCGATGCGGGTGTTCGCCGAGGAGGGGCCCGGGGTGTCCCTCGGCCGTATCGCGCAGCGCGCCGAGGTTGGCGCCGGCACGGTCTACCGGCACTTCCCGAGCAAGGACATCCTGCTCGAGGCGGTGCTCGCCGAACACCTCGGCGCTCTGGTGGCCGCCGCCGATCGCTGGCGCGCCCGCGCCGCTCCCGGTGACGCGCTGTTCGGCTTCCTGCTCGAAGTGATCGAGAAGTCGGCGGGGCGCCAGCACGTGTGCGATGCGCTCACCGATGACCGGAGCTGGCCGCGCGCCGTGCTGGCCGCCGCGGTAGGGCGGTTCCACGAGGCACTGGAGCGCCTGCTGCACGACGCGAGACGGGCAGGTGTGGTACGCGCCGACGTACGGGTGGACGACCTGTCGGCGCTAGCCGTCGGCGGTGCCGCCCTGCTTGCCGCGCACCGGGACCAGGCCCGCGGCGCCCGGCTGGTGCGGTTGCTGGTGGACGGGTTGCGTGCCCGTACCGTCACGAAACCCGAGTCGTTTCGTGACTCGGCCTCGCCGTCACGTCACGAAACCTCCGCTCCGCGGCACTGCGGGGAATGCGGGGCGCCGCTGCCGGAGCGGGCTACAGGGCGGCCGCCCCGCTACTGCAGTTCGACGTGCCGCCAGCGGGCTCACCGGCGTCGTCTTGCCGGTTAGCGATGCCACTCGCTTCGCGGTCGCCGGCACGGCCGCAGCGCAGCCCTCGGTGCTGGAGGCGATCACGGCGGCGAGCTGGCCGGGGAGGCCGCCAACGGTGCGGGCGATGTCGTTGAGGCTGTTCGCGGTGCCGGTCGGCGGTACGACCTCGGCGATCGGCTTGGGCAGCGCCCCCATGACCAGCGCCCGCCTGGGGTACTCCGGCTGGTGCCTACGCCGTCAGCGCCAGAGCATCCGTCGTCCCTCCTCCGTATAATACTTATTCCAGGTAGAGTTTATGGTGAATGGGGGCTGTCGTGAAGTTCCTCGCCAGTACGCTGTTGTCGAACGATCCGGCGTTGTCGCTGCCCGGGGAGAGCGAGCACGACCGGTTACGCGCCACGGTCGACCTCGCCGTGTGGGCCGAGCGGGTCGGCTACGACGGCTTCGGCGTGGGGGAGCGGCACAACCCTGCGTTCCTGTCCCCGTCCCCGGCGGTGCTGCTGTCGCACATCGCCGCGCGGACGTCGACCATCCGGCTGTTCACCACGGTGGCCGTGCTGTCGCTCAACGACCCGGTGCGGGTGGCCGAGGACTACGCCATGCTCGACCACCTCAGCGACGGCCGCCTGGAGCTGATCATCGGCAAGGGCAACGACGCGCCGTCACTGAAGCTCTTCGGGGCGCGCGAGGAGGAGCAGTGGGACCGGCTCGCCGAGGCGTACGAGCTGCTGCGGCGGCTGTGGCGTGAGGAACGGGTCACCTGGTCAGGACGGTTCCGCCCGCCTCTCGACGAGGTGACGACCCGGCCGCGCCCCTTCCAGCGGCCCGCCCCCCGCGTGTGGCACGGCTCGGCCTCCAGCCGGCGCTCCACCGAGCTGGCCGCCGCCTTCGGCGACCCGCTGTACTCCGCCAACGGCTTCAAGCCCGCCGCGCACTACCTGGAGCTGGTCCGGCACTACCGGGAGCGGCTGGCGCACCACGGCCACGACCCCGCGGCGATCCCCCTTGGGCTGGGCGCCCACTCGCCGGTGATCGCCACCCGCTCCCAGGACGCCTACGAGCTGGCCCGCCCGGCGTTCGAACGCTTCCGCCGGCAACCGGTCGCCGCGAGCAACGGCTTCCCCTACGACAGCCTGGAGGACTTCGTCGCCCGCGGCTCGGCGCTGATCGGCAGCCCCGCGCAGATCACCGACAAGCTGCTCGCCCTGCACGCCGACTTCGGCAACGACCTGTTCGGCGTCGGCTTCGAGGGCTTCTTCTTCACCGACGCCGCCACCACGCGGGGCCACCTGGAGCGCTTCTTCGCCGAGGTGGTGCCGGTCATTCGCGCCGAGCTGCGCTGACCTGCGGGCTCAGGCCCGCCACGGCGAGCCGGAACAGGGGCGGCGGGATCGGGATGGTGCTCGGTGGCGAGGACGTCTCCTACCACTCCCGCGATGGGATCACGCTTGCCGTACGCGGGGTCGATCTCGACGTGCGGCCAGGCGAGATCGTCGCGCTGGCGGGGGAGTCGGGGTCGGGCAAGAGCACACTGGCGCAAGCCGTCGTAGGGCTGCTGCCGCCCGGCGGGCGGATCGACGAGGGCCGCATCGGGTTCGGCACCCACGATCTGGCCGCCCTCTCGGAGCGGGAGCTTCGTGCCGTACGGGGGCACCAGATCGGGCTGATCCCCCGGGATCCGGGCGTCTCGCTCAACCCCGTGCACCGCGTCGGCGACCAGGTGGCCGAGACGCTGCGCATCCACGGTCTGGCCACGCGTACCTCGGCCCGCGGCGCCGCGATCGAGCTACTGGGCCGGGCCGGTCTGCCCGACCCGGAGACCCGAGCCCGGCAGTACCCGCACGAGCTGTCCGGCGGGATGCGGCAGCGCGTGCTCATCGCCATCGCCATCGCCGCCCGGCCGCGGCTGATCATCGCCGACGAGCCGACCAGCGCCCTCGACGTCACCGTCCAGCGAGTGATCCTCGACGATATGCAGAGGCTGGCCGAGGAGAACGGCACCGCCGTCCTGCTGGTCACCCACGACCTGGGCGTCGCCGCAGATCGGGCACACCGGCTGGCGGTGATGCACGAGGGCCGGATCGTCGAGTGCGGGCCGGTGGCCGAGGTGCTGCGCCGGCCGCGCGCCCCGTACCCGCGGCGGCTCAAATAGCCATCGAGTGGGACACGGGCCGACCCCGGGTGTCCGCGTACGCGACGGTCTGGCACTGGCACCAGGCCAACGCCGCTCAGGGCGACCTGCGGCCGGCGGACTGGACGACGAATCGGCCTGGTGGAGGACGACTTCGAGCAGTACGACGGTAGGTGCCTGATCGCCCGCCGCAAGGTGAGACCGGTCGCGGCCTGGTGGCCACCGGCTCCCCGCCCCTGCCTCCGGCCGCCGCCGAACCCGCTGCCCGGTGAGCGGGCGCGCGAGTTCTCCTTTGGCGTCGTCGAGCAGAGAACCGCCGCGCGGCCGCCTCCATACCTTCTCGCCCTCGGCACAGACATCGAAGTCGTCGGCCACGAGGCCCTGCCCACCCGCTCCGAAGCCGTGATCCACGGGGGAAAACGACGAGCGTCTGGCGCGCCGCTGACGCCCAGTCTCTCCCGGTTCAGCCACAGGCCACCGACCTGGGGATGATCGATGTGCTTGGGGTGCCTTCGCACGTGTTCACGCTCGGCGGGGTCGAGGAACACGTCCCGCAGGCGGTTGCCCCCCGCCACGAGTCGCGGCGACAGAGTGGGTGCCAGCGTGTTGGCGGCGAGGACGTCGAAGTAGCTCTCCTCCACGTACGCGGGGAGCGGAAGCGCGACGACGAGCTTGGCGACGCCCGGAGGGACGGTCTCCTTCCGGTGCCGCCGCCGTCGCCGCCGGGATTTTCCCGCCCCGAGGCGTAGCAGGTAGGCCGCTGCATCGTCGTCGAGTTGCAGCACGTGGGCGAGGGACCCGAGGACCTGCGCGGAGGAGGTGCGGTCGCGGCTCTGCTCCAGGCGCAGGTAGTAGTCGGCGCTGATGCCGGCGAGCATCGCGACCTCCTCCCGGCGCAGGCCCGGCACGCGCCGTACGCCCACGGAGGGGATGCCGGCCACGGCTATGTGGGGCTGAGGAAGGCGGAATCGCTCCCGCCGTGCTCGACCTCTCGGCAGAGCGATGGATCCGTGTGACGACGCTGGCCGGCGTCTTGCTGGTCGCTCTGGTGGCGGCCGGCGTGTTCATTCCCATAGGGGGAGCGGGTGGCCGGCGCCGTTCTTCATCGCGGCGGTGTAGAGCGCCTGCGCGGCGGCAACATCCTGGACGGCGGTGCCGGTGGAGTCGAAGACCACGAGGTCGTCGGCGTGCTCGCGGCCGGTCTTCGTGCCCAGGACGATTTCGCCGAGCTCGGCCCTGACCGGCGTCTTCGGGCGGTGGTGGAGTTCGCCGACTGCGGCGCACTGGTGGGTGACGTCGGTGATCAGGGTGGCGGCGGCGAGCAGGTCGTCGTGGAGTTCGCGTTTGGCGGGCGCGTCGGAGCCCACCGCCGCCACCAACGTGCCTGGTCGTACGTCGCGCAAGCCCAAGTAGGGATCGGTGGAGGGGGTCAGGGTGACGACGACGGCGGACTGCCGGGTGGCCTCGGCGGGAGTGCGGGTGGCCTCGGCGCCGTGTTCGGCGGCGAAGCGCGCGGTCTTGGCCGGGTCGCGGCCCCATACGAGAATTCGCTCGATCGGGCGGACCGCCCGGATGGCCGCGATGTGGGCGGCGGCCTGGGCACCGGTGCCGAGCACGGCCAGGGTGGCGGCGCCGGGCAGTGCCAGGTGGCGTACGGCCACGGCGGTGGCTGCGGCGGTGCGCAGCCGGGTGACCGTGGCCGATTCCAGGAACAGCAGGGGTTGGCCGTTCGTGGCGTCGAACAGGGCGATGACGCCGACGATGCTCGGCAGGCCCAGCGTGGCAGGCCGGTCGTAGAAGCAGGCGCCGATCTTGACAGCGACCACGCCGCCGAGCCCGGCGGCCTTGATGTGGAACTCGCCGGGCGGGCTGTCGAGGTGAGACAGGCGGCTGGGTGAGGTCTCGCCACGGGCGTGGGCGGCGAAGGCGGCCTCGATGAGGTCAATGTAGTCGGAAGGGGTGAGCAGGCGCTCGATCTCCGACTGCGTGATCATGTGCATGTCGTGGAGCCCTTCCGGGGGCCGGTGCGTCTCAGACGATATCAGATAATACATGTATATCCAGTAGGAAATGTTGACTTTATCTGGATGTGCTCATAGCTTCGTGGTCATGAGCCAGGCCGCGAACCTGACCCGGCGCGCGCACGTGGACCACGGCCACGTCGCCAGCGCGCAGTGTCACTGATCACGAAATCTCGTCATCAACCCTCCCTTCCTCTCGCCGAGGAGTGATCGAGATCGGAGGCGGCTCATGACGCTGCCTGAAGTAGAGTCACCGGCCCGCCAGGACGCGGGGTGGCCGCTGGAGGTGATGACGGCCCGTCGTCCGCTGCGGTGGCTGGGCGCCGTCGGTGGTGCGCTCGGTGCTGCTCACGCTGGAGCTGACCGTGCTGGGCATCGCGCTCGGGTTCGTGCTGGGCGCGGTCCTGGCGCTGGTGCGGCTCTCGCCCAACCGGCCTGGAGTACACCTCGCGCTACGGCCGCAACGATGAGCTGGCGAGGTATCCGGAGTCCGAGTTCGCGCCGCCGTACGGTGCGTTCCTGATCGTGGTGTCCGGCGGCGCGTTCCGTCGCTACGACGCGGCGACGGCCGAGGTCAAGCGCGTGTGGACGCACCCGCGCCACCGCCGGATCTACCTGACCACCGGGCCCCGCCAGCCGGAGGCCGTGCGCCTCTATCCGGCCAGTGGCTACGACCCGCAGTTCGACGTCGCCGACCGTCCCACGCGGGGCCCGCTCGCCTTCGTCAAGGATCTGCACCTTCACACGTGAAAGGCCATGCCATATGCCTGTTTCCGCTCTCCTGAGACCCGCACTCGCCGTGCTTTTGCTGGCCGTCCTGACCGGATGTGCTGGAGGCGGCGAGCAGCAGAGCTCCGCGGCGGTGCTCGCTGCCGACGCGCCGCTGCCGACGTCCGTCCCCAAGGGCACCAAGCTGATCGTCGGAGACCCGCCCACCAAGGTGGCGTTGCAGCTGTCCGGTGAGATCGACAAGTTCTCGTTCGACATTGAGTGGGCCAACATCAGCGGCGGTCCGCAGACCAGCGAGGCGTTCCGGGCCGACGCGCTCGACGTGGGCGCGGTCGCGGAGATCCCGGCCATCCAGGCCACCTGGACCGGCCTGCCCGTGAAGATCGTCGCCTCCAAGTTCCGCAAGGACCCGCTCCACCACCCGACGTACGAGCTCGGCATCGCGCCGGGCGTGAGCGTGAAGACCCTGGCCGACCTGCGCGGCAAGAAGATCGCCTACAGCCCCGGCCAGGCTCAGGGCGCGCTCGTGCTCAAAGTCCTCAAGCAGGCCGGGCTGACGAAGGACGACGTCACCCTGGTCGAGCTGCCGAGCACCGGCGACGTCTACCCCAACGCGCTGGCCTCCAAGCAGGTGGACGTGGCTCCGATCGGCGGCGTGAACATCAGGCGCTACACCGCCAAGTTCGGCAGGGACGGCGCCACGACCATTCGCCACGGGCTCCGCGACGACCCGGGCCACCTGTACGTGCGGACGGTCACGCTCCAGGACCCGGCCAAGGCCGCTGCGATCCGCGAGTATGTCGCCGCCTGGGCACGGGCCTCGCGCTGGGTCTACGAGCACCCCGAGGAGTGGATCGACGGTTACTACGTCAAGGACCAGGGTCTCAGTGCCGAAGACGGCAAATACCTGGCCGAGCTGGCGGGCGAGCCGGACATCCCCGCCGACTGGTCCGAGGCCATCGCCCGGCACCAGGAGACCATCGACATCCTGTCCAAGGAGACCGGTAACCCGGTGCTGAAGGCCCAGGACCTGTACGACCTGCGCTTCCAGACGGTGGGCGCGGACGCGGTCAAGGGTGGTGCGTGATGACGCTCGTCGCCGCCCGTCCGGCCGTGGCCGCCCGCACGCGCAAGCGTCGTCGCCTGCGGCCCGGCCCGCGGATCAGGTTCGGTTTCCTGGTCGGCCCGCTCCTGCTCCTCGCGCTCTGGGCGGCCGCCTCGGCGAGCGGCCTGCTGGATCCGCGCTTCCTGTCCGCGCCGTGGACCGTGGTCACCACCGCGGCCGACCTGATCGAGTCCGGCCGCCTGCAGTCCAACCTGCTCGCGTCCGTCCAGCGGGTGGCACTGGGATTGGCCTTCGGCGTGCCGCTCGGCACCATGCTCGCGCTGGTCTCCGGGCTTAGCCGGTGGGGTGAGGCCGTGATCGACGGGCCCATCCAGATCAAGCGGGCCATCCCGGCGCTCGCGCTCATGCCGCTCCTCATTCTGTGGCTGGGCATCGGCGAGGGCATGAAGATCACCATGATCGCCCTCGGCGTGCTCGTGCCGATCTACATCCACACCCACAACGGGCTGCGCAGCATCGACAGCCGCTACGTCGAACTGGCCGAGACCGTCGACCTCAAGCGCGGCGCGTTCATCAGGAAGGTGGTCCTGCCGGGCGCGCTGCCGGGGTTCCTGCTCGGCATGCGCTTCGCGGTCACCACGGCCTGGCTGTTCCTGGTCGTGGCCGAGCTCATCAACTCCACCACCGGCATCGGCTACATGATGGACCTGGCGCGCACGTACGGGCAGACCGACGTGATCCTCGTCGGCATCGTCCTGTACGGCCTGCTCGGGCTCTTCTCCGACGCCGGGGTGCGGCTCGTGGAGAGGAGGACGCTGTCGTGGCGACGGACGTTGGCCAGCTGATCCGCGTCAAGGGCCTGACCCGCGTGTACGGCGATCGCGCCGTCCTGGACGGCCTGGACCTGGAGATCGCGCCGGGAGAGTTCGTGGCCCTGCTCGGGCAGAGCGGGTCGGGCAAGAGCACACTGCTGCGGGCCCTGGCGGGCCTGGACGCAGACGTCGCCGGGGACGGTCTCGTCGAGGTGCCCGCGCAGGTGTCGGTGGTGTTCCAAGACGCCAGGCTGTTGCCCTGGCAGCGCGTGCTCGACAACGTGATCCTCGGACTCGACGGCGCCGTGGAGCGCGGCCGGGAGAGCCTGGCGGAGGTAGGTCTGGCCGGGCGGGAGCGTGCCTGGCCCAACGAGTTGTCCGGCGGCGAGCAGCAGCGCGTGGCGCTGGCACGCTCCCTGGTCCGCGAGCCCCGGCTCCTGCTCGCGGACGAGCCCTTCGGCGCGCTCGACGCCCTGACCAGGCTCAAGATGCACGGCCTGCTGCGCCGCCTGTACGAGGAACACCGGCCCGCCGTGCTGCTGGTCACCCATGACGTGGACGAGGCGATCGCCCTGGCCGACCGCGTTCTCGTGCTCGACCACGGCAGGATCGCCGCCGAGCAGCGGCTGGATGCCGACCGGAGCGCCACCGAGATCCGATCCGAGCTGCTGCGGGCACTCGGCGTCGCCGAAATTCCTTCAAAATGAGTAGGGGTGGTCGTCGTGAGCGGCGGAAACGTGGTGGCTTTGGTCGGCAACCGTCAGCGGGTCCAGCCCCGTGCCGTCGCCTAGTCTCACGGCCATGTCGATCGCCGAGAACGCCGCCCCGCTCCCCGACCCCGATCGCGCCGTGGTCGCGGTCGAACCGCCGGCCGCGGGGGAGGGGCACTGGGCGGGCGCGCCCAGCGCGGTGGCCGCGGACGGGCTGATCTATCTCGCCTACCGGCTGCGCCGCCCGGTCGGGGAGGGGCGCGGGTACGCCGTCGTGGTCGCGCGGTCGGCGGACGGTGAGCGCTTCGAGACGCTGACGACCGTGACCCGCGAGGAGATAGATGGACGCGGAGTCGCTGGAGCGGCCCTCGCTGGTACGCCTGCCGAGCGGGCGCTGGCGGCTGTACCTGAGTTGCGCCACCACCGGCACCAAGCACTGGCGGGTGGAGGTGCTGGAGGCGGCCGACCCGGCGGCGTTCGATGCGCGCTCGCGCGTCACCGTCCTGTCGGGCGATCCGAAGACCGGGGTCAAGGACACGGTGATCGTACGGCGGGACGGCGTCTGGCATCTGTGGGCCTCCTGCCACCCGCTCGCCGATCCCGACGAGGCCGACCAGATGGTCACCGACTACGCCACCAGCGCCGATGGTCTGGAGTGGACCTGGCACGGCACCGCGCTGAGTGGTCGGTCCGGGCTGTGGGACGCTCGCGGCGTCCGGGTCAGCGCGGTGCGTTTCGATGACGACCGGGTGGTGGCGTTCTACGACGGGCGGGCGAGTGCGACGGAGAACTACGAGGAACGTACCGGCATCGCCGTCGGCACGGACCCGGCCGTGCTGACCGCGCTGGGCGAGGCGCCCGCGGCGCAGTCGCCGCATCGCGGCCGGGGCCTGCGCATCCTCCTGCCCGACAATCCGTTCTCGGCCATCCCGTGCCGCTCGGCTGGCTCCGCGCCGAGGATTACCCTCTAAAACAGTAGGAAATGTTGACTTATCGAAGATCGCGGCTTAGCGTCGTTGGTATGAGCCAGGGCTTCCTCCTGACGAGGCGCTCCCACGTGGATTTCGGCCACGTCGCCAGCGTACAGTGTCGTTGATCACGGACCCGTAGCCGCCGAATCCCACCCTCGTGCCTCCGGCGTGGCCGCCGCCGTCCACGCCCTCGCCGCCGACCAGTTCAGGCGGGCGCTCTCGGTCCACGCCAGTGGCGTCGTGGTCATCACCGCGCAGACCGACGGCATTCCCGTGGGCCTCACCGCCACCTCCTTCTCCTCCGTCAGTCTCGAACCACCCCTGGTGTCCTTCTACGTGGACCGTTCCTCGACCACCTGGCCGCAGCTGGGCGCCGCCGACCACTTCGCGGTCAACATCCTGGCCAGCGACCAGGCCGACCTGGCGGCCCGCTTCGCCCGCTGTTCGGCAACTCCCGCGGCGACTCCGACGCGGGCGCCGCGCTCAACCTCATCCTGCCGGCCAAGGGGGCCCTCAACCGCACCTACTTCGCCGACCCGCAGGTGGACAAGTGGCTCGCCACCGCCTCGGCCACCTCCGACCAGGCCGAACGCAAGGAGCTCTACGCCAAGGCGCAGAAGGCGGCGGTCGTGGAGAACGCCATCGCCTTCCCGCTCTACGTCCCCGCTGACCAGATCGCCGCGCAGAAGACCGTGCAGGGGCTCGGCTTCGACCCCGCCTCCGGTACGCCCGCGAGCGCTTATGACGTGCGGATCGGAACATGATCAAGCGGCTGGCGACCGGGCCGGCCGTACTCTGGGCCGCCGCCACGGCCTCGTACGGCGCGCTGCTGCTCGCGCCGGGTGACACCATCGACATCCTGGTCGGCGACGGAACCGACACCCCGGAGATCAGAGCGAAGATCATCGCGGAGTGGGGGCTCGATCGGCCGGAGATCGTGCACCGCTGGGCGGGGGCGGTGGCTGCGCGGCGCCGCCTCGGCCGCCGAGCTGGTGTCGGTGCCGCCGTTCCTGATCGGGATCGTGCTGCCGTCGGTGTTCTCGTTCACACTCGGCTGGTTCCCCGTCCCGGGCGCGTCCGGACCGCAGGCGCTCGTGCTGCCCGCGCTCGCGCTGGGCCTGCCCATCGCGGGCGTGCTCGGACAGGTGCTGCGCGGCAGGCTGGTACGGGCCCTTGAGCAGCCGTTCGCGGTGACGGCGCGAGCCCGCGGGCTCACCGAACGCGCCCTGGTCGCCCGGCACGCGCTGATACCGGCCGTGACGCTGGCCGAGTGGTTCCAGCTTCCGCGGCATGGGACGCCCCTTCGAGGGGAGAACATCATGACGCTGTTGGCCGCGGAGGACCTGCGCGTGAGCTTCGGCGGCACCGAGGTCGTGCACGGGATCTCCCTGTCGGTCGAGCCCGGCGAGTGCGTGGCGATCGTCGGCGAGCCCGGCTCCGGCAAGACCACACTTGCCCGCCTGGCCCTCGCCCTGCTCGAACCCGACCACGGCCACGTCACCCTGCACCAGCAGCCATGGAGCCAGCCGCGGGAACGCGAACGCCGCCCGCTACGGCCCAGGATCCAGCTCATCTCCCAGAGCCCACTCGACTCCTTCGACCCCCGCCACACCGTCGCCCGCCTGGTGGCCGAACCGCTGCGCCTGTCCGGGACGGAACGCCACGTGCGGGTGCTCGACCTGCTGGCCCGTGTCGGGCTGCCGCCGGAGACGGCCGCCCGGCATCCTCGCGAGCTGTCCGGCGGCCAGCGCCAGCGCGTCGCCATCGCCCGCGCCCTCGGCCCCCTCCCCGACGTGCTGGTCTGCGACGAGCCGGTCTCCGCCCTCGATGTCTCCGTCCAGGCCCGGGTCCTCAATCTGCTCGCCGACCTCCAGGCCGAGTACGGCACCGCGATGGTGTTCATCTCCCACGACCTGGGCGTCGTTCACCACATCGCTGACCGCGTGCTGGTCATGAAGGATGGCCGAGTGGTGGAGAAGAGCGACGTCGAGACGCCCGGGCCGAATACGACCTTAGAGCCCAGCAGGTGGGCGACGGCGACATTCCCGTGGTTCCCAGGGCGGGTGCGCAGCGCGTGCTCCCAGGCGTCGAGGTCGCCGTCGAACAGGGCGGCCGCCTCGCGCGGGTGCCCGGCGGTCCAGCGGTCGGCCTCCTGGAGCGCGGTGACGACCCTGGCCGGCTTACCTCACCCATCCCGGCGCCGCGTACCGCCACCTGTGATCTCAAAGGTCGCCGCGTGGCGGAGGCCGAGAGCGACCGCTCTTTGACCCCGTCCCAGAAGGAACGGGGCCAGACGAGGATTTTCAATGGTCTTCCTGGTGCGACCTACGAGAACAGTCGTGCGGCGTGACGTAGAACGTAGGACGCGACCCGGCGGCCCAGCGTCACCCCGGCCTGGTCGGCGGAGCGGGTGTGGATGCCCGACCAGACCCGGGCGTCGACGTTCTCGTCGGTCAGGACCTTCCACGTGGTGTAGGTGCGAGTGACCCCGGGCGCGGTCGGGCTGGTGAGCTCGAACGGTTCGCGGGAGTGGGAGCCGACCAGTGAGGTCAGCACCTGCTCGGCGGCGCCGGAGTAGGTGTTGTGGCCGCTCGGGTAGTCGGGGTGCGACGGCGTCGTGTGCAGCGGTGTCCAGGCCGGATCCGAAGGGATGGAGGGGTGGCCGGTGTCGGCGGCGCGAAGCGCGGTGACCGGGCGCCAGCTCACATAGGTGTACTTGCTGTCCGAGGTGGCAATCTGGGTGTCCACCAGAGCGACGTGGAAGAGCGCGACGAGCTCGGCCTTCCTCGGCGCCGGCAGGCGGGACTGGACGACGGCGGCACGCAGGACGCCGTTGTAGATGGTCAGTGAGGACCCCAGCCAGAACTGCGCGATGTCCGTCTGGGCCTGCGTGCGCGCGCTGCTGTTCGCCGCGCCGTAGTCGCGTACCTCCTCAAGGTCGGCCCGATATTCCGGAGAGCCGAGTTCGGGAGGAGGCCCCGGTCGGAACCGGTCGGCGCGGCCCAGAAGGAACGGTCTGGCAAACCTCGTGCCCGCCTGGAGGGCCGGCCCGAAAGCCGGCGGCGTGGGTTGCCAGACCCCGGGTGCGGCTTGCGGGACCGGGTACGGCGGGTTGACCGACGCCGGGTCCAGGCCGTCACCGGTCCGTTCGGTGAGCAGCGCCGTCGCCTCCTCGGCCCCGGCCGCCACGCCACGATCCTTGGACGGGCCGGCGGGGATGCGCGCCAGCGTCGCCGCGAACGCCGCGTCGAGCTCGGCGGTGCGGGCCGGGAGCAGGGTCACGAGTGAGGTGCGGACCGCGGAGGCGAGCGCGGCGTCCTGGAAGGCGCGCTGGCGGGGACCGGATCGCACGGCGCGGGCGGCGGACAACCAGCTGATCGCCCACGTGCGGCTATTGGTGACCTGCGTGGAAGAGCCGGCGGCGGCAATGGTGTCGGCGGTGACGTCGTACCATTCCACCGCCACGTCGACGTCGGCCGGGCCCGATGTCCGCGCTGTCGACGCGGAGGCGGCTGTGCCGCTCAAGGCCGTGCTGGTGGCGAGCACGGCCACCGTGACGGCGGAGCGCAGCCGGCGCGGTTGCGTTCGCGTGCGGGATGAAGGCGTTAACCGCGTGCGGGATGAAGGCGTTAACAAAGCGAGGCGTCCTTTCAGAGCGGCAGAGGGACAAGGTCGGTCCGAGCATTCGGCTGTGGCATCAGGCATCGGCGCTCATCCGCGCAACAGCGGTAGGAGCCGGTCGCCCTGGCGCTTGATCTCTGGCAGATAGGGAGTGTCGGAGAGCACGAAGTGGGTGATGCCGAGTGCCTGGTACTTGCGCAGCGACTTCGCCACGTCCTCGGCCGAGCCGACCAGCCAGGTCGTGCCCGCGCCGCCGCCGCCGAACTTGCCGGGCGTGGTGTAGAGGTTGTCGTCGAGCACCTCTCCCCGCGCTGCCAGGTCGAGCAGCCGCTGCTGACCGACGGCGGTGAACCGGTTCGGGTCACGCGAGATGCCGCCGTTCGCCATCTCCTCGACCTTGGCCTCGGCGTCGGCCCAGGCCTGTTCGGTGGTGTCGCGCACCAGCGTGGTGATGCGCAGCCCGAACTCCAGCGGCGGGTGCTCGCGTCCCAGCTTCTCGCTGAGGTGTTTGAGCCGGTCGATCCGCTCGGCGACGCCATCCAGTGGCTCGCCCCAGAAGAGCTGGACGTCGGCCTCGGCGGCGGCCACCTTCTCGGCGGCTTCGGAGGCACCGCCGAAGTAGAGCCTGGGGTGCTTGCGGTCGCCCCGGACGACCGTTCGCGGCGCCACGGTGGAGCCGGTGACGCTGAAGTGCCGGCCGTGGTAGGTGACGTTCTCCTCGGTCCACAGCTTGCGCACGATCTGGAGGAACTCTTTGGTACGGGCGTAGCGGTGCGTCTGGTCGCCTTCGCTGTCGCCGTACGCAGCGAGGTTGTCCTTGCCCGACACGATGTTGACCAGCACTCGCCCGCCGGTGAGGTGGTCCAGGGTGGCGGCGGCGGAGGCGAACTTGGCCGGATGCCAGTAGCCGGGCCGGACCGCGATCAGCGGCTGGAACGTCGTGGTCCGCGCGGCCAGCGCGGTGGCGACCGTGAAGGTGTCGGGCCGTCCCCAGCCGGCGCCGATGAGCGCCCCGCCCCACCCGTGCTCCTCGAGGGCCCGGGCATGGCTGGTGAGGGTCTCCAGGCTGTTGTGGTTCTCGACGACGTCGTCGCCGCGGTGCCCGGGCTGCGCTTGGTTCGGGATGTACCAGAGGAACTGGAGATTCATCACTCGGTCTTCCTGTTCGGTGGTCCGATGACCCAGATCCTTCAAAACCTACTCTTCATGTAGGTAAAGTATAGATAGTTTCGAGGTGCTTCGATACTCCTGCGGGGCTCAAAAATCAGACGCGGACACGTCACCCCTCGCCGACGTCCCGTCTCCGCATCCACACAACCGCATCGCCTGCTGACCTGCACACGTGTCTTTGCCATCGGTTCCACTTCCGCCCCCGCGGTGTGTGACGACAGACGCACTAGCCAGGGCTCGCATTCGAGTCCTTCCTCCTTGGCAGGCAAGGTGTCCGGCTCAACCCGGCTGAAGGCGGCCCGCGCGGCCATCGGCGGCATCGTGGACGCCGCCCCCGACGGCGCGCTGCTCGGGCTGCGCTCCTACGGCGGCGGCTGCACCGACACCGTGCTGCACATGCGCCCGAGTCCGCTGGACCGCGACACCTTCAAGCGGCGGGTGGCCAGGCTCCGCCCCAAAGGTGACACACCCATCGCGTATGCGCTCAAGCAAGCCAAGGATTTCGGCGGCGATGGCACCAAGACGATCCTGCTCGTGTCCGACGGCGAGGAGGCCTGCGGCGGCGACCCGGTCGCCACTGCCCGCGCCCTCGCCGAGAAAGGCGTGAACGTGCAGGTGGACGTCATCGGGTTCCGCGTCAAGGACGCCGCCCGCACCCAGCTCGTTCGGATCGCCAAGGCCGGCGGCGGCCGGTACGCCGACGCCCAGAACGGCGACGAACTAGCCGGCCGCATGCGCCGGCTGGCCCAGCGCGCTCTGCGGGGCCAGACGCCGGTCGGTGTCCCGGTCACCGGCACCGAGGACGCGGCGGTGGCGCCGGTTTTGAAGCCGGGCGCGTACCTGGACGAGATGCCGCCCGGCGGTGGCGTCAAGCGACACTACGCCTTCGACCTGCCCGAAGGCGCGACCGCGTACGTGGGGTTGCGGATCGGCGTCACCGCGCCGCTGGGCGAGCGGGCCGTGATCGGGTCGGGCCTGTCCCTGGTGCCTCCGGGTGGCGGGCCCGCGTGCGTCGTCAAGGAGCTACTCACCGACCTGCCCACCGGCGGCAGCGCCTTCGTGGTCGGCAACGGCCAGCTCACCGCGGGCGCCGGCGCCTGCGAGAAACCCGGCGGTACACGATCGAGGTGGACAACCGCAGCGACCAGATCCGCACGTCCACCGCACCGCTCGAACTCACTCTCATCATCGAACCACCTGCCGTGGACGTCGCCGCGCTCCCGCCCGCCGCCACCGCCAACGAGAGCGCCGAGCCGCTGGTGGAGGCGTCCGAGCCGGCACGAGTGGTGGGCAGCGGCTCCTACGGCGACGGCCCCGTGCTCACCGACGGCCGCTACACCGTTGATCCCCGGCGAAGAGGCGTACTTCCGGGTGCATCGCGGCAACCCGTACGTCGAGGTGCCCGTGACCTTGACCGTGGACGTGCAAGGGGAGCCCGCAGGTGCGCCGACGTACGCCGACACGACCGGCGGCGGAGCTGGCCGTGGCCTAATTGGAGGGCGAGACCGTCGAGGGCGTCACGTTGATCGGGCCGACGCTGACCGTCCGGGGCTCGTCGGCTCCGATGCGGGCCCCGAGAGCGTGACCGGGCGGTCTTCTCGGCCGTCCACGCGCTCACCCACGCGGTGGACAGGGCGGTGCCGAAGGCCGGAGAGCGATAAAGCAGCCCAACCAGCAGTGGGCCACCGTCACTTGACGGCTCCTCCGGTGATGCCGGAGATGATCCGTCTTTGGGCGACGACGAAGACGACGACCAGCGGCAGGCTCATGAGCACGACGTAGGCGAAAACGAGGTTCCAGTTGTTCTGATACAGGTTGCTGCTCGCCACCGAGTACAGGTTCAGGGGAAGTGTCGAGTACGTCCCTCCGCCGAGCACGAAGAAGGCGTAGAAGACGTCGTTCCAGATGTAGAGGCAGATGAGGATCGTGGCGGTCGCGATGACCGGGCGCAGCAGCGGCAGGACGACCTTGATGAAGATGCCGAGCGGCCGTGCGCCGTCCATGCGGGCCGCTTCCTCCACCTCGACCGGTATGGTCCGCACGAAACCGGTGACGAAGAAGATCACCAGGGACATGTACATGCCCATGTAGACCAGCATCATGCCGATCGGCGTGCTGGCCAGGTTGAGTTGCCGGAGCAGCAGCACGATCGTGACGACGGCCGGGGGCAGGATGATCCCGCTGATCGCTGCCGAGTAGAGCACGGCCATGAGGCGCCCTGCCCGCCGAGCCAGCACCCATGAAGCCAGTGAGCCGAAGATCAGCACCCCGGCGACGGACGGCACCATGACCAGCAGGCTGCCGAACAGCGCCCACAGCATGCGGCCCTGCGTGAACGCCTGGGAGTAGTTGTCCCACAGGTGCCACACCCGGGGGAGGGACAGGTCGGGCAGGTTCGCCTCGCCTTGCGACTTGGCGGAGGTCACCAGGGCCAGCCACAGCGGGATTCCGATGACGACGGCGGTCAGGATGATGACGACGGCCGGGTGAACGAGGCGGGACCAGTCCCGGGCGGAGCTCCTCACAGGACACGCTCCCTCTTGCGCAGGTAGCCGATGACAGGGAAGGCCAGCAGAGTGACCAGGAGAAGGAGGGCGAGGCTCATCGTGGTCGCCTGGGCGAACAGGCCGTTGCCGTAGACGCGGAAGATGTAGATGTCGAGCACCTCGGTCTGCTGGGCGGGCCCTCCTCCCGTGGTCGCCAGGATCGTGTCGAACCCGTTGAAGGAGCCCAGCAGCGCGGTCGCGACGTTGAAGGTCACCGCGGGGGCGATCAGCGGGAACCGGATGGAGCGGAAGGTCCTCCACCTGCCGGCGCCGTCGATCCTGGCCGCCTCGAGCACGTCGGCCGGGATCGTCTTGAGACCGGCCAGGAAGATCACCATCGCCAGTCCCATCCACTTCCAGGAGTTCACGAAGGCCACCGTCACCACCGTCCAGGTGGTGCTGCCGAGCCAGGGGATCGTCACGTGCTGGCCGGTGAGAGCGCCGATGAGCCCGTTGAGCGGACCGTCGGGCTTGAGGAGCGCCTGGAAGGTGTACCCCACCGCCAGGGCGGACATCAGCACCGGGATGAAGAAGACGACCCTGGCGAACCGGTTGATCCGGGTGTCGCGCTCCAGGAGCAGGGCGAGTCCCAGCCCGAACCCCGTTTGCATGATCGCCACCAGAACCGCGTAGACGATGGTGATCCGCAGTGACGACAGCAGGGCGCCGTTGGACAGCACCGCCTTGACGTTCGCCAGCCCCACGGGGCGGATGTCGTCATGGAAGGCCGACCAGTCCGTGAAGGCGTAGACGAAGTTGAAGACGGTCGGTAGGAAGAAGAACACGGCCAGCACGGCGAACGCCGGAACGAGGAACGAGCTCGGGTACAACACCGCTCGCCGCGGCGAGCGACCGGAAGCGGCCGAAAGAGAAGGGATCATGGCGATCCTGCACACCTTTCAGTGTGATGGCGGGGGCGGGCGGGGGCCCGTGCCCCCGCCGCCGTCAGAAGCCCTGGATCCCGAGTGCCTGGGCGAGCTGGGCGAACTGTGACTGTGTGGTGGAGGTCACCTGTTCGGGGGTCATGGTCCCGTTGACCATGTTCGCCAGGTTCACGTAGAAGTCCGGGTTCACCGCGGCGTTCTGCTGCATCGAGCCGGCCGCGTCGTCCAGCGCGGCCGTGGCCTGCTTCACGACCTCCGGCACCCCGGGGGGAGTCGGTACGGCGGGCTCGATCGACACGGTGCCGGCGGCCTTCACGTAGTCGGGGTAGTAGGTCTCCAGCCAGAACCGCAGGAACTGCCGGGCGCCCGCCTCCCGCTTCGGATCTCCGGTCTTGAAGGCGACCAGGGCGTTGTCACCCCCGGGCACCGACGTGGCGATGTTGCCGTCCTTGGAGATCGGGAACCAGCCGATCTCCCGGTCTATGGTCGCCGTGTCCGCCGTCGACTGCATCAGCGACGCGAACGAGGTGAGCTGCAGCACCATCGCCGCCTCGCCCTTGAGCAGGGCCGGGCCGGACTCGGTGTACTTGGAGGTCTTGTCGTCCTTGTTGAACAGACCCTGCTTCACCATGTCCTGGAACTGCCGGACGGCGCCGAGGATCTCCGGGTCGGTGAACTTCTCCTTGTTCTGGCTGACCCGCTCCCACAGGCCCTTCTTCGACGCCTCGGCCAGCAGGACCTGCGGCCACCACTGGGTGGGCCACTGGTCACCGGCGGCGCCGAAGAACGGCGCCACCCCCTTCGCCTTGATCTTCTGGGCGTCGGCGAGCAACTCGTTGAAGTTCTTGGGCGGGCTCGTGATCCCCGCCTTCTGGAACACCGACTTGTTGTAGAAGACACCGAGAACGGAGGGGACGTTGACGAAGGCCGCGTAGTGATGCCCGTTCACCAGACCCAGCTTCTGGATGGCCGGCGTCTGCTTGGCCAGCCACGGCGCGCCGTCCAGGCTCTGCAGGGCGGTGGACGGCTTGAGCAGCGCGAGCATGCTGCCTGTCGGCTGCCAGGTGGCGAGGTCCGGTTTGGCGCCCGTGGCCAGCTTGGTCGGCGCGTTGGTCTCGTAGACGTCGGGAATGACGACCTTGTTGATCTTCGCTCCGGTTTTGGCCTCGAACGACTTGATGACGTTGTCGGCCATCGCGGCGGTCTGCGTCGACATCCACAGGGTGAGGGTCACGCCCTGCAGGCCGGCACCCGGGTCAGGCCAGGTCGTGGTGACCGGCCCGGCTGTGGCCGAGGACGTCCCGGGGTTGCCCGCCGAGCAGCCGGCCAGCAGCAGCGCCCCGCACGTGGCGGCGGCTGCCCCGCGGAAAAGGCGTCGCGTCTTCATGGATTCTCCTGGTGTGTGGTGGGAGGTGAGGGCTGCCACGTTGAAAAGGGATCAGCTCTCCGGCCGCAGGCGGAGCAGGCGTGCGGACGGTCCGGGTACGGCAGGACAGACCGTGAGCCGCGCGGTGGAGGCGTCCCACCGCTGCTGCCAGCCGGGTAGCGTCGCCGGATACTCGGTCTCCACCCGCAGCCGGCGGCCGCGCAGGCCGGGCAGGTCCACGTGGATGTCGTGCGGCCCGCCGTCGCGTTGCCATACGGCCAGGCGCACCGTGTCACCGGTGCGCAGGCCCAGCGCGACGACCTCGTCGGACCAGGCGGGCAGCCCCAGCGGCCAGAACGGCTCGGCCGTGGCGACCTCGGCCCTGATCCGCTTGTGCACGGCCACCCCGTCGGCGACGAGCTCCCGCTCGGCCCGGCTCATCTTGTCGAGATGCCCCGACAGGTAGAGCCGTCCGGCCAGACCGTTGATCATGGTGAAGGCCAGAGCCTCCGCGGGCATCCCCGGCTGCGGGTAGGCCCAGTTGCCGGCCTGCTCGGGAAGCATCGTGGCGGGCGCGGACGCCGCGATGGCGGCGTAGAGCCGCCAGTCCTGCTGGTCGGAGGTGGACTGGAGCTGGAGGCGGGAGAGCAGGGCGTAGTCGGCCCGCATGGCTCCCGAGGCGCAGTTCTCGAAGATCACCTCCGGGTGGCGGCCGAGCAGGGCGTCCAGCCACTCCAGGTGGGCCCGGTTGTGCTCGAGCAGTCCCTCTCCCGGCTGGAGCGCGCCCCGGTCGGTGCCCGGCCCCGGGGTGACGTTGTAGTCGAGCTTGAAGAATCCGGTGCCGTAGTCGTGCACGAGGCGATCGACCACCTCGTCGAGATGCTTCCTGGCCGAGGGGTGGCGCAGGTCGAGGAAGTACCGGCCGTGCTCCACGATCCGCTCGCCGTTGCGGCTCAGGAACGCCTCGTCAGGCAGCATCGCGGCGACAGGGCTGCGCACCCCGACGACCTCCGGCTCCAGCCACAGGCCGGGGCGCATGTTCCTGGCCCTGATGTGGTCGAAGACCCGGGCGAGCCCGCCATCCGGAAAGCGGCCGGTCGAGGGGCGCCACTCGCCGACGCTGTCCCACCAGTTCCCGCCGTCGTCGTACCAGCCCGCGTCGACGCAGAAGTACTCGGCGCCGGTCTCCGCGGCGGCGTCGATGAGAGGCAGCAGGCGCTCGGTGGTCGGATTGCCCATGAGGGTGTTCATGTAGTCGTTGAAGATGACCGGCAGCGCGTCGCCTGTGGGATGCGCGCGGCGGATCGCCCTCCGCTGCCGGGTGAGGGCGGCCAGCGCTCCCTGGCAACCCTCGTCGGACACGGCGACGGACACGGGAACAGCGACGAAGCGCTCCCCGGGGAGCAGCCGGGTGCTCCACTGGTGGTCGAGGTCGGTGGGGCCGCTCAGCACGAGGGAGACGGCGTTCGCCCCGTCGCGGCGGCGGTCCACCTCCCAGCGCCAGGCGCCGTTGTGCTCGATCTGCCAGCCCCAGGCCCGGCCGGTGCGGGCGCTCGCCAGGACGCCGGTCGGCAGGTACTCGCCCGAGGACCAGGTGCTCTTGCTCACCGTGACGAGCGCGCCCCGGCCGTCGTGCCGGTGCAGTTCGCTGTTGATGTCCGCCAGCCCGTCCGGCCCGGACAGCGGGATGGCCGCCCACCTGCCCTCTGCGCACCAGTCGGCGCGCGCCCGCCACAGGACCAGGTCGCCGTCGTCCGCCGTCTCGGCCAGCGCGCCGGAGGCGAAGGACGACACCATCTGCAGAACCCGGGGCGCCGACCCGGTGTTCGTGACCTCGGTCCAGGTCTGCAGGGCCGGGACGTCCGTCCTGGCGCGAAAGACACTGGTCGCCTCCAGCCCGGTCACCTCGTCACGCTGCCTCACCCGCAGCTCCCGCCAGTCGCCGTCCGCCCGCTCGACGGCGTCCACGAACCGGAGCCGCGATCCGGCGGCGGTGTCAGTGAACCGGGTGTTGGACAGCCCCCGGCCTTCCCCCAAGACCATCAGCTCGACCAGCGGCTGCACCCGGAACGGAGCCACGGGGCTCGGTGCGGGCGACGCGGTCCCGAGCCTCACGATGCGGGCGGGAGCGTCTTCGGGCCGCTCGAGTACCAGGTCGAGTGAGCCGGGACGCCACTGGATGGTTCTGCTCGTCATCACGTTCCTAAAGCCGGACATACGGTGCGGTTCAGCTATGAAAACGTTTATCAAGCGATGTGGCAAGGGGACCACGGGAAATGGCCTGATAACGCTTTCAACACGAGATGTCGTGAAGGCGCATGATCACGCGTTCGCGCGGTCTCCCAGGGTTCCTGGGCCGAGGTCAGCCGGCGGGTGGAGCGGTGCTTTTGCGCACGACCAGGCGCGGGGTCGACCGCGCCGCCTCGACCGGCACGCCTGCCAGCCTGCCGAGCAGGAAGTCGACCGCCATGCGCCCCAGTTCGGCGAAGTCCTGGCTCATCGTGGTCAGCGAAGGAGTCCAGATCTCGGCCAGCGGATGGTCGTCGAAGCCGACGACGCTGACGTCCTCGGGGACCCGCGAACCCTCGTCCTGCAAGGCCTTGATCACGCCGAAGGCGACCTCGTCGTTGCCGCACAGCACCGCGGTCACGTCGCCGCGCCTGGCCAGGCGCGCGCCGGCATCGAGGCCCGAGCGCGGGGTCCCGTCACTCTCCACGATCTCCGGAACCGGGGCTCCCGCCGCCTCCAGCGCCTCCCGCCAGCCCAGCAGCCGCCCGCTCGGCCGGCCGGAGGCCGGTATCCCCACGTGGTGCACGGTGCGATGGCCCAGTCCGAGCAGGTAGTTCGTCGCGTCCCGCGCGCCGGCGTGGTCGTCGAACAGGGCCCGCGGGACGCTCCTGCCCTGCCCTGCGGAGGACACCGCCGCCACGGGGAGCGTGTCGGGCAATGCCGCCAGCGCCCAGCTGCCCTGGATATCGAACTCGAGCACGATCATCCCGGCGAGCGGCTGGTCGAGCGCGAGGTCCACGGCCACCCGCGCCGACTCCTCGTCGTCGCCGTCCAGCATCGTCAGGGCGACCACCAGGCCGACCGCGCGGGCGGCCTCCTCGATCCCCCGTATCGTGCTGGTATAACCGTATCGGGTGGTGTCGCTGGTCAGCACGCTGATGATGGAGCGCCGGCCAGTCACCAGGGCGCGCGCCGCGGCGTTAGGGCGGTATCCCAGCTCCTGGATCGCGCGCAGGACCTGCCTGCGCTTGTCGGCGCTCACCGGCGCGGACCCGCTCAGCACCCGAGACACCGTGGGGACGGACACGCCGGCGGCCCTCGCCACGTCCGCGAGGACGGGAGGGCGGGTGTGCGGGCGGCGGGTCACACCGGTAAGCGTACATACCAGGAGGTGAAGGCTCAGACGGGCGGCTCCTCCGCCTCTGACAGGTACGCGAGCTGCGTGGCCAGGGTGGCTCGCCCAAGGAGATCGCTCGCGCGCTGGGGATCACCCGTCAGCGGCGGCCCCCTGATCCGCGCGGCCATGGCCGAGGCCTGGTCCGACCAGCCGCTGAGCGAGGCGGCGGGCTGCTGAGTCGGGGGTGGGTGTGGACGGCGGGTCGTGGGACGATGCGGCGTTCACCTGGTTGCGCACGGGTGACGTGGCGGTGCTGCGGGAGCGGCGGCCGCCGGCACCGCGCCCGCGTACTCGATCACGTCACGGATGCCGGTCCCTGTCACCCCTGCGTCCGGCCGCCAGCAGCATGGCGCCGAGCAGGGCGGGCCTTTCAAGGTTCCGCCGCACAAACGTGCTTCCTTCCAGGGGGATGAACCGTCGTGCGCGAGGTGCGCAGATGATCAGGAAGTGGCAGGTTTGAAGGTGCTGTCGGCTCGGAAGGCGGAGGTGCCCTGGTCCTTGTCGAGCCAGAGCTGGTGGTGGCGGTGGCGGATGAACCGGCCGGGATAGTTGAGCGACTCCAGCCGCACCCTCCCCGCGCCCGAGGCCGGCTGGGCGAGGAAGGTCGCGTCCCGCTCGAACAGCTCGGTGCCGTTGTCGGCGTCGAACCGCAGAGCATGTTCATGTTCGGGGTCGGGGTCGGGGTCGGGGTCGATGGTGACAGTACGGAAGCCCACACGGCGCCGGACGACATCCGCCGGGTCATCCGCCGGACAGCACGGTCCCGGTCACCCGTTCCTCGCGTCCGTCCACCGCGGCCACCACGGTGTACGCCCGGTCGTCGGCACGGTCCAGTTCCAGGTTCACGTCGATCCTGCCGTGCCGTCCGCTTGAACGGTCACGAGGGGACGTACCCGTACCAGCCGTACGGGTGGGGGTAGGCGCGCTGCCGCCGGCCGAGACGGCCCTCCATGTCCTCGGCGTAGATGAGTGCGGATTTCGGCGTCACGGCAAGGTCGTTGCGCCCCTCGCGCAGCACCTCGCAGACGTCGAACCGGTAGCTGCGGTCCGGAGAGAAAGTCGGGCACCGGCCCGCCCACGGCAGCCAGGTGCCATCCGTCGTGGGACCGTGGTACGCATCATCGGAACAGCTCCGATCGGTCGGCGGCGTCGGACCTCACACAGAGGCACGTAATAAACTTAATTAAGTCGACGCTGCCGGGCTGAAGTCGATCGCCGTCGTCGGAGAGGCCCATTTGGGGGCATGGTTTGACCTGGCCGATCTTCGCGCCGATCAAGCTTCCGAGCTCTGCTTAGACTCACAGTTCAGGTTTTGCGCCACCGCTGGCCGCACTTTCGTAGGCATCCGAACAAAGTAGGAGGCGCCTCATCGGAGCAGATGAGTTCGGTAGGCCATCCCGGCGACGTCACACGGCGGTCGCGTCCGCCGCCTCGCCCTCGGGGGACAGTGGTTGGGCGCTGTCCGTCGGACGGCCGCGGCCGAGGGTCAACTCGCTCTGCAGGACGAGGACCGCCCCACCGATCGCCGCGGCGTCCGATCCGCTGACCGATGGCACGACCCGCACCGGGTGAGCCCGCCGCGCGAAGGTGCGGCGGTCCACCTCCTCCTGGATCACCGACTGGTAGATCGAGCCGGCGACCGCGAAACTCGGCCCGGCGAGAACCACCGTGTCGAGGTCGAACAGGGTGGCCATGGTGACCGCGGCGTAACCCAGATAGCGGGCCGACCGTTCGACCAGGCCCCGGGCGGCCGGGTCACCGGCGTTCGCCGCGGCCGCGAGCCGCGCGAACTCGGTGAGGAAGTCGTCTCCGGCCGGGTCGAGCGCCAGCCGCTGGCCAAGCCCGGGCGTCGTCAGCGCCTGCCTGACCACCGCCGCCGGGCCGGCGTAGTTCTCCAGGCAACCACGGTTGCCACAAGGACACTCGTCCCCGTTGACGTCGATGGAGATGTGGCCGATCTCCACGCCGTTCGAGGAGCTGCCGCGATACACCTCGCCTGCGATCACCACGCCACCGCCGATCCCGGTGGCCATGTAGATGCAGCCGTAGGCGCTGCGTGGCTCCACCGCCCCCATCCAGTACTCACCGATCGCGGCCGCCGCCGCGTCGTTGTCCAACAGGACCGGCAGACCGAGGCTCTCGGCGAGACGGTCCGCGATCGGGTAACCGAACCACTCCTCGGTGGGCTGCGGGGTCAGCAACACGCCTGCCTGCCGATCCTGCGGCCCATAGCTGACCAAGCCGACTCCCAGCACCTTGTCGCGATCGACGGCCGCCGTGTCGAGCAGCGCGTTCACCTGGGTGGCCACCGACGACAGCCCGCGCTCCGGCGGCATGGAGGACACTCCGCTGAACGACATCCTCGCGATCTGCCGACCGGCCAGATCGACCACGACGATTACGCACGTATTGCGTTCCAGCTGCACCCCGACGCTGTAGCGGGCTGAAGGATTGAGCTGGACGAGCATCGGTCGCTTGCCACCCGTCGACGCCCCCAGCCCCGCCTCGACGACCAGACCGTCGACCATGAGCTCGCGCACGACCTCGGAGATCGTCGGTGCCGTCAAACCGGTCGCCCCCACGAGCTCCACCCGGCTGATCGCCCGCGCCGCCCGGATCAAGTCGAGCACCATTCCGCGGGTCTTCGTCCGAGTTGCCCAGATGGGGCTCGTCACCGTGCCACCTCCCACACCCTGATGTACAAAAGCTACCTTATTTTCAGCGATCCGCCGGACGAGCAGCTCCACGTCAGGCCCTTGAGCTGGGGCCTATCCCGACCTCCAGGTGCGCTGCTTCCTGAAGATATCTTCGCGATTGACTTTTATAACCTTGCTAACTAAGCATGCTGAAGCAGCTGACCGCATCTATCTCAAGTGGAGGGATCAGATGAAACATCGTCATGCGCTGCTCACGTTCGGCGCCGTCGCAGTCCTGGCACTGGGCAGCATGGCAGCGACCACGCTCCCCTCGTCGGCTGCCAGCACTGGCTGCTCCGTCACGTACACCGTCCAGAGCCAATGGCCCGGCGGATTCACCGCCAACGTGGCCATCAGCAACCTCGGCTCCGCCGTCAAGGGGTGGACCTTGACATTCGACTTCCCCAACGCCGATCAGAAGGTCACCCAAGGCTGGAGCGCCACCTGGACGCAGTCCAAAGCGCACGTATCCGCCGCCAGCCTGAACTGGAACGGGTCGCTGGGCACCGGCGCGTCCACCTCCATCGGCTTCACCGGAGCATGGAAGGACGCCAACCCGGTACCCACCTCGTTCGCGCTCAACGGCACAACCTGCACCGGCTCGGTGACCACGCCGACCCCCACCACGACCACCAGTCCCACTCCCGACCCCAGCGATCCGGCACCACGCCTTCGAGTGTCCGGCAACAAGATCGTCACGTCGGACGACAAGCCTTACCGTCTGCTCGGCGTGGACCGCTCAAGCGGCGAATACGCCTGCGTGCAAGGCAAGGGCCAATGGGACGGCGGCCCGGTCGACCAAGCCTCGGTCGATGCCATGAAGAGCTGGAACATCCACGCGGTGCGCCTGCCGTTGAACGAAGAATGCTGGCTCGGCGTCAACGGCTCGCCCAGCGGCGCAACCTACCAGCAGGGCGTGAAGGCCTACGTCAACCTGCTGGTCGCCAACGGCATCACCCCGATCCTCGACCTGCACTGGACTACGGGCGCCTACAGCAACGGGCCGGACTGGCACTGCAAGGACGCCACCGCGACGTGCCAGAAGCCGATGCCGGACGCGCAGTACGCCCCCCAGTTCTGGATCAGCGTCGCGAACACCTTCAAGGGCAACGACTCTGTCGTCTTCGATCTGTTCAACGAGCCGTACCCGGAGATCGGCAGTGACTGGAACAAGACCCTGGGCTGGCAGTGCCTGCGAGACGGCGGCACCTGCACCGGCATTCCCTATGAGGTGGCCGGCATGCAGGACCTGGTCGACGCGGTCCGGGCAACCGGCGCGACCAACGTCCTCATGGTGGGCGGTCTGGAGTGGGCCAACGACATGCGGGAGTGGCTGGCATACAAGCCGAACGACCGGCTGAACAACATCGCCGCGTCCTGGCACGCGTACAGCTTCAACGCCTGCGCCACCGCGTCCTGCTGGGACACCCAGATCGCCCCGCTCGCCCAGCAGGTCCCCGTAGTGATCGGCGAGTTCGGCCAGGACGACTGCGGCTACGACTACATGGACACGCTGATGGACTGGGCCACCGCACACGGCCTGTCCCACCTGGCATGGACCTGGAACCCGTGGGGCTGCAGCACCGGCGGAGTCCTTGTCAAGGACTGGAACGGTACCCCCGAACCCGGCGTCGGCGAAGGCTACAAGGCCCACTTGCTCACCCAGAACCCTTACACAACCCCGTAACCAACCGCCGTCGGGCTGACATTCGACGACGGACCCGGCTGCGGCCGCGTCGTCGTCCCCGCCGCCCGGCGGCGGGGACGCCGCCGCAGAGATCATCCAACACGTCAGCACATGACGCCGGCCAGTGCCAGGACCTTCGCGTAACCGGGCGGGTCCAGCCTGGTGGAGACGTACCAGGCGGTTCCCGATCCCACTTGGTGCCGGGTGACCGCCGGGCGGCCGTCCGCGTACGTCGCGGTCGCCGTGGCGCCCGTCAACAGGACGGTCTCGCTCCAGAAGTCGCCGGTCGTTCCGTCGGACAGCGTCACGGGGCTGGTCAGCGGCTGGAACTCCGTGACCCGGACACCGAGGACGTCGCGCAGGGCGCCGGGGTAGCCGCCCAGCCGGACGCGGGTGTCAGGATCGACGACGCCGCTGAAGTACGACACGATCAAGGTGCCGCCGCGTTCGACGTACCCGGCGAGGTTGGTGGCGGCCTCGTCGGAGATCAGGTAGAGGGATGGCACCAGGACAACCCGGTAGGACGAAATGTCGTGAGAGGGGTGGACGAAGTCGGCGGCCATATCGTGCTGCCACAGCACCCGGTGCGCCTGCTCTACCGACACGCGGAAGTCCAGCCCGGTGGCCGGCAGGGCGGGGTTCTGGAGCGCCCAGTGGGCCTCGTCGTCCCAGAGGATGGCCACCTCGGCGGCCTCGGGGGGCCGCGCCGGAGGAAGCGCGCTGAGCGTCCGGCCCAGTTCCACGACCTCGCGGAAGACACGGCTGTCAGCACCCGCGTGCGGGACCATGCCCTGGTGCCACTGCTCCGCCCCGCCACGTGAGGCCCGCCACTGGAAGTGCAGCACCCCGGCGGCCCCGCGTGAGACGTATTCGAGGCTGCGCCGGACGTGCTCTCCCGCCTCCAGCGCGACTGTCCGCTCGGGGGTGTACATGGCCGCGACGCCCTGCTCCATCAGCATCCACGGCTTCCCGCGCGCCCAGGAGCGGGCGAGGTCAGCGGCGAAGGCGATCTGGGCGAGGCCGCCGTCGCCGGGTTCGTCGGTGTAGTGGTCGATCGCCACGAGATCGACCACGGCTGACCATTTCCAGTGGTCCAGGGGCGTCCATCCGGCCATCACGTAGTTGGTGGTCACCGGCTGGTCGCCGTGAACGCGCAGGATGTCGCGCTGCTCAAGGTAGTGGGCGAGCAGCGCGTCTGAGCAGAAGCGGCGGTAGTCCAGCAGCTGGGCGGGGTTCGCCCGATACTGGGTGGCCCGCGGCGGCAGGATCTGCTCCCACGACGAGTAGTGCTGGCTCCAGAACGCCGTGGTCCACCGCTCGTTGAGCGCGTCGAGAGACTTGTGCCGGTCACGCAGCCAGGCGCGGAAGGCCGTCGCACAGTGGTCACAGTGGCAGATCGTGCCGTACTCGTTGTGCACGTGCCACATGGCCGTCGCCGGGTGCGCGCCATATCGCTCGGCCAGCGCCGTCACGATGCGGCGCGAGGCCGCCCGGTACGCGGGAGCGTTGACGCAGTACGTGTCCCGGCTGCCATGGGCGAGCCGGACCCCGTCGGCACGCACGGGCATCGCGTCCGGGTAGGCCAGGGTGAACCAGGGCGGCGGAGACGCTGTCGGAGTCGCCAGATTGACCTGGATATCGTTGTCGTGCAGCAGATCGAGCACGCGATCGAGCCAGCCGAAGTCGTAGACCCCCTCCGACGGCTCAAGCCGCGACCAGGAGAAAACCCCCACGGTGGCGAGATTGACACGTGCCTGACGCATCAGCTCGACATCCTCCCGCCAGACGTCCTCGGGCCACTGTTCGGGGTTGTAGTCTCCGCCGAAGAACATGCCTACTCCATTCGGGGGTGTCGCGGCCGCGCCCACTAGTCGCTGCCGGTGACGAAGCCCTGGATGGCGACCACCGCGCCGCCACGGGCCCATTCGCGAAAGTCGTCCGCCTCGATGATCACCTCGACCGAGTTCGTCACGCCGCGCCGGTCGGCACTGAGAGCCCGGCCGAGATCGTCCTTCGCGACGCGGGCCAGTTCAACGCCTTCACCGACCACGATCACCCTCTTGACCATGGAGAACGTCGCGATGTGGGCGATGAGCCTGCCGAGAGCGTCCGCGGCCTCGCCGACGACGCCGAGGCACACCTTGTCCCCTCGCGCGGCCAGGCGCATCACCTCCTCGTACGTCACCGGCCGCCGTAGTCCTTGTCCGGCGGCGGTCACGATCGACTCGCTGGACAAGTACGCGGCGGCGCATCCGCGGTGGCCTTCCGGGCACATCGGTCCGCCGCCGTTCAGCACCAGGTGGGCGAACATGCCGAGGTCCGCCTCGGTCGCGGCCACCAGGTGGTCGTGCACGACGAGGGCGTAGCCGATCCCCGCCCCGATCGAGACGAGCGCGAAGTCGCGCAACCCGCGGGCCGCCCCGAACCAGTGATGCTGGTGGGCCAGCGCCGCCACGTCGTTCTTGACCACACATGGGACGCCGAGCGCCTGCTCGAGCAGGCGCTTGAGCGGCACCTGCCGCCAGCCCAGGAACCCCGAGTCGACCAGCGGCTCGCCGCCGAGCTGAACCGCGGCGCGGGCGTCGCCGCCGAGCGTGACACCGGCGCCGACGGGTGGTTTCTCGCCGCCGGACAGCTCGTCGAGCAGCCGCCGGGCCTGGCGGCACACGGCCTCAGGAGCGTGGTCGGAGATCGGCTCGTCGCGGGCCGCGACGATCTGGGCGCGCAGGTCGGTGACGACGGCGTGGACGTGGTCCGCGGTCAGCTTGACACCGAAGAAGCGGTGCTCGCCCGCGGCCACGTCCAGGGGGCGAGTGGGACGGCCGTTGACCGGGTCGTGCACCACGTCGCCTTCGACGAGGATCCCGGCGTCGACCATGGGCTTGGTCAGTCTCGTCAGGCTGCCGGTCGACAGGCGCAAGGTCCTGGCCAGCGCGGTACGGGACGCGGGGCCGTGGATGATGAGCTCCTTGACGATGGAGCGTGCCGCGTCCGGCAGGTCGTCCCACATGCCGGACCAGCTTCCGGACTCAACCTCCATCAGCCTCACCATCCCCTGTTAGCTTTGTCGCGAAACTAGCATGTCCCCGGAGTAACCGCACCTTCACATAGAAGTCAAGGAAAAGTGCGCACAGGTAGTGACATTCCTCTCATCCTGTCTCTAGGTTGGCTTTGTTGCGAAGCCAGATCGCTTCGCAGTGAAGGAGGCAGGATGCGTATCTCGAGGCTCGGCGGCTCCATCGCGGCGCTCGGCACGGCCGCCGTCCTGGCGGCCTGCTCGTCGGGCACGCCCGCGAGCACCGGCACGCCGGCGGCGAACGCCGGGCCGGTGACGCTGGAGTTCTGGTGCTGGGGCTCCGCCCAGAAGGCCAACGTCGAGGCGTTCAACAAGGCCCACCCGAACATCCAGGTCAAGCACACCGACGTGGGAGGTGGCACCGACACGGCGACCAAGCTGCTCACGGCGAACCGGGCAGGCAACGGCCCCGACGCCGCCTGCATGGAATACGAAACCCTGCCTTCCATGATCGTGGCCGGGGCGCTGGCCGACATCTCCGCTTACACCGGCGACGTGAAGGACGCCTTCAGCCCGGAAGTGTGGGACCTGACCAGTTTCGACGGCGCCGTCTACGGAGTGCCGCAGGACGTCGGCCCGATGGTCCTGGTCTACAACAAGAAGCGGTTCCAGGAGCTGAAGATCGAGCCGCCCGCCACCTGGCAGGACTTCGCGAAGGTCGCGGCGGACGTGCGCAAGAAGGACCCCGAGGCCTACCTCGCGACCTTCGCGCCATCGGAGTTCGGCAACTTCGCCGGGCTCGCCCAGCAGGCCGGCGCCTCCTGGTGGAAGGTCCAGGACCAGACGTGGACGGTGGGCATCGCCGACCAGGCCTCCCTTGAGGTGGCCGACTTCTGGCAGGGGCTCATCGACAAGGACCTCGTCAAGGCCGAGCCGCTGCTCACCCCCGAGTGGAACAACAAGCTGAACAAGGGCAAGATCCTCACCTGGCCGGCCGCCCTGTGGGCGCCGGGCGTGCTGTACGGCATCGCGGAGAAGCAGGCGGGCGACTGGGCCATCGCGCCTCTCCCGCAGTGGAAGGAGGGCGACGACCGGGTGGCCTTCCAGGGCGGCTCCGCGTTGACCGTCACCAAGGCCTCCAAGCACCCCGAGGCCGCGGCGACGTTCGCCAAGTGGATGGAGACCAACAAGACGGCGTACGACGTCCAGATCTCGCTGGGCGAGTACCCGGCGTCGCTGGCCGGTCAGCAGGCCGCGAGCAGCAGTCCGCCGCCCAAGCTGACGGCGAACCAGAAGGACTACTGGGACATCGCCACCAAGGCGGCCCAGCGCACGATCCCGCACATCAGCTGGGGTCCGAACGTCAACACCGCCAAGAGCGCGTACCAGGACGCCGTCTCCGCCGCGATCAAGAACCGCACCCCGCTGAGGGACGCGCTGACGAAGACGCACAACCTCGTGGTGGAGGACATGAAGACCACCGGCTTCAAGGTCGCGGGTCCATGACCGCCATGACCAGGGCCGAGCGCAGATCCCGGGCGCCGTATCTGTTCGTGGCACCCGCCGTCCTCCTCTTCCTGGCCTTTCTGGCGATCCCCATCGGCTACGCGATCTACCTCAGCGCGCGCGGCCTGCGGTTGACCGGCAAGGGCATCTTCGGCACGCGCGAGGAGGTCTTCGTCGGACTCGACAACTACCTGAAGACGCTCACCGACCCCGAGTTCTTCACCGGCTTCGGCAGACTCGCCCTCTACGGCCTGATCAGCGTGCCGCTCACGCTCGGGCTGGCGCTGCTGTTCGCGCTGCTCCTCGACCACGCCGGGTCGCGGGCCAAGAGGTTCTCTCGCACGGCGATCTTCATCCCGTACGCCGTCCCGGGCGTGACGGCCTCGCTGCTGTGGGGCTTCATGTACCTGCCCTCGACCAGCCCGTTCAGCTACCTGACCCGGGAGCTGGGACTGGGTGAGATCCCATTTCTGGGCGCGGGTGGCATCTACCCGTCGCTGGCCAACATCGCGGTGTGGGGCGGCGTCGGCTTCAACATGATCATTATCTTCACTTCGCTGCGCGGCATCCCGTCGGAGCTGTACGACGCGGCACGCATCGACGGGGCCTCCGAATGGCAGATCGCCTGGCGGATCAAGATCCCGCTGGTGGCGCCCGCGCTCGTGCTCACCGGACTGTTCGCGCTGATCGGAACGCTGCAGGTGTACGGCGAGCCGACCACCGTGAGACCGATGACCACGGAGATCTCTCAGGATTGGGTGCCCTTGATGCACATCTACCGCAACGCCTTCATCCGGGACGACCTGCCGCTGGCCTCGGCCGCCTCCGTCCTGCTGGCCGCGGGCACTCTTGTGGTCTCGGTCGTGCTCCTGAAGGTCACCCAGAAGCGGGCCTTCGGAGGCATGCGGTGAGTGCCACCGGCCACGTGCTCCCGCACCGGCGCGCCCAGATCCTTCCCACCCTTGTCCTGCTCATCGGCTCGATCTACTGCCTGGTGCCCGTCGCGTGGGTGCTCGTGGCTTCGACCAAGTCGAGCGGCGAACTGTTCTCGACGTTCACCTTCGCCCCAGGAACGGGCCTGCTGGACAACCTGCGCGACCTGTTCACCTACGGGAACGGCCTCTACCTGCGGTGGACGGCCAACAGCGTCCTGTACGCGGTCGCCGGCTCCGCGGCCTCGACCCTGATCTCGACGCTGGCCGGATACGCCCTGGCCAAGTACGAGTTCCGCGGCCGCAACATCCTGTTCTACGCCATCCTGGCCGGCGTCCTCGTGCCCGGCATGACGCTGGCCATCCCGCAATACCTGATCATGTCCGAGATCGACCTGGTGGGCGGCTACTGGTCGGTCCTGCTGCCGGGCCTCATCTCACCGTTCGGCATCTACCTGGCAAGGGTGTACGCGATGGCGTCCGTCCCGGACGCGACGATGGAGGCGGCCAGGATCGACGGGGCGGGCGAGTATCGCATCTTCGGCTCGATCGGGTTGCCCATGATGATCCCCGGCATGGTGACGATCTTCCTGCTGCAGTTCGTCGGAACCTGGAACAACTTCCTGCTGCCGTACATCATGCTGTCGGACGAGACCAAGTTCCCGATCACCGTGGGCCTGTACACCCTGCTCAGCAAGGGCTCGGGCCAGCCCGTCCTGTACGGCATCGCCATCGTGGGCGCCGCCGTGTCGGTGATCCCGCTCATCGCCCTGCTGCTGTTCCTGCAGCGCTTCTGGCGACTCGACCTGCTCAGCGGAGGGTTGAAGGGCTGACGCCCTGCCCGCGATCCTGCCCGCGATCCTGCACTGGGGGCCGGACCTGGGCGTGCTCGACGACGAGTCTCTGGCTCACCTCGCGGCCGAGCTGCTGGATGGACATGCCCGGGTTGTCCGGCCACCACCCGGGACAGAGCTGGTCCCCGGTCACGCCTCCTGGTTCAAGGTCGCGATCGTGTTCTTCGACTGGACCGGCTCCAGGAACATCCTGGCGATCGACCCTGTCGGCATCGCGGAGGCGGCCCGCTCGAACGGCCCGCTCGAACGGCACGGTGGTGACGGGCATCCCGGCCAGGCGGCACCAGAGCGGCGAGCTCGCCGGCGATCCGCCGATAGCCCCACAGCGAATTCTCCCGCGCCAGGCGTGCGCGTCACCGTCGAACGGCGGATACGCGCCGCCTACCAGGCGCCCATCGTCCTGCTCGCCGAGGCCGCCCTGACCTCGCCGGCCGCCGAGCTGGAACGCACCCACCCAGGCGCCGCCGCCTCGCTGCGCGAAGGCCTGAGCGAGACCCTGACCGTGCGTGCCACCAACACTGGCTCGCACGTTGCGCTCAACCAACCCCATCGAATCGATGATCTCCATCTGCCGAGACCACGCCACCAACGTCAAACGCTGGCAGCGGGCAGATGGCGAAGCTCGGGGCATCCTTGTCCGAAAATTCAGGATCCGCTCACCGCGCGCAGCCTGGCCCGGTACACCTGGCGAGCCTGATCGTGCACATCCCGGTGGGCGGCGCGCTGCGCGGCCGAGGCGAACGTGCCGTCCGCGTCCAGCAGCGGCTCCAGGAGGTCCAGCCAGCGCAGGCACCACTCGACGTCGGCCCGCCTGGCCACGTGATCCCCGATGTAGACCGGGCTGGTGTGCGCATAGGCACCCCCAGGGTGCATTGACCGGGGATGCGGCCCGCCTCCCGCCACGGCGACCACGTAGGTCGGTTCGTGCACGGTGAGCTCGGCGGTGAGCAGGCCGGGCCCGCCCTCCGCGATTACGCCGTCGGCGGTCCTGAGCTGGAGCCACTCCACCTCGGGGCCGACGGTCCGCGCGGTGATCGTGACGGTGTCGCCCTCGGCCGGCCGCATCGTGTCGCCCGGCCGGTGACCGCCGACGTCGAGCTCGAGCCAGGGGCCCGTGGTGGCGAACGTGCGGCCTCGCCGTACGGCTTCGGCGAAGGAAACGGCGGTCAGCGGCCCATCGACCCAGGCGTATACCCGCTCCCAGCCGGGCGGGCTCGACGCGGTGCCGCGCCGCGATATGGACAGCACCGCGTCGGTGCCGGCGGTCACCGCGAGCCGGTTGCCGGCCCCGATGAGCCGGCGATAGACCACGGCGGTCGCCTGGATGGAGGAGTGGTTGAGCACGTCCAGGCTGTCGATCAGGCCGAGCGCCGCGTCCACCACGATCTCCCTGGCCGAGCAGTTGCGCCCGGCGGCGACGGCCCTGTCCGGCGGGTCGGTGTCGCTCAGATCGGTGTGGAACGGGTGGCCGTAGCCGGTGACCGCGCCAAGGCCGCGCAGTTCCGCCAGCGGAACGCTGTTGGGATGCGCGTCCGGACTGTCACCGAAGCCGCTGTGGAAGCGCGTGGGCAGGCCGGTGAGACCGAAGGCACTGAAGTGTCCGAGCAGGTCATTGCGGTATTCCACGCCGAACCTGGCGACGTGGCTCTCGTCCGACCACGGCAGGTCCCGCCCGACCCACTCCTCCAGCAGCTCCCGGTCGTAGACCCGCTCACCTGCCACGTTGCCCGCGACCAGGTTCAGCACGTGCAGGTCCTCGCCGATCTGCGCGGCGGCGGCCCGCTCGGGGGTCGCCGGCTCGTCGCCCATCCAGTTGAGGTGGACATGCAGGTCGCCGCCGTACCAGCCGCGGGCGGCCGCGTCGTAGAGGCGTTCGGGCGTCAGCTCGACGGTCAGCTCCTCTCCCGGCGCGGGCTCCACGTCCACCGCGGCCGAGCCGTACTCCATGCCGCGCGTCACGGACACTGTGAGGCGCTCTGCGGGAACGTCGATCTCCAGGTCGTCGCCGTGGAAGTACGGTCGCAGCCGGGCATCCAGAGCGCGGACGGCGCCCCGCGGATACCATCCCTGCCCGTCCCCGCTGGTGACGGTCCACCTGCACGGGAACCCGGCACGCAGCCGCACCCGGGCTGCGCGCGCCCGCCTGGCGAGCGCGCCGAGGTCAATCCGCTCTCCGGCGATCACCGTGCTGGCGCTGGTGATCGCCACCAGTTTGGCGCCTCCCGGCGGAACGACGTGCGCGACGCCGTCGACCGTCACGGTGACCTCCTCCGGCATGCCGGAGTCCAGCAGCAGCGTGGTCGAGAGCGGCGCGTCATCAAGTACGGCCAGCGTCCGGGCCTCCAACCGGTGCCCTTCGGGAGTGAGGCGCAGAGCCGCCAGGTTGTCCAGGACATCGCCACCCAGCGCGTCCCGTACCACGCCGTCCAGGTCGAGCTCGCCCATCCGCGCGTCCATGTCGCGGCGCGTCCCGCCGAGCTGGCGGAAGCAGGCGCTCCAGTAGTCGTAACCGTTCATGAGGTAGGCGCTCGTGTGCACCTCCCCGACGTAGGGGATCAGCTGCTCGCCCCACGTCACCCCATGGCGGTCGAGCAGGCGGCGGTAATCGTGCACGGACCCCTCCATCAGATCGCGGAAAGCAGAGCGCGGATGTCCTCGTCCCCGGGATCCAGACGCGCCGCGCGCTCCAGATCCGACCGCGCGCTCTCCTGCTCGCCCAGGTCCCGCAGGGCCACGGCCCGGTTGAACAGGAAGGCGGGGCTCTCCTCCAGTTGGATGGCGCGCGTCAGATCCGCGACCGCTCCGTCCAGGTCGCCCAGCTCGTACGCCAGGACCGCTCGGCCGGCCCACGTGGTCGCCGCCTCCGGATCCAGATCCAGCGACGTGCGGAACGCCGTCAGCGCCGCCTCATGACGCCCCAGCGTGGCCTCCGCCTGCCCCAGGGCCGCCAGCAGGTACGCGTTGCGCGGCTCCAGCTCCAGACCGCGGAGCGCGTCCGCCTTGGCCTTGGCGTGCTCGCCGAGAGCCGCCCAGATCCCGGACCGGTTCACGTAAGCCGCCACGAACTCGGGGTCGAGCTCCAGCACGTAGGACAGGTCGGCCAGCGCTCCCTGGAGGTCGCCGCGCGCGAACCGGATCTCGGCCCGGTTGTAGTACGGTTCGGGCAGCGGCAAGCCGACCTCCATGGCGGTCTCGTAGTCGGCGACCGCCTCGTCGTACCGTCCGAGCTGGTGCAGGGCGTTCCCACGATCGATGTAGTAGTCGGGGTAGCCCGGGTCGGCGGCGATGGCGGCGTCGAGGTCGGGCAGCGCCTGCTCCGGCTCGCCCGCCATGGCCAGCAGCGTCGCGCGGTTGGCCCGCAACACCAGCCGGTGGATCGGGTGCTCGCCCTCGGCCAGGTCGCGCTCGGCCAGGTCGATGGCCTGCTCCACCAGGTCACGGGCGGCGTCGTGCCGCCCCCGCCGCACCTGCACCAGCGCCGCGCCGTTGAGGTCGAAGCTGAGGTGGAAGGCACGTTCGCGCCGGTCGGGCAGCAGCGAGGTGATGATGATCGCCTCGTTGATCCATGCCATCGCCTCCTCCGGGTCACGCCGCGCCGGATTGTGATGGCGGACCAGGAGCATCGCCGTCAGGTAGGCGGACGTGGCGCGTTCCTTCGGCCCGACACCGCGCCGCCGCGCCTCGTCGAGCAGCCTGCGCGCATCGTCTTCACGGTCGATGGAGGAGCAGGCCAGTGCCACGCCGTACGCGATCCGCCACCAGTCATCGGGGCCGGCCAGCGCGAGCGCGCGCTCGCCGAGGTCGGCCGCGGCGTGGTGGAAGCCGGCCATGAGGCAGCGGCCCATCGCGTCCCATAGCGCCTTGGCCGCCAGCTCGGGATCGCCGCCCCGCTCCCGGTGGTAGGCGAGCTCGCCGAAGCGCGGCCGGATCAGCCCTGACGCTTCGAGGTCCGACGCCCGCAAGTCATGCTCCTCCGGGGTCAGGTCGGGCTCCGGAGCGTCGCCGGAGTCGATGACGTCCAGCGAGAGGCGACGCCGGACGACGTCCAGGAACTCGTGATCGGTGGGGTCTGCCTGGGCCAGGTTGGCGACCGTGAGCCTGATGGGCAGGAGCGGGCGGAGGTACTCCGCCAGCCCGTTGGCCAGGCGCAGCGTGTGGCGAGGGCCGGGTATCAGGATGCGTTCGGATCTGGCCAGCTGGTCGGCGACCGACGTCCGCCGTACGGGGATGTCCAGGTCCGGCGCGACCGCCCGCAGCTCCAGGTCGTGGAGCTCCGGAGCGGCCACCGTGGGCACGGTCGCGTGCGCGAGCGCGGCGGCGATCGTGAACGGGCCGTGGCGCCTGTGCGCGTCGACGGTGAGTTCTAACACGATTCCTCCTGGAGAGGGCGGGACGGCACCCCGCGCAGCGTGCGGAGGGGTGAGGCGAGCATGACCGCGGTCGGGAGGGCGAACGTCAGCGCGCCGAGCGCCAGTGTCGCCCACAGACCGATCCAGGTGGCGAGCAGGCCGAACAGGACAGCGAAGAGAGGCTTGGAGCCCAGGGCGAGCCAGCGGGAGGTCGCGTTCATCCGGCCCATCAGTTCGGGCGGGCAGATCAGCTGGCGGAAGCTCCGGTTGGCGGCGATGTAGGTCATCTGGACGGCGATGGCCAGGCAGTGCCCGACCGTGACCAGCACGTACCCGGCCATGCCTGGACCGGCCAGCAGCGTGGGCACGAGGTCGAGCGCATACCCGACGACGCCGAAGAGCATGAGCCTCGGCAATCCCCATCGCTGGGTGAGACGTCGGGTGAGCAGCCCGCCGACGATGCCGCCGGCCGCGCTGACGGCCATGCAGATCCCCGTTTGCGCGGCCGTCCAGTGCAGCTCGTTGTAGACGTAGACGATCCACAGCGACCACACGCCCCCGATCGCCGCGGAGACCAGCGCGTTGGCGAGGACGACCGGCCGCATCAGTGGGTCGCCGAGGACGTAGCGCAGACCCTCGAGGATCTCGGTGCGGAGCCTGGCCCCGGCCGGTCGGGGAGCGGGCACCGGCTCCTCGGCTCTGACCAGCGCTAATGTCGTCGCGCTGACCAGGTAGGAGACCGCGTCCACGGTGACGGCCCGCGCCGCGCCGATTGCTGTGATCAACGCGCCGGCGCCGCTCTGCCCGGCGACGGTGGCGAACGACATCGACACGCTCAGCTTGCCATGCCCCTCGACGAGCTGCTCGCCGCGCAGCAACGTGGGCAGGTAGCTCTGGTACGCGGTGTCGAACATGACCGAGAGGAGGGCCGCGACCACGGCCACCGCGTACAGCTGCGCGAAGCCGAGCCCGTCCAGCAGGGCGGCCAGCGGAACCGAGCCGAGCACGACGGCCTGGCACACGTTGCACCAGATCATCAAGGGGCGGCGGCGATGCCGGTCGACCAGGGCGCCTACGGGCAACGAGGCCACGAGATGGGGCAGGAAGCCGCAAGCCGTCAGCAGGCTGATCTGCAAGGGTGAGGCACCCAGCACGGTCATGGCGGCGAACGGCAACGCCACCGCCGTCAGCTCGGTGCCCGTCATGCTGACCGACTGGCCTGCCCAGAGCAGCATGAAGTCGCGATTGCGCCAGAGGGAACCGGCTCGGGACATCAGCCGACCTTCTCCTATCTAGATCATTTAGTTTAGGAATTATCTCTGGAAGGGCATAGAATGTCCATGGTGTTACCGGCTCGTACATATGTGGACCGCGGAATCGAGCACAGGAAAGCGGGAGAATTCCGTTTCGCCGAAATGGCATTGACAACGGCTCTCACCTTGTATAAAGAAGCGCGTGATCATCGTGGCGAAGCCGACGTGCTGGTGGAGTTGTCGCAGGTGCAATATGCCATGGGCGCCTCTTCCGCGGCGGCGGCTCATCTGGGCCGCGCGATAGTGCTGTACCGTTCACTGGGCGATCGTCTCGGTGAGGCGCGGGCGCTCGACAGCCTGGGCACGGTCCGTCATCTCACTGGAGACTGCGCCGCAGCGCTGGAGTCCTTCGCTGCCGCCCGTGCGCTCTTCGAGCGTGAGGGGGATCGGCCCGGCATGGCCCGGGCAGCCAAGAACCTGGGCTTCGCCCACTACTTGAGCGGTGACTTTCCCCCCGCACGCGAACATCTCGGCGCCGCGCTCGTGCTCTTCGCCGAGCTCGGCGACCGGCTCGGCACCGCCAATGCCCTCAAGAACCTGGGTGTCGTGCAGCAGCTCACTGGAGACCTCGACGGCGCCTACGGGACGCTGATCGAGGCGCTGTCCGTCTACCGTGAGCTGGGGAGCAGGATGGGCGTGGTGAACGCGCTCACGTGCCTGACCGTCGTCCAATACCGCACCGGCGACCTCGTGGCCGCGCGATCAAGCGCCCAGGAGGCGCTGGAGGTGGCGCGGGAGCTGCCCTACCCGGTGGGCGAGGCCGACGCGCTGCGCGAGCTGGGCTTCGTGGCGCATCTCGGTGGCGATCCCGAGGGCGGTATCAAGCTGCTGGAGCAGGCGCTCGAGTTGTTCGAGACGACAGGGGACCGGCTGGGGCAGATCGAGGCGCTCAACCGGCTCGGCACGGTGCTGCTCGACGGCAGGAACGCGCCGGGGGCGGCGCTCGCCGCCTTTCATGCGGCACGCGAACTGGCCGAGGCGGCTGGCAGCAAGCATGAGTGGGCACGTGCGGCCGAAGGCATCACCCGCTGCCAGGAAATATCAGGACCTTGACAGATATGAAGATCTGACGGATTCTCGTGACGGCAATCGCCGATTCATTCATTTCGAGGAGAAAGGGCGACTACGCAATGAAGAAAATCGTCATCCATAAGCCCGGAACGGTCCGGCTCACCGGTGCCGCTACCCCGAAGCACGCCGACCCCACCGTGTAGTCGGCTGACAAAAGCGGGCGCCGGCCGCCGGCTGTCGCCCGCTCTATTTGTGTGCTCGTCGGCGTCCGGCACCGGTATCAGCAAAAGCGGGCATGCGCTTATTGTCCAGGAGCGATCACGACAAAGACATCGAGATTTTGGTTCTGCGGCACCAGTTGACGGTGTTGCAGCGGTAGGTGACCAGGCCCGTGCTCACGCCGGATGACCGGTTCGTCCTCGCTAGGCTGCTCCACTGCCTGCCGATGGACCAGCTGCGGGACCTCATGTTGCTGCTACGGTCGGAAACCCTTCTGAGGTTCGTGACCTACTGCGGCGCCGTCACTCCGCAGCCGGCGCATCTGCTCGGCGTCACCGCCAACCCCGCCGGCCCGTGGATCACCCAGCCGCCTGTAACTTCCTGCCGAACGCGTCATCAAGAGCCCACCGCAAGCTCCGAAGGCGAACGCGCACTGCGAAAGGCTCATCGGCACCCTACGCCGTGAACTCCTGGACAGCACGCTCATCCTCAACGAGCACCATCTACGCCGTACCCTCACCCGCTACCTGGCGCACTACAACACGGCCCGACCTCACCTCGGCATCGGACAGCTGTCCCCATCGCAAGCCGAAACAGGACCGCCAAGCCCCACAAGAGCCCATTTTCGCCTCGCTGAAGATAAGCGCCACTCTGTCCACGAATGTCGCTTTCAACAGCCCGAGAATGTTCGAACTGCGGCCTCGTCGAGGGTGCAGGCGATCCATTCCGGCAGGGGGACGGCCGCGCTCCGCGCCGCCGCGGTCCAGCGCTGTTCCTGCGCGGAGGAGACCTCAACGGAGATGGTCACCCTGGGCTGGCCGCTGTCCTCGTTGCGGGCGCGGCTCGCCTGGATCTCTTTACGCAACTTGCTCTGCGGCCAGCCTTCGGTCTCCGCTCGCGTGAGCCAGATCTCCTGCTCGTCCTCCGGGAGGGCGGCCACTTCGGCATGGTGCTGCAGGCTCAGCGTGTCCCGTCGACGGGACATCGGGAATTTGCGGGCCACCCACGCGTAGTTTCTGAGCGTCTTGTACGACAGCGAGGTCTTGGCGAGGGCTATCCGGTACCGGTCGGGGAAGTACTCCGCGCCATAGACGAGCCAATCCCCGAGCCACCAGGCGGAGGAGTCGGCAATCACGCTCAATTGGTCGCCGATTTTCCGCCACGATTCAAAGGACATGTCCGCGGGGAGTCGCAGCCCGAGCCTCCGGGCCTGTACGGCGGAGTCGAGCCCCAGCCTTCCCGACAAGGGATTTCCGCGCACGCCGGCCGCGGCCCGACGGGCGGCGTCGCGCTCCCCTTCCTTCGCTGGGACAGAATCGAGAAGTGGCATCGCCATTGAGCATCATCCCCGTGGTTCTGAAACTCTAGAAGAGCGCTGACGTCGGCTCGGCCCCGGCTCAGGATGCAGATTCGTCGAGGCCGGCCCCGTGACCACGACCATGGGCGCTGGAGAGTTCCGTCTGTCCCCCGAAAGCTGTCGCAGGCGTGGCCGGTCAATACGCCGGTGGGCAATGCCTTCATCCGCGCGGGCGCTTCGCGACAGCAGGACGCGATCAGTTGCTGACGGAGACACGGCAGCGGCCAGGAGGGACTCGGTCACTTGCTGGTTCTCCTGAGTAGGCTTTCTGCTAACGGCAGTCAGCAAAACATGTCAGTATATTTTTTATCTATATTTGGGATGTCGACCCTTTTAAAGCCGCAGCCGCGGAGCCGTCGAGGAGGAGCGCGAGAGCCTCCAGGGCGGCCCGCGTGTGCTTGGCGTCTTCCAGTGCGGTGATGGGCAGTGATGCGGCTTCCAGCCAGCGCAGGGCGCTCGCTATCTCGGGCATCCGCGGGGGCCGGCAATCGGCGGGGACGAATGCGAAGTCTCGAAGCGCCCGCCGCAGCGTCTCGTCATCTGGTCGGCCCGGCCGGTCGGTGGTGAGTACGGGGGTGACGTTCGGCAGCGCGTCCGTCATGCCTTGTGGCCGTGCCGAGTGAGGCCAGCGGGTTTCCGCGTAGGCCATGGCGAAGGCGTACCAGGCGCGCGCGTTCTTCGCCTTGAGCATGGATTCCGGGAGTCCGGTCTCCACATCGAACGCTTCGCCACGTTTGGCGGCCTGCCGAAAGTCGGACAGCCAGTTGTCCCCGAGCGCCTTGGTGCCGAAGCTCCTGGACTTCTCCCGGCCGCCGACCTTCCAGCGGACTTCGTACGACGGCTTCTTGCTCGACTTGTTCCGGCGAATCTCCCAGTACGTGGCGCTGTATGACGTGGTCACGCCGCCTCCCGGAGGGTGTCAAGCCATGCGGTGAACTCGCCACGGTAGACCCGGATCTCCCCGTTGGGGAGCTTGAAGCCTTCCGTCGCCTTGCCGATCTCCCGCCAGCGGTAGAAGGTCCGGCGGGAGATTCCCCCGAGTTCGTCGAGGATCTCGGGACCGTCATCAGCTCGTCGCGCTTCCTCATGCCGCCCTCCCTTCCGTTGCCGAAAGATCTTGTCCGTCTGCTTGGGCTTGGAGTTGGTTCATGTGGTTGCGCCATCGCTGGCGCTCGTGGATCGATCGCGGCAGCCTTAGGCGAGTGGGGCACGTTCGCGTCTCCGGTAGGAATGGGTCTCCAGACGTAGCGGTGCGGGTCAGTCGGCTGGTCGGCCCCGGCCGAGGGGTTCCAGAACCCAGGTACGGCGGTCCTGCTTGTGCTCGGCGAGGGTCTTGTTCGACCACTTGCGGGAGACGAGGACACGGCGTCCGGCATAGCCGAGGTGTTCCGGCTTATGGGCCTTGGAGCGGCACCGGCCAGGAGCCATTCCGGCTTTGGCGCCCTTGGGCTGCACGCCGTAACGGAGCCAGTTCGGGCAGGCAGGCGAGCACGGCTCGTGGCGCAGGGCATCGACGAAGCGGGCCGCGTGCTCCCGCTGGGTCTTGTCGTCGAGGGCCTCATCCCAGGTGGACAGGACCTCATCTGCGTCGGGGTCGAGATAGCCTGCGCCTTCGTCCCAGACAGGCAGATGATCGCTCTCATACTTCACGTGTCGACGGATGGCCACCACATCTGGTGGTACGTCGCCGCCGCGATCTGCTTGATCTCCGCCCGAGGCAGGGTGCCACGGATCGCCATGAACCGGTCCGGGTTCCATGGCCTCCATCAAACTCGGTGCTGTTCGATCACGAATCCAGAGCGAATCACCGACCTGAACATACGCCGACGAGACCGGCTCGGCGGCCCCTCTACGAACCACATGCCGCTTGAACTGCACGGATGGAGTTTTCGGCAGGCGCAGGTGGGTGCGCAGCACCTGGGCGGTGTCGGTGTCCAGGGCGACGGTCCGCACCGTCGCCTGGATCACCGAATCGGCCGAGGGAACCGCACCCAGTCGGCTACCGTCGACTCTCCGCGTCGCGCTCGTTCGACTGGACGCAATTACCGCAGAGCCACCCGTCCTGCGCCAGGAGGTGGGATTGACCGAGCGCGCCCGGCTCGATCAGGCCGGCCAGCAGAGCGAGGACGGCGAGCTGGAAGCGGCTCTTCGCTCCCAGCCTGGTATGCAGTTCGGCGACCCTGCGTTCCACGGTGCGCAGGCTGACGCCGAGGCAGCGGGCGATGGCGCGGTCGGACATGCCCTTGGCCAGGAGCAGCAGCAGCCGCCCTTCGGCCTCGCGAATGAACACCGGTTCCATCGCCCCCGCATTCGGATAGTGGTCACCGACTGGTTCGTATCGATAGCAGAAAAGGCATGAGCACCATCCGCGATCTTGACCAGCGATCACCATTCTCGGCCAAAGAATAGAGAAGGACAAGAGAAAGTTTCCGCGACAAAACACAATTCGTTGATCGCGAATAGTGATTATCGGCCTCTTGGGTGGCGTCCAGCTCTGCAGTTTCAGTTCTGCAGTTAACCGTTGTCAAGCCCGCCTTCGGCCGTACTCCGGTCCGGCGGCGCAGTGAGCGCCTGGATCGCCTCCTGTCATGGCGATCCGGCTGCAAGCAAGGTACGAGCCCGTGGCGCGCTCGGACTTCTTTCCCTCCTCGGCGAAAGTCGGCAACGCAGAAGAAAGCATCTCGCACCCGCCCTGGCGAGCGCGGGAGGCACGTGGTAGTTTTTCCGGCTGGCAGGTCTGGGCGTGGCCACGTCCGTGACTCTAGGAAGGACTCCGCCGGCCGAAGCTGTATCTGGGCGCCCTCGCCCACCCCAGGAATGAGTGAATGCCGATACAGCGAATCTACCCAAGACGTAGGGGTGTTCATTTCGTGCGACACTGCTCACTGAGGGTTTTCCAACCTGAAACTGCAGGTTGGGGACTCGCCGGCGGCGACACGTTGATCGACATATAAAGAAGCCCCTGGTGGAAGGGTCGTCGACCAAGATCAACCTGTCCACCAGAGGCTTCGAGTTGCTGTTCTACCGTGCTGCGCTGCCATTGTCATCTCGGACGGTGTCCTACCTGTCCGACCTGATCCGCCGGCACCGCGAGAAGATCCGCTCCCCATGGCGGCGCCTCAACCCAGGTCAGCAGGCCCTCCTCGTGCTCGTGCACCTGCGCAAGGACGAAACGCTCACCGAAGTTGCGGCCGGCTTCGGCGTCGGAGTGGCCACCGCCTGAGGCTACCTCCGCGAGGCCATCGCCCTGCTCGCCACTCGCGCGCCCCGCTTGGACACGGTCTTACGCGCGGCCCGCCGTGCCGGCTATCCCTACCTGGTGCTGGACGGCACGCTCATCCCCATCGCCGGGTGGCAGCCGACCGCCCCTACTACTCGGCCAAGCACAAGAAACACGGCATGAACATCCAGGTCCTGGCTGCTCCCGATGGCACACCGCTGTGGACCTCCGGCTCATTGCCCGGCTCGGTACACGACCTCAAAGCGGCCCGCCTCAATGGTCACCAATGCCCGCGCACCGGGCGAACGCGCCAACGCTCAGCTGAAGACCTGGAGCATCCTGCACAAACTTCGCTGCTGCCCTCTTCTGTCAGGTCAACTCGTGAAAGCCATCCTGGTGCTACAGCTGCGCGAAGCCGGATGAAAAGAACTTACCGGCAAGCGATCTTCGGCGCTCTAGGCGGTCGAGCGCGGAGGGGCGACGTCTGCCGTCCCATGCCGCGCTCGGCACGTCGTGGTCCTCAGCCGGCAGGCATGGTCACTTCCTGGGTGGTCACCGCTCGAGCGCCCTTGTCGTCGATCACCGTGAGCTTCACGGTGTACGTGCCCGGCACCGGATATTTGTAGTAGGCGACCCGGTCGACCGAGCTGGCGCCGTTCCCGAATTCCCAGGTGTAGCTGACAATCGTGCCATCGGGGTCGGTGGACGGGTTCGCGTCGAACTTGCAGCCGGGGACGGGGAGGCACATCCATTCGAAACGGGCGGTGGGTGGCTGGTTGGCGCCGCTCCCAACGAGGGCGATCTGTTTGGTGGCCGTCGCGGTGAAGTGGTCGTCGTCCTCCACGATCAGCGAGACGAGATAGGTGCCGGCGGCGGCATAGATTCGTGACGCCGTGACGCCGTCGGCCGTGCCGCCATCACCGAAATCCCACCTATAGGAGGTGATGGTGCCATCGGGATCAGCTGAGGATGAGGCGTCGAAGGCGCAGTTGCGCAAGACCTGGTCGCAGCTCACCTGGAAGTCGGCGACAGGGGGATCCTCGCCGCCGTTGCCGCTGACGGTCACGTCCTGGGTATCGGAGGAAGCTGCGCCCTTGTTGTCGGTCACGGTGAGCCGCACCCGGTAGTCGCCGGGGCTCGCGTACGTGTGGGACGGCCGCGCCCCCGTACCCGTGGCGCCGTCACCGAAGTCCCAGGCGTAGGAGGCGACGCTGCCGTCGGGGTCGGAGGAGCCGGAGGCGTTGAAGGTACAGCTTATGGTCGTGTCATCGCAGGCGTGGGTGAAGCTCGCGACGGGCGGCCTGTTGGTGCCGGTTCCGATGGTCAGCCCGATCGTGCCCTGGCTGACTTTCTGGCAGGTTGAGGTCGCGCCGGGCTCCCCGAAGGGGGTGATGAACGCCAGTTCCATGGTGCCGCTCTCCAGCGTGAGGTAACCGGTCCTGCTCAGGAGAGCCGAACTAGAGACAGCGCTGGGCAGGGCCAGATAGCTGTACGGCTGCAGTTGCCCCTGCTGCTTGCTGCCCTCACCGCCGAGGATGCCGTTCCAGGCGCCGCTGAGATGAACGTCGGCACTGACGGCGAGCCGACTGCCGGCCGGATAATATCCTCCCACAGCCAGCCGGGTCGCGCCTTTGTACGTCAATAACCAGTCCGCGGTCAGCGTTCCGTTGACATAGTGTTCCGGTTCGACCGTGCCCATGCTGACCTCGAGGTCGACCCCGGATCCGGCGAGGTCGCCGGTGCAATGGTAAGACATCACAACGCGCCACCCTGCGGCATTACTCGGCGATACCATTCCGCTCAGAAATACGAGTGTGACGATAAGGCCGGCAGCAGGCCTGCTGATTCTTGCAGACAAAAGAGCGGTCCTTTCTTGCGGATGCTGGCTGGATCGTAGGAATCCAGCCGTCGTCATGCAATGGCAAGCTTCTCGAAAGGACCCGGCCGCATGGTGGAGCGCGCAGCGCGCCCCGCTCGGTGATGCCACCGTTTCGGCCTTTGGAAACGTGGATGCAGCCCGGTGGCGGATCACCGCCACATCGGCGTCAAAGGCTTGACCCAACGGCGCTGTTGTGCCCTTTCCTGCGCCGATCAGGAAACACGAATTTTTAGATCATCTCTTGCCGGATGGGGTTCCATCAGCGAAGATCACATCTGGCGATCGCGCATTGTCGTATCCCTCAGAATGCGGATGACCGGAGCCTGAGCCCTCTTCACCAGCCCCTCCGATTCGCCGGAAAATTCAACCCCGATTCTTCTGAAAGCCTCGGTCACGTGCGACCGGGCCATCTTGTCGCGCGCACAGGCATCATGGCTGCTTTTCTTGGATCGCCGGGCTCCCTTTTCTCGTTCGCGTGTTTCGCCGCCCTTTCCGAGTAACACCCCGTTCATCACAGTTGGTGGTCGCATGCCCAGGCGCTTATCCCCTTGGCCGGTCATTCTTGCCGTCCTCGTCTCAGTGCTCGCGTTGTCCGTCACCCCCGCTTCCGCGAAAACGACGCCGACTCCCGCTCCGCCGCCGTCACAGGCTCCCGCGGCACCGGCCGAGCAGCCGTACGAACCCGTGGAACAACCGGAGAGCGAGCTGCACAAGAAGCTCTCCAAGCAGCGCCCCGACTTCGGCCCCGAGGACAAGGTCACGCGGAGCTGGGCTCGCAAGGAGATCTCCGTCGACGAGTACATCCGTTACTCGCTGCAGCAGGTCATCGAGCCGGATCGGCTGCCTGAGCAGCTGCGCTCCACGGGGGAGTTGCCGCACTCCACCGGCCTGTCCGTCGCCCACGCGCTGTCGATGCTGGACGAGGCGTCCCCGGAGACCCGGAAGTGGGTCGAGAGCCTGGAGTCACAGCCGGGGCCGGACGGCCAGGCGGAGGCCCAGGCCGCGGGCTGGACCGACTGCGCCATGCCGCACTACGCGTTCCTGGTCTGGTTCTACTGCTTGCGCACCTTCACGGCGGCGGGCATCCCGTTCGAGGTCTATTACCAGATCGACGGGCTGAAAAAAGATCCGGAGACCGGTCTGCCGATCGACGGCATCAAAGCGGAGGACCTCCTGCCTGCGAACGGAGTGCCGGACGGAATCGACAAGATGGTCGCCTCGCTGACGGTGGCTGCTCAGCAGTACAAAGCCATGGGCTACGGTCTCACGGGCGACCACATCGAGGTCTACGTCGGCTTCGATGTCAACAACAATCCCGGACTGACTTTCCCGTTCGGTGACGTGGTTGATGGCGGTCCGGTCATCTTCCTGCCCTCGGACCCGGCCGACATCGGCAACGAACCCTGGTACACCTATCTGCCGCGGCATGAGCTGTTCCACGCGTTCCAGTACCACTACCTGCCGAATCTCCATCTCGGCATGAATCTGTCCTCGCTGAACTGGTGGATGGAGGCGACGGCTGAATGGGCCACGCATGAGGTCTACCTGCGTACCGGTGCGACTGCTCCAGGTTCAGCCGCATACGCCAGGGCAATCAGGATTTACCTGTCGGAGCCGAACCGCGCGATCAACACACATGACGGCATGGGCGGTTCCCGGCAGTACGGGCTAGCCCCCCTCGCGACCTACCTCACCGAGCGGATGAACAGCCAGTTCGTCCTACGCACGTGGGAGATGATGGACGACAAGCTGCCGCTGGAGGCGATCGGGCAGGTCACGGCTGGCTATGGGCACGGCATAGCCAACGAGCTGCGCGGCTACATGGTCGCCAACTACCGGCTGGAGGCGCCCGTACAGGCGTTGTCGGACTTCATCGGCGCCTCCACCGGCTACGGGGACACCGACGCCAAGAACGTATGGCGTACCGGGCTCGTCGGCAGTCCCGGCCGACCCAGAAGCCAGCATGCCGCGCCCGCCTGGAACGCCTCCCAGAGCGGTGTCGTGAACATGGGCCCCGGCGGCACCCACTACGTGGAGATCTACCCGCCGGCCAGTGGGCAAGGACGCGTACGGGTGCGGGCTACGGGATCCACCACGTGGGAGACGACCAACCTGCACTCACTACTCGTGGTGTTCCCCTACACCGGTGGCACCGTCTCGATGAACCCGCTGCGCTGGGCACTGCCGGACGCGAACGGTGACATGTCCAGCACGCTCAAGCCAGGCGAGGTCGGAGTCCTCATGGTGCTGCGCGCCGACCTGGTGCCAGACTCCGGCGACGCCGTCGACTCGGCGTACAACGTGACCTGGAACGTGTCGCTCAACTCCGAGACCGGCGTCAAGATCATGGTCGTCGGGGACTCCATCACACACGGTAGTGAGGGCGACTACACCTGGCGGTACCGCCTGGCCAACCACTTCGCTTCCAAGGGCGTCCAGGTCGACTTCGTCGGACCTCGGCGCGGCACGTATGACAAGTACTCCGACCAGCGGGCGATCGCACAGATCGAGGGGCGCGCACAGCCGCCGCAGGAGTTCTATCCCGGCCCGTCCAACGGCCCCTACCGCGACGGGAACTTCGACAGTGATCATGATGCCATGTGGGGCTGGACGTACGCCGACGCCATGGGCAAGATCAAGGCCGACGTGGCCGCGGCCAAGCCCGACTACCTGGTCGTCGCGCTCGGCTTCAACGACATCGCTTTCTGGGGCGGAGCGGACTCGACCATCGGCTACTTCAAGGACTTCATCGCCCAGGCCCGCGCGGGCAAGTCGGACCTCAAGATTCTTGTCTCCAACGTCATCAACCGCACCGAGCTCGCGGGCTACGAGTGGCTCAACCCGGCCATCAAGGACTACAAGGCCAAACTGCCGGCCGCCGCGGCCTCGCTGTCCACGTCCAGCTCGCCAATCTACGTCGTGGACGTCAACACCGGCTTCAACCCGGCCACTGACGCCTACGACGGGCTGCACCCCAACGGTGTGGGCGAGTACAAGTTCGCGAAGGCGTTCGCGGACGCCTTCGCCTCCCGGTTCTCACTGGGCGCCACGTTCGGCTCCGTTCCGAGCAGCGTCCCGGACATCACTGTCAGCACCCCCGCGTGGGTGACCGCCACCCCGACCCCCGAGGGCATTACCATCCGCTGGGCCCGCGTGTTCGGCGCGAGTGGCTACTACATCCACAGCAGGGACGCGACGACGGGCCAGGCCTTCGAGAAACTGCCACTCGCGATCGGGGGCGACCACTGGATCACCAGGTGGGTCACCAAGGGCCACCGCTACGAATTCAAGATCTCCGCGGCCCGCGGGACGACGGAGACCGCGCCGACCGACGTCGCCGCCGCCGAGCCGAATCCGCTGACCCCGCCGGCACCGACCAACGTCAAGCTGACCCCAGGCGACCAGAAGGTCACCATCACCTGGACCGCCAGCACCGGCGCGAGCGGATACCAGCTCTACGGCGTGGGGTCGGATGGCGTCTGGCTGCCCAACAAGGACGTGACCGGCACCTCCGCCACCTACACCGGGCTGGCCAATGGCCGTACCTACAACATCGCCGTCGCTGCCGTCAACCAGTACGGCGCCGGCATGCCCGGGTCCAGCCTCGGCGCCCGCCCGGGCTACGGCGCACCACCGGCGGTCAGCATGATTGACGCTTGGACGAGCAACCACTACGAAGCCAACCTGACCTGGCAGGACTCCATCACCGCCACCGGCTACTGGCTGGAGGGCATGGATCACACTGCGGCCAGCCCGACCTGGAACCGCATCCCCGTGCCGATCACACCCGACGACGCAGGACACAACCCCGGCTTCACCGCAGGGTATCTCTTCACCGGAGCGGAGAACCACAGCTACCGCGTCATCCCCGCCAACGGCACGATGGAAGCACCGCCATCGGCGGCCAAGAGGGTGCGCTACATCGCTCCGGCACCGCTGACCGACGCCCAACTGAAGGCATTCAAGGAGGAGGCGCGCAAGGCGGCGGAGCCGCGCAACCAGCTTCCCAAGCCGGCGATGAATCTGCCGCGTCCTGACGCCGAGAACTGCTACTGCACCACATCGCCGTGATGACATGCATGTGCCGGCGTACGGTGGCGCCGGGCGCCGGCACATGCTTTCCTGACTACAAATAGTCCAGCGGCCAAGGGGTTTCGTGAAAAGGATTATCTGGCTGGCGTTGCTCCCGGCATTGATTCTCGCCCTCACCGCCTGCCAACCACGCGTCAGCCGGTGGGTGGACGTCGAGAACCGCACCGGTGAAACCGTGACGGTGAAATGGCTCGGTGACACGATTTACGACCGGCAACTCCCTCCCGGGGAATCAGTCCAGATTCCAGTCGTGTCGGGAGGCTGCCTGCGTAACGGAGCCGAGGACGTGATCGTGGCCGAGACGGCCAGTGGACGCCGCTTCGTCTTCGGCCCGCCCGCCTGCAAAGGCGGGAAATGGACGCTGCCCGCCCGCTGATCCACACTTGCGCTCCGTGCGGCTCCAACTTGAGGTCGCGGACGGCCGGGTGTGACAAGAACCCCAGGCAGGTGCCGGCGACCGCCCGCGAGGTCTGCAGAACCACGCCCTCAAGCTCTGGTCCCGATTCCATCCGCTGGAACTACTCGGCCTGCAACGCCGGCAGCCTGACAAGCTTCCGTAACTGCTCATCATCGCCGACGACAGCGTCGAACGCGTCTCGGGTGATCTTCTGTGTTAGCCCCTGTGGGGCTCGAATACTCGATCCGCATGGTGACCTGCAGCATTGGCAGGTGTGCCGATCTTGAACGCCACTGTCTGTGTAGGCGTTTGATCTGAGTTGATTGCGGCTTATGTCCTAAGTAGGTGCCCCGCCAGGTTGGCGGGCTCGTCCGTTATGCGCTTAGTCAGTTCGAGTTCAGGCGCTTTGTTTTATGGACAGATCGGTACGGGCCTCATAGCAGTGGCATGGTTCTGTTTGTTCGAGCGGCCGATATTCGGGGAAAGTCGCCCGCCCGCGTCCCACGATCCGGCCGGCGCCGTCGCGGATCATGGCGTCGATCGTCTGGCGCGAATGGTCGGTGGCACCTCCTGGCAGCGGGACGAACACGACGGGGACGGGTGAGGCCGGGGCCGGCGTGGCGCGCATGACAGGCAGCTCGCCCTTCTCGCAGGCCCCGCGCCGGTCGCACACCTCGTACGTGCGCCCCTGCACCGCGACCGCCCCCTCCATCAGGAGTTGTACGCCGCTCCCCCCGCACGGCCCGCACTGCACCTGGGCCGAGCAAGCGGCCAGCAGCGCGACCGCGCCGGCGATCAGCAGGGCGGTGAGAGGTGAGGGCGGGGCGGTGGTCATGGTCAGCTCCAGAGACAGGCGGCGGTCCGCGCCCGGAAAGGGGCGCGGACCCAGGCGTCATGGCTGGTCGCAAGCTATTCCGACCCACAGTCCGCAGGGCAGTGGTGTGGCCGTGACGTGCGCCGATGCAGGGCCGTCGCCGCCCAGGTTGTTCTCCACGACCCAGAACTCGTATTGGCGTGGGTGTTCGGGGTCACCGTCGACCGAGGTATACCAGGTCATGGTCTTGGCGGGGAAGGACTCGGTCTTCAGCACGGTCGAGCCTTCCTTGCGTACGACCCTGAACCAGACGTCGGGGGTGTTGTCGGTCCAGGTGATCGTCACGCTGCCGCGGCCAGCCGTCGCCTTCACGTTGGTCGGCGCGGTGGTCGGGGGTGGGATGACGGGGGTCGCCGTGGCCGTGTTCGACCAGGTGCTCCCGCCTGATCGCCAGGGTCCGGCCGAGACCCGGAAACGGTAGTTGTGGTAGGCCACCAGGTGCTCCATCGTGAAGGAGCGTGTGCCGCTGATGGGGTAGGGCATCGTGCACCACCCGCCCTGGGAAGCGGCCGTCTTGCAGTTGGGGTCACTGGCGGGCGGGTTGTTCCAGTTCGGGTCGGCGGTGTCGTCGTGGTATTGGACGTTGTAGATCCACATGCCCACGGGACTCATCGTCCATTGGAGCGCCACCCCCGTGTCGGGTGTGGGCGTGGCCGTCAGTGCAGGCGAGGGCGCCGAAGCCGGGGTGCTGCCGCACTTGCTCGTGCCGTAGGAGTCGTCTACGGTGTGCCAGGTCATCTGGGACGGCGGCACGGGTGGCGTGTTCGGGTAGGCGGTCGGGGCCGGGGCTCCCGTGGTGGGCAGGGCCCCCGAGGAGCCGGACAGGCCCGGCAGCACCACGTTCAGGAAGCGCGGACGATAGACGCGGGCGTCGTAGTCGTTCTCACCCATGCACGCGTTGTCGATCCTGAGCGTGTTAGGGGTGTATCCGACGAGCACCCGGCTGCCGTTGGAGAACTGCGGGTGGATGCGGTACTCGTACTGGACCCGGCCGAAGGGGAGCTGAGGGGCGAACAGTACGTTCTTCGGCGTCGTGGAGGAGAACTCCCACGGCTGGTCGGCGTAGTACGCCACCGCTGACCAGGTCGTGGCGCCGGCTGAGGTGTCCGTGGTCAGCAGCACGAACTTGCCGTTGATCTTGGCGACCGAGAACCCGTTCGACACGCCGGCCATCATCCGGGCCGAGGCCGATGCCTGGTTTGACCAGCTGGTTCCCGTGTAGTACTCCCACTTGCTCCAGTCGGTGATAGCGCCCTGCGGGACCCTGGCCAGGTGCAGGTACTTTGTGGGCGGGGAGGCGATGTCCTCGTCGCCGTAGATGTAGGTGTAGCCGCCCTCGTCGAGCACGGCGATGCCCCACTGGACGTTCGTCCACGGCACGCCCAGTATCTGGGCGGCGGAGTGGCTCAGCTTGCTGCCATCCCAGGTGAAGGTGGCCAGCGCGCTCCCGACCGGCCAGTCGGGGAAGCCGGCGTTCCCGGACGGGGATTGACCGTCCATGACGACGTAGAACTTGTACAGGGTGTTGCCGGACATGATCCCGTCGCCGCCGAAGATGTGGTAGCGCGCCTGGTTGTCGAAGGGCGGGGGACTGGCTACCAGGGTGCCGGGGTGGTTCCTGGGGTTCAGGTAGGGGTCGACGGGCCCGCCGAAACTCTTCAGCGTACTGCCGGTGCCCTGCTGCACGACGGCCATGTTGCGGGGCTTGCTGTTGAGGAACAGCGGCCGCATGCCGTCGGCCCCGATCTCGCCCCAGAAGGAGTCGTTGAAGAACCAGGCGGTGCTGCCGTCGGGCAGCCTCGTGGACTGCGCGCCGTCGCCCCCGTTCCAGTCACCGCTCTTGTCGCCGTAGTTCTGCCAGAGGTTGTCCCAGCTCGTCGCCGACGTGACGTTGATGGGGGTGACCGGGAGCACGGCCGCCGCGCTGAGGTACGGGCCAGTCGTGGGCGAACTCGTCTGCCGGGCCGCGACCTGGACTGCCAGGCTCGACCGGCCGCTGACGATCGCGTTCCAGTCGCTCGGCAGCGGCTGGTACGACAACGCCCCGCCCACCGCGACGCTCTTGATGACCGTGCCCGATGACCCGTCTACGTACTGGACCTCGAAGTTGTTGTTGCGGTGGGCGGGCGGGCCGCCGGGAGCGTTGTTCCAGCTGATCGTCGGCGGGAAGTTCTTCGCGACGGTCAGCTCAGGGGCGATGCCGTGCGCGGACAGGACCTTCTGGCCCTCCTTGCGTTGCGCCCAGCTTCGGCCGGAACTGAGCCCTTGGTAGGCGGCCGAGAGCGAGGACGGAGTCGCGGAGACCATCACGTTGAGCACATCGGTCATCGAACCCCAGACGGCGTTCTCGCCGGAGTTGCTGTCGACTTGGGAGTCGTACAAGTCCCACAGGACTCGCTGCACCTCCATCTCGCTGTCCTCGCCCTCGGGGGAGCAGACTCGCGCGCCGGCGCCGGGAGGTGCCGCAGACGCGGTCTCAATGTCGTAGTAGAACAGGTCACCGGCGCTGTTGGGCGGGACGAGCGGGGCGTCAATGTAGATCGTCGGGGTGTAGTTCGGGATGCCCGCCGGCACTCCCTCGTCCTGAAGCGCACGCAGCCCGTAGAACGTGGCCCAGCCCTCGCTGAAGGCCAGAGCGTTGGCGTCCTGCTTGGACCTGCCGCCGACCCAGGCATGATCGCAGATGTCGTGGTCCCCTCCAGGGCTGCTGGCGAACCCGCCCTCCGCGGCGACCACATGCCCCGACTCGTGCGCGAGCACGGTCCAGTCGAAGGCGTCCTCCTCGCAGTACACCGTCGGGTTGGTGGAGCACACGACCGAGCTGCCGGCCATCTCGATGAGCCCGTTGTACGACTGAGACCCGCTGGCCGGATAACGCACCCGGAGCTGGTCGTGCCAGGTGGAGCGGCGGATCTTCTGGTAGTAGAGCCCGACCGTGCGAAGGGCGTCCAGCAGGGCGAAGGCGCGCCTGGTGTCGTCGTTGGCGGTGATGTCGATATTGACGCCGGAGTAGGCGTTGCCCGGAGACCATGTGTGAGTACCAGAGTTGATGTAGTAGGGCCTCAGGGTGCCCCAGTCGATGGTGCCCACCTGGTTGTCGGTGCTGACCTTGAGAACGTACTGGCCGGCCGGGAATTCTCCGATGGTGCCGGTGAAGTCGCCGCTGTCTGTCGTCCTGCCCAGCTCGAACGTCTGCGGGCCGTCCGTTTGAACGAGTTCCAGCAGGGCGTTGCGCACACCGCGTTGGACATACCACAGGTCGCGATAGGTGATCCTTCCGGAGATCGTGACGCCTGCCGCCGCAGCGGCCGATCTGTTGGCCGGGGCGAGCGGCTCGACCTTGATCGCGTCGGGGTCGAAGCCGGGGGCGGTGTGGAGCGGGAGTGCCTTGGCGCGGTACTCCTCCTCCGTCAGGCGGCCCAGCTCCCGCGCGCGCAGCAGCTCCGCCTCGGGCAGCGCCTGGAGCCCGGCGGCCGTGACGACGCCGTAGTCGCCGCCTCGTACGGCCAGGTAGGCCGAGTCCGCGGCCTGCCCGCGGCTGGACAGGACCGCCACGATTCCCAGGTCTCCCCGCACCCGCGAGGCCAGCTCCACCTTCCTCTCGGCGGAGGTTCCCTTGGCGAGGTTGCCCAGCCCAGGCGCGCCCAGCTCGGTGGCCTGGTCGTCCTTGACCACGCTGACCAGCAGCGATGCGGCGGGCACCGGCACGAGCGCGGTGACCTTGACGGTCACGGTGCGCCCGTCCTGGCCGACGTCGATGGCGAGGTCGGCCAGGTGGAGACTCTCGCCGTCGGTCTGCTCCGCACCGGCGGAGGCCTCCGCCGACAGCGTCTGGGCGTAGGAGACGGGCGTGGTTCCGGGTAACACGATGAGCAGCGCGGCGAGCGCCGCTGTGAGGGCATGGCTTTTGCGCACGACAGGTCATCTCCATAGGGGTGATCGCGAGAGTGGTCATGCGCTCGGGAGACATGACCGCGGCTGCTGAGACTCACTCGTCGTAAGGTCCGGGCCGGGTGGCGGACGGCGTGCTGAAGGGCTGTGAACCGAGCCGAAGTCGGGCGGGACGGAGAATCGCCCGATTTCGGGGACCGGCCCGATGCACGGACAGTCCCGCGAATTGATGATGACGCGACCGGACACCCGGAAGCGCCGGGGTCCTCTTGTCTTTAATCACGGCCTTATCGGTTACCGATCTCGATAATGACCGATCGGGATCTCACAGACAATGGTGCCATGCGGAAATCCGCGTTTCCCCTTCAGGCGGCCAGGGATTCAGCGCTTTAATCTGCGTAATCAGGGCGTGTGGATCGGCGGAGTCGCCCGCCCGACCAAGCCATTATCACGCACTTTCCGCGACCGTCAATGGCGGATGCCCGCCATGATCTGCCCTTGCTCCGTAATGACCGGTCCTGATATTAACCAGAGAATCGCGTGCAATGCACGGATGAGTTTTCGACGGTCACACGGCCATGAGAGGTAAGGCCTTTATGGAAAAGCAGAGCATTTCGCGGTGGATGCTGGCCTTCGATGCTTCCTGCGGCAGGTGCAGGCAGATCGCCGGCGAGGTCAAGAGGTCCGGCAGCAACAACCTGGAGATCGTGCCCCTGACGCGGTGTGACGTCGTCGAGTTGCGCGAGCGCGCGTTCGGAGGGCCCGCACCACACGCGCCGACCCTCCTTCGCATCAGGGATGACGAGGTAAGAGCCTGGACGGGCGCCGCGATGGGAATCAGGCTCCCCCTGCTGCTCGGTTTAGGAGGAACCCGGCGGCTCCTGGCGGCGCTGGGCGCGATGAAGTATCAGGGCGGCACTCCCGAGCAGAGTACGCCGGGCAGGCGCCGCTTCCTCGGGCTCGCCGGGCTGGGAGTCGCGGCCGCGGTGCTCGCCGCGCGGGCGACCCCGGCGATGGCCGATCCAGGACCGTCTGCGGCCGAGAAGTGGGTGCAGGCGAACATCGACAAGCTTCCCCAGACGTACAACGAATTCATCACTCATGACATGGCTCACCGCAGGGCGATCTATCAGGCCCTGTCCCCCGCGACTCGACGGCAGCTCTGGCTGGCGCAGCTCGACCAATATCGCGCCACGCATGCGAAGCCGACTCCGGAGCTGGACCGCATCCTCACGACGGCCGAGGGCCTCCTGACGGAAAGAAACGCCCTCGCGGACGAGTCCACCGTCGACTTCGCGCACAAGAAAAAGGCACTGGGAGAAGAGGCCATCGCCGTTCTTGGAAAGCAGGAGGCGGGCAACCTGCTGGCACAACTCGGCCCGTCCGAAGTCACCCCGTCGGCGGCGGTGGCTTCGACCTGTACCTGTAACGTGACCGAGGATTTCTGCGGTAGTGCGGACTGCCGATCGGGTGCCTACAGCTGCAGCAGGACCACCGGGTGCGGGTGGTTCTGGGACGCCCCCTGCAATGGAATGTGTTGCGAGCACACCACGGCCGGGTGGCTCTGCTATTGACCAGCGACGTGGCCGGGCCTGCCAAGAGCGTTGGCGCCCGGCCACGTTCCCGAGCATGATGTCTGTGAAACGTTCACCGTGCATCCGGGCCGTCACCGGCCCCACATTCCAGGAGAGCATGTGTCCATCACGCCAGCAGCGCGCCCCTCATTCCTCACGCGTTCCGCCGGCGCACTCGATGACCTGGGGCTGGCGTGCCTCACTGTCGTCCTCTTCGTCGCCGTAGCCCTCGCTACGGGAATCCGTTCACCATGGCCGCACGTCATCGCGCTGGCCCTCTTTCTTGGCGCGTTGTTATTCGTGCGGCGGCGTTGGCCGGTTCCCGTCCTCCTGCTGTCGGTGGCCGCCATATTCGCCTTCCACCTCGTATCCTGGTCCCCCGCCGGCTGGATCTGGCCGGCGTGGGCGGCGTACTTCACCGTGGCGGCCATGTCGAGAATCCGCTGGCTGCTTATTGCCGGAGGGGTGCAGCTCGTCTACTCCGCCATCCATGCCTGGCAAATAGTGGACAACAATCCGGCCCGGTATGTCCTGCACACTCTCGGCGAGGCCGCGCTGCTGGCGTTGATCGCCGTTATCGGACTTGCTCACGCGAGGCGAATGCGCGCGGGGGCTGATGCCTCGCACGGCAAGCCCGAGCCCGGATCCACGAAGTAGCGTGGGAGACGCTTCCCGAACGGGCTAGAGAGCTTCAAAGCCGGAAGTACGGGGGGTGTCGAGGTCGGTCTTGGCGATGAAGCCGTTGATCAGCTGAGGCCGGTACTGAATCTTCTTCAGCCGCTCTTGATCAGGCGGGCGAGTTCATTCAGGGGTTTCTTGGCGAAGTTGCCTGGGGAGCGCTTCAGGTGGGCTCGGACTCCTTCGACGGGGTCGAGTTCGGGGCGTAAGAGGGCAGTTGGATGGCGGTCAGCCAGGTGCGGTGCCGCCGCCCCCGACCACGACCGCGAGGCCCGGCAGGCCGTAGTACACCGGCTCGAAGTAGCCTCGAGGAACTTGTCCAGTTAGGGGGTGTTCAGGTCCATGCCGAGCAGCGTGCCGACGATTCCGAGGATGAAGCCCACGACGATCGCCCACCCGAACGGGACGGCGAGCACGATGCCGGCACCGGTGGCGAAGCCCTTGAGGAGGTCCCGACCTCCATGCGACCGCCTGAGCTTGCACGCCGCTCTCAGCACCGGCCCCGCCGTCTCTTGGGCAGCTTTGTGGGCCACCTCCGGCAGGACCGAGACATACGTATCGGCGGTCAGCACAATGCTGGCATGCCCCAGCATCGCCTGCACCACCTTCAGGTCGGTGTGCGCGGCCAGCGCCAGCGTGTCCCCGCCCTCGCGCTCAGCTCCTCTTGCCGCTCTCGGTGCCGTCTCAGCGCCCGCACGGTCTTCGCGTCCAGGGCCACCACCCGGCAGTCGGCGGCGCTTTTCGGCGGCCCGGTCACGACCTGGCCGTCGGCGTGCGCACTCGCTGCTGCGTCACCGTCAGCTCCGCGGCCTGCAGGTCGACGTCCGTCCAGCGTAGCCCGGCCAGCTCACCGCGGCGCAGTCCGCGTAGCGCGGCTGCCGCCAGGCGGCGTATAGGCGGTCCTGCGCGATGCCGGTCAGGAAGGCCGCGAGTTGTTGTTCGGTCCAGACCGCCACCGCCGGACGTTCTGCTGTTTGCTGCCAGGCGCGGTCCGTCCGGCGGTCCAGACGACTGGATGCGGTCGTCGGGGGTGGGGGAGTTCGGCGCCGTTGGCCGGGTTGATGGGGATCAGCCGGGCGCGCACCGCCGCGTTCAGCGCGGTCCGCAAGGTGGCGTGGATCCGCACCGCGGCAGCGGGCGACAGTCGGCGACCGGTTGGCGAGGGGCGGGACGCGAGCGTCGCGAGCAGTCCGTTGACGTCGCGGGAGGTGAGCTGGTGGAGCAGGATCCGTCCCAACTGCGGGATGAGGTAGAGACGGATGTGTGTGGCGTAGCCTTGCCGGGTCGACGGACGCAGGGCGTCCTAGCTGGCCGGCCAGCGTGCCAGCCACTGTCCGAGGGTGCATCCGGCCCCTGCACCGTCGCGGTCGGCAACGGCCAGGGCTCGGCCTGCCGCGTGCGCTTCCTCGGAGTCGGTGTAACCGCCCTGCCGCTGCTCGTCCAGGCCGCGTACCTGGACCGCGAAATACCAGCTGCCGTGATCGTCGTCCACCGGCAGACGCGGACACGTCATACCTCGCTGACGTCCCGTCTCCGCATCCACACAGCCGCATCGCCTGCTGACCTGCACACGCGACCCGCCTGATCTCGCTGCGCCGAGTACGGTGCGCGCTCTGCTCGTGTGGCTGTTCACCAACGTCACCCGAGCGCTCGCCGCCGCGGTGACCCCGTGGTGAGCGCGCAGGTGTGCCTGAGGCCGAATGGAGGAGGCCGGGACTGGTTCCGCTCTGCGCGAAGCCAGCGGAACTCGACAGCGCTGTCTATCTATGGTGTGGAGTATGGCCTCCTCCATCCCGCAGCCATCTTCCATCTCGCCGCTACGTCCAGCGATCGATCGGACCGCCCTCAAGCCCTCTCCGGCTCGCGAGCCGCTGTGGCGGCAGGTGCTCGGTGAATGTCTGAGGGACCTTCGTCAACAGCGGGGCGAGAAGTTGAGTGAGACGGCGGGTCGCGCCGGAGTCTCGCCGCAATATCTCTCCGAGATGGAACGAGGCGTCAAAGAGCCGTCGAGTGAAATGATCGCCGCGGTCGCCGGCGCGCTGGATGTGACCCTGGTCGATCTGACTCTTGCTGTCGCAGAGAGTTTGCGGTCTGCCCAGACCAGCGGGTCGAGGGGTGCTGTCTGCTCGGCGGCGTATGCTCTGGCCGCTTAGCGGCTTGCCGGGGTTGTTCGTGGGCCTATGAGTGCTCCTCGATGATCTGATCGAGGAGCCCGTACTCCAAGGCCGCGGCCGCGGTGAACACGCGATCGTGATCGGTGTCGGCGCGTAGGGTCTCGATCGTCTGGCCGGTGTGCCGTGACAGGATGCGCTCGATGTCTGCCCGGACTCGTACAACCTCGTCGGCCTGCAAGATGAGGTCGGGGATCGTTCCGCGCCCCTGAGCGGCTGGTTGGTGCAGGATCACGCGTGCGTGGGGGAGAGCGGCACGTTTTCCCTCGGCACCCGCGGCGAGAAGGACGGCTCCGACCGCGACGGCTTGTCCGACGCAGGTTGTCGAAACCCGCGGGCGGATATGGCGCATGGTGTCGTATATCGCGAGCATCGCACTCGGATCACCACCTTCGCAGTTGATATAGAACTGTATTTCGGCATCGGGGTTGTCCGACTCCAGAAAAATCAGCTGCGCGATGAGCGCGTTGGCGACGCCCGCGTCGATCGCGGTGCCCAGATAAACGATTCGCTCGGTGAGCAGATGCGAGTAGACATCCATGATCCGCTCGCCTCGAGGATTCTGCGCGATGACGTTCGGTATCGTATATGTGGTCACTTGCCGACTCCTTCGGTGACGCCGAATCCGGGCCGCGGGCGATTGTGTGGCGCGACTTCGTCGAAGGTCTGCACGATCGCATCTATGAAACCGTAGTCGAGCGCCTCTTGCGCTGTGTACCAACGATCGTGCAGAGAATCCTCGAATATGCGCTCGACGGACTGGCCCGTGTCCTCGGCGATAAGACCGAGCACCGTGTCACGAGTATGCCGGAGGTCGCCGGCCTGCAGTTCGATGTCGACCGCGGTGCCACCGATTCCCGCCGAGCCCTGGTGCATCAGGACGCGTGCGTGCGGCAGGGCGCGGCGCTTGCCTCGGGCCCCCGACGACAGCAGGAATTGCCCGGCGCTGTAAGCGATGCCCAGCACGAGGGTCGATACGTCACAGGGAATGAGGCGAATGATGTCGCGAATCGCCAGCATCGAGGGGACCGAGCCGCCCGGGGAGTGAATCCACAATGCGATATCGGTCGACGCGTCCTGGGTGGCGAGTGCTATCAGTTGCGTGGCCAGCAGTGTCCCGTTGTCGTCGTCGAGAGGGCCGTCGAGAACGAGAACACGCTGCTCGTAAAGCTCTCGTCTCATCCGCTGGTTGAACAACGGAAGTTTCGATTCTTCGCTCATGCGTCCATCATGTGAGGCGATTCGCATCGGCGTCGACACGATCCGCCTGCGGCAGATCTGCTCTGAGCAGCGTGACCTGCTGAGCAGGGGCATGTGGTCACGTTCCGCAGGGCACTCGGGTCGGCTTCAGGGCGCATCTGGTCAGGAGCCGGTTTCCGGATGGGCACCTGAGCATTCGCTCGGCATGGACAGCGGATCGAGTGTCGCCAGTCACTACTCGGGGCAGAGGATGGCGTCCCCCGTCCTGGAGGCGAGCGGGTCGATGGCGGGATCGCGGTGGGCGCTGGCCAGGGTGAGGGACATGACGAGTTGGACCCGCCCGTCCCGCGAGCCGAAGGTGGGGGTGTGAAGCCGGGCGAGCTGCTCTTGACGGCCTTGTACTCACTCTGGCTCTCGCACACCTCGAGGGTGGGTAGCGGGGATCCATGGGCGGCCGGCAGGCGTTGAGCTCCTCTAGTTCCTCCTTCGTCAGCAATTCGTACGTGTCCAGCGCTCCCGGTGAAAGGCGCTGAGGTCGTCGGCGGTGGAGATCACGCCTCCGGCGGCGTAGCCGTCAGCTCGGCGAATGCCCTCCGTACGTCTCCCCGTTCCGGTGAGGAGTCGATGGTCGCGCCCGCACGGGCCGGGCACGGTGCACCTGTCCAACGGGACGACGGTCGAGGTCGAGGTCGAGAACGACGGGGCACCCGAGCTGGCCGACCTCATCGTGGTGCCCGGCAGCGGGCCCGGCGCCTGATGCTCCTGGGACGTGGTCAAGCGTCCAAAGACATGGAAATCATGGTGCTCCGGCATGAGCTGGCTGTGCTGCGGCGTCAGGTCGTCCGGCCGAAGCCCAACTGGGCCGATCGAGCGGTCCTGGCCGCCCCTCCGACCAGCAGGTATCACAGAACGTGATCGTGGGTAACGACCGCTTGGAACATTGAGTGGCTGAGAGGGATGGCCATGTTTGACGGTCGCTGGATGCACGGTGCGCTGGCCGCGCTGGTCCCGCTGGGGCTGACCGCGGGCCAGCCCGGCCCGTCCGGGTCTCCGGCGCGGGAGAAACCCCCGGTCGTGCTGTTCCCCGCGTTCCATTTCACCAAGCTCCAGGCGACCGTACGCGACCAGACCACGGCGCCGGGCTGCCCGCGCTCTGGCACCTTCCAGGACTGGTTCCGCAACGACCAGCCGAGCAGGTTCAGCCAGGTCTGCCGAGACCGGTTGCTCACCCTGCGCTACCGCGACGATCCGTCGCTGCCGATGCCGCGGCGCTTCGCCGAGCAACCGGGCGTCACCGTCGAGATCATGGACTACGGCCGCACGGACAGCGCACCGTACTACGAGGCTCTCTACCGCAGGCTGGAGACCGCCGGGTACGTCCGCGACCGGGACATCCGGGTCGCCGGGTACGACGCCCGGCTCACCCCCGACATGGGCGGTTTCTTCGAGCGCACCCGCCGGCTCATCGAGGACACCTACCGCGACAACGGCGAGCGGCCGGTGCACCTGGTCGGCCACTCCAACGGGCCGCTGTATGCCCAATACCTGCTCACCCACACCAGCCAGGCGTGGCGAGACCGCTACATCCACGGCTTCACCCCGATAGCGGGCAACATGCCGGGGCAGGGTCTGATGTACTCCGTGATGTTCACCGGGCAGAACATCCAGGACTTCGGCTACCCCACGACCAGGCAGAACGCGCGGAGCAGCGCGCGGATGTACCAGAGCGCCCCCTCGACCTACATGAGCGCCGCCGACCCGGCGGTCTTCGGCGACCGTGAGGTCGTCATCCGTGACTCCTCGACGGGCCGCTCCTACACGCCTCGCGACTATCCGCGCCTGTTCGCCGACGCGGGGCTGCCGACGGCCGGGAAGATCGCCGCGTACTACATCGGCTTCGTCCGGTTCGCCGATCCGAGGTCGTTCCCTGACGTGGACGTCTACGGGGAGAAGGGTTCCGGCCTGCCCACGGTCGTCGGGGCCCGGCTGGCGAACCTGTCCACCGGCCAGATCCCCGACCCCGGTGGCTTCCTGCGGCGCGACGGCGACGGTAACCAGGAGGACATCACCAACAACGCCATCCTGGCCTGGCGGGCCATGCGCTGCCATCACTTCAGCCTGACGGACAATCCCGGCGTGGAGCACGGCGCGCTGCCCAACGACCCCGCCCTGCTCGACCGCCTGGTCACCGTCCTGGGCCGACCGCGTACCCGCTGCCGGTAGCCGGCTGCTGCGGGGGGCCGAGTTCGCGTATCTGTCGGCCTGCGGCACGGGCCAAGCCGGGGACCGGCTGCCCGATGAGGCCCTGCATATCGGCGCCGCGTCCCACCTCGCGGGATTCGCCGACGTGGTGGCCTGCCTGTGGCCACTCTCGGACGACTTCGCCGGCCGAAAGCGCTACACCGAGCCGGCCGCCTTGAAACGGTGCGAGCCGATGCTCCAGGTGAACCGCGCGGCCGCAAGTCGAACGCGCCGATCACCTGGTGCAGGGGTGAATGTGTTGCGACCCAGGAAGTGCCCGGCCAGGGTGCCATCGCGCGAGGGCCAGGCCTCCTTGCGCACAATGGCCGCCGCTGGTGCTGATCTCGGCTCAGACCGGAACGTGGCAAAGTTCCCGGTGGGTCCTGCCGGGGCTGTTGACTGGCTTTCGGGTGTACGCGGTGGACATGCGCCGACATGGCAGGTCAACGTGGACTCGGGGGATTGCTTCCGGCGCAGAGCCCCCAGACCCAGATCCCTGTGCTCTCCAAGCAGTTGCCCAGAGACTGACCCTCACAGGGTTCGGTCATCATTGGTGCGGTGGCTTCCGAGAAGCCCATTACGAAGCCGACAACGCGGTCCCAGAAGCCCCCGGGGGCCTGAGGTGGTGGAGGCGGCACGACGGCTGCTTCCGCCGATGGTTCCGGTTTGGTGTCGTCCAGGGACGGGCTTGTAGTAGGAGTCGCCGGTTTCGCAAGTAGATGCACAGGCCATCTGGGGCAGGAGCCCGGTGGGGTCGCTCCAGGTGACGGGGTTGTTGCTGGAGTAGGCGTAGCCGATGTGGGTCAGGCCGGTGCTGTCGTTGATGCCGACGCCGAGGAAGCCGTGGTCTCCTTGCCAGATGCCGCTGCTGTCGCGCAGGCCGCCGAAGGGCAGGGTGCGGCGTTGGGCGATGGCTTGGGTGTTGCCGTTGATGGAGATCTGGCCGGTGCCTTGGTGGTCGGGAGCGAGGAAGTAGACTCCGCCGCTGCTGGTGCGCATGGCGACGGTGGCGTCGCCGTGGGTGTAGTAGCGGGTTGCGGAGGTGGCCGTGCTGGTCCGCTTCAACTCCATGCCGCCGGGCAGATCAAGGTGTCTTCTAATCAACGATCAGGAAGACGCCCATGAACGGCGGCTCTGGCGAGACAAGGCGCCACACCACGCCAGTGAAATCACGGAACCATCTCTCTTCGAAGTTCTCTATGTTGCCGTACCGCGACTCCACGGGAATCTCTTCGAAGTCCCCGTTCTTGATTGCGGCGCTGAGCCATTCCTGGAAGCGGGCGAACTCTCCAGGGCTACGGAATCCATGGATCTCGTCGTAGTGTTCAGTCATGTTGCCTCATGGGGAACTCGCCACGGTTCACGATCCAGCTCGGATCTACCTTTTGTGTGATGAGTACTTGACTGCCGCCGCCGGCTAGGCCGCCCTGTTCGGCAGCGATGCCCTCGTAGTAGGTGATGCCAGGAGGTGCTCGGATCTCCACCCATTTCGTTGCTGTGTTCCCCCACTTTGTGAACAGGGCGCTGTCGAGGATGGATTGGACGGGGCCGGAGGGCTTGACCGCGCTCCAGTATGCTCCCAGTTCCTTGGAGGTGCCACCGTAGACTCGGTAGAGGGTGACCGGTTTGGTGGTCGTGACCGTCCAATAGCTGCTGCTTCTGAATGTAGTCATGAGATCCGGTTTGTCGGCGAGTGGGCCAGGGTTCAGCGGTCCGTAGCGGGTTCCGGGGTGAGGTGCTGAGCCGGTCCCGCCTGTATCTGCGGATGGCGGTTCCGCGCCGATGCCGTCGGAGCGCGTGGGTCCCTTTCCGACGTCGTCGGCAAGCCTGCCGGGCATCAGGGAGGTAGAGGTGGGCGGTTTGCGGCGGAGCGTGCTCTTAGCTGCTTTGCCTAGTGTTCCTACAACGCGGGTGCCGGCTGAGGCGGTGCTGCTGGCGCCTGTGGAGGCGATGGCGGCGAGGATGTCGGGGATGAGGCGGCCGAAGGCTCGGTCGGGGTTGGAGGCCCAGGTGTCCCAGTCCAGTAGTGCCTTGCCGAATTCGGCTGGATTCTGGATGGCGGCCATCAGGGACTGAGTCAGGTCGTTGACGCTGCGTTGCCAGCCCATGAAGTCGGTGGCTGCGCGGGTGGGGGAGTAGTCGATGACCAGTTGGCCGAGTCCGGCGACGCTTTCCACGGCTCCTTTGGCCTGCTCGGCCATCGGGTTGGAAGAGACCAGGTTCGGGTCGAAGATGTCCTGGAGTTGCTGGCCGATGCGGTCCCATACGTTGCCTGCCGTGGGCAGGGGCGCACCGGGAGCGAGCATGGCCTCGTCGACGGAGATCGGTGGCTTGCCCGCGCCGAACAGTTCCGGCCTGGCCAGTTCCATGCGCTCCAGGAGCACCAGTCGCCTGTTGATCTCGGGGCCCTGTCCGCCGGCCCACGCGGCTGTCTGGCGGATGGTGTCGGCTGAGGCAGTCGGCAGCCAGGCCCCGCGCAGGATGTTCCACAACTCTTCGCCGATGACGTCCAGCGAGACTTCGGCCTGGTGCAATGCGTCTTTCAACGCGCGGACGCCATCGGGGACCATGCCCTCCAACTGGCCCATGGCTAGCCTGGGCTGTCGGCTGGCGTACGGGCTGACAACGCCCGAAGTTCGTCCACGACGCCGGTGCAGCCCCTGCTGATGGCCTGGCGCTGGGCGGTCAGTTCGTCGGCGAAACGTTGTGCGGCTGGGCCTGTTCCACTTGTTCCCGGGTCATAGGTACTCCTTCGGGCGCGTCGACCTAACTCGGCGGTTCAAGGTAGGAGCCATTGGACTGTGCAGTATCCGGGGCAGCAACCGAATCGCCCGGATTGGTCTGAAGCGTCCGGATGGGACGACGCCGGCGGTAGGCGAGCGCCGCCATGTGGATGGCGCAACACGTCACGGCTGCATTCAGCTGAGAAAACGCCATAAAGATCATCCCGCATATCCCGTCATCAAGGTCCTACGGCTGCATACGGGTGCCCTCGGCGACCTATCCAGGGTCTGGAAAGCAAAAGACCTACGGCAGGGACACCACCGGTCAGAGGGCAAATTGCCTGGTCGAGAAGCGTGCCAGCAGGCGATCTGGAACGGGGAATGTGGCTGCTCACCAGTGATCAGACCCGCGTCAGGGTCGCCGGCGTCACCAAGCGCACGGCGGGCGAGCAGCGTGTGCACAACCTCACGGTCGCCGGCCTGAACAGCTACCACGTCGTGGTGGGCGGGGTGGACGTTCTCGTCCACAACGAGGATGAGCGGCCCGGCGAGGACTGCGCGGCCACCGAGAGGGCCGCCGAGGAAGCCGCCGAGGAGAGCGTCGATTTCAACAAGGTGAAGGAGCGGCGTCTCGAGCAGGAGTTGCGAGAGCGGTACGATCTCGATCCGCATGAGTTCAAGCGTGAAGAGCTCGGACGTGGCGCCAAGGTCTCGAGTTTCGATGTCTACAAGGGGTCGGACGGCTACTACTGGCTCATCAGCAAGGACGGCAAGGCCAAGATCAAGTCGGCGTACAAGTGGAAGTAGCGCATGTTCAACGTGTACCTGCGCCTGGTCGCCGATGACGGTGACCCTGAATCGGTGACCCAGGCGCTCGGTATCGCACCCGACGAGTCCACCCGGCACGGCCGCCCGTCCCCTAAGACGGGCAGGCCGTACGGGTTCAGTTCATGGACCCTCGCACTCGGCCGGCAGGTGGGGTCGGACCAGCTGGACGAGGTGTTCGGCGGGCTGACGGAGTGGGGCGACCGGGGTGCGCACACGCTGCGCGATCTTGCCCGTGACCGGGGCTGGGAGGCGACGTTAATCGTGGTACAGGAGTTCCGCGATGTTGAGGAGTCCCGGGAGAAGGGCATCTCGATGGGCGCGGACCTCATCCGCTGGCTGGCGGCGGCGCGGGCCGGTGTCGAGGTCGATCAATACCTCATGCTTTCGCCAGAGTGAGCTTGGTCGGCACGCGCGATATCACTGACGAGTGGCGGACGCGGTGAAGCCCTGAACCAAGGTCATCGCCGCTGCCGCCGCCGTTCCCACAGCCGGGGTGGGTGCCCTGGTCGCCGGAACGAGAATGAGGGTGCTCGGGGCGCTGCTCGCCATGTTCTCAAGCCTGCTCACGGTGCTGTCGAGCGTCCTGACCGTCGTCGGCGACCCCGGCACCCGACTCCTGCGCCTGGTGCTGCTAGCGGTGGCGGTGCCGCTGTTCGCGGCCGGCGCCACCTTACGCGTTGAACGCCATGGACGTCGCCGTGCAGCGCACCCGGCAGGCGGCCGAGACCGGGCCACTGCGCCTCGCCATGAAACCGGGCGGTGACGCCGGACTGCTGTCCGCGCTGCTCGCGGAGTATGCGAAGACTCCGCAAGCCCGACACGTCGACATCATGTTCCACCCCGGCTCGGAACGAGCAGACCTCGTCCGCGACGGACGAGCCGACGCCGCTCTCCTGTACGCGCCCTTCGAAGACCTCACCGGCCTCACGACCCAGACACTCCACGTCGAGGACCGCGTCGCCGTGCTGCCCGAAGGCCACCGCCTGGCCGAACGCTCCAGCATCAGGTCCGCGGATCTCGACGGAGAGACCTTCCCTCGTTGGCGTGGCATATCAAACGACGGATCTGACGGACCGGAGCTCAACGACGTCGCCGAACTGATTCCACTGGTGAGACTCGGACGAGTGGTCGCGGTACTTCCTCGCTCACTTGTCACCCCGGCCTCACCGGGCACCATCTGCGTCCCCGTCGCAGATGCCGGACCGAGCTGCATCGTCCTCGGGTGCAACGAGCACGACCATCGCGACTCCGTCGCCGTCCTCATGGCGGCGGCGGCAACGGCCAGCAGCACCCCCTGAGACCACCGCGCCCGCGGTCGGCCCAGTACAGAGTCGAGCCGGTTGCGGGTGTCGGTCAGGTCGGCGATCCGCCTGTCGCTCTGGCCACCTACGGCAACCAGTACGAGGAGGCGCTCGCCGCGCACTCCGACGATCCGGTGCGCGCGATCGAGGCGTTCCTGGACGTGGTGCTGGCGCGCATCGCCGACCCGTCGGTTCCTACGGGGTGCCTCATCGCGCAGTCCGCGGCGCAGTCGGCGATCCTCGGCGAGGAGAGCCGTGGCCATGTGCGCACCCTGCTCGACATCCAAACGCCGACGGGTACGCGGGGCGCTGGCGGCCGCACCGGCCGATCCCCGCGTCCTGGACGAGCCGGCCGTGTTCGTCGTCGCCATCAACCAGTCGCTGGCCGTGCTCAGCCGCGCCGGCGCCTCCGACGCCGAACTGCGTTCCGTGGCCCGGCTCGCCCGCACAACAGTGGCCGACACCCTCGCCCGCGCGGCGGCGGGCGAGGCCGCAGGCGACTGACGGCCGGCGAAGCCGTTGCAGCCGCTCACCCGCCCCGACCGAAGCGACGCCTCCCACCAGCCCCGCCGCCGTTGAGCAAGTGGGCTCCAAGGTTGTCAGGCACGTTCGTCACCGGTGAAGTCCTTCGAGGATTTCGCGCAAGGCCCCGGGACGGACAGTGACCTGGTCGAGGCCCCAGCGATCCGGACCGGCCGGCGGCGCGGTGGGCCCCCGAGCCCGCGGATCAAGCGCGGAGGGCGTCGATCAGGGCGTCGACGGCGGTGAGCGCGGCGGAGGTGTCGAGTCCTGCGCGGGAGACCAGGGAGAGTCCCTGGACGGTGAACAGCAGGAGCTGCGCCTGGGCCTCGGGGGTGGCGGCCTGGGTGACCTCGCCGGTGGCCTGCGCGCGCCGCAGGGCGTCGGCGACGATCTGGGTGAAGCGGGCGTGTGAGCGGGCTACGAGGTCGCGGGCCTCGGCATCGTGCGGGACGAGTTCGGCGGTGGTGTTGCCGATCATGCACCCTTGCGGAACGCCGACGTCGGAGGCGTACTCCTGCGCCCGGGCCGGATGGGTGAGCACCTCGCGCAGCGCCGGCAGCACCGGCCCGGCCTCCAGTGCCGTCAGTAGCCGGCGCTCGTAGGTGTCCCAGTACAGCTGGACCGCCGCCAGGTAGAACTGCCGCTTGTCGCCGAAGGCGCCGTACAGGCTGCCCCGCTCCAGCGCCAGCGCGTCGACGAGGTCCTGGACGGAGGTCTCTCCGTAGCCCCGGGACCAGAACAGCAGAAGAGCGCGCTCCAGGACCTGGTCCTTGTCGAATGCGCGGGGGCGTCCTGTCCGTGCCATGCCCCCAGGGTACGACTTTTTGACCGCTTGCACGAAATGCCGTACGGTGACGGCTGAGCGACTTATTGAACGAACGCACAGAAGTCGGTGGCGCGTGAGCGCGCCGGCGGACGAGAGGCAGGACCCATGGACTTCAACGGGAAGACGGCGCTGATCACCGGATCGGGCGCCATCGGCGGGCTCGGGCACGCGACAGCGAGGATCCTCGCCGCAGGCGGGGCCAACGTGATCATCACTGGCACCGACCCGGATCGTGGCGCCCAGGTCGTGGATGACGTGCGGGCGAGTGCGGCCGGCACCGTGCGCTTCATCCCCGCCGACCTGGCCGACCCGCAGGCCGTGCAACGGCTGGCCGATGACGCCGGGGCGGTGGACATCCTTGTCAACAACGCGGGCGTCGTCCCGTTCAGCGCGACCGCCGACCAGGACCTCGCCGGCTACGACGCCGCCTTCGCGGTCAACGTGCGCGCGCCGTTCGTCCTGGTGGCCCGGCTCGCGCCGAAGATGGCCGCAGGCGGGGGCGGCAGCATCGTCAACGTCAGCTCCACCGCGGCCGCCCTGGGCATGCCGGCGATGGCGGTCTACGGCGCCACCAAGGCGGCGCTGGAGTCGCTGACCCGCACCTGGGCGGCCGAGTTCGCCGGCTCCAACGTGCGCGTCAACGCCGTGGCGCCTGGCCCGATGACCACCTCAAAGGTGGTGGCGGCCATGGGCCCGGACCTCGGCGGCATGGGGCTGACGACCGCCCTGAAGCGCGCCGCCGACCCGGCCGAGGTCGCCCAGGTGATCGCCTTCCTCGCCGGCGACCAGGCCGGCTACGTGACCGGCGCCGTCGTGGCCGCCGACGGAGGCCGCACCGCCATCTGACCCGGGGCGCGCTCCGGTCCCTCTGCACAACCACCGTTACCAGAACCACGCGCTCGGGCGCGAGTGAGGAGATTGACGTCAATGGGTCGTCTTGAGGGCAAGTACGCCCTGATCACGGGAGGGACGAGCGGCATCGGGTTCGAGACCGCCCGCGAGTTCCTCGCCGAGGGAGCGGCCGTCGCGATCACCGGCCGCTCGCGCGAACGTCTGGAGGAGGCCGCCCGGCGGCTGGGCGGCCGGGTGCTGCCCGTGCTGTCCGACGCCGGCGACGTGCCCGGCCAGGCGGCGCTCGCGGCGCGGCTGCGGCAGGAGTGGCCGCGGCTCGACGTCGTGATGAGCAACGCCGCCGACGTCACCCACCTGCCGATCGAGGAATGGACCGAGGAGGCGTTCGACCGGCTCGTCGCCACCAACCTCAAGGGGCCGTTCTTCCTGATCAAGGCCCTGCTGCCGCTGTTGTCCCGGCAGGCGTCCGTCATCCTCGTCGGCTCCGTCTCCGCCTTCATCGGGCACGGGAACGCGGCGGTCTACGGCGCCGCCAAGGCCGGCCTGCTGTCCCTGTCGCGCGGGCTGACCTACGAGCTGAAGGAGCGGGGCGTCCGCGTCAACGGGCTGAGCCCGGGGCCGACCCTCACGGACACGTTCGCCTCACTCGGCCCCGAGCGGCAGGCCGCCCTGTACGCCGAGCTTCGGCGGACCGTGCCCCTGCATCGCATCGGCACCGCCACCGAGCTGGCAAAGGCGGCTGTCTACCTGGCCTCTGACGAGTCCGCCTACACCGCCGGCACCGTCCTGCGCGTCGATGGCGGCATCGGAGAACTCGCCTACTGACCTCGATTCGTCAGCGGTCCTGCACCACACTCTCGGTTGCGTGGACTGGCGGGGGGTGGTCCCGGCTCGGCGGCTCGCCGCCGGCGACATCTGCCCGCATACCGGCCGGGCCCGGCTCGGTGACGATCGTGCCTGCGTCCTGCTGGACAAGTACGCCGGGCTGGATCTGCACCAGCTGCGCCACAGCGCCGCCACCCCCCTCGGCGAGGCCGAGATCCCGCTGCGGCTCATCATGGGCAGGACCCGCCACAAGAACCCGCGCACGGCCATGCGCTACGTCAACCCCGGTGCCGAAGCCATCGCCAAGGTCACCGAGGTCCTGGCGCCCCGCCGCCGTACCCACTGATCGACCGAGTGGCTGCCGCTGCAGGTCACTACCGCCAAATCCCGCACTCTCGGTTCAGGTGTGTCGGCGGTACCGGGAGGAAGCCCGCTGATTGGAAGTAGTCGAGGTACACCCCGATGAGGGCGCCGTCCAGGGGCGGGCAGGTGATGCCGGTTCCGGCCAGGTCCCGTACGGTGTTCCGGTCGTCGGCGGTCGGCGGGCGGCCGGTTCCGGTGAGCAGCGCCCGGTAGTACTTCACCAGGACGCCGGCCTTGAGCAGCGCGCCGTCGTGCCGGTGCCGTGCCTGCCACAGGCGTTCGAGCCAGGTTTCGCACGAGACGTAGGAGACGGCGTACCGCTTGGCCACGTGGCCGATCAGGTCGCTCAGCGGCATGCGGGAATGGTTGACCAGGTAGCGCAGCGGGGCCGGTCCAGCGTCCTGCGCGGACATGTGGACGATGGCGCGGGCGACGTAGTCGACCGGCGAGAACGACACCGCGGGGCCGCCGCCGTCGGGCGCCGCGACGACGGGGGCCAGGCCGAGCAGGGCGATGGCTCGTACGAAGTGCCATATTCCGTCGTCGAGTTGGCAGGCTCCGGTGACGGAGTGGCCGCTGATGCGGCCGGGGCGGTGGATCCGTACCGGCAGCCCGCGGTCGCCGGCCTGCCGGACCAGGCGCTCGGCGACCCATTTGCCGGTGACATAGCCTCCGCCCGGGCGCCCCGGCGGAGGAGGTGCCGCGGTACGGTCCGCCGGATCACCCGGTACGGCGGCGGTGGAGATGAAGCTGAGCGGCTTGCCGCGGCGCTCGCAGGCCAACCGGATGATCTCCTGGGTGCCGTACACGTTGGCCGCCCGCAGCGCGGCGTACGGTGCGGCGTGGCCGACCTGGGCGCCGGCGTGTTGCACGGCGTCGATCCGCTCGGCGAGTTCCGCCCAGCGGGCGGGCGTCAGGCCGAGGCCGGGCGCGGTCAGGTCTCCGGCGACCGGGATGACGCGCCCGGCCGACCGGTCGTCCCAGATCAGATAGCGCCGCATGGCCTCGCGCAGGCGGGACGCCGCGTGGTGGTCGCTGTCGGCGCGCACCAGGCACCACACGTCGGCGTCGGCGCGGTCGAGGAGCTCGCGGAGCAGGAACGCGCCGAGGAAGCCGGTGGCGCCGGTGAGCAGCACGTGGCGGGCCGGTCCGGCGGCGGATGCGGTGCCGTCGGGGACGATGCCGGGGTCGAGCACGGCATCCGCGGTGGGATCGTGGTGGTGCATGGGCGCCCTTCGGTCGCGCGGCAGGCGGGGCTGGTCCGCTTGTGGGTCACGTGGTCGAACGGCGGTGCTCAGCGGGCCGCCTTCACCCGGGTGGAACCGGTTCGGGCAGCGCGCCGAGGCCGGTGAACTTGAGGATGCGGGCGCGGCGTCCGAGTTTGAGCAGGGTCGTACCCGGTCCGGCGTCGACGAGGCCGGGCACGTCGAGGTCCCGTACCGTACGCACGGCCTCGTGCCAGCGCACCGGGAGCACCAGGCCGCGCGCGAGTTGTTCTCGGACCTGGACCGGGTCGGTGTGCGGTCGTACGTCGATCGCGGAGACGAATCGGGTCGTACTCGGGCGGAAGTCCGCAGACTCCAGACGGCGCCGCCACGCCGGGACGGCGTCCATCATCAGCGGACTGTGGAAACCGCCGGGTATCGGCAGCACTTCGGCGCGCAGGCACTGTTCCTCGGCGATGCGTACGGCCGCGGCCACCGCCTCGGGAGCGCCCGACAGTACGGTCTGCCGGGCGCTGTTGAGCCCGGCGACGTCGAGGATCTCGCCGTGCTCGGCGACCACGCTCCGGCGCAGCCATTCGAGTTCGCCCGCGTCGGCGCCGACGATCGCGACCATCGCCCCGGGCCTGCGCAGGCTCTGGTCGCGGCACAACCGGCCGCGGTCCACGGCCAGTTCGAAGCCCTCGTCGGTACGGAGGAATCCGGCGTACGCCGCGGCGGTCAGCTCGCCCAGGCTGTGGCCGAGCGCCACCGGTGGGCGGTGGTCCGGCCCGAAGGCCGTGTGGGCCGCCGCGAGGCCGGCGGCGAAGGTGGCGGGCTGGACGACCGAGGTGTCACCGAGGTCCAGCGCCTCGGGATCCGCCGCGCCGAACGTCGTCAGCAGCCGGGCGACCAGCGGGTGCCGGACGTGGGCCCACAGGGCGGAGCGCAGCGTCTGCGCCGTGATGCCCTGTCCGGGAAAGGCGATTCCGTACTGTTCGGCGATCACGCCGGTACCTCCTCAGACCGGTTACCAGGCACGGGCACGAGGTCGGGACCGGTGCCCGCCGCGCGGTCGAAGAACGCCTGCACCCACGCCGGGTCGTGCGCGAGCCCGGCGATCCGGGCCTCCACCCGGTCGGCGCGGAGCCGGGCGAGCGCGAGGGTGTCGGAGTAGCGGGCGGCGAGCAGGCGGTCGCGGTCGAGGGCATAGCGCTCCAACGCGGCCTGCCGGCGCGCCGGATCGGGCAGGTCGGCGCCCAGGTGGGCGGCCAGGAGCGCCGCCTGCTGGAACGCCGCGGTGATGCCGTCGGCGGTGATGGAGTCCTTGTGGTGTCCCGCGTCGCCGACCAGCACCCATCCGGGTCCGGCCGCGCGGCGGAAGAAGTTCCGCTGTGTGCCGCTGCCGCGGAGCGGGCCGACCCGGGTGCCGGCGAGGGCGCGTTCGTACAGTTCCGGCGCCGCGGCCGCGAGTCCGCCCAGGTAGGCGGCGGGCAGGTTGCGACGGACAGCCTCGAACTCGGCCTGGGGGAAGTACACCGCGAGCAGGGTACGGCCGTCGTTGGTGGGCAGGCAGCCGACCCAGCGGCCGCGTACCGAGTGGGCCTCGAACCTGGTGACCGGCACCCCCTCCCAGTAGCCGTAGTAGACGCAGGTCAGCGGCGGGTGTTCGCGGACCGTCTCGGCACGTACGGCGCCCGCCACGACCGAGCGCATACCGTCCGCGCCGACGACCAGCGCGGCGCGGTCGGTGCCGCTGCCGGAGGCGGTACGCCATCGCACCCCGACGGCCCGCCCGTCCTCGACGACCACGTCGGTGACCCGGCAATCCTCGCGGAACTCCGCTCCGGCGTCGGTCGCGGCCTTGGCGAGGAGGGTGTCGAGGAGGTAACGCCGTGGCGCGTAGGCCACGTGGACGCCGTGAACCGGAGTGGGAGCGCCTTCGACGGCGACTTGGCCCATGCGGTGCATGGCCGAGGTGATCGGCGGGCAGCCGGTGGCGGCGACCCGGTCGAGCAGGCCCCAGCGGTCGAGCAGGGCGGTGCCGGGTTGGTGGATGTACAGGGTGGACAGGGTGTCGCGGGGGAAGCGAGCGCGGTCCAGCATGAGGACGCGGTAGCCCGCGCGGGCCAGCAACATCGCCGCGGGCGCTCCGCCGCAGCGGGCACCCACGACGATCACGTCATAGCCGACGCCGGAACCGGAACCGGAACCGGAGCCGGAGCCGGAGCCCGGACGGCCGGTGGCGGATGCGGCCACGGAGCTGGAGCCGGAGCCCGGACGGCCGGTGGCGGACGCGGTCACGGCACCAGCCCTCCATCGACGCCGATGACCTGCCCGGTGATGTAGCGGGCGCGGTCGGAGACCAGGAAGGCGACCAGATCGGCGACCTCGCCGGGAGTCCCGGGCCGGCGCAGCGGGATCTTCCCGATGATGGACGCCTGCACCTTGGGCGGCAGATCGCTGGTGATGTCGGTGGTGATCAGCCCGGGCGCGACGACGTTCGCGCGCACCCCGGACCGGGCGAGTTCGCGCGCCAAGGACGCGGTGAAGCCCACGATGCCGGCCTTGGACGCGGCGTAGTTGCTCTGTGCCGGGCCGCCGTGCGCGGCCGCGACCGAGGACAGCGTGACGATCGAGCCGCTGCCATGCCGCATGAGCGGGAGCGCGGCGGCACGACAGACGTGGTACGTGCCGTACAGGTTGGTCTGGATCACATCGTCCCATTCGGCGTCGGTCATGCGTGCCAGCGGCCGGTCCCGGACGATGCCGGCGCAGGTGACGAGCACCGACAGCGGCCCGAGGTGCTCTTCGGCGGCCGCGACCAGCGCCCGGGCCTGGTCGGCGGACGCGACGTCGGCCTCGTACGCGAGCACGCGGGCACCCGCCGCCCCGGCCTCGGCCGCCACCTCCTCCGCGGCGTCCTTACGGGTGCGGTAGCAGAACGCGACGTCGAACCCGTCGGCGGCCAGGCGGGTCACGACAGCGCGGCCGATGCCACGTGATCCCCCGGTCACGATGGCGACCGGGCGGTGGGCGCCCGTCATGCTCACGCCGCTTCGAGCCGGTCGGCGAGGAAGGCGTGGACGGCGTTCACGGAGGTGAGACCGGCGAACTCGGACTCCTCCAGACGGATGCTGTACTTCTTCTCCAACTGCACGAGGATCTCCATGGTGGCGAGCGAGTCGACGCCGAGGTCGGCCTCGAAGTCGCTCTCGTAGCCGACGACGTCGGCCGGGAGTTCGAGCTCTTCGGCGAAGAAGTCGCGCAGCTCGTCGCGGGTGGGGATCAGGGTTGCCATGGGGTCCTGCCTTTCGGGGTCGGTGATGCCTGTTCGGTGGATGTGTAAGGGTTCGCCGTGCCAGGGAGCACGTCGGCGATCGAGACGTGGCCGTGCGTGGACACGGCGAGCACCACGGCCCGCTCGGCCGTACCGGCCGCCATCCGGCCGACCACGCGGCGCAGCGGTGCGAGGGATCCGCTGCCCGGCGGCCGGGTGAGGATGGTGACGGCGCGGTCGCCCGCGCGTGCGGCCAGCCACCCGGCGACCGCCGCTCCCGCGGGCGAGTCGTCGAGCACGGCGTCGATGCGCGCGACCGGCCGGCCGTCGGCGAGGAGTTCCTTCCACAGCGGGTCGAGTACGTCGGAGGTCTCGGGCACCCCGCCCGCCGCGCCGACGAACGCGCCGCGCACGGAGCAGTGGCCGTACGCCCGTTCTCCGGCGACCGGAACACCTTCCTGTACGCACACGAGCACGGCGGCGCCGAGGTCGTGCGCGGACCCACCGCCCTGGACGGGCGCGGGCCGGTCTTCGACGGCGCCCGCGAGCACAGCCGTGGCACGCCCGGCGGCCAGTGCGCGCGCCGCCGTCTGTACGGCCTCCAGTCCGGCGACCGCCGGGGAGTTGGTGGTCAGGACCAATGCCTGCAGCCCGTGTTCCGGGGCCAGTCGGCCGCCGAACATGCTCAGCGCCATGTACGGTACGCGCGCCGGGGACAGATCCGCCGCCCCCGTGGCGATGACGGTACGGTCGAAGTCGTCCTGGAGCGCGGCTCCCGCGTTGTTGCCGCCGATCACGGCCGCCCGGTCCTGTGGTGGGAGGCCGGCGAACCACGTACCGGTGTCGTCGAGTGCCGAGCGGGCCGCAGCGAGCAGGTACCGGCAGGCCGGCGGCAGTTTCCGGTAGCCGCGGCCGGGGAGCAGCGCCTCGGCGTCGAACCAGCCGGGAAACGGTTCCACGGGAGGTTCGAGGGCGCGGGCCGGCCGGAGGGCGCCGGGGGCGATCATCCCGAGGCCGAGGACGCGTACGCGGACCGGGGCGTTCATGCCGGGTCTCCCACCCGCGAGAGCACGAACGAGGCGTTGATTCCGCCGGTCGCGCACGAGTTGACGAGCACGGCCGGCCGGTTCAGCGGTACGGGCCCGTCCTGCGGCAGCCACACGTCGCACTCCGGGTCCTGGTCCAGGGGCGCGTTGGCCGGGATCCGGGCCCGGAAGGCGATGAGCGCCGCGGTCAGGCACGCGAACATGCCCGCGGCCCCCGAGGTGTGGCCGATGAGCGCCTTGAGCGCGAACACCGGTGGACGGCCGGAGGAATCGCCGAAAACGCGGCGTAGTGCCCGGCTTTCCACCGCGTCGTTGACGGGGGTGCCGGTCGCGTGCGGCAGCACACAGCCCACCTGCTCCGGCCGGACTCCGGCGTCGGCGAGCGCGTTCCGCATGGCCCGGACCAGTTGCACCGCCTCGGGCTCCGGGGCGGTGGGGTGGTGGTAGGCGTCGCAGCTCCAGGCGGCGGCGCCGAGCTCCGCGTACGGCCGGGTTCCCCGCGATGCGGCGTGGGCGGCGGATTCGAGGACCGCGAACGCGGCGCCGTCGGCGAACACGGTGCCCGCCCGGTCGCGGGCGAACGGCCGGCAGCCGTACGGATCGGTCACCCGGATCCGGTCGAACCCGGCCATGCCGACCCGGGTGATGCCCTCCGCGCCGCCGACGAGCACCACGTCGGCCTCGCCGGCACGGATGACGTCCAGCGCGACGCCGAGCGCGTAGCCGCCCGCGGCGCAGGCGTTGCCCAAGCCGGCGGTGCCCGCCCGCGAGCCGACCGCCTCGGCGACGACCGCGGCGGTGACCGCGAGCGGGGTCCACGGCGGGGTGCCGCCCGCGCCGCGCTGCTCTTCCTGAACGCTCGCGTTGCCCATCTCGACGCCCATCACGACGGGGATGCGTACGGTGTCGCCGCGGCCGATGCCGGCGTCCGCGAGTGCTTCACGTGCGGCCGCGACCGCCATACGCGGGGCCGGGCCGAGCGGGATCCCGGCGTGGGTGCCGGGGTCGGCGGGGATCGCGGAAGGTGGTGTCAGGTACATACGCCTGGCCCGCATGTGCATGTACGGCAGATCGACCTCGCGGGGCGCCGCTCCACCCGCGAGCAGACCGGCCCAGTGAGCCTCGGCGCCCGCGCCCAGGCAGGAGACGGCACCAAGCCCGGTCAGCACCGCACGACGCCGATCAGGCACCATCATGCCGATCACCTCCGAAGCCGTTCCCGTACGTGACGTCGCCGGCGGGCCGAGGCGGCACGTTCTCGGCAGGCCGGGTGAGCAGCACGGCGGCCACCGCGCTCGGATCGCCTTCCCCGTCGGGTCGGTCGCCGGTGCCGTCGTCGCCGGCGACCGCGAGCACGGCGTCGTGGCCGGGCCGGTCGAGCCAGGCGAGAGCGGCGGCGCACTGCAGGACACCGAGCGCGCCGGAGCAGCGGCCGAGCCGGGCGGTGAGATCGACTGTGCTGGCCGCGTGGCCGGTACCCGGACCCGCGGGGAGATCGACCGCGTCGGCCGCGATGCCGATACCCGGCCCCCCGGCGAGCCGCAGTCCGATGGGGCCCCGCCACGTTCGGGTCGCGCGGTGAACGGCCTCGGCGCGGTCGGCGGCTCTGCCGTAGGCGTGGATCTCGGCGCGCGGCCGGGCGCCGCGGGCGCGGGCCCGCGCGGGGGTCTCGAGGATGAGGCACACGGCGCCGTCCAGTCGCGTCGTGCCGCCGTGCAGCCTGGCGACCGGCGCGGTGTCCGGTTCGACGCCGACGACGACGGCGGCTTCGGCGCGGCCCGCGGCGAGCAGGGCGGTGGCCCAGAAGATCGCGTCCAGGCCGCTGGTGGTGCCGCTGCACAGGGTGATGTTGGGTCCGCGCAGGCCGTGGTCGAGGGCGATCCAGCTCGCGGTGACGTTGCTGGACATGTGCGGCACGCGCATCGGGCTGAGACCGATGACGGTCTCCTTGCCGATGGTGTCGACGAACTCGCAGACGGTGTCGAGGTTCCCGAGGTTGCTGCTGACGATGACGGCGGTGCCCGTCACGCTGCCCGACGCGGGCAGCGTGACGCCGCGCAGCGCCCGTCGGGTGGCACGGAGGGCGAGCCGGGACGCGCGGTCCTTGTGCCGCAGCCCGATTTCGACGCGGGCGGCGTCGTCCTCGGGTGCGGCGGCGGTGCCGAGGCCGAGGAGGTCGTATTCGTCGGCGACGCCGGTGACGGCGAGCGCGCAGCCGGTGATCACGGCGCGTGTCATGCGGCCCCGCCGATGACGGCGACGGCGTTGATGCCGCCGAGGCCGATGGCGTTGATCTGCGCTGTGTCGAAGCGGCCACGGGCCGGGTGGCCGGCGACGAGGCGCAGGTCCCCAGCCTCGGGGGAGGGGTCGCTCAGCCCGGGTATCGGCGGCAGTTCCCCGGTCCGCATGGCCAGCACGGCGATGATCAGGCTCATCAGACCGGATCCCCCGCAGGTGTGGCCCAGGCCGGACTTCACCGAGGTGACCAGCGGGCCGGGCCGGACGCCCCGGAAGACGTCGCGCAGTACGCCGGCCTCCACCGCGTCGTTGTGGCGTGTGCCGCTGCCGTGCACCACGACCAGGTCGATGTCGGCGGCGTCGACTCCGGCACGGCGGTGGGCGTCGCGGACGGCCCCGGCGACGCCCGCGACGTCGGGCACGGTGGCATGCGCCGCGTCACAGTTCATCGCGACCCCGCGGACACAGGCGTGTGCGGGGCGGGGATGGGCGCCGGAGGCCCGTACGACGACCGCGGCGGCGCCCTCCCCCATGACCATGCCGCGGCGGTGCCTCGCGAACGGCTGTATGGCCTGCGGCGGCGGGTTCTGCACGCGGTCGAGTCCCCCGAAGGAGCTCTCGGTGATGGCGTCGGTGCCCGCGACCACGACGGTGTCGGCGAGGCCGAGCGCGATCAGGTCGGTGGCCATGCCCAGGGCGTAGAGAGCGGCGGCGCACGCGCTGGCCACGGTGTGCGTCTCCGCGGTGCCGAACGCGTCGCGCATCACCTGGCCGAAGTGCAGTTCGGCGGGGGTGAGCGAGTGCCCGTCGCGCCACCACAGCTCGGCGGAGCGCAGTTCGCGCAGTGTGGTTCCGACGATGACCGGCACGTCGGGGACAGTGGCGGGCAGCCCCGCGTCGGCGAGCGCCGCGGCGACGGCGGCACGCAGCCAGCGGGAGGCGCGCCCCGGTTCGTCCTGGCCGGGGACGGTCCGGTCGTCGATCTCGTACGCGTGCTTGACCCGGAAGAGTGCGCTGTCGAAGGCCCGCAGCGGCGCGACTCCGGTACGTCCGTCGCACAGCGCCCGGTGCACCGCCTCGGGTTCGTCGCCGAGGCAGGTGACGACGCCCATGCCGACGATGTCCCCGCTCATCGCGGCTCCCGCGGGGCGCGCAACTGGTAACGGGCGAGCTTCCCGGTGGAGGTGGTGGGCAGCGCGGCGAGCACCTCGACGCGCGAAGGCCGCTTGTACGGCGGCAGGTTCTCCCGGATGGCCCGCCTGAGGGCGCGGCGGGCCTGATCGGGTGTGACGCCGTCGGCGGGAACGGCGTGAACCACGACCTGCTCCAGCCCCGTGTCGTCGCGCCCGCCGACGACGACCAGGTCGGCGATGCCGTCGGCGGTACGCAGTTCCGCCTCGATCTCGGCGGGCGCGACCTTGAAACCGCCGAGGTTGAGCAGGTCGTCGGCCCGGCAGACGTGGCGGAAGTCGCCGTCCTCGGTGCGGTAGGCGATGTCGCCGGTGTAGACACCGCCGTCGGCGAACGTGCGCGCGGAGTCCTCGGGCCGGTCGATGTAGCCGAGCGCGGCCGAGGCGGTCCGGATGTGCAGGCGGCCGGGCGAGCCGGCGGGCAGCGGACGGCCGTCGTCGTCCCGTACGGTCGCGGTGACGCCGGGCACCGGGTGGCCGGTGGAGCCGTGCAGGACGTCCTGCGGGTCGGTCGCCAGGACGATGTGCAGCACCTCTGTCGCCCCCAGCCCGTTCACCACCGGGACGCCGAGCAGGCGCGCCGCGCGGGCGGACAGCTCGGCGGGCAGATGTTCGCCCGCGGCGAGCGCGAGGCGGAGGGACGACGGGTCCAGCACCGTGCCGCGCTCGACGGTGTCGAGCAGGGCCGCGTACAGCCTGGGCACCGCGCACAGCACGGTCGGCCGGTGCCGGTGGACGGCGGTGATCGCGGTGTACGGATCGACGGGGCCCGCGAGCAGCACCGACCGGGCGCCGGCCGCCAGCGGGAACAGCACGGAGTTCCCGAAGCCGTAGCCGAAGGACAGTTTCGCGGTCGACAGCACGGTGTCGTCGGGGGTGAGGGCGAGGACAACGCCGAAGCCGTCGAGGACGGCGCGGAGCCCGGCCATGCTGTGGCGCACGCCGCGCGGTTGGCCGGTGCTGCCGGAGGTGTACTGGACCAGGACCTCCGCTTCCGGCACGAACGGGGCGGGCGGCCCGACGTCGGCGGCGGGGGTGGCGCGCGGTTCGTGCACGGGCAGCGGGCCGAGCGCCTCACGCAGGCTGTCGCGCCGCCCCTTGGGCAGCGCGATCCAGGCGTGCTCGGCGGCGCAGTCGCGGGCGACGAAGGCGATCTCCGCATCGCGCAACATCGGGCTGAGGACGACGGGGACACAGCCGTACCACCACAGGCCCAGCACCGCGACGACGGTGTCCACGCTGTCGTCGCCGACGACCAGCGCACGGCAGCCGCGGCGTACTCCGGCGGCGGCGAGCGCTCCGGCGTGGTCGCAGGCAGCCTGGGTCAGTTCGGCGTAGGTCAGGGTGCGTACGTGGTCGGCGAGAGCGGTCCGGCCGCCCTGCCCGGCCGCGACGTGGCGCAGCAGCAGCATCTCGACGGGGTCCATCACGCGCCGCCGGCCGGTGCGGCGGCGACCAGGCCGCGGCGGGTCAGGAGATCTAGGACGTCGGCGAGCGCCTCGATCCCGGCGGCCTCCTCGGCCTCGAACCGTACGGCGAAGGCGCGTTCGACGCGAGTGACGAGCTCGATCTTCTGCAGGGAGTCCATCTGCAGGTCGGTGTGGAAGCCGTCGGCCATGGAGACCTGCCCGGGTTCGGCGTCGAGTACGTCCTCGGCGAGGTGGCGCAGGGTCTCGGCCACCTGCGCCCAGGGCCGTACGTGCCCTGCCGCGGCGGCGTGCGGCGCGGTGGCCAGATGAGACGCCAGATCCCGGTACTTCTCGCGGAGCCGGCGCTTGAGCACCTTGCCGGTCGCACCGACCGGCAGGTCGTCGTCGGTGACCGCGATCTCCAGCGCGGCGAGGGGCGGCTGGCCGATCGCCACGAGCGCGGAGTTGGCCCGGGCAAGAAGCCCGGCGGCCGGACCGGCGCCCGGGCCGGTGTCCGAGTCGCTGTCCGGGCCGGACGCCGGATCCTCGTTGCGCAGCCTGACCACTGCCACCGCAACGATCGCCCCGGCGTCATTCCCGGCCACCACCGCGCAGTCGGCGACCTCGGGCAGCGCGAGCAGCACCGTGTCCTCCATCAGGACGGAGTGGCCCGTCCCCCCGGCCGTGGGGATCGCGTCCACGATGCGGTCAACGTGGAAGTACTCGTTCCGGGCGGTGCGGCGTACCAGGTCGCCGGACAGGAAGTACCCGGCGAGCCGGCTGCGGTGAGTGGTGTCGGAGTCGTTCCAGTAGCCGGTGGTGACCGAGTCGCCGCGTACGCCGAGCATGCCCACCTCATCGGGGCCGGCGAGGCTGCCGTCCTCGCGCAGGACCGCGACCTTCATTGCGGGCACCGGTCTGCCGAGGTGGCGCGGGGCGGACGGCATGTCGGCGGTGGTGGTACGGCGCAACGCGGCCCAGCCGAGTTCGGACGAGCCGAGGATGTCGTGGAACATCGAGCCGGGCACCCGCTCGCCCCCGACGTCGCGGTGGCCGAGCCGCACCAGCCGCCGCATGTGGACCTCGTGCGCGGAATCACCCACGTTCACCCAGTCGCGTACCGAGTCGAAATCCTCCGGATCGGCGTCGGACAGCGCCAGTTCGGCGAGGACGTGGTTGAACGCGAACACGGTCGTGGGACGGTACCGGGCGGCCGCCCGGGACAGGCCCGCCGCGCTGCGGTCGGCCAGCGCGACCATCGGCAGGCCGGCGAGCAACGCGAAGAACGTGACGGCGATGGCCGCTCCGTGCGACAGCGGCGCCGCGCACAACAGCAGCGAGTCGTCCGGCTCGGGCTGGGTGGACAGCCGGAAGGCGGGCCCCGCCGTGCCCTGCCCGTGCGTCCAGATGACGAGCTTCGGGTCGCCGGTGGTGCCGGAGGAGTGGCACAGGAAGATCGGGTCGGAGTCGCTGTGCCGGTACCGGGCTTGGTCCGGCAGGACGGCGCCGCTCAGGTCGCCGGCCTCGGATCGGGTGAACGCCCATCGCAGCGAAGGGAGCTCTTTCTCGCCCCCGCCGAGTCGCGCCAGGTGCGCGGCGTCGGTGTAGAGGCCCACTGCGCCGGCGCGCCGCATGAGCCCGAGCGCGACCTCGCCGGGAAGCCGACCGTTGACGACGACGGCGATCGCGCCGATCTGCGCGAGCGCGGCGAGGTGCGCGTGCTCCTCGAACGAGTCCTCCAGATACAGCGCGACCCGGTCGCGTGGCCGCACGCCCTGCGCGAGATACCAGGACGACCACGCGTCCGCGAGCGCGCACAGCGCGGCGATTCCGAACTCGGCGCGCGGCGCTCCGTCGACGCCGGGTATCGGCGGATCCGCCACGACCAACGTGGCATCCGGATCGCGGCTGTGCGCCAGCGCCGTCCGCCACAGGTTCCCGCCGCCGAGGCCGGGGTCCTGGGCCACGGCGAGGCGCCCCGCCCTGGACAGCAGGGTACGGCGCGCGGATGCCACGGACAGATCGGTGAACGCGGACAGCATGGGACCACCGGCTTTCACGGGAGGGAACGCGCCGCCGCGCGCACCCTCTCTCCGGTGCCGCGGTCGTTGCGGAAACGAGCCAAGTCCACCTGCGATCTCGCTTCCGGGCAACCGATTGCGCGCCCCGCCCGGCGTGTCGAGCAACATCCACCAGATCTCGACCGAGCGCGAAGATTGTCCCGCGCAATTTCTGCCGCAGGGTGGTCAGCCGCCGGGTGTGATCAACGGCTTGAGCGCCGTCCTGGCGTCCATCGCCTGGTAGGCGGCGGGGACCGACTCCAGCGAGAGGCTGGTGTCGAAGACGGGCGAGGGGTCGAGGGTGCCGTCGAGCACATGGGGGAGGAGGTCGTCGATGTAGCGGCGGGTGGGGGCCAGGCCGCCGCGGAGGCTGATGTTGTGGAGGAAGAGCGTCATCGGATCGAGGGCGTCGGTGTTGCCGTGGGGGGCGCCGACCCAGCCGATGGCGCCGCCGGGGCGGGTGACGTCCAGGGCGGCACGCATGGACTCGCGGGTGCCGACGGCTTCGATCGTCGCGTGCGTACCGTGGCCGCCGGTGAGTTCGCGGAGGGCGGCGACGGCGGCCTCGCCGCGCCGGGTGACGACGGCGGTGGCGCCGAACGAGCGGGCCAGGTCGAGGCGGGCGGGATGATGGCCGAGTGCGATGATCTGCTCGGCGCCGAGCATGCGGGCGGCGAGGACGGCGCACAGGCCGACGGCGCCGTCACCGATGATGGCGACGGCCGCGCCGGGGCGGACGTCGGCGGACACCGCGCCGTGGTAGCCGGTGCCCATGACGTCGGAGAGCGCGAGCAGGGCGTTGAGGAGCCGGTCGTCGGAGGCGGCGTGGGACGGGAGGCGGACCAGGGTGGCGTCCGCGTAGGGAACCCGGACGGCCTCGCCCTGGGCGCCGTCGGCGCCTACCGCCCCCCACAGGCCGCCGTTCACGCATGAGGTGGGCAGGCCGTCGGCGCACGCGGCGCAGCGGCCGTCGGACCAGGCGAACGGGGCGAGGACGAGGTCGCCGGGGCGGATCGCGGTCACCTCGGGCCCGGTGTCGGTCACGGTGCCGAGGAACTCGTGGCCGAGGCGCTGGCCGGGCCGGCGCGGCGATTCGCCGCGGTAAGCCCACAGGTCGGTGCCGCACACGCAGGAGCGCAGGACCTGGACGACGGCGTCGCCGGGTTCGCTGAGGCGGGCATCGGGGACGTTCTCGACGCGGACGTCGTAGGGACCGTGAATGGTCGCGGCGCGCATGGTGGGTCCTTAGTCGGTGGTGGGCCGGTCGGCGGTCAGGGTGGTGAGGTCGAAGCGGGCGACGGGCCGGTCTCCGGCGCCGGTGACGACCGCGTGCCAGCGGACCTCGCCGCGCCCGGTGCCGGGGCGCGGGGTGATGCGGACGGCTGTCATGGTGACGGTGAGCGGGGTGCCGGGGCGGACGGGGGCGAGAAAGCGGAGGTTGTCGAGGCCGAGGTTGGCGAGCACGGGCCCGGGTTCGGGCGGGACGAGCATCCCGGTCGCGAGCGCGGCGACCAGGTGGCCGTGGGCGACGATGCCGCGGAAGATCGGGTGATCGGCGGCGGCGGCCTCGTCGGTGTGCAGGTAGTAGTGGTCGCCGGTCAGTTCGGCGAAGGCGGCGATGTCCTCACGGGTGACGACGCGGGGCCCGGCCGTGACGGTGTCGCCGAGGCGCAGGTCACGCAGGTGCAGGCGGAGCGGGCTCGTACCGGGTGTGCTCGGCGGGCTTCCTGGCGTCCAGCGGTCGCTGGCGGCGGTCAGGTGGGCCGGGGTGCCGCCGACGGTGGTCGCGGTGAGGCGGGTACGCAGGCGGCCGGGGTGCTGCCCCTTGCCGGGTGCGAGTGCCGCGTCGGGTGAGGTTTCGGGGTCGATGAGGTGGAGGCGTTCGTGGGTCGGAGCCAGGGCGCGGGCGAGGTCGCGGGCCTGGCCGGGGTCCGCTGTGACGATCCAGCTTCGGAGGCCGCCGGCGCCGAGGGCCAGCGCGCGGGCGATCTCGTCGGCGTCGCGGTACGGGACGAGTGCCACGACGGGACCGAACGCCTCGACCCGGTGCAGGTCCTGGGCCTGTACGTCGCCGGCGGCGAGGAGGACCGGCGGCAGGTACGCCCCGGGCCCGTACTCCTTCGCCGCGAACGCCACGTCCTCGGGCGTGCCGCACACCGTACGGGCCGCTCGGCGCAACCGTGCGAGCGCGGACAACACGCGGCGCCGGTGCGCGGCGTCCACCAGCGGGCCCAGGGCCGGGTCTCCGCACTCCCGGTCCGTGAACCGGAGTCCGCCCAGGACCGACGACGCGGCCTGGCTGACGGCGTCCATCAGGGTCTCGGGAACGAAGGCACGGCGTACCGCCCGGCGGGTCTGGCCGTTGTGCGCGGACATGCCGGCCACGAGACGTTCCACGTACAGGTCGAGCGTCCGGCCGTGGTCCGCCGCGTCCATGCCCAGGACGGCGCAGTCGAGAATCCCGGCGGTGAACTCCGCGCGGGGCGGCATCGGCCGCCGCGCGAGCAGGGTGCGGAACCGCCCGGCCGTGGCGGCGGTGCCGTTGAACCGGAGCTCGTCGTGCGGGCCGAGATGGCCGGTCAGGTCGGTGGGACCGGTCACCAGTTGCAGGCAGCCCGGCGGGACGGCGTCGCATTCGCTGACGCGCCGTACCAGGTGGGCCGTCAGCTCCGCGGTACGGCGCGACGGCCGGACGATGCTCGGCGCCCCGAGCACGAACGCGCCCGCGAAGCCGTCGAGCATCGTGCTCACGGGGTCGGCGAAGCCGCTGACGTGAACGGCGATCCCGGGCGGGGCGGCGGACAGGTGGGCCATGGGCGGCAGGTGGGTGTGGGTGACGGGTTCGACGAGCAGGTTCCCGTCGCTGGTCGTCTCGCCCGCGAAGTGGCGGGTCACGGCGTCGGCGTGGCCGAGCAACGCGTCCAGTCCCGCCCGGACGTCCTGTTCGGCATCGGCGGGCGAGCCGCCCAGGTGCCCGGCCAGAGCGACGAACTCCGCCTGGTACCGGGCCAGATGACGCGCCAGCAGCCTGGCGGCCCGGGCGCGCTCCGCGAAGCCGAGGCCGCGCAGGGCGGGGATGCCGACCGTACGGGCGTGTGCCACGGCTGGGCCCGCGTCGACGCCGACCGCGGTGACCCGGTAGACCTCCTCGCCTGACACCGCGTGCCGCCGCGGTGTCCCGAGGTCCGTGGGCGTACGCCATCGATCGCACAGGTAGTGCGGCACGAGCCTGGTCACAGCTGGTTCCCGGCACATGAGGAGACCAGTACGGGCTCGGACGGCGAGGCGTCGGGCCCGCCGGCCTGGGCGGCGCCCGCGGAGGTGAGGCCGGCGAGGGCCGCCGACCGGTAGACGGACGGTGTCACAGCGAAGGCCGCCTTGAAGGTCCGCTGGAAATGGCTGAGATCGCGGTAGCCGACCTGCACGCAGATGTCGGACAATGGCAGATCCGTTTTCAGCAGAAGCGTTTGGGCGCGCTGCATGCGCAGTTCGGTGACGAAGTCGATGAACCGGCGTCCGGTGTGCTTCTTGAAGGTCCGCGAGAAGTGGTACCTGCTCATGTGCGCGACGTGGGCCGCGGACTCGAGGGTCAGGTCGTTGTCGGCGAAGTTCTCGGTGATGTACGAAATGGCGGCCGCCACGTGCACGGCGGCGGCGTGGTCGTGGCCTTTCGGCGGGTGGGCGGTCGTGAGCGGGACGTCCTCCCGCAGCCGGGCGGCGAACCACAGCAGTTCGTCGACGAACGCCCGGGCACCGTCGCGCGGCTGTCCCAGGCCGGGCGGCGGCTGCTCATGAACCGGCAGGTGCAGGGCCTTCGGAATGGCCACCGCCCCCAGCGCGGCCAGCACGACGCGGAGGTGGTCCACCGCGTGGCTGCTCTGCCCGACGCCGACCGACACGATGCCGACCGGCTTCCGGCGCAGGGCGCCGCCCGCGAGCCGGTCCAGGGCGAGCTGGACCTCTACCGAGCAGGATTCGTTGCGGACACCGGCCAGGAGAACCAGCCCGTGGGCGCGGCGCGCCCAGGTCCTCAGCGTGTCATCGGCCGCCGCGCCACGGCGGGGCCGTCCGACCCAGAGCCAGCTCGCGGGCCGCCCGGTCGCCTTGCCGATCACGTCGCGCAAGGCGGGGAGCACGGGGGCGAGTCCGGGTAATTCCGCGGGAACGTCACTGACGACGAGGACGGTGGGCGGGGCGCTGTGCGAAGGCGGCAAAGTCATGTGGTGACCTCCGGAATTCGTTTTCTGCGCAACCTGGATCGCGGCAGAACGTGATCCTCGAGCTATTGGGACCTGATTCAGCTGGGCCTGACGCACACCGCCTTCCGATGAGGAACGCTCCATGGCCCGTCCACTATCGACTTGGCATGTTCGCGGCTCATCCGTGTCAGGTCATGGTTGCGTCACGGTCGCCCCCGTCGGGTCAGGGACGTTGAGGGGCAGTCAATACGGCAGGGAGTTTGCTCGGCGTTAGCGCCACCGGAAACGCTGATCCATTCAGTACAGCTTCCAGGGCGCGGTCGACGCGGTCTGCGGCCAGCGCGGCGACGCGTTCGGCCATGCCGTCGCCGTAGCCGGTCACCTGGGCGCCGATCTCTTCCAGTGGCGATAGCGATCTCGCGGCGAGCCACAGCCCGCTGGCTGGCCGACCCGGAAGCGACCCTCTCCGAGCTCGTCATCCAAGCCGCCGCCGAGTTGTGCGAGGCGGTCGCGCCACGTCCGGTGTCGCCGTAGGGCCTGGACGTTGCTGCGGAGAGCGGGATCATCTCTGCCGTCTGAGAGGGTTCTGTGCCACGGGTGATCTCCGAGGCGATCGGGCTCATCGCCCCGCTCGATCTCACGACTCCCGCAGAGGTCGCCGACGACCCGATGCTGATTCGGGACGGTGCCATGGTCGCCGGATACCTCGACCAGCCGGCCACCCTCGCGTCCGAACGGAGGGCGTCGACCGGCCGCCGCGACAAGGATCCTGATCCTGTTGTAGCCCGCATCCGCGCTCTCTCGCGACAGCAGCGTCCGCAGACCGCGGGCAACCGATGGGGTGCAGGGTGGGGGTGGTTCCGCGGATTTCTTATCGCGGCGAGGGTGGCTGTGTCGCTGGTACCGACAGAGCGGAACGGTGTCACCTTTGGGAAGGGTTCGGGACGGGAGTGTGTTGAGGCGAGGTGTCGGGTGGGCCGAAGAACGCTCGTCGCCGTTCGCGGAATCCGGGTGACGTGAGTGGTGCGGGACACGATGACGACGGGGTGGGCCACGCTTCACCCCAGGAGGGATGGGAGCCGATGAGCCTTCGCCAGTTCGAGTACGCCCTGGCGGTCGCGGCGGAGGGCTCGGTGACGGCGGCGGCGGAGTTGTTGCAAGTCGCCCAGCCGTCGATGTCCCAGCAGATCCGCAACCTGGAGCGTGATCTCGGCGTGACGCTGTTCGCCCGGACGCCGGCCGGACTGGTGCCCACCGCGGTCGGCCGGGCGTTCCTGAAGGAGGCGGAGGTCGCGGTGAACGCGGCTCGGCGGGCGCGGGCAACGGCGCGGGCCGGCGCGGATGACCTGGTGGGGGAGCTGGTCGTCGCGGCGCAGCTGGGCTTCGGCACGCGGCAGCTGCCGGGCGCGCTGAGCGTGCTGCGGCGCCGCTTCCCGCGGCTGGAGGTCACCGTCTTCGAGGAGTCGAGCTCCGCTGAGCTGGATCGGCTGTGCCGCAGGGGTGCGCTGGGCCTCGCCCTGATGGCCGCGTGCGAGCGGAGCCCCGCGGACGCCCACCGCCTCGGCGAGGAGGAGTTCGTCGTGGTGCTGGGCGCCGGGCACCGGCAGCTCGCCGCGGACCGGGTCGAGCTGCGGGAGCTGGAGGGGGAGCCGTGGGTCAGGTTCGACCGCGACAGCGCACTGGACGGCGTGCTGCTGGAGGTGTCGCGGAACAACGGGCTGACCCCGGCCACGGTCTCCCGCGTGTCCCAGACGGCGACAGCCGTTCGGTGGGCCGCCCACGGCCTAGGGGTGACGCTCGTCCCGGCCTCCGCGGTGCCCCGCGGTTATGAGCACCTGGCGCGTCCGGTGTTCCCGGCCGTGTCCCAGCCTGTCATCGCCGTGGTCCGGTCCGACGCGGGCCCGGCGGCGACCGCTCTGCTGGAGCTCCTGCGTCAGGAGACCTGGGACAACTCCGCCTCATTTCGCTGGTCAGGCGCTGGGGCCGGTGAGCTGGACGATGAGGTTGCCGCGGTGAACGCCGCCGAGCAGCTCGTCCTGGGCCGTGATCGCTCGTTCCACTGAGGGTTCGAGGACGGTGTAGGGGAAGGTGATCCGGCCCGCGGCCCGCCATGAGGCGTAGGGGACCGGTCAGAGTTGGGTGACTCCGCCGTCCACGGCGAGCTCGACGCCCGCGGTGTACGTCGCGTCGAAGGCGAGGAACGCGGCCGCGGTGGCGATCTCGTCGAGGGTGCCGAAACGCCGCATGGGATTGTCCGCGACGCGCTCCGCCTTGGACTGCTCGGCGTCCTCCTTGGTCATGGAGCGCTCCAGAATCCCCGTGTCGATGGGACCGGGGCTGATCGCGTTGACGCGAATCCTGCGCGGAAGCAACTCGCGGGAGAAGGTGCGGGCCATGGAGCGCACCGCCGCCTTGCCGGCCGCGTAGACACTGGTGTCCAGCATGCCGACGGCGCCCGCGACCGAGGTGGTGAGGACGACGCCGGCACCCGTGTTCAGCAGCGGGGCGAGCTTCTGCACGGTGAAGAAGGCGCCTTTGACGTTGATAGCGAACAGCTCCTCGTACACCTCCTCGGTCGTCGACTCGAAAGGAGTCAGGAGCGTGATGCCCGCGTTGACGAACAGGGCGTCGATCGTGCCGAGCTCGGCTTTCACCCGGTCTGCCAGGGCGTCCAGGTCGGGCAGCGAGGACACGTCGCCGCGGAAGGCCACCACGTTCTCGCCCAACCGCTCCCGTGCGGCGTCGAGCGTGGCCTGAGAACGGCCGGTGATCACCACGCGGGCTCCGCCGTCCGCCAGGAACTTCGCGATCGCGAGCCCGATGCCGCTGCTGCCACCGGTGACCACTACATTCTTGCCGCTGTATTTTTCCATGCCATGATTCCTTCGTCTTTTGATGCGAAAGTGCGCCGCCGAATTCCCCTTCGGCGTCAGTTCCTGGGGTATTCGCCGCCGTCCACGGAGAAATAGGTCCCGGTGAGCCAGCTCGCCCGGTCGGACACGAGGAACAGCACCGCGTTGGCGATGTCATCAGGCCGGCCGTCGCGCCCGAGCGGGGGTGTGGCGGTCGTGCCCGATTCCGGGCTGTCGCTCGCCCACCGCCTCCGCGTCTCCTCGCCGCCGGGTGTGGCGGTCCTGCCGGGGCCCAGGGCGTTGACTCGGACTCCGAACGGGGCCAGCTCCGCGGCCAGGGCCCGGCTGTAGCTTTCCAGCCCCGCCTTCGCCGCCTGGTAGTGCGCGAACGCCGGCACCGGCGGGAGGAGCGCGGCCGTGGAGATGTGCACGATCGCCCCCGATCCCCGTTCCCGCATCCCCGGTGCCAGCAGCGAGTTCAGCCGCACCGCCGCCAGGAGGTTCAGCTCCAGCGTGTCCTGCCAGTCCTCGGCGGGGATCGTCATGGCGCTGCCGCCCGCGTTGGGCCGCGCACCGCCCGCGTTGTGGACCAGGATGTCCACCCCGCCGAGCGTCTCCTGCACGGCCGTGGCCAGCGCCTCCGTCCCGGCCTGTGTCCGGATGTCGGCCGTCACGAAGGCGGCTCCCTCCGGCGCCGTGTACGTGGTCGACCTGGCGGTGGCCAAGACCTCGGCGCCCGCGTCCAAAAGTTGGCGCACGACGGCCGCTCCGATTCCACGGGAACCACCTGTGACCAGGGCTCGCTTTCCTCTGAGCTCTCGCGGCTCAGCTCCGTTCTCAACCGTGGTCATGCTGCCATTCCTTTCGATTGTTTGCTCATTCGCTCGGCGCGGGCACAGCGCGAATCTTTCGAGCAACCGCGGTGTGCACCTCGTCGAACCCGATTCACGGTATGTCCGGAAAAGAACGAGAGGCAAAGATGAATTATCAGCAGCTGCCATAGGGAATTCCTATGGGCGTCGCGCCTGCCGACCCCGACGGCCGACCCGCCGTGGGTGGTGCCCAGCACGCGGACGCGCCTGGTGGCATCGTCGATGACGGCCGGGATGTGCCGGCGCTGCCCGTTCAAGGTGACGGTCTCGACAAAATCGCAGGCCAGTAGAGCGTCGGCTTGCGAGCGGAAGAAGTCGGCCCACGTGGTGGACGCCCGTTCTGGTGCCGGCTCAAGGCCGTCCTGCTCGAGGCTTTCCCACACCGTGGATGGCGCGACCAAGATGCCGAGGGTAGTGAGTTCGCCGTGCACCCGCCGGTAGCCGCCGAGGTGGACGCCGGTCCTCCGCGCCCTCACCTGATCAACGGCCGGTAACGTCTCACGCCGGTTCGCCGAGGTCGCGGGCGATCCAGCGGAGGGGTGTCGAAGCGCACGGGCAGGGTGCCCACCAGCACTGACAGGTGGGCCTCCAAGAAGATGGCCTCACCCTGGCGCATCACCTCGTAGCCGAGCGGGGTCACCTGGAGGCGTTTGCGGCGGGCGTCTTCCGGGTCGGTGTCACCGCAGTCATACCGTCCGTCCCATTGACGTCCAGAGAACCGGGTCAGCAGTCGGTCTGTGGTCCTGGCCGAATCGACCCCCCGGCATGGGGACGCGCCGCCGCGGGAATGGCACCTCCTGGCCTGTAGGGCGCCGAAGGGACCCGGCCGGATGTACTGCCGTCGCGCCACCCGATGAGACAGGAGGCTTCACCGTGAACCCCACCCTGTCCGTGAGCGAAGCCGGGCGAACGTTCGCCAGGCCCGCCGCGTACACCGACGAGACCCGCCTTCACGAGGCCCTCGCGCTGCTGCGCCGTGAATCTCCCGTCCACCGCGTGGAGGTCCCCGGATACACCCCGTTCTGGGCGGTCACCCGCCACGCCGACGTGCTGGAGATCGAGCGGGACCACACCCTGTGGCTCAGCGCCCCGCGCCCCGTGCTGAGGACCGCCGACCTCGACGCCGCACTCGAAACGCGCCGGGCGCGGGGGACCGCGCTCAGGAGCATCGTCCACATGGACGATCCGGAGCACCGCGCCCTGCGCGCCGTCGGGGCCGACTGGTTCCGGCCCAAGGCCATGCGCGCCATGGAGGTGCGGGTCCGAGAGCTCGCCCGCCTGCACGTGGACCGGATGGCAGAGTACGGCGGTGCGTGCGACTTCGCCCGCCAGGTCGCCGTGCACTATCCGCTCTACGTCATCCTCACCCTGCTGGGCCTGCCCGAGTCGGACTTCCCGCGCATGTTGCGGCTCACGCAGGAGCTGTTCGGCCAGCACGACGAGGAGACCGGGCGCGGCAGCAGCCCGCAGGGCCACACCTCCGTGCTGGAGGACCTCTTCGCCTACTTCCACGAGCTGACGGCCGAGCGCAGGGCCAGGCCGACCGGCGACCTCGCCTCGCAGATCGCCAACGCCCGCATCGACGGCCGGCCGCTGGACGACAACACCGCCGCCTCCTACTACATCCTCATTGCCACGGCCGGGCACGACACCACCAGCTCCACCATCGCGGGCGGCCTGGAGGCGCTCATCCGGCACCCGGACGAGCTGCGGCGACTGCGGGACGACCCCGGCCTGCTGCCGACGGCCGCCGAGGAGATGATCCGGTGGGTGAGCCCTGTGAAGGAGTTCATGCGCACCGCCTCCGCCGACACCCAGGTCAACGGCACGCCCATCAGGAAGGGCGAATCCGTGCTGCTGTCGTATCCGTCGGCCAACAGGGATGAGGAGGTCTTCGCCGACCCGTTCCGCTTCGACGTCGGCCGCGACCCCAACAGGCACCTGGCCTTCGGCTTCGGCGTTCACTACTGCCTGGGCGCCGCGCTCGCCCGCGTGGAGATCCGCGCGCTCTTCGCCGAACTCGTCCCCAGGCTCGCGAGCGTCGAGCTCGACGGCGAGCCCGTGTGGACCGCCACCACATTCGTCGGCGGGCTCAAACGCCTCCCCATCCGCTACGTCATGAAGCACGGCTGAGCGTGCCGACTGGAACAGCGGATGGGGCGGCTGTCGTCATCGGTGGAATGATCCCGGGGTGATGTCGGCCGTGCTCGGCGCGTGCCGTGCCGGGCCGAGCGTGAACGTCGCCCGGGAAGCGGTTCTTTCCCCGGGCGACGCACGGTCTACCGGCCGGTGCGAACCGCGGCCTCGTCGAGGGTACAGGCGATCCATTCCGGCAGGGGGACGGCCGCGCTCCGCGCCGCCGCGGCCCAGCGCTGTTCCTGCGCGGAGGAGACCTCAACGGAGATGGTCACCCTGGCCTGGCCGCTGTCCTCGTTGCGGGCCCGGCTCGCCTGGATCTCTTTACGCAACTTGCTCTGCGGCCAGCCTTCGGTCTCCGCACGCGTGAGCCAGATCTCCTGCTCGTCCTCCGGGAGGGCGGCCACTTCGGCATGGTGCTGCAGACTCAGCGTGTCCCGTCGACGGGACATCGGGAATTTGCGGGCCACCCACGCGTAGTTTCTGAGCGTCTTGTACGACAGCGAGGTCTTGGCGAGGGCTATCCGGTACCGGTCGGGGAAGTACTCCGCGCCATAGACGAGCCAATCCCCGAGCCACCAGGCGGAGGAGTCGGCAATCACGCTCAATTGGTCGCCGATTTTCCGCCACGATTCAAAGGACATGTCCACGGGGAGTCGCAGCCCGAGCCTCCGGGCCTGTACGGCGGAGTCGAGCCCCAGCCTTCCCGACAAGGAGTGCCTGCCCACGCTGGCAGCAGCCCGACGGGCGGCGTCGCGCTCCCCTTCCTTCGCTGGGACAGAATCGAGAAGTGGCATCGCCATTGAGCATCATCCCCGTGGTTCTGAAACTCTAGAAGAGCGCTGACGCTGGCTCGGCCCCGGCTCAGGATGCAGATTCGTCGAGGCCGGCCCCGTGACCACGACCATGGGCGCTGGAGAGTTCCGTCTGTTCCCCGAAAGCCGTCGCAGGCGTGGCCGGTCAATGCGTCGGCTGGGAATGCCTTCATGCGGGCGGGCGCTTCGCGACAGCGGGATGCGATCAGTTGACGACGGAGGCTGACAGTGCCCAAGAGGGACTCGGTCACTTGCTGGCTCTCCTGAGTAGGCTTTCTGCTAACGGCAGTCAGCAAAGCACGTCAGTATAGTTTTCATCTAAATTTTGGGTGTCAACCCTTAAAGCCGCAGGACATCAGACGCCTCAGACCTCGCAGCTCCGAGGGCCGCCCGAATATTGAGTTACCGCGTCCTGAGCTGCGTTAAGCAGCGTGACGGTATTCGCTGATCATGCCTGTGGCGAGTCCTGGAGTTCGCGGCGCAGGGAGCCGATACCCCGCTCGCAGATGGCGTTCATCCCAGGAGTCCGCGGCAACGTGGTGTCGACCCGCACTCCGGGCCGGTTTCCCTGCGCCTCCGCACTAGCTGACTGACTGTATTCGGTGCCCGCCCGCAAGGTGTTCCACTGCCAGCTGATTGAGGTACGCGCCTCGGTCGGCAGGATTCGGCCGCATGCCACCGTCCCCGATGAGCATGGGGTGATCCTGCCGGCGGTGCACCCTCGGACAGTCGGCCGCGGAGCACGGATTGTGGACGCCGCCCACTGAGACAGGCTGCTCGACGGGCATAGCCGGGCCGCGCAACCCGCGGCGGCCGAAGCGCGTTCAAACGGCTTATCCTGTCCGGGTGGATCTTCTCTGGCGGCCATTACGTTCGTCCGACGTCCCGGTGTGGGCCGACTTCCTCGGCCAGGTGGAGGCCGTCGACCACAAGGGCGAGAACTACAGCCTGACGGATCTCCGCGACCAGCTCGCGGATCCGCGCGTCGACCTCGAAGCGGCGACGGTAGCGGCTTTCGATGGCTCTGACCTCGCCGGATACGGGATTATCCGCTTCCGTCCGGAGGCGGCCGCCACCCTGGTCGCCGGCATGGAAGGCGCTGTCGCCCCCCGATATCGCAGGCGGGGGCTCGGGCAACGGCTGGTGGAGTGGTTCGCCCAGCAGGCAGCCTTGGTTCAGCGGCGCGACTACCCGGACCGCACCTTGGAGCTGCGCGTCCATGCCAGTGAACGCAACGAGGGCCAGGCGGCGCTGATGGCCGCCACGGGCTTCGACCCCGTTCGCTGGCTGCTGGACATGGAACGACGGTTGGACAATGACATCGACCTCGTCGCCGCTCCCGATGGGATGTCCGTGGTCCCCTTCGATTCCCGGCCGGCTGAAGCCGTCCTCAAGGCACGCAACGATGCCTTCTCCGGCCAGTGGGGCAATTCATCGCTTTCACCGGAGGTGTGGCACGGCCTGGTCACGGCGTCGGCCTTCCGCCCTGAGCTGTCGTTCCTGGCCACGGAGGGCGAGCGCGTGACCGGGGTGCTGCTCGCCCACTACTATCCCGCCGACACCGAGGTCACGGGAGTCAAAGAGGCCTGGATCCACAGCCTGGGCACCATTCGGGCCGCCCGTGGGCGAGGCGTTGCCAGTGCGCTCCTCAGCCACGCGCTCGCCGCGTACCGCGCACTTGGTTATGAGCGAGCCTCGCTCAGCGTGGACTCAGCCGGCCCCGCCGCCGCGCTGCGCGTCTACGAGCAGACTGGTTTCGCGATCGCGCACCGTTGGACTGTCTTCGGCAGAGGCTGACGGCTCCGGCCCGGCCATCGCCATCAGGTCCAGCGCGATCAGCCCGGGGTAGGCGCGGCGCAACGCGTCGAAGTCCCGGTAGCGCGCCAGCTGTCGGAACAGCTCGACAGCTGCCTCGAACGACGGGCCGGATCGCGAGCCCATCGCAATCTTGAACAGCCCGCGCCGGTCCTGCACCCGGGGGATGATCGTCTCCCACCGATGCGAGCGGAAGCCGAAGCTCGATCCCCAGTCCAGGCGAATGCCGCGGCGGCGGACCTCTTCCCTGACGACGGCGAGGAGGAAGCCGTGATTGGCGATGTGGTCCTCGGCCAGCTGGCACACGACAAACGGCGCATGCCGAAGAGGACCGCTCGCCACCGTCAGACTCGGATGCGCGATCTTGCTGAACAGCCCTGACTCCTGGGCGAGCGCGGCGGCTAGCGTCTGGTTGTTGAGGAAGACTTGGCCCGCGTGGCGGGCGACCCATACCGGAGCCGCCATGAACGGCGTGTCCAGCACGGCCATGGCGTCCATCGACAGTGCCGTGCCCGTGATCGACCTGATCAACCTGAGGTATTGCCCGAATTGTTCCGCAGTGGGCGTGCCCTCGTCCTCGTGACAGCTGTAGATCGAGACGATGCCGAGGTTGGCCAGCTCCAAGCCCTGCTGGTCGAGCTTCAGGCCGGATCGCACCTCTATCACCAGCAGGGGCGAGCCGTCGCGCAAACTTTCCAGCACACGAGCACTTGGCCAAGTGAAGGAGGCCAGCGTCGTGTCGAAGACCAGCACCCTGGTTCTGCGGGGTGACCTGACGCGCCAGGCTCGGACGAAGGCGGGCAGGTCGAGGGTCGTCAGGTCCCAGGTGTAGCGGACCGGCTCGATGAACAGCAGGTCGTACTGCCCACCGCCGACTGCGGAGATCACGTCGGAGACGGCATCCCAGGTGAAGGCGCCCGACTTCAGCAGCTCGAACAGCATGTCCGTCTCGAAGTACCCGCCCCACACCCCGGCGCGCAGTGGGTCCCGCTCCGATCCCCTGACCATACTGCGGTAGCACTGCAGCAGACCGGAGATCGCCGCCGTCCCACTGCTGAACATCACGTGATCGGCCCGCCAGCCGCGGGGCGGCGGGGCCGCCTTGGCAACGCGCCTCTCCAGGGCAGTGGGGTTCGCGCTCCTCTCGTAGATGTGGGCACTGGTGTCCCCGGAGGGAAGTGGTCGCGCCGGCCCGTGCACGGGCGAGCGGAAGTGCGGATCGGAGTGGTCATGCGCTCGGGCGAGGAGGGCACGGCGGAGCCGTACCGCAAGCTGCTCCAGCTCCTGCTCGGCGGCCAGCGGCGCGGTCGGCGCGAGTGAGGCCACAGCCCCCAGCCGATCGACGATCGGCTGGAAGCGGCGCTCGTCCTCGGCCGACGCGCACGAGAGCCGTACCAGCTCGGCCAGCGTCTCGGCTTCCAGCAGCAAGGCGTCGATCATCGGCGTCCTCGTCCCAGCACCGCGTCCAGTACGCGTAGCACGATCTCCGCTGCCACCAAGCCCGGCCCGTCCGCGGTGTCGGACTGCAGCTCGACCACGTCCATGCCGACCAGTCGGCGTTCGGCGCAGATGGCCTCCAGCAGCGTGATGAGCTGGGGGGCGCCAAAGCCGCCGGGCAGCGGAGTGCCGGTGGCGGGCATCGTCGCCGGGTCCAGGCCGTCGACGTCGATGGTGAGGTAGTACGGCAAGTCCTCCGGCAGGGCGGCCAGCACGTCGGATACGGCGCCGCTCGCCGTCGTTCCCGGCCATCGGCTTACCTTGTCCGGAGTGTAGGTCTCCTCCTCGGTGAGCTGCCTGATGCCGAACTGAGCGATCTTCTGCACCCGCTCGTCGCCGACGATCCAGCTCATGAAGTTGCCGTGGTGGCAGTCCTCCCGCCAGTCGTCGGTGCGCGCCACGGCGTAGTCGGCGTGCGCGTCGATGTGCAGGACTCCGAGCCGGGGATAGGCGCTGAGCATTCCCTGTACGGCAGGCAGCGTGATCGAGTGGTCGCCCCCCAGAAGCACGGGGAACCTGCTCGCAGCGGCCAGGCGCGACATGATCCGCTTCAGCGCGTCGAACCCGGTGCCGTTGCGCGTGAAGACGGTGCCCGTGATGTTCCCGATGTCGGCGAGCCGTACCCCTTCCAGAACCCGGTGCCCACGGACGGGATCGTGCATGCCGCGCGGGAGGCCGTCCACGACCTTGTACTGGAACAGGGATCCGCTGACCCGGCGTAAATACTCGGGACCGAAGCGAGTGCCCGGCCGGTAGGTCACGGCCACGTCGTACGGCATGCCCAGGACCACGGCGTCGGCGACCTCACCCCCGAGCGCCTCGGCCACGCTGAGCACCGGGCTGCGGAACAGGCCGGCGGCCCGGCCGTTGTCGGGCGCCCGCGTCTCGTGATGGACCAGCACTCGCCGGGTCACCAGTTCCGCGACCGCGGAGGCCACGGTCGCGGCTGAGTTGGTGACCTTGAGGCCCGAGATGACCGCGTCCACCGTGCTGGGCACAGCGAACTGGAGTACCAGCGAGGTCAGGGCGGGCCCCAGCCGGATCTCTCTGCCCTCGGCGACGTCCCAGAAGGTCTCCTCGCCTGTCCTCACCAGCTCGGGGTTGACCATCAGCACCCCGTTCACGCGAACACCTCCGTGGTGAGCCGGGTCAGAGTGACGCCGTCGAAGCCGTACTCGACCGGTGGGGGGATCCGGTTGAAACGCCGTGAGTTGGTCATCGTGTAGGCGCCCGTCGCGGTGACGACCAGGCGGTCGCCCACCTGGCATTTGGGGAAGCGGAACGGCTGGACGCGGCCCTTGATGTCGGTGCCGAAGAAGTCGTTCTCGTACAGGGTGTTCCCGGCGATCAGGCCGGGCTCCCTCTCGGCGGCATCGGCCGAGGGAACGGCCGACAGCACCTCGGGCTTGTGCCATGGGGCGAGGTTCCAGGCAGACGAGTCCACGGTGACCACCCTGGTTCCGTGGTGGGGGTGGTGTTCCTCGACCGAGCGGACCTCGGTGAACAGGTAGCCGTAGACGGCCAGCACCGCTCCGCCCGGCTCGAACCTGAAGGCGATCCGCCGTCCGTGGCGTTCCTGCCAGTCCTCGACGATCCGGCGCATCCTGGCGAACGCCGCGATGGCCCTGCCGCGGTGCGCGTAAAGGTGGAAGAAGCCGCCACCGAGGTCGATGGTGTGGACGTCGGGGAACTGCTCGGCCATGAGGAGCGTGTAGGTGACCTTGTACAGCAGTGACTCGGGGGTCATCTGGCCGGTGTGCAGGTGGAGTCTGGTGACGCGCAGACTGTATCGCTCCAAGGCGGCGTGGAGTTCGGGATCGGTGACGGTGACGCCGAACCTGCTGTTGCGCCCGAATGTCGCCTCGGACTCCAGGCGCTCGGGAAGCGGGATCCTGGTCCTCAGGCCGACGACGGTGCCGGCGTGGTGCCGTCCGTAAAGGTCGATCTGGCCGCAGGAGTCGAGGTCGACGACGACCCCGCTGTCCACGAACCGCGCGAAGTGGGCCGCGGAGAAGGCCGGACCGGTCGCAGAGATCTCGTGGAAGCCGGCGCGCTCGGCCAGGTCCAGCTCCCCGACGCTGGCGACGTCCGCGCCGACGTCCATCGCGGCGAGATGGGCCAGGATCTCAGGGGTGTGGCACGCCTTCAGCGCGATGTTCAGCCGGGCTCCCGGTACGACCGAGATGTCCTCCCGCATGCGTCGGACGGTATCCGCGATGCCCTGCAGGTCGTAGATGAGCGCGGGGGTCTCGACCTCCGCGGCGGCCTCGAACAGCCGCCGCGAGGGCTGTGACATGAGCGGCTCCACGGTGTGGTCTGCCATTGAGGCTCCTTGTCAGCGGGCCGGCGGGCGGGCGGGGATGGTCACCAGGGTGTACCTGATGTGGTCGCGCACCGGATCGACCCAGTGCCATGCGCTCGGGTCGTGCTCGACGAGACTCCCCGCCGTGTCGGGGACGAACTCCATCCGTCCGGGGCCCGACTGCACGACCAGTCCGTCCACCTCGGAGTCGGTGAGCATGTACAGGCCCTGCTGCAAGCTGTCGCGATGCGGGAGGATGTAGTCGCCAACGTCGTACCTGTTGATCTGGAAGTAGAAGTTCCGCAGGTCGCAGTCGGGGGTGGCGAGGCCGTTGAGAATGGTCACGGCCAGCTCGCGCGGCATGTCCCCCATCTGGAGCACGTGGTAGCGGTCGTCGTCCTCGTACTCGGAGTCCCGGTAGGGGTTGAGCGGATCCCAGTCCGCCGGTCTGGCCTTCCGGGCGACCGGATCGGGGTAGTCGCTGAACAGATGCCGGTAGCGCTCGGCCATCGCGACGATCTCCGCGTAGTTGCGTACGGCACCCGGGGAAACGGTGAGCGGCTTCACGCGCTGCCTCCGATGGTGACGGTGTAGCGAACCGCGCTCCGGACTGGGCTGGTCCAGCACCAGGCGTCCGGCGCCGGCCGTACCGGAATCCCGGCCCTGTCCAGGACACGCACGAACTCCTCGCCGTCCCAGTAGGTCATGCCGTCGACCCCGGAGTCTTGCAACGCCACGTGCACGCCCCAGTCGACGTCGCCGAGCTCCTCGCCGAAGCGGTGGGGCAGCCAGTAATCGCCTCGTAAGTAGCGGCGGAGCAGAAGGGTGCCCGGTTTCCCCGGCAGGGCATCCGGGGCGACGGCGGCCAGGATCGCCGCGCGGCGGGGATCGTCGGTTCCAAGCTCGAGTACGGCACAGCGCGACGTCACGCCCTCGATCACCGACTCGACCTGCTGGAGGTCGACAAAGGACGGGTCCAGATCACTCAGCACTTCGTGGTGCTCCCTTGCACGAGCGCGGCTTCGTACGGCAGAGCCAGCCCGTGCATGGAACGGGCCATGCTGGTGACGTACGCGCCAGCGGCATTGAAGATCAGCCGATCGCCCACCCGCAGGTCGGCAGCCTGGATCGAGCGGGCCACGTAATCTTCCTCGTAGCAGCTCGCTCCGGCGACGGTGTAGGTGCGTGGGTCGTCGGGACGGTGGGGAATCTGAGCCACCAGGCGAGGGCTCGTCCAGGACAGGAGATTCCATCCCGAGGCGTCCACGGTGGCCACCTGATGACCGGTGGGGTGCCGGTCCACGGCGCGCACGGACACGACGAGGTATCCGGCCAGCGCGGTCAGCAGCATCCCTGGCTCCACGACGATCCGGAACCTCCTGCCGCGGTGCTCGGCGAGCACCGCGGCCACCTCCGCCCAGGCCTGTCTCGCCTCGGCCGGACGTGCGTAGAGGGCGGCGAGGCCGCCGCCGAGGTTGAGTGTCGTGACCTCGGGGAACTGGTCAGCACAGGCCAGGAGCGCTGTGACGAGCCGGCGTGCGCGCCGGGCGGTCATGACCTCGCCCGCGTGGACGTGCAGCCTGGTCACCTCCACGCGATGGCACCGCAGCAACTCGTGGAGCTCGGGGTCGGCGGGGTCGACGCCGAACCGGCTCCACTCGATGCCCTTGCCCTTCCGGTCGGCGGGGGAGACGGGCACCCGCACTCGCAGGCCGAGCCGTACCCCTGAACCGACCTCGTCGAGGAGCACGCGCAGCTGCGAGACGCTGCTGACGTCCAGCAGGACGCCGCGCTTGTGGAAGTCGGCCAGCTCGCTCCCGCTCAGGGCGGGCGCGGTGGCGGTGACGACCTTCATCCCCGCGGCCATGGCCAGTTCCAGCTCGGCCGGACTCGCCACGTCGGCGCCCAGCCCGAGAGAGGCCAGGTGCCGAAGCACGTCAGGGCAGCGGTTGGCCTTTACGGCGAAGCAGATCAGGACGTCGGGCAGCTCCGACAGGTCACGTCGCAGCTCGGCCACCATCGTGTCGATCCCCGCGAGGTCGTAGAGGACAGCCGGCGTCGGAGCCGCCTGGGCGGCGTCACGGAGAGCGCTCAGGAACATGTCGCGTGAGGTCATCTGGGCCTTGGGGAAGCTCGGTGGGCGTCGCCGCCCACCGAGCTCTACGGCCGGCCGGCGGTCGTCAGATTTCTAGTTGGGCCGCGGCCTGCTGCCACCGAGCGGGACGAGGTCCATGTTGATCGGACGAATCGAGGACTCCTCCAGGTCGGAGAGGGCAGCCTCGTCAATGACGGAGTCCGACTCCAGACTCCAGTCGTCGGCGTTGAAGGCGGCCTCGAGCTTGGCCTCGAGTTCCTGCAGAGCGTTGGACATTAATCCCTCCGTTACGACTCTCACGGCAATGCGCCGCGAACGCCCCCGTTGGACGCCATCGGCACCATACTTCGCGTGGCCTAATTTCTGACAGTATTGACTTGGGCTGTATCATCAGCTATTTGGCAGCGGGAATTTTTCGAGGTCGACAGTGGCCAGATCGACGAGGAAACCGCGTTTATGGGCGTCCTCCCAGTCATCCCACTCTGCCGCGTCGATGAGGGTCCACGTGCCCCATTCCAGAAGCATGTAGCGCAGCACCGTGGGCCATAATGTCACCTCAGTGTCCGTCAGTCGCACGTGCCTGCCGTACGCCGACATGAACGTTGCCCATTCGGCGGTGGTGAAGAGTCTGGGCGGCGAGGTGGCCGATTCGTTCTGGAACAGCAGGGCCGCGAGTGCCAGGTCGAGGATTCTGGGTGCGAACTCGGCGTTGTCGGGGTCGATCAGGACAGGTTTGTTATTGACATAGACCAGATTGTTGGCCTTATAGTCCATGCAGACCACGGCTCGCGGGAGGTCGGCGTCGCGCACCGGCGGGAGGGTCTCGGCCATGAACGACTCCAGCCACGGAGTCATCCTGGCCAGCACCTCGTCGTGGATTTCCGGCGCATGTTTGCCGAGCACCCGTTGCAGCCCGGTCACGTCCTCCTCCACGGAGGCGGCGTCGTGGTCGGGCCACGGGAAGCGCGGCATGTCGTCATCGGGCGTCTGAGCAGCGTGAATGCGGCCAAGGAGATCGCCTGCGGCCTCGATGTCCGCGGTCGATCCCTGGTAGGTCCTGCCTTCGATCCAGGGGTAGACCACCCAAACCCTGTCGCCGATCTCCGCCGGGTTGTCCATGATCAGAGTGAGGGGGTTCACCACTTCGACACCCTGCTCGTCGAGGGCTCGCACCCAACGGGCGATCGCGGCCGCGGCGGACATGGGACCCGTTGTCCGCTTGATGACGGCCCTGTTTCCGTCTATTCGAATAGGGAATACGGGGGCGTAGGGATAGCATGACTCGTCGGGTCGTTCACCCTCCGCCACCGCGAAGTGCCGAAAAACATCGGGGAAATCGCTTGCTTTGTCAAGTGCCATGACTCTTCCTTTCGGTCAAGGAGTCCCTTTGGCGCGCCGTATTGCAATCTTGACGGCTCGATGCGCCTTCTGGGAATGTGTCAACCGGATATTAACGCGCCACGGGGGTGTGATGGTGCTGAGGCGTTTCATTCGTGTTTGGTCCGGCCAGACCGTCTCGGCGTTGGGCGGCGGGCTTGCCTGGTATGCGATCACCCTTTGGGCCTGGCAGTCGACGGGTTCGGCCACGGTCCTGTCCACGCTGCTCCTGGTGAATTTCCTGCCCGGGCTGGTACTGGCTCCATTCATCGGCGCCCATGTCGATCGGGTGTCGCCGAAAACGCTGATGCTTTGGTGCGATGGGCTGCTCGCCACCATCGCTTTCGTACTCGTCGTGCTCTACTCGACGGGGCAGCTCAGCCTCTGGCACCTGTACGCCGTGGGAGTGATCGAGGGAGTCGTCGAGACGGCTCACTGGCTGGCGTACTCCAAGGTGGTCGCCACGTTGGCCGGGCAGGACGGGCTGGCGCGGGCTAATGGGCTGGTCAGCCTCACGGACTCGATGGCGGCTGTGCTGGGCCCGGTCGCCGGCGGCGTGCTGCTCGGGGTCTTCGATCTGACCGGGGTCCTGCTCATCGACGCGGCCAGCTACTTGATCGGGCTGTTGACGCTGGTCGCGGTCGGCGTCCCTCGGGGTGCCCCAGAGCCGTCAATCGCGGATCGCTCGTCGATCTCCGTGAGCATCGAGGGCGCACGGACCGGGCTGCGTTTCATCACGGCCAGACCGGCCCTGCGATCGCTGCTCGTGGTGTTCTTCGTGATGAATCTCGTCGTGGCGATGGGTTCCGTGCTGACCGTGCCCGTGATCATGATGAGGAGCGGTGACGACGCCGCGCTCCTCGGCCTGGTGACTTCGGTGGGCGGGGTCGGGGGCATCCTCGGCGGGCTGTCGGCGTCCATCGCTCTGCACCGGGTCCGCCGGGTGCCGCTCATTCTCGTGAGCATGATCGCGGGCTGTCTTCTTGGCACGTTACCCACGGCCATCGGGTGGAGCGGCCCTGTCTGGCTTGCCGCCAGCTTCTGCGCGGGTTTTGTGCTTCCGATCATCAATGGGGCCTACCAGTCGCTCTGGCAGTCGGCCGTCCCGCTCGACCTCCAGGCCAGGGTCTTCGGCGTGCGCAGGACCGTGGCCCAGCTCGCGGTGCCGCTCGGTATGGCGGTCGCCGGGCCTTTGACCGACCGCCTGGCCCCTGTCATGGACGACGGTTTCCTGGCGAAGACCTTCGGCACCGGGAACGCAGGCGCGGCGGGACTGGTGCTGGGAGCATGCGCGGTGACCGGCGCGCTGGTCGCCGCGGTCAGCGCGGCGTCTCGTTCAGTGCGCGGCGCGGATCGAAGCGCTGCGATGCCGAGAGAAGAGGTGACGACGGCGTGAGCCGACCCCGATACGAGAAATCCGAGGGCTGGACGCTGAGCCCGTATGAAGATCTGTCGAACGCGTTCGTGTTCATGCGGGAGCCGCCGGGAGTGCTGATCCTCGACAAGGCGAGTTGGCTGGCACTCGAGATGGCCACCGCGTACAGCCTGGAGACCGCCGCGGACCGATACACCAAGATCGCCGGGCAACCACGCGCGGCCTTCGACAAACATGTCTCCGACCTCCTTCTCCAAGGGCTCCTCCGGGTGATCGCATGATCGTCAATGAGGTCGAGCAGGAGTTGTCCACCGGGGTCTTCGGCGACAGCCGGTCGTTGAGGGTGAACTCCGACATCTTCTACCGAGGGGTGACCGAGCTCTTCGCCGATGTCTTCCCCGGCTTCTCTCTCAGCTGGCCCTGGCCTGCCTCCCCCCTTCACCGCATCCTGATCAGGGGCTATCTCGACGAAGCGCTCATCCACCTGCGCACCAGCGAGGTACGCGCCCAGGCCGCCGCGCTCGAACTGATGGACCTGCTCGCCCAGGCGCCCTCCGGGCCTTCGAACATCGCCGGATGGGACGTCGACCCGCTCGGCAAGCGGGTCGTCGAACGTTTCCATCAGACGATGCGTAACGACGGCCACACGTTCACTGTCGAGATCCTGGAACCGTCAGCCGACATGGAGACAGCGGTCGAACGGGCCCGCGGCCTGTTGCACCGGCTGCTGCCGGAGGTCGCGCCGTCCACTACCGCCCTGGTCGATGGGCTCGCCTTCTGCTCGGGTGACCTCAGCAGCGCTTTCATCAACGGCACGCCCTTGCTGGTGTACATCGGCAAGGAACTCCTCGACGATCCGCTGGAGACCGCCGACGCCCTGCTTCACGAGTGCCTGCACCAGAAGCTGGTGGAAGTCCGCCTGACCCGCCGGATGTTGCGGGACGGCTACAGCGACGACACGAGCCACAAGGTCTTGGTTCCGTGGGGCGGCTCAGGGCGCCTGTTCAGCGTGGACCGCGCTCTGGCCGCGTTCCACGTCTACGTGCACTGCTCCCTCCTGCACCTGGCAGCAGCAGATGAGCATGCCGACCTGGGGTTGACACCGGAGGAGCTGGATGAGCGCCTGACCGTCCGCTGGGCCAGGGCCGACTTCTTCGGCTCCACGCTCAGCACCCCGGAGGCCGCGGCAGAGCTCGGTCCCGACGGGCGACGGTTGGTGCGTTGGCTCCGCACGGCCAACGATCGGCTCGGGGGTGCGCTCACCATCGCGGGGACACCCTTGGCCGATCATGGCGGCGGGTATGCTTCCTAAGATTCGGTCACCGTGGCCAGCTCCGCGATCTTCTGGACGGTCATGCCCTGAGCCGACCACAGCACCGTCTGCGCCCGCCGCCAGGTGATCACGGAGCCGGAGCCCCGCCGCACCATCCGTAGCAGCCGATTGCCCTCGTCATCATCGATGCGTACGCGAACTCGCTCGGCCATGCCCGCATTCTGAAGTGATCACGCCCGGCGACCCGGGAGGGCGGTAGGCGTGTCTGAGGCGCCTCGGCTCAGTCGATAACGGCAGTGGCCTCGTCCTCGAGCAGCAGATCGGGTTCTCCCGGGGCCGCAACGCCCAGCAGTGTGATCGGCTTGACCGGGTCGACCCCCAGCTTCGCCGCCGCCCGAGCAACCCCCTCGCCCAGCAGCGGCATCTTGTCGGGTGTCCAGTCGACGACGTAGATGGTCAGCTTGGCCACGTCATCGAAGGATCCGCCGACCCCGGCCAGGGCCCTGCCTGGTCCGGGCCGTCGAACGCGCCATGGCCACCGGCCGCTTTCGCGACGACATCGACCCGCTGGGGCTGGCCACCCAGAGCTGGATCTCGGACATGGACTGGTATCACTGATCGCCACTGGCCCTCTGCCCCATCAGTCGCCAGCCCAAGGTGTGCCGCTGCTGACCGCCCTGTTCACCAGCGCAGGCGACAACCCTGAACAATGCCGCCGGTCAGTTGAACGCGGCTGGCGCGCCCCTGACTCGAATCGCCGCTTCGAGTCCTCCGACACGGCGTCGACGGACGTCTCATCTCAATGACAACACCTCAGAAACAGAGGGAGATCACCACAGGCCCAATATGGGGACGAACGTCGCCTGATGCAGCACTAGTCCTGGCACGGACCCGATAGTCGTGGGGATGCCGACATGTTGTCGTGACCCATGTGCGCCTGGATCGCTTGTGCGTCCGCGAAGAGGTCGGCGTCCAGGTTGATGGTTACCTTTCTTGTTTGCGCCATAGCCCCCCTTACTTCCGCGCAGGGATCATCGCGCCGCGATCGACGCATGAACCTCGACCGCCGGGAAGAGGAGCAGGGCTTCCAGCGGCCCCATACGACACCCCTTTCGGTCAGGTTGCGAGACGCCTTTCCCAGGCCATGAGCGGCTCTTGCGGGAAGTCTTGAGGGGAAGAAGCGCATGTGCCGTCCGCACGCCGGCCCTGCCGTCTGGAACCGGCGTCGCCGACAGGGCGGAAGCTGTGGCCGAATGTTGGAGCCGCACACGCGGTGGCCGACGCCGCAGTGATCGGTGTCCCGGACCCGACCTGGCGCCAGGCGGTCAAGGCCGTGGTGGTGCTCAAGCTGGACGCCGCCGCCACCACCGACGACCTGATCGAGCACGTCAGGGCGCAGGTGGCGTCGTACAAGAAGCCGGGTGTACGGCGCCCGCGTGATGCGGGCCTTGGTATCAGCCGCGCCTGGTGATGGCAGGTGCGGCTGGGCATGACGACACCCGGGGGCGCCGTTTCGAGGCCAGGCACCGGTAAAGCGGTGAGCGGCAGCGTTGGGCGCGGCAGGCGCCGCCGAGCGGCCGACACCGATGTGCACGCGGGCGCACGGTGGTCGGCGGCGTAGCCGGACCTTCGGCGCGCAATACATCCGACCTCCGTCCTGCGCGTATGCCGTTCACCCCCATCCAGAGCCGCCAGATCTTGACCCACATCCGATGTTTCCTCTACGTTACCGGGCATGTCGAAGTTGCGAAAGGTTTCGCAACTCCCTTCCCTTCAGGTATGGAGTGCCGTATGCCCTCCCCTCGCCGTTCGCTCGCCACCCTCGCATTGACCGCCGGTCTCATCGCCTCGGCGTCAGCCTGCGGAGGTTCCTCATCGGCCGCTGACGACGATCTGCTCGAGGTCTGGAACCGGGCCTCGCCCGCGTCCGCCGAGGTGACCAAGAAGGTGCTGGCCGCGTTCACCGCCAAGACCGGCATCAAGACCAAGTACGTGCCGGTCCTCGACAACTGGGACGGCAAAGTGCAGGAGGCCGTCGCCGCGCGCAACCTGCCCGACATCATCATCAACGACTCAGGCATGCTCGGGACGAACGTCAGCCAAGGGCTGATCGGCCCGGTGGACCGCAACCAGATCGCGGGCCAGGGCGAGTTGCACGAACGCGCGTGGGAGCAGGCCAAGGGGTACGACGGCAAGTACTACGCGGTGCCGTACAGCGTGCAGACCGTCGCCACGCTCATCAGGAAGGACTGGCGGGAGAAGGTCGGCGCCGAGGTCCCGAAGACGTGGGAGGACCTGGTCGCCCTGGCCAAGGCGTTCCAGGAGAAGGACCCGGACGGCAACGGCAAGGCCGACACGTACGGGATGGTCGTCCCGGCCTCCACCGAGCGCGGGTACGCGTCCTGGTGGGCCTCCACCTACATCTGGCAGAGCGGCGGGGAGTTCCTGACCGAGTCGGGCGGCAAGTTCACGCCTGCCATCGACCAGCCGAAGTCCGTCGAAGCCGTCAAGTGGCTGCAGAACCTCTTCTGCAAGGACAAGCTCGTCATCCCCGGCGCGCTCACCCTGGTCACCAAGGACGCCCACCCGTTCTTCGAGACCGGCAAGGCCGGCATCTACCTGACCGGCCCGTACCTGTTCGGCCGGTTCGACAAGAGCCTTGGCAAGGACAAGTACGAGGTGATCCCCTCGCCGGCCGGCCCGGCAGGGGCGACCTCGATGGCCGAGGGCGAGAACGTCTACCTGATGGCCGGCTCCAAGCTCCAGGACCAGCAGAAGAAGCTGGCCGAGTACCTCATCACGCCTGAGGCGCAGAAGCTCGGCATGGCGGGCAACTCCGACGGTGCGATCGTCAAGCTGCCCGTGAACAAGAGCGTGGACGTGTTCACCGAACGCCAGGACGACCGTTGGACGGCCATCAAGGAGATCTACGAGAAGGACGGCAAGTACTTCCCGAACGTGCCGAACTGGCAGCCGTTCCGGCAGAAGTCGGCCGAGACGCTCAACAAGGTCTTCGCCGACTGCGGCACCGACGTGCAGGCGGCGCTGACCGAGCTGGCCGGGGGCTTCAAGACCGAGTTGGCCACACAGAAGGTCGGCTGATGACGCTCACCACGGAGCGCGCCGCCGCCGCCCCGGCGAGCCGGACCGGAACAGTGCGCAGGCGGAACGCGGCCCTGGTGCCGTGGCTCTTCCTGGCGCCCGCGCTGATCCTCTTCCTCTACTTCAAGTACATCCCGATGGCCGAGGGCATGTGGCTGAGCTTCTTCAAGGTGCAGCCGTTCCTCGGCAATGAGTGGCTGGGGCTGGAGAACTATCGCCGGGTCTTCGCCGAGGAGGCCTTCCGCGACGCCACCGCCCACACCCTGGTGTACGCGGTGGGCCAGACCGGCGGCTCGATCCTCCTCGGGTTCGTGCTCGCGCTGCTGCTGGAGGGCAAGGCCAGGACGTTGTGGTTCGTCCGTACGGCGGCTTTCCTGCCGGTCGTCACGGCGACCGCGGTGGTGGCGGAAGTGTGGCGGTTGCTGTACTTCCCCGGCGAGGAGGGCATGCTCAACACCCTGCTCGGCTGGTTCGGCAGCGACACCCAGAAGTTCCTGGACGACCCGAACGGCGCTCTCGGCTGGGTGATCCTGGTCGGGATCTGGAAGGGCGCGCCGTACGACATGATGATCATCCTGGCCGGGCTGGCCGGGATCGACCGGCAGCTCTACCAGGCGGCCGCGATCGACGGCGCGGGCCTGCCGCAGCGGATCAGGTACGTCACGATCCCCGCGCTACGGCCGGTCGTGACGATCCTCATCATCCTGGCCTGCGTCCGCAGCCTGCGCGTGTTCACCGAGATCTACGTGCTCACCGGCGGCGGTCCGGCGGGCGCCACCGACGTGATCATGACGCGGATCTTCGCCACCGGCTTCCGTACGGGCGACATGGGCTTCGCCACCGCCGCCTCGGTGGTGCTGTTCGTGGCGACGCTGCTGCTCACGGCCGCGGTCACGCTCTACCGCAGGCGGAAGGAGCTCAATGTCTGAGACCGCGCTCGCCCAGGTGAGGGAGCTCGATGTTTGACACCACGCTGGGCTGGGCCTGGGGGCGCAAGCACCCCCTGGCGTCCGTGGCCCGGATCCTCATCTACGCCGTCGTGCTCGTCGTCTTCTGCGGTCCGCTGCTGGCGATCTTCACGGGGGCGTTCGACCGGAGCAACGACCCCAGCCGGATGTCGTTGTTCCCGTCGAACCCGACGCTGGTGAACTTCGAGGTGGCGGGTGACCAGGGTCTGTGGCGGTTCTTCATGAACTCGCTGTTCATCACCGGCGGCGGGCTGCTGCTGCAGGTCACGGTGAGCGTTTTCGCCGGGTACGCGCTGGCTCGCAAGAGGTTTCGCGGGCAGGCGTTCGTGCTGGTGGCCATCCTGGCCACGATGATGATCTCGGATGAGGTCATCGCGATCCCGCTGTCGCTGGTGCTGAACGATCTGCCGCTGCTGGGCGTCTCGCTCAGGGGGTCGCTGCTGGGCATGATCGTGCCGCTGGGCGCGTGGGGGTTCTCGATCTTCGTGATCAGCGAGTTCATGAAGGAGATCCCGGCCGAACTGGAGGAGGCCGCCCGCGTTGACGGCGCCGGTGAGCTGCGTATCTTCCTGCAGGTCATCCTGCCGTTGTGCCGTCCTGCGCTCGGCGTGATCACGATCTTCGGCTTCAACATGGTCTGGGACCAGTATCTGCTGCCGCTGATCGTGGCCGAGACCCCGGACAACTACCCGATCGGGGTGGGGTTGTCGATGTTGCGCACCAATCCGGAGATCGGGCCGGGCCCGCTGCTCGCCGGGGCGCTCGTCGCCATGCTGCCCAGCTTGATCGTCTATCTGGCCTTCCAACGTACGTTCCTCTCCGGCCTGGTGGCCGGAGCTGTGAAGGGATAGCTCATGACTCACGATCTCAGCCGCCGCACCCTGCTGGCGGCAGGCGGCGCACTCGCGCTGACCGGCATGGCCGGGGCGCCGTCCGCCTACGCCGAGGCCGGCTCCTGGCGCTCGACCCTCGTGTACCGCAGGCACGGCAGGCTCGTCTACGCCGAGGACGCCGAGCGCAACCGCGTCCCCGACTTCAGCCACGCCGGTTACCGCAACGGTGAGCGGCCGCTCCCGCGCCTGCGCGTGGTCAAGACGATCAGGCCGATCGAGGGCGACAACACCGCCCACATCCAGGCCGCGCTGGACGAGATCGCGGCGCTGCCTGAGCACCGGCGCGGGGCGCTGCTGCTCCTGCCGGGCCGCTACCCGGTGTCCGGGACGATCTACGTGCGCTCCAGCAGGACCGTGTTGCGTGGTTCGGGAGACGGCGAGGACCCGGCGGAGAACTCGGTCATCATGGCCACCGCTGCGGCAGCGGCGAACCGCACCGTGATCGTCGCGGGTGGCGAGGGGCCGGTGAACTGGTCGGCCTGGCGTGGCGAGGTGCCGGGCACCCGTACCGATATCGTCTCCGACTTCGTCCAGGTGGGAGAGCGCTCGTTCGAGGTCGCCGACGCCCGCGGGCTGCGGCCCGGCGACAACGTCATCATCTTCCATCCCTGCTCGGAGGGGTGGCTGAAGGCCATCGACCACGGCGGGCACGACACCGGCCGGCCGTGGAACGTGGATGAGGAGCCCATCCTCTACAACCGCTACGTCACCGACATCCGGGGTAACCAGGTGACCGTCGACGCGCCGGTCTACAACCACCTGGACCGGTCGTTGTCTCAGTCGTACCTCTACAAGACCGACCGGGCCGGCGTGGTCACCCAGGTAGGCGTCGAGCGGCTGCGGGTGGACGTCGAGTTCACCGGCGACCCGTTCGTGGACAAGTCGGCGGTCCAGAACGCCATCCGCGTCTTCCGCGCCGAGGACGCCTGGATCCGCGACTGCACGGCACTGCGGTTCTGGCAGGTCGGGATGGAGGCGTGGGAAGCCACCCGGGTCACGGTCGACAACTGCCGCGCGCTGGAGCCGACCGGCGCGACCTCCGCGGGCGGGAACCGCTACAACTTCTGTGCCCACCCGTTCGCCCAGCTCGTGCTCTTCAAGGACTGCCACGCCACCAAGGCCAGGCACGCGTTCATCTGCAACGGCGCCGCCTCGAACTCGGGGATCGTCTTCCTGCGCGGGACCTCCGAGGAGACCTACAACACCAGCGAGGGCCATCGGCGCTGGAACACGGGCCTGCTCTTCGACGGCCACCGCGAGGTCAACCCGCATCGCACGCTGACGCTCGGCCTGTACAACCGGGGCTGGTGGGGTACGTCGCACGGCTGGTCGGCCGCCCATTCCGTGGCCTGGGGGTGCGACATGTCCGGCACCCAGATCGTCGTGCAGAAGCCGCCCACCGCACAGAACTACGTCGTCGGCGCGAGGAACGCCGTGGTGAACGCCGACGGTCCGTTCGCGCAGCCGATCGGCCACGTCGAGGGCGTCGGCGAGGCCGACCTGCAGATCCCGTCGCTGTACGCGGCCCAACTCCACGAACGAGGTTTCCGCCATCTCTAGGACCGACACCTTCAGGGAGCGGCGTTTCGGGTTGTTCGTCCATTGGGGAGCACTTCGACCCCGGCCTGTGCGACCCGGAGGCCTGGGCGGAGGCGGCCGATCGGGCCGGGATGCGGTACACGGTGCTCAGGCAGGGCAAGCCGGCGGACGTCCTGCTCAACGACCGGCTGTACGTCCGCGAGAGCACCGCCCGGATGCCGGGCTCATAGGGGCGGCCCGGCCTCGGCGTCGCGAATCTCAGGGTCGCCGGGGTCCCGGCCCTCGCGGGCCGTCAGGATCTCGCGCACCGTGGAGACGCGACTACGCGACGGCACCTCAGAGGAGTTCGCCGGCCCGGCGCAGACGGCGCTCGCGCAGAGCCAGCAGCGGCGGCAGACCCAGCTGCACGACTATGTACGCGGCCACGGCCAGCGCCTCCCAGAACCCCGCCGAGCCGATCGCACTGCCATCGAGCTGCGCCAGGGCCCAGCGCCCGAGAGAGAGGGCCAGGGGCAACACGCCTGTGACGAATATCCAGACCATGCCCGCGATCCCCGCGACGTACGGCACCACGAACCACCGGGCGACCCGGCGATCACGTGCGCTCATCTCCGACAGCTCGGTCGTCTCGGCCTGAGTGAGCCGGAACAACGTGGCCTTGGCGGTCAGCCAGGTCGTCCGGTAGAGGTTGTGGCACCGCAGCACGTTCGCGAGCAGGGCGTACGAGTCGCTGCGCAGTGGCAGCGCGGCCCACTGCCAGACGATGCCGACGATCTGGGAGAGCACCACGACGGCGAGGAGATCGTCGAGGACACCGGACGGGTCGAGCAGTCGCAGTCCCAGTGCGGTGGCCAGCACCACGGTGTCGATGGCCATTCCGGCCAGGTAGACCCCGTGGCGGCGGTGGCGTGGCACCGTGACGATCTGGGTGAGATCGGTCTCGAAGACGACGTATGTGCCCCGATAGCTGACCCGGAAGATCGCCGGCACGCCGAGAGCGCGTCCCGCGAGCCAGTGCCACGCCTCGTGCACGGCGCCGAAGACGATGCCGATCACCAGCCAACCGAACGCGGACAGGCCGGGGCTGGGCAGGAACCAGGCGTCCTCCCAGGAGGGACGCAGATCGGGCCGGATCAGCAGGAGGGAGACGGCGAAGACCGCGGCGGCCGCGTAGCACGACCAGGCGGCGGGCCCGAACAGCCGGGCCGCCGATCGGGCACTGACCCCTTCGATCCATTTGATCTGCCCGCGCGCTCCGCCCGCCTCGGCCGGCGGGTCGAGCAGCCCCGCGGTGGCGAGCCCGTCGACGAAGTCCGCACCGTCCACCTGCTCGCCCGCGGCCTCGCTGGCCCGCGCGGTGGCCTCGTCGAGCGAGCCGGTCTCCTGGAGCGCGGTGACGAAGACCGCGCCCGGCTCCGGCACCGCGACGAAAACGCCCAGTTCGGGACGGCCGAGAATCCATGCCCCGCCGTCGAAGGCGACCGTCAGCCGGGCGGCCCGCTCGCGCAGCTCCTCATCCAGGGACGCGGCCATTCTTCACTCCATGGTCGTCAGGAAGGGGGGAAGGGCCGCACCCCGATCAGGCAGGAGTGCGGCCCCCAACGCCACCGATTCTTAGGAATCGGTGCCGTTCTGCGTGAGACGGGCGTTCTCGACTCGTACGATCTCGATCTTCATATTGATCACCTCCCTCCGCATACCGCACAGGCGGGATCACGTGGCCACTCGGTCTGACTGGTCGCACAGCCGTGCGCGAAGTCGATGTCGAGTGGCCTACCGGCGTACGCCGGTGGCTCGAAGCCGGTCAGGTAGCGCAGCACCTCGAAGGCGCCGAATGCCCCCAGCAGGCCCGCGACCGGCCCGATCCCACGGTTGGGCTGTGGCCTGCTGACGAAGAGGCGAGTAGCGGCGATGGCGCCGGCGATGACCGGGTCGTCCGGGTCGGGGAAGTCGGCCGGGTTCGAGGGATCGGCCGGTACGCAGGCGCGGCATGCGCTGACGCCCGGGTTCACCGACCAGACCGTGCCGGTGGTGACCGACATGCCGCCACGGACGAACGGCACGCCGTTGCGTACGCACGCCTCGTTGACCCAGAGGTCGATGTTCTTCGGACGATCGATGCCCGAGGCCACGACATCGGGCCGGACCCGGCGGATGAGCTCGACGAGCTGCTCCGGGCCAGCGACGTCGGCCTCGACCCACTCGACCTGGACGGCAGGGTCGAAGGCCCGCACCCACGCCGCGGCGCGCTCGACCTTGCGCGCGCCGATGTCCTCGGTGCGGTAGAGGTACTGCCGGGCGAAGTTGCGCGGTTCGACGGCGTCCCGGTCGAGCAGCGTCATCGCGCCGACGCCGAGCCCGGCGAGGTGCGGGATGGTGTTGGAGTTGAGGCCACCGGTGCCGAGCACCAGGACGTGCGACTCGCGCAGGCGGCGCTGCAGGTCCTCCCGGCTGCGGTCGAGGGTGCTGAACGACTCGAAGAAGGCCAGGTTGCTGAAGTACCGCTCGGCGTCGGGGGGCTCCAGCCGGTCGAGGCGGTCACCGTCCTCCAGCAGCCGCTCGGCGTCGAACGCCGCGACGGCGTCGCGTACGTCGGCCACGTCCAGCGACAGCTCGTCCGCGAGCTCGGCGACGGTCCTGCCGCCCTCGCTGAGCAGGCCCACGAGCTTTTCCACCGTCCCGTCGGGGTCGGCCAGGAGCAGTTGGTCACGCGGGTCATAGACCAGCCGCAGCTCATCCCCGACCCGCTCCCAGGAGATGCCTTTGAGTCGTGGCCTCATCGGCGCATCAGCCAATCTCTGAGATGGGATTTGGCAACACCGTGGCAGCCGCGCGCATGGACGCCGCATGGATCTCGCACGGAAGCAAATTGCCCCTGTCGGAGGGGGTGGACTAGCCTCGAACCGTGATCTTGACCGGTGTCCGATTCCTCCTCCTCGGCCCTCTGGAGATCATCGTCGAGGGCCGGCCCGTCCACCTGACCGGCAGGCAGCGGGCGCTGCTTTCGGCCCTGCTCCTGAACACCGGCAGTGCGGTGTCCACAGAACGGCTGGCCGACCGCCTCTGGGGCGACGACCTCCCGCCCTCCGCCCCGGCACGGCTGCGCGCGCTGATCGCGGAGCTCCGGCGGGCGCTCAGCCCCCATGGACGGGATGTCATCCTCACCCGGAGCCCGGGATACGTGATCCCCGCCGGAGCGGCCGCGGTGGACGCCGAGGAGTTCGCCTCCCTGGTGGAGAACGCACGGCACGCCGCCGGGGACGATCGGCACCAGGCCGCGCTGGATCTGTACGACCGAGCTCTCGCGCTGTGGCGCGGCGACCCCTTCGCCGATCTGCACGGCCCCGTCGCCCATGCGGAGCGGCACCAGCTCGAGGAGCTCAGATGTGAGGCGGCCGAGGGCCACGCCGCCGCGCTGCTCATGATGGGGCGAAGCCGGGCGGCCATCGCCGGCCTGACCCGGCTCCTCGCCGAACAGCCGCTCCGGGAGCGGCCCCACGCGCTGCTCATGCAGGCGCTCCGCGACGACGGCCGTCTCCCCGACGCGCTGGAGGCATACCGGGAATTCCGGACGAGGCTCGTACGCGAGGTCGGAGTGGAACCGAGCGGAGAGCTGCAGCGGCTTCACCAGCGCCTGCTCGAGGAGGCGCCGGCGACCGTGGCGGCCAGGTCGGCGCCCGTGCCGCGTCAGCTGCCCCCCGTCACCAGCCGCTTCGTGGGCCGCTCCGCGGAGCTGCGGCGCATGGACGCCGGCCGGGTGACGCTCGTGGTCGGCCCCGCCGGCGTGGGCAAGACCGCGCTGGCGATCCGGTGGGCACACCGCGCGAGCGATCGCTTTCCCGACGGGCAGTTGTTCCTCGACCTGCGGGGCTTCGACCAGCGGGAGCCGATGTCCCTACCCGAGGCGCTGCAGCTGCTCCTACAAGGGCTCGGCGCGGCGGCGAAGGACATACCGGTCGAGCTGGACGCTCAGATCGCGCTCTACCGCTCGCTTCTGGCGGGGCGGCGCGTGCTGGTGGTCCTGGACGACGTCGCCGGCCCCGAGCAGGTTCGCGCGTTGCTGCCCGGGGACCCTGGATGCCGGGCCGTCATCACGAGCCGCAACCGGCTGAGCGGCCTGGTGGCCGTGGACGGGATCGAGCGCCTCACACTGGACGTGCTGGACCACGGGGAGGCGTACCAGCTGCTCGCCCAAGGCATCGGCGAGGACCGCCTGCTCCGGGAGCCGGACGCCGCCGAAGAGCTCGTGGCGCTCTGCGGCCGGCTGCCACTGGCACTGTCCATAGCCGTGTCCTGGATCGGCGACCACGGGCACCGGATGATCGGCCATTACGTCCATCAGCTCGCGGACCGGGGGCGGCTGGTGAGGTTGCGCGTGGAGGGCGACGAGAGCGTGGCCGTACAGGCGGCCCTCGACCTGTCGCACAACGCGCTGCCGCCGGCGGCGCGGCGGATGTTCCGCCTGCTCGGACTGGCGCGGGGGAGCGGCATCTCCCCTGCGGCGGCGGCCGCCCTGACGAGGACCAGCCGCGAGCGCGCGGAGGACCTTCTCGCTACGGTGGCGCGGATCCACTTGATCAAGGAAGCGGGGCCGCACCGGTTCGCCGCTCATGACCTGGTGCTGGAGTACGCCGCACAGCGCAGCCTCGCCGAGGACTCCGCGAGCGAGCGGCGGGCCGCCGTCCAGCGGCTGCTCGACTACTACCTGAGCACGGTCATCGACGCCACCGCGGCGGCCGGCTTCGAAGTCGCGGAGCTCGCCTACGACAGGGCTCAGCCGGAGGTCACGCCGACGACCTTCGACGCCGCGGCCGACGCCCTCGACTGGCTCGACACCGAGTGGGACAACCTCGTGGCCGCCGTGTCGTACGCCGCCGCGCAGGGGCCGCGGCCGTACGCGTGGTCGCTGGTCGAGGCACTGACGGACATCCTGCACCACCGGCGGACCCGTGGGGAGTGGCTGCGTCTCGCGGAGATCGCGCTGGCCGCCGCCGAGGACGAGCGGAACTTCAGAGGGCAGGCCGCGATGCATCACTCTCTCGGACTCGCCCGATGGCGCATGGCCGACCTCAAGAACGCCATGGATCACTACGAGCGCGCGCTGGCGCTGTCGCGCCGGGCCGGCTGGCCGCTGGGCGAGGCCAGGGCGCTCCAAGGCTGCGGCGTGGTGCTGAAACAGCAGGGAGAGCCGCACCAGGCCATCCCCAGGTACCGGCGGTCGGTGGAGATCCATCACGCGCTCGGGTCGGTGCGCGGCGAGGCGGGCGGGCTGAACAACCTGGCCTCGGCCTACCTCATACTCGCCCGGCTGGAGCGCGCCGAGGAGTGCCTGCGGGCTTGCCTTCCCTTGGCCAGGGAGTCCGGCGACCGGCATCTCCAGACGCTGACACTGGTCAATCTGGCCCTGGTGCGCAAGAGGCAGGCCCGCTTCCCCGAGGCGCTGGAATCCCTGGAAGAAGCGCTGGCCCTGGCCGAGCCCGACGGGTTGCGCTACGCCGAGGCGGTGACGTACGAGACGTTCGGCTCGGTGCACCGCGACGCCGGCCACTACGAGCGGGCGATCGACGCCTTCGGCCGGAGTCTGGCCATCGCCGAGGAAGTCGAGAACCGCCGGTGCCGGATCGCCTCGCTGACCGGCATGGCGGGAGCGGAAGCGGAGCTCGGCAGAGCGGACAGCGCGCTCGCCCGCCTCGACGCCGCGCTGGACCTCGCCGAGCACACGGGCATCGACCTGGACGAGGTGTTGCTCGGTCGCGCGGAGTTCCATTACCGCCAGGGCAGGTACGCGACCGCGTGGGACGAGGCGGCCCGGTCGCTGAAGCTCGCGCTCACGTCCAATCTGCTGAATCTGCCGCGGCTGCACGGCCTGCTCGCCGCCATCAACCTGGCGGCGGGCGACGTCGAGCAGTGCGTCGAGGCGTGCGAGCAAGCCCTGGAACACGCGCGGCGATCCGGGCAGCGGCTGGACTACGCCCGGGCCCTGATGACGCTCGGCCATGCCGTGAAAGGCACGGAGCGCGAAAAGTCCCGACGCCTTTGGGGGCAGGCCCATGCGTTGTTCACGGTCATCGGCGCACCGGAGCGGTCGACGTCCGCGGCACTGCTGGGTCAAGCGCCCGGGGCCCTCTGAAGCAGCCTTGTCGTTCCATAAAGGATCTCGACATCGCGCCTGCCTGTCTCTCCTGGTCCATCGCCGTAGAACGTCCTCCCGATCATGCTCCCGATCCGCATGTACGCCCTTTTCGGCCCATGCAGCTAACAGTGCTTTGTGTCCGAAATGCCAGAAACCTGGCCCCTCCTTTCGTGGGGCGGGGATTTAATTTCGACCGTTGCGCCGTAATTCGGAAGACCAGATCATCGTGATCATCATTGTTTCGGCCGCAGGGCCGGAGAGGAGACATCATGATGGGTCTCGTAGATCGCCTGCTTGCCCGCGTCGCCCACAAGGTGACCGTGGAAGCCGCCTGCACCAACACCTACTACTGCAAGGACGGGGTCAAGTACCTTCGTTCTTGCTGCCTCGACCAGGGGTGCCAGACGGTCAGGGTCGGCACCTGCTGACGCGGTCGGCATAGCGTCCGCGGGCGGCGGTCGGCCGCCGCCCGCTCACCGGTTGAGGCGCGCGGATGGGGTACGCGCGGATCGGACCGGTACGTCCGCCGCCCTCTCGAAACGCGTCACCTGGTCCGCAACAGTTTGCTGATCGCCGCCTCGCTTGGCCTGCTGGTGCCCGGTGGCTCGCCCGCGCTCGACGGGACGGCCGCGGCAGCCGCCACGGGACTGATCGGGGCGAACCTGACCGCTTCCTTCGACGACATCGTCGATCTCTTCGTGAGGAACCCCTGATGCCCTACCTGACCGTCGCGGTCGTGCTCATCGGCGTGCTGTGCGTGTTGAACCTGCTGCTCACCCTGAGCCTCATCCGCCGGATACGACAGCTGGGCGAGGGAAACGTCCAGCATGCCGGACCTCCCCTCGCGCTGGGTCCCGGCTCACCCATCGGAGAGTTCGCCGCCGTCACCGTCGACGGCGAACCGGTGTCCCACGACTCGATCGCCGGACTGGTCGGGTTCTTCTCCGCCGGATGCGAACCCTGCCACAAGCTCCTTCCCCAGTTCGTGGCGCACGCCCGCGCGCTCGGACGGCAGAACGTGCTGGCGGTGGTCGCCGGGGACGAGGCCGAAATGGTGGCAGCACTCACGCCGGTGGCCCGGGTGATCGAGGAGGACTTCGACGGCCCGGTGGGCGGCGCGTTCCGGAACACATGGACGCCGGCGGTCTACCTTCTCGGCTCCGATCATCGCGTCGTCGCCGCAGGCGGTCGCCTGGAGGACCTCCCCGTCGCGTCGCCGGCATGAGCGGCGGCCAGGCCGACGTGGCCGGGGCGCGCAGCCCGGTCGGACTGCGGGAACTGGTCTCGGCCGCGGTGGAGGCCGTGTCTCTGACCTGGCGGTCAGCCTCAGGAGGCGTGACCGGCTATGTCTTCGTGACGCTCGCTGGGGCGGCGGCCCCGATTGTCACCGCATGGCTGACCAAATCGGTCATCGACCGGCTGGCCACCTCCGAAGGCACGGTCGCGGGGCTCGCGCTCGGGCTCGCGGCGGCGGGGCTGTCCGCCGCCGCGCTTCCGGGGACCAGCCGCTACCTGCGCGCTCAGACCGGCCGCCGTGCGGGAGCCGTCGCGACCGACCGGCTCTTCGCGGAGGCCGAGCGCCAGGTCGGTCTCCGGCGTTTCGAGGATCCGGTGTTCCTCGACCGGCTGCGCCTGGCGCAAGAGGGCGCCGGGACCACGGCCGACCTCGTCAGCGGATTGTGTGGAAGCCTGCACGGCATCTTGTCCCTCATCGGGTTCGTGGGGTCCCTGCTGATCCTCAGCCCCGTCATGACCGCGCTGGTGCTGCTGGCCGCCATCCCGGCGCTTGTCGCCGAACTGCTCCTGTCGCGCAGGCGGGCCGCCATGCAGTGGGACACCGAGCGGATCCACCGCCGCGAGTTCTTCTACAGCCGGCTGCTCACCGGCGTGCAGGCCGCCGTGGAGATCCGGCTGTTCGGCATCGGCGCGTTCCTTCGCGCACGGATGATGACCGAGCGGCGCGAGGCCGACGCCGCCGAGAGCCGGATGGACCGCCGGGAACTGCTCACTCAGGGCGGACTGACGGTACTGAGCGCGGCCGTCGCGGGCGCCGGCCTGTGGTGGGCGATCATGGCCGCTCGTCAGGGCTCGCTCAGTGTCGGCGACGTCGCCATGTTCGTCGCGGCCGTCGGTGGTGTGCAGGCCGCGCTGGACACGCTGGTCTCCTCGATCGCGTCCTTCCACCAGCAGCTCCTCACCTTCTCTCATTACGTCGCGGTGATCAGGGCCGAGCCTGATCTGCCGAGCGTGTCGCAAGGGACGGCTCCCGTGCTGCGCCGGGGCCTGGAGTTGCGAGATGTCTGGTTCCGCTACGACGACGATCATCCTTGGGTGCTGCGCGGCGTCGATCTGGCGATTCCACACGGCCGTTCGGTCGCCCTCGTCGGGTTGAACGGCGCGGGCAAGAGCACCCTCATCAAGCTTCTGTGCAGGATGTACGATCCGACGCGCGGCCAGATCCTGTGGGACGGCGTGGATCTGCGGGACATCCCGCCTCCCTCGCTCCGCGAGCGGATCAGCGCCGTGTTCCAGGACCACATGAACTTCGACATGTCCGCCGCCGAGAACATCGGGCTCGGCGACCTGTCCGCCCTGGACGAGCCGGCCCGGATCAGAGACGCGGCCGCCCGCGCAGGAGTGCACGACACGCTCTCGGGGCTGCCGCGCGGCTACGACACGCTGCTCACGCGCATGTTCTTCTCCGAGGCGGACAAGGGCGATCCGGAAACGGGGGTGGTGCTTTCTGGCGGGCAGTGGCAGCGCCTGGCACTGGCCAGGGCCCTTGTCCGCGATGGCAGGGATCTGATGATCCTCGACGAGCCCAGCTCCGGCCTCGACCCGGAGGCCGAGCACGAGGTCCACACCCGCATCCGGGAGTACCGGCAGGGTCGTACGAGCCTGCTGATCTCCCACCGGCTCAGCGCCGTTCGGGATGCCGACCTCATCGCCGTACTCCACGATGGGCGGATCGCCGAGTTGGGGCCGCACGAGGCACTGCTCTCCGCGAACGGCCACTACGCCCGCCTGTTCCGGCTCCAAGCCGCGGGATATCAGGAGGCGCGATGACGTGGAGCAGGCTGTTCCTCTTGGCAGGAGGCGTGCTGACGCTGGGCGCCTCGCTGTGGTGGATCCGCCGGCGCTACCTGGTCGCCACCGTCGACGGGCCGAGCATGGAACCCACCCTGCGCTCCGGGGACATGCTGCTCGTCCGCCGGACGAAGCTGGTCCACGCGGGTCAGATCGTGGTCGTCCGGATCGACGATCCACCGCCCATCGACGGGCTGCCGCCGGGTCTCGAACCGGGTGGCGAGGACGAGTTGCCGGAGAAGCCGGATCATCCCGGTTGGCGGTTGCTGGTAAAACGGGCGGTCGCCGTTCCCGGAGACCCCGTACCGAGACAGGGTTTTCCGGCGTTCCGCGACGCACCAGAGACCGTCGTGCCCCGGCATGCCTTGGTCGTGCTGGGCGACAATCCGGACGCCAGCTGGGACTCTCGGGACTTCGGTTTCGTGCGAGGCGACGAGTTCGTCGGCGTGATGGTGCGCCGCCTGGCACCGCCCTGACCGGGGTGACGACATGGGTCAACCTCGAAGACGTCAACGAGGTGGCCAGACGCCTCGAAATCACACCGGCAGCAACCACGACATGCGATTTCCCGACCGCCATGCGCTCATATGAGCCTCCCGAATATGCGTCCTATTGGAACGACCTTGAATCCAGGCCGTTCATGCCAACAGCAGAAGAGCTGGAGCAGTACCTCATCATCATGGGCAGAATCACCGGGCGATTCTACGACCGGGAATGGTTTGCATCACCTGGCCTGCTGTGCGCGCTTCCTTAATAGTCCAGCCGCACTTATCGATCTCGGCTTGTCGCCGCTGGTAGTGGCGTTGGGGTCGTTTCCGCAGACGTCTCCCGGCCCGTAGGCGCTGATGGTCCGGTCATCGTGGCGGAGCGTCGCCTGGATCGCGGAGGTCGCAGAACCGATCTCCGGGGTGAGCGGACGCAGTACGTGCCGGTCGTCCGAGCAGCACACGAGCAGGCCCGGCCCAGGGCTTCCCGCGAGCGCACGGTGCGGTATGAAAGGGGCTTGGGGTCCGATTTGCGAGGACGATAGAGTCTGGCCCGAAGGCAGAGCCGTGCCCGGGGTTGAGGAGGGGGATGTCCATCACGCCCTTATCCCTGCCGCAGCCTCCCGCGAAGGCGCCGGAGTTCGGACGGGACGCGCTGATCGTTTGCGAGAGTCTGGTGCGGATCTACCAGTCCGGGTCGGTCGAGGTGCAGGCGCTGCAGGGGCTGGACCTGGTCGTCGACAGCGGGGAGATGGTGGCCGTCGTCGGAGCGTCCGGGTCGGGGAAGTCGACGTTGCTGTCCATCCTGGCCGGGGTCGACGCTCCCACCGCCGGGCGGGTGCGGGTCGATCAGTGGAATCTGCTGGACATGTCGCGGGCCGATCGGGTCCGGTATCGGCGGCACACCGTGGGACTCGTACGCCAGCAGACGGCCGCCAACCTCATCCCGTACCTGACCGCGCGGCAGATGGTCGACCTGCCGATGACAGCGGCCCGCACTCCCGCCCGGGTACGCCGCAGGCGCGCTGCCGAGTTGCTGGACCTGCTCGACGTCGCCGATTGCGCCGAGCGGCGGCCCGCGCAGCTGTCCGGCGGGCAGCAGATGCGGGTGGCCATCGCGGTGGCCCTCGCCAACGAGCCCAGGGTGCTGCTGGCCGATGAGCCGACCGGCGAACTGGACAGCGCCACGTCGGCCGCGGTGTTCGGGCTGTTACGGGAGATCAACCGGCGGCTGGGCGTCACCGTCGTCATCGTGACCCACGATCCCGCGGTCAGCGGGCAGGTGGAGCGGACGGTGGCGATTCGCGACGGGCGCACGAGCAGCGAGGTTTTGCGGCGTACCGCCACCGGAGACGACGGCGCCCCGCAGGTGATCGCCGAGGAATACGCGGTGATGGACCGGGCCGGGCGGATCCAGGTGCCGCGCGACTACCGGGAGGCGCTGGCGTTGACGCGACGGGTCCGGCTGGTGCTGGAGGCCGATCACGTCGCGATCCGTCCCGACGGCGGCGGGCCCGGATGAACGGCGGGCCCCTGGTCAGGGTGCGTGGCGTTCATCGCCGGTACGGCAGCGGGGCGACCGCCGTGCACGCGTTGCGGGACGTGACGTTCGAGCTCGCGGCCGGCACCATGACCGCCCTCGTCGGGCGGTCCGGCTCCGGCAAGACCACGCTGCTCAACATCATCGGCGGCCTGGACCGCCCGGACTCCGGTACGGTCCTCGTCGACGGAACGGACGTCACCGCCCTCGACGAGGACGGCCTGTCCCTGCTGCGGCGGGAGAAGGTCTCGTACGTCTTCCAGACCTTCGGCCTGATCCCGGTGTTGTCGGCCGCGGAGAACGTGGGCGCCCCGCTGCGGCTGGCCCGCGTAGCGCCGGTGGAGCGGGAGCGGCGGGTCGCGCTGCTGCTGGAACTGGTCGGACTGGCCGCCCATGCCGAGCAGCTGCCCGCGGAGCTGTCCGGCGGGCAGCAGCAGCGGGTGGCGATCGCCCGGGCGCTGGCCGCCTCGCCCCGGCTGCTGATCGCGGACGAGCCGACCGGGCAGCTGGACGCCGAGACCGGTCTGTCGGTGATGGCGCTGCTGCGCGGGGTGGTGGAGTCCGAGGGGGTGACGGCGCTGGTCTCCACGCATGATCCGACGATGCTCGCGCTGGCGGATCGGGTGATCCGCATCAACGACGGGCATCTCGACGAGCATCCCGGCATGCACTCTGACGGGCAGCTCTACGAGCGCTCCAACGGTCGGGGCGATTCGTGATCAGTAAGAGTGGTGGTCCGTGCTGAGGCTGGTCGCCCGGCGAGCCCGTGCGCAATGGCCCTTGCTGGCAGCCCTCCTCGCCGTCGCCGTGGTCGGCCCCACGCTGCTGGGCACCTGCGCCCTCCTGCTCACCCGTACCGCCGAGCAGGCGCTGGAGACCGCCGCCTCTCGCGCCACCCCCGACCAGATCGACGTCACCGCCTACACCGTCACCGTTCGCGGCGAGCACGCGAGATCCGTCGCCGACGACACCCGCGGCGTGCTGACCTCGGCCCTCGCTCCGTTCGCGACGACGACGGCCGCGCGCGCCTCGTCCGCGATGCGGTCGCTCCCCAGCGCCGGTGTTCCGGCTGTGGCGTACCTGTCGGGGATGGAGGACCTGCCGGCCCGCACCCGACTGGCCGCCGGACGCCTGCCGCGGGCGGGTGCCGCGCCGGCGGAGGCCGTTGTCCTGGAGAGCACCGCACGGCAGCTGGGCCTGACCGTCGGCAGCCGGGTCCGCCTCGGCAGAGAGCTGGCCGACGATCCCGACCAGAGGATCGAGGTGAGCGTGGTCGGGGTCGTACGCCCGCTGCCGGTCACCGGCTGGGACCGTGACCCCCTCGCCGCCTCCGGATACGATCCGGCCTACCGCGACGGCCGCTCCGCACAGCCGGTTCACGCGTACGGGCCGTTCATCGTCGACCTCGCCGACCTGCTCGGCGGCGGCTCCACCCTCGACCGGCTCGAGATCAGCGCCCACCCCGACCTGTCCGCCCCCGCCGGCCGTGACCTCGACACCGTCACCCAGGCCGTGCTCGGCGCCGACCGCCGGCTGGGGCAGACGCTCGGCGACCGGGTACGGATCCAGCGAGTCGCCTCCCGATTGCCCTCGACCCTGCTGGCCGCCCACGATCAGCAGCGGGTCACCACGGCCGCGGTGCTCGCCGTCGCCGCCATCGGCCTCGTCCTGACCGCGACCGCCCTCGCCCTCGCCGGTCGGCTCAGCGCCGGTGTGCGCGGCGACGAGACCGCCCTGCTGTCCGCGCTGGGCGTCGGCCGCGGCCAGCTCGCCACCGCCGCGCTCGTCGAGGCCGGCGCGCTCGCCGTGCTCGCCACCGCGGTCGCGATCCCGGCCTCGTCCGCCCTGCACGCCGGGCTGACCCGGCTGCCGCCGATGGCCGGGGCCGGGCTCGCCACGCCTTTCGGCGTGAACGCCGCACAGGTGCTGTCCGTCGCCGGTGGCGCGCTGGCGCTGGCGGTGGTGCTCGTCGTGCCCTCGCTGCGGACCCCCTCCGGAGGTGTACGCGGGCGGCGGGATCTGCTCGCCCGATCCGGCGCCGATGTGCTGCTCGTGGCGCTCGCCGCCGTCGGCTGGTGGCAGTTACGCGATCAGCCGACCGGTTCGGGGTCTCCCGTCGACGCCGTACGGGTGCTTGCTCCCGCGCTGCTGCTCATCGCCGGATCCGCGGTGGCGTTGCGCCTGGTGTGGCCCGCCTTGCGCGCTGTGGAACGGCTGGCCGGCCGGGCTCGCGGGCTGATCGTTCCGCTGGCCGCGTTCGAAGCCGCCCGCAGGCCACAGGCGGTCGCGGCGGGGCTGCTCATCGGGCTGGGCTGCGCGGCGGCCACGTACGGGATCGGGTTCGACGCCACGTGGCAGCGCTCCCAGCAAGAGCAGGCCGATCTGTCCGTCGGCACCGATCTCGCGCTCACGCTCACCGCCCCGCCCGCCGCCGGGCAGGGCCCAGTGGTCGGCGCGGCCACCGGGGGAGAGGTGAGCCCGGCCACCGATCGTGGCGTCGCGGTCGGGCAGTGGCTCGGCGGCGCCGGTGACCCGCCGCGGCTGATCGCCGTGGACACCACTCGTGCCGGGGCGCTGCTGCGCGGACGGCTGAACGACGGACGCACCTGGAACGCGCTGGGCGCCGCTCTCGCGCCGCCGACGCGCGCCGCCGGTGTTCCCGTACCGGCCGGAGCCGCGCTCTCCCTGGTCGCTGACGCGACCGGTACGACGCCGCTCACCGTGACGCCCCGGCTGCTGTTCCAGGATGCGACAGGGCTGCGTACGCCCTGCACCGGTGAACCCATCCCGCTCGACGGCAAAGCGCATCCGCTGCCGGACTGCGCGACGGCCGAAGGGCTCCGGCTGGTCGCGGTGTCCCTTCCGTTCGCGATCGCGACGGGGAACGTCGGCACCGGCCACTCCGATGCCCTGGCGGACGCCCCGACGGGGGAGAGCCGCGTCGCCGTGACTCTCACCGTGGCGGGAACGGCCTCTGGGACATCGCCCTGGACCGCCACCTCGGCCGGGCCGGCCCCCGGGCAGCTCGGCACTCCGGCCGTCGCCCTGACCAGCACCTCCGCGGGCACCGAGCTGAGGATGACCACGACCGTCGCGCTGAAGGGCCCGCCTGACGCCGCCAGGACCCTGGTCGCCACTGCTTTCCCGGCACCGGGACCGGTGCCCGTCGCCGTCTCCGCCCGCTTCGCCGACGAGGTGGGCGCCCGGCGCGGCTCCCGGCTCGACCTCACCGTCGGCCTCACCCCCGTACAGGTCAGCGTGGCCGAGGTGCTGCCGGCCGTGCCGTCCGCTCCGGGTGCCGCGGCCATCCTGGCCGACTTCGACGCCCTCTCCCGCGCCCTCGCCGTCAGCGGCGACTTCGACGTGCCCGTGGACGCGTGGTGGGTCGGCCATCCCGCCAGAGGTGATGCGGCCGATCTCCGCCTCGGCAGCGTCACCACGCGCGCGTCCGAGACCGCCCGGCTCACCGGCGGTCCGCTGCGGGCCGGGCTCCCGGCCGTGCTCCGGCTGCTCGTACCGGCCGCAGTGCTGCTGATGATCGCCGGGATCGTCCTGCACGTGACGTTCGACCTGCGGGCCCGCGCGGTCGAGATGGCGCGCCTGCGGGGGCTCGGGATGACCCGGCGCGAGATCCGTACCGTGCTGCTCGGCCAGCACGTCGGCATCCTGCTGCCGCTGCTCGCGGTGGGCGCGGTCGTCGGCGCGCTGGCCACCCGCGTCGTCGCGCCGCTGCTCGTCCGCTCCGACACCGGTGCCGCTCCCGTTCCCGAGGTGCTGCCCGTCTGGCCGTGGGCCGCCGAGGCCGCCCTGCTCACCGGGCTGCTGGCCGGGTGCGCGCTGGCGGTGAGCGTGGTGGTCGTCGTCCAGGCCCGGCTTGCCGATGCCGCGTATCTGCGGGTGGCGTCGTGAGGATCCCGGCGCCGCACTGGCCCAGCGTCGTCGGCCGCGCCCGCGCGGACGCCGGGCCGCTGCTCCTGGCCGCCGTCGTGGTGGCGGTCGTCACGCTGCTCGCCGGCGCGATGCCGCCGACGTTGTCGGCGACCGCCGACTCCGCCGTACGGGACGCGGTACGCAGGACCGGCGGCGACCTCCAGGTCCACGCCCGCATGGAAGGCGACGACGGGCCGGCCGGCAGCCGCGTCCGGCACCCCCGCCTCGCCGAGGACGTCGACGACTTCCGAGCCAGGGCGACGGACGAACTCGGCCCCGGCCTGCGCGCCGCCCTGCGTCCACCCGTCGCCACCGTCACCAGCCCCACCCTCAAGATCACCGATGGCAGCGTGCTGCGTACGTTCCAGCTCGCCTACGTGGCCCGCGACGGTGGGCCCGACGTGACCTGGATCGCGGGCGGCCCGCCCCGGCCCACCGCCTCCGCGACGGCGGAGGTTCCCTACGGCGCGCCGCCGTGGCCGGTGCAGGTGGGCCTGTCGGAGGCGGACGCCGCCGCTCTCCAGCTCCGTCCCGGCGCCCGCATCCCGCTGGCAGACGACCAGGGGAATGTCAAGAAGGTCCAGGTCAGCGGCATCTTCCGGCCTCGGGACAGCGCCGATCCCGCCTGGCGGCTCCTCCCCTCGCTGCTGAGTCCCGTCGCCGGCGCGGACGGCACGGGCAGCACCCGGTTCGCCGGGCTGCTGTCACGCGACTCGCTGCCCGATGCCCGGCTCGCCTTCGGCCAGGACGAGTTGCGGCGTACCGTCTGGTTCACGCCCGACCCGGCCCGGCTCACCTGGGACGCGGTCCCGTCGGTCGCCGCGAAGGTGGTCGCGCTCAAGGCGGCCTCCGGCTCCTCCGGCGCCCGGGACGGCTCGCTGAAGTGGGAGACCCGGCTCGACGGGGTGTTGCGGAACGTGAGCTCCCAGGTCGACGCCGCGTTCGCGCAGGCGTCCCTCCTGCTCGTCACCCTGCTCGCCGTCGCGGTCCTGGTCCTGCTGCTCGCCGCCGACCTGCTGGTACGCCGCCGTGCCCCCGCCCTGGCCGCCGCCCGGCAGAGAGGGATGTCGCTACCGGTGATCGGTGGCGAGCTGCTGCTCGAATCCGCCGTGATGGCGCTGCTGGCCGCGGCGGCCGGGCTCGGACTGGCCCGGGCCGTCGCGCCGGGGGTCTCCTGGGAGTGGGTGGCTCCCGTGGTGGTCACCGCCGTCGCCGCCGGACCGGGGTTCGGCACGCTCACCGCCGCCCGCGCCACCCGGGATCGCCGCGTCCCGGCCAACCGGAGTGCGCGGCGGTGGCTGCGTAACACCGTACGACTGCGGCGGGCCGCCCTTGAGACCGGGGTGCTGGTGGCCTCGTCCGGCGCCGTCGTCGCTCTGTACCAGCGTGGAATCGGTGGCGGGGTGCTGCCTGCGAGCGCGCCCGCCCTCTGCGCGCTCGCAGGCGCGCTCATGCTGGCGCGGGCGCTGCCCCTCGCGATGCGCTTCGTGCTCAAGCGGCTTCTGCGGTCGAGCCGGCCGCTGGCGGTGTTCGGGGCCGCGAGGGCGGCGGCGACCTCTGCCCGGGTGCTGCCGCTGCTGGTGCTCGTGACCTCCGTGGCCCTGGCCTCGTACGCTCTCACCTTCGGCGCCGCTGTCGGCCACGGGACTGCGGAGGGGCCGCTGGCCTCGGGACTGCTGCGGTTGGCGTGGGTCTCGGCGGTGACCCTGCCGGCTCTGGGCCTGCTGGGACTCGCTCTCGGCACGGCAGCCGGCGCGCCGGAGCGCTGGCAGACCCTGACCCGGCTGCGCACCCTCGGGCTGCGGCCCCGGGAGGCCCGCTGGGTCGCCGCGGGAGAACTGCTGCCGCCGGTGGTGGTCGCCGCTGTGGGCGGTCCGCTGCTCGGGGTGCTGCTCGCCCGCCTGACGTTCGGCTCGCTCGCCCTGCACCTGCTCACCGGCGCCGATCCGGCCCTGGCGTTGCCGTGGTGGGGGCTCGGTCTGGTGGCGGCCGTGTTCCTGGCGGCCGTCGCCGTCCTGGTGCCCGTCGAATCGGCGCTACGCCGCCGCCGACGGCTGAGCGAGGTACTCCGCGCGGGCGACAGCTGAGCCGGCCGACTGCCGGCGACCCCTGCGCGAGCCTGCTCCCACCAACCCCAGCTCGGTGGATGCGAGCTGGGGTTCCTCTTCGAAGCCGTGGCACGTCCGGGTCAGCGGATCCTGGGGATCGGGACCTTGGACCAGTCGAGGTCGGAGGCGAGGTAGAAGCTGGGGTAGGCCGGCTGGTTGTAGCCCGTCTGCTGCCTGGCCACCTCGACGCGGTACTGCGGATCGTGCATCAAGGTGTAGAGCTTGCGGTCGGTCACCTCCGTGCTGAGGTAGATGCGGGCCGCGCGGCTGTCGGCGGTGCGGACGACCAGCTCCTCGCGCCAGTCGCCAAAGACGTCGGCGACCAGGCCGGGGTTGCCCTTGGTCCAGTTGTTGGTGAGCGTGCCGGTGGCGGTGAGCAGCGTGCCGCGCTTCCAGTCGTCGATCGTGGGGGTCTGGAGCTCGGTGGTGGCCGTGCCGTTGATGAGCTGGGTGGTCATGTCGGCCGCCCAGCGGATGCTCTGGTTCGTGCCAGGTGTGACACGGCCCAGATGCTCGCCACGGACCGACCAGAGGCCGGAGACGATCTCCTGGTTGGGGGGCATCGAGGACCATGCCTCAAGGCCGCGGACCGCGGGGTCGATGTCGCCGACCATCCCGCGCCCGGTGTCCCGGCCGCTGTAGCCGCCGAAGAGCACCTTGCCGGTGGCGGCGTCCCGCATGGCCCAGCCGTACGGCGCCCAGGCCCCGCCCTCGTGCACGCTCCAGATCTCCAGGCCGGGCCGGTCAGGGTCGAGGTCGCCGACGTGCATGGCGTCGCCGTGGCCGAGCCGGACGTTCTGGCCTGGGACGCTGCTCTCCGGCGGGGCCACGTCGAAGGAGGAGTACAGCAGGCTGCCGTCGTCGTCGATGGTGGCCCCGCCGTACACGATCTCCTGCTTGCCGTCGCCGTCCACGTCGGCGACACTCATTGAGTGGAAGCCCTGGGTGGTGAGGGTGGCGTAGGCGGGGTTGCTGCCGTTGACGCCGTGCGGGCCGGCGTTGAAGGGATTGGCCATCGGGGCGTGGCCGCTGTCGACGTACCAGACCTCCTTCAGCTTGTGGCCGTTCCAGGTGTAGGCGACCAGGGTGGTACGGGTGTAGTAACCGCGGGCGAAGACCGCTGACGGGCGTTTGCCGTCCAGGTAGGCCACCGAGGACAGGAATCGGTCGACCCGGTTGCCCGGCTCGATGCGGGCCATGGCGTAGTCGCCCCACAGGAGCCCGTCGTCGCCGCGTCCCGGCTTGTAGGGGATCGTCTGAAGCTCCCTGCCTGTGGCGCCGTCGAACACCGACAGGTATTCGGGGCCCGTGAGAATGAACCCGGCGAATTCCCGCAGGCGGTTGTTGCCGCTGCGGGCGGGCGCGTAGACGTCGACGAAGTAGGTGGCGAGCTCGACCGCGGACTCGCGGGAGAGCGGGTAGCTGTGTGTGGGCGCGATGCCGAAGGCCTGCTCCAGCGTGGCGGGCCAGTGCCCGGCGACCACTTCGGGGTGCTCGTGCCACTTCATGAACATCTCGACGACGTGCTCGAAATAGCCGGCGGCGCTCAGCCGGTAGTCGTCGGTGTGCGAGTGGCCCGCCTTGACGTCGTGCTCCGGCATGGTGATGTAGCGCTCGCCGATCACGTTACCGGCGGCGTCGTAACGGATCTGCCGGGTGCCCGGCGCCGTCTTGACCATCAGTTCCGAACGGCCGTCGCCGTCGAAGTCGTAGACGAGGAACTGCGTGTAGTGAGCGCCCGACCTGATGTTGACGCCGAGGTCCAGCCGCCACAGCAGCCTGCCGTCGAGCGTGTAGGTGTCCAGGTACGTGGGACCGGTGTAGCCGCGCTGGGAGACGTCCTTGGAGTTGGAGGGCTCCCACTTGACGACGAGTTCGTACCGGCCGTCGCCGTCCACGTCGCCGACGCTCATGTCGTTGGCGGCGTAGGTGTAGGCCTCGCCGACCGGTGTGACGCCGTCGGCGGGTTTGCGGAGCGGTACGTGATGAAACGTTTCACTCCAAGGCCGGCTCGCGGCGCTCGAACGGCCTTCCTTGCCGCGGATTATCGGTGCCACGCTGTAGCGGGATGTGGCGGTTCCAGTGGGGTCGAGGTAATTCGTGCTGTCGGTGACCGTGGCGATCGGGCGGCCGTCGCGATAGACGCGGAAGTCGGCGCCGACCATGCCGCCGCTGCCGCTTCCGGTCACCTCGGTGCCGAGAAGACGCCAGCTCAGGAAGACACCGTTGGGGACGGTGGCGGCGACCAGCCCGCGGTCGAGACGCTCCATCTTGATGCGGACGTCCGCGATGGCGGGAGTGGCCGGGAGGACGCACACGAGGGTGGCCAGGATCAGGAGGGTGAACCGTAAGTGGCGCATGGGGGTGCTCCTCGGGGGCGCCGTTTGGCGTTGAAACGATCTAATCGTTCGAAGAGTATGAACGTTCACATTTCCGCGTCAAGGCCTTGTGAGGTCGCGAGGGTTTGAGGTTTGCCCACTGTGGAGCAGTGGCTTACAGCTGGTCGGCCAGCCGCCGGGCCGCGACCTGCACGATGTCCCACGCGGTGGCGAACGGCGGCGCGTACGACAAGTCGGACCAGGCCAGGTCATCAACGGTCGCGCCGTGCCACAACGCGGTGGCAACGGTGTCGATACGTTTGCCCGCGCCACGCCCCCCAACGATCTGCGCGCCCAACAGCCGATGGTCCGACGGCGCCGCCAGCAACTTCACCGCGACCGGGTCGGCCTCGCTCATGTAGCCGCTGGCCGTGCTGCCTTCGGTGACCAGGGACGTCACCTCGATGCCGGCGGCGGCCGCCTCACGCTCGTTCAGACCGGTACGGGCGATCTCCAAGTAGGTCGGGCCCTCGGCGAATCGGGTGATCGCGGTGCCCAGCACGCCGCCGAACCGCAGCGCGCCTGGTGTGACGAGGTTGGTGCCGACGATCCGGCCCTGCTTGTTGGCATGGGTGCCGAGCGGCATGTAGGTCCACGAGCCGGTGAGCCGATGCCGGGTCTCGCAGCAATCACCGGCGGCCCAGATCCCGTCGGCCAGGCTCCCGTCCGGCTCGGGTCGCAGACCGCCATTGGGGCCGCTCGGCAACTTGTCGAGGTCAAGGTAAGCGGTGTTCGGCGTGATCCCCAGCGCCAGCACGACCAGGTCCGCCGGATAGCGCTCGCCTTCCGCGGTGTACACGCCACGCACCCGTCCGTCCGCCACGTCCAGCCGCACGACCGGTGAGCCGACCACGACTCGGACTCCCGCCTCGTGCATCCCCTTCTCGACGCGCGCGGACAGGTCCGGGTCCAGGGAACTCATCACCCGAGTCCGGGTGATCACGGTGACCTCGCAGCCACGCCTCCTGGCGGCCTCGGCCATCTCGACGCCGATGTAGCCGCCGCCTGCGACGACCACCCGGCCACTGCCCTTGGGCAGTCTCACGAGCAGGTCCAGCCAGGCAGCGCCGTCGGTGAGCGTTTTGACCGGCGCGACGCCGGCGTACCGTTGCCCGGTGCCGGGGTGGACGGCCCAGTCCGGCACCACGGCCGACGCACCGGTCGCGATCACCAGCTCGTCGTAGCCCAACACCTGCTCACCGTCGGCATCCTGGTAGGTGACGGTGCGGGCCTGTCGGTCGATCCCGGTCGCGGTGGCGCCGAGCCGCAGGTCGATCCCGGCTGCCCGGTGCTCCTCGGCGGTGCGGGCCACCAGGTCGTTGCCACTGGACACGTCTCCGGCGACCCAGTAGGGGATGCCACAGGCGGAGTACGACGTATCGCCGGTCGCCTCCAGCGCGGTCACCGCCAGCTTGCTCCCGGCCGCCCGGATCGCCTGGTGCGCCGCACTCATCCCTGCTGCATCGGCTCCGATGACCAGCAGACGGGTGGCGCTCACCGGGTCACGTCAATCGAGGCCATGGCTTGGAGCCTATCCAGCTCCGGACGGAGGTGGAGCCCTCGACAGAAGCAGTGAGCTGCGATGTCTACCATGGGGCCGGTGCCGCTGGCCGTGGCGATCGGCTTGTCGACCTGGAGATCAGCCTGGTGTGCTGTTCGCGCTCGCTGGCGAGGCGTGGAGCCCACACAGGTTCTCCACCCGGAGCGGACGCGGGCTCCTCGCGGTAGAAGATGTCGATGTCGACCTCTTCGCCGCCCATGACCACGGTGTCCCACGCGTCGCTGATGACCAGGATGCGCAGAGTCTCAGCCGACAGCCGGCCGAGGTGGGCCCGCAGGGCGGCGTCGTCGGGCAGGCCGGAGACGCGCTGTGACAGACGGCCCCGGATGTTCCCGAGCCGGTTCATCAGTGTGTCGATGTCCGCCGCGACCTGCGCGTCGGAACTCGGAGCGGCCTGCGCGTCGGCGCAGCCTTCGGCGATGTTGTCCTTGATGGCACGGGTGACGCCGTCCTCGTCGGTAGTGACCATCGCCTGCCAGGCACGGCTCTTGTGCCGGTACTGGAGCATCGCCATGGCTGCCTCGTGACGGATGAAGTCCGCGTCGCGGAAGGGCCGCCCGCGCCAGGCCTGGCTGAGCGACCGGGCCAGAGAGATGGCCGAGGCCAGCCCGCTGTTGAGCCCGCGCCCCGGCCAGAAGTGGATGGCGTTGGCGGCGTCGCCGAGCAGGAAGCCGTACGTGCCCGGAGTGGTGGACGTAGGGGCGTGCAGGCGCGCGGTGAAGCGCGGCCGCTGCACCATGTCGAGCCGGAAGGCGGTGACGGCGCTGAGGTTGTACTCGGCCACGCCGAACATCGCCAGCCCTTCCTGCACCCGCCGCCACAGGGCGGACCCTTTGAGCAGGGCGGGCAGGAACAAGGTGCCGTGCGTGGAGCAGTGGAAGTCGCCGTCGTCGGTGCGGCCCATCATGCACGGGTTGGCGGCGACACACTCCTCGAACACGCGACGTACGGGATCGATGCCGATGACCTCCGCGGCTTCCTCGTCGGTGAGCCGCATGTTGAGGAAACCCTCGCCGCCCAGGGCGTTGAGCAGGTAGCGGTTCTGGGCCACGGTCAGCAGGACCGACATGGCGTCGGGCAGGTCGGACTTGACGCGTAAGCCCAGCACGACATCCTGCAGGTGCTTGCCGTTCAGGGAGTAGATCGAGCTGTCGGCGGTGCCGAACTTGCCGGTGAAATGCTCCCGCGTGCGCGAACGGCCACCCTCGCAGATGGCGAGCACATGATCCTGCTTCGCGCTGTCGCCATGCTCGTCGGGATCGAAGCGGGTGGGGACGAGCCGGATGCGGTCGGACTTCTCGCCGGCCATCTCCAGGAGCGTGTCCTCGATGTAGGCGATGCGCAGGTTGCGCGGGGCGTGTCCGCGGATGGAGTCGGGGCCGGGCGGCCACATCTCGGAGTACGCCCCGGGCTTGAACAGCCGAGCCTGCACCGGGTCCGGGAGGTTCAGGTACTGGCGGCTCTGAACCGTGACGACCTGCTGGCGCCGTACATTGCCCTGATCTTGCCCCTTCCACGCGACCTGAGCACCGTCCTGGGTCCAGCGGCCGTCGTAAACAGTGACGACGACCCGTGATCCCATGAGGTGCTCCAGGAGGAGCGCGAAGCTCAGCCCGACGGGCCCACCGCCGGAGACGGTCACCCGGAGTACCGGCCCCGGATCGACCGACGGGGCGGGTCCCCTCGCCTGCAGCAACGGGGATACGCCGTAGACCGTCGCGACGTCGTCGGAGGGCAGGAAGCGGAACTGCTCGTCGCCGATCGTGATCAGGTCGCCCGGTTGGAGCACCTGTGAGGTGACGCGCCTGCCGTTGACCAGCGTTCCGTTCCGGCTTCCCAGGTCGTGCAGGATGTAACGCCCTGCCTCGTGGCGTATCTCGGCGTGGCGGCGCGAAGCTCGTTCGCTGGAGAGCACCACGTTGCAGTCTTGCCTGCGGCCGAAGGTGGTCGGCGTGTCACCGAGCGGGAAGTGGCGGTCGGTGAGGGGGCCGTCGTGTCCGACGATGGAAGGGGGCATGATGCCTTCCTTATCGTGACAGGAGATCTGGTCATCCGTGAGTCCATGTCCATCATGGGCGACGAGAAGCAGCCGCGTAAGTGAGAAGTACGCACATCGGCGGCTGGGACTTATCTGTTCCGCTTTGGGGTGATGGTCAGCGGGCGTGAGGACAGGATTTCGGCGCACTTCCCTCAGGACAGTTCCCCGACGCCGATGCGCTGACCTTGGCCGCGATCACTCTGACCGTGCCCGCACGCTAGTCGACGTCGCCGTACTCGTCGAAGCGGTCCGTGATCATCTGCTCGAGCTGCTTCTGCGTCTCCGCGAGCTCCGCCAGCACCTCCTCGGACGGGCTGTGCTCGGCCAGCTCTACCAGTTCGGCGAGGACCGCACGCATCTCGGCGACGCCGGGCCGTTCCGCATCCTGGTGCTCCTCGGAATCAGGCTCGGCCATGTAGCGCAGCAACCAGGCCGCCGACCGAAGGCAGCGTACGCGCGGGGTGAGTTGGCCGAGTTCGGTCCAGAGCGCGGCCGCCCGCTGATAGGCGGCCAGCGCTTCCGTGGTCTGTCCGGAATACTGCAGTGCTTCGGCGGCGGACCAGGCCAGTTCGGCATGCATGGCTTGCTGGTCCGAATTATTCTGGATCAGTTCCGCACCTTTGAGAAACTGCTCAGCGGCCTCGCGGTGGCGGCCCAGCTCGTGCAGGGACGCGCCGTATTGTCCCCGGGTCATCGCGATGACCGGTGCGTCGTAAGGGATCTCCACCTTCGGGATCACGTCCTCGAACAGTGCCACCGCTTCGGCATACCTCTCGAGACGGTGATAGGCGCGCGCCGCCGTGAAGGTGTTGTGCAGGGTGTCGGGTTCGGACAGGCCGTTCCAGCGGGCGGCCGCGGCCAGTGCCGCGCCGACCAGGTCGCGTTCACGGCCGGGCTGTCTCGAGATGGCCTCGACGAGCAGGGAGCTCAGTTGGGCGGTCTGGTCGGGCGGGACGAGATCGGCGCCGTACGAGATCGCCTTCGACGCGAACTCCTCGGCCGCCTTCGGATCGTCGCTCCCGAGGGCGAGCTCGCCGAGCAGGGAGGCGGGATTCGCGGCGCGCCACGGCTGCCCGGCTTCGAGATAACCCGTCACGGCGGCCTGCAGATGGGCACGCGCGCCGTCCGCATCGCCGAGCGGGAAGGAGATCTGGGCCAGCAGCTCGTGATACATGGCCATGCGCTCGGTCACCGCGAGCTCCACCGCCACGGCGAGTTCGGCCTCCAGCAGCGCATGGGTGGCCTTGAGCTCGGCCTCGGCCGGGTTGTCCTGCTGCCCCAGCGCCGCCATTGCCATGAGGGGACCGGCTCTTCGCACGGTCAGGTATTCGCCCGAGGTGAGCTTTCCGGCCGCGTACGCGCTTTCCGCCTGCGCCGTGACGCCTTCCGCCAATGCCTCGCCTCCGGCCTGATCCCCGGTCCGGAAGCGCGCCAGGGCCGCGGCGGCGCGAGCCTGCAGAGCCTTGGCAGTGTCGGCGAGCCGGTCGAAGCTCTCGGCGACAGCCTGCAGCGCGTCGTAGGCCGCGCCGGGGTCGGAGTCCAGCAGGGAGAGCGCTCGGGCGTACTCGACCTCCGCGGCAACGATCTCGGGCAGCGGCAGCTCACTGGCCGCGACTCGTTCCCACGCTCTGTCGGCGTGGGGATGACGCGTCTCGGACAGGCGCCGCGCTGCTGCGACCAGGTCGTCGAGCCTCGAATCGGTGCCCTTCGGCGGGACCGGTACGGCACGACCGGCCGGCTGCGGCAGCGTCGCCGGGAGGCCGAGCGGCAGCCGATCCGCCAACGGCTCCTGGGCGAGACGCTTGGCGACCCGCTCGCTGAAGACGCCGCTGCCGTTGCGCGCGTCATAGCGGGCGCCCAGCTCGCTGATCTCCTGTTCCAACCTGGCGAGCGTCGTCTCAAGAGTCAGGTCGCCGATCCGGATGCCGCCGTGGCCCAGCATGACCAGGCGGCGGAGCAGTACGACGACCCCGCTCACGAAGCCGACCCGCTGCGAGACGTCCTCGTGTTGCGTCATGAGCCAGGACGCGTGCTCGTTCAGGATCTCCAGGCCACGCGCCTCGTTGCCGGTCAGGGCGCAGAACTCGATGTGGTAACCGACCGACTCGCGCAGGCTGACATTGTGGCGGACCAGAGAGTATCCCTTGAGGAAGGCGCTGCGGGCGTCCTCGGTTCGTCCGGTGCGCAGCAGGGGAAGCAGCGCTTTGGCCAGGACCCTGTGCGGCTCCTCCGCACATGACCGCTCGCCGTCGATCAGCGGCGCCCAGTAGTCCAACGCCCCCGTGTCATCACCCGCCAAGACGCGCCACGTGCCCCAGTCGTTGCGCTCGCAGGCGTCACAGTCGGCCATCTGGTCGCGTGGAGCGGAGATCGACGACTCCATCGCCGCCGCTGCCGTCTCGTCGTCGCCGAGGTTCTGCGCCAGCAGCGAACGCAGGGAGAGCACCGGGCGCGGGCTGTATCCGCGCTGCCGGTAGCGGTTCTGCAGCTCGTCGAGCCAGCGGTGGATGGTCGCCAGCGGCACGGCCGGGTTGCAGATGAGGTTGTAGCTCATCCACTTGAGCTGCCAGTGGATGCGATGGCTGAACGTGCCCACCTCTGCGGGGAAGTCGTCGTGAATCCGCAGGAGCCGTCCGAACGCGACCGGCATGCGGTCACGTTCGGCGCCGTACTCGTAGGCCTGGATGAGGGTGAGCAGTACCTCGGCTTCCAGCGACCGGTCCTCGGCCGCCTTGGCGGCGGTGGCGAGCAGTTCCAGGCGTTCGGCTTTCTGGCGTCCGCCCGGCAGCGCGTAGGTCTGATGCAGGGCGTCGCGGATCTCGGCGACGTTCATGCTTCGCCATCCTCATCAGTGGATTCGGTCACGTTCTGGGAGGCCCAGCCGAGCAGCTCGTCGAAGGCGCGGTTGAGCAGTGCGGTGTCGACCGACCGCAGGGGCCGATGCGTCATCAGCAGCGCCTGGCCGTACAGCGCCTCGATGGCGGTGACGAGCAGTGCACGATCGCTGATCGTCGCAAGTCGGCGGACCACCGGGCTGCGGTGGTTGAGTACGAGTTGCGCGCGAGGCTCGGTGGACTTGAGCGCGCCCAGGATCTCGGCCCACAGGTCGTCCGCGTCGGCGGCGATCTCCGCGCGGGTTCGTTCGTTGCGCGCCGCGCGGGAGTCCAGATGCAGAGCGGACACCGACGCCGGAAAGAACGCACGAAGGATCACATCGCAGCCCAGCGGGTCAAGCGTGGAGCGTGCCATCGCCAAGAACCCGGCCATGGCCAGCTCATTCGCGCTGTCAACCGGGTCGAGCGCGGCGGTGACCACGTCCGAACCGAGCTCCTCGACCACCACCCCCGGCATGACCTCAGGGAGCAGCGCGACCAGCTCGCTGTCGTAGGTGTAACCCCCGTTGACGACCCCCACGCCGTGGGCGGCCGCGATCGGCGCGATCTGCCGGAACTCCTCAACTGTGGGCGTGATCCGGACCACGGGGTGTCTCCTGGCGACCTCGGCCAACGTGATGTGACCGTCGGTCGTCTCCAACGTGAGGTACGGCAGCATGATCCGGAACAGCTCGACGTCATGCCTGGCCATCGCCTTCACCCCGAGGCTGTGCACAGCGAGGAACGCGGCCAGGCGCTGCGGCTCCTGCGCGGCCAGCCCGGTGAGCCAGTCACGTAGCCGGACACCCAGCGCCTCGCGGACCGCGACCAGCGTCTCATCCTCGTACAGACCTTCACGGGATGCGGTCGGGCGCAGCGTGTCCGTATCGATCACGCAGCGGACGAAGAACGCCCAGTCAGGGAGTAGGCCGGTGGTCGCGTCGTTGAGCAGCATGCCCTTCAGGTAGACGCGGTGGCGGCCACTGTCGGCCGGATTTGCCGGCTGCGGCAACACGTAGGCGGCGCCTCTGATCCCGGCCAGCTCCACGTCGAGTTCGACGACGTCGAGCGCGGTGAAGCCGAGCGCGCGCTCGCCGTACTCGATCAGCGCGGCCCGGCGTGCGGCGGCCGAATCGTAGAAGCGGTCCCACACCGGCGGACTGTCCGTGGTGCGGATCGTCCGCCCACTCGTGTCGACCGTCACCTCGTACGGCAGCAGCGAACCGAAGTCGCGGGCAAGGTCAGTGACCACGTCCGGGGCGAACCACCGTTCGGCTCCCGCTCGTGGCGTCAGGCACACGGTCGTTCCGGGAACGGTGCGCTCATGCGGCGCAAGCCGCCGGACCGAGTACGTCCCGTCGGACGTGGCCAGCCACTCGATGCCCGGTGCATCCGGGACGGCGGCAGAACGGCTGATCACCTGGATCCGCTCGGCGACGGTGAAGCAGGCCAGGAGGCCGATGCCGAACTGGCCGAGGAACTCGCGGCGAGCCCCTTCCAGGTCATCGCGCTTCGATGACCGGCCGATGGTCGCGAGGAAACGATGGACGTCCGCCTCCGTCAAGCCGATGCCCGGATCATCGATCCGCAGCCCCGCCTCGTTCACCGTGATCCGGATGGCGGTGGACGCCGTCGGGTCCATCCGCTGCCGCGCTGTCACCGCGTCGACCGCGTTCTGCAGCAGCTCTCTCAGATAGACGCGCGGACTGGAATAAAGGTGGTGGGACAGGAGATCAACAAGTCCTCGCAGGTCGACCTGAAAGGAGTGGGCATTTCCCGACTCTTCGTCCAGCATGCGGGAGATCGTAGCGTCACGCTATGACATTGAGCCGATCAATTTCGGCTGCGAGCCCGAACACACCGACCCCCCGGAAGGCCGGTTGTCGCGCGCCTGCGACGCGCATCTGATCACCCAGCCGAGGCCAGCGCTCGGCGAGCGGCTTCAACGGCGAACCGGATCGGGTCGAACTCCTGCGCGCTCTCCAGGCCGGCCCAGCGGACATCTGCCGCTGCGCTTGCGGGTCGCGCATCTCCTAGTGCGGCGACGCGATCTCCCAGGCCGGCTCCCGCAGATCCGCAACGGGCACCGGCCCGCCGTACAACTCATCTTTCCCAACGCCGTGAACGACGCCCCCTACAACCGCTCCGAGTCCTTCAACAGGGGCGCCGCCTTCTTCACCGGCAGCAGCCGCCCCCGTGACCATCCGGACCGGCCCGGCCGCCTTGGCCCATTCCACGGTCAGGTCAATCCGGGCAGTTCGGTGCTGCTCTTCGTCCGGAACACCCGGTCGCCGATCTTCGGGTCGATCTCCCTCAGCCGCCCTTGTCGCGCGAACGTGTCCTTCTGGCCCGATGAGACACCTAGGATCGGGTGCCGTGGCGAAGAAGCGTAAAGCGAAGGCAAACCCCACGCGGGGAGTCAGCGGCCATCCTGGCCGGCGCGCGCTGCAGCTCGCTGCCCGTCAGCCCTCGCTCGACCCTCGTTCTGAGCTGTTTGAGTCGCTGCTGGGGACCGCTGGGGATCAGTGGTGGCCGGACTCCCAGAATGCCATCATCGAGCGTCTCGCCGACCTGCCGGCCCACTCGCCTCTGCGGCTGGAGAACGCCGTCGTCGACCTGGTCGGTGAGGAGTTGTGGACGCGCACACAGACCGAGACCAGTGGTTTCCACTGGGATCAGTACCTGGCCTCGCTGGCTGACCTCGTCCGCGACGAGATCCAGATCGCCGCACGCACCGGCGGGCAGATAGATGACCTGTGGCGACTGCTGCACGGGCTCGCCGCGATGACCGCGCCGTCCAGCGGGGAAATGCTGCGCCGCGACCCCGACCACGCCGTCCGCAAAGCCATCAAGGACACCACGACGGCCTTGGCCGAGGCCGGCATCGCTCCGGAATGGCCGAGTGAAATTCTCCGGGCCACTCCGGCCGGAGAGCCACTGCTGCTGACCGACGAGTACGGCTCGCGGTACGCGCTCCTCGCCCCCTTCGCCTGGGGCGAGGAGGACCCGCACTGGTATTGCTGGGACATCGACCGCTGCACCGGAGACCAGGTCGTGCACGCCGCCGTCTTCGTCTCACCGGAGGAAGCGCTTGCCGAGTGGCGAGCCGCCGTCGGGGCGCACGCGGCACCCGCCTCCACCCGACCGGCCCCGTGCGACCAAGCCACCGCCCGCAGCCTGTTGGATCCGCTGTGCCGTTCTGACCTCCTGGGAGCGCTGCTGCTCGGCAGTGAGTCGCAACAGCTCATCGCCGAGCATTTCCGCCTGCGCCAGCGCGCCCGTGCCCTCTGCGAGTCGTTCATCGACGCTCCTGAGCCCAAGTCCCAGCAGGACCTGAACCCGATCATCGACGACTTCGCCGCCTGGCTCTGCGATCGAGACGACCACAGACCCGAACGAGAAGACATCGCCACGCTTGCCGATACCTGGTCCCGCCTTCCCGGGTTCGGCTACTATGCCTGCTCTCCGCATCGGATCGAGCACACCGTGATCCTCGTCGCAGACGGGTACGTCAAGAAGTACGCCGAGGCCATACTCGATCTGCTACCCCAGTGGGTCGAATGGTGCATCGAACGCACCGGCCTGACCGGCGAACTGGCAGAGCGCGCCCGCCAGGCAGCCGCGAACAACCGGTGGGACGGATCCGACAGCATGGACCTGCGCCGCACCGAATAGTTGAACCGCTTCCGGACGTCCGGGCCTGCCGTGGGCAGGGGCGCACCGGGAGCGAGCATGGCCTCGTCGACGGAGATCGGTGGCTTGCCCGCGCCGAACAGTTCCGGCCTGGCCAGTTCCATGCGCTCCAGGAGCACCAGTCGCCTGTTGATCTCGGGGCCCTGTCCGCCGGCCCACGCGGCTGTCTGGCGGATGGTGTCGGCTGAGGCAGTCGGCAGCCAGGCCCCGCGCAGGATGTTCCACAACTCTTCGCCGATGACGTCCAGCGAGACTTCGGCCTGGTGCAATGCGTCTTTCAACGCGCGGACGCCATCGGGGACCATGCCCTCCAACTGGCCCATGGCTAGCCTGGGCTGTCGGCTGGCGTACGGGCTAATAACGCCCGAAGTTCGTCCACGACGCCAGTGCAGCCCCTGCTGATGGCCTGGCGCTGGGCGCTCAGTCGCACGTGGTGTCGACGTCCCCACCGGCCGCTGCAGTATCCGCGGCAGCAACCGAATCGCCCGGATTGGTGTGAAGCGTCGGATGGGACGACGCCGGCCGTAGGCGAGCGCCGCCATGTGGATGGCGCAAGACGTCACGGCTGGTCGTCTACCGCTTGACGAGCGTTTGTGCTGGTCAAGACCGTTATCTGCGGCGAAAACTCTAGGAAGCGTTACCGCTCTTCAGGTGCGGGTGCTCCGACCGTGATCGGTGTACTACTCCGCCGATCCGCTGCTGATCGACAATATCTGCGACGTGGTCGGCCTGTACCCGTCACCGCTCGAGCACGCGGTGGTCTTCCCCGCCGATGAGAGGCCGCGCATCCAGGCGATCGGGCAGTCCGCGCCGGTGCTGCCGATGGTGCCCGGCACTCCGAGCGGCCCAGCCGCGACCATCACCGGCAGAGCACTGTGACCAGCGGAACCCGGGATGTACTCGGGATACGCCCACCCCTACGTACCAGCATGGGACGCGCCGACGGCGCTGCGGCTCAGGCGTTGTAGCCGCCGTGGGCGTCCAGCACGGCGCCCGTGACGTACGACGCGGCGGGGCTGGCCAGGAAGGCGATCGCCGCCGCGATCTCGTCGGGGTGTCCCATGCGCTGCAGGGACAGCGAGCTGAGCAGGGCCTTGAGGGTCTCGGGGTTCGGCGCTTCCATGCCGCCCACCATCAGCCCGGCTTCCACGACGTTGGCGGTAATGCCCCGGGAGCCGAGGTCGCGGGCGACGCCCATGGTGTACCGCTCGACCCCCGCCTTGGTCGCCGCATAGTCGGCCAGGCCCGGGACGCCGACTCGAGTGCCCAACCCGGAACTCACCGTGATGACGCGGCCGCCCTCGCGCAGCACTCGGGAGGCGGCCCGGATGACGGCGATCACCCCGAGGTAGTTGGTGGCGTGCATCCGGTCCAGCGCGGCCGTGTCGGCATCGGGGTCGTCCACCGTCCCGCTCACCGAGATCGCCGCGTTGTTGACGAGGATGTCGAGACCGCCGAAGTGCGCGACCACGTCGTCGATCAGCGCCGGAGCCTGGCTCACGTCCGCCTGGTCGGACTTGAACGCCACGACCTTCGCTCCCTTGCCGCGCACCTCGTCGACGACGTCCTGCGCCTGCTTCTCGGAGCTGACGTAGGTGAACGCGACGTCGGCGCCCTGCTCGGCGAGCAGCCGTACGGTCGCGGCTCCCAGCCCGCGGGACCCTCCGGTGACCAAAGCGACCTTGCCCGTCAGCGGCTTGTTCATTCTTTCTCACCTCACTGGTTGACCATCTTCGGTGGCCGTAACAGTAATGGTTACGACAGCATGTCGCAACCTTAGCTGTTACGACTATGACTGTCGTAACATCGGGAGTTGCGATCGAGAGGAACGAGTTCATGAGCGCCAACAGCAGGTTGACCATCGCCGCCCACGCGCTGGCCTGGATCGGCCTCTACCAGCGCCAGGGCCATGAGGTCGCCACCTCCGAGCAGATCGCGACCAGTGCGAGCACCAATCCCGTGGTGATCAGGCGGCTGCTCGGCGACCTGCGGAGGGCAGGGCTCGTGGAGTCCCGGCGCGGGGTGGGTGCGGGCTGGTCGCTGGTGCGTGACCTGGAGTCGATCACGCTGCTCGACGTGTACGAGGCGGTGGAACCCGGCCCGCTGTTCGCGCTGCACCGCGCCGCCCCGGACCCGGGATGCGTGGTGGGTTACGGCATCCAGCCGGCGATGCAGCGCATCTACGACGGCATCGAGGAGACCCTCCGGCGCGAGCTGGCCCGCGTCACGCTGGAGGATGTACTCCGGGATGTCCTCGCGGCACCTCGCTGAGCGGTCCTGCCCGTGAGTCCTTGGGGGTCAGTGACTGAGGTAGAGATCGCAGGCGCAATCGAGGGCTTCTTGACCCGCCTCGATTTCGGCACGGGCTCGGCCTTGACCGCGCCACTGGCCAGCTCGACGATCATCACGTGCCGCTTGGTGTAGTCCGGGACGTACACCTTGCCCTGGTGGACCACGGGCCGGTGGAGTCGTCGCGGGCGCGGCCGTTCAGGCTCACGCTGTTCACCCGGCGGCTCTGGAAGTCGCCGGTGACGACCGCTCCGCTCTCCGGCACCACGACGGCGACCACGCTGGAGGTCGTGCTCGGCTGGGAGACCAGGCCGTCGGCCTTGGCAGGGTTCCAGTCCTGGGGAGGGTGGGGTGCACCGAATCTCGGCACGGTCACCCTCCTTCCCGGTTGTGCTGTCGTCGGAAGGGGATCCGGTCCGTCAGCGTGGAAGCACCGAGGCCGGCCCGCCGCTTCCAATACGCCAGCGCGTCGCAGGCGATGAGGGTGTCGGGGTGGTCGGGCCCCTGCACACGTCGTCGGACCGGCAGCAGCGCGGCGAACTGGTCGCGCGCCGATGCGGCGTCCCCGGCCTCGCCCGTCCAACGGGCCAGCTCGTGGCGTGCGTTCAAAGTGGTCGGATGGTCGGGCCCTTGCACGCGCTCATGGACCCGGATCAGGGCGGCGAACTGCTCGCGAGCCGCCGGCGCGTCTCCCAGCCTGCCGAGCAGGACCGCGAGCACGTGCCTGCTGCCGAGCGTCTGCGGGTGCTCGGGTCCGAGGACGCGTTCGCTGATGGGCAGCAGCGCGAGGAGTTGGTCGCGTGCTGCTTCCAGGTCGCCTGCCTGGCCGGTCCAGTAGGCGAGGTCGTGCCGGGTGCCCAGGGTGTCGGGGTGTTCGGGTCCCAGTACGCGTTCGCGGATCGGCAGGAGCGCCGCAGCGCCGTCGCGGGCCGCCGTGGGGTCGCCGGCCTGCCCCGTCCACAGGGCGTGGGCATGCCGGGTGGCCAGCACGCGGGGATGGTCCGGGCCGTGGATGCGTTCCTGGAGGGGCAGGAGCGCGGCGAACTCGTCGCGCGCGGCTCCGGCATCGCCTGCTCTGCCCCGGTAGCGGGCGAGGTCGTGCCGGGCGGCGAGAGTGCCGGGATGTTCGGGGCCGAGGGCGGCGTGCAGAGCGGCGTGCCGGTCGCGTTGCCAGGCATGTGCGGTACGCAGGTCGCCGCTGGCGGCCAGGTACCGGATCGCCTGGAGTGTCCCGGCCGAGTCGGGGGCCAGGACGGTGCGGACATGGGGCAGGAATCGGGCGTACAGCGACCAGGAGCCGATGTTCTCCGGGTCGGTCGGCAGGGCGGCTTCGAGCAGATGGGCGGCCCGTTCGCCTAGCGTATGACGGTGCTCGTCAGTGAGTTCGGCCCGGATGACGGCGTGGACCAGGCGGTGCATGACGACCAGGGGGCGCTCGGACGTGTCGCCAAAGCGGGTCTGTTCCGGCCGGATGAGAGTGATCATGCTGTACGAGGCGAGCAGGGCGACGGACTCGGCCACGTCCATCGAGGTGCCGAGCGCGTTTATGGGCAGGTCCGTGGGGGCGTAGCAGGCCAGCAGGCGCAGCAGTTCGACGGTCAGCGGGGCGCGGGCGGCCAGGGTGTGCCGCGTGACCTGCCACACGCGGGCGATCACGGGTCGACCTGCCTGGTGCTGCCCGGGTGGCGAGGCGGCGTACATTCGGCTGGGTACCGCGGCCAGCAGACGCCGGTAGTCGGCCACTGTCATGCCGGGAGTCTCAGCAATGTAGCCGCCGGCCTGCACCAGGGCCAACGGCAGGAAACCCAGCTCATCGGCCAGGCTCTCCAGGTGCGCCCTCTCTGGGACCGGAGGGCCGATCAGGTCGGCGAGCAGCGCGACGGCCTCCTGCGGGGGTAGTTCGGGCAGCAGAATCTGGCCGCTGATGGCGTCCCAGCCGGTCGATCTCCGCGAGGTGATCACCACATGTCCGCGTTCCAGTCGCCCCAGAAGGGGGTCCAGTTCGTGCGGGTCCTCGACGTTGTCGAATATCAGCAGCCACCTGCGACGCCCGGCCAGCCAGGCCAACGCGTACGCGAACGCGTCCTGCTCCGCCAGCGGCGCAATCGAAGCCGTCCCGTCTTGGCCGCGGGAGGTCACGGCTGCGGTCAAGGCCCGTCCCAACTCGGCCAGTCCGCTCCTGACCTGGCTGGCGTTCTCCGCAGGGATCCACCAGATCAGCTCATAGTCGCCACGGTGCGCGTGAGCGTACTGCAGAGCGAGCTCGCTCTTGCCGATGCCGCCCAGGCCGCAGATCGCCTGGCTGATCACTCCTGCCTCGCCTCGCATGGCAGCCGTGAGCTGCCGCAGGGCGTGGTCGCGGCCAATGAAGTGCCGGGCGGGCGGCCGAGGCAATTCCACCACCCGCAAAGGCGGCTCCGGCGCGCGGCCGGGCGGGCGGACCTGCACGATCAGGCCGATGAGCCCGACGACCATGCTGATTACGCTGGCACGCTGATCAAGCAACGCCAGCACGTCATCGGGCAGGCCGAACGCGTCGATGAGAAACCCGACCATCCCCAGCGCCAGCAGACCCGCCGCGACCGCCAGCAAGATCCACCGTGTCCGGCCCGCCGACCGGCGAGCGCGCCATAACCGCACGCTTCAAGCCTGCCCGGCAGGAGCCGCCCCGGCACCTGCCTGGCCGTGCCTTCTGGGTCACGGCGGAGTCAGAGCCGGGGCGGCTGCGACAGCTACGGACGCTGCGTGACGGCAGCCACGCGATGGCCCACCGGTTCACCGCCGATCAGGTGCGGGCCGTGGTGCGCGCACTGGATGCCGCAGGGGTGCGGGTCATCGAGGTGACGCACGGCGACGGACTCGGCGGGTCCTCGTTCAACTACGGTTTCTCCGCCGTGGACGACGTCGAGCTGGTGCGGGTGGCCGGGGAGGCGGCTCGTGACGCGCGGATCGCGGTGCTGCTGCTGCCCGGCCTCGGCACGGTCGCCGACCTGCGACGTGCCCACGACGCGGGCGCGACCGTCGCGCGAGGACGCGGGCTGCCAGTGCGTGTACGTGGCCACGACACGGCTGCTCGTTTTCCCGTTCAGGGTGGGACAGGGCGCGGCCCGCGCTGCCGGCCGCGTCGGCGGCCGCGGCCGACACGCTGGTGGGCCTCGGCGACGCCCACCACGCCTGCGGCGACCGGACGGCGGCCGAGACGGCCTGGCGCGGCACGCGCCCTGTACGAACCGCACCACCGCCGCATGGAGACCGGTCGCGTCCGCGCCCGGCTCGGGTCGTGACTTCGAGTGCCGGGCACCGGCCCGCTACGGGCATCAGCAGCCGTACTTGATCAGGGCTTTGTGGCCGAGACAGGTCCTGCCGGGGCCGACGCGGATGGCCGTGGTCGGCGCCGAAGGGGACGCCCGGCCCACCTGACATCGTGACCCGCAGGATCCACGCCGCTCGACCTGTGACCTGATCAGGCAAAGCGTCGGGCGAGGTCGCTCCCGTAGAGGGGTGCCAGCGAGACCGCGTGAGGGGCGGCATTCAAGTGACTCTTGTCGAACCGCACTCCGGTCACGGCGGTGGCCACCGCCAGTGCTCGGATCACCTCGGCGTTCAGGTCCCGCTCCGGTACGTCCTCCTCATCCACGTCCTCATCGAACACGTACTCGTATGCCGGCAGCAGGCCGACTGCCGACAGTTGGTCATTGAGTGCGTCAGGGGACCGCCCCAGGCGGTCGCCCGGGAAATAGATATCGAATCTGGTGATTATCTCGCCGTCCATGGCATAGGCGAACGCAGCGTTGCCCAGGAAGTCACGTAGCACCACGACGGCCTTCGTGTCCTGGGAAAGGCGGCGGATCACCTCAAGCATCATGCCGCCGAACCCGCCATTCTCGAACATGATCGATCCGCTGCCGGCGGCGTGTATGTGGGCGATGTACGGCTGTGTCGTGTCGAGGACCGGCACGGCACCCAGGAATGTGCGCAGGATGTCTTCCACCCAGTCGGGCGACTTGTTCGGGAGCAAGGTGACGCAGAATCCGGTCGTCCAATGGGAGAAGTCATCGCCTGTCAGCCAAGCATGGTCGGCAGGATTTGGAGTGGGCATGTTCATGCGTTCCCGCAGCCCGTCAAGTTAATCCAGAATTCGTCGCCGTCGATTACGCGCTCGTTATTGTGCCATGCGTTCAGGACCGGGGTTCGCCAGTTCGTATTCTGTGGTCAGCTATCTGGCCACGATTCCCCGAGTGATCCGAGTGTCGATACTGTCTGTGACCATGCTGCCGCGAGACGTACCGGGATTGCGCGATGCCTCCGCGGACGCAGGACCGCGACCCGGTAGACCCTTTTCCACCGGAGAACAGCGAACGATCAACAAGGCTGCGACAGTGACGACTCGTGGAAATCGTGGATGCCCGGGCGCGGCTGCGGCGGCCGTTCGTCATCGTGCGCGCCTATCTCGGCGCCGCCAGGCACCTGGTGCCGCTGGTGGCGCCGGCCGCGGTGGTGTTCCTGCCGCTGGCCCTGATCGCCGCGTCGGCACTGTTGCCGCTGCTCAGCGGCTCGGCCGTGGTTCGGAACGACGAGTTGGGGATCTTCGGGGCCGAGCCGCGTGAGCTGCTCGTCTGGAGTGCGGCGGTGCTGGTGGTGTTCACCGTGGCGCAGGCCGTGGTGTTCCCCGCGACCGTGGTGATCGCGGCGGGGGTGCAGGCGGGCGGGCAGCCCGTGTCCGCGCGCCGGGCGCTGCGGATGGCCCTGCGGCGGCTGCCTTCCATGTTGCTGCTCGTGGTGCTGGCCGTGCCCGTGTTCGCGCTGGTGGTGGCGGCCGGGTTCGGGGCGCTGCTGGTGACAGGGAGCATGGTCCCGGCGGTGTTCGTGTTCGTGGGGCTGGCGCTGTTCACCATGCCGGCGCTGCTGGCCGTACCCGCCATCGTCCTGGAGGGCCGCTCGGCCCTTGTCGCCGTCGGACGCGGCTACGACCTGGTGATCGGGCACTCGCCGTCCAGCACGTTCACCCTCGCCTGCGGCGTGTACGTCATCCCGGGCGCCGTCTCCCAAGCCCTGGACGTGGCCATGGCAGGGCTGCACGGTCCCGCGCTCATGTACGCCTCGGGCCTGGCGGGCGGCGTACTGGCACTGGCCGGCACGGCCTTCCAGGCGAGCGTGGTCACCCGCCAGTTCCTGCACCGGCTGGCGCTGCGGCCGGACCCGGTCTCGGCCGAGGAGCTGGACCGGATCCTGTCGGGCCTGCCCGAAGCGGGTCCCCGCCGCGGGGTCTGGTTCCCGCTCGTGCTGCCAGGGCTGGTCCTGCCCGGCCTCGTGTACGGCGGCGTCGCGACGGTCAACCCGTTCGGCTGGCTGGAGACCAGCGAGACGGACGTCACCGCCGCGTGGCGTGACTCGTTCGAGGCCGGCATCGGAGCTCCCCAGCTCGGCAGGGGACACCTGCGCGCCCTGTACCCGGGGCCGGGCACGGGGATGGCCGCGCTGGTCTACGGCGGATTCCGGAAGCCGTCCGCGATGTTCGCGTGCGCCGACCACACCTGTCGCCAGGCCCGCCTGCGCTACGCCGAGGCGGGCCCCGACCAGGACCTCAGTGTCGACGCCGTCGGGGCCGCGCTGCCGGACGGCCGCCTGGTGCTGACCGCGTGGACGTGGCATCGCCGCGAGTGGGACTCCTGGGAGAGTCTCGGGCTGCTGATCTGTGACCAGGAGAGGTGCATCCCGCCGCGGGACGGAAGCCCTCTCATCCCGCGGCACGACTTCGCCGGTGGCATGTCGCTGGCCCTTACCACGCGCCCCGGCGGCGGGCTGGTCGTCGCCACTGCCGATCAGGTGGACATCGACCAAGGGCCCAGGCGGTACGACGACGTGATCTCCTTGATCTCCTGCGCGGACACCGGCTGCTCGCGCCCGGTCACCCGGGAGGTGGCGCGGGTCCCCTCGGAAGGGTTCGCTCCCGGGCCGCAGACCCTGTCGGTCGCGGTCGGTGCTGACGACCGTCCGGTGGTCGCGCGGATGGACAGCAGAACCGGCGAGATCCACGTGATCTCGTGCGAGGATCCCGCTTGCACGCGCCCGCACGTCACCCGGCCGGTGGCGCCCCAGACGATCGAGCCGACCGAGCACAGCCCGCGTCACGCCGTGGCAGTGGCAGTGCGCCCGGATGGCCGGCCGGTGCTGGCGTACCAGGACATCCGGGATTCGGCGGTCAAGTACGTCGATTGCCGTACCCGGGACTGCGCGCAGCACGTCACGGTCACGCTGTCCGGCCAGTCGTACGCCCCACCGGTGCCGGTGATCGATCGGGCGGGGCGCGTCCTGGTGGCCTACCAGGACGCCCGCCGTCCGTACGTCATGCTCGCCACCTGCGCGGACGGCCATTGCTCGCGTACCGCGGTGAGCGGCATGCGCAACGGGCCCGGCGATTGCCTGGCCATGATGCTCGACCGCGCGGGACGGCCGGTGATCGTCTGGACGGACGACAACGGCTTGTACTTCTCGGACAGCGAATGGGCGCTGATGGTCACCACACCGCTCAACCTCGCCCCGTGAACCGATCACCGCGTCACGAGTCTGCTTTATCGGTGCCGCCCAGCCGCGCGTGGCTCGGAGACCAGCCGAGTCTTTCCGACGCCGGCCTCGCCCTCGATGACGGCCACAGCCGGCAACACCGCCGGCACCAGCCGGGCGAGCTCTTCGCCGCGCCCGACGAGCGCCGGCGACACCAGCCGCCGCCCCGATACCCGGGACTCCCGCATGCTGGACCTCGACACGCTGGTGTTCGAGCTGGTCGAGGATGCCGAACGCGTCCTGCCACGCGCGACGGGCGGCATCGAGATCTCCGGCGTCATGGTGAGCGTCGCCGAGCAAGTGTGGAGCGCCCCGCCTTCGAAGGTCCTGGCCCCGAGCTCACGGAACAGCCCCAGCGCCCGTTCGTAGCACGTGACGGTCTGGACGAAGTGGCCGAGGCGGCGGTGGATCTAGCCGATACTGTCCCAGGTCGTTGCCGCCGTACGGCGTGGATTCGGTGGCTCAGGCCTGTCGGGGGGAGCGGATCAGTAGGGTGGCCAGTGCTTCGTCCGGGCCGACGGTGCTGTAGATGTGTGGGACGTCGGCCTGCCAGGAGATGTGCTCGCCCGGCGCAGCCAGCAGGGGAGCGTCGGCCGGGCCGGCGCGCAGCACGCCCGCGTAGACCGTGACGTGTTCCGTCACGCCGGGAGCGTGCGGCGGCGAGTGTTGCACGATGCCGGGACGGACGTGCATGCGCAGCAACTCGAACGTTGCGGTCGGCTCCTCGAAGACCTCCAGCAGTGTGGCCGTCACGGCGGCGCCGGGCACGTGGACGGCCTCTGCGGGCGGTGCGCCGGGCTCCAGAACCAGGGCCGTCAACGGTACGCCCAAGGCTCCTGCCACCGCGTAGAGCGTCTCCAACGTCGGGTTGCGGGTGCCCAGTTCCAGGCCGGACAGGGTGGCCTTGCCGATGCCGGCACTGCGGGCCAGCGCCGACAGGGAGATGCCGCGGGCCTCCCGCAATCGCCGCAGCCGGCTCCCGATATCCGTCTCACGGCCGTTCACCCGGCAATCCTTGCATTCCGCCGCCGGGCTTGTCCCGCGGTGGCCACCTGGTTATGGTTCGTTCCGTAAACGGAACGATGTAAGGGGTTGGGTGTGCGGGTGCAGGCCGTCATGGCGGGGCTGGTCAGCGCGGTGGTCGGCTACGCCAGTTCGTTCACCATCGTGCTCGCCGGGCTGCGTGCCGTCGGGGCGACGCCGGGGCAGGCCGCATCCGGGCTGCTCGCCCTCTGCTGCGGCATCGGCGCGGCGGCGCTCTTCCTCGGGCTGCGATACCGCATGCCGATCAGCATCGCCTGGTCGACCCCCGGCGCGGCGCTGCTGGTGGCGACCGGTCCCGTGCCCGGCGGTTTCCCGGCTGCGGTGGGCGCGTTCATCGTCTGCGCCGGGCTCATCGTCCTGGCCGGCCTGTCGCCCTGGCCGGCCCGGGCGATCGCCGCCATCCCGCGTCCGATCGCCGGTGCCATGCTGGCGGGCGTCATCCTCAGCCTGTGCACCGCACCGGTCCGTGCCGTCGTCGACATCCCGCTGTTGGCCGTGCCCGTCGTCCTGACCTGGGCGGTGTTACAGCGGTACCTGCGGCAGTGGGCCGTTCCAGGCGCGCTCGTCGTGGCGGTCATCGCCATCGCGGTGCAGGGGCCCGGCAACGGCCTGTCCAGCGCGGCGCTGCGGCCCGCGGTCGAGCTGACCACCCCGACGCTGAACCCGTCCGTGGTGGTGAGCATCGCCATCCCGCTGTTTCTCGTCACCATGGCCGCGCAGAACGTCCCCGGTATGGCGGTCATGGCGACATACGGGTACACGCCGCCCCTGCGCCCGGTCCTCGTCGCGACCGGCCTGGCGAGCGCGGCGGCGGCGCCGTTCGGCGGTCACGCCGTCAACCTGGCCGCGATCACCGCAGCGCTGACCGCTGGGCCGGACACCCACCCTGACCCCGGCCGCCGATGGATCGCGACGGTGGCCCTCGGCGCCGGACAGCTGACGCTCGGCCTCGGCGCCGGCCTGGCCATGGCTCTGGTGCTGCTTTCCCCACCCGTGCTGGTCACCGCGGTGGCCGGCCTCGCGCTGCTGCCGGCGCTCGGCTCGTCGCTGGCCGGCGCGGTGACCGAACCGGAGGGGCGGGAGGCTGCGGTGGTCACTTTCGTGGTCACAGCGTCGGGGATGACGATCCTGAGCATCGGCGCGGCATTCTGGGGCCTGATCGCCGGCGGCCTCACCGCACTCCTGCTGCACAGGCGACCACCGTTGGTACAGCAATCGCCATCCACCGCTCAAACCGGGGCGGAACGTACCGAGAGCCGGGTGGCTGGCATGCCGGCCGATCGGCCGTCGTAGTGGAAGTAGCGGTGGCCTCCGGGGCGGCAGAGCATTGAAACATCCCGCCTGGTAGCGACGCGTCTTGAGTTTGCGATCGAGGTTCCTGGCGGTTGGGTGAGCGGTGGTGGCCCAGCACGCGGACGCGCCTGGTGTGTGCTCGTTGACGGCCGGGATGTATTGGCGCCCGCCCGCAGCGCGATCTTAAGCGCGGTCTCGAAGCCGGCCGACCGGTCGACGACCTGCTTGATGAGGCCGCCGGTGAATCCGGTCGAGACCCTGAGCGGTCAACAGCGCATCCATCGGCCAGCGCATGACCGCAGCCGATGCAGGGGCCGGGGCAATGACGGTGATCCGGTCCGGGTGCTGCGCCAGACCAGCGCGTGCCCCTCGTGCCCGGTTTGCTCGCCGCGCGCTTCTTTGGCCTTGGTACGTTTGGCCCGCCCTACCGGGATGTCCGAGCCCGGCCGCATCGAGGAGTCGGACAAATCCATTTCCGCCCGCCGTCTCAACTGCTCGAGACACATAGCCGTCGCGGATGAGCCGGTCAGCGGCGTCGTTCCAGTCGGCGGCGTCGGCGAACGCGCCGTGCACAAAGGACCATCGTGGGCGTGAACTTGGCTTCCGGCATTTCAGGCCGGGGCCGCATCTGCGCCTGCGCTCGGGCCTGGGAAGTTCCCAGCAGGGCGTCCGTCGCGACCGCGGCGGATCCGGCGAGTGCCGCTCCACGAGTCGTCGTCATCAAGTACGCCGGCGTGGCCTGCCGGGCATGAGATCGGTAAAAAGCGATGTGACCCCAATGCCTGAAGATAGCGAAGTGTTTCGGGAGTACTGGCTGCCGCGACAACAAGTCGAACAAGCCCCTCACCGACCGGTAGACAAGCGACAACACCACCTTGCGACGGTCGCAGTCACCGCCCTGATCAAACAGAGCACAAAACCGTATTTGCGAGCGGAACACGCCCCGGCTAGACGCTGCCGGCCCGCACCGTGACGAAAAGGGCGTCAATCGTGTCGGTAACGACATCGTCGCCCATGAACAGCACGTTGTAGATGTACTCGCCTTCCTGATCGGGCAGATCACTGATCCTGAAGCGCCCGGCCACGGAGGTCTGCACCGTGCCGAGGTCCGTGCTGGTGCCGTCGGGGTTCCCGCGGATCACCGTCACCGAGGGACGGGTGGCGGGCGCCTGGTCGCCGAACTTCAAGGTGCCCCGAAGGTAAAAGCGGTCGCCAAGAACCAGGTCCCTGCGGCCGGCCAAGGTGAGCGATGCCGGCTGCCGGGCGACGTCGACGGACACCGACGCCTTGCTGCCGCGGACGGTGGCGGATCCGTCCCAGCTCACGTCGTAGCCGACCGTTCCGGCCACCGGTGGGATGTCGGTGATGGAGAACGTGCCGTCCGCCTTCGTCTTTCCGCGGCGGAGCGTCGTGCTGGTCCCGTCCGGGAGGCGGCGGGTGACCTCCAGCCTCCGTACGCGCGGGGTCACGCCTTCGGGCAGGGTGAGCCGGCCGTTCAGCGTGACGGGCTCCCGCGCCGTCGCCTCGTCCGGGGCCGACAACGCCACGGCCGACGGCAGCAGGGTGGCGTCCTCCAGCCGCCACAGACGCAGGTTGGTGGTGCCGGAGGTGTAAAGGACGCAGAAGACGTCGTTGCCGGCGATGGTCATGGTGAGGATTCTGGGGGTCGGCCATCCGCTGGGGATCTTCTGCTTGTCGGTAAGCGCTCCTGTGGCCACGTCATATAGTTCGACGCCTCGATCGCCCCACGACCAGCCGCCTGCGAGATGGCGACCATCCGCGCTGATGGCGGCGCCGACCAACGAGCCCCGGACCGCCGGGTCCTTGCCGTAGTCCCGCAGCTTCGTCAGGCTTGCGAGATCCCAGGACTCGAACCCACGCGGGAATCCCAGGATGGCTGTGGAGCCATCCTGGGTGATGTCCAGACCCGGTCGGGAGCTGGTGGCCGGGTCGTCGCCGTCGATCTCACCGCGCAGAGTGGCGGAGCCGTTGCTCACGTCGTACACCCGGACATCGGCGGAGGAGATATCAGGAGCGATGGACAGCAGGGTGTTCCCCGCGACGGCGATCGTGGGCGTAGTGGACTGCCCGGTCAGAACGGTGACCGGTTGCGGGTCCGGAGCCGATACATCGACGCGGGTGATGACGCCGCCGGTGTACATGTCGCACCCGTGGGCCGTCCACAATGTCTGTCCGGAAAGTGCCAGGTCGGCCAGGCACGAGTACGCCGTGAAGTTGATGCGCCGGGTGACCGCCAGGGCAGCGGTGTCGATCTCCACTACCTCGTGCGAGCCGGGCAGCGCGGCGTAGGCGTGGGCGCCGTCCGGTGTCACGACGACATCGTCCACACCGGGGAGGCCGGTGACCGCACCGAGTAGCACGCCTTTGATGTCGGTGACCACCACGCGGTCCCCGGCGGCCACGAAGACCTTGCCCCCGCCTGCGACCACCTCACTGTGGTCGGCGACGCTGAAACGAACGCCGAGATCGGTTATCGAGTTCTCGGCCGAGGCCGTGGGCCCTGCGGCGACGACGAGCCCGGCCGTCATGGCCATGCAGCCCACGAGCGCGACTAATCGGCGAGTCGCTCGGCTCACGTCCGGCCGTCTAAAGGGTGAGAAGTGCACATGTACTCCACTCTGAACAGGAACAAGGCATAAGGGAACGTCATGATCAAGCCAGAGATCCAGCGGCCGGTCAAGATCCTTGAGGGGATACCTGGTGATCAGTTAGGACGGCGACGCTGGTACGGCGGGTAGTGGGAACTGCCCGCCGGGGACCGTGGTCATTCGGCGTCGCCCACTACCGCGAGTCGTGCTCGGCGTGTGCTCGCCCGCTCTGGTGCGTCCCGCCATGATTCGGCACTGCCGGACAGGCAGAGCAGATCAAGCTTGCTACTCGATCGTTGCCGGTGTAGGTGCTCGTAGGCGAAGGGCTGAGGTGCCCGTTGGCCGAATACCTTCCGCACATGTTGTAGCGGGTCAGCCAGAGAAACACCGCGCGTCGGCAGGCGGAGGCGTCGCCGTAGTGGGGTGCGCCCTGGAGCGTCTCGCGTTTGGGGGAGGCGCGGAAGCTTCGCAGGTGGTGTTGTCGGCGCTGGTCCCGACGGCTCCCATGGACGGGGTGACGCCCAGTTGGCGACACAGAGCGGCAGCGAGTCGGGTCCGGGCGTGGCCAAGACTGAGCGCGACGCGCTCGCCTGGCTGCGCAAGCGGGTCGCGAACGTGACTCCGCCGTGTCCGAGGCGATCATCCGCTGGGCCGCCATTGCCGGCATGGCCGGCCGCCTCGCCCGAGCCTTCGGCGTTCCCCTCGGTGTACATCGGCACGATCAGTTCGTCCCAGAGCTTCACCGTTGCCGCCGTCGTGCGCTCCGCCTCAGGTGATTCCGGAGCAAGCTCTAGCGACTCCACAATGCGTCGTGGGACGAGGGCGAAGTCGTTGCGCGTCAGAACGCCGTTGCCGTTGACATCGATGGCGTCGAAATGGCGGCGGATTTTGCGATTTCGCAACGCTCCTGTTGACTCCTCCTATTCCATGATTACCCAAAGCGATGACATGAGGCCTCTGGGTGACGACCGATGGAACGCGGTCCGGACCAGCTTCACGTTCAGCCAGCAGCCCGGGTAGATGTGGGCGGCCCTGCGCCGTCAGCCCGTCTTCATCGGTGAGCTGCTAACCCTGCTGACGGGCCGTTCGCCCGACCCCGCCAAGCTTTCGGCCGCGTTCCCGTGGCGCGCCTGGAGGCTGGGAAGCCAGCGCCTCGATGAGAGGCGGGAAGCGGTCGAGTGTGGCCAGGTCTTCCTTCGTCGGGAAGTAGCGGAAGAAGGTGGCCGGGGAGATCTCGGCCGCTTCGGCCATCTGCTCGACGGTGGTGACGGTGTAGCCGCGTTCGCGGAAGAGTCTGAACGCTTCACGCAGGAAATCGTACTGTACGCGCGCAAATGAGGGTGTACTCTCATAAAACAGTAGACTCTCACATTAGTCGGAGGAGGCGCCCGTCATGGGCCATGACATCAACGGCCTGCACCACGTCGGCCACATCGTGCAAGACATGGGCCAGGCGATGGAGCGGTACCAACAGCTCGGCTTCACCGTGGCTGCCCCCGCCTATCCCGTCATGCCGGCCACACCGGGAGGCCCCCCGGAGCCGTTCGGAGTGACCAACGCCCACGTGCACTTCCCGCGCAGTTTCGTCGAACTGGTGGCCGTCATCGGTGACACCGGCCGCATGCCGGGCAACGCGCGCCCGATCCCGTTGCAGGTACCCGACGACAAAGTGCCGGGCCTGCGGGCCGCCATCCGCGCCACCGCAGCCAACATCACGGCTTTTCTGGAGCGCTTTCAAGGCGTGCACATCATGATCGCCGACACGTCCGACATCGACTGCGTGGCCGCGCGACTGACGGCCGATGATGTCGGCCACGGTGGCATTCATGACATCCAGCGGCCCGTCGAGACCCCCACGGGGACCAGAATGGAGCCTGCTCGCTACCTGGAGATCTCCGACCTCCATCTGTCGCCAGGACGCGTGCCGGAAGGCAGGGTCGGGTTCGCCGAGAACGCGCCGGTCAAGGCGCCCCAGGAGCAGCAGCACACCGACCATCCCAACGGCGCGACCGGGCTGGTCGAATGCGTGCTGTGCGTGGCCGACGCGGCGTTGCCCGAGTTGGAGCGCCGCTACGAAAGCTACTTCGGTCAGGCGCGACATGATCGGGTAACGCGTTTCGACCGAGCGAACGTCACCGTCGTGGCCGCATCGGCGCTCGCCGGCCTGCTGCCCGGTGAGCGGCCGGCAGTCCTGCCTGCGTTTGTCGCCTACGCGGTAGCCGTACGCGATCTTCCCGCCACTGAAAAGCTCCTGCGTGATAACGACGTTCCAGTCATTCGAACCGGTCCCGAGGAGTTGTTCGTGCCCAGCAGCGCCGCACTGGGCGTGGCCATCATCTTCCGCCAGGACGGCTGAGGGCGCCGACTCTCCCGCTGGACGGGGCTGTATCGGCCCTTTTCACCCGCCCATTCGATTCGGACAAAACCGCTCTCGGATCCAATCCCGGTCGTGCGGACTTTCGCCTACGTCTGAGGGCGTGGCCGACCTCCGAGACCTCCGCCATTCAACGGCCCCGTCCGCCGCGATGTCTGCGGTGCGCAGCTCCTTGGTCAGGGAGGCGAATACCATCGCCTCAAGTGCCGTTTGACCAACATGTCCGGATGCTTGTGGTTGTGGATGGCGCGCAGTCCGTTGGCCGAGGCAAATCGCAGATCCAGGCGGCGGCCATCCATGCCACGAGCGGGGAATGGAGTCGCGGGTCTTGCTCCAGTATGTGAGGGCGTGATCCAAGGCCTCCAGCACGCGGCGATCGGCCATGGCAGCCTTGAACCTCAGAATGGCGGCCGGCGCGAGCATGGTCGCCCGGTCGGCTTGGAAGAACTGTTGGATGAGCAGTCCGTGGTTGTCGTGCTGGTAGGCGGTGATCTCCTCGATGTCGGCCACTTGCGCGGCGCCGGCCACCGCCTGGCGGACCAACCCCGTCCCCGCGGCCTGCATTCGCACCGCCTTGATCACCCACGATCGTGGTTCTCGCCCGCATCGCGGACGGCCTCGGCGTGCCACTCGCCGAGGTCGTCGCCCAGCCGGACGGAGGTCGGGTCATCGTGCGCCGCGCCGCCGGCCAGGACACCGTCGACGAGCCTGGAGGATGGCGACGGACGATCCTCACGCCGGTCGTGCCCGGCGTGAACTTCGAATGGATCCGCACGACCCTGCCGCCGGCGTGCGACGCGGGCCGATTCCCGGCCTATGCGCCGGGCTCGCACGAGTACATCGTCGTCGAATCCGGTACGCTGCGGCTGACCATCGCCGACGCGTCCGTCGACCTGAACGCGGGAGACTCGGCCTACTTCGCCGCCGACGTCACCCATGCCTACGCCAACGCGGGCTCCGGGCCGTGCACGTACTACGTGGCAGCGCTGATCATGCGTCCCCGCACAACCCAGCCACGCATCCGCTCTTGATCGACGAATGCTCGCCGCAGCTCCCTGGTCTCGGGCGGGGGAGGCGCTCGCGGCGGGTCACCCGGCCTGGTCCTGATCCGCAACGTTCCGGCCAGCTCCAGATCCCGTACGGTCAGCGAGATCGCGTTCTCGACACCCGAGCGCAACGCTTGCTCCACGGCGGACAGCGCCCTGTCGATCTGGCCCCAGCACCCCTCCGCAAGCTGCCACTGTGAGCCCTGCCGCAGGACCTCCGCCACCCTCGCGTGTTCCATAGGCGCAATCGTGGGAGCGACGGTCACGCCGCGATACCGCCAGAACAACAGCCGGCCGCCCGCCTCTTCAGAGGCGATCATCACGCGATGCGGCGGTGACGACGCGCTCACTCACCCGGCACGGCTGCGCGCAGTCGAAGAGCCTACCCGCCGCAGTGGCACCCACCCATGGTCACGATTTGATGCCACTTAGCAGACCCCCGACCTGCTGCGATCACCGTAGGTGAGCGATCTCACGTTGATGATCACGGCTGACTACTGATCGTCGATATTGACCTGCGATGTCCCCGTCTGGCTTGATCGGGGCGTTTCGTCTTCTTCCCTCTCATGAGCGGAGATCCACGTGCGCCTCTTACCCGCGATACGTCGCAGATCCACCGCATCATGGCCAGCCGTGCTCGGTGGCGTTCTGGCCTTGACCACCGGTCTCCTCGTCACCCTGGCTCCCACGGCCTCGGCCGAGGATTCCATGACCGACCTCGGGGCCTTCGCCTATGGCGGTGACCTGGTGGTCGGAGGCGACAAGGTTGTCGTGTCCATCGACAATCGCATCGTTGTCGCCGATACCGCTGGCGAGGTCCAGGGGACCATCACCGGCGTGTCCGGCGCCTCCGGCCTGGCCATGACTGCCGACGGCACCCGCGTGTACGCGGCGCTACAGGGCTCCAAGGAAGTGGCCGAGATCGACACCGCTACGCGGGAGATCACACGGCGCATCGACCTCGCCGCCTACGGATGCCCCTTCAGCCTGGCACTCACCGGTGAACGGCTGTGGATCGGCTACGGCTGCGACGCCACCGGAGTCCTCGGCTTCGATCTGTCCGCACCGACGTCCCAGCCGGTAGTGGCCGACACCTCCCTGCTCAAGTCGTCCCCGTATATCGCGGCAGCTGGAGACACGCTGGTGGTCGGCGAATTCACGGGCAGCCCGACCGACCTGTTCGTCTACGACGTGAGCGGCGCCGCTCCGGTCCTGCGCGGCGAGATCGACGGACACACCTACAGCAACTACAGGCTGGAAGACATCGCGGTCACCCCGGACGGCTCGCACATCATCTCGGCATTCGCGCTCCCGGACGCCTTCACCATGTGGGACGCCACCACCTTGGCCAAGGTGCGCGACTACGAGAAGGGGCCCGAGGCCGAGGGATACCCGCGCTCCGTCGCCGTCAGCCCGGACGGCACCTACATCGCGGGCGGGCGAACGTTGGGTGTCGGGATGACGCTGTACGACAGGGCCTCGGGCACCACGGTCTACGCCACGAACCCCCCACAAGGCGAAGTGGTGAGCGGAAGCGCCGCGTACGCCGGCCGGGACGTCTACAGCCTGGTGAAGTCGGACAACGGCCACCTCTTCCTGTGGCGACTCCACGACGTGACCCTGCCGGCGAGCACGCTGACGTTGATGGCGCAGCCCGGAGGGACGGCCCGACAACCGCTCACCATGACAGGGCAACTGACGTTCGCCGACGAAACGGCCCCGGGCGCGCAGCCCCTCACCGTGACCCGCAGACTCCCCGACGGCACCACCGCGACGCTGCCCAGCGCGACCACCGCTGCGGACGGAACCTTCACCATCACCGACACGCCCCCGACCGGCGGACAGACCACCTACACCGTGCTCTGGAAGGGCGACGGTGAGCACCGCTGGAGCAAGGCCTCGGTCACCACAGCGGTCAGATACAAGGCCGGGCTGACGCTGACGGGGCCGACCAGCGCGGTCGCCGGCACAACGCTGGTCTTCAGCGGAACGTCGCAGGCCGATGGCACCACTCCGCCGAGGAGGGTCTGGATCACCGTCCAGCGCGTTCTCAACGCCGACGGTGGCGACACCGTCGAGCGGCCCGCGTGGATCGACGACTTCGGGTCGTACCGGTTCATCGACACGCCGGAGGCGGGCGAGTACACCTACACCGTACGGTGGGCCGGCGACGCACGTACCGGACCGGCGGAGGCCAGCCAGGTCGTCACCGTTGAGAAGCCGAACGACTGACCCGCGACGCTGCCCGGCGTAACTTCTGGGGCTGAAACATGAGGTCTGCGGTGCTCCCGAAGAGAAATGCGCAATAGCCTTATCAGCGCTGGCGGCTCTCATGGGCACCGCGACCGTCTTCGTGGCCCTTCCGGCGGACGCGTACCCCGCAGGAACCCGCGACGGCGCGCTCAGGCTGGCCGTGGTCGGCGGCGTAGGCGGTGGCCGCGTGAAGGTTGGCCCGTTCGGCCTCCATCCAGGCCACGGCCGCCGCCCAGGTGTCCAGATCCGGCAGCTCACGCGGCCGCCTCGGGGGACGCCACGGGCAGGCCCTGGTTGAGGTGCCGATCGGCAGCGCGCGCGGTGTACAGGTAGCGGTCACGCAGGCGGGCCGCGGCCTGTAGGCGCCGAGTCACAGGGTTTGATCTGTGGTTTTGCTGTGCTCGATGGCTCGGCTCCGCAGGATCGCGGGATGGTTCTGCGGCTGACTGATCGGGTTGCGTCCGCGGGAGTGGTGTACGAGTTTGGATGAACGCGATCACGGAGCGGTGAGTCGGCAGCGTACGCCGCGAGCTACTCGACCGGATCCTCATCATGAACGAGAGCCACCTGCGCAAGGTCCTCGCCGAGTACGAGACCTAGTTCAATATGCATCGAGTTCTCAAGCAGGTCAGCCCTCTGCGGACGCTACCCGAGCCGGTCGACGCCGACATCAATGTCTCCCGACGAAACCGCCTCGGCGCGGTGGAAGTGGTCAAGCTGGTCGTCGCCCTGTTTATGGGCAGTCGGCAGGCTCGGCCTTCGATCGACTGTGTACGCGTGAGCCGATCACTTGCGTCGGCCGGAAGTCCGCGTCGATGCTCCGTCCGCATCGAGAACGATGGGCCTGAGTTGACGAATGAACTCGGCGGCGTCCTTCTGAGGATCCCTGTTCGACGGGGTCTCGGCGAGCGTCACAGTGAGCATGCTGCTGCCATCCCGCGCCCATGCCCAGCCGGCGGTCTCGTATTTCACCCCGGACTCCACGAGGGTGAAGGTGAATCCGGGCCCGGCGTCGGCGGGCAGGTCGACTCCATCACTGGATGCTTTGATTCGCTCAATATTGCTTAGCGGGAGTGGTGACGTATCTATCTCGATTCTGAGGCGATAGCCGCTTTTGTTGCGGGGTTTGGTGTAGATGTAACAGGAATCGAGGTGCTTGCCATCGTCGGACATGTACTTCTCGACAGTGAAATCGCCGAGGCCGGTGGCGCGCTCGATGGACTGCTTCGAGATCAAGCCACATTCCTTGGGCGCAGTGGTGACATCGCCGAGCGGCCGCGTGTCCGCTGCGGGTGAGGGAGGCGATGATGGAGAGGCCGAGCAGGCAGTCAGCAGGCCTGCCGCAAGAAGTAATGCCGTGGGCGGTAACAGGCTTCTCGTGCTGAAGGAGGTTTGGCTCATGGGGGCCTCTGTCGGATCAAGAGTCTCGGGTTATGGCGGAATTTGCGCCATAGAAGACACGTTTCGTATCATCGTTCAGATAGAGCCATTCACGGTAGGCCCTTCTTTGGTCTGCGCTCATCTCATCCTTTGACATGATCTCCCCGTTTACCAGGAAGTCGCCGGGAGAGCCCTTCGGGAACTGCTTGGAAGCGTATGGATGAGTTGGTGCTGGTACCGATCCGTCACCGAAAAGGCCGTGCCGCATCATGGCGGCCGCGGTGGCATCCCGGAACATGACCTTGGCGTCCTCGATCGCGTCCCCGGCCGCTACTTTTGCCTTGTCCTCTGATGTGGACGTGAATTTTCCATAGATGTGATCCTTCGCTTGGTCCACCAGCAGGCCGACGAACTTGCCCTGCGGCCCTGGCGCCAGGTCGATGATCTTTGTCACCATGTTCTTGAACGCCGCGTATCGCTCGTCGTTCTTCTTGGCCTCCTCGATCTTGGCGATGTTTGCGGCATCCGTGATCGCGTACGTCGTCTCGCTGAGATCGTTCACCGCGCCCTGGAACTCGAAAGCCCCGCCGCCACCTCCCATCTTCTTCTCGAGGATGTCCTGCCGCTCCTCGTCGATCTGCTTCTTGGTCGCCTCGGGATGCGACTTGTGCCATGTCGCGAACTCGGCTCTGACCTCCCCGGCCAGCCCGGACGCCGTCTCGTCCAGGACCTTCACCGAGTACTGCGCGTGGGCCGCCGCCACGGTCATGAACGCATCGTTGTCCTTGAACGCCCACGTCATGGCCTTCTTCAGTTCGTCCTTGTTGAAGACGGCGCCGTAGGGCTGCACGCCGGACAGGGACTTGTCGGGATCGTAGGCGGCGTCCACGCCTATTTCCGTGGTCGGCGGCGCCTGGTAGGCCCGGTGAACGTCACTGATGTAGTTGGCGTGGATGGAAGCGGCCCAGATCCGGGTGTTCGGCAGGTTCTGCTGCACCTTCTCCTCGGCCCAGTAATGGCTCGCCCATGAGGCGATGAGCGCGGCCTTGTATCCGCTCGACTGCTCCCGAGGCATGCCGTGGTCCCGAAACTTCGTTGAGGCCTCGTAAATAGCCGCGCCGAGCAGGTTGTCGCTCTCCGGCCCCCACCGCCGCTCGCGCATCAGGTAGGCCAGCGGCCTCCGCTTGGGATCAGTGAAGAAATCCTGGGCCACCTTCGGATGATGGATCAGAGCGCTCAGCACCGTGCTCATGGGGCTCACGTCGGGGGCGGGAGGAACCTTGTCCTGGCCGGGCAGCGGCAACTCCGGCTCTCTTGCCCGCGCCTGCGGGTGAGCCACGTCGAAGTCGTAGACCCGCTTCACCACATCGAGCATGAACGCGTGGTCGAAGTTCCCCTTGCCGAGGAGCTTGCCGAGGGCGAAGGCGCTCTGCGGGTCTCCCAGGTCCTTGAGCAGCTCATCGGCGTACTTATTGGGCAGCTTCCCGGCCCGGGAGGCGGTACCCAGGATGGTGCTGAACAGCCCGGCGACCTTTTTCTCTGTGTCCAGGTCCTTGTCATCCGGGCGGCCGGCGGGAGGAAGGTCTGTTCTGAACATTCGGGAGATCACTCGCTTGAGCTCATCAGGCGGGATCTCCTTGGCGAATGCAGCCGCGAAGAGAGGGTCGTTCTTGTGTTTCTCGAGTTCGGCGATCGTCTGGGCGTCGAAAGTCCCGGATTTGGCCTGCGCACGGACTTTCGCCGCCACCGCCCGGGCGAGGGCGGCGCCTTCCGTGGTGCTGGACTGCCAGTCCGCGCCGTCCGCCCAGATGATGCCGTCACGGCTGAGCTCCGCATCAGGGGTGGCGAGAATCAGGTCCAGGCGACCTTGAAGGTCCGGTGGCTTCGCGCTCATCTGGTCGGCGACCCTGCGCAGCGCGGGCGAGGTCCAGAACTCGACACCGAGACGGCCGAGCGCGCTTTCGACCTGGCGGCTCGATTCCCGAAACTCAGGGCCCGTGCGCTTGAGCATGGCTATGACCTTGGTCATGAGTTCAGGGTTGATACCCACGCGAGGACTCATGGAGACACCTCGGACGCGGCGAGGTTGTGGAGAGTGTCCAGGGCCGCCCGGAAGTAGTTCTTGGTGTCGCGCTCCCACTGGCGGATATCGGCGGAGAGTTGGTCGCCCTCCGGCCCTTTCAGCGCGCCACCCTCGGCGAGGCGGATGAGCTCGCGTAAATCCGCCTCGCACTGATCGGAAAGCCGCTCGATCTGCCGACGAGCGGTCTCTACCTCATCTTTCGTCGGCATGACGGCCTGACCCGGGAAAGACGACTGGACGCTTGAATGGTAACCATGGACGGCACATCTTGGACGAGCCCGACCAAGTGGATATCGCTCGAACCTGGAAGCGCCAGCCTTGCGTACAACGTGGGAAGTGGCTATGGCATGGGCAGGCCGCGGATGGTGCGCCTAGAACGGGACACGGTTTTTCGGCGGGGTGCAGGTTCGATCCGCACCCATAACTCGCCGGTACGATCCACGGCGGCCCCTTCTCCTAGATCATTTTGTTAGTCAGACTTCTTGGCGGAGGGGCTGGGTGTCGTTTGTGTACGGGCCGTGCGCCCCTCGCGGAGCAGCGGCGGATGCAGGAGACGGGCAGGGCCGCGGCGGTAGAGCGTGGCGGGGCGGCCCGGTTCTGCGGACCGCCGTTCCCCTGTCGCCTCCAGGAACCGGTCGGCACGCGTGACCTTGCGCCGGAAGTTGCTTGGATCGAGCGTCAAGCCCCACACCGTCTCGTAGACTTTGCGCAGGTCGGAGACGGTGAACGGTTCAGGGCAGAACGCCGTCGCGACCGTCGTGTACTCCAGTTGCGATCGGGCCTGCTCCAGCGCGTCACGCAGGATGGTTGGATGATCGAAGGCCAGCGAACCGGGCTCGGTCACGATCGATGACACCGGCACCCATATGGCATCGGAGGCGTCCGTGCCGGCTTTGGGGATGGGCAGGTCGGGGCCAAGGGCGAGGAAGGCCACGGTGATCACGCGGCCGCGGGGGTCGCGGTCCGGCTCGCTGTACGCGCGTAGTTGTTCGAGATGCAGCCGTTCCGCGTCCAGGCCTGTCTCCTCTTCGAGCTCGCGCCGGGCGGCGTGCTCCAGGGTCTCGCCCGGGCGTAGGTAGCCGCCGGGGAGCGCCTGCCGGCCTCTGTACGGCTCGTTCCCGCGCTCCACTAGGAGAACGTTCAGCTCCCCATCTCGGATGGTGAGGATGACGAGGTCGACGGTGACGTCAACCCCCCGCTGGTGCTCGCGTGACACGACTCTCTCCTTTTAGGTCATCTTGACTTTATATCCGTTCGACTTAAGGTCATAGCTACCTGAATTCGTCCCATGGGGGTGGCATGAGCGAGGATGCGCACTTATCTGGTCGGCGACCCGGTCATCCGCGAGGCAAGGCCACCCGGCAGCTCTGTGCCGGTGTCTACTTCGACCGGGAGTTCCGCGACTCCGTGATCTGGCGGGTGCTGCTCGATCCAGCGCACCGGGTCGCCCCTTCCTACGGCTTCGACCTGGTGCCCGTGGTCGGGCATGCCAAGCGTGCCCTGATGCTGGAGATCTGCGAGCGGCTGGGATTCCTGTCGGTGTTCGTGGGGGCGTGGGTGGCCCTTCCCGCGCTGGCCATCACCGTGGGGTGCTTCCTGCTGCTCTGGCTGGCCCTGCGGCGCCTGGTTCGTACGCTTCCCACGGTGGGACGGCTGCGGGCGCTGGAGGCCATCGACGACTTCATGCACCGCGCCCGATACCGCAGCCATAAGCGCGAGCTGAAGGAACTGCGGCGCGAGGCGAAGCTGGTGGCCATGGCCTGCCTCGGGCTCCTCGTCGTCCCCTTCCTGGCGGCGGCGTTGCAGCACCAGCCCGTCGAGAACGTGCTCCGCACCGCCGCCATGCTCATCGCCGCGCTGGCCCTGTTCGCCTTCACCGGCGCGGCGAGCCGGCGGCTGAGCGCCAACCGTATGTGGGTGTCCGAGTCGTTGGGGACCGGGCGGCTCAGCCGGCGCATGAAACGCATCCGCGAGCAGCAGGAGTCCGCGTACGCGATCTACCGCCGGCCCGTGACGAAGACCGAGGACGAGGACGACATTGCGCTGCGTCTGACGAGGGACTTCGACGAGCCGCAGGACATCTTCGTCGGTGCGGGGGAGCTCGTGCACAAGTGGCTGCCGCCGCTGATCGTACCCCTGCTCCCGGAGCCGGACGCCCCGGAAGGCGAGGAGAGCGTGCGCGACTTCGAACCGGACGCTCTGATCGATGCCTTGCAGGTGGCCATCGAAGAGGTCGGAGGCGGCGGCGAGCCGGGCTCGCTGCCCGGCCTCAGCCTCGGGGACCGCATCTACGCCGAGGAGATGGTCCTGTCCAACGACCGGGGCCGCCTGCGCCGCCCGCTCGATCCGGAAGAACGCAGGAAGATCATCAACGCCCCTTACGGCCACTTCCATCATTTCCTGGAGATCTCCACCTCGCCGACCGGAGAGGTGGTCGTGACGGTGTTCGTCCGCGTCACCATCAAGGCCAGGACGCTCTGCCTCGACTTCGCTGCCTGCGCTCTGACCCGGCTTCCCCGTGACTACGAGAAGCTCGACCACTACGGGGAGCGGGGATGGGCGTCCGTGGTACGCGCGGGTCTGGCCGCGATCTGGCGCCTGCCGGACGAGATCCTCGCCATGAGGCGGCTGGTCGGTCTGCCGCGGCTGCTCCTGGGCTGGCTGCTGGCACGCGTCGACTGGACGGTTCTGCCGCACAGGGGTTCGGCCGTGGGGACGGCGCACCGGGTGCGCGAGGAGTGCGCCACTCCGTGGGGGGACGCCGAGCATGACCGCGCCGAGATCCTCGGCCTGATGAAGATCATCGAGCAGCGGTTGTTATGGGCGGCAGAGAAATTCCTGGAGGGGCACGGCGTGGACACGTCCGACTTCAAGAAGCGCGCACAGACGATCATCAGCGCGAACGTGCTCAACATGGGCGGCCGAATGGACATCCGCGACTCGGCCATCGGCCCGAACGCCTCCCGGGCCAACCAGCAGCAAGAACCCGACGACCAAGAGAATGGTGAGTGATCGTGACCCAGCAGCGCGTCGACGGCATTCTCAACTACCGCGGCACCATGACCGTGCGCGACTCGGCGGTGGGCAGCAACGCCAAGGTGGTGCGGACCGCCCCCTCGCCGCGGGCCGGAGCGGCGGAGCGCGTCCAGGTTGGAGTGATCACCATCCTCCCGCTCGAGACCCAGGCCGTGCGGCTCGCCCTCGGCCTGCGCAGCGAACGCGTCGGCGACCTGACGTTCTACCGGGCAGCCGTGGACGGGGTCTCGGTGGCCGCAACCTCGGCCCTGGAGCCGGGGCAACGCTCCGCCATGGCCGCCTACAACAACCTGGTCGGCGTCTTCGACCCCGAGATCGCCGTGCTGGTGGGAATCGGTGGAGGCGTCCACGAGTCCGTGGCCATCGGTGACGTGGTCCTGGCCACCGAGATGGTCTACTACGACCTGCGCAAGGTCACGCCCTCGGGCACCCCCCGCCGCGGTGAGACCCGACCGGCCCCCGCGGCCGTCGGGCACGCGGTCAACGCCTTCCTCACCGACCTCGACCAACCCAGCCGCCTGGCGATCGAGGACCCCGAGGGGACATCACGCTCTGTGGCCGTACACGCTGGTCCCATCGGGTCGGGGGAGGCGGTCATCGCCGACGAGGACGCCGCGGAGATCGCGTTCCTGGCCTCGTTCAACGACAAGATCCTGGCCGTGGACATGGAAGCGGGCGGGCTCGGGCAGGCCTGCCACGAACGGTCCGCCGCCTCGGGACGGCAACACCGGTGGATGGTGGTGCGCGGCATCTCCGATCACGCCGACCGGAACAAGTCCGACGCGCCCCAGCGCGTCGCGGCCTGGCACGCCGCCCAGGTCCTGCGCCGGCTCCTTCCGTACCTCAAGAACGACCGATGAACGACTTCACCCTGGGCGTCATCAGCTCGATGGCAGCGACGGCGCTCTCCGTCGCGGTGGGATGGATCCTCTCCGCGCGTGCCCGTGACTGGGCCGTCGCCACGCTCTCCCGATATTCCGGATTGGGAGTGCGCAAACTGCACCACCAGCAGCGGCGGGCAGCGGACGAACTGGCCGCCGACCTCGCCAAGGCGCGGTGGGTCGCAGTGCTCACCGGGCGCGGCAACGAACTCACCCGGGACACCTTCGCGCCCATCTGGTCGGGTGCGGTACGACCCCTCGACGCGGTCCGGGTGCTGCTTCCCGACCCGCAACCGGACTCCTGGCTGGTCAGGCGCGAGGAGTCGCTGCGGCGGTTCGACCGGGGACTGCGGCCGGGCATGCTGCTGGAGCAGGTGCGTAACAACGCCGAGTACGTGCGCGAGGTGGCGTCGCACCTGGACGTCGTCGAGCTGCGCTTCTACGACCTGCCGAATCTGTATCGCATCATCCTGACCGACGAAGTCGCGTACATCACCCTGTACGGCGACACAGAACACGGCCGCAATTCCCCATGTGTGGTCGCGCAGCGGCCGGGGTTGCTCTACGGACTCGCACTCCGCATTTTCACCAGCACCTGGGAAGCCAGCAGCTACGGTCGAGATGGCGGGAAGAGAACGGAAGGAGAGGAGTGATGACAGCCAGGCCGCTCTGGAGCAGGCTCGAGTACGAGAACATCTTCGGGAACATCGGACTTCCGTACAACATGCAGGCCATCCAGATTCCCACGGGGAATCGCAGTGAGTACGCACTCGTCGTCCGCTGCGACCCAAAGGTGTTCTCCAAGGGTTTCACACAGCGGCAGCACATGAGCGCTCCTGCCTCCGACGGATGCCCAGGGACGGGCGCAGTCGAAGGTCATGTCGGAACGGCAAATCGGTTCCCAAGCTGCAATGTGATAAGTATCCATTCGCGTCAACCAAGACGGAGCGCACAACGCGAAGGGGTATTTCTCCATTCGATATGTGGACAGGCAGGAGAGTCATCTCCATGACCATTACCTGGCCGCATTCCACTCAAGATATCGAGTTGGGGGCGACAAACAGGTGCTGGGTGAGGATCGAGAACCGGCGTCTGCTCATCCGCCATCCCCGGGAGCTATATCGAGCCCGGCGACGGCGTGATCTGGGTGGGTCCTCAAGCACCGGGCTGGAAATTCAGGTGATCCAGCTTGGCGGAAGTACGAGCGAGAGCCCTTGCGACCCCGAAGGACAATAGGGCGAGAAGAACGCGGGGACCTAGAGCGCATAGTAGGCGGCGGTGACGAGGGCCGCGCCCGCCCCGATCCACGTCAGGACACGACTCGTCCTGGGTGACGATCGCCATACGGCGATTCCCAGCCCCAGCAAAATGAAGGGAAGGAGCGTGGCCATGCCGGCGAAGCCCAGGCCCAGCCGGCCGTGACCCATCTATTCGCCTTCGGCACCCGTGTAGGCGCATATCTGGATGCCAGAGTCCGCATTCAGGGATTGCCAGTGAGGGAGGAGCGACAGCAGCACGGCACTGGTCCAGAAAACCAGGAGGCGTCGTTTCATTCCTTACTTGCCCGGACTCGCAGCGACATCAGCGCGCACGGTGGCGGGAATGACATATCTAGTGTGCTGACTGTCAAGTCATTCACCATCGAGCTCCCTTCCGGTGACCCGGCCTAAATCTTCTCTGACTTCCTTGAAGAGGACAGTGGACGACGGCCCGTGCCGGTCGCGTCGGGTCAGCTGCAAACTGGGCCTGAGCTGCAACAGCACGGTCGAGCGCCATGCCGTCCGGGGTGCGCGACCGAGCGTAAGGGAACGCATTACCTCCATGACTTGCGCGGATGAATATTCGGCGCCCTCAGGAAAGTCGCCAGCAATGCGACTGATCCAGTGCCGCCGGTGAGCCGTAGGAGCGACGATGCATGTTCAGCGGGGTGCTGTTACCCGACACCCGGCGGACGGGGCGCGTGCTGGCGGCTGCATCTACAGGGTCCGCGACGCTTCGACGATGTCTGGCTGTTCAGGCGGAGAAGCGGTTGACCACCTCTGGGTGAACGACGATGCGCACCACGCCCCCGACGCGCCACTCGTCGAGGAACTTCTGGTACTTCGGGTCGCTCATGTCCCAATATCGTTGGGCGAGACGAGCCGCGAGTTCGGCGCCACCCTCATCGTGGAGAGTGACCGAGCCCTCCACCGCTACCCAATGTTCGGGCTCACCAGGCGGAGCCGCGACGACGACGGAAGCACGGGGGTGCTCCCGGAGACGGTCGAGCTTCGGCGCGTCCGGGAGGGAGAACATCTGCAGGTCACCGTCGTCGGATACCTCGAACCACACCGGGCGCGGCGCGGGCCAGCGTTCACCGCGTGGCGCGACGGTGAGGAAGGCGTAGAGAGGCCGTGCGAGCAGGGCAAGATCCTCATCGCGGAACATGAGAACCAGCCTATGTCTCGCTGCTATCGATTTGATTGCCCCCTCCGCTGAAGCCCTGCCGGCTCGTTGATCAACCCGCGGAGCGCCTCCGGTGTTCGATCCGCCCCTCCGGCGGCAGGACGCTGTGATCGTCATGATCGGGGGCCGCTGGGAGCGGCGGTTGTCCTGCGGCGTGCGCGGCGGGGTCTTGGCCACCGTCACGCCCGCGCCGGCGAAGACCCTGGTCGATCAGGGATGAGGAAGCGGAAGGAGCCGAGCCGCTCGCCGAGGTCCATGAGCAGGTTACGGGCCTGCTGGGCCGTCCAGGCGCCGGTCGGGTTCGCGGTCATGCGCAGGACGTGCGCACGCCGCATGATCTCGATGTCCTATGCGCAGCGCTGAGCTGAGACCGGCGCGACCGAGGACGATCGCGGCGTGGGGCCCGTCCGCCGCTTCCGGCAGGGAGGGACGGGCCGTTCCCTTCAGCGGGGGGACGACGGCCCGAACGGCCGGTCGCCGCGGAGCGTGATGCGGTGCATGACCCGGTGGGCGGTGCCGTAGTCGCGGTTGGCGTAGTGGGCGGTGCTGCGGTTGTCCCACATGGCCACGTCGCCGAGGCGCCAGCGGTGGCGGATGATGTGCTCCGGCTTGGTCAGGTGGGCGTAGAGCAGGTCGAGGATGTGGCGGCTCTCGGCCTCCGAGACGCCGACGATGTGCGAGGTGAAGCCGGGGTTGACGAAGAGGCCCTTGCGCCCGGTCTCGGGGTGGACGCGGACGACGGGGTGCTCCACCGGGTCCAGCCGGGTGACGACCTCGCCCTCCCAGACGCTGCCCTTGCCGCCGCGCCGCTGCGCCAGGTAGTAGCCGAACTCGCGGTTGCCGTCGTGCACCGCGGTGAGCTGGTCGGCCAGTTCCCGTACGGGTGCGGCCAGCGAGTCGTAGGCGAGCTGGCTGTCGGCCCAGCTGGTGTCCCCGCCGGTGGGAGGCAGCACCACGGCGCGCAGGATCGAGCCGAGCGGCGGGCGCGGCATGAAGGTGACGTCGGTGTGCCAGACGTCGGCGAAGCCGTTGTCGGCGCTGTCGAGCGCGTAGATCTCCGGGTGCGCCTCGTCCACGCCGCCGACGACGGGGTGGGAGGCGGTCAGCTCGCCGAGGCGGCGGCCCAGGGCAACCTGGGTGTCCTCGTCGAGGGTCTGCCCGGAGAAGAAGAGCACCTTCCACTCGACGAGGGCGGCTCGTACCGCGGCGAGCTCCTCGTCGTCGGCGGTCGCGAGGTCGAGCCCTTCTACCCGGGCGCCGAAGTGCGGTCCGAGCGGGCGCAGGGTGAGCGTGGCGGCCAGGGGTGTGGACATGTGCGCTCCTGTTCTGTGGTGGTCATCCGGCGGCTTCGCGGACGGCGTGGCTGACGGTGGCACGCAGGGCCGTGTATTCGGGGAGGGCGCGGAGCTCGTCGGGCTCCAGGCCGGTGCGGGGCAGGGGGATGTCGAGGTCGAGGGCGATCTGGCCGGGCCTGCTGGTGAGTACGACGACGCGGCTGCCGAGGAAGACGGCCTCTTCGACGCTGTGGGTGACGAACACGGAGGTGCGGCCCGTCTGTTCGCTGACCCGGCGCAGGTCCTCCTGCAGCCGTTCGCGGGTGAGCGCGTCCAGGGCCGCGAACGGCTCGTCGAGCAGCAGCAGCGGATCGTCGCCCGCCAGCGCCCTGGCGATGGCCACGCGCTGCTGCTGACCGCCGGACAGTTGCCAGGTCCGGCGGTGGGCCACGTCGCGCAGGCCGACCCGTTCCAGGAGCTCCGGCACCCGGCGGGCGCGCTCCTCGCGGGGGACGCCGGCGTAGCGCAGGGCCAGCTCCACGTTGCCGCCCACGCTCTTCCAGGGGAACAGCCGGGGCTGCTGGAACACGATCCCGGCGCCGGTGCCGGGCACCGGCGCGGCTCCGGCGGTACGGACGACGCCGGCGCTGGGCCGCTCGAAGCCGGCGATCAGGCGCAGCAGCGTGCTCTTGCCGCAGCCGGACGCCCCGACGATCACGAGGAACGAGCCGCGGGGCACGTCGAGCGAGATCGGGCCGAGCGCGGTCACGATGTCCGTGCCCGTCCCGTACACGTGCACGACATCCTTCACGTGGACGGCGGCCTGCGTGCCGATCTCAAGGGGTGAGGACACCGGGCAGCCCCTTGTTGTAGATGGCGTTCCGCACGGTCGCCAGGTCGGGTACGGCTTCGATCTTCTGCTGGTCCTTGAGGAACTGGGCGGCGCTGACGAGGTTCTGGGCCAGGGCGCCGGGGCGCTCGGGGGTGCCGAGCCACTCGGGGGAGGCCAGGTCGGCGGGCTTGAGGAAGACGCCCTGGGTGAGCTGGTCCGCGGCGTCCTCCTTGGTGAGGTTGAGCTCGGCGGCGACGGCGGCGGCGGCCTCGGCGCGGTTGTCGGCGATGAGCTGCAGGGCCCTCGCCTCGGCCTTGCGCCAGGCGTCCACCGCCTCCGGGTGCGCCTTGAGGAACGCGGTGGACACCACCCCGAGGTCCAGCGTGGGCTTGCCGGCCGTGGCCAGTTCCCGGCTGGCGATCAGGACCTTGCCGTTCTTCTTCAGCTCCTTCAGGGTGGGCAGCCAGGTGTAGGCGGCGTCGATGTCGCCGCGCGTCCAGGAGGCGAGGATGTCCTGCGGTTCGAGGTCGACGATGGTCAGCTCCGACTCGCGCACGCCCGCCTGTTCGAGCGCGGCCAGCAGGCTGTAATGGGCGGTCGAGGCGAACGACGTGGCGACCTTCTTGCCGCGCAGGCCCTCGATCGCCGACACGCCGCTGTCGTTCCTGACGACCAGGGCCTCGTTGTCGCCGGCCACGTCGAGCACGAAAGCCACCTGGTACGGGATGTTCAGCGGGGCCGACAGCCCGCGGGCCACCGGGCTGGAGCCGATGGCGGCGATGTCCACGCTGCCGGCCACGAAGGCGGTGTTGATGCTGGCGCCCGAGTCGAACTTCGTCCACTGGATCTGGTATCCGGGCAGCGCCTCCTCCAGCCACCTCTTGTTCTTGACGATGAGGTCGCCGCTGGGGAAGGCCTGGTAGGCGAGGCGGATCCGGTTGGCCGCCGCGCCGCCACCGCCTCCCTGGGACGCGGTGCCGTCACCGCAGGCGGCCAGGACCGCGATCAGCACGAAGGACAGCAGGAATCTCAGACGCATGGCGGCTTCCTCATGAGGGACGTGCGGCGGGTCACGAGCGGCCCCGCCAGGGGATGAGCCGTTTCTCCGCGACCCGCAGCAGACCGTCGATGAGCAGGCCTGACAGTCCGATGGCCAGCAGTCCCAGCACCACGACGTCGGTCTGCAGGTAACGCTGGGCGTCCCGGACCATGCCGCCGATGCCGGGTACGCCGTTGACCGTCTCGGCGGCGACCACGGACGAGTACGCGATGCCGACGGCCAGCCGGACGCCGGTGAAGATCTCCGGCAGCGCGTTGGGCAGCACCACGTCCCGGATGACGTCGCGCCGCCTGGCGCCCAGCGCCCTGGCGGCCTCGACCAGGTGGGACGGCGCGCCGTGCACCGCGGCGGCGGTGGCCACCGCGACCGGCGGCAGCGCCGCGATCGCCAGCAGCCACAGCTTGGGCGTCTCGTCGATGCCGAACCAGATGATGAGCAGGCTGAAGTACGCCAGCGGCGGCAGCGCCCGTACGAATGTGACCACTGGCTCGGCCACGACGCGGATCCACGGCACGGTGCCGAGCACGACGCCCACGACGAGCCCGCCGGCCACGCCGATCGCGGATCCGATGAGGATGCGTCGCAGGCTGATGCCCAGGTGCTCGACGAGCAGGCTGCCGCTGTAGCCGCGGATGCCGTCGTGCGTCGTGGACAACCGCAGGAACTGCTCCCACACGGCGCCGGGGGAGGGGATGAAGGAGGGATTGGCCGCCGCGGCCGCGGCGAGCTGCCACAGCACGAGGAGCGCGGCCCCGGCGAGCACGCGCACCATGATCCTGCGGGTCGCCGGCCGCCATCGCCGGGTGACGGGCGCCGGTCCGCTGTCGGGAACGGCGGTCGAGGGGGCGGCCGTCGAGGTGGGCGAGGTCACCGCCTCGGACGCCTGGTCAGGGGGCTCATGACCACGAAGCTACGGCGACGCTCGCCTAAAGTCAACATTTCCTACTCAATATATCGGGTTATAGCCCTGGGGGTCCTCGGGCGCGGCCCGGACGGAGGCGAACCGGCCCGGCTCACTGGATCACCCGGAAGTGGTGGGTGCCGTCCCGCTCGAGCTGCCCGACCAGCCCGAACTCCCACGCGAGGTACGCCTCCATAGCCGTCCGGGCGTTGTCCACACCCTCGTACGGGCGCCGGTACCGGTCGGCCGGAGCGACCGCGTAGCGCGCCGGGTCCGATTCCAGTGGTGCGGCGGTGCGCCACGCCGCAGTGCCGCCGTCCAGGCTGAACACCGGCGCGCGGGTGAGCCGGCGTAGGTCTGCCGCGGCGAAGCGCGCCCGCACGCCGGTCGGTGAGGTGACGACGAACCGGGCCGCAGGGCCGATCGCGCCGAGCGCGGCGGGCAGTTGCGCGCGGATGGCGTACCAGGCGCCGGGGATGTGCCCGGCGGCGTATTCCCGGCTGGGCGCGACGTCGATGACGACCGTGGGGGGCCGGCCAGGGCCCAGCCAGGCGCGCAGGGTCGCCACGTCGACGGTGTCGACCTGGGGCGGCTCCGGCAGGGGATCGGGCTCCTCGCCTCGCCGGGTGAGGTCCTCGGGGGCGGCGGGGCTGATCGCCCAGGTCTCCCAGCCCATCTGGGCGAGCCACGATCCGGTCATCGCGGCGCGGACCCCGTCGTCGTCGACGAGGACGATGCGGGCGCCGCGCACCGGCGCGTAGTGGTCGGTCTCCTGGACGAGTTGCCCGCCGGGGGCGTGGCGGGAGCCGTCGAGTTGCCCGCCGGCGAATTCGACCGCTGAGCGGACGTCGAAGACGTAGGTGGTGCGGTCAGGGCGGTGCAGGCCGGGGAGGTCGGCCGTACGGATGAACCTGACGCCGGCGCGCCGGCCGCGTCCGTTGGAGCTGGTGGGCTCCGACCTCGGCGCCGCCGGGCTCGCCGCCCTGCTCGCCACGGCCTCCTCACTTGCGGCCTGGTGGCCGCAGGCGGCAGTGCTCGCGGGCCTGCCCGGCAACGGCTCGCGGGCCGGCGGCGGATGGGAGGACGAGCTCGACATGCGGACCCACTGTCCCACCCACCGCGGCGTCCTGACCGGCGATGCGGCCGTGGAACGCGGCGCACTGGCCGGCGCCGTGCCCCGGGAACTCCTGGACGCGGCATACGAGAGTGCCGCCGAGATCCCGCAGCTGCTGCTGGTCGGGGAGGCCGATCCGCTGGCGGACCGTGACGCGATCGCGCGGGCGGCCAAGACGCTGCCGAGGGCGTGGCTCACCGTCGTGCGCGGCGCCCACCACGACGTGCTCAACGACCTGCAACACCGCTCGGTCGCCGCCGAGATCGTCACGTTCCTGGAAGCACTGCGCAACGAGCTGGTTCCGGCCGTCACCGTGGAGACCAGCGCCTGGTGACCCTGCGGCCACGAACGCGCTCGCCTGACACTGGCAGGGTGTGGCTGGGGTGGGAGCCGGGCGCGAATACTGTCAGCCATGGACGCGAGACGACAGCTCGGCGAGTTCCTGCAGACCAGGCGCTCCCGACTGCAGCCCGACGACGTGGGCGTCACCACCTATGGTGACCGCCGCCGGGTCCCCGGGCTGCGCCGGGAGGAGCTGGCCCTGCTGGCCGGGGTGAGCACGTCGTACTACTCGCGCCTGGAACAGGGGCAGGCCGCCAACGCCTCGCCCGAGGTGCTGGACGCGCTGGCCCGGGCCCTGCGCCTGGACGAGGCGGAACGCCGGAACTTGCATGAGCTGGCCACCGGCGGCCGCCGCCGGGGCCCCGGCCGCCGGCCCGCCCCGGAACGGGTCAGCCCGGCGACGCGCCAGCTGATCGCGACGCTGGGCGACGTGCCCGTGGTGGTGCTCGGCCGGCGCAGCGACGTGCTGGCCTGGAACACGGCAGGCCACGCCCTGTACGCCGGCCACCTGGCCACGGACGATCCTGACACGCCGCGGCAGCGGCCCAACATGGCGCGCCTGATGTTCCTGGACGCGCACACCCGTGACCTGTACGCCGACTGGGCCGCCAAGGCGCGGACAGTGGTGGCGACCCTGCGGACGGCCTCCGGGCGGCACCCGGACGACCCGCTGCTGGCCGCGCTGCTCGGGGAGCTGACGGTCAAGAGCCCGGAGTTCGCCACGATGTGGGCCGACCATCGGGTCAAGTCCGGCGCCGACGCGGCCTACGAGATGCGTCACCCGCTGGTGGGCACCATGCTGGTAACGCAGCAGACGCTGTGGACCGGCGACGGACAGGCGGTGGTCTTCGCCACCACCCCGCCCGGGTCGCCCTCACGCGCCGCGATGACGCTGCTCGTCCACGGCGCGGTCACCGGGACTGCCGCCGCCCAGGACCCTCGGCGCGACGCGCCGGCGCGGAAATGACCGGCTGACTCCTCCCTCACGCCATCCCAGGCGCTGCCGAAGGCGGCGTCCGATGTCACACGCCCGCGAACCGCCGTTCGCGGTGCCCTTACGGAAAAGGATCAGAATTGCGCAACAGGATGCTCACCTTGGCGGTCGCCACCGTGGCGGCCGGGATCGCTCTGGTGACCGTGCCGCCGTCGAACGCGGCGACGATCGCCGCCGTACCGTCCCCTTCGACCGCGCAGGCCCGCCCGCCGGCGGTGACGTCACGGATCGTGGCGCACTTCGACCTGGCCAAGGGCCAGCTGCCGGAGAACGTCGCGCTCGGCCCGGACGGCACGGCCTACGTCACCTTCGCCTCCGCCCGCCAGGTCGCCGCGATCAGCCCGTCCGGCGCCACCCGGATCCTGGCCACCCTCCCCGCCCCCGCCGACGGCGGCGCCGGCACCCCAGCCCTCGGGTTCGCGCTCACCACCGGCATCGTCCGCACCGGCGACGGCACGCTGTACTTCCTGTACGCCAGCGGCGACGCCGCGACCACCGGCCTCTACCGGCTGCGCCGCGGGCAGGAGCCACAGCGCATCGCCGCGCTGCCGGCCGGCGGGCTGCCCAACGGCCTGGCCTACGACGAGCCCGCGAAGACCTTCTACCTCACCGACTCGGTCAAGGGCACCGTCACCACCGTGCCGCTGGACGGTGGCAGCGCCCGGGTCTGGTCGGCGGCGCGTGAACTCTCCGCGACCGGGTTCCTCGGCGCCAACGGCATCAAGGTGCGCCATGGCGCGGTCTGGGTCACCAACCTCGACCGGGGCACCCTGCTGCGGATCCCGATCGACCGGGGCCGTCCCGGACCCGTCCGGGTGAAGGCCGCCGGCCTGGCGGGCATCGACGACATCGCCTTCGCCGGAACCGGCGACGACCAGGTCATCGCGGCCCTCAACGGGCCGAACAAGGTCGTCCGCATCGACGCCGCCGGCCGCGCGAAGACCCTTCTGACGGCCGCCGCCGGCCTGCAGAACCCCACGTCGGTGGCCGTACGCGACCGGACCGTCTACGTGCTCAGCGCCGCCTACACCACGGCCACCGACCCCAACCTGATGCTGGCCGCGCCACCCGGCGCCTCCGGGTGATGGACGCCTACTGAACGCCGGACCAAGTCATCATCAAGTACGCCCGCGTAACCTCTCGGGCATGAGATTGACGGCCGTCGCACGACCTTCCTCTCCCACCAGCCCACGCGTGGTCCGAGCCCGGAGGAGCCCTAAGCCTGTGACGGTCGTCGGGGGCGCCAACTCGGCCGGGCAGGCAGCCCTCTCCCTTGCCGCCCATGGCGCGGCGGTGGATCTGATCGTCCGCGGTGTCGAGCTCGGAGCCCGGATGTCGTCCTACCTGGCCGACCGGATCCGCACGCACTCCCGGATCCGGCTCCACACCGGCAACATGGTTCGCGAACTGGCGGGCGACGGCACTCTCGCGTCGATCGTCGTCGAACGGCCGGATGGACGGCAAGACCGGCTGGCCTGCCGCGCGCTGTTCTGCTTCATCGGCGCCGACCCGGTGTCGAGCTGGCCGGCCGGCCTGGCCAAGGACGACGACGGCTTCGTCCTCACGGACAGCCGGCTGCCCACCAGATCGTCCGGTACGCCCCTGCCTTTCGAGACGAGCGCGCCCCGAGTCTTCGCGGTCGGCGACCTCCGCTCGGGCTCGACAAAACGAGTGGCCAGCGCTGTCGGCGATGGCGCGGGTGCGGTCTCATCCGTCCACGCGGCGCTCGCGAGCGATTGATGCGCCGCCGTGGACCTGGCTGCTGTCGATGTTCGAAGAGCCGAATCGGGTTGCTGAACGGCGGCCGGCACGCGCTCGTGGCAAACCGTAAGACCGCAGAAGAGTGAGCCTTTTCATCCTTCCTTGGCCGGTGCTGGGACGACGCCCCACCTGAACGTGGAGTCCTTCAGCAGCCGCTCCGTCGCCCTGATCCCGGTCAGGTGCTCGACGAGCAGGAAAGCCGGCCCATCGTAGAGATAGGAGAACTGCGGGTAGAGCCGGTCGATGTCCGCCATCGTGTCCACGAGTTCGTCCGGGGTCCCTATCAGATCTCCGTCATCTTCTCCCCAGCAGAATCTGATCTTGCCGTCCTCGCACCAGTAGAAGTAGTCGAGGCCCTTGACGGCGAGTGCGGCTTGGGAGACCAGGCGGGTGCCCTTGGAGAGCTCAGTGATCACACCTTGGCGGGTGCCGAGCCAGTCAGGGTCCACGACGAACGTCCAATCGCCGATGGAGGTGACGCCGAGAGGCTCCCCGGGGTCTGGGAAGTAATCCGAGTCGCCGGGGAAGGGGCCAGGCGTGAAGTCCTCCCACCGACCGCCGAGGCGCGCTACCACCTGTTCAGGCGTGGCGCGCACGTAGATGAAACTGTAATACTCGCAGGAGTATTCGCCGCGGAGCCAAGAGACATCGATGGGCTGCAAAGGCATGTCGCCATGGTGCCAGCCGGCACCGACAGGAACAGATCCCGTCGTCAGGTGATGCGCCGTTGGCAGCGGGGCCTCCTGGGTGTCAGCGCGGCTCGCGCCAGTAGGCGAGGTGTCCGCTCGTGCTCTTGATCACGCGCGGTGTCGACTCGTCCTGAGGCCAGATCTGCAGGAGATAGCGGTCGATGACCTCGTCGGAGGTGTCCACTTCCGCGGCCTCGTCCATGTTCTGAGCGTGGTAGCGCAGTCGGTACCAGCCCGGTCCCGCGGGCAGCGTGGGCAGCTCATGGACGTCCCCGCCGCCCCACTCGTACAGGGCCAGCTGTCCGGCCTCGGACTTCAAGCTGATCTCCACGATGTCCTCGTACCCGTGGGTGTCGGCCCCTGGGTCGTGACCGGCCACGGTCACCGAGAAACCGACCGCTCCCGTGTGCAGGCCCGTGATCAGGAAGGCGTCGCCGCCATCCACCCGTATGATCCCGACGGGATGCACAGGATGGTCGGCGGGTATGCCCTCCGGGCCCATGGCGTCGTCGGTCTCGTCGATCAGGTACGCCTGCCCATAATGAACGCCGAGTTCGAACGACACAGTGCGAGGATCGGTCATGGCCGGCAAGTCTAGGATCATGAACTGACATTCCCAGCCATGCAGGGCCAGGTCGGCGATCCGGATCTTCAGAGGTGGTCGGTGGATCCGATCAAGGCCGGACCGGCATAGCGGGCGGGAGACAGGTGGACGCCCGTAGCGCGCTCGGCAAGGGCGAGAGCGCTGGAGACTGGATCGGTGATTTCCGGCTGCTCACCGGCGATGTCCATGCCGAGAGTTTCGACATCCGCTTGGAGCCGGTCAGGGTCGGAACCTCTGCGGCGAGAGTAGGCGTACAGGCCGAACGTGGTGATTGATCGGCCGTCGACGCAGTACGTAAAGCCGTCGTTCTTCATGGTCATGAACACCGCGGCTGCGGCCGTGCCTGCGGACAGCAGAGGAGCCTGGTCATGGATGGCCCGCATCCAGCCGGACTCGACTAGAAACGTTCCGCCGTCGGCGGCATATGCCGCGACACCGCAGACGGACAACTCGGCCACCGAACACGGGGTGACGCCCATCCGCCGCAGGGCCTCCCCAGGGGACACATCCCGTACAAAGCCGGCGGAGAGCCAGGTCTCTCCCATGTCATCGGTGAACTCCTCTCGGAGCCACCCGTAGGACGCTGCCATGGCACCACTCATTCGTCTGCCTTCCCTCGGGGAGCCAACGAGGTGATCATGGCAGGGCGGGCCGACAATGGCGACGGCCTCGGCCGCGGCAGCGCCACCCGGTTCAGGACGGCAACTCCCAGGGGCCGTACAGCGCGTGGTGAGCGTTCGTGGTGAAGGCCCAATAGCGCTCGCCGTAGGACCAATGCCGGTAGGCGGTGCAACAGGCCTCGCCGTCCTCCGGCGGGGCGGCGTTGACCGGCGTGCCCATCGGCAGCTCGGCGCCGGTGGAGGTGCACAGGGTCAGGTCGACCGCGCCACGCTCAGCCGTACGTGCGCGTAGCCCCCCTCGCGGTCGGCCAGCCTCGGATCGACGCGGATGGCCTGCACGGTGCGCAGGTCCACGAGCGGTTCCCCGCACTCCTTCACGGGAACTGCGGCGATCCGCGGGTCGGACAGGAGCACGATCTTCGGCAGGGACGACTTCCCGACGCCGCCCTGGCCGGAGATGACGCAGATCGGGGTGGCGCCGGAGCCGGTGAGATGGTCACGCAGCGCCCCGATCTCCTTCTCGCGCCCGGTGAAGTCGGGCACCGGCGAGGGCAGCTGGCGCGGCATGCGGGGTGCGGCCTTGACCGGCCTGGCCAGCGCGGGGTCGGACCGGAGAATGGCCTCCTGCGCCTGGCGCAGCTCGGGCCCGGACTCGACGCCCATCTCCTCGATCAGCACCTGGCGGCCCTTCTGGCAGACGGCCAGCGTGTCGGCCTGCCTGCCCACCTGGTACAGGGCCACCATGAGGTCGCGGCGCAGCCGCTCGCGCGCCGGGTGCAGCGCGACCAGCTCGGCCGGCTCGTCGATGATCCGCTCGTCCTGCCCGGCCGCGAGGTCCGCGGCGATCCGCTCCTCGGTGACCGCCAGCCTCAGCTCTTCCAGCCGTACGGCTTCCGCGCGCAGTTACGCGCCGCCGATCCCGCCCAGGGCCTCGCCGCGCCAGAGTCGCAGAGCCGTACGGAAGGTCTCGCCCGCCCGCCTCCCCGTGCCGCCCCTGCTGGGAGAACTGCCTGCCATGGGTGACGAGCCGCTGGAAGAGGTCCCGGTCCAGGACGCCCGGGGGGATCTCGGCCAGGTAGCCGAGCCGTGGGAGACGATGACGTCGGGCAGCCCAACCACATCGACACCCAGGGCATCGCCCGCTGACGGGTCGCCGATGGTCCGGATCGTGCGTGGGGCGTGTCGCGTCAGGCGTCACGCCCCACCGCTGTGCCGTCAGGCGATGGCGCCGAGCATGTAGCCGCCGTCGGCGAGGACTTCGGAGCCGGTGGCGAAGCGGGCTTGGTCGGAGGCGGTGAAAAGGATGAAGTCGGCGATCTCGGCGGGGGCGGCGTTGCGGGGGACGGCGAGGTTGTCGACGGGGACGATCGGGTTGCCGTCGGGGTCGTAGGCCAGGGGCGTTTCGATGATGCCGGGGTGGACGGCGTTGACGCGGATGTTGTCGCGGGCGAGCTCTTTGGCGGCGGCGCGCGTGAGCCCGCGCAGTGCCCATTTGCTGCTGCTGTAGGCGACGAGGCCGGGCGCGGCGGTGAGCCCGGCGATGGAGTTGACGTTGACGATGGCGCCGCCGCCGGCCTTGCGCATGGACGGGGCCGCGGCGCGGATGCCGAGCAGCGCGCCGGTGAGGTTGGTGTCGAGCACCCGCCGGAACTCGTCGAGCGGGATGCTCTCGGTGGTGCCGATGCGCAGGTAGGCGGCATTGTTGATCAAGATGTCCAGCGGTCCGAAACGTTCCTCGGTCCGGGCGATCGCCTCGGCCCACTCTGTCTCGCTGGTGACGTCGAGGCGGACGCCGAGGCTGTTGCCGCCGGCCTTCTCGGCGACCTCGTCGTAGTGGCTGCGGGACGCGGCGACGACGTTCGCGCCGGCCTGCGCGAATTGGACGGACAGCGTGGTGCCCAGGGCGCCGGAGGCGCCGGTGATCAGGACGGTCTTGCCGGTGAAATCGAACATGGCGGGCTCCTTCAGTGAGAGGTGGTGAGGGCAGGGGCGTGGACGACGTCGTCGGCGTCGGTGGAGTAGGCAACGCTCCGCCCGGCCTCCAGGGCTTCGAGGCGGTCGCGCAGGGCTGCGGTCGCCAGCTCGTACGCGTCGGAGCCCAATGTCAGGCGGAGCGGCGCCTCGGCCTGGTCGGCGGAGGCGATGATGGCCGCCGCCATCTTGGCGGGGTCGCCAGGTGTGGGCAGCGGGGGCAGTTCGCCGGAGAGCACGCGTCGCAGCTGCCCGGACGGGCCGTCGGCGTATTCGGGCAGCGGCGCGCCGAGGACGGCGCCGCCGGCCCCGAAGTTGGTACGGGACATGCCGGGCTCGACGATCGTGACGCCGATGCCGAACGGCGCGAGCTCGGCGGCGGAGGACTCCCAGAATCCCTCGATTCCCCACTTGGTGGCGTGGTAGAGGCTCATGGCGGGGAAGGCGATCTGGCCGCCGACGCTGGCGATCTGGATATAGCGTCCGCCGCCCTGCCGGCGCAGCTGCGGGGTGGCGGCGCGGGCGAGCTGGATCGAGGCGGTGAGGTTGGTGGCGATCTGCCGGTCGATCTGCTCGTCGGTGAGCTCCTCGGGCGCCCCGAACAGGCCGTACCCGGCGTTGGACACCACGACGTCGATGCGGCCGAGGTCGGTGAACGCGCGGTCCACGACCTGGCGCAGCGCGGTCGTGTCGGTGACGTCCAGGCGGGCCCGCCACAGTTGCCGGCCGTAGCGGGCCGCCAGGTCGTCGAGGGACTCCGGGCGTCGTGCGGTGGCGGCGACCCGGTCTCCTCGGGCGAGCAGTTGTTCGGTGAGCTGACGGCCGAAGCCGGAGGAGGTCCCAGTGATGAACCAGGTACGCATGGGGGTGCCCCTTCGTTTGTAACTAACTAGATACATTCATACGGCACGCCGCGCCGTATGTAAATCCCTGGATAGTTATGTACGATGGGTGCATGCCACCTGACGCCACCGAGACCAAGCGGCGACTCATGAAAGCGGCGGTCGACGAGTTCGCCCGGTACGGTCTGGCCGGTGCCCGGGTCGACCGCATCGCCGAGAACGCCGCGGCCAACAAGCGGTCGATCTACATGCACTTCGGCACCAAGGAAGAGCTGTTCGACAAGGTCGTCGCCGACACCTTCCTGCAGCTCGCGGCATCGATCCCCTTCGGCGACGACCACCTGATCGGCTACGCCGGCGACCTGTTCGACCGCCTGGAGAAGTGGCCGCACATCCGGCGGCTCTACCTGTGGGCAGGGCTGGAACGAGAACAGTCCTTCGAGCCCGAGGTCGAGGGATACCGCACGAGGGTCCTCGCGATCGCGGCCGCTCAGCAAGCGGGCAAGCTCCGCGCCGACATCCCGCCGGCCGAACTCATGGCCATGGTGATCGGAGTGGTGATCAGCTGGGACAGCGCCGCCTGGTCGCTGAAGGCGCTGCAACCGGAGTTCGGTTTCCACGATCTCGCCAGCCGCCGGGCCGCGGTGGTGAGCGCCGTGGCCGGGCTCGTTCAGCCGCCCCGGCCCCGCTCCTGAGACGGATCGCGTCCTACTCTCGGTGAGGGTTCGTTCGACGAATGGGAGGCGGTCATGGAACTCTCCCCGGAGACGCTGAGCGTGTATCGCGGGCGGGTCAGAGGGTGCATGCTGGCGGGGGCGATCGGTGACGCGCTCGGGGCGCCGGTCGAGCTCGACTCCATCGCCGCGATCAGGGCACGGTACGGCGATTCGGGCCTCACCGGGTTCGCCGCTGAGGGCGGTGGACGGGTGACCGACGACACGCAGCTGACGCTCTTCACCATGGAAGGACTGATGCGCGCGGACATCCGCGGCACGCACAAGGGCATCTGCGACGTACCCGCCGTGGTACGGCACGCCTACCTGCGGTGGCTGGACACCCAGGAGCACGCCGCCCCGCCACCCGCGAGAGACGATCACGTCCGTAACGGATGGCTCCGGGAGCAGCGGTGGCTGTACAGCCGTCGTTCCCCCGGCTCGGCCTGCCTGTCCGGGTTGCGGGGCGAGGTCTGGGAGCCTCTCGAGTTCGACGAGTTCGCGGTGGAGGGCCGGGCCGGGCCGGTCAATCCCGGGTCCAAGGGGTGCGGCGCGGTCATGCGGTCCGCGCCGTTCGGGCTGCTGGACTGGCCGGATCGCGCGGTCTTCGCGTTGGCGGCGGAGTGCGCGCGGATCACGCACGGCCATCCGACCGCCTACCTCGCGGCGGGGGCGTTCGCGATGCTGGTCCATTCACTGGTGCACGGTGCCGGCCTGCGCGAGGCGGTGGACGGAGCGCTGGGCCGCCTCGCCACGTGCGCCGGGCACGAGGAGACCTCGCGGGCCCTGCAGGCGGCGGTCGAGCTCGCCGATCGCGGACAGCCTTCGCCGGAGCGGGTAGAGACGCTGGGCGGCGGGTGGGTGGCCGAGGAGGCGCTGGCCATCGCGGTCTACTGCGCCCTGGTGGAGCAGGCTCCGGCCGGTCATCGAGGGGACGGGTTCGGCGCGTACCCGGGGATCACGCCGTTCCAGCAGGCGTTGCTGCTGGCGGTCAACCACTCCGGTGACAGCGACTCCACGGGCGCGATGTGCGGCAACCTCCTGGGCGCCCGTTACGGGGACGCCGTCCTGCCGGGGGAGTGGCTGGTCCGGCTCGAAGGGCGGGCCACCATCACGGAACTGGCCGATGACTTCGCGACCCAGATGACGGACGGCGGCGCCGCGGCTTACTGCGAGGCCTGGTTCACCAAATACCCGGGCGTTTGACCTCTGGCCCGAACGCCCAAGCTCCGGCTCGCGCCCGCCTCCTGATTGTCGGTGCCCGTTGATAACTATGGCCTTGCACGTTGACCGACCGACGACGATGGAGCCCCCCATGGCCACGGCCACCTTCACAGACGCGAGCGCCACCGGCAGGTGCTCAGCCGAGATCGCCCTTCCCGCTCGGCCCGACGCGAGCCGGGCGCGCGAGCTCGTCGGTCTCGTGTCGCGGGCCGGAGGCTGACATGGGCGTGCTCGACAACTTTCCCAGGTCCCACGGCTACCTGCTCAACTACCGCCTCAAGGGGCTGCCGCGTGAGCTGTTCGCCCGGTACGACGCGGGCCGGCGGCCCGGCGCCGACGAGGCCGGGCGCCGGGCGTTCGGCCTGTGGGCGCAGCTGCGGCTCAGCCTGGGCGACAAGGGCGGCCACGAGCACCCGGAGGAGGTGCTCCGGCTGGTACGCGAGGTGGCCGATGACGACATCCCCTGGACGTTCGAGGACACGCGTTCCCTGTGGGCGATCGCCGACGCGCTGTCGAGCTGCGGTCACACCGGCCACGCCGAGCTGTACCGGATTCCGCTGGCCGCCATCGCGACGCTCGGATACCCCGAACGCCGTCAGATCCTTGGTGACGCGCCGCCGTGGCACCCGGCCCACCGCAGCCCCGGACGGGTCGCGTTACGCAAGGACCTGGAGCGCGTCCTCACCGAGCCCCCGGAGCACGGGCCGGCCGGGGTCGTGCGCAGCCTGGTCTGGGACGGCGACCCCATCGCCCGGGCCATGGCGGGCAAGTACGCCGCCCGGCTGGCTGACCCCGCCGTGCTGCCGCTGCTGAAACACTGGCGCAAGGCCAAGGCCAACAGGGCCAGCGAACCCTGGCTCGCCAAGGTCCGCACGCTGCTCACCGACGACGGCGTGGCGGTGCTGCGCGAGATCCTCTCCCGCCTGGCCACCCATCGCGAGAGCCGCGAGCCCGGCGGCAGGGTCTTCCTCGACCGCCACACCGCCCTCCCGCTGCGCGGCATGCTGTGGACCTGTGAGGTGATCGACGCGCCCTGGGTGTCCACGCTGCTCGGCGACGTCGCCATCAACTGCGGCATCGGGCGCAACGGCACCGGCGGCGCTGCCGTCTGCCGCAACGAGAGACTGGCCAACGCCGCACTGAACGTGCTGGCCAAGCGGGGCGGCCTCGACACGGTGGGCGTGCTCGCGCGCGTGCGGGCAAGGCTGCGCAGGCCGGCCCTGCTGGCGAAGGCGTCCGATGCCCTCGACGCGGTGGCCGTACAGGAGGGATTGAGCCACGAACAGCTCGTCGACCGGACGGTCCCGGCCTTCGGGCTCGGGCCCGACGGGGTCCGGGAGGAGGAGGTCGGCGGCTGCGTCGTCCGGCTCGACGTCGACGGGCCGGTGCTGCGGTTCGTCAACGCGTCCGGGCGCGTCGTCAAGTCGGCGCCCCAGGCCATCCGCAAGGATCCGGTGCTCGCCGATCTCAAGGCCACGCTGAAAGACCTCAAACGCACGCAGGCCGCCGAGCGGCTGCGCCTGGAGCAGATGCTCATCGTCCAACGGGAGCTGCCCTGGCAGGAGGCCGAGCAGTACTTCTTCGACCATCCGGTCACCGGCCCCTACACCCGCGCCCTCATCTGGCGGCTCCCCGACGGGTTCGCCGGGCTGCCGGTCAGGAGCGGGGGCGGCTGGGCACTGGCCGACGCGAGCGGCGAATCCGTGCGTCCGGGCGCCGACACGCCCGTCCGGTTGTGGCACCCCATCCAGGAGAGCGCCGAGGGGGTGCGCGGCTGGCGCGACCACCTGCTGGAGCGGGGGATCAGGCAGCCGTTCAAGCAGACGTTCCGCGAGGTCTACCTGCTCACCCCGGCCGAGGAGCGCGCCCGCACCCACTCCGACCGGTTCAAGGGCCACTTCGTGCGCTACGGGCAGGCCAAGGCGCTGCTGGAGCAGCGCGGCTGGAGCGGGCTGTCGATCGGTCACTGGGACTACGAGTGCGACGGCGACGTAGGGGCGGCCGTCAAGACGCTCGCCGGCTGGCAGGCGAGCTGGGGCATGCAGGTCGCCTCCGACCCCCGGCAGGACGACTGGGGCACGGCCTCCTGCGCCGTCACCGACGCGATCCGGTTCCGCCACGCGGATCTTCCCGGCGACGCGCCGCTCACCGAAGTGCCGCCGCTGGTGCTGTCGGAGCTGCTGCGCGACGCCGACCTCGCCGTGGGGGTCGGGTCCCTGGGGCTCGACCAGCAGGCGGCGGCCGGGCACGACGGCTACGGGCAGTCGTACGGGTTCGGCGAGCTGAGCGAGACCGCTCGCACGCGGCGTGACGCGCTGGCCCGGCTGCTGCCCCGGCTGAAGATCGCCGACCGGGTCGAGCTGACCGACCGGTTCCTGCGCGTGCGGGGGCACCTGCGCACCTACCGGATTCATCTGGGGTCGGGCAACATCCTGATGGAGCCGAACGACGCCTACCTGTGCATCGTCCCCGGCCGCGACCGCTCCGCCGCACCGGTGTTCCTGCCGTTCGAGGAGGACGGCGGCATGCTGTCGGTCATCTTGTCGAAGGCGTTCCTGCTGGCGGACGACACCGGGATCAGCGATCCCAGCATCACCCGCCAGCTCGTCGCCACTTAGGCACCTGCCGCTCGGAAGCCCTCCTCGCGTGGCGTGATCAGACCAGGGTGATCAAATCGGCGTACCCGTCGTTCCACAGGTCTTCAACCCCGTCGGGCAGCAGCAGCACCCGGTCCGGCCGGAGCGCCGCGACGGCCTCCTGGTCGTGCGTGACCATCACCACGGCCCCACGGTACGCGGCCACCGCCGCCAGCACCTCGGCCTTGGAGGCCGGGTCGAGGTTGTTGGTCGGCTCGTCCAGCAGCAGCACGTTGGCCTGGGAGCTGACCAGCCCGGCCAGCGCCAGCCGGGTCTTCTCCCCGCCCGACAGCACCCCGACGGGCTTGTCCACGTCGTCGCCGCCGAACAGGAACGACCCCAGCACCGTCCGGGCCTCGCCGTCGCTCAGGTGCGGGGCTGCGGCGGCCAGGTGCCGCCCGACCGTGTGCGCCGGGTCGAGCGTGTCGTGCTCCTGGGCGAAGTAGCCCAGCCGCAGCCCGTGTCCGTGCACGACCCGTCCCGAATCGGGCCGCTCGTACCCGGCCAGCAGCCTGAGCAGCGTGGTCTTGCCCGCGCCGTTGAGCCCCAGGACCACGAGCCGGCTGCCCCGGTCGACGGCCAGGTCCACCCCGGCCAGCACCGGCCGCCCGCCGTACGACTTGGCCAGGCTGATCGCGCCGAGTGGCGTGCGGCCGCTGGGCGCGGGCTCGGGCAGCCGGATGCGCGCGACCTTCTCGGCGGCGCGGGGCGGGGGAGTCTCGGCGAGCATGCGTTCCGCGCGCCGGGCCATGTCCCTGGCCCTGGTCGCGGTGGCCACGTTGGAGCGCATGCGGCCGGCCTGGGCCTGAAGCGCGGCGGCCTTGCGCTCGGCGGTGGCCCGCAGGCGCGTCCTGCGCCGCTCGTCGGCCTCGCGGTCGGCGAGGTAGGCGTGCCAGCCGGTGTTGCGCGCCTCCAGCGCGCCGTGCTCGACGTGCCAGACGCGGTTGACCACGTCGGCCAGCAGCCCGGTGTCATGGGTGATGAGGACCAGGCCCCCGGTATGGCCGGCCAGGAACGAGCGCAGCCAGGCTACGGAGTCGCCGTCGAGATGGTTCGTCGGCTCGTCGAGCAGCAGGACGCCGGGCTCGGCGAACAGTACCCGGGCCAGCTCCACGCGGCGGCGCTGCCCGCCTGACAGGTCGCCCACCGGCCGGTTCAGCACCCGGTCGGGCAGGCCGAGCCCGGCGGCGACGCGGGCGGCCTCGGCCTCGGCCGCGTAACCGCCGCGGGCCTGGAACTCGGCCTCGACCCGGACGTAACGGGCCATGGCCCGCTCGTCGCCGCGCTCGGCCAGGGCGGACTCGGCGGCCCGCAGGTCGCGGACCGCCCGGTCGAGGCCGCGAACGGACAGGACGCGGTCGAGGACGGTGACGGCCGGGTCGGCGGCGGCCGGGTCCTGCGGCAGGTAGCCGACGGGGCCGGTGCGGACGATCTCGCCGGCCGCGGGCGGGAGCACTCCGGCGAGGGTCTTCATGAGGGTCGTTTTGCCGGCGCCGTTACGGCCGACCAGGCCGACGCGGTCGCCGGCGGCGACGTGGGCGGTGACGCCGGACAGCAGGAGGCGGGCGCCCGCACGTACGTCGAGGCCACGGAAGGTGAGCATGGAACTGCACTCCGGATTTGCTAGAGGACACACGGGTGGCGTGGGAGCGGGTGTCCTGGCTAGGAAATTCGGGGCAGAGCCATGAGGCCGAGTGTAGGGGCGGGTCTGGAGGGTCGCCATCCATTTACCGGCCGGTTGCGGTGCTCAGCACCAGCCCAGTCCGGGTGCGCGGCCGGCACCGGGGTGGCGGCGCCGTGCCGCAGGTCATGCAGCCGGACCGGCGGCAGTCCGATGCCCTCGAGTTTTGACTGTGGCGGGTTAAGATCGGCTGATGACGGTCCACGGCCGAAGCGCCTTTGTCATCGGAGGCACGGGGCAGATCGGCCGGGCCGCAGCCGCCCGGCTCGTCGCGGCCGGGTATGCGGTGACACTCGGGCAGCGCCGGCTCCGTACGGACGCCGCGGAGCTGGATGGCGTGGTGTCGGTCCAGGTCGACCGGGCCGACACCGAGGCGCTGCTCAAGGCCCTCGACGGCCACGATCTGGTTTTGGACACGGTCGCGTTCACCCCGTACCACGGTGCGCAGCTCGCCCAGCTGGCCGGCCGGGTCGGCTCGCTGGTGGTCATCTCGACGGGAGCGGTCTACCAGGCTCCCGGCCTGCCGGTGCCGATCCCGGAGACGTGGCCGACGGTCGAGCGCGACGCCCACGACTATCCGGCGGGGAAGGCGGCGCTGGAGCGCTGCCTGCTGGCGACGCCCGGCCTGCCGGTCAGCATTCTGCGTACGGGCGTGCTGCACGGCCCGTACGGCAAGTCGCTCGATCACTGGTCGTTCATCAAGCGGGCGCTGGACAGGCGGCCGTACGTCGTACTCGCTCAGGACGGGCGGAGCCGGTTCCCCACCACGGCGGTCGCGAACGTCGCCGAGCTGATCTATCTGTGCGCGCGGCACCCGGCGGCCCGGGTCCTCAACATCGCCGACGACCCGCTGACCGTCGCCGAGATCGGCGCCAGGATCTTCGCCGTCATGGGCCACGAGGCGGAGATCGTCACCTTCGCGGGCCCGTCGCGTCCGGACGGTCTGGGTTTCCATCCGTGGAATGTGCCGGAGCAGATCGTGTTCAGCCTGGACAGGGCCCGTGCCGAGCTGGGATACCGCCCCGCCGTCTCCTACGACGACGCGCTGCGCCAGGACATCGAATGGGCCGCCCGCGCCGTGTCCGAGGCCGAGGCGGGCGGCGGAGGCTGGCAGGATGTCTTCCCCGATCTGATCGTTCGCCACGGCCCCGACGTCTGGTTCCCCTATGCGGCCGAGGACGCCTATGTCGCCGGCGCGTAGGCGGCACTACCAGGCAACAGGCATCGCGTGCAGCCCGAAGAACGGGGCATCGTCGGCGAACGGCAACTCCTCGAACCCGACCGCCAGGCGCAGCGTCGGTATCCGGGCCAGCAGCGTGCCGAAGGCGATCTGCAGCTCGGCGCGGGCGAGGTTGCGGCCGATGCACTGGTGTATCCCGTAGCCGAAGGCGACGTGGTGGTGGGCGGACCGGCGGATGTCGAACTCGTCCGGGTTCTCGAACGCCCGCTCATCACGATTGGCGGACGCGGCCAGCACCGTCAGGCGGTCACCGGCGCGGATCCGCGCGGAGCCGATCTCCATGTCGGCGGTCGCGATCCGGTCGAAGCTGACCCAGTCCTGCACCGAGTGGAAGCGCAGCAGCTCCTCGATCGCACCCGGCAGCAGGCTCGAGTCGGCACGCAACGCGGCAAGCTGCGCCGGGTGCCGCAGCAGCGTGAGTACGCCCAGGGAGATCGTGTTCGCGGGCGAGTCGTAACCTGCGAGCAGCAGGAGAAAACCGATGTTGATCAGCTCGTCCGTGGTCAGCTCACCGGTGGGCAGATGTTTAGCGGCCAGCCGCCGGATCATTCCCTTGTGCGGTTCACGCTCCGCGCTGCGGATGAGCTCGCGCAGATAACCGCGAACGTCCCTGGACGCCTGGGCCGCCACACTCGGATCCATACTCGTCACCGACAGCATCCGCAGCCGTGACTCGAAGAACTCGTGGTCGCCGGCCGGGATACCGAACAACGCGCAGAGGACCCGTGCCGGAAACCGGCGCGCGTACGAACCGACGAGGTCGGCGGGCGCTCCGGCCTCCAGCACCTCGTCGATCGCGGTATCGGCGACGCGCTGGAGGGCCGGGCGCAGGGCGTCCATCGGACGGGCACCGAGCTCCGAGATCAGCAACCGCCGGAACCGGCTGTGTTCCGGTGGATCCATGTCGACGAAGAAGCCGTCGTCGGGGCGATCGTCGTCGGGCCCGCGAGGCCGTTCAGGGCGTCCGGTGTTCGAGCTGATCCTCGGGTCGCTGAGGATCTGCCGCGCCTCGGCGTGGCGGGTGACCGCCCAGACCGGTGCGCCGTTGGGCAGGGCGGCTCGGACGACCGGCGCGGTGGCACGCATCCGCTGATACTCGTCCGGCGGGGCGAGCGGGCAGGTCCGCTCCATCGGGAAGGTCGGTGTCGCGGTGGTGTTGGGCTCGGATGTACTCATTGCGCTTCCCCGTTCGAGCCGGATGCCACTCCGGCGAGGTCATCGGGCAATCGCTCCAGCGCCACTGTTGCCGGCCATCGTGTGTTGGCAGATGCGTCTGTTCAGGTAGTGCCGATGCTAAATCGGGTGGTTCAAAAATTGCTAGTGATGGCATTTTCCGGATTTGTCATGCATAATCCCCTTTTATTGTGATCAACGGGGGCGGAGGAGGTCGTCGGCGGCTGCGGCCAGAACCGACGGCTCCAGCCGGGCGAGCCCGTCCAGGGACGTCGTCCACGCCTCAGTGCCGAGGATCCCGGCCGTGAGGCGGCGGGCGCGGGCCGGCTCGGCGTGTGAGGATCTACAACGATCGCTACCATGTGGACCACCCTGAGCTGGCCCTGCCGTCGGCTGAGTACGAAGCCCTCGACTGAACCTCTGAACGCCGCCCCATCGCGATCGCCCAGCCCACTTCACGAGGGCGATCCGCTTCTCGTCCGACGGTCATCGGGTGATCCTTCCCAATGGCTGCCCAAGGGGTCAGGCGGACTCATGGTCGAGTGGTGGGGCGCCTGCCCAGTCGGGTAGTGGCTCGCATCTTGCTCTCCACAGTGGTGGAAGGTGATCGCGCTCGGAAGCTGCGATGATGCCGCCGACGATGGCGCACGTGGTGTCGACGTCCCCACCGGCCGCCGCCGTGGTCCACATGGCCGCCTCGAAGTCATGGCGACAACGAGCTGCCACCCAGAGGGTGAACGGGACCGTGTCGTGAGCGCTGACCTGTCGCCCGTTCCCGAGCATCTGGGCGGCCAATGTGGGGTCGCTGATGGTGAGGAGCTGCCGGGCTTCGGCGATGCCGTCGTGGACCATGCTCTCGGGCACGTGTTCGCTGATTCGATCGAGGAAGTGCCCGGCGGGCAGGTCGGAGTCGCTGACGGTCAGGGCTGTGGCCACCGCGACGGCTACGGCGCCGGCCACCGCTTCGGGATGTGTGTGAGTTACCTGCGCTGACAGGGTGGCCTGTTGGACGACGTCGGTCAGGTCGTCGGCGAACCAGGCGCCGAGCGGTGCCACCCGCATCGCGGCACCATTGCCCCACGAGCCCTTGCCGTCGAAGAGCTCCGCAGAAAGCGCCCGCCAGTCGCCTCCTTCACGTACCAGCCGGAGCATCCGGTTCGTCGCCGGGCCGTACCCGCGGTCGAAGTCATGACGGGTAGCGAAACTCGTGGCGAGTTCGTCTTGGTCGATGGTGCCGTGGTCGGCCAGGACGCGGTAGATGGAGCACGCCATTTCGGTGTCATCCGTCCACTGCCACGGGGCGGGTGGAAGAAGGCGAGAGGAGAGGGCGTGACGATTGGTCGGAACGAAGAATTGGGAGCCGAAGGCGTCGCCGAGGGCCAAGCCGTGAAGGGAGGCTGCGGTCCGCGCCAGGAGCTGAGCTGACATCAATCTCATTGTGACGTACGTCGGCTGTTCACCGACGATGGCCGCGCTCCTGAGGTCGCTGCCTCCCTGGGTTCTGCGTCGGCTGCGGCCTCTCGTGCGTTCGGACACTGTCCTGGTGGTGGCCGCCGGCGTCGGAGGGCTCGGTCAGGGCCGCGATGGTGGGGCGGGTCTCGTGCCCAGGTGCGGCGCGGCACCAGCGCGAGCTGGCGCCCGATCGCCTCGGCGGGCAGCTCGCCTCTTGCGGACGTGCTCAGGACCAAGCGGGATCGTGCCGGGCACGCTGTCGGCCAGGAGGAGGGCGAGGATCACCGCGGTGGACTCGCCCATCGGGCCCTGGGCGATCCTCAGGCCGGTGATCTCCGTCGGAGCCGCCCATGCGCTCGTGGGCGCGGTCGAGGATGAAGGACGGCATGGTCTCCACGGAGTCGTCGTACAAGACGCCGGGCCTCGTCCGCAGCGGATGGAGGCGTCCCACAGATGGATCGTTCCGCCGTCGAAGTCGGCGAAGTACCCCAACCGGCGGAAACCGCCCCCCATTGTCGCCGGTGGCGAGCCAGGATCCGTCCGGAGCGATCGCGACCTTGACCACACTCTGCGGCGCGTCACGGATCACCCGGCCCTCGTGCTGTCGCCTTCAAATTAGCAAGTGGCGATCCTGGGTGGGAGGGGCTTCCGTTGCGGGCAGCCGCCAGCCGGCCGTCCACAGGCGCGTCCCCGAGCGGCGGTCGAGGCGGCGCAGGAACGACACGACGCCCGCCGTGCCGGTGCTCCAGGTGTAGGCCGCCTTGTCGAGGTCGTTGCCGGGGAAGACCGGCTGCGCCGGCTCGCCGCCGGCCCGTACCAGCATCAGCTCGGCGGTCTTCTCGGCGTGGCGCCAGTAGCCGTCATCGCCCGTGATCATCGCCAGGTCGATCAGGGCCTCGCCGATGCCCGCCAGGCCGCAGCACTGAGAGACCACCCAGGCCTGCGGGGCGACGACCAGGCACGCCCGCGCGCCCCGCTCGGCCAGCTCCAGGTAACGGTCCTCGCCGTACGCGCGGGCCGCGCGGGCCAGCGCGCCGGCGATGCCGGACATGCCCTGGCACCAGGAGGCTCCCATCGCGCGGGCGTCCGGGCCGTGCAGCTCGCCGATCAGCGCCTCGGCCCGTACGGCCAGCGCCGCCAACCGCTCCCGGGCCGCCTCGCCCGCCGCCCGGTCGCCGGTGGCCTCGTGGTAGGAGAGCAGGAAGTCCGCGCAGCCCGCGTCGCCGTGTGCGTACGCCGTGTCGACGGACACGCCGGAGCCGGGCTGGGCGGGCGCCACGGCGTCCTCCGACCGCGTGACCTCCCCGGCGATCAGCAGCCGGGCGCATTCGGCGGCGATCCGCAGGTGGCGGGCATCGCCGGGGTCCAGGGCGGCCAGTGCCAGGTGGCCCGAGCCGATGCCTGCCACGCCGTGCGCCTGGTCGGCCCGCTGCGGGCCGTCGAGGGTGACGGGGGCCGGCGCCGGCATTTCCGGCGCGGCGGTCAGGCGGGCCGCGGTCAGGAACAGCGTGGTGCCGGTACGGCCGAAGTACAGCGAGGGCGGGAGCTTGGCGGGCGGCATCACGCGGGCCGTCCACCGGGCCAGGTCGGCGGCCACGGCTCGGGCCTCCGGGTGGTGCAGCAGCTCCATGCCGACTCCGGCACTGCCGCCGTAGACGTTGGTCACCGGCGGGCTCTCGCGGCGGGCGTCCTCGGGCGCGGCCATCAGCTGCTCGGCGAAGGCCGCGCACTCGCGTACGGAGTGGTCGAGCGCCTTGGACAGCAGCTCCCCGGTGAGCCTCGGCGTGGCGGGCGGCCTCCACCGTCGCGGCGGCGGCTGCCCGTCGCCGGTCGCGGCCGTCGCGCCGAGCCGCCCGGGGGCGGACCTGAGCTCGGCGGCGGCGGCAGTACGGTCGGCGGGGTCGAGGCTCAGCAGGCCGGGGAGCAGGCCGAGGACGCCCGTCGTGACGTCCGGGAACATCCCCGCCAGGCACATGAGCGTGCGCTCGACGTTGCGGACCGGGTCCGGGCCGATCATGATCGGGTTCATGCCGGTGGCCGCGAAGAACAGGGTGGCGCCCAGCGAGAAGTAGTCGTCGGCGGGCTCGGACGCGCGGTCGGTGTGCTGGTCGGGGACGCTGTAGCCACGGCTCCAACCGGGCAGCTGCAGCCCGTCGTACCTGCTGTTGCCGAAGTCGATGAGGGTGCAGCGGCCGTCGTCGCCGAGCACGACGTTCTTGGGCGACAGGTCGCGGATGACGACGCCGTGCGAGTGCACCGCGTCGATCACCTCCAGCAGGCGGACGGCGAGCGCGCCGAGATCGCGCTCGCCGCCGGCGGGCTCGCTGGTGAACAGGCCGTTCTCCGCGACGAACCGGTTGAGGTCGCGGCTGCCCGCGTCGGTCATGACGAGGAACTCGTCCTCGCCGTGCCGGAAGTGGTCGATCGGCTCCGGTACGCCTGCCACGCCCTTGAGCGCCTGGAGGACGCGGAGCTCGTTGCGGAGGTACATCCGCAGGTCCCAGCCTTCGACGTTCTCCCCGACGTACGCGCGGGCCTCCTTGACCACGACCCGTCGGCCGGTGGCGTCGGTGGCGCGATAGACGTTGCCGCGCGGGCCGCGTACGACGCCGGATGTCACGTGGTAGCGGCCGCCGATGACCCGGCCGGCGCCGGCGACCTGCCCGGCCGTCTCTGCGGGCGGCAGCGTTCCCAGAGACGGCCGCGCGTCAGACGGGGCGGGCTCAGGAGGGGCCGTGGGGCGGAACGGGTCGGTGGCCCAGGGCGGGCAGGTGAACTCGGGGCCCGCCGCGCCCGGCAGCTGCTCGCCGTCCGGCCCGATCACGATCAGCTCGAAGTCGCCGTTCTCGTCCACCCGGTACTGCGGGGCGAACGGGGCGTACCTGTAGTACACCGGAGCGTCGGGGCGGACCCGCCGATCGCTGACGATGCGCGGGGCGGACAGCCCGGACAGGGCGTCGGCGAGGGCGTGGCCCAGCTCGACCACCGCGTCCTGCTCCGGGTAGACCGTCATGGCCTTGCCCACGGCTCCCGGGTCGACGTCGCCGGAGTTGAGCTCCATGAGCCTGTGGGCCGAGCGGGCGACCTTGAAGGCGCAGCCGGTGCCCGCCAGGATCGGCAACGCGCGCTCAAGGGTGTCGGCGAGGGTGCCGGGACGTGCGGAAATGTGGATTTTCCAGCCCTGTAACGGAATGTCGTGGTAAGGGTCGTGAACGCTGATCCACGTGTCGTCCTCGTATATTTCCCTACCATTCAACTCGGCAAATTGGGTAAGGCGAGCGAGCACATTGCTGTCCACAGTCGTCCCTCGATAACGGAGCGCGTTGGCCTGATATCAGGGAAAGGCCATCAGAACAGCGCCGATGGCCTTTCCCCAGCGCTTTGCGTCACCACGCGTCACCGCGTGGGATCAGGCGCTTCACACAATGGACGGGCAGCACGGGAAGCTGCTGCACACCGTACGCTTGCAGGTGTTGACGCAGGCCTGGGGGCCGTGGAGCAGCTTGTTGAGCTCGCCTTCGAAGTCGACGGCGAGGTCTTCGTACTCCAGGACTCCGGCGTCGCGGGGCTCCAGGGCGAGGACCGACATGAGGGCTCCTTCCTTGGCCACCTATGGGCGGCCGACGTGGGGATCCGAGCCTCGGGATGGCGCCGGTAGGCACCTTTCCCGTGCCCTGCCCGCGACCAGGAATCGTCGATACGTTCCCGCGTCGCGAGCAAACGGACGCATTATGTGCATATATCCGGAAGCCTGTCCAGAGGTGGCCATAACGGCCAAAAATGTGTTTACATGCGCCTTTACACCACGAGTTTGATCTTCTAGATTGGCGGGCATGATGGGGGGATCTCCGGCGTGAGGCTCTGGCGACGCCGGCGCACGACGAGCGTCCCGGACGACCGGTCGGGGCTCGTGGCCCAGTACTGGGAGAGCCACGACGAGCACCTGCTGACCGCCACCCTCGGCACGATCGCCCGCAGGCTGCCGTCTCTGGTCGCCGCCGCCCTGCGGATGGCGTGGCAGGCCAGTCCGCGCGACACGGCCGTGGCCCTGGCGGGCAACCTCGCGGCCGGGGTCTTCACCGTCTTCGGCCTGGTGGCCACCTCCGACGTGCTGGCCTCGCTGTTCGCCGCCGGCCCCACGCCCGATCGGGTCTGGGCCGCGCTTCCGTCGCTGCTGCTCGTGGCCGCCGCCACGGGGCTGCGCGGCGCGCTGCTGGCCGGCGCCGGATGGGCGCAGGCCCGGCTCAAACCGCTGGTCGAACGGCTGGCCGAGACCCGCCTGTTCGAGCTGACCACCCGGGTGGAGCTGGCCGCGTTCGACGACCACGACTTCCACAATGCGATGCGGCGGGCCCGCGACAGCGGCGTGCCCGACACCGCCAACGTGGTGGAGACGACGATCGCCGTGGTCACCGGCGCGGTGGGCGTGCTGGCCTCGGCCGTGGCGCTCGGCCTGCTGCACCCGGCCCTCATGCCGTTGCTGCTGGTCGCCGCGGTGCCGGCGGGATGGGCCGCGGTGCGCATGGCGCGGCTGGGCTACCAGGCGTTCTACCGGCTCTCCACCGCGCGGCGGCGCAAGTTCATGCTGTCGGACCTGATGGCCGAGCGGCAGCCCGCCGCCGAGGTGCGGGCGTTCACGCTCCGGGACTTCCTGCTCGGCCAATACGCCAAGGTGGCCGACCTCGAGCAGGACGTCCAGCTCGACGTGGCGCGGCGGCGGGCCGCGACCAAGGCGGCCGGCGACCTGCTGACCGGCGTGGCCACGGCCGGCGTGTACGTGGCGCTCGGCGTGCTGCTGGCCGTCGGCGTCATCCCGCTGTCGGTGGCCGGCGCGGCCGTGCTGGCGATCAGGACCGGGCAGGTGTCGCTCACCGCCCTGATCCAGACCATGAACCGGCTCTACGAGGCAGGTCTCTACTTCGGTGACTACCTGACCTTCTGCGAGCTGGCCCGGGAACGCGTCCCCGCGCCCCCCGCCCTACCGTCGCCCCCCGCCGAGTCGGCGCCGCTGCGCCTGCTGACGGCCGAGAACGTCACGTTCACCTACCCCGACGCCGACCGGCCCGCGCTGTCGGGCGTCAGCGTGACCGTCGGCCGGGGCGAGGTCATCGCCCTGGTCGGCGAGAACGGCTCGGGCAAGACGACCCTGGCCAAGCTGCTGGCCGGGCTGTATCAGCCGCAGGAGGGCACGATCCGCTGGGACGGCGTGGACCTCGCCGCGTTCGACGGCGACGCGCTGCGGCGGCGGATCTCCGTGATCGCCCAGGACCACACGCGCTGGCCGCTCACCGTCCGCGAGAACATCGTCATGGGACGGCCCCTGGAGGAGGACCGGCTCGCCGCCGCCTCCGCCGCGGCGGGCGCCGACGAGGTGGTGGCGCGGCTGCCCGACGGCTACGACGCGCTGCTCGACCGCCGCTTCCGCGGCGGCCACGACCTGTCGGGCGGCCAGTGGCAGCGCATCGCCGTGGCCCGCGGCTTCTACCGCGACGCCGCGCTGGTCATCTTCGACGAGCCGACCTCGGCCCTGGACGCCCGTGCCGAGCACGCCCTGTTCGAGCGGATCCGCGGCCACGCCGACGGCCGCGCCATCGTGCTCATCACCCACCGGCTGGCCAGCGTCCGCTACGCCGACCGCATCTACGTGCTCGACGGCGGCACGATCGCCGAGCAGGGCACGCACGCCGAACTGATGGAACGCGACGGCCTCTACGCCGGCCTGTACGAGCTGCAGGCCTCGGCCTACCACCAGAGGGTGCCGTGATCGTCGCCGAGTCGGCGTACCTCGCCGTGACCGCGGTGCTGCTGATCGCGGCGCTGGGCAAGCTGCGGGACGTGCCCGGCTTCGCCCGGTCGGTGGCCGGTTACCAGGTGCTCCCGGCCGGCCTGGCCGGGCCGGCCGCGGTGGGCCTGCTCGTGGCCGAGCTGGTCGCCGCCGGGCTGCTGCTCGCGCCGGGCGGCCGGCGGTGGGGCGCCGTGGTGGCGGGGATGCTGTTCACCACGTTCCTGGCGGCCATGGCCTCCGTGATGCGGCGCCGGATGGCCGTGGACTGCGGGTGCTTCGGCGGTCATGACCCCGTCGGGGCCGGCACGCTGCTGCGTACCGGCCTGCTGCTGCTCCTCGCGGTGACGGCGGCCCTGATCGGGCCGGTCGCGTTCGCCCCCCTGCAGCTTCCGGTGGCGGCGGTCCTGCTCGGGCTGGCCTTCCTGCCCGGGCGGCTGCTACGGGTGGAGAAGGCCGGGTACGGGCCGCGTCCCGGCACGCGCTTCGCCCTCACCGGCGCTCCCGAGCCGGCCGGTGACCGGACGATGTACGCCTTGGTCTCGCCGGCGTGCGGGCTGTGCAGGACGATGCTGCCGGAGTTCGCCGCGACAGCCGCCCGCCTGGAGGTCGTGCTGGTCAGCGCGGTGGACGGATACGGCGGCGCCGGGTTGCCCGTGGTCGTGGACCCAGAGGTCTTCGACCGCAACGACATCCCGTGGCCGCCGTACGTGGTGGTGACCGACCGCGCCGGCACCGTCCTGTCGGCCGGTGGCGCGGCCGATCCGGCACAGCTGGAGCAGGTCCTGTCGCGTGCCGGGAGTTGACACCCGAAGACGGCAGGTGGCTACGGGGTGTGCGGGGTCGAGCCGTCGTGCGAGGGCTGGGCGCGGATCTGCAGCAGGGAGCCCACCTCGTCCAGCTCCAGGTGGACGATCTCGTTGGCGCCCGTTTCCAGCAGGGGCGCCGGGATGTACAGGGTCTGCTGGGGTCCTCGCTTCCAGTAGCGGCCCAGCAGGACGCCGTTGATCCAGACGTACCCCTTGCCCCAGCCGGGCAAGGCCAGGAACGCGTCCGCGGGCTCGCTCACCTCCAGCGTGGTGCGGAAGAACGTAAGCGGCTCGCCCGTCGTCCCCGGCTGGAAGCTCAGCCGCGATATGTCCTCCAGAGGGATCGGCCGCGCCGCGTATCCGTGCACGTACTGGCGGTGCTGCAGGACACCGCCGAGGAGGCCCTTGCGCTCGCCGAGCAGCGGGCCGTAGTTGGTCCGGCCCATCGACTCCACGAGGATCTCCAGGGCGGCGTGCCCGGCCGCGAGCAGTGCGGGAGGGGCGGCGTCCCGTTCGACGACGCCTGCCAGGCGGCCGTCGACGAAGACGTGCGCGCGGTCGTGCACGTCGCGCAGGGTGAGCGGGTACGGCCCGCGCGGTCCAGGAACGGTGGTCCGGTACAGGACCAGACCGTGATCCAGCCCCAGGTCCTCGAACGCCGGTGGCACCGGCGCGGTGGTCTCCGGCCGCGCGATGGCGTCCAGCGCCTCGAACAGGCGTACCGACTGCTCGGGGCGCAGCGTGGCGGGAGGCAGCGTGGCGGGCACGGCGGGCACGTCGGGGAGCTCGCCGCCGTGGCGGGAGAGCACGTCCCTCAGTCGCCAGAACTTCTCGGTGGGCGCGCCGCGCTCGTCGATGGGGGCGTCGTAGTCGTAGGAGGTCACCGTGGGCCGCCACGGGCCGGCGCTGTCGTCCCCGGTACGGTTGGCGCCCGCCCACGTACCGAAAGTGGTCCCTCCGTGTGCCATGTACACGTTCACCGACGCGCCCGCGGCCAGGATCCGCTCCAGGGTGTCCGCGGCGTCCTGCGCGTCGCGGGTGGCGTGTTCGTGCCCCCAGTGGTCGAACCAGCCGCACCAGAACTCCATGCAGAAGAGCGGGTCGTCCGGCCGGTGGGCGCGCAGTGCGGCGAAGGCCTGCTCGGGCTCGGAGCCGAAGTTCACCGTGGCCAGCACGCCGTCGATCGTGCCACCGGTCAGGCAGTGGTCGTCCGGCCCGTCGGAGGTGAACAGGGGCACCTCGATGCCGCGGCTGATCAGGCCGTCCGCCAGGTGGCGCAGGTAGGCGTGGTCGCTGCCGTAGGAGCCGTACTCGTTCTCCACCTGGACCATGATCACGTTGCCGCCGCGGCAGGTCTGGCGCTCGGCCACCTGGGGGATCAGCCGGTCGAAGTAGCGGTCGACGTGGGCCAGGTAGTCGGGGTCGCTGGTGCGGATGGCGCCGGTCAGCCAGGCGGGCAGCCCGCCGTTGTCCCATTCGGCGCAGATGTACGGCCCGGGCCGCACGATCGCCAGGAGCCCTTCGGCCGCCGCCGCGTCGAGGAACGCGCCCAGGTCGTCCACGCGGCGGAAGTCTCCAGGTCGCGGCTCGTGCAGGTTCCACGGCACGTAGGTCTCGACCGTGTTGAGGCCCATGGCACGCACCATGGCGAGCCGGTGCCGCCACTGCTCAGGATGCACGCGGAAGTAGTGCAGCGCGCCCGACAGCACCCTGAACTCGGCGCCGTCCAGCCGGAAACCGCCGTCGGCGACGGAGAAGGCACGCGGGGTCATCTGCTGATCCCGGCGGTCATGCCGTCGACGATGCGGCGGCCCAGCCAGAGGTAGAGCACGATCATGGGGTAGACCAGGATGACGATGCCCGCGAACATGCCGCCCCAGTCGGAGCTGTACTGCATGCTGCTGTACAGGCCGAGGAGGGCGGCGGGCAGGTTGCGCTCCTCGGGCAGGGGCGCGATCAGCAGGGCGAGCAGGGTCTCGTTCCATAAACCCATGACGTTGAGCACGAACACGGTCGTCAGGCCCGGCCTGGCCACGGGCATGATGACCTGGACGAACGCGCGGAGCGGGCCGGCCCCGTCGATCTCGGCCGCCTCCTCGATCTCGTGCGGCAGCGACCGCATGTAGCCGGTGAGCACGAACACCGCGAAGGGGATCGACAGCGCCACCTGGAAGACCAGCAAGGTGATGCGGTTGTCCCACCAGCCCGTCACCCAGTCCTCCATGAACGAGTAGACCGACAGCTTGACCACCACGATCGGCACCAGGATCGTCTGCAGCGGGATGCTCAGCCCCATCGCGAAATAGTTGATCGTGGGGCCGGCGACGCGCCGGCTCGAGCGCGCCAGCACGTAGGCGGCGGGGGCGGCCACCCCCACGATCAACACGGAGCCGAACACGGTCAGCACCACGCTGTTCAAGGCGGCGGCGGAGAACTCGGCCGCCTGCCACGCCGAGCCGAAGTTGTCCCATCGCGGGGTCTCCGGCAGCGCGAACGGATGCAGCCACACGTCCCGCGAGTCCTTCAGCGACTGGATGCCCACCCAGCCGATCAGGGCGAGGTTGAAGGCCACCCAGGCCCACAGCGCGATGGCCGTCGCCCTGGGCAGCAGGATGTCCCCGATCAGACGCCTCATGACAGCTCCACTCGATCACGCCTGGTGATGCGCCGGGTCAGCACGATCAGTACGGCCGTCACGAGGAGCGTCATCACGCCCATGGCCGCCGCGCTCCCGAGCTCCGGCAGGCCGGCGCCCTTCACCACGATGTACTGCTGCACCGCGATCGTGCGGGCCGGGATCGGCGGTGCGGCAGTGGTGCCCGCCGTCGTGAACGCCAGCACGATGTCGAAGATCTTCAGGCTGCCGACCACCCAGAGCACGGCGGAGACCGCGAAGACGTCCCAGGTCAACGGCAGCGTGATGTGCCGGAACTGCTCCCATTTGGTGGCCCCGATGAGCTGGGCGTCCTCATAGACGTGCGCCGGGATGGCGTCGGCGGCCGACATCATCAGCGCGACGTAGAAGCCGGTGCTCGACCAGACCAGCCCGCCCACGATGCAGCGGAACACCATCTCGGGACCGAGCCACGGTTGCGGATCCAGGCCGGCCCAGCCGAGCACGGTGTTGACCGCGCCCTCGGGATTGAGCAGGAAGCCCACCGCCGCGCCGATCGCGATGAGCGAGATGATCAGCGGGAGGAAGACGACCGCCCGGATGAAGGCCCGCCCCTTGAGCTGCCTGAGCACGACCATCGACAGGAAGGTGAAGCCGAAGATCAGGGCGCCGCCGACGATCGCCATCACGAAGGTGTTGGTGAAGGCCGTGGCGAAGACCTTGTTGTGCAGCAGCGCCACGTAGTTGTCCAGCCTGCGCCAGGTCATCTCCGAGCCGGGTCCCGACCATCTGGTGAGGCTGATCCAGATCCCGAACAGCGAGGGCGCGACGAACAGCAGGGTGTAGACCAGGAGCGCGGGCAGCAGGAAGGGCCAGAAGGCCCGTTCGTACGTTTTCACCCGGTCGCCAGGTGCTCGGCCGTCTGCTTCTTGCCCTCGCTGACGAACGTGGTCGCGTCGATCTTGCCGGAGAGCAGCTTGTCGCTCAGGGGCAGGAACGTGTCGCCCCACCAGGTCTTGTCGGCGCCCGCGTAGTCGTAGCTCAGATGCGTCTCCTTGGCCTCCAGCACCGCCTTCTGCACGTCCGCCATGTGCGCGGGCGCGGGCACGTCACCGCGCGAGGAGATGTTCAGCGCCGTGGTGGAGAACTGCTCCATGTACTTCTTCTGCAGCGCGAAAGCCAGGAACTTCTTGGCCGTCCCGACGTTCTTGCCCTTGGCGTTCACGCCCCAGCCGAGGGTGCCCACCTCGATGGACCTCTTGCCGCCGGAGGGGACCTGGAACGAGGCGACCTTGAAGCCGGGAGCCAGCTGGGGCTGGACCTCGCTGGCCAGCCAGGTGCCGTTGAGGTTCAAGTCGTACGTGCCCGCCGCCCAGGCGTTCTGCGCGGCGGGGAACTTGGTCGCCATGAAGTCCCGCTGGAAGTAGCCGCCCTTGGCGAGCTGCTCGACCTTCTTCGCCGTGTCGAGCACCTGCGGTTTGTCCCAGTTGGCGGGATCCTTGGCCAGCTCGGCCAGGCTCCCCGCGCCGTTGGCGCCCACCAGCAGACTGTAGAACCAGTAGACGTTGTAGAAGGCGATGGTGCCGTCCTGGCCGATCGGGGTGCGGCCGGCCTTCTTGCACTCGTCGAGGAAGTCGATGAACTCCTCCCAGGTCTGCGGGTTCAGCCCGGGATGCTTGGCCGCGTTGTACCAGACGGCGGTGGAGATGATCGTGTGCGGGACGAAGGCCAGGCCGTTCTTGCCGGAGGAGGCCTTCCGTACGGGCTCGGGGAGCACTTCCTTGACCGTCTTGCCCTCGCCGGGGATCTGCGTGTTCTCCAGGTCGTCCAGCGGGCCGATGATCTGCTGGGCGGTCAGGGTGTCGATGTCGCCGGTGGTGGTGTCGAACAGGTCGGGGCCCTGGCCGGAGGCCATCTCGGCGTTGAGGTTCTCGTTGCCGGTGCGGCCGACGAACTTCAGGTCGACCTTGACGCCCGTCTCCTTGGCGAAATCGTCCATGATCGTCTTGATGATCTTCGCCTGGGGCTCCGCCGCGCCCCAGGACGAGCGGTAGGACAGGGACTGCTGGGCGGGTTCGCCGCTGTTCTTCTTGCCGCAGGCGGCCAGGCCGAGGGCGCCTATCAGGAGGAGAGCCGTCATCTTACGCATGGTGGGGGGCCTTTCCTATCGATACGACGGTGCGGGTGTGCCTGGCCCGTTCGGCGGCCCAGACCACCCGGTGCGTGGCCAGGCTGGCCTGTGCGTTGGTCGGGACCATGGCCGGGTCGTTGTCGCGGACGGCGGCGAGGAACGCCTCCATCAGCGCCCCGTCGCCGCCTCCGTGCCCGGAGGCGGCCGATGCGTCCGCTCCCGCGAGGGCGTCGATCACCGACACCTCGTTGGTGAGGAAGTCGTGGACGCGGAGCGTCTCGCCGTCGCACTCGATCGAACCGCGCGTGCCGAAGATCCTGGTCTTCCTGTGCTCGAGCGCGCCGAACGCGGTCATGGTGCAGGTGGCGCTCGTGCCGTCGGCGAACTCCATGATCACCACCTGGCTGTCGACCACGTCGTTGTCGCAGGCGTAGACGCATCTGCCGTACGGGCCCTCGCGCAGGGCCGTGAGCACGCCCTCCTCGGTGAAGTCGCGGGTGATCGCGCCAAGCGGCCAGACGTGCCGAGCCGGATCGGCGAGGCCCTCCATGTACAGCTGTTTGGCCGAGTAGGGGCAGGACTGCTCGACCGAGCAGTCCAGGCACCGGTCGGCGGCCCCGGCCGGCTTGTTCTCCTTGGTGAAGTGGACGAGCTTGCCGAAGGAGGAGACCCGCTCGGGCACCTCGCCCTTGATGTGCACGATCCAGTCGAGGTCGTGGCAGGCCTTGGCGAGGAGCATCGGCGCCGACTCGGCCTCGTTGCGCCAGTTCCCCCGCACGAACGAGTGCGCCTGGTGCCACCAGCCGACCTGCTCCAGGTGCTGGATGTTCATGATCTGGCCGATCCTGCCCTCGTCCAGGAGCTCCTTGAGCCTGGTGGTGTAGGGCGCGTAGCGCAGCACGTGGCAGACCGCCAGGATCACGCCGTTGCGGTCGGCGGCCTCGGCGATGGCCGTGGCGTCCTCCTCCGTCGGCGCCATCGGCTTCTCCAGCAGGATGTGGTAACCCAGCTCGGCCGCCCGTACGGCGGGCTGGAGGTGCAGGCGGTCCTGCGTGGCCACGATCACCGCGTCGGCCAGCCGCTCGCCGGCCAGCAGGTCACGCCAGTCGGCGAAGACGCGCTCGACCGGGATGCCGTGCTCGGCCGCGAAGTCCGCCCTCCTGTCCTGGTCGGGCTCGGCGACGGCCACGACCTCGGCGAGCCCGATTTCGCGCGCTAGCCTGGCGTAGCCGGTGCCGCGCAGGCCCGCCCCAATCACGGCAAGAGTGACCATCCGCATCCCCTACGAGTTGTAACATACTAATGAAGGTTGTTTTTATTTCTGCGACGCAAGATCTGTCAAGGGGGCAAGCGTGACAATTCGTGGTGGCGACACCTCACGGCTTCGCCGGATCAACCTCGTGACCACGCTCCGCACGGTCCGGTCGCAGGGGCCGATCGGGCTGACCGACCTCGCCAGGGGAGCGGCGCTCTCCAGGCCGACCGTGGAGGGCCTGGTCGAGGAGCTGCTGGCGGCGGGCTGGCTCAGGGAGCTGCCGCCGGAGAGCGGTCAGATGGGGCGGCCGGCCAGGTTGTTCGCCTTCCACGCGACGGGCGGCCACGTGCTCGGGATCGACATCGGCTCCTACACGCTCAGGGTCAGCGTCGCCGACCTGGACGGCGCGGTCGTGGCCGCGCACGACGAGCAGATCTCCGCCACCGCCGGCCGCGCCGAGCGGCTGGCGGGCCTCAGGACGGCGATCGCGGCCGCGCTGGACGCCGGCGGGCTGACCGCTGACCGCATCGCCGCTGTCTGCGCGGGCACCACCGGGGTGGTGACCGCCGAGGGCGTGGTGAAGCTGTCGGTCGGCCTGCCCGAGTGGACCGGCCTCGATCTGGCGGGCGAGCTGCGCGCCGGCTTCGACTGCCCCGTGCTGGTGGAGAACGACTGCAACCTGGCCGCGCTCGCCGAGCGCTGGCGCGGCCAGGCCCGCAGCGTCGACGACCTGGTGTTCGTGCTGTCCGGCGTGCGTACGGGCGCGGGCATCCTGGTGGGTGGCAAGCTGCTCAAAGGCGCCAGGGGCGGTGCGGGGGAGATCGGCGCGCTGCCCCTGGTCGGCTGGCACCGCGCGCCCGTCCACCTGACCGGCTTCCAGGGCCTGCCGCCCGGCACGGCGCCACGGGACGCCGCCGCTCAGGTCTTCGCCGCGGCCAGGTCCGATGACCCGGCCGCGCAATGGGCGGTCGAGCAGTACGCCCGCGACCTGGCGGAGGGCATCGCCGCCTTGGTGCTGACCGTGGATCCCGAGCTGGTGGTGCTCGGCGGCGGCGTCTCGCGCTCGGGTGACGTGCTGCTCGCGCCGCTGCGCCGGCACCTGGACCCGTTCTGCCTCGAACCTCCCGTGGTGGCGATCTCCGATCTGGGGGAGCAGGCCGTGGTCCTGGGCGCGGTACGGCGCGCGCTCGATCACGTCGACGCCCGCCTCTACGACTTCGACGCTCCTCTCCCGAAGCCGTTCTCCTGATCGCCACGTGAGCCGCGCCCGCCGCGTGACCGGGGCGGCGGGCGCGAGCTCGACTACCTCGTCTGGCTGCTCGGCAGGTTGTAGAGCTCCAGCTCGTAGACGGCGTACATGCTCCAGCGGGTGTAGTTCGCGTCGTTGATCTTCAGGCGCAGCTTCCTGACGCCCTGCAGGTCGGGAAGGTCGGCGACCGAATACTCCATGACTCCGTCGTCGTCGTCGTGCGTCCACCGGAACGCGACGCCCTGCGCGGCGCTCGTCCAGTCGGTGCCGTTGGCCGAGACCTCGACGTCGACGTCGGTCAGGCCCTGCGGAATGCCGCCACGGGTCGCGACCACCAGCGTGTTGAACGCCTTGGGCTCCTTCCAGTCCAGCACGATCTCGTGCGGGAACGGGTTCGCGTCGGTGTAGCCCTGCTTGGCGGCGAACATCGTGCCGTACTCGCCGTCGACCATCTTCTGCGGGCCGTACTGCACGCCGCCGTCGCCATCACGGGCCGCCGAAGCCGACACCGCCGAATGGCTGCGGGCGATGTTGGCCTCCGCCGTGTTCACCGCGCCCTTCACGAGCGTGAGCTCGTAGACCTTCGCGGTCCGGCCATCGCTTGCCAGCGTGCGGATCTCGACCTTGTTCTTGCCGTTCGCCACGTTGACGTCGACGGTCGCGCCGCTGGCGACGGCGCTGCCGTTGACGGTGATCGTGCCGCCGGCGTCGGTCAGCGTCGGGGTCAGCCCGACGGTGCTCGCCCCCTGGTTGACGAGCAGCGCGTAGTCACCGCGATGCCCCTCGAACGTGAATTCCGAGACGCCGGTGAGCTTCAGGTCCTTCAGCGTCGCGTCGAAGTGCTGCTGACCGGGTGCGAGACGCACGCGGAACCCGTCGAAGCGCACCTCCCTGTTCTCGAGGTTGACGATCTCGATCCGGTGCTTGCCCGGTCTCAACCCGGTCTTCCGGTATGCGGTGAAGCGGTCGTACTGGACCGCCTCGTAGAGGTCGATCACCGTCGCCGGCCCGCCGTCGACCGAGACGGACACCTTTCCGGTCGTCGTGTTCTTCTCGAAGAACGCGTCGATGCCGGTGCCTTCGAACTCGTAGGTCGCCTTGTCGCCGGCGCTCTTGCTGAGGTGGATGCTGCCGAGGTAGGCGGACTGCCGCTGCCGGGGCGCCCAGCCGGCGGAGTAGCCGATGCTGTCATCGGTGCTGTCGAGCAGGAACGTGTCCGGTACGTCCTGCCCCTCATACGGGCTGGTCGGCTGGGGAATCGCGCCGGCGGTCTCGCCCGCGGCCGCCCGCACGAGGTAGCCGTGCAGCGCGTCGAGATATGCCGGGTCGAGCGTGTAGCGCCGCGGGTCCTCCGGGCTGATCGCGCTGTCGACGATCTGCTTGGCCAGGGCCGGGTTGCGCTTCCTGAGGAGGTTGAGGAGCTCGTAGTCCTCCAGGCCGTCGCGCTGCGCCTCCAGACGCAGGCTGCTCTTCACCGTCAGGTTGGCCCTGTCGGGATAGACGATGTAGGAGTCGCCCTTCCAGGGGCCCACGTACCACGCGTTCCACGCCCAGTGCAGGTGGCCCTGCACGCCCTGGCGCTCGAGGTCCCAGAACAGCATGCGGCCGGTCATCGTCGGCTGCGTCCAGAACCGGTTGAGCCACGGGGGAGTGTTGACCTCGCAGGTGTAGACCCACAGGTCCTGGCCCGCGGCCTGCTGTGCCTTGTAGCCGGCCTTCTTGCGCTCGAACGCCGGCGTCAGCGGAACCCAGGTGTCGACATAGGGCTTGGTCCTGTCGTCGAGCAGGATGCCCTCGGGGTCGGCGTCCATGGTGCGGAAATCGGCGCCGATGGCGGCGTTGATCTGCTGGATTTTGCGCGCGACATAGGTCCAGAGGTTGCGCTGGTCGGCGGTGATGGGCTCGTCACGAATGTGCTGGTACCACGTCAGGCCCTTCGTCCAGCCCTTGCTCTTCAGGTGCTGGTGCAGCGCGGTCAGGTAGTTCGTCAGGAAGGCGTCGGTGACCGGCAGGCTGTCCGGCAGCTTGGCGTTCCAGCTGTCGTTCGGCTTCTCGTCGTCCGGCATCTTGTTCAGCGCGTGAACGAGATGCTGGTTGGCGAAGTTGGTGATGCCGTGCCGCTTGAACGCCTCGACGTAGCGGTCGAAGTTCGTCCAGTCGATGTCGCCCGGTATGCCCTTGACGAAATCCGACAGCTCCGTGCCGGTGGACTGCAGGAACAGGTCCGTGCGGAGCCAGACCATGTTGGTGCGGTATTCGGCGAGCTTGCGGGCGAACTCGTCCATGAGGTCGAACCACGCGTCGCTGTAGGTGTCGACGCCGTAGTAGTACTTGCCGACGTCGTAGGGCTGGCCGGCCGCACCGTTCCAGCTGAAGCCGTCCCAGGTGAAACCGTTCGTCATCGTCCAGTGGTAGTTGGTGAACGGTGACTTGTCGATCGTGGGGACCTCGACGCCGTGCACGCTGAACTGGATGGGCACCGGGTAGTCGCCACGGGTCGTCTCGACCGTCGCCGTGCCGCGATAGGTGCCGGGCGCCGTGCCGCGTGGCACGAAGCCGGTCACGAAGATGGGCTGGGTCTGTCCGGCCTCGACCCAGGTCGCCTGGTCGTTGGAGAGCGGGTCCGGCATGGCCGACTCGGGATAGAGCAGGGTGCCCTCACGGTCGGGGAAGAACGGGTTGGCCGCCACCTTGCTGTCGTCCTTGTAGGCGACGAAGTGGTAGCTCAGGTTGGCCTTCGCGATCGGCCGCCTGCCGTCCGCGGTCAGGTTGCCGAATCGGACGCGCTCGACGCGCAGCCGTTCTTTCGCGCGTACGGCGAGCTGCGCGCTCTCGTATTCGCCGCGGGCGGCTACGAGGTTGATGGAGGTGGTGGGGCGCTGCGGGATCGTCGTCGTGCGATAGATGGTCTTTTGCGGACTCTCGACCCACAGCTGCGCGGCGTTCGGGTCGGCCATGGCAGGCGGCGCGAACGGGGCGAAGACTGTGAGGAGGAGGGTAACGCAGAGTAAGGGGAGGACTCGACGTCGCATGGCCACTTATGATGGATTCTTGAATAAGTTTGGTCAAGTGGCGTGCCGGGCGCGGGGTGTCAGTAGGTCCAGTCCAGGTCGCCCTCCGGGGTGACGGAGTGGGGCGAGTCGCGCAGCGGTTCGCCGCTTTCCAGCGCGTCCGCCACGTCCTCGAGGAAGTCCAGGTAGGAAGGCCACGCCCAGCTGCCCTCGAAGGTCAGGCCCTCCTCGTGGAAGAAGTGGCCGACCCGGCCCTTGCCGTCGAGCACCAGGTTGTCGCCGCCGCCGTCCATGGCGAACGGGATGGCGCTGCCGTGCCACCAGAACCCTTCGGGGTCGACGTACCCCTTGGGCTCCTTCGAGCCGGACGGCGCCACGTCCTCGGCCACCTCGCAGCTGATCTTCCAGTCGTTCACGATCTCGTCCACCGGGGTCAGGCGGTAGACGAAGAAGAACGACCCCTTGCCGAACTTCGCGCCGTCGTGGCGCAGGAGGGACGCCTTGAGGTCGTCGGGGAAGCGCACGCCCATCCTGGCCTCGGCGTCGGCGATGTCCCTCGGCTTGGCGGGCGGGTTGAGTTCCTGGTACGTGCGTGGCGCGTGCCTGGCCAGCCACCGGTCCAGGCGGGTCCAGGCGGCGTTGACCCGTGCGGTGACCCGGCGGGCCGGCCGCCGTACCACGGGCGGGCGCCGGCGGGGACGGCAGCCGATGCTCTCCATCTCGGGTTCGGGCGTCTGGACGAGCTGTGTCGGCATCGGGGTCGGTATCGGGGTCGGTATCGGGGTCGGGGTCGGCATCGGGGTCGGGGTCGGCAGCGCCGCCACGGAAGGCGGCGGCGGCGCCTCGCCGGTGGCGAGCAGGAGGACCATGACCGTGGTGAACGTGATCCTGCCGCGGCGGGCCGGCCGGTGCTGGACGGGCAGCGAGGCGATGCCCCGGGCCGCACGCAGGCCCGACCAGGTGGCGACCATGACGAGCAGCGGCGGGCCGTAGAACCAGACGAGCCCGGCCAGGTCGTACTCGTAGAACAGCGGCGTCGGCGACCCGGTGCGCAGGTCGTCGAGGATCGTGTCGGCCTCGCTGAACGCCAGTTCCGCGAGCAGGATCGAGAACGCGGCCGTACCGATCCGCAACTGGGCCCGGGCCGACGGCCGGCGCGGCGCCAGCCAGGCCAGCACCCACAACATGAACGCGACCGGCCAGAAGGAGATGTCGCTGATGTCGTCGATGACGCGGTGGACCGGCGACATGGGGGCATACGGGGCGGGGACGACGTCGATGCGCGCGCCTGACGGCTCCGGCGGGAACAACGCGGCCGTGATGATCGTCGCGGGCATCCAGGCGACGTACGTGATCACGGCGATCGGCCACCACGGCCAGGGTAAGGAAGGGCGCACCGCAGGACGATACCGTGCGAACCCGGCACGGGCGGCCGCGAGGAGGTCCAGCAGCCGCCCGCCCCCGCATACCAGGGGCGTACGCCGGTTACACGGCCGCGCGCTCAGTGGTCGTTGCAGCAGGCAGTCCGGGCTCCCTCGAGCTGGGCGGGGTCGTTCCACCAGTGGCTCGCCGTGCTCAGGTGGACGGGGACGCGGTCCTTGACCTTGCCGGAAGGCGCGGAGGCCGCGGGCGTCGCCTGGCCGGCGGTGGTGGTGGAGGACGGGTAAGGCGCGAGGAGCTGTTCGACGGTGTGGTGTCTCCCGCCGACGACGACGGCGGTGACGTTGGCGGCGTCCTCGATGCGGGACAGCGGGTCGCCGTCGATGATGGCCAGGTCGGCGTACATGCCCTTGGCGATCCTGCCCAGCGGGAGGCCCAGGTAGGCCCCGGACGTGCTGGTCGCGGCGGTGAGCGTTTCGCGCGGGGTCAGGCCGTACTTGACCATGGCGCGCAGGTTCATGTGCAGGCTGATCCCGAGGTGATCGATCGGTGCGTCGGTGCCGGCGGTGACCACGCCGCCGCCGCGGATCATCGCCGTGAGCTGCGCGACCTGGTTGGCGAGGTTCGTCCGGACCACCTGGACCGCCGCCGGGTCGGCGTTCTGCGCCGTGGTGACCGTCGCCTGGAGCTGCGCCATCCGCCACTTCGGGTAGAGCCGGCGGACTCGTTCGTCGGTGACCAGCGAGGTGTCTTCCCTGTAGAGGGTCGAGGAGTTGAACAGGGTGGGGGTTCTGGCCATCTTCGAGGCGTTGAACATGGAGATGACGTCCGAGTAGGCGGAGCCGACGTTCGTGACGGTACGTGAGTAGCCGAACCGGTTGGTGGCCCCGACGTGCTCGGTCTGGTCGCCGCCCATGGCGATCGCCGGATAGTGGTAATGCGAGCTGACCGGCTTGCCCCGGCGGTGGGCCCAGTCGATGACCTCCCGGTGCCAGACGACCGGCAGCCGCACGTAGCACTTCATCATGTCGTAGTCGAGGGCGGAGGCCCGCTCCAGTTCGAGCCGCAGCTGGTCGTGGGAGTACGTCGGGCGCATGAAGTTGTAGTAGATGCGCGGCCCGTCGATGGCCTCGCCGGTGCCCAGGTAGCGCGGGGCGAGCCGGGCGCCGGACTGCACCGACTCGCGCTCCTCGACCATGTGGTACGCGGGTGAGCCAGGCGAACGCGTCGTGGTGACGCCCAGGGCGAGCCAGAGCGGACCCTGTCGCGATCCGTAGGCGTAGCCCTGCATCTCACGGTGATGGTGGATGTCGATCAGGCCAGGCATGACGAACCTGTCGCGGGCGTCGATCCGGGCGCCGGGCCTTCCGTCCCGGTGCGGCTCGATCGCGGTGATGCGCTGGCCTCGTACGATGATGTCGACGTCGCGGACGACGCTGCCCGAGACGCCGTCCCACATGCGGCCGGCGTGAATGACGACCTGATCGGGGCCGGTGTCGTTGCGCCAGGTCAGCCGTACCGGAATCGACCGGGCGCGCTTGCCGTCGAGGGATACGCTCTTGAGACGTCCCCCGTTCAGGTAGAGAAGGGTGTCCGAGCCGCCTGCCCAGACAGGGGCGTCGGAGAGCTCCCGGGTGACCTGGCGGGCGCTGCCGGTAGGCCGGCCGGTCCTGTCGACGGGCAGGACCCACAGGAGCGATTCCATGGCGAAGGCGAGCATCGTGCCGTCGGGTGACCAGACAGGGCCGTCGTCACCCCGGGTCTGCAAGGACCGGTGCGGCGCGGGGTCGATGTACGTGCCGGCGCCCGTGGCCCGGTCGACGAGCAGGATCTTGGACAGTCCCTCGCGGTAGCGCCGTGAGTACGGCACCACCGCGGCCAGCGCAAGGGTCCTGCCGTCGGGCGACCAGGTCGGGCGGCCTGGTTCGAAGGTGGCGTCGAAGACCTTCTGGATGTCGCCGGTGGAGACGTCCGCGACCCACAGGGCGCCGTCCTGGTCCAGGTACGCGATCTCCCTCCCGTCGGGTGACCACCGGACCGACAGAGCGGCGGAGTCGGTCAGATGGGTCAGCTGCCGGTCGGCGCCGGTGCTCAGGTCACGAACCCAGATGTTGAGGGTGCCGGTACGGTCGGTGACGAACGCCAGCCGCCGCCCGTCCGGGGAGAAATCCGGGTCGGCCTTCCACCAGCGGTCACGGAACAGCGGTTCGGGCGTGCCGCCGTCGCGCATCAGATAGATGTCGTTGAGCGCGCGGAAGGCGATGGCGGACCCGTCCGGGGACACGGCCGGGCTGCCGATCCCGACGACGGGGAATGACCCGGGCTCGTCGAATACGCGGACCTTCTTCTTGTACTTCGGCGTCGTCGTCGTCAGCGCGGCGGTGAAGCCGATCGTGCCGACGGACGCGGAGTTGAGGCGGCGGACCTTGATGGTGCCCGCGGAGGTGTAGTAATAGCGTCCGTCCGGGGCGAACCGGGCACGGAACGGGAAGACCTCCTCGCCGGTGACGAGAGTGCCCGCGGTGCCGGCCAGATCGTTGGCGCCCGAGTGGAAGAGGTGGTAGGCGAGGTCGGTGCCGTTCGGCAACCAGGACGGCTGGTGAATGACCTGGCCGGCGGGTACCGTGACCGCGGTGCTGCGCGTGCCGGTGGCGACCTCGACGACGTCGATCCTGGTGTCGGCGACGACGAACGCGATCTTGCTCCCGTCGGGTGACCAGGCCGGCTCGTACTCCTCGGCGGAGGTCTCGGTCAGGACGCGGCTCGCTCCGGTGGCGACGTCGAGCAGGTGGATCCCGTAGCTGCCCCCGGCGTCGGAGGAGTAGGCGATGGTGCGCCCGTCCGGGCTGTAGCGGGGCTCCCGATGATCGAACGGGCCGGTGGTCAACTGCGTGATCGCGGACCCGTCGGGCCGGATCGTCCACAGGTTGAAGACACCGTCGCGGTACGACTGGAACACGATGGTGGACCCGTCCGGGGACCAGTCGGGCTGGGCGATGTCGTACAGATCGCTGGTGAGCCGCCGGGCGGTGCCCCCGGAGGCGGAGCAGACCCACAGGACACCGAGCAGGTCGAGGGCGAGCAGGCGGCCGTCGGGGGAGGGCGCGACGGCGAAGTCGGTGCCGGAGGCGACGGATGTCCTACCGGCGTCCCCCGCCGCCACGCCGGCCCTCGCCGGTGCGGCCGGGGCGAGCGCCGCGGCGAGCACGGCACCGCCGCCCGCCAGGACGGCCCGGCGGGACGGGCGTGACATCGGTCCGGAGGCGGAGGTGAACGCGTTGGGGGGAACCGGTGAGTGAGACATCGAGGATTTTCACTCCACTATTCACGTTGAACGTGATGACGTCCGGTTGATCACCGCCATCACCCGGTGGCTCGTCGAGCAGAGGCGGGCTGATGTGCTCATTGAGGGCAGTGGGGCTGGTTTGACCAAAGTACGTGTACAGGAATGTACATACGTCGGTCAAAAGAATTGGTCAAGAGCGACCGGTGGGACGGGACCGCGTCCGCCCACCGGTCGAGCAGCGTCTCCCTCGCGCTGATGCCGGTGTCGCATCTGAGTGCGATGCTGCCGCAGGAAGGTCTGCGATGACCGCTCTCGACTGCCCACCTTGGTGCCGGTCGGGGTCAGGGGGCGGCGAGGCGCTGACGATCTCGCCGCCGGCGTTCGTGCCGTGCGGTCATGCCCTGCCCCGGTCGACCGGCAGGACCACTGCCTCCGTCTTCAGGCAGTGTCCGGGGCGTAGAGCGCGGCGATGTCCTTCGAGGTGGCCCACCGGCTGTAGGTGGGCGACTGCGGCCAGCCGGCGGGCGAGTCCTGCCACTCCTCTTGCCGCCCGTACGGCAGCAGGTCGATCAGCGCGAAGGTGTGGGAGAGCTGCTCGGTGCCCCGGCCGTTGGTGTGCCAGGTGCGATACACGGTGTCGCCATCGCGCAGGAACACGTTGACGGCGAAGCCTCCACCGGGGGGTGCGCCGACGTCGGTGCCGAACGGGCTGTTCGCGGTGGAGTACCAGGCCATCTTGTTCCCGACCCGCCGCCTGTAGGCGAGTGCCTCGCCGATCGGGCCCTGGGTGACGATGACGAACCGGGCGTCGTAGTTGTCAAGGAACTCCAGCCGGGTGAACTGCGAGGTGAACCCCGTGCATCCCGGGCACTGCCACTCCTTGCCCGGGAACCACATGTGGTTGTAGACGATCAGCTGCCGCCTGCCTTCGAAGACGTCCGCCAGCCGAACCGGCCCGTCCTCGCCTTCGAGGGTGTAGTCCGGCATCTGCACCATGGGCAGGCGGCGGCGCTGGGCGGCGATGGCGTCGAGTTCCCGGGTCGCGGCCTTTTCCCGGGCGCGCAGTGCGTCGAGCTCTCGCTGCCAGGTCTGGGCGTCGACGACGGGCGGTAGTGCGTTCATGCTCATGGTCCCTCACTGATCGGGCGCGTGGCTTGCCGTGTGCAGGGATAGACCCGGCCGGTTCGTCGAATTCATCGGTGCCCGGCCGATCCGATGGGGAAAATCATGAAACGGGAGGCTGAGGTTCAGCGTGTGACGCGCAAGGCCCACTCGACCGAGTCCGGGGCCTGGATCCGGACCGTCAGGGTCTTCCGCTGGCCGAGGTCGAGCCGGTTCATGATGGGGCTGATCACGTCGCCGAGGCAGGAGAAGGGCATGTTGTAACCCGGTTCGAGGATGATCTCCGCCTTGCCCTCTCCCCGGCAGTTGAACAGCACCCAGAGCTCGTCCTTTCCGGGTGGGATGTCGCCGACGACCATGGACCCTTTTCTCGGCCCTGCTTTGAGGACGGTCTTCGTGCCCGCGTCCATGCCCGGCATGCGGAGCGGCGTGCGGTTGGGTGGTGGCGGTGGTGTTGCGGTTTCGGTCGGCACGGCCGACGAGGTGGTGCCTCGCCGGTCCGGCACCGGATTCGCTGGAGGCGGAGCCGTGCAGGCCGCCGCCAAGCCGATGATGGTGCAGGAAGCAAGGAGAGGCACTACCTGTCGGATTGTCATGTCGAGATCACCTTTGCTTGACGTACCAGCCGACGTGCCAGGGGGTCCACGCGGTCACGCGTCGCTGGCGGCTTTGGCCGCAGACCTGGTAAATGCCGTTGGTCTTCTTGCGCCACACGCCGTACGTGGCGACCGTCGTTTTGCGTGGCGGGGTCGGGACGGTGATCTGGTTCCCCAGCGACGCCGTCAGGCTTGCGGACAGGTTGACGCCCGCGGCCGCTTCTGCGCCCGCGATGAGCCTGTCCACCTTCAGGCTGCCAGAGACGTTCCAGGAGATCGAGACGGTTCCGGACACCGTGGCGGTGAAGGTCGATGTAGCGGTGCGGGGCGTTCCGTTGTGATTGGACTGCGTCGGTCCGACGGCCTTGTGGCTGTTGCTGTACGTGGAGACCCGGTAGGTGGCGTCTCCCGGCCGGCAGGCCAGGGCCATCGGGCGAGGCGTCGCTTTGGCGGGGAAGATTTCCGTCTCGTTGTCGTATCCGACTACAACATTGGGATTGTCCGGAAGCGGTTGAGGGTCGTCGGCGAATGCCGGGGGTGCGCCCAGCATCGCGAGCGGCGCGATCAGTGCGGCCGGTAAGAGCGTGCGTTTCATGGACATAGCGGGTAGGCTCCCCTTGCATCGAATGGTGCTCCACGGGCGGGGATCGTTGGTCGCGGCACCCGTCCGTGCAGCTACTGAATCTTTGCCCGCTTTTCCGCCGGGCGTTGACAGTTACTCACGTCGACATATGGCAATCAACCTCTTGCGCTGCGCCGATCCGCGTGCTAGTGGCGGCCGCAAGGCTGGATTTCGGCTACGATTGCCAGCTCGATGGCGCGATTAACGGTCGTTTGCAAGTTTATCAAATGCCACTCCCGTCGAGTTGTGGACAACCGTTTACCGGTGCTCCATAACAAAAGCTCACACCATTGCCGGAATTAATCAAAAACGTCCCGTTTCTGGTTCCCTTCCGACTGGTCGCCTTGATCGTGTGGTCGCGTATGGCAGATCGGCGCCCGTGCATGTACGGACACGAACGAGCAGGCTGAGGATCAGCCGGCGGCGAAGTCCTGTGTCCAGTAGAGCCGCCCCTGCGCGTCCTTGGCCGCGCCCACCCCGATGAGGGTGTACGAGCAGTTCATGATGTTCCGCCGGTGGCCGTCGCTGTTCATCCAGCCCTTGACCACCTCGGCCGCCGTCCGCTGTCCCATGGCGATGTTCTCGGCCAAGGTCGAGCCGGTGAAGCCGGTCGCGCGAATGCGGTCGGCCATGTCGCGGCCGTCCTGGGAGTCGTGGTCGAAATAGTCGTTCTTCGCCATGTCGGCCGAGTGCCCGAACGCTGCCCTGCGCAGCCGCGCGTCGTGCTTGAGCGGGTCGCAGCCGCCCTTGGCCCGCTCGGCGTTGGTCAGCCGGACGACCGCCTTCTCCAGTGCCGTGCCGACGGAGGTGGTGGGCTCCTTCGTCCCGGAAGCCGACGGGGTCCCCGTATCCCGCGACGTGGGAGTCGGGGTGGGGGTGGCGCAGATCAGATGTATGGCCTTGGACTTGGCGGTGCGGCCCCGGTAGTCGGTGGCGACCGCGTAGTACGTGCCCGGCTTGCAGGGCAGCTTCAGGGTGATGCGGTTCTTCCTGGTGGCGCCGCTTTTGACGACCGGATCGTCGCCGGGGACTGCGCGCTTGACTTGGATGCGCAGCAGTGCCGGGCGCACGCAGCCGCGGCGGACGGCCGAGGTCTGGATCCTGAGCGCGGAGATGCCCGGACTGGTCACGCTCACGTGGCACTTGTCCGATTCTGGGGTCGGCTCGGGAGTCGCCTCCTCGGTCTGCGTCGGTGGGGTGGTCGGCGCGGTCATCTCGGGCGCGGCGCCGGCCGCCCCGCCGGTGGACGGGGCGCAAGAGACGAGGCCGGCGACGATGGCGAGTGCCCCTAGGGGTCGACGCATGAGGGGTTTCCTCCGGTGGAGGGAGACGCTGGTGGTCCCGCATTCTGCCGGACGCATTACCGACTTGTCATGACAATACGGACATTTCGCCCTGTGAGTAATCTCAACCGCTGCCCCGGGTGGATCCGCGCCGTGGTGGTCGGTGATAAGCGGCGGCCGGTTCAGCGTGCCGGGCGGGCCTTCTCCATCGCCGTCGCCACGGACGCGGCCGCCTGCACGAGGGCCTTCGTCCCGGGCCGCGGGCCGCTGTAGGTGAGCGTGGCGGTGACGTTGGACATGCGGAACACCATGTTGGCCGTGTACCTGCCGCTCTCCCGGTGGACGGACGCGAACGACTCCTCCCCGACCCCCGGAGTCCGGGTGAACGCGATGTCCGGATGCTCGTCCCGCAGATCCTGAAAGGTCTGCTTGATGCCGACGAAGTTGGCCTTGGCCCCCGTGAGGGTGGGGACCCGGTAGAGCGCGACGGTCGCATAGGAGCCGTTGGCGCCGAAGTACTGGCAGATCTTCCGGTCACGATGGTCGCTCTGGAGCGTGCTCCCGAGCAGCGCGCGGACCTGGTTGGAGGTGAGCACGAGGCAGGAGTGCAGGCCGTCGCCGAAGAGCGGTTTCCCGGCCGGCGACGACGACACGGGCTTGGCCGGCGATGTGGTGCTCCGGGTCGGCTCGGCGCTCGTACCCTCTCCGGGACGGGTCATCCCCCAGATCACCGCACCCGCCGTCAGGGAGAGCGCGAGGACCAGCGCGCCGCCCACGACGGCGAGCCGGCGCCACGCGGGTGCGGGCCCCCGGGCCGCGGGGTGGGTGGTGTCCGCGGGAACGTCGCCCTGGGCCACCGCCTGCAACCATGCCGCCGCCTGCGCGGGGCCGCAGCGCCGCTGGGGGTCCTTGTCCAGCAGCGCGGCGAGGACGGGTGTGAGCGAGCCGGCCCGCTGCGGGGGCGCGGGTTCGTGCAGCAGTACGGCCGCCATCACGGCCGCCGCATTCGGGCCGGTGTAGGCGGCCCTGCCCTCCACCGCCATGTAGAGGGTGGCTCCCAGCGACCACAGGTCGGCCTCCGGGCCGTCGGCCTCGCCACGCAACCGTTCCGGCGCGATGTAGCCGGGGGAGCCGTTCAGCAGGCCGGTCTGGGTCAGCGCGGCGTCCCCCGCGACGGTGGCGATGCCGAAGTCGGTCAGCAGCACCCGCCCGTCCCGGGTGAGCAGCACATTGCCCGGCTTGACGTCGCGGTGCAGGACCCCCATCGAGTGCGCGGCGGCCAGCGCGTCGAGCACGTGCCGCCCGACCCAGGCGGTCTGGGCGGGCGGCAGGGGCCCGTCCTCGCGTACGATCCGGTCGAGGGAACGGCCGTGGACCAGCTCCATCACGATCCACGGCCGGCCGCTGTCCATGACGACGTCGTGCACCGTGACGATCGACGGATGCGAACGCAGCCGCGCCGCGGCCCGCGCCTCACGCAGGGTCCGCTCGGTCAGCTCGGCCCGGGACGCCTCGTCCAGGTCGGCGGGCAGCCGCACCTCCTTGACGGCGACCTGCTGGTGCAGCAGCTCGTCGACGGCCAGCCACACGGTGCCCATGCCGCCCTGGCCGAGCTGCGACACCAGCGAATAGCGGCCCGCCAGCATCATCGTCATGCCGTCGCCGTGCGGCAGGACGCGTCATCGTCGCATAAGCGGGCCGTCCGCGGTCCGGACCCGGCGGGCGCGAGTGTCTCCACTGGCTGTTCCTCCAGAGCTGAGGGCGTCGCACGGATCGGCCGTACGAGCACGGCTGTGTCCCGGAGCCGGGCCTGCGGATGCCGCTCGGCGCGCGGCGAAGCCCGTGGCGGGAAGGGCACACCGTAGCATGCGCGACGGCTGCCCACGCGAGATGCTGCTGGGCCCGGTCAGCTCGTCGGACGGCGTTTCCACGGGGCGGCCGGCTCGGTCACGTCGCGCTCTGCCGAGGTGAGGTCCCGCACCTGGGCCCGCACTGGGGCCGGCACGAGGTTCGCGTCGAAGTACGGGCTCAGCAACGGGCCCAGCGTGGCCGCCATCAGCAGGTCGCCCGGCCCGATGGCGCGCCGATCACCGTCGAACGGCACCCCCAGCGTGCTGACCGCCCCCGTGGCCGGGGACCTGACGACGATCTTCAGCATGTCGTCGATCCCGTTGCGGCGCAGGAACGTGTCGGCGAAGTCCCGCTCCGGCCCGGTCGCCCGCAGCCGGAGTTGCCCGAGGGTCGCCACACCGCGGCGGGTCAGGCAGACGACCCCGTCGCGCGAGGCGAACGGATTGTTCCAGCGCCAGCGCTCGACGTATTCCTCCACGAAGTCCGGCCGGAACATGGTGAGGTACTGCTCCTCGCCGTCGCTTCCCAGCGCCAGATACGCCGGGTTCTCGGCCACGAACGCGTCGACCCACCCGAGATGCACGGCCACAGCCTCGACCAGCACCGGATAGAGCTCGCCCGCCCGAGCCCCGGCCACGTGCTCCAGCACCTTGATGAGCCTTCGGTATTCCAGCTGTTCCACGGATCCGCCATCGCACTTGTTGATCGCTTCGAGGGAGCAGCCGGTGTGGTGGGCTGCGGCGTTCTCGCCTGCACAAGGATTCCGTAATCGGTGGCCGTTCATCCATTGCTTGGCCAAGGAACTCGCTTCAAAGGCCCATGTCACGAGGCGTTTTCCGGTCGCGGATGATGGCAGATCCGGCAAAGGCCTCAATCGGCGGCCAGGTGCGTCGCTCAGCGGCCGGTGGATCCGTCGATCTGCTCGCGGAGGATGTCGGCGTGGCCGGCGTGCCGGCCCGTTTCTTCGATCAGGTGCACCAGGACCCATCGCATCGACGGCGCCGGCCCCGGGCGTGGGGGTCGCGGGGCGGGCAGGGCCAGATCCGGGCAGGCGTCGATGACCTGGTTCGCCCGCTCGACGGTCCTGCGGTAGTCGGCGAGCACGCCGCCGATGGTGTCCTCGGCGGACGGCCGCATGGTGGCGCGCCAGTCGCCGGCGTCCTCGCCGAGGAAGTAGAACCGTTCGACGAACGTCAGATGCTTGAGCAGCCCGAGCAGGTTGGTGCCCGAGGGTACTCCGGCGCTTCGGACCTGCGGTTCCGGTACGCCCGCGACCTTGTCCGCGACCGCGTCACGCAGGTAGTCGAGGAAGCCCCGCAGGGTGGCCTTCTCGCTGGCGCCGGTCTGCGGAGGAGTGGTGTCCGTGGAGCGCCGTGCGCGGTTCGCCGGCATCGAGTCGCTCCGTTCCGGCGTGACGTCGTGTGGCGGGGTTCGGGCGGTCATCCGGCGGCTCGCTGGATGAGCAGGACGTTGTCGATGACGGTGGCCGTCTGGCCGGCGGGCCCGGTGGCCTGGCGGTGGGGCATGTCGGCGCGCAGGACGGTCCAGCGCGCGGGGTCGAGATCGAGTTCGGCGGCGACCTCGGCGGGGGTGGGGAAGTGGAGGTCGGGGTCCTGGTTCCACGACCAGGGCGCGGTGGAGCCGTGGTCGACGACCAGCAGCAGACCGCCGGGGCGCAGGGCCTGTGCGGCGGTGCGCAGGACCTGGTCGCGGAGCAACGGGAACGGGGTGTGGAAGTACTGGGCGGAGACGAGATCGAACCGACCGGCCGGGAAGCTCCGGGCCAGATCGTGCTGCTCGGCGGCGACCCGCTCGGCGATGCCGAGTTCGCGGGCGCGTTCCCGAACCCGTTCGACGGCGGTGGCGGAGATGTCCACGGCGGTGACGTGCCAGCTCCGCCGGGCGAGCCAGATGGCGTCGCCGCCGGCGCCGCAGCCGAGATCCAGGGCGGCGCCGGGGCGCAGCGGCGCGGCGGTCTCGGCGAGCAGCGGGTTGACGCGTGCGTCCCCGGTACGGCGCGTGCGGTAGTGCCGTTCCCAGAACAGCGCGGCGTCAGAGGTGGTTTGTGGGGAATCCATGGGAGTCGGCCCTTCGTCGGCCGGCGTGCCGAGCGTGATCCGCCACGCCGGTGGTGTACCGGCAGCATGGCCATCCCCGTCGCCGGCTTGCAAGAAAAATTGCGGATCCGCATCATCGGGGACATGGACACCTCCGAAGACGTTCTGGCCGGGGTCGGGCCGCGCCTGCGTGCGCTGCGCCGGGCGCGGGGCGCCACGCTGGCGGCGCTGGCGAACGAGACCGGCCTCACCGCGAGCACGCTGTCCCGTCTCGAGAACGGCAAGCTTCGCCCCACGCTGGAGCAGCTGCTGCCGCTGGCCCGGGCGCACGGCGTCCCGCTCGACGATCTCGTCGCTGCGCCGCCCACCGGTGACCCGCGCATCCACCTGCGGCCGGTGCGGCGGTCCGGGCTGGTGATGGTGCCGTTGACCAGGCGGGCCGGCGGCATCCAGGCCTACAAGGTGATCTATCCGCCCGCCGGTCGGACCGCCACCAGGAAACCGCGGACCCACGTGGGCTACGAGTGGTTCTACGTCCTCAACGGGCAGGTCCGGTTCTTGCTCGGCGAGCAGGAGTTCCTGGTCGGCGTCGGCGAGGCGGTGGAGTTCGACACCCGCATCCCGCACTGGATCGGCAGCGCCGACGAGCGGCCCGCTGAGCTGCTCACCCTGTTCGGCGCGCAAGGAGAGCGCGCCCATCTGGCGCCGTCCAGGCACTGACCAGCGCAGCCTCCGGCCGGCCGTATGGGCGCCGCGGGGCCGGTCACTCGCCGTTCGTCTGGCGGGCGGCCTGCGCGGTGACGCGCTGGATGGCCTGGACGGCGACGTCGGGCTGGTCGACGTAGATGTAGTGCCCGCTGCCGGCCGCCGTGCTCAGCTTGCTGCCGCCGGACACCGCGAGCCACTTGCGCTGGCCCGCGGACCACGCCTTCTCCAGGCGCGCCCCGTACGTGGGGATGGCCGCGAGGTACGGCTTCCCATGCTGGATCACCTCCACCGGGATGTCCCCGGCGGACCGGACCTCCCCGTCGGTGATGACGAGCTTCTCGGGGTTCTGCCCCTGGAAGATCGCGAGGTTCTGGGCGCGTACCTCGGCCGCCGGGCCCTTGGCGGAGGTGGGGATGATCGTGGAGATGTCGGCGACCATGGTCGAGGGCGTGGCGTCCATCAGGACCAGGCCCTTGACCCTGTCCTGGTGCTCGGGGGCGTACCTGGCGGCGATCAGCCCGCCCAGCGAGTGCCCCGCCAGGACGACCGGGCCGTCACCGGCGACCCGGTCGAGCACCCCGGTAAGGATCTTTCCGGTGCTGGAGAAGCTCTGGGGGCCGTCCGGTTGGTCGCTCGCGCCCGCGCCGAGCCGGTCGTAGGAGCAGACCCGGTTCTTCTCGCTCAGCGTCTTCTGGAGGGCGGCCAGCTTGTCCAGCCCGTCACCGCCGCCGTGCATCAGCATGATGACCGGCTTGCCCTGCGCCGGCTCGCCCGAACAGGACACGTTCACCGACCGGCCCGCAACAGTGATCTTCTTGGTTCCGGAGATCGGTTCGGCCTCGGCTTTCCGCGTCGTGGGGGCGAGCGGGTCCCAGTTATCCAGGGAGTCGCCGCCGCAGCCGGAGACCCCCGCACCGACCACGGTGGTGCACAGCGCGGCCACAAGGGCTGATTTGAACCTGCGGAGCATGATGTCCTCCAGTGACAGTGAGAGAGCTGTTCGAGGCGGCAGAGGTCGCCGCGACACGCCGTAACGCTATGGAGTCGAAGATCCCGGAATCGTCACCGCGTGGTGGACATTCGCCGGTAGCTCGCACGGGGGACACGGGGGCGACGGCGAGACCGCTAGGCTCGTCCGATGATCGAGCTCCGCCGGGTCCAGGACCTGTGGCGGCGGTGTGACGTCACGGCACGGGATTTACCGTTCGCGCTGCTGCTGACCGTCCTGTCACTCCTGCCGGCGTTCCAAGGCCGCGGGACGCAGCTCGGGGAGCTGCCGGCCCGCCCCTACGACGCGCTGGCCGTCGTGGTGATCGCTCTCGAATGTCTGCCGCTCACCGTGCGCCGACGGTGGCCGGCCGCCGGCCTCGTGCTGGTGTCGCTCGGCTTCGCCCTCGACCAGCTCTTCGCCTATCACGCGCTGGCCGGCACCGCGCTGCCCATCGCGCTCATCAGCGCGGGCGCCCATCTGGAACGCGGCCGGCGCGTCATCGTGATCCTGCTCTCCGCCGCGTACCTGCCGCTGATGTTCGCGCTCGACCGGCTCGGCTCGCACGAGACGCCGGCCGACATCGCGCTGTTCTACCTGGCGCTGGTGCTCGCGTGGGGCATCGGGGCCTGGCTGCGCTCCACCCGGGCCGCCGAGGCCGAACGCCGCCGCCACGTCGCCGAGGCCACCCGCGCCGCCGAACGCACCCGCATCGCCCGCGAACTCCACGACGTCGTGACCCACCACGTGACGGCGATGGTCGTACAGGCCGAGGCGGCACGCTACCTGACCGCCGCCCCCGACCGCCTCGACGCGACCCTGACCGCCGTCACCGACACCGGGCGGCGGGCCATCAGCGATCTGCGGCACCTGCTCGACCTGCTCAAAGCCGACCACGACACCGACGCCGGGACGCCGTCCGCCGGCGATCTGCACACGCTCGTGGAGCAGACGCGCCGGGCCGGGCAGCCGGTGACGTTCACCGAGGAGGGCGAGCCCGCGCAGCCGGCCGGCAGCGCCGAGTTCGTGGCCTATAGGGTCGTGCAGGAAGCTCTGACGAATGCCCTCAAGTACGCCCACGGCAGTCACACCGAGGTCCGCGTCTGCTACGGCGAGAAGGAGATCACCGTGGAGGTCGGCACCGACGGTCCCGGCTCCCGGACCCGCTCTCCCGGCGGGAGCGGGCGGGGCCTGGCCGGGCTCCGCGACCGGGTGGACGCCCTGGGCGGCGAGTTCAGCGCCGAGCAGCGGGCGGGCGGCGGCTTCGTCGTACGGGCCCGCATCCCCGCCGGGAGCCCGTCGTGACCGCGCCGGTCCGGGTCCTGGTCTGCGACGACCAGGCGCTGATCCGCACCGGGTTCGCCACGATCATCGATGCGCAGCCCGACCTGGAGGTGGTGGGCGAGTGCGGGGACGGCCGCGCCGCGGTCGACCTCGCCCGCAGGCTGGACCCGGACGTCGTGGTGATGGACGTCCGGATGCCGGTGCTCGACGGCATCGGGGCGACCCGCCTGCTGGCCGGCGCCGGGGTGGCGCATCCCGTCAAGGTGCTCGTGGTGACGACGTTCAACCTGGACGAGTACGTGTACGAGGCGCTGCGGGCGGGGGCGAGCGGGTTCCTGCTCAAGGACGCCCCGCCGGCGCAGCTGCTGCACGGCATCCGCACCGTCGCGACCGGCGCCGCGCTGCTGGCGCCCGAGGTGACGCGGCAGCTCGTCGGCAGGTACGCCTCGCGCATCCGCCCCGCCGAGGACACGCCGAACGGCGTCGCGCTGACCCCGCGCGAGCTGGAGGTGCTGCGCCTCATCGCCGACGGCCTGTCCAACAGCGAGATCGCCGCGACGCTCGTGATCAGCCAGGAGACCGTCAAGACGTACGTGTCGCGCATCCTCACCAAGCTCGACCTGCGCGACCGCGTGCAGGCGGTGGTCTACGCCTACCGCAGGGGCCTGGTGACCTGAGACGCGCCGCGCGGATCAGCCGCGTACCGTGCCCGCGCCGGCCACCAGCGCGACGATCGTCTGGCCGGCCGCGGCCACGCACATCAACATGATCGGTGCCTGCCAGCCGGAACTCACCGTGTGCAGCAGCCCGACCGCCACCGGCCCCGCGGCGGCCAGCAGGTAACCGATCGACTGCGCCATCGCCGACAGCGCGCCCGCCATGCTCGCGTCCTGGGCGCGCAGGCTGATGAAGGCCAGCGCGAGCACGAGGCAGGCGCCGCCGCCCAGCCCGAGGACGACACTCCACAGCAACGCCGTTCCCGGCGCCACGAGAAGTCCGAGGTAGCCGAGGAACATGACGGCCGAGCAGATCGTCGCCAGCGCGCGCTGGTCACGCGCCCACCGCATCGCGCCGGGCACCGCCAGGCTGGTCAGCACCGCGACGGCCTGGAAGAGGAACAGCAGCCATCCCGCGCCGGCCGCACTCATGCCGTTGTCCTGGAAAACCTGGGGCAACCACGTCACGACGACGTAGAAGCCCAGCGACTGCAGCCCCATGAACGCCGTGACCGCCCACGCCAGCCCGGAACCCCACGGCAACCGGTGTCCGCGAATCGCCTGTGCGGCACGCCGCGGAGCCCGCAGCCGAGGAAGCCACAGCAGGACGGCCGCCAGCGCCAACAGGACCCAGCAACCCAGCGCGGTGTACCACCCGCCGGGAGCGACCTCGCTGATCGGCACCGCCACCCCGGACGCCACCGCGGCGACACCGCCCATCACGGTCGCATAGGCGCTGGTCAGCAGTCCCACCTTGGTGGGGAAATCGCGCTTTATGAGGCTCGGCAGCAGCACGTTGCCCACGGCGACGCCCGCCCCGATCAGCACGGTTCCCCCGAACAGACCGGCCGCCGCCGGCACCCAACGCAGCGCGATCCCCAGCGTCAGCACCACGAGCGCGCCACCGAGGAACTGCTCGGCTCCCCACCGCGCGGCCAGCCGAGGCACCAGCGGGGACAGCGCCACGAACGTCAGCAGCGGCAGGGTGTTCAGCAGACCCGCCACGGCCGGGGCCAGACCCAGATCGGCCTGCACCTGATCCAGCAGCGGCCCGACGCCGGTCAGACTCGCCCGCAGGTTCGCCGCCACCACGAGCAGCCCCCACACCAGCAACGCCTGACCGGAACGCCGCGTCGACGTGTTCTCCATGCACACCACGATCCAGCCGCGCCGTGCCCGGCAGCCAGGCCGAGCTCAGGCTGGCCCCCGAAGGGCCACCCTGCGCACTGTGCGAGCAGCGGGCGGCCCGGTAGCGTATCGACGTGGGGACGCCACTGGGGGATTTCATCCGGGCCAAGCGCGACAGCATCCAGCCGGAATCCCGTGGACTGCCGGACCGGGGCCGCCGCCGGTCACCGGGTCTGCGCCGGCTGGACCTGGCCACGTGGGCCGGCATCAGCGTCGAATACCTGACCCGCATCGAGCAGGGCCGCGACCGCAATCCATCGCCCGCGGTCGTCAACGCCCTCGCCGAAGCGCTGCGCCTCAGCCCTTCGGAACGTAACCACCTGCGCTACCTCGCGAAGATCACCGGTGCCGAATGCTCCGTCCACATCCGGCCCGAGCCCCCGTCCCGGCACGTGCGACCGGCTGTCCTGCGGACCCTGCGCCTCCTCGAACCCGGCGTCGCCATCGTGACCAACCGGCTGGGCGACGTCCTCGCCCACACCGGCGGCTACCAGCTGGTCACCAGCGGGACCGGACTGCTCGACACCGCCCGGCCGAACCTCAATCGCTACCTGTTCACCGACCCCCGCGCCCGGGCGTTCTTCGCCGACTGGGACGACATCGCGGACGAGCAGGCCTTCGACCTGTGGCAGGCGCCATCCCTGGAGAATCTCGAGTGGCTCACCGCCGAGCTCGCCCCCATCGCCGGGCCCGACTTCACCCGCCGCCTGAAGCGTCATGTGCTGCCGCGACGTGGCGTTCTCCGGCTCAACCACCCGTCCGGGCACCAGCTCCGACTGCTTCGCGAGACGCTCGAACTGCCCGCGGAGGCCCAGCAACTCGTCGTCTTCCTCCCGGCCGACGACCGGACGGCCGAGGCCATCGACCGGCTCCGGCGCCAGTCCCACGGCCGGCTCCGGTCCATCTCGTGACTCTGCCGCGGGCTCGGCGCTCTCGATGACCAACGTGGCGTGAAGAGTGGGGAAACGTCCAGCGACGTCTGCTTTCGGTGGATGAGCCGGTGGATACCGTGGTGGGCGCTGTTCGTGCTCGTCGGTCGGAGTTTGCCGGGTTGCGTGGGAATCTTGGAGAGGCGCCGCGGGTCGGCGAGTCCGGCGTACGCGTGGTTCTCCTGCGGGGGAGAGTGGGCTCGCTCAGGATCGCGCCCCAACTGATGCGCGAGCCTCCCGAGACGGTCGCCGGCCTCGTGGCCGAGGCGATCAACGCGGCCTTCGGCGAAGCCCCGGCGGAGGACACCTCCGTGCCGTACGTCGACCCGCTGGCGCTGGCGCGGGAGCTGCGCGGCGTGCGGGCGGACCTGGACGCGCGGATGGAGCGGGTGACGGCGTCGATCCAGGCGAGCGCGGCCGAGCTGCGCAAGGAGGCCGTGGTACCCGCCGACGTGCCCACGATGGCCTTCGGCGAGCTGTTCGACCAGCTCATCGACGTGCTGGAGACGATCGGCGGCGGGCCGGCCGAGGACGTGCGCGGGCGTGCGGAAGGGCCGGTGAGCGTCGTCTGCGCCCCCGGGCCGCGGCTGCTGTCGCTGAGCGTGGCCGCGCGGGCCATGGGCGGCGGATCGGGGCAGCTCGGCGAGCTCGTGGTGGCCGCGGTCAACGCCGCCCTGGACGACCTCGAAGCCGGGCAGCTGCGGCGGCGGGAGGAGTCGGGCGCGGGCTCCGAGCAGGTCATGGCCAGGATCGACGAGCTGCGGGAGCTCAGCGTGCTGCGCATGCGCGCGTACGCCCAGGGTGTCGCGGCGCTGATGGCCGGGATTCAACCGCGCGCATGAGGGACTTGAGGAGGGCATGTGGCTGAGGAACTCCTGGTCGATTGGGCGGGTCTGCGCCGGTCGGCCGAGGGCGTCGGTACGGCGTACGAGCGGGCGGCCGCCGAGGCGCGCGCCTTTCAGGAGCGAATGGCCGCCTACGGCGCGCCGTGGGGCGTCAACAACGCCGTCAGCCAGACGATCGGGCTCTGCTACGGCTCGGCCAGGGACCTGCACGCCACCTGCCACGCCGACAACATCGACGCCTACCGCGGCTACCCGGAAGGCATGCGGGCCATGGCCGACAACGGCACTCTTGCCGAGCTCGACACCGCCTCCACCATCGGCGGGCCGGCATGAGCCTGGAGCTGCCCCCGTCCCTCGCGCCGATGGAGCTGTTCCTCGGGCGGCTGTTCTCGGACGGGAAAGAGGACGTCCTCCTCCAGATGGGCGACGACCATGACAGCCATGCCGTCACCATGGGGGAGCACCTCGCGGCGGGCGGCGCGCACGTGGGCGGGTTCGTCGCCACGAACTCGGGCGACGGTGTCACCGCGCTGCACGAGAGCTTCCGCCACCCGGAGGGGCCGCACCAGAACCTCATGGACGCCGGCACCGGCAGCCGGGTCATCGGGCTCGGGCTGAAGACGTCCGCCGGGATCGTGCTCGCCCACAAGGGCATGACGCTGCTGCAGTACGGCCTCACGGCGGCGGCCCTGGCCCAGGCGTTCGCGACCGGCGGGGCGCCGGCCCCGTTCGTGCAGCAGGCCGGGCAACGGTCGCTCGACGCGATCGCCAACGTCACGGTGAACGAGCTCTTAACGTGACGGCGAGGCCGCTGGGGGTGTTGTTCAGGGCCCTGGAGGGGTTCCTGCGGAGCCCGGCCACGGGGGCGCGCGTGGCCGGTGCGTCCGGGACGCGGCGGGCCCTGCGGTCCGGCGGACGCGGCCGGGAACGGCCGCTCGCCTCCCGGGTCACGGCCGGGGACCCGATCGACGTGGCCACGGGCGAGGTGGTGCTGCACCAGGTCGACGCCGAGGTGGCCGGCACGCTGCCGCTGGCGTACGAGCGCACGCACGTCTCGTCGTACCGGGCGGGGCGGCTGTTCGGCGCGTCGTGGGCCTCGACGCTGGACGAGCGGCTGGAGGCAGGAGACGGCGGCATGTGGTTCGCCACGGCGGACGGGATGGTGCTCTCCTACCCGGTGCCCGTGGCGGGCACGCCGGTGCTGCCGGCCGCCGGGCCGCGCTGGCCGCTGCAGGCCGTGGCCGGCGGCTACACGATCACGGACCCGTACCGGGGCCTGGTACGGCACTTCGCGGCGACGGAGCTCGCCGCGATCAGCGACAGGAACGGCAACCGGGTCGAGTTCGCCCGCGGGGACGACCTGCTGGAGGTCCGGCATCCAGGTGGCCGCACGGTCGCCGTCGAGCTGGAGGACGGGCGCGCGAGCGTGCTGCGGGTGGCCGGCGAGGTGCTGGCGCGCTACCGATACGACGAGGACAGACGGCTCAGGGAGGTGACCGGGCCCTCAGGAGCGCGGCTGCGGTTCGACTACGACGCGGCCGGCCGGCTCACCGCCTGGACCGACAGCAACGGGTTCCACTACGGTTACACCTACGACGAGCAGGGACGCGCGATCCGGGGGGCGGGGTCCGGCGGGTTCCTCGATGTCACGCTGAGCTACGCGGCCGACGCCACGACGGTCACGGATTCGCGCGGGCACGCGACCACGTACCACTTCAACGAGCTGCGGCAGGTGGTCGCCGAGGTGGACTCGCTGGGCCGCCGTAGGGTCTCGGAGTGGGACCGCGACGACCGGCTGCTGTCGCGCACGGATCCGCTCGGCCGCACCACCCGCTACGGCTACGACGTGGCCGGCAACCTGACCTCGGTGATCAGGCCCGACGGGCGGCGGATGACCGCCAGGTACGACGAGCTCAACCTGCCTGTCGAGATCGTCGAGGCGGACGGGGCGGTGTGGCGGCACCGGTACGACCCCCACGGCAACCTGGTCGCCGTCACCGACCCGTGCGGCGGCGTCACCCGCCACGCCTACGACCAGCGAGGACGGCTCACCGCCACGACGGACGCCGTGGGCGAGACCACCAGGGTGGAGACCGACGCGGCCGGGCTGCTGTCGGCGGTCACCAGCCCGCTGGGCGCGACCACCCGCTTCGAGCGGGACGCCATGGGCAGGGTCACCACGATCGTCGACCCCGCCGGCGGGGTGACCAGGCTCGCCTGGTCCCCGCGAGGGGAGCTGCTCCGGCACACCACGCCGGGCGGCGCGACGGAGCGGTGGGCCTACGACGGCGAGGGCAACGTCGTCGAGACGGTGGACGCGGCGGGCGGTGTGACGCGCACGGAGTTCGGGCCGTTCGACCTGCCCGTCGCCGAGGTGGGGCCGGACGGCGCCCGGACCGAGTACTCCTACGACGGCGAGCTGCGGCTGGTCGCCATCACCGGCCCGACGGGGCTGGTGTGGAGGTACGAGTACGACGCCGCGGGCAACCTCGTGCGCGAGGTCGACTTCGACGGCCGGGTCCAGTCCTACGCCTACGACGCCGGGGGGCGGCTGCGCGAGCACGTCAACGGCGCGAGGCAGGTCGTACGGTACTCCTACGACCTGCTCGACAACGTCGTCGAGGAGAGCGGCGACCGCGCGGCCACCTTCGCCTACGACGCGGCCGGTCGCCTCGTCCACGCGGCCAACGCCGACGCCGACCTGCGCCTCGAGTACGACGCGCTCGGCCGGATCGTCGCGGAGACCTGCAACGGCCGTACCCTGACCAGTGGCTACGACCTGGCCGGGCGGCGGCTGCGGCGGAGCACCCCGTCGGGGGCGCGGGCGGACTGGAGCTACGACGCCGGCGGGCGGCCGGCGGAGCTGCGGACGGCCGGAACGGTGATCCGGTTCCGGCACGACGCCACAGGCCGCGAGGTCGAGCGGCGGCTCGGCGACCGGGTCGTGCTCGCCCAGTCCTGGCACGCCGACCATCACCTGGCCGCGCAGACCGTCGGGGGCCGCTCGCACCGGTCGTACGCCTACCGGCCCGACGGCCTGCTCAGCGCCGTCACCGACGGGGACGACGGGCCGCGCCGGTACGAGCTGGACGCGGCCGGCCGCGTCACCGCGGTCGAGTCCCGGCAGGGGGACGAGCGGTACGCCTACGACCTGGCCGGCAACATCACCTGGGCCGCGCCGGGCGGCGGCGCCGGCGAGCGGCGCCGCCACTCCGGCAGCATGATCACGCGCGCCGGATCGGTCCGCTACGCCTACGACGAGCAGGGCCGGGCCGTCCGGCGCACGCAGGAGACCCCGTCGGGGGACACGCTCGACTGGCGCTACGCATGGGACGCCGCCGACCGGCTCGTCGCCGTCGTCAGCCCCGAGGGGCAGACCTGGCGCTACCGCTACGACCCGCTCGGCCGCAGGATCGCCAAGCAGCGCCTGGCGGCCGGCGGGACGGGGGTGGCCGAGCAGATCGACTTCGTCTGGGACGGCGACACGCTCGCCGAGGAGGTGGCCGGCGGGCACGTCACCACCTGGGACTACGAGCCCGGCACCGTCCACCCGCTCGCCCAGGCCGAGCGCTCCCCGGCGGGCGGCCCGGAGCTCCGCGTGATCGTCACCGACCAGGTCGGCGCCCCGGCCGAGCTGGTCGACGCCGGCGGGCGGGTCGTCGCGCGGATCCGCACCACGCTGTGGGGCGAGGGCGGGCCGGCCGGGTGCCCGCTGCGCTTCCCCGGCCAGTACCGCGACGGCGAATCGGGTCTGCACTACAACCACCATCGCCACTACGACCCCGCCATCGGCCGCTACCTCAGCCGCGACCCGCTCGGACCGGACCCGGCGCCCAACCCCTACGCCTACGTCCCCAACCCGACCTTCCAGATCGACCCCCTCGGCCTCGCCCCCTGCATGCCGAAGCTGCACATCGCGTTCGGGCTGAACAAGAACGGGCAGCTGAAGGCGTTCGCCGCGACGGTCAACGCGCGCACCTACTTCAACCTCCCCAAGGAGTGGTACGTGGGCGAATTCAGGGACGACATCCGGCACATCGTGAACCACCCCTCGGTCAAGATCTCGTTCAACCTGACCGGCATCAACAGCGCGCGGGCCTCGGTCCGGCGGGTGAAGAAGAACGGGCGGTCGATGGGGCTGCGCAGGGGGCGCGAGTTCATGGGCCGCAAGGTCGGCTACACCGACTTCGAGCTCTACGCGATCGCGAACGCGCCCCACTCCTGGTCCAGGATCACCTGGTACCGGGAGTCCCGGCTCCCGTGGCGCAAGGGAGAGGGCGTGCGAGAGGTCGGCAACCCCTTCGGGTGATCAACGATTCACGGCTTGAGGACGATCTTGCCGCGGGTGTGGCGCTTCTCCAGCTCGCGGAAGGCGTCCTGGACCCGGTCCAGCGGATAGGTGGCGGCGATCGGGACCTCCAGCCGCCCCGTACGGACGAGCTCGGCCAACTCTGCCAGCACCTCGACCGTGGCCCCGGCGGCGTTGCCTTCGAACTTCACCCCGTGCCGCTCGACCGCGGCGAGGTCGATGATGGTGTTGATCCGCTCGACGCTCACGCCGAGTTCGAGCGCGAGGTCCACGTAGCCGCCGCCGAAATTGTCGATGAAGGCGTCGACGTGGCCGGCCGCGGCCTTGATCCGCTCGGCGACGCCCTCGCCGTACGCGATCGGGACGGCCCCGTGCTCGCGCAGCCACTGGTGGTTCGGCTCGCTCGCCAGCCCGATCACCGTGGCGCCCGCGTTGACGGCGAGCTGGGTGGCGATCGTCCCGACCCCGCCGGCGGCTCCGGCGATGACGACCGTATCGCCGGGGCGCAGGCCGACCGCCCGGATCTCCCCGTACGCCGTCGTGCCCGCGACGTGCAGGGAGGCCGCCTGCTCCCACGGCACCTCCGGCGGCCGCCGGAGAAGGTCGGCCGCCTCCGTCACGACGTACTCGGCATGGCTGGCGCGGTTGTCGGTGAACCCGAACACCTCATCGCCCGCCGCGAAACCCTCGACCCCGTCGCCGACCTCGAGCACCACCCCGGCCAGGTCGCTGCCCTGCCCGGAGGGGAAGGTGGCCGGCCAGCGGTCATGGAGCACGCCCAGGCGGATCGCCGCCTCGCCCGGGTTGATCGCGGCCGCCACCACCTTCACCAGCACCTGCCCCGGACCGGGGACCGGCCGCTCCACTTCCGCGACCCGCAGGACCTCGATCCCGCCGTACCCGTCGAACCGCACCGCTCTCATCGTCTCAGCCGCCATCCGGGCCTCCCTGGCTCGTGTTGATTCCGTACACAGATCACGTTGCCAACGGCCGGCGAAAGGTGGAATCGGACGGCTCTCCCTAGGATCAGCGGTCCTATCCTCGGGCCCGCCACCCGGCCTGGAGCTGGGCAATCATGGGTCCATGGACATGGACCGCGCCCAGCTCGCCGACTTCCTGCGCCGCTCCCGGGAACGGCTGCGCCCCCAGGAAGTGGGACTGTCGGCCGGGCCCCGCCGTCGCACCCCCGGCCTGCGCCGCGAGGAGGTCTCCCAGCTCGCGGGTATGTCGGCCGACTACTACATGCGCCTGGAACAGGCACGCAGCCCCCAGCCCTCACCACAGATCCTCGCCGCGCTGGCCCGCGCGCTCCGGCTGACCGATGACGAGCGCGATCACCTCTATCTGCTGTCCGGCCACCGTCCGCCGAGCGGCCGGCTGGCCCACGACCACGTCAGCCCCGGCCTGCTCCACCTCCTCGACCAGCTCACCGATACTCCGGCGCACATCACCAACGACCTCGGCGACCTGCTCGCGCGCAACCACATGGCGGACGCGCTGCTCGGATGCCTGTGCTCGGTCCGTGAACAGGACCGCAACTTCGTCTGGCGCTGGTTCACCGACCCTTCGATGCGCCGGGCGTTCCACCCGGACGAGCGCGACGCGCTCAGCCGGGGCCACGTCGCCGACCTGCGGGCCTCCTATGCCCGCCGGGGCGGCGACGAACCCTCCACCCGCCTGGTCGGCCGGCTCCGGGGCGCGAGCGAGGAGTTCGCCAGGCTGTGGGACCTGCACGAGGTGGCGGTCCGGCGCTCCAGCCGGATGCGGCTCGCCCATTCCGCCGTCGGCCCCATCGACCTGCACTGCGAGACCCTGCTCAGCCCCGCCGAGGACCAGCGGCTCATCATCTTCACCCCTGCGCCGGGAACCTCCGCGATCGACCATCTGAGCCTGCTACGCGTGCTCGGCCACGACCATTTCGTACCCGCCACCCCTGCCCGCCGCTGAGTGGGCGGCTCACTCGGCGTCGAGCTGGTGGTCGGCCCAGACGTAGGTTTCGGGGAGCAAGTCGGTGATGAGGACCGTCCGGACGCGGTCGTCCTTGCCGACGATGACCTTGAGGGCGGGGAAGTAGTCGAGGAGGACCTGACGGCAGCGGCCGCACGGGGGGACGACGCCTCGGTCGCGGTCGCCCACGGCGACGATGGTGTCCAGCTCGTAGGCGCCCTGAGCGGCTGCCGCGCCGATGAGGACCAGCTCGGCGCAGGGTCCTCCCGTGAAGTGGTAGGCGTTCACCGCGGTGATGATCCGGCCGTCCCGGGCGCGGGCCGCGGCTGCCATGGTGTGGTTGTCACCCCGGCAGCGAGTGCGGGCGACGTGCGCCGCCGCCTGGATGAGCTCGTGGTCGACGTGGTGGGTCTGCGTGGTCATCTTCTCTGCTTCATCAGGTGTCAGGCCGTCGGGCGCCGATCGAGCGATCCTGAGTGTGCTCATTCCTTACCGGCCCTTGGCTTCACAGGGCCCATGACGAGGGTAGTTCCTCCCTCATTGGGGCGATCTTGGCCCCCATGAGGAGGTCGGCGATGTACGCAATGGTACGGCGGTACGAGGGGGTCACCGATCCCGCCGAGGCCGGACGCCTGGTGAGTGAGGAGTTCGTGCCGCTCATCCAGCCGATCCCCGGCTTCGTGGCGTACTTCTGGGTGGACGCCGGGGACGGGGTGATGCTCTCCACCAGCGTCTTCGAAGATCAAGCCGGAGCCGAGGAATCCACCAAGAGGGCTGCGGACTTCGTGCGGGAGCGCCTTTCCTCCCTGTTTCCGAACCCTCCTCAGGTCACGTCCGGCGAGGTCGTGGCGTCCGGATAGTGGACGGGGCCGGTCGCCCACCCGTTTCCGCTCCCCAAAGGGAGACCTTAAGAGATCCGTAAGGTGGTTCCGCGAGGCTACAGGACATCAGAGCGGCTGGGCCGGACGGCTCCGCCCCTTCCCTGGAGGCCATCATGAGGACGATCGCTGCAAGCCTGTTCATCTCGCTCGACGGGGTCGTGGAGGAGCCGGCCCAGTGGCATTTCCCGTACTTCAACGACGAGATGGGCGCCGCCGTGACGGCGCAGACGGCCGACACCCTGCTCCTGGGGCGCAAGACGTACGACAGCTTCGCCGGAGCGTGGCCGGAGCGGGAGGCCGCGGGCGGCGAGGACGCGGACTTCGCGAAGTCGCTCGGCGACGCGCGGAAGATCGTCGTGTCGCGCCAGCCCCTGGAGTTCACCTGGCGGAACTCCGAGCTGCTCCAGGGTGACCTGGTCGAGGCCGTGACCGCGTTGAAGAAGGAGCAGGGCGGCCGCATCGCCATCAGCGGCTCGGTGTCGGTGGTCCGCCAGCTGCTGGCCGCGGGGCTGCTGGACGAGCTGCACCTGCTGGTGCACCCGATCGCCGTACGCAAGGGCGAGCGCCTGTTCGACGAGGGGGAGAACTCCGTCCCGCTGGAACTGATCAAGTCCGAGACGTTCGAGACGGGCGTGCTGTACCTGGTCTACCGGCCCGCCGGGGCGAGCGGTGACGCGTCCTACGACGACGCCAAGGCCCACCTGTCCCAGGGCGAGCAGTAGCCCCGGTGCGGGTCCAGCTCCGCCGCCGGCGTGTTGAGGTCGGCGGCGAAGGTGGCCATAGTCGTAGCGGGTGACGGGCCGGCCGGAACGGCCGAAGCCGCGCCGCACGATCGGAGAGTCGCCGGACAGATGAAGAAGCCATTCGGAGGCCTTGGCAGAGGCAGCATCGAAGATCACACGCCTCCTCTGCCCGGACATCCCGTGCGAACAGACAAGATCGCACGCGTCGGCCCCTCCTGGGGGTACCGGATCTCGGGGCCCTTATTCCTCAGCGCGCTCCTGGGACTCGGCGCCCTGGCCGGTGCCCTCTTCCTTCCCCGCTACCTGCTCGCATGGGACCTGGGCACGGCAAAGCCACCGGCCGACTACGCCACCGCCGTGAACAACATCCGCACCGCCCTGCTCCAGGGCGTCGGCGGCCTGGTGCTGCTGATCGGCGCCTATCTCACCTGGCGCCAGCTCCAGCTCAGCCGGCACGGGCAGACGACCGAGTCCTTCGCTGCCGCCATAGCGCATCTGGGCGACCCGAGCGTGGACGTCCGGCTGGGCGGCATCTACGCCCTGGAACGCATCTCCCGCTCCTCCACGGCCGACCGCCGGACCATCGGGGAGATCCTCTCCGCGTTCGTCCGCAACCGAGCCTGCGATCCGCAACGCGACACCCGGCACGCGCGTCACGCCGCCACTGCGGCCTCCGTCAACCTCTCCCTGCGCGCCCCGGACATCCACGCGGCACTGACTGTCCTCGGCCGCCGGGACACCGTCCGGGACCAGGTGCTCCACCTCGACCGCCTGGTCCTGCCCAAGGCCGACCTCGCCTCCGCACGGCTGCGCGACGCGGACTTCCATTTCAGCGATCTGACCGAAGCCTCTTTCGTCGGCACCGACCTGACTCGCGCGGATCTCACCGGAGTACGGCTGGCCGGGGCGGTCCTCGCCGACGCGATCCTCTACCAGGCCGACCTGCGCGACGCGGTCCTGACCGGAGTGATCGCCGAGGGCATCGACCTGCGCGCCACCGACCTGAGCAAGGCCGACCTGCGGAACGCGAACCTGCGCGGCGCGCGCCTGGACTACGGCGACCTCCGTGGCGCCACGCTGACCGGCGCCGTCCTGACCGGTGCTTCGCTGAAACGCGTGGTCTTCGACGAGACCACCGCCTGGCCCGACGGCTTCGACACCTCACGAATCAGACCCGCCCGGCTACGGTCGCTCCCGCCCGTCCGGATCAGGACCTACGGAGAGCTCGCCGTCCAGCCGGCGCCCGTCGAGGCCGATTCACCGGCCGAAGCCGAGTAGGCCCCCACGGCGTTCCGGGCGAACGCGGTCCTTCTCGGTCGGCGCGTGGAACGGGATGGAACGCCCATCGGGTGTAGACCCACCGATGAGCCATGAGGAGCTCCCATGTCGTACCTGATGAAAAAGCTGCTGGTCGCGGCCGCGCTGGTCACCGCGAGCGTCACCGTCACCACCACCGCCTACGCCCAGAGCGGCGCGCTGTTCGATGGCTTCGGCAGGGGAGTCGCGGAGGACACGGCGCTCGCTGACGCCGAGAACGCCGCCAGGCAGAACGCGCTCGTCCACGGATTCACGGCGTGCGACGTGTTCGAGTCGGTGGTCTCCCAGGATGCGCGTACGCACGTGTTCTTCGCGCTGGTCACGGTGCGCTGCGAGGACGAGGCGGTGCTGGGGTAACCCCCAGATGCCGCCCCCGAGGCCGCACACTGCGCATGCGGCCTCGGGCGGGGTCAGCGGGTGGTCATGAGGGTCAGGCTCTCGTCCTGTACGGAGGCCGCGACGCCACGCGTGATGCGGTATCCGGCGAGCCCGGCGCCCTCACCGTCGATGATCTCCTGGGCCGCGAGCCGGCCGAGCTCGGGTGCCAGGTTGACGCCGCTGTGGGTGACGAGGTGATAGAGGCCGGGGACGTCGGGATGCGTGCCCGCCAGCGGCAGGCCGTCCGCCGGCACGGGCCGCACGCCGAGGCGTACGCCGGCCAGCCGGGCGGCGCGCAGCGCGGGAAGGACCCGCTGGCCGCCGGCGTGCAGCCGTTCGGCCAGGGCGTCGTCGCTCTGGCCGGGCAGCAGCGCGTCCACGGGCCAGGAGATGGAGCAGATCCGGTCCCCGGGGGCGGGGCGCAGGTCCACCTCGGGCGTGGCCAGGATGGCGTCGAGCCGCAGGCCGGGGACCGGGGTGCTCTCGCCCACCAGCCCGGGGATCCGGGTCATGGGCAGGTCGGCGCCGGCCAGGGCCGCGATGCGGTCGGCGTCCGGGCCGGTGCAGTTGACCACCCAGTCGGCCTCCCAGCGCCGCGTGCCGGTCTCGACACCGGTGACCGCGTCGCCGTGGCGGATCAGCGCCTGCGCGCGCAGGCCGTACCTGATGTCGGCGCCGAGCGTGGCGGCACGATCGAGCAGGCGCTGGACGAAGAGCGGGGCGTCGTACCACGCGCTCTGGTCGTGGACCACGAGTTCGCTCGCCGTGCACGCCGCAGGGTCGACGGCGGGGGCGAGTTCGCGCAGCTCGGACGGGTCGGCGATGCGGCAGGGATGTCCCCAGGACTTGAGCCGGACGGCCCGCTCCCTGAGCCCCCGCTGGCTCTCCTCGCTGTCGCCCCACTGGATGGCGGGCATGGGGTGCCGCCACGACAGGCCCCCGAGCTCCTCGGCCAGCGTGGCGTGCAGGGCGGCGCTGGCGCGGTTCAGCTCGTAGTAGGCGCGCGGGGTCTTCAGGTGGGTGACGTCCATGGAAAAGGTCGCGCTGGAGGTTCCGGCGGCGGGGCCGCCGGCCTCGATGACGACGACCTGAGCCCCTGCGACGGCCAGGTGGTAGGCGACGGAGGCACCGAGCACTCCGGCGCCGAGAACGATGACGCGGGACACGTGGATATCTTTCCTTCGAGGGAGTCAGAGGACCTTGCTGAGGAATGCCCGGGTGCGCTCGTGCCGGGGGTCGCCGAGCACGGCGGCGGGAGGCCCGGACTCCACGACGACCCCGTCGTCCATGAAGACGATGGTGTCGCACACCTCGCGGGCGAATCCCATCTCGTGGGTGACGATGATCATCGTCATGCCGTCCTCGCGTACGAGGTCGCGCATGACGTCCAGGACCTCGCCCACGAGCTCCGGGTCGAGGGCCGAGGTCGGCTCGTCGAACAGCATGAGGCCGGGCCGCATCGCCAGGGCGCGGGCGATGGCGACGCGCTGCTGCTGGCCGCCGGACAGCTGGTCGGGGCGGCTGTTCGCCTTGTCGGCCAGCCCCACTCTGGCCAGCAGGGCGTGGGCGCGCTCGCGCACCTCGGCCTTCGGCTCCTTCTTGACCATGATCGGCGCCATCATGATGTTCTCGAGCGCGGTCATGTGCGGGAAGAGGTTGAAGCGCTGGAAGACCATCCCGATGTCCACCCGCTGGGCGGCGATCGCCTTGTCCGCCAGCTCGTAGACCTTCCCGTCGCGCTCCTCGTAGCCGATCAGGTGGTCGCGGAAGTAGAGGCGGCCGGCGTCGATGCGTTCGAGGTGGTTGATGCAGCGCAGGAAGGTGGACTTGCCCGACCCCGACGGGCCGATCATGGCCAGCACCTCTCCCTCCGCCACCTCCAGGTCGATGCCTTTGAGTACGTCGAGCGCTCCGAACCGCTTGTGCACGCCTTCCGCGCGGATGAGGGTCGTCATCTGCTGAACCTGCGTTCGATGTAGTGCTGCCCGGCGTTCAGGACGGTCGTGGCCACCAGGTACCAGAAGCACGCGACCGTGAGCAGGGCGACCTGCTGGAAGTTCCTGGAGTAGATGCCCTGGATCGAGGTCAGCAGCTCCGGAACGGCGATGGCGAAGACGAGGGAGGTGGTCTTGAGCATGGAGACCACCTGGTTGCCCGTCGGCGGGATGATGACCCGCATGGCCTGCGGAAGGATGATCTTGCGCAGGGTCTGGAAGCGGGTCAGGCCCAGGGCGTGGGCCGCCTCCGTCTGGCCGTGGTCGACGGAGGTGATGCCGGCCCGCACGATCTCGGCCATGTAGGCCGCCTCGTGCAGGCCGAGGCCCAGCACCGCCGCGGTGAGCTGGGTGATGATCAGGTTGGTGTCGACCTCGAAGAACGTCGGCCCCCAGGGCACGCCGAGCCCGATCTTCGGCACCACCGCGGACAGGAAGTACCAGAACAGCAGCTGCACCAGCAGCGGCACGCCGCGGAAGACCCAGATGTAGAACGCGCTCAGCGCCGCCAGCAACGGGTTGGGCGACATGCGCAGCACGGCCAGCACGATGCCGCCCGCGACGCCGACGATCATGGCGAGCAGCGTGAGCAGCAGCGTGGTGCCGAGCCCGCTCAATACCGCGGGGGAGAAGAGGTACTCGCCGACCACCTCCCACTCCATGCGCGGGTTGGCGAGCCAGCCCTGCAGCAGGAAGATCACCAGGAAGCCGAGGACGGCCGCGCCCAGCCAGCGCCCCGGATGGCGGAGCGGGACGGCCTGGATCCGCTCCCGTGGCGCCGGGGGTGCGCTCTGCCCGGTCGTGGTCATGACTCGCCGCCGTTGATCACGGCCTTGTCGAGGGCGCCCGACGACATCTTCCACTTGTCGAGGATCTTGGCGTAGGAGCCGTTCTCCATCAGCTTCTGCAGCGCCTGCTGCACGGCCTTGGTGAGGTTCTGGTCCTCCTTGTTGACGAGGATCCCGTACGGCAGGAAGCGGTAGGGCTCGCCCACCTGCTTCATCCGGCCACCGGACTGCTCGGCCTGGTAGGTGATGGTGGGCGTGCCGCCGATGAAGGCGTTGGCCCGGCCGGTGGAGACGGCCTGCAGGCAGCCGACCGTGTCGGGGAAGACCAGCACCTGGACCGCCGGCTTGCCCGCGTCCGCGCACTTCTTCTTCTGCTGCTCGGCGTCGTCGGCCTGGGCGGTGCCCTGCTCGACGGCCGCCGTCTTCCCGCACAGATCGTCGAGCGACTTGATCGCCTGAGCGTCCTTCTCCTGGACCAGGAGCGAGCTGCTGGTCTTGAAGTAGTCGACGAAGGTGACCTTCTCGCGGCGTTCCGGCTTGTCGAGCATCGCCTGGATGGCCAGGTCGTAGCGGCGGGCCTGCACGCCGGCGATGAGGCTGTCGAAGCTGGCCTGGCTGAAGCTCACTTCGACGCCGAGCACCTGGCCGATGGCCTTCATCAGCTCGGGTTCGAGGCCGATGACCGACTTGTTGTCGGTGTCGAGGAAGACCAGCGGCGGGTAGTTGTGGCCCGCGGCCACGTTGAGCATGCCGCTCTTCTTGATCTTGTCGGGCAGCAGGTCGTGCAGTTCCTGATTCTTCTGCTGTGCCGGGGCGGCCGCCTGGGAGGCGCCTCCTCCGGAACAAGCTGTCAGGGACAGGAGTCCCGCCAGGCCGAATGCGGCGGCTGCGTGGGTGAACCGCATCGCGCAGGACACCACCTCTCGCGCTTGGTACTACTACGTTCCGTAAACACCAATATTGGGGGTCCGTTTGGATACGACAAGGTAAGCGAGCATGCGCATTGGTGCACATCCTGTTCAGTCGTCCTTATTCTCTTTCTCGTCCTCCGCAGCTAGCCGCACAGGTGATCGGTCGCGCCACCTCAAGATGGCTCGCGGGCTGGTGATGCTTATCGCCCGACTGTTAAGTTGAGCCGATGCTTACTCCCGCCCAGCTTCAGGCGATCCGTGAGGTGGTCGCCACCGGTTCGCTCCGGACCGCCGCCAAGCGCCTCGGGTTCACCCCGTCGGCCATCTCGCAGCAGGTCTCCTCGCTGGAGCGGACCCTGGGCGTCCAGCTGTTCGAGCGCCTGCCGCGCAGCATCCGGCCCACCGCGGCGGGCGCCGAGCTGGCTCGCAAGGCCGCCCGGCTGCTGGCCGACCTGGAGGCGGCGGAGGAGGAGATGCGTTCCTTCGCCACCACCCACCGGGGCCGGCTGCGGCTCGGCAGCTTCTGGTCCGCCGGATTCCGGCTGGTGCCCGCCGTGCTGGCCGAGTTCCTGCGCGACCGGCCCAACGTGGACATCCGCTACGAGGAAGGCGATCCGCACCGGACCATTCCGGCCGTGAACGAGGGGCGGCTCGACCTGGCCGTGGTCTTCGAGTACGGCATGGTGCCGCACAACTGGCCGAAGGACCTGACCATGACGTTGATCATGGAAGAGCCGCTCTACGTGCTCGTGCCGACCGGCCACCGGCTGGCCGCCCGCAAGCGCATCCAGTTCGGCGAGCTCTCGGCCGAACGGTGGATCTCCTACACCGAGGGGATGGACGCCTCACTCAACCTGTCGCACATCTGCGCGGCCAGCGGCTTCGACCCCGACGTACTGTTCCGCACCAACGACTACAACCTGCCCTTCGAGCTCGTACGCAAGGGGCTCGGGGTGGCGATCGTGCCGGAGCTGGCGATGATCGAGTCGCGCGACGTGTGCGTGTTCCGGCTCGGCGACCCCTCCCAGGTCCGCAGGGTCTTCACCGTGTGCCGCGCCACCGATCCCAACCCCCTGCTCGGCCATGCGACGAGCATGCTCATCAACGCCGCCGAAGCCCTGCACCAGCGCGCGGACCTCCCCATCGCCGTGTGACCCCGGTCCGCGCGGCCGGGCGCTCAGGAGCGCTCGGCCCCTGAGCCCGACCCGCGCGGCCGGTGCTCAGGTGCCGAGCAGCGGCTCGACGGCGTCCCACGTGGGAGGCGCCGGCCACTCGCCGCCCTCCGTCGCCTCCAGGCCGATGACCGCGCAGGCCAGCAGGTGCTCGCCGGGCGGCAGCTCGCCCGTCAGCGTGGGGATCGTGGTGCGCGGGGCGAACACGTTGGTGCCGGGCAGGGCCGTGACGAGGACGCCCTCCCGCCCGCCGGACAGGTCCTCGATCAGGCACAGGCCGTTCGGCGAGTCGAGCCTGGCCCGTCCGGGGCCGGTGTCGACCCGGGCCGGCGGCAGGTCCCGGTCGACGGCGAAGGCGCCCTCGGCCGTGCGCAGCGCCCGCCCGGTCCTGATCCGGTGCACCCGCACGTGCCACGGGGGCAGCGCCACCAGCCAGGTCTCGATCTCCACGTCGTCCCAGGGCGCCCAGTGGGAATGCAGCACCCCGTCGGAGGCGGAGACGTCGTACGGCAGCTCGCACGGCCGCCAGTGCTCGCCGTCCTCGCTGAGCGCCAGCGTGCTGTCGAAGGCGCCCTGTTCGAGGCCCAGCGTCCCGGCGGGCACGCTGAAGCCGAACCGCGTGGAGTAGGCGAACTTGGCGTACTTGGCCGCGCCGTGCCGCATCCACGGGGCGTGCTGCCCCGCGCTCAGCAGCACCACGTGCCGTCCCTCCTCGCAGCGCAGCAGCGCCACGCCCGCCTCCGGCTGGGTGCTGACCTCGGGCAGCGGCGGCGCGTCGGCCTCCTTCGCGGCCCAGAACGGGTGCTCGGCCGGCAGGGCGAGCGGCAGGAACGCCTTCATGGCCCAGTACGGCGAGCCGGGCGCGTTGTACTGCTCGGCCAGGTGCGGCTGGGGATAGCCGTAGCCGATGGTGAGCAGGCCGGCGGTGTCGCGGATGGGCTGCCGGCCCCACCAGCGCAGGTTCCGCAGCAGGTGGCCCTTGGTCACCTCCCAGGGCAGCGCCTCGACCCCGGCGAAGGCCAGCGCCCCCCAGAACGCCGACTGCGCGAAGCGGTAGGTCAGGCTCCTGCCGAACGGGACGGCGACCCCCTCGCTGGTGAACCAGTGCTGGAAGTCGTGGGCGAAGGCCGCGGCCCGCTCGCGGAAGCGCCCCGCCCTGGCCTGGTCGTCGCCGAGCGCCGCGTAGATGAGGCCGTAGTAGTGCATGGCGAACGGGATGTAGTAGTCGCGCTGCCACTTGGGCCCGTCGGTGTACCACCCGCGCCCGAGGTCGAACTCCTCCAGCCGGTCGAGCCGGGCCGTGTTGGCGTCGCGGTCGTGGGCGACGCCGACGCGGTCGAGCCCGAGTCCGACCATGACCGGGAAGAACAGCCAGTTGTTGTCGTTGGGCTCCACGGTGACCGCGTGCCGCAGCCAGGCGGCCACCGTGTCGCGCTGCGGGCCGGTCAGCGGGTCCCAGACCTGTTCGGGGACCAGCGCGAGCGCCAGGCCGATGGCGGCGGTCTCGACCAGCCGCTGGTTGCGGTCGAAGGCCGCGCCCCAGTAGTCGGGGTGCTCGGGGTCGGTCCCGGCGGCGAGCCCGGCGCGCCAGAGGTCCCAGTGGTCGAAGGCCCCGCCGCCGGCCGCCAGCGGCGCCAGCCCCCACAGCGGGCGCGCAAACGCTTCCAGCTCGGAGGCGGCCTGGTCGTAGTGCGCCGTGTTGAACCCCAGCCGCAGCCGCCCCCCGCCCGCGCTGAATCTGGTGGTCAATGGTGCAACCAGGTCCAGGACCTGCTGTCGCAGGTCGTCTCGGTCGCTGCCGGGCCGCCCTGCGCGGTCGTCGGTGTCCACGGGTTCTCTCTCCTCCGCTGGAAAGCGCTTTCAGGAAGACAGGTTTCCCGCCGCCGCCCGCACTTGTCAACCGTGGGGCGGCGCCGTGCTGTCGCGGACGTGCAACTCCATCGGCAGGTAGACCGGCTCCCCGTCGTGCCCCTCGGTCATGAGGGACTCCAGCATCTCGGCCGCCTGCCTGCCGAGCTGCCCGCGGGGCACCGACACCGTGGTCAGGCTCGTGTGCGCCACGTGGTCCAGCGCGATGTCGTCGAACCCGACCACCGACAGATCCTCGGGGACGCGTACCCCGAGCTCGCGCATCCGGGTCACCGCCCCCAGGGCCACCAGGTCGTTGTAGCTGGTGAGCGCGGTGGCGCCGGTGCCGGCCACCTCGGCGGCGGCGTCGTACCCGGAGCGGGCGGTGGACCCGCACGGCAGGATCGTGACGGAGATGCCGAACGCCTTGGCCGCCTCCAGCGCCCTGATCCGTTCGGCGTTGGCCCAGGACACCTCGGGCCCGCTCAGGTAGGCGACCCGGCGGTGGCCCAGCTGCGCCAGGTGGCCGCAGATCAGCATCATCCCGCCGAAGAAGTCGGCGGAGACCGCGGGCGCGGCGATGCCGGGGACGATCCGGTCGAGCAGGACGAGCGGGTGGTCCCGGGCGGTCAGCACGGCCAGGTCCGAGCGCTCCATGCGGGAGGAGCAGAGCAGCACCCCGTCGCAGCTGCGCATCAGGTCCTCGACCAGGTCCTGCTCGACCGAGGGGTCGTCGTCGGACTCCATGACCATGACGCGGCGGCCGTGGGAGCGGGCGACGGCCGAGACGGCCTTGAGCACGTCGGGGAAGTAGGGGTTGGCCAGGTTGGGGACCAGCACGCCGATGGTGCCCCACTCCCCGCGGGCCAGCCCCTGCGCCGCGGCGTTGGGCCGGTAGCCCAGCTGCCTGACCGCGTCGTGGACGCGCGCCGCCAGCGACGGGTCGACCTTGGCCGTGCCGTTGAGCACGCGGGAGACCGTCGAGGCCGACACCCCCGCCGCCGCCCCGACGTCGCTGATCGTCACCCGGGCCGAGCGGCCCTGCCGCAGATTACGCACCCGCTCCTCCTCCCCCCGTGGAGCGCCCGTCAGCCGAGCAGCCCGCGTAGATGATCAATATCCCGCCGTACGGCCGCCACCGGGTCGGCCGCCGGGTAGTGGACGTGCAGCGACAGCACTCCGGCGTAGCCGCGTGCGCGCAGCCCGGGGACGATCTCCGGCCAGGGGACCACGCCTCCGTCCGCGAACGGTTGCCACTCGCACACCCAGCCGTCCGCGGTGGAGCGCCAGACGGCGTTCTTCACTCCCATGCAGGCCATCCGATCGCCCAGCAGGTCGACGTTGAGCGCCCATGCCTCGCTGCCCTCCTTGGCCTGGTTTCCGGGGTCGGCGTAGAAGCGGACGTCGTCCAGGTCGCCTGCGAGCGCGAGGGCGAGCGAGGCGGATGGATGGATCGTACCGTGATGCAACTGGACCGCCAGCCGCACGCCGTGCCGGGCCGCGACGGCGGCCAGGCGGGACAGCGCGGCCCTGGACTGCGCCAGCTGGCGGCGGTATCCGGCGGCGGGGTCGTAGCGGTAGAAGCCCACCCGCATGAGCGGGACGCCGCTCTCGCCGCAGGCCGCGATGATCCGTTCGGCGTCCGCGTCGGCGTCGAGCAGGTCGGTGGTGACGACGTCGAGGGTGAGACCGCGGCGCTGGAGCTCGGCGGCGACGACGGCGATGCCGCCCGGGTCGGCGGGGCTGACCGTCTGGCCCTCGCGCACGACGAGGTCGACGCCGTCGGCGCCCACCGAGGCCACCGTCTCGGCCAGCCGGGCGGGGTCGATCGGGCCGAAGGGCTTGGTGAAGGCGAGCAGGCGCACACGTACTCCCGAAGTCTGAAAGCGCTTGTAGAGATTTTTCCGGCGCGCCGATCTCGTGATCTTATCGGCGCACGCCGCCGAAAAACGCCAGGCAAACCAGCATATGTCTGGCGGCAGGGGTCGTCGACGGACAGGTGTCAGGACCGAGCATCGATCTGAAACCGCTTTCTCACAAGTCTTGAATCGGCCTGTGACCGGGGTTACTCTCGGACCCACCTCTCGGGCAAGCGCTTACCCGATGCCCGGCACCCCTCTGACCTCCGTCTCTCGGGAGGGCTTCATGAAACTCCATCGGCCCGCGGCGATCACCGCGATCCTGGCATCGCTGCTCGTGGCGGCGTGCGGCACGTCGAGCGACGGCCGCGGCGGCGGCAGTGGTTCGCAGACCACGCTGCAGATCTGGGACTTCTCCGCCGAACAGGTGAACTTCCACAAGGACATCGGCGCGCAGTTCACCAAGGAACATCCCAACATCAAGATCGAATGGCGCTCGATCACCCAGGCCGACTACATGAAGACCCTGCCTCTGGCCTTCCAGAGCAACCAGGCGCCGGACATGTTCTACTGGAACGCGACCGGGCTGTCCCAGCTGCTGGACCAGAAGTGGATCAGCCCGCTCAGCCCGAGCGGCACCGTCCCCGCCGACTTCACCAAGCGCTGGCCGGAAGGGTCGTTCCTGGAGGGCATCAACGTGCAGGACGGGAAGACGTACGGCTTCCCGTTCTCGGAGAACCTCTACTGGGGCTCCGGCTACATGTTCCTCAACAAGCAGGTCTTCCAGCAGGCCGGGCTGGACGTCAACAACCCGCCCAAGACCTGGACCGACCTCAAGAACACCTGCGCGCAGATCAAGGCCAAGACCAAGGCCGAGTGCATCGCCGCCCCCACCAAGGGCCCGGACATGCAGCGGATCTGGTACGCGATGATCAGCAGCGTCTCGACGGACGAGTTCTTCGACTACAAGACCGGCAAGTTCGACCTGACCGAGCCCGGACAGGTGAAGACCTTCTCCTTCATCCAGGAGCTCAAGAAGGCCGGATACCTGGCGCCGGGCACCAACGACAAGAACTTCTCCCGCCAGCAGTTCGCCGCCGACCAGGCCGGCATCTTCTTCGACGGCACCTGGCTGCCGAGCGTGTGGGCCAGCCAGGGCTTCACCAGCGACAAGTACGTGGTGGCGCCCCGCCTCAACCCCGACGACGGGCAGACCGGCGCGGCCGGCCGCAAGTACGACACCAACAAGTACTGGGTCAGCTCGCAGACCAAGAACCCCGACGCCATGTGGACGTTCATCCAATGGATGACCGACCCGAACGGCTACTTCGTCAAGCAGTACTACAAGAACGCCTTCGGCACGCTGGCCTACGTCGACAACCAGAAGATGGTCACCGACCCGGCGCTCAAGCAGATCATGCAGATCGGCGGCCAGCCGGGCTACCGGGTCCAGCTTCCCGTGCCGCTGCTCAAGTGCCCCGACATCGCCAAGTCCAAGGCGTACGTCAACGCGCTGGCGAAGACCCCCGACGCGGAGTGGGAGGCCATGGGCGAGGCGCTGGTCAGCGGCCAGTCGCTGGAGTCGGTGGGCGCCGCCATCGTCAAGCAGCGCCAGACCGCCCTGGAGGAGGGGCTCAAGCAGGAGGCCGCCAGCGGCCTGAAGGTGTCGATGGACTGCTACACCTTCCCCGACTGGGACTACACCAAGGACTACACCAAGGACATGTACAAGGACTGACCGGACGGCGTCCCCTTCTCCCTCGTGAGGACATCCATGACAACCACCGCCCCCGCCCCAGGTAGGGAGAGGGTGACGGACAGGGACCGGTCGCCCGCCGAGCGGGTGCCCGAACGCGCCGATCACTCCCGCGAGCGCGTCCGCGGCTTCGACAGGGTCTGGCTGGTCGTCTTCCTGGCCCCCTTCCTCCTGCTCTACCTCGGCTTCACCCTCTGGCCGCTGGCCGCGACGATCTACTACTCCTTCTTCGACTGGTCGGGCATCGGCCCGATCGACCGCTTCGTCGGGGGCGCCAACTACGGCTCGATCCTGGTCGACCCGCTGTTCTGGCTCTCGGTGGTCAACACGCTGATCTTCGCCCTGCTGACCACCGTCATCAAGCTCCCGATCTCGCTGCTGGCGGCGATCGTGCTCACCCGCAAGTGGCTGCGCGGCAAGCGGTTCTTCCGGACCCTGTTCTTCGCGCCGCTCATCATCCCCGTCGCCATGGCGGGCCTGGTCTTCACCTACCTGCTCAACCCGTCCAACGGCGCCCTGAACGCCATCCTGCGCGACCTCGGCCTGGTCGACCAGGGGTTCGACGTGTTCGCCAACCGGTGGAGCGCGCTGCTCGTGCTCGTGCTCGTCTCCGTCTGGCAGATCTTCGGCCAGTACATGATCTACTGGATCGCGGCGCTGCAGAACGTGCCGGAGGAGGTCTACGAGGCGGCCGACATCGACGGCGCGGGCGAGTGGATGAAGCTCACCCGCATCACGCTGCCGATGATCCGGCCGGTCGCCGTGATCATCGCCCTGCTCGGCATCGTGAACGCCATGCACGTCTTCGGGCTGGTCGTCACCCTCACCGCGGGCGGCCCGGGCACCAGCACGTACGTGGTGTCCTACTTCATCTACCAGAACGCCTTCGGCTCGGTGCCGTTCGCCTACGGCTACGCCTCGGCCGCGGCGCTGCTGTTCTCCGTCATCGCCTTCGTGCTGGTCTCCGCCCAGGGCGTCGCGGTCCGCCGGGCCCAGCGGCTCAGGAAGGAGTACGGCGTCTGATGGCGGCGATCACCAAGACCCCCGGGATCGACCAGGCCGCCCGGCGCAGCCACAGGACGCGGGCCAACCTCATCGCCCTGCCGATCCTGCTGGTCATCGGGCTCGTGTGGGTCTACCCGTTCCTGTGGACGATCTCGGCCGCGTTCAAGACCCAGGCCGGGATGTTCACCAGCGGCGCGAGCCTCGTGCCCGACCAGCTGAACTTCGACAACTTCGTCCGCGCCTGGGTCAACGCCGGCTTCTCCGGATACTTCTTCAACACGGTGCTCTACTCGGTCGCCTCGACCCTCGTCGAGCTGGTCAAGGCGGCCCTGTGCGGCTACGTGCTGGCCAGGTACGAGTTCCCCGGCCGCACCCTGCTCTACCGGATGATCGTGGGGACCCTGTTCATCCCGGTCGCCTCGATCATCGTCCCGCAGTTCGTGCTGATCGAGAACCTCGGCCTGCTGAACACGCGGGCCGGCGTCATCCTGGCCATGTCCGGCGGCGCGGGCGCGCTCTACGTCCTGCTGTTCGTCGGGTTCTTCTCCAGCGTCCCGAGCGACCTGTTCGAGGCGGCCAAGCTGGACGGGGCCGGCTTCCTCAAGACGTTCGGCCTCATCCTCCCGCTGGCCAAACCGGTCATCGCGGTGGTGGTCATCTTCCAGTTCATCAGCAGCTGGAACGAGTTCAACATCCCGCTGGTGTTCACCCTCGGCCAGCCCGACCTGCAGAACCTCGCCGTCGGGATGCTCTCCTTCCAGGGCGAGCACGCCACCGACTGGACCGGGTTCGCCGCCGGGATGACGATCTCGTTCCTGCCGATGCTGGCCATCTTCCTTTTCTTCCAGAACTACTTCACGCGCGGCCTGGCCGGCGCCACGAAGGGGTGACAGTCCGCTTGAAGATCAGGCACGGCGCGTTCGCCTACACCTGGGACCTCGTGGGCGACCCCGCGGCGGCCGAGCGCATCGCCGGGCTCGGCGTGAGCACGGTGACCCTGCAGGCGGCCTACCACTCGGTCCGGGCCACCACCCCGTGGCATCCGCACCACCGCATCGTGCAGGCCGACCACGCGGCGGCCTACTTCCGGCTGCGTCCCGACCGCTGGCGCGGGCGGCTCAAGCCGTACCCGCCGAGCTGGGGGGTGCCGGACGAGGACCGGTTCGGGACGGCGCTGGCCGCGCTGGCGGGGGCCGGGCTGCGGGCCGAGGCCTGGATCGTGCTCACGCACTCCTCGGTGCTGGGCCGCGAGGCGCCCGACCTGACGGTCAGGAACGCCTACGGCGAGTCCTACCCCTACGCGCTCTGCCCCGCCCAGCCCGCCGTCCACGACTACGCGCTCACCCTCGTGAGCGAGGTCTGCGAGCAGTACGACGTGCCCGCCCTGATGCTGGAGGCGTGCGGCTGGCTGGGCGCCGAGCATGCCGGCCACCACGAGAAGACCTCCGGCGCCCACCTGTCCGCCTGCGGCAGGGCGCTCCTGTCGCTCTGCCTCTGCCCGGCCTGCCGGAGCGGGCTGGCGGAGCGCGGCCTGGACGCCGAGGAGCTGGCGCGCGACGTGCGCGCCGCCGTGGACGGTGAACTCCAGCGGGGCGTCCCCGCCGGGGAGAGCCTGGGCGACGCGCTCGGCCACGAGCGCGCCCAGGCCATCTACGATCATCGCGGCGGGGTCATCGCCGGCCTGGTCCGCGCCGCGGCGGCGCCGGCCGGCGGCCGCGAGCTGCTGCTCATGGCCACCGACGACCCTCAGGTCACCGGCCCCGACGTGGGGATCGACCTGGCCTCCTTCGACGCGCCGGTCGACGCGTACGTGCTCAAGTGCTGGGGCCCGGAGGAGGCGGCACTCGCCCAGGTGAAGGCCGCGGCGAGCCGCACCGAGGTGCCCATCGTCGCCAACCTGACCGTGCTGGAGGACGGGCACGCCCGGATCCCGGCACTTGCCGCCGACCTCATCGCAGGGGGAGCGCGGCAGCTACGTTACTACCACGCCGGGTTGGGCTCGCCTGCCCGCCTGGCCAGCGTGCGGGCGGCGGCTCGCGTGAAGGAGAGGCAATGCTGAACGGGCTGTACGTGATGGACCCGAACCGCTTCGACGACGTCTACGGCCCCCAGGCCAGGGAGGCGATCGAGCGGCACCTGACCATCGCCTCGCCCCTGCTCACCGCCGACCGGGTCACCCCGGACGTGCTCGCCGACCTCGACGTGCTGGTGACCGGCTGGGGCGCGCCCAAGCTGGACGCCGACCTGCTCGCCGCCGCGCCCAGGCTCTCGCTGGTGCTGTACGGCGCGGGCTCCATCAAGGGGATGGTCACCCCGGAGATGTGGGCCAGGGGAGTGCGGGTCACCTCGGCGGCCACGGCCAACGCCGAGCCGGTCGCCGAGTTCGCCCTCTCGCAGATCCTGTACGCGCTCAAGCACGGCTGGCGCTACGTGCTGGCCGCGCGCGCCGCCGCGGCCACCGCCCCGCGCGGGCCCGAGATCGGGGCCTACGACGCGGTGGTCGGGCTGGTCTCGCTCGGCGCCACGGGCCGGGCCACGGCGCGGCTGCTCGCCCATCACCACCTCGACGTGCAGGCCTACGACCCGTACGCCGACCCGGCGCAGGCGGCGGAGCTCGGAGTGCGCCTCGTCGGCCTGAAGGAGCTGTTCGCCACCTCCGACGTGGTCAGCCTGCACTCGCCGCTCACCCCTGAGACGCAGCGCCTGGTCGGCACCGAGCTGCTCGAGTCGATGAAACCCGACGCCACCCTGATCAACACGGCGCGCGGCGGCCTCGTCGACGAGGCCGCGCTCGTGGACGTGCTGGGCCGGCGGACCGACCTGTTCGCCGTCCTCGACGTCACCGACCCGGAGCCGCCCGTCGCCGGGTCGCCGCTGTTCACGATGCCCAACATCGTCGTCACCCCGCACGTGGCGGGCAGCCTGGGCCACGAGCGGCGCCGCCACGGGCAGGCGATGGCCGAGGAGCTCGCCCGCTACGTGGCGGGAGAGCCGCTGCTGTACGAGATCACCGAGTCCGCCCTGGCGCTGAGGGCATGAGCAGAACCACCCTGGTGCTGCTGCCGCCGCACGATCCGGCCACCGCGGGCTGGCGGGCCAGGCTGGAGGAGGCGGTGCCGGAGCTCGTCGTGCTGCAGCCGGGCACCCGGGAGGAGGCGGCGCGGGCGCTCGCGGAGGCCGACGCCGCCTACGGCACGCTGCCCGCGGACCTGCTGGCGCACGCCCGACGGCTGCGCTGGCTGCAGGCCCCGCAGGCCGGGCCGCCTCCGGGCTTCTACCATCCGGCCCTGGTCGCGCACCCCGTGCAGGTCACCAACATGCGCGACACCTACACCGACCACGTGGCCGCGCACGCGCTGGCGCTCGTGCTCGCGCTGGCCAGGGGCCTGCCCAGGTACGTCCGCGACCAGGCCCGCGCGCGCTGGGCGCCCGACTGGGACCCCGGCGCCGTGCTCTCCCTGGGCGAGTCGACGGCCCTGGTGGTGGGGGTGGGCGCGGTCGGGGCCGAGGTCGGCAGGCTGCTGGCGGCGTTCGGCACCAGGGTGGTGGGCGTGGACGCCCGGCGCGGCGGCCCCGTGCCGGGCTTCGCCGAGGTGCTGCCGGCCGACGCCCTCGACCGGCTGCTTCCCGAGGCGGACCTGGTCATCCTGACCGTTCCGCACACCCCGGCCACCGAGGGCCTGCTGGACGCGCGGCGGCTGGCGCTGGCCAAGCCCGGGGCGTACGTCGTCAACATCGGCCGCGGGCCCATCGTGCGGCTCGACGACCTGACGGCCGCCCTGGCCGAAGGGCGCCTGGCCGGCGCGGCCCTGGACGTCTTCGAGACCGAACCGCTTCCCGCCGACCATCCTCTCTGGAAACGTCCGGACGTGCTCATCACCCCGCACGTGGGGGGCGTGGGGCCGCATGGCGAGGAGCGGCGCTTCGCCGTACTGCTGGAGAACGCCCGGCGCTTCGTGGCCGGGCGGGAACTGATCAATCTGGTCGACAAGTCCGAATGGTACTGAATCACGTGAACCGGATAGCACGCGTCGAGACCTTCACCGTGGGCCTGCCCTCGCTGCGCGACTTCGCGGTGGCGGGCGGGTCCGTCGTCCAGGGCGGCCGGCCGGCCGTCAGGGTCCTGGTCAAGATCACCGCCGACGACGGGGCCATCGGGTGGGGCGAGGCCACCCCGATCCCCTCCTGGACGTACGAGACCACCGAGTCCATCGTCTCCACCATCGAGAACTACCTGTCCCCGGCGGCTGTCGGCCGTCCGCTGTGGGACCTGGACGGGCTCTGCCGCGCCTTCGACCGTACGATCAGCAAGGGCTTCTCGATCGGCATGCCGCTGGCGCGCGCCGCGGTCGACGTGGCCTGCCACGACGCCTACGCCCGCAGCCTCGGACTCTCCCTCGGCGAGCTGTGGGGCCGGCGCAGGCGCGACACCATCGAGCTGGCCTGGATCGTGGCCACCGAGTCGGCCGCCGTGGCCGCGGACTCGGTGGCCGAGGGCCGCGCGCTCGGCTACCGCCACGTCAAGGTCAAGGTCGGCCTGCACACCGAGGACGAGGACGTGGCCATCGTGGAGGCCGTGCGCGCCGCCGCCCCCGACGCCGTGCTCTGGGTGGACGCCAACCAGGGCTACACGGCCGCCGCCGCGCTCCGGGTGGCCCGGCGCCTGGCCGGCCTGGACGTGGCCGTCTTCGAGCAGCCGCTGCCGTCCAACGACGTCGCCGGCCTGCGCCGCCTGCGTGACGCCAGTCCCATCCCGGTGGCCGTGGACGAGAGCCTGCGCCATCCGAGCGACCTGGCGACGTTCGTCCGGCTCGACGCCATCGACGTCGCCGTCGCCAAGGTGCAGCGCTGCGGGGGGCTGACCCTGGCCCTGCGCCAGTGCCAGCTCGCCGAGGACTGCGGCCTGGCGATCATGGGTTCGGGCCTCACCGAGTCGGACATCGGGCTGGCCGCCTCGCTCCACCTGTTCGCCGCGTTCGGCGTGGACACGCCGGTCGACCTCAACGGCCGGCAGTTCATCACCAGCCCCTACGCCACGGATCCGGTCATCACGGTCACCGACGGCGTCGCCCACGTGCCCACCGGCCCCGGCCTGGGGATCGGCGTGGACGAGGAGGCGGTCCGCGCGCTCGCGCTCTGAACGGGCCCAGACCATTTCCGGCAAGTAGGAAGCGAACCGGCGAAACGCCCTGTCACCGTTTGGCCCGTGAGCTCGATGGAGCACGTCGAACGGCTGCGCAAGGACGGCGTGCCGTTCCGGAGCTATCTCGACGCCGGGCGGCACCTGGTGCGGCTCGCGCTGCCCGGGGTGCTGGTGCACGTGCCGCTCGCCACGCTGTCCCTGCTGGTGCTGGCGGTGGCGAACGGCGGCTCGGCGGCGGTGGTCAACGGGCGGTTCCAGCTGATCGGGACGTCCGACGGCCCGCTGCTGGTCTGGACGCTCGTGCCGGCGGTGGTCGCGCTCGCCGGGGAGCTGGTGGTGTTCCCGGCGACCGTGATCATCGCCGCCGGTCACCTGGTCGACCGGTGGGTCTCGCCTGTCGAGGCGCTGCGGGCGACGGTGCGGCGGCTGCCGTCCCTGCTGGTCCTGCTCCTCGTGGCCGGGGCCGCCTGGGCCGCGGGAGCCGGCGTGCTGCTGGTGACCCATCAGCATTGGCTGGTCAGGGTGGGGCTGGTGGTGGCCGCGTACGCGGCGATGCCGGGCCTGCTGGCCGTGCCCGCCGTGCTGCTGCACGGATGCTCGGGGCTCGGCTCGATCCGCCGCGCCTACCGGATGACCGAACTGAGTTTCCTGCCGACCGCGCTGACGCTGGCCTTCGGGGTCGTCCTCGTTCCCGGCGTGGTGGCGTGGGCTCTCGGGTCAGGGCCGGGCCTGCTTCCCGGCCCGCTCGCGACCCTCGGATGGGGCCTGGCCTGGACCGTGCTGGCGCTGGCCATCACGCCCTTCCAGGCCGCCGTGGTCGCGCGCCGGTTCCTGCACAGCATGGCCTGGCGCACCGAGGTGGACGACTCGGACCTGGCGCACGGCCTGCCCGGCGGCCCGTCGCCGGACCCGGTGTGGCCCGGCCTCCTTTCCGCGGTGCTGCTGCCCGGACTGCTGTTCGGCGGAGTCGTGCTGGTCAACCCGTTCGGCTGGCCGGAGATCAGCGAGACGAGCGTGACGGAGGTCTTCGCCTCCTCGCGCGTCCGCGAACCGCAGCTGCGCCCCCTCGACCTGCAGGACCTGCACCTCGGCCGCGGCGGGCGCCCGGTCGCGGTGATGGACGGCTTCGAGGACGAATCCAGCCTGCTGGCCTGCGCCGACCCCTCGTGCCGGAAGGCGAGCTTCGCGTGGGCCGAGCCGGACGGCGCCGGCACCCGGTGGCAGACGGGCGCGGCCAGCGCACGGCTGCCCGACGGGCGCCTCCTCCTCACGACCTGGACCACCCGCAGGCTCGAACTGCTCACCTGCGAGGCGGCCCGGTGCGAGCGCAGCAGCGGGGCCGTCGCGACGACGCGCAGTCCGGAGGAGTCGGTGGGGGTGGCGCTGGCCGTACGACAGGGCGGCGGTCCGGTCGTGGCCTATGCCGCAAGCGATCCGGCCGAGGGTGAGCAGCCGGCTCACGACCTCGTCTCCTTCATCTTCTGCGCGGACCCGAGCTGCGCGCGCCCGGAGTCCAGGCAGGTCGCCCGCCTGGAGGCGGCCGGGTACTCGTCCATGGAGCACGACCTGGCCGTCGCCGTCGGCCCCGGGGACCGTCCGGTCGCCGCCCGGTACGACTCCGCCACCGGCCAGATCCAGGTGATCTCCTGCCTGGACCTGGCCTGCCACCAGCCGGTCGTGACCAGCCCCGTGCCCCCCGTCCCGCCCACTACCGACCAGCTCTGGAACGGCGGCCTGGCCATGGCGTTACGCCCCGACGGCCGCCCCGCCATCGCCTACCGGGACCTGCGCGACCAGTCGGCCAAACTGCTCGACTGCCGCACCCCCGACTGCGCGCAGGCCGACGTGCGCACGCTGGGCGCGGGAAGCGAGTTCCAGGCGGCCCCGGTGCTGGCCGTGGACCGGGCGGGGCGCCCGGTGGTGGCGTTCGAGAGCTTCGATCGCCAGCGGCTCATGCTCGCCGTCTGCACCGGCAGCCGCTGCGAGAGCACCCCGGTGTCCAGGAACCGCAACGGCTTCGGCGAACGGCTGGCCATGACCATGAACGCCGAGGGCGACCCGGTGATCGCCTGGATCGACGACTCGCTCGCGCCGTCCGGCCTCGACTGGCACCTGCGCATCACCACCCCGCACAACCTCACCCCGGACCGGTGACGATCGACAGCCGGCCGCATGATTTAGGCACTGTTTGTCGCTTTCATGACCTTGTTCCGGTGGTGCGGATGTCAACGTGAATGAATGGGGGTGCGACGACATGACGAGATGCCGAGCTTCGTACGTCCTGCTCCTGGCGGCCGCGGCCGTCGTGCCGGCGCCCGGCGCGACGGCAGCCCGGCACGGGTCGTGCCCCTCGCCGGGCGCGGCCAGGGCGACGGTCGTGCTGGTGCACGGGGCGTGGGCCGACACCTCCAGCTGGAGCGGGGAGGTGCAGGCGCTGCAGCGGACCGGTCATGCCGTGCGGGCCGTGGCCAACCCGCTGCGCGGCCTGGCCGGGGACGCGCAGACCGTACGGGATTTCCTGCGGACCCTCTCGGGGCCGGTCGTGCTCGTGGGGCACTCCTACGGCGGCTCGGTGATCACGAACGCCGCCGCCGGCGACCCGAATGTCAGGGCGCTGGTGTACGTCAGCGCCGCGGCGCCGGACGTCGGCGAGACCACAGGGCAGCTCAGCGGCTCCGGCTCGGCGCTCGGCGGTGACCCGGCCACCCTTTACGACCGCTCGTCCTACCCCGGCGCGAGCGGCGACGCGGCCGACCTGTACCTGAAGCGGGAGGTGTTCCTCCGCTCCTTCGCCCCCGACCTGCCCCACGAGACGGCCGACCGGCTGTGGGCCTCGCAGCGGGCCGCCTCGACGGTCGCGTTCACGACGCCGTCGAAGGCCGCGGCGTGGAGGAAGATCCCGTCGTGGTACTTCATCGCCACCGGCGACCGGATCATCGTGCCGGCCTCGCAGCGGGCGATGGCCAGGCGGGCGGGCTCGAAGGTCACCGAGTTCCCCGGCGGCTCCCACCTCACGCTCATCTCGCACCCGGACGCCGTCACGCGGGTGATCGAGGACGCGCTCTGCTCCGTGCGCTGAATCCAGAGACCCCGCTCCCGCGAACAACACGGAAAAGGGGATCTTCGATCATTCGCGGAGGGCACTCGTGGGCGATTCACCGGGGGAGAGAGGCGCGCAACGGATCGTGGTCGGCGGAGCGGGCGAGTTGCCGGCGTGGCTGCTCGACGGCATGTTCCGGCTGCGCCACACGGTGTTCTACGAACGCCTGCGCTGGGACGTCGAAAGCCTGAACGGCAGGGAACGCGACTTCTACGACGACTGCGACCCGGTCTACGTGATCGGTTACGCGCAGGACCGCCAGGAGGTCACGGGGTGCTGCCGGCTGCTCCCGACCGTCGGTCCGTACATGCTCCGCGACGTCTTCTCCGAGGCGTTACGCGGCGGCCGGGCCCCATGCGACCCGGCCGTCTGGGAGCTCAGCCGGCTGGCCACGGCGGGCGCCTGGTCCCACAAGGCGACGGTGGGGTTCGGGCCGCTCGCCCGCGCGCTGCTCCGGGAGGCGTTCCGCTGGGTCGACCAGCGGGGTCACACGGTGGTCGCCGTCTCCAGCGTGGCGGTGGAGCGCAGCGTGAACGCCATGGGCGTGCCGACCCGGCGACTCGGCGACGGCGGCGCGACGCGGCTGGGCAGCCTGCTCTGCTCGGCCTACACCACCTCCACCAGGGACTTCCTGGACAAGGTGGGCCAGTGACGTTTCGGCGGTGCCGGGCCGGATCAAATCTTCCTTGACCCGCCACAGGCCGAGAAGTTCATCTCGCCGAAACCCAAAGCGGGATCGCGCCAGATAGAGTCCCGCCATCCTCGACAACGTTGATCCTTTCATCGGCACCTCGGCGACCGACCTGCCCCGGGCACGTGGTCTGGCCGCCACTTGGTGGTGGCCGAAACCGCAGGTGGGCAACACGCACCCGGGGGCCACCTCGCCGCTCGGCATGGTGTCGGCGTGTGCCTACTCCGGCGCGTACCCGACGGGGTACGGGAGGTACACGAAGAACACCGAAGGCGTGCCCGAGGAGATGCTGGAGCGGCTGCAGGCGTCCGGCTTCACCCACTTCCAGCAGTCCGGCACCGGCGCGATCCGCAAGTACTACAACTACGTCCGGGTCACGCCGATGGTGCAGCCGCTGGACGCGCTGGGGGAGGCCTGGCCGCTGCACGACGAGGTGGCGGAGGCGGGCTACTACGCGGCCACCCTGGACACCGGGGTCCGCTGCGAGCTCACCGTGGGCGCCAAGGTCGCCGTGCACCGCTACACCTTCCCGCAGCACAGCAGCGCCCGGGTGGTGATCGACCTGTCCTGCGGCGGCCTGGCCATCGAGCTCGGCCGTACGGTGCCGCTGCGGGCCCAGGTGGAGAGCATGGGGCACGGGCGCACCCAGGGCACGGTCGTGATGGAGGGCGTCCCGCTGTCGGTGGTCGTGGACGTCGACAGCCCGGGCTGGCGGCAGATGCTCTGGTACGACCGGCGGCTCATCGACGGCGGCACGCGCCTCGACTTCGACAGCATCCGGCACACCACGCTGCGCCCCTTCGGCATGCTCTACATGGGGCCGGCCGCGCCGGGGCAGACCATCGAGGTACGGCTGGGCTTCTCGCTGCGCGGGTGCGACCAGGCGCGCGAGAACCTGGAGCGCGAGTGCGGGCAGGGGCAGCCGGCGTTCGACGCGGTACGCGCCAGGACCCGCGCCCGCTGGGCCGATCACCTCGACCGGGTCCAGGTCGAGGGCGGCACGCCGGCCCGCCGGACCGTGTTCGCGACGGCGCTCTACCATGCGCTGATCAAGCCGTGCGTAGCCGACGACGAGAGCCCGTTCTGGCCGACCCCGGGGCCGTTCGCGTTCGACGTGTGCACCATGTGGGACATCTACAAGACCCAGCTGCCGCTGCTCGCGGCCATCGCCCCCGACCGGGCCGCGGACCTGCTGGAGTCGCTGATCCGGGTCTGCGAGGAGGAGGGCAACTTCCCGATCGGCTACCGGATGTCCCGCGGCGCCGACCGGTTCTTCCGCCAGGCCAGCGCGCTCGCGCACACCGCGCTGGCGGACGCCCACGCGCTCGGCTGGGCGGGCCTGGACTGGAACTGGGCGCTCGTCCACATGGTCGACGACCTGCGCCGGATGTACGGCGAGGACTTCTTCGAGCACGGAGTGGTGCACCCGATCACCCACACCCTCGACCTCGCCTACGCCCACCACTGCACGGCGCAGGTCGCCCGGGCGCTGAACGACCGGCATCTGGCCGCCGACCTCGAGGACCGCAGCCGTCACTGGTCCAACGCCTTCGACCCGGGCACGGGGCTGCTGCGCGACTCGGAGTTCTACGAGGGCGGCAAGTGGAACTACTCGTTCAGACTGCTGCACGACATGGCCGCGAGGATCGCCCTGGCGGGCGGCGACGCGGCCTTCATCGGCAAGCTGGACAGGTTCTTCGGCTTCGGTGCCGCACCGGTGACGCAGCCTGGCCGGCGTCCGCGAGCGGCGGAGATGGCGGCCGGCTACGCCCTCAACCGGTTCGAGGGGCTGAACAACGAGCCCGACATGGAGGCGCCGTGGGCCTACCACTACGCGGGCCGGCCCGACCGCACGGCCCAGGTGGTGCACGCGGCGCTGACCTGGCAGTTCGGCACCGGTCCCGGCGGGCTGCCGGGTAACGACGACTCCGGCGGCCTGAGCTCGTGGTACGTCTGGGCGTCGCTGGGGCTGTTCCCGGTTGCCGGGCAGAACCTGTTCCTGGTCAACGCGCCCGCGTTCGAGCGGGCCGTGCTCCGGGCGGGCGGCAACGAGTTCGTCATCGAGACCAGCGGGCTGCGCGAGAGGCCGATCGGCGTCGACGGCATCGATCACGACCCGCCGGCGCAGTACGTACAGTCGGCGACCCTCAACGGCGAGCCCCTGCACGCGACGCACCTGAGCGCCGCCACCGTGCACCGGGGCGGCCGGTTGCACCTGCGGCTGGGGCCGGAGCCGTCGGCGTGGGGCCGGGGGATCCGTCCGCCGTCCCTGTCCGATCCGCCCGCGACACCGGAGGAACCGTGATGACCCACCCCCGCCGCCGTCTCGTCATCGTGGTCAGGGCCGACCCGGTCATCTGCGGCCACTCCGGCGAAGCCCGCAATCTCGCCGAGGTGGCGCTGACCAGGGGATTCGACGATGTACGGCTGCTGACCTGGCCGATCCCGACGCTGCAGGCGGCCGGGCTGCCGCTCAAGCCGCTGGACCGGCTGCTGCCGTACAGCGAGGGGATCACCGTGGAGCGGCCGGAGCCGGTCGGCGACTACCGGGTGCCCGACGGACGCCACCAGGCCGGGCTCACCGGCCGCCTCGTCGAGCTGCTGGCCGAGCCGTTACGCACGACCTGCCTGTCCATGTACCTCGCCCCGCACACCACGGTGGTCGTGGAGGCGGTCGCGGCCGCGCGGGCGGCCGGGTTCGCGCCGGACGTCCACACCATCGCGAAGGCCGTCGGCTCCGACGTGACCAACGTGATCCGCTCGTGCCTGCGGGAAGGCCGGTTCGGCGCGGCGACCGTGCTGTTCACCACCTTCCTGGCCAACGACGAGGTCGTCGCGGTCTCCGAGTACACCCGGGAGGAGATCGTCGCCTCGGCCGAGCAGGTGGACGCCCACTGCGGCACCACGTTCGCCGAGCAGTGCCGGCGCCGCGTCACCGTCAGCTACCCGCCGATAGACTCCGCCGCCTTCCTCGACCTGGACCCGGCCCAGGTGGACGCCGCGCTCGCGCGACGCGGCCTGGAGCGCGACGGCTACATCCTGTTCCTGTCCCGCGTGACCCGGGCCAAGGGGATCCACGACCTGCTGGCCGCCTTCGCCCGGATGCGCTGCCGCTCGCGCGTGAAACTGGCCGTCGTCGGCACCGGCCCGGCGCTGGAGCAGGTACGCGCGGCGGCCGCGGGCGACGACCGGGTGGTCTTCTTCAGCGACGTCGACGACCAGGAGAAGCCGCTGCTCATGCGCGGCTGCGCGGCCTATGTCCTGCCCACCAAGCCCGAGCCCGAGTTCGTGGAGACGTTCGGCATCGCCCTGGCCGAGAAGATGCTCTCCGGCGGCGGGCCGATCGTCACCACCACGACGGGCGGGACCCTCGAGGCGGTCGGCGACACCGCCGTCGTCATCGAACCCGGGGACGTCGCCGGCCTGGTCGCGGCCGTGGACCGGGTGGTCCTCGACATGCCCGCCGCCGAACGGCAGGACCTGGAGATCCGCGCCCGCGCCCGCGCGATGGCCTTCGACCGGGTCGCGGTGTTCGACGGCCTGTTCCCGCAGGGGACGCCTGCCGTGGCTTCCCGCTGATTTTGGACGTGTCTGAATAAGTCCCGAACACGTCCATATGTTTCGTGGTAGGACGTACGAGCGAAACGTAGGGATCGGCTGGATGTTGCGCTCGGCCTGCCCGCGGAACGCGCGCTCGCCGCGCGCCGCCGGGCTACGGGGCCGTCGACGGGGATGATCATTGTCGGCCGCGTGCCGCGCGGGGGCCAGCCGACGACGATTGGAGCAATGTGCGACGAAAGTACTCTGTGCTGGCTGCCGCCTTCGTGGCGTTAGCAGCGCTTTTGCCCGTCTCGCCGGCCGCAGGTGCGGCCACCCGGGACGGAGCCTCGGGGGAGACCACGACAGGCAGCATCGCCTGGGCGCCCTGCGAGGAGGAGCCCACCGCCGAGTGCGGCAAGCTGGCCGTCCCGGTCGACTGGTCCAACCCGAACGGCGAGAAGATCGACCTGGCCATCGCCCGGCGCAAGGCCACGGACCCCGCGGCCCGGATCGGCTCCCTGGTGATCAACCCGGGCGGGCCCGGCGGGTCGGGCGTGGAGTCCGTGTACGGCGCCACCTGGTTCACCGACGAGCTCAAGAAGCACTTCGACATCGTCGGCTTCGACCCCAGAGGCGTGGGCCGCAGCCACCCGGTGATCTGCTCGGCGTCGGTGTACAACCAGATGCCGCACACCGTCATCTCCTCCCAGGCCCAGTTCGACGCCTGGGACGCCTTCACCAAGAAGCTGCACAAGGACTGCCGGGAGCGCACCGGCCCCCTGTACGACCACGTCGACTCGCGCAACGTGGCCCGCGACATGGACGCCCTGCGCGCCGCCCTCGGCGAGGAGAAGCTGACCTACTACGGCATCTCGTACGGGACGCTGATCGGCCAGATGTACGCCGAGATGTTCCCGAACCGGATCCGGGCCCTCGCGCTGGACAGCAACATGGACCACAGCCTCGGCGTCGCCGGCTTCCTCGCCACCGAGGCGGTCGCCGTCGAGGACGCGTTCGACCAGTTCGTGGGCTGGTGCGAGGCCGACGAGAGCTGCGTCCTGCACGGGCGTGACGTCCGCGCGATGTGGAAGGACCTGCTGGCCAAGGCGCGGCGCGGGGAGCTGTACTACCCGGCTGCCCCGGACAGGCCCATGACGGAGCTGCAGGTCATCTACAACGCCGCGCTCGGCACCGAGGGGCCCGACTGGCGCACGCTGAGCGAGGTCATCAACTGGCTGAGCGGCGGCCCCGAGCCGTCGTGGGTGCCGCCGCTGCCCGGCCGGGGGCCCGTCGAGGGCGACGTGGCCGAGCTGCCGACCCGGATCCTGTGCCAGGACTACAACCTCCGGGTGCGGAACTACGCGGAGTACGCGGCTCTCATGAAGGTCTCCAACACCCTGGCGCCCGATGTGCGGTACCACCCGTACCCGTACGACGACCTGCCGATCTGCCTCAACTCGACCCCGACGAACCCGCCGCACCGGCTGAACTACACCGGTGACGCCCCGATCCTGCTCGGGAACTCGCTGCACGATCCCGCCACCCCGTACATGTGGTCCGCCAACGTGGGCCGCCAGCTCGGCTCGAAGGCGACGCTGCTCACCTACGAGGGCTGGGGTCACCGCATCTACGGCAAGGACGAGTGCAGCACGGTGCCGATCGACAACTACCTGATCTCGCTGACCGTGCCGCCGAAGGGCTTCCGCTGCGAGGTGGGCGGCAAGGCCGAGATCATGGCCAAGCGGCAGCCCGGCCGGTTGTGGCCGACCGACCGGCTCAACTGGGGCGGCTCGCTCGTGACCCCGTCCTTCAGGACGGGCGGCTGAACCACCGCTGAGACGCCGCCCACGGGCGGCGTCTCAGCCTTCCCGTCAGGATCGGGGCCGGCGGGCGTGCAGGACGAAGGCCGGGGGCCAGTTGCGCCAGACGGTGCGGCTGGGGATGACCTCCTCGAAGCGGTCCGTCATCAGGTCGCGGAAGCGGCGCGCGGAGCTCAGGGGGACGGCGTGGAGGTAGGTGAAGGCGGTGAAGGCGCTGTACGGCCCGAGGATCGCGGTCGTCGCGTCCATGAGCTGCTGCTGATCGGCCGCGGGGAAGAGGGTCCAGGGCAGGCCGCTCACCACGACGTCGGCGCGCTCGATGCCGCGTTCGTCCAGGAGCCGCCGCAGGTGCTTGGCGTCCTCCTGGATCACCTCGGCGCCCGGATAGCGGTGGCGGAGCAGGTCGGCCAGGCGCGGGTTGAGCTCGATGGCCAGGTGGCGGCCGCGACCGCCGAGCCGGCGCTGGATCTCCGCGGTGAACGGCCCCGTGCCCGGCCCCAGCTCGACCACGACGGGCTGGCCGCTTTCCGGGAGAGGGCAGGAGACCGCACGCGCGAGGTGCCGTGAGCTGGGCGCGACGGCGCCGATCCGCAGCGGGGATCGCAGCCACTGTCCCAGGAACAACGTGAGGTCGTTCGGCGCGAGTCGCGCCGGGGCCGCCTCGGTGTGGTGGCGGTCTGGTTCGCCGGTGGCGCGAGTGGTGCTGGAGGTCATGCTTTCCCTTCGCGGTGTGCGGGTGCGGGTCTCACTGGCTGGCCGACCAGGTCATTGGGGAGCTGTACCCAAATGACATGTCCTGCTTAGTGTGGGGTCGTCCGAGCCAGGGCGCATCCGGGAGTGGGAATCTGGCCTTGTCGGTGTCGTCGGCAAGGATGTCGCTCCAGTCGTCGCGGCCTGTGACCTGCTAATAGACCCTAATGCCGATGCGGCCGAGCCGCGCGCCCGCCGGGCCGGGGAATCACGCCGGCCGGTGCCGCCGCATTTCCGGAGCGCCCTGCCCGCCGCCGGGATCCTCACCTTCCTGTCGTACGCCACCGAGAAGCCGACCCTGGTCCGGACGCTGCCCGGCTTCGGCATGCGCCGCTTCGGGCTGCCGGTGCTGCCGGTGCTGCCGGTGATCGTCGGCGTCATCCTCGGCCCCCGCGCCGAGCTCCAGGGCCGCCGCTCCCCGCAACTGCCCGGCGGCCCCGTCTCCGACACCGTCTACGCGGCCATCCTCGTCCTGCCGGCCTGGCCGTTGCTCAGGCGATGCGTCGGGAGAGGCTGAGGGCCGCCTCCGCACGGAGGCGGCCCCGTCGCTCACCTACTGCCGGCCCTCTTCCGGCAGCCCGTTGTCGAACTCCTGCTGGGGCTGCACCTGCTTGTGCGGCTTGCCCCGCTCGCCCCGCGCCAGGACGGCGGCGTCCGGGTAGTCGGTGACGAACGCGTCCACGCCCAGGTCCAGGTGTGCGCGGTACTCCGCCAGCGCGTCACCGTGGTCGGTCGCGACCTGGCCGCGGCGCAGCTGCAGGGGCAGGTACTGGTTCTCGCTGCGGAAGGTGTACACGCCGATCTTCAGCCCCGCCTTGTGCGCGTCGGAGACCAGCGTCGTCGGGGTGCCCGAGCTGCCGTCCGGGTTGAGCGGGATCGCCGAGGACTTGTCCGGCCCGATCCACTGCGCGTACTGCGCGATCTTCGCCAGGCCCTCGGGCTTCATCATGTCCGCGTACGTCGTCGGGTCTCCGGCCGCGGTCAGGTCGTACGGCTGGCCGGTGGTGCCCAGCGCCTGCCACAGCGGCACGCGCAGGTCCTTGGCCACCCGCTTGAGGCTGGACGGCTCGAACGACTGCACCACCACCGGGCCGCCCGGCCGGTTGAGGCCGTTGCGCTTGACGGTCTCGATCAGCGGCTCCTCCAGCGGCAGCCCGATCGACCTGAAGTACGTCGGGTGCTTGGTCTCGGGGAAGACGCCGACCTGCTTGCCGTACTGGCGGGAGAGCCGCTTGGCCAGGTCGAGCACCTCCTGGAAGGTGAGCACCTGGTAGTAGCCGTTGTAGACGGTGTTGCGCTGGCGGATCGCGGGCAGCCGCTCGACCGCGCGCAGCGTCTTCAGCTCGGCCAGCGTGAAGTCCTCGGTGAACCATCCGGTCACGTTGCGCCCGTCGACGACCTTGGTGGTCCTGCGCGCGGCGAACTCGGGGTGCAGCGACACGTCGGTGGTGCCGGAGATCTCGTTCTCGTGCCGGACGACCAGCACGTGGTCCTTGGTCGGCACCAGGTCGGGCTCGATCCAGTCGGCGCCCATGGCCACGGCGAGCTCGTAGCCGCCCTGCGTGTGCTCGGGGCGGTGGCCCGCCGCGCCGCGGTGGCCGATGACGACGACCTGGGACCGGTCGGGCGTGGCCTCGGCGGCGGCCGGAGCGGCGCTCGCTCCGGCGAGGGGGGTGATGATGGCGAGCGTGGTGGCCGCGATCTTTCGCACGTGAAACTCCCTGCGGCATCGGCACCGGAGACTCTCACCGGTGATCGCCGCGGCGAATATGGTAAGGACCGAAATGCGATTATGGGCCAATATTGGCGGAATTTCCGGTGACAAGCCCGCCGCCGGCCGGCCGGGTGCCGGTGCTCGCCGACGACGAACGGGTTCCCGGCCCCGGACGATCGAAGCTGGTCAGGGGCGCGCGTACGCGGTCGGGGCCGTGCGGGGCGTGAAGAGCGCGACCAGCGCCAAGGCCACGACGGTCAGCGGCACGTTGATCAGGAAGACCCACCGGAAGGACAGGAATTCGGTGATGACGCCGCCGATCACGGGCCCCGCGATCAGGGCCGGGACGGCGAGCGCCACCGGGATCACCAGCGCCGGCCACCACTCGGTGCCGCGGAAGTGCTCCCGGGCGAGCTCGAAGCCCGCCCGCAGCACGATCGCGGCCGCCAGCCCCTGCCCGGCCCGGCAGCCGACCAGAACGGCGCCGCTGGGAGCGAACGCGGCCGCCGCCGATACCAGGCCGAACCCGCCGAGCCCCAGGAGAAGCATGCTGAGCCGGCCCTTCACGGGGATCAACACCCCTAACAGGGCGGCGGGATAGAGGTGGACCAGCCATACGCCGGCGGCCGAGGTCAGGCCGAGGTCTCTGGAAATCGCCTGCTGGGCCACGTAAAGCGCGGTCCAGTTCGCGGAGAACAGCGCCACGCACAAGCTCAGGGCGACCATCATCTGCCATCGTCCAGTCACCCGCTGCACTTTACTCCCACGCCCTTGACGATCACATGGCGCGATCACTACGTGAAGTTGCCGTTCAACTCCGAACGGTTACTATTGCGTGGGGCTTGGCACGACCTTCCCGGCCCTTCCCCTCTGGACCACGGAGTGCCGCATGGAGCGAACGGTTCTGGCCGCCGTCACCGAACGTCCCGACGCCGACTCGGCACTCGCCGAGCAGCTCCGCCGCGTCTGCGCGGCGATGGACGAGCTCGGGCTCCAGGTGCGCTGGACCCACCGGGCCGAGGACGCCCTGGCGGTGGTCGGGTCCGACGCGTCGCTGTCGGCGGTGCTGGTGGCCTGGGACGCGCCGGGCGCCGAGGAGCTGCTGGGCGCGGTCTCCAGGCGGTTCCGCGGCCTGCCCGTCTTCCTGATGACGCACGAGCAGGAGCTCCCGCTGTGGGTGTACGAGGTCATCCAGGGCTACGTCTTCCCGCTGGAGGACACCCCGCGCTTCATCGCCGGGCGCATCGCCTACGCGGCCGAACAGTACGCCGAGAACATCCTGCCGCCGTTCTTCCGCGCGCTGCGGCGCCTTGAGGATCACCATCGCTACTCCTGGCACACGCCGGCGCACGCCGGAGGCGTGGCGTTCCTCAAGTCGCCGGTGGGGCGGGCGTTCTTCGACTTCTACGGGGAGCGGCTGCTGCGCACCGATCTGTCCATCTCCGTCACCGAGCTGGGGTCGCCGCTCGACCACACCGGCCCGATCGGCGAGGCCGAGCGCAACGCCGCCCGCGTCTTCGGCGCCGACCGCACGTTCTTCGTGGTCAACGGAAACTCCACCGCCAACCGCATCGTCGGTCACCACGCGATCGCCCGCGATGACACCGTCCTGGTCGACCGCAACTGCCACAAGTCGGTCCAGCACGCGCTGGCCATCAGCGGGGCCCGCCCGGTCTACCTCGTGCCCGAACGCAACGGGCTCGGGCTGGCGGGCCCGATCCCGCCCGCCGCGCTGCAGGCGGACGCGGTCCGGGCGCTGGTGGCCGCCCACCCCCTGGCCGCCGGGGCGCCGGCGTACGCGGTGATCACCAACTCCACGTACGACGGGGTGTGCTACGACGCGGTGCGGGTCGGCGAGCTGCTGGGCGCCAGCGTGCCGCGGCTGCACTTCGACGAGGCGTGGTTCGCCTACGCCCGGTTCAACCCGCTCTATACCGGCCGGTACGGCATGGCGATCGACGAGCGCACGCTGCCCGGCCCCGGCCGTCCCACCGTATTCGCCACCCAGTCGACGCACAAGCTGCTGGCCGCGCTGTCGCAGGCGGCGATGCTGCACGTCCGTCCCGCGGGGCGGGCGCCGGTCGACTACGACGCGTTCAACGAAACGTACCTCATGCACGCCTCCACCTCGCCGCTCTACCCCATGATCGCCTCGCTGGACGTGGCGGCGGCGATGATGGACGGCCCGTCGGGGCCGTTCCTCACCGGGGAGGCGATCGTCGAGGCGGTCCGGTTCCGGCAGGCGATGGTACGGCTGGCCGCGCGCATCCGCGAGGACGGCCGGCGGCCCGACTGGTTCTTCGGCGTCTGGCAGCCCCGTACGGTCACCGACCCGCGCACCGGCCGGACCGTCCCGTTCGCCGAGGCCGACCTGGCGCTGCTGTGCGCCGAGCCCCGGTGCTGGACCCTGGAGGCGGGGGCGGCGTGGCACGGCTTCGACGGGATGTCCGAGGGCTACGGCCTGCTCGACCCGGTCAAGGTCACGATCACCTGCCCGGGGGCCGACGCCGCCGCCGGCACGCTCGACTGGGGCATCCCGGCCCGCATCGTGGCCGCCTACCTGCAGCGCCGCGGCATCGTGGTGGAGAAGACCGGCGACCACACGCTGCTGGTGCTGTTCTCCATGGGGATCACCAAGGGCAAGTGGGGCACCCTGATCGACGCGCTCACCGACTTCAAGAACGCCTACGACGACGATCTGTCCCTGGCGGAAGTGCTGCCCGGCTTCGGGCCGCCCGCGGTCTCGCTGCGCAAGTTCTGCACCCTGGTCCACGAGAAACTGCGTGACTCGGAGCTCGGGAAGCTGCTCGACCAGGTCTTCACCACCCTGCCGGAGCCGGTGTCCACCCCCGCCGACTGCTACCAGGCCATGATCCGGGCCCGCACCGAACGCGTCCGGCTGGCCGACCTGCCGGGCCGGGTCGCCGCGGCCACGGTGGTGGTCACCCCGCCCGGCATCCCCATGCTGATGCCCGGCGAGGCGACCGGTCCGGCCGACGGGCCGCTGATGACCTACTTGCGAGCTCTGGAAGACTTCGACCGGGCCTTCCCCGACCTGGCCACCGACATCCACGGCGCCCACCGCGACGGCGACGGCCGCTACTGGGTGGAGGTCGTCAAGACCTGAGCCCGGCTTCCGTGCTTGCCCGCGCCTGCCTGGCCGAGCTCAGTGCCATTGTCCTGGCCTTTCATGCGCTGCCCGAGGAGGAGCGCACGCTGGAGTCGGTGCGGGGGCTGGGACGCCGGGCGTTCGACGCCCCGCAGGGGCGGACGGGCTCTAGCCGTACGACTTGGCGACGCCGTCGAGCAGGTGCTCAAGCGTGTCGTACGAAGGGATGTCGACCACGTCGATGAGGTCCTTCGGGACGGGCACCTGGTGATCCGCGGCGACCTTGGCGAACCGGGTGGCGTCGCCCGAGCGGAGCCCGTGTTCGGCGGCGAGCCCCTGCAGCTCCGGGTCGGTGCTCAGCAGGCGTCCGATCCGGTCGCCGGACGGGGTGAGCGGCACCAGCGTGTGCTGGGACAGCACGGTCGGCGACGGGTACATCAGCACCATCCCCGGCTTGAGCCGGCCCCGCGCGGCGGCGTCCACGTACTGCGCCTCGTAGATCCAGACCATCGGGGTCGGGCCCATGCCCACCGTGAGGTATTCGTTGAACGGGCCCTCGGAGGTGTTGTCGGTGTAGCCCTGGCTGGTGAAGAGCCGGGTCATCAGGGGCAGCACGCTCTTCTCGGCGGTGGTGCCGTGCACGACCGCGTTGCCGTTCGCGACATAGCTGGCCGTCGCCAGGTACATGGCCGCGGAATTCGACGTGCGCGGGTCCGTCGTGGAGACCAGGACGTTCTTGTCGACGGGGTAGGCGGAGTTACGCGAGAGCTGGGCCCACTTCGTGCCCGACGTGACGAGCCCGAGATAGCGGTCGACGCTGAAGGTCGGGACGGGCCCCTTTTTCACCACGCCCGCCTTGGCCAGCACGTCCACGATCGGCTGGAACGTCGCGATCGCCATCGGCGAGGAGAACGGCGTGTATTTCGTGTTGACGTGCCGCGCGCGCTGGATCGACTCGCCCGCGGGCGCGCTCGACGGGAACGCGAAGTCGTACCGGTCGAGGTTGATCGAGGTGGCGATCTGGCGCGAGCCCGCCGATTCGACCTCGACCTTCACGCCCTGGCCGGCGAGGGCCTGCCGCACGCGCGGATCCTCGAAGAACGCCTTCTTCTCGGAGCCGATCACGCCGCGCACGATCGTGAGCGGGGGAGGGGGCGGCGGGTCGTCCTGGCTGACGTTCACCACCACGACGACGGCGGCGGTCACCACGACCGCCGCCGCGACGAGTGAAAGAAATCCCTTACTGCGAATGAAGGAGGACGGCTGCGGAGATGGCCGGTCGTTTTCCGGGGAGTGAATTTCCGGTGAATCGGGAACATCGCCGGCCGGCTCCGGAACTTCAATGTCCGCGACCTCTTCGGCCCGCGCCTGCGCCGTCAACTCTCCGTGCGCGATGCGTTCCACCAGAATGGGGACGAAATCCCGGACGGGAAAGCCGTCGAAGCGCTTGCGGGCATCCTCCATAACGGCCCTGACGTGCTCGGCTGAGTGGGTGCCGGCGTAAACCTGAACCAGGTGATCGGTGGCCCGGCTTATCGCCTGCTCTTCACGGAGGGTATCGACGCCCACCAGTATCTCCTCGACCTCATATCTCGCTGCAGACTGCCGTGTCTGCCCGCGCGCCGGGCCAACCTTATAGGGGTTTTCGGTCGAGCGGAGAACCGGTCGATCGGGTTATTGAACGACGTCGGGAAATCGTTTGTTCACTGTCGAACCATTTTTGTTCAATGGGAATTCACGCGCACCTTCCCGTCCTGCATGACGAAGCGCACCCGGCGCAGCGCCTCGATGTCGCGCAGCGGATCCCCGTCGACCGCCACCAGGTCGGCCCGCTTGCCGGGCTCGACGCTGCCCACCTGGTCCTCGATCCCCAGCACCGTCGCCCCGTTGAGGGTGAGCGCGCGCAGCGCGTCGGCCGCCGGCATGCCGTCGCGGACCATGGCGATCGGCTCGTCGGCGTTGTCGCCGTGGCCGCGCATCGGCGGCCCGTAGTAGTCGGACCCCGTGGCGATCGTCAGCCCGGCCTGCCGAGCGAGCTTGAGCGAGGCCGACATGGCCCCCACGACCTCCCGCTGCTTGCGTACGCGCCATTCGGGCAGCCCGTGGCCCCCGTCGGTGGTGCGCTCGAAGAAGGTCTTCAACGCGAACGTCGGCACGTAGAAGATGCCCCGCTCGCGCATCGCGGCGACGCACTCCTCGTCGAGGTAGTAGCCGTGCTCGATCGAGTCCACGCCAGCCAGCACCGCCGCCTTGACGCCCGCCGTGCCCTGCGCGTGCGAGGCCACCCGCCGGCCGAGCCGGTGGGCCTCGTCGCAGATGGCGGCGATCTCCTCGGGGGTGAAGTGCGCGTCCTGCGGGTGGTCGCGCTCGGAGCCGACCCCGCCGGTGGTGCAGATCTTGATGAAGTCGGCGCCCGCCCGCACGGCCTGGCGTACGGCCTGCCGGCACTCCCAGGGCCCGTCGGCGATCAGCGTGTCGGGCTGGCGGCGTACCTCCTCCAGAGGCAGGTGGTGGGTGTCGGCGTGGCCGCCGGTCTGGCAGATCGCGGGCCCCGCCGCGAAGATGCGCGGGCCGGGGATCGTCCCGTCGGCCACCAGTGGCCGGAGCGTGAGCGCGATGGCGCTGCCGCAGTCGCGTACGGTGGTGAACCCGGCCGCGAGCAGCCGCTCGCAGTCCTTGGCCGCGCGTACGGCCAGCGTCTCGCGGTCGGGCATGCGCCCCTCGTCATAGGAGCGCAAGCCGGTCAGGTGCACGTGCACGTCGAAGAACCCGGGCAGCAGGGACACGTCGCCGAGGTCAAGCGTCGTGTCACCGTCGAGATCGGGGCCGACGGCCACGATCGAGCCCTCACGCACCGCCACGCCGGCGCCTTCGCGCATGACTCCGCTCGCCACATCCAGAACGCGGGCTGCCCGCACCACAGTGATGGTCATGGTGCCGATGGTGGGAGCGGGCCCACCAGTCCCGCCTCCTCCAAATGGCCGCGAAGACCGGCCGGTTGGCCGCTTCCGCCCAGCTGAGCGATCTCTACGATCGCAACACTCAGTTCGATGTAACTGCTGATTCACGGGAGTCGACGTGGCCCCACCCCCTTCTGTCGCTCGCCGCCGCACCCTGCTCGCCGAGCTCGATCCGCGTACCATCAGCGGGCCCCGGATCCCCCTGCTCGTCTTCTGCCTGACCTCGCTGCTGGCGGGATGGGACGACAAGGCGCTCCAGCTCGCGCTCCCCGAGATCCAGGACGACCTGGGGCTCTCGCTGACCGCGGTGGGGACCATCGCCTCCGTCACCATGATCGTGACGACCGTGGCGGGGCTGCCGCTCGGCTATCTCGTGGACCGGATGCGCAACCGCGTCCGGCTCGTCCAGTACGGCGAGGTCGCCGCGAACCTGGGCGACTTCATCCAGGCGCTGGCCCCCAACGGCGCGACCCTGCTCGCCGGGCGCGCCCTCGGCTCCGTCGCCAGGGTCCCCGACGGCGTGGCCCAGCTCCCGCTGCTGGCCGACTACTACTCGCCCGCGTCGCGGGGCAGGGTCATCGCGCTGCTGAAGGCCGCCGCCACCGTGGGCGGCCTCATCGGCGCGCCGGTCGCCGGACTGCTGGTCACCGCGTACGGCTGGCGGCAGGCCACGCTCATGCTGGCCGTCCTGGCCACAGCCGTGGCCTGCACCACGTTCCTGCTGAAGGAGCCGGTGAAGGGCGGCACCGACCGAGCGGCGGCAGGGCTGGGGCCCGCGGTGCAGCCGTCGCCGCCGCCGCGCTTCTGGGAGGGCATCCGCGCGGCGTGGGCGATCAGGACGCTCCGGCTGCAGGCCGTCAGCGGCTTCGTCTACAGCCTGATCGGCGGCCCGCTCACCATGACGGTCGCCCTGATGGCGGCGCGGGACTACGCCCTCACCCCCTTCCAACGCTCGATGATGATGGAGGCCCAGCTGGTGGCCGGGCTGGTCGCCGTGCTCCTGGCGGGCCTGCTCAACGACCGGCTCGTGGCGCGCAGGCCGTCGGGGCTGGCGCTCGTCCAGGGGGTGGGCACGCTCGCGATCGCCGTCCTGATGCTCGCGGTCGGGCTGCTGCCCGGGCTGGCGGTGTTCGTCGCGGCCAACGTGGTGTTCGCGGTGATCGTGGCGATGCAGACGCCCACCTACCTGGCGATGATGGCCCACGTGCTGCCCGCCAGGCACCGCGGGATCGGGTTCCAGCTCGCGGTGCCGTTCCAGCTGCTGGGCAGCGCCCTCGGTCCGCTGCTGCTCGCGCTGACCGAGGGGATGGCGCTGCGGTACGTGCTGCTGTGGACGGTGCCGTTCGTGGTGGCGGCCGCCCTGGTGCAGCTGGCCGCCACCCGCTCGGTGGCCGGCGACATCGACGCGGCCAGGAGGGCGGCATGAGCTCAGCGCTCCGGCGGCCTGGCGTGAGCTCAGCGCTCGGGCGGCGTCGCCTTCAGTCCCGAGCCGCACAGTGGCGCGACCACGACCCCGCCCTCGACCAGCGGGGATCCCACTGCCTCCAGCCGGCGCGCCGCGGCGTACGCGACGGCGCCCGTGGGCTCCACCCAGAACCCCTGGGCCGCCAGGCCGGCGTGCGCCTCGACGATGTCCTGCTCGCTCACCGTCATGACCGCGCCGCCGCTCTCCCGGACCGCCCGGAGCAGCTGCCCGCCCCTGGCGGGGGCCGCGATGGCGATGCCCTCGGCGAGCGTGGCGGCCGGCGGCACGGCGGGGACCTCGTCCCGGCCCGCGTCGAAGGCCGCCGCGACCGGCGCGCACCGCTCGGCCTGGACGGCGACGATCCGCGGCAGGCGCTCGACGAGCCCCGCCGCGAGCAGCGCCGCGAAGCCCCGGTACGCGCCGAGCACCAGCGTCCCGTTGCCCGCGGGCACGACCACGGTGTCCGGGACCGTCCCGCCCAGCTGCTCGAACAGCTCCAGCGCGTAGGTCTTGGTCCCTTCGAGGAAGTACGGGTTGTGCACGTGGCTGGCGTAGAACAGGCCCGCCCGCTCCACCCGCTCGGCCGCGGCCGCCGCGGTGTCCTCCCGGGACCCGTCCACCAGCGTGATCTCCGCGCCGTGGCCCCGGATCTGGCGGACCTTCTTCTCGCTGGTGCCTCCGGGCACGAAGATCTCCGCGGCCAGGCCGGCGCGGGCGGCGTAGGCGGCCACGGCGGTGCCGGCGTTCCCGCTGCTGTCGGCCACCACGCGGGTCGCGCCCAGTGCCTTGGCCAGCGCCACCAGCACCACCGCGCCCCGGTCCTTGAAGGAGCCGGTGGCCGAGGCGTACTCCACCTTCAGCCGCAGCCGGGGGCCCGCCGCGACGAGCGGGGTCAGCCCCTCGCCGAGGGAGATCGCGGGCCAGGGCAGCTCCGCCGCGCCCGCGATGCTCCCGGCATGGCGCCACATCGAATGAGTCTCCTGCCGGGGCGGCCACACGGCCGCGGTGACCGGCAGGTCGAGCGGCCCGCCGCAGTCGCAGCGCCAGCGATCGGCGCTCACGACGTGGGTGCGGCCACAACGGCACAGGTAGTCGGGGAACCCGGCTTCCATGTCACCTTCTCTCTCTTGAACTCTCTCGAACGCAATGGAGGACATACATGCCAGGCCCTCTGGCCCTCATCGGGCTGAGCGACCTCGACACCGACGCGAAGATCGACGCCGATCTGCTCGCCCGATCCGGCGGGGACGAGGTGCTGATCATCCCCACCGCGGGCGCGGAGTGGCCGCGGGCGGAGCTCCGGCGCATGCTGGAGGCCAGGGTCGAGCTGTACGACCGCCGCCTGGGCGCCCGCGTCACCTGCCCGATGATCTTCAGCCGGGAGGCGGCGGCCGACCCCGCCAACGTCGCGCTGGTGGAGCGGGCCCGCTACATCATGCTGACCGGCGGGCGGCCGGGACCGCTGACCGCGATCCTGGAGGGCACGCCCGTCTGGCGGGCGATCGTGGCCGCCTGGGAGGCCGGCGCGGTGCTCTCGGGCGAGTCGGCGGGCGCGATGGCGCTCACTGGCCGGATCGTCGCGTCCCTGGAGGAGGACCCGGCGGCGGACGGCCACTCCTTCTCCTGGAAGCGGCCCGGCCTCGGCGTCCTGCCGGGCCTTCGCGCCGTCCCGCACAGCGACACCACCAAGGGACAGCACCTGCTGACCAGCCTGCTCGCCTGCACCCCGACGGACGTCCCGATCGTCTGCGTGCCCGAGTACACCGCCGTCGTACGCGAGGCCGACGGCACCTGGACCCGCCTCGGCGCCGACGGCGTCGTGGTCTTCCACGAGGGCGCGACCCACGACCTGAGCCCGCTCCACCACACCGAGCCCGGCCCCGCGAACCACTGAGGAGAATCCCATGAGCGACCTGCACGAACGTCTGCGGCGCCTGATCGCCGAGCGCGCCGAACCGCTCGGCGTGCCCGGCGTCGCCGTCGGCGTCTTCCATCAGGGCGAACGCTTCGTCGGCTGCCACGGCGTCACCTCCACGGCCAACCCGCTGCCGGTCGACGAGACCACCCTGTTCGCCATCGGCTCGGTGACCAAGACCGTCACGGCCACCGCCATCATGCGGCTGGTCGAACGCGGCGAGATCGACCTCGCGGCGCCGGTCCGGCGGTACGTCCCCGAGCTGACCCTCAAGGACCCCGACGTGGCCGCGCACGTCACGGTGCTCCACCTGCTCAACCACACGGCCGGCTGGGAAGGCGACCGCGTCGTCGACACCGGCAGGGACGACGGCGCCCTGGCCGCCTACGTCGCCAGGATGGCGGAGTTCGAGCAGGTCATGCCGCTCGGCTCGGTCGTCTCCTACAACAACGCGGCGCTGTCGCTGGCGGGCCGGGTCATCGAGAAGGTGACGGGCACGACGTACGAGGCCGCCGTGAAGAACCTGGTGCTGGAGCCGCTCGGCCTGGCCGACAGCTTCTTCGACGTCGCCGACATCGTCACCCGCCGCTTCGTGGTCGGCCACGGCAGCAAGGGCCAGGCGGGCGGCACCGAGGTCGTCGGCCAGTGGCTGATGGAACGGTGCGCGGCCCCCGCGGGCGGGCTCTTCTGCGGCATCGGCGACCTGCTCGACTACGGGCGCTTCCACCTGGGCGGCGGCGCCGGGGTGCTGGAGCCGGACACGTTGCAGCAGATGCGCCGGCCCTCCACCACGGGCACCTCGACGGACGGCGACGTGGGGATCTCCTGGTTCCTGCGTGACGCGGGCGGTTTCCGCGTGGTCGAGCACACCGGCGGCACTCCGGTCGGCGTGGCCCTGCTCACCCTCGTCCCCGAGCACGGGCTCGTGCTGGCGGTCCTCGCCAACTCCATCGGCGCGGGAGCGGGCGAGCTGCTGGAGGAGATCAGGGCGCTGGTGCTGGAAGGCCATCTCGGCGCCGAGCCCGAGCCGCTCGTCCCCGCGAACCTCGCCGAAGCGCAGCTCGCCGAGCTGGCCGGCGTCTACGACCGGGGCGAGGGCCACCTGCTGGTGATGACCGCCGGCGCCGAGCGCGTCACGGTCGAGCGGCGCTTCAGCGACGAGCTGATCGCCATGTACCGCGAGCTCATGCCGGACCTGGAAGTGCCCGTGCAGGAGCCCATCACCCTGGTCCCGCTCGCCGGCGACGCCTTCCAGCAGGCGGGCCGCCCCGGCAAGCGCCCGCACGGCCGTTTCGTCAGGCTTGACGGGAAGGTCGTCGCCGTCGAGTGGTCGGGCAGGGTGGCGCCCAAGATCTCCTGACATCAGAGCTCTCGCGGGTCCGGGACGAACTCGAAGCCGAGCCGGGCCCGCGAGAGCTCCGGCGTACGGCCGCCCATGAACTCGCTCAGGGCGGCCCACACCTGGTCCCGAGCGAATTCGTGGGCCGCGTTCTCGACGAGGATGAGATGACCGTTGGCGAGACCCTCCAGGACGGCGAGCGCGTTGGTCTCGGGCGTGCGCCCGTCGAGCGTGCCGTTGACCAGCAGCGCCGGGACGTCGGAGCGGACCGGGGCCCGGAAGCCGTCCCCCAGGTCGGGCCCGCCGACGGCGGCGGCCACGCCGGGGAAGGGCAGGTTCATCAGGTCGCCGAACGGCGAGGCCGCCGCCTCCGCCGCGATCCTGTCCAGCCGCGCCGCCGTGGCGCCCGACGCGCCGTCCATGACCAGGGGCATGAGCGCCTCGGCGCGTCCGGTGCGCAGCCGCCTGACGTGCCCGGCCCACGGGGTGAAGTCCCCGCCCTCCATGGCCAGGAACAGGCCGGGCAGCCGCCGCAGGAACGAGGGCTGCCCCAGCCCCGACACGGTGAGGTACCTGACGTCGAACTCGCCGATCACCACGCCGTCCACCTCGGCCGGGGTCTTGGCCAGCCGGTCGAAGACCCGCTCCATCAGCCCCGGCAGGTCGGGCACCCGGCCGTCCAGCTCGGGCGCCCCGGCCGCCATGGCGGCGAGCCTGGCCAGGTGCCGGTCGGTGGCCGAGGGCAGCTTGTACGTGTCGTCCGGACCCTCGATCGCGTACAGGACGCTCCGGTCCAGGCGGTGGCCGTGGCGGCGGATGACCGACAGCGACAGGTGCGAGCCGTACGAGCCGCCGATGGTCCGGAACGTCTCGTAGCCGAGCGCCGACATCAGGTCGGCCACGTCGTCGGCGCTCTCCTCGGTCGTGTAGCCGTCCAGGTCGGCACCGCGCTCCCGCCAGAAGGCGGCCGTGGCCTCCGCCTTGGCCACGGACTCCGCCAGGAACTCCGCCCGGTCAATCACCCGGTCGAGCGGCAGGTCCATGGTGAACGGGCTCTCCAGGCAGGGCCGGGAGGCGCCCGTGCCGCGCTGGTCGAACACGACGACGTCGCCGTACTCCAGGAAGGGCAGGTAGCGGCCGGGCAGCTCCCGCCAGGTGGACAGGCCGGACGCGCCCGGCCCGCCCTCCAGGTAGATCAGGGCGGGGCCCGGCCCCCGGCCGGGGAAGCGGGCGAAGGCCAGCTCGATCGTCCGGGAGCCCGGCCGGGACCGGACCTGCGGCACTTCGAGCGTGCCGATCTCGCAGGGCACGCCGTGGCCGCCGTCCCCGGAGACCATGACGTGCGGATGGACGCGCAGGCGCATGTGAAGCTCGGCTCCTTGGGTCGAACGACGGGTCAAACGACGGGTCGAACGACGGGTCGAACGACGGGTCATGCGACGCCGGGGAGCACGCGGAGCGTGTCCGCCAGCAGCCGCCAGTTGATGTTGCCGCCGGACAGGATCAGGCCCGTGGGGCGGCCGTCCCGCAGGTGCGGTTCGTGCGTGAGCGCGGCCAGGCCGACCGAGGCGGACGGCTCGACGACCACGCGCAACGTCCTGACCAGCGTCACCATCGCGTCCAGGATCTCCTTGTCCGCGACGGTGAGCACCTCGGTCCTGGCCTGGACGGCCAGCGCGAAGGGAAGCCGTCCCGGCATGGGGGCGGTGAGCCCGTCGGCGACGGTGCGGATGACCGGCGGGGCGGTGGGCTCGCCCGCGACCAGCGACGCGACGAACCCGGCGGCGCCCGACGGCTGCACCGCGATGATCTCCACGTCGGACCCCAGGGTGCGCTTGGCCATGATCGCGCCCGCCAGCAGCCCGCCGCCCGAGGCCGGCAGGAGCAGCCGCTCCAGGCCGGGCCGGTCCTCCAGGAGTTCGAGCGTGGCGGTCGCCGCCCCGGCCACGACCATGGGGTCGTCGAAGGGGTGCACGAAGGTGAGCCCGTGCTCGGCGCGGAGCAGCTCGGCCCGGGCGAAGGCGGCGGCGGCGTCCACGACGCCCTCGGTGACCACGGTCGCGCCGTACGCGGCCACCGCCGCCAGCTTCTCCGGCACCGCGCTCTCCGGCATGACCACCGTCAGCTTCGCGCCGAACTCGCGCGCCGCGTGGGCCAGCCCGAGCGCCGCGTTGCCCGCGCTGACGGTGATCAGCCCGTCGGCCAGGTCCTGCGGGGGCAGGGTGAGCAGCCGGTACAGCGCGCCCCGCACCTTGAACGAGCCCGCGTGCTGCAGGCACTCGGCCTTGGCGTACACGGGGCACCCGGCGAGGGCGTCCAGGGACTCGGAGAACAGCACGGGCGTGCGGATCACCTGGCCCCGGAGCGCGTCGCGGGCGCGGCGCACGTCCGCGTTCGTCGGGGCGTTCGTCGGGGCGTTCGTCGGGGTGCTCGTCGGGCTCATGGCGTCCTGCAGAGAGCGACGGCCTCGATCTCGACCAGGACCCCGGGGTGCAGCCGGACACCCAGCGCGGAGCGGGCGGGATAGGGGCGGTTGAAGTGCTCCTTGTAGACCGCGTTGAAGTCGGACCAGTCCTCGATCGAGGACAGGAAGACCTGGCACTTCACGACGTCGTCGCGGCTCAGGCCGTGAGCGGCCAGGACCTCTTCGAGGTTGGCCAGCGCCTGGCGGGCCTGGGCGGCCAGGCCCTCGGCGAGCCGGCCGTCGGGCAGGTAGCCGAGCTGGCCGGAGACGAACAGCAGCTCGCCGGCGCGCCTGGCCGAGGAGTACGGGGCGGGTGGGCGTGACATGCCGAGAACGCTAGGCCCGCCCGGACCGCCGCGGACTTGTCCGGGACGCCACACTCCGTGCCCCGCTTTCTCGTCCGGGCACAACAGCAGAAAGGAACCACCACCATGCCTCCGGCCGATCTGACGCTGAGCAGCGTGGTCGAGCGGCTTGCGCCGGGAATCGGGATCGACCTGCTCACGGGCCGGGACTCGCCCGCCGGCCCGCCGGTCATCCTCGACTCCGGCGACCCGCAGGCCGTGGACGCCCACCCCATCGTGCTCGCCGTCGGCGTGACGGGCGAGGACGAGCAGCTCCACCTGCTGGACCGGCTCGCGCGGGCCCGCCTGGCAGCGGTCGTGCTGCGCCGCCCGGTGTCCCCACCGGTCGTGGCCGCCGCGGAGAGCATGGGGATCGCCGTGCTGGCGGCCGGCCCCGAGCTGCCGTGGGGCGGCCTCTACACGGCGCTGCTCGGCGCCGTCGCCGCGGACGACCCGGCGGGCGACCTGTTCGCCCTGGCCAACGCCGTGGCCGCGGGCGCGGGCGCGGCCTCCACCATCGAGGACCCGCACGGCAGGCTGCTGGCCTACTCCGACCTCGGGCACCGCATCGACCCGCCGCGCCGTCAGAACATCCTGGGCCGCAGGGTGCCGGAGGAGTGGCAGCGCCGCCTCCGGGACGCCGGCGTCTTCCACCGGATCCGGCGGAGCGCGCAGGCCGTCAGCGTGACCGGGTTCGACGTGCACGGCTACCGGCGGCGGCTGGCCATCGCGGTCCGGGCGGGTGACGAGATGCTGGGCAGCATCTGGGTCGTCGAGGGAGACGAGCCGCTGGGCCAGGAGGCGCGGCGGATCCTCGAGTCGGCCGCCGGGAACGTGGCGCTGCACCTGCTGCGCCGCCGCGCCGAGCCCGACCCCGAGCGGCGCAGGCGCGTGGAGGCGGTGACGCGCCTGCTGGACGGCATGTCGCAGGACGCGTCCGGCCTCGGGCTGTCCGCGCCGGTGACGGTGATCGCCCTGGGGGCCGGCACCGGCGACGCCCCCGCGGACGCGGCCCTGGCCAGGCGGATCGCCGATCTCGTCGCCCTGTCGGGCTCCGCCTACCGCCGTACGGTCGTCTCCGTGGCCCTGGGCGTGCGGGCCTACGCCCTCGTCGCGGCCACGAGGTCGCGGGCGTGCGCCCTCGCGGGCGAGTTCGCGGGCGCGGCAGGCCGGGCCTTCGGCCTGCCGGTGCGGGCGGGCGTCGGGCCGACCGCTCCCGCCCTGACCGGCGTGGCCGCCTCGCGCGCCGATGCCGATCTGGTGCTGGACGTCGCCGGGCGGAACGCCCCCGCCGTCGTACGGGTGGAGGACGTCCGGGCCACGCTGACCCTCCACCGGCTGAGAGGGCTGGCCGAGCAGCATCCGGGCCTGCGGCTGGGCCTGCTCGACGGGTTGGTCGAGCAGGACGCCGCCAGGGGGACCGCCTGGTTGCCGACGCTGCGCGCCTACCTCGAGGCGTTCGGCGACGTGCCCGCGGCGGCGGCCAGGGTCAACGTGCACCCGAACACGTTCCGCTACCGGCTGAGGCGGATCACCGAGCGGTTCCGCCTCGACCTCGCCGACCCGGACGTGCGCCTGGTGGCCGCGCTCGAACTCCGCCTGCTGCCCGGGGAGCCCGGCTGAGGGCTCAGCGCCTGATGGGACGGCCGGGCAGCGCGTCGAGGAGGAGTTCACCCGACCGCACCACGAACCGGCCGCCGACCAGCACGTGCGCGTAACCGGCCGAGGGCGTGGTGCTGCGGGCGTACGTGGCCCGGTCCCCGACCGTCTCCGGGTCGAAGACGATCAGGTCCGCGTCGCAGCCCGGCTGGATCCTGCCCTTGCGCCGCATGGCGGGCACGGCGTCCTCCAGCACCCGGGCGGGCAGCAGGCTGCAGCGGGCCACCGCCTCCAGCAGCGTGAGGCGGCCCGTCTCCCTGACGTGGCGGCGCAGCACGCGCGAGAAGGTCCCCGCCGTACGGGGATGCGTGACGGCGGACGGCGGCAGCGGCCAGGCGAGCGGCTCGGGCGGCCCGCCCACCCAGGTCAGCGGCATGGCGTCGGAGCCCACGACGGTGCCGGGGCTGAGCAGCGCCCGGTCGACGAAGGCCAGGTCGGCGGGGTCGTCCTCGTCGAAGAAGTGGATGACCGCGAGCCCGCCCGGGTCGGCGGCACGCAGCCGCCGCAGCGTCTCGGCGTCGGCGACCCGCTCTCCCGTGGGGACGTAGACGATGGACTCAGGTCCGATGCCGGAGGCGGGCAGGGCCTCGGGGGCGAGGAAGGCGGCGCCGATGCCGGTCATCCCCGCGCCGTAGGGGTACGCCTCGGTGGTCACCCGCGCGCCCTCGGCCCGCACCCGCTCCACCAGCGTCAGCACCCGGTCGAGCTGGCGCAGCGAGGTGCTGTTGACGTGGCAGTAGTGCATGTGGGCGCCCGTCTCGACGGCCGCCATGACGACCTCCTCGGCGCCGTCGATCGGCAGGTCGGGAGTCTGCTCGACCAGGTCGCGGGCGTGGGTGTAGGTGGGCGTGCCCGCACTGGCGGCGAGCCCGGCGACCGCGACGTACTCCTGGGGGTCCACCCTGGGCGCGTACCCGATCAGCAGGCCGATCCCGAGGGCCCCGTCGGCGAGGTCGGCCTCGATCAGCCCGAGCAGCGCCTGGAGCTGCGCCCGGCTCGCCTGTGCCTGCCAGGCCGGGCTGCCGAGGGCGCCGAGCGCGGCGGCCAGCCCTCCGCCGTGCGGCAACCCGCCGACCGCGGCCATCCTGGCCATGCCCCAGGAGGCGGAGAAGCCGTAGTTGAGCGGGCGCCCCTCCGCCGCGGCTTCGGCGTACGCCTCCGCCACGGGGCTGATCCCCGCCTCCAGGTCGAGCACGGTGGTGACGCCGTCGAGCGCCTGCAGCCGGTGCCCGGCGACGGTGTGGGAGTGGCTGTGCAGGTCGATCCAGCCGGGCGCGATCGCCAGCCCGGAGACGTCGAGGTGCTCGCGGCCGGACATCGGCCGCGTCGAGACGGCCGAGAGCGTGCCGCCGGTCACGCCTACGTGGGCGACGGCGTCGAGACCGGTCTCCGGGTCGAGGACCCGGGCGCCGCTCAGCACGAGGTCATGGGTGTCCATTGGCGCAACGTACCCGGCCGGGGCGGTGGTCGCGCTTGTGCGGGAACACGAGGTCCGGGCTGGATTTTCGTCCGGTCAGCCTTGCCCGGAGCCGCCCTCGCGTTCGTAGACGTCCGCCTCGAACGCCTCCAGCAGCTGCTCGCACTCGGCCACCTTGGCCGTGGCCTCGGCCCTGCCGGGCGCGCCCATCCAGTCGCGCTCCTCGACCTTGCGCAGCCAGCGCCTGAGCTTCTCCAGGTCCTGGCGGATCTCCTCGGCCTCCTCGAAGGTGTAGTTGCCGCGGAAGCGCTCGAACTCGATCTCCTTGAAGAACCTGGTCTCGCACTCCTCGACGATCTCGGCGTACTCCTTGGCGGAGTTCTCCTTGAAGGAGGCGACCAGCGTCCCCCGCTCGTGCTCGTCGATGTCGTCTAGCACGAAGCGCATGCTCTCGCCCTCCAGTTCGCCGATGCGGGCGCGGATCTTGTCGAGGCGCTCGCGCACGCCCGGCCGGTCGGGCAGCACGCATACGGCCTGCTGGACGTAGAGCGCCCCCATGCGCTTGAGCTCGCGCCAGACGGCCACCCGGGCCCGCGAGGTGGTGGAGGGCACGCGGTAGACGAGCAGGAGGAACCGCTCGCCGGGGACCTCGCCGGACGTCATGGCCCCAGATCCTATCCATCGGCCGCCTCGCGGCCGGATATGCCGGAGATCGGGGGTGTTGTCCTGATTTTCAGCGATTGCTCTCTCGGTGTTGGCCGGCAGGTCTGACAATCGCTTTGACCGCGGGTTCGCGGTGCAATCCCCCACGGAGGAAACTCTGATGCGAGTCGTCCCCTTGCTCACCGCCGCGGCCGCGGCCCTCGCCACGGCGGCCGTGCTCGCCGCACCCGCCGTGGCGCAGGCCGATCACGGCCGCCCGATCCAGGTTCGCCGCGACCACTCCGACGTACGGGTCCCGTTCCTCGTGAAGCGGGCCGGCGAGGCGGTCGTCGACCTGAGCGCCGCCGCGCCCGGCACGGACTGGGCCGTGAAGGGCGGCGAGTCGGCCGTCGTGTCGATCTACGTCGACAACCGCTACGCCACCGACCTCGTCGTCTCCGGAGACCAGCGGCTGCCCCGGCAGCTCGCGCTCGGCTCGCTGCGGCAGGGGCCGCACGTGTTGCGGCTGCGCTTCGCCGGTGACCGATCCGCCGCGGGGAGCAGGTCCGTCCTGCTCGACCGGGTGAAGGTGACGACGTACGCGCCGGGCAGCGCCGAGTACCTGGCGCTGCGCTACGCCCCCATCGTCTACGGCCGCAACCTCGCCGAACTCGGCACCCCGTACCAGAACGCGACGACCGACACCCCGCTCATCGCCTGGCACGAGGTCGGCCCCGGGTCGGCGCCGGGCCGGACGAAGCTCACGTACTCCGTCGTGTGGAGCAACGAGGACGGCGGGACCAACACGCCGGCGCTGATGGCGCGCTGGGGCCGGACCACCGACATCGAGTGGGTCTACGCGGTGGAGGTCGACGAGCGCGGCGACCGGGTCGCGGGCAGCGACACCTACCAGGCCGCCAACCACCAGACGCTGCGGTTCGCCGGCACGTACGAGGGCGACCACGCCCAGCTTGAGACCTGCACGAACAACAACAACATGTGCGACAAGGTCACCGACCCGATGCGGTTCTTCCTGTCGGCGCTGCCGACCCGGCCGGCCGCCGAGGCCCGCGAGTACATGATGGACACCAACTCCTGGACCTACCAGATCATGTCCAAGGAGATGATCCGGGAGGGCAAGATCGAGGCCGCCTCCGGCGCGACGCCCGCCACGCCGGAGGTCAGCGACCAGCGCAACTACCTGTACGCGGTGGTCAAGAAGACGACCGACCGGCCCAACACCGGCTCGTCCTGGGTCGGCGTCTCGCTCGGCGTACGCCTCAAGAGCGGCGCCACCGTCTACCTGTCGAACCACGTGGACCCGACCTGGTCCATCCAGCGCGACGACCCGGCCGCGACCACGGTGGAGCTGCCGGCCGGCACGACGGCCGACGACATCCAGGAGATCACCGCCAACCGCGTCGTGGTCGGCACCGACAACGGCGCCGTCGTGCACGTCACCGGCATCAAGCGCGGCTTCTTCCTGGGGCAGGACTACCTGCCGCAGCCGTCCTTCCTCACCTGGAACGGTGACGTCACCGTCGACGCCGGCAGCCCCTCCGCGGTGATCTGGCGCCGCTGAGCCCCCATGACAGTGGCAGGCGTCCGGCCGGGGCCTCAGCCGGCCGGGCGCCTGCCGAGCTCGTCGGACCAGCCCATGTCCTCCAGCGCCACCCGCAGCAGGAGCTTGCCCTTCTCGGCCAGCTCGTACTGCAGCAGCCCCGCCGACCGCTCGTCCACGACCAGCCGCACCGTGAGCTCGTGCGCCGCCGGCGTGGAGAGGGCGACCCCGGTACGCCCCAGCGCGTCGGAGGTCCTGCCCTCCAGCGTCACGGCCGGCTGGTCGGCCAGCACGCGGAACAGGGCCGAGCGGGTGCCCGGCTTGAGCGGCGCGGTCATCAGGTCCACGGCGGTCTGCCAGAGGTAACCGGCCTTGTCGGTGTCCGCGCTGTTCGGGCTGCGCTTCCAGAGGTCGTCCAGGCGGCGGCGCAGCGCGTCCTCGCCGGTGGGCAGGTCCGCGAGGTTGTGCAGGTTCAGGCTCGGGTTGTCGATCGACAGGACCCGCTCGGTGCCGTCGTCGTAGGTCTTGGGCTTCTTCTCGGCCAGCTCGGGGGAGCCGGCCGCCCGCCAGTCGGCCTCGTCCTGCGGGGAGCCGAAGGTGACCTCGACGTCCTGGTTGCTCACGCTGCGGCCGGTCTCGCCCGCCTTCATCGGGCGCCAGGTCTCACGGGTGTCGGCGGAGAAGGCCGCGTACGGCAGCTCGGGGACCCCGCCGGTCTTCAGCTCCGTGACCTTCTTCTCGAACTCCTTCTCCGCGGCGGCCAGCCGCTCCGGGGCGCCCTTGAGCCCCGCCTCCTTGTCCTTCTGCGCCTTGCGCAGGGCATTGAGCTTGGCCGTGTAGTCGCCCGGCACGTGGTGCACCTTCGCGAACGTGCGCTCCCGGACGTACCAGTAGCGGCCGGACTCGGCCGGCTCGCGCAGCGCCGTCGAGGCCGCCGCGAGCAGGAAGGAGCGGGCGGTCACCGGCGCGGCCGCCACTGCCGGGCTCGGCGTCCTGGGAGCCGGGGTCTCGCCGGAGGCGACGACCACGGTGGCGGCCGCGAGCCCGGCCGCCGCCGCGCTCGCCACCAGCAGGAACGGCCGCCGCGAGCGCCGCCTGACGCGCGGCGTGGCGAAGGCGCGGGCCAGGTCGGCCGAGCGGCGCCGCCGGTAGCCGTCCTCGGCCAGCTCGTCCAGCCCGTCGGGCTTGAGCCCGGCGAAGAGTCGGTCGGTCATGAAAGGTCCTCCAAGGGTGTGGTCAGGAGTCGAGGCTGCGGGCCGGGCTCGCGCCGCCCAGGCGCAGGGCCTGGGTGAGGCGCTTGCGCGCACGGTGGAGCCGGACGTTGTACGTACGGACCGAGCAGCCCACGACGGAGGCCGCCTGCTCGGGCGGCAGGCCGTACCAGGTGGCGAAGATCATGGCCTCCACGTCGTGCTCCGGCAGGGCCGACAGCGCGGCCAGCGCGGTCTCCCTGTCGACGACGTGCTCGGCCACGTCCCAGGCCACCTGGTCGCGCGGGGTGGTCAGGGCCACGATCCGGTCGACCAGGGCCTGCCGCCGGTGGCGCGAGTCGCGCTGCTTGGCCAGCAGGTTGCGCGCCACCCCGAGCAGCCACGGCAGCGGCGGCTGCGGCAGGTCGTCGAGCCGCCGCCACGCCACCAGGAACGTCTCGCTGGAGACGTCCTCGGCGAGGTCGCGCTCGGCCCGCAGCAGGGCGTAGCCCAGGACGCTGCGATAGTGCCGGTCGTAGAGGTCTGTGAATCGTTCCTCGGGATCATCCACACCCAGTAGTCCCTCCGGACGCCCCTGGATTACCGCGACCTACCGAATTATTCGGTTGCTCCTCCTGCGCTGCCCGCCACGACGGCGTATGGCTGACGACCAGCGACGAGATCGCCGAGCACTACGCGGGCATGGGGCGGTCGTAGAGTGACCGCGTGAGAAGACATATCGCGTTCGAGCGGCTGCACAACTTCCGGGATCTCGGCGGCTACCGGGCCGCCGGCGGGAGCGTGGTGCGGTGGGGGCGGCTGTTCAGGTCCGATTCGCTGGCCAAGCTGCGCGGCGAGGACTGGGACCGCTTCCTGGGCTTGGGCGTCCGTACGGTGATCGACCTGCGCTACCCCTGGGAGATCGAGGCCAGGGGGCGGGTGCCGCACCACGACGGGATGGCTTATCACAACCTCAGCATCGAGCACCGGCCCTACGACCAGGCGGAGATCGACCCGGACGCCGACCCGTGGCGCTTCCTGGCCGACCGCTACGCCGAGGTCGCCCTCGACGGGGTCGCGGAGCTGCGGCAGGCCCTGGAGGTCATCGCCTCGGCGGACGAGCCGCTGGTGTTCCACTGCGCCTCCGGCAAGGACCGGACCGGGCTGGTGGCCGCGCTGGTGCTGGCCCTGCTGGAGGTGCCGGAGGACGACATCGTGCGGGACTTCGCGCTGACCGAGCTGGCCACCGACCGGCTGGTCGCCGACTGGCGGGCCGCCCACCCGGGCCGCGAGCTGAAGTGGCCCGGGTACGGCAGAGCCCCCGGCGAGATCATGCGCCTCTTCCTGGCCGACCTGGCGGCGGCACACGGCTCCGTCCGGGGATATGTCACCGACCGGCTCCGGGTGGAGGAGGAGCTGATCTCAGAACTCCGGGGCCGGTACCTCCACGACGGCTAAGCCGGCGCCCTGCGGGTGTAGACGACGCGGTCCACCAGCCGCTCGGGCTGGCCGGGAGGCGTGAAGTACAGGTCGAAGGTGTGCTTGTCGTTCGACCTGATGGTGATCACGGTCCGCATCGGGATGGTCTTCCCGACGTATTCGGGGCCCAGCACGCCGGGGTCGGTGAACGTGCCGGGCAGCGACAGCTCGTTGGTGCGCTTGCTGAGCGCGGGCCCCCGGTAGGTCATCGCGGTGGGGGTGACGCTGTCGAACGTCGTCCACTCGTAGCGCCGGTCGATGGTGGAGAAGCCGAGGATGCCCAGGCGGTAGTAGGGGTTGCCGCCCAGGGTCCCCTCGGTCCGCTCCTCCAGGAAGCGGCCGCCGGTCTTGGCGATCCACCGCGTCGTGACCGTGATGTCGCGGGAGACGACCGGCTTGCCGCCGCCGAGGAGGTAGTTGGTCTTGACGGCCTTCCACGTGCCGGCCAGCGGGTCGAGCTGCCGGTGGAAGGGGCCGGGCGCGAGGGCGTCGGCGGGCGCGCTCCGCACCTGGACGGCGGCCCGCGCGGTGATCGGCGCCGCGGCGGACGCGCTCGGCGCGCCGATCAGGCCCAGTACGGCCAGGGCCGAGATCAGGGCCGAGATCAGGGCCGAGACCAGGGCCGGGACCACGGCCGGTGCCAGTCGGTTCAGCATGATGTCTCCACAGTGCTCATAGGGCTCGTAGGGCTCGGACGAGCCCGGCCGCCGGAGTGATCTCGGCGCAGAGGGATCGTGACATCGGGGACAGAGCCGCTGATAGTGTCGCTGTACTCGGCCGGGTATGCATTTTGCACGGTTCACGGGGAGGGGCCGGGTGGCGCGGACCGCGGACGACCTTCCGCTCCGGCTGGCCCGGGCCATGCTGTGGGCCTCGTTCGGCATCCTGATCTACATCCGGGCGTTCGGCGGGCTGGACAGCGGCGCCGGCCCGCTCGGGGTGCTGCTGCCGATGGCGTCGTACCCGCCGCTGGTCGCGCTGGCGGTGCGGCGCCGGCGCCCGGCCGTCCGCTACGCGCTCCTCGCGGCCGTGGTGCTGCTCTACTTCCTGCCGTTCCCGGTCGTCGGCGAGTCCTGGGAGTGGATGCCGTGGACCGTGGCCGCCGCCGTCCTGTGCGCCCTTCCCCAGCGGGTCGCCTGGCCGCTGTTCGTCCTCGTCGTGGCCGCGGCCGGCGCGTCCGTCCTCGTGCTCGGGTACGACGCCTACCCCGGGGAGGAGGTCCAGGCCCTCCTCGGGTACGCGATCATCACGGCGGACGACGGTCTCATCGTGTTCGGCCTGTCCGCGCTCGTCCGGGCCGTCGAGCAGGTGCACGGCACCCGGGAGGAACTGGCCCGGGCGGCCCTGGCCAGGGAGCGCCTCCGCCTGGACGGGGAGTTACGCGGCGTCCTCGGCGGAAAGCTGCGGGCGATCGCGTTCCGGATGCGGAAGGCGGCCCAGGAGGATCCCGGCGAGGCCCGGCGCGACCTCCGGGAAGGGGTCGAGCTCGCGCGGCGCACGCTGGCGGAGGTGCGGGCCACGGCCGGCGCCTACCGCGCCGCCGCTCCCGCGCGGGTCCCGCCGCCGGTCGAGTCGCCGCGCCTGGCCCGGCACGTGCTGCTCGCGATCCTGCTCATCCAGTGCGTGCTCGTCCTGAAGGTCATGGCGCCCACCCACCCCTACGACTGGCCGGCCCTCGCCCTCGCGGCGGCCCTGCTGGCCGCCGTCGTCATCCTCCAGGCGCTGCCGCCGTCGCGGGCGGCGCTGATCGCGCAGAGCCTGCTGATCCTGCTGCCGCTCGCCGTCTTCCCTGAAGCCTGGGACCGCCTGCTGAGCGTCTTCACGGGCAAGCTGCTGCTCAACGTACGTCCGCCGCTCTCCTGGGCGATGACCGGGCTCGTCCTGGCCGGGCACCTCGCCTGGCTCCTCCACTCCGTCGACAGCGGTGCCCTGTTCGTCGACGACGTCGCCGCGGCGCTGAGCCTGTTCGGCGGCCACATCATGATCATGTGGCTGGTGTACTGCCTCGGACGGCTGAGCGGGCTGCTGGCCGTGCTCGAGCGGATGCGGCGTGAACTCGCCGAGGCGGCGGTGCGCCGCGAACGCGTGCGCGTCGCCGGTGACCTGCACGACGTGCTGGGCTTCAGCCTGTCGGCGGTCGCGCTGAAGGGCGAGGTGGCCGAGCGCCTGCTGGACACCGACCCCTCCCGGGCCAGGGCCGAGATCGCCGCGCTCGGGTCGCTGGTGGAACGGGCGGTGGCGGAGCTCGGCTCCATCGCCGGGGACCGGGTCGAGCTGCGGCTCCGTACCGAGATCGACGCGGCCCGCGAGGTGCTGGCGAGCGCCGGCATCGAGGTGGTGGCCCGCGTCGGGACGGGCCCGCTGGCGGCGGAGGTGGACACCGCGCTGGCCACCGTGCTCCGCGAGGGCGTCACCAACGTCCTGCGCCACAGCCGGGCCCGCACCTGCGAGATCACCGTGTCGGAGGCGGCGGGGTCCGTACGGCTGCGGCTGGTCAACGACGGCGCCACCGGACGGCCGGGGGAGCGGGGGACCGGGCTCGGCAGCATCGCGGCGCGGACCGGCGGGCGGCTGACGGCAGGGCACCGCCCCGGAGGCAGGTTCGAGCTGCTCGCCGAGTTCCGCGCGGATCCCGGTCGGGCCCCCGCCGCCGCTTCCGGGCCTCTAAGGTGAGTGGTCGTGACGACGGAACTGAGACTGACCCCGGAAGATCCCGCCGCACCGTGCACATGAGCGTGCTCCGGGTCCTCCTCGCGGAGGACATGCTCCTGCTGCGCGAGGCGCTGGTGGAGCTGCTCCACCTCCACGACGGCATCGACGTGGTGGCCCAGGTGTCCAGCGGTCTGGAGATCGTGGCGGCGGCGGAGCGTCACCGGCCGGACGTCGCGGTGATCGACATCGACCTGCCGGGGATGGACGGCATCACGGCCGCCGCCGAGCTGAACGATCGGCTGCCCGGCTGCCGGGTGCTCATCCTGACCGCGCTGAGCAGGCCGGGCGAGCTGCGCCGCGCGCTCGACGCGAGGGTCGCGGGGTTCGTCCCCAAGGACATCAGGCCCGGCGACCTCGTCGCCGCCATCCGGACGGTCGCCGCCGGAGGCGAGGTGGTGGACCCGGCCCTGGCCATGACCGCGTTGCGGGCGCCGGAGAGCCCGCTCACCCAGCGCGAGACGGAGGTGCTGCGGCTGTCGGCGACCGGCGCCCAGCCGCTGGAGATCGCCGAGCGGCTCTTCCTCACGTACGGCACGGTCCGCAACTACCTGACCTCGGCAGTTACCAAACTGGGCGCGCGCAACCGGATCGACGCCATCCGCATCGCCTCCGAGGCCGGCTGGCTCTGACCGCGCCCCGCGCTGAGCGGGGTCTCACGAGGCCGCAGAGGACGCGAAGTCCTCGAGGAGGTCGTTGAAGAGGTCCGGGCGCTCCATGTTGGGGTAGTGGGCGGCACCGTCGATCGAGATCGCCCGCCCGTCGGCCACGGTACGGGCGAGGCGCTCGGCCATGCCGATGTGGTCGGGCGAGTCGAGGGCGCCGTTGACGGCCAGCACGGGAACGCCGATCCCGGCGGCGCGCTCCCAACTGTCGCGGATCGGGACGAGCAGGTCGGGCTCGCCGGCGGCGTGCTTGGACATGGTGTCCCTGGCCATCCGGCGCAGGTGGCCGGCGACGCCGGGGTCGAGCTCGTCCAGGGCGCGGTGCGGGCCCGCGGCGAACGCCATGAAGCCCTCGACGGAGCCCTCCAGATCGCCGGCGGCCATCGCCGCGTGCCAGGCGGCCAGGGCGCGGGTGGTCCAGGGGTCGGTGAAGTACGGCTCGCCGGTGCCGGCGCCGCTGACGACCACGGCGGCGACCAGGTCTGGGTGCTCCAGCGCGGTGTCGACCGCGATGCTCGCGCCCATGGACACGCCCGCCAGGACCGCCGGCCCCGTGTCCAGGTGGCGCAGCAGGGCGGCGAGGTCGTCGGCGAGCCGGTACGGCCCGGTGGGGTTGGCGGAGCGGCCGTGGCCGCGGGCGTCGGGCGCGATGACGCGGTAGCGCGAGGCGAAGCGGGGAATCTGGTCGTCCCACATGCGGTGGTCGACGAAGCCGCCGTGCAGCAGGACGAGGGGGCGTCCGGCGCCGGTGTCGAGCCAGAACAGATCCTTCATGACAACTAAGGTGTCATTTTTGACCGAAGATGACAACCTAGGTGTCATCATGGTGGGGTGAGCGACACGAACCGCAGCCCGGGCGACCGGCTCACCGAGGTGTTCGACCTGGTGGGCCCCCTGTATCGGCGCGCCCAGCGCAAGGTGGAGCAGGACGCGCCCATCGAGGGGCTGTCGGTGGGGGTGCGGGCCGTGCTCAACCTGCTGCGCGAGCACGGGCCCATGACCGTCCCCCAGATGGGCCGGGCGCAGGCGTTGAGCCGCCAGTTCGTCCAGCGGATGATCAACGATGCGGCCGGGCGGGGGCTGGTCGAGTCCGTGGCCAACCCGGCGCACAAGAGGTCGTCGCTCATCCGGCTGACCGAGCAGGGGCGGGCCGTCATCACCGCCGTGATCGACCGCGAGCGCGCCGAGCTGCGCCGGATCGGCGGCGACCTCACCGACGCCGAGGTCACCGCCTGCCTCCGGGTCCTCTCGCGCCTGCTCGGGCACCTCGACGACATCGACATGGACTGAACGGGACCTCATCCCGAGGTGTAGTCCTCGAGCGCCACCACGTCCTCGGCCACCTCCACCGGGGGCTCGGTGGGCGGCTGGAGGAACCAGCGGGCCGCGGCCCGGCCGTGCAGCTGGTTGCGCTCGACGTAGTCGCGCAGCCGGCCCTCGTACGCGGCGAAGGCGGTGGCGTGGTCCGGGGCCTGCGCCAGCTCGCCGGCCAGCACGTACGCGCCGATCAGCGCCTGCGAGGTGCCGCGGCCGGAGGTGGGCGCGGCACAGTGGGCGGCGTCGCCCACCAGGGCCACCCGGCCGGCCGACCATGAATCCATCACGACCTGGCCGGAAGAGTCGAAGAAGAACTCCTCGGCCTCGCTCATGGCCTCCAGCAGCCGGGGCACCTCCCAGCCCGCGCCGGCGAAGTGCTCGGCCACCAGCTTCTCCTGCTGCCGGCGGTCGCGCCGGTCGTAGTCCAGGTGGTCGGCCCCGAACGACAGGCCGACGCGCAGCTCGCTGTTGCCGCGGGCGGCGAAGGCCAGCGCGCTGCGGCCGGCGGTGTTGTGCATCAGGCCCGTGCGGTCGAGGCCGAACAGGTTGGGCGTGGTGAACAGCGCGCCGTAGATGCCCAGGTGGCGGACGTAGCGGGACTCGGGGCCGAAGGCGAGCCGGCGCACGGTCGAGTGCATCCCGTCCGCGCCGATGACCAGGTCGAACGTACGGGATCCGGCGCGCTCGAAGGTCACGTGGACGCCGGAGCCGTCCTGGTCGAGCCCCGTGATCGTGTCGTCGAACAGGTAGTCGGTGGTGTCGCGGGTGGCCTCGTACAGGATGGCGGTCACGTCGGACTTGAGCACCTCCAGGTCGCCGGAGATGGCGTCGGCGGGCAGCTCGGCCAGGGGCTCGCCGGCCTCGTCGACGAGCGTCATCCCGGTCATCCCCGTCTCGTGCCGGCGCATCTCCGCCAGCAGGCCCATCCGCTCCAGCACCTCCAGCGCGCTGCCGCGGAAGTCGATGGCGGCGCCGCCGCCGCGGACGACCGGGGCCCGCTCCACGATCGTGGGCGCGTGGCCGTGCCGGTGCAGCCAGTAGGCCAGGGCGGGGCCGGCGACGCTGCCGCCGGAGATCAGGATCCGCATGGGACTTCCCTTCTCGGTTGGTGTGGGGCAACCGTACGCAGGATTTGGGCAAATGCGCAAGACGTTCGTCTCATGCGCTCGTGCTAGGCTGCCCGCCATGGGAAACCGTGAGGACCTGCTGGCCGGGGCGCGGCGCTGCCTGGAGGAGAAGGGGTGGGCGCGCACGACCGTCCGCGACATCGCGGCGGCGTCCGGCGTCAGCATGGCCGCGATCGGCTACCACTTCGGCTCGCGCGAGGCGCTGCTCAACGCGGCGCTGGTGGAGGCGATGCGGGAGTGGGGCGAGCAGATCGGCGCCGCGATGGCCGCCGTGGACGAGGCGGCCCCGCCCGGCGAGCGCTTCGAGGCGCTCTGGGAGCGGCTCATCGCGTCGATCGGCGAGCACCGCACGCTGTGGCTGGCCAATCTGGAGGCCATGGTGCAGGCCGAGCACTCGCCGGAGCTGCGTGACGAGCTCGTGGCCGGCCAGCGCGAGGGCCGCCGCGGCATGGCCGCGCACCTGGTGGACGGCGACGAGGCCGACATCGCCGAGCGCGAGGTGCGCACCGTCGGCTCGGTCCATCTCGCGCTGCTGCTGGGCGTGATGGCGCAGTGGCTCAACGACCCGGACCAGGCCCCGACGGGGGCGGAGGTCCTGGCGGGCCTGCGCGCGCTGACCGCCCGGATGGGGTGACGTTCCTCAACCGTTCAGCTCCGCGTAGCCGGCCGGATCCGGGGCGGCGTGCGCTGGGACGGCAAGGCGTGGCACCCGGTGGCGCTGCCCGCCGTCGCGGTGCCCGCGGCGGCCCTGCCCGCGTACGGGCTCGGCGCTGGCCGCGGGCTTCGCCTGGAGACCTCCTCAGGGAGACGTGATCTTCCGCAACTCCTGGCGCCGCAGGTCCAGCCGCACCCTGGCCAGCCAGGACCCCCAGCCGTTGTCCGGCCGGCTGTCCCCGATGCGCAGGTAGAACGTACGGGCCTGGCCCCGCAGCTCGTCGAGGTCGAGCGTGCGCGCCGAGCGGTTGGACAGGTCGCGCACGTCGGCGCTCTCCTGCAGCACGGTCCGCCAGCTCCGGTTGTCGGCCGAGACCTGCACCAGGAACTGGTTGCCGATGTCCAGCGTCACCGAACCGCCGCTCACCTGGGCCGGCAGCTCGAACTTGTACGTGGCGTGGCTGTCGCCGTCGGTGAAACGGGCGCGCCCGTCGAACACCTCGCCGTCGAGCTGGGACCCGTCGGCCTCCAGCAGCCACGGCTCCTCGGCCGCCGTGCCGGGCGTGAACTCCACGGTGTCGCCGACCACCGTGACCGTCACCTGCTCGGCGGCCTGCCCCTGGTCGGAGGTGGCGGCGAGCCGGATCGGGTGGCTGCCGGGACCCGCCGTCGCCGGCACCGTCACCTGGAACGTCACGGTCTGGGACGCGCCCGGCGCGACGGGACCGAAGGCGACCGCCTCCGAGGGCTGGACGGTCCAGCCCTCGGAGGCGGTCGCGGTCAGCCGTCCGGTGGCGGGCCGGTCGGCGTGGTCGGACACGGTCACCGGGAGCGTCACGGTCTCCCCGGGAGCGGCGAAGACCCCGGCGGCCTCGATGACCAGCGGTGACGTGGCGGGCGGCGCGGGAGCGAGCAGCTCGATCTCCGCGAGCGACGTGCCGCCGGTGAACCTGATCCGGTAGTGGGCGTACGCGCCCGGATGCGCGATCTTGAACGGGCGGGTCTGCAGCCGCCACGGGAAGCTCTCGCCGGCCCGCTCGTCGAGCACCTTCCACGACGTGCCGTCGGCGGAGCCCTCCAGGACCCATCCGGACGGATCCTCCGAAGGCTGCCCGGCGCCGGAGGTGAGCGTGTAGTAGCGCGCCTCCCGGTCGCCGTCGAAGGTGTACCGGACCCATTCGGGCAGCGCCGCCCGGGTGGCCGAGTCGTCGTCGAACAGCGCGCTCACGTCGGCGCCGCCGGCCGCCGACGCCGTGCCGCGCCCCGGCCCCGTGAGGTCGTGCAGCGGGGCGGGGATCCGGTCGTCGCCGGTGATCGAGGGCGGGGCGGCGTTCCTGCTCGTGCCCCAGCGCGACGGCTTCGGCCCCATCTCGAACACCAGCTCGCCGCCCTTGGCGATCAGGTCGTGCGGAAGGTACGTCTTGTCGTACGCCCTGCCGTTGACCTTCAGCCCCTGCACGTAGACGTTGCGCGCGCTGTTGCCCGGCGCCTTGATCACCAGCTTCCTGCCGCCCTCCAGGTGCACGGTCGCCTTCTCGAACAGCGGCGAGCCGATCGCGTAGTAGGGGCTGCCCATCTGCAGCGGGTAGAAGCCCAGCGCCCCGAAGACCTGCCAGGCCGACATCTCCCCGTTGTCCTCGTCGCCGGGGTAGCCCTGGCCGATCTCGCTGCCCAGGTAGAGCCGCGAGAGCGCCTCGCGCACCTTGGCCTGGGTCTTCCACGGTTGTCCCGCGTAGTCGTACATGTAGGCGATGTGGTGCGAGGGCTGGTTGCTGTGCCCGTACTGGCCCATCCGGATGTCCCGGGCCTCGCGCATCTCGTGGATGATCCCCCGGTACGAGCCGGGGAACGTCGCCGTCTCCTGGGTGGCGAAGAACGCGTCCAGCTTGGCGGCCAGCTTGTCCGCGCCGCCGTACAGGTTGGCCAGGCCGCGGCCGTCCTGCGGGACGTGGAAGGCCATGTTCCAGCCGTCGGTCTCGGTGTAGTCGAAGCCCCACGTACGCGGGTCGTAGGCGCCCGGCTTGAGCCGGAAGGAGCCGTCGGCGTTCCTGCCCTGGAAGAAGCGGACCGCCGGGTCGAACAGGTGGACGTAGTTACGCGCCCTGTTCTGGAAATATTCGTACTCCTCCAGGTAGCGGGCACGCTGCGCTCCCGTGGACCGCTCGGCCAGCGCCTTGGCCATGTTCGCGATCCCGAAGTCGTTGATGTAGCCGTCCATCGCCCACGACATCGCCTCCCCGGTCGACTGGACGCTCGTGTACCCCAGGAAGACGGAGGTGGTCAGGCCCTTGCGGCCCACCTGCCGGGTGGGCGGGGCGACGGTGGCGTTCTTGACCGCGGCCTGGTAGGCGGCCACGGCGTCGAAGCCGGTCACCCCCTTCAGGTACGCGTCGGCGAAGGCGACGTCGGAGCTGGTGCCGACCATCAGATCGGCGTAACCCGGCGAGGACCACCGGGCGATCCAGCCGCCGTCCAGGTACTGCCGCACGAACCCGTCGACCATCTCCCCGGCCGCCTTCGGCGTGAGCAGCGCGTACGCGGGCCAGGTGGTGCGGTAGGTGTCCCAGAAGCCGTTGTTGACGTACACCTTCCCGTCCGCCACCGGCGCCCCGGTCTGGGTGGGCGTGCTGGGCGGGGTGCTGGTCGCCGACTGCACGGCGTGCTTGTGGACCGGCGCGGCGGCGGTGCCGGTGTTCTCGAAGCCGGAGTTGGGATACAGGAACAGCCGGTACAGGTTGGAGTACAGCGTGACGAGCTGGTCCCGGCTCGCCCCTTCGACCTCGATGACGCCCAGCTTGGCGTCCCACGCCCGGCGCGCCCGCTCGCTGACCGTCTCCAGCGTGTCCGAGGCGGCGATCTCCAGCTCCAGGTTGTGCCTGGCCTGGTCGACGCTGATCAGCGAGGACGCGATGCGCATGGTGACCGTTCTCGTCGTGCCCGCGTCGAAGGACAGGTAGCCGAGCACGTTGTCGCGGCCCTGGCCGGTCAGCTTGCCGCCGCCGGTGACCGGGCGGTCGAAGACGGCGTAGTAGAACATCCGCGTGGCCCCGGTGGACAGGTCGCTGCGCACGTCGGAGTAGCCGCTCACCACGCCGCCGGCCGGGTCCAGGGTCAGGCCGCCGCTGTTGTTCACGTTGTCGAAGATCAGCTTGGCCTCGGTGCCGGGGAAGGTGAAGCGGGCCAGCGCCGCGTGGTCGGCCGGGGCGATCTCGGTCTTGAGGCCGTTGTCGAAGGTGACCGCGTACAGGTGCGGCTGCGCGACCTCCCGCTCGTGGCGGAAGGCCAGCGCGCGGGCGGTACGGGACGCGTTGGGCACCCCCTCGGCCGCCGAGGGCATGAACTGGAACGTCTGCCGGTCACCCATCCACGGGCTGGGCTCGTGACTGGCCGTGAACGCCTGGATCTCGGGCTGGTTGGCGGCGTTGTTGGCCCGGTGGTAGTCGTACAGCCAGCTCGTCGAGGCGGCGTTGGTCATCGGGGTCCAGAAGTTGAACCCGTGCGGCACCGCGGTGGCCGGGAAGTTGTTGCCCCGCGAGAAGCCGCCGGTGGAGTGCGTTCCCCGGGTGGTCACCACGTACTGGGTGGGGCTGCGATCGCCGTGTGCCGGGCGGCCCTCGTACGGCTGCCGCTTCCGCTCCGTGACGATCTTGATGTCGTCCACCCAGCCGCGGAACCCGGCGGGCCCCACGGGGCTGTCGTAGGCCACCAGGATGCGGCTGATGCGCTTGCCCCTGGCGACCTCGCCGATCCGGGAGAGCTTGTAGTTCCACTGGTCGGCGTACAGGGTCTTGGACTCGCCCTGCGCGCGCGGCGCCAGCCGGACGCCGTGCTGGTCGACGGCCTTCAGGTCGCTGAGGTACGTGCCGTCGCGGAAGGCCAGGTCCACCGAGACGTACGTGCTGGGGTAGCGCAGGTCGGCCGCGGTGAACTCGGGGAAGACCAGGTAGGACAGCTCCGTCGTGGCCGTGACCGGGATGTCCACCTCGAACACCTTGTTGGTGGAGTGGCCGCCGGTCCGGGCGGTGGTGCTGCCCGCGTACTGGAACGCCCGCAGGCCGGAGAAGCCGGCGCGCGGCTTGGACACGAACCCGCCGTTCGGCCCCGCGCCGATCCGGCTGCGCATGTCGCTGGGCGGCTCGGGGCCGGTCCGGCCGTCAGACAGTTCCCACTCGGCCAGTTGCAGGGTCGAGCCGCCGCCGATGCGGGTGATGTTCAGCCGGTAGTGGGCGTAGGCGGTCGGGTTGGCGAGGCGGTACTCCTTGCGCTGGAAACGCGCCGTGAACGTCTCGCCGGTCCGGGTGTCCAGGGTGGTCCAGCTCTGCCCGTCCTGCGAGCCCTGCAGCTGCCAGTCGCGCGGGTCGCGTTCGGGGGCGTCGTTGGCGGAGGTCAGCGCGTAGTGCACGACCGCGACGGGGGCGGACAATCCGTACTGCGCCCAGCCGGTGCCGGCGAACGCCAGCCACTTGGTGTTCGCGTCGTCGTCGGCCAGGTTCTCCTTGCCCTCGCCGCCGGAGGCGTTCTCGCCGCTGGCGCTGAACCGGGCGATCCGGTCCGAGATGCTGCCCTCGATGCGTCCGGGCAGGCTGCCGGTGACGTTCGCGGCCTTCTTGACGCCGCGGGCGTCGGTCTCTGTCGTGTCGGCCCACGTCGGCTGCGGGTCCTCGGGCTCGAAGGAGGAGGCGAAGGCCGCGCCCTCGGCCCGGGCCAGGGCCTGCGCGTCCCGTGCCGCCCGCCGGGTCTCCGCCACGGGCGGAGCCGGCTCGGCGGCCTGCGGGCCGGGGGGCGGGCTGTAGGAGGGGTTGGGGGTCGGAGTGCCCGAAGGGCCGGGATTGGGCACGGGCTCAGGACCGGCCGAGCCGGTCAGCGCGGCGGCGGGTGCGGCGAGGGCGAGGGTGGTCACGGCGCATAAGACCGCCATCATAAGAGATCGTTTACGACGGGACGGGGAAGGCCAGAGGGTGCTCACAGCGGTCTCCCAGGAGGAGTGATGACAGCGTTGTCAACCCCGATCTGTTAAGGAAGTTTTCAAATCGGCGGCGCCCTGTCAAGACCTCAGTGGGAGCCGACCAGGGTCTTGAGCGCGATGATGGCCAGCCCCAGCACGAGGTTGGCGGCGCCGGAGAGGGCCACGACCCGCGCCGGGGCCCGGGCCGTGACGGCCGCCGCGACGGCCCACGCCACCTGGCTCGCCACGGCGACGACCAGCGCCACCCACGTCACCGCCCTGTCGGACAGGCCCAGCGAGGAGGCGAAGGCGGCGCCGATGGCCGGGGGGAACGAGGCCTGCGCCACCGGCCAGTCGTGCCGGCCGGCCGTGCGCAGCCGCTGCCAGGTCAGGGGCTGGCTCCTGCTGGACACCACCCAGGCGTAGACGTGGGCGAGCCAGAACACCACGCCCGTGCAGATCAGCACGACCACGAGGTCACCCGCGTAGAGCGGCGTGCCGTCCACCGCGCTGCCGGCCACGACCGAGGCCGCCAGCAGCGAGCCGTACACGGCTCCAGCGAACCCGGTCCGCCCCTGCCCGCCATCGGTGTCATGCAGGTCCATGGCAGCAGTGTCGTCGGGCGCCTGCCGGGCCCGGCCGGTCGGCGTGCGGGACGATGCACAGTTTTGGGCTGTTCAGGAAGATCGCCGACCTGCCCCGCCTGCCCGCGTGAGAGGATCTTCTGGCGATATGGCCTAATTTTTGATCGTTGGGGGAACGATGTTCGCAAAATCCCTGGGTGAGGACGGCGCGGAGCTGCGGCCGCTGGAGCCGTGGCAGGCCGAGGAGCTCCTGGCCCACATGGACCGGGGCCGGGAGTTCGTCGGGCAGTTCATCAAGTTCCCGGACAGGGCCACGGACCTGGAGTCGAGCCGGTCCCTGCTCCAGTCGTACGCGGAGAAGGCCGCCACCGACACCGGGCGGATCTACGGCATCTGGACGGACGGCACGCTGGTCGGCGGGGTGCTCTTCCGCACGATGGACGTCGCGATGGGCGTCGCGGAGGTGGGTTGCTGGCTGGAGCCGTCGGCGGCGGGCAAGGGCCTGGTGACCAGGGCCGCACGGATGATCATCGATTGGGCGGTCGAGGAACGGGGCATCCACCGCATCGAATGGGTGGTCGCGTCGGAGAACGCGGCCAGCATCGCCGTGGCCCGGCGGCTGGGGATGACCAAGGACGGCGTGCTGCGGGAGAGCTACCTGCACCGGGGCAAGCGGCACGACCTGGAGATCTGGTCGGTGCTCGCGCCCGAGTGGCGCGCGGCCAGGCAGCCGTCCTGACGTGACCGGCACCCGCCCGCCGACCGGGCGGGTGCCGGGCTCATGGGCTGACGTGGGCGCAGTGACGGAACACGTCGCCGGGGTCCCAGGCCGCCTTCACCTGCTGCAGCCGGCGGTACCTGCGCACCCCCATCGCCCAGCGCACCCGGTCGTCGTCGGCCTGCTCCAGGTTCAGGTAGGAGCCGGTGACCCCGTGCTTCCTGATCGCCGAGGTCACCTCCTCCACCCAGGCCAGGTTGGCGGGGTCGCCGCCCGGATCCACCCAGACGCCGACGGGGTGCACCAGCCACCGCCCGCCGTGGCGGCTGGGGAAGGCCGAGTCCGGCGCGGTCCTGACCGCCTCCGGCAGCGGCGAGACGATCAGCTGCGACAGCGGGCTCGGCGCGGCGATCGCGGCGTCCTGCAGGTCGGAGATCAGGCCCGGATCCAGGCCGGGCACGAACTCCGCCGACCACCTGTTGCGCCGCCCCGGCTGCGAGCCGTCGTCCAGCATCGACTGCAGCGCCACGTACGGCATCGGCTGGACCGCGTCGAACAGCGGCGTCGCCGCCTCGACCAGCGGCCGGATCACCTCGGCGCCCGCCTCCGGATCACCGAGCCAGACGGGCACGATCGCCAGGATCGGCCGCCCCACCACGTGCCCGGGCACGAACGGCGCCGGCGGCGCCGTCAGGAACACCGCCGCCGGGGCGAAGTCGTCGTGCCCGGCCGAGCACAGCCTGTCCAGGGCCTCCAGTACGGCGGGCGCGTCGGAGACCCGGTAACCGAGCATGCCGCCGAGCACCAGCGGGCCCAGCGGGTGCAGGCGGAACGTGAACGACATGACCACGCCGAAGTTGCCGCCCCCGCCGCGCAGCGCCCACATCAGCTCGGGCTCGCTCTCGTCGTCGGCGACGACCACCCGGCCGTCGGCGGTGACGAGCTCGACGGCGATCAGGTTGTCGCAGCTCAGCCCGTACTTCGCGGACAGCCAGCCCTCGCCGCCCCCGAGGGTGAGCCCGGCGACGCCGGTGTGGCTGATCCGGCCGCCGGGCACGGCCAGGCCGTACGCCTGCGTGGCCTGGTCGACCTCGCCCCAGATCGTGCCGGCCTGAACGACGGCCGTCCGGCCGGCCGCGTCCACGGTGACGCCCCGCAGCGCCGACAGGTCGATCACGAGGTCACCGCCGAGCGCGTGCCCGGCCACCCCGTGCCCGCCGCCGCGCACGCTGACCTCCAGGGCGTGCTCGCGGGCGTAGGACAGCACGCTGACGACGTCGGCGGTGCCGCTGACGCGCACGATCGCGGCCGGCCTGCGGTCGATCATGCCGTTGTGCAGGGCCCGGGCGTCCTCGTAGCCCGGGTCCTCCGGGGTGAGGACCTCTCCTCGTACGGTGGCTCGCAGGTCCGTGATGTCTTGTGTCATGAGGCCAGCCTGAGCGGATGACCTTGCACACCCGTTTCACGGACGTCTCACGGAATTCGCTGAGATAATCCCCCCATGCCCTCCCTCCCCGGCTTGGACGTCCTCGTGCTCGGGCCGGTCACTGTCCGTGCCGGAGATGCGACGATCGTGGTGGATCGCCTCCTTGAGCGTGCGTTGCTGACCCGGCTCGCGCTCGCGGGCGGGTCTCCGGTCCCGGACGCGCGGCTGGCCGCCGACCTGTGGGGAGAGGCCGAACTGGCCCGTCCCACCGAACGCCTGCGAGTCCTCGTCTCCCGCCTCCGCGCCGCCCTCCCCACCCTCCCCGCCGACCTCGGGCAGGGCGGGGCCGGCGCCGGCCAGTGGGGGCAGGGTGGGACCGGCGTGGGCCGGTCGCGGCAGGCGTCACTCCTGGTCCGGACACCTGGCGGCTACGCGCTCGACGCCCACGCCGCCGACCTGGTCACGGCCCGGGCCGCCGCCGAACAGGCGCACGCGGCGGCCAGGTCCGGCGACCACGCGGGCGCCCGGGACTCGGCGGCGCAGGCGCTCGGCCTCTGGCGCGGCAGCGCACTGGCGGACCTGCGGGCGATCCCCTATGCCGAGCTGGAGGGGGAGCGGCTGGAGGCGTGGCGGCTGCACCTGATGGTGCAGCGGCTCACCGCCGACCTCGCCCTCGGCGCGGCGGCGGAGGTGAGCGCGGAGCTGGAGCGGCTGGCGGACGAGCATCCGCTGCACGAGCGGCTGTCCTGCATGCTCGCACTGGCCCTCTACCGCACCGGCAGGCAGGCCGACGCACTCGACCGGCTGGCCAGGCTCCGCCGCAAGCTGGACGACGCGCTCGGCGTCGACCCGGTCCCGGAGACGGCCGCGCTGGAGCTGCACATCCTCCGCCAGGACCCGTCCCTCCAACTCGCAGACACCACCCCAGCGAAAGCCGGGCCCACGATCAGACCGGAGCCGTCGTCCCCGCTTCCTGCGGCGTCGCCCGGGCCGGAGCCGTCCCCGTTCCCTGTCGAGTCGGCGGCTCCGGATCAGGCCCGTCCCCGGGTACGTCTGCCGGGCCCCGCGACGAGCTTCGTCGGCCGGGACGGCGAGCTGGCGGCGCTGGTGAGGCGGCTCGCGCGGCCGGGGCTCGTCACGCTCACGGGCGGGCCGGGCAGCGGCAAGTCGCGGCTGGCCATCGAGGCGGCGAAGGCCGTGGCTCAGGCCCCGGCCGCGGAGCCCAGGGCGGTGACCCTGGTGGAGCTGGCGCCGTTACACCGGGAAGGGGCGGTGCGCGCGGCGGTGACCGCGGCCGTGGGGCTGGAGTCGGAGTCCGACGATCCCCTGCCGGAGCTGGCCGCGCGCCTGGACGGCGGCCTCCTGGTGCTCGACAACGCCGAACACCTCGTCGACCAGGTGGCCGAGCTGGTCATCGGGCTGCTGAGCCGTACCGACGGGCTGGCCGTGCTGGTCACCTCGCAGCTCCCGCTGCTGGCGGCGGGGGAGGAGCTCAACCGGGTCGGACCGCTGCCCGCGCACGCGGCGGCGACCCTGTTCACCCAGCGGTGCGCCCCCGACCAGGCCGACGCAGACCCCGCCGCCGTCGCGGCGATCTGCGCCGCCGTGGACCGGCTGCCCCTGGGGATCGAGCTGGCCGCCGGTCTGACCCGTACGCTCACCGTGGCGCAGCTGGCCGCCCGGGTCGAGGACCGGCTGCGCCTGCTGGTGGGCGGCGGCCGCAACGCGGGCGGCCGGCACACGAGCCTGCGCGCCGCCCTCGACTGGAGCCACGACCTGCTGGCCGAACGGGAGCGGCTGGTGCTGCGGCGGGTCTCGGTCTTCAGCGGCGGCTTCGACCTGGAGGCCACCGAACACGTCGTCCCGACCGTGGCAACCGCCCCCGGCACGGCCGGTCCTGGCGCGGGTGGCTCTGCCGAGGAGGGCATGGCCGTTGCGGACGTTGCGCCTGCGCTGGCCGAGTTGGTCGACCGGAGCCTGGTCACCGTGGAGACGTCCGGGGGCGGGCGGCGGTTCGGGATGCTGGAGACCGTGCGCGACTACGCGCGGGCGAAGCTGGTCGCCGCAGGGGAGATGGAGGGCGCGCTGGCCGCCCATCTGGGCTGGTGTGTGGCGTTCGTCCGCCGGATCGGCGCGCCGACCGACTTCCTCGCGGCGGAGGAGGTGTCGGCCGTGTTCGCGGAGTGGCCCAACCTGCTCGACGCGCTGGAGCGCGCCCCCGGCACCGAGCGGGCGGCCGACGGCCTGCGGCTGGCGCTCGAACTGCACACACCGTGGCTGATCCGCGGCTGGTACGGCGAGGCAGAGCGGCACTTCTCGGCCCTGGCCGACGCGCCGGGCAGCACGCCGACCGAGCAGGCGACCGCGCTGAGCGACCACGCCTTCGTCTCCACCATGGTCGGCAAGTTCGATGTGGCGGCCGAGCTGCTGACCAGGGCTGCCGCGCTGGCCGAGGTCGCGTCGGACGACATGGTGACCATGAACGTCCTCTACTACCGCGGCATCGTGGAGATCGAGCGCGGCCGCCTGCGCGAGGCGCTTCCGCCGCTGCTCCAGGGCCTGGAGCTGGCCGAAAGCGTCTCCCACACGCAGCGGGTGTCCGCCTTCGCCGACGCGCTCGGCACGCTCCACCTCTACTCTGGCGATGCCGAGCAGGCACTCCAGCGCTACGTCACCGCCAACGCGTTCGACCTGGAGACCGGCGACGAGCACGGCCTGGCACGCGGTCTCAGCAACCAGGCCCAGGCGCTGCTGGGCATGGGCCACTTCAAGGAGGCGCTGGCGTGCGCCACCGAGTCCGACCACTACGCCGCGCGGCTGGACGACCGGCAGATCCTCCCCCTCAACGAGCTGATCAGGGGTGCCGTCGCCACGGCCGAGCAGGATCTGGCCCGGGCGGAAGGCCACATGCGTACGGCCGTCGGCTACGCGGTCACCGACGGCTCCGGGGCGAGCATGGCGCACATCGACCTGGCCGACGTGCTCATCCGGCGCGGGGAGCTCGACGAGGCGGCGGCGCTGCTGGACGAGGTCTACGCCGAGTCGGCCGAGCACAGCACGCCCTGGCTGGCGGCCCGGGCCGTGTCGGCGGCGCTGGCGCTCGCGAGCCGGGACCGGCGGCGGGCCGGGGAACTGGCGGAGGCGACGGCCGCCGCCTACGCCGCCTCGGGCTTCGGCTGGCCCCGCTACGCCGCCCGCCTGGAGGAGGTCAGAGTCGCGCTCGCCACACCGTGACCGGCCCGAGCAACACCGGACTCAGCTCGCCACCACCTCGGCTGGGAGTGCCTGGTCGTAGCCGCCGATCTGGACCTTCACCGACGTGACGTTCGTGCTCGGCGCCGGGAAGAGCCCCCACAGCGTCACCTCGGCGCCCGCGGGCACCGTGTCGAGCTTGCCCGGCGCGAAAGAGGCGCTCATCGTGCCGACGAAGTCGAAGTACGTGGGTTCGGCGAAGCCGCACAGCTCCTGCCGGCCGTTCTGGGCCGCGATCGACAGCTGGCCCGAGGTGAGCTCCTTGGGTGTGAAGTGGTTCTCGTACTCCAGGGACGCGGCCTGCGACCCGGGGTTGGTGACCTTGACGCTCGCCAGCAGGTAGCCCGACAGCCGCCGTACGCTCTCCACCCGCGCCTGCAGCCCCGCGTCGGTCAGGTCGGTGCCCGTCTCCGGGGCCCGTACGGTGGTGTCGCTGTCGATCCGCACCTCCACCCGCCTGTTCTGTGCCCGCCCGTCCGGGTCGTCGCTGCCGTCGGGCTTGGTGTTGGGCACCACGGGCTCGCCCTCGCCGTGCCCCTTGGTCCGGTAGGCGAAGCCGTCGCCGAGAGAAGGGCGCAGCACCTGGCTGACGGCCGCGGCGCGCTCCTCCGACAGCGTCTGGTTGTCGGAGGTGCCCCCGATCGCGTCGGTGTGCCCGTCCACGGTCACCGATCCCGACGAGGCGGAGACCCGGCCGCGCAGCGCCTCGATGGCGGACTTGGCCGACGGTGACAGCTTGGAACTGCCGAACTCGAACAGCACGTCGCTGGGCAGCCGGAACGCCTCTCGCGTGCCGCCCGTCGTCTTGCAGACCAGCGGACCGACCTGGAGCTTGTTGTGGGGGCCGTGCAGGGCTGGGTCGTCGGCCGGTTCGGCGTCCGTGATCGGCACGGTTACCGGGAGCAGGCCGTTGAGGACGACGAGCATTTCGGTGGCCTCCTTGGGCGGCGCCGCGAAGACCGCCGTCACCGGGGCCGAGCCGCCCGGCTCGATGTCGACGTCCGCGCTGATCCGCCCGTCCGGACCCGAGCTGCCGATCAGGCCGTAGGCGGTGCCCCGGGGCAGGTCCACCAGCGTGATCAGCTGCTCGCGGCTGTCGAGGCCGAGCGTGCCGAGCGAGATCTCGTCGTCCGTGCCGTTGAAGAGTTCGAACTGCAGCGCCAGCTCGTTCTCGCCGGACCTGACCAGGCGGAGGTTCCGGCCCTCGATCGGCAGGGCGGATGAGGTGGGCCCGGTGACCACGCCCTCCGCGGGAGACTCCGAGGGCGAGGGGGACTCCTCCTGCGTGGGGGAAGGGTCCTCCTGCGCCGGGGCGTCGGGAGCCTTCGCCGAGGCCGAAGGCTGAGCCGGCCGTCCCAGCGCACCGCAGGCGGAAAGGGCGAGCACGAGCGCCGTCCCGCAGGCCAGGCTCCTGGTCATGTCAGTCATTGGCATGCGGACAAGCCTGAAAGTACGGCGTTCCACGGACATTTCACCGGAGTCTCACCGCGGGACGGCGACTCGGCCGCCCTTGAACGCGCGGTCTTACGGCTCCAGCCCGAACAGCACCCAGGACTCGCCCGCGGCCAGGCCGGCCAGTTCGCGGCCGCACTCCCGCAGCGACTGCGGGCCCGAGGTGATGTGCGCGGCGCCGGCGTGTACGTCCCTGAACAGCCGCTGGATCAACCCGTCGCGCAGCGCCGAGGTGCCGCCCGACGCGTAGACGAAGTGGGAGACCTCGGTGATCGTCGACGTGATGTGGTTGAGCGCGAGCCGCACCATCGTCTCCTGCCGCACGTCGAGCGTCCGGCCCGAGTCGAGGGTGCGTTCCACGTCGTCCCACGTCTCGCGCACCAGGGCCGCCGCGGCGCGGAACTTCGCCTCGGCGCGGGCGAAGTCGGTGTGGAAGGCGTCGCTGCCGGCGAGCTGCCCGGGCCGCCCGGCCCGCGACAGGGCGTAGCGGCTCAGCTCGTCCAGCAGCCGGCGGCCGACGCCGAGCGCCCAGGCGGAGTGGCAGATCAGCGCCTGGTCGAGCAGGCCGAGCCGGTAGATGGCGCCGCCGCGCAGGGGCTCGTTCGTGTCGAAGGCGTGCGACTGCGACTCCGGCACGAAGACGTCGTCTATGGAGTAGTCGATGCTGCCGGTCGCGCGCAGGCCCAGGACGTCCCAGTTGCCGAGCGGCTTGACGTCGTCGATAGGGGTGATGAAGATCCGGGCCTCGTCGGTGCCCTCGACGGCGCCCAGGCTGTGGACGTACTGGGAGTGCAGCATGGCGGAGGCGAAGCTCCACTGCCCGCTGAGACGGAATCCCCCGTCCTCGGGGACGGCGATGCCCGGACGGGTGCCCTGGCCCGCGAAGAGGGGCATCCGGGGGCCCTTGAAGATGCGTTCGACGGCCTCGTCGCCCAGGTAGGCGCCGGCCGTGCCGTTCTCCAGGGTGGTGGCCATGACCACCCAGCCCGTCGAGGGGTCGGCGTAGGAGAGCTCTTGGAAGACGGCCATCAGCTCCGTGGGTGACAGCTCGGCGCCGCCGAGCGGCACCGGCACCCATATGCCGAAAAGTCCTGCCTCGTGTAAGGCGTCCACGACGGAGGTGGTGAGTCTGCCCTGCTCCTCGGCCTGGTCCGCGTCGCGCTCGATCAGTGGGCGCAGCGCGCGGGCTCGCTCCAGCAGGGTGTTGCCCGCGGTGTGCAGTCGCGGCGTGTCGCTCATGTCCAGGTGCTCCTGTTCGCGATCGTCGGCGCTCTTATTCCGTCAGATCACGTAAGGGGCGCGTTGTCCAGAGCCGCCGCGCGATCTCACGGTCCGGCCGCCCGGCTCGATCCGCGGACGATCAGCTCGGTGGCGAGCTCGATGTGGCGGGACTCGATCTTCTCGCCGGCGGCCAGGCGCAGGGCCGTGCGCAGGGCGACGCCGCCCATCTCGCGCAGCGGCTGGCGTACGGTGGTCAGCTGCGGCGACGTCATGACCGCGATCTCGGTGTCGTCGAAGCCGACCACGCTGAGGTCCTCCGGGACGCGCAGGCCCCGCGCCCTGGCGGCCTGTATGGCGCCGAGGGCGCTCTCGTCGCTGACGGCGAAGATGGCCGTCGGCGGGAGCGGCAGGTCGAGCAGGGCGGCTCCGCCCGTCTCCCCGTCGGGATAGCAGAAGCCCGAAGCACGGACGTATTCGGCGGGCACGGGGATGCCCGCGGCCTCCATCGCGGCGCGATAGCCGTGCATGCGTGCCTGGTTGGACGCCGCGCCGGCGATGCCGCCGAGGTAGGCGATGCGACGGTGCCCGAGGTCCAGCAGATGCCGGGTGGCGGACAGGCCGCCGGCGAAGTTGGTGGAGCCGACGCTGGTCACAGGGGTGTCCGGCAGGTTCATCGGGTCGATGACGACCACCGGCAGGCGAGCCCGGGACAGCGCGGCGAGCTGGGCCGGGGCCGGCTCACTGCCGAAGGTGATCAACGCTCGCCGCCCGGCGTCGACCAGGCCGCGGACCCAGGAAGCCCCGCCATCGGCCATGACCGCCGGGCTGGTGACGACGACGGCCGCGCCCGACTCGGCTCCGGCCTCGATCATGCCCTGGATGATCTGGGCGGAATAGGCGCACAGGTCCGAGGCCACCTCCACCTCGACGGTGGCCGGAGCCGCCGCCCGCGCCCGGCGTGACCGGCGGGCGACGTAGCCGTGCTCCTGCAGCAGGGACTGCACCAGCGAACGGGTGGCGGGCGCGACGTCGGTGCGGCCGTTGAGGACCTTGGACACGGTGGCCACGGACACGCCGGCCGAAGCGGCGATGGTGGCCAGCGTGGAACGCCCGGCATTGCTCGGCATCGATACCTCCCTCAGGTAACCACCCTAAAGGGAAAGATCAACCGAGGTCGGGCAGCCGGGACCCGTCAGGGATTGCCTGATCGGCAGACGGGCGTGGTGTGGTACTCGACGGACGCGCCGGTGGCGTCGGAGATCACCGCCCGGATGTCGTACCGCACCGTGGGCTGGCAGCCGATCCCCACGAAACTCTTGTTGTCGTACGCGGGGATGTAGCCGCCGTTGACGAACCACCGGATGGCGACCGGCGCGATCGCCCCGCTGTAGGAGACGGAGCAGAGGAAGCGCCGCGCGAGCGGTTCGCAGCTGCCCTCGTCCAGGGTCAGGGCCATGACCGTCGCCGGGCCGGCCGTCGTGGCGGCGGCCGACGCGGGCGCGGCCGGGCAGAGGAGCAGGCCGATCGCGAGGACAGCGGGCGGGACGAGTCTGTACGACGTGCGCATTCCTGTCTCCCTTTTGGCCGACGACGGAATCGGGGGTTTCGCGTTCACGGGCACGAGCGGGATCCCGCCCGGTGATGACGGCAGCCATGTTCCCGGGCGTCGCCTCAAGTATGGAAGGGTGGGCAAGGTAGATCCAGGACTAGGAGGCCCGGTCGTTCGGCGGCGGGGTGAACTGGCCGTAGCGGACGGCGCGGGTCTGCTCACCCGAGGGCGGCTGCGCCTGGCCGTGCGGGGGCGCGGGGTATCCGTACGGGCCCCGTCCGTACTGGGGGTTGGCGTGCTCCGGGGCCGAGCCGTACTGGGGGCCGGCGTGGTCGGGGGCCGAGCCGTACGGCGCGGCGCCGTAGCCGCCGGCGTTGTAGACGACGGGGCCGTACCCGTCGGCGCCCTGCCCGTACGCGGCCTGTCCGTACGCCGCCTGACCGTGTGCGGCCTGACCGTGTGCGGCCTGACCGTGTGCGGCCTGACCGTGTGCGGCCTGACCGTGTGCGGCCTGACCGTGTGCGGCCTGACCGTGTGCGGCCTGACCGTGTGCGGCCTGACCGTGTGCGGCCTGACCGTGTGCGGCCTGACCGTGTGCGGCCTGACCGTGTGCGGCCTGCCCGTACGCCTCCTGCGCCGGAGGCGGCACCTGGCCCGCCGGGAGCTGTCGCCACGAAGGGGGCGAGACCGCGCCGGGCGGGGGCTGGACGAAGGACGGCTCGGAGTGGCGGCGCCGGCGCCCGCGGCCGCGGAGGACCTTGGCCAGGACCGCGACGATCACGGCGGCGACCAGCACGCCGGCCCCGATCAGCACCCACCGCAGGATCGGCTTGGGCGACTCGTCCTTGCCGGCGGAGATCGCCTGCTGCGCGTCGCTGATGTACTTGGCCACGTACGGGTGGTTCGGGAACAGCGCCTGGACCTCGCGGAACTTCGGCAGCGAGTCCGAGTAGTAGTGCCGGAAGAAGTCGTTGAGCGCCTCGTTGTAGCGGATCGTCGTGGTGGTCTGGGCAGGCTTGATGTTCTTCTCGCCGAGCTTCTCCTTGATGATGCCCACCGGCAGGACGAAGCTCTCGCTCTCCGACGCCTCGCCGTTCTCGCTCACCGTGCCGGCGATCAGCATGCCGATGACCTTGCCGTCCTTGCTGAACACCGGGCCGCCGGAGTTGCCGTGGTAGGAGGGCGCCTGGGTCTGGATGTACGGCACGCCGGTCTGCGTGGTGCGCTTGGCGTTGTACGGGCCCTCGGTCAGCGCCGGCTCCAGCTTGGACTCCAGGCTGAAGAACGGCGTATTGGTGACCAGGCCGGGGAAGCCGCTGATGTAGAGCGTGTCACCGGTACGCACGTCGGAGTCGTCGCCGAGCGGCACGGTCGGCAGGTTCTGCTGGCCGTTGACCTTGAGCAGCGCGAAGTCCTTGCCCGGGTAGCTCTCGCCCACCGACACCAGCTCGGCCGGGACCGGCTTGGCCGTCTTGTCCACGCCGCCGCCGGGCAGGCTCTGGACCACCGACAGGCTCTGCTTCAGGTTGCGGAGCTGCATGTGGTTGGTGTTGAACGTGACGTAGATCTGCTGCGCGAGCTTGACGATCTCCTCGTCGGCCTCCAGGCCCTGCAGCCCGCTGATGATCTCCTTGGCGTCCTGCTTGTTGAACTTGGCCAGCGCCTGCTGCGCGAACAGCTGGCTCAGCTCGGTCTCGCCGACCTGGACGCAGTGCGCCCCGGTGACCATGTAGCCGTCAGGGGTGACCCACCAGCCGGTGCACAGGCCGCCGACCTCGGCTTCGACCGTGCGCTCAGGGGTGGTCGAGGCGAGGTAGGTATCCACGTCGGCCGCGATCTGCTGGAACAGCCACTTGGCGATGCTGCGCTCGTCCGAGGAGATCTTGCCGGACGCGACGGTGGCGGTGGCCTGCTCCACGAGCCGGTTGAACGCGGTCTGGTTGATCGTGCTGGTCGGCACGGCGACCGTGCCGGTGTAGGTGAAGCTCGTCAGCTGGACGGCGGGCTGGGTACGCGCGGCCAGCCAGGTGCCGACGGGCACGTCGGGTCGCTCGTCGGGGGTGTCGGCCGCCGCCGGTAACGCGGGCAGCGCGACCGCCATGGCGACCGCCGCACCCGCGGCGATCTTCATCAATCTTGTCCTGAAATTTCCGCTCACGTCTGGAAATGGTGAGGTCCGGCTCTTGTGCGTGGCTTGGAGCCGACTTGGGGGTGTGGCGCAGTCCTCGCGGACCGGGGATGCGCAGGACGAAGCAGGCGGGACGCGCAGGACGAAGCAGGCGGGACGCGCAGGACGAAGCAGGCGGGATGCTCGGTCGTCTCGGGCGGGATGCTCAGTCCTCGCGGACCGGGATGCGCAGGACGAAGCGGGCGCCGCGCTCGGAGTCCTCGATCGTGAGCGTGCCGCCGTGGGCGTGCGCGATCTCGCGGGCGATGGGCAGGCCGAGCCCGGTCCCGCCGGCGTCGCGGTTGCGCGCGGCGTCCAGGCGGGTGAAGCGCTGGAAGACCGTCTCGCGATGCCCGGGCTCGATGCCCGCCCCGTCGTCGAGCACCTCCAGCACGGCCTGCCGGTCCTGCCGCCGTACGGTGATGAGGATCTGGGACTCGGCGTGCCGCTCGGCGTTGTCCAGCAGGTTCGTCAGGAGGCGGGCCAGCTGCAGCCGGTCGCCCGTGACGGCCACGCCCGGCTGCAGCGTCGTGACGACGTTCTTCGAACGCGGCCTGCCGGTCTCGGCGCCGACCAGCTCGCACAGATCGACCGGTTCCCGGGAGCTCGGCGCGCCCGCGTCCAGCTTGGTCAGCGTGAGCAGGTCGGTGACGATGGCCTGGAGCCGGTCCAGGCTGGCCAGCAGTGCCGCGCCGGTCGCCCGCCAGTCGGCGTCCTCGGGGTTGAGCAGCGCGTCCTCGACCTGGGTACGCATCGCCGTGATCGGGCTGCGCAGGTCGTGCGAGGCGTCCCCGGCGAACCTGCGCTGCTGCTCCACCGCCTCCGCCTGCTTCCTCATCGCGGCTTCCAGCCGCTCCAGCATCTGGTTGCCGGTCTCGGCCAGCCGCCTGATCTCGTCGTCGACGTTCTGCGGTACGGGGAGCCGCATCCCGCCTCCGCCCGCGGTGATCTCGGCCAGCCTCTTCGTGAGGTTGTGTACGGGCGCGAGCGTCCGGGCCACCACGCGCGACACCCCGAACCAGGTCAGCGCGACCAGCAGCGCCGCCACGCAGATCTCGAAAAGGAGCACTTTCAGGCTGACGTACCAGGGCACGGCCGGGGCGAAGGCGTAGATGACCCACGCGCCGTCCGGCTGGTAGGCGTGCATGGAGACCACCAGCTCGCACCGTCCGGGGAACGCGGGCAGATCGCAGAGCTCGGCGACGTCGTTGGCCGTGTTCCGGTGGGGGATGACCGTCGTCAGCCGGGGCAGGCCGGCCAGGTTCGGCGTCGAGGAGACCACCCGTCCCGCCGAGTCGAGCACCTGGATGCCGTCGAGCCCGTCGGTGGTCACCGTCGGGGGCAGCTGGTTCCGCTTGACCATGAGGAGCACGCGCAGGGCCTGGCTGGCCACGTCGTACGCCCGGATGTCGCCGGCCTCGTTCCGGATGGCGAACAGCACGAACGCGCTGACGACGACGTTCAGCAGCAACATGGCCAAGCTGGCGAGCAGCGCCAACCGCAGTCGCAGCGACCGGCCCAGCCGTCTGATCACTCCACACCCCGGTAGTCAGAAGACCACATGGAGTGCGTTCGCCCCTAATTAAGGGAGATTCCCCCGCAAATCCGATAAGAGGGGCACTTTGCCGGTGTATGAGCGGCTACCGTAGCCGCCCGGGGGTGATCACGAACTCTTGCGTAGGACGATCGCGGGCCTGTGCCTGGTGCTGCTCCTGGCCGCCTCCTGTAGCTGGTCCTATCGGGTCTCGCCGGGCCGGTTCGAGGCACGCGCCCGGGAGGTGGTGGCGCGCTGGGACGGATCGGCCGGCGACCGGGCCTGGCGCTCGGGTTTCGTCCCGCTCGGAGGGCTCCAGGATCGGGGTGGCTGGACCGACCCTCCCGCCTGGGCCGCCCTGAGCGCGCACAACGGCGTGTGGCAGCTCGCGGCCGAGCTGCCCGCGAACCCTCTGGCCGCGGCGCGCCTGCGGTGGCCGGACGGCTCCGTCTCGGAAGTGCCGCTCGTCACGGCGGCCGACGCGTACGCGGAGCTCAGCAAGCCGGCCGACTTCATCGAGGAGGAGTGCCCGGCCAAGGGCTGCCGCCCGCTCCGGGTGACCGGGGCCGAGCTGGGGGAGACGACGCTGACGACCAGCCGCGGCACGATCCGGGTGCCCGCCTGGCTGTTCAGCGTCAGGGGGGTCGGGCCGAAGTACGTGTACGTGGCGGTCGCCCCCTCGGCCATCACCGCCCGTCCACAGGCAGCGGAGGGGGAGTACGAAGAGGTGACGGGGTACGACCTCGTCGCCGGCAAGCCTCACGACCTGCTCCTGGAGTACGGCCACGGCTCCTGTGACCGCATTCACGGGGCGCGGGCGTACGAGACCGGCAAGCTCGTGGTGGTGGACGTGGACGAGGAGGGCTCCAGCGGGCCGTGCAGCCTGATGCTCAAGATAGCCAGGATCACCGTCACGCTGGCGCGTCCGCTCGGCGACCGCCTCGTGCTCGACTCGGGCACGGGCCTGCCCGTCGTGCGCGGGGTGAGGCCACCTCGGAAATAGGCGCTGTACGGTCACGGCTGGCGCGGGCACAATGGCGCGATGGCAGCGCAGTACGACAACACTGACGCGTTCCAGGGCGCGAGCTTCACGATGGCCGATCTCTCCGCCACGACGTTCCGCAGCTGCGATCTGCGCCGGGTCAAGATCGTCGACTCCTGGCTCATGGACGTCAACGTGTCCGGAGAAATCCGTAATTTCCGCGTCAACGACGTGGACGTCACCCCCTACGTCGAGGCCGAGCTCGATCGGCGCCATCCCGAACGCGTACGGCTACGGGAGATGCGCACGGCCGGCGACTTCCGCGCGATGTGGGAGACCATCGAGCGGCTCTGGTCCGAAACGCTCGCCCGCGCCGAACGGCTGCCCGAAGCGGCGCGCCACGAACGGGTCGACGACGAATGGTCCCTCGTCGAGACGCTTCGCCACCTCGTCTTCGCCACCGACGCCTGGGCGGGCCGGGCGATCCTCGACGCGCCGGACCCGTTCCACCGGCTCGGCCTCACCCACTCCGGCTACCCGCCCGAGGACGCGGCGGCGCTCGGCCTCGACCTCGACGCCCGCCCGTCGTACGCGGAGGTGGCGCAGGCGCGCGCCGGCCGGGTGGCGCTGGTGCGCGGCATCCTCGACGACCTCACCGACGCCGGGCTCGAACGGGCCTGCACCCGCGCACCCGCGCCCGGCTACCCGGAGGAGCCGCGCACGGTCGGCGGCTGCCTGCGCGTGGTGATGGAGGAGGAGTGCGAGCACCGCCGCTACACGGTGCGCGACCTCGCCACACTGCAAGCCCGCTGACCACGATCACCACGCGACCACGATCACCACACGACCACGATCACCACACGACCACGATCACCACGCGCCACGCTGACCCGCGCCATGCTGACCCGCGCCACGCCGGCCGGCATCGCGCTGACCCGCGTCAGGCCGACCGGCGTCGCGTCATCCGGCGGTGCGGAACGGGTCGCCGGCCGGCAGCCAGGCCGCCTCGGCGTCCAGGCCGAGCCCGCCGACGTCCCGGGTCAGGGCCTCGACGGCGGCCCGTACGGCCATGCGGGTCTCGTCCCGCCGGGACACCAGGGCCCAGGTCCAGTACGGCGCCGGGTCGACCACCGGCCGCCGGGCGAGGTCCGGCGGCACCGGCGCGGTCTGGCCCTTCGGCGAGTTGACGACGGGCCGGCGCAGTCGCCGTACGTGGTCGAAGAAGGCCGGCCCGATGATGCCGCCGTCGTCGACGCGTACGACGCGGGCACCGGTGTCGCGGGCGAACTCCTCGGCATAGCGGTTCCACGAGTCCCAGGTGGCGGTGTCGGCGTCCACCAGCACCGACGTGTCCTTGGCCGGGACCGCGGACGTGCCGGTGCCCGTGGAGACCGCGAAGAGCCGGTCGGCGCCGATCAGCCGGGCCTCCAGGCCGTGGGCGGCCAGGTCGTCGGCCCGCACCCAGCAGATGGTCAGGTCGGGCGGGCGCCAGCTGACGTAGCCGAGCCGGACCGGCTCGGTGGCGGCCATGCCGGACGCGGCGCAGCTCCTCGGCCTGGCCCAGCAGCGCCCTGACCTGGGGAAGCAGCGCCTGCCCCGAGGGGGTGAGCGCGACCGAACGGCGGTCCCGGTCGAACAGGTGTACGCCCAGGTCCCGCTCCAGGGCCTTGATCTGCTGGGAGAGCGACGGGCCGGCGATGCGCAGCCGGAGCGCGGCCCGGCCGAAATGCAGCTCCTCGGCCACCGCGACGAAATATCGCAGCCGGCGTAGCTCCATTCGCCCAGGGTAGTGCGCGGGGAGGCGCAGCCTGACAACAGGGAGCCAACCGGTCGTGGCGGGATCGCGCCCGGCCGGCGCAAGCTTGAACCATGACCGCGCGGTGCCGGTCCGCCCCGTTCGCTGACCGGCCGCGCTGATCGAGGCCCGGACGTATGGCCTCAATCCTTATGAGAAGAGCAACCCATGAGCACGCACAGAGTCGCCGTGATCACCGGCGCGTCCCAGGGCATCGGCGCGGGGCTGGTGACCGCCTACCGCAAGCTCGGCTACGCGGTCGTCGCGAACTCCCGATCGATCGCGCCCTCCGACGACCCCCTGGTGCGGACCATCGCCGGTGACATCGCCGTCCCGTCCGTCGGCAGGCGCGTCATCGAGCAGGCGCTGGAGGCGTACGGCCGGGTCGACACGCTGATCAACAACGCCGGCGTCTTCGTGGGCAAGCCGTTCACCGACTACACCGACGAGGACTACGAGCTGGTGACGGGGGTCAACCTGCGCGGGTTCTTCGAGATCTCCCAGCGGGCCATCGACGCCATGCTCGCCCAGGGCGGCGGGCACGTGGTCAACATCACGACCACCCTGGCCGAGTACGCCGACAGCCGCGTGCCGTCCGCGCTGGCGGCGCTGACCAAGGGCGGCCTCAACTCGGTCACCAAGTCGCTGGCCATCGAGTACGCCTCCCGGGGCATCCGGGTCAACGCGGTCGCGCCCGGCGTCGTCCGTACGCCGATGCACCCGGGGGAGACCCACGACTTCCTCGCCGGCCTGCACCCCGTGGGCCGGATGGGCGAGGTTGGCGACATCGTCGACGCGATCGTCTACCTGGAGACGGCCTCGTTCGTCACCGGCGAGATCCTGCACGTCGACGGCGGCCAGAGCGCCGGTCACTGAGTCCTGCCACCGGGTGCGCCCGCTCCCGCCGGCCGAACGAAAGGCGAAGGTTGACCTCCGTACGAGAGCGCGGCACGGACGGCGGCGAGGCGCCCCGGGCGGATCGGCCCTGGCGGATCGTCAGGCAGGGTGCGGCGGGCATGGGTGTCGGCCGCTTCGCCTACACCCCGATCCTGCCGATGATGCACGCGCAGGCCGGGCTGTCCCCGCGGCACGCACGTCGGCGCGCTCTGGTCGTCGCTCCGGCTGGTCACCGGGATCGCGAGCGCGCTGATCTTCGTCATCGCCGCCGACGCCCTGCTCACCGGTCTTCGCGGCCACGCGCACCACCTCGTCGGCGCCGCCCTCGTCGCGCCGGCCGCCGCCGCGACCGGCGTGCTGCGCCACCGTTTCCCCCATCACCTCGGCCCGCTGCCCCGCCGCGTCCGGGACTTCTCGGGGACGTGAGTGAGCTTGTCGGGGTTGCTGACGGTGTAGACGTCCTTGATCTGGGAGCCGTCGGGCGTCATGTCCACGACCATGACGGCGTACGGGGCGTTCTCCACGAACAGCACCGCGCAGGGGTCGCCGTTGACCTCGCGGTACTGGATGTCCAGCCCGTCGAGGGGCTGGGCGGCGCGGGAGACGAGCACGCGGGAGACGTTGTCGCGGCCGCGGATGGGACGCGGGCCGCCGGCGTTCGACTTGCCGCCGCCGTCGGTCCACAGCGTCACGTCCGGCGCCAGCAGTTCCATCAGCCCCTCCAGGTCGCCGCCGAAGGTCGCGGCCACGAACCGCTCGGTCACCTGCCGCTGGAGGCGCGGGTCGACCTGGGTACGGGGGCGGCGGGCCTGGACGTGTTCGCGGGCGCGGTGGGCGAGCTGCCGCACCGCGGCGGGGCTGCGGCCGATCATGGGGGCGATCTCGGTGTGGGCGTAGGCGAACACCTCGTGCAGGATGAACACCGCCCGTTCCAGCGGCGTGAGCGTCTCCAGCACCACCAGCAGCGCGAGCGAGAGCGTGTCGGTCCGTACGGCGTGGTCGGCGGCGTCGGGTGAGGTGACGAGGGGTTCGGGCAGCCAGGGCCCGACGTAGGTCTCGCGGCGCCGGCGCAGGGCGCCCTGGTGGGCGAGCGCCTGGTTCACTGCGACGCGTACGAGGTAGGCGCGCGGATGGCCGATCTCGTCCGGATCCCGGGACGCCCACGCCAGCCAGGTCTCCTGCAGCACGTCCTCGGTGTCGGTGACGCTGCCCAGCATGTTGTAGACGATGGAGAACAGCAGTTCGCGGTGGCCGGCGAACACCTGGGTGACATCGGACATCACGGATCCCCCCTATGCGTGTGACTGCTGCTCTTAGAGCCCTTGAGAGGGCCGTGGTGTGACATCCCAATCTTCCGGTACGCGCCCATTGAGACCTATTTGTGACGGATGACCAGAATGACGCAACCGTTTATCGTCCCTTCAGCCTCTCTATGCACACCGTTCACTCGTGCGCTCCAATGTGTCCGCGCGAGAGCAAGCCGCCTTATGGGGGGCTTATGCACATAAGAAGGGACTGCCGATGGCAGCACGAAAGTCATTGCGCGGTTTAGGCGGCCGGGCGCGTTTCGCCCTGGCCGCCTCGATCGCGACGCTGCTGGTGAGCAGCTTCGTCACGGCCGCGTACGCCGACCCGGCGCCGGCGGAACAGGACCGGGGTCGGCCCAGCCCCACGCCGACGACCACCGCCGTCCCGAGCCCTCCGACGCTCACCCCGGCCACCGGTTCGTACCTGGAGGGCACGGCGAAGGTCGCGGCGGTCCCGACCGCGGCCGGTGACAGCGTCACGAAGCTCGCCGTCGACGACACCGCGCTCAACGCCACCCGTACGGTCGGCGTCTCCAAGCTCCGCTTCGACGTGGGCTCGAACTCGACGGAGGCGCAGTACCACAGCTACGTGCTCGTCAACGGCGAGTACCGCAGCGAAATCGGCAACTTCGTCAACGAGCGCGCGACCATCGACATCCCGAACGAGCGCCTCGTCAAGGGAGAGAACACCGTCGAGATCGTCGTCGGCGCGATCCCGTCCTCGTGCGGCACGAACTACGACGACTTCGTGCTGTCCGACGTGGGCCTCGAACTCCTCGGCGAGGTCGCGGACGGCGAGGACAACCCGTACACCCTCTCCTTCGGCGACGGCAGCTGCGGCACGAACACCACGCTGCTGAAGCGCGCCACGCTCAAGTTCTTCGTCCAGGGCGAACCGCAGGGCACCACGGGCCTCGCCGCGGACCTGGACACCACGACGCTGTCCAACGGCGAGCACACCATCACCGCCACGACCGCGGCCGGCGTGACCGTCAAGAACACCGTGACCGTGAACAACGCCCCTGCCGGGGCGCCGCGCCTGCTGCCGACGGACGGCACGCTCGTGGCGGGCACCAAGCCGGTCTTCGCGAACGTCCCGGCGAACAGCGGAGGCGGCGTCAAGTCGCTCACCGTGGACGGCGAGAAGCCCGTCACGAAGCCCACGCTGGGCAACGGCGCCGCGATGCTCAGCTTCGACGTGGGCGCGGACGGGATCGAGGACAAGTACGACGACTTCCTCCTCGTCAACGGCAAGCGCATCGACCTGGGCGGCACCTGGGCGAGCCGGCGGGTGACCATCGCGGTCCCGGCCAAGTTCCTGGTGCCCGGCGACAACACGATCAAGGTCGTCACCGGCGACGCCAAGGAGACCTGCGGCAACAACCGCGACGACTTCACGATCACGAACCTCGAGCTCGCCCTCGACGGCGCCACCGTGACCGGCCAGGACCTCAAGCCGTCGTACGAGATGGGCGACGGCACCTGCGGCAGCAGCCAGACCCTCCTGCGCGAGGCCGAGCTGCGCTACAAGATCGACGCTCCGGCCGTCCAGGTCATCGAGACGCTCGGCTCGGGCGTGGCGACCTTCAGCTTCAACGTGGGCAGCAACTCGATCGAGGCGCGCTACCAGAACTTCCTGCTCGTCAACGGCCAGAAGGTCGTGCTCGACGGCGACTTCGTGAGCAAGCGCGTCGACTTCACGATCCCGAACGAGTTCCTGGTGCCCGGCTGGAACACGATCGACTTCGTGGCCGGCACCTTCCCGACCTCGTGCGGCAGCAACCGCGACGACTTCGCGATCTCGAACATCGCGCTCACCCCGGCGCAGGGCACGGCGACCGGGCAGCTGCTGAAGACCTCGTACAGCCTGGGCGACGGCAACTGCGGCGACAACGTCAACCCGCTCACCGAGATCGACCTCGAGTTCCTGGTGGACGCCCCGGCCCGCGGCCTGCGCGCGGACCTCGACACCGCCGCCATCAAGGACGGCAAGCACAAGCTCGCCGCGGAGTCGGCCACCGGCGAGGTCGCCACCCGCACCCTGATCACCGACAACTCGGCGCCGAAGGTCGCCAGGAGCGTCCCGGCCGAGGGTGAGAAGATCACCGCCTCGGTCGTGCTGGACGTCAAGCTGGAGGACGCCTCCGGCGTCGTGTCCGGGCCGGACGTCAAGCTCGACGGCCGGCCGATCGAGCTCGGGGCCCAGGTGGGCCCGGGGCTGCGCGCAGGCAAGCACACGCTGGCCGTGACGGGCGCCGACGGGCTCGGCAACACCACGACCCGCGAGGTCGTGTTCGAGTCCGCGGGCATCCCGGACGCGCCGGCCGAGCTGAGCCCGGCGCGGGGGGCCACCGACGTGTCGGACCCCGTCACGCTCTCGGCCAAGGTGGCCGAGCCCGACGGCGGCCAGGTGACGGCCACGTTCAACGAGGCGAAGATCCTCACCCCGGAGCAGGTGTACCAGGGCACGACGCAGTCTCTCCCGACGACCCTGCGGGTGCCGGGCGAGAAGCGCGTCAGGACCGACGGGCTCGAGCCCGCCGACGGCAGGACGCTGGACGCGCCCTCCGGGCAGGATCTCGTCTACCAGCGCTATGACGTCGAGGTGCAGGGTCACGTGGACTCCCCGGTCCTGCGCTGGGAGGGCGCCATCGACCCCGAGCGCCTGGCGGGGCTGCGGGCGTGGAACACCACGTCCAAGGCGTGGGAGCTGCTGACGAGCGCCCGCGGCGCCGCCGAGGGCAAGACCGTGCTCACGGCCGTCGTCGACGACGACTACATCGACAGGAACCAGGTCCACGTCATGGTGACGGGCGAGGACCCGTTCGCCGACGACATCGACCCCGGCGACCCGAACGGCTTCGCCGACCCCTCCTCCTACGACTTCTCGATCGTCCACTTCACCGACACCCAGTACATCTCCGAGGGCGCGGTGGAGCAGGAGACCGCCGAGGAGCGCGCGGTGTGGGAGTCCGCCTACGCCGGCATCGTCAACTGGATCAAGGACAACAAGGACCAGCGCAAGATCTCGTACGTCGCGCACACCGGCGACATCATCGAGAACAACATCCGCAAGCCCGCCGACGAGGCCACCCAGCAGCAGGTCACCGGCGAGTTCGAGGTGTCCTCGAAGCAGCAGAAGGTGCTGGACGACGCGGGCATCCCGAACGGCGTGATCGCCGGCAACCACGACAACCAGTCCGGCACCGAGAACGGGCCGGAGGCGATCTACAACAAGTACTACGGCCCCGGCCGGTACCAGGGCGCCTCGCAGGGCTGGCAGCACGCCAAGTACGGCGGCCCGTGGAAGGAAGGCGACAACCAGAACCACTACGACCTGTTCTCCGCGGGTGGGCTGGACTTCGTCGTGGTCGGCCTGTCGTACGGCGTGACGCGGGAGGAGGCCGAGTGGGCCGACTCCGTCTTCAAGAAGTTCCCCAACCGCAACGGCATCCTGCTCTCGCACGACTACCTCGTGCCGAGCACCAACCCGGACGGCCGCGGCGCCGGTTTCGCGGCCCCCGACGGCTCCATGCTGTACAAGACGGTGGTCGAGAAGAACCCCAACGTCTTCCTCATCCTCGCCGGTCACGAGCACGGCGTGGGCACCAACGTGAAGCCGAAGGTGGGCCAGGTCGGCAACGGCGTCGTCGAGCTCCTGGCGGACTACCAGTTCTACACGGTGTCGGCCGACCGGCTCGGGCTGACCGCGATCGGCGGCTACAACCCGCAGGACCAGCTCCAGTTCGGCGCGAGCTTCTTCCGCATGCTGCAGTTCAACGTCAAGCGGGCGGAGCTGAGCGTGGACACCTACTCCCCGCTGCTCAACGAGTTCGGCGCCAACGAGTACGACCCGCTGCGCCGCTACAACGGGCTCGAGGACAACATGGTGCTGCCGGTCGACCTCACCTCCCGTACGACGACGTTCCAGACCGACTCGCTGGCGATCTACAAGCCGACGAAGGTCATCGGCAAGAGCACGGTCACCTCGGGCCAGGTCGCCTCGGTGACCTGGAAGCACCTCAAGGACGACACGGCCTACGCCTGGTTCGTCACCGCGCGCTCCGCGGGCGGCGGCGTGACCGCCTCCGAGCCGAGCGTCTTCGTCACCAGGGACGAGCACGGCCGCCCCGGCAAGTGGGGCCCGGACTCGCCCATGTACCACTGGTTCAACCGCTGACCCCATCCCCGCCGCCCCCCGGACCCCGGTCCGGGGGGCGGCCCTCATCCCCTCACATGGAGAGACGAGACATGCCCCGCATGCGCTGGCTGGCCGCGGTCGTCCTCGCCCTGGTCCTCGGCGGTGTGCTGGCCGACCTGGCGCGTCCCGCCCCGGCGGCGGCGCACGACGCGACCACGACCGCCCACGCCGAGGTGACCGGCTCGGGCCTGGACGCCAAGGCCGTGCTCGACCTCGAATACGACCTGCTCATGAAGTCGGCCTGGCTCTACGCCGAGGCCTACGACGCGAAGGAGCGGACCGAGCAGCTCCGGCAGCTCAAGATCAACCGCGACGCCGTGACCGACTATGTCACGCGCCGCTTCGCCGTGTCGTACGCCGGCAGGCCCTGCACGCCCACCCAGGTCGGCGACGCGGACATACGCGTCCGCGGCAAGGCGGCCTTCGCCGTGCTCACCTACGCCTACGCCTGCCAGGGCGAGAGCGGGGGAGCGCACGAGATCTCCAGCGCCCTGTTCCCCGACGCCGAGAGCTTCGTCCACAGCACGAAGACGATGGTCCGCTACGAGCTCGACGGCGAGAGCGGCTCCGCCGTGCTGGAGGCCACGGCGCCGACGGTGAAGGTCGGCGAACACCAGGCGTCGAGCCAGATAGGGGAGTTCTTCGTGCTCGGCGCCGAGCACCTGCTGTTCGGCCTCGACCACATCTTCTTCCTGGTGGCCCTGGTCATCGGGGCCCGCCGCCTGCGCGACGTGGTCGTCACGGCCTCCGCCTTCACCGTCGCCCACAGCATCACGTTCCTGCTGGCGGCGATGGGGATCGTGGACGTTCCGGGAGCGATCGTCGAGCCGGTCATCGCGGTGTCGATCATCGTCGTGGCGGTCGCCAACCTCCTGGGCCGCGACGAGGACAAGCTGGGCCGCTGGCGGCTGCCGATCGTCTTCGCCTTCGGCCTGATCCACGGGCTGGGCTTCGCGGGCGCGCTGGACATCAAGGAGAGCGGGTCCTGGGGGCTGCTCCTGTCGCTCCTGAGCTTCAACGTCGGCATCGAGGTGACCCAGCTCGTGCTCGTCGCCGTGCTCTTCCCGCTGCTGGCGCTGCTGCGCCGCACGCCCGCGGCCCGCTGGGCGGTGGCCGCGATCACGGTCCCCATCGTGGCGGTCAGCCTGTACTGGTTCTTCGACCGCATCCCCCTGCCGCTATAGATGAACGCGGCATGCACGTTTTGTTAGGAAACGCGTCATTTGCACCCTCTACCGTGCCGGGCATGAAACGCATCTCCCTGGCGGTAGGCGCCGCCGCGCTGGCCGCGAGCATCGCCGCGACCGGTCCCGCGTCCTACGCCACCGCTGCCGCCACGCCGGACGGCGCGGCCCGGGCCACGCTGACCGGGTTCGCCTCGCTCCCCGCGCAGACCTTCGTGCCCGGCAGCGAGCCGTCCGGCTCCCAGATCGGTACGGCTCCGATCAACGGGGTGACCCCGCCCTTCGCCGGCCAGCCGGTCCAGGGGTTCAGCGGCATCGTCCGGCGCGGCGACGGCTCCTTCGACGTGCTGTCCGACAACGGGTACGGGAACAAGGCCAACAGCGCCGACTTCCTCCTGCGCGTCCACCGCATCAAGCCGGACTTCCGCGCGGGCACCGTGGACGTGCTCGGCGGGTTCAACCTGTCCGACCCGCGCGGCCGGGTGCCCTGGCCGCTGACCAGGGCCGACCGCAAGCTCACCGGCGCCGACTTCGACGTGGAGTCGATCGTGCGGGCCGATGACGGCACGTACTGGATCGGCGACGAGTTCGGCCCGTTCCTGCTGCACTTCTCCGCGCGGGGCACGCTGCTGGAGGCGCCGATCGAGCTGCCGGGCGTCAAGGCGCCCGAGAACCCGACGCTGAACGGCGCGACCCCCAACCTGGCCGGCAGCAAGGGCTTCGAGGGCATGGCCCGCTCCGCGGACGGGCGGTGGCTGTATCCGCTGCTGGAGGGCACGGTCAGCGGCGATCCGGCGGGCACGCTGCGGATGAACGAGTTCGACGTGCGCAAGCGCGTCTACACCGGCAAGCGGTGGACGTACCGGCTGGACAGCCCCGCCAACGCGATCGGCGACGCCATCGCGGTGGACGAGCACCGCTTCCTGATCATCGAGCGGGACAACAACCAGGGCGACGCGGCCGCGCTCAAGCGCGTCTACCTGGCCGACAACCGCGACCGCGACCGCGACGGCGCCATGGACAAGACCCTGGCCGCCGACCTGCTGAACCTGGCCAACCCCAAGGGGCTCGGCGGGTTCGGCGAGACGTTCCGCTTCCCGTTCCAGACCATCGAGGACGTCGTCATCCTGGACGACCGTACGCTCGGGATCCTCAACGACAACAACTTCCCGTTCTCGTCGGGACGCACGCCGGGCCAGCCGGACAACGACGAGTTCATCACCGTCCGCCTGCCCTGGCGCCTGCACGCCCGCTGACGGGCGCGGGTCTTCCCGGCGGCCCCGCCGGGAAGACCCTCAGGCCGAGGTGACCTGGCTCTGCCGGCGGGCGAGCCAGGTGGTCGGATGCCGGCGGATCTGGTCGATGGAGGTCAGCGCGGCGCCGATGACGGCGGCGTCCGGGCCCAGCAGGGCGGGCCGGAGCGTGATGGGCGCCCAGGCGGCGGTCAGGACGCGCCGGTCGATCTCGGCCCTGGCGTTGGCGGTGAGCCAGGACGCCAGGAGGGAGAAGCTGCCGCCCAGCAGCACGGTGTCGATGTCGAGGATGTTGAGCATGTCGGCCAGCGCGATGCCCAGCGCGGTGCCGGCCGCCTCCAGCGCGGCGATGGTGGCGGGGTGACCCGCCTCGGCCCGGCCGGTGGCGGCGGCGTCGGGAGTAATGCCGGCCGGCGCGGGCTCGTCGCCGAGGACGGCGGACAGGCTGGCGTACGCCTGCAGGCAGCCGCGCGAGCCGCACGGGCAGGCGTCGCCGTCGGGGTAGACCGTCACGTGCCCGAGCTCGCCGCTCCAGCCCCGGGCGCCGCGCATGAGCTGCCCGTCCAGGACGATGCCGGCGCCGATGCCCAGCCCGCCGGAGACGTACACGAAGCTGTCGAGGGTGTTGTCGCTGGCGTAGAGCTCGCCCAGGGCGGCCAGGTTGGCCTCGTTGTCCACCGTGATCGGCAGGTCGAGGGGATGGAGGGCGTCGCGCAGCAACGCCTGGGCGTCGACGTCGCGCCAGCCCAGCTCGGGCGCGGACTGCACGATGCCCGCCTGCACCGGGCCGGGGACGGCGAGGGTGGCGGTCAGGACGGTGAGGTCTTCGGCGGCGGTGGCGTCGATGGCCGCCCGGGCCATGCGGGCCAGCTGGGCGAGCACGTCGGGAGCGCCCCAGCCGGAGTACGTCGCGGGGGTGAAGGCCAGATGCCGGACGGTGCCGGTGAGATCGACCACGCAGGCCGCCAGGCCGTCGGCGCGGATGTCGAGCCCGAGCCCGGCCGGCCCCTTCTCGGACAGCGTCAGGCCGACGCGGGGCCGGCCCGCGCGCCCGTTGTGCGACAGGCCCGCCTCGGTGATGAGCTTGCCGGCCAGGAGCTCCTCGGCGATGCGGGTGATGGTGGGGCGGGTCAGCCCGGTGACGGAGGCGAGCTCGGTGCGGGAGATGGGGCGCCCGGCGGCGAGGATGTGGCGGAAGACCAGCTCCAGGTTGAGGGTGCGCAGGTTCTCCTGCCGTACGGGCTCTTCCGGCTGGCGGGGCCTGCTCGGCCGGACGCGGGCGGTCATGCGGCCGACCGGGCGGTGCCGGCGAGCTCGGCGGCCGTGGCGGCGGTGACGGCACCGTCGATCACCACGGTGACGACCTGCCGGTCGATGCTCTCGCCGGGCGCCAGCACGAGCGGCTCGTCCCAGGCCGGCGACGAGCAGACCCCGAGGTAGTCGCGGGCACGGACGAACCACCTGTCCCGCGCGCCGGACTCCTCGGCGTGGGTGAAGAGCGTTGTCCACGAGTGGCCGTCGCGGTCGCGGCCGGTGACGGCGACCCAGTCGGCGGCCTGCCCGTGGACGCGCTGGACGTCGGCGCCGTCCGGGCTGAGCACCTGCGCGGCGCCGGCGAAGGCGGGGCCGCGCCAGAAGATGCCGCCGTAGCCGGCACCGACCCGGCCCAGCGCCGCCGGGGTGCGCCACGGCAGCGGCCGGTCGGTGGCGTTGGTGAGCCGGCTGTGCACGCTCAGGGACCAGGCGGTCTCGTCCACCGGCCGGCAGGTGATCGAGCGCTGCTCCCGCAGCAGCGTCGCCTGGCGCGGGTCGGCCCATTCGAGGGTGTGGTGCAGCTCGGTGTTCGTGCGGCGCAGCCAGCGCTGGTGGTGCTGGGTGCCGTGGTTGTCCAGCCAGGCCGGGCCGTGGCCGGCGACGAAGGTGCGCCCGCCCCAGAAGTTGCACCCGTCGAGGTCGGGGGCGGCCACGCTGATGCCGAACTGGTGGGGGTGCGAGTCGGGCGCCGCGTCGGTGACGGTGACGCCGGCGAGCGTGCGCACGGGATGGAGGTAGGGGCGCGGGGACGCCGACAGCGGCAGGTCGGGCTCCCAGACATACTCGGCGACGTCGTGCCCGCGCAGCCGCAGCACGGCGACTCCGCGCGGCCGGTCGGTGCGCGCGGGGGGTACGCCGGGAGCGTGCATGATCGTGTCGCCGCCTCTCTGGGTCTCGACGAGGCCGAGGGTCTTCCCCAGGGTTGAGCGTACGACAGGGTTCACCCCCGGCGCCCCGCTGCCCGCAGGCCCCTTACTTGTTGACGTGTCTGTACAGGAACACGGCGGCCTTCTTCAACTGGGCGGCGCTCGCCCGGCCGGTGCGGTGCCGCTCCGCGGCGGCGATCGCCTGCTTCAGCGTCGTCTTCCCGGACACCTTGGCCGAGCCGTTGTGGACGCCGTGCGCGTAGTTCAGCCACGCGGCCAGCAGCTCACGGTCCAGCAGCGCCTTGGCGGCCTTGCTCTTGGTGGCGAGGGCCTTGTACGCGGCCGACAGCGTGGTGGCGTCGGTCAGCTCGGGGAAGACCTTGCTGCCGTTCTGCGCGATCGCGAGGTAGCACGACAGCGTCTGGTCGCTCAGCGAGCCCTTCCCGCGCAGCATCTCCCTGGCCCAGGCCTTGGCGCTCAGCGGCTTGGTGCCCCTGCCCCGCGTGCAGTCGTCGGGGGTGGGCACCGGCACCGGCTCGGCGTCCGTGCCGGGGTCGGTCGGGCGGTGCGACTGGGTCGGCGCCGCGGTCGGGGTCGGCGTCCTCGTTGCGGTGGGCGTGCCCGTGGGCGTCACGGTGGGGGTCACCGTGGGCGTCGCGGTCGGGGTCGCCGTGGGGGTGGGGGTCGGCGTGGCGTCCGGGGTCCACGGCATCGCCCTGGCGACGTCGATCCGCTTGGTGGTGACCGAGGTGCTGCCGCTGCTGTAGGTGACGTTCTTGCCGGTGGCCTTGAGCTTGTCGATCAGCTGGTCCATGGACAGGTTCGGGTACGCCTGGCGCATCACGGCCAGCGCGCCGGCGACGTGCGGGGCGGCCATCGAGGTGCCGTTCTTGGAGCCGTACCCGTTGCCGGGCACCGAGGAGTTGATCCCCATGCCGGGCGCGAAGAAGTCCAGCAGCGGGCCGCGGTTGCCGAACGAGGCCACGGCGTCGTTGTCATCGGTGGCGCCGACCGCGACCGCCCGGGAGATGCAGGCCGGGCTGGAGACGCCGTCGGTGAAGCCGTTGTTGCCGGAGGCGACGACCGTGGCCACGCCGAACTGCTGCAGCCAGACGATCTCGTCCTTCAGGGCGCCGTAGTCGGGGTCGTCGTCGCAGTGCTTGGTCTGCTTCGGGCCGCCGCCCAGGCTCAGGTTGGCCGCCACGACCTTGTAGGCGGCGTGGACGCTGTCGACGTACTGCAGGGCCAGCTTCTGGTCGGAGGTGTAGCTGAGGAAGCACGGGGCGCTGGTGCCCAGCTCGCCGCAGATGGGGCCGTTGAAGCGGGTGAAGACCTGGACGGCCAGGATGCCCGCCTCGGGGGCGACGCCGTTGGATGGAGCGTTCCCGGCCTTCTTGCCCGCCGCGATGCCGGCCACGTGGGTGCCGTGGTCGCACTTGTTCGAACCCTGGACCAGGCACTTGGGGGTCTCGGCGTCGGCCGCGCCGGGGCCGGTCTGCACCGGCAGGCCGTTCGGGCACAGCGACTCGGCCTGGAGGGCCGGGTCGTTGTCGACGGTGGAGAAGCAGGCCTCGTTCACGATCCGCCCGGCGAAGAACGGGTGGTCGCGGTCGATGCCGGTGTCGACGATGGCGACGGTGGAGCCCTTGCCGGTCCAGCCCGTCTTGTTGGCCCAGTCGGAGCCGATCAGCTTGGTGCTGACGTCGAGCGAGGGCGCGCTCAGCTCGTCCTCGTAGATGGACTTGATCCGGTCGTCGGTCCTGAGCTTGTCGAGCGTGGCCTGGTCCAGGGAGGCGACCAGGAACTCCTTGGAGCTCGTCCGGTCGATGACCTTGGTCTTGCCCGAGGCCTTCTCAGTGGTGTCGGCCACGGCCGCGAGACTCTCACCGCCCTTGATCTCGATGATCGCGCGGACCTTGCGGCCGCTCTTCACCTCGGCGGCGAGGCTCTTGGCGACGGCGGGATCGTCCGCGGCCGCCTGGGCGGGCGACGCGACGGCCAAGGCGCCCGTCATCGTGGTGGCGAGCATGGAAACGCTCGCCAGCAGAGACCGTAGTCTCACTGATCCTCCGGGGGAACGGGCCCGTCTCGTCCGGACGGGGCTGCGTAGGGGAGTGCGACAGCCTCGCGTGCTCAGCCGGCCGCCGGTGTCGAACAAGATCCCCTTTGAGTGCGAGGAACAGGCTAGGAGGTTATGCGGAGGATAAGTAGGAATGAGGTGATTCCGTTATCTGGAAATCTCCGCAGGTCACATGGGTCAGTAGGCGGACGTGTTCCGCATCCGTGAGATAATGCACTTATCGGAGCCCTCTCGGCCTCGGGCACAGCCCCGGGCGGGAGGGTTTTTTCATGCCCGCATTCAGGACGGGCGCCTTCCCCTCAGCCCCATCAAGGAGCTCCCCTATGGACCTCGGTCTGACCTGCCCGCGCTTCCTCTGGTCCGGCGGCGACGCCGCGATCGCCGGCAAGTTCGCCGCCGTCGCCCGCGGCGCCGACCGGGCGGGGCTGCGCAGCCTCTGGGTGATGGACCACTTCTTCCAGATCCCCAACTTCGGCTCCGCGGAGGACCCGATGCTGGAGGCGTACGGCGCGCTGTCGTACGCCGCCGCCCTCACCAGCCGGGTGAGCCTGGGCGCGCTCGTGACCGGCGCCGTCTACCGCGCGCCCGGCCTGCTGATCAAGCAGGTCAGCACCCTGGACGCGCTCTCCGGCGGCCGTGCCGTCCTCGGCATCGGGGCCGGCTGGTACGAGCCCGAGGCCCGCGGTCTCGGGCTGCCCTTCCCGCCGCTGGCCGAACGGTTCGAGCGGCTCGAGGAGACCCTCCAGATCGCCAGGCAGATGTGGAGCGACCAGGACGGGCCGTACCGGGGCCGGCATTACAGCCTGGCGCGCACGCTCAACGCGCCGCAGGCCGACCCGCCCATCCTCATCGGCGGCAGCGGCGAGAAGAAGACCCTCCGCCTCGTCGCCCAGTACGCCGACGCCTGCAACTTCCTGCACGGCGCCGACGTCCGGCACAAGCTCGGCGTCCTGCGCGCCCACTGCGAACGCCTGGGCCGGCCCTACGAGGACATCGAGAAGACCCTCCACATGCGCATCCCCGAGGGCGAGAGCGTCGAACAGAGCGTCCGGCGCTGCGCCGAACTCGCCGCCCTGGGCATCGACCACGTCATCGTCGCCGTGCCCGACCCCGCCGCCGATTCGTGGCAGACCCACCTGGCCGAGCTCGCCGCGCGGATATCCACCATCACGCCATTCGGCCGTAACGGGAGCAATTCCGGCTGAATAACGTCGCAGGCGGCCCCGGCCGGGCCCGACGATGGGAGCAGAACACCACGTTTGACACCAAAACCTGACTAGCCTCCTTCGCGGATTGCGATAGCTTGTGTACGGAATGATCACGAATGGAGGCCGTGGCATGCCGGAGCAAGGCGGTGACGGAGCTTTGGGGATCGACGTCACCAGGCCAAGCGTCGCCCGTATGTACGACTACTACCTCGGAGGCAAGGACAACTTCGAGGTCGACCGGGACGCCGTACGGCGGGTCGAGAAGGCCATGCCCGAGATCCGCCAGCTGGCGCAGGAGAACCGGGCGTTCCTGCGCCGCGCGGTGCGCTACATGGCCGGCCAGGGGATCCGGCAGTTCATCGACATCGGCTCCGGCCTGCCCACCGTGGGCAACACTCACGAGATCGCCCAGCAGATCATCCCGGACGCCCGGGTGGTGTACGTCGACAACGACCCGGTCGTGCTGCAACACGGTCGCGCGCTCCTGGCGACCGACCACCACACCACCGTGGCCGCCGCCGACATGCGCCGCCCGGCCGACGTGCTCGGGCACCCGGAGACCGTCAAGCTCATCGACTTCAACGAGCCGGTCGGCGTCCTGATGATCGCCATGGTGCACTTCCTCACCCTCGAAGAACGCGCCTCGGTCATGGGCCAGCTGCGCCACGCCCTGGTGTCCGGCAGCCACCTGACGGCTACCCACGTCACCGTCGACGGCCACCCGGCCGACGCGGTCGCCCAGATCGAGACGGTGTACGCGGCCACGCCGACGCCGATCTACTTCCGCGAGCACGCCGACGTGGCGAGCTTCTTCGAAGGGTTCGACCTGGTGGACCCCGGCCTGGTCACCATCGACGCCTGGCACCCCGACCCGGCCGACCCGGCTCCCGCCGCCACGCGATGGTTGTACGGGGGAGTCGGCCGCAAGCCGTGAGCCCCCTCATCGAGGCTCCGCGCCGCCGGCGATCAGGCGTTTGCCGAGGCGCTGGGCCGGGGCCTCGATCAGCCGGTAGGTCATGGCGCTGAGCGGGATCAGGGCCAGGAAGTACAGCACCGGGTCCGGGATCACGTGCAGCAGGATCGGGTGCAGCAGGTAGACGGAGAAGCTGATCACGCCGAGCCACGCCAGCCAGCGCGGGAACGCCCGGCGGCGCAGCGCGAACGCCAGCCCGAAGGCCCCGTACGCCAGCGCGATCGCGGGCGCCCAGCTGGGTTCGTCCCTGGCGAAGAGCCCGCAGCCCAGCACCACCGCCACCGCGACGGCCGCCGTACGCCGGGGGACGGCTCCCTGCTCGGCCCGGTACACCGCCGTCCCCGCGAACATCGTCGCCAAGATGATCACGCCCTGCCAGGTGCCGGCCCGGCTGCCCAGGATCACCAGCCCGAGCCCGAGGAGACCGCCCGCGACCGCGGCGGCCGTACGTACCCGGCCGTGCCCGAGGGCGGTCACCGCGACGGCCGCCACGACCGCGGCGGGGAGCAGCACGGCGGCCACGTCGTCCCGGCCGCCGATCATCGTCTGCGGGACCAGCAGGCCCAGGCCCACCGCCACCAGCGCCAGGACGACGGCGATCTCCGCGGACCTGCCGGCCTGCCGCACCTGGAACAGCGCGACGCTGATCAGGTAGAACGCCATCTCGTACGAGAGCGTCCACGTCACGCTGATGACGGCCGGCAGGTTGAGCAGCTCCTGCAACATGGTCAGGTTGCCGAGCGCGACCACGGGGAGGGGGCGCTCGGCGAGCTGGGGTTCGAGAGGGAGCACGCCTGCCAGGGCGAGGAGCAGCACCAGGCCGCAGGCGCTGACCAGCAGGGGGAGGAGGCGGAAGGCCCGCCCGGTCCAGAAGGCGCGCACGTCGCCGCGCCGTTCCAGGGAGGCGGGGATGATGTACCCGCTGACCAGGAAGAACACGAACACGCCCCAGGTGCCGAGGTCGATCCGCCGGTCCACCTCCGTCCAGAGCTCCGGGACGAAGGTCCAGCCGGCGTGGTGCATGGTGACGGCCAGCGCGGCGGGCCCCCGCAGGGCGTCCAGCCAGGCCAGCCGGGCGGGGGCCCTGAACATCTGCCGGAGTCTAGGCCATTCCCGGCGGCCTCAGACCAGCCGGGCCTCGTAGGCGGCGATGACCAGGTGGACGCGGCGTGATGTCCAGGCCGCGGACCGGCGGCGCCGGGCTCACGTACCGCTGGATCAACCGCCGGGTGGCGGCTGACCGTGCTCAGGGCGGCCAAGGCGGTGGTCCTGAGCGGGGCCGCGGTCGCCGGCTCGCTGCTCATCGCGGTTCCCGGCTATCTCTACGGACGGTTCCTGGCCGCGGAGTTCCACCCGTCGCTCCTGCCCGCCGGGGCCTGGACGGTGGTCGCCGGTGGCACGCTCATGATCGTGGTGGCCACGCTGCTCGGGCTGTCGCTCGGCGCGATCCTGCGCAACGGGGCCGTGGCGACCGCGGCGCTGGTGGGCGGTGGTTCCGCTGCTCGCCGCCTGGCGGCGGGGGTGAATGTGCCGGATGCGGGGGTAGGGGGCGCCCGTAGTCCGAAGAAAGCGGGGAAGGTATATGAGCCGCATCGGGGAATGGCTGAAGAAGGCGGAGAACCTGGCCAGGGGGCATTCCAAGCAGGCCGACCAGTTGCTGGACCGCGCCGAGCGCTACGCCAAGGAGCGGACCGGCCACAAATACGACGACCAGATCTCGAAGGGCGCCGACGCGGTGCAGCAGCGCTACGGCGGCGGTGCCCCGAAGCAGCCGCCCGCCCGGGACCAGGAGACCCGGGACCAGCGGCCCGAGGGGTGAACGGCCGGCTACCTGTCCTCGGCGTCCTCGGCGTTCTCGGCGTCCGCGACGAAGGAGAGGTAGCGGTCGGCTGAGCGGCGGACGGCCTCCGCGCCGTCCCCGTACACGATGCGCTTCCACCAACCCCCGTAAACCCTCTCGAACGCGTACGGCTCCAGCAGGTCCAGGGCACGGCGCACGACGTGCGGACGTTCGGGGATGTAGTTGGGGTAGCTGTACATGAAGCTCACCCAGCGCCGGTCCTGGACGACCTGGAGGATGTCACCCGAGAACAGGGCACGCTCGGACGACCAGTGCAGCACCTGGCCGCCCTCGAAGTGCACGCCCGCGTTGATCAGGGTGAGGTCCTCCGACAGCCGGTGGGTGTCGCCTTCCCAGAAGACGACCGAGTCGTCCGGCCGGGCCACCCACCGCCTGTCGGCGGCGTGGATGTACACCGGGGCGTCGAAGGCCCGGGACCATTCGATCATGGAGCCGTAGAAGTGGGGGTGGCTGATGGCGATGGCCGACACCCCGCCCAGCTCCTGCACCTCGGCGATCAGGTCGTCGTCGAGGTAGGAGACCATGTCCCAGAGCACGTTGCCCTCCGGCGTGCGCAGCAGGAGCGCGCGCTGCCCGATCGCCGTGGGCGGGGCGGTGCCGACGCCCACCACGCCCGGGCCCTCCTCCTCCACCCGGCCGCGATGGCCCTCGGCCGCCAGGCCCGCCAGCGTGGTCCATCGCTGGCCGTCCCAGCCGACGTACTGGCGTTCGTCCTCGCAGATCGGGCAGTCGGGGCGCGGCTCGGCGTACTGGACGCCGCAGGTGCGGCAGATGGGCAGGTCGGCCGGTGGCATGCGGCCAGCCTAACGCGCGGCCTGTACGGTGATCGCATGGTCAGAGGGGGGTTGCTGGTCGCGGGAACCACGTCCGACGCGGGCAAGAGCGTGCTGACGGCGGGGATCTGCCGGTGGCTGGCCCGCAGGGGCGTGCGCGTGGCGCCCTTCAAGGCGCAGAACATGTCGCTCAACTCGTACGTCACCGCTCAAGGCGCCGAGATCGGCCGGGCCCAGGCGACGCAGGCGCAGGCCGCCTACCTGGAGCCGACGGCGGACATGAACCCCATCCTCCTCAAACCGGGCACCGACCGCCGCAGCCAGGTCGTCCTCATGGGCAACCCGGTGGCGGACGTGGACGCGATGGAGTACGGCGCGCTCAAGGACCTCCTGCGCGCCACCGCGCTGGAGGCGCTCGAAAGGCTCAGGGGCCGGTACGACGTGGTCGTGTGCGAGGGCGCGGGCAGCCCCGCCGAGATCAACCTGCGCCGCGGTGACATCGCCAACATGGGCCTGGCCAGGGCCGCGAACCTGCCCGTGGTCGTGGTCGGCGACATCGACAGGGGAGGGGTGTTCGCCGCGTTCTACGGCACGGTGGGCCTCTTGGACGCCGACGACCAATCGCATATTTCCGGGTTTGTCGTCAACAAGTTCCGCGGCGCGCGGGAGCTCCTGGAGCCCGGCCTCGACATGCTCAGGCGGCTGACCGGGCGCGAGGTGTACGGCGTCCTGCCCTGGCTCGACGGCCTCTGGCTGGACGTCGAAGACTCGCTGGCCCTGGACAGCCGGAAGGTCGCGGTAGGCGCCCCGTACGGCAGGCAGACCCTCCGCGTGGCCGTCGTGCGGCTGCCGAGGATCTCCAACTTCACCGACGCGGATGCCCTGGCCGCCGAGCCGGGGGTCGTGGTGCGTTTCGTGACCGATCCGGTCGAGCTGGACGACGCCGACCTGGTGGTGCTGCCGGGCTCCAGGGCCACGGTGAGCGACCTGGCGTGGCTGCGGGAGCGCGGGCTGGCGGCGGCGATCACCGAGCGCGCGGGGCCCGTGCTGGGGATCTGCGGCGGGTTCCAGATGCTCGGGCGGGAGATCGTGGACGAGGTGGAGTCGGGCGCGGGCAAGGTCGAAGGGCTCGGGCGGCTGCCGGTACGCGTCGAGTTCGCGAAGGAGAAGCGGCTCGGGCGGCCCGAGGGCACGGCGTACGGGCAGCCGGTCCGCGCGTACGAGATCCACCACGGGCTGGCTTCGATCGACGGCGGCGAGCCGTTCCTCGACGGCTGCCGGGCCGGCAACGTCTGGGGCACCACCTGGCACGGCGCCCTGGAGAACGACGGCTTCCGCCGGGCCTTCCTGTCCGACGTGGCCGCCCGGGCGGGACGCGACTTCGCGCCGGCCCCCGGCACGGACTTCGCCGCGCTCCGGGAGGAGCGGCTCGACGCGCTCGGCGACCTGGTGGAGCGGCATCTCGACACGGACGCGCTGCTCCGGCTCATCGAGCACGGCCCGCCGGACGTCCCGGTCCTGCCCCCGGGCGCGCCGCCGCTCAGCTAGCCTGCGCTCATCCTGTCTGGGCTTCTCTCGTCCGGGCCATGCGCTGGGCGTCGATCCAGGCGTCGATCTGCTCCCAGTGGTCGTACAGCCACCGGATCCGGTCCTCGCGCTCCGCCGGGATCTCGGCCGCGGGCACCCGCCACCACTTCGCGGTGATCTGTGCGTTGAAGGGGAGCTTGCGCCAGACGTCCGCGAGCGTGATGAGGTCGTCGAGCCCGGTGTGCGCGACGAAGATGACGTCCGCCGTCGGGCACGCCTCGATGGCGGTGATGGCGCCGTTCGGGCGGGGCGGGAGCAGGTGGTCCATGCCGCGCGCCCGCTCCGCCTCCTCCGCCAGCCCCTTCTCCTCCAGCCGCCGGATGGCGAGCCGGCGGCGGCGCGGGGTGAAGTTGCCGCCCTCGGGGAAGATCACGAGGGCGTCCTGGTCGCCCATCGTGGCGGCGAGGCGGTGGATCTCCTCGATGATCCGCTTCTGTCCGGACTTGCGGGGCACGAACGCGTTCGGCAGCCGGTTGATCACGACGTCCACCGAGGGGTCGTACTGGAGCGCGGCCTTCATGACGATGCGCGGCTGCCGGCGATAGATCGCCAAAAGGTAATAAATCAGCAAAAAGGAGTCGCCGGGGCCCGCGTGCCGCGACAGCACGATGACCGGTCGCGTCAGCCTGGCGGACTGCTCCTCGGCCGTCAGGTCGGGCTCCTGGATCTCCAGCGTCAGCCGGAAGATCCGCACGGCGGCCGCGTGCACCTTGGACAGGAACCAGGTGATCAGCGCGTAGTGCCGCTCCTGGCGCCGGGCCCCGCCCGCCACCCACAGCCACAGGCACGTGATCAGCACGCCCGACTCCAGCGTCAGCCAGACCGTGGCGAACCAGACGAACCTCGCCCCCCTGCGCCGCGGCGGCGGCAGCCGCAGCGAGGCCGCGGCCGTGACCAGGAGCCAGAACGGCAGCGTCACCACCATGAACACGGTCACCACGATGACCAGCGGAGCCAGCACCAGCCGGCGGAGAATGCGAGGTGGAAGCAACGGCGGCCTCCCTGCAAGGGTCTAACCCTCATCCTCCTCTGTTACGCAAATAGCGGGAAGAAGCGTCGTACGCCCGCTCGATGCAGGCGGAGATCTGCGAGATGTCGCGGTAGCGCAGCGGGGAGAGCGCCTCGGTCATCCCGGCGGGCAGCACGTGCACCTCCACGCCGGGCGGCAGGCTGGCCATGTCCTCGGCGAACCGGTGCCTGCGCGCGATCTCGAACGCCACCATGCCCACCTCCCAGAACCTCCTGGGCGGCGACAGCGGCCGTTCGATCCGCCCGACGTGCAGGACGTAGACGCGCTTGGCGCCGAGCTGCACGGCCCGCCCCACCGGGATGCTGTGCACCAGCCCCCCGTCGTAGAAGTGCTCGCCGCCGATCACGACGGGCGGCAGCAGCCCGGGCACCGCGCACGAGGCCAGCACCGCGTCGACCAGCGGCCCGCCGGTGAACCAGTGCGCCGCCGCCCGCTCGACCGAGGCGGCCACGCACTGGAAGGGGACCTCCAGCTCCTCGATCCGCGAAACCCCCACGGTCCCGCTCAGAACCTGGCGCAACGGCCCGATCGGGTGCAGATGGGTGCCGGTCTTGGCCAGGGTGGACAGCCGGGCCACCCACGAGCCGGCGAAGGCCGTACGTACGACGTCGGAGCGCCACAGCGTGGTCAGCCGCTCCACCGCCTCGGCCGGGGCGGCGGCGATGACCACCCCGTTCAGGGCGCCCACGGACGTGCCCACCACGAGGTCGGGGCTGATGCCCGCCTCGTCGAGCGCCTGCAGCATGCCCACCTCGTGCGCGCCGAGCACGCCTCCGCCACCGAGCACGAACGCCGTTTCCACGCAACACACCCTCTCGTTGCCGCGTCCCGGAAGCAAAGCCATCCGCACGCTGCCGGACCCGTCCGGTGACGGAGGTCCCGCGCGGCGGGACGATTCGGCCATGACAGCAGTGGTGCAGGCCGAAGGGCTGACCAAGTATTACGGCAGGCGCCGCGGCCTGGAAGATCTCACGCTGGAGATCCAGCCGGGGGAGATCTTCGGGTATCTCGGGCCGAACGGCGCAGGCAAGACGACCACGCTCCGGTTGCTGCTCGACGTGATCAGGCCCACCCGGGGCACGGTACGGATCCTCGGCGCCGACCCGCGCGAGGCCGCGACCCGCTCCAGGATCGGCTACCTGCCGGGCGAGCTGGCGCTGGAGGGCCGCGAACGGGCCAGGGACTACCTGCGCTTCCTCGGCAGGATGCGCGGCGGCGTGCCGGACACGCGCATCGAGGCCCTGGCCGAGCGCCTCGATGCCGACCTGTCGGTGCAGATGCGCAAGCTCTCCAAGGGCAACAAGCAGAAGGTCGGGCTGATCCAGGCGTTCATGCACGAGCCGGAGTTCCTCATCCTGGACGAGCCGACGGGCGGGCTGGATCCGCTGGTGCAGCAGGAGTTCCTGGCCATGGTCCGGGAGGTGCGCCAATCCGGGCGGACCGTGCTGATGTCCTCGCACGTGCTCGCCGAGGTGGAGAACGTCTCGGACCGGGTCGGAATCGTCCGGGACGGGCGCCTGGTGGCCGTGGAGGACGTGACGGCGCTGCGCGAGAAGGCGGTGCGCCGGGTCGAGCTGCACTTCGACGCGCCCGTGCCGCGAGCGGCGTTCGAGAACCTGCCCGGCGTGCGCGACCTGCGCGTGGAGGGCGCCGGCGTGCGCTGCACGATCGACGGCCGGCCGGACGCGCTGATCAAGGCGGCGGCCGCCTTCACCGTGGTGCACCTGGTGAGCGCGGAGCCGGACCTGGAGGAGATCTTCCTGACCTACTACGGGAACGAGGAGCGACACCATGATCGCTAAGAGCCTGCGCGACAACCGGCGGTCGCTCATCTCCTGGTGCCTGGGCATCAGCGCCTTCATGGGCGTCTACCTGGGCGCGTACGCCACCGTCAGGCTGGACCCCAAGAGCTACGGCTCCATGGCCACGGCCAAGTTCCCGGGGCCGCTCAAGGACCTGATGGGCGGCCTCGGGGACTTCGCCTCCGGCACCGGCTACCTGCAGACGGTCGTCTACCAGCTCTTCGTCCCCATGCTGTTCATCGTGTTCGCGATGCTCCTGGCCAACCGGGCGATCGCGCAGCCGGAGGAGTCGGGCACGCTGGAGCTGGTCGTCACGCTGCCGGTGGACCGGCGGCGGCTGGTGCTGGACAGGTTCGCCGCGCTGGCGGCGGCGATGCTCGTGCTGGCCGCCGTGACGCTGCTCGCCACGTGGGCGACCAGCCAGGCCGTGGAGATGGGGGTGCCGTTCGACCGGATCCTGGCCGCCCACCTCGGGGTGCTCCTGGTCGGGCTGCTGTTCGGGACGATGGGACTGGCCGTCGGCGCGGCCACCGGGCGCAGGGCGATCGCCTCCGCCGTGGTCGGCGTGTGGGTGGTGGCCGGCTTCGTCGTGGTCACGATCGGCCGGAACATCGACGCCATCGCCTGGCTGAAGTGGATCTCGCCGTTCCACTACTACGCCGAGGGCCGGCCGCTCTATGAGGGGCTCCCGGTCGGGGACTACCTTGTGCTGGCGGGGGCGACGGTCGTGCTCGCGCTCACCGCGGTGCTCTCCTTCGACAGGCGTGACGTAGGAGTGTGATGGCGATCTCCGAGCTGCCCGCCGACCTGCTCGCCGACCTGCTCAGCGGGCATCGGCAGGTGCTGGCCGAGCACGCCGCGACCGGCCGCTTACCCGCCCGCGAGGCGCTGGACGCCTACCGCGCCGCGGGCAGGCGCGCCGCCAGGCTGGGGGTTCCGCTGCGGACCCTGGTGGACGGCGCGCTCGCCGCCGGCGAGGGGCTGCCGGAAGCGCTGCCCGCGCTGCGCAGGGCGGTCTCCGCGCTGATGGAGGGGTACGAGAGGGCACAGCTCGCCGCCATCCGCGAGGAGGAGCAGGCGTGGCGGGAGTTCGTGGACGACCTGCTCCAGGGGCGGGCCGAGCGGCTGGCGGAGCGGGCCGAGCACTTCGGGCTGCGGCTGGCGGGGTCGTACGTCGTGGCCGTGGCCCGCGGCATGCGCGACGGCGACCAGGACCGCATCGAGCGGGACCTGATCGCCCGGTTCGGCTCGCACAACGTGCTCGTGGCCGTGCGCGACGGGCTCCTGGTGTGCGTGGCCCCGGCGACGCTGCCGGCCGCGGTGGGGGAGTTCACCCATCACGTACGCGCCCGCTTCCCGCCCGGCTGGCGGGTCGCGGTCGGACGCCCGCAGCGCGGCCCCGGCGGCGTGGTGGCCTCCTACGGGGAGGCGGCGCAGGCCCTGGAGCTGGCCGACGGGCTGCGGCTCAAGGCCGACGTGGTCAAGGCGGCCGACCTGCTCGTCTTCCCCGTGCTGCTGCGCGACCGGGGCGCGATCGAGGACCTCGTGACCAGCGTGCTGAGCCCGCTGCTGGAGGCGCGGGGCGGGCACGAGCCGCTGCTGGAGACGCTGGAGGCCGTCTTCGCCTCGCACGGCAACCAGACCGCCGCGGCCCGGCGGCTGGGGCTCAGCCCGCGGGCGGTCACGTACCGGCTGGAACGCATCCGCCGGCTGACCGGCTTCTCGCCGGACGACCCGACGCAGCGCTTCACCCTGGAGACCGCCGTGCTCGGGGCCCGCCTGCTGGGCTGGCCCACGAGCCCCGGCTTCGGCCGGTGACGGCGAGGCGGTTGCCGGGCGTCTCAGGGGATGAGGAGCAGTTTCCCTGTCGTCCGGCGGGCCGCCAGGTCCTCGTGCGCCTGGTGCGCCTCGGCCAGCGGGTAGCGGTGCGAGACGTTGACGGTGAGCTGTCCCGACCTGATCCAGCCGAACAGGTCGGAGGCGCGCCGCAGCAGCTCCTCGCGGTCGGCTATGTAGTGGACGAGCGTGGGCCTGGTCAGGAAGAGCGAGCCGTTGCGGTTGAGGATCTGGGGGTCGATCGGCGGGACCGGGCCGCTGGCGGCGCCGTACAGGGCCATGAGGCCGCGCGGGCGCAGCGCCTCGAGCCCGCCCTCGAACGTGGCCTTGCCGACGCCGTCGTACACCACGTCGATCTTGTTCCGCAGCGCCTCGGCGAAGTCGTCGTACCGCAGCACCTCGTCGGCGCCGGCCTGTCTGGCCAGCTTCTCCTTCTCGCTGGTGGAGACGGTGGTGTGGACCTTGGCGCCCTTGAGCTTGGCCAGCTGGACGAGCAGCTGCCCCATGCCGCCCGCTCCGGCGTGGACGAGCACCTCGTCGCCTTCCCGCACCTCGTGGGTGGAGTGGGTGAGGTAGTGGGCGGTCATCCCCTGCAGCATCGCCGCCGCGGCCACGTCGGCCGGGACGCCGTCGGGCACCGGCACCGCCCGCTCCGCCGGGACCACCGCCTTCTCGGCGTAGCTGCCCAGGACGTTGGCCCAGGCCACGGTGTCGCCCACGGCCACCTCCCGCACTCCAGGACCGACGGCCGAGACCGTGCCCGCGCCCTCGGAGCCGATGGGGGTGGGCAGGTCGAGCGGGTACGCGCCGGAGCGGTGGTAGATGTCGATGAAGTTGACGCCGCTGGCCGCGACGTCGACCACGATCTCCCCCTCGCCGGGGACGGGATCGGGCCGCTCGGCGTATTCGAGAACCTCAGGACCGCCAGGGGCGGAGACGATGATGGCATGCATGGCGTCCAGTCAACTCCGTACGTGCGGGGGAATGCCACCCGGGGCCGCCTTCCCAGGTGGCGTACACGTGGCGTGCTCGGCCCTGCGCGGTGTGCGGCGGGTCGGTAAGCTTGCGCGGCGTGAGCGGTGAAACGTCCCACATCGGGCGCTACAGGTTGCTTAGCGTGCTGGGTCGGGGCGGCATGGGCACGGTCCATCTCGCCGAGGATCCGGCCGGGCAGCGGGTCGCCGTCAAAGTGATCAACCCGGAGCTGACCCAGCACGAGCAGTTCCGCATGCGGTTCCGCAGGGAGGCGGACGCCGCCCAGAGGGTGCGCAGGTTCTGCACGGCCGCGGTGATCGAGGCCGCGCTCGACGGCGACCAGCTCTATGTCGTCACCGAGTACGTGCCCGGCCCGAACCTCGAGGCCGCCGTGCGCCAGTCGGGCCCCCTGCGCGGCTCCAGCCTCGACGCGCTGGCCGTCAGCGTGGCCACCGCGCTGACCGCCATCCACGGCGCCGGCGTGGTGCACCGCGACCTCAAGCCGTCGAACGTGCTGCTGTCGCCCGTCGGCCCGCGCGTGATCGACTTCGGCATCGCGCGGGCGCTCGACACGCTCGGAGGCGTCACGGGCACCGGCGAGCTGGTGGGCACGCCCCGCTACATGGCTCCCGAGGTGCTGCGGGGCGAACCCGTCTCCCCGGCCTGCGACGTGTTCTCCTGGGGGTGCCTGGTCGCGTTCGCCGCCAGCGGCAGGGCGCCCTTCGGCGGTGACACGCTGCCCTCGATCGTCTACCAGGTGCTCAACACCGAGCCGGATCTCAGCGACGTCGAGCCGGGCCTGCGCGAGCTGGTCGGAGCCGCGCTGCGGAAGGACCCGGCCGCGCGGCCCACCGCGCAGCAGCTGCTCGACCAGCTCGTCGGGCGGTCGGCCGGGCCCGAGCAGGCGGCGCAGACCGTACAGGTGGCCTGGCAGCAGGCCACGGCGCCGTACACGTCCGTCCAGCAGACGTCCAAGGGCAACCGCACCAAGCTGATCGCGGGCGTCGCGGCGGCGGGCGCGGCGGTGCTCGTGGCGGGCTCCGTGGCCGCGTGGGCGGTGTTCAGTCCCAGCGGGCCGCCCGACATGAGCGTTCTGTACCGCGAGGACTTCACGCAGACCTCCGGCGGCTGGAACGGCGTCTACGACCCGGACGAGACGGCCGGCTACGGCTACCGGACGGACGGGACGTACGGGCTGGACGTGGAGAAGGGGTCCGAGGAGCGGTGGGCGAAGGCACCCATACCCTTCCTCATCGCCACGCCGAGCACCACGCCCGACCCGTCGGCCACACCCACGCCGATGCTGCCCTCGTCCGTGGTCGTGGCCGTCACCGCCGAGGTCAAGAAATCGGTCGGGAGCGGTGAGTACGGCGTCTACTGCCACAACGTCGACGATGACGACACGTACTACGAGTTCGCGCTCGACACGACCGGGAAGGCCAGGATCCGGCGGATCGCGGACGGATCGGGCGGGACGCTGGCCCAGCCGGTGCAGGTGGGCGGGCTGCCCGGCAAGGCCCGGCTGGTGGCGGCGTGCGAGCAGGTCGGGTCGGCGGTGCGGCTGACGATGTGGGTGAACGATCAGCGGGTGCACCAGGTGGAGGATCCGAACGGGCTCGGGAACGGGTCCGTGGGGCTGTTCGCGCGTACGCCCAAGGACGAGACGTCGCTGCTGAAGACGACGTTCGACGACTTCGAACTACGCGGCCAGAAGGAACCCTGACCGCCGCGCGGCTCGCAGAACGCCGCCATGAGGGTCGCTCGGAGAACACCGGCACGGGCGGCGGCGCGGAGAACGCCGCCATGAGGGTCGGCTCAGAAACGCCGGCACGGGCGGGCGGCTTAGAGAACACCGGCACGGGCGGCGGCTAGCGCCGCGTCGGCGGCACGATCGGCGTCCCGCTCGGTGACCGGCTCATGCGCCACGAACAACCGGTAATAGACAGGCGCGACGGCCACCCTGATCACTTCCCTGACATCCACGACGTCAGGCAGCTCGCCGCGTGCGACCGCCCGCCGCACCACCTCGGCCGACTGCTCGTGCCGGGCCGTGAAGAACTCGTGCAGCGCCCGCGCCGCGTCGGGATCCTGTACGGCCGCCGCCACGAACGCCGACGACACCGGCCCCAGCTCCGGGTCGTCGAAGCCGCTGCGCACCAGCTGGACGATGCCCCTCAGGTCGCCTTCGATCGAGCCCGTGTCGGGAATGGGCCACGGCTCCTCCCTGGCCAGCTCCAGGGCGTCGGAGATCAGCCCCGCGACGCTGCCCCAGCGCCGGTAGACGGTCGTCTTGTGCACTCCTGACCGTTCGGCCACGTTCTCCACCGTCAGGCCCCGGTATCCGTGCTCGGCGAGCTCGGCGAGAGTGGCCTGCCGTACGGCATCCCGAACCCGGGCGCTTCGCCCGCCCGGCCGCTTGTTCGACTCCAAAAACTACTCCAGTTGCTTTAGCGTCCCCCACGTGGCACACTAAAGCTACATCAGTTGCGATTGGAGTTCCATTCTGATCAGCCTTCGAGGGGTTTCCCAGTCATACGGCGAGCAGGTCGTCCTCGCTGACGTGTCCATGTCCGTGAAGCCCGGCGAGCGCGTGGGCGTCGTCGGCGAGAACGGCTCGGGCAAGTCCACGCTGCTGCGGCTGCTGGCCGGGGTCGAGCGGCCCGACGACGGTGAGGTGACGCTGGCCGACGACACCGGCTACCTCCGCCAGACGCTCGACCTGCCGCCCGGCCACACGGTCCAGCAGGCCGTCGACGCCGCGCTGGCCGGCCTGCGCGCCATGGAGCGCCGGATCCGCGAGCTGGAGTCGGCGCTCACCGACGACGTCATGGCCGAGTACGGGGAGCTGCTGACGGCGTACGAGCTGCGGGGCGGCTACGAGGCGGACGCGCGGGTCGACAAGGCCTTCCACGGGCTGGGGCTGTCCCACGTGGCCCGCGACCGGCCCCTGTCCAGCCTGTCGGGCGGCGAGCGCGCCCGCCTCGGCCTGGCCTGCGTCCTGGCCGCCGCGCCTGCGGTGCTGCTGCTCGACGAGCCGACCAACCACCTCGACGAGTCGGCCCTGACCTGGCTCGAAGCCCGGCTGCGCGAGCACCGCGGCACGGTCGTCGTGGTCTCCCACGACCGCGTCTTCCTCGACCGGGTGGCCACGGCCGTGCTCGAGGTCGAGCACGGGTCGATCACCCGCTTCGGCGGCGGCTACACCGGCTTCCTGGCGGCCAAGGCCGCCGCCAGGGCCCGCTGGGAGCAGTCGTACGCGGCGTGGTGCGAGGAAGTGCGCCAGGTACGCGACTACGCGGCCACGACCGCCCACCGGGTGGCCGCGGGGCGGCTGATGCGCGACAACAACAAGATGGCCTACGACCGCAACGCGGGGCGGGTGCAGAGCTCGGTGGCCAGCCGGGTCCGCAACGCCCACGAACGCCTCCGCCGCCTGGAGGCCGCCCCCGTCCCTCGGCCCCCGGCCCCACTCCGCTTCCACGGCACCTTCACCACCACCCCAACCCTCCCCACCACCCCAAACACCAACACACCCACTCCCAGCCCCCCAGACCACACACCCAACGGATCCCCCGAGCCCAGCCCGGGCCACCAGCCCGGCACACAACGCGCCTGCGACGCAGCGCCGGAGCCGATCCCGGGTCGCCAGCTCGGCACAGAAGGCGCGCCTGATACGACCCGCGAGCCCACTCCGAGCCATCAGCCCACCCCGAGCCATCAGCTCGCTTCGGGATACGCGCCCGCTCTCAGCGATGCGCCCGCTTCGGGACATGCGCCTGACGTGCGACGTTCCCCTGATGCGGGACGTGAGCTCGGCCCCGGACACCAGCGTCCCAGGCACGGGTATGCAGCCGGGCACGGGCATGCGGTCGGGCACGGGCATGCGGGCGGACACGATCGTGCCCAGGCTCGCGTGCTCGTGGAGCTGCGCGATGTCCGGGTCGGCGATCGGTTGCACGTTCCCTTCCTGACCATCGAAGCCGGTGACCGGCTGCTGGTCCGCGGGGCCAACGGCGCGGGCAAGTCCACGCTGCTCCAGGCCCTGGCCGAGCACGCCCAGGTAAGGGTCGGCCACCTGCCGCAGGAGGCCACGTTCGATCCCGACCTGACCGTCCTGGACGCCTACCGCCACAACCACGGCTATGCGGACGAGCAGCGAGCAGCCCTGCTGGGCACCGGCCTCTTCAAGCCCCGGACCCTCGACCAGAAGGTGGGCACGCTGTCGGTCGGGCAGCGGCGCAGACTGGCGCTGGCTCGGCTGCTGGCGCAGGAGTACGACCTCCTCCTGCTCGACGAGCCGACCAACCACCTGTCGCCGGTCCTGGCCGAGGAGATCGAGGAGGCACTCGACGACTACCGCGGCGGGCTCGTCGTGGTGTCGCACGACCGCGCCCTCATCCGGCGCTTCCGGGGGACCGAGATCACGATGGCAGGGGGACGCATATGTTGAGCAGCGCAGGATCGACCAGTGAAGGACCGCAGATGTTGACCAGGATTGATGAGGGCGCGCCGTACGGCATCGCCACCGGATCGGACGGGGCGCTCTGGTTCACGCTCGTCCACGAAGGGCGTGTCGGCAGGATGGTGCCGGGTCAGAAGCCGGTGATCCATCAGCTCGATCCGGCCGACGGGCAGCCGACTGTGATCACTCCGGGGCCGGATGGGGCGATGTGGTTCGCGGAGGGCCAAGGCGGCCGGGTCTCCCGGATCACCGCCGACGGGCAGGTGACCTCCTACGAGGCGGACTCGCCGTACGGGATCGCCGCCGGGCCCGACGGGGCGATGTGGTTCACCCAGATGCAGACCGGGCGGATCGGGCGCATCGGGCCCGATGGGGAGCGGACGGAGTTCGAGGTGCCGGTGGAGGGCGGCATGCCCGCTTTCATCACGGCGGGGCCGGATGACGCCCTCTGGTTCACGATCAACCAGGGCAACGCCATCGGGCGGATCTCGACGGCGGGTGAGGTGACCGTTCACCCGCTCCCCACGGAGGGCGCCGCCCCGGTGGGCATCACGCTGGGGCCGGACGGGGCGCTCTGGTTCGTGGAGATCGGCGCTGGTCAGGTGGGGCGGATCGACACCGCCGGCAAGATCACCGAGTACCCTCTGGCCGACCGGGTCGCACGACCGCACGCGATCGTCACGGGTCCCGACGGTGCCCTCTGGTTCACCGAGTGGGCCGCCGACCGCGTCGGCCGCATCACCGTCAACGGCACCATCGACTCGTACCCGCTCCCCACCGGACCGCAGTCGGGGGACGATGGCACGGTGCGAAAGGCCGAGCCGCACGGGCTGACGGTCGGGCCGGACGGGGCGATCTGGGTGGCTCTGGAGGCGGGCGCCCTGGCCCGCATCAGCATCGACTGACCAACCACGACCCCTTCAGCGCCCTCACCCGCCAACCCCCCGGCCCTCACAACCCGGCTCGCCACCATCCGGCCGTAACCACGGGGCTCACCACCATCCGGCCCGTCGCCACTGGGCTCGCCACCATCCGGCTGGTCGTCTCGCGGGTTGGTCGTCGCGCGAGCTGGGCGTTACGCGGGCTGGGCGTCGCGCGACCTGTCACCACCCGGCCCGTCACCACCCGGCCCGTCACCACCTGGGCCCGTCGTCAGCCGGGCCGTCGTCACAGGGGCTCGTCACCTACTCAGCGCCTCGCCGCCTAGCCGTCACTGCCCAGCCCGCACTGCCCAGCCCGTCATCCCAAGCCCTCGGCTCCCAGGACCCACCCCTCAGCGCTCACCCCTCGCCCAACAGCCCTCAGGCTCAGCGTCAGCCCTCTGGTGGGTGGGCGTCGGCCAGGAGGTGGGTCAGCGACGGCAGGCCCTTCTCCGGGGACGTCACCAGGACGCGGCACCCCGCGGCCGTGGCGGCGGCGACGCCTGTGGGGCTGTCCTCGACGGCGACGCAGCGGGAGGGCGTCGTGCCGAGCCGGCGGGCCGCCTCCAGGTACGGGTCCGGGTGCGGCTTGCCGCGGGCCGTGTCCTCGTTCGCGATCACCAGGTCGAACGTGTGCCCGAGCCGCGGCAGCACCAGCTCCACGATGGTCCGGGGAGAGGCGGTGACCAGGGCCGTCGGGATGGCGGTGGCGGCCAGCTCGGCCAGGAGCTCCGACGCCCCCGGCGTGACCTTCACGCCCTGCTCGATGAGGTCGGCGAAGGCGTCCGTGAGCTGCCTGACCACCTGCACCTCCACCATGAGCGGCGTGTCCCGGCCCGGCCGGGCGACCGGCGGTGGAGCGGTTTCCGGATCGGGTGAAGGGTTGTGGCGGGACGAGGGAGCAGTTTCTGGAGCGGGGGTGAGGAGGTGGGTGGCTACGTCTTCGGCCGTGCGGCCGAGTACGTACGGCATGTCCTCCGCCCCCAAAGCCCGCCCAAGGGAGGCAGCCACGGAGACGGTGGCCTGCCACCACAGCCCTTCGGTGTCGACCAGGGTGCCGTCCATGTCGAACAGGACGGCATCCGGGCCGGCGTGCTCAGATCGCATCGGCCGCCACGACCGGGGCCGGGACCGTGACCGTGCGGGGCGCCACCAGGACGGGCCGGTCCACCAGGCGGACGGTGACCCGCGTTCCCGGGGTGAGGCGGGCCGCCTCGTGGCCGGGGACGTCGGCCAGGACCTCCCCGCCCTCCACCGCCACCCGCAGGCGGACGGAGGCGCCGCGGAAGGAGGCGGCGAGCACCTGGGCGGGACCGTCCTCGACCGGGGCGACCTTGACGGCCTCCGGACGGATCAGGACGTCCACGGACGGATCCGGGGGCACCTGGCCGTCCACCGGCAGGAGCTGGCCGAGGACCGTGACCTGGTCGCCGGAGACCTGCCCGGCGAGGTGGTTCATGGTGCCGACGAACTCCGCCACGAAGGGGGTGGCCGGGCGGTCGTAGATCTCGGCGGGGGAGCCGACCTGTTCGAGCCGCCCGTCGCGCAGCACCGCCACCTGGTCCGCGATCGACAGGGCCTCCTCCTGGTCGTGGGTCACGAAGATGGTGGTGATGCCCAGGTCGAGCTGGAGGCGGCGGATCTCCTCGCGCAACGACACGCGTACTTTGGCGTCCAGCGCCGACAGCGGCTCGTCCAGCAGCAGGACGCGCGGTTCGAGGGCGAGCGCGCGGGCCAGGGCGACGCGTTGCTGCTGGCCGCCGGAGAGCTGGTGCGGGTAGCGGTCGGCGTGCGAGGGGAGGCCGACCAGTTCGAGTAGTTCGTCCGCCTTCTTCCGTCTGGTGGCCACGGGCACCTTGCGGACGCGCAGGCCGAAGGCCACGTTGTCGCGGGCGTTCAGGTTGGGGAAGAGGGAGTAGGACTGGAAGACCATGCCTGCGTCCCGCTTGTTGGCCGGCACGTCCGTGATGTCGCGGCCGTCCACGAGCACCGCGCCCGAGTCCGGCCGCTCGAACCCGGCCACGCACCGCAGCGCGGTCGTCTTCCCGCAGCCCGAGGGCCCCAGCAGCGCGACGAACTCGCCGGGCGCGACGATGAGGTCGAAGCCGTCCAGCGCGACCGTCTTGCCGAACACCCGCCGCAGCGCGCGAAACTCCACCGATGCGGTCACTTGTTCTTCTCCTTACCGAACGCCGACGACACGGCGAGCAGCAGCAACCAGATGAGCAGGAGGCTGAGGATCGACACCGCGACCGAGAGTTGCCCCTTGGAGCCGGCGACGGTCACGATCCACACCGCGAACGGCTCGTACCCCAGCAGGCTGGCCACGGTGTACTCGCCCAGCACGAGGGCCAGCGTCAGGAACGACGCGCTGGCCAGGGCCGAGCGCAGGTTGGGCACGACCACCCTGACCAGCACGTACGGCCACGAGGCGCCCAGGTTGCGGGCCGCCTCCACCAGCGTCCGCACGTCCATGGTGCGCAGCCCCGCGTCGAGCGACCGGTACACGAACGGCAGCACGAGCACCACGTACGCCAGCACCAGCACCACGGGGAACGCCGGGTCCTGGACCGCGATCAGCGTGGCCCAGAACGGCGTGGGAGCCAGCACGTCGGTCCCGGTGCGCAGCGACGTGCCGATCCCGGCCACGAAGGTGATGGGCGGCACCACCAGGGGCAGCGTGCACAGCACCTCCATCAGCGGGCGCAGCCGCGGCGCGAAGAGCCGTACGGCCAGCATCGCCGGCAACGCCAGCAGCAGCACCAGCACGATCGTGGCGACGGCCAGCGACAGCGACAGCAGCAGCGAGCGCGCGAACCCCTCGGCCGTCAGCAGCTCGCCATAGGCCGCGAACGACACTCCCGTGGCCGGGGTGTAGATCGTGTACCAGAGCGAGGCCCCGAGCGGGATCAGGAAGTAGGCCGCGGCCAGCAGGAACACCGCTCCGCGCCACACGCGAGGGCGCGCGGAGCCACCCGAGACGCGCTCCAGGCCGGTCAGTGCAGCCATCGGGAGCTCCTCTTCTGCAGCGGCAGGTAGATCGCCATCACGAGCCCGGCCACCACGACCATGTCGAGGCTGAGGGCGAGCGCGATGTTCTCGTAGCCGATCAGCACGTCGCCGGTGAGCGCGCTGGCGATCTTCAACGTGACGAGCGGGACGACGGTCCCGACCATGGCGTTGGCGGTGGCGTACGCGGAGAAGGCCGAGCCGAAGAGCAGCACCACCCCGCCCAGCATCGACGGCGTCAGCACCGGCAGCGCGACGAAGCGCCAGTAGTGCCAGGCGGTGGCCCCGTTGTTGGCCGCCGCCTCGCGCCACTGCGGCCGCAGCCCGTCCAGCGCCGGCGCCATGACCAGCACCATCAGGGGGATCGAGAAGTACAGGTAGGTCACCACCAGGCCCCAGAACGTGTAGAGCGAGCCGGACGGCAGCCCCACCAGGCCGCTGACCACGCCGGAGTTGCCGAGCGTGGCGATCCAGAAGAACGCCAGCGGCACCCCGCCGAAGTTGGCCAGCACGCCGGAGGCGGTCAGCACCGCCTCGCGCAGGAACGTGAGGCGGGAGGTCACGACGGCGTACGCGAGGAACGTCCCCAGCACGGCACCCAGCAGGGCGACCACGGCCGACAGCTTCACGCTGCCGATCATCGCGACGAGGTAGCCGCCCTGCAGGCTCTGCGACAGGTTCGCCAGGCTCGGCCGCCCCTGCGCCGTGAACGCCCCTGCCACCAGCGCGATGGCGGGGACGCCGAAGACGAGCGCGAAGAAGGCCAGCAGCGGCAGCGCCCCCAGCCAGCCCTTCGAACCGGAGCGGTTCATCCCGAGATCGCGGCGTCCCAGCCGCTGGCGAGCTTGGCCTTGGCGGCGTCCACCTGCTGGCTCGTCGGGAAGGTGGGCGTGCCCTCCACCGACGGCAGCTTCTCCGCCAGGGCCTTGTCCACGGTGCCGTCGGAGGTCATCGAGGGCAGCAGGACGGGGCGGGCGAAGCCCTTGAGGAAGAGGTTCTGGCCCTCGGCGCTGTAGAGGTACTCCTGCCACAGCCTGGCGGCCGCCGGGTGCGGGGCGTCCTTGTTGATGGCCTGGGCGTACATCTGGAAGTACTTGCCGTCGGAGGGGATGTTCACCTTCCAGTCGAGGCCCTTGGCGGCCATCTGGGGCGCGTAGGCGGCGTTGTTGTAGTCCCAGTCGATGCTGATCTGGGTCTCGCCCTTCTCGATGGTCGCGGGCGTGGTCTCCACCGGGTTGTAGTTGCCCGCGTCCTTGAGCTTCTTGAAGAAGTCGATGCCGGGCTGGATGTCGTCGAACGAGCCGCCGTTGGCGAGGGCGGCGGCGTACACGCCGGCGAAGGCCGAGCCCGCCTTGGTGGGGTTGCCGTTCATCGCGACCTTGCCCTTGTACTCGGGCTTGAGCAGGTCGGCGAAGCTCGTCGGGCACGTGGCGATCTTCTTGGCGTCGCAGCCGATGGACACATAGCCGCCGTAGTCGTTGACCCAGAGCCCGGTGGCCTCCTTCTGCCCCTCGGGGATCTTGTCGAAGGACTGCACCTTGTACGGCGCGAACAGGCCCTCGCCGGCTCCGCTGATCGCGAACGACTGGCCGAGGTCGAGCACGTCGGGGGCGCGGTCCTGGCCCTTGCGCGTCTTGACCGCGTTGATCTCGTCGGCGCTGGCCGCGTCGGGCGTCTCGCTCTCGATCTTGATGCCGTACTTGGCCTGGAACTTCTGGATGATCTCCCCGTAGTTCGCCCAGTCGGGCGGAAGGGCGATGACGTGGAGATTCCCCTCCTTCTTGGCCGCCTCGACGAGCTTGTCGAGGCCGCCGAAGTCCGCCGCCGAGGTGGCGGTGGCCGCGTTCGGCCCGGAGGAGGACGCGGTGGACTGCTGGGTGCCGGGCGCGGCGCCGCACGCCGCGGTGACTACGGTAAGGGCTGCGGCAACGCCGGCCGCACGGGCGCGAGGTGTGAACACGACGCCTCCACTATCAGGGGGTATGGAAGGAACCTAAGGGAACTTGTACAAACAAGCGAGCACCAGTAAGTCGCACGAATGTTGCTCTTTCGTGAATGGGAAGGGTCGCTGATGGTTGCGCGCTATGAACTGATCGCTGATGATCTTCGAAACGAGATCGTCTCCGGTGCGCTCCCGGTCGGCTCGCAGCTCCCGAGCGAGGCTGAGCTGGCCGAACGCCACCGGGCGGCCCGCGGCACCGTGCGCCAGGCGGTGGCCGTGCTCGCCGCCGAGGGCCTGGTCGGCTCCCGGCAGGGGGCCAGGCGCATCGTGCTCGGCAGGGCGCGCAGCCAGAGCTTCGCCGAGCTGCACAGCTTCGCCCAGTGGGCGCGCGCGAACGGCTACCGCTTCGGCGGCCAGGTGATCACCCAGCGCCGCAGGACCGCGAGCGCCGCCGAGTCCGCCAGGCTCGGTCCCGGCGAGGTCCTGGAGGTGCTGCGGCTGCGCTCGCTGGAGGGCGAGCCCGTCCTGCTCGAACGCACGGTGTACGCCGAATGGGTGGCCGCCGCCGTCGAGCGGATCCCGGCCGACTGCGAGTCCGTCACCGAGGCCCTGTACGACTCGATCGGCCTCGTGTTCGCCTACGGCGAGCACCTCATCGACGCGGTGCCGGCCGGGGCCGAGGACGCCCGCCTGCTGGGGGTGCGCAGGGGAAGCCCGCTCCTGCGCCAGCGCCGGGTCACGACCACGCACGAGGGCCGCCCGGTGGAGTCCTCGGACGACCGCTACCGGGCGGGCAGCGTGGCCTTCAGCATCCGCAACTCGATCGGCGCCAACCCTCTCGTGAGACAGGCCGGCGACTTGCGTTCGGGGCGCTGAGAACATATGTTCGACATATAAGCGCCCGCCTTCCCCCGGGTGGCTCAGCATAACGACCAGAGCCGCGGGGAGAAGCGTCTTGAGCAGACTCTATGGCGATCCGATAGAGGTGTGGACCCGGGACGGGGAGCCGACCCAGTTCGTCTGGCGAGACCGGCTCTATCTCGTCCGCCGGGTCCTCGACCACTGGGTGGTCGCGCGCGAGTGGTGGAAGACCAGCGAAGGTGATCCCGGTGAACGCAAGTTCTGGCGGGTGGAGGCCAGCCCGGGGCGCGAGGTGGGCTCGTACGAGTTGCGTTACGACACCGCCGGCAACGCCTGGCTGCTGCTGAGGGCGTGGGACTGATGGCGGCGCCGTTCCCGCACCTCAGCGTGTGCTCCGCGTACTCCATGCGCTTCGGCACGGCCTTCCCGGCGGCGCTGGTGAGCCGGGCGGTCGAGCACGGGATGGACATCCTCGCGCTGACCGACCGCGACGGGCTCTACGGCGCGATCAAGCACGCCCACGCGTGCGCGGCGGCCGGGATCTCCGCGGTCTTCGGCGTCAACCTGGCGCTCGACGCCCTGCCCCCGCTGCCGGGGCTCGGGGTGCCCGGGCTGGACCTGCCCGGGCGCCGCCGCGCGCCCGCCCCCAAGACCGGGCCGGACGCCGAAGACCGTGTCACGGTGCTGGCCCGCGCCAAGGGCTGGTCGCGCCTGTGCCGCCTGGTCACGGCCGCGCACTACGCGGGCGAGCGCGGCGCGCCCAAGGTGACCCGCGAGCTGATCGGGGAGTGGGCCGGCGGGCGCGATGACGGACACGGCGGCGAGCACGGGTTCGGCGCCGAGGACGGCCTCGTGGTGCTGCTCGGCCCCAGGTCCGACGTGGGCCGCGCGGTGGCCGAGCGGCGCGACGAGCACGCCAGGATGCTGCTCGGCCTCTGGCGGGCCGCGGTGCCCGGCGTGGTGATCGAGCTGGTCGACCAGTACGGCTACCGCGACGCCACCACGGCCGTGCGCATGCTCGGGCTGGCCGAGTCCATGGGCGTGCCGGCCGTGCTGACCAACGCGGTGCGCTACCTCGACCCGGCCGACCACCAGGTGGGCGACGTGCTCGACGCGGCCCGCCAGCTCGTCCCGCTGCACCCGCGCCACCTCGATCGCACCACCTCCCACGCCTACCTCAAGGGCACCAAGGAGATGCGGCAGGTGGCCAACAAGGTCTGCGGGGCGGACCAGGAGCGGGTGTCGCGGCTGCTGTCCACGACCAGGCGGCTGGCCGAGGCGTGCGCGATGGTGCCGGAGACACTGCTCGCGCTGCGCAGCGACCCGCCCGACCTGCACCTGCCCGAGATCGGCCGCGACCCGGTGCCGCTGCTGCGCCACCGGGTGGAGGACGGGCTGATCTCGCGCGGCCTCGACCGCTCGGGCGAGGCCCGGCGGCGCCTGCGGGACGAGATGGCCATCATCGAGCGCAAGCGCCTGTCCGGATATTTCATCGCCGTGGCCGGCATCACGGACATGATCCGCGGCATGGGCATCCGCTGCGCCATCCGGGGTTCGGGCGCGGGCAGCCTGGTCAACTACCTCATCGGCATCGGCGAGGTGAACCCCCTCGACCACGCCCTGCTCATGGAGCGCTTCCTGTCGGAGGGCCGCATCGGGCTGCCCGACATCGACGTGGACGTGGAGTCGGCCCGCCGCCTCGACTGCTACAAGGCCATCTTCGAGCGCTACGGCGAGGCCCGCGTGGCCTGCGTGTCCATGATGGAGACCTACCGGGCGCGCAGCGCCATCCGCGACGTCGCCGGGGCGATGGGCCTGCCGCCGCACGAGATCGACGCCATCGCCAAGGCGTTCCCGCACATCAGGGCCAAGCAGATCACCGCGTCCCTGCACGACCTGCCCGAGCTGCGCGACAGCCGGCTCGGCGAGGCGGGGCTCGACCGGGTGTTCCGGCTGGCGGAGCGGCTCGACGGGCTGCCCAGGCACATCGCGATGCACCCGTGCGGCGTGCTGATCGGCAACGCGGGCCTGCACGACAGGACGCCGGTGGAGCGCAGCCTGCTGGACTTCCCGATGTCGCAGTTCGACAAGGACGACGTGGAGGAGGCCGGGCTGCTCAAGCTCGACGTGCTGGGCGTGCGGATGCAGTCCGCGATGGCGTACGCGCTGAGCGAGATCAAGCGGGTGGACGACGTCGTGGTCGCCCTGGACACCCAGCGCGGCGACGACCCCGGCATCCAGTACGTGCCGCACGACGACCAGGACACCTACGACATGATCTGCGCCAGCCGCACCCTCGGCTGCTTCCAGATCGAGTCGCCGGGGCAGCGCGAGCTGGTCGCCAAGCTGGAGCCGCGCACCCTCCACGACCTGATCGTGGACATCTCGCTGTTCAGGCCGGGCCCGGTCAACTCCGACATGGTCACCCCCTACCTGGAGGCCAGGCACGGGTGGCGGCGGCCGTACTACCCGCACGAGAGGCTGCGGGAGGCGCTGAAGGAGACGCACGGCGTCGTTGTGTTCCACGAGCAGGTGCTCAGGATCATCGAGGTGATGACGGGGCGGGACCTGTCGTTCGCCGAGCGGCTGCGGCGCACGCTGGACACCTCTGAGGGGCGGGAGCGGGTCCGCAAGACGTTCGTGCCTATGGCCAAGGCCAACGGCTTCGACGACGCGGCCGTCGAGCGGGCCTGGCAGGTGCTGGACGCGTTCGGGGCCTTTGGGTTCTGCAAGGCGCACGCGGCGGCGTTCGCGCTGCCCACGTACCAGTCGGCCTGGCTCAAGCGGCACCACGCGGCGGCGTTCTTCGCCGGGGTGCTCACCCACGAGCCGGGCATGTACCCGCCGCGCGTCATCATCGACGAGGCCCGGCAGTGCGGGGTCAAGATCCTGCCGCTCGACATCAACAAGTCGGGCAAGGACTGGCGGGTGGAGCGGCTGGGGCTGCGGGTGCGTCCCGCCGCGCTGGAGGGCGCCTCCTCCCCGGTGCGCAGGGAGTTCAAGGTCGGGGAGATCGGCAAGGGGTACGCGTTGCGGGTGCCGTTCTCGGCGGTCAAGGGGGTGAGCGAGGCCGAGGTCGAACGCATGGTCGCCGGGCAGCCGTACACGTCGCTGGCCGACTTCTGGGACCGCGCCCGGCCCTCGCGGCCGACCATCGAGCGGATCGTCCAGGTCGGCGGGCTGGACGCGCTCCACGACCTGCACCCGGGCGGGCCCCGCTGGCGTCCGGGCGTGCTGACCCGGCGCGACCTGATCGCCCAGGTGGGGGCCCTCGAACGGGGCTCGTCGAGCGGCGTGCGGTCGGGCCCGCGCGCCTCCCGGCGCTACACCCCGCGACCCGCCCACGTGGAGGAAGCGCCGTCGGTGCAGCTCCCGCTGGGCTTCACCGAGCACCTGCCGCCGGGGGAGCTGCCGGAGATGACGGAGACGGAGATGGTCGAGGCCGAGCTGGAGATCCTGGGCATCGACATCAGCCGCCACGTCATCAGCTTCCATGACGAGCTGCTCGACGCGCTCGGAGTGGTACGTTCCAGAGATCTCCTGAAGCAGCGCAACGGCGCGGAGGTGCTGGTCGCGGGGGTCAAGGTGGCGACCCAGACGCCGGCGGTGCGCTCGGGGCAGCGGGTCATCTTCACCACGCTCGACGACTCGACGGGGCCGATCGACCTGACGTTCTTCGAGTCGGTGCAGGGGCGGTGCGCGGCCACGGTGTTCGGCTCGTGGCTGATGCTGGCCAGGGGGGTGGTCAGGCGCACGGGGACGCGGGCGGTGTCGATGCGCGCGGTGGACTGCTGGGACCTCGTGGACCTCGACCGGCTCTGGCGCGCGGAGGGCATCGAGGCGGTCCGCGCCCTCCTCTCCCAGGCGCCGGAGCAGGTCGCGGGGGTGGGGGGCCGCAAGATCGAGTACGCCAACGGCTTCCGCCTCTCGCCCTACTCCGACCTCGGCCCGGCCGTCACCGACCCGCCCCGGCAGCTCTGGCACGCCAGCCCGGGCAGCTCCGGCCCCACAGCGGCCTGACCCCCTCCCGGTCACGGGTCAGTCCGGGCGGGGTGCCGGGTCGGTGGTGACGGAGCGGAGCAGGGGGCGGCTCAGGGCGCCCGCGGCGATCACGCCGCCGAAGCCGACGGCGACGCAGCCCGCCAGGGTGACCACGCCCACCACGTTCATCGCGCCGATCATGAACGGCACCGCGCAGAACGCCCCCACCAGGATCGCCCCGCCGCCCATCACCGTCAGCGGGATGAGCGTCTCCGCGCGCCGCGCCCGGTCGAGGACCTCCAGCGGGGTCCCCGCCAGCCGCATCAGCCCGTACGTCTGCCGCCGGTCCAGCACCGACGACGCGGCCGTGATGCCGGAGCTGGCGATGGCGACCAGGAACGACACCGACAGCACCACGATCGTGCCCACCCGGACGTCGGCCAGGAGCTGCAGGCCGAAGCGCCGGTCGTCGTCCCCCGTCGTGGGGGTGCGCCCGGGGACGAGCCCGGCGAGCGCGGTGCGGGCGCGGTCGATCGTGGCCGGGTCGGCCGAGCTGCCCAGGGCGGCGGCCACGACCCGATCGGAGGAGCGGCCCGTGACCTTCACCGTCGCGGTGATCCCGGCCGCCCGCAGCCGGTCGCGGGCCTGGCCGGCGACGGCCGTCGCCTGGGCGGCGGGCGCGGAGACCCGCAGCTGCGGGGGCTCCTGGTCGCCGGCGAACGCGCCCGGGCTGAGCAGCCCGAGGAAGCCCGCCACGAAGCCGGTCAGGGCGACGCCGCTCACCGTACGCCAGGCCGAGCGCGGATCGTCGACCAGCCGGCGGCCCGCCAGCAGCCGGGCGGGCGCCCGGGCGCTCTTGGCGGTGACGCGGCCGATGACGCCGACCACCCACGGGCCGGCCAGGTTGATGCACAGGAACGCCAGTCCCAGCGCCACCGCCACGACCGCGATGCTGGTCCCCCTGGTCAGCAGCGGGAACACGGCCAGCACGGCCAGCAGGGCGAGGACCCGGACGAACTTCATGCCGGGCGGCGTCTCGCGCTTGGCCACCCCGAGGGGGCTCACCACGACCCGCCGCAGCCCGGCGACCGCGGACAGGCCCACCAGCAGCGGCACCGCGACCAGCATCGCGGCCAGGATCAGCGGGGAGGGGAACAGGTCGGAGACGAACCACGCGCCGCCGCCGATCGGGATGCGGGCCAGCAGCGGCGCGGCGAGTGCGTAACCGACGGCGCCGAGCAGCGCGCCCGCCAGCGCGACGATCACGGCCTCGGCCACGGTCATCCGGATCACCTGGCCCGGCGTCGCGCCCACCAGCCTCAGCGCGGCCAGCCGCTGGTCGCGCCGGGCGACCGTGAGCCTGGCCGCCGCGCCCCCGAACACCAGCAGCGGCACCACCATGAGCACGCTCGCGACGAGCGTGAGCGCGCGGTAGGCCTCGGAGTCCTCCGACGGCGCGCCCGCGAGGTCGGCCACCCGGGCCGGGCCCTTGCCGATGATCCAGTCGTCGCTGCGCGCGGCCGTCATGGCGGGCGCGTCCGGCTCGTGGCCGACGACCGCGACCAGCTCGCCGGGGTGGACCAGCGCCTCGTCCCCCAGTACGCCCTTGGGGTCGGGGTAACGCTTGGCGAGCTGATCGGCCGGCAGCGTCCTGGCCAGCTCCGCCAGCGCCGGCGACAGCCACACCTCGCCCGGCGCCGGGAAGCGCGGCATCCCGGGCGGCGCGGGCGCCCCGGCCTCGAGCGCGGCCAGGTCGACGACGGTGATCGACTGGTCGCCGACGAAGTCGAAGCGGGCCGCCTCGATGGCGACCGCGTTCTCCTTGGCGGGGACGGGGTTGCGCCAGGCGCCGCGGTCGCCCCTGGCCTCGAAGGCGAAGTTCGCGGCCACGGCGAACAGCAGCAGAGCCGTGGACACGGCGACGGCGCCCAGCGTGAGCCAGGTGCCCAGCATCCCCTTGCGGCCACCGCCCTTGAGCAGCCGCCAGGTCAGGTCGAGGTTCACGCGCGTGCCCCGCTCGTGGTGAGGAGCTGGCCGTCGCGGACCTCGACCGTGCGGTCGCACCAGGCGGCCACGTTCGGGTCGTGGGTGACGACGATCAGGGAGGCGCCGTTGTGCCTGGTCGCCTCGACGAGCAGCCGCATCGTGTCCTGCCCGGTCTGCTGGTCGAGCGCCCCCGTGGGCTCGTCGGCGAACACCACGGCCGGCTTGGTGACCAGCGCCCTGGCGATGGCCACCCGCTGGGCCTGCCCGCCGGACAGCTCGCCGGGCCGCCGGGCCTCCATCGAGTGCAGGCCGAGGGGCGCGAACCACTCGCGCGCCTGGCGTACCGCCTGGGTCCTCGCCACCCCGCCCAGCATGAGCGGGAGGGCCACGTTCTCCTCGGCGGGCAGCTCGGGCAGGAGCTGGCCGAACTGGAAGACGAAGCCGAAGCGGGTGCGGCGCAGCGCGCTGCGCTCCCGCTCGCCCATCGCGTCGATGCGCTGGCCGAGCAGGTGCACCTCCCCGGCGTCCGGCTTCATGATCCCGGCCAGGCAGTGCAGCAGCGTCGACTTGCCGGAACCGCTCGGCCCCATGATCGCCACGGCTTCGCCCGCCCGTACCGTGATGTCCACGCCGCCCAGGGCGACCGTCTGCCCGAACCTCTTGGTCAGGGTTCGTCCAACAAGCACGTCGTTCATGCCGTAAAGAATCTCGGCGGGCGGGGGTGCGGCGGATCGGCCGTGCGACCATTTCCGCCTCGGCCGAACGGCCGATCCTTAGAGTTGGGGCCGTGACTATTCGGGTTCTCATCGCCGACGACCAGCAACTGGTACGAACCGGCTTCCAGATGATTTTGGACGCTCAACCGGACATGGAGGTCGTCGCCGCCGTGGCCGACGGCGCGGAGGCGGTGTCGGAGGCCAGGCGGCTCAGGCCGGACGTGTGCCTGCTCGACATCCGGATGCCGAAGCTCGACGGGATCGAGGTGACCCGGGCGCTGGCCGGGCCGGGGGTGGAGAACCCGCTGCGGGTGGTCATCGTCACCACGTTCGACCTGGACGAGTACGTCTACGGAGCCCTCCGCTCCGGCGCGACCGGCTTCCTGCTCAAGGACAGCGGCCCCACCCTGCTGATCGAGGCGGTCAGGGCGGCCGCGGCGGGCGACGCGCTGGTGTCGCCGTCGGTGACGGTACGGCTGCTGCAGCACCTGGCCCGGCCCAGGCGGACCGTGCCCCCCATGAACGACCCGCTGACCGATCGGGAGCTGGACGTCGTGCGCCTGATAGCCAGGGGCCGGACCAACCAGGAGGTGGCCGCTGAGCTGTTCGTGTCGCTCTCGACGGTCAAGACGCACCTGGGCAGCATCTTCGCCAAGCTCGGTGTCAGAAATCGAGTCGAAATCGCAGCTTGGGCGTGGGAATCCGGCGTGGTGAGCTGATTAACAGCGGGGCTCCCGGGATACAAGTGAATCAGAACCTCAGCGCATGGCCCGGGGGGAGAACAACGTGCGCTATGACCAGACAACACCGACGAGAGCCGCCTCTGCCGTATATGTGACGCTTGCCGCCCAGGTTCTCTCCCTCGGCGCACTTGTGATCTTCGAGTACTCCCGCGGGCGCCACCTCGCCGCCCAGCTCGCCGAGTTCGGCGGCCGCCCGCAGGGAGCCGACGCAGAGGCCGTGGTCGGCGCGGTGACGGCGTTCGCGGTGCTGATGATGCTGGTGGCGGGCACCTCGATCGCGGCGGCCGCCGCCTACGTGACGTGGTTGGTACGTGCCAGGCAGGCCAACGACCGCTCGGCCGTCTCCGGCCCCGTGGCGGCCGCCTGGCTGATCCCCGGCTACAACCTGGTGGCGCCCGCCGTGCTGGTGGACGAGGTGTGGCGTGGCACCAGGCCGCCCGCGGGCCGGCGGGTGAGGTGGCTGGCGCTGCTGACCGGGTGGTGGCTGAGCTGGCTGGCCATGCTCGCGCTGGTCACGATCCGGCTCCCGCTCGACTCCTCCGCCGGCGACCTGACGGGCGTGGGGCTGCCCGAGCTGCTCTGTTCGGCGCTGGCGGCCCTGCTGTGCGCGGGGACTGTACGCGAGCTGACGCGCCTCCAGCGGGCCGCCCGCGTGCCCCGCGCCGCCGAGCCGGGCACGGTTCACGCGTTCTCGTCCCAGCCGCCCCAACCGGCGCCGGGCTCGACCGCGATCGGCCGTACGGGTTAGCGCGGGGTCAGCCGAGCACCAGGTCGCGGATGAGCTTCAGCGAGGGCTCGTCGCGCGGGCCCATGACCAGAAGGCTCGTGACCGGGCTCTTGTGCCAGAGCTCCAGGCGTTCCTTGATCCGCCCGGGCGGCCCGACGAGCGAGATGCCGTCGGCCAGCTCGTCCGGGATCGCCCGGAACGCCTCGTCCTTGCGGCCCGCCAGGTAGAGCGCCTGGATGCGCTCGGCGGCCTCGGCGTACCCCATGCGGCCGATGATGTCGGCGTGGAAGTTGCGCTGGCGGGCGCCCATGCCGCCGATGTACAGCGTGAGCATCATCTTCACGCCGTCCAGCGCCGCCTGCACGTCGTCCGAGATGACCACCATCACCATCGCGGCCACGTCGAAGCCCGGGGGAGCGCCCGCGAGCGATTCGCCGTACATCTCCTCGATCTTGGAGGGGAACGCGAACAGCGGCAGCCAGCCCTGGGCCACCTCGGCGGCCAGGGCGACGTTCTTGGGGCCCTCCGCACCGAGATAGACGGGGATGTCCGCGCGGAGCGGATGCGTGATGAGCTTGAGGGGTTTGCCCAGGCCGTTGGCCAGGGGGAGCGGGTAGTGCGGGCCGTCGCTGGTGACCGGCTCCTCGCGGCGCCACACCTTGCGCATGATCTCGACGTACTCGCGCGTCCTGGCCAGGGGCTTGGCGAACGGCTGGCCGTACCAGCCCTCCACGACCTGCGGGCCCGAGGCGCCCACGCCGAGCAGCAGCCGGCCGCCGGTCAGGTGGTCGAGGGTCATGGCGGTCATGGCCGTCGTGACGGGCGGTCTGGCGGAGATCTGGGCGATCGAGGTGCCCAGCTTGATGCGGCTCGTACGCGCTCCGTACCAGGCCAGCGGCGTGAAGACGTCGCTGCCGTACGCCTCGGCGGTCCACACCGAGTCGTAGCCGAGCCGCTCGGCCGCCAGCACGGATTCGGTCGCGTCGTCGGCGTTGCGCTGCCAGTAACCCAGGTTCAGGCCGAGCTTCATAGGACACCTCCGGAATTAAGTTCTATTACGGCTGTGACAGCGGTGAGTGTCAATGGCGGATATTCCGGGGTATTCAGACCGTGTGGTCAACGGTCTGTGTCGACTCGTGTGCTTGCTGCTACTACTGCTGGCGGCAGGGCCCGCGATGGCCGAGGTAGAGTCCCGGCCGAACATCGTGTTCGTGATGGCCGACGACCTCGAATCCGGGACGTTGCCGTACTTTCCCAATATCACCCGGCAACTCGTGCAGCAGGGCACCTCTTTCGACCGGTACTTCGTGACGAACTCCTGGTGCTGCCCGTCGAGATCGTCGATCCTGCGTTCCCAGTACGTCCACAGCCATGGCGTGTGGACCAACACGCCGCCGGAGGGCGGGTTCGACCGCTTCCATACCGGCGATCTGGAACGTTCCACGGTCGGGACCTGGATGAAGCAGGCCGGATACCGCACGGCGCTGATGGGCAAATATCTCAACCACTACCCGGGCGGGTCGGCCGAGGAGACGTTCGTGCCGCCCGGCTGGGACGAGTGGGACGTGCCGACCCGGCGCCTGTACGAGGAGTACGACTACCGGCTCAACGAGAACGGCTCCCTGAACGACTACGGCCTCTCCGAGCAGGCCTACCTGTCGGACGTGCTGGCCGGGAAGGCCCGCGACTTCATCGCGAGCTCGAAGGGCGAGCCGTTCTTCCTCTATCTGGCGCCGATCGGCCCGCACAACCCGGCCAACCCGGCCGTCCGGCACGCGAACGCGTTCCCCGGCGCGATCGCGCCGCGCACTCCGTCGTTCAACCAGGAGGACGTGAGCGCGGAGCCGCAGTGGCTGCGTGAGCGGCCCAGCCTCGACCAGGCGACCATCGACGAGGTCGACGAGCGCTACCGCGCCAGGATGCGGTCCATGCTCGGTGTGGACGACCTCGTCGGGACCGTGGTGGAGGAGCTCCGGCGGACCGGCCAGCTGGACAACACCTACATCTTCTTCACCTCGGACAACGGCTTCCATCTGGGCACGCACCGGCTCAAGCAGGGCAAGACCACCCCGTTCGAGGAGGCCATCAAGGTCCCGCTCGTCGTGCGCGGCCCCGGCATCAAGGCGGGCGCCACGGTCAGCCAGCTGACCTCGTCGGTCGACCTGGCGACGACGTTCGCCGAGCTGGGCGGGGCCGCGGCGCCGCCGTTCGCGGAGGGGCGGTCGCTGGTGCCCCTGCTGAAGGGCAAGCCGCCGGCGGTGTGGCGGCGCAACATCCTGGTCGAGTTCGCCAGGCCGACGGACCAGTCGTCGGCCGCGCAGACGCCGGTGCCGCCCTATCGAGCATTGCGTACGGATCAGTACAAGTACGTCCGGTACGCGACGGGGGAGACCCAGCTCTACGACCTGCGCGCGGACCCGTACGAGCTGCGCAACCTGGCCGTGACCGCCGATCCCGCGCTGCTCGAAGGACTGCGGCAGCGGCTGGACGCGATGGTGGCCTGCTCGGGCGCCACGTGCCGGCAGGCCGACCTCCGTCAGTGATCGAGCTCGTCGAACAGGGAGGGGTAGGCGTGCGCCAGGTGGTCGGAGACGGCCAGGGTGGCCTCGTCCGGCTCGCCCCGGTCGATGGCGCCGAGGATGCGTACGTGGTCGGCGCGCAGGATCGACGTGTCGCCCAGGCGCTGCACCGCTTCGACCGAGTATCTCCGCATCGAGTCGCGTAGCGAGCGCATGATCGCGGCGATGAGCCGGTTGCCCGACGCGTCCGCGATCGCGCAGTGGAAGGCGATGTCGTGCTCCACGAACTCCTCGGCGCTCTTCGCCCCGTCCATCCCGGAAAGGGCGGCGGCGAGCGCGGAGGTGTCGGCCCGCGCGGCGGCGGCGTGCGCGGCGGCCCACTGCTCGATCATGTGCCGGGTGTCGATGACCTCGCGCATCTCCAGGCTGGCCAGGCCGAGATGCAGCCTGAGCAGGTCGGTCAGCGCCGTGTCGGGGCGTGAGGTGAGCACGGCCCCCGCGTCGGGTCCCCGGCCCACCTGCGAGGACACCACGCCGAGGGTCTCCAGGACGCGCATGGCCTCGCGTACCGAGGAGCGGCTGACGCCGAGCTGCTCGGCAAGCTGGCGCTCGGCGGGCAGCCGGTCGCCCACGGTGAGGCCGTCCTCGGCGATGCGCCGCTCGATCTGTGCGAGAACGTCCTCGAACGTCCGCGTGCGCTTGACGGGACGCCAGCCGGTGTCGTCCAACGGACCCCCTCGGTGGTGGCTGGAAAGGATGTGGTTCGGTATGGTCTGACCATACTGTGGTCGGACCATATTGTGGAAGGAGAGCCGTGCGAGTCGCCCTGTTCATCACGTGCGTGAACGACACGCTCTTCCCCGGCACCGGCAAGGCCGTCGTGTCGCTCCTGCGCAGGCTCGGGTGCGACGTGGACTTTCCTGCCGCCCAGACGTGCTGCGGCCAGATGCACGTCAACACCGGCTACCGGGAGGAGGGCGTGCGGCTGGCCCGCCACTTCACCGAGGTGTTCGCCGGGTACGACGCCGTCGTGGCGCCGTCGGGGTCGTGCGCGGCCATGGTGCGCGAGCAGTACCCGAAGCTGGCCAAGCCGGGCAGCAGGGGAGCGGCGGCCATCGCGGAGGTGGCGCCGAAGGTGTACGAGCTGTCCGAGTTCCTGCTGGACGTCCTGAAGGTCGACGACGTAGGCGCATATTTCCCGCACCGGGTGACATATCACCCGACGTGCCACTCGCTCCGCGGCCTCCACCTGGGCGACCGGCCCACCAGGCTGCTGCGGAACGTCCGCGGCCTGGAACTGGTCCCGCTGCCGGGAGCCGAGGAGTGCTGCGGCTTCGGCGGCACGTTCGCGGTCAAGAACCCGGCCGTCTCCGCGGCCATGGGCGCCGACAAGACCCGCAGCATCCTGGACACGGGCGCCGAGGTGCTCTGTGCGGCGGACAACTCGTGCCTGATGCACATCGGCGGCACGCTGAGCCGCCAGAAGACCGGCGTCAGGACGATGCACCTGGCCGAGATCCTCGCATCGACGGAGGAGGACCAGTGAGCGCGACTTTCCTCGGAATGCCCGGAAATTTCCCGAAAAATGCTGCTAAAGCCGTACAGGACTCGCAGCTTCGCTACAACCTCCGCAAAGCCACGCACACAATCCGCGGCAAGCGCGCGAACGTCGTCGGCGAGCTCCCCGACTGGCAGGAGCTCCGCGCGGCCGGCAAGGCGATCAAGGATCACACCCTCCGCAACCTCGACCGCTACCTGATCCAGCTCGAAGCGGCCGTGACCCGGGCGGGCGGCACCGTCCACTGGGCCAGGGACGCCGCCGAGGCCAACGCCATCGTCGCGAGCCTGATCAAGGCCACCGGCGAGACCGAGGTGGTCAAGGTCAAGTCGATGGCCACCCAGGAGATCGAGCTCAACCAGGCGCTGGCCGCGCAGGGCATCACCGCGTACGAGACGGACCTGGCCGAGCTGATCGTCCAGCTCGGCGACGACTTCCCCAGCCACATCCTGGTCCCGGCCATCCACCGCAACCGGTCGGAGATCCGCGAGATCTTCCTGGAGAAGATGCCCAAGGTCCCGCCGAACCTGACCGACGACCCGCCCGCCCTGGCCGAGGCGGCCCGGCTCCACCTGCGCGAACGCTTCCTCAAGAGCAAGGTCGCGATCTCCGGCGCCAACTTCATGATCGCCGAGACCGGCACCCTCGTCGTCCTGGAGTCGGAGGGCAACGGCCGGATGTGCCTGACGCTCCCGGAGACCCTCATCAGCGTCGTCGGCATCGAGAAGCTCCTGCCCTCCTGGCGGGATCTGGAGGTGTTCCTCCAGCTCCTGCCGAGAAGCTCCACGGGCGAGCGGATGAATCCCTACACGAGCATGTGGACGGGCGCCGTCGAGGGCCAGGACTTCCACTTGGTGCTGCTGGACAACGGCCGCACGGACGTGCTCGCCGACGAGGTGGGCCGCCAGGCGCTGCGCTGCATCCGCTGCTCGGCCTGCCTGAACGTGTGCCCGGTGTACGAGCGCGCGGGCGGCCACGCGTACGGCTCGGTCTACCCGGGCCCCATCGGCGCGATCCTCACCCCGCAGCTGCGCGGCATGTCGTCGGACCTGGACGCCTCCCTGCCGTACGCCTCCAGCCTGTGCGGCGCCTGCTACGAGGTCTGCCCGGTCGCCATCGACATCCCCGAGGTCCTGGTCGACCTGCGTGCCAAGGCCCCGCACGCGGCCGCCGAGCGGGCCGGGATGAAGGTCGCGGGCTGGATCCTCAACGACCACGAACGCCTGGCCAAGGCCCAGCGGGCGGCGACCCGCCTGCGGGGGCTCGTACCGAAGCGCCTGCCGGGGCCGATGTCGGCCTGGACGGACACCAGGGACATACCCGAGATTCCGGAAGAATCCTTCAGAGACTGGTGGGAGCGGAATGAGCGCGCGTGAGGAGATCCTCGCCAGGATCGGCAAGGCCGTGTCCGGGGCGGCGGACGTCGAGATCCCCCGCCACTACCGCACGGCGCAGCAGGTCGAGGACATCGTGGGGCTGTTCGCCGAGCGGGTGGACGACTACCGGGCCATCGTGCACGTGCTGCCGGCCGCCGAGGTGCCCGCCAAGATCGACGAAGCCGTCGCGGGACGTCGCATGGTCGTCCCCGACGGCTTCGACCGGGAGGGCGGCTGGGCCGACCTCGACACGGCCGACGGCGTGATCACGTCCTGCGCCGTGGCCATCGCCGAGACCGGCACCATCGTGCTCGACCACGGCCCCGGCCAGGGCACGCGCGCCCAGACGCTGGTCCCCGACTACCACCTGTGCGTGGTGCGGGCCGACCAGATCGTGGCCGGGGTGCCCGAGGCGATCGCCAGGCTCGACCCGGCGCGCCCGCTCACCTGGATCAGCGGCCCCTCGGCCACCAGCGACATCGAGCTGAACCGGGTCGAGGGCGTGCACGGCCCCAGGACCCTCGAGGTGATCATCAGTACCTGAGCACGGCCGCCACGTCGGAGAGGCCGTCGCAGAACCACAGCTCCGCGTCCGTCATCGCGGCGGCCCTGGCCAGGGCGGAGTCCGCGCGCTCCTTGACGGGCTCGTCGACGCCCCAGCGCCGCAGCTCCTGCGGATCGGTGGCCAGCTGGGTGCCGCCCGCGCCGATCCAGATCTCCCGCGGCAGCTCGCCGGGCACGAGGATCGCCTGCACGCGGCCCTCGCGCAGCGCGTGTGCCACGCGGGCCACCCCGGTGGGGCCGGACGTCTCCTGGTGGCGCCCCAGCAGCTCGGCGCGCTTGCGGTCGAGCCACTGGTCGAGCGCCCGCTCCACGTCCTCCTCGAACTGCCCGTGGTCGGCGCGGCTGCCGTGCTCGACCATCATCACCCGGTCCGCGGACTTGGTGTTGAGGTGGTGCAGGAGGTACGAGCGCGACTTCGGCTCGCCGGCGACCAGGATGAGCTCCGGGCCGATGCGGCGTACCTGCTCGTCGATCTCGTGCGCGACGGCGACGGCGTTCTTCTCCCAGGTCTCGTCCACCGCCCGCTCGTACCGCTTCTGCGACCAGCCGCCCTGCGCGGTCTTCTGCAGCGGCCAGTCCTCCGCCTCCACGACGGCCCGGCGCGGCGACCCGCCGCCGAACACCGTCAGCTCGGCGCCCGCGTGGTCCACGATGACCCGGATGTGCGGGACGTTCTCGCCGCGGTACATGAGCATGGGCGTGACGTGCGGCAGCGGAGACCACCTGCCCACTTCCCCCGGCGGCTTCGGGAGCGAGTCGGCCAGCACCACGTCGCCGCGGGAGGCGAACATCGCCAGCCCGGCCACCGGCCGCAGGGCCGCCTCGTCGAGGGCCTCCAGGGTGGCCTTGTCGGCCCCGTCCTTCTCGAGCGGGTCCCGCACGCCGCGCCAGTGGGCCTCACGTTCCTGCCCGGTGTACGCGCCCAGGTAGACGGACGCGTACGGGCCCTGCCGCTCGTACAGCGGGCGGATGAAGTCGAGCCGCACCGTTCACCACCTCCGCTTCTCCACGCCGAGCCCGAGCGCCTTGGCCACGTCGGCCACGTTCCGGTATTGGCGGTCCGGGAGGGATCGCACCATGTCCACCACCCGGTCCGGCGCGCCCGCGCTGTCGGCGTGCCGCACCAGATCGTCGTGGCCCGCGGGCCAGTGCGCGTCGCTCAGCCATTTCGCGAGGTCGCTGCGGATGTCGACGCCCTCCTGCGTGATGCCGGACGGCGTGCCGGGCTCGTGACCCGGCGGGTACGACTTCGACGACTCCTCGCCGGGACCCGGCATGGCCTCGGGCTCCTTCCACTCCTCGGCGTGCGTCGATCCGCCGCCGCGTACCATGCCCTCGGTCTCGTGCTTCTGCTGGTCGTCCAGCCGAGGACCGTGCTTGTCGCTCCCACGTTGCTCCATAGTCACGTCACTCCTCTCAATTGCGCCCCTACCCCCGCTTTCATGGGCAAACATCGCGAGTGTGTACCCTGCCGACGTGTTCGACGCTGACGTGAGCATCGCCACGGAACGGCTGACACTGCGGCCGTTCAGCCTCAAGGACTCCGCCAGGATCCGCACCATCGTGCGGTCCGGCGTCCGGTTCCTCCCGCCCGGCGCCCCCGAGAAGACCTCCGGCATCCCCCGGTGGCTCTCGATCGGGGTCCACGAGCTGCGCCGCTCGGGGCAGGGCCTGCATCTGGCCATGGCCGACGCCGAGGGCGTCATCGTGGGCGCGATCAGCCTGTTCAAGACCTCGTGGACCGCGGGGACGACCGAGGTCGGGTACGGCGTCCACCCCCTCTACCGGGGCCGCGGCTTCGCCACCGAGGCCGTGCGCGGGCTGGTGAGCTGGGCGTTCGAGACCGTCGGGCTGCGCCGGGTCGACCTGACCGCCAAGCTGGACAACCTCGCCTCGCTCCGCGTGGCGCTGAAAGCCGGCTTCACCTGGGAAGGCCTGCTGCGCGACGCGGTGCTGGACGAGGACGGGCCGCACGATCTGGTCATCTTCGGCCTGCTGGCCTATGACCGCCGCCGGCCGGCCGACGCTCTGCCCAGGACGGAGCTGCGTACCCAGCGGCTGCTGCTGCGCCAGCCGACCGCCGAGGACGCGCCCGACCTGGCCGCCACCGTCGCCGACCCGGTCACCCAGGCCATGACGGGCTATCCGCGCGACTACACGCAGGAGCACGCGCGGGCATCCGTCGGCACGGCCGAACGGATCCGGATGAGGGGCACGGGCATCACCTGGACGGTCGTGGAGCGGGAGAGCGGGCGGTTCGCCGTGAACGTGGACCTGCGGGACGTCGACTGGACCCACAGGTCGGCCGAGATCGGCTACATGACCGCGCCGTGGGCCCGCGGCAACGGGTACGCGGGCGAGGCCGTGGTGGCGATCGCGCGCTGGCTGTTCGAGCGGCAGGGCTTCAGAAGGCTGCAGCTGCGCGCCCTCGCGACGAACACGGCCTCCCAGCGGGTGGCGGAGAAGTCGGGCTTCGTCCGCGAAGGCGTCGCCAGGTCCTCGCTGGGCGGCCAGGACGTGATCGTCTACAGCCTCATCCCGTCCGACCTGGCCTGAGGGCACACCGGACTGACCTTCGTACCCTTTGTGAAACCCGGTCGCAGCCGTCACCCTTGAGATGAGGACGGTGAGGCGTGATGATCACGGTGGTCGGGTGGGACGGGCACGAGTTCTCGGCCAAGGCGGTGGACAAGCTCCGCGAGGCGCGGCTCGTCGTGGGGCCCGACGCCGTCCTCGGGCAGCTCAAGCTCTCCGCGCCGACGGTGGCCGACGGCGCGCTGCTCGACGTTCTGGACGATCACCTCGAACACGGAGAAGGTCCCGCGGTCGTGGTGGCCGAGGGCGATCCCGGATTCTTCGGCGTCGTCCGCACGTTGCGGGCCCATGGCCTCAATCCGGAGGTGGTGCCGGCGATCTCGCTGATCACCCGCGCCTTCGCCTGCGCGGGGATCAACTGGGAGGACGCGCTGGTCGTGGCTCCGTCCGGCCCGGGCCAGATCGACCGGGTCGTGAACGCCTGCCGGGCCCATCCCAAGGTGGCGCTGCTGGTCGCGCCCGGCGTCGGCCCCGGCGAGATCGCCAGGGAGCTGGCGCCGACCACGCCCCGCGCGCTGATCGTCTGCGAGGACCTCGGCGGTCCCGACGAGCGGGTCACGCACAGCCGCATGGGCGAGGCCACGACCAGGCCGTGGAAGGACCCCGACGTGGTCCTCGTCATCGACCCGCTGCACCAGCCCAAGGAGCCGGGCTGGCTGGCGGGCGCCCAGCCGGGCCCGGCCGAGTGGGCGCTGCCGTTCGAGGGGGCGCTGCCGCCGGAGGTGCGGGCGTTCATCCTGGCCAAGCTGGGCCCGCGGCTCGGGGACCTGGTCTGGGACGTCGGCGCGGGCGAGGGCGAGATCGCCGTCGAGTGCGCGCGGATGGGCGCCGCCGTCGTCGCCGTGGAGCGCGAGGAGGAGTCCTGCGCCCGGCTGCGGGCCAACGTGCTCGAACACGGCGTCAAAGTGGCTCTGACCAGGGGCCAGGCGCCGCCGGCGCTGGAGCCGCTGCCCGACCCCGACGCCGTCTACGTGGGCGGCGGCGGTCCTGACGTCGTCGTGGCCTGCGCCGCCCGCGGCCCGCGCACGCTGGTGTGCTCGCTCAGGAAGGTCGAGCAGGTCACGGCCGTTCTCGAACGGCTGCGCGAGCACGGCTACCGCGGCGAGGGCACCCAGATCCTGGCCTCGAGACTGACGCTCGACCCCGACGGATCACACCGTCTGACCGCCTCCGACCCCGTGTTCGTCGTGCATGCGACGCCCGCGCACACAGCGTGACCTGTTCCCTACCGGGGCGCATCGGTTATCCTCGCGTGTCTTTGTCTAACGCACCGGAGATTCCCTCACAATGAAGCCGCCGCTCCTGCTGATCGGGCAGGGCTCCCAGGATGACGCCTACGCCGCGGAGTTCGGCAGGTTCGTACACCGGCTGCGCTGCCGGCTGGACCAGACAGGCGCCGACGTGTCCGGCGGCTATCTGGAACGTGCCTCTCCGCGGCTGAGCGACTCCGTCGCCTCCCTGGTCGCCCGGGGCCACCACCGGCTGGTGGCGCTGCCGATGAGCCTCAGCAGGATGAGCGAGGAGTTCCCGGCCGCGATGGAGCTGGAGCAGAAGCGGCATCCGACGCTCATGTACGACTACGGCCGTCCCCTCGGCCCCGACCCCCGCGTCCTGGGGCTGCTGGCCGAGCGGCTGAACGAGGCCGCGACGGAGATCTCCAAGCCGCGCGCCGCCCTGGAGCTCGTGGGCGCCAGGCCCCGGCTCCGCGCGGTCGACTCCCTGCCCGTCGAGGACCATCCCGTCCACATCGAGCCGGGCGAGACGGCGGTCGTGCTGGTCGGCGAGGGCTCGACGGACGCGACCGCCAACGCCGAGATCCACCGGGTCTCCCGGCTGTTCTGGGAGACGCACGCCTACGACTTCATGACCGTCGAGACCGCGTTCGTGTCGGTCACCCCGCCCGGGGTGCCCGGCGGGCTCGAGCGCTGCCGCCGTCTGGGGGCCAAGCGCGTGATCGTGGTGCCGTACCTGCTGTTCGCGGGCGGCCTGCTGGAGCGCGTGTGGGCCCAGGCGCTGGCGTACGGCGCGGGACACCCCGATCTCGACATCCGCTGCGCCGAGGTGATCGGCGACTGTGAGACCCTGGCCGACGTCGTGATCGACCGATATGAGGAAGCGCTCCAACTCGTCCCGTAAGTGGAGGTTTGCCGTGCTCGCTGAGACGCTCGCCGCGATCCGTCCCGCGGATCCTCGAGCCATCGCCGAGGCCCGCGCGTACCAGGACCGCCTCACCAAGCCGCGCGGCTCGCTGGGCGCGCTCGAGGAGATCGCGGTACGCCTCGCGGGCGCCGCCGGCGCCACCCCGCCGCCCATGCCCGAGCCCGCGGCGCTGGCCATCTTCGCCGCCGACCACGGCGTGCACGCGCGTGGCGTCACCCCGTGGCCGCAGGAGGTCACGGTGCAGATGGTGGCCAACTTCCTGTCCGGCGGCGCGGTCGCCAACGCCTTCGCCGCCCAGGCCGGCGTGTCGGTGACGGTCGTGGACGTGGGCGTCGCCGCCGACCTGCCCGAGGCGCCCAACCTGGTCAACCGCAAGATCGCGTACGGCACCGCCGACCTGTCCGAGGGCCCCGCGATGAGCGTCGACCAGGCGGTCAGGGCGCTGGAGGCGGGGATCGGCGTGGCCCGCGACCTGGTGGCGTCGGGAGCCCGGTGCCTGATCACCGGCGACATGGGCATCGCGAACACCACCGCCTCCGCCGCCCTCATCGCCGTCTTCGCCGGCCGTGACCCGGCCGAGGTGACCGGCAGGGGCACCGGGATCGACGACGAGACGTTCGACCGCAAGGTGGACATCGTCCGCGCGGCCCTGCGCACGAACGGCCTGTCGGGGGCCCTGACCGCGCCCAGCGACGCCCTGCGCGCCCTGGCGGCGGTGGGCGGGTTCGAGCACGCGGCCATCGCGGGTTTCATCCTGGGCGGCGCCGCCGCCCGCGTGCCGGTGATCCTCGACGGCGTCATCGCCGGTGCCGCCGCCCTCGTGGCCGCCGCCCTCGACCCGGCCGCGCTCGACCACTGCATCGCCGGCCACCGCTCGGCCGAGCCCGGCCATGCCGCCGCGCTCGCCCACCTCGGGCTGCGCCCGCTGGTGGACCTGGGGCTGCGGCTGGGGGAGGGCACGGGCGGCCTGCTGGCGTATCCGGTGGTCTGCGCGGCCGTACGGGTGATGCACGACGTGGCGACGTTCGATTCGGCGGGAGTGACCGAAAAGACCGTGTGATGATGGAGGGGTGTCCCGTTACGGCCCCATGTACGGTCCTGACATCACCTTCCTGGGCGTGGACCGTTGCGACGTCAACGATCCGGCCTCCTACGAGGGCGCCGACGTGGTGATCGTCGGCGCGCCCTTCGACGGGGGCACCAGCAACCGCCCTGGCGCCAGGTTCGGCCCGATGGCGCTGCGCCAGGCCTGCTACCTGCCGCACGACGGCTCCAGACCCAGCCTGGCGCTGCGCGTGGACGCCCTGCGCGACCTGCGGGTGCTGGACGCCGGTGACGTCGAGTGCTACTCGGGCGACGTCGAGGGCTCGCTGGCCGCGATCGAGGAGGCGGTCCACCGCGTGGCCGCCTCCGGGGCGATCCCGCTGGTGCTCGGGGGCGACCACACGGTGGCGCTGCCCGACGCCCGCGGCACCGCGAGGGCGTACGCGCCCGGCCGTACGTCGATGATCCACTTCGACGCGCACGCCGACACCGGGAACATCGCGTTCGGCCACCTCTACGGGCACGGCCAGCCGATGCGGCGGCTCATCGAGTCGGGGGCCATCCGGGGCGACAGGTTCCTGCAGATCGGGCTGCGCGGTTACTGGCCGGAGCCGGAGACGCTGAGCTGGATGGCCGCTCAAAACATGCGTTCGTACGAAATGACGGAGATCGTGGCTCGTGGGCTGGAAGAGTGCCTGACGGAGTCGTTCGCGATCGCGCTCGACGAATGCGACCAGATCTTCCTGTCCGTCGACATCGACGTCTGCGACCCCGGCCACGCTCCCGGCACCGGCACGCCCGAGCCGGGGGGACTGACCGCCAGGCAGTTGCTCGATGCCGTTCGTCGCATCTGTTACGAACTGCCCGTGGCCGGAATGGAGGTCGTCGAGGTGGCGCCGCCGTACGACCACGCGGACATCACCGCCTACCTGGGAAACCGGGTTATCCTTGAAGCGCTTTCAGCGATGGCCAGACGCCGGAAGGACGCTCAGGGCGGGCCGCGCTGGGACCCGCGGCAGCCCCTTCTCGACGGTCGTTGACCAGTGCGCAGCAAATGACGCTTCCGGAGCCGGTAGGTTTACGTCCTAACACAGAACCTTCGCGAACGGGAGATTCCCCCCATGGGCCCCTACCTCCTCGGCCTGCGGCTTTCCGGCCGCCGGGTCCTCGTCGTGGGCGGCGGGCGCGTCGCGCAGCGGCGGGTTCCCGCGCTGCTAGAGGCCGGTGCGGAGGTCACGGTCGTGTCGCCGAGCGTGACGCCGGCGCTCGACGACCTGATCGCCGCCGGCAGGGTCACCTGGCACGCCCGGCCCTACGAGGTCGGCGACTGCGACGGTGCCTGGCTCGTACAGGCCTGCACCGACGACAGGTCCGTCAACACGGCGATCGCCGCCGAGGCTGAGGCCAAACGCGTGTGGTGCGTGCGGGCCGACGACAAGGACGCCTCGGCCGCCTGGACGCCCGCCACCGGGCGCGTCGACGAGATCAACGTGGCCGTCACCGCGGGCGGTGACCCGCGCAGGGCCGCCGGCATCAGGGACGCGGTCGTGGGGGCTCTGCGCGACGGCACGGTCGACGCCCGGCGCAACCGCACCAAACCGGTCGGCGTGGCGCTCGTCGGCGGCGGCCCCGGCGACCCCGGCCTCATCACCGTGCGCGGGCGGCAGCTCCTCGCCCAGGCCGACGTGGTGGTCGCCGACCGGCTCGCGCCCCGGGCCCTGCTCGACGAGCTGGCCCCCGACGTCGAGCTGATCGACGCCGCCAAGGTCCCCTACGGCCGCTCGCTCTCCCAGGAGACCATCAACGAGCTGCTCGTGGATCGAGCCAGACAGGGCAAGTTCGTGGTCCGGCTCAAGGGCGGCGACCCGTTCGTGTTCGGGCGCGGCGGCGAGGAGATGATCGCCTGCGCCCGGTCCGGCATTCCCGTGCTGGTGGTCCCCGGCATCACGAGCGCCGTGGCGGTGCCCGGCGCGGCCGGGGTGCCGGTGACGCATCGGGGCGTCAGCCAGGAGTTCCACGTCATCTCCGTGCACGTCGCGCCCGACGACCCCAAGTCCACCGTCGACTGGCCCGCCCTGGCCCGTTCCCAGGGCACGCTGGTGCTGATGATGGCCGTCGAGCGGCTCGCGAAGGTGGCAGAAGCGCTCATCCGAGACGGACGTCCCCCGGAGACTCCCGCAATGGTGGTACAGGACGGTACCCTTCCGACCCAGCGGGCGGTCACCGCTTCGCTTTCCACCGTGGCCGACCGCGTGTCCGCGGCTGGGATCCGGCCGCCGGCGATCGTCATCGTCGGCGACGTCGTGAGGGTCGGCCAGGAGGTCGAGATGGTTCGAGCGGAGCGCTTGCCGTGAACACGGCCATGGATGACGGGCGGCAGGAGTCACCGGGAGAGCAGACGTTGAGCTTTCGCCCGGTGAGTGACGAGGACCTGGCAGAGGTCCAGGGCGACGACGCCTTCGATGCCTTCGGCACGAAGAAGGCGCGGAAGAAGCCTGCGGCGTCCCCGGAGCCGGCGGCTCCGGGGGAGCGGGAGGCTGCCGCGTCTTCCCCCGAGCCACCGGTGCCGGAGGAGCCCGGCGAGGCCACCGCTCCGGCCGTCGCCGAGGCGGGTCCGGCCGATGACGACGTGCCCGAGGAGGCCGAACGGCCGTCCCTCTTCGTGAAGCCGGCGGCGCTGGGCGGTCCGGGGGGCGGGAAGGAGCGGCGCGTGCGTCCGTCCGGCGGCGACCAGCCGTCCTTCCCGACGGAGGACTCGTCCGCCGAGGATTCCGACATCGAGCCGGAGCCTGAGGGGGAGCCTGCGCCTGAGCGCGAGCCTGCGCCTGAACGGGAGCCGGAGCCTGTGGCGCGCGCCGAGGAGCCGTCGTCGCTGGACGGGCCGCCGTCACTCGACGAGCAGACTCTGGACGACGTGGCGACGCAGGACGACGAGCCTCAGGACGCGGAGCCGAGCAACGGGCAGCCTCACCGCGCGGAGCTGAGCGACGAGCACCCTCACGGCGCGGAGCCGGGCGATGAGCAGCCTCAAGGCGCGGCGCTGGCCTCCGGGCAGGCTCACGGCGCGGAGCTGGGCGACGAGCAGCCTCAAGGCGCGCAGCTGGCCTCAGAGCAGCCCCAGGACGCGCAGCCGGGCGACGGGCAGCCCCAGGACGTCCATACGGCCGATGAGCAGTCGCAGGCCGAGCCGACGCTCGACGAGCCGTACCAGGCCGACAGCGCGGATGACGACGAGCGACCGCAGCCCGAGGCGGCGGATGGCGACGAACCGGAGGCCGAGCGGCGGCCCCGCGACGGCGAGGACCCGCATGATCGCGCGGAGTCGCGTGACGGCGCAGAGCCCCGTGACGGCGCAGAGTCCCGCGACGGTGACGAGCCCCGTGACGGCGCAGAGCCGCGGGACGGCGCTGAGCCGCAGGGTGACCAGCCGTCGGCGACGGGCGAGAAGACCGAAGGCGGCGCGGCAACCGGAGAGAAGCCCGGCCATGGCGAGAAGCCAGACCGTGGCGAGAAGCCAGACCGTGGCGAGAAGCCGGGCCGTGGGGAGGAGTTGCCCGCCGAGGCCGCCGAGGCGCTCATGGCGGCGCTCGGCACGCTCCGGGAGAGCGTCGCGGACCTGCGCTTCGGCCTCGACCTGCCCGGCGCGGACGAGGCCAGGCAGACGCAGGCCGAGCTGCTGGCCCAGCTGGAGGGCTACGTGCTCCCCAGGGTCAGGACCAGCGCCGCCCCGGCCCTGATCGTGGTCGCGGGCTCCACCGGCGCCGGCAAGTCCACCCTGGTCAACACCCTGGCCGAGAAGAACGTCTCGCGCACCGGCGTACGCCGCCCGACCACCGGCACCCCGGTGCTGGTCTGCCACCCGGAGGACCGGAAGTGGTTCGCGGAGGGAGAGCTGCTCGGCAGTCTCCGGCGGCTCGACAAGCCCGCCCCGGAAGCCGGGGTGCGGAGCATGGTCGTGGTCGCGACGGAGAAGCTCCCGCAGGGCGTCGCGCTGCTCGACACCCCCGACATCGACTCGGTCGTCGAGGAGCACCACGAGGTCGCCCACCGCATGCTCGACGCCGCCGACCTGTGGATCTTCGTGACCACGGCGGCCCGCTACGCCGACGCCCCCGCCTGGAAGCTGCTGAAGCTGGCCAAGGAGCGCGGCGCCCGGCTCGCGATCGTGCTGTCGCGGGTGCAGCCCAGGTCCGCCGACGTGGTTCTGAAGCATTTCGTACGGATGCTCACCGAGTACGGTCTGGGCGAGATCGACAGGTTCGTCATCAACGAGGCGAAGGTCACCGACGGCAGGCTGCCCGACGCGGAGGTCACCGACCTGCGGCTCTGGCTGGCTGAGCTGTCGGTCGACGAAGAGCGCAGGGCCCAGGCCGTACGCGAGACGCTCAACGGCGTGCTCAACAGCTTCCGCACCCGCGTACCCGCGCTGGCCAGACACCTGGAGGGGCAGGTCGCGTTCAGGACGGAGCTGCGCAGCGACGTGGAGGCGGCCTTCCGGGGCGCGCTCAAAGAGGTCGACAAGGCGTCGAAGAACGGCTCGCTGCTGCACGGCGAGGTGCTGGCCCGCTGGCAGGACTTCGCCGGCTCCGGCGACCTCATGCGCTCGCTCCAGGTGCGCAAACGCGGCCGGTCGGCCAAATACGCGCCGGAGCGGGTGCTGGCGTTCAAGGCGGCGATCCGGGCCGGGCTCGAGGCGGTCATCATCGCCGCCGCCAACCGCGCCACCGAGGAGGTGGTCGCGCGCTGGCGGCACCGTTCCGAGCTGGGCGCCAAGCTCGGTGAGGGCCTCGACAGGCCCTCCGACAATCTCGTACGTCACGCCGGTCGCGCCATCGCGTCGTGGCAGGAGCACCTGAGCGAGCTCGTACGCACCGACGGCGTGGCCAAGCGGTCGGTGTCGAAGCTGGTGTCGTTCGATCCCGACGCGCTCTCGTTGATCTTCACGGTCGCGATGTTCAGCGGGACCAACGGCGAAGGGGTCCCGCACCGGCTGGTCAACGCCCTGCTCGGCGCAGAGTCGCTGCGCGGCATCGGGGCCAAGGCGCTCAGCGATTTGCGGGCCAGGATCGGCATGCTGTTCGACGAGGAATCCATGCGTTACGTGCAAGCCCTCGACACCGCGGGCATTCCGGACGAGTCCGTGGCGACCCGTCTCTACCAGGCGACGTACAACCTCGAGGTCGCCCGATGACCACCATGGCGACCAGGCCCGGGCTGGCTCCGCGGTTGACCGCGCTCACCAAGGTGGTGGAGCACGGCCCGGGGCGGCTGGAAAAGAAGCTGCTCACCGAGGCCAACACGCTGCTCACGCAGGCCGGAGATCGGCTCAAGCTGTCCTCCGAGCACACCGTCGTGGCTCTGGCCGGCGGCACCGGCAGCGGCAAGTCGTCGCTGTTCAACGCCATCTCGGGGCTGGAGCTGTCGCCCACCGGCGTGCGCCGGCCGACCACCGCCCGTACGCACGCCTGCGTCTGGGGGCTGGAGGGCGCCGGCCCGCTGCTCGACTGGCTGCAGATCCAGTGGCGGCACCGCTTCTCCCGGGCCAGCGCGCTCGACAAGGGCGACAGCCAGCTCCACGGGCTGATCCTGCTCGACCTGCCCGACCACGACTCGATCAGGGCCCTCACCGACACCGAGGCCGACCGGCTCATCGGCCTGGCCGACCTGGTGGTCTGGGTGCTCGACCCGCAGAAGTACGCCGACGCGTCCACGCACCGCCGCTACGTGACGGAGCTGGCGGGGCATGACGCGGTGACCGTGTTCGCACTCAACCAGGCCGACAGGCTCACCAAGGAAGAGCTGGCCGAGCTGGTCATCGACCTCAACGACCTGCTGCGCCGCGAGGGCGTCGAGCATCCCAGCGTCGTACCCACCTCCGCGGTCACCGGCCGCGGCATCGAGAGCCTCAGGAGCGTCATCGCGACCGCGGTGGCACGCCGGCGCGCCGCCATCCAGAAGCTGGAGGCCGACCTCCACCGGCTGGAACAGCGCCTCAGCAAGGCCATGCCGCTGGGCGAGGCCCTGTCGGCGCCGTCCTCGGTCGACGAGGCCCGCCGGATGGGGCTCACGGACGCGCTGTGCGACGCGGTGGGCGTACCGGCCGTGGGCGAGGCCATGGAGAACGTCTACGCCGAGCGGTCGAGCCACTGGGTGGGCTGGCCGTACCCGCGGTGGTTCTCGAAGTTCCGCTCGGACCCCCTCAAGAGCCTGCGCCTGCAGGACCTCGGGGAGGAGATCCGCGGCATCACGACCGGCTCGGTGAGCGCGCAGTCGGCCGAGGTCGCCAACGCCGTACAGGCACTCGCCGACGGCCTGTCGGTGGGGATGCACCCGGTGTGGCGCACCGCCGTCCACCAGGCCGCCCGCTCCCGCTCCAGCCAGCTCCCGCAGGCCCTCACCGAGGACCTCACGGAGATCGCGCCGCAGCTCGACCGGGTACCCGGGTGGTGGCGCGCGCTCAAGGTGTGGCAGTACGTCCTGGTGGTCGCCTTCGTCGCCGGCCTGGCCTGGCTGGCCGCGGGCCTGCTGATGCCGGGACAGCTTCCTCCGGCATTGGAACTGCTGGGCGACAGCGCGACGCTGCCGTGGGTGGGGCTGATGATGGCGTCGGTGCTGGGCTTGGGAGCACTGTCGGGCATCGCCTCCCGCAACTTCGTGGAACTGGGGGCTTCGCGGGAACGGGAGCGCCTGGAACGCGAAATGCGCCGCCGCGTGGCAGCCGTGTCGACCACGATGGTCGTGGAGCCGGTCGAACGCGAACTGACCCGCCACCACGCCTTCTACACAGCCCTACGCGACCTGTCCCCCTGACCACCCACACCCCACCAGCTCCAACCACCCCACCAGCTCCTGACATCCGGTCACCATGCACGCCGTGCCCACCCCACCGGCCCGAGCGCCCACCAGCCCCTGAACACCCACACCCCGAGACCCCACCAGCCCCCGACCTCCACCGCCCACGCCCGCCCGGCACCCGTCCTATGACCCTTCGGGACTCCCACATCCCACGGCCACCCGGACGCGCTCTACGGTCGTGCGGACGGGGTCTACGGCCGGGCCGTTCGGGCCTGCGGGTCTACGGCCGTTCGGGGTCGCGCCCCACGGCCGCTTGGGCGGGCTCACCTGCTAAGCCATTCGGTTTCGAGTTGCTCGACAGCGGCCTAACCTCCAACAGCACCCTCATCCACAGGCCCACCCATACAGCCCCGCCTATCCACAGAACCCCGTTCCAGAGCTCGCGACCAAGCCCTTCCCCGGCACCCTGATCCCAGATCGCGGGCAGCCGGCCCGCCGCATGGGAGGCACGGGATGAACGACATCTACATCACGCTCACCGGCAACGTCGCAGCAGAGCCGAGGCAGTACAGCTTCGATGACGGCAGCAGGGTCACCTCGCTGAAGGTGTTCTCCTCACACCGCTACTTCGACAAGAAGGCAGGGCAATGGATGGACGGCGACAGGGTCTGTTTCACGGTCCGCTGCTGGCGCACCTTGGGCGACAACGTCGCCTCCTCCATCCGGGCAGGACACCCTGTGGTGGTCTCCGGCAAGTTGCGCATCCGCGAGTTCGGCCCGGAAGGTGACCGCCGCTTCGTGCCCGAAATAGAGGCCAGCGCCGTCGGGCACGACCTGCGCTGGGGCACCGGCGTCTTCGCCAAGCCGGACCGTTCCGGAATCACCTCGATGAGCAAGGAGATGCGCGACCGCCTGGACGAGGAGACCCGCGACTGGGCCATGGGCACCCGCAGCTTCCGAAGCCTCCCCCGTTCCGGCTCCACCCCCGAAGCCAACCCCTTCCACACCGTCAGCACGGACGGCGACTTCCCCCACACCTCGGGCCCGGACGACGTGGCACACACCCAGGCGTCCGAGGCCGACACCCTGCGATCAGCAGAAGCCACCAGCCCTGCAGGCTTCTCAGAAGGCGATGACAACACCCAGGGCTCCGCAGGGGAGACGAGCAGGAAGAAGCGCACGCCGAGCACGGGAGACCACACGCTCCGCTTCCTGGGCCCCGAGACCGACGAGACAGCGAGCAAGGTAGGCGTGGACGAGGAAGACGGCCACGCCGAAGAGCCCTTGCTGGAGGAACGAGTAGCGGCGTAGGAGCACGCGAAGGGGGCACCGCCCGGCCCCGGTGCCCCTCACACCCAAGGCAGACGCCGACCGGCCAACGGCGCTGTCCTGTGCACCTGCGAATGCCAGCGGCGGGACCGCAAGCCGCAGCACCAACGACATCGAGCGCACGCGCGAGCGGAAAGAAGCCCCCTCGAACGGATGGCATCGACACAGCCAACCCTCAAAAAGTGGCAGCGGAAGCGGAGGGCTCCTCGAAGTGATGGTGGCGGGCGCGGCGCCGCGCCGCGGGACGTGACCCGTGGGCGGCGCGGCGGGGCGGGGCGAACGGAGAAACCGAAGGCGAGCGACTCCCGGAAATCGAGCCACAAAGGGCGCTGAACAGGCAGACGAGCGAAGAGGGAGCAGCCGAAGGCTGAGGTGGAGGGAAGGAGAGGGAGGGGGGCACCGGCCGTGGCCCGTTGACTGGCACCCCCGAGGGCGGCCGATGGTGTGTTGTCCGCGGCAGATGGCTAGAGCATCTGTCAGGTCCAGGTCACGCCCCGCACCATGGCTGCTCCTTTCCGGCACGGCTGTCCAACACGACCCACTCGCGGCATGAGCAGGCTGTGTGTAGTCATTGCCAACGTATCCGTTCCCATCGCACATCGCACACTCCGCAATTATTGTGTTACACATCGTTAGTCAGGGAGGAGACGAGATGGCGGCGACCAGTCACGCCTCGATCGGGTCTCGCGACGGTGTGTCAACATTGGCCGGCCGCTGGCCGTTGCTCGGGCAACGTCGCCCGCTCGTGATCTATTTGTGTGCGATCGTCGCTCTCGACCTTGCCGCGATCATGGTGTTCGCGGTGACCACGGTCTTCCAATGGTGGGACCTGGTCACGTTCGGCGCCCTCATGGCCTGCGGCGCGGTCTGCATCGAGGCCAGTCGGCGGCTGGGCATGCCCGCCGGCGTCTCGCGAGACCTGCTGTCGGCCTGGTGGCTGCCGGTTGCGCTGCTCCTGCCGCCGCTTTACGCCATCTTCGCGCCGATCGTCCTGCAGATTCTGCTCCAGGTACGCGTGCGCGCGACCGTTCTGTACCGCCGGGTGTTCAGCGCGGCCGCCATCGGTCTGGCCGGCTGCGCGGCGTCGGTCGCGTTCCACTGGATGATCGAGGACCCCTGGGTGCTGTCACTGGGGAGCGGGCCGCCGATCCTTTGTGCGGTCGGGGCAGCGGTGCTGTTCTCCCTGCTCAACATCGCCCTCATCGCCATCGCCGCGCACACCGCAGACCCCGACATGCCGTGGCGGGAGGTCCTGTGGAACAGGGAGAGCGTGCTGCTGGACATCGTCGAGCTCTGCCTGGGCGTGACGGTCTCGATCTGCTGCGGACTCAACCTGGCCCTGCTGATCCTGACGCTGCCGCCGGTGGTGCTGCTGCAGCGCAGCCTCCTCCACGCCCAGCTCCAGGCCGCAGCCCGCACAGACGCCAAGACAGGCCTGCTGAACGCCGCCGCCTGGCAGCGCGAGGCCGACACCGAAATCGTCCGGGCCCGCCGGACGGGTGAAACGCTGGCGCTCCTGATCATCGACATCGATCACTTCAAACGCGTCAACGACGCCTACGGACATCTGGTCGGCGATCAGGTGCTGGTGGGAGTGGCGTCCACATTGCGCAGCCAACTGCGGGACTACGACGTTGTGGGCCGGTTCGGGGGCGAGGAGTTCGTGGTCCTCCTGCCTGGCGCCGACATCCACGAGGCCCGCCAGGTGGCCGAACGCCTCCGCACCCGCATCGGCCACATGGCCATCCCCGTCGACGACGCCCTCGTCAGGGTGACCATTTCGACGGGGGTCGCGTTGATGAGCGTGCACGGCGACGACCTGATCGACCTCCTGGCAGCTGCTGACCTGGCTCTTTACCGGGCGAAGGAGCTGGGCCGCGACCGCGTCTGCATTCCCGTCGTCCAATCCCCACCCCCTCCACGCTCCCTCCCCAGCGACGATCACAACCCCTGACCTCCTGAGCCCCACCGGGTTGCAGCTGGCTCTGGCGGGGCAGGACGGTGTCTGCCTGCCTGTCGTCCAGTCCCCGCCCCTTCCACGTTTTCTTCCCCAGTGGCGATCACAACGCCTGACTTCCTGGGCCCCCTCGGGTTGCCACTGGCTCTGGCGGGGCGGGACCGTGTCTGCCTGCCTGTCGTCCGATCCCCGCCTCCTCCGCGTTCCCTTCCCCAGTGGCGATCACAACTTCTGATCTCCTGAGCCTGACTGGGTTGCCGGTGGCTCTGGTGGGGCGGGACCGTGTCTGCATGCCTGTCGTCCGATCCCCGCCTCCTCCACGCTCCCTGGACGGGTGGGTGCTGGCTGGTCTTTCGGGGCTTACTGGGAGGAGCGGCGGAAGCCTGGGTGGAGAGCCCCTAAGCTAGAGGGCATGCCGGAGTACATCTATACGCTGCAGCGCGTGCGCAAGGCGCACGGCGACAAGGTTGTCCTTGACGACGTCACGCTGTCGTTCCTGCCCGGAGCCAAGATCGGTGTTCTCGGCCCGAACGGCACCGGGAAGTCGACGCTGCTCCGGATGATGGCCGGCCTGGAGCAGCCGTCCAATGGTGAGGCCAGACTGATGCCGGGCTTCACGGTGGGCATGCTCCAGCAGGAGCCGCCGCTCAACGAGGAGAAGACCGTCCTCGGCAATGTGCAGGAGGGCGTCGCCGAGACGATGGCGATGCTCCAGCGCTACAACGAGATCGCCGAGCAGATGGCCACCGACTACAGCGACGAGCTGCTGGAGGAGATGGGCAAGCTCCAGGACCAGCTTGAGCACCGCAACGCGTGGGACCTCGACAGTCAGCTCGAGCAGGCCATGGACGCGCTGCGCTGCCCGCCGCCCGACGCCGACGTGACGAAGCTGTCCGGTGGTGAGCGTCGCCGGGTCGCGCTGTGCAAGCTGCTCCTCGAGGCCCCCGATCTGCTGCTGCTCGACGAGCCCACCAACCACCTCGACGCCGAGAGCGTGCAGTGGCTGGAGCAGCACCTGGAGAAGTACGCCGGCACGGTGCTGGCCGTCACCCACGACCGCTACTTCCTCGACAACGTCGCAAACTGGATCCTGGAGCTCGACCGCGGCCGCGCGTACCCGTACGAGGGCAACTACTCCACCTACCTGGAGGCCAAAGCACAGCGCCTCAAGGTCGAGGGCCAGAAGGACGTCAAGCGCAAGAAGCGCCTGGAGGACGAGCTCGAGTGGGTCCGGTCCAACCCGAAGGCCCGCCAGACCAAGAGCAAGGCCCGACTCCAGCGGTACGAGGAGATGGCGGCTGAGGCGGACAAGTACCGCAAGCTGGACTTCGAAGAGATCCAGATCCCGCCGGGCCCGCGCCTGGGCACCACGGTGATCAAGTCCGACGTGCTGACCAAGGGCTTCGGCGATCGGCTGCTGATGGAGGGGCTGACGTTCGACCTGCCGCGTAACGGCATCGTCGGCATCATCGGTCCCAACGGCGTCGGCAAGACGACGCTGTTCCGCATGATCACCGGTAGCGAGACGCCTGACGCCGGCTCGATCACCGTCGGTGAGACGGTCAAGATCTCGTACGCGGACCAGAGCCGCGGCGGCATCGACCCGAACAAGAACGTCTGGGAGGTCGTCTCCGACGGGCTCGACCACATCAAGGTCGGCAACGTGGAGATGCCGTCCAGGGCGTACATCGCGGCGTTCGGCTTCAAGGGGCCCGACCAGCAGAAGAAGGCGGGGGTGCTGTCGGGAGGCGAGCGCAACCGGCTCAACCTCGCGCTCACCCTCAAGCAGGGCGGCAACGTCCTGCTGCTCGACGAGCCCACCAACGACCTCGACACCGAGACGCTGTCGTCGCTGGAGAACGCGCTGCTCGACTTCCCGGGCTGCGCGGTGATCACCTCGCACGACCGGTGGTTCCTCGACCGCATCGCCACCCACATCCTGGCGTGGGAGGAAGGCTCGAACTGGTTCTGGTTCGAGGGCAACTTCGCCGACTACGAGAAGAACAAGATCGAGCGGCTGGGCGCCGACGCCGCGCGTCCGCACCGTGTCACGTACCGGAAGCTGCACCGCGACTGAGCTGATCCGCACGCGCTCCGCCGTTCCGGGGGGAACCCTCGTCGTGTACGGCGGGGCGCGGGTGACATCGCCTGCCGCACATGGCCGGTCGTCGGAATCGTCGACCGGCCGCCGGGTGGTGTACGAGTGTAAGGATCGTCAGGTGGTGTGGGGGTGCCGGAACCTGCGGTCAGTCCGGTGGTGGACAGACAGGTGACCGGCGATGTGATGGGCGCGCTGGGGCAGGTAGCGCCGATCGGCCGCAGTGTTCTTCCAGGGCTCGACCTTCAGGGTTCGACGGGGACCTGAGACAGGGCGGCGCGAGATTCCACGAAGCAGTAGATGATCCGGAAGAACGCCAGCACATCCCCGCGTTCCAGGCGTGACCTGCGGTGAGTCGCGGCTCGTTCGGTTTCGGCTGCCTGGCGTGGTCCCCGGTGCGTCGCGGCTTCCCGGGCGAGATCGTGGACGCGCTGGCCGGCGCGCTACGCGAGGCCCTGACGAACGTGGTCAAGCACGCCGACGTTGAGCATGCCGTGGTGTGGGCGGAGGTCCGGGCGGGCGTGGTGAGGTTGAGCGTGCTGGATCAACTGGGCGGGGTTCGACATGGGGGAGCGGCCGGACGGGCTGGGGATCTCGCGGTCGATCATCGAACGGATGGCGTCTGTTGGCGGGACCGTGAGTTTCGAGGCGGCGCCGGGTGAGGGGACCCATATTTCTGTACGGATTCCGCTGCCGGGCTGAGGTGCGCCCTCGTGCGGGCGGCCGGTTGTGGTGGGGCGGCAGGCGGTTTGCACGGACGCCAGGCCATCAGGGCGTCCCGATGTGAGAGCCCTGGGCGAACAGGGGTGATCCGATCGACCGGTGTGGGGACAACCTGTACTCGGGTTGACCAGGATGCTGATCGATCCGCAATGGGCGCGTTGCGCGATGAGCGGCGGGCGCGCTGGAACCGGCCGGGTCGACGGCGCATTGGGCGCGCTGGGTGGTGGGTGGTGGGCGTGTAACGGCGGGGCGGGCTGGGTGGTGGGCGTGCATCGACGGGACAGGCTGAGTGGTGGGTGGCGGGCGTGCAATGACGGGGGGCTGAGTGGTGGGTGGTGGGCGTGCAATGACGGGGGGCCGAGTGGTGGGTGGTGGGCGTGCAACGGCGAGGCGGGGCGGATGGTGGGCGTGCAACGGCGAGGCGGGGCGGATGGTGGGCGCGGACTTGGTGGTGGGCGGGACGAAGGGATGATTACGCTGGGTAATTGATCGATCCCCCGGTGGTCATCACGCGGTCCTTGGCCATCCCGTTCGTGCGACACCCCCAACCACGAGAAACAGACCTGACGCCAGGACACCGGACCCGGGCGGGTACGGTGGCGGACGTGGTTGAACGCTCCGAAGCCCAGCGGCACATATACCTCCGAACGGTGAGATTTGCCGACATCGACTCCCAGGATCACGTGAACAACGTGCGCTTCCTCGACTACCTCGAGGACGCCCGCTTCGGCATGTTCCACATCGATCCGTACAACGCGGGCGAGGAGCCGTTCAAAGGGCTGGTGGTGACCCGCCACGAGATCGACTACCGCCGCCCCCTCGGCTTCCGTGCCGAGCCCGTGCGGGTCGAGACGTGGGTGACCGAGATCAGGTCGGTGCGGTTCACGATTCAGTACGAGATCCGCGACGACAGCGACGTGTACGTGACCGCCACCTCGGTCCTCGCCGCCTACGACGTCGAGCGGGCGGCACCGCGCAGGCTCACCGAGGGCGAACTGGCCTACCTCAAACGCTTCTCGTGAAGCGATGGTTGATGCTGGCGCTGGGCGTCAACGCGCACACCAGCGTCACCTTAGGACTGGGCGGCCTGCCCCTGATCCTGCCCGAAATACAGCGACATTTCGAAGTTTCGTTGCCGGTCGCGGGGATCATCGCGAACGCCCCGGCCATCGGCATCCTGTTCGCCCTGGTCGCCTGGGGCGCGCTGGCCGACCGGCACGGCGAGCGGGTGGTCCTGGGCACCGGCGTGGGCCTGGCGGCGGTGCTGTTCGCCGTGGTCGCGTTCGTCGACCGGACCTGGGCGGTGATCGCGCTGCTGGCCCTGGCGGGCGCGGCCGGCTCGGCAGCGCTGGTCGGCGGCGGGCGGATCGTGCTGCGCTGGTTCGAGCCGCCCGAACGCGGCGTCGCGATGGGCGTGCGCCAGGTCTCCTTCACCCTCGGCATGGCCATCGGCGCCTTCGTCCTCCCGCCGGTCGCGCGGGCGCACGGCCTGCCCGGCGTGCTCGCCGTCTGCGCCGCCCTCAGCCTGCTGGCCGCCGTGCTGGCCGCGATCTTCCTGGCCGAGCCGCCGCGTACGATCTCCGGGCCGGGCACCGCGCCGGCGGGCACGCCGTACCGGCAGCCCGCGCTGTGGCGGGTGCACGCCACCAGCGCCCTGCACGTGGCGCCCCAGATGGTGGTCAGCACGTACGGCGTGACCTGCCTGGTGCACCTGTACGGCTGGGACAGCGTGGCGGCCGGGCAGCTGTTCGGGGTGGCGGCGATCGGCGGGGCGGTGGTGCGCATCGCGGCCGGGCGCTGGTCCGACAGGACCGGCCTGCGCATGCGGCCCCTGCTGCTCATCACCATCGCCACCCTCGGCGTGCTGGTGCTGCTGGTCACCGGCACGCTCACCGGCGGCGCGTTGGGACCGGCCATGCTCGCCCTGGCCGCGGTGATGACCGTGGCCGGCAACGGGCTCGCCTACCTCGCCGCCGGCGAGCTGGCCGGACCCGCCTGGGCCGGCAGGGTGCTGGCCACCCACAACACCATCCAGAACACCGTCTCCCTCGTCATCACCCCGCTCGCCGGCGTGCTGATCGAGCACGCCGGGTTCTGGGCGGGGTTCGCGGGGGGTCTGGCGTGCGCGCTGCTCTCGCTGCCCGTCATCCCCTGGCGCGGCGAGCGTTCTAGGAAGTCATGAGCCACGCCGCGGTGTCGGGCGGCAGCAGGTCGCCCTTGAGCGGACCGCTCGACAGGAGCACGGTGTCGTGCTCGGGCAGGTGTACCGGCTGGAGCCCGCAGTTGATGGCACAGGTCAGCGGGCCGCGGGAGAAGAAAAGCACACCCTCGGGTGAGTCGAGCCACTCCAAGGTATAAGGAATCGTTCCGACCAGGTCACGGCGGCAGGCCAGGGCCTGGCGGTAGAACTCCAGCGTCGAGCCGGCGTCCCCTTCCTGCTTCTCCACGCTCAGCTCCGCGAACGTGGCCGGCTGCGGCAGCCACGGCTCCACCCCGCCGGGGGAGAAGCCGTGGGAGGGCGGGTCCACCGTCCACGGGATCGGCACCCGGCACCCGTCGCGCCCGGGCAGCTTGCCCTTCGACTGGAAGAAGACGGGGTCCTGCCTGGCCTCGTCGGGCAGGTCGGTCACCTCGGGCAGTCCCAGCTCCTCGCCCTGGTAGAGGTAGGCGGAGCCGGGCAGGGCCAGCATCGTCAGCAGCGCCGCCCTGGCCCGCGCGAGCCCCGTGCCGGGGTCGGCGGTCCCGTAGCGGGTGCGGTGGCGTACAACGTCGTGGTTGGACAGCACCCACGTGGCGAACGGCACGGAGGCCAGGGTGTCGTCGATCACCTTCTTGAACGCCGTCGGCGACCACGGCGCCTGCAGCCAGGCGAAGTTGAAGCTCTGGTGCAGCTCGTCCGGGCGTACGTAGAGGGCGAGGTCCTCGGAGCTGTCCGTCCACACCTCGCCCACGGCCATCCGCTCGCCCGGATAGCCGTTCAGCAGCCGCCGCCAGTCGCGGTAGACGTTGTGCACCTCGGGCTGCCCCCACACCGGCGAGACCGACTTGAACGACTGGTCGCCCACGTCGGGCAGCCCCTCGGCCTTGTAGAGCCCCATGGCCACGTCGATACGGAACCCGTCGACGCCCCGGTCCAGCCAGAACCGCAGGATGTCCAGGAACTCGGCGTGCACCTCGGGGTTGCGCCAGTTGAAGTCGGGCTGCCCGGGGGCGAACAGATGCAGGTAGTACTGCCCGTCCGCCACCTTCGTCCACGCGGGCCCGCCGAACGTGGACTGCCAGTTGTTGGTGGTGTCGCGGAAGATGTAGCGGTCGCGCCGCTCGCCGCGCAGCGCCGCCTGGAACCAGGGATGCTCGGAGGAGCTGTGGTTGGGCACGATGTCGACCAGCACCCGCAACCCGTGCTCGTGCGCCTGCTCGACCAGCGACTCGAAGTCGGCCAGCGTGCCGAACAGCGGATCGACACCCCGGTAGTTCGCCACGTCATAGCCGCCGTCGGCCATGGGGGAGGGGTAGAAGGGCGTCAGCCAGATGGCGTCGACCCCCAGCCGCCGAAGGTACGGCAGGCGCTCGCGCACCCCGGCCAGATCGCCGACGCCGTCTCCTGAGGCGTCGGCGAAGCTGCGAACGTAGATTTCGTAGACGATGGCATCACGCCACCAGGGGATATCCATGTGGCGTGTTCTGCCCGCTATGTCGGGGAGTTCACCAGGCTGTGGGCCGCGTAGACCAGATAGTCCCAGAGCCTGGTCTCCAGCTCTTCCGGCAGGTCGAGCGAGTCGACCGCGTCACGCATGTGCCGCAGCCAGGCGTCCCGCTCCGGCTCGCCGATCACGAACGGCATGTGCCGCATGCGCAGCCTCGGGTGGCCGCGCTGCTGGCTGTAGGTGTTGGGCCCGCCCCAGTACTGGATCAGGAAGCCCCGCAGCCGCTCTTCGGCGCCCTCGAAATCGGACTCCGGGTAGAGCGGCCGCAGCAAAGGGTCTTCCGCGACGCCCTCGTAGAAACGGTGCACGAGGCGCCGGAAGGTCTCGTCGCCCCCGACGGCGTCGTAGAAGGAGGTCTCACTCACCGTCTCAGCCTATGCGGTGGCGACCATGGGGATGCCGGCGGAGTCGAGTGCGGACTTGACCCGGAACCTGAGCTCCCTGGACACCTCGGCCTGCGCCGAGGGCAGGGTCTTGGCGCTGATGCGGAACACCAGCGAGCTGTCGGACATCTGCTCGACGCCGTACACCTGCGGCTGCTCCACGATCTTGGTCTCGCGGAACTCGCCGTCGGCCCAGATCTCCTCGGCCACGTGCTCCAGGAGCACCCGGACGCTCACGATGTCCGCGTCGTAGGCCACCGGGACGTCCATATAGGCCCGCGACCAGCCCTGCGACTCGTTGCCGACCCGGGTGATGGTGCCGTTGCGGACGTACCAGACGCGGCCGTCGACGTCGCGCAGCCTGGTGACGCGCAGGGTGACCGCCTCGACCGTGCCGACCGCGGCGCCGGCGTCGATCACGTCGCCCACGCCGTACTGGTCTTCCAGCAGCATGAACATGCCCGCGATGAAGTCCTTGACCAGCTCCTGGGCGCCGAAGCCGATGGCCACGCCGAGGATGCCGACACTGGTCAGCAGGGGCGCGATCGGGATCGTCAGCCGGTCGAGCACGGTCAGCACCGCGGTGCCGAGGATGACGATCGAGGCGACGTGCTTGAGCACGGAGCCCATGGTCTCGGCGCGCTGCTTGCGCCGTTCGTGCAGCAGCGCGTCGATGCTGTCGGGCACCGCGTTCTTGCGGAACCTGCTGGTGATCGAACCACCCGTGGCCGCGCGGTTGACCACCCTCGTGATGACCCGGTGCGCGACTTTGCGGAGCACGATCGCGAGCACGAGGATCAGGACGATGGTGATCAGGCTGGCCACCAAGGGCGCCCAGGTCGGGTTGTCCCACATCCCGACAAGGGTAGAGCAAATGCCCGCCGGGTCGTTCTCGCAGCTCCCAGCCATTTGCTGGGTCAGCTTCTCGAAGTCGGACAGGCCCGACGGAGAAGCGGGTGGTGGCGACGCTGTCACCAGCAGTAACACTGGGTAGATCCCCCTCCGGAAGCGGTTCGGTCGGCTGCTTTGGACCGATTCGATCCAAAAATACCGCCGACCGGACCGCCCGCCGTCACATCACGCCGGGGAAGACGGGGACGCCTGCTCTCTGGGCCGCGGAGGGAGAGAGCGGACGCTCCGATGACGGACGGCTCGGAACGGGACGCGCACCCGGAAGCGTGTCCCGTGCCGGTTCCGGGAGGGATCCCCCGAACACCCGCCCGGGAAGACCGGTCGGGTGGCTGTGGTCAGGCACGGCATACGAGCTGCGCGACCGTGCCCAGGGGTGGACAGGCACGGCGTGCGAGACCGTGCCTGGGGCCGGAACCGGCGGGGCGACCAAGGGCTCCGGCATACGGGAGTCCCTCCGCACCGGCCACCCCGCCGGCTCCGTTGAAGCCGCCGTGGGTGCGGTGAGCCGGGGTGGCTGCGCTCCACCCGGGTCACCGCTTTGTCACTCGCCCACGGCGGCCAGCACGCGTGCGACCTTCGTGGCCGCTCCAGCCGGGTCGTCGGCCTTGTGCATCCGTTCTCCCCAGGACCAGCAGTACCACCAGTCCGGTGCGTCGGATGCGCTCGTCGACCGACAGGTGACGTTCTCCGACAGGCTGGTCGCGTTCGGGTTGATGACCCGTGCGAACATGCGCCCGCCCTGGGTCTGGACCACTCTCGCGAGCAACCCGTGAGCGTCGAGTTCGGATACGAGACGCTTCAGATGCTCGAAGTTGTCGTCCCCCACCTTTCGTCCCCTCCTTTTGGGAATCGGCTGGTGGGCCAAACATGGCTCATGTCAAGGGCGGGCGCAACGCCGGCCCCCCGGTCACGGGGAGTTGCTTCTCCCTCGTGGGATGTAAGAAACAGTCCCTCGGAGGACGATCCTTATCCGTACGCTGGATGCCGGGCGTTTTCAAGCTGGCGACATTGGTTCACACTCTTGGGTAGGCGCACAGCTACATGGACGCTACGCTGAGTCACCAGTTGTGGACCGGTCGAGACACGCGCGAGAGGGGCCGGGATGTCCGGCAGACAGCACAGGGAAACGGAGATCGCACGGCGGATCAGAGCCAAGGGGCTGGCCGCCGGGCGCACTTCGGCCCAGATAGCTGACGAGATCCATGAGCAGTGCACTCCGCAGTTCGGTACCAGCCGCGTCAAATCCCACCGTCTTTCCTACGGCATCGCGCTGGCGGATGTCATCGAGCAGATCAGAGCCCTGTTCGAACGTGACAACAAGGCGATGCCCGGCATCGGAGAGACCCTGCTGTCGGCCTACGAGAGCGGGCTCAAGCGCCCAGGGCCCGAATACCTGCACTATCTGTGCACGGTCTATCGGGTGGAGCCGCTGGAGCTCGGTTTCGACGGGCCGTGCATCTGCGGCCGCGGGCACCGCACTCCGGGCGTGCCGCTGGAAGACGGCACGGACCGGCCGTTAGCGCCGGCGGAGCGCGAGCCCGGCTCGCCCCCGGAGGCGGAGAGCGACGAGGACGAGAACATCCTCCGGCGCACCATGCTCAACCTGCTCAACCCCGGCACCAGCGCCGCCACCGAGCTCGACGGGCCGGTGCTCGGCGCGTGCGAGGGCATCAGGCGCCGGATGGACGAGACGCTCGTCAAGGCCACGGTGTCGGCGGCGATGCTCGACCAGTGGGAAGAGGCCACGCAGAGCTTCGGCCGCCAGTACACGACCACGGCCCCCCTGCGCCTGCTGTGCGACGTGATGCTCGAGATGAGCGCCGTACGCCAGGCGCTGGGCTGCCGGCAGCCCGTCGACCTGCAGGACCGCCTGCTGCGGATGGCGGCCCAGCTGGCGGGGCTGGGCGGCATGATCATGATCAATCTCGGTGACCACCGGCTGGCCCGCTCCTTCTTCAGGACCGGGCGCACCGCGGCCGACGAGACGGGCGACCGCGCGCTGCGCGCGTGGATCACCGCCCGCGAGTCGCTCGTCCCGCTCTACTTCGGCGACGCCCGGGAGGCCCTCAACCTGGCGAAGAAGAGCCGCGACCTGGCGGGCGCCGTGGCCTGCCCCGCGCAGGCGATGGCACCGGTCGTCGAGGCGCGGGCGCTGGCGATGCTCTCGGGCTCCGAGAACAAGAAGGAGATCGTCGACCAGGCGAAACGCGCGCTGGCCAGGGCCAGGAGCGCCTTCTCCCACATGCGGCCCGAGCACCAGTCGGACATGGCGTTCGGCTACACGGAGAAGCAGCTCTACTTCTACCAGGGCGACGTGCTCACCAAGCTCGGCCAGACGCTGGAGGCCGAGGTGGTGCTCGACCAGGCGCTGGAGAAGTACGAGGACCACATCCTCGACCAGACGCTGATCAGGCTCGACCAGGCCCAGTGCCGCGTGATCGACGGGGAGCTCGACTCCGCGCTGGACATCGGCACCAGGGCGCTGCGGATGCTCGGCGACGAGTACATGACCGATTTCATCATGCGTCCCGCCCTGGCGCTCGAACAGGCGATCATGGCCCGTGACGCCAACCACGCGAAACTCGAGGAGTACAGGGCCGAACTGCGCCGGCCGAAGGTCCAGATGAAAGGCGGCGGTGCATGAACTTGGAGATCCGGCGCTATCGGTGGTCCGATCTCGACACCATCCTCGCACTCCACCGGATCTCCCTCGCCGAGGTGGGACTGGTGCCGGGCGACGGCGTCTACTACGACGACGACTTCCCGCGCATCCAGGAGATCTACCTGGGCTGCGGCGGTGACTTCCTGGTCGGCGAGGTGGACAAGCGGGTCGTCGCGATGGGCGGGCTCAAACCCGTCGACACGGCCACGGTCGAGATGTGCCGGCTGAGAGTCCACCCGGACTTCCAGCGGCGCGGCTACGGCGCGGCCATGCTACTCGCACTCGAACGGCGCGCGGTGGACCTCGGCTTCGAGCGCGTCAGAGGCGACACCACGCTCAGCCAGGAGGCCGCCCTGGCGCTCTACGAGCGAGAGGGATGGCGCGAGCTGTCCAGACAGCGGGTCGGTGACCACACTGTCGTGTACCTCGAGAAACGCCTGGCCCCTCCGGCGGTCATCGAGCTCTGAGAGCCACCCTGGCGCACGGCCCCACCCTCACCCCTCCTGGGGCACCCCTCCTGGGGCCGCTTCCACCCCTTCCCCGGTGATCTTTCCCGGGCTCCCGGCGTGACTTCTCCGCCGACATTCCTTCCGTCACCCGCAGTACGCGACGACGCCGATTCCGGTGTCCGCGGTATGGATGTACGAACCCGCGGGTGAGGCTCCTAATACCGAGTTGTAGAGGAACCTCACCGACTGCTCCCTGTACATCAGTGGCTGCGAATAGTAGTGAGATGCTTTTGCCATGGCAGTCGTGCCCGCTCCCCGACCCCTCCTGGGAGCCGTGCTTCTGTTGTTCGTCAGCGCCGCTTGGGGGTCGGCGTTCCCGCTGATGAAGGATCTCATCCAGCGGTTACCGGTGGAGGATCTGCTCGCCGAGCGCTACCTGATCGCCGCGCTCACCCTCCTCGCCATCAGGCCGCGCTGCCTTCGGGAGCTGCCGCGCAGGACCTGGATCAACGGGGTCGTTCTCGGGGTGATGTTCGGGCTCGGTCAGGCGGGTCAGGCCGCCGCGCTGCACGGCCTGCCGTCCTCGCTGTCGGGGTTCGCCGTCGGCTGCAGCGTGGTGATCACGCCCATCCTGGCGCTCGTCCTGTTCAAGGTGAAGGTGCCGACCCGGATCTGGGTGGGGGTGGTGCTCGCGCTGGCCGGGATGACCGTGTTCACGCTGCTGAGGGGGGTGGAGGGCCACGAGATCTCGGTGCTGGCGCTCGGGGTCACGCTGTCCGCCGCCGCGCTCTACTCCGGCCACACGCTGCTGCTGGCGCACTTGTCCAAGCGGGGTGAGACCTTCCACGCGTACGCGCTGACGGTGATCCAGCTGTTCACCATCGGGCTGCTCACCGGGGTCGTCGCCGTCCGCGACGGGGTCGTGCTGCCGTCGGGAGGGTCCGACTGGCTGATCCTGGGCCACCTGGCGGTGGTGTCGTGCGCGCTGGGGTTCCTGGCCCGCTCGTACGGCCAGGCGCACGTCACCGCCGTGCCGAGCGCGATCCTCATGTCGTCGCAGCCGCTCTGGGTGGCCGCGATCTCGGTGATCTGGTTCCACGAGCAGATCGGCTGGGGCATGGTCGTCGGCGGGGGGTTGATGGCCGGCGCGATGCTGCTCGCGCTGCCCGCGAGGACCGCCGCGCTGGGAAAAGAGCGCCCCAGCGCCAACCAGGCCCTGCTCGCCGTCGCCGCCCGGGCGGCCAGGACGCTGGCCGACCTGAGGATCAAACGTGAGGACGCGCTGCCGCTCGGCGGCGGCGGCCAGCCGCCGTACCTCGACAGAGGGGCCTGTGCGAACGTCGAGACGTGCCCCTGGCACACGCGCTCGCTCAAGGGCGGCGGGGAGCCCAGCCTCGAGCGGCTGATCGAGCGGGCCACGCTCATCGTCCGGGCGAGGAATCTGCCGGGGCCGGGGTGCTGCCGGTCGGTCACCCTGCTCGGCCGGTGCCTGTGCGATCTGATGGAGGAGGCCGAGCAGCAATCCCGGACGAAAGCCCTCCCGCGTTGGTTTCGGCCCCAATAGGTTACAGGTGTCAATCAAAAGGCAACTGCTTTTTGGAGTTTAACCTCCCACTTATTCACCATAAATCTTGATATTCGGCGGGGTGCACCAATAATGGGGAAATAGCACCAGGGGAGAGGTACGTCATGAAGCGCATCATTGTCCGCAAGCCTGGCACCGCGAGGCTGGCGGGGACCTCCAGCGTCCTTCACAAGGGGTGACCGAGGCAAAGTCCCATCTCAGAGTCCAGGGCGAACCACCCGCTCAATGGGGGGCCGTGCGGCTGCTGACACCGTTGATCGACGGACATCGTCGGCCGCGCGGCCCCTACACTGTCGCCGCCGCCCTGCTGCGTCACCTGGTGCCGCAGGCTCTGGAGCGGGACGGGGACCTGGTGGCGGCGCACGACATCGAGATCCGGGCCGCCGCGCCCGAACTGGCCCCTCTCGTGCCGGTCCGGCGCACCACGATCGACGCCGGGCTGTCCGAGGACGAGCGCATCCTCGTGCCCGCGCCGCGCCGCACGCTGCGGCTGGCCAACGGGCTCGCGGAGTTCTTCATGGTCGCCGTACGCCCCGGGCAGGCGATCGCCGTGTGCAACGGCGCCGAGGCCGACCCGACGGACACCGAACTCCTGGACGTCATGATGCGGCGCATCCCGCCGGACCTCCTCACGATCATGCGCTACTCAGGCGGCCCCGACCCGCCGCCCGACACCCGGAGCGCGGACGAGCTCTGGGCCCTGGTGGACCGGTGCATGCGCGACGGATTCCTGCACGCCGCCGTCGAGCTGGGGGAGCGCGGCATGGCGCGCACCGAGCCGGGCGGCCAGCAGTGGTGGCGCTTCGCCCAGCGCACCGCGACCGCGCTGGGCGGCCTCGGCCGCACCGACGACGCCCGGGCGATCTGGGACCAGGTGCGCGCGGCCAGCCAGGATCCGGCGATGCACGCCGCCAGCGCGTACGGCACCGCCATGCTCGACGCCCGCCACCCCGACCCCGCACACCGTGACCTGGGCCGGGCCCGGCGCTGGATCAACGAGGCCATCGCCATCTCCACCCTGCTGCCGGAGCCGCTGGACCGGGCGTTCAAGCTGGGCTTCGACCTCAACGGCCTGGCGCTGATCGAGCTGCGGCACGGCCGGCCGGGCGCGGCGCTGTCGCTGGTCGAGTCGGCCGTCGAGCTGGCGCGCGAGCTGCGGGAGCGGCATCCGCTGCACCGGATGGTGCTGCTGGCCAACCGGGCCCAGCTGCTGGCCGCGCTCGGTCACGTCAAGGAGGCGATGGAGGACTACGCGGCCGCGATCGCGCTGGACCCGGCCTTTCCCGACTACTACCTGGAGCGGGGGAACCTGCTGTTCAAGCTCGGGCGGCACGAGGAGGCGCTGGCCGACTTCGAACGCGCCATGCGGGCCGGGCCGCCGCTGCCGGAGGCGTACTACAACCGGGCGGAGCTGCACACCGTGCGGGGCGACACCGACGGGGCGCTGGCCGACCTGGGGCGGGTGATCGAGCTGGACCCGTCCTACCTGGACGCGTACATCAACCGGGCCGGGCTGCTGGCCGCGGTGGGCCGGGACGAGGAGGCCCTGGCCGACGTCGTCGCCGGGCTCGTCCTGGAGCCCGGCAACCCCCACCTGCTCACGGTGCTGGGGCAGCTGGAGACGGCGGCGGGGCGGCTGGCGGCGGCGGGGGAGGCGCTGGACCGCGCGGTGGAGGGCGCGCCCGGGCTCGCCGCCGCCTGGGGGAACCGGGGGGTGCTGCGGTATGCCGCCGGGGACCTGGAAGGGGCGGTCGAGGACCTGAGCCGGGCCATCGAGCTGCGGCCCGAGCCCGACCTGTACACCAACCGGGCCGTCGCCCTGCGCGCGCTCGGGCGCGCCGCCGAGGCCGACGCGGACGAGCGGCGGGCCGATCGCCTCTCCTGACGACCGCCTGGGCGCGGTGGGACTATGGGGGCATGCGGGGGCGAATGGGGCGAGCGGCCGCGGTGTGCGCCGCTCTGGGGGTGCTGTGGTGGGCCAGCGTGCGCCTGGCCTGGGCGGGCATCGGCTGCGAGGACTGGGGGTGCCTGGCCCCCGCCGTCGGCGTCGTGGTGGTGATCACACTGGCCCTGCTCGCCGGGGCCACGCTCGTGCTGGAGCGGGTGGACGTACGGCCCGGGCGGCGGGTGGCGCTGGTGGCAGGCGGGGTGCTGGTGGTGTTCCGGCTCGTCGGCGAGGCAATGCCCTCGTGGACGTCCTCGCTCGCGCACGCCGTCACGGCCGGGGCGGTCTTCGCCGGGGCGGGGGCCGTGGCGGCGTTCATGACGGAGCCGGGGGTGGCGCGGCGGTGGAAGGTGGTGACCGCGCTGGGCGTGGTCGCGCTGGTGCCGGCCGCGCTCGTCGTGTCGTGGGCGCGCTTCGGCTCCTAAAGGGGCCGGATCGTGAGCAGGCTCTTGCCGGTCACCGCGCGGGCCTCGATGGCGGCGTGCGCCTCGGCGGCCGACTCCAGGGGGTAGACGGCGCCGACGGTCGGGCGCAGGCGTCCGGCGGCGGCCAGCGTCAGAGCCTGCCTGGCCAGCTCGCGCAGGTCCGCCTGCGGCCAGGCGACCGCCGTCACGCGCGGCTCCGGCGTGGTCATCGGACCGCCCGCCATGCCGTACACGCTCAGCCGGCCGCCGTCCTTGAGCAGCCCCTGCGCCGCCGCGCCGACCTCGCCGCCGACCCCGTCGAAGACCAGGTCGAGGCCGCCCGTCGCGTCCCGTACCAGCTCGGTCCAGCCGGGGTCGGTGTAGTCGACCGTCAGCTCCGCGCCCAGGCCCGCCGCCAGGTCGCGCTTGGCGGCGCTGCTCGCCGCGCCCACCACGCGCGCCCCCGCGGCCGTGGCGAGCTGCACCAGCAGGCTCCCCACGCCGCCGCCGGCCGCTTCGACCAGCACCCACTCCCCGGGCTGGGGGGCGGCGGCCCGCGCGAGGCCCACGGCGGTGCGCCCGTCCGCGAGCAGCGCCACCGCGAACTCGGGCGACAGGCCGTCGGGGATCGGGATCAGGTCGTCGGCGCTCGCCACCGCGAGCTCGGCGTATCCGCCGTGACCGCCGAGCGTGCTGACCACCGGCGTGCCGGTCAGCGCCGGGTCGACGCCCTCGCCGGTCGCGGCCACCGTCCCCGCGACGCCGTTGCCCAGGATCGCGGGCAGCTCGGCCTGCCGCGGCCCCCGGTTGGCGCGTACCTGCGTCTCGACGAACGTGATGCCCGCCACCGACACGTCCACGAGCACCTGCCCGGGCCCGGCCACCGGGTCCGGCACCTCCTCCACGACCAGCGCCTCCGGCCCGCCGTACCGCCTCAAGACCACCGCACGCATGATGAGCCCTTCTTTATCGGAGCGATCCGCTCCGAAAATACTAATATCCTGTACGGCATGAGCACCCGCGGGAGGCAGGCCGAGGCCGCGCGCAACGATCTGCGGCTGCTGCGGGCCGCGCACGAGGTGTTCACGACGCAGGGGTTCGACGCGCCGGTGTCGGCCATCGCCAAGGCGGCGGGCGTGGGCATGGGCAGCCTCTATCGCCGCTACCGCACCAAGGAGGAGCTGCTCCAGCGCCTGTGCGTGATCGCCATGGAGCGCGGGGCCGAGGCGGCCGAGGCGGGGCTGGCCGAGCCGGACCCGTGGGAGGGGCTGGCCTCCTACCTCCGCGCGTGCGTCGGGTTCAGGGCGGGCGCACTCGCACCGGTCGCCGGCACCATCGAGGTCACCGACGAGATGTGGCGCACGGCCCGCAGGGGCACCGAGCTCGCCGACCGGCTGATCGCCAGGGCGCGCGCGGCCGGCGTGCTCAGGGGCGACGTCACCACGCTGGACATCTCGCTGCTCATAGAGCAGTTCAGCCGGCCGGCGCCCGGCGGCGAGCATCCGCACGCCAAGCAGCGGCTGCTGACCATCGCGCTCGACGGCCTGCGCGCGCCGGGGGCGACCGAGCTGCCCGGCGACCCGCCGGGCCTGGAGTGGTACGAAGGTCGCTGGGGGAGCCCTCCGTAGGTCTACGGTGGTGGCGTGGGCTTCAACGACCTGCTCAAAAACCTCGATCCCAGCGCCAGCGTCCAGGCCGCGGGCATCAGGCGCGGCTACGGCGGGCCGCCCGCCCGCACGGTGGGCGTCACCGTGGGCCTGGCGCGGCTGCGCTGCGCCTCGCTGCTCAAACCCCTGTACGCGTGGGTGAGCGCGGCCCGCATCCCCGACGCCGAACGGTGGCGGCGGCACGCCGAGCCCGCCGTGGTCGTGTCCTCCAACGCCGACACGCTCAACCTGTGGCTGGCCGTCGGCCCCCGGGTCATCCTCGACGACCTCCGCAGCCGCACCGGCATCGCCTGGTCGCCGCCCAACGGCGACCCCTCGCGGTTCGGCTCCGTCGAGGTGGCCGCCGACGAGGTCGCGATCGCGTACGCGGTGCTCGCGCAGGCCGCCGTCGCCGGTGACCCGGTCGCGGAGACCATCCTGGGGTGGATGCGGCAGGTCAGCGCGTCGCAGGCGTTCGGGGCCCGGGAGGCGATCCGCTCGCCCGGCGCCGGGGTCAAGAGCGGCTGGTACGGCGCCCCTGACGAGACCTGCCTGCGTACGCACACCGTGGCCGTGCTGCCCCGAGGCGGCACCCGGGTCGCCGTGGCCGTGGGGATGACCGCGCTGCCGTACACCGACCTGCGGGAGCGCGAGGTGTACGCGGAGAAGGTGGGCAAGGGCGTGCCCGTGGAGCCCGATCATGAGAAGGTGGCGGGGCGGCTGCTGCGCGGGCTCCTGGTGACGACGCTCGACGAACTCGGCCATTTCCGCGACGGCCCCCATGCGTGAGGGCACGGCTACTTTCTGGGGATTAGTGTGAAATTTACGGTTTTGGGGGGCTGCGGGGCTTGGCCCGCGGCGGGGCAGGCGTGCAGCGGTTACGTGGTCGAGGCCGAGGGGTTCCGCGTCCTCGTCGATCCCGGCTACGCCACGCTGCCGAGGCTCCTCGGGCACATACGGGCCGACGAGGTGGACGCGGTGCTGGTCACCCACGGCCACCCCGACCACTGCGCCGACCTCAACCCGCTGCTGCGCGCCCGCGCCCTCGCCGACGTCCCCGCTCCCGCCCTGCCGGTGTACGCGCCACCGGGCGCGCTGGACGCCGTCCTGGCGCTGGACAAGCCGCGCATGCTGGCGGGCAGCTTCGTGACGCGCGATCTTGCGCCCGGCGTGCCGTACGAGGTCGGTCCGTTCCGCCTGGACGTGTTCGACCTGCCGCACCACGTGTCCAACGCCGGCCTGCGGCTGAGCGCGGGAGGTCGCGTGATCGCCTACACCGGTGACACGGGGCCGTCCCCCGAGCTGGTGGCGCTGGCGGAGGGGGCGGACCTGCTGGTGGCCGAGGCGACCTATCCGGAACGCGTCCCCGAGGAGGACGCGCCCTACCTGTCCAGCGCCCTGGACGCGGGCCACACCGCGGCCTCGGCGGGGGTGGCCCGCCTGCTCCTGACCCACCTGTGGCCCGACACGTCGGCGGCGCTAGCGCTGCTGGCCGCCGCGAAGTCCTATGACGGCACGCTGGCGGTCGCCTCCGAGGGCGTCACGCTGGACCTGTGACCCACCGCGTGGTGAGCCGCTCGATCACCTTCGCCAGCTCGGGCGGCTCCACGTCGGCGGGCAGCTCCTCGGCCCAGGCGTATCCCCGGTAGGCCGCCTGCTCCTCCTCGGTGAGCTGCCCGGGATCCACCTCCGGCCGCGCCTCCTCGAAGATGGCCAGGAAGAACGGCTCGGTCTTCACATATCGCACTCCCAGCCACGAGAAGTCGCGCTCGACCTCGACGAACCGCTCCCGCACCGCCGAGCCCGGCAGCCCGGTCTCCTCGCCCAGCTCCCGCCTGGCCGCCTCCAGCGCCGTCTCGCCGGGGTCGATCCCGCCGCCGGGCGGCTCCCAGACGTCCGTGCGGCTGACGGAGTCGTACCAGTGCATGAGCAGCACCCTGCCGTCGCGATCCAGGCAGACGACCCGGGCCGCCGGCCGGTCGCTGCTGCCCGCTTGCCCCTCCATGGCACCCACCCGCCAGACGTTACCCCTGTCGCTCCTCCTCCAGCACGAGCCCCAGCAATCCGGGGAAGCGGTGGTCGAACTCCTGCCGGCGCAGGCGGTTGAGCCGCCGGGCGCCTTCGTCGCGCTGCTCCAGCAGCCCCACGTTGCGTAACACCGAGAAGTGGTGGCTGAGCGTGGACTTGGCCACCGGCAGGTGGGAGAACGTGCCGCAGGCGCGCGTCCAGTCGGGGACGTCCGCCAGCTCCCGCACGATGCGGCGCCGGATCGGATCGCCCAGCGCGTCGAGGGCGGCCTGCAGCGAGACCTCGATCGGGGATGTGTGTGTCAGACCGCGCGTCCTGTTCGACTGCGATCGAACATTACTGTAGTGTTCCATCTCGATCGAACATTCTATGCGAGGGGAGCGGCCGTGGACATCGGGCGCGTCGGAGTGTGGCATCCCATGATCAGCAAGGCCCCCGCCGAGGAGGCCCGCCGCGCGGCGGCCGAGATCGAGTCGCTGGGCTACGGCTCGCTCTGGGTCAACGAGGGCATGGGCAGCAAGGAGCCGCTCGTCATGTCCGCCGTCCTGCTGGCGGCCACCCGGCGCATCGCGGTCGGCACCGGCATCGCCAACCTCTGGGTGCGCGACGCCACGGCCATGGCCGCGGGCGCGGCCGCGCTGGGCGACGCCTTCCCCGACCGCTTCCTGCTGGGCATCGGGGTCAGCCACGCCCCGCTGGTCACCGGCCGCGGCCACGACTACGCCAAGCCCCTGGCCGCGATGCGCACCTACCTGGCGGCCATGGAGCAGGCCGACCAGACGCTGCCCGTGCCCTCGACCCCGGCTCCTCGGATCCTCGCCGCGCTGCGGCCCAAGATGCTGGAGCTCTCCAGGGACCTGGCGGACGGCGCCCACAGCTACTTCGTGCCACCGGAGCACACCGCGCAGGCCCGCCGGATCCTCGGCCCGGGCCCGCTGCTGATCCCCGAGCAGGCGGTCGTCCTGGAGTCCGACCCGGCCCGCGCCCGCGAGATCGCCCGCGCCCACATGTCCCACTACCTGACGCTGACCAACTACCTCAACAACCTGCGCACGCTGGGCTTCACGGACGAGGACGTCGCCGGAGGCGGCAGCGACCGCCTCGTGGACGCCATCGTGGCCTGGGGCAGTGCCGACGCGATCACCAAGCGCGTGCACGACCACCTGGACGCGGGGGCCGACCACGTCGTCATCCAGCCCCTCTCCCCGGACACCCCGGACCTCGCCCACGCCCTGACCCAGCTGACCGAGCTCGCCCAGCCCCTCGGCCTGTGACGCCCGCGGGCGTTTGACCTGGAGTGGGCTCCAACTCGTAGCGTGAGTCGCATGACAACGCCACAACACAAGATCGGGTCGGGGTTCGGGGCCAGGAGCACCGCGGACGACGTGCTCCACGGGATCGATCTCTCGGGAAAGCTGGCGATCGTCACCGGCGGCTACTCCGGCATCGGCCTGGAGACCACGCGGGCGCTCGCCCGAGCCGGAGCACGCGTGGTGGTGCCCGCGCGCCGCCGCGAGGTCGCCGAGGAAGCGGTCGCGGGCATCGGCGGGGTCGAGGTGGACGAGCTCGACCTCGCCGATCTGGAGAGCGTGCGGCAGTTCGCCGAGCGCTTCCTGGCCACCGGCCGCAGCGTCGAGATCGTCATCAACAGCGCCGGGATCATGGCCTGCCCAGAGACGCGGGTGGGCCCCGGGTGGGAGGCGCAGTTCGCCACGAACCACCTGGGCCACTACGCGCTCGTCAACCGCCTCTGGCCGGCCGTGGCCCAGGGCCGGGGACGGGTCGTGTCCGTTTCGTCCGCGGGGCACCGGCATGCGGGCATCCGGTGGGACGACGTGCAGTTCGAGCGGGGCTACGACAAGTGGCAGGCCTACGGGCAGGCGAAGACCGCCAACGTCCTGTTCGCCGTCCAGCTCGACGCGCTCGGCCGGGACGCGGGGGTGCGGGCGTTCGCGCTGCATCCGGGCGCCATCCTCACGCCTCTGCAGCGCCACCTCCGCAAGGAGGAGATGGTCGCCGCGGGGTGGATCGACGAGGAGGGCAACGCCCTGGACCCCACGTTCAAGACCCCCGAGCAGGGCGCGGCCACCCAGGTGTGGGCGGCCACCTCGCCGCAGCTGGCGGGCATGGGCGGCGTCTACTGCGAGGACTGCGACCTCGCCGAGCCGACCACGGAGGGCGCCGGGCCAGGGGTGCGCGACTATGCGATCGACCCGGAGCAGGCCGCCCGGCTGTGGGCGCTGTCCGCCGAGCTGACCGGGGTCAACGCCTTCGGCTAGCGCTTCATGGCGCCGTCGGCGATGGCGTCGGCGGCGTTGCCGATGGCGACGCCGACGATCTCGAGGCGGCGCACCAGCTCCCGCTTCTTCAGCGCCTCCGCGGTCACCTCGCCCGAGAAGATGTGCGAGATCTCGTACTGGTACATCCGCCGGATCGACCCGCCCACCTTCTTCGCCTCCAGCGCGTCGTGGGCCACGGCGGAGGGGCGGGAGGCGAGGTCGCGGACCGCGTTCTCCAGGGCGTCGATGCCGACGATGACCTGGTCGAGAAGGGGAGTGAAGCGGATCTGGTCCGGGATCCGGTAGAGGTGGGACTCGCGGACGAAGTCCCGCAAGGAGTCCAGGATGTCGTCGATGGCGCGGGACAGGCGGAACAGGTCCTCCGGATCGATGGGGGTGACCAGGGCCGTCTTGAGCTCCTCGATGAGGCAGGCGCGTTCCTCGTCGCCGATGTGCTCGATCGAGCGCATCTGCTCGTGCGCGCCCGTCCTGCCCACCTCGCCCCCGATCATCGCCATCGCCAGCCACGCGCCTTCCTTGGTGGCCCGGAGCTGGCCGAGCAGGGCCTCCGTGAGCGCGCTGTCCATGCGGCCGGTCATGAGGTTGCGGATCCGCCGCAGCCGTTTCATGATCTGGCCTCCTTCGGGGAGGCGGGGCAGCGCGTCACGGGTGGAGCCGGTCTCGAAGAGTGCTTCACGTTCGCCGTCCCTTCATGAGAGTTCCACGCTCGCAATGCCCTTCACCAGCGTCGCGAGCCCCGCGCCCAGCAGGGCGCCGCTCGGCAGCGTCAGGAGCCAGGCCGCGACGATCTTGCCGGTGGCGTGCCAGCGGACGCGGCCGCTGCCCCGGGCCACGCCCGCGCCGATGAGCCCGCCGGCGATGGCCTGGGTCATGCTCACCGGCATGCCCACGGCCGCGCAGGCGATCACCGCCGTGCCCGCGGCCAGCTCGGCCGCGACTCCGTGCGGAGGCCGGGAGGCGATGAGCTCGCGGCCCAGCGTCCGGCCCGCCCTGGGGAGCCCGTACATGGTGCCGAGCCCGAAGAGGACGGCCACCAGCGACGTGTACGGGAGCGGCGCGTCCGAGAAGCCCAGCACGATCATGAACACGGCCAGCATCTTCTGCCCGTCGTTGGCGGCGTAGGCGAGGCTCTGCAGGAGGAACCCCACCTGGTGCCAGCGCCACAGCCCGCGGCCCGAGGTCGTGATCAGGAGCACCCGGACGAGCAGCCAGCCCAGCAGCCCGCCGGCGAAGGGCGCCGCCACCCCGAACGCCAGCACCAGCAGCACCGAGCCGGGCGACACCGGCAGCCCCCAGCCCAGCCCCGCACCGGTGAGCCCGCCCACGATGGCGAGCGTGAGGCTGGTGGGCAGGCCCTTCATGCTGAGCGCGGTCACCACGGCCAGCGCCGAGATCACCGCGATGGTCATCGCGATCTCGCCGCCCGGCGCCTGGAACGAGGCCAGCCTGGTCGTGAACGTCACCGCCACCTGATGCGTGACCAGCGGGACCACTGCCACCAGCACCACGAGCACGAGGACGCCGGTGGCCGGGCGTACCGAGGGCAGCTTGAGCCCGGTGGCGAGGAGGGCGCCCCCGTCGTTGACCCCGGACACGACGGCGAAGAGGCCGGCGACCACGATCAGCACGGCGACGTCCAAGGACCACGCTCCATCCCAAGCTGCGGGACAACCGGGGTCGCCCCTGCCGAATCCGCGTTCCCCCCTGACTACCCGGGTTCACCTGGATGATGGACGATCAGGCGCGTAACGTGTGTCGGGTACTCTCTGTGATGGTCACCGGCCAGGGCTCAGCCCTGCGGTGACCGCCGATTCCACGCCCGCGAGAGTGAAGAGGCATGACCAGCCCCGCCGAATACATCCTGACGCTGTCCTGTCCCGACCGGCCCGGTGTGGTGGCCGCCGTCTCCGGCCTGCTGGCCCGGCACGGATGCAACATCATCGAGAGCCAGCAGTTCGGCGACCGGGTCGGGCAGCGCTTCTTCATGCGCGTCCAGTTCGCGGGGCCGCTGGGCGAGGACGAGCTCAACGGCGCCTTCGCGGCGCTCGCGCCGGACTTCGCCATGGAGTTCAAGGTGCGCGACGTGGCCAGGAAGCCGCGGGTGCTGATCATGGTGAGCAAGTTCGACCACTGCCTGAACGACCTGCTCTACCGCGTCAGGTCCAAGGCCCTGGACATCGAGATCGTCGCGGTCGTCTCCAACCATCCCGACCTGCGGCCGCTCACCCAGTCCAACGGGATCGACTACCACCACCTGCCGGTCACCCCCGAGACCAAGGCCAGGCAGGAGGCCGAGGTGCTGGCGCTGGTGGAGCACTACCAGGTGGACCTGGTGGTGCTGGCCCGCTACATGCAGGTGCTGTCGGGCGAGCTGTGCGAGAAGCTGGCCGGGCGGGCGATCAACATCCACCACTCGTTCCTGCCGTCGTTCAAGGGCGCCAAGCCGTACCACCAGGCCCACAACCGCGGCGTCAAGCTGATCGGCGCCACGGCCCACTACGTGACCTCCGACCTGGACGAGGGGCCGATCATCGAGCAGGAGGTGGCCCGGGTCAACCACAGCCACTCCCCGGAGGACCTCGTGGCGATCGGGCGCGACGTGGAGTGCCTGGCGCTGGCCAGGGCGGTCAAGTGGCACGCCGAGCAGCGGGTCCTGCTGGACGGCCACAAGACGGTCGTCTTCCCGCGCTAGCTACCCGTTGATCATCAGCTTGCCTCGTACGTGCTCGTGGACCAGATCCCGGTACGCCCGCGCCGCCTCGGCCAGCGGGTAGCGGCGGCTGACGGTGGAGGGCAGCGTGCCCTTCACCGCCAGGGCGGCCACCTCGTCCAGATCGCCGGGACGGGCGCGGGTGTAGACGGTCCTGAAGCCGGTGGACGGGTCGGGGCTGGGGAAGGCGACGGTCAGCAGCGGGCCTCCCGGACGGACGACCCGCGCCGGCCCGGCCAGGGCAGGGCCGGGGAGCACCAGGTTGACCAGGGCGTCGACGCCGCCGGGGTGGCGGCGCAGGGTCTCGGCGGCGGTGTCCGCGGAGCTGTGGTCGATCGTCTCCGCGGCTCCCAGGCCGCGTACGTAGCTCTCGTCCGCCGGGATCGCGGTGGCGATCACGTGTACGCCCTGGGCCGCCAGTAGCGGCACGACGGCTCCGCCCACCCCGCCGGCCGCCCCGATGACCAGCGCCTTCGTGCCGGGCGCGAAGTTGCCCGCGCGAAGCAGCGCAAGGGCGGTCAGGGCGGCGATGGGCAGGGTGGCGGCCTGCTCGGCGGGAAGGCCGGCCGGCCGGTGCGCGAGGGCCGGCGTGTCGGCGTCGAAGATCGCGTACTCGGCCATCGTGCCCGTCGTGAACGACGGCGGCGAGGACGTCATGCTCGCCATGCTCCCGGCGGCCCGCGCCAGGCCGAGTCCGAATATTTCATCACCCGTGGAAAATCGTGCCACGCCCGCCCCGACGGCCGTGACCGTGCCGGCGAAGTCGCTGCCGAGGACGTGCGGGAACTCCAGCGGGGCCACTTCCTTGAACGCCCCGCTCACGAGCCGGACGTCCGCGGGGTTGAGACCCGCCGCCGCGACGCGGACCTGGACCTGGCCGGGGCCCGGCAGCGGGACAGGTCGCCGAGCACGGCACGGAGGTCTCGATCGCGCGCATCGCGGCGCGGGCGGGGATCGGCAAGGGCACCGTGTTCCGGCACTTCGCCACCAAGGAGCAGCTCATGGCCGCGATCTTCAGCGACCAGCTGGAGTCGCTGGCGGCCAGGGGAGAGGCGCTGTGCGAGGAGGCGGACTCCGGGGCGGCGCTGCTGGAGTTCATGGCCGCCGGGGTCGAGCTGCGCTCGTTCTGCGCGGCGTTCACCCCCGCCATGCGCGAGGACCCGCAGATCAGGGCCGCGAGCGATCGCCTGGTGGCGGTCGCCCGGTCGCTCACGGACCGGGCCGGCCGCGACGGGGTCGTGCGGCACGACGTCACGGGGCACGACGTCGTGCTGCTGATCAATGCCGCCGCCCAGGCGGTGGCCCCGCTGGGCGACGCGGTTCCGGGGCTCTGGCGGCGCTACCTGAGACTGATCTTCGACGGGCTGCGCCCCGAGGCCGCCCACCCGCTCCCTGTCCCGGCCCCCGACTCCCTGACCCCGGGCTGAGGCTGTGGCCGGGCGGTTACGGCCGGTACGTCCCGAAGTACCAGGGGTTGCCCTCCGGGTCCTCGCAGGCGTACTCGCGGGACCCGTACGGCTGGTCCACGAGCTCCATCGTGATCTCGGCCCCCGCGGCCCTGGCGCGATCGTGATGGGCGTCGACGTCCTCGACGGCGACGTAGATCCCCGGCCCGCCGGCCCTCCCCGGTCCGATCATGATCAGATCATCGCCGACCAGCAGCTCGGCGTGCTTGATCCGGCCCTCGTCGTCCTTGGAGACCTCGTGCACCCGGAACCCGAACGCGCCGGTCAGGAAGTCGATCGCGGCCTGGCAGTCCTGGTAGCGGGCGATGGCGTAAACGGTTCGGCTCATGGGACTCAGGATGCCGGATACGCCGCCGGGGGTCTTGGACGAATCTGACCTGGCGTCGTGTCGCCCAGCACCCGGAACTCGCGGTTCATGTGCGCCTGGTCGTAGAAGCCGCACTCCGCCGCCACGGAGGCGATGGACAGCCCCGACCGCAGCAGCCGCGTCGCCCGCCCGAACCTGATCACCCGCGCCGCCGTCTTGGGAGGCAGCCCCACCTCGTCCTGGAAGCGGGCGACGAGGTGACGGTGGCTCCAGCCGAGCGACTCCACGAGGCGGGACACGCTCACGCGGCCGCCCGACTCCAGCAGCCGCGCCCAGGCCCACGGCACCTCGGGGCGCAGGCAGGGCCCGGCGGCGATCCGTTCGCGGAGCAGCCGGTCGGCCAGCGCCAGCCGGTCCGGCCACGACGGCGTCGAGGCCAGCCGGTCGAGCACGGTGTCCGCCCATGGCCCCAGCAGGTCGCCGAGCGGCAGCACGAGGTTCGTCAGGTGCCGCATCGGCACCCCGTACAGCCTCCTGGCCCCGAACGGCGTCAGCACCACCTCCACGCCCTCGCACGGCCCTGTGGTGCGCGTGACGGTGAAGCGGTCGCCGAGCCCGCCCGAGAAGGCCGTGACCTGCCGCCCGCCCGCCTCCATCGGCGCGCCGAACGCCAGGACGAGCACCGCCCCCGGCATGGCCGTCTCGGACCGCACCACCGGCGCGTCATAGTGCTCGCGGTAGGCGCACAGCCGCGTCACGTAGGGCCGCAGGGCGGCGCTGGGGGCGGCCTCGACCATGGCCGGCCCCAGCGCGCTCATGCCATCGAGGCTACAGGCCGGTGTGCCGGGCGAGGAAGGTCAGCGTGTCGGCCGACAGGTCGACCGACCTGCTCACCGAGCGGGCGCCGTGCCCCACCTCGGTCTCGTTGCGCAGCAGCACCGGGCGCTCGCCGGTCGAGGCGTGCTGCAGCGCCGCGCACATCTTCCACGCGTGCAGCGGGTGCACCCGCGTGTCGGACTGGAAGACGGTGAAGAGCGTCGCGGGGTAGTTCACCGACTCCTGGACGTGGTGGTAGGGCGAGTAGGCCAGCAGCCAGCCGAACTGCTCGGGGTCCTCGACGGTGCCGTACTCGACGTTCCAGGTGGCGCCGAGCCCGAACTGCTCGTACCTGACCATGTCGAGCAGCGGCGCCGAGCAGACCACGGCCGCGTACAGCTCGGGCCGCTGCGTCAGTGCGGCGCCCACCAGCAGGCCGCCGTTGGAGCCGCCGGAGATGCCGAGCTGCTCGGGCGTGGTCACCCCGGTGGCGATGAGGTGCTCGGCCGCGGCGTGGAAGTCGTCGAACACGTTCTGCTTGTTGCCGAGCATGCCCGCGCGGTGCCACTCCTCGCCCTCCTCGCCGCCGCCGCGCAGGTTGGCGATGGCGTAGACCCCGCCGGCCTCGACCCAGGTCAGGATCGACGCGGAGTAGCCGGGGGTCATCGACAGGCCGAAGCCGCCGTAGCCGTACAGGATGGTGGGGCGGGGCCCCGGCGTGTCGTCGGCGGGAGAGATGATCAGCATGCGGACGTCGGTGCCGTCCTTGGACCGGTAGACGACCTGCGAGGTGCGCACCGGGGGCACCTCGACCGCGCCCGGGGAGGCGGCCCAGAGCGTGGTCTCGCCGGTCCTGGCGTCGTAGCGCTGCACGGAGGGCGGCCTGGTGTTGTCGGTGTAGCCGAACCACGCCTCGTGGCCGCCCTCGGGACGCTCGGAGAGGCTGCCGACGGAGCCGAGCCCCGGCGTGGGCACCTCGCCGACGCGCTCGCCGGTCTCCAGGTCGTGGACGGTGATCTCGCTGATCGCGTGGCGGGTCCAGCCCACCAGCATGACCGGGCGCTCCAGGTCGTCGAGGATCGCGAAGTCGTTCAGCACCGCCTCGGGGTCCTCGGGGATGAGGTCGCGCCAGGTCTCGAAGCCCGGCTCGGCCGGGTCGGTGACGCACACCCGCGCCCTGGGCGCGTCGCGGTCGGTGTGGACGTAGAGCCTGCCGTCGCGGCCGAAGACCAGCCCCGCCTGCGCGTCCACGCCCTCCTGCACGACCCGCAGCTCCGGCCGGTCGGCCGGGGACGCGGTCAGGTCGGCCACCCAGAGGTCGTTGCGCGGGGCGGTGCCCTCGTGCGCCGAGACCTGCAGCCAGCGGCCGTCACGCGAGACCGAGACGCCGTAGTAGTTGGTCATCTTCAGCCCCTGGCCGAAGATCATCACGTCGTCCTCGGTGGAGGTGCCGACGCGGTGCAGGTAGACGCGGCGGTGGAACTGCGTCTCGTTCTCCGGGACCTCGGTGCTGGGCAGCCTGCGGACGTAGTAGTACGCCTCCCCGCCGGGCAGCCACGCGATGGGAGAGTAGCGGCAGCGGTCGATCGGCCCCTCGACCCGCTCGCCCGTGGTGACGTCCATGACGTAGAGGATCGACTCCTCGTTGCCGCCCATGGAGATCTGGTACGCCAGCAGCCGCCCCTCCTTGTCGGGCTGCACGGCGTCGAGCGTGGTCAACCCCGAGGGGTCGATCGCCATCGGGTCGATCAGCGCCCGCTCGGTCCCGTCGGGCTCGACGACGTAGTAGACGGCGTGCTCCTGGTCGGGCGTACGGCGGCTGAAGAAGTGGCGGCCACCGCGCCAGGCCGGAGCGCCGACCGAGCCGGACCTGAGCAGCTCGGCGATGCGGCTCTTGAACCGCTGTGGCCCGCTGCTCCTGCTGAACAGCTCGGCCTGCTCCAGCAGCCACCCCTTCGTCTCGGGACTGTCGGGATCCTCCAGCCATCGATAAGGATCTGGCACGGGCGTGCCGTGCAGGGTGTCGACGGTGTTCTCGCGGCGTGCGGTCGGGTACGGCTCCAGCTTCATGCTGGGAACCCTACTGCCAAAGGACATGCGTAAAGCGCTGGTGAAGCGGGCATAAAACGTAACGTGTGTCCCTCTCGTCCATTCCGGTTGGAGGATTTTTGGGGTGGCGGGGACCGCGGTGCAAACGCCAGACTTGGTGACAGGACGGTGCCGTGGTGACCATCCGCTGGGCCGTCCGGCGGAGGTCCACGTGACGGAAGCACAAGTGCCCCAGGAGGGGCCGACAGTCGGGACATGCCGCGGCATGTCCCCTTTGATACGCGCGCAGCAGGGAGAGGCTCCATGATGCGCCAGGTCCTGCTGCTGAATGCCACCTACGAGCCGCTGACCACCCTTTCCCTGCACCGGGCCGTCGTGCTGGTGCTGCGGGAGAAGGCCGACGTCGTCCACCGCGACGGCAGGGGCGCCGTGCTGCGCTCCGCCAGCCACACGCTCGACGTCCCTTCGGTGATCAGGCTGAGAAGATATGTCCGCATCCCCTACCGGTCCCGTATCCCGCTGACCAGGGCCGCCCTCATGAGGCGCGACGACTACCGCTGCGCCTACTGCGGGCAGCGGGCCGAGACCATCGACCACGTCATCCCGCGGTCCCGGGGGGGCACCCACACCTGGGAGAACTGTGTCGCCTCCTGCACCACCTGCAACCACAGGAAGGCCGACAAGTACCTGGAGGAGCTGGGGTGGACGCTGCGCGTCAGCCCGGCGGTGCCACGGGGCGCACACTGGAGGCTCATCGGCGCGTCGCTGATCGGTGACCCCCAATGGGCGCCTTACCTCGAGGCCGCGGCCTGAGATATCGCTTTGTAAGGGGTGGCCACCGCCTGACACCATGAGCAGGCATGTGGACCTTCACCTCAGACGTTGAGGAGTACGCCGCGGTCGCCGAGCCGTTCCTGCTCGGCGACCCGGTGCGCAACACGGTCGCGCTGACCGTCCTCGCCAACCTGCGCGCCGGCATGCCCGCGAAGGGTCCCCGGTTCGGCTGGTGGACGGTCGACGGCGAGGTTCGGGGCGCGGTCTTCCACACCCCGCCGCACCCGCTCGGGCTCGCCGACATGCCCCTGGAGGCCGTCGCGCCGCTCCTGGCCGCCCTCGGCGCCCCCGCCGAGGTCGTCGGCAGGGTGGAGCTGACCTCCGAGGTCAAGCGGCTGCTGGGGGAGCCCGGGCGGCTGGTGCCCGAGCGGCTCTACCGCCTGGGGACGCTCGCCGTCCCCGGCACGCCCGGGCACGGCAGGCTCGCCGCCCCCGCCGACTTCCCGCTGCTGGTCAGCTGGTACCAGGCGTTCGCCGAAGAGGTGCGGATGGGCATGGGCGACGACGCGGCCGAGTCGGTCGCGCGCCGGCTGGCGGCCCGCGAGCTGTTCGTGTGGGAGGCGGGCGGGGCGCCGGTCTCGCTGGCCGCGCTCTCCCCGGCGGTCGGCGGGGTCTGCCGCATCGGGCCCGTCTACACGCCGCCCTCGTGCCGCAGGAACGGCTACGGCGCCGCGGTCACCGCGTACGCCAGCCAGGTCGGCCTGGCCGAGCGCTGCGACCAGGTGGTGCTCTTCACCGACCTGGGCAACCCGACGAGCAACGCCGTCTACCAGTCGATCGGCTACGTGCCCGTGTCCGACTACGAGCACATGACTTACGAGGGCCCGCGTTCAGCGGGCCATCGCAGCTAGCGGAGTGTGCAGCTACGCTTAGGCCATGCCGCGTTACGACTTCCGCTGCCGCGCCTGCGGCTCCACGTTCGAGGTCTCCCGTCCCATGTCGGCCTCCGACGACCCGGCCACCTGCCCCGACGGCCACGACGACACGGTGAAGCTGCTGTCCACGGTGTCGATGACGGGCGGCGCCGCCGCTCCCCGGGCGAGCGGCGGCGGCTGCTGCGGCGGAGGGTGCTGCTCCTAGAACGGCCCACAACGGCCGGAGAGGGCCTAGAACACCTGGGCGGCGGTGAAGGTCGCCCGCGAACGCGTCAGCTCGTCCACCGCCAGCTCGGCCAGCCGCTCGACCGTGGCGATCCCCGTCTCCATGGTCGGGCTGCGCTCCGACAGCACCGCGATGAGCAGGTCGTGCCCGTCCACGCCGAGCCGCCCCACGCTGTTGATCGTCCACAGCCCGTCGTGCGCGTCCACGGGCAGCCAGCCGTTCTTGAGCGCCACGTCGCCCCCGGCCGCGCTGACCCCCCACGCCTGCGACGGCTCCACGGACGACATGAGCTTCAGCGCGTAGCGCCGGTCGGAGGCCGGCAGCGGCCCCTCGGGGTCCGTGAGCCACTCCAGCACCTTGACCTGGTCGGACGGCCGACTGCGGGTCGTCCCCCAGTACAGCCCGGGCCCCGGCCACGTGTGCTCGACGCCGAGCCGGCGCAGGACCCTGGTGAGCCCCTTCTGGCCGCCGATCGTCAGGTAGAGCTCGTGCGCGCAGTCGTTGTCGCTCTCGCGGATCATCTTGGAGGTGAGCGTGCGCTCGTACGCGCTCAGCTCGCCCTGCTTGCCCAGCAGGAACGCCAGCAGGATGTCCACCTTCGCCACGCTGGCCAGCACGAACGGCGTGCGCTCGCGGTAGGAGTATCTGGCGCCCGTGGTGCGGTCGTAGACGGCCAGCGCCGCGCGCCCGGGGCGCTGGCGCAGGTAGCGGTCCAGCGTGCGGTCGAGAGCGTGCCGCGCGGCAACTGGCAGCACGCTCTCGACGACCACCCCGCCCGGCCGCCCGATGGCGGCGGCCTGAGGCGGGACGACGGTTGACGGGTTTGCACAGCCGGCCACGGCCAGCAGGGCACCGACGAGCGAGATCCCCCGAACGCGCATGTGCGGGAGCCTGCCAGCCGCCACCCCAAAGGCCGGGGGCGCGAAAGGTCAAACGCCGGTCAGTTTCCTAGGCGGCCCGGGGGCGCTTGCGGCGCTGGAACGGGAGGAACCGGTCGGCCAGGTGCGGACGGGACGGCGTGAGCGTGGGCTCGACCGCGATGATCCGGTCGAAGCGGAACGCCCTGATCGCCCGGCGCATCCTGCACACGCCGACCAGATACCAGTATTCGCGGTGGACCAGGCACGTCACCGGCTCGACGTCGCGCGAGGTGATGCTGCCGGAGGCGTCGCGGTAGTGGAGGCGGATCATGAGACGGCTGGTGATGGCGTCGGCCATGAGCCTGGCTCTGGAGGCTACCTCGACAGGCAGCGGCTCGGTCAGGGTCGTGAGCGTCGTGGCGATGACGTCGTCGTCGAGCTCCAGGTGCTCGAGTGCGTGCTGCAGGCCACGCCGTGCGGTGACGGCCTGCGGGCCCGCTCCGAGGTGAGCGAGGGAGAGTGCGAGGGCGGCGATCTCGGCGGTCGTCAGCGGGCGAGTATCGTGCTTCACGACTGTCGTCATACCCCAATATTAGAGACGACGACCGACATTTTTCGAAAACCTGTGCGGCAGGCAAGGTCCTTGTCACCTGCCGCACAGGCCCTTGTTACTGCGTCACCGCGACAGCTGGGACAGGTCGCGCGAGGCGCCCGTGGACGCGGACGTGGTCATCGCCGCGTACGCCTGCAGCGCCGCGCTCACCGGCCGGTTGCGGTCGCGCGGCCGGTATCCGCCCAGGTCGGCCAGGAGCCGCTCGCGCCGCGCGGCCAGCTCGGCCTCGGGCACCCGCAGCTCCATCGACCGGTTGGGGATGTCGATGTCGATGATGTCGCCGTCCTCGACCAGCGCGATCGCGCCGCCCTCGGCGGCCTCGGGGGAGGCGTGGCCGATGGACAGGCCGGAGGTGCCGCCGGAGAAGCGGCCGTCGGTGACCAGCGCGCAGGCCTTGCCGAGCCCCTTGCCCTTGAGGAAGGACGTCGGGTAGAGCATCTCCTGCATGCCGGGACCGCCCTTGGGGCCCTCGTAGCGGATGACCACCACGTCGCCCTCCTTGACGCGCCCGCCGAGGATGCCCTCGACCGCGTCGTCCTGCGACTCGAACACCACCGCGGGCCCGCTGAACTTCCAGATCGACTCGTCCACGCCGGCCGTCTTCACCACCGCGCCGTCGCGCGAGATGTTGCCGTAGAGGACGGCCAGGCCGCCGTCCGCGGTGTAGGCGTGCTCCAGGTCGCGGATGCACCCGGCCGCGCGGTCGAGGTCGAGGTCGTCCCAGCGGTTGTCCTGCGAGTAGGCCTTGACCGTGCGCACGTTGCCGGGGGCCGCGTGCCAGAGCTCGACGGCCTCGGGCAGCACCGTCGGCGACTTGGCGTCCCAGGCGGCCAGCATGTCGGCCAGCGTGCCGCCGTTCACGGTGGGCACGTCGCGGTGCAGCAGCCCGGCCCGGTCGAGCTCGCCCAGGATGCCGGGGATGCCGCCGGCGCGGTGGACGTCCTCGATGTGGTACTTGTTCGTGGCCGGGGCGACCTTGCAGACGCACGGCACCCGCAGCGAGATCTCGTTGATCTCCTTGAGCCCGAAGTCGACGCCGGCCTCGCGGGCGGCGGCCAGGATGTGCAGGATCGTGTTGGTCGAGCCGCCCATCGCGACGTCGAGCGTCATGGCGTTCTCGAACGCGTCGCGGGTGGCGATCGCGCGCGGCAGCACCGAGGCGTCGTCGTCCTCGTAGTAGCGGCGGGTGATCTCCACGAGCTGGCGGCCCGCGTCCTCGAACAGCTTCTTGCGGGCCTTGTGCGTGGCCAGGATCGTGCCGTTGCCGGGCAGCGCGAGGCCGATGGCCTCGGCCAGGCAGTTCATGGAGTTGGCGGTGAACATGCCGGAGCACGAGCCGCAGGTCGGGCAGGCGCTCTCCTCCATCTCCAGCAGCGCGGCGTCGGAGACGGAGTCGTCGGCGGAGGCGATCATCGGGTCGATGAGGTCGAGCTTCTTGCCGGGGATCTTGCCGGCCTCCATGGGCCCGCCGGAGACGAAGATCGTCGGAATGTTCAGCCTGAACGCGGCCAGCAGCATGCCCGGCGTGATCTTGTCACAGTTGGAGACGCAGATCAGCGCGTCCGCGCAGTGCGCGTTGACCATGTACTCGACGGAGTCGGCGATCAGCTCGCGCGACGGGAGCGAGTAGAGCATGCCGCCGTGGCCCATCGCGATGCCGTCGTCCACGGCGATCGTGTTGAACTCCCGCGGGATCGCCCCGGCCTCCCGGATCGCGGCCGACACCACGTCGCCGACGTCCTTGAGATGCACGTGGCCCGGCACGAACTGGGTGTAGCTGTTGGCCACCGCGATGATCGGCTTGCCGAAGTCGCTCCCGGCTACGCCGGTCGCCCGGAGCAGGGCCCGGGCACCGGCCATGTTCCTGCCGTGGGTGACTGTACGTGACCTGAGGGCGGGCATTGGGCATCTCCCATCGCTAGCGAGTCTTCACATGTTACGGCCACTGCCCGGCAACTGAGACACCTGTCCACACATCGGACGGTTGGTTACCGGATCGAGCCCGAAAAAGCAGCCGTCCGCGCCCGAACTCGTGTTACAGAGATCAGATGAGCAACGGGGCAGTCATGCTCGACGACCCCGCCAGGGTCGGCAACTTCATCCACACGATAGACCGCCTGTGCCGCAGACCGGCCAGGGGTGAGGGGGTACAGGACTCGCCGCACGTCGCCAGGCAGCCCCTGCTGGCCAGGTGGCGAGGGGGAGCGGACAAGAAAGAGCACGTCGACCGGATGGGCATCCCGCTGGTCCAGCTGAGCGAGGCCGGGGACTGGCCGGAGATCCTGGCGCCGCGGGACAGGCAGGCCACGCCCGTCATCTCGCGCGGGATCCCGCGTGCCCGTCCCGACATCCAGCCGGGCGAGGGGGTGCCGGAGATCCTCTCCCGGGTCGTGTCCGCCCTGCGCGGCACGAGGCTGCGCTTCCCCCGCTACCAGTTGACCGCCCAGATCGTCGAGCGGCTGGCCGAGTCGCACGGCAAGGAGGACCAGGCCCGCCGCGTGCTGCGCGAGTCCGACCGCAACTGGGGATGGGGCGTCGACACGGCGGGCAGGGGCGCCGACCACGTGCCCTTCCCGCTCAACCTGCTGCTCAAGCTGTTACCCGGCTTCCTGCACGACCTGCGGCTCAGCGGGCGCGTGCCCGGGCTCGGCGGGCGGTTCCGGTGGCTGCGGCGCGCGCTGTCGGACGACGACCCCAAGGCGCCCGGCGTCGCCGCCCTGCTGGCCGGCCTGGACCCGGCCGACGAGCCGGGCGTCGCCCGGCTGCTGCTGCGCGCGCTCATGGACGACCTGAGCGCGCAGTACCGGCGCTCCCCGCTGCACGTGCGGGGCGCGGGCCACGTCTTCTACCCGCTCCTGCTGCTCAACGAGCACGGCGAGGCGCTCGTCAAGCTCCTCGAGGAGCGGCGCGCGGACCTCGGCAGGTTCGATCCGGTCGTGGTGGTCTCCTACACGCCGGACGCCGTGCTCCTGGAGGACGACGAGGAGCCGCTGTGGCGGCTCATCCGCTGGCGCCGCGAGCTGGTCACGGCCGAGGACCGCGACACGTGGCGGCGGGTCCTGGACACGCCGCTCACCATCTCGGCCCCGCCCGTGCCCGCCGACCTCACCAGGTACGACGTCGACGACCCCACCTGGGTGCCGCCCGCCCGCCTGGCCCCGTGGTGGTCGTCCCGGACGGCCATCGCGCTGTTCTGGATGGCCCTGGCGGGCATGGTCGGCGCGTACGCGGGCCAGACCGCCGCCTGGCACCGCAACGCCTGCGCGACCGGCCTGTGGACGCCGTGGACGGAGAGCGGCAGGCAGCTGGCCGGCACCGAGTGCGTGGGCGTGGCCGAGCCCGACTACCTGTTCTCGCCGGGCAACGCCGAGATGCGGCAGGTCCAGGCCGTGCTCCAGCAGGAGAACGAGCGGGCCGCGAAGCTGCACGAGGGCAGCGACCGGCCGTACGTGACGATCGCCTACCTCGCGGCGCTCACCTCCGCGGACCGGGACACGCTGGCCGCCGCCCGCGAGGGCCTGGCGGGCGTGGCCATCGCGCAGAAGCGCCAGAACAACTCCGCCGGCGCCAGCGAGCCGCTGGTCCGCATCCTCCTGGCGAACGCGGGCGGCAGGATGCAGCACGGCTCGAGCATCGCCCGGCTGCTGCTGCGCTACCGGGACGAGGAGGCGCCCATCGTGGGCGTGGTGGGCCTGGACCAGAGCCGCCAGGAGACCGTCGCGGCCATCCAGGAGCTGGGCAAGGCCGGGCTGCCCATGGTGGCCTCGACGCTGTCGGCGGACCGCCTGGTGAACGAGTCGCCGTTCTACTTCCAGGTCGCCCCGCAGAACTCCCGCCAGGCGTGGATGGCGGCCGCCTTCGCCGACTCGCTCGTCAAGAAGGGCGAGGTCAAGCGGCGGGCCCGGGTCTACTACTCGCACGACGTGACCGACTACTACGCCTCCAACCTCAGGGCCCGGGTCGTCGCCCGGCTGGAGGAGCGCGGGTTCGCGGTGGAGGGGCTCAGGTTCACGCCCGTCGGCGGGGGCAAGCCCGGCCCCGACGACCGCAGCGACGACGCCTACGTGGGCGAGCCCAGGGACGCGGGGGTGTCGGCGTGCGGGTTCGACGGGCTGGTGTACTTCGCCGGGCGCGGGATCCCCGACTTCGCCGAGTTCGTGAAGGGGGTGGCCGACAAGTGCGCGGGCGCGCCGCCGACCATCCTCGGCGGCGACGACGTCACCAGGTACGCCGCGGACGTGCGCGTCAGATCGGCCGTCAGCGGCGTGGGCTACTACTACGAGTCGTTCGCCGCCGCCCCGAACAAGTGCGGCGAGCCGCAGCGGCACGACTTCTACGCGGCCCTGTTCGCCACGTTCCCCTTCGAGTGCCAGGAGCCGGGGCCGGGGCGGACGCTGGACGGGCACGCCGCCCTGGCCTACGACGCGACGGAGACGATGATCACCGCCATCCGGCGGCTCGGCAAGGAGCGGCACCGCGTGCCGGTGAACTCGTACACCGTCTGGCGCCAGCTCGGCACGCTCTACACGCCCGACCAGAGCGGGCACGCCATCGAGGGCGCCACGGGGGCGCTCGACTTCGGCGCGGGCTCGCCCCGGCAGTACCCCCTGGACAAGGCCGTGCTGATCCTGCACGCCAAGGGGGCCGAGCGGCCGACCCAGGTCGGCCTGTGCGGCGACGTCACCCGTGCCGGCCGCAGCGAGATCTTCCCGTGGTGCGCCTCGGTCCCGGAGATCTACCGCTAGGACGGCAGCCGTACGGCGGCGAGCTGGGTCGCCTGGGCCACCAGGCGGCCCTTGTCGTCCCAGACGTGGGCCACCTCGTCCATCCGGTCGCCGCCGACGTCCGTGGCCGCCAGCCGCACCCTGATCGGCCCGGGAGCGGGCAGCCTGCGGATGTACGCCGACAGCTGGATCGTCGGCACCCACCCGGACAGGCCCAGGTCGAACGACACCGGCGGCACCGGGTCGAGCGCCACCAGCAGGCTCAGCGGGTCCCAGTCGGAGCCGTCCGCCAGCCGCTGCCAGCTCGCGATGACGCCGGCCCGGGTGGGGGCGCCGAAGGCGAAGGACAGGTGCTCGGGGACGATGCGCTCCTCGACCACGGCCATCAGCGGCACCGTGAGGTCCGTGCCGGGAGGATTGGTGGGGGCCAGGAAGCAGTCCTGCTCGGGCGGCAGCTCGACCGGCTCCTGCGCGGACCACCAGGGGCCGGTGTCGTCCAGCAGGCCGAGCGTGATGTGCGACTCGACGCGGATGCGGCCCTCCTGCACCAGCGCGGCCCTGACCTGGGCCACGCTCCTGCCGACCCGCAGCGTCTCCACCCGGGCCACGGCCTCGCCGGGCTCGGGCGGCTCGATGAAGGTGCCGCTGACGGCCGTCACGTGCGGGTGGCCCGCGCCCGCCGGGCTCTCGCAGGCGGCCCTGGCGAGCACGGCCAGCAGGTAGCCGCCGTGCAGCCGGTTGCCGACGCTCCACTGGGCGTCCAGCACGGCCCCGAACTCGCCCTCGCCGCGATCGGTCAAGGCGGTCGCTTCGCTAAAAGTCCCCATTTTTCAGTAAATCCCTTCCCCAGGGCCTCAGATTGACATCGTTAACCTGACGGCGTCAACCTGAGACCCATGACCACCAGACGCGTACGCGCCCGGCGCGGAGAGGGAGCGCTGCTGCGCGAGGAGATCCTGCGCGCGGCCGAGGACCTGCTGGCCGAGTCCGGCAGCGAGGACGCGCTCACGCTACGCGCGGTCGCCTTGCGGGCCGGCGTCTCCACGCCCTCCGTCTACCTGCACTTCGCCGACAAGGAGGCGCTGGTCGAGGCGGTCTGCCTGCGGGTCTGGGGCGAGCTCGGCCGGATGTTCAGCGAGAACCTGGGCGGCGACCCGTTCCTCGCCCTGGGCAGGTGCGGGCGCGCCTACGCCCGCTTCGCCCTGGATCATCCGGTGCAGTACCGGGTGCTGATGATGCGGGCCACGGCCGGGCCGGGCGTGCCGCCGGCCGCCGCCGAGTGCTTCCGCCACATGGTCGGCGCGGTCTCGGCCTGCGTGGAGACGCGCGTGCTCGAAGGCGATCCCGAGGAGCTCGCGCTGGGCATGTGGTCGGCCGTGCACGGCTGCGTCTCGCTGCTGATCGCCCAGCCGTCGTTCCCGTGGCCGCGCGACAGGGAGGCGCTCATCGACCACATCATCCGCGTCGCCGGGTTCGGCACCGCGGTGTACTCGCGCCTGCCGCAGACGCTCCCGCCGAGCGCGGAGGTGGCCGCCGCCCTCGACGACTTCGGCGCGCGCCTGGCCGCGGACGCGGCGAAGCCCCGCGGGGACGAGCCCGGCGGGGCTGGGGAATGACCGTCGGCCCGGACCCCGCCATATCGAACGGGTATGCCCGGGCCGGGGCCTAGTCTTCGCCGTAGCGGGCCGGCAGGACCTGGGCGGCGATGTCGAAGATCCGGTCGATCTCGCCGTCGGTCAGGGCCCGCTCCCGCTTGGTGATCCACTTGCGGGCGCGGTCGCCCTGGTAGACGTCCACGCCGCGGATGGTCATGATCTTCCAGGGCACGGGCGGGCCGTAGATGGCGAGCGAGGGCACGACCGAGACCTCGCGGCCGAACGACTGGGTGATCAGCTCGCTGGCCTGCGACGCCTCCCACTTCGCCTCGGTGAGGCGGGCCTTCTTGTCGAAGGGGCCGTGGAAGAGCTTCTTGCCCATCTGCACGCGCACCGGGAGCCGCTTGTCCCATTTCTCGGAGTCGACCGCGTACACGCCGGTCGGGCCGACCACGAGGTGGTCGATCTGGGCCTCGCTGTTGGGGATCGCCCTGGCGTGGAGCGTGCGGTAGCCGCTGCGTTCGAGCTTGCGCAGCTGCGCCTCGGTACGGCGCTCCGCCACGGACGTGCGCCGCCAGGCGGGCACGGACGAATGGGATCGCGAACGGTAGACCGCCTCGGCGACGGCCGCGATCACACCCGCGGTCACGCCCAGCCGCCAGTCGCTCACGAGGAAGCCCACCACCACCGCGACGGCGATCCCCACCAGCACGCGGTTGCGCAGGCGGCGGAACTGCGGTTGTTGCAGCAGGCTACGCACGGACGCACGTTCGACGGGCGCGTACGTGGAGGTGGGCGCCGAAGGCTTCGCGGCGGCGGTCTGCTCGCTCTCTGGCCGGTCGCTCACCCAGATTGGTGACGCATTGTGACCGTCTTCTCGCTGGATGTCGGAGTCCACGTAACTCACCGTAGCTCGGAGATCGGAACGATTCCTAGTGTTGCCCTGTCCATAGTTTTATGGCCCAGCTCATCGTGTTCCACGCATGTTTTCGGGGTATGTTCTACGTTCTTCTCTAGAGATGTCGTCTCAAAAAAGATCTTACCTGGTGGACACTCCCGGGTGGGGTCTGGCCCCCCGCCCGCATCGGGATTACGTTCATGGTGTGCACAGCGCAGGCGAGATTCTGCTCTTTCTCATCGGGGTGTCGTTCGGGCTGTTCATCCTGATCAGCCTGCTGGTCATGCTGCCGGGGCGCAGCGCGCAGCGCCGGGTGGAGTCCGGCCCGGTGTGGCTGGGCGGCCCGTCCAGGAGCGAGCGCGGCGTGAGCACCTCGGACCTGGTGCTGGCCGACCGGGCGCGCTGGGCGGAGGTCCCTGAGCACGACTGGGTGGCCGCCGCGGAGACGGCCGAGCCCGGCGGACACCTCGGCGGGGCTTCCGCGGGATGGTGAGGTGACGATGCGAGGACTGACCGCCGCACAGGCCGACGACGTCAGGCGCGCCCTGCACACCGCCGAGCAGCGCAGCGGGCTGCGGTTCGGGGTGTTCCTGGGGGAGCCGGTGGGCTCGCGCCGCCACTTCGCCGAACGCCTGCACGCGGCCCTGGGCGAGGAGGCCGACGACGCCGTGGTGCTCCTCGTCGACCTGAAGGGCCGGGCGCTGGAGATCGTGACGGGGCAGAACGCCCGCAGGCGGCTGACGGACGGCTCCTGCCGGCTCACGGCGATGTCGATGGCGACGGCGTTCAGCGTGGGCGACCTGGTGGGCGGCCTCCTCTACGGCATCGGCGCCCTGGGGGAGCAGGCCACCGCCCGCCGCTAGAGGCGCCGGAGCAGGCCGACGACGTGCTCGCTGACCCCGCTCAGCAGCGTCGCGGGCTCGATGGGCGCGGCCGCGACGGCCGAGAACAGCGAGGGCAGCCCCGGCAGCGGGAACCCGTCGTCCTTCATGGCCGCGGCCCCGACGGGGTTCTTGTCGAGGGCGGCGCGGCTGCGCTCCCAGGCGTCGAGCACCTCTTCCGGCGACGGCACCCCGAACCCGTGCCCCACGGGGGCCGCGTGCCTCAGCCGGACGAGGGGGGTGTCGGCGAAGGTGAGCGCCGTGCGGGCCCGGACGTGGAGGTCGGCGCGCGGCTCGGGCGCGATCCAGTCCATGGCCGTGCACGGGTTGCGGCAGGTGGCGACGCAGACGGCCAGCGCGCCGGCGACCTGGCTGTGCTGCCGGTCGAAGTACGCGCGCCAGCCCTCGCCCGGCTCCAGCGACACCCGCAGCGTCCGGTTGGTGGCGGACTGCTCGGACTTGGTGTGGTCGCACTCCCGGTCGCCGATCACGCCGAAACGGCTCCCCGCCGCGCTCAGCCCCGCGGGCCAGCGGGCCGGGTCGCCGGCATGGCCGAGCTCGGGCTCGAAAGCCAGCAGCGGCAGGTATTCGCTGGCGATGTGGACCGCGGCGATCATCGGGCTCAGCTCGCGCCGGTGCCACCGTACGGCGATCACCTCGAGCAGCAGGCCGTAGGCGGGCCGCAGCGACTCCAGCGCCCCGCGCGGCTGCTCGCGCGGCGTCTGCGGCATGTGACAGGCCCGCGCCCGCCGCCGCAGGTCGGCCGGGACGCCCTTGGCCTCGGCCGCGAAGTCCTCGGCGTCGAGCGAGAGCAGCCGCTGACCGAACTCGCAGACCTCGGCGATCTCCGCGGCCGGCGCGAGCGCGCCGAGATCGGCGAAGGCATAGCGGCGGGCCAGGGCGACGAGCAGGTCACGAGTCGAGTCCACCCGATGACTCTCTCACGATCGGCGAGCGGCTGAGGACACGGAAAAAGGCCGTCATCCCGGGCACGGCGAGCGGATGCACTGGATCTCGCCGGAGGAGTGGCTGATCGTGGGATCGGCGGTCGGGGGCTCCTCCGGACCGGCCGTGGTGGGCTCCGCCGTGGGCTCGGGCTCCGACGTGGTCGGCGTGGGGGTGGGCGTCACGGTCGGGGTGGCGGAGACCGAGGCGCTGGGGCTCGGCGCGTGCGTCACGCCGCCGCTCGCCGTGGGCTTGGGGGTCGGCGCGCGCCTGGCCGGGGGCGTGGACGGCTTCCTGGAGCTCGGCGAGGGCGGGGCGGCGGTGATCGAGGTGGCGTCCACGGTGGGCGAGACCTCCTCGACGGAGGTCGTCGGGTCGGCCGGGCGCAGCCAGACCGACCCCGCCACCACCCCCGAGACGACCACCGCGGTGGTCGCGGTGAGCACCGCGCGCAGCGTGCGGTGGCGGCGGCGCGGCACGAGCGGCCGGTGCGGGGCGTCCATCGCCGTGCGCGCGGCCTCCGCCATCACGGCGGCCGACGGCCAGCGCCGGTCGGGCGCCTTCTCCAGCGCCCGCGCCACCACCTGGCGCGGCCCGGGAGGCACGTCGTCGGGCAGCCGCGGGATGGGCGCGTTGAGGTGCTTGAAGATGATCTGTACGGGGGTGTCGCCCTGGAACGGGAGCTCTCCCGCCAGGCACTCGTACGCCACCACGCCCAGGGCGTAGACGTCGACCGACGGCGTCACGTCGCTGCCCGTGGCCAGCTCGGGAGCGCAGTAGCCGGCCGAGCAGAGCATCGTGCCCGTGGCCGTCAGATGGCCGGCCGAGGCCGAGTGGGCGATGCCGAAGTCGGTGAGCACCACGCCGCCGTCGGTCCTGATCATGAGGTTGGCCGGCTTGACGTCGCGGTGGACGATGCCCTGCGCGTGCGCGGCGGCCAGCGCGTCGCCGACCTCCGCGATCAGCCGCATGGTGGCCTCGGCGCCGAGCGGGCCGCGCCGCAGGACGCGGTCGAGCGACTCGCCGCGCACGTACTCCATCACCAGGAAGCTGACCTGGCGGTCCTCGACCTCGCAGATGCCGTAGTCGTAGACGTCGACCACGCCGGGGTGCGTGAGCGTGGCCATGGCTCGGGCCTCGTTCTGGAAGCGCTGGATGAACGCCGGGCTCTCCGACAACGCGGGCATGAGCACCTTGACCGCCACCGCGCGCCCGAGAACCGTGTCGTCGGCACGCCACACCTCGCCCATGCCACCGCCGCCGAGGCGGCCGGCGAGCACGTAGCGATCATTGAGAGTGGTCCCGGCCCCTAGCACGGTACCGAGGCTAACATCGCCTCTGGTGTGCTATCGGCAAGTCGGTGAACACTCCGGCGAGGCGTGTCCAGTGCTCCTTCGCGCAGGTGACGGGCGGATGATCGAGGGCGGCGGGCAGCGTGACCTCCTGGCCGCCCGCCAGGTCACGCCCGGTCCAGACGTCGATCCAGTCGCCGTCCGGAAGGTAGACCGAAATTTCCGTAATGCCGGGTTCGGTCACGGGGGCCACGAGGAGCGCGTCCCCGAGCTTGTACTGCAGGGGATACCGCCAGACCCGCGGGTCGCGCGGGTGGTCGAAGAACAGGCCGCGCATGAGCGGCGCCCCGCCGCCGACCGCCGTACGGGCCTGCTCCACCAGGTACGGCACCAGCCGCTCGCGCAGCTCGGCCAGCCGCCGGAACACCGGGACCACCCGCTCGTCCCCGGTCCGGGCGGCGACGTTCCACGGCGTGCGATCCCTGAGGGGCGTGCGGTGGTGGTTGAACTCCGAGTGGTACTGCATGATCGGCATGAACGCCGCGGCCCCCGCCGCCCGCAGGTACAGCTCGGCCTGCGGCACCTCGCCGGAGAAGCCGGCCAGGTCCCAGCCCCAGTAGACGATCCCGCAGGCGGAGGCCGTGATCCCGGCCCTGATCGACGACCTGAACGCCTCCCACGTGGAGTCCTCGTCCCCGGCCCAGAACGCGCCGTGCGGCTGTGACCCGGCGAACCCCGCCCGGCTGAACGTCACCGGCGCCTTGCCGCACGACCGCAGCAGGTCGCCGAAGGCGCGGGCGTAGTGGACGGGGAACAGCCCGTTGCCCGCCGCGCCGTCGCTCCCGTCGGCGTAGCGCAGGTCGTGGCCCCAGGCGTGCTCGCCACCGTCCGTCTTGAAGCCGTCGACGCCCACCTCCTCGACCAGGTAGCGGCGCTTGGCCGTCCACCAGTCGCGCACCTCCTGGGAGGACAGGTCGGGCATGAGCGCGAGCGGGAACCACCAGCCCCGGTTGCGGTAGGGGCGGCCGTCGGGCTCGCGCACGCCGTACCCGCGCTCGACGAGCTGCCGGGCGTCCACGGCGGCCTGGTGCCGGGGGTGGGGGCGCGTCTTCTGCAGCGGGATCTGCCAGAGCAGCACCTTGATGTCCCGGCGGTGCAGCTCGTCCACCATGCCCTTGGGGTCGGGCCACGGCCCGTCGGGCGGGAAGGTGTAGTCGGCCAGGCGGTGCGGCTCCTCGGAGGGCTCGTACTCGGCCCCTCTGAACGCCGTGAACGTGCTCTCGTCGCTCCACGCCTCGATGACCACCGCGCCGACGGGGATGCCGTGCTCGCGGTGCCGGTCCATCTCGGCCAGCACCCGCTCCTGCGTGTTCCACTCGTTGCCGCTGGCCCACAGCCGGAACACCCACGGCGGCAGCTCCGTGGGCCGCCCGACGTCGTCGAGGAAGCCGCGCAGCACGTCGGCGGGCGCGCCGCCGTCGTGGAAGCGCACGCCCAGCTCGCCGTCCCGGCCCACCTCGGCCTCCACCCGCACCCGGCCGGGCGTCGAGGCGCCCACGTCGTACCAGGTGCGCCGCGAGGTTCGCACGTGCCAGCCCCAGCTCGCGGGCCCATCGGAGTCGGCAGAGCCCACGACCATGGCGAACGGCATCGGCAGGTAGGTGCGGCCGTGCCGCCCCTGCGCCTTGTACTGCTCGAAGACGACCGCGTCGAGCTCGCGCCCGCGCTGGTCCACGGCGTCGAACCGCTCGCCGAACCCCACGACGTGCTCCTCCGGCCCCAGCGCCAGCTCGAAGCGCACCCGCAGCGGCCCGTCGCCGTCCGACAGCCACCGCACGCTCCCCGGCACGACCCGGTCGGCCCCGGTGACGTCGAGCTTCCCGCCGCCGTCCGACCAGCTCGCCGCCGACACCTCGAACCACCTGCCGTTACGGGTCACGCCGTCGGCGGTCGTGGCGCGGAAGCGGTAGGCGTAGCGGTGCCCGGCCCGCAGCGCCGGCGTCCGCACGGCCCACGACCCGGCGGCGGCCCGCGCGGCCCTGGCCTGGGCGGCGGCGAGATGGCCGCCGTCGGCGCCCGCACCGGCCCGGGCACCGGCGTCGCGCCTGGTCAGGGGGAGCTCGATCGGCGGCCCGCCGTCGGCGGCCCACTCGCACACCACGGCGGCCACGTTCGCCGAGGCCCGCACCCGCAGCTCCACCGGCTCCCCGTCCAGGGGTCTGGCCGGGACGCGCTGGTCCTCGGTCTCGGCGTACGGGTGCCCGGAGCCGTGCGGCCGATGCCGGATCATGCGTGCACTCCCAACTCGTCGGCGAGGATCAGGTACATGCCGTGCGACCACAGCAGCGGCGTGGCCACGGGCCCCCAGCGGTCGAGCCACTCCTGCCGCCGCCCGGGCGCCAGCAGCAGGTCGGACACCTGCTCGGGCAGGTCACCGTCGGGGGTGGCCTGGGCGGCCATCCAGTCCAGGCAGCGCCGGGCCTCGGCGGGGCGTGACGCCCTGGCGTGGTTCCAGCCGAGGAAGCCGGTCAGCAGCACCCACCGGCCCCCGCCGTAGAAGGTGTCGGCGAGGTAGCGATGCACCCCGCCGTCCCTGGCGAGCACGCGCTCCACCTCGGCGACCGTGGCCGCCCCGACCGGGTGCGCGGCCGGGTAGAGGCCGAACGGCTCCACGCACGCGAGCAGGCTGGCGTCCACGGCGTCGCCGCCGAGCCACTTGCGCAGCCGCGGCGGGCCGGACCCGTCCCCGGTGAGGCCCTCGCGCTCCACCAGCGCCGCGATGCCCGCGACCGCCTCGGCGGCCGACGCCTCCTCGGCCGCGCTCAGCACGCCGAGCCCGGCGGCGGCCCGCAGGCCCGCGTGGATCGCGCCGAGCGTGGCCACGTGCCGGTGCTCGACGTGCTCCTCCCACCAGTCGTAGCAGGGCAGGTGCCAGAACGCCGTCAGGTACCGGACGGTCGCCCTGACCCCCTTCTCGACCTCGGGGACCGCCCTGCCGTGCCGCGCGGAGTGCTCGCGCAGCGCCCAGAGCCACGTCCCGTACCCGTCGAGCTGGAAGTCCCACCAGTCGTCGTCCCCGTCCACCCCGTCGAGGGTGAAGCGGGTCGGCAACATCTCCGCGACCGGTACGGCCTCGCCCCGGGCGGCCCGCGAGACCAGCGAGTCCACCTGGCCCGCCCGGTCGCCGACCGTGCGGGCGCACCAGGCGTGGAAGGCGTCCGCCCCGGCCACGTCGCCGTGCCTGCTCACCCCCTCGGCGATGAACGCCCCGTCCCGCAGCCACGAGTAGCCGCGGTAGGCGGAGAAGGTGGGCGAGGCCGGATAGGCCCCGGTGGGGGACTGCAACCTCTTGATCACGTCGAGGCTGTGCGCGACGAGGGACAACGAGAACTCTCCTAATGATCAGCCGAGCAGGGCGTTCACGTCGGCGGCGGCGGCCTTGAGCGCGTCCGCCACCGGCTTGCGCCCGGCCGCGGCCTCGCCGAGCTGCTTGGTCACCGCGTCCTGCATCTCCTGCTGCCGCTTGATGACCGGCGGCAGCGCGATGGACTTGAGCGAGTCGAACACGGCCTGCCGGTTGGCCGGCTTCGGGTCCTTGAGGTAGCCGGCGAGCACCTGCTGGTCGGCGACCGGCGGCAGCTCCCAGGAGGACTCGACGCGCGTGGTGGCCGCGGTGTCCGACGAGGACAGGAAGCGGGCCCACGCCCACGCCTCCTTGGCGTGCTTCGTGGTGGCGGAGGCGGCCACCGCGTTGTGGAAGACCGCGCTGGCCTTGGCGGCGTCACCGGGCTCGACGACCACGTCCCACTCGAACGGCACGTCCTTCAGCCCCGCGAACTGCCAGATGCCGTTGTGCCACATGGCGAGCTTGCCGGACTTGAAGAGGTTCGTGTCGTAGTCGGCGGTGCCGCCGATCTCCGCCTCGGTCGGCATGGTCCTGCCCACCTTGGAGACCAGCCACTGCGCGGCCTTGACGCCCTGCGGGCTGTCGAAGACCGCCTTCTTCCCGTCGGCCGACAGGAACTCGCCGCCCGCCTGCTTGAGCGTCTTGTAGAACTCGAAGAACTGCACCGGCTGGAAGTCGCCGTACACGCCCTTCTTCCGGTCCGTCAGCTTCGCGGCCGCGGCCTGCTCGTCGGCCCACGTCCAGTCCGCCGTCGGCGGGGCGACCCCGGCCTGCTCGAACAGGTCCTTGTTGTAGAAGAGCACGACCGTCGAGAACGACGCGGGCAGCGCGTACTGCTTGCCGTCGCGCTTGAACGCGTTGAGTGACTCCTGGGCGTACACGGAGGTGTCGCCGTCGCCCGCCACGCCGCCGAGGTCGAGCAGGGAGCCGGCGCCGGCGTAGGTGACGAAGTTCTCGTAGTTGAGCTCGAAGGCGTCCGGGGCGGTGCCGCCCGCGATGCTGGTCTGGAGCTTGGTGAAGTACTGGTCGAAGGGCGCGGTCTCGACGACCACGTCCACTTTCGGGTTCTCCTTCTCGAAGGCCTTCTCGATCTTGTCCAGGTCTTTGACGTGGTCGGGGGCCGCCGAGAAGGTGAAGTACCGCAGGGTCACCCTGCCGTCCGCGCCGGTCGTGGCCTTCGTGGCCGAGCCCTGGGAGCAGGCGGAGGCGAGCAGCGCCGTGGCCGCCGCGACGATGAGGAAATGTCTGGACATGGGGGGATTCCTTTACTTGAGCCCGCTCTGCGCGACGCTGGCGATGACGTGCTTCTGCGCGAAGACGTAGAGGACGAGGATCGGTACGACGCTGATCACCGAGCCCGCCATGACCACGTCCCACTCGGTGGTGAACTGGCCGTGCAGCGTGGCCAGGCCCAGGGGGAGGGTCATGAACTCGGGCGACTTGATGATGATCAGCGGCCAGAGGTAGCTGTTCCAGCTGGCCATGAAGCCGAAGATCGCGAACGTGGCGAGCGCCGGGCGGATCAGCGGCAGCACCACGTACAGAAAGATCCTGAAATGTCCGGCGCCGTCCAGCACCGCCGCCTCGTCGAACTCCCGGGGCACCTGGTTGACCGCCTGCCGCAGCAGGAACACCCCGAACGCCGAGGCGATCGTCGGCGCGAGCAGCGCGAAGTACGTGTCGACCAGGTTGAACGTGCGCATCTCGATGAACAGCGGCACGACCAGCACCGGCAGCGGCATCATCAGCGTCGTGAGATAGACCGCGAACAGCGCGCCCCTGCCCGGGAACGGCAGCCGCGCGAACGCGTAGGCCGCCATCGCGCTCGTGACGAGCTGCAGCGCGGTGGAGGCGGCGCCGATCCAGGCGCTGTTGAGCACGATCCGCCAGAACGGCAACGTCTCCAGCAGCTTGCCGTACGCGTCGAGGCTCGCGCCCTCGGGCGTGAAGTCGGGCGGCACGGCCAGCACCGCGTCCCCGGGCGTGATGGAGGTGATCACCGCCCAGGCGAACGGGAACAACATCGCCAGCGCACCCAGGCCCACCAGCACGTAGCGTGCTATCTGGCCGAGCTCCGCTCGGCGGACTCGGATGGATGTCCTCGCTTCGCTGCGGATCCATCCTCGGCTACCCATAGGTCACCCACCGCCTCTGGCCCCGGATCTGCACGACGGTCACCAGCAGCACCACGGCGAACAACAGCCAGGACAGCGCCGAGGCCGCGCCCGCCCTGCCGTACCGGAAGGTGAGGTCGTAGATCTGCGACACCACCACCTGCGTCGCGCCCCCGGGCCCTCCGCCGGTCATGATCTTGACCTGGTCGAAGACCTGGAAGCCGTTGATCAGCGAGATCACGACCACGAAGAACGTCGAGGGCGACAGCAGCGGCAGCGTGATGTGCCGGAACCTGCGCCAGGCCGACGCGCCGTCCACCATGGCGGCCTCCTGGTACTCGCGGGGGATCGCCTGCAGCCCGGCCAGCAGGATGATCATCACGAAGCCCAGGTCCTTCCACGCCGAGGCCAGGATGATCGACGGCATCGCCCAGCCCGGGTCGGTCCACCAGCCGGGACCGCTGATCCCGAGCAGGCCGAGCGCCCAGTTGACGATGCCGCTGGCGGGGTTGAGCAGCCACTTCCACATCAGCGCGACGACCACCCAGCTCGTGATCACCGGCAGGAAGTAGATGCCGCGCAGCAGGCTCCGGCCCCGCATCGCCCGGTTCAGCAGCACGGCCAGGCCCAGCCCGCCGGCATAGACGAGCGGCAGGTAGCCGGCGATGAAGGAGAGCGTGTGCAGGAAGGCCGCGCGGGTCTCGGGGTCGCCGATCAGCTCGGCGTAGTTGTCCAGGCCGACCCAGCGCATGTCGGTGATGAGGTCCCATTCGTGCAGGCTGGTCCAGAACGAGCCGAGCATCGGGACGAGCGTGTAGAGCGTCAGGGGGACGAGGCTGGGGAGCAGGAACACGGCGACGGTGACCCCGTACCGCCAGCCCTTCCTGGGCGGGGCGGGGGTGGAGGTCACGGGGTCGCCCCGATCAGGCGGGCCCGCACCAGGCGGCCCTGCTCGCCCGCCGCCCCCGCCGCGTCGAACGGGGTGGCCAGCACCAGGGCCGCCGCGCCCTGGGCCCAGCTCGTGTCGTCCCAGCTCTCCACCTCGACGGAGATGTCGCGCCGGCCCGGGTAGAGCTGCGCCCTGAGCGCCGCGTCGAAGCTCGCCCGCCAGAGCGGCCAGTCGGCCGTCCCCTCGCCGAGCACCACCACGACCTCGGGGTCGACGACGTTGATGAGCCCGGCGGTGGCCCGCCCCAGGATGGCCCCGGCCTCGGCGAACACCTCCCGCGCTCCCGCGTCGCCCCCGGCGGCGGCCCGGCCGAGCGCCGGCAGGTCGAGGTGGACGTTCCTGGCCCGGGCCGAGGCGAGCAGGCCGGCGGCGCCGACGTACGCCTCGAGGCAGCCCCGGGCCCCGCATCCGCACACCGGCCCGCCCGGGTCCACCGGCAGGTGGCCGAACTCGCCCGCGCCGCCGCGCGCCCCCCGGTACACCCGCCCGTCCGCCACGATCGCCGCGCCCACGCCGCGCCCGATCGTCACCACGAGGAAGTCCCGGTGCGTACGCCCCCGCCCGTACAGCCGCTCGGCCGCCGCCAGCGCGTTCACGTCGTTCTCCACCAGCACCGGCAGTTCGAGCCGCCGCCGCAGCCAGTCGCCCACCGCCATGGCCCGCCACCCGAGCGTGGGGGCGTTCACCGTCCCGGCCGCCTGGTCATCCACGCTGCCCGGCACCCCGACCCCGATCCCGAGCAGCGGCGGCGTCCGCTCGTCGGCCGAGCTCTCCGCCACCACGGACGAGATCGCCCCCGCCAGCGCGTCGAGCGCGTCGGGCGCGGACGGGTCAAAGGGCCGCTCCCACGAGCCCAGCACCTCCCCGTCGAGCCGCACGTCGACGAGCACCAGATGGTCGGCCGTCACCTTGACGCCCAGCGCCCGCCCCGCGCTCCCGACCAGCCCCAGCCGCACGGCGGGCCGCCCGCCGCGCGACGGCTTCAGGTCGAGCTCCTCGAGCATCCCGTGCCCCATGAGCTCCCGCGTGAGCTGCGTGACGGTGGCCGGGCTGAGGTCGAGCCGGCGCGCGATCTCGCTGCGGCTGAGCGGCCCGACGGTGCCCAGCAGGGCGAGGATCGCCGTCCGGGTGAGGTCTCCGCGATCGGTGCTTACCATGCGATGAGGGACTTTCTTCGGGAGTAAAGTTAGTCCCGAAATATCCCCCTCGCTCGCGTGCCTGTCAACCCCCGGAAACGCGAGAGGACCCCCGCCGGAGGCAGGGGTCCTCTGTCGAAACGGCGCGTCAGGCGGACGCGGCGTCCTTCTCCCGGTTGCGCAGCGCCCGGCTGACGCCGTCGGCGCCCTCCAGGATCAGCCGCCGCAGCGCCTGCGGCGGCTGCTCGGCCTCCAGGTAGTCCTGCGCGGCCCGGACGGTCTCCGGCTCGATGAGCAGCGCGGGGAAGCACCCCACCGCGAACGTCGACGCCTGGTCGAACGTCCACTCCCGGTAGATCCGCCCCACCTCGGCGAAGTACTTCTCCCGGTACGGCGCCAGCAGCTCGGGGTGGTGCGGGTCCTGGAACCCGGAGATCGTCGTACGCGCGATGTGGTTGGCCAGCTTGCCGCCCACGACCCGCTCCCAGGCGGCGGCCTTGGCCTCGGCCGTCGGGATCGCGGCCCGGCACTGCGCCGCCGACCGCTCACCCGTGGCCGTAGGGTCCCGCTCGAGCTCGGCGTCGATGTCGGCCTCGCCCAGCCGGCCGCCGGTGACCAGCGCGTGCACGAGCGACCAGCGCAGGTCGGCGTCCACGCTCAGGCCCTCGGGCACCTCGGAGCCGTCGAGGATGCGCTGCAGCAGGTCGAGGTCGGCGCCGGAGGTGGCCACCGGCGCGAACGCCTGCAGGAACGCGAGCTGGTGGTCGGAGCCCGCCGCGGCCTGGCCGAGCTGCTTGCGCAGCTCCGCGGCCAGCAGCGCCAGGCCCTCGGCCCGCCAGGCCGGGTCGGCGTACTGCTGGACGGCCATGCGCGCCTGGCGCAGCACCGCCTGCAGGACCGTGATGTCCTTGAGCGTGCCGGCGCCCGAGACGACCAGCCTGACGTAGTCGCGCGTGGCCATCTCGCCGTCACGGGTCATGTCCCAGGCCGCCGACCAGCACAGGGCGCGCGGCAGCGACTCGGTGAACGCCGCGATGCCGCCGTCGACCAGCGTCCGCATCGAGCGGTCGTCGAGGCGGATCTTGGCGTAGGTGAGGTCGTCGTCGTTGAGCAGCACCAGGTCCGGCTGCTCCTCGCCGACGAGCTGGGCCACGCTCGTACGGGGGCCGACCACGTCCAGCTCGACCCGCTTGGTCCGCTTCAGCTCGCCGTCCACCAGCGAGTACAGGCCGACCGCGACCCGGTGCGAACGCAGCGTCGGGTGCTCCGCGGGCGCCTCCTGCAGCACCTCGAAGCTGGTGAAGCGCCCATCGGACACCTCGAACGAGGGCCGCAGCGTGTTGACCCAGGACGTCTCCAGCCACTCCTTCGACCAGGACGACAGGTCGCGGCCTGAGGTCCGCTCCAGGGCGTTGAGCAGGTCCTTCAGCTCGGTGTTGCCCCAGGCGTGCTCGGCGAAGTAGTCGCGCACGCCGGCCAGGAAGTTGTCCAGGCCGACGTAGGCCACGAGCTGCTTGAGCACCGAGGCGCCCTTGGCGTACGTGATGCCGTCGAAGTTGACCTCGACCGCCTGCATGTCCGGGATGTCCGCGGCGATGGGGTGGGTCGAGGGGAGCTGGTCCTGGCGGTAGGCCCAGGCCTTCTCGACGTTCGCGAACGTGGTCCACGCGCCCTTGCCCCACCTGGTGGCCTCGGCCTGGGCCAGGACGGACATGTAGGTGGCGAACGACTCGTTCAGCCACAGGTCGTCCCACCAGCGCATGGTGACCAGGTCGCCGAACCACATGTGCGCCATCTCGTGCAGGATCGTCTCGGCGCGCCGCTCGACCACCGCGTCGGTGACCCGGGAGCGGAAGACGTAGTCCTCCAGGAACGTCACGCAGCCCGCGTTCTCCATGGCGCCGGCGTTGAACTCCGGCACGAAGCACTGGTCGTACTTCCCGAACGGGTAGCGCACCCCGAACACCTTGTGGAAGAAGTCGAAGCCCTGCCGGGTGACCTCGAGGATCTTGTCGGCGTCGAGGTGCTCGGCCAGCGAGGCCCGGCAGTAGATCCCCAGCGGGATGCCGTCGTGCTCCGAGGTCACCTTGTGGTACGGCCCCGCCACCAGCGCGGTGATGTACGTCGACATGACCGCCGTGGGCGGGAACTCCCACCGCCTGGCCGGTGCCACCGCCCCGTGCCTGCCGCCCTGCTCCGGCAGCTCCTCGACCGCCGAGGCGGCCGCGTTGGAGACGACCTCCCAGTCGGCCGGGGCCAGCACGGTGAGCTGGAAGGTGGCCTTGAGGTCGGGCTGGTCGAAACAGGCGTACATGCGGTGCGCATCGGCCGTCTCGAACTGGCTGTGCAGGTAGACCTTCTTGTCCACCGGGTCGACGAAGCGGTGGAGGCCCTCGCCGGTGCGCATGTAGCTGCAGTCGGCGTCCACGCGCAGCTCGTTGGACTCGGCCAGCGACGGGAGGGGGAAGCGGCCCTTCTCCTCGTCGTAGGCGGACACGTCGAGGTCCTCGCCGTTGAGCGTCACCTTGCGCACATGGGCGCCGTGCAGGTCGATGAAGGTGGACGCGCCCGGCCGGGCGCTGCCGAAACGGACCGTCGTGACGCTCTCGAAGCGCTCCTCCCCCTCGGTCAGGTCGAGTGCGACCTCGTACGACTCGACCTTCAGCAACCGGGCGCGCTCGCGAGCCTCGTCCCGGGTCAGATTGCCTGCCAAGTTGCGCTCCTTTTCACCACTTCACCGAACTTTGTCCGTATCGTGCCACGCTGGGAATAGGACCCGATCCACCTCAGGTTACGGGTCCACATGAGCGAAAAGATTCCCGTGGATCTGTGGTTCGATCCTGCCTGTCCCTTCGCATGGGTCACGTCACGATGGCTTCTCGAAGTCGAGAAGGTCCGTCCCATCGAGCCGCGCTGGCGCATCATGTCCCTCTACGTCCTCAACGCGGACAAAGACATCCCGGATGAGTACCGCAAGTCGACCGAGCGGGCCAGGGGCACCGTCCGGGTGGTCGCCGCCGCGGCCGCCAAGCACGGCGAGCAGATCCTCGGCCCGCTCTACACCGAGCTCGGCACCCGCCTGCACAACCAGGGCCTGGGCAGGGATCCGGAGCGCCTGCGCGAGGTCATCGCGGGCGCGCTCGAGGGCGCGGGGCTCGAGAAGGAGCTCATCGACGCCATCGACTCCGACGAATGGGACGAGGCCATCCGCACCTCCCACAACGAGGGCATCGACCTCGTCGGCCAGGAGGTCGGCACTCCGGTCATCCGGGTCGGCGCGAACGCCTTCTTCGGGCCGGTAATTACCAAGATCATCAAGGGTGAGGACGCGGGCCGGCTCTGGGACGGCGTGCTCGCCGTCACGTCCTTCGAGGATTTCTTCGAGCTTAAGCGCAGCCGGACCAAGCGCCCCGAATTCGACTAACCCTCTCATTCTTCAAGGGGCAATCATCGTACGCTGACGGAAGAACGCTGCTTGCGGTGGAGAAGACTTATCCCGCATCAGGGCAAGCCTCGTCACCGCCACCTGAGCTCCTGACAGGATGGTGCCATGCGTCAGCTGTACATCGGCGGCTCCTGGACCGCTTCTGCGTCGGACGAGTCCATCGACGTCGTCAACCCGGCCACGGAAGAGATCATCGATCGCGTGCCCGCGGGATCTCCCGACGACGTCGAGTCGGCCGCCGGCGCGGCTCGAAAGGCCTTCCCCGGCTGGTCGGAGACGGCCGCCTCGGAGCGCGGCAAGCTGCTCGGTGACGCCGCCGAGCTGCTGAAGCAGCGCTCCGAGGAGATCGCCAAGACGATCGCCACCGACATGGGGGCGCCGCTGGGCTTCGCGCGCAAGGTGCAGACGCTCATGCCGGCGACCGTGCTGTCCTCCTACGCCCAGCTGGCCGAGACCCACCCCCGCGAGTCACGCGTCGGCAACTCGATGGTGGTCAAGGAGCCCATCGGGGTGGTCGCCGCGATCACGCCGTGGAACTACCCGCTGCACCAGATCGTCTGCAAGGTGGCCCCCGCGCTGGCCGCCGGCTGCACCGTGGTGCTCAAGCCGAGCGAGGTGGCGCCGCTGGCGGCGTACGCGCTGGCGGAGATCTTCGCCGAGGTGGGCCTGCCGCCGGGCGTTTTCAACCTGGTCAGCGGGCGCGGCCCGGTCGTCGGCGAGGCCATGGCCGCCCACCCCGAGGTCGACATGGTCTCCTTCACCGGCTCGACCGCCGCCGGGCGCAGGGTGGCCGCGCTCGCCGCCGAGTCCGTCAAGCGGGTCGCGCTCGAGCTCGGGGGCAAGTCGGCGAACATCATCCTCCCCGACGCCGACCTGGCGCTGGCCGTCAAGGTCGGCGTCGCCAACTGCTTCGTCAACGCCGGCCAGACCTGCTCGGCGTGGACCCGGATGATCGTCCACCGCGACCAGTACGACGAGGCCGTCCGCCTGGCCGTCGAGGCGGCGCGCGGCTACACCGTCGGCGACCCCTTCGACGAGTCCACCAGGATCGGCCCCCTGGTCTCCGCCACCCAGCGCGACCGCGTGGTCCGCTACATCAACCGGGGCCAGGAGGAGGGCGCCCGGCTGGTGGCCGGCGGCACCGAGCCGCCCCACGAGCGGGGCTACTACGTGGAGCCCACCGTGTTCGCGGCGGTGGAGCCGGGGATGACGATCGAGCAGGAGGAGATCTTCGGGCCGGTGCTGTCGCTGATCCCGTACACGAGCGAGGACCAGGCCGTCGCGATCGCCAACGACACGAAGTACGGGCTGGCCGGAGCGGTCTGGGCGGCCACCGAGGACCACGCGATCGCCGTCGCCCGGCGGCTGCGCACGGGGCAGGTGGCCATCAACGGCGGCCGCTTCAACCCACTGGCGCCCTTCGGGGGGTACAAGCAGTCGGGGGTGGGGCGGGAGCTGGGGGAGCACGGCCTGGAGGAATACCTCGAAACCAAGGCCATGCAGCTGTAACACCCTCGCACCGCACCGTGCCCGCGCCTTGCCCGCCGCGCGCCCGGCCCCGCCACCTACCGCGCCCGCGCCGCGCCCGCGCTCCCACCGCGCTCATCGTGCTGTGCCCGCCCGGCTCCGTGCCCCCCTGTGCCACCGCCCGCCTGGCCTGCAACGTGGCCCGTCCCGCGCCGTGTCGTTCGGCGGGCGTCCGGCGGGAGGTGGTGAGGGGCGGTGAGGTGCGGTCGGGGTGGGGGATCCGTGAGGGGCGCCGCCCCCGGGTTGTGGGGAGGGCGGCGCCGGGTCAGGGGTGGGTCAGACGAGCAGGCCGCCTGCGGCGAGCAGGTTCTGGCCGGTGATCCAGCGCGAGTCGGGCCCCGCCAGGAAGGCGACCACCGAGGCGATGTCGTCGGGCTGCCCGAGCCGTTGCAGCGCCGTCATCGCCGCCGTCTGCTGCAGCGCCTCCGGCGGGTTGGCCCCCCGCAGCATGTCCGTGTCGGTGGCGCCGGACGAGACCACGTTGACGGTGATCCCGCGCCCGCCCAGCTCCCGAGCCGCCACCTTGGCGAACTGCTCGACGGCCCCCTTGCTGCCGCAGTAGAGCGTCAGGGCGGGAGCGGGCACCTTGGTGTTGAGCGTGGAGATGGTGATGATGCGCCCGCCGTCGCGCATCACCCGCGCGGCCCACTGCATGGCCAGATAGACCGACCGGGTGTTGACCGCGAACACCCGGTCGTACTCCTCGTCCGTGATCTCCGCCATGGCCTTCTGCCCGAGCACGACGGCGGCGTTGTTGACCAGGATGTCGAGCCCGGGCAGCCGCGACTCGGCCTCGCCGAACAGCCGCGCCAGATCCTCCCTGCTGCCCAGATCGGCCTGCACGGCGTGCGCGCCCGTCTCCTTGGCGACCTGCTCCGCGGCCTCGGCCGAACGCTCGTAGCAGAAGACGACCTCTGCCCCGTCGGCGGTCAGCCGCTCCACGATGGCCTTGCCGATTCCTCTGGATCCTCCTGTGACCAACGCACCTTTCCCAGAAAGTATGCTCATGCGCTCAACCTACGCTCTGAGCATGATCTTGCGCGCCTCGTTTCTGGGCAGGCGGTCGACGTACAGCTTGCCGTCGAGGTGCTCGGTCTCGTGCTGGAAGCAGCGCGCGAGCGATCCGCGGGCCTTGATCCGTACCGGACGCTGGAGCCGGTCGATGCCCTCGACGGTCACGCCCGCGGCGCGCGCCACCGGGGCGTAGATCGGCAGCCGCGTCTGCCGGTCGGGCACGGACAGGCAGCCCTCCTCGTCCGTCACCTCCTCCGGGTCGTCGACGGTCAGCACCGGGTTGAGCACGTGACCCTTGCGCCCGGCGATGTCGTACACGAACAGCCGGCGCGACACGCCGATCTGCGGGCCGGCCAGGCCCACGCCGTTGACCGCGTACATGGCCTGGAACATCTCGTCGATCAGCCGGCGCAGCTCGCGGTCGAAATCCGTCACGGGATCGGCGGGAGTGCGCAGCACCGGGTCGCCGATGACGCGGATCTCACGCATGGGCATCTACTTTCGTAAGGACTGGACAACGGTAGAGGTCCTTACTCTAGCCAGCGAGGCTCATCCGCGGGGGCTGTGGAAGACTGGGCGGGTGCGTGTCTACATCGGTGCCGACCATGCCGGCTATGAGCTCAAGAACCACCTCGTGTCCTGGCTGAAAGACCACGGTCACGAGGTCACCGACTGCGGTCCCTTCGTCTACGACGCCGAGGACGACTATCCCGCGTTCGTGCTGCGCGCGGCCGAGGGCGTCGCGGGCGACCCCGGCAGCCTGGGGGTGGTCATCGGAGGCTCGGGCAACGGCGAGCAGATCGCCGCCAACAAGGTGCGCGGCATCCGCGCCGCCCTGGCCTGGAGTGAGGAGACGGCCGGCCTGGCCCGCGAGCACAACAACGCCAACGTGGTCAGCATCGGCGCGCGCATGCACTCCACCGAGGACGCCACCAGGTTCGTGGAGGTCTTCCTGGCCACGGCGTTCACCGGCAGCGAGCGCCACAGCAGGCGCATCGCGCAGCTGACCACGTACGAGACGATCGGCCAGCTGCCCTCCCTGCCCTAGCCCTAGCCCTGGCCCTATGCCTTAGCTCTTCCGCTTGGCGTCGCGCCTGGGCATCTCGTCGCGAAGAGGCCGCCGGTCGGCGGCCTCTTGCTGCTCCTTCGACGGTTTCGACACGTCGCGGGCACGCATGGCGATGGTCGCGGTGATCTGCAGGCTCTGCAATGCCATGCGTTCGACCTTACGCCAACCTCGTCAGAAGACGAGGCCGCACCACGGTTTCGGGTTCCACGACATCGCGGTGGCCAGCGCCCGTACCGAGCCGCTCGAGTGCTCGCGCAGCAGGCCGGCCTCCAGCGACTCCACGAGCAGGCCGTCGCCCAGGTACGCCGAGCCGAGCGCGGCCACCGGCAGCGTCACGTCCGGCTCGTCCTCGACCTGCTTGCACTCCGCGCCCGTCGGGTCGGCGGTCAGCCGCCAGCGTCCGGCGTTCCACGGGCACACGTCGTCCTCGACCTCGATCACCACGTCCACCGGCGCCGAGTAGGCGCGCGCGGCCAGCGCCTTGTCGACCTCGACCACGCGTACCCACAGGTCGTCCGCCCAGCCGGCGCGGAGCTGGCGCTGGTCGGCGATCAGCGCGATCAGCGGGTCGTCCACCGGCCTGCTGCCCGCCTCGATCTTGGCGACGAGGTCGCGGTCGAGGACGTTGCGCCAGAGCAGGGCGTAGGCCGCCGGATCGGTCGCCTCCAGCTCCTGCAGCTTCAGCTCCCCCGCGGGGAGGCCGTTGGCCTCCCAGCCCCCCTTGATCCGGAACAGCGCGTAGCCGCGCACGCCGCCGTCGTCCTCGGCGAGCACCGAGCGCAGCGGCCCGTTGCCGCGCTGGTCGAACTCCTCGTCGGCCAGCACCGCGTCCCAGGCGTGCGGCTGACGGTCATAGCGGCCCGGGCGCCGGGTCGCGACGGAGGCGAACACCCGCTCCAGGTCGGGGCGGACGTCGGCGGGCGTGGCCACCCTGATCCTGAGCGAGGGGTCCGCGGGGGCGTTCTTGACGAACGCCGAGCCGGCCTTGTTGATGTGGAACGACAGCTCGTGCGAGGCCCTGCCGTACCCGTACCGGCCGTAGATGACCGTCTCGGAGGCGTAGAGCGCGGCCACGCTCTCGCCGCGCTCGCGGATGTCGGCGAGCTGCCTGCGCATCAGCGCGGACAGGATGCCGCGGCGGCGGTGCGAGGGGAGCACGCTGACGCTCGTCACGCCCGCGACGGGTAGCCGGCCGCCCGGGACGGTCATGGTGAGGCTCAGGACGGCGGTGGTGCCCACGATGACGTCGCCGTCAAAGGCCGCCAGCGTGCGATCGAACTCGGTCTCCGCCTTGAACCGTTCCCGTTGCTGGGGGTGCGGAGTCCAGCCGAACGCTTCTTCGAGGACAGGGAAGTAGACCGGCCACTCGGACTCGTCAATCGGACGGATCGGATACGTCATCTGTCCACGGTAGGAGCGGGCAAAGGGGGACGGCCACCCAATATACGTGCTTAATGATCAAGGCCTTGGTCAAGTGGGCTGCCCAAACACGGGTCAGACCGATACAGTCAGGCGCATCATGAGTACCCGTCCGGCGCCGCTGATCCCGCCACGGGTCCGCGCGGTCTTGGTGCGGGTGCCGTTCCTGGTGGCTGCCGTGCGGTTCTTCCGGCGCGGCCCGCTGGCCCGCGAGCGCAACCTCCTCGTCGCGCTGACCACGCTCGCGCTCGTCATCGGCGTCCTGGCGGCGAAGGTGTCGACCGAATTCTTCTCGCCGTCGCTGCTCATCCTGATCACTCTGCTCGGTGGCCTCCAGCTCCGGCTGCGCAGCCTGGTCAAGCTGCTGGTGGGGGTCGGGGTCGCGCTCGGCTACATCGCGATCACCCTGGGCGTGGGCGGCGTCGGGCTGGGGCTCATGGTGACGATCGGGTTCACCACGGTGCTGGCCGTGCTCATGGCGCGCACCAGGGGCAAGCTGGGCGTCCAGGGGTTGCGCGGCGACGCGATGCTGCTGGAGTTGCGCGACCGGCTCAAGAGCCAGGGCGAGCTGCCCGCGCTGCCGAAAGACTGGGGCGGCAAGGTCGTGCTCAAGCAGGCGGGCGGGTCCTCGTTCGGCGGTGACTTCCTGGTCTCCATGCGCGACGGCAACTCCGTCGAGATCGCGCTGGTCGACGTGTCGGGCAAGGGGGTCGACGCGGGCACCAGGGCGCTGCTGCTGTCGGGCACGTTCGGCGGGCTGCTCGGCTCGGTCGAGGACTTCCTGCCCGCGTGCAACACCTACCTGCACCGGCAGCGGGGCGACGAGGGCTTCGTGACCGCGGTGCACGTACGCCTCGACCTCGACACCGGCGACTACACGATCACCTCGGCCGGACATCCGCCGGTGGTGAAGTTCGACGCGGGCACCGGCAACTGGCAGGTGGCCACGGCCAAGGGCGTGGTGCTCGGCGTCGTCCCCGACCTGCACTGCGAGCCCGACAGCGGCACCCTGCGCAAGGGTGACGCGCTGCTGCTCTACACCGACGGGCTGATCGAGCAGCCGGGCCGCGACATCGACGCCGGGCTCGACCGGCTGCTCGGGGAGGCGGAGCGGCTGCTGCCGTCCGGATTCCGCGACGGCGCCAAGGCCCTGGTCAACGCCATGTCCTCGGGCCATAACGACGACTGCGCGCTGGTGCTGATCTGGCGGCCCTAGATCCGTGACGTTTCACACGGGGCGGTCGTGACGGTGCTCACTGGCAGCGTCCTGGCCGTGCTGAGAGCCTCTAGGGGTTCGGGCCCGGGGGAGCGGCGCGGCTCCACCGGACCCGTCTCAGATCCACCCGGAGTCGCTCGCGATGCGTACGGCGTCGAGACGGTTGCGGGCGCCCGTCTTGCACATGATCCGCGACAGATGGTTACGCACAGTGCCCACCGACAGGAAGAGCTGATCGGCGATCTCCGTGGAACGCGCGCCGCCCGCGGCGATCCGCAGCACGTCGAGCTCCCGCCGGGTCAGCGGGTTCGTCGCGCATCGGAGCGCGGCCACGGCCAGCTCCGCCTCGATGGCCCGGTGGCCCTCCGCGACCTGGCGCACCCCCTCGGCCAGGCGCTCCGGCCCCACGCACAGGCTCATGAGCCCCAGGGCGGGCCCGGCCAGCGCCTTGCGCACCTGCCCGGGGTCGGGGCGGGCCGACAGCATCAGCACCCCGCAGCGCGGCGCCAGCTCGGCGAGCCGGGCGGCCACCGGCAGCCCCGGCAGGTCGAGGTCGACGACCGCCACGTCGGGCCCGTGCGCCAGCGCCGCCCGCACCGCCTCCTCGGGACAGCCGACCGCGGCGACGACGCGCAGATCGGGCTCGGCCTCCAGGGTGGCGAGCAGTCCGCGGCGGACCAAGGGCAGGTGCTCGGCTATCAGGATCTGAATCAAGACGTCCCCCTTCATCGTCACCCAGAGTGATTGTTTGGTAGCGCACTGTCAATGCTCTCTAAATGGCGCGCAAGCCGTGGAGCGGGGGTTGTTCGACTACTCTGGGGCTGTCGGACGGTTCGTCCACCCCTGTCGTCGGCTACGGAGCGCGCATAGATGAACTGGCTCTACATCGTGGGGATCATCCTCTTTCTCCTCGGGCTGATGTTCTCCATCGCGTTGCACGAGATCGGGCATCTCGTGCCTGCCAAGATCTTCGGCGTCAAGGTGACCCAGTACATGGTCGGCTTCGGCTCGACGGCCTGGTCGCGGCGGAAGGGCGAGACCGAGTACGGCCTCAAGTGGATCCCCTTCGGCGGCTACATCCGCATGATCGGCATGCTGCCGCCGCGCCCCGGTGACGACCCGACCAAGCTCAGGAGCACCTCGACCGGGCCGTTCCAGGGCCTCATCGACTCCGCGCGCGAGGCCGCGCAGGAGGAGGTGCGCCCCGGCGACGAGGACCGGGTCTTCTACCGGAAGAAGTGGTGGCAGAAGGTCATCATCATGTCCGGCGGCCCGGCGATGAACTTCGTGCTCGCGTTCGTCTTCTTCAGCATCCTGCTGGTCGGCATAGGCCTGCCCACCTTGGCCCCGATCGTGTCGCCCGCGACCGAAACGTGCGTGATCCCGATCTCGGAGCACCGCACCACGTGCAAGCCCACCGACAAGCCCAGCCCGGCCGCCCAGGCGGGCATGAAGGCCGGCGACCGCATCGTCTCCTTCGACGGCCAGAAGATCGCCTCCTGGGATGACGCCACCCGCCTGATCCGCTCCCACGGCGCCGGCCCGGCCGCGCTCGGCATCATCCGCGACGGCAAGCCGATGACCCTCAACGTCACGCTCATCGCCCAGGACCGGCCCAACCTGCAGGACCCGAAGAAGATCGACAAGAACGTCGGCTACCTCGGCGTGCGGCCCACGGAGGTCATGCAGCAGCAGAGCATCGGCCAGGTCCCCGGCTACATGGGCGAGCTGATGGGCCGGGTGGCGGGCTCGATCGTCAACCTGCCGCAGAAGATGGTCGGCGTCTGGCACGCGGCCTTCTCGGGCGAGGCCCGCGACCCCGAGGGCCCGGTGGGCGTGGTCGGCGCGGGCCGCTTGGGCGGCGAGATCCTCGCCTCCGACCTGTCCAGCACGAACAAGATCGCCATCTTCGTCAACCTGCTGGCCGGGTTCAACCTGGCGATCGGCATGTTCAACCTCATCCCGCTGCTGCCGCTCGACGGCGGCCACATCGCCGGCGGGCTGTGGGAGGGCATCAAGCGGGCGTACGCGAAGATCATGCGGCGGCCGGAGCCGGCCTACGTGGACATCGCCAAGGTGCTGCCGCTGACGTACGTGATCGCGTTCGCCATGATGATCATGGCCGGCCTGCTGGTCTACGCCGACCTGGTCAACCCGCTCACGCTGACCGGCTGACGCCCCCGCCGTGGACGCCCTGGAGCGGCTGCGCGCCCTCTGCCTCGCGCTGCCGGAGGTCACCGAACGGCCCAGCCACGGGGAGCCGACCTGGTTCGTCCGGGGGAAGAAGACGTTCGTGATGTTCGCCGACCACCATCACGACGACCGGCTCGCCTTCTGGTGCGCCGCGCCTCCGGGGGCCCAGGCGGAGCTGGTGGCCGAGGACCCGGAGCGCTTCTTCCGCCCGCCGTACGTGGGGCACCGGGGGTGGCTGGGGGTCTACCTGGACGTGGAGGTGGACTGGGCGGAGGTCGCGGAGATCGTCGCAGACGCCTACCGCCAGATCGCCCCCAAATCGCTGATCGCCCGCATGCCCTGACCGGCCTGAAACGCCGAAGGCCACCTCCGTGATGGAAGTGGCCTTCGTCCTGGTCGGGGCGACAGGATTTGAACCTGCGACTTCTTGCTCCCAAAGCAAGCGCGCTGCCAAGCTGCGCCACGCCCCGCCTCGCCGATTGCGCATGCGCTCCGGGACTCCGGTACGCTTACGCCCTAACGACCGGATGAAGTCTAGACCAGAGTTCGACCGGTTCGCGCGGACGTAGCTCAATGGTAGAGCCCTAGTCTTCCAAACTAGCTACGCGGGTTCGATTCCCGTCGTCCGCTCCAGGTGGCGAAAGGCCAGGTCAGCGAGGAAAGCGACCTGGCCTTTCGGCTTCTTTCAGGAAGTTGTGTCCGGTCCGGTTTTCGCGTCTGTGCCTATCCTTGGGGGATGGTGCCAGAAAGGATCTTCGGAGCTGCGACGCGGCACGACGGCGATCCTGATCGGGTGGCCGTGCTGCTTCCCGGAAGGGGTTACGTGCCGGCCCGTCCCCTCCTCCACTTCGCCGGCGCGGTTCTCAGGCGGCACGGCTGGTCCGTGCGGGAGGTCTGGTGGCAGTCACCGGCCACCCAGGACGCGGGGGAGCTGGCCGGCTGGGTCATGGAGCAGATCCGGCAGGCCGTCGACGGCGAGCGGGCCGAGCGCCTGCTCCTGGTCGGCAAGTCGCTCGGCACGTTCGCCGCGCCGCTGGCCGCCGAGCGGGGGCTGCCCGCGATCTGGCTCACCCCGCTGCTCGGGCATGAGGTCGTGGTCGAGGCGCTGCGCCGCACCGGGGCGCCCACGCTGCTGGTGGGCGGGAGCGCCGACCGGCTCTGGGACGGGGAGGTCGCGCGTGGGCTGGGCCACCCGTACCTGGAGATCCCCGGCGCCGATCACGGCCTGGAGACCTTCGAGGACCCGGTCCGATCGGTCGAGATCCTCAGGGACGTGACCGCGGAGATGGACCGGTTCGTGGCGGGCCTGCGATCGTAGGCATGCGCGCGCGAGCGATCTCCCGTGACGGCCTCGTCGAGGAGCTGGCCGAGCTGGCCGCCGGACGGCCGGGGTGGGTGCGGATGGCCGTGGACGGGGCTCCGGCGGCGCGTCCAGGGACGCTGGCCGACGAGCTCGTCGCCCCGCTCCGGCTGCGCGGGCGGCCCGTGCTGCGCGTGTCGGCGGACGACTTCCTGCGGCCCGCGTCCCTGAGGCTGGAGCACGGCAGGACCGATCCGGACGCCTTCTACGAGGACTGGCTCGACGCCAAGGCGCTCCGGAGGGAAGTGCTGGAGCCCTTGGACGAGGGCGGCTCGGGGCGGGTGCTGCCGCGGCTCTGGGACAGCCGCGTCGATCGGGCGTACCGGGCGAGGTACGAGGAGCTGCCCCCGGGCGGGGTGCTGATCGTGGACGGGACGCTGCTGCTGGGACGGGGGCTGGCGTTCGAGGTGAGCGTGCACGTGTGGCTGTCGGCGGGCGCGCTGGAGCGCGGGACCCCCGAGGACGAGCGGTGGCGGCTGCCCGCGTACGAGCGGTACGAGCGTGAGGCGCGCCCCCAGCAGGAGGCCGATGTCGTGGTCAGGGCCGATCATCCCCGCCGACTCGCCGTCATGACGCGCGACGCGTGATGCTGGAACGCGGCGCGTGAGCGGCGCAGACTGGGGCGATGATCCCCAGCCACTGGTACAACATCGTTCCCGACCTTCCCGCCCCGCCTCCGCCGCCGCTGCACCCGGCCACGCGCGAGCCCGTGGGGCCCGACGACCTGGCTCCGCTCTTCCCGATGGAGCTGATCGGCCAGGAGGTGAGCGGTGAGCGGTTCGTCCCAATCCCGCAAGAGGTGCTCGACGTCTACCGGCTCTGGCGGCCGACGCCGCTGATCCGGGCGCGCCGGCTCGAGAAGGCCCTCGGCACGCCGGCCAGGATCTACTACAAGTACGAGGGGGTCTCGCCCGCCGGGTCGCACAAGGCGAACACGGCCGTGCCCCAGGCGTACTACAACGCCCGCGAAGGGGTGCGGCTGCTGACCACCGAGACGGGCGCCGGGCAGTGGGGGTCGGCCCTGGCGTTCGCCTGCTCCCAGTTCGACCTCGAGTGCCAGGTCTGGATGGTGCGCGCCTCGTACGACCAGAAGCCGTACCGGCGCTCTCTCATGCAGGTGTACGGCGCCGTCGTCCACGCCAGCCCGTCACCCGTCACCGGCTCGGGCAGCAAGGTGCTGGCGGACGACCCGGACTCGCCCGGCAGCCTGGGCATCGCGATCAGCGAGGCCGTCGAGGTGGCCGCCGCCACGCCCGACGCCCGGTACGCGCTCGGCTCGGTCCTCAACCACGTGCTCCTGCACCAGACCGTGATCGGCGAGGAGGCGCTGGAACAGCTGCCCGAGATGCCGGACCTGGTCATCGGCTGCACCGGCGGCGGCTCGAACTTCGCCGGCCTCACCTTCCCGTTCCTGCGCGAGAAGCTGGCCGGGCGGATCGAGACGGTGTTCAGGGCGGTCGAGCCGGCCGCCTGCCCGTCGTTCACGCGCGGCGTGTACGCCTACGACTTCGGCGACACCGCGGGCCTCACGCCGCTGCTCAAGATGCACACGCTGGGGCACGCGTTCGTCCCCGACCCGATCCACGCGGGCGGCCTGCGCTACCACGGCATGTCGCCGCTGCTGTCGCACATGTACGAGCTGGGCCTGTTCGAGGCGGTCACCCGCGCCCAGAGCGAGTGTTTCGAGGCCGGTGTCCGCTTCGCCAGGACCGAGGGCATCGTGCCCGCCCCGGAGCCCACGCACGCGCTCGCGGAGACGATCGCCGAGGCGCTGCGGTGCAAGGAGAGCGGCGAGGAGAAAGTGATCCTGACCGCGCTCTGCGGCCACGGCCACTTCGACCTGGGCGCGTACGACCGCTACCTGGCCGGGCACCTGGAGGACTACACGCTGCCGCAGGACCGCATCGAGCAGGCCCTGACCGAGCTGCCGGGATGACGGCGGGGTGGCCGCCGCGAGAGGCGGCCACCCGGTCAGCGCGCCGTGGGGCGCTTGCCGTGGTTCGCCTTCTTCTTCTTGCGTGCCTTGCCCTTGCGTGAGCGCCTGGCCATAAGCTCGCCTCCGGTGATCGGGCCAATGCTCGGCTATGCCACGAGCCTCCCCGCCCGTGCTGACCAGCGCAAGCGCAGCACGCGAACTAACATTCCCCAACAATTCCGTGTCATAATTTGGTGGAATCTGTTGGAAGGAGCGGGCGTGCTCGCACAGCAGCGTCAGCAGACGATCCTCGAACGCGTGCGCAGCAACGGTGGCGTCCGGGTCGCGGACCTGGTCCGCGAGCTGGGCGTATCCGACATGACCATCCGCCGGGACCTCGAGGTGCTGGCCGAGCGCGGGCTGCTGGAGAAGGTGCACGGCGGCGCCACCGCCCTCGGCCCCGGCTCCACCGAGGAGCCCGGCTTCACCGCCAAGTCGGCCCGCCAGCAGCAGGAGAAGGAGGCCATCGCGCGCCGCGCGGCCGGTCTCGTCCGGCCGGGCACGGCCGTGGCGCTCTCGGCGGGCACCACCACGTGGGCGCTGGCCCGCCACCTGATCGCCGTCCCCGAGCTGACCGTGATCACCAATTCGATCCCCGTCGCCGAGGTCTTCCACCGCAACCCGCGTGCCGATCGCACGGTCGTGCTGACCGGCGGCGTGCGCACGCCGTCCGACGCGCTGGTGGGCCCGGTGGCCGTGGCCGCGATCCGCCGCCTGCACGTGGACACGCTGTTCCTCGGCGTGCACGGGATGAGCGTGCGGGCCGGGTTCACCACCCCCAACCTGCTGGAGTCGGAGACCGACAGGGAGCTGGTGACGGCCGCCGGCCGGCTGGTCATCCCCGCCGACCACACGAAGTGGAACACGGTCGGCATCAGCACCATCGCCGAGCTGACCGAGGCCGACGTGGTCATCAGCGACGCGGGGCTGCCTGAGGACGCACGCATGGAGCTGGCCGAACGGGCCGGAGAACTGATCATCGCGGAGGGCTCGTGAAGCGCACCATCACCCACCTGGCCGACGGCCGTGAGCTGATCTACTTCGATCGGCGCGACGACGCCGACCGGAGCGCGATCGACCGGCGGGTGCTCGACCCCAGGCCGGTGGCCTCCGAGCTGCGTTACGACCCGCTGACCGAGGAGTGGATCGCGGTGGCGGGGCACCGGCAGACGCGTACGTTCCAGCCGACGGGCTCGGCGAACGAGTGCCCGCTGTGCCCGTCGTCGGACACGCGCTCGTCGGAGATCCCGGCGTACGACTATGACGTGGTGGTGTTCGAGAACCGATTCCCCTCCTTCTCCGGAAATTTCGCGACTTATGCGGATGTGGGGGGCCTGAGTGAGGTCCGGCCGGGAGTGGGGCGGTGTGAGGTGGTCTGCTTCACCTCTGAGCACTCCTCGTCGTTCTCCCGGCTCTCCAACGACCAGGTGGAGCTGGTCATGGAGGCGTGGGCCGACCGGACGGCCGAACTGTCCGGGATCGAGGGCGTGGAGCAGGTGTTCTGCTTCGAGAACCGGGGCGAGGAGATCGGGATCACGCTGGCCCACCCGCACGGCCAGATCTACGCCTACCCGTACGTCACGCCCAGGACCAAGCTCCAGCTCGCCGCCGCCGGGCGCTACTCCAAGGGCAACCTGTTCGCCGACGTGCTGGCCGCCGAGCGGGCCGCGGGGACGCGCGTGGTGGCCGCCAACGAGTTGTGGACGGCGTTCGTGCCCGCCGCGGCGCGGTGGCCGTACGAGGTGCACATCTACCCGCACCGGCAGGTGCCCGATCTGGCCGCGCTGACGGAGGAGGAGCGGTCGGCGTTCGCGCCCCTCTACACCTCGGTGCTGCGGGCCTTCGACGGCCTGTTCGGCGTGGTGATGCCGTACATCTCGGCCTGGCACCAGGCGCCCGTGCGGCAGGACCGCGAGCTGGGCTACCTGCACCTGGAGCTGTTCAGCATCAGGCGGGCGCCGGGCAAGCTCAAGTATCTCGCCGGGTCGGAGTCCGCGATGGGGGCCTTCGTGAACGACGTGCTGCCGGAGGAGGCCGCGCGGATGCTTCGATCACAAGTAGATCACTATTAGATTTCTAATGGGGGTCGCGTGACTCGTGATCTACCACTAATATCCCTTTTGTGCCGGCCGTAACAGCGGGCACACGCCTAATCCCGGGCGAGTCGCCCGGGAGCCGGGGACCCATGAGCACCTGGGGTGAATCCACTTCGGTGGTAGGGCACGCAGCTCCCAGCCCGAACCCGTCAGCTAACCCGGCCGGCAGAGGGAGAGGAACATCCACGTGGCGGCTCCGTCCCCCGCGACTCTTGCCATCGGCCTCGTCACCGCCGCCGCCGTCGCCCTCCTGCCGGCGACCGCGGCCTCGGCGGCCCCCAAGCCGTCGGAGGCCGAGCTCCGCGCCCAGCTCAAGCAGCTCAACAGCAAGATCGACAAGCTCATCGAGAAGTACAACCTCAAGCGCGTCGAGCTGGCCAAGGCGCAGGAGGCCGCCAAGGCGGCCAAGGAGCGGCTGGCGGCCGCGGAGAAGACGCTGGACACCGCCGAGCGGCGGATCGGCGACCTCGCCAGGATGCGCTACCAGAGCCACGACCCGTCGCTGCCCTCCATCCTGATGGCCCGCAACGGCGGCGCCGCCGCCCTGCTCGAGCAGCTGACGGCCGAGCAGCAGGCCCTGGTCCAGGGGGTGGCCAAGGCCCGCGACGACAAGAAGAGGGCCTCCGACGAGGCCGCCGCGCTGGCCACCCGGATCGGCGTGGACGCCAAGGCGGTGACCGAGCAGCGCGCCGAGGCCGAGGACATCATCGACGACATCAAGAAGAAGCTCCAGGACCTCGTGCCGCTCGGCCCCGGCCGCAAGTCCGACGGGAGCTGGGCGCCCGAGCTGCCCACGGGCTCGGACAACATCACGGCCCGCACCCGGCTGATGAAGACGGAGCTGGCCAAGAACTTCAAGCTGCCGTACACGGTGGGCTGCTTCCGCTCGGGCTCCGACGGCGAGCACCCGCTGGGGCGGGCCTGTGACTTCATGATGAGCACCGGCGGCACGATGCCCGCGGCCATCAACAACGCCCTGGGCGACCGCATCGCCGACTGGGCGCTCAAGAACAAGGGCAAGCTCGGCGTCAAGTACGTGATCTGGAAGCAGCGCATCAACATGGGCTCGGGCTGGCGGGCCATGTCGGACCGCGGCAGCATCACCGAGAACCACTACGACCACGTCCACATCTCGATGTACTGAGCCCGATAAGGCCGGATAAGGTCGGACCTCATGACTGACACCCGGATCCCGCCCCCTCGCACGGGCGATGAGCGGACCACGCTGAACAACTGGCTCGAATGGCACCGCGGCACCCTCGCCGTCAAGTGCGCGGGCCTGTCGGACGATCAGCTGCGTCTGCGCTCCGCCGCACCCTCGTCCCTGTCCCTGCTCGGCCTGGTCCGGCACATGGCGCACGTCGAACGCTCCTGGTTCCGCCGCGTGCTCAACGGCGAGGACCTCCCCAAGCTCTGGGACAAGGACCGCGACAACGACGCCGACTTCAAGGAGGTGGACACCGCCTCCGTCAAAGAGGCCTTCGCCACGTGGGAGGAGGAGATCGAGCGCGCCCGCGCCATCTCGGACGCCAGGCCGCTGGACGCCGTCGGCGACCACAGGGGGCAGGAATGCACCCATCGCTGGATCCTCATCCACATGATCGAGGAGTACGCGCGGCACAACGGTCACGCGGACCTGCTGCGCGAGCGCATCGACGGGGCGACCGGCGAGTAACGGGACCGATCAGGGCTCGGTGCGGAACAACGCCCACACGGCCTTGCCGCCCCGGGCCAGAGGGTCCCAGCCCCAGCACTGGCTGTAGGTCTCGACGATGTAGAGTCCGCGCCCGTTCTCCGAGATGAAGTCCGGCTCCTTGGGGCACGGCACCTCGTCGCTGGGGTCGGCCACCGCCAGCAGCACGTGCGGCTGTACGCGCATCAGCAAGAGCTCGATCTCCCGCCGACCGGCCGCGTACATCGCGTACCGCACCGCGTTGGTCACCAGCTCCGACACCACCAGCGCGGCGTCGTCGCTGAGTTCGTGCAGGCCCCAGCCCTTGAGGGTCGAGCGGGTCACGTCCCTGGCCGTCTTCACGGAGTCGGCCTGAAAGGGCAACGGGCACGAGGTCGTGTACGGCTTGCCGCCCATGAGGAGGTGGTCGAAGCCCACTTCCCGGGTGATTTGCAACGCATCGGCAGTGGCCAGAGGATCCTCCACCATGCTGCCGATACCTCCCCGTTCAGCCCGACTTAGTGCATGTTTGGCCCAATATGCACTAAGCCATCATGGGTCACGATCGCTGCACCTGCAAGACCCAAATGCACGTGCACTTGCATTGTGCAGCAGCAAGCGGCGTTTTGGGGCATAACTCTGCTAATCGGACACGAGGTTGAGACCTTGTCATACCCGGCAATGTGGTGTCACTGTGTGTGCGGACCTTGATAGGAGGCAAAGTGACGCAGAACCAGCCGGGTTCCGGACCGACGGCGCTGCGCATCCTCCTGGGCTCCCAGCTGCGCAAGCTCAGGGAAGCGAAGAACGTCACCCGTGAGGAGGCGGGCCACCTCATCCGTGGCTCCGAATCCAAGATCAGCCGCATGGAGCTGGGCCGGGTGGGGTTCAAAGAGCGGGACGTGGCGGACCTGCTGACCCTCTACGGGGTCGTCGACAAGCAGGCCCGCTCCGCCGTACTCGACCTGGTCGCCACCGCCAACGAGCCTGGTTGGTGGCACCGGTTCAACGATGTCCTGCCCACGTGGTTCCAGGCGTACGTCGGCCTCGAAGAGGCCGCCGCCAGGATCAGGACCTACGAAGTCCAGTTCGTGCCAGGACTGCTGCAGACCAAGGAGTACGCAAGGGCCGTCGTGACCGCCGGATCGGCGGGAATCGGGGCCGAGGAGATCTCCAGAAGAGTGGATCTCCGGCTGGAGCGCCAGCGGATGTTCGACAGGCCGGACGGGCCAGTGTTCTGGGCCGTGATCGACGAGGCCGCCCTACGGCGCCCCATAGGCGGCGTCGAGGTGATGCGGGCCCAGATCGAGCACCTCATCGACCTGATGCGCCAGCCCAAAATCACGATTCAGATCATGCCGTTCAGCTTCGGCGGGCACAGCGCGGAAGGCGGGGCGTTCAGCGTCCTGCGCTTCCCCGACACCGATCTGCCCGACGTCGTGTACGTCGAGCAGCTGGCCAGCGCGCTTTACCTCGACAAACGTGAAGACGTGGACCGATACACCGAGGTGATGGAGCGGCTCTGCGCCGTGAGCACCACTCCGGACGAGACGGTCGAGCTGTTGCGGACGATCGCGGACGAGTTCTGACGGACGGTTACGGATGATCGCGGGCGACTTGTGACGGCGCGGACGTCGTTGTTGGGTACGCATCTGCCCTAGACTGGCCATCGGCGTTGGATCCCGCCGCGGCGGAGCATGCCCAACACCGCTCATGTGGGCGCGGCGCGTGTGCCGTGACCGATGGACGCGCCCGCGATCACTCGTAGCTTGATCAAGGAGACCATTCCGTGAAGACCGCTGTCGAGGAGCTCAGCCCGACCCGGGTCAAGCTCACTGTCGAGGTGCCGTTCGAGGAGCTGCGCCCGAGCATGGATGCGGCGTACAAGAAGGTCGCGCAGCAGGTGCGCGTCCCCGGGTTCCGGCCTGGCAAGGTTCCGGCCCGCATCATCGAGCAGCGCTTCGGCCGGGCGGTAGTGCTGGAGGAGACCCTCAACGACGCGGTGCCCAAGCTGTACGGCCAGGCCGTCGACGAGGTCGACGTGTTCCCGGTCGCCCAGCCCGACATCGAGGTCACGAAGATCGAAGACGGTGAGCAGATCGAGTTCACCGCCGAGGTCGACATCCGGCCCAACTTCGAGGTTCCCGACTACCACGGGCTCGAGGTCACGGTCGACTCCGCCGAGATCTCCGACGAGGACGTCGACGCCCAGCTCGACGCCCTGCGCCAGCGTTTCGCGACGCTGACCGGCGTCGAGCGCGCGGCCGCCAACGGCGACTTCGTCGTCATGGACCTGCGTGCCGAGATCGACGGCAAGAACATCGAGGAGCAGCAGGCCAGCGAGGTCTCCTACGAGGTCGGCGCCGGCTCCGTGCTCCAGGGCCTCGACGCCGCGCTCGAGGGCATGTCCGCGGGCGAGGAGAAGAGCTTCAAGACCGAGCTGGTCGGCGGCGAGAACGCCGGCGAGGAAGCCGACGTGATCATCAACGTCAAGTCGGTCAAGGAGAAGGTCCTGCCCGAGCTCGACGACGAGTTCGCCCAGCTCGCCAGCGAGTTCGACACGCTCGACGAGCTCAAGGCCAGCATCCGCGAGCAGGCGCGCCGCAACAAGCTGATCGACCAGGTCGTGCAGGCCCGCGAGAAGGCGCTCGACACGCTGCTGGAGCAGATCGACATCCCGCTGCCGGACAGCGCGCTCAAGGCCGAGGTCGACGCCCGCAAGCACAACCTCGACCACCAGGTGGCCGAGAGCGGCCTGAGCCGCGACGCCTTCTTCCGTCTCTACCAGACGACGGAGGAGGAGCGCTTCGCCGAGTTCGAGACCAACTCCGCCCGCGCGATCAAGGTCGGCTTCGTGCTCGACAAGATCGTCAAGGCCGAGGAGCTGGGCGTCTCCGAGCAGGAGCTGACCAACTTCGTCGTGCGCCGCGCCATGGAGATGGGCGTGCAGCCCAACGAGCTGGCCAAGCACCTCGCCGACAACGACCAGCTCACGCTGGCCATGGTCGAGATCGTGCGTGACAAGGCCAAGTCGGTGCTCGGCGACGCCGCCAAGGTCGTCGACACCGACGGCAACGAGGTGGACCTCAAGGCGATCTACGCCGAGATCAACGGCCAGGAGGTCGTGGAGGAAGAGGCCGCCGCCGAGGACGCGCCCGCCGGCGAGAAGTCCGAGGCCTGACCGCCGTTCCGCTCTTTCCGAGGCCCCCGAACCGTCCGGTCCGGGGGCTTCGGCCTTTCCGGAGAAAGGCATGCAGGCCGTGTAAGGCCCTCAGAAGGCTCCTGGGCACCCGAAGGGCGCCGCCGGGGCTCAGGGTGCCGGACCAGCGCCCAGCAGGCCGCGCGCGGCAGCTCAGGGAGCCACGCCGCGGGAGGGCGCGATGAACCTGCGCCGTCAGCGAACAGTACGGGGACCGGGCATGAGCTGTGCGCGACGCGCGTTAAGGTCACAAGCAAAGCCAATCGATTACGACGCATCGGAAGGTGACGCTGTGACCAGCCCGCCGACCTTCTATCAGCCTGAGTCGCGAGGCCGTGAGAACGGCTCGTCCTTCCGGCTTGAGGACCAGCTTTACCAGCGCCTGCTGCGGGAGCGCATCATCGTGCTCGGGCAGGAGGTCAACGACGAGATCGCCAACCGCATCTGCGCCGAACTCCTGCTGCTCGCGGCCGACGATCCCGACCGTGACATCACGCTCTACATCAACTCGCCGGGTGGCTCGGTGAGCGCTGGCATGGCCATCTACGACATGATGGAATACGTACCGAACGACGTTTCCACGGTTGTGATGGGCATGGCCGCCTCGATGGGGCAGTTCCTGCTCACCGCGGGCACCAAGGGCAAGCGATATGGCCTGCCCCACGCCCGGGTCATGATGCACCAGCCGTCCGGAGGCATCGGCGGCACCGCGGCCGACATCGCCATCCAGGCCGAGCAGATGCTCTATGTGAAGAAGACGCTGGCCGAGCGGATCGCCCACCACACCGGGCAGCCGCTGGAGCAGATCGAGGCCGATTCCGACCGCGACCGCTGGTTCACGGCCGAGGAAGCCAAGGACTACGGCTTCATCGACCACGTGGTCCGCAGCGCGCGGCAGGTGCCCTCACAGGGCCCGGTCTCCTAAGGGGGAGCAGAGAAGTGAACATCCAGAGCCGCTACGTTCTCCCCTCCTTCGTCGAGCGCACGTCATATGGCGTGAAGGAGATGAACCCGTACAACAAGCTCTTCGAGGACCGCATCATCTTCCTCGGAGTGCAGATCGACGACGCGTCGGCCAACGACGTGATGGCCCAGCTGCTGACGCTGGAATCGCTCGACCCCGACCGTGACATCAGCATCTACATCAACTCGCCGGGTGGCTCCTTCACCGCCATGACGGCGATCTACGACACGATGCAGTTCGTCCGGCCGGAGATCCAGACCGTCTGCCTGGGCCAGGCAGCCTCGGCCGCGGCCGTGCTGCTGGCCGGCGGCACCCCGGGCAAGCGTTTCGCGCTGCCCAACGCCCGGGTGCTGATCCACCAGCCGTCCACCGAGGGTGGCGGCCAGGGCAGTGACATCGAGATCCAGGCCCGCGAGATCCTTCGCATGCGAAACCTCCTCGAGGACATCGTGGCAAGGCACTCCGGGAAGACCACCGCCCAAGTCCGCAAGGACATCGAACGCGACAAAATTCTCAACGCGGACGAGGCAAAGGCGTATGGTCTGATCGATGACATCATCCCGTCCAGGAAGAAGCGCGCTCAGGCCGTGGCTTCCTAGACGAGACGTGACGCACCGGAGCGCTGCCCAATAGGGCACGTTCCGGTGCGACTCGCCGCTAGGGGGCTCACTGAGGGCCCAGAAGACGGTAACGTCGAAACCTGAGCGGTTCGGCCAAGTCCGGAGGATGTCCGGAGACACTGCTCTCGCAGGAGCAGGGCGGTCCCACGCAAAGGAGTATCTGGGGTGGCACGCATCGGCGACGGGGGAGACCTGCTGAAGTGCTCTTTCTGTGGAAAGAGTCAGAAGCAAGTCAAGAAGCTCATTGCCGGTCCAGGCGTCTACATCTGTGATGAGTGCATCGATCTCTGCAACGAGATCATCGAGGAGGAGCTCTCGGAGTCCTCCGAGCTCAAGTGGGACAACCTGCCCAAGCCGAGGGAGATCTACGAGTTCCTCGACGCCTACGTCATCGGTCAGGACAAGGCGAAGAAGGCCCTCTCGGTGGCGGTCTACAACCACTACAAGCGGGTGCAGTCGGGAGACCGGGGCAGAGACGACGGCCTCGAGCTGGCCAAGAGCAACATCCTGCTGCTCGGGCCGACCGGTTCGGGCAAGACGCTGCTGGCGCAGACCCTGGCGAAGATGCTCAACGTGCCGTTCGCCATCGCCGACGCCACCGCGCTGACCGAGGCGGGATACGTCGGCGAGGATGTGGAGAACATCCTCCTCAAGCTCATCCAGGCCGCCGACTACGACGTCAAGAAGGCCGAGACCGGCATCATCTACATCGACGAGGTCGACAAGATCGCTCGTAAGAGCGAAAACCCGTCGATCACGCGCGACGTCTCCGGTGAGGGCGTGCAGCAGGCGCTGCTGAAGATCCTGGAGGGCACCACGGCGAGCGTGCCCCCGCAGGGCGGCCGCAAGCACCCGCACCAGGAGTTCATCCAGATCGACACCACCAACGTGCTGTTCATCTGTGGCGGCGCGTTCGCCGGTCTGGAAAAGATCATCGAATCGCGCATCGGCAAGAAGGGCATCGGCTTCAACGCGATCATCCGATCGAAGGAAGAAGTCGACACGGCCGACATCTTCGGCGACGTGATGCCCGAGGACCTGCTGAAGTTCGGCATGATCCCCGAGTTCGTCGGGCGTCTGCCGGTCATCACCTCGGTCCACAACCTCGACCGCGAGGCGCTCATCCAGATCCTCACCGAGCCGCGCAACGCGCTGGTCAAGCAGTACCGCAAGCTGCTCGAGCTCGACGGGGTGGAGCTGGAGTTCACCGACGGCGCCCTCGAGGCCATCGCCGACCAGGCCATCCTGCGCGGCACCGGCGCCCGCGGGCTGCGCGCGATCCTGGAGGAAGTGCTCCAGTCGGTGATGTACGAGGTGCCGTCGCGCCAAGACGTGGCCCGCGTCGTCATCACCCGCGAGTCCGTGCTCGAACACGCCATCCCGACGCTCGTACCCCGCGACCAGCTTGCCGCCAAGCAGCAGCGCACGCCGCGGGAAAAGTCGGCCTGATCCCATAAACCCACGGCAAGCGCCCCGGCGGAGTCGATCCCTGGGGCGTTTTGCTTTCCCACCTCCCTAGAATTGGTCACCGTGACAACGCCAGAGCTGCCCACCCAGTACACCCCGGCCGACGTCGAGACCCGGAGCTACGAGCGCTGGGTATCCCAGGGGTACTTCACCGCCGACCCGGGCAGCTCGCGCGTGCCGTACAGCATCGTCCTGCCCCCGCCCAACGTGACGGGCGTCCTGCACATCGGCCACGCGCTCGACCACTCCATCCAGGACGCGCTGACGCGGCGCGCCCGCATGCAGGGGCGCGAGACCCTCTGGCTGCCGGGCATGGACCACGCCGGCATCGCCACCCAGAACGTCGTCGAGCGCGAGCTGGCCAAGCAGGGCAAGTCGCGCCACGACCTCGGCCGCGAGGCGTTCGTCGAGCGGGTCTGGGAGTGGAAGGAGGAGTCCGGCGGCCGGATCCTCGGCCAGATGCGCAAGCTGGGCGACGGCGTCGACTGGACGCGCGAGCGGTTCACGATGGACACCGGGCTCTCGCGGGCCGTGCAGACGATCTTCAAGAAGCTGTTCGACGACGGGCTGATCTACCGCGCCGAGCGGATCATCAACTGGTGCCCGCGCTGCCTGACCGCGCTGTCCGACATCGAGGTGGAGCACAGCGAGGACGAGGGCGAGCTGGTCTCGATCCGCTACTCCGACGAGATCGTGGTGGCCACCACGCGCGCCGAGACGATGCTCGGCGACACCGCCGTGGCCGTCCACCCCTCTGACGAGCGGTACGCGCACCTGGTCGGCACGATGGTGGAGCTGCCGCTCACCGGGCGCATGATCCCCGTGGTCGCCGACGAGCACGTCGACCCTGCCTTCGGCACCGGCGCGGTCAAGGTGACCCCCGCCCACGACCCCAACGACTTCGAGATCGGACGGCGTCATTCCCTGCCGTCGATCACCGTCATGGACGAGCGCGGCGTCATCACCGCGCACGGGCCCTTCCAGGGGCTCGACCGCTTCGAGGCCAGGCCCGCCGTCGTGGCCGCGCTGCGCGCCGAGGGCCGCATCGTCGCCGAGAAGCGCCCCTACCTCCACTCGGTCGGCCACTGCTCGCGCTGCAAGACCGTGGTCGAGCCCAGGCTGTCGCTGCAGTGGTTCGTCAACGTCGGGCCGCTGGCCAAGGAGGCGGGCGACGCCGTCCGCGACGGCCGCACCCGCATCCACCCGCCGGAGCTGGCCAAGCGCTACTTCGACTGGGTCGACGACATGCACGACTGGTGCATCTCCCGGCAGCTGTGGTGGGGGCACCGCATCCCGGTCTGGTACGGGCCGGACGGCGAGGTCGTGTGCGTGGGCCCCGACGAGGAGCCGCCCGCCGGCTACACGCAGGACTCCGACGTTCTGGACACGTGGTTCTCCTCGGCGCTGTGGCCGTTCTCGACGCTCGGCTGGCCGGACACGACGCCCGAGCTGCAGCGCTTCTACCCGACTTCCGTGCTGGTCACCGGATACGACATCCTGTTCTTCTGGGTGGCCAGGATGATGATGTTCGGGCTCTACGCCATGGACGGCGAGCCGCCGTTCCGCGTGGTCGCGCTGCACGGCATGGTCCGCGACCAGTACGGCAAGAAGATGTCCAAGTCGTTCGGCAACGTGGTCGACCCGCTCGACTGGATCGAACGCTTCGGCGCCGACGCCACCCGCTTCACCCTGCTGCGCGGCGCCAACCCCGGCGCCGACGTCGCGGTGAGCGAGGAATGGGCGGCCGGGTCCCGTAACTTCTGCAACAAGATCTGGAACGCCACCAGGTTCGCCCTGATGAACGGCGCGGCCGTGGGATCGCTGGAAGGGGCCGAGCTGACGGCGGCCGACCGGTGGATCCTGTCGCGCCTGCAGTCCGTGGTGGCGGCCGCCGACGCGGCCTTCGAGGACTACGAGTTCGCCAAGGCGTCCGACCTGCTCTACCACTTCGCGTGGGACGAGGTCTGCGACTGGTACCTGGAGCTGGCCAAGATCCAGCTCGGTGAGGGGCTCGAACACACCCGGCTGGTGCTCGGCCACGTGCTCGACGCGTTGCTGCGGCTGATGCATCCGCTCGTGCCGTTCGTGACCGAGGAGCTCTGGCGGGCCGTCACGGGCGGCGAGTCGATCGTGACGGCCCCGTGGCCGGAGGTCGACACCCGCTACACCGACGCCTCGGCCGAGGCGGAGATCGGGGCACTGCAGGAGCTGGTGACGGAGGTCCGCAGGTTCCGCTCGGACCAGGGGCTCAAGCCGGGCCAGAAGGTGGCCGCCCGGCTCGGGCTGTCGGACACCGTGCTGGCCGGCCAGGAGAGCGCGATCCGGGCGCTGCTGCGGCTCACGGAGCCGGCGGAGTCGTTCAGCGCCACGGCGAGCTTCACGGTGGGCGGGGTGACCGTGGAGATCGACACCGCGGGCGCCATCGACGTCGTGGCCGAGCGCAAGCGCCTGGAGAAGGACCTGGCGGCCGCCCGCAAGGAGGCCGCGCAGGTGGCCGCCAAGCTGGGCAACGAGCAGTTCATGGCCAAGGCGCCGGAAGACGTGGTCGCCAAGGTCAGGAGCCGTGCCGAGCAGGCCGCCGCGGACATCGCGCGCCTCGAGGCACAGCTTGCCGGGCTCGGGGTTTGAACCATACGAACGCGGGGAAGGTCCATTCGTTACCGAAGATGGACCTTCGACGCCGTCGGGGCTGCTAGAGTTTGAACGTAGGGCGGTTGCCCTGCCACCCCTTCTGATCAACTCCCGGCTTTCGGGCGTTTCCAGCCGCTCGGTTGGACAAGCGCCGAAAGTTGGAGTAAGTTAGCAGGGTTGCCTCGGAGAGAGGCAAGTCCGGAATCTACCGGATCGGGCGGTTTGACAAGGATCGTCCGGATCTGGTAAGATGAAGGAAATGAAATGTGCGCCTCCGCGCTAGGGTCTGAGCCAAGATCTTGGCGGGGATGATCGCGTCCGTTTCTTGAGAACTCAACAGTGTGTTAAAAGCCAGTGCATGATTTACATGCATATCCCCGTCATGATTGACGGAAATTGCTTGGATTCACAATCCAGACGAAGAGACATTGTTTGGAGAGTTTGATCCTGGCTCAGGACGAACGCTGGCGGCGTGCTTAACACATGCAAGTCGAGCGGAAAGGCCCTTCGGGGTACTCGAGCGGCGAACGGGTGAGTAACACGTGAGCAACCTGCCCCTGACTCTGGGATAAGCCCGGGAAACTGGGTCTAATACCGGATACGACCGCCCCCGGCATCGGGTGGTGGTGGAAAGTTTTTTCGGTTGGGGATGGGCTCGCGGCCTATCAGCTTGTTGGTGGGGTAGTGGCCTACCAAGGCGACGACGGGTAGCCGGCCTGAGAGGGCGACCGGCCACACTGGGACTGAGACACGGCCCAGACTCCTACGGGAGGCAGCAGTGGGGAATATTGCGCAATGGGCGGAAGCCTGACGCAGCGACGCCGCGTGGGGGATGACGGCCTTCGGGTTGTAAACCTCTTTCAGCAGGGACGAAGTTGACGTGTACCTGCAGAAGAAGCGCCGGCTAACTACGTGCCAGCAGCCGCGGTAATACGTAGGGCGCAAGCGTTGTCCGGAATTATTGGGCGTAAAGAGCTCGTAGGTGGCTGGTCGCGTCTGCCGTGAAAGCCCGCAGCTTAACTGCGGGTCTGCGGTGGATACGGGCCGGCTAGAGGTAGGTAGGGGCAAGTGGAATTCCTGGTGTAGCGGTGAAATGCGCAGATATCAGGAGGAACACCGGTGGCGAAGGCGGCTTGCTGGGCCTTACCTGACGCTGAGGAGCGAAAGCGTGGGGAGCGAACAGGATTAGATACCCTGGTAGTCCACGCTGTAAACGTTGGGCGCTAGGTGTGGGGATCTTCCACGATCTCCGTGCCGGAGCTAACGCATTAAGCGCCCCGCCTGGGGAGTACGGCCGCAAGGCTAAAACTCAAAGGAATTGACGGGGGCCCGCACAAGCGGCGGAGCATGTTGCTTAATTCGACGCAACGCGAAGAACCTTACCAAGGTTTGACATCACCCGGAAACGCCTGGAGACAGGCGCCTCTTCGGACTGGGTGACAGGTGGTGCATGGCTGTCGTCAGCTCGTGTCGTGAGATGTTGGGTTAAGTCCCGCAACGAGCGCAACCCTTGCTCCATGTTGCCAGCACGCCCTTCGGGGTGGTGGGGACTCATGGGGGACTGCCGGGGTCAACTCGGAGGAAGGTGGGGATGACGTCAAGTCATCATGCCCCTTATGTCTTGGGCTGCAAACATGCTACAATGGCCGGTACAGAGGGTTGCGATACCGTGAGGTGGAGCGAATCCCTAAAAGCCGGTCTCAGTTCGGATTGGGGTCTGCAACTCGACCCCATGAAGTCGGAGTCGCTAGTAATCGCAGATCAGCAATGCTGCGGTGAATACGTTCCCGGGCCTTGTACACACCGCCCGTCACGTCACGAAAGTCGGCAACACCCGAAGCCCGTGGCCCAACCACTTGTGGGGGGAGCGGTCGAAGGTGGGGCTGGCGATTGGGACGAAGTCGTAACAAGGTAGCCGTACCGGAAGGTGCGGCTGGATCACCTCCTTTCTAAGGAGCATCTTCACCCGTCACCACCGAGTGTGTGGTGGGGTGACAGCTCACTAGTGGAGCACTGGCTACTCAACCAGGCTCGGTTGTCTGCGGGTTAGTACCTCCCTCCTCGGAGGGAGTGGGAACGGCCGTGAGGGAGCTGGGGCTGGTTGGACACACTGTTGGGTCCTGAGGAAACGGGCATGTTGTTCGGTTCTTCTGGAGTACAGGGCCGCTGAAGGGTTCGGGGTTTCCCGGGCTTGGATGCGGTTGCTGTTTGTTGTTTGAGATTTGCATAGTGGACGCGAGCATCTTTGTGGCCAAGTTTTTTAGGGCACACGGTGGATGCCTTGGCATCAGGAGCCGATGAAGGACGTGGGAGGCTGCGTTAAGCCTCGGGGAGTCGCCAACCAGACGTTGATCCGGGGATGTCCGAATGGGGAAACCTAGCACCAGTCATGTGGTGTTGCCTCCGCCTGAATGTATAGGGCGGTTGGTGGTAACGCGGGGAAGTGAAACATCTCAGTACCCGTAGGAAGAGAAAACAAGAGTGATTCCGTGAGTAGTGGTGAGCGAAAGCGGATGAGGCTAAACCGGGCGTGTGTGATAGCCGGCAGGCGTTGCATGTCCGGGGTCGTGGGACCCTCTTGGAGTGGCTGCCGCTGCTTCGAGGAGTGATAAATCCTTCTGATAGTTGAAGCCTCTGGGAAGGGGCGCCGTAGACCGTGAGAGCCGGGTAGACGAAATCGGATGGACTCCTTGAGGGGATCCCAAGTAGCACGGGGCTCGAGAAATCCTGTGTGAATCTGCCAGGACCACCTGGTAAGCCTAAATACTCCCTGGTGACCGATAGTGCACGAGTACCGTGAGGGAAAGGTGAAAAGTGCCCCGGTGAGGGGTCGTGAAATAGTACCTGAAACCGTGTGCCTACAAGCCGTAGGAGCTTACAGAAGCTTGCTTCTGTGTGATGTGACTGCGTGCCTTTTGAAGAATGAGCCTGCGAGTTATGGTGTGTGGCGAGGTTAACCCGTGTGGGGGAGCCGTAGCGAAAGCGAGTCTGAATAGGGCGTTGAGTCGCATGCTGTAGACCCGAAGCGGAGTGATCTACGCATGGGCAGGTTGAAGCTCAGGTAAGACTGGGTGGAGGACCGAACCCACCAGGGTTGAAAACCTGGGGGATGATCTGTGTGTAGGGGTGAAAGGCCAATCAAACTCCGTGATAGCTGGTTCTCCCCGAAATGCATTTAGGTGCAGCGTCGCGTGTTTCTTGCCGGAGGTAGAGCACTGGATGGCCGATGGGCCCGACAAGGTTACTGACGTCAGCCAAACTCCGAATGCCGGTAAGTGAGAGCGTGGCAGTGAGACTGCGGGCGATAAGGTTCGTAGTCGAGAGGGAAACAGCCCAGATCACCGACTAAGGCCCCTAAGCGTGTGCTAAGTGGGAAAGGATGTGGAGTCGCAGAGACAACCAGGAGGTTGGCTTAGAAGCAGCCACCCTTGAAAGAGTGCGTAATAGCTCACTGGTCAAGTGATTCTGCGCCGACAATGTAGCGGGGCTCAAGTACACCGCCGAAGTCGTGGCACTGACAGCCAAGTGTTGTTGGTGGGTAGGGGAGCGTCGTGCAGCCGGTGAAGCAGCAGAGTGATCTAGTTGTGGAGGCTGTGCGAGTGAGAATGCAGGCATGAGTAGCGAATCGAGGGTGAGAAACCCTCGCGCCGGATGACCAAGGGTTCCTGGGGCAGGCTAATCCGCCCAGGGTAAGTCGGGACCTAAGGCGAGGCCGACAGGCGTAGTCGATGGACAACGGGTTGATATTCCCGTACCCGCTTCAACGCGCCCATATCGAACCTCGTGATGCTAAGAGTCCTTAGCTCGCTCGGGCCTTCGGGCTTGGGGTCAGAGTGAACGCTCGATCCGATCGGGTAGTAGGTAAGCGATGGGGTGACGCAGGAAGGTAGTCCAGCCCAGGCGATGGTTGTCCTGGGGTAAGCATGTAGGGAGTGAGGTAGGCAAATCCGCCTCGCATATATCCTGAGATGTGATGCCGAGCCGATTGTGGTGAAGTGGATGATCCTATGCTGCCGAGAAAAGCCTCTAGCGAGTGTTGTGGCGGCCCGTACCCTAAACCGACTCAGGTGGTCAGGTAGAGAATACTAAGGCGATCGGGTGAACTGTGGTTAAGGAACTCGGCAAATTGCCCCCGTAACTTCGGGAGAAGGGGGACCTCTGCTGGTGATGGGTTTTGCACTCGGAGCTGGTGGGGGTCGCAGTGGCCAGGGGGAAGCGACTGTTTACTAAAAACACAGGTCCGTGCGAAGTCGTAAGACGATGTATACGGACTGACGCCTGCCCGGTGCCGGAACGTTAAGGGGACCGCTTAGTCAGCTTCGGCTGGCGAAGGTGAGAACTTAAGCGCCGGTAAACGGCGGTGGTAACTATAACCATCCTAAGGTAGCGAAATTCCTTGTCGGGTAAGTTCCGACCTGCACGAATGGCGTAACGACTTCCCCGCTGTCTCAACCGCAGACCCGGTGAAATTGCAGTACGAGTAAAGATGCTCGTTTCGCGCAGCAGGACGGAAAGACCCCGGGACCTTCACTACAGCTTGACATTGGTGTTTGGAACGGCTTGTGTAGGATAGGTGGGAGACTGGGAAGCTCGGACGCTAGTTCGGGTGGAGTCATTGGTGAAATACCACTCTGGTCGTTTTGGATGTCTAACTCTGGTCCGTGATCCGGATCGGGGACAGTGTCTGGTGGGTAGTTTAACTGGGGCGGTTGCCTCCCAAAGGGTAACGGAGGCGCCCAAAGGTTCCCTCAGCCTGGTTGGCAATCAGGTGTTGAGTGTAAGTGCACAAGGGAGCTTGACTGTGAGACTGACGGGTCGAGCAGGAGCGAAAGCTGGGACTAGTGATCCGGCATCGGCGTGTGGAAGCGGTGTCGCTCAACGGCTAAAAGGTACCCCGGGGATAACAGGCTGATCTTCCCCAAGAGTCCATATCGACGGGATGGTTTGGCACCTCGATGTCGGCTCGTCGCATCCTGGGGCTGGAGTAGGTCCCAAGGGTTGGGCTGTTCGCCCATTAAAGCGGTACGCGAGCTGGGTTTAGAACGTCGCGAGACAGTTCGGTCCCTATCCGCTGCGCGCGCAGGAGACTTGAAAGGGGCTGTCCCTAGTACGAGAGGACCGGGACGGACGAACCTCTGGTGTGCCAGTTGTACCGCCAGGTGCACGGCTGGTTGGCTACGTTCGGGAGGGATAACCGCTGAAAGCATCTAAGCGGGAAGCTTGCCTTGAGATGAGGTCTCCCACCCTGTGAGGGGGTAAGGCTCCCGGTAGACGACCGGGTTGATAGGCCGGAGGTGGAAGCGCGGTAACGTGTGGAGCTGACCGGTACTAATAGGCCGAGGACTTGACCACAAAGCAGACTTTTCTAAGTTGTTGCTCGCGTCCATTATGTGATTCTGAGACAGCAAGCGGCTGTTTCGTAGGGTTACGGCGGTTATGGCGGGAAGGAAACACCCGGTTACATTCCGAACCCGGAAGTTAAGCTTCTCTGCGCCGATGGTACTGCACTCGGGAGGGTGTGGGAGAGTAGGTCGCCGCCGGACAATCTTTGAGGGGGTTCGACGCCTTGTGCGTCGG